>NZ_CP050700.1:5090000-6316145 GCF_010646885.2 Desulfopila sp. IMCC35008 | reverse complement strand
AAACGGTCCTGCTTTCATCAGAATGAGCTGATTGCGGTTCATTTAAGACAGAATTACATCATCCGGACACAATTCCATCGTTGATGTTTCCCATTCTTAACGGGAACAACATCTCTATTGAATAAGTAATAATAACAAAAGTGAGATTAGGAACGCAGCCCCCCGGCTTGTCGTTCACGTGTTCTTGATTACTCCGTCAGCATGCATCCCGTCAACGACCGTGAGCCCAAATTTTCTTATTAAGGCAGAAGGTTACTTCACGAGTCCGCAAAGCCCCACTACACCTGCATCCGATGAACATGACGAGTCGCAGGCCAATAAAAACGTGGGTTCTGCTATAGCACAATTAATGGTCGTCAAATAAGGGCGTTAATAAAAATGTTTGGACTTTTTCCACAATTTAATTATTTTATTGAACACGACCAAACGATCTTATATTCAATTTTTCTAAATTTTACTCAATATATCTGCACATCATTACGAAGAACACCGTATTTCAAGCGCTTGCACGGCATTCGGTAAATTTAAATTTTTTATAATTTTTTCTTAAAATACTTATTGACATCCACCTATACTTTCACCTTTTAACCCGTACACCTGCCATGGTCACCACCTCCACCGAACAAACACCGGCCTTCAACAGTACAGTACTACATGCATTGGCCGTCGCACCTGTAGTAAGGACATCATCAACCAGGCAAATACACCGCCCCACAAGGAGTTCCGACCGCTCGACGGAAAATGCACCACGCAGATTCCTCCTCCTCTCTCCCCCATCCAGACCGGCCTGTGGTGCCGTCTCCCTGACACGTTGTAGCAGAAACGTGTTGAGGCGCTCATTTCTATTTCCAAATAGAAGACGGGCCAGGAGCACAGCCTGGTTGTACCCCCGGGATCGTAAACGGCCGATATAAAGCGGAACCGGTATTATCCAGTCAAATCTGGCAGGGTCAGCCCATTCTGACCGATTAACAATCGTTGCAAGTGACGGAAGTACACTGGTATCGGATTGATATTTTAAGCGGTGAAGAAGCCCACGTACCGGCTCTGCATAGTCGCATACAGATGTAGCTCCGTGATACGACGGGGGCCGTGTAAGACATGTACCGCAGAGATGGTTGGAATCCACATGTCCGACATAAGCGATACCACACCTCCTGCAACCATCTTTCCCCCTGTACTTCACCTGGTCAAGGCAGGTGTCACAAATGCCATGTAATCCATCTCTTGTATTTACCGTAACTCCGCATACTCTGCAGATATCCGGCAGCACTAAATCTACGAGTGCCCGCCACGGAACGATTCGCTTCATCACTTCTGTCCTCATCTTTACTGGCACACATCAAAATTACCTTTTCTCAAGAAGGGTTAACTCATATCTTTTTCACCTGTTACCCATTTGCGGTCTTTGCATTTTCAACTAAACATGGCATAATGGTCTGGGTTTTCCCGGCGGCCTGTAATCGCCGGTCATGAGTTCAATTTTCAATGCGAAATCAATCCATTAACACTAATTCACCGGGCTTGCAAGGATCATCCGGCAACCCGGCTTCGATCGTGCCACATCAATAACACAAAGGATTTCCTCATGATTTTTCACAGAAAAGTTCAGTCCCTGTTCCATCAACACAGGTTCTCTGCACCGCTCGTCTGCGCCCTCTTTCTGCTCCTCATGACGGGGCCGGTCACAGCAACAGCTGCAGAACAGAACACCGCTTTTCTTCCCCTGAAAATCAACAGCTTTAAAGATAATGAACGCATTACCTCCATGGCGGACGTGGCACTGCTCGATGCACTTTCACAGCACGACCTGTTGCCTGTGGCACGGAATCAGGCTGAAACGATTGCTGACTACACCGGAAGCTGGCCTCCCCCACCCAAGCTGCTCCAGGATGTTGCCAGGCTCACCGGTTTTGAAAACGTTGCAGCGGGCAGCCTCACTATGATTGGCTCACAACTTAGTGTAGACATGAAGGTTTTCGACCTGCTGGCACCTTCAAGTCCACAATATTTTTTCCGCAAAGCGGAATCCATTGAAGATCTTCCCACTGCCATAGAAGGTATACTCCTCGATATCCTGGCCTATACCGGCCGGGAGTTCCGTATCGCCTCCATCTCGCCCAAGGGGAACAAACGTATCGACTCCGGTGCCATCTTGAGAAAAATCTCCAGCAAGGCTGGAGGCTCATACAACCAGGCAACCCTTCGTGAAGACTTAAAAGCCATTTACTCAATGGGTTACTTTAATGATGTCCAGATCGACGTGACTGACGGACCCCAGGGAAAGGACATCATATTTACTGTAGTAGAAAAACCAGTCATTGCCTCCGTCACCTTCACCGGCGCCGATGAAGTAGGCGAAGAAGACGTAAGAGGTGCGGCGAATATCCGTGAACACTTCACTCTTAACCCGGCCAAGATAGATGCTGGCAAAGAGGCGATCCTTGAACTCTACAAGTCAAAGGGGTTTTACAATACCCAGGTTACAACAGATATCTCCTATCCTACTGACGAGGGTGCCGTCATTGAATATACTATTGATGAAGGTTCCAAGGTCTACATTAAAGAGATCAGTTTTGAGGGCAACACCACCTTTGACGACGATGAGCTTCGTGATGAAATCGAGTCCGGTGAAAAAGGTTTCTTCTCCTGGCTGACCGCCACTGGCTTACTGGAAATGGATAAAATCCGCCAGGATGCAGGCCGCATTGTGACCTTTTACCAGAACAATGGTTTTCTTGAGACCAAGATCGGTGAACCTCAGATACGACAGGAAGAGGATTGGCTGTATATCACCTTTTCTATTGAAGAGGGCCCCCGCTTCAAAGTTGGAACTGTCAAAATTGAAGGCGATGTCATAGCTGACCAGACAACCCTGCTCAACCTTCTCTCCATTCGCAAACAGGAATATCTTAACCGATCCGTATTGCGCGAAGACATGATGTCGATCACAGACTATTATGCGGAACAGGGATATGCCTTTGCCAACGTCCGACCCCTGATGGAGAAATCCAGCTCCGGTGGCCGGATCGATATCTCCTTTGACATTGACCAGGGCGAATTGGTCTACGTGAACCGCATCACTATCAAAGGAAACAACCGAACCCGGGACAACGTCATAAGAAGAGAGCTCAGGATTGCTGAAGGCGGCGTATTCAATTCAAAAGCATTGCGCGACTCCTCCAAGGCACTGCAACGGTTGCAGTATTTTGAAGAGGTTAATGTCACCCCGGAACCAACCATGGACCCATCGCGCATGAACATTGCCATCGATGTCAAGGAGAGATCCACCGGAACCTTCTCTGTCGGTGCCGGCTATTCCTCTGTTGACGATTTGATCATCATGGGTTCCATTTCTGAAAACAACTTCCTGGGCCGCGGTGACAAACTCTCTCTCAGTGCCAATCTTGGCGGTTCCAGCTCCCGCTATAATCTCGCCTACACCAACCCGCATGTCAATGACTCAGATCTCAGCTGGGGGCTTGACCTGTTCGATACCGAACGGGAATACGACGATTACACCAAGGACTCCATGGGTGGCGGTCTTCGCGTCGGTTACCCTCTCTGGGAGAAATGGAAAATTTACGGTAACTACAGTTACACCGATACTGACCTGACAGATGTAGACGACGATGCGTCTTACATCATCAGGAATTCTGTCGATCTTAATGTCACAAGTGCTATCAAGGCCACACTAGTACGCGACACTCGTGATAAACTTTTTGGCGCAACTGAAGGCTCCCGCCACCAGTTCTCCGTCAAATACGGCGGCGGACCTCTGGGTGGTGACGCTGAATTCACCAAGTATGAGGCATCAACCAGCTGGTATTTTCCACTGGTATGGAAAACGACTTTCCATTTCAAGGGTGCCCTCGGACAAGTTGATGAAAACGAGACCGATAAATTACCGGTATATGAACGTTTCTATCTAGGAGGCATGAGAACCATTCGCGGTTTCGAGTATGGTGATGTCAGCCCCATTGATGATGAAACCGGTGAAAGAATCGGTGGCGAAAAGATGTGGTACACCAATTTCGAGATAATCTTCCCGATCGCTGAAGGACAAGGTATACAGGGACTCGTTTTCTTTGATGCAGGCCAATCAATCATCGGCGACTGGAGCTTTGACGACTATGAGAAGGCCACCGGCCTTGGTATCCGCTGGTTTTCGCCCATGGGTCCGATCAGCATCGTCTGGGGGTACAACCTCGATCCACGTGATGATGAAGAATCATCTGTCTTCGATTTCAGCATTGGTGGTACATTCTAACGCCCCATTCTGGATTCATCGCTCTTGTAAAAGGAAGTCGTTTTGGGAAACCAAACTCGCCTGATACAACAAACATAACGCATGTATATTGCCGGTGTCACATTGTGTCGCCGGCACTTTTTTTATGATGGTCAAAGAATACCTGAAAACGCTAGAAGAGAGTAATGTACTCAGGGTGTCGGGACTGCGAGGATCAGCCCCCGCCTGGCTGAGCGGTCAGCTTTCAGCCTCACGCAGTTGCTGCTGCATCCTGCCTGATGAGCACCTCGTTCCCATCTTTGAGCAGGACCTGCGCCTTTTTACCGGGGAACAGGTTGTTGTTTACCCTGGTTACGAGATACCAGCCTACACTCCACTCTCTCCTGACCAGCAAACGACCGCAGCCCGACTCTCAACCCTCTATCATCTTCACGAACACCCCGGCAAGAAAACAGTCGTTACCTCTATCGAAGCACTGATGCGCAGGGTCATCCCAGCCAACATCCTTTCAAGTGCAGCAGAATTGATATTGGCAGGAGACAGCTGTGACCGCGACCTGCTCATCACCACTCTTACCAAACTCGGGTACGAGCAGGTATCCCTGGTCCAGTCGGTGGGCGATTACGCTGTTCGCGGTGGTATCCTGGATATTTACCCGCCTCCCTTTATCACCGAAAAAGACACCGTTCACGATGGTCCACTCCGGCTCGACTTCTTTGGGGATGTGGTCGAATCATTAAGGGTTTTCAACCCGATAACCCAGCGTTCAACAGACGAACTTACCGAAGCGGTACTTCTTCCTGTTCATGATGTTGTAATTGACCGCCACCTCGACCGACAGGCATCCATAGCCCGCCGCTTTAAAAAGCAGGGAATCTCTGACAATTGGTCCGAAGATGAAACGGCGAGAATGGTAGATCGCATCGCAACAGGCCGGAGATTTGCGGGGATGGAATTTTTCCTGCCCCTCTTTTATGGCGATAATAGTACACCCACGTCATCGGTCTTCGACTATCTCCCGGAAGATATGCTCTTTATCCTGATTGAACCAGAAGGGATCAATCAAAGCATGGACCTGGTTTTTGAAAGAACAGAGAACAATTACCGCGAGGCCTCCGGACTCAATCAACCAGCCCTGCCGCCCGATACCATCTTCCTCGACCAAGAGTGGCTGCTTAACTCCTTAAACCAACGCAAACAACTCCTTATCAGCGATTTTAATAGCGAGGGGAACGAGCACACTACCATCCGCACCACAAGCCACCAACTCCTGCGTCAGGAGATATCGCTGAAACGTAACAAAACCGGACTCATCATGCCGCTTAGCGAGAAGATCAGGCAATGGCAGGATGACGACGAGAAAGTTGTACTCTGCTGCCGATCAGAGCGCCACACCCGTAACCTCTCTGAACTTTTGAACCAACATCACCACGAGGTTGTGTTTACTGAACCACCCCTTGACCTTAGCAACATACTGGCGTTTGAATCAGCTGATAGGCTATGGATCTGCAACCACCCTTTATCAGAAGGGTTTTCACTTACAGACCAAAAATTTCACCTCCTCTCCGATAGTGAGTTGTTTGGTGAAATGCGCCTTGGCAGCCGAAAAAAGAATAAGCGTACGCAAGGGGAGCCAATCCGCTTCGCAGAATTACAGGAAGGTGACATTGTCGTTCACAGCGATCATGGACTTGGTATATACTGTGGCCTGAAAACCATTGACATCCAGAATGTCACCAATGACTTCATGCTCATTGAGTACCGGGACGGTGATCGACTCTACCTGCCTGTTGACCGCTTGAATCTTATCTCGAAATATGAAGGCCTCTCAGATCGACAACCGAAAATTGACAAGCTAGGTGGCCAAAATTGGAAAATAACCAAGGCCAAAGTCAAGGAAGAGGTATGGAAAGTCGCCCACGAACTGCTCGACATTTACGCCAGGAGGGAAATGCAGAAAGGTCGCAGGTTCTCCACCCCCGGGCGCCTCTTCTCTGAACTTGAGGAGTCTTTCCCGTTTGACGAGACCTCCGGCCAGAACCAGGCAATCAATGATGTCATCTCTGATCTCACCTCAGATCAGCCTATGGACCGATTGGTCTGCGGCGATGTTGGTTATGGCAAAACCGAGGTAGCCATTCGGGCAACCTTCAAGGTGGTTGAAGACAACATGCAGGTTGCCGTTCTTGTTCCCACCACTGTACTCGCTGAGCAGCACACAAAGACCTTTCGGGAGAGGCTTGCCGGTTTTCCGGTTACCATTGAATGTATCAACCGTTTCCGCACCACCAGCCAGCAAAGAACAATCCTTAAAGATGCAAAGGCCGGGAAAATCGATATCCTTATCGGTACCCATCGTTTGCTGTCGAAGGACGTGCAATTCAAGGATCTTGGCTTATTGATTGTGGACGAGGAACACCGCTTCGGGGTTTCCCATAAGGAAAAAATCAAAAAGATGAGGGCCGAGGTTGACATCCTCACTCTCACGGCCACGCCGATTCCCCGCACCCTGCAAATGTCTCTTCTGGGCATCCGGGATCTTTCTGTAATTTCAAGTCCACCTGAACACAGGCGCCCAGTCAAGACATTTGTCGCCCGTTATGACAACCTGGTCATCAAGGAAGCCGTGACCAGGGAACTACGCCGCAAGGGTCAGGTCTTTATTATTCACAACCGGGTCAAGTCGATTCATTCCGTTGCTACAGACATCCAGAAACTCGTCCCGGATGCTCGAATAGCCATAGCCCACGGCCAGATGGCCGGCAAAGAGCTTGAGGATATCATGGTCCGGTTCGTCAACCGCGAAGTCGACGTACTGGTCTGCACCACTATTGTTGAATCGGGTCTTGACATACCTACCGCCAACACCATTATCATTAACCGCGCAGACCTTCTGGGTCTGGCCGAAATTTATCAACTACGAGGTCGTGTCGGGCGTTCTTCCACTCAGTCGTTTGCCTACCTCCTGGTTCCCTCAATAGACAGCCTGAGCAAGGATTCACGAGACAGGCTCCGCGCACTTATGGACTGCAACGAACTTGGCGGTGGGTTCAAGCTGGCAATGAATGACCTGCAAATAAGAGGCGGTGGCAACCTGCTCGGCGTATCCCAATCTGGCCATATCGCGGCAATCGGATATGACCTCTATCTCGATTTACTCCAGAAAACGGTGGCCGACCTCAAGGCACGCGCTCGAAACGGTGAAGATCTCACCATGGAGGAAGATCTTGATCCCGAAATCAACCTGCAGGTTTCAGCTTATATACCCGAAAAATATATGCTCGATATCAGCCAGCGTTATGTAACCTACCGTCGCATAGCAGCTCTTACCAACTCCACAGAAGAAGCACATAACGATTTACGACTGGAACTCGAAGACAGATACGGACCGCTGCCGGAGGAAACAGAAAATCTGTTCCGGGTCGTAGCCCTCAAGCAGAAGCTGAAGGCACTGCGCATTCAGAAACTTGAGAAAGGCCGGGACACCCTTGTCTTCTCTTTTCTTGATGACACACCTGTCACCCCTGAAAAACTGCTGATCTATCTACAAAGCGGACCAAACAGGAAACGGAAGGCTCCGTCAAAACTCACCCCGGACGGGCGGCTGGTGGTCTCCACCGCCATGCCCACCGTGGAAATGACCTTTACTTGCGTGGAGGACTCTCTTTACCAGTTGGAAAACATGACCACCGAATAACCCGGCCCTCTCACGGTTGTCGCGACAGAGCCCGGGAAATTAAACCTCACTCGCTGCATAACGATCTGATTATCGTAACCACCTCATATCACAACATAACAGAGTTTCTGATGAATCACTATAGACAAAGCCCCCACTACGGCATCATCCTCGCCAGCCTGCTGTTATCCATGGCCCTGCTGCTCATGTTGCCGATTTCAACCTTTGCGACAGATGATGGTAACGATGTTGATCTGAAAAAAACCATCATAGCTGCCAGGGGTGGTGCCAGAGGTGCCCTCGCCAACTCGCTTCCCGCACTAGTTCTTGCTGCCGGAACCGAGGTTGAATATATCTCATTTGACATAGTAGCCACCAGGGACCACCAGCTGATCGTTCACCACACCCTTGACCTTGGACCAAGCACGGATGTGGCAGAGAAATTTCCGGAACATGCCCGCGATGACGGTCGATTCCTAAGCACAGACTTCACCCTGGATGAAATCCGGCTCCTCAGGAAAAAAGATACTAGTGACTTTTCTGCACCAACCAACATTTCGGCCGGTATCGCCACATTTGCGGAATATCTCGCTCTGGCCAAATATCTTGAAAAACATTTTTCGAAGCAAATCGGTCTTGCTCCAAACCTTATTCACCCGGGATATCACCGGAATGAAGGCATCGACATAAGCAGTCTCTGCCTTAATTTACTGAATAAGTTCGGATATAATAAGGTCAACACCGGCCTGTTGCTGCAAAGCATGGATGCCGACGAGCTCCAGCGAATAAGTAAGGAATTGCTGCCTCGTTTAAATTTTACGATACCACTTATTCAGCAAATCGGCAGTCAATCAGCCACCACAGAGACTGACAAAGAGCCTCTTCAGGACTACGACCAGGCCTGGATGTTCACCCGACTCGGGGCACGCATGATCAGCTCCTACGGATCCGGTATCATAATGGATTCATCCCTGCTTCACGACCCGACCGGTGCGCCACTAAACACTGAGTTCCTTGATGATATCCGAGCACTTGCCATCCCGGTTTACGGATATGTCCATGATATAACAGAACCCCTGCCCACCTTTGCAGAAGACCTGGCAGCACTCTATGATTTTTACCTGACTACGTTGAACCTTGATGGTGTCAGCACGAGTGCTTACAAGGAGTTCTCCCTCCATCAAAAGCAAAAGGAAGAGGCAAACCGCAGGCACAAGCTGCCGATTTTTCCGCTCAAGCCACTACCGTAATACAAGGGTGACAACTACCAGGTGTTTGATAACAGCCTGCTCTTGTCACCAGCTGTCAGCTCCTTTCTCCTCGGATACTTAAGGTAAGGCAGGATAGCGCTGTTTTTGTCTCCTCCAGTCCCGTCATAGGTGATAGACACCACCGGAACCCCGGTGGTTTTCTCGATTCGCTCACCCATCGCTTCAGTTATGAGCGATGGACAGCAGAGCGCAGGTGATGCCTGGACAAACAACGACACATCCGGATGATGTTTTTTGATGTAATGAATTTTCAGGATATTATCCATCGACTCCCCGGTATTTTCCGGGACTATACCGTAGTGAGCGAGAATTTCCGTCGGATCATCATCATATTCATACTCAGGTTCGCCCAACAGCCCCGCAAACATCTTCAAATACCCTTTCTCGAGTTGTGACATGGTTGCCAGCAATGCCTTGTTGGCCAGATAATCGTAGTATTTACCCTCATTAAACCACTTCCTGAAGTATGAAGGTGCTATCATCTTGGCATATTCACTGTAAGGAGTAGTAATAACCTCTCCACCACTTTCCTCTATATAGCGGACAAGATCCTGGTTCATCACCCGGTTATCCCGAACGTACATATCTCCAAATATTGCGACTTTGGGCCGCGGAACATACTCGGTATCGATCCACTCCAGCCTGGAGAGGATTTCTCGCAGCACCTTCTCACGATCACGCTTTCCGGCAAACGCGTCCGTCAGCATCCTGACACTTTTATCAAGCACCCTGTCGGTTTCCCCCCCATTTAATTCATACGGCCTGATCTTGCAGGCCACCCGGCGTAACATTCCGCCAAGCATAAAAGCGAAATAGGCATTGGTTGCTGCCCGAATTGATATCTCGGAAAAAGAGAGTTGACCAACATAAATTCCTGCATCTTTATAGCCACTTGAAGCGAGGATCTGCTTGATGTGATGTGGATACAATCTGATATTGCAAGCCAGGGACGATTTATTCAACCAGAGAACACACTCACCCGGATCCATATCATTCGAAGCCATCCAGCTTATATAATCCTGGGCAATGGCATTAAGCGGAATACACTCACCACTGTTATGCTTGAGACTTTCCCTGATGGTACCCTCCGTCTCTTTAAGCAGGTGAGCGTTGTAGCCTTCCCTGCGAAGTGCGCCAGCAAGCAGAGAACAGGTTATCCGATCGTAATTCGGAAAGGCAACATGAGGCCTGTTCATATTTTTGGCAATATCGGGATTGACCGGCGCATAGTCCACGGGCAAAAACGCCCTTTTCTTCTCATAGTGGTTACGAAACGATCGAATGGCCGCCTCGATCCTGGTCTCGTAACCGACACTTGAATCATGCTCATCGAGTTGCAGGACAAGATACGGTTTATGATGACGGTCCATGACCGCCTTGAAATATTCAAGGGCAAAAGCATCAGGGGAACACTTAAAGGAAGTAAGAAATACCGGATAAAGCCCTTGCCGCTTGGCTACAACTTCGGCCACCTCCAGGATCTTTACAGCGTGTTGCCAATGCAATTCATCAAGTAACGGTTGCACAGGAGCAATCTCCCCCTCCTCATAGCGAACCATATCCTGGTAATAACCGTCCACCCCCTGCCTGTTGAAGATATCCGGTATCGTTCCGTTCATTGCAGTGGACAGCACAGTATACGGCCTTCCTAAATACACCACGCTGATGTCTTTTGATTGTGTAGTCCGCTCCTCCATCACCTGCTGAAGTAATTCCCGGCTTTGTTTCCTAAAAAAGACGGCCTTATCGAATGCCTGGGAGACATCGAGAAAACTCCATTTATTCATGCCGATCTTGTTGAGCATCCTATACAACTGCATTTTAGTATGAAAGGAAGTGTATAGATAACGGATCACCGGACGCAACAATTGCTGCTCCGCCCCACCGCTCAAACCAGATGCAAGGGCCGGCAGGAATTGGGTATAATAACAGTACTGCCGTCGTACATTTTTGGCCTTCTCTTCAAGATAAGTAGGAAGGAAAACATAATCCGCCTTGCCCAGCAAATGAGTGACATGGCCGTGTAGGGCAGTGACCGGCGCACAAAATTCTGCCGCCGTCAGGTTCTTGCCATTTTTCATGGCATCACCATAGCTTTCACTGGTGTACGTTTGCAAACCAAGGGTATTGAAAAAATGCCGCCACATAGGCAGGTCTTCCATCAAATGCACCGCAGCCGGAATGCCAATCACAGGACCACTACCGGACGACTCAAGCGTAAAACGTTCTACTTTTTTCCGTTCTCTGAAAAGGTCAAAAGCCCCAGTCGTTACCTTAACGTAACTCTTGGTATCGTAATCTCGACCGCACAAAAAACCATAGGCGACTTTGTTGCCACCAACTTCCGCTACACTGATTTTGCAATGATTGGTACAGATATCACAAACTTCTCCTGTCAGGGGAATTTGCTCTTTGTACAATTGAAAACCAACAAAGGAGCTCTCCCCCTGCTCCTCTTTGACAATGAGGGCCGTCCCAAGGGCACCTGTGAGATGGCAGAACCTGGAAACCAGGATGGGACAATTAAGCCGCTGCTCAAATGCGGCCACAAGTGATCTGTTTTTGGCTGTCGCGCCCTGAAACAGTACCGTGGAGCCAATATGCTTTTCGGTCGCTACCTTCAACAGGTAATTTTCCCGTACCGCATGAAGGGCTGCAGCAAGTACTTCATCAACACTATAACCCTCACTGCGATAGTGGTTCATGTCCCGTTCCATAAAAACAGTACATCTGTCACTCACCATGGGAGCGCATACTCCCGCCGTCCTCTCGGCATAATCGGTAATTGAGCAACCAAGTTTTGTCGCCTGTTCCTCTATAAATGAGCCGGTGCCCGCGGCACAAACAGTATTCATGGTTGAAGAAGAAACCCTGCCATCAGAGAGTGTGGTGAATTTCGCATCCTGCCCGCCTATCTCTATAATAGTATCAACCTCAGGATTGAGCTGACAGGCCGCCCGGGCATGAGCAGTAATTTCATCGATCACCCCGTCTGCCCCGACTATCTTGCCAATAAATTTTCGCCCGGAACCAGTAGTACCGCACCTGACAACATGAAACTGTATATCTTCACGTTCCTGGATAGCATCTATCTGTTTGAAAATTGCCTGGACTGCCTTGAGCGGACTCCCGGCTGTCCTGGTGTAAAAACCGACTAGGACTTCAGAATCACGATCAATGAGCACGGCTTTAGTCGAAGTGGAACCGATATCTACACCCAGCCATACATCCAGGACGTCCCCCCTTTCGAGCGGTCTGTAGATATCAACTTCTACCGGGTTGGCACTGTTGTCTTGATACTGTTCATGGCATGTAAAATCAGGATACTCTGAATGGCGCAGGGTGAGCGGCGGATAATAGTAAGCGTTGGCACCTTTCTTTCTTACGGTCAGTATTTTTGAGATAGTCCCCCTTGAAGTCTCATCCTCTAGCCCTCCCCCTTCATCAAGGTCCATCAGACAAGCACCCAAAGCGCCATATACATGACCGAGCTCAGGAACCTCTATATCAAGTCCGGTGAGTGAGCTGATATGACCAACTACGCTCCTATTCTTTGCTACTCCGCCACAGAAAAGGAGCCTCCCTTTCACCTTCAGATCACCAGAGAAAAGGGTATCAACGATATTTCTGGCCAGACCGTAGCACAGCCCACCGCTTATTTCCTCGAGACTATACCCTTCCTGTTGAGCATGTATCAGATCCGTCTTGGCGAAAACGGCACATCTTGAGGCAATTTTTGGGAAATCAGAACCAGCTCTTGCAGCAACCCGGCTTAACTCCTCAATTCCACCAAGTTTCAGTCGCGCTGCCTGTTGGTCGAGAAAACTACCGGTTCCAGCGGCACAAGAGGTATTAGTTCTGCTGCCAAGGTATTGCCCGTCATCGGCAAAACGAGACAAACTGAATTTTTCCCCACCTACCACCAGCAGCGCTCTAGCATCTGCATGCAGATATCGTGCGGCCGTTATATAGCTTAACTCTGAATTGTATTTCTTTTGGTAATCAATCCGAGAAGGTGTTGAGTCGGTGGCTACAACCCTGTCAATTGCCTCAAGGTCAAGCCCCTGCATAAGAGTTGCGATACTCTTTTCGATTTCGCCATTATGAAACAGGTATTCACTCTGGAGTATACTCCTGTTTTCATCGACCACACACAGCCCCGCCGAAACAGAACCAACATCAATCCCCAACAGTCTATACGACATGATATAGTTTCCTCCACCCATTCATCCCCGTCGTACATGTTGAAAAAATCACCATGCAGGGGTCAGAGTTTATCGCGTATTTCTCTCCAGAACTGCTCCACACCACTCTTCCAACCTTTCAGGTAAGCCACAAAATACTCGCTTCCCCCTTCAGGAGAGATCGCCATCATCCTGTTTCGGCTTTGTCTTTCGGAAAAATAATGACCAAGCTGCTCATCGCTTGTGGCACTTTGGTAATCATCCCAGTCCAGGGCATATACCAGATCATCGTAGTGGGCACTTTGGGCCCAGGTAACGCCATCATGCTTACCAACCTCATAAAAATTACCCTCCGACTGCATCTTCTCATTACGCAGCCTCTCAACAATCTGGCTGAGATCCAGGTCCTCCCGAATCCGTTTCTGGAAGTCTTCCTTTTTCTGGATTGCCTCCGCCACAGCATCCTGAAACATCTTCGAGAGATTAAATGATTCCCGCCACTTCTCCATCTTTTCATGGAGCATGTCCGGTATACTTACAGTCACTTTTTTCGCCATGTTTTCCCCCTGATATGTATCTCTTACACATATCATTCTCATCGACACGTGTCAAGCTCATCAATACGTACTATCCATTCTGACACGTCCTTCTGTGTCTGAACGCACCAGTATTTCAGCAATACTGTAAACAGGTTACAGTTCTTGCCACACCATAACTATCGTGCTACAAGGAGCAGGCCAGCCTCATCCGTAAAAAGCGTACTGCCCTTTCCACCTTTCGGAGCAAAAGCCATACCGCGATGTCATTTCTAAAAAAAACTTCAGTCCCCATAGCAGCTCTCCTTCTGGCAATGCTGCTCTGGTCGAGCTCCTTTGTAGCTCTCAAAATCGCCTTTACCGGCTATGATCCCATGGTGGTTATATTCGGCAGAATGGTCGTGGCCAGCCTCTGTTTTCTTTGCGCGGGAAAGAGACTCGTCCGTTCAGTAATGTACCAAAAGGGGGACTACAAACTCATTCTGTTCATGGCTTTTTGTGAGCCCTGCCTCTATTTTGTCTTTGAGGCGAAGGCTATTGAGAATACGACAGCCTCCCAGGCAGGTATTATCACCGCCATCCTGCCTATCCTCGTCCTCATCTCGGCGAGTATTATTCTAAAAGAATCGATTAACCGAAAAACCTGGACAGGAGGAATCGTGGCCATGATCGGTGTCTGTTGGCTGACACTGGAATCCACACCATCTTCTCATGCGCCAAATCCCATTCTGGGCAACTTCTATGAATTTCTGGCCATGGTCTGCGCCGCGGGATACACTATTTCGCTCAAGCGCCTCACATCCAGGTATTCACCGTTCTTTCTCACAGCAACCCAGGCACTTATCGGAACACTGTTCTATCTTCCTCTCCTGCTTCTGCCATCCACAGACCTGCCGACCAGCTACCCAATCATACCCGGGTTGGCGATCATCTACCTGGGAGCAGTAATAACCCTCTGTGCTTACGGACTCTATAATTTCGGGGTACAACACATACCCGCTTCCAGAGCGGCCATGTTTGTGAACCTGATACCGGTTTTCAGTGTCCTGCTTGGATGGATTATATTGGGAGAACAGCTTTCGCAGCCACAGCTTATGGCAGCGGCATTGATTCTGGGAGCGGTCTACCTCAGCCAGATGAAGGACAGACCTAAAAAACCTCTTTAAATGAAAGAAAAAGCAGAAAGAATCTCTTACTCTTTTATAGGCGGTACAACTTCAAAAATCTCTTCGGCTCGTTCATCGGACAATCCCCTGAAAGAAAATACCGGATCCTTGATCTCCTCATGCCTGCCTTCCCTCGCCAATTTTTCCGCATCATCCATAATATCCCGTAATTCATTTACGGACTGCTTGGCCTTGTAGTTATCATCCCGTCGGAGCCTGGGGCGTTCAACCTTATCGGGATCAGCACCATCTTTTAGTTTGGCAACATACTCGATGACATTGATTTGATTCCGGGTCACCTTTTCCTTCCAGAAACCAAAGGCCGGAGAAACCAGGCATAAACAGAGAAGACCGGCAATGACATATTTGATGATGTTCTTCATATTGGACATTCCTGAGTTCATGTAATTCTCATTGTCTGTAATGGGTCAGGAGGCAATGATCGCCTGCAACACATTCTCGGGCAACACCCGATCAAGCTTCACATGCACACTGTAGTCTCCGTGCAGGTGAAAACCGAGCCGCACGATCCTGCCGACGAGGTAAACAGGAGGATTCAAGCCGTCGATCTCAAGTTCAAGGAGTCTTCCGAGTAGGGCTTGTGCCGTTGCCCGCTTGGAAAGACGGATATCAAAACTCATCCCATTACGGGAAAAATCCTGGAGGAACCCCTTAAACCCCTTGTTCGTTCGCTCTTTCTGATTGTTGATGATATGGGCTATCACACGTCCCTCGGCAGGATGACGGGAATACATCCTTTTGTCAAACCCCTGTTTTTTCAAGAGTGTTGACGTGCGTCCCTTTTTCAGGCAATAATCAATCAACTTCTCCTTTAACCCCGGACACTCTTTATCCCATCCCTCCATTGACAAATCAACAAGATAGCGCAACTTGACATCTGTCTGGCAACCTGCAGCAAAAGTCGCGAAGGTGATATCAAGCAGGGCGTCTTCACCCAGAATATCACCAACACTCAACTGACCAATGAAATGCCTCTCCTCACCTTTCTTATGATACAGGGTAATCCTGCCGCTATCGATGAAGAAGAGTCTCTTATTTGGTTTTCCCTGGGCAAAAAGTAACTTCCCCTCCGTGACGACTGCAGGTCTGGTTGCATAAAAAAGGCAATTCTGCTCTTCCTGGCTGAGGGAGCTATACAGGTCGTTCCATATCTCGATATGGCCCTGATCCATCTGTGCCCCTTTTTCATTATCGATAATTTCAGCGGAGGCAACTATCTCGGAGAGAGCCATTGGATGACGCTGGAGCAGATGTTCACGCATCTTTTCGGCTTTCAAAAATTCGCCTGAGACGGCCAGGCTTTTAATCTCCCGTGCCATCTCTTCCGCTGTGGGCTCCTTTTTCGGTACCGCACCACCAGTTGATTCAACCATTGCTTCCTCCCAGTACATCAATCAGTCCAGAGTACAACTATATCTCTCAACGATGTAATTTCACTTGTAGTATTACACATTCATAGAGCGGCTGTCAAAACCTATCAGATGCATCACTGCCATCCAAAGGCTCTTTCACCAGGCTCAACAGGAGCCCACCGATGACAAATAGAACCAGTATACTGAGAACCCCCCAGCGGGTATCGCCTGTCAGGTGCCCGGTAATACCCATCAATAAAGGCCCGACTATAGCAGCAAATTTGCCGAAAACATTATAGAAACCGAAATACTCAGCACTTGCCTCCGGCGGGATGAGACGCCCGAAATAACTTCGGCTGAGCGCCTGTAGCCCCCCCATGGATGAAGCAATAAGAAAAGCAACCAGCCAGAAAAGGAGTTGCTTTTGAAACGGATCGGTTATCCATGCCAACAGGAAAGCCAGCAATGTTGCACAGCAGAACAACCCGATACCGGTAAGCAACATGGTACGTGTAGAAAAAACAGAAGCCAGCTTTCCATAGAGAAGAGCAAAAGGAAAAGCGACAAGCTGGATAAATAGCAAAACCACAATAAGCATTTTCACCCCAAAGCCTAAATCGTGCCCGTATGCAGTAGACATGGAAATGATGGTACCGACACCATCGATATAAAAGAAATAGGCGCCAAGGAAAAGAAGAATCGTCTTCTTTTGAGCGATCTGCCGCATGGTGTCAAAAAGTGATGAAAAAGCATCACGGACAGGAGCAGACGATGGACTCATGCCACTGGTCTGGCGAACATGGAGAATCATTGGCAGCGAAAACATCAACCACCAGGCGGCAACAAGCAGGAAACCTGTCTTAACGGCTGAAACGGGCAGACCATCGGCCATACCGGCCGACAGGATAAGACTGATTACGGCCACAAAGGGGATGACAGACCCCACGTAACCCCAGCCGTAGCCCTGAGTTGAGATATGGTCGAAACGGGACGGTGAAGTCACATCGACCAGCATCGAATCATAAAATATATTGGAACCCGCCCAGCCTATTCTGGCAGGTATAAAAAGGGCCAGGCAGAGTACCCACTGGCCCTTTCCGATCATGCTAAGGGATAGTGTAAAGACCAGCCCGACAATAAGGAAGAAGACAAAAAGCATCTTTTTCCTGCCATAATCAGCAAAGGCCCCAAGCAGAGGGGCAAACAGCGCCAGAACAAGAGAGGCACAGGAGTTGGCATACCCCCAGTAGGCGGTGGAGGTGGCACGGTCGAGACCGGCCGCACTGTATTCCTTGAAAAATATCGGCACGATGGCGGTGACCATCACCAGAACAAAGGCAGAGTTTCCAACATCATACAGCACCCAGGCCTTCTCAGCCCGGCTCATCCCCATAGTGTACCCCTCCTTATCTCTGCAGACCTGATTATCCGTGCATTCTCTTAAGGCCACTTTGAAAAAATTACAGATTTCACGAAGTACCCTTAAGTTATCACAGGATATCTACGAGACTGACTGCTTCTCCCTCCAGGCTGCTACTTCCCTGCTTTTACCAGCCGGGGAGTCCAGAAAAGACGATTTTCATTCTCGTATTCAAGTAGAAACTGTTCACCGGACCACTCTTTCACCTGATCCATATAGCCGTGTCGCATTACCTTAAATGTTATGGTCGCATCTTCTGAGAAGGCATCTGGATCCATAAGGGTCAATCCCTGATAAGGCGTTACTCCGAGATAGACCCAGGGTGGGTCCTGCTCCATATCTTCTAAAGCTACCCGATACACGATATGTGACCCTTCCGGTTCTGTATGTATCTTCAGGTTCATGGCCTCCTTGGAGGCACAAGAGGTCACCAGCATGGCCATCATCAGAAGACAAGCTACTTTTGCAACTGTACGATATATTTTCATGGCAATCTTATTCCTTATCCAATTCGCTATGTACACTTACTGCATTTTTCCTCGCATCCTCTTCTGAGGAATGCCTCTTATTTACCCAGAAGGTTGTAATGGCCGAGTGGTAACCGTTTTTATGCAGCTGCACGGTCACCTGCTCAGATTCCTCTCCCCGCCATACAACCTGAGCCGGAGTTTTCCCCAGATTGGTGTTGTCTCTCAAGTTGACAATCTCGGCGCCAGTCGGACTGGAGTCGATATTAACAGCACCGTATTTGGTCGCTGAACAACCGGAGACCAGAAGGGCAATACCGGCAGCAAGGATGAGCAGGGAGCGCCGTCCCCCGGCCGCTCTATGGGATAGATTCATGGATAGCCTCTTATCAATATTTTACTCCATCATTTTTTCATAACAATACTCAGCACATTCAAATAATATATCAAAACAGAGTGAGGGATTTTAGCAAGAGTTTTCTTATCACTCTCTCTTTCACTCGAACCAATACGTGGAAAAGTAGAATACCAGAACCTCTCATCAAAAAAAACGCCATAACATATAAAAAGAGTGAAATGAGGTTGTACAATCGCAGAAAAAACTTATAGACTACCTCAATTGAATAGTCATTTTTAGCCAGCAACAATAATCTTTCTTTATCCCTGAAGTGTAAAGATGGACAGAGGGAAGGTTTTTTTACAGGACAAAATCTACTTCTTAGTCGTTTATGATAAACAACGTATTACTAGCTGACTCAAACAGGATCACCGTTGAAACTGTCCACGGACTGCTGACAGGGCAGACCAGCCTTCTTAAAATCCACAAGGCCTATGACCAGCATCAGGCCATGCAGCTGCTTAAATCCAAAGCAATCAAGCTGGTCATCACCTCCATACATGGACCGAAATTCGAGGGCTTCGATTTTATTACCCGACTCTGTTCCGACTTTCCGGAGGTGCGCACAATCGTACTGGTAAGCGAGACCGGCACCACTCTTCGCTCAAAGTTCAGGTATTTTTCTTCCACCACCGTCTTCTTTGATCAATACCGGGATATGAGCATGCTCTGCCAGCGGGTGCTCTCTGAATTGCATATCGATTACGGCGGCAGAATATACGATATCAACCTGCCTTCCTTTCTGCAGATGCTCGCATTTGACCAACGGAGCTGTACCTTGTTCATAAGTGCCAAAAACGGAGTTGGTATACTTCGAATGCAGGAAGGCGAGCTGGTCGCGGCCCGAACAAATAATCTTATCGCCACGGATGCCGCCCTTACCATATTACGCTGGCCTAATGTGACGGTGGAAATAGATTATGGTACCGCCCAGGTGGAACCCCAGATTACCTCATCGCTGATGAGCCTCATCATGGACAGCAGCCGGATCGACGACGAGGAAAACCATAACCGCACACTTAACAAGCGCAACCACAACCGACATAACCTGAAAGTCACCCTGGATTACGAAATCAGCAACAGCAACAGGCAGTGTTTCCTGCATGACATAAGCCTGGGAGGGGCGTATATAGAAACCGACCACCAGATCGAAGAGGGGCAGCAGATTACGATAACCCTCACCTCACCCACCCTCAAGAGCCGATGCACAATTGACGCACTGGTTGTCCGAAAAAGCACCAGAGGAATCGGTGTTCAGTTCCTGCTCGCCAATATTGGGCAGCGAAAACTAATCCAGAGCCTTATCAATTCCAGCATTATACGAAGAGAGGAATCGCAAACACCCTTTACCGACTACCACTGATTCAGCTCAGCATCATCTGTATGTCTTCTCTTTCCCCTGCCTGTATTCCCTCACCATGTTCCCAGGTCTGCTCAACAAATTGAACGGACTGGTCATAGCCAACCAGAATCACAGCGGATGACCGGGTGCCATAAGTCGGACTGTGAATACGTATCGGAGCCAGGGTTTTCTCCCACGCCAGACCAACTCCCGTATCTGGCAGCAACTCCTCGGGAGGCTGGAAATCATCACCAAGCAGTCGAAGAATACTCTCGGGATCGGCACCTTCCCGAAGGGCCTTCAGCAGCAACTCCTTGCCCCGAACAAGTTTAGGCCAGGGGGTATCCAGAAACCGATTGGAGAGTCCATATACACCCGGAATCAACTCTTTATCGTCTTGTCCGGCATTCGAAGAGTACCAGCAACTCTGGAGATCAATCAGCAACAGGTTAAACCCGTTATAGATATGACGGTTCGGCATTGATTCAGCGAGAAACTCTTTGGCACTTCGTCCGGAACGAAGATAATCAAGTACAATATCACCACGGGAAGGTGCATCAAATTTATTACGTGCCGGATCACGATAGTTGGTTATCCCCGCAATCCTGCCAGCCCCTGAAACTGCCAGCCAGGTCCCACCCGCCTGCAAATCGAGCCCGCAAAGGATCTTCTCCCCGGGAAAGTGAAAACCCAAAGGAGCCGTCGGTCTGTTGAGAAATTCATCCCGGTTGGCGGCAAGTATCAGCCGATAATCAGGATGAGATTTATAAGCAAAAAGAATCAGGCACATTTATATCACATCGCTCAATCTTCCTGCGGCCAGACTGCATCCGCTTCCTCATCTACAAGGTAGCAAAAGGACGGCCACTCAAACTCTTTATGGGAAATGGGACATTTCAGCCTAACACTTTTCTCCCCAACCCCAACAACTTCCCAGTCACCTCTTCGCATCTTGCCTTCAATACGAATTTTCTGTCCGACCTTGAACGGATACGGCTTGAATACCGCCACATCATATCCCATCTTGACCTCCCAATTTATATATCTGGATTTAAATTAAAAATTTATCCGACTGAGATTGACACCCCGTCATGCATGATTGTATCTATGCTTTATCATCATCACTCAATCTTACCCACCGTTCAGCAAAGGTCAATCAGGGCTCATTTCGGTTTCTTGCCTTTTTCCGTGCAACTGTTACTGTATATAAAGAGTAATTATATTTTTATAACGGAGCAAAGCACCCCATGACCTCAACTCCTTCCGCAGCAGTCGCCATAATAAGAACTCACGAACCCATGGACAGTTTCCTGCTGCTCCGACGCAACCAGAATCCAAATGATCCGTGGTCCGGTCACTTTTCCTTTCCCGGCGGACGAAAGGATGAAACAGACAAAGACCTTTTCGAGACGTGCCTGCGGGAGACCTATGAAGAAACCGGTATTGCGCTGCAGGCAGAATCCCTACAGGCCGACATGCCTTTATCCATTGCCGGCAGCCGTTTTAACTCGCCTATCCTGGTCAAGCCGTATCTCTTTCAGCTGGAAACCCAACCGCCCCTGAAACTTGACCACGGTGAAATACAGAGCTCCTGCTGGCTTGAGACGAGCCATTTCCTCAATACCGCTCTTCACGTCGAGGCGGAAGTACTACCCAATATGCACTTTCCCGCCTTCCCCTTATCAGACTATTATTTGTGGGGATTCACCTACAAATTATTGATCAACCTGCTTGAGCTGCAAATCGCCTGGAAGAATTAACCGCTTCCCTGTTCCGCTTTCTCCTTGAGAAAAACCCGGAGAAAGGTAATGTGCTGCTCCATATATCGCCGGGCGCTTTGAGCCTCCCTGCACTTAATAGCATCCAGAATCTTGAAATGCTGTCGGTCGATGATGGTCAGATTTTTGTTTTTCTCATACAACATTGGCTGCAATTTATTGATCGAGTGAAACATATAGTCGTAAAACCTGCGGGTCAGATCGACATGAACAGAATTATGAGTAGCGTAAGCTATACCCATATGAAATGTCATATCTGCTTCCCTTGCCTTCTGACTGCCAGGTTTCGCACGACTCATCGCTTCATAGGCGAGCTCAAGAAAGGCAATATCATGTTCATTAGCCCGCTCTGCAGCGAGCCCTACCCCCTGACATTCCAGGCCGATACGGACCTCCATGAGTTCATCGAGTGAAGACATGGTCAGGTTCATCACATGCACCGAGCCGTAATCAGGATTTCGTGCCGCTGGAAGCTTGACAAAAACGCCCTGGCCGGGTCGGTTTTCCACATATCCCAGCTCAAGCAGTCGACTTATTGCCTTCCGGACAGACGACCGGCTCACCTGCATCACCTCCGCCAGGACACGCTCGGATTGCAGTTTCTCACCAAGCTTAACCTCACCGAGGTAAATGGAATCCCGGAGTTGGTCAAAGACCAGGTCTGATATTCGCTGCTTTTTTATCGGTGCCAACACCATGAATCATCTACCTTGTATTTCCTATAGAGTCGTGGCCGGCCCCACATCAGAGTGCGAACCGGCAAAGCAGAGAAAGCATACCCCAAATACGTATAAAAACAAATCCTGATGCGCTGTTGCCCCTCTGTTCCGGCTGCTCAAGGAAAACAAATGTCGCCAAGAGATAGCATGAAGGGTTCTCTGGCTATAGAGCCATATTGTACAGCCGAGCGGAGCCTGACCGTTGCCAGGGTAATCAGAGACAGGAGATCATACGGTGATATTTTGACACCTTGTCTCACGCACACATAAAGAACCGATAAGACCGATAACTGCGAACCCGAGCATCAGCAGAAAACCATTGTGATAATCAGCACTGCTGTACACCCGTGCCCCGTTAACCAATGTACCGTCCCAGGTAAGATCTGCTATCCAGCCAAAAAGAGGCTGCATGATCGCCGTGCCGATAAAACAGCCGGTATTCACCACACTGACTCCCATACCTGAAAGATCCGGATCTACCACCTCCTTGGCACAGGCAAAAGTAAGAACAAAGCCGGAACCGCCAAAACCCATGAGCGCAAGCAAGAGGCCACCGCCGGCACCGGGCGACCAACCCACAAAGGTTATTACAAGCCAGACACAGACATAGATTGTGATCGCAGGAATCATCACCGCTTTCCTCCGACCGATACGATCGGAAAACCATCCGAAAAACAGAGACCCAAAGGCAAAGGAAAGTAACATGATAGTCATGTACCGGGCGGCAGCTGAAAGGCTGAGGCCATAAACATCACGGAGCCACGGCACCCCCCACAGCCCCATAAAGGCATAGAGGCCACCGATAGCACCAAACTGGACCCAAAATCCGGGCCACACCCGCCTGAGCGCTACCACATTGTAGAGATTCTGTAACCAGTTGACCTGAGCAGCATCCTGCTCTCTCTTTGGCAGAGGTCTGTTTGGGGATTCAAAGCCTAGATCTTCTGGCCTGTTACGCACAATGAAAAACCCTGCCACTGCAACCAGCAGGGAAAGACAACCGATGCCCAAAAAGATGGTACGCCAGTCCGCAAACGACAACATCCACGACAAGGGCCCTGCTGCAGTCACTGAACCAAGATTACCGAAGAGCAGGGTTATACCGCTCATCAACCCGAAGACCCGGGCGTGAAACCAGACCGCATTATTTTTCATGATGGCGACAAACACCACAGAAACACCAAGCCCAACTAGAAAACGACCCAGGCAGGCCATCTCAAATGACGAAGCCAGGCCAAACAGAATGGAACCTATGCCGGCAGTTATGTTACCACCGATCACCGATGTTCTGGTCCCCAGGGTGTCGGCCAACACACCTGAGGGCAACTGCATTGCCGCATAGACAAAAAAATAGATGGCAGATAGGGTGCCGAGACGAGTACCGGAGGTGCTGAAGTCCGCCATCAGGTATTCAGACACAACGCCCGGAGCCATCCGGTGAAAATAGACCAGGATATAGGTCAGAATTAAAACACAAAAAATCGTAAATCGTACTGACTGAAACCTCGCTCCCGTCTCCACCACATCACACCTCAAAAAAAAATTCCTGAAAAATCACACAAGGGCTCTTTCTACATTCGGCCATGGATTGGTGCAAGGATTTACTTATGGTAATTTTGATGGAGTAATCAGGAAGGGGCACAACTTTTTATGGAAAGAGACTAACTCGTTCTCACCCGAAAAACATACGATTCATGCTGTCACAACAGGTTCAGGGAACCTGTTTTATAAAAATCTTCTGACTCTTGCTCTCCTCGTATCCGAGTGAGCGGTAAAAACCATGAGCCTCCTTCCTGCGGGTATTGGCTCGCACCCGTATTTTTCCCACGCGCTCACCAAGCCAGCTTTCTGCATGGGTGACAAGAACCCTCCCCACCCCGGCACCCCTGAATTCCTCGGTTACCACCAGGCTCACAATCTCCCCATATGTACCGGCAGCAAGGCGAAGATCTAGCAAGGCGCAGACACAGCCAATGACATGGTCTTCTTTTACTGCAACGAAAACCTCACCGCCCCTCTGCCGTATCTCCCGTACTGTCGTCGAAAGTTCTCGTTCCTTCCGTTCATAGCCTAATTCTGTCATCAGGCTTCTCAGCTCAACAAGGTCCTGTTCCCGGCAGGCACCAATGCATATCGTCCCTGGCCCATCTTGTAACTTCACGATCTGTCACCTCATTTCCCTGCCAATATATTTATCCGCCGAAACGTCTCAAAACACCTGCCATCCACCCCTTTAGTCTCTTCAATCATCCTGTTTATGACAACCTCTCTGAAAGCGCCCTTCTCCCTTTCTCCTAAATAGAATAGAAACGGTACAAGACTTGGCTGGTCGAGCCAGCGAATCATTGCCTGCTCGTCGGGAAAGTAGCGATCGGCGTTTTCGCCCCAGACACGAACGTCCGTTAATGAAACGGACCGGGCCAGATCCTGGTAATCATCAACAGCCGGCATGTACCAGGGCCAGTCAAACCCGGTGAAAAAGGATTCGAAAGCAGGCATTTTCATGGCTTCGCGCACTACCTTAAAAAAACTCGAACAGTTACCGTCTCCGGCAAAGTTAAAACGAAGACGACCATGATCGTGAAGCGCACGACGACAGCTTCTGAGCAGGTGAATATGGTCCTTCACCCAATGCAGGGTGGCATTGGAATAAACGATATCAAACCGATCCTCAAAATCAAGTTGATTGATATCAAGGTGTTGAAAAAACAGATTTCCAGCGGCCTTCGGGAGTGCTGCGTCAATCATCCCCAGCGAGGCATCGATACCCAATACCTCACCGTCAGGAACAAGTTCCGCTATATGCTTTGTCAGGGTCCCGTCGCCGCAACCGAGATCAAGGACATATTCATCACCTCTGAGATCCAGCTCGGCGATAAGCGCTTGTCCCCATTCTTTCTGATGATCAGAGGCCTTCTCGTATTTTTTGCCGTCAAATTCGTGTGTCATATCTTCCTTGTCATTATGTATACAATCATAGGCGATAAACAGGACCGGATTTACCAACAGGTTTACTCTGACAGGAATCGGCCAGCCCTCTCCTCAGACCAGTAAGTATGACTGCCATCCTCGCCTATAAAACCAACATGCCCACCGTGGGCCGGGATCTCAAGAAATAGATGGGGATTATACTGTGCCTCAAGTTGGGGATAGCAGGAGGCTGGCAGAAACGGATCATCAGCCGCTTGTACCACTAAAGTCCGCACCCGGATAGCCCGCAGGAATTGTTTAGATGAACATCTGGAATAATAATCAGCCGCGTCCCTGAAACCATGTATCGGTGCAGTATAAGCGTCATCAAACGGCGCAAAGGATATCATGTTTGCAAGAGAAGTGGTATCAATGCTTCCTGGGTATTGCCTGGCCTTTACCCTTATTTTTTCTTTCAACCCTTTCATAAAATAGTACATATAGATCCTGTTCAGCGGTCGGGCTAGCTTGTGCGCAGAAGAGGCCAGATCACAGGGAACAGAGAAAACCACAGCCTTCCTGACCTGCCGGGGCACCTTGTCCGGCTGCTCGCCAAGGTATTTAAGAGTCTGATTCCCCCCCATACTGAACCCAACAAGAGCAGCCGTGGTGTAATCACCCTTATCGAGGACGTGACACAGCACCGTATGCAGGTCGTCGGTTACGCCGGAATGGTAGAAACGAAGCAACCGATTCGGCTCACCGGAACATCCCCGAAAATTGAGGCACACGGCATCCCAACCAAGGCGGGTCAGATGCGCGGCCATACCGAGCGGGTATTTTTTGCGGGAGTTACCTTCCAGTCCGTGACTAATGATGACCACTTTATCCGATCGCATATCCGGGCAATAATGGTGATCAATATCGACAAAATCCCCATCGGGCGTCTCGAGACGTTCCCGGACAGGATCGAGCCGGGGTACGGAACGGAACAGGGTTGGATAGATTGTCTGGACATGACCATTGGTGAAAGGGAACGGTGGTCGATATCGGGGTTCGGGAAGCATTACCATTTTTTGACCTGCACTGAGGCTAATAAGGATGTCTTATTTTTTCCTGGCCACCAGGACAGTGGTCATAATAATACCTGTAAAAATGAGGGCGGCCCCCTTGAAGTGGTAGGGATAAAGTTGCTCACCCAGGAAAATTACTGCCAATACCGTACTGAAAACAGGCATTAAGTGGATAAATGGGCCAGCCTTATTGGCCCCCACGGCCCTCACCGCTCTGTTCCAGAAAATAAAGGCCAATACCGAGGCAAAAATTGCCACATACAAAATAGTCATTAAAGCGGGAATTGTAGGAGAAAAGGTAGTCCCGCGAGACAGTTCAATAAGGTAAAAAGGGGTTATACAACAAAGACCGACAAGAACAATACCTGACTGAAATGCAAAAGGATGCAACTCTCTCGGGTAGTTTCTCAGGTTGGCTGAATAGAGCGCCCACAGTACCGCAGCCAGCAGCACCAAAAGATCTCCGGGATTAAAACGAACGGACAGCAAAGCCGCCACATCTCCCTGGGCAATAATAAGAACTACACCGGACAGGGAAACGACAACACCAAGACACTGCCTGGGGCTCATCACTTCCCGGTGCAGCACCCAGGAAAACACCGCGATCAGAACGGGAATACAGGAATTAACCAATACCGCGTTAATTGCCGTAGTCGACTGGACAGCGAGATAGATCAGTGTATTGAAGCCACCCACTCCAAGAACCCCCTGGATGAAGATAAACCGTAAATGGGTCCGGGCCAGCTGCCGCTGTCCCCAGAGATGGCGAACAGCAAAGAGGGACAGAATCAGGAAGGCAACAACCCAGCGCCAGAATGAAAGCGCCAAAGGTGGGATATCTGCATGCATTCCCCGGCTGATTACAAAATTCCCGGACCAGAACAGGGTGGTAAGTATGAGTAGAATATAAGACATTATCTTTAAGTCGAGGTCAACATGCTGCCGGATGACTCAGGCGGTCTGGCGGGATGCATACCCCAGAACAATCTCACAAAAAAGTCGCATGGCAAGAGGGATTGCATCGTCGTTAAAATCAAACCGCGGATGATGAAGTGGCGACACCGGCTCGCCTTTCGGTTGCAGCCCCAACCAGAAGAAGGCAGCAGGCACCTTTTCGGCATAAAAGGCAAAATCCTCAGCACCAAGAGACGGCGGGTACGACCGGTCCACATTCTGTTCGCCCAAAAGCCGTACAGCCGTCTCCTGCACATAGGCCGTTTCCACCGGATCGTTTACTAACAGAGGGTAGCCCCCGAAATATTCGATGGTGGCTGTTCCGCCATGGGCCTCGGCCGTTTTTACCACAAGTTCTGCCAGCCGCTGCTCCAACAACTCCCGGGATCGATTATTCAAGGCCCTCAGGGTTCCCTCGAGCACCACCTTTTCCGGGATCACATTTGGGGCGGTACTGCCAGAAAATTTAGGAATGGAAATCAAACAGTTATCCAGTGGATTGACATTTCTGGAAACAATTGACTGGGCCGCCACTACGATTTGGCTGCCGATAACAACCGGATCAATGCCACGATGCGGAGAAGCCGCATGACAACCTCGACCATTAACGGTGATGGTAAAATATTTCGATGCGGCCATCGAAGGTCCGCTGTTGATGCCGATCATTCCCAGATCGCGCGTCGTGTTCCCATGCAGTCCATAGATAGCTTCAACCCTGGGATTTTCCAGTACGCCAGCCTCAACCATGTGACGGCCACCGCCATGGTTCTCTTCAGCAGGTTGGAACAGAAACTTCACGGGACCCGCAAGATCCTCATGCATCTCGGCCAGGACTAAAGCCGTCCCAAGCAGGCAGGCAGTATGCCCGTCGTGGCCGCAGGCATGCATCAACCCATCCTTTTCCGAGGCATAGTCAAGATCATTTTCCTCCTGCATGCGCAGACAGTCCATATCGGCCCGTAAGGCAATGCACGGACCGCTTTTTTCCCTGCCGAGAGTTGCCACAACCCCGGTCCGGGCCACCTCCGTCTCCACCTCCAGCCCTCGGATCATTCTTAACCTACCGGCAATAAGCGACGCCGTGGTGTGTTCCTCAAAGGCAGGCTCCGGGTTCTTATGAATCCGCTGACGGACGTCTCGTATTTCAGGGGTTATTTTCTCAATCAACCAGGAGAGCTTTTCCATGTTTTTCATTGCCTTATTGTCCTCTTCAGCACGTCTTACCTCTGCATCAGGTGATGTACACCTTTCTCAAGTCCCTCAAGGGACAGCTCATACATGGGAAAAATGTCCTTGATCACCTTAATTGTCCTGGTATAGGGCCAGTTCCTCGCGGGTATTGGATTAAGCCAGATACATCTCTCAAAAGTTTCAGAAAGGAAACGAAGCCGTTCGACGCTGGGCTTTCCCGAACGTTCAAAGGCATAGATCGAACCGTCAGTAGACATCAACTCATAAGGAGCCATGGAAGCATCACCAACCAGGATCAAGCGCGTCTGCGGATCGAACCTGGAAAAGCTGTCAATGGCAACCGCCTTTTTCAACCGGGCGGGATCCTCCCATAACAGGTCATAAATGGTGTTATGGAAGAAGTAGGTCTTCACATCCTTGAACTGAGCCCGTGCATAGGTAAACAGGGTCTGCACAACCTCCACATAAGGATCCATGGACCACCCCCCATTATCA
The DNA here is from genome assembly GCF_010646885.2 of Desulfopila sp. IMCC35008. Classification (GTDB taxonomy): domain Bacteria; phylum Desulfobacterota; class Desulfobulbia; order Desulfobulbales; family Desulfocapsaceae; genus Desulfopila. Next base: position 6,286,944 of record NZ_CP050700.1, on the reverse strand, counting down.
ATGGCCAGGATAATCTTTAAACGATCGACGACACTGCGGTCGAAAACCAGCTCGATCTCACCACCGTTTTTCATGGTCCGGTAGATAGTAGCATCGATATTGAGACTGTCCCGTGCTCCCTGGGGAACCAGGTGACGAAGTTTTTTCAGGGCCTCACCAATAGAGTGTACGGTCAAAGGGCCATCGGCGGCATAGTCACGATACCGACGCTCGCCCGCCACCTTCATAGCGGATTTATTACGTGACACACCGTCCACCCGCATCCCGCCAGGATGATAACCGGAATGCCCTACCGGTGAGGTGCCACCCGTACCAATCCATTTCGAGCCGCCGTCATGACGCCCATCCTGGTCGCGCAGACGCTCTTTGAAATACTCCAGCAGCTCATCAGGGGTCATCTTGCCCAGTTTGTCTTCATCAACACCGAGCGCCTGAGCCAGCTCCTTGGGATTTTTCAACCATTCTGACAACAGCCCGGAAGCCAGCAGTGCATATTCCTCCTCTTCCGGGTCCACCAATTCCGCCCCCTGAAAGGTGTGGGCAAACACCTGGTCGTAGAGATCGAAGTGCCGCTCACTCTTTATCAGTATGGTTCGTGCGGCGGTATAGAAATCTTCCACCGAGTTAACCAGCCCGGAACCCAGGGCCTTATGAAAACGCAGAAATGCGGTTGGGCTTACCGGGATACCTACTTCCCGCAGGGTATAGAAGAATTGAATAAACACGGCAAACTGTCAGCGGAAAAACCGCCGTCTCATGTCGATATTGGCAGATTTCTGGTAATCACCGCTCTTCTTAAACAGGACCCCGAGATAAGGGATCTCTTTTTTCAGCTTTTCCCCCCGCCTGAAATCAGGATCCACCTGCAGGGCCCTCAACCAGTTTATCAATTCCCGCGTCGCCGGTTTCTTCTCTACATCATCAAGGGAGCGCAGGTCGTAAAAGGTGGAGATGGCGTTATCCGCAAGTTTTCCGTCAATATCAGGGAAATGACTGTTGATGATCTTACGCATCATCTTCGGTTCAGGAAAGGCAATGTGGTGAAAATTGCATCGCCCGAGAAACGGGTCAGACAGATCCTTTTTGGCATTGGAAGTAATAATCACCACGGGCCTGTTTTTGGCTTTCACCACCTCATCTGTTTCCATAATATCGAACTGCATCTGGTCGAGTACATCAAGCATATCGTCCTGGAACTCAGTTTCGGCCTTATCAATCTCATCGATAAGCAGCACACAGCGACTGTCAGCGGTAAATGCCTGACCGATCTTTCCCATCTTAATATATTCATTAATGTTGCTCACATTGCGTTCCGAATCTCCAAATCTGCTGTCATTGAGCCGGGTCAGGGTGTCGTATTGATAGAGCGCCTCAATGAGCTTCATGCTCGATTTCACGTTTAAGACAATCAGATCCATCTGCAGCGATGAGGCAATTGCATGGGCCAGCATGGTCTTGCCTGTTCCGGGTTCGCCTTTTAACAGAAGAGGCATCTCCAACGCCATGGAGATATTAACAATTTTAGCCAATTCATCATCGAGCACGTAGTTGTCACTTCCGCTGAAACGATTCAATTCCATTCTCATCCTCATTTCATGGTTTGAAGAAAATCTGTTTTTGTTTACACAGCCAGTATTTCTACCGATTGTCAACGGTTATCTCGCAAAGGTCGTTCTATTACAAATAGAACAATGGTGATACCGGAACATAATCAAATTTGCTTTTACATTTCTAATATCTTATTGTTAATGATTGTTATAATATAAACGTTGGCCCATGCCTGCCGAAGCACTGCGGCTCTCATCCGCTGACCGTACAACAAACAGCAGCCAAGGTATTTTACCTTTTCCCAGCACCCATGCCAAAACAGATATCAAAACGCGGTGCACTTCGATTTGACGGGCTCAAGAGACCTGTCCGGTATAAGACAGAATTCGAGGACGGACAGGCCTACATCGTCAACATTTCCACCAGCGGGTGCGCGCTCGAACAGGCAACAGTGGAATTTACAGAGAGGGAACGGATCCTGCTCACCATCACCTTTGACAGCCCGGATGACACAATTGAAATCCAGGCTAAGGTTGTTCGGGCAGGCCAGGAGACAACCGGCCTAAAATTCCAGCGGGTCAGTGAAGTTAACAAACAGCGCATTCTCCACTTTTTCGCCTCACTGGCACGTGAACAAAGAACGCGGTAATCCACCCCGAAATAACGATCAGTCATGGATGTCTTTATTGCCCGTCAACCCATATTCAACGAACATAGAAAGCTCCATGCCTACGAATTGCTGTACCGCGGCACCAAAACCCATACCCTCACTTCAATAACAGGCGAACAGGCCACAACAAGCCTGCTCTCTTCAACATTTCTGACAGAAGGGGTGGAGATTATTTCCGGCTCGCGCCCCTGTTTCATTAACTTTACCGAAGAACTGCTGCTTAAGAAGGTTCCGTTTTCTTTTCCGAAAACCCGGATAGTGGTCGAGATCTTAGAGGATGTACGCCCCACCGAGGAGATTATCCGTGCCTGCAAGACTCTCTCGAAAAAAGGATACACACTGGCACTCGATGATTTTGTCTACGACAGAAGTTTTGATCCACTGATCAAGTGGGTGGATATCATCAAGATCGATTTCCGCCTCTCACCTCTCGATGAGATAATAAAAACAGTTCACAAGCTCCAACGTTTCAATGTGAAGCTTTTGGCAGAAAAGATAGAAACCCAGGATGAATTCAACAAAGCTATGAAAATGGGGTTCACCTTCTTCCAGGGATTCTTTTTCTGCCGACCGGAATCCATAAAAATCAAGGAGCTCGCAGCGGCAAAACTGAGCCTTATCCACCTCCTTGCAGAAGTAACCAAGAAATCAACCACCATCGACCGGCTGCACGAGATCATCTCAAGAGATATTTCGATCAGCTATAAACTGCTCCGTTTTCTCAACTCTGCCTATTTTTATCTGGTTCAGAAAGTAACGACGGTTAAACATGCCATCGCCTATTTAGGGGAAAAAGAGCTGCGAAGTTTCATTATGCTGGTTCTTGTTTCCGAACTGGCAAGCGATAAGCCCGAGGAACTGGTGCGTCTTGCCCTGGTCCGGGCAAAATTCTGTGAACTGCTGGCCCTGGAAAGTCATTTTGCAGAAGATGCATCTGAGATATACCTGATAGGCCTCTTCTCTCTCATCGACGTGATGCTGGACTCGACCATGGAAGAGATAGTCAACAAATTACCCCTGACACCTTCTGCCCGGGAGGCACTTATCAATGACAGCGGAGAATACTCTCTCTTTATCGATAGCTCAAAAGCCTACGAACGGCTCCAACCTAAAAAACTCGCTTCAGCCTTGGCCCCATTACAGATCGAGCAAGAAAGAGTCGCCGAAATTTATCTCAAGGCTATAAAATACGCGAATGCCCTCACCTAGAATCAGACCTTCGTGAATACCAGAATATCTCCATTATGGTGGCCGGTTCTCGCCCTCTCCCTCTCCGGTCCTCCTCCCCAGCCTTCTGCTCAGGAACCGATCTTTTTCCAGGGAAGTGAGAAAAGCCCGCCATCTCAACCGGCAGCGGATAGAACACGCAAAACTGCTGAACCTGCCGGAACTGGATTTTCTTGAGATTCAGGTGCTGGTGGACCAGCAGGCGGAAACCGAATTTCCAGGAGAACCGGGAAACAACCATGGAAACGCATCACCGAAAATGACCTGAGCCAAACCATTGAAAATATCAACGAGATACAGCCCGAATCTGTCTTCCTGTCTCCGCACGACACCTGCGACCATTCGCTCTCACAATTCGGCAAGAACCTCAACAGCAACACCACCATTCTCAAGTCTGGCGCTACTTACCGTTTATAAAAAAATTACGACCAAGCCGATCTCGTACTTGATTTCTAATCTGACACATGATAATGTCACTCGTTCTTTTGATCCGCATAGCGGATCACACGCGTCGGGAAGTGGCTCAGTCTGGTAGAGCACAGCGTTCGGGACGCTGGGGTCGGAGGTTCAAATCCTCTCTTCCCGACCACGAAATACTAAAGACCTCAAGGAGTTATGCCCTTGAGGTTTTTTTTTGCGTATCACACTGGTATCACAATTTTTCCCATTGTGATACACACATTATGTAGCGCGTCGTGAGGTTTGCAACCATTTTCTATAAGGTTTGACCCCCTACATCTCGGAAATAGAGTATTTTTTTACTCTGACAGATCGGGACCTTAACAGGAAACATATAACGTTTAACGAGATTATGAATTTCTTGAGATTGAGTGTGGCAGGTTCAATGTCAAAGTTAAGTAGCGCGCTTCACTACGCCTCTTCATACAGATATTCAACCATCTCAGACAAGCTATATATTTCCTGCTTGCTCGAACCGGTAAAATCAAACAACCCATCAATAGATAGCTGTTTGTTACCGAGGATCAACGGCCAATCTGGAGCCGGACTTAGCCATTTGCCGACCTCATCTTTCATGTGCTTCCGATAAGAATAAAATTCTCTTACATATCTTTCGGCACCAATAATCTTAAAATTGGGAAGATAACCTGGATGAATACCTGTCTTGCCTTTAAAAGTGGAAGAAATATACTCTTTCAAATCGATTGGAAAAGACAGAGTCGTATCCAGATCAAATATTTGCCAACCTTCCATATTCACGGCTAAAACTACATGATAGTCCCAACAGATGAACTCCTGTGCTGGTGCAGTTTTTTGAAACCAGAAGGGACATTGCTTTATAACGTTTGAGATGAAAAGAACATATTTGGGAAACTCTACCAGATCTGCATGTTGACACAAATGCCATATATTTTCCTCGCAAAAGCATTTGGTATATTTCGTATTGGCCATCTTCATCAATAATTAATTCGCTATCGTTTCAGTCATTTCGCTAACCGATGTAAATGTTATGGTTATGAGTAACAGAGCGATAGGCATCAATAATGTGCTGAACATCATAGTCGCCTCCTCGTTGCATTCTCTGAAAATGATTGAGGGTTTGATTTAGATAGTCGGTAGCTACTTTTGATTGTTCATCGGTATTGGTTTGCCAAATCAACTCCCCAACCGGGCTGACTTTAGCAAGTTTATCGTCTGTTTTTGCAGGCGAAAAAACCAGTAGAATTTCATATAATCGTCGATTTTCTTCGATTAACACTTCATCTTTAAGACTGAAATCAAGTTCAATCAGTCGCTGCCGTAGTGTAAATTGCTGATAAACTGGGCATAACAGGAAATCAATGGGTGTTGTGGAGTGGTTCTGATGAATAGCAGTGACAAACTGAGTTATTAAATCACCCCCCACTCCCGCGATAATGACTATGCTTTTTCCTTCATATTGTTCCAGTGGTAATGCTTCCACATCAAGGCAATGAATTTGCCAGCTTGAAGATGAATTTAAGTAAAAGCGTTGCAGTTTTTTTTTCAGCTCGCTCATAAGCTGGGGAACAACATCAACAAAGTGAATGTGTGGTGCGACATGCCTTTTTAGTAAGGCTGCTCCTAATAAGCCATGGTCACAGCAACAATCCCAGATGTGGGTATAGTCTGATGTAACCATCGATTCAATTTGCTTCAATCTTTTGCCGAGTTTCAAGATTCTACCTTCTTACTGTGAGTTTAACGTTTGACAGGAGTGAGTGATGTGCTGACATGATTCTGAAGAGAAGACAGGAATAGTCCTAACTTGCAGGTTTGCTGAAATGGTTAACATTGCCAACAATAGTCACTGCCATTGCAATGACATGAGTCCTCGTAACCTATCCGCAAACTTCTCTAACACTTTGTCAATCGCTAGGTCTTAATAGCTCATGTATGGATCTGCATCTTATTAGAGAACAAATTCTGAAGCGGAAGTACGGCATATTTGGACTTAGGTTGATCAGGTAAATGGTCTGGATATAACAATGTAAATTGGATAGGATGTTATGAAACACCATCAAGAGATGGGATACTGATACATATACCGACTCCTGGAAAAGAAAATACCTGTCGCTAATGGGTGTGTATCGAGCAAGGTGTTGTCATGGCGGTAGTTGTGAGCTAGGGTTCAAAGTCATAAAAATGATTTACCAGAGCAATATCTTTTTTGGAAGGTACTTAATTAACAGATGAGAAGGAAAGATGCCCTTGGTTGAGACTACTGATCAGGTAATTTCAGCAACTTATTACTGATTGTCTCGCCTATGTGTTACAAAGGGCGAAGAAATCTGTGCTTAGTAGAAATAGAGGCAGTTGAACATTTCGTCTACCCGGAGATTATAAATGAACTTCCAAAACACTATCTCATCGTTAATATTTACAGCGTGTGTTCTCATTTTTTTCGTGTCAATTACAAGCGCTGTTGAGAAGAAAAAAGAAATAGTTAGTGTCGCTATTTTACCCCAAAAAGAATCAGATTCTGCAATTGTAAAGTTACGGCAAGTAATCGGAGGAGTAAATCATGTCAAAATAGTCATCTCCCCCAAATCTGAAAAACAAATGTTTGATTATTTATCAAATCTTAAAAGGAAAGGGGTTGAAATTGACCAACTGATTATAGGAGGTCATGGAGACGGTAAGAAAGGAGAAAATCCTGGTATAAACCTGGAGGCATTTCAGCTGTTTTCTGAAACTATAGATTTGAAAAAATTCGAGGACATGGTCTACAAATATGGAGAATCAGCAGAAAATAAAAAACGTGCAAATGAAGGAGAATACGAAATTAACAAAGCCATATCTACACAAAAAGATTACCAGGAGAAAGTTGACGGCCTGAAAGGATCTCGTGGAGTAATGGCTGAAAATGGGGTCATCCAGATCCTAAGTTGTAACACCATAGCAAGTGAAAAAGGTTCTAAATTTACAAAAGATTTGGGAGAATTGCTCTTTGGAGACAAAAAAGGAAATATAGTTGCTTCTAAAGATTTTGTGGATGTCTACCAGTATGGTTTATTAGATAAATTTATAAGCCATTTATATGATCCATTCGGGATTAGACTCGCATATGAGTTAGCAACTAACCCGGAGAAAATAACAAACCCAGGCGGTCAACCGAATCTTAACGAGTTCTATGCAGAAGGTGAGTGGGAAACGATATCAATCAATGGTGGATCTATATTGCATGATGGTACGTATCAGAGCGAAGAGGGTGGCGGTGTACTTGATGGTGGAGGAGGGGTAACAACTGACAACCTATCTTCCGATAGGTCTGAATCTGACGGAAGTGAAAAGACACTAAGGTGTCCGGAGAATAGTGTGAAGCTCAGTGACGACAACAATAATAATCAATGTGTTCCGTGCGATGAACTCTATGTAGAATTTAACGCAGCATTAGATGGTAACGATAAAGGATATGCCCAGACGCTACTTGGTCTTGCTCCAAATTGTGATTGGGCAATAAGCGGAAACCAGCGAATAAAAGACGCCGAAAGCTGCCCCGGAAATACAGTGAAGCTGAGTGATAACAACGGACAAAACCAATGCGTACCTTGCGACGAACTATATAGTGATTTCAATGGTGCAGCGTCAAGCGGCGATCGTGAGTATGCGCAAACACTAGTTGATCTCGGCGCTTCATGCGGCTGGAGTAACCAGGCACAGAATGAGCTCAACACACCACAATCCTGTCCAGAGGGCACGGTAAAACTCAGTGATCAAAACAATCAAGCAGAGTGCGTACCCTGCTCAACCTTGTATGGTGACTATACCGCAGCAATGGGACAGGGGGATACCAGTTATGCAGAGTCTTTGGTTAGCCTTGCAAGTGTCTGTAGCTGGTCAAAGTCTGTAGCGCAGCAAATACAAAATGAAACTCAACAGGCTGTACTCGATCAAAAATGTGAGCAGCAAGCACCCGGGAGTCATGCCGTTATCAATGGAGATCGGTATACCTGCCAGTGTGATTCCGGAATGCTGGCCTTAACTGGGCCTAATGGCTCATCCTGTCAGAGTTGTGAGCAGGTTCGCGGCTATATCAATTCTGCTTTGCAGAGAAATGATATGAATACTGTCAGGGGACTCATGGCCGGAGCCCAGAGCTGCGGCTGGTATGATCAAGCAGTTAAGGTGGCTGCAAATGTCGCACAAAATCAAGAACAACAGCAGGTCCAGAACAATGAACAGCAAAACATTCAGGATATGTGGGAATGGATGAACGCTTTCAATCAAAATCTGAACCAGCAAAATGCCTGGATGAATGAGTATGACGAAATACCGCCTGGATATTATGACAAGAAAAAACCTCAAAGGCCTAACGTACCTCCGAAGCAGCCTCCATCAAAACCGAAACCGACAAAGAAGAAACCAACTTCTTCCGGGCATACGCAGAGTGGCGGTAATTATTGTACCGGACATAACTTAGTGTGTAAGCAGTACGGTGGTAAGGACTATAGTTATCATAGAACCGCGGTAGACAAGAACACCGACTGGAAGTGTGATATTTGTGGTCGAGCATTTATGACACCGCAACGTAAGCTAGCCCCTGGATTGCGAGGGGCGCAGAGAGGTGATGTTAGTTGCCGACGGCAGTGAGTTCAACACTCGGAAGATATAATATACCTACGGTCATAAGGAGAGACTTATGAAATATTTGGTTATCTTAGCGCTAGCAGTGATCCTTTCGTCCGGAGAATGCCATTCAGCCGGATGCGTCTCCGGAAATTACGTCACTGGCCGCGGAACCTATCAATGGAATGACGGTGAGCAATATACTGGTGATTGGCAGAATGAGCAAAAACACGGCTATGGGACCTACGTTTATTCGAGTGGCGAGCAGTACTCGGGTGGTTGGAGATACAATAAAAAACATGGCCAGGGAACCTACGTGTGGCCAGGTGGATATCAATTTACTGGTGGTTGGCAAAATAATCTGGCACATGGTCAAGGAATATACACCTACCCCAATGGAGATAGATCTTCTCAGGTACTCAATATGGGACAGCTGGTTTCAGAAGAGAGACTATCCGCACAGAGTTCAACACCGGTTCAAGCTACAAGTAATACGCCATCTGTGCCGGCCGTAGCGGCACCATCAAGTCTCCCATCCGGGCGTCGCTGGAAGAAAGCAAATTAGAACTAGGTACACTAACTGTTTGAGGAGACAAAAATGAAATCTATCTTTCTTATCGTTATAGTTTGTTTTCTTGCAACACATGAATGCTATGCGGGATCAAGCAGGGGCAAGTGTGTTTCAGGTGATTGCCAAGGTGGGTATGGAACCGTTAACTTTGAAGATGGCAGTATATATGTTGGGCAATTCAATGACACTGCATTACATGGTCAGGGGGCGATCACTTACTCCGATGGGATGAAGTATGTTGGGCAATACAAGAACGGTATATGGCACGGTCAGGGAACTCTTACGAAGCCAAATGGAATGAAGTATGTTGGGCAATATAAGAATGGCAAATGGCACGGTCAAGCAACGCTTACGATGCCAAATGGGGATGAGTACGTCGGTGAGTATGTAGACGGAGTTTCCAATGGGACGGTAAAATTTCTGAGAAGAGTCGATGGAGCGATTTTTACCCAGGAGTATGACATGGGGGAACTTCTATCAAGTATAGAGGTAACCCAAGGGGAACAGGTCAAACAATCACAAGCTAGTCAGTCCAGTAAAAAAAATAATTTGCAATCACCAAGCTCCCCCTTAAAGCGTCGCTGGAAGAAGGCTGATTGATTGAAACAACTCGACTACTCAACTAACAGAGGATACAACTATGCATAGGGTGAGATCTGTTTTAATTCCGACTTCATTTATAATTATCACTGCTTTTGTACTATTGTTTTTTCAGGTTGCACACAGTTCTTCCGGACGTAAATGGAAAAAACCATCCTCGGATGCACCAATTTTTCAAGGTTCAGCACCTCAAGACATTCTCACGCGTGGTACGCTTCGCGTTGGTCTTACCCCCGGATATTTGCCATTTGAAGTACCTACACCTACTGGAGAACTCATTGGCTTTGATGTTGAGCTAGCAACCGAGATAACCAATGCAATGAATGTCAAGTTAGAGCTGGTTAGCCTTGAATGGGAGGATCTTATTCAGAGCCTTATTTCAAATAGAATCGATATTATCCTTACAGGAATGGAAATCACTGAAGAGAGAAAACAAACAATAAGTTTTGTGCCGTATTTCATTATGGGAGAGTCTGTCTTGATTCGCAGCAAAGATTCAGCAAAGATTAAGACGTATAATGATCTTAACAATGAACGATACTCGGTTGCTTTTGTCAAAGGCTACTACTATAGCGAGCAATTAGCGAAAACTAAATTGCCGAACGCAAAGTTAGTTCCATATAGTGACATACATGAATGCGCCAATGCCATGGGTAGTCAACTGGTTGATGCACTGATTGCTAACTATGCAAGCAACTCTATTGTGATGTTAAAACTTGCACCCGAACCACACACTATTTTACCGGATCTGCTTACTGAGAACACTCTAGGAATAGGGTATCGAAAAAACGATTCTGAGCTTGGCATTTGGCTCACAACGTATATCACTAAAATCAAGCAGGACGGAACATTCAATAAAATTGAATATAAATGGTTCAAGGATCCGACTTGGTTTCAAAGTTTTTTTTATACGCTGACCCAATAAGCACAACGTCTCATTTTGGAAAAGATTACATTCATTTTTTTGGGAATTGGAGCTGCACTATCCTATTCTCTTGTAGTACCACCATCACTCGAACACTACTCTTGGAGAAAACGATGAAATATCTTTTTTTTGCCATACTGGCTCTATTGCTGACAGCACTTTCATCTGGTGCAGGGGAATGCGTTTCCGGTGATTGCCAGAATGGTCGGGGGGCTATGACATTTCCTAATGGGGAGAAATATGTGGGGGAATGGAAAGAGAACGTAGTGGAAGGGCAAGGGACTTATACATGGCCTAATGGTCAGAAATATGAGGGAAAATTTGAAAACGGCGTAGTGAAAGGGCAAGGGACTCATACATGGCTTGATGGGCAGAGATATGTGGGGGAATGGAAAGAGGGCAAAAAAAATGGTCAGGGGACTAGGACATTTCCTGATGGGAAGAAATATGCTGAGGTGTGGGAGATGGGAAAACGGGTGTCGTACACAGAAATTACTCATCAGCAGAAATCTGAAGTCAAATCAAATCAATCTTCGGTAAGCCCGCCCTCGGGCCACAGGTGGAAGAAACCTGTTAAATAGGGTCTGCAGTAAACTACCACTATGATAGTGGTGGTGATTCAGTCCAAAGCTCTATAGCGGAAGCGGTATAGTTTTGTGCAATCGTGACATAAGGGGTTAATATTGCCGCATCCAAGATATGAAAATATTTTATCAACCTCATATTTAACTACTTCCTGATATGTCTGACAGTGTCAAGTAGGACAAACCACCCCATTTCCTGTTTTGCCGCAGGCTATTAACGTTTCATGACATTAACAGAGGCGGAGCCTTTTTAAACGACGGTTGAGCGCCTGATAATCGCGGGTTGGCTACCGCCAGACAAAGCTTCGTCGTGGAGCTGCCTCTCTCTGTATTCTGAAGTTTTCAAGGTGCATTCACCAGGAAGAACGAGGATTCTCCATACCGAGACTGCGCCTCTGCCAACATCATGAAAACGATATATTGATTGTTTTACATACCTCCTTCTTTGTTTGATTTTTTACGCAACAGCAGGGATGCGACGGGCAATATCCCACATAAAGCCTACAAGTTCCCGCGCAATAGCGACAACAACTACCTGGGTTACTTTTCCTCTTGCTCTTAGCCTTCTAAATCGGGTGCACAATCGTAGTTGAGCCTTCCAGGCTATCTGTAGAATATCTCTTGGAAGGCCTTCATGACGTTTGAGTAATAATTGTGTGACTCTAGCCTGATAACGGTATGCCCAAGCACTTTCGACGCATATTCTCCGGGCATGAGAATTACCTGTCTTGGTAATGCCGCCTCTTCTTATCCGATCACCACTGGAGTGTTCCGAAGGAACAAGGCCGAGGTACGCCATCAACTCCTTTGGGTTTTGGAAACGGTTAAAATCTCCTATTTCTGCCACAATATTTACTGCAGTAAGCAGAGATACTCCACGTAAAGCCTGAAGGGCTTTTACAGTAGGCCCCCATCTCCATTCATTAGCTGCTTTTAATATCTCTTCGTCAAGCCTGGTGATTCTCTCGGTACATTCCTTGACAGCATCGATGTACTCTTGAAAAGCAATCTGCTGGGCAGGATGTTTCATTTTAAGTTGTGCCAACCATATAAAGTGGGATTTGATCCATTTCGTTTTCCCAGGATAAATAAATTCATGGCGCAACAGAAAACTATGCAAGCGCTGTTTCGCTTTTCGCTCAGCATTTTTGGCATCATTTCGTGCCCTGGTTAAATCTCGTATTGCTTCATCTTCTGTATCAGGCACATAAATGGAAGTGAGTTCTCCTGCTCTGAGTAGGCGGGCAAGAGAGATCGCATCACGGTTATCATTTTTAATCCGAACCCCAACCTTCTTTGGAATCATGGACGGGGCTGCTACTATACATTTAAAACCATTGCCAGTGAGATGGCGATAGAGCCCAAAACCACAAGGTCCCGCTTCATAAACAAAATGCAGCTCTGCACCTGTAGAGACAAGCTTTCTAATTACCTTGTCAATCGCCTCTCTTGTATTACTGATTGTACCATAAAGCCTAACTTCTCCATCAGAACCATCATTTGCGAGAGCGATGGCTATTGTTCTTTGATGTACATCCATTCCAACAAATTTAGTCCGGTGATTATTCCTCATGGCTCCCCTCCTTGTTATAGGATTCTTGTAACGTGCTGTTACAATCTATCTTAACAGGAGTTGGGATGATTCGTGCCCTGTCAGACATTATGTCTGTGCAGGTCAAAAATTGATAATCAGAAAAGGGCTACCCACCAAAACTATCGTGAAACGGTGGATGCACAGGAATAGTCCTAAATTACAGATTTGCTTAAATGGTTGACCTTGCCAATGCGAGTCTCTGCCAATGTGATATTGTGCGTTCTAGTAACATCTCATGGAGAAGCTCTTACCTTAGACCATCCTTTTATTGTTAGGTTTTTGGAAAAGCGTATTTTTCTAAATTCAGAAAAACCTAAATTGGAGGTATTGAATGGATACTCCTACATTCGATGCGGCAGTGGTAGCATCGCTAATGCAGCCGAACGGCTTTTAGCATCGGCTGCATTAGCCTTGTTCTGTGATTTCAATACGGCGAATATGTTCCTTGCCGCCAATATCCATTTTGAAGGTGTCATCGAGTATTGTCTCCGGGCAAACGGTTGTACACGTCAAACAGTATATGCATTCGGTAGAGAGCACTCTCTCACCATTTTTGACGTACTCCATGATGTTGATATCCATCGGACACGCTGCGTTACAGGATCCGCACTGTGTACAGTCCTCTTTGATCCCTTCAATTTTGAGAAAGGCAAATTTTGATGTAAATTTCAGTATGACGGTTATTGGACAAAGATATTTACAAAAAGCTCGATTATCCTTGAGTGTAAGTGCAAGAATGAATGCGGAGACAAAATAAAATGTATTCCCGCCAACGAGCCATGCCAACTCTGATTTGCTCATGGGGGTGGGACGATATTCATAAAGGAACCAGAATACCAGTACTAAAAAAAGGCTGAACCCAAAATGGATATATCTCAAGAACTCCCAATTTTCGGCTAGCCTGCCTGCCTTGTTTCTTTTATACGGTAAAAAGTCAAGCGTCATTGCAGTCCAGCACGCCCAACCGCAAAAACCTCTCCCAAACAAAATCGGCCCAAATATTTTTGCTACCAAATAATGAATTACGGAGCCGGAAAAATATCCGGAAAGCAGGTAAAAAAAGAAGCCTTCAAGTTGCATGTTTTCTGTTTTGATAACCCCAAGAAAGCCCAACATATAGATCCCAATGAGCAATTGAGCAAAACGTCTACCTGTAGGTTTCTTTTTTCTTGGAAGCAATACATATAGGCCTATTCCAGCACAGACGGCAGTCCCAATGTAGCCAAAATTGAATAGAAAAAAAATATTCCCTGTGGTTTTCCATAAAACAATGGCAATGGCCCAAAATGAAAGAAAAACAATTAAGGGAGCCCTTAGCTTTTTTATTTTTCCTGTATACTGGTCCATGGCTGTATATTCTTTTGGTGTGTTATGAGTTGGTGTTATTTAAACTTCTGAAGTATTCTCTTAACGTGTGTTTACCATATTCAGGGGCAAGCATATCCATTGCCATGACTGTCATGAAAAATTCAACGGGACCATAAACCTTGCTTCCTGTAAGCGCCCTGACCATTTTGAGGACTATAACTCTTACCCAGTCTGGAATATGAGTTATTCTCGGTTTCGTGCCCAAAATATCAAAGGCAAGCAATGCAATATCATTTTGAGTGAGTGTCTCAGGGCCTCCTATTTCAACTTCTTTATCAGGCCAATCGATAGTATCGACGCAAACAGTCGCCAAGTCTTCACCATGGATAGGATTCGATCTCAGCTCTCCATTTCCAAAAAGATATACTCTCCCTCTTTTTGCCATGTTAAAAAATTCTGCTATATCAGAGAAAAAGCCATTTGGGCGAACAATACAATAATCGAGTTCTGACTTCTTCAACTGCTCAACAAACATCTCCTTTGCGTCGCATATTTTCAGATTCCTGAGCTTTTCAGAGTTTAGAGCTGAAACATAAATAAATTTTTTAACTCCACTTTTTTTGGCTTCTTTCAGCAAATTCATATTGGCTTGATAATCTACATCCATATAGGTTAGGCCATCTTTCTGCCTTGTAATGCCAACAGTTGAAATAACTACATCGATATCTTTGCAGCACTCGTTAATGGAATTTGGATCAGTCAATTCTACCTTAAGCACCTCGCTGGCTTCAATGTCATTTTGCTTCAGTTTTTCTGTATCTCGAGCAATCGCCCTAAAAAAGCAGGTTCTTTTTTGAAGTTCCTTTGCTATATAGCTTCCCAAATAACCCGTTGATCCAGCCAATAAAATTCTTTGCATATTGCCCCCAATTCCAGCCAAAGATACGCGCCCGACTGCAAGCACTTTGTTATTCGTTCTTGTCTTTTTGGCCAATGATGTACAAGGCCTTTGTTTTGTGACCAATTACCTTCGATGCCTTAATCGAAAAACCAGCATCTCTTATCATTGATGTAAGTTCTTCAGATGAAAAGGAATGATTGCCGCTTGTTTTTTAACCACATCATTTGGCATTTCGAGTTTTACACCAAATTTTGTTAATTCTTCAACTTTCATGGAACCTCCCTGCAGCTTAGGTCAGACCCCGTTTGTGAGAACAATATGCGACTACTTTGGCCTATTGTTTGTTGAATGACCTGCTATAACAGCAAACTCATCTTTACAAGAGCAAAATTCATCTCCGGCTACGTTACCCAACCTCATCTTGATATCCAATCCGTGAATTTCGAACTCAGCTTGCAGTGCATCAACACTGAAGTGCTGAAGCCAGTTATAGACGATTCTATCGCCTTTGTTTGCTTCAAAGATTGTGTATTTGTCCAGCACAACCTTCTCATTTTCATATTTAAAGGTGTTAACGAAAGCGTAATAATCATTTGGGCTCCAGAAGCCGAAAAGCTGATTCTTTTCATATGCTGCATCTTCAATTTTTTCCTCAAAACTATTCAGAGAATAGACATCCATCAAGATGGAACCCTCAGGCTTGAGTATTGATTTGAATTTGCTAAGCAAAACATTTCTTTGAGCTGGACCCAAAGCGCAGAAATCGCACATAATCATTATAATAAGGTCGAACTTCTCAGTAGTTTCGAAGTCCAGATAATCAGAAACTATGTAGTCGATATGTAATCCGTTTTTATTTGCTTCATCTCGTGCATGTTTGATCGAATTTGCTGAAAAGTCGATGCCGGTGACGAAAGCACCTTCCTGATATGTCTGACAGTGTCAAGTAGGACAAACCACCCCATTTCCTGTTTTGCCGCAGGCTATTAACGTTTCATGACATTAACAGAGGCGGAGCCTTTTTAAACGACGGTTGAGCGCCTGATAATCGCGGGTTGGCTACCGCCAGACAAAGCTTCGTCGTGGAGCTGCCTCTCTCTGTATTCTGAAGTTTTCAAGGTGCATTCACCAGGAAGAACGAGGATTCTCCATACCGAGACTGCGCCTCTGCCAACATCATGAAAACGATATATTGATTGTTTTACATACCTCCTTCTTTGTTTGATTTTTTACGCAACAGCAGGGATGCGACGGGCAATATCCCACATAAAGCCTACAAGTTCCCGCGCAATAGCGACAACAACTACCTGGGTTACTTTTCCTCTTGCTCTTAGCCTTCTAAATCGGGTGCACAATCGTAGTTGAGCCTTCCAGGCTATCTGTAGAATATCTCTTGGAAGGCCTTCATGACGTTTGAGTAATAATTGTGTGACTCTAGCCTGATAACGGTATGCCCAAGCACTTTCGACGCATATTCTCCGGGCATGAGAATTACCTGTCTTGGTAATGCCGCCTCTTCTTATCCGATCACCACTGGAGTGTTCCGAAGGAACAAGGCCGAGGTACGCCATCAACTCCTTTGGGTTTTGGAAACGGTTAAAATCTCCTATTTCTGCCACAATATTTACTGCAGTAAGCAGAGATACTCCACGTAAAGCCTGAAGGGCTTTTACAGTAGGCCCCCATCTCCATTCATTAGCTGCTTTTAATATCTCTTCGTCAAGCCTGGTGATTCTCTCGGTACATTCCTTGACAGCATCGATGTACTCTTGAAAAGCAATCTGCTGGGCAGGATGTTTCATTTTAAGTTGTGCCAACCATATAAAGTGGGATTTGATCCATTTCGTTTTCCCAGGATAAATAAATTCATGGCGCAACAGAAAACTATGCAAGCGCTGTTTCGCTTTTCGCTCAGCATTTTTGGCATCATTTCGTGCCCTGGTTAAATCTCGTATTGCTTCATCTTCTGTATCAGGCACATAAATGGAAGTGAGTTCTCCTGCTCTGAGTAGGCGGGCAAGAGAGATCGCATCACGGTTATCATTTTTAATCCGAACCCCAACCTTCTTTGGAATCATGGACGGGGCTGCTACTATACATTTAAAACCATTGCCAGTGAGATGGCGATAGAGCCCAAAACCACAAGGTCCCGCTTCATAAACAAAATGCAGCTCTGCACCTGTAGAGACAAGCTTTCTAATTACCTTGTCAATCGCCTCTCTTGTATTACTGATTGTACCATAAAGCCTAACTTCTCCATCAGAACCATCATTTGCGAGAGCGATGGCTATTGTTCTTTGATGTACATCCATTCCAACAAATTTAGTCCGGTGATTATTCCTCATGGCTCCCCTCCTTGTTATAGGATTCTTGTAACGTGCTGTTACAATCTATCTTAACAGGAGTTGGGATGATTCGTGCCCTGTCAGACATTATGTCTGTGCAAGTCTTGACGCATAAAGACCTGGTCCACAACCGAAGTCGATTACCTTTTTGCCCTTAACATCAAAGTTGTCTGCAATCCATTCGCATGACTTCTTAATAAAAATACTATTTCTACTCGATGCTTCAATGTCATCGTTCAAATGATACTGAAGCATTTGTGTTGCCGTGTGTTCATTTGTCCACAATTCCTCAGCAGTATAGAATTCAAATGGTTTTGGACGTGCATTTATTTCCTTTAATTTTTCAAACATCATTCTCTCCATTTTTGGTTATCAAATAAATATTCAAAACCCAAGCTAGTTGAAGAGGTACTATTCTAATTTTGTGCCAAATTAGAATAGTACAATATTTTAGGGACTTGAGAGATTCATTAGATTAGTTGTTACGATATACAACAATATGTTTTTGTGGTATACAGTAACAATTTACTTGATCTACCGAATGGGGGCCCCTTGCTAGGGGTTGTAGAATGGCTTTAGACGAAGAAAACATTTTCCGCGAAGGTACAATACAGATTTGTAGTCATCTCGAAGTCGAGAAAGTTATACAATCCTGTTTTTTGTATTTCCGCAGCTTTATTCCTGTCAGAAGGATGTATCTTCACTTAGAATATCCCGAGACACAGTCCATGAATTTCATAGCCAAGGCAGACGTTTACAAAGTGGTAAAGCTTGATCTCAATATGTCAGTTCCTCCAGAACACCATTCTCAGTTTATTGAGTATGAAAACCACGTTCGTTCTTTGGGAGATCAGATGTTTTCATTCGAGGAGCCCGATACGTTCGCCAAACACATCTTCGATTTTTTAAAAGAGCCATATTCGCCTGCAATGGGACTTGGTTTTGTTGTTGGAGAACAAATGCCGATTGGCGGGGTGACGGTTTTTGCTGAAGACGGTAAGTGTTTCACCAAAGAACAAACCGATCTGTTGAGAATTCTGAAAGAGCCATTCGTATTGACTCTGTTGAATGCACTCAAACACCGTCGTACGGTGATCAGAAGCCGTGCACTTGAAGATGATAATCGCTTCTTGCAAAGCGAGCTTCGGCGTATCTCGGGTGATCAACTGATTGGCGCCGACTTTGGCCTGCGCGATGTGATGCGGCAGGTAAACCAAGTAGCTCCTACCGAAAGCCCTGTATTGCTGACTGGTGAGACTGGCGCAGGTAAAGATATAATCGCCAATGCGATACATCTCGCTTCTCGTCGCAGCAAAGGACCTTTCATTCCTGTGAATTGTGGAGCGATTCCAGAATCACTTATTGACAGTGAGTTATTTGGCCATGAGAAGGGAGCATTCACCGGTGCTTTGTCACTAAAACGTGGCCGTTTCGAGCGCGCCCACACGGGGACTATCCTGCTTGATGAGATAGGAGAGATGCCAGTTGAAGCTCAAATTCGCCTGCTTCGCGTTTTGCAAAATCGCGAAATTGAAAGAATTGGCGGAAACAAGTTAATTAAATTAGATATCCGCATCATTGCAGCTACAAACAAGAACCTCGATCAAGAAGTGAGGGAGGGACGTTTTCGGGAGGATCTTTGGTTTCGCCTTAACGTTTTTCCCATTGCCGTTCCTCCATTGCGCGAACGGAAGAAAGATATTCCGGCCCTGGTAGACTACTTCATTGATCGCAAAGCTAAAGAACTTAAGATTGGCAAAATACCACGCTTGGCGGAAGGTGCCATTGAGGTGTTGCAAACCTATACTTGGCCTGGAAACGTTAGAGAGCTGGAGAACCTGTTGGAGCGTGCAATGATTTTACATCAAGGCGAACCGCTGAGCTTTGATGACATCAGAACCAGCACTTTAGGACCAACTTCGGAAAATTTAGCAGCAGGCAATGAGCAATCCTTAAAACTGGACCTCGTGGTAGCCGCACACATCAGAAGTGTGCTCAAAATGACAGGAGGAAAAATTCACGGCCCCGGAGGAGCTGGGGAAATCCTGGGGGTGAATCCCAATACTCTTCGCACCAAGATGAGCAAGCTTGGCATTCAATTCCCTAAAAAAAAGTAGCCATTGCTATTGACCTCATAGAGGGGTAGCAGGTGCTCTGTGACAGAAAGTCATTGTTAATTCTTATCTACCGTTAAATTACAAGTAATCAGATTTCACTTCTTCCTGTGATGGTAGAACTGCCTATTTCAAATGAATTGCACAGAAATGGAGCAACTGTAAACGAAAGATAACCAAAGACTTCAGTCAAGGTGTAAGACAATATTCAAACTTGATAATGAAAGATATCAGATTTAAGAGGTAACTACTTCCATCTTAAAATTAGCGTCTCATTTATCACTAAGAATTTGGCCAACAACCATTGAAAGTTGGGTTCTGTCTACAGGCTTCATAAGCAACTCTTTGGCTCCATACTTTAGTGCTTTGGTGCGATCCAATATGTCGCTGTACCCTGTGCAAATAACAACTGGTATATCGCTACGTATAACTAGGAGTTCTTTTGTCAATAATCCACCAGTCATTCCTGGCATTGTCTGGTCTGTTATAACAAGGTCAAAAGACATTGGGTTCTTTTGAAATTCTTTCAAGGCATCTTTTGCATTAAGCACAGTGGTAACTGAGTATCCCGACACCTCCAAGGTTCGCGCCATCAATTCGGCTATCATGGGCTCATCATCGACTATAAGAATATGACCGTTTCCATATTGAAATTCATCATGAGTTGAAACTGAATCCTCATTATCAGTACCATCAGCCAACGGCAGGTAGATACTAAAAGCAGTACCCTTACCCACCGTACTTTCAACATCTATCGCCCCTCTATGATCCTTGACAATTCCGTGAACCATAGCCAAGCCCATCCCTGTTCCTTCACCTGTACCTTTGGTGGTAAAAAAGGGCTCAAAAATACGATTAATTATTATTGAGGGTATTCCTTTACCGGTATCACGAATAATGATCCTTCCATACCGACCCTCACGAAGATCGATTATTTTGGAAGTCAATTTAGAGTCAACATTTATTGCCTCGACATTAATCGAAAGTGTACCGCCTTCGTCTCTCATTGCATAATAAGCATTTGTGCAAATATTCATGAGTATTTGATGTAAATGTGTCGAGTTTGCATATACAAACAAATCTTCTTCACAATAGTTTATAGATATCTTGATTGTAACAGGAAGAGTGTTCTTTAAGAGTTTTAGCATCTCATCTACTTCTGCCTGAATCCTGACAATTTGCTTTTCCTCTGTAGACTTCCTACTAAAAGACAGTATTTGCTGGACAAGTTGCTTTGCTCGATTTGCTGCCACAGTGACTTGGTGGAGGTTTTTTTTCACTTCCTTCGAACAGGAATCATCATCTAAGGTTAAATCCGTATAGCCAAGTATGACCGCCAAGAGATTGTTGAAATCATGCGCTATCCCTCCAGCCAAGGTGCCCATTGCTTCCATCTTTTGGCTTTGTAACGCTTGGTCGGCAAGAAGTTTCCTCTCTGTTATGTCTCTGAAAATTGTGGCGAAATGATTCTGTTTCGACTGAAAAGCCAGAACTTCAAAGTGTTTATCTAATTCATTTGAAAACTGCTCAAAACGAATAGGCTCCCCAGTAATAGCTACCTTCCCATATTTATCTAACCAGTACTGCTCTGTATTTGGCATAACCTCAAGTACTGTTTTCCCAATTAGTTCTTCTTCCGAAAGCCCTGTCATTTCAGTAAAAGCTGGATTAATGCTCAAAAACACATAATCAACTGGTTTACCATGCTCATCTAAAATAATTTTATGATTGGCAAACCCATCTAACATTTGATTAAAAAGATTTCGGTATTCCTTTTCGAGTTGACGCCGCTCTGTTACGTCTCTGGCTGTTCCGAAAATAGTTCCATCTTTGGCGTATGGATATGTATTCCAGGAGAGAACACGATATTCCCCATCTTTAGTGAGGTACCTGTTTTCAAAACCTATCGCTGTTTCACCCTTTGCAAGCTTTGAAGCAGCCAGACTAGTTGAGTCTCTGTCATCCGGGTGTATAAACTCCATGAAAGGCTTGGCCTTTAACTCCTCTTCATCCCATCCTAAAGTTTTTTCCCATGCAGGATTAATTTCGGTAAGATAGCCTTCGCTATTTGCGACACAGAGCAGGTCCATTGCATGGCGAAATACTCGGTCACGTGCCTCTATAGCCTTTTGGTGCTCAATTCTATCTCCAATGTCACGCTCCACACTCAGGTAGTACACCTCATCATCTATAAAAATTCTTTTTGCTGATACCTCAAGGGTAATTTCCCCTCCATCTTTCTTTTGATGCACCACTTCAAATCGAACAAGCTCGTCTCTGTTAAGTGCACTAACTATTTTTTCAATTTGTTCAGTTGAAACATGTTTATCGAGAACTATGATATTTTTTCCGTATAGCTCACCACGAGTGTAGCCATGCAGTTCTGCTCCGGCTGGATTAATGTCCATAATTATCAGAGAACCATCACTCTTGGGCTTAAGTAAAAGAATATTATCTGCAGCTTGGTCAAAAAGAGCCCGAAATTTTGCTTCACTGGAGCGAAGTTCCTTTGTCCTGCGCAACACCTCCTTCCTCAACCGATTTCTAAGATACCAGCCCAAGAAAATAATTAGGGATATTACTAGAATTAAAGAAAATAGTATAATCCAGAACTGCTTACTTAAATAGTATGGGGGCACAGTAAAAGATACCCATTTATTGTAGATGTTCTCTCTCTGTTCAGGAGATATGTTCTCTAACCCCTTCTGGATGATTTCAGTGAGATAGGGCCAATCATTTCGTGATGCTATCCGCAGATCAAATGAAAATTCTGTCTCACCGGCAACCCTGAGATTAGTGATTCCCATCTGTTTCAAGTTATACGACGCCGATCCAAGATCGATGATCAATGCATAGGATTCACCCAACGATACATGTTTTAGCCCATTCTTTTCACTTGAAACCATGTGGAAATTTATATCCGGATATTTCTCTTTGATCAGATTACTAACAATATATCCATCGACGAGGGCAACCTTTCTGCCCGTCAAATCTTCCCAAGTGATTGTCCCTAATACTGACTGCCTTGTAATGATGACTTTTTTGACTCGAACGTGTGGCTTATGAAAATGAAGGAACTCTTTTCTTTTATCGTTAATTCCGATTGAGCTGGTTAGATCGACCTCCCGATTTTTTAGCTTCTCGATCAAGTCGGAAAAATTCTTAACGGCTACCCTCTTAAAGCGAAAATCATACATCTCCTCAATGGCTCTTATATAGTCTTGACTCAAACCAATAAATTCCCCATCGTCATCTCTGAAATCTATAGGAGCGTATTCTGGTACAGGAGCAAGACGAATTTTATGATTGTTTTCCTTGAGCCAGGCTACTGCCTCAGCTGAGAGTTCACCTTCACCATATCCTGAGGCCGAAGAGCAGACGAAAAAAACAATGACAAATTGTATGCAAACCATTAATCGTCTTTTTGATATGACACTTTGTTGAGAAATCATTGCTTTCTACGCCATTCTTGTTTTGTGCTTAATATTTTTTATCAAAACTCTTTCTTACCGATACTCGTGCATTTACACACCACTCATACAGATATAAACCAATAAATGAGATCCGAGAAGCCCATATGAGATTTTGTGAAGATTATTCCTGGGAGGGTAGGGCTTAACTAGAAACACCAGGATCGCTTAAAAATGGAGCAACTGTAAAGTAGAGATAACAAAGAGAGGGTAATCACTGAAATTTATCATTTCGGTTAACATTGCCAATGCCACTCTCTGCTATCGTAATATCGTGCACCCCTGTAGGCATTCATGGAGAAGGTCATCTCCTAAATTCATTTTTTATTGTTAGGAATATGGGCAAGCCGAGGTTCCCAGATACAACCGAAAAATCATGTTTCCATATTTTCTAAATTGTTTGATGTTACAACCGGCAGGGTAACAAACAGTTGCTTCCAGATGAACTGGTATTACATCGGTCTTGGTAATTAGTTTCAGGCTGTAAGATTTGTTGTCTGTGTTATATCGAGAATACCTGTGGTACTATGGAATATTGATAATGTTAACCATTATGAGAGCATGTTTGATTGATCAAAAACCAAACAGTTCTGACTATGTGTGATGAGTTTCCTGGACTGTAGGAGCCAATATGTCTACAAAGCCAACCGATGAAGAATTGGAGCAGCGAGTTCGCGAGCTGGAGGCGAGCAAAACACTCCGAGAACAAAGCAGTCTTCACCGCCTTATAGAGAGCATACAGGCTGGGATAGTTGTTCACGGAAGCGATGGAGCTGTAACCAAAAGCAACACGACTGCACAAATCATGCTTGGCTTAACAGACGAGCAGATACTCGGAAAGCAGTTGACTGATCCCGCGTGGACATTTCTACGAAAGGACGGCAGTCATATGCCTGTTGATGAATATCCGGTATCACAGGTTCTTAAGACAAAAAGCCCAATTTACAATTTAATTATAGGAGTTAAACGTAACGACAAAGATGAACCTAGGTGGTTTTTTGACTCAGCTATCCCGGAGTTCGACGAAAACGGTCAAGTCAGTCAAGTAATTACTACCTTTATGGATATTAGCGTTCTGAAAAAAACTGAGAAAGTGCTGAAGGAGAGCGAAGAAAAATACCGAAACTTGTTCGAGAATATAATGCACGAGGTCCATCTCTGGAAACTTATTCGTGATGAGTATGGCTCAATCAAAACCTGGCAACTGATAGAAGCCAATCCCGCCGCCCTCAAAGCCTGGAATAGAAAACGATCTGAAGTACTTGGGAAAACCCCTGATGAGATTTTCTCATATGATACAACTGAAATCTTCATGCCAATAGTGGAAAAGATTTTTACGACAAATACTGCTCACACATGGGAAACATATTATCCAGCGACAGATCAGTACCTCTATATGACCAGTGTTCCTTTTGGCGAATACTTCATTAGCACAGGATTTGACATCACCGAGCGAAAAAATTCTGAAATGCTTCTTGAAAAGAAAAACACTGACTTAAAGCTGGCCCAACGCATTGCATCAATTGGCTTGTGGACCCTAGATCCAGAGGTCGGCGTGCCGGAATGGTCAGAGGAAATTTATCGAATATATGAAAGGGATCCAAATCTTGGTCCCTATACACTTGAAGAATATAAGAATATCTATCAAGGCAAATGGTGGAAAAAGTTTTCTTCTGCCATCCATGGTGCAATTACAGATGGTACCCCCTATGATATCGAGTTGAGTCTCGAATTTTCATCGGGGGAAAAAAAATGGATTCATACTATCTGCGAACCAGAATCCGAAATTGGACCTAAGGGCCATAAAGTTCGCGGAACCATACAGGATATTACAGAGAAAAAAGAAACAGAGGAAAAACTGCGACAGTCTCAAAAAATGGAATCCCTTGGTACACTTGCGGGAGGAATCGCTCATGAGTTTAACAATATGCTGGGCGTCATTATAGGAAACACGGAACTTGCATTAGATGATATCCCTGAATGGAACCCAGCAGCGCACTGTATTCAGGAAATCCGAACCGCATCTCTGCGCAGCAAAGACATTGTTCGAAAGCTCTTGAGCTTTGCTCGAAAAACCTTGGAAGCTAGAAAACCAATACAAATTCGTACAATTATCGATGAATCGCTGGGACTCCTAAGAAAAACAATACCCGCCAACATTGAAATCAAATCAAATCTTGCATGTACAACCGAAACGATATTGGGCGATCCAACGGAGATCAGTCAGGTGCTTATTAATCTTTGCACTAATTCCGCACATGCCATGGTTAACGGAAAAGGCGTCTTGAAAGTGACACTTGAAACCAAAACGCTCAACTCCCGATCTTCTGAGCGTTTTGAGAATATCAGCCCAGGAGATTATGTAAAGCTGACTGTTTCAGATAATGGAATCGGCATTTCAGCGGATATTATTGACCGCATATTTGAACCGTATTTTACCACCAAGGATGTTGATGAAGGACTTGGCATGGGGTTGGCGGTTGTCTATGGTATTATTAAAAAACATGAAGGTGAAATAAAGATCGAAAGCGAAGTCAGAAAAGGGACAACGGTTGAAGTGCTCTTTCCGCTGATTGATGAACAACCGATACTTAGTGGCATGGAAACTGAAACGTTAACGACAGGAACTGAACGAATTTTGCTAATAGATGATGAAGCGTCATTGGTGAAAATGATCACCAAAATGCTGACACGTTCCGGCTATGAAGTGGTTGGCAAAACAAGCAGTGCCGACGCCTTGAAGTTGTTTATAGAGAGTCCTGGACGATTCGATCTTGTGATCACCGACATGGCCATGCCGGAAATAACAGGAGAGGAATTGGCAAAACAAGTCATTCAAGTTCGTCCGGACATACCAATTATTCTCTGCACTGGCCACAGCGACCGTATGGATGAAAACAGAGCAACTGAATTGGGAATAAAGTCTTTTGCAATGAAACCGTTAGGGAAAGCAGATCTGATTAATACCGTTCGAAATGTTCTGGATGAAGCAAAATCTGGCAGTTAGGAATTATCTATTATCCTATTCATAATTTCCTCGAATTTATATCCATACCAATAAAATACATGAATCTATAACCTGCCATCAATGATGGCATATAATCTGAGATAAAAGATTTCACCTGCGAATATAAGACTGATGATAATAGCTTTATGTGAAGATGTTTCTTCCTGTGCAGGTAGGCCCCCAGCAGTCCATACGAATCACCTCATGGGGTATAATTGATCAAGGCACTAACGCCCTGAGCCCCAACGCAGGAGGTGTATTATGAAAGTCTCACAGGCAGTCGATTTCCATCTGCAGTATCACCGGGCCAACTCGAAAAAAAATACGGTCAAGACAAGTGAGTTTGTCCTCTCCAAATTTGCGACACGTTTCTGCGATCGAGAACTAGCCGGTATATCCCAGGAAGAGGTACTGGATTTCCTTTTGACCCTGACAAAGGACAACAAGCAGGCCACGAAGAGAAATCGCTACTCCGTCCTCTCGTCTTTTTACAACTTCAGTATCAACACAGGCCTGCCATCCCTCGCCAACCCCTGCAATACCACAGTCATCAAAAAGATCTTCAAGCGCCCACCACCCATTCAGTGGCAGATCGTTGACAAGGATACGGTTGACGAGATTATCTTTCGGACCACAAACAAGCGTAACCACCTCATGCTGGAACTTATGGCCAGGGGAGGCATTGAGGGTCGGGGAGGTCTTGAAACTCACACCAGACGATGTTCAGGAGTGCTCACTGGCAATTCAGAACCCCAAGAGTGGGAGAAAAACAGAGACGGTTTATGTTCCACGAAAAATCCTGGGAAGGTTAAGTAAGTATATCCATGCCACCGGCATCAACCAGAACGAACGGATCTTTCCCATTTCTTATGTCGAGGCCTGGTCAATGGTGAAGAAGGCAGGGCAGCTTGTTGGTGTAGAATTGAAACCTCACGATCTCAGGCGTCATGCTGCGACGTATGCTTCACGGTCAGGAACGCCTATAGAGATCGTCAGCAAGGTCATTCTGCGCCATGCTGACCTCACCACACCACGACCCAGAAGGTATCTCGGCAAAGTCAACGACACAGAGGCCATCAGGTGGATCGAAACACTGTATGGGTAGGTGATCGTATCAGGGCGGGGACGACTCCTCGCCCTTGAGAGCAACAGGAAAAACCTCAAGTTATGGCAAGTGACAAAATTCATTAGCTTCGATTTGGCAATATCAAGCGCATAGTTCAATTGCTGGAGGTACGGATTTAAAGCCCGGCTCATTTCTGACTTCCATAAGGCACCTTGTGGTGCTCTTTGGTACTGTTTACATACTATATTTAGAACCTTTAATAGTCTTCGTTCCCAAGCCACTATGGTTGAGAACTAGTTCAGGAGCCTTACATAGTAAACCAAAAGATAAGTTAGGCTTAATGGGAAAGAATAATTCTTATTGCTTCAAAGATAAAAAACAACTAAAGATTGGCTACATGGCGGAAAAAGATTAGTAGAGATTTTTTATAATAACTCACTGATCATCAAAGTTATTTAAAAGCAGAGCAACGAAAACGAAACGAAGTATTCAATGAAGATTTCAACGATCATCGTTGACGATGAGCAACCAGCCCTTGATGAACTGCGATTTTTATTATCGACGTATGAAGATATAAACATCATAGCAGAGGCGAATTCTGCCTCGAAAGCCTTAAAGTTAATAGCAGAGTTGCAACCGGATCTGGTTTTTCTTGATATTCAGATGCCTAATAGAAATGGATTTGAGGTGGTGGCAGAACTGGAGCAAGGAACACACTTACCCATGATTATTTTTGCAACAGCTTACGATCATTACGCTGTTGAAGCCTTTGAAAAGAATGCTATTGATTACATACTAAAACCTTTATCAAGTAAACGACTTGGTCTTACTATTGATAAAATAAAGAACTCGATCAGTAACAATTCCATTCAGGATAAACTCCACCTACTGCTCGCTCAGATGCAGGAGCCTGTGGCAAAGATTAATAAACTCTCTCTTGAGAAAGACGGTAAGATTCAACTCATTCCACTCGATGAGGTTGCTTACTGTCACTATGACGATGCGAAAATTTTCGTCAATTCGATGGATTCGTCAAATCCGCTTTATGGTGCGAATACCATGGATAAGTTGGAGGGACAACTCGCAGGAACCTCTTTTTTTAGAATCCATCGAGGAGTTATGGTGAACCTAGACTGGATTCAGGAATTCAGCCCCTGGTACAACGGTAAATATAATCTTATTCTACGGGATAGTGGCAAAACTGAGCTCACTGTGAGTCGTTTAAGGGTCAAAGAATTTAAACAGCGACTTGGTATTTAAGGGTAGAGATTATGATTCTTAGTAGTTCATTGATTGTCATGTTGCTCAAGCATGTCACAATTCTGATTGCCGGTGCATTTATAATCCTGGCTATTTCTCCAGTTCAGGAGTTTAGTTTTCGTCAGGATAAGTTGAAAAACCGTATTTTTCTTATCGCTTTTTTTGGCCTTTTTGGCGTTCTTGGTACCTATAGTGGCAATGAAATCTTCAATTCTATTGCCAATCTTCGTGCAATGGCGGTGGTGACTGCCGGGTTTTTTGGTGGGCCAATAGTTGGTTTAGGGGCGGGACTCATTGCGGGTGGCCATAGATTCTTGATTGACCCATGGGGATTCAGCGCGTTAGCCTGTTCGCTGGCAACCCTATTTGAAGGTTTAGCAGCAGGTTATGTCCACAATAAATATCCTAGAGTTCACCTTGATTGGCGGGTTGCGACCATTATCACAATCGTTGGAGAGATGATACATATGATGCTTGTGTTAATTCTCTCAAAACCCTTTCATGAGGCGCTTGCTCTGGTCAACATTATTGCAATGCCAATGATCATAGGTAACGCATTGGGAACTGCACTCTTTGTTCACCTGATTAAGATATTTAAAGATTTAAGGGAAAAAAGTCTCTCAACCCAGGCACAGAAAATATTTGATATTACAAAAGAAACCTTAGGGCATTTGCGTGAGGGGTTAAACCAGAAAACAGCGACTGCTACAGCTACAATTCTTAAGAACGAGCTTGGTGTTGCTGCTGTCTCAGTAACCGATAAAGAAACGGTATTGGCCCATGTTGGTTTAGGTGCCGATCATCATCTAGCTGGTGGACCGATAGCAACGTCTTCAACAAAAGCGGTTGTCTTTTCTGGTCAAGCCGCATTCTCAAAAAGTAAGGATCATATCGGCTGTAATCATCCGAACTGTCCATTTTATTCGGCAATAATTGTCCCGCTCAAGAAGGGCGATACTATCATCGGGACAATTAAGCTGTATGGCTCTAAAAACCTTGAACTGAACAGAATACAGTTTGCCATTGCAAAAGGACTTACAGATCTGTTTTCCATTCAATTGGAGCTTGAAGATATCCAGTTAAAAGACAGAATGCTTGCCCACGCAGAAATTAGACATTTGCAAGCACAGATAAACCCTCATTTTCTTTTTAACTCTTTAAATACAATTGCCTCATTTTGCAGGACTGCGCCCAGCAAAGCAAGGGAGCTGATTTTGGATCTTTCTTTTTATATGCGGAAAAATCTCGATTCCAGTAGAGGCTTTATTCTACTGGCAGAAGAGCTTGAACAGATACAGAGCTATCTCGCAATTGAGAAGGCTCGTTTTGGCAGCAGAATAAACATATCTATCGATATTGACCCAGCTTGTGAAAAGTGGCTTATTCCATCACTGATTATTCAACCTCTGATCGAAAATGCCATCAAACACGGTATTAAGGACAAAGAAGATGGTGGTAATATCAGTCTATCCGTGAGGCAGCAAGAAGCTTGTATAGCTGTTATGGTCAAAGATGATGGTCTTGGGATGAGTCCAGAGAAGCTTGATACGATTCTTGTTCCCTGCTCTGTTAAATCACACACAAATGGACTTGGAGGTGTTGGCTTGCAGAACTCCAACCAGAGACTGGAGCAGATCTATGGTCCCCAGTATAGGATGCAGATTAATAGTATCCCAGCTGAAGGAACCGAGATCTGTTTTAACATCCCTCATTCAAGCCATTAACCCTGTTTTAAGAAAGGTCATTAACAACGAAAATTCTGCAGCTGAGCGAAATTATCCTTGTTAACTGTTTTCTTAGTGCATTTCATTCCACCCTCAGTACCGTTCAACTTGTAAAATCGACATCTCGGTTTCCCCTGTTGCAAAGCTGTTTTTGAAACGGCATATTTTCGCCTAATCACATTCACATAGCCGTTTCAAAAGAGAGGGAGCGGTTAACTGAAAATTTAACTTTAGGAGAAGATCGATGCTATTTTTCTTTGCCTGTGTTGCAATGCTCATTGCCGGATATTTTGTCTACGGTTCTGTCGTGGAAAAAATATTTGGTATCAATGAAGCACGCACAACCCCATGTATGACCAAAGCCGACGGTGTTGACTATATTGCAATGCCAACCTGGAAGGTCTTTTTTATTCAGCTTCTTAATATTGCTGGTTTAGGGCCAATTATTGGGCCTATTCTCGGTGCACTCTATGGCCCCGCTGCTCTAATATGGGTTGTTGTTGGTTGCATTTTAGGTGGTGCTGTACACGATTATTTCAGTGGTATGCTTTCTATTCGCAGTGGTGGAAAATCTGTTCCTGAACTGGTCGGAGATATGATGGGTATGCCTGCGCGCCAGGTTATGCGTCTTTTCTCTATACTTCTTCTTATGCTCGTGGGTGTAGTATTTATTGTTGGTCCAGCAAAGCTCTTAGGCAAACTGACCGGGCTTGATGTTCAACTTCTGCTTGGCTGTATTTTCCTCTACTACTTTGTTGCAACCATCTTACCTATTGATAAATTGATTGGTCGTCTCTACCCATTTTTTGGCGCACTTCTTGTCTTTATGACTGTTGGTGTGCTTGGTGGTATGATCTTTCAAGGTTATGAGATTCTTCCAAACCTTGATTTTGCAACCAATACAGAACCAAATGGCAAGCCAATTTGGCCACTTCTTTTCATCACCATTTCCTGTGGTGCTATCAGTGGTTTTCATGCAACACAGTCTCCTCTTATGGCTCGTTGTATTAACAATGAAAAGAATGGGCGCCCAGTATTTTTTGGTTCCATGATTATGGAAGGTATTATCGCTCTTATCTGGGTTACTGTAGGTCTTTCCTTTCATGGCAATGTAGGAGAATACTCAGAGGTTCTCAGTAACGGTGGCTGGTCTGCATTTGTTAATTTAGTCTGTAATACTCTTCTTGGGCCTGTTGGTGGTATTATTGCTATCCTTGGTGTTATCATTTTACCTATCACCAGTGGTGACACTGCTTTCAGATCTACTCGACTTATTATTGCTGAGATCTTTAAGGTTGAGCAGAAAGAGGCGATGAAAAGACTTATTATTGCGGTACCACTTTTCATTTTCGCATACTGCATTACCATGGTCGACTTCATGACCATCTTCCGCTATTTCGGTTGGTCCAACCAGGTGCTTTCCATGCTTATGCTCTGGACTGGTGCTATTTACCTTGCCAAGAAAAACAAGTTCCACTGGATCTGTTCTCTGCCAGCAACATTTATGACTGCGGTTGATGTAACCTTCATCCTTCAATCGAATCTCGGATTTGGTATAACCGGCCCGGTTACTACAATTATTGGGGTCGGGGCAGCCATTGCAGCTTTAGGTGCTTTCGTTGTGCTAGTAAAGCCTATCGAAGGTACAGTTTGGCAAGCATGTAACTAACTCGATTACAAGGTGCTTTTGATTCAGTTTCAAGACTGAGTTGATAGAAGCTGTGTGAAGGGTGTTTGATGAGTGATTTTCAAACACCCTTTTTTCATATTTAAAAACTTTTCTGAATCGCTTGTTCAAGATCTTTATGAAGTTCTTTGACTGAGTCGTACATCACTTTTGTACCAGCAGAAAAATGTAGCAGGATGTCATTTAACTGATCTGGAATATAGTGGAAATTTTTTTTTCAGATTGAAGATTCTGTTGTGATCCAGAATGGATAGATCATCCGTTGACATGGTATCCAGAACCTTTTGCCCCATTGCTGTCAATCAGCATCCAATTTGGACTCTTGTCAGCGTTGAATATTGCCCCTCTGCAGGCATAGAGCTGTGAACGCTTTTGCTTTTATTAAATTCATTATATTGACAGGTTGAGAGCTTTTAAAGAGAAAGGTATTGATCCTTGATGGGGCAACGTTGGAAGCTGTTGGTGGGTCAAATTTGAATGCTGATTGACACCCACGTAGTACTCCGTCCAGTACTGTTCGTCCTTGATCACATTGTCGCCGGAAACGGCAAGGTCAAAATAAACTGTATCCAGATACGGCCAGCCTTCAGAAAAATCACTGATTGAATACTACTGTTTGGTTGTAGATACCCCGGCAGCGGCTCAAACAGGATAAATGCGCCTTGAGTAGGGAAAAAAAAGCCAATTCTTACTGGAAATGACGTGATATCCGCTTTGCAAAAGTGAGTCTGAGTCAATTATCGGAAAACCAAAATCCCATACGATCCCCATAGTCTCCAACCTTCCAGCTCGAATCCGCTCCGCACTTCAGTTCTTCAGAATTATCAATAATTGCAATATTCTTCGATGTAGATTGAGACTCAATGGGATGCAACTATTGATAACCCTATTCTATTTCTATTTTAAATTGCGGTTTTGCTTAAATGGATGTCGTTGGCAATGGACATCTTTTATTTATTTTTAACCCAAAAGCAATGAACCACAGGGCGCAGTCTAGAGTCAGGGCAGCTGTCCGACTACCACTCCATTAACGATGGCAAATAATCGTCCTGGGTGCTTGCTTCTTAGCAACGACAAAGATCTACATTTACGCTACATAACACAGACAATGTTAATTTTGTGATATGAGAACAATATGCAGCTGATCATCATTTTTAGAATGGTTACTCTATTCTAAAGACAATGCACTCGTATAATTTGATTATCTGAAACAGGCCTTTTTGCAAAAGAAACGATAATTTTTTAGTCCTGTATCTCGTCACTTCGTCCGCGGCTAATGTTGACAAGTTGATTTAACTAGTATCAGTGTTATTGTTATAAGGATGGTCAAATCTGTGAAAGACTTTTTCGATATCACTGATATTTTAATATATTTCTCCATTCACTTTCTGATTCATTTCTACTTATCAGTTTATTATGCCTTTCAGCTATCACTCCTAAGCAAATCGGCATAAAATAAAGCGAACTTTCTTTAGTCATATTTCCCTAAACTGCATCGTGCAGAGTAGTTCCATATCCTTTAAGGTACTGGCCCGACGAAAATTTAGGGAGGAAAAAAATTTTAGCTAGAGCTACTTCTGTCGCAACCTCGTCGCATGAACCACGCAAAAAATGTTCTACTACCAACCGCAAGTGTTGGTGTTTGCATAATTTCCATGACAGAGGAGCACCAAAACACCTTGCCACAGTTGTAGAGATTACTTTGTGTATATCAGAGTGGAACTAAAGAAAGTTTGAAACAACAAATTTACAATCAAGTTAGAAGATACTGTGGCGACATTTAAAGAAGATTAAACCTAATCAAATAATTAACCAGAGGATTGATATGAACATACATCTAAGTTTGACACCGGTACTATCAATAGCTGCCGGTATTCTCATATTGGTGGTACCACGTCTGTTAAACTACATCGTTGCCATATACCTGATTGCTGTCGGTCTGGTCGGATTATTTGGTACAGGTGGATTCTAGTACTTTACCTTAAACAAGAGGCTAGAGGCTAGAGGCTAGAGGCTAGAGGCTAGAGGCTAGAATATTATATAAATTCTTCAACTACATTTCGAGAGGTCATTATGTCCATTTTAAAGAAGATTTTAATTGCTGTGCTTTTTGGTTGTCTGTCCCTTACAGTTGTCTCATGTGACCAGAAAGGTCCGGCAGAAAAAGTCGGAGAAAAGATTGATAAAGGAATTGAGAACACAGGTGATGCCATAGAGGAAGCTGGTGAAGCGGTAGAGGAGGCAGCTGAGGAAGTCAGCAAAAAGATAAATGACGCAAAGCAATGATAAGCAGGAACAAAAACGAGGATAAATTTAAGTATAATTCGTTATTTCACAAAAGTTTCAGAGCATAGATAGCTCTAACCTGTATTAGTGACTTTTTACTGACAGAATCACTCGTGATATAAAAACGAGTTTCCACTATGTAATGGGCAATACTGTCCAAAAAACATTTCAGTTCAGAGTGCTAATTTGAATACCAAGAACTCTTAATCAATGGAGAGTATTATGAGCAATAGAAATGCATACATAAAAAAAATGCAGGCGAAACTTGATGAATGGAATGCAGATATCGCTAGACTCGAAGCCAAAGCAGATGGTGCTGAGGCTGATATGAAAATTAAGTACAATGAGAAGATTGATGTTTTGAAAGAGCAGCGAGAAGAGGCTAGCGCTAAACTAATGGAGGTTCAGAATGCAAGCGAAGAAGCCTGGGAAGATATTAAAAATGGTCTGGAGAATGCTTACGACTCGCTTGGCAATGCGGTGAAATCAGCTTTATCCAAATTCAAGTAAATACTCTTGTCACCACTCATCCTGTAGCAGGAATTTTGTAATAGCACTTCAGCCACCCATTAACTTCCATAATGTTTCTAGCTATCATTATGGCTCCAAGTGAGGCAGATAGGCAAAAAAGCAAAAGCCGAGAATCGTAAATACTCGGCAGACAGTCTAACGAGGAACGCTATATTCATGTGGAGTTCGACATCCTGCTCAGATGTTAAGAACAAGAATGATTGTGAATGCAATTCAGGATATAAACAGCATCTAGTTGATTTCATCTACGATATCATAATAGGAGATTGCAATGAACAAGGAGTTTAATGTAGAGATTTTATCTTTTTTAAGAATTTCTGAAATTGAAAATGCTTGGATAGCAGATGATTACAAAGCACTTTTATCGATGATGGATATACATGAAGATGAACTCGGCGGAATGAGTGAATCTGAGTTGAAAGAGATGTGTTTGATGTCACTTAATGATTTTGAACATCATGAGTCAGCTAAATTCCTTTTAACACATATTTTCAAAGATGAGATTACTGAAGGCAAGATAGATCAACTGAGCCATCAAATGATTGAGAATAAACTTTGGGAAGAACATGCCGATTCTGCATATCACTTCAGTCTTTTTAATGCTTATGGGCTGTTAAGAAAAGCGTATAATGGCATATTTAAAGAGCCAACAGGAGTGAAATTTACTGTAAAAATAACAGCAAATAAAATTGACTTATTTGAGATTTTTGATTCATCGCTCCATGCTGTAATAGTGAGGTTACTTGCCAATGGTTTGAATGAGGACGCAATTTTAAATCGTCTTTATGAAGAGCAACTTAAAGGAGATAGTTTCCCAGATGCAGAAAATATTCTTTGGATACTAAAGGAGCTCTCCATAACAGAAGAAGAGCGTCAGTATGAAATAACAAGTTCAGATCTTTGGTTTGGAGAATTAGAAGAACGGGTGAGATTTGGCGCAAAATCTCATGCCGATGTTGCGGAGGAAGGAAATGAAGATTGAAACTAATATTATTATGATAATACTGACGTGATATGAACTCCAACCAACTACTTAAGTTAGTTCGACTCCTCGCGCCACAGATTCAAGATTTTCTTGGAGGGAGAGATGTCGCTTATTTCAAGGACAGAATCAAAGACCCTTCAGACCTGAGTATACCGAGAAATGGTGGTGTGATAGATAAAGGAAGTGATGTCTTTTTATGTTTTAAGAACCGTGGTGACGATTTTGTTATTTTACAGTTTTCACGCCCGACTCTTCAGATCTCACCTATCGAGATACGCTTCTTAATGCAATTGTGTGAGGGGGTAACAGTACTGGTACGTGGATTCGATGACGCCAAACACGGTATCCACCATAGAACAGTTATTATGAATAGCGCCTTTGATATTGCTGTCTCAAGGTTTCTTCGAGGTGACACAAAACGTTTTGACTTTGATAATGTTCAGCATGTTATTGAAATTGCCAAAAAACTTACATACCAAAGGTACGAAGGTGCTCCATGTACCAGTGCTTTCATTTATGTTAACAAACCAACCGACGGATTTTTAGAGGAAATAGAAACTTTGGGTTTCCATTTTGCTAGCACGCCCAATATACAGGTTACCTCAACTTTCTATGGTGCGCCTATTTCCTATCGTTATGTTGACGGGATTCAATCAGCGTTTCTTTTACAACCTCCAGCTACGTGTGTTGGTATTGTACAATTAGGTTCAACAAAGCATATATCATCATATCAAGGTACCCATGATCAATTTGTTCCTGTGTTAGAGGGGACAAGTTTAGGTTCATTTGCAGTATTCATAACCCCCAACTCAGAGGTTGATGTATTGTTTGCGCCAGGCTGCATTCTGCGTTGGCAACGAGGACGTTGGACGCTTATTGAACTACCACGTATTGCATCTCTGATTGCCGAACATCTAAGTTCACCTGACTCAGCGGAACTACTTTGCAAAATTGTTGTAGGTATTTCTGCAACCAGGCATGGTGGCTTGATTATTCTCTCGGATCATACTTTGAAAGAGATAGGTGTCATAAGAGGTATTGATGACACTGACATCGGGAAATTACTTCGGAAGCGTCTGCTTAATCTGCCTGTTGCAGACGCTTATCGCAGTGGTGTTTTCACTGCTGCAGTTACGTCAGATGGTATGACTGTCATTGATTCATCTGGGGTAGTGAGAGATTCTGGCGCATTGATAGATCTAGGATTTGCCACAGCTGCAGGTGGCGGTGGGAGAACCGCTGCTGCGCAAAGCGCTTCACTCTATGGATTGGTTATCAAAATATCTGAGGATGGTCCCATAGAATTTTGGCGCAGAGGGGAAAAGCTAATGCAGGTCGGTTAATTTATTATGCCAGAACAAAATAAGTAAAGCCGCAGAAATCTCCGAACAATATGGAAGATGCGAGCCAGGTTTTTGTGGGGGCATTTGTTGTGGATAGTTTTGACAAAGAATGAACAAAAACCATTTATCGGGTAGCTAAGCTATTTTTCTTCCCAGTGCTCCACAGCATCTCGTATGCGGTTTCCTATGTGGCGTTTCAGTAATATTGTCGAGCCTACTCTTTATTGAAGGTCTTAATGTCTCGTTAATTCCGGGGCATTAGATGCCTGCTATAGTTTGTAGGGACTCACGTTATCGCAATGGTTGAGACTAATATTGGTAATAATTACCATTTAAGCAAATCTGAAAATTAATCTTATTCCTGATATGTCTGACAGTGTCAAGTAGGACAAACCACCCCATTTCCTGTTTTGCCGCAGGCTATTAACGTTTCATGACATTAACAGAGGCGGAGCCTTTTTAAACGACGGTTGAGCGCCTGATAATCGCGGGTTGGCTACCGCCAGACAAAGCTTCGTCGTGGAGCTGCCTCTCTCTGTATTCTGAAGTTTTCAAGGTGCATTCACCAGGAAGAACGAGGATTCTCCATACCGAGACTGCGCCTCTGCCAACATCATGAAAACGATATATTGATTGTTTTACATACCTCCTTCTTTGTTTGATTTTTTACGCAACAGCAGGGATGCGACGGGCAATATCCCACATAAAGCCTACAAGTTCCCGCGCAATAGCGACAACAACTACCTGGGTTACTTTTCCTCTTGCTCTTAGCCTTCTAAATCGGGTGCACAATCGTAGTTGAGCCTTCCAGGCTATCTGTAGAATATCTCTTGGAAGGCCTTCATGACGTTTGAGTAATAATTGTGTGACTCTAGCCTGATAACGGTATGCCCAAGCACTTTCGACGCATATTCTCCGGGCATGAGAATTACCTGTCTTGGTAATGCCGCCTCTTCTTATCCGATCACCACTGGAGTGTTCCGAAGGAACAAGGCCGAGGTACGCCATCAACTCCTTTGGGTTTTGGAAACGGTTAAAATCTCCTATTTCTGCCACAATATTTACTGCAGTAAGCAGAGATACTCCACGTAAAGCCTGAAGGGCTTTTACAGTAGGCCCCCATCTCCATTCATTAGCTGCTTTTAATATCTCTTCGTCAAGCCTGGTGATTCTCTCGGTACATTCCTTGACAGCATCGATGTACTCTTGAAAAGCAATCTGCTGGGCAGGATGTTTCATTTTAAGTTGTGCCAACCATATAAAGTGGGATTTGATCCATTTCGTTTTCCCAGGATAAATAAATTCATGGCGCAACAGAAAACTATGCAAGCGCTGTTTCGCTTTTCGCTCAGCATTTTTGGCATCATTTCGTGCCCTGGTTAAATCTCGTATTGCTTCATCTTCTGTATCAGGCACATAAATGGAAGTGAGTTCTCCTGCTCTGAGTAGGCGGGCAAGAGAGATCGCATCACGGTTATCATTTTTAATCCGAACCCCAACCTTCTTTGGAATCATGGACGGGGCTGCTACTATACATTTAAAACCATTGCCAGTGAGATGGCGATAGAGCCCAAAACCACAAGGTCCCGCTTCATAAACAAAATGCAGCTCTGCACCTGTAGAGACAAGCTTTCTAATTACCTTGTCAATCGCCTCTCTTGTATTACTGATTGTACCATAAAGCCTAACTTCTCCATCAGAACCATCATTTGCGAGAGCGATGGCTATTGTTCTTTGATGTACATCCATTCCAACAAATTTAGTCCGGTGATTATTCCTCATGGCTCCCCTCCTTGTTATAGGATTCTTGTAACGTGCTGTTACAATCTATCTTAACAGGAGTTGGGATGATTCGTGCCCTGTCAGACATTATGTCTGTATTCCTCCAGAATCCTCTTACAACCAGCAAGCTCTTTTTACCGGACAGGCGCACCGCCACCTTCACAGGAGTTATATTAACCTCATGCGTTTTATACAGAGATAGAGCTTATCAAAGGCGATCTTCCAATTGTTGTCACTCTTTTCGGGTAGGATATAGTGGAAAAATGTGGACTTTTATAAATTGCGGTATATGTCGCCAGGAAAAAGAGGAAACGCAATTTGTTTAAGCAATTAAGTATCATTTTTGATGAGTATTGAAGCTGCCTGGAAAAACCGATTTGCAAATATAAAAAATAATGAGTTGGTGGTTTTTTTACGATGGTAAAAGATGTTGATGATGCTTGATTTTTTTCACACTGGTTCTAAAAAAAAACGAGACAGGAAAAATTTAAGTCCCGTCTCGTTTTTGATCTTCCAATGTTATAATCACTAAATATTCCTTTCATTCAAAACGACTTTTAACTACTTTTTAAAGTATCCTCCTTCTACCTTAATTGTTTTCATGGTTAACAAACTTTAGCTGCAACATCTGTATTTCTGACTGCGAACTGCAACTTCCGAACTTCTTACTGCGAACTTCAACATCTATACTTCTTATCGCGGACTACAACATCTATACTTCTTATCGCGGACTACAACTTCTGTACATCTTACTGCGAACTACACTTTCTGTACTTCTTACTACGGACTTGAACAGCTGTACTTCTTACCGCGAACTGCAACTGCTGTACTTCTTACTGCAAACTGCAACTGCTGTACTTCTTACTGTGAACTTCAACTTCTATACTTCTTACTGCAAACTGCAACATCTATACTTCTTACCGCGGACTACAACTTCAGAACTTCTTGCTACGGACTTGAACAGCTGTACTTCTTACCGCGAACTGCAACTGCTGTACTTCTTACTGCGAACTTCAACATCTATACTTCTTATCGCGAACTACAACTGCTGTACATCTTACTGCGAACTACACTTTCTGTACTTCTTACTGTGAACTACAACTTCTATACTTCTTGCTGCGAACTTCAACATCTATACTTCTTATCGCGGACTACAACTTCTGTACATCTTACTGCGAACTGCAACTTCAGAACTTCTTACTGCGAACTACACTTACTGTACTTCTTACTACGGACTTGAACAGCTGTACTTCTTACCGCGAACTGCAACTGCTGTACTTCTTACTGTGAACTACAACTTCTATACTTCTTACTGCGAACTGCAACATCTATACTTCTTACCGCGGACTACAACTTCAGAACTTCTTGCTACGGACTTGAACAGCTGTACTTCTTACCGCGAACTGCAACTGCTGTACTTCTTACTGCGAACTTCAACATCTATACTTCTTATCGCGAACTACAACTGCTGTACATCTTACTGCGAACTACACTTTCTGTACTTCTTACTACGGACTTGAACAGCTGTACTTCTTACCGCGAACTGCAACTGCTGTACTTCTTACTGTGAACTACAACTTCTATACTTCTTATCGCGAACTACAACTTCTGTACATCTTACTGCGAACTGCAACTTCTATACTTCTTACCGCGGACTGCAACTGCTGTACTTCTTACTGCGAACTGCAACTTCTGTACTTCTTACTGTGAACTTCAACTTCTATACTTCTTACTGCAAACTGCAACTGCTGTACTTCTTACTGCGAACTACAACTTCAGAACTTCTTACCGCGGACTGCAACTGCTGTACTTCTTACTGCGAACTGCAACTGCTGTACTTCTTACTGTGAACTTCAACTTCTATACTTCTTACTGCAAACTGCAACTGCTGTACTTCTTACTGCGGACTGCAACTGCTGTACTTCTTACTGCGAACTACAACTTCAGAACTTCTTACCGCGGACTGCAACTGCTGTACTTCTTACTGCGGACTGCAACTGCTGTACTTCTTACTGTGAACTTCAACTTCTATACTTCTTACTGCAAACTGCAACTGCTGTACTTCTTACTGCGAACTGCAACTGCTGTACTTCTTACTGCAAACTGCAACTGCTGTACTTCTTACTGCGAACTGCAACTGCTGTACTTCTTACTGCGAACTGCAACTGCTGTACTTCTTACTGCGAACTGCAACTTCTGTACTTCTTACTGCGAACTGCAACTTCTGTACTTCTTACTGCGAACTGCAACTTCTGTACTTCTTACTGCGAACTGCAACTTCTGTACTTCTTACTGCGAACTACAACTTCTGTACTTCTTGCTGCCAACTTCAACATCTATACTTCTTACCGCGGACTACAACTTCAGAATGCTGATTATGATTTACATGAAGGCTGACACAATGTTTCTCCCTCATTATTTTCTAGTATTATACAGAAAAAAACAAAGTCAAGTTTTTTTGAAAAAACAAACAAGAGATATCTTCTTGTTATGATAACAAAAAGCTCTATCTTTTTGTTGGGGAGGGGCTGGTATTGGTGCCTGTCAGACATTAGTCTGTTAGTAGAAAGGGATACACGTTTTAGTTAACGAAAGAGGCTATAATTCGCAACATCAACAGTTTAAGCAAAACTGCAAATTATGACTATTCCTGTAAACCTGGTGCTGGATAGTTCTCAAACACGGCTACTACCTTGTCGGGCATCTTGGCCGGTACCTACGGCATTATCATGCAAATCATCGGATCCTAGCTGAGGGCTATTAAGGGCAACGGGGTTATCTGGTTATTTATGGCTCCATACCTGTAAAAAGTTTCATACCTTGCGAAAATTTCGACTTATATTCGATGGTGCCCACATTTTAGCCTGAATTGTATCTACTTTGTACTCGTTGAGTGGTTTTCAGTAATTTTGTATAACCATTTTGGTATGTTCGACAATCTTTCTATAACTATTTCACTCAGAATTCCTTTGTACATAAAGGTTCACACCATACCTCCCTCTACACCTTATTTCGCGATCTATTTAGCTTCCAAGGCCTTAAAGTTATCTACCTTAACATTCCCTTCCGGGAATTTGGCAACAATTTCCAACTCACCCCCCATAGCCTTGATGTACTTTCTCATCGTGGAAATATACATATCAGTCTGGCTCTCCATTTTTGAAACAGATGATTACTTTATTTTTAGAGCTTGGGCAATTTCCTGCTGAGTCACTTCACGGGCCTGGCGCAGCTCTGCAAGCGGCATTTCCGCCATTGCCTCTTTTACTCATTTTTCAATTCGCTTTTGGCTCTCAGGGGAAAATTTCGCCTTCAAGTTTTTGAATGATTTCGCCATGGTTTCACTACTCCCCATCTTTACTCAACTCTTCAGGATGCTGTTCATACAGTCTATCTGCTATCGGGATATTGGTTTTGTACCAATTATTATCCCCTTCCTTATTTCCGCCAATCAGCAATATCGCTGCTCGTCTAGGATCAAACGCATACAATGTACGATAAGGCTTTCCCGCATCTGTGTCCGTAGCTCTTTCATATTGCTAAAACGGGAACCTTTTATCGTATCAGAATGAGGCCGTGGTACATTAGGTCCCATAAGCTCCAACAAACCAACGGAAACAGCTATAGACTCTTGTTCACCTTCATCAAGGCTTTCCCACCACACTTCAAACTCATCTGTATATTCAACTTCCCATGTCATAATTATAGGTCTCATGCTATATAGCTGTTCACCCTTTCAACGTACCAACAAAATTCGATATCGAAACCTTTGGTGGAACACTTACAAGCAGATGAACATGATCAATTTGGATGCTTAGCTCGATAATCTCTGCTTCCTGTTGCTCTGCAAATGCCCTGATGCAACGTTCAGTTTCTATGGCCACTTCACCAATCAGAATCTCGAACCTGTATTTTGGCACAAAAACTATGTGATACTGACAGTGCCAAATTGTTTGTGATAGCTTCTTAAAGCGACTCATTGCCTACTCCTTCTTCACTGTTGTGTGGGGACAACAACGTTGAAGTTGTAGCAAAGAGTCGTTCACACGGCAAAGCCTATGAACTCTGCCCTTGGCCTAAGGCCAAGGGTTTCTATATGGGACTAAAACTTTGATCTCTGTTTCTCATTTATTGTTTGGAGGTGATATCATGATTCTGTATCAAATCCGCTATAAACTACTTTTATCCAGTGTTTCTCTTACCTTGGCACTCAATTGCTTGCGCGAAAATGGTTTTTGGATAAAACTCACACCTTCATCCAAAACGCCATGATGGGCTATAGCATTCGCAGTGTAGCCTGACATGAACATTCTCTTAATATATGGGTATTCTAACAGGATATTCTTGGCCAGATCGTGCCCATTCATCTCTGGCATTATCACATCGGTTAGAAGCAGCTGAATTTCACCCGTATGCTCTCGTGCAAGACTAATGGCTTCTGTGGGTGTATCGGCTGACAACACATGGTAGCCTAACCTT
The DNA here is from genome assembly GCF_010646885.2 of Desulfopila sp. IMCC35008. GTDB lineage: Bacteria > Desulfobacterota > Desulfobulbia > Desulfobulbales > Desulfocapsaceae > Desulfopila. The sequence goes on along the minus strand of NZ_CP050700.1, from coordinate 6,243,891 downwards.
TCAAGCATGGTGGTGGTCATTTTTAGAATAGCCGGCTCGTCTTCCACTAGCAGTATCGTTTCATCACCATTTTCTGAAGCAATATCTCTTGTCTCGTTAGGAATTGACTCTGTTTCGGCCCGATATCGTGGAAGATAGATTTTGAAAGTCGTCCCCTGGCCAACTTCGCTGTAGACATTGACAAAACCATGATTTTGTTTGACTGCACCATAAACCATGGCCAACCCGAGCCCCGTCCCCTGGCCTGATTTTTTGGTTGTGAAAAAAGGTTCGAAAATATTGGACAAGGTCTTTTCATCCATGCCAAAACCATTGTCGCTGACTGCTAACAATACATATTCACCAGGGGTGAATCCAGGGTGCTTTGAGCAGTATTGTTCATCAAGAACCTGGGTATCCGTCTCAATGGTTATTTTTCCCACATCTTTTATTGCATCACGTGAATTGACACAAAGATTTGTAAGGATTTGATAAACCTGGCTGGGGTCCACCTTCACCGGCCATAGTGTTTTTCCTGGAATCCATTTTAGATCTATGTCTTCGCCAATAAGGCGTTTTAACATTCTGAATGAACCTTCTACGGCCTTATTAAAGTCTAATACCTTGGGTGAAATTGTTTGTTTACGAGCAAATGTCAGGAGTTGTCGAGTGAGTTCAGCAGAACGTTCGCCAGCGCTTTTGATTTCCTTACATCTTTCAAAAAATGGTGACTTTTTGTCCACATCCTCCATGACCATTTCTGTTTGGCCTAAAATGACGCTAAGCATGTTGTTGAAATCGTGAGCAATGCCGCCAGCGAGCGTACCAACGGCCTCCATCTTTTGCGATTGACGCAACTTTTCCTCAAGCTTTAATTTTTCTGTTATATCTTCGAAGCATTCAATATAACCGATACTATTGCCAGAACCATCGAGCAGATAATCGATACTTTTCGAAATCGTCAGCTTTTCACCTTTCTTATTGGATATAGTACATTCAAGCCCCTCCACCGGAATAGATTCACCTGATAATATTCTACAGTTACCTGCACAGCTGCTCGATGCTCCTTCGCCAGGTGCAAGAAAGTGATCAACTTTTTTCCCTATAACTTCTTCAGCTTTATAGCCGGTTAGTTGTTCTGTTCTTTTATTCCAAATTATGACACGTCTCTGTGTATCGAGAGCAAGAAGGGCACTCGGCATTAGGCGGTAAATTCGCTCAGCTTGTTCTTTCGAAGCCTGTAACTCAATGGTTCGCTTGGTTACTTCAACTTCCATCATTTTATTGGAATTTCTCAGTTCACGAAATTTGCCCTGCAAGGAATCGGCTACACGCCTGAAATTGTCAACAAGCGTTACAACTTCACCTAGCTTTGATTGAGGCCAACTTATCGACTTGTCGTTTTCAACTCGATTAACGAGGTCCGATGTAATATTGGTCAGCTCCAGAATGGAACTGCTGAATCTGCGGCTGATCGTGAACGAGACCACAAGTGCAAGCAAACAAAGCGAAATAAGTATTTGCAGCGACCTGGTTTGCTGTTGGAGTAATTTTGTTTGGAAAGAATTAAAGGGCACTTCCAGTATCCACTGCCAACCATATCTGTTGGGCTCAGTGGACTCTAATTTATACCAGGATTGTTGGACTCGTCTCCACAAAGTCACATAGGAGGGCATGGGAGGCAAGATATGTTTTACGTCATTGGGTAACCGCAAGACAACATCTTCCTTTTTGCTCTCATGATAGGGCTGATTAACAAAATCTGGATGTGTCGTATAAATGATAGCATTATTTTCATCCACCAGGGTGGCCCATATTATTGCGTCATTGTCATGGTCAAACTGGAGGTGGCTTTTTATATGATCTAAGGATAAATTGAGAATGCTGCCCCTGTTCCTGTCTATGATTAGCAGTTTGCCGTTTACTATCCCTGCCCATGTATCCCGCTGAGCCTGGGCAGCAATCTTTTTTGCGAGAGCAGCATTTTGACGGCCAGGTCCGTCGATAGAGACGGCCACGTCCGATTCGTCAAATTGCCAGATGCTATGTACTCCTATCTCTCCAAACAGTTTTTCTGGTAAACGTTCATTTTCAGGGTAATTGATTATAAGTTGTGGAATCTCCAGGTAGAGTTGTAGAATTTTCGCATAATACTCGTGACTCTCAATTAATCGGTTGATGATACTTCTTTCATTACGGTCCATAATTGTTCGACCATGTGCAACCATCACAATAATTGCCGGAAAGATAATAATGCTCATCATCATAGAAAAAACGGCTTTGCGAATGGTAATGTGTTGCTTTCTCTCTTTGATACCTAGAGTGCTTATGAGTGGAAAAAGCTGGAGAATTATCGTTGCAGCGAGCGAATTGGCAACACCAATGATCCAGAACATCAATGCCGCTGGCAAGGTCCCAACGAGTGGGAGTCCCATGACAAAGAAAAAGAAGGCCCAGAGCAGCGGGATACCCACGAGGGGCCAGTAGGCGGTATTGATAAGCACCAGGTTCCGGATTGGCGTATAGCGAAGTACCAGTCCTATAAAGAGTGGCTCAAAGGTAAGCCACACCATGGCATATGGGTGACCGAAAAGGACATAGGTCCAGCTTGCCGCGATCAACCCTGCAATAGTTCCCCAAACCGTTCCATAAAGCCAAAGAACGAGTAAAACAGAAACGCTTCCCAATAAATAATTGAACCCCATAAACAAGCGTGGAGCACACATGTTGAGTACAAGTCCGGAAGCAATAAGTAACATCAAAGTAATGTACTTGCCTTTTGTTACCTGGATTCTTTTCCGGTGAGTCAAGTTAACCTCTTACTGGAAGATTGTTGGTGAGGTCATGTAGCAAAAAAAAATTGAGTTGTCCCTTTCTAAACATCTTCAAGACTGGGAAACCTATGATGATAGCATGAGCTGTCTTCATCAATGTGAATCCTGAAGCAAGTACGATGAGACGCTTTAATATGCCATGATCGGTTTCAATGCGATTGGTAAAATATGTCCACCTTGTGGAGATATATTAGCTTGTCGAGGAGCCCCTCCGCAGTCAATTCACGTTTTGCTAAAGCCAGCGGTACAACGTTTCATGATCCACATCAACACCTCGTTCAGACATCATTTCTTCTAACTCACGAAAGCTGATTTTATATTTGTAGTATAAACATACAATTCCGAGAATTATCTTACCTTGAAACTGTTTTCATTTGATATTGCCCATGTAGCCGCCTTGTGTTTGATGATATGGATAATTTCATCAAACACTACCTTTGCGGACAATGTGCTGCTTTTGGTTCGAACAAACACCTTGGACTATTACTCCCCATAATCTGGATAGTGCTTTTCCAAACATGTTTCGCAAATCCCGTGGCTGAATTCAGCTTCTGAGTGTTCTGTGATATATTTCTCAAGTTGGTTCCAATATCCGTTGTCATCGCGAATACCTTTACAGTGCATGCAAATTGGAATTATTCCCTTTAAGGTCCTAATTTCATTTATAGCCTCTTTCAGGTCCCTTTGGGATTGTCTGATCTCGGTTATGTCTATTGCGTAATGAAGATATATGTTTTCCTCTACTGGCACCCACCATGTATCCAGAATTGTTCCATCAATTTCCACTTCTTTTCGTTCGAGTTTGCCAGACTCCATTGCTTCATCTGCCAGACAAAAATCACATTTAATTATATTGTCCCTTTTGCGTTCAGGATCAGTTTCTATGAGTTGTTTATGTTCCTCAGAAATAAAACTTCGGTGTGCAAAATCATCCCAACATTGACAATTAATTTGCGCGCCACCTTCTATAGCAAATTTATTGGCTGATAAAACGGTCCTGGTTTTTACATCAATCAGCATCGCCCAGTGCGGTAAACTGTCAAGAATAAGCTGATTTAATTTATTAATTTCATACATTGTGATTTCTTTCCTTATAATACCATTACCTGAAATATCAACCATGATTTTATGTGGACTTTCATGTTAGGCAATTCAGCTTGTTGTACCAAAAATGGTTGTTTTGTTATGGTGAGGGTATGCGCTTAGAATGCTCTTCCCCTCAGGAGTACATGGGAGAAGGTATGATCCTGCTTTCATATAGTTTTTTTGAAAGCCAATGTCTGTCAATTATGTGACAGTAGGCCTCGATAAAGTCATCTTCGACACTCATTCCATCAAGCTCAAGACGGTTTTCAACCAGTATGTAAAGAAATGATTGCAATGATAAAAGAGTAAAACCCAGGTCAAAGGGTTGTTCGGAATCTATAACGTTGAAAGGCGTCTTTATTCCGGTAGTATCCGAAGTATAACCGCTATATATCCTGGCCTTGGCCGATTTTGGCACATTGCTTAAGTCAACTATAACCCGGTCTTTATAGGTGATGGTTAAGGAATCTGCGTGAAAATTCAATAGAGAATCAAATGTTGTCATAATGGACCTCGGTTTTTGCTGGGCCAATGAAATGTCTACCCATTAGCTGATGAGACTTCTTGTGAAAAACTGACAATTTTATCAAAAAAATTGAGGTGTGCTCTCACGTTGATTTTGCATTATAAGAGGCCCGCCGATATCAAGTTGCCAGATAATATAATTCGGCAGACCTCTTTGTTTGGGATTGTCTCCTGTAACGATTTAAAATCAGTTCTTTTCACGCCAGCAAGCAGACTGCAGCGAGATGCAAAACTAAGCGATTTTGAACCTCTTGACCAGGTTGTCGAGTTGCTCTGCCAGCTGGGACAGTTCGGTCGCGCTGTCGTTCACATTATTGCTTGCAGAATTGATTTCATCTGATGTACTGCTAATCTCTGAGATATCTCTGGTAACATCCTCGATTGCAACAGAACTCTGGGCAACATTTTCGTTGACCTCTCCGATTCCTGCCGAAGCTTGAGCAACATTGTTCGAGATCTCAGCGGTTGCAGCCGATTGTTCTTCCACTGCAGTGGCGATCGTTGTGATGACTTCATTTATCTCATTAATGACCTCACCTATTTTCTCAATATCTGTAATTGTGCCATCAGTTGTTGTTTGCATTCCCTCAATCTGATTTTTAATGTCAACCGTAGCTTCTGCGGTCTGTTTGGCCAGATCTTTTATCTCGTTTGCGACAACAGCAAATCCTTTTCCGGCTTCTCCCGCTCGTGCTGCTTCGATGGTCGCGTTGAGGGCCAGCAGGTTCGTCTGTTCGGAAATGTCGGTGATGGTTTCTGTCACCTTGCCAATCTTGCTGGCCGCCTGGCCGAGATCATTAATTTTAATTGAGGTATTTTGCGATTGAACAACAGCTTCTTCAGAGATGCCCTTGGCCCTTGCGGCATTCTGAGCAATTTCGTTCACTGTGGCAGACATCTCTTCTGCAGCCGTGGCTACCATGCCGACATTACTCGAAGACTGTTCCATAGCCGCAGAAACAGAACTCATGTTGGTTGACATCTCTTCTGCTGCTGCAGCCACGCCAGTGGCCTTTAACGAGCCTTCCTTGGCATTGCCGGCGAGCTGGGTGGAAATTGCAGATAACTCAGTGGAGGATGAAGAGAGGGTGTTGACACCATTAATTATTTCCTTGATCATTGTACCAAGCTCAATAACAGTCTGGCTCAGTGCGCGCGACATGTTGCCGATTTCATCTTCCTGGTCTATATCAAGCTTCATGGTAAAGTCACCGCTGGCGAGTTTATCGACAAAATCAACAACCCTCTGAACCGGAGCGGTGATGGTCCTGGTGATAAATAGAGCTGCTATAATTGCGATAACAGTAGCAATTACAGCGGCCATCGTAATGAGGCGGATTGCATTCTGGCTCTTGGCCTGTAAGATAGGGCCGAGCTCATCCTGTTCTGCTTTAACTGAAAGCTTCACCTCCTCAACTGCAGCAGCAACTTGCGGTCCGATCTTATCCAGCGTGTTGGCAATGATATCATTGCGTTCCTGAATTATAGTATCGAGCTCCGTGAATGCAGCGATATAAATCGTTGCCTCCTCCTTTACCTTGTCGTTCAGGGCTCGCCGGGTTGGATTTTGAAGCATTTCATCGAGGATTCCAACACCTTTGAACACACCAGAGAATTCAGTTTTTACCCGATCAAAATCAGCAGGAGCATTAGTGCTAAGATATGTCTGCCCATAGAGCCTGCCCAGTAACATATGCCGAAGAACGATCCCCGCCTCATAAGCTGCAGCGGCATCACCATCTTCTTTGGAGGTTTTCATGATCTCCGTTAAACTCTTCTCCATGCTGGGTCCATACCCTCGAAGCCTTTCACCTACTATCATGTCGCGTTCAACGCGAATTTCCTTGACCCTTTCAAAAGCTTTCTCATACTCATGCATCTTATCTGTAACAATATCAATTTTCTCTGCTCTTTCCGGTTTATTAATCTCCTTATGAGCTTCTTCTATAAAACCATCCATTTTCTTTACATACTCTTCATACTGCTGAATGTCTTTTGCACTACCTGTGGCATTGAAGTCTTTCACATTCATCCGGACCATGAGCATATTGGCCTGCAGGCGGCCAGCAAGGTTCGTGTGCCGTGCCAGTCCTCTGTAGGTGACAAAACCTTCTTTCACACTGCTGAGCCCTTCCCAGGCAACTACAGAGATAATGACCAGAAGCAGAATGACTACACCAAATCCCGCTCCTATTTTCATGGCCAGCTTCATCTTTTTCAGCATAGTTTACTCTCCTTGTGTTGATGCATTTGTTTTGTTGGATATTGAGTTCAAACGAGTGGTATTTATTGTGCTGAGAAGCATATATCGTGCCAGGTTAACTAAAAATACTACTGTGTGGGGTCGTGAGGGGTTATTATGACCTAAATATAGTTAGATATGCGTTCTTCTGTGAAATCTCAGAACATAGTGATGTTTTGAGTCATTGGCCAAACCGGTTCAGGTGGTGGTAAAAAGGAAACCATCTGGAACGTGTCTTTGAGGTTACTGCCGGCAGGATGAAATAACTGGGCGCATAACGTTTTAAAATATAAACATAAATATCCAGTCTATCCCTGGTGGTAAAGTTGCCGCCAGGCTGTAGTTTTGATCAGAGAATTATCCTGATTATTTTTCTGTACATATTTCCATTCTCATGAGCATTGACCTATAATAGCTCCGGAGAGTTGATAAACTAAAAAGTGATCCTGCTATAAAAAGGTGGGCTTGCTTTTCCAGGCCACGGCAAGGAAACTTTGACTGAGCAGGAAAAGAAAATTAAAGATCTCGAAAAGAAGCTCAAAGATGCTGAGATGGAACGAGATATCTTAAAAAAAGCCGTTGTAGATTCAATTGGTCGATGCAACACCCTATGTTAAATCGTAATCATAGGAGGTTGCATATTATGGCAAGAACAGGAAGGCACCGAAATCATATACCTCTTCATTAAGAAGAACCGCTCATCATTTCCGGTGAAGAAGATGTGCCAGACATTACAAGTTTCTCAGAGCGGTTATTATCGTTGGGCGAAATGCCCACTTTCTCCAAGGAAAAGAGAGAATGTTCGGGTAAAGAAACGGATAAGAGAGATCTTCGATTCCCATACAGAAATGGTTGGCAGTCCCATTGTTACTGCCGATCTCCATGATGACCAGGAGTTCAGAAAAGTCAGCAGACCGCGCGTTGCTCGAATGATGAAAGAGATGGGTTTGAGATGCAAGACTGTCAGGAAGTTTGTTGTGACAACTGATTCAAAACATAAAAAACCAGTTGCGCCAAACCTTTTGAATAGAAATTTCACCGTTCATGCTCCAAATACTGCGTGGGTAAGTGACATCACGTACTTAAGAGTTGGGAGGAAATGGTACTACCTCACAGTTTTCATTGATCTGTTTTCAAGGATCATTGTCGGTTGGGATCGGAGTGATTCGCTTGAGCACCATTCAGCATGTCGGGCCTTGAATAAAGCGATCATGCGTAGACGTTCAGGAAAGGGACTGATGGTACATAGCGACAGAGGCGTGCAATATGCCAGTACAGGCTTCAGGGCCGTCCTTAATAAGCATGATTTTGTGCAGAGCATGAGTCGCAAGGGAAATTGTTGGGACACTCAGTTATACTGGTGTTGAATGTCAGGCTAGCCTGACCCGTGCTGGGATTGGCAGTTTTGCCTTTGCGTTGACCTGTCGGCTGGCGATAATCCAGAGCGTCTGCGAAGTGAAGCTGCACTCGCATCTTTGTGTGGTGTTAATCCACTGGAGGCATCTTCTGGGAAAACAGTTCTTTATCGCTTAAATAGAGGTGGAAACCGAGCTGCAAACAATGCCCTTTGGACTATTGCCATGGTTCGTATGCGGAGCGATCCGCGCACGCAGGTCTATGTTGACCGTAGAACTGCGGAAGGAAAATCTGTCAAAGAAATACACCGATGTTTGAAACGGTATATTGTCAGGGAATTGTACCCTCTGATTTTGGCTGATTTGAAGGACTCTACCTTACTTTCTTAACATAGGAGCGTCAACGCTGTAGCAGAATCATTTTTCCACTCACTGAAAACGCAATTGACACATCATGTTCGATTTCAGAATGCCCTGGAGGCTTAACACGCTCTATTCAACTATATTGAGGTCTACTTTAATCGTCGACGGAAACATTCCACTAACGGATATAAGGCGCCAGCTCTTTTCGAGGAAGAGTGGTGGCAACTGAAGAAAACGGCTTAACTGGAGCTCCACTTTATTGTTGCAAGATCATGTTGGGGTTGAAGCAAAAGTCGATGAGACCTTCGGGCCTACTGTGCAAGATTATTATTTGGCTGCAAAGGCAAAACAGATAACCGGCAGCTCTACAAATGCCCCGCAGAGGGTTGAAAAGCTACTGTCAATGCATTTTACCAAGCCGAAGGTGTCAATGTTTGATATTCGCTACCAGCTTCTATATACCACTGCAGGCACGTTGGCTGCAGGAGCTGATGTCTCTGCCCTGTATGTGGCTGTATTCATATCCAAACTTTACGATAAATAGAGCCTCCTCAGAAAAACACCGCCTATATTACGCGGCAGTGAGCCCGGCAGTGATCCGCATGGAGAAATTGCCGAAAGCAACAGCTAAAACTTTTGTACAGAGTCTGAAAAGTCGAGCCAACAACGATAGCGCAAGGTTTTTACTCAACTTCTTGAGCAGAACCATGAGATTCATCACCAAGAAGATACTGTTGATCCATGCTTCTGAGGTCTTTTGCAGCTTGGCTCGGATATAGTTGAGTCGATAGCCGTTTTTACCTTGCCCGAACTTACCTTCAATCGGGATTCGTTCCCGACTGTCCTGGATTCGCTGTTGCTTCATTTTGCAAATCTTTTCTGTATTCTCTGCCGATTGCTTTGGGGGACGGCCAAGTGCTTTACCACCAAAGCGAATTCCTTTTTCCTTGAGGTACTTTCGGTTATCTCGCGAGCCATATAACTGATCAGCCAGAACAACCTCTGGGTAATGACCAAACCGCTGTCGATAATCCTCCACCTGCTTTTTCAAATCCTTACTCTCATTGAACGCATCCCAACCGATATGGTCAACAAACGCCAGGCCGTCTTTCATACTGACACTGATCTTGGCGCCGAATTCAGTTTTCTTGCTTGCCTTGCCGCGCACTATCGGACGAACATGGGGTTGAGATATGGATACGATTCTGTCATCACACCTGTTTTGCCGGTTTCTGTACATTCCGTCCTGCTGCGAATACAAATGCTGAATGATCCAGTATTGCCGTTGCAGGCCATGAGGTAAGGGAAAAGGAGCGCTTCCCAAAGAGTCAAGCAGGGACGATATGTGCTTTAAGTTTCGCCTCAGGTACTGCAATTGCTCACGCAGCGCGCGACGGCGAACCTTCACGCTTGGCTTTTTGTTTTTGGCAATCTTCAGATACTGTTTTCTCGCTTTACGGCGATAGGTCCTCGGCTTCTTGGTGTAGTCACTGAGGGCATACAGTTCATCGATCAGCTTCTCGGAAATCTCGCGAGCCTCATTGAGTAAGCTCAGATCGGTCGGATAACGAATCGCCTGCTCCGCAACTGTGGCATCGAGAAGCAGTTTCCCTCGATTTTCATCTCTCGCTTTTCCTGTACGACGTGGCTTACCTATCTTTTCGAGGATAACTTGTTCAAATCCGGCAAACACTTCAGACCCCATCCGTTTGCGGATATCTACAAACAAGCTGGCCGCAAACGGTGGCTTATCCACATAACTGCTGAAGCCTACAAAGTACTGGAGGTACGGGTTTTCCTGGATCTGCATAACCGTCTCCTCGTCACTCAGAGTCAGCTTATGTTTGATGATCATTGCCCCTATCACCAGTCGCGCATCTTTACCAGGTCGCCCCTTTCCCGGATTCATAGTCTTGTAATAGCATGTAGCCAGGTCATCCCATGGGATAACTTCGCTCCATTTCACCCACCGGTTTTGCGGATTCAGCGAACCACCAAAGGGGAGGCTGAATCCATCCAAGCTGAGTTGTTTACTGCTCGTATATCGAATCATGTGCAAGCCTTTTGAGGTATATGTCGTTGAACTTCTACACATTATACCAGATACGAGAAAGGTATGCTTGCAATTACAGTCGGTTATCTATTTCCAAGGAGAATCTAAATAGATTGGAGCAAGTAACCACAGGGACTATTTGAAATTTATGTCAGAAATAAATGCCCGTCCTTTTCCTTCAGGTCAAAATGGGGGAAATTTGAGTATTCATCAAACTTTCTTACAAGGTAAGAATCTGATCTGTATACATGAATGCTTCAAACAATGAAGCAGAATCAAACAAAGGGTTCTTCACTCAAAAAGTACGGTTGCGGATGGGTCAGATTGTTGCAGCACGGGCTAGAACCTGAAGTTACTTATGATAGATAAATTGGATGGCAGATATGAAAAAATATCTCTTACGACATGGACTAAAAATGGAGCGCCTTCTGCAGCATGCCACCTCCTGACCTATACAGAAATGTAAATTTGCAGAATTGCTTAAATGGTTAACATTGTCAATACGAGCCCTTGCCACCGTGATATTGTGCACCCATAACCTCTCAGGTGTATCTTTAATTAGTCGATCTTACAAGATCGTGTTCGTCTGGCTACCAGTTTGCGACCATGCATCTTTTCTTCCCTGCCTATTATTGATGTAGGTTGATTATTTTATGCTAATGCAACGGAATCAATGATGGTGGCGGCAGAAATACCACCACCCAAACACCCCAGTCCAACTCTTTGTAATTGAAACATGTTTTTAAATCCATCACTGCATATTGTTCATCACTCGAAACATTACATTTTTAACAGGTAGCAAAAAAGCCACAATTCATTATGGCTGCATAAACACATGTAATTGTTTTTTTTCAAATACATGCCTCACATACATCAGATCACAATACTGGCAAACCATGAAATGGTGATCTAAAAAGCCACCTGGACTGTATACCTCACCCACTATTTCTTTCAATTTTGTTACATCACGACGAATATGGCTTCACATTTGTGACATTCATACAAAATGAACCCTGAAAAGTCAAAGAGATAGCATGGCACAATTCTCGCAAGATGCACCCTAGTCCTTTTCTATTTCATCAGAATGAAAAGAAATCTCATACCGCACATGATAGATGAAAACCACGTATCACTAATCTAATTATCAGGTATCATAATGGAAATCTCTGAATTGCAGGCAAATGTTAATTTCATATGGGTTATAATGTGTGCTGCCTTAGTGTTCTTTATGCAAGCGGGATTTATGTGCTTAGAGGCCGGTCTTGCCGCAGCAAAACACTCCATTAATGTGGCGATTAAAAACCTTGCTGATTTCGTCCTAGCCGTAGCACTTTATTGGATGTTTGGTTTTGGGTTGATGTTTGGGGAGAGCGCCGGCGGCTTCATCGGTTGGAGTGATTTTCTTATAAGTGTTGAAGACCCATGGAAATTAGCTTTTTTTGTTTTCCAGTCAGTGTTTGTAGGAACCGCAGCAACGATTGATTCGGGTGCTATTGCAGGAAGGGCCAAATTCAAGACGTATCTTATCATATCAGCTCTTATCTCTGGCTTTATTTATCCAGTCTTTGGTCACTGGGCATGGGGAGGTCTCTTTCATGACCAGACTGGTTGGCTCGAAGCAATGGGATTTAAGGATTTTGCGGGATCTACAGTGGTGCATTCCGTAGGCGGCTGGATGGCACTTGTTGGTGTAATCATTGTGGGTCCACGGATCGGCAAATTCACTAAAGACGGTAAACCTCGAAAACTACCTCCTCACAGTATGACCATGGCTGTATTAGGAGCTTTCATCCTCTGCTTCGGATGGTTTGGTTTTAATTGTGGTTCAACCCTCGAAGCCTCAAAGGATATAGCAGTTATTGCCATGAACACGACACTTGCCGCCTGTTTTGGTTGTATTGCGTCATCTACCATCAGTTGGCTCAACAGCCCCTTGAAGCGCCCCGAGGTAGAAATGGTTACGAATGGGCTGCTGGCTGGATTAGTTGGTATTACTGCCGGATGTGCATATGTCAACACGGTTGGAGCTATGCTGATCGGTCTCGGCGCAGGGTTCATTGTCTACCTAGCCATCGAATTCATGGAAAAAGTATTAAAGTTAGATGACGTTGTAGGCGCGGTTGCGGTTCATGGTGTGTGTGGTGCGTGGGGGACAATTGCCCTTGGCTTCTTTATTCTACCGGAATATTTGGATGGCATGACTCGCTTTCAACAGATCTATATTCAAGCCCTGGGAGTTGTTGTCTGCTTTATCTGGACATTTGGAGTCGGTTTCTTTTTGATGAAATTAATTGACTCTACTACCGGCGGAATGAGAGTCTCCAGAGAACATGAGCTAATGGGGCTCAATCTCGCAGAGCATGGTTTCAAAATGGCTCATCTGGATGCGATTGAGACAATGCAAGATATTGCACGTACCGGTGATCTGACAAAAAGAGTCGAAATCGAGATCGGTACAGACATGGAGGAAGTCGCTGAAACATTCAACGGAATGCTTGATGAAATTGAGGATATAGTTGCGGTAACTCAGAATATTGCAAAGGGTGATCTGAGCAAGACTGTCAAACCGAAAAGTGATAAAGATGTGCTGGGTCTTTCCGTCAACAGCATGGTCGGTAGCTTAAGGGATTTTGTCGGTCACGTCGAATCGGTTTCAGGCAATCTTAACAAATCGATGCAAGAGCTTAATGAGTCCAGCGAAGAGCTGAACAGTTCAAACGACGAACTGAATCAATCTTTCAGTAAGGTGATTGAAAGCGTATCTCAGACGATGGACGTGACCAGTCTTATGAATATTCATGCAGAATCAGGGGTGGAAACAGTGAACGTATCTACAAATGATCTAAATGAAATTAGTAACTCACTCAATCAGATGACCAAAGACATTAAGACCTTGGGGTCTAGTTCGAAGGAAATAAGTACATTTGTAGAAAGAATTCAGGAGATAGCATCACAGACTAACCTGTTGGCTTTAAACGCCACTATAGAAGCAGCGCGCGCTGGTCAACACGGTAAAGGGTTTGCTGTTGTCGCTGACGAAGTAAAAAGTCTTTCGAAATCTTCTTCGGCAGCCGCTCAAGAGATAGACCAGCTTGTTGAAAATATAGCGCAGAACATGGATATTGCGGTAAGGGGAGCTGAAGAAAGTGAAAAGTCATCCAAGCAGATAACGCAAAAAACAATTGATGAACTCAACCTATCTTTTGAGAATATTTCAAATACCGTTGCAGAAATGGTCACCATGATGGAAAGAATCCAGGAGGCTACTCAAAATCAAAAACATGCAAGCGAGACTGTAGCAAAATCAGTTGGTAGAATTGGTAAGGTAGGTAGTCATTTGCGCAAAAATGCACAGCAACTATTAGAAGTGACAAAATTTTTCAACACAGATAAGAACATGGAGACTAACTTGGACTCTCGCATATTTAGTCAACAAAATGGCCCTGCTTAGGAATGTGAATTATGCCAGGTTTGGTTTCTTTAAAACACTAATTATATATGGAACCTCAATTATCTAAGGACACTTCACATCAGTGCCTTGAGAAAATACTTAGTGATCGCGCGATAAAAACACTGTTTCAGCCAATAATTTCTGTAGAACAGAATGGTGTGTTTGCTGTTGAGGCTTTAAGTAGAGGTATGGCAAAGGACGGTTGTTCACTTATTCCGCCTAACCTTCTTTTTTCTTTGCCACAATCAGAAAATGAACTGCTTATGCTAGACAGGCTTTGTCGTGAAAGGGCAATCGAGACATTTGTGTCATTGACACACGTTCACCCCTCACTGCTTATTGCCATTAATATTGATGCCTCCATCATTAATTCGGCCACAGCCACGTCGAACCATTTATTTGAAATTTCAAAAAGAGAGGGAGTTAACTCCAATAATATTATTATAGAAATAATTGAGTCGAGAGCCACTGATACAGATGTGTTGATGGAATTCGTTAGTTACTACAGAGACAATGGTTTTTTGATAGCTTTAGATGATGTAGGAGCTGGTCATTCTAACCTGGATCGTATCCCTTTACTCAAACCTGATATCATAAAAATTGATCGTAGTTTGATATCAGATATAGATTCAGTTTTTCATAAAAGAGAGATAGTGAAGGCTCTGAAGCAAATGGCTTCAAAAGTGGGAACAATGATACTGGCTGAGGGTGTCGAAAAAAAAGATGAGGCGCTGGTCTGCATGGAAATCGGAATTGATTGTTTTCAAGGGTTTTATTTTGGCAGGCCAGTTGAATCCCAAGAATTCGATTTTAAAATGGTCCAGAATACTATTGGATCGCTTAAGACCTGCTTCAAAAAGCACAAAATGCAAAAGATTAGTGAAGCTACTAAGCGTGCACGGCAACATCGTTCAATCGCAGAGATGGTTACCAGCCAGATCACCAATCTTGAGTCTTCGAAATACGATGAAAAAATTCAATCAATTGTTAACACTGACCCAGCAATTGAATGTGTTTACGTTCTAAATCTTGACGGAATCCAAATTACTGACACTTTTTTGAACACCACCAACTCGATTCAACAAAAACGTTTCATTTATAAACCTGCCCCAAAAAATAGTGATCATTCATTAAAAGAATATTACCTGCCATTACGAGCTGGATTGCACACCTTCACGACGGAACCGTATATTTCTATGGCTACTGGCAAGAGGTGTACTACAATTGCTGCATTTTATCAAAACAGAGAAGGGGTGAAAAACATATTATGCATTGACCTTGATTGTGGTTGAGTAGATGGCGTTAATTTGATAACAAACTGAATTCTTATCAATTATTACAACAACAAATAAAAAAGAACCCGTGATCACGAGATTTATAGAACACATCACAACGAATGAAGATTGGCTCATGGAAAGAGTCTTGCATTATGCCATTAAACGGGATTATGCTCAATATACTTCGACTCTTAAAGAACCATGGCGACTTTCCATATCTGGACTATCGAGCTCATTAGTAGAGGCAATTAATACCAAAGGAGAAGATCTTGAGCTCAATCCTGATGAGGATTATGCTTCTGATCCAGCAGCACAGTTTGGAATAGCCGAGGCAAAACTACATAGAGAAAGAGGCATTAATATGCCAATGTTTCTTGGATTAATGAAGTATTATCATCAAGCATATATAGATTTGATAAGAGACTCCTCATTTAATGAATCAGATAAATTGAAGTATGAAAACCTGCTCAATAGGTTTTTTAATCGTGTAGAAATTGGATTCTGTTCAACATGGTCGACGTATACTGAAAACCAAATCATAGATGAGCTACAGGATCGTAGCCGGCAGATGACAAATGAGAAAAACAAATATCTGACCATCTTCGAAAGCCTCTCAATGCCTGTTTTTATCGTGAACCCATTTGGAAAAATTGAAAGTATGAACCATGCCGCATCACGGTTTTTAAATTTATTGGCAACTCCAGGCGAAAATTACTACGGAAACGATCGCATTGAACCGGATTTCATTGCTGAATTCCCATGGCTGGAAGATATTTATGAAGATTTTCTTCAAAGACCAGAAACGAAGGTCTTTTATGAAAAATCTATCAACGATCCAACTCAATATTATTATATATCCTGCTCGAGATCTCTTGACATATCTAATAAATTTCAAGGGTCTATCTTTGTTATCGAAGACATAACGAATCGTAAAGAAATGGAAAAGGAGCTTGAGAGGCTTGCTACAACAGATCCGCTAACGGGGGCGAGGAACAGACGATCTTTTATGCAAATTTTCGAGCAAGAAATAATTCGCTTTCATCGTTACCACACATCTTTTGCCCTCCTCATCCTTGACATTGATCATTTTAAAAATATTAACGATGTGTTTGGCCACGATGTAGGCGATAAAGTCCTCAAGAACCTCGTTGTCGAATCACAAAGTGTCCTAAGAGAATCAGATATATTTGCCCGGTGGGGAGGCGAGGAGTTCATTATCCTTTTGCCTGAATCTAGTGCACATGAAGCATCTACCGTTGCAGAAAGACTAAGGAGCAAGTTGTCCAAGGTGGAAATCAGCAATAAGAAAGGAGCACTTATAACATATACTGTTAGTATTGGTATGAGGGTTGTGGGGCAGAGTGAGACGGACATTAACATTACTAGTATTATAAAAGAAGCAGATGAGTCATTATATATGGCTAAACAAAAAGGAAGAAACAGAGTTGTTATGTGCTGATGTATCCTGAACCAGAAGATAATTAATCTTTCATAAAGGATCACTGGGTTTGCTTGCTGAGCAGGTAATGCTCAACTTACCGGCAGGAAGAGTCTGTCATTATCTATCAACATGTTTTCTCGGGAATACAATCTCCCGTTCCAATAAAAGCATTACAAAAACACCCCTATGGCTTTGATAAAATCACAAGAGGCATGACATGAAAGTTTTAGTTTTGCTAGTCATTGTTATTGCAACATTACAAGGCGGAAGCGTCAACTGGGGTTATGCCAAAGATTTACATGTAACATTTCTAAATCCGGGCAGCACTAAGGATGTAGGGGTCTGGCATCTCGTTTCTCATTTTATGCAGGCAGCTGCCGATGATCTCGATATAGCTTTAGAAATACTCTATGCAGACCGCAATCATATAAAGATGCTAAACCAGGCAAAACAAGTTGCGAACAGCACAAAAGCTCCTGACTACGTAATAATGGTCAACGAGAAGCTTATGGGAAAAGAAATGCTGCTTCTATTTAAAAATTCTAACTCCAAAATATTTTTTATACATAATGGGTTAACAGATAAACAGAGAAAAGAAGTTGGTAACGAACGCGTTACTATAAAAAACTGGATTGGTACAATTGCCACAGATGAATACCAGGCAGGATATAAGCTGATTAAAGAACTCTATCGCTCGATGAAGGCGTATCCTAAAATATTGGGAATCACTGGAACAAAAGCGACACCGGTTTCACTGATTCGTCTAAAGGGAGTAGAAGATTATATCGTAGAATCGGGGAGAGGAGAACAGGTGCAAGTTGCTTATGGTAAATGGAGCTATGAGGACGGGAAGCAAAAGGCTCTGGCATTATTAAAACGCTATGACGATATTAATATGATATGGGCTGCAAACGACTCGATGGCTATGGGGGCCTATGATGCAGCACAAGAGGTTGCTCCTCAGCGAAAAATCCTTGTAGGAGGTTTAGGCGGTTTTCCAGATACACTTGAAAGTATAAAAAAAGGCGGTATGAAGGCGACCGTGGGAGGAACTGTTATGACTGGAGCCTGGTCCTTAATCTTGATTAATGACCATCATTTTGGCCTTGATTTCAATGGTGATCTAGGTGCGAATATAAAAGTAGATCATAGTACCGTTATTAATACAGCAGCTAAGGCAGACCGTTTCACTGACGTTGTTCTCAACCACCCCGAGGAAATTGATTTCAGAAAGTTCTCAAAAAAGTTCAATTCGAGTCTTACCCAATATGACTTTTCTTATGAAAAAGTTTGCCAGGCAAGCAAACTTTTAGAAAAAGAATAACAGCTATTGAAAAGCAATGAGAACGTCAAATATGAACATTTTTTTTGGGAAAAGCAGTCGATCCTTAACTTGGAAAACGATTTTTTATATTCTACTGTTTAGCTCGTTTTTTACGTTTTTTGTAAGTGCATTGCAATTGTACCAAGCCTATCATGAAGATATTGAACTCATTGGCGCGCGCATGGATTTGATCCAACAGAGCTATCTGGATCCATTATCCACAAGTGTTTGGGAAGTCGATAAAGAACAAATAGAAACTCAGCTAAAAAGCATCTTCAATCTGATCGATATACAATTTGTCAACTTGCAGGAACGAACACAAGAACTCTCTTTTTCCATGGGGACTCCAAATAACGAAAATACCATCACCAGGAAGTTTCCCATAGAGTATTCCCTTGATGAATTAGAACCAATTTTTCTGGGCGATTTAATTGTTGTTGCAACCCTGGAAAATGTCTACCAGCGAACACTCAACAAATTGGTCCTTATTCTTATGACGCAGGCTGTTAAGACGTTCTGCGTCTCCTTTTGTATTCTCTATATTATCTATTTCTTGATTACGCGACACTTGATCACAATTGCACGATATTCCAAGTTATTAAACCTCAACAATTTAGATACACCTTTGATCCTTAACCGCACACCACAAGGAAATGGCCACCAAGATGAATTGGATCAGGTTGTCAGTGCTTTAAACGAGATGCGACTAGGATTGAAGAATGAGATTATCAAAAGGGAAAAAATTGGGGAGAAGTTGTTGGGACAAGAAGAGCAATTTCGAAAAGCTGTTACTTTGTCGCCGCTCCCCACAATGATTCACTCTGAAGATGGGGAAGTGAAATTTATAAACGAGGTCTGGAAAGAATTAACCGGATATACAGAACAGGATATACCAACAATTGCAGAGTGGACAGAAAAAGCCTATGGAGAGAGAAAAGAGATTATTAAGGAAGACATCTCCAAGCTGTACAATTTGGACCGAACAGTCGATGAAGGATTATACAAGGTTACGACAAAAGACGGCAGGATTTTAACGTGGGATTTTTGTTCAGCACCTCTTGGTGAAATGACTGATGGTAAAAGGTTAATTATCAGTAAGGCACGAGATGTCACCGAACAATTGGCAGGAGAAAAAGAAAGAAGAAATCTTGAAGATCATCTTCTTCAGGCACGAAAAATGGAAGCAATAGGTACGCTTGCCGGTGGTATCGCCCACGATTTCAACAATATCCTTGGAGCAATCCTTGGTTATGCCGAAATGATTCAGGAGGATTGCCCAGCAGGATCGACGATGAGAAACGATATCGACCGAGTCGTCGAGGCGAGCCACAGGGCCAAGGAACTTGTAAAGCAGATTCTCGCCTTTAGTCGCCAAACAGAGGTCAATAAACAAGCTCTACAGCCAGCTTTAATTATAAAAGAAGCAGTTAAAATGCTTCGTGCATCACTACCTACGACCATTAACATTCGGCAAGATATCGATCAGGATGTGGGCCTGGTTTTTGCTGATCCTACCCAGATCCATCAGATATTGACCAATCTATGTACGAATGCCTTTCACTCCATGGAAGAGATAGGAGGAACGCTCACTATTTCTCTGAAAAACAAAGAATTAGCCCAGGCAGACTTAATCGGCGAATCACATGCACCTGGACTTTTTGTAGAACTCTCCGTCGGTGATACTGGCCTTGGAATATCACCACAAATTATTGATAAAATTTTTGATCCCTTCTTCACTACAAAAGAAGTCGGTAAAGGGACAGGGATGGGTCTTTCAATTATTCATGGTATTGCAAAGAAATCCGGTGGGTTTGTTTGCTGTCAGAGTTCACCGGGTGACGGGACAATTTTTCATGTATATTTTCCTGTCCACGCAGTTACCGCGCCGCCAATAGCCGAAACAACATCTTTTGATGTCAATCCAAACTGGTGTCGAACGTATTCTCTTTGTTGACGATGAAGAGATACTCGTCGAAATGGGAAAAAAAATACTCGAAAGACTAGGGTATCAGGTAATTGCCAGAATGAATAGTATCGAGGCCCTCGCTGATTTCCAGCATCAGCCTGAAGCCTTCGACTTGGTCATCACCGACCAGACCATGCCGGATATGACGGGTATTGATCTGGCCCAGAGCATTCTAGAGATACGACCTGATATACCGATCATTCTTTGCACTGGATATAGTAGTATGATTTCGAAAAAGATGGTCAAATCGTTGGGAATTAAGGTTGTTGCCATGAAACCTTTAGTAAAAGGTGATCTCGCAATCATGATTAGGCAACTACTTGATAAGGAAAATAGAAATGTATGATTTTTTAATATTCCATCTATACTGCTATATCACAGAGATAATTGAAATTACGAGTTATTAGGATAGGTCGTGAATTACCGCTCGCTATTCGTATTTTCCCATGTTTATAACATATTAGTGAATTTAGAATCACATTATGTGAGCGATCATATGGTAGGAGAGAAAGAAATAAAAAATACGTTGCTGAAAACTCTTTTATCTATGGATAAGGCAGCTTTTTTTGAGCTACTCAACAAGGAGTATGCAGCAGGAGGAGAGCGCTGCGTGGCCGATGCTCTTCAACAATCTCTTGAAGAAATTGGAACTGCAGTTTTTCTAGATCATCATGGGCTGGGAATAAAGATTGTTTCCTCTCTGGTTCGTTCTGCCGGGTATCTTGTAATAGACTTGGGGGTGGGAGCTGATAAAGGAAATTCACTTTCTGTCTGAAAAACATCCACGGTTTGGTTATCGCAAAATATACGACAAGCTCAAAGAAAAAGGTTGGAGTGTAGGCAGAGAACGAATTCGTTTGATTCGGAAACATGAAGGGTTGCAGGTTATTAAAAAAGGTGAAGAAAAAGCGGTTACTTGGAAAAAGCACAGCTCAGCTGAGCTAGGCTGAATACCCTAATCACGTGTGGAGTTATGATATTGTCTCCGACCAAACTGCTTGCGGTAAACGAATACGATGTTTGACGGTAATTGACGCGTTTACCCGATATGGTCTTAATATCGACACCGGACGTTCCATTACATCTGGTCATATTCAACGTGTTCTCCAGGATCTATTTGCGAAATGGGGGCTCCAACATGTATTAAAAGTGATAACGGCCCAGAGTTTGTATCAAAGCAGATCCAGCACTGGCCCAAGCAGATTGGTGTAAAAATGCGCTACATTGACCCCGGAAGCCCTTGGCAGAATGGACACAATGAGAGTTTCAATGGAGTTTTCCGTGATGGTTGCCTTGATAGATGGCTTTTCTATTCAGTCCGGGAAGCGAGGCGTGTAATTGGTTCTTGGCTTGAGGAATAACTGCAGAGTGGTATAAAGATCTTCCTTCCTATCACTTTGCGACCAGGTCCGGTGGTAAACGTCTATTAAGACCGGAGCATTTTATTTTTGCCGATGATCTGAGCCACGCAATATGCCCTGCTGGCAAAAAACTTTATCGAAGCGGCAGCAAGGTCAGGGTGAAGGACTATCTTGCATACAAGTTCAAGGGTGCTAAGCGAAACTGCCTACCCTGTCATCTTCGCCGTGAATGTTTGCGAAAGCCCGAGAAAACAGAGATCTGTCAGGTTGCCTACTTTACCGGAAAAAAAACGTACGGGTAAAGAACGCTTCACAGAGAAAATGAAACGGAAGATTGACACGACCATAGGCCGAACGATCTATGGTATGCGGTTGGCTGCTGGTGAACCACCATTTGCCCATATTCGGTCGACTATGGGCCTTGATCGGTTCAGTCTGCGTGGAAAGAAGAAAGTCAGCACACAGTGGAACCTGTTCTGCGTTGTTCATAGCTTGAAAAAGGTCCATACATATGGAGCAGTGGCAAGTTGATAAGATAAAAGAGGAGCGAGGTGTCTCCCAGTATACTCATACAAAGCACTAGAGAGCAAAATGACGTAAGAATGAAATAGAAAGATATACAACGGTAGATTAGAGAGCGATTCTTATAACCCGATAAAAAATTGGGCTGAGGATCTTGTGTCCTTCTAAAATGCCTTTTTCTACTGACTCGTTATAAAAGAACACAATTATGCATAGATGTAATGTACGTAAAGGAGGCTTCAGATGAAAGAAAAAAGCATGCTAATATTCTGTCTAGTCGCACTTGCTCTGCACATTTCGGGATGTGGTTTTATTAGTGTATCTGACTTCAAAGTCCCCAATAGCCACTTTGATCCATTGAGGACACCGAACCCTCCGGTTTATGCGGACATGGCTAACTGGGCAGTACGACCGGATGTTGGCACGGGAAAAGAAGTCGATGTGTTTTTTGTCCACCCTACGTCATATTTTGGCGATACAAGCTGGAATCAGTCAATGCCCGATGAACTAAATGACCAAAAAGCTCTGGACGATATCAAAAAACAGGCCTCGGTCTTTGAAGGGCAGTGCAACATTTACGCACCGTTTTACAGACAAGCCACTCTTCACGTTCTCAAAGCCAACGAAAAAGATAAAAACAGTGCTCTTAGCGTTGCATACACTGACATTGAAGAGGCCTTTAAATATTATCTCAAGAACTTTAATGACGGCAGGCCTTTCGTCCTAGCTGGACATAGCCAGGGGTCCAACCTATTACTGTGGCTCCTTGAAAGGAATTTTGACGATCCGGAACTGAAGGAAAAGTTGGTGGTAGTGTACATGATCGGCTGGTCAGTAACGGAAGGTGATCTCAAGCAATACCCCCATCTCAAGGTGTGTAAATCTTTTGATGATACAGGTTGTATTGTTAGCTATAACACCCAGGAGAAAAATCCAGAAATGTCCATAGTCAGACAGGGTGCGATTGCTGTTAACCCGTTACTGTGGAATACCTCAGGAGAAGCTGCTTCAAAAGAACTAAACCTGGGTGCCGTTTTTGATATAGATGGGGTCAAAATTGAAATTCC
Source organism: Desulfopila sp. IMCC35008 (assembly GCF_010646885.2). Taxonomy (GTDB): domain Bacteria; phylum Desulfobacterota; class Desulfobulbia; order Desulfobulbales; family Desulfocapsaceae; genus Desulfopila. Next base: position 6,221,045 of record NZ_CP050700.1, on the reverse strand, counting down.
CAATTACTCTGGTGCTCAGGTTATTGATGGCGCATTAATCGTCCCCAGACCTTCAAATGCTGAAGACCTCAAGACTCCCAAGGGATTTTACCACAGCTACGACTATTCTTTTTTCTATAGAAATCTAGAAAAGAATGTGTCTGACAGGGTTGCTGCTTATCTAAAAGAAAATTATAAAATGTGAATCTATCACAAATCCATTTAAACATATCATTTGGCGAAACAATACCACCAAGTAGTCAAGGGTGTAATCAGCATTCTTGCAGTAATGAATCTTCAATTGAATTCAGAAAATTTTTATAACCAGACACTCAACGCTGACAGCGGGAACAGCCCCGCTGCAGGTTAGTTCAACGTTCTGCTCATTTCAGAGTAGATCCATAAAAAAATAATGTTTCTGTTTCCTTTTCCAGTATCGGTAGCGATATTGTTTACTGGAAATAGAATAATAGATAATTCGTGATGATTCTCGTGCCCCACCTGTGTATCACACCAGTATCACACTCTATTATTTATCCACATTATTACAACATCTTAAAGAACTAATCAGAGGTTCAAATCCTCTCTTCCCGACCATGAATTGCCGAAGGGTCTCAGTGAATTATCTCACCGAGACCCTTTTCCGTTTTAGGGCAATATGAAATACCCATCTCAGGATTTCACATTTATTCAAACCATCTCCTACTTTTAATAACCACCTATAAAAGACACAATACAGCTGGGGAGATTGATCGGCATCGTCACGAAAGTAAAACCACTACGAGAGTGAGCGGCCCGGACGATCTGCCGATAACCCGTTGCTCTGATCTCTCTTTCGATGTCGTTAACATGTTCCCATATCGCCGTATTATGTTTTTATTAAAATATCCCTCCCGGGCCGAATTGACTTGAATTGTTCAAGACGGGTGGTACACTATTTTGTGTTATCTTGTTAAATCAGAGGGTTCAGCCACCCTACTGAGACGTAAAGGCCGACATATCAACGTTCAAATGTCAGGTAGCCAAGACAGCCTCTCAGGAAAACATAATCAACCTTACAAAGGAGACCCCATCATGAAAAAACTCATTGCTGCTGCAACGATTGCGTTCCTCGGCCTGACCACGGGTGCCCAATCTTCAGAACCACTCAAAATCCTTACCTGGAAAGGATATGCCCCCCAGCAGTTGGTGGACAAGTTTGAGGAAGAAACCGGTATAATGGTTGAGCTGACCTATACCAACAATGAAGAGATGATCGCAAAACTGCGGGCTACCCGAGGCGCGGGATTTGACCTGGCCCAACCCAGCCAAGACCGTATCTCTTCAGTCCAGGCTGAATACAAGATTTATCAACCTATGGATTATGCCAAAATCAACTCCGATCAGATCGTTGCCTCAATGCTCGAAGCCGTCAAGAAGAACACGAAAGTCGGTGAAGACTCCTATGGAGTACCCTTCTGTTACGGTACTTCCGGCCTGATTGTTAACACGAAATTAGCCCCTGAGGCCAAAGACTATACCGCACTGCTTGATAAAGCCTACGATGGCCGTATCAGTTATCGTTTAAAACGTCCGACGTTGATTGCTATGGCGTTTGCGAAAGGGGATGATCCATTTGCAAAATATGATGATCCGAAAGCGTACAAAGAACTTATGGATTCCATTGCTGCCCAGATGATTGAAGCCAAACCTTATGTTAAAAATTACTGGTCCAACGGTGACGCCCTTCTTGAGATGGTCCGTAGCGGTGAGGTTTCAGTAGCTATGGGCTGGGATAATGGTGGCTGGAAGCTTCATGCCGAAAACCAGGATATTGATTTTGTTGCACCCAAGAGTGGAGCGCTCGGGTGGATAGATACCTTCGCCATTCCGGCAAAGGCCAAGAATATCGATGGTGCTTATCAATGGATAAATTTCATGTTACGTCCGGAGAATGCAGCGGTATTTACCAATTCTGAAAAATATGCGACCGCCTCAAAAGGCGCCGCAGAGTTTCTTGATGCTGAGGTAAGAGACAATATCAGTCGATCTTTTACCGCTGCGGATATTGACAACATCAAGTGGTATCCACCTGTTTCTGCCAAGATCGAACAGATCGAAGGTAAAATACTCGATACCGTCAAAGCTGCAAAGTAAGCTCGTAATTTCCCGTCTGCACCTACATCACAACGCCACTTCTGTTTTAGAAGTGGCGTTGTCTGTTTTCTCTCAGCCTCAATGAATTTTATGAATAACCCAGTTCTAGAAATCAAGAATCTCCGCAAGACATTCAGTAACTTTGTTGCCGTGGATACCCTCAATTTTCAGGTGGAGGACGGCTGTTTCTTTTCCATTCTGGGCCCATCCGGATGTGGTAAAACAACCCTGCTTAGAATGATTGCCGGCTTTCTGGCCCCTTCAGCCGGGCAATTATTAATCCGGGGGGAGGACATGACCTCAGTGCCTCCAAATCGAAGACCGGTCAATCTGGTTTTTCAGAATCTCGCGCTCTTCCCGATGATGAACGTCCACGAGAACATCGCTTTCGGCTTGAAACGGCAGGGACTAAAATCCAGCGAAATAAAACAGAAGGTCGGAGCCCTGCTGGAGCGTGTCCACCTGTCCGGTTATGGAAAAAAAAGTATCTCGCAACTCTCAGGTGGCCAAAAGCAAAGAGTCGCCATTGCCCGTTCGCTCGTCCTTGAACCTTCTTTACTGTTACTCGATGAACCGCTTGGCGCTCTCGATCTCAAGCTGAGAGAGCAAATGAAGATTGAGTTGAAAAAGCTTCAGGCTGATGTTGGTACAACATTCATGTACATCACTCATGATCAATCTGAAGCTCTTGTTATGTCAGACAGGGTTGCGGTAATGAACGAAGGCAGGTTTGAGCAGATAGACACCCCGCGCCATCTTTACAGTAATCCGGCAACCAGTTTTGTCGCCGGCTTTGTCGGTGAAAGCAATATCATGCCAGTGACGGTAACGAAAAGGGATCCGTTGAAAGTCACCACCTCTTACGGACAGCAGATACATGCCACCATGGCCACCCAATCGGAAGAGAAGGAACTCGATCTTTATGTTAGACCGGAATCAATTATCCTTAATCCGCCCGAAACGCTGGGTGATATCAATCGGTTTGCCCTGACAGTACGCAATATTCTGTTCGACGGATCCAACACAAAACTGCTCGCAACTGTCGATCATACGGATTGTGAATTGACTATCGCCCTGCCGCAAAACCAGCAATTCGCCCATATCGACAAAGGGGATTCCATAACTGCGGGAGTCCCCTTCGATAGTTGCCGATGCTACCCGAGGAGATGATATGAAAAATCATTTCCGTATAAGTCTGTATATTTTTTTAACCCCAGTCCTTCTCTGGTTGGTTCTCCTCATTATTATCCCGCATATAGAGCTCCTGATAATGTCGCTGAAAGGAACGGATGACCTCGGAGATCCGATATGGACCCTTGCCAATTACAAGAATTTTTTCACCGAGAAAATTTATTGGTATACCTTCGTCAGGACAGCCCTATACGCTGTCACAACAACCATCCTCACCTTTCTTGTGACATTCCCGGTTGCGTTTTATATCACCAAGGTTGTTTCCACGCGGCTTACGGGGTTTCTTACGATACTCCTTCTTATGCCCTTCTGGGTAAGTGAACTGGTCAGGGTGTACGGCTGGATGATCCTGCTGCGGGAAAGCGGTGTTATCAATCACGTCCTCGTGACTATCGGCATAATAGATACACCGATTGAGATGCTCTATAACGACGTGAGCATGCTGATGGGCCTGGTCTATACCTCTATGCTGTTCATGGCCGTTCCGCTCATATCCTCTCTCGAAGGAATGGACGATTCAATGATCGAAGCAGCTCATGATCTCGGTGCTTCACCAGTGACAATTTTCTTTCGAATCATTATCCCGTATGCTGCCCCCGGAATCACTTCAGGATCCATAGTGGTATTCATGCTTGCTCTTGGAAATTACCTGACACCGACTCTGATGGGTGGCAAGAACTCGTTATGGTTCACCGAACAGATTTATAACGAATTCATTGCCAGTTTCAACTGGAACCAGGGAGCAGCCTTTGGATTTCTCCTGCTGCTGCTCAGCTCGATTATTATCTGGGCGGGACTGAAAGTAACCAGACAGGAACTGGGGAGGGCTCTTTCATGATCCGAACACTTCCACAAAACCGGAGATACACGCTAACATTCAGACTCTACATTATTCTTTTTTACGCCTTCCTTTTTGCCCCACTTGTCATCACCTGTGTTCTTGCTTTCAACGACTCCAATTTCCCGTCTTTACCTTGGAAAGGGGTCAGCTTTGACTGGTTCCTCGCCAATGGACCAGAGCGTATTGGACTGTTACATGACAGATCCAATCTCAGGTCCATTCTCGTTTCCGCCCAAACAGCATTCTGGGTATCCATACTCTCTGTTACAGTAGGGACAATGGGGGCGTTTCTTTTTGAACAGGAAAACTTTAAGGGGAAGCAGGGTCTATACTTTTTGGCCCTGACACCGCTTGTTATTCCCGGTGTCATCCTTGGTATCTCGATCCTCCTTGCTGCCAACAGCCTGGGTATATTTTTCGAAGACAATTTCGGTGTGGATATACCTCTTTTCAGACCGAGTTTCTGGCTTGTAGTCTTTGGTCAATTTTCCTTTATTTCTACTTTTGTGTTACTTGTAGTTTCAGCAAGGCTCAAAAAGTTCGATCCCTCACTGGAAGAGGCTGCCCTAAATCTTGGCGCCACTCGCTTCGATGTTATTCGCCACATCACCCTGCCATTTCTCCGTCCCGCACTTTTCGGCAGCGGTGCGGTGGCCTTTCTTATGAGTTTCGAAAACTTCAACACAACACTTTTTCTGGTTGGTTCAGAAACCACATTACCGATTAACCTTTATCTGCAAGTCAGGGATGGATCCACCCCGATCATCAACGCGGTATCTTTGCTGTTGATTGTTTCAACTTCTACACTTGCCGTAATAAACCTGCTCGCCTCCTCGCGAAGTAAAAGCGCATGAACTATTTTGAGTTTTCACACAAATGCCTGCCGAAAATCGGGGCACACAGGGGATACAGGTCAATCAGGCCAGAAAATACATTGAGTGCTTTTAAGGCAAGCCTTGGCCACTGCCATTTTATAGAACTTGATGTACAGATGAGTCGTGACGGTGTGGCGGTGATTCACCACGACGATGAACTCGGAAGAACCAACAATCCAGGCGAGTATAAAAACGGTCAGCCCGGTTCGTCAATGAGGGTTGACACCTGGGATCTCGACTCGTTACGCAAACTTGACTTCGGCAGCTGGTTCCTCAAAGCTGACCCCTTTAAAACTCTTGAAAAAGGGCTGGTCCTTCCGGATGAGTTGAAACCGATACTCCCGCAGCCTCTTATGACGCTAAAAGAACTGCTTTCCTGGCGTAATACGGTCGGAATCCCCCTGAATATTGAGATCAAGGATCAGCAGGGGCACCATCACGATAGCATAATCGTCGATAAGGTTCTGGAAGCCATAAGGGAGGCAGGATGCACCGACCAGATACTCATCTCCTCTTTTCGACATGATTACCTGAAACAAATCGTAAAGAAAATGCCGGAAATCCCAATCGGTGTCCTGCAGGAGGAGAACAATCCTGAAGACCTGTTGCAATACCTTGCCACACTTGGTGCTGCCGCCTATCATCCGGATATCGAGATCATCTCAGAAGAGCTTATTCACACGCTTCGACAAAGCGGTTTCGGTGTCAATATATTTACTGTTAATAATCCCAATGATCAAAAGAGATTGTTACGTGCCGGCGCCTCATCTGTAATTACGGATTTTCCGGTTCTTGCCATTGCCGAATCGACCGCCGTCTGAACTCTGGTTCTAGGCAAGAAAAATAACTTTTTTACTCAATTCAGCAGAGACTGCAACACCCGATACCACATCCAGCTCTACTCAATTAAAACCCATTATTAACCCAAACAATAACTCAAGTACAGACAGGGTAAGCCGGTCGATACTCACGGCTGCAAACTTTTCAACCGAGTTAGTCAAATCCTCCCTTCCCGAGAACGAAACAAAAAAAGGCTTCAAGGAGTTATCTCATTGAAGCCTATTTTTGTAGAGCATTCGCACTAAACGTATCGCAAGGTGTGAACCCCGCTTTTTTTTCGCTGTGCCTGAAAGGCAGAATACACCTCGTTAACCAGGAAGCTCCTGAATCTCAAATTATTTTCAGAGTTTTCAAAGCTCAATTCGCCTATCAAGATACTCCTTATCTTCATAGTTCGGGCAAGCACTGGACCATTCGCTCACCCGCACACAATCTATCCGTCTTTCTCTATTATCACGCCGCTCAGGACTAGATCGTCTGTCAACTCCACCATTTTTGAAATATTCAAGTGAGTAAACCTCGCGTCTGTCCTCTCCTGACCGTCGATCCACAAACTGATCTCTGCGGCGCAATTCCTTCATGCCTCTGCCAGACATTTCATTTCCTTTATGCATAACGGTTACCTCCCCCCTGGTCTCGCCTTGGACCAGGATCATGCCATACTATGCAACCTTATAGATATTATATGCCTTAATGTGTAAATTTTAAGAGTGCTTCTTAAAAAGATGAGGTGAATTTGAAATATGTTTCAGTTCAGAAAAGACAGCTGAGCGACTACACGAAAGAAGCCACCAAAACGGGAATACCCTGAAAAGCCAATGAAAAAGAAGATACTATTCTGAAGAACAAATTATATGAATTTTAAGAAAAAGCATCAGGACTCAACTGGGCAATAAGCCATGAGCACACACCATTTCTTTTATCTGATTACCCATGAACCTCATGATCTGGCGTAATTTGAGTGAATTAACAGCCCAACGAATATGGGTTTCAGGAATCGAGAACTCTACGGACAACCGCCGAGATATCCAAATTATTGCGCTATATCAAGCAAAAAGATGTCCAATGACAGCAGCATGCTGCCGTCGGAACCCGGGTACGTACCGCTGCTATGGGCCATACGAAACAAGCTACGACCTCAATTAGACATTGCTGTGCAGAACCGATATCAAATCACTCGATTTCTCCCACAACTCTGCCTCTTTTCAAGCGGAAGGGCTCAGTAACCCGTTTCACGGGTCCCTGCAGCCTCAATGGATTGTTTTTTTGGCAGCCCGTTGACATGAGATACCCTGCTCCTAAGAAGTTGCTGAAGATCTGGATAAAACTGAAACAGGCAAGATGAGTACCTTTTATAACCATGGCCTATTTGCCTTAGACCTGAAGATTGCACGATAATGGTCTGACTATTTCGTTACGTCTCGACTCGGAGTAGAAACCTTGATAGAAATTTGGACAATCTCATCCTCTTGCAAAACTGTTGTTTTTGCGAAAATATTTGTTACGATGGAGGAAGTATTTGTCAGGGACATACTGAATAGACTTCTCCCGGGTTGGCTGAAAGAAGATTACTTTTCACTTGGGACGAGCCCTGATTATTCGAGTATTGGGAGGATATTGTAAAAAGTATGGACTGGCCCGACATAACAGGTTTTAGCCATGCTGCAGACCCCTTATATACTCAATTCACTTTCACTCCTGAATTGCGACGGACAACGAATCCGTGATCGACTACTTTTTTTATACTGAATCCGACAGAAACTTCTATTCACATGTATATGTGTAAAAGACCCAAAGCCGCCTGCTTCATTGAAGCAGGCGGCTTTTTGCTTTTACCAGGAGCAAGTAGCCATGACCCAGTCTTCCTCTTATGCGGTTTCCCCCTGGTTGTCCTGTTACACTCCTCGACCAGATGCATCATTGCGCCTTTTCTGCTTTCCGCACGGAGGTGGTGGTCCCCACATATATCGTGAGTGGGCTGATAAAATCCCAGTAGATATAGAAATATACGCCCTTCATTTACCGGGTCGGGGCAGCAGGCGTGAAACACCTCTGATCACAGACATGGATGAGTTGTCTGCCGGTATCTTTGACGCTCTTTACCATTACACAGATAAGCCATACGCGTTATTCGGGCACAGCGTTGGAGCACTTATTGCTTTCGAGGTAACGCGATTGATGCGCAGCAACGGTTGCTCCCTGCCGACCCGTCTCTGTGTTTCGGCCCATAAAGCTCCCCACAATTCCGAAGAAAAGAACTTGATGTATAATCTCCCGGACGATGAGCTGGTTGAGGTCATAGGGAAACTGGGCCTGGTGCCGGACGAGGCATTGGAAAATGCCGAATTGCTCGAGCTCATCCTCCCACCAATAAAAGCTGACTTCCAGGTTTCTGAAACCTATCGATACCGTGAGGATCTGTCCTTACCGCTGCCGATTACAGCCATGGGTGGACGAGCTGACAGCCTTGTCAGTGAGGGGGACCTTGATGAATGGCATCATTATTCTTCAGTCGGTTGCCACACGGTGCTTTACGACGGTGGTCATTTTTATACTCAGAGTCATCAGGACGCACTCCTAGCCGACCTTACCAACCAGTTCCTGGAAGACCTCGGTAATTTGCCACGATCCGTCATGATAGGGGAAAAAAAGTCTTACCCTGAAAAATGCCTGCATGAGCTCTTTCGGTTGCAGGCATATCAAAATCCCGATGAACTCGCCGTCGCTGATATACACTGCCGGCTCACCTTCAGGGAACTGGACGAGGCAACCGATTTACTTGCCAGGCTCTTGCAAAACAAAGGTGTTCAAGTTGATTCTATTGTCGGTATTTATATGGAAAGTAGTGTTGAATTCGTTATCGCTTACCTGGGAATTCTTAAGGCTGCCGGAGCATATATGCCACTCGAAACAGCTTACCCAAAAGAACTGCTGCAGAGAGTAATGACAACAGCCGAACCGGTTGTCGTATTAACCAAAAAAGACTTTGCAGACAACTTACCGTCACAATGGGTCGAAGAGGGCAGAGTACTGCTGATGGATAAAGGGTGGGAAGACGATTTGCGTGAATGTCCCCTGCCTATCCTCGATGAAAACCGTAACAAACCAACCATTGACAGTCTCGCTTACTGTGTCATGACCTCCGGGACAACAGGTGCCCCAAAAGGTATTCTCTGCCCCCATCGCGGTACAGTGAATTCCTATTACTGGCGTTACAATCATGCCCCTTATCAGGAAAACGAACGTGAGGCATGCAACATTTTTCTTGTCTGGGAGGTTATCCGACCGATTCTCCAGGGTTTCCCTGCTTTTATCATCCCTGATGAAACCATTTACGATCCCAGGAAACTCGTCGCTTTCCTGGAAAAGTACAAAATCACCCGTGTGTTGTTTACCCCTTCGCTCCTCGAGCAGGTACTCAGCACTGATGGTCTGGAGCTGGAAAAACGTCTATCGAACCTCTCGATAGTCTGGTTAAATGGAGAGGTTGTCCCCACCGCCCTACAGAAACGTTTCTTCGAACGATTGCCGGAAGTTCAACTGCTCAACGACTACAGCATTTCAGAGTGCCACGATGTCTGTACCCACGATCTTGCGGATCTCGACCCAGCCATCTCTCCCAAATATGCCCCTCTTGGCCTTCCCATGTCAAACGTACAGATATACCTGCTCGACGAAAAATTGCGCCCGGTGCCGAGAGGTATGACCGCCGAAATTTATGTTGGAGGAGACTCACTTGCACGTGGCTACCTCAATCAACCGGAAAAAACAGCCGAACGCTTTATCCCCAATCCTTTACTGGAAGGTGGTGCAACACTTTTCCGGACCGGTGACCTCGGCATGATCCTGCCCAACGGTTATCTCGAAGTTAAGGGGAGAGTGGAATTCATGGTTAAACTTCGAGGATATTCCATCGTACTTGGTGCTGTTGAGACGGCAATCATTGAACATCCTGAAATCAATACCGCAGTAGTTTTGACGAGGGACAATTCGGAAACGGGACAACCGGAATCCCTGGTGGCATATATCGTCTCCAAATCCTCCGGCAAAGGGGATTCGCTCATAAAGGAACTGCGAACCCACCTCAAGGAGCGACTCCCCCACTATGCCATTCCATCTGCCTTTGTGCCCTTGCAGGAATTACCGCTTAATGACGTCACCGGAAAGCTTGACAGGAAAAGACTGCCTCCACCAAAAGAAGACAGGAACATAACTATTTCATCGTACCGGCCAGCTCCATTGTCATCAACTCTGGAACAGGCCATTGTCGATGTCTGGCAGGAACTGCTCGAAATCGACATAGGGCACCCGGACGATAATTTTTTTGATCTTGGCGGCCACTCCCTGCTGGCCATTAGAATGAGTGAAGCTCTTGCTCAACGTCTGGGTGTGGCAGTTTCGGTCATCGACACCTATGAGCACCCTACCGTCAGCAGCCTGGCTGAACATCTTACACAAAAGGCTGCGGATAGACCTCTCGATCCTGTGATATCTCATCACAACAATCTCTCCTTACTACAAGTACCTCAAACCAAAGATATTGCAATTGTCGGCATTGCGTGCAGATTTCCCGGGGCTGACAATGTCGCCGGATTCTGGAAAAATCTGCAACAGGGAGTCTGCTCCATAAGGGAACTCACTGATGAAGAGTTAGTCGCAAGAGGGATAGGGAACGAGGTTTTAATCGACAGGGATTACAGAAAGTTCGGGGCTCTTCTTGAAAATGTGGAATTATTTGAGCCAGGCTTTTGGGGGTTGAGTAAAAAGGAGGCCTCGCTGATGGATCCGCAGCAAAGGCTTTTTCTTGAGACATGCTACCATGCTATGGAAGATGCTGGCTATGCGCCTGACCGCAATGGAGCCCGGACCGGGGTATTCGGCGGATGCTACTCCCCCACTTACCTCCTGTATTACCTGCAGGGTGGTGGCATGACCGACCCGACCGACCCCGCCGAATTTCACCTTACTGAAACCGGAAACGATAAAGATTACATCGCAACCCGTGTTTCGTACTTGCTGAACCTCCGAGGACCAAGCATCACTGTCCAGTCGTCCTGTTCCACAGCAGCGTCTGTTGTCGCCACGGCCTGCCAGTCACTGATAGCAGGACAGTGCGATATGGCTGTCGCCGGAGCCTCAAGTATTACTTTCCCACAAGGAGGGTACCAGTATGTTGAAGGCCATATAAACTCTCGTGATGGGGCGGTCCGGACATTTGATGTCGGCAGCAGCGGCACGATCCTCGGAGACGGTGTTGGTGTCGTCATACTGAAACGCCTCTCAGATGCTCTCGAAGACGGTGATACAATCACCGCTGTGATAAAAGGATTCAGCGTCAACAACGACGGAAACGCCAAGGCCGGATACTCAGCACCCAGCGTACAAGGCCAAAAAGAGATGGTCGAACAGGCCCTGACAATGGCAGGAGTACCTGCAAACTCTATATCCTTACTGGAAGCTCACGGCACAGGAACCCTCATCGGAGACCCTATTGAGGTACGAGCATTGACCGAGGTCTTTCGCAGAACCACTGAAGAGAAAGGGTTTTGTGCCATCGGTTCGGTTAAGCCTAACATTGGTCATAGCAACATCGCCGCTGGCATGGCCGGACTTATCAAGGCTGCACTCTGTCTCAAAGAAAAAACACTCGTTCCTCTGATTAATTTATCTGAGCCGAACTCTGAACTCAATATTGAAAAGAGTCCGTTTTACATCAACACTGCACTTAAATCCTGGGATCTTCCTTCGCAAACAGCCAGGAGGGCCGGTGTCACCTGTCTTGGAATAGGCGGGACCAATTGTCACTTCATCCTCGAAGAAGCGCCAACTCAGGTGAAACAGGATCACGACCAACCCACCTGCCAGTTGTTGACGCTTTCAGCTCGTACCCAAAAATCACTGGACCTGCAACGGCAAAATCTTATCAATTACCTTAGAGATAATCAGGAAACAGAACTCGCAGACCTTTCGTACACCCTACACTTCGGCAGGGATTCCTTCGAGCATCGCCTTGCTTTCTCCTGCCGGGACAACAAGACGGCTATTAAGAAACTGCATTCTGCACAAAATCGCAGAGCAACACATAAGCGAATCCAACCCGTTTTCCTTTTTCCGGGACAAGGTTCGCAGCATTTAGGTATGGGGGCAGGCCTTTATCAGGAGGAGCCGGTATTTCACAGATTCTTCGATCAGTGCGCGGACCTCTTTCGCCCCCTGATCAACACAGACCTTCGTAAAGTGGTCTTTACAGACAACCGATCGCCGGATGCCGAACACTCTTTGAGCATCGCCTACCACCTTCAGCCAGCAATCTTTTCACTCCAGTATTCCCTGGCCAAAACCCTTATGACTTGGGGTATCATACCTGCTGCATTGATCGGTCACAGCATCGGCGAATATACGGCGGCATGTATCTCCGGCGCTGTCAATCTTGAGGATGCCATAAAACTGATCGTCGCCAGGAGTATGGCCACCGAAGAGGCAAAGGAAGGAGCCATGATCTCCGTTTCGATAACTGAGGATGAGGCTGTCGCATATCTTGCCGACACCTCAGACCTCTCCCTGGCAGTTGTCAATTCAGCAACTGACATGGTTTTTGCCGGGCCGGTTCAGGCCATAACTGAGGCGGAAGAGACACTCAGGAAAAGCAATACACCCTGTCGGCGGGTACATGTGACCCGGGCATTTCACTCACCGATGATGAATGAGGCTGCCGGACAATTGTCCGCAGCTGCGGCGGAAGTCGATTTCTCGAAACCAACCATCCCCCTGGCATCAAATGTTTCGGGCACCTGGATGACCATGGAGCAGTTGGAAGACCAAGATTACTGGGCAACTCATATGAAAAGCACGGTACGTTTTGCAGACAACCTCAACACCGTGCTTGATGACTCCCCGCCTCTCCTGCTGGAGGTCGGCTCGCATACTATCCTCCAGCGACTCGCCATGAAGATCGTCGGTCAGCGGCAACTGCCAGAATCACCCTTTGTTTTCTCCTGCCTGCAGCATCCTCGGGATACAACACCTGACAGCGAAAGCTTTGGGGACGCATTGGCGCGGATGTGGACACATGGCGTTGCTATTGACTGGCATGCATTCCATTCTGACAGGCAAGGACGACGAATCCCCTTGCCTGTGTATCCTTTTGACGGGCAAAGCTGCTGGAAAGACAACCGTACTCAAAGTAGTTGGAATACCACTCGCGAACCTCTCATTCAGTCACCTGCCGCATGTGGCCAATTTGGAAAAATTACCGATATTTCTAAACGCGGTTATATCCCTTCCTGGACACGCTCCCTTCCGCCACTAAACAATGAGCATTCCGGAAGCGCTCATCAGATTTCCTGGCTGCTCTTTATGGAAGACGACCAGGAAGAGGGCACCACGCTCAGTTCTCAATTAGTTGAAAGACTTGAAGCAGCCGGTGATACAGTCATACAGGTGAGGCAAAGTTATCACCCTTTCAACGTGGAAAACGGCAAGTATTTCCTCAACCCATCCAATCCTGATGAATACGGTCTGCTCTTTAATACACTGAGACAGGAAGGCAACTCTCCCCAGAGAGTCATCGACTTCTGGACACTCACCGGAAAAGAGCCTGACCGTGGCTCCACCCTTGCGGGTACCTATTATCATGCACTCTATCTGGCCAAGGCAGTATCCGACCCAAAACATTTAGAGACCGTTGATATCTGGCTGGTCACAGATAAAACAGTTCAGGTAAGTCAGGAAAACACGAATCCTCTCAAATCAACACTCTTTGGCCCAGCCATTGTCCTGCCACAGGAAAATCCTCACATTGCCTGCCGTCTGCTGGATGTAGAGATTAGCCAAAAGGATGAAGATGCCGGTTCCAATGGAATGGTTGACAACCTGTTACAGGAGTTCCGGGTAATCACACCAGATCCTGAACCAGTAATAGCTTATCGCGGTCCCCATCGTTGGGTCCAGCGATACGAACAGACTGTTCTGCCGCCGGTTTTCGGTAAGTCCGGCAGACGCATGCGGCGCGGAGGAATTTATATAATTACAGGTGGCATGGGGCGAATAGGTAGAACTCTTGCCGGTCACCTGGCATCTCTATCGGCTAAAATTATACTCACATGCCGGGGTGATTTCCCCAGTCCTTGCCGCTGGCAAGAATTACATGACAACCCGCAAACCGACCCTGAACTTCAAAAGGCAATATCCCGACTGCTGGAACTGGAGGCAGCCGGAGCTGAATTGGTTGTAATACGTACAGATATGAGCAAACCTGACGAGGTAAAACGGTTACTGCAAACAGCTGTAGAGCGATTCGGCGTCATTGATGGAGTTTTTCATGCTGCCGGAGTAGCCAACCTTCGATATCTACCAGAAATAAACTACGATATTTCAGAATCAGAATTCGCCCCTAAAATTCAAGGCCTTTACAATCTTCAACAGGCTGTTGAAGATTGTAAAAAAATAACGGGTAAATCTCCCTCTTTTGTTTTGCTGTTTTCCTCTCTGGCGTCGATTCTCGGTGGTTACAGCATGACCGCCTACACGGCCGCCAACCGCGTAATGGATAGTTTTGCGCAACAGTTTTCGGGCGGGCCTGATCCGGCGTGGATCAGTGTCAACTGGGACGATTGGGATTTTGCGTACACGAAAGAACAGGTCTCCGCTTATGAGCATACCGCGGCAAAGTTCGCCATGAGTCCTGCCGAGGGCATCGAAACTCTTGAGCGCATACTTTCCATGCCATCCATTACTCAAATGCTCGTTTCAACCAGGTCACTGGCACCTCGTATAGAGCAGTGGCTTCATCAACAGACTCTTGAGAGTGCACCTGAAAAAAGCAATCTCCAAACCGGCGAGCACGAGTATGCTACTGGTTTGGAGGTCTCTCTGCCAGCAGAGACCATGCAAAATTGTTCTTGCAACAATGCAAAAGAACAACCGGAGACTCCACCAGGCGCTACCGTTATGTCACACACCGAAGATATTGTACTACAGATCTATCGTAACCAGCTGGAGTATCCCGACATGGCTGCAGACGACAATTTTTTCCAGGTTGGGGGCGATAGCCTGCAGGCGAGCCAAATCCTGATGAAACTCCGGCGAAGCCTTGGTGAGAGAGGAGATTTCCTCAAGCTCTCCTCCATATTTGATTATCCTTCTGTTCGGGAATTAAACGACTGGCTCAGGGATATGCATATGGAAAGCTCTGCCTGCTAAGGAATGTGCTGTCGTGTCGAGCCATATTTATATATCTCATAGAAGTGACGGACAATAGGGCAGTAAAAGCCGCTACTGAAGCGTTGCTGTCTCTGTTGCCCCATCCGGATATCCGCCTCAACCGCAGTATATTCCGGAACCACAGGATCGTCAAAACAATCAGGGAATTGCGCGGCCCGGGTAACCAGATTCCTCTGTAACAAAGTATAACCTGCCATGCCGAATCATCCGAAAGGTTCAAAGATACAATGAACGGCCTCTGGAAATCATGGTACGAAGCAGCCCATAGCATCACCCGCTACTCACCTGACATTTCATAGCAATAATGCCATTTCGAGATATCTCATGAGATATCCTGCTTGAAAGGCCATGGCCGACGCTCAATATTTGTATTGCACAATACAGTTTTATAATATATTGTATTGCGCAATACATATTTGCGGAATACCACTTCACGAACACCTGTTTTAATTCCCCTATTATTCACTGAAAAATTACACCCTGAAGAGCAAGGCTCAACATGTCTAAAATTGTTATTAAAAACTTGTATAAGGTATTCGGTTCTTCACCCCGCAAGGCTTTGTCGCTCATTGCGGACGGAAAAACCAAGGAAGAAATCTATGAAACGACAGGGCTTACTGTCGGTGTACAGGATGCTGGCTTTGAAGTCGAGAAAGGAGAGATATTTGTTGTCATGGGCCTTTCCGGATCCGGCAAGTCCACGTTGGTGAGGATGCTGAACAGGCTTATTGAACCAACCAGCGGAGAAATCCTCATTGACGGAGAGAATATTCTGAAGATGGACAAAAAACAGCTCGTCAAGTTCCGCAGGAGCAAGACAAGCATGGTCTTTCAGTCATTTGCCTTGATGCCGCATCTCAATGTCCTCGATAACGTAGCCTTCGGTCTTGAACTTGATGGTGTCGAGAAGGAGACCAGGGAGGAAAGAGCTATTGATGCACTCAAACAGGTAGGCCTTGAAGGGTGGGAAAAAGCAATGCCTGATGAACTCAGTGGAGGTATGCAGCAACGAGTCGGCCTCGCACGCGGACTGGCTGTTGACCCGGATATCCTCTTGATGGACGAGGCCTTCTCGGCGCTTGACCCGCTGATTCGAACAGAAATGCAGGATGAGTTATTGAAACTACAGGATAGACATGAAAGGACAATCGTTTTTATCTCCCATGATCTTGATGAAGCACTGCGAATAGGTGACAGGATTGCCATCATGGAAGGTGGTAAGGTTGTACAGGTCGGTACTCCGGAAGAGATACTGCAGAACCCTGCCGATGATTATGTCCGCGCATTTTTCAGGGGGGTTGACCCAACAGGTGTTATTTCAGCAGGAGATATTGTCCGGGACAACCAGCCGACTGTTATCTGGCATACCCCCCAGGCAGGACCACGAGCTACGCTTGAACGCCTCAACAACCTGGACCGGGAATATGCATACATTCTTGATTCAGAACACCATTTTTATGGTGTCGTTTCGACAGATTCCCTTCGTACACTCCTTGACAAAAAGGATAGTGGAGAAAAGAAAATTGAGGACGCATTTATCCGGGAAGCACTGGCCGTTCGGGATACGGAGTCCTTGCAGGACATCCTGCCGCAGGTCGCATCCAAACCCTGGCCGGTTCCCGTTATTGATGAAGATAGCACTTTTAAAGGTGTTGTTTCCAAGAACCTTTTCCTTCGCACTCTTCACCGTGCTGAAAACGGTGGAGACAACTTCCCAGAAGCCTCAACTGAATAATTTATAGGATATTGTACATGTTTGAAGAGAAACTTATCCCACTGGATATATGGATATCACAATTTATTGACTGGCTTGTTGAAGGGTATAGATGGTTTTTCCAAGCCATTAAATGGCCCGTTGACGTAACCCTTATCGGTATGGAAAATGGTCTTCAGGCGACACCGCCTCTCATTATAATTGCCATTATGGTTCTCATTGCCTGGAAAGCTTCAGGGGTCCGGCTGGCCATACTCACGGCAGCGACCATGTTTTTCATAGGATTCCTCGGTCTCTGGGAAGACACAATGATAACTTTGGCCATGGTGTTCTCATCCGTGGTCTTCTGCACCATAGTCGGGCTTCCACTTGGCATCTGTGCTGGCCGAAATGATCGGTTTGAAGCCATATTACGGCCAATTCTTGACGGAATGCAGACAACCCCGGCATTCGTCTACCTGGTGCCGATCGTCATGCTCTTTTCCATCGGCAATGTTGCCGGTGTCCTTGCCACGATAGTTTTTGCCTTGCCACCAATTATCCGCCTTACAGCTTTGGGAATACGGCAGGTCCACCCCGAACTCGTAGAGGCGGCACAGGCCTTCGGGGCTACAGGGATGCAGGTATTGGTAAAAGTGCAGATTCCATTGGCACTGCCGACCATAATGGCCGGTCTAAACCAGACAATGATGATGGCCCTTTCCATGGTTGTCATTGCGGCCCTTATTGGTGCCGGCGGGCTTGGGGCCCCTGTTGTCCTCGGCCTTAATACACTCGATATCGGGCTGGCTACCATCGGCGGCCTGGCAATTGTATTGATAGCAATAGTGCTCGATAGAATCACCCAGTCACTTGGTTCACAAAAAAATTAGACAGGAGTAAACATGTTAAAAAAATTTCTTATGATTGCTGCAGTAACATCCATGACTATGGTCGGGACGGTCCAGGCCGATACCGACAAACCTGGAGAGGGAGTGAAGGTCCAGCCTGCACGTGCTACCTGGAATACAGGATTTTTTCAGGAAGCCCTTGTTCGTCGAGGTCTCGGAGAACTTGGCTATAACGTCAAGAAGCCCAAAGATCTCCAGAATCCCATCTTTTACAAGACCGTGTCGCTTGGAGATGTAGATTACTGGACAAACGGCTGGTTTCCGAACCATGACGGCCAGCTCCCGAAAGGTTTTTATGACAAGGCCGATACGGTTGGATATGTTGTAAAGGCAGGTGGCCTCCAGGGGTACCTCGTCTCCAAAAAACATGTCGATCAGTTCGGTATCTCGTCTCTCGACGACTTCAAGAGGGATGAGGTAAAAAAGGCATTCGATAAGAATGGTGATGGAAAAGCCGACTTAACGGCATGCCCTCCGGGCTGGGGTTGTGAGACAGTTATCGCCCATCATATGAACGTCTACGACCTGGACAATCACATCAACCCTGTCAAGGCCTCATATGAAGCTGGCATGGCCTCCGCTATCGCCGCGTACAAAGATGGAGAACCTATCTTCTTTTATACCTGGGCTCCCAACTGGACTATTTTCAAAATGAAGCCGGGTAAGGATGTTATGTGGATCAACGTACCGAAAACAATCCCCAAAGACTCCCAGATGAAAGGAAAAGACCGTATGGAGGTCAGTGGCATTGAAGGGGCTGTTTCCGATCCGGTAAAGCTCGGCTTTGTTGTCTCTGATGTCCGTATCGTCGCCAATAAGAAGTTTATGGCGGATAATCCTGCAGCGACACGTTTCTTCGAACTCTTCACCCTACCGCTTGTGGATATTAATGAACAGAACACTCGCATGAACGAAGGAGAGAAAAGCCAAAAAGATATTGAGCGACATGTCGACGAGTGGATAGTCAAAAACAAAGCAACCTGGGACGGATGGCTTGCCGAGGCACGAAAGGCAGCCCTGTAATCCAGATTCCCTTTTCATTCAGCGGACCGGATTCAAAGTTTTTGGCAGCAGATCATAGCAAGCTATATCTGCTGCCAAAAAACTGCCGAAGATGGTGCCGCATGGGCTGACCTTGAGTGAGCATTATGATTATTGGGTCCGAAAACTACAATAATGAAAGACAATCAATGCGTAAAATAAAACCAATTGGAAACAATGTTCACAAGAAACCAGGGCTAACGGGGTGAGCGCCGGGGAGAATGTCTACTCCCTTGGCGGCAGTAACATTGGACATATTCTTTGTAAATTTATTGCCTGTTTCTCTTCATACCATTATATAAACAGTATATGTTTACTCAGACAAAGAACCGGTAAATGAACAAAGGAACATTGATGAGCGAGCGCACTAACCGAGAGACAAATATTACAAAACAATTGCGAATTGTCTTTAAGGCCGTACAGTCGCACTCCAGACAGGTAGAAAGATCATGCGGTCTGAGCAGTGCACAGCTCTGGATGCTTCATGAAATATCCTCGGCTCACGGGATAAAGGTTTCCGAACTCGCCACTGTCCTCACTGTTCACCGCTCAACCTGTTCAAACATGCTGGACAAGCTTGAAGACAAGGAGCTGATCTATCGTGACAGAAGTAAATCTGATCAACGAGCGGTGCATCTTCATGTCACGAAAAAAGGCAAGACACTTCTCTCCAATGCCCCCTCTCCTCCCCAGGGTCAATTAAGCAGTGCTTTAACCAAGCTTTCAACTGAACAGTTGGTAAATCTTGAAGAAAGCCTTCAAGTATTTATCAACGCTCTTCACTTTGAGGACGACAAAGCCGGTTTAACCCCTATCCCGGAGAACTAGCAGCCTCGCCGGTTTTCTCCATGTCGCGCTGTCATGTCCTGTCAGAGGTCAGAGGCAACTTGAAACTATTCTCCACGATCATTTGGAAAACCTGTTCCCCATCAAGCCACCCCTCCCTTTCTCCGCAACTCTTCGTTATTTCATAAAAATAATGCTCGGAATATTATACACATGCCTGCGCTTATTTTCATGAAATGCCTCGATCTGAGAAAAAAAGTCTATTCTCGGACAACCTCCTAGCTGCTATTTCAAATAATGAATAATGGCAGAGGCGATGGGCAGAGATCGTTCATGTCAACAAGATCCCGTTCGCTGCAATATCCCTTGGAGGTGTATCCCTTTTCTACCCCTTTGTCAGTAATGACCTGCAGATGTGTATGGTAGAACCAGTTGCCGTTTTCATGAAAATCCCCAATCTCGGCGAATGGCAGACCTCCGGCAATAAAGGCACCCTGTTCCGGCAAACTATCCCTCCTCAAGTGGCCATAAAAGCTAAAGAAGGTCTTAAAGTGGGGGCTTTCATGCCTGAGCAAAACATATCCACCGTAATTACCTTCACCACTTTCATAACCGCTTTCGGCAACAGTGGCATCAAGCGGAGCATGTAAGGGTGTCCCAAGGTCGACAATGATATCAAGTCCGAGATGAATGAATCGCTTGTCGGCAACCATTTGCGGACAGTCGCCAAGCAATGTGTCGCGTTTTTCCAGATACGAGGCAACCCCCCAGTGATATTGGCCTCTCATCTTGTCATCAAGAATTCGTTGAAAACCTTCCTGGTCACGTACGTCTATACCAGCCAGAATGGGACTTTCGGGAGACATGTCGGCGATATACGGATCGCCTCTCAAACCCTGAAAAATTGGATAGTGTTTGATTTTGCTGCTGTAAAGAAAGAAAGGGTAGTACATGGATTCTCCAGCTCAGGATAACGGATGTTCGGTTGTCTTTAACAAACCTGTAATCGTTACAACAGGGTGACCGTCCTCAGCAATCGTAACACTTTCAGGTAAGGTGAAATCCGAAGATAATGATCGATAGTAAGACATATCATAGGGATCGAGTTTCACCTGTAGTTTGCTTCCTTCGCCGGTAATAGTTGAAGTAAGTCCGAAATCCACCTCTCCGAGCTCAGTTTTGATAATATACCGAGGGATCTCACGGCCACTTCCCTCCCGGCGAACCTTGGTGGCAATGTCGACCACATCATAGAGATAAATCGGGTTTTCAATGTTCCACTGCTGCTGCACCGGGGTGCCGGTCACAAAAAGGTGATGAAATTCAATTCCTGCTTCACGACACCGGTAAGCAAGTCGATGAATTTCTTCTGCCGAGTCATTGATTCGCCCCAGAAGGGGCGTGTTGCTGTAAACCGTTATTCCTTTATTCTTAAGTATACGGGTCAGTCTCGTATGCTCATCCGTAATGTCGTCTGCTTTAAGAAATTGGGCCTCAATTTCCAGGCGAAGGGGATTTACCATCGTCAGCTTATTTAAACCGGCAAGGAGATCTATCACCAGCGGAGTGTAATGATGTGGTGTTGTGTTGAATGCGAGGCTGCGCAGCCTGAGACTGTTCACGTGAGGAATATCATCGAGTTTTTTGACTAATGCCACGATCTTGTGCAGGTTGTTAACGATGTCCGTCTTTGAGAATACAACCACATCCGTGATTCGTTCGTCCTTGC
This sequence comes from Desulfopila sp. IMCC35008, assembly GCF_010646885.2. Classification (GTDB taxonomy): domain Bacteria; phylum Desulfobacterota; class Desulfobulbia; order Desulfobulbales; family Desulfocapsaceae; genus Desulfopila. The sequence continues at coordinate 6,199,801 of NZ_CP050700.1, read as the reverse complement.
TAATATAATCAAGTTCGGCATCTGAAATGTCGGTATCAATTTCCACACGCGTTTCGTGAACACGCGAAAGCAAGGGGCTGCCTGTCTCGACCAGCGAAGGAGAGATCCCCTCGTTTTCTGCAATGAATCCAGCCACGGCTTCTGTGCCGATCGCCTCAGGCTTTTCCCTTTCAGTCCGTGGCGGACGTGGTCCGTAAAAAAGCGACTCATCTCCGATCTTGGCCATGTACTGGATATCGATAGTGCCTTCTGCGTTGACCCTTATATTCTGTAATTCATTTGCAAGGGGCGCAAACTCCTTAAAGTATTCAGGAGTATAAGGACTTCTGATCCATATGAAATTTTCGTTTTCCCTCACCGGTTCCACTGCCCAGCCGCTTGAGTTCCAGTCCATTTTACCAATCGGGGTAGCCGTACAGATTCGCGGGACAATACGGTCTGAAAGGTGAGCACGCAGGTAGTTACCGGCCTCATGTCCTTTCGATATGGGAGACCAGTATACGCTGTTGCCATGTATGGGACTGCAGGGAATATAAATGTAATGAAGCTCGGCACCGGCTCCTCGAAGCAGGTTGAACAGTCGTACCAGTTCCGGCCCCTTGTCATTGCATCCGTCAAGGAAAGGCGTCTGGATATATACGCCGATACCATTTTTGACAAGGTCGGTAATTATCATCAGGCATTGAGGGGAAATTTCATCAGGATGAATGAAATGGGTTGCCAGCTCTATACGCTTACCCCTCTCCTGCAGTTCTAAATGCTTACGCTTAAGATACGTTAACAGCCTTCCATCCTCAGCAAGAAAGAGGTCAGGATAATAAGCAACGGAGCGCGTGGCCAGTCGCAGGGTCTGGACGTGCTCGACCGCCATCAGGTTATCAATGGTTGCGGCCATATTATTTTTACTCATGAACGGATCGCCGCCTGTTACCACAACCTCCTTGATGGATGGGGAGTTTCTGACGTGTTCGACAGCTGCTTTTACATCTTCCGGCGTCGGGTTGGCTTCATTGCGTGACTCTTTATGTTTGCGAAAACAGAACCGGCAATAGACAGGGCAACTCATGTTGAGCAGGAAAATGACCCGGTTCTGGTACATCTGTTCGAGAAGACCTTGATGAAACTGACCAATCCAGGTGTTTGTGTGGCCGACTTTTTCGAGCTCCTCTGTAAAAGGAAGATATTGATAAGCAACGTCGCGAGAGACCCTCATCTGGCGGATGGTATGCATGGAAAGCCGCACAGGATACGTATCTATCACTTCCTGCATAGCCCCTCGATCTTCCTCTGGAACATTCAGGTTCGCCGCCTTTTCCAGCGCATCGACTGTTTTAATAGAGATGAAACCATTGCCCGGAAGCACAATCTCAAGGATTGCTACAAGTAGTAAATGCGGCATCTCAACGCCGTTGATGGTGATCGTGTCAGATCCGTTTGCCACACCAAGTTTATCGAGCAATTCACGAAAAAAACCTTCCGGATTATCGTCATGTTGGCAAGCGGAAAGCAATCTGGAAAACTTATCGGAACCAGTGCCCTTCCTGATGATTTGAAAAAACGTTGGACCAGTAAGCTGCCTGGTAGCCATCTGGTCGAGAAAACTGATAACTGTGTCGGTCAGGCTTGAAAGGAGAACCTCGTTTTCCTCTCCTGAATATTTATAAATGATCCTAAGTTTTACATCATCTCTGGCCATCTATTCCTCTCCATTTTTCACAATTCTGTAAAAGTAAAATAAACCGTTTACATTCAATTATAAATCTGTAATGTTAACTATTATAGTAAACACATTCCTATTATAGTGCGATATTAATTACCAGGCAAAATAATGTCAAAAGGAAAAGATTACTTTTCAAAATCCCTGGAAAAAGGCCTGCGGGTGCTTTCCCTGTTTGACCATAAAACCAAGATATTGACCCAGAGTGAAATTGCCAGGAGGTTAAACCTGAATATGACCTCCACCTATCGCTATATCAATACCCTGGTCGAGATGGGATACCTGGTGAAAGATGAAAAGAGCAAGGCGATTTGCCCTTCTGCACAATGCCTGGTGTTCTGTAACAATCTGTTGAGGGCGACTGGACACCTGAAAATGATCAAGCAAGTCGTCGACCAGGTGCACCGCCAGCACAATATCAGTATAGAAGTAGCCTTTGCCGACGGTATCTCGCTGATCCGCGTCTATAACAGGGAAGCGGAAGAGACATTTACCTACAGCCTGCCCGATTCAACTGAAAATTCTTTTCATACCACGGCTCTTGGCAAAGCCTATCTCTCAACGTTCCCGGATGACCTGCTCAGGGAGCGGGTACATGCAATGGAACTTAAGGCTCGAACCAACAAGACCATTACTGACAGAGACACTTTGCTCCAAGAAATATCAACTGCAAAAACGAAACAGTTTGCCACAACAGATGAAGAGTATCTTCCTGGACTGCTGGCCATAGCAGCACCGATATATGATCCTGTAAGTGGGACTGGAGTGGGTGCTGTCTCCTTCGATTTCTCTACCATGGAACACACTGGTTCAGAGATAGAGGAAAAGTACTCTGGACTGGTGAAGGAGACTGCAAACAGATTGTCAGAGTTTTCCTCACCGGACATGATTGTCAAATAATCTAAAAAGGGATAAACACCCTGGTCAACCGATTTATTAATAAGGATATGCTTTCACATTATTTGCGAAATACCGAATGGAAATATCAACTGACAGGAACTGCAGACAATTCCGGTAAGTTGAGACCAGGATGGACAGGCGATACGTATTTTATGACAGAGATACAAAGGGGGAGACCATGAAGTCAGAAAACTGGAAACCCTTTGCCCTCCTGGCACCCTCTCTGAGTGCAGTATTTTTTCTCCTGGTCATCCCTGTTTGCTTCATCGTCGTGTACAGTTTCTGGCTCCGCGCTCCAAGCGGAGCGGATATTCCAGCTTTCCAGTTCGGGAATTATGCAAAATTTTTTGAGGACTTCTTTTATCCCGGTATCCTCCTGCGAACCATCAGGATTTCGCTGGAAACGGTCATTCTCTGTATCCTCATGGGCTATGTCCCGGCATATTTTTTCTATCGGAGTACCAGTCGTTATAAGCAGGTTTTCCTGTTGCTCATCATGCTCCCTTTCTGGGTGAGTTTTATTATCAGGACAATGAGCTGGATCAACATCATGGGTGATTCAGGCCTCATCAACCACTTCCTGCTGTTCACAGGAGTTATCGATGAGCCGATTTCCATGCTTTACAATGAATTCACGGTGCTTATGGGACTGCTTATGTACCTGCTGCCTTTCATGGTCCTGAACATCTATGTGAGTCTTGAAGGGATCGATAAGAGTCTGCTCGAAGCTGCCCGCAGTATGGGATGTACAGAGTGGCAGGCCTTCAGGGAAGTGACGCTGCCGTTGAGTCTGCCTGGCGTCAGTGCAGGGAGCTTACTGGTTTTTGTTTTAACTGCCGGCACCTATCTTCCGCCGATGATTCTCGGCGGCCCGGGAAACGACATGATTGCAAACCTTATCTTCAAGCGGGTCATAAATACGCTCGACTGGCCCTTTGGTTCCGCCATCAGTGTCATACTGTTGTCCCTCTTGTTTGTCATCGTGTGGACCTACAACCGTTACATGGGCATTAACCAGATCTTCAAGACCTTTGAGGGAAAGTAAGAAATGAAGCAGTCATCTTTGGGGTGGACATTCATTAAAATTCACACTCTGCTTGTCTATATTTTTCTTTTTGCGCCTATCGTGGTTGTTGTCGTACTGGCTTTTAACCCCAAGCAGTTCGGGATTTTTCCAATGGAAGGCGTGAGCTTCCGCTGGTTTATTAAACTGGCCCAGAACGAATCGATTCTTGAGGCATTCAAAAACTCCCTTATCCTTGGTTCACTGACGGCAGTAATATCAACAGCAATAGGCATCCTGGCAGCTCTCGCCTTTATTCGTTTTGATTTCCCCGGAAAAAACACCTTAAACACCCTGCTCCTGTCCCCCATAATGATTCCGGAAGTAGTACTCGGTGTTGCATTACTGCTGTTTTTGCGCTTTCTGCAAATGCCTAAAAGTTTTGGTCTGCTGCTGATCGGCCATGTCGTGCTGACACTTCCCTATGTACTGTTGATTGTACAAGCCCGCCTGGTCGGTATTAAAAAAGAGTACGAAGAGGCTGCAAAGTCACTCGGAGCCAATGCATTCCAGACGTTCAGAGAGGTGACGCTACCACTTTTGTTGCCGGCCATCCTGGCTGGCGCCCTATTTGCTTTCACCATTTCCTTTGATGACATTACGGCAACACTGTTTTGGGCCACTGCCCAAAACCAGACCGTTCCCGTCAAGATTTTCAGCATGCTGAGAAATTCGATAAGCCCTGAAATCAATGCACTCGGTACGGTAATGATCGTTCTCACTGTTACCACACCGCTGCTTGCCGGTTACCTGTCACGAAAATTGTCGAAGGTAAGGTGATAAACCACAACCCATCATGGAGGAGAGAACTGATGAGCATTGTAACGAAAGAGAAACTGGATCGAGTACATGAAGCTTACCTGGAAGGCAAGGTAAGTCGGCGCCATTTTATGAAGTATATCACCATGGCCGGAGCCACAATAGGATTGCTTGGCTCTCCGTTCGGTGGAGCGATCCGCGAAGCCTGGGCCGCTCAATCCATTCGGTTTGACGGCTGGGGCGGGAGTGTCTCAGAAGCTTTCCGTAAACATGCCTTTAAGCCCTTTACAGAGGCAACCGGGATAAAGGTTATTGACGGCGAGTTCGGTGATATGAACTCGTTTCTGACCCGCGTCAAGGCATCCTACCCACCTGGTGGTGAATTTAACATCGCCCACCTGAGTGCAGTGTTTGATTACGCGCGTTATACCGAACTTGGTTTCGCCTCCGTATTGGATGAATCGAAGATTCCAAACCTTAAAAACGTTATGGAGTCAATGTTAAAGCCCCTGCGTGCTATTACCAATGGAACCCTCTCGGCAGTACCCTACGATCTTGGCCAGACCGGAATCGCCTACAATACCAAGCATATAAGTAAGGAAAAAGCCGAGAAACTCGGAGCCTCATTGTTATGGGATCCGGAATTAAAGGGCAAGCTTGGCAGCTGGGAAGGCGATTTCAGGACCAATATGTGGTACGCAGCCTTGCACACCGGCCAGAGCCCCAATGATATCAAAGACCTCAAAGCCGTCTGGGAAGCTCTGCGGGAACAGCGAGGACTGATGAAAAAATACTGGGGCTCAGGTGCTGAACTAATGAGCCTGCTCGCGAATGAAGAGATCTATGCAACGGTTGCCTGGTCCGGACGGGTTGCGGCCCTGCAGCAGGAAGGGCATCCCATCGGCTACCTCTCCCCTAAAGGGACCTACTCATGGATGGAGTATCTTTTTGTCATGAAAGGGACGGATATGGATGTTGCCCAGCAGCTGTTGAACTTCATGCTTGATCCTGCAGCGGCCATCGCTGTGGCCGAGGGCCAGAATTATCCACCGAGCCTTGATCCCACCAAGGTGGAGTTGACTGATAAAATAGCCAAAATGCCTGCGTTCGATCCTACCGGAAAGCTGGACGGTTATCTTTTCGCCGATCCTGCCTACTGGAATGCAAATCAGGTTGAATGGACTGAAAAATGGGACAGGATTAAAGCCGGCAGCTAAAATTTAAAAGCGTTAAACGAAGCGGGAGCAGTCGGTTTGGTCCGATGTTCCCGCTATTTGTTCTTACGAATCAGGGAGATCGTCACATTGGAAGGCAGCGAGAAACAGCCCATGGTGCAGTTTAAAGGGATCTATAAACGATTCGGTAATGTGGTTGCTGTTGAAAAGATGAATCTTGATATTGAAGAGGGGCACCTTGTTACCCTCCTCGGACCTTCAGGCTGTGGCAAGACAACCCTCCTGCGTATGCTTGCAGGGCTGGAGGATCCGACCGAAGGTGATATTTTCATCAATGGGGTGCGGGTTAACGATATTCCCATCCACAAAAGAAATCTGGGAATGATTTTCCAGAACTATGCCCTCTTTCCCCATAAAACGATATTCGACAATGTAGCCTTCGGCTTGAAATACCGTAATGTCTCAAAGAAGGAGATGCGGGAGAAAGTTGCCAGTGCGCTGGAGATGGTGCGGCTTCCCGGCGTGGAAAACCGCATGCCAAGCCAGCTTTCCGGTGGCCAGCAGCAGCGGATTGCCATGGCTCGGGCCATTGTCATTGAGCCGAATGTCCTGCTTATGGATGAACCACTTTCAGCTCTGGATGAAAATTTACGTGAGGAGATGCGGCGGGAAATAGACAACCTTCAACAGGAGCTTGGTGTAACGACTATTTTTGTCACCCACGATCAGCGGGAGGCACTCAGCATGTCCCATAAAATCGTGGTGATGAAAGAGGGACGAAAGCAGCAGGAAGGCGGACCTCAGGAGGTATATAACGAACCGGTAAATCATTTTGTCGCTGACTTCCTTGGCCACTCCAATTTCATCGGCGGGCAGATAGTGGATGTGAAAGATGATACTGTGAAGGTCAAGATAGAAACCGGTGAGAACCTGCTGGCCCTGAACAAAGGACGGTTCAAGGAAGGAGACAAGGTAGAGCTGGTTGTAAGGGCTCAGCGCTTCGATGTGTATTTACCCGAAGAGTTTGAGCATGATATAACTGCCAATTTCTTTGAAGGACGCATCATAGACCGAAGCTATATGGGAGGTGAGGTAAGTTATTTCATTCAACTCGCCAATGGCCGTGAAATTCATGTTATTTCTATGATGAGAACCCGAATTTACAAGGTAGGGGATGATGTTTGTGTACAGGTCGCACCAAGCCATTGTCACCTTATCCCTCTTCAGTGATGTAGACTTATCGGAGTTCGTTTAACTAAGGATCTTGCATAGGTATCATCAGGAAACCTGAGAAAGCCATCCTGCCTTTTTCAGTTTTTTTTATCCGATTGACAGACCAGGTAATTAAGGAGGAAAGGTATGGTACGTGCAGACCGGATGCAGAAAGGTTTCATGAATTGCTACCCTGAGAGGATCGTGACGGTAGACTCCCATACCCAGGGTGAACCGACCAGGTTGATCATCAGCGGATTTGATGAACCGCAGGGTGCTACGATGCGGGAAAAAAGAACTGCATTTGCAAAACAATACGATCATGTGCGCAAGATACTGACCATGGAACCTCGTGGGCATCGGGACATGTTTGCGGCAGCCGTTACCGAACCGGTCAGCAAGCAAGCTGATTTCGGTTTGATTTATATGGATGCACAGCGCTATCCCTACCTGTGCGGACATGCGACGATAGGGGCGGTAACAACCCTTGCAGAAACAGGAGCTATCACACTTCAAGATGGTCAATCAGTTGTTACTGTAGATACGCCATCAGGTCCAATTGAGGCCCACGCGAATGTCGAACATGGGAAGGTCGTATCGGTTGGTATCGACATGGTCCCCTCCTTTGTTTTCGATACCAACTGCAAAATAGATGTACCTGGTTTTGGTGCGTTAAGTGGGGACCTTGTCTGTGTAGGGGGATTTTTTATTATGATTTCCGCAAAAACTGCTGGCCTGAAACTTCATCCGGCAGAAAGCAGGAAATTGACTCGCCTTGGCATGGCAATTATCGAGGCGGCAAATCAGCAGCTCAAAGTCCATCATCCGCAGCGGCCCGAGGTCGAAACAATCGATGTAGTGGAGTTCTATGATGAAGGCCCTGAAGCCGGGGAAGGTTCAAGTGTTGTGGTCTATGGAGCATCCCATATGGACCGTTCGCCATGCGGCACCGGCACCAGCGCGAAGATGACCCTGCTTCACCACAAGGGAAGACTTGCGTTCGGGGACCAATATAGAAATCGCAGTCCACTGGGAACATTTTTTACCGGCCAGATCAGGGGAGCAGCTCCTATCGGTACTTTTCCCGCCGTTACTGCAAACATCAGGGGAAGTGCCAGAATAACCGGATATCACCAATTTGTGGTTGATGACCGGGACCCTTTCCCCGAAGGTTTTTTATTATGAACACACCATATACCGCCCGGACCCCTGATATAATCCTTTATAACGGGAGCACAGGAAATAATCTTTCCGTGAAAAGTCTCGCTGTACTCAACGGGCGTATCGTTGCAACAGGCTCAAATGATCAGGTAAGGGAATTGGCAGGACGGGGAACCGTGAGTATAGACCTCGAGGGCAGGCTGGTACTTCCGGGGTTCATTGATACCCATATACATTTCCATGAGTGGGCTCTCAAGAGGCGTGAACTGCAGCTGAGCCAAATCACAAGCCTGGAAGAGTTGCTGGCCTGTGTGGCCAGGGAGGTGTCTGTTCGGGACCGGGGGCAATGGGTAACCGGGCAGGGATGGAACGAGACGGACTGGCAGGAACGAAGAATGCCGACCCGGGAGATTCTTGATAGTGTTGCTCCAGATAACCCGGTCGTGCTTTGGCGTTGCGACCTGCATCTCGCTGTAGCCAATTCCGCTGCCCTGAAGAAGGCTCATATTCAAGCTGGGACACCGGATCCGCCACAGGGGCGCATTGAACGGGATGAAAGTGGAGAACCAAACGGAATACTGAGAGAACTGGCTATCAACCTGATTCGGGATGTGATAGATCCTCCCAAAACTGATCAGGTAGCTATAGCTTACAAAGAGGCAACCGATGTGCTTTATCGCCTCGGCATTACCGGGATTCACGATATTCGCCTGATGGATGACAATGACGGCGGCAGTGCACTCCAGACATTTCAGGAGCTGGACAGCAGCAAGCAGCTTGGGCTTCGCAGTTGGGTAACACTTCCCGGTCATCGGCTGGATGACATCATCAATTTAGGAATCCGTACCGGCTTTGGGAATGACCGGCTTCGGATCGGTCATGTAAAGTTTTTTACAGACGGCGGTGTCGGTGCACGAACCGCCTGGATGGTTGACCCATATCTTGATGCGGATCGGGGTATGCCCTTGATAGATATGTCTGAACTTGCCGATGAAATCCAGAAAGCGGACGCCGCAGGCCTGTCGGTAATGGTGCATGCGATAGGGGATAGGGCTAATCGTGAAGTGATTACTATTTTTGAGAGGCTGTATGAGCAGAAACACAAATGCAATTCTGTCAATCTCTGTTACCCACACCGTATTGAACACTTACAGGTAATCCGCCCCGAGGATGTCAATCGTCTCGGCAAGATGCCCCTTGCTCTTGGTGTCACGCCGGCCAATATGCTCCTTGATATAAACCTTATTGACACGGCACTTGGTGACCAGGGAGCCTGGGCCTATTCTTTTCGACGGCTGATGGATACCGGTCTACCCGTCATGTTCAGCTCGGATTGTCCTGTTTGCGACCCAGACCCTTTGCTTGGTATTCATGCGGCTGTCACCAGACAACGGCAGGACGGTACTCCTTTAGCAGGTTGGTATCCCGAATCCCGGGTAATGGTATCGGAAGCAGTAAAGGCCTATACTTCAGTGCCGGCTATGGTACACGGTGCCAAAGACCTGGGCAGTATCGCTTTGAACAGCAGGGCAGATCTTGCTGTTTTCAGTCGTGATTTTCTCTCCACCCAACCAGATGACATACTCAAGTCCCAGGTTGACATGACACTCTTTGACGGCAAGATTGTATACCGGAATTTTTAACACTTTTTCATTCCTGACAAAGGATATATTCATTGGTATTCTGAGGCCATGGTTGATCTACTGGAAAACATATACGGTTCGACTGTTCAGCATGGTCCTCACAACAACCGGGTCTATGTCCTGCGTCTTGCTGCTGATCGGACAGGTGTCTTATTACCGCAACTGGAACAGCTGGCAAAAACGAACGGGTACGGGAAGATATTTGCGAAGATCCCTTCTACCAGCAGGCAACAATTCCTGTCTGCAGGATATATCAAAGAAGCGGATATACCCCTTTTTTACTCCGGAAAAACAGCTTGCTGCTTTGTATCAAAATTTTTTTTTGACAGACAAAGAACAGACGAGGACTTTACCAATCTGCTGAGAATCATAAAGCATGGGAAAACAGAAATTAAAGGGAATGCAGGGAGTATCCCTCAATTCCCAGTAGAGTTGTGCACGACTGCAGACGCTGAAGAACTGTCCATTTTTTACCGTAACCTTTTTGAGAGTTATCCTTTCCCTGTTTTTGACGCAGTATATTTACATCAAACTATGAGGCAAAATGTACAATACTACTGTATACGCGAGGAAAAAAAGATCGTTGCAGCAGCTGCTATAGAATCAAATGAGGCAGACAAATATGCCGAGATGACGGACTTTGCGACAATTCCGAGCTGGCGTGGAAAAGGATTGGCAGCCTGCTTGCTCAGGCATATGGACCAAGTGGCCTGCAGCTCAGGTATTCTGACCGCCTTTACCATTGCCCGGGCCACTTCTTATGGCATGAACAGGGTTTTCCAGAACTGTGGTTACACCTACTCCGGTCTTCTTATAAATAACACCCAGATAGGCGGGAGCATTCAAAGCATGACCGTATGGTACAGACATTATGTCTAGTGTCACATTAACGCTGATATTCTACTCCATTCTCTCTATTACGTTCCCACGGCAGAAGTAATCGCACTCTCTCCACTCCCTCTTTGGGCAGGAGTTGCACTGTGCGAATCCGGGCGCCATCGAGATGGTCTGAAATGATCTGAGCCCCCTCAATATCCAGCGGCCCGTGTTGCGCAGCCCGGATTTTCAAGTAGAAAGGCCCACTGTAATAAGGCATACTTACAGGTCGTGCCCTGAGATCAACCACTATAGACTGGCCTTCTATAAAGAGTTGGCCAAAATAGAAAACAGCAGCCTGCCGCCAACAGGCATCAAAATTTTCGGCCAGAATCAATTCTGGTCCGACTGTCCTCGCAAGCAACATTGCTGTCCAGCCATCTATGATATCGTTGTTGTGTTCCGGATCTGGGTGCAGCAGGTTTCCCCAATGCAGCGGCAGAATCGGACCGGAAAAATCCCAACTCGGTAAACTGGCAGGCACATTCCAGGGAACTGGTGCCTGTCCGCGCTCCAAAAGCCCAACCCCGCATTCCCAACTGATCTTTTCATGACGGGGAGATGCAAAACGTTTGGCTTTGGCAAAGCGGGTAATTACGTGGCGAATACCTTTATTATGCAGGATAGCCTGTATAGATTGCGGGCCATTGCCAAAACTATGGTTCAAAGCAGGAGGAAAAAAGAGACGGGGAAACTCCGAAAAGCCGTTGTGTTCCAGGATGCGCCCAAAAGCGTCAAGATGATCCTGGATTACCTGAGGCGAGCGCATAACACCATTTCTGTCATGGAATTCGGATCGCTCCATTCCCCCCTCATACCAGAATTCGTGGCACAGGCCGTGTAAACCCAATTCTAGGAGGTCTCGTTTGTCTTGCAGATATTCAGCCGTTTCGTCAAGCCATGGACCCTGATTTATATGGTTGTTCCATTCCCTGCCCAGCCAGGTGGCACCTGGGATGTCCCTTAATACCTTTTTCCTGTCCCACTCACACAGCACCATACCCAAACCTATGCGTACTCCCAAGCTGTCAGCAAATCGGGCAAGAGCCTGGTAATCCGCCAGGCAGTGGCGTCTGGAGAAGGCGTTTCGATACGGCTGCTGCATTGCTGAGCCGTCTTCTCCCTGCCACCAGCCTACATCCTCAATGATCGGAAACACCGGCATGGGCAAAAACACTTCGACATCCCTGAATCGAATATGATTCATCGGCTGCCTCACAGGCTGATCCATCGTCTGACAGCCGGACCATCCTGCCGGGACCTCATCAGATCCATGCTTTTCCAGCTCTCGTACTCGAGGGACTCGTTATCGGGATTCCACGTATATGGATTTCGGGAAAAAACATGCCAGCTCAGTGGTAACGGCTCTGCACCCCATTGTTTTTTGAAACGGTAGGTCGGTGCATTGGGACTAGAACGACCAAAATCAAACCATCGGCAGCGATTGACAACTGCATACTGAAGCATAGACCAGTAAAGGAGCATATTCGGGCAGAATGGGCGGTAAACCCGCAGGGATGAAGCCCAGGGATTGTAGAGCGTTTCATGGTGGCGAAGGACAAATGCTGATGCGGCAGGCTTGCCGCACAGGTATATGCAAATGATCGCAGTCTGAAGCGAGTTGTCATCCATAATGGCCCGGAACAGTTCTCTGTCATGAACCGGGGAACCCAGATCACGCATGTTTTCAGAGAACACTGCATAAAAATCTGAGAGGAGTTCGTTGCCTCCTGCTTTGGCAAGACATTCACATCGCTCGGCCTTACGGATTTGATTGCGTACTTTTGCTGAAAGTCCCGACCAGAGTGTATCCACTGTTGCGGTAAGGGGTCGGAGCAGGCTCGTCTTGAAATTATGAGGTGTATATCCCCATGTATCGTTACGCTCAAGACACTGAAAAAAAGGGGACAGGACTCCATCCTGACGCAACTCCACATGATTGGCTCCAAAACTATCAGCAAGCTTTAGGGCTGCCAGGACAAGTCTCCGGCAACTTTCCCAATCGTCCGCGATTATTCCGGCCATATCAGTATATGGCAGAGAGATCAAGCGTACGCCCTTGCCAGGCGGACTAAAAAGTATAAGAGGAAGGAGGCCACTGATGCGGTCAGTCTTTGTGCCTATCGCGGCCAGCTTCACGAGCGGAAGGGAGTAGGTTCTGGCAAGGCTTTCACCCCATTCTGCAAGATGGGAGAATTTTGCCCCACGATTTTCAGAAGTGTACTGATTCCATTGCCCCCTGTCAGGATTTGTTACAATATCGATCATGTATGCCAACATTCATCCATCTTACAGACGATTTCCCCAACATGACTTCATAGTTTTAACCCTGAAAATCAGTATTCTGTTCAAATTTAGTGATTTATCAAGGTACCCCTCACTGAGAGAGTAATACGAACCGTTCATCAACGAACCGGCACGAATTGGCCGACTCATGGTTTGTCGTAAAACCTCTCTGGTTAATGATGCATTCTACCTGAAGACCATTCACCTGTGGTATCAGCCAAAAGACCCCATAGCGAATTGCCTCTGCACCGGAGGAATCCAGAACTTCCATAGATTCCTCCGGTTCACCTAATATCCCAAGAGACTGTTCAATTGTCATTCCAGGCCAAACTTTCTGTAACAGTGTGGTTCTGTTATAGTCACCAATTTGTAAAGACTTGTCCTCAGTCCCTTCCGCACCGGCTGAACAGGCTGCAAAAAGGACAATCAATAGAGAGCAGAACATTTTCATAAACTTGCAGCCTCCTGCAACCGTACAATTAAGCGTTTTGTAAAATTCGATTTCAGTATACTTTTTCAGCAAAAGCTGGAATGGCATAGAGTCTTTTGCACCTCCTCTCCCTGCGCTATCAATCCTAAAAAAGGTCAAGACCAATATCTTTTGTGGTCCGAGGTGGAAATCACCATGTTAATTTATATATAATAAAGGTCTCAAGGCCATAATGTCAAAACAAGGATCTTTGAAATATTGATATGGAATACAAGATGCCAAAGAGGCAGAAGACAACATGACTCTCACAATCCAACAAGCAGACCTCTCTGATATCGATATTGTTCATGAATTTTTCAACAGTTTTTTCCGGCTGAAACTGGAAGGCCTCTCCTTTCGTCCCGACGGAATGACCGTAGACAAGACCCGCACCTATCTGCCAAATACCATAACGGATAGCAATAAACTCTGTCTCACAGCCCACTGGGATTTGGAAGTAGCCGGCGTTTTGTCCTTTACCAGGTACAAAAAATTCGAGTATCGTCATTGTGGTGATTTCGGCATGGCGATCATGCCTGAATTCTGGAGAAGGGGTATCGGCAGTCAGTTACTTCTCACGATGGAAAAATGGTGTCTGGCAAACGACATCACCAAGATTGAGCTGGCAGCCTGGAGCAACAATATTGCAGCCATAAATCTTTACGAATCATTTGGTTTTCAACATGAGGGGAAACGGGTGGGTTCAATCATCCGGGATGAAAAAACCATGGATCTGATACTGATGGGCAAACAAATCGGCGGAGATTTTTCATGATTTTGAAACAAACCACCACTAAACATCCTGATTTCAAATACCTCTGCCGGCAACTTGATGCAGATTTGAATTCCCGGTATGGCTCTGCCCAACAGCAGTACGATTCACTCAACAACGTTGCAGCGGGCAACACGGCAGTAATAGCCTATATAAAGAACCGGCCTGTCGGCTGTGGCTGTTTCCGTTCTATAGAGAGATCAAGAGCCGAACTAAAAAGAATGTTTGTCTCAGAAAACCTGCGTGGCAGAGGTATTGCCAAAGCACTTCTTGAGAAACTGGAAAACTGCTGCCGAAATTCTGGGCACCTGGAATTGATACTGGAAACCGGAAAGGGGCAACCCGAAGCCATTGGGGTTTACATGAATAACGGATATCGGCTTATTGAAAATTTCGGCCCGTACGAAGGTATGGAAAACAGCATCTGCATGAGCAAAAAATTCCAGGTTAGCCCCTGACGCTCATGATCCTGCTGATAGCTCTCGATAATTCTTCCATCCGGTACGGCTTGACGAGGGCATCACCAAAGCCATACTCCCGGAAGTTGGCCATGATCGGGTCATTGGAATAGCCGCTGGAAACAATAACTTTCGCCTCGGGATCAAGAGCAAGAAATTCTCTGACCGCTCTCTGACCACCCATTCCCCCGGGAATAGTTAAATCCATAATAGTAAGGTCAACCGGCTCCTGGTCCCTGATCTGTTTTTTGTAGAGCCATAAGGCCTCCTCTCCGTCCTTGGCCAAAATCACCCGATGCCCCATCTGCTTGAGTATGGCCTCCGCCACCAGGCGGACCTGTTCTTCATCGTCCATTACCATAACAACCAGGTTCCCAACAGCGACCTCTTTAACCTGGTTTTCAGTAGCGCTCATATCTTGCTGACGAGCCGAGGCGGGCAGGTAAATTGAAAGAACAGTCCCCTCCCCGGGAATCGATTCCACGGTAATATGCCCGTTATGCTTGGTAATTATAGAATGACATACCGCAAGCCCTAACCCGCTCCCTTCTTTTTTAGTGGAATAGTAAGGGTCAAATATCCTGTCAACAACATTTGGAGGTATACCTATCCCCTCATCGGCAATGCTGATCTTTACATATTTACGGCTGGGTTCCGCCCCATTCTCGCCTTCGGCAAGCTCAACATTCGCACATCCGATCCTTACTGCTCCGCCGTCCGGCATCGCATGACTGCTGTTGAGCGTGATGTTTTGAATGACCTGGCTTATCTGGCCTGCATCAATATTGACAAGCCATAGATCATCCGGGATATCAAACCGACAGGCAACCTTGACGCCATGCAGAACAAAGTTTGCTGAATCCCTGATAACGTTCTCAAGTGACGACACTTTTTTTACGGGTGCCCCACCTTTAGCAAATGTAAGTAATTCCTGGGTAAGTTCCTTAGCCCTGACCGAGGCCTTTTCCGCTTCGCCCAGAAGCCGTTTGGTATTATCTTTTAACTCGTTGTCGATGAGGGCCAGGTTGATATTTCCGAGTATCACTGTCAGGATATTGTTAAAGTCATGAGCGATACCACCGGCCAGCACTCCAATAGATTCCAATTTTTTTGTTTTGAGCAGTTCCTTCTCTGTATCAAGTTGTACCGTAATATCCCTGAAAACGAGGACCACCCCAATTATATCGTTCCTGGCATCGCGAATAGGAGCACCGCTGTTCGCTATATTTCGCTCCCGACCATCTTTGTCCACCAGGATTGCGTGATTGCCTATTTCGACTATCACACCGCTGTCTATCACTTTATCAACAAGATTGTCCCGCTCCTCCCGCGAATCTTTATCAATGAGGTGAAAAACATTCTTTAACGGTACTCCCTGTGCTTCCCCCCTGTTCCAACCAGTGAGCTCTTCTGCGACCCGGTTCAGCAGGATTATATTACCATGAATATCGGTGGTAATTACACCGTCGCCGATACTCTGCAAAGTTACGGCAAGCTGTTCCTTTTCCTTGGCAAGCTCTATTTCAGCCCGCTTTCGTTCAATGTTTTCCTTCTCCAACTCAGAAATAGTCAACTGAATGGAATCACGCATATGGCTGAAGCTGCGGGCAAGCATACCAACTTCATCCTTGTTGCCAAGCTCAATCTCCTTCTCCAGATCCCCGCCTGCCATCGCCGTGGCCACGTCGGTTAACCGACTGATCGGCCCGGTAAACCTGGCGATGAAAATCGACAACACCACTATGGCAAGAAGCGTTATCGTACCCATAATCAGAATCAGCAGATTGCGGAATTTCCTGGCATCACCATACTTGATTTCCAGCGGTACCAGATAGCCGATTACCCAGTTCCACTCAGGGAATTTTTTGAAATAGATCCAATCATTCTGGCCCAAAACTGAAGATTCCAATGCACCTTCAGTCGAAGACAGCATACTCTCGACGATTTCCGTATTCTCAAGGGTAATATCTCCGAAGGCAAGCACCGGATGCTGAACGATACGACCGGCTGTATCAATAATAAACGGGTAAATACGCAGGTCCTGGTCGGTGTAATAGGTCTGCCGCAGATCCCTGAGTGCAGTTTCCCTAAAATCATCACTGTATGCTTCCACAAGGCCCGTCTTTTTCAACCGCTCATGGCTTCGTTGCAACGATGTCAGAATAGTGTCAACCTTCTCCTCATACAATTCATTCTGGCTGGTATCGATAATCCCTGTTAACTGATTGTTGGCAATAAAAAGAATACTTACAGTGGTCACAACAAAGGCACTGATAACAAGAGACAATACTTTTAAAGTTATCGAATTTCGTCGCACGCCTTCAGCCTCTCACCGTGGAACATCCTCTACAAATTCTGCCTCTTCTATCCACGCCATGGGGAATTTTACTCCCAACTTTCGAGCCAATCTCATATTGAGGTACACTACCGATTGTTTGTTGCGGGCCACCGGGATATCAGCAGGCAAAGTTCCCTCCAGAATACTCAATGCTGTATTCCCCGCCCACCATCCCTGCTCCTCGGCGACTTTCACTCTGCCGAGCAGGGCTAACCTAATGTTAAAGCTGGCGATCGCTCCTGTTGGAATCCTGGTATGTTCCATAACAAACTCACGGGCCTTGTCATAGTCCCACCCCTTGATTCCAGCCGGACTGAGCCAGAGCAGCATATCAACAGTTTCCTGCAATCTCGTATAGACCTGCTCCCATTCGGCAAAGGAAGTAACCAGGGCACCATCTGAAAAATCAAGACCGACACTATCCCGTAAATAGTTTAAATCCTCTTGCTCCGACAGGACATCCCCGCCTATATACCCCAACCGGTCACCGGCAGCGTACTCCCGTAACATGGTGATGGTCGTCCTGACAGGGGTCACCTCCACTATTCCGGTCATATTCGCTGACGGCAGACCGTAGACCGAAGCGTCCAAGTTTACACCACAGAACACAAAAGGAATATCCGAGTTCCTGTAATACTCCGCTGCCAAATATTTCACTGCATTATCGTCACTGGTAATCACGAGATCCGGATGCCACTGCTCTATCACCGTCTTTGCCTGCAAGGCGGCTTTCTTTTTAAACTCCTCTGTGACATTGCGTTTTGTATCCATCCTGATAATTTTCAAATCCACATCACTTTTGGTGGTGTCGAGGCTGCCATCGGGCAAAAGGGTGATATTCAGCGCCTTAAAAATTCCTTTCTCAATTTTATCGCTCCACTCATATCCCGAATGATATGAGTTGACATATAATACCTTTTTTTGCTCAGCACTTATCAGGTGTCCGTTGGCGATAAGCTCAATGGGAAATTTCACCCCAAGTGTTTTGGCAATTTTCATATTGAGATAGGTTCTCGCCCTCCTATTTGCAACAACAGGAATATCAGCCGGCGATCTGCCTTCAAGTATCTCAAGAGCCGTACGTGCTGCATATTCTCCCTGCTCCTCACCGATTTTAGCCAGGGAAAGCAATGCGTAATGAACGAGATACTTCTGCATCGCACCGGTCGGAACCTGGGTATGCCGTCTCACAAACTCAACCATTTGTCGGTGATCGAAACCGGCTACCGACCGACATTCCTGGATCAGCACCAAATCCGTTTTGGTCTGCAGCTCAAGAAACCCTTTTTTCAACTCGTCAAAGGTCTTGGCAAAGCGGACCGTAAACGTATCTCCAAACCGGTTTGTTATATTTTCATATTCCTTACGTTCTGACTCGGTGTCCGATGCGAGGTAACCGATTCGTTTCCCCTTGGCAAAACCTCTCAGAACCTCAATGGTCGATTCATAGAGAGCCACCTCCACCATGCCTGTTATATTTTCAGCAGGAAACCCATAAACAGAGGCATCCCAATTCAGGCCGCAGAAAACAAAAGGGAGTTCCTTATTCTTGAAATAAGGGACTATGAGGTATTTGGATGCGTTGTCATCCGAGGCAATGACCACATCAGGATGCCAGGATTCAATGAGCTGCTTCGCCTTCAGAGCTGCCGCTATTTTGTACTCTTCCGACTGGTTACGCTTGGTATCGAGACGAAATATTCTCAACTCCACATCACTCCTGCCCATAAGAACAGATTTGATTCCGGCGGTGATATCAGCACTCCAGATATACTCCTCATGGTACGAGTCTATATAGAGAATCTTTTTCTGCCCGGTATCTGAAGATGCCGCTGATAACGGAATGAACCCGAATATGATACTAATGAAAAATACCACCATTTTTCTCATAGCGTACACCTATATCGCTGATATCATATGAACAATATCAAATACCAGATAAACCTCTGAGCATTATCGCATTAAATATTCCGGCAAATCAAGGAATTGCCGGAAAAAACTGCTTACATACCCTGTTTATAGATGAACACTGGCTCAAAAACCTTGTTTACCGCCAGAAAAGAAGTGTAAAAAGAGATTTCGGCAGGCTCCATAGATGAACAAACCTGCTGGGAACAAAACAAAATTCCCCATAAACATTATGCTGATTTGGTTATAACCCCGGAGGCTATCCGAGAATAGGAATTTTCGTTCAGATCAAGGCAAACGCGAAAAATCACCGCAGTGGGCCAGAGCATCTGGCGGTCGACATTGGCGATGGTGAGCTTTTCGTTCCTGTCCTATCCGGCAATTATCTCCCGGGCTTCAAGAGCTGGGTTCACCGCCAAGGGTAATAAATACTACACTTCAGGAAAGGGGAAATCCTCAAGATCGATCAATTTGGTAAAACGCTGCTTTTTCTCGGTCTTGGCGTCATGAAAGTCGACCAACAGAGACATCATCTCCAGCACCTCATCATCATTAAGTTTCTTACCGATTCTTCTGCCTATCCTTGGATATGGGCCACCTTTCCCGCCAACATAAAACTCAAGACCTTCACGGGTTGCAACAATACCCAGATCGGTGGTTTTGGCATTTGAGCAGCAGAGTATGCAACCTGAAACGGCAATCTTGAATTTGGCCTTCGTCTTCTCCCGATCCATAAATTTTGAAGTGATTTTCTCACTTAAAGCCCACGTATCAATTATACCGAGCTTGCAGTGCCCCGTTCCAATGCAAACACGAGGCAGCGGAAATTTCCCCGGCCCTTTGAGCTGTACGCCAAGATCAGTCAAACATCTTTGTACGGTATCGACCTGACCCTCAGGTATGCCCATTAGTCTGATATTCTGGGCATTAGTGAGGTAAACCTCAAGAGAAAATTCTTCAGCAAGACGGTTTATTTCTTTCATAACGTCAAGCGGCAGGCGTCCTGCCGACATCAATGCTGTAACACTTGGTATTGGCTCGTTCTTCATATCCTAGTAGTACCTAATTGTAATATGTTATCCGGTTACTATTTACCCTCGGCCCAAGGGAACGGCAAACAGCAACTGTTTTCTCGATTCTTCGTCTGCGGGATTACCTTTTTCTTCAGTCCTGCCATGACTTCCTTTAACACCTTGCCACTGGCTGCTTTAATCGACACACACAATATCAGCCAGACAATGCGGCATTGTATATATGCATTACTTGTTTCCGAGTTGCAACTGGACCATCTACTCGTCGCCCTTCAGGCTAGAGCCACGATCAGTTTGCCTCGTTTCATTGCTGAGCCTCTCGTTATCAAGACAGATAACTTCTTTCAGAACAACTCATGAACCAATTGAAATCTGCTGAAAGTGTACTATTGATTGCTTTATGAAACCTTCAACTTCAGTATAATAAAGTAAATACAGATAACACTGATAGCAACATGAGGCGGATTGATGAAGCGTGCTCTTTACACGTGTTGTGGATTAACACGCGCAATACCAACTACCGGCGCATATTAATATGATTTCTATGAACAAAACCCATCGATCAACGAATCTTTTCACCTTACTGCTTACAGCCGCTGCCTTTCTCACAAGCAGTTGTGCACCTTTACCTTCAAACGTTGACCGAGAGCTCAGTTTTGCCCTTGAAGACACCGAAGGAACGACATTTGGCCGGTTATATCAGAAGTTAAAGCCTGAGAATTCGCTGGAATCCGGTTTCTACCTGTTACTTCAAGGGCTTGATGCGTTTACAGCACGACTTGTACTGGCCCAGGGGGCTGAAAAGAGTATCGACGCCCAATATTATTTGATCCACGGGGATCTTACCGGCATATTATTCCTGGACCAGTTGATCAAGGCGGCAGACCGAGGGGTTCGTGTACGTCTTCTCATTGACGATATGGATTTAGGAGATTACGACGAGGGACTTTCTATTTTGGCTCAGCACGAGAATATTGAGCTGAGGATCTTCAACCCTTTCAGCCGTGCAACCACCCGCCTGACGCAATACATGAGCCGCTTCGGTTCTGTCACCCGAAGAATGCATAATAAATCGTTCACGGTCGACAATCAGCTTTCCGTTGTCGGCGGCCGTAATATTGGGGATGAATATTTCGAAGCCGATTCAGCTCTCGCCTTTGGCGACATTGACCTGCTTGTTATGGGACCGTTGGTCCGAGAGGTTTCCAACTCCTTTGATCTCTACTGGAACAACAGCAACGCCTATCCCATCGAATCGTTGCGGCCTGATCTTATTGACCTGACATCCCTTACAGCAGGGCGGCAACTGTTGGCTGATTATCTAGAACAGGATGCGACGAAAAAATATTTACAGGCCCTGTCATCCTCACAAATAGCAAAGGAAATCAGAAATGGCTCAGTCACTTATAGCTGGGCAACAGGTCAAGTACTTTCTGATCATCCCGATAAAATCAAGAGTTATGAAACAACAGAGCAATTCTCTCTGGCCAAACTCATCAATCCCTTTTTGAAAGAGGTAAAAAGTGAGTTGCTGATCTTTTCGCCGTACTTTGTTCCTGGTAAAAAAGGTACAAAATTCCTGACTGATTTAAGCAGGAGTGGAGTCAAGGTCCGGATAATCACCAATTCACTTGCCTCAACAGATGTTGGTCTGGTTCATGCAGGATATGCTAAATACAGGAGACAACTCCTGCGGGGAGGTGTTGAATTATTCGAGATAGATAGAGAGCTCTCAAAAGAAGAGCGCAAAAAACGAGGTCAACTGGCAGGCAGTTCCAAGTCGAGCCTGCACGCAAAATCGTTTGTGCTTGACCGGAAAAAGGTGTTTATAGGTTCCCTCAACCTGGACCCGCGGTCGGTGACCGAAAACACTGAAATCGGAATTCTCGTCAACTCCGTAGAGTTAGCTGATCTCGTGGCAGAAGTTTTTGAAAAAGTGGTCAACGTAGCGACATTTAAACTTGATCTGCAAAAAGATGACGAGGGGCCGGAGCTTATGCTCTGGCACGGCTATGAAAACGGACAAAAAAAAGTCTGGGCATCAGACCCTTATACCAGTTTTTGGCGCAGGTTCTCCATCCGCTTACTTGGGATTCTGCCCATTGAATCCCAACTATGATAGAACCATGCTACGGAGCGCCACGTAATGTCCTTCTGCCAAAAAATTCGTATTATTGGAATGGCTCTCATAGTGCTCTGTAACGCCATGGCTTGCAGCATTATCCCGAATTCCCGAAGTTTCGTAATTGGCAAAGATGACGTTACGCAGATTAGAAAGAACAAAGATTGCCGGCAAATGCCACCTGAGCCAGCTGAGCCCATCAATCACCAGCCAGGTATATCTCCTGATCGCATATCCATCCTAAGCTGGAATATATACAAGGGACAACGTGAAGGCTGGCAGGATGATCTTCTCCGCCTGGGAGAGACAAGCGATATTCTTTTCCTGCAGGAAGCCACCTTAAACGAAGAACTACATGCTTTTCTCGGAGAACACAATCATTACTGGAACTTCAACAGCGCCTTCAGCTTCATAGGGGTTGAATCAGGAGTTCTTGTTGCTGCCGGCATCCCGCCTCTTGAAAGCTGCGGCATGCGACAGAATGAACCTGTTATAGGCTTGCCCAAGACGACCCTGGTAAATATTTACCAGATGACAGACTCAGACGTGAAACTGCTTGTGGCGAATATTCACGGCATTAACTTCAGCCTAGGTATGGGGGCATATCGCAAGCAAATAGATGATCTTCAAGCGGTACTGCGAAATCACGTCGGGCCAATAATCCTGGCAGGTGACTTTAATAACTGGTCGGCCAAACGTAACAAAGTCATAACAAATCTGGTGAACCAGCTGAACCTGAACCAATTGGCACCCGAAGAAGAAAACAGGACCAGGGTTTTCGGCGACGCGGTCGACCATGTTATGTACCGACAATTGATCCCGGTCTCCCACGTCGCCCATAAAGTCTCCTCATCTGACCATAATCCCCTGACAGCCACCTTTCGTTATGAAAGAAGCGAGTCACCCAAAAATTCACTAACGGATGTTCAATGAGATATTTTTTTATACTGCCACAGCTGGTGTATCTTATTTTTACGACATCGTCCTGTTTGGCGACCGATATGGAGGAAATCGATTATCTCCTTAACTTCATCGGTGAAAGCGGCTGCACTTTCATCAGAAACGGCAAGGAATATCCCTCTGAGCAAGCCAGGGAACATCTCTCCTACAAGTACAACCATGTTAAATCGAGGATCAGGACAGCAGAACTGTTTATTGAAAAGATAGCCTCCCAAAGCAGTATCTCCAAAAAACCATATCAGGTTCGATGCAACTCTGATCTATTACAGTCTAGGGATTGGTTGATGGCTGCACTGAGAATTTACCGAACACGAGCAGTGAAATAATGTAAGCCCCTGCACCCACCAGAAAATTCGGAACCATAAGACACATCACAGAGCAGCCTGCAACCTCCGTCGGACTTTACGGTACAGCTTTTCCGCCTGGTAGGAGCTGCGTACAAAAGGACCGGAGGCAACACCGGCAAAACCGCGTGCCAGGGCCTGTTCCTGCAATTCCTCAAATTCTTCTGGTTCGACAAAGCGTACTACTGAAAGGTGTTCTTTAGACGGCTGGAGGTACTGCCCCATGGTCAGGATATCGCAGCCAGCTTTCAGCAGATCATCCCAGGCTGTATACAACTCATCCCGTGTTTCACCCAATCCCAGCATAATACCTGATTTGGTCACCTGCATCGGGTTCATCTCCTTGACCAGCCTGAAGAGATCAAGCGATCGTTGATAGATGGCTTCCGGTCGCACCTCCGGATACAGCCTGGCCACTGTTTCAATATTGTGGTTCAGCACATCCGGCGCCGCAGCTACCACCTTTTCCAACGCTGCACGGTCTCCCTGCAGGTCGGGAATCAACACCTCCACCAGGGTCTTCGCCCTTTTCGTTCTGACTTCCTTTATAGTATCAGCAAAAATAGAGGCGCCCCCATCTTCAAGGTCGTCCCGTGTCACTGAGGTCACTACAGCATAACGCAACTGCAGCAGCGCGACCGCTTCGGCAACCCGCTGCGGCTCTTCCAGATCCGGCAGACCAAGTGGTTGGTGATCAACGGCGCAGAACCGGCAATTCCGCGTGCACCTCTCGCCCAAGATCATAAAGGTTGCGGTCCCTTCCGAGAAACATTCAAACTGATTTGGGCACTGGGCCTCCTGACAGACCGTATGCAGCTTGTTGGTCTTCAGCAACTGCCGCATCTTCTCATACTCCGGACCGGTGGGAAGACTTCGCTTCAACCATTTCGGTTTACCAACCCGGATCGTATTATTATGATTACAGCCCGCCATCAGTTTTTCACTCCAGTTCGTTCAGCTTGCTCTTCAGTAATAGTCACAAATGATCTCTCAAAAACAGACTCCAGTATACCAGGCAGTTCTGTAAGCAGATCGGCAATCGCAACATCGTTGCCACTTTCCAGGTCAAGCGATGTCATCTGTACTCCGGTAAGTCCGCATGGATTAATCCAGCCAAACGGCTCCATATCCGGATTGACGTTTAAGGCCAGACCATGAAAACTGACGCCGCGCCGAATGGCAATCCCTACTGAGCCAAGCTTATTATCCGCCACCCAAACCCCGTTATTTCTCTCATCCCGAACAGCCGAAACACCTGCACAGGCAGCAAGCCGAACCATCACCTCTTCAAGCCTGTACACATAATCAGCAACACTGAGCCGAGACTGTTTCAGGTGCAAAATCGGATAGAGGACCAACTGTCCCGGGCCGTGGTAGGTAATCACCCCACCCCTTTCAATGGGAACAACCTCAATACCTCTTTCAGCCAGAAACGTTTCCGGCACCTTAAGAAACTCCCGCCCACCACGCCGTCCAAGGGTGTATACGCTCGGATGTTCGGTAACAAGAAAGATATCCCGGTCGACAGACCCGGCCTGCCGCATATCGACAAGCCGGGTCTGCATGGTATAAGCCTCCAGATAATCCTTCAGGCCAAGATTACAGAAGTAAGAGGACATGATCACCCGCAGAGGCAGGGTTTCCGCGCGGCCAAAGTCTCGTCAAGCCGCTTGAGCTTGGTCTTGACCGGTGCTTCATGGAGCAGCTCAGGATTCTCTTTTGCCTCATTTAAGATATGCAGGATTGCCTCGATAAACTGATCGATATCTTCCTTGCACTCCGTTTCTGTCGGCTCGATCATGATTGCTCCCGGAACAACCAGCGGGAAATAGACTGTTGGCGGATGATAACCGTAATCGATCAGCCTCTTGGCGATATCAAGAGTGGTGACTTTTAACTCGTGCTGTTTTGCATCAGAAAAGACGCACTCGTGCATGCACGGCTTGTCATAGGGCAGCAGCAGGTCGTTTTTCAACCGTTCCTTGATATAGTTGGCGTTTAACACCGCCAGCTGACTCGCCTTCTTGAGATTGGCAGCTCCCATGGAGAGGATATAACTATAGGCTCTCACCAACACTCCGTAGTTCCCATGAAAACCGTGAACCCGGCCGATGGAATCGGGATAGTCCCAGCTGAGGCGATACATGTCCCCATCCTTCACCGCCAGCGGAGCGGGCAGGAATTTCGCCAGTTTCTCGACAACACAAACCGGCCCTGCGCCCGGCCCTCCGCCGCCGTGCGGCGTTGAGAAGGTCTTATGAAGGTTAAGGTGCATGACATCTACCCCGCATTTGGAGATATCGACAACCCCCATAATCGCGTTCATGTTGGCGCCGTCGCCATACACCAGACCGCCTTTAGAGTGTACAATCTCTGCTACTTCGCGGATATTGCCCTCAAAAAGACCAAGCGTATTCGGGTTGGTGACCATGATACCGGCGGTTTCCTCATCCATCAGCGCCGCCACACTCTCCACATCGAGTACGCCATCAGCGTTGGAGGCGATAGGTACCGGCTTGTAACCACAAAGAGCGGCACTGGCGGGGTTGGTTCCATGCGCAGTATCCGGAATAAGAATCTTTGTACGGATAGAGCCCTGGGCCTTATGATATGCTGCGAAAATCAGCATACCGGCCAGTTCACCCTGAGCGCCTGCAGACGGCTGTAAGGATGTGGCCGCCATACCGGTAATGGATGAGAGATACTGTTGCAGCTCATACATGATACGGATCGGCCCCTGTACATGCTCATCGTCAAGCATCGGATGGGCTGAGGCAAGCTCCGGCATGGCCGCATGTTTCTCATTTATCTTCGGGTTGTACTTCATGGTACAGGAGCCCAAAGGATACATACCGCTGTCCACACCGAAGTTCCACTGGGAGAGACGGGTATAATGCCGAACCACATCCACCTCGTTCAAATCCGGAAAATCAGGACCGTCACCTGCGAGAGCTGGGTCAATCGACACTTCGGGTACATCGGAGGTCGGGATAGACATCCCTTTCCGTCCTTTTTTCCCTTTCTCCCAGAGAAGGGGCTCATTGAAAATGAGTCCTGTCGTACCTGCAATTACCGTCATGACTTCACCTCCTGCACAACCGCATCGATATCCTCTTTAGCAATCGTCTCCGTGGCACAGAAAAGATAGCAGTCTTTATATTGGGGATAGTATTTCCCGACCGGCAGCCCGGCAACATAACCTTCTGCAAACAATTTTTTGCGTACCGGTTCAAAATCTCCAGGGAACCGGACCAGAAACTCATTAAAGGTCGGGCTGTCGAAAACAATCTCGGCTCCCGCCTGTTTCAGCTGGCTCTTGAAATATTCAGCCTTGGCATAGTTCAGTTGAGCGAGCTCACGCAATCCGGTCCCACCAAGGGAAGCCATATACATACCGGCCATCATCGCGCAGACACCCTGATTCGAACAGATATTCGAGGTCGCTTTCTCTCTTCTGATATGTTGCTCGCGGGTTGCCAGTGTTAATACAAAACCGCGTTTGTCATCCCGATCCTTGGTGATTCCCACCAGGCGACCCGGCATATTACGGGTGAATTTATCGCGACAGGAAAACATACCCAGACCGGGACCGCCGAACGAGCGGGAAAGTCCCATACTCTGGCCGTCACCGCAGGCGATATCCGCTCCACACTCACCCGGATTCTTCACCAACCCGTAAGCAAGGGCTTCGGTAAACGAACAGATGAAGAGCGCACCCGCATCATGGATAGTTGCAGCGCTCTTTTCCAGGTCTTCAACAACCCCGAAAAAGTTGGGGGACTGCAGCGCAACAGCAGCGAGGTCCTCCGTATCGCTCAGCACTGAAAGATCAGTCCTGCCGTCTTCTCCAACAGGGATATCCACAATGGTAAAACCGGTCGCCATCAGATACGTGCGAACAACCTGGCGGTGATGCGGATGGATACCTTTCGAAACTGCCACTGTCTTCTTTTTCTTGTTTATGCGAAGACCCATCAGCAGCGCCTCTGCAAGTGAGGAGCCACCATCGTAGATAGAGGCGTTCGCCACATCCATGCCGAGCAGTCTGGCCGTCAGGGTCTGGTATTCATAAATCCCCTGCAGGGTTCCCTGGGCCATCTCGGGCTGGTAGGGTGTATAAGCAGTAAGGAACTCGGAGCGGCTGGCAAGTGCCCCTATCGTTTGCGGGATGTAATGATGGTAACTCCCGGCGCCAACCATCATTTTATGATGTTTGGTCAACTCCATTTGCGAGCCAATTTCTGCCATATGGGCATCGAGTTCCCATTCTGTCAGCGCTGGGGGTAACTCCATATCGCCATCCCGCCTACACGATTCCGGGATGGTGCAAAACAGGTCATCCAGACTGGACCTGCCGACAACCGCCAGCATTTCATCAATCTCTTCCTGTGTATGAGGCAAATAGCGCATAGTCTTATCCCTTGAGTTTCTCAAGATATTGATCTGCATCCATCAGAGCGTCTAGCTCACTGTCGTCATTCGGCCTTACTTCCACGATCCAGTTGGCATACGGATCCTCATTAATCAATTCAGGAGCATCCTCAAGCGCTTCGTTGACAGCAACAATCTCACCACTGATGGGGATGTACAGTTCAGATACAGCCTTGACCGACTCCAGGGAACCAAACTCATCACCCTTATCAAAGCTGTCACCCACTTCCGGGAATTCAACAAAAACGATGTCTCCCAACTGGTCCTGGGCATAGTCACTGACGCCGATCCGCACATTGCCGTCTACTTTCCCGGCCCATTCGTGATCCTCAGTATAGGATACATCGTTTGGTAAATTCAGTTCACTCAACTCTTTCATGGTCACTCCTCCTCGTCATTTGCCTGTTATACCATCTCTTTCATCGGGCGCCGTGCTGTCCTGCCAGGTCTCACATCGCCCCTGATCTCTACCTTTATTTTCTTCCTTTTGCCGTCCGTCAATATGACTTCAGTGCCAGGGGCCAGGTTTTCCCGGACCTTGACAAAACCGCAACTGACCCCCTTGGGGACAAAATCTTCCGGTTTGTCTGCCGAAGCAATGGAGATGACCTCTCCGTCCACCCTGCCGATTGCCATATCGGTGGCGCAGGTAAGGATGGTACCGATCTGCTCCCCGTCCAGGTTTGTTACAAAAGTCCCTTCACTTACCACAATCTTTCTTGGATCGAATCCGGCAAAAGCCAGCGTAAACTCATCGTCCCCAGCCTTCAACACGGCATCCGCCCCGAAAAAACTCTTGGTAAAACTTTTTTGCTCATCATCCCAGGCCAGGGCAAACTGCCATGGATTGTTCTTAAACAGCCAATTACCAACATCCTGGTGTGAGAGGGGCAGTACCGCCCCCGCTCTCAACGAATCACGTGCTGCCAGCCCGCAGGGTAACACACCAAAAGAGGCACCGGCGTCCAATACCTGCTGCCAGACATTTGCCAGTTGATCTCTGGCCATGAAGATCTCAAAGCCAAATTCGCCGGTATAACCGGTGCGGGAGAGAAGAACAGGTGTACCATCCTTCAATTTTACTGCCGATGAACCGATATCGTCAAAACCACCTTTAAAAGAGAAATAGGCCATGCCCTGAAAGACCTCGCCGCTGTTTTCCAGCAGTGTTGCCATAACTTTGCCGGCGACCGGACCCTGGATATCCATTTTGCCAGCGTTATCGGTAAGGTCACGAACCTCTGCTCCCTGCTTGTTATGAGCATTGAGGCGTTCAGCGATATCAGCTCCCATCCCGGCATTGACCACAACCATGAATTGGTCAGCGGACAGTTGGTAGACAATGGCATCATCAAGAACTGTTCCGTCCTCGTTTAAGAAAACACCATACACACAACGGCCATCGTGCAGGGGTGCTTTCTTCAAGCCGACACAACGATCCATATCTTTGCTGAAACAGTATTGCAAAAGGTCTCTGCTTCCTTTGCCACTAACCGTTACAACAGCCATATGGCTGGTATCGAACACCCCACCGGACTGAATCACAGCCAGGTGCTCCGCCTTGACTCCGCCCGTGTACCAAAGCGGCATCTCGTATTGACCGAACGGAGCCATATTGGCACCGTTTTGCACATGCCAGTCATACAACACCGTTTTCTTCATATCTCCCATTATTCATCCCTCGTCTGTTGACCGTCCCGACCGTATCAGATATTCGGCATCGGGAGTTTCAGGTTAAAACTCTTGTAGACGACAAAGCTTTCAACCGAACTGACTTTATCGATACGGGATACCTGCTCCGTATAGAAGCGCAGCATGTTGAAATTTTTATCCAGCATCACCGTGATCATAAGATCATATCGACCAGTAACCACACAGACCGATGTAACTCCCCGCAACTGGCTGAACTCCTCACCTTTTTTGACGAGATCCATATCCTTTACTTTCACGCCCACCATGACCACGCTCATGTCGGGGATCGATTCCGGATCTACAAGACCGGCAATTTCAAGTACACCTTCGTCCGTTAACTTTCGTACCCGTGCGCGGATAGTTCCCTCCGACACCCCAAGATCATCAGCGATCTTCTTAAAAGGAACCCTGCCGTCTTTTAAGTGCCTGATAATTGCCAGGTTGGTTTCATCAATAATCATTATTTTCTCCGATTTTCATTTTCTCTTTTTGAATCGTACGTCAAACTGACGATGTTGTCAACTTTGATTGTTCTTTTTTACGATATGCACACTTATGAAGGTGTCATATTGCCGATATCAGCACGCTGCTGAATATTTTCTTCAATATCTTCCCATAATTACGACCTTGCCCCGGAACACCCACTCATCTATTTATTTTTACGTACTTTGCAAATGACTCGGATGAATTCATCGAAACAATTTGAACGCACCAGGAAATAGACAGGCATTGTGATTAAGGGTGATTGTTGCCAATCTTAACCATTCCTCTTGACAGACAAACTTATCGCCACAACTGTATCGTCCAATATTGAGTCGTTCATCTTTCCATCCCATCAACTTACTATAACATGGAGAACGCAATGAAATTCAACTATTACATCCCCACGCAAATCCTTTTCGGCCCTGGTAAATTAGAAGAACTGGGGGATACTCCTCTGCCGGGAAAAAAAGCCCTGATTGTTATTTCCTCCGGACCGGCCATGAAAAAATTCGGCTACCTGGACAGAGTGATCGAACTGCTGAAGAAACAGGGTGCAGAATCGGTAGTTTTTGACAAAATCCTTCCCAACCCCATCAGGAAACACGTCATGGAAGGTGCAGAAATGGCCAGGAATGAAGGGTGTGATTTTGTCGTCGGTCTCGGCGGCGGCTCCAGTATCGACAGTGCTAAATCCATCGCGGTTATGGCCAGGAATGAAGGAGACTACTGGGATTACATTGGCGGTGGAACCGGCAAGGGACAACCCGTAACCAACGGTGTTCTTCCTATCGTGGCCATCACGACCACTGCCGGAACAGGCACGGAAGCCGACCCCTGGACCGTTGTTACCCATGAAGAGAGAAATGAAAAAATCGGCTTCGGAACCCCGGAAACCTTTCCGGTACTCTCCGTTGTCGACCCGGAGATGATGGTTTCCGTCCCCAGACACCTTACTGCCTATCAGGGATTTGATGCATTCTTTCATGCTGCGGAAGGCTATATCGCCAATATCGCCACCCCTGTCAGCGATATCTATGCCCTGAAATCAATAGAATTACTTAACAACTCCCTGCCGACAGCAGTAGAAAACGGTTCAGATATCGAAGCCCGCACCAATGTGGCTCTTGCCAACACGCTCTCCGGTTTTGTCGAGTCCACCTCTTCCTGCACCTCTGAACATTCACTGGAGCACGCCTTAAGTGCCTACCACCCGGAACTTCCCCATGGGGCCGGACTTATCATCCTCTCAGAAGCATACTTCACCTTCTTTGCCGACAAGGTTCCCGAGCGGTTGACCGCTATGGCTCAGGCCATGGGGAAATCCCTTGACGGGGTTGCCAAGGAAAAGCAGCCCGCTCTCTTTATAGAAGCATTACTTGAATTACAGGAAAAATGCGGTGTACGTGGCATGAAGATGTCCGACTACGGGATCACCAGGGAGGAAATCCCCAAACTGGCCCAGAACGCCTTTGACACCATGGGCTTCTTATTCACTCTTGACCCCTACAAAATGAGCATGGAGGATGCCGTCTCGATCCTGGAAAACGCCTATAAATAGTACCTCTATTCCCCGGCCCGGCATCTGGCGCAAGTCAGGCGCCGGGCTTCAGCCCGGAATAAATGACCGCATGTAAATAGATACAGCTCGCTTTCCTTCTTGCTTGTCGACAGAGACCTGAGTTCCTCTAGGAGTGTTCGTCCGCCCCGATAGTCCGATACCCTCCTATCACCCGGGTTACGGTTGTCATCAAGCAGATGCCTGTAAATATCCAGGCCAGGGCAGGAAAGTGTAAAGGGAAGAGACAAAATGCACTCATAAACAGGATCGTCTCCGTCCCTTCGGCGAGTCCCCCAAGGTAATAAAACCCTTTATGCGGATATTTCATATTCTTCAGGCCCCGTCGCTCAGCCATGATCGCAAAAGAGAGGAAACTGCAACCGGTCCCCATAAATGAGAAAAGCAGAGCCGCTGCCGCCAGACTATTCTGCTCCGGATCAGCCAGGGCAAAAGCAAAAACCACGGCGGAATAGAAGATAAAATCGAGAACGATATCAAGATACCCTCCCGCATCACTGGCCCTGCTTTGCCTCGCCAGAGCACCATCCAAACCATCCGAGCATCTATTCACAAGGATACAAATCAAGCCCACCGCATGCCAGCCGAAGGCGATGGCTGCAGCTCCCAGCATGCCGGTCACAAAACCGGCCACAGTCACCTGGTCTGGACGAATCCCCTTTCTAAGGAGATGTCCGGCACCGGATTCCAGGAAGGGACGAAGCCATTGAGATGTCCAGCGGTCAAGCATGATATTCCATCGTTCAAATCAACCGAACTTTTCAGCAAACCTTTTTTCAGCCTCGGTCGTACCAATGAGGATGAGCTCATCCTCAGCGTGCAGCGGCTCCATCGGATCAGGCCCTACGCGCAGCCCGGCACCTGTTGATTTAATAGCGACCACACTGCAACCCGTCTTGGGCCTGATCCGGCTATCGATAAGTGACTTATCAACAAGTGACGGAGGTATCGGTAAGCTGAAGATGTTCAGCCCCTCGGTAAACATCGACACTTCATCCGTCTTCAACACATTGACAATGGCGTTGGCTCCCATGGAAGCATAGGAAAGCACCAGGTCCGCACCGGCCATGTGTAATTTGGCGACGTTTCTCTCGTTTGTCGACCGGCAAATGAGCTGCACATCAGGGCGCAGCTGTCGACAGTAAAAACTTAAGTAGATGTTCATCGCATCGTTATGGGTTGTGATGATCACTGTCCGGGCCTCATCGATACCTGCTTTTTTCAGCACGTTGAGATCTGCGGCATCACCCAGAATAAACTGCCCGCCTTTCTGCGCCACTGCACTTCTCTTCTCTACTATTTTTACAGGGATACCATACCGTTCCAGTTCTTCAGCAGCCGCCACCCCTACCCGGCCGCCTCCCAGAATCAATACAGGTGAATCCTCGCTGTAACCGGTCTCGGGAATGCCGTACACCTCCTCGAATATTCGGAGCTGTTCACGAGTCCCTGCGAGCAACAACAAGGTGGAGGAGTGTATCATCGTCTCCGGCAGGGGGGGCTCGAAATGTCCCTTTTCCCACAAACCAATAATAGTCGTACCAGACCTCTGCCGTAAATCTGTCCCGGAGATGAGCTTACCGGCAAGAGTCGTTCGCTTGGCCGATATTTCCGCTATGTGCAAGGTGTCAAATCTGCTGATAGTGGTGGCGGCACTTCCCTGCCCCTGCACCCTTTCAGCCAGCGACTGACCAAGCATTTTCATAAACTGGAACACTTCCGTGTTTCCCGGATAATTCAGGATATCGAGTGAGTGTTCATTGTCCGCAGAAGATACGATCATCACCTCCTGAGCAATCTCCCGTATGGTAAAAGCGATATTTGTGTTCATCAGGTCACCATTAGTCGCCACCACCATTGCCGCATCCTGAACACGTAAACGCTCATAGGTTTCAGGATCGTCTGGTTCCCCTATCACCACGTTATACCCGGCGTCGTGCAGTTCGCCTCCCTGCGCCTGATCCCCTGCCACCACCACATAATCGTAATTCCTTCGCTCCAGCTTCTCAACCAGTTTGGTAGTGATCGGATCAAGGTTGGTTATAATAACATGCCCCGCGGTTCCTTCAGGCACACCCTTTGGTGCCCGGCTCCTTTCCTGAGCCTCAAGCCACGGGATCCAGAAAAACTGGATAAAGGTAAAAGGCAACATAATCAACAGGAACACCACTCCGGTCAACAAGACAAAAATGGTAAAGATAAGACCTAGATCGGTATGGAACGTTATATCACCAAAACCGAGGGTCGACATAACCGTCAAGGCCCAGTAAAAACCAGTGATCCAGCTGTACTGGCGCCCCTCATACTCCATAAGCATGTGAAAGAGAACAGAATATATGGCTATCAAACTCGCCAGAAACATAAAAAACTTGAGTAGCAGCCGGAAATTCCGCTTGGCACTTGTGCTCTGGGTAAAAAGAGTAAGCTGGGAGGATAAAAATTTCATACAGATCGTTGTTAGGAGTTGTCCTTTAACATTCCAGTCAAAGTTTTGTCTTGGCCACAGAGGAGTACTTATACACCTGTTTATCTCTTACAGTTAACTGACATCCTGCAACACCGTCTGCACTACTTTATCGACAGGAATCGAGCTGATGTCGTTATCTTCCAGCCATTTGAACCGGCTGTGTTGAATACCGGTATGCAGGGGATCTGAGTGTGAACCGAACAGAGCCAGTCCATCACATCGCAGATGCGCGCCAATATGTGTCGGACCGGTATCATTGCCGACAATATAACGTGCCTCCTTAAGGACACCGGCCAGCTCGAAATAATCAAGCCAACGACCGCCTGACAGCAACATATCACCTGTTATTTCACGACACAATTCAATTTCATCCGGCCCGGGAACCGTCACCACCCTCAACCCCTCATCACACAAACGGCTGGCAAGCTCCCTGTAATACGGCCATCTCTTATAGGGGTGTTTCTTTGAACACCCTGGAATAAGTACAATAAAATCCCCGGCAAGCCCATATTGCCGTAAAAAACCGGACATCTCCTCAGCCATCCAGGTTACATCGCTCACCAATGTATGTACAGCTTCCAACCCTGCCTTTTCAAAAGAAATCCTGAAATGATCTGCGGCACACCTGTCATCCGGGCGCCTGCAATAATGGGTACAACCTCTTACCCCACCCAACCAGGGTGTTCCCTTCAGGAGAAATCGTGCGTAAAAATCGGTTCGGCTGACCTGTTGCAGATCGTAGACCATATTGAATTCATGCCCGCGCAGGATCCTGCGCAAAGCCAGCATCCTGTCAATCCGGAACCGTGAATGACGAGGATCGATAACGACCTGGTCGATCCAGGGACAGCGCTCAAACAGCTTACGGTAAGGCGGGGTCGTCATCACCGTTATTTTGCTGTCAGGATGCGCCAGACGTATATCATGAACCGCCCCTTCGGCCTGGACGATATCTCCTAACGCCCCAAGCTTTATAATCAGGATATGATCATCCGTCATGCGACCTGCCTACTCATTATCATCATATGGTTCGTATGATTTTTCTTCCACAAGATCCGACCCAAGCAGCATGTTTATGCTGTATTTCAAAGCGGCCCGCCTATCATTTGTTTTGTAGACCGAGCGGGCAAGTCCTACAAACCTGGGACCGAAATCACGATCCTTTTCACATATTCGAATATCGTCTTCGATATCCCAGAGCGCTTCATTGACTTCCTTTAAACCCTTTTCAAGCTCAGCAAGTTCATCACTTTCGGTAACAGCACCGTAACGCAATTCGTCTAGACGCTCCAGCTCGTGAATCACATTGGCCCGTTTTACATTATCAGTTATCCGTTCACTCTTAATTCTCAGAATTGCTATCTTATCAAGCAATTCTCCCCAACTCACAGGCACCAGCAGAGCCATCTTTACCCCATATATAATATCAGTTACTGATCGGTTGCCACAATCTGACAGTTTTGCATGAACTGGGCATTATCGTCAAAGCAAACAGGAAAGTCAACTCCCAGCCTGGTTTGTCTTGTATACTGTCGCCCCTGCATTATTATCTTCTGAAGGGCATCCTCTAAGGGATTAGAAATTTATGACAGGACGTACCATGTACCTTGCTTCCATCCGACATGGAGAATCAACCTTTTACCAGATTCGGCGATCGTGCCGGCATCCTCACTCTGACAGCTATTATCCGCAGTTAGTGTTTGATCTCGGTCCACATCCTAAAAAGTATTTTGAACTTTTCAACCAGGAAATCCCCCTCTTTGACACCACTCTGCTGGAGGCAATTGAAGAACACTGCCCCGACAGTTCCGAAATCATCCTCGAAAAACTGCTATGGGATTTCCTGCCCGGTCAGACCCGCGATATACTTTCACGCTTTTCCAGAAAAACGTATAATCGCCCTCGCCCCCTTAACGAGTCAGAACGTGAGGAAATTGCCCGAACTGTCCATATTTTCGACCGACGACGCCTTTACTATCTCTATTATGGAGCTATCGACCAGACCCGGCTCTACCGCATGCACGAAAAACTGTGCAGACCATTGCTGCATAAATCGCGAGACGAGCGGGAGTTTTATTTTCGAAATCTTGAGCGGCAGATCTCTCCCGGCGAGTACCACAACTACCTGTATGCCGCCTTCAACCTGCAGCGCTACTTCGATGTCAGTTACGCAGCCTTTCTGCCCGAGGCGCTCTCATTTGACGAGATCAGCGAACTGATGGCAGAAGCGATATGCCAACTTAACGAGGATACGGCCTTCTGGCTTGGTGAGGAGCTCCACGACTTGTTGCATCAACACTTGCAGCGCTACCTCTTTATGTTCTTTGATTTCAGCCCGCAACAGCGCCTTATTGAAAATGAATTTGTACGTAATTTTATTAATAGTCACCGAAAATTTCGCTGGCCCGAAAGACAACCGGACGTCACCGATGAAAAAGTCATTTCCCTCTTTTCCCTGCCTTATGCACAATTAAAGAAAATGGAGAAACAGGAGTTGACCCGATTATACCGGCAGAAGGCGATGCAGCTTCACCCCGATCAGGGCGGAGATCAGGAGCTTTTCGTCCAGCTGACCGAAATCTACAGGCTGCTCATGGCTGGAAAAAAGCAGCAATAACCACACTGTGGCACCTCAACCAGTGCATTCATTCTACCCACTATTATTTCCGAATAATCTTTCCCAATTATTCCAACTATTAAAGTAAAAAACTATTTTATTTAATTCTATTTCAGTATTTAATGCATATAGTGAAATCGTTTATTTAGCGTGTCTCCAGCGATTTTACCGAATGTGATACGGATACGGACATTGGCCATCTCAAGCCAACGATTGCCACATTTCTCATCCTTTCATGCGGGACACCGACAAGACCCAAGGGAACCAATAACCTAACTGAGGAGGTAGCAATGAGTAGACAGCCTTTTGTCAAATTCATCCCACTGGCTGTAATGGTCGCATTTCTCTCGTACGGTTGTGCGAAAGAGACACCAAAACAGCCGACAGCAGCAAAACCAGTTGCAGCGCAGGAACTGAAAAAAGAGGCTACTGTCTATAAAGGCAAGATAGTCGGTAAGTCTAACAAGGCAAAGACCATCTCTATCTCTGTCGGTAAAGGCGATAAGGCCAAGACCAAAATGGTCAAATTTGACGACAACACCAAAGGTGTCGAATACGCCAAAAAAGAGGCCGCTGCCATTATCAACTGGGAGCAACGGGGCACCGACCAATACGCCACCGTCATAAAACCAAAACTTGCCAAGTTGCCCAAAGGGGTAACGGAAATAAAAACAGACGAACTTTTCAACCTGCTTGAGAGTGGCACCGCCCTCACCCTTATCGATGCACGACCGGATTCAAGGTACCATCAAGCCCACATCCCCGGAGCCTTAAACGTGCCGGTTCCGAAACTAAAAAAAATGAAAGCGGCGGTCTTACCGGAGGACAAGGATAAACTCCTGATCTTCTACTGCGGAGGCCCCACCTGAGGCATGTCCACCGCAAACGCCGGTCTGGCGAAAAAATTTGGATATAAGAATGTACGTGTATTCCTCGATGGAGAGCCTTCATGGACTGCAGCAGGGCACCCCGTGTATGCCTCCAACAAATTTGTTGAAACAGGAAATATCGTCCTGCTTGACCTCAGACAAGACGGAAGCCCTGTTGACGGCAGGATTCCACGAGCTGTAAACGTCCCTTACGAAAAACTGGAAACCCGTCTCAATGACATCCCGCGTAATGCTCCGGTGGTCCTGTATGGGGCCGATGACGAAGCAGTCATGGATGCCCTCGACGATCTTCGTGAAGACGGATACAAAAAAGTCTCTTTAGTCAAAGGAAACTATAAAGGCTGGGTACAGTCTGGAGGAAAGACAGAATCCGGGCCAATCTTCTCTGACGAAATCAGCTGGGTTCGCAAACTGGGCAAAGGTGAAGTCTCCGTTGCCGAGTTCAGGAAGGCAACCAACGGCGAACTACCCGACACCTTTGTTATCGACGCGCGTACACCTGAAGAGATTGCAGAGAACGGCATATTCAAAAACACGGTGAATATCCCTCTCGACATGGTGCCCAAGAGTCTTGACAGAATTCCAAAGGATAAGCGGGTTTTCATTCATTGCTCCACCGGGGCACGAGCCGACCTCGCGTACCAGGAGCTCATAAATCATGGTTATAACGTGAAATTCCTTCTGCTGGACATCACCGATCCAGCCTGCGACTGCGAAATTATCCGGCCTGAATAAAGCACAATGAAATCATCGTAATGCAAAAGCCTGAACGATTCCCGTTCAGGCTTTTTTTATGAATAATACTCCTGGCACTCAGCCACCGTTTCTGGTATCTCTCACACCAAATCTGAAACTCCCTTCAGGGTACCTTTTATTGTTGAGATATCATGGAACAACTTTTACATAACGAAAATTTCATCCAGTTTATCAAATACGCCCTGGCCGGTGGTCTTGCGACAGCCAGCCATATCCTCTTTTTTCACCTGACCGCCTGGAAAATTTTTCCCGCGCTCCAGCCAAAAGACCATCTGGTGCGGCTGTTCAAACTCGACATACGAGACATCAACGACTACCAGCGGGCACGCAACTCGATGCTGAGTAATTTTACAGCTTTTATATTTGCGAACATGGTAGCCTATATTACCAATATTCTCTGGGTTTTTGAATCAGGACGTCATCATATCATCATCGAGATCCTGCTCTTCTACGCTGTCTCAGGCATAAGCATGGCTATCGGTACCAGCCTTATGGGTATCCTGATCAAGCGATTCGGCATCCTCACCACTTACGCCTTCGGCACCAACATTGTCACAGCGGTGATGATCAATTATGCGGTTCGGAAATTCTTTATTTTCCAGGGCTAACAAACAGCGGCACCCTTATATTTTCCCGGTGTTGAGTCTTTTGATGCGGTCCTGCAGGATACCGACAACCAACCGTGTCTCATAGAACAGCAGGACCGATCCTACCACCAGACCACTGACAGCAAAGAATACCGAAGCAATTGCCGACAAGGAGAGCAGGCGGTCAAACGCGTGATATCCCATACTGACCAGCCCTGCTCCGAAAAGAGACACAAAAACCGCAAAGGCAAAAGCGCCAAGCGAGAAATAGAAAGAACGTGTGGCCCGCAACAGAAGCACCGCCCGGTTTTCGGTAATGAGCAGTTCGGTGTGTAAACGTTCATACTCGGTATTACTCTCCCTTATGGCCTCCTCTATCTGACGAGAGAGTTCACGGGCACGATCAATCGCCCGGGCAAACCGGTTCGAGGTACTCAGTACCATCAATGCTGAGGCATTCGTCAGTATTGCCGGGGCAACAATAAAGGTGAGTACAACAAAGGGATTCGATTCTATCTGTGCCGCTCCAGCTATCATGTCCATGCATCCGCTCTAATGTTATAACTATTCTTGATATTTATACCCGGCACTGTAAACGGAATGAATAAGCTCAAATTCACATATCCGGGAAATTTTCTTCCGTAATTTTTTCACATGGCTGTCAACCGTCCGATCACTGACCATACGCTGGTCCCGATAGATCTGTTCTATCAGCTGCGCCCGCGAAAAGACCCTGCCCGGATGGTTTGCCAGTATCGACAAAAGCTCAAATTCGACGACCGTGCAATCGATTTCCACACCATTTATTGCCGCCCGCAATTTGTCAGGATCGAGCCGTAACAGTTTTTCTTCCTGCCCCTGGGGACCCGTCCGCCTCAGAACAGCTTTTACCCTGGCCACGACCTCCCGCGGACTAAAGGGTTTACAAATATAATCATCGGCCCCGATATCAAGTCCGTTAAGTCGGTCCCGCTCTTCCACCCGTGCTGTAACCATAATGACCGGCACCTGGGAAAACGTCCTGATCCCGTGGCATATATCAACCCCATCCTTTCCAGGCAGCATCAGGTCCAGCAGCACCAGGTCCGGTGTCTGCAGCCGGACATATTCCTCCACACCTGTCCCTTCATACAGGCACGATGTCCTGAAGCCGGCCTGTTCAAGGTATGCGGACAACAGTTCCGACAGCTCCTGCGAATCTTCAACAATGAGGATATGTGTGCTCATACCTGTTCCGAAACGGGTAAGATAACTTTTATTTGCAGTCCACCAAGCGGTGATGGATGCGCCTCGATCTTACCTCCATGCGCCGTAACAATATTCCGGCAGATGGAAAGCCCGAGCCCGGCACCACCAAGGTCCCGGCTTCTGGAACCCTCCACCCTGTACAACCTGTTGAATAGTTTTTTCATACTCTCTGCGGGAACCGATGGGGAACTATCTTCAATATTGTATGTAACCTTCTCATGATCCGATTCGACTGTAACCCTGATCACACCACCCTGATCTGTATAGCGTATAGAGTTGGAAAGCAGGTTTGTAAAGAGTTGTTTTAATCGCTCGTTATCAGCAAACAGTGTGATATGCCCTTCCACCTTGATCGATATTTCAAGAGCGAGCTTTTTCGCCTCCCGTTCATTTCCCAGCGAGTCAAGGGCCTGTTCCAATGCCCAGCACGGCTCTACTTCGACACGATAATACGACATTGCCCCCTGGTCGGACAAAGAAAGCTGGTAGAGATCATCCACCAACCGTCCAAGATGGGTTACCTCCCTGTGCAGAGTTCCCAGCATTTCCTGATCCGGACAGAAAACTCCATCCTGCAACGCTTCGATCTTCCCCTGCAATATAGAAAGCGGCGTCCTCAACTCATGGGAGATGTCAGCAAACCAGCTGCTCCTCGATTTCCTGTTTTTCTCCAGTATCTCAGCAAGTTTGTTAAAATCATGAGAAAGCTGGCCAAGCTCATCACCTGATTCCACCCGGATTCTTGTTTCATACCGCCCCGACGCAAGAGCCCTGGTACCGGCAGCAAGCTGCCTGATGGGTCTGGTCATGCGATGAGAAAAAGGCAGAGATAAACCGGCTGCCAACAGAAAACCCGCCACCGCAACCAGTACCAGCACGCCCTTGTGCTTCCGGGCAAATAGCAGCTGGTGGCTTTCCGACAGATTCCTGACAAAGTGGACTCCCAGGGTACCCACCACCCTATTCTGGTAGTACATATCGATCCGCTCAGTATGTTCGGGCTCAGGATCATAGCCAACAACTATCTCTTTGTGTTCATCAAGCAGAAAGATCCTTAAAAAAAATGGCAATCGCTCGCCACTTGGCAATGGACCTGATGGCAAGGTAAATGAATCCTGATTAAAATCTTGTATTTTCTTCTGCAGGCGTTCTTTTCGTCTTCCCTCCGGATAACTGGCGATTATCACCCGAAAGATCCGTACCGGATCAACCTGCAACCCCTGCCACCCCTTCTCCCTGGCGTAATATTCCTCCAGACCATCGGCCATTCTCTCTAGCTGTTCATGCTCAACCATGCTGACGTAGTTGAGGAAACCGCGATCAAAACTCCATTGCATGACCAGCGCCATATAGACAACAACAGCCAGGATCGCCGCCAGGAAGGCACCAAAAAGTTTATAGTGAAGTGATATTTTCATGCTTCCTGCTTATAGGCTCCTGATAAAATATAATATTTTTCGATGCAACAATTTTTCAAGGCACCCTTTAAACGATTCATTTCTGAAAAGTATA
This sequence comes from Desulfopila sp. IMCC35008, assembly GCF_010646885.2. Taxonomy (GTDB): domain Bacteria; phylum Desulfobacterota; class Desulfobulbia; order Desulfobulbales; family Desulfocapsaceae; genus Desulfopila. Next base: position 6,158,348 of record NZ_CP050700.1, on the reverse strand, counting down.
CATCAACGCCACTGGAATAGGGACGCGACATATTGTATCATACACAAAAGTGTGCAAATTCAACACCATGTATCAAGAATAATAAATGATGAGAAGCTGGGACATTCATCCAGGCTATGACAACATGAAACAGCTGCAACCGGGAGACATACTCGACAACTTCCAGATAGTTCAACATGTGCGATCTGGTGGTGTGGCAAACATTTATATTGCAAAAGATGTTGTGTATCAGGACGTTGTGGTGCTGAAAGTTCCGCGTGAAGATATCCTTTCCCAACCTTCGCTACTCTACCACCACCAGAACGAAACAAACATTTCCCACCACCTTGATCACCCTTTCATCGTCAGGTATCTCAATCGCCTCCAAACCCATTCCTACCTGATCCTTGAATATATCGAGGGAATAACCCTGCGGCAGAGAATAGACGAACAAGGGACTGTCTCACTTATAGAGACACTTCAGCTATGTCAACAAGTGGCGGACGCTCTGCACTACCTCCACAGCCACAGGATTATACATCTGGATTTGAAACCGGAGAACATCCTGATAACCAGAAACAACAATATTAGAATTATCGATTTTGGCATTGCCCGGCAAATCGGCACAGAGGATTTACTGAGCAAGGATTTCAAGGAACCCGAGGGGAGCGCATACTATATTTCGCCGGAACAACTGTGCGGCAATCGATCCTGCTACCAGAGCGATATATACAGTTTGGGCGTTGTTGTATACGAGATGCTGACCGGCAATCTCCCCTACCCAAAGTCAACAGATCTCAATGAACTGAAACAACGGCTTATAAAGCCACCTGTACCCCCGCGCCACCATAACCACGATATGCCCCCGACAGTCCAGGAGGTAATACTTAAAGCCCTCGCCGCAGATCCCGGTAAACGATACCAAACCGCCATTGAATTTGCCGTGGCTCTTGCCGGTTACCAATCCGTACCGCCCACGGCAGTGGGGAGGCAAACGTCCAGACCCGTTTCACTGCTTTCAATCAAGCAATCATCCCATCATCTTGACACTATAAATAATACCCCGTTTATGCTCCCCCCTCCTCAGCATAAAAAATGTATTCTCGGTTGTATTGCCAACAGCGACAATTTTCAACTGATAATTGAACACCTGAAACACGAAGCCCTTATTAACGGTGCAGAAATAACCCTCCTCCATGTACTTGAAGAAGACTCATCCGATCATGTCACCCGCGCCAGGAAACGGACACAGGATAATTTGAATAAACGACTCGAAGAAGCCATTGCAACGTTCAACAGGTACGAGCTCTATCCCGTCATAAGACTCAAAACCGGAGACCCCGCCGATGTGATCCTCGATACCGCTCGGGAAATCTCATGTGACCTCATCGTTCTTGGCCCACCCAGGAATCGGAAAATTTTTTCACTGCTGCTCCATGGATCTGTTCTTGAAAAAGTTGCCGGGGCGGGCGTAGCAAATGTGACTGTTGCCAGCACAAAACCAACATCAACACTCCCCCAAAAACCGGATGATACCCCCCTCACCCTTCAGTATGTGAACGAACTCGAAATCTTCCTTTGGGACTCCTGGGTTATTCACCTGAACTCACTTTCAGGTGTTTCTCAGGTATTAACAGGCATTATTGAAAAACCGCAACCACACCCGCTGCCCAGCTGCCCGTTCAGTCTCTTGTTGGATTGGGTACACCACCTGGATGCAGATAAAGAACTTCAACTGAGGCTTGAAAACTGCCACAACGAATTTCATCTGGCGCTTGACCTGATGGCCAGGAACACCCTGGAGGGTCACCATGATATTGTACGAAACATTTATAAATACCGGGCAATACCTCTTAGCATAGAATTCAAGCATCTGCTCATGCAGTTAATAGTAGCGTTGCGGTCAGCTGTTGCCGCGAGTCATATGCCATTTACTGAAGAATAGCTCCGTTACCCGTATGACATTGGCTCAAAAAGCCTTCCTGCCAGCAGGGCCGACATTTACTGTTTATGATGTCTGGCTCATTAGAGTATGATACAATTTGACTGCTCATTCTTACACAACTTCTATGCCTTAAAATGATGCAATACTGAAAATGGCCTTCAAACCCTCCTACAGCGACCTGACCCGCCAGATTGAAAATCTTAATCTTGAATTCAAGAGACTTAAAGCCGCGGAAGCGGTTTTCCATCGCCAGAATGATTCGTTGAAGGCTCTTCACGATACGTCACTCGGCTTACTTGACAGACTTGATAAAGAAGAACTGCTTGAGAATATCCTCGAGCGGGCAGCTTCACTGAACGATACGACTCATGGTTATATCTATCTGCTCACCCCCGGTGAAAAAACGATGACCATGAAAATGGGCATGGGCTTTTTCAAGAGCCAGCTCGGCCGTAAAGTTTCCATTGGTGAAGGGATGGGCGGCCGCGTCTGGCAGGCTGAGAAACCCCTGGTGGTAGACGATTACCAGACATGGGAGGGACGCCTGACAGACAAGATACTTGATCAGCTCCGTTCAATTATGGGCATTCCGCTTAAATCTGAATCCGAGGTTCATGGTGTCATCGGCCTTGCCCATGTTGAGGAGAAGAAAACTTTTGATCCCGAAGACATTGCCACCCTGGAACGATTTGCCGCCCTGGCACTAATAGCCCTTGAGAAAGCTCAACTCTATGCGGATGTCCGTCATGAGCTCGTTGAGAGAAAGAGGACAGAGGCTTTTTGGCGGGAAAGTGAAAACCGCTATCGCACATTCCTGGAATCCTCCCCCGACCCTATTGTCGTTTACGACATGCAGGGCGTTGCAACCTATGTAAACCCGGCCTTTGAACAAACCTTTAAATTATCAAGAGATGAGCTTCTGGGTAAACAGATAGACTTTGTTCCACCAGACAGTATACCTGAAACAAAAGCCGCAATTGAACGTATGTTGAGCGGCCAGAAAATACATCTTTTTGAGACAAAAAGACTCACCAAGGACGGAGAAATACTGGATGTCCAGCTCAGTTCGACACTCTACCAGGATGAGGAAGGCAAACCGCTGGGCAACATCGTCACTATGCGGGATATCAGTGGTCAGAAGCGAATCGAAGATGAACTTGAAAAATACCGCAACCAACTTGAGGAACTGGTGGCAGAACGAACTATCGAGTTGGAAAAGACCAATATCAAACTTGGCCAGGAAATAGAAGATCGTAAGCGGGCAGAAAAAGCCCTCAAGAAGAGGGAAAAGGAGCTCCAGTCCCAATCCAACCATCTTGAAGAAGTCAATACGGCTCTCAGGGTGCTGTTGAAGCAGCGCGAAGATGACAGGAAAGAACTGGGCAGAATTGTCCTCCAAAACGTACAGGAACTGGTAAACCCATACCTGCAACGATTCACCCAGGGCCGCATGGGGACGGAACAAAAGACACTGGCCAAAATCATTGAGACCAATATCAATAACATTGTCTCCCCTTTCATCGATAAACTTTCCTCAGGCCTGGCCCAACTCACCCCTGTTGAGATCCGGGTGGCAAGTCTTGTCAAGGAAGGCAAGACCAACAAGGAAATTGCTGATATTCTTTTGGTTTCTAAAAACACAATTCTCTTTCACCGCCATAACATCAGGCGCAAACTAGGAATAAAGAACAAAAAAATCAACCTCCGGTCGCATCTTATGGCCATGGATAAATAGTAGGTATATGCCACTATTTTACCACTATTTTATAAACTTGATATTGTGTCGTTTTTCAGTATTCTAACAGTAACTCCTGACAAAACTGTACCAAAGAGATTCGGAACACTCTATGACGCAACTCATCGTTTCAGCAGTCACCCTTTCCTTTGGCGGGCTCAACGCCCTGACCCGGGTCAATATCAATATTGAACCCGGTCTCATCACCTCTATCATCGGCCCGAATGGTGCGGGTAAAACCAGTATACTCAACTGTATATCCGGTTTTTACCACCCCACCGAAGGAAAGATACACTACGGCAACAAGGAACTAACCAACGCCTCTCCCCACCAGGTTTCAAATCTGGGTGTTGCCCGCGCCTTCCAGAACCTCGAGCTGTTTAGCGGTCTCTCAGTTCTCGATAACCTTTTACTGGCCCGCCACCAGAAACTGACATACTCATTTTTCCATGCACTTGTATTTTGGGGTAAAGCCTCAAGGGTTGAAGCTGAAAACCGGTCCTATGTGGAAAAGGTTATCGACTTTATGGAACTGGAACCTTACAGAAAACAGATGGTTGGCAACTTAAGTTACGGTGTTCAGAAACGGGTAGAGGTCGCCCGGGCACTCACTCTTGCCCCCAAACTACTGCTGCTCGATGAGCCCATGGCAGGCATGAATATAGAGGAAAAAGAGGATATCGTCCGCTTCATCCTTGACCTGAAGAAGGAATGGGACATTACCGTAGTACTGGTGGAACACGACCTTGGTGTGGTGATGGATATCTCGGACCAGATATACGTACTCGACTTCGGGCAACTTATCGGTTCCGGCACTCCCAGAGAGGTAGCATCGAACCCGAAAGTGATCGAAGCCTATATTGGAGAAGAATAGTTTTCCATGAAAGACAATAAGGACTTACTCCGGTTTAGCATACCGCAGCTCCTGCGCTGGCGAATGAAGGAAACGGGTGACAAGGTCGCCCTGCGGGAAAAGGATTTCGGCTGCTGGAACAGTTATACCTGGAAACACTATTACGAATATGTCCGCAAAACAGGACTGGGCTTACGGGAGATCGGCTTCGGCAAGGGCGATAAAATTGCCATCATCAGCGACAACATCCCCGAGGCTCTTTTCATTGCAATAGGCGCTCAGGCCGTAGGTGGTCTTTCGGCTGCAATTTACCAGACAAGCCTGCCCGAGGAAATAGAAGGCATCCTCAACTACCTCAAGGTCTCGGTTGTTTTCTGTAGTGATCAGGAACAGGTAGACAAGGTAGCCGAAGTAAGGGAAAAAATCCCGCTGGTCGAAAAAGTAATTTATGAAGACCCACGAGGCATGAGGAGTTACCAGAGTGACAGCTGGTTCATGTTTATTGACGAGCTCTACAAGCACGGAGAGAAAGTTTTCAAAGAAGAACCGGACATATTTGAAAAATTAGTCGACGAAGGCAAACCGGACGACGTCTGTCATTTTTGCCTCACCTCCGGAACCACGGGACTGCCCAAAGGGGCCATGCTGACCCATAAGAATTACATCAATATGGGCTTGCAGCTCACCGAGGTTGACCCGCTCGAAGATACCGATGAATACCTCAGCTTCCTGCCCTTTGCCTGGATCGGTGAACAGATGAACTCCTTCGGGGTGGCCATGGCCACAGGGATATCCCTCAATTTCCCGGAATCGGTGGAAACCAGCATGGAAGACTTAAAGGAAATCGGGCCTCACTTCATGTTCGGTGCTCCGAGAATATATGAAACCATACGTTCTCAGATATGGCTCAAGATTGATGAATCCTACTGGTTCAATCGCATGGTTTACAACTATTTCATGAAGGTGGGAGAAGAAGCGGCCGGGTACCGGATGACCGGCAGGAAGATGCCCGCAAAACTGAAAATTCTCGCCTGGCTGGGTAAACAGATGATTTTCAGGCCGCTTGTCAACCAGATAGGTTTTCTGCGATTGCGAAGGGCCTACACCGGCGGTGCCGCCCTGGGCCCCGAGCTTTTCACTTTTTACCAGGCCATTGGTGTCAACCTTAAACAGATTTATGGCCAGACCGAGATCGTCGGCATCGCCTATATGCACCGTGATGGCGATGTCCGCCCCGATACAGTCGGTAAACCACTGCCGGGCACAGAATGCAGGATATCGGATGAAGGAGAAATTCTATCTCGTTCCGATTCCGTCACCCCCGGCTATTACGATCTGCCTGAAAAAACAGAGGAGTTACTGGAGGGCGGCTGGCTCCACTCCGGAGATGCCGGCTATATTGATGAGAATGGCCACCTTGTGGTCATCGACCGTATCTCCGATGTCATGCACACCAGCGACGGTGAGATGTTCAGTCCCATGTTCCTTGAGAACCGTCTAAAGTTCAGTCCCTACATCAAGGAAGCGGTAATTTTCGGCGATAAGAGAGAATTTGTTACGGCACTCATCAATGTCGATCCCATTGTTGTCGGCAAGTGGGCCGAGGACAGGGGCATCTCCTTTAGCACCTACATGGATCTTGCCGGCCTGCCGGAGGTTGCTGAACTGATTCAGGGAGAAGTTGCCGCAATTAATCGCAACGCTGAAAAAGATCATTTTAAGATCCACCGATTTGCCAACCTGTACAAACTGCTCGACATGGATGACGGTGAACTCACCAAAACAGGGAAAATACGCCGAAAATTTGTCTCCGAAAAATACCACGACCTGTACGAGGCGCTTTACGAAAAAGAGAGAAAAGAAAAGAAGGTTGCCGCCCTCTATCAATACCAGGACGGTCAAACAACGACGGTTGACACAACCATTCATTTCTACACAATGGAAAATTGATGAGTTACTTCTTTCAACTGGTGGTCAGCGGAATTGTGGTGGGGTCTATTTATGCCCTCTCTGCTCTTGGTTTTGTTCTCATTTATAAATCCAGCAGGGTACTCAACATTGCCCACGGCCAGATCATCGCGGCAGGTGCTTTTATCACCTATGCGCTGACGGTCCAAGCCGGCATACCCATTTACATATCTTTTCCCATCAGCATGATAATAACCTTTTTCCTGGCAATGAGTGTGGAACGGGTGTTCCTGCGGCGGCTGATCGGTGAACCTATTATATCCGTCATCATGGTAACCATTGGCCTTATGTCCATCCTGGACGGGTTGATCTATCTTACCCCTTTTGGTACAGAGAATTTCTCCTTTCCCCAATTTCTGCCGACGACCCCTCTCACGGTGGGTGGGGTTTCCATCTCGTGGACCCAGCTTGTTGGCGTCATCATCACCTTTACGATGATTGCCGGTTTTTCCTGGTTTTTTAAGAAATCCACCATTGGTATCTCCATGCGTGCGGTATCCGACGACCAGCTGGCATCCATGTCCATTGGTATCTCGGTTCCCCGCGTCTTCGGTCTGGCCTGGGCCATGGCGGGCTTAAGCGCAGCTGCTGCTGGCGGGATTATCGGTAACATAACCGGCTTAAACTTCGATACCCTGCACGCCTTTGGCATCGTGGTTTTCCCTGTGGTCATCCTGGGTGGGCTTGACTCGATCCTGGGCGCAGTAGTGGCTGGCATCATCATGGGACTTATCCAACAATTCGCCAGTGGTTATCTGGACGGGAATTGGGGACTCAATGGTACAGCGGAGGTCATGCCATATGTAATCCTGCTGATCATTCTGCTGTTTAAACCCCATGGGTTATTTGGAATACACGAAATCGAACGGGTATAACTATGTCATCGAACCGTTGGCTGGCAACAGGAAACTATTTCACCTCATATAAAGAGGAGCAGCGGATATTTCTCACCCATCTGGATAGAAGCGCTATGATCATTTTCCTGGGCGCCCTGTTCTGCTGGCCGCTTCTTTTTAGCGTCGGCAACAAGTACATGTTGGTAATAGACAATATTCTGGTGGCCATGATCGCAGTTATGGGGCTCAACCTGGTAACCGGCTTTGCAGGACTCATCTCCATCGGCCATGCGGCTTTTGTCGGCATAGGAGCCTACACGGTTGCCTCCTTTGCCAGGGTGCTCGGTGACAGTCACATTCTGGTGACCCACTGCTGGCCTTTACTGATCGTATTGTCCGGTTGTATGGGCGCAGTGTTCGGGGCAATTGTCGGCCTGCCCGCCCTGCGCCTCAAACATCTCTACCTGGCTATCGCCACCCTTTCTTTTCAGATGATCTTTCAATGGGTCATCAATTTCATGAATTTTTTCGACCAGGGCCAGACCATTTCCGTTGGCAGGGTTTTCTGGTTCACCGGCAAAGTGGTCCGCAAGGAGCACTACTTGTTCTGGTATTATGTTATCCTCGTCACCCTTGTACTTTTGGGGTTCGCTGTCCGCAATCTGCTCCGAACCCGTTACGGACGTTGTCTTGTCGCCGTGCGCGACAACGACAGGGCCGCAGACGCCATGGGTATGCATCCTGGTTTCACCAAAGTTTATGCCTTTGGCCTGGCCGGTTTTTTCGCTGGTGTGGCCGGCGCCTTACACGCCTACCTCTATAGAGGTGTCGGCATAGACTCGTTTACGCTGCATCATTCAATTAATTACCTCGCCATGGCCATCGTAGGCGGGCTCGGAACACTGCAGGGTTCATTCTGGGGACCACTGGCGATCATGGTGCTGAACCTTCAGGTTGAAAGCCTCTCGGAGTGGGCAGGAAGCCACCTGACAGCAGCCACCAACCTTACAACAGCACTCAAGCCTCTGAGTTTTGGCCTTGTCATCGTGCTTTTCCTGATGTTTGAGCCGCGTGGCATTGCCAACTGGTGGCGTATAACACGCACATACGTAAAGCTCTGGCCATTCAGGTACTGACCTGCATCGTTATGAACCATGAACTATAGGAGGATCCTTCCCGGCACAGCGGGACTAACATAAGGCTCCCATGAAAAATCAACAATTCCTTCAAGGTAGCCGTAAAACGCAACTCACTTGTACCAGGGCACTACACCTGGTTCCGGAGGGCGGTACAGCAGCATAACAGGAGACGTACTCAGCGCAATTAAACGTCAAGGAGGAGACATGAAAAAGGTAATTTTGAACAGATGGTTCTTACTGTCGGCAGCGGCAGCTTGTTTGTTAACCAACCCGGTGCAGGTCCTGGCAGGACAGGTCCACAAACTCGGCCTTTCACTCGCTATAACCGGTCCGACCTCGGATGCTGGCAACCCATACTCCAAGGGCGTTGAGGACTATTTCAACTATGTCAACGACACGAAGATGCTGGGTGATGACACGATCGAGTGTACCATCCGTGACGACCAGTACAAAAACGATGTAACCAAAAGAAACTTTGAGGACTTCCTCGATCAGGGAATAGTTTTCTACCTCAACTACTCAACGGGCAGTACCCTCGCCCTGAAAAAGGATTTCGAGGAAGAGCAGATACCAGTCATTCCAGCATCCTTCCATGCCGGCAACCTCGATGGCTCCAACTACATTTTCCTGCCCATTGCCTCCTATTCGGCCCAGATGATAGGTCTGGCCGAATACGTGGTAAAAAACCATAAAGGCGACACTCCCAAAGTTGCCATGTTCATCCACCCATCCGCTTTTGGCCGGGGTCCCGTTGAGGATGTGCAAAAGGCGGTAGCAGCCGGCTTGAAGATGGACATCGTCGAAGTTGTCGAACATGGCAAAAACCTCGATAATACAGCCATGCTGAAGAGACTCAAGAGCAAAGGGGTGCAATACATCTTCAGCCATACTGTTCAGTCACCCGTTGCCACTATGCTAAAGGATGCCAGCAGCTTAGGACTTGTTGCGACGTCGTTCGGAGAAGAGGGCAAGTTCACCTTCCTCGGGGCCCATTACACAGGCGGTAACGATCTCGTTGCCCTGGCTGGCCCTTCTGCCGAAAACTATTTCTGGACCACCTCCTACATCGTCACCAGCGAACCGGGCAAGGGGACCGACGAACAGCTGGCCCTGGCCAAAAAATACAATCGCGACGACAAGGCCGCAAATTCACACAACTATGCAAACGGTATGATGGTCGCTCAAGTAGCCACCGAATGCATCAGGCGGGCAAAGGAGAAAGGCAAGGATATTACCAAGGAAACCCTGTATGAGGAACTGCAGGCCATGAATGGCGACAAATCTTTCTCACCGAGCACGACAGTGGGTCCGGTAACCTATTCCAAGACGGATCACGCCGGTGTCGATACGCTTCAACTCTACGTGGTGAAGGACAAGGCATTTAAATCGGCCGGTAAGCCTTTCATCCCAGAGTATACGAGCAAGATTAAATAGATTCGCTTCCATAGTGTCCCCTGCCAGGAAGGCAGGGGACATAAAGCACCGATCGTAAACCTCCCCATGAATAAAAAACTCTCAGAAAAACAGCTTGAAGTCAACAACATAGAGGTTGTCTATAACGATATCGTCCAGGTGCTTAGGGGTGTCAGCCTCAGTGTACCCGATGGCAGTATTGTGGCACTGCTCGGCACCAATGGTGCGGGTAAGACGACAACGCTGAGGGCCATAAGCGGCCTGTTGAAACCTGAAAACGGTTTTATCAGGGAAGGGTATATCAAGTTCAGGGGCGAGGATATCACCAACCAGCTCGGCACCCAGGTCGTCAAACTCGGGGCTGTCATGGTCCCAGAAGGCCGCCGGGTCTTTAAACACCTGACCGTGGACGAAAACATCAGAGTCGGCTCCATTACCCGTGGCGACGGCGCCCAGAAAATCAAGGAAGACCATGCCCTGATGTATAAACATTTCCCGCGATTATCAAAAATTACCCATCGCATGGCGGGCTATTGCTCCGGCGGTGAACAGCAGATGATCGCCATTGCCCGGGCACTCATGGCTTCCCCCAAGATGCTTATGCTGGATGAGCCGTCTCTCGGTCTCGCACCACTTCTGGTCATGGAGATTTTTGACAATATCCAGAAAATCAACAAGGAGATGAACACCACTATCCTGGTGGTTGAACAGAACGCAAAAATCGCGCTCGGCATATCGGATTACGCTTATATCATGGAATCCGGCAGGATTGTGTTGGAAGGAGCATCCGAAGAATTGCAGGAAAACCCCGATGTGAAGGAATTTTACATGGGCATCACCCGGGGAGGCGGTCGAAAGTCGTTTAAGGAAGTAAAGTCATATAAGAGACGGAAACGCTGGATGTAAAACTTGAAGATTGGCGAAAGGAGAACAGATGAAATTCTTAGTAGCCTATAATGGCTCTGACATATCAAAAGCAGCACTTTCGCTGGCAAGGACTTACGCCGATCTTTTTGGGGCGACAGTTCTGGTTGTCACCTCATTACCGGGGGGCTCTGGTGAAAAACCGGAAGAGATCGACAAAGCCAGCGAAGACCTGAAATACGCCGCAAAGTATTTCAAGGAAAAGAATATTCCCTGTGAGACCCACCAACTGGCTCGAGGCATGCAACCGGGAGAAGACCTGGTGTTGTATGCTGAGCAAAATCAGGTCGATCAGATTTTTGTAGGTATTGAAAAAAAATCAAGAACCCAGAAAATTATACTCGGATCAAATGCCCAATATATCATTCTGAAGGCGCCATGCCCCGTTGTCAGTGTCAACAGCGCCTAAACCGAATTTCATGATCAAGGTGTCGATTTGGAATCGTTGAAGCGTCAGGTCTGAGGCCTGACGCTTCAACGATTCCAACTGATCGATTTTCAGATATTTTCTATTGGAGGAAAGACTACATGGGACTTTACGACCTCTCCTTTTACGATGTCATACAACGAAACGCCACCGCCTTCGGCAGCAACCTCTGCTGGAAAGAAGTCGACGACGGCAGGCATCTCACCTTTTCGCAGTTTAAGGATCAGGTGGACATTCTTGCCACCGGCTTGGCCGAAATCGGCATCCGGAAAGGCGACAGGATAGGTGTAGTAGGTAAAAACAGTCTCGAGTTTTTCATGATATACGGCGCAGCCGCCTATCTTGGCGCCATCGTGTTACCGGTCAACTGGCGACTCTCAGCAGATGAGATGATTTTCAACCTGGGTGATTGCACACCCGCAGTCGTTTTCGCCGACGAAGAATTCCAGGAAACCCTTAATACCAAGAAACAAAAACTGACATCCGTTACAGCCTATTACAATCTCAAAGGAGACAACGGGGCCTGGCTTAAACATGGCTCACTTATGCAGTCGGCTCACCCTGTAGCTCCTGCCGACGTGGCGAGTTCCGACGGTTTTGTCATCATCCACACGGCCGCGGTCGCAGGCAGGCCGAGGGGTGCCCTGGTCAGTCACGGCAATATGCTCTACGCAAACCTGCATTTCCAATATAATATGGAGTTGACGCATGCCGATGTTCACCTGAACCTGCTGCCCCTGTTTCACGTGGGTGGCCTGTTCCTGGCATCCAGTAGCTTCCACGCCGGTGCTGCAAACATCAACATCAGCAAATTTGAGGGTGCGGCAGCGGCCGAACTTATCCAGGAGTACAAGGTCAGCCACTTCTTCGATTTCCCTCCCATCCTGGAAACGGTACTCACGGCCGCAGAAAATGGCGGTAACGACATAGGCTCCCTTCGGGCGGTGATCGGTCTGGGAACACCTGAGAGCATCGACCGGTTCCAGTCGGCCACTGGAGGTTTCTACTATGTGATGTACGGCCAGACAGAGACATCCTGTCTTGCCTCTATAGGCAAATACAGCGATCGTCCCGGCTCGGCCGGAAAGACCATTTCCCTTGGCAATGTGCGGCTGGTTGATGAACATGACAAGGTCGTTACAGCCGGTGAGGTGGGTGAAATTACGCTCAAGGGCCCCATGGTCTTCAAGGGCTATTGGGGGCTTGATGCAGACAACGAGTATACGTTCAGGGACGGTTGGCACCATACCGGTGATCTCGGCCGTTTTGATGCAGATGGCTTCCTGTTCTATGCCGGCCGCAAGGCGGAGAAGGAACTGATAAAACCTGGGGGCGAAAATGTGTATCCCGCTGAGGTGGAAAAGGTAATTCTGCAGCACCCCGCAGTGGAACAGACGGTGGTTATAGGTGTACCCGACCCGAAATGGAAGGAGGGCATAAAAGCCGTCTGTCAGTTGAGAAAAGGAAAAACCCTGGAACCGCAGGAACTGATCGACTTCGTGGGTGAGCGTATTGCCCGGTTCAAAAAACCACAATATGTCCAGTTCGTGGAAACAATTCCTTTAAAAGATGACGGGGCCATCAACCGGGAAGAGGTCAAGTCTCGTTACGGCTGATCAGGATATAGACGCCGAACCAGTGTCGTTGCTGAAGCAATCAGCCACTATTGCAGAATTTTGTTATAATGCGCGTTACTTCACAGGCCGCCTTAACCTTGAAAAGGTTGCTCCGGTATGATGTTACCGGTGCAGGCTATCTCTATCCCCTATATTTCTCGTATCTGCGGAGTTCAAAGTCGAGGCATCAAGGGTGCAGCTATAACAATCTACTGTAATCCCATGATATCAAGTACGATATACTATGGACCTTACTGGGAAAACAGATTTTCCATGAAATATCGGGGCTATTCCCTCATTTGATAGATCATATCGCAATTTTTTGTTGCAACCAGATTACAAGGTGTCTCGGGCAGGACTTCCCGGGAGCCCGTTATAAGATAACCTCCCGGAAGTAATGATTGCAGGATGAGACCGAGAGCAACCGACTGAGCCTGGGAATTATAATATGTCAGAAGATTGTTTCGCAGAAAAATAACATGAAAGCCCCTGTCAGGAGGGGCAGTGAAAAAGTCATGATGTCTCCACAAGATGTATTTTCTGTACAAAGGCAAGATACAATATTCACCTCGTCGGCCTGACGGAATAAAGCAGCTTGAAAGCAATTGTGAATCTAATTCACGCAAACTGCTTTTCTGATATATCCCCTTTCGAGCACGTTCCAGACATGACCCATTTGCATCGGTCGCAATGACAGCTAGTCGTGAACAATCGGACCATCTCATATGGTACAGGATACTGAGACTGTAGACCTCTTCTCCGCAGCTGCAGCCGGCAGACCAGATTTTTACTTTATCTGTTTGCGCCAGCAGAGCAGGAAATACAGTATCGGCCAGGCTGGTCCAGAGCTTTCTATCCCTGAAAAACCTGGAGATCGTTATGCGCAAAATAGATAGCAGCACCTCCTCTTCAGCCTGGTCTTTTGCAAGTGTATCCAAATATTGCTTAACCGAGTTACAACCCAAAGCCTCCATATGTTTGCGGACCCTCTTCATCGGGCCCTTGCGGACTTTTCTATAACCTTGCCAGGACCTTTCGTAACAAGCCAGCAAAACCCTGAAATCTGAGTCGGTAAGCATTCCCTATCCCGGACGGCAAAAGTGTCCTGCAATTTTCTTTCGTTGTGAACTTTAGCGCACCACCAGCACCGGGCACTTGGCTATATGGAGGACCTTGTGAGCTACGCTCCCGATCAATAGTCCTTCGATGTCAGATAAGCCTCGCGACCCCATCACAATCATCTCACACTTTTCACGCTCCGCCACTTCCGAAATCATTGTCCCTGCAGGCTCTTCCATAAAACGTTCGATAACCTCAACCCCACTGTCAGAGAGCTTTTGAAGAAAAGGTGCTACCACGGCATCGGTTTCATCCATTATCTCAGATATGATGTGATCCCTGTGTGGCTGGCCAAGGATTTTGGGAAATCTCCGGTGGCAATAAATAAGAACGACTGCGGCATCAAGCAATTGTGCAAATTCTATCGCTTTCTCCAGAACCTTATCGGAATATTCGGAGCCATCTATTGCTGCCGCTATTTTTTTCTGGTTCATGCTCCCCCCTTTCAGATTTTCACGATTCCTGTATGGCTGTTTTAACGCCGGTTGAACCTGTTCCAGACAGGTAACCAGAAATAATCGGCAGCACCCCTTACCAAGGGTGCCCGATCTTACGGCTACTCGATTCCTGTTATTTTATCATACGCTATTCCGGAACTGAATTATAATTGCCCGGCAAGGTTTTGTGCCACTCCCAGTGTTGCTTACTACTGCTATGGCGTCCACATGGAATATTTTCCCTTCACTCACAGTCAAGGTTTGATCAATCCTGCTATCAGTCAGGGAGCCTTTGCCAATGTCAGCAATTTTTTTACGTTCTGTATTCGGAATACAATATGCTGCGACCTTATCCCCCTCCTGGCAATAATCAGAAGTCAATGCCGTCCTTCACAAGCATCTGAATACTTAAAATAAGTATATGCCTAAACAGCCAAATGATCATACTATTGACACCTGTATACTTTTCGTGAGCCAACAACAGTCATTATTTCAAACGTATGACTGCAGGATGTAAGAGCCACAACAACACCCGCTCAAAATCCCAGGTTCGACAAACACCATTCCGGGTCCTCTTTTCACCTTTTCTTCATCATTCCTATGGGTTATTCTGAATCTATCACTCTTGCGCACGATTTTTCACCTATCCGAAATTTTCAGCCAAAACAAGGAGAGCCATGAAAACACAGATGCTGGAGTTACTTATATGCCCTATTTGCCTGCCAAAGGAATTTCCGTTAATAGCCGACATTGTAACTGAACAAAATGGTGATATTGAAACAGGCAGCCTCACCTGTCCATCCTGTATGGTATCATTTCCCATAACTGATGGGATTGCCAACCTGAACCCAATGCATGAACCCTCAACAATGGCCACCAATAAGTATGAAACCGAGGCAGTAGTCGCTTCATACCTCTGGAGTCATTTCAGCGAGCTCACAGGTGATGAACACAGTTCACAGGCCTACTCGACCTGGGCAGAGGTCATAGAGCCTCACAACGGTATTGCTCTCGATGCCGGAGGAGCAGTTGGTCGTTTTTCATTTGAAATGAGCAATCGCTCCGACTTTTCAATAGGCCTTGATACGTCGGTTGCGTTCATACGGGTGGCACGAGAATTGATGAAAAAGAGAACATTGACGGTCGGCCTCAAAGATGAAGGGTCTTCCACCAAGGAGTTCACTGTTACCCTTCCCGATCGTTTCATGAGTGAAAAGGTAGAGTTCATTGTTGCCAACGCCCTTTCGCTTCCGTTTCGTGAGAACAGTATCGGATCATTCTCCTCGCTCAACCTGGTTGACAAGGTGCCTTCACCAATAAAACATCTACAGGAGATGAGCAGGGTTACCCGTAACAAAGAGGCGCAGTTTGTCCTCTCCGACCCCTTTTCGTGGTCAGATGAGGCTGCTCCCATACGTGAATGGCTTGGAGGACAGCCAGATGGCCCCTATACCGGTCGTGGTATTGATACCATCAGCGGGTTGCTCAAGGATCCGAAAGGAACCCTGCAGCCAGCCTGGAAAGTAAGTGAACCCGAAAATGTCTGGTGGAAAATTCGCACCCATACCAACCACTATGAATTAATCCAGAGCTGCTTTGTGCACGCAAAACGCTAAGAATGTAAGAGGACAACAACAATGATACACGATACTGTGTGCCGTCTTTGCTCTTCATGCTGCCCGATACATGCTGAAATCGAAAACGACCGGTTGATTTCTGCATGGAGAAAATCTTTTCTTGAACCGGAGAAGCGACTGGTATGCCCTAAGCTGAACCATGCACCTGATATTGTCTACTCTGATAGGCGATTAACAACACCCCTGGTTAAAACGAATAACGGTGGTTTCCGTGAAGCGGACTGGAATGAAGCACTGGATAAAGTTGTAGAGCTCATGACCCGCCACAAGCAGGAGGCGGGACCACAATCAGTATCCTGGCTGCGTGGAATGGCTGCAGACTGGGGCGCGCCCTGGGATTATCCCAACAGATTAATGCACTGTTTCGGATCACCTAACACCATAGGTAATGGCTCGATCTGTTTTGTATCTCGTGACTTTGCCCACAGCTACACCTATGGGTCCATGGCTTTTCCCGAAGCAAAAAGTGCTCAATGCATCATCGTTTGGGGAAAACACGACGGCAACACGGCTCTGGGAGCTGCAGAGGGAATCGCACATGCTCAGGCGAATGGTGCCACCTTGATTGTTGTGGATCCAGTCAGGACCAGCATGGCTGCAAAAGCCGATATCTGGTTGCAGATCAAGCCCGGCCACGATGCTCTTTTAGCAATGGCAATGATACATGAAATTATTAACCATGATTGGTGTAATACCGAATTCATTACGAACTATACAATTGGTTTTGATGCACTGAAATCTATCGCGCGTAACTACACACCGGAAGCAGTAGCCGATGATATCTGGCTATCGGCCGAGCAGATCAGGGAAGTTGCCCGCCTTTACGGTACCACAAGACCCGCCTCGATTGTGGACGGCAACGGCCTCGACATGCAGAGGGACGTATTCGATTCTACGAGAGCAATTGCAATGTTGCGTGCCATTACCGGGAACCTCGATATCCAGGGTGGAGATGTCATTCCGCAACCTGTCCCCGTACGTAATATCCAGATGAAGGAAAAATTGGCTAACGGCCCTGAATCGATCACCAAGCATTATGCTCTTTTCAACACTTTCAGCGAAACCTGGGGGAATCAGGTTCAAGGATGTATTATCGACGGCATCCTGGATCAGGTCCCCTATCCTCTGAAAATGGTTGTGGTCCAATCAGGTAATCCACTTGTGACCATGGCCGACTCAAGTCGTACCAGAGAAGCATTTCAGCAGCTGGAATCACTGGTGGTGATCGATATGTTTATGACCGAGACAGCCAAACTTGCCGATGTCATATTACCTGCTTCCAGCTGCTTTGAAAAAACCCAGTTGAATCGATCTTCCATTCGTAACAACCCAATCATACTACAAAATGAAGTAATCAGACCACTCCATAACTCCTGGCCGGACTGGAAGATAGTTTTCGAATTGGGCCGAAGGCTTGGTTTTACGGATGAATTCCCCTGGCATACAGCGGAAGAGGCTATTAACTATCAACTTGAGCCGACCGGTATTACTGTCAACCAATTACGTGACAACCCCAATGGTCTGAGGGTTGCCGAACTTCGCTATAAAAAATATGAGCAGGATGGATTTTCCACCCCATCAGGACACGTTGAATTTGTTTCTAATCGGCTTGCTGCAAAAGGGTTCCCGGCCACGCCCCTCCAGCATGGCATGGTCAACCCGATAAGCTTCAGCGATAGGGCTGAGGAGTTTCCGATTATAGGAATAAGCGGCGCAAGGGATATACGTTTTACCAACTCCCAGTTTTTCACGATCCCAGGCCTGGTCCAAAACGGTACAGGTTGCTGTGTCGATATACACCCGGAAGACGCAAAGAAAATGGGTATAACAGAAGGAACACAGGTCGCGGTCGAAACACCGAAAGGAAAAATCAAAATGGAGGCGAGAATTGCTTCCATAGTCCGGCCAGGCTCAATTCGGATCGCCTGGGGGTGGGGTGACTATAAGCCGCAAAGTGGCCTCAACCTACTGACAGAGAATGACAATCGTAGTGCTGTGACAGGTACTTCCTCTTGTCGATCATTTATGTGTCGGGTAACCCCACTTTCCTGACATCTTGCATGTATATATCAAGCTCATCTAGTTGAGATAACATAAGTGCAGCACCATGAGCCCTTTTCCCTATGGTTCGAATGCTATGTAATTTCTCCAATATCGAAAAAAGTTCCGGACGAACCATCCACAGAGGGATCGTTCAGGCACCAAGCTCTAATTGCAGCCATTCGAGTAGCGACTTCTGAACCGGATGCAGTTTTTCAGGCCTGCTCCGGAGTTCCTGAACCAGCCTGATCAAGTCATCATACAGGTCTATGTCGGTGATACTATTGTCCAGGAGGCGGATCGTCGAGTCCGGATCATATTCCTGTATATGCCGCATCAACTCTGCCAGCGTGTCGGTCTCTGAATAATGAACCTTTTCCCAGACTTCCCGGTGAAGCCCCCTCCGTCCGGCTGCAAGCCAGAAACCACCATCCGTCGCCGGTCCGAAGACATAATCGACTTTCGCCAGTAACTCAGGCAATTGGAGATCGACCAGTGGTGGCATCTGGGGGATATCGGTTCCGACAAGGCACCAGAGATTGTGACGCTGCAGGAGAGACTCCGCAACATCGTTCATCCTTCGGCCCAGGGAGTTTTCACTCTGCTCGATAATCAGGCCATTTTCCCAAAACGGCAAACAGCGGGAGCCCGGACCTGTCAAAGCCCAGTATCCGGTACTTATCGACTGTGCCTGCTCAAGCCAGGAGGAGGCACAGTGCAGGCAGTGCTGATAAAAGTGGTCAGTCTTATCTCTACCCCAGGACTCAGCAAGCCTGGTCTTCCCGCCGGAACCGGGTGTTCGTGCAAAGACCGCGACTCCCAGATCTGTGTTCATTTCAATCCCTGTTGTTCTCAGCAGCATGCACCTGAAGCCGGGTCCGCTCCCGAGTCATCATCATGGCTGCTCTGAAACGGTACCACAGAGCCACAATCGGCAAAAGCACCGAAGTGAACGGATTCGTCGCCCCAGAACTCAAAAAACTCAGCGAATCTGGTGGATTTCAGCATGTGCCAGGTGTTGGTACACACTTTTACACTCTGGCCCTTCTCGAAATAATGATGATTGTCCAGGGTAAATCCTGATTCCTGCCGAGAGATACCGCCCAGATAACGAACGGCCTGCCCATAATCTTCACAGATCGGCTCAAGCATATCGAGCTTGAAAAGACGCCAGGTTGCAGACCAGAACCTGGCTGGCTCCAGCATGGCGGCAAGATCACCATTGTTAATCGCGAGGACCCTGTCATTCACCAGGCGCGGATCAAGAAACCCGATAGACTTGGCCAGGCTCAGAAAATCCATCCAGTACATTGCACCGGCCAGACACTCACCCCAGAGGATATCATTGTTGCGGATATCCCAAGAGAGGCGTCGGTCAGCATAGACATCAGAAAAATACATCTCCCCGCCAGGCTTGAGGACCCTGTACACTTCACGAAGCACACTCGGCTTATCCGGACTCAGGTTGATAACACAATTACTGACGACAATGTCCACCGAATTGTCTGCAATACCGGACAGGTTTTCGATATACCCTTCAACAATCTCTGTATTTGGCTGCTCATAGCCGTGCCTGAGAGCATGCCACTGCTGATGTTTCCTGGCAATGTTCAGCTGTTCCGGAGTCATATCCACACCAATCACCCTGCCCGTTTCCCCGACAAGTTGCGCCAGAACGTAAAGGTCCCGCCCAGTACCACAGCCAAGATCAAGAACGGTACACCCCTCTATTGCCTCCGGGGAGACCAGGCCGCAACCATAATAACGATCCAGCACCTCGGTATGCACATTGTTGAGTGCCTGGCGCAACCAGGGGGGCATATCCTCCAAAGTGCAGCAGGCATCGGTTTTCAGGTCATTGCTTCCCTGCAGAACTTTGCCGTAATAATTGCGGACGGCATCGAGATCCATACTCGCTTCTGAACGTTGGGCAACAGCCGAATCCTGCTCTTTCAGTCCAACCGACATCGTGGTTTGCGCCACTCCGGCCTGCTCCATAGTGGAAACTTGACCGCTGCAGGAACTACCGCTGTTGGCTGTGCAGCCAAAACAGTGGGCGGCGGTTCGAATTTCCCGCTTCAGCCATTGATCCATGGAAAAATTAAATATTGTCAGACCCTGTTTCTGCTCAAGACCCATCATCTGGTTGAAATCGCAATCAAAAATCCGTCCATCCCAGCCAACCGACACCTGATACCTGCACATCAGTCCCGGCAGTGTTGCCGGGTTGAAACTGTTGACCAGGTTATCCATATATTCTTCATAGCACCCTTCCTCTGAAAGCCTTTTGAGATAACGGCCTATAGGCATATTGTTCAAGGCGTACAGTCCACTGAATTCAATACCTTTTGGCGTCAGCTTGCGCCGAAAATCATGCTCAATGGCAGACTGGCTTCCAGCCATACCGTTATCTGTCGGGTTATACACCAGATGCAGCGGCAGAATACTACCGTATCCAAGCCGGTTAAGCAGGCGCAGACCGTCCAGCGACTTCATGTACGCTGTCGTGCCCCGCTGGGCTTCCACTCTCTCCGCGTCCAGGTCCGGCAGTGAGGCAACAATCTCTATCTTTCTATCAGCAAGCCAAGCAGCCAGATCTTCAAAGCCTGGTTCAAGCAGAATGGTAAGATTACACCGGTCAATAACCCTCTTTCCGAGCTTTCTCGCTTCCTCAGCAAAATACCGGAACTGCTGCTGACCTTCAGGCGCCCCCCCTGTAATATCCACGACTTCTACGGAAGGTGTCGACCCGATCACTTCAAGGCACTTATCGGCTACATCCTGTGACATGGTCTCCGTTCTTGCCGGCGAGGCATCAACATGGCAGTGCGTACAACTCTGGTTGCACCAGCTACCGAGATTTACCTGGAACAGGTTAAGCTTTTCAGGCTGAAGCGGCCAGGGAAAGAACCGTGATGCATGTTTTATGATTTCAAACTTTTCTTCTACTTTCATTCTGGTCATTTACTATATTCCTCTACCAGCTTGAATGGGGAAACCCCACATTGATATCGGGTTAACATCCAGAGGTTGCGCATGGCGCTCACCAGGTAACCCCGCTTTTGAAAACGTCTGGCGGAGGTAATCAGCGGATACGGCAGAATACACATCTTGAGAGTATCGTTCACCCTCCTCCACCACTCAACATCTTCCATCAGTGGAATATCTGAAAACTGCAGGCCCTGCTGCCAGTTACTTCTATAAATGAAGAACCCCTGATCACCATAAGGCAGGTTGAGCAACCTGCACCTGAGCTGCACATTGAACTCATAGAGCCTCGGCCAGAGACCGGGAGTCCCCTCCAGGGAGAAACGAAAAGCCCCGCCCCGCAATTCTTCCTGGGCTGCCAGGCTTTCAAGCAATCCACAGTAGCTTGCCACTGGCAGGGTGGAGTCAGCATGCAAAAAGAGCAAGACATCAGAGGTGGCCAAATCGGCCCCAGCGTTGAGCTGAGCTCCTCTGCCCCTGCCCTCGCAGCAAAGGAGTACCCCGTTTTTCTCAGCAATAATTGTAGAGTTGTCGACACTGCCACCATCGCTGACGATTATTTCCAGTGGTGGTGTGAGCGCCTGCAACTGGGGAAGCAGCCTGCTGAGATTGGTCTCTTCATTTAATGTGGGAATTATTACCGAGACGGTGAACTGTGATATCATGCTCTTGAAACCCTCAGATTAGGTGCTGCTCCATGAAACAAACAGAAACACCGGTTAATACTACCTTTTCAATATTTTGAGTTCAATAGAGATCATTTTATTCCCCAAAAGACAGGATCCTCTCCTGAAAGAGTAAGATGTAAGCTGAAGCAGGCAATGAAAGTAAGGTTCTCCTTAGGTTTTGGGTACCCCGAATGAACGTACCTTGCGATCAGCTCAGCAACCGACTCACAGTCTCCTGCAAAATAAAGAAACCGTTCTTGGTCAACAACGATTCCGGATGAAACTGGTAGCCGACAAAAAACTGCCCCCGAATTGCCACCAGCTCATTGGATTCGACAATGGTCGCGAACTCCACACCGGACATATACCCAGGGGTCTGGGGAGCGAATGTGTTGTAGAAACCGACTAGTTCATGGTGACCAAAGAGGTTGATTCGCAGTTGCGTTCCCTGCAGGGGGCGCTCCTTGCGCCGGACCTCGATACCCAGACTGCGGCAGAGAATCTGGTGTCCAAGGCAGATGAACAGCGACGGTTTCCTCCTTTTTACCAGCTCACCAGCAATCCCCAGGTTGATGGCGATCTTCTCGACCTCATCCTCATTAGGATTTCCAGGGCCGGGACCGAGCAGGGTGAGATCACTGTCATCACGATCCATGTCATATTCATCAAAGCGCACCACCGAAACACAGATGTCCATACAGCGGAACATATGGGCCAGCATATATACGAAATCGTCCTCGTTGTGGATTATGGTGATCCGTATCTTTTTCGTCCGGGTCCTAATCTCCCGCGTCTCCTGCCTGAAGAACCAGAAGTTCGAGAGGTTCTGGTTGCGCTGCACCATCGTCTCGATTATCTCGTCGTCGTTATAGAGCCGGGTAAGTTCAGGCGGTCGGGCCGGGGCAACACTGTCAGGAAGGATGGTGGAGAGCAGGGCAGCCCCCTTGGCCTTCGCCTCGGCAACCTCTTTTGCAGGTACAGAGTCCTTTACCAGAGTGGCCCCGACGCTGAACTGCAAGCGACCGTCTCGGTCGATCTCGGCGGTCCGTATGGTGATAGGGGAGTCGAGAAAATCCCGGCCGTCTTCCTCCCTGCCCACCAGCATCAAGGCGCTGCCGTAATACCTGCGTGAGGCTGTGGAATATTTTTGTATGATTTTGCAGGCATTTTCAACCGGACTGCCAACCACGGTGGCGGCAAACATCGAAATGCTGAAGAGTTCGAAGATATCCTTATCGCTCTCTCCGGACAACAGGTATTCGGAATGGATAAGCCGTGACATCTCCTTGACCAGCGGACCTATGATGGCCCCACCCCGATCACACATCCGGGCCATCATCTTCAGCTCTTCGTCCACCACCATGAAAAGCTCGTCGATTTCCTTCTCGTCCTGTAAAAACTTCAGCAGGTCCGCCTTAAAGGCTTTGCGGCTGGACCAGTCCCGATCCTTCCGCAAGGTACCGCTGATGGGGTTCATCTTGACCCGACCGCCGGTAACCGACAGATGACGCTCCGGGGTTGAACCGATAAAAAATCGATGGGTATCATAGAAAAGAAATTTCCAGTAGGTACCATAATCGTTTTCGATCAGTGACTTGAAAATCGCCAGTCCTTTGCGCACCGAAAAATCTTCAATTTTTCCCCGGCCGTTGCGCGGAACCACAAAATTTGCCCCTTCGCCGTTTCCGATTTCATTTTCCACGATCTCACGGATTATCCGTCCGTACTCATCTTCCGAAGTGTCGTAGCTGATATCCTCTGACAGCCGGATCTCCTCATCGGCAAGAGAGGCAAGGAACTTTCGGGCATCGAGATCCTCCTGTCGATCAATACGGATAGTCAGAATCTCTTCCCCGTCATCATGGGCCCTGTAGCCCCGTTCACGTATCTGGCAGAACGGAACCACACTTATCGTATCGTAGCTTCGGCCGCCGCTGGTCGACCCGATACGGCGGGGAATATCCTTTATGGTACGGCAACTCCCATATTCTCCGGAAAGAAAAAGGATTTCTTCACTGTCCTGCTTCTGGATCAGGCAAAATGGGGTGGTGCCGCCGGTAATGGTATCAATGAGCTGTTGCATGACTACTCTCCTGTTACAGTTTTAATGATGACCGCCCCGGATGCTGAAGGCCCTGTAGAACAGAAAAGCATAAAAAAAGGCCCTTGCAGACCGGGTTCGGTTTGCAAGGGCCTTATTTGTTTCTTATACAATAATCTACACCATGCCGTCACCGATCCCCTGTCGCCATATTGCGCCAGCTCCGCCAATTACGCCAATTGGTGGCTTCTGCATGGATTGCACTGCTGGGGGGCATAACTGTCACGGTGTCCTTTCTTATTGTGCGTGTTAATAAAACAACGATGTGCAAACAATGGTCAAAATCAGACCTCTTGTCAATAGAATTCCAGGTGGTGATAGTGGTGAAGGGGGGCCCGGCAATAATGGCAAAGCATCACCAACACTATGCTCCCCAATCAGAATTACATAGTATCGCGAAACAATTCCCGGCCTATCAGCATCCTGCGGATTTCAGAGGTGCCAGCACCTATCTCATAGAGTTTTGCATCCCGTAACAACCTGCCGGTGGGGTAATCGTTGATATAGCCGTTCCCCCCGAGGCATTGGATCGCCTCCAATGCCATGGCTGTTGCCCTCTCCGACACGAACAGTATGGCCGAAGCCGCATCCTTACGGATCCTTGATTTATTATCTGCAGCCCTCGCTACGGTATAGACGTAGGCTCTGCTGGCATTCCAGGCCGAATACATATCTGCCAGTTTACCCTGCATGAGCTCAAATTCACCGATGGGACGGTCAAACTGTTTTCGCTCATGGACATAGGGCAGCACCACATCCATACAGGCTGCCATAATGCCGAGAGGGCCGCCGGACAATACCAATCGCTCATAGTCGAGACCGCTCATTAATACCTCAACACCCCTGTCCACGTTTCCGAGGATATTTTTTTTGGGCACGACACAATTTTCAAAGACCAGCTCACAGGTCGCCGAACCCCGCATACCGAGTTTATCAAGCTTAGGTGAGGTGGAAAATCCGTCCATCGTCTTCTCCACCAGAAAAGCTGTTATCCCCTTATGCACCATCTTTGGCGTTGTCTTGGCATACACCACCAGGATGTCAGCATAAGGACCATTCGTTATCCACATTTTTGTGCCGTTCAGCACGTACGAGTCCCCCTCCTCCCTTGCCGACAGTCGCATACTAACCACATCGGAGCCGGACCCCGCCTCACTCATGGCAAGGGCTCCGACATACTCGCCAGAAACAAGTCCGGGGAGATATTTCTTTTTCTGCTCCTCGGTACCGTTGAGTTTTATCTGGTTGACGCAGAGATTCGAATGAGCACCGTAGGCCAACCCTACAGCTGCTGAGCCACGACTGAGTTCTTCCATGGTGATCACATGTTCGAGATACCCCATCTCCGCACCGCCGTATTCATCACTCACGGTAATTCCCAGCAATCCCATGTCACCCATCTTCCGCCAGAGCTCATGGGGAAACTGGTCCTTTTTGTCTATCTCATCCGCCAGCGGGGTAATCTCGGTACCAACAAACCCCTGTACAGATTCCCGCAGCAGATTCGCGGTTTCTCCCAGACCGAAATTCAATTGCGAGTATGTCTTCATAACGTCTCCCCGGTTAAGGAACTATCAATTACCAGCACCCCTAAGACTCCAGTTCCTTCAGGTGTAAAAAATTATCGAGTGCTTCAGGGTTCCTGAGCGCCATCTTGTTTTTCACCTCTTCACCATGAATTACCTTCTGCACCGCCAGTTCAACCTTTTTCATATTCAGTGTATAGGGGATATCCGGCACGCTTATTATTTTGGCAGGTACGTGTCTCGGCGAAGCCATTAAGCGGATTTTTTGTATAACTTCCCCTTTCAAGTCCTCACTCAACACTCCATCCTGTTTCATTTTCACAAAGAGGATCACCCTGACATCGTTTTGCCATTTCTGGCCGACGACGACGGAGTCTTCGATCTCCTCCATCCGGTCCAGGATGCTGTAAATTTCTGAGGTGCCGATCCTCACCCCGCCAGGATTGAGGGTTGCATCCGAACGGCCGTACATGATCACCCCGCCACGCTCGGTGAACTCGATAAAATCGCCATGAGTCCACACCCCCGGAAAACTATCAAAATAGGCAGAGTGATACGCTTGACCATTTTCATCGTTCCAGAAATAGATGGGCATCGAAGGAAACGGGGCCGTACAGACCAACTCTCCTTTTTGGCCGACGACAGGTTCACCAGCAGGGTTATACGCATACACCTTCATTCCCAGTGCCAAACACTGAATCTCCCCTTCATACACAGGCCCCATAGGGTTACCGAGAACAAAACAACCGTTCAGATCCGAACCTCCCGAAATGGAGGCCAGCTGCATGTCGGCCTTGATATGATCATAAATAAAGTGAAAATCTTCTTTTGAAAGTGGTGAGCCCGTGGACAAAAGAGCCTTCAATGGTTGAAAATCAAACTGATCCGACGGTTTGATCCCACTTTTTTTCAATGCCGCGATGTATCCGGCACTCGTGCCGAACAGTGATATCTTTTCATCCTGAGCCATCTGCCACAAGGCCTCCGGTCCCGGATGAAAGGGGTTGCCATCATAAAGAACCAGGGTTGCTCCCACGGCCAGGGAGGTAGTGAGCCAATTCCACATCATCCAGCCACAAGTGGTGAAATAGAAAATGGTGTCTTCCCTTTTCAGGTCTGAATGAAGCACCAACTCTTTCAGCTGATTCAGGAGGACCCCTCCTGCGCCTTGCACCATACATTTCGGCAGTCCCGTGGTACCCGATGAATACATGATATACAGCGGGTGATTAAAGGGGAGTTGGTTAAAGGCTATTTCTTCTGCATCATTATCTATAAAATCGGCAAAATGGACAGCATTGGGAATACCTGACAACGGTGGTTCTTCACGGGTGTAGGGAACAATAACGATTTTTTCAAGCGAAGGAATCTCACCCACAATTCCAGCTATTTTCTCCAGGCTGTCTAGTGGCTGCCCCTTAAAGAAATAACCATCGGCGGTGAACAGTATTCTAGGTCTGGTTTGACCGAAACGGTCCAGAACACCTTTCACCCCAAAATCAGGAGAACAGGACGACCATATAGCTCCCAGGCTTGCTGCTGCCAGCATAGCAATAATCGCCTCGGGCATATTCGGCATAAAAGCGACCACCCTGTCACCCGACACCACTCCTGCTTTTTCAAGGGCAAAAGCCGTTTTCGCCACCATACTATAGAGCGTGCGGTAGCTCATTGTTTGACGCACCCTGTCTTCGCCCCTGAAAATGAGTGCTGTTTGGCCATCCCGGTAGCGCAGGAGGTTTTCGGCAAAATTCAGCCGGCTTCCCTCGAACCACTGTGCTCCCGGCATCTTTACCGGATCATCAATGACAGTAGTCCATTTTCGTGATGCCCTGATATCAGCAAACTCCCACCAATCTGCCCAAAACGAACCGACATCCTCAATGGACCACTGATGCAGAGCATCGTACCCGGAAAAAGTCCTGGAATGCTTGTGGTTCACAAACTGCATGAACCTGTACATATTGGTCGCCTTAATCCGTTCATCCGAGGGTATCCATAATGGTTTCACCATGGTGCACCTCTAATCAAAAGTAGCAAAACCACGAGGGTTTTCCGTTGCTCACCCATGTGGCGTTTAAGACAACAGCCTGCTAAAAAGAAAACCCTTCCGGAAGCTCTTCCACAGAGGTTCCTTCTACCACCCATGAAAGATCCAAGATAGTAAAGGTTGGGCTGCTTGTCCTGAAAATAGGCACAACTCTCAGGCCAAACTCCGGCTCACCTCGGCTGAGATAGCTCATCAGTATTGTCGCCACGCCATCAAACTCTATGTTTATGAATTTAATCGGCTTTTCAAGAAGGTTGAAAGCACCTGATCGCTCACACACCATAAAGGTATGAATTTTAGCCGATTTCTTTGCGGTTTCCGTGAGATCTATCTCCGTATTCCTGCCGAGACAATCGGGGCAATGGATGCGAAACGGCATAAATATCGTCCCCTTCAGGTCGCAGCCATCACTGTCGCAGCGGGTCGCCAGCAGTTTACCCTGGCCGAGAGATTCAAAAAAGACAGCTTCGCCCCCGTAGGAGTGCATATAGGTCATATCCCTCGGATTCGTCACCCCCAGAAGTTTCCAGCCATTATCCGCATCACGGATCGGGGTATTGGGTGTCAGATGATGAAAATTCCCTTTGGGCTTATACTTATTATCTTTGACATAAACCTGTCCGAACATGCTCATAATTCATCTCCTCGAGGTGGCTATTTTATAAGGTGATCAGGATCCATTAGAACCGTGGACGTCACATGGGAGCCGACACCGGCATGACTGATAGCCATCCCCCTTTTGGCATTCTCCACCTGCAGGTTTGTCCAGTCAGCCGGTTTTTCCCGGTTGAACTTTTGCCAGATTCGCTCATCGCCATGCAGCTCTTCCCACCTGTTCCAGATATGCAGTGCAACCTCGAAAGCCTGCATAATGCCAGTTGCTCCCACGGAATGCATACAGCCGATCAGACCACCGGAAATATTTGACGGGAGTTTACCCGGCTTGCCGGTATGCGGGTTGGTGTGATAGCAGTCACCCGATTCGACATAGTCACGCCCATAACCGTATGGTCGGATGCCGATATCTTCATAGGTCTGCACATCACTGATAGTAAAGGCATCATGGAGCTCCACCAGGTCAAGGTCTGCCGTCGGGTCGGTGATACCCGTCATTCCATACGCGTAGTAGGCAGCCATCCGGGCGGCCAGAAAACCGGTAAAACCAGGATAACGGTCACCGCCTGGAAATCGTTCGCCAAGATCTGCATACTGGTCTGCACTTTCGTTAGGCAACAGCGGGATTTCCATATCCATCCTGTCGGCAGGACGAAGGGTATGCGAACCAGCCGATACCCAAATTTGTAGAGGTTTGTTCTCACTCTTATTAGTGAGCCGCGAGGCTGTATCTTCATCACAAAGGATAGCGCAGGCCGCACCAACACTCATCAGGCAACAATCAAGGGCCCGGAGTGGGTAGGCCACAACCGGGGAATTGAGAACATCATCCACGGTTATATCCATGGGAGACTGGGCGAAAGGATTAAATCGGGCATAGCCATGATGTTTAACAGATATTTCTGCCAGGGTCCTCCTGAATGACTCTTCCGATTTCCCGAAAATCTGCCAATACCTTTGCGCCATAACGGCGTAATATCCGGTATAGATATGTCCAAGCGGCGACTCCCAGTCTTTATCGGCAGCACAGGAAATCAGAAAATTCCCTTCATCGGTGGGGACTTCATCCATCCTCTCCCAACCCATTACCAGAACACAGTCCGAGTAACCTGAAGCAACAGCTTTCATCCCTTCCCACAGGGTCGAACCGCCGGTGGCGCCACCCGTTTTTACACCAACGTTTCCGAGTGGGTCAAGTCCCAGCCGGTCATGGATGACCGACTCACCGAGCAACTGGTCCCCGAAGTGATCCGCAAAATGCCCGTAATAACAACTGTGAATGTCTTGTTTTAATTCGGCAGGGGAAAGGTTGAGCAGTCCGGCCGCCATAGTAAAGGCCTCGATGCAGAGTTCTTCGGTACGTTTATCCGGAATGGCTCTGTCAAATTTGGACTGGCCCGCAGTGACCATGTATACCGGTCTTTGCAGTTTAGGTATTTTTAGCTGTTGCTTACTGAATTTGATCATTCCTCGGTCTCCTCATACGTTAAAGGTTTAGAGCATTCATTACGATTGCAGCCGTTCTCTTTCGTAAAAGCCGGGGTTCTTTCTGATCTCCTTTTAAAATGTTGTATTTTCTATTTGTTTAATGCATATCCTCTACAATTCTCCTTGTACCTATAGGGTTCCCACCCAAAGAACAAAGCTTGTCTCTGTACTGGT
The DNA here is from genome assembly GCF_010646885.2 of Desulfopila sp. IMCC35008. Lineage (GTDB taxonomy): Bacteria > Desulfobacterota > Desulfobulbia > Desulfobulbales > Desulfocapsaceae > Desulfopila. The sequence continues at coordinate 6,128,670 of NZ_CP050700.1, read as the reverse complement.
ATTGGTGATTTTCTGCCTGCCCGGGTCAGACCAGAAATGAACAGAATCCCCCGTCTCCATCTGATAACTTTTATCGCTGACCACCAGTTCAACCTGCCCCTTCAATACCGAGAGCACTTCCTGGCCATTCTTGATATTCTTTCTGGCCGGAATAGTCTTGCCCGGCTCTATCACCAGGATAGATGAGTCAATCACCGTCCTGTCTTCCGGTGGAAAAAAACGTCTGGTCACAAACCCGGTGTGTGAAAGTTCAATATCGTCGAGGTCAGATTTTCGTATAAGGACACTCTTTTCTTTCTGGTTTACCTGGGTAAGCAGGTCTCCTGCATCGACATCCAGGGCCTTGCAGATACGAAGCAGGGTGTCGACAGAAGGTGAATTCACATCATTTTCAACCTGACTGAGAAACCCTTCAGAAATGGATGCCATTTCGGCAACCACTTTAAGTGTCAACTTTTTTTCCTTCCTATGTCGCCGAACCAATGTACCTATATTCATGAAACCCTTGCAGAGCTGGTTAATATTTTATATTAGTTAATATTAACCTATATAAAATATTTATGCCAAGCAAATAAGAAATATTGATCGAAGTTGATTTAGGTATTAACGATACGTTAAGGTAGGTAGAGAGGAACAACATTCACCACATCAATTCTGTGAATGCTCTTCCCTTACTTTATCCACTTCCCCCAAGGCGCCCCTATAAGGAGAAAACAATGGTTGAAAACACATTGAGCGTGAGCGAACAAGTTAAAATTCTGCGTATGGAAAAAGGGATGTCGATTGAGGATCTTGCGGAAAAGTCTGGGATCTCCCAATCCAACCTTGAAAAAATTGAAAGGCAGGAACTCTCACCTTCTTTAGGGGTTATCGTCAGCCTGGCGACCATCCTGCAGGTTTCTGTAGGTGAGTTTTTTGGGGATGCCGGTGAATCGCCATTCTGCATCGTCAGAAGTGACAACCGCACATCAATATCACGGTTCAGCCCATCATACAGTTATGAGGCCTTGGGGCTGCAGAAAAAGAACAGGCAGATGGAGCCTTTTCTCGTCACCCTGCACCCTACAGAAGCCCACAAGGTTGAAGCAAACCAGCATATTGGCGAGGAATTTATCTTTGTACTTGAAGGCAAGGTTGAGGTGAGTCTTCTCGACCATCATGATATTCTCAACAAGGGTGATTCCATCTATTACGATTCCAACGTGCCCCACATTATCAAATGCCATGACGACAAACCTGCCACCCTGCTGGCGGTGATTTACGCCAAAGAGGAGATGATAATCCTGTAGGCTCTTGACTGGATACCACAAGCAGCCATTTGTTCTAACAAACCGGCATAGCGGGCATTCCGAGCATGAGCGGCACGGAGAAGAATACTTATTCGACTCATGCACCACGATTTTCGGCATTGGCCACCACAACTTGTGATTGAGCAACCATGGGGAGGAGGCTGCTGCCGTTGATGACATCTCATTTTTCTTCAACTACATCATCTAATATGTCACCCTGAAAATGTGGTTCTTTCTTCGATACAATAGCTTTTGCCGGGGGTGGTGGTCGAAAGAGATGCCCAGTTATCATACCCTTTGTCGTTCCGAAAGCTGCAACGCTCCATGCCCCAAGTAAGCCAATGTAGTACAGAACACTGGTCCACTCAAACAACGGTAAGCCGGTATGGTTGGCCAACTGCGCAATACCGGTAACACAGGTGCCGACCGGGAATGTAAAGGCCCAGTAGGTAAGGGCAAATCGCATTTGTCTGTAGTGCGCTCGAATGGATAACAGTATTGCCATACAGGTCCAGAGTAAGACAAACCCCAGAACAGGGACGCTGTACAGTACGGCAAACAGTTCAAAGCCGTGAGCTATTTCAGCAGGCACCGCTCCCTTGGCAACGGTGCCGAGTATCCCTGCAGCGGTCATCGACTGCCCAAGAGGCCCCAGGACAATCCAGAGCGTAGGAACCCGGGATGTGCCCGAGGTGCCATGATGTGCCAGGCGACTCCATATCATCGATATAATGATCATAGCAGCGATCAGACTGAGGCCAAACATACAGAAACAGAGATAAAACAGAGTTTCTCTCATCGCCCCTTCCGGGGCATACGGGACAAGCATAGCACCTATGGCAGCCGACACCATGGGAGGAACAACAGGCATCAGCCAGCCACCAAAAGCAGAATCTGGTCGTACCCTGAACTTGGTAAACAAACGATAAGGAATGACAAGAGCCGACCCAAGACCGGTTATGGTGCCAATGAACCAGAGGCCCCAGGCAAGATTCTGGGCGACTGACGGACCCAGAACAGTTCCTCCTACGAGTAACGCTCCCCCGGCAACAGTGAGCATAGCCATGGGTGGTGCCCCATAAAATTGGGCCATCATGGGGTCTCTAAAGTGCTTTTTCCAAACACTATGCCCGGCTACCAGTAGAACGAAGGTCCAGGCCACCAGCCCGATCAGCATGATAAAGGCAAGGCACCAGATTATCAGGGCAAAAAAGTGCAGCTTTTCCGAAAATAGTGGTAACGAGGCTGCGGCATTGGCAATAATACCGGTACCCATAACCGAAGCAAACCAGTTTGGCCCAAGTTCATAATCATTGTCTGCCCCGGTGACGGAATAAAAAAAACGCTTCCACCAAAACCCTTTCGTACTCCTGTTTTTGAGGTCTTTTTTCAATTTGGCACATCCTGTTCCAGGTAAAAGGAGCAAAAAAAAACAACCTGCATTGCATCCAGGTGTATCAGAATAATAATCTACTGTTCATCTTGTTACTTAAAAAAAGAACCTTTTTCTCTCACGACACCTGCAGGTGTCAGGAGAGTAACAAGGTCGGTGGACATCAACCTCACCCCGCATTTTCACATTCTTTTCACATTCATGACATAATACCTGCACATTCATTGGTTATACAAGGTTCACGTGGTTAAATCTTCTACCAAAAGCTCACAGAATTATGGCCCTGAAAACATATCCCATATTATTCATATCACTGGTACTCGCCATTGGCGGCTGTACCATGAAAACAAACATCCCCATTGACCGCTCCCCCGTTCCTCTCCCGGCACAATTCACTACCGAAGGTGTTCGACAGACATCAGAGCTGTGGTGGAAGGAGTTGGATGATCCCACACTGCACAGATTGATTGAGCAGGCTTTTATCGGCAATTTCAGCTTGTCAGCTGCACGGGAACGGCTGGTCCAGGCCCGGGCTGTAGCCCGCAAGGCCGGTGCGGACCGAATAACGACGCTGACCGGACAGGCGAAAGCAGGGGAAAGCTGGACCCGAAACAACGGCTCGACTGCAACGACCGGCAACCTGCTCCTGGGCCTTGCTGCAGATTACGAAATCGACCTTTGGGGGAGACTACAGGCTTCAGAGGATGCCGCAACGCTTGATGCCGAAGGCAAAAGTGAAGATCTCCAGACGGCCGCCCTTTCAGTGGCTGCCCAGATCGCTAACACCTGGTATCAGCTGGCGGCGGGAGAGAGTCAACTCGCACTGCTTCAAAAACAGCAGGATGTCAACGAAATTGGCCTGGAGTTAATCCAGCTACGGTTTACCGCGGGCCAGGTAGGCATTGCAGATGTCCTGCAGCAACAACAGCTCACCGAAACCAAGAACGGCGAACTGGCTCAACAGACCGCATCCTCAAGGGTACTTGAAAACCAGCTGGCCATTCTTACCGGCACGTCTCCCGGAATGTTAGAACTTCAGGAAAAACCACGACTGATAGAACTCCCAGAATTGCCCGTGACCGGTATTCCATCAGCACTATTGCAAAACAGACCGGATATCAGAAGCAGTTACCTGGCACTCCTGTCTGCAGACAGGCAGGTCGCTGTCGCTATTGCTGACAAATACCCCAAACTGAGCATTTCTGGGGATCTCACGACCTCTGGCTCGTCAACCGGTGATCTTTTCGACAATTGGCTCGCCTCCCTCGCCGCCAACCTTGTCGGACCTCTCTTTGACGCTGGAAAACGTGAAGCCGAAGTAGAACGAGTCTCTGCCGCGGCCAGGGAACAACTCGACATTTACAGCCAAACAATAGTGGAAGCCATTGGTGAAGTCGAGAACGCGCTCATCCAGGAAGCTGAGCAGAAAAAATATATCACCAGCCTCGAACTCCAATTACAATTGGCGGAAAAGACCATGGCCAATGTTCGGGACCGCTACAAACAGGGGTTGGAGAACTATCAGCGGGTACTCACCGCCCTGCTTTCCTATCAGAGCCTTGAACGAAACCTGCTCTCTGCCAGGCGCGACCGCATTGGCTACCGTATCGATCTCTATCGAGCCCTTGGCGGTTCCGTACTTTTTTCCTCCGATCAACCTCAGACCAGCCTATCCAGATGAACACGATATATTCCAACCCAAATGTCCCAGGTGAAGTACAGCACAGACCCAACCGGGTACTCAGCTTCTTCATGAATTTCCTGCTACCCCTCGCTGCCCTTGCCTGTGGTATTGCCATTACCTGGTATCTGCTGCAAACCGGACCTGAAGCAAAGCCCAAAAAACGCCCGCCCAGTTCCACGCTGGTTGAAGTCATGACGGTGCAAGCCGCCCCGCAACAGACCTTTATCAACGCCATGGGTGAAATCATTCCGTCGCAAGAGGTAGAAGTCAAACCTAGGGTCAGCGGCGAGGTCCTGGAGGCAAACCCGGAATTCCTGCCTGGTGGACATTTCAGATCCGGTGAGACCATGCTCCGGATTGACCGTACTGATTATGAGCTGGCAGCAGAACAGCTTGCCAGCCAGGCGCTGCAGGCCAAAAGTGATTTGGCCCTGGAGATGGGTAATCAACGAATAGCCTCGAGGGAGCTCACCCTCATGGGCGAGTCTGTCAGCCAGGAGGAAAAAGCGCTGATCCTCAGGGAGCCGCAGCTGGAAAAACTACAGGCGGCCAGCAGATACGCCGAATCGAAATTGGCCAGGGCCAGGCTCGACCTGGAACGGACTGAGATCAAGGCCCCGTTCAACGGCGTAGTAAGCAACCGTGGTGTCGTTACCGGCGCCAGGGTCACTGAGTCAACAGTCCTGGCAACCCTGGTAGGCACCGATGCCTTCTGGTTACGACTTACCCTGCCGGTAAGCCAGCTCGACTGGGTACATATCCCTGAGAATAGAGACGATCAGGGTTCCATCGTGCACATCTACCCTCAATCGGGAAAGAACGATGATACCTACCGTACCGGCGAGGTGATTCGCCTCGATGCCGCCCTCGAAACCCAGGGAAGAATGGCCCGGCTGCTGGTTGAGATAAAGGACCCGCTTTCACTCTCTGAGGAAAACAAGGGCAAACCACGGCTTTTGCTCGGCTCGTATGTAAAAGCTGAGATCGAGGGTATCCCTGTAAACTCAGGTATCAAGCTTAACCGTGCCCACCTTCACGATAACGACACTGTCTGGCTGATGGACGAGGACGGCAGGCTTGAGGTCCGACCGGTCAAAGTCCTGTTTCGCGCTCAGGACCATGTGATCCTCGACGATTCCATCAACAATGGCGAGAAGATTATTACCTCATCCATGTCTTCCCCGGTACCGGGAATCCTGCTTCGTCTCGAAGGAGATACTCCTAAAACGCCAGGCATGAAAGGTATGGCAAAGGGCACCGGAGGTCAAAAGAATGCAGAGTAAAGACAAAGAGGTCCGCGGCCCCATTGCCTGGATGGTCCACAACCGGGTCACGCCCAACCTGCTCATGATCTTTTTCCTGGTTGGCGGAGTATTTATGTCCAGCAAGATCAAGCAGGAGGTATTTCCGGAGTTTGAACTCGACCGAATCAACATTTCCGTTTCCTATCCGGGCTCAAGCCCGGAGGAGATAGAAAAAGGAATAATCCTGGCCATAGAAGACGCCATTGAAGGGATTGAAGGCATAAAGGAGATCTCCTCCACCGCTTCGGAAGGCAGCGCCAGGGTCCTGGCAGAGTTACGGGAAGATGCTGATTCCCAAGCCGTCTACCAGGATATTGAACAGGAGGTAACCCGTATCAACACCTTCCCGGATGATGCCGAGGATCCGACAGTGGCCATCGCCGGCCGCAAACGCCAGGTGCTCCGCCTCAACATCTTCGGGGATGTTTCTGAAAACTCCCTGCGTGAAGTGGTGGAGCAATTACGGGACAGACTACTCCAATCTTCCGGTATCACTCAGGTTGACATCTCCGGAGGCAGGGATTTTGAAGTCTCCGTTGAAATCCCGATGGAAAAACTGCGTATGTACGGACTGACGCTTTCCCAGGTCGCCTCCATTATCAAGAAATCCACCGTCGAGGTACCCGGCGGCAAAATCGAGACAGATGGAGGGGAGATCCTTTTACGGGTAAATAACCGCCTCAACTGGGCAAAGGAGTTCAGCAGGATACCCATCATAACGACCAGCGGAGGCACCGTTGTCTACCTCGAAGACCTTGCCGTGGTTCGGGAAGGCTTTGAGGACTCCAACCGGGAGGCCACCTATGAAAAGCAACGATCCATGACGCTTTACGTCTACCGGGTAGGCAAGCAGACACCGATCTCCGTCTCCGAAGCCACCAGGAAGATGATGGCTGAGCTTGAAACTGATCTGCCCCCAGGCATTGACTGGGCCATTACCAGTGATCGTTCGGATATCTATAAGCAACGACTTGAATTGTTGATGAAAAATGCTTTTATCGGCCTTGCCCTTGTACTCTTGCTTCTTGGCCTGTTTCTCGAAATGAAACTCGCCTTCTGGGTAACCATGGGCATCCCGATATCTTTTCTCGGAGGCTTGCTTTTCCTGCCTTTTTTCGATGTCTCCATCAATATGATTTCGATGTTCGCCTTTATCATCGCACTCGGTATCGTGGTAGACGACGCTATCATCGCTGGTGAGAATATTTATGAATACAGGCAGCGCGGTCTCAGCTTCACCGACGCCGCCATCGCCGGAGCAAAGGACGTCGCCACTCCCATCGCCTTCTCCATTCTCACCAACGTCGTGGCCTTCATGCCAATGATGATGGTACCTGGGGTCATGGGTAAGATATGGAAGGTGATCCCCATCGTCGTTATCACCGTCTTTCTTCTTTCCTGGCTGGAATCCCTGCTTATCCTGCCCGCTCACCTGGCCCACAGCACCAGCGGTTCCAACCCTATACTGCGTAGACTTGGCGTCTACCAACAGGCTTTTGCCAGAAAATTCTCATGGTTTGTGGAAAATGTATACGGCCGTTTCCTGGATCGGGTGCTGCGGCTAAAATACCTTGCAGTGGCCCTGCTGGCAGCTGTGCTGCTGGCCACAGCAGGTTACGTTTTCAGCGGCCGGATCGCAATGATCCTCATGCCGCGGGTGGAATCCGATCGCGCGGTGGTGACTGTTACTCTACCGTACGGCAGCCCATCCAGCCTCGTCCAAAAAGCCCGGGACCAGATCGTTGCAGGGATGGAAAAGGTCCGGGATGAGAATGGAGGTGAACAGCTGGTAGAAGGCATATCGTCACTCATCGACGAAAATGAGGTACAAGTCTACGCCTACCTCACTTCTCCAGACATCCGTCCACTCAGCACCAGGGAAGTGACAAAGATTTGGAGGAAAGCCGTTGGCCCCATCATCGGCGTCCAATCCTCACTTTTTGAGTCAGACAGAGGCGGTCCTGGCTCCGGTGCCGGTCTCTCGGTGGAACTCAGCCATCGAGATATCAAAATACTCGAGCGTGCCAGTACCGAGCTGGCAGAAAAACTCGCTGATTTCCCTAGCGTTAAGGATATCGATGACGGATACACTCCCGGTAAATCGCAATTCAACTTCACCGTCAATGAGCGAGGTCATAGCCTTGGCCTGACGGCAACGGAGGTAGGACGTCAGGTGCGGGACGCTTTCCAGGGTGCTATTGCCTTGCGTCAGCAACGTAATTCCAATGAGATCACCATCCGGGTAAGGTTGCCCGAGGAACAGCGTATCAGCCTCTTCAATGTGGAAAACATGTTGATCACAACCCCGGCCGGTACCTTTGTCCCCCTGGAAGATGTAGCCGTAGTAGAAGCAAGCCGCGCCTACACATCCATCACCCGGCGGGATAGCCGGCGAACCGTCACGGTTCAGGCCAACGTGGATCCAATCGGGGAATCTGGCAAGATCATCGCGGCTCTGGACGCAACAGTCCTGCCAAATCTTACCAAAAAATATCCCGGCCTCAGCGCCGGTTACCAGGGACGCCAGGCGGACCGTAAGGAAAGTGTCGGCAGCCTGATGCAGGGTTTTCTCTTCTCCCTTTGCTGCATCTATTTCCTCCTGGCAATACCCTTCAAGAGTTACAGCCAGCCTATCATTGTCATGCTGGCTATTCCTTTCGGTATGGTTGGAGCAGTATTAGGACACCTCATCATGGGATACAACCTCAGCCTGATGTCGATGATGGGCATTGTCGCCCTGTCCGGTATCGTCGTAAACGACTCGCTGGTACTCGTTGATTATGCGAACAAGCGACGACGTGAAGGCTTTCAACCCCTCCCTGCCGTCCGGGCTGCCGCAATACGACGTTTCAGACCTGTGATATTGACAACACTCACAACCTTCTTTGGTCTGGCACCAATGATTTTCGAAACCTCACGGCAGGCACGATTTATGATTCCCATGGCATTATCGCTTGGTTTCGGCATCCTCTTCGCGACCGTAATAACCCTGATCCTCGTGCCCTGCCTTTATCTGGTCGTTGAAAACAGCAGGGTCTTTTTACGGGAGGCTTCAGGCAAGGCACCGTTACCGGTAGAGATACAGGAACAGCACTAATTTACGGATAACAAGGACAGACCTCGTGTCTGTCCTGCACTGACACCAGTCAGCCCAAAGAGCTGTGGCGAAACGCCTTGTCCGGAATGGATACGGTTATTTTCTGACCGATATGGGGTGGATTCTTCAGATAGCTGGAAAGTTCCTCAAAAAAGAACAGTTTTATCTCCAGGTCAATGCCGATACGAACACGCCCCCGGTCCTGGTTCACCTGGATAACATGGCCGGAAAGCAGGTTGTTTGATGACTCCGCCATGTCACCATTTTCAATTCGCTGCACCCTTTCTGCATCGATGTACAGTCGAAAGGTTTCGGTTTCGCCAGGGAGCAGATCTTCTGGCAAGACCAGAGACACCCGGTCACGAATAAAACAAGTGATACCCTCCGCGCCACGCCTGGTGACCCGGGCGCGGAAAATGTTTTCATTGACGATATCTGAAAGCCGGCCGTGCTCAAGCATCAGTGTCTGGTCGGCCAGGCGGCGTCCCTGGGAAAGATAGTGAGTTGAAAAGATCACAGAGGTGTTTTCTGTCTTTTTGATATGACCGAGGATATTAAGGATAATCTCCTGGTTCTCTTTATCCACATTTGCCCCCGGCTCATCACAGAGCAGCACCTCGGGTCGAACCGCCAGGGCCCTGGCCAATGCTATTCGCTTGGTTTCACCACCAGAAAGCTTATGCGCATCCGCCTTGTAAAAAGAGCTCATCCCTACCAGGTCAAGCATCTCTTCCACCCTTTTTCGACGCTCATCTTTTGGCACCTTGCGGATTCTCAGGCCGTATTCCACATTTTTCCAGACCGGCCCGGTAAAGAGGATGGGATACTGATCCAGCAGGGATACGCGCCGCCGCATGCTCACCAACTGTTTTGCTGAGGATGTCACTTCCTCTCCACAAAACCGCAATACACCTTCTGTCTGTTTGTCGAGAAACGCCAGGAGGTGCAGCAAGGTGGTTTTCCCTGCCCCGTTAGGTCCGATCAGGGTATAGATCTTGCCCTTATCAATAGTCAGTCTGGGAAGGTCGAGAACAGTCTTACCTTGAAAAACCCGCCTGATACCATCAAGTTCATACAGCATCGATGCGTGTCCTTCCCTGAAAGAAATGAAACAGTATGTTAATTATGAAGGCGATAGCCATAAGCGTCATTCCCAGGGCCACCGCCAGTACAAATTCGCCCTTATCGTATTCAAGGGCCATGGCCGTGGTCATGGTACGGGTAAAGCCCTTCGCATTACCACCCAGCATCATAGAGATCCCAACCTCGGCAATCACCCTGCCGAAGGCGGCAATAAGTGCAGCACAGATACCAAAACGAGCCTCTTTGATGATAACCAAGGCCATCTGGAAACTGGTCGCACCCAGCGTGAGAGCGGCTTTCCGATAGCGGGCGTCTATCCTGCTGATTGCCGCGATTATCAGTGATGTCACCAGCGGCGTGACCAGGATAACCTGGCCAATAATGATCGCCTTTTGAGTATAGAGCAGTTCAAGGGGCCCCAGAATACCTCGCCGGGAAATAAAAGAGTAAACCAGCAGACCAATCACAACAGTCGGCAAGGCGAGCAAGGTATTGAGGCAGGTCATAATGAACCTCTTGCCTCGAAAGGTGGAATAAGCAATGGCAAAACCTGCCGGGACTCCAATTGCAGCCGCAAACAAGGTAGAAAAACCACTTACCCTCAGAGACACCCAGACGATCTCCCAAAGCTCGGGATCCCAGGAAATCAACAAAAGGATTGCGGACTGCACACTGTCCCATAATAGTCCCATCTAATTCTCTCACCTCTCTTTGATATCATCTACAGGGTGGAGACCATCCAACCCCAGCAAATTACCGGTTGCTATAGTACTCCCCTTACCTCTCCTCACCAAATAAATAAAGAGGGACATGTTCGCCAGCCCCCTCTCCATCAAAAAAATCGAAAGATATCCTTATTTGATAACATCTGGATAAAACAGCTGCTTCCCAACCAAACGGTAATCTCCGATCAGCTTCTGGCCAGCCTCACCGGTGAGCCAGTTGACAAACTCCATGGCCATATCATACTGGACATGAGCATGTTTCTTCGGATCAACCGGAATTATTCCGTACGGATTGGCAAGAAGCTCGTCTCCCTCACAGAAAACCTCAAGCTCAACAGCAGGGGTTTTACCATATTTGTACTTGATGTAGGTTCCACGGTCAGACATGGTGTACGCCTGCTTTTCATCAGCAAAGGTCATGGCCTTGCCCATTCCCTGGCCAATGGAAAAATACCAGTCTTCTGAATTTTCCGGGCGCTTGATGGTAATGTCCGTTTTCTTGCCTTTTTTGGTGATGGTCAATTTCTGGTCAACCATATTCAAGCCGGTAGCCGCCCAAAGAGACTGCTCCTTGGTATGGGTTCCGCTGTCGTCTCCGCGGGATATAAATACAGCCTTGGCCGAAGCAATCTTATTTAAGGCACCTGCTGCGTCTTTCATGCCTTTAATACCGGCCGGATCATTCGGGCCGCCAACCACGACAAAGTCGTTATGCATGACCGGATACCGTTTGGTGCCAAAACCATCCTCGACGAATTTCATCTCACGCCCCTTGGCGTGAACGAAAATAACATCCACATTGCCGTCTTGCCCATCACGTATTGCGGCCCCTGTTCCTTTTGCAATCACCTTGATCTTGATACCGGTCGCTTTTTCGAATTCCGGCAACAGAATGTCAAGAAGTCCAGAGGACTGGGTGCTGGTAGTGGTGGACATCTTTAATACCTTTTCTGCGCACCAGCCACTGGTACCAACAGCAAACGTCAAAGCAACAGCAGCAACACCCGTCAACAATTTCTTCATTACAGATTTTCCTCCAAAGTAAAATTATCTGGATACAACATCTTCCCGCACAGGGATATATCATATCCATCCATTGAATCCGCCAACAGACGAAACTCTTTTTCATGCAGCAAACTGAGAAAAGCCTGTATGCCTTTCTCAAAAAATCTTTCGCGATTTATTAACAGATCGAATCTCTCCCACCTCAGCGGTAAAAAATCGAGATCAAGCATTCCTGCCACGGATCGTATTCCCGGAGCCGCATCAACCCTGCCGGATAGCACTTCCATACCGGCGTCCAGATGCCGGGCCACCTCATTTTGATAGCCGTTGATCTCTTTCGATGAAATTGGTGACCTGGCAATTTCATAATCAAATAGCAACCGGGTTCCTGTGGTGAGACCACGGTTTACGATGGTAATATCGTCTCGCCCCAGATCCTCTATAGACTGAATGTTTTTCGGGTTGCCCGGTGCCAGCAGAATGCCCTGCTCTCTCTGGCTGAAATTTATGAATACCGGCACCCTGTCCAACTCCTGCTCGGCAAACTCAAAATTGTACCCGGCACTGTCGTCCTGTAGCAGGTGACAGACCCCGATATGGCATAACCCGCGTCGCAGGCTTGTCAGCCCCCCGATGGATCCCTGATTGGAAAAGAAGGCCACCGTGCCCTTCCTCATGGTATGGAACAGTGCAAGTGTCTTGTGAAAGAGCGGGTCGTCACTTCCGGCCAGCAGTAACAGACCGCTGTCGGATGAAAAACCGGCGCTGTCCTTCTTATAATTAAGTATATGCGCGTCCAGCCACTCTTCCACCAGTCGACGGGGGAAGAGCCACTTTCCGGTTATCTTGGTAGCTGGTAAGCCCTTTTCATTAACAAGGCCATAAACCATCTTCTCGTTAACCTTCAGTAGATCGGCGACTTCTCGGGTCGTCAGGAATTCTTTACCGGAAATACTCGTCATTTTCGTAATCTTGATATGAATTAATGCACCACTGCTGCAGAACAATCTGATGATGGTATACCAGAAAATAAAGACTGCACTCTAAAACAGGATAAATAACCATAAATAACCATAAATAACACTTCGGACATCAAATAGACCCGCTACCCATTATTGCTAATTCAAATTATCAGCTGGTATCACTCCCCCAAGTCCGGAATTGTATCGTAACCTAAGTGTCTTCATCACAACTTCCGTAAAATCAGTCACCGCAAAATAACCACCAGTTTTGTTGACGATCAGCTGCAATATTCGCATGGCATGACGAAAATAAAATCGTCTCTAGATACCAAGAACTCCTTCCGGGTTTGACAATATTGCCAGAAAAACAGTATGTTTGGCTGGATAGTTCAGTGGGGCTGTATCGTAAACGATTCAGCTCAAGACAATAGCCACCTGATTTGAAAATTTATTAATGGAATACGACAGGTTACAAAACAGTGGAGCGTTAGGGAACGCAGTCTTCCCTATCAGCAGCCAGGAAATATTAAACGATATCCTACGAATATCTCTTGAACCGTACCTATTTAAGGAATTGCTGGAACGGATCCTCAGTTACCTCGTCAGCAGAAAACAACTCCACTTTGCCGGACGAGCTGCCATTTTCCTGGTCGACCCCGATAACGAAAAACTGGTTCTCAAGGCAAGTATCGGTTTCGAAAAAGAACAGGTTGCAGCATGTAATAATTCAGACCTGAGTAGTTGTCATTGCGGCAAAGCCGTTCACTCCGGAGCCATACATTATTTCAGCCAACCACCTCCGCTCAATAACATCTGCCCGTCTGAAGACAGCTCCAAAAATCATTACTGTTTGCCGATTCTGCGTGAAGGAGTAACGGTTGGTATACTGGCACTTTATACCAATCCGGAGCATGAGCTTTCTGTTGACATGGAGCAGCTTCTTGAATCCATCGGAAACGTACTGGCCACCGTTATCGAAAGCCAGAAGATGGATCAGCAGTTGATTGAACTGGTTAACGACCTGCGTGTCTCCATCATAAACTTACGTGAAGAAAAACTTTTTACGGAGTCAATCATTCAGAGCCTCAGTCATGGTCTACTGGTGGTTGATCTGCAGGGAAATATTCAGAAAAGCAATAACGTCGCCAAACATATTCTCAACCCTTTTACCCGTAACCTTGATGGTATGAACCTCCACACTTTGCTGGGAAGCGATACGGCGGAAAAGGTTACCACCATCACCGACCCCCTGGAAACCCGAATAGAGAAGGATTTCACTCTAAGAACGGTGAACGGCGATGAGAAAGTGTTCAGCTATGCAACATCCTCACGTGAGGATACACGCGGCCATCAGGTAGGCATGATTATCGCGATTAATGACGCCACGGAATTGCGTTATGTTCGTAAAGAGATGGAGAAAATGAACAGGCTCTCCACAGTAGCCGAAATTGCCTCCGCAGTGGCTCATGAGGTGCGAAATCCACTGGCCGGGATTAAAATCATGGCCCAGTCCATTGAAGAGGATGCAGTCGACACCGAACAGCTTGAGTGCTCTCAGCGGATAATCCGCCAAGTCGACCGACTCAACGAACTCCTCACCGAATTTTTCTCCTATGCACGACCGGTTGTACCCCAGAAAAGGCCGACATCTCTCTCGGATATCCTGTCAGAGACCAGACCACTGCTGGGCAACAAACTGGTTAAGAACAACGTCAGCCTTACCGAAATAATAGCCCAGGATCTCCCCGATATCGTAGCCGATCCGAACCAAATGCAGCAGGTTTTTCTCAACCTTATGCTCAACTCTATCGATGCTATCCGTCAGAACGGCTCTATCGAAATACACGCCAACCTGCTTGAAGGGAACAGTCTCAACAATTACAAAAAGAACTTCCCGGGGCACCTCGCCAAGGACCGATACATCATGGTCGAATTCAGTGACAATGGTACCGGCATGAATCCTGAGGTAGTTGAGAAAGTATTTGAACCATTTTTCACCACCAAATCGACGGGAACCGGTCTCGGCCTTTCCATAGTTTATCGTACACTTCATGAAAATGACGCTTCGATAACCGTGCGGTCCATGCCTGGCAACGGCACAACATTCTCCATGTTTTTCGAGGTACATTCCTGATGGGTACTGTCCTGATAGTCGACGACGTTGAAGATTTGCGATTTTCACTGAGCAGAATCGTTAAAAAGCAAGGACATTCCGTACTCACCGCAGCCAGTGGCAGGGAGGCTGTTGAGGCCGTGCGCTCTTCTGTTATTGATCTTATCTTTTTAGATATCGGCCTGCCGGACGGGGATGGCGTCACCCTGATTCCGCAACTGAGAGAGATTGCAAAAGGCGTGGATATTGTCATGCTGACCGGTTTTGACGATGCCAAAACAGCTGTCCAGGCCCTGCGTGAAGGGGCCATCGACTATGTTGTCAAACCATTCGAGACCCTGGAATTCAAGACTATCCTTAAACGTATCATGCAGGCCCGGCTCATGGCCAAGCAGATGCAGATAGATGCCAAAGAGTCCGGAAGCTTCAGTATCATCGGTGCCTGTAAGCCCATGATCAGGGTCAAGGAACAAATCGCCATAGCAGCAGAGGTAGAAGCAGCAGTACTCATAACTGGTGAAACCGGTACAGGCAAGGAACTCGCGGCACGGGCCATACACAGTTCACGGGCCAACCGGAACGGTGTCTTCGTCAAGATCGACTGTGGCACCCTGTCTGCCAACCTTATCGAGGATGAGTTGTTCGGCCACGACAGGGGCGCCTTTACCGATGCCGTTTCCGATAAAAAGGGGCTTGTCGAGGTAGCCAACAACGGCACCCTTTTTCTGGATGAAATCGGCAACCTTCCAGCCTCTCTCCAACCCAAACTGCTCAGACTTATCGAGGAATCAATCTTTCGCAAAGTTGGAGGCGTCAAGGATATCCGCGTAAACGTGCGCATCATCGCTGCCACCAATGCCAATATCGAGCAGGAGATAGATAACGGCAATTTCCGGGAAGACCTCTATTACCGGCTCAACGTCATCCCCATCCAACTCCCGCCACTACGTGAAAGAGGAGACGACATCCTGCTGCTTGCCGACTCCTTTCTACGTGCCCTGGCAACGGATCTTAAAAAAAATGTGAAAGGCATCGCCCCCTCCTCCCGGACCGCAATGCTCTCTTACGATTGGCCCGGCAACATTCGAGAATTGCGTAACCTGGTGGAACGTGAACTGCTTTTTTGCAAAAAGGATTGGCTCACCGTCCACGGCCTGAAACCTGTCGAATCCGTCACTACCAATGACAATTCAGAACTCATGCCACTACGCGAAATGGAATTGCTCTATATCAAAAAGGTTCTGGCCGCAACCAGCAACAATAAATCCAAAACAGCCCGGATACTTGGTATTTCCCGTACCACCCTCAGGGATAAAATCACCTGAAAGCCCCGAAATAGACCGGTCAGTTTTTGATCACCGCCCGGATACTGACCAATTCCATCCTGCAAATCCGCCCATCACACATCTTTAAATATCAACATATATCTCACATATTCAGTCACATAAAACATAACACAACAATAAATAATTTTGGTCCACGCTTTGCAACATAGTAGTGAATAGAAAAATGACGTTCTCCTATTCAGGCTAAACAGTCTGGATAGTTTCCTCTCTTTCCGAAATCCCCTCATAACGGAAAGTGTAACCATGTGAAGAGGTGTTCCATGAAACGAGTTCTTGTTGTCGATGATGAAGCGGACATGCTGTGGATGCTCCAGCGAAATCTCAATAAGGATATGGAAGGGGTGGAAATTCTTGCAGCCGAATCAGGTGAGGAAGCCCTTTCAATCCTCAGTGATAAAGAAATCAATCTTGTCATCAGCGATATTAATATGCCGGGCATGAATGGTCTCGACCTGCTGGTCGAAATCAACAACCGCTATCCTGAGACGGGTGTCATCATCATGACAGCCTACCCTTCCAACACTTATGAAAACCAGGCTATGATGAGCGGCAGCCTCCGCTTTATTGAAAAGCCGTTCGACATCAAGGAACTTCGTAAAATTGTTGAAGAAGCTTTACACTCTGAAGAAGGTTTCCAGGGCACCATCGACGGCGTAGACCTGATGGACATCGTCCAGTTCAACGGATTATCACGAGCCACAGCCGCCCTGAAGGTGGCAACCGATAAAGATGAAGGCATGATTTTCTTCAAAGACGGGGCGGTAGTACATGCGATGTGCGACTCAGAAAGCGGGGAAAGTGCGTTTTTCCGTATCCTCCGCTTCCAGGGAGGGTCATTGCAGAATATTCGGGGGGTCGAGCCTCCCGTGGTAAGTATCAGGAAAAGCCTGGAATCCCTGCTGTTGGAAGTTGCCAACCGCTCGGATGAAATGCCGGAAGACCAAAAGAACCTGCAACAGGATGAGTCCAGTCTTGATGATCTCGATTTTGACCTGTTGGAACAGGCAGACGATTTAGAAGACCAGGATGATACCGACCTGGAAGATGAGGTGAGTCCTGGTTTAGATATTGTAGAAGAAAGCGTTTCCGAGGTTATCGCCAAAGATATAACTGAGGAGAGGGCAGAGGATGCATCAATCACAGCTACAGAGGATCTTGAAATGACGAACATTCAGAAAATTCTTGCAGAATTCACCAACATCGAAGGTGTACACACAGCTTGTCTTGTCGGCCGCGACGGCTTCCTGCTCGACAGTCTCGCCCGTGCCGGTATTGACACCGAGATGATAGGTGCCATTGCTTCCTCAGGTTTCGGTTCCGCCGAATCGATGGGATCGCAGCTCGGGCAAGGTGATCTGAAAATGACCATGCTTGAGTATGATAACGGCCCAGTCATGTTTGCTCCGGTCGGAGCCGAAGCATTTCTGGTGATTGTTGCAGACCAGGACACCAATCTTGGTTGGATCCGTATTGCTATCAAGAAGAATTCCAGCAAAATAGAAGATGTCGCGGGGCTGTAACAAGTTCCGACAAGGCTACGTATATTCTGCTGCAGGTGAGGATGCTTCCCTACCTGCAGCGAATGCGAATCACGCCTCAGACGGTGTAATGCTGTTCCAGAAAATCTGAGAACTGCTCTAGCTGCTTCTCGTAATTCTTGATCAGCATTCGCGCTTTCCCAAGCCAGGTATCCCTGGTAGTCATCAGGAAAATAAAAATCGGCTGGTCCGGCTGGTGCCGGATGATGAAATGATACTGGCTGGTCGTCACCAGGATATCATCAATCTCCTCGTCATCGGCGAGTAAACTGATGGCCTTGGCATTTGACTTGACTATCGATGCCAGATAGGCAGAAGCCGCAGCGGTTTCGATGTCATCTTTATTACTTGCTTCGGCAATGGACATTCCGTCCTCTATAGTAACGACTGCCGCCGCCAGAACTCCCGGGAGTTCCTGTGACATCTGTTCAATGAGCCCCTGTATTTGTTTGATCATAGTCAGTTTGATGGAAAATGAATTATCGGGGAATGAGCCATCCAGCCCCTTGACTTTCTTATATTATAATATGGCACTATACCACTCAATCACAATGAAGTGAATACCATTTAACACTATTTCCAGCTAGGCCCGTACCACATCTGTCCATTCCTCTTGACACCCGAATCCCCACTCGGTATACCAGGCTAAGGGTGACACTAAAAAGGTTCCCCCCTATCATTTCCATTCCATTCTTTAAACAACTGACCCTCGCACCCCTATGAGAGCCGTAATCCAACGAGTAGTGAAAGGCACTGTTATAGTCAATGGTGAAGTAACAGGAAGCATCGGCAAGGGCCTTGTCGTCCTGATCGGAATTCATCCTGGCGACACCCCCAAAGACATTGAGTGGATGGCCGACAAACTGGTTCATCTGAGAATCTTCGAAGACCCCGACGGAAAAATGAATCTTTCCGCTACAGACATCGGGGCAGAGATGCTTATAGTATCGCAATTCACGCTCTATGGTGACTGCCGCAAAGGCAGAAGGCCCGGTTATTCAACAGCCGCACCACCGGCCATTGCCGAACCCGTTTACCTGCAACTTGTAGATGCCGTACGTAAACGCGGAATAGATGTCGGAACCGGGATTTTCCAGGCAATTATGCAGGTGGAACTGATCAACGACGGTCCGGTGACCCTGCTGATTGACTCGGAAAAGAAGTTTTAACTGCGGTTATTTTTTTATTCGTCACCTAAAATAAAGAAGGGATTTCTTTCACGGTGGCAATTAGCCGTAAACACCAACTATCTTCAACAACTGGACTCTGTTATATGACATTTAAAATAGGTGAGACGTATGAGGGTTTCACCCTCAAAAGGCATGAAAAAAACGATGAAATCAAGGCAGATGTCTATCTCTTTCATCATGATCTTCTTGAATGCCCCCTGCTTGCCATTAAAAATGAAGACCCGAACAAGACGTTTTCTATCGCCTTCAACACCGTCCCCACTGATTCCACCGGGGTTGCCCATATCCTGGAACATTCCGTTTTGATGGGTTCTGAAAAATACCCGGTCAAGGATGTGTTCGGCGAGATCAACAAAGGCGGCCTGATGACATTTCTAAACGCCATGACCGGCTCTGATGTCACCTACTATCCGTTTGCCACCCGCAACCTGAAAGAATATTACAACATCATGGGGGTCTACTGCGACGTGGTTTTCAATCCGTTACTGCTGCAGACGACCTTTGAACAGGAGGGATGGCATTACCACCGTGAATCAGAAGAGTCCCCTCTGGAATTTCAGGGAGTGGTCTATAACGAGATGAAAGGCGCGTTCTCCGATCCGGTTCGTCTCATATTCCATCACATCTTCAACGGCCTGATGCCGGAATCCACCTATTCCCACGAATCAGGCGGGGATCCGAAAAACATCCCTGATCTCACCTATGAGGATTTCTGTGCATTCCACAAGGAGCATTATCACCCGTCTAACGGGTTGTTTTATGTGTACGGCAATGCTCCTCTGCTTGACGAGCTGAAATACCTTCAGGACAATTATCTCTCCACTTTCCAGGAAAAAGGGCAACGGTCGTCCATTGTTCCCGGCAACGAGGTGACGAAACCTGTCTTCATCGACGACACATATGGAGTCGATTCCAGGGAGACCAAGGAAAAAACCTTTCTAGCCGTCGGCACCCAGGTGGCAACCGTTGAAAACCGACTGCAGAACGCAGCCTTTCAGGTTATCGCCAATATCCTGTTCAACTCCGATGGCTCGCCGCTGAAAAACAGCATCGTCTCAAGTGGCATGTGCAAGGATTTTGGTGGATTCTACCTCTCATCTTCAAGTTTCAAGACATTCATGATCAGTTATCTGGTTGGAAGTGAAAAGGAGCACCGGGACGATTTCCTGCAACTCTACAGAACCACTCTTACCGACATGGTGGAAAAAGGTCTGGAACACGATCTGGTGCTCTCAGAACTGAACAAGTATGAATTTAACCTGCGTGAAGATGCCAGCAAGTCCCAACGAGGGCTTGACCTGATCAGCAAGGCCATGGCTGCCCAGAAGTACGGCACCGATCCTTTTGTCAACCTGGTGAGTGAGGAGCTGATCAGCAAACTCAGACATAAAGCTCTCAATGAGGGCTACTTCGAGCAACTGATACGTGATTTTCTGCTCGATAATGGATCCACGGTGACAGTAACACTCTCTCCGGACCCGGAGAAACCGGAAGCAACCAGACAATCTGAGCAGCAGCGTCTCGATGACTACAACAACACCTTGAGCAAAGAAGAACAACAACAACTTATTGGCCGCACGCAGGAGTTGATGAAGCAACAACTTGAACCCAACGATGTAGAAACACTCTCTCTCCTGCCGCAACTCTCCCGAAGCGACCTCTCACCGCAGGTCGATTTCTACGAAATCCAGGAGCAGAAGCTTTTTGGCTGCAATGCACTGCTCAACGAGCTGCCGACCAATCATATCTCTTATCTCGACCTCGGCTTCGATATAAGATGCATTCCACCACACCTGCTCCCTTATCTCGACCTTTTCGGCACTATCGCAACAGAAATAGGCACCAAGAAGCACGATTACATGGCTTTTGCAAAAGAGGTGGCGACCTATACAGGAAGTTTCTCGCATAGCCTGAACACCTACACCAAAAAGAACTCTCCTGAGACAATAAAGCCCATATTCTGGCTGCACTTAAAGTGCCTGCCGACCTACCTGGAAAAAGCGCTGTCCCTTGCGGCTGAAGTTCTCTCAGATCTTTCTTTTGAGAACCGCACCC
This sequence comes from Desulfopila sp. IMCC35008, assembly GCF_010646885.2. Classification (GTDB taxonomy): domain Bacteria; phylum Desulfobacterota; class Desulfobulbia; order Desulfobulbales; family Desulfocapsaceae; genus Desulfopila. The sequence continues at coordinate 6,107,886 of NZ_CP050700.1, read as the reverse complement.
GAATCCGGGAGATTGTCGGTCGCGAATTTGCCTGGGCTGAGCATTCGGCCCAAAGTGAAGGATACAACCTGGCGGTATCACGTGTCTTTTCACACTTGAGCCTTGCTGGCCGCTATAGCGAGATGTTCAGCGGCGTTACATCCTATATGGCTGTCAAGGAGCTGGCACTGAACTATTCGGAAAAAGAAGAACTCTTCCTGAGTTACCTGCAGGAGATTTGCACCACCTTGTTTAACCGTAACAATCTTCTCATGGTGGCGACAGCAGACAGCAGTGAACTCGAGGTACTGTCAAAGGTCGGCCAGTGCCTTCCCGACGCCCTGGCCACGACCCCTGTGAGCATGCACACTCTGCCGAAAACAAACCAGGTGGAGCATGAGGCATTCATTACCTCAGCGGAGGTCGTCTTTGCTGTACAGGGCGGCAACCTGCTGGAAAACAGCTCAAGTTACAATGGCCATTTTGAAGTATTGAAAACCTATCTTTCCCGTGACTACCTATGGAACAGTGTACGGCAAATGGGTGGAGCCTACGGCTGCTTTATCCAGTTCAGCCAGATAACAGGCAACCTGGCCTATATCAGCTACCGAGATCCGCAGGTTCGTAAAACCTACGAGGCGTACAACAACGTTGCCAATGTGGTCGCCACCCTGGACATTCCTGACAAGGTCCTGGAACAGCTGGTCATTGGCACCTATGGTAACTTTGATCCGCACCAGTCTGCTGCAGCCAAAGGTGCAACGGCCCGGAATGAGTACCTGTCTGGCATTACCAAAGAGTTCAAGCAAAAAAGGATCTCTGAAATTCTTTCTACAACAGTCACCGACATGAAGGCATTCGCAGACGATTTTGCCCGCATGACCCCTGGCTGCCACCGGGCAATTATTGGCAACAGGGCCAAAATCGAAAAGGACAAGGACCTTTTTACCCAATTGACCGAATTATAAGGCCAACGGGTAATAGAGCTTCCCGCTTTATTACCCGTTTATTGAGGTCTCCTATCCATAACCAGGAACCTGTCAGAGAATTGCTATTTCACTGCCGGGTACCTCACCGGGCAATAAGTTCGTCCGGGATATCCACCCCCTGCTCACGGTAAAACCGAGCAGCTCCGGGATGCAGCGGAACAGGCAAGCCGTTGATCGCCGCCTCAATTTTCATCGCCCGGGTTATCGGGTGAATGGCATGAAGAAATTCCAGGTTAGCGTACATTGCCTTGACAATACGATACACATCAACATCGGGCACATCACTCCGCACAGCCAGGAAATTAGGCTGGGCAATTGTCCTCACCGCTTCATCCTGGCCGGGATAGGTGTATGGTTCGATAATATATCTAGACCATAATTTATATTTTCGGTTTGCCCTTTCCAGTTGTTCATCACTAAATTCCAGGACCGTCACATCTTTACCAAGCGCACCAATTGCCCTGCTGACTGCTTCGACCGGCGGTCCTCCAGGGATATTCATCGCTTCTATTTCCCCTGACCGGATGGCCTCGGTACTCGCACCATAATCAAGATACTGTAACTCAAAATCGTCTTCGGGGACAAACCCCAGTTCCTGCAGGAGATAGTAGCCGGAGCCGGCGCTGCCGGAATCCCTTGCCCCAAGGGAAAAACGTTTTCGTTTCAAGCCTTCGAGATCATCCATCGTACCGTTCACCAGGTAATCGGATTTCACCACAAAATGCTCAACATTGTGCCAAAGCATTGTTATGGAACGCACATCCCTGCGGGGCTCAGCCAGCCGGAACGGCCCAATACCATTCCATGCCCAATATCCGTATAACCCCTGCAATATAGCAAATTGAACACTGTCATCCCGAAGCAGTTCAAGGTTTTCTGCCGAGCCGGCAGAACTTATGGCATTGAGGGAGAGGCTATGTTCCGGTTCAAGTTTCACCTTGGTGAGCGTAGCCAGGGCGACCCCTACCGGGTAATAGGTGCCCGCGGTATTTGCTGTAGCCATGAGGTAACGCCCGCTATCGCGTTCCCGGGCATAGCCAATCATGCCCGGGAAGACAACACAAAACAGCAGAACAACAGTGCCGTACCGTAGCATTTGCCAATGCTTTCTCCCTGTATCATCCTTCATCATCCGACCCCAGGAAATCCTTTCTTGATAAACCGTGATTGACCATTTTCTGATTCAAGGTTCGACGAGGCAATTGTAACTCATCCATTACCGCACTCATGTTTCCCTGATGCCTACTCAGGGACTGCTCCAGCACACACCTCTCAAAATTTTCTGCCTGCTCGGCAAGAGATACCATTTTTGTGGCTGGGTCCCCGACCGGTTCACGATCCAGCAGATAGGCAATCCTGCTCCCTCCACGACGAGAGGAGAGGACATACCGCTCGGCAATGTTTTTCAACTCCCGTACATTGCCCGGCCACGGATAGGTCATGAGCGCTCCCACATCTTCACTTGTTAATGGCTCGACCATTCGATTATATTTTTTTGCAGCCAGATCCGTAAAATACTCAAAGAGCAGCACGATATCTCTGCCCCTTTTATGTAAAGGGGGTATTGTGATCCGGGCCACATTGAGCCGGTAATACAAGTCCGGCCTCAAACTGCCGTCCCGGCAGGCCTGCTCGGGATCAACATTGGTAGCACTAATAACCCTGATATCAACAGCTATCGGCCTGCTTCCACCAAGCCGTTCAACCTCCTTCTCCTGCAAGACCCGGAGCACCTTGGGTTGCAAGGTCAGTGGCATGTTATTGATCTCATCAAGGAAAACGGTGCCCCCTGAAGCCCTTTCAAACTTCCCTATCCTCTTGCCGGTCGCCCCTGTAAAGGCACCCGCCTCATGGCCAAACAGTTCGCTCTCAAACAATCCTTCGGGAATCGCACCGCAGTTGATAACCACAAACTCACGATTGCTCCTGTCGCTCAACTCGTGCAGGCAGCGAGCGGTAATTTCCTTGCCGGCCCCCGTCTCCCCATATAGAAAAACACTTGCATCGGTAGGGGCAAGATCCATAATCTCCTGTTTGAGAAACTGAATAGAATCGCTTGTCCCTAGAAGACGGGAGTCGATGGAACCCGTTTCCTGCAATCGTTTTCTGAGGCTCCTGTTCTCAAGTACCAGGGCACGCCGCTCACCCGCCCTCCGAATAGTCTCCAGCAGGATATCGGGTTCAAACGGTTTCTCTATAAAATCATAGGCTCCACGGCCCATCGCCGAAACAGCCATGGGAATGTCGCCATGGGCTGTTATGAGAACTACCGGGATCTGGCTGTCAATGTCAAAGACCCTCTTCATCAACTCCAACCCATCCATCCCCGGCATCCGGACATCAGTCACCAGCACACCCTCAAAAGAACGATCGATCTGGTCAAGCACTTCACGCCCGCCGCAAAATGTCCAAACTGAAAAATCATCCAGTTCAAGCCACTGACTCATGGCCAGCCGCATGCTCTCTTGATCATCGACCAGATATACTATACCGCTTCTTTTCTCCATGTCCCTGACTACTCCTGCCCCATATATCTTTGAAACTCAACCCTGAACTCGGCACCACCGGCTGTAAGATTGGCAACCTTTATCTCTCCTCCAAGATCCCGGACTATACCATAACTGATAGACAACCCGAGGCCAAGCCCCTCCCCCTCCTGCTTAGTGGTAAAAAACGGTTCGAAGAGAAAGTCTTTTACCTCCTCCTTGATGCCACAGCCATTGTCGCGGACCCGCAGTATAACCTTATCGTCCTGGGCCTTGACATCTATCCCAAGCTCTTTATCTGAACAATTCCTCAGGGCATCAACACTGTTATTTATGAGATTGACAAACACCTGTTCTATACGCAATTCATTACCGAATACAATCGGTTCCCCTTCTGCGACATCAAACCGGACCGCAACGCGCTCTTCATGAAGCTGCATCTCCATGACCTTTAATACACGCTCGATCAGCACTTTCATGTCAACCGGTTTCCCCCGCCCGCCATCCTTTCTTGAAAAAGTCTTCAACTGACCGGTGAGTAAAGCCATGCGATCAGTAAGACCGGATATAAGATCAAGCGTCTTGTCCGCTTTTTCATACTGCTCCCGGGCAAGGAGTTTTCTGATCGAGGCTGCAAACATACGGATAGCGGTGACCGGCTGATTCAATTCATGGGCTACTGCCGCAGACATCCTGCCAAGCGCAGCCAGCTTGCTCGCCTGCACAAGATCCTGCTGGACTCTTCGCAAATTGTCGGCCGTCTCCTTATGTCCTTCAATCTCCTGCTGTAACAGCACATTGACGGATCGAATTCTCTCGGCTTCCCTCGCCTGCCTGCCCGATATCTTCTTCTGCCTTCGCTCCCTTACGTAGAGCAGCAATAGAAAGAAGATGATGATAACACCACAACCGACCAATACGGAGACAACAACTGCCTTGCGAACAACCCCGTAATTAACCAGATAGTGAAGGCGCCACCCGTATTCCGGCAATTGTCTCGATATCTCAAGAAACCGTTCACCTTGAACTTCGATCAAGGTATCATGAACATTTGTGGTGCGTTGTATGGAAAGAGAATCAAGCGGCAGTTCCAAAAACTGGGTTCGTCTCAGCCTGTTTTTGGTGGTATCGAGCAAAGGTTTGAGCGACCGGTACCGCCACTCCTCTCTGCTTGACAGAATCACAACCCCATGACCGTCACTAACCATGATGGATTCTCCGCCCTCCTTCCAGTCTTCCTGCAGGGGCAGGACATCTACCTTCACGGCCACAGCACCAAGAAACCGGCCCTCCCTGAGAACGGGATAGGAAAGAAAATACCCAGGCTTTTTCGTGCGAAGACCAAAAGTAAAGTAGCCACCCGCCTCACCATCCTTGGCCGAAGCAAAATAAGGCCTGAAGTTGAAATTAAATCCCATCAGGCTTTGTGGGCTTCGCCAGTTGCTGGTTGCCAGCACCGTGCCACCATCATCCATGATAAACAACAGGGAACCTGTAGCATTTTGAAAATCCTCCAGATGAGGATTTACCCGGATGGACGGAACCTGATACTCCAACAGGTCACGGATTCGCTGATCCCTGGAAAGGATGTAAGGGAGGTGGCGGTTTTTTTCCAGATTGTTTTTTAGTGACTGACTGTAGAAGCCGGCACGGGACTCACCCTGCCTGCGTAAATCAGACAACACCAGCTGCCTGACATAAACAGAAATGGCCCAGATCGTGAGAGCGGAAACCACAAGACATAACGCCAGAATAAACACATATCGCTGTCTGTCCGGCAGTGCTCTGCCCGGCGTATTAAAAAAGTTCATCATCACAGGGGTGCCCAGATGGAATTTCACATAAACTTTCCATGAGTAGAGGGTACCATGAAAATCGCCCCCCTTACTGCTAATTCAGTTCCTATAGCAAGCGCCTTGCCACATATAATCCTTTTCCCATCCCTTACGCCCCAAAGAAACAAGCAAGATTATGCCGATACAGAAAACCACACAAGCAATATTTTGCCACTCTTTACATGTCTGCCATGCATCTATAATAAAGAAGATGTTTTTTCAGTATGTTACCTCGTAAGCTTAAAATCAGCTACTGGCCCGGCTTTTGCTTTATTAGAGATGGTTAGTCCTTTATAAACCAGTTGCTGAAGGATTCCACAACTTCAGTCCCAACCAACCTAAAGAGGAGGTATTCCATGAAATCGTTTATTGCCCGAGTCGTCCTGGCTCTTTTTACCCTCACCCTGATCGGCTCGACATCTGCCTCGGCAGCTGAAGAGCGCAGTTACCTGCTGGCGACTGCAAGTACCGGCGGCACCTATTATCCAGTCGGTGTTGCCCTGTCGACACTCACCAAGGTCAAGCTGCAACCCAAACAGAAAATTGGTATGTCTGCCATTAATTCCGCCGGTTCAGGTGAGAATATCAAGCTGCTGAGGGACAACGAGGCACAATTTGCCATTCTTCAGGGCCTCTATGGATACTATGCATGGAACGGCAAAGGACCGCTTGAAAGCGAGGGTCCTCAAAAAGAGTTGCGCTCGGTCACCATGCTCTGGCAGAACGTCGAGCAGTTCACCGTCCTGGCCGACAAGGCACCGACCGGCACTATTGCCGATATCGCAGGCCTGAAAGGCGACCGGCTGGCACTTGGTAAGAAAAACTCAGGAACCCTTGGGTCCAACACCATCCTGCTGAAAAACCTCGGACTGGATGTCGCCAAAGATTTCGACCTGGTCTATGTAGGTTACGGTCCCAGTGCCGACGCCCTGCAGAACGGCCAGATAAGCGGTATGTCTACCCCAGCAGGAACCCCCACCGGTGCAGTGACCAGGGCAATTGCCGCCATGGGTGACAAGGTGAAAGTCCTTGAGTTTACCGATGAGCTTGCCAAGAAAGCGGACGGCGGTCTCGGGCTGTGGACCGAATATATCATCAAGTCGGGCACCTACCCTGGACAGGAAAAAGATATCAAGACCATCGCCCAGCCGAACTTCCTGGCTGTCCGTGCAGATATCGATGAAGAAGCGGTTTACATGATTACCAAGACCATCTATGAAAACCTACCGTTCCTGAATGCCATTCACAAAGCAACGCTGGTCATGAGTGTCGAAAAGGCCATCGCAGGGCTGCCCATGCCACTGCATCCTGGCGCCGCCAAATATTACAAGGAAGCGGGTATCACCATTCCTGACAACCTGATCGCCAAGTAATTCTACAACACCAGAATCATGCCACCGGCTCCGCCCCTATGTTTCAGGGGCGGAGCCATACGAAACAGTCGGAGAACAATAGATGAAATCGGATGAACTCATTAAGATCGGTGAAACATTTACTGACAGGGCTGTATTCTGTATTGGCGTTGTCATCTCCCTGATCCACATCTATTTCAATATCTTTGGTGTTCTCCCTGGCCTGACTCAGAATGCCCTGCATTTTTCTGGGTTTGTACTGCTCGGCGCCTTGCTGTACCCATTTTACGGCACTCTTAAAAAACGAAGTAAAGCAGGCCTGATACGAGATCTGGCAATCGGTATTATTGCCGCCTTCAGTGCCCTCTACATGATCGGCATGGAAGACGCTATTTACAACCGCGGCGTTCACCTGGCCCTGCCGGAATGGATTGCGGGATTCCTGCTGATCCTGGCTGCAATCGAATTCACCCGCCGTACAACCGGCTGGATCATCCCTGTCCTTATTATCCTGGCACTCACCTATGTGGGCTGGTGGGGGCAATATGTTGGCGGCGTTTTCAAGTTCAGCGGATTAACTACTGAGACGATCCTTTTTCGTTCAGTGTATGGCGATGATGGTCTTTTTGGCAATATCGCCCGAATTTCCTCCACCTTTGTGTTCATGTTCATCCTGTTCGGTGCGTTCCTGCTCCGTTCGGGTGCCGGTGATTTTGTTATCAACCTGGCCAAGGCCGTGGCTGGGAGATTTATTGGCGGCCCTGGTCTCGTCGCCGTGCTTGCGTCCGGTTTGACCGGCACCATCTCTGGCTCTGCCGTTGCAAACACGGCCTCAACCGGTGTCATCACCATCCCGCTTATGAAAAAGGCTGGATTTGAACCAAAATTTGCGGCAGGTGTGGAGGCTGCATCCTCAACGGGTGGTCAGCTCATGCCACCGATCATGGGCGCCGGTGCCTTTGTCATGGCCAGTTACACCCAGATTCCCTATACCACCATCGTCCTCTATTCCATCCTGCCAGCTATACTCTATTTTGCCACAGTCGGCTTTTTCGTCAGGATCGAAGCGAAGAAGACCGGAATACAGGTTGCGGAAGGTGAGGAAATGACAGTCATGGAGGTGCTCAAACAAGGCGGCCTGCCATTTCTGCTCCCCGTCTCAATCTTGATCGGCATGCTCATTTACGGCTTCACCCCCACCTATGCAGCCGGTTTTGCAATTCTCTCGGTTATAGTTGCCTCCTGGATGACTCCCAACAAGATGGGACCCATGGCCGTTCTCGAAGCCCTTGCGCTCGGCGCCCGGAACATGACCATGACCGCCATCCTGCTCTGTTCCGTTGGCCTTGTGGTAAATGTGATCGCCACCGCCGGTATCGGCAATACCTTTTCACTGATGATCACCAACTGGTCTGGCGACAACCTGGTCATTGCCATTACACTCATCGCACTGGCTTCACTTGTTCTCGGAATGGGACTGCCGGTGACCGCATCCTATATAGTGCTCGGTACTCTTTCTGCCCCGGCCCTTTATAACCTTATCGCCGACACCCAAATCGTCTCCATCATCGCCGCCGGAGCATTAAGTGAAGAGGCAAAAGCTGTGTTCATGATGGCGGTACCGGACAAGATGGCTCTTCTCGGCCAGGTTATGAGTCCTGCCGATGCCAAGGCCTTATTTGATGCAGTCCCCATTGAGTTGGCCGATACCCTGCGGAGCATGATTCTCGACCCGGCGACTGCGACCTTTGCCCTGCTCTCGGCGCACATGATCATTTTCTGGCTGAGCCAGGACAGTAACGTGACGCCACCGGTGTGTCTCGCTGCCTTTACAGGAGCCGCCATCGCCGGAACCCCTCCCATGGCAACCGGCTTCCACTCCTGGAAAATTGCCAAGGGGCTCTACATCATCCCGCTGCTCTTTGCCTATACCCCTCTCCTGGGCGGATCGTTTACCGAGATCATCACAATCGCCTGTTTTGCTTTACTCGGCCTCTACGGTTTCACCGCAGCAATCCAGGGACACATGGAAAACCGGGTCCACTGGCTGGGCAGGATCGGCCTGCTTGTGTTGGCCTTTTTCCTGCTCAAACCGACCAATTTTTTCATTCATGCAGTTGCAGCAGCAAGCCTTATACTTTTTTTCATCATTAACTTTCGCAAGGTTGAGCCTGCTTGAAGTATCAGGGCAATCAATATGTTTGCAAATTGTCAGTGGTTACCTACGGAGAAAAGGTGCATCCGAATGAACCTCACCCTTTCTTTATGGCACCTCAATCAATCGGTTTTCAACCTTAAACTCCTACTATACAACCTGCCGTCTATATAGAGCGCCAGTGCCTGCACTGCCCGGTCGGATGAACGAAAAACCGCCATACCGCCTGCCATCAATTCATCGACAAGGGGGTCATAAAGTCGACCGCCATCAACCACCCCGATGACGGGTTTATCCAGTCGAGCAACAAGCTTTGGCATAGCGGTGGCGATGCTTGAAGAGTCGTCGAAGCCAAAACGGCCTGATTCGTCACCATCCAGCGTCCGCATCGCAGGAGAGAGCGGGTCGAGGCCGACAACCACCGCGTCCACACCTGGGTCAAGCGCCAGTTCCTCCACCACCCGCACATGCACTTCGTCGTCAGCACCTGGATTAATATCCAGCGGATTCTTGACCTCCACCAATGAATCAAGGCGCTTTTGAGTCATCAGTTCACTAATGGAGCGTTTACAGGAGCTACTAAAGTTGGCCATCCGCATATAGAAATCATCACTCTGGATATTGTCAGCCATGCCGACCGCCTCAAACCCTGCCCCGCTCACAGCAGCAAGACGGTTTCCGGAGATATCCTTTACATGAAGCCGCTGACTGAGCATGAGCAGATCCTCGAATTGCGAGAAGGTCTGGGCAACAATCCCTCCCGCCTGACGCACACAGGACTCGCAAACCATGTAGTCACCGGCCAGCGATGCCGTATGACCGGACGTCGCCGTCTGGCCTTCCGGGGTGCGACCCGCTTTGTAAAAGATCACATCTTTTCCGTTCTGCACTGCCTGACGCACGGCACCGACAAACGCGAGCCCATCAAAATCCTTGAAACCCTCTGCGTAGATGCCGATTACGTCTATTGCCGGATCATCCTTAAGATAACTGAGCACATCCCCCAGGGTCAGGTCATTCTGGTTGCCGATAGAAATCATATAGGCGGGGTCGAGCTCCGGCCGCTTGCTCAGCCGCGTTATCATGAACGCCCCTGACTGGCTGACAAACGCTGCATTCCTCGTTCTCTCTCCCCGCTGACGCGGCAGTTTCTCCTCAGGAATAAAAAGCGTATCGTACCGGCCAGGATGGGAGACAACTCCAAGGCAATTGGCACCAAGGATTACAGGCCCGCCACCATCTTTTTCATGCGCCTTTCGTATTTTCTGCATCAAGGCTGCCGCACGATCTGAGCTCTCCTCGGTTTCGCCCATCCCGCCTGCAATTAACATCACGGATTCGGCTACATCCAGATCGATAACCCGGTCAACAATTTCAACCAACTGACGTGCACCAACTGCCAGGATCAGCAGATCAAACCGCTGATCCGCATCCTGCAGATCCGCAATGCAGCGAACTCCGTCAATATGCTGTTCTCCGGGTCGAATAATAGTTACGTTTTGGGGATTATATCCGTTTGCAACGATGTTGTTCAGGATCATTCTGCCAAAATTCTGACGGTTTGCCGAAACCCCGACGATACCGATCGTACCCGGTTTCAAGAGCTTGCCTATCTTTTGCCACGGTCTTTTCCCAATTATCGAACCCGGTGTGCCAAAACGGCACATACCGTCAAGTGGGACCATGAGGTAATCGGTAAAAGCAAAGGGGTTTATCTCAAGTTCTTCAATAACCCATGGCGCATCAGGGTTCATAGGGGAGTAATAATTGGCCAATTCGATCATCGAGCCAAAACATTCAACGATCTGTTCATCAGTGACAATCCGACGCTGCCCCCTGGTAAGACCTGCCAGTTTTTTATAACAGATCGTACTTTTGAAAAGCCTGAAGAAGGTTTCACCGTCACTTTCAGCTGTTGAGGAGGCGACGATTGCCTGCCCCTTGCGAAATCGCTCCGCATAGAGTTCGGTATCGGTCCCTCCAAGCCCTGCACTGATGACCATGCCGAATTCCCGGGTGTTACGGATACCGACAATCAACTCATTACCGAAAGCCTCCGAATCGGGAGGCATGAACTGGACCATCAGCACACCTTCAATATCTGTGGCTACAGCCTCCCGCAGCTGTTCACCGGACATGCCCCTATACTTGTCCGCGCCATGGGAATTATCCTTTTCAACTGCTGCTGCATAATTATCGGCCACCTCATACATCATCCTCCGCCAGGCCGAACGGATCTTCTCCGGACGTTTTTCAACAATACGGACCCCTTCTACCTCAGTTTTATGGATGATTGTCGATGAGACAACCTTGAGCACAACCTTTTCCCCTTCCATCGACATCAGCACTTCATCCGACGGCCGGCTCCCCTTTGCCAGGAAAACAGTCCGCGGCGGCGTTTCAGCACCGCTTCGGCTGAGCAGTTCATACGTCTCATGTTCAAACAGGAAATCCCTCCCCTGCTTCTCCGCATTGCTGAACAGGGCGCTAATTGCGGTAAAATCTATTGCTGGTTGATACATTGGGGTTGCCATCAAGTCATACCTCTGCCAATATTCATGAACGATCAATTTCGTGTATTTTCCTGTCATTGTAGTATCAGAAGTGGGGAAAGGCAATCCACCCCTCAGCCAATGTCATTTTTTTTGTTGACCATGGATGATGGAAATGACAGCATGCAGAAAATTTTTAAGCAACCGGCAACTTCACGTTAGAGGAAAGTATTTCACCCATGTCACCAGCCACTTCTCACTTGCTCCTTGGCGCCGCCCTGGCTCTCGCCACCGCTATGGTCGTAAGCCTCGCCACCGCAGCTACAAAATATACAGCAGCATATGTCACCATTGAGCAGATTGTTTTTTTCCAGTACCTGTTCTGTGTTATCATCATGCTGCCGCCCCTGCTGCGCCGGGGATTTGATTGTCTCAAAACAGAGCATTTTAAACTTCATATAATGAGAGGATTATCTGGTTGGCTCTGTTTTTATACCTATTACCTCGCACTCGACAAGATCCCCCTGGTGGATGCCAGCCTGCTCAGGAATACAGCCCCTCTCTGTGTTCCCGTACTGTTCCTCATCTGGAAAGGATTCAGGATGCCATTTCTGCGCTGGCTACCGGTTATTATGGGTTTCGTCGGGATCGGCCTGGTCCTTAAACCACAGGGATCGTTGCTCAGCATCTGGCATCTGCTCGGTCTGGCCTCGGGTATAACCTTGGCCGGATCCATCGTCACAACCCGCACCCTCGCTCTCACCGAACCCACATCCCGTATCCTTTTTTACTATTTCTCTTTTTCTTCCCTCTGCGGCTTACCACTGGCAATCAACAACTGGCAACCGGTTCCACTTTTCACCCTGCCGCTGATGGCAGGCATCGGTATATCGATATGGCTGACGATGTGGCTCTATACCAAGGCCTATGGTTTCGCCCGGGCTACAGTAATCTCACCTGTCAGCTACTGCGGGGTTCTGTTTACCGGCCTTCTGGGCTGGGTTTTCTGGGACCAGATTCCTCAACAAACAGCAGTTGCCGGGGCTGTCTTCATCATTGCCGGCGGTATCTGGTCCGTTTACCTGGGCAGGGAACCCGAAATAAAATGATACTTCGAATACAATTACCAACCAAAAGAATGAACAGACATTGCAAATCTGCAATGACCATCGTAAGGTAGGCTATAACAACTACTAACCCACCGATATTCAATAAACAACATGGCATCCTCCTTTATCTTTCACCTGCATCCGAGGACGATTCCAGCGGATACTGCACGTTTCACCCTCAGCTTCGGGCTTGGCGGTATTTGTGCGACACTGGCAGGGCTGCTCTTCCTCACCGGTATCCTGCAGTTAATAAGCTATTCTCCCAGGACAGGTGAAGCGTATCATTCTATCCTGCAGATGTATGCACAGGGAGGGCTGGGGGGATTTATCCGCAATATTCACTACTGGGCCGGCAACCTCCTGGTCATCACCACCGGCCTGCACCTGTTACGGGTTTTCCTGACCGGCGGCCTGACCCAGACAAGGAGATATAACTGGCTTATAGGCCTTTTATTATTGGCGCTCGTACTCTTCTCCAATTTCACAGGTTACCTGCTGCCCTGGGACCAACTGGCCTATTGGGCTGTTACAATTTTCACTTCCATGCTCTCCTATATCCCGTTTTTCGGAGAAAAATTGACACCCCTGCTCCGCGGCGGCGTTGAAGTCGGCCCCGAAACACTGGCGAACTTCTTTGCTATCCACGTTGGGCTCATCCCCGCTCTCTTCATCCCGTTGCTCATCTATCATTTCTGGCTGATACGAAAAGCGGGTGGCTTAATTACCGACCCAAATGGGACAACAAAGAAGAATCGCCTGAAAACCGTACCCCACCTTATCGAAAGAGAGGCTGCAGTCGGACTGACCACGCTTGCCATGGTCCTCATCTTTTCAGCCCTTGTTGATGCTCCTCTGGGAGAGCAGGCCAATCCCTCACAAAGCCCTAATCCGGCCAAGGCTGCCTGGTATTTTATGGGTTTGCAGGAGCTTCTCCTGCACCTGCACCCGGTCTTTGCCATCTGCGTTATCCCGCTGCTGATGTTTGGTGGAATGATGACCCTGCCGTTTTTGAAAAATTCTATCTTGCCTGCTGGAGTATGGTTTGGGGGCAGCCGTGGAAAACTGACAGCCTGCATGGCTTTTATCTCAGGTTTTCTCATAACTGTTTCTCTCCTCATGTTTGATGAACTTATATCAGCCAAAGCAACCCAAACAGACTCCGCAATACTCATGAGGGGTTTTGCACCGCTCATGTTTTATACGCTGCTCGTAGCCTTTTTTTATGGGCTAACCCGTAAAAGAGGGAGCAGCCGGGCCGAAGGAACAATGGGTGTCGTACTCTTTGTTGTATCTTCAACAATAACGCTCACCGTGGCCGGTATCTGGTTTCGAGGCCCAGGCATGACAATGGTCCTGCCCTTCTAATTTTTCGGAAATGTTTGCATGAAAGAAAATACCCCTACACCCACAACTACAGAAATCCCCCGGCGGCACCTCCTTTTCAGCTGGCTCTGGAAATGTGTGGCTGCTATTGGAATACTTGAGCTATCCTGGGTTGTCGGCTCTCTCTTCCACAGACGAAGCAGGAATAGAAAAACAAAAGAAGAGGGGTCTATTATCATCAATGCAGGAATGCTTGACCAATATAAACCGGGAGATGTAAAGGCAGTACCCGAAGGAAAGTTTTACCTCGTATGCCTTGAGGACGGAAGCTTCCTGGCCCTTTCAAGAACCTGCACCCATCTCGGCTGTTCCGTACCATGGCACGAAGAGCAGAAAAAGTTTATTTGCCCCTGTCATGGTTCCACCTTCGACGAACACGGTGTTGTGCTGACCCCGCCTGCCATCCGTCCGCTGGACTACTTCCCGGTGAAAATTGAAAATGGCCTCATCAGGGTGGATATATCGCAGGCCAGACGCAGGGATAGCTTCGACGCTTCCCAGACACAACACAGCTGATATGGATACCTCGCCACCTTCACCGGAAAAACACAGCAACCGTTGGCAGATTGCTGCCCTTGGAGCCGCTCTTCTTATTCTGACCGCCCCATTCATCTACCTGCAAAGACCGGGATACACCGTCCGCATTCCAGAACAGCCTGCAGCCGATTTTATCGGCAGCAACAAGTGCAACTCATGCCACAAGACCCTCTTTGACAAGTGGCAGGAATCACATCACGATCTGGCCATGGACGTAGCCACAGAAAAAACGGTACTGGGAGATTTTGATAACGCAACATTCACCGATCCGCACAACTCGGTCACCAGCCGTTTTTTTAAGCAGGACGGAAAATTCCATGTCGAAACAGAAGGACCGGAAGGTAACTTGCAGGAATTTATTATTACTCACACCTTCGGAGTCTACCCCCTGCAGCAGTATCTGATCCCCTTCCCCGGCGGCAAGCTGCAATGTCTTAACATCGCCTGGGATGCACGCAACGACAAGTGGTACAGGCTGCCTCCATATCAGACCCGGGACACCAATGACTGGCTGCACTGGACCAAAGGGGGACAAACCTGGAACGGCATGTGTGCGGAATGTCATTCGACCCGGCTGCAAAAGCAATTCAACATGGCTGATAATTCCTACACCACCAGCTGGTTCGAGATAGACGTTGGTTGTGAAGCCTGTCACGGACCGGGTTCAGCCCATGCCAGGTGGGCCGAACTGCCCGAGATGGCCCGGCCCTCCGTACCAAACTCCGGTTTGACCGTGGACACCGGCCCAAACCAGAATAACAGACAAATAGCCATCTGCGCTCCCTGCCACTCAAGGAGGTACCAGCTCGGGGATAACGTACACAATGAGGGAAAACTGCTGGATAAACTCGTCCCGGCCTTACTTGAGGAGGGACTCTATTATGCTGATGGCCAGATCCTGGAAGAAGTGTATGTCTACGGTTCCTTCACCCAGTCTAAGATGTATATGCACGATGTACGCTGCAACGACTGCCACGACGTACACAGCCTGAAACTACACAAGGAAGAAAACGACCTTTGTCTGCAATGCCATCAGGCAGAGAGTTATGACACCCCCACCCACCACTTCCACAAGAGGGTGCATGAAGGTAAACCAAGCGATGGCCATCTTTGCGTTAAATGCCACATGCCCGGAACCACCTATATGGGGATTGATTACCGGCCGGACCACTCCATCAGAATTCCGCGCCCGGATCTCAGTCTGGCGCTGCGGGTCCCAAACAGCTGTTCGACCACCGACTGTCATGGCGACAAGGGACTTGACTGGGTCAACGAAAACTACACCAAGTGGTATGGCACAGCCAGAAAGCCCCATTATGGCGAAATCCTTGCCGCTGGCAGAACGGCAGCACCGGAAAGCATGGAGAAGCTGATCCGGCTGGCAGAAGACACTCTTTACCCTCCGATTGTCCGGGCAACAGCCCTGGCCCTGCTGAGCCGCCATCCCCACGAAGCTACCGAGCCGATCTTCACCCGGGCCCTTGAAGATGAAAACGACCTGATCCGTCACACAGCCATCCGCAATCTCAACCATCTTGCTCCCGAAACAAGGACCCAGCTACTCGAGCCCAAACTCTACGACAAGGTAAAAGGGGTCCGTATCGAGGCAGCCTCGGCACTTGCCGCTGTGCCACCGGGCAAACTGCGACCGGAAAATCGTGTGACCTTCCAAAAGGTTCTTGCCGAGTACCGTACAGCAATGGAATATAACAGCGATTTTGCCCCGCAAAGATTTAACCTCGGTAACCTGGAAGCCGCATTGGGGAAAACCGATTCGGCCATTTCTTATTACAGACAGGCTATGAGGATCGACAGCCAGTTCTACCAGGCCAAGGTGAACCTGGCCATGCAGTTGAACCAGAAAGGAGAAAACACCGAGGCCGCAAAACTTCTCCGCCAGGTTGTGAATGAACACCCCAATCTCCATGAAATTTCATATTCCCTGGGATTGCTCCTGGCCGAAATGGGAAACTATCAGGACGCAAGCACATACCTGGGCAAGGCTGCTGACGGTATGCCGGGATATACACGGCCCCGTTATAACCAGGCCCTGGCACTTCTCAAGCTGCAGAAATGGGAAGAGGGAGAACAGGCACTGCTGCAGGCGCTGACTCAGGAGCCGGAAAACCAGGAGTATTTCATGACGCTCGTCAACCTTTACTTAAATTTCAGGATGGTTGACAAAGCCAGGAGTGTGGCAAAAATGATCCTTGAGATGGTGCCTGATCACCAGCAGGCGAGGGAGCTGTTACAACAACTCAAATAGCGGTTGGGGAACCCGCGATCCCGGCCATGACTGCCGTACGCAACTCCCTATCCGAAAGATTGTTATTTTCAATCAGGGTTGCACCAAGATAGTTGACAGTCAACCAGACCAAAAAACTCTCGATGCGCTCTGAGAGTTTTCCATTTTCTGCCATATACCTGTCGAAATAATCCGCCTCTCCCAGAAGTTCCCTTTTTGCGATCCGTTCCCTGCGCAGCCCATCGTCTACATCCAGGACTATAGTATGCAGACCGTGCAGGGAGTTCAGCCGGGCCAGGGTTGATTTGAGGGCCGGAGACATTGTAATCTGCGTTGTTGTGGTATACCGGTGCCCCCAATAAAAAGCGAGGCCCCGAAGACAGTTATGCCCAATAACAACACAGTTCTGACCGGGACTATTAAACCGGGCAAGATCCTTTTTCAGCAAAACATTCATACACCAGGGCATCAGAAAGCTGAACAAGGGGTATAATGTCAGGAAACTCTTTTCCAGAAACAGCTCACTTACGCGTTTTTCTGTGCTTGATTCCTCTGAGGTCCTGCGGCCACTCAGGTATCTTTTTCGCTTTTCCACAGTTCCACCCATACTGTCAATCATTCCTGTGACAACATTGGCAACGTGATCCTTTCCGGAAGCATCGGTCCCCACTATCAGAATGGTGAACGGAGATACAGGAAGTTGAAGGGATGAATTCAAGGAAACCTCTCTACTGCATTAATGCGGATATCTATTCTGCCGGTGCTGGCGGTGTCAGTGGTTCCTTCGGAACATCTACCGGTTCGGGCGTGGTCATCTCATGCACTTTCTCTTTTGCAGCGTCATATCCTTCAGCCGTGGTCTCCTTTGTTTTGTCCCAGATCTTTTTACTGCCCTCTTTTGTTTTGTCCCAGACCTCTCCACTGCCTTCTTTGGTTTTGTCCCAGGCTTCTTCACTCTCTTCCCTGGCCTTATCCCACAACTCAGAACTTTCTTCCCTGGCCTTGTCAAAAGAATCCTTTGACGCTTCTCCTACTGCTCCTGCCGCCTCTTTTATCTCCTGTCCCGCCTTCTTCCACTTCGATTCCTGCTCAGGTTCGACGACCGGGGGGGCCTGTGCCTGTATGACAGTTGTCATTAAGGTGACAAAAGTCAGCACGACAACGATTTTGAAAATATTTCTACTCAAGATTGGAAGAGTATGTTTCATGACTGTCTCCATATCAGTAACTAGCGGTTATAGGTGAATTTGATTCTCGAAATGATAGCAAACACTATAATTCAGGCTTATCCATTTAGCAAAATGATCAGGGAAAAAATTGGATATTCAGGGTATCTTTAGCCCAAATTTCTCATCGAAAGGAATTCATAATGACAATACCAATCAACCAAAAATCAACGACTGATGAAATACGAGAACGTTTTGACAGGGATGTCGAACGGTTCTCAAACCTTGAAACCGGGCAAACGGCAACAATCGATGCGCCTCTGGCCATGGAACTCATCACTCAGGCCGCCTGCAGGGCCACTCCTCGGATTCGTACGGTATTGGATATCGGCTGCGGGGCAGGGAACAACAGTGTCAAACTTGCAGGTTACGCACCTCCTGTCGCCTGCGACCTCATAGACCTGAGCCTGCCAATGCTGGAAACAGCCCAAAGACGCGTATCCGGGGTAACCACGGAGCCGGTTCGGATATTCCAGGGTGATTTCAGGACAATCGATCTCGAAAACGGGCGATACGATGTCATTCTGGCCGCTGCGGTCCTGCACCATCTGCGGGATGACCGGGATTGGGAATCAACATTTCAGAAGATATATAACCTTACCGCACCCGGCGGAAGTGTCTGGATCACCGACCTGGTATTCCACGAGATCGAATCGGTCCACGACATGATGTGGGATCGATACGGCCACTACCTCTGCTCCATCGGCGGCGAGGAGTATCGGGATACGGTCTTTGACTATATTGAGAAAGAGGATTCACCACGGCCGGTCACCTACCAGTTGGATTTATTGCGCAAGGTCGGCTTCACCCAGGTGGAAATCCTGCATAAAAATTCCTGTTTCGCTGCTTTCGGCGGGTGTAAAGGCCCTTGAAGTATCGTCAGCGGATTGGCGGGGCATAGACAATCCCGCCTTTTGACCAGAGCCTGTTAAGTCCACGATCAATTTTCAGCGGGGAGTCCTCACCCAGGTTCCGCTCAAAAACTTCACCATAGTTGCCAACCTGCTTTATTATCCGGTATGCCCAGTCATCGGCAAGCCCTAAGCCCTGGCCTTTGATTCCAACCACGCCAAGCAACCTTTTTATCGCCTCACTATCTGTGCCTCTCATAGACTCAATGTTGGCGGAACTCACCCCCAGCTCCTCTCCATTGATCATGGCAAAGAGCGACCACTTCACGATATTAAACCAGGCATCATCGCCCTGCCGAACAACAGGTCCGAGAGGTTCATTGGCAATAACTTCCGGCAATACGTCTGCCTCCGTCGGCACAGCAAGTTTAGCGGCCAGGCCGTAGAGTTGGGAGCGACCGCTGGTTATCGCATCACACCTGCCGGTCTCGAAACCCTTGATTGCCTGATCCGGAGTATCAAAGAGGAGGGGACGATACTCCATCTTGTTCTGTCTGAAATAATCCGCCAGGTCATGCTCCTTGGTCGTGCCGGACTGTACACAAATGGTAGCACCAGCGAGATCGGTGATGTTTGTTATCCCTCGTTTTCTCAATACCATAAACCCCTGCCCGTCATAGTAACTCACCCCGGCAAAGTTTAGTCCCAACGAAGAATCCCGGGTGAAGGTCCAGGAGGTATTTCGGGAGAGCATGTCCACTTCTCCTGCCAGCAGCGGTGTAAAACGCTCCATAGCAGTGAGTGGAATAAATTTCACCTTTTTCGCATCACCAAGAACGGCAGCGGCCACGGCTCGGCAGATATCGGTGTCAAGGCCGGTCCAGTTCCCCTTGTTATCAGGACTGGAGAAACCGGGCAAACCGGTTGAGACACCGCACTGCAGATACCCTCTCTTCTGAACTTCATCCCGGGTCGCCCCAAAAGCAACACCACTTATACAAAACAAAGCAACCGCAGCAACAAACCAGCTGATTTTCTTCATCTTCCTCTCCGGATTTGACCGTCTTGCCGCAGGTAAACCCAACGAACAATGGCGGAGTAGACAGTACCGATACTCATCGTAATCCATTCATTCCATATTTGTAAGCTGTTGCCAACAAAAAGGTCTGAAAATTAGTCACAACTATTTCCCGGTTTCTGTGGTAAAGGTGTAGTGTTAGATATCAACCAAAATCCTTCAATACCATTCTATGTGAATTTGTGAAAAACACCTCAACACAGACAGGCAGGTATGCGGCCATTGAAACCCTCTGCCGGCTGCAGAAAACCGCCTACCCGGTCAAACCTCTCCTCGAATCAGTGAGTAGTGAAAGCGCCCTGTCTTCCGCAGACAGGGCGCTGACAATGAATCTGGTATATGGTGTGCTGCGTAAACGCCAGTACCTTGACAGTCTGATCGGTCAGCTCAGCCGTCATCCGCTTAAAAAGTTGGATGTGTTTGTCCTCAATGGTCTCCGGGTTGGTCTGTATCAAATTTTCTTCCTTGATCGCATTCCTGAATCCGCCGCGGTCAATGAGACCGTTAACGCCATGAAAGCGGCGCGACTCCCAAAGAGATTACATGGATTTGTAAATGGTATCCTCCGTGAATCGATCCGCCAAAAACAAAAAGGAACCTTACCGTCTCCGGAAGATGAATCGACCGCGTCTCTGCTGAATCATCCCGAATGGATGACCCGGCGCTGGAGTGCCAGGTTTGGCCAACAGGAGATGGAACGTATCTGCAGGGCCAACAACGAGGAGCCGCTTCTTACCCTGCGCGCCAACACCAGCCGTATATCCAGGGAGAATTTGCTCGATCTTTTCCTGCAGGACGGGCTTGATGCCGCGATTGGACATTATGCTCCCGACAGTATCGTGCTGCCATGCTATCAGGGCTCGATCAACAAGCTCCCCGGATACAAAGAAGGATATTTTCAACCCCAGGACGAAGCCGCCCAGCTCGCTGCACTCCTCCTGTCACCATTCCGTGAAAATGGGGTATACCTTGACGGATGTGCTGGCCTGGGTGGTAAAACGAGCCATATCCTTCAACTCACGCAACCGTATTCTGCACGCGTTATCGCCGTTGAACCGGAACCGCGCCGCCAGCGTCTTTTTGAAGACAACATCACCAGGTTATCTGACGACAATCGCCCGGTCCTGCACAAAAAGACTCTACAGGATTACAGCAGAACCTCCCGGATACTCTTTTCCGGTGTATTTATTGATGCCCCCTGCTCCGGAACCGGTGTCACCGGCAGACATCCCGACATCCGCTGGAACAGGAAACCCGAGGATTTTATTAGCTATCAACGCATACAACTCGAAATTTTAAACCATGCGGCCCAACTTGTAGCCGAAAATGGAATTCTGGTATATGCCACCTGCTCACTGGAGCAGGAAGAAAACATGGATGTAGTCACCGCCTTCCTCAAAGAAAATGAAGAGTACAATCTGACTGACTGCAGACCCTTTTTACCTGAGAAGTGTCAAGAACTTATCGCAGATAACTGTTTTTCCCCGCATCCTGACAGCACCATTGACGGATTCTTTGGGGCACGGCTGGTACGTCAACGCCGGTAACGCTTTTTCTTTGCGCTGCATTAATCTCTGTTGTACATATTTAAGCAATTTTCAAGATACACCTTTACGAGACATTAGTTCAAACCTTTACATAGAAGCAGGAGCCAAAATGGCAGAGATAAAATCAACAATGGAACTGGTAATGGAACGGGCGGCCAAAATGGCAGCCAACGCAGCACCGGTTGACAACAATGAAGAGCAGGTAAAAACCGGCATGCGCATAGCGGCCGACTATCTTGACGGGAAACTGCAGGACCTTGTAGCCGAACTCAGCAAGCAGAAACCGGAAGACCAGCTGGCGATTAACAAGGGCGCTGTTGGTATCCTGCTCAGAAATGTTGTTCTTCCCCGAGATGAAATACTGGAAGAACGAAACGGAGTCGCCCTTAAAGGCATAACAGAACTGATCCAGGCTGCCGGCGCCGGCGCCCTCAACACTGTCTGTTCTGAACTCCAGCAAATTCTCCAGCAGTACGGGCAGCACAAGGAACAGGTTGTCGAACAGGTAGAAGAAGCTCTCAAAGGCCAGCTTCAGCAGCAGGCCATGGCCAAAGGTGTGGATCCTGAAAGACTGACCGCATCCATGCACCCACAATATCATGAGGAGATGGGAAAAGTGGAGCAGGACCTTAACGGACAGTATACCCAGGCATTGGATCAGCGCAAAGAGGTCATCCTCCAGCAGTTGGGACTGAACTAAAAAATGAACTACAGCAAACGGATAAAGCGTCTCCAGAAGACACTGCGCCGCAAGAAAATAGACGGCATCCTGATCAGCCAACCGCAGAACAGGCGTTATCTGAGTGGATTTACCGCCTTTGACCACGACATCAGTGAGAGTTCCGGCGTACTGTTTCTTCCCGCCTCCGGCAAGGGATTCCTGCTGACCGATTTTCGTTATGCCCTCCAGGCAGAGCAGGAAGTCAGCCATCTCGATGTGAAAATCTACCAAAGAGGCTTATCGCAGTTTCTTAAAAAATTCCTGCCCAAACAGGGTATTGACGTCATGGGATTTGAATCCCAATACATGTTGCACTCTACGGTCCAATCGCTGGAGAAAATGTTTTCAAAACTCAATATCAAGCTCGCCCCATTGACTGGTATTGTCGAAAAGATGCGCTCGATCAAAGAGCCTAGAGAAATTGAAATTATCCGGAAATCCGTGCGCCTTAATGAAAAGGTTTTCAAGGCCATATTTCCAGCTATCCAACCCGGGAAAAGTGAAATCGAGATCGCCCTGGCACTTGAACAGGAAATGCGAAAACGAGGTGCCGAAAGAGCCAGTTTCGATTCCATTGTCGCATCAGGGGATAACGGGGCCCTGCCCCACGCTGTACCTACGCCCTCGCCTATCCTTAAAAACAGATCGTTAACCATTGACATGGGTTTGGTGCTTGACGGCTATTGCTCTGATATGACAAGGACCTTTGCCGTTGGAAAAGCTGACAAAGAGTATAAAAAGATTCACCGAATCGTACGGCGCGCCCAACTAGCCGGGCTGAAAGCCGTTCGGGCCGGTGTAACGGGGCAGGAGGTTGACAAAGCTGCACGGGAGGTTATCACAGAAGCGGGATACGGCAAGTATTTCAGGCACAGCCTTGGTCATGGAGTCGGCCTTGCTGTCCACGAAGCCCCCTCGCTATCTCCCAGAGGTACTGCAAAACTTAAAGAAGGGATGATCGTCACTATTGAACCGGGAATCTATATACCAGGCTGGGGTGGTGTCCGGCTCGAAGATATGGTCGTCGTCACCAGGAAAGGCTGCGACAACCTCAACAGGGACACAACCTGGCTCGATATCTAATACTGCCACTACATCAAGAAACTACAAATAAAAACATTACACTATGAGACAAATTGTTATAGACGAGCTCTCCCCTATGGAGCGCGACAATATAGACTCCTACTTAAAACGTACCTTGCAGCCAGGCCCCATGATCGGACTCTACTGGATCGTCTTACCGGCGGACCTCTTCTCTGAGGCACAGCAGGGGCACGATAACCATGGCCCATTCTATATGGCTGTTGAAGTTGAACAAACACTGGTCCGCTTCGAGCTGCTTGTTCGGAGCCAGTCAAACCTGCATTGCACCTGTATTGCCTATGCTTCTTCAACCCAGCGCCAGTTCGTCCTCGACCTGATCGATCGTATGATAGAGGAGGAGTTGATAAAAGCCTGACCTGGAACCCAGCTGATAATTGCTATTGCTTTTTCTCCAAGCGGGCGTATATTCCCTCTTTTCAGGAAAACATGAGCAGTATGCAAGGACGGCACGCAGCGGGAAACAAAGCCGCTATACCTTGCATAGCCATTCATATCAGTATATTATGACACGCGACGCGTTGCTGGAGAAACCGAACAGAAGAACATGGAGCCTCAACAGAATTGCAACATGATGGACGAAACTCGTCATCAGGACCCATCCGGCTGAATTGCCCCGAACCTGACCGGCCACGGATACCTTCCATCTAGAGTCTGGCAACCGGCGCGAAACAGTGTTTCTGTCTATTTATTGAACATCTATGAACACCTTTTTGAGCAAGATATCACAACTCGACTCCATACAAGATGTGATTCTTCTCTCCGACCGGGGGACCCCACTCTATCTGTCTGACCCGGCAGGCACCCAGTCAAACAACATACAAGTCCTCCTCTGGCATGAAATCCTTAACGAGCTCTGCAGACCGAAAACACTGGAACTTATTTTCACAAGCGGCAGATATTACCTGAGAAACACTGAGCTCGGTTATGTAATTATTGGCATGAATCATGACCGGAACCTGCCTAAAATCAGAGCAGCTTGCGACAGCACCCTGCACAAGCTGAGAGAACCCAGCCTGCGCAAGAAGATCCTGCTGAAAATGCTGACTGACTGCAACGATCAGCTCAAGCCGAACCTTATTAAGGAGTTGGTTCCGTTTGCAGACGCCGAGGTTGCTGCCACCCTCATAAACCTGCTGCAGCAAGAGCGGAATTTTAACCCGGAAGTGCGGGCGAAATTGCAGCTCTACATCTGCCAGGCACTTGGCCACTGTCAAGCTTATCAGGCAATTAGGCCTCTCAAAACATTTCTGAACGATCATGAATCGATTCCCGGTGCCCCTTTCAATGTGGAGATCCGCGAGGCGGTACGAATCTCAATCCGTCAGTTGCAGAAAGCAGCGCCCAGACCACCCACCACGCCTCCTCCACGTCCGCGACCAGCTACTCCTCAGCCAGCTTCTGTCACACCTCCCTTGACTAATCCGGAAGCACCTCCGACACCTCAATCAACTAAAAGGAAAGAGCCAACAGCTGCGCCAAAAATCGATATTCCCGAGGTGCCAAAGATTATTGCGCTGGTAGATGAGGGCAAGAAAGATCAGGCAATAGCGCTCATCATGCAGCTCATTGAAGAGAGCGCCGCTCAAAAAGATTTCACGACTGCTGACAGTTTGCGCAACTGGCTTATGACGATAGATTCCATGGCCCTCATACAGATCGTACGGGCTGCTGAAATAATTCAGGAAGAGAAAATAGCCAGTATCAACAAGGACCATCTCGAAGTCTGGAAGGTTCTTACCGAACATCTTACCGAGGAAGAGTTTTCGGCCCTATATCACGCCATGACTCTCAAAACTTACCCGGCAGGAGAGATGCTGGCAAAGCAGGGTACATTTATGGCCGCCCTCTTTTTCATCAATAGCGGCAGTGTACAGATCCAGGCCATGCAGCAAAATTCTTCACTCCCCCTAAAGATTAAGGAAGCAGGAGAGATTATCGGCGCAGGGACATTTTTCGAAGCTTCCGTCTGGACCATCAACGCCAAGAGCCTTGGTACTGAAGTTTTTCAATTGTCGCGTAACACATTAGACAATCTCAGGGAAGCTCACCCGTCACTTGAATCAAAACTCTCTCATTTCTGCAATAATTTTGAATCCACAAGTGCGCTGGTACAAAAGATTCGACGCAACCGTCGCCAGCTAGAGAGAAAAAAATTGTCTGGAAGGCTCTCATTCGCCGTACTTGACAAAGCAGGAAACGAAACGGGTATTGTCGCTAAAGGTCACCTTCTCGATATATCCAGGGGAGGCGTTGCCTTTTCCATCCACTCGTCGCAGAAAAAAAACGCAGTCAACCTTTTCGGCAGAAAACTGCGGGTCAGTATCAATGCGGGCATCGCGACCGGACTTTTGATTCGAGCCGGTGTGGTACGAGCTGTACGGGATCAAGACCTGATTGGAAACGAATACTCACTGCACCTTATGTTTACTACCAAACTGACCGGTTCTGAGATGCAACAAGCCTTAAATGCCAATAGCAAATCCGTGTAGCCGAGAATTCTATTTGCGTTTTTGTATTGCCTTTAAGGTCTTATTGACAGGAAACTCCGGCCCGACATCCAGAACTGTTGAAGGACTCTCAGGAATAATCAACTTCCCGGCACCTCTTTCATTCTCCACATATCCTGCCTTAAACGTGCCAAGGTTGGAAAGTTCGCCAACCTTGTTTATTTTTTCAGCGGCAGGATCAAGCTTTTCATCCTTATAGACCGCCTCTATTTCGCCCTCACCGCCAAGCTCATCACGGATAAATGCCCTCAGGTCGGCCATCGGATCATCTTCGGCCAGGTTCTTACCGGTGAGTGCCTGATCCAGGTCTTTCGGCGCATCATCCAGCAGCTCCATAGGCAACCCCAGATCTTCACCATCTACCCCGGCTATTGATCCGGCAACGGGACTCCCCTCCTCGTCTCCGAAAAGAGAGTCATCCAACTCATCTTTTGCAGCCAGGGCACCCATGATGATGGATTGCAACTCACTGTTGATCCTGTTTTCCTGCACCTCGCATTCGTTACGGAAAAATACAGTAACCTCATCCCAGGAGAAAACATGATAGGCCGCATCCATTGCCTTTTTGTCACCGACACGTGCATCAAGCAGCTGACCGTCAAGAAGGTAAAGGATACCTCCCTCGCCGGAAGTATTATCTATCATTCTTATGGTACAGGTTTTTCCTTCCATCTCCATAAGCTGCATGAACATGGTAGGAGAAACATTGTGCATAATTCCTGACTTGGCCTCTTCCTGCAGAATGCTGATAATCTTTTTTCCGAGCTCATCTGCATCAAACGGTTTCTTGAAATAGCCGACGACCCCTTCAGCTTCCGTCAGGTGCCTGGCATTTTCCTCTTTCATCCCGGAGATGATAATAATGGGAATATCGGGGTATCGCTCCCGAACATTACTATGCAGTCCCATACCGTCCATACGCGGCATCATGAGGTCCATACAGATGACCGAAACAGGCGTCTCCGCCAGTTTCTTCAGTGCATCAAAACCGTCGTTGGCCAGGACAATGGAAAACTGGTCACGATACGCACTGAGTCGCTTTTCGATCGCAAGCTGCAATATTTGATCATCATCAACGAAGAGAACCTTTCGGATCATAGCTGCTTTTCAACCTCACAAGACGGACTGTCTGCCCAATAAAAAAAGTGGTGACAACCTTCCAGGCGATCACCAAATGGGCGAATAAAGCTTCGGCAATACATTAATTTTAACACATAAAGCGGGTAGACTTAAAGTAAATTTCCAGTAAACATACTCCCCTCTGAAGTATAATTTATGTAGCCAATATGGTATACTATCTACCAAAAATGATTAATTATTAGTATTATTGAAGCACTTAAGAGATTTTCCGGATTTCCTGCGGTGAAAGGAAAATCACACTACAAATACACAAAGTCTATGAAAAACTGGCTCATTATAACTATCCTGCTCCTGCTGACCGCCTGTGCCACCAGTCCGACAGGCAGATCGCAATTGATGCTGATATCTCCTGAACATGCCATTTCCGCCTCCCGCGAGGCCTATGCCCAGACGCTCCTTCCCCTGCAAAAAGAAGGAAAAATCGATAACGACAACAGAGCCTCACAAAGGGTGCGGGACATTACCGGCAGGATCATCACCCAGGCAATCATTCTCTTCCCGCAGAGCCGGGACTGGGAGTGGTCGGTAAAAGTCATTGATGATCCGGAAACCGTTAATGCCTGGTGCATGGCGGGAGGTAAAATGGCAGTATACACCGGCCTGCTCGAGAAGGTTCAACCCACAGACGATGAACTGGCCCAGGTCATGGGACATGAGATTTCCCACGCACTTGCCAACCACACAGCTGAACGGATGTCCATGGCCATGGCAACACAGATCGGCATGTTGGGCGTGGCTATCGCAGTCGGTGACAGTGACCACGCAGGACTGGCCCTGACCGGCTCTGCCCTGGCTGCGGCACTGGCCATCAACCTGCCCAACAGTCGTTCTTCAGAGTCAGAAGCTGACCTGATGGGTATTGAACTCGCTGCCCGGGCAGGCTACAACCCGCATGCTGCGGCAACACTCTGGCAGAAAATGGAGAAAGCAGGCGGTGGCGGCCCTCCTCAGTTCCTCTCCACCCATCCCTCACCAACAAACCGTCAGGAGACGCTGCAACAGCTTGCAGCGCAGATGATGCCCTATTACCTTGAGAAAACAGAGAGACCTATCTACCCTCTCGACTAAAAAAAGGATACCCATAAAGCTGGCCTGCCGGTTATATAGGAACCATGCACACAATCATCACCAGCCACAAGCAAACTGACTTCGATGGATTGGCCTCCATCATCGCCGCCACCCAACTGTATCCAGACAGTATAGGGGTGGTTCCCAAACAGGTGAGCCGAAATGTAAGCCGCTTTCTCTCAACCCACAAAACGGCCTTCGAACTGATCCTGCCAAACGAGGTCGAACATGACAAAGTGGACAAGCTGGTGGTTGTCGACGCTGGCTCCTGGCACCGACTCGACAGGATGGACAAACTCAAGGAAAAAGAAAACCTGGAAATCCATTTATGGGACCACCACCCGTCCGCAGGGACTATACAGGCTGACTGGTACTGCCAGGAACATATCGGGGCAACGGTTACATTACTGGTAAGGGAATTCAAGAAACAGGGTATCCAGCTTACTCCCCTCACTTCCACGGTTATGCTCATCGGACTTTATGAAGATACGGGACATCTGACCTACCCATCCACAACAGCTGAAGATGCCTACGCCGCTGCCTTTCTCCTGGAACATGGGGCGGACCTTAATGTTGCCACGTTTTTCCTTAACCCGCCATATGAAGAAAAACAAAAAGAAGTACTGTTCGAGATGATGAAGGGAACCGAAAAGGTTGCCGTCAACAATTACCAGGTCGGTTTTAACATCGTGACCCTAGAAGGGAAAACGACCACATTCTCCGGTATTGTTTCCATGTACCGGTCCATCATCAATGTCGATGCAATCTTTGTCATCTTCATCATGAACGGTCGCTCCACCGTTATTGCCCGGAGCGGCGTGGAGAGTATCAACGTCGGCCGCATCATGGGGCAGCTGGGTGGAGGAGGTCATGCGGGTGCGGGATCGGCAACCTTAAAAAGTGACCAAACCAGCCCGGAAGAAATAAAGAAGCAAATAATGGAACTGCTGGAATCGGAACAACGGGAAGGGGTGCACATCGCCGACCTGATGTCTTTTCCGGTTTTCAGTGTGTTACCGGACACCCCCATGCGTGAAGTCCACGCCATTATGGCCGAGAAGAAAATACGCGGTGTACTGGTCATGGAAGAAGAGAACCTGCTCGGGATCGTGGTCCTCTGGGATTTCAAGAAGCTGAAGTACGAAAAACACTGGGAAAGACCGGTCAAGGCCTATATGGCACGAAAGCTGACAACCGTTGCACCCGATGCCATTCCGGCCCAGGTGGCAAAATTGATGCTTGACTCAGACATCGGCCATCTGCCCGTTGTCCAGGACGGTAAGGTTATCGGGATTGTAACCAGAACTGATGTCCTCAACTATTTTTACGATCTGCTACCTGAATAGCGCCCCTTCAGCCCGGGTACTTTATGAAGAACTGACTCTGTCCTGGTTATTATGATATACCTGTCAGTTAGTCAGTGTACTTCCTGTAAAATAGCTGGTTGGCCCGGATGAAGCATCCGGGCCAACCATTGTTTTATCATCAGACGCTGTTATTTCGGAAAACAGATTTTCAACACCTCATCGAAAGATGCCACAAAGTGCGCCTTGATCCCTTCCTTGATGTGCTCAGGTAACATATCAAAATCACCCTCATTTTCAGCGGGCAACAGGACCTGCTTTACATCTGACCGTTTGGCGGCGATAATTTTCTCCTTCACCCCGCCTATGGGCATAACGAGGCCACTGAGCGTAAGCTCTCCGGTCATGGCAGTATCAGCCACAATCGGCACATTCTTGGCAAGGGAGTAGAGCGAGCAGGCCATGGTAATACCCGCCGAAGGACCGTCTTTGGGTGTTGCGCCCGCAGGAACATGGAGATGAATGAAATTGTTCTTAAAAAACTCCCGCGCCTGCTCATCATCTCTAAGGAATGAGCGCAAGTAACTATAAGCAATTTCGGAAGATTCCACCATTACCGCTCCGAGTTGCCCTGTCTGCTTAAAACCAGGATTCCCAGGAACCGGGATAGATTCGATATGGAGTGTCGTCCCACCCATGGAGGTGTAAGCCAGGCCCCGTATCACACCTATCCGAGGTTTTTTAAACGCCTGGCCTTCCGTAAAAACCCGTTTACCCAGCAGGTCGGTCAGCTCACCCTTGGTGATTTTCACCACCTCATCCGG
This sequence comes from Desulfopila sp. IMCC35008, assembly GCF_010646885.2. Taxonomy (GTDB): domain Bacteria; phylum Desulfobacterota; class Desulfobulbia; order Desulfobulbales; family Desulfocapsaceae; genus Desulfopila. The sequence continues at coordinate 6,077,954 of NZ_CP050700.1, read as the reverse complement.
ATCGCTTACAATATGCTTGACCGATTTGCGGATAATTTTCTTGATACAATTTTCCAGGCCGCGCACACCGGCCTCACGTGCCCAACCGTCAACAATGGAGGTAAGAACAGGGCGGGAGATCTTCACCTGTCTGGAGGTGAGACCATGCTGTCTGAGCTGTTTCGGTACCAGGTGCCTGGCGGCAATCTCCACTTTTTCCTTGAGTATATAACCGGGCAACTTAATCATTTCCATACGATCGAGCAGTGGTCCAGGTATTGTTTCAAGCTGGTTAGCGGTACATATAAACAGCACTTTTGAGAGATCGAACCGCACATCAAGGTAATGATCAAGAAAATCCTTGTTCTGTTCAGGGTCGAGAACCTCCAGCAGGGCGGAAGCGGGATCGCCCCTGAAACTGGCCCCGATCTTATCGATCTCATCAAGCATGATGAGCGGATTGGAAGTCTTGCAGGTTTTAATGGCCTGGATAAATTTTCCCGGCATAGCACCGATATAGGTCCGGCGATGCCCTTTTATCTCTGCCTCGTCCCGCATTCCACCCAGGGAGAATCGATAAAATTCCCGACCAAGGCTTCTGGCGATAGACTGGCCGATGGAGGTCTTCCCCACCCCAGGAGGACCAGTGAGTAGTATAATCGAGCCACTCAGGTCACCTTTAACGATACCAACGGAAATCAACTCCAGAATTCTGTTCTTAACGTCCTCAAGACCGTAGTGATCATGATTGAGGATTTTCTCCGCCTTGGTCACATTATAATTATCCTTGGACATCACCCCCCATGGCAGGATAGTAAGCCAGTCAAGATAGGCCCGGCTCACATTAAACTCGGCGGATGACGGTCCCAGGAGCCTGAGTTTCTCTATTTCCTCCCGGACCTTCTCCCTCGCCTCATCTGACAGAACCAGTTTCTTTAAGCGGCTTTCATACTTTTCAATTTCCGCCTGGGTGTCATCCTTGGCAAGGCCAAGCTCTTTCTTGATCTCCTCAAGCTGCTGTTTTAAAAAGAATTCCCGTTGCTGCTTGGAGAGCTGTTCTTCAATGCGCTTGGAAATCTTGGCCTTGAGCTTAGAAATCTCCAGCTCCTTCCTAAGGAGCAGCAAGACCATTTCAAGACGCTTTCGGACCTTCTCAGTCTCCAGTACCTCCTGAATTTCCACCCCGGACGAGGTGGTCATTGAGGCGGCGAAATCTGCAAGTGCCCCCGGATCACTCAAGTTGATCCGCTCAATCAATAAAGAAAGCCCTTCCTTAAATAGCGGATTAAGATTGACCAACTCCTTGATAGCGTCGATAATTGCCACAGCATACGCTTTTAATTCGTCACTGTTCTCTACTTTTTGTTCATAGAGATAATTCACATCGGCATAAAAGACCGTATCCTTCCTGTACAGATGCAACACCTCCATTCTCTCCAGGGCCTGGGCCATGAGCTGGAGCGGCTCGCCCGGCTTACCAGGCGGGGTTGCCTGGACCACTCGAACCACCACACCGACATTAAAAAATTCCTCGGGATCTTGTGGTTTTTTTGGCATGGAGTCTTCGGCCGGCTGGGTCAACACCAGCCCGAGATAGAGTGGTGTCGACTCCTCGGTAAGCTTATATATTGCCTCCTGGATCCTGGGATCATCGACAAAGATCGGGCCCATCATCTTTGGAAACATGGGCCTGTCGTGAAGAGGAATTATGAGCAAATTTTCCGGAAGCAGGTCCTGGGAGACGACCAGTGATTTGTTTTCATCATTCTCACTTTTTCCTTCGTCAACGGAATCAATGCCATCGGGTGTTAACAGGGTTGCTTTCTCGGGTTTCTCAGCCATCTATTTCTCCTTTCATCCTTGCCAGGGGGGGGAATTGGTACAGTCAAATCTTCTCTCTTCAATTATAAGTAATACAATTTCATAAAGTTAAAAGTCAAGACAACCTGTTTTTTTCCTGATTGCTGCATATTGAACACCAGCACACCCCGATGTTGTAATATTTCTTGGGTCAATAGCCTTATAATGATTATAATCACCAATATCGGAACTTTGACCTCCAGGGTTTCTCGGCGGATTTGATACTTCAACTCAAAATTCTCAAGAAGCTCCGAATGCTCCTTCACCCAGCTGTTAGAGAGGATGTTCATGAATCGCCAGGATTTTCTTAAAACAGTTACGGCCAACGATAAAGTCTATTCCTACTACGACATACAAGAACTTGAGCGTCGGGGGATAGGCTCCATAGCACGGCTTCCATATTCGATCAGAATACTTGTTGAAAACATGCTCAGGAAATTCGACGGCTCCATTGTCACTGAAGACGACATCACCACAATTTGCAACTGGGCGCCACGCTATGAAACACCGGTTGAGATTCCGTACCATCCGGCCCGGGTCCTGATGCAGGATTTTACCGGTGTACCTGCGGTTGTCGATCTTGCTGCCATGCGCGACGCCGTAAAAGCATTAGGCGGGGACCCATCCAAGGTCAACCCCAGGGTACCGGTGGAGCTCGTTGTCGATCACTCTGTCCAGGTCGACCACTCCCGAACCACCGGCAGCCTTGATTTGAATGTGAGTAAAGAGTACGAGCGAAACAGTGAGCGTTACACGTTACTAAAATGGGCACAAAAAAGTTTCGATAATTTCCGGGTGGTCCCGCCCAACTCCGGCATCTGCCACCAGGTAAACCTTGAACATCTCGGCCGCGTTGTGATTGCTGCCCCGACAGACGATGGTTTTGTCGCCTATCCCGACACTGTAGTCGGACTCGATTCTCATACACCCATGATAAACGCGATTGGCGTCATGGGGTGGGGTGTTGGTGGTATCGAAGCAGAAGCGGTTATGCTGGGCCAGCCATATTATATGTCTATACCTGAGGTTATCGGCGTCCGGCTGACTGGAAGTCTCCGCCCAGGTGTCACTGCCACGGATATGGTACTCACCATTACCGAAATGCTCCGCCACCATAAAGTGGTTGAGAAATTCGTCGAGTTTTTCGGGCCGGGGGTGGCAAGCCTCTCCGTTCCCGACCGTGCTACTATCTCTAACATGACGCCGGAATATGGGGCCACACTTGGTTTCTTCCCGGTTGACGACAAGACGCTTGAATACCTGGAGATAACCGGCCGCTCAGAATACGCACAGCTGACCGAGAAGTACAATAAGGCTAACGGCCTCTTTTATAGCGATAATAGTAACATTGAGTACACTGAAACGCTGGAGCTTGATCTCTCCAGCGTGCACCCCTCCCTCGCAGGCCCCGCCCGACCCCAGGACAGAATAGCCCTTGGCGATATGAAAGAGACTTTTGGTCAACTACTTGAAAACTCACCGGGCCATGGAGGGCGCCGAGAACCGAAACAGGTCAGCATCGAGATAAACAACCGGCACGAATCAATCGGGGACGGCAGTGTTGTCATAGCAGCTATCACCTCCTGTACGAACACCTCAAACCCTCATGTACTGATAGGCGCAGGCCTTATGGCAAAAGCGGCGGTACAAAAAGGATTGCGGGTTCCCTCTTACGTGAAAACATCTTTCGCACCCGGCTCCAGGGTCGTCAGCAGCTACCTTGAGAATGCCGGGCTCATGCCCTATTTTGAGGCTCTTGGTTTTCATATAACAGCCTTTGGCTGCACCACTTGTATAGGAAATAGCGGACCACTCATCCCAGTAATAGAGGAGGCTATCAGCAGCAGCCAGCTCAACGTTGCCGCTGTCCTCTCCGGCAATCGGAATTTTGAAGCCCGCATTCATCAGCGTATCAAATCGAACTTTCTGGCCTCCCCCATGCTGGTTATTGCCTACGCACTTGCAGGCCGGGTCGATCTGGACCTGACCAGTGAACCACTTGGGTTTGACCCCAACGGGCAGGCAGTGTTTCTGCAGGACTTATGGCCTGAAAACGACGAAATTAACCAACTTACTCAATCCTATGTCACACTCGACTGCTTTACCAGTCAGTACAGCCGAATTTTCAGCGGCGATCGCTTCTGGGATGAGCTGAACGCGGCCGAAAGCACGACCTACAACTGGGACGATAGATCTACCTATATAAAGAAACCTCCCTACTTCGATCAATTTACGGATAAACCGCTTGAACTTTCAGATATTCACGAGGCACGAACATTTTTGGTACTTGGTGACAGTGTCACTACCGACCACATCTCACCGGCCGGCGCGATTCCGGAAGATTACCCTGCCGGGAAATACCTGATTGAGCAGGGAGTGCAGAAGGAGCACTTCAACTCCTATGGTTCGCGACGGGGAAATCATGAGGTGATGATGCGAGGCACCTTTGGCAATATCCGCATAAAAAACAGGATGGTGAACCCCAAAGAGGGGAGTTTCACCCTCAAGTACCCGGAAAGTATCGAGATGTATAATTTTGATGCGGCCATGCAATACAAGAAGGAACACGTGCCACTGGTGGTGCTCGGTGGCAAGGAATACGGTACCGGTTCTTCCCGCGACTGGGCGGCCAAAGGCTCCAACCTGCTGGGTGTTCAAGCCGTTATCGCCGAATCATACGAACGTATCCACCGCAACAACCTTGTAGGCATGGGTGTTCTGCCGCTTCTCTTCCAGGAAGGCGATTCCATCGATTCACTCGGCCTCAAGGGAGACGAGACCATTCATATCAGTGGACTGGCGAATCTCAAACCACGTGGCAAACATGAAGTCCGGGCCGTTGCACCGGATGGCAAAGAAACTGTTTTTACCGTACAGTCCAGGCTGGATACGGAAGTGGATGTTACCTACTACCGGCATGGTGGTATACTTCCTTTTGTATTGCGACAGATGCTTGAAGAATAAAAAAAGACCGGCAAACCGTGATTACATAACGGTTTGCCGGCCATATAGAAAGACAGAGGTGAGTTGCAGGAATTGTCAGCTCATCAGCGCAACCAGCTCAGGATGCTCGACAGCAATCAACTCCTTTATCCGAGCCGCATGGGCATGCTCAGGATTACCCTGCACGAAATCAAACGCCTTGATGTAGTTGACGTCGACCAGCCGCTGAATCATCTCTTCCGCATACGAATGATCTGAGGCAACATCCATGATAAACATAATGGCATCAGGCATCAGCCTACCGGCAGCCTCTCTAGAGATTGAATAGATACCCTTGAAAATCGCATCTACCCGCGGATGATCCATACGCTCATGCAATAGCAGGGTCGCAATATTAGCGTCCCGGTCAAACATCGCCTGAATGACCAGGGGTGTACAGGGATGATCCGGATTATTTTCGACAAAATCGTAGGCGTTTGTCAGGTTTTTCGTGGCCAGAGCGGTCGTCAGTTCCTGATGCAGCGGATGGTCGGGGATCCGGTTCAGGATATACGCGATGACATCCGATGTCAGCTCCTTGATATAGTCTTTCTCAAGTTTATTGAACCCTTTGAGTATGGACTCGGAACCCGGATGGTCGGGCATTATCTCCAACACTTTAACAGCACTTGCATAACTCAATCCTTTGAGGGTATTGCTGTTGGTAGAATACATCTCCTCCTTCAGCTTTTCGGCAAGATTTGAGTCGGGATGATTCTCGAGAAAGGCAAAGGCGCGATCAAAATCCCAACCGGAGAGCGCTTCAGGTTGCTGGCGTATTGCCTCATACTCTTCCAGGGCCTTCAGGTTCTCTGTAGGATTCGATGAATCCAGCGCTGCGCCACTGCTGCCCTCTTGCTTTGTTCCCCCACCGGTAAGCTTGCTGAAAATTGACTTAAAAATGGACCCGCCCTGTTGTGATTTGTCTTCTTTCATATCTTCTTGTTGAAAAAGTTGTGTACGAGTTTAGTCTTTCACCAGACCAAAGCTCATCCGGTATACCGGATATGGTGGGGAGGCTGTCACATAGTTCCTGACATAACTATTTCGCTCTTTCCGGCACTAAATAATATCGGGTTGAATATAATGCGGCCCGGGCCTGTCAGCAACAGAAATCAAATAAATACTGGTTTTAAAATTCAATTATTCTGATATACCTGAATCCAAAACACAAAAAGGCCGACAGGAATAGTCCTATCGGCCTCAAATTCTATATCACCCAATGCCAGCTACTTCAATTCTGCACGCCCATCATCAGTAATTGCGTATTTACACCTTACCGGACTCTCTACCAGTCCTTTTTTCTTGAGAGCAGTAATCCGAGAGCTGACAACTTTCGATTCAAGTCCGGTTGTAGTGGCGATATCTTTTGAACCACAGGGCTCACTGGTATTTGCCATAGCTTCAAGGATTTTAAGGTGTTCATCGGTCAGTGGTTTCGGCTTGCAGCTCATTGAATAGTCTCCTATAATCACTTTTTTTTCTTACATTCAGGGCAGATGCCTGCAACTTCAACACGGTATCCGGTAATTGAATACCCCCTGCGGGAATCGTCCGGAATTTCTTCAAATGATTGTCGTTTCATTTCAAGGTTATCTATGCGATGACATACCACGCAATATATATGATCATGATCAACCACGTCATAATCGAATCGCTTCTGCCTGCCGCTGATTTCCAGCTTCGCGATAAGCCCGGCCTCGGACAGGATTTCCAGATTCCTGTACACAGTTGCCAGGCTGATACGGGGCATCGTCTTCTTCACACGCTCATAAAGTTCATCTGCGCTGAGGTGCTGCCTGCTTTTGCGGAGCTCACGAAGAATTATTTCACGCTGATTTGTCATTCTGAGTTGCATGGGTCCACCTGCAATTGATAATTATTATCTATAAGTATCGTTTTGCTGAATTATTGTCAATGCTTTTCCTGTATATGCAATTGGTATTGACATCGGCGATCAAATTTCCATAGTATTCTGCTGAGAGTGGCAGACCCATAACTTCTGGATAATCACTGCTGAAACATGGAAATATTACTGACTGTTGAACATTTACGAAAAGAGTACCGTCAAACAGTTGCGGTACAGGATGTCTCTTTCCAGGTTGAAAGAGGCTCCTGTTTTGGCCTGTTGGGACCAAACGGTGCCGGCAAAACCACAACCATTGAGATCATAGAGGACATTATTCCCCCGACCCGCGGTACCATAACCTTCAAGGGCGCGCCCCGTTCCGTATCCTTCAGGGAGGAGATAGGTATTCAGTTTCAACATACCTCCCTCCTCAACTATCTCTCCGTGGAGGAAACACTGCAGGCATTTGCGAAATTATTCACTTCACCGGTAGATCTCGACCAGCTTATGCTCAGCTGTGACCTGACCAGTCTTCATAAACGTAAAAACACAGAGTTGTCTGGCGGTCAGTTGCAACGGTTGATGCTGGCACTTGCCCTCATCAACGATCCGGAGCTCATTTTTCTCGATGAACCATCTACCGGTCTCGACCCACAGTCCAGGAGAAACATGTGGGCTCTGGTGGATGATATCAAGAGCCGTGAAAAAACGATCATCATGACCACCCACTCTATGGAGGAAGCGCAATACCTGTGTGACCGGATCGCGATTATGGACCGTGGCCTCATCATAGCTGAAGGTTCTCCTGAAGAGCTAATCCGTCACTATTGCCCTGTTGCCACAATTTCACTACCGGCACGCGCCCTGCCGCCCTCAACTCCATCCATACCCTTTATATATAACACCGAAGAGGATACCATCAGGATCAAGACCAAGCATATTGAGGAAGTGGTTCACTTTTTTACCGACAACAACATACCACTCGCCGAAATGACAATACATTCACCGACCATGGAGGATGTATTCCTCCATCTCACCGGCAGGACTCTCAGGGATTGATTATGAACCTGCCATCCTTCAGACGTATATGGGCTATGTTTATTGCCCGAAATTACGAATTTTTCCGTGACAGAGCCGCCTTTGGCTGGAACTTTATGTTTCCCTTCATGCTTATTGTCGGTTTCGGCCTGATGTTCAACGACAGGGAATATCAACAATTCAAGGTAGGTGTCTTCAGTGCGCAGCAGCCAGAACAACAGGCGGAGACCACACTTCCTGACTCGTTTCTGAACGATAAACATATTGTTATCATCCCCGTTGAATCACTTGAAGCAGGTGAAAAAAAACTCCTAAATCATAAGCTGGACCTCCTTGTTGCCGCCACCTCCCCTACTCACGCCTACTGGCTTAACGACTCATCCCCCAACGGTGCGCTGGCCGAAAAAATATTCCTCACCTCATTTCTTGGAGCGGACCTGCCCGCCGAGAAAAAGCTTCTCAACGGCTACCAGGTACGCTACCTCGATTGGCTGTTTCCTGGCATACTTGCCATGAACATGATGTTTTCCGCACTCTGGGGAGTCGGTTACATTGTTGTCCGTTACCGGAAAAACGGAGCACTGAAGAGGTTAAAAGCCACACCACTCACGGCTTTTGAATACCTGAGCGCCCAGATACTCTCACGGATCTTCCTGTTGATGTTTACCCTGATTATCGTCTGGTTTGGGGCCGATCTGATTTTTGATTTCCGGGTAGCCGGTTCCCTGTGGCTCGTTTTTTTCCTTTTTTTCCTTGGTGGCCTGAACCTCTCTGCCATGGGACTCATTCTTGCGGCCCGTGGAACCAGCGAGGAATTTGCCAGCGGCACCCTCAACTTTATATCCTGGCCAATGATGTTCCTCTCAGAGGTCTGGTTCTCACTGGAAGGCAGTCCGGAATGGATCCTTAAAATTTCCCAGCTCTTTCCGTTGACCCACCTGTTGACCGGAATACGAGCCGTCATGAACGATGCGGCAACACTCTATGACGTCCGGCTTGAATGCATACTGCTCACCGTTTCGACAATTCTATTTCTCTTTATCGCATCACGGATATTCTCATGGAATGCATAAACCGATTATATTTTATCAACCTCTATTAAACAATTATGAACCCAGGGACAGACATTATTAAAACCAACTCTGCAAGATTCTCGCGTACGAGGAGAATACTTGGCCAGGACCGATTTGAGAAGCTCTGTAATAGCAGGGTTACCGTTGTCGGTCTCGGCGCTGTCGGTGGCTATGTTGTGGAAGGGCTGGCAAGGGCTGGCATAGGAAATCTGCGCCTGGTTGATTTCGACACAATCCAACCTACCAATATCAACCGCCAGATTTTTGCCCTTGAATCCACTCTCGGCTCGTTAAAAGCGGCCAGCGCACGTAACAGGGTTCTCGATATCAACCCGGCCTGCCATGTCGAGGACCTACCGCTCTTTGCTGCGACGGAAACGCTTGATGAGATCTTTACGCCGCGCCCGGATCTGCTGATCGACGCCATAGACGCCCTTAACCCGAAAGTTCAACTTCTTGCTGAAGCTTACAGAAGACAGATTCCGACGCTCTCTTCAATGGGAGCAGCCCTCAGGACCGATCCGGCCAGGATTCGCTTAGGTGATATTTTCGACTCCACCAACTGCCCATTGGCAAAACATGTCCGTAAACGACTCCGAAGACAGGAAATTGGCCGGGGTATCACCTGTGTGTACTCAACGGAAAAAGTGAACTTCGACTACACCGAACCAAATGAAGAGGTCAAGATTGGGGAAACACCCTTTAGTGATCGGGGCAGGGAACGGAATGTGCTTGGCAGCCTGCCCACACTCACCGGAATTTTCGGACTTACCCTGGCGAACGAGGCAATTCACCGACTGACTGAGTTGTGAAAAGAGTAAAGACCAACTCGCACTCCGGTATAAGTGAAATTACCCCTGAGCCAGTCAAAGTTCCCAACACAATAGAAAAAGATGATACGACTCTTTATCGCACTCGACCTGCCACAGGAAATGAAACCCTTTATTGCCGGAATGGGCGGTTCCATCCCCGGAAGCCGACCGGTGCCAGAGGATCAGCTTCACCTCACCATAAAGTTTATCGGCGACACAGATACAGCACTTCTCCTCGACATAAAGGAGGCACTTCATACTGTTCTATTTCCTGCCTTTAGTATTAAACTGAACGGCGTTGGACACTTCCCGCCCCGAGGTATGCCGAGAGTCCTGTGGGCTGGCATATATCCAAGCACCGAGACAGTAGCTCTCAGAAACAAGATAGAAAAGGCACTCGCAGATATCGGCATCGAGCGAGACCGTCGTAAATTCGCACCGCATTTAACCCTGTGCCGTCTCAAAAACAGTCCACTCAAGCGGGTCACCCGCTTCCTCTCTGACAATGCTCTTTTCAATACACCTGAATTTACGATGAGCGAATTCAAGCTCTACTCCAGTATATTGACCCCAAAGGGTGCTGTTCATACAATTCAGGAGACATTCCCGCTCTCGGAAAAAGCATAAAACCCAATATGCCGGAGAAACCTGTTTTATTAAACAAATGTCATCATCCCGCCAACAACAGTAAGTAAATACACGTTTTATTGCACATAATTATTATAGTTGCTATTCTCTTGCTACGACATAAAAGTTCCCCCCAATCATACAGATCACTTCGCAACGAGAGATAAAATGGACGATAAGTATACAATCAGATATGCAGGCCAGCTGCAGCCCGAAATAGACAAATATGAAGCGATCAAAAGTTTTTCTATCTTGTTCAAGGTATCTGCCGACAAGGCCGAATCATTTCTCTCCTCCCCAACAGCTCAGACAATAAAGTCCGGATTATCCTCCAGAGAGGCTGGTATCTATAAAAAGAAACTGGAAAGCATCGGCCTGCAGGTACAAGTGACAAGAAAGACCGCACCTGTCCCTACCGGTAATGCTCCAGAATCCAATAGCTTGAACTCAGGCATAGTATCCCCACTGACTCAGGAGACCACAAAACCAACGCCCCAAGCGTTTCCTCTCAAGGAAAATGTTCAAACAAAGATTGAAAAGAACGATAATCCATATGCCGCACCAACAGCAGAGCTGCTCGCCGACGAGAATCGAACAACAATACTTGCCTCCCGCGGAAAACGCTTGGGTGCAGTCATAATTGACACCATAATTTCAATAGCGCTCATACTGCCATTGATGTATTTCACCGGTGGATTCGACATCATTACCAGTGGCACAACCAACTACGGATACAATGCCCTTTTAGGTGTGTTTGGTATCGTGTTTTTCTTCCTTATTCATGGCAGGTATCTCGCTCTTTATGGCCAGACCATAGGCAAAAAGATGGTTGGGATTAAAATCACCGACCTTCAGGGAAACCTCCCCTCATTTAAGAGAAATATTCTCGTCAGATATGGATTCACCTCCGTCATAGGCAATATTCCATTTATCGGTGGGTTGGTTTCCATCATCGACGTACTGTTCATCTTCGGTAAGGAAAGAAGGTGCCTTCATGATCGTGTGGCCGGGACAATGGTGCTGGAAGCATAGAACCTGAATCGGTAGCTTCACCAGCAGTCTCCTATTTGCCCAGCCTCCCCGTCGTATACTGGAGGACAACCATTGCAGCCAGAACAATAACAATACCCGGAATGATTGCCGGCGGGGGCATTCCCTTGCCCAGCGCCAAATCCTGCAAAAGAACCAGACAGGGGTAGAGATACGAGTAGGCCATGGCCCGGGTCGGACCGATAAAAAGGATGCAATACTGCGTCAGGAAAAATGTGACGACCGTGGTGAAAAAAGCCAGATATCCAACCCAGCCCCAGATACTAAGCGGAATTGAAGACCAACCGGTTGCCAGAATCTTCCCAGCCCCGAATAGTCCGAGCCAGATAGTCCCTGTCACCAGTATCCAGAAGGTGAGGACCAGCATTGGCTCTCCTCGATAGAGCAACTTTATCAAAGGGGTATAAAGCCCCATGGCAAAACAGCCAGCCAGAAAAATCAGGTCCCCCCTATTCAAATCCACATCCACCAACTGTAACGGATTTCCCCGAAAGATAACCCAGATAGCCCCGGCCATACCAAGAAAGAGTGCCACAGATTGGGCCCGACCGATACGCTCCTTCAACAACACCATGCTATACCCCCAGGAGATAACAGGGACAATAGCAAAAATAACGCTTGTATTCAGGGCTGTTGTGTATCTCAATGATAAAAACATGCACCAGAAAAAAAGGACCAGGCAGCTACTGATAACTGACGAACGAAAAAACAGGGAAGCGGAAAGGTGCAGCTCAAACCTGACCATAACCACAGGCAGGAGCAACAGGGAAGCCATAATAAAACGAATAAAGGTAAGGACCAGCGGGTCAAGTGCATTCGATACTGCTGCACAGACGGTAAATGAAGTCGACACCAGGGTGGCACATATCACCATCAGCAGGTGGATAAAAAAAAGGGAACGAGGTCTTTCAGTCATAAGTCCCTCATTCCCTTTTTATGTATTTTGCTAACAACAGGTGAATTGCTCACCAGTTGTTATGAAGCTGAAAACCGGATTTCCGGTTCCCCATCCTCACCCTTTTTCTTGACGTGGCCGACCGTGGCCATGGCGGTGGCCACCATGGAACTCACATCGGTGATGTTGCCGGGGATAATCATAGTGTTGTTTTCCTTGGCCAGCTTCCCGAACTCATCGATATACTTCTTGGCTACTTCCAGGTTGGCTGCCTCCATCCCCCCTTCCGATGAGAGCGCCTTGGCAACCTTCTGAATACCTTCAGCGGTGGCCTCGGCAACCCGGAGGATCTCCTGGGCGCGACCTTCTGCCTCGTTAATGCGCTTCATCTTTTCACCCTCGGAAAGTGAAATCGCCTCTGACTTGTCACCCTCGGCACGGTTGATCACTGCCTGCTTCTCACCTTCCGAGCGGGCAATGTCAGCACGTTTTTCACGTTCGGCCTTCATCTGCTTTTCCATCGCCTCAAGTACCGTACGGGGCGGCTGAATATCCTTTATCTCATAGCGAAGAACCTTAACACCCCAGTTTCGGGCCGCCTCGTCAAGGGCATCCACAACCTGGCCGTTAAGGGTCTCCCGTGCCTCAAAGGTGGAATCAAGGGTAATCTTACCGATTGCCGAACGCAGGCTGGTCTGAGCCAACTGCGAAGCTGCAAAATGATAATCCTCAATGCCGTAGGCCGACTTCTTGGAATCCATAACCTGGAGATAGAGAATACCATCAACCTCAAGGGTAACGTTATCTGCAGTGATGCAGGTCTGAGCTGCAATATCAATCGGCTCTTCTTTCAGGGACCGTCTATAGGCAACCTTATCCATAAAAGGAATCAGGATATGGAAACCGGCTGAAAGCGTCTTCCGGTATTTACCGAGTCTCTCAACCACAAACTCCTTACGCTGCGGCACGACAACAGCCGTCTTGACCAGGATAACCAGAACCAGGATAAACAAAAACACTAATGCGACAAGATTTTCCACGGTTACACCTCCCTCTATAAAAAACTATTATTGGTTATTGGTAACGGGCTTCACCTTGATTACAAGCCCCTGTTGTTCCACAATTTCGGCAAGATCTCCATCTCTCATGGCACTATCCGCAGTAGCCCGCCAGGTTGTACCCGAATATTTTACTTTCCCTTCGGCCGGTGGAACAATATCCTGTATGATCTCTACGAGGGCTCCCTTTTCTGCAAGAGAATCTTCCTCGTTCTCGTTCGTGGAATCACCACTAAAGGATTTCTTCACCAGTCGTCGTAAGACAAGAAGGGCAACAACTGAGAAGACAGTAAAGATCAGGATCTGGCTGTTAATCCCGATCGGCAACAGCCAACTCAACAATGCCGTGATCCAGGCACCGACACCAAAGAAAAAGAGGACAAAACCGGGTACCACCATCTCCAGAATAAACAGGACAACTCCGGAAAGAAACCAGAACAGTGGCGGGGTCGTGAAATCCATTGTGCATTCCCTTATGTAAACTATTTTATCGTGAAAAGAGCCTCTTAAAGAGGCCAACAACATTTTCTACCAGAGATTTTCTTCCCTGCTTTCTATGTAACGTAAGCGTTCTTTGGGTTTCCAAAGCCCAATCGGCGTCAGGTTGAAATCCGTTGGCCGTTTTGCCGCCTGACCCGGTCAGTAAAGGCAAACAATCGGCGCAGGCTTTTTTCATATCGACAATCTCAAGGCGTTCCCCGGGTTTCCCTTCACTACTACAGTAATCGCAAAACTCGACTATCAAATCATCATCCGGAGCCTGCTCGGGCACCGAATCCGGAAGATCAAAAAGTTCCGCTGTCACTTCCTCTGTGGTCTCGTCTACACAGGCCGGGTCTGCGATATCATCAGGAAGAGTAATTTCGACATCTTCTTCCATGCAACGAAACACCTCGTCACATTTCGGGCAGCGTATTTTCCTTCCACTATAGGAATCATCTGCTGTTCCGAAAACCCCGCAGCACGGACACGCTATCCTCATCGTGTCCCTCTGCCCCGCAGACAGTTTCGCCATACTTTATCGATAACTATCAACCTTCTGTTCATGAACTCCCTCGCTCGCTCGCTCGCTAACTGCCCGGCCCTTTAAAAAACACAAAAATATATGTTGTGCCGTATCAAACATCAAGCCATGTTGTTCAGAGCAAATCAACAATTCTTGACAATCGACCTCACGGACCTATATAGTTCCATTATCTAACAGAACATGCGGGAAACACAACACATTTCTTATCTTCTATGATTCAGGACACTTCGGACCACCCTCAGTCCGGATAGTCACAATAAGGGTATCAATTTATGGAAATCATCCTGATTGCAGCCATGGCAAAAAACCGAATAATCGGTCGGGACAACATCATCCCCTGGCACATCCCGGAAGAACTCCGTTTTTTCAAGGAGACAACCATGGGCTACCCGGTCATCATGGGACGGAAGACATTTGAATCACTTAAAAAGCCGCTCCCAGGAAGACAAAACATCGTCATCAGCCGAAACAGTCAATACCACAGTCCAGGCGCTGACAACGCGAGTTCTTTTGAAGCGGCGTTAGCGCTCTGTCCCAAAAGTACCAAGAAAGCGTTTATTCTCGGCGGCAGCCAGATTTTTGAGATCGCACTGGATAAAGCCGACACGCTTATCCTGACGATTCTGGACCGTGATGTAGATGGCGACTGTTCCTTCCCCGAATTCTCAACCTCCCTTTACAGGGAAACAGATTCCATTCGGTACGAAGGGGGAAGCGAGCCGTTTACTGTTCACTATTACAGCAGGAAGTAATCCTGTCAGGTCAGGATGCCTGGCCGTCGTCAAGGTATTGAGAACTCCCAATCAGGGTTGCGGCAAGCTCGCCATATGAGGGGCAATGGCTTTTCCCAGCCAGTCAATAGTCTCGCCCAGGTTCCGCATATTGTTCAACCCTTCTTCATCCGACTCCACGTCTCCCTTATCCAGCCCTATACCAAAATTCCAGTAGGTTGAGCCGGGCACGATCATCTGGTTCATGAGGTACATGTGATTGATGGTATCATACACATGGGTGGCTCCCCCCCTGCGGACCGCCACGACCGCAGCACCTATCTTGCCTTTAAACAACCGACCGTTGGTAACAGCCACAAAACCCGAACGATCCAGTAGCGCTTTCATCTCAGCACTCACATCGGTGAAATATGTTGGTGACCCCAAAATAAGGGCGTCAGCCTTGAGCATTTTTGCCATGATATCATTAAAAATATCGTTCTTTATGGCACAGCGCTGATTCTGCTTCTCGCGACATTTACCACAGGCCATACAACCCCGGATATTTTTGCCGCCAACCTGAATAAATTCCGTTTCCCAGCCTGCATCATCAAGAGGCTTGAGAGCGTGTTGCAGCAGTATTTCTGTATTGCCCCCTTTTCGGGGACTACCGTTTATGGCCAAAGCGTACATGATTGCTCCTCTTGTGTTTTATTATTGTTAACCTTGCATCCTGCAGACTCATTAAAGATCACACAATATGTTCTGCCAACCTATGAGGCAAGCAAGACAAAGAGAAATCCGCTTTCGCCTTCTGTTTTTTTTCGACGCCTGCTACAATAGCATTATGAAGTAATTCTTTATCAGTTCCATAATTATAATTAACAGGCGAAACGCGCCTGATCTTTTGTAGATGTCGACGTGATCTGTTTTGCAACGGGCAGTAATCTGAGCGGTTTACACACGTGTCGCTACTGTCTTCCAGCCCCAAAACCCCAATAAGGAGGGATGTCATGCCGGAAAGTGTCTACAAAGTCATAGAACTCGTTGGATCTAGCCCTGTATCCTGGGAGGACGCTGCAAAAAACGCAGTGAAGTCAGCAGGTCTCAGTATAAGGGATATGCGAATCGCAGAGATCGGCACCCTTGACATGAAACTTGATGATGAAGATGTTCTTTGCTTTCGTGCCAAGGTGAAAATTTCGTTTAAGATCGTCTCTGAATAAACGACTCTTTTTTCCGGCGGTCACCACCTTTTTACTCGAGACCGCCGGGAACCGAACCCCGCGACCCTGTATGTCAAAGCACGTATATAAAGCCAGCAATGCACGTGAATACTTCACCCGGGAAAGGTGTTATATTACCGAGGTGGCGAACGACCCGGAAAACGAAGCCCTCTCGGTTGCCATAGCCCGCGTCGAACCCGGGATAACTACGGCCTGGCATGTGCTGCGCGATGTCGATGAAAGATATCTGATAATTTCCGGAACCGGACAGGTTGAAATCGGCGAGGATCAACCAGTGCCGATTGCAACCGGCGATGTTGTGTTTATTCCGGCCGGTATTCGACAACGAATAGCTAATCATGGTTCTGACGATCTTACCTTTTATGCGTTGTGCACACCACGATTCACTCCTGACTGCTATATCTCCCTGGAATAACACCAACCGTTTTTGCTCCACACTGGTACTCTCTCAATGAGCGTGGTAGATACATTTACATCCGACAAACCTTTACTGCAGGGATAACAGTTCATTGAAACTCAGTACACAGGCAAAAGGCCTGCTTATTACCACTGCCGGAGTTCTGGCTATTTCCCCGGATACACTGCTGGTGAGACTGCTGGCTATTGACCGCTGGGCGCTTCTGTCCTGCAGGGGATTCATGATCGGTATCGGCCTTACCTTTCTCACCTGGCTCTACTACCGGAGAGAGACACCGCAACAATTCCTGGGTATAGGTAAAAACGGTATGTATATCGCCTGTCTCTTTTCTGTCAGCACGGTCTGCTTTGTCAGCGCCCTCTATTTCACCACGGTAGCCAATACCCTGATAATTGTCAGCGCATCGTCTATGTTTGCAGCATTTTTCAGCAGACTGTTCTTAAAAGAGCATATCTTCCCGAGAAGCTATGTCACCATGATTGTGGTAACACTGGCCATTGTATATATCGTCTCAGACAGTGTTGGTGAAGGCTACCTCGTCGGTGATATGTTCGCCACTATATCCTCCATGGCCATGGCGGGTGCCTTCACTATCACCAGAAAAAGTCGAGCCAGGAATATGGTCCCGGCCACGGCATTGAGCGGCTTTATGGTTGGTATTGTGACTTTTTTCCCCGCTGATTTTCCGGATCCACAGCCACGCACCGTTATCCTGCTGCTGCTGCTCGGGATCGTTCTGGTGGTTGCTTTCGGTCTGGTGACACTTGGCCCCCGATATCTTTCCTCCCCGGAAGTCAGCTTGCTCATGCCCATTGAAACAGTCCTCGGCCCACTCTTCATCTGGCTTGTAATGGGGGAAGAGCCCGGAACCAACGCACTTATTGGCGGGACTGTTGTAATAGGTGCCTTGACTGTTCACTCCCTGCTCAGCCTGAGGGTTCAAGCCAGAAGCATTGAATAAGGATGATTGAGGATGAACTAACGAAAATGCCTGTGCGCTTTATACAGCACCCAGACCAAAATAACGCATCAGGGCAACCAATATCATGCCAGTTGCGACGGTCCCAAAGAATGAACCTGTCCGCCAGGCAACCAGAAAGGTAGGAACTGCCGCCAGCAGGAATACATTTTCAGATGAAATGACCAGAGAGCCATCAGAGCAGATCAGCCCCGGCAGCAACAGGGCTGACAGCACTGTTGCCGGTACAAAACTTAGCCAACGGACGATCCAGGGAGCCAGTTGCCGCCCGGACAGAAGCATCATCGGCACAATTCTGGGAATATAGGTAACAAGCCCCATCCCGCAAATTGTCAGAAAGATTACTTTTTCATCCATTGTTCCACACCCAGTCCAAGTGTTGATGCAATTACAGTCGCGGCAATAACATGCGACTGGCTAAAACCAAGCAAGTAAAGGGTAACCGAAAGCAGACCGGAAACAACCGCCGTCACCAGGTACACCGGCTTAACGAACTGGGGAACGAGCAAAGCAATAAACATAGCCGGCAGGGCGTAGTCTAGTCCGATTGGTCGCACATCTGCGATTTGCCCCCCCAACAGATACCCGATTATTGACCCGAAAACCCATGAGGACTGGGCCGTTACATTAACAGCAAATGTTTCTGCTTTTGGCGGCGACTCTTCTTTCATCCGCATGGTGTGGAGGGCAAATGTTTCATCCGTCAACTCATACCCAAAAAGGGCAAGCTGCCACTTCTTCCAGCCGTGCAACTTTGGCGCCAGTGCAGCGGACATTAACAAATGCCGTAAATTGACCACAAAAGTAGTCACTATCAAGGTAAGCGGTGATGCCCCAGCAGCAAAAAGACCGGCTCCTATCAACTGGGCACTACCGGCAAAAACGATAATGGACATGCCAATACCGGTAAGCGGACCAAGTCCGCTTTTCTCCGCAAGTACTCCATAAGCAAACCCTACGGGTATATACCCAAGGACAATAGGCACAGCCTGGCGCATCCCGTTTACTATCTGAACAATCACCTTCTCTCTCCTTACCAGTGTTCCTGGAAAATCATTGGCACCTTGATCCTGTATTATTTACAATATCATCTCAAATAAAACTGAACAGATACAGTTTCTCGAAAATCAAACCGTTACAGTTCATATAAGATTGTACCAACAGAACGGAAAGGGTAATATGAAAACCCGCCTGTAGCATACCATAACAGATGCAAGCAAAGGAACGGACCACATGAAAGAGCTTTCGTCATCACTGACATTTTTTTACAAATATATTGTTATCCTGATATGGATTGCCGGCTTTGGTTTTGGCACCCGTGAGGTCCTTCTTGCTGGGCCTTCAGACCCAAAGTGGATTCAGTACATGGTAATATGGGTCCTGTTTGCCACATTTATATTTTTCACCACCGGCAACATCAAAAAGGTATCCCTTGGAAAAGAAGGCCTTATCGTATCGAATTTTCTAAAAGAAGTAGAAATCCAGGTTGCGGACATTGAGACGGTCGACGGCTCGACTTATCTCAGCCCCAGGCTGGTATGGTTTACATTAAAAAACAATTCACCATTCGGCAGGAAAATATCTTTTATCCCTGAACGCAGGATGTCACCGGGCATAGGAAAACACCCGCTGGTTGTGGAATTGAATAAATTGTTCGATCTATAAAGAAAAGCAGCAGATTACATCACACCGCTTTTCTTTATGCATATGTGGCCAACACTTTAGCCTTTTCACAAAAGCCTCATCTTTTTTTCCTGGAAGAAATCTGAGAGTTTTTTATTGGTGCCGAACAAATGCTCTCGCATGAGATGACGGGAGAGATCCTTATCCTGAGCCTCGATGGCCTCATAGATTGCAGTGTGTTGGCTAAATACCGTGTTCATGCGCTCTTCACTGCAGATAAACCCATGCAGGACCGGCTCCAGGAATTCCCGGGCAAAATCAAAGATGGATTTCAATGTATGCAGCCGAAGGAAATTATGGGAAGCCCGGGCTATCGCCAGATGAAAGGCAATTTCATCATCCCATGAAAAAACAAGCTTTTCAGCTGAATGATTAAACAGGTGCAGCGCTTTATGCATGGCTGCAAGATCCTCACCGGTCCTGTTTTCGGCTGCCTCCCTTGCTGATGACTGCTCAATGCTCCTGCGCACCTCATAAAGCTCGACGATACGCTTCTGATCAACCTGCATAATCTTCTTCAATGGATTGAGGGCAACCGCCCCATCCATATTTTTTACATAGTTGCCTTTCCGTTTCTTAATCTCGATAAAACCCAAGGTTTCCAGGGTGTTTAAGGCTTCCCGCAAGGATGAGCGCCCAACCCCGAACAGGTCGGTCAGCCGCCTTTCGCTCGGCAGCTTTTCACCGGGCAGGAGCTTGCCCTCGGTAATCAGGTCGATCAGTTGATTGACTATTTTATCTGAGACCTTCTCTACTTTTACTTCTTTAAATACTGCATCCATAAATATTCCAGAGATTCAATGATGGTCAGACCATATTGCATTGCAGGCAGTTCAGCCTATTAATACCTTAGTCCTTTTAATTGGGCTGATAATAGCAGATAAAAAAAGAACAAGAAAGATAAATATGGCGCTTGACAAGCAGGTAAAGATAAAATATATTGTGGTCAGACCAGTAACGTGTAGGACCAATAAATCGCTGTACTGGTTGTCCGACCATATCCGGACAACTCCTCACTTTTGCCGGCCAGAACGTTTATCCGGCAAAGGAATAGTCACAGATGAGAGTCTGCCCTCCACCTGTGATGTCATACCAAGAAGTGGTGTCACCCCGGTTGATGACCGCAACCGATGACGCTTAAAACCGCTTCACCTCCTCCTTGGTCAAAGTAGCCCATTTAGCCTGAACTCCTCCTTCGGCTGCTTTGACCAAGGGTATGACCTCTTTGCCGCCCATGAGCACTTTCTTAACCCTTCTATCTTCGATCCTGATAATGTCGGAGCCGGGGACATCCATACATTCTTGATTAACCACCCTTGCGTGCCCTGTTCGCTGCAGCAACTCTATTGCCGAAATTTCTTCTCCTTGAAAACAGTCAGTGTACCAGCCCCGCATCCTGCCGTCCGAACCAAACAACCTGAGCCCAACCCCTGCAAGAGCACCGATTACCCCCTCCCCGGTTCCTCCATGCTCGGATAAATGAACTCCCAAAAGTTTCGCAAAAATAATTGGATTTGCGTACTCTTCAAAGACTTTTCTCTCTTCTCAGGCACGCAGTATTTCTGCTCACAACTGTAGTAACATCTTCTCATTATAACCAATCCCAGGCACACGCAGCCTGAAATAAGGAGATCTACATGGCACTCGTCCGTGTAAAAGACGGTAAAAGACTGCATGTGAAGAGCGCGCTTATGGGCGAAAGTCTTGTCAGCAAGGAGTTTATTGACAAACTGGATATCGCGCCGCAGGAAAGACTTTATCCTGATGTGGTGGTACTTAAAATAGGCGGCCAGTCGATCTGTGATCGAGGGGCAAAGGCGTTGCCTGCGATCCCAAAAAAGATCCGGACGCTACATTTATCCCGGAAATTGGTGCCCAGGATCTCCTCGACAAGGACCAGGACGACCTGGTCGTCGAGCGGCCCTGCCTGGAAATCCTGCAGAACAGAGAGGTTATAGAAAAACTCCATGTAATAAACGGCATGGTCCCGGGCAATATAACCAAGGCCATTAACGGGGAGCATGTAGGAACCTACATTTATAAGCAGTAGCCTATATTTACCAGTATAAGATCCAATCCAGAAGGGCGTTTTCGAAATAAACGGAATCGCCTTTTTGTATTTTCCGTCTCTCGGTATCACGGACCTGTTGATTCATATTTGACCATCGTCTCTGTAAACAATATAGTCCACAAAACGTTGTTTTTTCTTTCACAGCAAACAATGCCCACTACTTTGATAAAGACACTGCTGCCTGACCGTTATCTGACACCCATCTGCATAGTCCTCCTGCTGCTCTCGACCGTCATTACGGCATGGGCAGCAAAACCATTAAGAGTTGGGGTATATGACAACAAACCTCTCATCTTCACCGCTGATGACGGTAAAGCAGCCGGCCTTTTTATTGACATCCTGCAAGCTCTAGCTACAGAGGAAGGATGGCAACTCGAGTTTGAGCAGGGACATTGGGACTCATTGTTCGAAAAAGTCGCTGCCGGGGAAATAGACCTGCTACCCGTTGTTGCGTTCAGCAGTGAGCGCGCAAAATTCCTGGATTTTAACGACGAGACGGTCATGGCCAACTGGGCCGAGATATACTCTTCCCACGCCAAACATCTCTCCTCTCTCCTCGATCTTGAGGGAAAACGCGTTGCGGTAAAAATGGGAGATATTCATTTTAAGGCACTCAAGGAACTCACCCAGAAATTCAACGTCACCTGCAGGTTCATAGAAACAGACGGCTACCAGACCATCTTTGAAATGCTTGACACAGGGTACCTCGATATAGGCGTGGTCAATAGGATGTTCGGCCGGGCTAATCAAAAAAAATATAAGACCCTGATTTCGCCAATAATCTTCAACCCTATCGAGGTTCGCTACGCTGCACCCAAGGATCGTCACAGGGATCTGCTCACTATTTTAGACACCAAGCTGGTTCAATACAAGAACCACTCGGACTCACCCTATTACAAGGCGCTCGAAAAATGGCTCAGACTTGAGCAGGAAAACACCATTCCCAAGTCCGTACAGTATCTTATTGCAGTCATATTAATTACCCTGTCCCTGCTCTGTGCCATCAGCATGTTTCTCAGAAGCCAGGTTTCCAGACAGACAAAATCATTGGTTAAAGCAAATAGTGAATTACAGCAGGAAATAGAAAAAAACAGGGCAGTAACCGAGGAACTTCAGAAATACGCCAGGGTTGTAGAAACATCGCCTGACGCCATTGCCCTCTTTGACACGAGTCACAAACACCTGCTGGTCAACCGCACCTATCGTGAACTGGTTGGCCAGAGCCGCCAAGAGCTTGAAACCAAAACCCTTCCCGATGTCATCAGCCAGCCTTTTTTCAACATATGTCTGGATGACCATACTGCAGCATGCCTCCAGGGAGAACAATCACACGTAACAGGAATCTATGAACGGCCTGGTGAGACGAAACGACACTGGCATATTCATCTTGCCCCCTATACGACCCTGGACAATAACGTTATAGGGTACACCCTGGATATTCACGACATAACCCAGATGAAAGAACTTGAGGAAAAACTGAAAAACGCCCAGAAGATGGAAGCTATCGGTTTGCTGGCTGGTGGCGTCGCCCATGACCTGAACAATATCCTCTCCGGCCTGGTGAGTTATCCGGACATGCTGCTGGTCGAAAGGCCGGAAACGGATCCGATGTATCGTCCCCTTCAGACAATTAAACAATCAGGTATCCGGGCCGCCGCAATTGTCTCTGACTTACTGACCCTTGCCCGACACAGCGTGGACAACAAAACGACCATCAACCTTAATCACATAATCTCCGAACTGAAAGAAAGCCCCGAATACACCTCACTCCTTAAAGAGAGCAGTACTATAACCGTCCACCTCACCCTGGCCGATGACCTGCTCAACCTCCAAGGGTCGCCCGTCCACCTCTCAAAATGTTTGCTCAACCTTATAACCAATAGCATCGAAGCAATGGCGGATGGCGGTATTCTCAGTGTCGCAACAGAAAACAGGTATATCGAAACGGACTTTCCCGTACCGGGTATGCCAGCCGGAGAGTACGTATTGCTGATTGTCAAGGATACCGGAACAGGCATTTCTGCAGAAGAACTCAACCATATTTTCGAACCATTTTACACCTCAAAGATAATGGGCAGAAGCGGTACAGGCCTTGGCATGACCCTGGTGTGGAACACTGTAAGGGATCATGACGGCCACATTGATATCGATACCAGGCCTGGGCAGGGAACCACTTTTTCTCTCTATTTCCCCGCCTCAAGAAAGGACATCATCCCACAAGTGATCGAGCGGATCAACGATTACCAGGGTGCAGGCGAAACGGTGCTTGTAATTGACGACATGGAGGAGCAGCGTCAGTTTGCAACGGAGATTCTGGAAAAACTGAAGTATTCGGTTTACAGCGCTGAAAGCGGTGAAGAGGCCCTGGCCCTCATGAAGAGGAACCAATACGACATCCTGGTCCTGGACATGATCATGCCGGGTGGCATGAATGGACGGGACACTTTTGAGCAGGCTATACAAATACAACCGAAACAGAAAGCGATTATTGCCAGCGGCTATTCGGAAACCAGGAATATTGTAGATGCCCAGCAGCTGGGTGCCGGGCAATATATCAGAAAACCATATACCGTACTCTCTCTCGCTCGGGCCGTAAAAGAGGAATTAGAAAAAGGCTGAACCCACTGATTTAAACCAGGCCGGGATGCTCGTCAATCTCCTTTTCAACCTTGTCAGGATCCGGGGAATTATACCGGATGATATTCTGCAGATGGACGAGATCCTCGGGATTGATGGATAAGAAGCGAATACTGGCGGAGCTCTCTTCGACCCGAACAATTTCCCCATCCACCTCCACATTCATTCTCCTGTCTGCCGGGTTTAATTCGATCAGCATCCTGCATTTTGACCCGGCCTCAAGTGCTGCTGTAATATCGAGCTGGCATCCTCCCACACTCAGGTTGATAATCTCGCCTACTGTAATTTCCTGATCGGCCAGGATCAGTTTTGCGTTCATGCCAAACACAACACGGCTGAACCGCCGTTTCTCTTCTGTCATGAAATAGTCCTCGTTCATGCCGGTGATTAGTTAACATACAACCTGCTCCCACCGAAAACAGCAGGGAATTCCTGGGTAGATCCCTTATCATACTACGAAACAGGAAATGAACAAAAAAATATCCGTTTTTTCTCCTTACCGGCCAAGCCTGACAAGATAATCAACCACCGCCTCAATTCCGAGACGGAACTGATCCATACTGAACTTCTCATTGGGTCCATGGGCACCATCATCGGACAAACCAAACCCCATAAGGATAACCGGGACTTCAAGAATACTATCAAATAATGCCGCGACCGGGATCGAACCACCCTCCCTCATAAAAACAGGCTTCGTACCATAGACATGTGCCAGGGAGTCAGAAGCCGCCTGGATAAAAGGATTATCGGCCGCGACTGAGATCCCGCGACCACTGTGAAGATTGCGGACCTCCACCCTGTACCCCTTTGGCATATTGGCAACTATCGCCTTTTCAAGCCAGCCGAAAACCTCGCCGGTATCCAAATACGCAGGAAGCCGCATACTGACCTTGGCCAGCGCAGATGCAGGAATAACTGTCTTCGCCCCCTCACCAACAAAGCCGCCACGAATGCCATGGACCTCGAACGTCGGGCGAATCCCAAGCCGCTCTAAAGGTGCGTGCCTGAGATCACCTACAAGACGATCAACACCCATTTCCTTTTTCAGGCACCGCTCTATCCCAAGGGGATCATCATTAAAAAATGTTTTCTCGTCATCGGAGACTTCTTCAGCCACATCCATCAACTCCGGTATATTGATGATCCCATCCTCCCCTTTCAACCGGCTGAAAAGGAGACAAAGCGCATGCAGAGGGTTGGGTGCAACACCACCATAACTTCCGGAATGAAGATCACTGGCAGCTCCGAACACCACCACTTCCCCATACAAGATACCCCTGAGCCCATTAATCAGGGAAGGCTGTCTGGTGCTGACCATATGGGTATCGCATATCAGTACAGCATCTGCTGCAAGCTTGTGCCCGTTTTGACGCACATATTGATCTATACCCGCACCGCCCGACTCCTCTTCACCTTCTAGCAGGATACGGACATTGATCGGCAGGGTCCCGGTGGTAGCAAGGAGTGTTTCCAGGGCGGCAAGCACAAGCATGACTTGCCCCTTATCATCCGAGGCTCCACGACCGTACATATTGTTATCACGGATCTGGGGTTCAAACGGAGGCGACAGCCACTCTTCCAGGGGGTCAGCAGGTTGGACATCATAGTGACCGTAAATAAGCAAGGTAGGTTGTGACGCATCATGCCTATATTCCGCATAGACCATCGGATGTCCCGCTGTTTCGATCAAAGTTGTTTCCTGGAAACCGATCCCAATCAGCTTCTTTTCAACCCATTCAGCCGCAGCCCGGACATCCTCCTTGTGCTCGGGCAGTGCGCTGATACTCGGCACCCTCAACCATTGCTGTAATTCATCTGTAAACCTCTCGAAATTTTTCTCCATGTAGATGGTCGCTTTGCTCATCTTTGTTTTCCTCAATATATGCCAGTTGGGTAGGTACACTCTTATTCGAGGCAGGAATAAACCAGTTTTCGTTCAGAGGCTATGAATTTTCGAGCAATTGTGATTTTTTTGTGTAACATATATGGCACCAACTGCGCTTCCCTGCTGGGTGCGCTCTCAATCGTACACCGTCAGATGACGGGCTCCCTTGCGGCTCATCAGGAGCAGACGGGTATCGTAGCGGTATTTTCCTAAACACCAGGTAACGATTAATTACGGAGTGATTCAAATGATTAAGGTAGGTTTTATCGGATGGCGGGGGATGGTCGGTTCAGTGCTCATGGACCGCATGCGTTCAGAAAACGATTTTGCAAATATACAATCGTTTTTCTTTACTACCTCACAGGTCGGCCAGGACGGCCCAGATGTCGGTTCAGGCCCCCATCCGCTGCTGGACGCCATGGACATCGAGACCCTTACCGACATGGACATCATCCTCAGTTGCCAGGGTGGCGGGTACACCTCCTCCGTATACGACAAGCTTCGCAAAAAATGGAACGGATACTGGATAGATGCCGCCTCTACCCTGCGCATGCAGGATGATGCGATCATTGTACTAGACCCTGTCAACAGAAAGGTGATTGATAAAGGCCTGGAAGAGGGCATCAGGAATTATATCGGCGGGAACTGTACTGTCTCACTCATGATGATGGGCCTCGGTGGACTTTTTGAAAACGACCTCGTCGAATGGCTGAGCACCATGACTTACCAGGCGGCCAGCGGTGCAGGTGCCAAAAATATGCGGGAACTTATCTCCCAGATGGGCGAACTTGAACAGGAAGTAAGCAGCCTGCTCTCCGACCCCGCCTCCGCTATAGGCGAAATCGATAGCCGTATCACCGCTAAATTGAACGATTCTTCTCTTAGCACCGATAACTGGGGAGTACCTCTGGCAGCAAGCCTTATCCCATGGATCGACCGCCCCATGGAAAACGGCCAGACCAGGGAAGAATGGAAGGGCATTGCCGAAACCAATAAAATACTCGGCAGAACGGGAGACAATATCATTCCCATCGACGGTCAATGCGTACGGATAGGTGCTATGCGCTGTCACTCCCAAGCCTATACAATTAAACTCAAAAAGGACATTTCTGTTGCCGAGGCTGAGCAACTCATCGGCAGTCATAACGAATGGGTGAAGATAGTTCCCAACGAGAAAGAGGTGACCATGAGCGAGTTAACACCACAAAAAACATCCGGAACCCTGACCATACCCATTGGCCGGATCCGCAAGATGAATATCGGACCTGAATACCTTACCGCCTTCTCAGTCGGAGACCAGCTGCTCTGGGGTGCCGCCGAACCGGTACGCAGGGTACTGAAAATTATCGCTGACCAGATCTAGCCGGTATTTCTCATAAACGCCCTCGTTAGGCGACAGGGAAAATACTTCATATAAGTATGCACATATGGAGTATATTTATATCCGTGGTTGCCGGGGTCAGGCTTAAGCCTGACCCCATCACCCCATCAAGCCATTGCCCCGACCCTATTTTCATGTTTGCCAGGAAATTATATGTCGAGATAACCACCCGCTGCAATATGCGCTGTGGCATGTGTATTAAACACGTCCCGGAGAGCCGTATCAGCAACGAGGACTTAGACCCTGCAGTCTTTATGCGCCTTATTCCCCATCTTGCCGAAATCGAAGAACTTATCCTTAACGGCATCGGAGAACCCCTGCTCCACCCCAACCTGGTTGAGATGCTTTCTACTGCCAGAAAGCATATGCCGAAAAACAGCAGGAGAGGATTCCAGACCAACGGCATCCTGCTCGATGAGAAGAACAGTAACGAATTGATTGATGCAGGGCTGAACCTGCTCTGCATCTCCGTGGATGGTTCCACCTGTAAAGAATCGGCACCAGGCAAACCTTTTCAGCATCAGGTGTTACCACATTCCCCTGTTAAAATGGTCGATTCAATTCGCAAGAGAAAAGGATGTGCCGACTTCCGACTCGGTGGAGAAGTCGTTCTCACCCGGGAAACCCTCCCCAATCTGCCCGACCTGGTGCGTCAACTCGGTGATGAAGGGGCCGACTTTATCATAGGCTCTCACCTGCTTGCCTTTCAGCCTGAAAATGAGGCATCTACCCTCTTTGACACAAATAGTGATAAGGCGAGAAAGATCTACAACAAGTACAAAAAGTTCTGCACCGATGAAGGGATCGAGTTGAAGCAACTCACGGGAAAAACCTGGATCGCCCCCCGGCACCCCAAAGAGCATCTCCTGAAAAACATTTTTAAACAGATGCTTGGAGAAGCCAGGAAAGACGACACCTGGCTGCATGTCAATCATCTGGAAACGTTCGATGAAACCATCACCCAGGAGGCAGAAACATACTACCGGCGCAGTTATGAGACAGCCGGTGAATATGGTATCGAACTCGACCTGCCCCCCCTCACCGCAACACTTGGCCGTTCCTGCAAATTTATTCGAGATAAGGCGCTTTTTATCAATACCCGCGGTTATGTAATGCCGTGTCACGCCCTCTGGCACGATTACACCTTGCACATGAATGGTCAACCCAAGCACTTTCACGCAAAGAGTTTTGGCAACATCATCGACCGCGAACTTGACGATATCTGTACCGATACAGACCTGGTCGAATTCCGTGCCCATTCAGGCAGCAACGAGTTCCCGTACTGTCATAGCTGCAATCCCGGTCCATGCCCTGACATTACCGGCGAGGCAGGCCCCTTCATTAACGACTGTTTCGGCATCCCCGTCCCCTGCGGGCACTGCCTCTGGTGCTACGACGCTATTCGTTGCCTGTAGCCTGGATCTCTCGGGTGGGGTCAGGCTTAAGCCTGCCCCCAGGTAAACCCGAATTCTGGCTAATTGAGCGATTTCACTTTACACTTTACCCAGGCGGCCTGTACACTTGCACTATGAAAAAAGAACATGAACAACCTCAGGGCGACAGGCTCTTGCAGACCCTTGCAATGCCCGCGGACACCAATCCGGCAGGAGATATCTTTGGCGGCTGGATAATGTCACAGATGGATATCGCCGGCGGTATCCTGGCGCGAGAGATATCGCAATCGCGTATCGTCACGGTGGCCGTCGATTCCATTCATTTCATTAAACCTGTCCAGGTGGGTGATGTCGTCTGCTGCTATGGCCAACTTGAACGTATCGGTACAACATCTATGACGATCCGGCTTGAAGTTTGGGTCCGTCCGGTCATGCACACCCCCAGCGGCAGGAATAACCTGTTCAAGGTTACCGAGGCTGCCTTTACCTATGTTTCCGTTGATAATGACGGAAAGAAGCAACCGATCAATAAGAGCAGTTGTCCACTGCCCCCCTTATCATAAATCCACAGGTTGGCAACCATGCTGCTCAGAAATGTTCGACACCCCCTCTTATCTGTAAATACTTTTACTGCTCGAATAGGAGAATTCTGGTGCCTCTACGGTACCGGCAAGTCCGGTATCAACGAGTTCCTGGAACTTATCACCGGCAGGTTGCAGCCCGAACAGGCTGAGCAAATCGTGCTTCCTGTCGCACCATCCGAAATTTCCTTTGCAGAACAACAAAATATATTTGAGGCTGAAATCGAAAAAGACGATACCGATTTCATGGACCGAATTGACCCCGGCACTCCCGCCAGCGAGTTTCTGCCCCAGACCAGACTCTCTGATCCTCTCATCAGTCAATTCGACATGTACAACCAGCTGCAGAGCGGCTATCGGCAACTCAGCTCCGGACAGGCGCGGAAACTCCTGCTGCTGCGCGCACTACTCGGTGACACTCCAACTATCATCCTCGACTCACCCTACGATGGTCTGGATACAAGCAGCTGTGAAGAACTGAACCACATCTTCTCACAGGTACCAAAAAATAAGTACTGTATCCTGGTATTAGTACGCAACCGGGACGATATCCCGACCTGGTGCAGCCATCTCGCCGTTTTCAAAGAACGAACGATCCGGCTGCAGGGCACCCTGTCAGGCACTCTCGAGCAACTGTCTAAACTTGCTAATGATGAAAGCCGCCTGCTCACCAACGATAAGGTTTGCCACTCTCCTGCCACGAACCTGCCAAAAGAGTTAATTACCTTACAGAACGGTTTTGTCCACTATGGTTCCGATAAAATTTTCAGCGGCCTGAACCTTACCGTCAGGCCAGGCGACCACACCCTGATCACCGGCCCCAACGGTTGCGGCAAATCCTCCCTGCTGCAAATGCTG
Source organism: Desulfopila sp. IMCC35008 (assembly GCF_010646885.2). GTDB lineage: Bacteria > Desulfobacterota > Desulfobulbia > Desulfobulbales > Desulfocapsaceae > Desulfopila. Next base: position 6,047,860 of record NZ_CP050700.1, on the reverse strand, counting down.
ACCGGCGACAACCCAAAGTGTTATGCCAATGACCTGCACATTTTCGGTATCCGGAGAGGGAGCGGTGAATCGATCTGGGATATCAAGAAACGTATGGGAATCGTCTCGGCGGACCTGCATCGAAATTACCGGGTTCCCGGATCCCTCCTTCAAGTGGTATTGTCCGGTTATTTCGACTCCATCGGCCTCTATGACAAGGTGACACCGCAGCAAAAAAAGAAGGCTTACGAGTGGCTGGCTTCTATTCATCTCGAAAATTTAAAGGATACGCCGTTCAGAAAACTTCCATATGGTGATCAACGTCTCGTTCTGATTGCGCGAGCCCTGATCAAGAATCCCCCCCTCCTCATCCTTGATGAACCGACCCAGGGACTGGATGACACCGCCCGCATGTCGCTACTCGATTACCTGGAACGGATTTCGGGCAATACCTTGAGCACTATTCTCTATGTGTCTCACCGTCAGGATGAATACCGGTCGTTTTTTCAACAACACATCAGGCTTGAGCAATTTGCCGACTCAAAAGGGAGTAAACAATGAAATCATTAATCCATATCTCGGCCTGCGTTCTACTCTTGTCTCTTTTCAACGGATGCTCCAGTGAGGAGAAAAAGGACAAACCAACCGTTCAGGAACAGATGGAGCAGGTCGGTCATAATGCCGCCGAAGAGATCAAGAGCAGTATCAATAAAGCAGAATTAGCAGGTCAATTGCAGGAAGGACACAACAAACAGCTCGAGGAGGCAGCAAAAGAATAGCAATCTGTACCGGTTCAAAAAACATTTTTCTGCATCTGTTCTTTTCCATTAACGGCAGTATTGTACCATGAGATGAAAACAAACAGGGACGCTCCACACTGTCACCGGTTGGCAGCATCTCATATCTCAATACAGGATACAATGTCGTGAAGAATTTCCTCTTTTATTTTGCCACGGTTTTTATCTGGGGCTCCACCTGGATAGGCATCAAACTGCAACTCGGCCAAATCGACCCGGTGGTCAGCGTGGCTTATCGTTTTGCCCTGGCTGCAGCTCTTTTGTTTATCTGGTGCCGGTTCCGTAAGCTGCGAATGCGTTTCACCGGCAACGATCATTTTTTCATCGCTTTACAGGGAACCTTCCTGTTCGGATTCAACTATCTCCTGTTCTACCTGGCCGAACTGCAGATCAATAGCGGGTTGGCAGCGGTTATATTCTCGACCATCCTGTTGATGAACATGATTAACGGCTTTCTCTTTTTACGATCACCACTGGACAGACGGGTCATTATCGGAGGTATTTTGGGACTTCTCGGCATCATCCTTGTCTTCAGGCCGGAGATAACATCACTCTCCTTAAACGATGAGTCGATGCAAGGCATACTGCTCTGTATTGTTGCGACCTACCTTGCTTCTTTGGGTAATATCCTCTCTGCCAGGAACCAGAAACATGGACTGCCGGTGGTGCAGACAAACAGTTACGGCATGGCCTACGGAGCTGCGATCATGCTGTTTATTGCGATCGTCACAGGCAAGGAATTCTCCATCGACACCTCCTTTATCTATATCGGTTCTCTCTTCTATCTGTCGATCTTCGGTTCGATCATCGCCTTTGGCTGTTACCTCACCTTAATAGGCAACATTGGTGCTGACCGTGCGGCCTATGCGACCTTGCTCTTTCCCCTGGTAGCGCTTGGAATTTCTACTATCTGGGAAAACTATCACTGGTCCGGTTCGGCACTCTGCGGGGTGGGACTAATTCTCCTTGGCAACCTGCTGATGCTGCAGCGCAAGAAACAGACCAAAGCTATGGACGAGTCCCTGCCGGAACCATCCCTGGAAACAATTGAACCCGGAACAGTCCAACCACTACGGAGCTGAGTATCATGAAGACAATTGGCCTGCTTGGCGGTATGAGCTGGGAATCTACCGCCCTCTATTACAAACTGATTAACGAAGGTATCCGCAAGGAGCTGGGTGGTCTGCATTCGGCACAAATAGCCATGTACAGTGTGGATTTTCACCCACTGGAGCAGTTGATGGCTGAAGGCAACTGGAAAGAACTGGAAAAACACCTTTGCCAGTACGCGACCCAGATCGAAAAAGGTGGAGCCGACTTCCTGTTGATCTGCACCAACACCATGCACAAACTGGCCGACCAGATCCAGGGTGCCATATCCATCCCATTGCTTCATCTTGCTGATGCAACTGCAGAGAAGGTCAAGTCTGAGAAAAAAAATACAATCGGGCTGCTGGGAACCAAGGTCACCATGACCGAGGATTTTTACAAGGGAAGACTCATTGAACAACACGGTCTGAACGTCGTTACGCCATCAGATGATGACATGGATATTGTCGACCGGATTATTTTTGACGAACTGTGCAAAGGTATTGTGAGTGAGGAATCCAGAATCGAGTATCAACGAATTATTGGAACCCTGCAGGAACAGGGTGCCAAAGGGATAATCTTAGGATGTACAGAGATTTGTATGCTGGTTGGGCCGGGCGATGTGGATATTCAGTTGTTCAACACAACGGATATACATGCCGAAGCAGCTGTTCGGATGGCACTAAAAATATAAGGCGATACAGATGAACCTGTCTCGCCTTATATAGAATTATTTTACGCAAATATCATATGAAGATATTTTATATCTTATGAGAATTATACAATATCACCAGTTGGAGGTATTAACGCATCAAGTTCATCCTGAGTAATATAATCCTCGACAGTTGCGATATCTGGGTCATTAATATTATCATTGTTCCCATCATCTACATCGTCATTTGAATCCGCATCACCAGCAACATCACCTAGACCATCTCCACCGATAAGTGTGTCAACAAGATCATCATCTTCTACGATAACATTGGGGTCTCCAGTATCGCCAAAAAGGATATCATCTCCTATCAGTATATCGTTGCCAGCACCACCATCTAATTCATCTTCACCGTCACCACCTATAAGCTGGTCATTTCCACCACCACCATAGAGTTCATCTCCTCCGGTTCCACCGAAAATAATGTCGTCTCCTTCTCCACCAAAAATAACATCATCCCCTTCCTCGGCTATGATTGAATCATTACCCGAAGTACCAATTATCACATCCGAGTCAGTGCTCCCGGATATTGCCATTCCTGGGTTGTTGGGATCATTTTGATCCTCATAAACCTCTGTTGCATCCAAGTCTCCAACAGAATCAAAAGTTACATTGATTTCTCCAGTTGCTGTGTCACCATCGCTATCAACAACCTCAAATGGTATAGTTATAGTATGATCTGTATCTTCTAAATAAGAATCTACTTCGATCGATGCGATCCTGTAATCAGCTTCAAAATCAAAGTCGACCTCATCTGAAGTGTTTGGGTCGGCGACCGCTAACCGTATTTCGTCAAATGCACTGCCACCTGTGTCATCAGTTGTGAAGGTATATGTTGGTTCAACATTTGAGTTCCCCAGTGCATTCCCCTGCCCATTTCCGGTAAAGAGATCTTCAGAAGGAGTAAAGTTAACGGCACCAACTAGTTGATCATCAAGCCATAGTGTTGCAGAAGCTGTTTCTCCAAACCCCAACATATTAAAAGCAACTGTGACCGAAGTTGCAGGTAAGAGATTAGAACCAGAATCTTGTACTTCCCCGTTAACAACAGTGGCCTCTGACAAAAACTTAAATGACACAGATTGAGATTCCCAAACATGAGTATCATTGTAGTTACCAGCTAAAAACTGCCCGTTCCCTCCTTGATTAGAAATATACCCAACACCTATTCCTTCATTAGAAGTTTTTACGTACACGCTCTCTGAAGGGGTCCTACCGAAAGCCTCGGCCAAAACAAAGACCCCATCGGTATATGTAGTGGAATTACTGACAACGTCAGAATAATCAGCACCAATAATCAGCATTTCTGGTGACTTATCTTCACTTCTGACGATATCATTGTCATTACCAAAAACTCCACCATACTCCTCAACCCCATCAATCGCTCCTGTTTGTGTTACAGTATAACTTCCTGAGTCACTATCAAGAACCACTGTAAATGCAGCTTGCCCAACACCTCCAGGTACTGCAGACCAGTTGCCTTCAGAATTTTTCACCCACTGCAGATCATCACCATTACTCTTAATTGTATAGGATTGTTGAATACTTTGTTCATCTAAAAATGTCGCTGTTACTGCCTCACCAGAATTAAAACCTAAATCTGCTCCCGATAGTCCATCAGCACCTGGCAGAACCCCTAAATCCCCAGTAACACTGTTACCTATCTCATTAGCCAAGAGACTATCTTGAGTAGATCCAATTTTTGGCACATCATTTTCGATATCTATCGTCAACTCCAATGATCCAAGATTGGAGGTAGCAGTATCTCCATCGCCATCTGTCAACAGGACCTCTATATACTCACCCAGTCCTGAAAGGGTCAGGCCCTCACCATCGTCATTGATCCCAGTATGATCCACTGGACCCTGAAGGTTGAAGGTGCCGTACCAGTTGTCACCCTCCTGCTCAACACTAAAACGGAATATTTCCGTCTCGTCTGCGCTATTAAAACCTGTTACTCCTATCAAATCACCAGAAACAACCTTGTACTGAACAGTAGCATCACCTGATTTCAATGCACTGCCATCTGATTTCAGAACTTCTGCACCGTCCACCAAAAAGGCATCTACTATCGAAAATCCTACCGACCCTGAAGAAGCTGGCCCATCGGCACCAAAACTGGCCGAATCAACAAGAGCCGACAAATCAAATCTGTCCTGATCTGTATCACTTCCGTCAGCATCGACCAAACCGGTTGTAAGATCAGTGTCGATATTATTCAGGGAGGCCTCTACACCAACTGTGTTACCAAGCGCATCTTCATCTACTGACAGGCTTGTACCTCCGTTAGCCATGAACGTCACCACTGGGCTGTCATCATTGATATTGACGACAAGTTGTGAGGTAACACTGTCTCCATCTGCATCAGAAAACACGATGTCAAAAAGGTCCTGGACCTGATCGCCACTGCCATGATCAGAGTCACCATCCGTATGGTCTCCCCCGCCAGGGTCATTATCTGGATGTATCGTGGTATTGTCAGTTAATTTATACTCCCAGTCTCCATTATCATAAATAACTAATGTTCCAACCTGACTATGAGTGGTTATTGAAGAATCTCCATTTCCATCCATAACAAGAGGTACAGTCGGGTCAGAACTATTTGGATCATAATAATCAGCACCAGTATTTGTGACATTAATGACGTTTGCATTAACATGTAACTGGCCTGGGCCGTCTGCACCCGAGGCAATTTTGAATCCTCCCGTCCCATCAAATAAATTACCAAAGACTGTCGGTGTATCTGGATCATCATCACTCAAATCAGTTTCATCTACTACTGGTCCAACCTCAACCCGGAGGACAAGGTCATTATAATCACTCCCGCTACCAGGGTTAGGCAAATCTTCTATTCGTATTTCCGCACCTTCAGCAGGTACCTCATTCAAAAAATTACCATTCTCATCCTGAAAGTGTTCAGCTCCATCTGCATTCATTGACGAGTCCATGAAGTATGCCGGAACTTCAACTTGGTTATTGTTGGCTTGGCGTACCAAAATCGACCCATCAATCTGTAACACCCACCCCGTTTCGGCATCATTTTTTACAAATTCCACCACAGAGTTATCGGTAAGAATTGTCTGGGAAAGTGGACCTGCCCCATTTGCCAGCAAGAAGAATTTAGTTCCAGGATCAATCAGTTGATCTAAAGACTGTTCATTTTCACCCTGTGATCCACCGACAAGAGTATTCGTACTTTCAATAATGATTTCTTGAAATACAGGATTGCCACTCTCATCAATAGTATAGGTGCCAACTACGCTGTTATAACCTGCATATTCTGAAACAAAATAAGTAGATGCATTGTAGCTTGATTCCGGCACATCATCCTCGACAGTAACAACAAAACTACCCATCGCTGCTCCTATCGTATCACTCGCTACATCGCCGTCTTGATCCATTGTATTTACAGTGCCCTGTAAAACAGAGGAGAAGTCTATACCGTCTACTCCTACATCGTCATTCAGACTCGTTTTCAGAAACGTACCTTCACTATTGCCGTCTTCAACATGATCCAGCCGGTCATCAAGGTCAAAACTCCAGCTGCCGTCATCGTTCACTGTCAGGGTAAATACCGGCGTCGCACCAGCATCTACCGTTCCGGTAAGTGTATTCCCATCTACTTCGTACTCTACCAATTTACCGTTTGAGTACAGGCTGACCAGTTCTGACGTATCACTAGCCAAACTGGTCATGATCGTAGGGGTACCGGCAGGTTCGTCGGCACCTACAGTAACATCAGCGCTGAACAGGGAATGAAGACTTTCTGCGGCACCAGACACGAATTCATCATCACTGTTACTCTCCTCTGTTGCTGACTTATTGCCTTCCGAACCATCATTATCGCCACGATCAAGAAGAGACATACCGTCCTCTTCAACCGTCGCTTCAACTTTGGCCCCTATAACTGTATCTGCACTTGCTACTGGTACATCATCCTCTACTTTTACGACAAAAGAGCCGGCAGCTGCTCCTATCGTTTCACTCGCTTCGTCACCGTCGTTATCTGATGCAGTTACTGTGCCCTGCAACACCGAACTAAAGTCTATACCGTCTACTCCTACATCGTCATTCAGACTCGTTTTCAGAAGCGTACCTTCACTATTGCCGTCTTCAACATGATCCAGCTGGTCATCAAGGTCAAAACTCCAGCTGCCGTCATCGTTCACTGTCAGGGTAAATACCGGCGTCGCACCAGCATCTACCGTTCCGGTAAGTGTATTCCCATCTACTTCGTACTCTACCAATTTACCGTTTGAGTACAGGCTGACCAGTTCTGACGTATCACTAGCCAAACTGGTCATGATCGTAGGGGTACCGGCAGGTTCGTCGGCACCTACAGTAACATCAGCGCTGAACAGGGAATGAAGACTTTCTGCGGCACCAGACACGAATTCATCATCACTGTTACTCTCCTCTGTTGCTGACTTATTGCCTTCCGAACCATCATTATCGCCACGATCAAGAAGAGACATACCGTCCTCTTCAACCGTCGCTTCAACTTTGGCCCCTATAACTGTATCTGCACTTGCTACTGGTACATCATCCTCTACTTTTACGACAAAAGAGCCGGCAGCTGCTCCTATCGTTTCACTCGCTTCGTCACCGTCGTTATCTGATGCAGTTACTGTGCCCTGCAACACCGAACTAAAGTCTATACCGTCTACTCCTACATCGTCATTCAGACTCGTTTTCAGAAGCGTACCTTCACTATTGCCGTCTTCAACATGATCCAGCTGGTCATCAAGGTCAAAACTCCAGCTGCCGTCATCGTTCACTGTCAGGGTAAATACCGGCGTCGCACCAGCATCTACCGTTCCGGTAAGTGTATTCCCATCTACTTCGTACTCTACCAATTTACCGTTTGAGTACAGGCTGACCAGTTCTGACGTATCACTAGCCAAACTGGTCATGATCGTAGGGGTACCGGCAGGTTCGTCGGCACCTACAGTAACATCAGCGCTGAACAGGGAATGAAGACTTTCTGCGGCACCAGACACGAATTCATCATCACTGTTACTCTCCTCTGTTGCTGACTTATTGCCTTCCGAACCATCATTATCGCCACGATCAAGAAGAGACATACCGTCCTCTTCAACCGTCGCTTCAACTTTGGCCCCTATAACTGTATCTGCACTTGCTACTGGTACATCATCCTCTACTTTTACGACAAAAGAGCCGGCAGCTGCTCCTATCGTTTCACTCGCTTCGTCACCGTCGTTATCTGATGCAGTTACTGTGCCCTGCAACACCGAACTAAAGTCTATACCGTCTACTCCTACATCGTCATTCAGACTCGTTTTCAGAAACGTACCTTCACTATTGCCGTCTTCAACATGATCCAGCCGGTCATCAAGGTCAAAACTCCAGCTGCCGTCATCGTTCACTGTCAGGGTAAATACCGGCGTCGCACCAGCATCTACCGTTCCGGTAAGTGTATTCCCATCTACTTCGTACTCTACCAATTTACCGTTTGAGTACAGGCTGACCAGTTCTGACGTATCACTAGCCAAACTGGTCATGATCGTAGGGGTACCGGCAGGTTCGTCGGCACCTACAGTAACATCAGCGCTGAACAGGGAATGAAGACTTTCTGCGGCACCAGACACGAATTCATCATCACTGTTACTCTCCTCTGTTGCTGACTTATTGCCTTCCGAACCATCATTATCGCCACGATCAAGAAGAGACATACCGTCCTCTTCAACCGTCGCTTCAACTTTGGCCCCTATAACTGTATCTGCACTTGCTACTGGTACATCATCCTCTACTTTTACGACAAAAGAGCCGGCAGCTGCTCCTATCGTTTCACTCGCTTCGTCACCGTCGTTATCTGATGCAGTTACTGTGCCCTGCAACACCGAACTAAAGTCTATACCGTCTACTCCTACATCGTCATTCAGACTCGTTTTCAGAAGCGTACCTTCACTATTGCCGTCTTCAACATGATCCAGCTGGTCATCAAGGTCAAAACTCCAGCTGCCGTCATCGTTCACTGTCAGGGTAAATACCGGCGTCGCACCAGCATCTACCGTTCCGGTAAGTGTATTCCCATCTACTTCGTACTCTACCAATTTACCGTTTGAGTACAGGCTGACCAGTTCTGACGTATCACTAGCCAAACTGGTCATGATCGTAGGGGTACCGGCAGGTTCGTCGGCACCTACAGTAACATCAGCGCTGAACAGGGAATGAAGACTTTCTGCGGCACCAGACACGAATTCATCATCACTGTTACTCTCCTCTGTTGCTGACTTATTGCCTTCCGAACCATCATTATCGCCACGATCAAGAAGAGACATACCGTCCTCTTCAACCGTCGCTTCAACTTTGGCCCCTATAACTGTATCTGCACTTGCTACTGGTACATCATCCTCTACTTTTACGACAAAAGAGCCGGCAGCTGCTCCTATCGTTTCACTCGCTTCGTCACCGTCGTTATCTGATGCAGTTACTGTGCCCTGCAACACCGAACTAAAGTCTATACCGTCTACTCCTACATCGTCATTCAGACTCGTTTTCAGAAGCGTACCTTCACTATTGCCGTCTTCAACATGATCCAGCTGGTCATCAAGGTCAAAACTCCAGCTGCCGTCATCGTTCACTGTCAGGGTAAATACCGGCGTCGCACCAGCATCTACCGTTCCGGTAAGTGTATTCCCATCTACTTCGTACTCTACCAATTTACCGTTTGAGTACAGGCTGACCAGTTCTGACGTATCACTAGCCAAACTGGTCATGATCGTAGGGGTACCGGCAGGTTCGTCGGCACCTACAGTAACATCAGCGCTGAACAGGGAATGAAGACTTTCTGCGGCACCAGACACGAATTCATCATCACTGTTACTCTCCTCTGTTGCTGACTTATTGCCTTCCGAACCATCATTATCGCCACGTTCGAACAGCGACATCCCGTCCTCTTCAACTGTAACTGCAACCTGGGCTCCTGTGACAGTATCAATGCTTACGACCGGCCCATCATCATAAACATCAACACTGAGCCCACCGGTCACTGTCTGCCCCGCATTATCTACAACAGTAAATGAGAACTCGTCTGTAACAACGTCATTGTCTCCTGTTTTACCAGCCTCACTATGATCTGTCGTATTATCCGTCAGCTCATATTCCCACGTACCATCTGCAAAGATGGTAAGATTCCCATACTCACCTTGAACCACAACTGAACCAGACATTCCCGGATCATAATCACCCTCATTGTTGGTCAGCGTACTGGTGAAAGTTACATAATCCAGACCATTTGGTCCGCCGCTTATACCAAGCTGTTCAAGTGTTCCACTCGTCTGGATAGGGTTATCAATTGGGTTTCCGGTACCTTCTTCAAGGCCTCTCTCATCCACTGAAGATTCATAAACTCCTGCTGTGGGTTCACCTGGGAGGCTAGATGTTGGTATCTCAGGAACAACAGGATCAGGATCGGCAGGAGGCGAAAGTTCAGGTGCAGCGACTGCCGCCACTGTTGGCTCTTCCTGGGCATCGACTGTAAATTCTTCAACAATGACAGGTTCGACCTCGACCTCTTGTGCCCGAATGTCCAGGTTCGCAAATTCATTTTGAATCCCAATAGTTTCAGCCCCAGATTCCGGCGTAACCTCACCTGCAGTCAGGTTAAAACGAACCTGCGAGGTACCACCACCTGCATTAGCAACACCGCCTGCAGGGCCCGCTGCCGGTGCCTCAAGTTCTATGGTCGGATCATAATCATCATCGAGGAGCAGGTTCTGAATCTCCTCAGCATCTGCAACTGAATCGAAATTTGCAGCTAAGGCATTTTCCGGCACAACATCACTATCAAGCACCATGTCGGTCATTTTACCGAGAGCAAGAAGGTCAGACTCCCCATCATTGAGGAGAATTGATACGGACCCGTTGAAGCCAGTCTGGATTCTGTCGTTAAGGTAAACGGGATTACTCGGCACAAGAGTCGCTTTCTCCCCGGATGCCCTTTCAACCATAACCGTACCATTGACAATCATTGCAGTTCCTATCGGATTTATATGCGTTCCATTCATCTCATTGGTGCCGATAGTATTCATAATGTTTTTTTCCTTGCCTCGTTTACGCCCTGCGTTTATAAACTGCCAACCGGTTCAACCGGCAGCTTGAAAATTGTCTTACAATGCGCTCCATCCACCTGCCCCCCTACCACAAAGTGGCAGAATGTAAGGGCAATCGCCACATCTGTCAAACATTTAGATTTTCCGTTCTATTCCTTGCAACAAACACCCAAACTTCATCACCAGCTACAGGGTGACACAACAGAAGCCCTAACTGTACATAGTAATATTTCTTAAATACTATAGAAAAACCGACATAACCAGTAAAGGTTTGGTAATTATTGCCACCGGAATTGAGATAACACATGCAATGTTCATACCTTAAATAGAGTATGACTCAATGAACCAATGGTGTTCGAATAATCTTTCGATTCAAAAAAGGGCTAGGCTCAATTAAATAGTACTCTGCTCCTGAAGAAGGCAACTATTGGTCAGGTAACCATAAGCTATCATTAGCATTACTCCAGCTCTCTGTTATGCATTGCTGCTCACACTCCATTACACCTGACAACATTTACAAAAATGTACTATTTATAGTTTGAGATTCCTCACACCTTTAAACTCGGCCCCAAGCTCAAAATCGTAACCACAATTACAAGTTAGTAATTACTTTTTCGTAATTAGCTCCGCCTCTTATTCAATCAATGAATATCAGGTATCTTTCTCAGCAGGCACTGGTAGTCAAACATTTCCATTTTATGCAAATTCGTTTTAGAAATAATGCCTCACCCATTTATTATTACTAAAGGCACATCGTGAGGTTGTATTCAGCCATAGAATGTACCTACCTCTTTTCTGATAATAAGCAAGCTGGAGTAAAAAGTGTTACTATAAAGGGCATAGTTGAAATGGGGCCCTCGACCTATTGATGAACAATAACCTCCCAAGGCCTCAACCTAAGAATATACTGCGATGAACATACACCTCACCTCCCCCCTGGACATGCATCTTCACCTTCGCGAGGACGAGATACTCTCACTCGTCACTCCACTTTCAGCACATTCGTTTTGTGGTGGAGTTATCATGCCGAACCTTATCGACCCGGTGGATACAAAGCGTAAGCTGCTTGCGTACCGGGAGAAAATTATTGATGCCAGTCACAGTGATACATTCACACCGTTCATGACCCTGTTCTTTAAACCATTTTCCAGGGAAGAGCTTGAAAGCGTAAGGGATGACATCATTGGAATAAAACTCTACCCAGCTGGAATTACGACTCAATCGGAGAATGGCGTAACAGATTTCAATGACATCATGGCAACGTTGGAAGCCATGGAAGAGCTGGAGATACCACTGTTGGTACACGGGGAATCCGGTGGATTTGTCATGGACAGGGAAAAGGAGTTTTGTTTTGTTTACAGGGATCTCGCACAACGATTTCCCAAACTCCACATCATCATGGAGCATATCACGACCCGAAATGCTGTTGATTTACTCGAGGAATATGAAAACCTATCAGCGACCATTACTCTTCACCACCTGCTGATAACTCTCGATGACGTTGCAGGTGGGATGCTTGAGCCTGACCTGTTCTGCAAACCTATTGCCAAGACTCCTGACGACCGCGAAGCGTTACGCGAAGTCGTATTTGGAGGTCATCCAAGGATTATGTTCGGATCAGACTCAGCACCCCATCCCCGCCATAAAAAGGAATGTGTAGGATGCGCTGCCGGTATCTTCTCCTCCCCTGTTGCCTTGCCATTGCTGGCCCAGGTTTTTGAGGAGGCAGAGTGCCTTGACAAACTGCAGGGCTTTATCTCGGATATTGCTTGCAGGCGCTACGGACTTGTCCCTCCTGAGAAGAATATTACGCTGACCAGGAAGGCCTGGCGGGTACCCGAGAGATACGGCAGCATCAGACCTTTTTATGCCGGAAAAGAGATACGGTGGTCACTTGTTTAAAACACTTGCCACAAAATATGCTATAAGGTGTTGGAACTTACAACAACAGTATATCATTCACGCCTACACCGAATTCCAAACAGTCTAGACATCTGAACTTTCCGGTATGTGGAAGAGAATTGTTAAACCTTTTGATGTTGTCATCACCATCATGGTCTGTATTGCCATCACTGTAATATCCTTCAGGGTATACACGGTCGACGGCCAACCTGTGGCCGTAAGCATACAGTCCGAATCGGGCCTGAGCATCTATCCACTCAACCAGCCCCAGCGACTGGAGGTAGAGGGGCCCCAAGGTCTTACGGTCGTTGAAATTGTTAATAAACAGGCGCGGGTGGTCTCATCTCCCTGCCGGGATAAATTATGTATTATCAAAGGAGTCCTCAAAAAAAACGGTGACTGGACCGCCTGCATGCCCAACCGGATTTATGTCGGTATTGAGGGAGGAAAAGAGGAGGAACTGGATGAGCTCAGCTACTGAAAGGGACGAGCGTATCTTTATTCTGGCCGCTTTTGCGCTCTTTCTTGCAGGCGTCGAATATATGATACCCAAACCCTTACCGTTTATGCGATTGGGGCTCGCGAACCTGCCGATCCTGATCTCACTTGCACTCTTCAGCCCCCGACAAGTCCTTTTGCTCACCTTGTACAAAGTGATAGGGCAGGGATTGTTACAGGGGACGATATTCTCATATATCTTTCTATTTTCCGCTGCCGGTTCCTTTGCGGGCAGCCTGGCCATGCTTGTGATCTATCAGTTTCTCGGACGATGGACCGGCCTGATTGGCATAAGTGTCTGTGGTGCCTTTGCTGGTAATATGGTACGGCTCTATCTGGCGCGCTACGTCCTCTTCGGTGAGCAGGTCTGGATTATGGCTCCCCCGTTCCTGATCATGGGGTTGTTGAGTTCCCTCGCGCTTGGGGCCTTGGCGGCATTATTTGTTGAAAAATCCAAATGGTGCAGCCCCATACCGGAGCCCGGATCATGAATAAGCTATTGGCAAAAGCCTCTCCCGAAGCCCTGTTTATCCTGGGATTGTTCACCCTACCAGCGTTTCTTTTTCAGGAGAAACTGCCCTATCGGCTCATGGATGGTCTGTTTTTTTTGATTCTGGCACTTTACTCAGGCAAGCGGATACTGCCTTTACCAGCCATGGTGCTGCTGGCTTCGGTGACTGCCGCCGCTCTTTTAGTACCCAGCGGCAAGGTCCTGATAAGCGTCTTTGGTTTCCCCATCACCCTCGGCGCACTGAAAATGGGTTTTTCCCGTGGAATATTGCTTTTAGGCCTGTTCTATCTCTCAAAGTTTACGGTCGTGCAGGGGCTTGTCCTGCCTGGAAAAACCGGAAACGGACTCGCAAAAGTATTTTTCTATTTCGAGCGATTCTCAGAGCATTATTCACAGGTTTCGATCAGGGATCTTCCCGGCAGTCTCGATACTCTTCTGCTTAAGGTTTCAGAAACCAGCAGTGATGACGAGAACATGGCTCAAGCAAAAAGGGAGGGTCGTATACCTCTGATACTGCCTCTTCTCATCTCTATTACGTGCTGGATATTTCTTCTTCTTTGAACCCGCTCATGAGGGGCCTGGCCACAAAGCGGCCCAGCTGGAGTCTGATCCCACCTTTGAAAGGTTCTGTCAACGTCGATCCACCACAGTATAGACGTCGTTAAGCGATGTAAAAACTGTGGAGGCGGTACCGCAGGTTGTTATCTCCCGGTCTTTGGTGATAAACACCGCACCACTGTCTGGAAAGCGATTGAGCAGTGCACACCCCTTATCCATACCGAGTAAAAATAAGGATGTGGAGAGGGCGTCGGCATCTATTCCTGAGGGGGTTGTGATCGAAACCCCCGCAAGGTTATTGGCAATAGGATAGCCAGTGCGGGGATCAAGGAGGTGGTGATATTTCTTTCCGTCCTGCTCCACAAATCGTTCGTAGATACCGGATGTAACCACTGCCCCGCCTTCAACGTCCAGTGTACCCATGGGGATTCCGGTCTGCTCTAGCGGATCCTGAATGCCAAGCTTCCACGGTTTACCATCGTTCTTTTTGCCATAAACAAAGACATTCCCACCCAGGTTTATCAAGGCTCGCTGTACGCCTGCCTTCTGCAGCAGCCTGGCCACCTCGTCTGAAGCATACCCCTTGGCGATCGCACCGAGATCGATGCGCTGCCCGGGGGCGGAAGTTAGTCTGCAATCATTATGAAGCCGGACCTGTCTATAGTCTACTTTGGTAAGAGCATCATGCATCGCTTCGCTAGCTGGGACCGCCGCATGCTCGGTTTCAAAGCCCCATAATTCCGCCACCGGTGCAATGGTGATATCAAACAATCCATCAGACAGCCGCCCATACTCCAGACCCTTCTTCATCACCTGGCAGGTTTCCGTGGTCAATTGCATTCCCTCAGCACCATCACGGCCGATTTTCGTTACTTCACTATCGCTGCGATGCCGACTCATTGCCTTTTCTATTTGGCGGATACGTGCGAACGCAGCATCCAGGTCAGATTCATTTCCGCCAAAGATGCGTATGGTGCATATGGTGCCGAGAACAAACTCCGTCCTGCTCACTTCCCGGCCGCAGCCTGTCAACAAGAGCATGGGGATACAGATCGCAACAACAAAGAGGATGACATGGTTGTTCTTGCCTTTCACTAACGATAAACTCCCTAAAAAAAAGAGGGATGCCCATTTCTGGACATCCCCCTTTATGAAGCGACGCCAAAGAGGCGAAGAGCTTTATCTGTTCATCCAGCCATTTTCAGGCCGGCAGATTGATCTCGTGCAATGACCTGTTTTTCACCGTACGCTTTGACAATATCACGCGGACATTTGGCCATGCAAGCCTCTTCACATGAAGGGCCGTAATCAATACACTTTTTATGGTCAATTTGTACCTTATTATCTTCATATGCAATAGCATCGGCAGGACAAGCCTTTACACACATCTTGCAACCGATACAACCCACCTTACAGACAGACTTGACAACTTTGCCGAGATCCTTGGTGGAGCATGGTACCCAGACCCTTGCCTTCAGGGTCTGTAATTCGATTATAGCTTTAGGGCATGCCTTCACGCACTGCCCGCAACTCACACATTTGTCTGGGTTGATCACCGGGAAGTTCTCCACCATCTCAATGGCATCGAACGGGCAGACATCAGCGCACTCTCCTAGCCCGATACATGCGTATTGGCACTTGGATGGTCCACCGAAACCGAGATTTGCAGCGGTACATGAAGAGAAACCGATATACTCGTGTTTATGGCTCACGCGTCCCTCAACCCTTGAGCAGCGAACAACTGCCATCTGGTCTTCAACCGCGGCCATCTTTTTGCCGGTCAGTTCAGCCACCAGGTTGGCGACCGGTTCCTTCCCGGGAAAACAAAGATTGGGCGGAACATCAGGGTCGGTAACAACCGCAATTGCATACCCCTCACAACCGGGATATCCGCACCCGCCGCACTGGGCCATCGGCAACGATTCGGTCACCTCTTCGATAAGCGGGTTAACCTCTACCGCAAATTTATTTGCTGCAATGGCCAGACCGATGCCGAAAAACAGCCCGATACAGCCAAGCAGGACAACGCCACCTAATGCTATTTTCAGTAATGCCGGATCCATTTCAAACTCTCATATTCATCCGTTAACAGTTTTCGGAATTCCAGGCCCTAGAACAGCTGGAGACCCGAGAAACCAAGAAAAGCCATGGCAAATTGCCCGGCAACGATAAAGGCTATTGGCAGGCCCTTAAACGACGGCGGGATATTTGCAAGCTCAAGACGTTCACTCACAGAACTCATCAGGTACAGGGCCAGAAGAAAACCGCCACCCGCACCAAGCGCAAGCATTATCGTCTCAAAGAAGTTGTAATTCTGACCAGCGAGGATCAGCGGTACCGCGATAACAATACAGTTGGCGATAACCAATACCAGGTATACACCGAACGAATTGAACAGCACCGGATTCACCTTTCGCAGTATGGTATCAACCGCCTGCACCGTGAGCGAGGTGAGACCGATAAAGATAACAATCTGCAGGAACCCAAGGTTAAATGGCACCAGCACATACTGGAACAGGAACCAGCTCATGGTCGCTGAAATCACCATGACAAGGGTAAACACTACGCCCATACCCTTGGCAGTACTCTTTCTCTTCGAGGTACCGAAGAAAACACAAAGCCCCAGATACTTGGTAAATACAAAGTTCTGAATGAGCAGAGCCGAAATCATGATAGACAGCAGATAGCCGATATAAGATTTGGCCACAGTAAATTCAGTGGTTTTCTCGCCGGTCAGCCCGGCAATGGAGACCACATGGGTCTGAACCGTATTCAACGACTCTGCAAATTTGAGCGATACGGATTTCGCGTCCTCTGCCACATCGGCGGCAACGAGCTGTAAACGAATATCCGGATCCGGCTCTTCATAGACGGTATATCTGGTGATATCCCCGGCAACAGCTTTATCAGCCGGGGCGGCAAACTCAACGAGGATCTCATTGGCATCCCCGAAACTCTTGCCGGTAATAAAGTCGGCTGCCTGCAGCCAAACCGGGATCAGGAGTGCTGCCAGCATAATACCGATTATGCGGCCATAACTAGACATTTTCATGCGGTCACCCCTTTTTTGCGCTTATAAACGACCTCGATCCAGTTGAAAAAGGCCATCATCAACCCGACCACAAAGAAACCGGCACTAGGCAGGATGAAGAATAACAACGGTTTATATCCCAGCACATCGTAACCAAGAATCATACCTGAGCCGAATAACTCACGGAAGGCGCCGATAACAACCATACCCACCATAAAACCAAGGCCCATTCCCACAGCATCCCAGAAAGAATCGGTCACCTTTTCCTTACAGGCGAACATCTCAAGACGCATGGTGATAATCGCGAACGCCACGATCAATTTAACGAAGATACCCATCTTGGCATACGCCATCGGCATATAGGCCGCCAGCACCAGGTCAATAACCGTAACCCAGGTAGCAATCGTCAACGTATATGAAGGGATACGAATTCGAGGATGGATATAGTTCTTAAAACAAGAGATGGTCACACTGGAAAATACCTGAACGAAAAAGACCGCGATACCGAGCAAAATGCCGTTCATAACGGTGGTAGAGATACCCACAGCCGGACACATGGAGAGTGCCAGCTTAAAAATCGGGTTCTCACTTAAGATACCGCGACTAAGTAGTTGGAAAACAGACTTATCGTTAGCCACTTTACTTCCTCTACAATTTAGAATGAAACAGCTATCTGCTGCTCTTTAAGGACAACATCCAAGGTGTCGAGCCGGTATGCAAACTTTTTACCAATACCCTTGAGACCATCGGTAACCAGTTTGGAGGAAATGGTCGCACCGGTCAGAGCGTAAATATCCTGCTCCCGGTATTTGTCCATCATCTTCTCGGTTTCCGTTTCACTCAACTCGCCTTCCAGCGCCTTCTCGTATTCAGACGGCAGCGGTTCCTTGACAACATCCAGTCCCTTCAACACCTCAAAAGGCTTATCCTTAAACTGATTCTGGAAATAATCCTGTTCGATTTCCGCTCCCAGACCCGGGTCTTCCTCATGCTCCAGCACCTCAAAGCCCATCAGGGTATAATTCGGATCCATGGCCATCATTACGGCGATCAGCACCTTAAAGCCCTGGAACTTGCCACCCATCAGATAGGCAACTCGTTCATCACCGTCGGTAACGATAATGGTCTGCTCGGCGAAGGTAATATCCTTACCCGGCCCGATGGCAGCGATAATTGCCTGGTCACGATCCTCTTTCTCACGAACCTTGTCTTCCTCAACATCTACAGGTTTCTGCCAGGCCATTTTGCCATTCAAGTCAAGGACAACAAACACAAACGGTGCTTCGGCACTCGCAGCAGTCGGTAGCAGGTAACCGATAAACTGGCTTCCGGCCTCAGCCACGACATAGCGGTAAACCTCGTGCATATGGAGGGATTCTGGTGCCGGATTCTGCTCGCCATATCCGAGCAGGGAATACATCACCCTCTCTTCACGAACATGCTCATTATGTTTTTTGGCATTGTTGGTGATGATAAAGGTCGATCCCATTACCACCGCCGCCAGCAGACAGGAAACGGTGAGGCGAAATGTTATATTTAATATTTCCTTCATTTGTCACCTCCCACAGGCAGGGCGAACCGCTTCGGCTTAAAGAAACCATCAATCACCGTAGCAAGCGGATTCATCAGCAGGATGGCGTAACAGATACCTTCAGGATAACCGCCCTTCAGTCGAATCAGCACCGTCAGTGCGCCAATGCCAACACCATACACAATCTGGCCCGTCCTGGTTGATGGAGAGGTGACATAGTCGGTCGCCATAAAAAAGGCTCCGAGAATAGCGCCACCACTGAGCATTGCCAGCAGCGGATCTCCACTCATCCACCCCTGCTCCCCACCGAAAATCCAGGTCAGAACAGCTATGGACCCGAGGACGGAAACCGGGGTATGCCAGGTTATGTATTTCTTATAGATAAGAAAACATCCGCCCAGCACCAGCAGGAAACCGGAGGTTTCACCGATACAACCGGGACGCCAGCCGAGGAAAAAGGACCCGTAGAGACTGCCCCCGGACCCGAACATTTCTGTAAATGCGGCAAAACCCTGCTCTTTGATTACGGCGAGCGGGGTCGCAGTAGAAACTGCATCCACCCCGCTGAAATAACTAAAGATGGCCATACCCTCGACAGGCGGCAGCCAGGCTGAAGTCATTGCCACAGGAAAAGTGGCCAGTAAGAAGGCCCTTCCCATAAGTGCAGGGTTAAAGATATTGAAGCCGATTCCACCGAAAAGGTGTTTGGCTATATAGATAGCCATCACCGCACCAAGGACCGGCACAAAAACCGAGACTCCGGGTGGAATGATAAACGCCATTAACATACCTGTCAGGACGGCGCTGCCGTCACTGATGGTTACTGGTCGTTTCAATGCTTTCTGGCTCACAACCTCGACTACCACACAGCTGATTACCGATATAGCGGTGATAACAAGGGTCTGGATCCCGAAAATAAACACCGACAATAGCAGCGGCGGCATCAGGCAGGCCACCACGGTCCACATGATTTTAGCAACCGTTTCATTACTCTTCACATGGGGGGATACAGAAACGATCCACTCCGGCTGTGATGGTAATGACTGGCTCTCTGGCACTTGCATGTCCTTGAAGATTCTCCCTAAAACGTATTTATTACTCACATACGGCCGGTCTGAAGCACCTGCCGCATGACCAATTTCTTTCCTATTTTACTGTCTCTTGGCCTTCATCTTGGCCAACCGTACAAACTGCACAAGCGGCCTCTTGGCGGGACAGATATAGGCACAGCTGCCACACTCAAAACACTCGAACACCCCGAACGGTTCGGTATCTTCAGCCCGGTTGGCCTCAACATAGATACCGATCTCCTTGGGTTCCAGTCCCATCGGACAGGCGTCGAGACACCAACCACAACGTATGCACTGGGAATGAGGAGTGGAATCGATCTCATCTTCTGTCAGAAAAAGCACCGAAGATGTTGTCTTGGTAACCGGAACACTGAGGTCGGAGATGGCAAATCCCATCATGGGGCCACCCATGATGATTTTTTTCAACCCCGGTTTCACACCGCCTAAGTACTCGACGATATCCTCGACCCTGGTCCCGACCTTCACCAGCAGGTTGGCAGGTTTGTTGATACCACCTCCGGAAATGGTGACAACTTTTTCGTAAAGAGGCTTTTCATACACAACAGCATCGAAGATGGCACTCGCCGTCGAAACATTCTGTACCACCACACCTACCGCCGATGGTAGCGCCATGGCCGGAACCTTGCGGCCACTGATCGCCTGAATGAGCTGTTTTTCAGAACCTTGCGGATATTTTACCTCAAGTGGCTGCACGGCAATATCACACTCTGCTGAGGAAAAGGATGACGCAACCTTGTCCATCGCCGCAATTGCGTCCGGCTTATTTTGCTCGATGCCGATACGGCACTGCTTCACACCAAGGATTCTCATGATGATAGCGGCACCTTCCACGACGCTCTCAGCATGTTCGAGCATCTGCCTGTGATCGGCAGTAATGTACGGTTCACACTCCGCACCGTTTAAGAGCAGAAGGTCGATCTTGTTATCAGCAGGAGGATTGAGCTTGACATGAGTCGGGAAGCCGGCACCACCGATACCGATAATCCCTGCTTCATGTACTTTAGTAAGCAGGTCCTTCCCTGACATCGAGGTCCAATCCTGTTTGTGCGGCTCCACTGCAGCGGCTTCATGATCCACCGCAATCGTCACAGACGGAGCAGAGACCCGCATGGGATGAGCCGATGTGCCGATCGCTTTTATCTTGCCGGCAGCGGGTGCATGCAACGGTACACCGAGGCCCCTCTTCACCTCACCGATCTGGGCCCCTTCCGTTACCTCGTCCCTCTTATTGACGGTAACTGTACATGGGGCACCGATATGCTGGCCGAGAATAATCTCCAGCTCGTCCGGAACGGGCATTCGCTCAATGGGCAGCGAAGCCGTCTGGTCCTTTTTTTCTGGCGGATGAACACCACCTTTGGGAAACGTTAGTAAAGATTTCATGTTCAATTTATTTAAATAAGGTATCTCCAATACGGGCAAACCACGATCCGACCCGTATCCGTTCCATACTATCCAGGAAACTTTTCGGGTGGGGATCAGGAAATCCCGGCAAACTGCTTCATGAACTGGATTCGCTCATAAGCAGCGGGATTATCGGCATTGTCATAAGCAAGCTTGCCGCGGAAAGCATCCACACTGTCATACGACTTGTTCTCCATCCACTCTTCAAGACCGGTGAGTATCGACTGAATCTGTCCTGCACCGTTTTTATACAAGGTGGAAACGATCTGGACCGCATTGGCCCCGGCCAGCAACTGCTTGATAACCCCCTCGCTGTCATGAACACCTGTGGAGGCAGCAAAATCTTTCTCAACCTTACCGGACAGAAGTGCGATCCAACGTAAGGATTCTGTTATTTCAGTCGGTGTTGAGTAGATATCGGCGGTGGTTATCTCCACCTTGTCAATATTGATATCCGGCCTGTAATACCGGTTAAAAAGAACAAAACCGGCAACACTGTTCTCCGTTGACCAGCTCAACCTTGTCACCAGATTGGCCAGCCCGGCAGAATAGCGACTCATCTTGAGGGCCACGGGAATTGAAACTTTTGCGCACACCTTCTCGAGGATCTCAAAGTAGAGTTTCTCGTTGTGCTCACTCTTTACATCCGGGTTGCTTGGCAACAGTGACACGTTGATTTCCAGGGCATCAGCACCAGCCTTCTGGATAGACTCCGCGAAGGAGACCCACTCACTACCGGATACGCAGTTGATGCTGCCGATAATAGGGATATCGACACTTTTCTTGGTTTCACGGATTAGATTGAGATGATCGTCCAGCGCACTTCCTCTGGTATATTCTTTGATATAGTCAAAGGCATCAGGGTAATCCGTGTGATAGCTGTCCATATTTGCATTAAGCTCGGCCTCGATCTGCTCTTCGAAAAGAGACTTGAGCACAATCGCAGCCGCGCCGTTATCCGCGAATTCCTTGATTTTCTCTACCGAATTGGTGAGCCCGCAACTGCCGACGACAATCGGGTTTTTGAGTCTGAGACCCAAATAGGTTGTGGAAAGATCTTTCATGGTATTTTTCTCTACTTCAGGTTCTGAAATGTAACTGCTTTTCGGTCCTGCCTCATGCAAATCGTAAAGGGGGTTGGTAACAAAAAGCATGGCGAAATGCAAGGATAATAGGCATCTTCACCTTGCCGATTCCGCAATCCGGTATTGCATATTTCGACACAATCAGCCTCGCCAGATTCAAAAAAAATCAATAAAGGCCTGAGTACACCAGACATTTTGTTCCTTCCTGCCTGTAAACCGTTTATGATACACCCCAATGAGAGGTCAAATAAAAAACCAGGTTTCCAAAAAACCACGGCAAATTGGTTCTCTACCTGCTTTTACCTGTTTGGTCAAGGTATGAAAAATAGACCAAAGACCAACTTCCCAGAAGTTGAGGAGCCTAAGACACCGTTAACACAGCAGATAGATCAATCATCACCGCGTGCAAAAAAAACTTTACCAATATGATGAAAAAACAACCACTTGTGCCGCCAGGTGCTCATCCGGTCCATTTTGCACAATACCACACATTTACCTGTTTTCAACCATCTTCTTGTTTTTCCCTTTGTAATGAGATTTCGAACAAGAGGCCTTCAAATAAAAACTAATCAATACACAGTGCGATTCATGCATACTGTGCAAGGATTGACCCGATAATGCTTAATCGACTTTCAGGAAAACCCGTTCCAATGGTGCTTCTCGGTGCTTTTATGATCAGCTTCTCAGCAATCTGGGTAAAAGTATCCGATGTTCCCCCAACGACCTCAGCCTTTTACCGGGTGTTCTTCGGCTTTGTCTTCCTGCTTGCTCCCTGGCTGTATTCACCGACCCGTATACGCCACATTAGCGCCATGCTTCTTCCAGCCATGGCCTGTGGTTTCACCTTTGCCCTTGATCTGCACTTCTGGCATCTCAGTATCAGCTATATTGGTCCCGGACTGGCTACAATTATTGGCAACTTCCAGGTCTTTCTTATGGCTGCATGCGGTTTCCTCTTCTTTAATGAAAGGTTGCTGCTGCGCTTCCTGTTTGCGATGCCGCTGGCATTTTTCGGTCTTTTCCTGGTTATTGGCTTTCACTGGTCTGCTCTGGAAGCAAACTACAGACTCGGAGTTTTTTATGGTTTCCTTACAGCCTTCGCTTATACAGGATTCTTACTTTTGCTCCGCAAAATGCAGCTCAGGAAAGCCCAGGACGACCACTGCTCCCCTCTCCTGCTTATAAGCTTTTTCACAGCGTTCTTTCTCGGCATTTATATGCTGTTTGGCGACATTTCATTTAGCATCCCAACTCTTAAAAGTGCAGCGGCGCTTGTTTCTCTAGGCCTACTCAGCCAAGCCATCGGATGGTTGCTAATTGCAGCCTCAATGCCGAAAATCCCTGCTTCATTCACTGGCCTCATCCTGCTCCTTCAGCCATCCCTTTCATTTGTCTGGGACGTGCTGTTTTTTGCAAGGCCGACAACGGGCCTGCAGTGGGCAGGTACAATCATCACCCTTTGGGCCATTTATCTTGGCTTGACCGGTTCAAGAGGAAACAGCTAGCCTTGGGTTGCCGGATATATTGAAATTATAGACAGAAGATGTATTGTTTTATTTTACCTCTTACCAAGAGGCGAACCATTCAATTGAACAACAACCACCAGGCGGAATCATCATGAAAATATTAAACTATACCGACGCACCATCCACCACCTTCGACAGTGAGCTTGCCAAAGGCGTAACCGGCCGTGTAGTCATTGGCAAAGAAGACGAGGCCCACAACTTCTGCATGCGTGTCTTTACCCTGGAGCCAGGTGGTTTCAGCCCACGCCATGCCCATGAATGGGAGCATGAAATTTTCATTCATTCCGGCAAAGGTCAAGTATTCAAGAACGGAGAGTGGGCACCGGTCACAAGCGGTACTGTGGTTTTTATCCCGGGAAACGAAGAGCACCAGTTTATGAATGCCGGGGCTGAAGATTTCGTTTTCATTTGTCTGATTCCCTCTGGCGTCGCCGAACTGTAACTACCATCCGGGTTGAAAGATTCACTCAGTCAGTACCAACACCTCCCTGTCGCCAAGGTGCTTCCTCGTTTACGGGATGAGCTCCTTGAGAGACATACCGTACTTACCGGGCCGACAGGCTCCGGTAAAACCACGCTGATTCCACCAGCACTTCTTGACGAAATCCCGGCAGCCTGCAGCACCATCCTCCTCTTAGAACCTCGCCGGGTTGCTGCCCGTGCAGCGGCCCGGCGAATCAGCATTATGCTTGACTGCAGCCTGGGTTCACTAGTCGGCTACCGAACACGGTTCGAATCAAAAGTATCGAAGGAAACCAGAATAGAGGTTGTCACCGAAGGAATCCTCATCAGGAGACTGCAACACGATCCCGGCCTTGAAGGTGTCGGCCTTATCATTTTCGACGAATTTCACGAGCGCTCCATTCAGGCCGATCTCGGCCTGGCCCTCTGTCTGGACCTCTGTGAGCTCCGCGACGATCTCCGTTTACTGGTCATGTCGGCAACACTTGAAAGTAAGGAGATTTGCAAGTTGCTCGGCAATGCACCTCATATCTCCGCTTCCGGCAGGAGTTATCCCGTCACCATCCACCATTCCCCGCCTTCCTCAACTCATTCAAATATATCAAGCCAGATGGCCAGACTCATCAGGAACGTCTGGCTGGAAGAACAAGGGGATATTCTTTCCTTTTTCCCTGGTGTGGGTGACATCAACAGGTGCCGCACTCTGCTTGCAGACCAACTTCCTGAAGCCTTGCTTCTCCCGCTGTACGGCGACTTGACCCCAAAAGAGCAGGATAAGGTATTTGAACGTTCGAAAGTGCGGCGGATCATCCTCGCCACCCCTATAGCGGAGACCAGCCTTACCATTGAAAATATAGGCTGTGTAGTAGATAGTGGACTGTACAGGCGGCCCGTCCACGATCCAGGCAGTGGCCTCTCCCGACTTACGACCATGCGAATATCACGGGCATCGGCAGACCAGCGCACCGGCCGGGCTGGCAGGACAGGTCCTGGAGCATGTTACCGCCTCTGGAGTCGGGAGGAAGAAAACGGCCTGCTCCCCCGCACCACACCGGAGATTGTGAACGGCGACCTCTGCTCCCTGACTCTGGAACTTGCACTCTGGGGAGTCACTGACCCAACAACGCTACGCTGGCTCGATCCGCCGCGCGCCCCAGCCTGGAAATCAACACAGTCGTTACTGCAACACCTGTCACTTCTTGACGCCAAAGGCAGGATAACAGACAGAGGACGACACGTTGCCGCATTACCTCTACACCCTCGCCTGGGAGTGTTGCTCCTCGCAGGTAGCGAACAGGGAATGGCACGCACAGCCTGCCTGCTGGCTGCTCTTCTCTCAGAGCGCGATATCATCAAGGGAGAGGCCACAAGTTGTGATCTTGAAATGCGCCTCCGGATGCTTGAAAACATCGAAGACCGAAAGCTGATGTCTTCCGATATCACGGACCGGCAGCAGGTCAGACGGTTACAGCTGCAGGCGACAAAATGGTCTAAGGCCCTGAACCAGCCGTTCGAAAAGAAGATTGCCTACGACCGAATCGGCCATCTCCTAGTGTACGGCTTCCCCGATCGTATCGGCAAATTACGTCCTGGCTCAGGTTTTCGCTATCAGCTTTCATCCGGAAAAGGGGTGGAATTACCGGCAGGCGACCTGCTATGCGGTAGCGAATTACTGGTAGCACCCGCAGTAGATGGCAGAAAGGGTGACGGCCGGATTTTCCTTGCGGCGTCCCTCTCCGGAGATGACCTTTATGAACATCACACCAACCTGCTGAGAGAATCGAAAAACGTTGTATGGAATGAAAAAACAGGGAGAATTGAAGCAACAGCAACCTGGCAGCTTGGTCATATTATCCTGCAAAGCAAGCCACTCAAGAACCCCTCATCTGAAAAGATACTGGCAGGGCTTCTTGTCGGAATCCGGTTGCATGGTATCAGCTGTCTGCCGTTCACCAGGGAAGCCAAAGATATGCAGTCCCGGATCTGTTTTCTTCATCACTGGCGTCCCGATGACTGGCCCGACTGGTCCGATTCGGCACTCCTGGATGACCTCGACTGGCTCACACCCTATTGCAATAATATTCGAACTCTCGCAGGTCTAAAAAGACTTGATTTAAAAACAATCCTGCTTTCCCGGCTCGACTGGCAGCAACAACAGCAGCTGGACATGCTTGCCCCTGCCCACCTGCGAGTACCGAGCGGATCGAAAATCCGACTCTCCTACTCTGCAGGGGAACCACCCGTACTGGCAGTCCGTCTCCAGGAAATGTTCGGGCTTTTGCAAACACCCACCATCTGCAGAGGAGAGATCCCCGTACTGCTCCACCTGCTCTCACCCGCTCGCAGACCATTGCAGGTTACTACTGATCTCAACTCATTCTGGAAAAACAGTTATCGTGAAGTACGCAAGGAACTCGCCGGACGCTACCCTAAGCACTACTGGCCGATAGATCCCTTTCAGGCAAAGGCGACATCCGGAACAAAACCGAAGCGAAAGCGTTGAACACCACGCCGGAATTCCTGGCTACATAGTTCACGCCCTAAAACTAATTGCAACTTACTTCTTGAACTCAACCAGCGGATTCGCATCTTCATCGAAGTTGAGGCCCGGATTGCAAATCATTAACCGTGATTCATCAATAGCGAAGTTCTCAACCAGATACTCCTTCACGACCAGAGAGCGAGCTTCACCAAGCTTGAACAGTTCCTTTCTGATCGCCTCGTTACGAAGAATCTCTTGGTTTTCTTCTCTGTCGCTGCTGACGGATGCCAACTCCGTCAACGCGACCTTGGCACATATCGAATAACCATATTCGGGATCGGAATCACCATTCTTTTCCAGATCTTTTGCGATGATCTTTGCCGCCTTCTGGAGTTGTTTAACATGCTTCTCGGTAAGCTCCCTCTCTCCTTTTTCAAACTCAAGCACCGGCAGATTCGTCTTAAGCAGGCCTGTACCAATTTTTGCCCCGAGATAATACATTGCTCCGGCCGGGCCAAGAGCAGTATAGGCCAGATAAGGTGTAACCGCGATACTGATTGCCTTAGAAATCGGGGTCCAGATGAGGTCAGCTGTACCTATACTTACCTCAGAGAGTTTACCCTGAATCGGTACATCAAGATCAACCACGCCCTCGCTATCCTCGAGCATCGCCAAGGCAAGGTTCAGCGGCACCGGAAGCTGGTTGTCCAGTTCCGACGCCAGTTCCCCCTTCACTCCTTCAGTCACAAGATCTTTCAGCACCAGGTTGTTTTTCATGTCAATATTTCCCTCTGCAATCTCGAGGGTTGAGTGAAAATCGAGTACCCCGGAAGGAAAGAAGGCCCCAATGGCTTCAACCACATAGGGTGAAATGTGCAGCATTGAATAATTCCTGAGTGTCACCTTCTGACGTATCGCAAACTCTTTGGCCAGCGGGGCGCATTCTCCCGTAACCTCCAGTGGGGTATACTTGTCGAACCGGCCCTTCAACACATAACTGAAAGGCTGTTCCGGTTTATTCAAATCAATATCACGCGCCGACAGGGTATCCACATCAAAATTGCTGATAAATGTACGGGCCAGGGTCGTATCACTGAACCTCACCGACGATTGTCCTGTGAGGTCAAAACGGTTAATTTTCACCGGGATCCCAACCGCATCCTGAGCTTGATCTTCCTCCGCCTGCACCACCTCTTCACCGGCCTTCGTTTCTTCAACCGGTTTCTCGCCTTCTTCCTTTTTCTCTCGCAGTATGTCTGCGGTCAGGGAGTCAGCAGTTATACTATCACAAACCAGCCCGTCCTCTTTTGAGTACTCCAGTTTTTCAGCAACAAGCTGCCCCAATTTGGCCATCGGCTCAGCACCGCCCCGGGCGATGAAGCGCCCCCCATCAAGAACGATCCGGTCGATGGAGGCGGACATCTCCTTACTCACTGTGATATTCCCTAATTCAATAGCTTCCAGCCCGACCAGAAGAGCTTCCCCTTCCTTATCCATCACCTGCGGTTTTTCCACGACAAAAGAGGTAGCACTGCCGCTCATCAAATCAGGACTTTGAACCTCCCGAAGTGAGAGGACAGGGATCTCCACCCCGACAGGTACAGAATCAGAAGACAGAATTTTGAGCCCCTCGCTGTCCAGGGAATCAGCGATAATACCGCCCGTCCCATCCCCTTTCAGACCGGCTACAGCCACCTGCTCAAGGTGAAGCATCGGCACCGATTTCTGGCTCACTTCCAGCCCTTTTGCCTCAAACCCGGCCTGCCCAGTAAATGCGGGTTTTTCAGCCAGGGTCAATTCAAATTCCGGCAAAAGGCTGACGGAATCCTGATGTACCTGCAAACCGATCTCGCTCATACTCAAATCGGTACCGACAATATCCATAGCCCCGTTGAGCGCAACAAGCTGACTCTTCTCCGCATTTTTCAACGAATAGCCGATATCTCCTTTCCAGGCAATTTTCTCTTGTGCTACCGACATACCGACCATATCGATACCGATGGTATCGATATGAAAATCTCCGCTATAGGCAACATCGAAAATTTCACCGATACCAATCTTCGTCTCTCCCTTGAGTTCGAGTTCGTGCTGGCTGATATCGATCACATCAGGGAGTCGGTAATATGTCTCTTTGCCCAGCAAGGTGCCATCAGTACGCACAGAAGAGCCCTTTTGCTCGCCCCTTCCCAGGATATATTCAACATCACCATCCCAACTTACCAGATCGTTGCCAACCTCCATCAAACCCTTCTCCATTTCCAGGTTGAAAAATGGGGTTCCCACCGACATTTTCCCGTTAACCTTGACAGACAGGTCACGACTCTCGGTACCGGTATCAACCAGTATTTTTCCATTCCAGGAGGTATTACCGGCACCAGTCTTAAAACCATCGGCCACGTAAGTTGTCGGTTCCAGTTCCAGGCTGGCCTCCGTATCGACGAGTACACCGTCCCCAATGGTTACAACAGTCTTACCTGAAATCAGAATATTTGGGTTATCAATATCCAGAAGAGGCTGTGGCATATCAAACGTCACCTTCTCTGCACGCAGGTCACCATCAACAAGGACCTTCATATCCTGTTGCTTCATAGTAAAGGAGGCGACACCGTCATATCCGAACGTCCCTCCTGTGGCCCAACTTTCCCCGCCGACATCACCGTCATCAAGGGAGAGAGATCCATCGTAATGTACCTCGATGTCTGTTGAGTCCTTCATGGTGAACCGCACCTTTGCATCGAGATTTGCAGCACCATCAAAGGGGTGCAACACCTGACCAAGCATGTCCGCCAGCTCTTTTAGCTGAAAGCCGTTCACCACCACACGCCCCTCAACATCCACATAAGGCGCAACGTGTAATTTTGGCAGATCAATGTCCACCTTCGCACCATTCACCGTCCCTTTCAACCTGAGAAGCCCTTCCTCTGTATCCGGATCCGTATTGAATTTTTCAACAAACGCCTCCTGGATAACCAATTCAAGCTTCAGATCCGGCTGTTTGTAGCTGACCTTCACATTTTTAAGATCAATCGCATTGGCCAAAAGAGTCCAGGGAGCTTTTGCTGAAACTTCTTCTACTATTACGTCTTGTTTTGGTTTTTCTCCTGGTGCCGGGAGAGTGAAAGAGGCAATCCTTAAACTGCCGTCTTCATTTTTCGCAATATCGAGAACGATATCTTCCAAAGTCACCTGCTGCAACATCGCTTCCCGTTTAAGAAGATTCCTCAAACCAAGATTGACATATATTGAAGAATCGGCGAATACGGTTTGACCGCCCTGAACAACTTTAACGCCATCAAGCCCTACCACACCTGAGAACGGCATGAATCTCACCCTTTCGATAGTCACCGAATCAGCCCCGTTCTCCTGTAGCCACTTTTCCAGATACAAACGGATTCCCACCGGCAGAACTGCCAGTGTCACCCCGACAAACAGGACCAAAAACAAAAAAACCCGAACGCTTCGACGCTGCAAGAATTTATTTTTTTTAGGCACGTCTACGGATTTATCTGCATCGACCATACTCAACCTCTCACTATTATCGGTATTTTTGGTATTATGGGACCGGAGTTATGGGAAATAACGCTGACTTACACGGGACAATCCTTTTCATCCTAAATTAAAACGGTAACTGATTGTTATCATACCCTTCACATATGCAAATGCAAATGAGGATTGTAATAAATCATGTTTTTGTCAGGATAATTAAAACATCTCTGCATACCAGCTCTGGCCTGTTCAAAAATTAAGCCCAGTCGGTAATCAGGCAATACTGTTTTGAATTTTCGCTGCATATGGTACAAATCTCAGGTTTGCCCGTTTTCCATCAGGGTTCTCCTAAAATAATTTACCTGCCCCCCTATAACTCAGCCTCTTTATCAGAGAAGGGGCTAACTGAAGATGACTGGTTTCAAGCGTCACTGCAGACTGAAGATCGGAGAGGAATGTGAACACTATCTGGGCCACTGACACCTTGTTTCTCATAATTTTTGCCTTTCTGATCGGAGGAATCGTAAAGGGTATCATCGGCACAGGCCTCCCCACCATTGCCCTGGCACTGATTACCGCGACTATCGGCCTAAAGGAAGGTATGGCGATTATCCTGCTGCCATCCATCCTCACCAATATTCGACAGGGATTTTTTGGTGGTGAACTGAAAATTGTAATGAAGAGAAGCTGGTCCTTCTACCTGGCGACCTTCTTCACTGTCTGGATCGGGGCCGCATTTATCCCACACGTCAATATTTCACTTCTCTCAGGACTACTCGGAATAATCCTGATAATCTATGCGGCAATAGGAATTTTAGCTGCCGGAATACCACAACCGGGAGCGGCAGAATGGTGGATGTCACCTTTCATCGGGGCCATCAACGGCATGTTGACGGGACTGACCGGTTCTTCCGTTATCCCGGGCGTACTTTATTTACAAAGCCTCGGGTTACAGAGGGACACGCTGATTCAAACCATGGGTTTGCTCTTTTTTGTATCCACCACAACACTTGCCCTGGCGCTTCAGAAGAACCACCTATTGACCACCGAGCTCCTTCTTGTTTCCGCAATTGCCTTTATTCCGTCCTTTCTGGGAATGCAAATCGGTATCTCTATCCGGAAACGTATCTCGGAAAACCTATTCAGGCAGTTCTTCTTCAGCTTTATGCTCTTGCTTGGCTTCTACATTATCTGCAGGTCACTGATACTGTTTACCTGAGAGCCTGTTTGTATTTTGACTATGAACCACCCAGCAAGTCTGCTTTCAAACCAGAAGTCACTGGTTTTTCGCCCAACCAGATTGCAAATAGTGCATCTGCAAAAGGTTTGCCTGCGATCGTTCCTTTACCATTACCTTTAATGGTAACAGTAGTTCCTTTACCTGGTAGATAATCAAGGACGACCTCATCGCCTTTTTTCACCGTCTCGAACATGCTGTTAAATTCCTTGATCTGGGGTGCGAGTTCAGAGCGTCTGGCATCATCGAGGTTGCCTTCAAATCCCTCATTCCAGGCCCCGATTAATTTGTCTGCACCCACCTCCTCATAAAGAAAATGCATAACCATCCTTTTCTGACCATCATCACCGATAATGGCCAGGGCATCAGATGACGGGTTTTGCAGATACAATTGAGCGATATAGATTTTGAAAAAAAGTTTCGAGCGGATTCCGGCACCGTTCAATTTCAACTCCACACCTTCCTGCCCCTCTACGCTTTCCGCCACTTCCACCCCGGCGATTTGCCGCGACCAGGCCGTACTGCACAAAACGAACACCAGCATAAAACTAACAACTAATCGAGACATGTGATACCTCCTCCTTGAATATGCACCATTGCACTTTACGTAAAGATCAACTCACATATCTTTTATATACCCGATTCTGCATCCGTGGAAAACATATTATGAAAAATCTTCTGTTTGCCCGAGCGAAGAACCGTGCTTATAAAATGACCAGTCAGGAACATCCCCTCTATAATCTCAGTTGGAAAAACAATGACCGATATACTTCACCGGGTAATAGCAGATTCAGGTAATGTCTTTGGACTGGCCTGCGACACCACTCTCCTCGTCAACGAGGCATGCCGCCGACACGACACCGGTCCGACGGCAGCGGCAGCCCTTGGCAGGGCACTGACAGGTGCCGTCCTGCTCTCTGCCCTTTTAAAAGATGGGCAATCCGTCCAGCTCAAGTTTGAAGGCTGCGGACCTATCAAAAAAATCATCACCGAAGCAGGCTACGATGGCTGGGCCCGTGGCTACGTTGGAAATCCACAGGCCGATGTACCGCTTAAAAACGGCATGGTCAATGTGGCAGCAGCAATCGGCAGGGCCGGTTTTCTGACTGTCACCAAGGATATCGGCCTCAAACAGAAATACCAGGGCACAATACAGCTCTACACCGGTGAGATAGGTGAAGATATTGCTTACTACCTGCTCGAATCCGAGCAGACCCCCTCGATAGTGGCTCTCAGCGTCCAACTCAATAAGGATGGTTCGGTTGGGGCAGCAGGTGGTTACCTGGTGCAGGCACTCCCACCGGTAGATGAAACGATTCTGACCAAGCTTGAAGCACGGGTACAGGACATCCCTTCAATCTCCGACCACCTCCATACAGGTAAAGGTGCGTCGGAAATGCTCGCCACGCTTTTTGCTGATATCCCCCACCACGCCACCGGTACAACAGGTCTCGACTATACATGCAGCTGCAACAGGGAGAAGATGGAGGGAGCGATCATATCCCTTGGTACAGAAAGTCTGCGGGATCTCATCGCGAAAGAAGGAGGTGCTGAGGTCCAGTGTGAGTTCTGCCGGGATTATTACTCATTTTCAAAATCCGAGCTGACTACAATCATAAACAGGCTTGAAAAACATTAAAAAAAAGTGCGGAAACATTTTTTTTTTAAAGGGGGTACTCACTCTGTGATACCCCGGCATGGATATACTCCTTTGCATAAACAGCCGCAAAGGAGGACACACCATGCAAATCATCTCTGGCCTTACCCAAACTCACTGTGCGTATAACGAACGTCGGGCAGCCTCAGCACGTAACCTCGGCAAACGTCTTGCCAAAAGGTTTCTCAGCAAGGATAACCTGACTCAACTGAAAAACGGGGGCATAACCGTGCTGTCAACCCTGGCCGTGGGCTCGCTGTTCCTGGCAGGAACCTATTTCTTTCTGGTGCAACTCGCCGACTACGGCTGGTAATACCTGCAAGGTTGCTTTACTGAAGCAACACCTTGGGATCAAAACCGATAATCATTGATCCCCAGTGGCGCCCATCAACGAAAATAGGTAACGATAAATCATTGAGAACTTCTCCTGTATCGCGTTTATAGGTCTGCAGGAGCATTGGCTTGGTATGTGAGCAGCGGCGCTTCTCAGTTTTATTGTTCTGATAAATCCGCATGTGACGACTGTACAGTAAATCATGTCCAGGATCACCAGTCATTGGTTGGGAGAACTGGGAATGATGGGTCGGCAGGTAGCCGTTTTTATCAATGGCCAGACAATAGATACCACCCTCGATTTTAGCCAGACTCTCATCACTGACCTGTTGCAACCTTCCATTGGCCGGTTCGGTAAAAGCAGTTTCATACTTCTGCGGCTCCGTATTGGGAACCTTACGGTAGTTATTGTCAAAGATATTAACGCCGGCTTTCTTCATTGCCTCAAGCTCCGCCTGCAAATAATCACGGGTCTCGAAAGCCCTGGAGATCATTGAATCAAACGCTCCTTCTCCGGTCCGGAAGGTTGCAACCATCTCCAGCATTTTCTCGGTTACTGTACTCAACTTTTCTACCGATGACTTTGAGACATCCATCTCTTCGGATATCTTACCACTCAGGTTCGTTATCCCCTCAACTTTCTCGGTTACCTGGTCATTGTTGGTGGAGAGCTCCTCGATAGCAGCAGCAATTTTCATCAATTGCTCATTTGCATCCTCAAAATCGTTCATCATCAGGTTAAAGTTTTCTGAAGCTTCAGAAACCGTGGTATTGGTCTCTGAAGCGTACTTACGGATTCCCGTGGTTTCCTCCTGGGTTCTTTCAACAAGGGTAATCATTGAATTGATATTCCCGGTAATCTCCTCAGTAGCCGGTTTAATCCGTTTTGCCAGATCACGCACCTCTTCTGCCACAACTGCAAAGCCCTTCCCATGTTCGGCAGCCCTGGCTGCCTCTATCGTTGCATTAAGGGAAAGCAGGTTGGTCTGTTCGGCGATATCATTGATAATAGAAACAGCCTGGAGGATATGACCTGAACTTTTACCAAGTTCCTCAACTGTTTTGCTGAAAGACTCTACAGAGACATTGATCTGCCTTGTCTTATCGGTAACATCAACAAGTTCCTGGTAGGAACTCTGGGCCATTTTAAGGTTCTCCGAGGTTTTATCCGCGACATACTGGGCCGATTCAGAGACCTCGGCTATCGCACTGTTGGCTTCAATGCTGGCAGTGGATACTATTTCGGAGATATCTCTTTGCTCAGCGGTCTTATCGGCCGTATCTTTCACTGAGGCAGCAACGGCAGCTGCGTCCACGGCAATATCTATCCCAATTTTCCGAAGTTCCCCTACAAGATTACGCATGGAGTCCAGAAAATCGCTGTACTTCTTCCTCACCTGCAGGGTTTCCTCCCTGCCTTCTCGAAGATCCGGTGCAGACAAGTCCATACCGCCCGCTTCAATATCGGCAAAAACAGCACTGATCTCGTCCACAGTCTCAGTCATGTTCTGCTTCAACCCGGAAATAAAGACCAGACCAAGGACAAGGGAAAATAGAACAAAAAATGCCGTCAAGCCAAACATCAGCAGACGTGAGGAAGGCACCACAAACGCCGTCGAAAGTGCGATAAGGCTGAAGATGTTACAGACCAGAAGCAGCCATACCAAGCCGCTAAGTTTGCTGGAATAAGTGGGAAAAAGACGGGAGAGAAAACGGACAGAAAAAGACGATTTTGACATGAGTGACCTCACACAAGAAACTAAACAACCCTCGTCTTTAAGACGAGGGGTTCAAGAGGGGTCGATTGGAAATCGACTGTTGTCGGCATTAACCGGTTCACCCTCATGCTCTTCAATATACTGTTGAATCATCTCATCGGTTATGTTGCCTGAACTCACGGCAAGGTAACCTCGAGCCCATAAATGCCTGCCCCAAAATTGCTTTTTTAGGTGGGTAAATTCGGACAATAGGACCCGCGAGCTGATTCCTTTTAACCATTGAACGATTTTACTTATATTCTGGGTCGGTCGATACCCTATAAACATATGAACATGATCGCTCGCTACTTTGCCAGAGATCACTTCAAGTTCATGTTCATATGCAATTTGCCTGAGGATATCACGAGTGCGCACAGCAACTTCACCCTTCAGTACCTTTTTTCGATACTTGGGGATCCAAATTATGTGCACCTTCAGGTCTGTTTTTGTATGAGATCCAAGTCTGTAACGTCGCATAGCGACAATTTTAATCTTCTCTTCGCCTAAAGGCGAGGGGTTTCAACCATCCCCGACGGGGACACTAATAAGAGAGGTGGGATATAGAATAACAACCCCGGTAACTTCCCCTGGCTGTTAATTCATGTATATACTTCCCACCCACGCTACTCACAAGTAAAAAAACTGCATCAGAAGCAATATGATCATCAGTCCATACAGAAGCAGAACCCCACGCCCCTACCGACGAGCGCCCCCGTCCCCTGCTCTGCTTCGTGCAGATACAATGAAAAAACATAACCATCCTGATACGACCAGGGCAAGTCCAACTATTGAAGCTATCTCCCTCCGCCCTGCCGGGTGAAGGTGGTACGCTGACACCTCGATTCTATAAGGAGTTGTGAAACGACCTTTGATGGAGATCACTGAGGAGTTGAGGCCTTGTACCAGGCCATCGACCTCAAAAAGCTCGTCATTAAAGTTACGCAACAGGACCCTGTCCTTTTCCACCAGCAACAGGGCACGGTCAAAAGCTACCAACTTTCCCGTGCGTTTCTGCTTGTCACGCAGTGTTGCAATAGAGTAATTGTTCGCTGCCAGCATCTCTTCCCTGAAAAGAAACGGCATTCCAAGATAGGCCGCCAAACAAAACACGGCCGCAACCAGTGACAGATATTTCCTGGTCAAACCGGATGAGGGAGAAAGTAGAAACATCCTCCACTTAAGCAGGACATAGGTAAGCCCTAAAGCGGTCAGGCCGATTGTTATAGCCGATTCCGGCCAATAGAAACCGAACGAGATGACTTTCCAGCTAAATGGTGCCGCCAACAAGATCCCGTTTGCCCATTTTATCTGGGTAGCATCAAAAAGCAGGTGCAGCAGGCAGCTGACAGACAGAATCAGATAGACGAAACCGGTACGACGGGTAACCAGGGACAGACCTGCGGAAAAGATGAGACAGAAAAAAAGTGAACTCTGCACACCCGAGTAGAGATAGAGTTCATACCGGTCAAGATCGGGCAGCAGGACATGAACGACTCTCTGCATGATCCAGGGAATATCCGGAATCACACAGCCAAGGTAGATCCACTTCAGATCCGCCTTTTTTGTGAGACTCCGGGTCAATATTCCCTGAATTCCAAGATGGGCAAGGGTGTTCGGCATCTTACCGGTATAACAAATGAAAAAGGCCGGAAAAGGTTATACCCTCTACCGGCCTGTAAAGAGCTCTATACCGTTTATTCCTTCCAATCCGGCCGCAGATACAATTCGGTCAGCTGCTTTCTGCTAACACCGGCAGGTGCTTCGGTGAGCGGACAGGTCGCCTTCTGGGTTTTCGGAAAAGCGATAACGTCGCGGATTGAGCTGGAACCGGTAATCAGCATAAGCAGTCGGTCAAGCCCAAAGGCGAGACCACCATGAGGCGGCGCACCCATCTCAAGTGCCTTCAACAGGAAGCCGAACTTGTCATTGGCCTCCTCTTCCTCTATCCCTAGTGCATGCAGGACCCGGGCCTGGACATCACTTTGATGGATACGGATTGAACCACCACCGATCTCGGTACCGTTTAAGACCAGGTCGTATGCCCGGCTGTATACCGCTCCCGGATCGGATCCGAGCATTTCAAGATCCTCTTCCCTGGGTGCGGTAAACGGGTGATGAAGGGCCTGGAACCGTTTATCTTTCTCATCGTATTCCATTAATGGGAAGTCGGTCACCCAGATAAAATTGAACTGGTCGGACTTCAACAGGTCGAGACGTCTCGCCAGCTCAAGTCTCAGTTCAGACAGGTACTGGAAAACCACCGCCTTCTGGTCAGCACCAAAAAAGAGAACATCGCCTTCCTCTGCTGCCAGTTCTGTATTGATAGCTGCACGCTCTTCATCGGTAAAGAATTTGGCAATTGGCGACTGCCACTCACCTCCCGCCTTCATCTTGACCCAGGCAAGCCCCTTGGCACCAAACTGCACTACATATGCGGTCAGATCGTCGAGATCCTTACGGGAGAAAGTGGCACAACCTTTGGCATTGATTGCCCTAACAGTTCCGCCTCCGTCAGCGATCGACCTGAACACCTTGAAGGAACAGAATTTTGCAATCTCAGTGAGATCAATAAGCTCCAGCCCGAACCGGGTATCAGGCCGGTCAGTACCAAAGCGTGCCATTGCCTCATCGTAGGGCATCCGGTTAAAAGGCGGCTGAAAATCAAGTCCAAGTGTATCCTTGAATAATTTGGCAATCATACCCTCTGTGATCTCGATCACCTTCTCCTCATCTACAAAGGAGAGCTCCATATCGATCTGGGTAAATTCCGGCTGTCGATCAGCGCGCAGATCTTCATCACGAAAGCATTTGACGATCTGGTAATAGCGATCCATACCAGCAATCATCAGTAATTGCTTAAAGAGCTGTGGAGACTGGGGCAATGCATAAAACTTTCCGGCATTTACCCGGCTTGGGACAAGATAGTCCCGGGCACCTTCCGGAGTCGAACGGGTCAGCATCGGGGTTTCCACATCCAGAAAACCTTCATCATTCAAGTATGTGCGGATTGACTGAACCGCCTTATGGCGCATAATGAGGTTGGCTGCCATCTCCGGACGACGCAGATCCAGATAGCGATACTGCAGGCGCAAATTGTCCGACACCTCCACATCTTCATCAAGTGGGAAGGGAGGAGTCTGGCTGGTATTGAGAATTCGCAGTTCATCCACCAGCACCTCAATCTCACCGGTGACAAGTTTCGGGTTAGCCATATCACCAGGTCGTGCGGACACAGTACCCTTCACGGCCAATACCCACTCACTCCTTAACTGGTGCGCCTTGACATGTGTTTCCGGATTAGTATCCGGGTTAAACACCACCTGGGTCAACCCTTCACGATCACGAAGATCGATAAAAATAACCCCGCCATGATCACGCCGGCGCAACACCCAACCCATGAGTGTTACTTCTTCCCCAATATTCTCTTTTCCGAGCACATTACATGAATGTGAGCGAACCATACTTCCCATTGATTCCATAATTACGTCTATATCCAATTAAATTGCCCCATCTGCAAGCTATGGGGAGTATACATTTTACGATCGTGTCCGGGCCTAACAGTTTATGGCCTTTTTCACGGCATCAACATTCAGCTGAAGGGTCTGCTGCTCCTGGGTAGCCATATTGCGTAATATTGCTTCACCACTCTTCAGCTCTTCGTCACCGACAATAACGACAAATCCTGAACCCGCCTTGTTGGCCTGTTTCATCTGGCTCTTCAAGCTGCGCCCTTCATGATCCATGGCCACACGCAAGCCGCCTTTGCGCAATTCATGTACCAATGGGTAGCAGGCAGCTGCGGCTTCTTCACCAAGTCCGGCAACAAAAATATCGAGCTCCTGCTGATTCTGAGCCTCTTTTTTCTTGAGCTGCAGCAATAGGACCAACCGTTCGATTCCGAAAGCAAAGCCGATACCCGGAATCTTTTTGGGTCCGCCCAGTTGTTCGACCAACCCATCGTACCGACCACCGCCACCAACAGCTGACTGCGAGCCGAGGTCATTCGTGATAAACTCAAAAGTAGTACGGCAATAGTAGTCCAGACCACGAACCATAAACTTATTGAGGCTGTATTTTACCCCCAATTGTTCGAGGTTAGACCGCACACCGGTAAAATGTTCATCACATTCAGTGCAAAGATTGTCCAGAATGGAAGGAGCATCTTCCACCTGCTCACGGCAACCGGTTTTTTTGCAATCGAGTACCCGAAGGGGATTGGTGCTATACCGACGTTTACAATCATCACACAGATGATCCATACGCTCATCAAGAAAAGCAATAAGCTTGGCCCTGAAAGTCGGCCTGCATTCAGGACAACCGAGCGAATTCATCTCAAGACGTACTTCAATCCCGATATTTTCGAGCAACATTGCCGCCATGGCCATCACCTCGGCATCGACCCGCGGGTGATGGGCACCCAGTACCTCAGCATTCAACTGGTGAAACTGCCGCAACCGTCCCTTTTGTGGTCGCTCATGTCGAAACATCGGGCCAATGACAAAAAGTTTCTGGACCGGACGGTGTATGTACAGACCATGCTCGATATAGGCACGTATCAGCGAAGCGGTTGCCTCGGGCCTCATGGTTACACCCTTATCGACAAAGGAATACATCTCCTTTTCTACTATGTCAGTGGCTTCACCGATCGAACGGGCAAAAAGCTCGGTCTTTTCCAGGATGGGCATGCGGATTTCACGGAACTGAAACCGGCCAAAGACATCTCTGGCCTCGGTTTCTATCCGCCGCCAGAGCCAAACGTCTTCAGGCAATATATCCTTAAACCCATTAAGGGCCTTGAGTTTCAAATTATTTCTCCGACTATTACACTTACAATGATTATTATGATAACTGACTAGAAAAAAGTATAAAATAAAGCGCAATTTTCAATGTTTGTCAAGCATGAGCAAAATTTGCTGTAATCCCCTTGCAATAGGCCAGCAGGTGCAGAAGCCGCTTGCTGTAACTGCACCATAAACCTGCAATTACAGGCAACTCCATTGCTTGACAAAATATAGCAAGACAGGCATTATCGGATTCTGCATAATTAGTTTCCGGCCCAAAACAATAAAATTTCGGCCAGAAACTACGTAATTACTTTTTGAGGATTTAAGTTTTATGAAACTACCATCACTGAAAATCGGCAACTTTACCGCACCTTTCCCTCTTATCCAGGGTGGCATGTCCATTCGAGTTTCCACCTCGGCGCTGGCGGCACCTGTGGCCTCTTGTGGCGGTATTGGTGTAATCGGCGGCTCTGCCATCCCTGAAGAGGAACTTGAGGCCGACATCAGAAAAGCAAAATCGATGACAGACGGTATCGTTGCCGTCAACATCATGTATGCCATGAAAAACTTCACCAACATGGTGAAATGCTCAATCAAGTCCGGCGTGGACATGATTATTACCGGCGCTGGTTTCTCCAGGGATATTTTCAAGATAGGCAAGGAATACAACGTTCCCATTGTCATGATTGTCTCATCCCCGACCCTGGCCAAGTTATCAGAAAAACT
Source organism: Desulfopila sp. IMCC35008 (assembly GCF_010646885.2). GTDB lineage: Bacteria > Desulfobacterota > Desulfobulbia > Desulfobulbales > Desulfocapsaceae > Desulfopila. Next base: position 6,007,147 of record NZ_CP050700.1, on the reverse strand, counting down.
CGGTGCCGCCGCCATTATTGTTGAAGCAAGCGAGGCGGGCGGGCATCTTGGAACGGACAAGCCACTTCGAGAGATCTTCCCTCCCATCCGTGACGTCGTTAAAAAAATCCCGCTCATTGCTGCCGGAGGCATCACAAACGGTTATGAAATGGCAGAAATGATGGACCAATATGGCGCCGACGGCATTCAGATTGCCTCACGTTTTGTCTTAAGCGAAGAATGCGATGTCTCAGACGAATTCAAACAGGCCTACCTCGATGCCGAAAAAGAGGATATCGTGCTCACCTCTTCTCCCGTTGGTATGCCTGGCAGGGCCATCGCCACCCCATTTGTTGCTTCCAAAAATGAAGGAGGCGACTTCAGCACCAAAAAGTGCGCCCATGCCTGCTTAAAAAAATGCGACCATCACTATTGTATAAGTGAGCGACTCATGGCCTCACGAGAGGGCAATGTGGAAGAAGGACTTGTATTTGCTGGAGCCAATACATACAAAATGAAGTCCATTTTACCGGTTGCCGAAATTTTCAAAATGTTCAAGGAGCAGGCCGAATCCGTTTACAAAGAAGGGAAAGGCTTCGCCCAGCCCGCGTAATTTGCCATACTCCATGGATAATCCAGAGGGACAAAGTACAACTTCACCTGATCCCGGTGGACCGACAGGACGGATCATTCCTCCTGAGGAACACCCTATCACCCTGGACATGATCGACCCGGACGCCCTGTTCACCTTGCGTAAGCTGAACAGGGCTGGCTTTGCTGCCTACCTGGTCGGTGGCGGAGTCAGGGACCTCTATCTTGGTAAGAAACCGAAAGATTTTGACATCAGCACAGATGCCCGTCCGGGACAAATCCGTAAACTTTTCCCGAACTCCAACACTATCGGCCGGCGGTTCCGGCTGGTCCAGGTATTCTTTAAGCACGGCAAAGTTGTAGAGGTCTCAACCCTCCGCTCCCTGAGTGAACATGATATGGACGGCCCGGAGGCTGTACTCGCACCCAACAACACCTACGGAACCCTTGATGAAGATGCCCAGCGGCGTGACCTGACGATCAACTCGCTTTTCTACGAAATTGAAAGCCAGACAATTATCGATCACGTAAATGGTGTACAGGATCTCGACGATTCTATTATCCGGGTTGTTGGAGATCCGGATAAGCGTATCAATCGCGACCCCGTTCGGATGATACGTGCTATCCGTCACAGTGCCCGCAACAATTTCACCATAGAGCCTGAGTCGTGGCAGACAATCTGTGAAAGCCACGACAAACTTCTGCTCTGCCCCCCCTCGCGACTTCGTGACGAAACACTTAAAGATATTTACTCCGGTTCTGCTGTTGCCTGGTTCGATCTGGCAGCAGATTCCGGCATTTTCCTGCAGCTTTTCCAACTGTATGAAAAAACCTTTTATGCTGCCAACCCCAATGGCCCTGGGTATCGCGAGCAACTCCGCAATATCTTCTCGGTAATTGACAGGATAAATGTACTGGCCCAGGAAAATGGCGTCTCCAGACAACCCGATTTTTTCATGTTAGCGCTTATCATGATTCCCTGGGCGGAACACCAGTACCAGATTTTTTCGACGAAGCTGAAGGGGCCGGCCCTGTACCAGGTTTCCAAACGCATACGCAGGGACCTCGATGAAAAAATAGGCCAGCAGCTGAACCTTCGCAGATCCTTGCGCCAGGACATAACCGTTCTACTCACCAACCTCTCGCAGCTGATCCATAACCGGCATAATAACAGTTGGCCGAAGTGGCTCCGCAAGAAAAGTTACTTCAAGAAGTGCGTCCTGTTCTATCACTGCTACATCGAAGCCACTGGTGGTCAACCAGTTTCAGACGACGATTTAAACGTGACGCCCAGCACGCCCAACACGCCCACGAGAAAACCCCGGGCCAATTCTTCGAACAAGCGAAACAGGCCCGCTTTTTCTTCAAAATCGAAGAGTGGTGTCTTTGGCTTCAAGAAAAAATGACATTTTTGACCAAAACGCCCAGCCGACAAGCATACCATGCCTCATCTTCTTAGTTGTTCCTAATACCATATAACAGACTGTTCACAATACGTTTTTTTCTCTGTATTCATCATTTCTTAATTCTGCCATAAAAATTACTTAACAGTTGGCTCGCGCATTTCAATTGCAATTGTGTGCGAATACTTCTATGTACTGGACTGATTGCTTCGTAGTCTTATACCCTTTCTTTTCCGTTTTTTTGATGATTCTCATCAAGGCAGACGAATGGTAAGAGAGGTTAAGCTGGTTCATCTTATTTTCCGGCATCTATGCCGGCGCAATCGCGCTTTGCGCAAAATTGTTGTACAGCAATAGGAGGTTGATATGGCAGACACGGTAAACAAAACTCTGGATCCGCGGCTTAATCGACGCGGCTTCCTCAAGGGGTGCACAATGGCAGCAGCAGCTCTGGGGCTGTCCGATGCTATGATCCCGAAAATGGTAGAGGCAGCCGCCTCTGGTGAGCGACCACGAGTTATCTGGTTGCATTTTCAGGAATGTACCGGATGTACTGAGAGTCTTCTTCGCTCATCCCACCCGGATTTGGCTCGCCTGATCCTGGACATCATTTCACTCGATTATCACGAGACGGTTATGGCCGCAGCCGGTCATCAGGCAGAGCACAACCTGCACGACACCGTCAACAATCACCCGTTTATCCTGGTAGTGGAAGGCGCAATCCCGACCAAGGAAAACGGTATTTACTGTCAGATCGCAGGTAAACCTGCAATGGAAATTCTTGCCGAGGTCGCACCAAAGGCTTCTGCTATCATCGCCATCGGCACCTGTGCCACCTTCGGTGGTGTTCAGGCAGCAGCCCCGAACCCAACTGGCGCGGTAGGTGTATGGGATCTGGTTAAAGACAAGCCGATCGTCAATATCCCCGGCTGTCCGCCAAATCCGGTTTCCTTCCTCGGAACCATCCTCCATTACCTCACCTTCAAGAAACTACCGAAGCTGGACAAATTGAATCGTCCGACATTTGCCTATGGTCGCAGAATTCATGATCATTGTGAGCGTCGCGCCCACTTCGACGAAGGTCGCTTTGTCGAGCAGTTCGGTGATGAAGCCCACAAGCAGGGTTACTGTCTCTACAAGGTTGGCTGTAAAGGACCTGAAACCTTCTCAAACTGTCCTGCCGTTCGCTTCAACGACGTCGGCGTATGGCCTGTATCCGTCGGTCACGGTTGTATCGGCTGTACCGAACCCGATTTCTGGGATACCATGACTCCGTTCTACGAGAGATTGCCGAACGTGAAGATTCCTGGTACCGGCATCATCGAAGACGCAGATAATATCGGCAAGAAAGTTCTTGGCGTTACTGCCGCAGCGATTGGTGTACACGCAGCGGTTGGCGTCGGTAAACGTTTGATCAAAGGTAAAGGCGACAGCCACGAATAGTCCGGTTACGGTCAATCCGGTCCATTTCGATTATGTAATTCATACCGGTTCCGTCAGAGAAAGAATCAGAGGCATCCGGTATTTAAAATTTTTTTGGAGGTTTGAATAATGGCTCAGCGAATTACCATTGATCCGGTAACCAGGATCGAGGGTCACTTGAGAATAGATGTAGAGGTTGACGGTGGCGAGGTCACTAAGGCCTGGTCTTCCGGCCAGATGTATCGTGGTCTGGAAAATATCCTCAAAGGTCGTGATCCACGCGATGCGTGGCTTTTTGTCCAGCGTATCTGCGGTGTTTGTACCACCGTACACGCGCTTGCTTCCGTTCGTTCGGTTGAAAACGCACTGGGACTCGAGATTCCCTTAAATGCCCAGCTCGTCAGGAATATGGTCCAGTCCATTCACTGTCTGCATGACCATATCGTTCACTTCTATGCGCTTTCCGCTCTTGACTGGGTAGATGTTGTTTCCGCTCTCGATGCTGACCCGGTTGCGACCGCACGTCTTGCCGACAGTCTTTCTGATTGGCATGGAAACAGCCCGAAACGGTTTGCAGCGGTAAAAGAGAAGGTCAAAGGCCTGGTTGCCAGTGGCCAGCTCGGACCGTTCGCCAACGCCTATTGGGGCCACGCCGCAATGAAATTGCCACCTGAGGCAAACCTGATGGCGGTATCCCATTACCTGGAGGCCTTGGATTATCAGCGTAAGGCAACCCAGGCGCTTGCGATCATCGGCGGTAAAAACCCGCACGTCCAGAACCTGTCTGTCGGTGGTGTAACCACCAACCTCTTCTCTGAAAATGAAACAGCTGTAACCATGGAGCGTCTCTACTATATCAAGCAACTGGTAGAGGAAGTACGCGACTTCATCAAGATGGTATACATGGTAGACGTTGTTGCAGTAGGCGCACTCTACAAAGACTGGCTGCCGTACGGACCTGGTGTTCTGAATTACCTGGCCGCCCCGGATATGTTCCTCGACGCCAAGGCCACCAAGGCAGACCTGCCCGGCGGTACCGTTTTCGACGGAGACCTCTCGACTGTGAAGCCGATAGAGGGACTGAACAATCAGTACTTCAAAGAGAATGTCGAGGAATCGGTTGCCAAGGCATGGTACGAAGGTGACTGGTCCAAGCATCCGTGGGAGGAGTCCACAGATCCGAAGTATACCGAGTTTGAGGATGACGGCAAGTACACCTGGCTCAAAGCCCCTCGCTTCCAGGGCAAGCCTATGCAGGTTGGTCCCCTGGCCCAGATGGTTGTCGGCTATGCCCAGGGTCACGAGCGAACAGTCAAGTCTGTCGACTCTTTCCTCTCAAGCGTCAGCTCTGTTGCTGGTGTTCAGGTCGGTCCTGAGATCCTGCACGGAACCATCGGACGTCACGCGGCCCGGGCAGTACGCGCCGGCATGATGGCCGATCTTTGCCTTGAGCATTGGGACAGGCTGGTTAACAACCTGGCCACCGGAGATTACGAGATCTTCAATGCACCGGTGTTCCCGAAAGGTGAGCAACGTGGTGTTGGTGTCCACGAGGCACCTCGTGGTCTGCTGTCGCACTGGATCGTTATCCAGGATGGTAAGATCAAGAATTACCAGTGTGTCGTGCCTTCCACCTGGAATGCGGGCCCACGTGACGCCGACGGCCAGCTTGGACCATACGAAGCATCCCTGATGGGCAACCCGATTGCTGATCCGGAGAGGCCGCTTGAGGTTCTGCGTACTATCCACTCTTTCGATCCATGTATTGCCTGTGCGGTTCACATGCTTGATCCGGAAGGTAAGGAAATGGTAAAAGTAAAAGCTCTGTAATCACAGTACTTTTATGACAAGAAACCATTCTTTTCCGGATTAAACCGTAGGAGGTTAAGACAATGGCAACATATGTAAAGAAGCAAAGCTGGTCCATACTGTTCCGGCTCTTTCACTGGATGTATGCCCTGTCTATTGTGATGCTGGTTACCACCGGGTTTTATATCAACGGCCCGTGGACCAATACCATGATAGAAGGCAGCGCCAGTTTTCCAATGGCAACAATGCGTTTTATGCACTTTGTCGCCGGCTATGTATTTGCGAGTGCAATTATTATCCGTGCCTTTCTCTACATTTTCGGCAACAAGCAGGAACGTATCTGGGATATCCTGCCGATCACCCCACGTAACATCAAGAATCTGTTCGGCACTATTCTTCGTTATGCCTACATCACAGAAGAACATGAGACCCGTCTCGGCCACAATGTCCTGGCCGGACTGACCTACGTGTTCACTTTTATCATCGCGATCCTCATGATCATCAGCGGTTTCTTCATGCTGTTCCCCGAAGCCCCCTTCTGGGAAGGCTGGGGTCTTGCCCTTTTCGGCAGCCAGCAGATGGGACGCTACATCCATCACCTGTTGATGTGGTGGTTCATGATGTTCGCCATCATTCACGTATATCTCTGTATCTGGAATGACGTGAAGGAACCTGAAGGAATTATCTCCTCTATTTTTACGGGTGACAAATTCCTGCATAAGGAATAGCAGTAAGAAGCATGAAGGATCCAAAAGGGTTCGAAATCCTCATCCGCGGCACTGTCCAGGGTGTAGGGTTTCGGCCCTTTGTCTACAATCTGGCCTCTCGCCTTGAGATAAACGGCACGGTGACGAACACCAGTGACGGGGTTGTTGTACATGCCCACGCTCCAGGCGACAGGCTTTCTGCATTTGTGGAGGCGCTGGAGGCTGAGGCCCCTCCCCTTTCCCGAATCGTCTCACTTGAGCACCATGAAATCAGTGAACCAAGTGACGTCAGCGGTTTTACAATACTTGCAAGCAAAACCGGTGACACAGCCTGTACCGCCATCCCACCAGACATCGCACTCTGCAGTGACTGTCTGGCCGAGATGCTCGACCCAAAAGATCATCGCCACCACTACCCGTTTATAAATTGCACCAACTGCGGACCTCGATTTTCCATTGTGGAATCGATTCCCTATGACCGGCCCAAGACCTCTATGAAGGTCTTTCCCATGTGTGGTGTCTGCGATGAGCAGTATCACGATCCTACCGACAGGAGATTTCACGCCCAGCCCAACGCCTGTGGTGATTGTGGACCTCAATTGAGTTTTCATGACAATAAAGGCCAGCTACTGCCAACCGACTCACCACTCACCGAAACCAGCAAAGCACTGGCAGCCGACAAGATCCTGGCCATCCGCGGCCTGGGTGGATTTCATTTGACGGTAAACGGCTATTCGCATCAGGTTGTGCAAACCTTGCGCCAAAGAAAAGGTCGTCCAGACAAGCCACTTGCGGTCATGATGGCCAACCTGGAAGTTGTTAAACAGCACTGCCACATCAGTGAAGAGGAAAAACAACTCCTTCAATCCACGGCGCAACCAATCGTACTCCTGCACAAGAAAGATACTTTCTCCCTTGCCGACAACCTCGCACCTCAAATTGATGAGCTCGGCGTCATGCTGCCCTATACGCCCTTTCACCACTTGCTCTTTCAACAACCCGGATGCCCGGATGCACTGGTGATGACGTCAGGTAATGTTAGCGGTGCCCCTATTTGCACAGCCAATGACGATGCCATCCAGCGTCTTGGAAAAATCGCCGACAATTTTCTGCTGCATAACCGGGATATCGTAACCCGGATCGATGACTCCGTGGCCCGGGTCACCAACAGCAGGCAACAGATTTATCGCCGAGCCCGGGGCTATGTTCCGGCACCGGTTGAGATCCCCTGGAAACTTCCGCAAGTTATCGGCTGTGGCGGCGGACTCAAGTCCACCTTTTGTCTCGGTCGCGAAAACAGTGCTTTTTTGAGTCAACACATAGGCGACTTGTTCAATCTGGAATCCTATGATTTTTACCTAGAATCAATAGAGCACCTGCAGAACGTTTTTCAGATTGAACCAGAGATCGCCGTTTGCGACCAGCATCCTGATTACCTCAGCAGCCACTATGCTTCTGAACTCGATATCCCGCTCTACCGTGTCCAGCATCATCACGCCCATGCCGTCACAGTCATGGCCGAGCATGGTATCTCAGGCCCCGTGCTTGGCGTTATTATGGACGGAACAGGGTATGGACCCGACAAGACAATCTGGGGCGGTGAGATTCTTCTTGCCGATCTCACCAGCTATAAACGTCTCGCCCACCTTCAGCAGTTGCGCCTGCCCGGTGGAGACGCCGCCGCGGCACAGCCCTGGCGCATGGGGCTTTCGGCACTCTATAGTGCCTTCGATGGTCCCTGCCCGGACGAACTGCTGCCACAATCACTTGACCGGATACCACTTGAAAAAAGGAAGGTCATCCATACCATGCTGGACAATGGTTTCAACACCCCGCTCTCCTCAAGTTGCGGCAGGTTATTCGATGCCGCCGCCTCGATATTAGGAGTACGGCAAGATATCAGTTACGAGGGCCAGGCAGCCATCGAACTGGAATCATTGGCAAGACGGTCGATGACATCGACCTGGCACCACCAGATCGAAGACTTTTGCGGCCGCAGCGAGCCTTTCCAATTGGGCAAAGAGGGCGGAAAAATAGAGATTTGTTCCGCAGAATTTGTTAAACTGCTAGCTGCTGCTGTGCAAACAGGCACATCGCCTGAAGAGGCTGCCATGATGTTCCATTTCATGCTGATCGGCAACCTCGTAGACGTGGTACGACACCTTGCTGAATCCACCGGAGTCAGGCAAGTTGTGCTGGCAGGCGGCTGCATGCAGAATAGCCTGCTGCTGGAGGGGTTATTCCATGCATTACCACCACATAACATTGAAGTATATACCGGGGAAACACTGCCGATTAACGATGGCGGAATCTCCCTCGGTCAGACAATAACAGGAGGTCTGCAACATGTGTCTCGCAATTCCCATGAAGGTTACCAAGGTTGAAGGTGATCCGGACGATTTTACCACCAGCCAGATTGCGACCGTCGACGCCGACGGCATCAGTAAAGAAGTCCGACTCGATATCGTCGACCACTGGCCCAATGTCGGTGACTATGTCATCATCCATGCCGGTTTCGCCATCCACTCCCTGGTCGAAGAAGAAGCAAAGAAAAACCTGGCCTTACTCAAACAGCTCGCAGACACCATGCCTGAGGAACTGCTGAGGACCGATATTATATGAAGCACCTCGACGAATATCGAGACCTTGAGCTGGTCAAACCGCTGGTAGAGGAACTGCAGCAGGTTGTCACTAAACCGCTGAGAGTGATGGAGGTTTGCGGCTCGCATACCATGGCCATTTTTCGCAATGGACTGCGCACTATCCTGCCCAAAGGCATGGAGCTTGTCTCCGGCCCCGGCTGCCCTGTCTGCGTCACCTCTGCTCCGCACATGGACGCCTTTATCGCCATGGCCGACCAGCCTGGTGTACGGGTCGCAATATTCGGGGACCTTTTCAGGGTGCCGGGCTCAAATGGCTCACTGGCCAACGCCAGTTCACGTGGTGCCAAGGTCGATATCGTCTATTCTGCCATGGACGCCCTTGACCTCGCCAAGAGAAACCCGGACGAGCTTGTCGTCTTTCTTGGAGTCGGTTTTGAGACAACAACCCCGACCATTGCCGCAACGATCATGGCGGCCAAGGTGCAGGGTATTGAGAACTTTGTGGTGTTTTCCACCCAGAAAACCATGCCACCGCCGCTGATCGCCCTGCTTGATGATCCTGAACTCAAGATAGACGGGCTGCTCTGCCCGGGTCATGTGTCCTCAATTATCGGGGCCAAGGCGTATGAACCGCTTGCCACGAAATATGGTCTGGCCTGCGTCGTTGCCGGTTTTGAGACTGCCGATCTGGTCAAGGGGTTGATTATGCTGGCCAGACAGGTTGCAAACAACGACATTAAGGTTGAAAATATTTACCCCCGTGTCGTTACCTGGGAAGGAAATGCCCGAGCATGTCAGATGGTTGAAGAGATTTTTGAGCCAGCAGATATGGAATGGCGCGGCTTAGGTGTGATACCCGGCAGTGGTCTGAAAATTCGTGATAAATACAGCCAATTCGACGCCCAGGTTCGACTGGATATCGTCCTTCCGGAAGTGGAAGAGGCCAAGGGCTGCATGTGTGGACAAATTTTAAAAGGCATTGCCACCCCTAATGAATGCCCGCTCTTTAACAAACGTTGTTCTCCTGCCAACCCGATTGGTCCCTGTATGGTTTCAAGCGAAGGAACATGTGCCGCCTACCATAAATACGGTCAGGATGACTAGCCGGGGTCAGGCTTAAGCCTGACCCCACAAACCGCTTAAATATTTTTGATATTTTGTGAAAGTGAGACGTGAGAAATAATGGCTGAAAAAACAATTCTTCTTGACCATGGCAGCGGCGGTCTTGCCAGCCAGGAACTGATCGGCAACCTGTTCCTGAAATATCTGGACAACCCGACACTGCACAGCCTTGAAGACAGTGCAATCATTGAGAACCAGAAAGGAAATCTTGCCTTTACCACTGACTCCTATGTTGTTGATCCGCTCTTTTTCCCAGGCGGTGATATCGGTAAACTCGCCGTTCATGGTACCATAAACGACCTTGCCATGCGTGGTGCCAAACCACTTTGCCTCAGCCTTGGCCTCATTCTCGAGGAAGGCTTGCCGTTTGACGATCTGGAACGTATTATCCAGTCGATCAGTGAGGCTTGCAAGGAAGCCGATGTACCTGTCGTCACCGGTGACACCAAGGTAGTTCCCAAAGGCAAAGGTGACAAGATATTCATCAATACTTCCGGAATCGGTGTGGTCGATACAGATGTGGTGATATCCTCCGCTAAAGCGGAAGAAGGTGACGCCATCCTGCTTTCAGGAACACTTGGAGACCACGGTATTACTATTATGACCCGCAGGGCTGGAGTTGCCCTGGAAGGTGATCTTAAGAGCGACACCCGCTCCCTCCACAGACTGGTAGCCAAGCTTCTCCAAGAAATACCCGGGGCAGTGCATACCCTGCGTGACCCAACCCGTGGAGGTGTGGCCACTTCACTCAATGAGATTGCTGCCAGCAGCGGGCTTTCCATCGAATTGCGTGATGAGGATTTACCCATCCGCCCCTCGGTACGCGCTGCCTGTGAGATGCTTGGGCTGGAACCGATGTATCTGGCCAACGAAGGCAAATGCCTTGCCGTCGTTGCTGCGGATAAAGCGGAACAGGCTCTTGAAATCATGCGCTCGACATCCGAAGGTGCCGAGGCGGTCATCATAGGCAGAGTGACGGCCGGAAAAGCAGGCCGGGTCACAATCAACACCCCCGTTGGTGGATCACGCGTGGTCACCCCGCTTCATGGCGAGCCACTTCCAAGAATTTGTTAAAAAAAACATCATATCATGACAACTGAAAAGAAGAAAATTGGCATCGCCGGTATCGGCAACCTTCTGCTCCGCGATGAAGGGTTCGGAGTACACGTCGTCCAGTACCTGCAAAACAACTATGATTTCCCTGATAACGTTGATATCCAGGATGTAGGGACAGCAGGTATCTACATGGCACCGTTTCTCGAAACCTGCGACCCGGTACTCGTTATCGATGTCGTGGATATTGAGGGTGAGCCAGGTTCATTTCATTTCTACGCCCTCGACGATGTCCGTGCCGGTGCTTTCCAGACCAAAATGTCGCCCCACCAACTCGGCTTGCTTGAGATTCTTGAAGTCTGTAAGTTGCGCGGTGAATCGCCCAACGAGGTCGAATTTTACACCATCATACCCAAGGAACTTACTGAATCGATAGAACTTTCTGATATTGCCGCAAACCGCATGGTTGAGGTCGCCGACATGATCCTGAAGCGACTTACAGATCTTGGGGTCGAAGTGACCAAAAAGGATGTAAACTAGGAGCCCGGATCAGTCATGCATGAAATGTCTCTGGTCCAGGGCTTGATCCAGCAGCTCAACGACCTTGCAATTGAAAACAAGATGACCAAGGTCATCAAGATAACAATGGAGATCGGACCGCTCTCCGGTGTGGTTGTCGATTCCTTCACCTTTGGTTTCGAGGCTCTTTCGCCGCAGGATCCATTACTCAAAGATGCCAAGCTGATCATTGAGGTACCCCCGGTAACCTACAACTGCCCAACCTGCAAACACGAGTTTAAAACAACTGGGGACCGCCCCGATCAGTGTGAAAAATGCCAGGAGGTCTTCCTCGTCCCATCCGGCGGAGATGACCTGATTTTAAAACAGGTCGAGATGGAATAACATTCATCCCGACACGATATAAACGAGGGAACAATTATGTGCGATACATGCGGATGCCCCAGCCCTTCAGACCATCATCACGACCACGACCACGACCACGATCACAGCCACGGCCATAGCCACGATCATGATCATGATCACAGTCATGAAAAAAAGACTGTTGATGTGCACGCCAGCCTTTTTGCGGCAAACGATGCCATGGCCCGTGCCAACCGTGAACATTTCGATGATATTGGTGCAGTGGCACTCAATCTCATATCCAGCCCCGGTTCAGGCAAGACCACCCTACTAGAACACACTATAGAGGCCCTGAAAGGTGAGTTAAAGATTGGTGTCATTGAGGGCGACCCGGAAACCGATCGCGATGCGGAACGCATCCGCGCCAAAGGCGTACCCGTTGTGCAATTGACCACGGGAGGTGCTTGCCACCTCGACGCGGCCATGACCCATCGCGGCTTCCACCAACTGGAAAAAGAGCCGGGGTATGAAGATGTGGATATCCTTTTCATAGAAAACGTAGGCAATCTCGTCTGCCCAGCCACTTTCGATCTTGGTGAACACGAACGTGTGGTACTTGTCTCCGTACCGGAGGGCCCGGACAAACCGGCTAAATACCCCAAGACATTCACCACCGCAGACACCTTCATGATCTCCAAGATTGATCTCTTGCCTTACTTTGATTTCCCTGTTGAAGAGGCTAAAAGAGAAGCGCTTCAGATCAACCCTAAAATGAAGGTTCTTGAGCTTGCCAGTACCACCGGCGAAGGAATGGATAGCTGGTTTGACTATCTCCGTGAACTGGTAAAAAACAAAAAAGCGGCGACAAAGTAAAAGAAGATGTCAACCTACCCTGCCTTAGCGGCCCGATTATAAGCGCCATCCCGGGCCGCGACCTGATTTTTCCATGGCCAGAATTGAATTCAGTCGGTACTATTCTGTGCCAAGACCCTATACGATACTAATACCATACCGCCTCTCCACCGGCGTGCAGACCATCTTCTTTTGATAAAGGTTTTCAGTATGAGCAGCCTCCCTCCTTGTTACGCTATTATTCCAGCTCGTTACCAATCCCATAGATTCCCCGGAAAGCCCCTGGCAGATATCCTTGGAAAACCCATGTTCTATTGGGTCTATGAGAGGGCGGCGAGCTGCCCTTTACTTAAAAAAGTATGCCTGGCGACTGATGACAGGCGCATATATGATGCGGCAGAGAAATGGAATGTCCCGGTGGTGATGACCGACCCTGACCACCCCTCCGGATCAGACAGGATCATGGAGGCTGCAGAAATCCTGGGACTGGAAGACGAGGCTGTGGTAGTAAACATACAGGGTGATGAGCCGGCACTGGACCGCAACATGCCCGGAAAGCTTGTTGAGCCCTTTTCCAACCCGTCTATACAGGTCACCACCCTTGCTCGTATCATCGATGCTCGGCAAGCTGAGAATCCGGACAGGGTCAAGGTGGTCCGTTCATCAGAAGGCAATGCACTCTATTTCTCCCGTTCAAAAATCCCCTATATCCGGGACGCAGACCTTGCCCATACGGATTACCTGCTCCATATCGGACTCTATGCGTACCGGTTAACCGCCCTGCGAACATTTACCAGCCTCCCGCCGAGCCCGCTTGAGAAAATTGAAAAGCTTGAACAGTTGCGGCTTCTCGAAGCAGACATCTCTATACATGTGGTCATGACGGACTACCAGGGATTCGGTGTGGACAGACCCGAGGACCTGGATCTCATCCTCCCCCAGATGCGTGATCTGTAGTCTGGCTCCCCGGCTACCCTTTGGGGCATAGAAGCACATACTCTGAGTGTCTAATAGACTCAAGCGGTACCGTACTCCTGTTTTTCGGCTATAAGTCAGAGTAGACTTTTCTTACAGCCACAACAATTTCTAAGACGGCACCGAGGGCCTTTTCCCGCAGGGTACTGCCGGCTACCTCACCACCAGGACAGGAATCCCGCAAAGTGCCAGGACCCGGTGGGTGACACTGCCCATGACGAGTCCTTCAAGATCACTCATGCCCCGTGATCCCATTACAATAAGGTCACACCCTTCTTCCCGCGCGATCTGACATATCTCGTTACCTACATTACTGGCATGACGAATCACCTCAAAATAGGTAATTTTGTTTTCACCAAGAAACTCACGGAATGGACGAAGGACGATTTCCGCTTCTTCCTTCTGAGCCAGCTCAGCTTCTTCACGCGGTTTCCCTACGATAAACGCAGGAATTGGGCCAGTTACATACACGAGCACAATCTCAGCCGACATCGCTAAAGCAATACCCACCGCTTTTTTCTTGGCAAGCTTTGAGCTGATCGAACCGTCCACAGGAAGAAGAATTTTCTTGAAATATGGCATGGTGCACCTCCATTGGCTGGGGTCGCAATAGCTTGAAAACAGGATACATCACTCGTTTTCAAACGTGTTTATAGTAACGACGGGCAACATTCCCATCGTTTCATAATCGCATTGCACCTGACATCTGGCACCAAAATCGTTAGAAACCGGATGTTGGTTCTCCTTCTATTATATGCCAGGTAGGAAACAAGAGTCAAAAAAGACGGACTACCTGATAATACATCTCATTTCCGGGCTACGATGCAAATGAAACCGGGGAGCAAATTCTATTGTCACCCACAACGAACTGCGTTACCTTTCTTCTGGTGAATATTTATTTGAAAGCATATGTAATTCAGATACCATAGAGGAATGCACCCATGGCACTGATTCAAGCTCCAAATGGTGTAGTAATGATACGCCCCTGGCGTTTTCACTCAAATCCTGAAACCGCCACCGACAACGCCTTTCAAAAAGCAAGCGCCACACCGGATACAAACGTGTCACTCCAGGCCAGGATAGAATTTGATGCAGCCGTCGAAACACTGAAAAAGAAAGGCGTACGTGTTCATGTTTTTGATGATTTTGGTGAGCGGGAGACACCTGATTCAGTTTTTCCGAACAACTGGTTTTCAACCCATCCCGGTGGCCATATCGCCGTCTATTCCATGTATTCCCCCTCCAGGCGCAGGGAGCGTCGCCAGGATGTGATTGAGATGCTCAAATGCGAGTACAGGGTGCAGGATGTGATTGATTATTCGGGACTTGAATGGGATAATCTGTTTCTGGAAGGGACTGGGGCCATGGTGCTGGATCACATTGAACGGGTTGCCTATACGGCAAAATCGAATCGGGCCAGTGATATCATTCTCGAACGATTCTGCTCCAATTTCCAGTTTGAGCCGATGGCCTTTGATACCGCCGATACCCACGGCACACCAATCTACCACACCAATGTGATGATGTGTATCGGTACCGAATTCGCCCTCATCTGCCTGGAAATGATCGTCGATAAAGGCAGGCGAATGGAAATCAGGAAGAGGCTGGAAAACAGCGGTCGCAAAATAGTTGATCTCAGTTTCGAGCAGATCGATAACTTTGCGGGCAACGCCCTTGAGCTGACCGGCAATGATGGCTCCATCCTCGCCATGTCGCAACGGGCCGCCGACGCCCTGACAGATGAGCAGAAAGAAATCATTGGGCAATCGGCACAGATCGTGCCTCTTTCAGTCCCCACCATCGAACTTGCCGGCGGCTCCGTACGGTGTATGCTGGCAGGTATTCACCTGACACCGCGTAAATTATAGGGCCGAACGGCTCCTACATAGGCCAGGGCTTGTCCTTCCCGCCCAAGATATGCATATGGACGTGGAAAACCACCTGGCCTGATTTGGCCCCGTTATTAAAAATAACCCGGTAATTATCCGCCACACCCTGTTCCTTTGCCACCTGGGCACCAATTCGCAAGACCTTGCCCATTACCAGGTCATCAACTTCTTCAACATCTGCCGGCATGGAAATATGTTTCTTGGGAACCACCAGGAAATGAACCGGTGCCTGGGGGGCAATATCCTTGAAAGCAAGTATATCGTCATCTTCATAGAGCTTTTCAGATGGGATTTCACCTGCGATTATCTTACAGAAAATACAATCATCCATAATTGTTGTCCTCCTACCTGGCCATTAAAATGGCATAGTTTCTGTTCTACCTCACCACAAAGGGGTCGTTCTCCATACTTTTAAGAAGAGCTTTCTTTAACAGTCCACTAATAAATCAGATGAGCTCTGTAGCTTATTACATACCATAAAGAAGCATGGCGTACGAGGGTAGTATCTGAAACAGCGACTTGATTAAACTACCGCATTATAGGTAGCAGCTTTCAAATACAAAAACCCAGGAATAAAGGTAAAATTATTCCAAGCTTTAAATAACAGAGAATAAAGTGAGATCCCGACTTACATCAGAAGGAGCTTTCCCTTGACACAAACGGTATTTTCATTTCTGACTTCAAAAAGGCAACCTTCAGTAGTTTTCTCAAGATATACAGTAACATCGGTTACCGTAAGAGGGATCTCGCGTAAAAATTGCACATCTAACCCGCCGAGAGATTTCTGCTCATCAAAATACCGATATAACGCTGTTTGAATATATTGGAGCATAACCGCATTATTGACATGACCATTTATATCATAATCCGATACCCTGGTCGCAATTTGTAAGATAAAATCAGGGCGAGTGATATCAACAAAGTCTACCTTCTCAACGTCAACATCAGTTGCCCGGCTTTCAACGACGCTGTAACGATCTGCATATTCAGGCGGAACCCTGGCAAGTCTGCCATTCTTAATATCCACATACACCCACAGGGAAGAGGCAGCAATAATCGCCTCCCCTTTTTCAAGAATTTCATAATCACGTACCCCTTTAAATCGAACGATACTCCTTGACCAGGTGTACACATCAATATGTTCCTCAAAGCGTGGTAAATCCATAATTTTTACCGCAACACGATTGAGCATCCAGGTCCTGCCGATATCCAGCAGGTCATTTACCTCTATTCCGATTTGGCGAGTGTGCAGGATAGCCATATCCTGAAAAATAGAGAACAGGCTATCCAGTCTCAATAAACCAGTGGCAGAAACCTCTGAAACACCGACAAGTTGACTGCGATGAATTTTCATGCAAAACCGTTCACTGAAGATTTTTAAAACTCATGAAGATACTTCCCATAGAGCAGTTTACAATATGTCAGAACTAAGGCAGGTTCTCTCTGCATATTATTTGCATCGATAGTTTCGGGATTCCACCCAATGGAGCAATTCCCTTAGAGAGATTCAGAAAAATCTGACAGGTATTGTGTACTAGAGCCAGTGGATCCTGATGGATTACAATATCCATTGTTTCTTCAATCAGCATCATTCGCGTATCTTCCCCCAGACCATGACCTATAAAAACAAGAGAATCCCCCTTGCCTGCTTCCAGAAGAGCTGCAGCAACTCCACCCGATGAACCACCGATATTGTAAATACCGACCAGGTTCTGATGTTGTTTCAGAAATGAAAGAGTCAGTTGGTAGTTCTCTTCAAAGTCATCATGGCCCTCACGGGCACCAACAACCCGTAGCCCCGGGTAATTTTCCTGCATATACGCCAGAAAACCCATTTCACGCTCATTGTGAGCCAAATAGCTGAGACTTCCCGCAATCAAGCCGACATCTCCTTCATTCCTGCCACTAAAACGTGCCATAAGATGGGCTGCGGTGCGTCCGACAGCGCGATTATCCAGCCCGACGAATGCAGTTCTTGAACAGTTGCTTACATCAGTGATTATCGTTACAACTGGTGTCCCTCTTTTTGTCACCTCATTGACAGCTTCCCGAACAATCGGGTGTTCCAAACCCATTACAGCAATTCCGTCAGCGCTGGTTGCATGACTACGAATCTCTTTTGCAAGAGCGCCTGCATCAAATCCATGGACAAGTTTACAATCACATCGAACATTACAGGATCTCTGGAGATGATCATCAGTTCGTATAATTTGTTCAAGATGCTTTAGATACGGGTTGGTTCCGGTTGGCAACAGGAATACAACCTTTAATGGTTTTACCCTGCTGTTATCCACCGGCAGCGAATCAAAAAGGTATCCCAGCTCTGTCGCCGCACTCAGTACGCGTTTTGCAGTTGCCTCACGTACCCCTCCTCTGTTGTTGAGAACCCTGTCAACCGTTGCCGTCGAAACCTGAGCGGCCTCGGCTACTTCGACTATCCCGGGGCGCCCTCTTCTCTGTTTTTCAGTGCTGATGACAATACCTCCGAAATCTAGAATAGAATCAATAAACATCAAAATACATCATTTACTAAAATATAAAAACATTTTGACAAATTCAAGTTTTTTAGATATTCATAGAATTGATTGAACAATCAAATACCATCAAAATCAATCATCAAGGAGGCCGTACATGAATCCCAACCAGCACCTTTCTCACCAAAACCGCAGCATGACACAATACCTGTGCAAGCTACCAGTCCTCATTTCTCTGGTCTTTTGCATAACCACGTCCCTGGTTGCAGTATCAAGTCTTTGTGCCAAGACCATAAAACTCCGTTATGGTCACATGAACGCGCCCTCAAGCGTCGCGGGACTACAGGCCGAATGGCTTGCAGAGGCAGTAGCAAAAGAAACCAACGGTGAAGTGGAAATCGTTGTCTACCCTTCCTCCCAGCTTGGTAAACTGCAGGAACTGGCCGAAGCTGTGTCAACCGGAGTAATCGCCCTCTCCCACAACACAGCCGGAGGGTTTGGCTCTCTCTACGCCCCCTTTGCCGCACTTGACACCCCTTACCTGTACAAAGATGTCAATCATCTGATGAAGGTAACTGATATCAACTCACCGGTCATGCAGTCCCTAAACGATGGCCTTGTCAATAATGCTGGCGTACGAGTTCTGTATTGCTACTATTTCGGTACACGGCAGTTAACCGCTAATAAAGAGGTCAAATCACCTGCAGACCTCTCTGGTGTAAAAATCCGTTCTATCCCGTTTCCAATATACACTTCAGCAGTCGAGGGACTCGGCGCAGTTGCCGTTCCTGTTGACTGGTCTGAGGTTCCGACCGCACTCGCAACCGGTGTAGTTTCCGGCCAGGAAAATCCCGTGAACGTTGTTCTCTCCAATAAACTCTATGATGTACAGTCGCACATGATGCTCACTGACCACATCATGGGCGGTCAGGTGATTGTCATCAATGAAATGACCTGGCAGAAACTCAGCCCGGAACAACAAGACGGAATCGCAAAAGCCGCTGCAGAAGTCAGGCAGAAAGCCACCGCAGCAGTCAAGAACAAAGAAGAAACTGAGCTTGGCGAACTGAAGAAACTTGGCATGAAAATAATCGGACCGGAAGAGGGACTGGACAAGGCAGCGTTCCGGGCCAACGTCCAGAAGCTTGTTAATAAAAAGTTCTCTGCCGAATACGGAGAACTCTACAAGCAGATCGACGCAATCAACTAACACTTCAGAGAAAAGAAAAGCCACCAGGATTTCACGGTGGCTTTTCCCTCAAAGGATCGATACTGAGAATATTATGAACAGTCCGGTCAGACCAACATATCTGGAACGCTGTGACCGTATCCTGGCGGGAATGAGCAGAGGCCTCATTATCGGCTCCATGTTCTTCCTGGCGGTAATGACGATCCTGATTGCCCTGCAGGTCGCGAGCAGGAATTTTTTCAGCATAGGCCTTCCCTGGGCAGATGAGCTGGCTCGTTTCACAGGTCTCGGGGTTGTCTTCTTTACCGTCCCGCTGCTGCAATATCGTGGAAGACATATAGCTGTTGATATATTCAGCAGCAAATTAAAAGGGATCGCCTCGGTAGTTCTTCGCTGTATCAATGAGGCTGCGGTACTGGTTTTCTGCATATTGCTCCTGGTCAGTTTTGCACACTTCCTGCAGCGTGCCGCCCATTTTTCTACCCCGGCCATGGGCATGCCGAATTGGTTATTTTACGCACCGGCCCTGATTGGTGTCATCTGCTGCACCCTGGTAACGTCCTTAAGGCTCCTTCGCTTCTGCAGCTGCAAAGGTGTCGGTGCCGATGACCACCACGAGTCAACACCTACCGGAGACAAACAGCCGTGAGTCTACTTTTACTAGTACTTTTCTTTGTCATGTTGGTTATGGGCACCCCCATCGCCGTCTCCATGGGGCTTTCAGCTGCTATTGTCATTATTAGCAATGAACTTCCAGTTTCAGTACTTGCTCAACGATCAGTAAATGCACTTGATTCCACACCGCTGCTTGCTGTTCCTCTTTTCATCCTGGCAGCAAACATCCTGAACGTCTCTGGTGTTACCAGCCACATATTCGAACTTATCCGACTCTTTGTTGGCAGGATAAGGGGAGGTGTTGCACAGGTTACAGTTCTGGTCAGCCTGGTCTTTTCCGGTATATCAGGTGCGGCCCTCGCAGATATCGGCGCACTTGGTAACCTGCAGATCAACATGATGCGCAAACAGGGGTATAAAGACGAATTTGCGGCGGGTATAACCATGGCTGCCGCCACCATCGGCCCTATTTTCCCTCCTAGTATTCCGATTATCATTTTTGCCGCTGCTGCCCAGATATCTGCTGTAAAACTACTGCTAGCAGGTATTATCCCGGCAATCATCATCACCATTCTACTGGTAGGCCAGATAGCTCTTATGGCGAAAATTTATAATCTGCCCAGAGATGAAACCCGTCCCTCCCTGGCCTTGATCCGGCGGCAGTTCATTGTATCCCTGCCGGCACTTTTTGCACCCGTCCTGCTCATCGGCGGCCTTGTCAGCGGTCTTTTCGGTCCTACAGAGGTAGCCGGGGTCACCGTCGTCTATGCCGTAGTCATTGGCAAGTTTTTCTACCGCCAACTAAACTGGAAAGGACTTGTCGATGCTGCCCGGGAAACGGTTGAAGCCACAGCAAGTGTCCTCTTTATCGTCGCTACGGCTGCACTCTTTGCCTGGGTATTGACTATTGACCGGGTTCCCGTTGCTGTCAGCCACTTTCTTCTTGGTGTTTCTGACAATCCTGTCATCCTGTTGCTCATCGTCAACGTCCTGCTGCTCATTGCCGGCATGGTACTTGAATCAATTGCGGCTATTCTTATTATCGCACCAATCGTCACGCCCGCCTTGAGTATGGCTGGTGTCGACCCGATTCAACTCGGAATAGTCTTTGTCCTGAACCTTATGATCGGTCTCTTGACTCCACCAGTCGGCATGAGTCTCTACATGGTCTCTATTATTGCCGACATTCCACTGTTTAAGGTTGTTCGCGGGGTGCTGCCATTCCTTGTATCCCTGCTGCTATCCCTACTGCTGGTCACGTTAGTGCCAATGCTCTCAACGTGGCTGCCAAACCAATTAATGAATTAATACGTTATGAGTAGATTATTAGGAGAAATACGACAATTCGGCTATGTCGTCGATGATATTGAAGCCGCGATGAAATACTGGACCGACGTAATGGGTGTGGGTCCTTGGTATTACAACGAAAAGGTGCCCATTCAAAACTACCGATTCTGTGGTGGACACTACGAAGTCCATAACTCGGTCGCACTTGCTAATTCCGGCCCTGTCCAGGTGGAGCTCATCCAGACCAGAAATGACGTTCCATCAATGTACAGGGAATTCCAGAAAAGCCAAAAAACCGGTTTACAGCACATCGCTTTCTGGACTGAAAAATTTGACGAGGATCTGAACAAAATGCTGAGCCACGGATTCAAGGTCAAGATGAGCGGTGAAGTCGGCACAAACGGCCGGTTTGTATATTTTGACAAGGAATATCATCCGGGTACCGTGATTGAGCTCTCAGAGGTACTCGGCCCCAAAGGCGATCTCTTTACAATGATACGGGAATCTGCAATTGACTGGGATGGCACCGATCCTGTCCGATCATTTCCAAACCTTAGCCAACCTACAACCGACTGATAATCATGGCTACCCAACAAGTAATCGCGACCTACCTCATTGAGACGCCTCTGCCTGTAGAGAAGGTCGCAGCAATAATGGCCGGGGAACAGAGTTGCGGCACCTTTACCCGTGTAGCTGGTGAAACCGACGAATTACGACAGCGTGCTGCTGCTAATGTCCTCAAAATCGAACAACTGGGCCAGGCTGAACTGCCAAGCCTCAACAGTCAATACCTACAGCGTAAAGAGATAACAGGTCCATTCACCAGAGCAAGAGTGACCATAGGTTTTCCACTCGCCAATATCGGTACCAATCTTACTGCTCTCGCAGCTATTGTCGGGGGAAACCTTTTCGATATAGGAGAGGTGACAGGGCTGCGCCTTAAAGATGTGACCGTACCACAAGATCTTCGGCAGCACTTCCCGACTCCCCCTCAAGGGATCAGTGGTACACGTAAGATACTCGGTGCTTATGACAGGCCTGTTTTTGGTACAATTATCAAGCCGAATCTCGGCATGAGCCCGGAACAGACTGCCTCACTGGTGGAAACACTGTGCGAAGCCGGTATCGATTTCATAAAGGACGATGAAGTCTGCGGCAGTCCGGACCATGCCCCCATCGACAAGAGAATTCGGGCAGTGATGACAAGAGTTCGAAACTACCGGGAGCGGACCGGTAATGACGTAATGGTTGCCTTTAACATCAGCGACGATATCGATGGCATGTGTCGGCACGCTGAGCTGGTAAAAGCAGAGGGGGGCAATTGTGTCATGGTAAGCCTGAACTGGTGTGGTCTTGCTGCAGTACAGAGTTTACGGAAATCTACGGACCTGGTAATTCACGGTCACCGCAATGGATATGGCGCCATGAGCCGTCACCCCCTGCTCGGCATCGGCACCCTGGCCTACCAGACCCTTTATCGTCTGACCGGTATTGATCATCTTCACGTTCACGGCATCGGTGGCAAGTTCTGCAACCCGGATAAAGAAGTTGCTGAATCAGGTCGTCACTGCCTGGTTCCTCTTTGCGAAAACAGCGAGGCTGTTGATACCGTGATGCCTGTTTTTTCCTCTGGCCAATGGGCCGGCAATATTGGAGTCACCCACGAAGCCCTGCAAAGCAGTGACTTTATGTTTCTTGCTGGTGGGGGTATCCTCGCTCACCCTGATGGCCCTTCCTCTGGGGTTAAAAGCTTGCAACAGGGATGGGAAGCAGTCCACACGGGCACTCCAATCGAAAAGTTTGCAAGCACCCATACCGAACTCCAGCAGGCTCTCGACTTTTTCGGAAAAAACTGATTCAGGCGTCACTCGCCCAAAATACTTCTAAGACATCATGACCCGTATACCGGACTACATTTTCTGTGGAGATGACTTTACCGGCGCTTCCGATACGCTTGCGACCCTGGCAAGAGGCGGCCTGAACTGCCGCCTCTTTCTAGATGCTCAAACATTGCTCAATTGCCAGGACCTTTCTGAACTTGATGCAGCAGGTATTGCGACCGCAACCAGGTCCATGCCGCCTGCAGATATCATTAACACCCTGCAACCTGTTGGAAAAATCCTTGAACAGCAAAGTAAAAGCGTCTTCCATTATAAGGTCTGCTCTACATTTGACAGCAGCCCGGAAACCGGCAGTATCGGGACAGCAGTCAATACCCTCAAACAGATCAAGCCAGAGAGTAATATTTTTATTTCCGGTGGCCAACCAAGCCTTGGCAGGTATTGTGTTTTCAATAACCTCTTCGCCGCGGCTGCAGACGGTGCTGTATACAGGATAGACCGCCACCCCACAATGGCAAATCACCCGGTCACGCCGATGCAGGAGTCCGACCTTGTCAGACTGCTGAACAGTCAAGGCCTGCCGAATATTTCCGGCATTCACAGGTCACTATATAGCAGCCTTAGCCATGACATCGCACGTCAAACAAACACGTTATGGAATAAAGGGGTTGCTGTACTCTTTGATGTTGAAGAGGATACTGATATCAAAATCCTCGGCTCCGTTCTAGCTTCTAACCGGGATACCGTAACTCTCGCGGTTGGTTCAAGCAGTATAGCTGAGGCATATTTGTCCCAGCGAGAAAGTGGCGATACACCAACAACTACACGCACTCCCTCGCTCCCGAAAAAGCCAGTATTCATCATTGCCGGCAGCCGTTCGCCCGTAACAGCAACCCAGGTTCAAAACAGCAGGGGCTTTCATAAATTGCTGATTGACCCTGAACAAATTGGGCGCGACAGGGTAACGGCTCTCGATAAATATCTATCGGAATGTACTGAGTGTCTCAAAAACAGCTCCCATGTGCTGGCCATCGTCACCAGCAACATGAATCATCATTTGAGCCGGGCCGACATTGCCGGTTTTACCGCTGCATTGACAGCCCGGGTTGCATTTTCAGGCCTGGTCGATCGAATCGGTATCGCAGGAGGGGATACATCAAGCCTTGCCCTGCAGGAGCTTGGTGCAGACAGTCTGTCTTATGAGGCAGATATTGAACCTGGACTCTGCCTATGCCGTCTCCATTCAGCGAAACAACAGAAGATTAACGGGTTGGAGATCATTTTAAAAGGCGGACAAATGGGCTCGCCAGAGCTCTTTAACAAACTTACGGGTCCTCTGTAGTAAAAAAGGAAACGGTTTAGAAAACAAAATCCCTGTTTCTATAAGCAACCCGTTGCATTGTGTCGATCTAATAGATGGTTCTCTAAAGAGGGCCTGTAGATAACGTCCTGCTCTTTTTCCACAAACACATCCTTAGTAACCCTTTATTACAGCCCGAAACCACTTATGCGCCCCTCCCATGCCAGGAACCTTGTGTCTCGTTCTAAGTAATCTCAGAACAATCCCACCATCAGAATTGCTCTACCAACAACTCCTCCCCCTTTCCAAATAACAACGCGGATGTAATCCCTTGAGGACTACATTCGCGAATATTTACTGCCACTCAGGTTACAGGGGCACGCTTACGCCGCAAGCAGCTCTCGATTCACCTTGTCCTCATTATCTGCCAGATGTGAGAGATCACTGGAAACACCTAGATCGCTATTAGCATCAAGGCCCAATCCTCTATTATGGTTGTAGGAATCATACTCTGAACCACCTGTTGCACTGCTCAAGCCAAGTGCAGCTGCAGTATCACCAAGTACATTACTGGCCATGGCGGCTGCAGGGGGTGCGGCAGGTTCATCCTGAACCATGGTATTAATCTGGGCTGCTGATATGCCATAGGCGCCGGACGGCTGGATATAGGCCACCTCGTTTTCTCCACCTTTAAACCAATCCTGAATGGTGACCATATTCTCGGAACTACCGTCGATCTTCACCAATAGGTTGTCACCGGATTTAAAGTAACTTAACCTATCAGAGGTGATATCATCAGTGAAGAGTAAAAAGTCGGTGCCGCCACCTGCGTTGATAATTGTATTATTACCCGAACCTGGCTGATAGGCATACGTGTCATCACCGGCTCCACCGTACATGATGTCATTGCCGGCATCTCCACAAAAGTAATCGTCACCAGCCCCACCTAGCATGGTATCATCACCGGCTCCACCATCGAAATAGTCGTCACCAGCCCCACCAAGTAACCAATCGTTACCATCAAAAGCAAAAAGCTGGTCATCTCCCGCAAAACCATTTAGCTGATCACTTCCAACTGTACCCACCAGCTGTTCAGAAGAAGTGGTACCATCAACTACAGTATCGAAATCGTACTCGGGGGTAATACCAAACATTGCATCAATTTGACCCTTAGAAAACTCTTCTTCGTTTTCTATCTCTATATAATAGATTTTATAGTCGTCCCCTAGAAACCAGTTTTGAATCGTCACTCGATCATCAGGAAACTGGCTCCCTTCCACCAAGAAGGATATGACGAGATCATCACCAATCCTCTCTAAATTTTGCATATCTGGGTACAAACTTTCATCGAGCAGTAGCCTGTCAAGACCACCACCGCTGGTATTTATCGTCTCGTGACCACTATTAGGTCTGTATATGTATAGGTCATTACCACCTCCTCCAATAAGCAGGTCATCTCCTTCACCACCTTGCAGGATATTGGCAGCAGCATTACCTTCGATCACATTATTTAAGTCATTCCCATAACCGTAGGTGACTGCACCACTGAGAGTAAGATTCTCGACATTATCGGATAGATTAGCTGTTGAATTATAGCCTCTTATTTCTGTATCAACACCTTCGTTATAATTCTCATAAATACTATCCGAAGCTGATATGGAGACATACGTATCGTCACCTTCTTTACCCCAATAACTGTTCGCACCTAGACCACCTTCGATCCTGTTGTTACCACTGTTACCGACTATGAAATTATTGAGCTCATTTCCTATCCCAGACAAATCCTCTTCACCAGTCAAGGTCAAATTCTCAAGATTCTCACCAAGGGTGTAGGAAACAGAGCTCTCAACCTCATCAATATCATACTCGTTCCCCTCATCCTCAATAATTGTGTCCTCAAGACTATCTACAACGTACAGATCGCTTCCCAAACCTCCGCGTAACGTGTCATGCCCATCGCCACCTATCAACCTGTCACCATTCGAACTGCCAATAAGCTCATCATCGCCACTACCCCCGTTTAAAATAACACTCCCTTCCGTGATCATGTTAGCGGATAAAGTATTATCCAACGAATTGCCCGTACCTTTTTTTCCATAGCCGGTACCTGTGAGAATCAAGTTTTCTACATTCTCAGAAAGAACTGTATCCACAGAGCTCTCAACCGTGTCAAGGCCCTCACCGACACGTTCAACGACAACATCCGACGTCGAATCAATCAGGTAATGATCATCACCTGTTCCTCCTTCCAAGCGATTTGTACCACTCCCTCCCGAGAGTATATCATTTCCACTTTCTCCAAAAAGTTGATCATCTCCACCATTTCCATTAAGAGTGTCATTTCCAGCACCACCATATACCTCATCAGCTCCGGGAGTGCCGTCAAAAACATCACTATTTGCACCAAGGTGCCATGCTGTTTGGATGGTTTCCAGAAGAGATAAGTGTGAAATAGCCCTCCCGCTATTATCGAGATCGTAAGTAAAGTTGAAATCGACTTGCGCACCGTTACGTAAAAGTATAGCGTCTCCATTACCGTACGCAATTCTCAAATCTGCACCATCAGCATCCAGCGTATACGTATGGAAATCACTATTTATTGTCACATAAGATATTTCCAGGTCAGCAAGCGTAATACCTGCTGGACGACCAAAAAGAATTTCATTCTCTCCTTCATTGTCTTCAATATAATCTATGCCATCACCAGGATTAAATACATAGCGATCATCCCCGGCTTCACCATAGAGGCGGTCTGAACCTCCCATCCCTGCAAAATAGTCGTTGCCACTGCCACCATAATAAATATCGTCACCACTATCAGTGGTTGAGTAAGAATCCTGAAAATAGTCATTGCCACCATACCCATAGATAATGTCATTCCCGCTGAAACCCCATAGGGCGTTATTGTCATTATCACCAATGAGAACGTCTGCATGTGAGCTGCCATTCAAATTCTCAATACCTATGAGAATGTCACCTTCGGCATCACCACCGGACATTTCTCCAGTTAAGAGATTACATGATACACCTGTGACAGACCCTTCATAGCAAGCAGTGTCCGTCCCTGCCCCTCCGATAAGGGTATCAGCCCCTGCTCCTCCGACAAGGTGGTCATTACCTTTTAGACCATTAATGAAATCAACTCCACCTGTACCGTAGAGCCACTCATTCTCATCTGTACCATATTTTACAGATTGGACAGTACCCGAATTGGTTAAGAACTCATCACTATAGCTTGCTTCCGTACCTATTGAATAACCGAACAAGTTAGTACGACCATCTTCAACAATTATTGAATCACCATTTCCATATTCAATCCAGAGATCCTGTCCGTCCTCTCCAACAGTGAATTTCTTATCGGCAATGGTTCCATAGCTGTATCTGATTGTTGATGGATCATCAACCCCCTGAAAAGTGATCGTGTTACTTCCTATGGTATCACTAATGTAGTCAAACCCATCGCCCGGGTTGAACATATACGAATCGTTCCCACCTTCTCCGTACAGTTCATCATCACCACTGCCACCTGTCAACGAGTCATCACCACTGCCACCCAGCAAGAA
This sequence comes from Desulfopila sp. IMCC35008, assembly GCF_010646885.2. Taxonomy (GTDB): domain Bacteria; phylum Desulfobacterota; class Desulfobulbia; order Desulfobulbales; family Desulfocapsaceae; genus Desulfopila. The sequence goes on along the minus strand of NZ_CP050700.1, from coordinate 5,979,612 downwards.
ATCCTTGTCATCGCCTCCGTACAAGGTGTCGTCCCCATCCCCCCCGTAGAGCTGATCAATGCCTGTTTCACCATAGAGTTCATCGTTTTCTCCATCTCCGTGCAAAATATCGTTATCCGCGCCTCCATGAAGCAGATCGAGGCCATCACCTCCCCACAGTGAATCATCACCTTCACCGCCATCTAAGGTATCGTCATCACCCTCGCCAGAAAGGGTATCATCCTGGGAGCCGCCATAGAGATAATCTCCACCTGTTCCGCCAAACAAGGTATCTGTCCCTGATTCTCCATAGAGATAATCTACATCTCCGCCACCAGATAAATGATCGTTCCCTCCCCCACCATACAGGGTATCCTGCCCGCTACCGGATAGATCTCCGTTATCCCCCCAAAGAGAGTCGTTTCCACTCTCGCCATACAATGTATCATTTCCGAGGCCTCCGATAAGATCATCATCATCGTAACCTCCATAGATTTCGTCATTACCATCATCACCATTGAGTGTATCATCATCATTGCCACCGATAATTATGTCATCACCACCCTGGCCTGAGATCTGGTCATTGCCTTTCCCCCCATCAATATAATCATTGCCATCCTGAGAACTCAGTAGGGGTGATTGTGAGTCCCCCCATATATTATCGTTGCCATCTTCACCAAAGATGAAATCATTCCCGGTTTCCCCATGAATTTCATCATTACCCGCACCTGCATAGAGGGTATCTGTTCCCGCGCCTCCAACTAAACGATCAGCACCTTCGCCACCGGATAAATAATCGTCACCTTCATTACCGAGCAGGAAGTCATCACCAGTACCACCCGATAGCCAATCCTGCCCACCATTGCCAACTAGCAGGTCATTGCCTTCATCGCCATACAGAAAAACGGCCTCGTTGTGTAACTGGCCTTGAATAACATGCTCCACATCCCAGAATGGGGAATATCCATCTGGTTGATGTTCGGGGTGGTAATAGATTAACGATATGCTGTTATCAGTATTTGTGGTCAACTCGTACGTCCAACCGTCACCCAACTCAGAGTTACCTGTAAATGTTCCGTATTGAACGCCCCCACCACCTTGAGCGTATAAATACCCGCTGCTCTCACCTATATACAAACCACCAGACTCAAATGAGGTAGAAAAATTCTTTTTATAATCTGCCCAGATAATATCTTTTGTGAAAGGGCCACTTGGAAGACTGACATCAAACCATTCAGCTCCTACCGCCAAAATCACGTCATTTCCTGCACCACCTGACACGGAGGTCCCCTGATTCAGCCAGGTGATAAGATCATCACCCGCACCACCATCAATGGTATCCTGCCCCCCTCCACCTACTATCCAGTCATCACCATCACCTCCATAGAGCATATCATCACCGATATTACCGGCGATCATGTCATTGCCATCATTCCCTTCTATCTCTTTGGCAGTGGTTTCTGCGTCATAGAGGATGTTTGCATCTTCATCGCCTGGAGGAACTATAGAGACTGGTTCATCAGGAAGATCTCTCAAAAGAATCCCAAAAGTGCCAGATGAGAAATTGTCAATCACCACACTTGCACCATAGTTTAACTCTATTGTCAGCGAAGTGCCTTTGGTTGCTGTTAACCCGAGTAAAGTGTGTTGATAACTGCCATCGCTTTGCTCTTGCCATACACCACTCAGTATGCTGCCATTCTTTTCTTGTATGAGTCCATCGTTATCAGGGTCTATGATATGGCTTATGTAGTTTTCCCCCCCGCCAACAATATAAGTGTCGAAATCATCACCACCATACAGCCAGTTTTCTCCCCCACCCCCAAATAGTGTATCGCAACCTTGCTCGCCATATATCTTGTCATTGAAGTTTGAGCCTCTAATGGAATCAAGCCCTTTTCCACCTTCGATTCGATCTATATTCTCGACTTCTGTATAAGTTAAATCAATTGTATCGTTAAGATCTGTACCGGCAATGATATTGGTGCCACCTTTGCCATCTATTTTTTCAATGGAATGATGGTAAACAAGTTCATGAACACGGATGGTGTCATCATCGTCTCCGCCGAGGATTTTATCTTCATCGCCTCCACCACCTATGAATTCATCATAATCCTTGTCTTCACCGAAGACATAGAAGGTATCATTGCCTGAACCACCTGACATTGTATCCTGCCCTTTGCCGCCTACAATGATATCATTGCCAGCACCTCCATATATTGTATCATTGCCATTCCTGCCGTACAAATGATCGCCTCCGCCTTCGCCTTTAAGAATATTGGCTTCATCATTGCCTTTAATTTCGTCGTCCTGGTTGGTGCCGGTGGCGTTTTCGATGACAGCGTTAAAGGCGATGCCTGCATAAAGTGTCACGTTATCACTGGAATCTTTAATTTTAACCTCGCCGCCGTGATCCCCTTCGCTCAGGTCGATTAATGCCGTACCGCTTTGATTTGAGACGTCAATTGTGTCATTGCCGCCAGCGTCCCAGATAGCAAGATAGTGATTATTGGTGTCCCATTGATAGGTGTCATCCCCTGTCATATAGGACATATTCTTGCCATAGAGCTTTTGAATTGCGAGAATGTCGTAAACCATGGGGGTTTCGTTGGGAAGACGACCGCCTTCTGGAATTCCCTCAGGGTAATCCTTGGCCATGATTGAGTATAAAGAATCATTGCCAATATTATCGGAGTCACTGGTATCAAAAGGATGTTCAAGCCCTAAAGCATGACCAATTTCATGGACCAATACACGCCAGTAACGGGGATCGTTTTCTGCGTTTTCAAAGTTGGAAACCCCTTTCTGAGTATTGAACATAATTATGGCTTGGTAATCAGGATCTTCACTCAAATCCTGGGAACTCGGAGCCAATGTCGAGGCACCATACCACTCTGAGTTATAATCTGAATCTGACGCAAAATCTTTAAAGCCAAATGTAATGTCAGCATCATCTTCATCAGAAACCACATTGAACTTAATGCCAGAAATATTTTCCCAGTATTGATAAGCCGCCTTAACTGAATTTTGAGCCGCCGGGGTAAGATCAGCCAAATAAATTTTTATTTCAATAGAGCCGCCAACACTCCCACCTATTTTATGGTGCCATTGCGTCAGCGAATCAGGATCACTCAGACTGCCGCGAATCATTCCATCGATAATATTTTTTTGCTCTTCTGTTGCCACGGTAAGTCTCCTATATGTTAGCCAATAAATTTATTTCTTTTTGAATAACCACTTCTTTTTATCAGGGTGGGTGATGCAGATTATTCTATTTGATTGTTGGGTAAATATGGACGAAATCCCTCTTTCTAAATATGATTGGCTTCCTATCCTCTCTTTGCTAACCACAATTGTCTTCTTGCCTTTACTTACAGCTAAACCAATTTCGATAATATCACTCTCTAAAGCAAAATAACTTGAGGCGCTATCTGCCGACAAGATCAGCTCATCAAATTTGTTGCCTCGATATTTTGTTGCCGTGATATCAATAAGGTTAAAACGTCCGTGTCGGCGCTTACGCTTTTCTTCAAGAACCGCCAGTTCCCGCTGTTCTGTTTTATCACCTGTCTTTACGTCCACCACGACCCTACCAACCCAATAGCCGTCCGGCATCTCCTGAATCCACCTCACATCTAGAAACTCATCGCACATTGGAAGTTCTTGGCGTAATTCCGAAGAAACATCCTTCATTAATCCGATATTATTATTAAAAACAAGTTCCGCTGCTTCTCCGTCTGCCAACAACATTTGCGGGAACAGGAGGCCCAATAGCGCAACAACATTTATCAGGGATATTCTCATTGCGTAATCCTTCCTTGATTTAATTTTTCGTTTTGCTCAAATTCATAGCCAATAAAAACCTGATTTTTCGCCTAAACAGTAGCCTACGACATTGCAGTCCCTTTCAATTCTTCTAGATTTTCTGACATTTCTCACTCCTTTTCCTATTTATTGGAAACCCTAAATCTGTAATCGTAAATTGGTTGGACGTAGAGATCGGTATAGCCATCATCCGACATCTTATATACGGAAAATAGATATAATTCTTTTCGATCCGCAAGTTAGCATAGGCATGATAAGACCCACCCGATACTTGAAACTGAAAAGGCAAAGTTCCTGCCAAGATCTTCTCAGGAACCCCATCCCATGAATATTTTATTATTTTGAAGTTATTTGCTTTCTCTGTGAGCTCCTGACGCCCACCCCAGGCTATGAAATATACTCCGTCTTTCTCTGCTCGAAGGCAGCAATAATCATACGATTTCCTTTTTCTTGGATCTGCAAAATCAATATCAGTCTTTAGCAATTTTCGTCCACTATCATTGATAAAAACAATTTGAGGTTGTAGAGATTTATATTTCTTATCTCCTTCTTCCCAGCTAACTGCTCTCTCACTAAAATGCCCATACCCATCCATCTCAATACAGTCATACCAGTCCTTAACAGCATCCCCTCTGACTCTCGGTATATTCCTCTCACCACCTATCTTCTCTATAAGCTCAGGAACAACCCTTGTCTCTTTAATATCAAAAGGACCATGAATCTCTTTGGTAACAAGTTTCTTTTTCAAGTAAGGATTGGGAGTTGCTTTAAAACTCCCTCTATAAACCGAATTCGTTGGGTTATTATAACCTTCAACTTTTGGACGGCAGCTAAATGATCTATTCTGTCCCCAGCCACGACAATATCCTTCAGAGTTCACACCTGCATAACAATAGGTAAAGCTGTTATAGCGTGACTGATCTTCTCCGGTTTCAAGATCCTGAAATGAAAGTACATTCCAGCTTACTTTGGGGTTTTCACTATCCTCTACATTATAATGGGCAAAACCATATTTACTCTTACGCTCATCGGTCATTATGGCTGCAAAACAGCTTTCAGGATAGATGCCGTAGGAGCGAAGAAAGAGCTTGCTCTTGGCTGAATCATATTGATCACCTATGTATTCTTCATACGCTTCACAGTTCGGGTCACCCCGATGGGCAAGATAGAACCTGAAGTATTTCCCTTTTCCCTGTACTTTTTTCAGGTTAAATTTTCCCCAGGTGTGGTTGCTCTTTACCCAATCACTATCCATTTCAAGAAACTGAAATCGTCTCTTGCCAAGTCGTGCCATCACTTCTTCCGTCCCAAATAGTGGGCTGGCAGACTCTTGATAGTACCCATCCACAGCAATTGGCCCCGGAGAATCCAACCCGCCTCTTGCTTCACAGATTTCCTCAAGCTCTTCTGGCTTCAAGGAAAGCCCAACAAGAGTCTTGATATCAAAGAAGTTATAATAAAAAGTTGCGCCACAAAAGCCTAACAGGAGGCATGCCACAAGAATATATTTGAATCTATTCGTCATATCATCTTTTCTCCCATTAACCATGGTCCCAACACCACCAACATCATATATGGTTGGCAATATCGGGCATTTCACACCCATCCTGATAGATTTCTACGATGCCTCCCATCGAAATCTAAGGCGAGACCCTTACATATATCTTACACCTTGCTATAATTACCATTAAATACAAGTACTAATAGGCCAATCTGGAAGACTTGCCATTGAATCAAGACGAAATAGACTCTGTAACATCAGGTCCTCCAAAAAAATCAAACAAAAAAAACATTGTTAGTATAATCAGCAGGTAAAAAGAAATTTGAAATATTTTTCATCAGAACAGGCGTAACTTTAGCCAAGGGGTGTTCCGAAAGCCAAACACACCACCTGGACGTCAGGCATGTTGCGTCTCACTTTAATCCTCTCTGTACAATCTCATTATGAATTATATTCTATCAATCTCCCTTCACCATCCCCAAACAATCGGTCATACCCATCACCCCCTTCCAGGATGTCATTATCATCTCCTCCAAACAGCTCGTCATCACCGCCGGAACCAATGATATAATCGTTACCACCGCCACCGTGAAGTGCATCACCTGAAACAGGTTCACTGCTATACAGTGGTTTTCCCAGCCAACTTCTGAGCTGTCCCAGAATCAGGTCGTTTTCACTACCACCTTCTATCAAGTCGCCAGCCGAGAAACCAAACAGGAAATCTTGCCCAGCCCCACCCGAAATCTTCATGCCGGGGGCAACCGGGGTCGGGCCACGCTATCTAAATGTATTCACGTCACAAACATTCCAAATATAGCCGTTTTCATCCCCAATACTTCCTTTTTTGGCCTCAATATTGGCAGTATAGACTCCTGCTTCCTCTCGAAGCTGATATTTCCCATCCTTTTCAACCACTTTACGACCTTTTGCGCGTAACCCTAGTTTTTCCTTGATTGTTGCAACAAAAGCTTTACTCCCCACTGCTACGCTTTCACTCCAACCAGCCTCTCTGTAATTATTTCCAGAAGCCAGCAATTCGCTTACCAATCCTGCATGGGCAATTCGAAATGCTTCATAGGTTTTAAACCCGGTTAGTTCTACAAGCTTTTGGTGAGCAATAAGCACACACTTCCTCCGTGGTTTTTGGATCTCATTATAGCCACCAAAAGGCCACTCTGACGGATGAGATACGACACCAGCTCGCACCATATTCAAATCAATATACACAAGGCACCTGAACAAATGATGCTCCGATTCTATGACTGTTGCGTGATAACGATCTTCCCAAAAAGCTCCTTTACGAGTTTTTCTCACATTATATTCTTGCCCAGTTCTGCCAGCTACTAACTTGATCGATTGTGGTATGACGTCTCTTCCCTTCTCGTCAACCACAAGTAAATGTACATGATTTGAAGTAACAGTGTAATTCAGGATGACTAAGCCATAACGCTTTCTCGCCTGATAAAGCCATTGAGTCCATTTCCGGCGATCCATTACCAATTTCAATAGAAATTCGCCTTTGTGACACCTGTGGGTGAGGTGCCATATTTGACCTGGAAGATAATGTCTCTTTGCTCTTGCCATACAAAGTATTAACTATGGTATATTAAATAATCACGTTTTTGGCCTTTTAATTGGCTATATAGGCATAAATTTGGACATAAAACATGCCTACATTAACGCTCTTTCAACATGTTAGCGTGGCCCGACCCCGGTTACCTCGACCTTGAAAGTTGTTACCGAAGATATATCAGAGAAAAGACGGCTCATTGTCATCGCCAAATGCCCGCCTAAAGAATGGCCTACTACCGTATCAGGCTTTGTGCCACCATAAAGAGCACCATTTTCAATGGTCGTAATTATCTTTTCCTCAATCCAAGCGGGTTGGGTGATCTGATTGAGAATGTTCGTTTCTTCTTTATGATAATAGTATTGCTTGACATCACCTTGTTGGGAAGTTAGCCGCAGATACCAGTTGTACATATCAATAGCTTGATTGATAGCAATACCGTCAGCCCCGATATTGGCGATATCCTCTACTATATCTATTTCGCCTTCACCTGAACCATTTAAGAGTTTGGAGCCTTCAGTTCCACATATCGAAATATATCTTTCACCTGCATTCGGGCCGTCCAAACGCTCAAAAACAGTTCCGGAAAATCCTGTATCCGTGTTTGGACATTGAGCTATTACTTTCCAATGGTTGAGGAAGTCGGTTGCTTGGGTAAAACTGAAACCATAAGCCTGTAATGCGGCCAATGGAGAAATGTTAGGATTAGAAAAATCTGCATAAGCAGCTTCAGACAATTCTGCTTTCTGGTAAATATCTTGAATTGAATTCATTTATCTCCTCCAAGTTCGTAAATCATTTCTTTTATATTTCCTTCATCTTGATGGCTAACAGAGATACATTTTTCCGCATTCAACCAAAATTTCCAGCCAGACCATCCAGCTTTTCTTCTCTCTTGAGATGTCGAAAAGTCAACATATTGGGCCAAAACCTGATTTGTATTTATATCTATAAGCTTAGCTTCCAATCGCCATCTATTTAGAATAAAAGGACCATTATGTTTAAATACGTACTTCAATCGATTTGTTACATATTCTGTACTCGTGAAATTGTTCATATCACCTTCATGCTTTGATTGATTCAAAGTAATATTATTCACCAAGCTTTGTTTTTCTAATGTACTGATATTCTCAGCCTTCCATTCATCTACAGTCTTATAAACCCAGAAACCAGCCTGGGAGGAACAGTAATATTTATGTGTAGCAACAGTAGGTAACCAATCCCAGAAGAGGAGGTTATACATTACAAAGGCTGCGCCACCTCCCCAAAGCAACAGATTCCTTTTCCGTTTTTTTGCAAATACGATTGCGCAAACAACAGTTATAACTGAAATAAGAACATATAACACAAGCCCTGGGACTAAGATTAAACCCATTATGTAACCTCAATTATTTATAACGATTAATTATTCAAGCAAATCTCAATAGACTCACACTATGCCTCTGCATATCAAGATAGCATTCTGCTGCAAACTGGCTGAGCAAAAATCTCTTCAATACTTTCAATTCTTCTAAATTTTCGGACATTCTCTACTCCTTATTCCAATTTATTTGGAACCCTGAATCTGTAATCGTAAATTGGTTGTACAGAACCAAAACCGTTTATAAATTCTCCGGCATCAACTGTATATACTGAGAAATAGTAGTACTCTTCATCTATCCGCAGATCTGCATAGAAATGACGAGACCCACCAGACACTTCAAACTCAAAAGGCAAAGTTCCCGCTAAGATCTTCTCTGGAACCCCATCTCATGAATACTTTATTATTTTGAAGTTATTTGCTTTCTCTGTGAGCTCCTGACGTCCACCCCAGGCTATGAAATATACTCCGTCTTTCTCTGCTCGAAGGCAGCAATAATCATACGATTTCCTTTTTCTTGGATCTGCAAAATCAATATCAGTCTTTAGCAATTTTCGTCCACTATCATTGATAAAAACAATTTGAGGTTGTAGAGATTTATATTTCTTATCTCCTTCTTCCCAGCTAACTGATCTCTCACTAAAATACCCATACCCATCCATCTCAATACAGTCATACCAGTCCTTAACAGCATCCCCTCTGACTCTCGGTATATTCCTCTCACCACCTATTTTTTCTCTCAACTCAGGAACAACCCTTGTCTCTTCAATATCAAAAGGACCATGAATCTCTTTGGTAACAAGTTTCTTTTTCAGGTAAGGATTGGGAGTTGCTTTAAAACTCCCTCTATAAATCGAATTCGTAGGGTTATTATAGCCTTCAACTTTTGGACGGCAGCTAAATGATCTATTCTGTCCCCAACCACGGCAATAACCTTCTGAGTCCACACCTGCATAACAATAGGTAAAGCTGTTATAGCTGGACTGCTCCTCTCCGGTTTCCAGATCCTGAAATGAGAGGATATTCCAGGTTACCTTGGGGTTTTCGCTATCTTTTTTGTTATAATGTGCAAAACCATATTTACTTTTCCGCTCATCTGTTTTTATGGCTGCAACACAACTTTCAGGGTAGATACCGTAGGAGCGAAGAAAGAGGTTGCTCTTGGCTGAATCATATTGATCACCTATGTATTCTTCATACGCTTCACAGTTCGGGTCACCCCGATGGGCAAGATAGAACCTGAAGTATTTCCCTTCTCCCTGTACTTTTTTCAGGTTAAATTTTCCCCATGTATGATTGCTCTTTACCCAATCACTATCCATTTCAAGAAATTGGAATCGTCGCTTTCCCAGACGTGCCATGACTTCCTCGGTGCCAAACATTGGGCTGGCCGCCTCGTGGTAATACCCATCCACTGCAATCGGTCCGGGAGAAATGAACCCGCCTCTTGCTTCACAGATTTCCTCAAGCTCTTCTGGCTTCAAGGAAAGCCCAACAAGAGTCTTGATATCAAAGAAGTTGTAATAAAAAGTTGCGCCACAAAAGCCTAACAGGAGGCATGCCACAAGAATATTTTTAAATCTATTCGTCATATCATCTTTTCTCCCATTAACCATGGTCCCAACACCACCAACATCTTATATGGTTGGCAATATCCGCAATTTCACTCCCCTGCTGATAGACTCCTCCGATACCTCCTATCGGAACCTAAGGTAAGACTCTTACATATCTCTTACACTTTTCTATAATTACCATTAAATACAAGTACTAATAGGCCAACCTGGAAGACTTGCCATTGAATCAAATCGTAAATTGACCTGTAAATTCAGACCTTCCAACAAGATTAAATAGAAAAATATTCTTCGTATAATCAACAGCTAAGAAGATGGTTGAGATTTTTCTTCATAAGAAAAGGCATAACTTTTACCAGAAGGTACTCCGAAAGCCTCACCACTGCACTTGTATGCCAGGCGCAGCTTGGCTGGCTTGCAAAATTGTTCTCCCAACAATGAGCTCCTCACCCTTTTCAAATAACAACGCGGATGTAATCCATTGAGGACTACATCCGCGAGTATTTACGACTATCAGGTCAGAAACACGCTTACGCTGCCAGCAACTCTCGATTCACCTTATCCTCATTATCGGCCAAATGTGAGAGATCGCTGGAAACGCCAAGATCGCCATTGGCATCAAGGCCCAGGCCACTATTCTGGTTGTAGGAATCATACTCTGAACCACCTGTTGCACTGCTCAAGCCAAGTGCGGCTGCAGTATCACCAAGTACATTACTGGCCATGGCGGCTGCAGGGGCCGCCACAGGTTCATCCTGAACCATGGTATTGATCTGGGCTGCTGAGATACCATAGGCTCCGGACGGCTGGATATAGGCCACCTCGTTTTTTCCACCTTTAAACCAATCCTGGATGGTGACCATATTCTCGGAGCTACCGTCGATCTTCACCAACAGGTTGTCCCCGGATTTGAAATAGCTTAGCCTATCAGAGGTGATATCATCGGTGAACAGTAACCAGTCGGTTCCACCACCTGCATTGATGATGGTGTCACTGCCCGATCCGGGTCGGTACACATATTTATCGTTACCTGCACCAGCAGACATGATGTCGTTCCCCGCATCACCACCAAGCTGGTCGTTACCTGCACCACCCAACATGGTATCGTTGCCGGCTCCACCATCGAAATAGTCATCACCGTCACCGCCGAGTAACCAATCGTCACCATCAAAGGCAAAGAGCTGGTCATTCCCTCCCAATCCTTTCAGCAGATCCTTACCGTTGGTGCCTATTACCTGTTCTGCTGCTGCGGTCCCGGTGTTGACGGAATCAAAAGTACTTTCGGCTAGCACTTCCAAATCACCTCCTGTTGGAGGATCAGTGGTGGTAAAGAGATCATTAATCTGCGAAGCCGGGATTCCACCCTGGCCTGCAGGTTGGATAAAGTCGAGTTGGTACTCCACTCCCTTAAACCAATCCTTGACAGTTACCTGGGTCAATTCACTTCCATCGATACGGATGATGAGGTTATCTTCCGATTTAAGGTAACTAAGGCGGCCCTGGGTCAGGTCGTCGGTAAAGAGAAGTGAATCGGTGCCGCCACCGAGGTTATCAATGATGTCCGCTCCTGCACCTGGTCTTTATAATCACATCATTCCATAAATCACTGCTGTTTATTAATGGATTATCTCCACTCATATTTTCCATCTCCTATATGGGTCCAATACTTTTCAGTCAGAACATTGTCCATCCCTAGCAACTTGAGCTCCCTTGTAAAAAGAGCTCTCATTGTTCTTCTCCTTCTATCTAATGGAGAAATAGCCGCCCCATTAAACTCCTGCATATCTTCCTTACCAGGCAATCTGTAACCGCAATTTTCTTCTGTGATAAAACTAAGAAATCGTGCTATCGCTGAATCAATCGCAATAAAATAGAACTGCCGTGCCGTACTTTTCTCCTTCATACGTCCAAGCGGAGGCTGAATACCCTCCCGAGTATAGACAAATTCTCTTCGTACTTTCTCAAGATCCTTGAGATAAGACGATTCACATGAAAACTCCCCAGTCCATATGGTGGCCGGGATAGTATTATGTAAAAGGAGGATTACTGCCATTTCGCGCATGGCTTCAACTTTCGGTGTAGATTCTGCAAAAGAGATCATCTCAGGTGTCCTACTCCACTTATCCTTTAACTCATGTAACCATTTGAGAAGTTCCTGGTCACGTTTGATCAAGGCTGGCATTTTGATATAAATTCGACGACTATTCAGACTAATTTTCGTATATGCCAATATCGCGTAATGGGCATAAAAGTGGCCCATGCCTGCATAATTACGGAGGTAAGCTCTATACATCTGCCTGTCACCAAATTCCTTTGTTGCCATTATTTCAAGACAGTACCAAGCCAAATCGGTAAACCGGCTTGGCTTGGGTTGTAATTCGACCTGAAGATCAAGGGCATCTTTCATGCTAAGGTGTTCACCTTCAACTGTCAGAAAGACCTTCTCCGGATAGATTCGGTTTACAGCGTCCCTGCTCGCCGCCCGAATATGCTTTGAATAAGGATATATAAACCATTGTTGAGCCCAGTATGCTTTCTCTGCATCATCTTCAGGCAAATACTGAGTACCAACTTTATAGATAATGTGCTGAACCGACAATAAGGATGGTAAAAGATATAATTTATCTGGATGCCATTTCGTTGCACCGGCCCAACAGGTGTAGTAATTCAAAACTTGGCCTGCCACAAAATACTCCTTGGCAGTAAAATTAGCGTTATCCTCTCCCATCCAATGGCGACGTTGCTGGAAATAAAGGATAGAGTTTAAAAAAAGAATTAGCAGAAAAATTGGCAAATATACTTTGCCTATAACATTGAGGAAGCTCCCCCCCCTTTGGAATACAAACCCTTTTTGTATATTCCCAAAACCAAAGTAGTTGCAACAGGTTGTATAACACCAAGCTACTATCCGGAAACCATCCCGAATCACAACATACAGAATAACAGGTGCCATTGTATACAGAAGCAAAAAAAAACTGATCAGAAATAGAAAACCTATGCTTATTAAGGTGTGTATTGTCATCTCATGTAACCCCTACCGGACGCCCCCTATAACAATCTCATCTTTATCCTTTATGGTTAGATTAATTCCACCTAGTTCATTTAAACCTGAACAGATCAACGTAGTTATACGTCCTGACATATCCCCTGGGAAAAAGCAACTATCAAATCAGCAACTTACAGCAAAGACTCAAATAGAGAAGAATACAAAGATAATATTATCAAGCCCTCTATTACTTTTGGCCTCCTATTGTTTTTTTTGCTATCAAAACAATAAATTAGGGAAAGATCTCAATTTATTTTCGGAAACGAGCCATAACTTTCTCATATTCCCAGCTCGAAATCAATAAAGGCCCATGCAGATGTCAGGCTTTTTGTTTTGGTCTCCCGACTCTGCCAGGCGAAACCATGCGCCCTGTTGTCTTCCTGATCTCCCATTTAAAATGTTCACTGCCCAAGGCATAGTTTCCATTTGTCGCGCTTCTCAGTTCGTCGCCAAATTCACACTCAAGATCGATTCGGATTAATCGCTGGTAGGCTGAGACTTTTTCTGCAAGAGTGGAACCCAGCTGGTCGTATTCCTTGTGGGAGATAATTGTTGCTCAAGTCTCACCCTGACCGTTTATCCCATAACTTGACCATGGATACTCACCAGGATCGGTAGCCAGACCAGCCCGTACCGGATGAGTCTCGATATACCGACAACAGTCTAAAAGATATTTTTGGGGTTCGACAATGCATGATTTATAACGTCCCTCCCAAAGAGTACCACTTCTGTTGTATTTACGATTGAAGAACTGTACATACCTCTGACCAAGACGTTTCATCAATATGCTGATACTGTCTTCATCCTGGGGGGTGGCCAGGAAGTGGACATGATTAGGCATCAGCACATACGCATGGATATTGCTTTTTGAAAGATGACTATACTCCCGGAGCCATTCCAGAAATGCTATATAATCCTCTTTAGCAGAAAAACAGTGTTGTTGGTTGTTTCCTCTCTGAACTATATGCATAGGTATGCCTGGAACAACAATACGTGGTCGTCTCACTATCCCTCCCTACATGCGTATCAACACGTTCTCTTTTATTTGTAATTTTCATTTGATATACCAAGCACCTTTCTCATTCCACTTCCATCCACTTCCCTATCTCATACCGAAACGGGTAGGGAATATCACCATCCTGAACATTCAGATCCGGAAGGCCTCCGGCGTTACTCAGATCGGTAAAATCACACAAAAGAGAGTTTGTTGGTCTCAGTCTCTTCCTGATGGAGACCGGGCCCGCCCAAAAAATATATTGCTCATTATATTCCGCCTCACTGCCTGCTGATTGTGGTGCCATAACGAGATCTCCGCTCAAACTATTGATAGCCATAACCTCTAAAGCCGTTTTAGCTCTTAAGATCTCATTATTGGCGACAAACCAATCAACACGGGTGCGAATGGTACCAAACACATCTACCGTCACATACACATCTACCTCCGCCTCTGAGGGCGGGACAATATTCACCCCACTCAAGAAAAAGTAGGTTTGTAGTAATCCAGAGAGATATTGCAGATCATCCGAGGAAATTTCTTCTGAGTTCTGATAGGCTCCCAGTCCTTTATACTCCACCCCTACCTGCACTTCACTTCCACTGCCTTTTTGTTGTATTTGCTTCTGATCCGGCGATGGAAGCAGGGTTGTGGTCATTGATTTTCCAGAAGTACTCGACAGAGAAGATACGGTGCTTTGATTAGAAGGGATAATGGCGTCCTGAATCGTTTCCGTCAATGTACTCGAGGAATCTTTGGTACTTGATGAAGATGTTGTTGTTTGTGTGTATTGCGGATAGGAATATGATTCAACCACTGGGGGACTATGGATATAGTCGCCCCGAAGTTGTGACACGAATGACAATCTGCCGCCTATAAGGTTACCATTGCCGGTATCACCAATTGCGTTGACAAAAAGGTTCACCTTTTTCCCCTTGATAGCAGAAATATCAATCTGTTTGATGGTAGCACGCGTGGTCGCAGCAACCAGTTCCTGCTCCACAGCAAAGCGCTTCCCGCCGCCATGACCGGGTATACCTGTTAAAGATCCACAGCCTGTCAATGTCATCAAATACGTAAAAATGAGTACATATAATCCCCTGATCATCCTTCCCCCATGAAGTCAACAAATTATGTTATATGGTGATATGAAATTCTTTTTAATTAAGCGCGCCATTACGGCTCACGCAGACTCTCATCGAATGCCCGAATAATCGGATAAAGAAAATACGAGATGACTGAGCGCGTACCAACCTTAATCTCCGCCCGAACCCTCATTCCCGGCATCAACCGAAAACCATCTGGAACATTCCGCAATTCATTTGAAAGCAAGCGAACTCGAGCCCGATAAAATGCACTGGGCGAACTTTCTGCTCCTTCAGCATCTTTAATCTCCTGCTGGCCCCGGAACTCAAAAGAATCCTCGCTGATAACCCGCACCTCACCTGGCAACGTATCATGACGTTGAAATGGAAATGCGTCCAATTTGACCCGAACCGAATCACCGGTACGGATACGCGCGATATCCTTGGGCTGAACATTCACCTCAACCTCGATTGTACTGTTCGCCGGCACGAGGGTGATAAGCGGTTCTGCCTGTTGGATGATTGATCCAACAGATCGCTCCGCCACATGAAGGACAATCCCATCCTGTGGCGCTCTTAAAGAGACTAATTCATGGAGTCTTTCTGCCTTGTGAATCTCCTCGATTATTTTGTCCAGCTCCGTCCGGATCTGGACTTCCTGTTCCATCAACTCGCCGGAACGCTCCTCAACAAATCGCTGCCATTCTGATTTAGCCTGCTTCAACTCATGAGAGATTACTTCTTCTTCCGCCGCCAGACGTTTACTCTCATTGGCGGCCTGATGTCTGTTTTTCTGGGCATCCAGGAGTCGCAGACGGTAATCAGAGCCAGTTTGCGGCAGCTTTGCTGTGGTTCCTTCTACATCTCGCAAGAGTTTAAGTTGTTGGTCCAGGCCTTCACGTTGCACCTTGTTCAAGGTGAGTCGCGATTCAAGACCCGCAACTTTTTCATTATTGAGTTGTTTGTTCCTGTCAAATATAACTTCCCGTTGCTGAAAGAGTTGCTCCTGCAATCGCCCATCATCACCCTCTGCGGGCTTGGCTTTAAAGCTATTGTGCTCAAGCTCTGCCCTGATCCGCCGCACTTGCGTATCAAGTGTGAGACGACGCTTCTCCAATTGGCTCAGATCAGCACTGGCAAATGTAGAATCTAATGTCGCCAGAATCTGTCCTTTCTCAACCAGATCGCCAACCCGTACCTCTATGGAGCGCACCGCAGCAGTATTCAAGGGCTGAACGGTTATAGTCGGGGAGGTAGTTATAAGACTGCCTTCTGTCACCACGATACGGTCAACTTTAAAAATAACAGCTCCGACCACAACGGCAACGAGTGAAAAGAGAATCACATACAAAACCCAACGTATCGCACCCGGAACAGGGCGTTCTTCAATCTCCACCGCATCGGGTTGAAATTCGAGTACATCCTTTTGATTGTCTACTTTCTTTTTTTTCATTCTGTCGCCAGCCACAATCGATTAATTGAGCTCCATCTGCTGCTGCCAGAGGGTCTTGTACAATTCACATGATTCTAATAAATCAGTATGGTTGCCATAACCAACCACCTCACCACCTTGCAAAACGAGGATATTGTCAGCCCCACATATCATCGACAATCGGTGTGAGACCATGAGGACTGTGCGTCCTTTTGCAATTTCGGCCAGATTGTCCCTCACAATCCGTTCACTTTCCGGGTCTAGTGAGCTGGTCGCCTCATCCAGGATCATGATTTCAGGTGATGTCAATAATGCACGTGCTATTGCCAACCGCTGCCGCTGACCACCAGAGAGATTGCTTGCCCCTTCCTCCAGTAAGGTGTCATAGCCTTGTGGGAGGTTGACCACAAATTCATCTGCTCCGGCCAGGATAGCCGCCTCAATAATCTGCTGTCTGGTTGCCCCCGCCTGTCCAGCCCTAATATTGTCTGCTACACTGGCCCTGAAGAGAAAGCTCTCCTGCAATACCACACCAAGGTTGCGACGAAGGTGTGCAGTATCCAGCTCATTGAGGTAGCAATTATTTATCCGTATCGTCCCGGTACTTGGGAAATACGCCTTTTGAAGCATACGGGTAAGAGTGGTTTTTCCCGAACCACTGGGACCGACTATTCCCAAAGTAGTTCCAGCAGGAATAGTAAGGGTAATCTCTTTTAAAACATCGGGAAGATCCGGCCCATATCGAAACCGCACCCTATCCAGGACAATATCACCGCGCAACGACGGTCGGGCGCCGTGACGATCTGCTCCCCACTCTGTTTTTGCATTCATCACAACCCCAAGTTTCTCAACAGAGAGTGCCGCCTCCTGGTATTGATGAATCAACCCGACCAAGCGTACCAGGGGGCTGGTAACACGACCCGCCAACATCTGAAAAGCGATCAACGCGCCCACAGACATCGCCCCACTGAAAACCTGACTGGCCCCAATCCAGATCAGGGTAATGGTCATCAATCGCTCTAAAAACTGTGTCAGGGATTTTGCCGTTATCGAAATCTTGCCAACCCGAAACTGCATACTGATTGCACGGGCGACCTTTTCTTCCCACTGATTGCGTAACAATGGCTCGATAGCCATTGCTTTTACTGTCGGCATACCGTTTATAGTCTCAACAAGCATTGCCTGCCGATTTCCTTCCGCATCATAAAGGGCATTCAGCCGTCTTTTAAAAGGAGAGATCAACAAAAGAATAACTGCTGCAATCATGAGCGTGAAAACAAGAACCAAGCCGGTGAGTTTAAAGCTGTAAAAAAAAAGAAATGGTAGAAAGACAAAAAGTGAGGTTGCTTCCAGCATTGTCAGGAAGACACTACCAGTTAGAAAACCTCTAATATTGGCAGTCTGCTGCATGTGTTTGGTCAACACTCCTGCAGTAACCCTCTCAAAAAAATCGAGAGGGAGATTCAACATATGTCGAAACGTTCTGCCGGTCACACGAAGATCGATTTTGTTCGTGGCGTGAAGCAAGATAAAATCACGGAGAAAATCGAGACAGGCGTTAACTAGAAGCATAAACGTCATGCCAATCCCGAGTACGTGCAGGGTTGTAAAAGCCTGGTTCACCAACACCTTATCAATAACAATCTGGAAGAAAATCGGAGTGATGAGAGCAATGGCATTAATAAAGAGGACCGCCAGGGCAATATCGATAAATGCTACTTTTTGCTTGAGTATCTCCGGGATAAACCATCGTAAGCTAAACGGCTGTGTTTCATCCGTCAGTTTATAGATCCTCTTAAAAACATAAAGGTCTCCACTCCAAAGAGCCTCGAACTCATGTCGACTCAATCTCAGGTGACCTCCGTTGGCGCCCTGCAGTGGATCATAAACCGCAAGTGAGGCCTCCTCTGCAGAAGCTCCTCCTCCGACAGCGCCCACAACCACAACATGCCGCCCACTCTTAAGTTTAGCTATTGCAGGATAAGCCTTACCAAGATCGATGAGTTTTTCCCAATCAAGAAAAAGAAACCGACCCTTCAACCCGGCATCCTTACCCATTCTAAGCAAGGTATCCTTAGGAATCTCCTTTTTCCCTAAATTATAATCGTGACTGAGCCGCTCTTTCGTCAGCTCAAGTTTATGTTCCCTTGCTACGAGGGAAAAACAGATCAGGGCTGTATTCACCTGCTCAAGCCATAATATTCCGCCGGTCCACTTTTCCAGAAAATGAGATGGTGAAACTTCCTCTGCATGTAACTCACCATCATCATCTGCCAATTGAATTGCCACACGTTGAGGCAGTTCCTCAGCACCAGCTATGCTCGTCAATATTCCCAGTTCGCCGGTTTTATACTCTACCAAAACAGGTAATTTTGGTACAACCTCCTTCCAGATATCTCCTTGAGGGCTATTAAATTTTGTCTGAATACCTAGTGAACGACTGGCCTGAATAACTTCCTGCAAAACTTCTTTACGATCTAACGGACCAACTGCCCTTAAATGGTTTTTCAGTTCAGTAGCACTTTCAGCACGGTCAAGCGACCTCAGAAGATATGTGAAGCATGCTAACATTTCTGCCTGACAAGACAGAAGTTTGTCATCAGACAGAGAAATAGGAGTATTCATTTATATCGTCAGGTAAAATTGATCAGTTGCAACGCTTAAACCAGATCGTCATCATAAACCTGGAAAACCTTCTCCAAAATTCAGATAGTACCAACAGGATGTTACTTATCTATTACATAGATAAAACTTTCAACACAATAATGATCAATATTTTTATGTTTTTACATGACATACATGACACATCACTCCATTACATTGTAAGCATGCTGCCTTTACTAGCAAAATCGCATAAGCTTACTTGAACAACAGGAATTCACTGCCAAATATCGAAACTCGACCACATCTCATTCACAGAAATTGAGGACTTAGCCATGGGATTTTTACGGTATCAATCCCGTTAAAGTAGACAATGAATTATTGAAAGGAGAACACGTTATAAAAGGGAAGTAACTTTTCTCGTTACACTGCTGCCAGCAATTGTTCCTAAACTTTTATACATGCAGCAGAGCTTCTGTGTTAATGGTATACACTAGTGGAAGGCTTATATGACATAACTGCAGATCATTTCGATGATATTAGTTTCTCTGTTTTCTTTTTTTGTGAGTTACTAATACCGGCCGACTGGCACTTTTAACCTTGAGATGAGTATGGAAGTAATTCCTGATAAATAGAACGAAACCATATTTTCGCCCCATGCTATTTTTTAGTCATCGGCAAGGGACACTGAACGGCCTGCAAGAAGATGTTGCCTACTCAACACACCTCATCGAGAACCTCACGAACCTTCCTGGACAATGTCTGCAGGTCAAAAGGCTTCTGGATAAACCCGTTGCATCCTTCGCCGATAAGGGATGCCGCCCTGCCGTCCGCGCTGTATCCCGAACTGAGCAGCACCCTGACGTCAGGATCTATCTCCCGTAACCGATGGAAGGTCTCCTCCCCGCTCATACCGGGCATAATCATGTCCAGTACCACCAGACATATCTCGCCCTTGTGCTCTTCGAAGATCCGAAGCGCCTCACCGCCGTTACTTGCGGTGTAAACGGTGTACCCGAGTTGGCTGAGCAACCCTTCCGATACATCAAGCACCATCTGTTCGTCATCGACCAGCAACAGCCTCCCTTCACCGGTGATCAGACGCTCATCTGCTTCCGCTTCCTCTTCAATATGAACCATTCTGGCCGGTAAGTGGATCTGGAAAGAGGCACCTTCCCCCTCTTCCGAAACCACATAGATAGAACCTTTATGATTCTTGATGATACCGTAGGCTGAGGCCAATCCCAGCCCAGTTCCCCGTCCCCGCTCCTTGGTTGAGAAAAACGGTTCGAAGATGTGTTCTTTAACCTCCCTGTTAATCCCGTTGCCCGTATCCGTCACCGTTATCCTCACGTAAGGCCCCCCACGCACAGAGAGGATTTCCCCCTCACTCTCGTCAACAACGACATTTTCCGTTTTTACGGTTATGGTGCCGTTGCCGGACATGGCCTGCCAGGAGTTAATGTAGAGATTAAGGAGGACCTGCTCAATCTGGCTTCGGTCTACCTCCAACGCCCACACATCCGGCTCTAACCGGGTGAGCATTTGCAATTCTTTTCTTGTGCGCCCGAACATCTGCGAGGAATTGCTGATCAACCGGTTGATATCTGTTGGTTTAAGGTCATATGTGCCGGATCTGGCAAACCCCAGCAACTGTTTCGTAAGATTGGAGGCACTCCGAACATATTCCTCAATACCCTCGAGGTGTTCCCGCACGGGCACACTTGATGTTGTATCGGTCAAAGCAAGGGATGCCCGCCCCTGAATGCCCATCAGCAGGTTATTGAAATCGTGCGCGATACCTCCAGCCAGGGTACCTATGGATTCCATTCGCTGGGCATTGCGTATCTGCTCTTCAAGCTGATTTTTCTCACTCATGTCCATCAGCAAACCGCGGATTCCGACAACCTTGCCGTCACGAATAGTCGGTACCGAACGGGCTATCAGGGGGAACTCCTCACCGTTACCGCGCACCCCGATGTATTCCTGAAGCCCGAGTGTCTTCCCATCCATAAATTGTTTGAAGCGCTGATCCAGACGTTCATGCTCTTTTGCCGCGAAAAGACTGTAGAACTTGAAACCCCGCTCCACTTCTCCCTCTTCGATCTGGAATTGCTCCTTACCGCTTTTATTGATAAAGACCAATTCCCTGTCTATATTGACTTCAAAAATTGTTTCCGGCAAAAGCTCCGTAATCTCCCTGAATCGCTCCTCACTCCTTCTCACGGATTCGTCCGCCAGACGGAGTTTTACGAAATTATAGCTGAGAACAACAATGACCAATACAAGACAAAATACTACGATTCCAAACTTTTGGATCAACTCCCTGTTCTGCTCCAGAAAGGATACAGGTAGATTCAGAACCATCGAGTTTTCTGGAACTCTATCTGCATCTATGCCAAATCGTGCCATCACGACGTGATCGAAAATATATTGATTGGGGCTCTCACGTATCACGGGGATATCACCAGGTGCCTCCCCCTTCAGAGTACGCAGGAGAAGACCCGCCGCAGTCTCCCCTTGAGTATAACCGTGTGTCAACCTGCCGCCGATTATTCCATGACCAAGATGAAAATCCCAGAAACTGTACATCGGCCTGTTCGCTGTCATGGTGATACTATCCGCCCCCTCCTCCAGTGAAAATTTCTGTCCTGCAGAATCGGTGGTAAAACTCAGATAGACCAAAACACTGTCTTCCGGCAATTCGGCAGTGACAGATTTCATTTCCTCCATAGTCCTGTTTTCCAGGAATTTAACCTCCAGCCGGCCCTGAAATTGCTTCATGGCATCCAGCAGCGACTTCTTGTTGCTCCTGCCGGTTACCGTATCGTCCACAACACCATACACTGTCTTAATATGCGGTTCGATACGCAGTGCGGCTTCCAGGGTTTCTACGAAGCTCAGGGCCTCTATCACCCCGGTAAACCATGGGTTGCCCTCAATCATTTCAGGCCTGAAACCATTTACCCCGCAAAAGACTATCGGAGTCTCCGGAAATATTTCCTGATGATGCGACAACAGGAACCGAAAGGCGTGATCATCGGAGGAGACGATGCCTGTAAAATCAATATTTTTATATTTATGGCTTAAAAGACGAGCGAGGTTTTCAAGGTGAGTATCATCAAACACCCTTTTGGTGTCCATATACTCATAATGAATTTCAACCGGTTCTTCGCTCCGGCTCATCCCAGCCTCAATGCCCTCTGTAATGGAATCAGTCCAGCCGAGCCCCTTGTGGTAGGAGTGCAATACCAGGACTTTCCTGTTATGTTCGGCAGAAACCGGACTGGCTGCAAGTAAAGCTGCACATACTGCGGTGAGCATGAACAGCCGGAAAATATAATGTTGAAATTCCTTGCCCATTAATGAATACTCCTCCACGGTTTGGAACAGAGAGCTTATATCTCATAAAATCAACCTCTTTTCACACATTTCAATTCTATATCAAGCATGGATATCTTTCCAGAATATAAAATAAAAAGTAGCCGGACGAAGAAGAAAACAGGTCATGGTGGATGAGGGAGTCTACTCCATCTATTGAGCACAGCGAGGACAACCGTCCAACCCGGCCCTGAATTGTTCACAGGCCGGATCGGAAAAAAGAAATTATGGATTCATCTCGTACTGATCCTTCATGCACTGCACATAGGTCTCCCAGATATACTCATGCCGTTTCCTATCGACAACCGGGCGCTTAACCATTCGCTTGCATATTTTCTGTTGCAGAAAAGTCGCACTGCCCTTGGTGTAGAGTTGCAGAGCAAACTTCGAGAAATCCCGGACCATAACCTCGAAAATCTGATCGATCACCTGCTCGTCTATATTGAGCAGTTTTGCGTTTTCGAGAATAAGCTGGCCATAAACCACCAGGGTAAACAGCTCGCCAATATTCAGCAGTAAATCGAAATCCTTGGCCTGTTCTTTATTCGGCTTACCAAAAACGAGCAACATCTTGAGCAACCTGATTTGTTTGCGGAAAACAACCACATTGGGCAGAGTGCTCGACCGATAGACCTGCTGATAATCATGGAAACGGGTTTTACCGAGTCCTTTGGTCGCCCCCTGCCTGAACAGAAAATCGTCGTTAATACCGGTATCCATTATCGGTGGATCATTATATTTGCCAGGTTTGAAAAAGTAGTTCGCCATAAACTTGATGATTAGCGCCATATTCACATGGACCGTTCCCTCAAGTTTTGGTAATGCCCTGATATCCCTGACAGCCATCTCAAAATACATATCTTTTTCAAAACCCTTGGCTGCAATCACGTCCCAGAGAGCATTCATGACTTCTTCTCCCTGGGTGGTCACCTTCATCTTCACCATAGGTGTAAAAAGTAAGTAACGCCGATCTTCAGGACCAGCTGAGCGCATATAGTCGACTGCCCGCCGAGCGAAAAGCTTCATCGCGGCAAGTCGGGCATACGCATCTATAAACAGTTGGCGCACATGGACAAAATCTGTCACATAATGATCAAACAGGTAGCGGCTGGAGGCATGGTTGAGTGCCTCGTAGTAGGCATGGGTACAGATACCAATCGATGCCCAGCCAAGATTGAATTTTCCCACATTAATCGTATTCAGGGCCATATCCCAGGCATCACGACCTTTAGCCAGGATATGTTTCTCTTCGATTGGGTAATCGTTGAGTTTATACTCCGCCACATAGTTCTGCGAGTTGATCACATTCTTGACCAGCTCGTACTGCGGGTGTTGCGATTCAGCAACGAAAAAAACATACTCGCCTGAATCTTCAAACTTGCCAAAGGTCGAAACATAGGCCGCTTCATTAGCATTGCCGATATAGTACTTGCTGCCGTTAGCCACATAAGTGCCGTCGTCCTGGCGCACGAGGTCCATATCGCTGGCATAGATATCGGCACCATGTTCTTTCTCGGAAAGACCGAAAGCAAAAATCTCCCCTTCCTGCAACAGTTCTGCAGTTTTTTGTTTCACCTCTTCGTTGTCGCTCATCCAGATCGGCCCCAGCCCCAGGATGGTGACCTGCCAGGTATACCAGTAACTAAGACCGTAAAAACCCAGTACCTCGTTTATGGCGCAATTCCTGAATGTATCCCAACGACAAGGTCCGTTCCCATATTTTTCCGGTGTCAGGAAGGTGGCGAAGAGGCCTTCATTTTTCGAGAATTCGAGAAAGTCAGCATACCAGACCCGGTCATGATCATCTTCGAGTAATTTTTCTTTTCCCTTGTTCTCAAAAAAGCCAATAGTCTTTTTCACCAGCTCCCGTGACTCTGAATCCAACCTGTCATAGGAAACCGTTTTGGGGTTGAGAAGAAGCTCACGAGTCGCTTCCTGAACGCTTTTCTTACCGGTTGACACAGATGCTGTTTGATCACCACTGTTTAGTAGCATAGCCACCTCCATTTCTGTAATGCCATTTGTTAACAGCTGTTAACTTACGGGGCAAATTTTTTTTGCTCACACCACCGTACTTAAACACATAAACCTGCCAGCAATCGCCTGTACATGCGATCATATCTAGCTTTCATCTCTGCCCTGGAACCGGAAACCTTCTTGGACACATACAACCCGAAAAATCCATTACAGGTTGAGAGTAACTGCAAAGCAACCTCTTCCGGGTCGTCCTGTTTCATGCTGCCATCCTTCATGCACTCCATGACCCGCTCGACCATGAATTTCCGGCTTTGCATCGCATCCCTTTTTAATGCTCCCTTCACCTTATGCTCCACGGTGTGGTCCATGGTTAGAAACAGTATCTCGTAATATTTTGCCTGCTCAACCGCGAAGTTAAAAAACTGAGTGGCTGCAAGATCAAGCCTCTCCATCGGGCTTGTGCCTACGAGCGCACCCTGCAGGTACGAGTCAAAAGTACTGAACCCTTCCCGCAGAACCTGTTGATGCAACGCCTCCTTGTTGGCGAAATGGCGATAGATCGCGGTTGGTGATATATCCGTCCGACTCGCGACCTTGCGCATACTCATGCCCTTATATCCTTCAATCAGGTAAATATCACAAGCTGCAGCGACTATTTTTTCTTTTGTCCCTTCCATGTTAACAGCTGTTAACATGATTCATGTATGATAGCAACACTTTTCCTCAACGGGGTACAACCCTCCCTGGCATCAGGAACCGAATCGATGCGAAGTGCAAAAAAAAAGCCCCCGGATTTTCCGGAGGCTTTTTTTCCTGAACATTACAGTCAGCTCATTCCTGTCCTTCATTCCCCTTCAACAGGTCCGTCAACCCGTTAATATCTCCTCCTTTAAGTCCGATATCAGACAGCAGTGAGTCGACAAGAGGCGCCTGCCCACGGTATTTGAGGGCTGAATTAACCAATTGGTCACTTAAACTCCCTTCTTTTACAGCACCACCTTCACCAGCCGCACCGGCAGACTGACCTGTCAAACCATCAACCTGGATTATCTTGATACCATCAATCTGCTCCATGGGTTTGACACTTTCCCTGATGATAGCCGGGAGCACCTTCATGAGTTCCATCCTGACCTGCATGGAAATCTGCTCAGGTGACAGGGTATTACGAGCGGCGTTCAAGGCTTTTTCACCATCCGCATCAACCTTATATTTCACCTCAGCGGCTTGAGCCTTCATCTTCTCCGCTTCCGCCTCACCACGAGCCTCAATTTGACATTTTTCGGCTTCCGCATTAGCAATGGTCTTGACCGCTTCCGCCTGATCTTCTGCCGCGATTTTTTCAGCTTCAGCTGCAACCTTTATGGCAATAGCGTCTTTTTCAGCCTTCTGTGCTGCCTCGACTAATTCTACGGCCTTGGCCCTCTCCGCTCGCTCAGTTTCCTGGACAGTAATGACTCGCTCTGCCTCTCGTACTGCATTTGCTCGTGCCTTGTCCGCCTCCGCCTCTGAAAGTGATTTTTCTTTCGATTTTTCTGCAATTGCAATGGCCTTGCCCTGATCGGCCAGTTCAATAGTCTTCATCTGCTCGATTTTGGCCGTTTCAATCGCCTTGTTCTTGGAAATATCCTTTTCCTTAACGATCTGCTCTTTGGCGATATTGTCCGTTTCCACGGTCTGATCTGCTGCAATTCTGGATTGCTGCACAAGTTTTTCGGCTTCGATCTTGGCCTGCTCGGCTTGCTGCTGCTTAAGCGCTTTTTCCTGTGCAATCTCAGTTGCCTGATTAGCCCTGCGGATCTCCAGTTCCCTTTCCTGCTGGAGCTCGGCATACTCTTTTTCCTTGGCTATATCGAGCTGCTTACGTTTGGCTTCAAGATTTTTGTTCTCAATAGCCACCTGGGTGTCCATCTCAATATCGTTGCGGATTTTCCTTCGTTCCTCAATTTCATTGGTCAGCTTGGTGAGGCCTTCCGCATCAAAAGCGTTATCCGGATTAAAGTAATCCTTACTCGTCTGGTCCATACCGGTCAGCGATACGGATTCGAGTTCCAGTCCGTTCTTCAACAGGTCTTCAGAAACAGCCGCCTGTACTTTGGTAACAAACTCGACCCGCTGTTCGTGTAATTCCTCCATAGCCATCTCTGCAGCCACTGCACGAAGTGAGTCGACGAACTTACCTTCAACCAGATTTTTCAATTCTTCTGGAGCCATGGTTTTTAAACCGAGCGTCTGGGCGGCGTTGGCAATCGATTCCTCAGTCGGTTTAACCCGCACATAAAACTCTGCGGCCACATCAACACGCATCCTGTCACGGGTAATAAGGGCTTGCTGGTTCTCCCTCTTCACCTCCAGCCGCAAGGTGTTCATGTTGACCGGTATTATCTCGTGGAGAACAGGCAACACGATGGCCCCACCATTCATGATTACCTTTTGGCCCCGAAAACCAGTCCGCACAAAAGAAACCTCCTTGGACGAACGCTTATACAATCTTGCCAGGACAAAACCAAGGGCAAGCAGGGCAACCAGAATTATGCCCACATTAATCATAATGAAAATTAAATTCTCCACAGGTACATCCCCCTTTCGGTAAAATCAGTTCATAAATGAAACCACAACGGGCCGCTGCAATCACCTCTCATCGGTCATTGCGGAACCCGAAGCATCAATAACCTTGTAAATGGCGCCGGCCTGATCGACAATGATCGTTTTTTCTCCCTGCTCAAAGCTCTCCGCCGGGTTATCCGGTTCTACCATGATGTAATGCGTCTGGCCGTGTTTATCGCGAAGCTTTGCCTGTGCCGGTTTTCCCGCCTTAGCCGTGCCCAGAGTCAGAGTTGCAACCATACCCTGGAAACTTTTCTCAGAGACTGCATAGGTTTCGTCCTGCGGCATATATTTGCCAAGCAGACCTCCACAAAAACGTACGGTAGGGGCCGAAGCCGCAAGCGCGATTACCACAGCCACAACGGTCGGCAAACCAAAACCAACAATTTGATGCATAAGGTACTGTACCGCCAGGCCGCTCATACCAAATCCGGTCAAAAAAACAATAAACAGCATGACCACCGGTACTTCGCCTACCCGGAACCAGGCCAGGAGCTGGACCAGAGAGCCAGGTGCGGAACCGCCGTCGACGCCATCAAGGCCATCCATATCCATGTCGACATCGACATCTGCATCAAGTTCAGGCAAAAACGAGTCGACCATCTCCGATAGCCCCATCCCCAGACTGGCCGAAATAATCTCGATAACAGTCATAACCACCATCAAACCGAGGGCGACCGTAAATGGTGTATTGCCTGGAGAAAGGAAATACTCAACCATCAACCGTTACCTCTCTTATTCTTGATGGCTGCCAACCGCTCCTGAACCCTGTTCTTCCGGGCCAGATCCTCAAGTTCATTCATGGCCGCCGCATTAGCCCTGTCGACCGGTGCCCCACTCCCCGACAAACCAGACGTATTTTCAAGGACTCGTTCAAAAGCTGACTCAGCCCGACTCACCTTTGATTCCACACCGCCTCCCGTACCAGCGGGAGTACCATTACTGCTTGTAGAGAATTCTTTACGGCTGGCCTTAAAAAGACGTAACTCCTCTTTCATCTCCCTTTTTTTACCGTGCAGTGCGGCAATATAGCTCTCCAACTCTTTTTCTTCGCTGCTCAGGTCGCTTATCTGGGCTTCGAGTACCGGAATCTGGGCCTCGATATCGAGCTGCTGCGAAATCGCCACTTCTGCAAGGTCATCCCGTTCTTCATTTACCGCAAGATCGATCTTCTCTGCCAGGTCTTCACACTTCTGGTTCACTTGCAAAAGCCTTGAGTTTGCGAGATGTTTATTTGCAATGACCTTACCAAGTTCCGAACGCACCTCCTCTACTGCATCATCAATTTCTCTCAGAGCCTGTTCCATTACCACTTCCGGAGCTGCATTTTCCACTGCATCCATCAAGGCATGAAAGGTGCCTGATATAATCCGTCCGACCCTGCCAGTGATTTTTTCCTTCATGATCTCTCCCTCCTGTTACTTGGAATCCGTAGTAATGATTAGTATCAGCTTTTCCAGATCACCAATGTATTTACGAAAAACATCAGGCGTGTAACTTGTTTCCTGACTTGATAACTCCAGGTGCAGTAACGATTCAAACAGTCTTACAATCCTGTCAACAGCCCCTTTTTCATACTTTTTCAACTCCTCAGGCGACATCTCCTCATCGCCATCTGGTGGTGAAATACAATACGCATAAAACTCCGGCATCCACTCAAGGATACGAGCCAGCAACACAGAATGACGGCCCGTTTTGAACTCTGCATTTCGCAACACCTCACCTGCAGGTCCTAACTGCTCTGTCATCATCCTGTAAGCTCCGGAGAAATCCTGACTATACTCTCTTCGCTGCCGCGCTTCCTGTATAATGGCCCTCAGCTTATCACTTGGGGAATGAGCCCCGTTAATTTCCAGCAGATTTATAAATTCGGCATCTGCCTCGGAGACCCGTGCCCCGATCTGTACTTTTTTCATGTCGCACCTCCACGATTGCCTTTAATTTCATTGTATGCACAAATGTTAACATTTGCAAACATTTTAAAACAAGCGGAAAGACACGTCACACATCATGCAAAACCGGCAAGAAACATAACATATTGATTTTTCAGGTCTTGCACCCTCTAATACCACACAGGTGATCGAAACACAAAAACAATAATCTCAACGGAAAACAATTACAATCAACACATTACAAGACCATCACCGCAATAGGTCTGAAATGAAAATGTATATTGCCAATTGTGCTGACTAGAGATTACAATGCTCCTCCTGTAATTATCTGACATTTCAACAAAGAAGGTGAAATAATGGAATTCGAATTCTTATCCGTAACCTTGATGAACCTGGGCATAAACCTTATCTACACGTTTGTAGCCCTGCTGGTAAGCCTGTTTGCGCTGATCATTGTCGACAAGAGACTACTACCCAACATCAGTATCGAAGAAGAAATGAAAAAAGGCAACATTGCCGTCGCCATATTTTCATCTACCATCCTGCTCTTTGTGGCGATCATCGTTACCTTCGGGTTTAAGGGATGAAGTATTTGCTGGCTGTCCCTATCCTCCTGCTTACCGCAGCCGGTATATATTCACTCCCAACTGAGCAGCAGATAAATGAACCTCTTGCCCTCTACCTCACCCCTGACAGGAAGACGTATGGCAAATCAGCAACGCAAGTAGGAGGAAGCAGCAGCAAGCGGGTTTATGTTATTGAAGCAAGAAAGTGGATCAGCCAAAGATCGGTTAACTCTTTGCTGCAAAGTGCCAAAGGGTTAAACGGGGTTATCTTTTACAACTGGAGGAAGATAAAGGATATCACCGCATCGGCACCGGGCATGGACGACCGGCATCACCTGGTCAACAGCTACCTGGTTGGATACAGCCCCTTTTCGACAAATAATATTTTCATCCCCTGGCAAACACTGGCACAAAAGAAAAAATACCAACTGGACCACGTCTTTTCAAAAGGGAAGGAAGAGGTGTGGCAGAATAGCCGCGAGGCATATACGTTCAACAGAGGGGATTGCGAGGACCACGCCATTGCCTTGGCAGACTGGCTTATCGACATGGGACATGATGCGCGGGTGGTAATTGGCAATTACAAGGGATCGGGACACGCCTGGGTTGTTCTTTTGAAAAAGAACCAAACATTTCTACTTGAAGCAACCAGAAAAAAAAGACTTAAGAGGATGCGGTCGTTCCCGATTGCTAAACTGCAAACAGGATACCAACCGGAATACATGTTCAACCGCACCCAGTTCTGGAAAAACACCGGCTCAGTCAATACAGCCAACTATTCGTCGTCCGCCTGGGTGAAAAAGAGCAAATACCGGCGCAGCTCCTGACAGAACGGTTTCAGGATGAAAACTTCAACTATCCTTGCTCCCGACGTATCTCAGCCAGCATTTCCCTACCACCGCTTTCAAGAATCTCTGTACCACCCTTTATACCAAGTTGCTCTGACTCAGCCACCGTCCCCTGTAATTCCCGGCGGAGCATAGTCTGACCATCAAGGCTGACGAGCCCGACCTGCAAGGTGAGCACATCACCTTCAAGCTTTGCAAGGCCAAAAGCGGGAATTGAGCAACCACCTTCAAGCTGTTTCAGGTAGGCACGCTCTGCAACCAGGCAGGCTTCGCTTTCCGTGTTATTGAGACAGTCCCGGATCTGTTGCCTTTTTTCGGGAGCAAGTGAAGTTGCTGCCTCAATGGCGATACATCCCTGCCCTACGGGCGGAACGAATTCGGTCTCGGAAAAGACCTTGACGATCATATCCTCATATTCCATCCGCTTCACCCCTGCATAGGCGAGCATGAGGGCATCGCAGGCACCGTCCTCCATCTTTTTAATCCTGGTCTGCAGATTGCCGCGCATCTCTACCGCTTCCACATGGGGATAAAAATGGCGAAGCAGTGCGACCCGTCTCACCGAAGAGGTACCTATTTTCAACTTTCGGGTGGTATCATCGACATCAATGGTCTTGTCCCTGCTTACCAGTACATCATTGACCTTCTCCCTTTCGGTAAAGGCAATGAGCTCGAACCCCTCGGGCAGAACAGATTGCATATCCTTTGCACTGTGCACAGCAATATCGGTAGCCCCTGAGGCAAGTTGTTCTTCGAGTTCCTCTGTAAAGACCCCCTTGCTGCCTATCTTGGCAATAGACGTATTGAGCACCTTGTCACCGATAGTCTCCATAGAGCTGATCCGGGTCTGCATGCCAGCCTTTTCCAAAAAGGACGCCACTGTATTTGTCTGCCACATTGCCAGTTTGCTTTTCCGGGTTCCGATATTAATTACAGTCATTTATCGCTTCCTTCCTCTATCTGAAAATATATTTCTCTGATTGTTCTTTTGTCTGGACCACACGGAATGATTACATATAGACTACAAGTACATCATTAATAACCGTCTGCGACAGCCCCGATATTATGCGAATGCTACTCTATAACATACGTTATGCCACAGGTCATCTCAATGGCTACCATTTACCCGTGCCTTTCATGGGTTTTTTTAGAAAATCGGAAGTGAACCTGCAACGAATTATCAATTTTATTCGCTCAATCGATCCGGACATCGTCGCACTGATCGAGGTAGATTCGGGATCTTATCGATGCGGTAATGACTGTCAGGCACGATCGATCGCCGAAAACATGGGATACAACTATGTGGTGGCAACCAAATACAGTGAAAAATCGCTGGCTGTCAAGGTACCGGTCCTTAACCAGCAATCAAACGCCCTGCTCTCGAAGGCAAAAATTCACGACCACACCTTCCACTATTTTGAAGAGGGCGTCAAGCGCCTCATCATCAAGACAGAACTCGATGAGGCAGTTATATTTCTTGTCCATCTTTCCCTGAAATACCGCCATCGCCAACACCAGCTCGAATACCTGCACACACTTGTCAAGAAGACCAAAAAGGAAGTGATTGTAGCTGGTGATTTCAATACCTTTTTCGGCAAACGGGAGATCAAGTTGTTTCTTGCCGCGTCTAACCTCAAAAGCGCCAACGTCACCAATATGCCGTCCCATCCCAGTCACCGTCCGTCTCGTGAAATCGACTTCATCCTGCACAGTCCCCGTATCAGGATCAATAATTTCTATATCCCGGATGTGCGACTTTCCGACCACTCTCCCCTGGTCTGCGATTTCTCTATTAGCCCCAACAACTCATGAAAAACCTACTGTTCATCAAACATATGGCCTAATATCAAGGAGGTAAAAAATATAATCTGTTTTTTTTATCGGGTGGCGGTTTGCACCGCGAGAGACAGCTTACGCTCAAACTCTATTTTCACCCTGCGGGCGTGACTGCTGAAGCCAGCCGGGGAAGTTCTACCGTAAAGCAGCTCCCCTTGTGGAGCTCACTCTCAACACTGACCGCTCCGTGGTGAGCTTCCACCACCGCTTTCACAAAGTTCAACCCCAGCCCGAGCCCCTGCTGGGATCGGCTACGGTCCCCACGATACAACCGCTCCCAGATCCGCGGCTGCTCATTTACGGAAATCCCCATGCCATCGTCGCAAAATGTGACCTCAACAGTATCCTCTCCCCCCTTTGCATTCACCTTCACAAATCCCCCATCCCGGCCATATTTGATCGCATTGTCAAGCAAGTTGGCCCAGACCTGGGAGATTCTGGTACGATCCGCATCGATATATAAATCGCTTTCTGCCTCCAGGGTGACATCAACATTTTTATCCTCCGCCACGTAGCCGTATAGTTCAACCATTTCCGCCAGTGATTCCGCCACATCCACCTTCTGCTGCTCAAGGCGCATGGTACCGGATTCAGCCTCAGCCACACTCATCATTATCTTCAACATGGCGAGTAGCCGCTCCGATTCCTCAAGACAATCCAGCAGAGACTCGCGTAACCTTTCGGGATCGCTGTCCTCCTGAAGACCGAATTCGGCAACGGAACGCAACCTGGTGAGAGGGGTCCGCAGGTCATGGGCCACATTATCCAGAGACGCCTGCATCTCGTCAATCAGTCTCTTGTTGTGCAGGATCAGGGAATTAACCTGCCGGTAAAGCTGTTCTTGCTCAGGACTGTGCCAATCCTCATGCCGGAGTTGGCTCCAACCTTCATCCAGCAGACGCTCAAGCTCCCTGCGCAGGCAAATAAGTGGCATCCCCTGCCTGCCGGCAATCAGGAAAGAAACAATCCAGGCCAGACCCAAAAAGATAATGAACGCACCGATAGATATAGTTCGTATAGTTCGATACAGACCATACGACTCACTACTCTGCCTCCCCGCCTGCACAACAGCCCCCGTACCAATCTCTCTGCTTATAACCGCCCAAAATCCTGCGCCTTCGAGACCCGGCAGGGTCAGCCATGGACCGGAAAAGTGTGAGTCAAGATGAAGAAGTTCATTGAAGTGGTGTGGAGAAACAGGTTCACTGGTCAAAAGCAGCCGGTTATCTTTGTTGCTCAAACGGATGAATGCCAGCCCGTTCAGCCCCTCAATGCGTCTTTGATCGCCCACATCAAACTGTACTCGGGATGAGAGATTTGTCTCCAGATAACCGTCCAGCAAGCGCTCGACTTCGCGCAATTCTTCAGCCGCGAGTCTATCCCGAATCACCCAGTTGAGGAGCACTCCCATAACCAGAAACGGCAGCCATAAAAGGCAGAAATATGGCCAGGCCGTTCTCAGCCTGGCCAATAGTGAGTCAGCCCGAATCCTTGAGGACATAGCCCATCCCCCTCACGGTGTGAATCAATTTGGTGTCAAAGTCCTTGTCAACTTTATTACGAAGGCGAAAAACCAGCACATCAACAACATTGGTCTGGGGATCAAAATTGTACTCATACACTTTTTCCAGGATAGTCGTCTTGGAGAGTACGGTCCCAGGGTTGCGCATCATCAGTTCCAGTAACGCATACTCCTTGGCCGGAAGATCCAGCTTTTTACCGCTCCGGGTTACTATATGTTTGAGGAGGTCCATTTCCAGATCGTATTTTTTCAGCACTGTAGGCTGTATCGATTTCCGGTCCCTCCGGATCAGGGCCTGTATGCGCGCCAGCAGCTCACTCATGGAAAACGGCTTGACCAGATAATCGTCTCCGCCCCGTTGTAACCCCTGGATACGGTCGTCTACAGACTGCTTAGCACTCAGAATAAGAACCGGTGTCTGCACACCTATCTGCCGAAGACGCTCGATAACTTCCAAACCGTCCATTTCCGGAAGCATAATATCCACTATCGCTGCATCATATACACCACGACATCCCAGCTCCAAGCCAGCGGGACCATCATGAGCTGTATCAACAGTAAAATTTTCCGCTTCCAGCGCCCTGCTGATAAAGCCGGCTATTTTGATATCATCTTCAATTACGAGTACTTTCATGATCGAATAAAGAACTTAATCCAATGTAATAACAGAACAATTTCGACCAGTACGTCCGTCTCCTTCACGGCAGGCCCGCCTGTAGGAAAAATAATCCCCTGAACAGCTGGTGCAAATCCCTGAAATTAAAATATTGGCTCGTTTAACTCCACATTCCTGCACCTGGTGCCGGGTTACCTGCCAGAAATCGAAATAGTTTTCTGCTACTATAAACTGCTGAAATTCCGCAGGGAACTCTTTTGGATAATTCACAAACTCCGCACAACATGGACCCAGGGAAGGACTGACTACCACCTTGAGATCGGCGGGATTCGTACCATATTCCTTTTCCATTGTAGATACAGTCTCTGCTGCAATATTCGCCACACTCCCCCGCCAGCCGCTATGCGCCGCCCCAATGACCTGTTTGCCTGGATCATAGAACAGTATCGCCTGACAATCCGCGTTCTGGATAACGAGTCCAACACCCTTCCGGTTTGTTACCAGACTGTCGTACCCATCGACCTGAGTGTCACCTGAAAGAGGAGTATCAAGCGTATATACTTTTTTACCGTGAACCTGCCTGGCCAAAAGCAAGGTATCCAGGCCCAGCTTCTCTTTTACAATTTCCCGGTTTTCCAGAACAGCATGCTCCTCATCTCCACTATCAAACCCGAAATTAAGGGATTCATAAATGCCGCTGCTCACCCCGCCATGCCGGGTAAAAAAACCATAACGACATAATTTGCCAAGAACAACGATATCTGATATAGCAGGCGACGACACCCATCCTTTTTTATGAAAATTCATACCCTTGTACTCTTACAATAATTAAGCAACCTGATGCCCCCCCCCCTGTACCCCAAAAACCTATCCGCAGCACGGGTGATCATGTTCGGTAATTGATGTTCTATAATTTCAATACCATATCATCTCGACACTTGGCGACATGGTATAGGAACCAACCTAAAGAATAAGATATACAACAACTACCCGGCAAGAAAAAAGAAAAAGGGGAGTACTCTAACAGAGCACTCCCCTTTCAGATTGATTCAGCTTATGGAAGTATTAGAAATACGCCTCAAATGTCAGGTATACCTGATCGGCGCTCTCAACCGAATCCGCACCCATCGCCTGGAGGTACATAAGGTCTGTCTGGTCCCCAAGATCGTAAGGATACATATTCCAGTCGTTAGAACCGGCATAGTCGTACTCGTAATGCTGGTAACCCAGCCGTACAAAGGTTTTGGCGTACTTAGAGATAGCTTCACCGGTAGGCAGGTCATAGATCATGTAAATCTCATAAACCTGACCACGTGTTCCCAGCTTGGCCTGGTAAATCTCGTCGTGACCTGGTGACATGGCGACCCAGTACTGGGAGCCGTAGTTAAATTCCGCACCGAATTTCATCCCGGCATCATCGAGGTCATAGCGAACACCGGCGTAGAAAGAGTAACCATTTTCATCATCGGTATTCGGCCCCTCAAGGCCCGCACCCATGGCGGCAAAATTATTGAACATACCATCCGCATCAGGCTGAGTCTGGGAATGCCCTGCTGACAGGAAGTAATTCAAGCCGGCCACCTTGGACTGATACACAACCGAGTTGTGCCAGATATTACCGAGGTTTTTCCTCTCTCCCATACCACTCATCTCACCAAAACCCTGGTCAATGATCGGATCCTGGAAGTTCGGATAGTTAATGACGTTAAATGCCATGAAAGACTGGGCATAGAGAAAACGATCATCTTTCTTCATGATATCCCAGCTGAACCCGGCGAAATCCATATCATCAATGGATCCCATCTCTTCTTCCTGCAAGCCGGCTTCAAAACCCCGGCCATAACAGAAACGGAGCTTACTGGTACCCATAACCTCAGGTCCCCAATTCCAACCGTACCCGAGTGTTAACCCATCAAACGGCCAGTTCATGAACGCCATGGGAGTAGCCAGTCTGTTGTCTTCCCCAAGTCGTAGCTCAGATGGTGAGCCGTCAGTCGTGGGTCTGCGACCAATGGAAAACCACATCGGCAGGCCAGCGATATTGTTCCAGTTAACAAAAGCCCTGTCGACATAGAGCGCACTTGAACCCGCTGGTGTACGGCTCACATTGCCGTCGAACACCGGCCACATTGCGCCCGAGTCATCGTTGAAACCGGACTGGTTACCCCAGGTCTTGTACATAGCGAAGCGACCCTTAAATTCTACATTTTCGGTAGCTTTCACCCGCATGTTCAAGCGGAACCGGTTGGTCCAGAGATAATCATTCTCAAGATCCCTGCCAAACACCGTATCTGCGTTGTAGTAATCAAGACGTGAACGGAAATCTCCGTAGAACTTGATTCGTGCCGCCAGGTCCCATTCGTCGGAACGCTCATCAAGGTCATCCAGTAGATCGCTCTGGGCCTCGTTCATCTCGCCCTGCTCTGCCATTGCGGCCTTCAGATCATCGAGCTGCCTGCTGAGCTCCTCGATTTTCCGCTCCAGGTCCTGCACGTTCGGTCCGCCACTTGCCGCTGCAAAAGATGGCAGCGCGAATAATCCGGCGAGTGCAACAACTGAAAATTTTTTAATCATTGTAATCCCTCCTCTCGATTGGCATTGCTGACCAGCGGGGGGCTCTCTCCGGGTACCCCGATAACTGGTCATGTAAGAGATTAAGAATCTCATTTATTAGTTAATCTCTATACTATTGGCCACAGACTGTCAACATCATATCATCATTTAAGCCAGCTTACAAATAGCAGGAGCATTTTTCCAAAATCCTCTGGCGACAGAAATCAGAATATTATTAGAGTAGATAAAAGCAATCTTGCTGTTTATATTCTAACCTTCACTAACCTCAACGTAACTGAGCATTATGATTCCACCGATTATTCTCACCGCCTTTGGCACAAGCTCAACGGCACGAACCACTTACAACCTGATAGAGTCTGGCGTAAAAGATCAATTTCCGACCCATGATATTTACTGGGGTTTCACTTCCGGAGTCCTGCAGAAAAAGATAAAGGAGAAAACGGGAGAGACAATCAACCACCCACTTGAGATCATCGAAGAACTCCGAAAAGAAAACCACCGAAGGATAATTGTGCAATCACTGCATCTCTTTAGCGGGAGTGATTTTCACACCCTCTTCCAAACCCTTCGAAAAAATCATGACATCTGCACCGTGGGCAATCCGATCCTCACCAGTCCCGACGATTACCTGGCCCTTATGACCATGCTGGCACCGATTGTAAAGAAAGAGGCAGATCAGGCCATCCTGGTTGTCGGGCATGGTACTTCACATCCAACCTGGCCGGTCTATACTGCTCTTGAACACCTACTCCAGACCTGCTTCGGGTCGCGCCTCTTTGTCGGCACGGTTGAACATTATCCTGACACCAGGGGACTTGAAAAGAAGATAAAGGACAGGGGGTTTCAGAAAGTATATATGATCCCGCTTTTTCTGGTTACCGGGCTCCATTACAGACGGGACATGATGGGAGATGGGATCGACTCGTGGAAAACGCGC
The DNA here is from genome assembly GCF_010646885.2 of Desulfopila sp. IMCC35008. Lineage (GTDB taxonomy): Bacteria > Desulfobacterota > Desulfobulbia > Desulfobulbales > Desulfocapsaceae > Desulfopila. The sequence goes on along the minus strand of NZ_CP050700.1, from coordinate 5,941,895 downwards.
CTTGAAAAAGAAGGGTTGGAGGTTCGCTGTCTCGATAAGGGGCTTGGTGAGTTACCAGGATTTAGCGATCTCATCTGCAGTCATATCAGGTGCGCCCTGGATTGCCCCCAATGGTCTGAAGTATAATTACCCCTCCCCACCACCGGTAGATACGACGCCCTGTTTGAACTCCTGGCCTGAAAACTTCTTCGCCAGATCGTTGTCCACTACATAGATGCAGATTTCCCTGGCCCCCTGGCTTGAATACCCGTAATTTTTCTGCAGGTTTGTTATCATGAAAATAACATCCTCCTGGATTTTGGGATCATAGGTCTTAAAATTCTCCGTATCATAATCCCGTATCGCCATCCGGAAGTTTTCATTCTGCAGGAAAGGTTCAAGCACCTTCTCTTTTAAGTTATGTACATATCGCTCATACAGATGTGAATAGAGGGCTGTTTCGGTTATGTCATGCTCGTCTCGTAATATTTCCTGGGTAAGGGTGGTTGTAGTATAGGTCTTCTGGACATTTTCACGGAACTGTTTGGCATCCTCTTCCGAAACCAGCAATCTCACCTCCACTCTTCGGAGCATTTCTTCTGATATATCGAGGACATCACCTGTAAACCTGCAGGTTTCCTTTGTGCCAATATCGAAATTGACCCCGAACATGTAATTCTGAATTTCCTTTGAAATCTGCTCTTCATTATAATAATAGAGGCATTCCTTCACTTCCTGCAAAACAGTGTAGTTGTACATGCGCAAAAGGGAGTCGAGGAAGCCCATGGGCAGAAACTTCTTATCCTCTTTGCAGAATTTCCTGAAAAACCGGCCGAGCATCGACATGTCAATCAGCTTTTCCTCATTACCGTAGGTGGTAAAAAATTCATTAAACATCCGGATGGAATCACGGCCCGAAAGGCCCTGCCATCCATCTTTTTCCGATTCGCCGATAATTCTTTTGCGTCTTTTGGCAGTAAAGCTCTCCACATCCTCAGACTCCAGCCATTTGGGGATATGACCGGTAAAGATCTCCATTTTCAACAGTTGCAGGTGCTTATCGCAATACAGGTTGTATTTTGCAGGGTCACCTATCCATTCCAGCATAGCCTCCGATTCGATACGCAGCCTGGTAGCAATAATGACCCTGGCAAAATTATGCAAAACCCTTGGCAGGAAGTTCTCATTGATATGACTGCCGAAAACCTCCCGGTAGATCTCCACCTCCGTTTTCAGGTCGAGAATATATGGAATTTTGATATATTCAATCCTGTCGGAAAAGGCCTGCAGATCAGTCACCACCTTGCGGTCTTCCGGGTTCATCAGGGCAAAAAAGAGCGACTCTACACCCTCTTCAATATCCTCCACCTTGTGAACGCCGTCACTGATAATATTGTGCAGGTCCATCAACCTTTCGGTGTTGTGGGCCTTGATATCCATCAAGGCATAGATCCCATTGTTTGTCCGCGCAAAATTTGAATAAAGGTAGCGCACCTGCTGCATACCCTCAAACAGCTGATTGAGGTATCTCTGGACCACCTCATTATGAACCACATTATGCCTGAGCGGCTTGTCACCTGGATTAAAGACGGAAATCCCCTCACCGAGTCTGCGGGTAATGGCAAAGGGTCTGGCAAAAACACAGTCCATCACCATTCCCGTATTCTGGTATTTTTTCATCAATCCCTGGTAGATGGTGGTACAGATGGTGCACGGCTCGTCCCGGAAGAGCCAGTCATACTGTTTTTCCGCCGACAGTTTCCATTTAAAACTATCGTCGTTGGCAAACAGGTCGTCGAGGAACCGGCGACGCACCTCTTTGGGGATCATCAGCAACGGATTATCATGACTGGGGCAGGGAACCTCAAAATAGTCGAGCTCAGCCCCCTCCTTTTGACCCTTTTTCCCTAATCCCGCCTGAGGCCTGACCTGGCCTTCGCCCTCCAGAAGCTGGGCCAGTTTCTGGGCAATGTCGGAAAGTCCCTGGTTGTCACGGTCAAAACTATCCCGGGGCAATCTCCAGACAACCTCGTAACGGGCCCCCTCCGGGGTATTGGTATATTCTTCAAACTTCCGGAGCAGGTTGTTTAAAAACGTTGACTTACCGCTGCCGTGAGGACCCTCAAAAATATAAATCTTGTTCTGCTGAGCCCCAACTGCGACGGAATCCACATGACGCATCAACCTGTTTGCAAATAACCGGTCGGCAAAAAACGGACGGTCCGAACCTTTGGCAAAAAGCGCGCTGCAATTGTAATGCAAATACTTTATCGATTCAGGATCATCAACATATTCGTCCTCCCCTTCACAGACGAAGGTGTTGATCATGTCCACATACACCTGGTATACGTTACGTATATTCCACTCTGGGTTCTCCAACACCTTACAGAGAAAATCGGAAAAAGAAATCACCGGACGCCTCACCCAGCTGCCCTTGTGATCCTTGAGGTTATTCAACGCATTGGTCAGTTCTTGCATAGTATTAATCCCTGCGTTATTCCACGAGTTCCCGGGAGAGCTTTCTTTCCTTCATGGTGTATCGAAAACGTTTCCACACGAACTGCACTTCATCTTTTTCCGGCTTCACATCACCCATGGCCATACCGTCCGGTTTACTTGGCACCTGTTCAGTGGTGTAAAGACAGACAGGTGCTCCCCACAGGTACTCAAGCCCCATGAGGGCTCCGTCGACAAAATCGCGCACCAGCGGCTTATTTTCAAAAACATGATTGAGAATCAAGGTTCCCGCATCATTGACATGAATCGTCACAGACGGTGGATGATAGAGGGAGTTTGCTACCATTTCTACATAATCCTCCGCCTTACGGCTCTTCACGTAATACTGCCAGGTCATACGCTCCTTATTGAGCTTTTTACCCGCCACAAAAAGCTTGTGCAGATCGACAAAATCCTGATCGATAAAGGAGTGAACAAAGCGGGAGTCGGCAAAATTCTCGCGCACATAGAAGATAAAGTCCCTGCCTTTCATGCTTTTCGTGTCATATTTACGGCGAATGTGGGAGTCGAGCTGGCGCTCAAAATCAAGTGAGAAGCGCCCCTTGTCTGCCTGGTCTTCAAGGTAGGAAAATAGCCGCATGCCAAGTGCATACGGGTTCAGTCCCACCCTCGGCATAGACGTAACCTTGGCATTTACTACACCGAATTCAACCTCGTGCCCTCGGATTCTGTCATCACGCAGGAAAAGTTCCTCGTGCCAATAGCTGGCCCACCCCTCGTTAAGAATCTTGGTGCGTATCTGTGGCTGAAAATAAAGCGAGGTGGAACGGATCACTTCAATCACCGATTTCATCCAGATATTTTCCTTCTGGTTGAGGAACTCGGAGTTTTCAACCAGAAACTGGAGAATATCGAATTTACCACTGTTGTCTTTTTCTTTCTTATGCTTTTCATACAACGTTTCCAGCTCGGTAAATTTGCTCTTGGCATCATCAAGGAATAGTTTTTCCCCTTTTTCAGGATCCTCACGGATGCTTTCGTTATATCTCTCAATCTCCTTTACATAACCGGTGACGGTCTGTTTTTCCTGCTGCTGCAAAAAGACATCGAAATAGAAATCGAGCAGGGTCATTGGCGGAGTGTTTTCCCGGCTGAATTCACTGAGTAAGTTGAAATAGCCGACAAGGTTGTCCACCGCCCGGGAAAACTCGATTATATAATCAACCCAGCGGCCCTTTTCAGAACGCATCTTAGCGATCAATCGCTTATCCGAAAGCGCCTTAGCTGCAAAGTCATATTCCCAGGTATGCCGGAAGTAGAGATTATTCTGGAAGAAATCGATGTGACCAATCACGTGATAAAAGATCATCACGTTCAGCCAGTCGGGATTGTTATCGTTATAAAATGAGATGGGCGGCCTGGTATTGATAACCGTCTCATACGGATTGTTCGGGTAGAGTTCGTAACGACCCTGCTCCTTTAACACCTCCACGTCCTGAACCCAGTAATCGTAAAGGGTTGGAATCATGTTTTTAGGCCCCAACTCAAGCATATCCCGGTTGGTGACAATATACTCCAGGCTCTCATCCTGAAAGGTGAGCCCTACATCACGCGCCCTCTCCTTGCAACCCTCCATTATCTTTTTTGCATGCTGACTGACAAGTTCCATAGGACCTTACCCTATCAACTCCTTAATCCCTTCAATAAGCCGCGTTTCCACGGCATCCCTGTTCAAGACATCCAGCCGCAGGAGGTGACGGTATTCCTCCAGCAGTTTTGATTTCTTCAAGTATATTTCCACCTCGCTCCGACCGGAAATACCGTAGCCGTTCTCCGCAATGGTAATACCTATCCTGCTGGCATACCGGAGCATTTTCTTCAGCTCGGGGATAGCCTTTTCCCCACGTGTATCCCAGTCGTCCCCGTCCGTTCCATGAAAGATGTAGATGTTGTAATCCTTCTCCAGCCCCTCTTCCTCTACGATCTTGTTAATGAGTTCGTAGGCCTTGGAAACCTGAGTGCCACCCGCCACCTTTGAATTGTAATAGACATTAAAGTCCTCAACCTCCTTTGCCTCCGTATCATGGAGGATAAAGCGGGTCTCCACCTGCCTTTCATACTGGTAAATCAGCCATGAATAGATAAGCACATGCTGATTAACCACTAGCTCTGTCGGCTTGCCGCTCATGGAACCGGAATAGTCACGCACAAAAAAAACAACCGCCTGAGACTCGTAATCCTTCTCTTTTGAGAGGATACGGTAGACCCTGTCCCTGGGAGAAATCAAAAGACCTGTACTGTCTATCGGGCTATTGCTACTGATCCTGCCCAGAGCGATATTGGTTTGGATAATTCGGCGCAGTGTCGACTTTTTGTCCAGCACCTGGCCAAATCCACGGTTTTTATCGGTAAGATCATAGGTGTAACGACTGAGTGAACGTTTCTTCCCTTTATCCTGCAGGTTGGGCAGTTTAAACTGCTCGGTCAATACCCTGCCAAGATCATAGGCATTGGCCTCAATCTCATGGGCACCGCCCTCTCCCTGACCAGCTCCGCCCTCGCCACCCTGCTCCTGACGTACCGGCTTCTCACCGATAACCTCACCTTCTTCGCCTTCACCGGAACCGCCTTCACCTCCGCCCTCGCCCTCTTCCTCAGGGCTGGCCAGGTCGTGAACGAGTTTTTCTTCAACAGTGGTAGGTACAACTACAACCTTGTCACCACCGTCGCCTCCCGGCTTTACCATCTTTCCAACCCGGATCTTCCTGGGAAAACCATCTTTTTCCCGCAGACTGTCCCGCTCAAGCAGGTAATCAAGGGAATGAACGGAAGTTATCGGTGTCACTTCCGGTTGGGATCTGTTCTGCAACATCATCAGGTCGTTATAACCGTAGAGGCCAAGAGGGCCGAAGTAATCCGGGATATTATGAACCAACTCGGGATCGCCCATTTTTTCTGCAAGATCCAGCTCCCTGCGGATCATCTCATCCTGTGCGACGGACAACCCCTGCTGCTGGTATTGGCGATAGAGATCATAAAGTGTTTTCATCGAATGGCCCTCTCACCCACATATCCCATTATTAATTTTCATCAACCTGGGTACAAAAATATTCAATGGTTTTCTGGGCGCAGGTAGCGCAATAGTTGAGTTTATTCAACATGGTGTCGATCATACGGTCATACAGTTTCTGGTTCTCCTCATTGGTACGATTAGCAAGCGCCCCTATCAGGCTGCCCGCCCCTGCAATATCGGACTTGAGTCGTACATCCGTCACTGCCTTAACCAATTCCAGGTTATCCATAAAATCATAATTTGGATCGACGGAAATCTTCTGCCCGTACACCTTACGGATAGAAGTCCTGAAAGAATCCTTCTGCTCACGGGTCTTGAGTCCGAGCCGGTCTTCCACCGAATCGATATAACGCTCATCAATTTTAATCGCCTGCAATTCCCCGGTCTGTGGATTCTTATACTTCCACATCTTGTCCACACCAAGATTCTCGGCATCAATACCGATAATCATGTTCACATAATTAAGGACGTCCTTACGAATTGCCAGTGGTTCATCCATATAGGCGTTGAACATCTCGGTCAAGATCCTTTCACGATACAGGCCGCGCGCAATCTTGAGATCATCGAGAAATTTTGCCCTGTCATTAGCATCGGATACATAGTCGAGAATGACACGCTCCAGCGCGAGAAACACATCATAGGCGAACATGCATTTCCCCTCATTGGTATCCGAACTCTCCAGCATCAGCTGCATAGTCCGGCCAAGATTTCTCTGGCCAAGACCTTTCTGACCAAATCTCTTGGTTATATCGTGATCCTGGTTCAGGCTGTCAATCACTTCTGAGAGGGTTTTTAAGCTTTTTTCACCGGCAACTTCCCCGGCAGCAAGCTTCATTGTCTCGATGGGGGTTAGTTTTTCCGAACGCGGCAGACGGGTAAGCACCACCGCCACTGATGCCGCATAATTAAGATTCGGGTCCTGATGCATTTCGTCACCGGTGAGTGTTGTTTTCGACTCATTACCGATGGCATAATTGGTCAACTCCGACTGTAATTTATAATTTGTATTATGCGAAACGTAGCAGATCCGGCACCTGTCAATAATCGGAGCTTCTTCTTTTTCTGCTAGAAACCGATTAAATTCCGAATTATTAGAGGTAGCGATGATAAGTGAATCGATAGGCCACTTATAGCCATCAATTTCAATCGTGCGGTTCTGGATGACACCGAGGTAGACCTGCACCAGATCCTTCTTGTTCTTATAAATCTCATCGCTGAAGTGGATACCGCCCCCCGCGACCCGCGCCAGTGCTCCACGGCGCAGATCGAAACGGAACGGGTTGTTGGTGTCAGTGATATGTAACAATCGCTGAATCGACTCCTCGCCGAGCAGATCGACAGCTGAAGAGGTGATCTTATCCTTAGCAGGATACTTGCCGGTAACCGTACCAAGACTCTCAATAAGAGGTACAGGTGCAATCTCGACAAATTTTAGCATATCCTCAAGTTTACCATCGGTATAGTCGCGGATATCGTTCCAGATATAGGCAGAACATGCCCCAAGGGAACGGTAGTTATCAAACCATTCATCAAGCAGTTTTTCCGAAGCCCGATACCGTCTGGCCAGGAAATTTTTCGACTCAGCCTTTGTTTCCTGGAGGTTCATGGCCAACACCATCGGATCCTCATAGGTCTGAGACTCGATTTTTTTGATATTGCCATACTCACCAAGTTTGTCGAGACCGGTAAACCTGAAGGTATATCGCCTGTTTTTCGGTTCGGTCAGAAAATCTCGGTATAAGCCGCACAGGTACTCGACAAGAAAGGTCTTACCGTTGCCTGGTTCTCCAACCAGAACGTAGGCCATTTCTTTCGATGAACCGCCCTCGGCAGCATCTTTCACAAACGAGACAAACGAGTTTATCTCATCGTACATTCCGACAATATGCTTTTTACCCTCGCGGAAGATGGTGAAATCGAAGGTGGTCTTGCCATTAACCACTACCTTCTCGATATCCCGCCCCAGGATCATCCGGCTTACGCCCTGAAAAGCGTTCTCAAAGACCCGCTCGCCCTTTTTGACGGAGGTAATGTGGTTGTGAAGTGTCGCATTCCGTTGCGCCGGCATGGTGGTCCTCCTTTGCAAGATAGAAGATAGGAGATAATGATGTGCTGTGTTTCTTTATTATCTCCATGGACCATGCTAAAATCAAGGAAAGCCTGAAATAAGGAGAAACAGATCCCGTATACGTGACCGGATAAACAAAATAAAACTCCTTGAACTTGACAGGTGAATTGCTCGTCTTATGTCTGTGCCTGATGAGGAGATCTCTCTTTGTGCAAGCAGATCGCGCTCTTTTTTTTTGAGCATATGAACATATTATTATTGACACCCACCCTGAAAACGGGGAAAGTAATAACCGACAAACCGGTCTCCCCACTGTGGAGGCACCCTAACTATAAAGATTTTTTTCAACCAACAGAAACCATGACAAAAATTATTATTTCGACAGATAAAGCTCCGGCTGCGATCGGGCCCTATTCACAAGCGGTCGCACATGGTGACCTGGTCTTTATTTCCGGACAACTTCCCATAGACCCCACCACCGGGAAGCTGGTTGAAGGCGATATTGGCGATCGAACCCATCAGATAGCGAACAACCTGAAAGCGGTAGCTCAAGAAGCCGGACTGGGGCTCGAAAATATTGTTAAAACAACTATTTTCCTGACAGACCTTGCTGATTTCCAGGCTATGAACTCAGCCTACAATGAACATTTCAGCTCCGAGCCACCGGCACGCTCCACTGTACAGGTGGCCGCCCTGCCCCTTGGTTCCAACATTGAGATCGAAGCCATTCTCTGCAGATAACCTGCAACCTGAAATACCGACATCCCACCCTCGGCAACAGATATATGGAATTCACAGTTAAAGATATCCTTGAAATGGAAGTGGTTCTTGCACTGGGCTGTACTGAACCAGTGGCAGTCGCTCTTGGAACTGCCGCAGCAGCCAGCCTGCTCCCCGGTAAAAATTTTGATTCGGTAGAGGTCTGGGTAGATCCCAATATCTACAAAAATGCTATGGCGGTTACCATTCCGGGCAGCGGAGGAATGGCAGGAATTGATACGGCGGCCGCACTTGGCTGCTACGGCAGCGACCCACAAAGGGGACTGGAGGTGCTTGAATCCCTCAACGATGACGTTCTCGAGAAGGCAAAGGGACTGCTTCAAGAAGGTAAGGTCAAGGTCAACCTGCGGGAAGAACATGGTCTGTACATCATTTCCCGCCTCACCTCTGGCCAGGATGTTGCCGAATCGGTCATCGCCGATTTACACAATAATATCATCAGCCTGACCTTAAACGGTGAGGCAATTACAGATTCCCCCCTGCTACCCCAAAAACCGACAACCTCCGGTAACAGCCTGATGGAGGAGCTCGAAGAGTGGCTTCGCGGGCTCACTCTCGATGAAATTTATGATATGGTTGATCATCTCGATGATGAAGACCTGAAATTCCTCAAAGAGGGTGTTGATCATAACCTGCGCCTTGCTGAGCACGGCTTAAAGTACGGATCCGGATTGGGGATTGGCAAGGCGATCGACCGGCTGGTCAAACAGAAACTGCTGGTCAACGATATGGCCACATCTGCCAGGCGTCTCACTTCGGCTGCTGCTGATGCCAGGATGGGGGGTGCTAAACTTCCCGCCATGAGTTCCGCCGGCAGTGGTAACCATGGATTGACGGCTATCCTGCCCATCTGGGCAATCAAGGACTATGTGGACCACGATGAAGAATCAGTGCTACGCGCCATCGGCCTCAGCCATATCATCACCGCCTATGTAAAGGCTCATACCGGCAGGCTCTCCGCAGTTTGCGGCTGTTCAGTTGCCGCCGGTGCCGGGGCAACCGCCGGAATCACTTATCTGGTGGGAGGTGATGCAAACCACATGGCGGGTGCCATTAAGAATATTGTTGAAGATCTTGCCGGTGTTATCTGCGATGGAGCGAAGGCGGGCTGTGCTCTTAAACTCAACACCGCCGCCGGTGCCGCAGTTCAGGCGGCACTATTTTCCCTCCAAGGCATTAATGTCAAGGACACAGACGGCATCGTCGGCATGTCCACTGAAAACACCGTACAGAATATGGGGACCCTCAGCCATCAGGGTATGGTGGAAACAGACAAAACCATTCTTAAGATCATGCTTGAAAAAGAGCAGGCGAGAAAAAAATAATCCTTTCCTTTTCCGGTCTGCCTCAAACCTGGGCAGACCGGCCTCATCCCGCGACATTGCCGAATTTGCAATTTTCGAAAAATAATTATACTATAAAGAATAATATCAGATTGATATAGAGCATAACAACACCGTGACACTCTCCACTGTTGCCAACCTTATTGCCAGTGTCCTTCTCCAGCTTTATCAGCTTACATCACTACTTTTCAACTCACGGCTACACAGTTGAGTGTCCCAAGAACAAGGGAATAACAGCGAAAAAATGATGGAAGATTATAGCGAGAAGCTTCGTGCCGCAATCAGCTTGAACCCCGAGATCGAGGACATCCTGACCAGTCAGGATGACATTGAGGAAAAACGGCGCAATCTGCGTGAATACCTGGCAAACATCCTTGCTGGCATCTCCGACAACACCGACCTCATACGCCCAATGGAGTGGATTCTGTGTCGTGATGCTGTCTGGGTTTTCCGTTCCATCCTCAATTCCAGGAGTGAAGATCTTTCCGGGTTTTCGGTACTCGGTTATATAGACCAACTCCTTAACGGAGAACACGGTATGCATATCCCGGAGGTCTCAGAAGGTTTCATCGCAGAAATAGAGCACCTCATAAAAGGGGTGAGCGGCCTGGCAGGTATCTACTCGGAAGCCCCCCCGGCCTTTTTAAAACTTGAAGGTCGAGAAGCCGCCGTTGAGAGGTCGACGTATCTCTCTGACATGGCACGGAAATCGTGCAGTCAGATGAAACGATATGCTAATGGTCTTGACGACGAACTAGTGGAAGAGAGAAGCAGAAATAAATACGCATTGCAGGAGTATTTCGGCATCTCCGACCTTGAGTGGAACGACTGGCGATGGCACGTGAAGAATGTCATCCGGGATGCGGACACCTTGCGCAATCTGGTCAACCTCAGTGATGAGGAATACAATTCCATCTGTTTAGCCCGAAAAAACAAGATACCTTTTGGTATCACCCCGTATTATGTCAGCCTCTTTGACCGGGCCAACCGGCAACAACACGACACCGCTATCAGGGCCCAGGTCCTGCCACCTCCCGACTACGTGTCCGCGATGCAGTCGCACAAGCAGAGCAGGGAATGTTCCATGGACTTCATGCTTGAAAACGACACCTCACCCATTGAGGGTATTACCAGGCGCTACCCGAATATAGTGATTCTCAAACCGATCCTGACCTGCCCGCAGATTTGTGTTTACTGCCAACGAAACTGGCAAATCGAGGATGTCTATTCAGAGCATGCGACCCTTGGCAGCGACAAGCTCGATAAGGCCATCCAGTGGATTGAGGATACCCCGGAAATAAACGAGGTTCTTATTACCGGTGGCGATCCCCTGCTCTTTTCTGATGACCAACTTGATGAGCTATTAGCCAAAGTGGCAGCTATCCCCCACATTATCCGTATCCGTATCGGCACACGCACCCCGGTAACCCTGCCCCAGCGGATCACTGATTCGCTGGTGCGGACAATTAACCGCTACAACGTCCCTGGCAAAAGGGAGATGATGATCATTACGCACTTCGAGCATATGACCGAGATAACAACGGACTCAATGGAAGCAGTACAGAAATTCAGACTCTTCGGGATAGCGGTATATAATCAGCTTGTTTACACCTTTTTCAACTCCCGCCGGTTCGAGACTGCCGCGCTGCGTCAGCAGCTTCGGCTCACTGGCGTCACCCCCTATTATACATTCAATACTAAAGGTAAGGACGAAACCGACACCTACCGGGTACCAATTGCCCGTCTGCTCCAGGAGCAACAGGAAGAGGCCCGGCAATTGCCGGGATCGGTGCGTACGGATGAGATTGTTTTCAATGTACCGCGACTTGGAAAAAACTACCTGCGTGCCTCCCAGCATCGTGATGTAATCTCGATTCTGCCGGATGGTCGGAGGTTATACGAGTTCCATCCGTGGGAGAAAAAGCTGGCGCTTATGGATACCTTTATTTATGCCGATGTTTCTATTCACACATACCTGAAACGACTAGAGGAAATCGGGGAAGATATCGAGGAATACAAGACCATCTGGTACTATTACTAAGCTTTTCACGTCCTCCATCTGCCCAATATCATCGTTGCGGCTTCGCTCTTTCATGCTCCATGACCGAGCGTACCTCTGCGGTAAATACACGAGCTGTGCCTTGAACCGGGTAAGGAAAGTGAGTTGTAGAAGGTAATTTACAAACGGTAGAAATGAAACAGCCATTTCCAACACTGAGTTTTGCCAGATACTTCTCAGCTTGCTGGAAATGGCAGTATTCATCGAGCTTTCGGACACGTTTAGGAGGTGTGTCGTATGACTCAAAAGAGGAGAGATTGCATACCTGGGATGCCAGGCTTATCTGTCTCTGCACCCCACCTGTACTTGACGATAAAGCCTGGCAAACCTGGTATGTACTGCAATATGGGGCGATACTTCCGGTACTGCTTTTGTGCCCCACACGCCTAATGAAGCAAACCGTGTGCCAGACCAAAATAAACCTTATTCAACACCTTCCAAAAGACCGGGAAAACCGCCCCAATCCCAAGTAATTGGGACAGTTACGGAGATATTGGAAATCTACATACTTTATCTGTAGCCGAATTTCCCTCTTGCACCAGTAGAATAAACACTCGTTTTGTTCAGAAGTCTGTCTGTTAAAACAGAATCAATCCGTTTTTTCAGACAGGGTCTTCTGAAACAGGCCCTCGGAAGTTGTCCGAGAAGAGACATTTTTTTCTCAGATCAGGCATTTTAGAAAAATAAGCGCAGAGGTATGATTGATATTCCAGGCATTATTTTTATAAAATAACGAAGAGTTGGGAAGAAAGGGTATTCTCGGAATGTCTAGCGCATACACCACTCATAGGCATTCTGAAACATCTTCATCCAGGGCGACACCTTGAATTTCTTCATATCCTCGGGCAGATAATGCGCCTGCCAAGGCAGGAATACCCGCTCCGGATGCGGCATCAACGCCAGATGACGTCCATCCTCTGAGCAGAGGCCAGCCAACCCTTCCGGTGACCCGTTTGGGTTAAACGGATACTTTTCCGTAGCAGTTCCCTCGTCATCAACATAAACCAGCGGGGCCATACCTGAAGCCTTCACCCGCTCCATAACTGATGGGTCTGGGAAGTGGAGCTGCCCCTCCCCATGATCGACATGGATTCCGAATACCAGCTCTTCCATTCCTTCCAGCATCATGGCCTTACTCTTCTGGACCTTGACACTCGTCCAGCGGGACTCAAACCTGCCGGAGTTATTACGGACAAACCGTGGTTGACGTTCTGCCGGGAGATCATCACCGGGCACCCAGCCCAGCAGCCCGAACAGCTGACAGCCGTTGCAGATACCGAGCGTAAAAGTATCCGGTCGGTTGTAGAACTCCTTGAACATCTTTTGCAATCTCTCGTTAAAGAGAATGGTGGCTGCCCAGCCCTTGGCCGATTCCGGAACATCGGCATAGGAAAACCCGCCAACTGCGGCAATACCCCGAAAATCATCGAGCGTAACCGAACCTGCCAGCAAATCGTTCATGCAGACATCCCACGGCTCAAATCCAGCACTGTAAAAGGCGCTGGTCATCTCGCGGTCTGAATTCGAGCCTTCGTCACGAAGAATCGCCACCTTCGGTTTATCGCTGCGTATCAGCCTCTCTGCAGGTGTTTTCTCCGGCTCATAGGGTACATGATAGGAGGGACCGGAACGTGTATAAATGTTTTCCTTCTCCTCATCTGCACAGCCGGGATCGGCCTGCAGACGTTCGAGCTGGTAACTGGTCTCCTCCCACCACGATCGCAGGAGCACCATTGGTTCATCGAGCACACGCTCCCCGCCACACTCAACCCGTACCTGCTTCTCGGTCGTTGTCTCCCCAAGTACGCTACAGGCTACCTCGGCCTTCTCAAGCACGCCCAGAACCGCATCAAGATGTTCAGGTAAACACTCAACCACCATACCCACTTCCTCGGAAAATAATCTTTCCAGGGGAGCCCCCTCCAACTTAATTGAGAGACCACAGTTTCCTGCAAAAACCATTTCAAGCACGGTTGTGATCAAGCCGCCATCACTTCGGTCATGCCCGGCGCTGATAAGCCTCCTGTCAATCAGGTCCTGCACGGCTTCAAAAGCATTCTTGAGCAGCTCAGGACTCTCAAGATCGGGACTTTCATCCCCCAACTGTTTGTAGACCTGGGCCAGCGCGCTGCCGCCCAGCCGATTGGCCCCGGCTGCCGGATCGATATACACAAGTTTTGAGTTGCCGGGATGCTTGATGTCGGGTGTCACCTTGGCGGTGATATCCGGCATGGCGGCGTAAACAGAGATAACCAGCTCTCGCGGAGACTTGACTGTCTCATCCCCCACCATGGTTGCCATTGAGAGGCTGTCCTTACCACCATCAACAGCTATACCCACCGTGATCATCGCATCACGCATGGCCTTTGCCGCGTCATAAATAGCCGCACCCTCACCTGGCAGTTTCGGGGCCCACATCCAGTTGGCAGAACATTTTACCTGCTCAAGACCTTCAATCTTTGCCCAGACCAGATTGGTCAACACTTCACCAACAGCCATCCGCGCACCTGCCGCAGGATCCACCAGCATCTTGATTGACTGCTCACCGACCGCGGTAGCAAGTCCGGTCAGGCCAAAATGCGACTGGGCCACAACCGCCACATCGGCAACTGTCAACTGCAACGGACCACAGCACTGCTGCTGGGCGATAAGCCCGGTTACCGCACGATCAACCTTGTTGGTCAAAAACCTTTTGGAGCCGACGGAAACAAGGCGCAGCACATTAAACAGTGCATCCTTTACGGTCAACCCTTCTGGCAGTGACAACGGCTGTAACGATGACTTCGCGCGTTCATCGATGAAGGTCTTTTGCGGGATCTTGCCCAGCAAGGCCTCCAGGTCGATATCCACCGGGGTGGAGCCGTCCTGTGCATCATGAACCACGAAACGCAGATCACCCGTTACCTCGCCAAGCACTTCACAGTTCACCTTCTCACGGGTGCAGATAGCCTTGAATCGCTCAATATTTTCCGGACGAATCAGCAGGCCGCATCGCTCCTGGTATTCGGCCACATATATTTCCAGGACCGACATGGTGGGATCACCAACCTTAATATTGCGGATCTCGACACGACCTCCGGAATTTTCAACCAGCTCCTTCATCACATTGGCAGGACCACCGGCCCCCTGGTCATGCATCACATCGATCAGGGTCTTATCGCCCATCTCACAACAGGCCCGGATAACCCGGTTCATCTTCTGTTCCATCTCGGCATCGCCGCGCTGCACCGCGTCGAAGTCAAGATCCGAGGCATTTTCCCCCTGCAGCATTGAAGAGGCCGCACCACCGCCAAAACCAACCCGGTATGCCGGCCCACCGACCTGAACAATCAGCATGCCCTTTTCTTCTTTTTCCTTTTCCGAATGGCGATCGTCAATCTGGCCGACTCCGGCCGTGAACATAATCGGTTTTAAAAAGCCCCATCGCTCACCGTTCCCAAGCCGCATATCAAACGAGCGGGTAAATCCCTGGATAACGGGCTCTCCAAACTTATTGCCGTAATCGGATGCGCCGTTACTGGCCTCGATCTCAATCTCCAGCGGTTTTGCCAGGTTCCCCGGAATTGAATAGTCACTCTCCCAGCTAAGCTCATACCCGGGAATATTAAGATTACCTACGCAATAGCCAGCGGTACCTGCCACCACATAGGCCCCCTTTCCGGTACCCAGTACGTCGCGGATACGCCCGCCGGTACCTGTCTCAGCACCTGGAAATGGTGCCACGCCGGTAGGAAAATTGTGGGTTTCAGCAGTCAAAAGGAGGTTATAACTTACACCCACCTCATGAAAGGGACTGGGATTACCCGGCTCAACCGGATGCAGGGTCTTAATGTCATATCCTTTAATAACACTGGAATTATCCTTATAGGCGATAAGCGACCCTTTCGGATTGGCATCGAGGGTATCAACCACCAGGTCAAAGAGGGTCTTGTCCATCTCCTCGCCATCTATCACCTGCTTGCCCTTAAAATAGCCATGACGGGAATGCTCTGAATTGGCGTTATTAAGGTCCATTATCTCGACAATGGTTGGGTTACGACCCTGTTTGGTTACGAAATAATCATAATAGAGATTGCGGTCCCATTCATCCATTGAGATGCCTGGAATTTCAAGCAGGCCGTCCGGCCCCTTCGTCATCAGGTCGATCTCATATACTGACTCCGGGGTAACACCTGTCTCAAAAGTGGTCAGTGGTTCAGGATAGTGGCATTCCGTCATCCTGTCGTGGTTTTCATCAATAAATTCTTGCAGGTCGATACCCTCAGGGACAAGGTAACGGCGGGATCTTTCCACCCGGGTTATCATATCAAGTCCGGTAGCCTGGCATATGGACACCATATTGGAGGACCAGGCCGTGGCAAAATTCATGCGAGGGCCAACCTCAATGACTCTGCCACCTGTAAGTAAAGGTTGGGCAGAAACAGTCTCCTCCAGCAACCCGTCCGCCAGTATCAGACGAAGCCGCCTCAATTCATCAGCGGTAAGCTCCCGGCTCGATTCAACGTTGAAACAGTAGGCCCGTGCCTCATCCAAACGGCGATACAGTTGTGTGATATGCACACCCATAATTACATCCCTTTTCAGTATTCTAAGATCCCGTCACATCGTGTCCCGTCAGGTATGGACTGCCCTGACCTACGTTTTTGATGATCCGGATTAATTGACAGTAACGATGATGAACAAATGAAACTAAGTGGAAGATTGCAGCATAGCAAAAATTAGTAAAAAAAACCCTTGTAAAGTTCACACAACATAGACGCCTCCCCCAATTTCCAACCGCATCAGTTAAAGAATATCCTTGAATTTTTAAACATAGCCGCACATAATCGTCGCCACATTGTTACACTTGTATAAGGTTTTACCAACGTCGCAAAGCGACGTTACGCCACAAAAAAACACTAAACAAGCATTTAATTTCCCTAGGAGAATCCAATGAAGAGCATCATCTATGCAGTACTTATCGCTTCCCTTCTGGCCTGTCCGGCAGCCTTCGCCAAGACATACGGCAAGGGAGTCAACCTGACTGAGGCCACCGCAGTATCCACCATTCTTGATAATCCCGACCAATATCTGGGAAAAAACGTCCGGATCGAAGGTATGATTATTGAGGTGTGTGCCAAGAGAGGGTGCTGGATATACGTGGCCGGAGACCGACCTGATGAGAAAATCCAGGTCAAGGTAACCGACGGCGAAATCGTATTCCCGATGAGTGCTTCAGGCAGGACTGGTGCAATCGAAGGCATTGTGGATGAGGTCAAGATGTCGAAAGAGGAATTGATCGCCTACCAGAAGCACCTGGCCGAAGAAAAAGGAAAACCTTTCGATCCCGCATCCGTCAAAGAAGGCACACGGTTCATCAGACTCATCGGCCTCGGGGCCGAGATCGACGAGTAAGGGGAGCCAACCATGCGCTGGCGCCGCATCAACAATATCATTCATCGCGACCTGGGCTATCTCTGCTTTGGCCTGACCATCATCTATGCTGTTTCGGGCCTTGCCGTCAACCATATTGCAGACTGGAATCCGAATTACCGGATTGAACGACTGCAGACCCAAATTGATCCAGCAGCGGTAAACGATCTTGGAGGCCTTGACCAGGTACAAACCATTCTCGAACTGCTTGATGAAAAGGGACAGCTCAAGAACAGCCACCAGGTCAATGATGAGACCCTGCTGATATTCGTCAAACACAACAATATCAACGTGAACCTGGCAACCGGAATGGTCACGCAAGAAAAAAGTATTCCACGAAAAATTCTCTACGAGATGAATTTTCTGCACATCAACCACGCCAAGAAACTGTGGACATGGTTTGCCGACCTCTATGCGGTAAGCCTGGGTCTTTTGGCCATCACAGGCCTCTTTGTCCTGCGAGGTAAAAAAGGAATAGCAGGAAGGGGAGCATGGCTGACGGGAGCGGGTATCCTTGTCCCAATTTTCTTTCTCTGGTTGTATCTGTAATAATCAGGAACAGCCTCTGCCCCAGACAGAGGCTGTCTTCTTTCATCATTGCATCAATAGCACGACCTGTCAGGACAACTCACCTGCCGAGCAGCATTTTCTCAACTCTTGGTCCCACCTTCTTCCAGTTTACGCAGGGACGGGCAAACCCCCTCGGGTGGGTGAGCGGACAACCGAAAGCTGCATCATCAATATACAACTCACCATACGCCTTGGGACTGTCGGTCCAGCTATCCTGGTCAGGGTTCCGATTAATCCCATAGAGCCGAATTCCGTTTTCCTTTAGAAACTCAACACTGTTTGACAAGTATTCCTGACCTGGCCTGTCCGAGCGCATGGTAAAGAGAATCAACCGCGCCCCATACCGCTGATATCTTTTCAGCCAATCCAGCGCACCGGGTACCGGTTCCCCGATATCGGGATAGCGATGGTCGACAATAGTTCCGTCAAAATCGATACATATATACATCTAAATTACTCCTGTCGGCTCCTGTTCTTTTTACGACACATCGGGTATGGTACACGAAACATTTCTACCATAAAGAACACTCCTGTACCAACTAGACAGTGAAAGAAAACAACCACAAACAAGGTCCTAAACAACCGATGCTGTTCAACCGTATGGAGTTTGCAGGCTCCCTCGGTGATCTCGGGACTCTGCTGCCCATCACCCTCGGCATGGTACTGGTAAACGGGATGTCCGCAGTCGGTACCTTTTTTACCATAGGTCTTTTTTACATCATTGCCGGACTTTATTTCCGGGTCCCGATCGCCGTTCAGCCAATGAAAGCCATCGGAGCCTACGCCATCGGCACAGCCATGACCGCACAGCAGGTCAGTGGCGCGACCTTACTGGTCAGCCTCTTCCTTTTTATTATTGGGATCACCGGTACCATTTCCTGGATCGGCCGAATGATCCCCAAGGCTGTCATCCGTGGAGTTCAGCTCTCAACCGGAATCCTGCTGATGAATCAGGGACTCATGCTCACCCTTGGCCTCTCAAAAGCACAACAGACAGCCGGGCTGCACGAACCTTTTTTTACCGTGCAGCAGATAGGTATGGTGCCGATCTGGACCGGTATAGGCATAACCGGGTTGCTGCTCACCCTGCTGCTTCTCAACAACAAAAAACTTCCCGCGGCCATAGCCGTTGTCGGGTTTGGGATTTTGTGCGGCATACTCCTGGGTGACCATGATTCTTTCAGCACCTTTTCACCTGGTTTTTTCACCCCAGAGCTGTTTCCGGTCGGGCTGCCCGCCTCCACCGACCTGACCATTGCCCTGTTTGTGCTGGTGCTTCCCCAAATCCCCATGACTGTTGGCAATGCAGCTGTGGCCGGTACAGACCTCTCCAGGGAGTACTTTGGTGATGAAGCCGAACGCGTCACTTATAGATCCATGACACTCAGCATGGCATTCGGTTCCGCCCTGGGATTCCTGCTTGGCTCAATCCCGCTCTGTCATGGTGCCGGTGGCCTTGCTGCCCATTACCGTTTCGGGGCACGCACCGGAGGCTCAAACCTCATTATCGGCACCATGTTTATCCTGATGGCTATCTTTTTTGGGTCACATACCATCTCTTTGCTGCAGCTGTTGCCATTCTCGATCCTGGGGGTGCTGCTTCTTTTCTCCGGAGCCCAACTCGGACTGACCGTCCTCGATATGATGAACCGCCAGCATATGTTCGTCATCCTCGTTATGTTGACGATAACCCTTACCATAAATCTGGCTGCAGCTTTTCTCTGCGGACTCGTTCTTGCCGCACTCCTCCGTTCACCGCGATTTCAAATCTAGACAATGGCCGATTACAGGATACCGACTGGGAACATCACCTTTGAACAGTATGTAAAACGCAGCCATTTTATCTGCCATCTTACCCATACCATAAGCCGTGAAGAGGCAATGTCGTTTATCCACAGCATTTCTGCCCACCACCCCACGGCCAACCATAACTGCTGGGCCTTTATTGCCGGACCGCCTGACGACGCCTCCGGCTGGGGCATGAATGACGATGGCGAGCCTAAGGGGTGCGCCGGAAAACCGATGTTCAATGTGCTCAACCACTGCGGCGCTGGTGAAATATGCGCTGTAGTCACCCGCTATTTTGGCGGGATCAAACTTGGTACTGGCGGCATGGCCAGGGCATATAGCTCAACAGTTCAATTGGCCCTTGAAAAGATGGAATTTACGACCAAGGTGCATTGCATCAGCATAGAACTCCTATTTCCATACAACTTGCAGAAAAATGTTGAGCACTTCGTCCAGCTCTATGCTGGCACTATAGTCCACACGGAATACGCAGCAAAAGTCCGTATGGTAGCCAACATTCCCGTGCAACACCTATCGACACTGGAGGCCAGGCTGCTGGAAATTGGCCAGGGTGATAACCTGCTGGTACAGGTATCTAACATTAATGACAAATCTACCTCGTTTTAGGACGGGAACTACCTGAATGACCGGCAGTTCATGATCGCGATGAACCAACCGGCTCATCCTTCATTCCAGATTAAAATATTTAACAACCTTTTCCAGCCGGACATAAGCTCTAAAACATTCCCCCTGCACTCTTCAAACCTCAGTATTTACAACACCATCTACAGCATCACCTCACAATTCACTCTCCTCATCCTGTGACCACTACTTTTCTCGTCAACCGCTGTTTTACATTGCCTGATCAACACTCTTGACTTATATCTTCTATTGACATGCATAGTATTTTAAACAAATGAGCTGATATTTCCAGTACGAGGCCATATTCAGGCCTAATCAGGTTTACGCAGGAGGCATTACAATGGATCTAGATGCGGGGCAACGATTACGGGCGCTAAGGGAGATGTACGGCCTTTCCCAACGTGCTCTGGCCAAGAAAGCCGGGGTAACCAACGGGATTATCTCCATGATCGAGCAAAACCGAAACAGCCCATCGCTGGCCACACTCAAGAAAATTCTCGACGCCATTCCAATCTCTTTTTCCGACTTTTTCACTATCGATTTCGATGAAAAAAACCAGATTGTTTTCAAGGCAGAAGAACTCCTGGAAATAGGTAGCTCAGGCTTTTCCTTCAGACAGGTCGGCAGAGACCTTAAAGAAAAAGCCATGCAGATTATTCACGAACGAATCGAACCTGGGGCCGACAGCGGTGAGGATATGCTGCGTCATGAGTCGGAAGAAGGCGGTGTCGTTATCCGGGGCCTGCTGGAGCTTACGGTCGGGGGGGAAGTGTACACCCTTGGTCCGGGTGACGCCTACTATTTCGATAGCCGCATCCCCCATCGTTTCCGCAATATTGGTGATGAGACAGTAGAGATGGTCAGCTCCTGTTCCCCACCAACACTCTAATTCTCTCGTTTTGCAGGTGATACTTCACTCGGAATTTCATGACTTCCCGCAAAGCGACTCTCCCCTTGCCCGGAGCCCCGAGGCTTTCAATCCATCCCCCCACATCTTAAAGCCAGAGCACTTGTTTAATATATAACACACACAACCACCCCCCCTCTTCTTCCTTCCGCATTCTCCCTCCCCTGTCACCGGGGTAATTTTTTATTGTCTAATTTATTAAACACTGCTACAGTATCTCCAGCTCCATCTTACGTCTAAAAATAAAAACACCTCGCCAGCGGAAAGAGCAAGGCGGGAACATGGCCCAATGGAGGGAAAAATGGAAAAGATTGTCGGACATTTAATAAATGGTCAGCTCGTAGCCGATAACGGAGGTCGCCGACAGGATGTCTACAATCCTGCCACCGGTGAGGTGACCAAACAGGTTGCACTGGCCACAAAAGCCACGGTTGAAGAAGCAATTACAGCTGCGGACAAGGCATTCCCTGCCTGGAGAAACACCTCCCCCGCCAAACGGTCTCAGGTCATGTTCAAGCTGAAAGTGTTGCTGGAAGAACACAGCGAAACTATCTGCAACATGATTACCGACGAACACGGCAAGGTTCACCATGATGCAATGGGAGAGCTTACCCGCGCTATCGAGAATGTGGAGTTCGCCTGCGGCGCTCCCCAATTGCTCAAAGGAGAGCATAGCAAGAATGTTGGAACGTCCATTGACTCCTGGAGTGAATTTCAACCACTTGGTGTCGTCGCCGGGATCACCCCGTTTAATTTTCCGGCCATGGTCCCTTTCTGGATGTGGCCACTGGCTGTCGTTTGCGGGAACACCTTTGTCCTGAAACCTTCCGAGAGAACTCCCACAGCATCACTCTTTATGGCCCAACTCGCTCTCGAAGCCGGACTCCCCGCAGGGGTGCTCAATGTGGTCATGGGAGACAAGGAGGCGGTGGATACCCTGCTCAACGATTCCCGTGTCCAGGCCGTCAGCTTTGTCGGGTCAACCCCAATCGCAGAATATATCTACTCAACTGCCACGGCTAACGGCAAACGCGTTCAGGCGCTGGGCGGAGCAAAAAATCACGCCATTCTCATGCCTGATGCAGATATCGACAACGCGGTCAGTGCCATCATGGGTGCCGCCTACGGTTCCTGTGGTGAACGGTGCATGGCTCTTCCAATAGTAGTGGCAGTGGGAGAGGAAACCGGTGATACCGTAGTAGAAAAAGTCAAAGCCGAGCTGGCAATGATGAAGATCGGGCCTGGTCGCGACAATAACAACGACATGGGCCCCTTGGTCACCAAGGCCCATTTCGAGAAGGTAACAGGATATGTCGACCTGGGCGTGGAAGAAGGTGCCACACTTGTGGTTGATGGCCGCAACATCGCTATTGAAGGCTATGAAAAAGGCTACTTTCTTGGAGGCTGCCTGTTCGACCATGTCACACCGGAGATGAAAATCTATAAAGATGAAATCTTCGGACCGGTGCTTGGCATAGTTCGAGTCACGACCCAGCAGGAGGCAATGGACCTGATCAACGACCATGAATACGGGAATGGTACCTGCATATTCACCAGAGACGGCGAGTCGGCACGCTACTTCACCGATAATATCAAGGTAGGCATGGTCGGGGTGAATGTTCCCCTGCCTGTGCCCGTCTCTTACCAGAGCTTTGGCGGCTGGAAGCGTTCACTCTTCGGCGACCTTTCCATGTACGGGCCAGATGGTATCCGCTTCTGGACCAGGCGCAAAACAATTACCCAGCGCTGGCCATCTTCAAGTATCAGGGAAGGAGCCAAATTCTCTTTCCCCAGTAATAATTGAGATGTCACCCCGAAAATCTCATGGACATAAAGGAAACAAAATGACTACCGATACCGGAGAATTAGTCGCAAAAGATAAAGCCCATTTATGGCACCATATCACCCAGCATGCCATCTTCAAACAGAACGACCCCCTCATAATTACCGAGGGCAAAGGCATGAAGGTGTGGGATATAAACGGCAAGCAATATCTCGATGCACTTTCAGGAGGCGTCTGGAGTGTCAATGTCGGTTATGGCGAGAAACGTATTGTCGATGCTGTCAGTGAACAGATAATGAAGATGTGCTATTTTGCAGGGACGGTCGGCACCGTACCAAGTGTGGAATTAGCAGAAGCTATCGTTCAAAAAATGGATGGCCTAAACCGGGTTTATCTTTCGCCTTCAGGATCCGAAGCCAACGAGAAAGCGTTTAAGATGGTTCGCCAGCGTGCTGCCCTGAAGTTTGAAGGTAAAAAGCATAAGATCCTCTACAGGGATCGGGATTACCACGGAACGACCATCACAGCTCTTAGCGCAGGCGGCCAGGAAGAACGAAAAATGCAATACGGCCCTTATACGCCTGGATTTGTTGAATTTGAACACTGCTGCTGCTACCGCTGTCCATTCGATAAAGAATACGGCTCATGTGAAATCGAGTGCGCCAGGGCGGTA
The DNA here is from genome assembly GCF_010646885.2 of Desulfopila sp. IMCC35008. Classification (GTDB taxonomy): domain Bacteria; phylum Desulfobacterota; class Desulfobulbia; order Desulfobulbales; family Desulfocapsaceae; genus Desulfopila. Next base: position 5,918,361 of record NZ_CP050700.1, on the reverse strand, counting down.
GAAGAGACAATCCTGCGCGAAGGTCCGGATACAGTTGGTGGCGTTATCGTCGAGCCGATAACTGCAGGCGGTGGCATTATTGCCCCGGTCAAAGAATACCTGCCGATGGTACGCCAAATATGCGATAAATATGACGTTTGGCTCATCATAGACGAAGTGGTCTGCGGCCTTGGCAGAACCGGGAAATGGTTTGGCTATCAGCACTATGATATTATCCCCGATATCGTCACAACCGCTAAAGGTCTGGCAAGTTCCTATGCCCCTCTCGCTGCAACAATCACCACTGAGGCAGTGTTCAACGAGTTTATCAACGAACCTTCTGATCCGGCATCTTACTTTCGTGACATCAGCACCTATGGTGGATGCGCGGGATCCGCTGCTGCCGGTGTGGCAAATATCAAGGTCATTGAGGAAGACAACCTGGTAGCAAACAGCAGGGATATTGGTGCGTATTTCCTGACACAGCTGAAAGAAAAACTTGGTTCACATAAAAATGTAGGTGATATCCGCGGTGTGGGCCTCTTTGCCGGTGTCGAACTGGTCGTGGATTGCCAGACCAGAGAGGCGATGCCAGAGGGTAAACTGGTTGAGATCGTCGGTCATTGCATGAAAAACGGTGTAATCATCGGCCGGACAAACCGTAGCCTTCCGAATTTAAATAACACCCTGACCTTTTGCCCTGCACTTATTGCAACTAAAAAAGACATCGATACGATAGTAGATGCGACCATGAACGGACTCATCGCCGTACTTGGCCGGTAATTTTCCACCTTGGCATCCCTGTTCTCGACGAAGGAGAAAGGTTCTCCTGGTTCAGAAAACTTTACAAGCCGCCGGACAGTAAAAACTGTCCGGCGGCTTTTTTTCTGATACGCACACAGGCACGAGGACCTGACCTCCTCCCATGAACTCTTCACCACGATGCCCCCTACCCGGTGACCGTGGAATCTGTAGCCAATCACCTGGCCGCCAGAGTGGCTGAATGCCACCGGTCCGTCATTCCGAAATTTCGTCTATCCTCTTATAAAACTGTTTTTTTCCGATTTGTGATGTGTTTAAGGGGCAGTACACCTGAAAAGCGAAAAAAAGAGTAGTGGAAAATAGAATCAGGGGAGGGGAAATTCTGTTGACACGAGACTGGTATCTGGTGTATCAGATATTTTAAAGAGAGTTCGGATGCACCTGCGGACTGATGCAGGTAATTCTCCCTGACAGGGAATACAAAATATAATGGAGAAGAAAAATGGCTAAAATGAAGATGACCACAGAAGAGGCATTCATAAAAGTTCTTCAGATGCACGGTATTGAGCATGCTTTCGGTATCATTGGATCGGCGATGATGCCTATCTCCGACCTGTTCCCCAAGGCGGGAATTACTTTCTGGGACTGTGCCCACGAAGGAAATGCAGGTATGATGTCTGACGGGTATACCCGTGCGACCGGCAAGATGTCCATGATGATAGCCCAGAACGGCCCCGGCATCACCAACTTCGTCACCCCTGTAAAAACCGCTTATTGGAACCACACACCGCTGCTGCTGGTTACCCCGCAGGCTGCCAACATGGCCATGGGTCAGGGCGGCTTCCAGGAAGTTCCCCAGATGGCAGCATTTGAGGACATGGTTGCCTACCAGGAGGAGGTACGTCATCCCGCACGTATCGCTGAGGTCCTGAACCGTGTCATCATTAAGGCCAAGCGGGCCTCTGCTCCTGCCCAGATCAACGTACCCCGCGACTTCTGGACTCAGGTTATTGAGATAGAGTTGCCGACCATTATCGACTTTGAGCTGCCCGCCGGTGGTTCTGATGCAATCGCCAAGGCGGCCGAGCTTCTTTCCAAGGCAAAATTCCCGGTCATTCTGAACGGTGGCGGTGTCGTTATCGGTGGTGCCATTGAGGATTCCAAGGCACTGGCCGAGCGTCTTGATGCACCGGTAGCCTGTGGTTACCAGCACAACGATTCTTTCCCAGGCAGCCACCCCCTGCACACCGGCACTCTCGGTTATAACGGTTCCAGGGCAGCTATGGAACTCATCTCCAAAGCCGACGTAGTACTCGCACTCGGTACCCGTCTCAATCCATTCTCCACCCTACCGGGCTATGGCATGGATTACTGGCCGGAGAATGCAGACGTTATCCAAGTTGACATCAACCCTGATCGGATCGGCCTGACCAAAAAATTGGCCGTAGGAATTGTCGGTGATGCCAAGAAGGTAGCTCAATCAATTCTTGCACAGCTTTCCGACAGTGCCGGTGATACAGATCGGGAAGAAAGGAAAGCGGTTATTGCCAAAACCAAGGCGGATTGGGCGGCAGACCTGGCCACCATGGATCATGAGAACGACGACCCGGGTACCGACTGGAATGCACGTGCCCAGAAAGCGGATCCGGACAAGATCACCTCCCGGATGGCATGGCGCGCAATCGTCAAGGCCCTGCCTGAAGATGCAATCATCTCCGGTGATATCGGCAACAGCTGCGCCCTGGGTGCCGCCTACCCGACCTTCGAGAAAGGCCGCAAGTACCTCGCTCCTGGCATGTTCGGCCCCTGCGGTTATGGTTTCCCGGCTATCTGCGGTGCTAAAGTCGGTCAGCCGGACGTACCGGTTGTCGGTTTTGCCGGTGATGGAGCTTTCGGTATCTCCATGAACGAAATGGTATCCTGCGGTCGCGACTCCTGGCCTCCTGTCACCATGGTTATTTTCCGCAACTACCATTGGGGTGCAGAAAAACGCAACACCACCCTCTGGTACAACGACAACTTTGTCGGCACCGAGCTGGATCGCAACGTCTCTTATGCCGGCATAGCTCAGGCCTGTGGTGTTGAAGGAGTCCAGGTACGATCCATGGATGAACTGACCGAGACACTCAAATCTGCAGTCAAGGCCCAGATGGAAGATGGCAAGACCACATTCATCGAGGTGCTTACCAACATGGAGCTTGGCGAACCCTTCCGCCGTGATGCCATGAAAAAGCCTGAGGTCGTTGCCGGTATAAGTAAAGATGACATGTGCCCGCAACAAGGGGCATAAATCACCTGATATCTGCAGGGCATCATTTGCTGATGCCCTGCGGACACAAAAAGCTTCCACCGTATTACCATAGTGCCTGCCAATGGCAACGGGCACTGCAATCGAAACGGAATTTGACCAGTCAGCCCCCTACCGGCTATCGCAGGCAATTGACTGGGTTTCATGTCAACCAAGAGGAATAAGGTCATGGCAAACACAAACTGGCTAGAATACGATGCGAATGAAATGGTTAAGGGCGACAAGGATTTTCTGTGGCACCACTTAAAGCCACATAAAGTCTTTGAATCCAGTGAGCAGATGATCATTGTAAAAGGTGAGGGTATTACCGTTACTGACATCCGTGGCCGCGAATATACAGATATGACCTCCGGTGGCGTATGGTCTGTAATGGTCGGGTATGGACGTGAATCTGTTGCCAGGGCAGTCTACGACCAATTGGTTGAGATGCCATATTTTGCAGGTGTCTTTGGTAATGTCCCAGCCATTAAATTTGCGGAGAAACTGCTCGAGAAGTTACCCCGTATGGGCAAGGTCTACTTCTCCAACAGTGGCTCTGAAGCCAACGAGAAAGCGTTCAAAATTGTCCGCCAGGCATCACGTATCGTTCCCGGACGTGAAGGGAAATACAAAATACTCTTTCGCGACCGCGATTACCATGGAACGACCATCGCTGCCATGAGTGCCACCGGCCAGATCCAGCGTAAAAAGGATTTCGGCCCATTCCTTGATGGCTTTGTAGAATTTCCGCACTGCTGCTGCTACCGCTGTCCGTTTGACAAGACGTACCCAGAGTGTAACATTGACTGCGCCCACGCGATAGAAGATGTGATTGCCAAAGAAGGCGCGGATACCGTCGGGGCCGTAATCGTCGAGCCGATCACTGCCGGCGGCGGTATCATCCCTCCCGTTAAGGAATACTACCCTATTGTTCAGGATATTTGCCGGAAGCATGATATCTGGTTGATCATGGACGAAGTCGTCTGCGGATTTGCCCGGACGGGGAAATTCTGGGGCCACGAGCAGTATGACGTCGACCCTGATATCGTCACGATGGCTAAAGGTCTGGCCAGCTCCTACGAACCACTGTCTGCCACAGTTGTCAAACAGGAGATCTACGACCTCTTCATCAACGATCCGAGCGACCCTGAAACACGACTCAACTACTTCCGCGACATCTCTACCTACGGTGGCTGCGCCGGTCCCATGGCCGCGGCCCTGGAATCAACCAGAATCATTGAAGATGAAAAGTTGATGGAGAACAGTGAACAAGTTGGTGCTTATCTCCTGGAAAAACTCACTGAGCTCAAGGAGCTGTCCATCGTCGGTGACGTACGCGGTGTCGGTCTGTTCTGCGGCATAGAATTTGTGCGTAACAAAGAGACAAAAGAGCCGGTATCCGAAGCCGAGATGGCCTCAATCATGGGTAATGTTATGGCAGAAAACGTCATCGTCGGTCGGACGAACTCAAGTTTCGACGGTTTGAACACCGTTATGAATTTCGCACCTTCCCTTATTATCACCAAGGAACAGGTCGACCATGTAGTCGCGAGCGTTCGCAAGGCCCTCGAAAAAGGTATTTAATAACCGGCCCCGGGCACTCCTGGACCGGTACAACGGAATATAGCCGTCGGCCACAGCGGACGACGGCAGCATGAACATTACATTCTACATACCCTCGGAGGTAGAAGATGAAAGTCGGAATTTTAAAGGAAATCAAGGTACTGGAAAATCGCGTATGCATGGTTCCTTCTGGTGTTGCCACCATGATCGCCAACGGCCATGAGGTCGTTGTTGAGAATAATGCAGGCACCGGCGCCGGATTTCCTAATGAAGATTATGTTGCAGCAGGAGCAACCATCGCAGAAACCCCTGCCGATGTTTATGGCACCTGTGACATGGTTATGCATGTCAAAGAGCCGCAGCCTTCCGAATACGATCTCATCCGTGAAGGTCAGATCGTTTTCACCTATCTGCACCTCGCGGCTGACGAGCCGCAGACCAAGGCGCTGATGAAGGCCAAGTCCGTCAACATCGCATATGAAACCATCGAGAAAAAAGACGGATCCCTGCCCCTGCTGGTACCCATGTCTGAGGTTGCCGGTCGTATGGCTGCCCAGGAAGGAGCAAAGTATCTTGAAATGCCTGAGGGCGGACGCGGTATCCTTCTTGGTGGTGTGAAAGGTGTTGCCCCGGCCACCGTTGTCGTTATCGGTGGTGGTGTGGTAGGTCTCAATGCTGCAAAAATGGCCGCAGGACTCGGCGCCAAGGTGTATATGCTCGACACCAACCTTGAAAGATTAGCGTACCTTGACGATGTCATGCCTGCTAATGTCTTCCCGATTATGTCCAACCCGGCTATCCTGAAAGAGTATGTAACCAAGGCCGATCTGGTCATCGGTGCTGTGCTGATCCCTGGTGCCAAGGCTCCCAAGCTGATCTCTCGCGAGATGCTGAAAGAGATGAAAGACGGCTCCGTCATCGTCGATGTTGCTATCGACCAGGGTGGCTGCATTGAAACCGCTAAGGCCACCACCCATGCCGAGCCGACTTTTGTTGTTGATGGTGTTGTCCACTACTGCGTTGCCAATATGCCGGGTGCTGTTGCCCGTACATCTACCGTTGCCCTGACCAACGCAACCCTCCCGTATGCTGTCGAGATCGCGAACAAAGGCTGGAAGAAGGCCATGCAGGAGAATGAAGAGATCAAACTCGGCGCCAATGTTATCGATGGTCAGATAACTTACAAGGCTGTTGCTGAGGCATTTGGCCTCGACTATACTTCGGTTGAAAAGTTCCTCTAACCGAAATGTAACCAAGGGTCAACTCATGCGGTACAGTCTTCGGTAGTGTTGCAGCTGTAGATATAGCCTGCTATTATCTCCAGCCAAAAGCCTCGAAGGCTGCACCGCCTGAACTAAGGATACAACCTGGTTCGTCCGAATTTATCTGATCCACGTCATCCGGGTTATCCCGGTCGCACCACGCAGCCGGGATACCCCATACCAGCACAACTCATTTTAAGGATAGGTCGGATGAGGCCTGAACTTCAATTTTCATCTCTTAGCGAGCAGGTATACAGGTACCTGCGTACGCAGATGAGTGAAGGGAATCTGCTGCCCGGCGCAACGATTAATCTTGGGGCGATTGCCGCACAGCTTGGTATCAGCAAGACACCACTCAGGGACGCCCTTATCCAACTTGAAAGTGATGGTTTTGTGACAATAATTCCCAGACGGGGAGTCAGGGTCAATAAACTGAGCACAGAAGACATCAGGGAAGCCTATGAGGCCGTTGGCCTGGTTGAGTCTTTCATCATAGAAGAGTTTATAGAACACATCACGCCTGGCCATATCCAGCAACTCGAGGAGTTGAACGCAAAAATGATCAACAACCTCACGCGTAAAGACTTCCAGGACCTCTACGATGACAACCTTGAATTTCACAGTGTCTATACCGATCTCTCGACCAACAGTCTCCTCAAGAAATTCATTTCGCAGACGAAACTGCGTCTCGACGATTTTCGACGCCGTAACTATATCAGGCGCTGGGGAGAAAAAAACTGCCATGAGCACACTCTCCTCATAGACTTCCTGAAGAAGAAAGATGGGAGCGGTGCCGCAACTTATCTGCGCGATGTACATTGGTCGTTTGCCGCAGAAAAACCGTTCTTCGAAAGAATTCAGGCAAAGAATCGTTCCTGCTCCTGCTCCTGCTCCTGCTCCTGCGAAAACGATACGAAGATTACAGCCAGAAAGTAATTCCAGCACAGCCCTATCCTCATAATGGTTGTGCATATTACTCTTCGATACCGTCCCAACGTGTTTTGCTGCATTGAATTCCTTGTGGTTCCTAAATTGCGTAGAAAAGACCTGTTAACGACGACTTCACCCCCAAGACCCTTGACACCTTCACCAGGAAGTGTAAACTGCAATGTTTGCATAAACCCTATACAAACATTAATAAATGTCAGGTTATAAAACATCATTATGGTTGGAACACTGGAATATTCTTCACTGAGCGAACATGTATATCTGCATCTGCGGCGGGAGATGAACAATGGGAACCTTACTCCCGGCTCAACGATCAACATCGGCAAAATCGCCGAGGAGCTCGGTATCAGTAAAACGCCCTTGCGTGATGCTCTGATTCACCTGGAATGCGAAGGATTTGTAACCATTCTTCCCCGCCGCGGCGTTCTCGTCAATAAACTCTCTATTGATGATGTGAGAAAGGCATATGATGCCATTGGCCTTATTGAAGCATTTATCATTCGTGAATCAATTGACAAGATCACCTCATCTCATATCGAGCGGCTTGAAGAAATAAACCAAAGAATGAATAACGAGATCCTCTCAGGTGATTTCACCAACCTTTTTGAGAGTAACCTGGAGTTTCATAACACCTATCTGGAGATATCCGACAACGATATGCTCAAGAAGCTCATCCTGCCGATCAAACATCGCCTCTACGATTTCCCCCGTCACAACTTCATTCCCGAGTGGGAATTACGAAACGGTGAAGAACACGCCCAGTTTATTGAGTGTTTGAAAAAGAAAGATGGCAAAGCAGCAGCACATATCCTGCAAGACGTCCACTGGTCGTTTGATTTTCAAAAAGAGTTTATCTACCCTTTTTATAAGGTGAGCTAACAGCTTACAACCTTTCATGTTGCACCCTCACGATAGGCCGGGGACGCCCCCCGGCCTATCGTGTCTGCACCCCTCTTTTACGAACGCATATCCTCTCCGCACCTGCTCCCTCCTCAATTCTCAACTTCTAAACAGTGCATACAAGAACGTAGCGCGTATCCCGAGAGCATGGCTTCGCACATATTTGTAATTTAGTTTCACAAATATGTGCGCATTCCAACCATTTTGATCTATCATTATGGAGTCCGGTCCCTTCCCCGTACAGACGGTTTTATATTTTCCACGGAATATTGATCTTTTGCACCATTCCATTTCAAGTGGTACGGTCATTGCTGTATAAACTATGCGGACGGTTATTCGGGTCCGGGAGGAAGGTGGTCGTCACCGGCGTATACTTCTCGGTTTCGGATGAGCGCTTCCCGAAAGGTTCTCCTCATTACCCGTATCACGAGGAGCCCTGAAAGAGATCCCTGATAACACTACTGGCGCGATAAAACCGTTATTTGTACTAGACCATTGAATATCCGGAATATTTGCTTTTATACTGTTTAAATCCTGTGCTCAAGATTGTTCTTGACACACATTTTGATGTCTGATATATCAGGTATCAGATCGTAGGGTTTAATGAAATCTTAATGCATCGTAAGACACTTGGAGCGAATTCAGCAATGATTATTCTCAAGCTCAACTCTTCTTTTCCCCCACCCACATTCCAAGTGTCTTCTATTCTCAACTTTTGTCTATATTGCTTTTCGTTACGGCATAGAGCACATCCGCTGCAGTTATTCTTTTAGGATCTGTTTCCCATGTATATTTTAAGCACAGGAGATACCATGACGGACGACTTACGAAACATCCCGATCATTACCCCTTTGCTATTTTGATATCAGGTTATTGAGGAACTCCGCTGTCGGAGTCCAAGATGTTATTGAAGCAAGATAATTGATGAAATCTAAAGAGGAGAGACCGTGAGTATTGAGTTATTAACCTTCTTGTATTTCAGTTGCCTGTTTTTCGGGCTTTTTCTAGGGTTACCTGTAGCCCTGGGGTTGGGCGGCACCGCTGTTCTTTTCGCCGCCATCTTCGAACCGCGATCACTCCTCGCGATCCCTAGTGCTTTTTACTATACACCCTGGAACGGTGTACTCGTCACGGTGCCGCTCTTTCTTTTTATGGGAAGCCTCATCCGCTTTTCCGGCATTGCGGAAGCAGCATATGACGCCGTCTACAAACTCATAGGTCATATCGCCGGTGGCCTGGCCATGGGAACAGTCGTGGTTTGTACCATTTTTGCGGCAATCACCGGCATTACTCCTCCCGCCACAATCACCATGGGGCAAATCGCCTACCCTTCAATGCTTAAATACAAGTATGATAAAGCGATTGCCATTGGCTCCATTGGTGCCGGTGGTGCACTGGGAGCATTGATCCCCCCGAGTGTTCCTTTTATCTTTTACGGCCTGCTAGCCAAGGTATCCATAGGCGGGCTCTTTCTCGGCGGGCTTATCCCCGGCCTGATGCTTGCCTCTTTTTACATCATCTACATCGGTATCCGCTGTAAATTTCAACCGCATATCGGACCGGCACTGCCTGCAGAGGAGAGCTTCTCCGTCAGGGAAAAGGTCTTTGCACTCATCGGCATCTGGCCTTTCCTTATCCTGATAGTTCTAGTACTTGGTGCAATCTGGGGCGGTATCGCCACCCCCTCCGAGGCAGCTGCTTTTGGTGCAACCGGCGCGCTGGTTATCAACATCATATACCGCAAACTGACCTGGAAAGTTATGAGGAATTCCCTTGAAACCACGGTTAAACTCACCGGTATGGGTCTCTGGATACTGATCGGCGCCAATATCTATCTTAACATCTTCAACTCCCTCGGTTGCCAGGAGCTTGTAACCTCCCTGGTTCTTGGTATGCCTGGCGGCGAACACGGAATTCTGTTGATGATGATGTTCATTATCCTTCTGCTCGGTACCGTCATGGATGACTGGGCCATTATCATGCTCTGCACCCCACTCTATATTCCGATCATCAACGAGTTGGGTATCGACAAGCTCTGGTTCGGCGTACTTTTCATCGTCAATATTCAGATTGCATATCTGACACCGCCTTTCGGTTTCGTCCTTTTCTGGCTCAAAAGCGTTCTGCCATCCAATGTCAGTATGGGAGACGTTTACAAATCGGTGGGGCCATTTATTCTGCTCCAGCTGCTCGGTTTAGCGCTCATCTTCTTTTTCCCGGAGATTGCAACCTGGCTGCCATCCAAACTGAATTGATGTATCGGTTACGCATAGAAAATCACCAAAACAACGAACTGTTTGAGAGGATATAATGAGAAATTGGGCCATGATAGAAAAAGTGATCGACATGATCGCCGAACTGTTTGGACGGATAGGCTGGATACTCCTTCTATACTGTATGTTTCTTGGGGTGACAGACGTCTTTCTGCGCTATGTTCTTGATTCACCTTCACTGTGGATTTCAACAACTGTACAGGTGGCGATGGTTATGATGGCCTGTGTTGGAGGCGTTTACGCCCTTAATGACAATGCCTTCGTAAAACTTGATCTGTTTTATGCGAACTTTTCCGACAGAAAGAAAGCTATCTGCGACATCATTACTGTCGTGTTTACCTTAATGTTCCTGTTCGTTCTCGTCTGGAAAGGATACCATGCTGCTATGATGTCAGTAAAGATGAATCAGGTTACCCCGACCAGCATACCCATCCCGATTTACCCGTTGAAAATATTTATTCCGATCTCCGGTATCGTCATGCTGCTGGTGGTGTTTAAAAAACTGGTTAACGACATTGTTACGGTAATCACAGGAAAAGCCAAAGGAATTGTCTCGGAATAACATCGCCGATACAGGTTGTAATCGGCCCGGATGAACCGGGCCTCAATATAGTGAAGAAGATTGGAATACCTAGTGGTAATTCCTGTCTTACCCAACACTAACTCAAGATGTATAGGAGGAGACTGTAATGAAGAAGTTTACAAAGGGACTGGCTGCCATAGCTCTTGGTTGCTCCATGCTCGTAACAGGTTCTGCAATTGCCGCCGAAAAATATGGTAAGCCTGACAAGGTAACCAAGTGGGTTTTCCAGCCATGCTTCGATTCTTCTGATGCCGGTTGGGCCAATGGCGTTGTGCCCTGGATCAAGGCCGTTGAAAAGGCTACAGAAGGTACTGTAAAAATTAAGCTTGAGCCTGCTGGCGCCATCACTTCAGGCTCTGAGGCTTTTGGTGCCACAGCAGCAGGTATGATTGACGGTTACGCCGGTTGGGCAACAGTATACGGCGGCGATATGCCTGAAGGTATGCTGGCCTTCGGTATGGCCATGGGTGCCAACAATTACCGTGACGCCTGGGCAGCCATGTTTGGCGATCCCAAGTATAGAATCGGTGACATTGTTCAGAAAGCCGCCAATGAACGTAACCTGCAGTGGGTAGGCTGGACCAGTCAGGGACCCAATGCCATGTTCACCAAGTTCCCGGTTCACAAGATGGAAGATCTTGCAGGTAAGAAGATGAGAGCTGGTGGTCCCCATGCACTGTTCCATGCAGCTATGGGTGGCGCACCAGTTGCCATGGGTGGTGGAGATATCTACACCGCGATCAAGCTTGGAACCATTGATGGAACATACTGGGATACCGGTGGTATTGATGACATGGCCTTCCATGAGGTCATCAAGTATGCGATCATGCCAGGCTGGTGCCCGGCTCAGCATCAGGAGATCTTTATTAACCTGGACCAGTGGAAAGGGCTGAATCAGTGGCAGAGAGACAAGATTAACAGCGTTTTCATGGATACCTATTTCGAGACCTCCAGGCTCCATGCAGTAGGCGTCAAGGAAGCTCTCGACATCCTCAAGAATGCGGGTGGTGAAGTTATTACCATGTCCGAAGAGGAAGTTGCCAGAATGCGCGCTAAGGCCATTGAAGAAGTCTGGCCGAAAGTTGCCGAGAAATCTGAAGGTAATGCCAAGGGCGTTGCTCTCTGGAAAGAGTTCCTTCAGGATATCGGTGAGCTGTAGATCGATAGCTCTTCTCGAATCGATTACTGTGTAATTGTGTAGTACCCTAGCGCGTCTGATTTCCTCATGGGATTGGACGCGCTTTTGCAACTGGATAGCTGTTGAATGTGTATTGTAGATTTAGTTCACCAGGAATAAGTCAGAACCGCACTGCCCGACATATGACCAGGGTTCCACCCGCTATCCTTAATCCCAGGTGAAGATTCAACATAATCACGGAGGTTGGTACTACACAAACATTTCCAGGGAGAATTAAATTCGATAGCAGACTATCCCGCAACTAAAAGGAGTTGACAAACAACACCCCAACTAATATCCTAGTACCCTAATACCCTAGTGTTCTAGTAAGTTAAAAATGAGAACTCATCTTCAAAAACAGACTCCATTCAGACGAACACCATCCGTCTAAATCAACCCAGAGTCACCAGGGTCCTGTTTACTACAGGGCCGATCAAATCACCTAAAGGAGTAGAAAACCATGGGCAATATGAACTTTACCAGAATCAAAAACTTCATTAATGGCGAGTGGGTAGAGGAGAAAGGCGTAGATTATGTTCCTCTTTATAATCCTTCTACCGGTGAAGAGATCGGCGAGGTGCCTCTCTCATCAGAAGAAACCTCCCTGTCAGCTGTCGATTCCTCCTATGCCGCTTATGATGGGTGGAGAAAATTTTCTCTCAGCAAACGGATGGGCTATCTTTTTGCCATGCGCCAGGCCATGGTCGACCACGAAGAGGAACTGGCCGTTTCCATCGCCGTAGACCAGGCCAAGCATATCAGTGAAGCCCGCGGTGAAATACGCAGGGTTATAGAAATTTTTGAGGCTGCCTGCTCCATTCCCAGCCTGATCCAGGGCGAAACCCTCGAAGGTATTGCCAACAATATCAGTGGTCGCGTGGTCAAGCAGTCGCTTGGTGTTTTTGGAGGCGTTGCCCCCTTTAACTTTCCGGCTCTCGTTTTCGGCTGGTTCGTACCTTATGCCATTGGTGTCGGCAACACCTTTATCTACAAACCTTCAACCCAGTCCCCCCTGTTTATGCAGAAGATGGGTGACATCTTTAATGCGATCGGACTGCCCCCGGGAGTTATTAATATCGTACACGGCAACCGCGCCATCCCGGGAACCTGGTATGAAAACCCGAAGATGAGCGGTGTATGCCTCGTCGGTTCAACACCTACCGCCAAAAAAATGGCTCAAGCCTGTGGACAAGGCGGAAAGCGCTCCATGCTCCTGGGTGGTGCCAAAAACTTTCTGGTGGCCATGGAAGATCTCAACTGGGATGTATTTATCGAAAACTTCAAGCATTCCTGTTACGGTTCTGCCGGTCAGCGTTGCCTCGCCGGCTCCATAGTCGCCGCAGTTCCCGAAGTCTACGACGAACTGATCGAGCGGGTATTGAAGGCCTCTGAAGAGATCACTATCGGCGACGCCATGAATCCAGATATTTATATGGGACCCGTCATTTCTGCTAAGGCCAAAGCGAATATAGAAAATTACATTGAGATCGGTATTGAGCAGGGTTCTAAACTACTGCTTGACGGTCGAAACCCTGATCTTCCCGAGGCCAATAAGAACGGCTACTTTGTCGGACCGACGGTATTTGCCGATGTAACCCCATGCCGAAGAATTGCCAAGGAAGAAATTTTCGGACCGGTCGTTTCTATCATGAAGATCCGAGATCTCGACGACGCCCTTCAGTTGATCCGTGAGCAGGAGTTCGGCAATGGTGCCTGCATCTTCACCCAGAACCAGTATTACACCGAGAAATTTATCTCTGAGGCCAATGTCGGCATGGTCGGTGTCAACGTCGGTATCTGTGCACCTCATCCCTACCTGCCTTTCGGTGGTATCAAAGATTCCCACCTCGGAACCGATAAAGTCCAGGGCAAGGACGGCATCGACTTCTTCACCCAAAATAAGGTTGCAACAATACGAGTTACACCACCCGAAGGTGTCAGCGAGGACGGGGCCAGGACAGACGCAGACAAGTCTGTACGGAGCTGTGTAGCCTCATAACCTGGACTGGAGTTAAAACCAAACCGAGCAGAACTCTTTATTAAATAATTTGTTTAATGGGCGGGAGTTGCAATACTTCCGCCTTTATGGTTTCATTTTATGCTCCCGGTGAGCAAAGGTTAAAAAATGCCTCAATTTCAATACGGGTACCTGGTCAAGGCTCCAGGCTACAGCCTGGATAAGAACAAAACACAGCTCGAATCCGATGCGTTCAAGTCTCAAATTGTTGGTGTCGGTTCCATAGAGGAAGCATGCCAGGCGGCTAAGGAATTAGTGGCCTCCGGGGTTACGCTGCTCGAACTCTGCAGCGGTTTTAAAAAGGGTGATGCAAAAAACATCCACGATGCCGTTGAGGGCCGGATCAAGGTTGGCTTTATCGGGGAATTTTTTGATAAGCAATAAGTACGTATTTGCCAATAACGAACAAGGAGAAAGGAATGCTCAGCGGAGCACGATCAGGAAACCAGCTGCTCAGGGTGCAGGTGTATAATTATCTCCAGGAGCAGATGCGTGTCGGCACCCTTGAGCCCGGAGCCGCCATCAGCGTCTCCAAAATGATCAGCGAACTGGGTATCAGCCGAACCCCCTTGCGGGAAGCTTTGCTTATTCTCCAGGAACAGGGTTTTGTGACCATCATGCCCCAGCGCGGGGTTATCATCAATGCTATTACCCTTGATGATGTGAAGGATATCTATGAGATTCTGGGCGGAATCGAGTCACGGGTGCTTCTTTCTGTATTTAACAGAATCGGCGACACTGAGATCACCCGGCTTGAAAAACTTAATGAAGAAATAGCCCTCTCCCTGGCTGCTAAGGATATTGCCAGGCATAACCTGGCCAACGTCCGGTTCCATGATGTGTTTCTCCAACTTTCCGAAAATGAGCGGCTTCTCAAGTATGTGAAGAATCTCAAGATGCAACTCTATGATTTCCCGCGCCGGGATTACGGCAGACAATGGAATGAACAAAACCTGGAGGAGCATAAAGAATTCGTACAACTTATCCGGGCCGGCCACTCTCTGGCCGCAGCGGATTACCTTCGGGATGTCCATTGGGAATTCAAACACCCTGATTCATTCACCATTATACCAAGTTAAAAGAACCCCAATATCTTCTTCCCCATACTGTGTGCAACCGAACTAAAATGAAATAGTCTTCCGGCCTTAGCCACCGGCAGTCTTTTTCATTTTCCTGGTACCACACATCTCGATTTGCTCATCAGTCCAAAAGTAATTTCACCTCAACCCGTCTGTTCAGTTCCCGACCTTCCACTGTATCATTACTCGCTATCGGGAGGTCCGGACCGCGCCCTTCTACCTGTACCTGGGTAGCAGCCACACCTTTTCCGAGAAAATAACTCTTTACCATTTCAGCCCGATAGAGGGACAATCGGTAATTCAGTGCTGCGGCCCCTGTTGAATCGGTATGACCAGTTACCAGTGAAATAAGTCGCGGATTCTTAATCATGTGTTCGATAAAGGCATCAACCTGTACCTGGTCCAATGAGTTAAACTCAATTGAGTTTCCGGCAAACCGGATAGTTAGTGACTCCGGAATGTCTATCGACTCTGCATTTTCCTTTTGCCCCTCCACAACCAACAGAGGTTCCACAGGAGAGACGGCAGGGGTTTGAGTCAATTCGGCCTTCTCTGCATGACGATCATGCAGCTCTTCCCTATCTACTATAGGTTGATTACTCGTACTATATTGTTGTGCAATATCGTTTTCAGCAGGCTGTACAAAAGATGGCAGTTCCACCTGTTCCTGTTCCAATATAATATTCTTTGTACTGGCACCAGCCTTCATCTGTTGATTGTGTTTGCTTTCAACAGACGTAGCATCAACATGCTGTTGTTTATCCGATAGCGTCGGAACCGGCCTTGGATCGACCGAAAATTCCGGTTGTTCAGAAGAATTGTCTCCTGAAAACACTCTATCCATAAAGGGGAAACGCTCAGGGATAAGAATCAGGAGGAGCGCTATCACCAGCATCAATAAAACCACATTGACAAGTTGCAGTGAAAACCTTTTTCCAATACCCCTCTGTGACGATAAAGAATTGGAGTCCCCAGAAGCAACTCGAGTCTCAGGGCCTGTTTGCTTATGAAGATTAGCAGCCTGTGACGGGACATATTGTGGCACCGTCAGCATTTTTACAGATTCTTTGACATCTTTGGCTGAAATTGTCTTTTTCTCAGAGACATATCCGGTCAGAAGGCAATGATCTGAGACAATATTGATCCTCCTTGGCAGCCCCCCGGAATACTCAAAAATCTCCTCGACAGCAGACCGCTGGAATATTTTGTACGTTGCTCCGGATACCAACAACCGGTGGTGAATATACATCCCGGTTTCTTGTAACGTTAAAGGGCCAAGCTGGTAATTCAGTGTCAGACGATTGGAAACAGCCCTGTTCTCCTGTCGGGAAATTACTTCGTTGAATTCATTTTGTCCGACGAAAAATATATTCAGTATCTGGCTATTTGCGACGTTGATATTTGACAGCAACCGGATCTCCTCCAACAGATCCTGGCTCAGCAGCTGGGATTCATCGATTATAAGGAGTACTTTCTTCCCGTGCCGGTGAGCATTGTGCAAAAATTTAGAAAGAAAAATGATAAACTTGCCCTTGGTGGAAAACTCTTTTTTAATGCCGAAGGCAAGCGCAATATAGTTGAAAAAATCAATTGGCTCCAGCCGGGGGTCCGGGACAGAGGCATAGAAGACTTCACTGCTTAGTGAAGCAATGAGAGTGTTTATCAAGGTTGTCTTGCCCGTACCAACATCACCGGTAAGTAGCAAAAATCCTTTATTGTCAAGAATACCGTAACGAAGTGTTGCAAGAGCCTCTTTATGCTTTTCACCAAGCCAGATAAAGGCCGGATCAGAGCTGATCTGAAACGGCATCTTGCTGAGATTATAAAAAGATGTGTACATAATTATGGTTGCCTTATCCCGATCAGTATACCAACTGAAGAGTGCAGAAATACACACCCTTCCACTTTAGAATATATTCCATTTTATAAGATAGGTGCTGAAAGTACCAGTACCCCAAAATAAATAGACACGTAATTATGGAACGCAAGACAAGAAGGAAACACCTGCAAAGAAGACAGACGAGCAGGCAATGGCTATGAGACCTGATCCGGATTTTGCAGCAGATATCCTAACATCGTCTGCCGTCGGGAGGTATCCTGACTACGGACTGCCATCCCCAGTGCCCGACGGGTACCAACAAAGACAGCCAGTTCCCTCGCCCTGGTAAGCCCGGTATAAATGAGATTTCGGTACAGCATCTTGAAATGCTGAGTCAGAACGGGAAGGATTACCACCTTGAATTCACTTCCCTGGGATTTATGGATGGTAATAGCGTAGGCGAGATCGAGTTCGACAATATCGTCTTTTTGATACTGCACCTCCCTGCCGTCGGGAAAGAATGATATCACACAGGTCAGATCGACCGGATTTATATTCAGGATGACACCGATATCACCGTTAAAAACATGTAAATCGTAATTATTGCGACGGTGAATCACCCGGTCCCCGACCCGAAAGATACGTTCCCCCACCTGCAGCTCAGGTTTCTCATGGTGGGGAGGATTTGTCGCCTGCTGGATAACCTTGTTGAGGTTAGCGGTGCCGAGACTCCCCCGGGTCATGGGCGAGAGGATCTGGATTTCACTCTCTTTCCCGTAATACTTTGGGATCCATTCAAGATAGAGGCGCACCACAGTATCCACCGCAGACAAGCCATAATGCAGGGTCGACCAGGGATGTATCTTTTTCAGAACAGCCTTCAACTCATCTGTTGCATTGGCAGCCTTTAGGACCTCTTGCAGATTCACATGCTTAAATTTTTCCGGTACGGAAAATTCAGGTTCATACGCTGAGCGGATGGGTTCCGCGGTTCTGAATTCATACGGTTTCGCCTCGCCGTTCCACTCCTCAAGCTGCGGAATTTGGTAACCGAAAGTCTTTTTCACCCGTCCTACAAACCCTATTTGCTCCTTGGTCGCCTCATCAGAATCGAGAAACAGGCAATCTGAGCCACCCTTCCAGATTGAAGGGTTTTTAAAGGGCGATTTCACCGCCGGAATCTCCCCCTTATTAATCTGGTGTGCAAAACCGATAATATGCGACTCCTTCGCCTGCCGGAACACCTCGGTCAAACGAGAAACAGGTACCACGGCAGAGCCGATCAGATCATGCAGAACATTACCCGGTCCCACCGAAGGCAGTTGATCGGCATCACCAATAAACAGGACCTGGCAGCCTTCCGGTACCGCTTTCAATAAGGAAGCGCTGAGGGAAATATCGAGCATGGAGCATTCGTCGACAATAAGGAAATCCGCCTGAAGTGGCTGCTCTTCATTACGACTGAACTGACCATTCTGCCATTCAAGCAATCGATGGATGGTCTTGGCCTCCCGCCCTATCACCTCACTCATACGCTGCGCGGCACGGCCTGTAGGCGCAGCCAGTAACACCTTTTTGCCAAGGTTTTCCAGCAGGCGGACAATAACCTGGGTGGTGGTGGTCTTGCCACAACCGGGACCGCCCGTCAGCACTGAGAACCGATACAGGGCAACCTGCTGAACAGCCAGGGCCTGCTCTTTGCTTAAACGGATGTTTTTCCCGGTACAGTATCGCTCAACCCACAGACGTATACTCTTCTCATCCACAGCAACGGAGCCGGTGCCACCACCACATCGATTCGCCACCAACAGCTCATCGTAATAGAGTGATTTAGAATAATAACACTCAACTACGCCACCATCTGCCGCCAGAATCCTCCGTACCTTGAGATGATTGTCCTCCTCCATCAGGTTCAGAAGAGATGCCATCCGCTCTTTAAGATCAAGCTGCAGCAATTCCCGGACGTCATTGTTGATCTGTTCAGCGGTCAGGTAACAGTGCCCCTGCTCACGGCCAGCGGAAAGTACGTGCCTGATGGCGGCAATAATTCGCCGGTCACTATCCGGCGCCAGACCTATACTCAGCGCAACCTGATCTGCCGAAAAAAAGCCGATTCCATAAAAATCCACGGCCAAACGATACGGATCCTCCGACACCATGGTAATAGCCTTTTCTCCGTATTTCTTATAGATCCGTACAGCAAAGAGGGTTGAAATATTATGCCCCTGAAGGAAGATCATCACATCGCGGATCAATCTGTGCTCACGCCATGCCTCAGTGATCATTTCCAACTTTTTACTCGCAATACCCTCCACTTCCGTCAACCGTTCAATCTCTTTCTCAAAAACCTTCAGGGTATCCTGCTTAAAATAGGAAACAATCCTCTTCGCCGTTTTGGGGCCAACACCCTTAATCAGGCCTGAACCGAGATACTTCTCAAGGGCTGCGGCAGAAGCCGGTTTTTTCTCAACGGCCTTCACTGCCTTGAACTGTCGGCCAAATTTCGGATGAACCGACCAGGCCCCTTCGAACTCCATAGTTGCACCGGCAAAGACTTTTGTCTGGTGAACCACGACCTGGACTTTCTCGTGTCCGCCTGCAAAGGTCTGGACCTGAAGGACAGACCAGCCGTTCACAGGGTTATGGAATGTCACCCGCTGGACAATTCCCCGTACTTTTTCAACAATATACGCCATTGGAAAGAGCTAAGAAATCATCACAGGGAATTATATTGTTCCCTTACGACGTCATAGCCGTATCGGGCTTCGAGCCTGAGCACAATAAAATGGCCGCGTGCCATGGTCTGGAAATGTTCGATGAAGAGCGTATTGATAACAGCTCCCCCAACCGCCCCAATGAGAGGGATGGACTGGGCGGCTATTTTCTCTGTTACCTGTACGCCAAATCGTGAGGAGATTGAAGTGATGAGTTTTAACAGGGCTGGGGCCGACCCTTCTGAGAGACCTCTTGCGGTAATATGTTTCGCCGCATCGTTGACCGCCTTGGCAAGTGCCGTCCGAACCGCAAAATATCCGGTCTCAACGCCATCATCATTACTGCTTGGGCCACCGAAGGCAAAAACCTCCAGGCAGGCGACCTTGATATCCGGTTCCGTAATCATATGCCCTTCGCTGCGGGCGATATCCGCCATGGAGCGCAGCATGACAGTAGTTGAAAGCGGCAACTCTACGGTGAGGGCGGGTAATCCCCAGAATCCACCCGCAGCCCCCATCCCTGCAGCGACGACCTTGTGCAGCCGGTTTGCCGATTCCTGCTTTGTTCTCTTACCAAGTGTCATAATGGCTGAATTAATCGCAACCTGCAGAGCCTTGTTGGTACTCTTTTCCACCAGCTCGTGCCATCCTTTGGGCAGCAGGTCAAAACCTTTCTCGATGGGAGTGCCGAGAGCATTGGTTATTTTAGCCGCCAACCCAGGATTTTCTAAAAGCGCCTTTGCATACTTAAGATCTTCCAGATCCTGTGAAGTCATTTCCATGCTTTTCCTTTTCAAACCAAATATTTCAACCGTATCCGTAACTATCCTTTTCTGGTTCCGGCAATTTTTTTGAAGGGTTACGGCGTTCTCCACCACTGGTTAGATAGATAGCGGCGCGTCCCGGTAACGGACATTTATTCTCACAGATACCGCAGCCTATACACAACTCGTTAACCACATAGGGCTGCTTGACTTCAACCTCGCGCCCATCCCTGTTGAGCACCCGCCTGTGATGAAAACGTATCGCTTTTTCCCCTGTCGGGCAGTGTTCCTCACATACCATGCAGGGGATACCATCACTATACGGTAAGCAGATTGAACGATCTATCCAGGCGTTGCCGATTTTCCACTGTTGTTTTTGCTGCCGGGTCAGGATTTGCAGGGCACCGGTCGGGCACACCTGACCGCAGAGAGTGCAGTTATATTCACAATATCCTGTTCTCGATACAACTTTTGGGGAAAAAATCCCGTGCAATCCGCCCTCCAGCAGCACCGGTTGCAGTGCGTTGCCAATACACACCTGCATACATTCCCCGCACCGTATACACCGACCGAGAAAATCCTCCTCGGGAAGTGCTCCCGGTGGCCTTATCAATAGGGGATTCTCCACCGCAGCTAAAACATGGGATCGTCGTACACCAGGCAATACGATAGAAGCTGCGCCAATAGTCAACAACTGACGGCGGGTCAAGCCATGCGACGAAGACACTCTATTTTTGCCTAAACCCGGGCTAAAACCAATTCGTTCCTTTGGGCAAATCACGGCACACTGCATGCAGAGGTTGCAGCTTCCCATATCAACAACACGCTCCTTATCAATCGCCCCCATACGACATTGTGAAGAACAGATCCGACACTTCCCACAGGTTGCATCCCCACCGGACAACTTCATTAAACCGTACCGGCTCATCTGAGCCAACAGGGCACCAACCGGGCAGATATTCCGGCAGAAGAATCTTTTCTGAACCTTTTCAAGCCCAAGCACTACAGTAAGTATAAGAAGGGAAAGCCACCCCAACTCAAAGAATTTCTGATCCGCCGGAAGAACCGTCTGTTGTAACAGACCATAGACCGGTTCGGTGACCGCATTAACCACTGGTGGAGCAGAAGAGTAAGTGAAACCGAAGAAGGCCTCTGTCACCGCGTTAAAAGCCGGGTACAAAGCCAACACCAAGCCCCGAACGAGTATCGAAAAAGGATCAAGATACCCTCCGATATGAAAACCGAAAAATGCCAGGGAGAGAAAAAACAGAAGTAAGAAATGGGGAAGTTTCGGATAGAGAGTGGTCCCGCTACGACCAGGCGTCGACCAAATCCTGTCCACGCCATCAAGCAACGTGCCCAGTGGGCAAACCCAGCCGCAAAAACTCCTGCCCAAAAAGAACGTGCCCACCAGCACAACCAGTGAAGGCAGCATTAACAGAAGAAACGTTTTGGCCGCAAGAGCCGTCACCAGGGCCAGGAAAGGATCGATCCGAAACAGGATGTTGACGGCATAATCCAGTGTATCGCTGCCGCTGTAATCTGTTTTCAAAAAGAGGAACAGGAAACAACAGAGAAAGCCCAGCTGACTCAATCGACGAAAAATCTGCAAAACCTGGTATCTGGTCATCCCTGGATTTTCCGGATCATAATCCTGGCCGGATCTATCTCACCTAGTCCAAGGCGGTGTGCAGCAACCGTAGAGTCAATATCATCCGGCTGAAGACCGAACAGGAGCGTCGCATAGGCATCTGCAGCAACAGGGTCACGGGTAGCGATAATCGTATCCGCTACTTTCACATCCTGCACACGCCCACCCTGCGGACCATTTCTCAGCAGCATCCTGGTCGCATCAATGACAGTAAGATCAGCCCGGACCACCGTCGCCAGGTCAGCAAGTTTCTGGCCCAGATCGTGGTGCAGGCTCCCCCTGTTGCCCCCGATCACTCCCATGGAATTTTTAAGGCCGAGTGTCAACCGGCTCAAACTATGATGCTTGGCCACCGGTACATTGATGTAACAATCAGCTTCCAGGGCATCACGGTATATGTCCCAGCGGGTCAGTGACTTGCCTTTTTTTATGTCTACGGGCACAAATTTACGTCTGTCGATATGTTCGAGTCGAACCCTGCGGTCACTTATCTGTTTCAAGGCATTTTGAATGCCGCTGTTTGCATAACAACGTCTTTTCTCGTTACAGGTGTGATCGAAGACTTTCACCTTCTGTGCCCCGCTTTCGAGCGCCATTTCCACCAGTGCCCGCACCACCAGTGGGTGCGAGTTGGCCCCCTGCTCAACCGTGCGGTCCCAGCCAATATTTGGTTTAATCACCACCGTATCACCTGGCGAGACAAACTTCCCCATCCCACCCAGGCCTTCTGTTACCACCTTCATCAGCCTGCTATACTCAGTACCTGTTCCTTCTATCAGCTGTGGCCGGCCGCCATTGGACGTTGCTCCCGCATTACTGATATCAAACATGGGTACACTCGCGGTGAAACCAGCCGTAAAAAGAAAAACGTCTCGAAGAAACTCTCGCCTGTTCATTGAAATCGACTCCTTCTGATGAACAAAGAACACAACATTATATTGCACCAAATCAGATTGTTACCTATTATACAGACATACATACTTTGAAATTCAAAATGAGAGGCCCGGCCATGGATATAAATTATTATTTCACCCTCGCCAAATATCACATTATAGAAAACCCGATTATCGCGCTGATCGTACTCGCCTGCATTGTCCTTTTCGCCATCAAGAAACCGAAAGAAGCTACAAAAACAGGCGTTTTCATCGCCATCGTCATTGCAGGGCTGTATGTAGTCTCCATGCTTGGCGACAGCTCGCTAAAAGGCGTGCAGGGAAAGAAAACCGGTTCCATGAAGGCAGCAGACGCCCTGGAAAATCAATAGCCTTTAGTTTCTATATGACTGCAAAAGCCGATGGGGTGTCAATTCAGACGTCTCTGATACGATTAACCAGACATCCTCCAGGCTTTCACTCCGCCAGCGTCCAACGGCAGAAACGAAACGGTCGAGGCAGAAATCCACATCCATCTTGCCATGGATAGTGCCCAGCAGGTGCACACCGATAGTCCGGATGCGCTTGAGACTTATCCTCCTGCCAATCTGCTCATAGGTACTGTCAATCCAATCCTCCCTGCATATTTGCTCCCTGTCGAGATCGATCACCACGCCATACCAACTTGAATCATTGATAATAAGTGACCCGGGAGTGTGAGGGCGGGCCGTATGTAATTCCGTCATTAGCCTGATCGGGTGAACCTCTCCGTGAGTCATCACCCTGTCCAGGGTCAATATCAGGTGGGTATCCTCCTCAAAGACAACAGCATCAAGATTCAGGGTGCGAAACGTTGCTGTATTGACCAGACGGCAGCTGAACCCGTTCACCCGATACCAGGCGGAACGCCCTCCATGAACTAATGTCAGTTGCGATTTTATCATATTCCAGTAAATATCATTGACATCTACAGCTTACCCCCAAAGATTTACACTGCTCTGGATGAGTGTGCTACAAACCAATTTCGTGTAGAGTATAATTGAATTTGTTTTTGCCGGTACCAGTCGAAAGAATTCCGGTGGCCACATGTATAACGAGATGAAATTATATTATGACACAAATATTCGATTTACGGCAAATAAAAGAAGTATGTGAGAGGATGAGTTTTATAGAAACAATTGAAGACGGTTTCGGAGCCTACTCCAGGGGTGAGGTCATTGTGCCGCCTGTCGGGGAACTCACATTTACAGATCCTCCCGGCGATACCCATATCAAGTATGGATACGCCAGAGAAGATGATTTTTATGTCATTAAGATAGCCTCCGGTTTCTATGAGAATCCGAAACACGGCTTACCCTCCAACTCAGGGTTGATGCTTGTTTTTTCGAAAAACACAGGAGAGCTCCTCTCCATCCTTCTCGATGAAGGATATCTTACCGATGTGCGGACGGCAGTAGCCGGACAGATTGCCGCAAAATACCTCGCCCCGGCTGAAGTAGATGGAATTGGCATATTCGGTACAGGTATCCAGGCGAAAATGCAGGTACAATACCTGAAAGAGATTACCCCCTGCAGGGACCTCATCGCCTGGGGACGTTCAGAAAACAGCAGGCAGCAATACAAAGAGACAATGACAGGCCTTGGTTTTAACGTCACAACTACCGACGACCCTGCCGAAGTCACCGCCCACTGCAATCTCCTGGTGACAGCCACCCCTTCTGAGAGTCCCCTGATCAAGATGGACATGATCCGACCGGGAACACACATAACCGCCATGGGATCAGACTCACCCAATAAGCAGGAGCTCGATGAAAAAATTCTCGGCCAATGCGATCTGGTAGTTGCCGATTCAATTTCGCAATGTCTGGAACGAGGCGAGATCTCTAAGGCCATCAAGGCTGGAATTATCACCAGCGACACCTTAACAGAGCTGGGCCAGATCATTAACGGATCCGCACCTGGACGGACATCAGAGGAACTGATAACCGTGGCAGACCTGACAGGTGTGGCTGTTCAGGACATCAAGATATCAGACGCGGTCTACAGGGAGTTGATTACGAAATGAAATATAAAAGCACCCTCGGAGGAATCGAACCGGTACCATTTGACCAGGCTATTCTGGAAGGATTTGCTGCAGACGGAGGTCTCTTTGTACCCGAGACAATCCCTCGCTTTTCTCCCCGGGAGCTGCAGAATATGGCGACAATGGAGTACCTCGAACTCGCCGAAACCATCCTTAAAAAATTTATCGACCCGGAAATAATCCCGGCAGATGATCTAAGGGAACTGCTCAATAATAGTTTTGCCGGGTTTGAAAGTAATGAGATCATCCCTGTCGTTCGGTTCGGCAGTTCCAACCTCTTTATCCAGGAACTGTTCCACGGACCGACCCTCTCATTCAAGGATATCGCCATGGGTTTCCTGATCAACTGCATGGACTATTTCCTGGCCCGGAAGAACGAAAAGCTCTCACTCATCCTGGCAACCACCGGTGACACCGGACCAGCAGCAGCCTGGGCTGCAGCTGGAAAAGACACCCTGGAGTGCTGGCCGCTCTACCCCAAAGGCATGATCTCGGAAGAACAGGAACGGCAGATGACCACGCTCGAAGCCGACAATGTCCACCCTGTGGGTGTGACGGGGTGCAAAAATGGTGGCGATGATCTCGATGTTGTTGTGGCAAACCTCTTTGGTGACGGGCAGCTCAAAAAGGAGCTGAAACTCTCCAGCGTCAACTCCATCAACTGGTGCCGGGTGATGGTCCAGACTATCCACTATTTCCATGGCTATTTCAAGGTGGCAGAAGACGTTGGCGAAGAAGTTGTCTTTTCAGTACCGGCAGGAGCCTTCGGCAATCTCTGCGCAGGTTTCATCGCCCGCTCAATGGGACTGCCGGTGAAAAAATTCGTGTGCGCCACCAACGACAACGGCACCCTCTACAGGGTGTTTGAAAAAGGCTACCTCTCCCAGGAAGAGCTCATCACAACCTGCTCCTCCGCCATTGATATCCTGGTCCCCTACAATTTCTGGCGCTTTCTCTATTTCAACTGCGCTGGTGATACGGAACTACTCAATGATTTCATAAAAGAATTCAATGAACACGGATTGCTCAGGTTCCCGGCAGACCTCTGGAAACAATTCCGTACCGGCTTTGTTTCCACCACAATTTCGGATGAAGAAACACTGGCAACCATTGCCACGGTTTACGCTCAGGATGCGTACCTGCTCGACCCGCACGGTGCCGTCGCCGTCGCCGCAGCCTGGAACTGTCAGGACTCCTGGAGCCAACAAGACAAGGTTGTCTGTCTGGCCACCGCCCATCCTGCCAAATTCCCCGATGTGATCGGCCAGGTTTTTCATAGAATTCCGGGGTTGAAACTTACCACAACTCATCCATCCATTGAAGCTGCCCGGAATCGTTTCCACCACCTGCGAACCTGCAGTTACGACGTGCTCGAACCCGCTCTTGTACGGGCAATACGAACCAGATTATAGGCTATGGCAAATTACACCACCCTTGACCAGGACACAATCGACAGACTGCTTGCACATTACAATATCGGGGACGTCGAGAAACACTCTTCACTGGCTGGGGG
The DNA here is from genome assembly GCF_010646885.2 of Desulfopila sp. IMCC35008. Classification (GTDB taxonomy): domain Bacteria; phylum Desulfobacterota; class Desulfobulbia; order Desulfobulbales; family Desulfocapsaceae; genus Desulfopila. The sequence continues at coordinate 5,892,115 of NZ_CP050700.1, read as the reverse complement.
ATCGGCCAACTCCAGCATAGTCCTTACAACCAGCAGCGGGCATTATGTTCTCTCTGTTTGCGACGAAAAGGATATTGATGAAATATCCACCCTGACAGCAACCCTCGACCTGCTGAGCCGCCACAGCTTCCCCACAACCAAGCTGGTCAGGACGACTGACGGAAGACCATTCATTGAGTATCAAGGCAAGCCGGTCTACATCAAGCACTTTATTGACGGAGAGGTGAAGGAGCCCCTTCGAACAAAGATGATATTCCAGGTTGGCTCCGCCCTGGCCAGACTGCATTCAATTCCGCCAACAGACTTCCTCCCGGTTTCCTTTTCCTACGGCATAGAATGTTTCCCTGAAGTATATGGACGTAACGATGAATATAGTAAATGGCTTCAACAGAGAACAGATGACCTGCAGGACTGCTGCCGTAAGGAACTTCCATCAGGCCTCATCCATGGTGATTTATTCTACGACAACATCCTGTTCAGGGGCGAAACACTGACCGCCCTGCTCGATTTTGAAGAGGTGTGCAACTACTTCTTTGTCTTTGATCTTGGCATGTGCGCAGCCGGATGCTGTTGCCCCGCCGGAAAATTTTCCCTTCAATCAGTGAGCGGCCTTATTGACGGTTACCAGTCAATAAGGCCGCTCACTGATATGGAAAAGGAACTCTTTCAGTGCCATATTGAATATGGTGCTGTGGCTACCTCCTTCTGGCGGTACCGTCAGTTCAACATCGTAATGCCAACACCGGAGAAAGCAGAAGCACACCTGCAGATGAAGGATCTGGCACAAATGGTACAGGCCATCCCGAAAAACGAATTCTACCAGGCTGTTTTTGGTTGAATACCGTATGAAAGATCACGATTAATCCGATGATTCAGAAAATCCTGTTAAAAGCAGAGGCCTTGATAGCAGCAACCACCCTGCACCCTTCCCGGATACCCAGTTCACGTACCGACTCCGGCACAATCTGGGCGATAAGCACCTGACCTCCGCAATCAAGCTCCACCCGAACCCGATTCCCGGAGGTGAAAATCTGCTTGATGGTACATTTGAGCAGGTTGCGGGCGCTGGTTGCTTCAGGGTGGCGCTTAAAGAGCAAGATCTCCCGTGCATCCAGTTCGAACAGGTTGTCCGCGTCAGTGCCAGGTTCTGTCAAAATCAGGTTCGTCTGCCCCCAGCGATACGCAAAGAGATCGTTTCTCGGCTTCGGCGGGCCAAGACTGATCAGGTTCACATATCCTTTTGCCGGGCCGCTCCATGAGCTTCTGGCGAGTGATTCTGTAGCAATCTTTTGAGCTACTCTGCCTTTATCAATCACCAGAGTCTGGTCGGTCATCATTCGCATCTCCAACATCGAATGACTGATAAAGAGCAGGGGGATCGCAAATTCAGAGAATACCCGATTGAGATACGGGATAATCTTAAACTTGTTACTCTCGTCCAACCCGCTGAGTGGCTCATCCATCAGGATCAGCCTCGGACAGGTAAGTACTGTTCTGGCCAGGGCCACCCGTTGGCGCTCACCGCCAGACAGCGTTGTTACAGCACGTTTTAGCAGCGCGTCTATGCCAAGGATCTCAAACAGGGTTTCCGGTTCTATCCGCCTGTTCTCTATTTTCGTCCGATTATAACCGTACAGGACGTTTCGCCTGACACTCATATGCGGGAAGAGGTGGGCATGCTGGAAAACGACCCCGACTCCCCTCTGTTCCGGTTTCAGGTTTATTTTTCTTTCTTTGTCAAACAGCGGTTCATTATCGAGGAGAATAGAACCGCTGTCAGGTGTGGACAGGCCCGCAAGCAGATTCATCAGGGTTGACTTGCCGCTTCCGGATGGACCGAAAATTCCAGTCCTGGGGGAGGAGAGGGTAAAGGTGGTAGCCAGACGAAAGTCTCCAACCGTTTTTTCCATTTGCACGTCAAGCTGCATATTACACTGACCTCCTGAACCGGCGCGTCGCCGCTTCACTGACAAGCAACACTGCAAAAGAGAGACCGATAGAAACCATACAAAGGGTAAGGGCCATCCGGTCTCCGCCCGGAACGCTGGTATACTCGTAAATGGCCAGTGGTATAGTTTGCGTTACCCCCGGAATGTTACCCGCCAGGATAACTGTGGCCCCGAATTCACCGAGACTCCGGGCGAACATAAGGGTCATGCCAGCCAAAACAGCTCTCAGACTAAGCGGCAGAATGATGGTTAGAAAACTGTCCCACCAGCCCGCACCAAGGGTACGGGAAACCCTGGCATACGCGGGATCGATAGCTTCCATACCGATACGGATTGAACGAACCAGCAACGGAAAACCGACCACGGCCGAGGCAATCACCGCCCCTGTCAGGCTGAACACCACCCGGATATTGAATCCGGCAAGCAATTTACCGATAATGCCATTTGAACCAAATGCCAGAAGCAGCAGGTATCCTACTACGACAGGCGGCAACACCAACGGCAGATTGATGATCCCTTCTACTATTGATTTACCCCGCATCCTGCTGAAAACAAGAAAATAGGCGACACCTATACCCATAGGTGTCGAAATCAGGGTGGCCGAAATCGCGACTTTCAAGGAAAGCCCAATGGCCTCAATATCCTGTGGGGAAAGAGTCAGCATAACGAAACAATATTGTCTTTACTGCGGTAGGGAAAATCCATACTTTGCAATAGTTGGGTACACCTCTGCAGATACTATAAAATCATAGAAACCTTTTGCATCACTGTTCGACATCCCCAACACCGTCATCGCCAAAGGATATGTTACCATATGGTACAGCTCCTGCGGTACTTCAAAAAAGACCTTGGCCTGCCGGGCCAGTAGAGCATCGGTCTTATATACAAATGAACCGTCCGTCTCTCCCCGATCGGCATAAATCAGTGCTTGACGGACATCTTTGGCCATTACCAGTTTGCCGTCTTTCAGCAGATTATCATACAATCCCTTTTTCACCATTGCCTCTTTGGCATATTGTCCCGCCGGGACACTTCCCGGGCTACCGATACCAATTCGCTGTAATGAAGGCAAATCTGCCAGTGAGTTTATTTTCTCTTGAGGTAACCCTGTAAAAACGAGGGTGTTGTGGGCAAATATCTTTTGGGTAGAAGACTCAACCTTTTTCTCTTCTATCAGGAAGTGCATCCACTTTGGATTGGCCGACACGTACAAATCCGCAGGAGCCCCCAGATCTATTTGCTTGGCAAGGCCCCCCGAAGGTCCAAAATTGGAGATGATCTTCACCTCGGGATGACTCTTTTCATACATTGCTGCCAGATCCTTAAACAGTTCCGTCATCGAGGCCGCCACTGAAATACGCAACTCACCCGCTTGTAATGAGGCATAAAAAAAAATGACAATTATCACGGTGACTAGCTGTGTAATATACCGAGATGTATTCATAACTCTATTCTCTCTTCAATCTCTATGAGACTCTTTTATGGAATAGCCAGCAATACACTGGAGGCCTTGATAATGGCTGAAATCTCCATTTTTTCCTCAAGCTCCATACGTCGTACGGACTCACTGGTCACAATTGATGTGACCGTATTCCCCCCCGCAATATCAACTACAATCTCATCGTTGACTGCACCTTGACTAATACGATTAATAGTTCCCCGCAAAATGTTACGGGCAGAAACGGAATCAGGGTCCGCCCCTTTGCTGAGCATAACGGAGGGCGCTTTGACAAGGACATGCACCTCCTTTCCAGGAACCAGCCCAAGTCTCTCAACAGAGTTATGTGTTATGACTGAAACGATGGTATCTTCTCCTTTTAAACGAACGGTCACCACGCTGTTAACAGCGCCTTGCTCAATCCGGCTCACATTGCCCAGCCACACATTTCTGGCGCTGATCTGCATCTCCATCCCCCTTAATGATTGCAGCATCTCAAAGGACTCCCGCGGTGTCTCTTCAAAGAACGTAACCAGTTTTTCCTGTTGCTTCTGAAAAAGTCGGGCTCGTTTCAAAAAAAGTCTTCCGTTATCGGTCAGGACCGTACCACCGCCACCACTACCACCTGTTTTTCTAACCACAAGTGGTTTAGGAGAGAGATTGTTAATCGCCTCTACCCGCTCCCAGGCAGCCTTATAGCTGATACCGACAACTTTTGCCGCCTGGTTAATAGAGCCATTGGTTGCTATCGCTTCCAGCATGGATATGACCGGGTCTGGTTTTCCACCGCTTTTTGCCAACTTCGCCAGCAACACGGCAGATGGTATGGACTCAAGTATTTTCTTCAATCTATCTGACCTCACAACAGTGCGTTATTCGCTATAAGAATAACGTATACGCAAAAAGATATTCCTTGTAAAGCACAAACAATGCCAGACGGAAACCACCACCATAAGTCAATGAAATAAGTATTAATTTCAAAATCACAACCGACTGACCGGCCAACTCGCTCTCTGCTCCCGTGTCGAAACCCAACCATAATTGTAAGATTGTTACATTTTAGCACTCCCAGGTATCTCACGGCCAGGAACCATGTGATGCAGACTTTCTTTGTCCTTTAATTTTGAACATAACAGGCTATAATAAATCGACATTCTTACCAACATGCTCTTTCACCCTTGTCGGGAGGCCTACATGGCTGATATCAGTAAAAAGCTTTACTGGCTGTCGCTCCTTTTCATCGTCTTCTATTCTCCCAGCGCCCATGGTTCCGCACCCACCATTCCCGAGCAGCTACAGCCCTGGGTGCCCTGGGTATTACATGGTCAGGAAGAACGACTCTGCACCTCCTCACGTAACGGTAAAGACAGATTTTGCGTCTGGCCTGAACCGCTGGAACTCAAGCTGCAGTCAACCGGAGGCACATTTAAACAGAAATGGCGGATGAAAAAAGAGGGGTGGATACTACTTCCGGGCCAGGAAAAATACTGGCCACAAAAGGTAAAGATGAACAATAAGGCGGCTTTGCTTGTCAATAAACAGGGGATGCCTGCAATCTATATCGACAAACCTGGAAACTACACCGTCAGAGGCAGTTTTACCTGGCAATCACTCCCGGAGTCGATCCGTATTCCCAGCGGGACGGCTCTCATCAGTCCATTTACCCTGAATGGGGATGAGCACTCAGCCGACATCACGGGTAATACCCTGTGGCTTTCACGCCAATCAGACAACAAGGATCAACAGCAAGATACCATCCATACTCAGGTCTATCGTCTTATCAGGGATACCATCCCGATGATGGTGACCAGTCGTATTGAACTCCAGGTCTCAGGTAAACCACGCGAAATACAAATCGACTGGCAGCTACCGGAGAACCAGATCCCGATTCGCCTTCACAGCAACCTGCCGGTCAAGATCGGGACCGATGGACTCATGCATATGCAGGCCCGGCCCGGGAATTTCACCATTCTGTATGAATCACGCCTCCGCAGAGAGGTAGAGACCCTTCGTTTCGATAAATCCGAGCTGGGACCTGATACAGAATACTGGAGCTTTGAAGCACACAACCAGCTGCGCATGGTCAAGATCAAGGGAGATGCTACAGCCGTCGACCCCAGCCGAACAACCATCCCTGGCGAGTGGCACACCTTTCCGGCGTACCTCATGAAAAAAGGGCAGTCCATGGTTTTTGAAACCATAAAACGAGGTAATCCTGAACCGCCCCCGAACCAGCTCACCCTGCACCGTACACTCTGGCTTGACAGCGACGGCTCAGGGATAACCATCCAGGATGCAATATCAGGCACCGTTCACCGGCAACCAAGACTTGAAATGCAGGAACCGGCAGAACTTGGCCGGATGGTTATCAACGGCCAGGATCAGCTTATCACCCGCCTGTCCGTGGGTGAACCTGCGGGAGTCGAAGTTCGGCAGGGACAGATAAACGGGATGGCGGTCAGCAGGCTTGAAGGCACCATGCTTTTACCAGCTGGCGGCTGGGGACAATCCATCCAGAACCTCTCGGCCCAACTTATCCTGCCTCCCGGCTGGAAGCTGCTTCACGCTACCGGTGTTGACACCGCCAGGACCTGGCTGTCGCGATGGACGTTACTCGACTGCTTTATTGTTCTTATCATCGTCATCTCCACCTTTAAGCTCCTCGGTTTTATACCGGGAACGCTTGCACTGATCGGCCTGACACTCTCCTATCATGATCCCGAGGCACCAGTCTACTTATGGCTGGCCCTCCTTGGTTGCATCGGTATTATCAAGGCTGTTCCGGACTCTCGATTTATAATTCTCTTTAAAAGAGCCAGGGTCGCACTCCTCATCGGCTTAGTCATTATCGTGCTCCCCTACTCCGTTGAACAGTTGCGCATCGGCTTTTTCCCTCAACTTGAAAGAGTCTACCAGCCGTATTCACCTCCCGTGGATCAGCAAAGCGAGATGTCCTACACCACGGTCATGGAAGACGACGCCATTCCCGAAGCTGTCGGCCAGTACGCCGGAAAGGTACTGTCAAAGCGCAGTGTACCTGCTGACATCGAAAACCTGGCCCCAAAGCGGCTGGAACAACAGTATGATACCCAGTCTAAAGTTCAGGCCGGTCCCGGTGTGCCGGATAAAAAATGGCGGGTCATACCTCTCACATGGAACGGTCCGGTGGAGAAAGAGTTGATGCTGGAACTCATCATGATCTCACCAATTATCAACCTGGTACTCACGGTTCTGAAGGTGATGGCCATTTTCCTACTGGCATTTTTTATGTTCGACCGTGAAAAGAAAACAAGTACTCCAGTCCAACCAACATCAAAGGCCCGGGTTACAACTGCTGCTGCCGTCTTTCTGCTGCTCCTGACCACCGCCTCAGTACCCTTCGGATACTGCTCCCAATATCCGGATAGTGAGTTATTGCAAACCCTCCGCACCCGAATGCTGGAGCCTGATAAATGTTTCCCGGACTGTGCAGATCTCGAATCGATGCAGATTGTTCTCAAAGGTTCAAAAATCACACTTACCATTCAAGCGAACAGCATCATTGAATCCGCCGTCCGGCTCCCGCAGGGAGAAGGTATTTTCTGGCGGGGAATCACCCTGGACAAGGTACGTATCCCTGTTCTCGAAAACAATAACAACCTCTGGGTCCCCTTGAATGCCGGACGTCACACCTTGCGGATGACCGGTCTGCTGAACGCGACAGATTTGCAGCTTATGCTGCCAGTTACGCCACATACTGCAACGTTTGACGGCAGTAACGAGTGGTCTGTGGAAGGGCTTGATATCAACAATGTTCCGGGTGGTCAACTCCAGTTTATCAAAAGTGACAATCTGCAAAACTCAGAAGATTTCGAAACCTCAACCCTGCCACCGCTTATGCAGGTCGAACGGATCCTGCATCTCGGCCTGCAATGGCGGGTGGAAACTGTCATCACCCGGCTCTCACCCGTTGGCACCTCCGTTTTTCTGACCGTCCCCCTTCTTGAGGGTGAATCCGTTACCAACCCCGAATATGAGGTGGATGACTATGGTGTGAAGGTTGGTTTTGCCACCAACCAGAAGCAGAAGCGATGGAGCTCTGTCTTTGAAAAAAAATCCCGGATACTTCTGGAAGCCCCTGAAACAACAGAGTGGTATGAAATATGGCGACTTGACGCCAGCCCAATCTGGCACGTGGAAGCAGATGGCTTTGCCCCTATCCATCATCATTCAAAAGGTGGTGCCTGGCGACCTGAATGGCGCCCATGGCCCGGCGAGAAGCTAAGCCTGGATATCACCAGGCCCAAAGGTGTTCCGGGAACCACCAAGACCATCGATTCAAGCCTGCTGCAAATCAGTCCGGGTCTCAGGTCCACCGCCATGCAGCTCGCCTTGACCATCCGCTCCACACGAGGAGACCAGCAGCAGGTCATTATCCCTGAAAACGCAACTATCCAATCAGTAAAAATCAACGGCCGGGAGCAGCCAGTTAAAAATGAGCGTACGGTCATTGTACCGCTTACTCCCGGTAGCCAGCACATTGAAATCACCTGGCAGACCCCGGAAGGCATTTCCACCGTCTTCGAGGTACCCGAAATCGATCTGGGCAGTGAAAGTGTCAATGGTACTATCGAAATCCGCATCGGCAAACGTTGGGTATGGTTTGTCAAAGGCCCGCGGATAGGTCCAGCCATTCTTTTTTACAGCGAGCTGCTTATTATCCTGATCGCCTCAATCATCCTGGGTTATCTCAAAATCACGCCACTCAGGAGCTACCACTGGTTTATCCTCGGTTTCGGCCTCTGCCAGAGTGGCCTTATTCCCTGTCTGGTTATTGTCGGTTGGTTTGTGGCTCTTAAGATCCGTGCAGAGAAAGGGAACCTGCTGAATGGGGCATGGTTTAACCTCGCCCAGGTAGTGCTTGTCGCTCTCACTCTTATCACCATCGGTGCCCTGATTTTCGCCATCAGGAACGGCTTGCTCGGCCATCCGGATATGCTGATTGCCGGTAACAATTCATCTAGCTTCCTGTTGCGCTGGTACCAGGATCGGGTTGTTGAAACTGCCCTGCCGCAACCGATGGTTGTCTCTATCCCAATGTTGGCCTACCGCATCACCATGCTCACCTGGGCACTGTGGCTGGCATTCAACCTGCTGAAATGGGTCAAGTGGGGGTGGCACTGCTTTACAGTCGAGAGTGGTTGGAAACAAACCACCATTGGTCTGAAACGGAAAAAGAAGTCTGAGCCTGCTCAGCAGACAAGCACAATCACAAAAGATGATCGGCCCGAATGAGAAAGGAAGGCAGGGTAGAATTATCCATCCTGCTCCTGGTCGAATACCTCCGGATAGAGTTCCTCGGCACATTGAGGGCATATGGAGTGGCTGAAATCCGCCTCCGAGTGGTGGGATATATATGATTCGACCTGGCTCCAATACCCCTTATCATCTCTAATTTGCTTGCATTTGGAACAAATAGGAATAATACCGCGAAGCAATTTCAATTCAGTAATATCATTTATAACATACAACAGGTATTGGTTGTCATCTATATCAATCGGGCCGGAGTAGACCTCCACCTCACGGATCTCACCTGAGGCCAGGCGGTGCTTGAAGAGGAACTGCTTCCTTTTCTCTTCTTGCGCCCGGACTATCTCAAGTTTCACCGCAGCTTCTGACAAGGTATTAATCTCAGAAATTGTAATCTTGCGTATTTCATCCCGTGTATATCCGTAAAAATCACAAGCTGCCGAATTGGCATCGACAACAGCACCGGAACCAGGATCTATGAGCAACATGATGCTGTGATTTTTCTCAAAAAGAGCCGCATGACGGACTTCGCTTCGTTCTTTTTCCCGCATCTCTTCCTGCAAAACCGTATTCAACTCCTTGAGATTGATCAAGGCTTTTCGGTACCTGTCCTGGAGATAACCAAGCAAGAAACCGAATGTCCCGCCAACCAGCAGGGGAAGCAGGTAGGCCTGGGGCGTGAGAAAAGATCCTGTCCTGGTCAGGATGGCACCCGCCAGGAGTGGGAGGAGCAATGCTCCCAGGAGTGGAAATATAACTTTATATGGCAGATTAGTTATCATCTGCTGTTGCCCCGGTGTCCCTCGTTAACTTGTGTGCAAAAAGGGAGCCGAGAATACTCACCGACTCCATATCCAGGTAAGATTCGATCGTCTGGTCAAACAAAGTGGTACACTCGGATTCGAAATCTTCATCCGCATCGTTGAATCGTAAAAAGAGGGGGATTTTCGGTAAGAGTGTAAACTGCATGGAGACATCGAAAGAGGCGTCATCCGCAACAATCTCTCCTCCCAACCTTTTACCCGCCAACTCCAGTTCAACGAGTTTTCCGGAAAAATATTCAGCAATCCTGGCATTGGTCTGGAGTGAATAGTTCTGCCGTAAAGGTTGCGCATCCTTAAAGGTATGGTAGGCGACCCAACCCGACGGTTCAGGGATTTCATCCGGCAGCATCAGCAGATATTTAAAGAGGACAATACTCTGGGCAAATCCCGCCCTTTTGCCATCACAACTCCTGATCCCCCCTTTTGAAACACGGTAGCCCTCGCCTGACAGCATAATCGTCATTTCACCATCATCAAACGGTATACCGAGTCGCAGGGCTATCCCACCCAGATCCGCGTCAGCCAGCAAGGATAGATAATGCGTGTAGGTTTTCTCAAACACCTCGTTCGGTTGGCCCATAACCTCATTTTTCCCTTCGCAGTTTCCTACATTTACCACAACAAGACAAACCTGGATTAAGGAGTACCGGCTCCAATCCTGGTGCGCGTCATCTTCTTTACTTCATTCTTATCTATGGAGACCCAGAGACCGCCTGAATCTTCAAAGGACACTGTATCTTTTGACATAACCGCGTTATCGGTAAAAATTCTGCTCCCGCTGAACAACTCGATTTCATACCTGTATCGGGGAACTGCTGCCTCTTCTGTTTTTGTCGCAACCGGTGGCTCATTACGTTCCACCTTGTTCAACACCCGCTGCCTATTCAACTCAACCCTTCGTTGAAGCAGGACCTCCCGCTTGGCCTGCTCAATATCAGCCTCATTATATTCACGATGTATCGGTCCTCCATCAGTTTGTTCCCTGTCTACAGCAACAGCCGGTGGCCCAGCTTCTTCATACGCACTGTTACCATTCCCCATTCGCGGAAAATAATCGTGCATAACAGACTGCAGAAACGAAACAGTAAAGTAAGGGTATTTATACGGCCACTGGTGGCCGAGTAGAAATATACAACCCACCAATCCAAGGAAAATAAGGATTAACCCTTTGCGGATAACCAGATGCCGAAAAATCCCTCTTGAATCAGCCGGTTTTCCCGCCGGAATATCACGATTATCGAAGGTGGTAAAATTATCCCTGGGATTCCCTTCATACTCCCAGGCCTTGGGATCTTCTTGCACCATAATACTCGATTTCCATCAGCCATATAACCATTTCACATCTGGACCATCATACGACAATCTCAAGACAGGACACATTGAAATCCCTACGATCAACAATGCCCTGGTCATTATAGAATAATGGACCAACATGCAGCATTACAAGTATAAAAAAATGCCTGTCTACAGGTTTTTACATCTGTTATTGACAAATATCTGAAGTCTGATATATCATACATCTCTATCTTGTCACATAAAGCCCGTTTCCGATAGAAACACAATTGCTCCTATCACAGTGAGGTACACTATGTCATCTTCCAGACTTGTCATGAAGTTTCTCTCCCAACAGGACATGATTGCTGCCGGCGTCACCGATATGGAACGCTGTATCGATACCATGGATGAAGTTTTCACCCTGCTCGGCAAAGGTGATTACGTCATGGGCGGCTCGACCCGTAACTCACATGGCCAGCGTATATGGTTCCCTAAGGAACCGAAATTTGAGGGCATGCCCAAGGGCGGTCCTGACCAGAGGTTCATGTCACTGCCCGGTTATCTGGGGGGGCGCTTTAAGGTCTGCGGGAATAAGTGGTACGGATCGAATGTCAATAACCCTCAAAAACACGGGCTGCCTCGGTCCATCCTTACCATGACCCTGAATGACGCCGAAACCGCAAGTCCCCTGGCGGTCATGGAAGCCAACATCCTGAGCGGCATGCGCACAGGAGCAGTTGTCGGCTTAAGCGCACGTTACCTGGCCCGCGAAGACAGTGAGACTCTGGGTGTTATCGCTGCCGGTCCTATCAGCAAGTTCAGCACCAGCGCAATCGTCAAGGCTGTCCCCTCACTCAAGAAGGTCACGGTATTCGACATTAACAAAGAGGCATCACGCATTTTCTGCGAGGAGATGGGCGAACAGCTCAATATCGATGTCACCATTGTCAACCGCTTCGAAGATGCAGTCATTGGACAGGACATTATCACCTCAGCCATCTCCGGCGACCACACCCCACTTTTCAAGGATGAATGGTTAAAGGAAGGATCCCTCCTCACCCTGCCTGGTCGTGCCAATGTCGAAAAGAATTACCTCAAAGAAGCCTACGTCGTACCCGATGGCTGGGAAATGCAAAAGACCTACAAGATAGAAGGATTGATGCTGCCCGAAGACGAGCGCACCATCCCGCATATCCAACTCCATAGCCTGGTTGACAGCGGTGAGATCAGGGAAAGCGATATAAACGACCTGGGCAAAATCGCCGCTGGCCTGGCCACCATCGATAAGGCCAGCGACAAGCGACGCTATTTTATCTCCAACGGCATGATTCTCCAGGATATCGGCTGGGCCATGGTGATGTATGAAAACGCCGTGGAAAAAGGACTTGGCCAGGATCTCGTGATGTGGGAACAACCGTACCGCGTCTAATTATCAGCAATTACGAATGGAATTGTAATGAGTAACACCAACAGCAAATTTGTCTGGAGTACTCCGTCTGCAAATCAAGAGACGGTCACCGTCACATTCGAGGGTGAGAATTGCACGGTACCTTCAGGAGTTACTGTGGCAGCCGCCCTTCTGGGTCACGACGACAACCATTTCTGCAGATCAGCCGCGGAAAACGATACACGGGCACCCTACTGCCTGATGGGGGTCTGCTTCGAGTGTCTGGTCGAAATCGACGGGCAAAAGAACCGTCAGGCATGTCTGGAACCGGTATACGACGGGATGCGGGTTAAACGGCAGCACAGTCCGGGAAGTAATTGAAACCATGAAAAATAAATATGACACCATAGTAATAGGAGCAGGACCAGCGGGCCTTGCCTGCGGTGCTGAACTTGCAAGAAAAGGGCTTGAGATCGCGGTACTTGATGAGCAAGCCGGACCGGGCGGTCAGATCTACCGCAATATCGGCAACGCCTCTGCCGACCAACACACACTCCTGGGACCGGATTACAGCGAAGGCAGAGATCTTGTCTGTGCCTTTACCGAATCACCAGCGGAGTATTACCCAGGTTCCCGCGTCTGGCAGGCTGATGAAAATGGCGATGTCTGCCTTTCGAGAGGTGGTGCTTCAGGTAAATTACATGCGGATTACCTGGTGATCGCCACCGGTGCCATGGAACGTCCCGTGCCGTTTCCGGGCTGGACCCTGCCAGGTGTCATGACCTGCGGCGGTATGTCCAACCTGTTCAAGGACTCCGGCCTTGTCCCGGCTGAGCCACTGGTAGTCGCGGGAAGCGGCCCGCTTGTCTGGCTTGTTGCCGAGCATCTTTTGGCCCTTGAAGCACCTGTTGCCGCAATCTGCGATACCACACCGATAGCCCAGACTGTGACGGCCATGAAACACATGCCGGCTGCCATGAAACGATTCGGTTACATGATGAAAGGCGTGAAAATGATTGCCGGGGTCCGGAAAAATGCCATGAAAGCCAAGGTACCCGTTTTCATGAACGTCAAGGGGTTGCAGGCTATCGGTGAGGATAAACTGACCGAAGTGCGTTTTACCTGCGGTTCAAGAGAGCTTTCCTACTCCGTCTCCACCCTGCTGGTAAGCGAAGGTATCATCCCCAACACCTCGCTGCTGAGACAAGTCGGATGCGATCATGAATGGAATCCCGTCCAGCGCTTCTGGCACCCTGAAGTAAGCGAAGATGGGTGCACCAACCTGCCAAGGGTTTTTGTTGCCGGTGACGGTGGTTTCGTCCACGGTGCCAAATCAGCCGAATACAAAGGTCGACTGGCAGGGCTTGCCATCGCCCTTGAAATGAACCGGGTAAGCAAACCGGAATATGACAAACAGGCTGCGCCTGTACGGGAAGCCCTGAAAAAGGAACTCTACCCGCGTCCGTTTATCGATGCCATGTATGCCCCGCGCAAAGACCTGTACACAATGGCAGACGACACCATCGTCTGCCGCTGCGAAAGTGTCACCGCCGGCAGGATACGCGATCTCGTCGAGGATGGCCTAACCGACCACAACGAGATAAAGGCCATAATACGCTGTGGCATGGGACCCTGCCAGGGAAGGATGTGCACCTCGGCAGTCAATGAACTCATTGTCAGCGGAGCCAAAATAGCACCGCAAGACGCCCGGCCACACCGGCTGAGACCGCCCATTAAACCGGTCAGCCTGCAGGAACTGGCGAATGCAACACTGGGAGGATCCCATGAAAGCTGATGTACTGATTGCAGGTGGTGGTATCATGGGTTGTGCCACGGCCATTGAGCTTGCCCGGAAAGGTAAACGGGTCATTATCTTTGAAAAAGATATTCCCGGTCGCCACGCCTCCGGCAATAACTCAGGCGGCGTTCGATGCCAGGGCAGGGATGTCCGTGAAATCCCCCATGCTGTTGAATCTCGAAAGATGTGGGATCATCACTCTAAAACCGTGGGTTCCGACTGCGGATTCTTCGTTTCTCCCCGGCTGCGCCTTGCTGAAAACGATGAGGAGATGGAGGTTCTGGTCACGCGTGAGGCGAAGCTGAAAAGCATGGGCTACGACCACGAAGTTGTTGTGGACCGGGAAGAGGTGTTCCGCATGTCCCCATCGGTGGCTGAACACGTGGTAGGTGGGCTCGCCTGCTACACAGACGGCCTTGCCAATCCGATGCTCACTTCAAAAGCGTATGCCGCAACCGCAGAACGGGAGGGAGTGACACTGCTCTGTCATACCCGGATTATTGAAGCCCAAGCCACCTCTTCCGGCTTTAAGGTTAAGACAAGTGCCGGTAAAGTCTATGAAGGAGAATGCCTGATTAACGGTACCGGTGCCTGGGCAGGTAGATTTTCTGAGATGCTGGGCGATCCGCTGCCTGTTTTTGCCGTGGCTCCGACCATGATGGTAACTGACCGCGTGCCTGGGTTAATGAACGGAACTTCCCTGGGCCTCACAGGAAGGCTGCTTGGCCTGATGGCCTACCAGAACGGTACCATAGTTGTCGGCGGCGGTTACCGCTCACCACTCGACCTCGAGAGGGAAAAAATATGGGTTGACCCAATGCAGATGGCCCAAGCCTCCAGGATCATGGTCGAAATCCTTCCAAAACTCCGCGACGCGCAGATGATGCGTTGCTGGACCGCCTTTGAGGGGTGCCTCAAAGACAAGGTACCGGTAGTCGGTGCCTCAACCAAGGTTCCCGGCCTGTTCCATGTCTGCGGTTTTTCCGCCCATGGCTTCCAGCTTGCCCCGATCATGGGCCGGTTGGTCTCCCAGCTGGTGCTCGGCCAGGAACCGGAATTATCGATAGAAGACTACCGACCCGACAGATTCGAAGAAGCCATAACTTAAGGAGTCCGGGGCGGACCTGAGGTCTGCCCCCGGTCTTCAGCTCAATATCCTCCTGCAACCTCATGCAACAATACATATAAGGAAAAAACATGTCTGAAGGAAAAATCGTAAACATTGGAAAATCTGAAGTTATATCCCACAAATCAGCTCCGAAGGTCAACCCAAAATCGGGAGACCCACATGCCAACAACTGGACTTACTTCGAGCACAGCAGCGGTAACTTCAAATCCGGTATCTGGGATTGCACCGCAGGCAGTTGGGAGCATAACCACCCGAAACTTGAATTCTGCTATATTGTTGAAGGCAGTGTCAAGGTTGTGGAAAAAAACGGCCCGACTCATGTATATAATGCGGGCGACTCTTTTGTCGTTCCCAAAGGGACCCCGGTTACCTGGATCGTTGAAGAGTACGCAAAAAAGATTTTTGTATCCGCCGCGCACCTCGAAGGGTTATAACCAATTCTTTACTTTACTCTGGTTGGATATGTCGCATATTCGGTTTGCCGGAAGAGCTACCGGTAAAGGCCAACATCACCGGTGTGCACCTATTGTAACCGGGTGCGCAACAACGGAGCCCCTTCCCGCCCTCCAAGTTGTGCATCCGCCGACTTCTTACAGCCGAATGATAGCCAACAATTCGATATTAAATGAATAAAATAGCTTGAGATGCGATCTGAGACAGATTGGTATACCCTTTGCTAGTAAACAAGCATAGCATCAGCTATTCACATATAGAAGCACCCCACGGATACAGAGACAAGGGAAGGGAGTTGAGGCATTTCCTCCCACCCGGTGAATACTCACTCCCGTCTCTTGCTCTGTTCCATTCTGTCAGCAGGACACCTCTCCCCCCAAATCCCCCTTTTTGTCCCTTGTTTTTTTGCATACGTTCGATACCATTAAACATGTGAAACATGAGCCTATTCATCCTGACAAATTAGAACCTTTACGGTTGATATGATCAGCGACTGCACTCAATCGGTTGACGAAATCTTCAACCGGCTGAACTCATCAAGGGCAGGACTTTCATCACCCGAGGCGGAACGTAGACAGGCAGCGAACGGCCTGAACAGGCTTGCAATTCAACCGCCCACACCCGCCTGGAAAATCCTTCTCAACCAATTTAACAACGCAATTATCTATCTTCTGCTCTTTGCTGTGCTCTTTTCTCTCATTATAGGAGAATACGGCGACTCAACAGTCATTCTGATCATCCTCATAATGAATGGCTGTATTGGTTTTTACCAGGAATTCAAAGCGAATCGATCCCTCGAAGCACTCAAAAACATGATGAAACAAAGCGCCAGGGTCAAGCGCGATGGCGTCATTTCTCTTCTCAACGCGGAGGAGCTTGTTTGTGGGGACATCATCCAGCTGGAAACCGGGGACAAGGTCGCAGCGGACTGCAGACTCATCGAGTCGATGGGGATTTCTGCTGAAGAATCGGTCCTGACCGGCGAAAGCGAACCTGTTCCTAAACAGGTTGAAACGCTGAGCCACCCCGCAATGATCGCCGAACAGACGAACATGCTGTTCTCCTCCACCTCAATTGCTGCCGGCAGAGGCCTTGCCATAGTTACTGCCTGCGGCATGCAGACAGAAATCGGCAGGATCACTGAGCTGGTCGCAGGGGTCGAAAAAGAAATGACCCCGTTGCAGGTGAGACTTGACAGATTCGGCCGGAATCTCAGCATCGCCATCATCATTATATGCGTGCTGGTTTTCTGTCTCTCCGCAGGGAGAAAATGGTTGCTCGCCGGTGGCCTTGCTTCGGACGCCTTCCTTGAATTTGCTTTTATTGCCATCAGCCTGGCTGTTGCCGCGGTACCTACCGCCTTACCAGCAGTGGTGACAATAGCCTTGTCAATCGGCACGGGAAAACTCCTTAAAAAGAATGTCCTGGTACGCCGACTGACCTCCGTCGAGACTCTTGGCTGTTGTGATGTAATCTGTTCTGACAAGACAGGCACCCTGACCAAGAACAGGATGACGGTTAAAACCGCCTGGACCCCAAATCAGGAACTCGACCTCGATGAAGATGATATTCGGGCGAAAGTCAAGAAAAACCCAGACATTTCCCTGCTGCTCAGGATTGCCGGCGTTTGCAACAATAGCACCCTCACCGAACACGGAACCACAACTGGCGGCAATCCCACTGAAACAGCGCTCCTTGAAGCGGCAGAGACAGCAGGTGTTGATTACCAGGCCAAGCGTTTGTCTGAGCTGCCTTTCGACCCGCAGAGAAAATGCATGAGCGTCGTTATTGAAGAGGGCAATGAAACAGTGCTCTACACCAAAGGCGCGCCGGATAACCTACTGAACCGGTGTACCAGGATCGTCTGCAACGGCAGCGTTCAAGTCATGACATCATCTTGCCGGGAGCAGATCAAAGACGCCATTCACAGATTGAGTTCACGTGCAATGAGGACTATGGGCTTTGCCTGCAGGGAACATGAGGGACATAACGGGGACACCGAGACGAACCTGGCATTCGTTGGCCTTCTTGCCATGGCAGACCCTCCTAGAGATGATGTCGCAGAATCAGTCAGGAGAGCAGGGGAGGCCGGGGTCCGGGTAATTATGATAACCGGGGATCATCGGGAAACAGCGATCGCTATCGGAAACCAGATTGGAATTCATGGTAAAGCTGTTACCGGCAGCGAGCTTGACCATATGGATGAGAGCGAACTGGCTCACGCCCTTACAGAAACCGCAATCTTTGCCCGTGTGGTTCCCGAACACAAACAACAAATAGTTCATGCTCTTAAAACACACGGTCATAGAGTGGCCATGACTGGCGACGGGGTCAACGATGCCCCGGCCCTGAAAGGGGCGGATATCGGGATAGCCGTGGGAAGCGGCACCGATGTGGCCCGGGAATCATCGGATTTTGTACTGCTTGACGACTCTTTCACCTCCATCGTCGACGCAGTGGAGGAAGGCAGGGGAATTTATGAGAACATTCAGAAATCGATCATGCTGCTCCTCTCCGGAAATCTGATGGAGGTATTGATTATCTTTCTCGCCGTCCTTCTCGGTTTCAACCTGCCATTGACCGCCCTGCTACTGCTCTGGATTAACCTGATCACCGATGGTGCTCCGGCCCTCGCCTACAGTATCGATCCATACGGGAAAGGCATCATGAAGAGACCCCCATTATCTCCCGAGGAAGGACTTCTGCCACGCCACCGCCTCCGGCTTCTCATCGGCAGTGGAGTATCCGGGGCACTGATAGGCCTTGCCTTGTTTCATTTCTCTGGAGGAAACAGTGGCCAGGGGATGGTTCTCGAACGCGCTCAGACCATGGTCTTCAATTACGTGGTACTTTATGAAATGATTCTGGTCTTCGTTATCCGGGGGAATTATGATGTGCCGCTCTGCACCAATGGTTTGCTGTGGCTGTCCGTCATATTCTCGATCCTGATCCAGGGAGTCATTATGTACACCCCTTTATGCACTGTTTTTCATGTAACTCCGCTGGATATTGTTGCCCTCAGCCAGGTGACTGCGGCCGCTGCCATTTTTTTCTGTGTGGCCTTCATCTTCCGAAATTATGTATCAGGCCGGAAGCAACAACCGGCCTGATACGTTTTGTTATACTGCTATCACAATGGAATCATAGTACTGTTAAGAAACCCTGCTGGTTTTAGACTCTCACGATTTATCTTTTAAAGCCGCATGGGCAGCAGCAAGTCGTGCGATCGGCACCCTGAAGGGAGAGCAGGAGACATAGCTGAGCCCCATCCCATGACAGAGGTCGATGGACTGCGGATCACCGCCATGTTCACCGCAAATCCCACATTCCAGATCCGGCCGGACCTTACGCCCTTTTTTGATACCAATCGCCATGAGTTGGCCGACACCATCCGCATCCAATGTGGCAAAAGGGTTTTCAGGCAGGATACCTTTGTGGACATATTCCACCAGGAAACCGGATTCTGCATCATCACGCGATATTCCATAGGTCGTCTGGGTTAGATCGTTGGTGCCGTAAGAGAAAAATTCTGCATACTCGGCAATCTGGTCGGCAGTCAACGCGGCTCTCGGCAGCTCTATCATTGTACCGAACTTGTACTCAATCTCTATCTGCTGTTCTTCCATTACCAGCCTGGCTTCTTTCTCCAGGCTATCTCTCTGGACCCTCAACTCATTTGCGTGGGCAACCAATGGGATCATGATTTTAGGCAGAACCGTGCATCCTTCCCTTGTCACCTGACAGGCGGCCTCGAATATTGCCCGGACCTGCATCTTGGTCAGATCCGGGATATGGATACCAAGCCGCACTCCGCGCATACCGAGCATGGGATTTTGCTCGCGCAGTTTTTCGGCACGCTCACGAATTCTCTCTTTAACACGTATCTGCCCAAGCAGTTCATCGATCTGTGAGAGCGTTGCCGTATCGCGGATACGTAATTTCATATCTGACAGTTCAAGCATGAGCTCGACAAAATCAGGCAGGAATTCATGGAGCGGCGGATCTATCAACCGGACGATGACCGGCAGTCCATCCATCACCCTGAATAATCCGGCAAAATCTTCGCGTTGGAACTGGAGCAACTCATTCAGCGCGTCCCGCTGATCAACCGCCAGATCGGCCATTATCATCTTCTGGAAAAGAGGCAGCCGTTCTGTTTCAAAAAACATATGCTCTGACCGGCAGAGCCCGATTCCCTGTGCTCCATACTCCCTGGCCCGGGCGGCATCATCCGGATAGTCTGCGTTTGCCCAGACCCCAAGTGTCCTGAACTCATCAGCCCATGACAACAGATCGATTAACCAGGGATCCTTGATGTCCGGGATCATCTTCAACAATTCTCCCAGAAAGACCTCACCGGTATTTCCATCAATGGAGATGACATCCCCTTCCCGAATCAGCTCCTCTCCCACCTGCATCTCGCGGCGAATCAGGTCTATTTCCAGCTCCTGGACACCGACAACCGCCGGCTTACCAAACTGACGCGCTACCAGGGCAGCATGGCTTGTTCTGCCGCCGCGGCTGGTGAGCACACCTTCTGCAGCGAGCATACCGTGTACATCGTCGGGTTTGGTTTCCGGCCGAACCATGATAACCTTCTTACCATCCTCTTTTGACCATGATTCTGCAAGGTCTGCTGTAAACACCACAAACCCACTGGCAGCACCCGGAGAGACATTCAGCCCCCGTGCAACCATACGCCCCTCAGAGCGTGCGAGTTCAAGTGATTGAGGCGCAAACTGCGGATGCAGAAAGAAATCAATCTGCTCCGGGCTTATCCGTGTTACCGCCCCCTGCTTGGTGATAAGACCCTCATTGGCCATGTCCACAGCGATACGGACAGCCGCCTGAGCCGTTCGCTTGCCATCCCGTGTCTGCAACATCCAAAGTTTACCCTTCTCAACGGTAAACTCCATATCCTGCATTTCGTGATAATGCTTCTCCAGCTTATCCGCGATCTGTTCCAGCTCTTTGAATGCTTCCGGAAAACTTTTACTCATCTCCAGAATATCTTCCGTCATCCGGATACCGGCAACAACATCCTCTCCCTGGGCGTTGATCAAGAAATCTCCTTCCAGGCCGGGCTCTCCGTTTGAACCGTGACGCGTCATGGCCACACCGGTAGCGCAATCATCCCCCATATTGCCGAAAACCATGGTCTGCACATTGACGGCTGTCCCGAGATCATGCGCAATATTGGCAGCGTTACGGTAATCTATGGCCCGCTTGCCGTTCCAGCTCTTGAAGACCGCTTCCGTTGCCATGTGGAGTTGCTCCACCGGATCCTGGGGAAAATCCACCTGGGTATGGCTGCGGAATATGGTCTTGAATTTCTGTGTCATCTCCAACCAGTGCTCCGCGCTCAACTGGGTGTCATGCTCCACACCGGCCTTGAGCCTGGCAGCAGAAATAACCTCCTCAAATTTTTCATCAGGTATGCCCATGACAACAGAGCCAAACATCTGGATGAGGCGTCGGTATGCGTCATATACAAAACGCGCATCACCAGTAAGTTCAACCATACCCGCAGCGGTGGTATCGTTCAGACCGATATTGAGGACAGTATCCATCATCCCGGGCATTGAAAATTTTGCACCGGACCGGCAGGATACAAGCAGGGGGCACGTCGCATCACCAAATTTCTTCCCGGTTTTCTGTTCTACACCCTTCAGAGCTTCGAGAACCTGTTCCCACATCTGCCCGGGGAAAACACCGCCTGCATGCAAGTACCCGTTACATGCCTCAGTAGTGACGGTAAATCCCGGAGGTACCGGCACCCCTATACGAATCATCTCGGCCAGATTGGCTCCCTTACCGCCAAACAGGCCCCGGATATCATCCCATTTTCCTCCGACATACCTCTCTGCAGCGTCCAGCTCTTCAAATTTATATACCCACATCTTCTCTGTCATTTCTATGCCCTCATGGTGTAATTGGTATTTCTATCCGGATTGCAACCTGAAGCTTGCCGGCTGCAACTGAGATACAGATAAGTAAAATCACTGTTTGTCTTCTATTTTTTTTATACATGGTCCCCACTTGAAAATAAAGCGGAAACCGAGTTCCTAAAAATTTTCGATTACAGGAAGTGAGGCAGCATGATACAAAAACGCCTCTTTCTGTCTGCTTTTTGGTAACATTTCTCTCACACTCCACTCTTTCTGCCAGTCAGGCTTTTCCAGTCAGTCACATCAGATGCCCGGTACCATTTAAGTCTAGTGCTCATCAAAGAATTCTTCGGGAAAAAACACCGAATCAGTGCAGTGCAAACGCAAAGTAAATAAACTATAGTCTGAAGAAAAGTAACAACAGGGAACAAACAATGAACAAAAGGGGATTACTTATAATACTGGCGATTTCAGCCCTGCTGAACACTGCCGAACTTCATGCAGACTCTATCCGGCACCAACTGGCCCAAAGAGAAGCCAAGATCGAAACCCTCAAACAGCACGGCCTCATTGTTGAACAGCCGGACGGATTTCTGGGAACAGGCTCAAATGATCCAGAGATCACTGAACTGATAAACGAAGAAAATATCGATCGCAGAGCCAACCGGGAGGCCAGAATAGAAGAGATGTGCCGGGAAAAATGGCAGCAGAACTACCGAATGCAGTTCCTGTGCAGGCAGGAAAGGTCAGCAAAGTAAGGTTGGTCTGTGCCTTGAGAAAGGCTACCCCATATCCAGTTTAGTTTCTATTCCATCGATAAAAAACAATTTCCCCTTCAGCGACATATGAAATAGTCATGGCGGGGATATAAAAGAAAGCTCCTCCTTTGTACGACCTTTCTGTTAAAACAGGGAAAAAGAGTCGCCATCGAAAATACGGCCAAAAGTATTCGGCTAAGCGAGTTGCCTTGCCTGCTTAAAAGAAAAGAGAGAGAAAGTCTCTCTCTACAGCACCACAATTTACTGCTCAGGAAATATTCACCTTTTATGCAAGACGCTGGGCAATCGAGGATCTTTTCAACCAGATGAAGAACAACTGGGGCTGGAAAGTAGCATAGCAACAGTCCCGTCAGGTTCTGCATCGCTGGACACAGCTCATGTCTGTGGCATATACTTTGCCTCAGTTGCTGGCAAACTATGGCGACCAGCAACTTCAGGATTGGCTTGATGTGGCACCATGGCGTAGGAAAAGGTCGGTGACAGAAGGCCGCATTCAGTTGGGTCTGCAAATGATTTTCAGCAATGTTCGGGTAAGAGAGTGGTGGAACCCCAAGTACCGAAAATTCGAACCTCCCTTACAATCGGCAAATTAGCCTCACGAAACTGCAAATACAATGGTTCTACAATTTCAATCCAGTTCAGTTTGCTGCATTTGAACTCTATATCCTGAAACAGGTTGGGGCGGAAGCGGATTACTCTGCCAACCAACTCACCCAGGCCAGGTGTTTTTTTGAGGGACTCACCAGAACTGAACAGAAACAATTTGAAAAATCCATCATCGATGTCTTTCCCGGCTGTAAACTTTGGCTTTCAGTTACCGACATCAGACAGATGATTTCCGCGTATGACAAGATTGATACCGCGACCCTCAAGCACAATTACTTTCAGTTTCTGCAAGAGGTAATCCCTGTTGCTGAAGCTGCTGAGGTAAGAATGGCTGTACATCCTGATGACCCGCCTTATCCCATAATGGGATTGCCCCGGATCGTTTCTACAGCACAGGATGTGCAGGATCTCCTGGCGGCGGTGGACAGACCATCAAATGGTTTATGTTTCTGTACCGGCTCTTTCAGCCCACGCCTTGACAATAACCTGCCAGAGATGATCAAAAAATTCGGGAACCGCATTCATTGTGCACACCTTCGCAGTACCCAACGAAATCCTGACGGCAGTTTTTATGAAGCCAACCACCTGGAAGGATCAGTCGACATGTATGAAGTCACCCGTGCCCTGCTGCTTGAAATGCAGCAACGAAAAGCGTCAGGCTGCCTGAACTGGCAGTAACCGTTTCGACCCGACCACGGTCACACGATAATGGATGATCTTGACAAGAAAGCGCCTGAGAATCCGGGATACAGTGCAATCGGGCGCATGCGTGGCCTCGCTGAGCTTCGCGGGTTACAATTGGGAATATCCCGTAGCTTGATGGACTGAAAACCGCGGCTCATGGATTTTCAGATGCTGCCTCTCATGTCTGACTCACAATTTTGTCAAACAATGGCAAGAAGGCCACCTGATTGCAAGTATCCAGTCACACTACATACATCGTAACCAGAACACCGGCTTTCCGGTTTCCTGCCATTACAGGGCTCTGTCATATAATTTTTTCAAATACTCAGCCCTCTGTCGGCGTTTAACCGCCTCCAGTTCTTGAGCCTTTATTTCTTCTCTTTCCTCAAAAA
The DNA here is from genome assembly GCF_010646885.2 of Desulfopila sp. IMCC35008. Taxonomy (GTDB): domain Bacteria; phylum Desulfobacterota; class Desulfobulbia; order Desulfobulbales; family Desulfocapsaceae; genus Desulfopila. The sequence goes on along the minus strand of NZ_CP050700.1, from coordinate 5,868,224 downwards.
TCCCTATGGAGATAAACCAGACGTAGGCACACGCCGTCAAACCTAAAATAATAGCAGTATCAAAATCCATCTTCGTCCTTCGTTCAACAGTCACTTCATCAGGCAGGAACAGAGACAGCACTCAGGGGGACTCCAGCTCTCTTCTCACCATGTCTCAAAAACCTCAAAGGATTTATCCAATATCTATGCCAAAACCCATCAATTCTAAAATCCCGCAATATATCTGGATGATAATCAATATCACTATCTCCTGATGTCTTCCTCCTATTCTCAGATTCCGGTATACCAGACACCTTATTCCGTTTTTCAGGAACGTTGCCCCTCCACCACTCTGTCAATACATGTGTGGCTTCATGGCCTACAGGTGAAAAAAATGCCGCACTGCCTTGCCTTTGCCATAGTGATAGGATAGAAATACAATCAGGCGCAGCCGCTCAAATTAACCTTAATACAGAAACCAGGCTCGGTGAAAAAATGTGTGGGAGACTCGATAACTACCTGCTTTCTTTTTCCAAGTTGAGAGTTGACAGAAATCGTAAATCCTGGCCCAAACATACCAACCATTGCTCTCCTTATAAGCCGTTTTTGCTGCTCTCCGTAATCGACCATATTTCTTCTGGCAGGATCACCACTACCTTCATTGAACCTTCGTTTGAGCTGCTGGAAACCTTTGGACAATACATCTCGCTGCTGCCCGATTTCAACCGGCCGGCCAGCATGTCCTATCCATTTTATCATCTTGACACTTCCGGTTTCTGGGAGCTCGTGCCACAGCCCGGGCAGATACACCAGAAAAGCCTTTCCATAAGCTCAATGAAACGACTGCGAGAGGTATATCTGGGGGCGCGCATCAGTAAGGATCTTTTCATGCTCCTGCAGATGGCCCATTCGCGAGAAAAGCTACAAACAGTTCTCATAGACACCTACTTTTCACCACAATTCCAAAAGACTGTTCACGAACAGTCTTTGATCAATCAAGCTTCCGACACCTACTCTTTCAGCCTCATGGAACACCCGGCAACGGCGGACTTACCAATACCGGCAGAACACTTTGCAAGAGAAAGGGAACAAATTCGCAGCCAGGGATTCAGGAGGGCGGTCATCAACCTCTATCAACACCGATGTGCTCTCTGCGGCATCAAAATGCTGACACCAGAGGGACATACCGTCGTCGACGCCGCCCACATCAAACCATGGTCTGAAAGCAAAAATGACAACCCGACAAACGGTATGGCATTGTGCAAACTCTGCCACTGGTCATTTGACAACGGGCTGATGTCGGTTGACCGACAGTTCAAGGTGCTTGTATCAGTTGCCACTAAAAAGGACCCGAACCTCCCCGGCCACATCCTCACTCTTTCAGAAAGACACATGTTCCGCCCTTCGCAAAGCAGATACTGGCCTTCCCAGGACAACTTCGAATGGCATCGATGGGAAAGATTTCGCTGAATTTATCCCGAAAACCCCTACTGATAAGGTTGCAACACTGTAGAACTGATCATCGCTTACCAATAATATTTTTTACAAGAGATAGAACATGAAGCCCCGAAAGTGCCGATTTTGCGGATCCACAGAAAAAGTAACAAGAATTAAAAACCGATTTCCTGCATGCGTGACCTGTAAACCAGCGATCTACGCGATTATAAACACACCCGACACGGTAGAAAAAGCCTGGCCCCTCTTTCAGGACAGGGCAATCCTGCCACAGGTCCGACGAATTAAGATCCCATGGCAAAATGATATTCCCGACGTGCTTCCGGCAAAACGTTACAAGGCAGAGGACAGAGAAAGCAATCAGTGGTACCTCATCGTATCAGAACATGAGGAGAAGCCGGTGGAACTCTTCATGTCGACGGCAGGAGAAAATGACCACGGACTGCAGGGTCATATCGCAAATCTGACCGCCCTGACACGACTTATCTCACTGATGTTACGACATGTCTTCCTGGGAGAGAGGATCACCATTGAAAAAATTCTCAATCAGCTCCAGAGGAGCTCACGAAAGAAAGACGATCTTCCGGATATGGTATTTGGCGTATTAGGAAAATACAAACTCCCCTGAAAGCCTGAGCAGACTGGGATTTGTTATTAGTGGAGAAGACACGCAATCAGTACTGCTTATCCACGACATCAGACACTCTCATTGCAGACTCATTCATTGAGGAAGCCGGATAGCTACCCTGTTATCAGATATGTCACATTCCGCCTGAATTGCTCTTGAAAGAAGTTTCGCTTTTTTTTCTGTAGAAGACGTCAACGCTCCCCCCCCTGCTCCAGTTATGAGCTGTAAGGTGATGAAATCACCGTCCGAGCTGCTAGACACCTCCACACTGCAGCCCTGCGCTGATATGGTATACATGTCGGTCAGGCAAAGGTAAAGCAGTGCCTCAAAAACCAATGGGCGAGTGGTTAGCTGTATTCCCTCTTCCACCCCGGCCACCACGGTAATTCTGTTTTGCTTAGCTTTTCTACGAGTCAGGGAAATCATGATGTCGAGTGTTTCCTGCACATCAAGAGTAGCAGAAGCGGTGTCATTGCTATGGGCAAACATATTAAATTTACTCATGAGATTGTTCGCCTTAACAATTTGTCCGTTTATACTTGTTGCAATATGGCGGACCTTTTTATTGGGCACAGCCCCTTGATCTCCGACCATGAGCGCCAGGTCATCCAGCAGTCCTGAATTCTCATTGATGACAGCCATGTTGTTTCGTATCTCGTGAGTGATGATCGCTGACACTCCTGCAAATGCCTCCAGGCAAATTTCATACACTCCCAGCAGTTCTTCCTGATTAAGCTTGTTGTTCATAGGACACACCCAGACATTAGATTTTGTTCTACAGTGGTACTCACGATGCCTCACAAGCTGACCGGACCACCTCAATCAGCTTGCCCAGCTCAATCGGTTTCATGAGATAATCGTATGCTCCAAGCTCCATGCCTTCCCTCCCTGCCTCAAAAGATCCATGACCTGTAAGAATGATAACCTTTAAATCCTTATGGTGTTCACGGAGTCTTGCCAGAACCTCAAGCCCATCCATGTCAGGCATCTTCAGGTCCAGCAGCAATACATCCGGCTCTTCATCATCTATCGCCTCAAGTGCGTCATGACCTGAGTTAACCATCCTCACCACGAAATTCCTGATTTCAAGTCGTGCCACGAGTGTTGCTGCGAACTCATGTTCATCATCGGCAATCAACAGATTGATATTTTTGTCATTTTCCTGTGTCATCTATATCCTCATGAGATATGGGAATCGTGATAGTAAAAGCCGTTCCGGTTCCGACCTGGGATCGTACGGTAATGTCACCACCCAGCTTTTTGATGAGGCCGTAGGTGATCGACAGGCCAAGCCCGGTGCCTTTTCCCTGCTCCTTGGTTGTGTAAAACGGCTCAAAAATATTTGAAAGCATTTCTTTCTCTATACCCGGCCCATCATCCTGAATCACAACCCGCACATCCCCGGCAACAGGATAGGCGGTGATGGTAATGGTTCCGTCCTTACCTATTGCATCAATAGCGTTATTTATGATGTTAAGTAAGATTTGCTGGAGCTGCATACCATCGCTGACAATTTCAGGTACGTTGTTCTGCATTTGCAGATCAACCTTTATGCGGTTGTAGACCATTTCGTTTTCAAGAAACTGCAGCACTTCTGATATAGACTGGCGGAGATCGATTGATTCAGTCTGGACATCGGTTCTTCTGGCAAACCCGAGCAGACGGTGGGTGATTGCCTTGCATCTCTCTATATTCCTGTATATTCCCTGTAAAGATTCCAGAATCGCGTCTTTGTATTCAAACTCTCCGGATATGCCGATAAGATCCTCAATGAGCCCGGCTTTCTGGTCGATGATTGCCAGCGGATTGTTTATTTCATGCCCGACACCCGCCGCCAGCCGTCCGATCGAGGCCAGCCTGTCTGTATGTTCTGCTTCCTGCAGCATGACAATATGCATCTCGTCCGTTCTCTGGATCAGACCTGTAAGGTTTCTAACCAGCCAGTAAACAATAAGAATGCCCACAACTATAGAGAGAAGCACCATGATAAACAGCTTGTTCTTGAACTCCCTCCAATCTTTCTGGTGTACATAGTGCCTCTTGAGGATCACCAGGGACCACGGTGTATTATCAATCTTACCTATCGCCTCGAAAATTCCTTCATTATCCTCCGTCAGATTCCTGCGGATTCCGGGTACTACATCCGGACTGAAAGGTGAAAGCGTCTCTCCGTAAAAGATGGAAGGAGTCTGGAGGATACCCTCTTCATCCACCAAAAAAAGATCATCCGCTGCGCTGGTTTTGATTGTGTTGACAAATTTTTGCAGCTTGGCCGCATCAATCGTCGCACGCAGCACCCAGGATTGTCCGGAGCCGGGATCAATGTTACTGACTGCAACAGCAAAATGCGGAGCCTTCCTGAAGCCCATATACACCGGGCTGATAGTCATACCCTGCTCAACAACTTGCCGAAACCAGTCTTCTCTAGAATAATCGGCCCCATGCAGGTCGTACGGCCCATAGTAGGCACGTTGGACACCATCCCTGTCAACTACTCCAAGATCTGCAAAGAATCCGTAATATCGCTGGATATGGATAAGCAGTTTTTCAAGATTATCTTCATTTGTTAGTTCACTGTACGGTCCTCTGTGGGCTGCAAACTGCACAACGGATTTAAGGCGGTCAACCATATGATCGATAGACCTGATCGAACCGTCCAGTTGCCACTCCAGCTGTTCCTTTTCAGAATTCTTCAGCAGATCGTTATAATAATAATACCCCATCCCGGCGACCAACAGCAGCGGGCATATAGCGAGACCAAGCATCCAGGAAAGCAGGACAACCCTGAGGCGCCGGTAGCTCCTGCCAGCCGCTCCAAGATCTGCAGCCTGCTTCAATGAAGCTGGGATTATTTTGTCAAAGATCGTCAGGACTTGTGATTCACTCATAGAGCCCCCTGTTTTTCTTTGCCGGTAAGCAGGATGTCACCTTGTTTCAAGTTTCCCTCCAATGCATTCTCCAGTGCGGTTTGCCAATCAGCGATAATTCCATCGAGAACATTCACCTTCTTCCAGACCAGAAAATTATAATGAAGCTCTTCGATGCCCCCACAGACAACATCGGTGACATTCTCTTCGACGATCATTTGGCAAAGCCCTTCATCCGAGGGACGTTCCATGATGATTGTTTTGGGTTCTTCTAAACACCGCCCTTTTTCGTGACGAGCCACCAACACTTCGGTGGCAAGATCGAACCTTGGGGCAACGTAATCCCCCTGGATGGGTATGAGTAATTTTGGCATCTGTAGTCTCCCCTTAGAGCAACCCGTATTTTTTCATCTTACGCCAAAGTTTCATGCGGCCCCAGCCGAGCTCCTCACCTGTCCGATTGCGATTCCCATTGTTATTTTTTAGCGCCTCAACAATCATTTTACGTTCGATATCGCTCCAACTCTCCCCGCTACCTGAACGTTGTATCGGTTTTTCCACCGCAACCTGTTCGACGTCCTCCACATGACCTACAGGTTCCACTTCTTCTACTCTCTCCATGACCTGCTGTTTTTCAAACATGTAGGGAGGGAGATGCTGCTCGCTAATTTTTTTGCTTTTACAAATATTAACAGCATACTCGACAATATTGCTGAGTTCCCTGATGTTGCCGGGATATTGATATGCGAGCAAATGTTTCATGGCTGCAGGGGTGACTCCCACTATCGTCTTACGCAAGGCCCGGGTAAATTTTTCCAGGAAGTGGTCAAGCAGATAGCGCATATCACTATCCCGCTCCCGCAGAGGAGGCAGGTGGACATGTAACACATTCAACCGGTAAAAAAGGTCTTCCCGAAACTGGTCATTTTTCACCTGGGTTCGGAGTGGGCGGTGCGTTGCTGCAATAATGCGGACATCCACTTCTACGACCTGCTCAGCCCCAACGGGGATGAATCGGTTGTCGTCAAGTACGGATAAGAGCTTCACCTGTAGCGGTAGCGGCATATCACCGATCTCAGTCAGGAACAGAGTGCCGCGGTTCGCCAGTTTGAACATCCCCTGTTTTGTTCGTGAGGCACCGGTGAACGCACCTTTTACATGGCCAAAGAGCTCAGATTCAAGCAGGTCGAGTGGAAGCGCTCCGCAGTTTACCTTGATAAAAGGGAAGCGGCTACGCTCCGACTCGCGATGGATCAGCTCGGCAATCTTGTCTTTTCCCGTTCCTGTCTCACCGGTGATGAGTACAGAGGCGTCTGTATGAGCCAACAGAGGTATCATGTCGAATACTTTCTGCATCTTGGGGCTGTAGCCGATCAGTTCTTCGGAAGTAAAGTCACGAATGGGATGCTTATTTTCCTGGCTTTGAGCGGAAAGATCTTCCGCCACGACCAGCAAGCCGGTTTCCCCGTCGTCACCGGAAAGAGGGGAAATGTGGTACTGGATGGGAATTTTTCTGCGATTGCTGTTTATTATGTCTCCGTGAATGGAGAGGGCGGTTTCCGATTTGAGCACTTCGGAGTAGCGAATTCCACGCGAGTTTCCGTTACTGCTTCGAACGACAAGTTCGCCGTGCAGCCCTTGAACTCTCTCAACAGTATAGCCGGTCATCGCCTCCATTAAAGTGTTCATGGCAACAATCCGAAACATCCTGTCAAGGACCATGGCGGGATAGGGAATACCCTCAAGTAGTGCTGGAAAATGGGGTGTGAATAAATGTCTCATAAATGATTGTCGGGTTTTCCCGTAGGTGTATGATCTCCCTTTCCGCTATAAAATCACCGGTGCACCATCGCAGCCAACGATTCCCCGGAGTATGAGTTACCAGGACTTGCTCTTGAGTATTTTCTCAATCTCCTCCCGGGATTTTTCCTGCATGACCAGAACGTGCTTCTCCCTGGCATCCTGAATTTTTTCCATGAGAACATGAATATCAACTGGTTTTTCTACAAAGTCCTCAGCTCCGAGCTTCATCGCCTCAACGCCGGCCTGGACGGTGCCATGTCCGGTAAGGATTATTATTTCTGTTTCCGGATGATCGGCCTTGATTTTCTTTAAGGTTTCAAGGCCGTCCATGCCGGGCATGGACAGGTCCAGTAGAACCACGTCAAAGTCTTTCTGGTCAACGATTTCTACGGCCTGTTCGCCACCGGTTGCCTGACTTACTTTGAGATTCCGTGCTTCCAGGCGCTCACTTAGAACCGAAAGGAAATCCTCTTCATCGTCAACCAGGAGTACTCTTGTCTTCAATCCGTCTTCCATGAAATTATCCCCTTTTTATGTCTCTCTAGAGTGGAAGCATTCAGGCTACGCCGCCTGAGCACTCCTTGATAAAGCCTTTTCATTTGCTGCCTTAATTGTTTTAGATAACTCTTCTATATCTACAGGTTTATTAAGATAGGCGAAGGCACCCAGTTCCATGCAGTCTTTCATATCCTGATTCGAGCCGTGTCCCGTGAGTATAATAACCTCGACCTCCGGTGCGATCTGTTTTGCCTGTCGAAGAACTTCAACCCCATAAAGACCCGGCATTTTGAGGTCAAGTACCATAACATCCGGTCTATCCTCCTCTATGACACTCAGGGCCTCTTCTCCATTATACACACCATAAGTACCAACGTCTCGGTTGATTAGTCTCTCAGAGACTGTCTGGACAAAATCCTTCTCATCATCGACGAACAATACTCTCGATGGCAGTTCAAATTTCTGGCGGCGGTATATTGAGTCATTATAGTTATACCCTTTTTCGACCACCACGTTTTGTACACCATCGATCTGCTCTACGAGATTTGTGACATCAGTTACCAGCTTATCATATAATAATACGCTTTTCTGGACCTTGAGCTGCACCTCTCCTTCGATAGCCGTGACCTCCAGCCGATGACCGTTTTGCAATAAGATTTGTTCGACTTTTGCAGCAAGCTGCATGTTGGCAACTGCCTGTATCGATTTTTCGGTTCTCAAAACAGAAGTCTTGTGAAAATATTGAGATACAATGTCGGCGAGTTCTTCCGAACTCTTCTCCTCCACCGGTACGACGAGATCGTAAAGGGCGTTGTTATACGCTTCTTTTTGAAAGAGGAAATCCGTAAAGTCATAAGCTTTCACATCGTCAGCATGGATAGCTTTTCTGGCTTCTTTTTCGGTGAGACCGTTTTTCATGGCAGACTCTATGCGACCCTGCTTTGTTCCCACTACAAGGACGTGCAGGACATGAGATACGTCTGCAGGTATCAGCAGGGCCATGAAACCGAAAAAGAGGTGCTGGTCCTGTTGGGACAACTTCTCAGCAAGCATAGACCGAAGCAGGTTGAGCATCTTTTCCCTTTCAAGGGTGAACTGATTAAAAACCGATGTATTTCCGAAAATTGCTTTTTGCAGTTTAGCCTCTGGTACATCGTACCTTTCAGCAGTGTCCCGGATCAGGTCGTTGTCACCATACAACGTAAGTTGAAGTGAAGCGGCTATGCTGCTGGCTACGTTTGGCGATGGGGTAAAGGAACATGGAAACAGTGCAATAGATGACATAGTATACCTCATTCAATATATAACGGTTGAGGAATTCGATGAATTCCGTTTTGTACGTCACTATCATATTTGCATGTCTCGTGCCAGCTGTTGGATTGTCATGATATTCCTTTATTTACAAAGGGATAATTCACAATTCGGCCACTTGGGATACGTACAGATGACGTGTTCATGTGTAACTTTATGTAACGTTTTGTTCCGCCCCCCCCTAATTATTGGCTGATATCCATTCCACGACACACCTGCCCGCCCCTCCTCTCTCACGTGCTCGATCCCCATTTACCGTGCTATAACAGTACATAACAGACCCCTCTGCATCACCTCCAGTAGCTGGATGGCAACTGTAAAGATTAGCTGCAGCCGGGCATCACTGTCACGTTATGTAACATTTAGTAACGATACAGAACTACATGTATCACGCTTCCGCGACAGAAATCTGTCGGAAAATCGAGCAATTCGGATGCACAATTTATTGATATCTTCTTGTAATCACTGCCTATATGACGAATACCCAAACGTCTGGCATGATGGTTGCTTACTGAGAATTCAACAAAAGTGTATCCGTGATAATCGTTGGAAGAGGCAGAGTGAGAACAACCTGACTGGATAGAATAATCGAGGTGAAGTGTGACTGAGGATGAATTAACGCGCGTACTGCTGGTGGACGATGAACATGATTTTCTGCAGACTCTCTCTGAGCGTTTGAAAATGAGAGGGTTACGGGTTGATATCGCCCTCGGCGGAGAGCAGGCGCTGCAAAAACTTTCATCTGAGCTTTTTCAGGTAATCATTGTCGATCTGTCGATGCCCGGCATGGATGGTCTTGAAACCACACAGAGAATTAAGGAAATGAATCCCTCGTTGGAGGTAATCATTCTAACCGGTCACGGGACCGTCCGGAGTGGGGTGGATGCCATGAAAATAGGAGTATCCGACTTTATTGAAAAACCTGTCGAGATTAACAACCTGCTGGAAAAAGTTCGTATTGCCCGTGATCGCTTTGCAAAGTCCCAGTCAGAGAAAACCCGGACAGTACTCACAGGAATAGCAACGAGGCAAGGTTGGTAATCAACCCCCAAAGGAAATACAACGGTGACGGCATGAAACTCGATATATCCATTGTCCGGGAAACATTGATTCCTCTTTCCAGATACCCGCATATCAGTCAGGACGAACCGATCTACAATGCAATAGCATTGTTTTTGGCGCACCAATCAGGAGAAGGGAAGCATTTGAATTTCGAAGACATGCTGGTTACAGACACGGAAGGCCGGCTGGTTGGCCAGCTCAGATTCTCGGCAATACTGGAGAAGTTTTTTCAGCCAGCTTTGCGTCCCTCTGCTTCAAAACATGTGTTCGAAGAGAGCGAACATTTTGTAGAACTAATCGTGGTTATCGATGAATGGTTGAAGGACCAATGCAGAACTCAGGCGTCTGTTTCCGTCCACCGATTTATGGATCAACAACCGCTCGTCGTGAGTGTTTCAGCCCATGTTGTTCATGCACTCGGAATAATGCTCGCCCATCAAAAGAATGTTTTACCGGTAACAGAAAATAACGTGCTCAAGGGAGCGATACGTATCGAGGATATATTCAAAATTCTCGGCAATTGCTGTTTCCCTCCCTCTGGTACAACAGATAGAATTTTGACCGAAGGATACTTATCATGAGTGAAGCAACCGTAACACAATCTCTATCTCCGGTAAGGTCCCCTGATCTACAGCGCATTTTCTTTATGTGCCTGGGGCTTGTTCTTTTTGCGGTGGTCTATTGGTGCCCGCCGCTACCGGACGCTGTCGACCCTCTCGGCAAGCACTTTGAATTGAGCAGGGAAGCAAAAGGCGCTCTTGCCATTTTCGCCCTCGCAGCCACCTGGTGGGTTTTTGAGGTGGTACCCATCGGCGTCACCAGCCTTGCCATCGGCACCCTGCAGGCACTTTTTCTCATCCGAAGCCCCTCCGTAGCTTTCAAGGACTTCATGGACCCGTCCGTCCTCTTCATTTTCGGCTCCATAGTCATTGGCATGGTCTTTACCAAAACCGGCCTGACAAAGCGGCTGGCATATAAGATGCTGGCTATCGTCGGAGAGAAGACGTCCATGATCTACCTGGGCTGCTTCGTCATGACCGCCCTCTTGACACACCTGATGGCCCATACTGCTGTAGCAGCAACCATGTTCCCGTTGCTGATGACGATCCATGCCCTCTACTCCGATAGCGATCAACCGACCAAGTTCGGTAAAGGTTTGTTCATTGGTATGGCTTATGTGGCCGGTGCAGGTTCTATCGTGACCTTGCTCGGTGCCGCCCGAGGAGCTGTCGCCCTTGGCTTCTACAAAGATATTATGAATGTCGATGTCAGTTTCTTTGAGTTGACCTGGTACATGTTTCCAATCGGCTGGTTAATGGTCTTTATTCTCTGGGGTTTCTGCATGTTCTTTTTCAAGCCGGAAAAAAGCGAGATCACAGGTCTCCAGGAGCGCTCTAAAAGGATGTATGTCGAACTCGGCTCATGGAGTCGCAATGAAATAGCTACCATTATTGTGGTGCTGGCAACCATCCTGCTCATTGCCTTGAAGAACTTTATCCCGGCACTTGCCTCCTTGAATAAAACGGGCATCATGCTTTGCTCGACTATCGCTTTCTTTATGTTGAATATCCTCAGTCTGGATGACCTTGAAGAGATCCCGTGGAATATCATCCTGCTTTTTGCGGGTGCCATGTCCATCGGTTTCTGTCTCTGGGAAACCGGCGCCGCCAAATGGCTGGCTGTCAACTGGTTGCAGCTGTTCAAGGACGCTCCGGGCATCGTCTTTGTACTTGGCATGGCCTTTTTCGTGATGATGATGACCAACTTTATCATGAACGTCGCGGCTATCGCAATTTCGCTCCCCGTCGCGCTTGTTATCGCTCCGTACCTTGGCGTGAGTGGAGAGGTTATTCTCTTCTCCTCACTTGTTGTGGCAGGTATGCCATTTTTGCTTCTGGTCGGCGCGGCGCCCAATGCTATTGCCTATAACTCAAAACAATTCACGACCGCTGAATTTGTGAAATACGGTATTCCCGCATCCGCCATCCTGATGCTGGTCACCTGGCTCGCTGTCAGCGTCATCTGGCCGCTGATGGGTATGACCACCAAGATACCGATCTCTTAATGGGAAAAACATCTCCATTGGCGCCAGCGGGGTGCCGATGGAGGAAAACTATAAATAAAACAGGAGTTGTATCATGAAGCGACTGAGCATCATTTGTTTGATCACCACTTTTACTGCACTGCTCGGCCTCGGCACAAACGCTCTTGCCGCTGCCGGTACTGCCAGCACCGGTGAGATTCTCAATCTTACCAGTCATTGGGTCGGTTATCTCGGCATTGTGGTTTTCGTCATAGCATATGCCTTTGTCATGCTCGAAGAAGTCACCCATATGCGAAAATCAAAACCGGTCCTGCTTGCAGCAGGTATCATCTGGGGCCTTATTGGTCTCATATACGCCATGAACGGTATAACCGGCGTTGCTGAAACTGCTATCCGCCATAACATCCTTGAATATGCGGAACTGTTTCTCTTCCTGCTTGTTGCCATGACTTTTATCAACGCCATGGAAGAGCGTTTGGTGTTCGAGGTGTTGCGAGTCAAGCTTGTCGGCGCCGGTTATTCTTTTCGGAAATTATTCTGGATTACCGGCGTCCTGGCATTCTTCATCTCACCTATCGCCGATAACCTGACAACGGCCCTGCTGATGTGTGCCGTCGTCATGGCCATCGGCAAGGAAGACAAGAAGTTCGTCCTGCTCGCCTGTATAAATATTGTGGTTGCCGCAAATGCAGGTGGCGCGTTTAGTCCCTTTGGCGACATCACCACACTGATGGTCTGGCAAAAAGGTATCGTTCAGTTCCAGGAATTCCTGGTCTTGTTTATCCCCTCAGTCGTCAACTGGCTTGTCCCGGCAGCTATTATGCATTTTGCCATCCCGAACCGCCATCCCGACCCGAATATCGAGGACCTGAAACTTAAACGAGGCGCATTTATCATTATCGGTCTGTTTCTCTGGACCATAGCCACAGCAGTCAGCTTCCATAATTTCCTGCACCTGCCACCGATGGTAGGAATGATGGCCGGTCTTTCACTGTTGAAACTGTATGGTTTTTACCTGAACAAAACCCACAAGCCCGATCCGAAAAGCTATGACCCCCAAAAAGCTGAAGAGCGCATCGGCCAGATTGTACCCTTTGACGTCTTCACCAAGGTGGCTCGTGCCGAGTGGGATACCCTGCTCTTTTTCTACGGCATCATTCTCTGCGTTGGCGGCCTTGGCTTTATCGGCTACCTGGGAATGGTCTCGAAAATAATGTATCTCGATCTTGGTCCCACAACTGCAAACATCCTGGTAGGCATACTTTCGGCAATTGTTGATAATATCCCGGTCATGTTTGCCGTTCTGACCATGATGCCCGAGATGTCTCACGGGCAATGGCTTCTCGTGACCCTTACAGCCGGTGTCGGGGGTTCCATGCTCTCAATAGGCTCTGCCGCAGGTGTCGCACTTATGGGTCAGGCCCGAGGGAAATACACCTTCTTTGGCCACCTGAAATGGACCCCGGCCATTGCACTTGGCTATGCGGCAAGCATCTGGGTTCATTTCCTGGTGAACGGAAAGCTCATGTAACCTGCTGTTTTAAACAGACGAACTCCCTCCCGGCGGGGAGGGGTAACTATCCTGGTCCTTGTCCTCCCGGATGCAGGACCCTCCTCGCCGGTATTTCAAACAGCTATTCGAATCAACCTGGAAACGTTTTTAAGTAGGAGTGCAGATGTTAAGAGTTATTCTTTTTGTTGTGACAAACCTGGCCATACTCTTGCTGCTTGGCATCATGATGACCCTTTTCGGCCTCGATTCACGATCTACCGGGGGACTGTTGATAATGGCCGCAGTCTTTGGCATGGGTGGTTCGTTTATCTCGCTTGCCCTCTCAAAATGGATTGCCAAAAAGTCAACGGGAGCCACCCCAATCATCACCCCCAAAGGCCAAACTGAGTTATGGCTCCATGATACTGTCGCCAAACTGGCAAAGGATGCGGGGATAGGAATGCCGGAAATTGCTATTTACCAGGCACCTGAAATGAACGCCTTTGCTACCGGAATGAAAAAGGACAACGCCCTGGTCGCAGTTTCAACAGGCCTCCTTGAAAACATGAACCGAGAGGAAGTGGAGGCGGTGCTGGCTCATGAAATAAGCCATATCGCCTGCGGCGACATGGTCACACTTTCACTCATACAAGGAGTGCTCAACACCTTTGTTATATTTCTCTCCCGTCTTGCAGCCAATGCCATCAATACCTTTATGAGTGACGAGGAAGGCGAGGGTGGCTTGGGTTTTTTCGGATATATCGGTGTGACCATTGTCCTGGAACTATTCCTCGGGCTTTTTGCATCCATGATCGTCATGTGGTTTTCAAGACGACGAGAATTTGTTGCCGACAGGGGAGGGGCTTACCTGACGAGCAACGAAAAAATGATCAATGCCCTGCAGAAACTGCAGGAACACCGGCAGCCATCGATGCTTCCGGAACATGTTGCGGCTTTTGGAATCAGGCCGAAAGAGAATGGCCTGTCCCGCTTTTTTGTAAGTCACCCCCCTATTCCGGCTCGCATTGAAGCACTTCAAAAGCTGCAGCCTCCAGCCTCCTAAGCGAATTCATCGCTGAAACCTCCTATATCTTCAATGATAACAAAAGCAATCTTCACAAATACACGGGCACTCTCTACAGAGTGCCCGCCTGCCACTTTTTTGTGATTTGTATTAATCCACCTGATCATCTGGACACTATTCGTCCGATCAACACGACGACAAACTGGCAATTGATTGGAAGACGTCGTTTTATATAGATTTTTTTTGGTGAAAACAATCCTAAATGAAATAACAGAAGGAGAGAAAATGATGAAATTAATTAGATTAGCTTTTTGCCTGACTTTGGCTTTATCCATATCGGCTTGTGATTGGTTTGATGATGACGACGACGATGTCAGCGGTGGTGCAGGAGAGACACAGTCAGCAGCCCAACCGTCCGTTCAAGCTGCGAGTGTCAGCAGCGAAGACACTATTGAATACACCGACAACTATCACCACTGGAATCCTCGATCCTGGGACGGTCGTGGTTCATCCCTGGTGCTCTGTTCGGATGCACCGAAATACGATTCATGCGAGATTGACGGGAGACCATTAAGGCTTCATGGTAATCGCGATAAAGGGCGCTATATCTGGACCGCTTATTACAAGAAAGGATTAAAGGGGAACATCATCTGCCGGGACGGAGATAGAGTTGACGGCTTTCGCGCATCCAGTTCAAGTAAAATGCAGTTTGGAGATTGCTGACAGGTATCAAGGCTAGATTTGTAACGTTCGAGCCAAAACAATAATGAAAGGGTTATCCTATGCGAACAGGATAACCCTTTCCCTGGTGACACCTAATCCTAAATCCTCATACACCGATGCGCGTTGCTTTACCACTTGTTCTCAACCTGCGCGGGCTAGAGTCGGTCGTTCCTCAACTGGCATGTTTCTATAATAATTTGCAGAACAAGAGATCAGAGCCAGGGATCATACATGTCATGAAACGCAGGCCATCCTGTGTTTCCAGATCATCTTTGTCTGGCAATTTCAGACGAACATCCATTATTGAAGTATCCAGAACCAAAGCAGCTGTACATGGATCAGTCCCTGACATAAAGCCGTAACTCCTGGTTACTGAACTCATTGACTTCAACTCCAGCACAACTCGATTTTGTAACGTGATTCACCACCACTCTGAAATCATACACACCTGCTGTGCCCGATCGAACATTGATGCCCTCTTGTACCAGTTCATACTCTACCGGCTTTCCGGAATGAAGGGGTTCAAGTTGTAGATTATAAAAATCCCCGCCACCAGCTTTTTGCTGAGGTATTGCAACCGGGATATGCAGCCATTCATCTATGCCGACCGCATAATCAGCTGCCGATGCAGCAGACACAGCGGTCAATACACTCACCATAATAATCAGTTGTCGTAAAGTCATGGGCGATCATGGCCGGGCCTGTACGCCCGGCCATCCTTTCAGGAGTCCTGTTTTGCAAGTGCTAATTCAGGGGATGCCGGCCTGATAAACCTGGTTGAAGGATTAAGGCCCTCATGCTTCTCAATGCCGGGGGGGTATTGCTCCGCCTGGGGATTCTTCAAATCCGCAAGATCTATGATCGTCAACGCTTTGGTGGGACAGCCAAGTACACATGCCGGTTTCAGCCCTGCATCTACACGCTCAACGCACATGCTGCACTTTTCCGCCCGCTCGAGAACCTGATTATCTTTTGCCGCGCCATAGGGACACTCATCGATACATGCATGACAATACACACATTTTTCTGCAGTGTGCACGACAATACCGTCCTTTTTCCTCTTCACATGCGCCTGTACGGGGCATACTTCAACACAGACAGGCTTATCGCAGTGGTTGCAGGCAAGCGAGTAGAAGGCCCGCTCCCGATGTGGATAGTGTTCTTCTGAAAGAGGTGTCAGATCACGCCAAACCACTCCCGGCTCCTGATGATACTGATTCTTGCATGCCAGAGCACATGAGTAGCAGCCTATACATTTTTTGGAATTGACCATAAAGGCCAGCTGTTTTTTCATTTTTTTCTCCCTACGCCTTCGCTATATCTGCAAACTGATCATGTATGGCCACACCCGGAGCACCGGTTTTGAAGGAACCCATGTCAGAAGACTCATCATCCACAAGATTCTGTACATTGTAATTTGCCTTCCTAAACCACGCCTCATACATGAGGATGACATCTTCAGCCACGTTATCGGTGAGCTTTGCTTTAACGGTCACGGTTCCGACCTTGTTGAAAACCTTCACCATATCACCGTCGGTGATATTTTTTGCTTTTGCGGCATTGGGATTGATGTAGACAAATGGCTCTCTGTTGAAATCTTCCATGTAGTCGATGTTCACAAACTGCGAGTGCAGCCCGAACTGGGTGTGCGGTGTAAGTACCCTGAACTTGTCATACGCTTTTCTCCTGACCCTGTATTCGGGTAGTTTGGTATGACCATATTCGGCGGCAAGATCTGAGCTGAATTCGTACATTCCTGAAGGTGTCGCGAACTTTCTGTCGTGCCAGGAGGCACTGGAAGGCAGTTTGGCCTTTCTCGGACCGCTGCGAAGATCTTCCCAGCTTTTGATCCCGAAGAGTTTATGGATGCCGTCGTTGAATTCTTTTTCCATCCACTCCCTGGTGTCCATAATTTCCGGGAATGTACAGGAGCCGGCGTCAAGCTCATTCATCTTCTTGGAGAGCATTGCACCAATCTGCAGATCGCTTCTCGCCTCATACTGCTCCGGGATAGCTTTTTCATTGATGCTCAGCCAATAATGCCAATACGAAACGTTGACGGTATACTCCTCAAACAGGGTCGTTGACGGCAGGACGATATCGGCATTCTGCACGGTCTCGTTGAAAAACTGGTCGACCACAACGACCATTTCAAGTTTATCAAAGGCTTTCTGCAGCTTAGGTCTGTCAAAATCCTGCGCGAACGGATTCTTACAGGCAACCCACAACAACCGGATCGGCGGCTCATCAACGGTCAGGATCGACTCGGCCAGTTTATTGATATTTATAGTTCTGTCTGAATAATTGGCAGCGCCTTCCTGCTCTGCCGTAAACTCGCTCTTGATCTTGTCTTTCCCCGTATACCCGACAGATCCCTCGGGTTGCTTCTGGACCATGGCATTGTAGTTAAAACCCCAGGTTTGAAGATGCCCATACCTGACCCCACCGCCCTCTCTACCGATATTGCCGGTCATTGCGGCCAGTGCGTCAATCGCCCGCACATTGGCTCCGCCGTTTATGTGCCTCTGCAGTCCATATCCGGCCCAGATTGTTCCGGGTTCAGCTTTCGCATACTCCTCAGCGATCTGCTTGATAACCTCAACAGGTACACCACTCTGTTCAGCAGCCCATTCAACGGTCACGTTGGTCTTGAGGTAGCTTACAAAGTCGTCAAATCCTTTGCTGTATTTCTCGACAAACTCCCGGTTATACAGATCTTTATCGACGATGTGCCGTGCTAAACCAAGAGCAAGCGCACCATCCTGCGAGGTTTTGACCCGCACATAAAGGTCAGCCTTTGCCGCGGTCTGAGTTAGCAGCGGATCGATAACCACCAGCTTGGCACCTCGTTCCTGCGCCTCGTAAATGAACTTCATGGTGTGCATGGAGTTCCAAGCCGGGTTGCCACCCCAGAGGATAATGTATTTTGCCTTAACAAAATCCTCCGGATCATTACACCACATGTTGCCCATATCAAAATTCTGGGCGTCGATGCCTGCTGGCCAGCATGGTGTGCCGACAAACCGGCTGGTATAACCAAGAGAGCTCATCATGCCCTCGACACCATAATGGGTAATACCGAAGTTACCGCTGTATTTATCCAGCGCCATTCCCAACAGTGACCCGTCCTTCTTTTTTATTTCAAGAATTTTCTTGCCGATCTCAGTCAGGGCTTCATCCCAGCTGATTCGCTTCCAGTTGCCGGTCCCTCTGCCAATCTGTTTCATCGGGTACTTTATTCTGTCAGGGCTATATACCCTGCGAGGGTATGCGTACCCCTTCACACACAGAGCCCCGTCAGTAAAGGTGGACTCCTGTGCACCCTCGATAAACTCCAGCACACCATTACGCACATAGGATTTAATACTGCAGGTGTCGTAACAGTTTCTCGGACATGCGTTACGGAAAGTCTCATACCCACCTTCATAGTGAATACGCTCCCAGGCATGAGCACGAAGAATTCCGGCAGGTACAGATGCCAACACACCAGTCGCAAGCATGCCTTTTAAAAATCCCCGCCTGCTGAAAGGACATATAGCTGACTTTTTTGTTTCATCCGGCTTTTTTTTCATTCCTTCTCCTTGTGTTGCATTATTTTTCCATTCTCACTTTCAACCCACTCTGACAACATCTTCAGCACATCGCTCACAACAACCGAATCGGTGCAGTGCTCCATTGCCCTGGTGGTAAATTCAGGTATCCATAATGAGAGGTGTTCATTGATAAAAGAGTTGAGCGCTGCCTTCGCCTCCGGAACTTCCCGAGCCAAAAACAACAGGTGTCGGCAGGCATCGAGTTCATAGGCCAGACTATCCTCAGGTTCACTGCCGACACTGGCCAGGCTGAGCCCTATGGATGCATAGAAAGTTCGGATTTCATCCGTCACATCACCCTGAATTAATCCTTCACGATCGAGATAGATCGATGCTACGGCAGGTGCCAGCGGAGACATGGGACCAACAAACAACTTATTGAAAGTGAATTCCTCCATGTCCCAGTCGACCTCTTGAAGGTTCCTCTCAATCCCGCTGGCTGCGGTCATGGTCCCATAGGCCTGTTGCAGGTGCTCTTTTTTCCCATAGTGGAAAAAATCTCTGAACGACTCAAGGAGTTTAACGTTATCCATATACTGCCCCCTCTGTTGATTTTCACAAAGGATAAACGGGTATCTAAAGGATGTAAACGGGAGGCATTGGGTATTTATCGGGTAGATCAATATACCCAATGCGCAAGAGGTGGGTTATTGGCGGAAGGTGAGTTGTGATGAAGGACGAGGAAAACAGAAAGCTGGGGTTCAGACTGAAAACTACTTATTCAGATATGCAAAGAGGTTAACATCTTTCCCGCTTAACCCAAGCTTTCTTCTGATATTTTTACGATGCGTCTGTACAGTCTCTATAGAAATAGCCATGCCCTCAGCAATATCCTTGGAGGTGGAGCCGGACTGAATCATCTGACATACCTGCACTTCAGATTTAGTGAGCCGCACGATGTCCTCATTGTTGAGCGCACCAGAGGATCTTGTCAAACCTGCCAACTGGTCCCGGAGGATTTTCATGTACATATCACGCACTTCGACATTTTCTTCGGTGGCCAGTTTCTGCAGAGATGGAATAATACTTGTCGTGACTTTCTGGTTTATCGAAAGCTCAAGATCATCTTTTTCACGATCGATTGCCTTCATGACATTTCGCAAAGTAACATTCATCTCTTCCGCCTTTGACTTTTCCTCAAGCAGATATCTTTCCATGGCTTTTTGCTGGGTGATGTTCCGCACAATAAGATGCAGGAACACCTCGTTTCCAAGGCGGAACTTATTCACCGTGATACTGGCGGGAAATGCGTCACCACTACCGGTTATGCCATTAAACTCACCGTGCCAGACATCATCTTCCTGGATGGAGGCTGCCTGCCGGAGAACGTCTATACTGTCGGGGTGGATAATTTTGACACAGTTCTCTCCCTCCAGCCACGAGCGGGTCAAGCCGAACATATTGGCAGCCTTTTCGTTCGCCTGCACAATTTTAAGAGAAGTATCAACCAACAGGATTCCCTCACCGGCAGAAGTGAACAATGACCGGAAAAGCTGTTCAGACTTCGTGAGCGCCTCTGTCCGCTCCAGAACAAGTTGCTCAAGCTTCGTCCGCTGATCAACTATGGAGGTAATATCACTGAGAATGATGACATAACCGGCGGAAGCAAGAGAAACTTTTTTCAGTGGCACAATGAACATTGAATAGATTTCAGCACCGCCCTTCAGCCGGATTTCATGGTTCCGATCATGGGGATAACGCTCAAGAAATTCTTTCACTCCGTAATCCGGGTGACCAATGTGTGGGAATACAAACGTCCCAAGGGGACCAGTACCGAAATACTCCCTCGCGACACCATTCATCTCAAGTATTGCCCCTGCATCATTTATTACCAGAACGATATCAGACGTTGACTCGAAAATGTTCTCATATTTGTTTTTCTCCAGGGTGAGACTGCGATTCTTTTCAGCCAGTATATCAAGTTTGGTATCGTGTGTACGGCCTTCCCAGTCTGCTACAGCTATAGTTTCGACAGCATCCACAGCCCGCCTTAGCTCAATATATCCTCTCAACTTTTCATCATTCGGCAAATCGGATTGGACGATGATCTCCTCTAGAGCGTGCAACAATGTTTTAAAACAACCAAAAAACATTTCTGCCTTGAGTCCCCGGGCTTGATGCCGTCGACCAGTATTAACGAGAAAATCAGCAAGATCCCTGTTATGTTTTAGAATCGTAGCAAAATTCAGAGAAGATGGATCACGAAGGTGCAAGGCCCGTATCGGTTCGATAAGTCCTTTAAGGCTAAGAATGCAATCCTCTTTTTTGGCCGTCGTATGCTCGAGATACCCCGCCTCTTCCATGTTTACTGTCCATTGAGCAAGGAATGTATCCATTCTATGAAGAATAAAATCCAGCAGGACATCCACTCTATTTTCCCCCTTACGGCCTGGTAGTTGTATCATTTATATGCGTCAATGCATCATTTATTAAGCAATGTAAGCCATCCAATTATTATTACAAATAACACTACTACAATGTCGGCTCTTGAGCAATTGACAGCATGTAAGTTCGACATCACATGGATGCGACATCATTGAAGGGAAATACGGATAACTGAAATTCTAAAAGGTGATCATCCTGTTATTTTCATCGTTTCTTCCCGGATGGAATCAAGCAATTCGCGCTTTATAGACACAAAACCTTCACTGGTTGTCGTTTCATACGAGCGGGGACGTTCAATGACCACTTCCTTCTCAAGCTTAATCCTGCCTGGCCTTGATGACATGACGATAACACGATCTGAGAGCAGGATAGCTTCTTCCACATCGTGGGTGATAAAAAGCACTGTCGTTTTGTGATTCTCCCAAACCCGCAGCAAAAGCTCCTGCATCATTCCCCTGGTTTGAGAGTCGAGGGCCCCGAAAGGTTCATCCATCAACAGGATAGCTGGTTTATAGACAAGAGCACGGGCAATGGCCACCCGCTGCTTCATACCGCCAGAGAGCTCCTTAGGGTAGGCCTTTTCAAAACCGCTGAGTCCCACCTCTTCAATATACTGAGCAACAATATCTTTCTTCTCTTTCGAATCGAGGGGCCGTTTCTTCAGGGCGAAGAGGATATTCTTTTCCACCGTGAGCCATTCAAAAAGGCTGTAGGACTGGAAAACAAACCCTCTGTCAAGGCCCGGCTCCTCAACCACCTCATTCTCAATCTGCACCACTCCGCTTGTTACCGGCATCAACCCGCCAACAATTTTCAACAAGGTGGACTTACCGCAACCTGAAGTCCCGACCACGGTAACGAATTCACTCCGGCTAACTTCAAGGCTGAAATCATCAAGGACAAGAAGCTCCTCCCCCGACTTGGGGAAGGATTTTGTGACATTTTTTATGGAAATCGGTTTCGACATCTCTGTTTCTCTTGTTTAACAATTACCTGCCGCTGGTCCAGGAGAATAAGTACTTGCCGGATATCTTGAAAATATAATCGGTCACCAGACCCAGGAAACCTATAAAAAGGATTCCAAAGATGATCGTATCCGTAGCCAGGTAGCGCTGAGCATCCATTATTCGCCGGCCAAGGCCGTTTTCCGCTGCGACAAGCTCAGCAACAACAAGGTAGGTCCAGGTCCAACCCATGGTCATCCTGAAAGTATCCCAAATACCGGGCATTGAAGCAGGTAACACAATATCTTTTAGAATCTCAAAACGCGAGAGTCCGAGTGTCTGACCTACACGAATAAGATTCAACGGAACTTGCTTGACGTTATCCATTATCATGAGGACCTGTTGAAAAAACGTACCGATAAAAAGGATGAGAAACTTCTGAAAATCCCCTATTCCGGCCCAGAGGATCGTCAACGGAATAAGTGCTACCACGGGCATGTAACGGACGGTATCAATAAACGGCTCGAACAGTCCCTCAAAGAATTTGAAGTTACCCATCATAAAACCGACAGGAACTGCAAAAACTGTGGCAAGTCCCCAGCCCATAACAATCCTGTAAATACTCGAAGATGCATCAAGGTAAAGGATACCCTCCCTTACCTGTCTCACCCCTTCTGCCCATACTGCTGCCGGTGCCGGTAGAAAGAGGGGTCGGACCAGCTCGAAAGCGGTAACCAATTGCCACAACACCAGCAAAAAGAGAATAAAACCAGCTCCAAGGAGAATATAGATGTTCCTTGGAATATCGTTACGCAGTTCGAGTAATTTTCTATTTCGACTCATTGACATCCTTGCATCCAGAATCACAAAAAAATACTCCATCAGGAACTGATGGAGTATTTCATTTCAGGTAAATCACGGTTGGTTACATCCCTGCAACCGGTTCAACAGCCAGCAACTTATCAATCTCTGGCATTTTCACCATATCTTTGGGATTGGTTTCAAGCATGATCTCACTGATCATCGTCATCGCCTGCTGGAACTCACCACCAAGCATCTTCTTGTTTTCGGCAAGATCGTATACCCGCACGCCTTCCATTGCCAGCTTGTACTCGTCCATCGGGCTGTGAACTGCATCGGCAATGATTTTACCACCCTCATCAGGGTTGTTTTTCAGATACGTTACCGCGTCATCCCACACTTTGGCCAAGGCTTTGATTACCTCAGGGTTTTTTTCTATGTACTCACCGGTTGCCATGGCAACATCGCTCACAAGGCCCGGTTTTTCAGCAGAAGTGTAGAGCACATGATAGTCCTGCCCCTGTTTGAGTGCTGCTGAAATGTAAGGTTCGTAGGTGACAGCAATACCTACTCTGCCCGCCACAAGAGCCAGTCCTGCATCTGAAGCTGCCATATTCACCGGTTTGACATCTGCGATTGACATACCGTTTGCCTTCAGGGCGTAGTTGATGAGCAGATCGGATGTCGCTCCTGCTTCATATGCAACTTTCTTTCCCTTGATATCTTTTATGGACTTCACAGACTTGGGTGCCAGAATGGCATCCGCCTCAAACGAGGCATCGAGCACCAGAAAACCTTTGAGATCCACGTCCTTGTTATGGGTTGCAATAAGTGCATTGGTGGCTGCAGCAATGACATCAAGCTTGCCGCTGGCCAGCCCTGCAATCATATCTGCATCCCAGGTAAAATTGACAATCTGTCCATCAAGACCATGTTTCTCAAAATAACCCATCTGCTCAGCAATCCACCAGGGACCGTACCCGAGCCAGGGCTGAACACCAACTTTAACCTTTGGGTTGGCCGCTAAACCTGAGGACACTGCCAGTGACACCGTCATGCATGCAAACAGCACCGCTACTAAAATCTTTTTCATACCCTTCACCTCGACATATAAGTTTCTTAAAAAGGGAGCTCATACCGCTTCCGTCCCCCTGAACAATCTGAAAACACAGGGCATTACAATACCATTTAATAATTTCAGGAGCAACAGGGAGTACGCATTAAATCATTTGGCAAACAAACAAGCCCCCCTCAGAAAACCACCGCGACTATCTGCAATTGCTAGCCAGACCATATTGGTTTGGAGGCACGTGTCACTGTGAGCAAAGGCGCTTAAAGATCGTATATCACCTGAGCACATTAAGGCCTGAACACTGCACTCCAAGGAAAGGAGTCTTGTAAGGCACTGACATCCGGATAACCCAAATACTACCCTGGTTTACAACTTATCTGAAATCTGGAAAAATTCTTAGAAAATCAAAAGGAAGGAAAAACAGCAACATGACCTGGCAAGAAATGTCAAAATGTGGCTAATTGCCTGATCATGTTGCTTGAAACCCAAATTAGAATACTATACCCAAACCTACTGAAACGGCGTGATTTCCATCACTCTTCGTCTCATCAATATCATCCACAGTCAACTCATCAAAAAACCACTCGTAACGGTACTTTACAACAACATACGTTTTTTCAGTGATATAGGATTTAAACCCTATTTGCGGGCCAATAGTACCAGTGGTGTCTTCTTCATTATAGCTTGCGCCAATAAAGGCTCCAACAAACGGTTGAAAGCTATCATTCTCAGAGAGTCCCGTAAAATGATAATTGATAAACGGAATTGTCGATGCTCCCCATGTATCATCAGCATTATCAACAAAAACATACCCAAGTGACTGGATTACGCCAACTTCCCAATTCTGCGAAAGATAGTATCCGTAACTGAGATCAACATTCAACGTGCCTGAGTCTGCTCCCTGAGCATGAAAAAAACCACCACTGAATTGAAGATCGCTATCACCCTTGCTTTGCGCAGCAAATACATTTGCTGATAGAGTCATTACAAAAAACACTAATAAGAAAACACCAGCACCATTCATTTTTTTC
The DNA here is from genome assembly GCF_010646885.2 of Desulfopila sp. IMCC35008. GTDB lineage: Bacteria > Desulfobacterota > Desulfobulbia > Desulfobulbales > Desulfocapsaceae > Desulfopila. The sequence goes on along the minus strand of NZ_CP050700.1, from coordinate 5,843,512 downwards.
ATCATTTATATCTCCTCTCAAGAGTAAGTTGTGAATACTGCGATAGCAATATAGGATATAGCAGGACAACTGTGTGTCAATATCCCCTTGCTGCTATCAACGACAATTCGAGAAAAAAACTATCTCTGACCAGTGTTCTTTCAGGAACGCAAAGACGGAATCCAAACAACTCGCCGAGTGAAGGTATATTTCTATCAGAATGGAAGGAAATATTGCTGAAACTGCCTGATCCTGCAAAATTGCCCAAAACCAGACTCAAACATGCCCCCTCAACCGGTCAACCCTGACATCCTAGCAGATTATAAGTCCAAAAACGTTGTCGCTCCGCTTCAACGTTTGCGTTATACTTAAAATATCTAGTTTCTCTTCCCTTGTGGTGGTGACCATTGAAAAATATCCAGGAAAAAGATCATGCCTGAGAATGTACTACTCGCCATTTCAGGAGTCCTCATAACGGCAACATTGTGTCAATGGCTTGCATGGCGTCTCAAGCTACCTGGCATTGTATTTCTGCTCATTGCCGGGATTCTGGCTGGCCCGGTATTTGGTATCCTGGCACCAGAAAAGATTATGGGGTCTTTCTTTTTCCCGTTCGTATCCTTGTCGGTTGCTTTGATCCTTTTTGAGGGAAGCCTGACACTCAGATTTGAAGAAATTCGAGGATTAGAGAAAGTCGTTCAAAGAATGGTCTCTATCGGCATGGTCGTCACCTGGCTCATTACAGCCTTATCTGCACACTATGCAATCAAGTTATCTTGGGAAATCTCGCTTTTGTTTGGTGCCATAGCGGTGGTGAGCGGCCCTACCGTTATTATCCCCATGCTACGAACAATCAGGCCGACATCTTCTATTTCCAATATCCTCCGATGGGAGGGAATTGTGATTGACCCTATTGGTGCAGGTCTTGCCGTATTAGTATATGAGTTCGTAATATCAGGAAGCGGTCAGGAGGCATTTGGTCACACCATATTCTCCTTTGGAAAGATGCTTTTTGTGGGCGGCTCTATTGGGGTGAGTTGCGGCTACCTCTTCGGCCTCATCATCCGAAACAACTGGCTTCCGATTTTTCTGCAAACCCTAGGCACCCTGACCCTGGTCATTGTTTCCTTTATCGCTTCCAATGCACTTCAACCTGAATCCGGACTGGTCACCGTGACGATCATGGGAATCTGGCTTGCAAACATGAAGCATGTTGAAATTCAGGAAATTCTCGACTTTAAAGAGAATATCAGCATGCTATTGATATCTATACTTTTTATAATGCTCTCGGCCCGTCTTGATATTCAGGAACTCATAGGCCTTGGTTGGGGAGTTGTTCTTTTATTTGCTGCCATCCAGTTTCTGGCCCGCCCGTTGAACATCATGATCTCTTCTTTGGGGTCTCAGCTCACCTGGCCTGAACGTCATATGCTTGCGTGGGTTGCTCCTCGTGGAATAGTGGCCGCAGCAATATCTGCCCTGTTTTCTGTACAACTTGAAAAAGCGGGCGTTGCTGATGCACATTTACTCGTCCCCCTCACCTTTTTTATTATTATTGCAACGGTGGTCCTGCAAAGCATGACAGCCCGCCCGATTGCCCAGTGGTTAAAAGTGGCAGAGCCCGAACCCACAGGTTTTCTGATTATCGGAGCGAACAGTGTTGCTCGGGCAATTGCCAGTGCCTTGAAGGAAAACTCTATAAAGGTCCTGCTTGCTGATACGGGCTGGGACAATATATCCAAGGCAAAAATTGATGGATTGCCCACCTATTTTGGCAACCCTATTTCAGAACATGCCAATCGTCATATTGACCTTATCGGCATCGGTAGGGTCCTTTCAATTACTCCCTATGAAAATATCCATGCAGCGGCCATCTTGCATTTCAACCTGGAACTTGGTGATGAGAACGTTTTTACCCTCCAGCCAAAACCACAGACGAACGGTCTGGAGGTGCGAAGATTATCAATGCAAAAACAGGGTCGTATTCTTTTTGGAAAGGAAATAACCTATTCGTATATCGATTCGGTACTGTCACAAAATGGGGAGATCCGCTCGACAACCCTGTCCGAAAAATTTGATTTCGAGACATTTCTGGCTAAACACGGACCGCAAGAGGTTGTTCCCCTTTTCTCGATTGGACCAGATGCAAAAGTTTTTGTTTTTTCAGACAGTCGGCCGATAATCCCCAAACCGGAATGGACCATAGTTTACCTGCTGGCCCAGAGGGATACCATGGAGGAAACAGAAAATGAGCATATCACCAAGGGAAAAAGCGTTCGAGAGATCAGTAGAGAAAACGTTTAACGTGTATAACAGCCTGTTTCTGAACCTGCCATTTCGTAAAATTAAACAGACCGGCATGCTCATTCCCCTTCTGAGTCATGAATGCCGGAGGGGACTAGAAACCGGCAAAGAACCATTGAACATTCTGGATTCCTTTTTTGCGGCTCACTCTGAAATGGTTTCAGAAGAAGAGAAAATTGATTTCTTGCTGAGGGTAATCCAGTATGTAGAAAGACAGATAGTCCTGTATGACAGCGTTGAAGACGCGGCTTTTGCTCAATTGCTCACCTTTGGCAACCACATGTCCCTGAAAAATTGTATCGACATGGCTGTCAGCCGAAACCAGAGAAGTATACTTCTCAAAAAAATCTCTGAATTCAGTGTCCGGATAGTATTTACAGCTCACCCCACCCAATTTTACCCACGTTCCGTCCTCGATATTATTACACGCCTGAGATCACTCATCCGTGAAAACAATCTCCATGAAATTGATCTTTCACTGCAGCAGCTGGGCTTGACGTCTCTGATGAACCCTGAAAAACCGACGCCCCTCGAAGAAGCCAAAAACATCATTTATTTTCTTCGCAGCGTCTACTATGACGCAGTTGGCGAGCTGTATTCCACCATCAGGAAGAATCTCCCGGGTAATGATTTTGACAACCCGGACATTATTCAGCTCGGCTTCTGGCCTGGCGGAGATCGAGACGGCAACCCCTTTGTAACAGCGCAGACAACTGCAGAAGTGGCGGATGAACTCCGTATGACCTTGATGAAATGCTATTATCATGAGATCAAAAACTTAGCGACGAAACTCAGCTTTCGCGGGATAGAAGAGATTGTGACTCATTTGAAATCACAGCTCTATTTAACCATGTTTAACCGGTTAAAGACACTCTCGGCAGCAGAGCTCTTAATCCCGCTGAAGCAGATTCGTAAAATCCTGATTGAAAGTTTCAACAGCCTCTACCTCGATGAACTGGACAGTTTCATTGATAAAGTCAAAATATTCAGAACCCATTTTGCAACACTCGACATACGACAAAACCATGGCGAACACAAAAAGGTCATTGAACTCATCCTGAAAAATTATAACCACATCAAAAGCAGCCTGGATGAGCTCACGAAGGATCAACTGATCTCCATTCTTGTTCATGAAAATATAAATGTTCAAGAAGATCAATTTCAAGACGAGATCACGAAAGATACCATTCGCACCGTAGCAAAGATGAAGTTGATACAGCAGAAAAATGGAGAACTCGGCTGCAATCGATATATCATCAGTAATTCTGAGGACATACTCTCAATCCTCTTTGTCTATGCGTTATTGCGTTGGTGTGGCTGGAAAAACGAGAGCATTCCTGTGGATATCGTACCATTATTTGAATCCATAGCTGGCATGAAGAACGCAGGAGATATCATGCAGCAACTCTTTGATATCCCTGAATACAGAAATCATCTCCAGCAGAGGAAAGACACCCAAACCATCATGCTGGGGTTCTCCGACGGTACAAAGGATGGTGGATATCTCAATGCCAACTGGTCTATTTTCAAAACAAAAGAAAACCTGTCTGCAATGTGTGCTCAAAACCATATCAAGGTTATCTTCTTTGATGGCAGAGGTGGCCCACCCGCCAGAGGTGGCGGAAAATCACACAGATTCTATGCCTCACAAAGTCATCAGATCGCCAATAACGCCATCCAGTTAACCATCCAGGGCCAGACCATTACCAGTCTATACGGCACCCGCTCCCATTTCATCCATAATTGCGAACAAATGCTCACAGCCGGCCTCTCACACGGGTTATCTATAAGACCGACAGTAATTCCTGAAAATTCACGGGAAGTTATAGAGCGATTGGGACGTTTGAGTTATGAAAAATATACGGCTCTCAAACACCACAAGTTGTTTCTTCCCTATCTAGAAAACAGAAGCACCTTAAAATATTATATTGATGCCAATATAGGCAGCAGACCTGCAAAAAGAGGAGATAAAAAGACGCTGGAACTATCCGATCTGCGGGCAATTTCTTTTGTTGGATCGTGGAGCCAGTTACGACAAAATGTTCCCGGGTATTTTGGTATAGGAACAGCCTTAAAACAACTGATGGATGATATTGGCCTGGAGGAATTGCAAAAGTTGTATACAGATGTCTTGTTCTTCAAGACCTTGCTGTTGAACAGTATGATGTCTATGTCCAAATGTTATTTTGCCTTAACCGCTTATACCGAAAAAGATCCGATCTATAGCAAATTCTGGAAAATTCTATTTGAAGAATATCAGTTGTCAAAGAAAATGGTTCTGCTGGTTTCTAACAGCCGATTTTTGATGGAAGAAGAGCCAATATCAAGACGTTCTATCCACATAAGAGAGGACATTGTGCTGCCATTACTGATCATTCAGCAATACGCTTTTCAGAAAATTGAAAAACAGCCAAAAAACACTCAATCCTATGAAAAAATCATTCAAAGATCATTGTACGGCAATATTAATGCCAGCAGGAACTCTGCCTAATGATCACATCCTTAACATAAATAAATCATAAGGTTAAAGATCTTAAAGGATAAACTCGGACTAAGGTAACACTTGGATACCGGTGGCAGAACACTCGGTTTTCATTAAAACATAATATGGAAACAAATGTTCAAAGCGACCTCATGTCGCGAACTACGAGTCTGTACAAAAAGCGAAAGCCAACCGCTCCTGAAGTGTGGAGAAAAACGAGGACTATAGGGGAAATGTGCCCTTACTGAGCATAAAAACATGGTATGAGCTATAAGAACCCGAAGTGCCCCCCAGCAACGCGAGCCACGAGCCACTTCGGGATGAATAAATGGCATCAGTGAAATATGCGGGCTAGACCTCACATTGATTGATGAGTTGAGCGACTGTGCTGAATATGTCTGAAAGCCTTAATATGCCAATGACTTTTTGGCCGTCAACAACAAGCAGAGACTGATGCTGGCCTATGACAAGCTGATGTATAGCCTCATCAAGAGTGGCCTCCCGACTCAGATACTCACCATCCACCGGCTTTGACATGATATCACGAACATGGATGGAGCTGGCTTTTTTGCAAATATCTTTCAGTGGCTTTTGCCAAAGCTGCAGGTCTTTCAAAATGTTGGTAGCAGTCTCTTTACTCACGCCCCAATGCTTGAGATCTGGGAATTGGTCAATATTTTTATAATTTGGCTCAAGACCACGAATAACATCAATCTTGCTGAGTTTTCCTACAACTTCTCCATCTTCGCCCAATACTAGTATAGCTCTATGCATATACTTTGATTGGTCAAATTCAGCCTGCGCCTTTATCAAAGCCTGTATGGCGTCGTATAAGGTGGCATCTTGAGAGACAGTGGCGTACTCGGCAATTGGCACTATTATGTCTTCTATTCGTAATGATTGCATATTTTCCTCCCTTAACTTAACAGCCTGGAAATCTTCTCTAGAATAATTGAAAATTCCTGAGACACAATCCTCTTGCAATACTCTATGTGAAGGACTGTATACTCCTACACATGCAAAGTTAAGGCATGCCCATTGGGTTGTCACGGCAGATGCATGTTGTTTTAAGCACTAGCAAGAAGATGCGTATGCTCCAAGCAGTAGTATTCATGACGTTGATTCTACAGCATCTTTGTCTGGCCTTAATCATTAGCTTCCCATACAAACAGATGACGCTTTATCTATTTATGAAGCGTCCAGGGGTGGCAAACGCGTGGCAAACAAAAAACGGCAAGTTAAAAATATTAACTTGCCGTAATTATTGAAACAATATGGTGGAGGCGGCGGGAGTCGAATTAGACTCCCTATTTATCCATCGAATTGAAGCACAGCAGGCTTTTCCTCTTGATTCAGTGCGTTACAGGTAGTTTTATAGATTTTCAATAAGTTCAATACGTTCAATAAATCCACCCAATATGAATAAATTTTACACCAAATTTACCCCAAGGGTTTTTTTCAGTAAGTAAGCGTGAGTGAGTGTATGGGGGTAGCAAAAACTGTAATTACAATCGGTCAGGTTTCTTGTCACGAAACGTTACACCATCATCCAAGCCAAGAACAAGTGCGTCATTACAGCAAGTTACACTCATCACAAAACATGTTTCCCTGTATCTTCATAAAGTAGAAAGCAGGGTATAGGGTGATTCTGAGGCATAGAACAATAGCAATAAACTACGCAATAACAACGCATTAAGTAACCAATATTCCGTTACCATTACACTCGTCACTGGTCATATCAACCTCACTGTCACGAGTACAAATGTTCCAAATGAAGGCCAACAAACACCGCCCGTATTTCAGCTCTGTCAACTCTGATAGTTTTTCCTGGTCTTAGTCACTAACACCTTCAGCGATGTAGTGGGCCAAGACAAATGAAAGGAATTCTTGCGGTTTATCGGGGTAGTGTTGTTGTAGTGTAAACGACTGGCAATGGAGCGCTGTGTAATTGCCAGTCGGAGCTGAAGCAGTTGTTGGATTATTTTTATGCTTTTAAGGGCGTCCCTTTTGGTTCCCACACTATTGACTATAATCCAAGCAGTTCCTTTACAGCCTCATCATAAGCCTGATACGAATCTAATTCGGCAATATGCTTCCTTACCTTTCTTCGTCTTTGCGCTAAATTGCATCCGGCACTAAAAATCTTCTGTTCAGTAATGCCTGGTTTCTTCTTTTCCCATTCGCAAATGAGAGCTATTGTGGCATCGACTACGGCTATGTGGTCGGGGTGCTCTCTGTCGTAGGGTGGGATAATACTGGGGGCTAACTTATGGACATGTCGCCTCCCGAAACTCCCTATTGGCTGAAAATCAGTAATGAGCATGTCAATGGATTCGCTATTAAGCATCCCCGTCAAATAAATCGCATCATCCTTGTCATTTGTTATGTGCCAGTACAACGTCTGGTCAATTATGAGTTTGTCAATGTCATAATCAGATGTCTTTAGATACGCACTGCATGGGATACCGCCACCAGCCCCATAAACAACAAGGTAGCTTTCTTCGGGAAACATCTGCGCCTGGAGCTTATGTCGCACGGTATCTATGTCAATAAAAAGGTCTGGGAGTGTTTTTGCGCCACCATAAGCTGCCAATATCTCATTAAAAGCAGCTTGGGTCTGAGGGAAAGCAGAAACATTAGTTGCGTCGACAGGTTGCCAGCCACTCGTGGTGTCTTTTATAACAGGCAGAAACACCTTGGTTGATGGAGCAAGGTCAAATGCAGCCAGATGACTGGATAGAAGCACATCAAAGACGTATTCTCCTTCGACAACTCGTGGAGTTATTCTGAAATCCTTGAATTTTTTGGCATCTTTCACTCTATAGTCTGAGCCATCATCTTCAAGTCCATATGGTGCAATATGGTATCTATCGCCTGCTCCAGTTGCTGGGGTAATCTTGTGGAAGTAAGATGTCCGAGGCATGACATCTGCACCTTGGGTAAAGCTAACAGCCATGAACAAATCATTTGTATCGGTAATGGTGTGATTGTCAGTCCAGGCAACCCTGTCTCGCTGAATTACTTTTTTGAATGTCCTTTCTTCCTGCTCAGTCGCAGTGACCATGGCACCGGGAAGCGTGTCGATGACTGCTGCCTCAGCTTTCTTTCCAAAGAGAACGATAGCCTGATTTTTGAAGGTAAATTTCTGGACCCTCCACAATCTTTCGAAGGATAATTGAATAGGCTTCCTTCGGTTCTTGTACTCACCTTTCAGGAACGGACTATGCTGAAGTCCGTTCAAAATGGTGGCTGGTAGTATGCAACCGACTACGGCATCATCTTCCAAGTACCGTTCCACGGCATGAAGGAGAAAAGTTGTGGCAAGTTCCACATGCAAATGTGATGCACCTGGAGGTTTAATGTTGAATTTTTCAGCCCGGTCGCGTAGCGCTTGGCCATAAGGGTTGTCGGCAATTTTACTGAGAGCCAGCCATGGTGGATTTGAAACGAGACCGTTAAACTGACCCGAAACAAGTCCGGGGCGGTAACTGTTGCGGAGAATAAATGCCCATATGCCATTACGTCCGTCCCGATGAAGAGAATCCAATGTTTCTATCAGTTGTTGCAAGAAGGTCAAAAGGGGTGGCCGGTCTTCCTTAGTGATGACGGTTCCGGTTTCATCACAAGCAGAGGTCAGTATTGATTCAAACAAAGCTGCCTTCAAAGAAACTTTTTTCACCTTTGCATTGTTCATGGCAACCGATAAGCTTCTGCTCAACAAAGAATCAAACAAAGACCGATGGTCAGATGAAACCATAAAGCTTGGTAATTCCACGCGATGCTCTGCGAAGTGAAGAATATGGAGACTTTCGGACATTTCTTCGTGGACAACTTTTGAAAGAGGCGTGACTGCAAAAAGGGAATCCGCGTGATAGACTGGAATGGAAATACTGAAAGTACCATCGAAAGGCTCAAGCCAACTTCTTGCTGCCATTAACCAACTTATTTTGGAAAGCATGACCGCCAGCGGGTCTATATCGAAGCCGGTGATTGTTTGAGTAAGTCTGGTTATGGACGTTTCGTCAGGGATAGCGCCTTCTACTTTCAGACGGTTTAAAGTGATTTTTGTCGCTTCAATAATCATTGCTCCAGAACCACAGCTCATATCAATCAACCTGGGTTCTTCACCTTCTGGTAGCATAGATGTCACTTGCTGGACAACCTGCTTGGCCAACCATGCTGGTGTCCATTCTTGTCCAAGCAAAAGTCGCTGAGAACGGCGAGCAAGCTGAGCCATAATTTCACCGAACAAATCTTCTACCGGTGCCGAAGCAAAATCATAAGCTCGTAAGTCGTCCTGAATTGCCTGTGCTATAGGCAGAAGTCCAGCAACATGGGGAGATGAATTTAGCCAGCCGAAGTAGTCATATTCGACAAGGTTTTCCAGACCCCGGCTATGGAAAAAATCGCCCGTAAGGATGGATTCAAGCTGGGGACGGTCACTCAGAAGTGCTTTTTTCTCAATGACGTTTGCACATATGAGTTTTGCGAGGGTGAGGATATACATCTCACGAATGTAGGTTCTTAAGTCAAATGCTCCTATGGAACTCTCGTCTCCAAGATAGGCGACGAAATCCTGCCAGAGTTTTTTTATGAGCCTTGCGTAGGTAGGATTACCAGTAAATGCAGCGACAACGACTTTGCCTAATTTGGAAATGTGCTTGTCGCAGAATGGGCTTCCAAGTCCCATATCCTCCGCCAATGTCTCGGCGTTTAAGGGACGAGAGCCTTCACGACCGAAATGACGAAGGAGAAAACCTATCAGTTTCTTTGCATTCAGTTCATTGGGAACGGTTAAGTCGAGAGAATCAATCTCTTCCAGGGTTACGTGTTCAGCCCCAAGGAGTGTCTCGATTTTTACCCCGTCATTGATTTTGAGGCGATATGCCCGCCAATACACTGTGTCAGAGAGTATTCCAATAATCAAGTCTGGAGAATGTCCTGCATTTACCAAGGAGGCACTGTAATTGGCAACTTGATTATAACCTTCATCAAATTTAGCCTTCGTGAGTAAATCAGGCTCCCATTCAATTGCAGTCAAACCGACAAGATTATCAACAAATCCCCTTTTCTTAATTTCAGTTTCGGAAAACGTGACCATGGCTTCACTTCCACGAACATGATAGCGGACCCACCAGGGGACTTCAGTGAACATCTTACCCAAGTAATGAGCAAGATTCTCTCGAAGGATGCTTTCTTTTGATTTTTTCGACTTAAGGTCGATGGCATCTTTAATGAATTCTTTAACTACGGCATGGTTGACTTGAATTTCCATTATTTCCTCAATCGTCTTTCAAGATAGATTTGGGCGAGATGGCGAAGCTCTACAACTTTTTTCTTTGACTCTTTGGTCCCTGTTAGTCTTGAAACAACCACCTTGTCAATTGCATCCATAACCCCAGTTAGATTGCCATGGTCTTTTTCTGCCAGTTGCTTTCCAAGGTTAGAAAGTTGTGACCAATCACCAGGTTTGAAGTCAGGTACCGGAACCTTCCTTAAATGTGTTGCTTCAACTTTGAGAGCGCCACCACCCATAACTGAAGCGCTCAGTTCCATTACGACCAGAGACCATAAACAGTTGAAGAAAGCGAGTAATGCATATGCATCAACTTTTGGTTTCTTACCCAACCAGATGGTCGAAAAATTTGCGTCGATTATGGATGCTCTTTCCATATTGAGGAAAGTTTTGGGGTTTTCGTTGTTTACTCGAGCAATGAAAAGGTCTGGAGTATGGCGGGGAGTGAAATCAGGCAGCATGTACCAGAACCGGGACTTCCGAATATTGGGAGCTACCGCACTCAATTCATAGACCCGCTTAGGTTCTTCAGTTGTCCCAAAATTGGTTTCATATGCTATCCTAATTAAAGTTGCAAGCTCCGGTGGAGTCTGGTCGTATGAAGCGTCATCGCAATTCGTTAGGTCTTCAGGCAAAGCATGGTTGTGTAAAGTTAAGACGCAGCCTTTCAATGACGAGCTATTCAAAATGTAACCATCAGGCAATTCGGTTTGCTTTCTTAGGACTGGGGCAATACATGAGGGTGGTACTTGGACACGCCGTATTCCAAATAAGGGCGATGGAGCTATAACAGCGTTACCCTCAACAACTTCAAGAAAATCCGCATAAAAGAAGCGGTTTGCACCGGTTCTGAGCCCTTGTCCCACGTGGACACCTATTTCATTGAGGCTGTGAAAATTGTTTACTGAGGTGGCCTTACCGAGCCAGTGGGACAACTCAGAGGGTAAATGAATTCCGTTGTTTTTCCCTGGCATTTCGGATTCACCAAGAATGCTGAGCCATCCCTGAGAAACACAGGCACTTTGGAGGTTGCATGACATATGTGAAAGAGCTGTCCATTGGACTGAAAACCCTGCCCCTATAATGTCAGTATGTTCATCGTACCAGCGGTTAGCCTCTTGCGCGAATCGCACTTCAGCATCGGCTGTTCCAGGAAAGATATTTCCAACAAAGCTGTCACTGCACTTGGTATCTTTCGACAGGCATATATGAACAAACCCTTCATCACTCCAATCAAAAGCTGAATCTCTACGGGTGATTCTTTCAGCGACCAGCAGGTTCGTCTTAACCTGGGCTTTATCGAACCATGTTGAATTGATATCCTCTACGATGTAACGAATCTTAAACCAGCGGAGTAAAATATATTGGATTGGCAAGGCGTATTCACGATTGAGCCACGAATCTGGTACGACAATCGCCAATGTCCCGCCTTTTTTAACAAGCGCGGCACAAAGTATCCAAGATGGCACGGCAAGGTCGGCAAGCCCGGAGTATTTTTGGCAGAGGTGGAGAAACAGTTGTTTATCGTACTTATCAAGATTAGGTAGATGTTTGATGGCTGAGATAAGTGATGAGCGGATTTCAGTGGCGTTCGGCAATTTCAGGGAGGCATCAACACCCTTGGTCATACTCTGATAACGAACGTATGGCGGGTTGGTAATCACCAAATCCCATTTGAGCGTTGGTAACTGAGACAAAAGTGAAAAATCGAAGGCATTACCAAGCAACGGTTTGAGTGACTTTACTCTCTTGGCACAAGCCTCACGGGCAATCGGGTCTATCTCGATTGCACCCTTGACCTTAGGACGTGCTCCTATATCGTGGGAAGCAACCAGCATGTCCCCAATACCAGCCATAGGGTCGAGGACACTTTTCGACTGTTGTGCCTGAGCCAATGCAGCCAGTAGCTTCGCCAGGTGAAGTCCGGTGTAGTATTGCCCTAAACGCTTCTTACGGGTTGCTTTGGTTTCAAATTCCTTCTTGATGGCAGTCACTTCTTGAAACCTTCTTTTTTAATCTTTTTATAAAATTCTCCTGCGCTTAAAGAAACGCAGATACCCATTTCAAGACATCGGGCAGCATAGCGAGAATAGAGCCTTTCCGGTTCACGTTCATGGAGATTGTTTTCAAGACGGGCACGTTCTTTCACTTCAAGGAAAGCCTGCTCCGAGGTTTGAATTTCGGATATTAGATTCCCGTTAGGCGTTTTTGACAGAAGCAACAAGGGGTCTCCCTTGACGGACACAGTAGAAACAATCTGTTTGAAGCTTGCCTGGATTTTATCAAGGACGCTGGTAGCCTCTACGTTCAAACCAGCTGTAGTGTACGCCAAAGAAAGCGCACGCCAGATTGCAGCCTTGGCAGAATGGAAAACAACGGTCGTTTTCCCTTCCTGTTTCATGACCCGGGCAATTTCCTTGAATACGCTTCCCATCAATTGCCCATAAGAGTCGATATCTTTACCTTGTACATTACTGACGATAATTTCATTTGAGCGATTGGTTACATTGCCAAGCCATAACTCGTTTAGCTGGTTAATTTCGGCATAGGGGATAAAGTCGCCAAATGGTGGGTCTGTAAAAACGTAATCAATGCTTTCGGCTGGGATATGGAGTTTTGTACTGCTCGCATTGCAAACTTCAACCTTACTTTGGCTTCCCGATACAAGTTCGAATGCCTTCATAATTGGGCCAGCTTTACGCTTTACCCCCAAGAGGATGTTTTTCTCAACGGGGAGACCACTTACATATAGGACACCACTTTGAGCGCCAGTAAGGACAAAATCATTTTCCCCATTCTTGACGACTACACGTGTCATCAAGGTCGAATGGGTCGAATTATAGCTAAGCACCAGTAGTCGTAAGGCATCTTGAAGATGTTCCGGGAAAAATTCAATGAGATGCCATAAGGTTGTCATCACTAAAAAATTTCGTCTGGTATAAAAATGGTGCAAGTGTGTGATTCCGGTATGGTACCCTGAACGGTACAGGTCTCCCCAGACTATCTTATGTTTTGGAGCATAGGCTGGAATTGGAGAGCGTAATACACGCTCAACTAACGCGATATCTTGTTCGGTTGGTTCTCTTTGCCAGGTCGTTGTGTTGGTCCGACCGTACACTCTTGCCAGCACCCTCTTTTTACTGACTACATTCCGTCCCAGTATCTTATCCCGCCCCTTTTCCGTCTGACGGTCACAATCATTAACCATAACGGTTTTCTTGCAAGACGTGCACTTGAACTGGTCTACAAGATGGAGGGGGGCGCGCCTGACAACGGCATCCCAATAATTAATTTCAGCTCCACATTTCTGACATAGAAGAACATCAGCCCATATAGCATGCCGCATGGTCCCTTTATTGCCTTCCGGGTCTTTAGTTTCATAAACCCAACCGATTTCTTTTTGAGCCATGTCCAATAAATCTTCCGTGGCTTTTTTGAACTCTTTTGGACAAGGAGAATTACACATGGTCTTTGAGACAAATGAGCCAAGGCCACCAAGCTCATAAAGTACTGCTTTACGTGCACCCCATTTGGGGTTTATCCCAATTTCTTGGGCTATCTTTTTCATGGCAGCAGTTGGCTTGTCGCATAACAGAGTAGCCAACCCAGTAGTTCCGCTGCCGGCGAATGTGTCGAGGATAGTAGCACCTGGCTTAGTGTGTGTAGCGATAAATATGGCTATTGCTTCTGGGGATATTTTGGTTGGGTAAGAAAAGGCATTATAAAGCGGGCCAGTCCTGGTTGAAGGCATGGGCTTTTCGTAAAGTATTTTGTAAGAGGAATTCAGCGTAATTTTATCGTTTTTTTTGTTGGTTCTTTCAGATTTCCCGGATTTCATATGAATATTGTTATTCCTTCTATCTACAAGGTAGGAGTGTACAAGTTATTAACGCGCTCTCGTTTCCCTTACCGTCATGAACAAGTTATTATCAAGCTTCCGCATATCATTCCGGGTAAAGACAATTTGACGACGGTTTTTTATATATGATACCCATTTTCTAACTGGTTATAATCCAGTAACGAATTATAGCCGGTAACTGGATACCACAACTGGACCGAAATTCCTACCAAACTGGTCAAAAAAGTTACACTTGGTATTCGCACAAAATTTTTTTCATCTGCATAAAAATGCTATGAAGAGTCAAGATATATTTAACGTATAAAAACAATGGAAGATGACCTGCTTTCCCAAGGTAAATCATAATAGTATAGAATATCATATAGATACAAGTTTATCCCCATAATCACTATGAGTAGGCTATAATTTTAGTAGCGGCGGAAAGATTCTCTCTCAACAACTTATTCTGGTCTGGTGTTATACTGGTAGCTGTGGCTACTATTTGTAAGCGATTTGTGGTATTTTTTGAGCAAAAGGAACGATAACTACCTTATAGTACAATATTTATTACTACTATGCGGTACGGTTTGATTCTGATAGACTCAAAGTAGTGTTGAAGGGGTAGAAAAAATCATTCAATAACCTAAACCTGATTAGCCTTTCATATTTTGGCCTAAGCAGTTTAATATACGATGAATTGAGATAAAAAATGATTGTGAAAACTTTAAAAGGAAACGTTGAAGATGCTGAGATTTTAAATATCTTTGATTCTGAAACAGATGAAGTATCAAAGCAATTTAAAAGATGCTGTTCTGAAGAGAAAATAAGAGTTCTTCTGTTAAAAGGGGAAGACAATAATACTGTTGGTTTCTGCGGTTTTTTTATTTCAAAGCAAGAAGTACCTCCCATGTTTCATTTTATGTTTTCCGTTGAATATGTCTTCATTAAGCCAGAATACAGGAACAATAAATTTTCCTACATGTTTAGACAACAAATCGCCGATAATGTTAAAGTCTTTGTAGCTGAAAATAGGGGTAATGGAGAACACATACTGATATCACGAGCTGATATTATAAGTGTCGAAGGTGTAAAATTCATGGAGCGGATAAACCAAATCCTTAAATCAGTATCAGATAAAAATGGATTCGAATTTATCAATGCCACTCCTTGATAAGAGAATCACGACTCTTGGTTACTTAATTTTGTCCAATCCAAAGTAGAGCAAGAATATCCTCTGGCTGAAGATAGCAAGTGAGCAGCAGTATAGGAAGAGAAGGTTCAAGGTTACAGATTCTCAGCTGGGAGAGCAGCTTAAAACGTCACGGCCTATCATCAGCAAATATAAAGCGCGCCTGAAAGAATTAGGATATCTCAATGTTGATGACGGGAGAAAAGTCCAGAAGTTATCGGTAAAGTACTTCGTTCAGTAATGTTAACCAGGCATACTCTCTACCAGTAGTATCCTTTACATACATTACCAACAGTGCAGTAAGTACCAGCGGCCGAGTAGTTTTCTCTTAGAGGGTAAATATACAGGTGCAAACTGCTAAAACTGCTTATTGGCATAGGTTACAGAAGGTTTTCTTTAGTTTTATCTGTCAACTCCGACTGCAATTATTAAGGCACTGGTGCCATCCAAACATCGCTCTGAAAATTAGCCTGACAGGCGTGGAGATTATTTGTATTGTCACGTCAGACAGATAACCAACTTTCATTTCAATATTATTTTTTAGGTGGACCGGCTCTATGGGCGATGGCGATAGCGAGTTCAAAATATTACATGGTAAAAACAACATCATTTTGGTTGCACCTCACGGTAATATGAAAAAGCCAAGAGACGATGAGTGGACTGCTGAACTCACCACAAAAATGCAAGAAAAACTTGGTTGTTATGCTGTTATCAATGATTTGTACCGAAGACCAAGGTTTAAAGACAAATGTTTCGATTTTGATAAAAAAATATGCAATCTCAATCACATTGACGAATATGAGAAAACGCCATTGTACGAGCAATTTGTAGGGCAATTAAAACAATTCAAAAATGAAATAACCGGCCGTGGTGAGATACCATATATTTTCCATATTCACGGGGCTTCTTCCGCTAAATTCAAGAAGGCCTGTAAAGAAGTCTATCCCAAAAAACCAGAAGATGTATGTATTCTAATTGGTACTGGCAGGGGTGTTTTACCCAAAACAAAAGACGAAAGTTTGACAGCCTCTCCTGAAATAGTCAATCAGCTTATAGACTTTTTTAATGTTGAGAAACTTATCTCCTATTCTACGAATAATGAGGAATATACGGCCAAGAAAGCACACAACTTGAATCAACTTTTTAGAATGCGCTATCCAGATGATAAAGTTGTTTCTTTCCAGCTCGAAATTCGTAAAAAGGACTATAGGGACAATGAAGAAAACGCAAAAATTGCTGCCGTTAAAATAGCAGCTGCCATCGGCAAATTAACCGGGGTGGTTCCCATCATTGAAGGGGAGGTTGTAAAAGCAGAAGAGAAGCTTCCTTTTGACACGCAAAAGGTAAATGAAGCAGTTCAGCATATCTTGGAAACATTTCAGACTGCGGTGGCTATGGCTTTGATTGATGTAGGAAATCACCTCATAGAGACCTTCTTCGGCGGTGATTATGAAAGCGCCAGTAATCCAAGGAATATTAACGTAAACACCTCTATCATGCAAATTCAAAAGCAACTTCGTCATGAGATAGGTAGTCCCTCCCAGTCGTGGGTTTATGATGCCATAAAGGTCAGCGCCTATAGCCGCATGTTCGAAGATGAGAATTTCCAGACGTTTGGAAATTTAAGTATCAGTCAGAGGGTTAAGATTGCTTATTACAAAGGCAGCATGGAAGAAAAGAAGCAAATTGCCCAACTTTCGTATGATAACAAATGGTCAGTCCGGGACTTATCGAAAGAAATTAAGACGCGAGAGTTCGGGAAAAAGCCTGTACAGGAGCAGTTAGTCTATCTGTTGGCTTCACCAAAGGAGTTCATGGAGGCCTGTGAGCAAAATAAGTTCCAAAAAGACCTACAGGGATTAGAGGCCGAGCATCAGAATAAGATTAAGGCGGATGCTGACAAGGAGGCCAAGAAAATAGGTAAGCAGATAGAAAAGCTTGAGCGGTTAAAGAAGCAGTATGAAAAATTGGGGAAATAGACGGTCTTGTCCGTTAGCCATGTACGTAGGACCGGGGGCATCTTTCTGAATAGTAGAAAAATAGCAAGTTATGCAGTTTCAACATAATTACTTGCTATGCTA
This sequence comes from Desulfopila sp. IMCC35008, assembly GCF_010646885.2. Classification (GTDB taxonomy): domain Bacteria; phylum Desulfobacterota; class Desulfobulbia; order Desulfobulbales; family Desulfocapsaceae; genus Desulfopila. Next base: position 5,826,343 of record NZ_CP050700.1, on the reverse strand, counting down.
CAAGAAAAATACACTTGACACTTATTCTTAGTCTTGCTAATATCTTGGTTAAGATAAATACTATTTTAATTCAGGAGGTAGCCTCATGGATGCTTTGATAGAGCTTCAAAACGAAAAAAACAATATATTGTCATCTATTTCAAAAGCAGCAAGCGAGGGAAAAACTGACTTGGTATTGGCGGAGAGTGAAAAATTAGAAAAAATTAAGAATCTTATTTCTCGTCATAGTCAAATTATCGCAGAGCTTGAAGGGTTGAGAAACAACAGCTCCCAGATACCTGAACAAAAAACTCGTCGTATTATTGCTAAGCCGGTTGATGAATCGCGGTCAAGGCAAATGCTGACCTCAAGAGAGCTTGGTGAGAAAATTCGTAGTGAATTCTTAAGTCATCGTGAAGCTGAAGGCATCCACCTCCAGTTAATTAAAAATAAGACAATCTTTCGCACTGGGTCTGGAAAGCGTGTGGGAATTGCCGTTGCAACAGAAAGACAACCAAACAGATGGTTCCTGGGGCTCCCAGTTGGAGGTTTCGACCACGCTGTGCTTTTATGCCAACGCGAAAGCGGAGAAGTAATCGACATACCTTTACCAGAGAAATTTTTCGAGAAATACGGCAACGAAATGAGCGAGTCAAAAGGGCAGCTCAAATTTAATGTCGTCAATAAAGGTAGTGGGCTACTTGTGCTGGTTCCAGGCACAGACGGAATAAACGGTAAGTCTTTCGCAAGTGACTATGCGTTTCTTTTGTAAGAGGAACCGTAGTGCTCAACCTTAACTATACTTATTTTATCTTAGAAAGAAATATAAAGAGGTCTTCCTATGAGTTTTCACGGTATAGCTGAGGATTGGCCGGACCAAATATGCCCACATTGCGACAGTTTCGCATATGCAGTAGACGGTGGTGCAGGTCGCTACTGGTGGCGCTGTGAGACTTGCCACTACGAAACAGAGGTGGTTTGGTTTGAAGAGCTCGGTAATTGCTGGCGGCGAATGATTAAGGGGGAAAAGCCACCAAACTATTATGAAGCATCAAACTTAAAAGATGAAGAATGAATTATTCATAAAATCAATAGGATAACAAGATAGTAAACCAGACGGCGCGGAGAAGCGTTGCGTCAGACGCGGCAAAGTTCAGTGGTTGCCGCAGATTACCCTTGACGTTCAGATAGCCACCTCGAAGGTCTGAATATTTTGACAATCTCTTAATTTGACACTGCTACAGTGAAGGGAATCAACTAACCCCTCACAAGAAGAAAGTATTTTGAAACCCAGATTTTTTTTGAGCATCATTGTCCATCCCCTATTGCGCCTACCAGCTAAATACATTTACCCCACCCATACAAACATCTAAACGGCCCACACTACCATCTTTTGCTTAACGAGGCCATATTGTGTCGTGCAGAAGGAAAATAGCCACATAGCTCATTTTAAGGGCTCCGTGGTGACAGAACGAAGTTCGATAGTAGTAATAATAATAGTACTATATCAAAAAGTACATCCAGCTTTTCCTGAACAAGTTCCTTCGCTCTCTTCTTTCTCAGGTATGCGTAGTTTTTTGGTGAGTACTCTGGATAACGACTGCTCTCTGGGTGTTGGTATAATAGTACTACTATTCTATCCGGCATCACTCCAGTAGCCCTGCTACACCTAGCAAACTCAATTCCCATTACTTCTTTGTCCTCCATTTTTATCGTCCGTATCGCCCATACCGTCCAGGACAGTTCGGACGACTTGGACGATATTTTTTCTTCTTTATATTGCTCAGGGTTGGTGGTCGAATGCTTTTTTACACAACCGAGTGTTTAGTCGTCACCCTGAAGGAATTGAGGTAGATATTTCATGTTTTGAGGAATTAAAGCCCCCCCCTTTTTGACGTAGGAGGGTCTCTCTGAATGTCACCATAGTATCAAACTGCAACATTTTATAAAAAGCACAGAGTTTGTTCTCTTTTGTTAAACGTGTGGGTCTATCAACACACCCCCTCCCCCTTCCGATGTAGAGCAGGTTCTTTTGCATCAGTCCATTTCAGCGCCACATTCCATTAAAAGCATAGTGGTACAGCTCTTTTGAAGAGATTTGCGTTTTGTAAATCTCATTTAATCCTATCAAAGGAGATGGTTATGACAAAAGCAAATGGAAATCAATTTTTACCCGAAGAGCTCGTCACTATGCGCCATTTTGACAAAAAGACCAGTCAGTGGAGTGTAACCGACTATCCTAAAGTAGGTGGGCGTTTGAGGCTCGCTCATGAACTCAATGGAAGCTTGGACATCAGTACCGAAATCATTAAGTATGACGGTAACGTGGCTGTGGTCAAGGCTCTATGCTCAACAGACAAGGGTTCATACACCGGTGTCAGTATGGCCAGTGTAGAACGAGATGCCAAGATCGCACCGGCTATTTTGGAATTGGCAGAGACACGAGCTATAGCAAGAGCACTTCGGTTTGCTGGATATGGTGTTGAATATTGTTCAGCTGAGGAGGTATCTCATCTTAATTTTGATAAACCACCTTCCCCCGCGATTGAAAATGACCCGTTCAGGCCTGACCCAGAAGGCACTCTATACTGTCCCTCCAGTCCTGGTAAAATGCATCATTCAGCAGGTGGTGGCAGTACAGGTCACAGTACCAATGGGGGCCGCAGCAATGATACCAATGGTAATGGTGGAAACGGCAATGGCCATGAAAGTAATGGAGGCAATGGAACATCCAGACTCTCTCAAAAACAGCACTCTTTTCTTTTACACCTCGCCGATGATCGAGACATCAGCCGCAAAGAGCTGGATGACATGAGTAGAGAACGCTTTGGTAGTGTCATCAGCTTTTTAAGTAAGGGGGATGCTTCTTCGTTAATCGGAGAGATGACAGCCAATTAATCCAGCACCTAAAATATCCAAATCACGGGGAGTACCGAGCAATCGGCTCCCCTTTGTTATGCCCACAGTCAGGAGGAAAACATGTCACAAGCAATACAAACCCTACGAGACCAGCTTCATATAAGCCATTCACAGCTCTTCACCTATATCAATTGTAGCCTGAAATACTGGTTCAACTATGTCCAGAGGGTTCCAGGGAAACACAGCAGCATCGCCCTTCATTTTGGCAAGGCAATCCATGGGGCTTTAGAGGCCTATTACACAGCACTTCAACAGACTGGCGACATATTGCCCTTATCAGAACTGGAGTCCGTTTTTGCCAGCAAATTTTATCAAAGTATGGAGCTGGTGAACGTTCCTATTCTTTACAAAAAAGATATGCCAGATACGCCGTCAGCAATATTTATGGGCAATAAAATGCTTCAGGCTTTTCATAAGGAAATATCTTTAGACGGTTACACAATAGAGGCCGTGGAGCTACCACTTTCTGCCCCTCTTTACAATCACAATGCAGAGCCCCAGGATATCCAGCTAATCGGTATTATTGACTTGCTGCTACGAGACAATAAAGGAAATCTTGTTGTTGTGGATCACAAAACCAGCAAACAAGCAAAATCCCAATCGTCTGTGGACGAAGATTTACAGACTACAGCCTACAGCTATCTTCTTGCTGCAAATCGTTATGTTTTTCCTCGGGCAGAAGTTCAAGGAAGATTTGACGTCTTGAGGAAACTTAAAACGCCAAAGTTCGAGCAGTATCACACCAGCCGAGGTCCTACTGACCGTAAGAGATTCGCCAAGCTAAGTGCTGCTGTACTTGCTGGGATAGAGAATCGTGTGTTTATCCCGTGTCGGTCCTGGCTCTACACTGATTGTGAATTCAGCGAGTCGTGCCATAACTGGTAATTTTGAAATAATAACAAGTGCAAAGCCGTTGTATCCATATTGATGCAGCGGCTTTGCTGTTTAAGGAGGAACGTCATGTATTGGCAATATATTGATCCTGCTGGAATAAACCCTGAACTGTTTGATTTAACACAGGTTCATACCTGCAAGGTCAAAAAGTATAGTGGTATAGAAGATGTGAGGAATATCAGGCTGAAAGGATGGAATCTTTTCGCCGACCTGTTGGACGAATGCCCAGTTTCAGGCCAGCAGTTAAGTGAATCAACCTGGTTTCTCTATGCAGCCCAGGGAAGAAGTTAATCCCCATTTGTTAAATCAATTTAATACGAGCCCTTTCTGTCAGTTCGATGGAAGGGGCTTTTTTGTTTCAAACTCACACTATAAGGAGATTGTACAATGACTAACGCAATTTTAACAGGAACAAATCACGTAACAGAAGCGGAAGTATTCAATGTGCCGGCAGTACCTTTTACCAAAACATTTCATCCTGTCCATCACGGCGACGTCATCAGGGCCATTCAAGAGGCAATTGATGTAATGGGTATGGAGATTGTGAAGTCAGAATATGTTTTGGCACAAGATGGGCAGAGGATGTTCGGTGTCTACGACCTTTCTCAGGGAACAAATGAACTTTCCTGGAGTATTGGTATTCGTAACAGCATGAATAAAAGCATGTCACTCGGTGTAACAGCAGGAACACGCGTTTTCGTCTGTGATAATCTCTGTTTCAGCGGAGAATTTCTAGCTTTTCGTCGTCATACTTCTGGCTTAGACACTGATGAACTAGCATTCCTGGCCTATCGCTCAATGAGAAAGATGATTCCACTGTTAAAAGGTTTTCAGGCATGGCACGAAAATCTTAAGAATTACCCTTTGACCGAGATTGACTCCAAAATCTTGCTCGTGGAAATAATGACGAACAGTGTTATCCCGCCTAGCAAGTTTTCTGAGTTTAACGGACTCTATGCTAATGTTTATGATGATACCCTATGGGGTTTCCATGAATCTGCAAGTCATATCCATAAAAGCAGCAATCTGCTCTCTCTGCCTCAGAAGAACAAGGTGCTGAACAAAATCATCGACAACTACATTTACTCACTCGATAATACCGGTAGCTCTCCTCTTGGGGATTTTTACCAGCAGCGAGCGTTAATAAGCCGATAATTCCAGCACCATATTCATTCAATTACCCTCTGTAGCTATACGGCTGCAGGGGGTTTTCTATTTTCAGGAGAATAGTTATGTGGACCAAACCTACACAACAGAGTTTAGCTCAGATACCAAAATTGTATGCAACTGAAAATATTCCTGTAAAGGAAAAGCTTATCTACCTTCATTTCTTCCTCTCCAACAGCGACTGGTATGTCTGCGAGTTTGATGGAGCTGACACCTTTTTTGGATACGTCATCCTTAACGGAGATTATCAGGCCGCGGAGTGGGGTTATTTTACTATTCACAAGCTGGACAGGCTCAATGTTCGGGGCCTTGAGATTGATATGGACCTGTACTGGGAAATTCGGCCAGCGTCCCAGATTGATAAAATCTCCCAGGCTCAAGGGTGGAATCAACAGCCAAATCCGTTAAATCAATTTAACACCGCTGTCCTATAATCAGCTATCAATTAATACAATTCTAAAGCCCTCTGGTTTCGCGCCAGGGGGCTTATTCTATTTGGAGGATACCGATATGACAAAAGAACAAAAGAAGGCGTACCGGCCAACACAAGAACTTCGAGAGCTGCTTGGTATATTGAGTCGCAAGAAATTTATTTTAGATTGCGGACACCATGTGACGTTCAATGAAGTGCTTGGCAACAATTTGACTATTTATAATGGCTCAGAGCTTCGGATTATCTGCTCTGAATGTGGATACTGCAGCTGATTGGACGAAAAATCGTGCTACAACAACAATATATGGAGACAAGACAATGTGTGATGACTTTTTTGATGACCCTATTGATGACAATAGCTTCGACACAGACAGTGGCTGCGAAGAGGATTTTGCGGATGAACATGACTTCGATGATACAGAATTGATGGATATGCCTTGCGAATCTCGCAGTTCACCTGAGCAGGAAGAGCAAAGGTGTTTTGACCTTGCAGAAGCGCTCATCTTTGGTTCGATGATCTATGGTAATGCCTATGAAGAAGCCATTGATGAAAAAAGACGAAGGGAGCTGCTCCAATCTAAAGAGAAAAGAAAGGCTTAGCATTAAACAGGGTCGGACCAATTTTGTGGTTTGACCCTGCCCGTTATAATCTGCCGGAAAACTTTAGACCTCAGAATACATTTTTCCACTTCTTCCCATATCGCTGCAAGACCTTGAGCAGTATTTTTGACTCTTTCGCTGGTATTGATAAAAATACTTACCGCATTTGGGACAGATTTGAAAACGTTCGGGTTCAAGGTTCATCTGGCCAATAAGGTTCAGAAATATCGTTAAAGTTACCCCCATTTCGTCAGCTTTTCCTTTCGGTACAGCCAAGCTGTAGTGGAATACCATTCGGTCTTCACTGTCAAAACCAATTGTAGCGATAACCGGATAAACTGAAGTCAATTTCTCTCTTTTCTTGAAAGTTTCAATAGCTCCAAGGCTGGCTTTTTGTATGTTCTCCAGCAAGGTCTGAGCCTGCCTTGTATCGCTTTCTGTAAGGGCACTTGTAACTTTGTGCTGTTGCTCTTCTTCAGCCAGGACTAATCCTCCCCCCATTAATCGGCATGACTCAATGAGTTCAAGCCATCTATATAGAGGTCCAGCGTATTGAGACTTGGTTGAATCTTTTTCTGTAATCTTTGTAGACGCCAGCTCTAAAAATATTTCCAACATAACAAAACCCTCTTTTTGTGCCATAAAACAGTAATATAGACAGATGTAAAATAATTTTCAGCGAATAGATACGGCAAAACTATATAACGGCTATTGACATGTTAGTCGTTATATAGTATAATAAATATAAATTAATTTTTTACAACCTGTTTGTTCGTTATGTGACGCATTAGTACCACATTAACGGTTAAGTACCAAGCAAAAACAATCAAAAGGAGATTGAAATGGACCGAAACTTTATTTTTAGAATTATTAAGGAGTACAAAGTATGGAAGAATTTGATTTTCAGGAATTACGTCGACTCTTCGAGGTTGTCGTCAGGGTGACGAATTACAGCATTTACGAATCAAGATGTATCAAAGCACGAGTAGGAATATTATGCGGGTATCATTTTGGAGCGTCGTGGGAGGCAGAACATAGGTATGAGAAATACAAGCTGCTTCAGCAAACACAGGATTTTGTAATCGAAGAACTGTATCACCAGTGTATGATGAGGAAACATTACCAAAAATACGATAGCACCAAAGCACAGCTAATTACTTGGGTGATGTATTTTGTACATCATTATGTCAGGAATTTACTCAAGCGTTATAAGCCAAGAAATTTTAATGAAAAGAACCGTTCCAGGCTGGATGTTTATGACGGAAAAAATAAAAACTATCGTGTGTCTGAAACTGAGTGTGAAGAGTGGTTTCTCATGCCGGCCAGTCTCGGAACCCCTGAAGAATATTTAATCGCAAAACAATTGTTATCAATAACTCGTGAGCATTTTAGCGAACAGGACATGCTGGTTATATCAGGAAATAGCAGTATTCGTGATGTTGTTGTGGCTAATAATATGAATTATGACCAGTACTACAAACAATTACAACGCCGGCGGGAAAGTTTTAGAGCAGTGATTTCTACTCACGGATATGAGTACTGAGGTTAGCTACAGTAGGTTTACTTCAGTTTGAGTAGTAGCGCTGAAACTACTTTTCCAAACATCAAAGCAGCGATACAGATATAGTCCATAGAATGACACAGTTGGACAATTTATTTTAATACCAGGTGATTAGTCAAAAAAAAGTAACAAAACGCATAGTAGTCAGAAAATAAATATGGATGACCAAGTTAAGAATCCGTTATAGGGCAATATTAGAGCCCATTTCACTCTAAAAATAAAACATCAAAGGTAAATATTCAGTGGTTTTCCCTGGATTATCAACGGTGAATCCGGAGGTAATACAGGTATGTCTTCTGAACATAGCAAAAACAACAAAATCCAGAGTCCCTGGATAACCCAGAAAGAACTTGCTTCCCGATGGCAAGTATCCCAATCCACAATAATCAACTATCGCAACAAGGGCGAATTACTATTTTTCCGCCTTCCAGGCTCAACAAGGGTATTATATCCTTTAGATGAAATCTTGAAATTAGAGGGACAGCATACAACCAAAGAGGTGCAGATAAGACAACAGCAATTAACTGAAATCAAGAGGAAGAAGCCTGTTGTATCAACCAAACCACAAAAGGAATGGAGGGTATAACCATGGCAAAGAAAAGCAAAAACCATCACTTGGAACAACGAGGTGATAATTGGTCCCTTGTGGCGATGGTAAGCGGGAAGAGACTGAAAAAAGCCCTATCCACCTCTGTCACAGAAGCGAGAAGAATGAGAGACCAATATCTCAAGGAAATCGCAGTATATGGTGAAATTCGAAGTATTAAACCAGTTGTTGACGCAGGAAAAGATAAGGTTCTATTTGGAAAAGTCGCTGTAAAGTGGGTCAAAACACGCGACAAATGGATAAAGTCCTCGACCTTAAAAGATTACAAAAGTGCGATGAACACCTATATCTTACCTCACTTCGGCAACACTCCAATATCGGACATAACTTTCATTGACATCGAAGAATTTATGGCAGAGCTTACCTGCACAGCCAAGCGAGTAAATAATGTCTTGGTACCAATGAGGGCTATCATGCGCTTTGCCCAGCGAGCAGAGTTGATAGAAAAAAATCCTATGGACCTTGTCGCTAACCTGAAAACTGACAAGCCTGATATCAGCCCTCTATCCATGGATGAAGTCAATTTATTTTTGAATGTAGTTCATCAATATTATAGAGATTTCTTCACTGTTGCTTTTTTTACAGGGATGAGATTTGGCGAAATGGCTGCTCTCAAATGGGACAATGTGTCTTTCAAGCTGGGAATCATCAAGGTAAAGGAAACCAGGGTAAGAGGTGAAGAAGGACGCCCAAAAACTAATGGTTCCATTAGAGATATCAAGATGGTGCCGCCGGTAATTGATGCCTTAACTAACTTGAGGGCAAAGAAAAAGGGAAATTCCCCCTATGTTTTCGTTAATAAAAACAACAAGCCTCTACTACCTAACTCCATCAACTACCATGTATGGAAACCAGGTTTACGAAAGGCTGGGCTTAAGCCGAGGTCCCTTTATCAAACGAGGCATACTTTTGCGACTTTGATGCTTGATGCTGGCGAGCTGCCAGGGTGGGTTCAAAAAATGATGGGTCACGAAAGTCTCAAGATGATACTGGAAAAATATTACTCGTACATCCAAAATTATCAAAGGGATGACGGTACAGCCTTTATGGAAAATGTTTTTGTTCCAAGAGAGCCAAAACAACTGGTTTAGTAAAATATTTTTACAAATGAAAATTTTACACCATTTTTACCCCGCAACCAAAAACGGGGAAAAAGCCAAGTGGCTAAATCCCCGTATTTACAAGCCTTAACGGCCATCGTTCTGGTGGAGGCGGCGGGAGTCGAACCCGCGTCCGCAAATGCTCCCCTCTCGTATCTACATGCTTAGTTTCCGGCTTAAGTTTCGCATCAAGCTTGCCGCGGAAACGTAGCGGCCTGACACTAGTCTATGAAGTTCTCGCCAGCTGAAGTACAGACACCATCAGCGAAGGCCAGCCCGTTAGGTCGACGCTCCAAACCCAGCCTTACGGGCGAAGGCTGGTGAAGCGGCAGTATGACAGTTATTAAGCTGCTACTGCGTAGTTATAATCGTCTGCGATTATATTTATGTTCTATCGGTTTTACGAGCAGACAGAAGCTCGGCATGCAACGATGAGCTTACACATCCCCGTCGAATCCGTTTCGCCCCCATATTGTAAAAGATCATTCGTAACTATTGCGGCGCATGACGCGCTGCAGCTCGCGGTCACTATCTCTCTGTTTTATAGTGGCCCGCTTATCGTATTGCTTTTTACCACGTGCAAGACCCAGTTCTACTTTTGCCTTGCCACTATCTGTAAAGTAAATCTTCAAGGGGATCAAGGCAAGGCCTTTCTCCTGAAGTTTACCGATAAGTTTTTTTATCTCACGTTTGTGCATCAACAATTTGCGCGCCCGCATCGGTTCATTGGGGTTGTGGGTGGCATAGGAGTACTGAGAGATATGCACGTTGTACATCCTCAATTCCCCGCGATCATCGACCTGCACGTAGCCATCCTTGAGATTAGCCTTCCCGGCCCGAAGTGATTTCACCTCCGGTCCCGAAAGTACCATTCCCGCCTCAAATTTCGTATCGATATGGTAATCGTGAAATGCTTTTTTATTTTGACAAACTATCTTGATGCCCATATCTCTACCGACTCGGGTTTTGTAAAAATCCTTCTTTATTCAGCGGTTACCCGCAGTGCTTCCTCAACAGTGGTGACCCCGGATCGAACCTTGGACCACGCGTCCTCGCGTAATGTAGTCATTCCCTCGCGGATTGCAACCCGTCGCATCTCACTGCCCGCCTCGCCCAGTGCCGTCATCTTCTTCAGCTCATTAGACAGCGGGAATATCTCAAAGATCCCGCAACGTCCCTTATAGCCTGTATTACGGCACTGGCGGCACCCCTCCCCTTTGCTAAGCGTTATTGTGCCAGATTCGGCAACGGGAAAGCCAAGTTTGAGCAGTTCCTTGCTCTCTACCTGGTAATTTGCCTTACAATCGGGACATATTGTCCGCACCAGGCGCTGGGCCATGGCACCCAGCAGGGTCGAAGCAATCATAAACGGTTCCAGACCTAAATCCTGTAACCGAACAATAGATGAAACGGCGTCATTGGTATGAAGCGTTGAGAAAACCAGATGCCCGGTCATCGCTGCCTGTACTGCATGAGCTGCCGTATCGTTATCGCGAATCTCACCGATCATGATAATATCCGGATCCTGTCGCAGGATATTTCTCAGAATTGTGGAGAAGGTTACGCCAATAAGTGGCTGCACGGCGATCTGGTTAAACTCCTCATGCACCATCTCCACCGGATCCTCAACAGTTACGATATTTCTATCTGGAGTAGCGATCTTTTTGAGAGTGGAATAAAGGGTCGTCGATTTACCTGAACCAGTCGGTCCCGTAACCAGTACAATACCGTGGGGGGCCGATATAAACGATTCATATACAGAGAAATCCCGCTGGGAGAATCCAAGATCCGTCACATCCTGAAACACCACATCCGGATCAAGAATACGCATAACAGTTTTTTCGCCAAAGGAGACCGGCACTGTCGAAACCCGAATCTCAACATCTTTCTCCCCTTTTATACCTATCTTGATTCGGCCATCCTGTGGACGCCGCTTTTCTGCGATATCCAGCCGTGCCAGAAACTTGATCCGCGAGGTAATAGCGGAATGAACCGCTTTGGGCAGCTTATAAATAGTATGCAGCGCTCCGTCGATACGAAAACGGATCATAGTAATGGAACGTTTCGGCTCGATGTGGATATCACTCGCACGCTGTTCAAGCGCATAGTTGAAGATATGATTAACAGCAGTCTTGATATGTTGATCAGATGAGGTGATCCCCTTGGCAGAAGAAATCTTAACGTACCGCTCCAGATTGCCGATATCAATCGAAGCATCTGTTCCTGGAGAGAGGGAAAATTGGTCCTCAGCCGCACTGATTGACCTCTGGAACCCAAAGAACTCAGAAATTATGCGGACAATATCCGTCTTCGTGGCAATACAGGCCGACACTTTTACCTGATTCGCCTGTTCTATATCTTCCAGCACAGACTGGCAATCGGGATGATACACGGCCACCTGCAGGTTGCCATCTTTCATTCCAACTGGCAGAATAAGCTGCTTGATGGCAAAGTTGCGCGGGATCGTCTTGGTGACGATTTCCATATCGAGATCAAGCGGATCCAGCTTCCTGAATGGCAGATGATGGGCTTTACTCACCGCCCGCATGATCATCTCTTCATCGAGGATTTCACCTTTACGCCCACCAACATTCATCTGAAAAGAGACGATAATGTCGACCAGATCTGGCCTCATCAACTCTGCCCCTTTTACCTTCTGGGCGATTTTCAACAATTTCTGGCGCTGCTTGCCCTTCTCCAGGGTCACAAACTGACGCTGTTTCGGAGTCAGCATTTTCTGCCGCTCCAGCAGGTCAAGAAGAGCATCACTGTTCAGGTATTTCATACAATTCCTTTCGGCAACTATTATAACGTACTAAAAATTCAGCCTATAGTTCCCTTTTCAGCCCCCTTTGGCAAGCATCTTCAGATGCAACGATCAAAATCAATTCAGATATCTGCATGTTACAGTCCATTGATTATACCATCATAGCCCGTAGCGTCGCCAGGTTCTCAATATCTTCAAGAAGTTTATCACCTTTGGGCGTCTCCAGAGTCATCGGCAGATTGGCGAATCTTGGGTCATTCATAAGGTTTCTAAATCCTTCCAGACCAATCATGCCCTGGCCGATATGCTCATGCCGATCCACCCTGCTGCCGAGTTCTTTTTTTGAATCATTCAGATGAAAAAACTTCACGTTACCAACACCAAGATGTTTATCCAGCTCGCTCATTGTCTGCTCATACGCTTCCGTTGTACGAAGGTCATACCCGGCAGCAAAGATGTGACAGGTATCGACACAAAAACCGATCCTTTCAGGAAATCGCGACGTCCTGCGGATATAATCGAGCTCTTCAAAAGAAGAGCCTAACCCGGTGCCCTGGCCAGCTGTCGTTTCGATCAGAAGCATCACATCATCAAAACCTGGCTCAAGTGCCATGTCCATACCTGCAACAAACCGTTCAAGACCTGTCTCCACACCATCGCCTCCATGAGACCCGGGATGCATTATCACATAAGGCACCCCGAGTAGATGACACCGCTCCAGCTCCATGGTAAGAGCCGCAATCGACTTTGCAAGCAGCTCAGGCTTGGCTGTGGCCAGGTTAATCAGGTATGAGGCGTGGGAGGCAACAACCATATCAGGATGCACATTCCGCGCGGATATGTAATTTTTTCTCTCTTCGTCACCTAAAGGGGCCGGTTTCCACTGCCGCTGGTTCCGGGTGAAAATCTGCAACGACTCCCCACCCACTTTATCTATTCTGTCAAAAGCCTTGTGCAGACCACCTGCCACCGACTCATGCGCACCTAAAAATGCCATTATCGCTCCTCTTGCTCAGCTTGTTCCACTTTCTTCCTCGCCACACCTTCTTCATACGATTCTTCGGCAAATCCCATGGCGCGAGACCTGTACAACCTCAGTTGATCCGGATCAACAAAAGCAGCCTGTCTCTCCGTCTCCAGCGCCTCTTTTACAAACCCGTTTGCCCAATAGGCTGTGGCCAGGGTATCGAGAATATATCCCTTTGGCTGCATTTTTGCGGCCCCTCTGGCAAGCGCTAATGCCCTTATCGGATCACGTAACTCCAGGTCTTCACTTGTGAGTAGCAACCAGGCCAGATTGTTCCTGATCTCGGGATTTGTTGGATCTAAACTATAAGCTTTCTCATAGGCGGTAAGCGCATTTTTTTCATGTTTTTTACCCAGCATGAGATCACCGAGCATGCGCTGCCATATCGCCTTGTCCGGTTCCTGCCCGGCTTTCTGCATAATGACAGCTTCGGCATATTTTTCTTCATAACTCCTGCTCAGCTCATCCACTGGTATTTCCCGCACCAGCATAAAGGCAGCAGCGAGGGCAAATATATATGCCAGCAAGCTGTTTCTCACCTTTCTATCATGACCGGAAATGACCCTCGAATCAACCTCAGCCCGTTCTATACAATTGATCCGCTCACCTATACCGAAATGATGCCAGTTCTTCTGGTCACGGATATTGCCACTCATCCGCGCGATTTTCTCAAATGCCGAGACCAGGGCTCGACCATTGCCGACGACTTTCAGCACATGCAAGTCTGCCTGCCTCTCGAAATTACGGATAAAATAGCCAAATATGAACCGGAAGTAAAACACCATAAATATCAGAAGGGGTACTGAGCCAAGTGCTGCAAAGAGGGTCTCAGGATCAATATTGCCGGTTGTAATCAGATCAATAAAGAAAGCGCGCGACAGCAACAGCAACAGGAAGGGCTCTGCCAGCATGGCGGCAAACAGACTGAACCCACCGATCAACAACACATAGAGCAGAAGATGATATCGCTTCACATGGCCTATCTCGTGGGCCATCACCGATTCAAGTTCTTCCATCGTCATGGTCTCGATGATAGCCGGAGTGAGCAGGATATAACGCAAGCCTGGCACCACTCCCATCACCCCTGCGGTAAGGACCCGGCCCTCAAATAACGGCCAGATATAGAGATCTGCAGAAAACTCCTGTTTCCTGCAGAAACATATCAGGTTTTCTTTCAACTCCCCCTCGGGAAGTGGACTGCACCCCCACAACCTGCGCACCATGGGGGGGAAAAACAACATGACAAAACAGAGAAAAAGAACGAAAAAGAGGATATCCCCCCACTGGGAAGCAAGTGCTTCCTGCAGTGGCACAAAGGGGATCAGCTGCAGCAGATCATAGCAGAGCGAGAGCATAACCCATGGCAGGACAATAGGCAGGTTCGCTTTAAAATTGGACAGAATAAAAGCCTTTGAACTGTACAGCCTGCCGAAAACATGCTGATAGCTGCGCCTGGCACCCTTCCACATCAGTGCAAGATAGAGCAGGAACACTCCAAGCCCGGCAATATTAATTAAGGCTGGCAGGCGTCCACCAATGGAGAGAAACGCCAGATAGTATTTTACATCACAAAGATAAAGAGCTCCTACACCAAAAAAAACGAGGGCCAGTACCGACAGTTTCTTTTCTGAATCAAAATAACCGCCGGAGGTGTAGGAAGAAGGCCGACTATATAAATAACTGCATATCCTCTCAAAGCCGATAACCGATACAACGAACAAGAGAAGCGCAATAACCGGGGAGAACATCGGCGTCTCCGGAATCGTATCGACACTAAATAAAAAGATGGCCACCAAAAACAGCAGCAGGTTGGTATAAATCAAGTTAAAGCCTCGGTTGTCATCAGCCAGGGAGACTGCACTGCACTCCCTGGAACGATATTTCTAAAACGTTAAGATATTTGTACATCAGCACACTGCAAGATAAAGCACATCATAGACCGTTACCATGTCATTGTTGAAATGTGGTCATTTTTTCAATAGAATAAAATCTCAACAGAGGCGGTCCATGTAGGATTATTTTGATACACCTTCCAATTCTTGTTGACATTTTCACCCAATTTATTTTATATACGAGGTTTCATTAGCAGAAGGGCGCATAGCTCAGTTGGCTAGAGCCACCGGCTCATAACCGGTCGGTCGTAGGTTCGAGTCCTACTGCGCCCACCACTGAAATGATAATCGTCGTGATACAAGGCTCATTGAGAATTAAAAGCTTATTGCATACAGGTAAGGGGGGAGAAACACCCACCCTTTTATATCAACGTCGCTTCGGGCAGAAATACCCGGAAAGGGCGGAGTGAGTGAAAAGGTACATCCCACAGGGTTGTACCTTTTTTTTATTTCCCCCGGCTGACTGACTATTTTGCAGATGACCATACTTATAAAGGATATTATTCAAAAACTTGACCTGGAAGCACCTTTCAGATTAGCAGAAGAATGGGACAATATCGGGCTCCTTGTTGGCAGCCCTGAACAAAATGTTAAGTCCATTCTGATCGGCCTGGACCCGACCACCCTGCTGCTGAATGAAGCCATTGCCAAGAATGCGGATACCATCCTCACCCACCATCCGGTCATATTTAAACCCCTCTCCACCATTAACACCTCCCTGCCGGAAGGAAAACTCCTCCAGCAGGCTTTAAGCCACAACATCTCAATCATCGCCTGCCACACGAATCTCGACAGCGCTGCCGCAGGGGTAAGTGACATCCTGGCCGAACGGCTTGGAATAAAGGCACTGCAACCTCTCATTCCGGCCCATGATGACGACCCGCAAACAGGACTCGGTCGAATTGGTCAGCTGGAGACACCGGTTGAGCCACGCCAGTTCCTCGATAAAGTGATGGCGGTCCTGGAACTTCCCACCCTGCAGGTTGCCGGCCCACTGCCGGATAAAGTACAGACCGTTGCCGTCTGTGGCGGAAGCGGATCCGATTTTGCCGCTGCAGCCCTTGCCCGGGATGCTGATGTCTATATCACAGCAGAGATAAAGCATAACATTGCCCGCTGGGCCGAAGAAAACAATTTCTGCATCATCGACGGAACCCACTACGCAACGGAAAAACCAGCCGTCGCATTGCTGGCGGACAAACTGAACGGGATCTGTGCCGATAACGGCTGGCAGATCCGAATCATGGAAAGCGAAACAGAGAACCATCCATTTCACTATATACAGCAAACCGATCTCAGATCATCGTAACACAGACAGGAGAAGCATCTTGAACCCGCATATTGCCCAACTCACCGTACTCCAGGCGATCGACCTGGAAATCGATACCATCGACAACGAAATCAAGACAGAACAAAACGGCCTTGACGAGCGAATCACCGCCCTCGCTGAAAGGGAGCAGCTTATCAATGAGTTAACCGCCAAGATCGATGCCCAGGAAAGCGAAAAACGCGGCCTGGAAGCCGAGGCTGCCGACAAACTCGACCATGTCAAGGAACGCCAGTCCAAGATGATGCAGGTCCAGACCGGACGCGAGCAAACCGCACTCTTGAAGGAGATTGAGGACGGGAAGAAAAGCGTCAAAGAGCTGGAGGAAAAGATTGTCACCATCATGGAACAGGTGGAGGAACTGATCGCCCGGGTCGAGGAAGAAAAAAACATGCTCAAGGGCGAGAAGAAGCTGGTCGAGGAAGAAAAAGAAAAGGTCCGCAACGCAATTGAAGCCATCAACAAAGGCAAAAAAAGCAAAGACACCGAACGCCAGAAGCAGGCTCAACTGGTTGAAGAGCGACTGCTCCAAAAATACGACACACTGCGCTCTCGTCGTAACGGGCTGGCTGTCGCCAATGTATTGCAAGGTGTTTGCCAGGGCTGCTTTATGTCCATTCCGCCGCAGCAGTACAATATGCTGCTGAAGGGCGACAAGATGCTCGACTGCCCTGCTTGCCAGCGTATGCTGTACCACGAGGAACCGGCTGCTGAATAACCCTTTCCTTTTTGGGTAAAGACCACTACCTTATCAATTTGAGAGTGGGTGCATGATCGCTCCGGTTTCGGCCGGAGAGGAAAGTCCGAACTCTGCAGGGCAGGATGGTTCGTAACACGAACTCCGGGCGACCGGGGGAAAGTGCCACAGAAAACAGACCGCCTGAGCAATCAGGTAAGGGTGAAACGGCGAGGTAAGAGCTCACCGCTTCCATGGTGACATGGGAGGCACGGCAAACCCCATCCAGAGCAAGACCAAATAGGGAGATGTTTGAGGGCTGCCCGTCCGAAATCTCCGGGTAGGTTGCAAGAGGTGTTGAGCAATCAACATCCCAGTTAAATGATCATGGCCCCTCGCGGGGTACAGAATTCGGCTTATAGCCCACTCTCTTTTTCACATCACACCTTCTCATGACTGTAGCAGCGATCATTCCCGCAGCCGGAATCGGAAGCCGGATGAAACTCGATCATCCTAAGCAGTATTACAAAATTCACGGCACTCCGATCCTTGCCCACACCGTCAAACCGTTTCTGGATCATCCCGACATCATCGAAGTTGTGGTTGTGGTACCAGCTGAATGGCTCGATCACACCCACGAACTTCTCGAAAGCGCCGGCGTTGACACCAACCGGCTGACAATCATCGCAGGAGGCAAACGACGCCAGGACTCGGTTCAAAACGGTCTCCGTATTCTTGATAGTAAAACCGAAATCGTGCTTGTCCATGACGGCGCCAGACCGTGTATTACCCAGTCTCTCATCAGTCGCTGCATAAAAGGGGTTCAGACCCATGGAGCAGCTATAGTCGCGGTACCTGTCAAAGACACTCTCAAAAAAGGGAACCGTAAGAACCTTATCACCGACACCGTCAACAGGGATAACATCTGGCAGGCCCAGACCCCGCAAGGTGCACAATATTCCTTGTTGTGCAGGGCTTTTGACAAGGCAGAAGGAAAAGATGTCACTGATGAAGCGATGCTGCTTGAGCTCGCCGGTGTTCCCGTCGCCCTGGTGGAAAGTGAAGAAACAAATATCAAGATAACCAGACAGGAGGATCTCGCCCTGGCGGAGAAGATAATGCAACCACTCAAGTCCACCCCATTCCGCATTGGCCATGGCTTTGATGCCCACAGACTGGTAGAGGGGAGAAAGCTCATCCTGGGCGGTATCACTGTCCCGTATCATCTCGGCCTGGCTGGCCATTCAGATGCGGATGTTGTAACCCACGCCCTCTGCGACGGCTTGCTCGGGGCCCTGGGAAAAGGCGATATAGGGAGCCACTTCCCCGATTCAGACAAGACATATAAGGATATTTATTCCATAACTCTGCTTGAAAAAGTAATCGATTTCGTTAAAAACGCCGGGTACAGGGTGGGAAACATCGACCTTACCGTTATCTGTCAGGCCCCAAAACTTGCCCCGCACCTGAACAGTATGAAGAAAATCCTGGCATCTGCGTGCGATACGGGCGAGGAAAACATCAATATCAAAGCGACCACCACCGAAAAGATGGGGTACGCCGGCAGAGGCGAAGGTATAAGCTGTCATAGCGTCGTCCTTCTGCTCACCAACCACTAAAAAAATGAATCAATCTATAAATAGAGAACGGCTTGCGGAAACCTTCACTACACTCTGTGAAATCAGTAGTCCATCCAGAAAAGAAGGGGCGGTTGCACAGCATCTGAAAAAGTGTTTTGCAGAGCTGAGCGCCGATGAAATAATAGAAGACAACTCAGCCGCCCAAACAGGTTCGGAATGCGGTAATCTAATTGTCCGCTTCAATGGCAACAATAAGGCTGAGGGCGTCTTTTTCTCGTGCCATATGGATACGGTCGCACCGGCTGAAAATGTACAGGTGGTCCGCAACGGAGACGTGTTCACCAGCGCAGGCGAGACCGTACTCGGCGGGGATGATAAATCCGGGATTGCTGCAATCATTGAGCTGCTCCACACGATTAAGGAAAATAGCCTGCCCCATGGGCCTATTGAGATAGTGCTGACGACCTGTGAGGAAATAGGACTTCTTGGGGCCAAGGCCCTTGAACACAAACACATTAAGGCCCCCTACGGCTACGCCCTCGACTCCACCGGCATCGACTCTGTCATCATCGGCGCACCCGCCGCCAGCAAATTAAAGATAGAAATTCATGGCCTGGCAGCCCATGCTGGACTTAACCCCGAACAGGGCATCAACTCCATACAGATTGCCTCCGACGCCATCAACCGTCTTAAGCTCGGCCGTATAGACGAAGAAACGACGGCAAATATTGGCATAATAGAGGCTGGCGTTGCCACCAACATCGTGCCCCCCCTGACCACGGTTAAGGGAGAGGTTCGGAGCCACGACATCCAGAAGCTAAAAACCTACACCATGGAAATTGAAAAAGCTTTTCACGATGCCGCTGCTGATTACCACAACCCTTCTGCAGCCGATGGCCGAAAACCGACCGTCACCATCAGTACAGAAGGCGAATATCCAGCCATGAAACTGGAAACAGACAGCCCGGTGTTACAAAGACTCTACAAGGCTGAGAAATCTACCGGCAAAAAGTTGCAATACCTCGTTGCAGGAGGTGGCTCCGATGCTAATATAATTAATGGTTTTGGACTACCCACAGCTATTATTGCCACCGGTATGAACAAGGTACACACCATTGACGAGCAGCTGGATCTAAATGATCTGGCAAGTCTTACGGAACTGCTGATCGGAATTGCCTCCGAGCAGGAATAAAAAAGGTACAGCCACAGACACTGCCGAAAAATACAGGGGTATTTGTTGATTCTTGTTGAATTTCACAGGTAGTTGCTATAAAAATTTGTTCTTTGACGTTAAAGAAACTTAAAGGCGCAAAGAAAGTTCATCTTTGTGCCTTTAAGTGTTTTTACGTTTTCCGCATCGGTCAGATCCCGCCGACCCTTGTGCAGTAGAAAATAATACGGAAACTCCAATGGTAGACAATACGTGCTCAGCCCAGTCCCTTCGCCCCTCTCATGAATGTGGTGTGTGTGGCATTTTCGGTCATGAAGACTCAGCAAAACTCAACTATTTCGGGCTCTACGCTTTGCAGCACAGGGGACAGGAAAGTGCAGGTATCGCAACTTCAGATGGCAAGAGAATAGAGTTTCATAAAAATATGGGGTTGGTTCCCGAAGTCTTCTCTGAGGAAATCCTCAAAGGGTTGCACGGCAAGATGTCTATAGGTCATGTCCGATACTCGACCACCGGCTCATCGAATATTACCAATACCCAGCCGTTGGTTGTCAGCCATAAGGGGCAGACCATCGCCGTTGCCCATAACGGCAACCTCACCAATTCTATAACGCTTCGCAACCACCTTGAAGCCCAGGGCTCCATCTTTCAGACGACCATGGACAGTGAAGTTGTCCTGCATCTTCTCGCCAGGCCCTCACACCTCAGTTTTGAGGAAGCACTGGAAGAAACCTTTCGCTCCATGAAAGGTGCTTACTCCATGCTGCTGATGACCCCGGACAAGATGATAGCGGTACGTGACCCGGATGGTTTCAGGCCGCTTTGCGTCGGTAAGCTTAATAACGGTGGTTATATTGTTGCTTCTGAGACCTGTGCGCTGGACCTGGTGGACGCCGAATACATCAGGGACGTGGAACCGGGCGAATTGCTGATCTTCTTTGATGGAGAGATGCGTTCTATTTTCCCTTGGGCCAAGCAGTCGCCACACCACTGCATCTTCGAGTTAGTGTATTTCGCCCGACCTGATTCAGACATTTTCGGGACTTCCGTCTACTCCGCCCGTAAGCAGATGGGGAAGATCCTGGCTAAAGAAGCAAAAATCGATGCCGATTTCGTTATGCCCTTCCCCGATTCCGGAAATTACTGCGCCATTGGATATTCCCAGGAATCAGGAATTCCCCTGGAGATGGGTGTTATTCGGAATCACTACGTGGGGAGAACGTTTATCCAGCCAACGCAATCCATGCGCGACTTCAATGTCAAGGTGAAGCTGAACCCGGTTCGCGGGTTCTTAAAGGATAAGCGGGTAATAATCGTCGAGGATTCGATCATTCGCGGCACAACGGGTAAAAGCCGTGTAAGGGCTCTGCGGGAAGCTGGAGCCAAGGAAGTCCATATGGTGGTGAGCTGCCCTCCCACCCGACATGCCTGCTTTTACGGGATTGACTTCCCTACTGAATCACAACTTATTGCCTGCAACAAATCAATTGAGGATGTCGCTGAATACCTCGGTCTCGATTCCCTGCACTACCTGAGCCTTGATGGGCTTGTCGAAGCAACTGGTATGGATAAGGATAACTTCTGCCTGGCATGTTTCGACGGTAACTATCCTATAGCCCCGGACAGATCGTTTTGCAAGGATGCACTTGAATAGGTGAGAACCGTTACGGACGGGTTTTCCTGCTCATATCCGGCAAACGACACAGTTCTTACCGCTGTGTTTGGCTTCATACATCGCCTCGTCGGCCCGTTTCTTCATCCGCTCTTCGTCTTCTGCCAACTCCAGGTCTTTGTCCCTCTTGCAGGCTATGATACCAATAGAGAGAGTCGTTGAACCAAAAGAGGACTCCGCATACCTCAGCAGGATGCGCTGCACAATTTCCGTGGCCTGGGTGGCATTGGTTCCCGGTAGTAAAACCGCAAACTCATCTCCCCCCAGCCTGAAACACATATCCACATTGTGGCGCGTGCAATCCTTTAGAATTACGGACAACTCCATTAATACCTTGTCCCCTTCGGAGTGCCCATAGGTGTCGTTATAATCCTTGAAATTATCAATATCGACAATAGCCAGGAACACATCGTATCCCTGCCTGTTGGCCCGATCCACCTCCTCACTGAACCGCTGGTCAAAGGCTCTTCTGTTATAGAGAGAAGTGAGGTCATCACATAAGGACAGTTGTTCGAGACGGTGTATCAGATCGCGCTCACGAAAGGCCCGGGCCAGTTTGGCATCAAGCTCTGCCTGGTCAACGGGTTTTTTTATGAAATCCATGGCACCTGCCTTGATCACCTCTGCATAACTGGCCCGCTCACTAAAACCAGTCGCAACAATTACATCCGTTGCCGGAAATTTTTCATTAATTTCGGCCAGCAGCTGTAACCCGTCCATTTCCGGCATCACAACATCGGTAAATACGAG
This sequence comes from Desulfopila sp. IMCC35008, assembly GCF_010646885.2. GTDB lineage: Bacteria > Desulfobacterota > Desulfobulbia > Desulfobulbales > Desulfocapsaceae > Desulfopila. The sequence continues at coordinate 5,804,221 of NZ_CP050700.1, read as the reverse complement.
ATCCACACTCGTCGCTTGCAAAATGGATAAAGCCTGCTGGCCGCCATCGGCAATAAGACACGTATATCCGAGAGAAGATATGAGTGCCTTGAGTGTCACCCGGACCATCTCATCATCATCAACGACAAGAATAACACTATGTTTATTTGTATCTTTCATTAATTATGTCATATATAAATAAAGAACATTGCCGAAAGTAATTCAGCCCATATCTCGTCATCACCCTTAAATCGGCAATAACCTAACATTTCATAATAACACTCACAAAATCTGAAAGTCCAGTTACTACGCCCCTTTTATCCTCTCTTTCTTTCAATTATTGTGTCAACATTCGATGATTTTACAAGAAATTATTTGGTAAACTTGCTTTGTTGGGAATGAATAGATAGGATGATTTTATGAAGAACAGCCAGTATATCCGACAGGCTGGAGATGACCCTGTTCATTCTCCAAAAGAAAATCGTGTCGGCGAACACACCAGCAATCGCAAGCTTATAGAAATTTTTGAAGGAGGGGAAGGTCCCGGCTGTGACCCCCTGACCGAAATACGTAATCTTGTCGTCACCATAACCCCAAACCACGACACCGGCTTCCTCGAACAGGTTCATGGCGATATTACTTTGATATTTCAAGGAAAGTACAAAAACTTTCGCCACTCAAGCACCAAATATCACGATCTGAGACATACCCGTAATGTAACTCTGGCAACTATCAGGTTACTGCACGGCCTGTTTATGGAAAAAACCATATTGCCTCCTGAAATTATGGAATTATGCGTTATCTGTGCCTACTTTCATGATACCGGCATGCTCCTCACCGATGAGGATACCGAACAATTCGGTTCTGCCTATCTCAAAAGCCATGAGGTGCGGTCGATATCATTTCTACAAAATTATCTTTACGATAATAACATGTTCGGACATTATATCGATGCGATACCGTCCATCATCAACTGTACAAATCTGACTGTCCACCCGGAGGACCTCGATTTCATTTCCCCCGAACTTCGCCTTACAGGTTGGGTACTGGGTACTGCCGATGTAATGGCCCAAATGGCCGATCGTTACTATCTGGAATCATTGCCGCTGCTCTACCAGGAGCAACTGGATGCAGGGATAGAATTACACAGTTCCTCTCTGGAGCTGATGCGCCGGACAACCCAGTTTTTCCATGAAGTCATTGAGTATCGCCTGCACTCTTCCTTTAACAATATCAGTACCGCCATGCAGACCCACTTCCGAGAATGGTGGGGTCTCGACCGAAATCTTTACATGGAACAGATAGAAAAGAACATCAAATATCTGGAATTTGTCGTCCAAAAGCACGACAGCGGTGAAGGGGGGTTGTACAATTACCTGCGCAGAAAACAGCCTCAGGTGGAGTAGCGCAGGCTATTTCTGACGCGGGTCTTTCCCCGTCTCAAACATCTCAAAAAGATCGTAAAAAGTTCTGGCAACAGCACTGAAATGAGTCACCGAGCCGGAGCTCACATAGGCTTTGGTCAACTCCATCGCCTTTACGAAAGCCTCACTGCTTTCACTTTTCTGTGGTTCTTTCAGGGCCTGAACCATCCTCCGGCCTATTTCATCACTCAATGAACCCCTCCCGTCCCTAAATTTTTTCACCCGAAGCAGTCCGGCTCAGCCATGATAGCAGTGCCGCACCCCGGTCTTTTCCCAACCGTCGAAGACGGCGGCGATACCATTTTGTTCAGCCTTTGTATACAGTCGTTTTAACTCACCGTCAAGATTGTCAACATGGTATGATTCAATAACCATGGAGCGCTTTACCTCTGTAATCTGCCACTTATTCCGTCCCACCCGACGACTTGCCCTGGCCTGACCCCGTTCACTGTTTTCCGCAAAGACAATGACCGTTGCAATCCCACCGGCAAAGGTGTCGCGTTCGGGGTGTTGTACGGACGGTTGCACATCATACTGGAAGAAAAATGGGTAAATCAAAGACATAGTATCTCCACCGGTATTCATCAATTAGAATGGAAACAACCCACACCAACCTGACGGCTCGATATTATCTCACCTAAAATTTTATCATTTCTCCTGGTTACGCCTTTCCACCCAAAAATTCCAGAGCTGTATCATAGATATCGATAAAGCTGTCAAATCCTGAAATTTCAAAGACCTCGCGAACATGATCCTGCATGGAACACGCTGCAAACATCTTGGATGCCGCTTTATAGGTTCGTGCCGTATTGAGGATGACACGTAAGCCGGCGCTCGATATATAATCGAGTTCATCACAGTCAATCAGCAGGTTTCCCTCCGGCTGGCTGAGATATTGTCCCAGATCATCCTCAAAGGCTGGGGAGGTCATGGAATCAAGGCGCCCGGTCGGTTTGATTATGACCGTATCATCTCGTTTATCTACAGTGTATTTCATAGTCTCTCCTGAATAGTTCAACCATCACCAAGACGCTTCCTGATCGAAACTATGTTTTTATCGTTTTCCCGCCTGTACTCAAGGCTATCGGTATAATGTTGGATCAGATGGATGCCGAGCCCCCCCGGGCAACGCTGGGACAGCGGCTTTTGAATATCGACAACCGGGGACCTTGTCGGATCAAACGGTGGTCCGTCATCACTGACCGTAAGGATAAGATCATCTTCGTCTTTTTCAAGTTTCACCTCTATTTCAGATGCACCCTGCGTGCCACCATGCATAATCACATTTGCGCATAACTCCTCAACAATCAAGCCCAGCTCCAGAATTTTCTTATCGCTGCAGCAGAGCCTTTCCTTTAATGCACTAATACCGGCACACAAGGTATCCAGCTCACTTAAACAGGTTTTGAGATGAAATTGCGTGTTCATAATAATGTTATACCATATTCTCTTCCCGGATGACCTTCCTTTGTATACAGCTGATCCGAATCCCACTCCCGAATAAGACGCAAAATCGTCTGAATGAGCAGTGGTGCCACCTCGGGAAACTTCTCTATTATGCTCTGGAACTGGTCCCGGCGCAGGAGCAACACCTCTGTTTTGTCGACCGCCTCTAAAGTATAAAAAGACGGCATCGAACCAAGCAGGGAAAGGCCGCACAGAAAAGCACCTGCTGTAAATCCGGTGACCGTATCGGCGTCTGAGTCTTGAGGAGGCAAAGCCTTTACTTCGCCGGTCATCACATACACGGCCAAACCGGGATCATCCCCTTGCCCGAGCAAGGTATCCCCTGCGGCATAGACCCCCTTCTCGCAAAGAAACGACAACAGCTTTAAAACCCTGCCTGGAAGCCCCTTAAACAATGGCAGCGTCTCCAACAGCTCCAGGCTGTGCTGGTATTCGGCAACCTGCTCTTGCCTATCGTTTTCCGGTAACAAGCTCATACAGTCCCCCTTTCCTGTCCATCAGCTCCTGGTAGGTGCCGAACTCCATCATTTTTCCGCTTTTCATCACCCCTATCTTGTCGAAAGTATCGATATTATCGAGCCTGTGAACAATTGAGATAATGGTACGTTTTCCCTTCCAGCGCTGCTCCATCAAACGCTGTATCCGGGCCTGAGATTTATTGTCCAGCGCCGAGGTAGCCTCATCCATAATGAGAATCGGCGGCTCTTTTAACAAGGCCCTGGCAATGGCCAGTTTCTGACGCTGCCCGCCTGAGAGATTATCGCCCATGCTGCCAACCTCGAACTCCATACCCCGAGCAGCGATTTCCTCCAGGCAGTCCTCTTCAATCAACAGGTGGACTATCGCCTGGTTGATCTTCTCCTGGGCATGCGGCAGATCTGAACGGGCACGACCGAAAAATATATTATTGAGAATAGATTCCCCAAAGATATACTCGGACTCATCATAATCGGTGAAACCACCAGTATAATGTGTATCAAGCCAGACCTGGCACGACCGCCTGGCCTCCAACACCGCCGTTTTCAAGCCTGCATCCAGGGAGCCGGTTTTATGCACTGCCGGTATGAATTTAAGTGCCAGCAGCAGCAGCAGCTGTTTATCCGTATCGGGCAGTCCTTTCATTCCCTTATTTTGCAAACGCACCAGCAGTGCACTGCATTCATCAAGCCGGGCCGCCGGCACCGGACTGAACCTGAAAAAGAACTCATCTTTCCCGATCCCGCGCAGCACATCTATGGTCTGTTGGCACAATTCCACACCCAGTGTCAACAACGGCTGAACCAAATTCTGCTCTTTGAGGTAGACGAGAAACTGCTTATTTTCAAGTAAGGTTTCAACGGTAATAGACCGATCTTCCGCCGCGCCAAACAACAGGTTATCGCCAACAGTAGAATGGTCGAGGTAGCTATCCTCCCGGTAAAATTCCACATAATCAGCCAGCTGTTCACCAAAATTCAGCCGAAAATTCTTGCGTATCCTGATGATCTTTTCTGCCATGACTCTATCATTTATATCGATATGGCTCTCAAGACCGAAGCGCATCACATCCACAAAAAGCCCCGCCTGTTGCAACGAAAGGATGAGTCTGTCCAGGGGTGGCTGTACATACTTCTCACGCGTACTGCTACATTGCTCGAGATCGTGTGACGCCTGTTCGGCATAAACGAGGTTCTCCATGATGGTACCGGTAAAGACAAACGGACTCTGTGTTATATAACCGACATTTGTAACGACATCGGTCTTTGTCATCTCATTAAGATCGTGTCCGTCGATGGTTACGGTCCCCGCATTGTACTGGTACATCTTGGCAAGGCACTGGGCCAGAGTAGATTTTCCACTCCCGGAAAAACCGACCAGAGCCATGTGCTCACCACTCGTCAAGGAAAAATGTACGCCTCTTAGCAACCGCACGCCTTCTCGCGTTTCAAACACCAGGTTTTTCACCTCGATATTACCTACAAGTTTCGGACTCTCTCCCTTGTACTCATTGGGATCAAACTCCGGTTCTGCAGAAAAATGGGTCATGGTCCGACTATAGCGAACCTTGGCATCCTGGTAGATCTGGTAAAAGTCAATCAACTCCTTCCATGGATCGTACAACTTCTCCTGGGCAGATAAAAAAGCGACCATGGCACCCAGCTCCAACTGACCCATCATGACAAGATAACCACCGAAAATGAATACTATAAATGGCCCCAGGCTGACAAAGAAATTATTGGCCGTCTTAATGCCAAAGCGGAGCAGGCTCCAGCGAATCCTTATTTTCCTGAGCGTCTCGGCGAGACTGTCGAACCGGCTGTTCTCCCGCTGGTACGCTCCATGCACCTGAACCTCATGAATACCCGTCACCGACTCGGTAATCTGACTCGACAATCTGCGAGACAAATCCACCCGCTCGGCATTTGCCGTATTCGCCTTTTTCTGGAGGATAGGGAGCAGAAAAACAATAAAGGGATAGATAAGCATGGTCGCCAGGGCAAGGCGGGTATTCAACCATAAAAGGTAACCGCCCAGTGCAAGCAGGGTCAGGATATTGGTAGCGGGCACTGCCAGCGCCATACCGGTAAACGTTCCGGCTGTACTCAACTCGGTCATAAGTGAAGAGACCACCATACCGGGCTGGGTTCTGCGAAAAAAAGACAAAGGCAGGGTCAGGATATGGTGATACAGTTCCCGGCGCATATTCATTATAGCCTGCTCCCCGATAAGGGATTGCAGGTAGTTGATTACCAACTTCAACCCCGAAGCACTAGCCACGGACGCCAGGTAGATAAGACAGTACACCAGGAGATTATCGAATTGTCGCAGCGCGATCGACTCGTTGATAATCCGTTTCTGCATCTCAAGCGGCAAGACACGGGCAACGACCACCAGCAGGATCACCACGCCAAGTACCACCTGCAGCTTGCCATTCCCTGCAAACACCCAGTAGTAAAGCGATCTGCCGGTTACTTTCGATTTTTTTTGATTACTCATCCGGACCGCATTTCCCAATTTTCACAACAACCAATGTAATATCGTCATTTTGCGCCGTATCGCCTCTGAAGCAAACTATTTCATGGTTAATAATTTCGATTATCCTTGCCGGTGTCTTTGCTGCATTTTCACGGATCAGCGCCTGCACCCTCTTCCTGCCGAACCGTTCTCCCTGGCTGTTCTCGGCATCCCAGACGCCGTCGCTGCCAATCAGGATTACCTGCAGCCCACTGCACATCTCCCGACTGTTCTGTTTATAGAGCCATTTGTCATCAACACCCAGCACGAAACCTTTGCCGTGGAGTTCGGAAAACTCATCGGTTTCAACCTGGTAGACGATGGCCGGGTCATGCCCGCAGCGAACCCATTGCAACTGCCGCTCCTTCAGGTCAATGACAAGGTAAAAAAGAGTGACAAAGTTTCCGGACCGGGAGGTATCAAGACACAGCAGCCTGTTGACATCCGTCACCGCTTCAGACGGCTCACCCGGACGCGTCATACGGCACCGTACAAGTGCCCGGACTGTTGTCATGAGAAGCGCCGCGCCAACTCCGTGTCCAACCACATCCCCGACAACCACCCCCATCTTGCCAGAACCGTCCAGATCCTCAAGCAGGTCGTAATAATCGCCGCCCGTCTCATCACAATAAACACTTGCACCGCTAACGGAAACAGGCCCGTCCTGGAAACCTGTCTGCGGCAGAAGATTCTGTTGAATCTCCCGGGCAATCCCCATCGCCTGCTGAAGCTGCATCCGCTCCCGGAGCTGGCTGGTCATTACGTTAAAATTTCTTGTCAACTCACCGACTTCATCAAGGCTTTTCACCTCTAAGGGTTCGCCGAACTTGCCTGCGGCCAGCGCCTCGGCTGCAACTGTCACATCCCTGATAGAATCGGTCGTATTGTTCAAACCCCTTCGAATCAACCAGAGTGCAAACAACAGACCGATTGTACCGGTAAGTAAATAATAAAACCTGAACTGCCGTATGGGTTTAAACACCAGATTACCGGGAGCTACCACGACAACAGTCCAGGGCGCCTCACTGAGCCTGAAAAAACCGCTGATTTCACTTGGCAGCAATCCTTTTCCGAAAACGACTCCTTGTTCGCTCTCCTGAAGCTCATCCAGGGTTCTGCTCTCAAGGTCATTGGCTCCGCCGAATTTTCCAAGCGACTCGCGAACATCCCTTTTTCCAATCAAGGCTGTCCGGGTGAGAACGTTACCGCTGCTATCAACCAGGAACAACTCATAATTCTCATGTGTCTCCGAGATGTTGTCTATCAGCTCGTAAAACGAGATCTTCACCTCCACCCGGCCTAGTGTCTCGTCCTTTTCATCCCGAAACTCGCTAACCAGTGAAACTGTTTCCCCATTCAGTTCCTCATCATACTGCGGAGTGGTTACATCAAGCCGTTCCACCCGATGAAACATCATACGCCCTGCCATCCTGGCGGAATCCGAATTGGAACGTCCACCGGACAACGTTGCCTGGGTCTCCCCAAACCACTCAAATTTCACGTCAACAACACCATCCGAGTTCCTGATCCTGTCCATCAGGAAACGGCTCACCTGCCGGTTCATCTCCTTTCCGGACTCTCCCTGAAAGATAGACAACAACCGCTTCATCCTCAGCAGCCGGCTGTCAATCATAAGCGCAGAACGCTCAAGCCTTGCAATAGCTGTCTGTTGCCATTGATTAAGCAGTACACTGCGGACCAGGATTACATTCACCATCCCCATTATTAAAAGGGTGAGGAAGGTGGGCAGCAGTATGAACAGCAGCGTCCGCTGCTGCAGGCTCCTGGGCTGGATTATCTCCGATATTTTGTTCGCCATTGTCTCAATAGGTGGCAAAGGAATGAAAAAAGATGTGGATTCAGTAGGATTATACGACCCCAGGATAAAATAACAAATGGTATCGCATTATTTTTGATACTGTCCTTCGGCCCGGACAGACAATCATGTAATAGATGGAAGTTACAGGGGTTGTCTCTCTTTTTTCTATGTAGAAAGAAATTGTGGTTACCCCCGTTATACGATAGAGTACTTGCAGTTATTAACAAATTCATCCGGCCTCTTTCGGCTGGGAATAGATAGCGCAGTCAAGGAGGTTTACATGGAAGAACAGATCTATATCCTTACAATGCTGGTGGCCAACAAACCCAGCGTCACCTCGCGGGTTACCGGGCTCTTTTCCGGAAGGGGTTACAATATGGAGTCCATCTGCGGTGCCCCGACCCATGAACCGGAGATATCCCGCATTACCATTAAGACCAAGGCCACACCAGACCAATTTATCGAGATCCAGGCCCAGCTCAACCGTCTTATCGATGTGATCAAATTACGGGATATGACTCACGATGAGAAGTCAGTCAAGAGGGAGATGGCGCTTATCAGCGTCGCCGTTACCCCACAGAATAGAACTGAGCTCATCCAGGTAGCGGACATCTTCAACGCCAAGATCGTCAACGCTGGCAGTGACTCCTACATCGTCGAGGTTACAGGGACAGAAGACAAGGTTAATGCCATTATCGACCTGCTGCGCCCTCTTGGCATCAAGAAGCTGACCAGGTCAGGTGTTTTGGCCCTCTACCGGAACCTTGAAGAATCACACAAGCTGCCAGAATAAAAAATAGTTTCTGACACAATCACCGTTGCAGGAAAAGCATGGAACAGAATCAAATTGCCCGCAGGATGGATTTTATCGCCCCTTTTTACGTGATGGATCTTCTCGCGCGGGCAAAGGAACTTGAAGCAGAAGGTCGCTCGATTATTCACATGGAAGTAGGTGAACCCGATTTTGACACCCCGCAACTCATTATCGATGAAGCGAAAAAAGGACTGGACCTTGGTTTCACAGGTTACACACCCGCTGCCGGTATTCCACCTCTGAGAGAGAAAATAAGGGACCATTACCGCAACACATTTGACGTTGAGGTTAAAGCCTCAAGGATTATGATCACACCAGGTTCTTCCGGTGCCCTGCAGCTGGTAATGGGTGTGCTTGTCAATCCCGGTGAATCAGTCCTGATGACAGATCCCGGATACCCCTGCAACAAACATTTTGTCGCCGCTGTAAACGGTGTAGCCAAACCGTTGCCGGTGGGGCCCGATACCGCTTACCAACTTAGTGCTGAACTGATCGAGAAACATTGGGACGATACGACCAGGGCAGCCATGGTCGCCACGCCCTCCAATCCGACCGGTACCCTGCTGAGCAAGCAAGAGCTTTCAGACATCTACGATGTGGTCAGGGGCAAGGGCGGTATGCTGATTGTGGACGAGATATACCAGGGATTGGTATATGGCCGTAAGCCGTTCTCGGCCCTCAGCGTCACCGACAACATCATTGTCATCAACAGCTTCTCCAAATATTTCACCATGACAGGCTGGCGGCTCGGCTGGCTCGTCGCGCCGGAACATTATATTGAGGCCATCGACCGACTGGCCCAGAATATATTTATCTCAAGTACTGCATCCTCGCAGTTTGCCGCTCTCAAGGCCTTTGATCCCGAGTGCATTGAGGTTCTCGAAAAACGGCGGGAGGAATTTTGCAAACGTCGGGATTTCCTGCTTCCGGCCCTGAGCGAACTCGGCTTCAAATTCCCGGTCGTACCCGAAGGGGCCTTCTACCTGTACGGTGACTGTTCGGAACTGACCGATGACAGTTTTTCATTTGCCTACGACCTATTGGAACAGGAAGGTGTTGCGATTACGCCGGGCAAGGATTTCGGAAGCAACAAGCATGAGCATCATGTTCGATTTGCTTACACCACCGAAATAGACATGATGCAGGAAGCAGTAGCGAGGATTCGCCGCTTTCTCGGCAAGTAATTGATACAATAAAAAGAGACAGAATTATGAATAACGCCGATATATTAGCAAAAAGTCTGGTTGATCTGGGGGTCGATACCATTTTCGGTTTCTCAGGGGCCACCATTTTACCGGTCTTTCACGCCATTGCCGAACATGACATTAAGATTATTGTAGACGCCAATGAGCAGTCCTGCGCTTTTGCCGCCGGAGGATACTCCCGGGCAAGCGAACGGGTGGGAATCGCAGTTGTCACCTCAGGACCCGCCATTACCAATACCCTCACCGCCGTTGCCGACGCCCATGCGGATTCGATCCCTATGCTGGTGTTTGCAGGCCAGGTTGCGCAGACCAGGCTGGGTTCAGATGAGTTCCAGCACATCAATGTAAAATCTGTCTTTGCCGATGCGGCCAAGAAGGTTGTGCTGGTATCAGAACTCCAGAATGTGGAAGAAGTGGTCAAAGATGCCTACTACTATGCCAAATCGGGCAAACCCGGCCCGGTGGTTATCGACTTTCCCTTTGATATCCAGCAGGCAGATGGCGACTACCAGGCCATCGACCCGATCCGGTTTCGTAATAAGTACGATGAGGAAAGGCATCTTGGTGAAAACCAGTGCCGTCAGTTTTACGACCTGCTGAAATCCAAAAAGCGTCCACTCCTATATATTGGGGGTGGCCTTAATTCCGAGGCTGCCAGTAATCGAATAAGGGCATTTAACAGACGTTTTGGCGTCCCATCCATCAATAGTCTTATGGGCAAGGGCGTACTCAACGAGAAGGCTGACTGGGCACTCGGCATGCTCGGCATGTTCGGGGTTCCCAGCGCCAACCTGGCCATCCAGAAGACCGATCTGTTTGTGGCGTTCGGGGTACGTTGGGATGATCGGGTCTCCCAAAAGGTTGGGGAGTCAGGCCTGGAGGCCGATATCGCCTATTTTGATATCAATCCGAAAAAAGTACAGGAGGTTCGTTTTTCACGGGAACCGAAATTCTCCTTTATCGGCAAGGCGGAAGCGGCCCTGGATGATCTCCTCAACTATGCGGAAAAATACGACATTCGCCTCGACATTGGTGAATGGCAGAAATACACCCTGCAGCTCAAGCAGGATTATCCGCTCAATTTCAATCGCCAGGCACCAGCCATCCAGCAGGCTGAAGTGCTGGAGCTCCTCTCGGGATACATCACGGAAAACACCAAGATAACTACAGGCGTAGGCAACCACCAAATGCTCTCCGCCCAGTATCTTATCACCCCTTCTCCCAAATCATTTCTCACCGCAGGCGGTTTCGGCCCCATGGGATTTTCCCTGCCTTCAGCAATCGGGGCCCATCACGCCAACCCGAATACCACGATTATCGCCATCGACGGCGACGGCAGCCTGCTGATGAACCTGGGAGAACTCTTCACCATCGGCAAATACCAACTGCCAATCAAGGTATTGATGCTCAATAACCACGGTGACGGTATGGTCCGCAACATCCAGCACTTTCAGCATAATGGCAATTTTGTTGGGACCAGGAAGGTTACGGACGTGGCCTTTGCCAACGTGGCAGAAGAGATGGGTTTTGTTTTTCACCAGACCGTTCGTGAAAGAAACCAGCTGAAAGAGGCGATGGAAAACCTCCTCAGCGCTTCCGGACCGGCATTCCTTGAGGTGATGTGTGATGTGGATGAGATTCTCTATCCCCGAATACCGGCAGGCCAGGGATATGACGGCATGATCCTTGGCCCCTACATGGACAAATCAGACCCAAAGTAGCGTATTTTGATTTGACCCGGAGAATTCACCGACGATCGGCAATGTGGCATTGGCAGAAGCAGGAGGAGGCATGACCACATTGCCGAATCGGCGCGCTATTTGAAAAACGGCCGCAAGCAAGTAACACGTTTTTCAATTTTGTGTTACTTTAATGTGGAAATAATCTCTCGTCAAGCTAGTTTTCAAAAAAGATGGCTTTTCAGGTAATTATCCGGGACCCCTGTTGAGGCCCCGGTAGAGGAAGTTTTACTTGGAGTAGGCAGTGGAGGTGGTATCGCCGCCCTCACCGGTCCAGTTGGTGTGAAACCATTCACCCCGTGGCTTATCAACCCGTTCATACATATGGGCGCCGAAATAATCCCGTTGAGCCTGGAGCAAGTTGGCGGGCAGTTTTGCAGTGCGAAGACCGTCAAAGTAGTTGAGGGCTGCCGAATGACACGGAAGCGGAATACCGGCGGACATACCAGCCGTCAACACATTCCGCAGACGAGCCTGTCCCTTGGTCACGATATCCTTGAAATAGGGATCGAGCAGCATATTCGCCAACCCAGGCTCACGGGTATAAGCATCAGAAATCCTGTCAAGGAAGACCGAACGAATAATGCACCCGCCCCGCCATATGCGTGCGATTTCCGCCAGGTTCAGATCCCAGCTATACTGGTCCGAGGCTGCCTGCAGCAGCCCGAATCCCTGGGCGTAGGAGATAATCTTTGCGACATACAGCGCTGTCCCCAAATCACTAAGCAGGGCCGCCCTGTCCCCCTCATATACACACTCAGGTCCTGCCAGCTCTCGTGCTGCCGACTCCCTTAGCTCTTTGAGGCTCGACAGACAGCGGGCAAAGACGGATTCACTGATCAGCGAGAGCGGTACACCGTAGTCGAGAGCACCGATAACCGTCCACTTGCCGGTTCCTTTCTGGCCCGCAGCATCGAGGATGTTCTCGAGCAGGGGGGAACCATCCTCATCAAGAAACGCGGTGATGTCCGCTGTGATCTCAATAAGGTAGCTGCTCAGCTCACCCTGATTCCAATCTGCGAAGGTAGAATGAATTTCACCGCTATCCATACCAAGGATATCTTTCATGAAATGGTACGCTTCGCAGATGAGCTGCATATCACCGTATTCAATACCGTTATGAACCATTTTCACAAAGTGTCCGGCCCCACCCGGCCCCATCCAGGCCGTACATGACGAACCGTCATCAACTTTAGCCGCGGCTGCGGTGAAGACAGGCTCCAGGTGTTCCCAAGCGCTGGCGGACCCTCCCGGCATGATAGAGGGACCTTTCAGCGCCCCTTCTTCTCCACCGGAGACACCGGTGCCGATATAGCGTAGTCCTTTACCCTCCAGATAATCCTGTCGTCGCACCGTGTCATGGTAATTGGAGTTACCCCCGTCGATAACGATATCACCCTCGTCAAGAAACGGGAGCAACTGCTCGATAAACTGGTCCACCGGTTCCCCGGCCTTCACCATCATCATGATCTTTCTGGGAGACTCCAGGCTGGCCACAAAATCCTTAACCTCCCGGTACCCTGCGATATCCTTTCCTTTAGCCCGGCCCTCGAGAAACTTTTCTGTCTTCCCATAGGTGCGGTTGTAAACCGCAACAGAAAACCCTTTGGACGCCATATTGAGCACCAGGTTCTCCCCCATGACCGCCAGCCCTGCAATACCAATTGTATATTCCATTTGTTACGCTCTTTTCTTTGTTATAAATTGTGATATTCCCTGAACAATATCTTCAACTGCCGCAGCAGGGGTCGATGCAATGGAGACGATCAGGCCATCTTCAGGCTCTTCCAGCGTCCGCAATTGGCTGGTGAGCAGATCCTTATTCATATACTGGTGTGTTCTTGCCGCTATTCGGTCACGAAGCAGTTCCGGGGAACCCTTGAGATATGCCGACACCACCGATTCCTGGTTCACCCCGAGTGCCACCCGGTACTTATTCTTTAAGGCAGAGCAGGCCAGGATCATATTCTCTTCGCTTCCCACAGCATCATCTATCATGTTCCGCAGGTACTGCAGCCATGGCAGCCGATCATCATCATCGAGAGGTACGCCCGATTTCATCTTTGCCACATTGGCGGGAGGATGAAAATCATCAGCATCCTCGAAACGCCATCCCAGCCGGTCCGAGAGAAGCCTTCCCACCGTTGTTTTTCCGCAACCCATAGGGCCCATAAGTACAATGACCATCACCAGCCTACAGGTTAACAAGCCATAAAGCGATATTGGGATTCAACACCACTAAAGAGAGGGCCAGGAGCTGCATGAGGATAAAGGGCCATACCGAGGCAAAAATATCCATAAGTGTAATTTCGGGTGGTGCTACACTCTTGAGATAAAAGGCGGCAGGCCCGAATGGCGGGCTCAGGAAAGAGACCTGCATATTCATGCAGAAGACCACTCCGAACCAGACCGGGTCGTACCCAAGCCCCGTGACAATGGGCACAAAAATCGGCATGGTCAACAGGGCTATACCAATCCAGTCCATAAACATGCCGAGGAAGATTAGGATTCCCATCATCAACAGAATAATCAACAGCGGGCTGACATCAAGTCCCAGTATCATCCCCTGGACGAAACGATTCCCACCCATTAGATTATAGACGCCGATCAGCGCACTTGCAGAAATACCTATCCAGATAATCATACCGCAGGTACGCATGGTTTGTACAATACTCTCCTGCAGGACGGTAAACTTCAATTCCCTGCGCACTGCAGCAAGCCCCAGTACCGCCGCCACGCCGACACTTGCCGCTTCGGTAACGGAGGCGATACCTCCGTAGATGGAGCCGAGCACAAAGAAAATAATCACACCCGGTGCGGCAATATCCATAAACACTTTGCCGATTGAAACGGAATCGTCGCGCTCGGTATTCGAGGGAGCCAGCTCCGGCTGGAGATAACACCGCACCAGAATATAAATCAGGTAAAAGCTGGCCAGCATGAGGGCCGGCATAACAGCGCCGGTAAAAAGGTCCCCGATGGAGACGTTCGCCGTCAGGCCGTAGATGATCAAGACAATGGAAGGCGGCACCATGGTACCAAGCGATCCTCCGGCACAGACCGTACCTATGGCAAGCTTTTTATCATAACCAAGCCGAAGCATCTGTGGCAGCGCCAGCATACCGAGTAGGACCGTCTCCCCACCTATAATACCGCTCATGGCAGCCAGGAAAACGGCAACGACAAGGGTCTGCACCGCTACCCCACCCCGAATCCGGCCGCCGAAATACTGCATGGCGTTATAGAGATCCTTGGCGATATTAGTCCTATCCAGCAGGGACGCCATCAAGACAAACATGGGAACAGCAATGAGGGTATACTCCCCGACAAAACTATATATTCGACTGGTGAGCAGCGGCAGTACATTGGGACCGAACCAGCCGATAGCAAAGAACATTGCCACAAAACCGGTCAGGTAGGCCAACGGCTTTCCCAGGATCAGCAGGACAATCATCATGCCGAACAGCAGAAAGGTCCCCCATTCGACACCAATTGCAGATAACTCAAACATGTGACGACTCCTCCCGGGTTACTGTTCGCTGTTCTCTTCCGGCAACGGCTCCCGGAGAATCTTGATCTTTATCCACAACTGCTGAATCGCCTGCAGGGTCATCAGGAGGACCACGATAAACAGCACCGTCTTCACCACCGCAGGAGCCGGTGAATTAAAGGCGGAACCTGACCGCTGGAGCCTGAACATACCCGTCGGATCGAACAGGGCTTTCTCGGTCATCACGTACCCTGCCCAGGCCAGCCCTCCGCAAAAAAGCAGACTCATCACCCCGACGATGACGTCAACGATTCTCCCTAACCTCGGTCCCATTGCATCCCGGATCACCGTCACCCGAATATGACGATCCTCCGCCATGCAATAGGAGCCACCCCAGAGCATACCGATCCCGACCAGCATGAGAGTCGTCTCATGCGCCCACGATGTGGGCCTGTTAAACCCGTACCGGAGAATGACCTCGCACACCGAAATCACCACCGCCACAAAATACAGCCAGCCGATAACGTTGCCCAACCTGACGATCCATATATCGAGCCAGGTCATGGGTTGACCAGTCAAAGTCCTTCGAATATCCGTTGTCTGTTCATCCATTCCAGAACCTCTTTACTATCAGCCCCGACCACAAATGTGGCCGGGACTGATAAACCGTTAATTACATCAAGCCCTGAGACTTCATAAATTTTACGAGTGCATCCGCATATTCTTTGGCAATCGGGGATTTCTCGGTCACACTCCCCCACTGTGCCTGAGCAATATTTCTAAACTTGGCACGCTCTTCAAGTGACCAGTCAGATATCTGAATTCCTTCCGCACGGGCCTTGGCGGCAGCTTCAAGATCCTGCATCTCATACTGAAAGAAAACCTCTGTAGCCAGGCGCCAGACTGCTGTTTCCATCATGGTCTGGACGTTTTTCGGCAGACCGTCCCAGATCTCTTTGTTGATGGTCACGACCTGCAGCGGCATGGAATGGAACCCCGGGAATACCGGATATTTTCCGATCTTGTGCATGCCCTGCTTGTGATTGACAGAGAAAAGAGTGTAGTCGGCAGCATCGATCACTCCTTTTTCCAGAGAGGTGTAAACCTCGGAACCAGGCAGGTTGACAGGGGCGGCACCGGCAGCGGCAAACACCTTCTGTACCATGCCTTCCGGAGCCCGCATTTTCAGCCCTTTCAGGTCATCGACACCGTTGAGCGGTTTTGACGAAACAAATGCCTCAACACCTGTAATGACCACACCGATCAGGTGCACATTGTACTTGTCATACAGTTTCTGGAAAATTTCTTTACCGCCGCCATAGTTCAAAAACTTCAGGGCTTCAGATGGATGTCCGAATGCTCCAACAGTGTTGCCGATCAAACCGAATGCCGGGTCATGCCCTGCGAAATAGGACGGATCGGTAAACTCACCCTGCAAAATACCCGCGCTGACCGAATCAAGGGTTTCGTTATACTGGACAACAGAACCCACCGGAGCAACGGAGATCTTCACCTCACCGTCGGTCATTTCAGACATCCACTTGCCATAATTTTCAGCCATCTGATACATGAAAATGCCAGGCTGGTCTGACGATTGGAACGTCCACTCGTACTTTGCCGCATGAACCGGATTACACGCCAGCGCCAGCGCCACTGCCACACTACCAATTACCTTTTTAAACATACTGCCCTCCTCGTTGTTTGGCGTTTCGATCCCCAACCGCTACGGCTCGGGACCTGTTTGACTCACACAAAAACGTCATTCAATTCGCTGTAGTATGTCCTGCCGAAACGGGATATTCAGTTCCTGCAGATCATAGACGGTTTTACCAAGGACACGCTTTGCCTCGCTGCGTGCCAGATCCGGCTTTCTGGCACGAATTGCCTCAAAGAGCCGGGAATGGTTGTCAATAGAGGTGGATACTGATTCGACCTTTTCAAAGGTTAAGCGGATAATCAACTCAACCGAAACCATGCAGAGGTCCCGCAGCCGGGCCAGGAAGATATTGCCTGAGGTATCGAGGATGATATTGTGAAAATCGATATCTCCCTGAATCGACTCGGGACTTCTCATATTTTCTCCCTCTTTCATGCGAGCAAGCGCTTCCGCCATGGCCATGAACTGCTCCATGGTCCCACGTGTCGACGCCAGCGCTGCTGCCTCCGGCTCTATGATCAGGCGGATCTCGACCAGATGCTCAATGATCGAGGTGGCCATATCCGACTCGCGCAACCAGCAAAGCACCTCAGGATCAAGCAGCATCCAGGACGACAGCGGCTGCACCGTCGATCCTTCTCCCTGCTTGGAGGCAATCATTCCTTTTGACACCAGAACGCCAATAGCCTCCCGCACCGCTGTGCGGCTGACGCCAAGTGACTCGCACAGCTCTCCTGTCGAGGGCAGCTGCTCATCGACTCGGAGGGATTGTGAGAGTACCTGATGCAGGAGATATTCAATCACCTGCCAACGGACTTTGGGGTGTTTGACAAAAACCGGGTTTTTATATGTAAATGTCTGTTTGTCTGTCATGGGGCAATCCGCACCTTACCATTCGGCCAGGGAGCCATCGTCATGGCGCCAAACCGGGTTACGCCAGCGATGCCCCTCTTCGGCCATCCGGCTTACTGTTTCTTCATCCACCTCGATTCCCAGCCCGGGACCTTCAGGGATAGATACCATACCATCTTCACACGCAAACACCTTGGGGTCTTTAAGATAGTCGAGCAGGTCGCTGCCCTGGTTATAATGGATACCCAGGCTCTGTTCCTGGATGAAGGCGTTATAACTCACCGCGTCCAATTGCAGGCAGGCCGCCAGTGCTATCGGACCTAATGGACAGTGGGGAGCAAGAGCGACATCATACGCCTCTGCCATAACCGCAATTTTTCGGCACTCGGTTATACCGCCGGCATGGGACAGATCAGGCTGGATAATGTCGGCCGCCCCGGATTCAAGAAGTTTTTTGAAATCATACCGGCTGAACATACGTTCTCCTGTCGCGATAGGAATATTACAATGTCTCCTGATCTCAGCCAGCTCCTCGATATGCTCAGAGAGCACCGGCTCTTCGATGAACATCAGGTTGAATTGTTCCAGCTCACGGCCGATGATCCTGGCCATCGGCTTATGAACACGTCCGTGAAAATCAACCCCGATATCAAAATAGGGGCCGCAACTCTCACGAATTGCCGCCACCCGTGCCACCAGCTCATCGATCTTGCGGTGGCTGTCTACAATCTGCATTTCGTCAGTGCCGTTCATCTTGACCGCCGTAGCACCACTTTGCTGTGCCTTTAACGCTGCCTGGCCAACATCTGACGGACGGTCGCCACCTATCCATTGATAAACCCTGATCCTGTCCCTGCATCGGCCTCCAAGCAGGTCGTGAACAGGGACGTCTAACCGTTTCCCCTTGATATCCCAGAGTGCCTGGTCTATTCCGGCCAGTGCGCTCATCAGTATCGGTCCCCCCCTATAAAAGGCGCCCCGATACAGTTCCTGCCAGATATCCTCTATGCGCGAAGGATCCCTGCCAACCACATAGTCCATCATTTCATGGACTGCTGCTTCCACGGTGTGTGCCTTCCCCTCAATGACCGGTTCACCCCAGCCAACCAGTCCGTCATCCGTCTCGATTTTGAGAAATAACCACCGCGGTGGAACGATAAAGGTTGAGTAGCGTGCTATTTTCATCTTCTCTCCATCTGGTAATTTGCTATCATCCAGGGAGCGGGAAAATACAGGGTGTATTTTTTCTCGCTTTAAAAATATTATTTTTGGGTTATAAAATTATGTGTACACCAGGTTACTCACAGCAGTCAATAAAAAATAAGGATCGTCACAATGACCGAACTCGTAGCAATTGATTGGGGTACATCCTCATTTCGTCTCTATATCCTCGATTCTCATGGAAATATCACAGAGAAGCATGTGACAGATGAAGGTATTATGGCAGTCGAAGGCAGACAGTATGGTCAGGTACTGAAAAGAAATCTGGAAGAAATGAAGATTGGTGGTGATCTGCCGATTATCTGTTCCGGCATGATTACCAGCAAAAATGGCTGGTTTGAGACTGAATATGTTCCCTGTCCCGCAACAGCCGGGGACATAGCGGCAAACCTCGCCTGTTTCGAAACAACAGATTTTGGTCGCATTCATTTTGTGCCCGGTGTCAAGCAACTCGAACCTCAACCGGATATCATGAGGGGAGAAGAAACCCAACTCCTGGGGCTCACTTCCCAGGCAAGGCAGGTTATCATTTTGCCCGGCACCCACTCCAAGTGGGTGACCGTCGAAAATGAAACTATTCTTGAGTTTACAACATTCATGACTGGCGATCTCTATAATGCCCTGACCAGTAACACGATACTCCAGGCCGTTAAAAGAACAGAATGGTCTGAGGAAGATTTCAGGGCCGGTGTGTGGGAAGGTGCGGCTCGGATCAGGTGCGGCAACGGGCTGCTGGCCGGCCTGTTCCAGACTCGGGTCAAATCAATCCTTGAACTGGATGGCAGGGCTGCCAGCGCAAGTTATCTCTCAGGTTTTCTTATCGGCACGGAAATTGGCGAAGCGGGAAAAACTGGCTTTAGCACCTCCGACAACCTGCTCATTGCGGGAGGCGATACATTAACCAGGTACTACAGGACGGCACTCGCCGAGCTTGGGATAAAAAGCAAACCGGCGCCAGCCGACAGCGCTGCTTACGGACTCTTCAGGATTGCCAGGTTGAAAAAACTTATCGGTTAGGGGGGTGTCCGGGAATATCTGGCCATATCGGCTGGTAAAATATCCAAACCAATCCTCAACAACACCATCAAACAGGAACAAGGAACATGAACCTTCTGCAATCGCTCAAAACCTTTCCATTTATTGCAATCACAAGGGGAATAACCCCGGACCAGGCGCCCACTATAACGCAGGTTCTTTACGAAGAAGGCTTTCGCATAATTGAAAATCCACTCAATTCACCGGACCCGATCGAGTCAATCCGGGCAATGAGTGAGACTGTCGGTAGTTCTGCCATGATAGGCGCTGGCACCGTTACCGACCCGAAGCAGGTGGTTTTGGTGAAAGAGGCGGGGGGAAGCATCATCATCTCACCCCACTGTGATCCAGCCATCATCCGTGAAACCAAAAAACAAGGGCTTCTCTCCATGCCCGGTGTTGCAACCCCTACTGAAGCGATGACTGCGTTGCAAAACGGTGCAGACGCCCTCAAACTGTTCCCTGCTGAAATGATTACCCCCCGGATAATAAAGGCGTTCCGTGCCGTACTCCCTCCGGAAACCCTGTTGCTGCCTGTTGGATCTATAACCTCCGACAACTGGCAACCTTATATGAACGCGGGTGCTTCTGGTTTTGGTCTGGGCTCATCCCTTTTTCGCAATGAACTTACGCCGGATCAACTTCGGAAGAACGCTAAGGCGTTCGGCCACAGTTGGGAAAAGTATCCCGCTAACCCCTGAGTGGGAATGGAGTTCCTTACCGACGCCACTCTAAAATTTTTTCAAAAAGTCTCTTTACCAGTGGGGTCAGTTTTTCACGATTATAGGCGTCCCCGCATTGGCGGATCGCTTCTGCGGCAGTCGGGTAGGGGTGGATGACTGAAGCCAGTTGCCCCAACCCCATTTTGCCGCGCATAGCGACAGAGATCTCGCTGATCATATCCCCGGCATGACTGCCGACAATGGTTGCCCCCAGGATGGTACCCTTTCCCCTGGCCACATGGATCTTGACAAACCCCTTGCCTTCACCGTCCACTATCGTGCGGTCAACATCTGAAAACTCACGAGTGAATGTAGAAAACGCTATTTTTTTATCCTTGAGTTCATTTTCATAGTACCCAACATGCGCAATCTCAGGATCGGTATAGGTGCACCATGGCACCAGCAGGTCGGTCACCTTGTCACGCCCAAAAAAGAGCGCATTTTTGATAACCATCCTGGCCATGAAGTCAGCCATATGGGTAAACTGATATTTCGAGGCCACATCTCCCACCGCATAGACGTCGGGATTAGAGGACTGTAGTTTTTCGTTAACCAGCACACCCCTGCGCTCATCGAATTCGACCCCCGCCTGCTCAAGTCCAAGCCCAACGACGGAGGGTTTTCTGCCGGCAGCCACCAACAGTGCATCGAATTCGTACCTTGAATCCCCATCAAGGATAATCAGGAGGCCCCCTTCTGTACTCTCCTCGATCCTGTCAAAAACTGTGTTAAAGACGAACCTGACGCCATCTTTTTGTAAGGAATCGTGTATAATCCCGGCAGCATCCGGGTCCTCACGAGGGAGGATTTTCTCATCGATGGTAAAAACCGTTACTTCCGAACCAAACTGCCGAAATGCCTGGGCAAGCTCCATACCTATAGGGCCCGCACCGATCACCCCAAGCCGTTCAGGCAACTCGGTGAGGTTAAAAACAGAATCATTGGTCAGGTAAGGAACATCTAATAAACCCGGTATATTGGGGACTGCAGCTGTCCCCCCGGTGGCCACCACCGCTTTTTTAAAGTTAAGGGTTTTACCATTGACCTCCACACTGTTTCGGCCGCTAAATCGAGCCCGGCCGATGAACACATCAACACCAAGCTCCCCTGAGAAACGGTGTGCCGAATCGACAGGAGATATCTGTGCCCTGAGCCGGCGCATTCTCTCCATCACAAAACCGAAATCAACAGAAACATCGCCGGTTATTTGCACCCCGTATTGTGCAGCCTTTCGGACAGCAGAGGCAGCCTTTGCAGACTTCAGCAGCGCCTTTGAAGGAACACAACCTACATTAAGGCAATCGCCACCCAGCAAATGGGATTCCACCAGGGCGGTCCGCGCACCAACACCCGCAGCGCCGGCAGCAGAGACCAGTCCCCCCGCCCCGGCACCGATAACAACCAGGTTATACATGTCTTGTGGTTCCGGGTCTGTCCACTCTTTCGGGTGCACATTGTTCAACAGCTTTACGTTATGTTCATCGAGCGGGAAAACACCTCTTTCCTCATGCCCGCTGCCTGCTTCCTTCTTGTTGGCAAATTCAGACGCATTCCTTGCTGGGTCATGAATTTCATCTATCTTTGTGCTGTTCATATATGTCTCCCGACTGTTTCTCAACCCCTGATTCCTGCCTTTACTGTATTCTATCCATCATAAGTCACTCCGCAATGAAGAGGTCGTTCACGGTTCCAGTGCTTCTATGAGAGATGAGAGTCATAGGTGTTGAGATTTATTCCCATAACTTGAGACATTAGCTGTTTTTTTTCGCTACTAACTTCCAATAGTTAGCCTCTGGCAATCCCGCTATTAGTCAGGCATCTTCCTTAAATAATTACATAATTCTTATTATTTTAATTGAATCAGAGAATCGATTGCTGTACAAATACCGTTGTATTCCTTGTATATAAACCCCCACCGCTACTACTACCAGACAGGATTTTACTGAATTTTCATATTTGAGTCAGGATACTATGGGTCTCGCAATTAGATGTAACTACTCGCGCATGAGAGTATTCCTCCTGGTCTCCGTCCTCGTGGGAATCACCCTTTGTATTCTACAAAATCTATATATTTTCAACAGGTTTGACAGTCTCCTCCTGTCTCTTAATCCGGATACATCCTATGATCAACTGCCACTGCTCGTCATGGTACTCATCATCATGTTCCACACCTTTCTTCCAGGTATTATTATCCTTGAGGAGGGTGTGGTTAAGGGTATAGCCTTAACGGTTGTTATCTGGTTTTTTTATGCAGTATTAATACACACCTACGCCACAGGTTTCTCATTTTACATCCCCCTGATTGCCCCAATCCTCGGCTGTGTCATTTCCATAATCAGGGTTCTGGCCTGGGAATACACCTATCTCATGCAGGAAAAAGACGGTATTCGTAAGACTTTTGGCTGCTTTGTTGAACCCAAGGTAGCCGAATTTGTTCTCAGCAACCCGGATATCATCAATCAGGACGGACAGCGCACGACTGCCACAATCATGTTCGCGGATCTTCGAGGTTTTACAAAACTCTGTGAAAACCTTGACCCTGAGCAGGTCATCACCATTCTGCGTGACTGCTTTGGCAAACTCATTTCTATCGCCAAGAATAATGGCGGAACAGTCGACAAGCTGATAGGTGACTGCATGATGGTCGTATGGGGCAACCCGGTGCCCATGGATAACCATGCTGAAAAAGCAGTTGAAGCTGCTATTGAGATGCAGACTATGATGCTGAGCCTGAAACGGAAATGGCAAAACCGCCTGGGTGTAGAAATAGTGATGGGTATCGGGATCGCAACAGACGAAGTGGTCGCCGGTACTCTGGGATCAGAGGATTTCTGCGATTACACCGTATTGGGTACCGGTGTTAACCTCGCTGCCGGACTCGAGGCCACCTGTCCGGGAGATATGATTTATGTTTCAGAGAAGACCTATCAACGGCTCTCTAACTCATTCTCCTTTGTCGAATCAAAAAAAGTGAAAGTGAAGAATAACGGTGGATTTGCCACAGCATACCAGGTATTGCTGTAGGCTTTGACTCCCCCCCCTGCACAGGCCTGTGTCGAAAGGTCGGGCAGCACCCAGTCAGCCATTCCTCAATGGGGAAATTATGAGGGAACGAAGACACCACAACTTCCCGCCCCTCCGACACAGAACCTTTCCTGAATTTCTTCAAAATCGCGGAACTGCCAATATTAGTTTGCGTCAAGGAAGGCGTGATCTTCGGTAACCAGCTCAAGCTCTCCGTTTACCTGTACCCACAGTCGGTTAAATTGATCCGTAAATGTCTTTGCCAACTTCCTGCCTGCCGGTATACCACCCATCGGTTTCGTCACGATAAAGCCCTTCCCCATTTCTTGATACCGTAACGGTTCACTTTCTCGAATTCTTCGCTTTTCCATTGATTTCATAGATATACCACCAATTAATAACAGATAGACATCCTATTCAGGTTAAAAAATCGCCGGTAAAGCGGAACATTCTCCCCCGACCCTCCGGACCAATTCTCAGACCTTTTATTAAGCACTATTCATTCCATCTTTACAGGCAGTTACACATCAACCATCTCACCTTCAGTATACGACGCAAATACGTTTAGTTACTAAACTACTTAACAATTCACACGGTAACTCAAAATCACCAATCACTTGCTTTCCTGGAAAATGCGTGTAAACTTCATTTACACATCGGTGCTTTATTGTCTTATATATCTCATCTATTTTTACATTTACCACCCGATATTACATTGAATTTAACTAAATTTTCAGGGCCACCCTCTACCATGGGTAACCTGTCTACAATATTACCAACATGACGCTACAACCAACACCTCCTCCGTCCTCTACTGACCTTGATTTACTCCGAAAAAGACTGGCTCATGTTACCGGGTTCTGGTCTGAAGACAATTACAAGGCGTCTGTCATCTTTT
This sequence comes from Desulfopila sp. IMCC35008, assembly GCF_010646885.2. GTDB lineage: Bacteria > Desulfobacterota > Desulfobulbia > Desulfobulbales > Desulfocapsaceae > Desulfopila. Next base: position 5,779,881 of record NZ_CP050700.1, on the reverse strand, counting down.
ATACCCGCATCCTGCCTCGCCTCATGGATGTGGAACGGTGCACTATTTTCGTCATGGAGATGGGCAGTAAACGGATTTGTTCAATGTTCGGTACCGGGCTCTCTGAAATGCAGATTGAACCTCCCATGGAAGGTTCCGTGGTCGGCCAAACAATCTCCACGAGAGCAGGTGCAATTATAAACGACCTCAGTGACAAAGGCGGTTTTCACAACTTTACCGCTGAACAGACCGGTTTTACCTGCAGGAATATGATCTGCGCCCCAATCCTCGGCACCACCGACGACAACACCTACGGCGCTGTTCAGCTTCTCAACAAGATCGACGGAGACGACTTCACCAGCCAGGACCTGGAACAGCTTGAAGAAATTGCCCATTTCCTGTCGATATCTATCGAATCAATTGTACTCAACAAGGAAATTCTTCATATCGCCGATACTCTCGACAAGGAAGTCGGCAGACTTGAACAGAACTCTATACGCGGTAAGAAAGTAATCGCCGAGAGCCCCGCGATGCTGGAGGTGCTGGAACTTGTCAATGTGGTCAGCTCCACTCCGATAAATGTTATGCTGCTTGGAGAGAACGGCACGGGCAAGGATCTCATTGCCCGCATGATCCATGAAAAAGGAGAACGTCGGGAGAAGCCGTTTATCCCCGTCAACTGCGCCTGTATTCCCGAAAATTTAGTTGAAAGTGAATTTTTCGGCCACGAAAAAGGAGCCTTTACCGGTGCTGATGCAAGCCGCAAAGGGAGATTTGAAGATTCGAGTGGCGGCACCCTGTTTCTTGATGAAGTCGGTGAAATGGTCCGCACCGTGCAACCAAAATTTCTTCGCGCCATAGAAGAGCAGGAAGGCTCACGACTTGGAAGTTCAAAAACTATCTCCTACGACCTGCGCATCATCAGCGCCACAAACAAAGACCTGGCCGCAGAAGTCAAAAACGGTAATTTTCGCGAAGACCTCTTCTTCCGGCTGTTTTCCGTTGAAATAGTCATTCCGCCTTTACGCAAACGAAAAGAAGATATCCTGCCACTCTCCCTCTATTTCCTGGAGCAGATCAACAGCAGGTTCAACAAGAATGTTTCCGGATTTTCCGCTGAGACCCTGGACCTGTTCGAGCGCTATTCCTGGCCCGGTAATGTACGCCAGCTATTACGCGAAATAGAGCGGTTGGTCGCCCTGACACCTGATAACGAGGTTGTCTCTGTCCAGCAGTGCTCAAAAAGCCTGGTCGATTTTCATAACCGCACCAGAAAAGATGATAGCGACAGCCCATCCCTGTCTATCCCTGAACAGGTCGCACGGCTGGAGAAAGACCTCATAGCCAAAGCACTTATGAAAACCGGTGGTAATAAGTCCCAGGCGGCGCGCCTTCTCAACCTCACCAGGCAGGGACTGGCCCAGAAGATGAAACGGTATAGTATTTAATGACCAATCACCCTGAAAAGTTGCTGATCTTCCAACTTCTCAGTTGTATCCAACGTCATTGAATTTTCCCTTTTCCTTGGTACCCTGCGATCAGATATTTCTTTTTGGAGTCACGGTGAAGGTCCTCGCCTGTTCACGAGTGAGTTGCATCCTGGTATTGACACCCCAGCCAGAACCTTCCAGGATCGTGCTCAGGTCACGGCGCGACAATTTACAATAGGTGGAAATCCCTACAGGAAAGGTAATAAGAAGAGCAGCTGCAGCCACAGCAGTCAGGACCACTCCCAGGCTCAAGCCGGCAAGAGTCTGAGTAATGAATGCAAAAGAAGACCCAAGCGCCGCTGCGGCAATACCACCTCCGGCAAGCCAGCTTCCTGTCGAACCATCCTTTGCTTTTTTCTCTTTTTTGAAATCTCCTCCTTTCAGCACTTTCTCTTCGGTTTTGGTTGAAAACTCCTCAAGCCTTGCGAGTATACTCCTGCCAATGCGGACAAAAGGGTCAGCCATGGCCTCTCCCACACTGATAGGATTTTCAACCAGGTCGACCACCCTGGCATGCATTTCCCGGCCACTGATATCGTTGAATATTCCCCATTTCCCTTTGTGAATATTACCCCGTGTACCGGAAGTGACAGGTACCGCGATCTCATATTCTTTTTTTCCGTCTGCGCCAAATAGATCGAGATACATGACAAAAATGTTGCCCATTTTGGTCGTCTCAATATGCTGCTCATGATCCGTCACCCTCATAGCCAGGGTAAACAGCCTGCCATCCATCACAAGCGTTCCCATCTCGAAAAGGGCTCTGCTTGCCGGGTCATATAGTTGAGGAAAACTCACAAAGCTGTTCGTCAGCGGCAACAATAAACCCTGATACAGTATCAGCCGCTCCAGTTCCACCAGATTCTCGAGAATGATTGATGTCTCAAAACTCCCATCAATCAACTCCTCCATGCTTTTCTTAAAAGCCGGATTCGTCACATACTCCTCGATAATTTGAGACGTGAGACCATCAACCTGCACGTCCGGTTTTTTTGACAGCCAGGAAACATACGGCTCAAAATAATCTTTCAAAGTCCTAAAAGCCTGCCGGTCGATAGTCCGCACGTCCTCTCCCAGCAAAGGGGAAACCACTTTTTCTGTAAACTCAGTAAGGACGGTTCGAAAATAGGGGTTTCCCTCGACAGTCAGATCGAGCACACCATCATCGTTAAGCAATGTAAGCGGAGCATTCTCCAGATAACTTTCCGCCTCACGAATGTCGATCAATTTAAGGGCCACATTGGCTTCCGGGGTTTCAAGAGCCTTTACAAGCAATTCAGGGTTGAGCCTTTTAATATCACAGAGTAGGAAAAACTGGGTCAGCTTCTTAGACAGTTGGTCCAATAACGCCCATGCTTCAGAGGTTTTTTTACCGAGTGGAAGTATTCGACTCGGTTCCCCGGAGCCTATCTTTCCCGCCTCTCTTCGCCATTTGTAGAAGGCGGCACACTGGTCCAGAAAATTGTCCAGCCTGTCACGATTCACACCGGCCTTACCGCATGGGTGCTCAACCCCACCGACGGTATCCAGCACATCCTGGATAAATTTGATTTCCTCGTCGTTTCGAGCCGCCTCAACCAAAACGATCCCCGCCTGATCAAGTCCGCCACTCAGTACTTCTTCTTTTATTTTTCGAACATCATTCAAAGATATTTGGTCACCACCTTTCCCCAAACGGGCCAACACTTTAGAGGCAGAACCGTAGATTTGCTTACCAGGTTCGTCACCCCTCGCAATTCCCTTTAATTTCAGGGTCAGGTTATTCGGCAAAATCTGTTCATGGTCCTGATGGTACTTAAACAGGAAACGTATAGCGTCTTTGATCTCCTCAGGACGAATGCGGCCGTCATCATCCGAATCCAGGAGTTTCAGGAACGTTGTATCACAGTTGATCGTTGACACCGGCCCGGTTACAGCTACCCAATGTGCCTCATCCAGGTCAAGAACGTCCTGCAGTCCTTCACTTCCTGTAATTTGCAGGTGAAAAGCATCCCCAATCTGTAGAAATGACGCCATGATTCCTCCCATAAAGTTAGTTGGATAGCTGGTAATAAGTGTACATCAAATTGTCAGGATATCAAAGAGAAACAAAAAAGGGGGGACCATCACCCAATGATCTCCCCTGCGCTACTCTTTGTTTCCGGCATGAGTGTTACGGCGCGACCGTCGCATACGACTCAAATTCACCGTTCTCGGTAATACGGATAATGACCGCACTCTTGGAAGGATCTCCACTGCTGTTCATGTTGAGGGTTCCGGAAACACCCTCATAGGCTTTTATGGTCGACAGCTGTTTCGAGACATCCTGCCGGGCCACAAACAGGTTTTTATCAATATGATCCAGCTTGGCAGCAGCCGTAAGAAGGAGATTGGCCGCATCGTAACCAAGCGCGGAATAGCCGTCCGGCAGCTGATTGTATTTTGCCTTATATCTCTCTATAAAAGCCTTTGCCTTACCTTCCGCGCCCAAGGCACCGAAATGAGCACTGAAATACAACCCTTTACAGAGATCGCCGCACTGTTCCATCAGGTCGGAAGATTCCCAGGCATCTCCTCCCATCACCGGCTTATCCCAACCTGCAGCCCTGATCTGCTTGAGTATAGAGGGAAGCTCATTTGAGTACTGCGGCAAAAACAATACATCTGCCTCGGAAGCCATGATGTTTTTCATATTTGCCGATACATCAGAATAGTCCGACTCAAAGCCTTCATAGGCAACGACAGCCCCGGCACCGTGCTCTTTCTCAAAGGATTTCTTAAAAAACTCTGCGAGACCTTTGGGGTATGCATTCTCCGAATCAAAAAGCACCGCCGCTCTGGCAGCGTTGAATTCCTTGGTTGCAAACCGGGCCATCACCTCGCCCTGGAAGTCATCGAGAAAACAGGCCCTGAAAACAAACGGCCTGTTGGTGGTTGTTTTTGGATTTGTAGAGGTCGGGGAAATCATCGGCGCCTTAAAGGACTGGGCAATCCCACCCACAGGAATAGCCCTGGAACTTGAATTCGGACCAACAATGCCCAGCACTTTCTCTTTACTGATAAGCTGCAGGGCGCCGCTTACCGCTTTTTCCAGACCGGTATTATTATCGGCATAAACAAACTTGAGCGGGTAACGGGTTCCACCGATTTCCAGCCCCCCTTCTGCGTTGACTTCCTCCTTGAGCAATTCTGCTCCCATTTTGGTACTGATTCCTGCTGCCTCCCGGGCACCGCTTAATGACAGGTTCAAGCCGATAACGATCTCAGTAGACGCCTGCACCGTTGTTATTGCTCCAAACAGAAGCATAACAAGCACAAATAGAGGTTTAAAAAAACTAATTCGAGAATTCATTGTTCATCTCCATCGATAGGGTTCATTACACGACACCATTTCGTAGTGTAATAAGAAATATAGTATCAACCCCTCATTGAGAGGTTCAAAAACCGGGGACAATAAACCTTATCAACAACAGGATCGCAATCGAATTAGTATGGCCTATCAATAACTTACCGTATATTTATCAGCCGTATTATTGAATATTCCCACTCATGGATCGGGAAACACTGAGAAAATCAATCATGGTTAAAAAATGAAGAGAAGTTGAAAAAGAACGGCATAAAAGGTATAAATAGAATTGAAACCCATTTTTCATAAACGAAAAAACGATATCGGAAGAACATTGCGCCAATCCTGCACAAATGGAAACTTTTACATCAATACTTGAAGGACTTTGGAACGGAGTTGTCGTCTCCGGCGTGATTACAATCTGTGTGATCCTGGCCCGAAGCGCATCGGCACTTTTCCTGGTTTGAGCCATGTTCAGCTGACAAGACATCAACGGCGGCACTCAGGTTACCTTTCGGCAGGCAGGCTGCTTCAGCCTTACCGCCTTTTTTTGAGCCACTCTCGAAATTCAGGATACTCCCTGGCGAAATTCGCTTTTACAACCTCCCAGTAGTTAATACCGTCTTGTTGCTCTGAGATCCATTCCGCCATCTCCTGCATCGCCGGAACTTTTAAATATTGAGTCCCTGAAAGCATCAAATCCTTCATATCTGTTTCCGGCCAAGAATCAACAGGGGCTGCATACGGCTCCCCTTCACCGCGCGTAAGCCACTGCCTGTTACAGCCAAAATAGCCGAGAAGCATGGTCACATCCATTTCAGATGGTTCGAGACTGTTTGTCACCCAACCATCATAAGTGTCCTGCTCAACAGACAACTGGAGAAACATCTCCGCTTCTGAAATGGAGTTGATGGCCATCAACCGCAACAACCTGCCACCAAATTCCTGCAAATCCTTTTCCTGCATTTTTCACCACTGGCCTTTATGTCTTTCAATATATCAAACTATCGAAGAAGACGATCAATTCGAATCAAAAACCGTCACTATTTCAGAGACCTTTCACTTTAAATGATGTCATCCCGGATGTAAAGAAGACCTCATCAATGACCAATGACCATATCAGGGCACTGGTACGCCTTCTGAAATTGGCTATCTTTTGCTACAATACAATTAGGTGGTTTCGGACAGAAACCCGGTAACCTTTAATCTCACAGGAGACAGCATGATCCTGCCGAGGCAAAATTCATTTACCACGCCCGTTGTCCTCCGCATAGCACTGCCCGCTCTTTTCACCGTAATCCTCTTTGTAACAGCCATCTTTGTAATCATTCTCCCAACCCTTGAAAATAGTCTGCTGACCCGTAAAAAAGAAATGATCCGCGAACTGACCGAGTCGGCCTGGTCAATTCTCGACACCCACAACGACCTGTACCTGAAAGGAACAATATCCCTTGAACAGGCAAAGACAGAGGCAATCGAGCATGTCAAAATGCTGCGTTACGGACCGGAACGCAAAGATTATTTCTGGATCAACGATATGCATCCGAACATGATCATGCACCCCTATCGCACTGACCTGAACGGTCAGGATATCAGTAATTTTATGGATCCGAACGGCAAAAGACTGTTTGTGGAATTTGTCCGTGTGGTTGAAAAATCCGGTGAAGGTTATGTCGATTACATGTGGCAATGGAAAGATGATGCGGATCGTATCGTACCAAAGATTTCCTTTGTAAAAGGGTACAAGCCATGGGGCTGGATAATCGGCTCGGGACTCTACATCAATGATGTAAAGCAGGAAATCGCCGCAATCAGGGGTAAGCTCTCTACAATTTCCACTATCATTCTGATCATTGTGGTTCTGTCGGCAGCATATATCATCTACCTGACCATCCGGACAGACCGTTTGAGAAAAAGAATATGGGATGAACGAACCGCCCTGCTCAGTGCTCTGGAGATAAGCGAGGAACAGTATCGCTCCATGGTTGAATGCAGCAACGACTGGATATGGGAGATGGACGCTGATGGACGGTACACCTTCACCAGCCCCAGGATCAAGCATATCCTCGGAATCCCGCCTAAGGAATTACTGGGCAAAAGTCTTGTCGACCTCATGGTGACCGGGGAACAGGAACAGGCCGGCAAACTATTCAGGGAAACCCTCAAAGCCATGGAACCTTTTACTTCATTTGAATCGATATGCCGCCACCGGAATGGCCGTTCGGTAGTTATCGAAAACAACGGTGTGCCTTTTTTTGATAAAAACGGCACACTTCTCGGGTTCCGGGGTATAGCCAGGGATATTTCCAGACGTAAACAATCCGAGGAAGAGTTGTGGAAAAGCCACAGCAGACTGTACAAAAACCTGGAAGAAACCGTCAAGTCCCTCGCACTTACAGCAGAAAAGCGTGATCCGTATACAGCCGGTCACCAGCAACGGGTGGAGCGGCTGGCTACAGCCATCGCCAAGGAGCTTGGACTCCCGGAAGGCCAGCTCGAAGGTCTGCACTTTGCCGCCTTACTTCACGATATCGGCAAAATCTCCCTGCCTTCGGAATACCTGGCCAAACCAACAGCACTCACTGCTGATGAGCGAACAATCATCCGTTGTCACACCGAAGCAGGTCACGACATCCTCAAGAATATACACTTCCCTCAACCGGTGGCCGAGATCGTCCTTCAGCATCACGAACTGTTAGACGGCTCCGGGTACCCAAGGGGCTTAAAAGATGAAGAGATATTACTGGAAGCAAAAATCATTACCGTGGCCGATGTGGTGGAAGCCATGTCCTCCCACCGCCCCTACCGTCCGGCACTCGGAATCGAAGCCGCCCTGGATGAAATTCGCAGTGGCCGTGGCACCATATACCATCCGCAAAGTGTCGATGCCTGTCTGTACTTGATAGAGGAAAAGGGCGTGAGGCTGGAGCCGGTTTGATAACGCCAGAAATGAGAATCATTATAAGCTTTCTCTGTATTCCCGGAATGATCACACCCACCCGGGCGTGAACGAGACTTCTCTTTTTCACTCCTTAATGGTTCTGGAGATCTGTTACCTGCAGTAGCAAATGTACCCGATCACGATCAATACCCTGTAAATCAGCGCTCTCCCTTAACCTGTTTAAAAATAGGTGAGAGAGACCGTGCCCAATCCCGCGCGCCGGTAAAGAGAAGATAGACGGCAAGAAAGCTCAAAGGCATAATTTCCAGGTCGGCAGACAGCATGATCAGGAACATCCCTATCGTGAATCGAAAGAGCCATCTCATACTTCAATGGTACTGACCTGGAGAAACATGTCAACCTATTCAATAGAGCTACTTCAATTACAAACAAATTGACACACCGTCACTATTTTTTGATAGACAGCCCAAACGGTGATAGTATTGAGCGGGTTATTGAGGAAACACTGTGTCCCCAATTGTTGTATGTATCAAACAGTCCCCAGCAGAATCTTGATATCCTCAAGCTTCTCTTTCACCCCGATATACCCCTCCTCAATGGCGTGTTCAACACGATCAAAGTTCATCATTTTCAGCTCTCCAAGGCGTGGCTGAATAAGAATGTCCGGCCGGTCTACCGCCATATTAATACGGGTCATTCGCTCCTGCATAATACCGATGGACGTCATGATTGTTTCAACAATATCCGGTGTCGCGGAGGAACTCCGGATCTGCTCGGGACCAATCGTTTTTCTATTCGTATCCGATTCGTCGAAACGCTCATAAAAATGCATCATCTTTTCGATAAGTTGATTGGACATTTTGTATTTTTCCGGCAAGGCTGGTTGTTCCTTCCCACCTCTTATTGTTGTGGTGGTGGGAGTGTTGTGTGAAACGATCCTGCTGTTGAGATCCACAGCTATAACGATGCCCGCCCCCATTGCTCGTGCCAGCCCCACGGGAACAGGATCGACCACACCACCGTCTACCAACCAGCGTCCTTTAATGAATTTTGGTGAAAACAATCCGGGGTAGGACATTGTGGCCCTGAGGGCCTCGACAAGATCTCCCGACTTCAGGACAACCTTCTCCCCTCTTTCAAGATCAGTAGCAACCATTACCAGTGGGATGTCAAGATCTTCGAACGTTCTTTTATCGGTGTGCATGGAGAACAGCTCTCGCACACGCTTTGAACCATTCAAAAGTCCTGACCGGGGGAACACAACATCGAGGTAAGAAAAGATCTTTTTGCCATCCATTCGCAACAGGAATTCCTTGAGACTGCCAAGTTTCCCACTCGCGTATAGCGCTCCGACATAAGCACCAACACTGCAACCGGCTATTAAATCAATTGGGATATTGGCTTCCTCAAATGCTTCAATGGCACCGATATGGGCCCAGCCACGAGAAGCCCCACAACCAAGTACCAGGCCAACAGTTTTAGGGGATGACATCTGTACCTCCCTCTATAAAAGTTGATGCAGCTAGATCGATATCCTTTTCCGGAATAACCCGAATTTCTCAATATAATCACTTCAATTTAAAGCCATTTCCAACTGATATCAATGAAATTAATTAAGAGACAACAGGGTATCATACAAGAACTACAAAGTGGTAGAATCAAGGCCTGTAAAGAGGGCCATACTCAATAACCTGCAAGCAGGGATCGTCCCTTGTATACAAAAGAGCTGGTTATTGTTATGATTTCGATACCGGACTGTGGCCAGGATACCAACAGGTGGTTTCACTTTTTACGTAACCAAACAGCAACAAATCATTATAGAATGTCGCCCCCTCATCTTACCAAAGCTTTTAAGTGGCTCCTCGTCTTTCTCGTCATCGACCTGCTTTGCTCATTTATCTGGTCGGCCTACATAATAAAAAAAACAAAGTCTTTTACGAAATTGACAGACCTCCATGCTGTTGTGATCTTGATGGGTGATTTCACAAATAATTACAAAGGGCTTGGACCGGAGACCCTTAAACGTCTCAATTTCGCCTTATCACTGCACAACGATCTCTCTATAGACAACTACCTGTGTGTTGGCGGTTCGAGACCTACCGAGAATATAGTCGGTGCGGACTTGATGAAGGAATACCTGGTGCAAAAAGGTATCTCCCCCGTACATGTGTATGCCGATGGTAACTCTTTTGATACAAGAGGAAACTGGGCTGATGCGTTACAACTGATAGAACAAAAGAATTGGAAAACCATTGGGGTGATCAGCTCAGCTTTTCATCTCTACAGGTTTAAAGAGTATATTGCCCCAACCAATGAAGAGATACAGGTCTCGTTGATACCATTCCCTTATGATCGGTCTACACCGAAAACAACACTTGCCAACTTATGGATATCAATCCATTACGAGTGGCTGACCTACGCCCTGTATGCGATGCCGGAGCCGGTTTACGACATGATAGTGTCTTTGCTGAGGCCTCAGCAGGTTAGCCCGCAAAATACCTGAACGCCCTTTGGGGTTATCGAAAAATGCCAGCTCTGCCCTTCATTTGCATCTGGGCAGACGTAACAGGTAGAGAGTCACAAGGCCGCCTGTAAGCAGGAGTACTATCCCGATCCAAAAACTTCCCATAAGGCATATACTTATCGTCAGGCCAGCCCAGAGGGTGATAAGAGCTCGACGCAGAACAGTGACAGTGATGGAACGATTTTCAAGATACCTCTGAATGGTGTCACCAAATACCGGATGATCAAGCAGCCACTGCCTGATCCGTGGTGAGGAATTATAACTCAAAATTGTTGCCAGAATCAAAAACGGGGTTGTTGGGATAACCGGCAGAACAGCACCAATAATCCCGAGCACGATGCAAATACACGCTCCGATCTTGAGTAGTGTCCGCCTGAAAGAATCCGAAAAAATTTTCATTGAGGGTATTCCCTGTTTCCACCGTTTTTTAAAGTCACATTGGAATTCTGTATACCCGAAATACTCTCGTTACGAAAGTAAAGGCTGAAGCACGGTTCCACACCTTTCATTGATCCGACCTACCTGGTCGGTTAAACCGTATAGGTTTGCTGGACACCTCTTCTCAAAATTTTAAGAATAACGGATCGTTCTCCCCCCGCATACGATACCTCCCGGATGGCCCGTTGCTCACGCATATTCCGAAGATTACAGGATAGAGGTTTTTATGCTTTTACCAACGCTTCCGAAATATGATTCCTCCCCTATTTTATACCGCCACCTTCTTTTATAGGAGATAAAGTAGTTCGAAAAGTCGCCAACCTGGAGGGTGGTTACATAAAGATATCGTAAAAGGGATATGCTTGAGCCTGCAGCAAGACCTCCATGAGAATTCAGTAAGGCCTGCTGCCGGTACCTTGAGTTTCTACATCATGATGTAAGTAATCACATATTTCCTGTGTAGCTCACAAATGTCGCTGCCAATATCGAATTTCTCTTCACTGTCAGACAAGTCTTCTTATCGCATGCCACGGGACGAGGTTGAAAGACCTTAACCTTCCGGGTCATAATTAAGCCATTCCGGGACATCCTGAAGACCTTTCACTCTACTGATGAACGCTTCGGTCATATTAGGCGGTCTATAATCTGTCTCCCGAATCCGCAATAAAGCCTGTTCATCATGGAGTAGTGAAGCCAAGCACCGTCTACACTTGGATTAGGAAGGAATGGGTCCGCTCATGGTGTCTATTGGACCGGATACTTCTGTTTCGTGGTATATCCAGGGACTGAAAATCTCGAAATATGACTCCTATTTCTTCTTTACAACTTTCTGCATAACATGCCTTGGTAAAAACAATATTTGGCCTTCAAGACTGTGATTTGGAATAATTATCCCTTTTTCATTCATGTCGAAAACCCCTTCAACAGTCCCCTCCCAATCATCATCGCCTAGTTCTGTGACAATAAAATTGACCGAGTAATCGAAACTATCTGAACAATGACAAAGAACAAGATCGCCGACCTCAGGATCCAGATCCTGCCAGTCATCATTAATATGCCATCTGATATCGTTCACTCATTTTACCTTAGCGAAAAAAAGCGTTATTCAGCCCACTGTTGCCTCAACAGCCAGATTCCAGACAAACAATGGAGCAAGGTCCTCATCTGAGGTACTGTTCGTACACCACTTGTTACACCATTGTAGCATTTTGTGATGCAGGAAATCGAGATGAAATCGAAAACTCTCGAAAACGCTCCTCTCCATCTACAAACTCCTTTCATTCAGCAAGCTGATACAAAACGCCCGGGAATCATGAAAATCCGGCTTCGATCCCAAATGTTTCAAGGCCCAATGGCTGGGTGTACCTGAACGATGAAGAAGAATACAACTTATCCCCACCTGCATTAATGACGATACCGGATAGCATTTATCCAGAGCAATACGGCAACGAATGGTGGCACTCTCCCGCTCAACGAAAACCGCCGACTCAATACGGTCGATCGCCGACTCCTCAGCCATCCCGGCCCGGTACTTCGTGAAATGATACACATTCCAGTCACCATTGGGTGCGAGGTTTATTTCATGGTAGTCGTCATGACCAACTGCTTGCACAAAACATTCGAAACAGCTTCCCTTCCACAGTCCGTCTCGACGAGCGGGAGGTGCCTGTGGCAGAGGCATACTGATCGACTCGATATTGCCAGTCAGCCGATAGGTTATGATAAGGCAACCGTTTTGTCGCCGAACAGTGCCGCTCACCCCTTTAATACCCGTAGCTGGAGCGGTAAACGGGATGAGGGTAAATTCGTTGTCCATTAATCCTCCTTTGTTATTCTTCTGATGCACTATTTACACGACAAAATGCTAAACAACCATGAATGTCGTCTATAGCCAGAAGAGAAACCTTGTGGGAGATGACGTCATCGACTTCAATGAAAGTCGCATGATCACCTATGGTGGCCCAGGCCGCCTTTCGTCAAAGGAACAGAAAAATTTGAAATACTCTGCTTTTCAACCACTATCAGAGCTCTTTAAAGTGGCGGAGGTATGCACGGCAGTATTTTTGCCCCTCCGCCCTTCCCTGCAAAACAATCCTGCCTTTTGGAGATTACACGAGCCGGTTGTTCGTCCCTTTTATAACGTGACCAAGGTCTCCGGTATTTCCAGCTCCCTCAACTTTCTGCTCCCACTCCTGCCATGCTCTATATCTCACTCCACATGGCCTCAACAGCAGCATTGCTGACACTAGTCCACTATCTATTGATCAGTTAATGCCATGAGGAAAGCAACCAGGTCATCAATTTCACTCTCGGTCAGCCCGAGTGAACCAATATCCTCTGACAGGTTCTCTGGGACTTCCGGCTCAGGCCAATTCCCGGAATCCCTGCTATTTTTGAAAGAAACGATGTCTCGCAAAGTTGGAAAATAGCCGTTATGCCCATAAGGAGCAGACAGTTCTACATTACGCAGCGTCGGAACCTTAAATTTTCCATTTTGCGCGGATTCTCCTACTGTTACCCCCAGCCCCAAGTCGTCTTCTCCTGGATATATTAACCAGTTTGGGGGGATTCCGATATTACTATACCCATAGTTCGTGAACAGTGGTCCTTTTCCCGGTATCTCATCCTGCACATGACAACTGCTACACTTCTCTAAATAGAGTCGCTCACCATTTCGTTCACGGCCATTCAGCCTATCCTGGTCATATCGTGACGAAAAACGTACCAAGTCCCGTGATCGCTCATATGTTGCAATGTTCCTGGCAATTGTATCAAATGCTGCATCAACATCCTCTAATGAACCTGGTCCGTTGACTTCATAGAATAAAGCGAGATAGTCCGAGTTCCGCACAACATTCACAACTGATTCTTTATCGGGCATATTCATTTCCACAGGATTCAGTGGCGGCCCCTGGGCCTGCTCGGCCAGAGGATCCCCAAGCCGACGGCCGTCTGCGTTGCCATCCCAGAAAAGACCACCTCGCCATTCACCAGAGGTGGAATCATATTCCAGGGGAGGGCTGTAGCCCGCGTAGGCTGCAGAAGGTGCATTCCTCCCTCCAAGGCTGAACCCATTGGCTCCTGTTGAAACAACGGTATTCTCTGGATCTCTTGCATTGGTGGGATCTGCGAATCCCGCAGTTCGGTGATGGCAGGTCTGGCATGATTGGGTTGAATTAAAGGAAAAATCCTGATCCTGATACATTATTTTCCCTAACTGTTCTTCCTGGCTGAGCGCAGCACCAAGTGAATTTTGGGAGATACACAAAATTGGGACCAGCAAGACACCCGTCAGAACATAGCTTTTCATATTGTCACCTGTTTTATAAATTGAACAAAACCATTATCGGTTCAATGAGAACAATCGAATAAAAGGGAAAAGGTGGGAGAAAACCCACCTTTTCCCTCAAGGAGAAAGCCTTCACTGGTTATGAAAGACCTTGTCTATACAACCTCAGGTCGATTAACAGTCTCTTGTTTGTAATTGATCTTGAGTTTGATCTTGAGTTTGATCTTGATCAGGTTCTCCACCGCCATCAAGGTCCCGGTCGTTTTGATTTTGCTCGCCGTTACCGGCAAGAAGGATACTCTCAAACTTCAGGTTGGACACTGCAGAAGTGGTTTGATTCTGCCGCTCCTGTTTCATTTCACGTTCCTGAATAGTCTCCCTTTCCCGAGTTTGAACCTCGTTTTGGTTACATTCCTGTGATTCACCATCTGCTGCCAGAGACCATACGGGGAGGGTAAAGCTTGCCATTAAGCCAATCAGTACAGCTGTGTATACTTTTTTCATTGATTCACCTGTTTGGGTTTTCAAGGTTGACTGCCATACCTTGTTTTTTTGTAATTACAGCATCAACAAACCTTGCCTTACGTATCATGTACCTCCATTGTCCGATTTTTTTACCTTTCCCCATATTTCTGCACCCCGAAAGATGCAATGCCTTATAATTCTGAGAGAATAGCGACAACACGATGATCTATATCTGTGTAAAGAGAGTTTGATTTGCAATATGAAACCAAATTGTCAGCGTCCTGATCATTTTAGGATCATTACCGCAAATTAAACGTTACCTAAACAACGTCGAAAGAGAGAAAAGGTTACAGCTGTCTGATAGTTTTTTTATATTTCATATATTTTTATTCACGATACAAGCAGGGTCGAAGATGCATCAAATGCATGATAGGCTCTAAACTAACAACAGAATCGAGATCGTATAAAAAGTCAGGGTGAAACAGCTGGCAGGCAGACTACTTAACCCTGGAGAGTGGAGAAGATTGCAGCAGACGAGTGATTATCTCACTTAAAATTATAAGAGACAAAATGTACCGGAAACAATACACAGGATTGGGGCGCTGAAGCAATTGTTACAATGGAATGTGGAAATTGTTCAAAATTGGTACTGTTTTTAAGGATGAAGTCCCCGGGAACAGCCCCTTCTACCTGTTAAAATGAGGGTGAGACTCTCGTACTTGGAGAGCGAAGTAAGGCAACGCTTTCAGCTCAAGACGTAAACTCGAGCTTAAAATCCACATTTTTCAAATACTCTGCTTCCTGCTCAAGGCTGGCTCGTTGCAAGGGATGGTTTATCAACTCATACTGGGCAAATTGGAGGGTTAAACTATTCTCATTGGCAACCACTTGTTCCAGAACCGCCGTTTCGTCTTTGCGGGAACGATGGAGCAGAGTGGCGAGACGAAGAAGAATTGCAAGCCTCAAGGCGGTCTTCTGATCCTTTTCCGATAAACCCCTGAAGAATTTTTTTGAAATTTTCTTACGATGGCAACGTACCAGGACACTCATCCGGTCCTGTTCCTCTAAAGAAAACCCCGGAAGATCGGCATGTTCAAGGAGATACGCGCCATGCTTCTGATATCCACTCAATGAAACTGCAAGGCCAATCTCATGAAGACTGCTTGCCCAATGCAGTATTTCGGCGTCTTCCAGTCGCAAATTCCAGGCTTTTTCACAGGCGGTTAAAAGACGGTGCGAAGTTAAACTCACTCGTCGTGCATGTTTCTGACTGATTTGAAATCGTTGCTGCACACTTGAAATTGTTTTCAAACGGGTATCTTCACTCCGAATTCGGCCCAAACGCTCATACAGCAGGCCTTCCCGCAAGGCCCCTTCTGACACCTGCATGGTCTCAATTTTGAGTGCCTCAAAGGTGGCAATGAGGATGGCCAGCCCACCTGCAAAAACAGGTTTCCGATCACTGTCTAAACCGGGAAGATCAAGATTATCCACATCTCCAGCTGCTATCATTCTGCTCCGGATTTCTTTTAAACTCTCCAGGGTGATATTATAGGTCTCGAGCCCAAGCGCTTTCAGGATGCTTCCTGCAGCCCTGATTGTTCCGGATGCCCCTGTAGCAGAGCCCCAGCCAACTTTTCGATAATGGCGTCGTACAGGACGTAATTCCAGGTGAGCGGCAATGCCCGCCTTTTCCCAATTCTTTTTATGAAGCTTTCCATTTCGAAAAAAGTTGCGGCTTATACTCACGCAACCCATCTTGAGGCTTCTTAGATGCCGAGGCTCGAAGCCTTCACCAATAATCAGCTCCGTGCTTCCTCCGCCAATATCCATCACAAACCGTTTCCCCCCCTCATCCACCAGGGAATGAGAGACCCCAAGATAGACCAGGCGAGCCTCCTCCTTTCCTCCAATAATTGAGATCGGGTGGCCCAGAACCTCACTGGCACTTTGTAAAAACTGACGGGAATTTTTTGCCTGACGCAGGGTATTTGTTCCAACGGCCACCACACTGCCCAGAGGTAATTTCTGCACTCGTTCGGCAAAACGATCAAGACAGGAAAGGGCACGTATACGTGCTTCTTCTGACAATCTGCCATTTCTGTCAAGACCGCCTCCCAGGCGCACCATCTCCTTTATCTTATCAAGAATGTGAACGTGACCGTCCTCAATGCGGGCAACTACCAGATGAAAACTATTGGAGCCCAAATCGATAGCTGCCAAATATTGTGGGGATTGTTGTTGATCATTCATAGAAAATAGTGGTCTGTACCTGTTAAACCAATCGGGAGGGAGCGCCCCACCCTACCGCCGGAAGATTCACCTCATCGGTTCGAAATCTCACGACTTCCTGATCGTGTCGAAACAGGGCTGATGTCGGCCACAAAGCCGCAACATGAAGTTGGAGCTCTTGCCAGTGAACCTTTCCTGTAGTCACCAGACACGGTGTAGCTTGCCAAAGTTGTGCAGCTTACCACACAATCAACATATTAACTCAGGCAATTGGAGCCAAGGTGTTCTGTTGAGCTCTTTCTTCCCTGCCTTTTCAAGGATCCTGTAGTATCCTTTCTCTCTGGTTCCTATCCTGGTTTCCATCCTCAAACGTCCCTTCTTTCCAATCTCAGCGTATCGATTCTCATTTTGAACAGAATGCTGAGTTTTAGCATGGAAACTATCTCGTTTTTTCAAGTCTTAACGGTCTCACTAATCTGGCAAACCATACACTTGTTTCGGTGTCAGATACTCAGGAAAACTATCGACAAGAGCCCGACGGGCGATGAAGCACAAATGACACTCATCAACATATTGATCCTCGACTGCAACATTGTATTGATATGCGAGTAAGTCAGGACCACCCTTCAGCAATGGGCCGCATATTGGATGTGCATCTGCATCATATTCAAGCAGTAGAGATGAGAGGGGCTTTTTCCATATATTTCCCATGGCCACTCCCTGGCAGAGATGCACATGACCATAACAATCTATATGGACCCGTGAAGGAGATCGTAAATCTTCATATGGGCACTGGATAAATTCGTGCCTGGATTTTGCGGGAAGACCGGGGGTGAGTTTCTCCACGGCTCTCCCTCTAAACTTTACACCACCACCAATGATCGGCGTTCCCTTTTGCTGATCATGATCTGAACCGGATTCAATAGTAGGCTCCTGAATACTTATTGAAGATGTCGAGATTCCCAGTTTACCCGCAACTTTCAACCCGATTTTGGCAGGATTGTTTTCAGCTTCATAGTGGAATGCATCGTCACTCACGCTCAAATATGATACTCCCAGGTCTGCAAGTGGCTGAAGCCAGATTTCAGCATCTTCTTCTGAGAGCGCACCGTAACAGTTGGTCACTATCCCGACTTTAAACCCATGATTGCGGGCCAGCCTGACTCCTTCTATGAGTGAAGGATAAAAAAGAAACGGTTCTCCCCCTTCAAAAAATATCCACTCCACAGTATCTATTTCTTTTGCTTGCTGAAGTACCGAGCGAACCATCGGCAATGTCATGGTGCCCTGGACGTCCGGCCCAGAGTAGAGAAAGCAATGATCACATTTATGCGTGCACTTATACGTCAAGAGAATATGGATACCCGTAAGCATAGTTGCCCCTTGGCCTGTGTGTTGAAAATCCTGATCCTGAAAATTTGAGTTTCGTATGCTATGTTGCCTCTAAAACGTATTGTCTGATATTATATGGAAAATGGCAATCGTCATCTATAACTCTAAACCTGAACGATCAAGAGAAGTCTGCTATGAAAAAGATTCTGGCAATAAGTGGATCATATAGGGATGGTGGAATAACAGATCAGATCATTGAACGCTTTGAGCATGCTGCGCACAAGGCTGGCATACAAATGGAGATAATTGCACTCAGGGATGTCCCGATAGAGTTTTGCACAAACTGCCGCAACTGCACCCAGGAACCCGGAACGACACCCGGCAAATGCGTCCTTAATGACAATATGGGAGACTTGGTCCAAAAGATTGAAGAAGCTGACGGCTATATTTTCGCATCACCGACAAACATGTATTCAGTGACTGCTCTATTCAGACGCTTCCTCGAGCGGCTAGTGGTTTTTGGATATTGGCCGTGGGACATGAATGCACCTAAATTTCGTAAGGATGGAGGGGTAAGGAAGAAAGCTGTTCTGGTTTCGTCCTGCGCTGCTCCCGGGATTATGGGGCGAATTTTCTATGATACGATGAAACCTTTGAAGAGAGCAGCTAAACTTGTGGGTGCTGACTCTGTTGGCTCTCTCTTTGTCGGGTTAATCAGCAAGGATAAGAGCCCGGTTCTTACTGAACAATACAACCGCAAAATTGATTCATTGGTTAAAAAGCTTGTTGCTTGAAGCTGTATTCAGTTAAGTCATAAACATTTGTAAGCCGCTCTCCTGATACCGGCACAAACGAAACAACCGCCTATAAATCGGGAGAGACTCGACTACTGACCACATATTATTTTGTCATAATATTTCAATTAGTTAGCGAACATTCCAATCTTCACAGATCGGTTTCCAAACCGAAACAGTGGCCTTGGAAGAAATGGCGCTGCAATAACCGCTGTGATTCCCCAAAATATATAAAAATACTTATATGGATGCAGGATCGCGAACGCCAGGAAGTTCACGGCCACATGGAACAGGATGGCGGGGATGACACTTCCGTTAGCTTTATCTACAAATACTGCCATCGGGACAGTCCAGCAGGTTAGTAAATAGACGAAAAGAGGTATTGAATGACCGTACTGTGATGATCCCGGCATCAAAAATAGAGGTACGTGCCAAAACGCCCAAAACACCCCGGTCGCTATGCTGCCTCCAAGGGACCCTAGGATCTCTTGAAACCGGGGCAAAGCAAATCCTCTCCATCCTATCTCTTCACCCAGCCCAATGTATATCAGTAAAAAAGTCATGAATCCTAAAGGCATGGATGGTGAAAACCAATTTTCGGCCATTCTTATGCCGTCAATCCACACTGCAGCAAACCCACACGAAAATGATACCAGTAGAGGTGTCAGCAGACCGAATAGATACCATTTAAAACTGAAACGCCATGCCAATGTATAGCGAAACAGTTGGCGTAGACCACCACTCCCACGAGTAATCAGAGTCACGAAGCCTGCAGCAAACAGGGAGGACGGAACACCGAAGAGAACAAGAATGCCTCCAGGCTCATGAATATCGTAAGAGAACGGAATTTCGAATAACCTTCCAAGGCCAAACAGGAGCCACAAATAGGCGTAAGAGATTATTATAAATAGAATGAGTTGTGATCTTCTGGAGCCAAGATTCATGACTCACCATAGATTAAAGTAACGAATATTCAAATAGTACTGATACGTTGGTAGTATCCACAGTTTATCACAAATCGCTGGGGAGGTCAGAATCATACCGTCACGGAGTTGCCTCCGCTGGATTTAATCTCTCCCCTCAAAAGAGGGCGAAATTTTCAACGCTGCCCCTCTTTTTCTAACCCGGGCCGGACCAAAAACATCTTCTTTTTGAAGCCATGCATCTGCAAGTTCCGGCTTTTCAACAAGCATGGATATCCCTTTGATAAATCCGACAGAAAAAGAGGCAAAACCTTTTTCCTCCATAACATTAATAAAGACACGAGAATACAGCTCCGTATTCCTCCTGTAAAGAGGGAAAGAGGGGATCAGCACGGGGGCTTTTTCATCATATCCTCTTCTGCATGACTCCATTTCCAGTGAATGATGAGCCCGGCAGGCAAACGGACGAACAGCATAAATCAGGCAGCCGTTTGCTTCATCGATAAAAGGACAAGGGAGCTGGTTCAGAGACCAGGTATCTTCATCACAAAGCTCGCCAGCATGGGCCAGCTTTTCAAGACGTGTTGTTAAAGCTATCATCATTTCAGGAGGAACCTGGGCTGAAAATGCCTCGTGAATGACCAGAAGTTCAGGGATTGAAGTCTCTACCATTAGATGACAGCACCAGGAACACCCCGCCCCACAGGCCGCTTCATCCGGCAGAGGCAAAACGGACTTGGCAAATTCATTCATTACCCAGCCCAAAACGGCCTTTGTAATACCAAAGTGATCGAGCGCACCGGCTAGCTGTATAGCTGTATTTTGGCTCTGTATTGCAAGAAGCCTTTGCCCCCGGCGGTGCTGTGCTTCTTTTTGCTTTTGTCGCCTGTCCATGTTTTTCTCATTATCGGCAACCGGTGCAGCTATAATCAAATGTGCAGACACATCAGAACAATTTGATTTGCTGCAAAAGTTGATCAAATCAAAAGTTCATAAATGATTGGATATTAGAGAGATTATTATACGGCCAACCGAACATTTCAATGAAAATATATGTTCCTTATAACCAGCTCATATCTGAATAATGCTCCTCCAATTGCAGTGCAGGGCAAACAGCGGATATTTCTTACCAGAAGTTCATCTCTTCCCTTGAAGAAGCACCAACCCGATTTTTAGTCCACCATTATGTACCTGACGGCGGAGGTCGGAATCGAACCGACACGGGGTCGCCCCCGCTGGATTTTGAGTCCAGTGCTGTTATTAGCATAACATCATGTTTTAATTTAAATTTGAAAAAGTAAAATATCGATTTGTTCCATTTTTGCTCCATTTTTCAAAAAAAGAATTACACTCTCAATTAAAAATCCCTCAAAAGGTCAAATATTTTTTCGACCCCTCTCCTCTCATTTCTGGGTTTACACTATCCAGAGTTGTAAATGTTTTTTCTTCGAAAGATAGATATTGAATCGTTTTTCGTCGAGCAAACACATTTTTGAGAATTACCCAAAATATTTGCCTGGCACCATCCTGAAAAAAAATATTATTATGTAAACCAGTGTCTTGAATGACATTTGCCCAAACACAGCCAAGAAAGCCATTAGAAACCTGACCTAAACTCTACTTGTTTAACCGTTCGGTTAAGTCACACCCCATCTTACACCAATTAACCGTTCGGTTAAAATATATTGACTCTCAGCAAATTTAACTGTACGGTTAAAAAAAGGAGCTCTTCACACCATGTCAAAAATAAAATATCCATATCATGTACGCCTACCAAAATATATTGGCCCGGCAATCAAGGATGCTCGCAAAAAGAAGCAATGGACCCAAAAGGACCTTGCCGACTACACCGCAACGAGCGTGAAGTTTATAAGTAATATCGAGCAGGGCAAAACCACAGCTCAACTTGATAAAGTTTTTGATTTGATACGTACCGTAGGGCTGAGAGTTTACCTAACCGAAGGAGATATCGACAAATGAGTAATCTCACAGTTTACTGGGATCAACAAATCGTCGGTACAATATCAAGACACCCAAAAGGCAAAATCACCTTTCAATACGCTGCCGAGTGGCTCAAAAACAGTGGGCGGCAAATATCACTATCACTGCCATGTCAAGAAGAACGATTTTCCCCTGGAGTCAGCACAGCTTTTTTTGAAAATCTCTTTCCCGAGAGTGACGCACGAACCATTCTAGCCTTCAACCGTCGATTTGACAAAAAAGACACCTTTGCCTTTCTCGAAAATTTTGGAGAAGATTGCGCTGGTGCCCTCTCCATTATTCCTGAGAGTGAAGATATTCTTCCTCATTCCAGCAAGTATCGATGTATAGACGTTGAGCTGCAAAATGCATTGCAGGCCATCGAATCTGATCCTGGTAAACACAAATTATATCCTGAGTTAGCTAACGCCCGCCTATCAATTGCCGGAGCTCAAGACAAATTACCAGTGTATTTTGAGAAGGGAAGTTTTTATCTCCCTGAGAACTCGGCATCGCCTACAACGCATATAATAAAACCTGCCAGTCCTTATTTTCATGATATCCAGAGAAATGAAGCATTCTGTATGGACCTGGCCCGGCAGGTTGGCCTCTCAGTCCCTCACTCTGAATTATACACTTTTGCAGGCTATGAACTGTTTCTTATAGAACGTTATGATCGGTTCCACTCAGAGAACATAGTGAAAAGGGTACATCAGGAAGATTTCTGTCAGGCAATGGGGCTACCGTTTCATAGAAAATATCAGGAACAGGGCGGCCCAGGCTTTTTACACTGCAGAGAACTAGCCGAAGAGCATTTATCAGCCGATATATCAGTGGTAAAACAAAAGCTGACCTCTGTCATGACCTTCAATTTTCTAATAGGCAACAATGATGCGCATGGTAAGAATTTCTCTATTATCCACAAAGATACTATTACGCTCGCCCCGTTCTATGATTTAGTTTCAACGCAGGTTTATCCTAATTTGGATCGCAAACTTGCCATGGCAATAGGTAATACCTACAGGCATGATCGAGTAAACCAAAGTGCTTTTGTCAAATTCAGTAAGGATATGAAACTTCGACCTGAAAAGGTTTTTGAAATTATCACAGCAACTGCTCAAAAAATTGGAAAAATATACGAGAAGGTACTGGCTATGCATGAAAAGCAGTATGGTAAAGCAGTGATTTATTCGGATCTCCATACTGTGCTGCCCACAAATCTTGCTCGGCTACAGGAAATTATGAGGAATTAGCTGTAGCGGCCCGCAATGATAACTGCCCCCTTAACTTCAACGCCTCTCGGACAATTTTAAGCAGCTTTTTTTCATTCTTTCTCATTGTCCACATTTTGCTCAACCTCTTGGGCTTGAACCTCAAGCCCTTTCATTTGTCAATGTATTGTCTCTTTTTCTCTTTTCGTGTTGAGAGAATCATGAAAAGCATCGATCAAACCGGCAAGAAGATCACCATATTTTGTTTCAGATTCGAGAACTTCAATCGTTTTCAGTATTCTGGTGTGGATATTTGATGACCCATCTTCTCCTTTTGCCGGGACCTTAAAATCTATAGCATCGTCACCGTTTGTATTTTTGGGGGTAGGTTCCGCTGTCGTTAAAACATCAAATGTTTGATTTTCAGAATTTGCAGCTGAACTCTCAGCTTGCTCCAATACACGCCGCCCAAGAACAAACACATCTTCATAGGCCATATCGAAATGGCTGGCTATTTTTGACCGTATCTTTTCAGAACCTGATTTCCTGCCTTTGACAATGGCATTGAGATAACCACGATCAATGTCCTGTTGTTTTGAAAGACGGGCCTGTGCCCCTCGACCTTCTTGAGCCAACAAATGTGTAAGAGCTGCTCGAAATTGATTTGAAATTAATTGATCCATAAGTCAACTATAGACCAACTGCTCAACTTTTGAAAGAAAAAAAGCACATTAGGTCTACCTTGGTCTACTTTCTTGTTGACTCACGGTCTATTTTTTATAACATAACTGACCATGAAACCTAACAAAAAGAAAATCACACAGAAAGAAATCGCAAGGTTAGCCGATATCGGACCTGATTTTCTGAGTCATATTATTCGGGGTAGACGTCCCTGCCCGCCCCCTGTCGCTGTGAGGTTGGAAGAAGTAACAGCTATCAGCCGAGTCACATGGGTTTGGGGTTCTCCCGAGGAAATCAGGAAGGCTGTTGAAGGGTACATATATCAAGATCGAGCAGATTATGGATATTGATAGCAGACTTGCAGCAATCGAGGAAACTCAAAATGAAATTCTCAGATTGCTGGCGAAAAGAGCTCCTCCCGAGCCCACTGTCATGACATTGAAACAGGCGGCTGAATATGTAGGTTTTTCTCCTGACCACTTCAGACGGTTAGCTGTTGAGCAGCGTTCAATTCCATTTTCACGACCTTCTGGTCAACAAAAGGGAAAACTCCTTTTTCGAAGGTCTGATCTTGATAATTTTTTGGACACATCTGCCATGAAGGAAAAAACACCAAAGCAACCGGGCCGGAAGAGGAAACCAAAAGATATTCACCTTTGGTAATGCAGAGTGGAACGTGAAGATGATCCAACAACCAAAGGATTGAAGTGTCTTTCACCTGAGCTTCAGGAAGAGTTAAAAACACGAGCAGATTCTTCCCCCCTCCCACTCTGGCCTATACAAACCCGGGGCATCCCGAATATCTGTTTGCGCTCCTCCCTCTTTGGTGTCATCCAGCGTGGTCGTCGGAAAGCTGTCAAAGGAGAGGTCATCGCTGCAGTAAAGGGACTCGATATTCGCTATACCGGCTGGCGCCTCGACCAGGGTGATTTTGATGTACTTATCCATGCTCTTCACCTGGTCTCATTGCAACAAACAACCAGTGAATATGTGCGATTCACCGGAAAGGGCTTTCTTCATGGAATAGGTCGCAGGTCCGGGAAATCAGGCCGTGAATGGCTCAAGGACTGCCTCAGACGGCTCACCGGATCTGCGGTAGAGATCACCCTAGAGGTCAAAAACAGCTATTGGACCGACTCATATACCTATGCAGGTTCACTGGTTGATGAATTTATCTACAACAGCTCCAGCCAGGGTTACTTCCTCAAGATAAATCCCAAGCTTGGCAGACTCTTTAACGCTGGTTGGACTCAGCTGCAGTGGCACCAGCGGCTGAAGTTGAAGACTGACCTCGCCAAATGGCTGCATGGATTCTATGCCAGCCACAAAGAACCCTACCCGATAAAAGTCGCAACGCTAAAACATTTATGCGGGGCGAGCATCGGCAGATTGTCGGATTTTCGCGGAAAGCTGCGACGCGCATTGGATGAGTTGACCAAAGCTGAACTCATCACTTCCTGGAAAATAGATCTCCAGGACAAAGTTCACGTAAAAAAACGGGACACCAACTATCCCGGGACACCTGACAGGGGGGCATAGCGGTCGCAACCAGGGGGCATAGCGGTCGTAAGGAGTGGGCATAGCGGTCGCAACCGGGGGGCATAGCAGTCGTAAGGGTGGGCATAGCAGTCGTAAAGAGGGGGCATAGCGGTCGCACAAAGGGGGCATAGCGGTCGTAATTCCATTTTAAGAAAATCGCGGCAGCGCCTACAAACATTGGGATTGAGGAGAGCAGCCGCAAATGCCTAATCATTTTTAATCTTATATTAATCTTTTAGGGAATGAGAAATGACATGTTCATTACCGACAGATCAACAACTATCCAGACAGGAGACGTGGTCCACAGCACTACGCTGGGTATCGTCGAATAAGAGCCTCATTCGGCAGATTGCCTCGCCCTATATCAAATTCATGGTTGGCGATTACGAAGATCTCTATCAAGAAGCCGCAATTGCCTCCGTAAAGGCTCTGATCACCTCCAAGAAAAAAGAATCTCCAGAACGATTTATCCCGTTTTTCCGAGTCATATTTAAAACAAGTTGCATCAAGTTGGCTTCAGGTATCCAGACCGTCCATTGCCTGGAAGATTATTTGCTTCCCAGTCCAGAGGAGCCCAACGAGGAAACCAGCGAACCTGAAGAAATCGAGATCGAACAGGCTTTACAGGCTGTCAGCAAGCGTCAACGTGAAATCTGCCGCTGGCTGTTACAGCAATCCACCCCTGCCAGCACACCTGATATTGCCAAAGAATTCAATATCAGCCGTCGTCATGCCTGTCGGGTGGTGAGTGAAAGTATCCAGAAAATTGAAGGAACAATTCGATGATTCCTCTTTCTGAATATGCGAAGGAAATCTCAATACCCAAACAAATTCTCAGCTATCTGCAGCGCGAGGGTATCATCAATGACCCTCTCAGCCGAGAAGACCAGCTCTGCCTGCAATTCCTAGAAAAAATTTGGGGTAACAAGGAAATTTTGCGTGCCCAGTTGAGCCGTCTTTCTCTAAAGGCTCGTCACAGTTTTCTAAGGACAGCCGATCTTCCCACAAAATGGGAACGATATGCATCCAGCAGATACTTCAATCTCGCACCTGGTCAAAAACTTGAGATGAGCACACTCATCGAAGAAATCCAGACGACCTTTTGTTTTTTACTCACCAGACAACAAATAAAACGCCTCTACAAAATACGCAACCGCGTTCAGGTGGCAAAATATCGTGAGAAAAAACGTGCCGACAAACAGCCTGATTCGTCTCTTACTTAGCACAAACAAATAAGTAATAAACAGCATTTATTGACACTTACCTTTACCGATTACAACTCATCCACCTCCAATCGGGACAATGTTGGGAAGATAAAATTGGTCACATAGTCGGAAAAAAGAAGACAGAGATGAAGAACAAAACCCAAATCATAATTTTCGCAATGACTGCCCTCCTGTTGCCATCAGTAGCGCTGGAGGCAATGGAGATTCGTCAGGCATTGTACGAGTTCCAGTCGAATACTACTCGGAAGGTCATGTGCGTCACCTTTGTGATCACAGATTCTCCAAGAATGAATAAATTACCGACGCCAAGTTATCGTCTTCCAGAGATTCATTTCGAAATGGGTAGCGCAGCTCTTTCATCCAAGGCTGCACAAACACTCCTTGGCAATATGCAGAGTTATGGAATTGCACATGATACTCCGCTGTTCATCACCGGATATTCCTGTGAACTTGGTTCTGAGCAAGACAACCTCCTGCTCTCTATGCAACGTGCTGTTACGGTGGTCAATTTTCTTAAAAGCCAAGGATTTTCTGTGGTCGCACTACAAGCCAAAGGAGAGGCGGACCCCATAGCCACCAACCCGGAGGAATTATTCAAAAATCGCCGGGTTGAGATCAGGATACAATAGCCGACGCAAGACAGATGGTGTTGGAACGATAAATATTTCTCTAAGAGGAGGAGAACGAATGAACGACAAAATCCTGTCACAAACTGCCAAGGGAAAACAGGGTAGAAATCTTACAACCTTCGCCATTATTGCAACGCTCTGCCTGATATCCAGCAATGCAACCGCCATGACCGTGCCGGCGGCAGGTTCCTTTGCCTATGATCTTTACGATATCGGGGTGAACCAGATCCTGCTTGGACCTATCGGCTTTGTGGCCGGCGTCGCCTGCATGGTGTTTTCGGCAATACTTGCTATCCGGCAAATGATTTTACCTGCAGCAGGTGTCGTTTTAGGTGGAGCATTTCTACTCAAGGCTGACGCTGTTGTCCAGACCATTGGTGCAATAATCAGCTAAAAGCCACGGAATCCAGAGGAGAAAGATCCGTTGAGCGAAAACAATTTTACCCACAGATTCCCCCAGTATCTTTCAAGACCCGTCCAGGTACTCTGGTTCGAGACAGACGAGTTGATCCTCTGTGTATTCACCCTCACATTGGCCCTTCTTTACGGCAAAATTATGTGGCTGGTGTTTCTGATAACCCAATACTTCTACACCCGGACCAAGAGATCACAATCAAGAGGGTTTCTCAGGCATGTCCTCTATATGTTCGGTTTTATTCAGATGAAAAATTATCCCGATTATTTCCAGAGGGAGTTTCATGAATGAAAGCTGAGATCTTCCTGCAGAAAACAAGCAACCTCTTTGCCCAAAACAGGTTGCTCAAGTTCACCATCACCATACTGGCGCTTACCGTCATGTTCAATTCCGCCATGGTCTATCGAGCGGTAAAATATCAACGAGTAGTCCTGATCCCACCGACGATGACCGGGACTGTCGAGTTTATTCAGGGCAAACCCAATGACGCCTATATTTCAGACATAAGCAGGAGAATTGTAAGTCTTGCAGCCACCTACTCACCCCCTACAGCACGGGGCCAGTTTGAGGAACTGCTCGCCTATTTTGCTCCAGAGGCATATCCGCAGGCTTCCAATTCCTGGTATTCCTTGGCCAGCAGAGTCGAAGAATCGCAGGTCAGCTCAGTCTTCTATCTCGAGAAAATCAGTATCACTGAGGGATTCATAGAAGTCTTTGGGAATTTTAAACAGTATGCCGGGGATACATTGCTTGAGAATACCAGCAAAACCTATCTGATCGACTACCGCCTACAAGACGGCAGATTTTACATCGTATCGTTCAAAGAAAAACTGACACAACGGCAGGAGCAAGAACGTGGTTAGAATATTACTCACATCGGCTGTCTTGATTCTAACTGTAGCCGGTGGCTGCCTGGCAAGTGAGGTGATCCAGGCAGAGATCCCAACGGC
Organism: Desulfopila sp. IMCC35008; assembly: GCF_010646885.2. Taxonomy (GTDB): domain Bacteria; phylum Desulfobacterota; class Desulfobulbia; order Desulfobulbales; family Desulfocapsaceae; genus Desulfopila. The sequence continues at coordinate 5,751,557 of NZ_CP050700.1, read as the reverse complement.
AGTTAAACTCTCCAACAGGGATATCAATCGTATCGTCTGCCCAGGACCGATGAATGATTTAATTTTCTCTCAGGAAAAGGCCATGACTGGTCATTTTTCCGGCAATAATGGGTTTATCAAATTCAGGATCGAGGATTCTGGATCTGAATATGTATACGCAGATACCCAGAGTGAACTATTTGTGGTCTGCAACAATGCGGTATACACCCTGCTCGTCACACCTGCGGACATCCCCTCTGTAACGCTCCGTCTTGCATCCCCCAACGGCGATACTTTCAAGAAAAACATTAACCACTATCAAAAAATGCCTCTGGAGAAACAGGCACTTCTACTCATCAGAGAGGCCTACCACGGTGAATACCCAGCAAGTTATCGGATAAGCGATTCAACCAGGACGATATCTCTTTCACCCGATCTGGAAATACTGTTATTGCAGGTTGTTGATGTGGATGGCGTTGGACTTCGTTTAAGAAAATATCAGGCAACATCCCTCTCAGAGGGCTCGATTGATGTGAATGAACAGCTTTTCCTCTCCTCATCCATCAGCAATTCAATTCTTGCTGTAGCCGTTGATAATCACACCTTAGAGCCTAACCAGTCCACCATGGTCTTTGTAGTGGATCAGAAGGAGCGGGTGAAATGAGCCTCAAAAAGAGATTCAACGATCTAGGTCCCAAACAAAAGAAGATTGTTATCTGGGCCGGAATCGGTGTCGTTTTTATTATTCTGGTTGCTACCGGGTACAACACTTCCGGTCCTGGTACTTCCAAAGGTTTTTTCGGGCAAAAGAAAACTCGCGAAATCCAGCTTGAACCAGATTTGATCCAAAAAACCATGCTCCGAGAACAAAGACGGCAACTTGAATCTCTTCAGGAAACGGTAGACAAATTAGCTCGGGAGCAGAAAAGAACGGAACAGCAACTTACCGAAAAAACTCTACCGCAAATTCCCTCTGCCGACGAGGTGACTCAACCTACAGTGCTTCCACAACCTCTGCCCAATGAGCAGCCATGGCCTTTGCCACCTGATAGAAGAACCATACCCGCAAACCTGCCGCCACATCCTCAACCTGAGCCAAAGTTGATCGGTGAGATCAGTGTATTGTCGAACTCAACTATTGCTTCCGGAGAGCCAGGCCCTGAGAACGATAAAAAAAAAGGAAGGACAGTCTACCTCCCCCCTTCCTTTATGGAGGCAAAACTATTGACCGGTTTCGATGCTTCTACCTCAGGCAAAGGAACCAACAACCCCGAACCGCTCCTACTCAGAATACAAACTCCGGCAGTTCTTCCAAATGATATCAAGGCCAACCTGGCAGGATGCTTCGTCATTGCTGAAGCAGTCGGAAGGCTCGACAAAGAGCGGGCAGATGTGCGGCTCGTCTCACTTTCATGCCTGAGTAACGAGGGTAAAGCAATTATTGATACCCAGATCAAAGGTTTTGTCACAGACTCAGACAGCAAAGTCGGCTTGTCCGGACGAGTCGTCTCAAGAATGGGCGCAGCCACTGCCAGAACTATCGTGGCCGGCTTCTTTGGCGGCATGGGGGATATGCTCAAATCATCGGCCACAACCCAATCAACCTCAGCTCTTGGAACAACAACGACCATCGATTCCGGTCAAGTAGCAAAATATTCGATTGGTGGTGGTTTGTCAGAGGGAGCGGCAAGTTTGCATGATTTTTACCTGAGTCTTGCCAAGCAGGCAACTCCCGTAATCGAAGTGGGCGCATCAAAGAAAATCACCGTTGTTGTTTCCGAGGGAAAAGAGCTGGAAATCAGGGAGACTCAAGGAGAGACTTTATAAGGGTTAAGATCTCACAACTTTAAGCAAGGGATTATAGTCTTGTCTATCTGCAGCCCAAAGTGCGCTGATATAGTTCGCCCTACACTTCCCAGCCAGCGCAAGATTTTCGCTACTCCATGCAAAACGAGGCTGGAAAAATGGAGCATTCCTCTCGATTATTAATCTGGAATATTCTCGGACGTGCTCTAGTTTGAACGAGTTGTCAGCCCATGGACGATCATCAGTTATAATCTTGCAGGTTGCCTGACAATATTTTCCCAGCTAGAACGGGCTAACCTGAGTCAAAACTCGATGTACCCCGAGTTTGTAGATACAGGAAACATCTACTATTGGAGCTGGCGCGAAGACCACCCACCTTCGTAGTGGCAATGTTAAAGATGGTGGTCCAATACCAAATTTAACGGATTCTTTGGAAGGTTTTCTTTGATATTGCACCATTATTGTACAATTCCCGTTTTCAAACCGGTTCTACCCTAGTAGAAAGATGGTGAAACTGCTAACATTTGGTTTTGTTAAGATTGTTAAGAGTATTCATTTCTCACAAAACAATCTTTGTCAGAATTGGATCACGTCAATTCCAAAACTTTGTCATCATTTCTTCTCTGTCGCTTTCAGAGTACTCGCCATTCTGTAGTGCTTTCCGATACGTATCTGCTACTGCCGTTGCTGCTAACGGGTTCTGAGATTTCGCGTGCAGGTTGTAGAGTTGGCGGGCCAATTCACAATCAAGCGAAATCTGTACAAAGGTATTTTCTAGGAGTTGGCGGGCTTCATCACTGCGGCCTTGTTTTTCTAGAAGTGAAGACCATGTCTTGGCAGCATAAAGATACCTGATTTCTATCTTAGCTGGCAGCGAACCATTCCACTGTAATGCCTTCAAACCCATCTGCCCCAAGAGATGAAATGCGAGATTGAAACTGTTACCAGCCTGCCATAACCTGTCGTTTTGATAATGGTCCTCTGCTTGATCTATGTGTCCCAGGAATTCCAACACATCGATACGGCAATGCCGTAGCCTGATCCTTCCCTGTTCGATGCTGAGGTACTCCTTAGGGTCATGGGGAGACACAAGGGGGGCCATTTTTTTACGAAAATTGGATAGCAGTACTTCAAGGCTTATTCGCTGTTTCTGCTCCACCTTCTCCGGCCAAAGACGCTCAGCGAAAACATTTCTATCAACGGGTGTCCCCTGGCCTTCCGCGATGGAATAGAGCAACTGCCTTTCAAACTCTGAAAGGTCATGAACGCTGAGTTGAACAGTACCACGACCACTAATAGACCAATCACTGAGCATTCGAAGCTCCAACAAAGGGACGAGATTCCCTTTTTTGGTAACGCCAATGTTAAACTGGTCGTACAGTAGTGTGGTTACAAAGTCGCGCTCGATATTGTGGCTGAGAGCCAATTTGAGAACCGGTATAAATGTATCCTGCATTAAGGAAAAGAAATGTCGGTATCCGTTCTTTTTCATGAGCTGGAGACAGCTCTCACTATCTTTAAGAGCCTCAGATTTATCACCATTTTGCAGACGAAGCCAGGAGCGATGGGCAAATGCACCAACCCGCTGAAATTCTTCCCCGATTTGACTCGATAATTGTATCACTTCTTCAAAAAGATTTTCTGCGTCATCTTCCATGCCAAGAAGAGCGTAAGCTTTCCCAAGAATAGTCTTATTCAGAAGAAGAAAAGCATTACCACCGGCTATATCCCTTAATTTAAGCGACTCCCGAATAGCTGCGAGGGACTCTTCTTTTTTCTTCTGTAATGCGAAAGTGATCGCTTGATAGTGCAGAAATTGGCTGCGCATGTGCGGACCGGAAGCGGCATATCCCTTCTGCAAGGCTTCTGAAAGAATACTCTCTGCTGTTTCTTCCCGGTCTTCCGCTAACGCTATATCTGTATCCCAGATGCAGACAAAAGGAGCAAAGGTACTTTGCGAGATTGCATCCGATTCCGATAAGGCAAACAGTTTCTGTTTCAGATAGCGATAATTTGTAAAATCTCCTTCCATTGCGAGTAAATTTATATGCATCATCTGTAGAAAAAGTTTGGTAAGAAAGTTGACTCGCGGATTATTCAGAAGAGGTAATGTAGCTTCAACTTCACCCCGGCACCCAGCCCAGTTCCCCATAAAGCTGAAGCGATACCCTCGAATCACTCTGGACATGCCTGTCAGATTTTCGAGTTGGTTCTTTATACTCATCTCCAACACAAACGTATCGTAGTATTCTACTTTGTCCATATCTGTCTGGAGAAAGCAAAATCCTAAGGCAAGGGAATAAGCAGCCCGTATTTGCAAGGGTAATGGCAAAACTTCAGACTTCTCAATGTACAATTTTTCTAGCTCTTCGACATATCCTGTCATCTTCTTGAAATGCCCATCTATGATAGTGTGGTATTCAATAAGTTGACTGTTTACCAGTAAAATGCCGAGATCGTTTTTCTGCTCGGAAAAAATTCGCTGGGCATTGGTTAAAAAGGGATAAGCTTTAACCGGTTCGGAATCCTGCATACATGCTCCATAGTAGAAACTGAGCCAGGGAAGTTTCACTATGGTCTGTTCATTAAACAAATCGAGAGTCTGACGTAATGTCTCGATTCTATTGCGATGCAGCAGCTCAATTCCGAAGTCTTGCAGAATCCGCTCGCCAAGTGCTATGTCATTGTTTTTCAGTGCGTAATATAATGCACGAAGCGGTTCCTGATGCTCAAGATAGTACTGTGCTGCTTGACTCTGAACTTCCTGCAGTTGATCTTCTGAGAGTTGCTCTATGGCTACAGATATAAGACTCTCTCGAAAGAGATGGTGAAAACTGTAGAGACTGTTATCTCTATCGATACAGCGGAAAAAGAGGTTGTTCAGTTCCATCTTGCTGACAATGTTTTTTGCTTGTTCCTGGTCAAAGAGTCTAGAGAGCAAGGCAAACGGCAGTTCTTCCAGCAGCACCATCTGGAGGATGTTCTGTCTTTCTTCCATTGAAAAATCGGTAAGCGCATCCTTCAAAAAATAGTCAGTGAGATGTTGCCGGTTTCCTGAAAAATCAACCGTAATATTAGTTTTCCCTTCAACTTTTGTTTTCCGTCGCGAGTGCATCGCACATAAAACGATACCTGATACCCATCCTTTCGTCTGATCGTGGAAATGCCTGACCTGTTCTAGCGGAACGGTCAGTTGAAAAACATTGTTGAGCAGACCAACGGTTTCCTCAAGAGAAAAATCAAGCTCATCGTGACTGATTTTGAGAGTCGGGCGGTCAATTTTGTCGATTTTCAGTACATGATTCACAGAGTGACGGGAGAGCAGGATCCATTGCATCCAAGCCGGCGTTTTTCTGATAAGTGTTGTCAGCAGACTGATGCTGCCGGCAGCCTGTTCAATCAAATGAAGATCGTCGAGGACCAGATGGAACCCATAACAATTAACACTGGCTATTTCCTGGGCGAGAATCTCAGCAAATCTATCAATTTCACGATAGTGAATCGTCCCTTGCTCAAGAGCGACGGCTATTTCATTGGAGCAAAATCCTGGGAGCTGCTGATGTAAAAGCGAGAGCAGAACATGCAAAAATGCAATCGGGTCACTGTCTTCCGGGCCTATTTGACACCAACCCATTGGCCATCCACTCTGGTGAATATACTGTTGAGCGAAAACGGTCTTGCCTGATCCTGCCTGGGCTTCAATGACAATCACCTTTTTCCGGTTAGCATGGAGATGCCTGAGATCCTCCAACAGTTGCAGACGTGGTACCAGTTTATTCGGCAGGTGCATCGGTGGAGTGATTTTATAGAGGGGCAGCGGTTGTGTGGTTGTTGAAAATGGTGCGGTCATGATGAGTTAGTAAAAGGGATTACTTATTAGTTTGTCGTTATTTGTGGCACTACACCCAGAAAAATGTAGCTGCCACCTTACAGGAAAATGATACTTATCGCTATTTTAAGTTATTTTTAAGCTCTGTGAGTTAAGGATAATTTCAGGGAGAAAAAAATAGTCACGTACAATAGAGGATATCACAGAATGAATAGACCGCATTTCCTGATAGTTGATGACGATGAAGCAATAAGAAATATTTTTTCAGCCATCTTTGATGACGAAGCACACATTACTACCGCCAGTGATGGTATGGAAGCTTTGAGTCTGATAGGAAACCATAAATATGATGTGGTTATTTGTGACGTGACAATGCCTCGGCTTACCGGACTAGACCTCTATAATGAACTCAAGATGATCAAACCCGAGGTTCTTGAAAAATTCATTTTTTGTACAGGTAATGTTACAAATGAATTTGAATCATTCTGCTCCTTGCACCACACTCTGTTTATCTCCAAGCCTCCAAGTATCTATTCGATCAAAACAGCCGTTAAACAACTGTTGGAAAATACTGTTCAAATGAGTCATTAAGTCTCGCAACTTACATCAATAAATTTTAGCTTTCTCGTTCTGTTATATGTCTATTTTACGGAAACAATTGGACGTCCAAACTCCCGACTAAGAGTCTCTGATTCGATCTTTTCCGTGGGTAACAATTCGATAAGTGGCAAAGACTAACATTGAGAAATTCCCTGTGTAACCGGAATTTTACCTGAGCCTTTTTCAGTCCAAGATAGACATAAACGTAGGGATGCAAAACCTATTGAAAATCACGACTGAAATGATGCCTCCCTGCTCCTGTTCTTGCTAATCCATGCAATATGCCTGATATAAAAAGATCTTCAAACGCCCACAGGCGATCTCTGACGACGACATGCAGCTACCTATAATTCAAGGTCTGAAATACGTTAATACTTCACAACAACTCGATGAGCAATGGCAAGCTTGGTTAAAAGCTGGCCAGATATCCTCATTAAAGACGGCAATTTGCCCGAGATATCAGCAAGTATTAAACAGACTAACCCAAAATATACATGGCGAGAGTGGTTGATTGTGCCCGCCTACCAACAAGCCTTGCAGGGTGACTACACCTTAGTTAGAGAGTTGCAAGAAGTACTTAGCTACCCATATGATGAGCAATCACAAGAAGTAGAGGATAAATACTATCGTCTAAAACCTAGGCCGTTTTTTAACGTTGGTGGCGTGTCGCACTATAGCTGTTCATCTTGATTTTGAATAAAATTCAAAAACTTGGAATCAGGTTTGCCCAGCTGGTCACAGCTAACAAGTCAATGTTGCCGGACTTGCTAACGTGGCTGGTACCCACACTAGTGTTGCCATATCGAAAAGGTCTGAAAATATTACCAGTGACTCTATTTGACCTTCTTCCTAGCCTACCTGCACGGTAAATACCCTAAGTTAAATGGTAATACAGAACTGTTGACCTTTGAAAATTGCAATGTTAAATGCAGGCCTCAGTTCCTGAGAATAACTGCTCTTTGGTTATACGTAAACTTTGCAGTTGCTCCATTTCTGAGCGTTTTCAGAGAAGTAGCCAGGTCTACCCTCACAGGAATAATATAAAGATAGGGGGAGTTCTGGTTTGGGGGATATTTGTCAAGGCAATCCTAATATTCTGAGCTTGCCATTCATACTCCCTTCCTCAACCTATCCATAGTTTGAATTTCTGGTAAAGATAAACAAAAAGGGTTAATTGGATTTTTTTATCACGTATACCGATCAAAAAAGTATACGTTTTCTTAAGCAGCATACGTGATAAAATAACGTTCGTTTTATTGATTTAAAAAGATGGAGATAAAGAAATATATCCATATACTAAATCATCGATTCCGGTAAAAATGTTACCTCCCTTGTTAAGAAGAAGATTCAGAACTAATCCTCATAATTAATCTGTGAAGATAGGTCATACTTTTGGACCAATTGTTAACTTTGGAGTGCAATTATGCTTGCACAAAATAATTCCTGAAAATTTTAAAATGGCTTATAGTCTAATTTAAACGCTAAAAATAAATTGAGAATCATTTATTATTATAAGTAATAGATAATATCTGCAAACAACACCTAAAAAAATACCTTTTCAAGGCAATATCTTTGCAGTTTAAAAAAGGCGTTGCTGTTACTTTTGTATATTTGATTAAACTATGGGCGACCATGGAAAATAACAGAAGATATCAGTAACAATTAGTTTGAGTATATACCGTAACACCTAAATTCTGTAGCTCAGGAATATACAGGTTATATGCATCATCATTTAATGAATTACATCGAATATCTACCCTGTCTCCACTACTGATTCCGGAGATATCTTTAATCATACTAATATCTGATATTTGATTGTATCCCAAGTTCAGGAATCTAATATTTGATAGATTCAATAATGGATACAAGTTTGAAACATTTGTCCCAGTTACTCCTAAAAACACCAGATTATTCATTCCGCTCAAAGGAGATAAATCATAAATGCTATACCCACTAACGGTTAATTGTTGCAGACTGGTTAATTTGTTCAACGGTGCCAAATCACTTATTCCAGTATTTAAACTTAAGTCTAACTCAACAATATTAATCAACTGGGCCAAAGGAGACAGGTCAACAATTTGGTTATAATCCAGATATAAGCGAACCATTCTAAGCATATTGCTTAATGGCGATATATCGGTAATCGAATTATGATCCAGAGAAAGTCTAGTCAAATTAGTTAATTTATATAGTGGTGAGATATCACTAATTTGATTTTCACTCAGTCCTAAATCCCACAAGTTGGTTAAATCTGCTATTGGAGCCAAATCAGAAACGTTGTTTGCAGCAACACCAAGTCTTGTCAAGTTAATAAGCTCACTTAAGGGTGACAAGTCTGATACTTGGTTATCTGATACAGATAATTCAATAAGTTGATCAAGCTCTGCTAAAGGAGCTAAATTTGAGATATTGTTCTCCCCGGCCCATAAAGTACGAAGTTTTGATAAATTGATCAGAGGAGTTAAATCTAAGACCTTATTCTCCCATATGCTTAATTCTTGCAAATCGGTTAACTGAGCAACTGGTGATAAATCTGAAACATTATTTTTGTTAAGATTAAGATCTATTAAGTTAATGCAATACTGTAACCCGGATATATCTGCAATACCACGGTTAAATGCAAACAACTCTGTTATATTTTCCAAATCTGAAACATATATCATTCCAGTCGGTTTCTGAATTTTTTCTCTAATTACTTGCTCTAAGTTGGGATCAGGAAATAAAACACTATCATCACCACAACCTTCATCAATATCACCATCACAATTATTATCTATCCCGTCATAACAAACATCAATAGCACCAGGATAAGTATTAGAATCTGTATCATCACAGTCAACTTCTGCACCACAAACTTCCTCAACAAAGAATCCATCATCATCTGAATCAATGCATACTGGAGCTTCAGATTCGCTATGGCAAGTGTTATTACTCCACCAGTAACCACCTGCAGATTCGCAATCTGGCTCAAATATACAAAAATCAAGATTACCTTGCTCGCAAGGTGATTGTTCTGCTGTTGTAGAGAAATTCAACCAAATTTCCCCACCATAAAATTCACCATTAGAAGTCTCAGCAAAAACAGACCATGTGTAGTTCTGGCCCGGATATAATGTATTTGCTAGTAATAAATATTCTGGGTCTGAGAATTCCTCATATTCATCACGATCCAGTTCACAAGTATTAAAAACTTCTTCATCATCTTCTTTATCATTTAACAAACCACCGCGATCACGAATAACGATACAATATTGGGTCCCGTCAGGAATTATTGAATCTGGCCAAAAAAATAAGTTATCAGAAGATATATTTATTAAATCATTGTTTTCCGGGTATATTTCACCAGGCAGGACGACTTCATCTGGCCCGTCACAAACATTACCTATTCCATCACTATCAGTATCAGTTTGTAACGGATTGTAAACAGGGCAGTTATCGTAATAGTCTGGGATGTAATCATTATCAGTATCAGAACAACCTGTTGGGTTTTCTTTCCAATAGGCTAATGTGATATTATCAACATCTTCTGACGATAAAGAAATATAAGGATACCTAGAATAGGTAGTATTAGTCTTTCCAGCCATTATTGGGGTAAAATCGTTTCTCCATGTATCTTTTAAATTGTCCGGCAAGGAGAATGTATGACCTAGCTCATGTAATGCTACCTCTCTAAAAGGTACTGTGCCGGCAGGAACCATCGTGTCTGAAGTAGCAGAATGATAAGTATATCTTAGGTTAAATGTTATACTTTGCTTAAAAACTCCATCTAGTGGAGCAGCATAAAATGCTACCCCTATATTTGGATTATCTTCCTTGAAAAGGTCCCATAATAGGATTAAATCTGCATTTTCTTTATTATAAGTACGTTCAAAGTGAACAACGTTATTAATTGTTTTCTCCCACTTTCTCATTGCCTCTTCAATCATGCCAATAAACAAGGAGTCGTCAAGGTTTCCTTCACTATCTATAGGGCAGATATAAGAAGGACAAGTTGTTGTATCAAAATAATACCAACTAATTTCACATTGTTTTTCCAACCCTTCCCACCATGAATGGAAACTAAAATGAGATATTTCAACCTCTGACCTATTAGAAATGTTGTCATAACTAGTAGGCCAGTATGTCCATGAGTTTTGAGCTTCATTGTAAGCGTAGCATATTCTATATTGGAATGATTGGTCAGGTGGAGATAATAGTACAACTGGTTTCAAAAGTGATAACCCATGTGGTAAAAGCTCAACCATGAATACAGAATTTGCCTCAGTTGGAACTACAGGAACTTGTTGAGGTATTGAAATGCTAATTACTTGTTTTGTATCAATTGCTCCTTCTGGGATGATGAGCTTGGTTTGATACAAGGGGCTATTTTGATTAGTTACTTCCAGGGTTCCCCCCAAAGATCCTATAAAAGCAGCTGCTTCTGCATCAACTTCTTGGATAATCTCAATAGATATTATGCCACCTGGTTTACCCATTAACTGAACTGCTAATTCATTATCACCTTCAAATAACTCAACTTCTAATTCAACAAATCCAACATTTTGATTAAAGACATCCGGTGTTGCGAGATCAATTCCATTAACTGATATGACTGAACTACTTACCCTTTCAAGGGTATCATCAGTAGCGCCATTACGGATTGTTATAAGAGCTGGACCGGCTAAACCTGGGAATGTTAATGATTCAATAACTGGTTGCCCAGAACTTCTTACAAAAACACCTTCAGAAGCATCTAAACATTTAAGTTCAGCAGAATAGGAACTACCGACAAAGAGTGACAATAAAATTATTAGGATGGCCCAGGTGTGCTTAATCATTTATCCCCCCAGAAAATGATGCGTATTCAATTATTACTAATTTCCTTTCTCACACCATGGCCTAACAACTTCCTCAAGATTTGTAAATAGGTACATCTACGTAATTAATTGCAAAAACACCACCATGTAGCACTTTTTAATTACTAAACAAACCTAGTGTCCACATTGTCTGAATAGACAACTATTCTACATTAAATAGAATCCACTACGCAGATGATGCATATCAGTATTTCTACAAAAAATTCAACAAGTGATCATTTTTTTCGTCAGGACCTATCTACATATGCATTCGAGTGAAGAATATTTGGGAATGAGTTAAAAGATTAACCGTAGACGATTCGTAGACGATTTTCGTGAAACAGGTACAAATTAGACGAAATTAACCGGGTTAAAACGAAATGAGCAAACAAGCGAACACGTTAAAAACATTAAATATCAGGATGTTGCACAGGAACATGAAAACAGGGAAGTTTCCATGGCATTCAAGAGGTCGCAACTGTTGGCCCTAATAACTCCTAGCCACCTATTTTTTAGAATTAAAGAATATGCTGTCAAGCATGCCTGGTATACTTTGTATTGATCACCTTAGCACTGGCAAGGTTACCCCCTTTGCCAGAGGGATGGGTTTACCTTATTCCTGTTAACCCCCAAAGTACACTACTGCCACTTCAGGCAAAGAAACCCGCATATTTGTTGCTCCATTTCTTGTAAACCGAATGCAAGATACTACTTTCTTATCAATATCCTGATCACATTCAAAACCACCCATTTCTAGCCCGAAGATAATTCCAGACTATGATTGTTTTTCTCTCACAGAGTAGTGTTAGGAATCGTGGTTAATAGTGACTATCCTTCAATCGCATATTCGAGATTTGCACTGCCAAAGACTTTTCCTGATACCTTCTTATGGGAACATACCGATCTCATAAGATTCCCCCCTACTATCAACTTTCATATAGCAGCCTTTTCCCTGCGGCAAGTTGCTAGGAATTGCGTTACAGACACTGACTCCGCATCACCATTATTGCACTTAGACCTAGCTTTCTACTGATCCCATCAATTCTTTTCCCGTTATTTCATTCCACATCACAAGTCATCCCCTGAGAAAATAGATAATAGGACAACAGATAATCCTAGGACACCCGTTGGGGTAATAATTCGACTCGTGGAAATGACCTGTGAACATAATTAATCTAATTGTAAGCTGTAGTTCTTTTCTATTTCTAGTCCTCCTGGTCGGATGTGGCCCTGTGCTCAATCCCTACAATGAGGACTTCAAATGTCGCGCAAAGGATGATGCTGGAGAATGTATCGACACACCCACTGCTTACCAAAAAGCCCGGTATCCGAAGACAGAAGCAGCGGTTATCCCAGATCCTGCAGAAACAGCCCAGAAAGAGTTACAAGAAAACCGTTACAAAATAGTCAGCGAGCTTCTTAAAGAAGAAACAAAGCCGCTCCTGCAGCCACCCAAAATACTTCGAGTTCTCTTGCTCCCCTATAAAGGAGAAGACGAAGAGCTGTTCATGAGTCGTTATGTTTATCTCAAAATTGAGGACTCGCAGTGGGTTCTGACTGACCTCGAGGAGCAATAGCCTATGCTTTCCGAGTTCCTGCAGAGAATTCTCCTTGGCCCAAGGGAATATTTAAAACATAGCGATCTGGAAAAGATGACCAACCGATCGCCGTTTTCTTCCTATCTCAATTATCTGGCATATGACCCAGAGCTGGAAATATACCTGAACCAGGATGGAAGCCTTGGCCTGTTGTGGGAGTGCGCCCCGGTGATCTACGCAGGTCCCAAAACCATTACTGCACTTGAAGGGTTGTTTCGTGCAGGTTTACCAAAAGACAGTGTTATTCAGCTTCTCTTTCATGCCGATTCCCATATCGAACCGATCCTTTCCCGCTACCAGGATAACCGAACCAGAGCCGAGACCATTGTCAGCACCAATACCGATGCTGTAGTGTCATTCCTCGTAGAGGGGAAGAAAGGTCTGGAAGCCTGCTCCAATATCCCTGTTCGCAATTTCAGGCTATTTGTCGCTGTCAAGATGCCTGGCGACACTCAGGAGTTCAAAGTCTCTGCAGATTTTGCAAAAAAAGAGAAAACAGCACCTCTACTTGATATTAAACGGCAAATACATGAAACCCTGAAAGCAGCACTTCTCTCACCTCGACATATGCACCCTCAAGCCCTGCTGGAATGGAGTCGCAGGCTGTTCAACAGCTATCCTGATGAGTATCCGGAACAGAACCTCCATACCTACAATCCGATCATCCCCATACGCAAGCAGATCATCAACAGCGATACGGTGATTCGGGAAGAATCAGATCACATGCAGATAGGCAAACATTATTTTTGCTGCACAACTCCCAAAGTGATCCCCATCAGTATCGATCCTCTGCAAACCAATTCACTCTTTGGTGGAATATGGGGCGTTATATCCGATGCCGACCAGATCAAGACCGATTTCCTTTACGGTTTTAATATCGTTTTTGAGGCAGGCCTCGAGATGAAACTGCATGCCAAATGCAACCTGACACTCAACCAGCAGGCCGTTGGTTCTCTTTCTCCTACTCTTCGGCGCAAACAGGAGGAGTATCTGGCCGCGACCGACGACCTCGAACGGGGGGAAAAGTTCGTTAAGATATTACCCATATTCTGGGTATGGAGTGACGACCTCGAACAGGCCAAGGATTCCTGCACCCGGGTCAGGCGATTGTGGGAAAATAACGGCTATGTAATGCAGCAGGACAACATGATCCTCAAAATCCTGTTCCTCTCCTCGCTTCCGTTCGGCCTCTATACCACCGGCAAAAACATTGAAAACCTGGAGCGGGACTTTATCGCCCCTGTGCCATCGATTACCCCGCTTCTCCCCGTTCAAGGCGATTTTGCCGGTTCCGGAGGTGAGCCAAAGCTGATTTTCACCGGCAGGAAAGGCCAGCTGGTGTCTCTTGATTTTTTTGATCCCCATGCCACCAACCAAAACGTCTTTTGCTGTGCCACCTCCGGATCAGGCAAATCGTTCCAGGTCAACTTCATTGCCTTCAACTACTATGCGTGCGGTGCTCTGGTGCGGATCATCGACATCGGCGGTTCATATAAAAAGATCGCCAATATGCTTGGCGCCAAGTATCTCGACTTTGGCCCCAATATCAACATTTGTCTCAATCCCTTTACCCATATACGGGAACCCGACGAAGAGCTGAAAAGTGTCGCCGCAGTCTTTGCGCAGATGGCTTATTCCAACTCTGATCGGGAGAAATGCAACGACACTGAGATGAACCTGATCCGCAACGCGGTGCGCTGGGCCTGGCAGCAAAAGGGGCAAGAGGCTGACGCAGACACAGTCTACGAATTTCTCATGAAGTTCCCCAATGCGCCGGGCTCGGATCTGGATGAAATGGCCGACAACAGCAAGCTTATCGAAGTTGCCAGAAAAATGGCCTTCAATATCCGTGAATTCACCAGCCACGGCTTTCACGGTAAATTCTTCGTCGGGCCAAGCACCTTTGACATCCGTCGGGATGAATTTGTGGTGCTCGAGCTGGAAAACCTGAAGGTTCAACCGGACCTGTATCGGGTCGTGACCCTTCTGATCATCAATGGTGTTACCCAGGATCTCTATCTTTCCGACCGATCCAGGCCGCGACTCATCATCTTTGACGAGGCCTGGCAATTTCTCGACAAGGGTGCCATGATCGCCCCAGTCATCAACGAAGGCTACCGCCGGGCTAGGAAATACAACGGCAGTTTCATGGTCATCACCCAATCCCTGCTCGACCTGGAAAACTTTGGGGAAGTCGGAAACGTCATCAACTCCAATTCGGCGTTTAAAATTTACCTGGAATCGACCGACTTTGACCAGGCCCAAAAGAAAGGGTTGATCGATTATGACAACTTCACCCTCAAGCTGCTGAAAAGCGTCAAATCCAATCCGCCAAAATACTCCGAACTCTTTTTTGACACCCCCTTTGGGGTGGGTGTGGCCCGGCTGGTGGTCAACGATTACGCCTATTTCATCTACACTTCCAAGGCCAGCGAAATAGCAAAAATCGAGCAGATGGTTGCTCATGGCAAAACCTACCATGAAGCAATCCAGGAAATGGTTAACCTGAGGCATCAAGGTGAATTGTAAACTCTCTATTCTCTTCTCTACCATTTACGTTGTTTTTGGTGCTTGGCCCGCTTTTGGGGAGGCCAAGCACCTCGGTGTTGCCGGCAAGTTGTATCAGGTAGTCGAGCCGGATATTGCAACAGAGCTGGAACAACAGGCCGTCGCAAAGAATCATGTTGAGGAGAATGAGCTCCTCGATCGGGTAAGAACATATCAGCCTGAGGATCTTCATCCACTTCCACGGGCAACAGAGGATAGAACCTTTCTGGTTGATATGACCTATACCCTTGACCAGGACTTGGTCGACGGCAACGGCAAGGTGATCTACCCCAGGGGGTTTACCTTCAATCCCCTTGATTATGTCTCATTCCCTGGAGGGTTGCTGGTTATTGACGGTGATGATCCCTCCCAGATCAAATGGTTTAAGCAAACTCCTTATGCCACTAATCATAAGGTTCGGCTGCTGCTCGCTGGTGGCTATGCTTTCCAGCTCACTGAACAGCTCAAACGTTCGGTGTTTTACCTGGTCGACGAAATTGCAGAGCGGTTGCAGCTGGCAGCGGCACCATCCCTGGTCATACAAAAAGACAACATGCTGCAGGTGCATGAATTTTTTGTACCTCAAGAGGGAAATACTGAGGAAAACGATGCGCCAAGATAAATCCATTGTCCTCATCTTTCTGTTGCTCTCGTTCCCATTCTCTACATGGGCAGCGAAGTCGGGTGATTCTTTTAATATAGCCTCAGACGTCCATTGGGAAGAAATCGAGCTGAGATTCGAGGGCATTTGTATCTGCCCCAGACCACCACCCATTTACTATGAAGAAGGAGAAATATGGGAATACTGGGAGCCTTTCCTGGTGGAAGGTACCGTTTCCATGGCCAACTATTCTGCCTATCTGGGGAAACAAACAGGATCATCACTCATAGATGAGCTTGGCGGCAAGAACAAGAGCTCGGATTCAGTGGATATCGCTAATGAATCGACCTTTGCCCAGGGACACGCCTATCTCTTCCCGATGATGTACGGCTTTTGTAAACATAAAGATTACGGCATGTGGTGGAGCGAGTACGATTCCATGTGGCAGAATGACGAACTGTCCGCCATCATCACGCCTGAAGCGGCACTCTATGCCAACAAGGCTATGCAAATGGCCTGCATGGCCGATGCCGCTGCAGTCAACCTTGGTTACCCTCTCGACTTTATGCCCTGGTGTATCGGCAGCAGTGGATCCGCTTACCCGATGACCGGCCATGTGGACAATGACAATATCGTCCAGGCTAACAACGCGGTCGCCTCACGACTGCTCTATAAACTCAACCGGCTTTTCATGATCTGTGATCCCGCGGATAACCTCTGTGGATGCGACTATACGCCTGTCTGGGTCAAGAGCCATTACAAAATGCACGTCGTCAGACCAGACGACCGATCGCCAGCTTATCCAGTGGGCAAAGCTGCTAAATTTTACGACTCCGGCCTAAATGTGCCTTACCAGGGAGCGAAAGGCTCAAACGATGAATTTCTATGGGTGTTCTACAGGAAACAACGATGCTGTACCTGCTGCGACAGCTGATTTTTGCAAGTTTTATCCTTTGCTCATTTCCATGGCCAGGCCATGCCCAGGATTTGACCGAAAGCGATGTGTCTATGATCATGAAAAAGGCCAGAGAGGATGCAGAAAAAATGGCCCTGCCGGTCAACAAATATAGCGAGGAAGGGTTGAAGGAAGCTGAGGAAACGTCTCGACTCTTCCATTCTCCTGAGTTTCAGGAACGTGTCCAATGTGAGCAGCAGCGGTTGGAAAAAGAGGTCTTTGGTCAATATACAGCTCCATGGAAAAGAAAGAGCCAACAGACGGCAGCAGAACAGGCGGGTCCAAAGGGGAGTCTCGCAGCCGGGGAAAAGGTTCTTCTCTTTATCTCAAGCTCGGTACCAGATGAAACCGTTCATGCCTATATCGCAGGTTTAGATAAAGCCGCTGATCCCAAGGTCTTGCTGGTAATGCGTGGGATGGTCGGAGGAATGTCTTCTGCGAGGACCAATAAGGGACAATCGTATTTCAGCAGGATTTTGAAAAAAGAGCTGGATTGCCCTCGAACGGAAACACCGTGTGAGCGGTATGAAGTACCGATCCACTTGCAACCATCGCTGTTCGCGAGATACGGCATCACCAGAGTACCGGCTGTTGTCTACGAACATGAAGGCGACGCTTTCCTTGTCCAGGGAGATGCCGGACTTGATTTTCTCCTGGAACGAATCAACCGGGAAGTGAAAAGCACCGGTATTACCAAGCTGATCAAGAAAATACGGGGCGCACTTTGAGCGAAGAGAACACTACACAACCTGAAAAACCGGCAAGCACCGGCCCTGGTTATCTCGAGGTGATCATTCTAGCCCTGATACTTTCTGCAGCTATGGTGATGGGCTATGACAGAATGTTTGCCCAAAAGATCAGGGTCCTTGACTTGAAAGGATATCTGCGCACCCAAAAGGCACTCCTGGCTGCCGGCGAAATTACCGAACAGCAGTGGACAATGAAGCTGGATGCCGTTGAACAGATTTTGAACAGTGAGGCCGCGAGCCACCCTAATCAGGTCATCGTTTTGAAAGATGTGGTGCTGAGAAATGGAGACGAGATCCGTATCAAATAATTGCTCCCAACAGTTTGAGCTAAAGACCAAAACAAAGATTTTCAGGCTGAACAGCCGGGAAAAAACGCTGGTTGTTGTCGTTCTGGCGGCGCTTCTTGTTGGTTTATGGCTGCCGGAGCGGATCATTGTTTCCACCAGTCCATCGCTGAAGCATCGGATATTTTTCCTCACCAGGGCGAATAGCGAGATCAAACTTGGCGATTACCTGGTGTTCAGACATAAGGATTCAGGTTTTGTCCAGAAAGGGCTGGATCCGGCAAATGACCGTATGATCAAAAAGGTCGGTTGCCGTCCAGGGAATATTCTCTTCACCGATGTTGATAGGAACTCCTTTTGCGGTCAAAAACTGTTGGGAGTAGCGCTGCAGACAGACAGTAAAGGTCGTTCCCTGCCGCTGTTTCAGTTCTCCGGCCCGGTGCCTGAGAACAGCTATTTCATGGTGGGGACAAATCCACGCAGTTTTGATTCCAAATATTTCGGTTTTGTCCATGCTGACGACATTCTCTATAAAGCCTTGCCGATTTGGTGATCTATTCCTGCTCTGGTCGGTGTGTTTGTTGATCGTTGCCGGCAATGCAACAGCTGCCGATCTCGATGCGAAACCCGAACAACAGAACAGATTTTACTCCGATACCAAGCACGGCTGGTTCTGGTACGAAAATCCGCCAGCGGAAGACGTGGAAACGAAAAGGCCACCGGAGTTATCCCTGAACAAGCCCAATAAAGCGCCAAATCTGGACACCTATTCCATCGAAGAGCTGTGGAATATGTACCCGGACGATTTCCAGGAACTCCTGAATGTCCTGCAGAAAAAAGCGGTTCAAACCCCATCCGAGCAACACATTCTGGAGTATTTAACCATGCAGGACATAGCCCGGCGCAAGGCCCTCGCCTACACCAATGCCACCATGTACGTCACCCAGAAATATGGTCAGCTGTTCAATGTGAATCATGTCTATCCAACGGCGGGACCTGGTGTCACCGCCAGAGTCAGCATGCAGCAGGATGAAATATCCCAGACGATAAATCGTGCCGGCAACGATCATGCTTTGTTGTTTTTCGTCAGCCCCGGATGCGGCTTTTGTGAAAAACAGGCAGGAATTCTCAGCTATTTCGTCGACAAATACGGCTGGCAGATCAAAACCGTGGATATCAGCAGGAATATCAATAGCGCGGCACGTTTTAACATCACCATTACCCCAACCCTGCTCCTTATCAAAAAGGGACAGGATAACTACATGACCGTAGCGAGTGGCGTCATCGCAATGTCAGAGTTGGAAAGAAAACTCTACCGAGCCATCCGTTTGCTACAGGGGAACACCCGGGGAGACACTTTCCTGATGTACGACTTTCAAAAAGGCTCAGCGTTTGATCCAACATCAATCTTGAATAAGGGAAAACAGCCATGGAAAAACGCCAAGTAGCCATCCTCGCCGCAACTCTGACAATATCACTTTTACTACATCCCGTTGTTGCATCATCCGCTTGGGTAGACGACTGGCTTGATCAAAAAACAACCACCTCCCCCAATTACCTCTCCGGACAACAGCGAGGTTACTATTCCGGAGGCAGTTTCAACGCCCGGTGGCCAAGCAGTGTCTCCTATCCGGTCACGATTGAAACGCCCCGCATTAAGAGCGGTTGCGGTGGGATCGATGTATTCATGGGTGGTTTCTCCTTCATGAACACTGACTACCTGGTGGATAAGCTCCAGGGTATTCTTTCCGGTGCCGCTGCAGTGGCCTTTGACCTTGGTCTGAAAACACTTTGCGAGCAATGCGCCAATACCATCAAAAACTTTGAGGCTATCTCCGACAAGCTCAACTCCATGCAGCTCGATGAATGCGCGGCGGCAAAGGAACTGGTCGGGGTGGTCATGGATGAAAACGGTTTTCACTCCAGCGAGGTGATGAAGGAAAAACTCGGCACCTCCATCAAGGAAAACAAGCTGAGCCAGGGTGTATCCGAAATGTGGGATATAATCACCACCGAGGATCAAGCCAACAATAACGTTCCGCAGCCGGCGGATGTCTCAAGGGTAACCAGTGGCTGTAACAGCGAAATGACAGCGACCTTCCTCTCGGGTGGATCCCTGCTCGACAATGTCGGTAGCAAAATCAGCCTGCCTGCCGATTACACCAGTCTTATTCGCGGCCTGGTTGGCGACGTCAACCTCGAGGGCTCTGCCAACGCCTACAAGATTGCCTATGAACCACCATGCTCGGAGAATAACCCCGACGATATCAAGGCGTTTACAAGTGGCGAGGTGTTCGCCAAAAATTCAGGTGGAACCTGCAGTCAGATTACTGATACAAACCGTGACTTACGCCAATACGTCCAGAATATTCTGAACTCCATTGCTGATAAAATCGAAAACAAAGGTGTACTCAGCGGGGACGAAGAGACATTTCTGGCCGCAAGCCCCCTATCCGCCCTTCCTATCCTCAAAACCGCCGTGGGCTCAGGCATGAAAGAGGCCGCTGTAGCCGGTCTTGCCGATATCACCGCCAATGCCTACGCCCTGCAGATGCTGTCCGATCTGTACGTGCGGGCCGAGACCATCGCCTGGAAGGCAAGAGAAATGCTCGAGAAACAAGCTGGAGCCGCCAGTGGCCAACCATCGGAGAATTGTGCGGCTGTCATTTTCGCCGAACATGCCGACCAGAATATCTCTCTTATGCAGGCGCGAATCAGACGACTTCAAGATGCTGCCCGGGCAAGTTATGTGGCCTCGGCAAAAGAGATGTCGACAATCATGGATTACCTTGAGCACATGCAGAAGGTTGAACAACAGATAACCGCCGAGATTACCCGTCGCTATGGTAAAGATGTCGCGGCAAGACTGCAGATGTGACGGGCGTATGAAGAGCATCAAACTCCCAATTATCGCACCAGCTGCTATCTGCCTGTTCCTGCTTTCGGCAGGACACGTCTTTGCCCTGGATATGGAATATTATACCTACGGAGGATTCAATCCTATAACCCAGGCCTTCACCAAGATTGCCCTCATTTTCAGCGATTCAGGTTACCAGGGTTTGCTCTTTGTCGTCATGGTGCTTGGTCTTATAGCCGGGGTTAGCGCCTGGCTGGCACGTGCGGCTACTGGAGCGCGGGTCATCCCCTTGGTGTGGGCCGTGCCGGTACTGTTTGGCGCTGTCCTCTATCTGGCTCTCTTTGTGCCCAAGGGCAATATCACTGTTTATGACCCGGTATTGAACAGGTTCCAGACGATTGGACAGGTACCGGATGCAGTGGTCTTTACCGCAGGCTTTCTCAACAAGATCGAAAGAGGAATGGTCGATATCATCGATACCGCCGCCGCTCCCGATGCCCAGTTTAGCTCGACCGCCGGTGGCATTGGGTTCAAGGCTCTGGAGTCGGTCAAGGGATCAGCACCCAAGAACAACTATGCCAGAACCAGCATGATCCGCTACGTCAAGGATTGCGTGACCTTTGAGCTGTTGCGACCAGGCACCACACTATCACTCGATGATCTGCGCAACAACACCTCGGATTTTCTCAGCGACCTGAGCGCAGCGGTCAATCCGGCAGTCTATACAGTTTATTATGATGCTGTTCACCCGGAAGGGACCAACGTCACCTGCAGTGCTGCCTGGAACAGCTTGCAGCCCATTTATGCCAACCCCACCAATTACGATGAGGCCATAAAGAAGGTATGCAGCAAGGCATATTTTGATCCAGCCAATGCAGTTGAATTGAACACCTGCAAAACTCTGCTCACCAGTACCTTGAATTTTACCACCGGCACCGCCACCACCCCGGAAAAGATCATCCAACAACGCCAGATTGCCGAAATCCTCTACAACTTTTATTTTCAGGACGATTACGAGACATCCATGCTCATGGAGAGTAATCGCAAGATCACCTCCACCGGCCTCGGCATCGGCCTCACCATGAACGAATGGATCCCAATTATCCGGGCAGTCATGACCTCCATTGCCATTGGTGTAATACCATTCCTGGTCCTCTTTCTGTTCACCCCTGTTGTCGGTAAGGCAGTGTCGGTGATGTTTGGCTTTTTCGTGTTTCTCACCACCTGGGGGATTACCGATGCCGTGATCCACGGAGCGGCCATGGATTATGCATCCTACGCCTTTGAAGATATGCGCCAGTCCAATCTGGGTGTCTATGCCATGGCTGCATTTCCGACCATCTCCATCAAGTTGTTGTCAATGTTTGGAGTGATTCGCTCAGCGGGTATCATGCTGGCGAGTTTTTTCTCCATGATGCTTATCCGTTTCGGCGGCCATGCTCTGGCCATGCTTGCCGGCAACCTCAGCAGAATAGTGCAATCCGCCGGCGCACAAGCCGGGCAACTGCTCACCCCGGAAGGAACATCTGCAGCCATGAACCAGCAGGTACGTGCCGCCGGATTACTTGCAGGTATGCCGGAGCATCGGTTTTCCAACATGGCAGCGGCACAGGCCTGGAGCACCCACCGCTCGGTTGGTGGATATACGGCTGCCATGAACGCGAAAAACTCCCTGCAGGAATCCGGACAGATCCCCCCGGGGACATCAGACAGTGAAATGGCTACCATGATGGCTTCGGCAAGGGTGAGCGCAGGGACAGGCACAGGCCCTGTCGAAGTTTCAACCGGCCCGGACGGCAGCACCACCAGAACGAAATCAGAAACCGTCAACCCAGATGGCTCCACCACAGTCACTACCACCGGCGCAGGCGGCGAAGGAGTCTCCGTTGACACCATGGCAGAAGGCCGAGCCGCCTACTCGGTCGACAGTTCCGGAACTCATCACACCACTCACGCAGCAGTCAATGGTCTCAATCCCATAACAGTTGCGGCCATGGCCCAACAGCAACAGATTGTGGCTGCTTCCAATAGTCTTGGCAGGAATCAAAATTGGCAACTGGCTATGGATGCAGCGAAAAGAGCTAGTCTTTCCAGCAATGAAGCCAGTGCTTTCACAACTCGGCTTGACAATGCAACTCGAGAGAACTGGAAACGAGCAATGAGCGATAAGTCCAGTTTTGTTCACTCTATGGATGAAACTACACGCGCACAATTCCAAGCCACAGTAGGATCTAGATTTAAGAGAATACTTAGTGGTAATGGTCAAATTGCCGTTGTTGGCAACGATAACGAGGCTGTAAACTTCAACGTTTCTGAAGAAACTGCCAAAGCTTTTGAAAATACTGCTTCACAAGTACGATCCGAATCTCTTCAACAGACACTACAGGATTCAAAAAGCCTCGATTACATGACGAAACTGGCAAAACAGATCGGAGCGACTGAGGCTTTTTCGTACCTAAATGATGCCCGAGATATGAGAAGCGCCACCGAATCATACGGAGCAGATCTTACCACAGCTCTAGTCAGAAATTACGCCACAGAACGCTATGGAGATGAATCGCCCGAAAACATACGGCGAACTATAAGCGACTTCAATCATTTTCTGACCCAGCAGGGAAGTCAGGGCGTGGACAATATGCAAGCCATTGTTACCGGCTTTGTCAGTGGCAATGGCTATGGTTGGGGTAGTACTGCCGATACAGTAGGCAATACCATTGCCGGCACAAGAGATCGCGTCCAAGACCAAGTTTTTAAGCAAGACATTGGAATGGCTGCAAGCGTTGCCGGATCAAAAACCTATGGAATCAAAGATGACACTCTCGCAAAGCCACAATCAGACATTCCAATGGACAATCCCAATGCAGCTTCTGTCACTGATCCAGCCCACGATATTCGCAACAGAAATCGTACTGAAGAATCTGGCCACGGCGGGATTCATACTACTGCAGGAGACCTGATGAAAGACATGGCCGGATTGAACAAAGGTGCACCTCCGAGACCAACTCACGATTTCTACAGGAACCCCTCTTTTTATTACGAAGGCAATCTGGTTGAGCCACGGAAACAAGATGGAGGAATCATTCTGCCTTCCGGCAGGGTCATACATGGCGATGCAGCTTATACTCCACCAACAGACACTGAGGATTTTTGGAAAGGCAGTGTGTTTGAGAAAAATAGATGATTTCAAATCTGAATGAGAAGGCGGGAAAAGAGCCATTTTATTCTTGGTCAGAATGATTTGCAGACCAACTATAATGGTATGAGTTACCGGGTAAATGAGCCAAACTAGGATCATCAGACGCATCAGTACCAGTCAGGCCATTCTGGTCTACTCCATGAAGCCCTTCATTCTGATCAGCTGCCTCTTCATCCTTGAAAAACAATTTTACAAGGACCAAGAGAACCAAACCTACAATTATACTGAGAGTTCCAAGAGTCACGATATTTCTCCTTGCTAGAAGCAAAGCGCATAGGCAAAAGCTTACTTTCAAAAAATATCATTTTCAATCAGGATGTCAAGCCAGCCGTATCTACAACTCTTCTTAAGCAAACAGAAAAATTTTAGCAGAAAAAATGCCCTATTTACCTCTATTTCATTATTGTTGAGACAAATAAATCCTTACATATTGAGCACGTAAGGATTTATTTATCATCAATGCTTAACAATTTTACGACAGCCAGGACCAGCAATCGTGCTTTTTCCACCCGACACTGGCATTACCGATATTTGTGTGCTAATCCTTTCCTTCATAGCTGATACATGGGAAATCACTCCGATCAGCTTGCCGTCCTGCTGGAGTCCGGACAATGTTTCCAATGCGGTCTCCAATGCTTCTTCGTCCAAAGTACCGAAGCCTTCATCAAGGAAAAGAGAATCTACACGAACTTTACGGCTCGCCATTTTGGAAAGCCCCAACGCCAGTGTGAGGCTTACAATGAAGCTCTCCCCACCAGATAGGTTCTTGGTGGACCTGATCTCACCGGCCTGATAATTATCAACAACGTTCAACTCCAGCGGCTGCTGTTCATCACGAATAAGTAAATAACGATCGGTCATTTTTTCAAGTTGGCGGTTGGCATGTGAAGCCATCAGCTCAAAGGTCAGACCCTGAGCAAAGTTGCGATATTTCTTACCGTCCGCAGAACCGATAAGACCATGCAGCTTTTCCCAGCGATGACACTCTTTTTTCTGAGCATCTATTGCGGTCTGCTTTTCTTTTACCCGCTCCTTGGCAGCTGTATTTTCGCCTAGCTTATGTTTAAGACCGGCTATAACATCACGCAGCTCTTTCAGTGACTCTTCATATTCCTTGAATTGTGGTTCCAGTTCATCAAGATTTTTTTCCGTCACATTCTTGGCTATCTCATTGCTCAAGCGTATTTCACGATCTTTTTGTCTGGCTTTAAGGTCTGTTTGACCCTCATCCAGCTCCTTTGCTTTGGCAGACAAAAAATCCCTCTGCTCTGGTGTCAGTTTTGCTTCAAGAAACTGCTTTTCATCTACAAATCCAACCGAAGTGAGTACTAAAGAGAAATCGGTTTCCGCTCTTTGCAATTCGGGCTCTCTCTGCCCAATGCGATTTTTCAGGGTTTCAATATGTGATTTCGCTGTCGATAATTTCTGCTGCAGTTCAGTATTCAGGTTTCTGGCTGTCTTTTCGTTTCCTTCAGCATCTGCAATAGCTTTATTCAAGCGACCTTCTTCATCATCAGGCTTTTTAACTCCATACAATTTCTTCCGTTCATCAACGGCATCAGCATGCTCCTGTTTCAGCCGCTTCAGACCTTCCCGTTTTTCAGTAAAGGCCGTGCTTTGAGTTTCAATGACTGCATCCAGACGCTTTATCTCGCTGTCGATGTTAGCAATCTGTTTTTCGATCTCACTCTTTTTATTGATCTGTTTCTGCCATTCTTTTAGACGGGATTTGAGAGATTCAAGCAGTAATGAAACTTTCGACTCCGGTATTTCTGCTATTCCAAGTGGTTGCAGCTTTTTGGATACGGCCTGCTTCCGTTCCAGAAAGTCGGCACGGAGTTTCTCCAAGCCATCCTTCAGTTCCGCAAGGGCTTTCGCTGCTGCCTTCTTATTGTTATCTGCATTTGTTTCCAGTTTCTCGCTGTCATTTAGATTTTTACGGGCAACAGCTTCAGCAACTTCCAGTTTTTTAATAAGAGCTTCCTGATCATCAGCTTTGGTGATCAATTTAGTTAGCGCCTCAATCTTCTGCTCGATTTCATCGGGCATTGGAACATTGCCCTCGGCAAAAGGATGCTCTTTGGAACCGCAGAGCGGACAAGGTTTTCCATCTTCCAGCTTGGCCCGATGATCTTCAAGCTCCTCAATTTTCCTGAGGTATGCCATTTCACGAAGCAGGGTTTCTTTTTCTGTGCGATATTCCCGCAGCAATTTGTCACCCAGTAATTCGCCTAAGGCATCTTTTCCTTGCTGAAGGCTTTCTGCAGCATTCTTAAGTTCCTGCTTACGTATGACACATTGCTTTGTGGTGTCATCCAGTTTCTTTGCCGCCTTTACCAAGGCCGTATCAGCGTTCTTGAGATCAGTTTCTTTATAAGTGATCTCTTTTTGTCTGGTGAGCAGATTGCCAAACTGTTCTTCAATACCGGCCAAACCGCTGATCAGCCACTCATCCTGTGAGTGTTTTTTGAGATATTCCTCTACAGTCTCTAACGTTTTTTCAGCCTCGGTTCTCTTCTGCTGCTCTTTCATTCGAGCCTGCTTATCGGTATCTATCTTTGCTGCTTCCTTTGCACAGCTTTCAGCAAGTTCAGAAACACCCTTTGCTTGTTCAGCAATTTTCTGATCGAGGGAACGGATTTTCTGGATAAGCGGAGCAGCAACTTTCAGCTCTTCTTTCACTTTGAGAGTAAGCGTCTCAACTGTCTTTAGGGCTTCAGCCTGCGAATTTGCCGAAATTTTCAACTCAGGCAGGGCCACTTCTTCGACTTTCAGGCTAGCTTGATCATCTGATTGCTGCTTGCGAAGGGCTGTGAGCATTGCATGTGGACCATCAATAGAAGCAGCCTTCGTGGCCCGCTCAAGTTTGTTTCGTTCCGGTTTAAATGCTTCAACATTGCTCTGTACCTTAACAGCCTCTTCAGTAAGACTGCTGATTTCCTTTTTCAGTCCTTCAATACTGGTAAGCCATGTAATGGCTTTGCCTGCTTCGGTCGATTTTCCAGCAAGATCCTTCTCCTGTTTCTGCTTTGCTCCAAGCTCCTGCTGAATCTCTATTTCCTGTTCTGGCTCCAGAATCACAATACCGGATGTTTCGGCATTCAACAGGTTCAGTTTTTCCCGCTCGTTACGCTGGCGCTCATGAACACGCCGTGAAATTTCAGAATAAATCTCAGTACCTGTAATCTGCTCGAGAATCTTGGACTTCTGCTCAGCGTCTGCTTTCAGAAAGGTATCAAATCCGCCCTGAGCCAAGAGGATGGAGCGGGTGAAACGGTCAAAGTCCATCCCGGTTTTTTCTTCAATAACGCCGACAACCAGACTCTTTTTAGTTTCGATCGGCTTTCCGGTGATCTCATCTGAAATCTGGTGTTCCTGATCTTGCAGGTTCCCTTCAGCTTTTTTCCGCGCACGGCGCTGCTCCCAGTGACAACGGAACCGGCCAGCCTGTGACTCGAACAACACTTCGGCATAACACTCACCAGTCTGGCGAGACATTATTTCATTTGAACTCTTGGTGATTTTCCCGAGGCGTGGCGTAGCGCCGTACAGGGCGAGACAAATAGCATCAAGAACGGTCGACTTTCCCGCACCGGTAGGACCCGTCAGGGCAAATATGCCATTGGACACATATTCCGGGTCTGCAAAATCAATGAGCCATTCGCCATAAAGAGAGTTGAGGTTTTGAAACCTGAGTTCAAGTATCTTCATATTTTGCCTCTCTAGTCAACGTTGACGTCTTCTTCATTGAGAGACTGAATTATTTCGGCATGTGATGTAGTCAGTTCAATACGGTCTTCCTCCGGGACGTCAAAAGCATCCAAACAGCGTGTAAAAACGTCATTTACATCCAGGTCATCAAGGGTTTCGTCATCTTCAATAGAGTTAATCAATCGCTCCATAACACGCTTGTTTTTTACCCGACGGATTTCCATAGCAGAACCAGTCAATGCCTCATCCAGAATTTCCCGAAGATTACCGACTATGTCACGACCGGTATATTCGATCTCAAGCCACGCCTGACTTTCATCATACTTCAATTGTTCAACCTTAGCGTGAATATCATCCAGCGTGCCGACAATACGAACTAATTCCTGGAAGCAGGGAACCTGAATTTCATGAATTTTTGGGGTATTAGTATTGAATTCAATAAGTATTACCTTCTTGTCTTGCTTTGCTTCTCCGTAACCCATAGGAATGGGAGATCCGCTGTACCGAATATGCGCAGCTCCGCCAACTACCTGCGGAACATGCAAATGACCTAACGCAAGATAATCAATTGATGAGGGGAATACATCTTGCTCCACATGGGCTAAAGAGCCTACATAAAGCTCTCGAACGCCGTCACCCTCAACGGTCTTGCCTCCAGCGGTAAAAAGATGACCCATTGCAACGATAGGCACCTTTTCATGTCCGGCTTTCTCAAGGTCTGCCTTTTTGCTCTCTGCAATAGAGCATACTTTCTCATAGTGGACCTTCACCCCTTCTATCAGCTTGGCGTTTTTATCATCAATGGTCTCACCCGGCTCAACAGTACGAATATCCTTGTCCCTGAGATACGGTACAGCGCATACTATTGCCAGGGGGGCCTGATTGCGGTCTTGAAGAACAATCACTTCATCTTCTGGATTCTCTGTCATTGCTCCAACCACAAAAACATTGAGTGCACGCAGTAGTTCTTTCGGAGCGTTGAGAAATGATGGGGAATCGTGGTTTCCCCCAATGACAACAATATGCTGGCAACAAGAAGCGGAAACCCGGCAAAGAAATCTATAATAGAGCTCTTGAGCTTTGTTACTTGGAGTGCTTGTATCGAAAACATCTCCAGCAATCAGTAATGCATCGACTTCTTTTTTCTGAATAGTTTCACTCAACCAATCAAGGAACGCTGAAAACTCTTCATAACGCTTCCGGCCATAAAGAGAGCGTCCTAGATGCCAGTCAGAGGTATGGAGGATTTTCATGGGTTATTGCCGTGCATACCTATAATGACCTTTTATTTCGGAATTTAAATATCTTCCTTTAGATTCAGCTTGTTTCATTCCTTCGAAAACATGTTCAGGAACGTCATAATAGTCATAGCGACTGCCACTATTAAATTCCACAGTTAATACTTGGGCTTCATAACAAAAACCTGCCACATTTGATGACTCAGGGGTTGAGATCCATTCACTCATTATTCTCTCCTTCATTCAGTAAAGTTTTATGAAAATCATGATTGTATTTTGAGGACTGCGTTCGCCACTGATGAATCATAGGTTTATAGTTTTCCACTTCTTTCTTTTGATTCCAACCTCCTGGTCCCTCAAAACCATCTTCTTCCGATCCGTGTGCGGCAACTTTTGGATCAATACTGTCTGGACGTCTATCATGTGTAGGTGGATCAATTAATGTTCTAATTGGCAAACTTACGGCTTCGCCAACAATAATTGCTTCTCCTGTTCTCAAGATGGGTAACATTTCAAAAAGCCCTTTAAGATTGTCAGATGCCGCTCCAGTAATATGGCCTCTATCGATATTGTTAGCTAATCGCATGGCAATTATAGTACCGCATTGTGACAAAATAGTAGCATCAATCTCCGAAGGTCTCTGGCTGACAACCATCATCCCTACACCATACTTTCGTCCTTCTTTAGCAACTCGTTTGACTGCTAAGGCTGCAGAGCCTGAATTTTCTTTTCCAAGGTACGTATGAGCCTCTTCTAAAATAAGAAGAAGAGGTCTTTCTCTTGCTCCTTCAGGTAAATTTCTACCCCAAAAAACAGCATCATAGATTATCCTTAAAACTGCACCGATAATGTCGTTTAGTATTGATGATGGTATTCCGGACAAATCTAGTATTGTTACTGGACTTTCATTCCCAATCCATCCTTGGATTAATGAGTCCAAATCACTATCAATTTTTCCATCAATATTTGGTTTCCAATTACCTGGGTTGCAAATAAAATTATATCGTGGATCTCTGAGCTTAGACCCTAAGGTTGAGAGCTGTTGTCTAATTCCAATGGGCTCTCTTCCCCATTGAACACGCTCAGGCGCAGGGCCGGTTGTCTTAACTGTTCTGTAAATTGGAGGAATGACCGACATCGCATCACCAATCAAATCATTCCCATGAGAATCTTGAGCATATGCAGGGTCAACTTCATCTGCAGCACCACCTGGGCGGGGAACAATCGTCATGAAATCTTTTTTATACAGCTCATACCATAGCTTATGTAGGCAAAAAGGCGTTGGGCTATCAACAGTAATAGCGTCAGGGTCAATACCATTAATTGGTTGATTTTCTAAAGATTCTCTCTTGAGCTTGATCACCCAATCAGAGATAGTTGCATACTTAGAATTATCTAAGCTTCCGAAAGCAAATTTTGTCATTTCCTCAAAATTAAGCGCCCAGAAAGGAATTTGAAGCTCATTTTCATTCTTGCTCGTATCCGCACCAACTTTAATAACCCTTGCTCGATCACCTAGTGCTTTTGAGTATTCACCATGAATATCTAGTACTAATATTCTTGCTGAGGGGAATTGTGATCTATCCGATATCGAATTCAACAAGCCAGCCACAGTTGTCGACTTTCCACAACCAGTTGATCCAACAATTGATGAATGACGCGTCACCAGTTTATTAATGTCAATATAAGCCGGGATGCTTTCTGCACTTGCGAGATGTCCAATAGATACAAAGTCTATTGGATCTGAAGGGCCGTAGATAGCATGCAGATCCCTCTCCGTAACTATATGAACTTTATCCTCTATCGTTGGATGTTGGGATACGCCTCGTTGAAACTGACCATCCCGCATTCGTTCCCCGATAAGTTGAATCTGAAGCCACCGGTTACCATATGGAGATATTTCCAACTCACTCACAGGAGCAGCGCCTGCACCAACCTGTGATACAAGCCCATACAAATCCGTAAACCCAACTGGTATTCTTACAAAACTGCCCACTTGGCCAATACGATAACACTCACCATCAATAAAACTAATGCCTGTAATCGTTTCATTGGATAATGCTACAGTTACCGTTGTTCCCATTACATCCTGAACAGTGCCTATGAAAGATGGATCAACTTTCATTTTGACCCTCCGACCTGTGACTGCCGGTTTGCTTAAGCAAAAACCGACTGAAGGCACCAAAATCCCCTATTTTGCATTGTGTACTCTCTCCATCTTGTTCAGTTAGATAGTCATATGGGTTTATCGAATCTCCATTTTTCCAAGCCTTCTGTTCACCTGCAAAGAAAGCAGCATTTTTAGCTAATAGATGTAAATTTGTTGTCTTTCGGGCACAATCTAACGCCTCAGGATATTGTTCAATATTGCCATATAGCAAGCCAAAACAAACACTTCTAGGGTTAGCAGACAATCGTTGGGTTATAATTTCATTAAGATGCTGATCAACAAACGAATAACCGTTTGTTACAAGCACTGATTGCCCTGTAGCTAGAAAGGTCGACAATTTATCCTGCATTGCTAAATATGGCATTCTACGGCTCTGAGAATATTTCAAATGAGAAGGGTAAATCATTTGCTTGTTGCCGTTATCACTTTTTGGAATCCCTCTAAATACTTTACCGGTATCGTCTATCCACCAGTTAACAGACCCGTGAAGCTTCCAGAGTCGAACCCAACGAGATGGAAGCTCTTCATGCTCCATGGAATGAAGGTCAAAAAATGCATTTCTTGAACCAACAAATCCGTCAAAAAATGGAATATTTTTGTACTCTAAAGATGACTCTATCAATAGGTCATAGTTAGGTGTGAAGATTTCTACTGGATTTTCCCTTGGTATACCAGAAATCCATGAAGTTAAATTATGATAAGAAGTAATCTCATTAGGAAGTTCTTTGTTTACCTCTTCTGTGATTTTCTCACATATTTCCTTTTCCATTTTAGTGAGATCTTCTTTATTAAGTCCATCAAACTCACTCGCACCGATAGCATCAATTAGTAATCGTATCCGACTTAAAATGTCTTCTATTGTGGGCTCTCTGCCTTCAGATAGAACAATTCCAGTCTTTAGTGTAGTAATTTTATCCTTTTCTAACTTTTCACAAACAGCTTTAGTTAAACCAGCAATATCAGGAATTAGCGGTTGACCTTCGGTATTACGTATTGATAAAGGGCAGCCAGCACCGAGCAAAAAAGCCACTCGATTTTTATCAGACGTTAACCCCTGTCTAAGAATATTAATTCTTCCAGCAATATCATATTGTTCGTCCATCAAGCGCCCCCATTAAGATGTAACTGCACCTGCTCCAACAATCTCCATCAACTTTCCAAAACTATTGACCACATCATATTTCACATTTTCCGGATTGATCTTCCGATTTATCTCATCAAAGAATTTCCGAGCACACTCGATCTTTGTTATTTCAATTTGTCTAAGCTCCATTGTGGACATGGAACCCTTTGTTTCAGCAACAAAGTAGACATGCTTTACTGATCCTTCCTTGAAGGAAATTGCCCAGTCAGGGTTATAGTTTCCAACCGGTGTGGGGAT
Source organism: Desulfopila sp. IMCC35008 (assembly GCF_010646885.2). GTDB lineage: Bacteria > Desulfobacterota > Desulfobulbia > Desulfobulbales > Desulfocapsaceae > Desulfopila. Next base: position 5,719,221 of record NZ_CP050700.1, on the reverse strand, counting down.
TGAGAATCCTTTTGGTAATTTGGCGTAAACAACTACTTCCGAGCTGGTGTCAAGTTCCTGTACGAAGGTGCGCTCTATTTTCGAGTCAGTGATTACATAATCATAGATATGTCGTTTCAGTGGGTCTCCAGCTTTGCTGAAATCCTGTTTACTCTGACTATCCGTAAAGATGTCTATGTCGTGAGTTTCAGTAATCGCATCGTATGTTAAGTGCTCAATGATAACGGTGGCTTTTTGTTCTTGAATCAGTCGTGAAGCTTCTGAAATAAAATTTTCAGGATTGGTTTTAAATTGGGCAAACACCGGTTTTTCAAGATCTGCCAGGATGCTAGTGACTGTACTTCTGGTCAATTGGACATTTTCAGCTACTTTGCCAATAAGGTCATACTTTACCGCTGAATGGACGGAATGCCCGTTGTATTCAGTAGATGTTTCTCTCACCTCAAAGCTATCACCCGATTTCATTTGGTCATAGCTGATTCCATCTGCCTGTTCTCCCCGTTGAATGGTATATTGCAGCGGACTTACCCTGAGCTGCATATTCAAGGTCTGTATACATTTTTCGACAAGCTCTGAACTGTCAAAATGAACACTATATGCTGCCTTACGATTTATTCTGTTCCACAGCTCCTTGAATTCCTTTTTCTCAAAGTTGGCATTTAAAGGGTTTGTTTTTGCACCGCGATCGTTCTCAATTTCAGGCAACTGTGCATCACTATAGACACTCTGGATGAGCTGAAAGATCTGTTCTTTATATGGTGTTAAATCTTCTGGAAGGTCCGCAAGGTTATCGTTATTAACTGCTTCATGAAACTTTTCAGCAATGTTTCTCTTTCGGTCCACATAGCCGTTTTGAATGAGGTAGAACTCTAACCCTTCTGCCATTTCCTGCGTAACCTCTACAACGCCGGAAGGAGTCTGCAAGATCTTACCTGTAAAATATTTCACATCGGCGACACGTGGTCGTTCAGAAAGGGATTCGCTGATATCCTTTTGAAGTGCGGTAACAAAATCTCGATAACTTTCACTGGCAACAACAGTGAGGATATTGGTCTGGTGCACTGTTGCCGGATCATCCTGCCTGTCACCCAGTTGATTGACAGCAATACGGAGTCCACGCCCAACCTCTTGCCTGCGGGAGATGCTGTTGTCACTGTGTTTCAAGGTACAGATAACAAAGACATTAGGATTATCCCAACCCTCCCGAAGAGCGGAATGGGAGAAAATAAACCTGGTCGGCTCTGCAAAAGAGAGCAAACGCTCTTTGTCTTTTAAAATCAAGTCATAGGCATCTACATCATCAGTTTCGGTTGATTTTTTACCGGTGACTGGATCAACCATCCGTTTGCTTTTTTTATCAATTGAGAAATATCCGTTATGAGTGCGGTCAACAGAGATACCATCCAGATACTTCTTGTAACCTTCATTCATGAACAGATCCTGCTTGAGCCCTCTCAGGATATCCGTGTATTCCTCTTCAAAGATCTTAGCATACTCTCCACCTGCTTCACCAGCATCGGTGTACACGCGGTATTTCGCCACTTCGTCAATGAAAAACAGAGTAAGAACTTTGAGACCCTGCTGGTAAAGCACCTGTTCTTTCTCGAAATGCGCTCTAATTGCCTCGCGGATTTGAATCCGTCGCAAGGTCGTTTCATTTACATCCCCGGTTGCCTCTCCTGCCTGCAACTGATGACCGTTAGTGAACTCGACCGTGTCCGTGATAGCGTTGATATCTGCAATAACAAAACCTTTGTATTGGTCCAGTTCACCCGAGAGGTCATAGAGATTGTCTCCTTTCTTAAGCTTCCGAATGATTCGCTTGATTCCGCTTGATTGCCTGGTCTCAATCTCAATTCGAGCAACAGGCGTCTGTGTGGAAACTTCAATCGATTCAAGATAGAGATAGGCATTGGTGCCGGAAAGACCTTTTACGGAGATACCCCGAACGGCAATCTTCTTTACCAATTTTTGGTTGTATGCATCCAAGGCATCAAGCCTGTGGACCTTGTTATGCTGCGTCTTATGGGTTGCAGAATAGCGCAGGATAAACAATGGATTAAATTCTTTGAGGGAGTCCAGGGTCTTTGCGCCTTCCATCTTTTGCGGTTCATCCAGTATCAAAATGGGCCGATTGGCTTTGATCACATCGATTGGACGGCGGCTCTGGAAGTCATCAAGCTCTTCGTATATACGCCTTGCATCTTTTCCTCGTGCGTTGAATGCCTGGACATTGATCACCATGACATTTATTCCGGCATCAGACGAAAAGCTCTCAAGGTTATGAAGCTGTTTGGAGTTATAGATGAAATACTTGACTTTTTTATGGTAGGTCTCCTGGAAATGCTCCGCCGTAATCTCCAATGATTTATATACACCTTCTCGGATAGCAATACTCGGCACCACAATGATAAACTTGGTCCAGCCGAATTGCTTGTTCATCTCAAAGATGGTTTTGATGTAGCAATAGGTTTTACCGGTCCCGGTTTCCATCTCGACATCAAGGTTCACAGGAGAGACTTTGGTTTTCACCAAGCTCGTTGACTGCGGGAGATTTTGGAGTCGCTGAATCTGCTGGATATTTTCAAGAACCTGTTGTTCGTTCAGGGCAAGGTCACTATTCTTAAAGCCGGATCCTTCAAACATATGTGTAGGCCGATAGCCGCGCGAGTCGGCTTTTGCTACTCCCGGATCAATACGGTAGCTGATACCCGTCATATTGGGTTGGCCTTTAAAACAATCCACCACCGATTCTACAGCACGTGTTTGGTAGGCCTGTTTCTTAAATTTCAGCTTCATTAACAGCCCCCTTTCTTCTTCGTGACTTCGATCTGCTTCAGTTCCTGCTCTACTTCGATGAAATGCTTTTCCACGTCCGTCGGTTCTTCCAGTTGTTTCAGGCGAAACTTCTCGTACTCTTCATGCGCTTTCACCATAGCTGATTCGTGGCTAATTGTTCCTGCATGGGTCAACAGCTCCCGACCAGTCATGGTCAGGAATTGATGAAGGCGCTCGGTCCAATCCTGCATTGTCATGGGGTTACGGTTTAATGCCTGTAATTCCGCCATTTCAAGATATGCAGTCACAATCCGGTTGAGGATGTTCAGTTCATCTTCTGCCAGATAGTTCTTGGCTACTTCCACATCGCGCTTGAGAAGTTTGGAACCGGGATAATTGGTAACGCCCATACGAGGTTGCTCAGCATCCGCCCGTTGATAAATAAGCTCTGCAGCGGTATGTCCGTGTGCAGCCCAGTGCATCTTGTTCTGCACCTGCTTGAAAAACAGTTTGGATGTTTCTGAATTCGGATCGTAATCGATACTAGTGGCATAAATATCCAACACTTTACGCCAAAAAATCTTTTCCGAGCTGCGAATATCCCGGATACGGGCCAGCAACTCTTCAAAATAACGGCCACCCTCCGGTTCTTTTAACCGCTCGTCATCGAGAACAAAGCCTTTGCGTATAAACTCCGTCAGCTTCTGAGTCGCCCAAATTCGGAACCGGGTGGCAACACTACTTTTCACCCGATAGCCGACGGAAATAATCATGTCGAGGTTGTAGAAATCCAGATTACGCTGGACCTGCCGTTTCCCCTCTTGACGAACTGACAAGAATTTCTTGTGAGTTGCCTCTTCTGCCAACTCTCCTTCCTCGTAAATGTTTAAAATATGCTGACTGATGTTTTGCTGGGTTGTTTGGAAAAGCTCCGCCATAAGAGGCTGTGTCAGCCAGACGGTTTCCTCCTGCAGGCGTACATCGAGCTTTACCTGGCCACCCTCGGACTGATAGACAAGAATCTCACCTTTGCCATGGTTTTCGAGGTTGCTCATATGCACTTCACCTCGGTATGGGGCGACATCAGCTTGAAAATCTGCTCAACATTAATTTTCACACTGTCATCTTTAAACCCTGAATCGCGGAACACCACCCGAAGAGGTTGACGCTTAGTGAGTTCCTTGCAGAAATCTTCTGTAATCTGACCGTTCTTAACAAAGCAGGCGGCTAGTGCATTATTATCGACAAAGAACACTTCTCGATTCTCGATGGTCTCTTTGGTAATAGGGAAAGTTAGATCAACACCCCAATCCAACAGAACCTGGAATAGTAAGTCTTCGGAGCTTCGGTCGGCTTTGATGTTATCGGTTAGTAGGCTTAATTGTTTTTGTTCGACTGCATCGGGAGTGTAGTAGATGTCTGCCATATTGCTGGAATCCACTTTGAGAACTCGGAAACCTATGTCTTTATTCCAGCTCTCGTGCCCACCTACCTCGATTGCATTCATTCCAGCCAATCGGATTCGCTCTTTGGAGACCTCTGAAAGAACAATCTGGCGGCCGTTTTTTTTAAGCATTTTCATCGCTGCTTGAGCGGTCTTCTTCGCACTTCCTGTGGCTGATTTCATCGCATCTTCTAGAGATTCTGGCAACTGCACCATTATAAACCGATGGTTTGAGCCAAAAGTTGCATTTGCTTTAAACACTGCCTCTGCAGTACTAGCTGATCCAGCAAAGAAATCCATTATGATAGCGTTACGGTCATTGGGAGTTACATATTCTATTAAACGAGCAAGTTCTTCGTGATCTTTGGGGTTACTAAAGACTTTCGCTCCCATCAATCCGCGAAGGTATTTCACAGCAACCTGGGATTGTTTATAAAAATATGAACCTCGAACCTGCGTTGCAAATTCAACATTATCGTCTACGTCCTCTGTCCCGTTATCATTGTTGTTCTCTTCATCGACGGACTCTTCTGGTATGGGACGAATGTGGGCTTTACGAAAAGGTGGTTCAGTATGATCTTCCCGGAACTCAACCAACCCCAGCTTGATCTGACGCTGCATCTCTTCAGGAGAAGCAAACCTCCACCCTGCTTCTGGTATCGCACAGGGTTGCTTTGTTTTCGGGTGAATGACATGGTACCTGGGCCCATCTCCTCCAGGCCATGAAATGTCACGGTCACGCCATGGACCGTATTTGTCCACACGTTTGTATCGTGCCCACTTTTTTGCAGGGTGACTTTTGGGTAAGTCGGAATACCATTGGCTTAAATCTTTCTCAATAGTGCGATAGTCTTCACCATGAATCTTTTTGAGCCTCAGGAATTCATCCCAAATATCCCTGGCTCCCGGCTTTTCTTCTCGCCAAATCTCACCTCGTTCCCGAAGCAACACAATATTCCGCGCATAGACCAGCATGTACTCATGCCCGACTGAAAAGAACTTCGCATCGTTCTTTCTGCCTTTTTCCCATACGAGCTGTGCAACAAAGTTCTGCTCTCCAAAAACTAAATCACAGACTTTTCGTAGTGATGCCTGTTCCGTATCGTCAATACTGATTAAAATAAGTCCCTCGTCGCACAGGAGATGTCTTGCGACAGAAAGCCTCGGATAGATCATGGAAAGCCAGTCTGAATGGTAGCGCCCTCTGCTTTCTGGATTGCTGACAAGCCTTCCTCCCGTCTCGTCGCGTTCGCCAGCGGCTTTCTCATACTCATCCTTTAGTACGGTAAAATTGTCTTTGTAGATGAAGTCCTTGCCCGTGTTGTATGGCGGGTCTATATAAATCATCTTCACCTTGCTTAGATATGTCTCTTGCAGCAGTTTCAGGGCATCGAGATTATCTCCTTCAATGAACAGATTTTCCGTACTATCAAAATCAACACTCTCTTCACGACAAGGACGAAGAGTTTTGGCGATTGGTGCATTCGCAGTAAGTAGTGCTTCCCGTTTTCCTGGCCAGTTCAGATGATAGCGCTCTTGAGGTCCTTCCACGATATTGGTAGAAAGCTCCTGCTTGAGCTGATCAAAGTCAATCGCCTTTTTCAGGGTCCCATCTTCGCCAATCGATTCGGTTACACATCCTGGAAACAAAGCCGCAAGTTTTGCAATATTCTCTTCGGTAAAATTCGGGCTGTGCATCTTTAACTTTTCCACCTTCTAACCCCTCTATTTCAGACTGAAAATTATCACTCTTTCAAAGTGTTAATTTCTATATTCAATTCATTCAGCGCTCGGTTCATTTCAACACGCCGATTGAACTGTTTTTCTTTTTTCATCCGGTTTTCAAGCTTTTCAGCTTCCCGCTCTTTAACGCGCAAAAGATCAATCCTTGCAACCAGATTATCGAGGGTTTCACCTTCTCGGAATCTGAGCGGACTGATCGCCGTTAAAAAAGCCTGATACAGTGCCCCCATGCTGAGAACAACCGGAAGATTTACTCTTTCAGTTTCATTGTCCATCCAGGTTGATTGAAAGTAACTGCTGACTACCCATTTGTTTTTATCGGCTTCATTTGGTCGCTTATACGCTCCCACATATCTGGTTCTGCCTTTAAACAGCAACTCAAACAGAATAGGTGAAGGAATCGCCTTATCAACAGTCTGTAAAACTTCGTGGGACAAATCTCCGTTTTTTAGCCTGACAGAAAAAATCTGTATTTCCTCTACACCTGCACTTGCAGGAAGGTTTATCGTTGCCGGAGAGAGTTTATAGGACCAGGTGATTTTTTCTACCTGGGCAACAAACAGCTCCTTTACCTTCTTTGTTGGTGTAGCGTATTCGTAGATTTTTCCTTTGGCAACCATTCGTCCGAAGGCCGCTGCTTTGGGGAAGGCGTAAGGGTGAAGGATGACGGATGAACTCATTTATTTGCGTTCCCTTTTTTTAACCTTGGTATTTTTGACACATGTAATAAGTATTGCCGTAAGTTCATCCGCTTCATGCATCAAACCAGAAAGCTGCTTTTCGGTCATGATTTCTGCTTCAAGTAGCAACTCTAACCAGTAGCAACTTTCTTCAAGCTCCTGCAAACCACCTTCTATCTTACTTATAAATTCTGCATCTGATCGCGCCCGGGTTCCTTCTCGATAATGTGCACCTACAGAAGTGCCAGAGCGAAGCAATTGTTTTCCTATCACCTGTGCTTCCGTCGATTTTGGCAGTGCGGTGTAGAGGCGGATGATCCGAAGTGCAAATTCTTTAGTTCTTGATTTCAAATCCTTCATTTCATCCTTCATCCTTCATCCTTCATCCTTACAACGAGGAAGGAAATCAGCTCAAAATCATCAAGCCCTTTTATCGTATCAACCAGTGCACTAGTGCTCCTGCCAGTAAAGAGGCTGTCTATATCCTCGTCTTCTTTGACCTCAATCATTGACCGGATAGCCTGTCCCAGCAGATCTGAATACTGGTCCATTTCGCGGCCATCTCTTGTGACAATATTGAATTTTCTGCATAGCTCCTGGAGAGGTGTTGCGACTCCCTTACAACTGGTTCGCACTAAATCCAAGAGGGATTTGACCTGTGTATGATCAGCAATCACCTGGCCATTATCGCTGATATAAATGAGATAGTATGGATGCAGTCGGTTATGCTGATTGATATTAACGCCGGAGTTTCTGTTGCGCAGTGTAAAGATTACGCCAGGTGTTAACCCTATTTCTTTATTGGCAGGAATAATTGCATGAAGCCCATGGGGAAAATGGCCTAAGTCACCATTAGTTTTGATATAATTCAGCAAATCCATCCTGAAGTCGTTTAGCCCCAGATCGGTGATATTGACACCGGTTTTCATATCTTCAAGCTCTATCACCTCATCCTGGAGTCGTCTGAGCTGTTCTTTCCGATAGCTCACATCGTTTGCCTGAGCTGACAGCACATTGTCATCACCTGTTGCAGTAACATCGGCAATAATCATCCGGTTTTCCACCCGCTCTTTCAAATTGATATATTCATCGAGTGAGATATCGGGCCAGTAATTGACGAGCTGAATGGATTCATTGAGAGAGCCGATTCGATCAATCCGGCCAAAACGCTGAATAATTCGAACAGGGTTCCAGTGAATGTCGTAATTGATGAGATAATCGCAATCCTGCAGGTTCTGGCCTTCTGAGATGCAGTCTGTACCAATAAGCACATCGATTTCACCCTGCTCTTCAGGGAGTATCAACGCTTTTTCTTTGGAGATCGGGGAAAACAGTGTGAGTATTGATTGGAAGTCAAAGCCCTTTTTCAAGGTGGTCTTTGGGGTATCCTTGCCGGTCACTCTGCCTGTGTGTACACCCATTTCAAGGAGGTCACCAGTCAGGTTATCGTAGAGGTAGTTTGCCGTATCTGCAAAAGCAGTAAAAATAACGATTTTTTTGTTCCCATAGTTAATGGGACTGTTGATTTTATCAACAACATGCTTTTTGAGATGCTGCAGTTTGGAGTCGTCGTTCGGCCCCACCTTTTTCATCTCGTTGAGTAGTTCGGTAATGATGGTAAGGTCAGCTTTCAGGTCATATTCCCATGAGGGCAAGTCCATATCTGCCAGACTCACCTGCACCTTCCCACCAATCATAAAGTCTCCCAGTCCGGTCAGATCGTCATCTTCGGCTTCAAGATCGCCAAGGGAGTCTGCCAGATCATGGATGGAAAAATCTGCTCCGGACTGTCTGAACTGCTCTATTTGAGAGAGCATACGCAGGTGGTTCTTTTCCAATGAGCCCAAGGTTAGCCGGAATGACTCCACTGAACTTTCCAGGCGCTTCAATAGATTGGTTGTCATAAGCGACTGCAGGCTCTTCTCACGATCCGCCTGCCGCAACGTTCCTTTGCCACCTTCAACCGCTGTATCATAGAGCTCTTCATATTTCCGCAAGCGGCTTGGGAGAATGTAACTGACCGGGGCATAAACGGATAATTTCAAGAGAGAAAGCTGCTTGTAGATTTCGTTGAAACCTATGACATCTCCGCGCATGGTTAATGGACAACGAAATGAGAGAGGCTTTCTTCTGACCGGGAATTTCCCAATATCGGTTGTGTCGTAAAAGGTTTCAATATGCTTTCTCGACCGTGCAATCGTTACACTGTCGAGGAGCTCAAAGAAATCAAAGTCTAGAGCATTCAGAATTGCCTGAGCTGTTCGTTCTTCAGCTGGCAACTTTGACCACCAGTTAAAAACGGTCTGAGCGTGCCTGAATATTTCTTCAACACTCTTCTCGGTACGTAATTTTGTGCTGAGATTTTGCGATTCTCCTTCATAGGCGAGTGCCAGCTGATTCCGGAGGTCATTGAAACGATTGTTTACGGGTGTCGCTGACAGCATTAAAACCTTCGTTTTCACACCATCCCGTATCACGGTGTTCATCAACTTTTGGTACCTGGTTTCCTTGTCTTTATAAGCGTCATTGTTCCTAAAATTATGCGACTCATCAATAACGACAAGGTCGTAATTTCCCCAGTTAATTTTATTTAGCGGGGTACCGTAGGACTCACCACTCGTTCTCTGCAGATCCGTATGACAGAGAACATCGTAATTCAAACGGTCTTTAACGAAAATATTGGTTTTCAGGTTCCGATTATAGTTGAGCCAGTTGTCAGCCAGTTTCTTTGGGCAGAGAACGAGGACAGAGCGATTACGGAGTTCATAATACTTAATAACGGCAAGTGCTGTGAATGTTTTACCTAGACCGACACTATCGGCAAGGATGCAACCGTTATAGCTTTCAAGTTTATTAATAATACCCGTGGCAGCATCACGTTGAAAGTTGAACAGCTTGTTCCACACTACGCTGTTTTTATAACCTGTGAGATCATTAGGCAGAACATCCTCGTTTAAATCTTCGAGGAATTCGTTGAATATGTTGTACAGCATCAGGAAATAAATTTTTTCCGGCGAATTTTCCTGATAGACCGATTCGATATGGGAACAAATCGTATCAGTTACATCTTTGAGCTTCGTATCATCATCCCAAATCTGGGTAAAGAGGTTTAACCAGGTCTGAGTGGAGGGGGCATCCTCAAACTTGGTTATAAAGTTGGAAACCGCATCCCCTTGCTGATAGCCAAGATCAACCGCTGTAAAGCCATGCAAAGGCATATATGCAGAGTCATTATCTCTTTTGTTGACGCAGGCAAACTGCTGCATAGGTGCTTTGGTAACATTTGAACGAAAGCTTGCTTTACGTCGAATCCAGTCTGCACATTCCCTGGCGATTGCTCTTTGGGTGAGCTTATTTTTCAGTTGAATCTCGAACTCACTGCCATATAGGCTTCTTTCACGTTGTCGTTTGGGAATATGAAACTCCCTTCTTTCACGCGAGACTTTGTCGGTAACCTCATTGGGGACAAAAGCTTGGGCCGTGAAGATAAACTCAAGCGATTCAATTTGCTCGAGCTCTTTTTTCAGTGCTTCATAGGCGTATATAGAAAAACAAGAGGCTGCAATTTTCAGTTTGGCACCCGGCTTGACAGTCTTTTTCAGATCATCTCCCCAAAGGGTATTGATATTGTCCAGAATTTGCATGGTTTCTTGCCGCCTATCTTATTTTAATTCAATACATTCTGCCTATATGTTCAGTTGGTTTCTCCAGACGATTCAGCACTTCCTTTACGTACCCACCCGTCAACTTCATCTTTTTTGAATTTCCATAAGCGACCAACCTTGTGGGCTGGCATACCTTTTTCACTAATCCACTTGTAGACCGTATCTCTTTTGATTCCGAGATATTCGCCAATTTCGTCAACAGATAACCACCTGTCTTCCATCTTCGACTCCATCATTCTCTTGAGAACCGGCCTAACAAGCATGCCTGGATGCTCTACCACAGCGTAACCATGCATGCACTATCCGGCCAGATTAGGTTAAACAGGGTTAAAACTATATAGATTAGCTGAAAGAAACAAGCTAATTCCTGTTTTCGTCGGATTTAACTGAATTTACTTCTATGTAAACAGAGGAGAGATTGCGTGTGCTGATTGGAAGCAGATAAACAGAGCAGGCTGGAGTGCTAGCTGACTTTTGGGTTTCTTTGTTTCTTTCTATACGCTGTTTCTTCCTTTTTTCCTTTCTTTGACTGGTTTATTCGTTTTTTCTTCCCTAATATAGGGCAATTACAATATTTCCATCACGCCATTGTTTACAGTTTCCCGAATTTTCAGGCATTTTCCACCTGCCACTCCAAAAGATGTCGCTTTCTAATCCGTTATTGCAGGTCTTTGTTGGCCGTCAAAATTGTCTGCGATATTCGTAATATTATGAAACCAAAGTAGGGATAAATTGAATTTATTACGCAAAACACATGTTATTCCTATGGGTTTCTCAGTTAATTTTCATATTCTATTCCATATCATATTTTCGATTCTCTGTAAGAAGAGAATAAAAAAAGCCGTCCCCCGAAGGAGACGGCTAGGGTAAATGACGGTTTAAGCCGATACAGTCGAAAGATCCCCCTCGACGTTCTTCAGCTCTGCCATTTTTTCCGTCAGGAACCAAAGAGCCTGGTTCAGTTTGATATTTCGATCAAGTGCTTTGACCGGTCGTGTGGTTGTTCTCCTAAGTCGTCCGTCGCCGCCCCTGCTAATGCCTTTGAGGCCACCACGCATGACATTTTCCTGGATCACGTTGAATGTTGTCCAGAGATCATTACCCTTGTCGTCGTAGCGCCGTTCATCAAGCAATTGATGTGGTTGCACGGGGGCGTGGTCGGGCTCATCATAAATCAGGCTATGCGCTGCCTGGGCAAAAACGCCTCGCTCATCCGGAGTCATCTCGATTACCTTCATCTCGTCAACCCGATCAGCAATGGTTCCGGCTGCGGATGCTATCTCGCCCGCAGAATGGATAAATTTTTCCGAACTAAAACCAATATGTTTATGGCTGAAGTTCGCAAATTCAGAGGCAACCATCAATCCGTTGCCGCAGATCTGCCGCCATACCGATGCTATCAACTTGAAGGCACAGCCACAGTCATGGGAATTGAACAGAACCAGATCAACCCGTTCTCCATCAAACGATAAACCGTTCTTGGCAAAACGGATAAGGTGCCGCTGGTACCCTTCCTTTTCAGCTTTGCGTACTATACTTTGTTCAGCATGGATCGGAATCCATCCTGCATCACGAAGTAAATCCACCGCCGTTAAGGTCGGTACAAATGAATACCTGGACGAAACTCCATCTATGGGAGCAAGAGATCCTGCGGCCGGTGAGAGAGAAATTATCTGGTCATTGGTTAAAGTTTTAAGCGCGTTCATACCTGCCTCCTTGATTTTTTTGTGCATCAATGGGGCAAGCCACTCCCTTGAAGGGACATGTCTGCCCCTTGTTATGGGATGTGAGTTAATTTTCTGGCAAAAGTCCCAGATCTGAAAACGCGGTTACCTCATCACCAACTACCAGGTGGTCGAGGATCCGCACATCTATAACTTTCAGAATACTGGCAAGAGTAGAAGTCAGTGAAATATCCTGGCTGCTTGGCTCACTGCCACCAGATGGGTGATTATGGGCCAGGATGATCGCCTCAGCATTGAGCTGCAGAGCTTCTTTGACTATCTCTCGTGGGTGGACTGTTGTCGCGTTGATTGTACCTGTGAACATCTCTTTGAATGCAAGGACCCGATGCTTGGAATCTAGAAACAAACAGGCAAAAACTTCGCACTGTTTGCCACGGAGCTTGCAGCCAATAACCGCTTTGGCGCATTCTGAAGAGAGAATCAAGGCACCGCGTCGAAATTGGTAGCCCATGAGCTTATTTGCCTCAGTAAGGACCAGTTTTTTCGTTGCAGGATGATATTCACCATCCTGATCTTTTACAAAGAGCATTGGCTTCCTCCTATTTGTCCAGGGAAAGCAATGCCCCATGCCAGGGAATTGATTCCCCTGGTCAGGTGAATGGTTGTTTGTTCAATCCATTAGAATGGGACCTCTTCTGGCAGCGGTGGTTCTTCGCTATTACTGTTTTGTGAAATATTTGCGGCATTCTTACTACCCTGACCACCGAGCATCTCCATTTCTCTGGCGATTATTTCAGTGGTGTAGCGGATAATGCCTTCTTGATCTTTCCATTTCCGTGTACGGAGTTTTCCCTCAATATAGACCTTATCGCCTTTCTTGAGATGTTCACAACATACGACGGCAATACCTCCCCAGGCAACAACGCGGTGCCAATCTGTCTGTTCTTGCTTGTTACCTTCCGAATCTTTCCAGTGCTCGGCTGTAGCAATAGACAAAGTTGTCACCGGTGCAGCACTATTCTTGGTGTATTGCATTTCAGGATCATTGCCTACGTTTCCGATTATCATTGCCTTGTTCATGTTGTTCTCCTTGAGTAATGAATGAGTGAAAATAGTTCTGAAAAAATACCAATCCCCACCATGGGAAAATGATCTCCCAGAACGGGTAGCCTTTTGACTGGGTTACGCTGTTTTGGCCTTTGCTTTTTTTATCTCCAGAAAGGAGAAAGAGCGGTCTTCTTGAAATTCGGCAATGGAGCTGCCATGATCTCTTAAAAACTTATCAAGCCGACTGGTAACGAGATGTTTTCTTGTTCTCGTGGCCTTCCTGATAACGCAACCGCCTGATTTAATTGATCCCCTTTGTTGCACAATGGCAAAAATCTTCTGCTTGCGAGGACCAATTTTCTCTTTGTATTTCTTCTCTTTGATTTGCAGTTGCTGCAGTTCATCTACAACCGCAGCCAGCTGAGGGACTTCATCGGCCTCAAATCTGGGGCAGCTTGTCAAATGATTGCAAAATCCACAAAGGGGACCTGGGTCTGTATCAAGCTCGATCTCTTTATTGCCAAGTATTGCCTGATAATCAGACCAGAGAGATTCAGCCTTTCTGAGTAATCCATTAAAGATGGTTTTCTGTGGGGAGTAGCCGTTGAAAAATTCAACGTCACCATTGGCGAGGTCGAGTGCTATAAACGCACCTCTGATTGTGTAATCAGGGAATTTTTCGGCCAGTGCGCCCATTTGGATGTAGAGCTGAGACTCCCAGGAGCCATACGGATCGTCGGGAATATTACTCGTGCTCTTTGTCTCCAGGACGGATTTTATCTTGTGGGTTTGTGAAGTGAAAACGAAGTCGATATGTGCTTTGACAGGAACGTCGCTGTCTACTACAGCTTCAACTTGTCGCTCGAAATTTGAGTACCCGGCGGCGGCAAAAGCGTTGGCAACAATATCCTCAGCCATGTGCCCCCGCTCAAAACGAAGAAGGGTCGCTAAATCATGCTCGGTTGGATTTATTTTCTCCAGGATCACTTTTCTTGGGCAATATCCGATATCGGATGCACCAAGGTAATTGCTACGATCGCCAAGAGTCTCTTCGGTGTGTTGTTTTGCCAGCTTGCGCAGACTTGTCAGCAGTGTGGTTTTGATATCCATGTGTCATTTTCTCCGTAGGAAAAAAGGAGGACACACGAATCCCAGGAGGGGAAACAATGTCCTCCCTCATTGGGTGAGATGAAAAGATTTAGATGGATAAAGCGTTAGTGCATTATTACCTCTTTGAACCAGTTTTTATCCGACTTATCCCATTTGAAACCCGCAGACTTTAGCAGTTCCTTTTTATCAAACGAGTTGCCAACAGCTATAACAATTCCATCCCTATGCTTATAATCGATTCCAGCGATCTTAGGCAGATCGGATTTGTGAGAATTGTGAGAAGCGTGATTGGCATCGGGCTCTTGCTGTGACGCAACGGGTTGCTCTGGTTGTTGCCTAGGCGATGTGGTAGCAGAACGATTACCAGTGAGATAAACATCACGAAGCAATCCTCTATACGCATCAGTTCCAATAGAAAGCAGAGACAGACATTTTTGAATAGCATCCGTGATTGCCCCTTTATAGGAGTCACCGACATTACCCTTCACGATTTGCATCTGCCCCGTCTGCGATCCTTTGCAGATCCACTCATCATCTTTCACACGGATAAAGAGCCGGACCTCTGCAACTACCTGACTATCAAAGATTTCTTTACTCACAACTTCGTAGCGCCAGTTTTCCGGGAGCAGGATACTATTTACAGCATCAAACACATACTGAGGCTTGTATCCATAGCGAACCTGGCCAATGACTTTGCCATCCTTCATCATTTTGATCTCCTGCACAGCAGCTCGGCCAAAACCGCGTAGCTCTGCATTGATCTTTTCAACCTGTTTTGTAAGATTTTTGCTTTCAGACATTGTTGTTTCCTCCTGTGATGTGAGAGAGACAACATGTCCCCGGTCGGGAGTATGTTTGCTCTCCCGTTGATAGGATTATGGTGAATTACGAACTACATGCCGGGCAACTACAAAAGAGATCACGCACAAGATTCGTCGTGAAATTTACCTGCCGGACATTGAATAGTGTGGAATTAAGAGGCACAGAGATTCTAAAAAGAAATCTGCAATGGAGTGCGCCAGCTTTTGCTGTAATAAAAGAAGTTCGCTTGTGCGATGAAACTGTCTTTTACAGATAGACAAGGCATTCGAGGTGTTCCAAGGACGATCTGTTGAAATGCATCGTGTCTATAAATGCCTACAAACAAAAGCGTCCAGCTATTTCCCCACGAAGAGAGATTACTTGTGCAAAACAAGTGGAATATTGATTATATAGTTACATTCAAGTATAAAAAAATCAAGGGGAAAAGAGATCTAATGCCAATAGATACTTTGCACGAATATTAGACCATTATTTACTAAAACCATTGCACCCCAATTAGTTCTAAGAAAACATTTTAAAATGGACAATGTCATGATCAACCAAAATGTTGTTAAAACTAAGCTCTTGGAAGACGAATCACCAATATTGGAATTTAAGAGAGAATGGTATTGGGATGACACTACTCCTCGAGTTGAAAAAGGTGATAAATGGGGTGAGTTTATTAAGGACCTTATATCATTGGCCAATGGATACTTAGGTTATGTCGGACAGGATAGGTATTTAATAATTGGGTTTGATGAGATTGAATCGAAATTTTACAGCATAGATCAGGAAAAGATCAACATACTGAAAAATCTAGGCAAATTCAAGAAGGAGGTGAAGCAGAAATTAGAAAACTATACTAACCCGACACTCATATCCTTCTGCGTGGAGTTTGTAGAAATTAATGAAACAGAAATTCTAGTTTTCAAAATACCATGTACTCCTTACCTAACTGAAATTAAGTCAGAATTAAAAACAAAGACGAGAACGCTCGATCAGGGGGCAGTTTTAGTCCGAAAAGGGCAAAAGAGTGATTCTGTGAGATTAGCCAATATAAGTGAACTTGCAAAATTACAAGATGAATTTGCATCTTATAAAGAAATCGTCCTTACTCGTAAACCCGAGGCAGAACCAGGTAAGAGAAAAGAACGAACAATTTCAAAAACAATACAACAGTATATTGATAAAAATGGAAGCTATTCTTTAGATATTGACTATCCCAAAAAACATAACGACTGGCAAGAAAATATTATTTTCGAATTATTTAAAATATCAGAACCTTTTGGGGGAGTCAAAGAGTTTTTATACATTCATGAAAGTTCAAGCCAAGGAAAAACCTTCGGATATCTTAAAAGTCATCAACTCGTTTCTAACTTTGATAATTTAATAATTCTGACAGAAAAACCAGATTTAAAAGATATTGAAAAGCGAAAAATAAATATTAAAACCATATTCAAAACCAAACATGTATATTTTATAGACGAGTTTGGTTATGAATTTTTATATAAAGATTGTTTTCTCGACTATGAAAAGTACAACCTTCCTGTTTATGTAGAAAGCCTAATTGACATTCCAGGCTTTGAGAAGAAATCAGCATTCAATGTACTCAATGAGTGGTTGACTCAGAAAGCTGAGCCGTTACTACTAATAAAGGGGTATGGAGGAATTGGGAAAACGACGCTAGTTAAGCAATTTCTAGATCATATATATGACGAAAACCCCAATACCGGAATATTATTTATTGATTCCAACGAAATCATAGATGAACTAGCTAAACGTGTAAATTCACAACACAAAATAGACGATATTTATGATTTCTACCAAGCACAATTAGCAAGTGAGAAAATTAGTAGCGCTAGCTTTAACAAAGAATTACTAAAACTATCAGTAGACAATGGAAGTTTAATAATTGTTTTGGATGGGATAGATGAAGTAATAGCCAGACTTGGGTCAAAATTTGACATTTACTCATTCCTAGATTCAATTTCAAATAGCTACTCAGCTGATCAAGAAAATGCAAAAATTATTATCACCTGTCGGGATCATTTTTGGGACTCTCTTGAAAAGAATTCGCTAATACCTGAAATAAATCTCAAGCCATTTAATGAAGAATTAGCTACGGAATTCTTCATTAAATCGTTTAAAGAAAATTCATCTAAAGTCAATAAAGCTATTCGGTATGCAAAACAATTTGCAACAAGTGAATCCTCAAATGAAGAACCTGATGCTATTTATATCCCATATGTTTTAGACATGATTGCCTACTTGATCAAACAGGAAGGTGAAAATTTGTCTGCAACACCCCACTACAAAAGTGATATTTTATCTGAATCTGTGGAAAATGATTTTATAATTGCCAGTGTGTGCGAAAGGGAAATAAAGAAACTTTATAATTTATCCATAGATGAGCAAATAAAATTTTTCACAAACATTTCAGTCGATTACAATGGAACTATCAGCATATATGATGTTAAGCAAGTCTTGTCCACAACAATTAACTCCCCAATTGATGACCAGTTAATTGAAAAAATCAAAGGACATCCTTTGTTGACCTGTACCTCAAATAATCTTTCTTTTAGATACGATTTTTTCAATTTCTATTTTAAGGTATTGTATGTAGTTCAGTATCTTGCCACACAAGATATTAAATCTATAGATCAATCAGTTATCGATATAGCAGGAAGCTATATTAAATATAACAACAGTTTCACAAAAGCACTTTGCGAAAGAATACCCTACAGTGAAGATCTAGAACTATTCATTATTGAAGCAACTGAAGAACTAAAAAAGTTGATTTCATCTTCGACAGATGGCGCAGATAAATTTCGATTGCAATTATCCATTTCAGCCATGTTTACTTTCATAATTTGTGCATTACAAGCGTCAACTACTCAACATTTTGATTTAGAGACCCGAACCACATTAATGGAGAAGGTATTTGAAGAAAATGGAGTGATTGATGGCTTATGTTTAGTTAACATATTTGGTCATGACAATAATAAGGCTACTTTTAACTTTAAAAGCAAAGTCTTCGCAAATTGCCTTTTTGAACAATTTGATTATTTTTGGGATTGCCCTCTTGATGAAAACACAAGATTTACAAACTCTACCTTTAAGTCACTGGAGCCAAGAAAAGGGAAGAAACCTGTTTTTTTCAAAGATACTTTTGCCAAAAATTGCAATATAATAGGGATTGAACATATTTTAACGACACGATCTGAAGAAATTGAAAACAAATCCTCTGAAATAAAGAATGAATTAGTTAAATTTTTCAGAATATTCTACAACAGAGGTAATTTTTATCCAAAAAAACAAGGACATGTAAGATCAAAGGTATTTACCTCAAAGTTACTACCAATACTGTTAAGTGAAAATGTGGTTATTGATTATAATGATCCTAAAAAACCTACATTTAAGCAGTATAAAATTGCAGCGGATTACCACCCAATTATTAACCATATTGAACAAGGTGGAGCTTGCATTGAGCTTGAAAAAGTCACAAAAATGTTCATTTAGTAATAAAATGAAAAAACACGCTCAGGAAAAAAGTTCATCCAGCCTCTGTGACAAATATCAAAGAGGTTGAGTTGCGACAAACTCTGAATGCATAGTCAAACGCCTTGAGTGACAGGGCTGAGAACAGCTATTTCTCAATCGTTTAAGATGTCATTTCCCCAGATAACCGATATGAAATTTTCTCAACTACATCGAAGAGCAACACTTCTTCTTTCCAAGAAAAAGGCTACCCTCAGCCACTTTTCCTTCGATTCCCATGGTTCCTTTTCACCCAGCTGTAGCGGACGGGATCGATCCTGAGTAGGTGATCGCGCAACTCCTCCTGCTTTGATTTTTCTGCACGCATGAAAATGCTTCGCAGATCATCATCTACAGACTTTTCACTAGCTCCTCGTTCGACAGCTTTTTTATACCAAGCCTGGCCCAGATTGTAGTTGCCGATTTCAATATTCACCGCCCCCAATAACGTGCAAGGACGATAATCCTTTGGAGTCAGCAGGTGTGCTTGTTCTCCAAGGCTGAGCGCATCTTCCAATTTTCTTAGGTCACGTTTTACACCACCGTGTGTTGTACAGAGGGCCGATTTCAACCTTGAATTCTTTAACTTTGTTACGCCAATTGTAGTTAGCATTGAATCAGCTGTTTTCGCTCTTCCACATTTGCGATAGTGACTGCTTGCATTGACAGCGGACCATGGATCTCTATTTTTTTTAAACTCACCAGCATAAAACTCAGCTTCAATCCTGTGGTACTCTAATCTTAATTCAATGGTAAAATATTCTTTACCTTTGGTTGACAGCCAAACGATATCTTCTTCGGATAGCCGAATGCCATTATCAACTCGACGAAGAATGTCCATGACCTTTGGAAAATAGTTTTTCTCGATAAAATATGAGAGATCGTACTTCGCCCTTAACTCATTCTGCTTGGCCTTTGCAATATTCTTTGGATCGTTATCAAAGGCTCGCTTTTTCGCAGCCGCTAATTCTTGCTCCCTTCTCATCCTGGCCTGTAAGGCCTCTCGCTTTCGCTTCTGTTCGGCCTCTTCTCTAAGGGCCTTGATTTCAGCGGCAGAACAGCGTTCATATTTTTCATTTTCAGCTGCTTTCAGATAGTCGGCAAACGAAATTTCTTTTTGAGCATAGCGATATAGTGTGTGGAAACCTTTTTGGCGCAAATACTCTAGAGTGAAATTGGAGAGTAACTGACCAGATTCCAACTGCTCCAGTATCTTGGTCATGCGACTTCCAGGGATTGAGGCACCATGAAGATCCTCAACTTGATATTTGACTGCCACCTCCACAAGAGTGGGCTTTCCTAAGGAAGGTTTTTGATTCTTCATCGCTTATTTTGATTACTTCTATTTGATATCATGCAGTTCTTATCTCTGCTATTTGCGCTATCCATCCTAACACTGTTCCTTTAAATATCAAACAAATCCAACACATCCTTGAAAGTATTGCTTCCGACCTTGCAAACCGTCATCCCTCCCGAAAAAGGGTTATAGAACTTACAAACATAGGTTCCCTCTTCCTCTAGACCAAAAGGATGCAGAGTTCATGCAGGATATCATAGCTTCATTTGCCCAGAAACATAGGATGACTATGACCGAAACCATGACAGAGATTGAACGAACATTTTCATCAATGCTGTCAAAATGGTATGGCCTTGAGGTGATGGTGCATTTCCGGGACGACCTACAGGTGGAGGCCGTTGCGTACAATGAGACAGGCGGTGTCATCAGGCAGCAATTGATTGATGTTACGAAAATGCGAGGTTTGAATACTTTGAAAAAGCACCTTGAAGAGGACTTGGCTAAAGCTGCTCTATTTAAACAGACCAACCGCTACAAATATCATGAGAAAGAACTTCGTTGGGGTGAAATTGCAGCTCGCGATTCGGAGGGCAATTTTCACATAGAAACTGAAATCATTCCCGGTGAAAAGATTCTTGCCATGTGCCCATTAAACCGAATCGGCTTACACGAACGTGACACAAGAAGTTTCTCCATAGGCATGAAACGAGCCTTTCACCTCCGACGAATCGATCCGATTATGCTTAATGGCACCGCCAGACTAAAAATCGTTGTCGATCGGGTATCCAAAACTTTGGTGGAAACTCTGCTGGCGGAGCATCTTGGTGCTTCAGCGGAGAATGTTTCAATACGTTGTACCAAACGATATGTGGGACATAAAAGTTTTGTCCTTACATCCAAGAAGCTACCAAAATCAGTAATTATTGCCGTCACACGTGAACTTCGCGAAAAAATGGAAGTCAGGTTCCTAAAGAATGCCAAATGACCAGAAAGCACAAAAAACAACAGGAACAGTGGACGCATATCGGGACTGGAGTTCACCTTGATCGTCCGGAGACAATAGTAGATTTAGGCTTTCCAGATAATTTCCGCAAAGGGCATTTCTGGTGTTTTGGTACAACCCGAGTTGGAAAAACAAGGTTGATGGAACATATCATCGAGCAGGACATCAGCAAGGGCTATTCAGTGGTAGCAATTGACCCCAAAGGGGATATCGATCTCTTTTCAAAAATCACCCAATTGGCTGATGCTACCGGCCGTCTCCATGACCTGATGTTGATTACTCCAATATTTCCACAATTCAGCGCAATTCTTGATCCACTTTCCTCATATTACATGCCGGAAGAACTGGTCGCCCATATCACAGCAGGAGTTGCAGTTGGTCGGGAGCCATATTTTTTCGGAGTAGCCTACGAAGTGAGCCTGGTGGTGGTGCAGGCACTGATCATGCTGGCCGAAGTGAACGGAGCAGCTCCTTCGTTTAATCTGAACGACATTAAAAATCATATCAGCCACCAGGACTTGGAGCGACTGAAGGAGCAACTTGATTATATCAATACCCCTGAAGCAGAACAGCTATCAAGGGATATGCAGAAAATTCTCTCGACTCCGGCAGACTACTATTCCAAAGTCGCAAGCTCACTCCGTGTGGCCTTAACCGAGTTAACATCTGGAAATGTGGGCCAGATTATCGGCAAAGCTGATGAAAATCGATTCATCAAACGACTGGAACAGGACAAAGGAATCATTTTAGTTGTTCAGCTGGGTTCACTCCTGACCAAAAGAGCGGCCTATACTGCCGGCAAGGTGATCATCTCCATGATCCAAGCTTTTGTAGGTCGGGTCTACTCCAGCGGCAAAAGCGTCACCCCTCCCCTTGTGCTCCATATAGATGAGGCCCAGTCAGTACTCTACAACGGTATAGAGGATCTCTTTGCCAAAGCGGGTGGAGCTGGTGTCTATATCCATGGCTATTGCCAGTCGATTAGTCAGCTCTATGCCGAAGTTGGAGAAGACCGAGCTAACACCATCCTGGATAACTGCAACACCAAACTTTTTATGCGGGTACCGGATGCGAACACAGCGAGCTATGTTTCCAGGCATCTTGGTGAAGAAAAACGATTCTCACCAATTATATCAGTCGGGGGTGGACTCTCGATCCGGGAGACAGAAGAAGTCCGAATCAAGCATACTGAAGTCCTGAACATGGCCACCCGGGAAATTTTTCTGAACACCTATTCCGGCACCTATAAAGGAAAGACGGCAACAGTTCATGACAGTACACTCAAAGTCACTTTTCCGGATCTGGCGAAAGCGACTATGGCGGCAGCAAACCGTGAGAGATGAAGGAGGCAATACAAGCCATCATCGGTTGGCTCAGAGCAATTGGCTGGAATGGTAGTTTTCTAATACTCGCTGTCGTGCTCATTATGACCATTATTGCTGTTTTGGCCTTGAGCAGAAAGAAGGAAACCGTTGTTCAGAACACTATTCATTTACGAGACTTGTCTAAACTATGGACAGAGGAAGACACCAAAGAAATCCATATTTCAGAGCTTTCCCCTTTATGGCGAGACGAGCAGTCTCTCTCTGAGGACAACAAAACCACCCAACTTCGAAATCCCCGGGCAACGGCATTCATGGAAAACAATCTTAATAGTGTTTGGTTTAAAAAGTTTCCGCAGCAAAAGGCTGTTTGCGTTCGGTTATTGTCGTTACTCGATCAGCAAGGTCAGTGCCCTTCAGTGGTTGACATTCGTGGGGATGTAGAAGGAGGATGGGATGAAAACACGTACCAGCTTCTGGCAAGAATAAGCCTGTTGGATCATTCTCTTAACGTCGCCGAAGAAGTTGTCCAGCTTCTCTCTGAAAACAAGGCCTGGCATGTTATCCCCGACACAATGATAGCAGCCCTTGCTCATGACTTGGGCAAACTTGAATCCATACGAGGGTATCTCTATTCCTTGGGAGAACATCCCCTTGCCGCTGGACGCCCACTTGCTGGAATTTCCGAGTTCGAAAATCTTCCGAAGAAAGATGAAATTCTTCAGGCAATAAAACTCCACCATAAGATGCCAAAAGGATTGCTCGGCAAAACACTGAAAAAAGCCGACCAGCAAGCAAGACAAAAGGAACTTGAGAGTACCACCCTACAAAAAGATTTTGCGGATACCAAGGAACACGCACCACCATCAGCTACCACAGTTGATCAAAACACTAAAAACGATGCAGCATGGCAAGCTCAAGCAGACATCTATAACGAAGGACACGATACCAATTCCAGAAAGCCGAAGACTACACCGCAACTGGTTGACATTTCCTCATGGTTCGAGGCTTCACAGTTCTTGGATAATCTGAAACCCTATATAAACAAAATGTTTGGCCGTAGGTTTCTGGCTTTTTCCATGTCTGATGGTCATGTGTATTTTCAGGCCAAAGTGCTCGAAGAGGTAGCACGAAAAATGGCAGAAAAGGCAGGTTGTATGGAAATCGCCACTATGGCACACAAGGACGAATCCATGCGAGGTGTCTTATTCACTATCGTTCATCAGCTCCGAGCCGAGCATGATGTTGTTGACCGGGGGCTAATAAAAGACACCTTTTTCGGAGGATACTTTAATGTGACTCGGAAAATCGGCAAAACTATCAAAGGCTACTACACACCGTTTCATGCTGAATCGTTTGGATCTGTTGCAGAGATGGAACAGGCTAAACCACAGATGCTGCGGGATATCGTTAAAGTCAGTCCCTATCTCGACAGTGATAATTCGGAACACGAAAACTGATGGGCAGGGAATGGGAGAACAAAGGGCCAAATGATACCAATGCCCAGATTATCACGACCGATAGCGGCAGGATTTATAGGCCCAAGAATCTCTTGAATGCCATTTCCGAAGTCCAGCAATTTTTCGTCATCGAAAGCAAAGGGCAGAACATACCGGCTGAATTCCTTACACTTGAACGGACCCTCGATTTTTTCAAGATAGGACTGAAAAGTGGCTTTCACGAAGGGTTTGCCCTTGTGTTGCTCTTTCCGGTATTTCACTTTTATCTATTTCCTTTTGTCTTCAAGCAGTTGGATTGGTTCAGCCACTTCATTTTCGGCAGTATTCCTTACCTTGTGTTGCTGGTGAACACTGGCATGTGCTGTTATATAAGCCGCTATTATGTCGGCAACATCACCAGGAAGGCCATCAATTCCCTGCTCATGGGAAGGGCAATGTCCCTGTTGATCAAGGCTTTCCTCTTATATGTTGTATATCTTGTGCTTTACCGGATAAGCACACCAGAAAATATCTGGAAACTTGCCCAGCAGTTTGGAGCCAGGGCCCAGAACATCTATGCCGGATTCTTTGAGGTTAAACCACATTTACTTCCCGTGGCGACGGAAACTGCAGGCATTATGCTTGTGGCTGCAATTTTCCCGTACGGCTCAGTGTACTTTCTGGATTTATGGCATAGGTACCAAGTCAGAAAGAACAAAAGAACAATTTCAGCCCAACTGTAGGAGGCATACATGGCCGAAAAAAATGACACAAAACCATCCTGGCAGGAAATCCAGGAGAAAAAAATCAATATGGCCAAAGAACGTGGCTCTCGGGTCCTTAAAGTAAACTCCCCTCTTGGTTCAACCATGTTCGATATTCTACGGCAATTTGACATGGCTTATGCGCACTTCAAGGCCAGACTAGGAGAAATGAATGGCATTTCACACGAAGAAGGTGAAGAGCTAATGGCTGAGGGACGAGAAATTGTTATGGCTTTCTCAGACTATACGGCGAGATTAAGCAAAAGAATCCGCTTTCGCTACTACACTCCCCGTGAGATTGATGCATTTATGAAAACTGATGGTGAGGAAAGCCAAGAATAACCTTGCAAGACAAGAGATGCTTTGCTATTTCAATCAACATACTGTTTTTACAGAAATTCTACCAAAACCTAAAGAGAGCATTATGAATAATTTATCTTTTTTAACTTTCAGAGATATTTAGGATATTTCGGTGTGTTGCAGCAATACTAAACATAAGAAATTACTGTATCAATCTTGAGAATTATACCCTACGCCTGCAAACGACATTATCTCATCACGCCAAACAACCTCTTGATCTACTCCACCCTGGAGACAAATCTCAAGTAGTTCTTTTATTTCTTGATTTTCAACCGAAAATGGCCGTTGCCCTTCTTTGGCCACTGCTTTCGTATAGGGATGTGCATTGCCAGTTCTAAATTCTTCAGCCAAATATTTGTATAGCCCGGAAAGCCTTAGGTGAGGCAAGTTTTTTTGTAATTTTAGAAAGATTTGTAGGCCACCTAAATCAAGATCCCCCCAGAAGAAAAGGTTTTTATGTGAAAGAAGGGTCGACAATTGCTCTGGATTGCCTTTTCTGGTCAACCGGATCACACCCTCATGATTTTCCTTGGTTAAATTACCTACCAGCATTTCCCCATATTTAAGGTCTTTTTCGAGGGCAATTCCAAACCCATATGAGCTAATCCAGCTATATTGGAGTTTATCATCGGCTTGAACTGCTGTTTCAAAAGAATGCGGATTTTCCACTATGATTACCGCATCAGGATTCTTGTTGCCGGCGACAGAAATATATCTATATGAAGAGGCGAAAGAATCTAAATTTATACCAAAGGCCCTGGCCTCCGCCTGGATGGTAGATAGTAATTTTGAGGAACCAAGAAAGTATTTTGCACTTACATCATATATGGCTTTACCTGCATATTTTGCTTGATCTGAACGTAATTCTATTAATGCGCAAAATATTGAATACATTTGATCTCGCGAAAAACCTTTGAGCTTTGGCCCAACCGACAACAACGCTATTTTCTCATTATCGGCAAGATCTCCTTTTCCCAAAATATTCACCCAATCTTGTTCGTGATCAGGAAGGTCTTTTTTTGGTACATCAACTGTGATCTTGCCATGAATCTGAAAAGGGCCTTTAGTGAACCTTCCCGACAAGAATTCTTCTTGGAAGAGTTGCTCCAGGGCTAAATTCAAATCGGTTTGGCTATAAGATGTTTTGGTTTTAAGCAGGTTATAAAAAGATTTACTCTGAAAGACGCATTGCTGCTTACCCTTGGCACGTGTAATGGCCGTTTTGAGAATCAATTTTTTCAGAGTTGTGACGATAGCCTTATCATAATACATTGTAAGTACCTGCTTACTTCTTCTTAGCTTGAAAGTTTGCAAAACCGATTTGGCCCATCATTTCTTTTTGTTGATGATCAAAAGCCACCCACCCCTCACTATCATTGCTGCTTGCATCTGTATATGTTCGCCCGATAAATAAATTGGGGAAAACATTAAAATCATGTGTACCAACATAGGTTGGATTGTGGATTAGACCGATGATTTGAAATGCACCTTGAGTGGTTTCTATTGTGCTGAAGGCTTGTTTGATAAGAGATGGTTTTGAAAGAGAAGAAAAAAGACCATCAATAATTAACACATTTGGGGATTCAGCTGCATCGCGGTGTCTTCTTATGCCTTGACCAAACTCTTCGTTTATTTTCCGTCTTTGTGCATAACGAGCCATAACGACATACATTAATAGTGCAAGAGAGGTTTTTTCCCCTTCACTTATACCTTTAAATTTTTCACTTATGTTAAACTCGGTGACGTTTCCACCTCTTATATCTGGGTGTTTGTACTTGATAGTCGGATTAAGAAATATGCTGCGATAGCATTTTTCGCTTATTCTTTCTTTGAGGTTTTTTTGATGTTCGTCGTCTTCTGATTTATTTGAATCACGAAAGGGGTCCTCTTTATCACGTGTGTATCGTTCGTGTGCCGACTTGACCATCTCGATAATATTGTCTATAGAACTTTCTATGTTTTCCCTGGATGCAATTTCGGCCTTTATAAAGTATGCAGCACTGCCCTCTGTCCCTTTTAAAATTCTCTTAAGCGTTTGAAAGTTGGCTATTGCCTTATCTGTAAGTGACGTTAAACTGCCAGCTAATGTGTCACGTAATTTCTTTTCATGCTCTTTTGCTCTGGTAAAGTCCTCGATCTCTTGATTTAAAGTCTTTTCGAAATGATCTGCCAAACTAATGATTTGTTCGGGGGCCTTTTTAATTTCCCTGATGAGTTCTTTCTCACCTTGATTTAAAATTGCGTCCATCCCAGATGCTCTAATTTCTTCATCACACCTTTTTTGAAAAGAAATCTCGCAGTCGCTGACATGATTACGCGCTGAACTTGCTTTGTTGTTGAGGACTTCAAAATTATCTTTTTCCAAAGATCCTGATATCTCTTGAGCCTTACCATGTACAGAGGCGAAATCTATCTGTTCTTCATGAAGGGAGGATTGTAATTCATGTGCTACGCTCATAATATAAGAGAGATCTACAGTATCATTTTCAGTAATTGAACGAATATTTTTAAGAGCTCGTTTATACAAGGCGGTAACACTACTCAAAAACCGATCATATTCTTCTGAGTTTTTGCTATACAGCTTGAACTTACCTTCTAGCTCTCCACGTTTCTTGCCTCGGTCGGTTATTCTTCCGGATAACGTTAATCTTTTTTTCTCAATTTCTTTGAATTGGTTTTGCAAGTCAGTTTCACTATTGATTGCCAAAGTAGCAACATAGGTGGCAGCTCTGTTGAGGTCGTAGTCCTGTTTCCTTCGGATAGTTAGAAGTTTATCCTCACAATCATCAATAGTCTCTTTTAAGGAAGTGTAGGTTTCCAAGCCATCTGGAAGGAATTCTCTCAACGCTTTCAAGTTGTTCTTCTTGGTGTTGTTTTCTTCTTTATATTTGGCAAGATCTTGGCTGTATTTTTCTGCATCCTCGGTAAGTTTTGCGATTTTGTCTTTTAAGTCAGTGATGCTATCGCTAAGAGTATCGTGCCTCTTTTGGAAAAGGACCAGCTTACTGTATAATTCAGCGTATTTTTCTGGTCCTCCTAAGAGCACAAATATTTCTGCATCTTTGACGTATTTCATAACCAAATCGGTATATTTTTCTTGGTACAGCTCTTTTTCTTCTTTTAACGACTCTATTTCCTTTGCAATTCTTTCGATTCTTTGCCCAAATTGGCTGTCTTTGGAGTTTTTGGCGTTCTGGGCCAACGTGACAATAGTGCTGGTAGAGGATATTGCTGTCAGTCTATCCTTGATTTGACCGCTTTCTTGTCTCTTCTCCACCAGTTGTGATTCCACAAAAATCTTTCTTTGTTCTCGCTTCTCTGGATCAAGAATGCACTCAACAAGGTCCGTTTTTTTACCAGCAATGAGGTAAAAAACATCGCCAGCGGCTTTTTTTATCTCAAGGTTTTTGTTTTGGAGGAGTCCTTTTAAACTCTCCTCGTGAAAGACCGGTAATAGAATATCTTCTTTTTTTTTGGTGAAAATATTCAAAACACTTGAGATATTGTCCTCACCCTGAATGACAGGAGCAAAGAGAAAAGACGAAAAAAGTGTCAAAAATTCTTCTGCTCGGTCCGGACTCTCGGTGTGATGCTTAATGAATGAATGTAGTGGTTCATATTGAATGTGGTCGGGTATTAATTTGAGTGCCTTTGAAGCATTCGGCCCGGGTGCGACTTTGTTCTGTTTTAAAAGATCGAGCTCAGCTTCATACTGTGTAATTTCATTTTGAACGATATCTGCCCTGGATGTTAAAAGAGCACGTTCTTTGTCGACCTTTATAAGCCACTCCGCTGGATCGACCTCACCCTCAAGCTTGTAAAACTTTAATTCGAGAGAATATCCACGTTTGGCTTGATCTAAGACAGGTTCTCTTCTGGTGATTTCCTTGATGAAATAACCGCGTTTTTCATGTATCCGTTGCTCAAAACCAATTATTTCTTCATCTGGAAAAGATTCGGTACAAGCGAGATATCCTGGTTGAACTTTTTGGATATTCTCATACTCTTTCTTGACTGTCTGTAATTGAACATCCAGACCTTTGAATTCTATCTCGATTGGTGATAATTCCTTCAGGGCGTTTTTACGATAGACCTTGGTGGTTTGAAACAACTCATCAAGGCGCGCCTCTTCTGCTTCTATAACTTGTAGATGGTCGTCAGGGTGTTCCCTTGGGTATTCTTTGCTGAATTGCTGATATAAGAGATACTGTGAGTGTAGTGGGCGTATTGCCTCATCCGCGTTCTTCTTGTTTTTTTCAAATTCTGCAGCATCACCTTTCAGCTTTACCTTTACCTGTTGCGGATCTTTTAGCTCAAACTCGGTAAATAAGCCAGAGTCTCGCATATCTTCAAAGGCGTTTTTATCTACTTTAAAGGTCTGCAGACGTTCTTCCAGTTCAACCTTCTTGGCCTCTAAATCTTTGAGTTCAGATTTAAGGTCTTTTATTACACCCTCTATTGTTCGTACCTCGGTCTGAGCAAGGTTTGCTCTTTTTCTCAGAGGACTGGTGTCACACCTACTTTTAAATATTGTAAAAGCATTTTGAATGAGATCCTTGAAGAGATCTTTGTCTGCCCGGGTCGCACCCTTTTTGAGATACTCCGGTTCCACACTATCTATGAAATTCAGGACATTTTTCAAAGAATAAAGCTTAGATTGATGTCCTCCATAGCTTTCCGGTAGAGCAAGATCGCAAATGATATCAATATTTTGTGGTCTTTGGTTAGGTTTTAAGTTTTTCCTCTGGAAAGTCTCGTTGATGATCCTTGTCTCTTTACCAATTAGCCCTGCAAGACCTACGTCTTTCAATAGAAAAGGTTCATCTGCATCAGGGACAATCACTATGTTTTTAATCAGATTATTCAGGGTTTCGTTATCTTGGCTGGCAAAAACAGGTAAGCCGGGAAGGGGGGCATCTTCTACCAGGTGTTTTACGGTTGCGGCAACTTCGGCTATTTTGAGATAGGCTTTTTTGTAATTATTTTCCGCTTCGTCAATTTTTTCTTTCAGTATCTTGATTTCATTAAAAACACCAGACACTTTTTTCTGACGGTCAAGTCTCTTTGCTTTCTTTTCCCCTTCAAACTGAGCAGTAATTATGTTCATAGAGTTACTCAGGATGGTGTCATCAAGAAAAATCTCTCCTTTTTCGGTATCACTTGTAGCCTCGCCAATAGTCAATTGTGGTGCAATATGTGAATAGAAGAAGGCTTCGTGATATTTTTCCCCTCTGCTGACTCTGGTTTTATACTAACTTGCGGACTTATCCCCGCCACCATCCTGAAGAAATGAAACCATTTGATTGAGCTGTTGGGCACCCCAATGATCATGTACTCTATCGAGCCATTCATCTTTTGAGGTACCTTGTCGGGCACCGTTTTTCTCACGGATGATTTTTGCGAACTCTTCATTGAACAACAACTCTATTGAACCATCGTTTACGTTGGCAACAGGAACATCTTCGAGAATACCCGGATAACAATAATATTTTAAACTTTGTGATCCGTCTCTGAAACCGCAGACACCGAAAACATACTTCTCACCTGTTATTGTTTGTGAGATCGTGGGCAAAGTCGGTACGGAGGTTTTCATATCTGGTTGAATAAATTCAACTCGGACATGCGTATGTACACCGGAACTATCAGGAGCAAAGACCTTGCGCATGTTGCTTACTAGAGTGCGCTGTCTTGAGAGTAATCCTAAAATTGCTGTGTTGATTGTAGTCTTTCCAGACCCGTTCATTAGAACTATTGCAGTGCTTTGGCCTTTCAAATCAAGGACACAATGCCGATAAGTCGGATTCCAATCACTTCCACCTGATTTATCTAAAAAATTGGATAGTTCAATTCTGTTTATCAGAGACATTATGCTTGTTCCTCCTGGACATCTTGGTTGTCGGATACATAGAGATTTTCATGAACATTTTGCAAAACGCTTGTCTCTTCATTGAACCTGAAACCGAGCCCGGATTCGTAATTTTCATTCAGCTCAATAGCCATTAATAATGTTTGGCAGTAAAAGACCTCATTTCCTTCCTTTTCTTCTGCAAGATAGGAAATATTGCACATGAAATCTAAAAACCGGGTAACTCTCCGGAAAAGCATGCTACCTTCTTCGGCTAATAGGATTTTACTGGCCTCCTTGGATGGATCCTGCCTGACCTCTTCGATGGTGTTTTTGATTTGACTTATGAGAACTTCTTTTGAAAAATTTGCACCTTGATATCCAGACACATTTGTGATGGGCCGAGACCAGTGTGTGTAAAGCAGGGTGAGCATGTTTGACCAAATAAAGAAAAACCAGATCCGTGTAATGATCTTTGATTCATTTTCCTTAAGCGATAGATATTTATAAATATTCTGTATGTCGAGCCACGCCGGAACGTTCTCTTCAGGGTCTCGGATCAAGAAAAAATGCACGGCCCCCGGTGGTAGCCCCGGCATCTGAGAGGCCTCTACTGTAACGATTCGAAATCCTGTCTCAGCTAAAAATTCGTCTATAAAAAGACGGGCATCAGGAGACGCGTGGTATAAGTCATTAGCGGTATTTCGCTCGTTACCCCTAAAAGGAATCCCTTTTGGTGCATGTGTTCTCAACACTCGGTACGACAGCAGGTGATTTATTATTTTGCATTGTTTTCGAATACGATCCTCAGACATAACTATCTCCTAATTGTCGAGAGGTTTTAAAATAAGATCATGATAATGCACCACAAGATCGTCAAACTCACCATCCTGTGCTATTTTGTTGTTCACACAAACAACGAGGTCCTTTTTAAGCTTTTTTGACTCAGAGGAAGTCAAACACATTCCCACTATGGCCATAACATCCTCGATGTTCTGGCATAATCCAGTGTCATCTTCAATTGCGTGGCGTAAAGAAAAGAATCCGTGTTCTTCAATGGATTTTAAAATAGCTGCACTATTTTCCTGCAGGTATTTCTGAAGTCTGCTTAAGATCTCAGCTTTTGCAGAATCATCAAAAGCAGGACGTCTTGTTTTTCTCTTTTGAGGAAGAATAGTTTTTTCCCAAAGATCATTTGTGGGGGAGTTGAGGAAATTTGAAGGGCTCCAAAATCCATAGAGCATCAGGAGTCTTTCCTGGCTCTCTTGAGGGATTTTCCCTTGAGCTATGGCAAGGGAAATCTGATGAAAATCTACTGTTGGTATTATATTTTCCTGTAAAGAATAAAATATTTCGAGAAACAAAGACAAGTTCTTTCTAAACCCCAACAGATTTGTGTTTATTTGTTCGAGTTTTAGAAACAGGAATTGCTCATAGTATTGTTTCTCCGGATTGCGAGTAATAAATGAATAGAGGCTGTCCCCTGTTTTTGGATCACGTAATTGTTGGCCGATCTGACCAGTAATGCGACCTATGTTCTCCAATGTTTCAAGGTACGCGTCACCTTTGGTTTTGTAGTGCTCTCGTAATTCTTGTCGACCAGAAACTTCAAGAAGGCCTATGAGTTCATGGGACTGGTTCATGATACTATTGATCAATTTGTCGGCGTACAGAATATAATTTTCGAAATCTCCTAAACTCAACGCTTTTTCTATCTGTAGCGCTATCTGATCTCCATACAGCAATTCCTCTGCTGTGTAGGAAAGACTTATTGAGGTAATACCAGTGGGTGAAAGTTTACAGCGGAATCCATATTGTTTTTTCTCAATGAGAGGCGTGCTGTTTTTTAGAAGAGCGATGTTGTGGTCATGGAATTTTAATTCAAATTCTTTTGAAAGAAGGTTCACCATGAATTTAACATCTTCAATGGTGAATTCAGAGAAGGAATCGTCCAAATTCTCAAAGAAGGGTTCAATTGAATGATAGGCCATTGGTTGCGCTAAATCTCTGGTGTGCAGATACTCTAGCAACTTTGTGGCAAGTGAGAACCAAAGGCCATTTGTGTTTTGTCTACGATCTTCATAGCCAACCTGGATGTTTCCCAGGCCTGGCGTTTTCGTTAGATCATATGTGTCGGCAAGCCTAATGGTCGACTTTAATAAATTGATCCAATCCATTTGTTTTTAGAATATATAGGGGCTAAGTTCTTCCCTATTCCCTAGGATTATTTGTTGAACTCGCGCCTCTCTTTCTTTATCCCCGATCCCCACTTTCATCAGTTGCAAGAAATAACCTACTAGAGCTCCCCGTGTGGTGTGTTTATACGCCCCATCCACCATTCCATAGTCACCCTCTATTACCCGTGATTGGGAAGCCGACAGACCGGGATGAGGAAGGATTATAATGTCCACCATTTCATTCCATAGCGAATCAGATCTGGCATCTTGATCTGCAATATCTTGTGTCGGTAAGATTGAACGAATTCTCGCGAGAAGAAAATCTCGGTAGTCTTCGTGTTTTTCTGAATATGCTCTTATGTGCCAGCGGAAACCGTTATAAACTAAAGCGTGGGGAGACAAGATCAAATCAGCCTCTACTTCTGTGCTCATCGACTGGTATTGTGCAACCACTTTCAGTCGATCGCAGATAGCTTGGTTTATAATTTGTAATGTTTTGTTTTCATAAGATCTTTCTCCAGGGCACACGATTTCAACCGAAGGGAGAGTATTTAGCAGTACAATTGTCGCATCAGGTCTGCTTGGCGGAACTGACTGGAGCAGCCTAAAAAACTCTTCTGCGGTGCCCTTCAACACCTTTGGCTTGAATCTGTCAGAAGGAATATGAGATTTAATAATTCTGTCATAGACCATGTTGTTCGGAAAAAGTTCATGGTATTTAGAAAAATCCTTTGCAGCTTGGATTTCGCCAATACCAAACAATTCCTTCAAGTCTTTCCTGTTAACTCGGCCTTTCCACAACAAAGCGGCTTCAATTGAAGCCAATCTTTGCCTTATTTCCCATTTCAGATTGCTGTATTTTTTATAATGCATACACAATATATACATATACAATATGTATATGTAAAGAAATATTCATCATCGACTTTAATGTTACATGGAAAATTCGTTCTTCTGTAATGAACAGGTGTTACTGAGAAAATTAACTTATCTCTAAGAGAAAAATATTCTGTTGAGGCAATTTAATACAAAGCGATGATTCTATGGATGGAAAAAACTGAATGAACGATCTATCGACGTAACGGTTGTAATTTCTATGGAACGAATTAATAGACAGCCATGTGAGATGGTCTTTAAGATTAAATTCAAATCGATTTACAAAACTTGTTAGATCAGATCTCTATCTGCTATACGCTGTTGAATCCATTCTTTAACCTCAGATTCTACCCACCCTACTGAACGAGCACCAAGATTTATTTGCTTGGGGAATTTATTTTTCTTGATAAGCTCATAGATATTGGTTTTACATATCCCGGTAACCCTTGTCACCTCTGGCAGTCTAATAATCCTGTAGTTTTCTGTCATGACATTATCTCCTTTGGTGGTTCATCTATTTACTCTTGGCCTCGTCCAAGTTTACCTATTTTGTCAATGGCTTCCAGCTTATGGTCATGGAGCAAATGAGTATAACGTTGCACCATCTGCAAAGTTCTGTGGCCTAAAATATCAGCGAGAGTACGAATATCAACTCCGGCCATGATCAAATGACTGGCAGCGGTATGACGGAGATCGTGCATATGTATATCAGGCAATCCTGCCCGCTTTTTGGCCGCATCAAAGGCTTCCCTAAATTTTATACCTGGCCTCGCTTTGACTCTATCTGTCTGCAACTGTCCCTCATCTAAGAAGACGAGCTTTTCATCTCGCCCCTCAGTGAGTTCTCTTAGGTTAGATAGTTCGGCGACAAGCTCCTTGGTTAAAGGCACCCAGCGGGGATCTTTATTCTTAGTATCAGGTAGGTAAACAACTCTTTTCTTGAAATTAATTTGTCGCCAATACAAACCGGCTGCTTCAGATGCCCGCATCCCAGTGTGTAACAGTGTTAAAATAAAATAGTAGAGACTCTTGTTTCTGGCTTTCCGACAAGCTTCCAGCAGTCTGGAAGCTTCCTCGTCGTTTAAAAAGCGAGTTCTCCCATGAGGCGGAGCAGGCCGCTCAATCCCCGCAACAGGATTTTCAACCGGGATCCCCCATTCCTTTTTGGCCTTGGTGAAGAGATGTGAAAGTAAAGCCAACTCCTGCCGGACAGAATAGGCTGAGACCACTTTCATCCTGCGATCTCGGTATTGGGCAACTATTGGAGTAGAAATGGAACCGAACGGTGTTTCTGTTCCAATTTGCTCCAGCAGCCTAGCCGCAGAAGCCTTTTCCCGCATATGGGTGGTAATCGCCTTATTGCAGGAAATTGTGTCGAGATATTTTTCAACAGCCTGCCCAAAACTGACATTCATCGCCAATCGTGGGTCGTTGTACTTTTTGGCTTTGATGCTATCTTCGGTTTTGGCAGCCCACGCTGAGGCTTCACCTTTCGTATCAAAAGTCCGACTGACCGACGGATATCCCTTAATACGAATGGTTGCAATGAAACTCCAGCCATTCATCTTTTTTCTCTTTGTGACTCTGGCCATATTTTCTGCTCCAAAAATGTTCCATTTTTGTTCCACTAATAGAGAATAAAATAGCATAAAACAGCAAAAGATAGCAAGAGGTGTGGAAAAGCAGGAAAGCACAAAAAAAGGGCTTTACCCCAGTATTACTGAGATAAAGCCCTAAAATCAACTGGTGCCGGAGGTCGGAATCGAACCGACACGGGGTTGCCCCCGCTGGATTTTGAGTCCAGTGCGTCTACCAGTTTCACCACTCCGGCATAGGTGTTGTTTATACTCTCAGATAAAGCCTGAAGTCAAGTACTAAGGGGAGCCTGATGTACATTCTCAACCGATTTCACTTTAATTAACAGCTCAAATATTGAAAAACCCGGTATTTGGCTCAAACTCACGCCATATACGCCGGTTGTTTTCCTGCGGAGATGACCCTTGCAGACGAATCTGCTCGCTCACCGTCCCGCTACAACTCGCAGCGTAATATGTGCTGCATTACGCACTCGGCACGGTGTTGTATACTGTAATGTCACGCATCAGATTCCCGTTGCAACCATCCTGCATCCTTTTCCGATGTCGGTTAGAGCTTCATCCACCATGAGTCACACGAACAGCCTCAGGATATTCACATGAGCAAAGAGGCCTACACGAGCATTTGCTGGAGAGTATTAAAACCTTCTTTCGTTTTACAACTTGTGAGAACAGTCTCCTTGATTCCAGCATGTTGCAGGAATATCTGCGCGCGCTGCGTATTCGCCCCTGGAGCATCCACCTTGGAGATAATGCCGATTACCCTGCGGTTGAACATCGAGGCAAACAAGGGAGGAAACAGGCTGCTTTTGCGAGTGGCATCCTGTACTAAAGCCAAGATGTCGCAGTCGGCAGATGAGGTGATGAGCGCATTGTAGAACCGTCTGTTTTCTAGAAATTCACCCGGTGTATTGATGAACTGGCCACAATACTCCACAGCCATGGCCCGATGCGAGGTATATGCTGTATCGCCGGAGAGTTCACGGATCAAGGTGCTTTTCCCCACAAGGCTTTCACCGATGAGCATCATTTTCTTCATGGAGCTTACTCACTGATATGTAGCGAAAACCAGGTCGTGACGGATTTTATCATGAAATAGCCGGGTTAAACCGGATCCGGGCTACGACCGTGTCATTTCTGCCGTGGAATAATGAAGTATCTTCTTAAAAAAATTGAGTACTTCACGGATGGACGACTCAACGCTGGCAACATCGCCCACAAGCAGTAAAGAGCCGCCGAACCTGTCAAGAAAACCTATCTCTACGTTTGCAGCTTTGGTGGCAACATCGGCTGCTATAATAACTCCTTCATACGGTGTTATGGTGAGAATGCCGATTGCCCCCGCCGATTCGTCATCCAATCCCAGTTTCAGGTATATAGATCGGTCGGGGTTGGCAATAACATGAGCCAGTGTCACCTGTTTTCCCGGAACATATTCCTGAATAATACGCTGTTTTTGTTCTGTGCTGAAATCCGACATATTTAGTTCTCATAAACCTGGGGACATGGGGTGGCGGAACGTGCCCCCAGGTAAAAAGTGATGTTGTAGCGAAAGTTTGTGGCCGACTGCTAAAGCAGGTGTCCCTTGAGCTCTTCGCTGGGTGAAGGCATAACCACATGACTATGGACGGGACCGGCCTCTCCAACACCTTCGATCCCCGCTTCAACAGCAGCTTTTACTGAGCCGACATCGCCTGTCATCGTAACAAACGCCTTGCCACCAAGTCCGGCTGCCATGCGGATTTCGATAAGCTGCACATCCGCCGATTTGGCTGCAGCATCGGCGGCGAGAATACAAGATGCGGTGGTGCAGGTTTCAATAACACCCAGCGCGTTGATCTTTGGCAATATCGAGGTGCCGCTTAGGGCAGGGAACACATCCATATGGACGCTTGGTATTGTAAACCAGTCAACAGCCATGTCACTGGCAAGCGCGCGCCCTACTTCAACAGCACTTTGCACGGCGCCGGTGTCGCCGGTTATCACAACGATATATCGTCCGGGACAGGTGGGACGGGCCATAACAAGCTCTACACTTGCGGCTTTGATCATTTCATCTGCGACATGCATGCCCCAGGCAACACTATTAAGCTCGACGCAGCCGATTGTTCGTACATTCATTGTTGTATCTCCAATATCAAGCGCTGATGGTTACTTTGCCATCTTCAATTGCTTCCACCACGCCACCAATGCTGGCGTGTACCCTTGCCCCCATAGCGCCCTCGGGGATTTCTCCGATCAGGTCACCCTGGCTCACCTTATCTCCAACCGACACGGAGCAAAGAGCGGGCGCGCCGATATGTTGACCAAGCGGCAGCACAACCCTTGTGCAGCTCATTTCACCGCCATAGCCTGCATGACCATTATATTTTGCCAGGTTCAACCGCTGGATCAGTCTGCTGGTCGGGACAGCGCGGGTACTTCTGAATGGGTGGGACTTGAGGGGTGCACCTGATGCCTCCCAGGTGACACCTTCGCTCATCAGCACTTTTTTAATCTGGGCATTGACCTCCCTTGGCGAAACCATCATGGGGCAGGCGAATTTTTCACAAATCCCACATTCAGAGCAGAGCAGTGCTTCGCGGGCGATTGCACTCTCAAGTACCTGGGAATCCAGAACGCGCATCAGTTTATGCGGGTGCAGCGAGTGACCCATAAGGTTTCTTGGGCAAAGATCAGTACACCGGGTACACTGGCAGCAGATGGTGTTGGTGATCCGGCGAATTTTCTCAGGCGCCATGATCTTGCCTGCCACAACAGTGTGGTCAGGAGGCAACACGAGCAGACCGCTGGTGGTTTTCGTGATCGGCTGGTCGGTGTCTGCAAGTACACGACCCATCATCGGTCCGCCGTCAACGACCCTGTACTCAGGTATTGTGGGGCCGCCGGCAAAAGCGAGCACGTCAGAAACCAGTGTACCAACCGGAACCTTCAACACCATGGGATTTTGAATGTCTCCGCTCACGGTGAGATAACGATGGGTAACCGGTTTACCTTCCATGGCGTGGGCTATGTTGTACAGCGACTCAACATTACTGACCACGGCACCGACCTGGAGGGGAATACCACGCTCGGGAACAGTTTTACCCAGAACCTCATGAACCAGTACCTGCTCATCACCGGCCGGATAGAAGTCTTTAAGTTCATAGACGGCAAGACGCCCCGAAGTGTCCTTTGAGACTGCTTGCTGAACAGTGGCCAGGGCCTCTTTATGTTTCCCTTTCAGGCAAATGATGCCCTTGCTGGCTCCGGTGCAGTCGAGTACGGCGTCCAGTCCGCGAATAACCGTGTCAATCTCGGCTTCCATGAGGTATGGGTCACTCATGAGAAGAGGCTCGCAAGAAGCACCGTTAACCAATACGGTATCTACATTGGCAGTCGCTTTTACATGGGTTGGCAGACCGGCGCCGCCGGCTCCGACGACACCTGATTGCTGAATTTTTTCTATAATTTGTTCTCTCATTACATCCTCTTTTCGGATGAAAACTCGTTCACTCACCCGACATGT
Source organism: Desulfopila sp. IMCC35008 (assembly GCF_010646885.2). Classification (GTDB taxonomy): domain Bacteria; phylum Desulfobacterota; class Desulfobulbia; order Desulfobulbales; family Desulfocapsaceae; genus Desulfopila. The sequence continues at coordinate 5,680,545 of NZ_CP050700.1, read as the reverse complement.
CGAAGGGAGATGACTTACCAGGCCTTTTGCAATAGTTCGAGAATATCACTATGGGACGGTCTTCTCGGGTTACCCTCAGTGCAGATATCTTCAAGGACGTTATGGGCCATAGCATCAAGGTGGCTTTTGAAATTCTTTTCTTCGATGCGTAATGCACCAACCCTGTGCGGGATTCCCATGGTGTCATTCATGTCGACAACCGCCTGGATGAGGCTTGCGGTTCCTTCTTCAACGGTAGAAGCAGGAAGGGACAACATTTGGGCAATTTCCTGATAACGGATGCCGACGTCAAAGCTGTTGAATCTGATCACATGGGGTAAAATCACCGCATTGGCCAACCCATGGGGCACATGGAAAATGCCACCGAGGCTATGGGCTATTGAGTGGGTGATGCCGAGGCCGCTGTTATTAAAGGCCATTCCGGCCATGCAGGAGCCGAGAAGCATATGCTCCCTGGCTTCCATATCGTCACCGTTTCGGAATGCCCGTAAAAGGTATTCAAACACATAGCGAATGGCGTAGCGCGCATAGATGGAGGTAAAAGCATTAGCTTCCCTCGAGGTATACGCTTCAATGGCATGAGTCAGGACATCCATACCGGTTGCGGCGGTCACGGCGGGGGGAAGCGTACGGGTAAAGCGGGCATCCAGAATGGCTATATCCGGAATCAGGGATTCATCACTGATCGGAATCTTGATTTCCTTTTCCTTGTCGGTGACGACCGAAATATCAGTTACTTCCGAACCGGTACCGCTGGTAGTGGGTATTGCGACCAAGGTCGGCTTGACGACATCATCAGACGCCTTGTGCGCAAAATAGGCTATCGCCTTGGCGGCATCTATGGGTGAGCCGCCGCCGAGGGCGATAATAAGATCCGCTTTGTGTTTTAGAAAGAGCTTGGCGCCAGTGGTCACGGTTTCCAAAGAGGGGTCCGATTCCACATCGGCAAAGACGACATGCGGCACTCCATTGCGGTCGAGATGGCTTTTCACCCGATCGACAAAACCTGTTGTAACCATAAACTGGTCGGTAACTATAAAAGCCTGCCTGGCCGCCAGGTGCTCGAGGGCATCCATGGCATCTTCGCCATAGCAGATCTTTGTCTTTCCGTAAAACTGTGTCACCTGTAACTCCAAAACAAAATAAATTAATCTTCCAGTGAAAATGCCAGGCGTCAACTGCCGGCGAGTGCTCAGTTGAAGTGGTCAGTAAAGGTGGGGCACAGATCGAAAAGTAAAACGATTTGCGCCCCCTGCATCAACTGTTTAGCTTCCATCCGAAAATGCAGCATTTGGGGAGGGAATCAAATAATCAGGAGCGCTTGGGCAGAATAACTTCCACTTCGCTGTGGGGACGTGGAATAACATGAACACTTTTAAGCTCTCCAACCCGTTCCGCAGCAGCTGCGCCAGCGTCGGTGGCTGCTTTTACCGCGCCGACATCACCGCGCACCATGACGGTCACAAGTCCACCGCCTACCTGCTCGCGGCCGACGAGTTCAACGTTTGCGGCTTTAATCATGGCATCAGCTGCCTCAACTGCGCCGACCAGACCTCTGGTTTCAATCATTCCCAGTGCATTCATAATTTTTTCTCCGTAGGATTGTGTTCAAATCAAATCGTTTGCTTCAGTACATCGACGATTTTGCAACTGATATCTTTGAGTTGCCGGGGGTCATCAATGCCATATTCTTCTTTCACCATTGCGGCGACGCCATAAAACAAACGCTCCGTCTCCGCGTCGCCTATTTCAACATCAACATCCGTATCATCAGTACTCGCAGGAGCAACCAGGTCCGCATTGCATAATCGTGCGGGGCAGGAAGGTGCTCCGCACGACGGAAACTCAGGCTTTGGATCACGTTCTATGGTGATTTTTCTTTTGCTGAGTTCATCCCTGGCACCGGGAGTGAGGATCATGGTATTGTCAACGTAGATCCTACCGTTAGCCTGACAGATGTGGGCATCCAGGTTCTTGACTTCTATAAGTTTCTTTTTCATGGGTTATCTCATTCCTCTTACTAGAGACCTTACGACCGCTTTATCAGGCCGTGGTATAACAACTGAATCCACGAGATATTTGCCAAGAGCGACCCTGGCTGTCTCCGCCGCGTCCTCCACGGAGGCAACATCTCCGCTGATCACAAAATATGATTTGCCATTGATGCCCTGTCCGGTCACCAGGCGCAAAAGTTGTATGTCAGAGTGTTTGACAGCGCTGTCTGCGGCGACAATACCGGACGAGACATTGCGGCTTTCAATAACCCCGAGCGCTCCACCTTCATAAGCCGGTTCATCTCTTTGCAGAGCTGCCAACAGCTGGGAAGAGACATTGGATAGAACAAAACTGCCGGTAAGGGAACGACCGGAATCCTGCGCATATTTCACGGAGGTAGATACCGCTTCACGATCTCCACCCAGAAAAACGAGGTACCTGCCTGAGCATATGGTCGATGCGCGGATCAGCTCCACATCCGCTTCTTTCATCATGGCATCGGACAATGCAACACCGGCGGCGATCGTCTTTGCTTCTACAATTCCAAGTGAATCCATGACGTGTTTCCCCGATTTACCCTTCGCTTCCGTCAATTATGCCAACGATGGCGGCATCAACCGGAGAGTCCTCAATGCTCAGGGCTTTACGTGCTGAACTACCTGTGGTGACGAGAACAGGTTCGCCTATGCCCGCTCCAACACAATCAACCGCGACGAAGCTCTCATGTTCAGCGTCGCTGCTGATATCGATGCGGCGAACTATCATGAGTTTGAGGCCGTTAAGGGTCTCTTCTTTACGTGTTGCCCATACATTGCCGATAACTTTGCAAATAATCATTGAGCCAAAATCCTTATAAACACTTCTGAATGTTAACAGTCAGGCTCCGGGCTGTTTCTGCCGCCAGAGGAGTGATCTGTGCCGTGACAGGTACCATCAAAACAGATGCTTCCTGCTCTTTTGCCTCATTGACAACTTTTTCAGTAACGAGATTCGTATGGAGCCTGATGGTATTGGGACGTTTTGGTTGAAATGGTTTGAGACCGAAACTGCAGAGGGATTCCTCATGGGATTCATAAAGTCTGAATAAAGGCCCCGGTGCGGTCTCACTGTAGGCTCTATATTCAAACTCAAGAACTTCGACTTCAGTGCCATGCAGCATCAGGCTGAGGACTTCAGCTGTATATTTTCCGTGAGCCTTTCCGGTTGCCAGGTCAGCCATGTCCGAACAGGAGAGAAGTGGCAGAATGTAACGAAAAACCGTTTGCCCGTTTACGTCCTCGCCAAAAAAGAAGATGTCGGTCTCACCATCAAGACTTTCCTGAAGTGTTTCCACTACTCGATGGTCTCTTTCAGCCAGCACCATACAGCATTTTTTATGCTCCCGGCCTTGCAGCTGTTTCAGGACCTCCCGGGAAATGGTGCGAACCAGTTCGTTAACATCCATGGGATTGCTCCTATACCCCGCAATTCAAGGCAATACCAAGCGGCGTTACCAGGAACGGGTTGGCTGGCTTGTAAACAGGTTTGCCAATCTCTTTTTCCATAACCTGTTCCATGTTTTTCAAGCAGCATGTGCCGCCTACCAGGTGTACTGCAGAAATGTTACGACCTTCGATATGCTTTTTGACAATCGAACCCATCTTCTGAACAACCGGTCTCACGATGGGAAGAATTTCATCGTGCCGACCAGCCTGTTTCTTCAACTCTTCAGCTTCGATAAAGCTGATGCGATGGTTTCCGGCGAGGACCAGCGACACGTGCGTGCCACCGGTTGCTTCATCAGCAACGTACGTGACTTTGCCGTTTTCCAGAACCGAGAGGCCCGTGGTGCCACCGCCGATATCGACAATGACGCCGTTTTCAAGACCAAGCACCGCGTTGGCAGCAGTCGGCTCATCGAGAACACCGGTTACCTCGAGGCCACCACCCTCTACCACGTAGCTGTGGGTGCGGCAGTCCTTATCGCCGGTTCCCGGCGGGACTGCTATCGCCGCATGGGTCAACTCACGCCCCAGTCGCTCTTTGAGTTTGCCAGCCAGCTTGCGAACGATCCGGGTTGCTCCCATATAGTCCACCACCAGGCCATCCTTTATCACCTGGGCAAATTCCATTTCACAGGCAACGGGCTGCTTCTCACTGTTTAATACAACCACGACTATGTAGGCGGTTCCAAGGTCGACCCCGACGTAGAGTTGTTCATCCGGACGAACAGGAATTGTGTTTTCGAGACAGTTCTCGAGCTCACGAATTTTTGTATCTATAGCTGTAAAGTCCACTGTACACTCCACGGGGTCGCGATTATCAACAGCCCTGAATTCTACCGGTAATGGATTTGTCCCAACTTGCGCCGTTGCCTTCGTCCGGGTCGATATGCATAGCCAGCTTGAAATTTTCGTCTACTCGAACCAGGACGTTGTTGAGCGTTACCGGACGGTCACTATCCAGATGGACATTCACCTTGTCTTTGTCCGACAGGCCGAATGTTCGGGCATCAGCCGGAGACATATGGATATGGCGCGAGGCGATAATTACTCCTTCCTCAAGGCCTACGATCCCGCTCTGGGAGGCAAGGATAATTCCAGGTGTATCGGCAGTATCGCCGGATTGACGCACCGGAGCGTTCACACCGAGCAGCCGGGCGTCGGTTTTAGAAATTTCCACCTGTGAGCTGCTTCGGGACGGGCCGAGTACGGCAACATTATCCATAACGCCTTTAGGGCCGATGAGGCGGACGCGCTCTTTACAGAGAAACTGGTTGGGTTGGGAAAGTTCGCGAACCGGGGTCAACGGCCCGCCGAAAAGGGCAAGAGCATCCTCTTCGCTTAGGTGTACATGTCGTGCCGAGAGTTCAACAGGAATTGCTCCGCAGGCTGAATCGTTACCAGGTGTCTCCGTCTTTGTTTCACCGAGCTGTTCAAGGACGTTTTTCAGCACTACTTCCAGAATGGTATTTAAATCTTTCTCGTTCATGTTCGCTTTGCTTTCGAATCAGCAGAGGGGGCAGTACCCGCCCCCTCTAGTAGTTGCATCGATTATGCTTCAGCTTTTGGAAGAATAATCTCAACTTCGCCGTGCGGACGTGGGATAACGTGTACGCTTACCAGCTCGCCAACATTGGAGGCTGCAGCAGCTCCAGCGTCGGTAGCGGCTTTTACGGCACCAACATCACCGCGTACCATAACGGTAACGAGGCCGCCGCCAACCTGAGTCTTACCCACCAGTGTTACGTTTGCAGCCTTAACCATGGCATCAGCTGCTTCAACCGCGCCTACGAGGCCTTTTGTTTCGATCATTCCGAGTGCGTTGGAAGAGGACATGATATTCTCCTTAATTTTTGGGATTTCAGTTACGTCTTGTGATCATAGATCCACGTTCAGGTTGAGACCTAGACCATCTGTTTCAATTGTTCGACGATCATCGCGGTAATGGCGTTGACATCAATGTTTTCAGAATTACTGCTCGCAGGTGCCGCTTCACAGACCATGTTGTTCAGGTCGTAAGCAATTCTTCTGACGTTCATGAGGTTAAGCGGAGTGACATTATCGGAGGTGGAACTTCCGCCAATTGCGCCGCAACCAAGGGTGAATGCCGGAAACAGCGAGGTGGTAATTCCCACTGCACCATGGGTGGAAGGTGTATTTACAAGCATCCGGGAGACCGGTTTTTTCATACCGAATTCACAGATTACTTCTTCATTTCTGGAGTGAATAGCGAGAGAATGGCCCACACCACCGTTTTCGAGGAGTGCGTGACAGATTTCACAGGCTTCTTTCCAGTCTTCGACAACATAGAATCCGATCAATGCGGTAAGCTTTTCTTTTGAGAAAGGATAGTTCGGACCCACACCCTTTTCATCGGAGATCAGCAACCGTACATTTGCCGGTATCGAGATACCTGCAAGCTGTGCGATGTAAGCCGCATCACGACCAACGATATCCGGGTTCATGCTGCCGTTGGCACGCTCCATAATGCGTTTTACTTTCTCCAGCTCCTCACCTTTCAGAAAGTAGCCGCCCTGGGCGATAAGGGTGGCTTTCACCTTGTCGGCGATAACGGACTCAGTAACGATGGCCTGTTCTGACGCGCATACGGTCCCGTTATCAAAGGTTTTACTGGCGAAAATCTTGGTAATGGCGTCTTCGATGTCGGCGCTTCTCTCGATAAAGGCAGGCACGTTACCGGCCCCTACACCAAGGGCGGGCGTACCGGAACTATACGCTGCCTTGACCATGCCCGGACCGCCGGTTGCAAGAATCAGGTCAGCAACCCTCATGAGCTCTTCGCTGCCCTGGATAGTGGGAACGCTCATGGCATTCACCATGTCCTCAGAGGCACCGCAATCGTGCAGGACTTTACGTATCAGTCCGACGGTCTTGCCGATACATTTTTTGGCACTTGGATGGGGGGTGAAAACAATAGCGTTACCGGCCTTCAGGGCGATAATAGCCTTGTAAATCGTTGTAGAGGTGGGGTTTGTGGAAGGAATGATTCCCGCGATAACGCCCATGGGTACAGCGATTTCGATCAGCTTCTGTTCTTTGTCGTTGCCAAGGACACCAATGGTCTTCATGTCCTTGATTGCTTTGTAAAGCTTTTCGCTGGCCAGAATATTCTTTGTTTTCTTGTCTTTGACTATGCCGAATCCGGTTTCTTCAACAGCCAGTTGTGCGAGTTCTTCAGCCTGATCCAGCGCGGCATCGGCAATGGCTTTAACAATGCTGTCAACGCGCTCCTGATCATATTGGGCAAATTCTGTCTGTGCTGTTTTCGCAGCACGAACAAGAGAACGGGCTTCCTGGATTGACAATAAATCCTTGTCTATCATTTGTTAGCTCCTCTATCTGTAACGTTTAGGATAGCTTCAATCAGTTTTTTCTTTGTTGCGGTCCTGATCTCTTCGCTGGTCAAGGGGAGGTCGATCAATGCCGAAGCGATCTGGCGCAACTTGCTGACGGTTGTTTTTTTGAGTTCAGAAATTGTGTAGCGCGGCACATCCTCATCATCAGCCTGAATACTGCGTCCTGCAGCGCTCTGTTTTGTATCCGATGAATCGGTATCCACAGGAGACTCTTCGACCAAAAGGCACTCCGGCTCGGCCGTAGGCTCTTTTGTCGCGATTATCCGGGCAATTTCCTCATAGGGGCGAGCAATAACGTGCCCTGAGACCAGTTCGGCACCTTCGATGCGGCTTATTGCTGAGATTGCTGCATCGACCGAAGCCCTTACCGCCGACACTTCACCCGCGACAGTAATGGTTACCAGCCCGCCGCCGACCGTGTTTTTTTCAACAAGGCAGACGTCAGCGGCCTTTACCATGGCATCGGCTGCCTCGATGGCTGCGAGCAGTCCCTTTGTTTCAATGAATCCAAGTGACATCATAGTGTACCTCTCCCTGGTCGCATAAAACGCATTCAGCGGACTCGTTAATGGCGAACCACTGACACTGGAAAATTGTATTTCTTAATGCTGTCCTCTATGCGCTCCAGATCAGCATCGCTTAATTTGGGATCACCCTTGATGGGATAGTTCCAGTCAAGCTGGTTGTATTTGTTTACGCCCATCTTGTGATATGGGAGCAGATCGACGCCTTTGAAGTTTTTGTGGTCCTGGTAGGGTTTGAGAAATTCTATAAGCTGGATGATTTCCTTTTCACCATCGTTGACACCTTTCAAGAGAGGCATCCGTATTTTCACGTTGCAGCGATTCTCAAGGAGCCACTGCAGGTTGCCAAGAATCATCTCATTGCGAACGCCGGTCAGCTCGTGATGACGCTCGGAATTCATGTGCTTTACATCAAAGAGGAAGAGATCGGTAAACTCCGCTACTTTTTCGATCACCTTGGGGCGGGCATAGCCACAGGTTTCTATTGCGGTATTAATCCCTCGTTGTCTGCAGACCATGAGAAGATTCGCGGCGGCTTCAGGCTGCATGAGAACTTCTCCGCCACCGAGGGTGACCCCGCCACCGGAAGTATCGTAAAATGGCTTATCTTCCTCAATGATCTCGACAAGCTCAGAGATGGTTTTCAACTCACCCATGATTGCCAGGGCGGATTCCGGGCAGGCTGCCTCACATTTACGACAGCCGATACACTCCTTCTCCCGGTCTACCTGGTGGGTGCCACCGGCTGAAATGGTGTGAATTCCAACCGGGCAGACCGATACACAAGCCGCGCAGTTCACGCAGTTGTCACTCTTGAACAATACCTGTGGGCGCTTTAACTGCCCTTCGGGATTCGAGCACCAGTCGCAACGAAGAGGGCATCCTTGGAAGAACACCAGAGTTCTCACTCCGGGGCCATCATACATATTGTATTTCTGTATGTTGAATATGAGCGCTTTTCTTTCCATGAGGATGCAATCTTGTCGGTTGTGGTTCTTTCGTCGTGACGATTTAATATCAATTAGATTTCATGCAGCATTGTTCTGCTGATGATCTCGTCCTGAACATCTTTGCAGAGCTCAACAAAAAAAGCGCTGTAGCCCGCGACGCGTACAACAAGGTCGCGATATTTTTCCGGATGTTTCTGCGCATCGAGAAGCACATCGTTATCAAGGTAGTTGAACTGCATTTCTCCATTACCCAGCATGCAGGCGGTACGGATGAGGGTAATGATGCCATTCTCCCCTTCGGGCGTATCCAACAGGCCGGACATCAGCTTGAAGTTGTGAACCATGCCAATGTTCATGGAGTCGCTGGCCGTTTTTGAGACGGACTTGATGATGGCGGTTGGTCCCTTGAAGTCGGCTCCCTGGGTAGGGCTGATTCCGTCGGAGAGAGGCATCCACGCATCGCGCCCATTGGCGGATGCGCCAAGGAGCTGACCGAATGGGGTATTATTTGAGATGGAAAGAGTTCCGTGGCTGAGTACAGAGTAGAGTGTTTTGAACTTGCGGTGCTCTCGCTCGGTGAAGTTTATAAGGTCATTAACGAGGAGGTCGGCATAATCATCGTCGTTGCCGTACTTCGGCGCGGCGAGACAATCGGCCTTCACCTGCTCGTATCCCTTGAATTCAGCCTTCAGCGCTTCGTTCAGTTCGGCCAGGGTGTACTTCTTGTCATCGTAGACAAGCTTCTTGATGGCTGCCATGGAGTCTGCATGGGTTGCCAGACCGCTCCAGACCACACCTGGGCCAAAGTTGTACATCGCACCGCCTGCTGAAACGTCCTTGCCGGATTCCATGCAACCTTCGTACATCATCGACATAAGAGGTTTAGGTGCCAGGTCCCTGTGGATGCGCTGGGAAATTACCGTCCCCACGCTCGACCATTTGGTGACGTATTTGATGAGCTCCTTGACAGCAGCGTCGAACTTCTCAAAGGTGTCGAAGGACTCCAGGGGCCCCATGTCAGGGCAGACCTGCTTGCCGTACCAGAGGGGTACACCGTGATTGAGCACCATCTCTATACAGATAGGCCACTGGGTGTAGGCGGTGGAGGTCCACTGGTAAAGACGCCCTGACTTCTGCGGCTCTACGCAACCCATGAGGCAATAGTCTCGAGAGTCCTCGATAGAACATCCCTTGGCCAGCATCATCTTGATATGAGCGTCATCGAAGTGGATCGCCGGAAAACCCATACCCGCGCGGATAACATCAACAATTTTCGTTAAGAATTTCTGCGGAGATTTGTTGTGAACACGAACAGACGGCGATGGCTGGTAGACCTTGACGTGACGCACAGCATCCATGAGAAGATAGGTGAGATCATTCGTGGCATCGTTACCCTCACGCGTCACACCGCCCAGGCACATATTGACGAAAGGCTGGTATCCCGCAAAAAACTTGGAAGCGCCCTCACTGGTAATCCACATCATCTCAGACATCTTGACAAGCATACAACCCGCCAGGTCGAAGGCTTCGTACTCGGTCATACGTCCTGCATCAAGATCCGCCTTGAAGAAGGGGTACATGTACTGGTCGACACGGCCAATGGACATACCCGTCTGGTTTTCTTCCACCACCAGGAGGGATTCGATGGTCCAGACAGCCTGAATCGCTTCCCAGAAAGTCTCGGGCTTGTGGGCGGGAACGCGGGCGTTGACAGCAGAGATTTTTTCCAGTTCCGCTTTACGCTGGGGGTTGGTCTCCTTGGCGGCCAGCTCACAAGCGTAATCCGAAAGACGCTTGGCGTAGATCATCACGCCTTCTGCCGTGTCGATGAGGGACTTGTAGAAGTAGATCTTGTCCATGTCATCGGGGTTCTCGTAATCGAGCTTTGCAAGGTTCTCTTCAGCTTCCCTGACGATGTCGAGCATGCCCTTTTTCATCAGGATGACATCGTATCCGGGATTGGAGTCACCGCCACCGTTTGTCGCATGGTAGGAGCAATCGGTAACGTAAGACTCGCCGGAGAGCTCCCACATTCCTGCTTCGCGGTACTGCTGCTCGCAAAACTCGTCCACGGATTGCCCCTCCCAGAAAGGGAACAGCTCTTCGCGCATGATCTTCTTGTCTTCTTCTGAGATGAAGAAGGGGTCCTGTGCCCTGGTGCCGATGGTATCAAGCTCGTCCTTCACCCAGCGCCAGGCAATGTCCGGGGAAAAGGAGCCGGCACGGGGAGCGCCGCATGGAGAACCGACGATGAGTTCATTCTCCTGGATCACGAGGGGAGCCGTCTCGCAGCAGTATTTGAAACACTTGCCGCGAAGGATCGCCTTTGGCAGTCCTGGGTTTTCCCTGGCGATTTTGGTGATGGCGCGGGCACGATGGGTGGTGATGGTGGGAACGTGCGTTAAGAATTTTTCCTTCAGCTTGACGTGACGTTCAGTCGGACCGTCAGGTATACCGTTGGTCCCAGAGGCAACAGATACGCTTGCACTGGTCGGCTTCTTGAAAACTTCAGCAGAAACACCTTCGAAAATCTTCTTCAATGATGCCCGCTCTTCAGCTGTCAGGTTTTTGGTTGCCTCGGCAAGCTTATTTGAAAAATCGTTAAGATCCACTTTGCTTCCTCCATTTAAGAGATACATTTCATCTATCGATCGTCTATCGAGTGGCAGGTTCAGACAAGGCTTTGATCGCCTCTGTCAGGATGTGTTGTAACGCCTGCGCTTTGCTCGAATCACCGACGCTTGAGTACGTGTCGTCCTTCGGGCAGGGTTTTTCACTGGAAACAGGTTCAGCTTCCAAACGGGCCATCCGTCGTACGCCGTATCCAACCTTTCTTTTGTAGATCAGATTCATGGGCGATACGTTATCGGAGGTAATTCCATACCCGGCAGAGCCGCTGCCAAGGGTCATGGCTGGGAATAGATTTGTGGTTGCCCCCATGCCTCCGAATGAAGCCGGGGTGTTGACGAGCAGTCTGCCAACAGGTTTTTTCAGGGCAAACTGTCTGATCACTTCTTCATCACCTGAATGGATCACCAGGGTGTGAGAATTTCTTTCGTGAAGCAGGAGTTCTATACATTTCTCGCAGGCGTGCATCCAGTCTGCTTCCTCATAGAGAGCAAGAACCGGAGAGAGTATTTCTCTACAATACGGGTCGTCCTCGGAAACATATTTCCGTTGGGCGACCAGGACGGATGTGCCTTCAGGAATTGTAAAGTTGGCTCTTTTGGCCAGTACTCCGGCTGACATACCAACCAGCCCCTTTCTTCGTTGTCCTGCGGGGCAGAACAGCAGGTCAGCCAGCCGAAGCGACTCTTCATCAGACATGAAGTAGGCGCCATTGGCCTGCAGAATGTGCCTGACTTCCTCAGCTATGCAGGCGTCAGCGACAATGGATTGTTCGGCAGAGGGGGCGATGCCGTTGTCAAAAGTCTTGCTGGCGACGATATCCCTGACCGCCTGCTCGAGGTTTGCAGTTCGTTCAATAAATGCAGGCCCATTGCCGGTTCCACCGTAGATAACCGGTTTTCCGGTAGCCTGTGCGTCATCGAGCATTGCTGAAACGCCGGTTACCATTATCAGTGAGGTTGACGGATGGTTCATCAATTCCCTGGTACCGCTCTTTGCAACGGGAGCCAGATAGGAAAGGCATCCTATAGGCAGACCGTTCGCTTCAGCTACCTCGATTATTATATCCAGGACAGTGCTTATGCACTTTCTCGCGCCAGGATGAGGGGAGAAGAGAATGGCATTGCCGGACTTGATGGCAAGCAGGGATTTGTAGATGGTTGTAGAAACAGGGCTGGTAACCGGACAAAGAGCTACAATTACCCCGACAGGAACACCAATTTCCATGATCTGTGCCTGCGGGTCCCGGCTGATGATGCCAACACAGCGCATGCCGTGCAGATGATTTCGGAGATTACGGCAGACAAATTGATTTTTAAGGCACTTGTCCTGCCATTTGCCGCTGTCAGTCTCTTCATGGGACAAGAGAGCCAGAGATCTGGCCTCATTTTCTACAGCTTCAGCGACACACGCAACAATCTTATCCAGCTTTTCTTGGGGAAATGCTGCCAGCTTCTTTTGTGCTTCAAAAGCATTTTCTGCCATGATTCTGGCATGCTGTATGGAGAGTAAATCATTATCGACAATCATCTGTTATCCCTTCATCTCCGCTGAGCCGGTTGCCTGTGTTATCCCTAAAACCCCGTCTGGAGGAAAAACCTCTTTCTCCCTACGGAAGAAGATTTTCGATGTCGTAGATTTTGGTGATTTTTCTCAGGTCAGGATGTGGGGTCGGAATAACAAGGGAGCTGTGAATCTCTGCGCCCATCTCTTCAACAGCCTTAACACCTGCTTCAACAGCAGCCTGGCATGCACCAACATCGCCTTCCACCAGAACGGAGATATAACCGGAGGCGACGTTTTCATAGCCTACGAGTTGTACGTCTGCGGCTTTTACCATTGCATCAGCTGCCTCAAGGACAAAGACAATCCCAAAGGTTTCGATAAAACCCATAGCCCTGGGCCTGGCAGTCTCGGCTTCGTCGCTGCTGTCTTCAACAGCATGTACTGAAACCACATCGCCGACAGCGCGGATTGGTCGGGGCATAACGTTTTGAGCCGTCAACTTACCAATTTCCGATGCAGCTGCGGCGCCAGCTTCAACTGAGGCTTTAACGGCAGCAACATCACCTTTAACCATTACTGCTACCAGGGTAGAACCGATGTTTTCATACGAAATCAACTGCACATCGGCAGTTTTAAGCATAGTGTCCGCGCCGCTGATGGCAGGAACCATTCCCAGAGTTTCAATAAGGCCGAGTGCCTCTTCGCCATAATATCTCAATGTGTTCTCCCGGTGTGGGTTACTCAGTAAAACTGCATTGCTTTAGGTCATTTGGTGCCGAAAGAAATGACTTCTTCCTCACACCGCCGTCACTGTACCCCCTGCCCTTAAGGGGAAAGTCAATATACTTTTTTAAAAAACTGGTATAATTCTGTAATAAATTGATTTTACAGAACTTAAAGGGAAACAGGGTTTCAGGATGCTGTATCAGCGGCAAAAATTCCATGAGGTGGCGTTGGAAATGACTTTTCCAATAGGTGAATCTGATTTTTTTGCCTTTTTCCAGCTAATCGATGACTGACGTCAATTGATAGGGAGCGGGACTGGAAATTGAGATGGCTACATCATATACAACTGATATAATTTAATTAAATATCGATTCGAGGAGTTCAATCTCTTCAGGCTGGTTGCTTCAGGTTATGGCACAATATTCAACTTTCCACGGAGAATAAGGGTCTTAGCAATGATTCTCAAACTGGTCTTTTTTTCAAGCCAGATAAAATATAACTAAGCACAAGTAATGATTAACAAATAGGACATTTACCCTGATGATTTACATTTCAAACCGGAAAAAACACCATTGACATTCCCCTTAGGGGGAACGGTTACAATGTCGGCGTCCTTCCCCTGGAGGGTAAGGGGGAAAGATTCCCGTTATGGTAGGTGTCCTTGCAATCCTGTTGGGGCATTGTGTATTAAAGTTACTTTTAGATCATCTTAAAACATGAGGAGACGACAATGACCCGAGCAACAGTAACTGTTAACCCGGCAGCCGTCGCTGCGAAACGAAAACTGGCTTCCAGTTTTCGCCGTCGGGGCATTATGGTTGCCCTATTTTCTGGGTTGGCATACGGCTTTTACACTGCATTTATGACCTTGGGTATGTCCAAAGGAGTGTGGGTTGAGTGGTATGGTGAAAATTCCGGTCTTTCTACTTTTGCCGTATTGTATCTGCTGGGTGCCCTTGGTGCGGCGACCACAGATACCTGTAGCGCGCTCTGGGCTATTGTAATTGCAAATGTACGAGGACGCTTCAGCGATTTTCTCCGCTGTATAAAAACCAAACCCGGCATGGTAATGGTAGCTGCCGCTATTATTGGTGGTCCGCTGGCCAGTACAGCATATGTAGTCGGTCTGCAGATGGCAGGTTCTCTGGTAGTACCTATTGCAGCTCTCTGTCCGGCTATCGGGGCAATCCTTGGCAGAGTCTGGTTCAAGCAGCAATTGACCCCCCGCATGCTGTTGGGTATTGCTATCTGCTTCGCTGCGAGTTTCATGATCGGCAGCACCGGACTCGGTGATAATGTACCGGATAACCTGATGTTAGGTCTTTTCTTCGGCTTCATTGCCGCTTTTGCCTGGGGTGTTGAAGGGTGCGTTTGCGGTTACGGTACGTCCATGATCGATCCTGAAATCGGAATCACCATCCGCCAGGTTACCGCAGGTATCTCCAACCTTTTCATCCTCGTGCCTCTCTTTGCGATTATCGCCAAGGTTGACGCGGTGGGGATGGTTGTCCAGTCTTTCACAGACACCGAGTCCATTCTCTGGTTTGCTCTTGCAGGTCTGAGCGCATATGCGGCATTCATGTACTGGTACAAAGGGAACGCCATGTGCGGCGCAGCCCTCGGCATGTCCTGTAACGGTACCTTCTCTTTCTGGGGACCATTCGTCTGCTGGATCGTTCTTGGAGTCGTATTTAAATTCGAAGGCTGGACGATGCCTCCTATCGCCTGGGCAGCTGCCGTCGTGATGGTTATCGGTATCTTTATTATCGCTGTGAATCCACTGGATTTATTCAAAAAGTCTAATGAGGAGGTAGCCTCAATATGATCCCTCTTAACTACGCTATTCTGAAATTGTTCACCAAAATCAAGGAAGGTTGTGCAGATGATGTCATGGACGCCCTGAAAGGTAACTACGGCACCTTCAAAGCTTTCAAAAAAGATGCAATCATCAACGCGCTGATGACAGCCGAAGCGAATGGTTTGCTTGAAGAATCCCGATTCGATCTTGATTCAAACAATGAGCTGAGAGTGTACTATCGGGCTCATAAAGAAGGCGCTGCGACGATCAATCAGTACATCAAAGATTGACGGAAATACGCACTAAAGAGTATATAGGGGGAGCTGTTTTCCAGGAGAGGACGCTCCCCCCCTCTATATGAGAATGTTTCGCCCGCCCATTGGAGCAGCCTTTTCAGGACAATTGAGATGTAAGGCAATGTAGTAAGTACCCTGCCCTTAGGGAAAGGGCGAAGCAGAATACAGTAAAACCAAGGCAGAGTAGAGCTGAACGATGAAAAATAAGAACCAGTACTTCATCGGTGACATGAGCCGCATGTGCAATATATCCAAGAAGGCACTGCGTTATTATGATCAGATCAACTTAATTCCCTCACACCGGGACGGTTGTAACAACTACCGCTTCTACACGGATGAGTCAGTATTGGCTGTACCGGTCATTAAATACTATAAACAGATGGGGTTTACCCTGGAAGAGATGAAAGAATTCATCGAAGGGAACAACACCAATGTTTTCAAAACCATTCAACACTCTTTTCAAGCCAAGATCGAAGAGCTCGGTAAAAACCAGGAAGAGATACACCGAAAATATGTATCTGTTAAAGATTGGCACGAGCTGATTATTGAAGCAGAAACTGTAATTGACAACGATATTCGTGAAGTGGCCATCAAGTTTATTGAGCCCTCCGACATCCTTTTTCAGGATCAGGTCTTTGAAAACGACCTCAAGTCTTCGATCATTAATCTCCAGTTCACCCGATATGTTGAAGATCTGAAGAATGAAATTACAGGTCCGGTGATTATCAACTATTCCTCTGTCCAAGACAGGATTGACAGGAAAGATCAGGAAATCAAAATTTTGCAGAAGACCATCATGCCGTGTCCTGAAGAGAATCAGTACAGGTTCGGAGGGAAAATGATGCTTTCCTGCTATCACATAGGGTCTCACGATAATCTCCATGAGACATATCTGAAGATCGAAAAATGGGCAAGTGAGAACAGGTATCAGCTCAGCAATGAGTCCTTTGAACGGTACGTAACCGATTACTGGACGACCAGTAATACCTCAAAGTTCGTCACTGAAATATTGATAGAGGCTTCACGCCGCGAAGTTGCCCCTTAAGATAAACAGTGGTGTTATGCATTATTTCTAGCATGCCATGATTTTGAATGATCACCCCTTTGGCGTCCATATCAAAACACCCTCTACAAGTCCCCCTCCAGTCATATTTTTCTTAGTGCTGTGATGATGAAATATCATCGATCTCGATTATTCTCATTTACGACGCCACCATCATGCCGGAACGGTCTCATGGCACCGGTATACAACAGTTGGGTACCGACTCATAACCCGGGGTAACTCTCTCCGCGCCCCTGCACGATAGCGATAAGGACCGGGTACTCGGGTGTGGTGTTGTGGGGGGAAGCTGCAGTCGTTTGCCGGGTAAGAAGAGAAAGATGGGGAAAAAGCCCTCTATTACGCCCCTGCTTCCCCTTTATAGCCTTTGTAATGGGTGAGCACCTTTGAGACATAACGAACCGTCTCGGGTATTTTAGGGATGCCTTTTGCCCTTCTTACAGCACCAGGACCGGCGTTGTATGCCGCAATGGAGAGCACCAGATTACCGTTGAAGATATCCAGCATCCTGCGCAGATAGCGGGTACCGCCATTGATATTTTCTTTAGGATTGAAAGGATCGTGAACCCGCAGTTCACGCGCTGTTTGGGGCATGAGCTGCATGAGCCCCTGGGCGCCCTTCTTGGAAACGGCCCGACTGTTAAAACCGGACTCGGCCAGGATAACGGCCTTAATCAGGTGAGGATCTACGTTGTAGCGATTCCCCGCCGCCCAGATCGCCCGGTCAAAGGCTTTTGGGTCGTAACTGGCTGGTGATTTCCAGCGGTTTCGGCGTTTTTGCGGCCCACTGCCTAAAGCAACACAGCCTCCTGAAGACGGGGCATTGGTGTAGCTTATTTTCCCCCTGCTGTCCTTGCAGGCAAACATCTGGCCCTGGGCCAGGCTGACAAAAAACAGCATGGACACGCAAAGACAAAAGGAGACACTGTAGCGGGCTGCGGGAATACGCATCATATAAAAAAATCGCAAGCAGGCGAAAAGGATGAAACCTTTTCGCCTGTGTGTACCGCATAAATTACTTTGCCCGCTTCTCCCAATCGGCCAGGAACTGCTCCATGCCGATATCGGTAAGCGGATGCTTTGCCAACTGCTCGATAACCTTGAGCGGGATAGTGGCGATGTCGGCACCGATCAGCGCCGAATCCGTCACATGCTGCGGGCTGCGTACGCTGGCAACAATCACTTCACTCTGATACCCGTAGTTGTCATAAACGGTCACGATATCACTGATCAGCTCCATACCCTGAACGCCGATATCATCAAGTCTGCCGACGAAGGGGCTGACATAGGTCGCTCCCGCTTTAGCGGCCAGCAGGGCCTGGGCGGCGGAGAAAACCAGGGTCACATTGGTCTTGATACCTTCGGCGGTCAGCCTTTTAACAGCCTTGATGCCCTCGGTGATCATCGGGATCTTGATAACGATCTTGTCGCTGATCTTGACCAACTCACGTGCCTCGGCAACCATTCCATCTGCTTCCAGGCTCACGACCTCAGCGCTTACCGGACCTTCCACGATCTCGCAGATCTCCTTGATGATCTCTTCAAACGGTTTGTCTTCCTTGGCAATAAGGGAAGGGTTGGTGGTAACACCGTCCACCATACCCATCTCCACACCTTTCTTTATTTCTTCAATATTCGCTGTATCGATGAAAAACTTCATCCCTGTTCTCCTTTTTGATATATATATGTATTACAACATTCCTGACTGCAAAAATAAAAAACCTCATCCCCGTCCTGCCAACTTACGGCCTGTTGCCTTGGCACCAGGGTGTGACAGACAGGGTCTTCTTCCAAAACATCGCTTGTGGGGAACTCCCCATTCGGCTCTTTGGGAGCCTGGCCGCGATTCACCTTCTTCCGGCCACCGAACAGTAACCGGTAACCGATATAGAGCAGTATGGCGATAACTATCAGCCGAAGAGGGCTCATAATGTACCTCTCTGATCGTTACTGTTGAACATCCGCTTCAGTTTCAGGCTGAATCCCAGCTGTTTCTGCTTATCAGCTGTTTACGTTCAAGCCCCTGTTCGATTTTAGCCAGCAGACGCGTCTCCAGCTCACTCACCGGTACATGATACTTGATATCTATAAATTCCGGCGCGATTTCACAAAGAGGCGTCAGCACAAACAACCGGTTGTACAGGTGCGGATGGGGCAGATCCAGATCCGGCTCATCCAGCTCAACTTCACCGTAATAGATAAGGTCAAGGTCTATGGGCCTGTCTTCGTAACCAAACGCCCCCTCTCCCCGCACCCGGCCAAGAGCCGTCTCAACCGCCAGCAATTTTGCCAGCAGCCGGTGAGGGGGATGTGTAGTACGCAATTCGCCAACACAGTTGGTAAACCAATGTTGGCTATGCATGTCGACGGGTGCGGTCATATACGGGTCGGATAAGCGAACACATTCGATGCCCTCCTCCTCTCCCAGGAGAGCCCAGGCCTGGAGGAGTGTCTCCGCGCTATCGCCGAGATTGGAACCAAGACCGATAAATATACGTTGTTGCACAGAACTCATAGTCTTCCGCTTACAGGTCGTCCAGGCCGAGCACGTCGAACATGGAATAGACCCCGTTTTCCCGACCCATTATCCAGGCTGCCGCCGTAACGGCGCCTTTAGCAAAATGATCGCGACTGTGTGCCCGGTGCGTCAACTCGATGCGCTCACCCGGACCGGCAAAATAGACGGTGTGTTCACCAACGATATCAGCCGCGCGAATTGACTGGATACCTATTTCTTCCGGTTTACGCTCGCCGATGATGCCGTTTCGTTCAAAAACACCAACCTCAGAAAGTTTTGTATTCACGCCTTCCGCAGCCAGTTCGCCAAGCCTGATGGCCGTACCGCTCGGAGCATCTTTTTTCTTATTGTGGTGTGCCTCGACAATCTCGATATCGAAATCACTGCCAAGAATGGCCGCAGTCTTCTTGACCAGTTTGAACAGCACGTTAACACAAACAGACATATTGGGGGCCTGGACGCAGGGAAAATTCTCAGCCAACTGTCGCAACTCAGCCAGGTTCTCCCCGGTGAGACCGGTTGTGCCAATCACCATGGCCCTGTTATGTTGAGCTGCTATCCGGGCAAACCCCATGGTCGCCGCGTGAAAGGTAAAGTCGATGATGACATCGCCCTTATCGACCACCGCTTCCAGCCCTTCCTCGATGATCACCCCGTTTTTCTCCCCAAACACCAGCTCTCCGGCATCCCGTCCTATCGCCGGGCTCCCGGTTGCCTCAAAAGCAGCGCTGTATTCGAGTTCCGGGTGAGCGGCAACCATATGGGCAATGCGCTGCCCCATCCTGCCGGCCGCACCCGCAATGATGACCTTAACCATTCAATTTCCCTCCTGTCTGTAATCTATCCCGGTTAGAGCATGCCGATTTCAGCCAGCGCTTCTTTCAGTTTGGCATCTGTCGGCTCATCCACGACCGTAATCGGTAAACGGGGTGTTTCATCCACGATCTTCCCCATAAGCTTCAGCGCCCTCTTGGCCGGTGCCGGGCTGGGGCAGGCAAACATGAGCTTCATGAGCCGAAACAGCCTGTAATGCAGCTCCTTGGAACGCGTAACGTCCCCGGCAAGTGCTGCGTTCATAAGATCGGACATACCCTTCGGATCCACATTGGAGACCACAGATATCACACCCTTGCCACCAACAAAAACTGTCGGCATAGAAGTGAAATCGTCACCGGAAAGCAGGATGAAATCATCCGGGCACAGGCGCAGCACATCGCTAATCTGCTCCAGACTGCCGCACGCTTCCTTGATGCCGATAACATTTTCGAGCTGGGCCAGGCGTGCCGTTGTTTCAGGTTGGATATTGACCACTGTCCGGCCCGGCACATTGTAGAGAAAGGTCGGGATATCCACCGCGTCACACACCGCTTTAAAGTGCTGGTAAATACCTTCCTGGCTCGGCTTGTTGTAATACGGCGCAACAGAAAGCACCGCATCAGCCCCCGACTCCTTGGCGCTTTCGGTAAACTCGATAGCCTCCAGGGTATTGTTGGCACCGGTACCGGCTATAACAGGAACCCGGCCGGCTACGGTCTTCACCGTCAACTCGACAACCCGTTTATGCTCATCAAATCCAAGAGTGGCGGATTCGCCGGTGGTACCGCACGGTACAATACCGTGGATTCCGTTAGCTATCTGGTACTCTATTAGATCTATCAATCCTTTTTCATCAACCTTTCCATCACGAAAGGGGGTAACTAACGCTGTTAACGCTCCGTGAAATCGTTCCATGATCTCCTCCCGGTATCTCGTCCTCTATTACAGCAGAGACTCTGCTGTTAACTGCCCTGAATAAATAACCCTGGTAGCCCCCTGCATATATACTTTCTGCACCGCGCCACCATCTTCAGTCAGGTCAAAAAATATTTCCAATTTGTCACCGCCCGAAGTACGTACCCGGATAGGCGAACTCATTCCTTTCTCCAAAACAGCCATAATGGCCGAGGCCACGCAACCGGTACCGCAAGCCATTGTTTCATCTTCCACTCCACGCTCATAGGTGCGGACCTTCAACTCGTTTTCGCCACAGACGGTAACAAAGTTTGCATTTGCTCCTTGCGGTTGAAACAACTCGTGGAAACGGACCTTGCGCCCCCAGATCTTGACCGGCGCCTCCTCGTTATCAAGAAAGATAACCGCGTGCGGCACACCCGTATTGACGAAGTGCACCTGTCTCTCAATGCCATCCAGATTCAAGGCCTGGTTACGGCGATAGTCGAACGGTTCGGTCATCAGGATAGATACCTCTTCTCCCTCCCCGAGTATCTTGGCCTCGATAATCCCGGCAACGGTTTCAAAGCGCATGGACTTACTGGCCATACCCTTCTCATACGCAAATCGAGCTGTACAGCGTGCACCGTTCCCGCACATTTCGGCAATGGAACCATCCGAATTGTAAAAGCGCCAGCGAAAATCAGCAACGTCGGAGCTTTCCAGCAATATCAAGCCATCCGCCCCAACGGAGAACATTCTACGGCATACTTTTTTAGCAAATTCAGCCTGTTCACTGAGCGGGATAAACATCTCACGATGGTCGATGATAATGAAGTCATTACCCGTTCCGCTCATTTTATCAAATTTAATGGGGAAATGTATTGTCATCTCTTTACACCCTGTCATTTTTTATTCTCCCCCAACAACAAGAAGCCCTCCAGTCAATACGGACTGAAGGGCCACCCTGTTTACTTCACCAAAACCAGCCATATGAGGCAAGTTGCCGGAAAGTCAAATTAAGGCCTGATTTTAGCCTCCCCGGATTTCTTGCTTTCGTTTGGTGGGTTGGCCGTATCAAAAGCGGTGACGCTATAGGAATATGCAGCACCTTCCTTGGCGGTAGCATCCTCAAAGATAGTATACGGAACCTTGACGGTACCCACTTTCTCGTAGCCCTTGCCAGCATCCTTGCGATACACATTATATCCAGCCACGTCATCACCGCGTACACTTTCCCAAATCACCTTCACGCCTCCGGCGGTCTGGATCGCCTTCACAGACGTCGGAACAGACGGTGGCGTCTTATCGAGCACGGAAGCGGTCACGATTTCGCTCATTCCGCCCTCAAAAACATCCTTGCCGATCCGGGTCATGGACTGCACCTTGTACCGGTACTCCGTACCTTTTACAATTTCATCATCAACCCGGCTCGTATCTGAAGATGCCCGGCCCCAGGCGTTAAAATCTTCCTCGCCTGCACTCTTATAGAGTTGATACACGACATCCGCCTTGGCAGGGCTGCCGTCCTTGAGTTTTGTAGCAGGCTGCCAGCTCAAGCGAATATCTTTTCCGGCAGCTACCGCTGTCAGACCTGTCGGCGCAACCACAGGCTGCTGCCAGACAAAGGTTATGATATTTGAATCTGCCCCAGACGCCCACCAGTTATTCCTCGCCTGAACCTTGAAAAAATATTTGTGGTTATCTTTGAGCAGTCCCGCTTTGTAGGTAGCTGTACGCAGCTGCCCTTCCTCCTGTGTCATACCACCGGGAACCTCGATAGGCTCCCCGTAAGGCACAGGACAGGTGGGACAGTAATCATCAACCGCAATCTCGGCCCGATACAGATCGAACGACGAAATCGCGACAATATTGTCGCCGCTGATGGTTTCAACCGGGTACGTCCAGGTCAGTTCCACACCCCCGTCGTCAACGGTATAGCGTAAATCATTTATTGCTTCTGGCACCACGGTATCCGGTGGTACCGGCAAATTCTTATAACCACAACCTCCGGTAAACAGAAGAGCGGTTCCCAGGATCATAGTCCCCGCGAAACATGCTCCGCGTACAGATCTCATTTGGATATCCCCATTTGTTTTTCAGCATTTAGGACGGCCTCTTCAACCCGCTTCAGGCCGGTTCCGCCCGTCGAGATACGGCTATTTACCGAACCTTCGACACTCAGTACCTCAAAAACATCTTTTTCTATAACCGGTGAAAACTGCTGAAGCTCCTCTACCGTCAATTCATACAACTCACAGCCCTTATCCAGGCAGTAAGCTACGGAACGACCGACAATACCATGGGCCTCCCGGAAAGGAACGTCTTTTACCACCAGGTAATCGGCCAGATCCGTCGCGGTAATAAAACCGGTCCTGGTGGCCTCTTCCATTACCTTGGTGTTAAATTGCAGGTTCTCAAGCAGCTCGGCCATGATGGAGAGCGAAGCCGACACGGTATCAACGGTATCGAACACCGGCTCCTTATCTTCCTGCAAATCACGATTATACGTTAAAGGAAGTCCTTTTACCAGCGTAATAAGACTCATTAAACTGCCAACCACCCTGCCGGACTTGCCGCGAATCAGTTCCGGAATATCCGGATTCTTCTTCTGTGGCATGATTGATGAACCGGTACAAAACTTATCGGAGATATCGACAAAGGAGAACTCCTGGCTCGACCAGAGCACAAGCTCTTCCGACAAGCGGGACAGATGAAGCTGGATCATGGTGCAGCAACTGGTAAACTCGATGGCAAAATCCCTGTCACCGGACGTATCCATGGAGTTGGCGGTCACGCCGTCAAAGCCGAGGCTTTCGGCCACCTGCTCCCGGTCGATGGGCAAGCCGGTTCCGGCCATGGCTGCACAGCCGAGCGGAGAGAGGTTCAGACGTTTGCGGCAATCGAGCAGACGCTCCTTATCGCGCCCGAACATTTCAAAATAAGCGAGCATATGGTGGCTGATCTGTACCGGCTGGGCCCGCTGCAAATGCGTATAACCCGGCATGAAGTTGCCAAGGTATTTACGGCCCAGCAGGACAAACGAGCGACGCACATCATCGAGCAGGGCTGCAATGATATCGCACTGGTCGCGAAGATACATCTTAAAATCGAGGGCGATCTGATCGTTACGTGAACGGGCACTGTGCAGCTTGGCCCCTGCCGGTCCGATACGGTCCACCAGTGCCTTCTCGATATTCATGTGGATGTCTTCAAGTTCCCGCTTGAACTCAAAACTGCCCGCCTCAATCTCCTGCTCTATAGCGCTTAGCCCTTCAACAATGAGCGCCAGCTCCTCTGCGTTGAGTATGCCTCTGTCGGCCAGCATAGTGGCATGAGCCTTGGAACCGGCGATATCATACTTGTAAAGCCTGGAATCGTAATGAATGGAGGCGGAAAAAGCCTCGACGGAAGCGGCGGTGCCTTCGGCAAACCGTCCTCCCCAGAGCTTTTCGGAACCACTTTTTTTCTGCTCGCTCATGTTACTTACCCTGCAGGGCCTGGATCCGGAGCCGAAGCCCGTTCAAACGGATAAAGCCGGTAGCATCTCCCTGATCGTAGACATTGTCTTCCTCGAAGGTGGCAAAACTCTCCTGATAAAGGGACTGATCGGATTTACGGCCGACCGGAATGCAGTTCCCTTTGTAGAGTTTCATGCGTACTACACCATTGACGTTTTTCTGTGCTTCATCCATGGTGACCTGCAGCAACTCACGCTCAGGTGAGAACCAGAAGCCGTTGTAAATCAGCTCGGCATACTTGGGCACCAGGGAATCCCTGATTTTCATTACTTCCCGGTCCATGGTGATCGCTTCCAGCGCCAGGTGGGCCTCACGCAGCAGGGTTCCGCCAGGTGTCTCGTAAACACCGCGGGACTTCATGCCGACGAAACGGTTTTCCACCAGATCCAGACGACCGATACCATTTGCGCCGGCTATCTTGTTTAAGCGGGTGAACAGTTCCAGCGGCGGCAAATCTTCGCCATCGAGAGCGACGGGATCGCCGTTCTTAAAAGTCATCTCAAGGTAGGTCGGGGTATCCGGGGCATTCTCAGGAGAGACGGTCATCTGGAACATCGCCTCGTCCGGCTCAGTCCAGGGGTCCTCGAGGATCCCACCCTCATAGCTGATATGCAGCAGGTTCTCGTCACAGCTGTATGGCTTTTCTTTGGTGACCGGTATCGGGATGTTGTGTTTTTCGGCAAACTCCACCAGCCTGGTCCGGGAGGTGAGATCCCAGGTTCGCCAGGGGGCAATAATCTGCAGCTGCGGATCAAGCCCTATATAACCGAGCTCAAACCGGACCTGATCATTGCCCTTGCCGGTGGCACCATGGCTGACCGCATTGGCCCCTTCTTCTTTGGCGATACGGACCTGCTCTTTCGAGATGAGCGGGCGGGCAAGGGAAGTGCCGAGCAGGTACTTTCCCTCGTAGATCGCGTTTCCGCGAAAGGCGGGGAAGATATACTCCTCGACAAACTCTTTTTTGAGATCAGAGATGATTACTTTCTCAGCTCCGGTGGCCATCCCTTTTTTACGAACAGCATCCCAGTCCTCTTCCTGGCCGATATCGGCTGAATAAGCAATAACCGGGCAATCATACTCTTCGGCGAGCCACTTCAGGATTACCGAGGTATCAAGTCCCCCTGAATAGGCAAGTACTATCTTCTTAACATCCATCTTCTAAACCTCAATGCAACCCGCATCAGGCGAGTTGTAACTTTTTATACGTTCAGGCGTTACCCAAGCATCTGTTCGAGAATCGCCTTGTGAATATGCATCTTGTTCTCTGCCTGGTCGAAAACCACGCTCTGCTTCGACTCCAGCACTTCTTCGGTGATTTCCTCTTCCCGGTGCGCCGGCAGGCAGTGCATGACAATGGCATCCGCCGGGGCCTTGCTCATCAGCTCGCCATTCACCTGGTAAGGCCGGAAAATTTCTATCCGGCCTTCCGCCTCATCTTCCTGGCCCATGGAAGCCCAGACATCTGTATTGACGGCATCAGCACCGGCAACCGCTTCAGCAGGATCGCGGGTCACAACAATTGGTTTTTCAGCAATTTTGTCACTGGCAAAGAGTATCTCTGCGTCGGGGTCGTACCCTTCCGGGCAGGCCAGGGTCAGCTTAAAACCAAGTACAGCCGCCGCCTGAATCCAGGAGTTGGCCACATTATTACCATCACCAACCCAGGCGATGTGGAGATCCTCGATGCTGCCCTTCTTCTCGATCACCGTCATCACATCACTGAGCACCTGGCAGGGATGGTGCAAATCCGTCAGGGCGTTGATAACCGAAACATCAGAGTAAGCGGAGAGCTCATCGACCACATTCTGGCCAAAGGTACGCACAACCATGCCGTCCACATAACGGGCCATAACGCGGGCCATATCCTTTAACGGCTCCGAGCGGGCGAGCTGGGTATCTTTTGAGGAGAGAAAAATCACCTGACCACCCAGACCATACATGGCTGATTCAAACGAGACCCTGGTCCTGGTAGACGGTTTTTCGAAAATGAGGCTGACGGTCTTGCCCGCCAACTGCTGATGACGTTTTCCCTCTGCAGATTCCTTTTTCAGGACAATCGCCCGATCAATGAGTCCGAGGAGTTCTTCCTTGGTAAAATCCTGTAATGCTAACAAATGCTTCGGCATGCTTATAACCTCAAGACAACCCGGCAGGCGTTCCCCGCCGGTCGTTCACCTCCCCGCTTTTTCCCAAGACAGTCCATTTACTGGGGAGAAAAGAAGTATCATTACATAAAAACGTAGTGATTTGCAAAGCATTTTCACCGCTTTCCAGCCTCACCCGGTAATGATACTTCGGATTTTAAACCGGCAACCCTGCGAGGGTTTCATCCAGCGCCGCCACAAACCGGTCTATCTCCAGCTCCGTTACCACCAGGGGCGGGACGAACCGAAGCACAGTGCCACCGGCAAAATTCATGAGATAGCCCTTTTCAAACATCGTGTTCACGACACCCGTACCATGTTCGATACCGGCCTCGGTTAACACCAGGCCGAGTATCAGCCCCAGACCACGAACACCGGTTGCAACAGACGGATATTTGTCCGCCAGCCCCTGCAGTTTATCGCCGAAATAACGTCCCTTCTCCCGGACACCTGGGAGAAAGTCATCTTCCAGCATGATTTTCATAACACTGACAGCGGCAGCGGAGGCCACAGGATTGCCGCCAAATGTGGAGGCGTGAGTTCCCGGTACCAGGGCTGCTGCGATTTTTTCTGTGGTCAGCATGGCCCCGATAGGCAGCCCGTTTCCAAGCGCCTTGGCAACGGTCATGATATCCGGTACCAGGCCGAGCTGCTGGTAGGCAAAGAGTGTTCCGGTCCTTCCCATGCCGGTCTGAACCTCGTCAAAGATCAGCAGCAGACCGTACTTATCACAAAGGCCCCGGAGCCCCTGCAGGTACTCCTGCTCCAGTGGACGCACACCCCCCTCACCCTGCAAAGGCTCACACATGATGGCGCAGGTCGACTCCGTAATCATTGCCTCAAGTGCAGCAATATCACCGAAAGGTGCATAGGAAAAACCTGCCGGGAGCGGCTCAAACCCTGCGTGAAACTTGGGTTGCCCCGTAGCTGCCACGGTTGCCAGGGTCCGGCCATGAAAGGATCCGGCCAATGAGATGATGCCATATTTTCCTTCACCACTGGAGATACGGGCCAGCTTGATTGCCGCCTCGTTGACCTCGGCGCCACTGTTAGCCATAAAGACCTTGTCTGCAAAAGAGTTCGCCACCAGCATCTCTGCCAGTTCTGTCTGCGGTTTTGTATAGTAAAGGTTTGAAACATGCACGAGGGTTGAGGCCTGTGTACAGATCGCCTCGGTCACCGCAGGATGACAGTGTCCCAGGGCGCACACAGCGATACCGGAAAGAAAGTCCAGATACTCCCGCCCATCTGTATCTATGAGTTTACACCCCTCACCTTTTTCCATGGCCACCGGGTACCGTGCATAATTGCCGATAAAAACCCTGTTACCCCGTTGTTGCCAATTGTTATTTGTATTTTCCATCAGTATATCTCCGTCCCGACACCTTCCCGGGTAAACATCTCCAGCAGGATGGCATGCTCCATCCTGCCATCGACGATATATGTTTTCTTGACCCCTCTTTCAATCGCATCTTCACAGCAGCGCACCTTGGGAATCATTCCGCCAGCAATGGTCCCTGCCGTGATAAGGGTCTCCAGTTCTTCCTTTGGCAAATTGTTTATCAACTGGCCCGCCTTGTTCTTGACACCTTCCACATCGGTAAGCAGTATCAGTTTTTCAGCTGATAGCGCTCCGGCTATGGCGCCCGCCACAAGATCCGCATTAATATTGAAGGCCTGGCCGTCTTCTCCCACACCCACCGGGGCAATAACCGGAATGAAGTCTCCCTGGTAGAGGTTCTCCAGCACTCCGGCATTAATCTGGGTAACCTGGCCCACTCGGCCCAGGTCGATTAACTCCGGCGGCTTGTCCTGTAGATCCTTTTCTGAAGGGACGGCACTCACTTGCAATTTGCGTGCGCAAACCAGGTCGCCGTCACGACCGGAGAGGCCGACAGCTTTACCACCGCAATGGTTAATCAGCCCCACAATCTCCTTATTGACTTTACCGACCAGCACCATTTCCACCACGTCCATGGTTTCCCCGTCGGTTACGCGCATGCCCTGCACATAACTTGGTTTTATATTAAGACGATCCAGAAAGAGGTTGATCTGCGGGCCACCGCCATGAACGATAACCGGATTGATGCCTATTTGCTTGAGCAACACCACATCAAGGGCAAACTGTCTTTTCAGGTTGGCATCAACCATGGCGTGTCCGCCATATTTAATGACCACTGTTTTATGACGGAACTCCTGCATATATGGTAAGGACTCAACCAGCACCTTTGCCCTTTCAACGCTCTCTTTCATTTTATTCACCTGCACGTTCATCCTTTTTGCCCACTGGAAGGCATGATAAATATAGAAGGTATCCCCTCCCTGACTGAAGACACCGGTGGCGGTAGCAGGTCAACTCCTGCAGCAAAAAAAGAAATGCCGGGAAATATCGGATTCAGACTCAGGGAACACATCAATTGAACTGTAAACCACACATTCTACTTATTTGTTCATTTTTAGTAAAGCATTCTCTCGGGTACTTCAGGCACCCCAAAATGGTCTCAAAAACACGATAATGAGCTACCTGTAACAGAATTTTGCCCTGATTCTCCCCTCAGGGTGCACCCCTTTTATCGGGGTGGATTCATATCTGCCATCTTTTACCTTGCTTCCCTTCTCATATGTTCCTATTTTTGCTCCATGCCCGTGCCCATACAACAATCAGGGCAGCAACCCATAACATGCTGGATTTGTGTGTAAGTTTAAAAGAAACATCTCCAGACAACTGCTATGCTTTACTTTTCACAACCTATAAGCTACCATAGGCTCGTTATTTGCATAAGGCAGTTTTTTTTGTTTAATTGATGGAGATATGCGATGAAGACCACGACATCACCCATTTTCAATTTCCTGATATTGTTTTTAGCTACAGTACTCTTTCTCGGTCAGCCGGTATTCGCTGAAGACGATCCCATAACCGTTGAAGCGGACCACATGTCGTCCACCGAAAAGACCAATTCTGTCCTGTTTACCGGTGACGTGGATGCTCGCCAGGGTGATGTTCGTATACGATCGGATGAGATGACCGTTTACTACTCCCCAAAAGGTAAAGACAGTGATGGTGCGAGTATCAAGCAAAAAGTCGAAAAGATGATAAATCTCGGCAACGTAGAGATCACCAGGGGAAAATGGCTCGGAACCTCTAAGAAGTCGATATACCTTGCCAAGGAGAGACAGTTTATCCTCACCGGGGATGCCAAGGCCTGGGAGAACCAGAACATGATAAGCGGTGAGAAAATCATCTATTATCTTGACGAAGAAAGGTCTGAGGTCATCGGCGGAAGACCTGGTGTTACCATCGGTGACAAGGATAAAGGTACGGCAAAGCCGGGCAGGGTCAACATGACCATTTTGCAGAACTGACAGAAAGAGACGAATCAACACAATGGCATTACTCGAAACGAGAAACATCGTAAAACGGTACGGCAGCCGTACCGTGGTTGACGGTGTCAGCCTGCAGGTCAATACCGGTGTGGTAGTCGGTCTGCTGGGGCCAAACGGGGCCGGTAAAACCACTTCATTTTATTCCATTGCGGGGTTTATCCGCCCCAATGAGGGCAATGTGCTGCTCGAAGGTGAGGTCATTACCAACCTGCCCATCCATAAACGGGCCCTGAAAGGAATTTCCTATCTGGCGCAGGAACCTTCCGTTTTCAAGAAACTGACTGTCGAGGAAAATGTGCGCATCATCCTCGAACCACTCGGTCTCACCAAAAACGAGATTAACAACCGGATAGACGAACTGATGACCACCCTGAATATCGAATACCTGCGCAACAACCTCGGACACGCCCTGTCCGGCGGCGAGCGGCGAAGGGTGGAAATCATGCGATCACTTGCCACCCGCCCGCAGTTTATCCTGCTCGATGAACCCTTTGCCGGCATTGATCCACTGGCGGTGGGTGAATTACAGAAACTTATCTATAGTCTTAAGGATCTTGGTCTCGGAGTGCTCATCTCTGACCATAACGTACGGGAAACACTCCAGGTATGTGACTTTGCCTATATCATGAACGCCGGAAGAATATTAACAAGCGGCGTTGCAGATGATATAATCGAAAGCGAAGTAGCACGTAAGATGTACCTTGGCGAAAACTTCTCCATGTAAAACGATAAATTATGGCACTGGAACTCAGACAACAACTGAAGCTGGCACAGAAACTGGTGATGACACCACAGTTGCGCCAGGCCATAAAGCTGTTGCAACTTAACCGCCTAGAACTCTCCGGCGCCCTCCAGGCTGAGATAGAACAGAATCCGGCCCTGGAAGAAGATCTCTCTGCAGCGGAACGGGCCGAACTCCCCCCGGAATTAAGTGCATCGATTGAGAGTACGGAACCCAAGAAAGAGCAGGATGTTACCGAACAGGTATCGATCGGCGAGACGCTTGATCAGGTAAACTGGGAAGATTACGCTAATAATTTTGATTCCAACTTCTCCTTTGCCCACGAGACACCTGCTGCAGATGCCCCCTCGCAGTTCGATTTCATATCGGAACAACCCGGCCTGCTGGCCTATCTGCAATGGCAGCTCGCCCATCGTGAACTTGATGAAAAAGAAAAACAGATTGCCCTCTATATCGCTGCCAACCTGAACCGGTACGGATTCCTGGTGGTGACCACCGAGGAGATTATCAAGGCAAACGAAAGCGACACGGACGAAGTGGAATATGTTCTTGAAATAATGCAGGAACTCGATCCACCAGGTATCGCGGCACGGGATGTCTCTGAGTCACTTTATCTACAACTTGAACGAATGGGTAAAGAAAACAGTCTGGCAGCCATTATCGTCAGGGATCACCTGTCGCTGCTGGAAGTAAAAAACTACAAGGAGTTGATGCGGGCTACCGGTAAGAAAAAGAATGAAATTATCCGGGCCATCGACTTCATCACCTCCGAGCTGACCCCCTTCCCCGGGCTTCCCTACGCCACCGACACCACCAACTACATTGTGCCGGATGTCTATGTGCATAAGGTGGACGGGGAATACATTATTCGCTTAAACGACGACGACGTTCCCAACCTGAAGCTTTCCTCTGAGTATGTGGAAATGCTGCAGAACAAGGATAAGAAATTACAAAAAGAGTCCCGCAGTTACGTCACCGAAAAGGTCAAGAGTGCGGAGTGGTTTATTCGCTCGCTGTACCAGCGTCAGCGCACCATCTACAAGGTGATGGAATCGATCCTGAAATTCCAGATGGATTTTTTCGAACGCGGTCCTGCCTACCTGAAACCGTTGATCCTGCGTGATGTGGCAGAAGACATCGAGATGCACGAGTCGACTATCAGCCGGGTGACCTCCAATAAATATACCCATACCCCGCAGGGTATTTACGAATTAAAATACTT
The DNA here is from genome assembly GCF_010646885.2 of Desulfopila sp. IMCC35008. Classification (GTDB taxonomy): domain Bacteria; phylum Desulfobacterota; class Desulfobulbia; order Desulfobulbales; family Desulfocapsaceae; genus Desulfopila. The sequence continues at coordinate 5,648,960 of NZ_CP050700.1, read as the reverse complement.
CTTTTCCACTGCCATCCCAAGGGAAGGTGGCGAAGCACTGGCCTCCGAGTCGATCAAGACCCGGATACGCAAGATGATCCAGGATGAGGATAAAACCAAGCCTCTTAGTGACAGCGCCATCTCCAATAAACTTGCAGAAACCAATATCAAGATCGCCCGCCGGACTGTCGCCAAATATCGTGAACAGATGAAGATACTGCCGGTAAAACATCGCAGGCAGTCAAAATAGGGCAGCACAATGAGCCTGCTTGAACGCGTCTACTCGTTTCACCAGGACATACTCAACAACCGGTATCCCAATGCCACCAACCTGACCGAACAGTTTGAGGTCTCACTCGCTACAGCCCGCAGGGATATTGCCTATCTTCGCGACAGACTGCTGGCCCCGCTTGAATTCGATCAGCTAAAAAACGGTTTTTACTATACCGAACAAGGCTTTTCCCTGCCCTTTACCCAGAGCCCTAAAGTCTTTTTCCTGCTCGGCATGATCCATAAACTTGCCGAAGAGGCTGGTTTAAAAGATCTGGATGAAGTACGGCAACTCGAAGAAAAACTCTCCACCCTGCTCTCTGCCGATTACCAGGATCTAAAAGAAGGACTCTACTGTGAGTGGGTTGAGATCGAATCGATCAATACCGGCATCTTCGGCAAGATTGTAGATGCCCTGTTGAATCACAGGGCAGTATCCCTCCACTACACCTCAGCCTCTTCCGATGCCAGTGTACGAGTGGTTGAGCCGCAACGATTATGCAACTATCAGGGACGATGGTATCTGCTGGCGCAATGCCGTCTGCGGAACGATCTGCGCATGTTTCACCTGGCCAGGATCGGGGAAGCGGAAGTGACGGATGAGAAGATATCACGATTACCGAACCTTAATGAAACATATCTGCAACAATCGTTTGGTATATTCAAGGGTTCGAAGACCTACACAGCAGAAATCCTGTTTACCGGGACAGCCGCCGAACTGGTGAAACACCAGCACTGGCACACCGGCCAGGAGATTGAACCGTGCGATGAGGGAATCATCCTCCGTCTGCCTGTCAGCGATGATCGTGAAATTATGATGAAAATCCTGCAGTACGGCGGTATGGCGCGGGTTTTGGGCCCCGAACGGCTCAAAGAGAGAATCTTACAGGAAATATCGGCAATGACCAGCCAATACACTTAAATACTACTCCCCACTCTCATGAAACAAATACTCAGGCGATTGTGCCCTTCACGAACAAAAGGTTACCTGCTGGCAGCCGGTTGTCTGCTGCTACTCAGCTCCTGCTCCGCCCTGCTTAGCACCACCTTTATCGAACCCACCGTCGCCAACCTGCAGAAACAGGCAGATCTGGAGCTGGTGTGCGAGGGTTCCCCCTCCTACCTGCTGATGATCGACTCCATGATTGCCTCCGATCCAAAAAGCAAGTCGTTGCTTATAGCCGGGTCACAGGCCTATAGCGGCTATATTGGTGCCATGGGGGAGTGTGGCTATCCGAAAGAGCGCATTCAAACAGTATCCAAGAAGGCAAACGAATACGGTGCAGCGCTGCTCGCCCGAACCATCCATCTTCAGAAGGTAACCGGAATAGATCAGCTGGAAGACAGGTTGTCGCAACTTAACCGTTCCGATGTTCCGCCCTTGTTCTGGGGAGCTCTGGCTGTGCTAAACTGGATTCAACAGCAACAGGGAGCGCCTGCGGCAATGGCCGAACTCGTTACGGTGGAAAAGGTCATGGCCAGGCTGCTCGAACTCGACGAGACCTACCAGGCTGGAGCCCCCCACCTCTTTTTCGGTGGTTATTACGCAACCCGTCCCCCGATGTTCGGCGGTGACCCCGATAAAAGCCGGGAACATTTTGAAAAGGCCCTGGCTATATCCGGGCGGCAATTCCTGCTCATCCAGGTCACCTATGCAGAGACACTCGCCCGGCAACTATTCGATAAGAAGTTGCACGACGCTTTACTGAGGGAGGTTCTCGACTTTTCATTACAGTCTGCACCCGAGTACAACCTCAGCAACCAGATCGCCAAAAGAAAAGCTAAACGATTGCTTGAAGATGATTATTTTAGTGAATAACAAACACCAAATAAACATATAATTTCCGGAGAGAATCATGCGGTTTCCCCTATTACTATTAACCATACTTGCCCTTAGCTTTTTTCTGGTAACCGGGCAGGCAACGGCCAAGCCGAAACACACATTCAAGATCGCCAGCTTGGCACCCGATGGTTCCGTCTGGGTTACCAAGTTCAAGGAATTCGCCGACGAGGTGACGGAGAAGACGGGTGGTGAAGTCGGTTTCAGGATCTATCCCGGCGGTGTCATGGGTGACGATGTGTCCATGTACCGCAAGATGAGGGTGGGCCAGTTACACGGAGGCGGTTTCACCATGACCGGTATTGCCACCATTGTTCCGGATTTCCGGGTCATGGCGATTCCTTTCCTGCTGAAATCCTATGAGGAGGTCGATGTTGTCAAGGAAGGTCTGATACCACTCTGGCATAAGGAGTTTGCCGATAAAGGTATGGAAATGGTCGCCCTGACCGAGGTCGGCTTTATCTACACCATGTCCACCAACCCCATAGCCACCACGACTGAATTGCAAAAGTCTACAAGCTGGGTTCCTACAGGTGACCCACTATCCGCCACATTCATGACAAGCATTGGCATAAACCCGGTACAGCTGAGCATTCCCGATGTACTGTCCTCTTTGCAGACAGGTCTTGTAGATACCGTCTACAATTCATTGTACGGCTCCATCGTCATGCAATGGTTCACCAAGGCGCGCTACATAACGGACACTCCGTTTGGTTATGCCTACGGAGTATTCCTGCTCGATAAGAAAAAATTCAATAAACTAACAAAAGAGCAGCAAAATATCCTGCAAACCGCCGCGGACCATCACTTTGCAGACCTGTTGAACGAAACGCGCAAATCAAATATCGAATCGCGCAAGGTACTCCAGGATCACGGTGTCACCTTTGTGGTGGCCGAAGAGAAATCCATGATCGAGCTAGAAAAATACCGAGAAAAAACGATCCCACAAATGGTTGGGGATTCCTTTTCAAAAGAGATCTATGAGGCACTCGATTCGATCCTGCAAAAATACCGTGCAGAAAAAACCTCCTCATAACAACGCTGAGGGGAAATCCCTAATGCAGCGTCTTCTTGCGCTCAGCGACAAGGCGGAAACAACAATGCTCTGCCTGCTCCTGGTCGCGATGATCGGCCTTGCCTGTCTCCAGATCGTGCTGAGAACCTTTTTCTCAAGTGGACTGTTATGGGCCGATCCCCTGCTGCGCTACCTGGTACTATGGAGCGGACTGCTCGGGGCGGTACTGGCCACCTCACGTGGCAAGCATATCGCCCTGGACCTGGCCGGCTACCTTATTCCGGATCGGTTGCTGCCTGTGGTCTCATTCGCAGCAAACCTGTTCTCAGTCGTTGTTGCCGGGATGCTCACCTGGGCCTCCGTGCTCTTTCTGCAAAGCGAGATAGAATTTGGTTCCCCCGGCCTGTTCAACCTGCCGAGCTGGTTATGGAACTCGATTTTCCCCCTGGCATTCGCCCTGATAACTCTTCGTTACCTGGGCCTCTTTACTGGCTCCGGAATCGCACTCCTGCAATCATCATCCCCTTCGAACGGAGCCGGTAACGAATGAACATCATCAAAGGGCTCACACTGGTCCTGGCGCTACTCGGGGCTCCTCTCTTTCTTGTTATCTCGGCTCTTGCGCTGATAGGCTTTTTAAGTGCTGAAATTGATATCTCGGTGGTCATTATCGAGATGACGCGACTGGCGGAGACACCGCTGCTTATCTCCTTACCGCTTTTTATTTTTGCGGGGACCCTGTTGTCGGAGAGCCGTGCGCCCGAACGTATCCTTCAGCTCTCTCGCTTTTTCCTGGGCTGGCTTCCCGGAGGGCTGGCGGTGGTTTCACTTGGCGTCTGTGCCGTCTTTACCGCCTTTACCGGGGCCTCTGGCGTCACCATTTTCGCGCTTGGTGGATTACTGCTTCCGGCGCTTTTGAAAGACGGCTATTCCGACCGCTTCTCCATGGGGCTTATCACCTCGTCGGGCAGCCTGGGCCTGTTGTTTCCTCCCAGCCTGCCAATCATTCTCTACGGTGTTATCTCCGAGACACGTATCGACCACCTCTTCCTGGCCGGAATCCTGCCAGGAGTGGTAATGCTGGTCCTGTTGATGCTCTATTCCGTTCGTCAGGGAGGAAGATCCAGAGCGAAAAGGCAACATGTTTCCTTTCAAGACGGAGTCCGGGCATTAAAAGATGCGGCCTGGGAAATTCCCCTGCCTGTTATTATCCTTGGTGGAATCTACGGCGGCTTCTTTGTTGCCGGGGAGGCGGCCGCCGTTACAAGTCTTTACGTATTGATCGTTGAGGTCTTTATCTACAGGGATGTCGAACTGAAGAAACTGCCGGAGATAATGGTCAAGTCGATGATGCTCTTCGGCGGCATCCTGGTCATTCTCGGAGCCTCAATGGCTTCCACCAACTACCTGATCGACCAGGAAGTGCCGGTGCGGATTTTCGAGTTTATCCGCACCTACATCGACAGCAAATACACCTTCCTGCTACTGCTCAATGTCTTCCTGTTGATTGTCGGCGCGATGCTCGATATTTTTTCAGCACTGGTGCTGATCGTGCCGCTTATCCTGCCTATTGCTGAGGGATACGGTGTCGACCCGATCCACCTGGGCATCATCTTCCTGACCAATCTGCAGATAGGATACTGCACCCCGCCGGTCGGCCTGAACCTGTTTCTTGCATCCTATAAATTTGAACGACCGATTGTGGAACTCTACCGGGCGACACTCCCCTTTCTGGGGTTGCTCTTCATCACCCTCATGATTATTACCTACATCCCCTGGCTCAGCAATGTACTGATAAAGCTTATCGGTTAACTACTCGCCGAGTACCCCAACATAGGGAAGATTGCGGTATTGCTGGGCGAAATCGAGACCGTAACCAACAACAAACTCGTTGGGGATATCCATCCCACAGAAATCAACGGTCACATCGGCGGTGCGGCACTCAGGTTTATTCAGGAAGGTGCAGACCTTGAGTGAGTTCGGGTTCCTGTTGTTCATCATCCGGATCACCTTGCTGAAGGTTTTGCCGGTATCGACAATATCTTCCACCAGCAGGACATCACGTCCCTCAATGGAGGTGTCCAGATCCATAATTATTTTTACGTCGCCGCTACTGATTGTACCGTCGCCGTAACTGGATACGGTCATAAAATCGACGCAGAGCGGCAACTCGATACACCGGACGAGGTCCGCCATGAAGATAAACGATCCCCTCAGTAAACCGACCACCAGTAATTCCTGATCGATACCAGTATAATGTTCAGTAACCTCTTTTCCAAGTCGGCTCACCGTCTGCTGGATCTGCTCTTCGGAAATGAGTTTTTTTGTGATTTTACTGTCAAACATGGTTCCTCCATAACCCTAATTTCAGGCAGTGTCTGGAACACCGCCCATTCATCAGGCCTGTCTACCATGAATAACCTTTTTTGCAACCACCTTTGATACCCTGGTCAAGTGGCTGGTCAGGAGGAAAGCACTGCCCTGGCAAAGACAACATAACGCTGCTCGGTGGAGGGCCGGACACCTTCAAACGGGTAACAGGTGACCATGGTCAGCCAGGGGGTTTCAGGCTGCTCGAGATAGAGGCCGGACCGCTCGTGAACACTGCCTGAGGTAACCCGGAACACGTACACCTTGCCGGTTACAGCCTGCAAACTTATACGATCCCCCGGTACGAGATCCTGTAAAAAAGTGAAGCTTGTGTCACGGTGTCCGGCCAGAATGCAATTGCCGTCCTGGCCGGGTCGTGCCCCGGCGGCCACCCTGCCGGGACCAAAAGCAAGGGCCTCGCCGCTGTCGCCTTCCAGGACTATATGGTCCACTCCCAGTCTGTCGACACGTAACCGGGCAACCGGCCAGCTGTCTGCCCACGGCCATGCTTTAACGGAAGCACCGGTCCGAATGGTCTCCTGCCAGGCATTCTGTAAGAGTTTCTGGGCCAGGACCTCCTTAAGGCGGAGCCACATGCCGTCACAGACCAGGAAAATTCCGGTGGCGAGCGTCAGGTAAACGGTGATTTTCAGGAAAGCCTGTCCCATCTCCGCCCCCTGCAACAATAAGCAAGAAAGGCCAAGCCCATCAGGGCAAACCCCACAATAATGAGCAATGTGGAAGGTGTGGCGGTACGCGCCCCGCCCCCAAACACCGCATCCATCTGGAGGCCACGCGGAACTGGAGTCGGAACAGCATGGGTCTTCGCCAGCTTGTCTGCCGGCCTGCTCACCTCATTGTCCACGGCAACAAGGCTGGTGTAGCGGCTCACCAGACGATGGTGAAGTGCTGTGGCGACAACTTCCTGCCGGATCATTTCCCCATCAGCACCAAGAGCCAGGTTTTCCATCAGGTTGCGGATTTTCTTACGTCCCCAGAGGGCCGCCACCCCGGGTCGAGAACCGGAAGTGGAAATATCCGCCCGGATCTCGACCTCCCGGCCGCCAGCCTTACCGGATATAATGAGAGAGTCCTCCTCCTGACTGCCTCGCAGGGCCAGTATCAGGGGCTCCCCATGATAGAGGTCAGGGACCGGATTCGGATACAGTTCCATGCTGCCGCTGTTCTCTTCTTTTTTTACCCGGATATCAGTAAAGGAAGGATAACGGAGTTTTCGCAACAAAGTATCCATTTTATTTCGGACCTCACCGACATCCCCGATATAGGTGAAGCTGCCCCGCCCCATGGTTGCTGCCCGGGTCATAAAATAATCGTTGGGTGCCGAGCCTATTCCCACCGTGAAAAGCCTCGAGTCACCGAGTCGTTCACGAACAAGCCCCAAAAGAGCCTGCTCATTCCCTACGGCCCCGTCAGTCAGGAACACCACCTGGCGGATAAAAGCAGGGTGTTCCTCCCCGGTCAGGGCCAAACTCAGGGCGCTGTACATCTCGGTGCCACCACCAGCCTGCAAACCAGCTAGATAGGCCTTTGCCTCTCCCAGGTTTGTGGCTGTAGCCATTCTCGAAGAATCGAACATGGCGTGGGCGCTGGAGCTGAAACTGATAATATTGAACCTGTCCTGCGGCCGGAGACCGCCAAGCCCCCTGCCCAACGCCTCCTTCGCCTGAACAATTGATCTCCCGGCCATAGACCCGGAAACATCAAGCACAAACACGACTTCACGCGGACCTTCCTGCACCTGCATCTCGTGCGGCGGCATAAGCATAAGTAACAGATACCGCTCACTCCCCAATTCCTCATGAAACAGCGCTGCAGCCACCTTGCTGTTTTGCGGCACCCACTCGAGAACAAAATCCCGGTCTGCCGCGATACTGCCCTGGGCCGTAAGCCTATAATGATTTTCGCCCTGCTCCTCCTTTTGAACCTGATGATACATACTCTCGAGACGAGCCAGGGGAAACCCTGCTGCAATATCCACAGTCAGGTTCACCGGAGGCTGGCCCGAATTTTCAAATTGTACCTGCCGGGGGGTAATATCCGAAGCATCCGGAACCTGATCTGTATTTCGGGCCCAACCCGAACTGTCAAAAGAGACCTTTCGGGTAACAGCACCTTCATTGGCCGGAAGTACTGTTCCAGGGATATAGCGGGGGGTAATAGCGAGCGGAAAACGCAGGGAAAACACATTTCCCTCAAACCGTGCAACTTGTTGATATTCCATGATCAGAACGATTTTTTCACCCGGCCCGATATTGGCGACCCTGGTGGTAAACATATTAGGCCTGTTCTGGCTGAGAAGGGAGGTCTTCCGCCCCTCACTGGCTGCTTTTTTATATATCGCCTCCGCTTCTTCCTTCTCTTTTATTACACCAGTAATCTCCCGCTCGCCGATCTTCATCTTCAACCGGTCGACCGCCGATTCGTGAGGGAGCGGAAAGACATAGATGCCGTTTACCCAATCGTCACCACGATTGACGAATTCCTGAACCACCTTCACCCTGGCACCGATACCGGTAATGGTGATGTTTACATCCTGCCTAAGCATAACGGCGGGGACCGGCTGTCCTGTTTTATCCGGTAGCAGCAGCTCCCCCCGGGTAAACTCCCCCATGTCCCTGTCGGCCTGTTCCGGGTTGTGCACGGACGCCCGCACCATACCGGCCAGGAGAAGAATAATCAGTATTGCAACGGGGTAGAGCAACAGCATCATGTTGCCCGGATCAAGTGATACCCGTCTTCGCTTTTTTTCCTGAGTATCCGTAACCGGTTTTACTGCGGGTGCTCCTTTCATTTCTATCTCCTGAATTAACTTTGTTACGCCAAATAGGTTTTCTGATGTAAACGAGTAAACACCATGAAAGTGACCATCCACTGAACCGATTGTGACTTCGCAAAGAGAAATAATGACCGATTGTGACTTCAGTCAGGAACCTCTGGCTAAAACAGGACTATTTGGGTAGTCTCAAAAAAGGATTACATGAAAGAAACAGTCCATACACCTTGGACGAACACAATAGAGCAAGATATCGAAATGAGCTACACAATAGCACTGGTGGAAGATGACCAAATGCTCCGGGCCAATTATTCGCAGGCGCTCGAGAGGGAAGGATACAATGTCGTCAGCTATGCCAACCGGCCGGAAGCGGCAATAGCCTTCACGCAAAAACTTCCTGATATGGCCATCCTGGACATTATGTTGCTCGACGAAAAAGAGGGAGGTTTTGAACTATGCCGCCAGTTGCGGCAACTCTCTCCCACTATCCCCATCATCTTCCTGACCGCCAGGGATTCAGATCTTGACCGGGTTTCCGGGCTGAGATTAGGGGCCTGGGATTACCTGACCAAAAACACAACAACGCTTGACTTCCTGCCAGTACGCATATCTTCACTGTTTAAGATGGTTGAATCACTTCAGGGGACTCCGAACATGCAGGAGCAGGTACTCTCAAGTGGGGAACTCAGCATCAACGAAGAACGCAAACAGGTTTTCTGGAAAGAGAAACAGCTCAAGCTGACCTTGACCGAATACTGGCTGCTGCTGGCCCTGGCCCGTAGACCAGGTCATGTTAAATCCCATGAGCAGCTCATGGAGTCGGCCAATGTGGTCGTGACCAACAATGCGATAACCGCCCATATCCGCAGGATTCGGGATAAATTCCTTGAGCTCGATCCGGAATTCGATTCCATCCGTACCGAGTACGGCATGGGATATCGATGGCAGGCATAAGGTAAGAACAAGCAGGGCTAAGGATCATGCGCTTTTCCCTTCGCATCAAACTGACACTCATATCCCTGCTGCTGCTGCTTATTCCACTGATTGGATTCCGCTTCGGAGGTATTATCACCCGCGACCTGGTGGAGAGCCGCAAAGAGACACTGCTCTTTTCAGCCAGGGCCGTGGCCTCCGCCCTGACCGGAAGAACGGGCCTGTTCGACCAGGAGCTTTTCCACTCCCTGAATCGCTCCCGCGATCTCTACCTGTTCAAACTCACCAACCCTATCAGGTTGAACGGCAAGACAGACGACTGGATGCCGCAGATCCTGGAAGCTGAAGAATTCGGCGGAGAACACCTGCTGTCTACAGCTGCTCCGCACCCTTATTCCCCCGAATCCCTCCACTTCAAGCACCTGCTTGGCGTTCGTGGTGACCACATCTATGCCGTATTCCTGGTGGCTGACGACAAGGTGGTCTACCGCCCTCCCGGTTCCCTGGGGGTGACCAGGGCAGACCACCTGCAAATCGGAATCGAGGATAGAAACGGCACCCTGAACAGGTATATCGTTTCCACTGCGAATCCCGGCTGGGTCAACGGCTTCCATATGCCGGAAAACCCCGCGCAGCTGTTACCGGTAGTGCTGGAAAAAAGAATCCAGGGTGTCTGGGCGGAAACAGAGGAAGGGTACATCATAGAACTGCGGATACCCAAAGAGATGATCGGCGATAAATTTGCCTTTGCCATCGCTGATGTAGATGATGATGTCAGCAGGGAAGTAAGCTCGGTCATCGGCACAGCCAACCCAAAAACTCCCGAAAAACTCGGCTGGCTGCTCTCCCCGTCGAGGGCTATTGAAGAGATACTCGAATCACTCGGCCGCCCCCAGTCACGCATCCTCATTGTGGACTCCAACCAGCGTGTCCGTGCCAGCTTTGGCTCCCTCACCCCGGATCCGGATCAAACAGAAGTCGTGGAGTCACAACCTGTTGCCGGCCTGCTCAGTTCCCGACTGTTTCAATTCCTGCAGCCTGTTTACCAGCTCTTTACCATCCCTTTCTCCGATGAGTTCCAGACACCGGTGGCCCTGCCGACAACACTGGATATTACCGGTGTCAAGGAAGCATTGCAGGGCAAGACCAGCACCACCAGCTACCGAATTGCCGAGGGCCAGGTCGAGATCATGGCCGCCATCGCCCCGTTACGGGAGCATGAAAAAATTATTGGTGCAGTGGTGGTCGAAAAAACCACCAACTCAATCCTTGCCTTGCAAAACAGGGTAATTGAGGAGTCATTGACTTTTACCATCCTGGCCTTTGTCTTTGCCGCTCTCTGTCTGCTGTTGTTTGCCTCCCGGCTTTCATCACGTATCCGTCATCTGCGTGACCAGGCGGGGAAAGCGATCAGCGAAACCGGGCAGATTCAGGCCCCTTTCACACCAACCGAAAATCGTGATGAAATTGGTGACTTATCGCGAACACTGGCACTTATGCTCCACCAGCTCAAGGAGCAGATCGATTACCGGGAAACCATGGCCGACAATCTCGAGCACGAGATGCGAACCCCGCTGGCCGGTATCTCCGCTTCACTCAAAAATATAAAAAACGAGCTTGAAAACCCACCGGAACGTATTGACCACTACCTGGAGTGGGCACTCACCGATGCCAAGCGACTTGAGGAACTGCTCAGCGCCATTCGCGATGCCACGAACCTGGGCGACGCCCTCGTCCGTGATACCCATGAAGATTTCAACCTGGCCGAAGCACTTCAGGTCTGGCTGCTGCATAGTTGGCAACAGGCATTCCCCGACGTCCGGTTCGAATACAACCAGCCGGCCGAGCCGTGTACAATACACGGAGACCCCGGTCGTATCAGGCAGTTACTGGATAAACTGATCGAAAACGGAGTGAGCTTTCATTACGAAGACACCCCCATCGAGATTCATCTTTCCCGCCGTGACAAAGAGTTGCACCTCTCCATTATCAACCAGGGCCCCCCCATCCCCCACGATCTTCAGGGACAGATTTTCAATTCCATGGTATCAAAGAGGGAAAGTCATGACTCCAGGCCCCACCTCGGGCTCGGACTCTACATCGCCCGCACGATTACCCTCCATCATCGAGGAACAATAGGGGTAGATAATCTTGGCGATGGGCGAGAAGGTGTAGTCTTCACCCTCACCTTGCCCACCGCCTGAATAGTATTGGATTTAAGAAATCATGAAAACCTACCAATCATATCTTTTTGATGCAGACGGTACCCTGTTCGATACAGCGGAACTGATCTGCGACTGCTTTCAGCATGTTGCCATTCAACATACCGACAAGGCCCTCGACCGATCAGCAATCCTCTCTGGCTACGGACTGCCATTGAAAGGCCAGCTCCTCAAACTCCTGGGAACCGATATCGATATAGAGCGGGTCCTTGATGATTACATGGACTACCAGCTGGAAGTGCTGGAAGAACGCATTGTGCCCTTTCCAGGTGTGGTCAAAACCCTTGAAAAAATAAAAAACGCCGGCAAGCAACTCGCCATTGTCACCTCACGCCGACGATACTCAATGGAAAAAATTCTCGACTACACAGGTACGACTCACCTTTTCGACACCGTGGTCACCCCCGAAGATACCCACCTCCACAAACCGGATGCAGCCCCGACCTTACTCGCTATCGAACAGCTCGGAGCCGAGAAGGCAGGGTGCGTTTTTACAGGTGATGCGGAGTTTGACATCCTGAGTGGGTCCGGTGCCGGTATCGATACAGCTTTTGTCGGTTGGAGCCACCTTGATGTGGCAAGTCTTTCCGTTCAACCAACCTGGACCCTCACCTCCATCAATGATATTGCGGCCCCCCTCCCGTAACCCTCGGTTTCCCCTTAACATTACACCAATGTAATGGAAATGCCCGTCGGAAATGGAGTATTCTTTTCCGACACAATGGTCGTTTATGTCAGGTGTGCGTAGCGACACATAGCCCGGATAGGCGAAACAATCTTTGTACTACCCATTTCCAATTGTTATTAACTGAGGATACGAGATGTTTACCAAAAACCAGAAACCGGAGAATGCACCCCCTGTTCCCGATGCCTCCGTCGATGTTACGATACAGGTTGATGAGACCTACCGTTCGATCCAGCAGGTTGGGGACGAAATTGCAGCCACCTCAACCTGGCTGGCACCGCTCAGGCGTGAAATAGGCAAGATGATTATCGGCCAGGAGCATCTGGTGGAAAGACTGCTGGTGGGTATACTGAGCGGCGGACACCTGTTGCTCGAGGGTCTTCCAGGCCTGGCCAAGACCCGCGCCGTAAAGACCCTGGCCCTTGCCATCCAGAGCGATTTCAACCGGATCCAGTTCACCCCGGACATGCTGCCCGCCGATATCATCGGTACCCAGATCTACAACCCACAGCAAACCTCATTTGAGGTGAAAAAGGGTCCGATCTTCTCTTCACTTATCCTGGCGGATGAGATCAACAGAGCACCCGCCAAGGTGCAGTCGGCTCTGCTGGAGGCAATGCAGGAAAAACAGGTGACCATCGGCGACCACACCTTCGGGCTGCCAGAACTGTTCCTGGTGCTTGCCACGCAGAACCCCATTGAGCAGGAAGGTACATATCCATTGCCGGAAGCCCAGATTGACCGCTTCCTCCTCAAAATCGTGGTCGATTATCCCACCATGAGCCAGGAAAGGCAGATTCTTGACGAGCAGGAATCCACAGAGTCCCCGATAAATGTAATACCGGTGGCACGTCCCGAGGATATTCTCGCTTCCCGGAAGACGGTGCATAAGATCTACATGGACGACAAGATCAAGGATTATATCGTCTCCCTGGTCTTTGCCACCCGTGAACCGCAGAATTTCAAACTGGATTACCAGGATTACATCGAGACAGGTGCCTCGCCAAGGGCAACCATCAACCTGAAGCTGGTAGCCAAGTGTCTGGCCTATCTTGCCGGTCGCGGCTACGTCACCCCCGATGATGTGAAGGATGCAGCACTGGACGTTATGCGTCATCGCATCCGGGTGAGTTACGAGGCGGAAGCCGAAGGGGTCACCAGCGAGGATATCATTCGTAAACTGCTCGACACCGTACCAGTACCGTAACACGCACGCATTATGGACCCGAAAATTACCAGGGAAATACTTAAAAAAGTGCGGCAGGTGGAAGTTCGCACCAACCGGCTGGTGAATGACAGTCTTGCCGGAAGCTACCAGTCCGTCTTTAAAGGCCGGGGCATGAACTTCGACGAGGTTCGGGAGTATGTTCCGGGCGACGATATCCGCGCCATAGACTGGAACGTGACCGCCCGCACCTCGGTGCCCCACATCAAGAAATTTACAGAAGAGCGAGAACTGACCATCATCCTGATGATCGATATCTCCGGCTCCGGCGAGTTTGGCTCAACCGAATCGAGCAAGCGGGAAATCATGGCGGAAGTCGGCTCGGTACTCGCTTTTTCCGCTGTCCGGAATAACGACAAGGTCGGGCTCATCCTTTGCACCGATTTTGTGGAGCTTTATATCCCTCCCCAGAAAGGGCGCTCTCATATTCTCCGCGTAATCAGGGAGATTCTCTTCTTCCAGCCGCAGGGAAACCGTACGGACCTGACCGTCCCGCTCGACTTCGTCAACAGGATACGGAAACGAAAGTGTGTTGTTTTCCTTATCTCCGACTTCTGTCTGCCAAACGGCTTTCACGACGCACTTGCAACACTGATCCCCAAAATGCAGGTGAGCAACCGCAGGCACGACCTGATCTCCCTCTCCGTCACCGATCCCCGGGAAATGGAACTGCCCGATGTGGGCTGGATAACCCTGGAAGATGCAGAAACGGGAGAACAGCTGGAGTTAAATACCTCGGATGAACATATTCGAAATCAGTATGCAGCCGATGCCCGTACTCGTCAGGAACTCCTGCGTAAAGGAATCCGTTCTGTCGGTGTCGACCTGCTTGAATTATCAACGGACAGTTCCTATATCACCCCGCTTATCTCGTTTTTCCAATCACGAATGAGGAGGGCCAGCCGATGACTCAGCAGGCTACAGGTGCACCGCCACCATCTTCTCAAACCGCACCGCTGCAGCTTGTAAAACCTCCGGGGCAGACTGCAGACACAACAACTCCTGCAACGCTTCATGACATTCACCCGCCTGTGGACCTGCCGGAACCGGTTCCGTACATCCTTTACGGCTCCATTGTCCTGGCCCTGCTCGTTGCCCTGGGACTCCTGCTCTTCTGGCTACAGAAAAAGAGAACCAAACCAGCACCAGTTATCCCGCCGGGTATCCTGGCCCGAAGCGAACTCATGGAGGCCCGCAGCCTGATTACCGACTCAACAACCCTGAATTATATGAGCAGGGTATCAGACATCCTGCGCCACTATATCGAGGCTCGTTTCAACTTGAACCCTACCCGTCAAACGACCCGTGAGTTCTTCAATTCCAGGGCCATTACAGAACAGGAATCACCACTCACTCCTTACCGTGGTGAATTAAAACAATGTCTTGAAAGTTGTGATCTCGCCAAATATGCCCATCGCGGTGCCCAGGTTTCACAGCTGCAGCAAATGGAAGAGACCATCCTCGGCTTTATTAATACTACTTCGGCCGAAACAGCAGAAAAGGAGGGTATGTAATGCGCTTTCTCTACCCCCACCTCCTCTGGCTTCTTCTTTTTCTCCCGCTGTTGGCCGTACTCCGAGGCAGACAGGGTAAGGCTGCCGCCCTGCTCTTTTCCTCAACCGGTATGGCCGCCTCACTGGCACGTTCAAGGAAAAACGGCCCCCTGAAAATACAAGCAGCACTCAGGTTGCTGACACTGGCATTGCTCATTGTGGCTGCAGCCCGACCTCAACTGGGTAATACCACCACCGAGGTACAGGCCAGCGGGATAGACATCCTCCTTGCCGTCGATGTTTCAGGCTCTATGGAGGCAATGGATTTCAAGCTGAAAGGGGAGCGGGCAAACCGGCTGGAAGTCGTGAAAAATGTACTTAACAAGTTTATTGATGAACGCCCCAACGACCGCATCGGTCTGGTCGCATTTGGTGCCCGGCCCTACCTGGTCTGTCCGCTCACCCTGGATCACAACTGGCTGCTTAAACGGCTGGAAGCACTTTCCATCGGGATGGTTGAAGATGGTACGGCCATCGGCTCTGCGATCGGCAGCGGCATCAACCGCCTGAAAGACCTTGAATCGAAATCAAGAATTATCATCTTGCTTACCGATGGCTTAAACAACGCAGGCCAGGTGTCACCGTTAATGGCTGCAGAAGCAGCTGAAACCGTTGGTGTAAAGGTATATACCATTGGTGCAGGAACCCGGGGGGAAGCGCCCATGCCCGGCAGGGACATTTTCGGCAGGCAGCGAATGCAAATGGTACGGGTGGATATCGATGAAGAGACACTCTCCCAAGTTGCTGAAAAGACCGGTGCCCAATACTTCAGGGCCACAGATACCAAATCGCTGACTTCCATTTACGATGAGATCAACCGAATGGAGACGACGACCAGAAGTATCAAGAAATTTGAGAATTACCGTGAACTGTTTTCTTTTTTGGCCACAGCTGCCCTGGTCTTTCTGGGGCTTGAGCTCTACTTGAAGAGAAACCAGCTGCCCTAATCCAAAGTTCTCTAGAACAATCATCGTCTGAACGGACGAGGAACCCGGGCGACTACTGCAGGCTCATCGCTGTTGAACCTGTTATTAAACAACCTTTAGAACAATCGAACGCAATGCAGTTTGCCTCCCCCATATGGATAGTTATCGGCCTGGTTGCCTGTACAGGCCTCACTCTGCTGCTCTACCGGCTGGAACGACAAAAGCGTCAAAAACTCGAGATATTTGCGGGAACCCGGCTAGCCGGGAAGTTGACACGAAATGTCTCTTCCCCCCTGCGAAGGGCTAAAGCACTGCTGCTCGTGGCCGCCCTGTTTATGATCTTCCTGGCGCTGGCTCGTCCCCAGTACGGCTTCAGGTGGGTTGAGGTAAAGCGTAAAGGAATCGATATATTATTAGCCCTGGACACCTCCCGCTCCATGATGGCGCGGGACCTCAAGCCAAACAGGCTGGAACGGGCTCGTCTCGGGATACTCGATTTTATTTCCGGGCTTGAAGGCGACCGAATAGGCCTGATGCCTTTTGCCGGAGCCTCCTTTCTCATGACCCCGCTCACCCTCGACTACACAGCCTTTGAGACCTCACTGGTCAGTATCGATACTACGGTTATCCCATATGGGGGAACCAATATTACAAGGCTGATTCAGGAAGCGGAGAGCGTCCTCAACAACGACGCCAACCACAAGATCCTGATATTACTAACAGATGGGGAAAACCTCGAAGGCGATGCTGTAGAGGCCGCTAAAAAAGCGCAGGAAAGCGGCCTGACAATCCACACTGTCGGTATCGGTACACCGGGTGGCGAACTTATTCCCCTGCCCCAAAGTGAAGGATCGGGGTTTGTAAAAGACCAGGAAGGCCGCTATGTAACCAGTCGGCTTGATGAAGAGACCCTCAAAGAGGTGGCCAAGGCAACAGGCGGTATCTATACACCTCTTGGCAACAGTGGTGAGGGGCTGGAAAAGATATACCAGGAGAAACTGGCATTGATTCCCAAGGAAGAACTGGCCGAACGAAAACACCGGGTTCCGCTCGAGAAGTTCGGTTATCCTCTTGCTGCCGCCCTCATCCTTCTTATCATTGAATGGATCGTACCGGAACGAAAGACCTCGCCAACACGGGCACTTAGTGCCATCACCTCGAAAAGTCGCCGGTTGAGAAAGCTTTTTGCCATCTTACTCAGCCTCTCTTTCCTTTCGGCTTCGACGACACTTACCCGAGCCTCAGAAGGAGAAAAAGCATATCAGGAAGGCAATTATATCGCTGCTTCTGAATGGTATACTGAAATGCTTGAGAAAGACCCGGATAATCCGAAGCTGCATTACAATTTCGGTACCAGCGCCTACAAAAACAACATGTACGACGATGCCATCGCCTCTTTTTCCCAGGCCCTGAAAGGAAACGACCTGGAACTTCAGGCCAGGGCATACTACAACAGGGGAAATGCCTATTTCAAAAAAGGTGAATCAACCATGCAGGCCAACCCGAAGGAAACCACGAAACAGTGGGAACAGGCAATCAGTTCCTATGAAGGTGCCCTCGAGCTGAATAGTGGAGATCTTCTGGCAAAAGAAAACCTCCGGTTTGTTCGTAAAAAACTGGAAGAACTGCAACAGCAGATGCAGAATCAGGAAAACAACCAACAGGAGAACGAGCAGAAGCAAAACCCGGACCAGGAACAGGACGAGAATCAGGAAAATAAACAGGGAAGCAAGAGGCAACAGCAACAGGGGACCGAGGAACAAAAGCAACCGAAAGAGAATAACCAATCCCCTGATGAAAACGGTGACGATACAACAGGGCAAGAGAACAACCACGAGCAGGAAGCCGGAGGTCAGCAGCAACACGACAACCCAGACGAGCAGAAACCAGAGCATGGTGCGCAACCGGCCCAACCCCAGAATGAAAACGGCGAAGATTCCGGTGCAGCCGCATCACAACAACAGGCGGCAGAGGCTGAAGAAACAGATCAGATGAGTAAGGAGGAGGCTGAAAACCTGTTGAACCTCATGAAAAGCAACGAAGGGGAACTCAATTTCGTTCCCCGGTTCGAACAACAGCAAAACTCAGGGAGGAACTGGTAATGAAGAAAACAATCCTTCTTCTGGGACCGCTGCTCCTCCTGATCCTTTCACCGCTTCTGTCGTATGCAGAGGTTACCGTCAGTGCAACCCTGTCCCCTATAAGTTTTCCTGTCGACAGGCCGGGAAAACTTGCGATCACCATCAGCGGGACCAAAAAAGCGAGTCTCGATATGCCCCGGATTGATGGTGTCGATTTTGTCTACCGCGGACAATATAGCCAGGACTCGAATATCAACGGTGAAGTCACCCTCTCACTTACCGCCACCTACTCGATTCATCCGACAAAGGCTGGAAAATATACGCTCCCCCCTATCACGATCACAACCGGCTCGAAAACCCTTGCCACAGAACCAATCGAGTTCGAAGTAACCAGCACCGGTTCCTCATCCCCACAGAGCCAGGATGGTGCTCTTTCCGACCAAGGTGGCCAGGCAGGTGCTGACAAACCTTACATGGCTATTGAAAACCTGCAGAATAGCCATTATGTCGGTGAAGTTATCCCCATCAGAGTGCGCGCATTCTTTCCACAGGGCATGCGTATCAGCCAGATCAGTTACCCCCGCCTTATAGGTGAGGGGTGTGTTATCCCGCAACTCAAGGAAGATCCGATCCAGCGCCAGGAAACCGTTAAGGGGGTTCCGTACACCACCCTTACCTGGGAGACCGAGCTCACCCCGGTGAAGGAAGGAGAGCACCCTCTGCACCTTGAAATGGACGCGGTGCAGATTATCCAGCAAAGAAGAACATCCACGTCCATGTTCGGCAGCCAGTCTCCTTTTGGCAATGACCTGTTCGATGACTTCTTCGGTACCGCCCGGAAACAACAGCTCCATGTCACCAGTACCCCACAACTCCTCAAGGCAATGCCGCTGCCTGATGAGGGGCGTCCCGCCGATTTCACCGGTACGGTGGGTACCTTTGAAATTGAAACTGCCGTCAGTCCGCAACAGGCAGAGGTGGGTGAACCACTCAGCATGACAATCATTATTAGGGGTGTCGGTAATATCGACGGTGTCGAGCCACCATCCTTCCCCGCCTCACCAGATTGGAAAGTCTACACCCCCGTCCCCCTTGATGAAGACACCACCGAGGCAACTAAAAGGGGAGAAAAACGTTTCGAGCAGGCGATAGTTGCCAAAAGTGATAAGGTTATCGAACTTCCTGCGCTGCGCTTTAGTTATTTTAACCCCAATACAAAACAATACGAAACGGCACAGTCTGCACCACTGCCCCTCACTATTACGGGGGCCAAACAGTCCCCACCCACCCCTGTCAGCGCCACTGAGGAGCCTGTTGAAAAACAACTGGATACGCCGGCTGCCGATCCGGTCAACGGGTTGGCCCCACTGCACTTCCGGCTGGGTGAACCCGTTGAGAGAATCCGGCCCCTCTTTATGCAGAAGATCTATCTTGCGGGTGTCATATTGCTGATTGTACTGATTGCTGCAGCAGCCCTCCTTCACCGCTCCCGAACAAGCGCTCCCACGCCGGAAGAGTCCGCCAAAAAAAGAATTACCGCGCTCCGTTTGTCCATGACAAAGCTTGAAGAGCTGGCCACCGAAAGTCCGTTGTCGTTCCTGGCGGGGCTCCGTCAACTCATTCGGGATCAACTTGGCGAACTCTGGAACTGTCCTCCTGAGGCCATCACCCGAAATGATATCCAACGTAAACTTGAAAACAGATCACCTGAGCTTCTCAGTATTTTCAATATAACAGAAGATGCGGCGTACGGTGGTACACTGCCGGATAAGGCGACCATGGGTAAGTATCTTCAAACAGTCCGGAATGAGCTGGAGAAACTGATATGAAAACATCACACTTCTTTTCATTTCTCGTCCTTTTACTGCTGATACATCCCTGGCATGTCCAGGCTGAAAATGGAGCAGAACAACTCTTTAATGAGGCGGGCTCTGCCTATAGTAAAGGTGACTATGGAAAAGCGGGTGAACTATATGAAAAGATAACTGAGGTCTATGGATTCAGCCCCAGTGTCCTCTACAACCTGGCAAACAGTTATGCCGCTTCCGACAGGATCGGCAAGGCTATTCTCAACTACGAGCGTGCCGCAAGGCTGGCACCGGGCGACTCGGATATCATCAACAACCTGCAGGTCGTCAAGACCCGGGAAGGTCTCTTTGATCATGAACAGTCCATACAGGACATGTTCATAAGCATGTTAAGCATAAACCAATGGTCCCTGCTTGGTTTCTTTGCCCTGGCTGTTATTGCCGTTGTGATGCTGCTCAGATTACAAAAGCCCGTGTCGCGTATTACGATCACTGCCCTTAACAGCCTCTGCGTATTGATGGTAATTGTATCCGTTTACTGCGTATATGGAAACTACCGGGCATGGGCCGGCTATATCGTGATCACCCCGGATAGCCGGTTGATGATCTCTCCCTTTACCGGTGCCGCCTCGGCTGGCGACATCAAGGCTGGCCGCAAGGTGTATATTCTGGAGAAACACCGCGATTTTATCTACGTGCGGGACGAAGGAGGGCGCAAAGGCTGGCTCCCTGAAAATGTTCTTGAACCGATAATTCCACCTGGCTGATGGTACGGGGCCGACAACACTACATGTTGCCGGTCATATACTGTACCACCGAAACGGCAGCCAGTGTAGCAGTCTCGGCCCGCAATATACGAGAACCGAGAGACACGGAGATAAAGCCAGCCTGCTCCGCCAAAACAGCCTCCTCCCCCGTTAGGCCCCCCTCAGGCCCGAGCAGGATTACGACACGCTCAAGGTTATCCTTCACCTCGATATCATGAAGGGTTCGGGTTTGCTCTTCTTCCCAGAAGAGCAGCTTCAGGGAAGATTCAACCGGCAGACTACTGAACTCCTCAACCACAGCAGCATAATCAGCCGCCCGATCCAGCGCCATCAGGTCAGGTCTCATACACTGTTTACACGCAGCCTCAACGATGCGGTGAAACCGGTCGTGCTTTTTCCCTTCCCTGAGATCATCAAGTTTTCCCTGGCAACGGGAACTGGCAAAAGGAATAAACCTGTTAACACCAAGTTCCGTACATTTCTGCACCACGGTATCCATCTTTTTGCCTTTCAACAGCCCCTGACCGACAATAAGCTGCAGAGAGTCCTCACCTGGGTGGGACAGGGAGATAACTTTCGCAACAACTGATGTCCCGACCTCCGTGAGAACCGCCGAATAGACGGCCCCCTGCCCATCAAGAAGTTCGACCGCATCACCCACCGAGAGCCGCAATACTCTGGAAATATGACGTGATTCACTGGCGGGCAGGGTTATCACATCCCCCCCGCCATATGTTGCTGTGTGTTCAAAGAAAAACCGCCTCATAGTACAATTCTCACCAAGATCCCTCTATTTGCTCTCCAGTATAATTCCATATGGAAACCATCCCCCTCTATCTGCCTTAACTCAAGAAGAAATGACGTTAAACCATAATCTAACGAAAATGCCTTACAAACAATTCGAGTTTGACAAATACTGAATAATACCGTATTTATCCCAAATAATAAATCATCACCCCGTTAGGTAAATCCGCAGAAATTGTCCACAGCACTTGCCCTTTATGCAGAATGAGCGAAGACTACAGGAACGTTTTTTCCTGAACCTGAAAGCCAGGATTTCATACAGTTTTATCAATGAAGCCTCCGACCAGGCTGTTGAGGCTGTTGCTGCCAATATCAGCTCCGGCGGTGCTTTTCTGAAAACAGCGCAACCGCTACCACCATCGAGCAAGGTGCAGGTCGAGTTCCTTATCTCTTTTGATGAACTGAAGAAACTCAAGTTCATCCTGCCAGTGGAAACCCTTAAATCACTAAAAGAGGACCAGGTTTGGGTAAAAACAACAGGGATTGTCATACGCAGTGATGAGCGCGGCGTTGCCATAATTTTCGATCAGAACTACCAGATCAGCCCTCTGCAGCCTGCTGGCGATATCAACCTGGAGCACTCTTCTTTTTAAGACAAAGTGCCGCCCACTCATCCTGTTCCTCCCTCCCTGTCAATTCAAACCCTTCTGCCTCAAAATGGTTGGTAATATTGTCGGCCTGTTTCTCCCTGAGAATACCGGACAACACCAGAACCCCGCCAGCCCTGGTCAAACGACAGAGATCCCCTTTCATCTGCAGAAGGACATCATGGATAATATTAGCTACAACCAGGGAATAAGCACCCTTCACATTTTCAAGAGCTGTTGTTTCGACATCAATTTTATGCTCCAGCTTATTCAAGCGGACATTTGCACCAGCTGCATCAACAGCCACCGGATCATTGTCAATCCCTAAAACATTCCCTGCTCCCCAGAGCGCTGCTGCCATGGCAAGTATTCCAGTGCCCGTCCCCACATCGAGAACAGTTGCCCCGTTTGAGGCATTTCTTCTCAGGTAATCCCTGATAAAAGTCATACACAGGCTGGTGGTGGCATGATGACCTGTACCAAAAGCCATTCCGGGATCCATCTCGATAACCTTTTCATTCCCCACCGGGGTATACTGCTCCCAGGTCGGCTTAATGACCAGCCCTGGAATAATGGCAAAAGGTCGAAAATGAGCCTTCCAGTTCAGGCTCCAATCTTCCTCCTCAAAAAAGGCAACATCCAGTTCCGGGACCGAAACCTCGAATATTGAGGCCAGCTCCCGCAGATGTTTAGAAACCCCGGAGACCAGGTCAGCAACCTCTTCACGGTTATCAGCATCACCCACGATAAAGGCCTGGAGGATATGCTCAGTCATATCATCTTCAATTGAAACTTCTACGGCAGCATCCAAAACGCCTACCAGATAATCCGCGATAGCGTCGGTAAGGTTGAGGTCACAGACGATGGTCAATTTTATGCGCTTTTCTTCTTTATTTATATCCATTCCCATTTAATATTTCCGTATTACTACATGGTGATCAATTATCGACAGGCGGCCGGTAAACGCGGACAGGAATCAACAGAACCTGTTTTGATTGTTTCAAATTTTTCTACAACTCCCTGCTCATCCTTTTTTTGCACAGGAACACCATTAAGGAGGAGAACCAGGCCGGAGATATCCAGTCGACGCAGAAGTGGATTCAACCCTAAAACGGAATCACGTCTTTTTCCATAATCCAGAAGTACATCGAGATCTTCATACTTGT
This sequence comes from Desulfopila sp. IMCC35008, assembly GCF_010646885.2. Lineage (GTDB taxonomy): Bacteria > Desulfobacterota > Desulfobulbia > Desulfobulbales > Desulfocapsaceae > Desulfopila. Next base: position 5,625,935 of record NZ_CP050700.1, on the reverse strand, counting down.
CATCAATCCAATAGTGATCGCGCCCTGCTGTAAAACAACGCCCATATATCCTAACAGAAGGTGGTACAACAGTGCGATGCAGATTTACCAGCCTTCCCCAGAATATCACGACCTCACGAAAGCCTTCGGTGTCCATGAAACCGTTTTTTGTTACAACCTCTGCTGTGCCAAGTTTCAGGACCATTTCCTGTCTGAATCTTTCTTCAGGACTAAAGGCCTTTGCATTGGTCCGTTCATCAACAAGAGGATAGGTGTCACATCTCCCTGTCGACGCATGATACTCAACCAGCTTGAGTTGTTCGTAATCGATAATCAACAGTGAATCCGGACTCTGCACTACTGTTTTATGCTTTCCGACATACGACGTTATTATTTTTCCGCCCGCAGTCGAACTGTCAGTTGATTCAAAAATGAAAACCAAATCGGTCATCTCCCCCCCGCTCACCACCGTTGACACAGCCATGAACAAAACCAAGGCCATAAAGGTAATCACAACATTTATTGTTACTCTCATGGAAGCAACCTGAATCGTTAAGGCTTGCGAATATACGGTGTGTAGTTACTTTATCTGATAGTGGATAACAACACCCAATACCTTATCAGTACGAACCATGATAAACCATCACCTTGTATACGGCACGTTAAACGATTATCTCAACTCAGAAGAGTTAATAGATACCGATGACGAACGATATAGACAAAAATTAAGCCGCATGATGGTGGAAGAGAAAGGGTATGCTCCTGACGAACTGACTCCCAGACGATACATTGAAACCCTCTTCGCCCGCAGCTTTGTTCGTTCCACCATAGAACTGACGGTCACGCTATCCGGCAGGGATTTCATGATACTCAGGTATGGCCCGGGATCTCTGGTCAGCCGGGAACGCGCCGCCATCGCTGCAGCGCGGGTTCTCAATAAGGAGTATCGTATTCCTCTTGCCGTTGTCACCAACGGTGAAGATGCCGAGCTCCTCGATACAACGACTGGCGCAATTCTTCAATACGGGTTACAGGCAATTCCGGAGCGAACCAGAGCCCAAAAATGGCTGTCCGATCTCAAATTCCTCCCTCCCCAGGATCCAGACAAAAGAGAGAGGGAAATGCGGATTCTTAATGCTTTTGATGTTGAAAGATGCTGCCTTTAACCGGGATTTTTCATGAACAATGTGTTGATTGGTTTCTAATCTACGCATTGGCTGGCATTTAAAATCGTGCTGTCCATTTCCCAATGATACACAGAGTGTTCACAAGAAGTTTAGGTCAGGAACCCAAATACTAACTTCCAGTCATTTTTCAATCAAATTGATTAACAATATTCACCTGAATCAAATAAAAAACTAATATAAATAATTCACCGACAGTGCTGACAGAATTATTTACAAAATTTCATGATAAGTGTAACATGGTTGTCTTATGACGGAATCACACGAAGACTCCGTATTTATAGTTGATACACCTTCCACGACTAATTTTTAGAGTACAGGATACCTACATGACTGCACATCAAAATAACTGGACGAAAACGAGCTGGAAAAATGTTACCGCTCACCAACAACCCAACTGGCCGGACGCAAAAGCTGTTGACGAAGTCCTGGGAGATCTTGAAAAACTCCCCCCCCTGGTCTTTGCCGGTGAGATAAGATCATTAAAAAAGCTACTTGCCAAGGCGGTTACCGGTGATGCCTTCCTGCTTCAGGGTGGCGATTGTTCGGAGGATTTTTCCAAGGTTACAGCCCCAACCATCAGAGAGACCCTCAAGGTTTTATTGCAGATGGCTGTTGTCCTCACCTATGCTGGCAGGAAACCCGTTGTAAAGGTCGGACGAATAGCCGGACAGTTTGCCAAACCCCGATCAGCAGACACCGAGACCCGTGACGGTGTGGAGTTACCATCCTACCGTGGAGATATGGTCAACAGGCCGGAGTTCACAGAAGAGGCACGGATACCGGATCCTCAAAACATGATGCGTGGATACAATATGGCGGCGTCGACACTCAACCTGTTACGGGCATTTACCCGTGGAGGTTTCGGCTCACTGCAGCGAGTTCAGGCATGGAACCAGGAATTTGTAGCCCAGTCACCGCTCGGTCGCTCCTACGCCCGCATGGCAAAACAGATTGACCAGGCCATCAAGTTCATGGAAACAATCGGTATTCCGACAGATAATCCCCAGATCAACCAGACACAGTTGTTCACCTCCCATGAGGCATTGCTGCTCGGATATGAAGAGGCACTGACCAGGGTCGACTCCACAACCGGGGACTGGTACAACTGTTCCGCTCATATGCTCTGGATCGGCGAGAGAACCCGACAACTGGATGGCGCCCATGTTGAATTCTTGCGAGGTGTGCTCAACCCGATCGGTATCAAGATAGGGCCAACATACGATATCGACAACATCAAGCAACTAGTCTCGACACTCAATCCGGAAAACGAAGCCGGACGCATCACCCTTATCACCCGACTCGGCCTGAAGAATGTCGAAAAGGTATTACCGCCCCTGCTCAGGGAAATGAAAAGGGAAGGGCTTAATATTGTTTGGAGCTGTGATCCGATGCACGCCAACACCTATACGGCAGAAACCGGACACAAGACCAGAAGCTTTAACGATATTCTTTCCGAAATCACCTGCTTTTTCGAGGCACACTGGTCTGAAGGAACCATTCCCGGCGGCCTTCATATTGAAATGACCGGCGAAAATGTTACCGAGTGTACCGGTGGTGCAAGAAATATTATCGACGAAGAACTGGCCAATAATTATCTCACCACCTGTGATCCGCGCCTTAACGCAGAGCAGAGCCTCGAGGTTGCATTCCAGATCGCAGACATGATTCGCTCCTAGCACAGCCCTGACGAACCCAGGAATCTCTTTCTCTCCACGCGGACCAGTTTATTAACGGGTCCGCGTTTTTTGTTTTCCCTGTTTTTCCATTATTACATTTCAGTAATCTTTCTTGACCCTCTCATCGAACGATATAGTGTTTCACGTGACACACGTGAATTTATGAACAGTTGTGCTTCAATAAACAATTAAAGAGGAGATTACTCATGTTCAAGGAAAAAACACTACCTCCCTATCTTCTTGCCCTGCCCGCCCTGTTATTGGCCGTGCTGCTACTGGCAACTGCAAGCCAGGTGAGAGCTAAATCGTTACTCAACGATAACGGATTTGTTGATATCGTCAAAAAGGCCAACCCCGCTGTTGTACATATCCGGGTTGAACAATCTGTCTCATCAGGTAATTACGGCCAGCAATTTGACGAAATGTTCAATAACCCATTTTTTGAGAGGTTTTTCGGACCCCAGTTCCGCCAGAACCCACAGCGCCAAAAACAGCACAAGCAACAAGGGCAAGGCTCAGGGTTTATCATCAGCAATGATGGTTACATCCTGACCAACAACCACGTCGTGGACAAGGCTGACAAAATCACCGTATTCCTCTCCGACGAACGCGAATTTGAAGCAACCCTGGTCGGCTCAGACCCGCAGTCGGATGTGGCCTTAATCCGTATTGAAGACGGTGGCAACCTGCCGACTCTGCCACTTGGAGATTCAGACGCCCTGGAGGTCGGAGAATGGGTTATCGCCATCGGCAACCCCTTCGGTCTCAGCCAAACAGTAACTGTTGGTGTGGTCAGCGCCAAGGGACGCAGCAGTGTCGGCATCAACGAGTATGAAAACTTTATCCAGACTGATGCCGCCATCAATCCCGGCAACTCTGGTGGACCGCTCCTCAATATCGAAGGTGAGGTTATCGGTATCAACTCTGCTCTCTTCTCAAGAACGGGCGGCTATATGGGCATCGGTTTTGCTATCCCGGTCAACATGGTCAAGTCTATCCAGGATCAGCTGAAATCTAGCGGTAAGGTAACCCGGGGCTGGCTTGGAGTTATTATCCAGGATATCGATAAAGATCTTGCCAAGTCTTTTGGCCTGAAGAAAGCTGAAGGAATTTTGATAAGTGAAGTCCAACCGGGATCACCCGCTGAAGATTCCAGCATCCAGCAAGGTGATGTACTCCTTCGCTTGAATGGTACCGCCTTACAAAATACCGCGGACCTGCGCAATAGAGTAGCCCTGCTGTTGCCGGGTTCCACCGCTGAGCTTGACATCATTCGTGACGGTAAGGAGCGAACAATCAAAGTAAAGATCGGTGAGAGACCGGACAACCTTAACCAGGCTGCAGACTACAGCAACGACAACGATACCCTCAAGAAATTCGGCCTCGGTTTCCAGGAACTGACTCCTGAACTGGCAGAACGGTTTGGGTTCCAGGATAAGCAGGGTGTTGTCGTATCACATGTTGAGCCAGGGAGCCCTGCCTCAGCAGCAGGAATGCGTCCCGGACAACTGGTTGAAGAGGTGAATAAGGAGATTGTGAAAAATATGGACGATCTCAGCAGGGTCATCTCCGCTTCTTCAGACGATAAACGGCTCCTCTTGCGGGTCCGGACAGGATCATACAGCCAGTACGTTGTCCTGGTTGCCGAGTAACGATTCTTCCCCTCCCCAAAACAACAAAAGGCCGGTACATAAACCGGCCTTTTGTTGTCTGTTTTTTAATCCAAGGTTGGGTTACAGGCGAGTCTTGGCTATCTCCTCAAATATTTTCATGATTATCGGAAATCTTTTCAGGTCCTCACCCGATATTCGCCGTATCACCACATTGGTCTCAGCCTTTACAGTCGCTGTTCGTCGCCCCTCGCCGGTAAAGTAGGCAATCTCACCGAAGATCGTTCCCGCCGACAGCACAGCAATATGCTCACCCTTTTCGTTGATGGTCCGCACCTCACCCCAGTCAATAAAATAGACGCCGTCCGGTTTATCATTAATGGTGATGATCTCCTCTCCCTTTTTGCGCCACTCGAGATGAAAACAATTCTCCCAACTGGTATCGACCACCAGGGCATGATAAAACTCCTGGTTCATCGCCTTGAGAAGTTCGCTGGAAAGATGAAAAATGCGTGAACCAAGGGTGGAACGCTTTTTATCGGAAAGCCGCATACCCTTGTCCATAAACCCTTCTTCCGGCATAGGATTTTCACGGATATATTCAAGGATTCTCTCGATAGATTTATCCTCGGTCCCGGTAAGCTCCTTAAACAACTTCTGAACCGCCACCAGTTTCTCCCTCACCTTGGGAAAATCAGGGGCCACCAGCTGTTGGCTGATTCCGGAAAAAAGAGCCATCGCCTTGTTCTTCTGTTCGATAAACTCCTGCAACTGATCTTCGTCTACACCCAATGGAACATTGTGCAGCCCTGGTTTATAAATAGTGAAGACCTGCAGGGGGCGGGCGAAGCTTTTCAATGAGACCTTTCCGATACTCACCAGATACCCGGCTTCCTGATTCTGGTTCATGGCGACATCGTAATCCATCAACAGGGTTGTGCCAAAAAAATCACATAGCTGTTCAAGGCGGGTGGCAACCGACATACTGGCCCCGAACTTGAGATTCCTGTCACCGAACCAGGACTCAATAATGTCTCCAAGAAACAACCCCATCCGGGTAGAAGACCACAACTCGTCCTTGATAGCCCTGGAAAGGGCCAGAGCTGCCTTCAGTGCGCGAACACACACCTCACTGCGCCCTTCCCCTTCACGTTTATCAAAAACGCAAATAGCCCCATCTCCGGCCAGAATTTCCATATCCACCGGTCTGAACTCCGGCACATCCACAATGGCGCGCATGGTGCTGTGATAGTCTATTACAAAATCACGTACCTCTGCAGGCCGCATTCGCGCCGTAGCCGACGAATAACCGACCATATCACTCATCAGGATTACGACTTCCCGTTCCTGATCTTCCGCCCTGTCTGATTTCACAGGGTTTTGATTATCCCACACACTTTACCCCGGTATCAAGAATTTGTTCAGTAAGCGCCTGCTTAATGCAAGCATTTCATTTCCTCTCCTGAAACTGCTCATCTGCCTGAACGTCGTGTTGCAACCTTATTATGTAACCCCAGAGGTGACTGATGACCGATATCGATCATCTGCCTGAGGTAAATAATCAAGTCACGCCCCAAACCAGACCAGAGTACTGAGTTTCAGGATGAAAATTACTTAGGTAGGATACCAATTATGAATGCGGCAACAATTACACCGACAAAAATTATCGCGACATTAAAACATACCGAAGGATCTTCATGATGCTCGTGCTCGTGATGTTCGTCAGACATTTCTACCCCCAAAGATTTATTAGCTTACTCAACCCTTTTTACAGGATGTGGTAGTTCCCTTATCTCAGTTAAACACTATTTCGAGTAGTTCCTGCAAGCTTGATACGCCAATTAGCTCAATATCTGAAGTCTCAGGAAGCCGGTCCTTCCCGCTTTTAGGCAAGATAAACCTTGTAAAACCGAGTCGTTCAGCCTCCCGAACCCGGATATCAAGTTGTCCCACCGCCCGCACTTCACCAGCCAGCCCGACCTCTCCGCATACAACGGTTGTGGAAGGGATAGAGCGTTCAAGGAGGCTGGAGGCGAGGGCGCTTATCACACCAAGATCTAGTGCCGGTTCGTCAATGCGTATGCCACCTGCGATATTTAGAAATATATCATGCCCATAAAGATCCATCCCACCTTTTTTTTCCAACACCGCACAGAGTAGAGACAAACGGTGGGGGTCGGCACCTATGGCGGTCCTCCTCGCTGTACCCAGATTGGTCGGGCTGACCAGTGCCTGAACCTCTACCAGTATCGGGCGAGATCCTTCGACGCTTGGCATAACAACGGATCCCGGCTCATCCAATGGGCGCTCGGCCAGAAAGATCTCAGAAGGATTGGTTACCTGAACCAGCCCTTCCTGCTTCATTTCAAAAACCCCTATCTCGTTGGTTGAACCAAAGCGGTTTTTCACCGTGCGCAGGATTCTGAAGGCGTGGCTCCTGTCTCCTTCAAAATAGAGAACGGTATCAACCATGTGCTCCAGCACCTTTGGTCCCGCGATGGACCCTTCCTTGGTTACGTGACCCACCATGACGATCGGAATATTTTCTCGTTTGGCCGCCTCAATAAGCCTGTATGCAGACTCCCTGACCTGGGAAACGGAGCCAGGTGCAGAGGCTATGTCCGAGCATACGAGGGTTTGGATCGAGTCAACAGCCACAAGAGCCGGTCGCATCTGTACCGCCGTGGCAATGATAGTATCAACCTCGCTCTCTGTGGCAAGGAATTCCCTGGGATGAATGGCGTTAAGCCGTTTTGCCCTCAACTTTATCTGGCGGGACGATTCCTCACCCGACACATAGAGTACATCAAGGTCCCGCGAGGCAACAGCCGCAAGCATATGCAGGATTATGGTGGACTTGCCGATTCCCGGCTCCCCACCTATAAGAGTTACTGAACCCGGTACAATTCCTCCGCCAAGAACCCTGTCGAGTTCGGATATTCCCGTGGCTGTGCGCTCTTCATCCCCATCGGGAGCCTGATCCAGCGGAACCGGTTGTATGGCACCCTTTAAGGACCCTAATGAGACGGAAGGTGCCTCTTCAACCAGGGTGTCCCACTCACCGCAATCCGGGCATTTTCCCAGCCATTTTCTGCTGCGGTAACTGCACTGCTGACACCGGAACAAGGCGTTATGTTTCTGTTTCTTTTTTATATTCATGTGTTAAATCTATATTAAGCAGAAAAAAAAGTCACGGTTCCCCTTTACTGTCAGCGAGAAAGGAATACATTTGCCGTAACCTGTTTTTTTTATTCACTTGAACCTTACCTGTAACATCATTTTTCACTTATCACCATGCAGAACAGATCACTCCCCCACCCTCCCGAGTGGTACACGATCAGCTACTCACTCGGTTTTATGCTTAAACGAAAACGTCTTCTCGGCTGGAGCCTGTTGCTCTTTTTGGCAACGGTCGGGATTACTGCCGCCGGCTTCGACCTCAGTACCGATTATATAGACAGCATTGCCGGTCAATTCCTATCATCCCCTCCCGATTCGTCAACGATATGGGGGATGGTAAAGTATAAGGCATGGACAGCAGGGAAATACCTCTTTCTTATTATAACCCGCATTGTTTCCTTTTATCTCGCCTTCCTGATCGCCTACTGTTTAACCAGCCCAGGTTATGTGTTCCTGTCTATTGCCGCTGAAAAAATCCACGCTGGCAAAGAGTTTATCCCGGATGAGAATATCAGTATTAAATATATCCTGCTCGACCTCTTCGAAGGAATCAAAATCGGACTATTCGGCGTCATCATTACCGTGGTGGCCCTGATGATGAATTTTATCCCGCTTATTGGCCAGGCCGCCGTATTTCTTGTTTATACCTATTACTCAGCACTGATGTTTATTGATTATCCTGCCTCGCGAAAGCACTGGTCACTTGGCCAAAAAATAGGCTGGATTCGCAACCACTCCTCTGATGCCTTCAGGCTTGGCCTAGTCCCTGCAATAATAAGTATGATACCGCTCCTGAACATTTTTCTGCTTTCTTTACTCTTCCCGCTGTTAACCATTCACTCAACCCTCAACTTCTGTGCTATTGAATATGCAGACGCCAACCAGCAGATGAAATCCTAAAAATACAGGTGTGGCATGGGCTTCGAAATTGAAAAAAAATTCCTGATCAAAAACGATAGCTGGAAAATCGGCGCAATCGGTACCGCCTATCGTCAAGGCTACCTGAGTGGTGATAAAGGGCGGACTGTGCGGGTTCGCACCGTTGGATCAACCGGTTTTATTACCATCAAAGGTCCCACTCAAAACGGCAGAAGGCTGGAGTACGAATACGAGATACCAGAAAGCGACGTGCAGGAGATGCTGGAGACACTCTGTCTCAGTCCCATAATTGAAAAGGTTCGATATTTGGTTGATTATAAAGGTTTTACCTGGGAGATCGATGTTTTTTCAGGTGTCAATGAGGGGCTTATAGTGGCAGAAATTGAATTGGAATCCATTCATCAGGATTTTGCTCTGCCCCCCTGGGTTGGCCAGGAAGTCACCGATGACCCCAGGTACTATAATTCCAACCTGTCACGCCACCCATTCCAACTCTGGAAGGACCACAAAGAATAACGGTTTCAAATAAGCTCTGCCAGCACCGAGTTCAGCACCAGTCGCCCTTTCTGGGTGGCCCTAAACCTGGTAGGGGTAAACTCTACGAATCCCGCAGTTAGTAGTGGAATGAGTATTTTTCCATAATATTGCTGCAGGTCTATACCAAAACGTTCTGCGAGTTCCTTCGGAGATATGCCTTCAGTCATGCGCATCCCCATCATGACGGTCTCCCTGAATGATGCCTCAAGACCAAGCTGCTCCCTATAGGCCACAACATCCTTTCGCTTCTCAATTAAATCACAGTACAGTGCTGGGTCCTGTACCCTTTGCTCCCTGAAACCCGCAATAAAAGAGACTGCAGCAGCACCCACCGCAAGATAGTCCTTATTGTGCCAATACGTGACATTATGACGACATTCGTAACCAGGCTGACAATAGTTTGAAATCTCATACCTTTTACTCCCAGCGTGGAGAGTTGCCTCTTGATTGTACTTATCCATGGAGAGAACAGTTTCGTCACCCAGTTCTTCAATATAGCCTTTCTTCTTTCGGTGGTAGAGGGGAGTTCCTTCTTCAAAAGAGAGTTGGTAGAGGGAAAGATGCTTTGGCTGCAATGAGAGCCCGGTTTCCAGATTATACTTCCAGTCATCCAGTGATTGGCCAGGAATTCCATACATCAAATCGATGCTCCAGTTCAAAAAGCCTGCCGCTTTGGCCGAAGCAACGGTAGCTATGGCTTCGCTTGCGGTATGACATCGGCCCAGGAACTGCAACTCACTGTCAATAAAGGACTGGACACCTATGGATAAACGATTGAATCCAGCATTGTATAAGTCACAGAGACGCTGCGTATCCACCGTACCCGGATTTACCTCAACAGAGATCTCCAAGGTATCGTCTAGTCTAAAATTATTTTTACAGGCAGCAAGGATTTTTTCCAGTTGTCCCCCTCCCAGAACTGTCGGGGTTCCTCCACCAAAAAAGATGGTAGACAACCTGACCCTTTCACCATAGTGTTTCGCTTTGTCCTGTAACTCCTTTACAAGACAATTTGTATACCTTTCATGAATTGCCTCAAGTCCACAGTATGAACTGAAAGAGCAATAGTTGCATTTTGACTTGCAAAAAGGAATGTGGATATACAGGGCCGAAATCATTTTAACCGGTCAGGCTTTGCGACAACTGTCGGCACTCGCCTGCAATGTCCTGCATCATACCGGTATCAGCAAAACTGAAAACTCCGCTGCCAATAATGAGATGGTCCAGCAATTGGATCTGAAGCATGGAACAGAGGTGGAATATCTTTTTGGTGAGGTCAACATCAGGTGGCGATGGTGTTAGTGACCCGGAAGGATGATTATGAGCGAGGATTACCGCCGCGGCGTGATGATCCAAACATTTCTTGACCAACTCCCGCGGGTATACCGTATTGACATTCAGTGTTCCTTCCGCCACAGTTTCTGAATCAATAACCGCATGGCTGGAATCAAGGTATATGACATTGAGCACTTCACGTTTTAACCCTCGCATTGAATGCTCTAAGTATTCGCGAACATCTTTTGAAGAGTGAAGATAACGTTTCCCTTCTAAACGCTGTTTAAGGTACCGACCAGCAACAGACTGAACAAAGGTTATGGCAAAGCTGTTTTTAGGTCCCACGCCCTTCACCACCTCCAGGGATGAAACGGGTGTTTCCATGACAGCCGATAAGCTACCGAAAGTTTTAAGTAACTGTCTGGCTGGTTCTTTACAATCAGATCTAGGGGTACCAAAAGAGAGCAGCAGTTCGAGAACCTCTATGTCATTCAGCGACTCCAGTCCTCTATCCAGGAACCGGTCGCGAAGTCGGGCGCGATGTCCTGCACCTTTTTCCTGCCACTGCTTTTTGTCCACCTGCGTTAATCCTTGAAAATAAGATTATTCTGAAAGTGCCTTGGTAAACAATTCATTGGCGAGTTTTGGATTTGCCTTCCCTTTTGTTTGTTTCATGAGTTGTCCGACGAAGTACCCCATCAACTTTGTTTTACCTTCTTTGAACTGCTGCGCCTGCCCTGGATTTGCGGCAACTATTTCTGCCACAATCGCCGACAACTCTCCCTCGTCTGAGACCTGCACAAGATTTTTCTCTTTGACAATAACCGCCGGGTCTTTGCCGGTCTCCATCATCTCCGGGAATACCGTCTTGGCAATTTTTCCACTAATGGTTCCTTTCTCAACCATAACCAACAGCTCTCCGACCTGCTGTGCCGTCGGTTTACACGACTCTATGGATTCACCTTTAAGTTCACGAAGCAGTTCAGTCATGATCCAGTTAGATGCCTTCTTGGTGTTGGCTCCGGTCTTGACCATCGTTTCAAAATAGTCAGCCAGCTCCCTTTCACCTGTTAATATTCCCGCATCGTATTCAGGTAATTCATAGTCATGAACGAATCTTGCCTTTCTTTCATCCGGAAGTTCAGGCAAACATTCCCGAACCCTCTTTATCCATGCTTCGTCAACTTCAACTGACACCAGATCAGGACATGGAAAATACCTGTAATCATGGGCATCCTCCTTACCACGCATCGATTCAGTTCTGTTTGTGTCCGGATTCCAGAGCAAGGTCTCCTGGACAACCTCTTCACCATCAAGCAGGATATCGCGTTGTCTGCGTACCTCGTATTCCAAGGCCTTCTGCACATTCCGGAAAGAGTTCATATTCTTGAGTTCGGTTCTTGTACCTAATTCCTCCTGCCCTAGAGGGCGGAGGGATATGTTGGCGTCACAACGAAAGCTTCCCTCCTGCATATTTCCATCGCAGATATCGAGATACCTTAAAATTGCGTGTATTTTTTTAAGATAGGCATAGGCCTCTTCCGGTGAGCGCATATCCGGTTCCGAGACAATCTCAAGCAGAGGTGTACCCGTCCTGTTCAGATCAACATAGGAATTCGGCTCATGTTCATCATGAATCAGTTTCCCGGCATCCTCTTCCATATGCATACGGGTTATACCGATTTTCTTAACCTCATCATCCACAACTATCTCTACAGATCCATGCTCAACTATAGGCAGATCAAATTGTGAGGTCTGATATCCTTTGGGCAGGTCTGGATAAAAATAGTTTTTTCTCGCAAACTGATTCGATGAACGGATTGTTGAACCAGTCGCAAGACCCATCTTAATTGCATATTCGACTACTTTTTTATTTAGTACAGGCAGCACACCCGGTAGTCCCAAACACACAGGGCAGGTTTGGGTATTGGGCGGCGCACCAAACGAGGTTGAACAACCGCAAAATATTTTAGTTTTCGTTTTCAGCTGCGCGTGAATTTCAAGACCAATAACTGTTTCAAATTGCATGACAATATTCTCTTTTACACTTTACATTCGATTGTATTAGCAGGGACATCAAGTTACATTCTAATTTTCATACTCAACATTGTAAAATGTGTCTGCGGTAAAATCGTAAATGTTCCTCGAAATTGAACAAATTTCCAGACTTTTCAAGGTAACACTTTACCAAATGACATGACCCAGCAGAAGACTGCATAACGAGTTGACCTTTGGTGAAGAAAAACGCCATCTCTGGTCCACACAGAGTCACTCATTTCTACATGCTACAAGTAAGGCGACTTTTTTCACAACATAGACGCAGTATTCATAATACATTTGGCTACCCCTGGGATGAGACCCAACCCCTCACCTTTGCCAACTCATCTCCCCAACCTGGATTAACCCTTCTTTCAAGAAACATCCTGAACAGATCATTGACAATGTTAACAAGTTCTTCGAATAGAAAAACCCGCTCAAGTATCATACCTTCAGCTTCCTCAGGATTACCTTCATCCCCTTCAGACTGTGCTGTTTTAGGAAGTTTGACATTGCGGTATTCCATGAGAGCTGCTGCAAGGGTGAAATTGAACTCATAATCACCTTTAGTGATCTGAATTCTCGCCTGCTCAAGTTTTTTTCCCATCTTCAGGCCAGTACGTGCTTCCTGGAGTTCGGTTTGCAAACCTGAACAAATGAGTTTTTCGTTTGTTTCTCCTTCACCAAATTCGAGTAACATATGTTTTTCAAAAACAACGATAATATCACCGAAATTCTCAATTTCGATACTACCACCACGTTCCTCACTCTTCCACCATAGCCAGGTAAGAAATTCCTGACCAAGAAATCTTTTTTCCTGTATAAGATCGACTAAATCCATTGTATCTTCCGGGTTTAATAATAAAAATATTTAAGGGTTATCACACAAAGATATCTGGATTTACCCTGGCGAGATTCTCGCAAGCTTCATCATTCAACAGGTGTTCACCTACGATATATGGTATTTGTTGACGCAACATTACACCGAATGTTTCATGAAAATAATCTTCAAGAAGCGCATGGGCCTTCTTGTTCGTGGTAAAAAAGAACACGGTTGAGTCAGAAAGGTTCCAGCACAGATCATAAACAACAGGTACCGGAAAAGCCTTTCTCATTAATTCCGTCCGGACCCGCTCCTTGATTTCCACCTTTAGGGATCTGGCAAGTTTCGGAATCTGCTTCTCTTTTTTCACCCGTTCCTCTTCTTTTTGTACAAACTTCTTAAGAATGGCCGGTGAAACCTTTCTCTCATCAACACGTAAACTGAGAACAATATAATCCCCGGCAGCATATGATCCGAATTCAAACTGGGAATCAAACATGTTTAAAACGGATACCCAACCGATCGAATATTCGTCAAATGTTTCATCAATATCCTCAAAAGAGTATGCAACTACCCGTTCAGCAATATAATCCAGGGGCGATTCAGGTAACTCCCCTTCCACACTGAAACGGACAAAACTCGCCGAACCATTTAAAAAACCCATAAAAGTTCCTATCTATATTTATTTGCGGTGGACCGAACGAATCCCGCTTAGTCCTAAAATCATATGCGTGTATCTTGATAAATGAAGGTGGGATATAATTTACGTCCAATCGTAAACCATCAGGAAACCACGTCACATTAGGAATACCAGTAATCAACAAACGATGAAATCTGTTTTATAGCATATTCCCAAAAGTCTCAAAATAATTATGCACTTTGTTGAAAAATTTATGAAGAGTCAGGCATATAGGATAATCATACCTTCGATTTATATCTTGACCTTATCACTCGCGGATGATTAAATCTAAAAAAAGGTAAGTTTTTTTATTGACAAGCCGTCCGCATTTTTGTAAATATCTTCGCCTCAGCGGGTCGTTAACTCAGTCGGTAGAGTATCTGCCTTTTAAGCAGAGAGTCGTTGGTTCGAGCCCAACACGACCCACCAGAAAATATGTCCCCATCGTCTAGTCAGGTCCAGGACACCGGCCTTTCACGCCGGCAACACCGGTTCAAATCCGGTTGGGGACGCCATATATAAAAGGCGCTGCTTAATTTTTAAGTAGCGCCTTTTCTATTTATTCTATATCAATTTTTTTCACTGATATTTCGCGTATTTTTTCTACTTGCCACGGATAACTGTTTCCATCTGATATTCGCCGGAATACATTCCAGTGCCGATCACTTTCAGACTCACCAGGGCAGTCCTCTAGAAAGTGTAAGCCTCTGGATTCTTTACGATATTTAGCAGACTCAACGATAAGATTAGCAATAATTGCAATATTTCGCAGTTCAATCAGCCCAGTAGAAATGTGGTAATTATGGTAATGTGATTCTATCTCTTTTACAATTTCCGATAGCTGCTGTGAGGCAAGTTTGAGTCTTTTTTCATTGCGAACAATGCCAACATAATTCCACATAATCCTGCGAATCAGATCCCAGTTATGGTTTATGAGAATCTCTTCATCAAGAAATACTGCGCCATCATCTACCCAATTATCAATAGACCCATGCTTATAGTTTTTCCATAGTTTTCTGTTTTCGCGACAAAATGTGGCTGATCTATGGGCGTAAACCACTGCTTCAAGCAGAGAATTGCTCGCTAACCGATTCGCGCCATGCAACCCTGTACATGCTGTCTCTCCAAGACAAAACAGATTATCAACGCTGGTTCGCCCCCAATAATCTGTCAAAACACCGCCACACATATAGTGAGCAGCCGGTACAACTGGAATAGGCTTTGACGTTATATCGATACCTAACTCCTTACACTTACTGTAAACCCCTGGAAATCTATTCCTTACAAAGTCACTATCCTTATGAGAAATATCAAGATATACACAATCACATCCTGAAATTTTCATTTCCTTATCAATGGAGCGTGCAACCATATCCCTGGTGGCTAACTCTTTTCTATTGGGGGCGTATTTTTCCATAAATCTTTCTCCACTCGAATTGAGTAGAATTCCGCCCTCACCTCTGACAGCTTCTGTGATAAGGAAATTTTTAGCCTGTGGATGATATAAGCACGTTGGGTGAAATTGAACAAACTCCATATTCGCGACTTCTGCACCAGCACGTAACGCCATAGCGACACCATCACCAGAGGCAATATCTGGATTACTTGTATAGAGATAAACTTTCCCGGCACCCCCGGTACAAAGAACTGTAACCCCTGCCTCATATACTTCTATCTTTTCATCTTTTAAGACATAAGCTCCTACACATTTCTCCTTTTCATTTGATACACTCTTATTTTTATCCAGAATAAGATCTACACAAACACTATTCTCTTCAACAATTACTGAAGGTTTACGCTTGATAGTCTCAAGTAAGGCCTCTTCTATAGCCCTCCCCGTCAGATCAAAAGAATGAGCCACTCTTCTTTTAGAGTGTCCACCCTCTCTACCAAGATTGAGTTTCCCTGGATTGTCTCGTGATTCAACAAAGTTAACTCCAATATCTATAAGGTCTTTTATGCGTTCCGGACCTTCTTCAACAACCGTTTTAACTGTCTCATAAGAACAAAGTCCTGCTCCTGACTTTAGCGTATCTTCAATATGATATGAGAAATCATCATCCTCATCGAGTACAGCAGCTATACCACCCTGGGCAAGATTTGTTGCAGTATCAACATCTTTCTTTTTGGTCACGATACATACCGTCCCAAGGTCTGCTACTCTCAATGCAAACGATAATCCTGCGATACCCGATCCAATTATTAAAAAATCACATTTCATTAATTATTCCTCTGTGGTGGCATATCAATACAATGTCCGCCATAATGAACTGAACCACTATTTATGTATAAGATAGCCCAAAATTGAGACCATCCGTCCAGCGAAACAGCTGTTTAGCTGCCTCCCTATAAATATAACATCTAAATGTTTCACGTGAAACAATTGTTAAACTTTAGGTAAAACAATACCATAGTTAAAAAAAATATACCTGTTTTTCAAATAAACATTGTTCCGGCGGCCTAATTGGGCTAAAAACCATGGAGGAGTTCTTCTTTTTCACTATTTTTGAGGAAAACAAATGCAAAACGGTCAAAAAATCATTGCGGTGGCAAACCAGAAAGGAGGTGTTGGCAAAACAACATCATCTATCAACCTTGCAGCAGCTCTTGCCAAGAAAAGAAAAAAAGTTCTTTTGATTGATTCAGATCCTCAAGGAAATGCGACGAGTGGTGTGGGTGTTAATCCACGCGCATTAAAAAATCATATTTATGCTGTATATTCGGGTAAATCTTCTATCGACAAGGCTATATGTTCAACTTCAGATAAATACCTTGATATATTACCGTCCAATATTGACCTCGTTGCTGCAGAAATAGAATTAGTAAACGCTGTTGATAGAGAGAAATCATTGCAAAAGGCAATACAATCCACCTCCCTTGATTACGAGTATATTCTGATTGATTGTCCCCCCTCCCTCGGCTTACTCACCGTCAATTCTCTTACGGCAGCACACTCCGTCTTGATTCCAATGCAGTGTGAATATTTTGCTATGGAGGGCTTGGCTCAACTCGTAAATACCATACGATCCGTAAAAAAAGCGTATAACAGTACTTTATTTATTGAAGGTTTACTTCTAACAATGTTTGATAAAAGGAATAAACTAACATTTCAAGTTGCTGAGGAGTTATCAAAGCATTTCCCAAAACAGATTTTTAAGACTGTTATTCCGAGAAATGTGCGTTTAAGCGAGTGTCCTAGTCACGGAATGACAATTGTTGACTATGATAAAAAGTCAACAGGAGCCAAAGCATACAAGAAATTAGCGAATGAATTCTTAAGAAACCAAAAGGAGATATGATAGAAATGGCTAAAACTACAGGTCTCGGACAAGGTGTTGGTCTTCTTTTTGGTGATGAGGAGGAAGAAAAATATTTCTTCTGTGATGTTAATAAAATAGAACCTAACAGATTACAACCTCGTACTCATTTCCATGATAATGATTTAGAAGAATTAGCTGACTCCATACGAGAAAATGGGGTTATTCAACCACTAATTGTTCAGTCTGAAAAAAACACTGGTATATATTCACTCATCGCGGGTGAACGTAGATTGCGCGCCTCGAAGTTAGCCGGGCTAGAGGAAGTTCCTGTGGTAGTAATGGATGTTGAGAATGATGATGCTCTACTTGAATTAGCTCTTATTGAAAATATCCAGCGAACAGACCTCAACCCTCTTGAAGAGGCCGAGGCATACAATAACCTCATTAAAAAATTTGGATATACTCAAGAAGAAACAGCTAAACGTGTTGGAAAAAAGAGATCAACAATAACTAACGCTTTGAGATTATTAAACCTTCCTGATTTCATAAAAGATGATATTGTTCAAGGTCAACTTTCTGAAGGTCATGGTAGAGCCTTATTGCGTATTTCTGATGACTTAGTTGCCGTAAAAGAAATACGTGACCTCATTATTCAAAAGAAACTCTCAGTTAGACAGACAGAGAAGCTGGTCAAAAAATCTGCTTCTTCAAAAGCGAGTGTTCGAAAAAGGATAACACCTGTAGGTGATGACATCCCCTCATCCTATTGTAAATCCATGATCAACCAACTTACCAATAAGTTATCTTCAAAGGTGTATATCAATCAGAATGGGTCCCGGGGTAAACTTGAGATAGAATATTATTCCGCTGATGATCTGGAACGCCTTATTTCTGTAATTTTAGCAGAAGATAAAGTTTAATAATTTGAGCTACTTTAACTATTAACTCTAAATAACTGCCGATGAAACTTTCAACAAAACACTTTTTTGCAACAATATTTACTTTGGCCCTTTTAATTTCCATAACATGCTCTTCTGCTTCTGCAAAGATGGTCAGTGTAAAGGGAAATGACATTAATTTGCGAACTGGGCCAGGTAAGGATAACCCTGTTAAATATGAGTTAGGTACTGGATTTCCTTTGAAAATTGTATCGAAGAAGGGTCAATGGATTAAGGTATCTGATTTTGAGGGTGATGTCGGATGGTTACACAAGGATCTTGTGAATTCGAATCCCCATATGATCGTAAAAGCCAATAGAAATTCCAAGAAAAAAATAAATATTCGGAGTGGTCCGTCTACAAAAAATGAAATTGTAGGAAAAGCCTACTATGGTGTTGTTTTTGAAACGCTCAATCAAAAATCAGGGTGGGCTCAGGTAAAACACGAAACGGGTCTTGAAGGTTGGATTAAAAGATCTCTTCTTTGGGGTTTCTAGATTGTAAAGATAGTTTTACACACTCTTACACAATTTAGAGATACTATCCTCTCCTGGTATAAGAAGTCCGGCTAAACTCAGTTATCGTTTTCATTATAAATATACAAATAAAAAAAAGCCTGATTACTATCGCGTAATCAGGCTTTTTATATCCTGGCGGAGAGAGAGGGATTCGAACCCTCGGTGGAGTATTACCCCCACACTCGCTTAGCAGGCGAGCACCATCGGCCAACTCGGTCATCTCTCCTAAGAGGTAATGTGGCGGAGGGAGTAGGATTCGAACCCACGGTACTTTCGTACAACGGTTTTCAAGACCGCCGCCTTAAACCACTCGGCCATCCCTCCGTGCTGTGTCCTTGTACCATTAGATTTCTTCGTTGTCAACAATCTGAATTTGGTAGAAGAAAAACATTTAAAAAATACTCACATTTTTGTAATGTGTATTATATGAATATTTCAATTTGGGAATTTTCAGTTTTCAAGCTTCACATGTAGTACTTACCCACTATCCTATATTTCAAGATGACAATATTCACTTTTTGATCAATTAACAGTCCCTTATACGAAATATTTGGCTATATTTCAATTACATTAAGTAAGCATTTATGCAATAACACCTAAAAATACCTACCCTAAAATGTTGGAAGATAACTACCATATAGAAGTACAATTACAGGATCTGACCTGTCTCTACGAGATTACAAAACGACTCGCTTCATCTATGGATTTGCGTGAATGTCTGGAAAAATCCATGCGGCTCCTGGCAGACATGAAGCAAATGGAAAACGGGACTGTCACTATTGTCAACCCTTTGACCGGAAAGCTCGAAATTGAAGTAGCCTACGGTATTACAGCCGAAGGAAGAAAAAGAGGCAAATATAAGATAGGTGAAGGAATCACTGGCCGGGTCGTGTCCACTGGTGAACCTATTATTGTTCCGCATATTGCAGAGGAACCTCTATTTTTAAACAGGACAAGATCCAGGGGAGACATTAAAGATCAGAAAAGATCGTTTCTCTGTGTACCTATTAAAGACGGTAAACAGGTTATCGGTGCACTGAGTGTAGACCGTATTTACGAGGAAGGAATTGGTGAACAGGCTAATACTGATTTACAGTTCCTTACCGTATTATCGGGTTTAATCGCTCAAACAACTATGCGTATACAATCGGTGAATAGGGAGAAAGAGGAACTCCATACAGAAAACCTTAAATTAAAACGTGAACTATCCCAAAAGAATCGTATCAATGATATCATAGGTAATTCGTCTAAAATGCAGGATGTCTATGAAATGATTCACAGGGTAGTTGATTCAAATGCCACTGTTTTACTGCGTGGCGAATCGGGAACAGGAAAAACCCTTGTGGCAAAAGCCCTTCATTACAATTCCAAAAGAGCTGATAAACCTTTTATTGTAGTAAACTGTTCGGCCTTACCTGAAACGTTGCTTGAGAGTGAACTATTCGGACATGAAAAAGGGTCTTTTACAGGGGCCAACGAGCGAAAAATTGGTCGTTTTGAACAAGCTGAAGGAGGTACTCTTTTTCTCGATGAAATTGGTGAGATAAGTAATTCAGTTCAGGTAAAATTACTCCATGTTGTTCAGGAAAGAAATTTTACCCGATTAGGATCAACTAAAGCTATAGACTGTGATGTGCGGCTTGTTGCTGCAACCAACAGGGATCTTGAAAAAGCAGTTCGGGAAGGGGCATTTCGTGAAGATCTCTACTACAGGTTGAATGTTTTTCCAGTATATATGCCATCTCTACGAGAAAGGCGCACCGATATCCTCCTTATTGCAGAATTTTTTCTTGATAAATTCAGCAAGGAAAATCGAAAAAAGATTAGAAGGATTTCAACTTCTGCTATCGATATGCTTGTTCAGTATCATTGGCCAGGTAATGTACGGGAATTACAGAACTGTATGGAAAGGGCTGTACTTATTTGTGATGAGGATACTATTAAGGGTATTCATCTTCCTCCAACCCTCCAAACTTCTGAACCTGTGAGTGCTGATAATCCACTTTCCCTCACTTCATCGGTTGAAAACTTTGAGAAGGAACTTATTATAGACGGTCTAAAGAAGAACAATGGCAACCAGACAAAAACAGCGAAATTCCTTGATACCAGTTTGCGGATTATAAACTATAAAATTCACCAGTATAATATCGATCCAAAAAAATATAAAATCTAGGTCATTATATAAATAAATTGCGACAGTTTATAATCGTCTTTTCCGGTTGTAACATATCTTTTTCCTCGACTATTCATCTGCATTGAGGTTTTCGTATTGTGAAGTTACTTCTGCATTCCTGTTGTGGGCCCTGTACTGTGTATCCTTACAGGGTGTTACGCCAAAACTATGATATATCAGTATATTTCTTTAATCCGAATATTCATCCATATCAAGAATTTATCCGTCGAAAAGATACTCTTCTCGACTTCTGCAACAAAAATGATTTAGAGATTATAGGCAAACAGGAATATGGATTACGAGAGTATTTACGAAAGGTTGTCGGTGACGAAGACAATAAATGCACACATTGTTATTCGTGGCGTATGGAAGAAACTGCTCTCATGGCCTGCAAATTTGGTTATAACGCATTCACCACCTCTCTTCTCTATTCTAAATATCAGGATCATATACAATTAAAGAGATTTGGTTATACACTTGCCGAAAAGTATAATATCTGTTTTGTCTATGAAGATTTTCGTGTGGGCTGGCAGGAAGGAATTGATGAATCTATTCAACTTGAGATGTATCGTCAACCCTACTGTGGCTGTATCTATAGTGAACAAGAACGGTACGACAAAAAATTTAAAAGAAAAAATTGAGTGAAAAAATGGTATCAATCATCGTCCTCGCAACAGGCAATAAAAACAAGATTAAGGAGTTCAGGGAGATATTAAAGGATTTTCCTGTCGAGTTGAAATCTCTTGCGGACTTCGGTCCCCTTCCTGAAGTAATTGAAGATGGTGAAACCTTTGATGATAACGCCTACAAAAAGGCCCTCCACACGGCAAGGGTTCTAGGCTTACCGGCTATAGCTGATGATTCCGGTTTGATTGTAGATGCCCTGAATGGTCAACCCGGAGTCTATTCAGCCAGGTATGCCGGAGAAAATGCCACTGACGAAGAAAACTGTGCGAAACTTCTCAAGGAAATGGAAGCTATAGATGATCGGTCTGCTCGATTTAAATGTGTAATTTCCATTGCTGTACCTTCTGGCCCTGCACTCACCTATGAATCGAGTTGTGAGGGTACAATTCTACGTGAAAAGAGAGGTCAAAGTGGTTTTGGTTATGATCCCCTTTTCTACTTTGAAGATTTTGGCAAAACCTTTGCCGAATTAACAATGGATGAGAAAAACAAGGTGAGTCACCGCGGTAAAGCTGTTGCGGAGTTAAAGTCGGAGATTCCTCAAATTCTTAAATGGCTGGAACAGAGGATATTGGAGGAAAAACCACCAAAACCTGATCATAATGAATTTATTGACAATGATTGGTCCAAGTAAATTGTAGCATAAATTGATTATTCAATTTTTAGTTCTCTCTTGAGCAGGTCTTCAACAGCTTTTGAACAATCCTTGTTGTTATAGAGGATTTCATAGACCTGCTCAAGAATTGGCATATCTATATTGAGTTTTTGTGCCAGTCCATACACAGATCTGGTTGTTTTTACACCTTCTGCAACCATATCCATTTCTTCAATAATCTGTTCTAATTTAATTCCTTGCCCAAGTTTTAATCCGACACTTCTGTTCCGACTTAAGTCACCTGTACAGGTCAACATTAAATCACCAATACCGCTCAACCCAAAAAAAGTTTCACGATCGGCACCAACTGCAACTCCAAAACGGGTCAATTCAGCTATACCCCGAGTTATAAGTGCTGCCCTGGTGTTCATTCCGTAACCAAGACCATCGCAGATCCCTGCTCCTATTGCGACTATGTTCTTTAAAGCAGCACTTATTTCCAGTCCTATTACGTCCGTCGCGGCATATACCCTGAACGTAGGGGTAACAAAACATTTTTGGAGATATTTTGCGGTATCAATATCACTGCATCCGATGGTGACTGCAGTTGGCAGATTTTGAGCGACTTCTTTGGCAAAAGACGGACCTGATAAAACAGCGGTTCGTATTCGCTTAGCTATCTGTAATTCCTTGTTAATATCATCAATAACCTGACTCATAGTCATGAGAGAACTGATTTCGATTCCTTTAACAGCTGAAACGACACAACATTTCTCCTCAAGTAACGGTGCAACATTTCTATATACTTCACGAAATCCATGAGATGGCACAACCATAGTAACAATATCGCATCCTTTAACAGCATCACCTAGATTCGAAACAGGATGAATATTTTCCGGAAGAATAAATCCGGAGAGGTATTTTTTATTTTCCCTCTCCGATTGAAGCTTTGCTATGTCGCTACGTTTATGGCCCCATAAAGCAACAGTATCATAATTTGATGCCAGGACCAGTGATAGAGCTGTACCCCACGATCCTGCACCAATTACAGCCGTTTTAGATAAGTTCTGCTTCTTCATCGCCATCTTCTGGTTCGTCCTTATCAACGATATCCATTGCGACAACTTTTTCGCCGTTGTCGAGGTTAATGAGCCGTACACCTTGGGTTGACCTGCCAATGACCCTTACAGTTGTAAGATCCATCCTTATCATCTTACCACTGTCGGCTATAAGGATAATTTCCTCATCTTCATGAACCTGCTTAGCAGCTATAATATTACCGTTCCGGTCACTCTGCTTGATCCCGAATATTCCTTTTCCGCCGCGTTTCTGGATTCTGTATTCGCTGACAGGACTTCTTTTTCCATATCCATTTTCAGTGATAATAAGGATAGAATCATCACTTGATACAACGATAGCACTCACCACAGTATCTCCTGAAGAGAGGCGCATACCGGTTACACCGGCAGCTGTTCTACCCATGGTTCTAATATCAGATTCGTGGAAATGGATAGACATTCCTTTTTGGGTAACCATCAGAATAGTGTCATCTCCGTTAAGGATATGGGCGGCAATAATTTCATCACCGTCACGTATAGTTAATGCCTTTTTCCCTTTTCGAAGCGGCCTCTTGAATTCCTGAAGGCTTGTCTTCTTTATCCTTCCCCACTTCGTGACCATCATGATGGTCTTGTCTTTATCCTCATCTTCGAAAGAAGATACAGGCAGAATTGCAGCAACTTTTTCGCCATCAGCCAATTGCAGCAGATTGACGATCGCCTTGCCTCTTGCAGTACGACCGGCTAGTGGTAACTGATAGACCTTTCTCCAGAAAACTTTTCCGTAATTGGTAAAGAAGAGAAAGGTATCAAGGGTCGACGCAACATAGAGGCTGGAAACAAAATCTTCCTCTATATTTTTTACACCTTTTACTCCTTTTCCACCCCTGTGCTGCGAACGATAAAGACTCACTGGATTACGCTTGATATATCCTGTATGAGTAACAGTCACAGCCATATCTTCAGGAGCAATTAAATCTTCTGGCAGTATTTCATCTACGGCTTCTATTATTTCAGTTCTTCTTTCATCTCCGTAGGTCTCTTTAATCTCAAGAAACTCATCCCGGATAATCTTCATAACGAGTGACTCGTCACCTAGAATTTTCCTAAGCCTTTCAATTTCAGCAAGGATATCTTTATATTCCTGAACAATTTTATCCCTTTCAAGACCCGTTAATCTCTGCAGTCGCATATCAAGAATAGTTTGTGCCTGCTTTTCTGAGAGCTCAAAGCGACTAATAAGTCCTGTTTTTGCTTCCTGGGGATTTTTTGATTCTTTGATAAGGGTAACAACTTCATCAATATTTGATATGGCTATATTCAGTCCTTCAAGGATATGCGCCTTATCTTCAGCTTTTCTCAATTCAAAGCTGGTACGTCTATAAACAACAACTTTTCTATGAAGAATGAAATGTTCTAGAATCTGTTTGATATTAAGGACCTCTGGCTTATTATTCACAATAGCCAGAAAAATAATACCGAAAGATTTCTGCATCGGGGTCATCTTGTATAACTGGTTGATGACTACATCTGCATTTTCATCCTTCTTTAACTCCATAACGATACGTAAACCGTGTCTGTCTGATTCATCACGCACTTCCGAGATGGAGTCTATTCGTTTATCTCTTACAAGTTCAGCTATCTTTTCGACGAGATGGGCCTTATTTTGTTGATAAGGAATCTCAGTCACGATTATAGCTTCCCGTTTACCGCTTTTTGATTTTTCAACATGGGTAAGTGCCCTCATAATGACCACTCCCCTGCCCGTCTCATATGCTTCCCGTATACCAGCACGTCCACATATCTGCCCACCTGTCGGAAAGTCAGGACCGGTAATAAGAGACATAATCTCGTGCACAGTAATATTCGGATCATCGATCATTGCAACAAGACCGTTTATGACCTCGGTAATATTATGCGGTGGTATATTGGTAGCCATACCTACAGCGATACCTGAAGATCCGTTTACCAACAGACTCGGTACCTTTGTAGGCATTACTGACGGTTCTGATAAAGAGTTATCGTAGTTGGGAATATAATCAACAGTTTCCTTATCCAGATCCGAGACAATCTCCCTATCGATCCTGGTCATCCGTGCTTCTGTATAACGCATAGCGGCGGGTGAATCACCATCCAGTGATCCAAAGTTACCCTGACCATCAACCAGCGGATAACGCATAGCGAAATCCTGAGCCATCCTTACAATGGTATCGTAGGCAGCTGAATCGCCATGAGGGTGATATTTACCAATTACGTCACCGACGATACGAGCGGATTTTACATACGGACGGTTATAAAAAACACCAAGTTCACGCATTGCAAAAAGAGCACGCCGGTGTACTGGTTTTAAACCATCACGTACATCAGGCAAAGCGCGACCGACGATTACGCTCATTGCATAGTCCAGATACGATTTTTTCAGTTCCTTTTCTATGGAAATTGTCGGGAACTGTTCCTCGTTTATAATATTTTCATTTGTCATATACTTTTCTTACATTTTGCGTACCATAACCACCATAAAAGGTGCGGTACATCTACGGTATCCTGACGATCAACTATTCTATGTCAAACCGGCAGATCTGTTACCTTAAATATCGAGATCCGTAACTTCCAGGGCATGATTCTGAATAAATTCCCGTCTTGGCTCGACTTTATCTCCCATAAGAGTAGTAAAAATGTCATCCGCCTGTTCGGCATCATTAATCGTTACCTGGACAAGTGTTCTGTTTTCAGGATTCATTGTAGTATCCCATAACTGTTCGGGATTCATCTCACCAAGACCCTTATAACGTTGAAGATGGCTTCCCCTGAATGACTCATCCTGAACGGTCTGAACCATCTCATTCCAGTCGGAGACCTTATTCAGACTCTCTTCGTTATTCTTGTTTATACTCTTAATGGTAAAACCGGATTTAAGGTATGGCCTTATGGATTCAAATATGGAAAGAGCCTTCCTGTATTCGTTGATAAGCGGAATCTGCGGCCCTAATGTCATCATTATCTGTACTTTTCCACGTACGGCTATATCTGCCTCATAACAGTCAGGACGCCACCTGCATGAACGGATGTTACCGATAATAAGGTCTTTCTCAGATAACTGGCTGAGCAGATTATGAACAAAGGATTCATCTGAAAACTGGTCGGCAGTGCGGATATTGTTTTCGAGGAGAAAGTACAGCATATCCTCCCAGATATTCATTCTGTTCATAAATGCGACAATACGCTGATAGACGGAAAGTTTCTCAAGAATGGTAATCATATCCGCACCAGTAAGTTCATACTGGCTCTCATCATCGTCAATTATAACAGACATCTTTTCACTGGCCTGACTGAAAAGATGGCTGTTTAAGGTCGATTCATCAAGAAAGTATTTCTCCTTTTTTCCTTTGCCGAGACGATAGAGCGGAGGTTGTCCGATATAGACAAAACCACCCTGTACAAGAGGCAGCATCTGACGATAAAGGAAGGTAAGGAGCAGTGTCCGGATGTGGGCACCGTCAACATCGGCATCTGTCATTATAATGATCTTATGATACCTCAGTTTCTCGATTTCAAACTCTTCATTTCCTATGCCGCAACCAAGGGCAGCAATAAGCTGTTTAATCTCTTCACTGTTGAGAATTCGGTCAAACCTGGCTTTCTCAACATTCATTATTTTTCCGCGTAGTGGCAGGATGGCCTGGATTGATCTGTCCCTCCCCTGTTTCGCAGAACCACCGGCAGAATCACCCTCGACGATAAATATTTCTCTTTTCGCAGGATCCTTTTCCTGGCATTCGGCCAATTTTCCGGCCATCAACAATGATGTTGACCCCTTTTTCCGAGATAAATCGCGAGCTTTCCTGGCTGCGTCCCTGGCTCTGGCGGCATCCACCACCTTTGTCAGTATTTTTTTGGCTATTTGAGGATTTTGCTCAAAAAATATTGTTAGTTGTTCAGTGCAGACAGATTCAACAATAGATTTCACCTCGGAATTACCGAGTTTTGTTTTGGTCTGTCCCTCAAACTGCGGATCGGGAACACGAACTGAAATGACACAGGTCAGACCTTCACGTACATCATCGCCTCCCATCTTCTCCTTGAGGTTTTTAGGAACAACATCGTCATTAGCATACCTGTTGATGCATTTTGTCAATGACGACCTGAATCCGGCAACATGAGTACCACCTTCACGTGTATTGATATTGTTGACAAAACTAAACAAACGTTCCGAATAACCGTCGAAATATTGAAAGGCTATCTCAACTTCAACCTGGTCTTTCTCACCTTTAAGAAACAGTGGTTCCGGGAACACCGGGGTACGCTTTCGGTTGAGGTATTCCACATACGAGACGATACCGCCGGAAGCATGAAACTTATCTTCTTCACCGCTTCTTTCATCTTTGAGGTGAATACGAATATCTTTGTTTAAAAAAGAGAGTTCACGTACCCGGTTTTTGACTGTTTCGTATTCATAAACAGTTGTTTCAGTGAAGATCCCTGAGTCAGGTGTGAAAGTGATGGTCGAACCGGTTTTCTCAGAGGTACCGATTACTTCAAGTTCACTAACCTTATCACCGTACTCATAGGATTGGGTGTAAATATTTCCATTTCGCCTGACAACAGCTGTTGCCTTTGAAGAAAGGGCGTTAACAACAGACACACCTACACCATGCAGACCACCGGAAACCTTATAGGTTGAATGATCAAATTTGCCGCCTGCGTGGAGCGTGGTCATAACCAGCTCAAGAGCAGAAATTTGTTCTGTAGGATGCATGTCAACGGGAATACCTCGACCGTTGTCTTCTACCGTTACAGAGTTGTCTTCGTGAATTGTAATTCTGATTCGGTCACAATAACCGGCAAGGGCCTCGTCAATACTGTTATCGACAACCTCCCAAATAAGGTGATGAAGCCCCACCTCAGAGGTTGAACCAATATACATGGCGGGACGCTTTCGAACAGCCTCCAAACCATCAAGAACCTTAATCTGTTCCGCACCGTAATTGTTATTTTCTTCTGTCACTCTTGTTATCCTTTATGGTAAGCCCTGAGCATCAATTATAATTGCATGGGCATGATAATACTTATAAAACCTTTATCGTCTTCTGATTTGATGAGGCAGGGACTGTTGTTGGAATTTATATAAGCCTGTACTGTTTCGCATTCCATTACCTGCAATGTTTCAAGGAAGTACCTGCAGTTAAAGCCTAGCGTCAAGGGTTCTCCTGTATAGCTGATGGCCTGCTCATCCTTGGCATTTCCCAGATCAGCATTCTGGGAAGTAAGAATCATCTTGTTATTGTCTATCTGTAACTGGATGGTGTGAAATATATCCTCTGTAAAGAGGTTGATCCTTTTTAAGGACTCTAGAAAGGGAATTCTGTTAATTTTAGCACAGTTTTCAAGCTGAACTGCTTCCATTATAGTCTGGTATTGGGGAAATTCACCGTGTTTTAACCGAATAACCATAACCGCGTCACCATCACGGACGATCATCTGTTTTTCTTCAAAGGAAATTTCAATACTATCCCTGGCCTCACAGAATTTTTTCATTTCCTGTATACCTTTTTTCGGGATAAGTGTGACTGCGTTTAGTTGTAATTGATCTATATCGGAAGCGACATCTTTTTCCATGATAGAGAGACGATGACCATCACTTGATATCATTTTGAGATACGATAGACCATCCCTGTGTTCTTTCTCAAAAAGTACAGAGGTCAGTGAATAGATGTTTTCCTGTTCGTTGGCTATGGAAAAAATGACCTTGTCGATCAACTCCAGGAAAATATGTGATTCGAACTGAACGAATGAATCATCTTTGTATTCAGGAAATTCAGGATATTCGACACTGGGCATACCGGCAAGATTGTAGGTACTCAGTCCTGCTGTAATGACAACCCAGCTGTTGTCTTTTTCTTCAATGGTGATGGTGTCTGATCCTGATTCCCTGACTATCTCAAATATCTTTTTGGAAGGAAGGGTAATAGTACCTTCTTCAGCATGAATCTCTGCAGGTATAAAAAGCCGTAATCCTACCTCTAAATCCGTTCCGGTCAGGATGAGACCATTAGACTGCGTTTCAATAAGAACGTTAGACAGGATGGCAAGAGTTCCCTTTTTATTGGTAATGTTCTGGAGGCTGTTAAGACCTTCTAAAAAATCATTTTTCGTTATTGTGCAATGAAAGGACATGGGTGACTCCTTATCTTGATCCTTCTATTATGTTTTTTATATTATTTTTATTAAAGGTGTTAATCTGTGAATAACGTATTTATCTATCTAATTTTCTGTTAAAAAAAATCTACATTTGGCAATGTTCAAAAAGAGCGGTTATTGTTCAAATCCGTTTATCAACAGGGTTATCAACAGGATGTTGGGAAAGTATCCACATTCCGCTGTGAAGATGCTGTTGATAACCCTGTTAACAAGTGTTTATTCTGTTCTGAACGAGTGGAAAATTACATCGTTATAACGGATAGATAATTAAACTGAAAACAACCTTCTAATCTAGTGGAAATAGGTTAAAAATTCAAGGTAGAAATCCCCTTTATACATGGAAAAACAAAAAAAAAGAGATATTGAAAAAGATTTAGACATAATTTTTGCATCAGCATTGAAAGAGGGTGTTTTTCCCGGTGCTGCAGTGGGTTTTTCCATTATTGATAAATACAATGTAACATCCGAAAATTACAGATTTTATGGAAAAACATCAACAGCTGAGGATGCAACCGAGGTGAACAGGTTAACATTCTTTGACCTCGCCTCACTGACAAAACCATTAGTTACTGTGTTGTCTCTTCTCACCCTTATTGAAAAGGAGGTCATACGACTTGGCGATAACCTCGGGAACCTGCTTGATGGGTATGTTGTGCCAAAGGATAAAAAAGGGATACTGTTGCATCAGTTGATGAGTCACTGCTCTGGACTACCGGCTCATGAAACATATTACACAAAGTTGCTGCAGTTGGATCCTGAGAGTCGGAAAGAGAGCCTCATTGGAATGATCCTTGAAGAACCTTTGCAGGGAAAAGGAGTTGATTATATTTATTCAGATCTAGGATTTATACTGCTTGGTCGAATAATTGAAATCCACACAGGTTCGGAGCTGCATGACTATTTCCGCAACACGGTCCTTACCCCTTTACAGCTGAATGATCATTTTGTCTTTCCGGCAAAGGAAGACGGTACTGGTAATACATATGCTGCAACGGAGATTTGTCCCTGGACCAATCGCTTGTTATGCGGTGAGGTCCACGATGATAATTGCAGGACTATGGGGGGAGTGGCGGGACATGCGGGACTTTTTGGCACAGTTGTAGGCACACTCAAACTATCGGAATATTTTTGTTCGCTCTATAGGGGAACTGCAGATTATTCGTTGGTTTCTCAAAAGACGATACGAGAGGTTACACGTCGAAGGAAGGGTACGAACTGGAGTTGTGGTTTCGACACGCCTTCAAAGCTATATTCGAGCAGTGGTAAATATTTTGGAGGAAGAAGTATAGGCCATCTTGGATTTACCGGCACGTCTTTCTGGTGTGATCTGGAGCGAGGTATAAGTATTGTGTTACTAACAAACAGGGTTTGTCCTACGAGGAAAGACGAGAGGATTAAGAGGTATAGGCCAAAAATTCATGATGCAATCATGAAAAAAATACTGATTTAAAAAAAACCCTTCCTGAAAAGAAGAAGGGTTTTTTTAAATCTATGAGGTCAGAGCTGTTACCACCAAGAAATCGTTTGATCCGCCTCAAATATTTTTTCTACTAATGCATCATAATCGGGCTCGTCTGCATAGAGATCGAAACTTTCGGATTCACGGTCCCTGGTTACGATTTCGACAAGCTTTTTTACGGTCTCATCAGGTTCTGATCGGTATACGTTGAGAATTTTCATGTAATTGCTCCTTACCTTTCTATTTGATTCCGTAAGGAATTATGTGAGTCATTTCACGTAGTTGCTCACCGAGCTCTTCAATTGTGATACCGGTGAAACCATTTATTTCAACGTTTGCCGGGACAGTGGACAGAATGTCACCTTCCATGTCGCGTAGCATCTCACAAGATTCAGCGGTAAGTTCGTCAAATTTCTCAAGCTCTACATCCATGACACAACCATAGGCGTACATGTTCTCAACAGCGAGGCCGAGAGCGGAACGTATACCATCAAGAGCGTAATCTTTGTGACGGTACATGAAGCATACTTTATTATATTCCATTTTCCCAAACCTCCTTACAGACTGAGATAGCAGTCAAAGTCTTCAATTATAATTCCGTGCTGTGCCTGGGTTGCCATTTTCTTGGGGTCCAGCCCTTCTGGGACGTCGTCGACTGCGTACCCTTGTTTCTGGTAGCTGTCGACACAAATGGACACGTCATCAGCCAGTTCACATAGTGCCGGGAAATCAGCATGTTTAGATAAAGCGGTGGATTTCCATGTGAAAAAAACTTTCACGTTGGATCCTTTTGCTTTTGCTGCCTTTGTTATTCCCATAACATGGGGCAGGCTATCCGTAGAAGTAACAAATATACCTAGGCTTTTAGCCATGATTTTCTCCTGTTGGAAAGTGAAGGCGGGGTTTTCCTACTTGTTTAAACTTTTGTAAAAAAGGTGTAAAAAAACCCTGGTTACAGGTTCCCACATAACCAGGGCCGTGCTCGATCAACCTTTTTTGATGAAGAAACTGATATAACCGGTTTCTTCTTTCTCTCCAAGGTATTCATGGCCTGCACGATCGCACCAGCCTGGGATGTCATTTCTGGAGCCGGGATCGGTTCCGTCTATTTGCAGAACTTCGCCGCTGGCGAGTTTGCCAATCTCTTTTTTGGTGCGGAGCAGGGGCATCGGGCAGCTGAGGCCTTTTGCGTCAAGCACTGAATTAGCAGTTACGCTTGGATCTACTGTTTTAGAATCACTCATTTTTTTCTCCCGGAAAAATTTATGTTAAGAGTTGGCAAAGCAACAGTCAAGGTGACTTTGCACCGTACTACAAAGTACGCTTATTAATAGAAGATTTTTAACGAAGTTAAAAACATATGTCAAGAACTAAAAAGTATAGTTTAACTATTTGTTTTTATTTGTAAAAAAAACAAACGTATACGACAGGGTGGTATTTGTCTGATAAATGAACCATTATTCATTTTTGTGGTTCTTGACAAAAGATTAGCAGGATTGTAAAGCAGAAAGAATTTACACAAATATAAGGCGATCTATCAAACATCTGCCAGGAGGAATTGTAATGAGTGAAGAATCTGTTTTGTCTGAAAAGGCTAAAGGCCTGTATAAAACACTATGTCAAAGTGAGTGGAATGCAACTGTCACGGGTGTGATTGTCGGTTTTCTCTCTGTGATGATCATGGCCTGGTGGCGTCCCTGGGGGGCTGTCGGTGCGATCAGAAACTGGGGTGACTGGATTATGTATGGAGTTGCCAGCGTCTTCGGATCTGATGCCGGCATTCTGGCGCTGTATGAAGAAGCGCCTCGATCGATCTTTGTCAGTTCAGGTTCGGTTATCGGTCTCGGTTTTGTTCTCGGTGCTTTTATCTCTGCATGTCTCGGCAAGGATTTCGCACTCCGAGTCCCTCCTTACCGTGAATGGGTGAAAGCTGTCATAGCCGGTATCCTGATGGGAATAGGTGCCTCACTTGCAGGAGGTTGTAATGTTGGAGGTTTTTATAATGCCATAGGAAATCTTTCAGCGAGTGGCTTCGCCATGATGTTCGGTCTGGTATTTGGGGTTGTCCTCGGACTGAAGTTGCTTTATGTCGAGATGGAGCATATCAGCTGGGGTGACGGAGGATCAAAAACTTTTTCCATTCCCACGGGAACACTTCCTTTCATCGGCATTGCGGCAATTGTAGCCCTTGTGGCTGGTGCGTATGCCTATGCCGGGAATGAGGACAGTGATTATATTGCCTCGTTGAGTGGTGTCCTGGTTATAGCTGCGGCCTTGGGCTATGCCATGCAACGAGGGCGCTGGTGTATGGTTCAGGGTTTTCGTGAACCACATATGACCGGTGACTGTACCATGGCAAAATCTGTCATGCTTTCCATAATGGTTGTGGCGGTTGGTGCGGCTGTCCTCAAGTACGCGGTTCCCATGCGGGCAGAAGGTGAAGCAGTTTTGGCCACGGCCCATTATGTTCGCGGTACCTTTGGCTGGGGTGGAGTTGTTGGCGGTTTCCTGTTCGGTCTCGGTGCTATGTTTGCCGGAGGTTGTGGTTCAGGTACCCTATGGCGGGTCGGTGAAGGTCAGGTCAAATTGATGATGGTTGTCCCGTTTTTTGCCATCTCAAACTCCATTGTCACCGCATGGTTCAAGGATAATGACTTTGAAGCGGACGGTGTTCTGGGTTCCTATGTGTACCTCCCTGACGTTATGGGATATGGCCCGACTCTGTTGCTTATCGGTGCTTTCCTCGTTGTCTGGTATCTGGTGGTTACCTGGAATGAGGATACCAATAAGCTGATCGTGCCTATGTGATCTTAATGGGTCCATAGAGCTTTTACGAAAAGCGCAGCCTCTTTCTCTAAGGGACTGCGCTTTTTTCATTATCAGGCAGTGAAAGTTGCAAAAAACAGAAGGAAAATGTAATCTTAATTCCAACGTCTATCTATTATTCAGCGGAGAATGACCCTTTCATGGCAGAATGTTCCAAAATACTCATTGCAGATGACGATGCAATGGTGCGGTCTACTGTTTCCAAAATACTGGAAATGTTTGGCCACATGGTGGAAGCGGCTGAAGACGGAAAAGGGGTTTTGCAGCTTGTTGATGACTCATTTGATGTTATCATTCTGGACATCAATATGCCGGATATGGATGGGTTTCAGACTATGGCTGCTTTGAACGAGCTCAACCTGGATATCCCCGTACTCTTTCTTACCGGTGCGGGTTCAATGGATTATGCGGTTAAGGCAATTAATTTAGGGGCTTACGATTTCCTGTCAAAACCTATTGCCGATCTGGATATTTTCAATGTAAAAATCCGCAGGGCCATTGAAAAGAGAATGTATGTCCTGCAGGAACGAAGGTACCGGGCCGCCCTTGAAGACGATGTTCAGAAAAAAGCCAAACAGCTTGAGGAAAAAAACAGGTTGCTGCAGACATACAGTAACAGCCTTGAGCAGGCCACTGTCCAACTGATGTCAAGTCTCCAGAACGCGATGGAGGAAAAGGATTACTATACTGCCGGGCATACTATAAGGGTGACAGAATATGCTCTCATGCTGGGCAGGGCCATGGAGTTGCCGGAAGAAGAGCTCATGGTTCTAAGAAGAGCCGCGCAGTTTCATGATATAGGGAAACTGGTCATTGATCTTTCCTGTATACAGAAACCCGGAAAATTGACAGAGGAAGAGTGGGTCCTGATCAAAAAGCACCCCAGTGTGGGGGCAAATATCATAAAACCACTCGGCTTTATGGAGAGAGAGCATTCGATTATCCGCCACCATCATGAGCGGATGGACGGAAAAGGATACCCGGACGGGTTAACAGGGAAGGAGTTGTGTTCTTTAACCCGCATACTTATTGTGGTTGACAGCTACGACGCCATGACGTCGAGGCGTAATTACCGGCGTAACCTCAGTATGGAGGAAGCCATAGAAGAGTTGTATGCTAACAGCGATACCCAGTTTGATAGAGAAACAGTGGAATACTTCTCCAGATCTATAGTACATTTTACTCCTGCCAAATCAGAGATTAATCCCACCGACCTGGATTCAATCTATTCTATCGATAACTAAAAACACACGTTTCGTGTGGTATTCGTAAAATGTTATGAAAATTACCCAAGAAGAAATATTGCATGTCGCTAATCTTGCGCGATTGAACCTGACTGAAAATGAGCAGGTAACGATGACGGAACAGCTCGACACCATCCTGTCGTATGTTGATAAATTATCCGAGCTCAATACAGAAGGAGTGGAGCCCACAACCCATGCCCACAAGAAGGTAAATGCTTTCAGGGAAGATGTTGTGCACGAATCCTTACCCCGTGAGGAGGCGTTGTCCAATGCGCCTGAAAATAATAATGAGATGTTTAAGGTTCCGAAAATTATTTAAACTTTTTTGAAAAAAAGGTCAATGTGGCCTTTTAAGATAGAGGTAGGTATGCAACCGTACGAAATGACCCTGAAGCAGGCTTTACAGAAGCTGGACGAAGGGGAAATGTCTTCTGTTGATTTGATGAAGAGCTGCCTGGCTCGGGTTGACCAGGTTGAAGCTGATGTAAAGGCGTTTATCCATCTCGATCAAGATTCAGCTTTGGCAAAGGCAGAAGAGGCCGATGCAAAAAGAAAAGCGGGCGGGAAGGGTAAACTTCTTGGCATCCCCCTGGCCTTAAAAGATCTTCTTTGCACGAAAGGTGTGAAAACTACCTGCGGCTCGAAGATTCTGGAGAATTTCGTTCCACCTTACAATGCCACTGTTGTTGAAAAGCTGGAAAATGAAGGTGGAATCGTCATGGGTAAACTGGCCATGGATGAATTCGCCATGGGGTCAACCTCTGAAACCTGTGCTTACGGTGTCCCGGAAAATCCCTGGAAGAAAGGCTATGTTGCCGGCGGCTCGTCCGGTGGTTCGGCTGTAGCTGTGGCAGCCGGGGAATGTTTTGCCACACTCGGCTCTGATACCGGTGGTTCGATACGTCAACCTGCTTCCCTTTGCGGGGTGGTAGGTATAAAACCGACCTATGGCCGGGTATCCCGCTACGGCCTGGTTGCCTTCGCTTCGTCGCTGGACCAGATAGGACCAATCGCCCGTGATGTTACCGATTGTGCCTTGATGCTTGACACTATAAGCGGTTATGATCCCAAAGATTCCACCTCGGTGGAGCTGGAAGGGGCGAGCTTCACTTCCGCCCTGACAGAAGGCGTTAAAGGCTTAAAAATTGGGGTTCCACGGGAGTATTTTGGCGAAGGCCTTGATGACGAGGTACGCAGCACGGTTGAAAACAGTATAAACGTTCTTCGTGAAGGTGGTGCAGAAATCGTAGAGGTCTCTTTACCCTTAACAGAGTATTGTGTTGCTGTTTATTATCTTATAGCACCCGCAGAGGCGAGCTCGAATCTTGCCCGCTATGATGGCGTTGCTTACGGCTACCGTGACCGTGATGCTACAAGCCTCCTTGATATGTATAAGGAAACCCGGTCTGCAGGTTTTGGCCCGGAGGTGAAGCGCCGTATCCTGATCGGCACTTATGCGCTCTCATCCGGTTATTACGATGCCTATTACAAAAAGGCTTCCCAGGTTCGGACACTGATGATTGAGGATTTCAATAAGGCCTTTCAATCATGTGATCTGCTGATTTCTCCTGTGGTTCCTACTCCGGCCTGGCCGATCGGCGAGAATTCAGATGACCCGCTGGCCATGTACCTCTCGGATATACTCACGCTTTCAACAAATCTGGCCGGTATTCCGGGAATGTCGGTTCCGGGCGGGTTCAGTAAGGATGGACTGCCCATCGGTATCCAGCTGCAGGGTCCCCATTTTAGGGAGGATACCCTGATTAAAGTAGCCTACAACATTGAAAAAGAACTGGGTCTGGGACCGAAGGTGACACCTTGAAGTTAAATATTCCTGAAAACATAAAAAAAATCACACCGTACCCTCCCGGGAAACCACTCGATGAACTCGAGAGGGAGTTCGGCATTACGGATTCCATTAAACTTGCCTCAAACGAGAATGCCTGGGGACCATCCCCTAAAGCAATTGAAGCGATAAAAGCAAGCCTGGGAGATCTTCACCGATATCCGGATGGATCCGGGTATTACCTGACACAAGCTATTGCAGCACGTTTTGAGGTACTGCCCGAAGAGGTTGTACTTGGCAACGGATCCAACGAGATCATTGAGTTTCTGGTTAAAGCTTTTGTCAGGGAAGGGGACGAAGTCATTACCAGTCATCCCTCTTTTCTGATGTACCAGAAATTTGTCCAGGTTCGTGCTGGGGTGAACAAGGTTATTCCGTTACAGGATATGCACCATGATCTTAATGCCATTGTCGATGCGGTGACGGATAAGACTCGTCTGATTTTCATTGATAATCCCAATAATCCAACAGGGACATTTATCTCGCCCAAAGAACTCGATTCCTTTTTCAAGAGGATCCCTGAATCGGTTATCGTGGCCCTGGATGAAGCCTATGTTGATTTTATGGAGAAGGAACTCCAGGGGGATATAAGAGAATTAATTGATGATGTTGAGGGACGCTGTCCGGTAGTTTTACTGCGAACATTTTCGAAGGCGTACGGTATCTCGGGCCTGCGTGTAGGTTTCGGGCTGATGTCGGCACCGATAGCAGGATGCCTGCATAAGGTGCGACAACCCTTTAACATTAACAGTCTCGCCCAGATTGGTGCCAAGGCTGCCCTTGAGGATAATGTCTATTTTGACATGGTCATAAATGAAACCCGCAGTGGTATGCGATCCCTGATGGAGGCGGTCGAGAGGTTAGGGTGTACAAGTTATCCATCCCAGACCAATTTCTTTCTCATTGACGTAAAAGGGAATGCCAACGATTTATACACAGCGATGTTGTACAAGGGGGTTATTGTCCGTTCCATGAATGCTTATGGCTTTCCGACCTGTATTCGTATAACAGTTGGTACAAAAGAGGAAAATGAGAGATTTGTAAAGGCCCTGGCGGATTGTCTCAAAGAGTTGAAATATGTCTGATCTGCAGGATATTGTAACCATCGACGGTCCTTCCGGTGTCGGGAAATCAACTATCAGCAGGCGCACTGCCGCAGCACTCGGTTTCACCTACCTGGATACAGGGGCTATGTATCGGGCAGTTGCCTGGTTTCTGGAATCTGAACAGGTGGACGTTACGGATGAAACAGCGGTCCAAAAGAGTCTTGAGTCTCTTGAGATAGAATTACTTCCTGCAGCGGATGAAATGAGCGATGTGGGGGTCAGGGTAGCCGGAAAAGATGTCAGCCGTGAAATCCGGATGCCTGAAATGTCCATGGCCGCTTCACGTGTCTCTGCCCTGAATGTAGTGCGGAAACGGCTCACGGCAATGCAGCAGGAAATTGGACGCAGGGGCAAAATAGTTGCGGAAGGCCGTGATACAGGAACGGTGGTTTTCCCTGATGCTGCCTACAAGTTTTACCTCGATGCTGACCCCGGGGAGCGGGCACGCCGTCGTGTTGCCCAGCTTCGCGAGAAAGGGGAGGTTCAGGATGAAGCGGAGGTGCTGGCCATGATCCTGGAAAGAGATAAGAATGACAGTGAGAGAGAGCTTGCACCCCTTGCCGTTGCAGCAGACGCCGTTGTAATTGATACGACGAAAATATCCATCAATGAAGTCGGCAGGGCTATCCTGGATAGTATCAGGAAAAAAAAGGGGTAAAGAGACGGCTTCTCCCCGCAGAAATAAGCGTTCCGGCGGGGAGAAAAAGGTGCGGATTATTCAAGAACGAAGTCGGCCCGCCTGTTAAACTTATATGCCTCTTCGTTTGTTTCATCGAAAAGCGGCTTTTCTTCACCGTACGATATTGTCCTGATACGGTTTGGGCTGATCCCGAGGTCTATCAGGTATTGCCTTGTGTTCTGCGCCCTTCGCTCTGCCAGGGCGAGGTTATATTCGTTGGTACCGCGTTCATCGGTATTTCCTTCGACAATTACATATGAGTTCGGAACCTGCTTGA
The DNA here is from genome assembly GCF_010646885.2 of Desulfopila sp. IMCC35008. Taxonomy (GTDB): domain Bacteria; phylum Desulfobacterota; class Desulfobulbia; order Desulfobulbales; family Desulfocapsaceae; genus Desulfopila. The sequence goes on along the minus strand of NZ_CP050700.1, from coordinate 5,587,209 downwards.
GGTATTGCGAGTTGTCGAGCATAGGTTCTACCATGTCGGGACGGACCGAAGCTGAATCAAAGTCGAAATAGATTGGAGAGAGCCCCGGTGAGGTTCGCCCGTGGGCCATTTTGTATTCGTCAGTCTGCGTATCTTCAGCAAGATAACTGCTGCCTGAAGTATCGTCCAGGGTTCCTTCAGCCGGCATATTGTTTTCAGAAAATGCGCCATTTTCGGCTGGTGGATAGGACAATGTGCCGCCCGTGGAGCCTCCGGTTGTAGACTCCGGTGGGACAATACTCTTTTTGGAACAACCGCTGCCCAATAGAATCAGGGAGCTAACCAGTGCGGTGAGTAACAGGTTTTTCCCGGTCCGTGTTTTCATAACATCTCCTGTTGGTCAAAGTCCTTTTTGCCGTTGAAGGCAACTGGGGTATTGGTATCTGTGTCGTGTTTTTGTGCTAATTTGTGAGGGTTGTTCAACATTTTAGTCGGTAAATATCTGAGGTCAAGATCTTTTATCCGTGTTGTTTTTATTATCTATCAGCCCTGATTTCTCATGAGTTAAGGTGGTGCCTGATTCAAAGTTTTTGGCAGCAGATCATAGCCGGCTATCTTTACAGCTGAAATACTGCCGAAAACGGTACCGCATGAGCTGTATTTCAAGACCATTTCTTCCAGGGTACCTTTGGTGAATATTGAGTATGATTGGGTAACGGACAACGCAGCACTACATCTCAAGCAATGGCGGGATTACAATCAAATCGATACAATGTTCAAGAGAAATTCCGGTTGAGCTCTTTTACTTGATGTTGAATCGTTGTTTGAAGTGTTATGCTTGAGAAAACAGACAGGTTCGGGACTCAATATGAGATGAACCCGGCTGAATACACTTGTCCTCTTGTGACTTAAGTGGTATCTCCGATTTTAAGGGAGAAAGGTTTCAATAAACGGGTATATTTGTGGAAACGACAAAGACAAAGGGACAAACATATACCTTTGCCGCTATCTGCGGCAGGGGAGCTGAATCACTGGTGGCGGCAGAGATTGCTGCGTTTGCTGTTTCTGATGTGAGTGAAGGTAAAGGTGTGGTTAACTGGCAGGGTGAGCTTGAAAGTGGATATCGTGCCTGCCTTTTTTCCCGCTTTTCCTCACGTATATTGCTTGAAATAGCGTCTTTTCCGGTAACCGATGAAGAATCCCTCTATAGGGGGGCAGGAAGTATAGACTGGTCACTCCATTTTACTGAGGACTCCACTTTTGCTGTCGATTGCACGGTTGCCCGTGATGCCATGGCCATTCACAGCGGTTTTGCCGCTCTGAGAACAAAGGATGCCATTGTCGACCAGTTCAGGGAGCGGAGAGGAACCCGCCCGTCAGTTAACACAGACCGGCCGGATGTCCGGGTGAATGTGTTGATCATGAAGGAGAAGGGCCTGGTGGCGATAGACCTCTCAGGGGAAAGTCTTCATCGGCGTGGATACCGGGTGAGCGGAAGCAAGGCACCGCTGAAGGAAAGTCTTGCAGCCACTATCTGCAGCTTGGCCGGGCTCAGTGAGGCCGCTGTAATACCGGCTCTCATTGATCCTATGTGCGGTAGCGGAACCCTGCTTATTGAAGCGGCCCTGATGATAGGTGATAGTGCTCCAGGACTTTCCAGGAAGTATTTTGGCTTCATGGGCTGGAAACAGCACGATGCAAGCAAATGGAATCGGGTTGTCGAGGAAGCGCTGGAACGTGAAGAACGCGGAAACAGAAGGGAGTGGCCGGCAATAATCGGATATGATTCAGACCCGGGAAGTGTAAAAGCTGCACGAAAAAATATTACAAGGGCGGGGCTCGATAACAGAATACGAGTTGAGAAGGCGGAGTGCGCCACGCTTACAGCTTCTTATGAAACTGGCCTGATACTCTCCAACCTGCCGTTTGGCGAACGTTTGATGGAACAAGAGGAAGTGGCCAGGTTATACAGTGGCCTGGGGCGCATTCTCAGAGAAAAGTTCAATGGCTGGAAAGTCGGTGTATTTATCTCTAATCCGGAATTGACAGATAGTTTTGGCCTGCAATGGCAGGAACGTTATCGTCTTTTTAATGGAGCATTGCAGTGCCGTTTGCTGACCACTACGGTTGATTCAAAACCCGTTTCCGAGTTCTCATGGAATATCGGTGAAGTTACAGACCTTGATCAGGGTGTGGAGTTTGCCAATCGTCTGAAAAAGAACCTGAAGAAGATTCTGAAGTGGGCGAGGAAGGAAAATGTTCATTGTTTCCGGGTTTATGACAAAGATCTTCCTGACTATAATGTATCCATTGATCTGTATGAAAAATATGTGCATGTACAGGAATATGCGCCACCTGCATCCATTGAGGAAAAGGTGGCCGCTGAGAGATTTCGGCTGGTCCTGAAGATTGTGCGGGAGACCCTTTCTGTCCGCTCCGACCGGGTTTTCATCAAGACCAGGCAGCGGCAGCGGGGAAAAAAGCAGTACCAGAAAAGTGCCGGTTCCGGCAAAATGATAGAGGTTCGGGAAGGGCATTGTCGCTATCTGGTTAATTTCACCGACTACCTGGATACCGGGTTGTTTCTCGATCATCGCCCCGTGCGGTTAAGGGTCCATGAGGAGGCAAAGGAAAAACGGTTCCTGAATCTTTTCGGCTATACCGGAACTGCAACTGTCCAGGCTGCAGCAGGTGGTGCGCTTTCCACAATGACCGTCGATCTCTCTGAGAGGTATCTGCACTGGGCCAGAATGAATCTGTTCCTCAACGGTTATGATACCGTGGCAAACAAAGTTGAGAGAGCGGACTGCCTCGAATGGCTGAAAGATTGCCGTGACAAGTTTGATCTGATTTTCCTAGATCCTCCCACTTTTTCCAACACCAAAAAAGAAAAGAGGGTTTTTGATGTTCAACGGGACCAGATCCGCCTGCTTACCCTCGCAATGCAGCGCCTGGAGCAAGGTGGTTTACTGATATTTTCGACAAATTTTCGTAGATTTAAGCCCGATGAGAAGCTTTTTCAAAAATTTATGGTAAAAGAAATTACGGATTCAACCATTCCTTTCGATTATGCCAGGAATAAAAAGATCCACCGGTGTTGGGAATTCAGACACCTGGTCGATGGGTAAGAGTAAAAAAAAGATGAGGCACTCCAGATGAGTGAGAATATACAGGATAGAGAGAACCAACTGACCGCCAGGATTAAAAAACTGGAGGCAGAACTGGCGCGTTCCGAACAGGCTGGTCAGGTGAAGAGCGAATACCTTGAAAATCTGAGCCATGATATTCGGACGTCGATGAACGGTATTATCGGCATGACCAACCTGGTTCTTGAAACCAGTTTGAATGAGGAGCAGGAACGGTATCTGGACATGGTAAACAGTTCCGTTGACAGCCTGCTGGAGGTGGTTAACGAGGTTCTCGACTATTCAAAAATCGAGACAGGTTTACTACAACTTAACCCTGACAGTTTTGATCTCAGGGAAAGCCTGGATCATGATCTGTATCTCCTTCGCATGGCTGCTGAGCAAAAGTCGATGCAACTGACTTGTGAAATTGATCCGGATGTTCCGGCCAGGCTGTACGGTGATTCCAAAAGGCTGGTCCAGGTGCTGACCAACCTGGTCCACAACGGTATTCGATACAGCTCTTCAGGATCGGTTTCCATTAAGGTGAAAAATGACGGGTACGATAATGAGAACAAAATCCTTCTCTCTTTTTCTGTCCATGACACAGGCGAAGGGATAACACTTGAGACCCAGAAAAAGATATTCAACTGTTTCTGTCAGCAGGAACCCTGTCAGTCCGTATCGAGTGACGGTGCAGGTATCGGTCTGGCTATCTGTGCTCAATTAGTGAAATTGATGGGCGGGGAAATAGGCCTCGCGTCAAGCCCCAGGGGTTCTGTCTTCTGGTTTACAGTGCCATTCAGGGAGGCGGCTGCTCTGGATCTGCCCGATGATGATATTACAGCGGCCCGTCAGGAGGAGTCTGCCTGGTACGCCTTGCAAGGCGCAAAGGTGCTTCTGGCTGAAGATGAGACAATTAACAGGGTGTTGACGGAAACCCTGTTGGCCAAGGCTGGTGTTCAAGTGACCGGTGTTGAAAACGGAGCGCGTGCCGTGGCCGAGGCGGAATCCGGTGACTACCAGATTATCCTGATGGATGTGCAGATGCCAGTGATGGACGGACTGGAAGCGACCCGTCGTATCAGGGCTTTGGAGAAAGGACGGGAGAAACCTGTTGTCATTATAGCCCTGACGGCAATGGCTCTGCAGGGAGACAGGGAGAAATGTCTCCAGGCGGGCATGGACGATTATCTCTCCAAGCCAATTGAAAAAGACCAGTTGATCAAGATGATGACCCAGTACCTCACCCGCACCGCTCTCGTTGTGGATAATGATATCCAAAGCAGGCAACTGCTGGTTCGATCGCTGATCGAGCATGGTTGGGATGTCACCATGGCCGAGACGGGCAGGCTGGCAATGTATGAGGCGTCCCTGAATGCGTTTGACCTTATTTTGCTCGATACCGGGACTCCGCCTCTGGACGGCTTGGAAGCCGTTGAGGTGCTCCGTAAACTTGAGGAATATTCTGCCCGCCAGACGACTATACTTGGAATCGGTTCCGGGAATGAGAGTGAAAGGGAGCGATGCGGCAAGGGGGGCTATGATAGCGTTATCGCCCGCCCGGTTACCGGAGAAACCATAGGCGAGATGCTCTCGCTTATTGAATTATAGAACGTTTCGGACATCTTCCGGATTGAATATATGATTTCATTCTGCAGTTGTAATATATGATTACCTACTCACGTGTTTGTCTTGATACTTTTGGCTATGAGCTGCCCCCCCGTATCGTTACCTCCGACGATATTGAACGACAGTTAAAACCGGTGTATGACCGACTCAAGTTGCCAGGTGGCAGGCTTGAACTCATGAGTGGCATTCAGGAGAGGCGTTTGTGGCATCCGGGTACCAGACCCAGTGAGGCGGCAACACTTGCCGGCAGGAATGTCCTGGAAAAGGGGGCGATAGATCCGTCGGCTGTTGAATGCCTGATCTTTACCTCGGTATCGAGGGATATGATGGAACCGGCAACCGCATCCTTTGTCCATAACGCTCTCGGGCTGCCTGAAAATTGCCTTATTTTCGATATATCCAACGCCTGTCTCGGTTTTCTGGACGGCATGGTGATGCTGGCCAATATGATTGAGCTGGGTCAGGTAAAAAACGGACTTGTTGTTTCAGGTGAAACAGCAGAAGACCTTTTAGAGTCAACCATCCAGGCGTTGCTGGACAATACGGGCCTTAATCGAAAATCGATCAAGCCTGTGTTTGCGTCGCTGACCATCGGCTCCGGCTCCATGGGGCTTTTCATGCGAAGGTGTGAAGTGGGAGAGCAGAAACCACGGCTTATTCATGGAGCCTGGGTCGCCAATACCACCCACTCTGATTTATGTCATGGGAACAAGACCAACGGGGATATGACATTGATGGAGACCGATTCCGAAAAACTCCTGCACGAGGGGGTGGAAACGGCCCGTAAGACATGGTTGAGGTTTTCGGCAAAAGAGGGGTGGGGGGCTGATGATATTGACGGGTTTTTCTGTCACCAGGTGGGAACGGCCCATGCCCGTTTACTTTTCGGAGAGCTTGGCCTTGATTCTCAGAAAAATTTTGAGACCCTGGCGATCCTTGGTAATGTTGGATCGGTATCGGCTCCGATAACCCTGGCCATGGCCCTGGAACAATCTGTTTTTCAGCCGGGACAAAAAGGTGCACTACTGGGGATCGGTAGCGGCATAAACTGTCTTATGCTTGGAATTGAGTGGGGGAATACATGAGTGACACCGTTACATCCGGCCAGGCTGACTTGTTGTTAAGGCTTGCCAGGAAGACAATTCGTGACCATTTGACCATGGACAGTGATGAGGCTTGTGAGCCTCCTGGTGACGATGTTTTCGATGAAGAAGGTGCGACTTTTGTGACGCTGAAGAGAGATGGCCAGTTGCGAGGCTGTATCGGTAATCTTGAGCCATCGGGCACTCTCTGGGAGTCGATACGTCGAAATGCAATAAACGCAGCATTTTACGACAGCAGGTTTTCACCGCTTACCGAGGATGAGCTGGCCGATGTGCATATTGATATCTCGATTCTGTCTCAACCACGTCCGCTATATTATACAGATGCGAACGACCTGCTGGTGAAGTTGTGCCCAGGAAAGGATGGCGTGGTTCTTCGACACCGTGGCAGGGGGGCTACGTTTTTACCCCAGGTCTGGGAGCAGCTTCCCAGTGTGGAGCTGTTTCTTGGTCATCTTTGCCGAAAAGCAGGACTTGCCGATGACTGCTGGCAGACAGAACATCCTGAAATCCTGGTTTACCAGGTACAGAGTTTTGCGGAGGAAAATAAATGAAGGAGCTGGTACTGCCCGATCAGATGGCTCAGCGGGTGCATGATTTATATACACGGATGGAAGCTGAGTACGACAGGGTTGCCTCAGAATTGCATTTCGGCTGTGAAGGGTGCCCGGATAATTGTTGCGATTCCCACTTCCAGCACCACACATATCTGGAGTGGGCCTATTTGTGGAAAGGTTTGCGTGAACTTCCGGTTGAAAAGTTTGAGCAGGTTGAACAGTGGGCTGCCGCTCATGTGCGGGAGTGCAGTAGGGCTGAAAGTCGGGGGGAACGGCCGCAGGTGATGTGCCCGCTTAATGAGGAAGGGCTTTGTATTCTCTATAAACACCGGATGCTGGTATGTCGGACCCATGGGGTGCCGGCGTCGATGCAGCGGCCCGACGGGCAGGTGCTGCGTTTTCCCGGTTGTTTTCGTTGCCAGGAGCTTGTTGAAAAAAGGGGCGAGAGCGAGGAAGATGTCCCGCAGGTCGAGCGAACTCCGCTTCTGCGTGAGTTGGTGATGATGGAGGATGAGTTTCTCAGTCGCCGTCGTCATCTTTATCCCAAGGTGAAGCTGACCATTGCGGAAATGATTATCAAGGGGCCACCAATGGTTCCGTTATCTTTTTGTGAAAGAGGATGTGATGACGAGAACTGTGGGTGATCTGTGGGATGGAATAGGTTCCCTGGAGGAACTGGAATCGGCACAACTTCTTGCCCGGTTATTCATCCGGTATGAAGAACGGTTGGAGAAAGATCCTGAGGACCTCGAGGCCCACCGGTTTTTCGATTATCTTGGTTCCGAACTGACTCTTGTGACCGAATGTAATCTTAATAGAAGATAACGGTAAGATGACTATAAAGGTAGAGCGCAAACAACCGAACTCAAAAATGTGTTTTGTCTGTGGCACCAGCAACGCCTTTGGTTTAAAGAGCCGCTTTTTTGAACTGGAGAACGGTGATCTGATGGCTTGTTTTCAACCCGCCGACGAGCATCAGGGTTATCCCGGCAGGCTCCACGGGGGACTGGCTGCAACGATCCTTGATGAGGCAGTTGGCAGGTCGATCATGATGCGCCATTCGGAGAATATCTGGGGTGTGACTATAGAGTTTTCAATCAAATACAGAAAACCTGTTCCCCTGGACAGTGAGGTCCGGGTTATTTGCCGGATCACGGAAGAGGGGCGGCGAACGTTTAAGGGAACAGGAGAGATCGTTCTGGACGACGGGACTGTTGCTATTCAGGGGAAGGGGAAATACCTGAAAATGGATATCGATAAGATTGCTGATTTTGACCATGAGGGTGACGAGTGGTTTGTTGTCGATGATCCGGATGATCCACAAGAGGTGGAGCTCTAATATACGTTTATTTTTGGAGCAGTATTCCTGCCACCAGCTCAGCCCCGTTTTGGTCAGCGGGAGGTGGGCTTGGTGCAGCCAGAAGCGAAGGCAGCATCTCCAGCCACTCGCCATCTTGCAGTTGTTTTTCAGACAGAACGGTTCCGGCCAGCCTGGTTTTTACAAATTCACTTAATACCGATGTTTCCGCAAAACCCTCCCTGTCTATGCAGAGAATGGAGGTGCCTGACTGAAGACATTCCGCCACTGTTGAGTATCCCGCCTTGCAGACCACCAGGTCTGCTGCTGCTATAAGGTCAGGATGGTACAGAGAGCTGCTGGGTGAGAGGCTGTAGCAATTGTCAGTAACCTGTCCTGTCGTGTCGCTGCCTGCCAATACGAAGAGAATATCAGGGAAACCCGTAAGTCTTTCGAGGTGCTGCAACCTGTAGCCAATACCACCCATGGATATGAGGACAAGCTGGCGATGGTCGGTCTTCAGCTGTTTTTTTATTATTTCGCTGTTCTGTCGTCTTCTGCGGAAGATAGGCGGACAGGGGATGCCGGTCTTCACCTTGCGGCACACCGGCTCGGTCTGGATGTGGGTGTGCGCCCGTGTGAACAATTCCGCCATCTGGTGTCTATGTCTCTCAAGCGACGGGTGTTGTTCATATATCCAGTCCCAGGTGAAGTTTTCAACCAGTATGGAAGGAACTCCTGCCGCTTCGGCCACAGCTATGCCAAGCGGGGAGATATCGCAGAGAACACTGCGGCAATCTTTGACCTGTCCAGCCAGTTCCTCTATCTGGGAGGGAGCAAAAGGGAGGAAGTTATCAAGGGCTCTGCGGGTTGTTTCGACATCGCAATGAAGGGCGTCATGCTGGATGATTCCCACATCAGTCTGAACCGGGTTAATGGTAAAGGTCGTCAGTGATTCGGCAAAGATGTGTGGCGGGACCGTCGTAAATAGTTTTAGTTCGATCTCCGGTTGTTGTTGACGGACAGCTTCAAGCACTGCGGCTGCGCGGGTGGCATGGCCGAAACCGTGTGGAGAAATAAAGGCTGCCAGTGATTGGTTGTTTGTTTTCATGGTCGTGCATGGTACCTTTTTTTCGAAGAGGAGACATGTTTTAATTTTTTCTGACTCCAGGATTTCCTGATTGGAGAAGGTCGCGGGGGGATTCAGGGCTATGTGGATAGGAAAGCTACGGGGAATAACTGTGGGAAGCAATGCCTTGGCTGGTTCCTGATCTCCGGGAGGAGTCTGGTAGATCTACAGGGAGTATGCGAATGTATCAGTTTGAAGCTATTGGCCAGGTCAGCTCCTGTTATAGCGAAAAGTTTGGGGTGCCCCGGCAGCCTGGCCTGGTGAGTGCCGCAACAGCCCGCTTTACACCACATCCTCCTTACAACAGGGAAGAGATGGTCCGTGGACTGGAGGGATATTCCCATATCTGGATTGTCTTCGTCTTCCATGAAGCCGTTTCTGAGGGGTGGAGGCCCATGGTTCGTCCACCGCGCCTTGGCGGGCAGAAGCGAGTCGGTCTTTTTGCCAGCCGATCTCCACACCGACCAAATCCCGTTGGTATGTCTGTTGTCCGTCTTGAAAGAGTGGTTGTTGAAAGTGGTACTTTTTACCTTGATCTTTCAGGTGTCGATCTGCTTGATGGTACACCGGTGCTGGATATTAAACCGTACGTATCTTATTCGGATAGCATAACCCGAGCTGAAGACGGTTTTGCCGGCGAGGCAATGGTTGAGCAGAAGGTTGTAATATCCCCAGAGGTGATGGCATTCTGCAATGATTACCGAAAAAGTACAGGCCGGGATATCGAAGCGTTGATTGTGCAAACCCTGGAAAGTGATCCGCGTCCGGCCAGCCAGCGTACTGTTGGAAGGGAATACGGCGTATTACTGTGGGATGTGAATGTACGGTGGCGGGTTGAGGAGTGGGGCTTTCTGGTCTTGAGCTGCGGGAGAAATGTGGGTCGGGGACTCAGGGGTTGAAGCTTTCCTGGAGAATACAAAGTACCCGCCCGCCGATATCGTAGTGTCCTTTTTCTATATCGTAATCGAGGCTTGAACCGTTCACCTCAAAGGTGTCACCCTTTATTTTGGTCTTCCCTGGGCATTTTACTGTCTGTTGTTTATCATCGTAGTAAAGGAGGTCGGTGTAGAGGCGCTGATTGGTTTCTATCTTGTGGACGATTACGTTTTCCGTCAGTGTCAGCAGTTCTGTCTCGGTGTTAAACCGCCCCTTGCGGGATATGATGTTGGTGATATCACCATCTTTATTATAGATGTCAGAATTCACCTCGGTGAGCAGGTACTCATTTGGGATATCACTGGTTTTGGCCGTGGCCGACCGTATTTTGGAGGTGATGCGTCCATCAGTGCTCTCTAGAATTATGACGTCATCCATTATAAAGTTGTGGGCTTCGCGATCTATATTTCCATACTCTTTATCGTATCCTCCCCTGGGCGTGAGGAAATTGCCGATAGGTATGCGCCAGATCGGAAAGGTGATCATCAACGCCAGGGGGATGAGCCAGATGAAATTACGCTTCTTTATTATCATCGGTTCTGGTATTCAGCGAGGAGGTTATCAAGCACTCCTTTGGCCTGTAGTATGAGGTTGCAGGCATCACGGACGGCACCGTGCCCCCCTCCCCTCGGGGTCACATAGTGAACCTGCTTTTTCACCTCATCGTCACCGTTGGCAGGGGTGATGGCGAGCCCCACCTGGTTGAGTAGTGGCAGGTCGAGCCAGTCGTCTCCCATATAGGCTATCTCAAAAGGTTTACACCCTGTTTTTTTCTGGATTTCCTTAAACGGCTCGCTCTTCTTTCTGCTACCCTGGTAGATGTGGGCCATCTTTAGTTCTGTGGCCCTTCGTTCCACCATGGCGGATTTTCTGGCGGTGATGATGCCGGTTTCTACTGCTGCGTCCCGCAACAGGGTAATGCCGAAACCATCCAGGGTGTTAAACGCTTTACACTCTTCGCCTTTGCTGGTGTAGAGAAGGGTGCCGTCGGTGAGTACCCCGTCAACATCGAGCAGCAGGATCCGGATGTTTTTAGCTTTTTCAAGTACGAGAGGATCAATAGTGTTTACAGGGTCCATGAGTTTTTTTTCCCGAACCCTTTTCCGGTACCCTTCGAGGATCTCACAGTCGGATGGATAGCCGCCGGGGGCTCCGGGGGAGCAGGGGTCAGTCATCTTTATCGGTGTCCATTACTCTGCAGCGGCTTCCCTTATGCGCAGGAGTGTCGTAAGGAGTTTTTCAACATCGCTCAGAGGGATGGAGTTGGGACCGTCGCAGAGAGCGGAGTCCGGATCCGGATGGATTTCCATGAAAAGTCCATCAATACCGGCAGCCATTGCCGCCTTGGTGAGTGGGGTGATAAATTCACGCTGGCCACCTGATGAACCGCCAGCCCCACCAGGTAATTGAACCGAGTGGGTGGCATCAAAGATAACCGGGCAACCGAGTGAGCGCATGACAGGCAGGGAACGCATATCCACCACCAGGTTGTTGTAGCCGAAACTGGCACCCCTTTCAACCAGCATCACGTTTTTACAGCCGGATCCACGCAATTTGCCGACTACATTTTGCATATCCCAGGGAGAGACAAACTGTCCCTTTTTTACGTTGACAGGTTTGCCTGTTGCTGCAGCGGCCGCCAGTAAATCGGTCTGGCGACAGAGGAAGGCTGGGATCTGTAAAAGGTCCAATACTTGACCTGCAGCCTCGGCCTGGTACGGTTCGTGGATATCGGAGACAACGGGGACCTGTAACTCTTCCCGAAGTCGTGCCAGCGTGGCCAGGCCCTCTTGCATACCAGGTCCACGATAGGAGCTGAGCGAGGTCCGGTTGGCTTTGTCAAAAGACGCCTTGAACACATAGTTGATGTCCAGCCGGTCGCAAATCTCCTGCATGGTGGTTGCGACTTTTCTGGCAATTTCTTCCGATTCCAGGGCACACGGACCTCCGAGCAACAGCAGTGGCTGGTTGGTGCCGACACTATACGGTTTCCCTGAAGGGTGGGGAACCGTTACCGATTGAACGTCCATGTACCTTTACCCTTCAAGTTTCTTTTTGAGTGCGGCGCTAATGAAATCCCTGAAAAGCGGATGTGGCTTCATCGGCTTGGACTTGAACTCGGGATGAAACTGGCAACCAAGGAACCACGGATGGTCGGCAATTTCCACCATCTCAACCAGGTTGTTGTCTGGTGAGGTCCCTGAGATAGTCATTCCGTGCTTGGCCAATACTTCTCGATAATCGTTATTGAATTCGAACCGGTGTCGATGTCTCTCGGAGATCTCGTCTTGTTGATACGCCTTGTAGGCATTGGTCTCCTTGACGAGCACACAGGGGTAGGCACCGAGTCGTAACGTACCACCCATATCCGATGTTTCGTCCCTGGTCTGGATCTGGTTGGTGCGGTAATCGAACCATTCCTTTATCAGGTAGATAACCGGATCCTTGGCTTCTGTATCGAACTCCGTGGAGTCTGCACTTTTGACCCCCGCCACATTACGCGAATACTCGACGACAGCCAGCTGCATGCCCAGGCATATCCCAAAAAACGGGATTTTGTTTTTACGGGCGTAGCTGATGGCGTTGATCTTGCCTTCAGCTCCTCTCTTCCCAAAGCCGCCAGGTACCAGGATACCGTCACAACCCTCAAGCTGTGCCGCAACATCCCCCGTTTCCAGCTCCTCGGCATTGACATAGCGCAAATTCACCTTGATGGCGTTTGCCAGGCCGCCGTGAACCAGTGCTTCGTGCAGGCTCTTGTAGGATTCGGTCAGGTCTACGTATTTACCGGTGATGGCGATGGTGACGCTGTTTTTGGGGTTCTTGATATTCTGAACCAGTGCTTCCCAGGGCTTGATGTCCGGTTGGCCTGTCCACATATGCAGCAGCTCAAGGAGCTTTGCATCAAGACCTTCCTTGTGCAGGTTGATAGGCAGCTCGTAAATGGTATCACAGTCAAGTGCAGTGATGACCGCATCCTTTTCCACATTGCAGAACAACCCTATCTTGGCCTTGAGGCTGTCTTCAAGCGGTACTTCTGTCCTGCAGACCAGGATGTCAGGCTGGATACCGTCTGCCCGCAGTTCCCTGACGGAGTGCTGGGTCGGTTTGGTTTTAACCTCGCCGGCCGTTTTGATATAAGGCACCAGGGTCAGGTGGATAAAAAGAGTGTATTCCCGGCCAAGGTCGCCACGCAACTGCCTGATGGCCTCGATAAAGGGCAATCCTTCTATATCACCGACGGTGCCGCCGATCTCGATGATAGCAACATCCACACTGCCGTCGAGCTGGAGCACTGCTTTTTTGATCTCATCAGTGACGTGTGGAATTACCTGGACAGTGCCTCCCAGGTATTCACCACGACGCTCCTTGGTTATGACCGAATAATAAATGCGGCCGGAGGTGTAATTGTTTTTCTGGGCCATGACAGCGTTGGTAAAACGCTCATAGTGACCCATGTCCAGATCCGTTTCCGCCCCGTCGTCGGTAACATACACCTCTCCGTGCTGGAAAGGATTCATGGTACCCGGATCGACATTAATGTATGGGTCGAGTTTTTGAAAGGTAACTGTGAGCCCCCGGCTCTCCAGCAAAGCTCCAAGAGCTGCTGAAGCGAGTCCTTTTCCCAATGAGGAGAGGACGCCTCCGGTGACGAAAATAAACTTGGTCCGTTTGGTATTCTGTGTAGTTTTCATGTACCGCACTATAGCAATGGGGTTATCTTTTTTAAACATAAAAAGTCTACCTGGTTTATGAAAGTCGTAAACGGTTACATTTACCAAAAATGTAACAACTCAATCGAGGTCATCGTTATTCGGGTGTTGTCCCTTGCCCCTTGAGGTTTCCGTGCGTATTTTTGCTTGTAGATGGTTGTATCTACATGGAGGTTTGTATGAAAAGACGCTTGCTTAACCAACTGATTATCTTGTTGGTAATTATAATAATTTCAGGTGATCTCATGGCGCAGGATCGATATGAAACGGCAATTTTCGGCGGTGGTTGCTTCTGGTGCATGGAGCCGCCTTTTGAGCAGCTTGAGGGAGTGGTTGAGGTGGTTGCCGGTTACACCGGTGGTGAGGAAGAAAATCCGAGCTATGAACAGGTCGCCTACGGTCTGACATCGCACCTTGAGGCTGTCAGGGTCCGTTTCGATCCGACGAAAATAACATATGCTGAGCTGGTGGAGACTTTTTGGCGACAGGTAGATCCGACGGACGACGGCGGCCAGTTTGCGGACCGTGGCAACCACTATCGGACGGCGATCTTTTATCATAACAAAGAGCAGAAGCAAATCGCTGAACAGTCCAAGGCGGAGCTTGAGAAAAGTGGCATATTCAGGGAACCGATTGTTACGGCAATTGTTGAGGCAAAGCCATTTTACAAGGCCGAGGAATATCATCAGGACTATTATCTGAAAAATATACTCCATTATGAGTCGTATAAGCAGGGGTCCGGAAGGGCTGCCTTTATTGAAAGGGTCTGGAAGGATACGGCGAAAAAGGAATATAAACGGCCAGATGACGAGGAGCTAAAAAAACTTTTGAGTCCGCTTCAGTATAAAGTGGTCAGGGGTGACGGGACAGAGCCGCCGTTTAAAAATGAATACTGGGATAATAAAAAAGCCGGGATCTACGTCGACATCGTTTCCGGTGAACCTCTTTTTAGTTCCAGGGACAAATTTGATTCCGGTTCGGGCTGGCCGAGTTTTACCAGGGTTATGGAAGAGAGTAATATCGTGGAGAAAGAGGATCGTTCCCTTTTTATGACCCGTGTCGAGGTCCGTAGCGCTGGAGCGGATTCACACCTTGGCCATGTTTTTGACGACGGTCCTCAGCCAACAGGCCTACGGTACTGCATCAACTCGGCTTCGCTGAGGTTTATTCCGGTGGAAGAACTCGAAGCCGAGGGTTATGGGGAATACCTGGACATGTTCGAGGAGTAACCAGATTATTGACCGTTCAAGATGGCCTCGACGGTTTTTCCTTCAACCCGTGCCTTGAAGATTGTCTCGATCAGCGGGGTGACACTGTCGGAATCTTCCGGTGGCAGCAGGAACCCGGGCAATGGTTTGGCCGTCAGGGTGTGGGATCGGGCTTGTTGTATCTTGGTGGCATTTGTGGCGAGTTCCGCGATGGAATGGTAGCGTGAAATATCAAGCATGGCCGGAATGACATCAAGCAGGTTTCCGTAATACTCGCCTTGGCCCAGGTGCTCCACCAGTTGGCTGATCACTGTACAGGCCGTGAGGTATTCGTTTGTTACCAGGGCTGGGCTGGTTCTGGTGCACACATGTTGAGACAGAAAGCAGCGACAGCCGAAAGGGCGGGCTGGGTAAATGGTGCAGAGGTCGTCTTTAAGGAACGGGCAGCTGTCCCGGCTGCCCTCCTGTTCCTGTTCCGACTCCTTGCCAGCAAAGCAATCTGCGGCGAATTCGTTAATGGTCTGTAGAGGTCTGGAGGGTGTTGTCGTAGCGGAGAGGCCTCTTAAGGCTGTTTGTTCCAGTTTATTCCCAACCAGATAGTCTAGAATCAGCTCCGCCTCGGCTGCCG
Source organism: Desulfopila sp. IMCC35008 (assembly GCF_010646885.2). Lineage (GTDB taxonomy): Bacteria > Desulfobacterota > Desulfobulbia > Desulfobulbales > Desulfocapsaceae > Desulfopila. Next base: position 5,571,902 of record NZ_CP050700.1, on the reverse strand, counting down.
TGACGTTGACGTTTTGGGTGCAACAGGTTGAACACCCTTTGGTGCAGGCCTGCGGTTGTTTGGAGGACCAGTTGGAAAAAGAGGTGTAGATGATTTTCAGGATCTCTTGTTTTATGTTCATGGGGGTAAGCCCGGCTGAAGGCCGGTTCCGTAGAAGGTTAATCGTCTGTACTGTCGACCGAGCTGTCTGTTTCATTGGTATCCGTATCCGGGAGTATAAAACCGGTGCCGCAGCACTCATCACACTCATCCCAGCTTATGACAAAACGGCTGACTCCGCCGAAGGATCCCAGCTGGCCGCTTCCTCCGCAGCTCGGGCAGGGAGTCTGTTCTGTTTTTGCCGGTTGCTGTTTATCTGACATGAGGGGTAAAATCCTTTTTTGGTACAAAAGAGCTTATGATGGTTGCCTCACTATGGTAACGGTTGTACAATATTTTTGCACCACTGATGAGTATCATCTTTTTGTTTTTCGGGTTTTCTGTCTGACACCTCTCAGTAATAACATATAAAAATAAAGGAGATTTCAATGATTTCTGTGAAATACCTGCGGGCTGTCGCCTCTCTTCCCGTGGCCGGTCTTGCTGTCGCTTTATTGATAGTCGGCTGTTCATCCACCTATTACGGGGCCATGGAAAAGGTAGGCGTACATAAGCGAGATATCATGGTTGACAGGGTTGAAGGTGCCAGGGATGCTCAGGCCGAAGCACAGGAACAGTTCAAGTCGGCCCTGGACCAGTTTGATTCTGTGGTGAAATTACAGGAAACCGACCTGAAAAAGGCCTATGACAAGCTCAACAGCGAATACGAGGCAAGTAAAGAGGTCGCCGACAAGGTTACTTCCCGGATAGACAAGGTGGAAAGTGTTGCCGATGCACTGTTCGACGAGTGGAAGGACGAACTCGAAGAGTATCAGTCGGCAGACTTGCGCAGGTCGAGTAAGGAAAAGCTGCAGCAGACCCGCTACCGGTACAAGGAGATGCTGGCCTCCATGCACCAGGCGGAGAAGAGCATGGAACCTGTTCTCCGGATATTTCATGACAACGTTTTGTTCTTAAAACACAATCTCAATGCGCAGGCCATCGGTTCCCTGCAGGGGGAGTTCAAAAACCTGAAAGGAGAGATTGATGAACTGATTTCCAAGATGAACCAGGCCATTGAAGACTCGAACAGGTTTATAGCTGATATCCAGTAAGGATCGATAAGACCTGGGAGGGGTATTATGCGTTGGAAGTCCGGCAGGCGAAGCTCGAATGTGGAGGACAGACGTGGTGTAAAAATGAGTGGCAGGAAAACGGCGGGCGGCGGTATAGGTTTGCTGGTGATTGTCCTGGTCGGCATGTATTTCGGGGTCGATCCTGCGGTGATTCTTAATATGGTCGGTAACGCTCCTGTATCCACACCACAAAATGAGTATACGCCCACGGCAGCAGAAAACGAATTGGCTGACTTTGTCTCCGTGGTGCTGGCGGATACAGAGGATACCTGGGATGTGTTGTTGCAGAAAGAAGGGGCCAGTTATGCCGAGCCCAAACTGGTCCTGTTTTCAGGGGCGGTGCAGTCGGCCTGTGGATTTGCCCAAGCAGTCATGGGGCCTTTCTATTGTCCGGCTGACCAGAAAGTATATATTGACCTCAGTTTTTACCAGGACCTCAAGAATAAACTTGATGCTCCTGGCGATTTTGCCCAGGCCTATGTTATTGCTCACGAGGTTGGGCATCATGTCCAGAATCTGGCCGGTATTTCAGGCAAAGTTCATGAGGCAAGGGGCAAGGTCTCCCCGGCTGATCACAACAGGCTGACTGTCAGGTTGGAACTGCAGGCTGATTGTTATAGTGGCGTCTGGGCCAATCATGCCAACCGGGTCAGGAATATCCTGGAACCCGGTGATATTGATGAGGCGCTCAATGCGGCATCCATGATTGGGGACGACCGTTTGCAGAAAAAATCAAAAGGGTATATTACTCCCGATTCATTTACTCACGGTACCTCTGCCCAGCGTTCCAGATGGTTCAGGAAGGGATTGCAGAGTGGTGATATGCACGTCTGCAACACCTTTCAGGGGGGGTACGATTCCTTGTGAGAGGCCCGTAACCCGAGCAGGGCTGCGCCCATGGCGTTGCCCACCTCTCCGTTTGGGGGAAACGAGACTGAAGTGCCCAGTCGTTGGGCTACCCCTTCCAGCAGAAAGGGGGCTGCGGCCCCAATACCGATAAGCGGAATCTTCAGGGAAAAGTTCAGGCCGAGAACCGGGTGAGCGTTGCGCTCGGAAAGAAAGCCGGTAAGGCTGTTGCCCCAGTAATGTTGGATAACATAATCCAGAATCAGGGTTTCGATCTGTTCCTCGGTCTGTTTGAGTACCTTCCTGCTGAAAGATTCTGCATCCATTCCTGCAAGGGCTCCGAGTCGTGTGGCCCCTGCCCGGCTGTTTTTGCTTGTCCCGATGTTTATTTTACCAAGAACATGCAGGGCATCGGTGGGTGTAAAACCACATTCGTAGATTCGCTGCTCTCGAGTGAGTCTCTCCAGCTCTTTTTCCAGGGTGACACCGCCGATGCCTGTTTCCTTGCGTAGTCGTGCCGGAGTTACCCCGTTATGTCGACAGATAAATGATTCGACATCTTGCTGTTCTGAGGAATCAGTGAGGTAACCGACAAGAAGTTTTGATTCTTCATTAGCGCCAAGCCAGTCGGCAACGGGGGGGATGTCACTGCACATGGCGAGGGGTACCACCCTGGCCGGGCCAATCTGTAGTTTGTTATCGGCTGTTACCACGGTGTGGCTGTCTCCTCCAATGCCCCCTGTTACCATGTCGACAGCTTCAACATGGGTATGCCAAAGTCCGATACGGCACCCTTCCTGAGCCAACAACGGTTTCCCCTCTTGCAACATGGCAATATCCGTTGTGGTGCCGCCAATATCAATAACTAGTCCGTCTGCTGTTGTGTAGCTGCTGCCGAAGTGGGCGGTACAAGCAGGCCCGCTGGCCACTGTCGAGCCTGCATGGAGAACGGCTTTTCGAGCTTCTGTTGTGGTGCCGTTACCGCCGACAACCAGCATGGGACAGGTCAGCTCCAGCTCGTCCATGGCCTGTTTCACACCATTTATATACTGATCCATGATGGGCATGAGCTTGGCGTGTAACCCGGCGGTGGCTGCCCGCTCCTTCATTCCTGCCGCACTAGAGGCCCGGTGTGAGCAGAAGACTGGTTTAGGGTCAAGCATGGAGATGGCTTTTTCCGCAACCAGCTCGTGGGCCGGGTTTTTGATTGACATGGCGGAGCAGACCCCGTAGGCGTCGACCTCGTTTTTCAGGTTAGAGACGATTTCCACAAGATACTCGAGGTCGAGCGGTTGTTCCTCCTCACCGATGATGGTGTGGCCGCCCTTGATGTAGACGACGGCTTTTACCGGCAGTTTAAAATGGCGTACATAACCTATAACGAGAAGTGCCACGCGGGCACCCTTGTTTTCAACTATAGAATTGGTGGCAAGTGTTGAGGAAATAACGAGAGAGTCGACCTGCTCAGGCTGGATGCCGGACTCTTCAAGCAAGCTTCGCAGGGTATCTGCCGTACCAATTGAGAGCTGTCGGTGGGTGGTTGGTCTCTTGACTGAACGAACGAGCTCAGCTGTTTCTGTGTTAACCAGGACGGCATCGGTATAGGTGCCGCCGGTATCGATGCCGATGATGTATTTTTTCATAGTAACACCATGATGCTGAGAAGGTTGATTCGTTTATTTCTGCCGCCGTTTCATATACAGCAATCAACGGCGAAAGAACAGTGGAAAAACGCCTTGTTCTCGGTAATCGACGTCTCTTTTCCATCTTGTGGAGTCTGATGGGGTCGTGTATGGTGGCGGATAAAGTCTCTACTATAATCTTATAAACATAAATATAATCTGAGTTATGAGTTTTTTAGATGTTACCGGAAAACGGTTTGTTGTATTCGGCTTGGCTAATAAAAAATCCGTAGCCTGTGCTATAGCCAGAACCCTTGTCGAGGAAGGGGGGGAGGTGATTCATGTGGTTCGCAGCCCCGAACGTGAGAAAAATGCGAAGAAGCTTTTTCCGGATTCGAAGGTGTTTATCTGTGATGTGGAGGATGAGGAGAATATCGTTCGTGTCAGGGATGAAATACAGGCCGAACTCGAAGAACGTGGAGACAACGTAAAACTTGACGGTATTGTCCACTCCATCGCCTTTGCCAACTACTCAGAAGGGCTCAAGCCGTTTCATGAGACTCTGAAGCATGACTTCCTTCAGGCGGTTAATATCTCTTGCTTTTCGTTTGTGAGTATTGCCAACCACTTCAAGGATCTTCTTGCAGAAGAGGCTTCCGTTGTTACCATCTCCATTTCCACAACCCGGATGGCGGCAGAGAACTATGGCTATATGGCACCGATCAAGGCTGCGCTCAACTCTTCACTCTGTTTTCTGGCAAAAAGTTTTTCCGATTTTTCCTCGGTACGTTTTAATGCAGTTGCCCCAGGGCTCCTGAAAACGTCAGCTTCGGCAGGGATACCAGGATATGTGGATTCCTATCTTTATGCCGAAAAGGCGATTCCACGTAAAAAGGCCCTGACCACGAAAGAGGCGGCCGATACCGCCGCGTTTCTGCTGTCCCCCCGCTCTTCAGGTATTAATGCCCAGACCATCATTGTCGATGCGGGCATGGAAATCAATTACTTCGATAAGGAAATAATTAAGGGCACCGTGGGCTAGGAACCTGTCCGAGAATTGCTTTTACTCAAACTCTTCGGAATTTCCAAAAATAATGATCGCAATATCGGCCACATGGTTGTGCTTGTATTTCTAAAATCTTTCGATCTGAAAAAAAAAGTCTATTCTCGGACACTCTCCTGGGTCCCTTTTACTTTTTGACCAGGTGGTAACAGGGCGTGTACTCTTTGTCGCTCGGTATCTTCATGCGTTGCTGAAGCACGAAGGCGCGAAGCAGTTCGTCCAGGGGCTGCATGATTTCCTTGTCACCGTGTAACTCGAACAGCCCGTTTTCCTCAATAGCCAGGATACCTTCCTTTTTGACATTTCCGCTCACAATGCCAGAGAACGCCTTGCGCAGGTCTGCGGCCAGTTCATGGGCGGGGCGGTTCTTTTCGAGCTGCAATTCCTTCATGTTTTCATGGGTCGGGTAAAAGGGTTTCTGCAGATTACTGTCAATTGAAAGACTCCAGTTATAGAAAAAGGTTTCGCCGTTATCCTTCCGATAGGTGCAAACCTTCTCTACTCCCCTTTCAATATGACGGGCAACCGCCACCGGATCATCTATGATTACGGTGTACTTTTGTTGTGCCTGTTTGCCCAGCGTGACTCCCACGAATTCATCTATCTGTTTAAAGTAGTCGGCGGACTCTGCCGGCCCGGTGAGGACGAAGGGGTAGGGGAGGTGGTCGTTGGCCGGATTCAGCAGGGCACCTATCAGGTACAGAATTTCTTCAGCGGTTCCGACACCGCCGGGAAAAACGATAATGGCATGGCCGCTGCGAACAAAGGCTTCCAGCCGTTTTTCGATATCCGGCATAATGACCAGGCCGTTGACAATCGGGTTGGGTGATTCTGCCGCGACAATGCCAGGTTCGGTAATACCGAGGTACTGGCCGTCATAGATGCGCTGTTTGGCATGACCGATGGTGGCTCCTTTCATGGGACCTTTCATGGCGCCAGGACCGCAACCTGTGCAGATATCCATACCGCGCAGCCCGATCTGGTGACCGACCTCTTTGGTATAGTCGTATTCGTGTCGGGGGATGGAGTGGCCGCCCCAGCAGACAACCAGGCCGTTTTTATTGTCTCGCTTGAAAATCCGGGCATTCCTCAGTATGTAAAAGACAGCATTGGTGATTCCCGTTGGGGTATCGACGGAAATGTTAGGATTGCTGATGATCTCTTCTTCAACATAGACGATATCCCGGAGTACCGAGAAGAGGTGTTCCTTTATACCTTGGATGAGTTTTCCGTCGACAAAGGCGTTTGCGGGTGCGTTATGCAGCTCAAGCTCAATCCCGCCGTTTTCCCGTCGGACATGGATATTAAAATCACTGTACAGTTCATGAACTATTTTACTGTCATCAAGGGTCTCACCGCAGTTGAGCACTGCGAGAGAACAGCTGCGGAAGAGCGATTGAACGTCCCCAATACTTGCTTCAAGAAGCCTGCGTGCCTCCATCTGGGAGAGAAGGTCGAGATAACCTTCCGGGGAAACAGTTGTAAATGGTATTGTTTCGGGCATATTTTTATCCTTTAGCGGCAATATATATTTCTAAATTTGAATATGATTTACTAACAAACACAGCATGATAGTGCAAGGAGAAGAGAGCCCCGAACTCATGAGAATTTCGGGTCAGAAGGGAAAGAACTGCCGTAACTCTTCGCTGCCCAGTATATTTGCTTTTTTTATAATGCCCGAAGAGTAATGCCCTGTTTTGCACAACGTTGCAAAGTCGTGGTGTGAGCGGGCGTATGGAACAGCTCCGGCAAGGGCAAGTATCCGCGGAACAAGGAGGGCATTGATAAATGGAATATTCTTCCTGATGCAGTAACGGATAGCCTGCAGATCATCAATAATGATAAACGAGGCGGTCCCGGAGAGCGCATGGTGAAGTGTTTTCAGTTCTCCTGCTCCCATTGTTGTGTGGGCTTTCAGGTCTGGGTGAAGTGGTTTGGTGATGTGCGGCAGCACGATGATTTCTTTATCCCGGATTCTCCGGTAACATTCATCGGCTCCCGGTTTGTTGTTTTGGGTGACTTCACGGAACACTTCACTGGCTATAACCGGACGATAGTGAGAACAGAGTGCCGGGAGCAGGTGTGCTTTATAGAGCAGGATGAGGGAAGAGGAGTCAACAAGAACTTCGATGAGTTTTTGGGAGAGTGTTGAATCATTCACCCGCTAAGACTTCCCGTATGGCCGGAGCGAGCTTGTTTATCTCTACAGGCTTCATGATGAACCGTTTAATCCCTATCTTCAGGGCCTCGTCTTCCGTGATTTTATCGGTAAAGCCGGTATTAAGGATAATGGGAATATCGGGTCGGACAGACAGAAGCTCACCGGCAAGCGTGTCTCCTGACATAATCGGCATGGTCATATCGGAAATTACCAGATCGAAATCATCAGGACTCTTTGAGAAGGTATGAAGGGCCTCCAGGGCGCTGGTAAAGCCGGTGACCTCGTACCCCAGTTTCTGGAGCAGGTCGTGCATCATATTGACCAGCATGGTTTCATCATCCACCAGCAGGATTCGCTCACTTCCCCCTGGCAGTTCGTCAGCGAGGATTGTGTGGTGTGATGCAACAACATCGGCCACAGGTAGGTAGACACTGAAGTCACACCCTTTCCCGGGTTCTGACCAGACGGTAATAAACCCATGGCAGTCACGGACGATACCGTGCACAACAGACAATCCCAGACCGGTTCCTTCTTCTTTCGGGCGTGTGGTGAAAAACGGATCAAATATCTTGGTAAGATCCTCCGGTGGAATACCCACACCGGTATCCTTTACTGACAGCTTAATGTGGTTGCCTGTTGTATAACCGAGGTTTCGGGAGATAAACTCCTGGTCCAGATACTCCTCGTCGAGTGATACCGTTAGAGTGCCCCCGTCTTTCATGGCTTTTCCTGCATTGGTACAGAGGTTCATTAGGACCTGGTGGATCTTGGTGGTTTCACCCAAAACCTGAGCATTGGAGTTTAAGTGCTGCTGTATACTTATGGAGGTGGGTAAGGAGGCCCGTAAAAGTTTGAGAGCCTCGACAACCACCTGGGAGACCTGGACTGGTTCTTTTTCATCTATTGATTTCCGGGCAAAGGTGAGGATCTGCTGGACCAGTTCTTTGGCACGGTTTCCCGCTTTATGCATCTCGCCGAGGTATTTCTTTATCTTTGTGCCCGGAATGGCTTCAAGCGAGGCCAGTTCGCAATAGCCGATGATGGCAGACAGGATATTGTTGAAATCGTGGGCGATACCTCCGGCAAGGGTACCTATTGCCTCAAGTTTTTGTGATTGGGCGAGTCGCTGTTCAATTCGCTTTCGTCCGCTCAGGTCCCTGATGGCGGCCATTCGAACATCCCTTTCTTCATATTCCATTTCCCTGACCCGTATTTCTACGGGAAATTTTTCTCCGTTTTTACGGATAGCGACTGTTTCATAGGGATCCAGGATGCCCTGTTCAATCCGTTTGACAACGTCTCCAACAGATTCAGGGGGGAGTATAATGGGAAGGATCTGTTTATTGTCCAGTTCTCCCTTTTGGTAGCCGAATAGCGAATAAAACGGATCGTTGCCATGGAAGAACATCCCTTTGCTGTGAACGATAATAGCCTCCCAGGTAGCATTGGCCAACTGCCTGAAGCGGATTTCGCTCTCCTGCAACGCCTTTTCCGCGCGTTTTCGCCTGCCTATATTAAGGATGAGGCCGATGATGGTGAGAAGCAACGCGCATATAAAGAACAGTACTGTCAAGACCTCGGTTTTATATTCCTGGTAAAAAGAAAAGGGGCGATTGATGATAACGGAGTTCCCCGGTAGCAGTTTTTCATCGATCCCAAATCTGGAAAGCTGTTTATAATCGAAAACATACCTGTTGCTTCCCTGGAGTATTACCGGAATTGAATCGGCATCTTCTCCGGACAGAATCTTTTTACCGATTTCAGCCATGGTTTTTCCCTGATAATAACCGCTGATAACATGGCCACCCACAATGCCGCTGCCGATATTGAATTCGAGAAGGCAGTATACTGGAACCTTACTCACTTTGGAGAGTATTTCACCGGTCCGTTCATAGGTGTAGTACAGGCCGTCCCTGTCTGCAAAAAAGACACCGAGTAGTATCAGGGCCGTTGGGCCAAGACGTGATATCTCGTCCTGCAGTTCCTTAATCGAGAGATTACCTGAGTGGCGAATGCGTATCGTGTCGGAGAGTCCCTGAAGATCTTCATCGATATCTTTAGCCCAGGCCCGTCCAGTTTTAAGGTAATCGTTGATGATAAATAATTCGGTTGTCTCTGGGTGGATTTTGAGGGCGAGTTCTACCGTCTGGCGGGCAGAAAAAAGTTCGGCAACACCGGTAAAATCCTGAAGCCCGGCTAACTGGTTCTGCTCAAAATCGTTAACACCACAAAAAGAAACCGGTACTCCGGGAAAGAGGGTTTTTCTGTGGGTACGGATAAAATCGTAGGCGTTGTTATCGGAGAGGAGGATGAGTGAAAACGATGTTTTCTGGTATTTAACCTGCAGATAATTTCGGAACGATTCAAAATACTCGGCTGAAAAGAATACCTTGGTGTCCATGTTCTCGATGTGCAGGGTGAGGTTGTTTTGTTCGGGGTGAAGAATATCTTCGACACCTTGGACAATATTTTCTACCCAGGACATTTTCTGGTTATAGGAGTTGAGCAGGAGGACATTACGGTTTTTGTCGAGGGATTCTGCTCCGGCGGCTATGTTCAATGGAGCAAGCAGACCGGACCATTGCAGTACCACGATTATCGTTGTAATACAAAACAATCTCATGCTCACCCTTGACGGAGAGTTCTTGATTATACAAGCAAGAAAAAACGAATAGTGTGAATATCCTTAGAGCAGGATAACAAAAAAAGACGTAAATAACAAAAGAATGTCACGAACAGCAGCAGGGAGCTTCGTTGTCAGGATTTCCTGACAGAAAAGGAATGAATAGTGTAAGCTCCTTTAACTTTTCCCGGATCGAGCCGGATTCGGTTTATTGCCTGGAAAGCAGGCAGGCGAAGGTAGAGACTGTTTTTTCCTTTTTTTAGCAGAGTCGCTACAGACCTGCTTTCGTGAAACGAACTCTGGTCGTGGTCATTGTAAAAAATCTGTAATAGAGTGTCCCCGGGGCTGTCAATTTCCAGATGCATAACAATCCCTTGGTGCGTTCCGCTGCCGCCAGGGAGAGAAATATCAAACTGAGGATCATTGGTCGTGGCGGTAAATGATCCCGGTGGTCTGCCTCTGGCTATTTCAATGTTATGTGAAATCAAATTGTTGTCAGAGAAGTCGCTGCCACTCAGGCCGATGAGATAAGTTCTGGATTCATTGAATCGTTTTTGGCTCACATATGCTGTCACATCGGGATGTGGCTTAAGGGTTTTCGGGAGGTTTCGGGCGGCGTGGAGGTCTATTACAAGATCCGGGTTTTGCTCCTTGATAAATGGTACGATATCCCTGAAATCACTTTTAGTAAAAAAGTACGTCTTTCCGAATTGGTTGGCAAAAAATCGACTTGGGTGGTTTCCGAACGAATCCTGGATGATGAACACAGTAAGATCCTTGTCATGACATTCAGCGAGATACACCTTGCGGGAGTTTGCTGATTTTTTATAATCGCTGCCAGCCTCGGGCCACTCTATTGGTCGGGGGCCGGAACCTGTGCACTCTTTTCTTATGCGCACATCATCAGCTTGTTCAGCGAATTCCTTTTCGAGGTGAAGGAGTTGAGCCAGGTCGCCGGGATAGGTGTGTTTGAAGGAGGTGAGATCCTTTTTCAATAGTGATTCCCGGTCTGGAAACCATTGTTGAATGGCGTTGATTATATGGCGGTATCCCAGGTATGCCCCGGTAAAATTCCAGTGGGTATCTGTTTTGTAATAAAGTTGTTGCTGTTCTTTCGCTTCGAGGAAGAGGGGAAGCAGGGAAAGAGATTCTGCTGCGTCGACTCTGCTGCCGAGTCGGTTAAACAGTTTTTCATACACTGTTTCCCCTGCAAGTCCGGCGTAGATCGCAGGGAGATATTCCGGATATACCTGGATTTTGTTGGGGACAGGAACAAAAAGGTAGCGGACTCCTCTATCGTTGAACCATTGTTGGCGGTCGACTAACTCCTCTACATAGTCAATGATCGTGGACTCATTGGTAATGCGCTGACCCAGGAAATCCGAGAGAACTCCAGAGGCGGCCATATAGAGCCAGCCCTCCCTGCCCAGGATTACGTTTTTGTTCGGTGAGGTCCTGAAAAGTTTTGTAAATGTTGAATTATAGATGGATATATAGAAATCCCTCAGGCCGAAATGATCGTTGAAATAGGTTTCAAATTCGTCCGGAAACTGCTCAATCGAATCAAGGGATTTCCCTACGGTAGGGAATTGGGCCAGTTTTCTTTTTTCAACCGCCGAGATTTCTTTTGGTGGTTGATAAAGCATCATGATTCCGGGCATCATCAGGAAGGTGATAAAAACGGCCACCAGAACCATTGAGAAGAGTGTTGACTGTTTCATGCCTGGTCGTATCCGCTAAAAACGAAAGTAGATAAAGGGATTATATGCCCCGGTTGCAAGGTTAGTGGTCGCAGCAGCCAAGAGCACTACTGTTACGGTGAACCTGGTCGAAGAACAAAGGAGCTTGGGGGGACGAAACACCGGTGTCTTTTTTAAAATAAACCCAACGTCATTTGGTGAAAAGAGGGAGAAAAAGATGGAGGTGAATGAAATGAAGACAAAGTGAGGTGTCAGCAGCAGAAGTACCTTGGCTGGGACTCCCTGCCCATTTGCCTGCCCAGCCAGGGCTGCAAGATAAGTACCAGCGCTGCCAAGGTCTTCCGTCCTGAAAAAAACCCAGCAGATCATAACAACTGCAAGCACGTACCCGTGTTGAACAGGTTTTGAAGTTGTCTTCAGCCATCGACCGAAGCCGCTTCTCTCTACGGAGAGAAAAGTGCCGTGTGCCATACCCCAGACAACAAAATTCCAGCTTGCTCCGTGCCAAAGCCCACAAAGAAGAAAAACGGTGCAGAGGTTGCGTGCAGTCTTAAAACATCCTGTCCTGTTGCCGCCTAAAGGGATGTAGAGATAGTCCCTAAACCAGGTGGAGAGGGAGATATGCCATCGTGTCCAGAATTCCCTGAGCGATCGTGCACGATAGGGGAGGTTGAAGTTTTCCGGAAAGGTGAACCCGAGCATTCTGCCGAGACCTATGGCCATATCCGAGTAGCCTGAAAAGTCAAAATATATCTGTAAGGTATAACTGGTAATACCCAACCAGGCAACCGGGGTGGAAAGCGTGGCGTCGGGCAGGTTGAATACGGTATCGGCCATTGCACCCAAAGGATTGGCAAGAAGTACCTTTTTACTCAGCCCTATAGTGAATCGTTCTATTCCCTGGGCAAAAAGTATGGTGTTTATTGTCCGCTTATACAGCTGTTCGGCGATGTGACCATAACGGACAATGGGGCCTGCGATTAATTGCGGAAAGAGAGCTATGTAGAGGCCGAGGTTCACCACTCCAGTTTGTGGTCGTGATGTGTGTCGATAAACATCAACTAGATAGGATATGGCCTGGAAGGTGAAAAATGAGATCCCTATGGGGAGATGTATCTCCGGTGTACTCTGCGCTGTTGGCAAAAGAAGGAACGGGGGGAAGTCGCTTAACGAGCTGTATACAAAACTGAAGTATTTAAAAAAGAACAGAGGGGCCAGGTTGATGCTGACCCCGAATGCAACAATGGCTTTTTTTCGGTTCGTGTCCGCACTGTCAAGCCAGAGCCCAAGACCGTAGTTGATACCGATTGAAACAAGCATCAACAGGACATAGACTCCTTCACCCCAACCATAAAAAAAGAGGCTGGCAAGCAGGAGAAAGGCATTTCGAACCCGGGTCGGCAGGATACAATTACCGATCAGTACAAGCGGCAGGAAAAGAAACAGGAAGACGAGTGAGCTGAAAACCATTATTGGACTGTTAATTACTTCATTTTAGCCATGTTTCAAGGTCATTATATGTGGCAGAACGGTTCCACGGTAACCTTCTGTACCTCAATACAGTTTACAGGGCATGCTTCCAGGCAACGATTACACCGTATACAGGCAGAAGGGTTGATACGATAGGAGAACTGGTTATCAGGTGAAAAACTGTTCTCCGGGAAGAGATAACCCTTGATTCGTTGTTGTTCATCTACCTGAAGGGCTTTAACCTTCAAAATACAGTCGTCCAGGGGCTTGGCTTCACAGCACAGATCACAGAAAATACAGCGTGATGTGTCAATTTCATACTTGTAATAACAGACATAACAGCGCTGGGCTTCCCGAACGGCAGTTTGATTATCATAGCCAAGCTCGACCTCGGCGAGCAGGGTGCGGTCCGGGCCGTTAAGTGACGGCATTTCCTGGCGGACAATATCATTGCAGGAAACATCCCGTTTTTGGGTGCGGCCAGGCGAGACCCGAATGCCCTGCTCAATACGTCTGGATCCCATAAAATACATGTCGACAGCCAATGCACACTCTTTACCACTTGCAATCGCATTTATTACCGTTGTTGAGCCTTGCCCCTGGTCACCTGCGACAAAGAGTTTCATGTTGGGAATGGCAGGGAATAAGGTCGTGTCAATTTTGGTGTTTTTTGAGTTGGTGATTTTACCTATGGAGTCTTCAAGCCAAGCCCAGTCAGGTCCCTGGCCGGTTGCAAGCAGCAGGGTGTCTGCCTGCACCTCAAACTCTGAATCGGGAATCTCTGTAATCCCTGATTTTGTTCCATCCTGTTCATCTGTGCGGCGGTTGCGAATGAAACGGACCGCAGTGAGATGCTCATTGTCGGTTTTAAGCAGGATTGGAGAGGCCAGCAATTCAACAGCTATGCCTTCTTCGCCGAGGGCTTCAAATTCCCCGGGCGTCAGGGTCATATCCTGCTGGCGTCTTCGATAATAGATTGTGACAGACTCTGCACCGTCACGAACGGCAGCCCGGGCACAATCCACTGCGGTAAAACCGCCCCCTACGACTATAACATGCCTGCCAACGATGTTCTTTCTGCCTTCTATAACCCCCCGCAGAAAATCAGATCCGTGAAGTACCCCCTTACTATCCAGTCCATTTAACTCCGGTGTGTGCGGGCGCGTACACCCACCGGCAATTATCACGGCATCATTGCCGGTATACAACTCGGCTAAGGAGATATCGTCACCGATTTTGGTTCGACACTGAATAGCAACGCCCTGTTGACGGATCTGGTCAATTTCCCGGGCGACTATTTTTCCGGGCAGTCGAAACGGGGGGATGTTCTGCGTCAGCATCCCGCCAGGGATATGGTACTGCTCATAGACGGTAACTGAATGTCCGAACAGACAGAGGTCACGAGCTGCAGCCAGTCCAGACGGGCCAGAGCCAATTACTGCAACTTTTTTATCAGTGGAAGGGAAGATTCGTGGCAGCACCTGAGAGGGGGATGCTTCGTTGAAGTCTGCAGCTGAGCGTTTGGAAAAACAGATGGCAACCGGCTCGCCATTACCTTCAAAGCCATGGCGGCAGGCCTGCTCACAGGGACGGGTACAGATGCGTCCCAGGATAGCTGGGAAGACGTTATCCCGCAGGTTCAAACGATAGGCTTCGGAAAAATTGCCGGCGGCAATCGCTTCGAGATAGCCGGGTATATCTGTCCTGGCCGGGCAGGCGTGGCGACAAGGGACACTTTTGTCAAGCCAGTGATAATCTTTAGGGGCTTTAATAATCCCGTAATCGCAGCTTAAGTCTTGGTCAAGGCTATGTGGTTCCATGTTGACTCTCTATACTTCAGGGTATAATGTGACGTGATTATTGATACAGGTTACTCAAATTTTTCCGACAATGAAACATCAAGCTGCCCGGATGAAAACGATACCTATGAACTCTCCCCCTGACAACAACCGATATCGCAATGTTGATGGCATTCTCAAAGTAGTGGAAGACAAACTTTGCCACCGCTGCGGCGCTTGCATCGGTTTATGCCCTGTGTCCACTTTTGGCATCGACCGCAATGGGTATCCGATGCAAATCGATGATTGTATCGAGTGTAATATTTGCGTACAGTCCTGTTCGGGACTGGGCGTTGATTACAACACCATCGGCGAGAGGATGTACGGCCAGGAGTATACCTACGGAGATATGATGGGGCCCGTTATCGGTGCCTGTGTGGCCCATGCTGTCGACGAAACAATTCGAAACAACGCGGCGAGCGGTGGTGTGGTGACGCAACTCTTTGACTACCTGCTGGAAAGCGGTCAGATCAAAGGGGCTATAGTGGTAGTTGAAGACCCGGAAAATCCGGCAATGGGGAAAGGAATCGTCGCCCGCACCCGCGAGGAACTGCTTCAGTCCCAGCAGTCACGTTATACAACGTCCCCTCATTTGCATATCCTTAATACGATTCATGAGGAAGAGGGGCCTTTTGCCCTGGTGGCACTGCCATGTCAGATACACTCCCTGCGCAAACGACAGATGGTCGATCCCCGCTGGACAAAAAAAATACCTATCATCATAGGGCTGTTATGCCACTATAGCCTGCCCATGAGTTCCACCGAAGAGGCCGCCGCCTTACTGGCCCCTCCGGGAACATCTCTTGCGCATACCAGATACCGTCAACGAGATGAACGGGGCTGGCCGTTTAACACCCTTGAGATGACCTTTTCTGATGGCAGCGTCTGGCGTTCCCCCTACGGTCCGGCCCAGACATTTAACGTTATATCAAGGATCTCTCCTTTGGGACGATGTCTACAGTGCCTGGATGCGGCTGCTGAGTTCAGTGACATCTCGATATGCGATCCATGGATTCGTGATGAACGCGGTAACTGGAAATACGAAGAGCCTGAAGGGTTTTCAGGTGTGCTGATTCGGACGAAGCAGGGGGCTGCTGTGGTTGAGAAAGCTGTGGCTGCGGGGAGGTTGTCTGCCAAAGCCATCCCTCCCGAGGAAATAAGAAGCGGACAACAGCAGATGATGGTGGAGAAAAAGCTCCGCACCGCTTTTCGAATTGATGTCCGCAGAAAGCTCAAGATGGCTGTACCTTCTTATCCGATGGAGTTTGCTCCCCACCAGAGAAAGGTTATTGTTCATGAAGTGTTATTCTGGTTTATGCGACTGATTCCTGCCTTTAAACCCATCCGGGGATTTTTTCTGCAGTTGGGGTTTTCACGTGTGGGGCGTTATCTCATCGATCGTCGAATGAAGAGACGTGAACGGCGGGCTGCTGCCGGGAAGCCGGCAGTATAAACGGACCCTATGGGGGCTCTCGCCTCGCCACCAAAAGGGGGCGTCTGGTTCAGCAGATCTCCTGCTGCAGCTGGATTTCCATCAGGAATTGCTCAAGGCAGTCATAAACCATGTTGAGGCTTTTGATCTCGATATGTTCATTTTCTGTATGCTGGGACATGTTGCCCTGAGCCCCCCAGATGGCACCCGGAATACCATTAATGGAAAAGAATTTTGCATCGGATGCCCCATGTTCGAATCCCACCCCGGCACCTCCGGAGTGTTTGACCAGGAGATCAAGATAGGGAGAGGGGCCACTGTCGAAAACCGGGTCCAATGCGTCCAGTATGACTTCAGATGTCGTGCAGGCCTTGATTTCTTCTACCAGCTTTTCCGGATCGTCATTCTCTGTATAGCGGATGTTAAGGGTTGCTGTTGCCTGTTCCGGGATGATATTGGTGGAGCCGTTGCCGGCATGACAGTTGGCCAGGACCATGGTCCGGTGCCAGTGATCGTCTGTTTGCCGGGTGAACAGTTGTTGTATGCGGTGATAGTCCCCGATGAGGACATCAAAGGCACTTTTACCAAGCCAGGGCCGTGCTGCGTGGGCGGCTTTTCCCCTGGCCTCAAGGTGAAGAGCAATTACGCCTTTTTCCTTCGTGACGATGTGACCGGGGTTGCCACCATCGAGCGCGATAAAATACTCCGTATCCAGGTTGTTTACTATCTTGCCGGCCCCGTTTGTCCCCCCTACTTCTTCATCCCCGGTGAGAAGAAGCCCGAAACAGATATCATCCTGAGAGTACCCATCACGCTCCAGCCTTCGTAAATGCTCACGAAACAGGACAAGGGAGAGCGCCACCGCATATTTATCGTCGATACTACCCCGGCCATAGAGCCGACCGTCCTGTTCATACGGATTGAATTGAGAGGTGTTGTCAACCTCTACGACATCAAAGTGGCTCATCAGCAGAACCCTTGTCTTGCTTTTTTGTGGCATAACGAGCAAGGAAGGAGTGCTGTTGTGCACTTCAAGTTTATGCTTGATACCTTGTTTTTGCAGCCATGAAGCGATAAATGCACTGCATCGATGAATCTCATCAGGGCGTGACTCTGTAGATGGAATACGAATGAGATCTATCAGCAGGTTCAGGATCTCTTGTTGAATATTGGGGGCAATCACATGGTTCTCCGGGAGAAAACAAATATATCATTATCAATGAATGTTTCGGCTGCTGGAGAAACACTCATGATAAATATGGCTGAGATGTTTTCATAACCTAAATGTAAAACAATTCACACCGAAGAATGATTCTCTGGCTGGAAAATAACGGACAACGTTCTCAAGTTCTTTGCTTGTTTGCGTAAAAATTGTCTACCTCCCTCGTTTTTTAGGGGAGGGGCTGTGCACGTTTTCAGGAAAGTCTTATTGCTGAAAGGGATAAATGACTTTTCTGTCCCGTTTCATGTCGACAACAGTCCGGCCGTTAGCCATGGCCTCATCAAGACCTTAAGAAAGTGCGAAAAAATAAAAGACAACCAAGGGGGGACGTCAATATTTAAAGAGGTGACTTCTACCGCATTTGATCTTGGGGGAGGCATCCACCTATACCTGTCTGCTGCCACGTAATCTGTAACATATGGCCAGATAATTTATATGTTCAATGCATTTCTAATATCGGCGGCTTTATGTGTCATATTTTGTAAGCGTTGGACTCTAGTTGTAGTGTAAAACGCATCCTTGCATAGGTCATACTGCAGTTCATCTATCGGTGATAACGTCGTGCCTCATGGGGGAAGATTAATCGGTAGAAATTATTTTTACTATGCGATAAGGTTATTACAAAAGATACGCGGAAAATTCTTAACTTGAGCTCAAAAAAAAGAAACTGTTACGGTATTTCCCGATTGAAAGGCAATGGGAGAAACTCACGATGCTGGAGGATGTGATTGGTTCCAGGTGAGTTATTGCTTTTGTTTTGGCTGGTAAAATTATATGGATCGGCCTCGGTTTAGCGGTTCCATAATGGGGTGGGACGCTTGTTTGTCTTGTCTGAATCTAATTCTATCTACTCACTGTGTATCTATCTTCCCGTGGCGGGGAGAGTTCTGTAACATCAAGAAAATATGTCACCATAGCAGTACACTAAAAAGAGGCAAGATGTTGAAATCGATATATATGGGAGTTGTCACTTTCCTGTGTTTGTTGCTCTCTTCCTGTGCCACCTTCAGGTACAATGTGAATGGTGATCAGGTAACCTTGTACCTCAAGAAACCGCATGCAAAAGGTGTTGTACTGTTCAGTTCGCTCAATGGGTTTGTTGAGGGGTTTGAGCTCGAACGCCAGGAAAAGGTCTGGCAGTTGACCTTGCCTGCGGATAGGCCTTTTCGATATTTTTATAAGGTTGATGGGGTGGTATTTCTCCCAGCTTGTCCGATGAGGGAAAGAGACGATTTTGGTTCAGAAAATTGTGTTTTTACGAGGGATATGTGACAAATTTCACGTTATGCGCGATTTTCCAGGGCCAGTAATACGCCTCACTCATATTTGATATGCTGCATGTCATATGATATTATTAATCAGGAGGGTTTCCGAAAATGCCTTTTTGGCCAAAATTTCTATTCTCGGACAACCTCCCCGGATGTGTCGATCTGGTTAATTGGTAATGTTTCATTAGTATACTTCATACTTTTGTTGTTTTCTTCATGCTGCTACATGAACATCTTACTTTAAGATAGAGTTGCTTTTCGGAATTTCTTTTTGGGGCCATTCGGGTGTTATGTATTCATCAAGCACACCCTGTTTGCTTTGGCGATCATACCTAAAAGGGGGGGAAATCATGGAAAGAACCGGCAAAGAACTGATTACAATAAATCTGGCACTCATTACTTTTATAGGATTCACCACATTATCACAGGCTGCCATATCTGGGAGCAAGCATGATTTCAGTAATCGGCCGTGGGCAGAAGGACAAATCTGTCTTCCCTGCCACGCACCACACAACGGGATAGATGTCGCCAATGCTCCCCTCTGGAATCATGAAATTTCCACGGCAACATATACTCTTTACAGTAGTCCGACGCTTGATGCAGTACCAGGACAACCTACAGGGATTTCCAAACTCTGTCTTTCATGTCATGACGGAACTGTGGCCGTAGATTCTTTTGGCGGGCAAACAGGATCCTATTACCTGGGGCCCAACAGGCCGGAAAATGTGGGGACAGATTTAAGTGATGATCACCCTATTTCATTTGTCTATGATACTGCTTTGGCTCAGGCCGATGGCGGATTATATGATCCAACAGTCCAACTCTCCGGCATACCCGGTGCTACAGGCACAATCTCGCAGGACATGCTGTTTGCCAATAAGTTGGAGTGTGCTTCCTGTCATGACGTTCATAATACCTACAATAACATGAAGCTGCTGATCAAATCCAACGCTGGTTCAGGACTCTGCCTAACTTGTCATAACAACTAATACCCGTTACAACGGGTCGAAAGTGTACCTGAAAATGATTACAGGACACTCCGTACCAGAGTTAGATACATGGTAGGTGGCTGATAGTATGCAACAGGACAATGAAAAAAGTTGCAGCGAAATACATAGTTGCAGGATGGTCTCCACACGATTGGTTAGGGGCATTTCTCAGCATGACGACACAACGGGTGTATTTTAAGCACCTCTTCAGGAATAAGGGGACAAATGAAAAAGTTTCTCTTGTTTATAGTTCCGTTTCTTTTCTTAATCGGTTGTGCATCACCGGAAAAGCCTAACAACTCTCTGGTCTTTTATCCTTCACCTCCACTACAGCCACGGCTCCAATATCTCCTTTCGATCAGCAGTGAGGATGATATCAGAGACCCTGGAAATGATTTCATGGATTTTCTCATTGGTGACATCAAATCCGAGAAAAGGATACGCAAACCTTATGATATCTGTTCTACCCCTGGAAAAATTTATGTCCTGGATCGGGGGTATAAAAAACTGCTGGTTATTGACCTGGAAAAGAGAACGTTTAGCCATCTTGAAGCGCAGGGGTTAGGAGAACTTGGCGAACCATCAGGTATCTGGGTATCGAATGACGATACTAAATATATAGCGGATATGAAGAGACGGCAGGTCGTGGTCTTTGATGAAAACAATAACTTTCTGAGATCTTATGGAAATAACGGAATGTTTGATAAACCGGTGGATGTCGCGGTTTACAGGGGGACTCTTCTTGTTTGTGACATGAACAAAAATCAGATTCTTGTTCTGGATAAAGAGACTGGCCGGCTACAAAAAACGCTTGGTACAATGGGGAGAGATTCTGGAAACTTCTATAAGCCGACCCACATAAATATTGACCAGGCCGGCAATATCTACGTCAACGATGCCTTCAATTACAGGATTCAAAAATTCGATCAGAATGGCCAATTTATAAAATCTTTCGGATTTCATGGGGATATTGTGGGGGCTTTTGCCAGGCCCAAAGGGGTGGATGTCGACAGGAATGGACATATGTATGTTGTCGATTCTGCGTACGAAAATACGCAGATATTTGATGTTGAATCTGGCCGACTGCTACTTTATTTCGGAGGGAGCGGGATGGCACCAGGCAGCATGTTTCTACCAGCTTCGGTACATATTGATTATGCAAACGCGCAATACTATAAAAACTTTGCGGACAAGGATTTTGTCCTGGAATACGTTGTTTATGTGGGCAACATGTTTGGATCGAACAAACTTAACGTCTATGGTTTTGGACATTGGACCGGACCGCCGTTGTCAGGCTGGAACTAAGCTGTGGATCATCAAAAGAGCGCGATGAAACCACTGGCAAGGTTTTTTCTTTTCGTCACAATAATCCTTGCAGCGAGTTGTAGCGAGCAAACAAGGTATAAGGCACTCACGTTTTTCTTTACCGGGGTCCCTTCTCCCGCAGATGAAAGGAGGGCACAGGGAAGAGTTCATGAGGAAACAAGAGCTATGAAAGGGTTTGATAGGTCGATAGTGTCTTCACATAGCTATTTCACCTCAAAAAAATGTGGTCGATGTCATCTGACTTCTTTATCACAATCATTCAGCAGGGCTGCACAAAGGGGAATGCCGACAGTGAGTCTGAGGGGTGAAAGAACTGCTGAAAACCCTCGATTGCCATTGAAAAAAATATGTGTGAGTTGCCATGTGAACAGATCGGACATTTTTGCTTCAGCGAACAACCTGTGGCTGCATGCCCCTGTCACCAAAGGTAACTGTATTTTTTGCCACTTTCCACACCAGAGCAGGTATCCTGCACTGCTGATAGATAAAGCGGAAAATCTCTGTATTATGTGCCACTCAGAAGGTTTGATAAAACTGACGAACAAACACAGGGAGTTAAAAGATTGTCTTAAGTGCCACACTCCCCACCTGGGAAAAGATAAGCTTCTCTTAATCAAAGACTACAAAGAAGTCAGAATGTTGCCCGAGCCCACTTCTGACTTTTCCATCAAGGAATAAGGGTTCGGCAAATAATTTTTGGAAAAATAATCGTGCCATTCTCTGGTGGGTACTTTTTTAACCGGCAAATCGACTTAAACCACAAACGGCAATAAATACGAATGATTTGATAAACTGCATGGCTCGTTTATTAACACTGATCCTTCTCATTGTTGAAACAACACTCCTGGCAAAACCTGTTTCTTCAGAGCTCGCCTCCAGCCAGCAAAGAGGAGATGTTGCGATGAAACCAATCAAGCCGCTCGTTAAAAAGACCAAGAAAGTTGCAGGTGTGCCACCTGTAATCGATTTGAGATATTTCTACCTTGAAAGACCAAAGCTCGGATTGAAATTCAAATATGAATTGAACAATGAGCACATAATGAACATGGGGGGGGACAGTGAAGATACTGTCGGTGAATTTCGCGAAGGGGGCTGGGTTTCGACCAAGGGGTGGGTTTATCATCCGGTATTTCTGGATTTTGTTCTGGATCTTGAGCCTGAGTGGAATCAATCATCCGACAATACAGAATATAATGAAATGAGTTCGGATAGGAGCTTTCTCAACCAATATGCCCTGGATGCTGACCTCCTCCCGTTAAAGCCCTATACCGTACATTTTTTTGGGAGGAAATACCAAAACTCCTTCAGAAACACATTCAGCCAAAGGGCGGTTGTCGATACCGATACCTATGGCAGTCGTTTGGATTTGAAATACAAGATCCTGCCAACCAGCCTGAGTTATTCAAATACGAAAGTGGAGCGCCGGGGGGCATTGTTTTCCTCGCAAGATCATAATCATTATGACCTGGCAATGAACCATCGGAGAAAAAACAGTATCACCCGGCTGAATGCCAATTATAGAGATATTCAGCAAACCAATGAGGGGGAGTCTACCGGGATAGCAACGTCTAATAATTATTTGACAAACACCTATTTTTTCCAAAGTGATCAGTCAAAAAAGCTGATGTCTGACCTGGTCTATAATTGGATGCAAAACTCGGATCAGGATGATTCCGTCACGTTCACCACCTCGGATCTGAGGTGGACTGAAGAGTTACACTGGACTCATAGGAAAAATCTGTGGACTAATTACAAATTTCTTAACCAGAAACAACAAACCGATGAATCCGATATTGATACTCAATCTCTGGCAGTTTCACTGCAGCATCTCCTATACGAAAACCTCACAACTACCGTTGATGGGAAAGCCGGGCGTTTCAATTACTCTGGCGATATGACTGATGTGTACACAGGAAGATTGAATTTTGATTACAGCCGAAATATTCCGTGGGGTACGCTCAACTCAACATTGGGTTTTGACTTGGTTGCTACGGACAGGGATTCAACTGAAAGCTGGATATGGGCTATCAATGAATCCCATACGGCAACAACTGCCGATGTGATTTTCACACAACAGGAAAACGTTGACCCGGATTCTATCAGGGTCACAGATAAGTCCGGCACTATTGTCTATATCCAGGGCCAGGATTACACCGTGGAAGTAACAGGAAAACTGGTACGAATTCGACCGACACTGGTCGGAAATATCACAGAAGGTCAAGAATTACTCGTAAGTTATCGCTACAGAAGTATCAGCGGCTATGATGACCTTGTCTTTGGTCGCTGGGCCGGCATTAATATTTTCCTCTGGTCGACTCTTCGGCTGTCTTATGATTATAACCGCCGAACACAAGATATAATATCCGGCACAGAACCAGAGAGTCCTGTAGATGACACGTTTCACAGAGCACAGGCCCGGGTGATTTGGAAATGGACCGATACGACCGTATCATATGATGTTTATGAGACGACTTTAAGCTCGGCAAGAAAATCATGGCGGGTAAATGAGCAATTGAGGTTCCAACCTGCAAGGGGGGTTGTGCTCGAGTTTTCAGGCTATATTGGTAACACAATATTCACATATTCCGATGATAGAGAGGAATTCTACCGGGCAGCGACTTCGATCAGCTGGCACCCTGTTTATTGGTGCAGAACTGGTTTTGAGGCCTACCAGTATGAAATTTCGGGAGGTGTACAGGACGCCTCAAATGCGGGTGCCCTGGCCTCCATTGACCTGTATTACGGGCAGTGGACCTGTAATCTCAGCTACAGGTATCTGGACCATACTGATGAGATGCGCGATTTTGATCGCGCAAGGCAAAGCATTCTGTTGAAGATTAGCCGGACAATCTGGTGAGTATAATGGCTTTGGTGATGAGATCGAAAGTAACAGGGAGGTGGTAAATGAAAAACAAGAAATTGTTTTTACTCATATTGGTTGCTTTGACTACTCTTTCATATGGTTACACTCGATCTCAGGATTCAGCGAAACGAAAGCAACCTGCCAAATTTCAACATACACCATATGCAGAGAAAGCGTGCAAACGCTGTCATGCTTCGGAGATACCAAATGGTAAAGACCTTGTCACCGAAGTCCCCGGTTTATGTCATAATTGCCACGAGAAATTCCTGGGAGATTTTGCTCATAGTCCCACTAGCTTGGGCGAATGCCTTCTGTGTCATAATGCCCATGAGTCAGAGCATCGATCTCTATTGAGCGAAAAAGAACCGGAGCTCTGCTATTTGTGTCATGATCAACTTGAGCGGAAAATGACCAATGAACAAAATTCAACACATTCTCCAGCAGTTGATGGTTGCTCTGTATGCCACAATCCACATACATCCGATGTAAGCAGCAAACTACTGAAAAAACAAGTGAGGCTTCTCTGCACGGAATGTCATCTCGAGGAAGGTATTACCCTGCCTGTTGCTATTGATGCTGTAGGCTATCAACATAAACCGGTTGTTACAGAGAGAAGTTGTTTACATTGCCATGCCCCTCATGCCACGTTTTTTGAAAACCACCTTCGGGCGGAGCCGCTGGACCTTTGTTTTAATTGCCATAACAAAGAGATTATTACCTCTGATGGTGTTTCATTGGCTAACATCGAGGAGTTATTAAAGAGTAATAAAATACATCATGGACCGATCAAGGAAAAAAATTGTTCCGGCTGTCACAGTCCGCACGGCAGTGATTTTTATAGAATCCTACTGGATGAATACCCAAAGGACTTTTACACCGATATTTATGATGAAAACAATTACAAACTCTGCTTTACCTGCCATGAATCAACCTTATTGCAGGACAGGGAAACAACAACATTAACCAACTTCCGTGATGGGCATATCAACCTCCACTATCTTCATGTTAACAAGCCGGAGAAAGGCAGAACGTGCAGGGCGTGTCATGAGGTACATGCCAGTAATCACTTCAATCATATCAGGGATTCGGTTCCCTTCGGTAAGATTAAGTGGCCTTTACAGTTAAAATACAGGGAGCAATATACTGACATTAATAGCGGTAAACCGTGTACTCCCTCAAACTCATCATGTATCAAATCGGGTGGCTCCTGTGTCGCTTGTCACGACAGAAAATTTTATAACAATATCAAGGAAGAGTAATTTCTCTGAAGGTAGAACTGGATTATGCGCGGTGAACAAATCGATACGACAAACATGCTATCCAACCAGAAAGGAAGCTGAGTCATGAAAAAACTTATTGTTATTGTCCTTACTTTGATTTCCGGAATGGCTTCGGCTGAAGTCAGGGCTCTGCGAAATATTGGTATCGGAGACACCTACCTGCCGTTTTGCGGGCAGCAGCTGAAGGGAGAGCAGGTTTGTTCGAGCAAATATGAAGACAATATACTGGTTGTTTCCTTTGTAAAGATGGGACAAAAAAATTCGAGGAAAGTACTGCTGGAGATGCAGGAGCTGTATACCCTCTACAAGATGAAGAATGTGTCTTTAATTGGTATTGTATCGGGTGAAACTGATGTACCCGCACTTGTTGCATACGCTGAAAAGAACAAGTTAACCTTGCCCTTACTGGTAGATGAAGACAGAGATCTGTATGGTAGCTTTGGTGTTGTTGCCTATCCGACAATAGCTGTTTTTGGTAGAAATCAAAAGTTACAATATGTATTCGGTTCAAACATCATTAATATCAAGAAACGGGTAGAGGGCTGCGTAAAGTATCTGTTAGGAGATATTAATATAACTGAACTTGAGAGGATCCTGCATCCGGTAGTTGAGAAGGGTGATCCCCAAAATGCAACTCTGGAAAGGTATTACAATTTCTCTAAAAATTTATACAAGAAACAACACTATTCTCAGGCAAAGAAAATAGTGACCTTCTCTCTTAATAATTTTCCTGATCATGCTTTGTCCTACTGCTTATACGGAGATATTCTCATTCAGGAAAAAAATTATCAACTTGCTTTAAAACAATTTGAACATGCGCTGGAGCTTGATCCTCATCTTGAAGAGGCAAAAGCCGGAAGACAGATTTGCTTAGATAAACTTGAAAATTGAATGCTGTAGCGCAATAAGTTTAGAGGGCAGCAAATATGAAAATTTTAGCCAACAAAAAATATACTTTTAATAACAGTTAATTTTGCTGGATGTTGATAGAAAAGAAGTTGATTATTAATACTGAATAATCAACAGTATAGTCATCCTTGGGGTAGTGAAATACGGTATTTCCTCTCGGTGTTATCTTGAAAAATACAGTGTTGTCATTTGCCCACCATTTTTCCACAATTGTAGTACAAAAAAAATATCCTGTGCAGAGAGGCTGCAGCACCAGAATGATTGGTCAGCAGCTTACTTCAGCCAAGGTGGTGGCAGCAGGTAGCTCTTTGTTACAAGGTGTTTTTTTCTCGCGCATTGCTAATTAGTAATACCAAGTCAAAGCGAAGTAAATGAGTTCATTTTTTTCAATCATTAAACAGGGGGCCTCTTTAGAAATCGAACAAGATATTGTGTAGATGGATCCTGATGGGCTGGAATAGTCCTTTTCCGTCGGGGGGGGGGGAGGTCAAATCTTAACCATCTCTATGTGATGGAGGACTTGATTATGAGAACATGGAAAATGACTCATCATTACACAAACAATTTTGTTACCTGTTTTTTACTCGGAATAATGGTGATCGCCTTGGCTCTCATGGTGGCACCGGTTTATGCGGGAGGGGGGAATTCCGGCCATCATGGGAATTCCGCCATGAAGGGCGGGAAAGGAGGTAGTGCCGGGAAGAAAGGCCCGTCAACCTCCGTTGAGACTGTCAGCGCAAGCCCTGCCTCCGAAGTTAATGTGGCCAGTGTCGGAGATGAGAGTGCAGACGAAGGGCATGGAGGGAAAAGCGATAATAGTGGCCAGGGAGGCAAAGGCAAAGGCAAAGATAAAGATAGTTCAGATAGCAATGATGTGGCTGCCAGCTCAAGTAGTTCAAGTTCTGAGGCCAAAGGGCGTGGTAACTCTGGTGGGGGCAAAGGTGGTGGTCATGGGTCGGATGGCAACGGCAAAAAAAATAGTGATTCATGGAGTAGCGGTGGGAACCACTCCGATGTCGCTAAAGACAGTACAACCGAAGACGATGATTCCGATCGACCTGATTGGGCTGGCAAAGATGGTGATCACAGCTTGAAGCCGGGTGGCGGCAACAGCGGGGGTGACACGAAAAAAGGTGGCGATTATGGCGATTTATTTGTCATGAGCCGCGACGATGACGGAACACTGCTCGAGTACCATGCTGATGGAACCCTCTGTGAGGATGGTGACGGTGATTGTTATCCGGCAGCCTTGTTGTTTGATGAAGAGGGCAACCTGATAGAAGATGTTGTGTTTGTGCTTTCCCCTGATGCAGAGGCGCCAGACAATGTTGAAGAGGTTGAGTTGGGACGGCTTAATATATCACGGGCCCCGAACAAGGTGTTGGAACATGCCCTTGCTGAAGCACTTTCAAAACTTGATCCGGATATGGATGGTTATCTCATTGATTCAACAAACTGGCAGACCCTGACAGATACGGCTGGTCGTCTGTTGAGTCCTGAGACCATGTTGGCTATTGACTCTCCGTTAGAGAACCTGGCCTTGTTCCAGGCACTGTTAGATGGGTATGATCCACTCTCAGAGGCAACAGGTGTAACTATCGAGTCAGGAGGTTCTTCAATTACCGTGGACTATGACATCCTTGCTCAGATAGCCGCTGCTGCTCTTGCAGCGGCATCGGATAAACATGATACCATGGGTATTGATGAAGTAAGCTACCTGAGCAAGTTTCTGGAAGTGGAGGAGAAACTTAACTCGTTGGTTGAAGATATCGATGATTGGTATACGCCGGACACAATATATAACGTTGAAATGTCTGTACTGGCAACTGATGATACAACGACACCACCAGCCACGGAGTGGGTTGAGGTGAATCTGCTCGATCCGGAACTGGATCTGTTTCATGATATACCGGATATTGTAGAAGATGGAAACGGCATAGATGTCTTTACCCAAGCTGTTGACGACGCACTACAAGTAATAGAATTTATACACGACAATGTTGTCTTGTAAGGGTTCTGCAAACATCTAAAAGAGAGCAACCTCCAGGTTGCTCTCTTTTTTATTGTGCAGACTGTGAGGTAGGTTACTGCGCCTGATATTTGAAAAAAGGGGGGGGAGGATTTATGACTGAAATTATCACTGCAGGGCAAGCTGCAAGTAATGCGATTGGGTCATGTAAGCTACTCTTTGGAACTGTGAGGGCTGTATCTGCTGACGGGCAGCTAAGAACGCTGTCCCTTAAAAGTCCGGTGTATTTATATGATCGTATAATGACCGGCAGTGATGGGATGGTCTCAATTCTCTTTAACGATGCGGTCAACACCAGACTTGACCTGGGGCGAAGGTCTGATGTTTTTCTTGATGAGGATGTGTTCGCACCAATTGAGCAGGGAGAAGTAGCTGACACCATGGTGGAGGTGGAACAGCTTCAGGAAGCGTTGCTGGCAGGAGGTGCTGATCCAACGATTGACTTACAACCACCTGCAGCGGGTCCGGCTGCCGCAGGTATTGCCAATGATGGTGGAGGGATAAACCTGGCACGATTCGAGCTGGTTACTCAAGAGGTGTTTCCCTGGTCAGGAGCGGAGACTACCGGTTCTTCTCAAGTGGTCTTCAGTGAGTTTGATCCCACAGTTCTGTCGGCTGATCCGGTTGACACCGTAATCGCCCCAGAAAGTACCGCGTCCTATCAGGAAGAAGGGGTGTCGCTTGTCACGAGGGCTATAGCTCTGACTGGGGATACCGGTGGAGAGACGAGTCCAGTACCAGCAGTCGGTCCTCAGGACGCAATCCTTGTTGATGAGGGAGGAAACAGCCTCGTTGCCGACCTGAGGGTAAGTTTTGATAACGACCAACTGGAACTGGTGTCTCTGAATCCCCTTAATGCATCTGGTCAGTTTGTTGAGGATGGTGAACAGATTTTTGAGAATGGTGCCCCGCTGCTGGTGGGCGGTAACCCTGTATTCTGGGAAATGGGTGAGAATGGTGCCTGGAATGCGATGATCAGGCAGCCGGCTGATGATGACAACGGGTCTGGAGATAGCGGGGACCATGACGATCATGATGATCATGAGAAAGTAACTGAAATGACGTTGGGTGAAGAATCGAGCAATCCGGTTTGGGTCAAGGGATATGATGAACATGATGGTGATACGGTGCCTGGATGGTTGCACGCTAATGGTCAGGGAATGGGGGTTGGAAATCCGTTTATCAATATGGATGCCAATGGAAGCGAAGTGATCACCTTTTCTTTTTCGGAGACTGGTGCTGACTCTCAAGTACATACTATTCAATTGGGGATAGATCATCTAAGTGGTGAACATGGGAATAAACCTGCAGAAGGGGCGGAGTGGAGAGCCATTACAACTTCAGGGGAAGTTGTTTCGGGTGTTTTTGACGGTGAGGGACAAGGATCAGGTGGTGAAGATCAGGTCCTTACCATTGAGCTTTACGCTAGTGACGACACCCCCCTCTATATAGAACGGTTGGAAATGGCGTATCATGACCCGACCGGAGAGGAGGGGGCAGAAGAGGTGTGTGGTCAGGGGTATCGTATCAGCAGCATTAAAGGTTTTGATTCCGATCAAGGTGAACTTTTCTCACATATGTTGAAAAAAAGTGAAGGGAGTTCCTCGGATCATGACCATGATGATGGTGACGATCATGATAGCCATGGCAGTGATACGGAGGTAAGCCAGGAGCCTGACCAGGGTGCTGAACAGTCGTACACCTACACCTTGTTATTTACCGTTTTCCCGGAAATGGATCCTTCGAAAACGATGTATACGGGAAACTACGTTGTAGAGCAGAATACGGCATTTCATGATAATGGATTTAACTTTTCACTCACTGGCGGAGAGGGGGGAAAGCTGGAAGAAAAGGTGATGAGCGAGGGGGAGATGACACTTGTGGTTACCGGGACGGACCATGATGTCAAAGGTGCCTCTGTCGTGAAGGGAAACGGGCAGGGGTTGGGAGTCGGCAACCCTTTTGTGAACATGGACAGCGAAGGAAGTGAATATCTGCATTTTGCTTTTTATGATGAGGACGGCGACTATTGCGACATGCTCGAAGTAACTCTCGGTATGGACCATTTAAGTGGGCAGACAGGAGGGCACCTGCCGGAGTATGCTAAATGGGAGGCATTTGTCGTTGATGAAAATGGTGAGAAAGTACTGGTCGGGAGTGATCTTTTCGAGGGGGAAGGCCAGGGGTCAGGATGGAAAGCCGATCAGGAATTAACCATCAAAATGCTGAACGATGATGGTACGCCGATATATTTTAACGCTTTGGATTTATCACTTGCTGAAGAATCAGACCTGCCCGCAGATATTGAACTAACGCATGGACATTCTGCAACAACAGGGGATACCGGGACTGATACTGAACTGGCTGCCAGTCATGATCATGACGATGGTACTGAGCATGGTGACGATGGCGGTACTGGTGGAGACGAAGGCCATGACGACGGTGATGATGGTGCATGCGGACAAGGCTTTCGGGTCAGCTCGATCGAAGGTGTGTTCGATCCCGGGGACCATACCTTCGAATTTGCCGCTGTTGTTGAAGATGGAGGTGTAAATTCTGCGACGGTGACTTTTGATGTAACATTCGATGGTGATGGTTATGTAATCGGTGGAAACGAAGATGAGGTCATTGCCGGCTCCAGTGGAGATGATTATCTCAACGGTGGTGGCGGAGATGATATTATAACCGGTGGCAATGGCGACGACATCCTCTTAGGTAGTGCGGGGAGTGATGAACTGAGAGGTGACGGTGGAGAGGACGTTCTTGATGGTGGAACCGGTGCGGACTTGATCTCTGGTGACGACCCTGGGAATCCTGACAATATGGGAGATATATTTAACAACGGCGAGATGATGGGTGGCGAAGTTGTTGATTATGACCTGTCAGAAGGGGATCTCGCGGTAGAAGATCCACTCGATACTATTGTTCCCTTGCTGGCCACGGTTTAGGAACCTGTCCGAGAATGCTCTTTCTCCCCGGTTCTTCGTTATTTGCAGAAAATTTATGCTCGCAATATCAATGATATGGCTGTGCTAAATTTTCTGCAATTGCCTCAATCTGAGCCCAAATGGTAATTCTCCGACATGCTCCTGGAGCCGGCTATCTTGGGTTGTTTACTCAAGTTGACAGCAAGATACTTTGTTTTTCATCGCTCACCTCGCTGTGATAATTCTTTGAGCTTGATTCGTGATCTGTGAACCTTAATCTTCACGTTTGCTTCAGACATTTTAGTAATTTTCGCGATGTCATTATATGTTAGGTTGCTTCCCACGACCAGTGACAGAATGTACGCTTCTTCCTTATCGAGTTGCAGTATGGCCTTCAGGACATGTCGTGATTCCTCACGTATAAAAGGGTATTCCTCATGTCCAGTATCGTGAGAATGCAAATTCTCGTCAAATTCAAACTCTGAGCGCTGTTTACGGGACTGATCCACCAGGAGGTTACGACAGATGGTAAAAAGAAGTGTCGGTATTGGTTCTGCTTTGCCATAGTGTTCAATGTATTTTACAAAAGATTCCTGCATGATATCTTTAGATAGCTGATAATCCCCGGTTCGCCCCAACAGATATCCAAAGAGCCGTTCTTTCTGGCTCATATAAAAATCATTAAAGTGCTTCATTTTTTTCGTACACGACCTGCTTACTGTTTAACTATTTAGTTCCCGTCCTACAACTACCCTTCTGCTCAATATCAGCGTTCCGGCTTAATTATTTATCCTCCGAATATCGTGCATATGCGTGCGGTAAATAATTAAGCCACGCCTCGATATTGAACAGAATGCTGAGTTGTAGGATGGGAACTATTTAGTTCCCATCCTACAACTGCCCTTTGGGTCGATATCTTCGTTATGCTCAAAATGTTATCCTCCGGTAAGTGAGAAACGAGACGCCGAGATGCCAATTATATGCCTGTGGTACAGACTTTTGGTGGGAATTCGATGTTAAAATGTGTTCATTGTTTTTTTGTCGCTATTTTCTGTAACCTTTCAGGTAATTCTTCGTATATATAGCAAAGGGTTCCTTCCATGGTTGGAATTCCTTTTATAGCGGAATTCGGGGGAACCAATCTCGCGAGAGTAAGAAAGAAAGTTCTCCCCCAACTTCCTCTCAAGCCGAACTGTCTCTCCCCCCCGGACAGTTCGGCGTACTTTTGCCAGCCAAATTACAGTAAAGCATTCCCCATCCCGCTCCACCGATGCTGACCACCTGTCTCGGCCATCACCGGCTGCCAGCAAAGCTGTCGAAAAAAATAGAGAATCAGTCATTTATTAAATAAACTTCATCTCTGTCGATCAGTTCATATTGAACCTTATGGTGTTCGTATTCCTCGAAAAAGGTTTGGATCACCCCGGTCTGATCCTCCTTTACCAGGTCTTCAAGGTCATGTACCATTCGATAGGAAAGGGTCTGATCCTTGAGTTCAGCTTCAATACGGAAGGAAGCACTTTCGATTTTTCCCAGGTCTGGTACGACAAAGATGACCGTATCCTGTCCGTTGCCAAAATTGTCATCACTGACGACCTTGCCATACGGCTTGATCAACTTGGGCACCGTCGTTGTAGAAGCTCCCTTTGGTAACAGTCTGTTATCTTTTTTAAAGTGTGAGGATCGAAGCAGTGTATACGTCACATTACTCACGGGTTCATTATCTTTTCCAGTCTCCCACCGCCCCATAATCCCTTCGTAAACCTGGACGTCGTCCTCGGAATCAATGACCTCATGATGTTCTTCAAATGCTGCCGGATCCATATCTGCATCGACCCCATAGATACTCCCGTCATCTAGGACATCACCCGAGCTGAAATACAGGTCCCCGAGGTCATCATATACAGCGAAGTGTATAAAAACCCTTCGTACTGGAATACCCGTCGGCATTTTATGGCCTGTCTTGTTGGTGACCATTACCTCTACCTGTAAGTCATCCACCTTATTATTTGGGTCATAAGCTATCCACTGCAGATTCCGGATCTCTATATCTCCTGCTTCAGCGAGATAATCTTTTCCATCCAATACGGCTTGCTCCAGCCCGGAGAATTCAAGCCCCTGATCTTCTGCAATAGAAGCAATCATCTCCAGCATCATTGTATTTTCGGTAAGAAAGGTGTGGGCGTAAACATTCTCTCTTGCCGTGACCTTGGCCGGAAGACCTGATAGCCGGGCGGTATTGGATCGATCCATGTGACAGTCACGGCATTGCTGGAATGACTCCCCCTCTACGGCGTAAGAACTTGCCGTCCACTCCAGGTAGGGAGTCTGCTCCGGGAACGTACCTGTTGCTATATCGCCATTTTCCAATACATAAGGAGTATATAGATCATGACACACGGAGCAGAATTGCGAACTGCTTGTATGCTCACTATATGTGGGGTAAAAACCTCCTGCCATATCCATCATAACACTGTAATCCGGCTCAAACGGACCAAAGGCAACCCTTGCTTCACTTATAGAATAGTCGCCGGAATCTCCCACTCCCTCAAGTATTTGATGACAGAGGGTGCAACTTATACCGTCCATGGCCATCGGGTAATATTCATTCTCAGGGTCAGTCAGTCCTCCATCTCCAAACAGGTGAAAACTGCTCCCGTCGGTTATTATCTGTTCACTCGCCATCGGTGCGTGGCAGCGAATGCATTTTTCTTCAATAATATGTGAATATTCTGGAAACCGTAAAAGTTCACTTTGTACCTTGGCCCTCCAGAAAGGGTCAAAGAAGCTGAACCGCATCATTGTGGTATCCCATTTCTTCACAAATGAGATGTCTACACCTTCATCATCAACAATGTTGTCATGACATCTTGCGCAGGATGAGGAATCTGCAAAATGCTCCGTTTCAAATGTAACCTGCCCATTTTTGTAGTTATGCCCAAATCCAGCAGAAGATGGTGGGGCAGCAACAAGACAGCACCCCAAAGCCCCTAAAAGAAGTTCTCCAGATCGTAACAACCCTCGATAACGTCCAATCATAATTCACTCCTGTAAGGCAACTCTGATTTTGCCGGAGTCTCCCTCTGTTCATCTGAACAGATTTCCCCCACTACGGCTCCCTTCCTCTCAAAAATGATATATGGACTTTACGGAATTTTTCTTCTGAAGACCTCCTCTTAGTTATGAGAGTGCTACCAAACAGGAACTCAGGCCGATAGGCCTGACCAGCACTTCAGTTTCAGGTTTGACGAAATAACGATATGTTACATTATATTCTTTCAAACCGGCTCGATTCAATACCACGTTGTAGGATGAATCGCACTTAACCCGGAGTTCTCATCAGTTCAGGGAGCATTGTTGCAATAATGTACACTCCATCACTGCCATCCTCAGCGTTGCATCATGCAAATATATATCAGGAGGTGAGGATAGGGTCCGATAGTAATGATATGCCTGCGGCACCAATTCGTAATCATAATTTCAGAATAAAAGTGATTGAACCATGAACGTTGTAACCTTCCCGTCTGCACATCGTTTATTATGTATAGGATGTTGTATCGAATATGGTTGACGTGGTAATTGCCTTGTGTCAGCGAGAGGTGAAAAATGATCAATGGTAAAAAGAAAGAAACACCCCCAGAAAGCAAGACCGGAATACAGAATTTTTTTGATCGGATTGCTGATTTTGACACAATTGCAGATTGCCTTGGTTTGGACAGAAGCTATTTTTATAATTCGCTTGTTCCTGATTCAGAATTTTTTATCAGTAACACCCTGGACCTCCCGATATCTCTCTGGGCGCATGATGAGAATCATACTGTTGTTTATGGCAATAAGCTCTTCATGGAAAAATTCGGAAATCGTTGTAGCCAAAAGTGTCATGATTGCCTGATGTCTGAGGGGCAGCAGTGCGACTGCTGCCAGACCCGGAACATAACCGACCATCAGACATTGAAAAAATGTCATCTGTGCAAGAGAAACGGAAACGGATATGACATAAATGTTTGTCATACGTCGATGAAAAACAGATATGGGAAGAGAATATTTCTCAAGGCAGGCTTTCATGTTGATGATGCAAAGGCCGTCTTTGACGGCTTCTATGCCAGGCCCAACCGGAAGACATCTAAGCAACTCATTCTCACTATATGTTCAGGGTGCAACAAAATAAAAGTTCCGGAGAATGAATGGATCCATATTGATGAACATATTTTAAGTCTATTTGACGGTAGGCTCAGTCATGGGATATGCCCCGAGTGTATCGATATGCTTTACCCGGACCTGAAAATCTCTTTGAAGGCGCCAAGTCAACAAACAGAAGCTTGAGTATCTAGCTGGCAGAAATATATGATGAAAGAAAAATATCATCTCTTCTATTCAAAATATAGGGATAAGCTTTTCAGTTATTTACTTTATAAAAGCGGAGATCCGCAGCTTGCAGAAGACATCATGCAGGATAGTTTTACCCGCCACTTACAATATTATGGTCCCCAGAATATCACCTCACCATCCCTGCTTTTTAAAATTGCCAGGAATGCTCTTGTGGATCAGCAAAGATACCAAAACAAGTTCAACACGACAGGTTTTGTGGAGCCTGAAACAGTGACGAGTGGAGAAACTTCACTCATTACCAAACAGGAGTCGTCAAAGATTTTTGAAGCATTGGAACAACTCCCTGAGCAGGAAAGGAAAATACTCGCAATGGCTGTAAAGGGTGTTCCTTATAAGGAAATAGCAGTTCAAGTGGATTCAAGTGTGGCAAATATTAAGGTCAGAATTCACAGAACGCGGAAAAGATTACAGCAAATGCTTATGGAAGAGGAGAAATGATGGAACACTACATAAGTCAATATATAGATAATGAATTGTCACTGGATGAAAAAATTTACTTTCTTGAGCGTTTCCATAAAGACCCGTCTTTCAGGAATGAAACCTTTTCTCTTCTTAGCCTGGAAAAAATAATACGAGTCGAATTACAGTCTGCGGAACAGGAAACTTTATCGTATCCTGTGAAAAAGAGAACCTGGACCCGTTCTTTAGGTTATGCCCTGGCAGCATCCATCGTTATCTCATTTTCATTTTTATTTGGCAATCAATTGATTACGCAGCACGAGACTGCCGTGCATACCGCCCCTGGTGCAGTCACGAATTACCGATTCATAATTCATCAGGAGGAAACTGCACAAGTTGAAATAGTCGGAAGTTTTACAAATTGGACAAGGGTTCCACTTGCCTCTGATGGTTCCAATGGATACTGGG
The DNA here is from genome assembly GCF_010646885.2 of Desulfopila sp. IMCC35008. Taxonomy (GTDB): domain Bacteria; phylum Desulfobacterota; class Desulfobulbia; order Desulfobulbales; family Desulfocapsaceae; genus Desulfopila. The sequence goes on along the minus strand of NZ_CP050700.1, from coordinate 5,535,864 downwards.
AAATTACTCTTCCGGTGGAACAAGGGGAGCACCGTTATTCGTTTATCATAAACGGTACTTCATTAATACCTGACCCAACTATTGCGGCACAGGAACCCGATGATTTTGGGACAATCAACTCCATTATTGACGTTTAGCCATGTGTATCATAAACCGGTTGTTGCGGGGCGTTTGTTCATCGGATGATATTACTTTTTTCTGCCGAAAGTGTAACCCTTCACCCACTTCTTCGTTAGATAAGCAACTGATAACCAGTCATCACAGGAGAAAGCTATCATGAAAAAACAGACTCTCATTGTCATATCGATTCTGTTGACCACGCCGGTTCTATCATTTGCTGCAAACGCCTCCCAGAGTAAATTGCAGTTTGTTTCCCAAGAACAGGTGATGGAAATGTACCAGGCGCGGCTTGATCCGGAAGGTACTCCGCAACTGCTGAAGGCAATGCAGCAGAACCAGTTTCGCAAGCAGAATATGGTTCTGATCCAGACAATGTTGAGGGATGCATACAGGAAAAATCTTCCAACCGAGCCGCTGATGAATAAGGTCCAGGAAGGCATTGCCAAGAACATTGGAGATGAAGCTATTGTCCAGGCTGTTGAAAGAATACGAAATAGATATGAATATGCATACTCTCAGGCGGAAACATTTGATTGGGATGCGCAACAAGTAGATCGTTTTGGCGGACTTCTGGCTCGAACATACACCGCCGGTCTCAGTGAAAAGCAATGCGAGCAGATTATGGCTGAGCTGAGAAACAGGATACGGACGAGGTCCATGAGTCAGGATCAATCTCTGCAGCTGGCTGTTGCAACAATGACAACTGCTCGTGTTATGGCCCACAGGAGAGTGAGATCCACTACAATTGCAGACCTGTTAACAAATGCATTGCGAAATTCATATCAGGTACGCGATATGAATGCTTTGCAGGCATCATTTACCAACCAGGTGAGGCACGGTTCTGCTGAAATCATTGCACAACAATTTTATAATGACATAACGACTGGGGTAGAAGTACAGCAACTTGGCCGTCGTTCGAGTAAAGTTGAGGGTCTTGACAACTCTGGAAATGGTGGTATTTCAAGTGGAAGAGGAAGTGCTGGTCGTTCATCGGATTCTGTTGGGTCCAGTGACGGCAAGAATGGTGGCCGCTCTGGTGGTTCCGGAGGAAGCAGCAATTCGGGCAGTTCCTCAGGCAACTCAGGTACTTCAAATGGTGGATCGGGTAACTCCGGCAGTTCAGACAGTGGGTCAGGGAATTCCGGTAGTGGAGGAAACGGCCCTGGTGGCACTAGTAGTGCTGGTGGCACTAGTAGTGCTGGTGGCACTGGTAGTGCTGGTGGCACTGGTAGTGCTGGTGGCACTGGTAGTGCTGGTGGCACTGGTAGTGCTGGGGGTACTGGTAGTGCTGGGGGTACTGGTAGTGCTGGGGGTACTGGTAGTGCTGGGGGTACTAGTGGCACTGGTAAAGGGTCTGGCAGGTAAGGACCATTGGTCCATATCAGTGATTGCCAATACATGGCCAGGTAAAACAGGGTAGTCGATTCTTCAACCGAGCAGCTCTCTTGATTGATGGAAGGCGGGAGTGGTTGGTAACAGTAGTGGTTCCAACTTGATCTGACAGGTATCAGCTTGGGCCAGGTGCCTGTCAGGTCAAAATTTGTTCAGACCTTAATCCTCCCACAAATGGTTTCTCCCTCTTGAAGAGTTGCAATCGGCGCTTTTCCACAACAGATGTTACCTTGATGGGTTCTCTCTCACCCATGACCATTGCTTTGTGGGTGCTTCATAAATCTTATCCGTAATAATTTCCAGAAGTGATAGCTGATACTCTCCAAAGAAATTCAGCCTCTTCCACTGGGGAAGAGGCTGGTTCTGAGCGTAATGGAAGTGGCGGGTGGCTTGAAAAGATGGAAGTTTTCAAGTTGTGACGAGTAAGAAACAGATGGGGGCCTCAACCAGAAACAGCTTTCGAGAGATGGAAGCCAAGGAACTACTCTTCGAGCGAAATTATTGTTAGAACATCATTGCCGTTCTCGGCAGGTTCAATTGTCACCGTAACAACTCCAACCAGCTGATCAACATAGGTGAATAATCCATCATCGACAAGATTGATCAATGTTGTCATATCATCTGTAACTATTACCAGGTCAGCACTTGAGCTTGCGTTGTCACCTCCCATATCATCAAAGATCAGTTCTGCATGTGGAGTTTCGGAGATCATTTCATCGACAAGGAGAAATATATCCTCATTAATTTCTTCAAGTGGATGATGGGCTAACGCAATACTTGTTGACATCAACAGGCTGCAGGCAAGTAGTCCGATACATTTTTTCATGGGGTTCCTCCTGGGTGGATAGATTTGAAAACCTGATGTGACTTAAAACTACATGTATATAAACGTATCAGGCCCAACAAGGTTACGTCCCTCCTGGGAGGCAGTCAGAGAAGGCCCTTTCTCCCCAGCTCTTCGTTATTTCATAAAAATAATGCTCGGAATAGTATACCTATGCCTGCGCTTATTTTTATAAAATGCCTCAATCTGAGAAAAAAAGTCTATTCTCGGACAACCTCCAAGGAACGTGTCGGAGAAAACCCTTTTGCTGATATCTTCGTTATGCTCAAACTTTATTTTCGGAGGTGAGCATAGACTCCGATATCAAATAGAAGCCTATGGCTTGGGTCCAACGAAAAGACCGATTTTTTCATATTATCTGTATCAGGACGACAAATATGGTGAGTAGTATCAGGGAACCCCAGTCAATCATGGAGGCTCTCAGGGTCGGGCCGGTCCTCTCCTCATTATAGCATCTTGAGGCCATCGCGATGGCTAGTTGGTCACCATTTTGGAATATGCGGTGCAGAACCGGTATGGAAAGTTTTACTAACCTGTAGACAGGGTTTCTTCTCAACTCAACGCATCGCGATTTTTGTGCATCGTGGGTCTCCTGCACCTGAAGCATAATAATCGGTATAAACCGAATCAGAAGACTGAGCATGACGGATACCCGTTTTTCCGGGATAAACGGTACCCTGACGAAATAGAACTCGACTGCCGCCTTTATCTCAGCAGAGGTCGAGCTGGCAATAAATCCCAGGCTTATCAAAACCACGAGTGTCAAACGCCAGCAGACCTGTGCACCAAGCAAAAGACCTTGCTTGCTCGGCCCGACGCTATGGAAGGCAAAAAGCTGTTCCCCGCCGGTTGTCAGGCTTCGGGCAATAAAGATAAAGAGTAGAAAGAATGGGAAAACCTTCAGCTCTCTGGGAACCGAAGTAATATTCACCTGTGCCGCCAGAAGTGTCGACACAATAATCAGCGTTGCCAGCGTCAACCCAGGGAACCCCGTATTCAGGGTACCCAGGCTGAGCATCACCATAAAGAGTAATTTGAATCGAGGATCAAGGCGATGGAGCAGTGAGGTGCCCGGCCTATAAGAAAAGACCGTCACCCGAGCCATGACTGGAGCTGGTAGCCCATTCTCGAGGCGCAGGGTTGCCGTACGCCGAGAGTTTCAAGTTCCTTGAAGAGATGGTGCGGTATGTCATCGCGGACCACGCGCCCCTCCTGCATTATCACCAGGCGATCAGCATGGTAAATGACTTTTTCCAGATCGTGGGTGATAAGCAGTATGGTATGTCCCTGCTCGTGAAGGGAGACGATGTGGCGAAGCACTGTGAGAACACCGGGATAATCAAGGTTTGAAAAAGGTTCATCAAATACCAGTATTGCCGGTTCCATCGCCAGGATTCCGGCAATGGTAAGCCGACGTTTCTGTCCGCCCGATAATAAGTGGGGACGATCGTCAGCACGATGGGCTAACCCGACTGATTTCATGGCGGCCGTGACCCGCTTATGTACCTCATCTCGATCAAGCCCCAGGTTCTCTGGGCCAAAGGCTATCTCTTCAAACACCGTCTCACCGACAATCTGGCTGTCGGTGTCCTGGAATACCATGCCGACCTTTTGCCGGGCCGCAAGCAGATCGTCTTCCACCGGGACGCCCTCAATGCGTACTTCTCCTTCCCGGGGCAGGAGAAGGCCATTGAGGTGACGAAGAAGGGTGGTTTTGCCAGAGCCGTTGCTGCCGGCTATGACCACAAAACTTCCACTCGTTACAGTCAGGTTAATGTTGTTCAGGCCCTTTGTCCCGTCGCTGAAGATATGGGTCAGGTTGTCAATCTCTATGATGGTTGCCATTGCAGCATTTATTTCAGTCGATTTTTAGAGATCACGGGGTGCAGAGCCTTGGAAATGAAGAGGGCTGCAACAATTTTCACAGCATCTCCAATGAGAAAAGGAAGCATGCCGACGGCCATTGTTTTAGCTAACGTCATGCCTGTAGCTATCTTAAGCCAACTGACGCCAAAAAGGTAAACAAGAGCCGCACCGGCAATAAGGGCTGCAGCTCGAAACACCAGTGAGCCGGTTTTATCAGCAACAAAACCGATAACAAAGGCTGCGGGAATATAACCTATCAAATAACCACCGGTGGGCCCAAAGAAGTGTCCCAAACCTGCACCACCTCCAGAGAATACCGGAAGCCCGCAGATCCCCGCCAGAAGGTAAAGTCCGATACTTGCAAGCCCCCATTTGCGGCCAAGCAGTAATGCTGCCAGCATGACAAATAGATTCTGCAGCACGATAGGTACCGGCCCCACGGGTACGGCAATAAATGCTCCCACCGCGATAAGGGCGGCCATCAGTGAACTGTACACTGTCATTTGGAGTTGGGAGGAAATGTTCAGATCATTTGTTTTTTCTGCAGAGGCACTCATATGCTGCTCCTTCAAATTTGATATTTTTGCAGATGCTAGAGGTGAAAACAGTCGCCATAAATAACCTTCTCAACGGTGCCATCCTGGAGCTCCAGAAGAAGTGCCCCGCTTTCGTCAATATCAACAGCTTTGCCCTCAGTCGTGCCCTTTGTTGTCACGATTTTCACCTGCCGTCCAATGGTCATGGTATATTGTTTCCATTGCTGTACAGCGCTCTCAAGATTGTCATTCGCAAGCTTTGCTGCCAACCTGTCAAGAAAGTTAATAAGCAGGCTGCGCCGGTGAATGGGGTGGCCCAACTCCCTGGCGATGGAGGTGGCAGTCGGCTCATCTTGGGCCGGGTCATTATTCACATTGAGGCCGATACCGATATTTACAAAAGTCACCATCTCCTCTTCGGCTTCCATCTCCGATAGCATTCCTGAAAGCTTGCGGTCATTGAGTAATATATCGTTTGGCCATTTCACCATCGCTTTGAGTCCGGTCTCTTCCCTGATGGTTTCTGCCAGAACAGAGGAGGTAATAAAATTTACCAGAAAACCAGAGACCGCCGGAATCGGTGGTCTCAGTATCAAGGTAAAATAGAGGCCTCCCTGTTTCGAAAACCACTTTCGCTGCATTCTGCCCCGTCCTTTTTTCTGGGACTGGGCGATAACAACAGATTGGTCGGGGCTGCCTTTTCGTGCCAGCTTCCTGGCCGCATCCATGGTTGAAGGGAGGCTGTCGTAATAGTGAACAAGTGCTTCTCTCCCAGGGAATTCCCAGGAGTACAAAAAGTCGTTATCATCAGACAGGCTATATCCTTTCGAACTTGTGCTGATTTCGTAGCCCAGTTCCTGGAGTGTCTTTATATGTTTCCAAATGGTCACACGACTTACACCTAATTGGCTGCTGAGCTCTTCACCTGATATGATGTTTCCAGTCTGCTTGAGGATTTGTAGTATTTTGGTTTTCATCAGTTGTACGCTTTGGCAGTTTTTAAGCCGTGATTTGTTTGTTAACTGGGTGTTGGACAAGGGTTAACGAAAATCGGGTAATTGTCAATTCATTCTTTCAAAAAAGTGAGAATGGAAAAGCTCTCCTGGAGAAAGAGAAGGTTGTACGATCCAGTCCATTGAGAGAAAAATGTCGGTTATTCCTGGCCGTGCATGGCCAATACCTGTGTGAGGATAGCCGCCACATAGAAACCTGGAAAGCTTCCGGTGTGGCCTGTTTGGAGGGAGTTTACCAACCGGCTGGTAACAGTGGGATACCGTCGTTAATTTCTTGCGATTTTTTACGATCCTCTGCTATTTTCTTTTTCAGGTCTTCCAGATTTTTCATTTTTCTTTCCTTAAAGACAGCTTGAATGGATCGGTCTGATCCCGTATCCTTTATCAGGGTAAGATTTCCCTTGGCATCGGTGATGTAGACGGCCAGAAGGTCTTTTCTGTCTGCACCTCTTTTGATCTCATCAACATAGTTGTCAAGGACCCCCCCTTTTTGTTTCTCTACCGCTTCATCCGGATCCTCGATATAGACAAGCACCATGTGACTCTCCCCTGTTCTTTTTATCTTAACATAGGCGAGCCGTAAATATTTTCCTGAAATTCCAAAATGATTGAGGGTAATCCACTTGGCGATAGCTATATCCTCACAGTCTCCCCCGAAGGTGGCAAGCGTCTCGATCGGGGAGGCCCAGTAATCGGCCTGTTTCCAGTGTTGGGAATCTGCTATCCAGGGGAGGTTATTAAGGGTTCTGTTGACCAGTTCCAGTTTTTCCATGACAGGCAGTTCCTGGTTTTCAAGAGCAAGATTGTGGAGGTAGCGAAGCCTTTTTGCCGCCTGTTGACCGTATTCCTTTTCAGCATGGATAAATACCTTTTCAGACCAGGGTCGGTATTCCGCATAAAGGGTAGCAGTGATGAAAAACGAGAAGAGCAGTGACAGAAACAGAAAGGGCAGCAGTCGCATGGCGGTACCTCCTTAATTGTCGTTGTCGGGAAATGAAACGATTGTACAGGATATAGTAGATCGGCGACACAATCCTGTCAAATGTGTGTATCGTTCAGGGAAGTTTTGAAAATTGGTTTGCACTCAGGTTGCCGAGTCGATAGGATGGAGTGGTGATAACAAACCGTACACACTAAACAGTTCATCGTCCCTTTAAGAAAAAGGGCAGAGCTACCCATCATGATAAAAAAGAATCTCATCTCCGGAGCCGTTTTCGTATCAACACTTCTCCTTGTTTCGGCCGGTGCGGATGCGCGCCCTCGGGCGACCGTCAAGCAGCAGTCTATCCGTGCTGAAAATGGATTGGTGGCAGTTTGTCGGTTTTGTTGAAGGCGGTCGGGTTGCCAATGATTACGGGGATCTTTTCAGTGACTGGAAGGTCGATGGCGGTCTTGGACTACGGGCGTATATGGCTGGCGGGGTCGTGAGACTTGATGTGGCGGCCTCGGATGAGGAAGCTTCTATGTGGGTTATGTTCGGTCATCCTTTCTAGACCGTATTTCTCATGAGTATTGTGTCAATTCAAGATTTCATGAGATCTTGCAGTTTGTTAAAGCAATATTCGTATATGATTGAATTTACCAAATGTTCATTATAAATCCGGGCTAAATCAGGCCTGCTCCTGATACAGTATCATTAGGACTTATGGCCATTTGGGTCGTGTTGGGGAGGAGTTGTTTACCCATCATCCAGCAGATCCCGAACCTTCCTTGTAAGGATATCCGTCTTGAAGGGTTTCCGTATAAAATCGGTACCCTTCTGGCTGATATCATAGCGGCTGAGGGTGTCATCGGAATAACCGGACATAAACAGGACCTTCATCTTCGGATGCTGTTTCAGCAGTTTTTCGGCAAGTTCTTTACCGTTGATATTGGGCATGATTATATCGGTTAACAACAGGTCTACCGACAGGTTGTTCTGAGAGATGATCCGAAGCGCATCTTCGCCGTCGGCTCCGCAGAAAACCTTGTATCCTTTGGCTAACAAAATTGTCTGTGTTAGAGCCCGTACATTCTGTTCATCTTCGGCGATGAAAATCGTTTCGTTCCCGCCGTCGACATCCGTCGTTTTGCTTTCAGTAAGAATATCATCGGTTACATTCATCTTTCCTGGCAGGTAAATCTCGAAGGTTGTACCTGGTGTTTCGTCCGCTCTGAGTTCAATGGTACCACCGTTCTGCTGGATGATGCCTAAAACAGTTGAGAGGCCCAGGCCGGTTCCCTTATTCTTTTCCTTGGTGGAAAAGAATGGTTCAAAGACCCTGTCACGAATTTCCTTTTGAATACCGGTTCCCGAATCATAAACCGTAAGTCTAATGTAGTCACCGGCGGGAAGGTTAAAAGGAGTTTGATTGTTTGTGGCTTGTTCTTCCAGGCGTATATTTTCCGTCGCCAATCGAAAAGTTCCTCCCTGAGGCATGGCGTCTCGGGAGTTGACAGCCATATTCATCACCACTTGTTCAACCTGGGTTGGGTCTATCTCCACGTGATGGATATCCGGGTCGAGATCAAGCTCAACGTCTATATGCTCTCCCAGGATAGGACGGAGCAGGTTTACAATGTCGGACAACAGACTATTAAAGTCAACAATCCGGGGTTGAATCACCTGTTTTTTACTAAAAGCCATGAGTTGATTGGTCAGGACCGCAGCGCTCTTACCAGCCTGAAGTATTTTTTTTGCGAATTCCTCACGCTGACTGGATTCCGTGTTGGGCAGAAGAGTTAACAGTTCGGCATATCCATTTATCACACTGAGATGATTGTTGAAATCGTGGGCTATCCCGGCAACAAGGGTGCCTACTGTTTCTATGCGCTGTGCGTGCTGAAGTTGCGCCTCCAGCCTCTGCCGTTGGTTCTCCTCCTCTCTGCGTTGGGAGATATCGTGACCCACACCGATAATGCCGATCACCTCACCGTTGATATTGTTTAAGGGTATTTTACTGGTAAGAAACCACCTGAGTGTGCCGTCGCCTATCCGTACCGTCTCTTCCAGATCGTAAAGAGGTTTGTTGTTCTTTAATATCTGTTGTTCATCGTTGTGGTATTTTTTCGCATACTCCCGGTGGTAATAATCAAAATCGGTCTTTCCGATAAGGTCCCGGTGGTGATTGGCCCCCATGATCTTTGCAACACGGCTGTTGGCAACGAGGAATCTGCCGGATTTATCTTTCACATATATGGCGTCGGGAAGGTTGTCGATCAATGTTCGCAGCAGGTTCCTTTCCTCAGCCAGATCGATTTCAGCCTGTTTTCTGTCGGTGATGTCCCAGAAGATACCCACGGTTCCGATAACCTTGTCCTGCTCTTCGGCATCGAATAAAGGGGCTTTGACTACCTGAACATATCCTCTTTTTCCCCCGATTGACTGCCATGCTTCTTCGATGGTAACCGGTTGCCGGGATTCCATAATCTTGCGGTCATCCTGGCGGTACTTTTCAGCCATCTCGCCGGGGTGGATTTCAAAATCGTTTTTGCCGATTATTTCAGAATGCTCCAGATTCACACTGCCGCAATATTGCCTGTTTGCGAAGATGAAACGGCCTTCTGTATCCTTGGCGTACACATTTAACGGCAAGGAGTGGATCAGTGATGTGAGCAGGGGAGTGTCGGGTGTATAGTCTTCAGAATCAAGTGTATGGGCAAGCTGCTTGAATATCTGTGCGGAAGGTTTATCAGGATTGTCGGGGCACATCGTGAGAGTTATCTATTCGGCTCAGTTAAGTCTATCTATACAACAGGTCCTACGCATCGGTTCCTGCCTTTATCCTTGGCACGATACAGTGCTTCATCAGCCCGCTGCAGTGTGGCTTCACCGTCTTCATCCTCTATATAACCACTGATCCCAAAACTTGCTGTAATTTTCCTGTCTACGGTAAAGGTGTGCTGCTCAATGAGCTGTCGTAGTTTGTCGGCCATGTTGAGAGCATGATCAGGCGTTATACCGGGAGTAAGGATAATGAATTCCTCGCCGCCCCAGCGGGCAAAGGTATCTGTTCGTCGAATGTTGGACTCAATTAATTTGGCAAAGTCCTTGAGGACAGCATCACCAGCCAGATGACCATATTGATCGTTAACGTATTTGAAGTGATCGATATCAAATATCATGATGCAAAATTTACTTTGGTACCGGTTTGCGATATCAATCTCCTCTGCCAGTTTTTCGTTAAAATAACTTCGGTTGTATATATTGGTGAGCGTATCTGTTCGATTCTGCTTTTCAAGAGTCGTATTAAGATCCTTAAGTTTGCGGAGGTTTTCCTGCTGCTCGCGCCTGTATCGGTTAAATATGGCCTGCAGTTGGGTCGAGAAGTGATAGGCGACAATAAGGGCAATGGTGACCGCCCCAAGGAAGAAGATGATGAGAATGATTATATCGTTTTTTACCTTTGCCTGTAACTTTGCCTTCTGGTCGGCAATTGTTGTTTCGAGTCGGTCAAAATAGATACCGCGGGCAACGATCCAGTCCCATTTTGGATAATGTTTAAAATAGGAGAGTTTCCGGCCATACCCGCCGGTCGGCTTTTTATAGGAATAGACAACATAGGCCTCCCCCTTTTTCCGGATGCCTTTCATGAATTCCTTCCGAAACTGTTTCCCGTCATGATCCCGATAGTCGTCCGAGATTTTTTTGCCAATAAGATCAGGACGGTTGTTATTGACCAGGATGGTGGCAAAGTCTTTTCCACCTTGAATATTGTGTAGTTTATAGACAAAAAAATAATCAGGATTCTCGGTGGTAAGGTTATCCTTCAGCTCTTCTGTGATTGTCTGTTTGGAAAGTTGCTGCAGCTCATCGAGGTATTCCCCGCTGCCAATTATCCAGTTAAGTTCTCTGACGTGGGTGACGTAGGAAATTTTGGGGTAGAGAATATCCGATTCGTAATTTGGTTTGTACCATCTGTAACCATACAAACCGTTGCCTTTTTCTATGGCAATAGTAATGAGATTCTCGACCACTTTTTCACTATTGAGCATTGCAAACTTCAGGTTAGAACCTTCGAGGTCAGGATTGGCGGGGTAAAGAATGGCTTTACCTGTTGGTTCAAGGATAAAGCAGTACCCGTGTTTCTCGTTAACACGTATGGGCCGGAGTGCCTCCCGGATGATGGTTTCAATTTCCTTATCGCTCTTTTTTCCTTTCAGGGTTTTGTGCAGGTTTATGGCAATACGGCTTGCCTCCTCAACCTTCATTTTGAGATTCTCTTCAAGATATGTTTCGAGGTTGATGTTGCGCTCGGTGATATGTTTGATAAGACCGTTGACATCAACTTTCAGCTGGGCCTTCTGTTCTGCTATGAACTCTTTTTCGAGGACCTCCTGTTCCTGCTGCAGGTTTTTGATCTTTCGAACAATAAAGAGTGCACCGGTCGAAAATGTCAGCAATGTGACAATAATGATGGCATAGAGGAAACTTATCCGCGCAATATTATGTTCACTGACCAGGGCCATAGTGTAAAAGGGTGATGTGATTGATGGGAGAAAGAATATGTACTGCTAGAATATCACTAACAATCGTTTCCTACAAGTAGGGGCTGAGGAGGTTAGAAATTTAGTTCCGATACGTTTGTTTTGCATTCTTTAGCCGCTCGGAAACGTGAATATTTTTCCATGCGCTTGCGACCTGGGTGTAAAGATCGGACCCCTGTCAGTTAGTTTCCATCCTAAAACTGCCCTGTTGGTCAATATCTTCGTGTCAACGCATGTCTTCCCCGGGCATGAGTCGCTTGACCACTCGCTCCTGCCCTATCGCCGCTCTGTTCATTTCCTTTTGCAGCAGCTGACTTGTCTGTAATGTGTCTGAGTCGGTTGGGATTTGATGCATGGCATATATGCCTGGAGAGAACCACTGATTCCTGAAAAAAGCAGAAGGGTGGGCGCTGTGGATGAGATGATGGTCGACCGGAATAAATATACTTCCGGTCGACCTGTAGGCAATGGGAACGAGATTGCATGTATAATTGCAGTCACCTCGTGTCCTGACGCTCTCCTGGATTGAGTTTTCTGGTTTGCTGATTTTGTTACTTATTCGGTTCACGTAGCGATGCTGCAATTCTTAATTCGCGTTTTGCACCAAGCCAGAATCCAGGTAGTCTATTACAACATCTGGAACATTACATGATGCTTAGTGGGTTCCACCTGGTTTCTGCAGTGTTTCCATAACCTGATCCAGGCTGAAACTGGCTGCTTTCTGACGTGGGGGATAATCCTGAAATGTTTTCAGAAATTGACCAACATATGTCTGAGCAGGAACTAACAGGTATGCCCTGTCGAGAAGCCAGTCAAAATAGGTGTTGGATGTGATCTGAGATCTTTCATAAGGATCACGGCGCAGATTAAAAATAAGAGGAATACGTAATGGTACAAATGGTTCAATCCATGCCTGGAGTGTGGCTTCAGCCCGTTGTTCCATAAAGATCAGTTTCCAGTCCTCATACCTGAGAGCGGTAAGGTCGCCGTCGTCAGAAAAGTAGAAAATTTCCTTTCGTGGTCCACTCTCCACTTCACCTGTCAGGGTAGGGAGAAAATTGTAACCATCAAGGTGTACTTTGAAGTTCTTTCCTGCCGCCTGGTGTCCCTGAAGTAACTTATCCTTTATTTTTGGTTCACCGGCAGCCGCGAGGAATGTTGGCAACCAGTCCATGTGATGCATGATTTCGTTGGATATTGTGTCAGGTTTGATATGGCCGGGCCATTTGACCATGGCGGGCACACGCCAGCCGCCTTCCCAGTTGGTGTTCTTTTCACCTCGGAAGGGGGTGGAAGCTGCATCTGGCCAGGTGTTGTAATGAGGGCCGTTATCGGTGGAATAGAAGACGATAGTGTTGTCGGCGATACCGAGATCATCGATTTTTTTGAGGATCTCACCTACATGCATGTCGTGTTCAACCATGCCGTCGCTATACTCATCCTGGCCGGATATTCCGCGATGTTCCGCTTTAACATGGGTGCGGAAATGCATACGGGTACCGTTCCACCAGAGGAAAAAGGGCTTCTTGGCCGCAGATTGGCGATCCATGAAGTCGAGTGCAGCGGCGACAGTTTCGTCATCGACTGTTTCCATCCTTTTTTTTGTGAGTGGGCCGGTGTCTTCAATTTTCCCATCGGCGGAAGATTTAACAACGCCACGCGGACCGAATTTTTTCCTGAACTCGGGATTCTTCGGGTAGTCTTCGTTTTCAGGTTCTTCCTCTGCATTAAGATGGTACAGGTTACCGAGGAATTCATCGAAACCGTGGTTGGTAGGGAGGTGCTCGTCCCGGTCACCCAGGTGGTTCTTGCCAAATTGGCCGGTAGCGTAACCCAGTGGTTTGAGAAGTTCTGCAATTGTCGGGTCTTCGGCCATGAGACCTTCTTTGGCCCCTGGCAGCCCGACTTTACTGAGGCCTGTACGGAATACAGACTGGCCGGTGATAAATGATGATCGACCGGCAGTACAACTCTGCTCGCCGTAATAATCGGTAAACATCACGCCTTCCTTGGCAATACGATCAATATTGGGCGTCTTGTAGCCCATCATGCCGCGGGAATAGGCCGAGATGTTGGTCTGGCCGATATCATCGCCCCATATGACGACAATGTTCGGTTGCTGGGATGCGAACACAGAAGAGTGTGCAGCAAGGCTTATGCCGAGACAAAGAGCAGAACCTGCAACAATACTCTTAAGGGTCCATCTGGAAGTAATATCCATAATGTTCTCCTGAAGATGGTGGGTTGTACTGCGTTGAAATTGAGGTATGACTTGTCAGAGGGAGCAAATAAATAAGTTCGCCCGAAGGTTAGGCAAAGTTTATGTAATAGAATAGTGAAAGTAAAGGGGCGAAGAACAAAAAAATATATATATTTGAACAATACGGTAATGATACCTGTGATTTGATTACCATGAAAATCGCAAGATGAGAAAAAAGTGATGAGGGGGGCTCTATGTTCATAAGCGTTCTCGATCTGTTTAAAATCGGCATCGGTCCTTCCAGTTCGCATACCATGGGACCCATGGTTGCTGCCGCCATGTTCAGGGAATTGGTAGTTGCTTTGGTGGACGAGGAAGGATGTGATTCCATCCTGCAGATCCGCTGTACCCTGAAGGGTTCACTGTCTTATACAGGAGAAGGGCATGCAACAGATAAGGCGATTCTTCTGGGCCTGCACGGTTACTCACCTCTTGATCTGGTTAGCCGGGATATTCCCGGGTTGGTTGGCAGGCTGCTTATGGAAAAATCCATTAAAGGGTATGCATCTGTAAGGTTTGTTGCAGAGCATGATATTATCTTTGATCGCGGGCCTGCACTTCCGGAACACCCGAATGGCATGGTGTTTGATGCTGTTGATAATACTGGGCGCTCTGTATTGTCACGGACCTGGTTTTCTGTCGGTGGCGGTTTTTTGTCTACACCGGAAGAGATGGCATTGTCGACGATGACCGATCGTGTAGAGATGAACTCCTTCCCCTTTCCATTCGAATCCTCGAAAAGTATGTTGAAGATGGCCGAGGAGAGTACTGTTTCCATCGCCGGGATGAAACGGCAAAACGAGTTGAAGGCGCTTTCAGCCAAAGAACTTGATGAACGGCTGGATGAGTTGTGGTTTGCCATGAAAAGTTGCCTGGAGAATGGTCTTCAGACAAAAGGGGTTTTGGCGGGAGGGCTGGGGGTGGAACGTCGGGCCGGCAGGTTGTTGGCCCGGTTGGAATCCAGTACATGCCCGGACACGAATGAACTGTTATGTGCCTATGCGTTTGCGGTTTCCGAAGAGAACAGCAGTGGGCATATGGTTGTAACCGCTCCCACCAATGGTGCTGCAGGTGTGATACCGGCTGTACTCTATTATGCGGTAAAACATTTGGGGATTAACAGGGAACAGGTGCGGGAGTTCCTGTTGACGGCAGGGGCGGTCGGTGGCCTGATAAAACATCGCGGGTCCATCTCCGGGGCGGAAGTTGGTTGTCAGGGCGAGATCGGTTCAGCTTCGGCTATGGCAGCGGCCGGGTTGTGCGCCATACGCGGGGGTACACCCCGCCAGGTGGAACATGCTGCCGAGATGGCCCTGGAGCATCATCTGGGAATGACCTGTGATCCGGTCAGCGGCCTGGTGCAGGTGCCCTGTATCGAAAGAAACGGCTTTGGCGCGGTCAAGGCATTTACCGCCGCCAGTCTTGCCCTGCTTGAAGATGGGGAACATTTTATATCTCTTGACAGTTGTATTGCGGCCATGAAACAGACAGGCCTGGAGATGTCGGAAAAATACAAAGAAACATCGCTTGGTGGTCTTGCTGCGAATTATATAGAGTGTTGAATCAAAAAAACAGAAACGGACCGGAACTACCCTGCCGGAGTCATGTATCGGGAACATGCCGTTAAAGCTGGAATAAACATTGAGGTCGTACGGGACCTGACGATGGTTACTGGAGCAATGTCTGGTTGAAAAAGCTGTGGTGTGGGGTCTATTGGAGTGGTGGTCCCCATGTTCAGTGCTGACTTGTCAGCTACAAACGATAAGATTGGTCACCGTAAACTGGCAGCTTACTGGGAAATGGATGGCTTCCGGGCGCCTGAACGGTGGTGGTTCAAGTCGTGAGACATAATCAATAAATTGCGGTGTTACAGTCCAGGCTGTTAGGTGGCCTGGACTGAAGTGAACAGCAATTCGTCTTTAGCCCAAATATTTCATGAAAAACTTGCCGGCGCCGATATATGTCTCATGTTTTCTTATAGTTAAGATGTAGATGGGTGTTTTAATTGCTGTTACACTTTGTACCTGAGCAGAAATAACTGGCTCCTGTAGTTTTTCACCCTTCGGGCGAACCGATATGGCCCGCTATCCTTCGTTGCAACAGGGAGTTGCCTACTCAAGTAGTGCAAATCCCTGTGCACCTTGACTAGCAGGCCATCTCGGTTCGTGAAATATCCGGGTTAGATACCCATGAAGAGTTGAAGGTGTCGCTCTTTTCAGGTGTAATTATCGGGCAGCAGCAGCCTCCACAAATGCCTCAAACAGTTTGAGGAAATGGGCATGGCGGGCGGTCAGGTCTTCCGGGTGCCACTGGATGCCGACGGCAAACGGGTGGTGCAGGTGCTCAATCGCTTCAACGATCATATCCTGCGAGGTTGCGGTAGCCTTGAAGGTATCGGCAATTTTTTTGACCGCCTGGTGATGAAACGAGTTGACCATCAGCTGGTCGGCATCGAAAATATTTTGTATCCTGGAGCCGGATGCCAGCGTGATCTTATGATACAATTCATCAACCGGCATCTGTTTGGGCAGGTGACCGAGACTATCCTCCAACTGGGTAAAGATATCCTGGTAAAGAGACCCCCCGGCGGCAACATTCATAAGCTGCATACCGCGGCAGACCCCAAGTATTGGTAACTCCTGCTCAACAGCTTGTGCAAAGAGGTGGCATTCGCATTCGTCTCGTTCCGGGCAGATGCAGTCCAGTTCCTTTACCGGATTTTCGCCGTACAGTTGCGGATTCACACCTTCGTCCCCGCCGGTAATCAGCAGACCGTCGATGACGCGCAGATACCCTTCAAGTACCGCGGCATCGTGTATCATTGGCAACAGCAGGGGGATTCCCCCGGCTTTAGTTATTGAGATCGAATAATTGCTGCTGACAGCGGTATAGGATTTCTGGGGCTGTTTGAGTACGAATGTGGTGATTCCGATGATCGGTCTCATAACGTCTGTCCTTCACTATTCAGGTTATTTTTCAAAAGAGAAAAAGTCCCATCCTTATTGATGATAATATCGTTCATCATTAAAAATCTTCTGTTGTTGTTCGAGTATCTCAAGAACCCGGTCTTTCTCACGATATATAACCAGGGATGAGACCAGATTGACCCAGAACAGGGGGCCGGTAAGCGAGTTGCCAAAAAAACGGGCGTTAGTCGCGCAGGAAAAGGCAATCTCTGCGTATTTGCTGATCGGGCAGCGCGGCGAATCTGTTATGAGAACGAGGGTAATTTTTCTTTCTGAAAGATTTTTTACCGCCTCGATTACTTCCCTGTTATAGGGAGGGATCTCAAAAACGAGGACGAGATCGTTTTTTCTCAACAATGAGGTTTCTTCAATCAGTGTTCCGTGTCGCCTGCTGATCGGGGTACAGCGAATTCCCATCAGTTTCATGCGAAGAGCGAAAATCTCGGCTATGGTTGTGGAGACGCCCCAGCTCAGGGTGTAAATATTTCTGCCGGAGACCAGCAGATCCGAGATCCGACTCAAGTCCGTTTCGTCAAGAACATCAAAAGTTGTTGTGATATTTGCCTGCTCCTGGCGGCAGATCTCTTCAATATCAAAATCCTCACCCTCAGAAATCACCTTTTTCATCTTGCACACTGGCGAGCTATCGAGAAGCACTTCCTGCTGTAGTGCCTTCTTAAACTCAGAATAGCCGTTAAAACCGCACGATTTGGCAAAACGCATCAGGGTTGTTTTAGAGATTTCGAGCCGGGTGGCGATATCTCCAATTGAGTAGAGTGCAAAATTCTTTACATCGCTGCTCATCAGGTTAAAAATGCGCTTTTCGTTGGCGGTAAAATCCTGGTATCGTGAGGCGATGGCTTCGACAAGGTTCATACGACTGCCTCCTCACCCAGATCAAGTGATTGCCAGTGATGACAGGCTACCTTGTGGTCCTGCCCTGCTTTTTCCAGTTTCGGCCGCTCTTTTTCACAACGGCCCGTCTTGTATCTGCAACGGGTCTGGAATTTACAGCCGGATGGGGCATTGATCGGGGAGGGGATCTCACCTTCAAGCTCAATACGAAACGGCTTATGCCCTGGAGTCTGGGCCGGGATTGAGGAGATAAGGGCCTGGGTGTATGGGTGCCTGGCGCCGTGTCGGAGTGCACTGCTGGGGAATATCTCCACAATATTTCCGAGGTACATAACAGCAATAGTGTGGGAGATATGTTTGACCACCGACAGGTCGTGGGTGATGAACAGGTAGGAGACGTTAAGCTCCTGCTGCAAACGTTTCATCAGGTTCAGGGCCTTAGCCTGCACCGATACATCCAGGGCTGATACCGGTTCGTCAGCGATGACGATGGATGGTTCTGTGGCAAGCGCCCGGGCGATGCCGATCCTCTGACGTTGACCTCCGGAAAACTCATGAGGGTAGCGCTGGTAGTGCTCTTTCCTGAGACCGGTAATCTCCATGTAATCGAGCACCAGTTGTTCCACATCTTCGTCGGGCCGGTGAAAACGAACGGCCTCGCCGATAATGTTGCCGACCGTCATCTTGGGATCAAGGGAAGAAAATGGATCCTGGAAGATCATCTGCATCTTTTTGCGTAGCCGTTTTCGCTCACTTCTCGGGACAGTGAGAATGTCCTGTCCATGGCAGAACACTTCACCGCTGTGAGCCTCTACCAGCCGTACCAGAGCCTTGGCCACTGTGGTTTTTCCGCAGCCGGACTCACCAACCAGGCCCAACGTCTGTCCTCGAAAAAGGTCAAAGGAGATATCGTCCACCGCCTTGACGTAACCAACTGTCTTTTTGAAGACCCCCTTTTTGACCGGGAAGTAGACCTTGAGGTTTTTGACCGAGAGGACCTTTTCTTTACTCATTATTTTCCGGGTCTCCCTGATAGAGCCAGCAACAGGTGTAATGGCCGTTCCCGAAACTGTACCGGGGCGGTTCTTCGGATTGGCAAATTTCAAGACGACGTTGACAACGGGGCTGAAAGTTACACCCTCTGGGCAGGTTGAGCGGATCAGGGACATTCCCCTCGATGATCGCCAGCATGTTCACATCTTCTTCTATATCAAGTACAGAGTTCCGGAGCCCTTCGAGGTATGGATGTTTGGGATTGAAAAAGATATCGTGGCTGGTGCCGTATTCAACCACCTGGCCGCAGTACATGACCGCAACCTTGTCTGCGGTTTCGGCAACCACTCCCATGTCGTGGGTAATGAGGATGACCCCCATACCGATCTTCTCCTGCAGTTCTTTTATCAGTTTAAGGATCTGGGCCTGGATGGTGACATCCAGGGCGCTGGTCGGTTCGTCAGCAATAAGCAGTTCCGGTCTGCAGGCGAGTGCAATGGCTATCATCACCCGTTGGCGCATGCCGCCGCTCAATTGATGCGGATATTCATTAACCCGGGCGCAGGCATCAGCAATACCGACCAGTTCCAGGAGTTGTACAGCTTGAGCCAGGGCCTCTTTTTTATTCTTCCCCTGATGCAGGGTGAGACTTTCACCGATTTGTCGGCCGACTGTCATCACCGGGTTGAGCGAGGTCATCGGCTCCTGGAAAATCATGGCGATGGAGTTGCCGCGGATGTCGTTCATCTCCTGATCAGTGAGAGTTGTCAGGTTCCGCCCCTTGAAATTGATTTCGCCGGAGACGATCTTACCCGGAGGGGTAGGGATGAGGTTTAAGATCGACATCGCTGTTACAGATTTTCCGGAGCCGGATTCGCCAACCACGGCCAGGGTTTCTCCCTTGTTCACCGTATAATTGACGCCGTCGCAACCACGCACGATACCATCATCGGTGTAGAACCAGGTATGCAGATCCTTTATTTCCAGAAGTGTTGTCTGCTGTTTTTTCATCTCATTCTCCCAGGCGGCTGTCCAGCGCATCCCGCAGGCCGTCGCCGAAAAGGTTGAAGGAGAGTACGATCAACAGAATGGTGAGGCCGGGTACCACCGACATCAGGATGTTTTCGTGCAGGAATTGCTGACCGTTGGAGAGCATACCGCCGAGGCTGGCCATGGGCGGTTGAACCCCTAAACCGAGAAAGGAAAGCCCTGCAATTACCAGGATTGTTTCACCGATAGAGAGGCTGGCCAGAACCAGTATTGGTGAGATACAGTTGGGGATGATATGCCGGACTATAATGGAGCTGTCAGAGAGACCAATGACCCTGGCGGCTGAGATGTAATCCGCCTCTTTGACGCTCATCACGGAGCCCCGGATAATGCGGGCAAAAGCCATGAGGTTGGAGAGGCTGACGATCAGAATGAGTTTGGTGATCCCGGTGCCGAGCGCTGCCATGATGGCAATAGCCAGCAGGATAAAGGGAATGGAGTTCCACACTTCGAGCAGCCGCATGATAATGTTATCCGTTTTGCCACCGTAATACCCGGCCAGCAACCCAAGAAAAGTTCCGATGATAGTGTTGAGCACCACGGCAATGACCCCGATGCCAAGTGCCACCCGAATACCATAAAGATTGCGCGAGAAGATATCCCGGCCAAGGTCGTCAGTTCCCAGCCAGTGGCTGGTTGAGATCGGTTGTGAAAGCGCCCCCCAGTCCGTCTCCAATGGATCGTGCGGTGACAGGAACGGTGCCAGGATTGCCAGGTAAATGAGGATGATAAGCACCACCATTCCAAGCATGGCGTTCTTGTTTCGTGACAGTCTCTGCCACATAAGCTGTCGTGAGCTTTTGGTCTTGCGTTCCTGGTGCAGTATGTTGCTTTTGTGTATGGAAAAGGCCATTGCCAGGAGACCGACAGTGATGGTCGCGAACAGGCAGTATGAGATCAGATCTTTTTTCGCCTCGCCAATGAAACCAATCAGGAGGATCAGCGACAGGAGAAAGAAGTAGAAGGTCTTTACACGTAACATTTTGCCAGGCCTCCTTCTTTACTCGAATCGTATTTGCGGGTTGATCACCGCGTAAAAGAGGTCGACCAGCAGGTTGACCATAACGTAGATGATCGAGAGGATCAGTACAGCCCCGAAGACCAGGGGTTCGTCACGACGGAAAATGGCGTTGACCGCCAGTCGGCCAACGCCGGGCCAGGCGAAGACTGTTTCCGTGAGTACAGCACCGGCGAAGAGCCGGGCGACCTGGTTGCCTATATTGGTGGTGACCGGCATCAGTGCATTACGGAAGGCGTGAACCATTATGACGCTTCGTTCCCTGACCCCCTTGGCCCTGGCGGTACGGATGTAGTCCTCCCGGATAACGTCAAGCATGGCAGATCGAGTAATACGTGTTGTTGAGGCCATGAGTGTAAAAGAGAGCACCATGGCTGGCATAATAATATGGCGAATTCCTTCAACAGTAAAGATAGAACCTCCGTAACCGGAGGCGGGCAGCATTCTCAATTGGACAGCAAAGAAATAGATGAGAAGGATACCCGAGAAAAAGACAGGGATGGAGATACCGAACAGGGCAATCATCATGGAACCGTAATCAAAAAACGAATTCCTCTTCACCGCAGAGATGATTCCTGCGGGAAGGGAGACTGCCACCGCAAGGAACAGTGCCGTAAGTCCAAGCTCAAGGGTTGGCACCATTTTCTGCATGACCACCGTGATGACGTTTTCCCGGTAATAGATAGAGTTGAGTTCACCTGTGAAAAAGTTCTGCATCATTTTCACATATTGCACCACAAACGGTTTATCCAGGGCGTACTTCTCCCTGGTGAGCTGAAGGGCTTCCTCGGTTGCCCTGTCACCGAGCAACACCATCGCAGGATCACCCGGAGTGAGCTTTAAGATGGCGAAGATCATCATGGATATGGCGATGAGGATGGGAATCAGCAGGAGCAGTCGTCGAATGGTATAGGCGAGCATATCAGCTAACTATCTCGTTCCCGTCCTAAAACTGCCCTTTGGGTCAATATCTTCGTTATGCTCAAAATTTTATCCTTGGAATATCAATTATATGCCTGAAGTAAAATTTTCCACATCCCTCGATCTGGACCAGATAAGCGTAGACTTCGAAGCGCCTAGTTTTAGGATAGAAACTATCTGAAAAAAAACAGGGCGGCTGACATGTATCCGTCTGCCGCCCCAGGTATGGTTGAATTAGTCGACACTCACGTTACGCTTTTCTGTTACCAGGTGGAAGTAATCCTGCGGGGAAGGTCTGAAGTCCTTCACGTTTTTTCCGACAATGGCGGTAACGCTCTTGAAAACCAGCGGAATGTGGATGTAGTCATCTGCAAGAGCTGTTCGCATAACGGTCTGGTACTGTTTGCCACGCTCCTCGGTATCCACCAGGGTACGACCGAGTTCCAGGGCCTTGTCAATTTCCGGCTTTGAATACTTGGAAAAGTTCATGGAAGAACCTGTATGGAAAATTTTGTAGGTCCAGCGATCCGGATCGGGAACAGAACCCCAGCCCATAACGTAAAGGCCGAGATCGTTGCTTTTTAAGATTGGGAACAGGGTGCCCCATTCCAGGGATTCCACCTTGGCTTTGATATTGTATTTACGCAGTTCGGTGGCAACGGCGGTGGCGATTTTTACCCGGAACGGATTCTGGGAAGTATAAATGGAGAACTCGAAACCGTCCTCGATGATTCCGTCTTTTTTCAGCTCGTCAAACAGTGCCTTGGCTTTTGCCGGATCGTGGCCAAGAGCCTTCGACTTCATGTATTCGCGGTCTTCCGGGAAAACACCGGTGGGAATCCAGGAGTAGGAGCGCTCGCCCACACCTTTCCAGATCCCCTTGATGGCCGGGTCAAACGGTACTGCGTGGTACACCGCTTTCCTGAAACGAACATCGGAGAACGGAGCCTTGTTAAAAGCAAAGCCGAGATAGGAGTTGGAGAGGCCGGGGATGGTCATAACGGTGACCCGGTCTGAGGATTCCAGCCGTTTTACATCTTGCGGCAGTAACTGGTGGGCGATGTCGATACCGCCTGATTCAATTTCGGCAGCCATAACCTCAGGCTTAGGGATGGGCCGGAAAACAACCTTGTCGACTTTCGGTTCGCCGAGGAAATAGTCGCTGTTTTTCTCGAGTACGATGCGCTCATCCGGTAGCCACTCAACGAATTTGAAGGCACCGGTGCCAACAGGATGCTTGTCAAACTCATCCATACCAATTTCTGATACCAGTTCCTCCGGGATAATGCCCGCGGTATGATTGCCCAATGCGAGCATAAGCGGTGCGTATGGATCTTTTAAGTGCAGCTTGATGGTTACATCGTCAACGACCTCGATTGACTTGATCGGGGTAAAAAACTCTTTTGACGGGGAGGCATTATCCGGGTTCATGATTGCCTCCAGGGTGTATTTTACATCCTTTGCAGTCATGTCCATGCCGTTATGAAACGTGATACCTTTACGCAGATGAAATGTGTAGAGCTTGCCATCCGGGGTGATTTCCCACGATTCGGCCAATGCCGGTGCCGGGGTGGAAGCACTTTCCTTAAAGGAAATCAGGGTGTCGAAGATGTTACCGGCGAGTGCCTCTCCGAACAAGCCGGGAATCAGTACCGGATTAAGTTTGGCCGGTTCCTTGGCAATACCTATGGTAAGTGTCGAGTCAGCAAGGCTGTTCTGGACAGCTCCGCAGGCCATCACTGCACAGAGTGACAGCGAGACTAAAAGCTTCTTCATGTTCTCTCCTCCTTTAGCTAGGTTGACAATAGTTACTATATGATCAAAAAAAATAACCTTGGTTACATTGTATAGCGTAGGAGTTGGAAAAAAGCGACGAAATTTTCGATATAAATTGGAGTGAAGACGAGCGGAGTTCTGACTGCAGAGGAGGCAGAGGTGACTCACCGGTTATCAGAATATAACCGGTGAGTCACGGCACGAAATCCTGTAATCAGTTGGGGTGGGTGCTGGCCAGGGACTGGTGAATATCGTGAAAGGCATCTGAAAGCTCTTTCTTGAGCTCTTGTAAGCTACAGATTGTTCCTTCTATTTCCAGCCAGAGAACCGTTTGCAAGTCCCCCCTGATAAGGGATGCACAGGACAGGAAATCCGGTCTTGTACACCTTCGGAGCGACGATTCATTGCCAAATGCTATCCATTGCGGATTGTTTACTTGCACCTGTGTAAGGAACTCTTCCCAGGCAAGGTCTGCCGGGATGTCAAGGTTCAGACGCAGGTAGACTTGGTCGTCCCGGGTTTTCTCGAAATAAAACCTGTTATCCGGGAGTATTTCATTAGAAGAGGTGACGGGGCCCGTCAAGGTGGCAAGCTCCTGCATGCTCTTTGGGAAAAACGGGGCTAGCATGTGTGCTTCTGAGGGAGCGGTAGCCAGTGATACTGCAACATATGTTACCCCGGAAAGGAGCATGGCGGCGATAACACCGTGCCCCATGAGGATCGGATGGATGGTCTCCAGGTAAGGGGGGGCACCGGCAGTGGTCATAAATTTATCGATACCGACGAGAGCACACTGGCTAAAGAAGCCGATGATCATGGACCAGCTGGCACCGGGTCCTGTGCCCCGCTTCCAGTACATCCCCCCCATGAGGGCAAAGAAATAGGAGGCACTGGCAATAAACGTGGCGATATGGATAGCATCAATGATGGAGTCAATAAAAAACGAGCCAAGGGTGGCAAAGCCGATGATCAGTAAAACGCTGACCCGGTTGATGGCAAGCATCTGGCCCATGGTGGCGGAAGGGTTGATGTAGCGTTGGTAGAGGTCGCGGGAGATGCATGAGCCTCCTGAAACGGCGAATGTATCAGCGCAGGACATGGCAGCGGCTGCCAGGGCTACACCGCAGATAGCCGTAACGATAACAGGGAAGTTGCTGTCCAGGATAAACTGGAGCAGGGCTGGTTCCGCTTTGGCCATCCCCATAGGAAATCCCATTTTACTGATTTCAGGGTAAAGAGTGTTGAGACCAAGTGCAATAAGGGCGCATCCCCCGAAAACAAGCGTAACAAGGACGGCACCTATGAGGAAGCCATTTCTGGCGACCCGGTCTGATCGTGCCGCCCATACTTTCTGCCATGGATCCTGCTCGGTTATCCAGCCGGGAAGGATGGCGAGACAGAAGATGAGGACCATGGGTAAACCTACGGAAAGTGGGTTCCACCAGTTCCCAGAGTTTGATCCGGCCAGTTCCATGACGGGAACGGAAGAAACATCGGCTGCCCCGGACAGGACGAGGGCTGCCATCACTAGCACAAAAGCGGAGAGGCAAAGAAATTGAATCGTATCCGTTGCGATGACGGCGGACAATCCACCGAGTGTTACATATACGGCGACAGAAAGGCCGACAATGAGAGCGGCCTGCACACTGCCTATCCCGTAAAATACCTGCAGTACCAGGCCGAATCCCTTGATATCGGCGACGGCAAAAAGAATCATCACCACGATGATGATGAGGGCGACAGGTCCCCTGAGGGAGGTGCCATACCGCATCTCAAGGAGTTCCGGTTGCGTCATGGCAGGAACGGAACGGATTTTCCTGACCAGGACGCTGATGATGATGAGTGCCAGAATGTTGGGGGCGACAAAACCCCATATAGAGCCTGTTCCGAGCAGCATGAAAAAACCGGTGACGGCGAGGAGTGCCCCTGCCGTGAGCCAGGAAGCTGCGGCCGAAAAGCCGATGGAGAGGGCACCGGCCCGTTTTCCTGCGAGCAGAAATTCGCGTAGTGATTTCTGACGTTTGGTGAAATAGATGCCGGTAATAATGAGAAACGCGATGTATCCGGCCAATAGGATGAGAAAAATCTGGTAACCGTCCATAAATCCTCCTGACGACGCATTTTCCTGGAGTCGTCCGTCATGGGCGTGGCGGCACAAAAAAACCCGATGCCGACACAGGTCAGCTCGGGGATTTACCGTCTCTCCGAGAGGATTAAGGCTTGACTGACAGATATTCTGGCTCGTGGATCAATCTACTCACCGCGTCTTCCCGTGCCGTTTCGTTGGTTCCACGACGTCACAGTGACTTCTGAACGGTTTTCGTCCCCACTTACAGCGGCGGGTCCGCCCCGGAATTACACCGGGTTCCCTGCAGGGTGCGTTCGCACCCCGGATCCGGTAACCGGATCATCAGTAAGCGTCTGTATTACTACTGGTTCAACTATTATCTTGTCGAGGATTCCTTGTCAAGGATCAACTCCCTGCTCAGCAATTCCACAAGTTTCTCTGTCTGTTCCCGTACCAGTCCCCTGCACTCTTCCATCTGTTTTTCTTCGCCAAAACGATCCCGCAGGGTGCCGCAGCTACACGTCGCGTGTCTTTCCTGGAAGTCAATGACCATGATTTTGCCTAAATCCGCAGGAATATCCCAACTATCACCTCCTTGCTGGCGTCCGTGAAAGTGACCGATTGCAATCATGCAGCCGGAAAGGACTCCACAGGTCTGCGTGAAGCTCTTGCCAAATCCGCCGCCAAATGCGGTTGCATGGCTGATGGCTCCCTGAATATCGGTTTCTCCGAAGGCCTCCAAGACAGGCCGCGACGACGGCCTCGGTATAGTGGTAATGGTGGCCGAAGTATTCTGCAGCTCTTTCTCCGGCTTCAGGCGCGTTGATGACAGGTTTCATCGTCTATTTCCTCCAAACAAAAGAAGCCGAAACCCCACGAGGCTTCGGCTTCTTTAAAAAACATGTGCAGGCTTCTTATTTACAGCAGGGCCAGCAGGACACCTGCGGCTACAGCAGAGCCGATAACGCCGGAGACATTCGCTCCCATGGCATGCATGATCAGATGGTTTTGAGGATTTGCCTCAAGACCGACCTTGTTGACAACCCTGGCCGCCATAGGCACAGCGGAAACGCCGGCGGCGCCAATAAGCGGATTGATCGGGTTTTTAGAAAGCTTGTTCATGAGTTTTGCAATCAGGACACCGGTAGCGGTTCCGATGGCAAATGCGATCATACCAAGCATCAGGATGCCGAGGGTTTCCAGGTTGAGGAACTTATCGGCAGACAATTTGGAACCGACACCTAGGCCGAGGAAGATGGTGACGGTGTACATCAGCGCATTCTTGATAGTATCTGACAACCGGTCCACAACCCCGCACTCCTTGGCAAGGTTACCGAGCATGAACATACCGATAAGCGGTGCGGCAGAAGGCAACAACAGGGTACATATACCGAGAACGAGCAGCGGCAGGATGATCTTTTCAAGCCGAGAGACATGGCGCAGCTGCACCATTTTGATTTCCCGCTCTTCCTTGCTGGTCAGTAACTTCATAATCGGCGGCTGGATGATTGGCACCAGTGCCATGTAGGAATAGGCGGCGATGGCGATGGATCCAAGCAGTCGTGGTGATAACTGACTGGATAGAAAGATCGCCGTCGGCCCGTCGGCACCACCAATGATACCGATAGATGCCGCATCTCTCAGGGAAAAATTAATCCCAGGAACCATGTCGGTAAGGAAAAGGGCTCCGAGCAGGGTGGTAAAAATACCGAACTGGGCCGCTCCACCGAGCAGGATGGTTTTGGGGTTGGCAATCATCGGACCAAAATCGGTCAGCGCGCCAACACCCATGAAGATGATCAGCGGGAATATTCCCGTCATGATGCCCACTTCATAAATGTAATAGAGAATGCCGCCCGGTTCGGCTATACCCGCGAGTGGAATATTGGCGAGAATGGCACCGTAGCCGATGGGGATCAGCAGGAGTGGTTCGAACTGCTTGAAAATTCCAAGAAAAAGCAGGACGAGGCCGACACATATCATCAGGATACGGCCGATGCCTACTGTCCAGTCCTTTGTCAGCTGGCCATCGATGAACCCATAAATACCTGTGGTCTTAAAGAGGTTACCGGCGAGTGCTGAAATGGACGGAAGCTTCGTCGATGTTTCTGATATAACCATATCGGCTACAACAGGTGAAGAACTCATGGTACCGATATGACTGTTTTCTTTTATTTTTTGATACGGTTTAATGACGACTTCCGTTATTTGGCCTGAAACACCGGCCTTTAAGTGAATAACGGTGCCGTCTTCTTTTTTCAGGGTGGCTATCTGATCACCGCTGTAGACAAAATCTCCGGCTTTGATATCAAGCCGGACGACCTTGGCGTCAGCAGGAGACACGATGTCCACCGTCGTATCCGCGGCCAGCCCGTATCCCGCCCCGAAGAGCGTAGCGAGCAGCGCGGAGAGTATGAGAAATCTGATCTTCATTGTGCTTTCCCAGAATAAAACGACTTCATTGAAGGTTCCCGGTCTCAACCGGGAACCTGAAAACTACGGACACGTGCCTGGATTAACCGATGGTAATCAGCGGCTCACCGGTCTGAACGGTATCGCCCACAGCAACTTGCAGGGCGATGACCTTGCCGTCACAGGGTGACTTGACTTCAGATTCCATCTTCATCGCTTCCATGACCAGCAGCGGTTGGTCCTTCTTTACGGCAGAACCGACATCGACAAGGACCTTCAGGATATTCCCGGGTGTCGGAGCTTCAACTTCTGTTCCTTCCACGGCTTCGGCAGGTGCTGCTGCAACAGGAGCAGCCTGGATACCGCCGGCATCGTTAACCGAAACGTTATAAGGCTTGTTGTTGACAGTGATGGTGTAGTTGCGTGGTCCGATTGAGGCAGGTGCGGCAACAGGTGCTGCGGCCTTGGCCGCCTTTTTTTCTTCAGGTTTCTCGTCGGTTATTTTGCGTACATTGACGATTGCCTTGCCGAGCAGGAAGTCGAGTCCCTTTGACTCACAACTGGCGATAATGAAGAGGTTTTCGTCGTTAACTTCCAGGTTATTCTCCTCAAGAATTTTCTGGGCCTTAGGGAGACCAGGCTCAAGGATATCCAGCGGATCATCAGTGAAAACAGGTTTTCCAAGTTGTTCGGAAGCGAGTTTGACGATTTCTGGATCTGCGGGAACCGGGGTGCGTCCAAAATACCCGAGAACCATGTTACCGTAGCTCGGATTGATTTTCTTCCACTTACCCTGAGTGACGTTGAGGTAGGCCTGCTGGAAGTAGAACTGGGAAACGGGGGTAACGGAGGTTCCAAAACCACCGCGGGCAACAACTTCAGACATCTCTTTGATAACATCACTGTAGAGATGCAGGGTGCCTGTGTCGCGCATCATCATGGTATTTGCGGTGAGTGCTCCACCCGGCATCGGTGACAGGGTGACATTCGGGCTGACCATTTTTGCTTCAGGCGGGAAGAAGTAATCCTTCATTGCTTCTTCAAATGCCTCGATGGCGACCAGCACTTTCTCATAGCCGATATCAAGGGTGTACTCGGTGCCTTTCAGGGCGTGGATCATGGACAGGATATCCGGCTGGCAGGTACCGCCGGAAACCGGGGTCTTTGCCAGGTCAATACCGTCAGCACCACCTTCGATGGCCGCCATGTTCTGGGAGATACCAAGTCCGGCGGTGTCATGGGTATGGAACCAGAGGATGGTGTCGTCAGAGACGATTTTTCTAGCTGCTTTCAAGGTTTCATAGACTTTTCTCGGGTTGGAGGTACCGGAGGCATCTTTGAAACAGATTGAATGAAACGGGATATCCGCGGCCAGGATCTGCTTAAGGCGATCGATATAGAACTCAGGATCATGGGCGCCTGAACAGCCGGGGGGAAGTTCCATCATGGAGACAACAATCTGGTGGTTCAAGCCGTGATGGGCAATACGCTCACCGGAGTATTCCAGGTTCCGGACATCATTTAAGGCATCAAAGTTTCGAATTGTGGTCATGCCGTGTTTTTTGAACATCTTGGCATGGAGGTCGATAACGTCCCTCGGGCACTGGCTTAGTGCAACAACATTG
This sequence comes from Desulfopila sp. IMCC35008, assembly GCF_010646885.2. Lineage (GTDB taxonomy): Bacteria > Desulfobacterota > Desulfobulbia > Desulfobulbales > Desulfocapsaceae > Desulfopila. The sequence continues at coordinate 5,506,683 of NZ_CP050700.1, read as the reverse complement.
ATACCGCGGGCAAGTGTCTGCAGGGCTACGTCCGGGCCAACCTCGGCACGGAAGCGGTCCATCATATCGAATGCGGATTCACCGCAATAAAAGAAAAGGCTCTGGAAACGCGCGCCGCCCCCGGCCTCAATATTATCAATTCCGGCATCAACGGATGCCTTTACCGCCGGAAGAAAGTCGTCAGTTAATACCCTGGCTCCGAATACAGACTGAAAACCATCCCGGAAGGATGTATCCATAAATTTTATAACTTTCTTGCCCACTTTGTTCTCCTCGCTTAAAGTTTAAAATTGCTGCAACAACCTGGTACAACGATACTATTTATGTCGCCCACTCTCTCATGTGTCCACTTCTGATCACGAGATAATGACTAGCTTATTGCAAAACGCTCCGCCTCATAGGCGGCAACTGCTGCCGCAATAGCTGCAATGTCATCGTCCAGATTTTCCTGGGAGAGTTTTTCCTTCTTGCTTCTGGCAAGAAGTTCTCTTTCAAGCCTGATAGCCTCAAGCTCTCTGTCTGTGGCTCCTTTTGTGAGGCGAGAGACGAGCTGAATGAGGATAATCATCAAGATGAGAAACAGGACGACGGTCGTCATACCGACGAACATCAGTTTAATACCTTCTAAAATCATACAGTGATCTACCTCCTTAAAAAATTTGCGTGTATCGCACCACGAAAAGGACTGAATGGGTATTCAGCCTGGTATTAAAAAAAAACCACAAGTTCCCTATATACACTAAGTGGTTTTGGTGCACAAAGTAATAACAATAATTAAAAGAATCAGAATTTCTTATATGAAGAATGATGAGTTGTCAAGGGCTTGAAGCAGGAGAGAAAAATAAACCCGGTTTCAACGGAGGGATAAAAGACTTTCCCCTTTGCCGTGACAGGTGCAAAGGGGAGTAATGTTTTGTTATACCTGGTAAATGGCGTACTCTGTTTTTTCGCCTAACAGCCTGTCTATTTCGTTCTGTATGGTGATTCTCTGGTCATTTTTGACCCAGGAATCCCAGTCTTCCTGCGAGCGCCAGGTGCTGATAACCAGGCATTCATTATCGTGATCGACCCGTTTTAATGTTTCTCCATAGATGTATCCGGGTTGGCTCAGGGTCAGAGCCCGCAGTTTTTTCAGCAGCACTGTCAGCTCAAGAATGTTATCAGCGGCAACTTTTCGTTTGATGAAGATTTTGACCGTCATGAGTGTGATCTCCTGTGTCTGACGTTACAGTCATACCCGTTCTTAGGCACACCAATTCGGGCATAACGAGTGAAGCCGGATCCCTGACGACAGGGGTGAACCCGGCGCACATATGGAAAATTCCGGGAGAGAGGACGGTGATGTGTCACCTCTCTTTGTAGAGTATAATTTCACGTGGAAATTGTAAAGGCGGATTGTGGATTTTGGTACCGGGAGAAGCACTGTAACCTCCCGGTATGTGTAGGGGAAGGGGCTTATTGGCTCAGAAGTTCAGCCGTCTCAAGTATCCTGATGAATTCAGCGCGATATCCCTGCCGATCATTTCCGCGGCTGTCGCGGGCCATATCGATGAGGGCGGGGTAGGTGAGGTTACCCCTGAACTCAGAATCTTTCAGCAAAAGACCAAATCCGGCCACAGCGGCAGAGAAACGGAAATCGTCACTTGTTTGGGCTAAGGTAACTTCGTTGTTCATTCCGTTTGCTACCATCAGCAGGGAAGAACTACTGGCTGTTGGCTTGTATCGAAGTTTGACATGAAGCAGTTCACCCATGTGTTCTGAGACGGTGGCAGCCTGTCGGCCATATTTCAGGTTGTCGACTACGGGGATATCCACACCATTCGGGGGAATGATTTCATACAGTGCGGTGACCGAATGGCCGAGCCCGATTTCACCTGCATCTTTCTTGTCATCACGGAAATCTTCATCTGCCAGTACCCTGTTTTCATAACCGATCAAACGGTAAGCGCCGACCAGGGCCGGGTTGAACTCGACCTGAATCTTCACATCGCTCGCCAGGGTGAAGAGAGTTCCGGCACCTTCTTTGATAAGTACTTTTTTTGCTTCCAGCAGTGAATCGATGTAGGCGTAATTGCCATTACCTTTATCCGCCAGTATTTCCATGGTGTCGTCATGATAGTTCCCCATGCCAAAACCGAGCACGGTCAGGAAGACACCCGCTTGTCGTTTGTCCGTTATGAGTTTTTCCAACTCTCCGCGGGTGGTGACCCCCACATTGAAATCCCCGTCCGAGGCCAGGATTACCCGGTTGTTTCCCTCCGGCATAAAGCCCTGTTCGGCAAGTTTATACGCTGTATGGATACCGCTGGAAGCGTGAGTTGAGCCACCGGCTCCCAGGTTTTGAATCGCTTTTATGATTTCATCACGACGGCTGCCCGGTGTTGATTGCAGGACAACCCTGTCACTTCCGGCGTAGACAACGATGCCGATCCGGTCGGTATCCCGCATCTTGTCTACCAGCATGAGTATGGACTTTTTCAACAGGGGAAGTTTGTTCTCCTGATTCATGGACCCGGATACATCGATTAAAAATACTAAATTAGAGGGGGGCAGGGATTGGGCCGGGATTTTCTTTGCCTGCACACCAATTTTGACTAAACGGTGTGCCATATTCCATGGACAGGGGCCCGGTTCGATGGAAATTGAAAAAGGGTCTTTCTGTGGTTCCGGATAGTCGTACTGGAAGTAATTGATCATCTCCTCTATTCGGACACTGCCCACAGGAGGCAGGTTACCCTGGTTGATAAACCGGCGGATGTTGGCATACGAAGCGGTATCTACATCAATAGAGAACGTGGAGAGAGGATCGTTACGACTGTTGATGAACCGGTTTTCGTTCACGGGAGTATACGATTCAGTGTTCAGGTTCTGATGGGAGGGGGGGCTGATGAACCCGATTTCCTGGCTGGCCGCGGGGACGGGTGTCATTCGTCGACCCTCCATGCCTAGCTTGACCTTTCGAGCGGCAAGCGGAGGTTGATGCATCTTTATGGCAGCATCGTTCGGGGAAAGGGCTGAAACCAGTGATTCGTTTTCGGCAGATACCATGTCGGCTTCCTCAAGCTTGGGTGGTATACTTTTTTGCCCTTTGGCTTCCACTCGAGCCTGACCGTTCGCTGAAAGGCGCTGATCTTCTTTTGTTTCCTTTACGGATGTGCAACCGAACATGAGGGCAAAGGAAAGTGTCAGGGCCAGTGTTGGGAGTTGTCTGTTTTGTTTCATGGATGTCTCCTTTTAATGAAATATCGATCGAGATGATTGATCACCGTTGTTATTGATACTGACGGAACCTTTTGCTGGATGTGTTGCGGGAAATTGCAAAAAATTCATTTTTCAGGGCGAAAGTGGTATAACAGTCTGAACAATGGCCATTTTCTGTAATATGGTGAGGGATGTGAAAGACTGGAATGAGAAGGTAGTCGCCCAGTGGGATATGATAAACAGGCTGTCGGAAAAACGTTTTGGCAAAAGGGTGATCGCCGAAGAGGCCGCGCTCTTTGTCATGGATGGCCTGCTTGCCGACGATGGGCGCCGGGTTCGTGCCTTCCGGGGGAGTTCTTTTCCGGCTTTTCTTGCCTCTGTTACCCATCGCTTACTCGAGGATTTTGCAAGGAAAAGGTTTGGGCGCAGGCGTCCTCCCAAGTGGCTCGCAACTCTTGGTGGGACCTGGCTTCGTCTCTATAAGCTCCTCTGCCTGGAACGTCTTGATATCACGGCGGCGGTGGCAACCGTCGAACAATCTTCAACGTGGCGAGGGCAGGGGGATGCTGAGCAAGCTGCCTGGCTGATAAAACAGGAAGTGGTTGATTGCGGAGCTCATCAGGGCCTTGAAATCCAAGGGGATGAGAAACTTGTCGGTGAGGCGACTGCATCTTCACGCAGGGAGCAGCAGGAACGTTTTGAAGGAGATGAAAGAGAAGAGATTTTTCGCCTTTTGTTTGTTGCCCTGACCGACCTCGATGAGCATGTTGTGGAGAACAACCTGGCCCGGCTGGGAGAGGTGCGGGTTGTTCTGGCAAATGAAGAGAAACTGATGTTGAAATTATGCTACCAGGATGATGTAAGCATTACCAATGCCGGTAAAATGCTGGGGTACAACAGACATCAAGCCCATGGGCGTATGCGTCGTCTTCTTGCACGTATTCGTTCTGCCTTCGAAGAGGCGGGAATTGATAAGGAACTCATGGAATTAATGAAATAGTTTCCATCCTGAAACTACCCTTTTGTATATTGTCATCGTCGTGTTTCAGACTTTTATCCTTGGAATATCGATTATATGCCTTCGGTAAAAACCTGATGAACGCCTCGATCTTAACCAAAGAGGTACGTTTTTAAATGGAAACAAAAAGAACCGGGTGTGGACGAAATCAACCAGAATTTCTCACCGGTTCGGGCTAATGTCCGTCAGAGATAGAAAACGGTTGTTGTATAATTTCCAAACCGGGATGAACTATGGCAAAAAGTGAAAAACTGAACCAAAAAAAGCAAAGTGACCTCCTGACCGCCCACATGGGATTGGCTGCAGAACAGGAAAAACAGGAAAGAGAGAAAAGCGAAGGATGCCTGAGCTCAGAACAGCTGGCAGATGTGGCAGCAAATATGTGCACGCCGGAACAGCGTGAGAAGGCAATGGAGCATTTTTCATCCTGCCAGGTCTGTTATGATGAGTGGGTCTCAATATGCTTCAGTCTCATGTCGGTAGAGACCGGTTCATCCGGCAAAACCCCCTTGGTTACGGTTCGGAATTTGGGATATCTCGGTTCGGCCCTGGCCATAGCTGCGAGTGTGATGCTCTATATAAACATCAGCCGTGATATCCCGATGCAGGAAATGGTCCCCCGGCCCCCGGTACAGGATAAGAGCCCGGTGCAGACAGTGCCGCCGGCTGAAAAGGCCAAAGCGAAGGCGCTTCATCGTCCTCCTGAGGCGGCGCCTGCCCCCTCTGTCGTCGGGGAAAGCAATGTCCCTGGGAAGATGGAGAGGCGCGCTGTCCAGTCGCAGAGCAGGGAGTTTACAGACAGTGTCCCCGAATCCGAGGTAATGGCCGACCAGTCGTTTGCAGAAGAAGGGGCAGCTGAGGAGTTGAACAGCGGGCTTCAGGGTGACAATCATGCAGAAGCCGTATCGAAATGGCTTATCGTCGTCGAATATGGGTGCAAAACCGGTAATTCCGGCGCCCCATTCTGGCAAACACTCTATGATGACGGGCAGACCTTGTTGGCGGGAGCAGATACAAGCCAGGCCGCTCTTCTGGAGCGGGTAATAGAGCTGTTGCCCAACTCAGAGGAGACTTCCCGGGTTAAAGAGCAGTGCGGCCCAATCCTGTCGATACTTGCGGAACAGGGCAAGACGCAGTAAAAGGGATGGAAATCATTCAAGACAGCCTAAAGAGAGAACGTATGAGCACAAAAAAAATCCCCTTAAATGAGCGTATTATCGTCGCCCTGGATGTGGAAGATCCGGTCCTTGCCAAGGAAATGGTGCAGAAGTGTGAGTCCCATGTAACCTTTTACAAGGTGGGGCTGCAGCTCTTTATGGCAGACTGGTTCAATATTGTCGACTGGATTGTTGATCGTGGTCACAAGGTGATGCTGGATCTGAAATTTTTCGATATTCCGGAGACGGTGAAGCTGGCTGTCGAGCAGGTGAACAGCAGAGGCGTCACCTATGCAACCATCCACGGCAACGACCCGATTATCCGGGCGGCGGTGGAAGCACGCGGCGACATGCAGCTTCTGGCAGTAACCGTATTGACAAGTTTTGGTGAGGAAGATCTGCGGGCTATGGGAATGACCCAGTCGGTGGAAGATCTTGTTGCTTTCAGGGCCAGAAGAGCCCTGGAGCTTGGTTGTGACGGTGTGGTCTCATCCGGTCTTGAAGCAGGGAAGATACGCAGTGATCTTGGTGATAAACTGCTGATTGTCACCCCGGGAATCAGGCCCGGAGCGAATATTGAAACTTTAGCTGATGACCAGAAGCGTATCGTCACCGCAGGCAGCGCTATCGGTGATGGTGCAAATCACGTGGTGGTCGGCAGACCGATTACCAAGGCTGATGATCCGGTGCGGGTTATAGAAATGATGCAGGAAGAGATCACCTCGATCGCTTGATGGGCGTTATTAGATTATGCCAACTTTTCCTGCAACGAGACCTGTATGAACTACCGCTCGATAGCCAATGTTTTCGGAGTACTGTTGATCGTTACCGGCAGTTCCATGGTGTTACCGATTCTCTGTTCGCTCTACTATGGCGGAGATGATCTCGTTGACCTGTTGGTTTCCGCCCTGGTTGTTGTGCTGGTTGGTGTCGTATTTAAACGGATTTACAGGAAGAACTACGATTTCAGCATGAAGGATGGGCTGTTTCTGGCTTTTTTCGGCTGGGTCGTTATATCCGCTGTTTCCACCCTCCCTTTCATACTGCATGGTTCCATACCCTCGTTTACCGACGCCTTTTTCGAGATGATGTCGGGGTATACGACGACCGGTGCTACTATCCTGACTGATATCGAGTCGGTACCCCACGGCCTGCTGTTCTGGCGAAGCCAGACCCATCTTCTCGGCGGGATGGGCTTTTTGACCCTGACCCTGATTTTTTTACCCCACGGCATGGGTGGGGTGCGAATTTTCAGGGCGGAATCAAGTCCCGGCCAGGTGATAACCAGGGAGAAGTTCAAGGCCCGCAACAAGGACACCATGCTCTGGCTCTGGTCCATTTATATTGTCCTGAACCTGCTGCAGACCGTGCTACTCATGACCGGCGGTATGACCCTGTTCGATGCACTCTGCCATGCCTTTGGTACGGTTTCCACCTCCGGCTATTCGACCATGAATGCCAGTGTCGGTGCCTTTGATTCCGCTTTCATCGACTGGGTAACTATTGTGTTCATGTTCCTTGGCGGTGTTACCTTTGTGCTCTTTTACCAACTGGCGATGCTCGATGTAAAAAGCGTCCTCCAAAATACAGAGTTTCGCTGGTATGTGAGCTTTACTCTTGTCTTCACTCTGTCGGTCAGTCTTGTCCTTTATACTAATAGGACTTATGATGGATTTTGGGATTCTCTTCGCTACGGGACATTCCAGGTGGTGTCGCTCCTGACCACCACCGGCTTTACCACCGCCGATTACGAACTTTGGCCCCAGGCTGCGCTCATGTTCCTCTTTGCCGTCTGTTTTATTGGGGCCTGTGCGGGCTCGACTACCAGTGGCATAAAGGTGGTGCATTATGTGCTGATCTGCAAGTACATGTATGAATCAATCCGTAAAATTTTTATCCAGCCGATGACCGTGTATACCGTCAGACTGAACGGCAAGCCGGTGGAAGCCGGAGTGGTTGATCTTGCGGTATGCTACTTTATTGTCAATATCTTTCTAATACTTGTCGGTGGGTGTGTCGTTGTTCTTTTCGATCCGGTGGATTACGTCACTGCGATTAGTTCGATTATAGCAACCTTGATGAATATCGGGCCCGGATTCGGGGCAATAGGGCCAAGTGAGAATTACGCTTTTTTCTCCGATACCACCAAATGGTTTCTTTCCTGGAATATGCTGGTCGGGAGGCTTGAGATGTTTTCTGCTCTGGTGATTTTCTTTCCGGTTTTCTGGAAGAGATAACCGGGTTTTACCTGCGGAGGGACAGCATCAATCGAGCCGTTTGGTGAATCGAAAGGTGCTGATAATCAGGAAAACCAGGGCAAAACAGGCCAGATACAGTAAATCCCCGACTGCTCCGTTCAGTTGTTCTCCCCGTAGTATTACTCCCCTGATTATTCGTAGAAAATGTGTGAGTGGCAGTACTTCGGCCAGTTTCTGTGCGACGTCCGGCATGGCCACAAAAGGGAACATGAAGCCGGACAGCAGGATGGAGGGCAATAATATGAAAAATGACATCTGCATGGCCGCCAGCTGGTTGTTGACGAAGGTGGAGATCATCAGGCCAAGTGTCAGGTTGGCCAGGATGAATACCAGGCAGGCCGAATAAACCGGAAGCAGCTTCCCGCCGATAGGAACATTAAAGAGCAGGGATCCAAGAAGAAGGATGACCGAAACCTGAATCAGGCCGATGCCGATATAGGGGGTTATCTTCCCCACCATGAGCTCAATATTGCGGATCGGGGTGGTGATGAGCAGCTCTATATTCCCGCGCTCACGCTCGCGGACGATAGCAATGGACGTAAACATGATCATGGTCATGGTCAGGATCACACCCAATAATCCGGGTACGGTAAACAGGGCTGCACGACTCTGCGGATTGTACAGGAGCCGGACTGAAAGAGTCGGAACACTGTCCCGGTTGGCTACCGCTCCACCGGGAATGAAGGGGAAATTGCCGAGTTGGCGTACCGCCCCGGCCAGAGTCGTGTCAGAGCCATCCACCAGCAGCTGGCCCGTTGAACGGTCACCTTCGTAATAGCGGCGTTCCGCATCGGGCGGGATGAATAGCCCGGCACCCACCGAGCCATCCTGAATAAGCGCTTCGAGCTGTTGCGGGGTGTCAACTCCATGAATGAAATCGACCACCTGGGTTGCCTGCAGATCGGCGATCAGTTGACGGGAGAATGAGTTGTTTGTTTGATCCGCGACAGCAGCAGGAACGTGGCGGACATCGGTGTTAATGGTATAGCCGAACAAGACTAACTGCAGCAACGGGATCATCACCACCATGCCAAAGGTCAACCGGTCGTGGACCAAGTGGATCACCTCTTTCTGGCACACGGCCAGGACGCGAACCAGCGAGGCAACAGGCGGAAAGCTAGCCATGGTTGGCACCATTTTCACGGGTCATCATGACAAAGACATCCTCAATGGAAGGCGTGACCGTCTCAATTTTTTTGTCACCAATCGCGGCCAGGCTATTGGCGAGCTTGGCCGGTCCGTCTGCCACATCTTCTGCGAGAATGATCCTTAGTGAGATACCGATCTGGGTGATGGCCAGTACCTCAGGACTTTCTGCCAACAACTTCCTGATGGTGCGAACATCAGGACCCTTGACGGAGAGTAAACGTCCGCCGAGTACTTTTTTTAACTCGGCCGGGCTGCCGTCCGCCACTTTCCTGCCCTCGTTGATAATGGCCAGGTTGTGACACCGTTCCGCTTCGTCCATCAGGTGGGTAGTGACGAGGATGGTCGTTCCCGCCTCACACATTACAAAGAGTTCGTCCCAGAAATCCCGCCTGGTGTTGGGGTCGACCTCGGAGGTCGGTTCATCAAGCAGCAGCAATCTGGGTTGATGAATAACTGCGGTGGCGAGGGCAAGTCTTCGTTTCTGGCCGCCAGATAAGTCTCCTGCCCGCCGATCGATAAATGACGAGAGTTTGAACTTCTCCAGTAAATCCAGCATCCGTTTTTTTCTTTCCCGGCGGCCAACTCCCATGATTTTGGCCATGAACTGCATGTTCTGGCGGACGCTTAGGTCGGAATAGAGGGAAAACTTCTGGGTCATGTATCCCACCTGACGACGAATCTGCTCAGTCTGTTCGGGTATTTTCATTCCCAGCACCTCGATTTCTCCCGCTGTGGGCTGGAGCAGACCACACATCATGCGGATGGCCGTGGTCTTGCCGCTGCCGTTCGGGCCGATAAAACCGTACACCGTCTGTTTGGGGATATTCATGTCAACGCAATCAACCGCCGTGAAACGGCCGAAGGTCTTGGTCAGGCCGGAGACCCGGATCGCTGTATTCACAAACCCTCCAACACGAGCTGAACCGGGGTGCCCGCCGTAAGATGCAGGGTGTCATTGCCAATCAGGTCCAGCTCTGCAACATAGGCAAGTCGCGACCTGTCTCTCTCCGTCAGGGCATAGTAGGGAGTAAACGAGGCCTCGGAAGATATCGACCTCAGCCTGCAGGGCAGGGTCTTATCGAGACCATCGACTTTCAGGCGGTACTCCCGGTCCACTTGCATCGCAGACCTGTATGGCTCCGGGATATAGACCCTCGCCCACGGTCCCTCACCGGTAAGCAAGGTGCAGACCACAGATCCGGCAGGGGGTCTGTCGCCCTTGTTAAACGGCAGGCTTTCCACTAATCCGTCTCGGGTCGCCAGTACAGTATAATCGGCTTCGAGCAGTTCAAGGTGCGCCAGCCCCGCTTCAAGTGCTGTAAACTCAGCCCGGGCCTGCTGGATTTTCTCGAACCGCGTTCCTGTTGTCAGCTCATTGAGTTGCTGCGAGTATTCCCTGACCTTTTCCCTGGCGTTTATGAAGTTGCTTCGTGCGATATCGAGATGTTCCCTGCTGGCAATATCGGTTTTATAAAGCTGCTGCTGCCGCTGGTATATCTTCTCACGGTTCTCAAGCGTCGCCTGTGCCGCGACGAGACGCGCTTCGGCTTCAGCGATGGTCTGGGATCTGGGACCGCTCTCTAACTCTATTAGGTACCATCTGGCCTTATCAAGGCGAGCTTTATGCTCAAGGCACTGTTGGTGAATTTTTCGATTATCCAGGACGAGAATGGGAGTATCTTTTTCTACCTGTTGACCTTCATCGACAAAGATATCGACAATGAGCTCTGAGGCAATAGCCCTGCTGTTCACCCGGTCCCACTCCAGGGTGCCGAGTGCTTTTTCCGGTTCCTCCTGGCATCCGAAGAGAAGCATGACCAGCAATAACGGGAAGAGATATGATGTATAATTGCGCAACATGAGCACCTTTTTTAGAGGGAAACCATGACCTTCCCTCTCATGCTACCGCGATCAACGATGAAAGGCAAAGAAGAAAACAACGCGGATTAAGCTGTTTATATGGTGAAGATGGGGAAGGGAGGCGAGTTGGGCGATGAAACGAAAAAATCTGTAGAGATAATTGACACACAAGATGGCTCAGTTACCCAGTATGGTAACGATTTTTTCGGCAATTTTCTCGTATCCTTCATTGTTACAGTGGGTTGGGTCAGCATAGAGGGTGTCCAGTCCGTCTATGAAATCCGCATATAATTTCACCCTGGTACAGAAAGGGTAATCAGCGGCGATCGAGTCGAGGATACCGTTGTATCGTTGTATTTCCCCGTTTCTCTCCAGTTGCTTATTGGGAACGGTATCTATCAATACCACCTTGCGCGGGGAGGCAAGTTCGACCATCGACCGAATATTGTGCTCATATTCTTCAGCGGGCACAACATTGACTTCACCGATTATTTTATTAAGCCCCTGATTCCGACATATCTTCTTGTATTTTTTGGTAAGTGCACGGAGGTTTTTCCTGATGAAATTGTCAGGATAATAGAGGACGTAGGGCGAGTATTTGAAGGTTTTATAGGAGTCGACCAGGCCGAATTGAATAAGAACGCAGTCGGCTTTGACAACTTCCTCTTTCAGGAGGTGTATTCCCTCGCGGCTGGTTGCCATCGTGTGACCACGGTTAACGATCTCCGCCCCCAGCCTTTCAGCGACTTTTTCAGGGTATCCTCTTTTTTCACATCTGCCGGCACCTAAAGTATTACAGTCGCCGATCGCTACTATTTTCTGCATTACTGTCCATCAGTTGTTGCCGAACAACGTTCGGTGATTGAAAAATCCCGCCTGACGTATTCAATACGTCGTTGCAGGCAGGATTGTAACAGGCTAAGCTGGAAACAACACTATTCATTTTGGGCCACTTCAATTACCGGGTCAGAGACTCCACAACTACCCGGCCAACCGGATGGGTTCGCCATGCCCCACTTAGCTAAAGGTCGATATCCGCTGCATATAACGATATCCACCCTTTTCATCACCCTGATATTTCTTTTTGGAACAGTCCTGGGTATCTACAACTACACCAAGACCTCTGATATCCTCCTTTCGACCACCCAGCAGATATTTGACCAGTTAGGGAAGGAGTTCAGTTTGAAGAACCGTTTGTCCAGGAGACCGGTGGCGCAGGCTGTCACCATGCTGGCAAATTCAGGTATAGAGAATGCCGGAACCCTTGAAGAACGGTTACAGTTTTTACCACAGTTTTCTGCTGGATTACGAGGTGTTGAAGAGATGACGGCCTTGCAGGTAGGGTACGGCCGGGGCGATTTTTTTATTGTCCGTGCTCTGGTAAGTGAGCATATGCGCAAGCAGTTCAGCGCCCCTGCTGATTCAGCTTTTGTGGTCGATAATATTGTACGAAGCAGGTATGGCACGGCATCGCTCACCAGGATCTGGTATTCGGAATCACTGACAGAGATAAAAAGGGCATTACCGCAACCATCCAGGTACGACCCGCGAGTCAGGCCATGGTACAAAGCGTCTCTAAAAACCGATCGCGTGGTAGGGGTGGAGCCATACTTGTTCTGGTTTACCAGCCAGGTTGGGGTGACATTATCCTATAAAAAGCCACTTTCGAATATCGTGGTTGCAGGAGATATCACCCTGGAAAATTTTTCTAAAAGACTTTCCGCGTCCAAGGTGACTGATCATTCGGAACTGGTCCTGCTGCATAAGAGCGGTAAGGTCATTGCCTACCGTGACACCTCCAAGCTGGTCGTCCAGCAGGATTCAACCTCATTTCGATTAGCAGAATTAGGTGATCTTGACAATCAGCTTCTCACCCACGTCAGGGAAAGATTTGGGCTTGAAACCCAGATTATGGACTTTGCCTTTGGTGGAGAAGAGTGGCTCGGGGGGGTGAGAAAGCTTGATCAAGCTGACTCAGACGCCTACTATCTTCTTATGGTTGCGCCTAAAAAGGAGTTGCTGGCGCAGGCGATGAGTATTCAGCAACGGGCTATAGGGATTTCCATCTTCATGATTCTGCTGACCATACCGCTGATCTGGCTGGCTGCCCGGCTTATTGCCACCCCTTTACGCACCCTGGCCGGGGAGGTTGATCAGATCAATCGTTTTGATTTCTCAAAACCGATACATAATCGGTCAATGATTGCTGAGGTGGATGAGCTGGCCATTGCCATGAGCATGATGAAGGAGACCATTGAGAAATTCCTGACACTGATTAAATCCCTGACACATGAGCAGGATTTTGATGAGATGCTCCGACTCATCACCGAGGAAACCATGCTGGTTTCCCGTGGAGATGGGGCCGCGATCTTCCTGGTGGATGACAAAGACGGCCGACTCTCTCCGGTTGTATGCCTGCAACGAGACTGCTACGAGAAGGATGTGTCCAGGTTACCACTTTTTGCCCCTGAAGAACGGGTCCAGTTTTTTGCTCGACTTCAGGATGGGAAAACAAGCTTTTTGACAGAGGCATCAGAAGACAGGAAACTCTTTGAACAATTTCGTGCAGGGGTGGGTGGCACACTTGGTAGTGTGGCTATTTTTCCTTTGCAGAACAGGAATAAGGAGGGCATAGGCTTATTGTGTCTCTTTTTTGATGAAGTTGATAACTTCAGGGGAAAGGAACAACAGGCACGGCGGGCGTTTCTGCAAACTTTTGCCGGTTTGGCTGCGGTCAGCCTCGAAGGAAAGAAGATGCTGAAAATGCAGAAACAGCTGTTGGAATCCTTTGTAACTCTTCTGGCCGGGGCCATTGATTCGAAATCCCACTATACCGGAGGACATTGCCAGAGGGTTCCGGTCCTCACCAAGATGCTTGCCCAAAAAGCATGTGAAGCAGATAAAGGGCCATTCAGGGATTTTTGCCTTGATGATGAGCAGTGGGAGGCCCTTCATATCGCCAGCTGGCTGCATGATTGCGGTAAGGTGACCACGCCGGACTATGTGGTTGATAAATCAACTAAACTTGAAACAATTTATGACCGGATCCATGAAGTACGTATGCGTTTTGAAGTACTGTACCGGGATGCCCATATTCGTTATTTGAAGGAGCTCGCAGAAAATGGTGGAGATGAACTCCTGCTGCACAGGAAACTAGACGATAAGCTGGTACAGCTCAGAACCGATTTTGCCCTTATTGCCGAATGCAATATTGGTGGGGAAGTTATGGCGCCAGGGAAGGCCGAGAGGTTGGAGGCAATAGCTGCCACCACCTGGCAGAGGCATTTTGATGATCGCATCGGTATTTCCTGGGAGGAGAAGCAGCGTAAGAACAGAAGCAGACTGCCACAATTGCCGGTAACAGAGTCTCTGCTGGCGGATAAGGAGGAGCACCTGGTAGAAAGAGACCGTAAACGCAGTGCTGAATATGATGCTGAATACGGTTTTACCCTTTCCGAGCCGGAATATCTTTATAACAGGGGCGAGCTGTATAGCCTGAAGGTTGCACGGGGAACCCTCACCGATGAGGAGAGGTACCGGATCAATGAACACATTGTCCAGACCATCGTAATGCTCAATGAACTGCCCTATCCCAAACATTTGCAGATGGTACCTGAGATTGCAGGCGGGCACCATGAAAAGATGGACGGAACCGGCTATCCCCGTGGACTCTCGGGAAAGGAGATGTCACTCCAGGCGAAGATGATGGTTATTGCTGATGTTTTTGAGGCTCTTACTGCTTCTGACAGACCCTATAAAGAGCCGAAAAAATTGAGCGAGGTCGTACGGATCATGGAGATCATGGTGGATAACAATCATATTGACCCTGGGCTGTTCAGGCTGTTTCTCACCAGTGGGACATATCGGCAATATGCTGAACAGTACTTGCACCCCGATCAGGTGGATGAGGTGGATCTCACCGGTTATGTCGGTGATATGTCTTTATCCTGAAGAGGAGGTACGATTGGTTATTCGGAGGGTGAGCACAAAAGGTATGCCCGCAAGGCCGATGAGGCCGCAGAGCAGGTAGGTCTGTTCCAGGCCGATCAAATCCGCCGAAAAACCGACCAGCACCACCACGGCGGAGCGGGCAATGAAACTGATCATCATAAAAATGCCGTTTGCTGTGGAGGATCCGTCGCTGTTGTATTCCTGGATCATGGCCAACATGACCGGGGTAGTGGAGAGTAATGAGAAACCGGTAAGCAGGAGCAGTACGAATTGTGTGGCACCGGAGGCCTGGGTAAACAGCAGGAGCGAAATGGGGGCAACAACCAGGCAAAAGGAGAGCAGTCGTTTCCTGCCGAACCGGTCACTGAGGTTGCCGACGGTAAGGATGCCGACAACACCGGCGGCCTCAAAAAGAGAGAGGGCAATACCTGCCAGCCATAGATCACCGCTTTTCTCGATAATATAGAGTGGCAAAAAGGCGCTCAGGCAGGCGTGCATGAAGCCGCGAACGACCACAATGGCGGAGAGCGGTCCCAGCAGGGGCCACATATCCTTGACCGTTCCACGCAGGGAGCTTTTTTCTTTGGGCCGGGTAATTGTCGGCATGTCCCGGAAGGCAAAAAACATAAGCACGGAGGCAATAATACCGACAATCATGACCGGGTAGTAGTTCTCAAAGCCGAGCAGGGAAACCGCCGCGATAATTGAGATCGGCCCAAGTGTTCTGGCCAGTTCACCACCTGTCATATAAAAACTCATCCCCCTGCCGGTTTTATCACCGGAAACGCGATATACCAGAACAGGCGCCGGGACATGGAACAGGGATACGCTTATACCGGTAAAAAACAACAGGATCAGCAGGACCCCGTAACTGGGGGCAAGTCCCAGCAGCGACATGGGCACGGCGGTGAGCATGGGGGCCAGAATAATAAAAAACCTGATGCCCCGCCGGTCAGCCAGCTTGCCGATATACGGGTTCGCCAGGGCTGGAATCTGCATGATGGTGGAGAGAAATCCGGCCTGGGTGAAAGAGAGTCCGAACTTCTCAATTATAAATGGCAGCAGAGGTGCCAGAAAGCTGGAATAGATGTCGTGAATAAAGTGACAAAAAGAAAGGAGGAGAACTTTACCGGTCTGAAAGGGTGGGTGTACTTTTGTCATTTGCACCATTTACACCAAAGTTGTTTTGAATGCCCGTGAAATAATGGTGGTAGATTATTCTCTTTCTTGATGCAAAAAATGATGAATATTTACGAACAAACGAAATTCCTATATATTGCGGCAAATCGTAATGATTTTTTCTTTGGTATAATTATTTTGGAGGTTGAGTGTGAAAAATTTCCGCCGAATTGTCGGCCTCGTAGTGCTTGTTTTTTTACTGCCAATGCATGCGCAGTCCATTGATGTGATACACGAAATTCGCATTGGGGTCCTGGCCCATGATGTGGACAACTTGTGGAGTGGGTTCAGCCGTGAAGAGGGAACCGATTACAATGGTGAGCTGATTTTTACACCGGAATATTCACTGCTGGGCGGAAAGCTCCGCCCGAACCTCGGTTTTTCCATAAATGACGGTGATGATACCAGTAAAGTCTACGCTGGCGGGTTACTCGAATATACCTGGCGAAACGGTATCTTTTTTGACACAGGTCTCGGGTTGGCCATCCATGATGGTGAGACGGATGATGAAGGCCGGAAGGATAAAAAGGAGCTTGGCTCTCCAATTCTTTTCCGTGTAACCTTTGAACTGGGAGTGACTGTTGCCGATCATCACCGGTTGTCGGTGATGTTCGATCATATCTCCAATGCATATATTTTCGACCCGAACGAAGGCCTCGATACACTCGGTATCAGATATGGATATCTTTTTTAAAGGGACAAGATGAATCTATTACGACGCTATCTTATTCCTTTTTACTGTCTTGCCATGGTTCTGCTTACGTTCCAGCCGGCATTCGCGTTGTTATCAAAGGATACGACGGTTGATGATTTTTTAGAAAAGAATAAACCCTATTTAGGTGACTTTGCCGGGATGGTGGAGCGCAGGGTCATCCGGATGCTGATGCCGTACTCCAAGACGTTTTTCTTTTTTGATGGTGCACAACCCAAAGGGCTCAGTTACGAGGGGGCGATGGGTTTTAACAATTATCTCAACAAGAAATTGAAGTCGCGTCATGTGGAGGTAAACGTAGTGATTATTCCCACCCCGAGGGAAAAGCTGTTTTCAAGTCTCACTCTTGGGCTAGGGGATATTGCGGTGGGTAACCTGACCATTACTGATGAACGTCTGGAGCAGGTTGATTTCAGCGACCCTTTCCTGACCGGTGTCAGTGAAATCCTGGTGACGCCAAAAAGTACTGCCAAAATGGAGAGCGCTCTTGCACTGACAGGTATGGAAGTTCATGTACGCAAGTCAAGCAGTTATTATACAAGCCTTGAGAATCTGAATGAAGTGTTTGGCTCCACCGGCAAGGAGCGTGTGAGCATTCTGGCGGCAGATGAGCACCTTGAGGATGAGGATCTGATGGAAATGGTCAATGCAGAGCTTCTGCCCGCCATTATCGTGGATAAGCACAAGGCCCAGTTCTGGGCGAAGATATTGCCAAATATCCGATTGCATTCCAAGGTGGAAGTTGCCAGCGGCGGTCGTATCGGCTGGGCCGTCCGGAAGGATTGTCCGAAGTTGAAAAAGATCATCAATGAATATGTCCAACAGAACAAGAAGGGAACACTTACCGGCAACGTCGTCTTTAACCGCTATTTGAAGGAAACGAAGTATATCAGCAATGCGGCTCATGGGGAGAATATTAAGCGGTTCAACAAGGTGATTGATCTTTTTGCCAAGTATGGTGATACCTACGATTTCGATTACCTGATGCTGACGGCACTTGCTTACCAGGAATCGAGGCTCAACCAGAAACTCAAAAGCAATGCCGGTGCGGTAGGTGTAATGCAGATATTGCCGTCTACAGCAAAGGATAAGAACGTTGGGATACCCGATATACATAAACTTGAATCCAATATTCATGCGGGAACAAAATATCTGCGATATGTTGCGGACAGGTATTTTCCGGAATCTACTGGTATAGATTCGATGAACAGGGCGCTTTTCAGTTTTGCCTCTTATAATGCCGGTCCGGCCAAGGTTGCCAAATTGAGGAAAGAGGCGGAAGAAAAAGGTTTAAACCCCAATCTCTGGTTCAATAATGTGGAGCTTATTGCGGCCAAGAGGATTGGCCGTGAAACGGTCCAGTATGTGAGTAATATCTTTAAATACTACATTGCCTACAAACTTCAGCATGAGAAGTTGTTGAAACAGCAGTGATTTTTTCGAGCGCAGGGAAGTGCAGATTGTTACCAACGGATAAGGATACGAGGAAATGAAACCTGAAGCTGTCCACAAGATAGTATTACTCAGCATGGTTATTCTGATTTCAGTTATTTTCATGACCATGATACATCAGTTTCTGATGCCGTTGTTTATGGCGGGTCTGATCTCAGCTTTGGCTAGCCCAGCCCATCGCTGGGTGACCCGGCGGCTGAATGGGCGTGAAAACCTCGCCTCCCTGTTGGTTATTTTCGGGATTGTTTTCCTCATACTCGGACCACTCTCAATACTGATCGGAATTATTGTCGCCCAGGCAATTTCCGTCAGCCAGTCGGTCACACCCTGGATTCAGTCCTTTATTGCCGAACCATCGGTGTTGACCCAGTACCTTGAAAAGATTCCTTATTATGAAGAGGTCCTTCCCTATCGCGACGTTATCCTGGAAAAAGCAGGCCAGTTTGTCGGGGCCTTGACAAAATTTCTTGTAGAATCCCTGCAGTCCGTTGCGGGGTTGACCATCAGTGCCATTTTCGGGACGGTGATAATGCTCTACATCATGTTTTATTTCCTGACCATGGGAGGTGTGTTGCTGGAGAAAATTCTCTATTTTCTGCCTCTTAAGGATAAGGATGAGCAAGTGTTGCTGCGTCGTTTCACCTCCGTGACCCGGGCAACTATCAAGGGGACCATCATTATCGGCATTATGCAGGGTTCCATTTGTGGAGTCGCCTTTGCCCTGGCGGGCATTGATGGACCCGTCTTCTGGGGAAGTGTCATGGCTGTTACCTCGGTAATCCCCGCGTTTGGTACCGCTATCATCTGGGGGCCTGCCCTTATCATACTGGCACTCATGGGTAATATCAAGGGCGTCATTATTCTTGCGGTGATTTGCGGCGCTATCTCCGGCAACCTGGATAATGTGGTCAGGCCGAGACTGGTTGGCAAAGATACGGAGATGCACGACCTGTTTGTTCTTTTCGGAACATTGGGCGGTATCACCATGTTCGGTCTGCTGGGGATTATTATTGGGCCGATCATTGCGGCTCTTTTTATCTCCATATGGGAAATATACGGAAGTGTTTTCAAGGAGTATCTTCCGGATGTGGGTCCCGCCCTGGAAGCGGTGAGGCCGAAAGAGGATGAAGAGCAATAAAAGCAGCAGGTGCAGATCGCTATGGTACGAAGGTTGGTTTATGTGATTGTCGGCTTGATTTTGGGAGCTCCTATGGTCGTGATGGGAGCTGAAGGATTTTCCGCCTGGTTTGTGGATGTGGGTCAGGGTGGTGCGACGCTATTACACCAGCCGGGTAAGTGTGCCATGCTGGTCGATGCCGGTCCTATCGGCAGCGGAACACGTCTGAACAAGCTGTTTGAAAGGGAAGGGGTCAAAAGGCTTGATTACGTTATTATCACCCATCCTCACAAGGACCATTATGGTGGTTTGAAATCGATAGCCAGAAAGATGCCGATCCGCGAGTTTTCAGATAATGGTGATGTGAACATTGAGGAGCGAGGGTTTGAGGATTACAGCCAGTTGCAGTATGACCTGCCTTATTCTGTAATCGGTGCGGGTGATTCCTGGATGTGCGGCGACCTGGCGGTTGATGTGCTTCATCCGGCAGCGGATTATGACAGCGGCAAGGATTATAACAGCCGGTCATTGGCCTTGAATGTCAGCTATCGAGGATTCAGTCTGCTGTTGATGGGGGACCTGGCCGGGCCGGGAGAGAAACAGATGCTTCGGGAAAGCCCTGTTCCTCTTGCCTCGGTTATTCAACTGGCACATCACGGTGCCGAGGATTCCACCTCGCCTGAGTTGTTGAAACGGGTTCGGCCAACGATCGCGGTTATCAGTGTCGGCCAAAACGATATCGGGGCACCTTCTCCCGAGGTTCTTGGCCGCCTGGCCGAGAATAAGGTGCGCGCCTTCAGAACCGATATCGAAGGGACTATACGGTTGCTGGTGGCGGAGAACGGAAATTTCCGGGTGACTCATTAAGTCGATATCATAATATCAGTTGGTTAGCTGCTGAAGTCAGCGAATCCATTTATATATGGCAGCTGATTATAGGTATCTTTAATTCTATCACTATTTTGCAGCAGTGCCTCCAGGCTGTCCCAGCTTCCCTTGAGAAGCGCAGTGCGGGATGAATCGGTTATGGTCAGAGGGTGTGTTTCCCCCCCTAACGTGACAGATGCCTCTTCCAGGTCTAGATCCAGAATAGTTTCCGGTTTACTTTCCACTATCTGCATAAGTCGCTGAACTGTTTCCGGGTTGGTTGTAAAGACCGGAATACCGAGATTGGTGCAGTTACCTGCAAATATCTCGGCAAATGATTCACCGATAATGGCCTTGATGCCAAAGCGTTTAATTGCCTGGGGGGCGTGCTCCCGTGAGGAACCGCAACCAAAATTACCGTTTACAAGCAACACGGAACCACCCCCAAATTTTGGATTATTCAGTGGATGATCAAGAGGCTGTCCCCGCTCGTCAAACCTTTCGTCCCAAAAGAGTTGTTCTCCAAGTGCTTCAAATGTTACGCAGCGTAAGAATCGAGCCGGGATAATACGGTCAGTATCGATATCGTTACCAGGTAACGGGACAGCTCGGCCGGAAACGGCTTTAATCTGTGATGAGTTGTTCATTTTCCCCCTCCGGGCAAGAGATTCCGAACATCGGTAACCTTGCCTTTGACTGCAGCAGCAGCGACCATAGCAGGGCTCATGAGCAGGGTGCGGCCTTTGGGGGCACCCTGTCTGCCGATAAAATTCCGGTTTGAGCTGCTGGCACAGAGCTGCCTGTCACGCAGTTTGTCCGGGTTCATGGCAAGGCACATGGAGCAGCCGGCTTCCCGCCATTCGCATCCCGATGTCGTAAATATTCTATCCAGCCCTTCTTCTTCGGCCTGTTGTTTCACTTTTTTAGAACCGGGAACCACCAGTGCACGTACATGGTCTGCAACTTTCCTCCCCTGTAAGATTGATGCAGCTGTTCTTAAATCGGAGATCCTGCCATTGGTGCAGGAACCGATAAAAGCCACGTCAATCTTTTGTCCGGTTAAAGGCTGTCCTTCTTCAAAACCCATATGCTTATACGCCTTGGCTGTTATCTCCCGCTCGTTTTCATGGACGGTGTCTCGTGTTGGCAGGGGTGAATTTATTTCAACGCCCTGGCCGGGAGTTATGCCCCAAGTAACCATAGGTCCCATGGTTGAAATATCCAGTTCAAACTGGTCATCATATTTTGCATCCGGGTCGGAAGCCATCGATTGCCAGTAGCGTACGGCCCTGTCGAAGTCCTCACCGTCAGGGGCGAATGGTTTCCCGCGCAGGTAGTTGAAGGTGGTTTCATCGGGGTTGATGTAGCCAACCCGTGCGCCCCCCTCAATGGACATGTTGCAGATTGTCATTCGCTCCTCCATGGAGAGAGCCTCTATGGCCGGCCCGCAGAATTCGTACGCGTAGCCGATGCCGCCCATGACACCGAGCTCTGTAATAATACGGAGGATTATATCCTTGGCATAGACGCCTGGCTGGCGTTCACCACTAATGAATATTTTTTTCACCTTGAGACGATCCAGCCCCAGGGTCTGGGTAGCGAGTACATCCCGTACCTGCGACGTGCCGATACCAAGGGCGATGGCTCCAAATGCGCCGTGGGTCGAGGTGTGCGAGTCCCCACATGCGATGGTCATACCCGGTTGAGTGAGACCGTTTTCGGGGCCGATGATATGGACAATGCCTTGTGAGTCGGAATCGAGGTTGAAGAATCGGATACCAAAATCCTGGCAGTTCTTTTCGAGCGCTACCATCATCTCTTCTGCGAGACTATCCTTAAAGGGCCTGATGTACTGGTTTTCAGTGGGCACGATGTGATCGACTGTCGCCAAGGTCCTGTCCGGGTATTTGACGTTTAGGCCCCGTTCACGGAGCGCTGCAAATGCCTGGGGTGAAGTGACTTCATGGACCAGATGCTGACCGATAAAGAGCTGGTCACGTGTCGGAGAGAGCTGGCTGACAGTATGCCGATCCCACACCTTGTTAAACAGGTTTTTTCCCATGATTTTTCCTCATGTCTGTGATTGAGACGTGTTTTGTCAACAACGTCGTAATACGATAACCACCAAACGGTGAAACGGAACGAGATAGTCTCATTTTCCCATATGTCTCTATGAGTTCCTGGTGAAACGTAGGATAAGTCTTACCTGTCACGTCATTTTTGACATACCATAGGGAAAGTTTCACCTGACCGGCTAATGGAGTTCAGACAGCTATCTCTGGTGGGGAAAACGGAGTTGGGCTTGTCACCGTGTCCCAAAAGGTAAAATACGGGTTCAAATTTTGGAAGAGATTAGAGACGGAGATTATGCGAATACTTTTACTCGAAGATGCCAGGTCGACACGGGCTGAAGTTACTGATGTGAGCACTGCTATTGCTGAAGGAACCGATGCTGTGATGCTTTCCCAGGAGACAGCCACTGGTAATAACCCGGTGAATGTGGCACGCACCATGGCATCTATAATATTTGAGGCGGAGCATTGTGGAAGGCTCGATAGCGAGCGGTACCGCCAGCTCCTCGAAGAGGAACAGGGCAACCCGGTTCTTACCGCAGCTGCAGGGTTCCGTTCAACAAAGGCTACCCTGCTGCTTGACCCTGAGGAGACACTCTACCCCGTTCTTTCCAGATAGAGCCGGCAGGTACCGACTATCCTGATCACCCGGCATTGCCAGGTGGCCAGGCATGCAAGCCTTTAAAAGAATGTTACACCTATTATCATTCCCGAGGAGCTGCATCGGGATGAGGTGGTTTTCCAGGCCATCAAGTTGGCTATTCGTATAGGCTGTGTTCGTCATGGGGATCTTTTGGCCGTGGTTGAAGGATCTCGGGTAACACCAAGCGGCATAGAGCAGGATGGGGCCTTGCAACTGGTCCGGGTTCCCATGAGTGAGGCCTGATTTTCTTATAGGATCATCATCATGATTACACAAAGCCCACTTCATGGGTTATGGATTCAGACGAGTTCTACCCGATATGAGACTTGTAAAAAACGTATGATTCAGGGTATTAAGAGTCTTCTGTTTGCAGTATTGGTCCCCCAAGGTGCTGATTGTGAGAAAAAAATAGTAAGGAGGAGAAGAAATGAAAAAGTGGAGCGTAGTATTTTCTCTGTTTTTCCTGTTTTGCCTGGCCGGGAAACTGCAGGCGGCAGAACATCGGATTGGCGGCGGGATAAATTACTGGACGTCAGTGGATGACATCGATTTTGATGATGTCGATGATGACGGTTTTAGCTATCTGGCCAGTTACCAGTACTGGCCGGGTTTGATTGGTCTTGAGGTGGACTTGGAAATCCTGCCGGATAAGTATGGCGAGACGGCGTTTGCCCCCCAGGCCTTTGTGCTGGTCGGCAGGTCAATTTATGCAGGGGCAGGTATCGGTTGGGAGTATCGGGACAGCGACCTGGCGGATGAACCGTTTTTTGCCTTTCGGGCAGGTTTAAATCTTGAGCTGTTGCCGGGGATTTACGGTGACTTCTACGGTCTCTATCGTTTTAATGATTCAGCCGAGCTTGATAACGAGACCACCGATATCGATTCTGATACCATTTTTCTGGGAGCTGCGATCCGGATAGCGCTGTAGGTCGGAGCGTTCATAATGAATACAAAAGGGTCAGACCTTAGGTCTGACCCCATTTGAGGATTAATTAAACAGGAATGGGGTGTGTAACCTCCTGTTCATTGGGTATCTGCTTTTCGTCTACTACCTTTGCCGGAGTATCTTCATGGATACGGTAAAACGTGCAGTAAAGTACCGGCACCACGATTAATGTGAGAAGTGTGGCAAAGGTGAGCCCACCCATGATAGTAACGGCCATGGCATTGAAGAAGGCATCCCAGAGGAGCGGGATCATACCCAATACTGTGGTAAAGGCGGCCATGGCAACCGGGCGTACACGACTGACCGCAGAGTCGATCACTGCCACATATGGACGTTTACCCTTTCGCAACTCAATATTTATCTGGTCGAGCAGCACGATTTCGTTTTTCATCAACATCCCTGAGAGACTTAAGAAACCGAGAAGGGCCATAAATCCAAAGGGCATATCGAAGATCAGTAACCCTGCCGCTACACCGATAAGGGCCAGCGGCAGTCCTAAAAAGATGATGACAGGGTGACGCAAGGTGTTGAACAGCATAACCGAAATCAAAAACATGATGGAGAAGGCCAGGGGTACCTTGGCCATCAGTTTCCTGTTCGCATCAGTGGAGTTTTCATACTCTCCACCCCACTCAAGATGATAGCCGGTTGGCAGCTCAATAGACTCGATGGGGCCTCTCAATTCGTTGAAGAGAGCGTTGGCTGTACCGGTGAGATGCTCACATGCTACAGTAATGGTGCGTTGACGGTTGAGTCGTCGTATGACCGGATCTTCCCAGGTGGTTGAGACACCGTCTGCCACCTGTTCCAGGGGGATAGAAGTACCTGCCGCACTGCTCCAGACCATTATATTGTTCAGATTATCAATTGATACGCGCTGTTCTTGAGGTGGGCGGATGATTATGGGCAGTAAATCCTCACCTTCGCGATACAGTCCGGCGACCGAACCTGAAAAGGTGGTGCCGATGGACTGGGCGATCTCCGGTCTGAACACACCTATTTCACGTGATCGGGTTCCGGCCATGGAGACTGAGGCAACTTTCACCTTTTCTCCCCAGTCGGTATTAACTGAGTCAGTATTCTTATGTTCCCACATGATTCGTTTGGCCTGGTCGGCAAGTTCCCGGAGAACAACAGTATCCGGACCACTAAACCGTGCTTCGACAGCCTTCCCGCCCGGACCAAGCTTGAATTTTTCCACCTTGGTAACGGCTCCGGGTTGGTACCCTGCGAGATAGGCCCTTACTTTGGGAATAATGGTATCTATGTCTCTGTAATCTTTAACAGTGACAAGAAGTTGACCGTAGCCGCTATTAGGCATTTCCGGGTTGTAGGTGAGGATGAACCGGAGGGCACCACCACCAGCAAAGGTTGTTATGTCGGTGACGCCTTCCAGTTTACCGATCTCTTGTGCCGTAACTGAAAGTTGCCTGTTGGTGTGGTCTATATGGGTTCCTTCCGGAAACGTGAGGTTGACCAGGAACTGGGGGCGGGTGGAACCGGGAAAAAAGTTCTGTTTGACAAAGCCAAAGCCATAGATGGCCCCGCCCAGCATGCCTATTACAACCAGCAGTGTCAGCCAGCGAAACCGGATGCAGCCTGAGAGAAAAACACGGTAGCCCAGGAAAAAGAAGTTGTCGTATGGATCCTGCCCAGCTTCCCCTTTCTGTCCTGAAAGAAAAACAACACAGAGGTACGGTACTATCGTGACGGCAATAACCCAGCTTAGCCCTAACGAAAGAGCTATCACTTTGAAAAGACTACCGAGGAATTCACCTGTCACGTCCTTGGAGAGCGAGATCGCCGCAAAAGCGAGAATGGCGATCACAGTTGCACCGAGCAGCGGCCACTGGGTTTCTCTCACTGCCTCGTGGGCTGCCTGGTTTGGTGACTGGCCCCGGCGAGTCTTGATGATATAGCCTTCTGTCACGACGATGGCGTTGTCGACCAGCATCCCCAGGGCGATAATGAGGGCACCGAGTGAGATGCGTTGCAGGTTGACGCCCAGTACCTTCATGCAGATAAAGGTCGCCAGGATGGTGATGAGCAGGACGATACCTATGATCACCCCTTCCCGCAGCCCCATAAACAATACCAGCAGCAGGATGACGATGGCTACAGCCTCAAGCAGATTGATAACAAAACCGTCTACGGCAGTACGTACAGTATCAGCCTGGAAAGAGATAGTGTGAAGCTCGATACCTACAGGCAAACGTGGGTCCAGCTCTGCCAAACGTTCTTTTACGGATTCCCCCATGGTCACCACGTTACCGCCGGAAACGGTAGAAATACCGATTCCTACGGCCTGTACCCCGTTTCGCTGAAGTATTTGCTGGGGTGGATCGATATAACCCTTACTGATGGTGGCGACATCCTTTAGACGAATCATGTTTGTCCCTGACGGACCCTGGATGAGCTGTTCCCCCATATCGTCGATGGACATGTAATCGCCGGTAACCCGCAGCCGGACATGTTCCGAGCCGACTTTTACCCTGCCTGTTTCAGTGACCGAGTTCTGCTGGCTGATGGTGTTGAGTATTGCTGTTATCGGCAGCCCGAGTCGGGAGAGCTTGGTCCGGTCGAACTCGACATAAACGACTTCCTGCTGAAAACCCCAGAAATCGATACGCCCGACATCTTCGCAGAGCAGGAGTTCCCGTCGTAAATCCTCGGCAGTTTTCTGGAGCTCGCGCTGGGAATAGCCATCTCCGGTTAGCGCCAGGAAGATACCGTACACATCACCAAAATCGTCATTGATGATGGGGGCAATGGATCCGGGGGGCAGGGAGGGTGTGGCCTCGCCGATCTTCCGACGCAATTCGTCCCACACCTGGGGCAGGGTATCCTTGTTGTAGAGATCCTTCATCTCTGCGAAGATGATGGACAAGCCGTCACGGGAGATAGAGCGGACTTCATGAAGTTGCTTAAGCTGTTGGACCGCTGTCTCGAGGGGTTCAGTGATCTCCTGTTCGACTTCCTCTGCGGTGGCCCCGGGATATTGGGTGAATATCACCGCTTCCTTGATGGTGAATTCAGGGTCTTCCAGCCGGCCTAGCCGCTCGTATGAGAGCAGTCCGCCGATGGTGATCATGACGATCAACACCATGGTGACGATGCGGTTCTGCAGACAATATGTTACAAAATTCATCCGTCCAGCCCCTCCGCACCTTTTTTCATCGGCCTGACACTCATGTTTTCCGTGAGGGTGTGTACCCCGGCGGTGGCAATACGGGTTCCTGGCTCAAGTCCTTTAACAACGGTAATACCCTGCTGTGATAATTCCCCGATAGTAATCCTTTGCTTGAGAGGTTTTCCACCTTCTTCAGGGATGATCCAGGTGTAACTTGCTCCATCCGGGCCGGTAAAAACAGCTTCTGCGGGAATGATGGCCATGATACCGTGAGGCTCACCTGTGATCTTTGTTTGCAGGGAGGTTCGTACCGTTGCTGTCATGCCTGGATAGATCTTAAGATCTGTTGGACGTTCCAGCCTCACAGCTACATCATAGGTTCGGGTGACCGGATCTGTCTGGACACTGTACTCCTTGATTTGCCCGGGAAACCAGCGTCGTGTATCGGCATCGAAGTTGACCCAGATATCAATGAAATCTTCGATAGCACCGTGAGCCATCAGCCTCTCCGGAATTTGGATCACGACCTCTATCTCGGAAATATCCTGGATCGCCAGGATGGATGCCTGTTTCTTGATATGCTCATTGTTTTCAGCAAACCGCTTGGAAATGACGGCATCGTAGGGTGCAGTGATAACCGTATCGTCCAAACCTTTTTTCCTGATATTCATCTCGGCGAGTGCGACTTCGTAGGCGGTTTTTGAGGTGTCGTACTCCGACTGGGAAATTACGCTTCGTTTTTGCAGGGTTTCGGTTCGTTTGAAATCCGCTTCAGCCCGCAGATAGTTTGCTTTTGCTGCGTCGAAACTGTTCTTGAAATCACGTTGGTCAATGCGGGCGAGGACATCCCCTTTTTTTACCGGCAGACCTTCCCTTCCATTCAGTTCGACCAGTAGGCCGTCCACGGAAAAACCAATATTGGCACTTCGTTTAGCTTGAACCGTGCCGGGAAACAGCCTGGTTTTTCGTAAGGAATATTCATCTGCGAGAGTGGTTGGGATCGGTCGTTGGGATGATAAAGCTATTGGTGCCGGTCCCTCTGCATTGATTTTTCCTGAGACGGAGGTGTACCAGCCGAAACTTCCTGTACAGCAGGCAATAACGGTTCCTATGAGTACATATCGTCGTACTTTCATTCTATGCTCCATTATGGTTCTGAAGATTATTCCTGCAGATCGGCCGGAAGGGGGAGACCTGCCTCAAGTATCATTGCCCGGGCGAGTTTGGTGGCAGTGGTCTGGAAGAACGCGTCGTCAAGAGGTAGGTTGGGGCGGGTCATCTGAATCGCTTGGTGTGCAACCTTGTAAAATATGAGCGGCCCGTAAAGGAGGTCTGACCAGGCGGCGGCTTCTTCATCGGTGGCCCCGGGATTTATTTGCTGGTAGAAGTTCATGGAGCTTTCCACATCGGGTTTGAAACTCTCTTCAACCAAACGTTCCATGGCTGTGGTCGGGTTAACGATTTCCCGCAATATGATTTTTGTTTCCCATTCAGGGCGTCCGGCCCTGTGAAAATGGTGAAAACTGCGAAAGACCTGGGTCCTGATTATCTCGGCTTGTCCGGCTGGGGTTGCCATGAGGCCCGGATTTTCATTCAGGATGACGGCAAACGATATTGTCTCGGAGCGTTGGAGGGAGGTTATACACGCTTCGCTGTATAGATTCTCTTTGGTCCCGAAATGATAGTGGATGGCGCTGAGTTTTACGCCCGCTTTATCCGCGATCATCCGGGTGGAAACCGCTTCAAATCCGCTATCTGCAAACAGTTCGCCCGCGCTTTCGATAAGTAAATCTTTGGTTTTAGGTGTATTTTTCAAAATCTATTCCCCATGTATTAGGATCATGTCAACTGACTGACCGCAATAATAGGTCGAATGACCTATCAGGTCAAGGGGATTTTTGGGTGGATATTCTCATTCATGCGTATGTATTGGAGTCACAATCCTGAACAGGTTTGATAAAATGATATGGGAGAGCGGTAAGCTCTCCCATATCCTGCGGGCTATTCCTGTATATGTGAAGAAAGGGGGAGGGAGGGCAGGAATAGCTGTTGTGTCGCATGAACTACTAAGTAGGTCGAACGACCGTTAATGTCAATATTGTTTGTCTTCATTTTCAATTGCAGGTGTCTCATCTTGATGAATGTATATTGAGGTAGTGGGAAAGGTCGCGTGATCCCCATTTCTTGTGGAGAAGAATCTTGCAGCCTTTAAATAATCTGATAATTTACCCTCATGCGAACTTCCAACAGACAATTGCCGCTCTATGTGCAGATAGCAGAAGGGCTGGCGGACCGGATTGAGGCTGGAGAGCTTGAGGCAGGTGAGCGTTTAACCGCCGAAAGGGAACTCAGCAGGACACTCGGGGTGACCAGGGTCACCCTACGCCAGGCTTTGCAGCTTTTGGAAGCGGAGGGTCTCATCGAGAGGAGACGGGGCTCTGGTAACTATGTCGCGGAGCCCAAAATTGAACGCTCGGCAACTCGATTGAATCCATTTACCCAAGGTATGGAAAAATCGGGATATACTACCGGTGCAGAAGTCGTCTTACTCGAGCGAAGGGAGGCCAAGGTCTCTATTGCCAAACGGCTGAATATTCCTGTTTCGAGTGAGCTTCATTATTTTCATCGGATCCGGAGTCTGAACAGGCAACCGATTATGGTCGAGAAGTTCTATTTCCCTGTGAGTTATTTTCCAGGTCTTGATGAGGTGAACCTCAATGACAGGTCCGCTTATGAAGCCCTGCGCACACATTTTGGTATTGAAATTGTACGAGCACAACAATCCCTTGAGGCGGTAGCTGCTTCAGAGTATGAAGCAGAACTGCTAAAAATTGCAGTCGGAGCGCCATTGCTGCTCGAACGAAGAGTCGGATTTGACCAGGATATGCGGCCGGTTGAATACGCAAAGGATCTCTACCGGGGCGATCGCTTCAAATTTCTTCTTGATACCTCTCTTGGGGGTGAGGGGTGACTCGCTGTCGACATTGACCTTGGTATTTGTATATCATTCCTGTTTATCCCATTATTGCCAAAGCTCCTTCAGGTACAGACCGTTTTGGGCAAGATGTCCGTAACGAAAGATTAACGTAATCTCCCCTGATCCTGCCTTGCATTGGGCAGTCGTATCGTCTATCTTCCAATTGTGGCATATTGGTATATACCAATATGTCAATATTTGAGTGCACTGTTTATCACCATTGTCGAAAAAGAGTCAGGATACTTAAGGAGTGAGCAATGAGAATGGAGTTTACATATAACAGAACTTACAGGGGCAAGGTTCGTCTGGTGGTATTCGATTGGGCGGGAACCATGGTGGATTATGGTTGTCAGGCCCCAATTGCCGCTTTTGTCGCCGGATTCAAGGCGAAGGGCGTAAATGTAAGCATGGGGGCGGCACGTATTCCGATGGGCATGGAAAAACGTGAACATATCAAGACTGTTGCGGCCATGGACGAGGTGGCTCGTTTATGGCAGGAAGTACACGGGAGGGCTGTTCGTGAGCAGGACATCGATACAATGTATGATGAGTTTGCCGCCCTGCTCCTGGCAAGCATTGAGGCTAAAAGTAATCTTCTACCGGAGGTAATAGAAGCGGTAGCCGAGCTGCGAAAGCGAAACATCAAAATCGGAGCCAGTACTGGCTATTTTACCGAGGCAGCGGATATCGTGGTGAAGAAAGCTGCGTCACAGGGATATGCACCTGATTTTACCATCTGTGCTTCCGACGTGCCGGCAGGCAGACCCGAACCCTGGATGATTTTTCGGGTAATGGAGGCACTGGGCATCTATCCGCCAGAGGCAGTGGTTAATGTGGGGGACACCCCGATTGATATTGAGTCGGCACTCAACGCCGGGGTCTGGTCGGTGGGGGTGGCGGCGACCGGGAATCAGATGGGGGTGACCGAAGCAGAGATAAAAACACTTCCGGAAGAAGAGTATATGAGTCGGTTGCAAAAGGCGAGAAACAGTCTGGCCGCCGTCGGAGCCCATTACGTTATCGATACTATGGCAGACCTACCGTCAGTAATCGATTCGGTAGAGGCAGCATTGTCTGCAGGAGCAAGGCCCTGAGGTTTTCCCGAATTCAGCCTGCACCGGAAACTTTTGTCTTTATTCGGTAGCAGATCTATAAAAAGGAACGGGTCAGACCTAAGGTCTGACCCGGAAGGAAAGCTCAGCTGATCTTTTCCAGGCTCTTGGCCAAGGAAGAGAGGCCGGAGCCGCGCATCATGAAATAGGGTTTGTTGCTCTGTTTGCAATGGCGTTTGACACTGAGGCAGGCGTCATGGCTTACGCAATCTACGGGACATAGTACGGCATCTGCTTTTCCAATCATATTGGGTAACCGTGACTTGGCTATTTCTTTGCCGCCATCATGGTGCATAAAAGAGCCGCCCGCCTGTTCTATCATCTTTCTATAATGCTGAACAAGTTTGTGCATTCCCCCTACATAAAGGATTTTCTTGCCGCAGAGATCGGGGCCGGGACAGTTCTGTGTATTCTTATCTTCGCAGGTATCGCAATCGCTTCCAGCTGAGGCAAAGAGAGCCTGCTGGAGCCGTTTTATCTCTGTCTTTTGGGATGCGTTCTTATTTTGGAGGTCGGTACATTGCCTTTCAAGATCTCGATTGAGTTGGTCCGCATAGTCTATAATCTCTTCTGCTTCGCTGAGTTGATTCCGCAGGTTGATCAGTTCCTGATTGAGTTGTTCAACCTGCTGCCGACAGTTGTTGTCACTCTCTTTTATTGGTCTATGTTCTCTCATTTTATCTGACTCCGGTAAGAAATCGTGTTGTAAGGAAATCCAACATTATCAAGATGGTCTAACATTTATATAATGACCATGGTCCAGGCAGTCAAGTTTATGGAGTATGTTTTTTAGAGGCTCCTAACTCTGATTGGGAGAGATGTATGGTGTGCGGGATATGAACTCATGCCGGTAAAAAGAGCTTTTGCGCTTTATATGCGCCTGTCACCTCAGGAAGTGAAAGGAAGGATGAGCCCAAAGCAGGCCAGGACGCAACCCGAGAGTTTTTCAATATAGAAAATAGCACCTCCCAACCGGGCGCGGATCGCCGGACGCCCTATGAAAAGTACCACCCCACAATCCCAGAAAAAAACAATACTTACCATCCATAAGGCATAGAAACAGCGGGTTAAAAATCCAGTAGTCTCAGCAACCATAACGGTAAAGAGTGAGAGATAGAATATGGCGTTTTTGGGATTGAGAATGGCTGAACCGAATCCCAGCATAAACTGGCGGCCCATATGGTGTGTCCGGAGATGATTATTACCGGTAATGTTTTCCAGTGATTGTTTTGGGGCGCGAAGGAGTATGATACCTATAAAAACAAGGTAAGCTGCCCCGGCGTATCGTAAAAATGCCATCAGCAGTCCGAACTCTTTTATCACTTCAATACCGGTCACGGCGAAAAGAAGGTACAGCCCATTGGCAGTTGCTATGCCCCCGGATATTGCGAATCCGTAACGGAGTGGCAATCGCAACGCTGCCTGTATAAGCAGGAAAAAATCTGGCCCGGGGCTCAGAAGGGCCAGAAAATGGGCGGACGCGATGAGTAGAAATTCCATATCATTCTCCTTTGTTTGGTCTGAATAGGGAGAATGATAGACACAAAGTGTATCTGGTTATTGTACATAATTGACACCTCCTTTCACTTTACAAAATTCAGTCGGTACATTCGGGGAGTGGTGGCTGTTATCGCCTTGAAGTGACGATGGAGATGACTCTGGTCGAAAAAACCAGTCAAAAAGGCCGTTTCGGTAATGTCTTTCCCTTGTCTCAATAGTTCTTTAGCATGGTCGATTCGGCAATTCATGCGATAGGCATGAGGGGTGATTCCGGTGGCGTTTTTGAAACTGCGAAGAAGCGTATAGGGGTTGGCCCCAAGTTTTTGTGCCAGGGAGTTGAGCGGCAGGTCCTTCTGCAGGTCTTTTTGTAAGAGGTCGCGTAATAGCTCTGTATCTTCAGCACTTTTGCATAGCGGTGCTCCAGGATTACAAGCGATGGTAAAGACTTCACTGGCCAGTTCAAACAACATTTGTTCCTTTTCCTGAAGATAGACCTGAGGAGCCATAATTTTTTCCATGGTCCGACAGTAGGTATGAAACAATTGCCAATCGTCAATCCGTATCGCATCCGCCGGGATAAACAGGTCATTGTCCCACAAAGATTGTTGCACTCGGGCACACCAGTTGATGTCAAGATAGAGCATGAAGTAGCTGCGCCCTTCTTTGGTGACCGGGTTGCAGGAGTGCAGGGTCTCAGGATTGATTACCGCGAGCGAACCGGGCTTTAAAGAGGCTTGGCGTTTTTCAACAGTGTACAGCACCTCACCTGTATCGATTCCGCCGATGGAGAAGGTCCTGTGCATATGAGACTTGAAGGGGGCAGTACTCCCTGCCGAATACCGGGCTTCTGCAAATGGTAGATCGT
Source organism: Desulfopila sp. IMCC35008 (assembly GCF_010646885.2). Taxonomy (GTDB): domain Bacteria; phylum Desulfobacterota; class Desulfobulbia; order Desulfobulbales; family Desulfocapsaceae; genus Desulfopila. The sequence continues at coordinate 5,473,517 of NZ_CP050700.1, read as the reverse complement.
CACTCTTAAAAAAGTTTTCTTTTTTCATTTTCCTGTTATTTAAAAACCATACCACTGATACTGAAACAATACTTTGGGCAGCTAAAAGAAGCAATGATCGGTTCCTGCAGCGATGAGTTATAACCGGAAAATTGACCCATAAACTTTACGGGACAGGAAACCTGAATTAACGTGAAACAACCGGGGCAGAAGGCGGCGTCGGAAATCCAATATGGTAATAATACCTGAGAGGTTCTTATGAAGGTTGTAAAGCTTGATGAAACTGCAGAATTTACACCAGGGGCGATGAAACGGTTTTTACTGGTTGATAATTCAGAGTATTTTAAGATAATTAACTTTAATCTCGATTCCGGGGTTACATTTCCAGTTCACTCGCACGACCTTGATGGCGAATTGTCTATACAGGTGTTGGAAGGGGAAGGTTACTTCTTGGGGGAGGAAGAGGCAAAAATACCCGCCAGGGAAGGTGATATCCTCATCTCGGAGATACGTGAGCCACACGGGGTGAAGGCTGTTACAAAAATGAGGATTATCGTCACCATCGCCCCTCCTATCTGAGAAGAGGAACCGGGGAGTGAAGAACCTTATATGATTGTAGACATTCCGTATAGAGGCGGATCAGGAATAAACAAAAAAAGAGAAGGATTGATACATGGAGAAAACCCGGATTCCGATGTATAAGGATGGACCGCCACAGAATCAGGTGAGCCCCGAGCCGTTTGTTGCAAAGCTTATAACGACCTCTGCTTTTCAAAGCTTTTTCAATACTATTTCAAACGGAGGTTTTCTCCTTTTTGCTGCGGCTTGTGTTGCTTTTATCTGGTCGAATGTGAGTCCGCAAGGTTATTTACATTTCTGGCACCAGGAGTTTGCAATTCATATCGGTTCTGCGGTTTTTTCTCATTCTCTTGCTCATTGGGTCAATGATGCCTTGATGACCTTTTTCTTTTTTACAGTCGGGTTGGAAATCAAGAGGGAGATGCTGGTCGGGGGGCTGTCGGATATACGTAAGGCGATATTGCCGGTGGCGGCGGCTGTTGGTGGTATGGTTGTTCCTGCCATTGTGTACTGGTTGTTTACCAGCGGAGGGGAGGGAACTTCCGGGTGGGGGATACCCATGGCGACCGATATCGCTTTTTCCCTGGCTGTGCTCTCCACCCTGGGTAAACGCGTTCCTTTTGGAATCCGGATATTCCTCACCGCCTTTGCTATTGCCGATGATCTGGGGGCAATCATGGTTATCGCCCTTTTTTATACCCCGCAGATTCATCTCACCTATCTGGCCGGGGCCTCAGCCGTTTGTCTGCTCCTCTTTCTGTTAAACAGGTTCTGGGTGCGTACTCCGCTGGCGTATGTGGCGGTCGGTCTTCTTCTCTGGGTTTTGATCGCCCATTCCGGTCTGCATGCCACTATCACCGGGGTTATTGTGGCGATGTTTATCCCTGCTAAAGGTAAATTCAATACGGATGTTTTCATGCGACTGGTCCGTGAGCGGTTGGAGGACATCCGCTGTAAGGGGGAGGCGTGTGGTTATACAATCATGGAAAACAGGAAACATCTTGATGCGGTACACGGCATTCACCAGGCGTGTCTGAAGCTGGAAACTCCTCTGCAAAGGATGGAGCACGGCATGGAGCCCTGGATTGCCTATCTTGTCTTGCCGCTTTTCGCTCTGGCAAACGGCGGGGTGGTGCTTGGTGACCTCGACCTTCAGGTGGCACTGCTGCATCCGGTGACCATTGGTGTTGCCGTTGGGCTCGGGCTTGGTAAGCCTGTCGGAATAGTTCTGTTTACCTGGCTTGCCACCAAAATCATGCGGGTGGATCTGATTGATGGAGTCAGCTGGTCGATGATAACCGGTGCCGGCTTTCTGGGGGGCATCGGTTTTACCATGTCCCTCTTTATTGCAGCACTTTCTTTCGACCAGCCGGTCTTTCAGGAATACGCCAAGATCGGCATTATCGCCGGTTCCATCTTCGGTGGCATAGCCGGCTATGTCCTGTTACGTACTGCGGTATCCCGCTGACTTAGGTGAGCATTGTGTAAATTCATTCATATATGGATATTGCTTCTAAAAGCTGTAAAATATAATTAAATAATGAATTTACACAATGCCTATGAGATATGCGGGTTAGCGAAAAGAGGAAGCCTCAACCGCCTGCCGCAAATCGTTGTAACACTTCTCGTCCATGCAGGTGAACATGATCATGGCCAGTCTGCCATGAACGATTGCAATATACTGGACGGCGGTCATGACCGGTTTTTTTGAGTTCGGATCGAGCAGGTTGATGGTGATGTTCTGGAATGGCTGTTTACCGAGGGTGATTATGTCTTCGCCGCTGTTAAAGAGTACTTCATTCTCATTTGCTATCTCTCTAAACTGGGTCACCGTATCCTTGAACAGCTCGTTCTTGAGATCCAGTATGGTCATTGATGTCAGTTCCTGGCCTTCATCTTCTATTAATACATAGCTCAGGTTATTTTCCTGGTCGTCGGTGATGGTAAGTTTTTCTTCCGGCGATTCCGGGGCGACTCTCTTCCAGCCAATTGGAATGGTAAAATCCCAGACCGGTATACTTACCATTGATGGTGGTGGCAGGGCTGGGGGAGCTGGGATAACCGGTCCTTTCCCATCAGGGTTGCTGAATCGTGAAGCATCAATGGCATCAAAGAGTTCTTGGCAGATGTCATCGGTACAGGAAATTCCGATGGTCACAGCCTTGTCGGCCATGGGGGCGACAAGGGTCATTGATTTCAAGGCAGGACGATTTGGAGCCTGCAGAACCCATAGTAATGAATCGAATACCTGGCCGTCGATAACAACCTGTTCCCTCTTGGATGTCCTTTGAGCCCCAGCCTTCTGGGCAGTGTAGAGCATAGAGGCCGAGATGGCCTCAAAATTTTTTTCCCTGAATTCCTCAAAAATAATGGAGTTCCTGATGTCATGCTCCTCAACCTGGAAGGCCACGTATGTCATGGGATTTTTCTGCAGACTCCAGCCTCTGCCGGGTTTGCCGGAAATGGATCCTGTGTCCTCCTTTTGAACTTCAATGTTCCACTCCCCCGGGAGGTGAAGCTGCCAACCGAAAATCGGGTCTGTAAAGGTGGTGGCTCTGCTTTGCGGGGGAGTTAAAAAAATCATTACCGTAAAGGCGAGTAACAGGACGAGTCGTTTGATAGAGGAATGCATGCTGATCTCCGTCTGAAGGTGTGAGAAACACATAATATATACAGAATGCTTCAGAATACTGTATCATTCAATCCCGACTTAAACAAAATCATATGAAAGAGTTTTTAATTATTTCCCGGCTTATTTTGAAAAATCGTACTGTTTAACCTACAATGATTTTTAGTGATAGGTGTTGTGACTTGGTCGAAATTCTGCTGTTGAGCCCCGAGAGGGAGGGGGGCACCTGTTGGTCATTTACCCCTGTTACTCTGAATATTGTATTTTTCTCAGAATGTTGAGGTCCATTGTCGCTTTGAGGGGGAAAGGTTTTTAATGAAAATACGCACTAAAATAACCCTTTACCTTGCCCCCTTTATCCTTGTAACCCTTATTGCCATCTTCCTGCTTAATTATCATGTGGTTCGAAGTAAACTAGGTGAAAACGCAAACTTAGAGCTTGTAAAGATAGAAGAGAATGTATACCGCTCGACGGTTGCGTTGCTCGATTCTGCCATTTCCAATTATCTTCGTGGGATAACCGATAAGAATCTGAACTATGTGGAGAGGCAGTATTATGCGGTTCTGGCAGGAACACAGAGCAAGGAAAAAGCGGTTGACAAGATACAGGAATATTTCAACCATCAGCTCATCGGTATGAGCGGTTATATGGCGGCGGTGAAGGAGCAGAGTGACAACATCTATCTCGACCTTCACCCATTCCTGGCTGGGGAGGACTGCACCATAACAGAAGGATGCCAGGCCTGGGCGGAGACCCGAAATGGCTATACCGAGTATGATTGGAAGAACCCGAATGATGATACATTTCGAAAAAAGGCTGCCTATGTTCGTGAATTTCCACCCTGGAACTGGATAATTGGCGCATCTTCCTATCGTGACGAGTTTCTTAAGCTCGTTAACATTGATGACCTTCGCAACCTTATCCAGCCGATACAAATTAATAAAAGTGGGTATTTTATTGTTTTCAGTGATGAAGGTGAGGTGCTTATCCATCCGGAACTGGAGCATTTAGACGAGAAAAACCTGATAAACAGCGAAGGCCGGAATGTTGTTGATTTACTGATAGAGGGGGCCGGGAAATACATTACCTATAAGTGGAAAAATCCATCCGAAAAAAAAGAACGACTCAAATATGCGTTTGGCCAGAAGCTTGAAGGATACAACTGGTACCTGATTGCCACGGGTTATGTGAGTGAAATATATGAGCCGATTAAATATTTTCGTGAGTTGACAATTTTTCTGGTGCTGGTTGCCGGTTGTGCCCTGGCGGCCATTATCTTTCGTGTGAGTAGGGATATTTCGTTTCCCCTGTACAGGATGGAAGAAGGTATTAACAGTTTTTATGCACGAAAGGAGCCTTTTCACTGGAAAGAGAAGAACATCAGTGAGATAGATGTTCTTGGCAGCGCCTTTGCCCGTATGACCCAGGAGCTGAACCACTCGGTGCAGGATCTGGAAGAAAAAAATCGTGAACTGGCTGAGTCGGAAGAGGCCAAGGAGGGGGCCCGGCATTTTCTTGATTCAATTATCAATTCGATGCCGTCAGTGATCATCGGGGTTGATCCAAGTTTTGTGGTGACGGAGTGGAACCGCCAGGCCGAGAAGGTTACAGGGTTTGCACGGGATGAGGCGAAGGGGACTTTGCTGTACGATCTTTGCGATTGGCTGGATCCCTATCGGGAAGCGCTGGAAGAAAACCTGGTAGCCAATGAGGTGAAGGTGTTCCCCCTGACCAGGATTGATGAACGTGGAGCAACGGTGTACTCCGAGCTGACCGTCTATCCCCTGGTGGTTTCCGGCTATGAAGGGGCCGTCCTGCGCATGGATGAAGTGACCGATCGAGTGGAGATGGAACAACGACTCCGGCAGAGCCAGAAGATGGATGCGGTTGGACAGTTGGCAGGCGGGGTTGCCCATGATTTCAACAATATGCTCTCGGGCATCATTGGCTCAGCGGAACTGCTCAGCATCAAGGTCGGACCCGAGGAGCAGAAACTGGTCAGGATCATTACAGAGGCCTCTGGCCGTGCCGGGGAGTTGATCCAGAAACTCCTGGCATTCTCCAGGAAGGCCGGAATGGATTTTGGGCCCGTTGATATGCATGAGATTATTGAGAGTACAGTGGAGATATTGGAGAGAAGCCTTGATAAAAAGATCTCCATACAAAAAAGGCTTCTGGCAGAGACAGTAACGGTCATGGGGGAGTGGACCCAGCTTCAGAATAGCCTTCTTAATATCGGCATCAATGCAGGGCATGCCATGGAAAACGGAGGAGGAGAGCTGAATTTTACTACCTCAACAGTTGTTCTTGATTCTGTCTATTGTGAAATGTCACCTTTTGCTCTACAGCCGGGCAGATTTTTGCAGGTCCTCATTCGTGATACCGGTTGTGGCATCAGCAATGATAACCTCAAGCGGATATTCGAGCCTTTTTTTACCACAAGAGACCAGGACAAGGGGACCGGGCTCGGCCTGGCTGCGGTGTATGGAGCAATGCAACAACACCATGGTGCAGTTTCTGTTTACAGCGAGCTGAATGAGGGAACGGAGTTCAGCATGTTACTGCCTCTCGCAGAGGGAGAAACAGCAGTATCGGCCAAAGAGCAGAAACTGGTACCCGGAACCGGCTGTATCCTGATTGTCGATGATGAACCTGTTGTCAGAATCACTGCCCGGCTGATGCTGGAGAAGATCGGTTACAGGGTGCTTGAAGCGGAACACGGCCTGGAAGGGGTAAAAGTATACCAGCGGCATAAGCGAGAGGTGGACGTAGTGTTGCTTGATATGGTTATGCCGGTTATGGATGGCACAAGTTGTTTTTACAAACTGCAGGAGGTCAACCCTGATGTTCGGGTGGTTATCTCTTCCGGTTTTACGCGTGATGCGGATCTTGGCGGGTTGAGAGAGAAAGGGTTGAAAGGTTTTGTCCGAAAACCATTTAACATGGCAGAACTGAGCGAAGTCCTGGCGGAAGTACTCAATCTGCAGCCAGGCAAGGCTATCTCGTAAAGAGTTTTCTCACATCTTTTAAATATTGGGAAGGGCAGACAACTATCACCCTTTCATTTTTCTGGATGTGGGTGTCTCCCACGGCAATGGTCCAGCTGTTGTTGCGGTAGACACTGCCGATGATGAGCTTGTCATGGTAGTACGGGTCAAGTTTGGAGAGCGGTCTCCTGGTTATTGCGGACTTGGGATTTGCCACAAGCTCGACCACTTCTGCATCGAATCCGTATAGGTGGGCCACAGAGAAGAGCTCATTGCGACGAATGAATTTAAGGATTTCATTGCCAGCCATCACCTTCTTGTTCAGGACAATGTTGGAACCGGTCGTAGCGGCAAGCACCAGGTAATCTTCCTTGGTAACCAGCGAGATGGTCCGGACGTCCGCTGTCTGATCGTTTTCCTGCTGCCTGAGCATGAGGTTTTTTACCAGCAGGCAGCTCATGATGTTGGTTTCGTTCTCACCGGTGGTGGCAATGAAGGTGTCAATATTGAACAGCCCTGCAGCGTTAAGCACATCGCCGTCGGAGCCGTCCCCGCAAAGGACCTCGGTATGGGCGAGCTGGGTGGTAAGCAGTTCGGCCCGGGCCTCATCGTTTTCAACGATGGTTACTTTTACCTCTTTCTCCAGGAGTTCGGCAACTCGCAGGCCGACCCTGCCCCCTCCAAGAATCATTACCTTTTGCTGGCGGCGATGTATGACCTGGCAAAGCTCCATGAGCTGTGACAGATCCCTGTCGGCAGCCATGATAAATACCTGGTCGTGGGGTTGCAGGGTGTAACTGCCCCCCGGGATGGCAGTGGAGATGCCACGGGCAACGGCGACTACGCGGAAAGGGAACTCGTTGAACTCCCGGGCAATATCTTTTAATGCCTTGTCGGCAAAGGGGGAGCCGGGGCCGATCTCTGTCGCCAGCAGCTTGAGATCACCGCCGGCGATATCGATGATCTCGTTCCCCGCGTTCAGTTTTATCAGCCGGACAATCTCTTCTGCGGCAAGATCTTCCGGGTTGATCAGCAGGTCAATTTTCAGGTCGTCGGAGGAGAGAACAGACTCCTCATGGCCAAAATCACGGCTGCGTACCCGTATGATCTTCTTCTGGATACCTAAACGGTCGCCGATAATCGAAGCCAGCATGTTCATGGCATCGTTGTCCGTAACTGCGATCAGGTACTCTACCTTCCCGGCGACAGCTTCCTGCCAGCGGCTGATATCCATGGCGCTTCCCTTGACCAGTTTGGCGTCGATCTGGCCATCCGCTCTGGAGAGCACTTTGGCATCAGGTTCGATTATGGTGATGGCATACTCTTCATGGGCAAGCCTCTTGGCAAGATAGTAGCCGACGCCGCCCAACCCCAGTATGAGGATCCGTTCAGGAGATGACTTCTTTTTTTTGTTAATGATGGCCATGTGCTGTCCTCGTCATATTTTATGACATGCAGGGAAACGATATTCGGTTTTCATACAGGATAGGTAGCCTGTTGTCAATACGGGCAAATTGGTACAATGATTGCAAGCTTTAAGTGAGAGTATCTTTGAATCATTTAATTGAGGAGGTAATTATGGACATGAGTATCGGTAATATGGCCGCAAGGGAAACATCCCTGAACAAGGCCAGTGTCGGTCAGGATATTCTCCTGAAAACTCTTGAAAAATCAGAGGAAGCCCAGCAGAGGAACGAGGCGGCGACACCCCGTCCTGTGGAGCGGCTGGAGGCGGACAAGCAAGGACGAATAGATATTTATGCATAAATGGCGTTAATTACGGATCTGTAATTGGCGTTTCACATTAGTCACAATTTTTTGTAATTGATGGTTGCTCAATAGGTATCTTGAGGTGTGGGGCCGATATCCTTTGCCTGAGTGCCCTGAACCAATGAGTTGGCCGCAACAGGTCTCCTTCTATTTTTCCTCCAGGCGCCACTTCTCTTTCAGGCACTGTATAGATGCGTGATTGGTAAGGTCGAGATGAATCGGGGTGACCGAGGCATATCCATCATGGATCGCCTTGACATCCGTATCCCTCCTCTCATCCCTTACCGGAGTCCCTCCGCCTATCCAATAACGGGGCCTCCCCCATGGGTCGCTTGTTTCCTTGATCGCATTTTCCCATAGCCTCTGACCCTGTCTGGTCACTTTTATCCCCTTGCAATCCTGTCCTGATGGGACGTTGAGGTTGATAAGGGTCTTGTGGGGTAATTCGTTTTCCATGATTGTTACTGCAAGTTGACACGAGAGGGTCTGGGCCGCGGTATAATCAAGTGGCGCATCACCTGCAACGGAAACGGCCATGGACGGAACACCGTACATGGTTCCTTCCATGGCAGCGGAGACGGTGCCGGAGTAGGAAATGTCGTCACCCAGGTTGGGACCGGTGTTGATGCCGGAGAGCAGCAGATCCGGTTTGGCACCAAGAATCTGGCCCAGGGCCAGTATCACGCAGTCCGTTGGAGTGCCGTCCACGGTGTAGATATCCTCATCTATCCTGTTGAGACGCAGCGGCCTGGTCATGGTGAGGGCATGGGAGACTGCAGAGTTGTCCCTGTCCGGAGCGACTACGATGGTTCTGCCAAGATCCCGAACACTTTCTGCCAGTGCTTCAAGGCCCGGGCTGTGAATACCGTCATCGTTGGTGATCACAATTGTACGCATATTATTTCTCCAGGGAACTGCTTCTGTTCCATTATTAATGAAATTTTGTTACTGCTGTATCCCAGAATGTTTCCACCACGGGGTTCTGCCTATTCTTCTCGAGTGTACAGATACCGACGGCAAAAGGTTTCAATTCCGGTTGAACCTGTAAAATGGTTACCTGATCTTGCAATAAACTCTGGTCGAGGACCAGCTTGGGGACAACGCCGATGCCGCACCCCATTCCGACCATGGCGATAATCGCCTCGTTTCCTGCCACCTGGGAATAGATATTCGGGCTTATGTTTTTATCAAGAAACCAACGGTCTACCCTCTCCCTGCTCAGTCCCCTTTCCGGCACAATAATCGGACTGCGTCGCCAGTCAATGTTTCCATTCCGGTAGGCTATCGAGTGGTTTTCGCCGGTTGGACCGATGAAGATGAGTGGTGTCGAGACAAGCTCAAGAAAGTCGTGTCCTGCAGGGAGGTTGTCCGGGAGGGCAGCCACCGCGATATCCGCTTCAGAACTGTGCAACTTGTTGAGTGCAATGGCGGCATCGCCTGTCTCCAGGTGTAATTGGACATCAGGGTGCGAGGTTCTGAATGTTGTGAGTAATGCCGGCAAAATGGAGAGTATGGCAGTAACCGAGCAGTAGACCGTCAGTTCGCCCTGCAGAGTGTTGTCTCCCCGTAAACGGTCCTGCAACCGATACCAGCTGAATATTGCCTCTTCAGCATATTCCTTGAAGATTTCTCCGGCAGGAGTAAGGCTGACCGATCTCCTGCTGCGATAGAAAAGTTCGTGGCCCAGCTCATTCTCCAGCCTTTGCATGGCACGGGTGAGACCGGAGGGCGTGATGTTGCATGCCTGGCTGGTTTTGCCAAAATGGAGGGTTCCCGTGAGATGACGAAACAGTTTTAATTCCCTTATGTTCATATTTTTGCGAAATATTAAGCTGATAAGAAAATGAAAGAAAAACAGTGGGAACGTGTAACATGCTGATATGTCATTTAATAATATGTGAATATATCAGTTTAACCATTTTGTTGCGGAACAGGCAACACTGTATCACGGATAATTCACTTGACGCAACATGTCTTTCTCAATATATCAGGTCCAGATGTCTTTACAGGCGAGGAGTTATACCCGATACAGAACAAAAAATCAGGGAGATAGATATGGGTGAGAATTATTTCAATACGTTGCCGCTGCGCAGGCAACTGGAAGAGCTGTCACAATGCCGTTTCATGGATCCGTCAGAGTTCGATGGTGTAGAAGCGTTGAAAGGTAAAAAAGTTGTCATTGTCGGCTGTGGTGCCCAGGGCTTGAATCAGGGGCTCAATCTGCGTGACAGCGGTCTGGACGTTGCATATGCACTTCGTGAAAGTGCCATAACCGATAAAAGGCAGTCGTGGAAGAATGCTTCCGAGAATGCGTTTGAGGTGGGGACTTACGAGGAAAAGATCCCTACAGCAGATCTGGTCATCAACCTGACCCCGGATAAGCAGCATACCGGGGTTGTCTCTGCGGTCATGCCGCTTATGAAACAAGGGGCCTGCCTCTCCTATTCCCACGGTTTCAATATCGTGGAGGAGGGAATGCAGATTCGGGACGACATAACGGTCATTATGGTCGCTCCTAAAGGGCCCGGTACTGAGGTGCGGGAAGAATATAAGCGTGGATTTGGTATCCCGACCCTTATCGCCGTACATGGCGAAAACGATCCAAACGGCGAAGGCTGGGATCTGGCCAAGGCATATTGTTGCGCCACTGGTGGTGATCGCGCCGGTGTTCTCCAGTCCTCTTTTATTGCTGAGGTAAAGTCTGACCTGATGGGTGAGCAGACTATCCTGTGCGGTATCCTGCAGGTTGGTTCGCTGCTGATGTTCGATAAAATGGTCGAAAAAGGGATCGACAGTGGATACGCTTCTAAGTTTATCCAGTATGGCTGGGAGGTTGTGACCGAGGCGCTGAAGCACGGTGGTATTACCAATATGCTGGATCGTCTGTCCAATCCGGCCAAGATCAAGGCCTGCCAGCTGGCCGATGAGCTGAAAGTGATATTGCTGCCTCTTTTTGAAAAACACATGGACGATATCATGTCCGGTCATTTTTCCACAACCATGATGGCGGACTGGGCCAATGATGATGCTGATCTGTTGGGCTGGCGCAAAGAGTCGCAGGAGTCCGCTTTTGAGCAGGCTGAAAACAGCGACCAGGAGATTTCTGAGCAGGAATATTTCGATAAAGGCATCCTGATGATCGCTTTTGTGAAAGCCGGTGTGGAGATGGCCTTTGACGTGATGGTCTCTGCCGGTATCAAGGAAGAGTCTGCATACTATGAGTCACTGCATGAGACCCCCCTTATCGCGAATACCATTGCTCGTAAGAAGCTATACGAGATGAACGTTGTTATTTCCGATACTGCAGAATACGGTAATTACCTCTTTGCCAATGCAGCCAAACCGATGCTCACCGATTTTATGAAGGGAATCGATGTGGACGTAATTGGTAAGGGTCTTGAGGTCACAGATAACGGTGTGGATAATATCGAACTTATCCGGGTCAATGAGGCTATTCGGTATACAACCGTTGAAGCGGTCGGTGAAGAGCTGCGTATGCACATGGGAGCGATGAAACCGATTGTCTAAGGTGTATATGAATCGGTATCCATTTAAAAATATTTAGTTTTTTTATTCCTGTTGTAAAAACCCCGGCGGACTTGGTTCTGCTGGGGTTTTTTTGTTTGCAGCCATGGCGGGTGAGGAGGGATAGAGCTTTTGAGCGTTGTAATTGTTGGGAAAATGTAAGGCTGGACGGATAAGGTGCGGAATAATCAACAGCATGAACGGGTGAGATACCTGACATCTGTTGAACATCCGTTTGTGGTGTTGAACGTTACACTGGGCGGGTGATGTTTTCATGGCCAGGAAAACAGTAATTGAAGATCACATTCTTATTAAATCCATGAAGTATCAAAAAGGAGTTTTCCATGAAGAATATCTGCCTGACCCTGGCAATCGTTTTTTCCCTTTTTATCTCGATTCCATCTTTATCTGTCGACAGTTATGCGGCGAAGTCAGCGACAAGTGCAACAGAAACGGTCGCAAAACAAGCGGTTAAAGTCGACATTAACGATGCGGATGTAAAACTACTCAGTACCATTCCCGGTATCGGCCCGAAAACAGCGGAAGCAATCGTTGCCTACAGGAAGGCCAACGGTTCATTTGCTTCGATCGATGATTTGGTTAAGGTGAAAGGAATAGGGGAAAAGAAACTGGCGAAGATGAAACCGTTTCTAAAGAGTTAGCAAGAGAGACAAGCAACCAGAATTTCGCTGGAAATTCTGGTTGCTTTTATGTTTTTACTTCTCTTCAACCGGGAATTTGGAGCGTTGCCAATCCCGCCAGCCACCTTTTAGGGCATGTACGTTTGTATATCCCTTGGCTACGAGCTTTTGTGCCAAACTGGCACTTGTTGCTTCGTTGGGTCAGGCGCAGTAAAGGACGATCTTCTTGTCCTTGTCATAGCTGTCCGCCCAGTTGGAGAATTCATTCCCTGATGCCCGGATTGCGCCGGGGATCTTGAACTCGCTTGTACTCCAATCCCTCCCAGCCCTTACATCGAGAACGATTACATTTTCGGAACCTAATTCCGCCTTGAGTTCTTCCTTGCTTATCAGGCCGACGGAACTGGCAAATACACTGCCGGTAAACAGAAAGAATAGTATTAATGATAATCCGGTGATTCGTCTCATGTGGAACCTCCATTACGTTTTTTTTGGTTGTGGATGGGAACGATCTCAACGACCGGTGTCTTGGTAAGCCAATAGGCAGAGACCAACCCGATACCACCAATGGTGATGGCGAGCAGGGCTAGAATCGTTTCCCTCTGGGGGTCTGCTGCTAGTATCACAACAGCGGCAACTGCTATTATAAAACTGGTGATTAATCCTGTGACGGGTGAACTGTTATGGACTTCGTTCAGGATACGACTGGCTGCAAAACATTGGAGACCGGTAAGGACGAGCCATAGCAAAAGGGCGGCCCGGATAAAGGCCTCCAGTTTGTCGTCTCCTGCCAGACCGCTCATCATCAGCCCGCCTATAAGAATGGTAAAAACAACTATATAAATCCTGCGCCTCAAATTCCCGGGAGGATGGCCCGGTAACAGGCGGCGACCCGCCAATGCTGCAAAACCTTCGCTGGTGAGATGGAAGAGCATATTGACCAGCCCACAGGTGGAACTGATGATGAGGGTGCCCATCAGGAATCTACCTGGCTGGCCGAGTATGTTACGTGCGGCAATAAGATGGGGTATGGTTGAATCCTGCAGGCGGTCTGCAGGTACATGCTGGAGTGAGACCATGGACCAGAACAGGAACAGCAGAAGTGCAAGGAACAAGCCTGCAAAAGCAGGGACTCGGGAATTCTGGTAGCCGGAGGGCGCGATGTAATCAACTCCCAGGAAAAGCAACAGGCAGCCGACGAGTCCTGCTCCGGAAAATTGAAAACCGGTATCGACCGACAGAGGAGCCTGATCCGGAGAACTCGAAAGGCCGGCAAGAGTAAGGATTACCAGGCAGAGAACGGCTGTTCCTATGAACAGGGGCTGTGCGGCCCTGGCAACATTTTTACCAAGCAGGTGCAATCCGGCTATCAGGGCCAGCAGGATAAAACTGAAACCGAAATTGGGAAACCAGTAGACGAATATCTCATTAAAGGCAAAGCCGGCAGAAACCAGTAATCCGGTCGGCAACAAGAGCATGAGTAATGTTCGGGAAGCAAGCGTCAGGGTCATGGCAGGTAGTCGGCCAGCCCCCTGAACCAGCACCCCAACGTTGTCACCGGTTCCGTTGTTTCGTAGCAGGGGGTGGTGGATAACAGAGGCGGCTATGCCGGTGAGCAGGGCACAAAAGGCCATGGACAAAAGAAAAAGGGTCCTGTTCTGGGCGATGCCGTTGCCGAGTTTGACAAGGACATCTGCAGACAACATCCAGCCAAGTACCAGGCCGGTCATTATTATATTCTGCTTTAATGTCATATCGCTCCCTGTCTTGGTGTTGTATGATTATGAGAGTTGAGACAACTGCATACTATTCCCCAAAAATATATCTGATCTGTGAAATAGGATAAGTGGTATGGTGACAGTTTCAAGTTATCAACTATAACAATCTTATGGCCTTCTTATTCCTTGACATTCATTTTCATGCTATGGATGCTTGTAAAAACTGGAAAATTGTGGTTCGCACCCTGAACTCTCACTCCATTTTAAAAGATAATTGATGATAAAGACAAATCCTCGCGGCAGATTGCTGGTGGCCCTGGCAGTTATTCTGGCCATAGCTTTTATCGGCAGCTCTGTTCTTAACTACCGACTTACCAGGAACGCGGTGCATCAAGAAATCCTGCAGACCGATCTGCCGCTGACCATGGACAACATCTATTCAGAATTGTCTGCAGAGCTGGTGCGACCGATCCTTGTGGCCTCGAGTATGGCTCTCGATACTTTTCTCAAGGACTGGGTGATGGATGGCGAGCAGGATATTGCCAAGGTACAGAAGTACCTTCTGGAAATAAGTGAAAAGTATGACTTTTTCTCAGCATTTTTCATCTCTTCCCTGACCTCAAACTATTATCATTTTAAAGGTTTGCACAAGCAGATCACTCCCATTGATGAACATGATGTCTGGTATTATCGATTTCTTGCTTCCGGTAAGGAGTACGACCTTGATGTAGATAGTGATGAGGCGGCTGATAACACCCTGACGATATTTGTAAATTACCGGGTGGTTGATAATGAGGGGCGGTTGCTGGGAGTGACGGGAGTTGGGGTAAAGGTGGAGAGTCTTTCCAGGCTGGTGGGCAGTTATCAGGAAACGTTCAATCGTAAAGTGTATCTTGCGGACGCCGACGGTGTTATCCAGGTGCACGAGGACAGGGCCTTGATTGATTCTATGAAGATTGCGGAGATGGAAGGGCTTGGTGAGTTCGCTGAGGATATCGTGTCACGGTCCGCCGGGTATGAGAACTCTGAATATGAAATTGACGGTGACAGGATTTTGCTCAATGTCCGTTACATTGAAAAGATGGATTGGTATCTTTTTGTTGAGCATAATGAAACCGCATCGCTTAAAACCGCTCGGATGAATTTTCTTCGTTCAATAGGTATCGGTTTGTGTGCCACGATATTTATAATTCTGCTGACCCTGGCTACCTTGAATTATTATCAGCGAAGAGTCGACGAACTCATTGATACAGATGAGTTGACCGGTCTGGCCAACAGGCGAAAGCTTGAAAAACAGTTTATGCGAGAGGTGTATCATCATTCAAGGGACGGCAGGTGTTTTTGCCTTCTTCTTATTGACCTGGACGGCTTTAAGGAGGTCAATGATGTACTGGGCCACGTGGAAGGGGATTGTGTCTTGAGAACAATAGCTACCGAGATTAAGGAAGTGATAAGGCCGACCGACACCTTTGCCCGTTGGGGTGGAGATGAATTTGCCCTCCTGGTGGCCTCCGGAGTTGAGGATGCATTTCAAATGTCGGAACGCATCCTCGCTTGTGTGGCGAATATTGACTGGCCGGAGAAGGCAGGCGATAATGATCCGCGATTTCGGGTGACCGCATCATGCGGTCTCGCTGAATTCAGGGGCCAGGAAGAGTTGGATGCACTGCTTCAGCGAGCGGATAAAGCCCTCTACAAGTGTAAGGAGCGAGGGGGGAATTGCACAGTTGCAGGGTAAAAGAGTCCTGCTCCCGCCTGAATCCGCAATCAGGCGGGAAGGGTAGTGGCTGGGTGCATCATTTATAAGGATTCATGGTAAGGGTTGGACAGTGAACGCGTTTCAGGACCCGTTCTGCAACGCTGCCGAGAAGGATTTTTTCCAGCCCCTTGGCGCCATGGGTGCCGATGATGACCAACCCCGCTTTTTCGTCGGCTGCAAATCGTACGATGGTCTCAACGATTTCCCCTTTCATGACTGTACCACTTATTTTTTTGTACGCCTTCCTGCTGTCCTCTATCAGGTTGTTCATGGTTTCTTCCGCCCGCTGTACCCGTTCGTTGTTCAAGGTCTCAAGCGATGGACTACCGAGCATCATGTCACCTGGTGAATAGAATTCTGTGACGTGGATGAGGCTGATGTGTGCGTCGATTTTCCCTCCCATGTAAATGGCAAAATCAACAACTTTCTTGGTGTGTTTTTCCAGGTCTACCGGGACCACAATCTTAGTGATATCTTCCATGGAGTTCCTCCTTCATCTTTTGGAAACCCTGAATAGTAATCGCACAGTCCTGATAGTCTGCCCCTTCTAGGTTTCCTGGTGTGGATCGGTTGCAGTACGCCGCGAACGTAAGACAGTATGCCGTAAATCCCTGTAGTAGTTCCCTCCGTATATTCATTATATCATCTGCGCCTTAGCTTATTGAAGGAAAATGTCTCCTTGTTTTTTATGTGCAAATATCCTTGAAATGGGTACAATTGCCTGGTTGTTACCCGAGCCGAACCTGTTGAAAGCCAAGTCACTATTAAGTCACTATTTATTCATGCTGTAATATCTAGCTATGCTGCAACAATCATACAAAAAATACGAGCCTGTTCCCTGGGCAATCAGCTTTGTTATTCTACTTTCTTTCCTTGGTGTTATCGGGACAGCGGTCCAGGCAGGACTGATCGTCTTGAGTGGTGACATCCTTTGTCTCAACGATGGGTGCGAGATTGTCGAAAGCCTGACCAGGGTGCCGCCTCTTGTCTTCAATCTTGCCGGCTGTTTATATTTTCTTATCCTGCTCTGCTGTTTTTATAATGGCAGGAACGGATCGAAGTTCTGGTTAAAAAGCGGCAGGTTGCTACTCACGGCCGGGTTGGCCGCTGAGGGTGTGCTGGTCTCATTCCAGCACTACATTGCCCAGGTTTTTTGTTCCTATTGCTTGATTATCCTTGGCACAATAGTGCTTTTAAATCTCTTTGTCGGACTTCGTCAGCTTTTTGTCGGCCTGGTTATGTTTGCCTCCGTGGTACTGGCTTTTTCAGCCCTGGAATTTACCCCCGCCACTCAAGCTGACAAGACGGATCTTACTGATGGGACATATGCCCGCCTGCACCGGGAGACAGCTGATGATAGGCTTTTCCTGTTTTTTTCTGCCACCTGCCCCCATTGTGAAGATGTCATTGCGACCATTGACGAGAGTTTTACCTGTTCCGTAAATTTCAACCCGGTCAGCGAGGTTGAGTCGATTGGCGTAGCTGGTTCGGTATTGTCCGGTAGTTACTCTCCCGAGATAAATAAGAGCTTTCTGAAAAATCTGGGGATAAGTGAGATACCGGTCCTGATGGTCAAGAGTGAGAATGAGGTGGCGGTGCGTAAAGGGAAGAGCACGATTCTCTCATACCTTGAGGATAACTGTTACCCAAAAGCCGGAGAAAATCTTTCTGCACCAGTCCCGTCCGATTATGGGCAGAATGAGATGAGTGTTCAGACCACATCTGATGTTTCTTCCTACTACTCCCAACCGGAACCGGTCCAGGATGAAAGTTGCGGAGTGGAGGTCGACTGTGACCCCTTAGAACAGGGAGAGGACGCGCAGCAGTAATTTTTTATCGTACCACCCGGTATCCTCACCAATCAGACGCCCGGTATTTCTGCCGGGCTTTTTTTGTTTGCCCCTCCCCAAAAAATAATTAGGCGTAAAGGTGCTGGACTACGTCGCATTGGTGCCTCCGGAAGACAGCATGGATCGTCATATTTTCATTTACAGAGGGATGTTGTCATGCATATTGTTCGTATCCCCGTCCAATAATTGTGTTCCGATTCTGATTGGACCACATATCCCTGTTCTTGCTCTGCTTCTGCTGACAAGATCTGTCATTATCTGAAAACAGAAGTGTCTCATTTGTATTTTTTTGTAAAAACATTGGGATATCGAGGCCCTTTCTGCATTTGTGGTTATGAGGGAGAGGCGGTATCTTGCAGTGAAAACAAATTAACAACGTTTCGCGAAAGTGGCAAGTTGACCCTGACCCAAATGAGCCCTCATTCAGTGTAATAGTTTATCACATTGAAAATACATGATTAAAAGCATGTTGATTTGTGTTGTGCTATCTGGTAATAATGTTACATTGAATGGTCTATTGTTTAGACAGAACTGTCTCCCGGGCTCTTCCTCAATGGTTGTCCTGTTGGAGGCAAATGTGTGTCGGCTGTCAAGTCGACCGCAAATTTACAGTTTCCAGGAAGAGAGTGAACATGACATTGAAGATGAATGCAGGGGCTCTTTCACCGGAGTCGATCAGGAAGCTGAATGAGCTGAGTGGGGAAAACGTCAAAGTCTGTATGCAGTGCGCTACCTGCACCGGTATGTGCCCTATGGCTGCAGAAATGGAGTTTAGCCCCCGCAAGGTTATGCATTTGGCGCAGTTCGGGTTGCAGAGCAAACTTGAGGATATCAACACCTACTGGAAGTGTGCGTCGTGCCATGCGTGCACGGTCAAGTGCCCCAGGGGTATCGATATCGCCAAGGTGATGGAAGCCTTACGGCAGTTGTCACTGCGTACCGGGAAAAATCATATTGAGCCTTCGGAAATGTCAGCCGAAACAATTGCGGAACTGCCGCAGATCGCTTTGGTTGCCGGATTTAGAAAATTGACCAGCTAGGGAGAGCAATGAAGATTAGTTATTATCCAGGATGCACCCTTAAAACCAAAGCCAGGAATCTGGATAAGGCGGCGATTGCCTCTTTGGAGACGCTGGGTGTCGAGGTTGAGGAGATTGACCGCTGGAACTGTTGCGGAGCTGTTTATTCACTTACGGCCGATGACCTGATTCATCAGGTGGGGCCGGTACGCAACCTTATCAGGGCAAAAGAAAAAGGAGCTGATAAGCTCGTGACCCTCTGTGCCATGTGTTACAACACCCTGGCCAGGGCGAATCAATTGATGCGCGAAGATGAGGAAAAACGCGATACCATCAATCGGTTTATGGATGACGAAATTGATTATGCGGGCGAGGTCGAGGTTGTGCACTACCTCACCTTTCTTGCCGAGCAGGTGGGGTGGGATAAAATAAAGGAAGCGGTGAAGCAACCGCTCAGCGACCTGCAGGTAGGTACCTATTACGGGTGTACACTGCAGCGGCCTGCCGATGTTGGAATTGAGCCTTTCGGCAGTTTTGAGCTGATGACGAAGCTGTTCGAAGCCCTGGGGGCGGAGGTTGTACCCTTTACGGCTGCGGACAAGTGCTGCGGCTCGTACCAGGTGCTCGGGGTGGCCCCGGGTGAGAACCAGGCTGCCGCAACTGTTTTAAACAGTGCCTCCGAGAGTGGGATAGAGGCATTGGCTACCAGTTGCCCATTATGTGAGTATAACCTTGGTAAGCAGCAAAAGCAGATGATGGAGAAGGGCGCTATCGAAAAGACCGTGCCTACCTACTACTTCACCCAGTTACTGGCGGTGGCCCTCGGTCTTGAACAGGAGGTTTGTCACTTTGAGCTAAATGACAGCCAGAGTCTGGAATTACTGCAAGAGAAAAAATGTCTGGTCGCTGCCTAAGGTTTGGCAAGGCGAGCATAGATCTTATGAGTGAATGGAGATAAACCATGTGTGAAACAAGTGCAACAACACCCAAAGTAGCTACAGGGGACCGGGCAATCTTACCGGAGGGCGCCAAGACCATCCCTATTTATGTCATGGGCAAGCAGTATGAGGTGCCGGAGACGCTGACCATCATGAAGGCGATGGAGTTTGCGGGTTTTCGTTTCCTGCGCGGTGCCGGTTGTCGCGGTGGTATCTGTGGTGCCTGTCCTACAGTGTACCGGATGGCGGGCGACTATAAACTGCATTTCGGGCTTGCCTGCCAGACGGTGGTTGAGCCGGATATGTATCTTGCCCAGATCCCGTTTTTCCCGGCCAACCGTGCCGATTACAGTCTAGAGGAAATGAACGGCCTGGCGGATGCGATTCATGCCTTGTACCCTGAGCTGTTCCGCTGTGTCGCCTGTAATCTCTGTTCCAAGGCATGTCCCATGGATGTCGATGTCCTCGGCTATATCTCTGCCCTCAAACAGGGAGATATTGAAAAAGCAGCGCGAATGTCCTTTGACTGTATCCAGTGCGGACTCTGCGCCAGCAGGTGTATGGGTGAAATACCTCAATATCATATCGCCCAGTTGGCCCGCAGGGTGTTTGCCCGATTTATCCAGCCGCAGGCCGAACACCTGAAAAACAGGGTCGGTGAAATCGAAGGCGGAAAGTATGATCCGATGCTCGATAAAATGAGCGGAATGTCGAAGGAAGATCTTGAAAAGAGGTATGTCGAGAGGGAGCGCGAGCCGGATATGGCAGAGGCGGGAACCTGGATGCCTCAGGATACAAGCCATTTATAATGCGGGCATAACTAATCCAGGAGATTATCATGGGATATACACCGGAATTACAGGAACTGATAAAAAGAGTTGAGGCAACCCGCCCCGAGCGTGTCGCGATGGCCAAGAGAGGCGAGCATTATCCTGCCCTCTCAATGGCAGAGAGAGATGTGGTATTAGGGAAGCATCATCCGGATTACCAGGAGGACGCCAAGCTGAAAGTAAAGGTCGGACCTAATAAGGGCGACGTTTTTCAGGAAGGTGTAGCACGATTACTTGAGTCGAAATCTATTGTGCGTCCTGGACTGGTTGATCTGAAGAAGATTGATCATGAGACTGATGTACTGGTCATCGGCGGCGGCGGCGCAGGTACCTCTGCGGCCATTATGGCAGCAGATGGGGGCTGTGATGTAATAGTCGCAAATAAGCTGCGCCACGGCGACTCCAACACTATCATGGCGGAAGGCGGCATCCAGGCGGCGACCCAGGAGTGTGATTCTCCTTATTATCATTTTCTCGACACGATTGGTGGTGGCCATTTCACCAACCAGCGTGACCTGGTCGCAGCGTTAGCCAAGGATGCACCTCTTTCCATTGCCTGGCTTGAGAGCCTGGGCATGATGTTTAACAAGTATGAAGATGGTCGGACCGTTGTTCGTCACTGTGGTGGATCATCACGCAAGAGGCTGCAGTCATCCGGCGATATGACCGGTGCAGAGATCATGCGGGTGGTACGGGATGAGGCCAGGAACCGGGCGGATAAAATCACGGTGCTTGAGTTCAGTCCGGCGATTGAGTTATTGCTCGATAGTGACGGTAAATGTGCCGGTGCCATATTGTTCAATATGGAAACCAAGGAATTTTCCGTGGTCAAGGCCAAGGCTGTGGTCATGGCCACTGGTGGTTTCGGCCGTCTTCACGTAAAAGGGTTTGCTACGACAAATCATTACGGTGCAACCATGGACGGTGTTGTGATGGCATATCGCGCAGGTATTGGCAATAAGTCACTGCACTCCACCCAGTATCATCCGACAGGTGTTGCGTATCCGGAGCAAAACGTTGGCCTGTTGATTACCGAAAAGGTACGTGGCCTTGGTGCCCACGTCTTAAATGTTGACGGTGAGCAGTTCTGCTTCCCGCTTGAGCCGCGTGATGTTGAATCTGCAGAGTTGATCCAGGAGGCGATGGAAAAGGGCAAGGGCATCATGACCCCTACCGGGCGTGTTGGTCTCTGGCTCGATTCCCCGATGATTGAGGAGCTGCACGGGCCAGGTTCTGTTCGTAAAGAACTGCCCGCCAAGTTTATTCAGTTTGAGCGTCACGGAATCGATATCAGCAAGCAACCGATGCTTGTTTACCCGACACTCCATTACCAGAACGGTGGTATCAACGTTAATGGTGATTCAGAAACTGAACTGGCCGGATTGTACGGTGCCGGTGAGGTTATCGGTGGTGTCCATGGTGAGAACCGGCTGATGGGCAACAGCCTGCAGGACATCATAACTTTTGGCCGAAGGGCCGGTATTGGGGCTGCAAAATATGTTAACGGTGGCGTCGAGGTGAAGGATTTGAGTCTCGACCACGTGGTGAAGTTCGAGAAAGAACTGGAAGAGGCCGGGATTGAAAATCCGGCTGTCGCCCCGATCATTCTGCCGGACTATTCAACAGACGAGGTTGCGAAAAAACGCTGGCCGGAAGCATTGACTGAAGGTACCCCTGGCGTCTAACTTGAAGGTGAAGGACCAAAAAGTAGTACTGTTGTAGCTGTAAACTCCTCTCTGAAAACCGCCATACTGAAAAGGTATGGCGGTTTTTGTCTTACATCGGGAATTATATGCCGTCTGCCAGCACGGAACCAGGGCCGGCCAGGGGCCGGAAGCTTTTCTTACTGGCCTGGCAGAACGGGCAGGACCAGTCATCCGGCAGGTCTTTAAATGCGGTTCCTGGCGGTGTGTCGGTTTTGGGTTCCCCCTTATCCGGGTCGTAAATATATCCGCAATTACTGATCTGGCACTGATACATGTCCTTGGGCAGGGCCATCTGGATTCCTCCTGATAGGTGTGTATGGCAGAAACTGCTGTAAGTAGCGTACCTTTACCCTAGTACCCGTTCAATCATATATCGGCTGAGAGAAGACAGGGAACCGGAAGGTCGCTGGCAATTTTCTTAATTTATCACGTTCTTTCACTCTATTTCAATGGGTTTTCGAAATCCGGATGATGCAGGCGTGATGTTTTTATGTGGCAAGGACGATATCTTGTCTGAAAAAACGGAGCGATTTTGGCTCTGGCGGCTCATGTGTATATCTGGTCATTCATGAGATCAATATCATGCGAGGTTGATATATATTGCACACATTGTATGGAGGGACATGGATTTGCAGAGGATTATAATGTAGCAAATGGCATCCCCTCCATGAATGTCATGGTTAATTGTAGACGAATATCGTGATAATTTCGGCGGAACCTGACTAGGTATAGCGGTGTGATTGTCAATCTGTCTGATTTTTCAGACGTTGTTTTGCTGGATTCAGTTATCAGATAGAAAAGAACTATGAATTGTCAATACAGTATGATAGAGCCTTTTGCAAGAATCTATAGAAGGGGGTGTTTTTCCTGAATGTAAGAACATGATGAATGATTTTCAGGCAGGGTTAATCCGGTTTTACAGATTTGGAAGGACTTTGAGTCGTGAGTCATAAGGAAGAAGTACAGACAAATGAAAGGATAGGAATACCATTCGGTAAAGAATATTATATAAAATATAGAAATAACTATATAAAATGTAAATTTGGTGAGTCATCTGGCTCTTTGCCGGGAAGAAAAAGAAATCTGGCATGGCGGTTGCTATAATGAAAACGTACGGTGCAAAGAAGTACAAGCAGTAGGCATCGTATGACTGTAAATACCAGGTTTGCCAGGCTGTAACCGTCAAGTACAGGTGGGGTGCAGAGACAGGTTTAGCCTGGCATGCCAGGTATTTACTATCATCTCTTCAGGTCGCAACTGATTATGACGACCGGGTTTAGCTAGGATTGAAGTGCTGGTCCAAAGGGTGAACCATGAGGTGAACAGGTCAACAAGCACATGATATTCCGACGCTGTGAACAGCATATCTGGCATGTTCCTCGTCGGAATAGCATTCTGTACTTTTCTGATTTTCTCTCCTTTTTTACATTTCCTGCAGGATTTTCTTAACGATGTTTCCGTCCACGCTTGAACCGAAATGGGTCATGATAGGGCGCATTGCCTGCATCTTGTTATTAAACTCAGAGAAATCGATATTGCCGGCTATCCAGGCCCGGATATCCTCTTCACTCGCCTGGGCAGGCAAATACCCTTCAAGCACCGTAATATACCCCGTATCACTTTCACCTGAGGCGGCGAGCAGTTCTTTTTCCGATTTTATGAGTTTCTTGATGATTTGTATAACCTGTTCATCACTCAACTCTTTTTCAGGTTGACGCTGAAATTCCCCTATTAAAATACGGATGGCACCGGTTTTTACGGAATCCTTTGCTTTCATGGCGTCTTTCAAGCCGCCCTGGATCGTATTTTGTAAACTCATATATATTCTCCTTGTAAAATAGTTTCCGGGTGTTAACAATGAAGGTATTCCTTCTGTCAGGCAGGAGCCTGACAGAACCGTATAGACTGTTCAGGATGCTAATCGTCTAACGGGTTTGGATGGTACAACAAAATAATGCTACAATTTACCTGTTGCTCTCCCCATGGTCAATTAAAAGACCGGAGTGGGTAAATTTGAAAAATGGCCATATTTTTTTGTTCTACCGAAATGTAGCGGTTCCTAATTTTATTCAGAACTTTTAATATATTGTATACAATGATAAGGATGAGGCCCTGAAATAGCCAAGGGGGCTTAATTTTTTCGAGTTGTTGACTGGTTCTTATTTTGAACCAGATCGGCTGTTCGGTCTTGCCAGAAGATCGAATTAGGTATAAATAAACACCTGGAACAAGAGGAGTCTTGTAGCTGCTGTGCGATAATAATCTATTTATATCACAGCAAAAAAAAATCAATTTAATGGAGGAATTCGATGAAAAGAGTCCATGCGTTGTTGGTAGCATTGTGTTGCTTTGCGATCTTGGGTTCGACCGCTGCTTTTGGCGGAACCACCCTTCGTGTTGCTTCCATGGGTGAACCTGCATCACTTGATCCACATAAGGTGAGCGGTACCTGGGAGAATTACATTGTCGGAGATATGTTTCTCGGTCTGACGACTGAGGATCCAAAGTCCAAAGCTGTTCCAGGTGTTGCGGAATCATGGACCGTCTCAGAAGATGGTAAGACGTATACCTTCAAGCTGCGCAAATCAATGTGGTCTGACGGCACTCCGCTGACCGCCAATGATTTTGTTTTCTCCATGCAGCGTATCCTGCTGCCTGAGACCGCAGCAGAATATGCCTCCCTGCTGTATATTATCGAAGGAGCGGAAGCAATTAATACCGGTAAAGCGGAAGCTTCGACTCTGGCTGTAAAAGCTATCGACGATTATACCCTCGAGATCAAATTGACCGGACCTGCTCCGTATTTTCTTGAACTGCTGACCCATTACACCGCTTATCCCGTTCCCAAACATGTTATCGAGGCAAAAGGCAAGGAATGGACCAAGCCGGCGAATATGGTTGTGAACGGTCCATACAAACTTGTTGAATGGCTGCCGAACACCCACGTGAAGCTGACCAAAAACGACAAGTGGTGGGGCGCTGCCGATCTGAAGATCGACGATATCACCTTTTACACCCAGGAAGACCGTGCAGCGGTACAAAAGCGTTTTCGTGCGGGTGAGATTGATGTCGCGATGGACTTTGCCTCCGATCAGATCGAGTGGCTGAAAAAGAACCTGCCGGATGAGACCCGTATTGCTCCTTACATGGGATGCTACTATTATCCGATTAATTCCGCCAAAGAGCCATTTACCGATGTTCGCATAAGAAAAGCTCTTTCCATGGCTGTCAATCGTGAAGCTATCGTCGACAAGGTGCTGAAGACCGGTGAGCTTGCAGCGTACTCCTTCGTACCCCCGGGAGTTGCCTACTATGACAACCCGGCAGAAGTTGAGTGGAAAGACACTCCGTATGGCGAGCGTGTGAAGATGGCCAAGGCCCTGCTTAAAGAAGCCGGATATGACGAGAAGAACCCTCTGGAGCTGACGCTCAGGTACAACACCTCTGAAAATCACAAGCGTATCGCCGTTGCCGTAGCTTCAATGTGGAAGCAGATTGGCGTGAAAACCGAACTGTTCAATTCAGAAGTAAAGGTTCACTACGCTGACCTCAAGCAAGGTGATTTCCAGGTGGCCCGTGCCGGTTGGATTGCCGACTATAATGATGCCCAGAACTTCCTGTACCTGCTTGAAACCCGGACCGGAGCGAACAACTATGGCCGGTATTCCAATCCGGAGTATGACAGCCTGATGAAGCAGGCTGAGGTTACCGCCGATCTTGTTAAGCGTGGTGAGTTGATGCGTAAGGCCGAGGCTATGGCTATGGCTGATCAGCCGGTAATCCCTATCTATCACTATGTATCAAAGAACCTCGTCAGCAAGAAAGTTGTCGGATTTGAAGATAACCCGAAAGACATTCATCGCTGGCGTTATGTTTCCCTGAAGTAGTTTTGTATAATCCATCACAGGAGCCCTGGCGGCTCCTGTGATGTTTTTGTCTTTTGAATCCGGACAACTTCAGGAGAATCAGATGTTTGCTTACGCTGTTCGTCGTCTGGGAAGTGCTATTCCCACACTCTTCATTATCATTACCATTGCCTTTTTCATGATGCGCATGGCTCCGGGCGGTCCGTTTGACCGCGAGCGACAGTTGCCGCCGGAGATCGAGGCCAATATCCTGAAAGCCTATAATCTCGACAAGCCGATCCACGAGCAGTATATCGACTACATGAAGAATATCCTGCAAGGGGATTTCGGCCCATCGTACAAATACCTCGATTTTACCGTCAACGACCTCATCAAGGCAGGATTCCCGGTGAGCCTTCGTCTCGGAATGGCAGCAATTTTTCTCGCTATTGTGTTCGGGGTAACTACCGGGACTATCGCCGCACTGAACCAGAATTCCACTTTCGATTATTGTGTGATGGGCATGGCCATGACGGGGATTGTGATCCCTAACTTTGTCATGGCGCCGCTTCTGGCATTGGTGTTTGGGGTGTATCTCTCCTGGCTGCCGGTGGCCGGATGGGGGGGGGGAGCCCTGCAATATTCCATATTGCCGGTTGTTACCCTGGCCCTGCCGCAGATAGCCTATGTCGCCCGCTTGACCCGTGGTTCCATGGTGGAGACCATGCACTCCAATCATATCCGGACTGCTCGTGCGAAAGGGTTGACCGAACAAATTGTAGTAGTCCGGCACGCTTTAAAGGGTGGCTTACTACCAGTCGTCTCCTATCTTGGTCCTGCGACGGCGGCAGTTATTACAGGCTCGGTGGTTATCGAATCGATCTTTGATGTACCCGGAATCGGGAGATACTTTGTAAACGGTGCACTCAATCGAGACTATCCGGTAGTGATGGGGGTTGTGATCTTCTATGCGGTTCTCATCATTTGCCTGAATTTGATCGTTGACCTGATATACGGGTTCCTCGATCCGAGAGTGAAGGTTGAATAGTGGGAACGAAATCATACATACAAGACGGGCTTAACGGGCTTGAGTCGGCAGAAGTGGTGAAGGGGCGGTCCCTGTGGCAGGACGCACGGCGGCGACTTTTTCATAATAAAGCGGCAGTAGTCTCCATGATACTGCTCTCCATTATCGTGGTTCTGGCGATTGTTGCACCCCTGCTCTCACCATGGGCCTATGATGAACCGGACTGGGGGTACGATTTTCCCGGTCCGCCCAATATGGAGCTCAAACACTGGTTTGGCACTGACGGAAACGGGCGGGATTTGTTTGTCCGGACCCTGTATGGGGCACGCATCTCGCTTATGGTCGGGGTCCTTGCCACCACAGTCAGTCTTCTTATCGGCGTGACCTACGGCGCGACTTCCGGTTTTCTCGGCGGACGGACGGATAACGTGATGATGCGGATAGTGGATATTCTTTACTCCCTGCCGTTTATGTTTTTTGTGATATTGCTGATGGTCTTTTTTGGCCGGAATATCTTTCTTATTTTTGTGGCGCTCGGTGCCGTCGAGTGGCTTACCATGGCCCGGATAGTGAGGGGCCAGACCCTGTCGGTGAAGAAGAAGGACTTTATTGAAGCGGCCCATGCAGTGGGTGTATCGAACTGGAAAATTATTCTCCGCCACATTATCCCCAATGTGCTGGGTCCGGTCATCGTCTATATGACACTGACTATTCCCATGGTAATCCTGACAGAGAGTTTTCTCTCGTTCCTCGGACTGGGTGTCCAGGAGCCGTTGACCAGCTGGGGGGTTTTGATATCAGAAGGAGCGAAGCAGATGGAGTCAGCCCCGTGGCTGCTGATCTTTCCTGCGACCTTCCTGGCCTTGACCCTTTTCTGTTTTAACTTCATCGGTGACGGTCTGCGCGATGCCCTGGACCCGAAGGATAGATAATTATGCTGCTTGATGTACAGAATCTAACCACACGATTTCACACCCATGACGGCGAGGTCTGCGCCGTTAATGACGTGAGTTTCTCGGTCCAGGCCGGAGAATGTCTCGGTATTGTCGGTGAGTCCGGATCCGGTAAGACCCAGGTCTTCATGTCGCTTATGGGGTTGCTGGCTAAAAATGGTACGACTGAAGGCAAAGTGTATTTTGAAGGGGAGCAGATCCTTGGCCTCAGCCCAAAAGATCTCAACCGGCTCCGTGGCGTCGAGTTCTCGATGATTTTCCAGGACCCGATGACATCGCTCAACCCGTATCTCAGGATCTCCAAGCAGATGACCGAGGTGCTGGTGGAACATCGTGGCATGAGTGAGGAAAAGGCTGCTGTGACCTCTATCGAGATGCTGGATCTGGTGGGTATCCCGGAATCAAAAAAACGGTTTCGCATGTATCCCCATGAATTTTCAGGTGGTATGCGTCAGCGTGTCATGATTGCCATGGCGCTTCTCTGCCAGCCAAAACTGCTGATCGCCGATGAACCAACTACCGCCCTTGATGTAACCGTGCAGGCCCAGATTCTCGAACTCCTCGCCCGGCTGGGCCGTGAACTGAATATGGCCACTGTCATGATCACCCATGATCTGGGGGTTATTGCAGGTTTAAGCGACCGGGTAGTGGTAATGTACGGGGGCAGGATCGTCGAGCAGGCTACGGTCAGCGAGGTCTTCCATGATCCCCAGCATCCGTATACGAAAGGTCTGCTGAGCTCCATGCCGAGGCTTGATGAGGAGAGAGAGGGGACCCTGTATACCATCCCGGGTCAGCCACCCGATCTGCAGGATTTGCCGGATGGATGCAGCTATGCCCCGCGTTGTACTTATGCGATGGACAAATGCAACCTGGAGCGACCGCCTCTGGAGGATATTGAAGGAGATCGTAAGAAGGCCTGTTTCCTGGAGAAAATGGTATGAGCATGAGCGTGAATACAACAGAGAATCCGATTCTTTCGGTCAACGGTCTCAAGGTCTATTTCCCCATTGATTCAGGCAAGCTGTTTGTTCCCCCGACGCCGTTAAAAGCGGTTGATGACGTGAGCTTTTCCATCTACAGCGGGGAAACCCTCGGGATAGTTGGCGAGTCGGGTTGTGGGAAATCGACGCTGGGGCGGGGTGTGCTTCAACTGCTTGACTTATCCGGAGGTCAGGTCGTCTGGCAGGGGGACCATATTGAGGGGCTGGGCCCGAAAGAGATGATCTCGTATCGCAAGGAGCTGCAGATTATCTTTCAGGATCCGTTGGCGAGTCTCAACCCGCGTATGACCATCGGTGATATTATTGCCGAGCCGCTCACCGTCCACTATCCGGAGTTAGGCAATGGTGAGAAAAAAGAGCGTGTCGCGGAGATGATGGAGCAGGTGGGCCTGTTGCCACTTATGATCAACCGGTATCCCCATGAGTTTTCGGGAGGGCAGTGTCAGCGTATTGGTGTCGCCCGGGCCATGATTCTGAAACCAAAACTCATTGTCTGTGACGAACCGGTTTCAGCCCTTGACGTTTCCATCCAGGCCCAGATAATCAACCTGATTCAGGAGCTGCAAAAAACCTTCGGGTTGTCACTGATCTTTATCAGCCATGATCTTTCCATAGTACGGCATATCAGTCACCGTATTATGGTCCTTTATCTTGGGAACGTCATGGAGATTGCGGATAAGAAAAACCTCTATGCAGCCCCAAAG
The DNA here is from genome assembly GCF_010646885.2 of Desulfopila sp. IMCC35008. GTDB lineage: Bacteria > Desulfobacterota > Desulfobulbia > Desulfobulbales > Desulfocapsaceae > Desulfopila. The sequence continues at coordinate 5,444,053 of NZ_CP050700.1, read as the reverse complement.
CATCCGTATACCAGGGCGTTGATATCCGCTGTGCCAATTCCTGACCCGGATAAGGAAAAAAACAAGCAGAGGATCGTGTTGGAAGGCGATCTGCCCTCACCGCTGGCCCCTCCCTCTGGTTGTGTTTTCCGTACCCGCTGCCCGCTGGCCCAGCCATTATGCGCGAAGCAGAAACCAGCTCTTACGGAGGTCGCAGCCAATCACCAGGTTGCCTGTCACTTCTGGGAGCAGCAATAATGCAGAATTTAATTCAGTACCGAAAAACAAAATACCCGTTTCACAGTCAGAATGAAGCGGGAATTTTGTTCCTTGCTGCCTATTCAGACGGAACTCCGTTTTCCAGCCACTGTCCTTGTTTTTAAACCCGTCATTAAGGCGCAGTAATGGTGTCTTGGCACCACGATTGGTGGCAGTAAAATTCTATCTGTCGTAGTATCCTCAGGAGGAGCACAATACTGAAACAAAGATATATTAGGGACAACATATCATTGAAGGATATTGTCATAAATGAGGAGATGCTGTTTACGGCAAGAGGCGATATAAATCGGAGGTCCGTTACCGGCTGCTTTATCTATCTTTTACTTTGGTTTGCCAATATTATCCCGAACAAACTCTATGTCAGCTCCCCTGAAATATGCCTGTGGTTCACGGTCGTTTTTATTCTCCTGAGTGCTGGCAGGGTCCTTCTGATGATCTCTTTCGAAACGATTTACCGGAAGAGTGCATTAAGCTGGAAGTTGCTCTTCTATCCCATTATCTGGTTGCCCGCAATATGCTGGGGCGCTCTCTGTTCCCTGTCAATGATTCTCCCCGAACTTGAGCCGTTTTCACTGGTTATCATCATTTGTACTGCAGGTCTTGCCGGTGGCGGTGTAACCGCGCTGTTGGCCAGCCGGGTCTTAACCATCGGACTGATCAGCTGCCTTTTACTGCCCGGTATGGTCACCGCTTTTCTATTTGCCGGGGACAATTTGTCACTGGGTCTTGTTTTTGGTATTTATTGGCTTGGTATGTATTCAATCACCCGGATTCAGCATCGGGAGTACTGGCGGGCCCTAAAATATTCTTTTATGATAAAGAGGTATAATACAGAGTTGGAGCGGTTGAATGCCCTGGATGGGCTGACCGGCCTCAAGAACAGGAGTTTTTTCGACAGTTCCCTGAAGAAGGAGATAAAGGCGGCTACCCGTGTCCAGGCAAGTATTTCGCTGTTATTAATCGATATCGATCATTTTAAGGTGATCAACGATCGGCATGGTCACCTGGTGGGTGATGAATGTTTACGGAGACTGTCGCTGGTATTGCAAAGTGAAGTGCAGCGGGAGACAGATATCGTTGCCCGGTATGGTGGAGAGGAGTTCGCAATTATCCTGCCCGGCAATGATTTGGAACATGCACTCTTCGTGGCCGAGAGGATACGGGCACGCGCAGAGGACATAGACCAGTATCATGGAGATATGAAAATCTCGTTTACGGTGAGTGTCGGGGTGGCAAGCTGTACGCCTTATCCTGGCTATAAGGAAGTACAGCTTATCGAGAAGGCCGACAGTGCCTTGTACAAGGCGAAGAACAGGGGCAGGAATAGTGTTTGTTCATAACTGTTCCCACCTTCTTTTTTTGTGGGCATGACCTGTCAGCCGACGGCCACCTCCGCACTTCTGGTATGGCAGAGTAGATTGGTGACAGCATTATATACATCGCGCAGGTAGACGACCCCCACGACTTTCCCTTCAGTACCGATTACCGGTAATCTCCTTCGTTGCTCCACCAGCATCAGGTCTGCACAACGCAAAATAGTTTCGTTATAGGATATGACCCGGACATCTTCGGTCATGATCTTTCCCACCGTCATTGAATCCAGCTTTTCTGTCCGATCAAGGCGGAGGCCGACCCAGGTTTTTTCATCTGTAATTTCATGCAAGTACATGAAAGAAGGGATAACAACTCGTAATATATCTCTCGTTGAGAGGATCCCAACCAATCTCATCTCGTTATCGAGTACAACAATGCCGTTTACGGCTAATCCGTGTCCGCGTTTTGTGTGCTGCATGGTTCGGATCGCCTCAAGGATCGACATTTCCGGTGTGAGCCAGTTGGTCAGCGGTTCCATTATGTCCTTAACTTTCATAATGCCTCCAGAGGTTCGCTTTACACTGCCGGTGGGAAGGTGATAATAGAGTGCATATTATCCATTTTAGGATGTTCTAATAGTACCATACAAAATCCGTTTTTATCAAATATATTTATGATAAAAATAACGAACACAGATGGCTGTCCCTGTAATCTGTGGTGCTCCCGGTAACCCTGAAGGATTCCTTAAAAAGGCCAGATGATCGGGATGAGTATCATTCCTGTGACAACCACGAAAATATTCAAGGGGATACCAAGTTTGAGATAATCCTTGAACCTGTATCCGCCCGGTCCGTACACCATGAGATTGGTCTGATAACCTACCGGAGTGGCAAAACAGGCACTCGCCCCAATAGAGATGCCGATAATAAATGGTTTGGGATCTACATGTATGCCGAGGGCTGTGGAGATGGCTATGGGCAGAAGCAGGACGGCCGTGGCGTTATTGGAAAGTATCTGGGTTGAAATGCTGGTGAGCAGGATAATCCCTCCCAGCACCAGAGTCGGAGACATGCCTTCGAACAGTTTCAGGAAGGCCTCAGCATACAGCTGGCTGGTGCCGCTTTTCTGCATGGCCGTACCGAGAGCAATGGTGCCTGCGATCAATAAAAGGACATCGCCCTGCAGTGACTTGTAGGCATCTCGCATCTGCAGGCAACCCGTAACAATCATCAGGAAGGCGGCGGTCAGGGCGCAGGTCATAATATCGGCAAGGCCAAGTGTTGCGGTCCCTACCATGCCGATAAAGTTGACTATCGACCAGATGGCCTTTCGTTTATGAATTATCTCTTCGTAGACATCTTCAATGACAATGCAGTCCTTGCCGGCCCGAATGGATTCCAGTTTTGATTCCGAACACCATATAAGGATGATATCCCCGGTCTGGAGCCGTACATCGTGAATCTGTCGTTCGCTGAGATGGAGATGACTTCGTTTAACGGCAATAACATGCACGTCCTCATCGGTTGCCAGGTCGGTGTTGTAAAGTTTTCTACCGCGCAGGGTGGAGTGTGGGGAGATAATGAGTTCAACGACAATGGGGGCATCTTTCTGGGCACCGAGAACCAACCCTTTTTCAGAACTGGGTAGTTCAACACCTTCTTTATGAAGGATAGCAACGAGATCATTGAGTGATCCCTTGGCCAGAAGTATATCCCCACCCTGGAGGGCAACTTCCTCCCGGCCGGGGTAATGAATCTGGGTACCGGTAATGACTTCGAGGACCTGCAGGGTGGGATAACGGCTGTTGAAGATGTCTCCAGAGCTGTGGCCAACCAGTGGTGAGTCTGTTTGGATCTGGAGTTCCGCCAAGTATTCCCTGTGTTCACTGTCCTGGAGGTGGCAGACCGGATTGGCAAGATCCGGCAAGACCTTGGGGGCAGCAATGAGGAGGAAGATAATGCCGATAACGGCAATGGGCACACCAATAATGGAGAGTTCAAACATCGACAGGGCCCCATAGCCGGAATCGTAACTCAAGTCGCTGATGATGATGTTTGTCGAGGTCCCGATCAGGGTGCAGGTGCCTGCCAGAATCGAGGCGTAGGATACTGGGATGAGAAACTTTGAAGGGCTGAGACCGTACTCACAACACATCGCCATGACCACGGGAATAAAGAGGATAACCACCGGGGTGTTGTTGATAAAGGCGGAAGCAACAGCCACGGAAATGAGCACAATTGTCAGGGCTACTGAAAAATTGCCACCAGCCATCCGGATAACCTGCCTGCCCAGGAACTCGACACCACCCGTACGCATCATGCCCTTACTGACCACGAACATGGCCCCGACGGTAATGACAGCCGGGTTGGCAAATCCACCGACTGCTTCTCTAGGGGAGAGGATGCCGCTGACTACCAGCAGTACCATGATGCCGATGGCCGTGAGGTCGACGGAAATTTTTTCAGTGATCAGCAGGTAAAGCGTTGCCAGCAGGATAAGCGTGATGATCCAGGTTTCCATAATAATAAAACCGTTGGGGGCTATGGTGAATTCGTGAAATAGAACAATTTCTATAAAGTAAGTACGGCAGGTGGGATTGGGTAGGGGAGGGAGGACGCGATAGCAGGGAATCCTGCTATCGCGGTGAAACGAGTGTGTCGTGATTGACTACTCACCCTCTTTTTCAAAGAGGTGCAGTCTGTTCGTTATTTTAAAGTAAGTCCGGCATCGCTGGCTGCATCAGCGATATGATCGACGAAGAGAGCGGCGAAATTATTATTAAGACCCAATCCTTTCAATACCGGCTGGACATCATAACCCTCCTTGTTCAGGATCGATTTCCAGGAGTCTTCTTCAGGACCTGCCATATCGTTGGTGGCATGGTCACCGGCAACGATCATAAACGGTTTGAGCATTACCTTCCTGGTCTTTGAGTACTTGAGATGGCTCATAAAATCATCCAAGGACGGTGAACCTTCAACAACGCCAATAAAGGTTGCTACATCCGGATACATTTCGCGCATTTTTTTCTGTGTTTCCGTATAAATTCCGGTTGACCAGTGCTCATTGCCATGGCCCATGTAGACCAGCATGGAGCCGCTTTTCCTGGCTGCTTCTGCATCTCCGGCAAGGGTCCTGCACACGGCTGCAACGTCTTCATGGTAGGAGTATGTGTCACCAGGCATGCCGAGTGCCGGGCGGCCCATAACCAGGGTGTCGATCGGCTTCCATCTATCTTTCATGGTGCGGATGGAGGCCAGTCCATTGACATACTGCTGGAGATCGTGGGATTGCTCCATAAAAAACATATGGGTTGGTTGGACGACGATATTGGTATAGCCGTCTTCAAGCAGGTCGCCGACAGTGGCAATAAAGTTTTTTATATAAAGGATTTCTTCCGGGATTCCCTGGTCCAGCCATTTTTGTGGTTCTGCCTGGCGTTTTTTCCATATGGAGCGGATGATATTGGAAGTAAAGGTGATGCGAACTTCTGTTTCCGGGTAGGCTTTTCTCACGGTATCGGAAATGTTGGTGATGGCTGATACGGCTTTCGGTACAGTCGTTCCGAAGCTTGCCAGGAGAATGGCGTTCTTGCCACTACCCGGTTTGCCCATGGTGCCTGAAGCAGAGGCAACAGTTACAGCCATACAAAGAGAAAGGACAATCACATACGAAAGGGTGTGCAACAGCTTAGTCATAATTTTTTTCTCCTCAAAAGGTATAGCTGGTCCGGCATAAAAAAATCCCCGACCATTAATAGAAAATGATCCGGGATGCCCTGTTATCTCGTATCTATAATGGGGGCCCTTGTCCAGAGGGAGATCCCCGACTTTTCTCCAGGCAGGTCTTCTGACTTCCGGATAATCCTACTGACTGCGCCTTCCCAACCACTCAATGAAGCAAGAGAGATATGTCAGTGACTTGTTGCAGCTTTCGTCCCCGGTTACAGCGATGGGCTCGTCCCCGATTCTCACAGGGTTCCCTTATGACCCGCGATGCATAGATGCAGTGCAACATGGGTACAGCCTTGATACAGGCACCTGAATTCATAACAGACAGACAACTATATCGATAGCGATAAGTCAAGAAAATATCATAAAAACGGTGTGCTACAAAGTACCACCGGTTTTCTCTCAGGCAATTCGATTACGTGGTTTAGGGCCTGCTACCTGCCAAGGATAGTATCGATTGAGTTACCGCTAACTCTCTCAAAATGTTGTTTTACGGTTAACGGGCACGTTCCTTGGACCAACTTGTCGGCCAGCCAGATGAGTTCTGCCTCCGACAGCTTTCCAGCCAGGCTGATACAATCCTGATGGTTGCCTATACATGGGACAAGGCCTGTGAGGCCTAGGCGACCGACGATCTCTCCCCCTGCCTGTTCATGGTTTGGCTGCCCTTTGCCAATATCATGCAACAGACCGGCGTTGTGCAACAGGTCCGGGTTCAGCTGAAGATCATTTGCTGACAGGGCTTCTCCAAGTTTGAGGGCGATCTCGGCAACCGCTTTTCCATGGGCCAGGCCTTTGGCTGGGAGAGTGGTGCGGGCAAGTATCGCCACCTCTTCGCGGCTGCCGATGCTCATGGAGGTGTGAAATTGTCTGAGAACAGTATAATCTTCCTCTGTATCCATATCCATCAGGACCGTTCGGTCCCATACCGGTATGTCGCGGCTGGGAAAACTCCGCAACAGTTTTTTTAAGCCGCCGTCACCATTGTAAGCAAGGATAGCCGGGATGTGGTGCGCGGGAATAAGCGGCGGGTGGCCGCGCCTGTCGTTGAATCGGGGATACAGTACAGCCGAGCCATCAAAAGAGGTGTGCAGTATGTCGATGGTCGCGGGACGAATAAGCGGGATATCCACCGGCAGCAGGAAAAAACCGTCCAGATCCCTATGCAGGTTTTTTACCCCCCTGCAAATTGAGCTGTACATGCCGCTGTCAAAGTTCGGGTTGAAAACAGAGACTGCTGATGTACCGAGGGCTGCTTCAACCTCATGAGCCAGGTGGCCGGTGACAACGATGGTCTGCTCCGGAGTACTGTTTTTGAAGAGGTCGACACACCGCCTGACAACTGTCCTGCCAGCTATCTGCAGTAACGGTTTGAACTCGACCATCCGTGAGGAGTAGCCTGCTGCCAGGATTATTACCCCGGTTCTCATGTGTTGAGGCCCGCACGGACCTGTATCAATTCGGCAACGATGGAGATCCCTATCTCTTCAGGGGTATCTGCACCGATGGAGATCCCTATGGGGCTGTGAACCCGCTGCAGATCGGCTTCGGTAAAACCGGACTGAAGCAGGGAATCGTAGACGGCCTTCCGTTTTTTACTGGAGCCGATCATGCCGATATAGCCAGCCTCCGTTTGCAGGCTCTGGGCGAGAACATCCCTGTCATGCATATGGCCCCGGGTGACGATAACTACATAATCGCCAGGTCCCATGTCAGTGATGCAATTGTCGAAATTCTCCAGGACGCGCACTTCCCTGGCTTCCGGGTAACGCGAACTGTTGGCAAATTCCTCACGGTCGTCCATGACAACCACTTCGAACCCTGTGAAAGCAGCCATCCGGGCGGTTGCCAGCGCCACATGACCGGCTCCCACCAAGTGTACCACACCCGGATGAGCCAGGGGCTCGATAAAATAATCATGGGTGTTCTCGTTCAGCAGGTATGGCTCTCTCCTGCTTTTTTCAGGTACGGTTGCAAGGATACTCTCCGGGATGAGTGATGATTCTTGCTCCTCCCCGAAAATTGCCATGCTGGGAACCGCGCCCCCATGAGGGATTGCGGTAATGAGAACAGGTCTGGTGGCCCGCAGATACATCTCCTGTAATTTTGTGAGCATCGACAGTTGCTCGGGCTCGATCCTCTGCAGCAGGACAGTGGCGGCGCCTCCGCAGACCATGCCGACGTCGGCAGCGTCGCTTGCGGTCATGGAGAATTCCTTCAACCTGAATGATTTTTCAGTTTCAAAAAGCTCCCTGGCTACCTTGTGACATTGACCTTCCAAAGCTCCGCCGCCCACAGTGCCATGGAGCGTTCCGTCCTTTGTAACCAGCATTCGTGCGCCGGAAGATCTGGGTACGGAGCCGGAACTGCGTATTATTGCCCCAATAACAACCGGTTCATTTTTTTGAAGATGTTGAGTAAGTGTATCAAGAATAAATCGCATCGTTTGTCCTATTACTTTCGTCTATCGCTTATTGCTCGCTTCAGGGTGTGATCGGTACCACACGTTTCAACTTCATGTATCTCACCTCGCCGCAGCTTATTTACACTCACCGCCACCTGGAGAATTGGATGACAAAGCAAAAGCGAGCTGATAAGCGGTTTAAATGCCCTGAAACCGGAGTGTGCTGAGTAGAGAATATCGAGTTTGTCTCCATTGTCTGACGATCCAGGGATGGTCCTGTAATCGAGAAGGACCGGTTGGGTTTAGAGCAAATCGTCCAGTTCATTACTGCAAAGTAAACCGCCTGATGATAACTGGCAAGATTGCATCCTGCCGGTTATGGAATTCAGTCTGGCGGTGATTGCACCAGAGGCATAGGATGAGTGGTAAAGTATGCTCCTGTAGCCCTGTCACTTATCTGGTAACTCGTACACGTTAGCCATGAAAGGATGGGCAATGTTAAGCAGATTTTCACGGGCAAGGAACGACTCGCCAAGAGTCTCTCCATCTTTGAACCTGTGATGCTTTTCCTGATAATGACAAGGCCTGACGATTTCTGACAATGAAGGTACGTTAGAAGGATGCTGTAGTGGAATAATTCTAAAAGGAATCAGCCGGTGCCAATGAGAGGGAAAGCCGGGGCACCGGCTGTGAGCGAGAGGAGGGACGGCGGTGAGATTTTGGATGTGCCTCCAACTTGAACAGATACGCGTAGACTACGAGTTTTCTGAATTTTCAAGGACCTTGAAGGCACGAGTAATCTATTGAAAGTCCCAGAACGTATCAATTTCCTTGCCGGTGAAGTCAAAGACGACATTATGCGGCGGGAGGGGTTCGTTATAAAAGAACTCCGGCAACCTGTCGTCAAGGTTGGTGAAGCCCGCCTTGAGGTTGAAGGTATGTTCTGTTTCCAGGATATGTTTGCCCAGATTGGTTACATCATCTGCGGTCAGCTCAATCCCGAACCGGGCGTTGAGCATGTCAATTACAGCCGGTAAACATTCTTCGTTATCCAGAGCCGCAAAAGCGATGAACAGGCACATGCCGGTTGAATCTATGGCAGCGGTTGCGATCTGGAGGTTTCTGGACAGTTCGACCTGGCCTTCCTTGGTGAGTGGATCGACAGAGCCGCCCACACCGAGGATGTTGGTGGCGATGGTGTAGCCCATGGTGTGATCTGCACCCTGGGTGGAGGTGGCGTAGGTGATGCCGATACCTTTTATGGCACGCGGATCATACGCCGGAATGCCCTGACCCTTGACGACCGGGACGCGGGTCATGCCGTATGCTTTTCCAACAGACTCGGCACCATTGCCGATGATGCGACCGAGACCGGTTCCGTTGGTGACTTCTTCACGGAGTATCCGGCATGCCTCTGCGCCGTCACCGAATGCCAAAACGCCTGCCTCCATGGCAACCGCCATGGCCACGGAGGTCTCGATACTGTCGATACCGATGTCATCCATGATGGCATCCGCTTCAGCGATGTGATCGAGGTTCTCAACACAGCAGTCGGCGCCCATGGCCCAGATTGACTCGTACTCGAATCCTGAAGTCAGTTTGTTGCCCTTGAGGTCATTATAAATCTGGGAGCACTGGATAACACACCCGGCATGGCAGTTATGCTTTGGTTTACCGCCGCGCTCTTCGATCAGGTCGAACATGGTTTCACCGGAAATCTTATCGTGACCTTCAAACTGGCCCTGGGTGAAGTTTCTCGTCGGCAGTCCGCCGGATTCATTAATAACGTTCACCAGGACATTGGTGCCGTACTGGGCGAGGCTTTGGGTAACAGGGTGGTCGACCAGGGATTTGGCAAAGGTTCTGTTCGCGGCCTTGAACTTCTCAGGATCGGCGATTTCGACCTTGCCGTCACCGGGGTCGACAGTGATGAATTTAACTTTTTTGGAGCCCATGACGGCTCCCAGACCGCCTCGTCCGCCGGAACGGATATTGCCGTCCGGATCCTTGACGGAAATATTGGCACCTGACAGCTTCATTTCACCGGCCTGACCAATGGTGATGATTCCGAACTTGGGGTCCACACGGTCTGTGAGGGTTTTTATGATCTCGAAATTCCCTTTACCGATGAGCTCGCTTTCCTCATTGAGGGTGGCCCCGGCGCTGGATAATGAAATACTGTACCACTTGTCTTCTTTCGGCAGGCCTTCAACAATAAGGGCCTTACAACCGCAACGGGCAAACAACTGTGCTGCAGTACCACCTGCATTGGCTTCCTTGATGGTTCCTGTAAGGGGGCTTTTGGCACCCATTGACAGACGACCGGAATTGGCGGCTACGGTACCGCTGAGGAGCCCGGGTGCAAAGACAAGTTTATTATTGGGTCCAAGCGGATGGCATGTCGGCTCGACTTCGGCGGCGACAATAGTTGAAGTGAGACCTCGCCCACCATGTCCTGCCCAGGCTTCAGGGACAGTTTCCACACTGGTTGTAAGGTCCGTCATGTTCACACGAAAAATCTTATCTGTCATTACTCTCACCTCGGGCTTGTTATACAGGTACATCTGCAAATGAAAAATTAAGTGAACAGTTATCCTGCTTACTGGTCACATATGATGTGCTGGGAAATTATGTTGAGTGCGCGGAACCCGCCCGGAAGGCAATATGAGCAGGTCCCGCGGGAGGAGAACTTACAGAGCCGCTTTATAAATGGCAGCTACATCAAGATCAGATGGAACTCGTGGGTTGGTCAGCCCGCAGGCATCTTTTTGGGCATTGCCGGTCATGGTTTCGATATCTTCTTCTTTCACTTCCTTGCCGTAACGCTTGCCGAGTTCGATAAGGCCGGATGGGATACCGATATCGGAAGAGAGCTTACGGATTGCTTCCAGGGCCAGGTCGGCTGCATCGCGCGTTGAGAGTCCCATGGTGTCTTCACCCATCAGCTGTGCGATCTTGGCAAATCGTTCCATTTTGGCGATCAGGTTAAATTCGGAGACATGGGGCAGCAGGATGGCGTTGCACTCGCCGTGGGGCAGGTCGTAGAAGCCGCCAAGCTGGTGGGCCATGGCATGGACGTGACCGAGGCTGGCGTTATTGAAAGCCATTCCGGCCAGGTACTGGGCGTAACACATTCCCTCGCGGGCATTGATGTCGTTGCCGTTGGCAACAGCCGGGCGCAGGTGAGAGGCGATAAGCTCAATTGCTTTCTCCGCTGCTGAGTCAGTCATGGGGGTAGCGATGGTCGAGACATACGCCTCCACCGCGTGGGTGAGGGCGTCCATGCCGGTGGCGGCGGTCAGTGCAGGAGGCATTCCCATCATCAGCATTGGATCGTCAATGGCGATATTGGGGGTGCAGCGCCAGTCGACGATAGCCATCTTCACCTTTCTTGAGGTATCGGTGATGATGCAGAAACGGGTCATCTCAGAGGCGGTTCCGGCGGTAGTGTTCACTGCAACATAGGGAGGCATTGATTTGGTGGATTTATCCACACCCTCGAAGTCCTGGATCTTACCTTCGTTGGCAACAACAAGGCCGACCCCCTTGCCACAGTCATGTGAGGAGCCGCCTCCAAGGGTGATCAGGCTGTCACAGCCGTTATTTCTGTAAACATCCACACCGTCGTGAACGTTGGTGTCGGTGGGGTTGGGAATGGTTTCGTCAAATACCACATATTCCATTTTTGCAGCGTCCAGCAGATCAGTGATCTCCTTGGTTATTCCCGCTGCGGTGATGCCCTTGTCGGTGACGATGAGTGGTTTGGTTCCGCCGAGAGCTGCAATTTTTCCAGGTATCTCTTTCGCTGCTCCGATGCCTATCAGGGTAACACTGGGGATAAAGTAACCGTATACCTCTTCACGAATTGCCATAACACACCTCGATTTTATGTTTATTGGGAAAGGACCGGCTAGTAAGCAGGGAGGCTTCAGTAGTCGGCACATTCATACAAACGACAGTGCCAATCTAGCAAGAGGTATGCCTGTTTTGTAAATCTAATAAAATCAGTAGCATAGGGTTTGAAGGTGTCACCGGTCTCAGGGAAGGTTGACCCGGGCACATCCTGGAAAGGTCCTTGCCGGGGAAAATAACATAGAGATAAAACGTCTGGAGCTGCAGAGAATACAGGGTAAAAAATCACCCCGGGTCAAAATGACCCGGGGTGATGGGGGAATGGGTACTTTTGTCTTCCTGTTCAGGCCGATGGTTCCAAATACTTGTTCATTTTTCGATAGAGTGTTTTCCGGCTTATGCCCAATGCCTCGGCGGTCTTTTGCCGGTTGCCGTTATGAAAGTCGAGGATCTTGAGGATATGTTTCTTCTCGATTGCCTCAAGGGTCAGGTTGTCACCATCCGTGTCGTTATCGTCAACCATCTCTGCCGGCAGACATCTTTCGGTGATGAGATTGTTCTCAGAGAGGATGATGGATCGTTCGATCACGTTTCGCAACTCACGGACATTGCCGGGCCAGCCGTAATTCATGATACAGTTCATGGCCCCGGTGGCGATGCGGTATTCACCGCTATCGGGTGCCAGCTTGGCGAGGAAGTAATCGACCAGCAGGGGCAGGTCCTCTTTACGCTCACAGAGCGGGGGGATTTCTATGCGGAAGGCATTGATCCGGTGAAGGAAGGCCTCGTTAAAATTCCCATCCCGGACTTCCCGGGCAAGGTCACGGTTGGTGGCAAAAAGAAAGCGGATATTGACGACCCTTTCATCCTTTTCCCCAACCCTCCGAAATGTCTGGGTCTCCAGAACCCGGAGCAGCGAGGCCTGGACACCCGCTGGAAGCTCACCTATCTCGTCAAGGAAAAGAGTGGAATCATGAGCATAGGTTAACAACCCTTCACTGGACTCCTCGGCCCCAGTGAAGGCGCCTTTCCTGTGTCCGAAGAGTTCGCTTCGGGCCAGCTCCTTCTGCAGGGAGGCGCAGTTCTTGATCACGATCTGTTTCTCTGCCCGCAGTGACCGCTGGTGAATCATCCTGGCAACCACGTCTTTTCCGGCACCTGATTCGCCGGTGATCAGTACCGGTATGGAAGCTGGGGCGACTTTCTCGATCAGGAACCGGATATCCCGGATTGCCCTGGAGTTGCCGATCAGCCGGGCGGGGAGTTGATCGGAGGAGTTGTTGCGGAGAATCGTGTTTTCCCGGGCCAGGACAACGCGCTGGTGGGCTTTTTCAACCACCATTTCCATCTGGTCGAGATTAAACGGTTTACGGATGAAGTCGTAGGCTCCCAGCTTCATCGCCTCGACTGCGCTGTCTACGTCCCCGTGACCGGTGATCATGACCACCTCGGTATGGGGAACCAGTTCCTTGATCTCGATCAGCAGCTCCAGCCCCTTGACGTCGGGCAACCGCAGGTCCAGCAGGATGACGTCAAACCAGTAGTTGATCGCCATGGTCATGGCGTCCGCCCCGTTTTCAGCAACCAGTACGTGTCTTTCAGGCGTTGCCAGTTCTTTGGAGAGGAGTCTGCGGATCGGTTCTTCGTCATCGACCACCAGCACCTTGTACTTCTCTTCAGTCATCGTTTCCCTCTCCCGGCAGGGTGACCTTGAAAGAGGCTCCCTTGCCTGCATCGCTGCAGACAAATATTTCCCCATGATGATTCTGGACGATGGAATAACACATCGATAAACCAATACCGATGCCCTGGCCCACCTGCTTGGTAGAAAAGAACGGCTCAAACAGTTTGTCCTGGATATCCCACGGGATGCCGCAACCTGTATCTTCAACGATCAGCTCGACGGTGCCGCGCTGACCGGTACGGGTGGTGATATCGATGCGTCCGCCTTCACCGGTGGCGTCGAAGGCGTTGGTTATCAGGTTGATGATCACTTGCTTGAGCTGGGATTCGTCGCCGAGGATGACGGGCAGGTCCTGGCCCAGGTCGGTCTCAACGGTGACCCCGTGCCGGTCTTTGAAATGATGTTTGAGGATAAAGAGGGTGTCATTGACGCACTTGTTCATGTCTACGGTACTCAGGCGGGAGCCGACAGGGCGGCTGAAGGTGAGCAGGGTCCGGACGATATCGCGGCAGCGCAGGCACTCGCTCATGATGGTGGCGGTGTATTCCCGGAAATCGTCCGCCAGTTCCTTGTCGACAGCCTGCTCGAGTTTGCCCAGCTTGCGCTGCAACCCCTCGGCAAAGCCGCTGATGGCAGCCAGCGGGTTATTGATTTCATGGGCGACACCGGCTGCGAGGGTGCCGACGGTGGCCATTTTCTCTGCCTGGTAGAATTTATCCTGGTACTCCTTTTCCAGGGTGACATCGCGTTTAAAGAGCAACGCCTGACGCTCACCGGTCGGATCGCTTTTCAACGGCGAGGCGATAATCTCAAAATGCTTTATGCCATTGCCAACCCGGTAAGAGGACCTCTCTTTAACCACCTGCCTGTTATCAAGAGCTTTTCTGACCGGGCAGTCCGGGCACGGGCTCTTGCGTTTTCTAAGCAGCTCGTAACAGTGCAGCGTGGTCGGGTCGACATCGGGGTAGCGCTTGTTCACCACATGGTTGACTCGTAATATTCTCAAGTCGTCTGAGAGAACGAGCATCAGGTCGGTAATTCCATCCAGGACGGCCTGCATCTCTTGCCGCTTTTTTTCCAGCTTGAGGTTGGTTGTTTTGAGCTGCTCGACTTTTTGCTGCAGATCCTGATAAAAACCGAGCTTGCAATGTTCTATGCCGATCAGGTCTTCCAGGGTCGGAGCGCTCATTACCAGACCTCCATACAAATATTATGAAGCTCGTTCCAGGTAGCCGGTTGCGGGTTGGTGAGGTTGCAGGCATCGTTGACCGCTACCTTGCAGATCGGCTCCAGATACTGTTTCTGTTTTTCGCTCAATTCCTGGTGCAGTTTGGTGTGGACGCCAAGAGTTGCAAAGAAATTTTCAAGTTTCATAATGCCTGCCAGGGCTGTCTCCTCATTGTTACCCTGGCTTTTTTTAAGGATCACCTTGCCGATATGAGCCATCTTTTCGGGAGCCAGACGGGCGTTATGGCGCATGACAGCTGTAAGTAATATTGGGTGGACCACCCCGTGGGGCATATCGAAATAACCGCCGAGGGAGTGGGCCAGGGCATGTTCGGCCCCAAGGCTTGCGTTGCTGAAGGCCATCGAGGCAGAAACGGAAGCGACACTGAGCTGTTCCAGGGCATCCAGCGATCGGGTCTTGATAGCGCTGGGCAGGCTTTCCAGGATGATGTCAATCGCCTTTAACGAATGCATCTCGGTAAAAGGGGAGGAAATGGTCGACATGTAGGATTCGATGGCGTGGGCCAGGGCATCGACGGCGGAGTGGATGATGAGGGTTTCACTCTTGGTCCTCAGTATCAGCGGATCGACAATGGAAATGTTGGGGACGAGAGTGCGGGTAATGATGGACATCTTGACCCCTCTCTGGACATCGGTGATGATGCAGAATTGTGAGATATCCGAACCGCTGCCAGCGGTGGTTGTAATAAGAACCATCGGCGGCAGGGGTCGGTTGACGCGGTTGGCTCCCTCGTAATCCTGGATGCGGCCGCCATTGGAAGCCAGGATGGCGATCCCCTTGGCGGTATCGAGGGCGCTGCCGCCGCCGATGGCGATGATCACATCCGTGCCGTTCTTCCGGTAGAGCTCGGCACCCAGTTCCACCTCTGAATCCCGCGGATTAGAAGTCACTCCAGGGTAGTAGACCCACTCAATTCCTTCACTTTTAAGGATATCTGTGAGTTTATCGACCCAGCCAGCCTCCTCGATACCGGAATCACTGACCAGGAAAACTTTTTTTGCACCCAGCCGCAGGGCGCACTGCCCCGCATGGTTGATGCTGCCGCGGCCGAAGATGACTTCCGGGATGGCAAATTTGGTTACGTCCATGGATACCTCAAGGTTGAAGGGCTCAAGTGGGGAAGGGTGCCGTGTGTCGAATAAACTATGCTACATCCGGGAACCATCGTCCACAATAATTTCTGCAACCGGAGGGCGCCGGGGTTTAGACCTCAGGTCTGACCCCTCATAAGGGAGAGGGCGGCTCAGGGAGAAAAATAATCAGTTCTGTCCTTCATGATACGAGTGGGTCAGCAAATCTTCCAGGGTAACAATCTCGAGGGCGGAGTGGTGGGTGGCCATCAGGATTACAGGTGGGGCCATGCCGTGGTCGAGCGCCTCTTTCCAGCGCGGGGCGCAAAGGCACCAGCGGTCGCCGGGTTTTAAACCCGGAAAGTCAAACATCGGCATGGGGGTAGACAAATCGTTGCCCACCGCTTTTGAAAACATCAAAAATTCCGCAGTGACACGGACACAAATGACGTGCCTGCCGACATCCCCTACGATTTCCAGGCAGCTCCCTTCCCGGGTATAACCGGTAAGCGGATTGGTGTTGCAGGTTTCAAGGGGTGTACCGAGCACGTTGATACTCATCTGTTCCTCCGGGGTGCTGGAGAAGGGCCGCCGCCCGAATGAGTTCGTGCGGCGGTTTCCGTTTGGGCTGTTATTTACTGAGCTCTTCTGATGTCTGGATATAATTGTATTCGGAGATGGTTGTCCAGGCGCGTGCCTTTTTCATGTAGGCACGTTGTGATTCCAGGACCTCCTTGAATCCTGCATCCTTTGTTGCATATTCGTCATACAGTTCGTCGGCCGCCTTTTTCATCGCCTGTAATACCGGCTTCGGAAAGGTTTTGACCTCGATGTTCGGGTATTCTGTTTTCATCTGGGCCCACGCTTCAGCGCTGCCGGCAAAGTTGTCCGAGTACATATCGGCGGTTGCAGCCTTCATGGCGGTGACCAGCATGGCCTGGTATTCCGGCGGTAATTTTTCGTACTCTCTCTTGTTGATCAGGAACTGCAGCTCGGTGGCAGGCTCGTGCCAGCCGGTGTAATAGTAGGGTGCGATCTTGTGGAATCCCATCTTGATATCCATGGCGGGTCCGACCCACTCAAGGGCGTCGATGGTGCCGCGATCAAGAGACGTGTAGAGCTCACCCGGAGGAATATTGGTGACATTGACGCCGAGCTTGGCAAACACCTCACCGGCAAGACCCGGGATACGCATCTTCAGTCCCTTGAGATCATCCAGTGAGTTGATTTCTTTCTGGAACCAGCCACCCATCTGGACGCCTGTATTACCCCCCGGAAAGCTCAGCACATTAAACTTGTCGTAGGTTTTTTGCATCAGCTCCATGCCGCCGCCGTGGTAAAACCAGGCATTTTGCTCATCCACGTTCATACCGAACGGGACGGTGCAGAAAAATACGGTGGAGATGTCCTTGCCTTTCCAGTAATAAGAGGCTGTGTGGCCCATCTCATACTGGCCGCCTTTGGTCATGTCGAGAATCCCAAGAGCCGCCTTGTGTTTTTCGGCGCCCTCTACCCGGATGATGAAATTACCGCCGCTCATTTCTTCAACCATCTTGGCGAAGTTGAAGACAGCGGTGGAGAATGGGGCAAGGGTGGAAGACCAGGTCATGGCCAGCTTCCAACGGACTTTTTTCTGGGCCATGGCCGGTGTGGCGATAATGAGCAGAATGGATAAAGCGATCAACATCCGAAAAACACGTTTCATTGCAACCTCCTCTGGTAGAGTAGCTTTGGTGGTAAAGCCCCGTGGGGCTCGTGATATCACAAAAAAGCTGGGTCTCTGGTGAGAGCCCGGTTTTATGATCGGAAATGAAAGTTTTTCAGTCGTACTGTACATCCTGACGAACGGTCGCCTCCCGCAGTATAGATCAGATGATGAGACTTTTCCAGTAAAGCTTGATGTCTGTACTTATACTCTTTTGTGTCATAAAAACAGGTAAGAATAAAATGTTATGGTCAGACCAGTAGTGGTAATGGGTCGTACCAATTGGTGGCGGGTTATTCATCTAAAATAAAGGAACAATGAATACTTCATAAATATATGATATAAATATCAATGTATAGAATTCTTGTCTGCTGGTGACGGGGGTGACATTGCATATACAGGCACAGCTGTGGTTTGAATAAAAACCTCATTTCATGCTCTGGTTTGGTGAAAAGACTTGTTTCTCCGTATCTTCTCGGCTATTATGCCTGCCACCTTCAAAAAAAATTGAAACCCTGCCCACTTCTGAGCGCATTGTGTGCCGGAAGTGCCTCCCACCAGGGCACTGTTGGGCGGGAGACTATAAACCTGTCGGTGGGCCAAATGTCTGTCACTGCATTCGCCGGCAGATGTGTGAATTTTCAGAGCCTGAAAGGCACAAGCAGAAAAGAGGAACAAAGTGAAAGTATTGGTAATTAACTCAGGAAGCTCTTCAATCAAGTTTCAGCTTCTTGACATGGCGGATGAGTCGGTCCTGGCTTCTGGACTGGTGGAAAGGATTGGCGAACCGGAGGGTTTGATTAAATGTGAGCTGCGGCCGGATACGGATGGTGAAGAGGTCATCAAGATCCAGGAGAAGGTGCCCGATCATGAGCATGGAATGCGTAAGGCGGTGGAACTGCTCTCTGATAAGGACAAAGGTGTTATTACCGATCGTGCCGATATCGGTGCTGTTGGCCACAGGGTCGTTCATGGCGGGGAGGAGTTCCACCAGCCGACCCTGATCACGGACGAGGTTTTGGCAGCCATTCTGAAAACTGTGCCGCTCGCCCCCCTGCATAATCCGGCCAATCTTGACGGTATCATGGTCGCTCGTGAGCTGTTCCCGGAAGCACCGCAGGTCGCCGTCTTCGATACCGCCTTCCATCAGTCGATTCCTCCCCATGCCTACCATTACGCTCTGCCCTATGAGATGTACGAAAAGCATCGCGTGCGCCGGTATGGCTTTCACGGCACTTCTCATATGTTTGTAGCACGTGAGTGTGCACGTCTTATGGGCAAGAAGCCTGAAGAGCTGAATATCATCACCGTACATCTTGGAAACGGCTGCTCGATGACCGCCGTTAAAAACGGCAAATCCATCGATACCACCCTGGGACTGACCCCGCTTGAGGGGCTGGTCATGGGGACCCGTTCAGGCGATGTCGATCCGGCTATTTATGCGTTCCTGGCTCGCAACTGTGACATGGATATTGACGCCATCGACAATATGCTGAACAAGGAGTCGGGTCTGAAAGGGCTTTGCGGCCTCAACGATATGCGTGATATCCACGAAGCCATTGAGAAAGGTGACGAGAAGGCAAAGCTTGCCCTTGATGTCCAGACGTACCGGAACCGGAAGTATATCGGAGCCTATATGGCGGCACTTGGCAGGGTGGACGCTATTGTTTTCACCGCCGGTATCGGTGAAAATGATGATATCGTCCGTGAGAAATCAGTTGAAGGACTGGAAGCTTTCGGTATCGTGATCGATAAAGAAGTGAATGCGCAGCGGGTCAAGAAACCTCTGCTGTTGAGCTCCAAGGATTCCGCCGTGCAGATCTGGGGCATCCCAACCAACGAGGAGCTGGCGATCGCCCGCCAGGCGGTTGAGATTGTCTGATACCCTGCTCAAGCAGTAACATGATTTTAAGCCCCGGTGGAATTGTTCCCCCGGGGCTTTTTTTTTTAACGACAACGCGGCCCGATCGGCTCAGGGGAGGGGGGCAGTTTTCACGGGACCTCATCAGCCCTTCCAGGTGAGATACTTTGCCGACGTCCGGGCTGCAGAGACCTGGGGAGAGAAACCCCGGGCCCTGCTTCCGGGGAGAGAGGAGTATCTTGTATACGTTATCTTTTTGTTGCTGAATCTGTCCTTTTGGGTAATGTGACATTTCGTTCTTCTTGTTGCGGGTTTCCCTGAAATTCCCTCTTTACCCAGGTAGTTATTACAGTGGACCGGCAGCAGTACAATTGTTGGAATTAAATCTACTTACCACTAGGTGCGCCTTGGAAACTCAGGTTCTTTCCCAAGGTGCCGGCTAGAGAAATGGAGGATGTTATGTGGAAGAAAATAGAGGCAGCACCGGCCGATTCGATTCTTGGATTGACCGAGGCATTTAAAAACGATACGAATCCGGGAAAGGTGAATCTCGGTGTAGGCGTCTATAAGGACGACGCAGGCAATACCCCTGTTCTCAAGTGTGTCAAGACGGCAGAGAAAGTGTTGTTGGAAAAGGAGAGCACCAAGAGTTACCTGCCCATCTCCGGTGATCCGGCTTATGGGCGCTGTGTCCAGGATCTTCTCTTTGGCGAAGGCAGTGAGGTCGTCGGTTCCGGTCGTGCCGCTACGGTCCACGCACCGGGTGGCACGGGAGCCTTGCGGGTTGGCGCCGAATTACTGAAAAAGTTTACGGCGGGAGCCAAGGTGTGGATAAGCACCCCTACCTGGGCGAACCACAAGGGCATTTTCAGTGCTGCTGGGTTTGAACTGGCCGATTACGGCTATTATGACAAAAATACCATGAGCCTTGATTTCCCTGCCATGGTGGCCAGCCTGGAGAACGTTGGTGCCGGGGATATCGTGTTGTTGCACGCCTGCTGCCATAATCCGAGCGGCGTGGACTTAAACGAGGAACAATGGAGGAAGGTAGCAGAGATGGCGAAAGAGGGCGGCTGGATTCCGTTTCTTGATTTTGCCTACCAGGGTTTCGGTGCCGGTGTCGACGAAGACCGGTACAGTGTGGAGCAGTTCGCGGCTGCAGGTATCGATTACTATATCGCCAGTTCTTTTTCCAAGAATTTCGGTCTCTATAACGAGCGGACCGGTGCCCTGACCATCGTCAGCCCCTCCAAGGAAGAGTCACTGGTTGCCATGAGTCATCTCAAGGCCACGGTACGGGTTATTTATTCAAATCCTCCTGCCCATGGCGGGTTGGTGGTTTCCACCATCCTTAGTGATGAGCAGTTGAAACAGCAGTGGCTCGGTGAACTTGATGATATGCGAAAGCGTATTGTTGACATGCGCAGCGCGCTGGTGGATGGTCTGGCTGCACGCGGGGTGGATCGCGACTTCTCCTTTATCAAGGACCAGCGCGGCATGTTCTCGTTCAGTGGCTTAAACGATGACATCGTTCAGTGGCTCAAAGAAAACAAGGCAATTTATGTGGTTGGGGGCGGCAGGATTAACCTGGCGGGTCTCACCACCGCCAATATTGATTATGTCTGCGACTCCATCGCGGAGGGCTTGAAGAAATAATTCAAGGTGTCCTGAGGCCTGTTTATGATCGATCCGTGCTGGCAGGCTACCGGCTGGTATCTGCTGGTGCTGATCCCTCTCGTGGTATGTATGAAACTCCTGTCCCTATGGCTGAATTGGCCTGGGGGCAGGAGGGATTTGTTGAGTTTTTTCTTCGCTCCATCTCTTTGTTTTTCCAGCTGGCATAATCGCAGGCAGGTCTGTCGAAAGGATTTTTTTGTACTTGCTGCGAAGAGTTTTTTCTTTTGCCTTCTCCTTGGGTTCATTTTCTTTTTCGAGTTGCGAATCCCCCCTGATCTTCCTCCGTGGCTGCAGGGGTATCTGGCCGTGATCCCCTTCTGGCTGATGCTGGAAATGGTCCAGGCCCTGTTGCAGGTTCTCTGGATGCCTGCCGGTCGATTGGTGCCGCCTGTAAATGTGCATCCCATATTTTCGGCATCCGTGTCGGAGTTTTGGGGGCGTCGCTGGAACAGGCTGTTTGGCGACTGGCTCTATGAAATCTGTTTCAAGCCGTTTTTCAGGGCTCCCGTTATGGGGTTGCTCCTCGCTTTTGTTATTTCCGGCCTGCTCCATGAACTGCTGGTGAGTCTACCCTACCTGGTGGTATACGGAAAAAGCCTGTTCGGCCTGATGCTCGTCTATTTCGTCATTCAGTTTCTGGCAATTCTCATTGAGCGGAAATGGCTGGCAGCCTCTCCTGTTGCAGGGCGGATTTACTGCTGGCTTGTTGTTCTCGGCCCGGCTCCCATGGTGCTGAACAGCGGGACGTTGAGGATCTTTCAGATGGTCGGTTCCTGTTGAGAGGTGGTTGGGGGGAAACTGGGCAGTGCAGGAACGGGGGAGGCTGCAGTTTCTTCATCGCGAGCTAGCTACAGGCGGTATTGAGTCCAGGGGCATTGAGAGCATAAATATGGACCCCTCACCGGGAGTTGACAGTATCTCTATTTGGCCATTCAGCAGTCCCAGTCTCTCTTTCAGGGAGTAGAGGCCAAAGCCGGGCTCAATGGAGCTGGTGTGAAAGCCACATCCTTCATCGGCTACTTCAAGTATCAACCTGTTCGTCTCCTGTCGAAGAATGACCTGTCCGTTTTCGGTACCGCTGTGCTTGATGATGTTGATAATCAGCTCCCGGACAGCCCGGTAGAGTGTAACTTTTTGTTGATGATTCGGTTGCAGGGGCGCAGGCAGCAGGTTGGTGAACAGCAGCTGCATATTGTGACGGCTGTTCACGTCATCCACCAGCCATTCGAGCGCAGCTTCCAGGCCGAAGTCATAGAGTACGGGCGGGCTTATCTGGAAAGTGAGGGAGCGAAGATCGTTAAGGGCCAGTTCCAGATGGTCCTGTATTTCAATTAGTTCCGGGTTAAGCAGGTTTTTTTGTTTGGCCTTTTTCACCTTGGACAGGCTCAGGGCCAGAAGCTGGGTGACGCTGTCATGAAGATCTTCGGCAATAGCTTTTCTCTCCCGCTCCTCGGTTGCCACCAGCTCAAGAGACATTTGCTGCAGCTGCTGTTCAATGTTTGTCCGTTCTTCCTCGATCAGTTTTTGCTGGAGGGAGAGCAGGTGCTCGGTGCGTTCCCTGATGATCTCGTCCCGGTTGAGGATCTGCTGGGTATGGTCGGCTTCCACCTCTTCGGCCCGAATGGTCAGCTCCCTGATCCAGGGAATGGATGACAGCGTGCCCTTGGCGAGACGGGTCAGGAGCGGTTGGTCCTGATAACGGATGGTGAAATCCCATATCGCCCCACCAGTGGCTGTACCGGGGTCGATACAGTGCAGGTCGACGCTGACCTCCGTGGCACCGGCAAGTTTTGCATAGGAACAAAAACAACCGGCATTCCATTGCATGGTGAAGTCACAGATGTCGATATCGGGGTTATGGGTGATACGGATGACCACCAACCCAGGGCCTTGTTTTCGGATCTGGTATTTTTTGGTTCGATTGAATTTTGCTGCTTCCTGGGATACACGCTGGGCCACTCGTTGCACACCAAGCAGCGGGATGCCGATAGCGGTCCTGATGAGCGGCTGACTCCTGAACATGGTGCTGCCGATTTTAAAACCCAGTCTGGGGTCGGGAATGACCTGCTGGATCTGCTCGTGAAGTGCCTTGATGAATCGGTGTGAGAACCAGTATCGTTCCTGACGAAGATGGCTCAGGGTTACTTGCTCTACTACTCCGCTTGCAAGGTTTTCGATACAACAGGGGAACTGGTTTGCGATAGTGTCAATCGCAGCGGCGAGGTCCAGTGAGGGATGGTGGTTCTCCAGGTATTGGACCAGCCAGTATGTGTTCAGGCCCGAGACCTGTTTCGGCATAACCGCTTGTACGTGAGGAGACTCCATGCCATTGACCAGTTTTCATCTGTTTTCTTTGGTTTGTGGGTGTTGTAACCGTCAGATACCATATTCAATTTTTGGCCCATGGGCAAGTGTAGTCCCCAACCTGTCAGGAAAAATTGATTATATGGAACCGTGCTTGCCATTCAAAGGGGAAAAGCTGTATGGTTAAAAGGATACGATACGGAATGAACAGGTAGAAGCCATCTTCTGATGACCCTTGTTCCTCAGTAATCTGTCCGGGTCAGGCCAACTCGTTTCAACGGGCCGCCATCAACCCGTCCATGGGGGCTTCACTGCAGCCATCCGGGCTGCAGAGACCCGTGAAACGACTAGTCCTGCCCCTCCTGCAAAGCAGCGGCTGAGCTTTTGGGGGAATCAGATAAAGTATGATCAGGTAACGAGTATGACAGTTCCCAGGATGCCGGGTGTAGGCAGGAAAAAGGCTAAACTGAAAGACGCCATTTTTATTATCACCCAGGAAAAGACCTGCCCCCTCTATAATGTGGGTGAGGAGATTAAGGTGGCCAATGGTTCCATCTCGATCTCGTCCTACAAACCGGTCTGCTTATATCTCAGCAAAAAATCCATTGAAATAGCCTCAACCCCGGAAGGGTTTGGTGGTGGAATCAGCCCGATCCGCAGCAAGAGGGCGCGGTTTGACTGCGGCGGTTGCGGTGACAGCAACCTGATTCACTTCGAGTACAAGCAAGAGAAGGATTTCGCTACCCTGCAGATGAAGATGCTGAGCGAAGCGGAGGCGCAGCGCCGCAGACAGCATCTGGAACGTTATTTCGGTATGCTGCGTACCATGGAGGTTTTTGAGTCACTTGATGACGATGCCCTGCGCGACCTGACCCTGATGCTGGAGTTCAAGACCATCCCGGTGGACAAGGTGGTGGTTAAGAAGGGCGAGCCGGGCAATCACCTCAATATTATCTTAAAAGGAAAGCTGGGACTGCTTGCTGATGACGGCACCCGGATCGCCGAGATGGGGTCCGGTGAGATTTTTGGTGAGATGAGTCTGTTGACCGGTGATCCGGTCTCCAACTCCATCCACACCCTTGATCCGACCCAGATCGCCATGCTCAGCCTGAAGAATTTCAAGTATGTGATTGTCAAGTATCCGGTGCTCCAGCTCTTCCTCTTTAAGATGCTGGTCGCCCGGGCTCAGGCCATGGCACTGAAAGAAGGGAATATCTCATCCGGTATGACCGGTGAGCTTGAGGAGATTGCCGCAGTCGACCTCTTCCAGCTCATCAACTCCTCCCAGAAAACCGGCACCATCACCTTAAGTCTCGCGCGCGGACAGGCCCATATCTACTTCTTTGAAGGCCAGATTGTTTTTGCCCGTTACCTGCAAATGAAGGGGAAGGAGGCGGTGTACGCGCTGCTGAATGCCAATAAAGGGTTTTTTAGTTATGCTAAAGGGATTCCTCATCAGCTTGATGGGCGACCGCCTTTGGGTGATTTTATGGGGATGCTGATGGAAGGGTTGCAGCGGATTGATGAGGTAGATGGGGATATGGGAGAGGATTAGCTTTTCACCAGTCCAGGTAGTACCGGCTTCCACAGTGTTTTGCCAATGAGCATAGCTTACTATGGCTCATTGACAAAAACTTCGAATCCGGTACCACCTGAACTGGTGAACAATCCGGACTTGGGAGCTAAAGTTGGTAATAAAAAAGCCGGGCAATTGCCCGGCTTTTTTATTGCAATGTAATTTGGTGTTACTTTTTCTTGCGTCTGCTGATTCCAGCGAGACCGGCAAGACCGGTTCCGAAAAGGAGCATGGTTGCGGGTTCTGGTACAGGATTTCTAGCCCCGACAGTTATAGAATCTTCACCAGTTGTGAGTTCATCAATACTTCCATAGTTACCAATATGGACGCCTGCATAGAGGTCACTTCCAAAAGCTGTGAAGGTGAACAATGAAATATCCAAGGCTGTTCCAGTATGATATAAAGTGCCTTTCCAAGGATCCCACTCACCTACATCATCATTGAGGTCAAAGCCATCTGCATTCTGTATTTTAAGCTTATCTTCATCTACGCTAACGACAGAGGCAGTGGCCTGGCCCTGTGTTTTAACATTAGTCAGCATAAAGGCGCCTGTAGGTGCGGGAAAATAACTGTCATCATAATTTAAAGCTATTTCTAGTACTTTGTAGAACGTGTTAGGGTTAGCAGGAACAGCAGATATTGGATCTACTAAATCGACAAAAATCTCAATAGCGTTATAAGAAGTGCTGTCCACTTCAATAGTAGTATCAGTCAATGTCATTGTACCAAATAAGCTACTGTCTTGGCACTCTTTGTTAGAATCAATATAACAATTTAGATCCCAGCTAATACTGGCAGCTGTTGCCATAGATCCTAAAGGTAATATAAAACTTACCAACCCAACCACAATTCCCAGCAAACTACCCTTCTTTATATTTCCCATTTTTCCCTCCCCTAAACGAGGTTCCCCCCCCTTGGTACTTCTTTTTTGGGAAACCGCTTAGTGAATCCGAGTTTTATAGTTTATCCCCGATTGTGCTATTCTATTGCGGTTGGGGTCCAAAAACAATAGGTAGAAATACCTAGTAGAGGCAGAAATGTTGGGGAGAAATTGGGTCTTCAAAAATTATTTAGGAATTATTCCTTACTATTTCAAGCTGCTCCAGACGATTGTGCAAATTTGTGTCAGGAAGAAAAAAAATTCTTTTTGAATTATTTTTTCAGGTGCCCGGGAAAGCAGCGTACCCATATTCCTGCTAGGTAGGGAATTGACGGGAAACAGGAGCATTATAGTCTTGATTATCCGGAATGTTTCCATTAGCATAGCGCATTTTGTCGTATATATGATTCGTTGATATATTGAGGGAATTCAGTTGAGGGAGAGAAGAATGCGTTGGGTAGGAAATGTAGTTGCCGGAGGATTGTATTGTTGTCCCATTATACTTGTTGGGCCTTCCATGAGTCAGGCTGCCGGTTTTTCCAATTTTACCCTCGGGGCGGGGCCCATGGGAATGGGGAACGCGGCAGTTGCCCATGCCGAAGGAATTACCTCGATCCATTACAACCCGGCACTTCAGCTTGAGTTTGATGGAGTCGTCACGGAACTGGGGTTGACGGTGGTTTCTCCGGAAAAGACGCTTGATTCCAGCGTTACCATGCAGAGCTATGAATCTGAAGATAATCATTACACTCCGGCTCATTTTGCTGCGGGGTATCGACTGTCGGAGAAGATCTCCTTGGGTTTGACACTGAATAACCCATTCGGGCTCGGTTCCGAGTTTCCTGACGATACGGTATTTAGGTATGCGACCACCGAATCGGAACTTACCACCTGGGACCTGAATCCATCCATCGCCTGGCGAGCCCACGACAAGGTCGATATCGCCGCGGGTGTCCGTGGCGTCCGGGCTGACACCACGCTTGAACGGATGATACTCCTGGACAGTTTCGGGCTCTCAGACGGCAGGCAACACTTTGAGGCGGATGGTACTGGCTATGGCTGGAATGCAGGCGTTACCATACGACCCGTCGATAACTGGTCCATCGGGCTCTCCTACCGGAGCGAGGTGGAGATCGATTTTTCCGGCACCCTCAGCTTTGATCTTCCTGTTGCGGGGAGTCCTCTGCAGATGGTTTTCCCGACCACTTCCGCCGAATCCGATTTCACCCTGCCAGCCCAGTTTTTTGGAGGTGTTGCCTATCAGCCGTCAAAGAAGTGGGTATTTGAGGCGGCTGTCCGCTGGGAGGAGTATTCCAGCTATGATGCCCAGACGGTGACGACGGCACAGCCGGTGGCCGGGATGACGGAACAGACCATCCCCAAGAACTGGAAAGATGTTTGGGGCTACATGCTCGGAGCAAGCTACCAGGCCGACTCCGGTTACCGTTTCTCGGTAGGTTATCTCTACGAGGAGAAACCGGTCCCGGAAGAGACGTTTGAGCCGGGTGCCAGCGGGCTTGATAAGCATACCGTGACCGTCGGGCTTGGCAAGCAGTTCGACCGGTTGAGCTGCCGGGTAAGCCTTGCCTACGATTTCTACCAGGACAGGGATATCGAGAATTCTACCTACATCATGAACGGTACGCATAGCCAGGAGAATTATTCACTGGCCTTTACCTTCGGCTGGACCTTCTGATGGGCTTGTAAAAAGCTCGATCTTCTTCGTTGCAGGTCTGACAGGCCGATTCCGCATACCTTTTGTATTGCGGAATCGGCCTGTCAGACCTGCGACTCGGATACCGAACTTTTTACAAAGCCCACCTCTTTTGACAAATAGACAGGTATTTTGAAAAGATAAAAGGTTGTTGGGGTTGAAATTGAAAGATAGGATGTTCGGCAATGGAAGGGGCAAAAATCAGTAACAGCATGAGCCATCCCATGCCCCGGCAGGTGTCGAGCCTGAACACCGCCTGGCTGATCCAGTGCGTCCGAAGCCGTTTTCCGGAGGTGGATCTTGGCAAAATTGTCCTAACGGCCTACTCTCGCGGGCCTTTCTATATTGAGAATCTCTCAAGCGGGAAGATCGAACCGGTGGATGTACGTCATCTGGAATCACCAGACTACTGGTTTTCCAACCTCTATATGATCTCGCTCTATGATGCCATCACCGAGTTCGTGCCAGACCCCGATTTTGCCTACAACTGCGGGCGTACCTTCTACCAGTCGCAGTCGCTGTTGAAGACCGCCGTGGGTGTGCCTCTGATCGGTCCTTACCGGCTTATCAGGCGAATCGTCAGCGAAAACGACAAGTACAACAGGACCAAGCAGGCGGTTATCCGTAAGCTGGAGAAGGGCCACGTGGTTTTGCGCTTGATCCATATTCCCAACGTGATCATGAACGATTTCGGCATGCAGTGGCATTTAGGCGCTTTTGAGTCCTATGCCCGGTTGGCGGGTGTGACCGATGTGCAGGGGACGGTGAGCTGCATCGAAAAGGGGCCTGCGCGCTATGGAGAACCGGGCCGGGCCATCTATGATTTTTCCTTTACCTTCAAGGATCCTGGATTTATCAGTCGTATAGCGAACCGGCTGATTTATGCCATTCCCGCGGTAAAAAAACTGATCCATAATGCCGAACTGGTGCAGTCGGAGCATAACGAGCAGATTGTCAACCGGGACAGGATCATCCGGGAGAAGACCGAGAAGCTGGTCTCGATCCAGGCCAAGCTGATGGAAGCGGAGCGGCAGACTATCGAGCAGCGATTACAGCATCTCTCAACAGAACTGATCACCACGGAGGAGCGGGAGCGGCGTTCTATTGCCGAAGATCTGCATGACAGCGTGACCCAGCTGTTGGCCCTTAGTGTTTCGGGTCTCAGGAAGCGCAACAGGCTGCAGTCAGGTGATGGCGAACTGCAGCGTATTCAGCAATACCTGCAGAAGGCGCTCGGGGAGACCCGGTCACTCACCTTTCAGATCAGTCCCCCGGTTCTCTATGATTTCGGGCTGGAGGCGGCGGTTGAGTGGCTGGTGAACGATATCTCCGCCCGTAACACCATGGAGATCGATTATATTAATCTGCTGGACCAGCCGCTGGTACTCAGCGATCACCGGAAGATCACCCTCTATAGGGCGGTGCGGGAAGCGCTTATCAACTGTATCAAACATGCCGAGGCGGATTACGGATCAGTGGTCCTGAACTATGAGGACGGCAGGTCCAGGATAGAGATTGAAGATAACGGAGTTGGTTTTGATCCGGATACTATGCAAAAAGGTTTTGGACTCTCTTCCCTGGCTGATCGGCTGGGGAGTATTGATGCTTCATTGGAGTTACATTCTGCCCCGGGAAATGGGAGCAGGATTGTGATACTCCTCCCTCAATAGAACAGCTCCTCTCATAGAGTAACAGGATGGGGTCAGGACAAGATAAATGAGTCCGGCCTGTAGCGTGATCTGACCAGCTACTGTTGGATAATTGAAAACCCCGGTGAGCGAAGAAACGTGGGTGAAGCAGCTTAAAAGGCACGATATTGAGTGACCCAACAAGGAGGGGGAGTTATAGTGAGCTGGTAGTTCAAGCCTTTTGAGAAAACGATCATAATTGTTTCTACTTCTTCCCTGCAGCAAATGGAGGTCACCATGAGTTACGAACACCTGCTTGTCGATATTGATGAGAAGTTTGTCGGAACCATCACCCTGAACCGGCCGGACCAGTTAAACACCTTCAATTACGGTATGGCCGGTGAGCTTCATCAGGCGCTGTTGGCCATGGATGAAGATGCGGGTGTTCGTGTCATTCTGTTGAAAGGCTCAGGCAAGGCGTTCTGCGCCGGGATCGATGTGAATGAGCTTGAAGGCAAGTCCGCCATGGAATACCGGTCTTGGGTCCGGCATATGACCCAGCCGTTGATCTGCATCTCGCAATTGCAGAAACCGGTGATCGCTTCCCTCCAGGGCGTGGCAGCCGCGAACGGTATGGGACTTGCCGCCTCCTCCGATCTTGTCATCGCCGCAGAAAATGCCAAAATGGGTCTTACCGCCATTAATGTGGGTCTCAACTGTGTCGGCCCGGTCATCCCGGTGGCCCGTATCGTCGGCAGAAAAAAGGCGATGGAACTTTTATTATTTGGCAACCTCATCAAGGCTCCCGAAGCAATGGCATTGGGTTTGATAAACAGGACTGTGCCAAAGGAAGACCTTGAAGAAGAGGCCCTTGCCTGGGCCCGCGACCTGGCAACACGAAGCCCGATTGCTGTCCAGATGGCCAAGTCAGCCTTCTATGCCGCCGAAGACATGGATTACCTGAAACAATTCGAATATATGGGCGAGATATTTGCCAGATTATGCACCACAGAAGATGCCAGGGAAGGAGTTGCAGCGTTCTTTGAAAGAAGAAATCCCGAATGGAAACTGCGTTAAAAATGGTGATAAAAATAATTTGAAGTTCAGGTTTTGGTCCAGCGGAGGACTACCCATTTTACAGGACGCCATAAACCCGTCCATGGGGGCTTCGCTGCAGCCGTCCGGGCTTGCAGAGACCCGTAAAAGGGGTAGCCCTCCACTTCCTGAGGATGAAAGGTAAGCTAATAATCAGGTTGTCCCAGAAGTTAGATAAACAATACTATCAGCCTACCAAAAGTTTTGTAGTGCTCCAGATGTTTACAGGCAAGAAGCCCGGCAATACTAACCTGCATATTTCATGAGGGACCAGATTTACCCTCAGGTCACACTTTTGGACGTTTTTTCACGCCTTCATTAGTCCGGGGCTTCCGGTAATGGCCATTTCTTTATCCAATGGACACACCTCCCCTTTCCCCCGTTATTTATCAACGCGCCGGGGCAGCGCTCCGCACCGGTTATCCCGGTGCGAACCGAGCAACAATTTTTGCAAAGAGACTCTGATAAGAATAACTGCTGCTCAAAAGAATTTGAACCCGCCTGGTATTGCGTATAACTACAGCACCTATCTTCAACAACTTTAACCGGATGGTACTTACCTGGCTGCGAGCCAACTTCGTGGTCCTGAGGCAGAGACGGCGAATGCTTTCCAGAAGCACATAAGCAACACTGGAAAGCAGTAGACGAAACTGATTCGGCCACCAGCCCTGACAACTGGTCCGATCCGCAAACAGTCCAAGCTGTTACTCCTTTATCCGGTTTTCCATATCGCCTCGGGCGCAATAGATAGTGTCGTATAGCTCCTGCTCCGGACCCGGCAAGTTGGTTACAACATAGCGAGGATTAGCTCCCCTCCAGCTATGTTCGGCTTTAATAATAACTTTACGAGATCTGTCCCATGTTGCAGCAGCATATTCTATTGAATCGAATAAACGCTATTTTTCGCCGGTCTCTTCATACATTGCTGCAGCTGATTCATGAAGAGTTTGAGACGTTTGGTTAAGGCGCTTATTCTTTGCTATTCCTACGATATAATTAACATCGTTCTTGTCACACCAGCACAGCATCCGCCATCGGCAAAACCCACTATCCCCTCGAAAAATTATTCGAACATGCGGCCAACTGTGTCGAAAGCGCTTAACCAGCAGAGATAAAATGGCCCATGCGTGTTTGGCTCCATCAATTTTACTTGGTCGCAGGTAACTTACAAGAAGCTGATCACCGCAAAAAACATATAATGGCAGGAAACAATAGTGATCGTAATACCCATGAAAAAACGACCTTCCTGTTGACAGTGAGCAGCATCGTCTGTTGCATCAAAATCGAGAATCAATTCGTCAGGTGGTTGGTAAAATGATGAAATGAACTGCTCGACCAGGACCTTGTGAATGGCAACTGCCTCGTCTCGTCCCATGTTATTTTCAAAACGGCATAATGTGGAGGGACTTGCCAGAGCACTATCTTTTCCGAGTACTGTCTGTATCAGGGGGCCTTTGCGTAACGAACTATGATCATTAAGATCTTCATAGCCTAAGCAGATGCCATATACACGTTGTCGAAGAAGGCTGAGTTGATCATGCTGAACTTTCTTTTTGTCTCGGTTATCCTCAAGCACTCTTGCGACACTGGAGGTCAAGTTTAATTGACGATCCATTTCACGTAACACAACAGAACCTCCATCACTTGTTATGTCTCCACCAGAAAAACTTGCTTGAACAAGACGACGTTTACAGCTTGAGAAGGGGATTGGAACTGTGTTACAGTTTATCACGGCGAAACCTCCCTTTATTTTCTTTTTAGGCAATTGAATTATAAAGGATTTTTGAGGTTTCGCCTTCTTTTTTCATGAAATATGCGGGCTAACCCCTTATAAGGCTTGCACATAATTCGATATACGAGCAGTAAACAGCTGAGCCTGAAAGGTTTCAGCCTGCCCTTCGGTGGATATCTTTTAGAGTAGATGGTGAGTAACAGGCAACTTCAAATTCTGAATTTAGTCGCCCCCAGCTGGCGGTGGTGTGAGTTCGCCAAGACCGGGAATGTTCGCACTTTGAACTCCTGACGGTTGTACTTCACTTGCTTGAGGTTGACTATTGGCAGAACCAGCCTGCTGCTTGACATCCCTGAATAAAGGATCATCAAATGACTTGGCAGCACCAGCCTGCTGCTTGACATCCCTGAATAAAGGATCATCAAATGACTTGGTAGCACCAGCCTGCTGCTTGCCATCCTTGAATACAGGATCTTCGAATGACTTGGCAGCACCAGCCTGCTGCTTGACATCCCTGAATAAAGGATCATCAAATGACTTGGCAGCACCAGCCTGCTGCTTGACATCCCTGAATAAAGGATCATCAAATGACTTGGTAGCACCAGCCTGCTGCTTGACATCCTTGAATACAGGATCTTCGAATGACTTGGCAGCACCAGCCTGCTGCTTGACATCCCTGAATAAAGGATCATCAAATGACTTGGTTGCATCAGCCTGCTGCTTGACATCCCTGAATAAAGGATCATCAAATGACTTGGCAGCATCAGCCTGCTGCTTGACATCCTTGAATAAAGGATCATCAAATGACTTGGTTGCATCAGCCTGCTGCTTGACATCCCTGAATAAAGGATCATCAAATGACTTGGGAGCACCAGCCTGCTGCTTGACATCCTTGAATAAAGGATCTTCGAATGACTTGGTAGCACCAGCCTGCTGCTTGACATCCCTGAATAAAGGATCTTCAAATGACTTGGCAGCACCAGCCTGCTGCTTGACATCCTTGAATAAAGGATCTTCGAATGACTTGGCAGCACCAGCCTGCTGCTTGACATCCCTGAATAAAGGATCATCAAATGACTTGGTAGCACCAGCCTGCTGCTTGACATCCCTGAATAAAGGATCATCAAATGACTTGGTAGCACCAGCCTGCTGCTTGACATCCTTCTTTTTAAAGATGTTGTCCATCTTTTTAACGTGTGTTTGTTCCGACAGGTTTATTTTACCCGTTACCTCCCTTGGTACTGCTTTCCCAGGTTGAACCTGCGCTGACTTTGGCAGGGTATCTTGACCCGTTATTGGTCTTGGTAGAGTACCCTGACCTGCTGTTGCTTTGGGCACTGCCGTTGGTGCTGTTTTTTTCCCCTGCGGTTTAGTGATAGCAGGTTGAGACTTAGGGCTATTGGAGGCGGCTGGTTTGGGCTTTACAGCCGGCATCGCTGCTGGCTGTTGTTTGATTGATGGTTTAACGGGGGCTTTCTTTGATGTCTTGGGGAGGCTAACTGCCGGTTTTGGCTTACTAGTGACTGGCGACTTTTGCTTGATTGATGGTTTAACAGGGGCTTTCTTTGATGTCTTGGGGCTAACTGCCGATTGTGGCTTACTAGTGACTGGCGACTGTTGCTTGATAACAATTTGCTGCGCTTTTACCGGTTGTTTTTGTATATTTGTGGCCGCTTGAAGGGGCAACGAGTTGCAGAAAATACATGTAAGGCTCAGTGCGCAAACACTGTTAATAATTTTTCTTCTACACATAGTTCTCCCCTTTGTTGAATCTGAACAAGTTAGCTAAAAAAATAACGATATCGATACATGTATTTAATTAAATTCCGTCGGGTCCAAGGGTAAGATTGGGTCCAAATTTGGTTCCTTTGGCTGGTAAGGTCCTGTAGTAGGCTGTGATACGACAGGTGGACTTGATGATGGAGCCGAAGGTGGTGCGGAACCTGCGGGTGAACTTGATGATGTTGTCGATGACTGGGGTGATGATGTTGTCGATGGCTGGGGTGGTGAAGTCTGCGCACCTGAAGAAACAGTAGTATTTGACTCAGGTGCAGGCACCATCGATGGGCTTGGCTTTTTGCCGTTGGATGTAATGGTGACGTTTTGTACTTCAGTCTGATTCGACAGGGCATTCCCGGTTACCAATTTGTCGTAGCTCGGCAAACCGGATTTGTGCAAAGACTGCTGCCTTAAATAATCAAGTGTCACTATGCGGATCAGGTTGATCTTCCAGGGGTGGTTGAGGATACCTATTTGTCGGTCAAGCTTTGCCTCTTCAAGAGGGGACTGTGCATACGCAACATTGGATAGGAAAGCAACATAGAGGAAAACAGAGATGAGGCCAGTCGTATAAACAATTTTAGAACGTAGCATCAGTGATCTCTCAAAAAGACTGTTAAAAAGCTGTAGTTAGGGTTAATCCGACAACATTTCTTCTGTAATCGGTATACTCCTCGTCTGAATCGGCAGTACCATAAGTGTAGTTAAGATTAAGCATCATGCACTCCCATATATCTTTTTCTAAAGAAAAAGAGAATGCCCAGATATCATCCAATCGTCCATCTGGGAAGTAATCTGGATAGTCTTCCTGACTGTAATTAACCACTCCGATAATGCGAATGTCAAAGGGCAGGTTTTTCGTGACAGAAAAGCTAAGATCGTTACTGCGAAGAACATTCTGGTCACCTTCGCTGTGAATTTTCCGATAGGTGTAGTTGAGGCCTAAAACGAGACTGTTGTCGAACAGGTATAAGTAATTCATGATACCTGCCCGATACTCTTCCCCGTCCTGGGAATACCACTCCGGATACGGGCTATCATTTTCGTATCGTCTGTTGTCCCAGGCAGTTAGGAACTTTGAATAGACACGTTTGTGCCATTGATAACCAAAGCTTAGCTGTAATCCTGCCACATTGCTGTATTTAGTCCAGTCAACACGCGTATCAGTGTAGCTGCTGTCAAATCTTAGACTGTAGAACTTATCAAAAAGGGTTCCGTTATGTTCGACGAACAATGAAAGATTGTTGCTGAAAAGGTCATAGTAACTGAGTTCCGAACGTAAGATCTCAGTGCCATAGAGGCTGTAGCCGATACCAACAGTGAATGGCCAGGGATCAATTTTCTGATCTGGCAGACGCAATTCGCCATAAAATGAGTAGGTGATCCGCATAGAGTCAGTCGGACCCTCGTCGGAAGAGTTTTTTGCACGCAGAGTGATATTGTCATCATACTCGCTGCTTAATGCCCCGTATACTGACCATCTTCGAATATCTTGAACCGCCGCTGTTGATTGTTCTAACTCTTTTAGTTGTGGCAGAATCTCAGCGGCCATTTTTCCATAATCCGTTTCGGGATAGTCGGAAACTATCATCTGGAGAATGTCCATTGCCTCAGGGACACTACCTCGGTAGGCCAGTGCCTGGCCCAGATAGTATTTACAAGCTATACTTTCAGGGTCCAACGTTGTTGCATGCCTTAAAACCTGCACAGCGGCATCATGTTGACCGGTCTCAAGCAGACAGACTCCCTTGACTCGGAGCAGGAGCACATTATCTGGGCTCTTTTGGAGTAAATCCTGGACCTCCAGGTAAGCACCGGCATAATCTCCCGTCTCAATCAGCTTGCTGGCCTTGTACCAGTATGGCTGATCCTGTGCTGCAGCAAATAATGGTTGATGAAAGAGGAAATACACACAAAGGACGAGAAATATTCGATGCATGGCAATGGTATAATTTATTTTATTCAAGTTTGAGTTCAGGTTATAAAACCAGACTGGTAGGAACCCATTGAGAATGCATAGATAGGTCGCCCTGAAGCTTGATTTTTTTTAACTAATTTACACATGAATCAACTTTTAATACCAACATCAAAATACCTAACAATATAAGGAGACATTGTCAATTTATACCTGACAAACGTATCCGCTCGACTCAGTTGTCATGAGTATCCGGTTACATCATCCTTCTCCAGTTGAAGTTTCCGTGATGTTATACTTTCAATTTCTGGAGAAAGAGTGGAATGTGTCAGTTCTCCAAAAGAGAAGTGGAATGAAAAGGGGGGCTAGCCCGAAGGGTGAAAAAGTCCTCGAAATCTCTGGGTACAAAGTGTACCCAGAAGTTGCACAAGAAGTATTTCATTAACATCTCGATATGTCTTCACAATCGAAACGTGGCTAGAGTTTTTCATGAAATATTCGGGCTTAAAAGTATGCCGGGCTTCTTGATCGTGAACAGATGGGGTGCTACAGAACTTTTTCTTACATATTGCGCCTATACTGTCCGCCAGCCTCATAGAGTGCATTGGTGATTTGTCCCAGGCTGCAATGTTTCACTGTATCAATAAGCTCTTCAAAGATATTACCGCCGCTAAGCGCGACCTTCTTCAGCTTCTTCAACGCCTCTTCCGACGTTTCACGGTGTTTCTCATGGAAAGCAGCCAGCCGTTTCAGCTGATCCTGTTTCACATCATCAGTGGCCCGGGCCAGTTCAAGGGTGGCGTTGGCTTCGTCGGAGTTAACTTCGGGGTTGCGGAAGGTGTTGACGCCGATGATCGGATACTCGCCGGAGTGTTTAAGGTGCTCGTAGTAGAGAGACTCTTCCTGGATTTTCGAGCGTTGGTAGCCGGTTTCCATGGCGCCCAGTACCCCGCCCCGGTCGCTGATTCGGTCGAATTCGGAGAGAACCGCTTCTTCCACCAGGTCGGTGAGATCATCGACGATGAAACTGCCCTGAAGCGGGTTCTCGTTCTTGGCCAGTCCCCATTCCCGGTTGATAATCAGTTGGATAGCCAGCGCCCGCCGCACGGATTCAGAACTCGGGGTGGTGATAGCCTCATCATAGGCGTTGGTATGCAGGCTGTTGCAGTTGTCATAGATGGCGCAGAGCGCCTGCAGGGTGGTGCGGATATCGTTGAACTGGATCTCCTGGCAGTGCAGGGAGCGACCCGAGGTCTGGATATGGTACTTCAGTTTCTGTGAACGCTCAGATGCACCGTACTTCTCTCTCATGGCGACTGACCAGATTCGTCTCGCCACTCGGCCTATCACAGTGTATTCCGGATCCATACCGTTGGAGAAGAAAAAGGAGAGATTCGGGGCGATCTTGTCGATATCCATGCCGCGCGCCAGGTAGTACTCAACATACGTAAAACCGTTAGAGAGGGTGAGTGCCAGCTGGGTAATGGGGTTGGCACCCGCCTCGGCGATATGGTAGCCGGAGACGGAAACGGAGTAGAAGTTGCGGACCGCATTTTCTATGAAAAACTCCTGGATATCACCCATCATCTTGAGGGCGAACTCGATGGAGAAAATGCAGGTGTTCTGGCCCTGGTCTTCTTTTAAAATATCCGCCTGGACGGTGCCCCGGACATTGGCAAGAACCACCTTGCGGATTTTCTCCCGCTCTTCTGCAGTTGCCGCCCTGTTCTCATCCTGCTCGAACTTTTCCACCTGCTGGTCGATGGCGGTGTTCATGAACATGGCCAGGATAATCGGTGCCGGCCCGTTGATGGTCATGGAAACAGAGGTGGTGGGGGAACAGAGATCGAACCCGTCGTAGAGCAGTTTCACATCGTCCAGGGTGCAGATAGAGACCCCGGAGGTCCCCACCTTGCCGTAGATGTCCGGTCGAACCGCAGGATCCCAGCCATACAGGGTGACGGAGTCAAAAGCGGTGGACAGCCGTTTGGCCTCGTAGTTGCCGGAGAGCAGCTTGAACCGCTGGTTGGTCTGTCCCGGACCGCCTTCACCGGCAAACATCCTGGTTGGATCCTCTCCCTCACGTTTAAGCGGAAAGACACCACCGGTAAAGGGGAAGAAACCAGGCAGGTTCTCCCGCCTCAGCCAGCTGTAAGTGTCGCCCGGATCGTTCAGCCGGGGCAAGGCAATTTTTGGAATTTTTGAGTGAGAGAGTGATTCCGTATAAAGCGGTACCCGGATCTCACGTCCACGAACATGGTAGACAAGTTCATCACCGGAATAGGCTACCTTGCATTTCTCCCATCTTGCCAGGGTTTCTTCGGTGTCTTTTCCTACTGCGGCAGCACATTCTGCCGCTTTTTGCTTGAGTGTATCAAGAAGTTCCGGACTATTTTCACCAAGCAGACTGGCTGATTTTTCCAGATGCCACTTGTTGCGCACTGCCTGAGCCTGCTTTTCGGTCTCCTCATGGTAGTTACGAACGGTATCTGAAATCTCGGAAAGGTAGCGGATGCGCTTGCCTGGGATAACGATTGTCTTGGAGGTGGGGGTTTTATTCTCCGGCCTCGGCAGTTTGGGGGCAAAGGCCGTACCGGCTTTGTCATTTAAGCTGTCGATGAGTCCGTGGTACAGGGCGGTTACACCGTCATCATTGAATTTTGAGGCGATGGTTCCGTAAACCGAAAAATCCTCAGGTTTTTTATCCCACTCCTTACGGTTGCGCATAACCTGCTTGCGTACGTCACGGATCGCATCATCACTGCCTTTTTTCTCAAACTTGTTGATGACAATGATATCCGCGTAGTCCAGCATATCGATTTTTTCAAGCTGGGATGGTGCACCATATTCACTGGTCATTACATACATGGAGATATCAGCGAGATCGGTTATTCGCGAGTCGCCCTGGCCTATTCCGGCGGTTTCGGCGATTATCAGGTCGAACCCGGCAGCTTTGGCGATGGCGATCGCCTCAGGTAATGATTCAGAGACTTCGTTGGCTGAATCACGGGTAGCAAGGCTGCGCATATATGCATGAGTTGAACCGGTGATGGAATTCATGCGGATCCGGTCGCCGAGCAAAGCGCCACCGGTTTTACGGCGGGAGGGATCACAGCAGATAACGGCGATATTGATATCTTCAAGGTCGTTTAAAAACCTCAGCAGCAGTTCGTCGGTAAGCGAGCTCTTGCCTGCACCACCCGTACCTGTTATGCCGATCACGGGCGGGTTGTTTTTCTTTGCCATTGGTTCCACTATGGCCATAAGCTCGGCAAGGTTGCTCGTGTCCGTCCCCTTCAACTGCTGGGCAACGGTGATGAAACGGGCAATCTCCTTTTTATCCGAATAATGTAGTTTTTTCGGCTGCAGGTCGGTGAGGGTTACGGTGGGGAAATCCATACAGGAGATCATGTGGTTGATCATCCCCTGCAGCCCCATGGAGGCTCCGTCTTCAGGTGAGTAGATCTTGGTGACTCCGTACTCCTCGAGCTCCCTGATCTCGTCGGCAACGATAACACCGCCTCCGCCGCCGAAAACCTTGATGTGTTCTGCCTCGCGTTCTTTTAAGAGGTCGATCATATACTTGAACGCCTCCATATGTCCGCCCTGGTAGCTGGACATGGCAATGCCCTGGGCATCTTCTTCTATGGCTGTATCGACCAGTTCCTGGACGGAACGGTTATGCGCCAGATGAAT
The DNA here is from genome assembly GCF_010646885.2 of Desulfopila sp. IMCC35008. Lineage (GTDB taxonomy): Bacteria > Desulfobacterota > Desulfobulbia > Desulfobulbales > Desulfocapsaceae > Desulfopila. Next base: position 5,404,929 of record NZ_CP050700.1, on the reverse strand, counting down.
GACCTCGACGCCGGAATCCTGAAGAATCCTCCGCATAATGTTGGTGGAGGCATCGTGACCGTCGAAGAGGGATGTGGCGGTAATTATCCTGACACTGTTTTTTGGGGTGTAGACTTCAACGTTCGCGTTCATATGTATACCTCAAGCCAGTTATGATTGACGATGTGGATTTTTCAACCGTCGACCGGTTAACACTTCACGCGAAAAAACAGTATCCAAAAGGGGCGAAGTTACCTGTTGGCCAGGAAACTCATGATGAAATCGGTCTGTTGTTCTGTGTATTTTTCAATGGTGAAGTGTTTTGCGAAATACCATCTCCTGAATGCCCAGGTGTGTCCGGTAACGGAGATATTATGACCTATCAGGTTGATGGTATCGTCGTCCAGTTCTGGTAATGTTCCTGTTTTCTTGATCTGGTGCATCGCCTCGATAAAGAGGTTGGTGATGCCCAGCTCTGCTTCCAATACTATTTTCTGCCACTTCGGTGAGAGGAAGTGGGTTACCTGGTACATCAACAGCACGTGGTCGCTCATCCTGTCACAGACCAGGAAATACTCCCGGATAACCTCAGCAAGGGCCTCCGCTCCGCTCAACGGTCTCGCCAGTGCTTCTTTTACGGCCGCTTCAACCTCGGAATGGATTGCCATACAGACTAGATAGAGTACATCTTCCTTGGTGGAGATGTAGTCGTACATGGTGCCGATGGACAAACCGGTCGCCTTGGCGAGAAGTCTTGTTGTTGTTTTATGGTAGCCGTGTTCGATAAAGAGTTTAACAGCGGCATCGACAATTTGTCGACGTCGCTCTTTCACCAGTTCCTGGTTCTTTATCTGCGTGACGACTTTTTTTGCATCTCTGTCTTTTGTTCTCATGTATATCGTTTCGTTGTATGCGTTTCTCTCTGTTTCTGGAGACTGTGATTGCGTTCAAGAAATGCTGTAACCAGCAAATCACCCAACTCGATGGGGTCCGGCAGGATGGGGTCAGGCTTAAGCCTGGCCCCGGCCAACTGGCTCTACGTAATCAACAGCTTTACCTGATAAACTATACAATAATGAAGAAGAACAAAAGTAAAACATTGTGCAGGGTTGTCCTGCGCGACCGGGAACAGGGGTGCTACAATGTGCTATCCTGCTCCCGGAACTTGATTTATCCACCCAGGATCTTCTGGGTCAGCTCCGGCAGGAACTGTTTTACATCGGCCACGACCAGTACATCTGCAACCTCACCGATGGGAGCGTCCTTGTCGGTATTGACGGCGACAACGAATTCCGATTTCTTCATCCCGGCCAGATGCTGGATGGCACCTGATATGCCGCAGGCCACATAGAGTTTGGGTGAAACAGTCTGGCCGGTTGTACCAACCTGCCGTGCGTGCTCGACCCATTCCGCATCGACCACCGGACGGGAGGCGCCGTATTCCCCACCCAGCGCCTTGGCAAGATCGGCCACGATCCCGACATTGTCGGCTCCGCCGATACCACGACCGGCGCTGACGATCACCTCCGCCTTGCCCAGGTCAACGCCGCCTTCCTCGGCCTGCTCATATCCTTCGAAGACGATGACGCCTGTACTGTCCGTATCGACCGGTACGACAGTTGGCTTGGTATCAAGTTCTTCACCCAGACCAAAAGCTCCGGCCTGCAGGGTCAGTACGATCAGCTCCGACTTCGCCTGAACCTTCCGGCGCAGTTTGGAGTTGCAGGCGGGCAGGACCGGTGCTCCGTCTTCAAATCCCGCCACCTCAGAAAACTGGGCGGCACCGAGGCTGTAGGCAACACGAGGGGCGAGGTCCCAGCCGTAGGAGGAATGGCTGAAGACGATCATATCCGGCTTCTCCTTTTCGACCACATCCAGGATGAGTTGCTTGTGAACCACGGGATTGTACTCGCCGTATTTTTCACTGTCGGCAAGATAGAGGGTGCCATCGAAATCGGGGAGATCCGTAGTGGTCCCGGCCATGAACATGACGCTGTCGGCACCTGCCACTTTACAGAAAGCGATCAATTCGGCGCTGCTTGCCAGTGATTTTCCTTCGCGGGTTTCCGCTATGAGTAATGCTTTCATTGTCACCACCTTATCCGGCAAGTATGCCGGTCTTTTCCTTAAGTATTGCCACCAGCTTGTCGGCCAGCTCTGCTACATCACCTTCCAGTACCAGGCCACCGCCTTTTTTCTCCGGCAGTCCCATGGAACTGGTTTCAGCCTTGGGCTCAACTTTCAGCAGGTCAGCCACCGGAATGGAGAGCAGCTCTTTTTTCTTCGCCTTCATGATATTGGGAAGGGTGGGATAACGAGGGGTATTGAGGCCGAGCTGGCAGGTGAAAAGTGCAGGTGAGGTAACGGAAACGACAGCTTTTACGCCTCCCTCAAGCTCTCTTTTGACCTGGATTTTACCGTTATCGAAGGCAAAGTCGACAATGGTGGTGACGGATGGCAGTCCGAGCATCTCGGCAACAAGCACCCCGACCTGACCGCTGCCTCGATCCTGAGACTGCATACCGGTAAAAATAATGTCGAATTCCTTGTCTTTTGCATATTCGGCGATGATGCCGGCAATCTCATATGGGTCCTTGGAGGTGAAATCCGGATCGTCGATGTGGGCACCACGGTCACACCCCATGGCCAGGGCCTTTTTCATGGTTTCCTTCACCTTATCGGAGCCGATGCAGAGTACCGTGGCGTCCCCCCCTGTCTGCTCTTTAAGCTGGACGGCTTGTTCGACGCCATATTCGTCGTATTCGTTCATTCTCCAGGCCAGTTCGCTGGTGTCGTACCAGGTCCCGGCGCCGTCGATCTTGAATTTCGATTCCATATCCGGAACCTGTTTAATGCAAACCAGAATTTTCATTGTTGTTCTCTCGCTCTTTTGTTTACTGCAATGATCGCAAACCGGGGTCAGGCTTAAGCCTGACCCCCATCAAATCAGGTGATGACCAGTACCTTCCGGGGCCAGGCTTAAGCCTGGCCCCATCGAGCTGGGTGATGGCTACCGGCACAAGTTGGTGCCGATAACCAATCGCTGTATCTCGCTGGTTCCTTCATAAATTTCGGTGATCTTGGCGTCGCGCATCATCCGCTCCACCGGGAACTCACGGGTATACCCGTAGCCCCCCAGCACCTGGACCGCCTGGGTGGTAACCTTCATCGCCGTCTCGCTGGCCACCAGTTTGGCCATGGCCGACGCCTGGGTGTAGGATTGATTGTTGCTCGCCTTGTATGCTGCCTGGTAAACAAGCAGCCGGGCAGCCTCAACCAGGCAGGCCATATCGGCCAACTGGAACATGATACCCTGGAAACTTGCGATAGGGCGGTCGAACTGTTTGCGTTCCTTGGCGTAATTGACCGCCTGTTCCAGCGCCCCCTGGGCGATACCGAGAGCCTGTGAGGCGATGCCAATGCGACCGCCGTCAAGTGTCTTCATGGCTACTTTGAATCCCTCACCCTCCTTGCCGAGCAAATTACCGGCGGGAATCCGGCAGTTCTCGAAGACCAGCTCCATGGTAGGTGAGGAGCGGATACCGAGTTTTTCTTCTTTTTTGCCGAAGGTAAACCCCGGGGTGTCCTTTTCAACGATAAAGGCGCTGATACCGTGATGTTTCCTGGCGTCCTTGTCGGTGCGGGCCATGACCACATATACTTCGGCATAACCGGCGTTGGTGATGAAAATCTTGGTACCGTTGAGTACCCATTCGTCTCCGTCGAGGACGGCGGTTGTCTTGGTACCACCCGCATCCGAGCCGGCAGACGGTTCGGTAAGACCGAATCCACCCATCTTTTCGCCTTTGGCCATGGGAACCAGGAATTTTTGTTTCTGTTCCTCATTGCCGAAGAGATAAATCGGGTTGGTTGCTAACGAGAGATGAGCCGAGAGAGTGACACCGGTGGAGGCGCAGACCCGTGAGAGTTCTTCAACGGCGATAGCGTAGCTGATGTAATCCGCTCCTGCACCGCCGTATTCCTCGGGGAATACAATGCCGGTAAGGCCGAGCTCTGCGAGTTTATCAAACATCAGGGTGCGATCAAAACGCTCCTCCTCATCCCTCTCTTTCGCTGAGGGCGCAATCTCGTTTTCGGCAAAATCACGAACCATATCCCTGATGAGGCTTTGTTCTTCGGTCAGTTCGAATTGCATAATGTCAACTCCGGTTTATTGGGGGTGAAGAAATCCTGCACCCGGCGGAGGAGTGTTCCAGTGGACGGGGAAGACAGGGCCGCATTGCATTGCGGACCGGGTGCAGGACCGTTGTACTTTTCTTATTATACTCTTTCACAGATCGAGCGGTTTGTGAAAGAGTATGGTCAGATTACTATTTTTTTGAACTCAGCTCCGGGAAATCCCAGTAAAAGAATTCTTTTCTATCGCCGGCCTTTGCCTCGCCTTTACGATCTGTCTCGTTATCCCGCAGTTCGACACGCCGGATCTTGCCGGAAAGGGTTTTGGGCAGCTCCGGCACGAACTCGATGATGCGCGGGATCTTGAACTTGGCCAGGATGTCGATGGTGTGTTGAAATAGTTCGAGTGCCAGTTCTTTACTCGGCTCATATCCTTCTTTTAAGATAACAAAGGCTTTGACCAGCTGGTGCCGTTTCGGATCGGGAACACCGACAACAGCGGATTCACCGACAGATTCATGTTCGATAAGGGCGCTTTCCACCTCGAACGGACCGATACGGAAATCGGAGGACTTGATGACATCGTCGCTTCTGCCGACAAACCACCAGTAACCGTCCGCGTCGATGGAGGCGCGATCACCCGTGTAGTAGAAGTTGTCGATAAAGACGCCTGCCATTTTCTCCGGGTTACCGATATACTCGGTGAAGAGTCCAAGACTTCTCCAGCGGTCGGTGCGGACCACGATATGACCTACCTCGTCCGGTTCTGTAATCTCGTTACCTTCGTCGTCGGCCAGGGTCACATCATACATGAACGACGGGCGTCCGAAAGAACCACTGCGCATCTTGCCGGCCATCCACGGCGGATTGCCGATCATGGCGGTGGATTCAGTCTGGCCGTAAAAGTCGCGGATTTCTGTTCCTGTTAGCTCCTTCCATTTGGAGATGACCTCCGGGTTCAACGGTTCCCCGGCACCAATGGACTGGCGCAGATTGGAGAGGTCATATTTGGAGATGTCCATGTTGATAAACAGTCTCCAGGCGGTAGGCGGTGCACAGAAAGTAGATACTTTGTGTTTGGCGGCGGCGGTCAGATATTTGTCGCCATCGAGAGCGGTGAAGTTAAAGCCGGCCACGGTGGCACCGACATTAAGCGGTGCGAAAAAGCTCGACCAGGCCCATTTGGCCCAGCCAGGAGCACTCAGGTTGTGATGAACGTCGTCGGGACGGATACCGACCATGACAGCGGTGGAAAGATGGCCGAGTGGGTAGGAGGTGGCGGTATGGCCGACACGCTTTGGCAGGCCGGTGGTGCCGGAGGTGAAGAAGCAGAACAGCAGGTCTTTGGAACCTGTCTTGGCTGCCGGAACCAGGGTAGGTTCGTCATTAAGCTGCTTATAGCTGACCCAACCTTCTTTTTCACCGAGAACAATTTTGATTTTCGGGGTATGTCCTGTCTGTTTCAGGGCTTCGTCCATATCGTCGGTAAAGGTTTCCGCTGCCAGTATACAGTCAGGCGGGTACGTTTCAAAACGGAATTTCAGTTCGCGAACCGTCATGGTGGTTGCGGTCGGGACGGTGATGATACCGCCTTTGACACAGGCGTAACTGGCAAACCAGGTCTCGGGCACGATGGGAGTCATCATGTACATGTTGCCGCCCATCTTGACCCCGGCCTTATTGATCTTGCTCAGGCACTGGTTTCCCCGGTCGGCAAACTCTTTGTAAGTGAAGGACTGGCTGTCCTCGGTATGGATATCGGCCCAGATCAGGGCGGTATGGTCCGGACGCTCTTTGACGTGCAGGCCCTCGAAAATTTCCTCTGCCCAGTTAAAGGTCTCGGGAAGTTCCATCTTGTTCAATTTGTCAAAAAAAGCCTTGGCTGCAGCCTCTTTCTGGTCATTGTCATCCATCAAGTTGAGATCCATTACTTCCTTGTACAGACTTTCCATACCCATAATGACTCCTTGCATTTCGTAAAAATTAAAAGATGAATACCAGGGCCAGGTGCTCTGCACGTTCAATTCCGATTGTATGACAGAACATATTCAAGGCCTTTTTCCTTGTGACAAACTACAATGAATAACTATTAGTACCGAGCGCTCGGTCGTTTTTTTAAGTAGAAAACAAATCTCTATAATTGTCAAAGCAAATTTTACATTTTTGTACGATAGATCAACCTATTATTTCTATCTCCCAGCTGTCTTCGCCCTTGTCGGGAAAAGTAGGATGCAAAGAGAAAATGATTGACAAAAAACTGGATGTACGTAAACATCACAGTATGGGAGAGCGAGCGCTTGGTCGCCTCTCGTTTTGCATGATTAAACAATGAGATTTGCTTCAGGGCAAGCTTTTTTTTAAAGTGATTGGTACAAAGGTGTAAGTTGCGGACCACAATATAACAAAAAAGGTTGTATTTGTTGAAGATTCAACTTTATGAGGAATGCTATGAAACAGGCTGTAATCGTCAGTGCGGTACGTACACCGTTTGGAAGCTTCGGTGGGTCATTGTCCAAAATCGGAGCAACAGATCTGGGTGCCCATGTCATCAGGGAGGCGGTCAAACGGGCGGGAATCTCAGCTGAGGACGTCGATGAATGCATAATGGGCATGGTACTGCCCTGTGGATATGGTCAGAATCCAGGAAAACAGGCCGCGATGAAAGCCGGGCTGCCGGATCTGGTGGAGGCGATAACGGTCAATAAGGTGTGTGGTTCGTCGTTAAAATCGGTGATGCTTGCTGCCCAGGCTATCCAGTGTGGTGATGCCGATGTGGTCGTAGCGGGAGGTATGGAAAACATGTCCATGGCCCCTTACTACATGGAAAAGGCCCGTTGGGGACATCGTATGGGGCCAGGCAAGATCGAAGATCACATGGTGCATGATGGTTTATGGGATGTGGTAAACGATTTCCATATGGGAATGTCCAATGAATTGATCTGTGAAAACTGGAAAGTGAACAGGGAAGATCAGGATCGTTTTGCGGCTGAGTCCTATGTGAAAGCGATTGCTGCGGTAGAGAGTGGCAGGTTTGACGAGCAGATTGCGCCGGTACCCCTGCCCCAGCGAAAAGGCGATCCGAAGATGTTTGCCCGGGACGAGTGTCCGCAAGCCACCGATTATGAGACCCTATCGAAAATGCGTCCGGCGTTTAAAAAAGATGGTGTGGGAACCGCCGGAAATGCTTCTATTATTAGTGACGGTGCTGCGGCCCAGGTCCTTATGAGCAAAGAGAAGGCAGAGGAACTTGGCTGTGAGATCCTGGTTGAGATCGGAGCTCAGGCGTCCCACGGCATTGAGCTCCAGTATGTACTTATGGCACCCATCTATGCCATTCCCAAGGTGTTGAAGAAAGAGGGAATTACCATTGCTGATGTCGAGTTGTTTGAAATCAATGAAGCGTTTAGCGGAACCTCAGTTGCTATAAACAGGGTGCTCGAGCTCGATACCACCAAGGTTAATGTCAACGGCGGCAGTGTTGCCATCGGTCATCCCATCGGGGCCAGCGGGGGCCGGTTATTAACCGACCTGATTTACGAGATGAGAAGACGTGATGTCAGAACGGGAGTGGCCTCACTGTGCCTGGGTGGTGGTGAAGCGGTAGCACTGGTTGTGAAACGATAAGAGTAAGTTGTAGAGTATCTGATCAATCCTGATGTTCAGTCATTTACCCGGGGAGGCCTGCCCCTCCTGATGGCTGACATTGAGATTTATGAAATATTTCAATTATACAGGGGACAAAATGAACGTTCAAACATTCGGTGTTATCGGATCCGGTCAGATGGGGAATGGTATTGCCCAGGTAGCGGCAACAAGCGGGCTGGATGTCGTTATGAGTGATATCAAGATTGAGTTCGCCGAAAAGGGGCTCGCTGCGATCACCAAAAACCTTGGCAGGATGGTTGAAAAGGGCAAGATCGAGGCAGATCAGCGCGATATGATCCTCTCTCGTATAAAAATAACTGCTGATCTAGGGGGGATGTCCGAGGTCGATTACGTGGTAGAGGCGGCAACCGAGCGTGAGGATCTCAAATTTAAGATTTTTGAAGATCTTGATTCGATTTGCCCTGATCATGTAATCCTGGGAACAAATACCTCCTCGATTCCGATCGGCAGGATAGCAGCCCGCACCCAGCGACCTGACAAGGTGATCGGCATGCACTTTATGAACCCCGTGCCGGTGATGAAACTGGTGGAAGTTATCAAGGGGCTGGCCACTTCGGAAGAGACCTTTACCGTTACCTGGGATCTATGCGAGAAGTTTGGTAAGACACCTGCAGAGGCCAATGATTTCCCTGGATTTATTGCCAACAGAATTCTCATGCCCATGATCAATGAGGCTATCTTCTGCCTCTACCAGAGTGTGGGTAAACCGGAGGATATCGACACGGTAATGAAGCTTGGCATGAATCATCCCATGGGGCCGCTGGCACTGGCAGACCTTATTGGTCTCGATACCTGTCTTGCTATTATGGAGACCCTCTATGATGGTTTCAAGGATTCCAAATACCGTCCCTGCCCGTTGCTCAGGAAGTATGTCGAGGCCGGTTGGCTGGGCAGGAAGAGTGGGAAGGGATTTTACGATTACAGCTAACAATTGACAGCCGGAGAAAAGATAATGAATGGGAGAAGACAGACCACACCGGATCTGGAATTGCAGGACCGAATAGGCAAATTGCAACAACGGCTTCAGGCAAAGGAGGTCCAGGGGGCCCTGATAATCCAGAAGACCGATCTGTTCTATTTCTCCGGTACCTCCCAGCAGGGGTGGCTGTATGTCCCGGCGGAGGGGAAACCGCTGCTCATGGTGTTCAAGGAGCATGAGCGGGCGGTGGCTGAATCCGCGCTGGAGGATGTCATCTCGTTGGTAAGCCCCAAGAAAATCCCTGAGCGTCTTCAGGAGCGCGGATACATGCTGCCTTCCGTACTCGGTATGGAGCTTGATGTGCTCCCGGCAAACATCTATTTTCAGTTCGAGACGATCTTCGAACACGCGAAGATAGTGGATATCTCACTGGAGATCAGGCTTGTACGGGCGATCAAGTCGGAATATGAGATCGATATCCTGCGCCGGGCCTGTGCACTATCGGATAAAGTAGCTGCCCATGTTCCGAGCCTGTTGGAACCGGGTAAAACTGAGGTACAACTTGCGGGGGAGATTGAGGGTTATGCACGGAGCCTTGGTCACCAGGGGATAGTCCGGATGCGGCTTTTTGGTTCCGAGCTTTTTTATGGACACCTGATGTCAGGCCCTTCTGCGGCGGTGCCAAGCTATCTCGCCTCGCCCACGGGCGGGGACGGTGTCAGCTCGATGATCGGACAGGGGGCAGGCTTTAAGGAAATTGCCCCAAACGAAACGATTCTTGTCGATTATGTCTTTGCCCTGGATGGGTATATCTCGGACCATACCCGGATATTTGCCATGGGGCAGTTACCGGATGAGCTGGTGCGGGCCCACGAGGCGATGCTGGAGATCCAGGAGAAGGTAAAACAACTGGCTGTACCCGGGGCCATCACCGGTGAGTTATATGAAAAAATGATCTCCATGGCGGATGAGAAAGGGCTTGGTGAGCAGTTCATGGGGGCAGGCAAACGTAAAATCCGTTTTACCGGCCATGGGGTCGGGCTCGAGCTTGACGAATTTCCCTTTATCGCCAAGGGCCAGAAGTTGCCACTTGAGGCGGGAATGACCATTGCGCTGGAACCGAAAACAATTTTTCCGGGTCTGGGAGTCGTTGGCATAGAAAATACCCACCTGGTAACCACTGATGGTCTGGAGCAGCTGACCCGGTTTGACGAGCAAATTTATTATGTATAATCAAGATGTAACAGAGGGAGGGCTCCATGTTTGATCAGGCACAAGACGTTAACGAGCTGGACCATAAACAGACGGCTGCGTATATCGTCGATCTCTTTCACCGCAATATCGTCCACCATACCCTCTGGTATACCGAGGTCCGCCATCAGATGGGGGAGGAGAAGGCGTTGAAGATCCTCAACAGCGCTGCCCGCACCTCTGCCAGGATCCAGATGAAACACCTGTCCTCTCTTTTTGGATTTGAAATGGACGACGGTATTCCGTCGCCCCTGCTTGATCTGGAACCTGCAAAATTGCAGGAGCTGCGAACCAGAATGGCCAAAAACTGGCTGGTGAGCGACGGAGTCTGGTTCCAGACCATCGAGTTTGCGGAAGGAATGAACGAGGCAAAGAGGTGTAACGATTCCTGTTGGGCCCATTTCTCGCCGTTTGAAGCGGCCTCCATCAAGGAACAGTTGGGGCTTGTTGAACAACCTGGCCTGGAAGGATTGAAGCGGGCTCTTGGCTTCAGGCTTTATGCGAATATTAACAAACAGTCGATCCATGACGAGACGGAGAGTGCCTTTGTGTTCCGTATGGACGACTGCCGGGTACAAAGCGCCAGAAAGCGCAAAGGTTTGGATGATTATCCCTGTAAATCGGCGGGTCTGGTTGAATACAGCTATTTTGCAAGGGCGATTGACGCACGCATCACAACGGAGTGTATCGGTTGCCCGCCCGATCCGCATCCGGATGACTGGTTCTGTAGTTGGCGTTTTTCAATTAAAGAATAAACCTGAGGAGAAGCTCAATGGATCTACAAAATATACGTTTTGAAAAGGAAGGGGCAGTTGCCACAATCACCATTGATCGTCCCAAGGCGTTGAATGCACTGAACTACGATACTCTGCAGGAACTTCTCTACTGTTTCAGGCAACTGGCACGTGACAGGGAGACCGGGGTGGTCATTATCACCGGCGGTGGTGAGAAATCCTTTGTGGCCGGTGCTGATATTTCCCACATGGTGAATTTGGAGGGCCTGGAAGGAACGGAATTCGCCAGGCTGGGTCATGAGGCCATGGCCGCGGTTGAAAGTGCGCCCCAGCCGGTTATTGCCGCAGTCAATGGTTTTGCTCTGGGTGGCGGCTGTGAGCTGGCGATCTCCTGTGATATCCGGGTGGCATCCGAGAACGCCAAATTCGGTCAACCTGAGGTGAATCTCGGGGTTATTCCTGGTTTTGGCGGAACCCAGAGACTTCCGCGGCTGGTCGGTAAGGGGTTGGCCTGTGAGCTTCTCTTTACCGGTGACATGATTGATGCTGCTGAGGCACTTCGTATCGGTCTGGTAAACAAGGTGGTGCCGCAGGCTGAGTTGATGGATGTCTGCCGGGAGATGGCGAAAAAAATCACCTCGAAGGGGCCTGTCGCTATCCGCTTGTGCAAAGAGACAGTCAACAACGGCAGCCAGATGGATCTGGGACGGGCAAACCATTATGAGGCCATCCAGTTCGGTCAATGCTTTGCCAGTGCAGACCAGAAAGAAGGTATGCAGGCCTTCCTTGAAAAGAGGAAGGCAGAGTTTACGGGTAAATAGTCACAGGGGACAGGTATGGATTTTGAATTAACAGAAGAACAGCGATTGATACAGGAAATGACCCGTGATTTTGCCGCAGCAGAATTGGAACCGGTGGCGGCGGAGCTGGACAAGGGTGGTAATGATACTTTATTTCATGAAAATATCCGAAAGCTTGCCGAACTTGGTCTGATGGGGTTGAACATCAAGGACGAATATGGCGGTTCGGAAGCGGGTGTTATCGCTTTCAGTGTGGCCATGACTGAGATTTCGCGCGCCTGTGCGTCCACTGCAGTGACAGTTTCCGTCAACAATATGGTGAACGAGGTTATCCAGGCGCTTGGCACCGAAGAGCAAAAGAAGAAATATATCTCTAAGATCTGCAGCGGCGAATACCTGGCGGGCGCCTTCGGACTTACAGAACCGGGGGCCGGGTCTGATCCCGCGTCCATGACCACGACAGCCGTTCGTGACGGAGACGACTGGGTGCTTAATGGTTCCAAACTTTTTATAACCAGCGGTAACTGTGCCGGGGTCTTTGTGGTGTGGGCGGTGACCGATCCGAAAGCACCCAGGGGCAAGGGGATCAGCCTCTTTCTGGTGGAGGCCGAGGCCAAAGGTCTGGTGGTGGGCAAAAAGGAAGAAAAGATGGGGCAGAACGCCTCCGCCACCAACGAAATCATCTTCCAGAATTGCCGGATTCCCGGTGATGCCCTGATGGGCGAGCTCAACGACGGATTTCGGGTAGCGGTAACCGAGCTAGCGGGAGGCCGTATCGGTATTGGTTCACTGGCGTTGGGGCTGGGGCTGGCTGCCATGGATACAGCAACGAAATATTCGCTGGAGCGGAAGCAGTTCGGGACACCGATCAGTAATTTTCAAGCCATTCAATGGAAGATTGCCGATATGTATACCGCACTTGAGGCCAGCAGGTTGTTGCTCTTAAATGCCTCGTTTAAAAAAGAACAGGGCCGTAGTTTTGCCAAGGAGGCCTCTATGGCCAAGGTGTTTGCTTCGGAGACGGCTAATAAGGCCTGCTACGAGGCGATGCAGATTCTTGGGGGGTATGGCTACACAACGGAGTACCCGATCGAGCGCTATACCCGTGATGCCCGGATTACGACCATATATGAAGGTACGAGTGAAATTCAGAGGGTGATTATTTCGCGGGAGATCTTGCGGGAATTCAGTTGATTAGAACAAGCAGGAGTCTCCACAATCATGGACGAGTCGCACTATCTGGTTCCCACGGCGACACTTGATTTTGATCATCCCGAGGTGATGTCGTTTATAGAGGAGCACACTTCGGATGGCAGTCATGCCCGGGATAACAGTGTTGCCCTTTATTATGCGGTACGGGATCTTTTTCGGTATGATCCGTACCGCATTGAGCTCACGGTGCCCGGCATCCGGGCCAGCGCTACCCTCGAGAAGGGGTACGGCTGGTGTGTCTCAAAGGCGGTTCTTCTTGCTGCCTGCTGCCGCGGAGCGGGAATTCCCGCTCGTCTGGGCTTCGGGGATGTGCGCAATCATCTGTCAACCAGCCGTATGCGTGAGTGGATGCAGACGGATATTTTCTACTGGCACGGTTTTACCGAGATCCTGCTTGAAGGGCGATGGCTGAAGGCTACGCCGGCTTTCAACCTCGCCCTGTGCAAACGGTTCCGGATTTCACCACTGGAATTTAACGGCGTGGCCGATTCAATTTTTCACCCCTTTGATGAGGATGGTAATCGGCATATGGAGTACGTGAACGGGCGCGGTCACTTCGCCGATCTGCCGCTTGAACAGATCAGGAAGACGTTCGCCAGCAAGTACAAAAAGCTAATCGGCCATGAGAGCAGTAATTTTGAAAACGATGTGAATCAGGAAAATTCCTTCAAGGTTTCCAGCACGTAATCAATATCTGCTTTGGTGTGGGCGGAGTTTATCTGAAATCGGATCGATTCATCCCCTTTGGGAACCACGGGGAAGGTCAGGCCGACTACCAGTATGCCCGCCTCAAACAGGTCGTTGACCAGTTGTCTCGTTTTTGTTGTATCCCTTACCATGAGAGGGACGACAGGGTGAGGACCGGGTATTGATTCCAATCCGAGAGTATCAAGTCCCTCCCTGAACTGTGCCGTCCTCTCTTTTAAGTTTGCCAGCAGCAGTAATCCCTCGTCGCTGTCACAGATGTCAAGCGCCGTTGTTGCTGCGGCACAGTCAGCGACACTTAACGGGTTGGTATAAATATAGGTGTCCGCCTTTTGCCTGACCGCCTCGATAACGGTTGTACTGGCAGCGATAAAACCACCGTTTACGCCAAACGCCTTACCGAACGTACCGACGACGATGTCGGGCCAGGCTGAGCAGTACTCCGGGGTCCCCCGACCTGTGTCCCCGTAGGCACCGATGCCGTGGGAGTCGTCCACCACCGTGATAACACCATCCGGAAATCTTTGTGTATAGCGGTCGGCTATGGCCTGTATTTTGTCGATAGGTGCATAATCGCCGCGCATGGAAAAGATACCGTCGAACACAACAATCACCCGCTCAATATCATCGGCCACTTCAGTAAAACAGCGGTGAAGGTCGTCCATGTCGTTGTGTTTAAAGATCGATTTGTTACCACTTGGCACCCCGGCAATACGCATGGCGCGGATGATCGAGTTATGGTTGAGCTGATCACCGATCCAGTGGGTCTGTTTGTTGCCGATGGCAAGGGCCAGGCCGCAGTTTGAGGTGTAGGCGGAGTTAAAGATCTTAGAGGCCGGTTTGGCCACAAATTGTGCTATCCGGTGTTCTAAAGCGATGTGGTACGAGTAGGTTCCGTCGATGAAACGGACGGCACCTGGGCCGACACCGCAACTATGCGTTGCCTCATCGGCAGCTTTGATAAGGGCCGGGTGGTTGGACAATGAGAGGTAGGAGTTGGAATTGAGTCGGATGAATTCCTTGTCTTGCCCTTTGAGTCGATAACGGGGACCGTGTTTGCCTGAGGCGGGTAGATAGTCGGTGATGACCCGTTCCGGCAGCTTTGTTCTGCCTTCCTCGCTTAAGTTTTCAAGTTCTGCCTGAAGTGCTTTGTCAAGATGTTGCAGTGCCATGTGTTACTCCTTTTCCTCCCAGTTTAAAACAACCTTACCTGACTTCCCGGATCGCATGACCTCGAATCCTTTTTCATAATCGCTGTAATGAAAACGATGGGTGATAAGCTTGGTAATATCAAGCCCGGTCTGGATCATCGAGGTCATTTTATACCAGGTCTCAAACATCTCCCGGCCATAGATACCTTTCAAGTGAAGGCCGTTAAAAATCACCTTGCTCCAGTTGATGGCCGTGTTGTCAGGAAGAATTCCGAGCAGGGCGATTTTACCTCCGTGGCACATATTATCAAGCATCGAGTTGAGGGCTGCGGGGCTGCCGGACATCTCCATGCCCACATCGAAGCCTTCGCGCATCTCAAGCTCCATCTGTACACGCTGCAGATCATCTTCTATCACATTCACGACCCTGGTGGCACCGGCTTTCCGGGCCAGATCAAGGCGGTAGGGGTTGATGTCGGTAACAACGATATGCCGGGCCCCGGCGTGTTTGGTAATGGCCGCTGCCATACAGCCGATGGGGCCGGCACCGGTGATGAGGACATCTTCTCCGAGGACGTCGAAGGAAAGGGCGGTATGGACGGCGTTGCCGAGAGGATCAAAACAGGTGAGGATATCGAGGGGGATTTTGGGGTCGCAATACCAGACGTTGGTGACCGGAATGGAGAGGTACTCGGCGTATGCCCCTGTCCTGTTGACGCCCACGCCGCTGGTGCGGGAGCAGAGATGACGGCGGCCTGCGAGACAATTCCGGCAGTGACCGCAAACCAGATGGCCTTCGCCGGAGACCAGGTCGCCTTTATGGAAGTCGTGAACGTTATCACCCACCTCCGCAATGCGGCCCACGAATTCGTGGCCGATGACCATGGGGACAGGGATGGTTTTCTGTGCCCACTCGTCCCAGTTGTAGATATGCACATCGGTGCCGCAGATTGCGGTTCTGAGTATCTTTATGAGGACTTCGTTTTTACCTGGAACCGGGATATCCACATCTTCCAGCCACAACCCCTGCTCCTTCTTCGACTTTACCAGTGCTTTCATGGTTGCCATGGTATTGTATCCTCCGGATGATCGGTTTTGTCCAGACGCCTTCACTTAACTCTACCATAATACCTTGAAAAGAAGGATGTAATTATGTGGAATTCAGGAGGGACTGCTAGCTGGCTAGTATTCCGTTTCTGCTGGTGCTCTTCGGCAGTGATGGGGAATTGTCATGTTAGATTCGCTGCTGTTTGACCTTGCCTGACTGAAAGAGGTATCATGGAGTAAGCTCTAAAAAGAGTATAAACTATCATGGGAGGTATCTATGGCACTTAATGACAACGACACCATAGTTACATCAGGGATGCAGAAGTATATTGATGCCAACAACGCTTATCTGGCCGGTCGCGCCGACTATATTAACACCCAGATAAGGAAATGGAAATTCGATACCATTGCTGTTCACGGTCTCTATTCTGTCCGGGATGCAATCGACGATTACCAGGGAGCTATAATCGAACCGGCCTTTATGTCCACCTCACAGGCCTATAGGGATTCGGATGAGATGGCGGCAGCGCTCGCTTACAAAATTCCGACCTGGTGTTATTCGCGCATCGCCAACCCCTCGACCTACTATTATGAATGGACGCTGGCTTTGCTGGAGGGATATGGATTTGCCGGGGAGACATCCTGCTGTTCAACTTCTTCCGGAATGTCAGCCATTATGTCTGCTGTGCAACCTTTTCTACAGGTGACTGGTAAAACGCCAGGAGCGATTAATTTTGTGGCTACCGCCCAGTGTTACGGAGGTACCTTTCAGCAGTTTACGGTTCGCTTTATGCAGGAGCGGAATATCGAATGCCGCTGGGTGCTCAATGCCGAAAACCTTGACGAATGGGCCCAAAAGATCGATGGCAACACCCGCTTCCTCTATGGGGAACTGCCGAGCAATCCCCAACTTGGCTTTTTTGATATTGAGAAGGTGGCGGATCTGGCGCACAGCCACAACATACCGTTGATTTGTGATTCGACCATCGCTACACCGGCGCTGCTTCGTCCTATTTGCCATGGGGCCGACATTGTTGTCCAGTCGGTTACAAAAAGTCTGTCCAGTTCCGGATTCGGTATCTGCGGGGCGATTATCGCCCGGAAAAACCTCACCTCGAACCTGGCAGTAGAAGGTCTGAAAGAGGATTTCGGGCTGTATGTCAAGTTCCTGCAAAACAGGGATCTTGGTCCGAATCTTCACCCGATGCAGGCCGTGCTTGCCTTAAATGATATGCGAACCGTTCGCTCGAAAATGGACCTGATGAGCCGGAATACCATGCAGGTTGCCAGGTTCCTTGGTGAACATCCGGAGGTTGAATCTGTCCAGTATCTTGGTTTGCCGGATCATCCGCTTCATGATCTTGCAAGCCGCTATATGTGGCTTGTGGATGCGGAACAGGATGAACTCTACGGAAAACCGGTGAACCGGTATGGGCATCTGCTCTCTTTTTGTGTTGCCGGCGGTGCAGAGAGGGCACGCCTCTTTTTTGATAACCTGCAGCGAATCTGGCGGGCCACGGATCTGGGGAGAATAAAATCGGTGGCGACTATCCCTGCAATATCGACTCACCAGCAGCAGGGTGAGGAAGGACGGGCCATGGCGGGTATCCCGACTCATATGGTTCGACTCTGCGTGGGGGCAGAACATCCGGATGATATTATTGCAGATCTGGACCAGGCTCTGGGGAAGGCGAAAAAAGGTGTATCCGTTTAATCGTTCATCGTTTTAAATGATCGAAAGGTATATACTCCCTCTTGTCTGGTGGGTAAAAGATGTCTATGTTCACCAGCTGCTATCGCAGATAAAGAGGAAAACATTGAACCCACCAGCATTGAAGAGGATCGTCACCCCATGCCGAAGAAAACAAAAATTGTAGCTACCGTCTCGAACCTGAATTGCTCTGTTGCCTTTATCGAACGGTTGTACAATGCGGGAGTCAATGTTGTGCGACTCAATACCGCTCATATGAGTCATGAAGATGCACTTGAGGTTGTCGATAATGTCCGACAGGTCTCTGACAAGATAGGGATTCTCCTGGATACAAAAGGTCCGGAAATCCGTACCTGTGATTCAGAATGTCCCCTGAAGGTGAAGTTTGGTGACGTCATCAGCATAAAAGGCGGTCCCGGTGAACTCTCCCATGATGATATAATTTGTGTTTCCCATAAGGATTTTGTGCACGATGTTCCGGTGGGAAGTTCCATCTTAATAGATGATGGTGACATCGCTCTTGGAGTGGTCGAGAAGAATGAAGATCATTTAAGCTGTACTGTGGAAAACGATGGGGTGATAAAGGCCCGCAAGAGTATCAATATTCCTGCAGTACATGTCAAGTTGCCGGCACTTAGTGAAAAAGATAAAGGTTTTATCCGTTTTGCTGCTGAGAATAATCTCGATTTTATCGCCCACTCCTTCGTCCGGAACAAAAAGGATGTGATAGCCGTCCAGGAAATTCTTGATGAAACGCAGTCGAGCATAAAGATCATTGCCAAGATCGAGAACTTCGAAGGCGTTGAGAATATCGACGAGATCCTGGATCATGCTTATGGGGTGATGATTGCCCGCGGCGACCTGGCTGTGGAGATTCCTACCGAGAGAATTCCGCTGATTCAGAAGAAAATCATCAGTACCTGTATCGAGCGGCGGCGGCCTGTGATTGTGGCAACCCAGATGCTGCATTCCATGATCGATTCGCCTCGGCCTACACGGGCGGAAGTGTCCGATGTGGCAAATGCCTGCCTTGATCACGCGGATGCCCTGATGCTCTCCGGTGAAACGGCAAACGGCAAATATCCGGAAATGGCGGTTCGGACCATGGCCAAGATCATTGCCGAGGTGGAAGAAAAGAGCACCACTTTTATCAACGTTCCGTACACCGATGAAAATAAGGTGACCGCCTATTTGGCAAAGGCTGCTGTGAAGGCTGCCCTGCGCTTGAATACCAGAGCGATTATCGCCGATTCGGTGACTGGTAAATCAATCCGGGCACTTGCGGCATATCGCGGAGGAAACGTGATCTACGCCCAGATTTACGATAAGCGGGTTATGCGGCAACTTTCTCTTTCGTATGGGGTGTACGCTGATTATATGCCGCTTGACAGCAATTTAAACGAGCCATTGAAGCAGACGATTTGTCGCCTGGTGGATGAAAAGCAGTTTAAGGATGAAGATCTGATTATTTTACTTGCGGGGAGCTTTGGAGCCGATCATGGCGCCTCGTACATTGAGGTAAGCAGTGCCTTGAACCTGAAGAAGAAGTGTGTGTTCAGCGCTTGAGGACAACTACCTGATCCAACCGAGAAGGAGAGGACATGAGTGAACCAGGAGCATTAGCAGGAGTGAAGGTGCTGGATCTTTCGCGCCTGCTTCCCGGACCGTACTGTTCAATGATTCTGGCCGACCACGGGGCAGAGGTGATCGCCATTGAGGACAGCAGGTTTCGGGCTGATGGACTCTATTTCAATGAGGTGAACAGAAACAAGCGGCACATGTCGCTTAACCTCAAGAGTGATAAGGGACGGGAGATTTTTGACCGGCTTGCTGCCGAGGCGGACGTTATCCTTGAAGGGTTCCGGCCGGGAGTGGTGAAACGGCTGGGAGTGGATTATGAAACGGTTCGTGACCACAACCCCGGTATCATCTACTGTTCAATCTCCGGCTATGGCCAGACGGGTCCGAAAGTAAGCGAGGTTGGTCACGATGTCAACTACCTCAGTACAGCGGGAGTGCTTGACCTTATTGGGCAGCAAAATGAGCCGCCGTCCATTCCTGCCGTCCAGGTTGCCGATATTGCGGGGGGAGCAATGCAGGCGGTTATTGGCATCCTTTTGGCGTTGCACGCCCGGGGAAGAAGTGGAGTGGGGCAGTATATAGATATCTCTATGACGGACGGTATTCTCGGTCTGTTGACCCTGCCCATGTTTTTCAACAGGGCCCAGGGAGAGCAGCCGCAGCGTTCATCCACGACCCTGTCACATAAATTCGCCTGTTACAATACATACAGGACAATGGATGACAGGTACATTGCTGTGGGAGCCGTCGAGAACCGTTTCTGGAAGGTGCTCTGTGAAACAGTTGGTGGTCCAGAGTACGTCTCCCTGCAATATGATCTGGAGAGGAGGTTGGAGGTGATCGACTGGCTGCAGGCAGTTTTCGCCGGGAAAACACTGGCCGAATGGGACAACATTCTGTCCGGACTCGATACGTGCTGTACGCCGGTCGCCACTTTTGAAGATGTCCTGCAGTCGCCTCTTTTTGCAGAGCGTGAGATGGTTTGCGACTACCAGCAAGCGGATGGTAGCACTGCCAGGGCTTTTGGTATTCCTGTTAAGCTTTCGAAAACTCCGGGTTCCCTGAGAACTGCACCGGCCAGCTTTGGTGAACATACCAAAGAGATACTCCGGGAACTGGGTTATACACAAGAGCAGGTTCGGGAGTTCGGGGAAAAAAGTATTATCTGACGATGAGGGGCGGTCGGCGTTCTGCAGATGAACCGGCTCACCTGCTAATTATTCCAGATGAGGACATGTTATGAGCTGCGATTTTATAAAATTTACAAGGGTAGTAGTGACAACTGCAACCGTGGTATTCTTGACTGTCGGGCAGGGATATAGTGCAGATTATCAATCCATGACTACTGAGGAATTGAGCGATATCCGGGGTTCACTGTATAACGCGTCCCAGGATGAGAGGGATGCATTTCATGCAGAGTGGAATAAACGGTTGGACTCAATGAGTGCTGAAGAAAGGGCACAGTTTGCAGCCTCAGGACCCGGTCGTGGAAAAGGCCTCCAGGACGGCTCCGGTGCCGGTCGGCAGGGGGGCGCTGGTGAAGGACTGGGAAAAGGGAACGGCAATAGGGGTGGTGACGGTACAGGAAATGGCGGCGGTCGTGGTAACGGCGGTGGCCAAGGCGGTAATGGCGGTGGCAAAGGTGGGGGGAAAGGCCGGAAGTAGTCGTCAATTATGGGGAAAATAAAAAACCGGGACCGAATTATCGGCCCCGGTTCTATTTAGTGAACTTTCTCTTCTATGCTTCCACTTCCTTATGAATATAGAACGGCCATTTGTGGAAAAACCATTCATTCCATAACAGTGGGATAATCCACCAGAAATTCCAGATGAGCGACTCACCGTGAGCAAACCTGTGTCCCAGGTCTGTCATGTGGTGGTTGCCAAGACCCCAGTGGCCGAAGTTCATGAAGTAAAAAATATAGTAGCTGATGGCGGCAAAGAACAGGACGCCTATGGTCCTGATCAGAAATGCGGCCCAGCTGTCTTTATCCAGCCCGAAGACGGCATCGTCAAAATAGTGATGCCAGATAAGGAACGGGATAAGGGTAAACCCTGCTATTTCCGCAGAGTGAATCCAGAAAAACTTATTATATGTTGCAGGGTCAGCCTCCTTGAGGTGATGCAGGACTTCCTCAGGTATCCATAAGGGGATGATTGCCTTACAGAGGTACATCAGCGCAAAGGCACCGACAAAGGAGAGGATTACGGAGACAAGGCCTTTCCAGGGTTGAGGGAGGGACATGGCACTCCATGGTTTCATTCTCCAAACGTTGGCAGTCATGAACAGGATGACAATGGCCCACTCCCACCAGCCGAAGACCCAGTGAACATGGGATGTCCCGCCAATTGAAGACCACCAGGCCGGGGCCAGGGCTGCTTCCTTGAAGATAGAACCAAAAAACGGGACAATGAGAAAACTGTAGCAGACCAGGGTGAGCAGGCTGCCCCAGGCAAACTCAGCAAATCCGGTTTCCGGGTTTTTCAGGCCGCTCGGCTGTATCGGCCACTTCCCGAAAAAGATGGTGGAAACAGAATAGGTGTAAAAGCCGATCAGCACAAAGCCAACGACCGCAACCTGGGCAAAAACTGGTTTTTGTCCAGCGGCTTCCATTCCGTAATAGCTGAGGAAATTGAAACCGGCACCGAGGATTCTGTAGAATATTACATCAATGGTAAACCAGACGATAACCAGGTTTACAATAGTGAGAATCAGACCACGGGCCGGGGGGGCAATTTTCTGAAATGGCCAGTCTCCCAGCAGCATATGCTGCCAGATACCGACAAGGATCATAACTGCAAGGTACATGACAAAGGGATAGGGGAACCAGCCGACAGGCCCCCGGGGATCACTGAGTAGAAACCACAATACCCAGGCTACCATGGTAAAAAAGGTTAGAGAGATAATTCCGGTGAGAGGTTGTCCCCATCTCGGTTGTAATTCACCAGCTGACATACGCTCCTCCTGCAGGTTAAGTGGGTTAGGGTGTTTGTCGAAACAAACACCTGTATAACTTCGAAACAAGAGCTTTTTGCCGGGAAACAAATACAACTGCCAACAAGATCGAGCGCTCGGTCGTATAGAGGATGCATGGTTGTGAGCGAGCGCTCGTTCCCTTTGGATGATTTAAAATATCTGAAGGGGAGTGTCAATAACATTTATGTCAAAAATGACAAAAAGTTACCTTTTTGAAACCGGAAAGGATAAAGGGGTGGGGAGCAACGTTTGAAGAAGATGAGAAAACGATGCCCCATCGAAATGAAATGATAGGGCATATCAGTTGGTTATTCGTCGTGATCGATTTTTAATATCTTGCCGCCGGGCTTGAGCGCGTCTCCTTTCTTGGCGGAAATGGCGGTGACAATTCCTGCCATTTCTGCAAGGATCGGAGTCTGCATTTTCATTGCCTCCATAATGGCGACTCGGTCACCGACAAGAATTTCCTGGCCTTCATCCACGGATATCTCGACGATTTTGCCGTTGAAAGGTGAGCGTACATCTCCCATCTTGGCCAGGTCCAGGATCTCCTCTTTGGTCAGTGCCAGTTCTTCTCCGGGCTGGCCTGCAACTTTCTCGGGCTTAAACGGAAATGTCGCCTGATGATGGTCCACGGTCAGGTAGACGTTGGTTTCACCGGTATCGGTAACCGGGGACGGGCCTATTTCAATCATATGCTCCTTGCCTACATGATCCCTGAAAGCAAGTTTTTCACCAATCTCAAAACCACCTCTTTTAAAGAAAATTGAGGGTGGCAATACATATGTCTGACCAAATTCATCCTGGAACTTGAAGAATTCGACGGCGTCGTTGGGATGTTGCAGGTAGAGAACCAGTTGTTCGTTAGTTGGTTCGATGCCAATGAGTTCGGCTAATGCGAATCGTTCATGGGCGAGATCAATGTCTTCAATTTCCTCCTGCCCGCCTTCTTCTTCAAGAACTTGCTGCCAGTTTTCTCCAAACGCCTTTTCGTATATCCAGTCATCCGGTCTGTAAAAAGGAAACGGACCGTACTTACCGAGGAGCAGGTTGCGGAGATCACCCGATGGGTTGGCGTAGCGTTCTCCATCGAGCACATTGGAGACGGCTGTGGTCCAGAGAATTTGTGATCCTGGCGTCACTGACCAGTAATTACCGAGTTCCTTTTGAACCCTAGGGAGCTCTTTGTGGAGGATATCGGGCATACGGTCGAGGAATCCTCCCTTGACCGCTTGTTCCAGGCTTGACCCCATTGCGCCGCCGGGGAGTTTGTGAATCTGTACAGTGGGTTGAAAACCTTTGATCTGTGATTCAAATTGTTCGTAAAATCGCCGTTCGTCGCTAATCGCTTCAGAGGTCTCAATGATGGCTTCTTCATCGAGGTTTTCTGGCTCATACCCGAACTCCCGCAATGTCTGGACCACGGTGAGAATCGGTGGCGGACCATAAAAACCGCTGAATGCGGAGTCTGCTGCATCGATAATGGAGGCACCGCTACGTACCGCCTCAACAATGCGGCCGACATCATTGCCGTCGGTGTTATGGCCGTGATAATGGATAGGGATATCGGGATATTTCTGTTTAAGGCTGTCAACCAGGGTGCCTATCCTGGCGGGGGAGCCGAGCCCGCCATGGTTCTTTATGCAGAGGGTGATGTCAGTGCCGGTGATGTCCAGAATCTGTCCCGCCTTTTTGACGTAATATTCATCGGTATGTTCCGGTCCGGTGGAAAAGCAGATACATGGTTCGTTGAGTCTTCCGGCGTGGGCGACCTCTTCGAAAACGGCGATCATGTTCGGAACATGATTGAGAAAGTCGAAAGTTCTCCACACATCGACGTATTTGGCAAACTGCCTGACAGTAAAGCGGATAACGTTTTGAGGATAAGGACGATAGCCGAACAGGTTGACACCTCGGCAGAGGGTCTGGAACATGGTGTTTGGCATCATCTCCCTCAGTTTCCTGAGTTTGAAGAATGGGTCGACCTGTTTACGCAGCATGTCCACGTGGATAGAGGCACCACCGGTGATTTCGAGTGAGAAATAGCCGGCTCGATCGCGGCTTTCGGCGGCTTTCAGGTCGGTATCCAGCAGTATCCGGTTCTTGAAGTCTGATTGGGATTGGTCCCGCGCCGTGTTGGTAATATAGTACCCTTTGCTGTTTCTGAGAGTATCGGCGATGTCTTTCGGGTGAGTTCCCGGAGTGATTGTAGTCATAACAGTCCTGTCGCTGTGTTTTGGTAGCTGCTCGTTACTAATCTCGGTTACTGGGCGTAGGGGTTTTCACCGCGGTGGTGAATTTCTGCGATCAGTCTGGCCAGCTTCCCTACTTCGCTGGCATCATCGTCATAATGGAAGATGAACGGGTGGGAATCGATGTAGGAGGTGTCGAAATCCCCGCTGACAAAATCTTTTTCGTTGGCGATGTTGAGATAAAACGGGATGGTGGTCTTGGGGCCTCGAATAGCGAAATTTTGCAGGCAGCGTTTGAGGCGTCCCACTGTTTCGTCCCAGGTAAATCCATGAACCGTGAGTTTTACCAGCAGCGAGTCATAGACTTCGGGAATGATGTATCCCTGGTAGACAAAACCGTCCAGACGAACACCGAAGCCACCAGTGGATCGGTAAACAGAAACCTGCTTGCCACCTTCCGGCATGAAATCGTTTTTCGGGTCTTCCGCATTGATCCTTACCTCGATGGCGTGGCCGCGGAGCCGCACGTCCTCCTGGGTAAAGGAGAGTTTTTTACCGAAGGCGATATTGATCTGATTGCGGACGATGTCTATGCCGGTGATCATCTCGGTGACAGTGTGTTCCACCTGCACCCGGGTATTGATCTCCATGAAGTAGTAGTTGTAGTCCTTATCAATTAAAAACTCGACCGTACCCGCGTTGAGATAATTGGCGGCCTTGGCGGCTTTTACAGCAGTCTCGCAGATTTCATCGAGCAGCGGCTTGTTGTCAATCATGGAAGGAGCGATCTCGATCAGCTTCTGGTTCCTGCGCTGTATGGAACAGTCCCTTGTGCCAAGATGCACATAGTTATCGTGACTGTCCGCGAGTATCTGGACCTCCACATGTTTGGGGTTGATGACAACTTTTTCGAGATATACCGAATCGTCGTTAAAAGCCGCGAGGGATTCGGCCCGGGCAACGGGAATTTGCTGCACCATTTCGTTGTCGTTCTCGATTCTGCGGATCCCCCTGCCCCCGCCGCCCGAAGTGGCCTTTAGCATGATCGGGTAGCCGTAGGTGGCGGCAAAATCCAGTGCTTCGGAGATCCCTTTTTTGCCCTGCTTCAGGTTTTGGGTACCGGGAACCATCGGGATACCGGCATCAGCCATAATCTTTCGTGCTACCACTTTATTACCGAGATCCGAGATGATCTGCGAACCTGGGCCGATAAAGATGATATCCGCCTGTTCACAAGCCTTGGCAAAAAATGGGTTCTCCGCCAGGAATCCGTAGCCTGGGTGGATGGCGCAGGCCCTGGATTTCCTGGCTGCGGTAATAATTTTTTCGATATTGAGATAATCCGAACGGGGGCCGTCCCCGAGCAGGATTGCCTCATCGGCGATTCGAATGTGACGAGACATTTCGTCCGGTGATTCATATATGGCAATCGCTTCGTAGCCGAGTTCCTGGATGGCTCGTATCAATCGGATGGCAATTTCGCCGCGGTTGGCAACAAGTATTCTTTTCTTCAATGACGTCCTCGCTTGTGGTTATCTTTCGTGTTTTGAGGAGAGTTTAACAACGGCGCACTGTGAAAATCCTTACACCTGGAACTGGTAATGTTTTGTGAGTAGGGGAAAAGTGGAGGCGACGTGCCCCTATTTAAGAGAAAAGTATAATCAGTTTGAATGAACAGATCAATCAATAAATCTGAGGAGCGAGGGATTTCTTCTCTCAACGGAGCGGTTGAATTTATTCCTGAGTAATGAATTGAAGCATTTCCAGGCGGGCCAGTTCAAACTGTTCGACTAATTGTCTGTGCAGTGACTTGAGGTTTTCTTTCGTCCCATGGAAACACTCCTCCTCCATTCTCCTGGAGATGGCATAAAACCTGTTCACATCAACATTTGCAGAGGCACCCATAAGTTTATGGGCGAGATAGCCGGCGTCTTTCGTGTTGTTATCCTCGAGCAGCTGACCGAGGGTCTCAAGCTGAGGTGGGGTTTCATCGAGAAAGAGTCGAATTATGTGCTCTGCCAGTTGGGTGTCGCCCATGAGTCTTCCCAGCATAGTAGCATAGTCAAATTGTTGCGGTTTAGTATCCGCCGCTTCGTCGCTATACTCTGCTTCATTGGCAATTGGCGGTGCATTACTGAGCCATTTATCGAGGATTCTCTTAAGTTCCTGAGGATTAACAGGTTTGGTCAGATAATCGTTCATACCTTTTTCCAGGCACATCTCCCTGTCACCCTTGATGGCATGAGCGGTGAGGGCGACAATAGGAAGAGTGTTTGCGTTGCATGCAAAGGTTTTCGAGCGAATTTTTTCCGTTGTTGTCAAGCCGTCCATCATCGGCATTGAAAGGTCCATGAGGATAAGTTGGAATTGTTTCTGTTCTAATTTTTTGAGTACTTCGATCCCGTTTTGCACCATTTCGATCTGTGAGAATCCGAGTTTACCCAGAATTCCGGCCATGACCTGTTGGTTGATCGGGTTGTCTTCGGCTATCAGGAGTGGTGCGGGATTTTCAACACACTCTTCTATTGTTTTTTTACCGGCAGGTAAGGCTGGAGGAGTACCTGATTCGTTAGAAGGGAGAGACACCCTTGCTGTATTGGTGAAAGTGGCTGCTTCTCCAGAACTGGCATCATGTTTTTGAAAACGGGCGGTAAAGCTGAACTCCGATCCGACTCCTTCACTGCTGTCAACACCAATGGTGCCCCCCATCAACTCACACAACTGTTTGGAAATGGTGAGGCCGAGTCCTGTACCGCCGTATTTCCTGGTTGTGGAATTGTCGAGCTGGCTGAAGTTTGTAAAAAGGAGTTCCATTTTTTCATCCGATATACCTATTCCGGTATCGGTGACGGTAAAACGAAGCAGGATATCCTCTTCCCGGTCTTCTTCCACATGGACTTTTACACAAACCACACCTTCCTCCGTAAATTTAAGCGCATTTGACACCAGGTTGAGGAGGATCTGCTTGAGACGATCAGGGTCTCCAACCATATGTTCAGGGATCTGCGGGGAAGGGCTAATAAGCAGCTCAACTTTGTCAGTAGTAAATCTGGAAAGAGCGATATCACGAATACTTTTAAGAAGTTCTGAAAGCCTGAACGGTATGAGTGAGAGTTCAAGTTTCCCAGCTTCAATTTTCGACAAATCGAGGATATCGTTAATGATAGCTAACAGGAATTCCCCGCTTTTCCGGAGGGTTCCGACATAGTGTTGCTGGGTTTCATCCAGCTGTGTGTCAAACAGGAGGGAGGTCATACCAATAACGCCATTGAGGGGAGTGCGTATCTCGTGGCTCATATTGGCGAGAAAAGCACTTTTGGCCTTGCTGGCGGATTCGGCCTTGGCGATCAGCAGCTCCCGTTCCTTATCGGCCAGTTTTCTCTGGGTTATGTCGTAGCCTATACCGATAAGCCCGACTATCTTGTTGTTCTCATCCCTGAGTGGAAGTTTGGTGGTGTAGAGCCACTTCATTTCCCCTGTTTTCATGGATGGGATATGTTCTTCCTGTTCTATGAGTTCAACCTTTTGACCTATCAATGCCTTTTCAGACAGGGCAAACTGTTCGGCATTTTCCTGCGGGTAGAAATCGTAATCGGTTTTGCCTTTCAATTCTTCTTCCGAAGAAACACCCATCATCTCAATCGTGGCCTGGTTCGCGATGATGAACCGGCTCCTGGTATCTTTTACGTAAATCAGGGCGGGTGTATGTTTGATGACGGTGCGCAGGAAATCCCACTGCTTGGTTTTGGCCCTGTTGATCTTTTCGACCCGTTCTTTTGCCTGCGTCAATTCGCGGGTACGTGCCTTAACCAGTTTTTCAAGATGTTCCCGATGATCAGAAAGCTCACGCTCGGCCTGTTTGCGCTTACTGATATCACGGGTGATGGAGGTATAATACGTTCTGTCGTTTAAGATGAATGAGGTAGCGTTAATCTCGACAGGTATCCGTTTTCCATCCTTGGTGAGGTGGGTGAACTCGAAAACGTGCTTGTTATTTTCCCGGAGTAACGTGATAAGTTCCCTGCTTTCGTCCTCGTTTTGCAACTCGGGAGGGGTCAACTCCAGCGGGCTCATCTGCAAAAATTCTTCCCGGCTGTAACCATACCTGCTGCAGGCTGCTTCATTGACATCCAGGTAGTTCGTGAGTTGTCCATTTTCGTCAAGCCCATGAAGGAATATCGCATCGTCGGCGGAATTGACAAGATGGCGATATTTGGCTTCGCTATCTGCAATTGCCCGTTCGGTTCGAATCTTTTCGGTAATGTCTTCTGCGGTCCCGACGATGCCCATTACCGCACCGGAGACGTCATAGAGGGGCCTTTTACTGACTTTGAGGATGTCTTCTTTTCTTCCTTCCCTCTGTTCCTCATACAGGTATTCGATTACCGTGGGTTCGGATTCGATAATATGTTTATCCAGCTGGCGGGAAAGGTGTACCTCCTTTTGGGAGAAGCCTAGATCAAGATCATTCTTGCCTATAATCTGGTGTGGAGATTCAAGGTTGGCATTCTTGGCAAAAGCCTGATTGCAGCCAAGATAGTTGGACTGGTGATCTTTCCAGAAGACAAGCTGTGGCAGGTTGTCGATTACTG
Organism: Desulfopila sp. IMCC35008; assembly: GCF_010646885.2. Lineage (GTDB taxonomy): Bacteria > Desulfobacterota > Desulfobulbia > Desulfobulbales > Desulfocapsaceae > Desulfopila. The sequence continues at coordinate 5,376,275 of NZ_CP050700.1, read as the reverse complement.
TCCGCAGGATAACCCTTGCCGAGAATTCCCGTTCCCTTATATCTTTCTGCTCCGTAATATCAAGCAGCAGTCCCTGGAATCCGGTTATCCTTCCTCGGTCTCCCCGAACAACCAGGATCCGGGCATCGACCCAGATGAAGGAACCATCTTTTCGTACAACCCGATATTCCAGGCCAAACTCACGGCGCTTGAGTGTAAAGGCTTTATGAAGCGACTGCTTCATGACTTCGGCTTGTTCATCAGGGTGCACGATATCCAGGATTTTGACTTTCCCGGAGTGAAAATCATCAGGCGAGTAGCCGAGAGTGCTGATATTGTCGGAAACGAAATCGACAGGCCACCCCGGCGACATTTTCCATGAGAAGGCAATGGCGGGGCTGCTATTGATTATATCTTTAAGAGAAGATGCTTCGCTCCTGATGCGCTGAAGTTCCTGGAGCAACTCTTCCCTGCTGCTGTTTTTCCGGATAGGCGTCATATAAGGTGGTGGGGTTGGAAACAGTCATCTGGAAAATCATCTGGTGTATTGTAGATATATAGAAAAATACTTGGTTTCAATGAGAAAATCAACTGTTTACCCAGGCTTGTCACAGCGTACCCGTTGCCCTATGCAAAGGAAGTGGTTTATGTTGCCGTGAGGTATCTCCTTCTGGTCATTGGATTGAATTTATCTGAGATATGTGAGATTAAATAAATTTACGGGATGTTAGGTGTTGTCATATACTGTTTCCCCAATCGTCTGTTTCTGTTTTTTCGTAGCTGATTGCAACGCATGAAAAATGTACTGTTATATTGTTTTTTGTTTTTCTATCTGCCTGGATTTGGCGATCTCAATGCGGCGTATCCGCCTGATCCTGCAACAGACCTTGAGTGGCCCTATTCATCTGAAAACAGTGTGATGTCGATTCAGGCCAGATTCAATAATGGTCGTACGGCGGAAAATTTCCAGCTTGGTACAAATATACCTATGATGCAGTTGCCATCACAGGAGGTGTGGGACTTAATGGGGGCGGACAGCAAAGTTCTGTGGCTTATTAACCGGGAGAGGATCGATCGCGGCCTTTTACCCCTGCATGGCATTGAGCAAAGGGTCACCGCAATTTCCCGTTCTTACGCCAATTATCTTATGGCCAATAACGTTTTCGGTCACTCAGAGAATGGACAAGATCCCTGGTCAAGAATGAGCACTGAACCGGTAATAAATACGTGTCACGATTTTCTTGGCATCGGAGAAAACCTGTCCGTCTTTATACGACCAGGACTGAAAACCGTCGTCATGGTTGGCGTTAACGTCGTAACAGTTTTTGACGGTGTTGGAGTCAAAGGTCGTGTAATTTCCAGGGCCCCGCAATCCATCGCCGGAGAAGTTTTCTATTACATTGCTCTGTACCAGGGAGTGGGAGGCGGTTACGGAGATCCCGAAGTTGACATTTCTGACCCGATTGTTACGAATAATTATATTAGTGCCGTCTGCAGCTATTCCGCTTGCAGCCAGCTGGTTCCAGTCTTCGAGGGACCAGCCGCTTACGTCCGGTACGGACTGCAGGGAGCATTCCTCGATGGTAATATCCCGGATGGGTCCATGGTATCCGTGGGAGTCGAGATTAATCATAGTGATAGGCTCATAGACGGTGGCGTAGGACGGGCTTACTGAAAGTCCCCTGAGGTGCCAGTTGGCACCGGCCCGGATCAGGATCGAACCGAATCTGGGGGTGGCCCCGTCCATTGCCGCGAGAGTGATGGTTTGCGTGTTATAATAGCCGGTAATGTTTACGCTCTCGTAATTGCCATCGAAGAGCCAAATGGTATCTCCACCCTTGATTGGGGCACCTTCATTTCTGACCACTAATTGATTGCTGCCATCATAGGGCAGGGAAGACCATTTCATCGATTCGACCCTGTTGGAATCGATCACCTCCTGGAGGGACTTCCATGGTTGAGCAAGACTGCCGTCACCATCCGGGCTGCCGGATACCGGGTCGATATAAAAATCCGCACTGTAGAGCAAAGGCACAGCGGTCTGCAAAAGAAGAAAGAGCGCGGCCGTGGTTATGGAAATTCGATGCACAATGTGTTGCATATGTGGTAACCTCCTGATTATTTATCGTAATATAGTTGTGTGATTGTGGCAATGACAGAGTTGCCAGATGTTTTAAGAGCATCCAATAACAGAGATCGGGGAAGTCAATATGTACTGGAAAATCTATCTGCTCGTGTTGACAGTATGTGTCTTCATGTTTGGTGAAAAATCTCTGGCAACTGATTTTCATATCGGTCCCGGCCAATCACATGAGGCAATTGGTGATGTTGCCTGGGAGTCTCTGGAGGCCGGAGACCGGGTTTATATCCACTGGCGCAGTGAGCCGTATTACGAGAAATGGGTGATAGGCGTGAGTGGCACTGCTGAATCCCCGATCCTGGTGAGCGGAGTGGCCGGCCCACAGGGACAATTGCCGGTTATCGATGGCCGGAATGCCACAACCCGTCAGGCTTTGAGCTATTGGAATGAGAACAGGGGGCTCTTGAAAATCGGAGGGTCTTCGACTCCCGGGGTGGAGATACCCTCGCATATCATCATTGAAAATCTCGATTTGAGGTCCGCCCGTCCTCCTTATACATTCACTGATGATAGCGGACAGCCAGGTAGCTACGTGAATAATGCCGCGTCTTTTTATGTGGAGATTGGTCAGCATTTGACTATCCGAAATTGTATTCTCCACGATTCCGGTAACGGTATTTTCATCGGAGTTAATGAGGGGAGGACGCAGGATATCCTGATCGAAGGGAACTATATCTATGACAATGGTATTGAAGGGAGATATTACGAACACAACACCTACACTTCAGCCATCGGTATTACCTACCAGTATAATTATATGGGTGGATTGCGGAGTGGTGCCGATGGTAACAATCTAAAGGACCGTTCTGCCGGACTTGTTGTTCGTTATAACTGGATAGAGAATGGCAATCGGCAGCTCGACCTGGTGGATGGAGAGGATTCCGAAGTTGTGGTTAACGATCCCTCCTACCGCACGACACATGTATATGGAAATATCCTCAAAGAAGCGGAAGACGAGGGCAACCGTCAGATGATCCATTACGGGGGAGATAGCGGAACACTGGCCGATTATCGAAAGGGTACTCTCTACCTGTACAATAACACGATTATCTCAACCCGGAGCGACAGGAACACCCTGCTCCGTCTTTCCACCAATGACGAATCGGCCCAGGTTTTCAACAACATTATCTACACCCCGGAACCCGCCTCCAGCCTCTCCCTGCTCGATAGCAGCGGGCATCTGACATTGCGAAACAACTGGCTGAAGCCCGGCTGGTATAATTCTTATGACGGGGGCTATTCCGGCACTGTAGATGATGATGGATCCAATATAGAAGGAAGCGATCCGGGTTTTGTCGATTACGGGGCTCAGGATTATCATCTTTCAGCTGCTTCAGTGGTACTGGACCAGGGCTTGCCGTTACTGCCGGAGTTGGTAAATAATTATCGATTGTTTTTTCAATATGTAAAACAAAGACAATCTGAGCCACGAGCCGATGACGGATCACTCGATATCGGTGCGTTTGAGAGAGTGCACGATGTAACCGGTGATATCAACGGGAGCGGAGCTGTCGATCTTGGTGATGTGGTCTTATCTCTTCGAATACTTGCCGGGGATCAGGATCAGGTTACTCTCAATGCGGGTACGGACGTGGGTGGAGATGGCAAGATAACCATTGAAGAGGCCCTGTTCTGTCTGCGTTCCCTGGCAAAAATGCCATAGGAGAAAAGAGGTGATACGGGTTATCGGCAGGAAAAATATGTAAATGAAAATTCTGTTTTCCCGTAAGGTATGATAAATTTCAGTCTGGAATGGAAAAAGATAGTTTCTCATTAAATATCCCCCACCGATATGCAAGCTGATACAGCCCAACTTCCCGATATCCTGGCAGGTCCTGTCCTGCGCCGCCTGACCTCCCGTCATCTTGTTCTCTGGCTGACGACAAGCCGACCACTCGAGATGTCGTTGCACCTCTATCGCCATAGTGACGGACAATGCCTCTTCTCAGGCAAGACAGAGGCTTTTTCTCCTCAGCCAGTGCGGGTAGGGGAGTCTGCCTACATCTCCCTTATCGACTACCGGGGGGAGATACCCCAGGATGAATTACTGGAATATGACCTGATCGTTCATAACGGTCAGGAAGAAAAATCGTTGACTGATTATTTCCCCAATATCGTCTATCCCGGCCAGAAGAGGCCTGTCTTTGTCTGTAAATCAAGACTCGATCATATTTTTCACGGTTCCTGCCGCAAGCCCCATTATCCCTCAAAGGATGCCCTGCTTCGGGTTGACGGGGAGCTTGCATCCACAGTGACAAAACCGGAAGAGAGGCCGGCCTTATTAATGATGGGGGGCGACCAGATTTATGCCGATGATGTCGGTGGTCCCATGCTGGTGGCCATACACCGGGTCGGCCGGCTTCTCGGCCTGTATCCGGAAGATTTGCAAGGGGCCGTGGTGAAAAACAGCGAGGAAATGCTGGCCAGCGAATTCTGTTATTACCGGCGTGAGGATCTCCTGCCCCACACCAGTGAAACCAAGACCCTGCGTGATCGGTTTTTCGGGGGCGTCAGAAAACCTATTTTTACCGCTGCTTCTGCCCATAATCACCTGGTGAGCTTAGCGGAAATGATCGGCATGTACCTGCTTATCTGGTCGCCTGTGTTGTGGCATTTCATTGACTGGGATGAACTTCCTGCTCCCGAGACCCATAAACGGACATACTCTTCGGAATTACCGCATGTGAGGCGGTTCTCCGGCGGTCTTGCCGGGGTTCAGAGGCTTCTTGCCCATGTCTCCACCTATATGATCTTTGATGATCACGATATCACAGACGACTGGAACCTGACCCGGGGCTGGGAGGAGGTGGCTTATACCCATCCCTTCTCACGCCGGATTATCGGCAATGCCCTGATCGGCTATTTCCTGTTTCAGGGCTGGGCCAATAATCCTTCTCAATTTGAGGACGATTTTCTTGCGAAAGTACATAGCTGTTTTCAGGAACCGCGCAGCAACAGGCAGGATGAGTTGATCGACTATCTACTCAATTTCGAGGGGTGGTATTATTCCCTGCCTACGCAACCGAAGATGGTGGTGCTCGATACCCGCACCAGCCGCTGGCGCTCTGAGTCGAGTTTGACCAAGCCGTCCGGGCTCATGGACTGGGAGAGCTTATCGAATATGCAGCAGGAAATGATGGACGAACCCGCTGTACTGGTTGTCTCCCCCGCTCCGATATTCGGGGTGAAGTTGATTGAGGTCGTCCAGAGGATCATAACATTTTTTGGACACCCGCTGGTTGTTGATGCCGAAAACTGGATGGCCCATCCCGGTTCGGCCAACGTGATCCTGAACATCTTCAGGCATCGGAAGACACCGAAGAATTTTGTCATCCTGTCAGGTGATGTCCACTATTCCTTTGCCTACGATATAAAACTTAAATATAGTACCAACAGCCCGAATATATGGCAGATTACCTGCAGTGGCTTTAAAAATGAGTTTCCACATGGTCTGCTTGCCTGGTTTGACCGGCTCAATCGCTGGCTGTATGCGGCGCACTCGCCTCTTAACTGGTTTACCAAGAGACGCCGGATGCGCATTCGTCCCAGGAGACCGGATAACAGCGATCATAAGCAGTTGGTGAACGAGAGCAGTGTCGGCAGGGTTCGCCTTAATGACGATGGAGAACCGACAGCTATCAGCGTGCTTCCTGCTTCAGGCGGTGAAGTTCGATTCCTGCCTGGAAAACGGCTGGAATAGGGAACTTATCCCGAAAGGAGAATATCGTATGAAACAATTCAGTGTGTTGATCCTGTTGGTTGCACTTACCCTTTTTTCAGGTTGTAGTGGTGAAAAACGACCGTTCACAGCGGAATTTAAGGGTAAAGACAATGTGGATATTACCTAGTTCCCATTCTGAAACTCAGCATTTTGTTCAATATCGAGGCGTGGCTTAATTATTTACCGCACGCATATGTAGGATATTCGGAGGATAAATAATTTAGCCGGAACGCTGATATTGGGCAGAAGGGTAGTTTTAAGGCGGGAACTACCTATAAGGGCAAGAAATATACTCTCAACAGGTTCGTCCCTGTTACCAATGTACCATTTGAATACAGCTTTGAAAGTGATGGTGACCTTGATATTGAGATAGAAGGGAAAAGTTATGAAGTGGATAACCCCTATGATATCGATAAAGAGAAGAAAACGGTCAAAAAAGAGGTCAAGAAAAAAACCAAGGATGTAAAAAAGAAAACGACCTCCAGCAAGAAGAGTACTTCAACGAAAACAACCAAAAAATAGGGCACCTGAAAGGCGGTAACGTATAATATGAAGAGACGTGTTAAAAGGGTGATAGATGTCGTTCAGAAGGAAAATCTGCTGACACTGTTCCTGGTTATATTGGTTATCGTTATGATAAGCAGTGTTGCCATAACCTACTTTGAACCGGATGTGTCTTTTGTTTCCGGGATCTGGTGGTCTATCGTGACGCTGACAACAGTTGGTTATGGTGATATTTCCCCCTCCACTGCAGGAGGTCGTGTGGTGGCCGCGATTATCATGTTTTTTGGCATTGGTATCCTGGGTATGCTGAGCGCAAACCTCGCAACGATAATGATTCAGAACAGAATACGGGAGAACAGGGGTATGGCAACGACGAATCTTGAAAAACATGTAATCCTGTGTGAATGGAATCATCGCAGCCGTGCTGTTCTAAAGGAGATGCGGGCCGACCCCAGGACGGAAAACACCCAGGTAGTCCTTATTGCCGATATCGAACAAAAACCAATCGACGACCAGCTCCTGGTGTTTATCCGCGGTGCAGTCAATGAAGAGAGTCTTATTAAGGCCAATCTTGCAAAAGCGCTGACTGTGGTGGTGCTCGGCGACGATACTCTTGAACCCACTTCCAGGGATGCCAAGGTCGTGCTGACAACCCTGACGATAGAAACAATCAACCCGAATGCCTATACGGTGGTCGAGGTGGTCAATAAGGAAAATGAACAGCATTGTCGGCGAGCTAATGCCGATGAGATTATTGTCGGCAGTGAGCTGAGCAGTCATCTGCTGGCGACCGCAGCCACCGACCATGGTATGTCGACTATAGTTTCAGAACTTATCAGTGCACGGTACGGCAACGATCTTTTTTCGGTATTCCTGCCTGCTGGTTATACCGGCAAGCCGTATCTTGATGTCATGGTTGAGGTCAAAAAGGAATACGGGGCCACAGCCCTTGGCATCCAGAAGGGGCGGGGCGGTGAATTACTGACTAATCCTGAACAGGATTACGTGATCTGTGAAGGCGATTACCTGGTGCTTATGGCCCGGGAGAGGCCGAGGCTGAGCTGACCGGGACTGTTCGGAACCTGATCACAGCAGCAATATTGAAAATGAGGCTGATACCGAGGAAGATCTGTGTCAGCATTGTTTGTTTGAGGGCCGGTATACCTGCAACTCTTTCTCCAACCTCGTTAATTGTGCACTCCGCACTGCTGGCATGGCCCATTCCGTCTGACATCTCTATGCGCCACATTCCTGGCGTATCCGGTGAAAAAGCGAACCTGCCGTTTTTATCTGTTCTGCTGTTTTGAAACTCTACCTTTTTATCTGCCGGGGACCAGACGATCACCTCTGCATAGGAAACGGGTTTTCCATCGGAGTAGGAAAATGTTACTACTATTGTTGTGGTGTCCTGTTCCATGCGATAACCGAGGCCATGGGCCTCACTTTTTGAAATCGTAAGCACGGTAAAGATCAGGAGGAGGAGTAAGAAGCGACTGGAATGGTTCATGAGATGCTCCGTGAGTATGGTTTTACGTCTTCATTTCTCATCTGTTCATGCAGGGTAAAGTGTGTGTGATGGGGTCAGGCTTAAGCCTGACCCCGGTTCCCGGATAATGGTAGAATTCAGTGCTAACCGTTGATGCCGAAAAGTAAAACCGCCCTGATGACTTCCGTGTCGTAGTCCGGGGTAGGTTCGGTGATCTCATGCTCTACCCGGACCATCCATACACCGGGTTGGGTGAGTTTGACAGCAACCTGTCCATCGTCGCCGGAGTTGCTGTAGTAGGCATAGGTGTTTGTGTGGGAACTAAAGCCGTCGTAGGTGGCGTATACTTCAGTCGCCAGCGGTTTGCCGTCATAAAGGACCTGCAGTTTCATCTCTTTACCGACGCTGGTTGTTTGGGGGTCGTCAAGGGGCACGATCTCCAGTTTATGCCCAACGGGTTTGCTATAGTTGGAATCACTTTTTCCGTTGGAGATGATCGCCTTGGCAAACTTTTCATACTTGCCACTTGAGAGAACGCCCTTCAGGTTTTTCTTGCTCTCCTGTTTCCAGCCCTTGGTGGTCTTGGACCAGATTATGCCGTTGCGGTGACCGCAAAGAATGTGGGTTCCTTCCGCCTGGATTGCTACATTTCCATTCAGTGTTTTTTCGGTCTCGTTACCGACCAGAGGGATGTCCTGCCTGCCGTTGGGTGAGAGGGCATACGCCTCAACCTCCTGCAACGGTTCCATTTCCACGCTTTCCATAAATACATGGGAAGAAAGTACGTTAAAGGGGATGGTCTGGCCATGGGTTCCGGAGAGGCTGACCGGTTTAATGATAAACTCATGGGCCTGCACTGTCTGAATAGTGATTAGAAGGGCTGCAGCAGTGATCCCGGCAATTCGGGAGAGATGTCGTGTCATCATAATTTTGCTCCTTATGTTGATATTGGTTATGAACGTCACATGTAAAGCTCATCCAGACTTTTGCGGCCACAAAAGTATTACTAAAACAAAAAACGTGTTACCTGTGTGCCAAAAGAAAACCTGCTGTGCGGTTATGTGCAAGGCAGGCTAAAGCAGTAACACGAAAAAAATAAACGTAACAACAATAAAGCCTGAATGTCTATTAGTCAACACGTTTCTTTGTTAAAACAACTAGTAGTGCTACTCTGTCGCAGGTGAATTATGGAAGAGGATTTGTCAGGAAGCATTTTGCCGGAGGACCAACATCACTCCTTCAATGCCGATCAGACCGTTATCATTGAGGTCACTGAAAAAATACGACTCATATCATGCATCACCGTTGTTTGCAGGAAGTTAGCGAGAGTTACAGAGCTGCGTGACAGCAGAGCAGAATGAAGGTGGTCATACCATCAGATGTTACAGATTTTGCACAATGGCTGGGCAGTTTCCGTAACTGGAATACCGTCTATGCCTCCATCTTTGGCTAGAGAGCTTGTAAAGCCAGCATTAATGTAACTGGCATGGTTTATGCTCTAACAGGAGGAGCAGGCACCTTCCGGAAGTGGTCTTATAACAATGTAAATTGAATGTGTTTTCGTGAAGAAAAATGATCTGACATAAACTAAGGAGAACATAATGAAAAGAATCGCCCTTGCACTATCCGTCCTCGCCCTGTTCTGTTTCGCTACCGGCGCGATGGCCGTTGACCAAGCAGCAATTTCTAAAAATGTTGATGAAATTGTGGCGGGAATCGAGTCCGGTACAGATGCCACGTCCTTTAAGGCGGATTCTGTTGAGCCATACGCCTTTATTATGCAGGAAGATGGTCAGATGCTTGCGCACCCCTCTTTAACCGGGAAAAGTTTGAAAGAGGTGGCCGGGCCTGTATACGAGGCACTACTGCAGGCAACCCCGGAAGGCGTATGGGTTGAATATGAGTGGAAAGGAAAAATGAAGCACACCTATGCCAGGAAAACCTCCTCAAACCTGATTGTTGGCAGCGGCTATTAATTAGAGACCAACTTAAGTATGTGTCTCACCCACTTACTTACCTCACACTCTCATCTCTCACATTGCACCTTTGCAGGGTGAGTAGGTGGCGTGGGACGGAATATCGATTCCAGATAAATCCGCTGATTTATCTGGAATCGATTCGTTCTATGTTGGCCTTATGACAGGTGGCTATCCCGCTGATTCCACAAGCTGTTCGGCAGAATATTCATTGATTCAATCCATTCTTTTCCCTTCCCTGCCATCTGCTCACAGTACTTCAGAGAATAGCGTGTGATAAGAGTGAAAATGGTGAGTGGGCAGAAAAGGATTGGTGAATGAATAAGCTCAAGGATAGGGATAATATCGCTGCAAATCCACAGCTTGAGAGCCTCCTTATTAGATAGATGAAGGGTCAGGGTGAACAGCCTGGTTTTGGAAATCACACTCCAACCTACTTGGGCTCAAGTGCAGATATCGGTATCGAATCTTCGCATACTGGTGTTTCAAAGGATGTTCAGGTCGGACAATTATCGGAAAAGTGTGGTAGAAGTTGCTCTCTTGTGCTGTTTGAAGATTCCTAAGGCAGAAGTGAGAGCCCCGGAAGGGTGACCGGGGCTTTGTCTCATCATATAGATAGGTTGTCGGGGTGGTAGCCGGAATGATTCTGTTTCAGCTGGTTATGGTGTAACAGTCTCTGCCGGCAAAATTACATTCAGTTCCAATACCTCGCAATCATCTTCCTTATCGAGTTTAACCTTCACCGCTCCGTCCGGAACCTGGATGTATTTGCGGACTACCAGAAGAAGTTCCTCCTTCATCATCGGCAGGTAGTCTGGTCCGTTACGGGTCATCCTTTCCTGGGCGACGATGATCTGCAATCTGTCCTTGGCGGTGGAGGCGGATGTTTTCCTGTTGTTTCGAAAGAAGTCTAAGAATCTCATGTGTTAGCTCCTGAAAATTCGAAGTTTCTGGAAAAATCCTTTTTTCTCGACTTCCAGGAAGCGATGCGTCAACTCCTCTCCCAGTAATCGTCCTACCGCATCGTCATATGCCTGTCCGGCCTTGCTCTCGGAGTCAAGGATTACAGGATTACCAGCATTGGAAGCCTGCAAGACAGATTGAGACTCTGGGACTACTCCCAGCAGCGGAATCGCGAGTATATCAGTGACATCGTCGACGCTCAGCATTTCTCCTTTTTCAACCCTGGATGGTTCGTACCGGGTTAACAGCAGGTGTTCTTTCACCGGTTCACGGTTATGGACAGCTCGCGCCGTTTTGCTGGCCAACAGGCCAAGGATGCGGTCGGAATCACGTACTGAGGAGACTTCTGGATTGGTGACGATCACCGCTTCATCAGCGAAGTACATTGCCATGAAAGCACCCTTTTCAATACCGGCCGGTGAGTCGCAGATGATGTAATCAAAACTCTCGGAGAGTTCGTTGATCACCCTCTCAACTCCATCAATATCAAGGGTGTCTTTGTCCTGGGTTTGTGAGGCAGGCAGGATGTAAAGATTGTCGACTCTTTTATCCCTGATGAGTGATTGGTTGAGATTCGATTCCTGGCGGATGACGTTGATGAAGTCATAAACCACCCTGCGTTCGCAGCCCATAATGAGATCGAGATTACGGAGACCGACGTCAAAGTCGATGACCACAGTTTTATAACCGCGCAAGGCCAATCCTGTTCCGATAGCTGCGCTGGTAGTGGTTTTACCCACACCGCCCTTGCCTGATGTTACTACTATAATTTTTGCCATTGTTTACCTCTTGGCTTGATATATGAAAGGCACTGCCTGTTAGGGGATAAGTGGATTGATATTCAGACTTTCCTGCTGAAGTGATATCTGTACTGCTGTATTGCGTCTGTTTTCAGGTATATCTTCATGGATTGTATAATAGCCGGCAATTGCGACCAGATCTGCCTGCAGGTCGTGACAGAATATTCTGGCTTCCTGCCAGCCAGTTACGCCTGCCAGGGCGCGACCGCGTAAATTGCCGTACACATGGATGTGGCCGTCAGCCATGATTTCGGCCCCTGTGTTGACAGAGGACAAGACAATCAGATCGCCGCCTTGGGCATAAATCCGTTGTCCGGATCGCACAGTTTGGTGCACTATCATGGTTGGCTGGTACGATTGTCCCGAGGTTTGTTCTGAAGAACCTTGTAGTGGCCGGGGCGTTGTTGGCTGTGATTCCGGTGTCGATCGCATTGGTTTTTTGGAGGGCCAGACTGCTATTCCCCTGATCCTGGCACTATTTTCCAGGGATTCAGGTGCTCCGGTTATGCCAACGGGAACAAACTGGTGGGAGGTAACCATCCTGTAAAGGTCATCCAGCCAGTCACCATCAATGTCTTCCGGGAAGTCCTTAAAGTCGAACAATACTGGGGCGCTTCGGAAGAAATCCGGTCCCTGTTTAGCCTTTTCTTGAAGCTGTCCATTGATCGTGACCAGGTTACTTTCGTAGATCTCAAGAACCAGAAGGCTAACTGTTTTGACTTTCAATGCCGCTGCCACTTCTTCTGTGGGGGCTTCAGGCGTGATAGGGCTCATGGAAAACAACGGATGGTTAAACCTCAGTGTTGATTGTTGCTGTTGTTGCGATTCAGGAAAGCCACTATTTGTACAGCTATTTTGCCCTGAATTCAAGTTAATTACCAACTTCATCCTTGACTGAAAATATGCTAAAGATCCTGTTGGAATAGCTGAAATTACTGGCTATGGTGCGGGAGTGCCACCAATTTCCCGTAACAGAAAAATGGCTTCCTCCAGGCCGATACGGTTGTTGTCGTTGATGTCTCCGTCTGTTGTTATCTGGTTCATCGATTGGTCTGTGAGCGTTTTCAGCACAAGCATCAGATCGTAAAGATCAATCGTCTTATCGCCATTCATGTCTCCCCTGGTATCTTCAACTGAGAGTTGCAGCATGGAAACGGAATATTTGGGAAAGGTGTGGTTTACCAAGCCTCCCTCCGGCGCCTGGAGTGCGAGAGGCGGCGCATTGGAAAAATCGACGTTCGGTTCGCTGACTCCATTGTAGACTATGGTTGTGGTGCTGAGGCTGTCTGCACCTGCATAGTCGAGAAGGGCGCTTTGTATGCGGTTGCCATTCACCGAGATGGTTGCATCGATGGGGTTTCCTGTCTTGTTGACAGCCATGAGGCTCAGGGTTGTGTTGTCGATACCGCTCACGAGTGTTTCCCAGGGGTCCAATTGAAAGGAATTGCTCCAGCTTCCACCGGGGAAACGTACCAGCGTAGTCCAGGATTGGTCGGCACGTATGATGAAGCCAGGGTCGGCCGCGTGGCTCCTGTTTATCCAAGTGGGGAGATTGGTGCTTAGTAAATTATGGGTTCTGGTGTGGCCTGCAAGAGAAGGATTAATGGTAACAGAAACCTGGGGCTCCGTAAATGTCAGGGGAGTAAACAGCAGGAGAATAAAGAGGGAGGCAAAACGTTTCAATATTCATTATCAACCTTATGCACATGCTTAATGATGCAGAACTCAAGAATAGAATTGTGATGTGTTAAGATAGTTTACTTTGAGGTGATAATTTTACGAGGTCCATTGCAGTCCTTACGGTGCTCTGGAGTGGGATTTCGGGTTTTCTGGTTGACAAAAAGTGTCTACGGGAGTGACAAGTACAGATTGATTATTTTACTTTCGAGGTAATTTGCAGCCCGTACGCTTCGAGTATGGATTTTACCTCAAGGATACTTTTCTCATCCGGGATGAGATGCTGTATCCGGAGTGAAAGGCCTGTTTTGTGGCGGACAGTTTGATGTTGGATGTCATCAAGAGAGAGGAGCTGAATTGCATTCCTATTGCCCAGCTCGGTTAAAAAAGCTCCCGTTGCCTTGATATTTTCTTCACTATCGTTCACGTTTTTTATGAGAAGCAGCCTGATTTGCACGCCAGCTCCGGTTGCTGACAGCTCCCTGAGGTTATGCAGGGGCAGCTCGTTTGGTTGTCCCGTCATTTGCTGGTGTACATCAGAATCCATATGCCTGATGGTGTAGAGGAACATGTCTGTGCGTTTGGCAACCTGCAGCAAGACGCTGGTTGGTACAGAGCCGGAAGTGCTGACAACACGGTGAAGAGGGAACTTGCCGCACTCGTCCAGAAGGTGGATAAGTGTGTCCGGCTGTAATAGCGGTTCTCCGCCTGTGAACAGGACCTGGCTTGCTGTTTGGCTATGGAGCGGGAGCTGCGTCTCAATCTGTTCCATTACCTGTTTGCAGCTCTGTCTTTCACCCACCGTACTAAATACAAGTGATGGGCAGATTTCTACACAATTCAGGCACAGATTACAGCTGTTTGTTTTCCTGTACAGGCTGTTCTCGTTAAGGCTTATGGCCTCTTGGGGGCAGCCGTATACACATTCGCGGCAGGCGATGCAGTTTTCTCTGTTACATACGATTTCAAGGTCGGGAGAAATGAATTCAGGATGTAAACACCAAGGGCATTGCAGGGAACAGCCTTTGAAGTAAATGACTGTGCCGGTTTCCCCATGATTGATGCTGACAAGCATAGATTCTTTGAGTCGATCCATTTTAGTGGTTAGTTGGTCGACCCTCAGGGCGGTGACCAGAGGGTGAAAGCGAATGGGAATGATTCACAATATCTCTATTGACAATGGAAGACCTGTACATAGTTTTCAAAAAATAATAACATTCAATTTCTCTTCAATGTGAATGTTGTTTCAAGAGCGACTTGAACGAGTACTTTCCTATTTCAAGGACTTCTCAAGTACGTACAATTTTGGGATGGTAAACCAGCCAAGAGGTGAAACGATGTCAAAATTATCAATAATTGAGGGAATTGGGAAGAAGTATAGTGAGAAACTGGAAGCTGCAGGGATTACCTCAACGGAGCAATTGCTGGCCGAAGCAGGAACAAAGAAAGGTAGAAAGTCCATAGCGGCGAAAGCCGATGTCAGTGAAAAAATGCTGCTGAGCTGGGTAAATAGAGCCGATCTGTTCCGGATTAAGGGTATTGGCACGCAGTATGCCGACCTGCTTGAATCGGCGGGAGTTGATTCCGTGCCGGAACTGGCCCAGCGAACACCTGAAAATCTCCTTATGAAATTGCAGGAAATAAACGATAAAAAGAAACTTGTCCGTGCCATGCCGTATCTCAAGCAGGTGCAGAAGTGGGTCGTCAGGGCAAAGGATTTGCCGCGAGCCGTTACTCACTGAAATAAAGACCTTTTCAGGAGGGGGATTCACTTGTCGTTGGCTTGTAACTGCGGTACTATCCGCTCATCAGATAATTAAATTGTGCCCTTACTAAAAACGACAAAGTGATATGAAGAAATATACTCGAGTGTTAACCATTGCAGGCTCAGACAGCGGAGGTGGAGCGGGTATTCAGGCTGATTTGAAGGCTTTTTCCGCTTGCGGCTGTTATGGCATGTCGGCGGTGACAGCTATAACAGCTCAAAATACTGTAGGTGTAACGGATATTCATCCAATCCCGGTGGTCACAATTCAGGCCCAGATACGTGCTGTTATAGGCGATATCGGGGTAGATGCGGTGAAGATTGGAATGCTGCATTCTACAGAGGTTATCCGTGGCGTGGCAGAGGTTCTGAATACGCACGACATTCGTAAGGTGGTGCTGGATCCGGTGATGGTTGCAACAAGCGGCGACCGGTTGATAGAAAGAGATGCTGTCTCTTCCTTAAAGGAAGATCTTTTCCCGCAGGTGTATGTTATAACACCCAATATACCTGAGGCGGAGTTGCTCCTGGATACAAAAATTGAAAGCCGGCAGGCCTTTGAGGAGGCCGCCTACGAGTTATCCCGAAACCATAATGTGTCCGTGTTATTGAAAGCCGGACATTTTTCCGGGAAGACCCTCGAAGACATCCTTGTACTTGCCGGCGACGGTGGAGTGCACAGGTATGCCAATAGCCGTATTGCTACCACCAACACCCATGGTACCGGTTGCACCCTCTCTTCTGCGCTGGCTTCTTATATTGGCAAAGGGTATGATTTGCCCGAGGCAGTTGGCTTAGCCGAAAAGTACCTGCATAAGGCCATTGAGGCGGGTGCTGCTTTTGAACTGGGCAAGGGGCATGGCCCGGTACATCATTTTCACGAGTATTGGCCTAAAGAGAAGTAGGTAGTTTTCAACCAAAACTCAGCATTCCGGAGTCTGCGCCGAGAGGTAGTTTCAGGATGGAAACCAAGTAGTTTTGGGATGGCAAATAAGTAGATCACTGTAGACCCTCAAGGAGATATCATGCACACCGTTATTGTACTGGGAAGCCCAAGGAAAAAAGGAAACAGTGAGGTTCTTGTTCGGGCTATTGCAAAAGGACTGGAGTCTACCGGAGGGAGTGTAGAGTATATTCGGTTGAACTCGCTTTCCCTGCGCCCCTGCCAGGGATGTGGCGGTTGCGATAAGACCGGGGCGTGCGTGATAAAAGATGACATGACCGATATCTATAGCCAGGTAGACAGGGCAGACAGGCTCATCGTCACGACTCCTATCTATTTCTATACGGTGTCGGCGCAGTTGAAGATTTTTATGGACCGGATGCAGGCATTCTGGGCAAGGAAGTATAACCTGAAGGTGAAGTACCGCGAAGGAGAAGGGCGTAAAGGATACCTGGTGGCAACAGCGGCCACAACAGGGGAGCGAATCTTTGAATGTGCCGAGCTGCCGGTGCGATATGCCCTCGATGCCATGGGCTTTGACTATGGTCAACCGCTGCTGGTGAAAGGGGTTGACGCCAGGGGGGAAGTGATCAAGGCAGAGGAGCCGCTTCAAAAAGCAATAGTGTTTGGAGAGCAGATAGGAGCGGGGCGCTTATAGCTTGCAGGGCGGTCTGTTCTTTTTTGGCCACCCTTTAGCAGAGGACACGCTCCAGTGTGGTCAGCAGCTCCCAGCCATCAACCGGTTTGGTGATGTATTCGTCCATTCCCGCGGCCAGGAACGTCTCCCTGTCTCCTTTCATGGCGTGGGCGGTTACCGCAATTATGGGTGGTACGGTATCATTCGGTAGTTTTCTTTCCCGGATGGCTTTGGCTGTTTCCAGGCCGTCCATTTCCGGCATCTGTATATCCATCAGGATACAGTCAAAAGGTTTTTCTGCAAGGACCTCAAGGGCTTGCTTGCCGTTTTCTGCAAGGGCGACCTTGTGGCCCATATTTTTCAGCATGGCGGAAATGACCATGCCGTTGATTTTTTCATCCTCAACGACAAGAATATTGGCGGACTGCACGTTATTGCAGTCATGGTGAGTAGTGGCTTCCCTGCTATGACCGCCCTGTCGGCAGCTCTCACTCTGGATGGTGAACTCGACCACTGTGCCGTATCCCGAACGACTTCTGAGTGCCACCTCTCCGTCCATCAGTGTGACCAGTTGTTTGACGATGGATAGGCCCAGGCCGGTACCTGTATATCTTCTCTGGAAAGAACCGTCTGCCTGGACAAATGGTTCAAAAAGATACTGTTTCCTGTTCTCGGGTATGCCAATTCCCGTATCTTCAATGATAAAGGTGAGTAATGTCCTGCCGTTTTGTGTTGGGCCGGATTCAATACGAAGCGATATTCGTCCTTTTTCGGTAAATTTCACAGAGTTACCGAGAAGGTTGACAAGTATCTGCTGCAATCTGAATTTATCCGCCATGATGTAATTGGGAACGCGCTTGGGCAGGATCAGGTTCATCACCGTGTGCTCACTGTCGACGAGTGTTTCAAAAGATTGCATGACCCCCTCGAGGAAGGAGCGGAGATGAAATTTCTCCTTGGAGAGCTCAATTTTCCCGGCCTCAATTTTCGAAAAATCGAGAATGTCACTGATGAGCCGGAGGAGGCTGGAGCCGGATTGCAAGGCGGTGTTGACGTGTTTTTTCTGGTTTGGGTCGAGGCTGGAGTTTTTCAGGAGCTGCAGCATGCCGAGTATGCCGTTCATGGGCGTACGGATCTCATGGCTCATATTGGCGAGGAATTCCGACTTCGCCCTGCTTGCGGATAAGGCGTCGTCCTTAGCCTTTTGGAGCTCTTTCTGGCTCTCGACCCTGCTGGTCGCATCACGGGTTACACCGATTATACCTAGGAATTCATCGTTATCGTCAGTGATAAGTGAGGTGATGGTCTCTACCCAGATGCGGGATCCGTCCTTTTGACGGATTTGAAACTCCCAGAACTGCTGGTCGTCGTAAGTCTGGCCAAGGTGCTGGACTTTTTTGTAATGCATGCGGAACCGATGGTACGCTTCCAGGCTTTTCGGGGGGAAGTGACTTTTGAGTTCCGACTTCGTAAATTCTTCGGGTGAATATCCGACCAGGTCGATGAGTGACGGTGATAAGTAGTTGAATCGAAATTTCGTGTCCATGGTCCAGATTACATCACGAACGTTCTCTGCCAATAACCGGTACCGTTCATCACTGGCCTTCTTTTCGGCAAGGGTCTTCGCCTCCTGGGTGATATCCCGACCGACGCCGACGGTTCCTATGAGGGTTCCGTTGTAATCGAGCAGGGGGGCCTTGTACACATCGAGCATAAGGTATTCATCACGTACCCGTCCTTTTTCCATGAACTGGCCCGGTTTGCCGGATTCGATAACGATCCTGTCGGAATCTGCACAGATTTCGCCAAAGGTGTAGGTGTATCCGTTATTTCTTTCTCTTTCGGTGAAGAACTGATGATTCTTGCCGATTGGGTCGATATCTTCACTTTTGAGTAGTTTCTGCCGGTTGGCTTTATTGGAAAAAATATAGCGACCTTCCAGATCCTTGGCCCAGATAAGATCGGGTACGGCATCCGTCAGCAGGTGCAACAAGTTGTATAATTCGTGGTAGCGTACCTCACTCTGTTTGAGCTTTTTTGCGGCGTTTCTGGTCTCGGTAATATCCTGGAAAATACTCGAGATGGCCTTTTGGCCGTTAAATGTCGTTATGTTTCCGGATAGTCGAACCATCCGGATGGCACCTTCCTGGGTCTTGAGTTCGATTTCAAGATTGGTGACTTTTCCGTTTTTCTGGAGTTGCTCGATATAGAGGCCGCGCTGTTCGGGTTTGTGCCAGTAATCAACAGCTTGTTGTCCTACGACCTGTTGGTGATCGACCTTGAAAAACTCGGCTGCTGCACTGTTGATGTAAAGAACAGTCTTTTTTACAGGGTCAGTGACAACCACCGGCAGCATGGCGCTATCCACCAGTTGAAAAAAGGTGTTGTCGTCATTTTGGGTCTGAGATCGAAGTGCCTGCTGAGAGTGGTTGTGCATCGTTTGTGTATGATGGCTGGGGTGATTTATTTTTGGTAAGTGCCGATATCTTTTTTCAGGTCCCGTTTTGCCAGGGTTGCGGATAGATATTTATCACATAATCTGTTTACAGGCGGTTTTTCAGTATTGTGCACAGTTCATCTTTACTGAACTGCACCGGATTGTATTTATTCCCTGTTCGGGCGGCGATGGTTTCGAGATTGCCTTTATCTAGCCCATAGTTGCCAAGACGGTCTATCCCGCACTGGTCGGTAAACTCTGCCAGGTTTTGAATAAATGCATCCTGGTACTCTTCGTCCGTGAGCCCTTCTTGGCGATTTACTGCGCGCCCCAGTCGGGTATATTTGTCCAGGGCAATCTCGTTGTGGTGGCTGTATCGTAATTTTTGCAGGGTTGCCTTGTTTGTTTCGGCCATGAGTGTGCCGCAGACTACTCCGTGGGGGATGGCGCAATATCCACCGATTGTTGAAGCGAAGCCGTGGATGGTGCCGAGCCCTGCATTGGCCAGTACGATACCGGAGAGGTAGGTCCCATAAGACATAGCCGAGCGTGCCTCGATATCTTCAGGGTTCGCGATAACAGCAGGCAGCGCCGTGGAGACCCGCTGGATACCGTCCAGTGCAAGAGCATCCGTATAGGGGTTGCCGTTGGTTGAGAGGTAGGCCTCCACAAGTTGGGTGTAACAATCCATTCCGCAGGCTGTGGTTATGGCAGGAGGGCAGGAGAGCGTGAGCTCTGGATCAACAACTGCGATATCAGGAACATAGTTGTCATGACGCAGAGATTTCTTGAAACCGTTTGGGCCGGTTCTGGTTATGACTGCATTGCTTGTCGCTTCACTGCCGGTTCCGGAAGTTGTCGGTATTGCAATATACGGGATTTTATGTCCACGTGGGGATTGGGTGCCGACACCTTCAAGGAAGAGTTCCACCGGTTGTTGTTCTTCAAGCATGGCAGAAATCGCCTTGCCGGCGTCGATTACAGAGCCGCCACCGATACCGATAACAACATCAATCGTTTTTTCTGTATAACGGCTCACGAAGGAGTTTATGTCCTCTGGTGATGGTTCGTTCTCGATATGGGCAAGTTCAGTGGAGAAGCCATCTTTTTGAAGGGTAGAGCTGGTCTCTTGCCAAATGGTGGTGGTGGTAAAGGATTTCTTCCCGGTCACAAAGAGCAGGTTTGTGCCAAAAGTGCGGGCAAGCGAGGGCAGCGATCTTATGGTGCCGGGGCCGAAATATAGTTTCGGTGTCTGTTTTATAGAAAATGTATTGACCATCTGCTCCACCTGTTGCGGAATCCGCAGAGAAAGGGAATAGTACCCGGCCAGAATAATGAATGGGAGATGAGAAGGCAAAGGAAAAAGTTAATAATGCCTAGGGGTATAGTGGTGGTTTAAAAAAAATACCGCTTGACTCTCCTGCCAGAATCGGATATCAGGGAAACTCAGAGTAAAAAAACAGATAACAAAAACCGTTACGAATATGACCCGTCTGACCAACACCACAAGCGCAGTTTCTAATCTCGTCCTGGCTCTTATTATTGTCAGTGTGGTGGTCGTGGTGTGCGTGAAGGGCTCAGCGCCGTAACGGGATTAGAAAGAAGCAAATTCAAAACCCCCGTCGGCGCAAGCCGGCGGGGGTTTTTTTTTGCCCTGTCGAAAAGCCCGACACAATCGAGGAGAGTAAAAATGGAAACCATGAGAGGTGCAGAGCTGACAATCCGGTTGCTGGAACGTCAGGGAATCAGAACCATAGCAGGCATACCGGGAGGGGCAAATTTGCCTCTTTATGACGCCCTGTTTAAAAGTACGACAATTAAACATGTATTGACGCGACACGAGCAGGGGGCAGGGTTCCTGGCCCAGGGCATTGCGCGGTCAACCGGGGAGGCCGCAGTCTGTTTTGCCACCTCAGGTCCCGGTGCGACCAATGTGCTGACGGCAATAGCGGATGCCTATCTCGACTCGATTCCTGTGGTTTGTATAACGGGACAGGTGCCGCTGTCGATGATCGGGACTGATGCATTCCAGGAAGTCGACACCTACGGAATGACCATTCCGATCACCAAGCATAATTATCTGGTGCGGTCGGTGGAAGAGCTGTTGCAGGTGATTCCGCATGCCTTCCGGTTGGCACTTTCAGGTCGTCCGGGCCCAGTTGTTGTGGATATCCCGAAAGATATCCAGATGGCGGAGATCGAAATCGCTGAATGGCCTGATCCAGGTTGCCGCGATATCCCGGTCCAGGCTGAAGGGCCCGCTCTTGAGGTCGCGGCAGGTATGATTAATGCGGCCAAGAGACCAATACTCTGCCTTGGTGGCGGTATCATCCATGGCAATGCTACGAGATGCGCCCGGATGTTTGTTGAAAAGGGAAATATTCCAACAACAATGACCCTTATGGGGTTAGGTACCCTGCCTTCAGACAACCCTCTCTCGCTTGGAATGCTTGGTATGCATGCCGCCCGCTCGACGAATATGATTCTAGAAGAGTGCGACCTGTTTATCTCGGCAGGTGCACGATTTGATGACCGGGCTACGGGGAAGCTGATGGAATTTTGTCCGGATGCTAACGTTATCCATATGGATATTGACCCGAGCGAGGTGAGTAAGTTGCGTGCAGCCAATGTCGGTCTGGTGGGAGATGTTCGCCTCTCGCTTGAGGCTCTTTTACCCCTTATCGAGGAAAAAGGGAGGGAGAGCTGGCTCTATCGGGTAGCGAGCCTGAAAAGAAGATATCCGATGGCGGATACGGTTGAGCTCATCCCTGAAAAACCATACGGTCTTATTCTGAAAACAGCTGAGATGGTACAGGATTGTGCACTCGTCGCCACCGATGTCGGTAAGCATCAGATGTGGACGGCCCAGGTCTACCCGTTTGATAAACCACGCCAACTGCTGACCTCAGGTGGATTGGGTACCATGGGATTCGGATTGCCGGCTGCGATCGGGGCATCTCTTGCCAATCCTGGCAAGCGTGTTCTCTGTTTTACGGGGGACGGTAGCCTGCAGATGAATATTCAGGAGCTTGCAACTGCGGTTGAGCAGCAGGTTAATGTCACCATTATTATCATGAACAATAATTCCCTGGGGTTGGTGCGCCAGCAACAGCACCTGTTCTATTCTGCGAATCATTTTGCCTCTGATTTTCAGATAGATATAGATTTTGCTGTTATCGCCCGTGGCTTCGGTATGCGCTCGTATAATGTCGGTGCCGATGGCAGCCTTGTCGATATCCTGGTAACAGCCCTTAATGAGCCGGGGCCATGCCTGGTGAATGTGCCCATCGGCAGAGAGGAGGAGGTCTACCCCATGGTTCCTCCGGGAGCGGCAAACATAGAGATGATAGGAGGAGTCAATGCCAAACAACCCGCTTAATGCAATTATTATACTTGAACTGGTGGTGAACAACCATCCGGGAGTGATGTCTCACGTATGCAGCCTTTTTTCCCGGCGGGCATATAACCTCGAAGCAATCGCCTGCGTACCCATCGGTGACGGAGATACCAGTAAAATCTGGTTACAGGTGGATGAACTTGAGAGGCTGGACCAGGTGATCAAGCAGATCCAAAAATTGCCGGATGTGCTGGAGGTCAAGCGACACGACGGGGAGCATAAAGTTTTTTCAGGTCTTCATGACTATGTCTGATATCGCTGTTGCCCCTGAAGCCAGGGTCAGACCTGAGGTCCGGTCCTCCCTGTGGGAGGGTCCGGACTCGACCAGGCTGCGTTATCGGTATGCCAGGTTTTTTTAAGGATTTCTGTTGGGTTTTTGTCAGACTCCTTGTATATAATTAGGTTACGGTGCCTTTTCTGATCTGTGTGTTTAGAAAGAGGAGTATACGTTATGGCTGAAGGAACAGTGAAGTGGTTTAATGATTCTAAAGGTTTTGGTTTTATTGAGCGAGAGGGGGAACAGGATATCTTTGTCCACTATTCTGCAATAGTGGAAGAAGGGTTTAAATCTCTCAAGGAAGGCCAAAAGGTCAGCTTTGATGTCGTTCAGGGCCCGAAGGGACTTGCGGCTGATAAGGTGATGAAAGCATAGCCGGTACCAATATCCAACCTGGATCAGAAGAGGAAGCGCCCGGGGAATTGAAATTATTCTCCGGGCGCTTTTTTATGGCGACCCCATGAGTCTCGACCTGAAATCATATCTGCAAAATATCCTGACCGAGGAGGAGCTGCATCAACTTGTACGCTCCTATGATGTGGTGGGTGATATCGCGATTATCATAATTCCCGAGCCCCTTTTACCTAGAGAGGGGTTGATTGGTCAGGCGATTCTTGACAACAATAAACGGATAAAGGTTGTGGCCCGGCGGGATGGCAACTATTCCGGAGAGTTTCGAACTATACCACTCAAAATTATCGCCGGGGAAAACCGCAGGGAGACGGTTCATCGGGAGTACGGGGTGCAACTGCTGCTCAATCCGGAAGAAGTTTATTATTCGGTGCGCAGCGGGGCTGAACGGTATCGTATCGCCCGACTTGTGTGCCCTGGTGAAAATGTGCTGGTCTTGTTTGCCGGTGTGGGCCCCTATCCGCTGGTGATATCAAAGAACAGTCAGGCCGCAACGGTTACAGGAGTAGAAAAGAATCCACGGGCTGTTCATTATGGTAGGAAAAGCCTCCGTCTGAACAGGTCGATTAACAACGTGACATTTCTTGAAGGGGATGTGCTCGAGATATTGCCGACAATAACACAAAAGTTTGACCGGTTGTTGATGGTGCTGCCGCATGGTGGTGATGCTTATCTTGATGCAGCCCTGCAGGTTTTAAAAACCGATGGCTGGCTCCATTTTTACTCCATGCGGGAACGGGGCGACTTTCATGGGGCCACCGAAACGGTTCAGGCGTGCTGCAGGAGGTTGGGGCTTGTATTCTCTTACTCACAGACGGTGAAATGCGGCCACTGCGGTCCCCGTCAGTACCGGATATGCACAGAAGGGCGTGTTGCTCTCGGGGAATCTCGTTGAGTTTTAATTAGGTGTCTGTTATGAGTGAGGAAATTTATTCCACTTCCATTCCGTCCGGTGATCGGACGTGAGTTTTCCGGGAGTGATAAGGGTGCCTTGGAAAATGCGCAATTTTGCAAGGTGGCCATAATACGTACCGGGAGTTGAAACTATGCATCTGACTTTTCATGGGGCGACGAGGGAAGTAACAGGCTCTTTTCATACGATTACCACCGATCATGACAGAATCGTACTCGATTGCGGTCTGTTCCAGGGGCGGCGTAAAGAGGCGGAGACCAAAAACCGGGTTTTACCGATTGATCCGCAAGTTATAACGAATATTATACTTTCTCACGCACATCTGGACCATTCGGGCCGTATCCCTATGGTGACAAAGGAAGGTTTCAACGGCCGCATATTTTGTACCCGGGCGACGGCTCAGGCATGTGAGTATTTGTTGCGCGACTCAGCCAAGATCCAGGAAGGTGATGCCTCGTACCTTAATTACAAAACGGCACGGAATTTCCTGGCCAAACTAAAGAGCGGAGGCAGCCAGAAGAAGCTGTCAAACGGCGACATGGCTGATATCAAGAGGCTGCTGAAAGCCGGCAACCATCGTCTGAATAGCGAGAAAATTACCGAATTGCTCGAAGAACATCAGCTGCAAACCATTGATCCCCTCTATTCCATGCTTGAAGCCGAGGAGTCCCTCTCCTACTTCAATGGGGTTCCGTATAATCACACGGCTACTATCGGTCGGGACCTGACCTGTACCTTTTATGATGCGGGTCATATACTGGGTTCTGCCATGGCTGTTGTTCGGAAAGAAGTTAACGGGCAATCAAAAAATGTCATGTTTACCGGTGATATCGGGAGGTTTGATAAGCCGATCATCCAGGACCCGACCTTGGAGTTCGCAGATGAGCATCGCGAGATCGACCTGTTAATCATGGAGTCGACCTATGGCGACAGGTTGCATGACCCTGTCAAGGATATGAAGCCGATGTTGCAGAAAGTGCTGACTGAGACTTTTGATCGTGGTGGTTCTGTTATGATTCCCGCCTTTGCCTATGGCAGGACCCAGGAGATCATCTACTATTTGCATGAATTGTATCTCGCAGGCGATGTACCACGGGTTCCAGTATATGTGGATAGCCCACTGGCAACCAATATTACCCATGTATTCGGTGAGCATCCGGAAACTTACGATGAGGATACCCACCAGACATTTCTGGAAAACGGCCTCAATCCGTTCCACTTCGAACATCTGAAATTTGTGCAGACCGTGGAAGAGTCGATGGCTCTTAACCGCGATACCAGAAGTCATATTGTCCTGGCGGGGTCCGGAATGTGTGAGGGGGGACGTATCCTTCACCATCTCCGTCACAAGATCCATGACGAACGGAATACTCTTCTTATCGTCGGATATATGGGCAGGAACACCTTTGGTCGACTTATCCAGGACAAGGCTGCTGCCTATGAAGAGGCGGGTCGTCAGGGGCAGGCCCCTGCCGTACGGTTCTATAATAAGGAATATCCGCTCAAGGCGAAGGTTGTCACGCTTGGTGGATTCAGTGCCCATGGTGATAAGAATGAACTGACCAGGGTTCTGAAAGAATCCAATCTCGACGTGAAAAGGATTGCCCTGGTGCATGGTGAAGAAGATCAGTCAATAGCTTTCAAGTCTCATCTTGAGCAGCAGGGATTTGAGGTGACCGTTCCTTATCAAGGGCAGACTATTTATGTACCGTAATAATATCTCATGGTTTTTTTGTAAGTCCAGGTCATAGTTTCATCTTTGCGGGATCCGGGGTCAGGCCTCAGGTCTGACCCCGGATCCTGATTCTCTGGCTTATAGAGGCCGGTGAGGCTTGTCTCAGGTCTGTTTTTGGGTACCATAAGCCCGATAAGTCTGAAAAAAAAGACAGATGAGGCAGTTGGTCGCTGCCGTGCATCCATTTTTTCCTTCATATTGTTGTTGCATTCCCTGGATCCTGACTTAATTTATTTTATGGATTTTGCTGGAAACTACGGTTTCACTATAGAAATCTCCCGTGCTGCCCTGTGGTGGTAGCTTAACAGCAGGTTCCGTTGTTTTGGTCTCTTTATTTTTTGTGAAATCTGGGGAGAAATTTGTTGCCAAGTGGTAATCAGATCCCTGTTTTTGTAGTCTGGTTTTTAAGACAATGGCTATTCTTCAAGCGCGGATACGTTTTTGCGGTAACACGCAAAAAAGGTAAAATAATAAGAAATAAAAGGTCTTTACGTCATACGTAAATAGTAGCAAGGGTATTCTCAACAGGGCAATGGTCTGCTGAGTAATCCGGTATTCAGGACAGACCTCCCGCTTTTTAGAAACCTGGTTTTTTCTATTTTCATATATATCATCGATTTCACGATGATATCATTTTTTTTGAATAGTGGCACGAATAGTGTAACAGTATTTGATGTTGGTGAGTGGCAGCGGTCACTGCTACTTCACCTTCTTCACAAGAACAGTTCAAGTGGATGTGACTGTTCATATGAATGGTGTATCCGGGGTAGACCGGATATGCATTTTATTCAAATTGTCAGGAGGAGTTTCTTCATGAAAAAGCTTTTTGCAAGTGCACTTACAGCGTGCTTGGCAGTTGGTCTCACCGTAGGTAATGCAGACGCAGCAAAACGTGAGAAGTTCGGTGTTGACCCACGTCACAAGGAAGCCAAGCGGGTAAAATTCAAGCCTTCCACCGATACAATCAAATGGAAGATGGTTATGCCTTGGTCCAAAGGTCTTCTGTTCTACGATGTCGCGGTTCACTTTGCTGACAGCGTACGTCTTGCTTCCGCCGGACGTCTGGACATTAAGCCGTTCTCCGCTGGCGAGCTGGTACCGGCAATGCAGTCTTTCGACGCTGTGTCCAAGGGTTCTGCCCAGGTAGGTCATGACTGGCCGGGATACTGGAAAGGTAAGAACGAGGCGTTCGTAGCATTTGCTTCTGTTCCTTTTGGACTTGACGGTGAGGGGTACAACATCTGGTTGCAGGAAAAAGGCGGTACCGAGTTGATGCAGAAGATATACGGTCAATTTGGTCTGTTCGCACTGCCCGGTGGCCAGCTTGGTCAGGAGATGGGTCTGTTCTCCAACAAGCGTGCGACCAAGATGGAAGACTTCAAAGGTATGCGTCTGCGTACTCCGGGTTGGTATATGGATATCATGAATAACCTGGGCGCTTCCGTTTCTCCTCTGCCTGGTGGCGAAGTATACCTGGCACTCGAGCGTGGTGTTATTGATGCAGCTGAGTTCTCTTCACCGGCAATCAACTACCCGATGGGTTTTGACGAGATCACCAAATACGCAATCCAGCCAGGTGTTCATCAGCCCGGTATCCAGTGCGCCCTGTTCTTCAATCAGGAAGCATATGATGCACTGCCGGATGACCTGAAGTGGATCATTAAGATCGCCGCTGCTGAGACCCAGGCTTGGTCCTACAACTGGATTAACTCCCTGAACGCCCAAGCAATTAATAAGTTTGCTGAGAAAATCGAGATCGTTCAGATGGACAAAGAGACCCTCATCGGATTCCGTAAAGTTGCCAAAGAATACATTGACTCTGTTAAGGCCAAGTATCCGGATGTCAAAGAAGTCATGGATAGCCAGGAAGCCTTCATCGAGGAGTTTTCTGTATGGCGTAAAGCACGCAGTGGTGCTACCCCGTGGCCGTATGAGACCTACATCTCAGGACAGATTACTGAGTAAGGCTCATATTAGTCCTGGCGTAGTAGGGTGATTTACCGTCTGCTTGGAGTCAGGGACATGACCCTCTTCGAATCGGAGAGGGTCATCTGATTTGGGGTTAATCCGGATAACCCGGATACAATCGGTTAACCGATAAAACGAAAGGAATTGAGTGATGCTCTCAAAAATATCCAGAGGCATTGATACGTTTACCACCAAACAGGGTGATTTCACTTCAATGCTCATTATACCTCTCTTGCTCGTTGTTTTGTGGGAGGTGCTCATGCGGTACGGATTCAATACACCGACAAGTTGGGGTTTTGAAATGACGGCGTTTCTGTACGGTATGCACTATATGTTCGGTATCTCCTATACTGATGTTAAAAACGCCCATGTGAGGGTCGATATCTTTACCTCGCTGGCATCAAAGAAAGTACAGGCTGTTATCAGTGCCCTGACGACGCTTATCATGTTTCTGCCGGTGATGATCTTTATGACTATCTGGTCTTCCAAGTTTGCCATGTACTCTATACAGGGGCTGGAGAGGAACTCCACCAGCTGGGCTCCTTCGATCTGGCCATACAAGATCATTATGGCGGTCTGTTTTGGCTTCTTGTTGCTGCAGGGTATTTCCAATCTTCTTAAGGACCTGCAGATAATATTTTCTAAAGAGGAACAGTAATCATGAGCCCTGAAATACTCACAGTGGCCATGTTTGCCACTCTTATACTTGCGATTACCCTGGGTCACCCGCTGGCATATACCCTGGCGGCGGTTGCGACTCTCTTCGGCCTGATAGATAATGGCTGGGACGTTGCCGGGCTGTTTGACATGTTCGCCAACAACACCTGGGGTTTGATGAACAATTATGTTCTCGTTGCAATTCCGCTGTTTATTCTGATGGCCCAGCTATTGGATCGATCGAAGGTGGCGGATGAACTATTTGAAACACTGTACGTGGTCCTTGGCGGGCTGAAAGGTGGTCTTGGTCTCGCTGTTGTTGTTGTCTGTACCGTATTTGCCGCTACCACCGGTATCATCGGTGCCTCCGTTGTTGCCATGGGTCTTCTGGCCACACCGGCCCTGATGAAGAAGGGATACCAGAAAGAGATGTCCGCCGGTATTATCTGTGCGGCAGGAACGCTGGGTATCCTCATTCCGCCAAGTATTATGATGGTCGTATACGGTGGTCTGACCGGCCTGAAAGAGACCTCGGTTGGTAACCTTTTTGCCGGTGCCATTTTCCCGGGACTGCTGCTTGCCGGTCTCTACTTCGCCTACATCCTGGTCCGTTGTACTATTAACCCGCAGCTTGGTCCGCCAATCTCGAAAGAAGAGGCCTCCAAGTGGAATGCGATGCAGAAGATGGTGCTGACGCTGAAGTCACTGATTCCGCCGATGGCCCTGATCCTGGCCGTTATGGGAACCATTCTGGCCGGTGTTGCGACCCCGACAGAGGCTGCTGCCCTTGGTGCTTTCGGTGCCCTGATTCTGGCAATTTTCAACCGGAAGTTCAACTGGGAGGTAATGAGGGACTCTGCTCGTGCAACCTTGAGCACCACTGCCATGGTTATGATGTTATTTATTGGTGGTAAGTTCTTTAGTACCGTCTTCCTGTCCATGGGTGGTGGTGACGTTGTTGCCGATGTGCTGGTTGGTTCCGGTATGAACAGGTGGGCCGTTCTTATTATTATGATGGCAATCGTCTTCCTGATGGGTATGTTTATTGACTGGGCCGCGATCCTGCTGGTAACCGTACCTATCTTTATGCCAATCGCCATGGAGCTGGAGTTTGATCCGCTGTGGTTCTCGATTCTTCTTTGTGTGAACCTGCAGACCTCATTTCTTACGCCACCTTTTGGCTATGCACTCTTCTATTTCAAGGGTGTTGCGCCGGAGGGGTATACCATGGGGCATATTTACAAGGGTATCATGCCTTTCGTCCTGCTGCAGATTGCAGGCCTTGCCATTCTTGCGTTCTTCCCGGGCCTGATTACCTGGCTGCCTTCTGTTTTCTTCGGAGGATAGTCGTTTACCGACCAGGTAGGTAACCTCGATTGATAAAAGGCCGTTAGCGCTTCCTGCGCTAACGGCCTTTTTGTTTTCTAAATAGGGGTCAGACTTACGTCTGACCCCGGCGGGTGAAGTCTGACCACGGATTCGGTGTCCACCTTGTTAAAAACGAGTAATGATTGTGGTTAAAAGGAAATAGAATGTGTATCATTGAAGAGACATGTAGAAAAAATGATACACTATTGAGCGAGGTTGGAACGAATGGTTCAAGAGCACAACAAATCCGAGCTGCAGACTTTACAGCTCATATTCGAGAATATTCACGATGGTGTCTGTGTTACCGACAACAAAGGGTTTATAACGCACTTTAACCGGCCATATGGACGGTTCCTCGGCGTCGATCCGGATGAGCAGATAGGCAGGCATGTAACCGATGTCGTTGAAAACACCAGGATGCATATTGTGGCTGAGACCGGCGTGGCAGAAATAAATGACAGCCAGTCAATCAAGGGACAGAATATGCTTGTCCAAAGGATTCCTATTAAGGAAAATGGCCAGGTAATTGCTGTTTTTGGACAAGTAATATTTAAAAATATTAAGGACATGGCCTCTCTTGTCAAAAAGCTCTCACAGCTTGAGTCCCAGGTGAAATTGTACCAGAAGGAACTCGATACCTTGCGTTCTGCCAAGTACTCCTTTGAGTCGATAATCGGCAACAGTGAGGTTATGGAGAACCTGAAAAAGGAGGCATTCAAGGCGGCAGCTACGAACCTTTCCGTTCTTATTTCAGGAGAGTCCGGGACAGGCAAGGAGCTCTTTGCCCAGTCGATTCATAATGGAAGTTATCGCAAGTGCCGACCATTCATTCGACTCAACTGCGCAGCGATTCCGAAAGATTTGTTGGAATCGGAACTGTTCGGATATGAGAAAGGTGCTTTCACCGGGGCAAAGACGACAGGAAAGCCGGGTAAGTTTGAACTGGCCCATACAGGTTCTTTGTTTCTTGACGAAATAGGAGATCTTCCCCTTGAAATGCAACCGAAACTCCTTCGGGCACTGGAGGAAAAGGAGTTTGAGCGGGTTGGTGGCAACAAGATGATTCATTCAGATTTCAGGTTGATAGCCGCCTCTAACCTGAACCTGGAAGGAATGGTTGAGCGTGGAGAGTTTCGTGCTGATCTTTACTATCGCTTAAATGTCGTTCCTCTGCATATTCCACCTCTCAGGGAGCGGGGCGATGATGTGGTGCTTCTTGCCGAGCATCTTCTGGCGGGAGCCGCAGAAGGGGTTCAGTTTGGTGTGCCGACTATTTCTGAGTCTGCAAAAATTCTGTTGAAGAGTCATAACTGGCCTGGCAATGTGCGTGAACTGGATAATGTAATTGAGAGAACAAGCGCTACCTTCAGTGGGGATGAGATTACCGTTTCCGACCTCCCGCTATATCTGCATAAATACCAGGCAGAGACCAGCAGGGTCAGGGAGCAGTCATTGCTCAAGGAGGTGGTGGCGAAGGCAGAGAAGAGTGCGATCAGGGATGCCCTGCAGGTCACCGAGTATAACAAGGCGAAGGCTGCCGAAATGCTTGGCATCCACCGAACGCTTCTCTATAAAAAAATAAGGAAATACAACATCTCCCTCATGCCGGAAGTATGATGGGGTCAGGCTTAAGCCTGACCCCGGCAACCTATTAGTTCGGGAGGTTTTGCAGACCCATGGCGTAGTTTTTAAAAATCCGGCTATCCATCGATTTGAGATTGTCGCTGATGATGGGGGTGAAATCCATGTGCGCCAGGATGTCACGCTCAAGGTCAATGCCCGGTGCTATCTCAATCAGTTCAAGTCCTCCAGGAGTGAGGGTAAAAACACATCGTTCGGTTATGTAAAGGACGACTTTCTCTCTTTTTGCCGCATATTCACCGCTGAAGGTGACGTGTTCCACCGTGCCCTCGACAAACTTTTTGGCCTTTCCTTCCTGGAGGATAGCGATCCCTTTTTCTGCGATATCTACTTTCAGGCCACCGGCGGTAAAGGTGCCGGTGAATACAACCTTTCGTGCGTTCTGGCTGATATTGATAAAACCACCTGCACCGGCCAGCCTGGGACCGAACTTTGAGACGTTTACATTACCGGTCATGTCGGCCTGGGCCATGCCGAGAAAGGCTAAATCGAGGCCGCCGCCATCGTAGAAATCAAACTGGTATGGTTGGTCGATGAGCGCTTCGGTGTTAACGGCAGCACCAAAACTGAGGCCTCCGACTGGGATGCCGCCTATGACACCCGGCTCGGCGGTCAGGACAATCTGGTCCAGCATGCCCTCTTCGGCAACGACCTGTGCAACCCCTTCGGGCATACCGATACCGAGGTTGACGATATGGCCTTCCTCCAGCTCGAAAGCGGCCCTTCTGGCAATGATCTTTCGCGGGCTCATTTCCATGGGCGGCAGGGACTGCAGAGGAACCTTGATCTCGCTGCTGTAGGCCGGGTTATACTGCTCTGCAAAGGTTTGCCAATGGTTTTCAGGTTCTGAGACAACGACATAATCGACAAATATACCTGGGATCTGAACCTGGCGGGGATCGAGCGAACCTCTTTCTGCAATACGCTCGACCTGGACTATTATCTTGCCTCCTGAGTTTCTGGCGGCCATGGCGATGGCAAGTACCTCCTGGGTAAGCGCCTCTTTTTCCATGGTTACATTGCCGAAGGTGTCCGCGGTGGTGCCACGCAGGAGGGCAATATTGACAGGGTGGGTTTTATAGGCGAGATACTCCTCACCGTCAAAGGAGATCAGTTCTACAATGTCTTCTGTGGTCTTGGCGTTGATTTTGCCGCCACCGTTACGTGGATCGACAAAGGTGCCAAGGCCAACCGCACTGATAGTTCTCGGTTTACCGGCAGCTGTATCCCGGAACATGGTAGAGATAATACCCTGGGGCAGGTTGTAGGCGATGATCTTATTATTAACCGCCATCTGTTGCAGGGTGGGCACTAATCCCCAGTGACCGCCGATAACCCTGGTTACCATGCCATCGTGGCCAAGATAATTCAGGCCGCGGCCCTTCCCATCCCCCTGGCCTGCGGCGTAGATGAGCGTCAGATCACAGGGATTCCTGGTTTCCAGGAATCGTTGCTCGAGGGCAATGGTGAGGTGTTCGGCAAAGCCGATACCGACAAAGCCGCTGGTGGCGATGGTGTCACCGTTTTTGATAACGGATACCGCCTCGGAGGCAGATACAATTTTATTTTTTTTGTTTTTTTGTGCTGTTGTCATTGTTTGGCCTGGGTATAGTGAAAAAAAATTACTCCTGCATGTGTTTTAGCAAGAAATGTGCCGTACTCTATGAGGGAGGGGTCAGGCTTAAGCCTGACCCCGGCTATTGTATGGCATGGGGCTTGCTTAGGAAGTAGTTCGGTATCAAGGAATCTACTTTCAAGTAAGAAGATTATCATACACGGAGGAATCTATGTTAACTGTAAAAGACTCTGTTGCCGTAATTACAGGCGGGAGTGGTGGAATCGGGAAAACATTGGCGGAATACTGGCTTGAACAAGGCGGTAAGGTTGTTATTGCCGATGTGCAGGAAGAAGCACTTCAAAAGACCAAGGAGGAGCTGGAGTCGATCAGCCCTGACGTTGCGTTAATGAAATGCGATGTTACAAACGAGCAGGATAATACCCACCTTGCTGAGTTTGCCATAGAGCGGTTCGGTGCTATTAATCTTGTTGCACCTTTTGCCGGCATCACCGGAGATGGGCTTTTTCTGAAAACGGATAAAGAGACGGGGAAGGTGGTCGGCAAGATGTCGCTTGAAAAATTCCAGAAGGTTATAGATATCAACCTGACCGGTGTATTCCTGACGGTTCGTGAGTGCGTAGAGCAGATGATAAATAACGGTGATAAGGGGCTTATCTGTCTTGTCTCTTCTACCGGTTCACTGGGGACTGCGGGACAGATTAACTATTCATCCACCAAGGCCGCCATGTCGGTTATGCCGAAGGTGTTGACCGCAGAGTTTTTCCGGCGCAATATTGCGGATAAAATTCGTTGTATGGCTGTGGCTCCCGGTTATGTGGGCACCGCCATGGTCAAGAACATGGATGAACGTGTTATCGACAAGATAGTTGAGCAGGTGCCCATCGGCAGGCTGGTGGAACCTGAAGAGGTTGTCTCCCTGGTGGCAGAGTTGTATAAAAATGAGGCGATGGCCGGTGAAACTGTTTTTATTCACGGTGGTTTGAGGCTTGGCTCAAAAGGGTAACCCGACAAGAAATCCGGGATAATCGTTAAAATCTTGTAGTTTCACATGAGAGTGTCTTCAACGAATGGAGGAAGCTGATATGCAGGATGTTGTAATAGTCGGTGGTAAACGAACCGCAATAGGCGCCTATGGCGGTACCTTAAAAGATACGCCGGTGGTTGATCTGGGTGCCGTGGTGATGAAACAGACCCTGAAAGATGCAGGGCTTCGCCCGGTGACAAGCAAAGAGTGTATCAATTTTGGTGCAGACCCTATAAAGAATGAGGGAACCACCGAGTTGGAGCTGCAATACGACGATTACGACGGCTCGTTGACGCCCATTGAGATTGACCAGGTCTACATGGGTAATGTTCTGGCTGCCGGTCAGGGCCAGAATGTGGCCCGGCAGGCCATGATCCGGGCAGGAATCCCAAAGGAAACCAGTGCCACGACTATCAACAAACTGTGTGCGTCCGGTATGGAGTCCGTAGTTCACGCGGCTCAGGCTATTCGTTGTGGTGATGCTGAGGTGATCATGGCGGGCGGTATGGAATCGATGAGCCGTGTTCCATATGGGCTGGCAACTTCACGTTGGGGACAGCGGATGGGTGACGGTCAGATGACAGACCTGATGGTGTATGACGGTCTGTTTGAGATTTTTTACGGCTACCATATGGGTATGACCGCCGAAAATATTGCAGAGAAATATGGAATCAGCCGCCAGGAGCAGGATGAGATAGGCGCCCTTAGTCATCAGCGGGCACGGGCAGCAATTGAGGAGGGTTTGTTCACAAACGAGATTGTGCCGGTAACGATCCCCCAGCGTAAAGGTGATCCGCTGGTGTATACGATTGATGAGCGGCCCATGGACACCAGCGCTGAGAAGATGAGTAAGCTGCGACCTGCTTTCAAGAAAGATGGTTCTGTCACCGCCGGAAACGCCTCAGGTCTAAACGATGCAGCAGCTTCGCTGCTCGTAATGTCGGCGGAGAAGGCCGCACAGTTGGGGCTGAAACCGTTGGCAAAAATCAAGGCGTATTCAACCGCCGGTCTTGATCCTGCATATATGGGTCTTGGCCCGATTCCTGCGGTACGTAAGATCCTGGCAAAACACGACATGACTATTTCTGATTTTGGCGCTATCGAATTAAACGAGGCCTTTGCCGTACAGGCCGCAGCGTGTATGCGTGAACTTGGTTGCGATATTGAGAAAACGAATACGCTTGGTAGTGGTATATCTCTCGGTCATCCGATCGGTTGCACCGGAACCAGAATCCTGGTGACCCTTATGCAACGGATGAAACGTGACAATATAGACCTTGGTCTTGCCTCGCTCTGTATTGGCGGCGGCCAGGGTATGGCGATGGTGCTTGAGAATATTCCCTCCTGAAATACAGTTCAATTTGCAGGTGGGTCGGTGGGTGGGGTCAGGCTTAAGCCTGACCCCGTTTTCGAAGCCTGACCCCGTTATTGATCCCGTATAGGGTGCAGGGGAAGAGTGAAAATCTTTTCCCCTTTTTGTTTTTGTAAAATTGGACATCTGTGTCATTGCTTTTCTTCTTTCCATCATGAACAATGCATGTGTATTGTTTACTTCCAGATATTATTTGACCTCATGAGGAGATAATGATGAAGAAAATAGCACTTGTTGCTTATACCGGTGAGTTGATGTGTTTTTCCCATGTGATGCTTTATGCTCAGGATTTTGCGGAAAAGGGATATGAGGTTTCAATTGTCATTGAAGGTGCAGCAACCAAATTGATCGGAGAGCTGGTAAAGTCGGAGACACCCTTTGCCCCGTTATATGCAAAGATCCGGGAAAAGGGGTTGATCGGGTGTATCTGTAAGGCCTGTTCCGTCAAGATGGGGAGTTATGATGAGGCGGTACGACAGGGGTTGAAGATGGGTGATGACATGCAGGGGCACCCCTCCCTTGAAAGTTATGTACAGGACGGGTACCGGATAATGACTTTTTAAGAAGGTCTTTTCAAAGAAGCGACTTCATAAAAGGAGAATAATGTGAAAGAACCGATGGCCTATTTTGGCAAACTGCGTTGTGAAGAAGTGAAAGAGAATCTGGAGAAAAACAATTTTGAGGTTTACTTTGTAGAGGACAGGACAGAGGCGGCGACGCTTGTTCTCGAAAAGTTGATTCCCCAGAGTGGCGCTAAAAGTGTCTCCTACGGTGGTTCAACCACCATGAAGGAGACCGGTTTACTCGAATCCCTGCAACAGGTTGATGGGATTGATCTACTGCGTCCCGATGAGAGGGATATCTCAAACGAGGAAAAGCTTGAGAGACGGCGGCAGGGGCTGCTGGTGGACCTGTATATCACCGGAACCAATGCGGTGACAGAAGACGGCTGGCTGGTGAATCTGGACATGATCGGTAACAGGGTGGGAGCGATCACCTTCGGGCCGAAGCAGGTTATCATTCTGGTTGGTCGCAACAAGATTGTCGAGGATCTTGACGCTGCCATGTTCCGCATTAAAGATTATGCGGCACCTGTTAATGCCATGCGGCTTGACTGCAAGACGCCTTGTGTAAAGACAGGGCACTGTGAGGATTGTAAAAGCCCTGGTCGTATCTGCAATAGCTGGACGATTACGGAAAAATCGTTCCCGAAGGGAAGGATTAAGGTGATTCTTATCAATGAAGATATGGGTTTCTGAGAAATTTTGAAAAGCTCTACTTCTCCCAAGATAGGGTCAGACCTGAGTTCTGACCCTAAAAGCCATCCTCTTGAACTGCTGTCTCCGGCAAAAGACCTCGAATGCGGCATGGCAGCCATCAACCATGGTGCTGATGCCGTTTATATTGGTGCTCCCCGTTTTGGTGCCAGGGCCGCCGCGGGTAACAGTCTGCAGGATATTGAAAAGCTTATCCGCCATGCGCACCTTTTCAGGGCCCGGGTGTATATCGCTCTCAATACGCTGTTTACGGATTCCGAGCTTGAATCTGCTGTCAAGCTCGCCTGGCAGCTTTACGATATCGGTAGTGATGCCCTGATTATCCAGGATATGGGGCTGCTTGAGTGTGACCTGCCGCCGATTCCGCTCCATGCATCCACCCAAACGAATAACCGGACTGCTGAAAAGGTGCGGTTTCTTGAAGATGTCGGGTTTCAGCAAGTGGTCCTGGCACGGGAGCTAAGTCTTACGCAAGTAAGACGGATTCGACAGAAGACGACGTTGCCTCTTGAGTGTTTTGTCCACGGCGCACTTTGTGTCTCGTATAGTGGGCAATGTTATATCAGCGAGCGGGTGAGCGGTCGCAGTGGCAACAGGGGTGAGTGTGCCCAGTTCTGCAGGCACAGGTATACCCTGCGGGACGGGGACGGTGAGGTTATTGTCGCCGATAAATACCTGCTATCGATAAAGGATCTCAACCTGTCGAAACATCTAGGGGATCTTGTTGAGGCTGGTATCAGTTCGTTTAAGATTGAGGGACGGTTGAAGGAGAGCGGGTACGTAAAGAATGTTACGGCTTATTACCGCCAGGCTCTGGACAAGATACTTGACGAGAAGCCTGGTCTTGCACGATCTTCATCCGGCAGGTGTCACTATTCTTTTACCCCGGATCCATCAAGGTCGTTTAACCGGGGAGCATGCAATTATTTCCTGACCGGTAAGAGACCCCGGATTGGTTCTGTTGACAGCCCGAAATCGCTGGGTGAGAAGATAGGGACTGTCGTGAGTCGCTCTGACACGTCTTTTACCCTGAAAACGGATACTGCTCTTCATAATGGGGATGGTCTCTGCTATTTCGATGACCGGGACGAGATGGTCGGTCTGCTGGCAAACAGGGTAGAGCAAAATGTTGTTCATCATCGGGCAAAGCGATCTCCTGCAGTGGGCACAACCATATTCCGGAATCTTGATGTTCTCTTCAGTAAGCTTTTGCAGCAGAGCGACCTCTGCAGGTCTATTTCACTTTCATTACAGATAAGGGATACTGTTAAGGGGTACCAGGTCCGGGTGGTTGATGAAGATGGCTGCATTTCGGAAACTGTGGTCGATATTGAGAAGGCTGTGGCCAAACGACCGGGAGGCCTGGCCACACGTTTTGAAAAACAGTTCAGGAAGAGCGGTGGAACTGTTTACGATATTACAAATGTGGATGTGCAGATTGATGAAACTGTTCATGTCGCGGCAGCGGCAATAAACGGGCTGCGCAGGGAAGCACTTCTTAGTCATACAGAGGTGAGGATGGCGGGTTATTGCCGACAGGAGTCTGCTTTGGTACCAAATGGTGTCAACTGGATTTCTGACCGGGTTACCTTTCTCGATAATATTACCAATGCAAAGGCACAAGCGTTCTATCGTCGACATGGTGTGACAGAGTTTGATCTCTCTGAGGAGAGTTGCCGAGAAGGTAAGGATGGGGCGCTGATGCGAACGAGGTATTGCATCCGGGCACAGCTTGGTAGGTGTAAAAAATCAGGCGAGGCAGAAGGGGAGCTGGCAGAACCTTTCACCCTTACCGATAATACAGGCGTATATATTCTGGACTTCAACTGTGAAGCCTGTGAAATGGTGGTCCGAAAGTCGAAGTAGAGGATGGACTGATTATCAACCAGCCACCAGCCCCTTGTTGGTGTTGAGAAGCAGTTCCTGTACATTCAGGTCCGCCGCATATGGGGCGCTGAGGTCAACCAGGTATTGATCACCTATGGGAATGCTTTCGCCACCTTGGTCTTGGGTGATTTTGATTCGAGGCCTGCCGATTCTATGACCTGTGGCTATGACCACTCCTTTCCTGCCATCTGAGAGCAGTACGTTATTGCCGGGAGGGAAAATCCCGACGGTACTTATAAACGATGCCAGCAGGTTTGGATGGAAACAGTTCTTGTCTTTCAGCATGATGCAAAACGCCAGGTACGGGGTAACCGAAGGTTTATAGGGACGAGCGGCTGTCAGGGCCTCAAAGGTATCGCAGATCTGCAGCAGTGAGGTGAGTGGGTGGCGCGTCGCCCAGGGCGGCTGTTGCGGATAGCCTTTTCCGTCATGACGGATATGGTGACCCCAGGCTGCGGCGATATCGAGCGGGGTGGTGTTTTGGTGACCAAGCAGGATTTCAGCCCCGAGCTGGGCGTGGGCGGTCATTTCTGAAAATTCTTCGACATTTAATTTCCCCGGTTTAAAAAGTATCTCGTCGGGAATCATGCTTTTACCGATATCGTGCAACAGTCCGGCTGTGGCGATGGAGAGCAGGAGTTCCTCGTTCCAGCCGTGGGAGTTGGCAAAAAAGACCGCCAAGGCCGCTACTCGTACAGAGTGGCCGACAGTGTAGCTGTCGTAATCGGGATAATGTACGTGCTGCATGAGGTCGGAAAAATGAGTCCGGGTGAAATGCAGCATGTATTCAGAAACCGAGCGGGTATTGTCGATATCAATGTCGCCCCCTTCGGCGACCTCCCCATGGGCCTGGGCCACGGTATCGAACAACGCCTGATAGATGAGGGTGGGCGACTGGAAGAAGCTGGCAGAATCCTGCCCCTGCCAGACGGCCTGCTCATCTTTTATCATGGGGCCTGAAGGCGCAATATACTGCTGAGCGATTTCGATGGTGGTGATGTTTCGTTCTACCAGCAGCTCACGTGCTTTTAGTATTGATTCCAGCGGCTTTTGCAGCTCAGTGGTGAGGTCGAGGAAAAGACCGAACTCCTGTTCAGTCGTCTCTCTTGAAATGGAAAAACCTCCACAGCGTAGTTTTTCTGTAAAAAGGACAAGCTGTTTTCCGACTATGCTGGGGCCGACAAGATTTTTGCCTTCAAATACAATATTGCCTTCATTTACGCCAATAAACAGTTTATCCATATTGGCTATTTCGCAAAAATCCCGCATCTGGCTCATGAATTCGCTGGCTAGTGACTGGACTTTCGGGTGTCCCTCAAAATAGAGTTTGCGGGTTGAAATGGCTCGGCAGAGATTAATCAGCAGGTCGTTGAGTTTTTCATACATGGTTAGCGCCTCCCGGATCCCTTGAGAGCCTGTTCCGCAGCCTTGCGGCATGGAGTGGGCCACTCGGGTATGAACAGGAGTTTTTTGCCGCTGGAAATTTTTTCGAGCAGTGTCCGGGATTCGGCTGAAATTGCCGTACCAAGCGCCTCTATTGTGGTGGGAATCCAGGCTTCATCTCTTCTTTCCTGGGGGAGAAGTGTGAGAGACGTAGTGATAAGCTGGCTGACAATGGTTCGTATGGTCTGTTCACCGTCTTTTTTCAAGTGCTGATACAGGTAGGCATGAAGAAACAGGACGTGTTCTTCATTCACCATGTCCAGCAGGGGAACCATCGCACGAACTATCTGGTCTTTGGAGTTTTTCTTGATACCGCTTATGACCCTTTCCCCGATGTACAATTTGAGGTCTGTCTTTAAAAGAAAACCAAAAAGCGGGTAACAGGGAGGGGTGACTGCGTAAAATATATCCCCGGCAATATTCCGGTCCTGGAAGGATTCAAGGTTTTGTAGTTGCGGGAGGTATTTCTGCATGGTCTCTAAGGGGAGACTTGCAGCGAACTGGCAGAGTTTGTGATACGTCTGGGTGTTGTCCCTGGAACCTGTCACCAGGAGTTCATTCACCACATAGGGCCAGAGCGTCCTGCGTTCATCCGGATGGCATTGCCTGACAGTCTGGAAGAAGAGATGAAGGGTGCTGCCCCTGGTTTTGCGCAAGGGGTCGAGCAATTGGTTGATGATGGTTTGTATTTTTGGGGTGCTGCCGCCTTCAACGATATTTTTTAAGCCGTTGCTGAGAATCTCCCAGGTCTTATCACCGATGCTGCCACCTGTCAGCAACTCCCTGAACAGCTGCTGCATACGGATCTGGGTCTGCATGGGCTGGTCGTAGGCGGCGAGCTGCATCAGGATAGACAGGGTTTCGTTGGAGCTTGGAGCTTCCGGAATAGTGTTCAGGATGGAGTCGGTATAACCGTGATTATCACTGTATTGCTGGAGTTCTTCAACGGTTAGCTCTGGAGTCTCGGAGAAAACCCGGCTGGGAGCCTGGCTGACGTATTCTGATCTATTTTCTTTTTTCTCCTGGGGATTTTTGATGATAGAGATCAGGAGGTTGATGGTTTGACGGGACTTCTTGTCATTTGTTGAGGACTCCAGCTTTTTGAGAATTGCCGCCAGTGCATTGATATTTGCATGGGTTGAGAGTTTTCGTTTACCCTCGCCTATTACCCCTTCACGATCTTTAACCGAGCGTGCCAGCAACAGGGCAACGTCATCCCAGGATGCGTGGGGCAGGTCGCTGAGCTCGACACTACCGTCTGGGAGTTTTTGCGGCAGTGATTCGAGCAGTGCCCGGCAATTGGCAATCTGTTCTGAATTGAGACCGTATTTGTTAAGTGATTCTATGAAGGTGTTGAGGTTGTCGTTGGGGTCGTCTGAGGTCTTGGCAGAATCGAGGCCGGTATTGCGGACCAAGTATTCCTTCTGTACAACTTTGGTGGAGTGTGGGAGCTCGGAAACTTCTATTTGAACAAACTGTTTGGCACTGGCGGATCGTGCTTTATAGAAAAGGATTTTCCGGACAAAGGCATGAACCTCGGAAACAGATATTTCCCTGTCGATGGTGAGTGAGGCGATATCGAGGGTTGTCAGCATGGTCTTGAATTCATCAACAAACGGGAGGCGTGGGTCAAATTTGATACCTTCCATCACCAGTTCATTGTCGATAATTTCAATAGTGACATTGAGATCGTCACCGGCGATAACGGTCAATAATTCCATGAACCGGCTTGTTGCCTGATCCAGGATAGTATGACCCGCTGGATAGTATATTGCAATCTTGAACAGCCGCTGCAATGATTTCATGAACTCATCGAGCGTTCGGGAATCGGTTGTGACTGAGGTGGGTTTTTCTTTCTCCATGGATATCCGGGGGGCTGTGGTCGAATCAATTGCGAATAATACCGTATCTCAGACTCCTGATGATAATGTATATTATGGAACTCTGTCAATTTTATTACACCTCCAGGATCTGGACCTGGTCCAGACCGGGGTCAGGCTTAAGCCTGACCCCACACCGGCACCCTTCTCCCGAGTAGTCCTGATCAAATGATGAGGGCCCAGTCAATTCAGGGTCATTTTTTTGTCAGAAGTACTACATGGTCGTTGATAATAATTGCCAAAGCTACTATTCTTGAGGGCTGTTACTAAATCGTAATGAAACGGAGCTGTTTCAAGCCAGAACCGTGGAGCGGCTGTTGATTCGTCTTTAATTCATGTAAGGTGAAAATGAGAGTAGTCGTCAGTGTCCTTATCGCCCTTTTGGTTCTGGCCCTCCTACCCGCCTATTTTTTGACCACGAGCAAGGTCAGGGACCGGGAACAGTTCGAAAGTCATGCCGCTATTATTGCCGATGATGTGTGGGCGTTCAATCAGCAGAGTGCCGACACCTACCTTCGCCTTGCCCTGCAAAAAGATTACTATAAATCCCTCAAGGTACTTGAGCCGCAGGGACGAATATTTGCCGACCTTGAGAATGAAAAACTCCAGGGAATTGACAGCTTTTTCCTGACCTTCCGCCTTATCTTTATCCGGCAAATGCAGACCGACATCAAGTATAACGGCAGGGTTATCGGTCAACTCAACGGTGAGCAGTATGTCCGTATTGTTTATCCCCTGATTAATACTGTGGTCGGTTTTCTGTTTGTTCTATTGGCCGGGAATTTTGTTTTTCGCCTCTTCCAGAACAGGCGGCAATTGGAGATCCAGGTCGAGGAGGGTGCAAGGAACCTGCTGGAAAGTGAGCGACGGTTTCAGGATTTGGTGAATCTCCTGCCTGAAATGGTCTGGGAGACGGATCGCCATGGAAACGTGTCGTATGCAAACCAGATGGCGCATATCCGGCTGGGCATGTCTGAGGAGGCCGGTGGGCATGAAAGTTGGCTTGATTTCATAGCTGATAAACAAAAAGCGGCAGCGGCCAGGTATTTTGAGAATATGATCCAGGGGGATTCCCCGGGGCTGAGTGAGTTTAACGCCTGTGGCGCAGATGGCAGGGAGTTTCCGCTTTTGATACGATCGGCTCCCATTATGCAGGATGATGTTGTTAACGGTGCTCGTTGTGTGGGTATAGATATCAGCGAGAGGCATGATCTGGAGGAGCAACTTCGCAGAGCCCAGCGGATGAAAGCTATCGGTCTGATGGCAGGAGGTGTTGCTCACGATTTGAATAATATCCTGTCCGGTATCGTGACCTATCCCGAGCTTATCATGCTGGATCTTGATCAGAACAGCCCGCTTCGGCCGGCGATAGAAACTATCCGCAAATCGGGCCTGGCAGCTGCCGATGTGGTTTCTGACTTGTTGACCGTTGCCCGAGGCGCTGCGGCTGCCCGTGAAACAGAAGATATGAACGAGCTGGTTACGGGATACCTGGAATCCCCTGAATACCGGCAACTGAAGTCATTGCATGGTGGGGTAAAAGTGTCGCTTGACCTGTACAGAACATCGTTGCATTTGTCCTGTTCTTCTATCCATATCAGAAAGTGTTTGATGAATTTGGTGACCAACGGGGTTGAGGCTATCGAAGGTATTGGGGAGGTCGGGATCGAGACAACGATCAGGGAGTTGACTTCGGAGCAGGCCACCATGTACTCCCTGGAGGCGGGTAAATATGTCTGTCTTATTGT
Organism: Desulfopila sp. IMCC35008; assembly: GCF_010646885.2. Taxonomy (GTDB): domain Bacteria; phylum Desulfobacterota; class Desulfobulbia; order Desulfobulbales; family Desulfocapsaceae; genus Desulfopila. The sequence goes on along the minus strand of NZ_CP050700.1, from coordinate 5,332,670 downwards.
CTCTGATACCGGGCCGGGTATTGATCCTGCCGATCTGGATCATATCTTTGAGCCTTTTTATACCAAAAAAGTGATGGGAAGAAGCGGTACCGGGTTGGGTTTGACGGTGGTCTGGAATACGGTCAGCGAACATAAAGGGGTTGTACGGGTGGAGAGCGACAAGCAGGGGACCAGGTTTGAGTTATTGTTTCCTGAAGCCTTGCCGGATACTCAGTCGGTATCTTCTGAAAAGGTTGATTGGCAAGAGTTTAAGGGTAAGGGCGAGCGGATACTTATTGTCGATGATGAGCCGCAGCAACGTGAAATTGCTGCCCGGTTATTGACGTCGCTTGATTATTCTGTGGAGATTGTTCACTCCGGTGAAGAGGCGGTGGAGTTTATGAGTCAGGAGCGGGCCGACCTGATGTTACTGGATATGCTGATGGAACCGGGAATGAGCGGGCGCGAGACATACGAGCAGGTTATTCGGATGCATCCCGGACAGAAAGCGTTGATAGTAAGTGGGTTTTCCGAAAGCGAAGATGTTAAGGAGGTGCTGGCTATGGGCGCGGGCGGATTTGTCCATAAACCGTATACGATTGCTAAATTGGGGCAATCAGTCTACCAGGAATTAAATGGGGTACACTGATTGTTGATGTTGATTTAAGGGGCGGAGTTATTGGGAGAGGAGAATGAAAAAACGTATGATGTTGTTGTGTGTGCTGTCTGTTTGTCTTGCTTTACTTGTTCCTGCCATCTCTTTTGGCAAGGATACTGTCTCCTGGATGGAGGCTGTGGCACCTCCTTTTTTTATCCATGAAGGAGAACTGGCAGGGCAGGGGTATGAAGATGTGGTGACGGATATTATTACCGAACAGCTGCCACAATATGATCACGAGCGGATCATCGCCAATATCACGAGGCATTACCAGGAATTTAAGGACGGCAGGAGGGCCTGTAACGTGGGGCTTTTCAAAACCCCGGAGAGGGAGGAGTTTCTTTATTATTCTATCCCCTCATTTTTTACACTGCCTGCAGTGATCATAATTAACAAGGATAAATACCGGCAGTTTGGGAGCAAAAAGACGGTCAAGCTTGAAGACCTCTTGAAGAAGAACCTGATTATTGGCAGATCATTGAACAGATCGTACGGAAAGCCTGTCGACAATGTCCTTGATACCTATGGAAACAAGAAGAACATCTTCCAATACGAAGGTGCGGAACTTTCCCTGAATTTTTTTGAGATGCTCAAATTCGATCGACTGGACGCTCTGATCGGCCTGCCGGAAGAGGCAATGTATCAGGCGGAACGCCTCGGCATCCGTGATCAGATCATGACGCTCACCATCGAGGAGAACCAGACCAGCTACGATGCCTGGCTCAGCTATGTTGCCTGCTCGAAAAATGACTGGGGGGCGAACGTGATCAAGGAGATCAACTCCATCCTGCTCGAACAACGCCCGACCGAGAGGTACCGAAAATCGTATGAGCGCTGGCTGGATGAAGGGAGCGTAGAGGGGTATAGGGAGTTGTATGATGAGGTTTTTTTGAGAGCTATTGATTGAAACTGCTTCCAGGATTTTGTCTTTTTTCGACTTCAATATAAACTACTGCGGGTTTAGATTTCTCTATGATATCAGAGAAAACAATCGAGGTAGATTGGAGGTAATCACGAGCTCGTTCAAGCTCACTTGCTGTTGCGACCTGGAGCCCAAGAACCAGAAAGAAAGTGATAAATAGTGTGGTGCTACGTGTGACGGCCATTACGTCCTGCTGTTTATATTATAAGAAATGGAGGTTACTGCTGTTGCAGAGCGTGTATAGCTTCTTGTACCCCTATTCTTCCATCCCCGTCAATGTCTTCGTAGATGTTTGTTGATTGCGCGGAAGGCATTCCGGCACTGATTTGCAGGGCCTTTACCGTGTCTTCTAGGTCGATAGTGCCATCATTATCCACATCGGCCGAATGTTGGGTTGCCACAAAACCTGCTACAGCTGGTGCCGAGTAGTTAATAGAAAGAGTATTGTTGGCACTATTGCTGGCGTTTTCGTCAACACCACAGGCTATTTGAGCATCAGTTGGGCCGCAGACGACCTGCTCCGGATTAGAGAAGCGGTTTATTTCGGGGCTGATATAACTCATGATGGTTCCGAAACTCCCACTTATCCCATAACCGTAAGCGTATGGGTAGGCCGGGCTGGCCGATCCGGCGTTGGCACGATCATGTGTTGTACCGAGGTTATGGCCAAGTTCGTGGGTGGCGGTAAGGTCTGTGCAATAATAGTTGCCGTCACTCCCATCGCTCACCGCAGAGTAGCCGTAACCAGCGTAACCTGTAAAGTCACCGTTATTTCCTGTAACCCAGGTGAGGCCACACCCTCCATGGGAATCTTTTTGGTACGATCGTAATATCATTACCAGGTCTGCACCATGATTGGTCCTGAGTGTTGCTGTATCTTCAAACGGGGCAGTACCGTTGGTTATTGCTGTAAGGGCTGCATCATTTGAAAGTGAATCCGCAAAAGCAACCTGCTGGCTATGCACCAATCGTACTGCGGCATTAATATTACTTCTCTGGTAGGCCTCGTTGGTAAGAGTGACCAGGTAGTTGAGCCTGGTCTGGAGGAGATCGCCAGGGTAGTCCTGAACCATACCGGCTGAGTAGAGTATCATCAGGTCAATTGTTGTACTGCTTGTTATTTGTTCACCCAGTCCGACCGCAGGAGGTTCTGGTACGGCGGTGGTGTCTGTTGCGGCCTGACTTTCGGGTCTTTGCTGGGGGCGCGGAGGGATCGCAGTGTCATTGATTTTTGGAACAATAACATTGCCCGGTGCATAGAGGTCTATCAATCTGGCCTGTCCGTTTTCGACTGTGAGTTGATACGTTGTTTCCGGTGTCTGAATTCTGCCGAATGAACCGGATTTGCCAGTAACAAGGGTCATGGAGCAGGTATCGCACCCTTCGATAATAGCCGTCAGGTTGGTATTTCCTTTGCTGCTGGAAGAGTGATTGATAACCTTAAATTCATATGTTTCCCCTGTGGGGGAGTGAAAGGGGATGCGTTCGCCTTGTTGAGTTGATTGGATGTTTTGCAAAAATGGCAATGTTTTTTCTACTTGCTGAGCTATTGACTCCGTACTTGCTACCGACGGAACCGCGGTAGGTGCAGGTTTGCCTGGTGCAGCGGCTTGTGATTGAGCGGGGCTATCTTTCTTACTATCTTGTTCTGGTTGCTCTACACTACAGCCGCTAAATAATGTGAGAAGAATGAGGAGGAAAGCAGTCTGGCGCATGTTTGATATTGGAGAACTGTTTTATGTTTCAACTTGTTAGGGGATAATGTGGTGATTATTAATAAGTCTACCTAAATTTTAAAAATAAAGCATGTGGTAAAATTGGCAACGGCGATTCATTGGGTATTACTCATGGCAGTCATCGTGACAACTCATAACGCTTGAAAGGATTGAATAAATATATTAAGAGGCTCAGTTTGGCATATTTAGTGGAACCAACAATAATACAAGTAATCTGGCCCAAAGGAAGGGGCACATGATATGAACTTTTTGATATACGGCGCAGGTGCACTAGGGCAGGCATTAGGGTGTATGCTTGCAACAGCTGGGCATAATGTTGACCTCTTGCTGAGAGAGAGATTCATCAATCCTATCCGGGAAAGCGGTTTAAAGGTGTCCGGAATTTTTGGGGAGTACGTTGCACCCATGGAAAATATTCACTTATTTTCCGGAGTGAACGAGTTGCAAAGCTCCTATGATTTTGCCCTGATTACGACCAAGTCCTATGATACCCCAACCGCAGTGCGAGATATCGCTTCATTAGGTAATGAAGTTTCTTTCGTGGTTTCTCTGCAGAACGGTTGTGGTAACCTGGAAAAACTTGAAGCGGGATTCGGGCCGGAAAAAAGTCTTGGGGCACGGGTGTTGACTGGTTTTGAGATTATCGCTCCAGGCGTTATTGATATAACTGTCTCAGCGGACGGTTTTCATATCGGCGGGATTCGTCGTGGGTCGATACCTGACGCGGCCAGAAAGCTTGCTGAAATAATTACTGCTGCAGGGCATCCATCAGAGGTGGTGGAAGATATTCACCAGTCGTTATTCGCCAAGTTGCTCTACAACTGTACCCTGAATCCCCTTGGGGCCATACTCGGTGTACATTATGGTGTTCTCGCGGAGAATGAAGAGACCCGTAAGATCATGGACGCCGTAATCGAGGAAACGTTTGAAGTTATTAAGGCAGTTGGGGGTAGAACACCATGGCAACAAGCCGAAGAGTATAAACAGTTTTTTTATACCGAGCTTATCCCGGCAACATATAACCACCGTTCCTCCATGCTGCAGGATATCGAGAATAATAAACCTACCGAGGTTGAATCTCTGATCGGTTATGTGAGCAGCAAGGGGCGCTTGTTGAATGTGCCGACACCGGCATGTGATCTGCTCTCGAATTTGATCCGATTTAAAGAAAATCAGTAATTTTCACATGTACTGAGCAGTAGAGTGTACCTTGTAAGAGGTGCGTGCACTGCTCAGGATTCATGTACAAGGGGGAAATTAATGAAAGATCACTTATACATCCTGTGGGTAAACGATAACCCCGTTACTGCCGAGAAAATGGTTTTCATGTACGGGATTAACTCCCTACTTCAAGGTTGGTGGCGTGAAGTAACGATTATCATCTGGGGAGCAACGCCGCAGCTCGTGTGTGAGAATGAGATAGTACAGGAGAAGATCAGGGAAGCGCAGGAGGCCGGTGTTCATCTCACGGCCTGTAAAGCATGCGCAGATCAGCTTGGTGTTGCCGGGCAGCTTGAAGAGATGGGTATTGAAGTCATCTACTGGGGGGAGCCGCTCACCAGACTTCTCAAAAATGATGAGAAACTGCTTACTGTCTAGCCACCCAGTATAAGGCTATACTTCCAGAAGTTTCTGGTACTCCCAATAGGTCTCGTCATTAAAACAGGCGAAAATGACTTTTCGAAGTGTTTCCGTATCGGCCAGGGCTTTAGACGTTTCCCGAACCGCAATTTTGCAGGCCTCTGCAACAGGGAAGCCATATGCCCCGCAGCTGATGGCAGGGAACGCCAGGGATGAAAGCTGATATTTCTCTGCCAGTTCGAAACAGTTATGATAACAGGAGGCAAGCAGTTCCGGTTCCTTCTGTCCGCCGCCGTACCAGATCGGTCCTACTGTATGGATAATATGCTTGGCCGGGAGCTGATACCCCTTGGTTATTTTAGCTTCTCCTGTCGGGCATCCGTTCAGGGTTTTGCATTCAGCAAGGAGGAGTGGGCCTGCAGCCCGGTGGATTGCACCATCCACGCCACCACCGCCTAGCAGCGAATTGTTCGCAGCGTTGATGATTGCATCAACGTCCAGTCTGGTTATATCACCTTTTATTACGCTCATTTTCTGCATATTGTTCTCCCTTGTGAAAAACATGGCAGGTTGTCATCAGACGCGTCTGTTCATATAATAATTGTTTGTTTATCCTAAACAGAATAGGATAATTGTATCGTAACTCCTCGCAGGACAGCAAATTTCTCGCTAGCATAATTGCGTGGCATCGATCAACCTGGTTTACGTCTGACCAACAGGCAGCACCAGCTTGCTTGCGAAGATCTTCGTCCTCCTGCAATCAGTTACAAATAGAATTTTTTGTTCAACCACGTCGCTTACATTATAAAATTTTACAAATCTGATTAAATACATATTATGACATCTTCAAGTACTTCACAACGTTATACTTTTTACGAAGAGCTTGCCAACTCCATCACCCACGGAGTTGGGCTCCTCTTTGCTGTATCCGCCTTGGGAGTTCTCACAGCTTTTTCCAGCGTGTTCGGCACAGTCTGGCATATTGTCAGCTGTTCGGTCTACAGCGCCACCATGATCCTTATGTATGCCGCTTCCACATTATACCACAGCATCCCCTGGCCGAAAGCAAAGAGGGTGTTGCGGATTCTCGATCACTCTGCGATATTTCTACTTATTGCAGGAACCTATACGCCCTTTACCCTGGTCAGCCTGAATGGGCCCTGGGGATGGTCCCTGTTCGGAGTCATCTGGGGGCTGGCTGTGCTCGGTATCCTTTGCGAGATATTTCTGCTGCGCAAGTATCGGTTTCTTGCCGTGTGTATCTACGTGGCCATGGGCTGGACCATTGTAGTCGCCACCAAACCGTTACTCTCTGCAGTACCGATGACGGGACTTGTCCTGTTGCTAATTGGTGGACTTTTTTATACAGTAGGTATCATTTTTTATGTCAGTCGGAAGATGCCTTTTCACCATGCGGTCTGGCATCTCTTTGTACTGGCAGGAACCGTCTTTCAGTTTTTTGCCATTTTACTTTACGTGATCCCGGTTTTTAGTTGATGAACGAATCGGCAAACATCCAGGGACAAGGGCAGGACAACCGCGCGGTCGAGCGTTCGGCAATGTTTGTGGCCACGCTCACTTCCTTTATGGGGCCGTTCCTGATTTCTTCGGTGAATGTCGCCCTGCCAGCCATCCAGAAAGAATTAGGGCTGAATGCTGTTCAACTCAGTTGGATTGCTACCGCCTACCTGCTAGCCGTGGCCGTGGGGCTTGTCCCGGCTGGAAAAGTTGCCGATATCCATGGTCGCAAGAAGATATTTGCCACCGGTCTTGGGGTGTACGTTATCGGGGCGGGCCTCTCAGTTTTTGCGTGGTCGGCGTTCACCCTTATTTTCTCAAGGGTGGTGCAGGGGCTCGGTGCCGCCATGTTTGTTACCACCGGTATGGCGATTATTACCTCCATCTTTCCGCCGCAAAAACGTGGCAGGGTTATCGGCTGGTATGTGGCGGCCGTTTATGTAGGGCTTTCGGTCGGACCTTTTGTCGGGGGAGTACTGACTCAATATCTCGGCTGGCGTTCAATCTTTATTGTAACGCTTCCCATGGGAGTCGGCTCGCTGCTGCTTACCCTGTATGTCCTCAAGGGTGAGTGGAGGGGGGAACCGGGCCAGCAACTTGACCTGGTCGGCTGTTTTCTTTACACAGCTTCGATTCTCTCCCTGGTTTACGGGGCATCCCGGTTGCCGGATGGTATCGGTATAGTGCTTACCCCTCTTGGTTTTTTGTTGCTGGCGGTTTTCGTGATGCACCAGAAACGAGCCCGTTTCCCGGTGTTTGAAGTAAAGCTGTTTGCAGAAAATAAGCGGTTTGCTTTCTCCAGTTTTGCGGCTCTGCTGAACTATTCCGCCACTTTTTCGGTGACCTTCCTGCTCAGTCTTTACCTCCAGTATATTAAGGGAATGACGCCGCAGGCAGCAGGCACGATCCTCATGGCCCAGCCGGTTGTCATGGCTCTTTTCTCTCCTGCTGCGGGGAGGCTTGCCGACCGGATTGAACCTCGCTATCTTGCCACCGCTGGAATGGCGATTACCGTACTTGGGGTTTTCCTGTTCCGTATGCTGGATAGTCATTCAACAGTATCGGTCATTGTGGCAAACCTCATTCTCCTGGGTTTCGGATTTGCACTTTTCAGTACTCCCAACATGAGTGCGATTATGGGTGCTGTAGAAAAACGGTATTACGGTCAGGCATCAGGTGTGGTCGCTACCATGAGGCTGCTCGGGCAGATGGCCAGCATGGCTGTGGCCATGGTCGTGTTGACCCTGCTGGTCGGCAGGCAACAGATCGAACCCGCAAACTACAACCGTTTTCTGGATGCCATCCACCTTGTGTTTACTATTTCGGCGCTGTCCTGTCTCATCGGTGTTTATTTTTCCTGGTTCAGGGGTGGCGAAAAAGTGTCCGTTACCGGTCAGGATTCCTCTCCACCGTAATGTATTCCTACTTCCTGTTGTTTGGTGCGTCATTTCTGGCGGCGACGGTTATGCCTTTTTCTTCTGAGGTCATACTGTACGCAATGATGCAGGGCGACTTCGACAGCCAGTTGCTCCTGTTGTCAGCTGCTACTGGCAACACCCTTGGTGCGGCTGTTAACTGGGGGCTTGGACGTTACCTTCTGCACTATCAGGATCGGCCCTGGTTCTACTTCAAGCAGGAGCAGGTCGATAAAATGCAGCATTGGTTCCAGCGTTATGGTGTATGGTCCCTGCTTTTTGCCTGGTTGCCGTTGGGAGGTGATGTGTTGACCTTTATCGCCGGGATCATGAAGGTCAATTTCTGGCTTTTTCTCCTGTTGGTCGCGATTGGTAAGACATCGCGCTATGTAATGATTATTTTGCTTGCATAATGTGTCAGAGTACCTTTACAAGGCGAAATAAACTTCTTACGAGATCATCAATAGTAACGAAGTACTGAGAGTAGAAAGAGAGGGTTGCAAGCTTATGAAAAGAACAGGGCCGGCAGTTGTGATCATGGTGATCCTCCTGTTGTTCATGACCGGCTGCGGTACCGTCCGCGTGAGTCAGGATTATCGCCCGGGAAGTGATTTCGCAAGCTTTAAGAGCTTCAGCTGGCAGCAGGTGGAGGTGCCCCATTCAGAAGATGCAAGGGAAACCAATCCATTATTGCATGAGAGATTTCACGCGGCTATTGACAGGGAGCTTGTCTCCAGGGGGATTGTGCCCGGCCAGCCGGGTGATCTGCTTGTCAGCTATGGTTATACGATACAAACCCGGTTTGAGCAGGTTCCGCTTGATACGCATGTTGGTTTCGGTTATGGCCGTTATTCGCGTTATGGCGTGGTCGGTTTTGATTCCGGAACATCATTCGAGCAGTATGATGTGGGAACGTTGGTCATTGATTTAACAGAATCCGGAACAGGTCGGCTTCTCTGGCGTGGAACAGGGGTTGAAAGACTGCCGGACTATCCGACACCGGAGAAGAACATCGCTCTGGTAAATAAACTGGTTGGTGCAATTCTGGGCCAATTTCCACCAACCCCTTAAGCGAGCATTTGCAACCCTCAGGATTGTTTGCTAATGTGACAATCCCACCTGTAACGAAAATACTACATCTTATATAAGGAGAGTCGAATGTCTTTGACAACAGAGAGTGCCACTGTCGGTTTTATCGGTATCGGGGTAATGGGTAAGAGCATGGCCCGGCACCTGATGGATGGTGGATACAAGGTGCACGTCTATACGCGCACAGCAGAAAAAGCCGCCGAACTGGTGAGCCAGGGCGCCCTATGGGAAGACTCCGTATCCAGCCTGGCCGCAAAATGTAATGTGGTATTCACGATTGTCGGTTTTCCTCCGGATGTGGAGGAGGTGTATCTCGGCGAAGGTGGCTTGTTAAAAAATATGCAGAGCGGTGGGTATGTCGTTGATATGACAACCTCACGGCCTGATCTTGCTGCCCGGATTTTTGATGAGGCCCAGAAGGCAGGTATCTCCGCACTCGATGCTCCTGTTTCCGGTGGGGATGTCGGTGCCCGGGAGGCACGTCTCTCCATCATGGTCGGTGGTGAAAAAGAGGTTTTCGACAAGGTACTGCCACTGTTTGAATTGATGGGCAAGAATATCGTTTATCAGGGCAAGGCCGGTGCGGGTCAGCATACCAAGATGTGCAACCAGATCGCTATTGCCGCTGGTATGATGGGGGTTTGCGAGTCACTTGCCTATGCGAAAAAAGCTGGTCTCGATCCGGTGACCGTGCTGAAATCGATTGAAAGCGGTGCGGCGGGCAGCTGGTCGCTTTCCAACCTGGCCCCGCGTATAATCAAGGATGATTTTGCTCCCGGTTTTTTTGTGAAGCATTTCATCAAGGATATGACTATTGCGATTGAATCCGCTGATGCCATGAGTCTTGAAGTGCCGGGGTTGAAACTCGCCCGCCAGCTTTATGAAAAAGTTGCAGCAGAAGGCGGGAGTGAGAGCGGTACCCAGGCCTTGTTCAAGTTGTATACATGATGTGAGGATGATGAAAGAAGCCGAAGTGACCATGCAAAAAGTGTTTGTGGGACCGGATAATAAAGTGGTGCTTAGCTGTCCTGCTTGTGCAAAAAGTAAAAGTGTCGATGTGACAAAATACTTTTCCTCAGACGGCCCGGTTAACCTCACTTATCGCTTCAAATGTGAGAAGTGTGACTGTGGACATAGGGATTGTGAGACATGTGTCAGGGAGAAATGTTCCCTGGGTCATAGAAATACCGTTCGGCTGGAACGGCGCAAACATGTTCGCAAGGAGACCCGCCTGAACGGGACGTTTCAAACTGGTAAGGCCCGCCCTAAGGAAGTCGTTGTGCTTGATATATCCCGCCATGGGGCACGGTTTGAATTGTCCCCTTTACTTGATTTGTTACCTGGTTCGCCGGGGCTTCTCGATTTTCGGCTCGACGACCAGAAGGCAACACCTGTCCTCAAAGAGGGTAAGGTGTTGCGTGTTTCGAACAATCAGGCCGTTTTCCTGTTTAAGGAGGTCGAATCCTATTCTGCCGCAGATAAGGCCATCGGGTTCTACCTCTTGAAATGAGCCGTTTCCTTCCTCACTCTTCCTGATACGGGAGCCAGGCAACACCAACGGCTCCCGGTCCTGTGTGGGCCCCCACGGTGGGACCGAAATATGTCGTATAATGCTCTTGATTTGGGAAGGCCTCCTGCACCAGATTCCTGACCGTGGTGGCCTTTTCCGGTGCGCCCGCGTGGCAGATGCCAATACGGACCGGTTGAGATGTTCCGCCCAGATCATTCTTCATGTACTCAATAAGTTTCCCCTGGGCCCTTTTTCCGCCGAACGATTTGCTTTTGGCATCCACGCCACCGCCTGCCATACCGAGAATCGGCTTGAATCCCAGTAATTTTCCAAATAGAGCGGAACCCCGGCCAATCCTACCACCACGGACCAGGTGGTCGAGATTGTCGACCATAAAAAACACCTTCACATCGTTGATTCGCTGGTTGATAAGATCCTTGATCTTATCCAGTGGCCAACCCGCCTCAATTTTATCTGCCGCTTCAAGCACCAGCAGCGTTGCCCCCATGGAGACAAGACGGCTGTCAATGAGCTCGATCTGCATTTTCTTGTTTACTTGCGGATGTGCCATGCGCTGTTTGAGATAGGTGTTGTAATTATTCATTTTCGTCTGGCTGGCCACATCAAAGGTGTTGCTCATCTTCCGTGAGATAAAAATACCAAGAATATCTCTTTGGCCGATATGCCCGTTGAAAATTTCGTGAAAAGTTTCGGGGGCAGGAGGTGAAGTGACGGGCAATGCCCCTTTCTTCGCCATCATGGAGTAAAACCTGGGCGGAGTGATGCTCACACCATCCTGGTATTCCTGACCATTGACACTGACTGTGAGCGGTACAATGGTGATATTTCTCTTTCGTGCCATATCTTCAGGGATGTCAGAAGCACTATCTGTTATGAGTTGGATGGGTGTTTGCCCGACGTTCAGGTCTTGACTCATGTCGCAAGCTCCTTTCAGTTTGAATCCGATGTGATGGGAACGTTTCTAGGGAAATGCTAATTCCAGATAAGTACATTATAATAGATAGTTGTGCAATATCTAGTTTACGTAAACGTATATGTTGTTGAGTTGATTGCACTTATTTTTATGCGTTATATACATTTTAATTATATGTGAAGTCGTTTTGCGCCATCCAGCATCTTATGATCAATTCAGGTTACTCGTAATTAGTGTGTTTGCTGAGCCTCCTGCTTGGTCGACGGGCTCATGTGGCGCCGACGGCGAGAGTTGTTATGGTTAACTTGCTTTTTGGTCCCCCTCTAGCTCTGTTGTTTATCACGACGATTTATAGTGTGCTGTATCAGGTGGAGAAGACGAGGTAATCTTTTAGTAAACTATGAATTTTGTGGTTTGTTGTTCATCTGAAATGCAGGTACTATCGATGCTATAGTGTTTTAAGGACTAAGATCATTATTGAAACGGAGAAGCAATAATATGTCAGCTACTGTGTCAGCAAAAAAAGACGAATCCCGATCATTCAGTATTGCCTTTAAGACTGCCACTTGGTGTGGAGTACTGATCCTCATTCTTCTTGGACTCAATACCGGTGTTTCATACGTGCTCGAAGATCGGCTGGTCAAAACGATTTTTGACCAGTACAGCCAGGAGGTAGAGTCTATCATCGACAATCAGGGCAAGGTGCGACAGGATGAACTGAAACAGATGGTTAATAACACTATTGAGATGCTCGCCGGGTCTGTTTCGACCCTGCTCTATGATTTCGATACGGCCTCTGTTGAGCGTATGCTGATTGGCTACATGCGGTTACCCGCCATTGCGGCGGTGGAAGTCCTCGATGATGTTGATGAGCCATTTGCTGCCGTATGGCGGGAAGGCGAAGTGCAAAATGGCGACGCCCTCCCAAAAGATTTACAATTAAACCGCGATCTTTCTGTGAGTGCGGAGAGTTTTGTCAAGAAAGAGAAAGTTGGCACGGTAACCATCTTTTATAGCGATCAGGTCGTCGTTGAGGCAATGGCGAAGGATAAGGAGGAGAATAGGGCCAGTATTCAGGCCTTTGAAGAGCGAGTCGATCAATCGATGCAGACGGCAATGGGGACGCAGGTAGGAATCGCCGTGCTGGTTGTAGCCCTTCTTATTGCCGCTATTATCATAATTCTGAACCTATTGGCTATCAGACCCTTAAAAGCGTTGACGGCTATGGTTACCGATCTGGTCGAGGGAGAGGGTGATCTTACCAAAAGGCTTGATCTGCGAAGCCGGGACGAACTGGGAATATTGGCCAATGTTTTTAATCGTTTTATTGAGCGTATGCAGAAACTTGTTAAGGATATATCAGATAATGCAAGGGTGCTGAACACGTCTTCTACGGATATGTCCAATGTCGCCACCTCGGTTTCTTCCGGGGCGGGTCAAATGTCTGAGAAATCAAGGCGCACCTCTGAGGCGGCAAACCAACTCAGTGATCAGATGAATTCTGTTGCTGCAGCCAGTGAGGAGGCGGCCACCAATGTCAATATGGTTGCTGCAGCCACTGAAGAGATGACCTCCACGGTTAATGAAATTGCCCAGAATTCTGAACAGGCCAGGGTCGTAACCGGTGAGGCGGTACAGAAAGCGAAAGTGGCCTCATCCCAGGTTGATGAACTGGGGAGTGCCGCCCAGGAAATCAGTCAGGTTACAGAAGTTATCACTGAAATCTCGGAGCAGACCAACCTGTTGGCCCTAAATGCCACAATCGAGGCCGCCCGTGCCGGTGAAGCTGGCAAGGGTTTTGCCGTTGTCGCTAACGAGATCAAGGAGTTGGCGAAACAGACGGCTGATGCGACCCAGGATATTAATACCAGGATCCAGGGAATGCAGAAAACAACTGACACCACGGTCCAGGAAATCGAGCAAATCACTGCGGTTATACATACCGTAAATGATATTGTTGCAACGATCGCCACTGCCGTTGAGGAACAGGCGGTGACTACCCAGGAGATCTCCAGCAACGTCACCCAGGCGGCCCAGGGTATTGCCGAGGTGAATGAAAGGGTGGCCGATAATTCAACAGTTGCCGGCGAAATTGCCAACTCTATAATGGAGGTGGATGGTGTTGCTGATGATATGAGCAACGAGTCTGCAAAAGTGAATGGCAGTGCCGCCGAGTTACTCGACCTCTCAAGACAATTGAACGAGATGGTCGGAAAATTCAGGATTTAATACGGGCGATTTTTTATCTATTATTTCTATTAAGCCTTGCAGAAAGCGCGAATACCTGGTAAGTTTTCGCGTTTTTTATGTGCGTGTCGGACCAGTATTTGATGATGTAATGGGTTTTGTTGAGAGCTGGGGTGACACTTGACGGCGGAGAAAGAAGCAGAAGGATCTGCTGATATCGCATACGCGATCGCCGATTATTTCCCAAGTTGATGATGTTACCCTCTTCATTCTCCAGGGATGAACTCTACAAAACACAGGATTATCATGTCTAAAGACTATCTGTCTGTTATGCCCGAGGACTTTTCCGATTTCGGGTTGTCTCAACCAATATTGAAAGCAATTGACCAGTCCGGCTATACAGAGCCGACCCCTATCCAGACCCAGATGATCCCTTCTGTTATGGAAGGACGTGATGTTATCGGGCAGGCCCAGACCGGCACGGGTAAAACAGCAGCTTTTGCCCTGCCGCTTTTGAATGGCCTCCGACAGAAGAAAAAAGCAAGTCCCCAGATTCTGGTGTTGGCCCCGACCAGGGAGCTAGCCCTGCAGGTTGCCGATTCCTTCAAAAAATACGGGACCTATATAAATAATCTGAAAGTCCTGGCTATTTACGGCGGTGAAGAATACAGCGGCCAGCTGCGTCAGCTGAGTAAAGGTGTAAACATTGTAGTGGGGACGCCTGGCAGAGTAATGGATCATATCCGTAGGGGCAGTCTCAAGCTCGATACGATACAATCTTTTATCCTGGATGAAGCTGACGAGATGCTCAAGATGGGTTTTCTCGAAGATGTGGAATGGATACTGGAGCAGGCACCGCAACAGAAACAGATCGCACTGTTCTCCGCAACCATGCCTTCATCTATTAGAAGGATTGCCGCAACCCACCTGCATGATCCGGTGGAGATTACTATCCGCAGCAAGACTGCCACCGCTTCGACCATTAACCAGAAATTTCTTATCACCAATGGCATGAACGCCAAGAAGGAAGCCCTGGGTAGAATACTGGAAGTGTCTGAAACGGATGGTGTTCTGACTTTTGTTCGAACCAAGATGCAGACTGTCGAATTGGCTGAGTTTCTAACCGAGCTCGGTTATCAGGCAGCACCGCTGAATGGGGATATCCCCCAGAACCAGCGTTTACGCACGGTTGAGCAACTGAAATCCGGCAAGATAGATATCCTGGTAGCAACCGATGTGGCGGCACGGGGGCTTGATGTCGAGCGGGTCAGTCATGTCATCAATTTCGATATTCCTTTTGACACCGAGTCCTATATTCATCGTATTGGCAGGACCGGCAGGGCCGGACGGACCGGAGAGGCCATACTGCTTCTTGCACCGCGGGAAAAGTCGATGCTCAAGTCTATCGAAAGGGCTTCACGCCGCAAGATAGAGATGATGCATATGCCGTCAGTTAACGAGGTGAATAAAAAGCGGATAGAGGCTTATAAAAGCCGGATAACCAAGACCCTTACTGAGGATTGTTCGTTTTTTGACGACCTCATTCGTGATTACTGCAGTGAGACAGAGGCGTCTGTGGAGCAGGTCGCAGCGGCACTTGCAAAACTCGTCCAGGGAAACAGTCCTATGCTGCTTGAAGAAAAGAAGTATGAGCGGCGTGAGAAGAGAGAGAGGAAACAACCGGTTGGTGGGCGCAACAACCGCAGGAGTTCCGGTCGATCCGATGAAGGAATGGAACGGTACCGCATTGCCGTTGGTGAATCACACGGGGTCAAACCGGGTAATATAGTTGGTGCCATCGCCAATGAAGTGGATATGGACAGTGAGTATATTGGCAGGATCTCAATATATGACGAGTACAGCACGGTTGATCTCCCTGCGGGAATGCCGCGTCAGCTCATGAAGGTGCTGCATAACGCCCGGATCAACGGCAGGATGATGAAACTCAGCCGTGAAGGTGAGAAAAGCTCCGGCAGTGAGAGGTTCGGTAACCGTAAAAACGGTGGTAAGCCGAGACGGTCTAATCCGAAGACGAGCCGTAAACCACGAACCGCTTCCGCTGTTTAATGTGACTGAATTCGGTAGGTTAGTCCGGGGTCAGGCTTAAGTCTGACCCCGCGTGCCTAGTGCCACTTTCTGCAATCAGGGGCTCAGTAGCTTCAGCCCCAGCGGTTCCTCTACCAGGCGTTTGGCAGAGCAGTCCACCAGCTCAAACAGTACAACCTCCATCACATGCCAGACCTTTACTCCCTCCCGGATGCAGCCGGTAACGGTGTGTTCCTTTCTACCGCAGCTCATATGCATATGCAGAAGTGGTACGCCTTTGTCGTCCCGAAACAGAGTTCCGGTACCGGTTATCTCATGGGCATGCTCAAGCTGTAATTTCATTGGCTGAAGCGGTAAACCCCGATCTTCTCTGGGGCCAACCACGAGACGGCTGCCATCATCGGCACCGCCAACGACTGTGAGTGAGGCTGCATTGATATCATGATCGATCGCAAATTGTTCCAGTACTTCATGGACGATTTCTCCATCTTCCAGCCGAATGACGAAAACCCTGCCCTGTTTCGCTTCTGAATATTTCATTGTCCTTCCTTTTTAGAGTATATCCGGGATTGTTTACTCGTTCTGGATCAGCTTCCGGTTAAACACTTTGAGAGCATCTTGTCCTGGTCAGAAACCACCCATTTATATTTCTGATTAAAAAGAGTGTCGCTCTGGTAAAAGTCCTTGTTCTTTAATCGAGCCAGGTATTTTGAGTACTGTGACGGCCCCCCATTATACATGGCGTAAACCAGCCCCGCCATCTGTGGCTGAGTCAATGTCCTGGTCTTTTTGGGGTCGCGCAACCCGTATTTTGTGAGATAGAGAGCGGCAATTTTACATCCGGCCCTGCTGTTGTAGTTGATATCCCAACGCAACCGTTCCCTGTTGTAGATACCCCTCCAGACTCTTTCATTCACCTGCATCAGGCCAACTGAACTCTGGTTGTAGGAGAGCAGGTACATGAGTTTGTTGTCCCTGATCACAAACTGCCTGTAACAGCTTTCCTGCCATGCAAGGGCGGGAATCAACTGTTTAAACATGGTCTTCTGCTGGCGGGGTATTGTTTTGGCGATGGTTTGTTTCAGGGCTTTTTGGATGACAGAATCGACACGGCCAATATATCTATCGATATTTTTTTTCGGTACCTGCCACTTCAGGATCTCCTGAAAAGTAGGGAGTTCGGCTGCCATAGCCGTAGTCGGGCTGAAGAGTTCAAAAATAGATTCCAGAAAGGTTGAAGAATTTGAAAGAGGTGCCTTGATATTTCCTGTTTGAGGATTGGTTTGAAATAGTTTTTGTAATTCCGGATCTGTTTTCTGGGGGTACTGCAAGAGTGACGAATCAGCTTGTAACATCTGCATAAGCCGAATCAGGCCATTACGACTGATCTCGAGACCGAAGGTCGGGCCGAGCTTATCAAATACCAGGAGAGCATCCGAGGAAGATACGAAGGCCAGGTAGCCGAGGAGTTGGGAGTTGCTTTTTTTATCGTAGAGGTGGTTCCTGAAAATGGGAGAGAGTTGCTGCCAGGCCTCGACGAACTGTTCGCGGACAAAATCATGGGTAATGGTTTTGTCCGCAAGATCCTCAACAAACCGATGCCTGGTTTGAAGAAGGACATCGACAAGAATCTGGCGCTCATCTGCATTCAACAGCTCCCTGGCCAGGAGAGTGACGACATGCGTCAGCATGGAGTCCCAGTTCTCCCAGAGTACCACCAGATGTTCAAGGTCTGCGCCAGCCAGGTATTGAGGTTCTGCCTGACTCTCCGGATCAAAAACCTTCTCCACTTCGGCCAGGATATCCACCCGGATGTGATCCGGCCGGATGTCTATCGTGCCGGGCTGCATGGAGTCGAGCATCTTTTCGGTGTCGTGGGCAACCTGGTGCGGAAACAGTGGGAGCAGGAAGTTTTTAAGGTCCTCGACAGGGACTTTCAGGTCAACGGATAACGAATCGAGATAGGCTATGACCCTTGGTTCAATAAAGTTCCACAGTATCTGGCTGATTTGTTCCGGCCTTCGGTTTGCGCCCAGAAGTTCAGTTCTGTTGGTGGTAAACCTGAGTTGCCAGGTTTCACCGGTGATGTACGGCTGTTGGTATAAAACAAGAAAGCCCTGCCAGCTCAGAGAGCCGAAGCAGCTACCGCTGAGCGGTGTTCCCGCCTGGGCGGTGATTTTCATCTCCAGCCGGACAAGACCGCTCGCCTCGGAAATAACGGGTTCCGAAAGGGCAAGATAGATACAGCCATTGCCCTCGTTGACCAAAGTGGTGCGAGCACCCGGCTCCGGGAAGGCACTGTTGGTGACGAGTCTCTGCAGCAGTGGATATTCGAGGGTTATCGGCAGTTGTACTGTCTGGCCCATGGCGGGCAGGACGCTACCCGAAACGACGAGGACGATAAAAAATAACAGTAGTCTGTATTTGGTGTGATGGTGCACAGCATCCTCCCTTTATCCATAGTGCGGATTTTTTCATGAACTGATGAAAAATTCGGGGTGTACCTTTCCCTTCATGAAATCTTATACCAGAAAACAGGAAAAAGGGCAGAACCTGATGGGGTCAACCTGTAGTTTCGGAATAGACCCGCATGAAATTATCACCGAGAACCTTCATGATGTCTTCATCACTATAGCCGTGTCGGATCAACTGTTCGGTGAATTCTTCAAGATGTCCGTGATCGCTGATCAGATCGGTTGCTTCGACATTGTCCGGCATACTGAGGTGGTTAGGGAAACCACAGCAGATGTCAAAGCCGATACCTACGTGATCTATACCGACAAGGTTTGCGATATGATCCACGTGGTTGACAAAATCATCCATGGTGGCCTTTTTCGCATCATCATGGACAAAAGCATCGACTGAGTTCATACCGATCACACCTCCCTTCGCGGCGAGAGATTTGATCTGGTCGTCGGTGAGGTTGCGCATGGTTCGGGCAAGTGCCCGGCAGTTGGAGTGGGATGCTATCAGAGGTTTTTGCGCTACGTTCATCACATCGAGGAAGCCCTCATCGTTGAGATGGCTGACGTCGATAAACATGCCAAGTCTTTCTGCCTGTTCAATCAGGTCAATGCCAAAAGGGGTCAAACCGCCTTTTTGTCCCTCTCGCTGGGAAGCAAAAAACGCGCCGTCGCCCACCGCATTTCGTCTGCTCCAGACAAGCCCCAGGCCTCTTACGCCGAGTTCATAGAAAATCCGTAACAGGCCTGGATCGTTCTGGAGTGGATCGGCTCCCTCCAAGGAGAGGAAAAGGGCAATTTCCCCATCCTCTTTTGCCTGACGTGCTTCTTTACATGTCCGGCAAATACGGAACAGCCCCGGAGATTCATCTATTTCGGCATGGAGGTGGCTGATCTGGTCGAGCGCCTTTCGCAACCCCATCTCCGGCAGGAAATAGTTATGGACAAAGATGGCTGAGACGATAAGGTCGAAGCTGCCAGCCCTGAATTGATTGAGGAACGTTTTTTCAATTACCTTCTTATCACCGCGTTCCCGCATGTTGGCAACTTCATAGCAAAGATCAAAATGAGCATCAACTGTGAAGGCCTGGTGATGAAGTTGGGTAATTCGTTGTTGGAGTGTCATAATCAAGAAGCTCTAAAAGGTGAAGAGGAAGAAACGAAGAACCTCAAAATAGTCATTGGAGCTAAAGCTTACGGCTCTCGCCTCGGAGAGTTTAGCACCCGGGTAAAACGAAGCCTTGTAGGCATCTTTATGGTTGTTATAGTTCAGGGTTACATCAAAATGATCGGGCAGTTGGGCTGCACCGGGAATATCAGTAAGTGCCTTTTGTGCTCCTTCCTCAATGCTTTTGAGGGCTTGTTTCGGGTGCAGGTTGACGGTTGAATCCCCGGCTCCAGATTTCACGGCCACGGCTGTCATGTCCGGGGCATACTCCCTCGCGTGGTAGCAGATTTCCTGATCTCCGGAGACAAAAATCACCGGGACTTTCTCCAGGAGGGAGATGTAATAATTAATAAGGAACTCCGAAGCAAGTTTGCCGTTGATCACCACCGAGCTGTTGTGGATGTTGTTCATGGTATGTGATAAAGGGTTGCCCTCACCACCGGCATAACTGTGATAGCCAATCATCAGCGAGGCATCAAACGTTCTGTCCAGGCCCTGCATCATGCAGTAGGGATGATGGGACCAGCCACGAATAAGCGTGACATCCTCGGGTAGCTCGTCGGCAATGATATTGCGCCCGGAATCGTGGGCATCACGTACCACGATGTCGGTTGCGCCAGCTTTTTTTGCACCCATGCAGGCAGCAACGGTTTCCGCTGTCATCTGTCTGCGGCCGGCTTCATAATCATCATTGCCCTTGGTTACCTCGCTCCAGCTGGTTGTGCCGCAGATGCCTTCCATGTCGACGCTAATGTATACTTTCATTTTCCTCTTCTATGGATTTCTCAAATGTGAAGAATTATGAAACTGCCCTTTTGGCCAATATCTTCATTATGCTCAAAATTTCATCCTCCGGTAAGTGAGGAACGAGACTCCGAGAGAGCAATTATATGCCTGTGGTAAAATATTCCACAGGCCTCAATCTGGACCAGATAAGCGTAGACTTCGAAATACCCGGTCTTAGAATGGAAACTAGGTATATGAGCTGATACCAAGCCCCGGTAAATCAGGGAATTCAATACGGCATCCCCTGTAGGTAATGCCGCCCCTGGCAGGGTTTACACTGCAGAACAGGGGTGCGTCCAGGTCGAATTTGTCAATGTTCCGCCTGGAGGCGGCCAGATGGGCGGCTGCCGCCACACTTACGCTGCACTCCATCATTGAGCCAATCAAACACGGGATGCCGGCTGTGTCGGCAATTGCGGCAATTTTTATGGCGTTGTAGATGCCACCGCATTTCATCAGCTTTATATTCATGCCGTCAACCGCCTTCATGGTAACAAGGCGGAGGGCATCACGGGGTGAGAACATGCTCTCGTCTGCATAGACTGGAAAAGAACAGTTCTCCCGAACAAATCTGAGTCCTTCAAGATCATGGGCTGCACAGGGTTGTTCCATGAGTTCAACCTGAATGTTTTCCCTTTCCAGCATGCGTCCGACCTGCACCGCCTGTTTGGGAGTCCAGCCCTGGTTGGCGTCGATGCGTATGCAGATAGTATCTCCTACGGAGTCACGAATACTTTTCAACCGGGCCAAATCCGTTTCAACATCTCCCCCGACCTTTATCTTCAGGGTGGAGAAGCCCTGCTTGACCCGCTCCCCGCTCTTGGCTGCCATGGCAGCAGGATCATCCAGACTGATGGTGATATCGGTATCAACTTCCCGCACCGGTCCACCCAGGAATCTATAAAGTGGAATATTCAGGGACTTGGCGAGAAGATCATGGATTGCTATATCTACCGCTGCCTTGGCCGACATGCAACCAATTATGCAGTCGTTTAATGTATTGAAAAGGGCTTCGTATGCGGTGATATCCATCCCTCGCAGATGGTCACGGAGGTGATCGACACCACCGGTTATGGAGGCCACCGTTTCCCCGGTAATCACCGTAGCCGGGGCTGCACTGCCAAAACCGGTAAGGCCACTGTCGCTGTGTACCTCAACCAGTACGTTTTCCATGCTGGTGACGGTGCGAAGGGCCGTCCTGAAGGGGGTGCTGAGGGGGATCGATACCGTCCTGCTTGTAATGTCAGTGAGTTTCATGGGGAATGGTGTTTAGAAATCCTCGAATTGATCAATGGCGGAGCGGTTGTACCCCTTGCTTGCCACCAGCAGCTGACGGGTATAATTCTCTTTCAGCTCCCCTGTCTGCAGCTGGTTCCTGTTAATTATTTCCACGGTCTCACCGTGATTCATGACTGAGATTGTGTCGCACATATGGGAAACAACGGCCAGGTCGTGGCTTACCAGGACATAGGTGAGATTACGTTCCTGACGGATATCCTGAAGGAGATTCAACACTTCGGCCTGGATGGAAACATCGAGGGCAGAGGTGGGTTCGTCAAGCAGGATGATCTCCGGTTCCAGGATCAGGGCCCGGGCCACCGCCACCCGCTGCCGCTGGCCACCCGAGAGCTGGTGAGGGTAACGAAACCGGAACTGCGGACCAAGTCCTACTTCTCTTAAGACCTTTTCAACCCTCCGGTTGGCGTCACCGATCTTGTGGATGGCAATTGGCTCTTTCAAGGTGCGGTCGATAGTGTGCCTCGGGTGGAGTGAGGCGTATGGGTCCTGGAAGACCATCTGGACCTTCCGGTAAAATGACATATGCCGTTTATGTTGGACCGCGGTATTTTCTATATCGATGGAACCGTGCCAGTTGGTCAGAAGGCCAGAGATGCAATTAAGTACCGTCGATTTCCCGGAACCGGATTCCCCGACCAGGCCGAAACTCTCCCCTTTAGCAACGGAGAAGGAGACATCTTTGACCGCGTGGTTCTTGTCTGCGCCGTGGCCGAAAATGACGTTGAGGTTTTGTACCTGTAACATAATATTATACTCCGACTGGCGGAATACTGACGGCATCAAGCCACGCCTCGTCGCGTTGGAGGATCGGAAGGGGAGCCCTGTCGCCGTCTATCTTCGGCAGGCAGCTCAGCAGACCCCGGGTGTACGGGTGAGTTGAGTTATGGAGTTCAGCCGCCTCGACCACTTCCATGATCTGTCCGCCATACATGATAATAATCTTGTCGCAGAAGGAGGAAACAAGTTCGAGGTCATGTGAGATAAATACAAGGCCCATGCCCCGTTGACTGACCAAGTCGTCGAGTATCGCCAGCACCTGCAACTGCACCGTTACATCTAGAGCTGAGGTCGGTTCATCGGCAATAAGCAGGCTCGGTTCGGGGATCAGCATCATGGCGATCATGATGCGCTGGCCCATGCCACCTGATACTTCATGGGGAAAGAGACGGTAGACCTGTTCCGGGTTACGGATCCGGACCGCTTCCAGCATTCTCAATGTCTTCTCTCTCGCCTCCTTTTTCGGAACCTTATGGTGGATAGTATAGGCCTCCCTGATTTGCCTGCCAACAGTGCGGACCGGATTGAGGGAATATTTTGGGTCCTGCATGACCATGGAAATACCCAGGCCGCGGATGTGGCGCATCTCCTTTTCGCTCAAAGAGAGGAGGTTTTGTCCCTGGTAGCTGATTTCGTCCGCTTTCACCTGTGCATAAGGTGGCAGGAGCTGAAGTACCGCCCTGCCGGTAACTGATTTGCCGGAACCGGATTCGCCAACGATACCGATTTTTTCCCGGCCCATGGAAAAACTGACGTTTCGCACGGCCTGTACCTCTCCCTTAGGTGAGGGAAAGGTGACTGAGAGATTGTTGATGGTAAGCAGTGTCTTTTCCATAACTGTTAACTGTCGCTTTTGGGGTCGAGGACTTCCCGCAGGCCGTCACCCAGCAGGTTGAAGGCCAGGCTGACCACAAAAATGGCCGTGCCCGGCATGGTGATCAGCCACCACTGGTCGAGGATAAAGGCGCGTCCGGCAGAAGTCATGGCGCCCCATTCCGGTGAGGGTGGCTGGGCGCCGAGTCCCAAAAAGCCGAGCCCTGCTGCTGTTAAGATAATGCCTGCCATGTCGAGGGTGACCCGGACGATCAGTGAAGACATGCAGAGCGGCATGATATGTTTGGTTATAATGCGGATCGGTCCTGCTCCCTGCAGCCTGATTGCGCGGATAAAATCGGAGTTCCTGACGGTGATGGTCTCGGCCCGGGCGATTCGCGCGTAGGGTGGCCAGGAGGTTATTGCAATGGCGATAATGGCGTTCTCAATTCCAGGCCCTAGCGCAGCCACAAAAGCAAGCGCCAGAATAAGCTTGGGGAAGGCGAGGAAAATATCGGTGATACGCATCAGCACGGTGTCGATGGCACCTCCGAAATATCCTGCGGCTGTCCCGACCAGGATACCTACAGGGGCGGCAATAACAGCTACCAGAAGGATGACGTAAAGTGTAAGCCGTGATCCCCAGACAATTCTGGAAAAGATATCCCTGCCCATTTCATCGGTGCCGAACCAATGATCACCGGAGAGCGGTTGCAGTCTGTTGGCCAGGTCTGTGATCACTGGGTCGAATGGAGCAATCTGTGGGGCAAAGAGAGCTGTCAGGATGAGCGCAACAATAATGATGAGGCCGATAACGGCCAGTTTGTTTCGGAAAAACTCAAGAAGACCCAGATAAAACCTGCCGGACGCTGCCTGGAAAGCAGAGTCCGGGGTGTCTGTCAGCAGCCATGCCTTGGTCCTGGTAAATTTTGGTGGTTGTTGTGTCATAAATAAAGAAAGTTTTCCATATGTTCAGCCATTATCCGCACGAGGGGTCAGGCTTAAGCCTGACCCCGGTTTCGGTATGAAGTTTATCTCGCCCTGGGGTCCATGACCTTATAAAGGAAATCGGACAGAAGGTTGACACCCAGAAATATGGAACCGACCACGATGGTCGATCCAAGCACGGCGTTCATGTCTGCGTTGAGCAGGGAGTTCGTGAGATAAAGACCGAGCCCGGGCCATGAAAAGACCGTCTCGGTCAGAACAGAACCTTCCAACAGGCCGCCAAAACTGAGAGCGACCACAGTGATTAGCGGGATGGCGCAGTTGCCAAGCGCATGGCCCCATATTACTTTCCATTCGGCTACTCCCTTGACCCGCGCCGTAAGTACGTATTCCTGGCGTAACTGCTCGATCATGAAAGATCGTGTCATTCTAGAGAGATACGCCATAGAGTAATAGCCGAGCAAAAGCGCAGGCAGGATGACGTGCCATATCGCATTTCTCATGATCTCCCATTCTTTTGCGATTATGCAGTCAATAATCATGATACCGGTTACCGGATCGACAATGTCTTCATAAAAGACGTCAACCCTGCCGGGACCGGGGAGCCAGTCGAGGCGGGCGTAAAAGACCATGAGAGCCATGAGGCCGAGCCAGAAAATAGGCAGGGAGTAGCCGAGCAAGCCGATCACCCTGGTTATATGGTCCAGGAAACTGTCCCGGTTTACAGCTGAAAAGACACCCAGCGGTATACCGACCAGAACGCCGAAAATAGTTGCCGTAACCGCCAGCTCAATGGTGGCGGGGAATACACGAAGAATATCCTCGGTCACCGGTTTGGCGGTAAGGACGGAGGTCCCGAGATCACCCTGCAGGACGTTACTGATGTAAATCAGGAACTGTTGCCAGAGAGGCAGATGCAATCCCATGGCGATACGGGCTTTTTC
Organism: Desulfopila sp. IMCC35008; assembly: GCF_010646885.2. Classification (GTDB taxonomy): domain Bacteria; phylum Desulfobacterota; class Desulfobulbia; order Desulfobulbales; family Desulfocapsaceae; genus Desulfopila. The sequence goes on along the minus strand of NZ_CP050700.1, from coordinate 5,307,898 downwards.
ATAAACCTCCGGTGATGCCTTGTCACCGACCACTGCCAGGACAGGGTCGATGGGAACCACGCGGCCAATGAGAAAAGTGATGAGGAGCAGTCCGAAAAAAGTGATGGCAACGACAGTCAACACCCGGAGTGTCTGACGAATAGCTTTCAGCAGGCGGCGTTTCGTAAGCTTTTGCAGCATAATGCCTTGAGATACTGAGAGTCCGCCCCGACTGGTCGGGGCAGAGCATTTAAAAACGGGTTGCGGACCGGGTTAATCAGTCCGCAACAAGACTAATCAAGTTCTTATTTAGTGGTGAACTGGTAGAAGTTGCTGTCAAAGCTCGGTCCGAGAACGAAGCCGTCCACATTGGCCCTCTTGCCAAGGATCTCGATATCCTGGAACATGATGACAAACGGGGAGACCTGCTGGTGCTCACGCTGGAGTTCGAGATACATTTCGGCTCGTTTTTTGGTGTCTTTTTCCAGCACGGCAGCGTCCGCCTTTTGGGTCATTTCCGGGATATCCCAGGCGTTACGCCATGCGAGAGGCTTGGACTTGGCATCGTCGGCGTTGTTCGGGTTGCGGGCAAAGGTGTCGGCATTTGTGTGCGGATCCATATAGTCCGGTCCCCAGCGTCCGATATAGATGTCGTGGTTACGGGCACGGTACTTGGTCAGTGTCTGCTTGCCTTCACCCGGGATGATTTCGAGCTTGATGCCCGCCTGGGCAAATGTCGCCTGGATGGCCAGGGCCATAGAGGTGGTCGGCTCAGTGTTCCGGGTATCCATAGTTACGGTGAAACCGTTTTCAAGTCCGGCTTCTTTCAGCAATGCCTTTGCTTTTTCCACGTCTAATGTAAACGGGGTCTCTTCCAATGCGCCGAGGAAGCCCTTGGGCAGGAAGGCCTGATGGACGGTGGCCGCGCCATCGAGAATGGTGGATTCCATACCTTTGTAGTCGATAAGGTACTTCAACGCCTGGCGAACCTGCGGTTTCTGCAGGTATTCATTTTTCTGGTTCAGACCGAGATACCAGACTGCGCCTTTTGCTTTTTTGCGAATTTTTATATCATTATTTCCTGCAAGGCCCTTGATGTCATCCGGACCGAGGTCACGGGCGATATCGACATCACCTTTTTCCAGCAGCAGACGCTGGGTTGATGACTCGGAAATGTGCCGGGTGATGATACGCTTGAGCTTGGCTTTTTCTCCCCAATAATTGTCATTACGCTCGTAAATGAGGGTCTCGGATGGCTTCCAGTTCTTCAGCTTGAAAGGCCCGGATCCGGCATATCCGGTCTTGAGCCAGCCGTAGCCCATATCGCCGTCTTTCTCATGAGACTGTACTTCCTTCATATCCACGACTGATCCAGCTGTGGAGGTGAGACAGTAAAGGAAGAATGTGGGGGCGTATGGCTTGTCGATGGTGATGGCAACCGTATAATCGTCTATCTTCTTGATGGTGTCCTTGACGTTGTCAGGGGTGAAACCGAACTGGGTCAGGATAAAGGCCGGGGATTTGTCCAGCAGCACTACACGCTGCAGGGAGTAGACTACATCGTCCGCAGTAAGCTTATTGCCGGAAGCGAAGGTGATGTCTTTTCTGATCTTGAAGGTGAAGACCAGGCCGTTGTCCGAGATGGTCCAGCTTTCTGCAATTCCGCCATAGATGTCGCTGACGTTATCAACGTCGTAATTGATCAGCCGGTCGTAGGCGTTGGCTGCATACTCGGCTCCCGAGAACTCAAAGATCTCGGCAGGATCAAGGGTGATAATGTCGTCGATCTGTGACGCCATGACCAGGGTGTCTTTCGGGGTGCCTGCCTGGGCAAGCTGGACCGCAAAAAACATGAGGGCAAACGCAAACAGGAACAGCTTTTTCATGTTTGTCTCCTTTGGGTGGTGGGTTGATGGTTCCAAATTCAAGATGACCTGCTTTCACGATCCCTCCTCACAAGTTAAAGGAGGGTACGGCCAAACTGCAAACTGCGTTCCATGTAAACCGGGTTTCCGTTATTGAACCCAACTCCCTGTTTGTCTGTGCTTGTACTGTGACTTCAGGGACTTCAGGTTTTTACGGAAAAGTAAAACTGTCCTTGTATTAATACATATTTGTGAGAAATGGGAAGTATTAAATGGTGAATCGTGAATCGATTTTCGGATGGCTCGCCCTTATAACTGAAACTGTTCCGATCAGAATTTATAGACCAGGTAGAGCCGGGTGTCGGTCAGATCCTCACCGCCCACACTCTCATCCGCGTCAACAATGGCGTGCCGGAGCCTGACACTGCAGTGCTCGAACCAGCCGCCGAACGTATATTGAAGATCGAAGTTGAACTCGTCGATATCTGCTGAAGCGTTTGCTCCGGTATCCGGGGTGTCGAAAGAGCCGTAAAAAATATAGGCGGAAAGCCCCGGTGCCCCAAATGCTTTAAACGAGTAGGAAAGTTTGGCCGCATAGATTTTTTCTTCAGCCCTGGACAGGTTGTTGACGTGCATAATGGCAATTTTATGGCCGCCGAATGGGGCTGCGATTGCGTCGTCACCGTTTTCGCCATAATAGAGGGATAGTTTGGCGTCGAAACCGCTCAGTGAGATTTCGCCACCGCCTTGGTAGGTGTCTAAAGCGCCGGCCAGGGCTTCACCGGCATCACTCTGGTCCAGATAGCGGATGTTGGCATCGAAGGTCAAATCGTTGCCAAATGTGGCACTGTAGTCGGCCCGCAGGTATAGATTATTGAGTGTTTCGTTGTAGTAATAATCCCAGACCTGCAGTTTTAGATTATCCATTGCATTCCAGACGGCACCACCACCGATCATGCCCTCATCGTTTGCCTCGTTACCTGAGAGACCGGCTGTGATGGATTGCCAATCCTCGGAGGTCCAGTCGAGCCAGTCCTGAATGTAGAATCCCTGCAGCTCAAGATTTTTAAGGGAGTTATTTTGAAGCGTCAGCCCCCGGTATTTCTTTGGTGTCATTCTGATGTCATATCCCTCAACCCACGGGGTGTTAAGGGGCTGGGCACCGAAAGTGACGATCGTGCCCCAATGACTGTAACGGAGAAAGTACTCATCAAGCTCCGTATAGCTTTCATCATCTTCGGGTGTATCACCAATGGCCAACAAACCCCGGTACACTTCGTCGTCATCAAGCAGGTCTCCCTGACTGGTCTTGACACCGATACCGGCAGAAAAGCCGTAAAGGGGGGCGGTTTCAAAGCCAAGGTTCCCACCGATGGCCAGGGTTGACCAGTCAGGTGTGTCTGTATCGAAATCGTGCTGGTAATAGAGAGTTTTAATTGTAGCCTTCAGCGTGCCCTTGGTGATTATATCGGTAAGACTTGCCGGATTCTGGGCCGGTCCATCAGCAAGAACCTTCCCGCAGACCGTGCACAGGAAAAGTACAGCTGTAGCCATTATTGTTTTGGTTTTCATTGGGGACTCCTTTGTTTAAAGAGTTGCTATGAGTACCAAAATGATATTTTGAAGGGACCTGACCCAAATCGACACAAGGTTGCTGAGAAGTTCTGGTTACACCTTGAAGCGGATATTGAGGATGTCGCCGTCTACCACGATATAATCCTTACCCTGCAAATACATCTTGCCAAGTTTTTTCAGCTCAGCCTCACTCCCGTGCTCGATAAGTTCATCGTACTTCATGACTTCGGCCCGGATAAAGCCACGTTGCAGGTCCGAGTGGATGGCACCGGCGGCAACGGGTGCAGGAGAGTTCAGCCGGACCAGCCATTGGTGCACCTCTTCCGGGCCGACCGTGAAAAAGGATATGCGGCCAAGAGCTCTCAGGCAAAGTTTAGTGAGCACCTCCAGGGCAGGCTCTTCAATACCAAGATCGTGCATGAATTCTTCTTTCTCTTCATCACTGTCGAGCTGGGCTATTTCCGACTCTACCTGAGCGGAGACCAGCATCGCCTCGACTTTTTCCTTGCTGCACATTGCCTCGACTCCTTCAAGGATCGAGTTATCGGCAAGTTGATCCTCGGCAACGTTAAAAGCCAGAATCAGCTCTTTGGTGGTAATAAACGGGTAACTCCGGATCATTAGATCTTCGTCGTCATCAAGTTCCATCAGCCGCAGGGGGCTTTCTTCTTCAAGGTGGGCGAGCATCCTTTGCAACAGGGCGAGTTCCTTGACCTGTTTGTCATCCCTGATTTTCTTGAGCTGGATCTCAAGCCGTTCGATTCTTTTTTCGACAAAGATCTGGTCGTGCATCAACAGTTCAGAGTTGACCATTTCCGCATCCCTCAGCGGATCAACCGAACCGGATTCATGATAAATCGCGTCATCCTCAAAGGCTCGAATAACGTGACAGATTGCGTCCACGTCGCTGATGTCCTTGAAAATATCGCCCTTGGATATAGTCTCCTTTTCAATCTTCGGCAACAGGACGAGGTCGAGCCGGGCCCGGGTCTCTTTAACCGGATTGTACATGGCGACCAGCCTGTCAAATCGTTGGTCCCGGATGTCCGCAGTGCCAGGTACTGGCTTGGGGCTGCCTCCCTGTTCCCGCAGTTCTGTCCCCGTCAGTGTCTGGAAAAGTGTCTTTTTACCCGCTTGCGGCAGGCCGATTATACCGATTTTCATAAGTTCCTCAGTATGATGGATGTCACTGTTATTGATGGTGGAGTGTGATCCTTTTTATGAAACTGTTTTCGTTATACCACACAGATAGTCAGGTTGGATAGAGTGTAACGGTATTGACGACATGAAATTATTTTCTTTTGCGCATTTATTTTTACTAAACCGATAAATGTATTTGACGTATGGGACAGCTGCATTTAGAACTAAGGGTGTTGTCGTTTCCAAGCTGTAATCTCGTTTATGATGTACTTAACGATTAATCGTAAAAGGAGGTTTTATTCATGAAGGCAACTATTACCAAGCAATGCATGGGCGACCGCCACTGTAACAATCTTTGTCCCGAGGTCTTTGAGTATGACGAAGACCAGCTTCTCTCCATAGTTAAATTCGATGAAATCCCCGCTCACCTGGAGGACATTGTTCGCCAGGCCGCCGCTGAGTGTGGTGCCGATGCCATTGAGATCGAAGAATAGACGATCATGGGCCGCTTTATAGAAAGTCGGACCGCAAAAAACCTGTTGATATCCTACTCTGCCGAAGCGCAGGCGCGTACCCGTTATAACTTTTTTGCCCGCCGGGCGGAAGAGGAAGGTTTTATCCAGATTGCCCGGCTCTTTGACCAGACAGCCGAGCAGGAGTACGAACATGCGCTGAGGTTTTTCAAGTTTTTCAATGGCGGTGAATTGGAGATTGCCTGGCCCTTTCCGGCCGGGGTGATTGAGGATACCCGTTCAAATCTTCTTTCTTCAGCGGCACTTGAGCTTCACGTGTCTGAGGTGATGTACAAGGGGTTCTCGAAGATAGCTGTGGAGGAGGGTTTCCAACGGGCCGCCGATACCTTTGATGCCATTATTGTCGCCGAGGAACATCACGAGAAGATGTTTTTGGAATTGGCAGAGAATATTGAAACCGGACGTGTCTTCTCACGGCAAAAGGAAAACGTCTGGAGATGTCTTGGTTGCGGCTATATCCACCATGGTGATGAGGCTCCTGATAAATGTCCGGCATGTGTCAAACCGCAGGGCTATTTTGAGCTTCTGGCCCATAACTGGTAGCAGGTTTTACTCTACGGGGGAGTTCTCCCCCGTAGCTTTTCCGAATTCGCTATAGCAAAAAGAGCATCCCTACACCGATTAAGCCTAACAGCAGGCCTCCCCATACCGCAGCAGGTTGGCTGTAACCGCGACGGACTGCGATGATAGTACCGATCAGCGGACAGGTTGCAAAAAGAGTCTGGGCGATTCCTGCACTGGTGTACTTTACCGATAACTGCTGAAGCCATATGGCAATGAAGGTACCGAAAAACATGGCGGTGAACAGCTTTGAAAATAGTTTCTCCTGCAGAAGCACCCTGCAGGCGGCTGAAATGCTGGTGGTGTGATATTTACTGGCGATACCGAGGTGCGTAGTAATCTGTGTCCAAAGGAGCAGGATGAACAACCCTGCACTGAGCCGTACAAGTCCGCTGGCCAGGGGCTCAATGTCCTCACCATCCAGTGCCATCCGGGAAAGAACGATTCCTGTGGCCTGTGCACAAGAGGCGAGAAGACCAAAAACGATACCGCTTTTGCTGTTCTGGTACTGTTTGGCTCCGCTGCTGAAGCGGATAACGACGATTACACCGAGGGTGGTGAGCATGATTCCGAACCAGGAAGCTACAGGGAGGTACTCTTCATAGAGGACCAGGGCCAGCAGGGCGGTTAACAGAGGTGCCGTCGACTCAAGCATCAGCCCTTTTTGCGGGCCGATTCGTTTTATACAGGCAAAATAGGCGCTGTCGCCAAAGGCGATACCAACAATACCGCTTAGACAAAGCAGCAACCAGCCGTAGCCGGAGATGGAGGTGAGCGTCGCTGGCGAGAGGCTGGGGATAGTAAACAAACTGCCTGAGAACAACACAATCCCCATGAGCAGGATGGCCAGTCCGCCCTTGACAAGGTTGAGATGGATTGCCGATATATGCCTGCCTATATCGGCAAAGGCCGTTGAGGCAACCGCCCAGAAAAGTGCTGCAATAAGGGCGGCTATTTCACCCATTATCTAAACCTGATCTTCGATAAATTCCTGTACAGTTTTTGAGAGTTGCAAGGCAGCTGCAAATTGATCAAGCCATTGCCGCTCTTCCGGGGTGTCGATCTCGATGGTTCCTACCGCCAGCATGTACATCATCTTGGCAGTTGCCGGATCGGTGATGTTCGCTGTCAGCTCATCTATACTTTTGGGGCTGTGCATTTCCGCCAGCAGAAACATTTTTTCTTCCTGGCTGAATTGCTCATCTTTCAGTCTGCCGATAACCGCTTTTTCCTCTTCAGCATCAAGTTGTCCGTCTGCATGGGCGGCGGCCACCATTACCTGGAGTAAGCGTACGGCCAGCTTCTCGGTCTGTTCGGGGGTGGCTTCAGGAATCTGGGGAGGGGGCGGCTGAGCCGGTTCGCTTGGTTGGGCCTGGGACGTGGCAGTAGAAGATGGTGGAGGTGGCGGAGGTGGTATTGCCGGGCCCTGGGCTATGCCAGGATTAACTGGTGGCACACCCTGCGGCGAGGATGGATAATGACCACCTGTGTGGGGAGCCTTTTTTTTGTCCTTCAATATCTCATAGGCACCGATACCAAGACCTATGGCTGTCATCAGACCAGCCCCGGAGGTGAGATGGCTGACCATGGAACTGCTTTTCTTCTTTTTCTTTTTCTTCTTTTTCATACCATGGCTACTTGATCCCATGACTTCCTGAACGACTTTGCCAAGCAATTTTTCTGCGTTAATCATAGTTTTCGGGTATCGTGGAGGGTGAGTGATAATGTTATGGTGCGTCTTTTCTCAAGTACCTAAGTATACTACAGATGGTTGAAACAATCACGTAACAAGGGTGTTGCCATAAAATAATGAAATCTCTTCCTGCAGCTACCTATCGCTGGATAATCGTTTTGGCCGGAATGCTCGGATTAATGGGGGCACTCGGCCTGGGCCGGTTCTCTTTAGGCATGATGCTGCCGTCCATGGGTGAGGGGCTTGGCCTCACCTACGGACAGATGGGGATTATTTCCACCGCCAATTTTTGTGGGTATCTCATCGCGGTTATCGGTTGCGGCAGTCTGAACAGTCGCCTTGGTCCCCGGCTTCTCATTTTTTTCGGGTTGTCCATGATAGGCGGTTCCATGATTTTGATCGGCATGATGGATAGTTTTCTACCCATTTTGGTACTTTACAGCCTGACGGGGGTTGGCTCGGCCCTTGCCAATATTCCGATCATGTCCTTGATGGCGATCTGGTTTGAACCGGAGATTCGTGGTCGGGCAGCCGGTCTGTGTGTAGCGGGCAACGGACTGGGAATTCTTGCGTCGGGAAGGTTGGTACCGGTTATGAATATGTCGGAAAGGGGGTGGCAGGCAAGCTGGCTTGTACTGGGAGGTGTGGTTGCTATGATTGGTTGTATTTGTTTTGTACTGATACGAAACAGACCCGTTGATGGCGGTTCTTGGGGAACAAAGGGTGGAGGCCCGGCGGCTCCAAAAGACAGAAAACCCGCTCCAAAGAGCATGATTTACCTAACTGCGATGATCTATTTCCTGTTCGGCTTTACCTACGTTATATACATCACTTTTTTTGTTACCTCACTGGTTCAGGAGAGGGGCTTTACCGAGCAGGCTGCCGGAATACTCTGGGCCTGGGGAGGCTTGCTATCTATCATTTCCGGGCCCCTGTTTGGCTATTTTTCAGATAAGGTCGGAAGGAAACAGGCCTTGATGGTTGTTTTTTCCATCCAGGCGCTTGCTTATCTCTCTGCCGCTCTAACCGGTTATAGTAGTTCTGTCTATTTTTCGGTTTTCTTTTTCTCCCTTGTCGCTTTCAGTGTTCCGACCATTGTCGCTGCTCTGGTAGGGGATCTTGCGGGTCCGCAAAAGACGGCCTCAGTGTTTGGTTTTGTAACTTTTGTCTTTGGTCTCGGGCAGATTGCAGGTCCAGCCGTGGCCGGTACCATTGCCCAATACTCTTCCGGTTTCGGCCCGGCTTTTATTTTGGCCTCAATTCTGACAGTTGTCGGTGTTATCTTGAGCGGATGTCTTAAAAATTCTGTTAACGTGGTAAGAAAGTCGGGATAAGCTTCATCCTTTGATGATGAAAAGAGTTGAAGAGAGCTCCGGGCTAAACGGCTTTTCCTACTTTGTCATGTGCTGTGAGAATTCGATGGACAGCTTTACCGATGCGTGTAACGGTATAAGGTTTTTCCACGTATTCCGAAATGCCAAGTACGCGCGCCTCTTGTACCGGGTCTGAATTAGAATACCCACTGGCAATGATCGCTTTTTGCCCCGGCCTGAATTCAAGAATGTGTTTATAAGTCTCCAGGCCGTTAATCCCAGGCTCCATTAACATATCGAGAATAACCAGATCGACGTAATTGGCCTTGAGGTAACGAATCGCTTCCTCTCCCCCGTTGGCGGATGTTTCTTTATAACCGAGATGGGTAAGGATCTCCGTGGCGATCTGCCGTTGCTGGCGACTATCGTCCACCACCAGGATGGATTGGCCGTTGCCACGATATTGTTTTCCGGGTTGGGTAATGACTTCACTGACGGGTGATTGAGGGGGCCTTGAAGCCGGGAAAAAGAGAGAAAAACTCGTCCCTTCACCAACCGTGCTCTCGACAGTGATATATCCGCGATGATCTTCAACGGATCCCCAGACCACAGCCATGCCGAGCCCGGTCCCGCTTTTACCCATAACCTTGCGCGAATAGAATGGTTCATATATTCGGTCCAGGTATTGTTTTTCAATACCGATACCGGTGTCGGCAACAGTGAGGCAGATATAGTTCCCTGCCTGCCAGTTTTCAAAACCGGGGGGTCTGCGACTGAGATATTTATGTTCAAGAGTGATATCGACCGTGCCGGGTTCCTGTATCGCTTCCACACTGTTTGCCACAAGGTTCATCACTGTTTTGGACAGATGAACAGGAGATCCAACCATGGTGTACTCATTATCCGATTGGCTGAAATTGATGGTGACTCCCGGGTGGTTATTGAGAAGCTCCCGGTATTCGGGGCTTTCCATATAGCTTGTAATAATGGCACCCAGTTCAATATTGTCTTCCACCTTGACACCCCTTCTGGCCAGGGGCAGAAGATCCTGGACAATAGCCGCAGCCTTTTTGCCGGAGGAACGGATGGTCTTTATAGGTTTTCGCAGGGGTGAATCTTCCTCGAGCTGCATGAGTAAAAGATCCGGATAGGAAACCACTCCTGATAGGATGTTGTTGAGGTCATGGGCGACACCGTCTGCAAGGGTGCCAATTGCCTCCATTTTCTGGGCGTGAGCCAGCTTTTGCTGGACTTCCTGACGTTCACCTATTTCGTGGAGCAGATCTTCAATGGAGAGGTTCTTTAAGTAATGCAATGTTTCCTGTTCTGACAGGGATTGTCAGGATGCAGTTGTGGCAAAAATTAAACAGCAGGCTACAGAGAAGAGTGTCTTATGACGCAGTTCTATCATGTCGTTCTGGAGGTATTGTCTTGGGGGTGTGCTGCGGCCATTTCAGAGTGATAGCTTTGTTGCCTGGGCCCATACTTCGCATGGCTTCAGCGACACAATTCCTTTATGAAATACTTGTAAAAGGTGGGGCTCCAGAGAATAAAATATTATGAGAATTATTACCACACAATTCTCAGTCAATTCTATCAAGAGGTTCTGGCTTCAGCTGATGTAGGGAAAAAGGAGGGAGGGCCATCCCCGGCCCGAGTTCTCAGGCCGGGGACTTTAAGTTACTACTTGCTGTCTGCAGGACCGGGGGCGCAGAGGGCGCCCGCGTCGTTGGCGAGAGTGCCGCAGTTGCCGCAGATGAACGTTGGCTTCTCTTGCAGTTTCTCGATCTTCTCCGTCAAGCCGGCAAGCCGTAGCTCACACATGTGAAACTTGTGATTTGCCGGATTGGTGCAGAGGTTGTCTACCTTGGGCAGTCTGTCACTCATGATTTGTTTCTCCTATCCTTCTTTTGCTTCAATAGCTTCTGCGAGTAATTCTACGGTGTGGGCGCAGCGGATATTCGGGTTGGCCTTGCCCATGGCCCCTTTAAGCATAATCATGCAGCCTGGGCAGTCCATGGCCACGGTTTTGCAGTTAACGTTTTTAATCGCCTCGACCTTGTCGTGGGTGATTTGTTTGGATATCTGCGGGTGGCTCAAAAAAGAGTAGGTGCCGCCAAAACCACAGCAGCGGTCGCTGTTTTTCATCTCTTGCACAGCGTATCCTGTGGCACCGAGCAGAGCTCTCGGTTCCTGCCAGACATTATTGCCGCGCTTCAGATGACAGGAGTCATGATACGTGATCGTACCCTGTGAGTTGAAATCGGCGAACTTTTCGGATGCGCCAAGGACATTCTCTAAAAAGGCGGCGGCGTCCATGGTCTTGTCGCTAAGCGCCAGGGCCTTGGCGGACCAGTCCGGGTGGTCCGCCAGGCGTTCTACAAAATCACGCTTTACGCCCATGGTGCAGGTCGGACAGATGCAGAGGATGTAATCCACTTTGGCCTTGGTGAAGGCATCTACATTCTGCTTAGCCAGTTCAACACCAGTGTCGGTATCGCCGGAATAGAGGGCGGGGATGCCACAGCAGTTCTGCTCCTGTGGGAAGATGACTTCTACGTCGAGGGCATTCAGTACCTTGATGAGGCTGGTACCTACTTCAGGATAGACGAAATCAGCACCGCAGCCGACAAAGAAACCTACCTTATATTTTGGTTTATCGACACGCTGGGTAATGGTCTTGAACTGGTCCCTGAATGATTTTTCAGCTACGGATGGGAGGTCACGCCACTGGGTGAAATCCCTGTCCATGAAATGCATGGGCAGATGGCGGATAACTCTTTTTTCGGAGCCTGCAGGATCTTTATGGGTGACGGGATGCTGGAGTTTGGATGCGGCCCGGACCATGGAGTGGAAAAGGCTCCGGTTTTTCATGACCGCCTTGAAAGCCACATTTTTGATCATGCCCATACCGTACTCCTTGGTTACCTGGGTACGGAGATGAAGGATTATTTCTTCCAGATCTATGCCGGAAGGGCAGACTGCAGTACAGGAGCGGCAGCCGATACAGGCCCTGGTGATCTCCTTGGCTTTATCCAGCCCCTCGTAAAAAGCGGTCAGGATGATGCCGATGGCGGAAATATAAATGGAGCCGAAGACATGACCGCCCACCGTCTGGTAAACCGGACAGACGTTGGCGCAGGCACCACACTGGATACAGCGCAGTGCGTCCTGGCAGGCTTTGGACTCGTAAAGTGCCTCACGGCCACCGTCGATAAGGACGATATGTTGTTCTTTGGTCTCTCCATCCACCGGAACGGTTCCCCGGATCCAGGTGATGTAGGAGGTGAGTAGCTGGCCGGTGGCGTTACGCGGCAGCAGCCGGGTGATCTTGATGGCGTCTTCCATGTTGCGTACCAGCTTGTGGATGCCGCCAAAGACAACGTGAACTTTCGGCATTGTGGCGCAGAGACGGGCGTTGCCCTCGTTGGTGACCAGGCCGATGCCGCCGGTGTTGGCTACCAGGAAGTTGGCGCCTGTAAGGCCGATGTCTGCATCGAAATATTCCTGGCGGAGCCTTTTCCGGGCCACATCCACCAGGGTTTTGATCTCCGGTGAAATCGTTTCACCGACCTCTTTACCAAACAGTTCAGCAACTTCTTCCTTGAACATATGGATGGCGGGCATAACCATGTGGCTCGGACGCTGACCTGCAAGTTGCACGATCCACTCACCAAGATCCGTCTCGGAAGCTTGTATCCCCTCTGCTTCCATCGCCTTGTTAAAGTGTGCCTCTTCTGAAACCATGGATTTTGATTTAGCAATTCGTTTGGCATTCTTCTTCTTTGCCAGGTTGATTACATAGTCGTTTGCTTCCTTGGTGTCCTTGGCAATAAAGACCGTTGAGCCGGCTGCTTCCGCGTTCTTGATGAATTCGGCAAGAAGTTCTTTTCGGCGAATGCGGACATCGTCTTTTATCGACGCCAGGTCCTGCCGCATCGCTTCAAAATCCAATCCCCGGTAGGCATTTTCACGGGCGATGAGGTAGTTGTCACCGAAAAGGTGCAACGCCTCGCTGAGTTTCTGGTTGTTTAAGGCTTTTTCTATACTTTTTTTGTAGGTATCGTTGGTTGCCATTTGAGCTCTCCGTATCTGGTGTTTTCCCTGTGGTTATATTTCCATTAGGTCGCTGGATATATCTGCTACCACGAGGATATGCAGCTCTCTTGGTCCATGACACCCTATGGTCAGGACACGTTCAATGTCGGCCGTGCGGCTGGGTCCGGTGATGTAGGCCACAAAGCGTGGTTCGGAACCGACATGGAGTGCGGACATTGGTTTGACCGCCGCCAGGTTATCTTCCAGGATGGTCTCCGGGTCGATAAATACAAAGTGTTTTTCAGGAAGTGTTGTTGCAAGGCGAATGTCTTCCATGGTCGATTCCAGGACAACAGTGCCGGTGTCTGCCATACCGAAATTGCAAAAGGTAACTCCTGCCGCCGGGATCTGGCCTGCTTCACGAAAAGGGCCGGACCAGACATCGACTCCGGCTAGCTTTAATATTTCCTTAATCCCGTGTTTTTCGCTGAGTTGGGTGTCGGGAACAAGAGTTGTCCCTTTCGATTTCTCAGCGATGTAGGCGGCAGCCTCGGTGGGCGAATTGAATTGTGTTACTTCCGAGCCTACGCGGCGCGCTGCTTCCATGAATTGGGAAAGGCGTTCGTTGGTGGGCATATACAGACTCCATCACGTTTAATTTCTCTTCTTCATTCTTCCCGGACAGGGAAGAAGCTGTTGTGGATTTTTCGGCTCCTGCACATTGTATGGTAGCACAGCATGCGTTGAAGCTGAAATGAATCCCGTATTTCCGCTTTTTTTCACCGTCCGGCCCCTTGTGGGTGTCACTGTAACGGGAAAGATGCATAATCAGTTTAGCATTTTCCGTACCAGGTAATGTGGGGTGATGGAATAAGTATTTATTTCAATATATTGAGCTTGTTACTGGCGAGGGCGTGATGAATATGCGGAGGAACAGTGGTCTTTTTGGTGCCCTCTAGTCCGGAAAAACAGACTGGAGGGCTTTTGTCAGACCACTAGGTGGTCGTTCTGGTCTAAAGTGACAGGCCATATTTTTTGAGAAGGGAGTAGAAGTGGGATCTGGACAGTTCGGATTTTTGTAGTATAGCTGAGATTTCCCCATTACATTGCCTAATAAGTTCGCTAAGATATATCTTTTCTGTCATGCCCTTGAATTCTTTGAGTGGGGGCAGTGGTCTGTCAAAAATATCTTCGAAGATTTCCTGTCCGATTTTTCGGACACCATCGTTGGTTGGAAACTGGTCGTCAGCAGTCACCTCCGATCCGGTCATCTCCTTTATCTGTGCTTTTGCCACCTGAATTCGCAAATCCCGCGATAGATGCACATTATAGAGAGTGTTTTCTTCGTCTGCATTGACCATGGCCCGCTCAAGGATATTAAAGAGCTCTCGCACATTACCTGGCCATCCATAGCTGAGCAGGGTCGTAAGGAAGTCATCCGCGAGCTTTTTCGGTGCCATGCCGTATTCGTCATGGAGTCTCTGCATTCTCCAGAGGATGAGGGGTTTTATGTCCTCCGCCCTTTTGCGCAGTGGTGGTAACCGGATGTGCATGGTGTTGATTCTAAAGAGCAGGTCACTGCGGAACTTGCCTTCTTCCACCATCATGTCGAGGTCGCGGTTGGTCGCTGCAATCAGACGGAAATTAGAGGTCTCTTCATGAGCCGCGCCGACGGGCCTGAAGTGCCTTTCCTGCAGGACCCGTAAAAAAACCTTCTGCAGGGAAAGGGGCATTTCACCAACCTCATCGAGGAACAGGGTGCCGCCATCTGCCAACTTGACCAGGCCCGGCTGGTCATTCTGGGCACCGGTAAAAGAGCCTTTGCGATGGCCGAACAGGGTTGATTCGACCAGTGACTCGGTGAGCGAAGCACAGTCGATGACCACAAAATTTTGTTCAGAGCGCCTGCTGTTTTGATGAATAGTGCGGGCGAAGAGCTCTTTACCGGTTCCCGTTTCCCCTGTTATCAGGATATTGGAGTCCGCTTTTGCCGCTTTGGCGGTGAGCTGCAGACTGGTCTTGATACCAGGACTGATGCCGACTACAGAGCTGAGATCGAGTTGCTGCTCCTGGGTTCGCAGGTTTTTTTCCTTGCGGTATTTTAAGGCCCTGTTCAGGGTCAGGGTTATTTCACGAACCGATGACGGCTTGAGGATGTAATCCCAAACACCGCCTTTAATAGCAAGCTCTGCACCGTCAGGGTCTCCCTTGCCGGTAAGGATAATAACCTCCGGCGGGTTGGGGATAGCCATGATCTCGGGTAGGATGTCGAGTCCGTTGCCGTCCGGCAGGTGGACATCGAGGAATACCACTTCGTACTCCTTGTGTTTTATGTAATCCAAACCGTTACGCAAACTATGGGCCATATCGCATGAGTGAGACTGCCTGGTAATAAGGCTCTCAATAGTTTCACACGCTTCTATATCGTCATCAATGATGAGCATTCTGTTCATATGTTACTCCTTATCATTCCTGCTCCCGAGCGCCATCCTCAGGTCGTGTCTGTCGTATGGTTTCATCAATACCTTGATTATATTGGGATGGGGGCCGGCGGCGGCAATTGCATCTTCACGGCCGGAAACAAGGATCACCGGCAGTTCGGGCAGCGATTCTGCCAGGTCGGTGCCGGTCATAGACGGCATGTCATAATCGGTAATAATGATGTCTATTGTCTGCCGGTTACTCTGGACAACGTTGACCGCGGAACGGGGATCCCTGATTGCTTCAACCTTGTGCCCCATATCCTGCAGGATTCTTGGTACACTGTATAGCTGGTCTTCCTCATCTTCCACAAAAAGTATGGAGAGGTGGCCCGTGGGAGGCGCAATAGAGGGTTGGTCGCTCACTATTGCATCGCTTGTTGTTCTGGGTAGGAAAATCTCAAAAACTGTACCGTTGTCTGGCATGGACTGGACCCGAAGCCCACCCCTGTGCCCCTTGACTATACCGTGGACAACTGCCAGGCCGAGACCGGTTCCTTCAGTGATATCCTTGGTGGAGAAGAAAGGGTCGAATATCTTATCAATAATGTCCGGGTCGATACCGTGCCCGGTATCCCCTATAACAATTTTAACATACTCGCCGGCCTCGCAATTGATTTCCCCGCCCTGTTCGGTATTCAGGTGAATTTCGGAGAGGATGAGTTTCAGCTCACCGCCTTTTTCACGCAGGGCATGGAAGGCATTGGTGCAGAGGTTGAGGATAACCTGGTGGATCTGGGTGGGATCACAGTCGACGGTCATGTTTTCCTTTTCCACATCAACAATCATCTTGATATTGGCCGGGAGCGACGCGTCTATAAGGCTGAGTACCTCGTTAATTATCTGGGAGATATCCGTGGGTCGGAACCCCTCACTGGTAGGACGGCTGAATGAGAGGATTTGTTTGACCACCCTGCCGCCTCGCCGGGCCGCTTTTAACACCCGCTGCAGATCCTTTTCGGTCTGCGACCCAGGCGGGACATCTCCCATGGCCAATTCGGTTGAGTTAATGATGGAGGTGAGAATGTTGTTGAAATCGTGGGCGATACCACCTGCAAGCGTGCCGATGGCCTCCATTTTCTGACTCTGGATCAGTTGCTTTTCCAGGTTTTGTTCCTTGGTAATATTTTCGGCGGTGCTGAGAATACCTACGATTTTACCTGTCTGGTCGAGCAGGGGGACCTTGTTCACTTCCAGCCAGCTCGGTTCACCTGCCTGGTCGATCAGCTTTCTCCGTATTTTGCGAAAGGCCCTGCGCTGCTCGACAACGGCATTATCTGTTTCTGTGGACCATTTGCTGTAACGTTCATCCGAAATGATGTCGATGGACTTTTGGGAGTGCATCAATTCCGGCGACTGGACGCCAAAAAATTCGGTGAAAGAGCGGTTCGCGCCCAAATATTTCCCATCCAACCCTTTCCATGAAACCAGTTGCGGGATGGTGTCCATCAGGGTTTCCAGAAAGGAGAGTTGTTCCAGCGCCCTCCTCTCCACCTTTCTGCGCTCGGACATCGTGACCAACAGTGAGAGCAGGGCTGTCAGCAGCAGCAGGAAGCTAACCATGATTGTCCAGAAAAGCTCTTTTGACAGCTCGTAAAATATTGTCGGGCTGTTTATGATTATGGCATTTTCAGGGAGCAGGGTCTGGTCAATGCCAAGTTTTTTCATGACATTGTAATCAAACATATACACCCCGGACGGCTCAAGCTCCAGAGGGATGTCGTTGGCCTTTTCCTCACCCAGGATACGCAAAGCCATTTTGGCTGCCTGACTCCCATGCTCATAACCCGAGATCATCCGGCCGCCAACAGCGCCGTGCCCAAGCAGGAACTCCCAGGCTGTATAAAGGGGAACGGACGAGTGTTCATAGACGGCTTCCATTATCTCTTCGGTGGTATAGAACTTGCCTTTTACCGTTTGGTACCAAGGGATGAAGAACAGAAAGGAGTCTTCAGGCAGGTTCTCAACCCGTTTTAAACTCTCTGTTAGCGACAGGCTTGACCAGTGTTCCACCTCCAGGTTGAAACTGGAATTGGAGAGTTTCCTGGTTATCTGGTTGGCTATGGCGCGACCGGCGGTGGAGTCATCGCCAAAGACGATCATCCGTTTCTTTTCCGGGTGAAGTCTTTTGACGATACGGAGAGTCTGGATAAGGTCAAAGTTCTCTATTATACCTGTTATGTTCGGCTGGGTCAGGTCAACGGTTTCGACCCCGTTTATGCCGCAGAATACGACAGGGACACCGAAAAACAGTTCATCTCTGTATTCCTGCATAAAATTGAGGGCATCGTTGTCGGAGATGATGATGGTATCGAACTGCTCATCCTTGAATTTCTCTTTATACAGTGTGTAGAGTCGTTGTTTAATGTAATCGTAATTGTACTTCTTGGCGTCCATATACTCGACCTGCAGATCGATCTTGAAAGGACTGTTTTGAAGGACGGAACGTATCCCTTCCAGTTGCTTGTCAGACCAACGGTACCCGTCGTGGTAGGAGTTGAGATACAGGATATTTCGCTTCTCCTTTTCTGCGGACACATGAGTGGGCAGGAGGAAAACGAGCAGTAGAAGCAGGGCTGTTTTTACGCTGTGCATAGAGAGAATCGGGAAAGTTGTTTATATACAGGATTTGCAGATGAGAGCATATCAGATCTGACCTGAAGTTGGTACAACGTTTCATCAGGTTGCCCTATTTACAGGCCTGTGCAGATATAAAAAGGAAGGTTTGAGGTGGAAGAGGCAGGAGGTAATATAATCCTCCTGCCGGATACTGCGGTTCAAGAAAGAGTAGCCTGGTTGCGAGAAATGTCTGTTAACGACTCAGTTCCAGGCGGTCCAGGTCTGTATAATCGTTGACCCAGTCAAAGAGTCTGATACTGTTGGCGGATGCCGCTCCGCTATGGGTTGTCCAGATCTCGCCGGTGTTGTTGTCTTTCACTTTGATATCGCCGCTGCTGCTGATCTTGCCTGAAAAACTGCGGGCATAGGAGTAAGGTGAGCTGGTGCTTATGGAGATATTCTTGCCATCCTGGGAGACAGAAGCGGAAACGGAGACGTTTTCATTCCCTTCATTGACGAGGTTTACAAATCCGTTCCAGCTGCCGTTAAGGTCGGGTCCGGTGTACGGAGTGTCAGGCTCGTCTTCTTCAATTTCTTCGTCATCGTCGTCATCATCTTGGGTCTGGTCCTCGTCGTTACTGCTCGAGCTGGTGGCTTGTGTCTCCTCAATCACTGGTTCGGTGGCAGTACTGCTGTCACCACCACCGCCACCGGAGCCGAGTGCAACTGCCCCCAGGCCAATAGCAACTGCGCCGCCGACCAGAAGCCATGTTTTGGTACTGCTGCTTTCTGCTGATTCTTCAGGCGTTGGTGCAGAGAAGGCCTCATCCGTGGTCGGCGTGTCTGCACTGTTTTGAGGAGGCGACGCTGTTTGCGCAAAAGCTGTTTGCAGAGATAATGATGATGCCATCACAACGATGATGACAAGCCGCAGATAATAGCGAAGAGATAGTCTGGATTTCATTCTTGATTAACCGATACTCCGAATAATTATACCGGAAGCGGTTAGCCAGTATTTCTCATCTGTCGAGGTTGCTGCACATGTCAGGAAAGTTCGGCGATACAGATTGGCACGTTGTCGGGTGATTGTCCCGGCGATGGGCAACAGGTTTTTTCAGGCCGTGTACCACTGGGCATGTGCAGTAAGATCGGCGGCTTTTGTGGACCTGGTTCAATAAGGAATGGCCGGAGATTAACCTGCTGGGTCACGGCGGTCACGACAATTGACACCATGGCCATGAGAAATCCGGTTATGACGCTTACCGGTGGATTGTACTGCATTCCCACGAGCCGACATGTACTGCAAAAAGGATCCTATCTCTTTAGGTCAACCGAGGCAAATTATTTTTACATTATGGCGAAAAAAAGTTCAATTTTTTGAACGCACAGAGGGGAGGGCAGTACCAGAATTCCTGCGAATCTCGTGGAGTTTTTCACACAGGAGTCCATATCCGCGCTGGAGCTCATGGTTGTCGCGGATGTGTTTTGCAGCCTGTTTGCCCAAGCGGAGGCGGAGGGGTTTGTTTGTTATCAATATTTTGATATTACGAGTGAAGTCGCCTGGCAGTTCAGCGGGAGAGAGCAGCCCCGTCTGGTCGTGCACGACCGCTTCGCCGCCTCCCCAATTGCTATAGGCTATGATCGGTAAGCCGCAGGACTGGGCTTCAAGGTACACCATTCCGAGTGATTCTTCTATTCCGGGAAAGGCAAAAATGTCTGCTGCGGAATAAAGACGGAACATCTCCTCCCGTGGCATTTTGCCGCAAAAGATAACCTGACCCGGCAGGATTTTTTTCGCTGCGGCCTCTATTTCATTTTTACAATGACCATCGCCTGCTATAACAAGTCTGAATCGTATACCATCCTTTGCAAGTTCCCCACAGCTCTCCAGAACTTTTAGAATCCCTGCTGTTTTCACACCCGGCCGGAACATCGCTGCGGTGAGAATGACAGGATCGTCGCTGACTCCCCACTGTTTACGTTGTTTTTTTCGGGACTGTTCACAAAAGCTGAATTGACCACTATGGATGCCGGGAGCTATATAACAGATACGGTTTTCAGGAAGAATCCGTAACAGGTTTTTTTCATCTCGTTTCTTGTTGGTGAAAATGAGATCGGATCTCAGGAGAGACCATCTGTTCAGATAGAAACCTGCAATTGTATTTATTTTTTTTCGTCTCTTGGTGGAATAGATTCCCTGGAAGATGATATAAGGTATGTTAAGTCGTCGCGCACAATGAGGGCCAAGTAAGTCCGGTGCTTTGTAATAACTGTGATAGGTGAGCCACAGGTCTGGCTTGAAACTGCTGTTGATATTGGACAGCCTGTGCCGTTCCCGGAGGAGTTGCGGCCAGGAGTGAGGGCGGTAGTATAACCAGCGGCAACGCAGGGAGCTGATAAGTCGGCAATCGAAACCGTGTTGGTTTAAGTGGTCGTGGATTTCCGTACCGGTCACCAGGTCGCCGGACGGATTCGGGTGGCCCAGCGGTTTGAAAGGCATATAATAGGCTATTTTCTGCATACCGTAGAAAAACAGATATCACCTGATTCTGCATTGAAAAAGTGTCTTTATTATGAGAGTTGAATTACCACGTCTGGATGTCCTGTTGTATGCTCATGATGGTCGTGGCCTGGGGCATGCAGGGAGAAGTATCGCCATCGGTATGGCCATAAGGCGTTGCTACCCTGGGTTGCGTGTCCTGTTTGTTTCCGGCTGTACACTGGCGGGGGAGCTTATCGGCAATACCTCACTGGATTGGCTGAAACTGCCGGCTTATAAAACCGAGGTGGTGGCTGGACGTTCACGAGGTGTCGACGGAAACAGCGGCTTTTCTGATCATGACCTCGGACTGTTTCGTGGGTTGCAACTGCGCGACCTGATTCGCTTATACCGTCCACGAATGGTGGTTTGCGATCACAGCCCCCAGGGGAAACACAAGGAGATGATTCCGGCCCTGGAGGCGACATCGGCAGAAGACACCAGGTGGGTGCTCGGGGTTCGCGGAGTGGTGGGCGGGGTTCCTCAGGCGTCTTCAGGGTTGGCCCGGGAGTTGTTTGCAAAACATTACCACGGTCTGCTCTGGTATGGGGATTCTGAAGTCCTTGGTACCGATAACCTGGAAGAGTTAGGAAGCTTCTATGGTATGCAACCTCTGGAATGCGGGTATGTTTCACGATTGGGGGAGGTGTGTCTGAGAACAGGGGCTGGCCGGCAGGACCGGAAACGGTACTGTTGCACGGTGAGCATACCGTGGCTTGGAGAACAGTCCTTCCCTTTTGTCTCGGAGTTGGCTAAAGCCCTTGCTGATATAGGACCGGATTATGGGCTCTGGAGACTGTTTATCGACTTTGGTGAAGCATCAGCAGGGGACAGGGTGCAGAATTTGTTTCTGCCACTCTCCCACTGTCGCGTTGAACCCCCTTCAGGGCATGCCTATGTGGAGGCGTTGCTGAATTCCGAAACTGCACTCATCTATGGTGGCTATAACAGTCTGGCCGATGTGTTGCGGTGTGCTATTCCGGCACTGGTGGTGCTGCGGGAAATGAAAGATAATGAGCAACAGATCCATGTGCAGCGATTGTTGACGCATTCAGGGCAATTGCGTACCATTTCAGAGTCTGATGCAAGGTCGGAGCAGATCCGATCTTTGTTTTTTGAAATATTGCATTCCTCGTTCGTTGAAGAATCCAAAGTGAATATGAATGGTGCGAAAAACAGCGCTGATTATATTGCTGCTCTATTAGGCAGCACAAAATAATTTGTAAAAAAAACCGAAATACCTTGGAACGGGGAGGACAGTATGGAGGGCCGTGTTCTTGATTATGTTGCGCTGGGGATGCTTATATTTGTATGTATCACAATTGTTTATGGGATTATTTATGTTCATGACATACCGTATGAAATAGCAAAGAAGAGGAAGCATCTGCACATGAATGCACTTCATACGGCTGGCTGGGTAAGTCTCTTCTTGATGCATGCGATCTGGCCGTTTTTGTGGATCTGGGCAACTTTATACAAGCCTGGGTACGGTTGGGGCATAAGTCAACCGTCCAGAAAGGACGGGACATCTTTAAAAGATAAGGTGTCAGAGGAGTTGCAAAATCGTTTGGTCAGTCTGGAGTAGGAGCTGATCAGGCAGCAAAACGAAAACACCAGGACTGTGTCCAAACTCACCGAGCGCATTGCGCAGCTTGAGGGGATGAACCTGAAGGGGGGTGAGGAATAATACGGAACTATTACTAATACTCACCTCTCTCTCAATTGGACTGGGCCTGAACAACATTACCGAAGCAGCAACCAACCTGGCAGCCGGACTGTTTGCACCGCTCTAGACCGGCGGTGCCATCGAGGCAGAAGTGGCAAGTGCCACCGCGGAACAGAACCAGGCAATTGCGGCCTACGCCCAGACAGCTCTACAGGCGTTTAAGGAGGTGGAGACGGCACTCGCTAATGAAGAACACCTGATGAAACGGGAAGAATATCTGCAGACGGTGGTGTCCGAGAATCTCAAGGCCTATGAGCTGATGAAAGTGCAATACGATATTGGCAAGATCGAGTATCTCGATGTCGTAACCGTTCAGAATAAATGGATTCAAGCCAGGATTGCCTTGATTAACACCTCTGCCCAACGCTTGCTCAACAGGGTGCAGCTGCATCTGGCCCTTGGTGGCAGCTTTGAATAAAGATCCCCTGGTCGAGATATTTCATCAGTTTAGGCGTTCATGGCGGGCCTTGCCCTTACCCTGGAGGTAAAGGAGAGGTCCACCCGGAGTCCATCAATGATTGCTGTTGTTGTCCGCACCCGGCCGGGACTGGGCCGGTGACGGCTCCGGAGGCGGGATGACAATCTGATGAGTCTCTGATTCATTGAACCAGGCTGTTACCCAGTAGTTACGTGTATATATCATGCCGATCCGTTTGTTGTCCTTCGACAGGATCTCCTTACCCTTAAACTCATTGTCAAGTCTGAGGTTGCGTATTGTAAACTCACCCTGCCAGAATTCCTTCATCTTGATGGTTGGAAAGATCCGTGTCCAGAAGTCACTCTGCAACGTATAGTTTTTGTCCAGAGCCAGAAAGGCTATCGGGCTCAATTCCCGACCGTAATAATAGTATTCGTATTGCTCTGGCAGAGGCCAGCCGGTAAAGAGTTGCTCTGCTTCCATTGAATCGTTGATATTGGCCATATTTCGGCTGACGCAGCCGTTTTGGCTGAGGAGAAGAGTTAGTGCAAGTATAAGAGTGAGAACAATGCGGTTTTTCATAATATGCACCTGAAGGTAGTGGGTTGATGAGTCTTGCAGGTATGGCATGATATAAAATCCTGTACTATGTCAGAATTTGAGGTATCATGACGGCAGTTCACGATGGGCTGGGGAGATACCTGACTCTTCCCGATTCGTTTTCGTGCCTATTCTTCTATTATCAATATGGAAAGGAAAATGAAAAGGATAATTCCAATACTTTGTTTTCTTATTGTTTTGTGTGCTGCAGGTTGTTCAACAGTCACCGTTACCGATGAAGCGGTCGGATCACTTGACTTACAACAACTGAAAAAATACAGTTGGCTGGCACCGCAGGATAAGGTTGCTCACGTTCGGGCCGTAAAACCAGAGGTGGAGAAACTGATCGTTGCTTCTGTGGAAAGATATCTGGCGGGGAAGGGGTTGGAGCGCACTGCGACAGAGGATGCCGATTTTTTTATAGCCTGGTTTGGCAAAGTGGATGAAAAGGTTTCCCGCACATCAGTTGCACATTTCTACCGTCCATACGGATATGGCGCTCTGGCGGCGCAGCATCCCGTGATGGTTGAAGAGGGGGCACCTGCGCAAAACTGGCAGGAGGGGACCTTGATATTGGATATAATTGACGCTGACAGTAAAGCCGTTGTCTGGCGGGGGAGCGCGACAGACACCATCAGGGGGGATATGTCAGCCGATGAGGTTGTTGTTTACATAAACCGGTCTGTAAAAGGATTGCTCGACCGGTTTTTTTCTCGCTGATAATAGTGGTGCTGCCAGAGTGTGGGGTTATCTTTTTCCCCACACGATCCACCCCTCTTTTTTCAGTTTTTCCACGCACTCTTCATTGTCCTTAAAGTGCTTGTCCAGGCCGATAACCCCCACGTCACAGTTCTTGAATTCCATTGTTTCCGGATTCTGCATAATGTAAACACGGGGTTCTCCCTTCAGGGAGGCGCAGGAACTGAGAAGGGCTATGGCTGTAAGAAGTAACAAGCTGTTTCGTTTCATGGTAATTTTTCCCTTGTGATGATAGTCAGTCACCTTCAAATTCACAGAAGGCGTGGACTTTCAGACCGCTGTCACGTAGTTTTTTACTGCCGCCGATATCCGGCAGATCGATGATGGCTGCAGCCTCGACAATTTCCACCTTGAGTCGTTGCAACAGGTTGGCAGCAGCAAGCATGGTTCCCCCGGTGGCAATGAGGTCGTCAATCAAGATGATCCTGGCTCCTTTGTGTAGCCAGTCGGTTTGAATTTCCACCTCCGCTTGACCATATTCAAGACTGTAAGCCTCTGAGATTGTTTCGCCGGGCAGTTTACCTTTTTTTCGAACCGGGACGAAACCCGCGTTTAATTCATAAGCCAGCGGGGCACCAATTATAAAGCCACGGGCGTCGATACCCACCACCGCGTCAATGCGCGTGGAAAAATAACGATGGACAAAGAGATCGATGGTTTTGCGAAAGACGAACCTGTCCTCAAGCAGAGAGCTGATATCCCTGAAAATGACCCCTTTCTTGGGCCAGTCGGGAATGGAGCGGATATGATTCGTAAGATCAAAAGGTGTGTCATGCATGGTGTGCCCGTAATAGCTTGATAATACAACGTAATTTATTTTTACAAAAAATGATAGGATCTCATTATCTATAGAGTAGTTACTGAAACCTGTTATCTTACCAGTAAAAAATTGATGTGCAACTCATTCCACAAAGTCGGGGATGAGGATGCGGCAAAGTCGATTACGCTGGTTTTTCCTGAAAATATTTGCCAATGTACCGAGGATACACTAGGATAGATTTTGACGGCGGTTTTAGCCAATCCGGTATCATACCGGAATGAAACCGCCATGTAGTCCAAAGTATTCAGCCACTCTACCATACATAAGGAGGCGTTACATGAACGTGTTTGAGTTTGCCATGCAGATGGAGAAAGACGGGGAAAATTTTTACCGAGAGATTGCAGAAAAAAGCAGCGATCCCGGCCTCAAAAGAATATTCAATACCCTCGCTGATGAAGAGGTCATTCACTACCAGACCTTTAAGAAACTCTTTGAAAAGAGTGGTGCTAAAGCTGTAGAGAGTAATATACTGGATAAAGCAAAAAATATTTTCAGTGAAATGAAGGATGCAGGTGGCTTTGATATCTCTGCTGAAACAATGCAGACCGAAGCTTATAAAAAGGCGATGGAAGCTGAAAAAGATGCGTATACCTTTTATGAGTCCAAGGCAAACGAAGTAGAAGATGAGAATGAGAAGCAGATACTGCTGACTTTTGCCCGGGAGGAGCGCCGTCATTACCGGCTGCTGGAAAATGTACTCGAATTCATCTCACGGCCGGAATCATGGCTTGAGGACGCGGAGTTTTCCAATATGGAGGAATACTGATATCGCATACCGTATGCGTATATATATGGAGTAAAAGAAAAAAACCGTTGCCCTGAAAAGGGCAGCGGTTTTTTTGTGCCTGATTGTGATTACCAGGAGACGTTACTGTTGATTCTTTTCTGCCTGGGCCTGTACCGCGGTAATGGCAACAGTGTTGACGATATCGGGTACCAGGCAACCACGGCTCAGATCGTTGACCGGTTTTCTTAATCCCTGCAGGATAGGGCCAATGGCTACGGCATTGGCTGAACGCTGGACCGCCTTGTAGGTGTTATTGCCTGTATTGAGGTCGGGGAATACAAAAACGGTGGCCTTGCCGGCCACTTTGCTCTCCGGCATCTTGGTCTTGGCAACCGAAGGGTCGACCGCAGCATCGTACTGGATAGGACCTTCAATCTCAAGTCCTGGGAAGACAGATTTGGCACGCTCTTGCGCGATTTCAGTGGCCCTGCGAACCTTTTCAACCTGTTCTCCCTTTCCGGAACTCCCGGAAGAGTAGGAGAGCATGGCGACCAGGGGATCGATGCCAAAAATGGCTGCTGTTTGTGCCGAGGAGATGGCGATTTCGGCCAGTTGTTCCGCTGTGGGGTTGGGGTTGACAGCACAGTCACCGTAGACGAGGACCCTGTCATTGAGACACATCAGGAAGACACCCGACACGATCGAGCACTCCGGTTTGGTTTTAATGAACTGGAAGGCGGGACGAATAGTGTCGGCAGTGGTGTGAATGGCACCTGAGACCATGCCGTCTGCATCACCCTTATAGATCATCATTGAACCGAAATAGTTCAGGTCCTTCATGATGTCACGGGAATTGTCAAGCGTAATACCCTTGTTCTTCCTGAGTTCATAATAGGTTTCGGCATAGTCTGCGAAAAGAGACGATTTTTCCGGCTCGATAATGGATGCGCTATCCAGGTGCAGCCCCAGACTACTGATTCTCTCCTTGATCTTGTCTTCTTTGCCAAGCAATGTGATATCAACGACTTCGCGGCGCAGCAGTACTTCCGCAGCCTGGAGAATCCGGTCTGTCTCACCTTCCGGCAGGACGATATGCTGCCTGTCTGCTTTGGCGCGTTGCAGAAGCTGTGACTCAAACATCTTGGGCGTGACGATGGTGGTGCGGGTCTTGATGATTTTATCGCTCAGCTCACCCATGTTGATGTGGCGCTCAAAGACTGCCAGTGCCTGGGTGATTTTCCGGGTGTTGTCCGGGGTGATTGCGGCATGGATATTTTCAACCCGGATGGCTGCCTCATAGGTGTTCTCGCTGACGGCGATGATCGGTACGGTATCCTGGAAACCCTCGATAACGGTCTGGACTGCACGTTCAGGAACCAGCCCGCCTGTCAGCATCAGGCCCGAAATGTTGGGCATGGACATGGAGTGGACAGCAGCCAGACTTGCCAGGATCACATCGGATCGGTCGCCGGGGGTGATGATAAGGGTTCCATACTCAATCCTCTCCAGCAGATTGCGAAGCTGCATGGCGGCAATGGTGAAGCTGCGCACATGGCGGGTAAGGTTCTCCTCACCATACAGGATCTCAGCGTTGAGCAGTCGCGCCACTTCTCCCACAGAGGGATTACCGAGGTTTTCATCATTGGGGATGACATAGGTCAGCTGGTTCTTGCTGATGCCCTCCTGCTGAAACCGGTTGATGACTGCGTCCTCATAACTGCGATCTACCCGGCTGGCGATAACGGCTACCGGGTCGCAGCTGCGCTCCTCAAGTGATTCAAGGTATACCTTGGTGGACCGGATGAGTTCATCGGGGGTCTTCATTTTGCCGCTGACCACCAAAACAACTGGACAGCCAAGGTTGTTGGCAATGTCGACGTTGATATCAAAATCAAAGGATGCGGTGGCACCTTCGAGTTCGATTCCTTCGCAGAGGACAAAGTCGACATTTGCAGCCAAGCTGTTGTATTTGGCCAGAATGCCGTCGAGCAGTTCCGCCTGTTTGCCGAGGGAGATCAGCTGGCTCGCTTCGGTTACTGTGTAGGCGTACATCTCTTCGTAATCGGAACAGAGATGGTACTGGCTCTTGATCAGGTTGATGGTGTTGTCCCGCTCTCCCTGGTGGTGGTCAGACTGGACCAGCGGTTTAAAAAAACCTACTTTCTTAATGTTTCGGGTGAGTAGTTCCATTAACCCGAGACTGACGACTGATTTGCCGCTGCGTGGCTCAGTTGCGGTCACATACAGTTTATTTGCCATTATGTCCTCTACTGCCTTCTACTGGGATGTGAAGAGGTCTTTCAACACTCTTCGGCATCAATTAGTCATTTCGGTGGGGAACCTTACAACTGTGTATATAAAAAACCGGATATAAGTAATACTGAACAGCAAGAATAGAATTGGTAATACCAATGTGGATGATGATCTACCTTGATGTGGTTTCCGGGCTTTTAAAAATAACACGAGTTAGCCGGAGTTAGACGAGTTTGCGTAATATTGTTTAATAATTACAGTCTGATATTTCCTTTGGCATCTGTTTTTGATGAGTGCCCTCTCGTGCGTTCTGTAAAATGCTGCTATGGGCAACAATATAGCTTACTAAATTCGGCATGAAATTTCCAGCTTTGATGTATGAAATGTGTGATTTTTCATTACTCCGGAAAATTCAGGCATGACGTTGGTGAGTAATTGCTGAGGTTTGGTATCTAAATCGAACCAATAGCGAGGGGATGATTCGTAAGGAGAAAAAGAGTTGTTCTATGGTTTTCCCAGGAATGAAGGGAAGAGGAAAAGGGCGACAGAAAATATTGAGGAGGCTTGGCAGCGTTTTCTTTTCTGTCGCCCTTAGAGGAGCTTTTTTATAGTACCTCAGTTGAATCGTCCTCCGTTATGTTCAGACGATTCTGGACGGGATTGATCAACCACATCCTCCGCCGTTTCCAAGGCATTCGCCGGAAGCGCATGATTTACGTCGTCCCTTGAGCCTACCCTTGTGGCCGTCTGAAAAGACCGTTTCAAGAGCCTCTTCAATAAACCCGGCGGCTTCGACTGGTTCGACTCCTGCTTTCATCAGGATATCGAGGGGAGTGTCGCCGATGCCGCTGATGAGGACCGCGCGGCAATCACGAAGAATCCGGGCCAGCTTATGCCACCTTTTGATCCCCCCGCCGGCTGAAGGTGCATCCCGTTCGGTGATTTTTCTGTAGGTGCCGTTTTTTTCTTCACCCCAGATCTGGAAAGAGCGGGCTTCACCAAGATGCTGGTTAACCAGAACCCCTTCCTGGGTGGCCACCGCGATATAGGGGCGGGCTACCGTTTTGGGAATTTTTGCGGTAGAACAGTCACTGAGACAACCTCGGAATTCTTCGGTTCGGTCGTCACCAAGCAGTCCCACGGCATCGGCCCTGCACCTGGTGCAATGACGCATCTGCGGCAGGTATTTTTCAGCTGTTTTTCTCAACTCTTCCATCTGTTCCTTCGGAGGCTGTTCCAGATGGCCGAATGGGGTGTTTACATTGGGAAACAGGGCCATGCAGTTAAATAGGTCGGCACCCAGCTCCTTCATGCTCCGGGCGACCTCTTCTACGTGGTGGTCGTTGATACCAGGAATGACGATGCAGTTGATCTTGACTGTTATGCCATGTTCTTTAAGCTTTTTTACGGCAGCGAGCTGTCGGCTTAGAAGAAGTTCAGCCCCTTTCAGACCCCGGTAAATCACCTTGTTGTCGCTGACCCAGCCATAAATCTTACTTCCGATTTCAGCATCTACAGCACAGACGGTGACGGTGACGTGACTGACCTCCAGCTCTGCCAGTTCCGGGATGTAGGGCCCGACTCCCATGCCGTTTGTTGAGACACAGAGAATTGTGTCCGGGTGGTTTTTACGGATTCTTCGCAGGGTTCCCATCGTCTCCGGCCCGTTGGCAAACGGGTCTCCGGGGCCTGCGATTCCGGCAACACTGATGCGTGGTTCTTTTTCCAGCACCTTATCCATGTACAATTCCGCTTGCGGTGGACTGAGTATAGTGGATGTGACGCCCGGCCTGGATTCGTTGACGCAATCGTATTTTCTGTCACAGAAATTGCATTTGATATTGCACTTGGGGGCAACCGGCAGGTGAACCCGTCCGAATTTTCCCTTGGCTTCAGGGTTAAAGCAGGGGTGACGATGAAAATCCTTTATGTCGATATTTTCCATTGTTGCGCCTTAAGGTAAAAATTTATAATTACATGTAGGTATATCCGACATCCGATGCGTCCTGTTTGCAGGCGATCATGGTGTTGGTGATGGTGTCAAACAGGGCTTGTGCTCCGTGATACCCAATATGCAACAACCGTTGTCCACCTACCCTGTCATGAATGGGGAAACCAACCCGGATGAGGGGGATGTCTTTTTCCCTGGCAAAGGTGTATCCTTTGGAATGGCCGATAAGCAGGTCGATTTCGAGCTCTTCGGCCCGCTCCTGGATGTTAAAGAAATCAACATTCTCGTATACTTCGGGCATTTCGCAGTTCATTCCTTCCAATACGGTCTCGATCGATTTTTTGAATTTGCCGCTTTTACCTCCGGAGGCACAAAGGATAGGTGCAACACCTATCTCGGAGAGCAGGGAGGTAAGCCCTACGACCAGGTCTTCCTCGCCGTAGATGACCGCCCGCTTGCCGAAAATGTATTTGTGGCCGTCGACCATGGCATCAATTAATCGGCCCCTCGCATTGCTGTATTTTTCGGGGATTTCACCGTTGCCCGCCGCAGCCAGGGTATCCATGAACCTGTCTGTTTCACGGATACCGATAGGCATGCCAAGCCTGGTGAGAGGGACACCGTGCATATCGCGTAAGCTGGTTCCTGCAGAGGCCTCCGGTAAGGTATGGCCGCACTCTATAGAGAGTGCGGCATCGCCCATATTTCGTATGGCTTCAAGTGGTGTTCCCCCTTTGGGAATCAGCGGGTATT
Organism: Desulfopila sp. IMCC35008; assembly: GCF_010646885.2. GTDB lineage: Bacteria > Desulfobacterota > Desulfobulbia > Desulfobulbales > Desulfocapsaceae > Desulfopila. The sequence continues at coordinate 5,277,616 of NZ_CP050700.1, read as the reverse complement.
CGTTCAGCGCTTCTCCATCAAGGGTATCGGAGATATCTGGAAGGACGGTTGCCTGTATGCCGAAATCCGCTATCATTTCCTTAAGGTAACGCAAATCTTCGGCAGAGAGAAAACCGGGCAGGATGTTGAGGCATTCGCTTCTGGTTCCGCTGCTGATGCTGAGCTGTTCCACTACGCCTTTAATGGCAGTGTGAAAACCTTCCATGTGGGTACCTGAATAGCTCGGGGTGGAAACAGAGATAATAAGCGGAGCATCATCACCTTGATTGAACTCCTTTTCATATTCGCTCACAATCATTCGTACATCGTCACCAATGGTTTCGGTTAAGCAGGTTGTGGCGACTCCGATCAGTTGCGGTTTGTATTTGGCTGTAACGTTTTTCAGCCCGAGCTTGAGATTGGCAGACCCACCGTACACTGCATGCTTCTCTCCAAGTGAAGAGGAGGCGATGTCTATCGGTTCGTTAAAGTGGCTGATGATATAACGACGCATGTAGGTCGCGCACCCCTGGGAGCCATGCAGAAAGGGAACAGCGCCTTCAATCCCGCGAAAAGCCAGGGAGGCCCCGAGAGGTTCGCATAGTTTGCAGGCATTGGTCGTTGACACGTAGTTGGGCATCTTTGGCATCTTGCTCATGGTGTTTCCTCCTCGGCTCTTCTGGGGACAAACTGCCATACCGGGCTCATGACCGATCCGTACACTTCTTCTGCAAAATTGAGCATGCCCGTAAAGCCTGCCAGCATCTCTTTGCGTTCGTGGTTATGGTCGCAGAAGGCGACACCGAGTTTATAGGCTATGGGGCGTTCCTTGACGCCTCCGACAAAGAGGTCAACGTCCTTTTCTCTCATAAAGGCAGAGAGCTCGAGCGGGTTGGCGTCGTCGATAATGATGGTGCCCTCATCGGTGATTTCCTGGAGTTCTTCGTAATCTTCCTTGGTGCCTGTCTGTGAGCCTACCATTACGACATCCATACCGATCAGCCGGAAAGCCTTGACCAGTGAAAATGCCTTGAAGGCTCCACCTACGTATATGGCGGCTTTCTTGCCCTTGAGTGCCTCTTTATATTTCTGCAGCTTGGGCAGCAAGTTCTCAAGCTCTTCCTTGACCACCTGGCGAGCTTTTTCCAGCATGGTGTCATCTTCAAAATAACGGGCTACTTCATAGAGGGATTCAGCCATGTCTTCCACCCCGAAATAGGAAACGCGGATGGAGGGGATATCGAATTTTTCCTCCATCATATTGGCGAGATCCTGGGTTGCCCCGGAGCACTGGACGACGTTTAAGGCTGCTCCATGAGAACGTTGGATGTCGGCGACACGACCGTCCCCGGTAATGTTGGCAACGACCTCGACGCCGATGCGGTTGAAGTATTCCCGGATCAGCCAGATCTCACCCGCCAGATTGAAATCGCCGAGAATGTTGATGGAGTGTTTTGAGATGTTGGTGATATCGCCGGTACCGACCAGCTTCGACATGGCGTTGCAGGCGGCTTGGTAACCTGCCCTCTTGTTGCCTTTGAATCCTTCCGACATAACCGGCAGAACCGGAATCCCCTTCTCTTTTGCCACTTTCTTGCAGACCGCCTCCAGGTCGTCGCCAATAAGTCCGACGATGCAGGTAGAGTAGACAAAAGCAGCATTGGGGTTGTGTCTGTCGATAAGCTCGATGAGTGCCTTGTGCAGCTTCTTTTCTCCTCCGAAAATAACATCGATTTCCTGCAGATCGGTGGAGAAGGAGAGCCTGTGCAGTTCAGGTCCGGAGGAAAGGGCTCCCCGGATATCCCAGGTATAGACGGCACAGCCAATGGGGCCGTGAACAAGATGAATAGCGTCCGCAATCGGATAGAGGACCACCCGGGATCCACAGAAAACACAAGCCCTCTGGCTGACGGCCCCGGCCAGACTGTCCTTGTTGCATTCGATTTCAAAAGGTTTGTTCCCTTTACGGTGAATCTGGGGTTGCCTCTCTTTAAATATATGTGCAGTTTCCATTATTGACTCTGATAGTTGGGAACCGGTACAAGCCGGTTGAGAGATACAGGTTGACTCCTGTATCGCAACCATCGTGCCAATAGGGCACATGTAATAAAAAATTACGGTGAATCAGCTAAATAACTGTTTATTTCCCGAGATGAGAGGGGGTGGGGGCAGATACTTGCAGGTGTTGGAAGGATGCGTTTATGTTGATTTGCTACAAAAATGTAGAGGCAGGAAGGGCGGGGCAGAAGGGATCTGCCCCGTAATTATATCAGAGATACGGAATCCAGCGGTGGATACTTTCCTGAAGAAGTTTATTGTTGGCATTGGCAGTAATAAATTCATTGGCCGCCTTGAGCAGTTCCGGTTTGTTTTTGTTAACCGCCCAGGCAAGGTATTCTTCCGTTGCCATCTGTAAGACAGGGGTGAGTTGAGCCTTGTCATAGGTAGCTGCATAATGGCAGAGGATCGGGGCATCATGGACAAGCACGTCAATGTCGCCGGCGGCAAGGGCTTCGACACCATTCAGCGAGGTGGAAAAGCGGGTCAGGTCTGGTCGGTTGATGGTCTTGGTGATGAAGAGGTCGCCGGTGGTACCCTCGACCGTGCCTATTTTCGGGCTTCTTCCCATCAGGCTGTAAATGCCGTTGCTGTAACGTCTGGCCTCTGAACTTCGAGCCAGCAGAATTTGGCCTGATCGCATATAAGGTTTGGTGAACGCGACCCGGTACTGCCGTTTTTGGGTAATGGTCATGCCACTCATGATGATGTCGGTTGTCCCTTTTTCCAGGGCCGGGATCTGTTTGTCCCAGTCGAGTTCGATAAAGACGACCTCCCTGTTGAGGAATTTTCCCAATTGGCGACTGAGTTCAATCTCCAGCCCCTGGAGTTCACCGTTTTTTGTTTTAAAGGCGAATGGAGGGGCGTTGGTTGAGACGCCTACCCGAAGTTGCATGGGTTTGGAGGCACCTTTGTTAAGACTGGGTTGATGGCTGGTGCAGCCTGCAAGATGGAGGGTAGTGGCTGCCAGCAGGACAAAAAGGATCAGGCGATAGTGGATAGTCATGATGAGTTGGTGGTAATGTGTTGGGGTGAGAAATGACACTATGTTATGAAAGATTCTTGATCTTATCAGGAACCATGTTGTAATAAAAGGATTTTTGTTTTCCGGTAAAACCCAATAGGTGTGACCGGACAGGAGCATATCACGATACCGATGAACAGCATTGACAAGAAAAGAATACTGCTGGTCCATCCTTTGGGGTACAGCAGTGAGCAGGCTGCACGGGATGTTTCGAGACTGGCCAATGTCATGCCTCCTCTCGGTCTTGCCTCGATTTCTGCGTATCTGCTCGAAAATGGGTTTGATAACGATATTGTCGACTGTTATGCACATCCTGACTCAGATGGAATGATACGAGAGTATTTGTCTCGTTTTATGCCGGGTTATATCGGTTTTTCATGCACCACCTCTACTTTTCTCGACGGTATACGCCTGGCGGAGATGGCAAAGAAGGTGGTTCCGGGCATCCGGACCATCTTCGGCGGTGTACATATGTCCGCCTTACAAAAAGAGTTGCTCGTGGCTTATCCCGTCATTGACTTCGGTGTGGTGGGCGAGGGTGAACAAACACTTCTGGAACTCCTTTCAGCCCAGGAGGGGGCGTGCACCGATGTTGAAGGACTTGTACTGCGTAACGCAGATGGCGATCCTGTTTACACGGGTCGCAGGAAAAATCTCCTGGATCTTAATGAGTTGCCGTTTCCTGCGTATCACAAACTCGTGGGCTATCCGGAGGTTTATTCCCTGCCGATATTTAATTATCCGACGGTTCCAAACGGCAGTTGTCTTTCCAGCAGGGGGTGCCCTTATGCCTGCAGTTACTGTGACCGTTCTGTTTTTAACCGTACATTTCGCTATAACTCTGCCGACTATCTCTATCGTCATATGGCCTACCTGAAAGACACCTACAATCTCAAGCACCTTAATTTTTATGACGATCAGTTTACTTTCAACCGCCAACGTGTCGTCGATTTTTGCAGCATGATTGAAGAAAAACCGCTTGGCATGACCTTCAACTGTGCAGCTCGGGCCGAACATTTGGATGCAGAGTTACTTTATCTGATGAAAAAAGCCGGTTGCTGGATGATCAGCCTCGGTATCGAGACAGGAGATGAACAACTTCTCGCCCGTCATCGCCAGAACCCGGATCTGGCGATGATGCGTGACAAGATAGAGTTGATCAAAAAGGCGGGAATCCGGGTCAAAGGCTTATTAATGATGGGACTTCCTGGTGAGACAGAGGAGAGCATTGAAAAAAGCCGTAATTATGTTTACTCGCTACCCATTGATGACTTTAACCTGGCCAAGTTTACCCCCTTTCCGGGTTCCCCGATATATGAGCAGATACGGAACGGGGAAGATGTTTCGGGTGATTTTGATGAGGATTGGGAAAAAATGGACTGCATGCAGTTCAGGTTCGTACCGCAAGGGATGACGCAGGATCGTTTGGATGAGCTCTTTATTGATTTTTACAAAAAGCACTTCCAGCGTCCCAGTGTTCTCTGGGGCTATGTGACCATGCTCTGGAAATCACCGGATAGCTGGTACAGGTTTATGAAAAGTCTCACCGGGTTTCTGCGGTATGCCCGTGCAGGTTCCCGGATTCATGAGGATTCCGGATCAAAAAAACGAACCGACCTGAAATAGGACACCATTTATTCCCCGGTTATCATCATCAAGGCCGCCGTTTGAGATGTGGTAGGCGTGGAGTGTCCCAAATAGAGTGGTGGCCGGATTGATTTGCCATTCGCAACCAATTCCGGCTTGGGGGTTGAAGTTGACACGTAGCCCCTGCCCCTCGACCTGGAAATCGGTATAAACAATCCCGACGCCACCTTCTATATACGGTCGGATTGTTCGTGTTTCGAGTGCCTGCAGGTAATAGAGTGCATAGAAGTTAAAGGAAGCCAGCAGTCGTGTACCGGACCAGTCTGCGCCACCTAAATTGCTCTCGAGCTTAAACTTGAGGGGGGCAGGCGCCTGGTGGCCCCAGATCGATTCATAATCGTACAGGGCAGATAAACTCAGCTGCAGGAAACTAAATGTCGGCTCCGGATCATAGCTGGAGCCTGCCGAGAGGGCGATCCCTTTTTTTTCGGGAGAGGAGAGTGAAAACGCATAAATGGTGCCGGCCTGACAAAAGAACAGAAAGGCGCAGACGGAGATGGCAATTGCCCTGGAGGTGAAAGACATCATCGGTATTATGTTGTATTTATTGAAATTGGTTCAACAATTCCTGGTCGGAATATTATGCAAGTGATTTATTTTCCTAAAAATAGTAACATATTGTTCATGTTGTGTAAATGGAAGGACAGAAGGAGTGCAGGTCGTGAAAGTTGATGTGGTCGTGGTTGGCAGCGGAATTACCGGATTGACCGCAGGTGCGTTGCTTGCAGGACGCGGCAAACGGGTTGCGATCCTGGAAAAACAGAAATATTTCGGGGGGGCGATTCGCCAGTTCAGGCGAAAACAAATCGCCTATGATGTCGGATTTCATTACACCGGTTGCTTGGGAGAAGGGGATATTCTTGATCTTCTCTGGCGTGCGTGCGACGTGCGAGATCGGATCAGTGTTGAGCGAGTCCCGGAACATGTCTATGACCGTTTTGAATTTAACGGGTATGAGGGATGCGTTCGCGGATATTTCAATTACGACCAGCTGGAGGGTGAACTCGCAGCGCGATTCCCGTCTGAAAGGCAAGGGTTGCAAACTTATTTCCAGACAATACAGGCAATTTGTTCTCAGGTCCCTTTTTATAATACCGAATTATCGCTGACCCCATTTTTACGGGGATATAAATCACGCCCTCAGTCGCTTGTACGATTTCTGAACCAGAATATCAGGGATGAGCGGTTGCGGGGGGTACTTGGTGCTCCCGCTTTTTTATATGGTGTACCGATTGCGCAGTGCGCGCTCGAAAAACACGCCCTTGTCGCCCATGGTTACTACGATGGTGCGTATACACTGGCTGGCGGCGGGCAAGCCGTTGTTGATGCATTCACCGAGTCTCTTGGCCTGCTCGGTACAGAGATGATATATGATTGTGAGGCAACATCCATTCATTTGGAGAATGGACGTGTTGCCGGTGTGGATACCGCGGATGGAGAACGGATTCATTGCGAAGATGTGATCTTTACGGGTCACCCGGCAAAACTTTTGCCCCTGGTGCCGCCGTCTGCTTTCCGGCCGGCTTACCGTTCAAGGCTCCAGGGACTGAAAAACAGCCTGTCGATGTTCGCCCTTTTTGGGCGTTCGGAACAGGCTCTCGAAGACCATGGCGATGGGCTCAACTATTACTTGCTTCCAGGCGAAGGAGAGGTGTTGCCGGAAGAGGCGAACACACCCCATAAACAGCGGCCGATGATGCTGACGGCAACGTCCAGGCCGTCCGGCGAAACCTTGCGGTCCAAATCAAATGGCATTATATTGTTGCGGCTTGGTTACTGGCAGGATGTTGAACATTTTGACAGTGGCCACTCTGGTAAGCGACGAAAAGGTTATGAGTCGTTTAAGCAGGAAGTTGCAGCCGAGATGATCGAGACTGCTGAACAGAGATGGGGTGATCTCACCGGCCGGATAGAACAGATAGCTGTGGGAACACCACTTACCTTCAGGGATGAATTGGCCGCACCGGGTGGATGCGCCTACGGAGCCATGCATTGTCTTAACCAGTTCAACCCTGAGGTGCGAACCCGGGTTCCCGGTCTTTATCTCTGTGGCCAATCGACCCTCATGACGGGTGTGGTCGGTGCCTCTATCTCCGGACTCGTTGGCGCCGGGGAAATTTTAGGTCTGGAACCTTTTTGGGAGAGTTTGCGCACGTGCAATTAAACAGGGTTGTTATCACGGGCCGGGGTGCTGTATCCCCCTTTGGCCTTGGTGTAGCACCGCTTATAGAAAATATCTGGGCAGGGGAATCAGCCGTATGTCATATGGAAGAATGGCAATCTATCCAGGGCTTAAAAAGTCGGGTGGCTGCACCTGTCCCCCCCCTTGATTATAAATCCCTCCTGCCTCGCAACGTCCGACGTTCCATGGGAAAGATGGCGATCTATGCAACCCTGGCAACGCGCGAAGCAATTGAGGATTCTGGTGTTGACGAACCGCTCCTGACTTCCGGGGAGACCGGTGTGGCTATCGGTTCGACAACTGGCAGCCCCGTTGCCTATGAGGACTTTTACGGTAAATACCTGCCGCACAGGGTGCTGGAAGAGATAAAATCGGGTGAGTTCTTCAAGATGATGGGGCATACATGTGTCGCCAATGTCTGTCTGGCTCTTGGTATACGCGGCGAACAGTGGGCGCCGGTCAGCGCCTGTACCTCTTCATCCCAGTCTATAGGTCTTGGCTATCTGCTGGTAAAAACCGGACGGCAGCAGGTCATGTTGTGCGGAGGTGCCGAAGAAGTGCACGCCTCGGTTACCGGGGTTTTCGATTTACTGCGAGCGGCTTCCTGTAATAATGATAATCCCCGGCAGGCGTGTCGACCGTTTGACAGGGACCGGGATGGTGTTGTCTGCGGCGGTGGCTCCGGTATCCTGGTGTTAGAAAGTTATGAACATGCGATTGCCAGGGGAGCCAGGATATATGGGGAGGTTGTCGGTTTCGGTAACGTGAATGATTCAAGCCATATCGCCAACCCGGACAAGGATTCCATGGCCCGGGCTATGGCCAAGGCGATGGAAGAGGGCGGGTTGAACGGGGCTGACATCGATTATGTAAACGCTCATGCTACAGGCACCGAACTTGGTGATATCGCTGAAGCGACCGCAATAGCTCAAGTTGTGGACAGCCAGACGCCGGTTTCGTCCCTTAAGGGGCATCTTGGCCATACCCTTGGTGCGGCAGGGGCGCTGGAGATGATCGGTGTGCTGGAGATGATGCAGCGACAGCAGATCATTCCCACCGGCAACCTTGAAAATATAGATGCCCGTTGTGGTCAGGCGTGTCTTGTAACTGAGCGGCGGGATGCACCTGTAACAACTGTATTAAAAAATAATTTTGCACTGGGCGGGGTTAATACCTCACTTGCGATCAAGAGAATAGTATGATGATGACTGATGAGGAGTTGTGCCGGAAGACGATAGAAGTCCTGGCCGAAGAGTTTGAGCTCGAGCAGGCAGACATGGTTCCGGAGGCAACACTCTACGACGATTTGGGGTTGGATAGCCTCGATGCCGTGGATATGGTTGTGGTTCTTGAGAAGACATTCAAGATGAAACTGACCGACGAAGAGGCTCTCCGTTCAATACGGAGCATCGATGATCTCCTGCAATTTCTCATCAGATTGAAAAATGAGCAGAATGCAACGTAGGTGATTTTTGCTGAAGCTGGTCTGGAACGTATATTTCTGGTTGGTGTTCATCCCGTTTACTCTGGCCGGTCTGGTCATTCTTCCCTTTCTTCTGCTGGCAGATATGGTTGTAGCGGGTCGCTCTGCAGCCTCGGCACTGCGGCGGGCCATTCGTCTCTATGGTTGGGTTCTTACCAGGGTTGTTCCCTTTATGGCTCCGGTTGAGGTCACATACGAAGGAACGGGGCTGCTGCCGCCGGTATCCATTTTTGTCGCCAACCACAACTCTGCCATCGATCCGTATCTGTTTGGAGCCATACCTGTAGAGAACGGTTTTGTTACCACCTGGCCGTTTAAGATACCTGTTTACGGATTTTTTATGAGACTTGCGGGTTATGTTGATGCAAGTGAAGGTTGGGAGGACGTGCTGCAGCAGTGCAAGAAACTTCTCGAGGCGGGGAGTTCGGTTACTATCTGGCCAGAGGGTCATCGTTCCCGGGATCAGAGTCTGCGGCGATTCAGGAATGGTGCTTTCTCCCTTGCCGCGGAGACCGGTTACCCTGTGGTTCCGGTGTGTATAGTTGGCGCCGGTGCTGTTCTGCCCCCCGGTTCCAGACTGATGACGCCAGGACGGGTGAAACTTGTCGTGCTGGATCCTTTCTACGTGGAAAAAGGGGCCGAACGTACTGAGTCAGTAAGGAAATTGCGGCTTCGGATTCGGTCGAAGATGGAGCAGGTATTGCGCAAGAACGGACATTTTGTCTCAGGCTGTGGTAATGGCACTGACGTCGCTGAATGAGGATAGCGGGAATGTATGACCTTCAAAAAGCAAAAGCTCTCAGGATGGCTGATCGATCCGAGCGGGAAAAGGTTCAGCTTGAACTCCTCCGGCAGCATCTTCGGCGGGCAATGGGGATACCTTATTACCTGAAAAACCTTACTGTTGCCGGAGTGGAAATTGATAGGCTGCAGTCACTGGAGGATCTTGCCGGGTTACCCTTGACCTCACGACAGGATATCGACAGCAATCCTGAGCAATTCGGCCTTCGGGATGAAGAAGCATGCCGTGATATAGCCCTGACGTCCGGTACTACTGGTGATGCCGTTATTGTCCCCTACACAGAAAACGACTTGAAACGGCTCGCCTTTAATGAGGCAATGGCCTATATGGGCGCTGGCGTACAAAAAGAAGATCGGGTACTGCTCACCGTCACTCTGGATCGCTGTTTTATCGCCGGACTCGCCTACTACAGTGGGGCTGTAAAGCTTGGTGCTGCTGCCATTCGCAGCGGCCCCGGCCAGCCGGAACGCCAGTGGCAGTATATAAATGATTTAAAACCCCGCGTTATCGTCGGCGTCCCGACCTTCCTGTACGAACTGGGGTGCTGGGGGCAGAATAATAATATCGATGTGGGGGCCTGCTCAATACAAACAATCGTTACCATCGGTGAACCGGCACGGCAACCGGATCACCGGCCGACACCGATGGGAGCGCAACTCAGTGAACTCTGGCAGGCGAATCTCTCGTCCTCCTATGGTGCGACCGAGTTTGAAACGGCGTTCTGTGAATGTACTGAAGGGGTTGGCGGGCATGTGCATCCTGAATTGATGCTGGTAGAGATCATCGATGAGAAGGGAAATGTCCTCAAGGAAGGACAGCCCGGTGAGGTCGTGGTGACGCCGCTCGGGGTCGAGGGTTTTCCCTTGATCCGTTTCAGGACAGGAGATGTGGCCCGGCTGCATACCTCTCCATGTCGCTGCGGTTGGACCACAGATCGGCTGGGAGGTATTGAAGGGAGGCTGGCCCAGCGATTGAAATACAGGGGGACGACCCTGTATCCTGAAGCGATCTTCAATGTCATCCAGTGTAACAGCAATGTCGTCTGTGGGTATGTGGAGGTGCGCAAAGCAGCAGATGGTTCTGATGATATCACCGTGGTGGCGGCCGCCGATTCCAAAGTGAGTGGTGAGGCCCTGGCTGACAGCCTCCAGGCCCGCTTGCGTGTGCGGCCGGTGGTGGTGGTACGGACGGTGGCCGAGGTGAAGAAGGTTATGAGTGATGACGGCGGTCGGAAACCGAAGAAGTTTTTTGATCTGAGATGATGTGAGGGTGTGATGATTTGCAGGAGAGATCAGCTGGGGATGGAATTTTCCCCGGAAGAAATTGAAGAATGCAGGAAAAACAACGGCTTGCTGTCCATGGAGCTGGAGCTGACGCATGCCTGTGATCTGCGTTGTATATACTGCTATGCCTCCTCCGGTGAACCGCTGGATAATGAGCTGAGCCTGGAAGAAATAAAATCCGTCATTACCCGGGCTGCAGAACTCGGCGCCCAAAAGATTATCGTTCTCGGTGGTGGTGAACCGCTTCGCTATCCACATCTTTTTGAAGTTATCGAATATATCAGGGAACATGATCTTGTGGTCGACCTGTTTACCAACGGTCAGACTCTTGACAGGAAAACTGCCCAGAAGCTTTACGACCTGCAGACAGGTGTTGTGCTGAAAATGAACAGCAGGAAGAAAGATGTGCAGGATAGGTTGGCAGGTCGGGCCGGGGCCACAGAAGCTATTGCAAATGCTTTGCAGGCCTTGCAGGATTGCGGCTATCCCGATGAGCATCATTCCCTGGGGATTGAGACAGTTATCTGTCGGCCGAATTATAATGAATTGCCGGATCTCTGGCGTTGGGCGCGGCAACAGGGCATTGCTCCCTATTTCGAGACCATGACCATGCAGGGGCGCGCCTCAGAACACCGGGACCTTGAGGTGAACCCGGAAGATGTGAAGAGGCTGTTTGAGAAACTCTCCCGTATAGACCGGGAAGAATTCGGTTGTGATTGGCAGCCCCATCCGCCTCTTGTGGGTTCCCAGTGCGCCCGGCATGAATATTCGTGTACCATCACCTCCACCGGCGAGGTGCAACCATGTCCGGGAGTGGATGTGTCGGGAGGCTCGATCAGGCAGGAAGAGCTGGCGGATATCCTGAAAAACAGCAAGGTGTTCCGAGAGTTGCGGAATATACGTACCCGTATCAAGGGGCATTGCGCAACGTGTGAGATTTCAGTAGCCTGTTACGGTTGTCGTGGGCACGCCTACCAGGTCACTGGCGACTATCTGGCGGAAGATCCACTCTGCTGGCTTAAGCATCCCGAGAATAAAAACTGAGCTGCAATTTATGTCCATTCAATCAGCGTATACCCCTCTTTCAGAATCGGAAATCGAAAGATTTATTAGCGATGTACCCGGTGCTGAAACTGCGGAGCTTCTTGGCTCAATTCCCGGTCGATGGGGACGGATGCCCCGACTCAGCCGGCTGGTTCTTGTCGAGACAGGCCGGATCTTGCGTTGTGAAAAAAATGGCATAAGTGGCGAAAGCGAAAGGTTATGCGATGCGGGGAAAAATGTCGGCCTCGTAGGCGCTACGCGCAGGGGGTCTCTTCATACCGATTTGGCATTTCGGCAAACCATGGCATCTGGTCCTGGTCTGGCAAGCCCCGCCCTGTTTGGCTACACCTTGCCAAATACACCGCTGGCGGAAGCGGCTGTTGTCTTTGGTCTTACCGGGCCGGTCTATGCACTTTTTGATGAAAACGGTACCCTGTTGAACCGGGCGGAAAAAGAGGCAGCTGCTCTTCTCGAGCATATGGCCTCCCTTGATTTTATGTTGGCCTGTGCCTTTGATCACTATCCGGAAAAAAACGGACGGGAAAAGATATCTGTAACCTTAACTGTATTAAATAGAGATGGCGACTGTAACCCTTGTGTACCCGAAATGGCAGAAAATTCCTGAACAGACGGAATTTCACCTTCCCCCCCATGGACCTGTCTGTGTGGCGGCATCCATTCCGGATGAATATGAAGTAAAGTTTATTGATGAAAATGTCGATGAACTCGATTTTTCGCTCCAACCCGATGTGGTGTTGCTGTCCATGATGCTGACCTGCCAGCTCCCCCGGGGGAGGCAAATTGCCGATACGTTTCGTGAGCTTGGGGTGCCGGTTGTGGCGGGTGGCATCGCGACCATGCTCCATGCCGAAGAGGTTGGCGGGTTTGTTGACTCAATCTTCCTGGGAGAGACGGAGGGTGGCAGACTGGCCGGAGTGCTGAAAGATGTGAAAGATGGCCGTTTAGCCCCGAAATACGACTATTTTCACGATTTTCCGCCAATCGAGTCGGTTGGCCCAGCCCGCAGATCGATCCTGAACCGGGATCGTTATGTGTACCGAGGAGTACGGATGGTTGATCTAGTCCACGCCTCCCGTGGGTGTCGTTTCAACTGCTTTCCATGCGCTACAGCCTACCTTGGTGGGCGGAAGTTCCGTCCGAGGCCTATTGAGAAAGTGGTTGAGGAGATACAGGGTATCGACAATAACCGTCTGTTCCTTGTTGACAACTCCCTGGCCCAGGACAAAACCTGGGTGATGGAACTGTTTGAGGCTCTTATCCCCTTGAAGAAAAAGTGGATATCCCATCCTATTCTTGACGATGAGGAGGTCATCGCCAAGGCGGCCGAGGCGGGTTGCTGGTATGTCTATCAGGCGGTGTTCGATACCTCGGATGTTATCCGCAACAGGGTCAAGCGCCTGAAGGACCATGGAATCGGTGTTGAGGCTGCAGTGTTGTTGGGCACCGATAACCAGGATGCGGATTATATAAAACGGCTGGTTGATTTTCTGCTTGAAATTGATGTGGATATGTCGGAGTTCTCCATTCTTACTCCTTTTCCGCACACACCGGTGACTGCCACTTATGAAAAAGAGGACCGAATACTGCATCGGGACTGGGGCAAATACACCACAGCCGAGGTTGTATATCGTCCAAAACTGATGACTCCTGAAACGTTGCAGGAGATGTACAGCTATGCCTGGGAACATTTTTATAAGGACATGCCACAGTCTCTCAGGATGGCCAGGCTGTTTACTGAGCTGGTCAGGAAAGAGATGGCGGACGGGACCTATGAATCACCTTCACTGAGTAAAGAGAGAACATGGCGGACTGCCTGATTATCTCCGCCAATCAGGTGGTTACCCCGTATCCTGTCTATCCTCTTGGGGCCGCTTATGTGACTGAGGCGTTGCAACGTAACGGGCACGCTGCCCGCCATTTTGATTTGCTTGCCGATGGTGGTCTTGCGGCTCTTGAAGAACTCCTGATAACCAGCAGTTTTGATCTTATCGGTATTTCCATACGGAATCTGGACACGGTGGATAGTGCGGATCCTGCAGAGTTCCTCGATGATATAAAGGTTGTTGCCCGATCGATTCGTACCCACTCAAATGCTCCTCTTGTGCTTGGGGGGCCCGCTTTTTCAATTATACCGGAACCCTTGATGACATTGCTGGAGGCGGATTACGGGGTAGTGGGGGAAGGGGAGGACGCATTGGTCCGGTTGGCGTCTGCTGTTGAGAACGGCTCACCGCCTTCCACCAAAATCATCAGTTCAAATGCTGTGGTTGAACAAATCGGTGCTGCCGGCATAACCGAAAGCACCGCCCGATACTATCTTGATCATGGGGGCATGCTCAATGTCCAGACCAAGCGCGGCTGTGCCGGCCTTTGCAGCTATTGCTCCTATCCGGCAATTGAGGGGCGCAGAATACGTTATCGTGATCCGGTGGAGGTGGTGGATGAGGTGGAGAGCCTTGTGTCGCGTCATGATGCCCGCTACCTGTTTTTTGCAGACAGTGTTTTCAATGATCCGGCAAAACGGTACCTGAGGGTAGCGGAGGAGCTTCTCCGCAGGGATCTTGCACTTCAGTGGTGTGCTTTTTTTCGTCCGACGGATATAACGACCGAAGAGCTTCGCTTGCTGAAACGTTCGGGGCTTGCCGCCATGGAGCTCGGAACGGATGCTGTCTGCGATGAGACACTGGCAGGGTTGCGGAAAGGATTCGGCTTTGATGATGTGGTGCAGGTTCATGACAGGATTCTGGCTGAAGATATTCCATGTGCTCATTTTGTCATGTTTGGGGGGCCTGGGGAAAACAGGAGTACCCTGGCCAGGGGCTTGGCAAATATTGAAAGACTGGAAGGTAGTGTGGTGTTTGCCTTTATTGGCATCCGGATACTTCCGGGTACGCCAATATATCATCGCGCTGTGACCGACGGGATAGTAGAACCCGGTGAGGTGTTGCTGCGGCCCAAATTCTACTATTCGCCGCAGATCTCCCAACATGAAATCAAGACAGAGCTCGTTGCAGCATTTGAGAAGAGGCAGGAGTGGGTCTATCCGTGCCACGAGTTCAATGACCGTATCAATATTTTGCACCGGATGGGGCGTGTCGGCCCGCTTTGGGACCTGCTGCTTACCAGGAGGAAACGATGAGTGAGCAGAAGCTGGCCGTTCTCCTGGTTATTCCGCTGTATAATCATGGTGCCACGGTCGTTGAGGTGGTTGACAGGAGCCTTGCTACCGGCCTTGATGTGCTGGTCGTTGATGACGGCAGCAGCGACAGAGGCTTGGACAGGCTGGCCGGTTATCAAATCTCAAGAATTCAGTTCAGGGAAAACAAGGGGAAGGGAACGGCGATATTGGCAGCGTTTACGTTTGCTGCAGATAATGGCTATGATGCTGTCCTGACCATCGATGCAGATGGGCAGCACAACCCACTTGAGGCTCCGCTTCTGGTTGATGAGGCAGAAGCGGGTTGCTGGCCTGCCATCATAATCGGTTCCCGCAGGATGGTCCAGGAGACGGTGCCGGGTTCAAGCCGCTTCGGCAGGAACTTCTCAAATTTCTGGGTCCGGCTCGAATGCGGACGCGACTTGTCAGATACGCAGAGTGGTATGCGTCTCTATCCCGTGAAGCAGATGTGTGGACTCAAGCTGACCCGCAGCCGCTATGATTTCGAGATTGAAGTGCTGGTGAAGGCGGTCTGGGGTGGAGTGGATGTTCGTTCGGTTGACGTCTCTGTTCATTATCCGCCTGCTGCCGAACGGGTCAGCCATTTCCATAAGTTTATAGATAATGTGCGTCTCTCCCTTTTGCATACGGGTTTGATCTCCCGGCGGTTGCTGCCTTTGCCACACCACAAGGTTGTCGACGGACCACCACGGGAGGAAAGAGTGTTCGTTCAGGGAAATCCCCTGAAAACCCTGAAAAACCTCTGCCTGGAGAGCAGTTCGCCATTTTGGCTGGCTGTAGCGGTCTGGTTTGGCATTTTTCTCGGCGCTCTGCCGCTGATTGCCTGCCATACTGTGGTTATCATTTATGTTACCTATCGGTTTCGGCTGAACAAGGTGGCGGCTGTTGCCGCCAGCCAATTCTGCATGCCGCCGGTGGTCCCGGCTCTCTGTATCGAAGCGGGGTATTTTATTCTTCACGGGAGTTTTTTGCTGGATTTGTCCTGGGACAGGTGGGTGCTGGAGATCCACTATCGATTATGGGAGTGGTTTGTCGGCTCACTGCTGGTCGGCCCCGTGCTGGGGCTGTTGGGCGCCCTGCCGGTTTACTGGTTTGCCAGGAACATGCGGACGAGAGCAGAACGCCGGATTTCTTCTGGCAGTGCGAATGTTGTTGAGGACGAGGGAGAATATCGGTGTTGAGGAGACTGGAAAAACTGGGACACTGGTTTTTTTACGTGGCGATGAAGTTTTTTGGTCACACAGGAGGACGTATTCTCCTTTTTCCGGTGGTCTCCTGCTATGTGGTTTTCAGTCGCAAAATTCATGCAATTGTGAGATATTATCTTTCCCGGCGATTCCCGGAAGCAGGCTGGCTGCGGTATTGGTACTACACCCTCAAGACTGTTCTATCCTTTGGCAATGTCCTGGTTGACCGTGGCTGGCTGGGGCTGTATGGTGATGCGGACTTTACAGGTGAGCTGTACGGTCGGACTACCATCAACGAGTTCATTTCACAAGGTAAGGGTGTTGTCCTGCTGACGGCCCATGTGGGGAACTGGCAGAGTGCTTTATCACATCTCGGCGATCTGCCGGTAAAAGTTAATGCCCTTATGCAGTATGACCGGGAAGCGGCGGCACAACACTACTTTGATCTAGGCCGCAGGGAGCGATCCTTTGAAATAATTGATGCGGATTCTTCCTTTGGCGGCATGATCGAGGCCGCTGCAGCTCTGCAGCGCGGGGAAGTGGTGACAATCATGGGTGACAGGTATATCAAGGGACCTTATTCGGAGGTTGAATTTTTCGGAGAAAAAGTCCGGTTGCCCAACTCAGCGTATGCCTTGGCGGCAACGGTGGGAGCACCCGTGGTTGTTCTGCTGGCGGCTAAAACGGGAGCCAGGAGCCATCAATTGAAGGTGTGGGATTCCTTTCATCCCGAATACAGGAGCAGGGAGGAAAGGGACGATATGCTTCGCAGCTGTACGCGGCGGTATATAAAAGCGGTTGAGGACTACCTGATGGTACACCCTTTTCAGTGGTATAATTTTTATAATTTCTGGGGTCAGTAGCGAATCCCTGGCAGGTATGGTGGAATATGGAACAGATAAAAGAGAAAATTAAGGAAATCCTGATTCAGGATCTGAAAATCCAGGGTGTGCAACCTGAAGATATCATTGACGGAGACCCGCTCTTTGGTGAAGGGCTTGGTCTTGATTCACTGGATGCCGTTGAGTTGGTGGTGTTAATCCAAAAACATTTCGGGGTCCAGATTGCGGATATGGATGAGGGGCGTAAGGCTTTTGAATCTGTAGATGCGTTGGCTAATTATATTCTGGAAAGGAAGAAGTAGAGAAGAGCAAAGGAGGCGTAATTATGGGAAGGGTATTTGCGGTCGCTTTAGCGATCCTGTTTATGTCTGTTGCTTTGGCATCTGCGGCAGATGTGAAAAAGAAATTCACGCTTGAAAGTGCAAAAGCGAATAGTGATGTGCAGGACGTGTTGAACGGTGATATCACAATATACTGGGGAACACAGGCGCACCCACAGGTTGAAAAAGAGCTCGGTGTTTATAAGACGAGCAAGCGGACCAACGGTTTCATGAAGGCAGAAGAAGAGGCGTGCTCTCACGCCCTTGCATCCGCCTTGATTGTTTTTCAGGAGAGAGCTCGGAAGGAAGGGGGGAACGCGGTTATCGGTTTGCAGTCGAACATCAAGAATCAGGCGGAATCCAGTGAGACGGAGTACAGCTGCCTTATTGGTTCCATGATGGTGAATGTGGCTTTAAAAGGCAAAGTTGTCAAATTAAAGAAGTAGACTGAGATAAAATGGCAGGTCAAGTCCCCTCTGTTGCCGTAACCGGTTACGGTTGTATCGCTGCCTTGGGTAATAATTGCGAGACACTTTTGGATAACCTTCGAGACGGGGTGGTGAACAATACCCAGCTGTCTTCGGAATTTTTTCCTGAGCCGTTTAGTGCGCCCTGTTTTCAGGCCCAGATTGGAAATGCCGGTTATCGATTGCAGGCATTATCGGCACGGTTAACCGGTTTACAGCTGAATAGGACCCTGCAGCTGGCTTTCACTGCTATCGATGAGGCTCTGTGGAAGGCCGGTTTGTCGATTGATGAATTGGCCGGAAAACGTGTCGGAGTTGCCCTGGGTACAACAGTAGGATGTACATTTCATAACGAGCCGTATTATATCGATTGGAAAAAGGGGCTTGATCCGGATAAGGGGCCGCTGGCTACCTATTTTCGCTCCAACCTGGCGGAGTGTGTACAGGGGGGACTCGGTTTGGATGGCCCGCGGGCGGTGATAACCAATGCCTGTGCCTCAGGAGCCGATGCGATAGGTCTGGCCAGAAGTTGGCTGGAAAAGGGACTGTGCGATATCGCCCTGGCCGGTGGGGTGGATGAACTATCCCGCATTGCCTGTCACGGTTTCAAGAGCCTGATGCTGGTTTCTGAGGAGAGTTGCCGCCCTTTTGACAAAGACCGGAAAGGTCTGAATCTCGGTGAGGGTGCCGGAATCATTGTGCTTGAGAGATACGACTCGGCAATTGCAGCCAGGCGGTCTGTCCATGGCTGGATCAGGGGTTATGGTATTGCGGGGGATGGCTATCATCCCACAGCACCGCATCCTGAAGGGCGGGGATTACAGCGGGCGACCCACTTGGCGCTTGCCGATAGTGGTGTCACCGTAGCAGATATTTCGATGATAAATGCCCACGGAACGGGTACGCCGACAAATGACAAGGCTGAGACCACGGCAATCAGCAACGCTGGCTTTAAGATCGATTCTGTGCCTGTGGTTTCAACGAAGGGAGCTACAGGCCACACCTTGGGGGCGGCGGGAGCCATTGAAGCGGTATTGACACTGCTGAGTCTCAACCGGGGCGAGCTTTATGGAAGTCCTGGCTGTGTTACTCCTGATCCCGACTTTCCGCTTACCCCTCTGAGGCAAGGGGAGAGGGTGAAGCTCACGGGAAGGATAGGTATAAGCCAATCACTTGCTTTTGGCGGATCGAACGCGGTATTGGTGATTGAGGGAGGTCACTGATGAGTGTTCTGATTACCGGAAGCTTTGTTGCCGATTCAAGTAGTATTGAAATTCCGGAGCCATTATTTCGCCAGTTGCGTAGAGCCGATGAGTTTATTCGCCTGGGTGTTGTCGCAGCGTATAATGTTCTGCAACAAAATGGTGGCCTCCGGGCAGATGGTGAGCGAACCGGTCTGTTTCTGGGCACAGCATTCGGGCCTATGCAGACCAATTTCGATGTTCTTGATCAGGTTGTTGAAAATGAGCCGGTTTCTCCCACGCTTTTTTCCCACTCCGTCTTTAATGCGGCGGCCGGATATATAGCCTCCGTCCTTGGAATCCACGGCTGCGCCATTACACTTACCGATTTTGGTTTTCCTTTTTTCAGCGCACTTGAACAGGGAATGGTGGCGATAGAGAGCGGGCATCTTGATTCCTGTCTCATCCTCCAGGTTGAGACCTACAGCGATCTCCTACTGGATGCGAAAAAGGCAATGGTGCCTGCCGGGGAGGAATGGTTCCCCGGTGCTGTCTGCTGGTTGCTTGAGAAGGAAGACATTGGCGCAGGTCTGTTGCTTGAAAAGCTCGAGATAGCCTCAAGGACTGTCAATGGAAAAGCGATCCTGCAGTTGCAGGAGCAGGTGCAGCTTGATGGCAAGCCAGTGGCCGTAATGCCGGGATATTTAGGTGCAGCATCATGTCTCGGCCGGGAACTGGATACAACGAACCCGTTGCTGATCTCCGTTATTGAAATCGAATCGGAATATGGAACAGTTGCCATGGACATACGAGGGGTATGATTGATGGGTGAAAGGAAAATTGTCTTCATAACTGGGGCCAGTCGCGGTATCGGGGCAGCTATTGCCCTGAATCTGGCCCAGGCGGGTTATGATATATGGCTTAATTACCGGAGTTCGAAGGAGCTGGCCTACAAGGTAAAAGAGCAGATAGAGGCGTTCGGTTGTACCTGTACTCTTTTGCCTTTTGATGTGGCCGATGAACAGGCAGCAACCGAAATGCTGGAACCCCTGCTGCAGCAGGAGGTCCCCTTCGGATTGGTTCATAATGCCGGTGTCACCCGTGATACACTGCTGCCGATGATGAAGCGCGAAGAGTGGGATACGGTTATTGATGTACACCTGAATAGCTTCTATATTCTCGGCAAACTCATCTCACGCCATATGCTGTCGAGAAGGGAGGGCCGGATTGTCACATTGGCTTCACTTTCCGGGGAGACAGGTCAGGCGGGCCAGGTAAATTATGCCGCTGCCAAGGCGGGGCTGATCGGTGCCTCAAAGGCCTTGGCCCGGGAGCTGGGAAAACGGAATATTTTGGTTAATGTTGTCTCTCCAGGCCTTATTGAGACAGAGATGATTCAGAAGCTTCCACTTGATAAGATACTGCCGCTTATTCCCCTGGGCCGGGTTGGCCAGGTCGAGGAGGTCGCCGGCGTGGTGAGATTTCTCCTGAGCGAGGATGCCAGCTACATGACCGGACAGGTGCTCAGTGTGAACGGTGGCATGCACATGTGAGGGGTTTCTGTAAAGTTCGTGTAATGAAAAAACAAATTCTAAAAAGGGTCTTTGATGTCCATGAAAGATCACTGTCAACTCCCACATGAAGCATTATCTCTCGTACCCCACCGGCCGCCGATGCTGTTCGTCGGGGAATTGTTGGAGCGTTCGGGCAATATAGCAGTAGGGTCGGCCACTATGCCTGAGTCGGGAATCTGTACCGATGTGGAGTACGATTTCCCGGAATACTTTGTGGAAGTGGTGGCTCAGACCGTAGCCATGGCCAACGGTTATGATGCCAAAAAAAATGGGCAGGAGATGAACGACGGGCTGTTTGTCGGTATCGATTCGTTTCGTTTGTTCGGAACGGTTGCACCAGGTGCCAGGCTTCGGGTAGTAACGGAGAAAACCTTCGAGTTCGGAGCGGTGAAAATTATTCATGGGGATCTGTTCTGTGAAGAACAGCTGGTGGCGCAAGGTGACATTAAGGTGTGGGAAGATCTGGGTGAGTAAGAAAAGAGGAATTACCTTCGTTATTCTGGTGATGTTGGCTGTCAGCTTTTGCTGTCCGTTATCCATCGGGTTCGGAGCATCAAATCCGGAGACTGCCGGAACAGGCGAGTTAGAGTCGTTTCTCACAACCCTTCGTGAAAATGCTGATCAGGTCAGGTCATTCCAGTCTGCCCTCACCCAGGAGAAACAGCTGGCCATGTTTGACAGGCCTGTACTGTTTAAGGGTAAGTTGAGCCTGGTGCGGCCGGACAGGCTTCGCTGGGAGTTTACTGAGCCTGTACCTTCTGCTCTGGTTTTCAATGGAGAAACGGGCTTACGATGTAGCCACGGTGTTGAACCGGTGAAATTTACACTCTCAGAAGATCCTGTCATGAAGGTTGTTTCCGAACAACTCTGGCTCTGGCTTGGCGGAGATTACAGCTCGCTGAAAGATCGCTATAAGCTTAAAAAAATGGGGCCGTCGACGCTTCAGGTTACACCGCTTGAGGAAGCCGACGGTGAATTCCTCACGTCTGTCCGCATAACGTTTGATCCAGAAACCCTGCAACCGCAGCAGGTAGAAATTTTGGAGACGGGCGGTGACCTGACACGGTTGCTGTTTGATGCTCCTGTCATGAACAGTCCTTTGCCTCCTGCAATTTTCGAGAGCTGTGGTCTCGATGAGTAAGCGTGAGGGAATCCTTCGCTGGGCAGTTGTCCTTTGTATCGTTTTTATCGGCGGGCTGTTCAGCCTCCATCTCTCCATCAATGATGATGCGCTCGATCTTTTGCCGGATGGGGCGGTTCGCGGGGATTTGCAGCTGCTCCAGGAGATCGGCCTTGTTGATCGCTTGTTTATTACCCTGAGGGCAGATGAACAGCACTACGAAACTCCCTCCGATGCCCGCCCCTTTTTGCAGGAGAGCGCTCGACAGCTGGGAGAGGCCCTCAGTGCAAACAGCATGTTCGAAAATGTCCTGTCCCGATTGCCGACCGGTTTTGAACGGGATTTCATAAGCCGCCTTCTGCCCGTTCTTCCGGTATTGCTCGAAGATGAAGACCTTGATAGCATAAAGACGTTAACGAGTGAAGGAGAGGTGCGTCGCCAGCTGTATGAAAACTATCTCCTGCTCAACAGCCCTGCAGGTATCGCGGTCAAGAAACAGATTGGACAGGATCCCCTTGGGTTTCTTGGTCTTCTTTTTGACAAACTCACCTATCTGCAGGCAGAGTTTTCTGTTGTTCCGGATCATGGTTTCCTGCAGTCCAGGGACGGTATGAGTATACTCGTGCTCGCCAAATCTCGCTCTCCCCTCACCGATTCAGGTAATAGTGGGACTCTTCAAGCCGAACTGGAGAAAATCTACGGAGATGTCCTGCAACCTGGAATTGTAGCTGAAATTATCGGTACTCTGCCCCATACCCTGGCCAACAGTAATGCTATAAAACGCGATTTGCGTATCTTGTTGCCGGTGGCGTCAGTGTTGTTGATTCTATTGCTCGCGGTGACATTACGTGATATTCGTGCAATTGTTGTATTTGGTGTGCCATTTTTGGGTGCGCTGCCTGCAATTGCAGTAACAGCAGCTCTTTATGGTGAAATTAGCGGATTGGCGCTCGGTTTTGGTATCGTGATTCTCGGTATATCCGTTGACTTTTCGGTTCACCTTTTTGTAGCCCTCACCAGGGAGGATGGATCACGAAGCGCCATCATGAATGATGTGCGCCGTCCGATCATTTTTGCAACACTGACAACTGCATCGGTATTGATCGTGCTGTTCTTTTCAGATGTCTCGTCTCACCGGCAGATGGCCACTCTTGCCCTGGCAGGGGTTTTGTTTGGGGTGGTGTTCGCCTGGTTGTTGATCCCGACTGTAATTTCGGGAAAGAATGCCAGAGGGGGGCAAAAGAAAAAACTCCCGGTGTCCATGACTGTAGCTCTGTCACATCCAATCGGGCGGACTGCGGTGTGGGGTGGTTGGTTCATCTTGTTGGTGTTAGGTGTCTGGTCATGGCCGCAGCTTCGTTATAACGGTGATCTACGGGTGTTGGATGCACCAGACGAAGACGTGGTTACGATGGAACGCCATTTCAGCGAGGCCTGGGGTGACAAAGGTGAACAGGCGTTTGTAGTGACAACCGGTGAAGATCTGGATGGGGCCCTGTCTGAGGCTGGCGATCTTTTTATGTTTTTGCGTGACAGAGGGGCCACGCAGGTACAATCGCCTGTTCCCCTGCTGCCCGATAAACAAACTCAAGAGAAACGAATACAGGCATGGGAGGAGCAGTGGGAGAAGGTGCGTCCACAGTTTGACACTATATTTCAGGAGGTTGCAGAGGGACAGGGGTTCTCACCTCGAGCTTTCCGTCCGTTTTTTTCATGGCTGGATCAGGAACCCCTATCGGTAGCTCCGGGTTACTTTCAAGGCACCATGTTTGATCCGATGCTGCAGTCAATGATACATCATGTGAGTAGGTTAGAGGGTGGAACCTTACAGGATCGTTATCTTGTGGTAACAACGGTCGGTATTGATGATAGCTTATTGCCGGTACTCCTCGGTTATGCAGATAAGCACCCGTCGGTGTCGGTTCTGGCCAACAGGAAATGGCGGGCTGAAGTAGAATCATTGCTCAAAAAAGATATCCTGTTGCTCTCTTGCCTGGCGGGCGCTCTCGTTATTCTCCTTGTTGCCTTGCAGTTTCGAAATCCTGCCAGTGTTGGTGCGGTTTTAGCACCTGTTGTTTCTGCTCTGGCCGCCATGTCCCTCTTTTGCAAACTGACGGGAAGCGAACTGAACATGATGCATCTCATCATGGGTATTATGGTGATTGGGTTGAGTGTTGATTACGGTATTTTTATTGTTTGTTCACGTTTCGGCCAGGTGTCGGCGAGTGCATCTTTTGCGGTGTCGGTCTGTGCCGCAAGTTCCCTGATCGGTTTCGGTGTGCTGTCCTTCGCCTCGCATCCCGCACTTTATTCACTTGGTCTTACGGTTCTGGTGGGTATAGGGACAGCCTGGCCGGTGGCGCTTTTGGTGAGCCCGTTGATTGTTGGTGAGCGGCCTGGAGGAGCATAATGTTTCGGTTGATGGTGATGATAGTGATGCTTGGTATTCTTTCCGGCTGCGCCGGGATTCAGATTGCATCAGAGACCTCTCGAACGTCGTCAGGTGAAAACATACATCTTTTTGCCGGTATTCGTATCGAACGGTGGGGCAAACTAAGGTTTTCAGGTATCCTTGCAGTGGCAAGCAAGGAGGAACGTCTGGTTTTCGCTCTTCTGGACGGCACCGGTGTGACCCTGCTGGAAGGACCGTTGCCAGGAGAAGGGGAGCAGCCGGAACTGTCGGGTGTTTTGCGGGACTCGGACCTCGCTTACTATTTAGCCATCGCTTTCTCGCGCATTTTCCTGCAGGAGCCGCCGAATGAACCATGCAGCAGGATCTTCCTGCAGAGTTTATGCCTTGATACAGAGGGAGGACGACGTATGGCTAAAAGATTCAAGGTGGGGCCATTTACCAGGTGGTCCGTTACGTACTCTGATGCCGGGACTACTGAAGAGATTGTCTACAGTGAACCGTGGGCTGGGGTGCGAATCACTATTAATGAGAAGGCCATGTGAGACAGGACGGGGATGGAGAAGGGAACAGTATCAATCTATCGGGCGCTGCGGGAATCGTGCCGCTCATTTACGAGCCGGGAAGAGTCCGGCACTATACATCTTAAAGCCTCATTTCATTTTGATGAGGATTTTCCCGGGTTTCAAGGTCACTTTCCTGGGAAACCGGTGTTGCCGGCTGTGGTTCAGTTGGCTGCCATACGGTGCGTTACAGAATTGTCGCTTGAGTTAAAACTGACCCCCTCCGGTTATGATCGGGTCAAGTTCAGGGGTGTCGTTCTTCCTGGGGGCCCTACCGAAGTATGTATTGAGCTGAGGCCGGAAGGGGATGGCTGGTGTGCCGGTTTTACTATAGAAAACAGTAACGGGGAGAGTGTTTCCAGCGGTACGTGTAACTTTGGTATCTCTGTTAAAGGATAAGCCTATGCGGTTAAAAGAAAAGTATTTTCCGGTTGATGAATCGGCTCCTGCACCTCTTGTTGCCTCGTGTATGAGAAGGGTTCGGTTTGAGGAGGTTGATGGGCTGGGGATGGTCTGGCATGGCAGGTACCCGAGCTATCTTGAAGATGGACGTATTGCTTTTGGTGATGCATTTGGATTGACATATCAAAGTTTTATGGTCCATAACACGGTGGCGCCGATTGTAAAAATGCATCTCGATTACCGGAGTGTTCTTCGTTTTGATGAACAGATAACCGTTGAAACGAAACTTCATTGGTCTGATGCGGCACGGTTGAATTTTACCTACACGTTGTTCAAGAAGAATGGGGAAGTGGCAGCTTCGGGGTATACCGTGCAGATGATGACTGAACCGGATGGCACCGTACTGCTGGTTCTGCCGGACTGGCTCGAAACTTTCCGCAGGAAGTGGAAAGAAGGCGGGTTTGAAAAAAAATGAGAAAGGTACTTGTCACAGCGGGGGATATTTGCACACCGCTGGGTGATCTGGCTTCCACCTGGTCCGGGTTGGTTGAAGGCCAACAGGGTGTTTCTCTCCGTTCATTCGGAAGTGTTGTAGAGCCGTTGCCGCTTGCAGTGATAGACAAGCTTACCGGTTTGTTTGGCAGTCATGAGCGTCAGGAATCGTTGTTTGACCTCTTGTGTGACAATTTGCCTGATATTCCACAAAATACCAGGCTTTATTGTGCAACGACCAAAGCTGCGGCAGATGAGTTGGCTCTCCATGGTCCAGATGAAACGGGTCAACCATGGCAGGTAGCAAAGTATCTTGCCGAGAGGTTGGGGTTGACCCGGGATGGCATAACCGTGAGTGCGGCCTGTGTCTCCAGTCTTATTGCCATGATCCGGGGGGCGATGGATATCCGTTCCGGCAGGTGTGATCATGTCCTGGTTATCGGTTTTGATCTCCTTTCAGATTTTGTGGTAACGGGATTTTCAAGTCTCAAAGCCCTTTCTCCTAAGGGTGCACGACCATTTGACCGTAACAGGGACGGCCTCACCCTTGGTGACGGTGGTGGTTGGGTGTTGCTATCCTCAGGCGATTCAATTGCTGGTGGCGGGAAGGGAATGGCTGAGGTCGCTGCCTGGTCCATATCCTGTGATGCGACCCATATAACGGCTCCCAGCCGGGATGGTGTTGGCTTGCTTTCGGTATTCCGAGAGATCATGGCTCAGCACAATGGCCCCGTCGGGGGTATTAATGCCCATGGAACCGCCACTTTTTATAACGATGCGATGGAACTGCTGGTTTTCCGGAAGATGCTGGCAAAAGGAACACCAGTATGTTCAGTAAAAGGTAGTCTTGGCCACAGCCTCGGTGCAGCCGGGCTTGTGGAGGCCATGCTCAGTGTGCAAAGTCTTGTTGAGGGCTTGTTGCCACCTACGGTGGGCTTGTGTGAACCGGAGGAGACTGATTGCCTGCTCTCCGGAAATCGTACCTTGCCACTCATGGCGCCATCAATCATCAGTTGTAACTCCGGTTTTGGGGGAATCAATGCCGGATTATTGCTGACTCCACTGGATGGTTCCTGACTGAACTCTTCCCCGTTGTGCGCGGAGCTATAATTCTGACTTCTCTTGAAAAAATGCTTCAATGCAATATAGTTGCATTATCGACAATGAGTCAGTTCACTATCTTCAAGGGGATAAAATGAGACGCACAGTTCAGTGGTTATTCCTGTTGTTTCTAATTATTTTAAGTAATTCCACGGTATCGGCAAAAGAACGGGATACCGTTTTTGTTTCCATCCTGCCGCAAAAATTCTTTGTGCAACAAATTAGCGGAGAGTCGTTGCAGGTTGAGGTCATGGTGAAACCTGGGGCCAGCCCTGCCACTTACGAACCAAAACCTTCCCAGATGCGAAAGCTCTCAAAAAGTTCGCTCTATTTCAGTGTTGGTGTACCGTTTGAAAACGTGTGGCTGGAGCGACTTACTGACGTCAATCCGGAAATGACTATCATCCATACGGATAAAGGTATCCACAAATTGACCATGGCTGCGCATCATCATGAGGAAGACGGGCACGAGGAAGACGGTCATGAGGAAGAAGCTAGAGAGCCAACTACGGGTCTGGACCCGCATATCTGGTTATCCCCTGTGCTGGTAAAGAAACAGGCAAAGATTATCGGTGAAAGTCTGATCGCCCGTTTTCCTGAACGGGAAGTGCATTTCCGTAAAAACCTGGCCCTGTTCCTGTCCCGGGTCGATGAGCTGCATGGTGATCTGCAGGAAATATTACGAGATAAAAAGGGTACAAGGTTTATGGTGTTTCATCCGTCCTGGGGGTACTGGGCTCATGAGTACGGTTTGGAGCAGGTGGCAGTCGAAATGGAGGGGAAAAATCCGAAACCGGCGCAACTTCAAGAGTTGATCGAGCAGGCCAGGGAGGAAAACATACATGTGATTTTCGCCCAGCCGCAGTTTTCGGTAAAGAGTGCCAAGGTGATAGCACGTGAATTAAAGGGTACGGTCATAACCATCGATCCGCTTGCTGAGAACTGGTTTGAAAACATGCGCCATGTTGCCGATATCTTCAAAAAGACGGTTCAGTGAGGAAGAATGGAAACCAATAAACCCATCGTTGAGATCAGGGAACTCTGTTATTCGGCCGGTGGGCAGGATATCCTGCACGATATCAATCTCTCTATCAATGAGGGCGATTTTATCTCCATTATCGGTCCCAACGGGGGAGGCAAGACGACCCTGCTCAAGATTATCCTTGGCTTGTTAAAGCCGGGGAGGGGATCTATCACTATCAATAACAGTCGGCCCCGGACCCATAATACTCCTATTGGCTATGTCCCCCAGCACGTGAATCATAACTTGAGTTTTCCGGCGACGGCACTGGATGTGGTGCTCATGGGCCACTATGATCCGCGAAGACGATTTTATATGGGAAATAAGGCAGAGAGGAGGAAGGGCGCTCAGGCGATTATGGAGAGACTGGGGATCGGTGCGTTTGCCAATCGTAAGATCGTAGCCCTCTCCGGTGGCCAGAGACAACGGGTTTTGATCGCCCGCGCGCTCATCTCCCGACCCGAGTTGCTTGTCCTCGACGAGCCAACTGCTTCCATCGACACCAAGGGGCAGACAGAGTTTTACGAGATGCTCAAAGAGCTGAATAAGGATCTGACTATCCTGATGGTCAGTCATGATTTAATGGTCATCGCCTCGTATGTGAAATCTATAATTTGTCTCAATCGGACCATGCATTATCACCAGGCATTTGCTACTTCGGGCGAGGTGCTTGATGCTTTTCATTCCTGTACGGTTGAAGAAATCTGTCCGGTAGAGGTTGTTGCCCAGGGGAAACTGGATACCAAAACAGGGGAGGTCTCCGGATGATTGAAGCCTTGCAGTTCGAGTTCATGCGCAATGCCCTCACAGCCGGGCTGCTCGCAGCCATTATATGCGGTGTGATAGG
The DNA here is from genome assembly GCF_010646885.2 of Desulfopila sp. IMCC35008. GTDB lineage: Bacteria > Desulfobacterota > Desulfobulbia > Desulfobulbales > Desulfocapsaceae > Desulfopila. The sequence continues at coordinate 5,249,388 of NZ_CP050700.1, read as the reverse complement.
TACCATGATTGTCGTGAACCGCCTTGTTTTTCTGTCTGGTGGTGTGGCTCACAGCGCCTATGGAGGTATCGGGCTGGCTTTTTTCCTGGGCTGGCCCTATCTGCTGGGGGCAACGCTCTTCGCCTTTGGTTCTGCGATGGTGATGGCGGCAGTCTCCATGCGGTCGAAACATCGGGCAGACACCATCATTGGTGTTATGTGGGCGGTGGGGATGGCCACGGGTGTCCTTCTGCTTGATATGACGCCTGGCTACAATGTTGATCTTATGAGCTATCTGTTCGGTTCTATCCTGAGTGTGCCTACTTCTGATCTCATTTATATGGCTGTGCTTGGAGTGGCCCTCATCTGTTTTATCGGCTGGTATTATAACGACCTGCTTATTATGTCCTATGATGAGGAGTTTGCCCAGGTAAGGGGGGTTCGGGTTAAAAGGCTTTATTTCATGTTGATCGGGGCTGTGGCCGTGTCTATCGTGATAATCGTGCAGGTGGTCGGACTTATCCTGGTGATCGCCCTGCTGACTATTCCCCCCTACATCGCGGAGCGATATACCAAATCGCTCTTCCAGATGATGGTTGTTTCCTGCGTGCTCGGTATGCTTTTTATCTTTGGTGGTCTCTTTGGTGCCTACACCTATGACCTCACCTCGGGAGCCGTCATCATTTTTGTTGCAGGGCTCTGTTTTTTCCTGTCAATGGGTTTTGACAAACTCATGCAGATGCGGGAGCGGTGGTTGTGGCTGAAGGCACATGAGGAGTAGGATGCGTTATGTGTGACCAGTGTGATTATAGCAAATTGTTAGATGATGTTGGGTTGGATGCTACACCAAACAGGCTGCATGTTCTGGAGGTGATCGGCTCAAATAATTACCCGCTCACGGCGGCTGAGGTTTTTGCGACCATTGACCGAAGCCATTCGATTAACAGGGTGACAGTATACCGGATTCTCGATCTTCTGGTGGAGAAGAAGATACTTGAGCAGATCAGCAGCGGTGGTCGAGCCGCCCATTTCGGCTTAGCTCCGAATGAACACCATATGCCACATCCACACTTCTACTGTACCAATTGCGGGATGATGGAGTGTTTGAGCCCGGACAGCCTGGCCGTTCGTTCAGGAAATTTTTTGAAGTATTTTTCCGGCACAGTGAGCAGGATTGAGGTCCGGGTGGAAGGACTCTGTAGAAGCTGTGTAAAGCAATAAGATAATTTTACTGTGTCAGGGATGGGGTGTTTCTTTTCTGGCATTGCAGTAAAGAAAATTTGAAGAGAGAGTCCCCTCTCACTATAATTACCCTACGACGATAAAAATTTGACGAAGGATACGTTTGATACCCAGGAAGCTACTACATATTTATCTCTTTTTCTCTATTATTACTGCAGCCTTGACCGTTTACGCGGGGGCAGCTGGCGAGAAGATTGTTCGCATAGGGGTGCTGGCTTTCAGGACCCCGGAAAAGACGATGGAACGGTGGCGACCTACTGCCGACAGTTTGACCCTGGCGATTCCCGGTTATAAATTTGTTATTCTTCCCATGAAGTATCCGGAGATAAACCCGGCGGTTGAGAATAAAACTATCGATTTTGTGTTGACCAACACCGGGCACTATGTGGAACTGGAGGCCAATCAGGGCATTGCCCGCATGGTGACACTTGTTAAATCTATTGATGGGCTGACGACCAAAAAGTTCGGAGGGGTTCTGTTTACCCGGGCGGATCGGGATGATATTAATACGATCGAGGACCTGAAGAACAAAAACTTCCTTGCTGTCACGAGGAGTTCTCTCGGGGGATTCCTGGTCGCCTGGGAGGAATTTCTGAAGCACGATCTGGACCCGTTTGCTGATTTTGGCAGTCTGACCTTTAACGGATTACCCCAGGATGATATCGTTTTCAAGGTGCTGAATAAGGAGGCGGATGCGGGAACCGTTCGCACCAGTGTGCTTGAACAGATGGAGCAGGAAGGGCAGATCAGGCTGGCGGATTTCAAGATCATCAATCCTTTATCAACAAGAGGCTTCCCCTATATTCATTCAACGGCACTCTATCCTGAATGGCCGTTTTCCAGCCTCTCTCACGTGGACGATGAGTTGGTGGAGAAAGTGACGGTAGCCCTGCTGAGTTTGAAAAAAGATAATCCGGCAGCGATTGCCGGGAATTACGACCGTTGGGTTCCGCCGCTCGATTACCAGTCGGTGCATACCCTCTTTACAGCATTGAATATCGGACCGTACGAGAAGTTCAACACCATTACTGTAAAAGATATCCTCGATCAATATCTGCTGGAGACTTCGATCATCCTGGGTTTTTTGTTATTGATCATGCTTTTTGTGGTGAAAATAGTTCATCTCAACCGGTCACTGAAAACTGCCTTATCGGAAGTGAGGACCCTGCAGGGGATGATACCTATTTGTTCATCATGTAAAAAGATCAGGGATGACCAGGGTGACTGGAACAAAATCGAATCCTATGTCAGTAAACATGCTGATGCCCGGTTCAGTCACGGCTATTGCCCTGCCTGTTACCAGAAGGAACTGGAAAAGATGAAGCAGTGGGCGGACGAGAACGCCGAATCAGAAGAAACCTCTTAGCCAGACCATCTCTATTTGCCTGATATCCGACACGCCCCTAGTATGTTCTGGCAAGATAAGTCCGTATCACCTGCTCAGCTGTTTTTTCTACCAGCTCCGCCCCATTATCCATCGCCTCCTGCAGGGACAGTGGCCCTGAGCAGATTGAAAACACGGAGATAATGCCGGTTTCATAGAGCTCATGGATCTTTTCGCCGATACTTCCGCAGATGGCAATGCAGGGGATTCCATAACGGTTGGCCAGCCGTGCCACTCCGGCTGGCGCTTTATCGAACCTGGTTTGAAAATCAATCTGGCCTTCACCGGTAATAACCAGGTCTGCTCCCTGGATTTTCTTTTCCAGTTCAACGAGATCAAGCACCAGGTCGATGCCTTTCTCAAGACGGGCTGACAAAAAACAATGCAGACCTGCACCCAGTCCCCCTGCGGCACCTGCTCCCGGTACATCCCGAATATCCATGCCCATTTCTCGTTTAATGACGTCGGCCAGGTTTGAAAGTCCTTCATCAAGTTCCAGTACCTGTTCTGCAGATGCCCCTTTTTGAGGGGAATAAACATGGGATGCACCGTTTTCCCCGGTCAGGGGGTTGGTAACGTCGCAGACACCGTCGAATACAACTTGTGCCAACCGTTGGTCGATATCGCTGGTATCTATGGAAACGATGTGTTGAAGCGATTTGCCAATCGGAGGGAGTGCATTACCAGCTTCGTCCAGGAATCGGTATCCAAGTGAGGTAGCCATGCCGATCCCCCCGTCGCAGGTAGCACTGCCGCCTAAGCCGACAATGATCCTCTGCGCTCCCTTATCGAGTGCTGCCAGTATCAGTTCCCCGGTCCCGAAGGTGGTGGTAAGGGTCGGGTCCCTCTTCGCTTCAGGTAAAATGGCCAGGCCGCTTGCACTGGCCATTTCGATGACCGCGACCCTGTTCTCCCTGACCCAGCCAAAAGAGGAGGTGATCTCCTGCATGTCCGGACCTTTAACGGTGACATCACATACCTCACCACCCAGGGCGTCTGTGGCAATTTCCAGGAGTCCGTCGCCTCCGTCCGCCACCGGCACTTGTATAACTTCGCAATCAGGGAAGCCTCGCAGTACCCCCCTGCTGATGGCCTCGGCGGCTTCATGTGCGGACAAGCTTCCTTTAAATGCATTTGGGGCAGCGACGATACGCATAGTATTACTTCCTCTTTCCTTTCAAGTTTTTCTGGCTCATTAACAAATGCCCTCATTTTACAAGTACACTGGCATTGATTATATTCCGGGCCAAGAACAGTCGCACGCCTTTTATCAATCGGGGCTGTCCTATGGGTGGGAGCGGTGTAAGTTTTTAAGGTAGAAGCCTTTACGAGGTTGCGTTTCCGCTCATAGCTTCCTACATTATGGACATCTATATAGAGTCAAAGACGTACAAGTTTCAAGAGACCAGGCAGGTAATTATGAACATCCAGCAGAACGTTGACCATTCATCATCGCTTCAACCGTTGTCCTCACTCACTCCGGACTGTGACGGAACAAACAAACAGGCTTCGGGTGAGGCACCTTGTTGAGGCCCGAAGCAGGAACCCCGGGCGGGGCTCCATGAGAAGGCTGGCTATTCTATCGATGCCTATGTAGAGGATTTTATATCCACTCCGGTGGGGCCGGTCCCCCGGGTTGCGACATCGCCGACCGCCCGGGACTGGTGGGGACGGGTTCTCACAAGAATCGGAGTTACCAGAAATAACTATCGCATTAATCCGGGCCTTTATGCGGTCGGGAGTCCCGGTCCCCTGTCTCCGGTGTTGGTAACGGCCAATTATAAACTTTCTTTTGATGCTCTGCGGTTTGAACTGTCCGGGGTCAGTGCCTGGATACTGGTTGCGGATACCAGGGGCATAAACGTCTGGTGTGCAGCTGGCAAGGGAACATTTTCCACTGATGAAATGGTTTCCCTGGTGAAGTGGGCCCGGCTTGACCAGGTCATAACACACGATACCCTGATTGTGCCGCAACTTGGTGCTGTTGGGGTTTCCGCTCCCCGGGTGAAAAAGGAGTGCGGCTTCCGGGTTCGGTTTGGTCCGGTCAGGGCCCGGGATATCCCAGCATTCCTGGGCGGAGACGATGTTGCAACGGAATCTATGCGGTCCGTGACCTTTACACTTGGTGAACGGGCGGAACTTATTCCCGTTGAAGTGTACCTGCAACTGAAGACAATAGCCGTGACATTGGGAGTTGGTTTCCTGCTAGCCGGTCTGGGCCCGCATTTTTTTGCCATCGATGTGACCTGGCATCGAACAGTACAGCTCTTCTGGTCGACCCTGTTCGGTATCTTTTGTGGTTCCGCTCTTGTGCCGCTATTGTTACCCTGGATTCCCGGTCGTCAGTTCTGGATAAAAGGACTTTGGCCACCACTTATGCTCGGAGTCATAATCCTCGTCTCAGGGGGGTGGATTTTTTCGCTTAATCATGCAGCTCTCCTCCTCTGGTCTGTGGTTATAAGTTCATATCAGGCCATGAATTTTACCGGATGCACCCCTTTCACTTCGCCATCGGGTGTAGAGTTTGAGATGCGCAGGGGGATTCCAGTACAAGGGGTTGGTGGTGGCCTGGCGATTCTGCTCTGGCTGGTTTCACCCTTTATAGGGTAGAGGGTTTGTAACTATGATAAATTTCAGATACATTGATAATACAGCGACCTTGAAGCTTGATGTAGGACGTTGTATCGGTTGCGGAAACTGCCTGACCGTGTGTCCCCATCGAATATTTGAGCTGGTCGACAAGAAAGCAGTTATTCAAGATCTTGATGCTTGTATGGAGTGCGGTGCCTGCTCGGTAAATTGTCCTGTGGAGGCGATCAGTGTCAAACCGGGAGTGGGTTGCGCCGAGGCCTATATAAACTTGTGGGTTGAGCGACTGACGGGACGCAAGGGGGGAGGTTCCTGCTGTTGAACCCGCCCCGTTCCCCTTGGAAATGCAGGAAAATTATGGAGAGTTTATCGTGTTGACAGGTTTCCTGCTTGTTTCATGTGTACTGGTTGTCTTGTTTTTCTTCGGGCCGAGGGTGAAAATCGATACTGTAATCAGACCGATGGAGTTGCCTGTCGACCTTGATAGGTATCTTGCAGAATCGGAAGCACGTTTCAGCGATATTCGGGTCGGAGCGGAAAAAACAATTATCTGGGCCGGGGAAAAAGGGGAAAAAACAGCTCTGTCGGTTGTGTACCTGCACGGTTTTGCCGCGTGTCGGCAGGAAGCGGCCCCCTTAGCCGAGATTGTGGCCCAGGAGCTTGGCGCGAACCTTTTCTATACCCGTTTTACCGGCCACGGGCGCAGTAGCGAGGCGATGGTGGATGGTTCGGTCAACAACTGGTTGAACGATGCCTGGGAGGCGGTGGAGATCGGTCGTAAAATCGGTGAGCAAGTCGTGGTGATTGGCCTCTCTACAGGCGGTACGATGGCTACGTGGCTGGCAACAGAAAGTATTGCCGAGCATGTGTGTGCATTCATCCTGCTATCCCCTAATCTCAGTCTGGTCGATCGGAGAACAGAGCTTCTCACGCTGCCATGGGGCAGGCAGATTGCTGAACTTGTAATGGGGCCTGAATATAGCTGGGAGCCGCATAACGAAGAATATGAAAAATTCTGGACCAACCGTTTCCCGACCCAGGCCTTACTGCCCTTGCAGGGCATGGTGCGTATCGCTCGCTCGTTGGATTTGGGGACAATCCGCACGCCGCTCCTGGTTATTTACTCACCTGCGGATGAGGTCGTCTGCCCGGTGACCATTGAGAAGAGATTTGGCAGTATCGGCTCAGAGAAAAAAAAGCTGATCCCCTATTATGAGTCGGGTTCCCCCAGCCATCATGTCCTGGCCGGTGACATCCTTGCGCCGGGCTCAACGCGGCCGATAGCGGATATGATTGTTGATTTTATTAAGAACTGAACAGCTCCTGTGAACGTTCTTCCCTCAACCCTGTAGTATCCGGGGTAGCTGAGGATGGAAACCATTTCGAATGGTCGATGACCTGATAATCCAACCCCTCGATGTAATTATCTTTGTTCTGGCAGGTGTATGATGCATCCGGGTGACTGTCGCAACGTGTTATTTTCATTGGTCAAAGCTGGTCAATAGGATATCCTGTGACTGGTGCCAGGATTTACATTCTGACATCTGGGGGAAAGATACACGAGTGTTGTTTTCTGTGCCGATGACGCGGCATTTTCATAAATTCAATCAACTGGAGGAAAACGATGACTGATAATGTGGTAATTACCGTTTCCTGTGGGACCGATAACCCGAACAGGGCAACAAGGGCTATCCATTTGGCAACTGTAGCGCATAAAGAAGGGAAAAACGTTACCCTTTTTCTTCTTGATGAAGCGGTCTACCTGGCCAAGGAAGGGTTGATCGATAATCTCAAGGCTGCTACAGGTGATGTGGCCGACGACCTTATGACCTACCTGCAGGCACATGGGGTGGACATCCTGGCATGCACCCCATGTGCTAAAAGCCGGCGGATATCCGAAGAGGACTTAATCGATGGAGCACGAATGGGTACGGCAGTTGAGCTTATCCAGCGTTCCTGTGAGGCGGTGGTGATCAGTCTGTAGATACGTAACTCTGGATAACAGCAGGTCCATCGTATCCACGGTATCCGCGTAAGCTGTACAAGGTATGAGCCAGGTGATGACTATAAAAAGTAGACATTGAATTACAGAGTGTTTTTTGGGCTCTGGCATTACTTCCTCCCTGGGGGGATGTAACAGTAATATTCAGTTGTGTTGTGCGGTATATGGGCGGCCGTTCAGATAAACCCATGCCGGAGTGATAGAATTTTGTGCAGGCATAACGTAATAATATCCTGCTCTATCTTTGCGTGAAAGAGGCGTAATGTCAAGCTGGGTGAGGTAGAGGCACTATTCTGCGTTATTGTCATCCCTGCTGCTGTTTGACATTGCTCCTGCCCAAAATGTGATTCATTCTATCGAAATTGATGGTACCTGCCTAAGACTGGATGTGTAGGTTCCATTGTTTTCAGACAGGGGCGTCTAAACCCTTTGGGCCGGTATTGTTTCCATATTCCTTGATTTTGCTGTGTTTTTAGGAGGCTGTGCAAGACGTATCGATCATAATGGCAGGATTGACAGCGGCTATCATTTGTGTAACTATGGGAATCATTCTCCAGGTTCCACTGATGTGGATGAAAAGGGAACCCGGTGCGATTCCGGGACGGACCCGCCGCTGTAATCCTGCTCTATTTATTTTGGAGAACCCTTTCAATATCTTGCGCCACTGCTGATGAAGCGGGAAGGCCGTTAAAGGGGTCGGAAAGTCAGAAGACCTGTCTGGAGGTATACTGAATGCAAGGATCCCCGTGGATAAGGGATGTTTGTGTCGATACGTGGAATTACAGGGAATCCCCGGATCATTGTATGTGGTCCGGGGATTTTTCATGGTATCGATTCTTCCTGATAGTCGAAAATGGTGAATTATGCAGCCCCATGAGATTGAGCGTTTGAGCTTTGAGATAATTGATGCGGAGGCGGGAGATCACGATTTTCCTGCCGACCAATGGCCAGTGGTACGACGGATGATTCATACCTCTGCCGATTTTGATTATATTCATTCCGTCCGTTTTTCAGAAAATGCCCATACGATAGGTGTCGAGGCCCTGAAAGCTGGAAAGAATGTGGTGGTCGATACCAATATGGTGAAATCCGGCATCAGGAGAAAGCTGGTTGAGGGATTTGGGGGTCGTGTCGAATGCCTGATGACCGAGCCACGGGTTGCAGAGATTGCAGAAGAGAGGGGGACAACACGGGCAAAAGCCGCGGTGGACGCGGCACTGGACGTTATGGACGGTGGTATCTATGTGGTGGGCAATGCCCCGACAGCACTGCTCAGGTTGCTGGAGTTGATGGATCAGGGCAAAGCAAGACCGGCCCTTGTCGTCGGATTACCGGTTGGCTTTGTTAAGGCGGCCGAATCAAAAGAGCTACTCTGTTCGTCCCCTTATTCCTATATTTCAAATGTAGGTCGAAAAGGTGGTTCCAACATCGCGGCAAGCGTGGTTAATGCATTGATAGTTCTGGCCACGGGGCGTGAGGCTTATGAATAATAGCGGCACATTATATGGGATTGGGGTGGGCCCCGGGGATCCCGACCTGATCACCGTTAAGGCGGTGAAAATACTCGGCCAAGTGGATGCAATTTTTACCGCTTCCGCCACCACAAATGACTTCAGCCTGGCGCTTGACATTGCCAGACCTCATTTGCCTGATAATCTTGAAGTGCACCATCTGTCTTTTCCCATGACAAAGGATGAGGTTGTCACTGATAGGGCCTGGAGGAAAAACGCCGACACCATTGCCGGGGAGGTGTCAAAGGGGAAAGATGTTGCCTTTCTTACCTTGGGAGATCCGCTTACCTACTCGACCTTCGGGTATATCTTGCAGAAAATGCAGGAATTCCATCCCGGGATAGCTGTTGAGACCATTCCGGGTATCACCTCGTACCAGGCGGCAGCTGCGCGGATCAACAGGCCGCTTGTTGAGGCGGAGGAATCCCTTTTGCTTACCTCTGGTGCTTTTGGCGGTGCTCATGTGCGAAAGGTTGGTGATACTGTGGAGAATGTGGTCCTTCTCAAGGCGTATAAAAATGTACCCGATATTATCGAGGCCCTGGATGATGCCGACATGCTTGAGAATAGTGTGGCTGTTTCAAAATGCGGCAGGGAAGACGAGTCGATTACAAGGGAAATAAGACTCCTGGCAGAGAGAGAGCCTGATTACTGGACCCTCGTCATTGCTAAAAAAGAGAAGTTGGATACATAAGCACCGTGGTAAAAGATTCAGCCTCCGCAAAAAAAATGACTCCCGGTCGCTACGGAAAAAAACGTCGGCGACCGTATCGCGCCTTGTTTTTTTCCCTGACAATCACCGTGTTGCTGTTGCTTTACGCCCTGGTGGCCGTTGACGGGATGGATCAGGAAAATGTCGTGTCTTCCTTACTGTTTCCTCTTGGGCGACTGCTGCTGTTCATTTTTCTTGGTTTGATTTTTGGCCAGATCATCGAGTCGACCGGGTGGACGAAAAAGCTCGCCGTTGTTGCCGGACCTATGTTCCGTTATGGCAACCTGGGGATGCGCTGCAGCGCCGCTTTTACCGCGGCCTTTGTTTCCGGTGTTGCTTCCAACGCCATGCTGCTCGGTTACTATAAAGACGAGCTGATAAGTCGCCGACAGCTCTACCTGGCAAACTTCATTAACCAGTTACCCGCCTACTTTCTCCATCTGCCTACTACTTTTTTTATTGTTGTGCCCCTGACGGGACGGGCTGGACTTGTCTATTTCGGACTCACCCTGGCGGCAACCCTGTTGAGAACCCTGTTGTTTGTACTTTACGGCCATTTTGTGCTTCCCCGTGATGTCGCTATTTCCGGGGTGGAAGATTTGGGTGGAAGAGAAGGAAAAGCCAGGCTATCCGTTGTAAAATCAATACGGAAGAAGATCCCGGGCCGCATCACTACGATTGTTGTCTGGGTCCTGCCTATTTACACTATTGTTTTTCTGCTCAATCAGCTGGGTATTTTTACCAAGGCAAACCTTTTTCTGAATAATTATTTTGTGACCGGGTTTGTGCCGATCGAAGCCCTGTCTGTGGTCATTTTGAGCTTTGCGGCGGAATTTACTTCTGGTTTTGCGGCGGCCGGGGCCATGCTTGACGCGGGTGTCATCACTGTCAAGCAGACGGTGATTGCGCTTATTGTCGGCAATATCATGGCCTTCCCTCTTCGGGCTCTGCGTCACCAGCTGCCCCGTTATATCGGTATATTCTCTCCCAGGATGGGTACGCAGATACTACTGCTGGGCCAGGGCTTCCGGATTGTCAGCCTGGCTGTGGTGACGGTCTTCTACTATTATTTTTGTTAGCAGAGGAGACAGGCCTTACCCATCCTGTTCCTCTTGCAGCAGCCTTTTTTTTCTCTCAAGACCCCATCTGTAGCCGCTCAGTTTTCCGGTTTTCGAGATAACCCTATGGCAGGGTATAGCTACCGCAAGCTTGTTGTCGACCACGGCCTGCCATCTGCTTTTATCACTTTTGAATGAGGTGATATGTGTCATTGATTTCCTCATCGTCTGCAGAAGATAAAGCGTATTGTGGTGATGTTAATTGTCACCACTCTTCCATGTTTTTTTCTCTTATGGATACACTATACAGGCTGGCGAAAAGTGAAATACTCTGATTCTTGCGGTGTAATTCGAAAAAAAAACCCCTGGAACCTGTAACGGTTGCAGGGGGGAAAGAGCTGGTGCAGTATCCTGAGATGGCTGGAATTATTTCTTGGCTCCTGACACAATCTCAACCATCATTTCATATACTTCAAGCGGGCTGGCGCCGTTTGCCTCGGCGACTTGTTTGAGAGTCTGGTCCGGTTCAGCCTGTACTTCCATTTGAGCGAGTCCGTGCAGGATCTGCTCGAGATTGAGGTCATATTCCGTACAGATATCGCCAACCTTACGTTTTCCCCAGCCGGATTTCGGGGCATTCAGGAAGGCTGTGGCTCCTTCAGTGGCACCTTCAAGCTCAGGTTGCTGGGAAGCGGGTTTGATGACGAGGTAAACCTGTTGAGGCGATTTGTTGTTTTGTTTGGCTATTTCCTTAATCGTCTGCTTTTCATCGGTAAAACTCATGTTGGCAGCTTTAAGCAATTCCATGCTTTTTTTCAGATCAAGCCCTTCCTTTTTGGTAAACATCTTGAGTGAAGAGGTTTCTGCATGACCGTAAGGAGGCTCTCCGTATTTTTTGGAGGCGTCTAACTTAAAACCATCGGAGATATTGAGAATTGTGCTCATCGGCGGGATGTGCATATAGGTGCCGACTACAAAAATAACGGTGAGTGCCAAGGCAACATTAAAGGCTCCGGTGAACACCTTTACCTCTCGCGCCTTGTTCTTCATGTAGGCAACAATTGGATTCCAGTTGTAGTAGATGTGCAGGATACCGGCAAAAGCAAACAGGAAGCCGACAGTGGTGTGCTGTTCGCCCCAGTCTGTTTTGGAGAGTCCCATAAATGTCCAGTCGGCCCAATAGGCGACCCTGCCTTCTGGCACGACATACAGAACCACCGAGTTAATGACCAGGACGACCAATGACAGCAGTAATGTCATTGAAGTTATTTTTCTCATGTTCATAATTTCCCCTCATAGATGTTGGAATAATGGTGTAGTAACGTATCTCGACAAAGATTATCAATAAACATACCAGGAGCGTTAGTAAATAATTAAATAATTATTTTCAGTCTAATAGCCTATTATTGCAAGGAAAAATAAATTAACCTGGTAAATAGGTGACAAAGTGTGGAAGGGGGGAGCGAACGGGATATGGGTACTTTTTACCCAGTGAAGGAAGCTGCCCTGCATACATAATATGCAGGGCAGCTTGAGAGGGGCATTTGCGACTCCGGACTTCCTTGTTCATTGGCGAGTCCTGCCTGCCCATTTACACCGATTGGGCGCAGAAAAAGACGAATTTGAAAGCGTTATGCAGCCAAGCTCTCCTTCAATTGCCTGTAATCGGTCTTGCCCGTTCCCAGTATCGGGATTGCGTCCACCTGAATCATCCGGCGAATGCTATGAAGGCCTGAAAGGCCGGCCTTTTTCAGGGTTTCGTTAGCAGTACTGCGGGCAAGTGATCTGGTTGTAAAGAGCACGATTTCCGGATGGCTCTCATCCTGAGTAGCCTCAACGGCCAGGGGAATGGTCCCGTCATTTTGCAGGTTGAGTTCTGTCAGTAGGACGTTCTCGATGGCGGGCAGAGAAATCATCTCGCCACCGATTTTGATAAATCGTTTCTTCCTGCCGCAAAAGACAAGGTGGTCGTCATCTTCCTGTCTCACGTAATCTCCGGTATTGTACCAGTTTGCATTTTCAAATGGACAAAATCCTTTTTCCGGAATGCTGTTCAGGTAGCCGTCAAAAATATTAGGCCCGCGAACAAGCAGTAACCCTTGTTTCCCTTTTTGTACCCTGGCGGTTAGCTTTTCGTTGACGATTGCATACTCAATGGACGGCAAGACCTTGCCGATTGTTCCGGGGCGTGAGTTGCCGGGTACGTTGATTGAAACCAGTGGTGAGCATTCTGTGATACCGTACCCTTCACACAATTCTGCCTTGGGGTTGATTTTTTGCAAACTATTCCGGACCTGTTCCGAACACTTCTCCGCCCCGGTGAAAACCGTTTGCAGGCTGTGCAATTGATCCTCACCTGCAGCCCGGAGGATACCGTTTAGAAAGGTTGGGGTTGAGATCAGCATGGTCGTCTTGTACCTCTCTATGATGTCTGCCAGCTGAGCAGGTTCCGTTGGGTTGGGATAAAATACGGTTTTAAGGCCCATGCAAAGCGGCATGATGATGGTTCCGGCAAGCCCCAGGGAATGAAATGGTGGCAAGATGCCCAGGAGCCTGTTGTCTCCGGAAATGTCGAGCAGGTGAGAAAAGTCCCGTAAATTTGAAATTATGTTGGCATGGCTTAATGGTACCGGTTTGGGTTTTGATTCCGAGCCGCTGGTAAAGAGGATAGCGGCCGTTTCCGGGATGTGTATCGTTTCAAGTTGTGAGATACAGAAATAAGACTTGAACAGGGCCACTATCTTGTCCCATTTGGTTATGTTTGGTATGAGCGTATCAAGATGCAGCCAACGTACCGGCAGGCTGGTTAATTCCACATCCTGCTGGTCTTCAATTTTCGAACAGAGCCGGCTTGCTGAGATAATGGCCGTGACACCGGTATCCTCAATACCATAACGCATATTTGCTATACCCGCTGTCCAGTTGAAGAGGACAGGGGTCTTGCCGCTGAAGAGAGTTGCCAGGTAGACAATGGCACTTGTTGTGGAGGCAGGCAGCATGATGCCGACCCGTTTGCCTTCTATTTTCTCAATATGAGGTTTGAGGGCAAATATAGAGGTGAGCAGCTGACGGTATGATTTCGTACCAGTAAGAGTGTCTGCCATAATAGGACTGGTCGGTGCCTTGCGGGCCTGTCTGAGGAACGCCTCTGTGACAGTTGTACTGTCTCCCATGGTGAGGGGTGTATCGCTTGGTTCAAACCATTTTTTCGGGATCTTTTGCTGAGTCGCTTTTTCTTTTTTGCTGCAGAATGTACCTGTTGCGGCAAGCAGGCAGTCGTTAACTGTTTCCACTGCTTCAAGGTCGGGGATGGATACCCCGTATTCTTTTTCAAGCCACCCCCCCAGTTCCATGATCGTTAATGAGTCAAGACCCAGATCCCCGGCCAGGCTGTGGTGTGGTTGCGCTTTGGCACCGGCCATCTCGGTAATTCGGTCGATGACCTCGTTTTTCAGGGTCGGGGGAATGTCAGGAGTGCTGATTGAGAGAACTGTTCTCTCAGGTTCCGGCAGGACTGAGGGTTTTCTGCCCTGCCACCAGTAGTAGGGCACATGAGTGTTGGGTTGTGAAGTCTCGTTGTACCAGGATTCAAGATGTCTGTTGATGACTTTTCGGTTGTCCATAGCCGGTACATTCACGTCCTCATGAAAATCAATTTTGACAGTTCGTCTGGGCCCGAAAAAGACTCCGTTTGCCAGCAGGCTGGTGAGGTAGAGCCTGATACGTGCAAAGGCCGTGGGCGTGGTGCCCTTGGCAAAACCAAAACTGCTGCCCCAGAGACCGGTAGTGCGAACCATGACAACCCGCAGACCGGAGACACGCTTGACAATATGTTCAACGCCTGAGTTGGAGCCAAGGTCTTCCTTGTTGCTGCGGTACAGTCTGCCCGCTGGATAAAACAGGATGTTATCGCCTTTCTGTAATTGCTCCACGATCTCATCTATAGCGGCGTAGACCCTCTGTTTGGCCGATTTACCGCTCTTTTTCACATCGGGGATGGTGATCGGGCGGACCGGTGCTGTCAGGGTGCGAATAATCGGATGGCTGATCTGGTCAATATTGGAGAGTGGTCGTGGAGAAAAAGGACCTATGAGTCGGGACATAACGATAACGGGATCGATCAGAGCCGGATGGTTGGGGAGAAAGAGGATCTTTTCATTTCCCTTCCGGACGATTTCTTCAAGGCCGTTTATCTCAACTCTATATCTCAGTGACAGGATTCTCCTGAGCAGCCATCCCAGAAGAGGGCCACTGCTGTTTTGTTGCGAGAGTATCAGTCGTAATACCAGGGTGAAAAGAATGGTGCCCCCGCCCAGGTATGCCATAAAGGTGGAAGGCTGAATATACGGTTCTATTACATTGTAAAGAAGTCCTGAAAGCAGGATGGCGCAGAAGGAACTGAAGCCGGCAGCAGCGATGACCTTGCCCTTATCTTTCTTATCCGGTCGGACCTGCAGGATCGAGGTGATGGGGATGAGGAACAGGCCTCCTCCGATCCCTCCGCTGAACAGGGTTATCGCCAGCCAGCCGGTTTGCATGGTAGCTCCGATGAGGGGGGCACAGCCGACGAGTAACAGGGAGGCTCCCATGATGCCGCCGGAAAGGACAAGGTGGCTGGACCACTTTTCAATCGCAACAAGCTTAGCGGCTAAAAAGGAACCGGCGCAGATGCCGACCATAAGAGTCACAGGCAGCAGGCTGGTGGTGGATTGGGATAGGTTAAATTGCTGCAGACCCAGTGCGTTGATAACCAGGACGGTGGTGGAGGCGACAAAATAGAACCAGGTGTCCGCCACAATTGCCAGCAGCAGCTGGCGGTCGCGGGAAATCTCAGCAAGATCCTTGAGGGAGTGAAGTGGGCCAAGCCAGGGGAACGGTTTTCCTTTACTTTTGACAGATGAATGTTTGATGCCAAAACTTGCTATAAAACCGAGGGAGGCAACAAGGACTGTAACGGCAGCCACCAGTGTTGTCCCTGAGGGCATGGATGAGAAATTGAATCGGGCCTGATCCAGACAGAGGCCAGCGGTGGCTATGCCAGCCAGTATGGCAAGCGTAGTCACCAGTTTCAGCACGGCATTCATTTTAGGTACCGATTCTGCTGGGTACATCTCGGGGATGGAGCCGTTAAGCGCCGGTCCGAAAAAGGTAGATTGAAAACCCATGAGAAAAACCATGCCGAGAATACATGGCCAGCTTCCCAGCAGCAGTCCTGCACCTCCAACGACCATGGCCCCGATTTCCAGAGCCTTTGAGAGAACAATCATTTGCTTCTTGGAAAACCTGTCGGCACACCACCCTCCTGGAGCGGCAAACAGGATAAAAGGCAGGGAAAAGAGCACAGCTGCCCAGCCCTGAAGGTGGTTCAGGCCAGCGGCTACGGCAAGCAACATGGCCGCCTGCTTGAAATAATTGTCATTGAATACACCCAGGCAGTAGGTTGTTGCCATGGATGCGAATGTTTTCTTGCTTGTTGTTTTGCGGGTGGTCCTGTTCATTCTGCTTCTCCTTTGTGGGTTTGTTGTAAAACTTGGAGTAGTAATTACAGGAACTGTGCCAGATATGTTTAATTGTATAACTCTATGTAATAACTGTGTTAGAGCGTATATTATGAGCTGTTTCTGAAATAGCCTTGCGGTGTCTGTGCATAAAATGTATGGACTGTGAGCTCTAGATGTATAGGCGGGTGAAGGTGCGTTGAGCCTGAATGAGGATCCCTGTGAGCAGGCCACCGAATACGCCGCCCAGGTGGGCGTGGACAATGGGGATGCCGCCAAGGTATCCTGCGTGACTGTCTGCAAAGAGAATCTGGCCGGAGTACACTTCACATAATGATTTACCAAGACTCACCAGGCAGAACAACAGCCCCAGCCAACGTTCGGAACTCCATCCTGATTGTTGACCTCTGTCTGTTGGGAACAACCATAACCAGCCGACCAGGAACATGAAGCCGTGAGCAATGCCGGAGAGGCCGCAATAGCCGGTTGTGGCAATCTGTGGTGATTGGGCGATGGAATAGAGCAGGCTGGTGATTCCGCAGATCGGTACGGCGGCAATTTTTTGCCAGATAGCTGCCCTGGCGGCACGGTAAAGCAGGATCATGCAGAGTCCATCAAGCAGCAGGTGGTACCAGCTGGCGTGAACGAGAGGGTGGGTGAGCAGCCGATACCATTCGCCGGTGAGAACGTTGTCAGTGTAATAGAGGAAGGTGGAGGGGGCAACGCCCCGCAGCAGGTGCATGTTGCAGACTGCTGCGAGGAGCGCGATGGTTGTGTACAGCAGATGAGTCGGCTGTATCTTTTTTCTGATTGATTGCAACATTTTCTTCTGTTTTCCTGGCTATTTCTTTTCCCGGCGTCGCGCGAGAAATAGTCCTCCGGCGATAACGATGAGCATAACCGGTCCGGCAGGTCCCACCCCGATTCCCGGGGAGCTGTTTCCCTTGAACATCGAGTTTTCGGGGGTGGAATCGACGCGGTAATTCTTGACTGGCTGTTGTGCTCTCTGTTGTTGGGCAGTTCTTTCCCTGGCGATACGGTCACGGTTTCGTCGCTCGATGTTGAGACCTTCAAACTCCGCCTCGCTCAGTACGATCATGGAGGTGTAATCGGTGACCAGGCTATATTCTGTTCCCAGATTGATTATCTGCTCTTTTCGATCTCTGTTTTCTCCGTTGGTGTCAATTTCATCAACTATTTCCTGGATGGATGCAAGGGCCCATAGTCGCTCAATTTCAGGATTTTCGGTGTTGCTGTCAGGAAGGACGGTTGATGTTCTCCACTGTTTGTTTTCGCCTGAAATTTTCGCTTTGAAGGTGACCTCGAGCTGTTCCGGTTGGGTGTACCTGCCGAACATGACCAGCTGGTCACCCCGATAGAGAGAACCGATATCAGTGGGGGTCACCTGTTTGATGCCACCACCTTTGAAGGAGACTTCCGCATCGTGGAGAGCCTGGAAGAACATCTTGTTTTTAGCCTGGAGGATGCGGCCGTAGATGTCATCCCTGGTGGAAATATCCATGGCGAACCCGCCGGATGCTTTGGTGATTTTGTCAAGTAGCGGGGTGTTAGCGCTGTTGCCTATAATAAAGGTGAATAACCTCAGGTCTCGCTGGTTGACGAGCTGCAGGAATTCTTGGTGGGTGGTTGCGCCGATGTTGGCGACACCGTCTGTAACCAGCACGACAGCGGTGGTTCTTTCCCTGTCACTTCTGCTCAGTCCTTTTGATAAGCCGGCTTCAAGATTCGTGCCGCCGCCTGCCTGAATGGTCTTGATCCTGGCGATGACTTCATTCACGTTATCGGGTGTTGCCTCAATAAAACCGTTGGTGAAATCTGTTGCGCTGTTGTTAAAAGTAATGATCCGGAACCTGTCGGCGGGATGCATCTTGGTTATCGCCTTGGCCACTCCGTTTGCCAGGGTCTCTATTTTCTGACCAGACATGGAACCTGAGGTGTCCAGGACAAATACCCAGTCGGTTCCTTCGGTGATCTCGGTAAGTGAGGCGCCGGGAGTGATGACGAGCATGAAGGTGCCCGATTGTGCACCTTCCTCTTTGTAGGGGATCAGCTCAACCCTGGCAGGAACGGTGTCATCCAGCCGGTAGTATATGACAACATCTTCGGAGAGTGTTGCGCCTTCCCGATTTTCCAGCTGAGCAGTGAATAGATTGGTCGTACCCTGTACGTCGTCTCCCTGGCCCTGCTGGATCTGTGCCTGCTGCATATATCCCGGCATCCGCACATCCTTAATCGGTTGGGCTGACTTGAGGGTCAGGTTGAAGCTGAATTTTTCCTGCACCGAGGAGTCAACGGACCAGAAGGCTATTCTTTCATCGTCAACGCCTCCCTCGGCAAGTGGATAAACATACCGACCGACGTTGAGGTCTATCTCCAGGGGTTGGTAATAGACCAGGCGTACGCGGGTGTCGTCCTGTGCTTTTACGGGAGAGACAGAAATAGTAAATGTCTTGTATTCATCTTTCTCAGTGAGGGCCGTACTGTTTCCCTTGGCTTGCTGGTCTTCGTATACCTGTTTTGCCTGTTTCTTTTCCAGCACCTCGCCTGTTACCTCGACTCCATTTATCCAGAGACTGAGCTCTGAAAGGCTTGCCTGTCTGGGCAGGGGAAAGGTGTATACGGCTTCTAGGTCACTGGCTCCGGAATTGGTGAAAACCTGGTCAACCTCAGTCCTGGCAAAACCGTTATTGATGGTCACGTTGACATCATGACTTTTGATCGAAATATCAGAATTCTGACCGTTTTTAGGTTTGAGGAGCCCTGCTGCCTGGGTGGATTTGCCGAAAAGGGTCAGGATCAGCAGGACAGCGAGTGCCGTAACAATGCCTGTGAAAAGTGAACATCTGTTGTTTGAATTCATTTTTATCTCCTTTGTTGATGATGGACAGCTTTCAGGATCTGTATCGCATGAAGTGTGCCAGACGTGTGAGTGTCGTTTAACTACCTGAAAATAAGTTATAAAATATTGGATAAGAAGAAGGGTCTAACAAGGAGACATGTTTCCTTGACATTCAGTGTATGGTCTCTGTACATTAAATGTATTGGAGGTGAATGGATGGAATCGACAGAGAGAGAGTTTTTTCGGACAATCCGTGAGGCGATCTTCTCCAACCCGTTCGGGGAGCGACGGATAGCACTGGACCGTATGGCAGCGGGTATGACGAAAGGTGCATCGGTGGAGGAGCTGCTGGCCCGCCTTGTTGAAAAAGTGGGGGGAATGGTCGCTGGCGTGGAGTCAAGACCGTCGCAGCCCCTTTCCTCGGAAGAAGTTGAACTGCTCAACTATGGAAAATTGTTCCATACCTTCCACCTGTTCTGTGATGATTATGATGCACATATTCAGGAGCAGGTGAAAAAAGGTGACGAGTGTATCCCTATAACGTTTGGGCGGGATATATTGAGCCGTCTTGATGAACAGGGATTCGGGGCGGAGGATTCAAAGAGGTACCTGGCGCTCTTTTTCCAAATGCGCCGGGCATTCTATTTCATCCGCATGATCGCCGGAGAGAGTAAATGTGTGATGGATCTCCGGCGAGCCCTGTGGAACAACGTGTTTACAGGCGATATCCTGTTATATGACCGCTACCTGCAGGGACGGATGGAGGATTTTTCCACCATGATCCTGGGGGAGACAGGGACCGGGAAGGGTATGGCCGCCGGGGCTATCGGGCGTTCCGGTTTTATCCCTTATAATGCGAGAAAGAACCGTTTCACCGAGAGTTTCGCCAAGGCGTTCATCTCAATCAATCTCTCACAGTATCCCGACCAGTTGATCGAATCTGAGTTATTCGGTCATAAAAAAGGTGCTTTTACCGGAGCTGTGGAGGCACATCTGGGTGTTTTTTCACGATGCAGTCCCTGCGGGGCAATTTTTCTCGATGAAATAGGTGATGTGGAGGTGCCGATACAGATCAAGCTGTTGCAGGTCTTACAGGCCCGTTTTTTCTCTCCTGTGGGAAGTCACAGGCGGGAAAAATTTCAGGGGCGGGTCATAGCCGCGACCAACAAGGACCTGAATAAGCTGAGGGAGGAAGGGGCCTTCCGCGATGACTTCTATTATCGTCTCTGTTCCGATCTCATCGAAATTCCACCGCTTAGGACACGGATAGGCCAGAACCCGGAAGAGTTGCGTGTTTTGCTGGGTGTGGTGCTGCAAAGGATTGTCGGCGGGCATGCCGGTGAACTGGTGGATCCGATTCATGAACAGATAGTACTTCAACAACCGGAAAACTACGGATGGCCCGGCAATATAAGGGAGCTTGAACAATGTGTCCGGAGAATGCTGCTCAGTAAGAAGTATGACTGGAAGCAGACCGGTGTCGACAACAGTAACGAGTTGGTGCGGGCTGTCAATGAAGGGAGATATACCGCCAGTCAACTGCTGTCCAGGTATTGCAGGTTACTGTATGAGCAAAATGGGACGTATGAGGGCGTTGCCCGAATTATGGATCTGGATAGAAGAACGGTGAAGAAATATGTGCAGTCGGCAGAAGAGTTGTGATATGGGGCGTGAAAAGCCTGTGGGAGAGTGGCTGGTAATTGTCGTGTTACTTGTGATGTGCGTGAGCGGATCAGTGATGGCCGGAGAACTGAAACAGGATAAATTTCCTTTTATTGAAACACTACAGGAGATGTTTGAGGATAATCCGGGGAAAAGTGGTGTCTACGTCCTGGAAAAGGGTGAAGAGTCGTTGCTTGCTCGGGGATGGATGGCGGAGCAGGCCGAAAAAACCATTGAGGTGCAGTACTTTATCTGGTCCACAGACAATATAGGCATTCTGGCCGCAGAGGCACTGTTGCTGGCGGCAGAACGTGGCGTGAAGGTACGGGTTATTGTCGATGACCTGCTGATCGATGCCCCGGATGAAACCATGCTGGGGTTGGCCGCGCATCCGAACATCCATGTCAGGATATATAATCCGAAACATTCCGTAGGTGTCTCTTTATGGCAGCGTCTGGTTAATCTTGTCCGGGAGTTTCGTTCGGCAAACCAGCGTATGCATGACAAGACTTTTGTGGTTGATGGTATTGCCGCTGTCACCGGCGGTCGCAATATGGCGGATGAGTATTTCGATTATAACCATACCTATAACTTTCGGGATCGGGATGTTTTGGTGCTGGGCCCTGCGGCAGCCGAGGTGAAGGCGAGTTTCGAAAGGTTCTGGCAATGGGAACTAACGGTTAATGTGGAGGAGTTGCTCGAGGACGAGGGAAAGGATTCGGATCGAAAAGACTGGACCGGTTTCTATGAGGATCTTCACCGGTATGCGCAGAACCCCGAAAACTATGAACGGGAAGTGGCAGAGTCCCTCCAGATGATTCCAAGGTTTTTCCCGGGGTTGAGAAAATCCCTGGTATGGGACGATGTAGAGTTTATTTCGGATATGCCGGGTAAAAACTCCTCAGAAGGTTTAGGCGGAGGTGGCAAAGCCTCCAGAAGGCTGGTTGAAATCCTTGCCTCGGCTTCTAAAAAGGTGACCATACAGTCTCCGTACCTTGTTGTCCCGGAGGGTGGGATCGACCTGTTTCATGAACTGGAGCAAAAGGGCGTGCAGGTCCGGGTTAATACCAACTCACTGGCATCCACCGATAACCTTCAGGCATTCAGCGGATACAGTAAACAGCGGGAGGCAATTATCGGGGCCGGTGTTGAGATTTTTGAATACCGCCCGACGCCGCAGATCCAGAAAGAGTTGATAGAGAGGTATGAGCGAATCGCCGAGGAGTTGCCTGTTTTTGCCATACATGCCAAGACCATGGTTGTAGACAGCGAATACCTTTTTATCGGTACCTTCAATTTTGATCCGCGTTCTCTCAACCTCAATACCGAGGTGGGGGTGTTGATCCACAATCGACAACTTGCAGCCCAGGTGGAACAGTCGATTGAGCGGGATATGGCTGCGGAAAACAGTTGGAATGCGGAACATGACGATCCCGATCAGTTTGCCCCGTGGCTCAAAAGGTTTAAGGTTTTTTTCTGGAAATTGCTGCCTCTTGAACCCATTTTGTAAAGAGTAACTCACCTGACGTTCAGCAGCTGGCGTGGCAGTGCAATCTTTCATCTAACCGAGGATGGGACCGGACATTTTTTATCCTTGTTTTTTAAAAAAAGAGTTTTGAAAAAGAATCAGCGTCTTGGTCTGGCAAATGAACCAATATGTAAGTTAGGTGAAAAATGTTCCTTGTTTTAGTGAGCTAAACTATATAGAGTGTGGCGATTTTATCTCAAATAATAATGAAGTATAACCGTTTGGATGCCTTGGCAAAAAGACATACGGTTCTATTGACAACAACCAACTTGGAGCTGCTCATGAAGAGAAGTACAAAAATGCCGTTTTGGAGTGGAGGTGTTATATTTGCTATTTTGTTGTTATCTGGAACAATTTGCGCGGCAGATGTTGTTAAAATTGGTCTTAATCTTGCCCTGAGCGGGGGGCGGGAAGCATCAGGGCTGGCGATCAAGGCCGGTGCAGAGATGGTGAGGGATGAAATCAATGGCGCTGGCGGAATTACTATAGGTGACAAGAAATATACCATTGAATACGTCATTACAGATAACCGGTCTAATGTCCAGCAGGGTGTCAATAATGCCCTTAAACTGATAACCAAGGATAATGTCCTTGCGATCCTCGGTCCCAGTGACAGTTCAAGAGCCATTCCGGCCGGTGGTATTGCCGATGCTTTTAAAACCCCGATGGTTTCACCCATGTCCACCAACCCGAAGACGACCCTGAACCGGCCGTTTGTGTTCCGGACCTGTTTTCTCGACCCATTCCAGGGAGAGGCGATGGCAACTTTTGTTACAGAAGAGCTGGGTGTGGATAAGGCAGCTGTGCTCTTCAATATTGCAGATGCCTACCCGAAAGGACTTGCTGAGTACTTCAAGGCTTCTTTCGAAAAGAAGAACGGGGAGGGTTCGGTGGTTGCCTATGAGGATTTTCTCACCAATGAAGTCGATCTGTCTGCGCATCTCAAACGAATTGTCGCCTCCGGCGCTGAAGTCCTCTTTGTACCGCAATATGATAATGAGATCCCCAGAATCGTCAAACAGGCCAAGGCAGCCGGTTGGAATAAGGTTATCCTCGGTGGGGATGCATGGGAAACCAGTGGCTTGATGGAGCAATGCGGCGATATGTGCAAAGGGTTCTACTTTACCTCCCATTTTGCAGCCATTGGCGCCAAAGGGAAGGCTGAAGCGTTCGTTGGCCGATATCAGCAGAAGATGAATGCCCTGCCGACCGGTGACGGGGCAACGGGTTATGATGCAATGAGCCTGATTGTAACAGCAATATCCTCTCTCGATAGCCTCAGTTCCAATATGACCAAGGCCCGGTCAGATGTGAAGGATAAGATGGCTTCCGTTCGCGGCTTTGAAGGTGTTTCCGGGGTGCTTGATATGACCACCGGCGGCGACCCTGCGAAAAGTGCTGTTGTTATCCGTATTAACGATGCGGGGGAGTTCGAATCCCATAAAATAATCAATCCCTGATCGTCCGGCTGCCGAATGCGCCCCCGAGAGAACAACTTCGGGGGCACATTCTGTTATTTTCTATGGGGTCAGGTCTAGAAAAAATGTCTGTTGAGAAGGCTAGCGAGAATCAGTAAACAGAATATTACTGGTTTTCGTTTTTTCTTTCATTCTGTGGCCGAGGTGTATTATGCTGAACTCCCAGATAATTAGGGAAAACATGGATGTTGGCATACCAGATTTTAATCCGGTTGTATAACCAGTTCCCATCCTAAAACTGCCCTTTTGGTTCATATCTTCGTTATGCTCAAAATTTTATCCTCCGGTAAGTGAGGAACGAGATTCCGAGATATCAATTATATGGCTGTGGTACAATTTTTCACATGCCTCGATCTGGACCAGATAAGCGTAGACTTCGAAACACCTCGTTTTAGGATGGAAACTAACTACCTGAAAAAGAACCCATAGTGTCGGGAGGCTGAAAATGAAACGAGTATTATCCTGTCTGGTTGTTCCGTGTATGGTTGTACTCCTTGCTGCAACGGGCGTATTGGCAAAGGAAAAGGTTACCGTGGCCGCACTTACCTTTGTCTCGTCATCACCATTGTTTATCGCCTATGAAAAGGGATATTTTGCAGAGCAGGGGCTTGATGTGGAATTCAAGTTTTTCCGGGCGGCCCAGCCTGTGGCCGTGGCTATCGCCTCGCGGGATGCGGATTTCGGTGTAACGGCCTTTACCGCCGGGTTTTATAATCTGGCGGCTAAAGGGGCGCTCAAGGTGATCGGGGCCCAGCTTCATGAGGTAAAAGGGTACCCGGGATCTGCCATCCTGGCCTCTAACAAGGCATATGAGGCCGGTCTGACTTCGGTGGACAAATTATCAGGACACAGCTTTGCTATGTCGCAGGTCGGATCATCCTTTCATTATATGATTGGCAGGGTTGCCGAGGGTGCAGGATTCGAGCTTGATTCGATGACCTTGAAACCACTCCAGTCTGTGGGGAATATGATTGCTGCTCTCAAATCAGGGCAGGTTGATTCCATGATTATTGTCCCGCATATCGCAAAACCCCTCAGCAAGGGTGGAGGGGCAAAGATCATCGGCTGGGTAGCCGATTACGCTCCTTATCAGGTTGGCGGGCTGTTTACGTCAACCGGTAATGTCACTGAAAAGCGTGAGGTGGTCAAGAAGTTTGTGGCTGCCTACCAGAAAGGTATCGCTGACTACCGGGCGGCACTGATTGATGGAGATACCAATCAGCAGGAAATCCTGACGATGATTCACAAATACGTTTATAAGGACCAGGAAGCAGCAAAGGCGCTGCCGAAGATTAAAAACGGGGCGATGTACATCGAAAAAGACGGACGACTGGATGTAGCTGATGTGTACAAGCAAGTTGCCTGGTATCAGGAGCGCGGTTTGGTGGATAGTTCAGCTGATCCAGGAGCCATTGTAGATAACAGCTTTATCGAACCACTGACAATGCCGGAATAATAGAGGGTAACGATAATTCTCCATGGAACTGGAACTTTCGAATATTACCCATCGCTATGGAGATGTCACAGCGATCGAGGGAGTTGATCTGACCGTTCGGGAGCGGGAGGTTGTCGCTCTTATCGGGCCTTCCGGCTGCGGGAAGTCAACTTTGCTCTCTATTGCGGGGGGACTTCTGGCACCGAGTGAGGGGGCGGTCTATCAGCAAGGGGATGTCCCGGAGGGTTGCCTGAATCCGCTCACCTATGTGTTCCAGGATTTTGCCTTGCTCCCATGGAGGAGTGTCGAGGGAAATATCAGGCTGGTACTTGCCGATCATAAACTACCCACTCGGGAGAGGGAAGAGCGGATAACACAGGTTCTGGAGCAGACCGGACTTGCTGACTTTCGAGGGGCGTATCCGCGGCAGCTGTCCGGTGGGATGTGCCAGCGTGTCGGGATAGCAAGAGCGTTGGCAGTTAAACCCGCTGTTTTACTCATGGATGAACCCCTGTCCGCTCTCGATGCCCAGACACGAGCCCTTTTGTTGGAGGAATTTGTCGATCTCTTTGCCCGGCTCAGTATTTCATCGCTCTATGTGACGCATAACCTTGATGAAGCGGTGCGTCTGGCGGATCGTGTGGTGGCGCTCAGCAGGAGACCGGGAATGGTCCGTGAAGTCGTAGATATCCCCATACCCGTTGCTGAGCGTAAGGATGGTGACCCGGTTTTGACTGCCTGCCGTGAGCAGCTCTGGCAGTTGATCAGAAACGAGGCGATAGCCGCTGATCAGGAGTTGACAGATGGTTCTTGATAAACAGGTTGTTGCCTATCGCGCCGGAGGATTCAGGCCACGTTTGATTTTCAGTTTCGCCGCTATGAGTTTTGTCGGTATTGTCGTCGCACTTGAGGTTCTGTGCCGAACCGGCGTAATCGGTGCATTGTCCTTTCCTGCCCCCAGTGATATCGGCAGAGCCTTAATGGAACTCTATAGCTCCGGCCAGCTCAAGAACCATCTTGGCGCTTCACTTTCGCGGCTTGCTGTGGGGTGGAGCCTTGGTGTCTCAAGTGGTGTTGTTGTCGGTTTTGCAATTGGTATTACAACGGTTGCGAGATCCATGGGAATTCCGTGGGTTGCTGCAGTTTCTGCTATTCCGAAAATTGCCTTGTTACCGCTTTTCATTATCTGGTTCGGTATCGGGGAAGGTTCCAAATACGCGACCATCGCTTTCGGTACCTTTTTCCCCACCGTGATTAACACCTTTGGAGGGGTGGATAATATCCAGAAAAACCTGGTGCGGATGGGCCAGAGTTTTAACCTGAAGAAATCGACAATTATCCTGAGTATCATTTTGCCAGGTACGCTTCCGTCAATTCTTTCAGCTTTTAGAATATCGTCATCTATTGGGATTATCCTGCTGGTGGCAGCGGAGATGGTCAGTGCCCAATATGGAATCGGTGCTTATATCATCGAGCAACAGAATCTGTTTCAACTTGATCGTCTGATGGCGGGTGTGGTGGTGCTGATGGTCATCGGCTTAACCATACACGGGGCAATAGGCCTTTTGGAAAAGTGGCTGCTGCGCTGGAGGTAGATGATCATGGGATTCAGCCTTGACAATGTGGTGCCCTGGGGGCGCTCGTATGACGAATATGTGGGCATGTTTTCCCTTACGACGGATGATTTAGCGGGGCGAATTCTCGGCTGTGGTGATGGGCCCGCTTCCTTTAACTGTACTTTGAGCAGGCGAGGTGGTTCGGTACTTTCGATTGATCCGTTGTACTCTTTTTCCACCGGTGAAATCCGGCATAGGATAGAGGTGACCTTTCATGAAGTGATGAAGCAGGTGCGCGAAAACCAAGATGAGTTTTTATGGACTTCCATCGGATCACCGGAAGTACTTGCCACCACCCGTATGTCGGCAATGAACGATTTCCTGGCCGATTATGATAAGGGCTGTGACGAAAAGAGGTATGTCCACGGGGAGCTGCCGAGCCTGCCATTTGATGATAACCAGTTCGACTTGGCTCTTTCTTCCCACTTTCTGTTTCTGTACAGTGAACAACTCAACCTGGAATTTCACCTGGCCTCTATAAGGGAGCTATGCCGGGTTGCGGCAGACGTTCGATTGTTTCCGCTGCTGGAGTTAGGGGCAAAACGATCCCGCCATCTCGATATCCTGACGTCCCGCTTGAGGAAAGAGGGCTATGGACTCGAGATTAATAGTGTTGACTATGAGTTCCAACGGGGTGGAAACAAGATGATGAAGATCACATCCAGTCCGTTAAAGCGCTAAAACTTGTACCGGATTTTTTATCTGCTCTGTCTGTTTTTGATATGCCTAACCCGAACTGAGGGGAATCTCGGGCTAATTTACCTGGATCAAGGGTTTTGATATGGAAACATGTTGGCGTTGCCGGGTGGTCTGCTGTCTCGGGAGCTTGGCAGGGTGTAGTCGAGACTTACTACAAAATCCAGTTGTCCGAAGAGCTTATCATTACACCAGACCTGCAGTTAGTGGTCGGCGATGATGTTGGTGGCGAGAACCGGTTACATTTTCTCGCAGGAATCAAGCTTGGCCTTCCTTTTTGAAAAACAATTTCCTACCATTTAGATTTTCTGAAGCCTATAATACCGACAGAACCGTCCAGGGAATGAGAGGTAAAATGGCAACGAAGGGAAACAGTTCCCGCCAAGGGGGGCTGGAAACAATACTTATCAGGTTCGTTCCTGCCTGGGAGAATCGTCCAGACTCAGAACATGAACAAGCCGTCATTCGATTGCTGGTTGGTTTTGTTGCTGCAGCCTATATTCTGTTTGCCGTTTTTTCAAAGGATGGTGAGCACCCTTATCTTATCATAGCGATTATCTTCCTGTTTTTTGCAGTTGCTGTAAGTATTGTTGTTTCAATTATCCGGAATCCGGGAGTTCATCCTCCTCGCAGGATTTACGGGATTATTACTGATAATGTTTCGGCAACCGCCGCCCTCTTTCTGAATGGGGATTTAACTGCCCCGATCTTCGTGGTGTACCTTTGGGTTACTTTTGGCAATGGGTTTCGATTTGGTAAGCGATATCTCCTGTTATCCATGACCTTAAGTATTTTCGGCTTCGGTTCTGTTTTGTTGTTGTCGGATACATGGTCGGCAGGTACCTCTGTCAATCTGGGCCTGATGGTGGGTTTGATAGCGTTGCCGTTGTATGTCGCTTCACTTCTCAGCAACCTGGAGCGTGCTCTGGTCAATGCCCAGGCGGCCAGTAAGGCAAAATCAGATTTTCTGGCTACGATGAGCCATGAAATCAGGACACCCCTTAATGGCCTGATCGGTATACTGAGCCTGCTGGATAGGACAGAGCTGAGGGAAAAACAGCAATATTATGTGGATCTGATGAAAAACAGCTCGGAATGGCTGTTGAGTGTCATTTCCGACGGCCTTGATTTTACCAAAATTGAGGCGGATGAGCTGGTTATTGAGGCTGGACCGGTTGATCTCAGTTCCACAATCCTTTCAATCTGCAAAGTGTACAGGGCAGTGGCCAGTAAAAAGGGTATCCAACTACGGGAGGACCTCTCCGGGCTTGCAACTCCATATATTGAATGTGATCAGAACCGGCTTACCCAGGTGCTGAATAATCTGTTGAGTAATGCTTGTAAATTTACGAAGGAGGGCGAAGTTGTCGTCGAGGTGGCGTCATCAGCTTTGGCAGAAGGAAGGGCTCGATTGTCATGTGTTGTGAGGGACAGTGGTGTTGGGATTGCCGCCGGGAATCTTGAGAGTATCTTTGCCCCCTTTAAACAGATTAAAGGGGAGGATGCCGATCTTCGTGGCGGTACCGGGCTTGGTCTTGCTATTTCCAGTCGACTCATCAGGCTTATGGGTGGAGATATAAGGGTGGAGAGTGCTGTAAATGTCGGCACCACTTTTTCTTTCTATCTTGATGTTCCTATTGCCTCGGAAAGTGATATTAGAGGACAGAAGGAGCAGCTGGGAAACGTTTTCTGGCAAAGGCCTCCCCTTATTTTACTTGTTGAGGATAACGCAATAAACAGGGAGGTTGCAACGACGTACCTGCGCCAGCTTGGGTGTGAGGTGCTGGAAGCAAAGAATGGCCTTGAGGCCGTAGCCTGTGTGAAAGAAAATGTTTTTGACCTGGTATTCATGGATTGCCAGATGCCGGTAAAGGATGGCTATCAGGCAAGCAGGGAAATCCGCTTGCTGGAAGATACCGGAAAAGAGAGGAAAAACGTAATTATTGCCCTTACTGCCCATATCACGAACAGGGATAGGGAGAAATGCTTCGAGGCGGGTATGGATGATTATATGGGTAAACCCTATACCATGGGGAGCTTACAGCAGGTTTTGTCGAAGTGGCTGGCACCGATAATGATCACCAGAGAGGCACCGGCATCCCCAGCTGGGATTCTCAGAACTGAAGCGGTAATTGAAGTTGGTGGAGGAGTAACAAGCCTATCGAGTCGGCAGGTTATCCATGACCTGAGAAATGCCCTTGGAGGTATAATTGGTGGAGTGGAGCTTGCGTTGCTCGCCACGGAGGACCCGGTAAAATGCGAGCATCATCTGCGCACCGCCCTTAAGGGGGCACAGCAGGCCATTAAAATCTCGACCGAATTGTCAGGTCGATATGATAAGACGGTAGATTATGGGAAATAGATGTGCGACTGATCTTTTTATAATCGTTTATTAATACAGCCTCTGAATAAGTCCACCTGGGTCGTCCAGGGAGGTTCTATTCTTCTGGGTTACCGGTTGCCCAGGCTTTTTCCAGTTCCTCAAAACTGCTTTTTTCATCAAATGACATCAGCTCCGCCAGGTCGTTGTTGTGTTTGCGATACATGGAAATGTAATTCTCTTCATCTTCACGATGGTAGGCATATAATTCCGGCATGGAGTCCTCGTCTTTTTTACTGAATAAACGCATCAGCTTATAGGCTTCATAGGGATCGGTTCCCAGTAATTTCAAGGATTCCTGACCCAAAGAAAGTGCGCTGCCAAAGGTTTCCCTGCGGATATTTGTTACCCCAAGATCCATGAGCTGATATGCTGCAGACCTGTCGGCGGCGTTGGCAGCAATTTTGAGGTTTGGATAATGTTTGCGGACCAGTTCGACGAGTTCCAGCGCCTTGTCGGTGTTGCCAATGGTTATGACCAGCAGTTCCGCTTCTGCGGCACCGGCAGCTTCCAGCAGATCGAGTCTGGTGACATCTCCGTAATAAACCTCGAAGCCAAATTTCCTCAGTACGTCAACGTTGGCCGCATCATGATCCAGTATGACAGGTTTTATGCCGGCGGTAATAAGGAACCTGCCGAGGTCGGTTCCCAGCCGTCCAAATCCGGCCAGGATCACCCTGTGATCACTCCGGTTGATGGTGTCGGCATCCCTTTTATTGAGATCGTCCTGACGGAGACGGCTGACGATGACCTTTTCATAGAGGAGAAAGAGCAGGGGCGCGAGAAACATGGAAATGGCCACGGCTGAAATAAGAGGTGCCAGGATAGCTGCAGGTAAAACGCCGTTGCTGCCGGCAAACTGGAACAGCACGAAGGCAAACTCTCCCCCCTGGGCCAGGGCCAGGGAGAACAGCCAGCGCTCACGCACCTCCATTTTAAAAAGCAGACCAATTGAAAAAAGGATAAGCCACTTGATAAACAGGAGCCCAAGGACAAGGCCTGAGATAAGAGCTATCTGGTCACCAATCAGGGTGAAATTGAGGCTGGCACCGATAGAGATGAAAAAGATGCCGAGCAATAGTCCTTTGAATGGTTCTATATCGCTCTCCAGTTCATGCCGGTATTCACTGTCGGCAAGGACTACACCGGCAAGAAAAGTGCCAAGAGCTGGGGAGAGACCAACTGCTGTCATGAGTAAGGATATACCGACGACAAGAGCCAGCGCGGCAGCTACAAATATTTCCCGGACCCGGGTGGCGGCAATGGTCCGAAACAGTGGTCTCGAGCCAAAGCGGCCGAGCAGGTAAATGGAAACAATAGCGAGCAGTGTTATTAACAAACGTTGATAACCGGGAAGTTGGGTAATATCAAAAAGTGCGGATCCGTGGTGGTCTCCCCCATGTGGAGCTGCTATCGCCAACAGGGGTAACAGGGCCAGCATGGGAATAACGGCCAGGTCCTGAAACAGCAGTACGGAAAAAATTGACCGGCCGGGGGCACTGTTCATCAGTCCTTTTTCCCGAAGTGTTTGGAGAGCAATAGCCGTTGAGGAGAGGGCCAGAATCATGCCAACTGCCACTGCTTGCTGCCATGGCAGGTAGGCAAGGCCGACCGCAGCAAGGGCCAGGCTGGAAACTACTACTTGCGCACCGCCCATCCCAAGTATGGGGACACGCATCTGCCAGAGAAGAGATGGTTTGAGTTCAAGCCCAACCAAAAAGAGCATCATGACAACCCCAAACTCAGTAAAATGCATTACCTCTTCAATTTCATTTATAAGGGAGAGACCAAAAGGACCAATGACTATCCCGGCTATCAGGTAACCGAGAACGGAACCAAGCCCGCATTTCTTGGCGAGGGGGACCGCAAAGGCTGCGGCAGCCAGAAAAATAAAGAACTGCAGGAGGAAGTGTTCCATTATCCAACCCTCCTGATACAATTGTTCAGATCACTGTTGAGGTAGGATCCCAGCTGTATTTTTTCCAGGTCCAGCATCTCGTCCCGTATCGCTATAAGGGCTTGACGGTATTCCTCCGCATGTCTATTGACCTTCTCCGGGGAGAGTCCCCGGTGAATACCGAGGATGGCGAATGGGGGCAGCCAATGCATGCCGCAGAGGTTGGCGGTAGCCCTGAAAGGTGAGGTGAGCTCGGTGATAGTGAACATATTCAACCCTTCTGGTTTGTAGGTTGAGTCGGAGCCGCCGGCAGTCAATACCTGAAAGAAATACTTTCCCTGGAGAGCTTGCCCCTTTGAGCCATAGGCCCAGTCATGTTCAAGCACCAGGTCACACCATTCCTTTAATAAAGAAGGTGTGGAATACCAATAAAAAGGGTGCTGGAAGATGATAACGTCGTGCGACTGGCATAATTGCTGTTCGTGCTGCACATCGATCAGGAAATCCGGATAGCTGGAGTACAGATCATGGAGTGTGACATTGTCCAGGTTTTCCACAGCGCTCCTGAGGGATGCGTTGATTTTCGAACGGGTAAAAGCCGGGTGGGCAAAAAGGATCAGTATCTTTTTCATTGAGCCTCGGAATTGCACTTCTACTTTTTAATGGAGTTACTCTTTTAAATGCGTTGTTCGTTGCTTATGACGCATACCTGGGCAAACTGCCTGTGTCCTTCAGGGGAGCCGTGAAAACCGAATCCGCTCTGCTTTGCTCCGACCCACGGTGAGTCTCCCTCACCACCCACTCCCTGATTGATACCGATCATGCCGGCCTCCAGTCGCCTTGCAACGTAATCGGCACCTTGGCTGCCGAATACGACGGCGCCTAAACCGTAAGGGCTGTCGTTGGCCCGTACTATGGCCTCTTCAATTTCTGTAAACCTGCTCATGCAAACTAGCGGGCCAAATGTCTCTTCCTGCTCGATTTTCATTTTCGGCGTCATGCCGCCCAGAACGGTTGGCGAAATATATGGTGGTTCCTGCCGCGTCGTTCCGAGCAATAATTCTGCTCCTTTATCGACGGCATCGAGGATATGTTCGACGACCCGGCGATGCTGCTTCTCATTAATGAGCGGACCGTAATTAACGCCTTCCATGTCCCAGGTGCCAACCCTGTACTGTCCCGCAAGGGAAACAACCATCTCCTCAAATCTGTCGGCAACAGCCGAGTCGACGTAAATCCGTTCCGTGGCGGTGCACATCTGGCCGCTGTTTTCAAAGCTGGATGCGACGGCGAATCGTGCGGCAGCTGGTAGGTCGGCGTCTGCCATGACAATCATCGGGTCGTTGCCGCCAAGCTCCATGACCAGCCGTGTGAGTTGTGTCGATGCCCGCTCCATGATTTTCTTACCCACGGCAAGTGAGCCGGTAAACGCAACCAGCTGGATATCGCTTTCCACAAGTTGTCGTCCTTGCTCGCCGTCACCGTGGATGATCTGGAGCAGATTGTCCGGCAACTGTTTGCTGATAATGTCATGAAATGCCTGGGCGATAAGCGGGGTCTCTTCGGAAGGCTTCCAGATGACCGAATTCCCAGCAACAAGAGCCGGTACCATCAGATTGTTAGCCATGGCCAGAGGGTAATTCCATGGCGATATCACACCGACAACACCAAGTGGCCTGTACTCCAGGAGCGTCCTTCCCTGTCTGCCCGGCTGCAGGGCTTTACCAGCCGATTCGGCTATCCAGGGACCACCGAAAATTGTGCCCTGTACCTCACCCGTGGAGCGGCGGATGTCCTTCCCCATCTCCTGGCTGAGTAGTTGTGCTAATCCGGGTATCGATGTTTCAACTGCTGACCAGGCGGTTTTGATAATCCGAATGCGTTCGTCAAGTGGTTCAGCTGCCCATTTTTTCTGGGCCTTCTTACTGCTCTTGGTGATGTTGGCGATTGTATCACTATGGGTGACAACAACTTCACCCAATTTTTCACCATTACTCGGGTTTCTGGATTCGAGAGATGATACCATGATTTTTCCTCAATGCAGGTAGCCTTTTAAGGCATACTAAATAAAGCGTTGCATAATTGAATCGATCACCTGGTCCATATTCTCAGGAGTCGCCCCGACCTCATCACAGATCTGTTGCGCATAACCGCGCTGGACAGGATCATTTAAATCGTCGATAGTGTTCATGCGGTGGGTCCTTCTGCCTATGCTGAACAACATTTGCTCTTTTGGTTCGAGGGCCAGGAATGCACGGATAGGCTGCATCATCTTCTCCTTATCTCCGGGGAGTTTGCCATCTACTTCCTGGAAAAGGTTCAGCACATGATCGCTCTTCACATAACTGGTAATACCATCAAGATGTTCAAGGAACATCAACAGTTCAGCTGCCGTGTCGACTTCGCCCATTTTGGTAAAATTACCTGCCTTGAACTGCTCGGTCAGTGGTGCAGTCGGGGGGAGTGCCAGCGTGCGGAGTCGAATAAAATCCGGGTTGATCTGGTTCAGGGCATCTGCTGATTCCCTGGCGTTCTCTTCGCTCAGTTCCTTGCCGCCGAGTCCCGGCATGATGTATTCAGAAAGCTGGATGCCCGCTTTTTTTACCTTTTGACCCGCCAGAACCTGTGTCGCCTTATCGCTGCCCTTCTTTACCTTTTTGAGGACCGTGTCCGAGCCGGATTCCATGCCGATATGTATCCTGTTCAGACCTGCGTCGGCCATTTCCTGCAAATGGTCATCACTGATACGGGCAATGGTGTGAGATCTGGCATAGGAAGTGACCCGCTGAACGTCGGGGAATGATTGCCTTAAGTGACGCAGGATATGGATGATGTTTTTCGGTTTGATAATGAGGCTGTTACCATCCTGGATGAAAATGGATTTCATGCCGCCGGAGATAAAATTATAGGCAGCGTGAAAAGCCCGCAAATCGTCTGGTCCCCCTTCAGCGGCGAGTTTTTTTAGCTCTCTGCGTGAAAGCTGAGTACCACTTTCTGCTGCCTCAAGAATGGCATCGGTGTAAAACCGTACTGCGTCAATATCTTGAATAATGTGCTCTACGGGACGCAGGGAAAATTTTTCGCCCTTGTAGATCGGGCAGAAGGTACATCGATTCCAGGGGCAATTACGAGTAATCCTGATAAGCAGGCTCTCTGCCTCACTTGGTGGTCGGATGGGGCCCTGTTCAAACCCTCTATACTGTTCAGCGTGCTTCATGTTTTTATCCCTACTGGTAGGTAGATTGTGCTGGTAAATGAAATTATGCGGCAAAGGCCTCAATCATCGTTTGTGCCGATTTCTTGAACCACAGCTCGCCACCATGACAGCGGGCAACAATCTGCGCCCCGATAAGAAATGAGATGTACCCGTATGCTGCTTCTTCTTCGCTGCCTGAGAAGGTGAGAGACCCTTCTTCCTTTCCCTGCCGGAAGACATGGCTGATGGTGGTCACCGTTCTTTGAATAGACTTTTCCAAAATTCTGCATGAATGTTCCTGCAGGGTGTTTCGGTCAGTACTCATCGAACCGATAAGGCACACTTTATTACTGGTTAATCCCTTGAGGAATAGCCCGGCAAGATTGTGTAGTTTTTCTGGGGCGGTTCCACTTCCCTCGACAATGGAGGTGTAGTTCTGGTCATAGGATAACCTGCATCTTTCAAGCAGTTCATCCACCAGATCGTCTTTTTTGGGAAAGTGGTGATGGATGCTGGCCTTCCGGATACCCACCGCTTCGCTGATGTGCTGATAACTCATGGCATTTAACCCGACCCGCTGTATCAGGTCCTCTGCCACGTCAAGTATTTTGGTACGTGTATCACTCATAGTGTCAACCTACTAGAAGGTAGGGTGGAGGTCAAGTTTTATACGACGATGGAATCATCGATTGTGATCAAAGCTGTTTCCCTCGTTGATGTGTATGACCTGGTGTCGTTGACCAGTGTGCCTGTATTGTTATCGAATTTCAGCTGAGGAGCAGTGGCACGGCTATCGCCACACCAGCCCAGAACAGAACCTTGGCGATACTGCGGATAGTGCTTGGCATAAGACCCTCCAGCTTCTGTTGACAGTCGCCGCCCGGGTGTGTCGTGTCTTCAGGAAGAACAAGATAGGCCAGCTCATTTTTTGCTCTTTTCAACAGAGTGCGGATAGAGTTTGGCGAATAGAAATCGAGGAAATACCCAAATTGTACCTGTTGTCTTGATTCCAGCATAACCTTCTCCTGTTGACGTTGATTGACTCTCTGATGTTGTAATTATAGAGGAGGTGCGTTAATAATAATAATTATATAAAATCAGCCATAGCTAAAGTTATACTAATGCTACAGAATCTCGATCGTCTCAAAGTTTTCTATTACGTCTTTGCCCGGAAGAGTGTGGTTGCTGCGGCCAACGCCCTGCATGTCAGTCAATCCGCAGTCAGCCAGTCCATCCAGAAACTGGAAAAAGAGATGAACAGTGCCCTGTTTACCAGGTTGCATAAGCAGCTGGTCCCGACCGCTGCAGGGGAGAGGCTGTATGAAATAGTCCAGCCCTTTATGGCAGACCTGGATGGGTTCTTAAAAGAGCAGGAGATCGCCAAGGGATATCCTGTTGGTGAACTTCGGATTGGTGCACCTCCTGAATTCGGCAAGGCCTATTTGCCTTCCATCGTTGCAGATTTCAGGTCACACTATCCAGCCGTAACGTTCACACTGCAATTCGGCACACCGGAGTTGCTGTTGCCCCAGGTGAAGAAAGGGAAGCTTGATTTTGCCCTGGTGGATCTCTTTTTAACAAAAAGTACTCACATCGGCAGTCTCGACATGTATCATTTTGACCCTGTTGTCGAGGAGGAAGTGATACTTGCCTGTTCGAAGAACTATTATGAAAATTCGTTGCAGGAGGATCTCTCTTTCAGCTCTCTCTCACAACAGAATTTCATCAGTTACAGAAAGGATCTGCAGACAATCAGGCAGTGGTTCAAACACCATTTTTCCAAATTGAACACCCGGGTTCATGACGTACTGACAGTGGATAGCCACGAAGCTGTTATCTCTGCTATCAAACATGATGTCGGTATGGGGGTTGTTGCGTCTCATCTGGTGAAGGATGAACTGTACAAGAAGCAAATTGTTCACATCAAGGTTTCAGGATCGGAGATCATGAACTCAATATCCCTTGTCCATCTGCAGGAAAAAATACCTACTTTTACCGAGAAGTCCTTTGAAAAATACCTGGTTGATAAAATCAGGGAGATGATCTCCGAGGGGTATGCGGGTATCAAGGTTTTGGGTACGTGAGTTTCGCAACACCTTGAGAGTGTATGGTTGCATATGTCAATTAAGTTCTTTTGTAATCCCAACCTATGGTGTGTTATCATTGGAGTGTAATATTGAACCATTTGAGTCTATTGGGAATTGCTTTACCTGAAGATCTGTAACCAACTTGTCGGAGGTCTGGGAATGCCAGAAAAGCCGTCATATGATGCGCTTGTGCAACGTGTTCATGAACTGGAGATGAATACCGCCCGGCATGAACGTGTCGAGGCAATTGCCAGGGCCCTGTTTGAGCTGTCGTTTCAGGTAAATCTCGCCCCGGATCTGGACGGTTTGTTTGCCAAAATTCACGAAGTCCTCTCAACGGTTGTCGACACCACGAATTTTTATATAGCACTGTATGACCAGGAGCAGGACCGTATCCATTTCCCGTACCATGTTGACATGGTCGACGATACCTATCCACCGGTGATTGGGATCACGAAGATATCATCGCTCACTGCTGAGGTCATCAGGAGTGGGAATCCCCTGATGATTACCAAGGAAGACATCCAGAAAATGTGGGAGGACGAAAGTCTTGCTGCACCCTTATGTACACCTTCGGAGATCTGGCTTGGTGTGCCGCTCAAGACACGAAAAAAACTGATCGGTGTCATGGCGGTGCAGAGTTACGAAAATCGTGATTGTTACGATCAGACCGATATGGAAATCATGGTTTCAGCAGGTTCGCAGGTTGCCTTGGCGATTGAACATTTTGTTGCTGTTGAATCGCTGAAGCAGAGTGAAAATCGCTATCGGGGCCTGATAGACCTGGCAGTGGAAGGAATACTGCTTGGCTCTGGCGAGGGGGTGATCACCGAGGCGAATAAATATGTTTGTGAAATACTTGGTCTGAGAAGAGAGGAGGTTGTTGGCAGACATATAAGCCAATTGCCTTTTACACCTGAAAGTGTTGAGCGTTTCCCGTTGCGGTTCGATTTGCTGCAGCAGGGGAAAAAGGTTGTAACCGAGAGGGCGATTCAGCGGCCCGATGGTTCTGAGGTCCAGGTGGAAATGAGATCCAAGATGATGCCTGACGGAACCTACCAGTCTATTTTCAGTGATATCTCGGAGCGCAAAAGGGTTGAGCAGGAGTTGCGGGAGAGTGAAGAGAGGTTTCGCGCCCTGCACGATGCCTCATTTGGGGGTATCGCTATCCATGATCAAGGGACAATCCTCGACTGCAACCAGGGCCTGGCGGATATGACCGGTTATTCTCTGGATGAACTGATTGGTTTCAATGGCTTTGAACTCATTGCTCCTGAGTATCTTGATACGGTCATTGAAAATATAAGGAATAGTAATACCCAACCGTATGTGGCCGAGGGGGTGCGTAAAGATGGTACACGCTACCCCCTGTCGATCAGGGGAAGTGTGATCCCTTATAGGGGACAAGATGCACGGGTCACAGAGTTTCGGGATATTACCGAGCAAAGAAGGGCAGAGAATGAAAAGAAGCAACTCGAAGAACAGTTATATCAGGCCCAGAAGATGGAAACCATCGGCCAGTTGGCCGGCGGGGTAGCGCACGACTTTAATAATATGCTTGGGGTAATTATAGGCCATTCGGAGATGGCGCTTGGTAAGCTCGAGACGGATGCTCCAGTGGTTTCAGACCTCAAGCAGATACGAAAGGCCGCCGATCGTTCGGCGGATATCACCCGGCAACTGCTTGCATTTGCCAGAAAACAGGCCGTGTCCCCCAAAGTGCTTGATCTCAACAGGACCATTGAAGGCATGCTGCAGATGCTGCGACGGTTGATTGGCGAACATATTGAATTGCAATGGCTGCCGGGGGAAGAACTCTGGCCTGTAAATATGGATACCTCCCAACTGGACCAGATACTTGTCAACCTCTGTGTGAATAGCAGGGACGCAATTGAGGGGATGGGCACCTTGAGCGTGAAAACAAGCAACTGTATCCTGGAGGCGGGTCGGTATGTTGGGGAACCTGTCCTTACCACTGGCGAGTATGTCTGCATAGAGGTGACCGATGACGGCTGCGGTATGGATAACAGTACACTGGAACATGTATTCGAGCCCTTTTTTACCACCAAAGGTGTTGGTAAAGGCACCGGTCTCGGGCTTGCCACAGTGTATGGTGCTGTGAAACAAAATGATGGTATTGTCAACGTTGCCAGTGAAGCGGAGAAAGGCACAACTTTTGAGATTTACCTGCCGAGGCATCTGGGCGATGACTTCCAGATTGCGGGTGGCGGAAATGCGGGGATATCCCTGCATGGCACCGAGACAATTCTTTTGGTTGAAGATGAAATCGCCATCCTGGAGATGACCCGTAAGATGCTTGAGCAGTTAGGGTATGAAGTGATACCGGCACATTCGCCGTTTGAGGCGCTCACTGTCAGCAATAGAGAGAATCTCCAAATTGATATGGTGATAACGGATGTTATAATGCCGGAGTTGAATGGCAGAGACCTGGTTCGCCGGCTAATAGAAAAGAGTTCCCTTCTTAAAGTTCTTTATATGTCTGGTTATACAGCGGATATTATCTCCAGACAGGGGACACTGGAAGAGGGCATGCATTTTATCCAGAAACCATTCTCCCTCGGGGAGCTTGGAGAAAAGGTCCGGCAGGTGCTTGATGGCTCGCCCTGATATTTCCATACTGAGGTGTGGCTCACACCGAGCTTGCAGGCTGCTTGAGCGTTATTCCAGCCACAACTTTTAAGCAGGACAAGAGTCTCTCGATAAATCCCATACGGGCTATTCTTATGCCGAAGTTCATCCATGTCTTCTCAAAAGAAAATAAGACGCAGGTGCGCTACCTGAGCCACAGTTCTGATTATATTACGGAGTGTGTTCCCGGAGATGCCACATTTCCAGAATCACTTGCACAGACATTCTCTACGATCCGTACGATGATAGATGAGGCAAAATAAAAATAGAGTGTCGGAGAGCGGTACTTAAGGAGAACACCATGTGGAAAGCACTTATCAAAATTAATAAGAATCTCGTCTACGCAATTCCCGCCTTGATGATTGCCGGGTTGGTTTTTGGCAACCTCATCGATCAGTCGACTGTCTCCGGTATGAAGACGCTGATTGTCCCCTTTACCTTCCTCATGGTCTATCCCATGATGGTGACCCTGAACATCAAGCATCTTAAACAGGGGCTGCAACTAAAAATTCAGGGCAGTGCCGTGCTTATAAATTTTGCCATAATTCCTTTTGTGGCCTACTTTCTCGGCAGACTGTTCTTTGCAGATCAACCATACATGGCACTGGGGCTTTTTCTCGCATCCCTGCTTCCGACCAGCGGTATGACCATCTCCTGGACCGGTTTTGCCAAAGGAAATATGGGTGCGGCCATCAATATGACGGTGATCGGTCTTACCCTTGGTTCGTTGGCTACGCCGTTTTATGTGAGCTGGTTGCTTGGGGAAACTGTTGAGGTCAATTTTTTCAAGGTGATGCAGCAGATCTTCTTTATTGTCTTTCTCCCCATGGGGCTTGGTTTTGCAACCAGGCAGACACTGCTGAAAAAATATGATATGAAGGAGTTTAAGGAGCGTATTGCCCCTCGTTTTCCGGCCATGTCAACCATTGGGGTACTTGGTATTGTTTTTGTCGCGATGTCATTAAAAGCCAGGACGATTATGGCGGATCCCGGGCAGCTGCTCATGATCTTTATCCCTCTGCTTCTTCTCTATCTTTTTAATTTCACCCTCTCCACCATGGCGGGCAGAAGCTTTTTTAACAGGGGCGACGGTATTGCACTTGTTTACGGAACGGCTATGCGAAATCTCTCCATTGCCCTGGCAATTGCCATCAATGCCTTTGGTGAAGCGGGCACCGATGCTGCCCTGGTTATCGCCCTTGCCTATATTATTCAGGTGCAGTCTGCTGCCTGGTATGTTCGCTTTACCGATAGCCTGTTTGGGCCACGTCCCCACCCTGAAGGTGCCTGAATTAAATACTGCTGGTGAAAGCTAAAGGCTTATCGTACTCCTTACCTCATCACCAGCAGTTATCCGGGCAATCTTTATTCTTTCCTCATATCTCAGGTACCACATTCAATGTCAGCAAAAGCATAAAAGGTTTCCCTTCATCATGAGGGACCCGGGGACATTGCCGGATGTGGCTTGTTAGCTCATCTCGACCAGATACTTCCAGTAACGCCGCGGCATGAATTGTCTTTGTAGATCCAGGTTTTTTCTGTCTGTATTGGCGATAGCGGTATGGAATGATTTCCAGAGCTCCTGATAGTGAAGCTCGTCTGCGTTGAGCCTGGCTTCAGGAACCTCACCGTACTGTTGTACATGAGCGGTGAAGTCTTCGTCAATATCAATTGCCTGCAATAAATCCCCATCCCAGTAGAGGGCCTGATCGCGACGGATATCATGGAGTATCCAGCGTATATTTCCCAGCCGTTGCCTGAAGTGAAGGGCACAGTGGCCGATTATATTGCAGTCTGGCTCAAATGGGGCATACTGCAGGCCGTCTTCGAGTATTCGAAAGCGAATGAGACCTGTAAACCTGTGCGCCTCAGAACTGACCTTCTGTGAGAGTTTATCAAGGTACCTGATCGAATCATGGGTGTAGAGTTGTGTTGTTTTAGCGCCACGAACCAGGCACTCCTGAACCATCCGGTAAAGATGAATGCCCACTTCATGGTCACCGCTTAAAAAACCATTCATTGCAAAACGGGCAGCGTTCCCGTTGAGCTTTTTCAGGTATTCAAAGAGACGTGATGCCTGTCGGCTATCTGTCTGAAGGTGGATGAGGGTATCGAA
The DNA here is from genome assembly GCF_010646885.2 of Desulfopila sp. IMCC35008. Lineage (GTDB taxonomy): Bacteria > Desulfobacterota > Desulfobulbia > Desulfobulbales > Desulfocapsaceae > Desulfopila. The sequence goes on along the minus strand of NZ_CP050700.1, from coordinate 5,207,813 downwards.
AAGTTGTGGTGAGAATCCCTGTTTACCATAAATGCCCGAAACGACTTTTTTTGATTTTACAGCTGTCGCGACAGCATGCAGCAGTCCTTCAAAAGAACCGTCATGAAGATAAGTAATTGATTCCATATTAGAAGAGTGGTAGCTGACGACTGCCTTGCAGAAGTTTTCTGGAGCGTGGCGGCTCTGCCTTGCACATGGCATTTACCAGGTGGTGGTGGGAAAGGGACGGATCACCGAGGTATTTGCCATTGATGGTAATAAAGAATCTGGCCCGTTTCAGCACCATACCGATTTTTTTGAGATCCTGTTCCCGAATGGTTGCGATCCTGCGGGTTCTGATAATACGTTGGGCAGAGGTGACCCCTACACCGGGAATGCGAAGTAACTCCTCATAGCTGGCTTTATTGATATCGATTGGAAATAAATCAAAATTACGCAATGCCCATGCCGCCTTGGGATCGAGTCGTTCATCAAGATGAGGGAAGGCCGGGGAGAGGATCTCATGGGATTGGAATTTATAAAATCTGAGCAACCAGTCTGCCTGATAGAGGCGGTGTTCACGGATAAGCGGAGGTGCGGTGGCCAGGGCCGGGAGAAGAGGCTCTTCATTGATTGCAATATAGGCCGAATAGTAGACCCTTTTTAAGCTCATCTTTCGATAAAGACTTTCTGTCAGGTTGAGGATATGAAAATCACTCTCAGCGGATGCGCCGATTATCATCTGGGTGGTTTGACCTCCGGGGCAGAAACTGGGAGCCTTTCTGCTTCGTTGTCGTTCAAGCTGAAAACCTGTGAAGTCCTCACCAATCTTTTTCATCGGGGCAAGTATTCCCCGTTTTGATTTCTGCGGAGCAAGACGCTTGAGTGACGCTTCCGAGGGTAATTCAATATTTACACTCATCCGGTCAGCCAGGAAACCAGCCTGCTGGATCAGGTCGTCAGCGGCACCGGGGATAACCTTGAGATGAATGTACCCGTTGAATTTATGGTTATGGCGTAAAAGTCGGCACACCTCAACCATATCCGCCATGGTCTGATCCGGGGATGCATATACCGCAGAGCTTAAAAACAGACCTTCAATATAGTTGCGCAGATAAAAGTTGATGGTGAGATCAGCTACCTCTTCCGAGGTGAAGGTGGCACGTTCCACCGCGTTGGATCGACGATTCAGGCAATAGCTGCAATCATAGAGGCACTCATTTGACATCAATATCTTGAGCAGGGAGACACATCTGCCATCTGCAGCCCAGCTATGGCAGATGCCGCTTACCGCAGTGTTGCCGACTCCATCTGCCGCTGCACTTCTGCTGCTTCCACTTGAAGAGCATGACGCATCATACTTGGCGGCATCTGCCAGAATCTTGAGTTTTTCTGATATTTTCATTTGATCAAAAGCCGTATGCCATACAAGAAGCTGGTTAAGACCCAGAGCGACACATTGCTCATGAGGCACTCGGGTGAGGCGTTGCCGGAAATTATTTCTCCACAGTACCATAGAAGGGGTGTCACAGGGTGAGTACCCTATGGTTTTTAATTGTATTCGATTTGAATTTCGACAGCCGGATTTTCCTGGTCGGCTTTGTCGCGGGAGGTTATCGGGCAAGTGGTGCGCACATTCTTATGCAAATGGAAAAGACCTTTAGACCGGTTTTTTCTCCAGGTGAGAAGGTACCGGTCTCGAAGTATTCGGCAGTAGTGTATCATAATAACGAGCATAGTGTCACTCTGTTGCAGAAAACTGTAAGTACACTCCTGGACAGTTGACCTTGACCAAGCTCCCCTATGCGTGATTAAGTTAAATATCCGTAAAACTAGACTGGTTTTCGGTTGGTAACTCGATTAACTATTACACATATCTACAAGTTGCAGCAGAGAGCAATACTGGAGAGAATTATCAAAACTGAAACTTTGATTCACTACCTGAAGGCAGCTTCGGAATCAGCCAAAGGAATAACGTTTATTCAAAGCGGAAATGAAGAAGAATTTATTTCCTATGAAACATTGCTGCACCGGGCGACCATGTTCCTGGCGAATTTACATGACGCTGGTGTCCGTCCCGGTGATCAATTTATTCTGCAGGTGGAAGATAACCAGACGTTTTTGACCCTTTTCTGGGCATGTCTTCTGGGGAATATTGTTCCGGTCCCCCTTACCCTGGCACGGACAGATGAATATCGCCTTAAACTCCTTAAAGTGCTGCATGTGTTGGGTAGTCCCCATGCGGCATTTGACAAAGAGGTTTATCGACAGTTTGTGACCTATCTTGTTGAACATGGGCAAGAAACGATAGTGACTCAGTTGAGGCAACAACATATTTTTCCTGAAGACTTCATCGATATATCCTCTACTTCCCCTCTGCTTATCCCTGAACAGGGAGACACTGCCTATATCCAGTTTTCTTCCGGGTCCACCGGAGATCCCAAAGGTATTGTGCTGTCCCATGGCAATCTGGTCAACAACTGCCGGGCCTTCCTTGCGGCCAAAAAAACCGGTCCTGATGATTCCTACCTTTCCTGGCTTCCGCTGACCCATGACATGGGCCTGATCGGCTGGCACCTCAATCCTGTGATTGCAGGAGTCTCCCATTGCATTATGCCACCCAGCGCTTTTGTCCGAAATCCTTCCCTGTGGTTTGACAAGGTCGACGAACATAAGATTACCATTACCTGTTCTCCTAATTTCGGACTCAGTCACTTTCTCAAAGCAGCCAGAATCTCATCCGGAAAAAGCTGGGATCTTTCCCCTGTCCGTCTGATTGTCGTCGGGGCCGAACACATATCCAACACCCTCTGCACTACTTTTCTCGAAACTTTGGAGATGTTTGGTTTGAGAAAAAATGTCCTCATGCCTGGTTACGGGCTTGCAGAAGCCACACTCGCCGTAGCGGTATCTCCCTGCGGTGAAGAATTTACAACTCATTATCTCGATATCACATCCCTTGGAGTGGGAAGCCGGGCAGCAGCAATAGCTCCTGATGATAAAAAATGCGCTGCCTATGTTGATGAAGGAAAGCTCCTGCCAGGTTTTCTCGCAAAAATCTGCGATGACAGTGGCAATACACTTGCAGACGGGGTTGTCGGTCATCTTGTTATTAAGGGGAGCAGCATTGCTTCCGGTTACATCAACAACTCTGCTGCAACACGGGAAACCTTTATCACGGACGGATGGCTCAAAACAGGAGACCTGGGTTTTATTTCTCACCAGCGTATTGTCATCACTGGCAGATCAAAGGAGATAATTATTATCGGAGGGATGAATTTCTATCCCCATGATCTTGAGAGGGCTGTTGGGGAAATCCGTGAAATTGCAGGCAGGGCAGTTGCTGTCTGTGGCGTCTATGAAGAGAATAAGTCCGTGGAAGAACTGGTCGTGTTCGTATCCTATAAAAAGGATCTGGAAACATTCGTTCCGGTTATCAAAAAGATAAAAGAAAAGATCGCCAATAATTTTAACATTTCTGTATCACGGGTGATACCAATCCTTTCAATTCCCAGGACAACCAGCGGGAAAATTCAACGGGTCAAACTGGCAATGACCTACCGCAACGGTGATTATAACCTGATTTTGCAGGAGCTGAATCAGCTGATTCACGCAGATCTGCAAACAATTGATCTTGCCGTAATTGCACCTGACAAAAGGCTCAATGAACTGACCAGGTTCATTTGTAACCAGGCGGTCACCCTCACCGGTGCCGACAGTATTGACCCGGATCTCTCTCTTTTCAATCAGGGCTTTGATTCGCTTATGGCCGTAGAATTACACACTGCTATCGAGCACGCACTGGGTGCGACCGTTCCGGTTTCATGGTTCAGGAAAAATGAGAGTATCCACCAATTTTCTGCGAAGCTGCTGGCAACATACCCACTGTCCTCCCCCGCTCCTGAAAGGCTTGACACAAAGCCGCCCTTGTCATTGCTTGAACAACTCAAGGACATGGACCAGATGTCTGAAGAGAGCATTCGGAACATGATAGAGGTCCTTAAGCAATCACAGAAATGATGACTGGGCAGATTTTCCGACATCAAATGTAAAAATAATACTCACGTTCCGATATGGAGTGTTTCTGACAGTGAATAAATCTTATTTGAAAGACAGCTCTCTTGAGCAAGAAAAAAAACTACTGGAGGCCCTGTTACGGCAGAAGGCTGCCTTGGATAAGAGAACATTTCCAATGTCCATGGGCCAGACATCCCTGTTCGTTGACTATCTTGCCCGGCCGGAAAGCTCCTATTACAATCTCTCGTTTTCTTTTAGGATTGAATCTGAAATCGATATCTCAACCCTTGAGAAAGCCTGTCAACTGCTGATAGACCGTCATGAAATATTACGTACAACCTATGGCTTTGAAAATGATTCGCCTGTTCAGACCGTTCATGGCCACAGGGATGCGTTATTACATCGTGTGAATCTCAATGTTTCAGATGAGGCGACTATCCGAAAGAGGCTCATTTCAGATTCAAGACATCCGTTTGATCTCATTAACGGACCTGTCATCAGAACAAATATTTATTCTGCCGGTACCGACACTCAGTACTTCCTGTTGGTCCTGCATCATATTGCAGGTGACGGCCGGTCTCTGCTCAACCTGATCAAGGAATTGCTGGATACCTATAAACGATTATCCCATGGAGAGGGGACGGCATCGTTTATCATGCCCCGCTCCCAATACTCTGATTTTGTCAGGTGGGAGCAGAATCTGCTGGACAGCCCACAAGGAAAAGTCCTTGAATCTTTCTGGAAGCTGGAGCTTGACGGCTGGCTTCCGGATCTGGTTTTGCCCAGGTCTTTCGGCACAGTCCATGGCATATTACCTTGCCCTGATACACGTTCAATTGCCATAAACAATGACCTCATGCAAGAGGTTAGCGCTCTTTCTAAACAAACCGGAATCAGCTTCAACACAATTGTATTCTCTGCATTTGCCATCCTTTTACACAGGTACAGTGAACAGGATGAATTGATCATTGGAATGCCGGTCAGCACCCTCATCTCTCTCTCCGGAAAGACCATCGACCCACTTGTCTCGGGGTATCTTGTTAATCCACTGGTAATACGAAGTAAAATGGCCTGCCGGTACAATGATTACCTCAGCAGTCTTGAAACCAGGATATCCAATGCCCTGGATAACCAGGCTTACCCCTTTTACAAGATACAGCAAGCGCAGGCCAGAAAAAAAGGTGTCAAGCCTTCGATGCTGATACAAACGATGTTCAACTACCTTAATTTTCAGAAGGAAGTCGATCTGGCTCCTCTGATAGCGCCTGTAGAGGGAGAGGGAGAACTTCGTATTGACGGGCTGAAACTGTCGCCGTTTCCCTTCCCTTTTCAGGAGAGTGATAGAGAGCTGAATATGACTCTTATCCGCACAGCGGATTCTTTCTATCTTTCGGTAGATTATGATCAACGGCTGTTCAGTCAGGAGGCTATTGATCAGAAGATTGATGATTATCTGCTGCTGCTGGGGGCCATAACCCGGACACCCGATAGCGATATCAGTACCCTGCTTGAACAATGTGCAATTTTCGGCTCGCCAGCTCTTGTTGAAAAAAGTGCCAGGCCACCTGCCCCAATCACCAAAGCTGAACGATTCTGGGCGCAAACAGTACATTCCAAATTCGAGCCATTATCTATCTACGGTAAAACGCCGCTTAGCCTGCCATCAGTTGTCAAGCGGCGCTCATTGGTAATCGGGCAGGAAAGGACAATTGCACTTCTGAGTCAGGCGGGGCGCGGAGCGACGGATGTTAAGGACCTGGACCTTTCTGTTTTCAACATACTGGCTGGGATTATTGTAGTATTGGTGAATAAAATCACTGGTCTCAGGGGCCTGCCGCTGGATGTATTCTTTCACCCCGATCAGCAACACAGGTCCGGAGACAGAAACAAATCGGTCCTCAATGGCTTGCCCCTGGTCATTGGCTTGTCAGACGCGGAAACCTTCCATTCCCTTGTCCGGAAAATTGAAGGCAATATCGACCTCATGATGAAATTCAGTGAGGCCGCACCGTTTGATAGTGATCGCAACAGTCAATGCGCTTCTGGTGTTCCTGTGTTCGATACGGCGCGGATAGCTATCCGATTTAGCCCCTTTCCAACATCCGATCACCTGGAAGAACATGTTCATGCGGTGCAGTGCGGTACCAGCTCAGAAGGGACCTGCCTCGGTTTCAATCTCTATTGGGACAGGGATAAACAAGAAATACCAATGGAAATTGTTTTTGATGAAACCCTGTTCGATTCTGGACGGCAGCAGTCCTTGATCGACCTCTTTTCTGCAATTTTAGATGCATTTCTCAGCGATGTGAACCAGCCGATTGAGACAATCAGCCGAATTTCAAAAAGAGAAATGGCAGGACTTGTCAAACTGCGCCGGTCTGCTGAAACCAACCGGGCGGATTCCACTCTGATCCCTGAATTGTTCAGCAGGCAGGCTCAACTAACCCCTGAGGCAATAGCCGTAATTGCCGGAGACCAGACGCTCACTTACAGGGAACTTGATACCTATTCAAATAATGTGGCAGCAAGACTCATACGCCAGGGAGCAGGGCCGGACACACTGACGGGATTGTGCATGACTCGCTCCATTGAAACAATGGTTGCATTGCTCGCAATTTTCAAATCAGGATCGATTTATGTTCCCATTGATCCGGAACTGCCTCAAAAGCGCATTTCTTATATGATTGACGATTCCTGTATCAGTATCATGGTGACTCAGGAACGGTTCATTTCTACAGGGCTCTTCAAAGACCTTGAGGTCGTCTGCATTTGCCCGGAAACGCTCACGCAACAGAGCTTCCCGGAGACAGATCATACCCTGGTCCGGAATCCGGACTCTCCCGCCTACGTTATTTATACATCAGGCTCAACGGGTAACCCTAAAGGGATACTGGTATCCAAACGAAGTATCGCCAGGCATTGTAGAAATGCGGCTCAGGTCTATGCGATGAGCAGGTATGACCGGATTCTGCAGTTTGCATCTCTCAGCTTCGACGCCTCATTGGAACAGATTTTTGCCGGACTGATTTCGGGGGCAGCCCTGGTTTTACGTGATGATTCGATATGGACTCCTCTTGAGTGCCTTGACAATGTTGAGCGCTATGGCATCACCGTACTCAACTTTCCTCCAGCTTACATGAAGGAATTTTTCAAAGCATACAATGCCGAAATTTCAAGAACACTGGAAACCTTGAGGTTGTTTATCACAGGTGGCGATGTTCTGCACAGCCGGGTCCTTGACTTGTGGAGGGTGCGTTTTGCAAGGCAGGCCCGACTCATTAATGCCTATGGGCCAACAGAAACAACCATCACAGCCATGCACTACGAGATCCCTGAAGAAGCTGAGTCAGCGGTTCTTCACTCTGTACCTATTGGTCGTCCACTGGCTGGGCGTCAGGCCTATGTCGTTGATGACGACCGTCATCTCGTGCCTGCAGGGGTACCTGGTGAGCTCATCCTGGGGGGAGATGGTATCGCAATTGGCTACCTTGGAAGACCAGAATTGACCCGGGAAAAATTTTTCATTTCCACCTTCCCTGGGCAACGAAATGGCCGCTGCTATGCTACCGGAGATCGTGTCCGGTGGCGTGAAGATGGTAATCTGGAATATCTAGGCAGATTTGATGACCAGGTCAAAATCAGGGGATTCAGAATAGAACTCGGCGAAATCGAATCCTGTCTTATGGCACATCCGGATGTCCTGGAAGCATCGGTGGTAGTCTTTGAAGGACCTGAACGAAACATTGCATTGAAGGCCTATTTTGTTTGTGAGGACCGACGGCCTGATCTGGTAATATATTTACGAGACAGGCTGCCGGCCTACATGATTCCAGGAGAGTTGATCGAACTTGACCGGCTTCCTCGCCTGCCATCTGGAAAAATCGATAGGAAAACACTTGAATCATATGAACATTCCGCAGCCCGGTCCCCCCTCTCTCTCCCCAAGGACGAGGTGGACGCTGTTGTGGCGGCAATCTGGAGCCATGTGCTGGGCCAAGCCGATATCAGCATGAATGCAGATTTTTTTGAATCTGGCGGTCATTCGCTTCTGGCAGTCCAGATTCTGTCCAAAATCCATACAACATTCCAACTGGGTCTGACCTTGGCAGACTTGTTCCAAACTCCGCGTCTTATCGATTTTACCAGTAAAATAAAAGCAAGGTTGAGCGGACAACAGCTGGCCATTGAACCTCTTGGGAAATCAGACTATAGCGGTAATGTTCCTCTTTCGTTCGGCCAGACCCGGCTCTGGTTCCTGGACAACTTTGAAGGTGCCAGTACTGTCTATTCTATGCCATGCGCCCTGCGCATAACCGGCAGTCTGGATGCTGCCATTGTCAAAAAGGTTTTTGACGAAATCTGTCGCCGTCATGAAGCTCTGCGAACGACGTTTAAAAACGAAATCGGCATCCCGGTGCAGATTATCCATGAAAGAATGGAACCGGAAGTGACCGTTTTTGTCTGCGACGGAAGAGCAGAGACCAGGCAGATCCTGTCAACGGAGGCAAAACGCCCCTTTGATCTTGAGAAGGGATCGCTATTGCGAGTAGCTATACTGAAGATGGAACAGGAGCCCGGGCACCAAATTCTTTTTTTCAATATTCACCATATCATCTCTGACGGATGGTCGATCCATGTTCTGCTCAATGAATTTACCAAACTCTATACTGCGTTTTTAAATGATGCGCCGTCTCCTCTTCCGGAACTACCCATCCAGTACGCTGATTATGGTGCCTGGCAGAAGAATGTGCTCGAAAAGAGCCTCTATAAGCCTCAAATTGCGTACTGGAAACAAAAACTCAATGGGTTGCCCCCCCTTCTTGAACTGCCGGCAGATAAGCCAAGGCCCTCTGTTCAAACCTCGAACGGCGCAATTGAATCATTCACATTCAATGAGACCCTTGCACGACAGATCCGTGATTTTTCAACCCGGAAAGGTGCTACACTTTTCATGACTCTCGCTGCTGTTTTCTCATTGCTTCTTTCTCGGTATACAGGCAGGGAGGACATCGTCACAGGCTTTCCGGTTTCAGGACGCCACCATGATCGGACTGAGAAATTGATTGGTTTTTTTGTCAATACCCTCGCTCTAAGGGTAACAATCCCAGGTAAAGAAAGTTTCGATGAACTTCTCGAAACGACCAAGCAAACAGTTCTTGATGCCCTCAACAACCAGGATATTCCATTTGAAAAACTCATTGATGAACTGGGAGTTGAGAGAAACATCCAATACTCTCCGCTGCTCCAGGTTATCTTTTCAATGATCACCATGGATTTTGAAGACCTGTTTAAGGTGTTCGACCCTGTAGAGATCCTGGAAATTGAAAATCATACCACCAAAAATGATTTTACTTTTTTTGTGCTGAACAAGGGCCATTCTCTCACTGGCAGCATCGAATACAATACTGATCTTTTTGCGGCTGCAACAGTGCGTCAGATAGTTGCGGATTTCAAACATCTTCTCCAGGCAGTTCTTGCCACGCCAGGATGGACCTGCGATCGACTATTGGATTCCTGTGATATTTTCGGATCTCCGGCAGGGTCTCAGCGTAAGGAAGGCGCAGATGCTTTGTTGGCTCAGTCAAACCTGACCAAGAACCAGCTCCTGACGTACCTGGGTCAAACAACAAAGCAGGATTCACGTCACTACAATAATCCCCACCTGTACGAGATCAGGGGGCATATTGAGACCCATCACCTCATCAACGCTTTTGACGCGATAGTGACAACCAGCGATGCACTCCAGAGTCGGTTTTTTGAAACCACAGAAGGGATTCCACAGAGGACTCTTCGGAAAGAGTCGCGACCGTGTGAGTACCTCGATCTTTCTGGAATTGATGATTCTCAATTCCGGGAATGGGTAAGGTTGAGGAGTTGCCGAGTTTTTGATCTGGGTGCTTCAGTCTTTGATGCTGTTCTCATTAAACGGAATGCTGATTTCCACGTCTGGTTTTTGAACATTCACCATATTGTCATAGACGGCTGGTCCTGGAACCATATCATTATACCACGTGTTTCAACATTGTATCGTGCAGCTTGCGAAGGAAAGCGCCCTTGTTGCAACAGCAAACACACCTTTGAATCTTTTTGCTCCTGGGAAAAGAATTATATAAGCTCTCCGCAATACGCTGCTGATAAAAGATTCTGGGACTACGCGTTCAAGATCCCCTATGAACCCCTGACGTTTTATGGTGATTACCCACGCAAGGTATCTACCCGGGTAGACCGGATCCTTTTCAGGCTCGGCGAACACCGCACCCTCAAATTACGAGAGATTGCAGAGAGAGATCCATTTTTTACCAAAAATCTCAATGTGACACTTCTTCATATTGCCACAACCCTGGTCCTGGTATTTCTCAACAAGATTAGCGGAAACCGCAATCTGAGTATAGGTATTCCATTCCATAACCGTAAAGCCGGTGCAAATGATGAGATAATCGGCCTGTTGATGCAGACTCTCCCATTGAGGCTATCCATTTCCGACAACGATACGTTTAGCTCGCTATGCAACACAATTTCTTACACGATAAACCTGATGCGTCAGCACAGCAATTATACCCTTAGCAATCCCCATGAAGCCCCGAACTACGATGTCCTGATAAATGTTATCAAATATGCACACCCTGTCCTCGGAGATGCTGCCGTGAGCGGAGGATGGACGGGTCCGGGGCATGGCCATGAAAGCCTTGGCTTTATCATTACCAATGATTTATCTGAACCTGATCTGGAAATGGGAGTCGATTTTCACGCGGACGTCTTTGATCGTCCTCGGCAAAATCAAGTTATTGAACATTTTCTTTCTATCCTTGACTGTTTCCTTGCTGATCAAAAATGTAAAATTCGCAATGCACAGGTACTATCAACTCACGAGGCCCATTCAATTATTCATGACCTCAACCGCTCAGAGAAGTCATTTGATACCGGCCTGACGATAATAGATCTGATAGAGAGAGCCGCTTGCAACTATCCTGAAAGAGTTGCCGTGGTTGCCGATGACCAGAGCATTACCTACGCTGAGCTTGACAGGCAGGCTGAGATCATTGCTGATTATCTGGCCGGCAAAGGGTTGGGGCCGGAAGATGGCGTGGGCCTTCTTATGGAGCGTTCAATTGAACTCTTTATCGGTATTACAGGAATTCTAAAAGCCGGCTGTTGTTATGTTCCCATCGATCCTGAATATCCTGAGAAGAGAAAACGTTTTATTGCAGCTGATGCAAAGCTCAAGGTTATTCTGACACACAGTGATCCAATCGGGTGTTATCTGATTGATGGCCTCGGGACCGTGGAGATAAGGCAGATCCTGTCTGCGGACTCCTCTATATCCTGCCCGAGAAAACAAGCAGGACCTGAAAACAGTATATATATCACATATACTTCAGGTTCTACAGGCAAGCCGAAGGGGGTCGTTGTTACTAACGGAAACCTCGTCAACCAGTATTTGGCATGGGAAGATGCCTATGATCTCCTGAGCACGAGTGCCCATCTGCAGATGGCTAATTTCACCTTCGATGTCTTTTCCGGTGACATGGTAAGGGGCTTGTGTTCCGGAGGCACGTTGGTTATCTGCCGTAAAGAGACGATGGCTGACCCAGAAAAGCTGTATCATCTGATGACCAGCGAACAGATTGATTTTGCTGAATTTGTTCCTGTTGTTTTGCGTCTGCTGGCCAACTCTTTGAAAAAAACAGGCCGTAAACTCGATTTCATGAAAGTTCTCTGCTGCGGTTCAGATACCTGGTATTTCAGTGAATACATGGAAATTAAGGCGCTGTGCGGAGAGACCACCCGACTGATAAACTCGTACGGAGTTACAGAAGCAACCATTGACAGCTCGTTTTTTGAAGTGGGCAATTTTCATCCGGATGGAAACAGTCTGGTTCCCATAGGAAGACCGTTTGCAAACAATCGACTCTATGTGCTTGACTCCCACAGCCTGTCTCCTTTACCTCTAGGAATGACGGGAGAGCTCTTTATTGGCGGTGCTGGCGTCTCCAGGGGATATCTGAACCAACCGGATCTTACCGCTAAAGGCTTTGTCGCTGATCCGTTTACTGACAACCAGGGTGCGACACTGTTCAGAACCGGTGATTTGGCCAGACATCTGCCAGATGGCACGATAGCGCTTCTCGGTCGAATCGACAATCAGTTGAAAATACGTGGCTTTAGGGTTGAAGCGGGTGAAATCGAATCCGCACTTTCTAACCACCCCGAGGTCAAGGAAAGCCTTGTCATGTTGAGGGAGGATCGTCCCGGACAGAAGCAACTTGTGGCGTATCTTATCCTTCAATCAAGCGGAAATGAAGACGATCTGTATGCTGGATTCAGGGACTATCTGAAAGACCGGGTTCCCGACTACATGATCCCTAATCATTTTATCCCGATCAAAACCTTTCCACTGCTCCTGAACGGGAAGATTGACAGGAAATCGCTGCCGAAGCCCGTATCTTTCGATACAACTCATCGATATACGCCGCCGTCCACTCCCGAGGAAACTCTTCTGGCACTGATATGGGAGCAGGTACTCGGCATAGAAAAACCCGGCATCCACGATAACTTTTTCCAGCTCGGTGGAGACTCGATAATCAGTATCCAGATCGCGGCACGGGCGAAACAGCAGGGGTTGTCTTTTTCAGTTAAACAGTTATTTGAGTTCCAGACCATCCACGAACTTGCCCGTGTTGCTGACAAGGTAACCATGGTCCAACCAGACCAGGAAGCCGTTACAGGCAGTGTGCCACTCACTCCGATCCAGCAGGCCTTCTTCTCTCATGCCGGACATGATCTACACCATTATAACCAGTCTGCACTGGTCAGAATTCCGGAAACCGTTATACCTGAAATGATGGAAACCGCTCTGAACCATCTCCTGCAGCACCATGACGCACTACACCTGACATTCAGAAAGAAAGAGGGCGACACATGGTTGCAAGAGTTCAAGACCGATCGCTCTGATGTCGTGCTCGAGCACCACCTGATGCGGGATATGGCATCTGTGACAGAAAGACTTCATGGAACTATAGATATTGACCAAGGGCATCTGGTAAAGGCTGCCTTGTTCAAAGACGATGACCAAAAACCATGCCGGCTTCTCATCATTATCCATCACCTTGCAGTGGATGGAGTTTCCTGGCGAATTCTGCTGTCAGATCTCAGCACAGCTTACAGGCAACTTGAAACCGGCAAGGAGTTAGAACTTCCGCAGAAAACTGCTTCGTTCAAGCAATGGGCAGAATCGTGGGCAGAACATACACGACATACCCCTGTTGATCTCGATTATTGGGCAGCGCTGCATGAGCAGGCCCGGTTTATTACACCACTTGACCCTGATAAGCAACGCAACCAGGCTCCCAATACAATAGGGGGTACGACACAGCTTCGCGTTGAATTGGGGGAACAAACAACGCGAGCTCTTTTGCAGGATATTCACCACGCTTATAATACGAGAATTCAGGAGGTATTGGTTGCAGCCGTCGTGTTGGCTATGGGAAGGATAACCGGGAATTACAAACTATTCATGGATATGGAGGGCCATGGTAGAGAGACCATAGACGATTATATGGATCTATCCAGAACCGTAGGTTGGTTCACCAGTATATATCCGGTTGTTTTGTCTCCTGCAGATACCAGTATTGGCACAATTATACAATACGTGAAGGAGCAGCTGCGGAGTATTCCTTCTAATGGAATTACCTTTGGTTATCTGACTATTGATTCAGGTTATGGCAACAAGACTGATCCGGCACACTCCACACCTAAACCGGAAATTCTTTTCAACTATCTTGGTCAATTCAATCACCATCGTGAATCCGATGGTATTTTTCAATCTGCCTGGGAAGACACTGGCCCTAACCAGAGTCCGCTTCAAAGCCGTGGTCATCAGCTGGAAATAAATGGGCATGTCATTGATGGGAAACTCTCTTTTTCTATTGCTTATAATTGTTATCGATACAGGGATAAAACAATGGAATCTCTTGCCCAAGAGCTTGTGCAGGGACTTGAATCTATTATCGAGCATTGTTTCGATCCGGCAAACAAGGGCTTCACTCCCAGTGATTTTTCCCTGCTAAACGGTATCAGCCAGAAAGACCTTGATTGCACTTTGAGGAAAATTCCCCTGCTGCCAGGTTCAACAGATATTAAGGATCAGATTGAAGACATTTACCCCCTGGCTCCTATTCAGGAAGGAATGCTTTTTTATGAACAATTCGACACGGAAGCCAATCTTTACCTCGTACAAATGAGTGGAATTATGGAAGGAGAGGTGGATCCGGACCGAATGAAACAGGCCTATCAGTCTGTATTGGCACGTCACTCAATCTTGAGATCAGGGTTTATTCAGGGCCCGTCAGGCCAGTTTCTGCATGTGGTTAATAAGCGGGTTGAGGTTCCATTCGTCATCAATGACCTGACAGCGCTCCCGCCAGAAAAGCAGAAGGTCGAGACACAGAAACAGGTGAAAGATGATACTGCTATTGGCTTTGATTTTTCGCGGGCACCAGTCATGCGTTGCACCTTGAACAAGCTTGACGAAGACAAATATCATTTCATTCTGTCCAATCATCATGTCCTTATGGATGGTTGGTCCACTCCTCTTTTTTTCAAGGAACTGTTCCTCTTCTATGAATCGGCGGATTGTGAGCAAACCCCGGAACTCCCAAGCCCAGGCACGTATAGGCAATATATTTCCTGGCTGCAACAGCAGGATAAACAGAAGGCAACGGATTACTGGAAGACCTATCTTGAAGGGTTTTCCATGCCGACGCCGTTGCCGGGTGATCGTAACCGGACCCCGGCCAAATCTTTTCAAGTCATCCAGAACCATGCCGATTATAAGCTGATTTTTCCTCCAGACCTCTCTAGAGATCTGGTGCTGTTCTCACAACAGAAAAGTCTGACACTCAACACAATCCTGCAGGGTGCGTATGCCATATTGTTGAGCCGGTGCAGTAATATGGCAGATATTGTCTATGGTGCCACTGCAACGGTAAGACCGTCCGATGTTGTGGAGATTGAATCAATGGTAGGTCTGTTTATCAATACTCTGCCAGTCCGTGTCAAGGTATTACCGGATCAGGATCTCATGGTGTTTTTAAAGGATCTGATGAAAAACCAGGCGCGGCGAGAACCTTATTCCTTTGCTTCACTTGCAGATATTCAACGCAGCAGCAATATCCCTCCGGGAGCCCCGCTGTTTGAATCTATTTTCGTATTTGAAAACTATCCGGTTGAAAACTTTGGTCACTACGTCAACAGGAAACTCAGGTTTTCAGATGTCCACGGGAATGACAAAACGAATTTTGCCCTTACGGTTACCGGTTCACCGGGTACGACGATTACCCTCAATTTCACATACGATTCAGATCGTTTTGAAACGGAAACCATCAGGCAAATGGTGGAACAGTACAGATCGATAGTTCTGAGCATTCCTGCCAATTCAGGAAAGAAGGTATCCGATATCAAGTGGCTGAGCGCCAATGGGGCCAATTCCCTCTTAACAGTAGCCAAAAAAAGTAACCACCACCAACCCCGATATGCAGTGAAGCCGACAAAGTATCTGGCTCCGAGAACCAGTACGGAAATCCGTATCAAAAAGATCTGGGAGCAGGTGCTGGAAGTGAAAACCGCTGGAGTAAGGGATAATTTCTTTGAATCGGGAGGACAATCGCTGCTCGCCGTCAGGCTTATGACGAGTATCGAATATGAGTTCAACAAAAAAATCCCCCTGGTGAGCCTGTTTGATCACCCAACTATTGAGGGGCTGGCAAGTCTTGTTGATGCAGGGAAGGCTCCAGAATGGACACCGATTGTGTCCTTCAGGAAAACTGGCAATCGACCACCTCTCTTCTGTGTCCACCCTCTAGGTGGAACAGTTTTTCAATACCAGGATCTGGCTGACCATATAAACAGCAACTATCCGTTTTACGGGATTCAGGCCAAAGGAACTGAAACCGACTCAACGCCCTTTGCAGACATAGGGGAAATGGCTCAAGTGTATAAACAGCACATCCGAGGGCTCTATCCAGATTCTTCATGTATTTTGATGGGCTGGTCCTTTGGTGGTAGTGTCGCCTTTGAAATAGCCAGGCGAATGGAAAAAGACCAAAAACGTTCAGTACTCATTCTGCTGGATTCCAATGCCCCTGGAATGAACGGTGTTAGCCACCATGCTCTTTCAAGCGGAAGCATTAATCAGTTTGAACAGATCAGATCAATCGTCGCTCCCGGAATCAACTTGGATCCTGACCGGCTTAATAATATGAAAAGTTTTGAGATGAAGCTGGCCTATTTAACTGAAACGGCAAGGGCAGAAGGAAAAGTTCCTGCGGGGTTCAACACAGAACAGTGCAATCGATTCATTAAGGTCTGCAACGCACATGCACGTGCTTTGTGCTATGAGCCCGAGCCGTTCAATGGCAGAATTATACTTTTGAAAGCGGAGGCAAATGACAGTGAGGATCCATGCCTGGGATGGGAACGTCTGGCAGTAGATGGTGTCGAAGTGATTCAGATACCAGGAGATCATTACACAATGTTGTCAACACCCAACGTTGAAATCCTCGGGAAAACCCTTTCCAAAATAATAGAAGAGGAGATTTGATTGAAAAGCCGGGTTGATAACGCAATTGGTTTCAGCAATGATCGAGAAATTGTTCGCCGAAGAGCTGCTGTAAAATGTCAGGCTGGCTGGGCAGATCAGACAATGGCCATCTTTCAAACAAACTCAATTGCAATATTCTCAGGATCTCTGAAATCTATCCTCTGAACTTTGATAAAAATACAAAAGAGGCAAGCAGTAAATATACACACAGTGCTATCCACCACTGAGTGAGTACAGTCTTGGGTGAAGTACCAAGAAGAGTTTTAACCTTGAGGTTTTGTTTGATTCCATTTTAAAAAGAGTTCGATCTGCCAGCCCTCTTTGTAAATTGCTGTAACTTCAGAAGCCATTATCTTTTTTGAGTTGGTAAGGACCTGATATTCCTTACTTGTCTCTGGGGCAACATAATTTACTTGACGAAAGGTAAATTGGTGACCTGGAAGTTTGAGTGTTCTGGCCAATTCAATTTCATGCCGTTTACCCTCTGTGATATCCATGAACACTGGCAAGTAGCGGTGCATGAGCCTCACACTTCCGTAAAAGTTTAAGAAGATCTCCTGATAGAGTTCGTGGGATTGTTGTTCATTAACCTACGCAATTGTATTCATTCATAGTTGTTTGTTTCATTCCGAGGTGATAGATGAGCTGGCCCTTGGACAGCAGTGATAAAGAATTATTTATACTGTTTCTCCTCGGCTGAGCGGCTCATGATATCGGCCCTTAAGGTTGTCTGGCAGTTGTAAAGGTTAGCATGGTATAACCTGCCAAAGAGCGATAACGCTACCAGGGTATTTGCGGCAAGACAGGTCTGGCTGACTCTACTTTCGTTACGGTGACATAACTCACCAGCAAAGTATCCGTTGTGTGCTATATGAGGTCATGCGCATTGTGAACCGCATATTATAATCTGCCAGTCCTCAATAAGAACACTTTACCAAATACTTACTGGCTCAAACCTCCTTCCTGATGCTATATTCCCTTTCGAATTTATTATTTTTCCACCTGCCCCAGAGCGGCGTGTTAGACCCGACTATGAGATAGACCAACCTTGCCAGAGCCAGTTTTCATATAATCCGTTCACAATAAAATATTCTGTTAAAGCTGTTGGGTGGCGATTTCGATGGGTGTAGGTCCCCTTGATGGTCGATAGCCAATAAATTTTTGAATAGCTGTGAATTTTAGGGAAATCCCTCAACGAGATAAGAGAGTCTGGCAATGTGAGGTCAGTATGGTGGAAAGGAGAGCGTTATCATAATTGACAATACAAAACGAAGGAAATGCAGAAGAAGATCAGAAATCAGATAAATAGTATTATATCACTACAGGTTACAATACTATTGTGTGGAGTGTCTCTTTGGTATGGCAACTCAGGAATATTCATTGAACCACAAACTGAGTATCGGAAATGGGGTGTTCAGGACCACATGGTTATTGAAAACAGCGAGGGGAGCAGCAAGGCAATTACTCCTTCACCTGTGCCCTTTTTCAGCGAGGAGAATTCATCATCTCTCTCGACTGTGGAAGAGATAATAGTTGAAATGTCCGCTTATACGTCACGGGTTGAAGAAACAGACAGTTCTCCGTGTATAAGTGCGGATGGAACGAATATCTGTGAATATGATGGCTGTGTGGTTGCGAGTAATGATTTCGAATTCGGAACAAAAGTCGTAGTGGATGGATTTGGAGAATGTGAGGTAAAGGATCGTATGAACAGCAGGTACAATGGTACAGGCAATATGGATATCTACTTTAAGATGGATCTACAAGGAGCCTTGGAATTTGGCCGTAGACAAGTCAAGATTGAAATCACATCATGACAAAGAGAGACAGGTTCACTTCGGATGGGTCTTTGTTGTCAATCTCTCCTCATAAGTTGTAAACCCACCCGTAAAGCTGCCTTGAAAAAGTACTTAGAGCCTCCTCAGAAAAACACCGTCCATATTACGCGGCAACGAGCCCGGCAGTGATCCGCATGGAGAAATTGCCGAAAGCAACAGCTAAAACCTTGGTACAGAGTCTGAAAAGTAGAGCCAACAACGATAGCGCAAGATTTTTACTCAACTTCTTGAGCAGAACCATGAGGTTCATCACCAAGAAGATACAGTTGATCCATGCTTCTGAGGTCTTTTGCAGCTTGGCTCGGATATAGTTGAGTCGGTAGCCGTTTTTACCTTGCCCGAACTTACCTTCAATCGGGATTCGTTCCCGACTGTCCTGGATTCGCTGTTGCTTCATTTTTCGAATCTTTTCTGTATTCTCTGCCGATTGCTTTGGGGGACGGCCAAGTGCTTTACCGCCAAAGCGAATTCCTTTTTCCTTGAGGTACTTTCGGTTATCTCGCGAGCCATATAACTGATCAGCCAGAACAACCTCTGGGTAATGACCAAACCGCTGTCGATAATCCTCCACCTGCTTTTTCAAATCCTTACTCTCATTGAACGCATCCCAACCGATATGGTCAACAAACGCCAGGCCGTCTTTCATACTGACACTGATCTTGGCGCCGAATTCAGTTTTCTTGCTTGCCTTGCCGCGCACTATCGGACGAACATGGGGTTGAGATATGGATACGATTCTGTCATCACACCTGTTTTGCCGGTTTCTGTACATTCCGTCCTGCTGCGAATACAAATGCTGAATGATCCAGTATTGCCGTTGCAGGCCATGCGGTAAGGGAAAAGGAGCGCTTCCCAAAGAGTCAAGCAGGGACGATATGTGCTTTAAGTTTCGCCTCAGGTACTGCAATTGCTCACGCAGCGCGCGACGGCGAACCTTCACGCTTGGCTTTTTGTTTTTGGCAATCTTCAGATACTGTTTTCTCGCTTTACGGCGATAGGTCCTCGGCTTCTTAGTGTAGTCACTCAGAGCATACAGTTCATCGATCAGCTTCTCGGAAATCTCGCGAGCCTCATTGAGTAAGCTCAGATCGGTCGGGTAACGAATCGCCTGCTCCGCAACTGTGGCATCGAGAAGCAGTTTCCCTCGATTTTCCTCTTTCGCTTTTCCTGTACGACGGGGCTTACCTATCTTTTCGAGGATAACTTGTTCAAATCCGGCAAACACTTCAGACCCCATCCGTTTTCGGATATCTACAAACAAGCTGGCCGCAAACGGTGGCTTATCCACATAACTGCTGAAGCCTACAAAGTACTGGAGGTACGGGTTTTCCTGGATCTGCATAACCGTCTCCTCGTCACTCAGAGTCAGCTTATGTTTGATGATCATTGCCCCTATCACCAGTCGCGCATCTTTACCAGGTCGCCCCTTTCCCGGATTCATAGTCTTGTAATAGCATGTAGCCAGGTCATCCCATGGGATAACTTCGCTCCATTTCACCCACCGGTTTTGCGGATTCAGCGAACCACCAAAGGGGAGGCTGAATCCATCCAAACTGAGTTGCTTACTGCTCGTATATCGAATCATGTGCAAGCCTTTTGAGGTATATGTCGTTGAACTTCTACATATTATACCAGATACAAGGAAGGTATGCTTGCAATTACAGTCGGTTATCTATTTCTAAGGAGAATCTACTTATTTGTCCCTCTTTATCTTCCGGTATGCGAGGAACCAGACTCCGAAATGCTAAATATTCTACTGGAAAAGGGCTCAGGAATTATGTTCGGAGACTTTCCTGGATAACCAGTTGTTCCAGGCTTTGATTCCTGCTCCGGTCCTGGCAGAGAGCGGGAATATCTCAATATCTTTATTGAGCTTTCTCACCCTTTTCTCAAGCAGTTCCAGGTCAAAATCTGTTAATGGTGTTTCAAGATAATCGGTCTTGTTGATGATCAGGGCGTGACATTTGGAAAACATCAGTGGGTATTTCAGTGGCTTATCGTCACCTTCCGGCACACTGAGAATCATGACATCGAGAGCGGCGCCGGTATCAAACTCTGCAGGACAGACAAGGTTGCCGACATTTTCTATGAAAATCAGATCGAGACTGTCTACATCCAGGTTACGTAATCCCTGCTGCACCATTGGCACGTCAAGATGACAAAAACCGTCGGTTTGCAGTTGGATTGCCGTGATGCCGGAGTCCGCAATACGCTCTGCATCGACAGAGGAGTCAATATCCGCTTCGATGACCGCCATCTGAAAGGTATCTCTCAAATGCGTGGTGGTTTGCAGCAACAAACTCGTTTTACCTGCACCGGGCGAGGACATCAGGTTAATAAGAAATGTTTTTCGCTCCCGTAATGATTCTCGCAGACGCCGGGCTAACAGATCATTATCCGCCTGGATGTCTTCTTTTACCTTAATGAGCTTTACTGCATCCTTCATTGAGCTGTCATCTCCTCTATATAGTATTCTCGACCGGAAAGAATTGAGAAACCCTCTGTAGCACCGCAGTGGGGACAATTCTGATCCTGCAGATCCCGTTTTGCCGTCTCGATGAGGGTCTTGCATTCGCCGCACCGAAGCCGGATTCCCTCGGGTATGATAATGAGTTTTGCCTCACTGGCGATAGTACCTTTACTGAGATAATCAAAATAATGCTGCAGCCACTTGTCCTGCAGGTCGGTCAGGCCGCCGACCCGCAAGGTGATGGAATGAATTTTTTTGGCTTCATTCTTCTCTGCATGTTTGAGGGCGATAGCGAGGATTTTTTCTGTAACCGGTAGTTCATGCATGGTTTTTTATCTAACGGTGGGTGTGTATGAGCCAATCAAAGTTTGCCCCGCTCTTTGGCCATCTTCAGGTAGGCATGGTAGGTAAGTTTGGGTGGTATATATCGATCTGAAGAGTCTTTGGCCGCCAGCTGAATGGCGTCTGTGTCACAGACTGGAATACACACCCCACATCCTATACAGCGGTCAAGGTTGACAACTGCCGCATCATTCATCGTAATGGCATCCATATGGCATCGCTCCTCACACAAACCGCAGGCTACGCACTCTTCTTCGTTTATCACCGCATAATAGTTGCTGTGTACTTCTTCAGCGGGCTTTGCCAGCTTTTTCATGTTCTTGAGTATCTGGCAGCAGCAGCCGCAGCACATGCAGATGTTGGAGGATTTCTGGGCATTACCGGGCTGGATGACAAGCCCGGCCTCCCTGCCGGTTTCCAGTATTGCCAGTGCCTCATCTATTTCGATAGCCCGGCCGAGTTTGTTCTCTTCGTAATAATAGGCAGCCGCACCAAAGGCAAAACAGACGTCCGTCGGATATTTGCACGGTTCGCCGACAACCTCGTGCTCTTTTCTGCAGATGCAGGGCTGGACCGTTATTTTCGACTGAGCCCGGATAAGTTCTTCTGCATCTTCATAGGAGGCGATTTCAATGTCCTGGACGATCGATTTGGAGACCGGCACAACCCGCATGTGTTTGGTCTCTGTTTTGGTCCATACCTCATCCATTATATGCGGCAGATATTCGTTCACGTCCCTGACCAGTTCCGGGTCGAGGTCGTTGAGGTGATATTCCCATATACCTACCACAAACATGGCGGCGGAGTACATCACCGTATCGTTTTTGTAGCTTCGGAAGATGAGCCCCTTTTGGGCCATCTCTTCCAGGCTTCCTGCAAGTTTTTCGGCCGGGAAATTGGTCCGCTCGGCAACGGCGGCGACCGTTTCCGGTTTCATGGTCAAGTTCAGCGCGATATCGGCTTCCTGTTCTGTAAACATACGGCGGAGGATTCTCAGTTCAACACCACTCTCCGTCGAAGGGTAGCCGCCCGGCAGGTTGTCGAGGTGACCTGCAAGTTTTTTATAGACATTACTCATCTCGTACTCCTGTGCATTATTGGTAACGTGTGGCAGATACTACCACCTTACTCCGCTTTTTCCACCCGGCAAGGTACATATCTATGAATCGGGGTCGCCGCCAACCGATCCCTGTGTGTATTTTTGGTCAGCCTGTTGACTGCAATGCCATAAGTTCTACCATCGTATTTCAGACCAAAACCATGGGGAATAAGCACCTGCCCCTTACGAACATCTTCAGATAACTCCAGCTCGATTCTCTCAGATGTCGCTTCTGTGATTATCATCACAAACTCGCCGTCGGAGAGATCAAGTTGCTCGGCGTCGGCAGGGTTCATGGCCAGGGTGCAAGTACGTCGGCCCTTGTTCCAATCCGGCTTTCGCATCAGGCTGTTGGCGTTTTGCGGAGAATGTCTTCCCGCGTTAAGGATGAGTGGATAGCTGGTATCCGATCCCAGGGCCTTTTCTTCAGTCTCAGGCGTTATCTCGGCCAGCCACTCTTCCATTTCTTCAATATACAGCTGAATTTTTCCATCCTTGGTTCGCAGCTCTTTCATATTGTTTTCATCAGTCATACCGATCCAGAGCCCCGATTTGCTCTTCAGTATTGTGGTAAACAGTTTTTCTGACTGAGCTATCTGGGGAGTAAGAGCCGCAAGAGGAACCAGGGACCTATAGGCCAGGGTTGCCTTCACTATCTTCGGCCACTTTGCAATGTCAGTGGCTGCTTTCAGGCTCTTCGGGGGTGGGAAGCCAGCCCGGGCTGCATTTTTTCTAAACGTACCCGGTGAGGCAAGAAGGAGGCCCCAGAGTGTGTCGAGGTTGTTTGACTCTGTGTGACCAGCGCGCGCTTTGGCAATGATGTGGGGTATGCTTCTGCGATATTTTGGATTCTTTTGAATATAGGTGAGAAGCGCCATGGTAAAGGTCATGCGGTCTTTTTTCGCAGCGCTGTAAAGGAAATCGGGAAGCTCTGGGACAAGGCCAACCGCATCTGCAATTTCGGCGATGATCAACCCTGTCTCTTTGGTTTTTGCGGCTGGCTGAATAATCGGTTGGCGGAACTGAAAATATATTTCGGGATAGTTCCAGGAGAAAAAGGATCCGTCATACGATTCGTAAGGAGATCTGGCCGGGAGTACATAATCCGACAACTCCGCTGTCTCTGTCATGGAGATATCTATAGTGACAGTTAAATCAAGTTTATTAAACGCCTCTTCCCATGCAGTGGTGTCCGCAAATGACCGGAGAGGGTTGGATGAACTGACTATCGCGGCCCGCAATCGTTCGGGATGGTTGGAGAGTACCTCTTCCGGGAAGACGTTTGGCGGGAAGTAGCCCATGATTTCCGGAAAATCGGTCTCTTTTGTCCGCCAGGTTCTTTTCCGCCGTTCATCGCTGTGGCTCCCCAGTGGCACTACATTGCCGGGGACAACATTGCCGCCGGGCATGCACAGTCTTCCGCATACGGCCGCAAGTAACAGGTAGAGATAACTCGTCAGGGTGCTATGCCGGTTCATGAGAACACCCAGATCCGTATGCATGCACCACTTACGTGTGCTTAATTCTCGGCAAAGATCCTTCACCTGGACGTAATCCACCTGACAGACGGCCAGAGCCTTGTGGATATCAAAAGTTTCAAACCAGCCTCGAATGTTTGCAAGGCCTGTTGTGTTCTGGCCCAGATATTCATGGTCTTCCCAGCCTTCTGTAAAGATGATTGCGATCATTGCCCGGGCCAGAAGGGCATCGGAGCCTGGAGTAATGGCCAGGTGGATGTTGGCAACACGTGCTGTTTCTGATTTTCTCGGATCAATGACGACCAGGAGCTTGCCGGGATTTTCGGCAAACTCTTTAAGGGTGAGTGGAGCTCGTGGCATCTGGTGGGAGACCATACCGTTCCAGCCAATTGCCAGGAGCATATCCGCCTGGTGTTCATCGGGAATGACAAACCTGTTTTGTCTGCCGATCATTCTGCCGCAACACCAGAAGTACCCGGTCAGCTCCTGTGCCAATGCTGAGTAATGATATCTGGAACCAAGCCCTTGGAGCATGGATGCGGCAAATGCAGCTTCAAAGTGTGATCCCTGGCCGCCTGCCCCTATAAACGCGAGGCTCTGCGACCCATACGTATCTCTTATGGTACGCAGCTTGTCACCAATCTCGCTGTAGGCCTGCTCCCAGCTGATTTCTATAAAACCCTGATCGGTTTTTTTCAGAGGTGTGGTGATGCGATCCGCATGGTGCTGAAAATTGGCTATATTGGCACCCTTGCGGCAGAGGTATCCCTTACTTCTCGGATTTTCCGGGTCGCCCTTTACCTTGATAATCCTGTTATCCGAAACCTGAACAAGCAAGCCGCAATTTTGGGCACACAACACACAACCTGTCTTTTGCCAGTTATCCATTTGTTTCCTCCAGTATGATGGTTAACAAAAGCCATGAATTTGACGTTAACGCAAGATGAATGTTGGGTCCATCATGTAAAAAAATTTGCATATGGTATTTATAACGTCATGACAAACCACCTTTGATGATTTGTTTTTCCAGGGAAATGAATAACAATAGATGAGTGGAGAGTTGCCCCGTTTCTTGAAGTTGGCTTGACAGAAACTGTTTTCCCTTCCTTCCTTATGCGCTGAATGAACATGCCAGGCAATGTTTTTAGTACTCGTATAGAACTTTCCAACCGCAATCGTATGTAGACCTGAACGATCTTGGAGTAGTTCCATGCAGTCATATCTCTAATATTGGGACGGGCAGGACGAAGTTGTTTGCAGCATCGTAAGATTAATATGTGAAAATTGGTTTTACCCTGTCTGGTAAATGAAGTTCGCCAAGGATGCGGCGATTGTGGTGGGATGCAGGAATAAGCTAATCTTCTGAAAATCATTTTTAACTCAACCTTGCCAGTGACCATCTCTTACCCTTAGAAAGTTCAGGTGCCGTCAAAAGTGTTCCGGAAAAATCCTGGGCGCCTTAGCCCAAAATTTTACAGCTTATCTTAACATAAAATAGGTATTGACAGTGATGCTGAGTTTGGCTATTTCAAGAATAGATATGATCTTTTTTGTGGCCAAAATGCATACTTTTTATCGAAGGAAGAAAGCATGTTGTTCCTAACTGCTGGAATAGAAGTAGCTCTCTGGGTTCCCCCACTTGTTGCCTTCGTTATCTCCTTTTTCACTTCCATGGGGGGAGTATCGGGAGCTTTCCTGCTACTCCCTTTTCAAATGTCATTTCTTGGCTATACCACGCCTTCTGTTAGTGCCACGAATCAATTATTCAACATTGTAGCTATTCCCAGCGGGGTCTATCAATATTGGAAAGAATGCAGGATGATTTGGCCCCTCACCTGGATAGTGATTGCCGGAACCTTGCCCGGTGTTCTTTTGGGGGCCATCGTACGTGTTAAATATTTACCAGATCCTGAACAGTTTAAGGTATTTGCTGCTACCGTATTGCTCTACATCGGCATTAAGATGATCAATGATCTGCTTGGAAAAAACAGTGGAACACAAGCCAAAGCCCAGAGCGAAAAAAGATTTCAGGAAATAGTAAAGCGGTGTCGGGTAGAAAAAAAGATAGCAACGTATTCAGATCCTCAAGGTTCATCTGCTGTTCGTTTAACTCACTTCAATTGCCGCCGGTTCGGGTATACTTTCTATGATGAACAGTTTGATGTATCGACCTGGGGAGTTTTCTCGCTCAGCTTGATCGTTGGTGCTGTCGGAGGGATTTACGGTATAGGTGGTGGCGCAATAATAGCCCCATTTTTTGTGACATTTTTCAGATTGCCGATATATACAATTGCAGGAGCTTCCCTGATGGGAACCTTTGTGACTTCAGTCGCTGGCGTTGTCTTCTATCAAATAATAGCACCATTTTATCCGAGTATGTCAGTTGCCCCCGACTGGTTGCTTGGAATACTTTTTGGGTTAGGTGGTATGGTTGGCATGTACCTCGGTGCCAAATGTCAAAAACATGTCCCGGCAAAAGTCATTAAAGGGATGTTGGCGTGTATCATCGTCTTTACAGCCCTGAAATATGGTATCGATGCCATCTTATAGTAAGTAAATTGTGGAGTTAATTGCAAACCAAATAATCTCAAAATTTAACCGCCAATCCTACTAACATCATTGAAGATAATGTTAGAATATCAAGGGCCTTTAGTGCTGCCAGTACGAATCTTTGATGCTCTATTATAGATACAGCTGATCAGTCAGATTTTTCGTAAAGTATCTGAAGGAAGTTCCCCGAACAGTTGGTGGTAGTCTTTGGCAAACTGTCCCATATGCCAAAAACCTCTTCGGTTGGCAATATCAGCGATTTTTAGTTTGCCCGGAATTTCACGATATAATACCTTACGGACATCATTGAGCCTCACCCTTTTAAGATAAGCCATTGGAGTAATACCATATTTCCACTGAAACAGATATTGCAGTGTAGGCTCACTGACCCCTGCTACTGCACAGAGATCTCGAACACTAATCGGTTGTAATTCCGACAGATTTAGCAATTAATTGTATGAGCCGGTGAAGAATTTCAAAATCAATAATGTTCAGGATTGAGTCCGTTTCAAATGCATCACGAGTTTGAGCGGCAGCGAGATTCATTTGTGCTATTATCCCAAGGATTGCCTTTTTTCCCAAAAGACTGATAGAAAAAGTTTTCTGATGATTAATTGTTTTAAGCAGCTTATGCAACCCTATAGTCTGGCAGTATTCTTCGAATAATTGTTCGAAACCGAATAGGTTATCACATTGAATCCCGGTTCCTAACTGCAGTCGATTTCATCCCCCGGCCTGTAGACCATTACCACATTTTGGTCGACCTTTTCTCCCATCAGCTCGCCCTTCGAGAACAATTTCTATTTCGGTTTGGGGCCATCGGACTCAACCGCTTATGCCCTGACCTGGAAACCAGTCTATCCCGTTGATCTGGGAAACTGGAACCTGATCAACAGATTCATCATCCCTGCAGTTTATTCTGAAGGGCAGGATAAGGATCTGCTGCTTGATTCGTCGTTGGACGTGGGCAACGGGTCATTCACTGAGCTCCCTACCGGCAGCGCCTTTGGCCTTGCCGATATCACCTATACCGCCTACTTCAGCCCGAAAAGCTCCGGGTCGTGGATCTGGGGCATCGGTGGCGCATTGAACCTCCCTACAGCCACGGAAGACCGGTACGCCAGTGACAAATGGTCGGCAGGCCCAGCTCTGGTGGCCCTCATAGTGCCGGGTAACTGGGTGACAGGTTTTCTCATTCAAAACACCTGGTCCTTTGCAGGGGAAAGTGACGCAAATGATGTCAAAAAATTCCTCTTTCAATATTTTGTAAACTACAACCTGGAAGGAGGCTGGTACCTCAATACCTCCCCTATTATCACCGCCAACTGGGAGGCAGAGTTTGAAGACCAGTGGACAATACCCATCGGTGGGGGCATCGGGAAACTCGTCAGGCATGGCAGGCACAATAAAGAATGAATCTTCCAGCGATTGAGCTGGAAGAAAAAGAACTGTTTAGTGTCATGAAAGGAAGTGGACCAAAATGGCAATTCTCCGACACACTCCTAGCGGTGATAATGTAGAATTTTCCCACTTACCCCTTTCCTTAAAATGTCACTACAGACTTGCGTTTTGCTAATGGTATAACCGAACTTATTCATATTTTTACTAAAACTTGCAGATTGTCCTCTTCCTGGATCAACGATTATCACTTCGCAGTTTGTTTTGGAGTGCTGGCCAATAAAATGCGACAAATCAGCGGCATGGTCTCTTTCATACAAGAGATCGCTTCCTCTAATGAGATCAAATGTCCCAAGACTGGTATTGGTATCAGCCCAAGCAGTACGTATGAACGGAATATCCGGTCCGTTGTTGAGTTGGGTGTTTTCTTGAAGAAATGATTGTACTTCAGGGTGGT
Organism: Desulfopila sp. IMCC35008; assembly: GCF_010646885.2. Taxonomy (GTDB): domain Bacteria; phylum Desulfobacterota; class Desulfobulbia; order Desulfobulbales; family Desulfocapsaceae; genus Desulfopila. The sequence goes on along the minus strand of NZ_CP050700.1, from coordinate 5,179,587 downwards.
AATCAGTAGATGTAATATCCGCCAAACGATGATTAAGAACAAGGCTGGCAAGACCAATACCACAACCTACTTCCAATATCCGAATCCCCTCAATCTTATGATTTACCATGAGATGTGCAAGTACTTCTGAAGACCCCCAGACAACCCCAAACAATGGCCAGGTTGCAGAAGATATTCCGAGCCTTGATGCGATTCCGTCCGGGTCTGAATATTGCTGGCTATCCCACAACGTTCTGACATGGATATCAATATCCTCAATCTCAATAGTTTGATAACGAATTCGGACCGGGGGCATACAATCCCTTTTTGTTGATGATAAGGCGTGAAAAGAATGATCGCTGTTCAACTGGCCGAATCCTGGTTCTTGAGCCAATTATCAAAAGTAATCCGTTGGTTGTCATACAAGATATGCGCAAATGAAGACTTGTCGCAGAAATACAAAATATGTCGGATAACGGTATAGAGGGTCAGGGTATGTTTTCCATCAAGGATCTCTTGGTACCCCTTTATTGTTTCAATATTATCTCGGACCATTTTTTCAAAAGAGCCATTGGTAATCTGGTTCATTTTCACTATTTCGTCGACCAGGGCATCAACCTTGTGTGAGGCCAAACGGGCTCCAGGGAAATAAGTCTCAGATAATTTAGCGAAATGGAATGCGTTCAACACTTCATTTTCGGCATCCGTACTCTTTGATTCTTCCTTTATTATCTTCTCGAGTTTCTCTGTTTCTTCCTGAATACTGTAAAATTCACGATCCGCTGTTTCAAAAAGCGCAGCCAGGCTGTTAATTCGTCTTTTCAGCCCGTGAGGAATCGATTTCTTATATTTAATTTTATGATCAAGAACGGACCATGCATCCTGTATAATGGTTCGTATCTGAACCTCGAAGACGATGTCTTTATATCTACTGTATTCAGGCATTGCTTCTCGTGCCTCATCAAGCTTCATGTCAAGATGCAGCCCTTTGTACCCAAAGGTGTTTTCTGTCTGCTCAATGAGCTGGGATTTATCGGTGGAATCAATTAAGCAGAGGTTGTCCCGAAGAATATCTCCAACTTCCTGAATGTTTTTTTCATACAGGCAGATGATCCGAACACCTATCAGGTCGGTGATATAATCTTTTATCTCATATGCTTTTTTTCCTTTCTCAAGTTTTGACTGGTACTTCCCTGAAAACTTTTTAATGCTTTCTTTGCGGCCTTTTAGACGTGATGTGACCGTGGAAACCGACAATTCTGAAGAGGTTGCCAGGAGTGATTGTATAAGTGTAGAAAAGGATGATTCGGCGTTGCGTAGTAACTCGATATTGTCATTGACGTAATCAAGGAAGGTCTGTTTTTCTTTTTCGAAATTTGATGATGCCATTATAGTGTCGTTTGACTTTTGTTCTGCTTAAGAAAGGTCCGCAGTACGTGCGGAGGTCATTTCAAAAGAATATTTTCCTCTCTGAACCAGTGTGTTTTCTCAGCTGTCTCAGAGTATACTTTGTGATTTGTTTGTTAAGGTTTTGAGGGAGTATGCTTTTTTTCTGTCAGTTGGTGATGGAATTAAAAAACTGTTTCCTCTGTAAAATGCATTTGACCATTCTTGAGATGAATCCTGATGAGAATGAGGTTCATATTGTCCATTCCAAGATTTTTATAGTAGAGGAACATGTTGTCATTGTTTTCGATATTGCTTGATGAAAGAGTACCGCACATGAAATGGTTAAAAGAGTGGCCCTGATACAGGTCCGTAGTTTGCATTAATTCAAGATCATGCGTATGACCGCAGAAGGCGAACTCGATTTTATGCTTATGGACAAAATCGATCAAAACGGCCGAGTTTTTCAAAGGACATTCATCCGTCCCCAATATCGAGTAGTGCGTCAACAAAAGTGCCAGGTCATGGCTGGTTCGGTTAATCGCTTCTGATACCGCGTTCAGCACCTCTTTTTCCACAAATCCGTCATCACAGTATAGTTCGTTGGAATCTATACTGATCAACAGGACCCTCATCCCATTTATCTGGACTAGCTGAACGAAATTGACATCGGTAAAATGGTCATCAACTCTGGTGATGTTTTGTTTGAGAAAGAGGTGCTTTTTACGGGTGGAACCAGATTCAGCTATTCGGATAATTTCTCTATCAGAGATATATTTACGGAAAAGCTCATGTGAACGCATATTTCTTTTATCATGATTGCCAAGGGTAGAAATGACGTGTTCACATTTGATAGCTTTAAGAAACTGGCCCGCTTTTGCAAATTCATCTTCAAGCCCGTCTGTTGTATTGTCACCAGTGTTGATTACGATATCTGCGTCATAGGAGTTGATCCTTTTTAACAGGACATCATCGTCACCGAGCCAATGTCGAGGGCCGAAATGAAGATCCGAAATATGGAGAATATTCATGTTTATTACGTTGCCTTTTGCATTGGATTGTCAACCGGCACCGAGTGAATTGCTACAGGTAGCGAGCCATTTGGGAGTGTTATCGGTTGGCTAGATTTTCAAGTGTTCGCGTTTTTAAGGACACTCACATTTGTTTCTTTTTTAGCCTTCTTGGCGGCCTTTTTCTCTTTTGGGGTCAAGGCGGCTTTTTTCTTTCCTTCTTTGTTGCTTTTACGTTCTTTTGTCATTGTTTTGCTCCGGATAAGTGTGAATGCTTCTGGTGCTGTGTTTACGACGCTATGCTTTGATTCCTCATCAGGCTCTAGTCCTAAAAGTCGAAGCCAGTTGAAATATTGGCTGTTCTGCTCGCCACGGAGAACAACCAGATCTGAGCTGGAGGCCGCAGGAAGTGATCGATCACAGTTTGATCGAATGGAACCGTCACGACGCGGAATTGCGAGAAATTGTCCCTACCAAATATGACCAGTTCATTATCACTGTTTGATATGCACTCTCTCAACCGAGGTGTGGGTACTCTCATCTCTCTATTCATAAAATTACTCGAGTCATACGATTAAAGGGTACACCACTGCCAGGAAAAGAGTATCGACATCAGCACTGTATAGGTGGTGAGGGTCCAATACCATTTGCCTGTAAACTTGGGTGTTTTGATCGGTGCAACATTCAACACCGCCAAAAGTATGAGTACGATATAAAGTACAATCGAGAATGCTCCCTGACTCATCGTCGAATTAAACAGAAAGACGACAGCCAGCAGGAGAACATTATTATCCAGGGCAAGGCCTATGTAGGTCGACTTGTCAACCAACCCAAAGACATTAAAATAACTCAGGCGAATGACCCCGGTTGCAAGTATGAAAAAGGCACCAGGCAGGTACCAGGCACTGAAATGACCATAACTGAGCAGGAAAATCGCGGGGCAGACGCCAAAACTGACAATATCAATAAGTGAGTCAAGTTGTGCCCCGAATAACCCTTGTTCTTCAGTACGTCCTTTCATTTTTCTGGCGATAATGCCATCACTCCAGTCAAAAAACACTGCCCAGATCATACCGATCATTGCTGCATGGAATAGACCAAGTATAGAAAAATAGATGGCAAGCAGAGAACAGCTGAGGCCAACCAGTGAACAGATATTGGGAAGATCTCCAGCGTAGGACAGGATAGTTTTTTGCGATGTTTTCATACTCACCTAAGCCAGTTCAAGAACAGTACGTAATGCCTTTGTAAGTGCAAGGTTTTCCTTCTTGGTCCGACTTGCTATTCGGACATAACGATCTGATTCAGGCAATGTTTTACCCTGACAGTGTTTTATGTAAATATTGTGTTCGACGAACAGTCTTTCGGTTACTTCGGGAGCGGAAGGACCATCATCCGGCAAACGGCAAAAAATATAGTTCGCAGCTGGTTTATAAACCACCATTCCTGGAATGAGTGAAAGGAGTGTGTAAAATTCGTCCCGATCTTCCTGCACCTTCTCGCAACTCGTTTTGAATTGCTGTTTGTACTGCGGCGCTCGTCGCAGAAACTCTTCAGCAAATCCATTTATATTCCAAATATGGAGACCCTGTTGGATCTGTGCCCGAAAGTCGGTGTTGGCGGTGAGGAGATAGCCTATCCGTATTCCGCAGATACCATAGGCCTTGCTCATACTTTTTATAATCGCCAGGTTCTGAAAATCTCCAATGTCCTTTTCAAGGCTTTCACTCTCACCATTTTCAGCAAAATCGATAAAAGACTCATCGACTATGAGTATGCAGTTATGATCAAGCAGGATTTCCAGTAGCCGAATAAGCTCTGACTTAGGAACGAGTAGCGATGTCGGATTATTCGGTGAAACAACCACCGCTATACGTGCTTTGGTACGAATAGCTTCGTCTGCAAACGAATTGACATCAAGCTGGAAAGATGGTGCCTGTAGTGGAAATTCAACAACCTTTCCTGCTGGGGCGGCATTGACATATTCATTAAACGACGGGACCGGCACAATCATTTGTCGATTCATCCCGGCAAGAATCTTAATAAATTCTGCAGCTCCATTGCCTACCACAATTTGCTCAGGGGGCTGTTGAATCAACTTACCTGCCAGGTGGGCAATCTCACTTTGGCCGACAGGGTAATTGAGGATAAGTTGATGGAGGTTTTCTGTACAATGACTGAAAAAATCCTCAGGCGGGAAATAGAGATTATAGAGATAGTTGTGATCAATAAAATTATCACGCCAATATCCACCATGTTGACTGGAAATATATTCGTAGCGTTCTTCTGCGGTAGTTGTTTTGTCGGGCATCATTCTTAATGAACAACCTTTAACGAAGAGGTTGATGACACAGCACTTTCAAGGCCAGCGGAATGGATCGCCAGATTGGAACTACTGATAAATTGTAGAGTAGATAGTTGGTGATCGAAAAGTTCACAAACGGTTTCAGCCGCTCTCAGATCGTCCAGGGTATCAATTTCATACCAGAGGCTGGAGTCAAAGAATACCGGTGAGAAGGAGAGGCATCCTTCGCTCACCATATCGGCAAAGACTGTTTCATAGTATCCATTCACTAAGTTGTTAGAGATGTAGCCGTCCAGTTTTTTACAAACTGCTCTCCAGGTAGCTCTGGAGAGACTGTATATGTTGACGGTCTTGAAATGGCTTGTGTTCAGTTTATTGATACCGCAATGGAAGGCGTCAACCTTATTGGATCTGTTTACGGTCACTGTTGTTCCATTCATCCAAGGGCGTATTTTTGCAACTGCCATGCGATCAGGTATCAGCATCCCTTTCAGCATTTGGCTGTCAAATACCAGATCACTTTCAATAAGCATAAATGGCTCATCTATGATTTTCCTGGCCAACCATAACGAATAGATATTATTTGTAGTTTTGTAAAATGGGCTGGTTATATACGATATTTCTATTCCACCAGCCTTTGTGCCAAGATAATCACGAACCGAATCTTCCTGATGACCGACAACAACGACCAACCGCTTGAAATCATAGTCCTGTAAGGAGCGTACGAGTCTCTCAAGAATCGTAAATTCATTAACATGGACGAGGCATTTAGGGGTCATATCTGTTAGCGGAGAGAGACGGCTACCGGTTCCTGCTGCAAGCAGCAAAGCTGTACGCACCCGTTCCCTTCCAAAATCAGCATGGAGAGTTCTGTTTTGCATAGTATTCCTCCAGAATTATTACCGAACCGTACCTTGCGAGAATTCAACACGGAGTTGTGCGAATAAGGTTGGTAAACTATGATATCTGTATCTTTTCTTTTGTGCCGATTGGCTCAGACGAAACAGCTGAAGGGCATAAATCTGATAGTAGAACTACCACAAGATGTGATTTGGAAAAAAGACGTTGGATTATCAGAAAATCGAACGTCCATTTCACTAAACTGGTCTTTTAGTATACTCTAACAAATTGCGCATGTCAATGTTTTCCCGTTATATTCTTGATCTGAGAAGGTAGAGTGGAGGGTAACTGGCCGAAGACAAACAACCTATATGCAAGTATTCAATTCACATTCTTTTTGCATTTTCCGTACTGTTATCTGGCAACCATGCTGCCGATTTCCTGCATGAGGAACCCACCGGCCAAAACCAGAGCCAGAAAACCGACCCAGCCAACCAGGAGCCATATTTTCAGCCTTTGTTTGAGGGTTCTTCTTCTGTTCTGCACATCATTTTTTTCCCGGTGTTCTTTTTTGATTTCTCCCCAGCTCGTTTAAGATGTTCTGCCCAGCCGGGATCCATATCTGTCTTCCAGTTCACTTGGGTAATGAGATGCATGGCAAGGTCAACAAGGGTTTTGAGGAAGAGGAACAAGAAAAGTTCTGTACTGGATCCTTTCTTTCCCATCATGAGGCCGATAAATACAATCAGATGCATTGGGACGACCCTGGCATAGGGTAGAAACATCATGTTGAGGATGACTGGACAGCCCTCCAGGTCCTTCCTGAGCTGATATCGGTAGGAAAAAAAGTGATTGAAAAGAAAAATAGTGATGCTGAGGGCGAGCGAGAGCGTGGCAATCTTGGAGAATGACCGGGTAACGGTGACGATAAAAATGAGATAGATCACGTGGAAAAAACCATAATGGCCCGCAAAAAAACCAGGACATTTTTGTCTTGAGCTGACCTGTCGGTTCAATTTTCTGCGCTGTTTTCCCTCCAACACCTTCAGCTGAGAACCGGACAAGTTTCCTCATTCTCTTCCAGTTGAAAAATCCGATAATGACAATTTAAAACCAGTACACCCAAAGTAGCGAAACGATGCTCCATCCCTGGACCATGGCCAGTACTATTGTAAGAAGATTGGCAATAATCAGGACAGGGGTGTCCGGGCCTAACTCGGACAGGAGTTCTTGCAATTCCTTTTTCGTTTGAGGGTCAATTTCTAGAATCATATTGTTTACGATGAAACGGGAGGTTGAAAAGAAGCAGACCAAAGAAGATGAGGCATATGCCGGTTATATGGTATCTCTGGAAGCGTTCCCCAAGAAAAAAAACAGCCAGCAGGGCGGTAAAAAGTGGCAGGAGATTGATATAAAGTCCTGCGTGGTTTGCACCGATTTCAAGGACTCCTCGATTCCAGCATAAATAGGCCAGAATGGATGGAAAGAACGCGACGTAAACAAGACTGAGAATGACTGGTTGTGATAACACGAGAGGAGGAGCAGAGTGGGTTTCCCAGAGATAGAGCGGAAACAGGAAGACAACACCGACACTGAAGGTGGTTGTCAGAATACTCAGCGGGTGGATATTCGGCCGCTTACGCAGAAGTGCAGAATAGAGCGCATAAAGGGTAACTGCCAGCAACATAATCAAATCGCCCCTGACAAATTGCAGGTCCACCAGCCTCTCAATGTCGCCGCGGATTATAATATAACCCGCACCGAGTATGCAGAGGGCAATGGCAAATAATTGCCGTATGCTAATTCGTTCACGAAACAGAACAAAGCTCACCAGGACAATAATTGCCGGCATGACCGATTGGGTCAGTGAAATGTTAATCGCAGTGGTTGTCTGGGCCGCCGTGTAGAGCAGGGTATTGAAGGAAGCGATTCCGAGCAGGCCGAGCAGGATAATACTTTTCCAACCTTTTTTGATTTTTGGCCAGTCCCTCCGGACATAAGGCCAGGTGAACGGCACCAGGACTGCTAAGGCAATAACCCAGCGCCAGAACGACAATGCGACCGGTGGGATCAGGTCGGCAACAAACCGGGCCAGTGTCGCGTTTCCCGCCCAGAAGAGCGGGGGCAAAATCATGAGCAGGTAGACCCAACCGGAGTTTTGTTTCATTTCGTCTTCGACAAATAGAGAAAATTGTTGGTACAAGTAAACTGTCGTATACTGATTGATACCATAATAGATTCTAAAAAAACATCAGGTAGCCACATTTGCCACCGGCTAAGCAAATTGATAGGATCAGTGGACGAGAGGGAGCTTGAGTGATCATTGAAAAAGCATCGTATGGAATATTGTCACCTTTTCCTGCTTGTAACTCTGCCAAAATTCCCTACTTTGTCTATCGAAGGTAGGACAGATACCTGACGGGTAAGACGATGCAGTCAGCAGTATCTGTACCTATGCACTATGTTATCTTGAAAAAATCGGTTCGAGCACTTGGTTCTACAAAAAGGAAAGAAACTTGTTATACCGTTTAGATCCGTGATCAAATGGTTGGTTCGTCTCAGGCGGTCACCCCGATCAATTGCCGGTGGGTTTGCGCTTGGTACCTTTATCGCCCTGACTCCGACTTTTGGTATTCAGTTGTTTTTAGTTCTGGCAATTGCCACCGTAATAAATGTGAACAGGGCCGCTGCCATGCTCACTGTCTGGGTGACGAACGTCGCGACTATTGCACCGATATACACCTTTAACTATTGGGTGGGCAGCCTTTTCTGGGAAGGGCCGGCTGTTCGGGAGGTCTATGCCCAGTTTCTTGATCTTGCTGCCAAACTTGTCACGATTGATATCTGGGCGGTGCTGGATCAGTTTCGTGTGGTTATGGCCTTGGGCCAGGAGATTATTATCCCACTCGTGATAGGAAGTGTGATTGTAGGATTTATCTGTGCTGCTCTTGTTTATCTTATCTCTATGGTGGTCATTCGTTTTATTCTGGTGAAAAGGCAGCGCAAAAAACAACTGTTGTAGATATGTTGGGGATCCGTTGATTACATCATTCTGGCAAAGGTGAGTTGGCGTGAGGTCTCATGCCACGGTCGTTCTCCTCGCAGCTCAGCCCATGGCTTTGTTGGTCGGGCCACGGTGGTCATCTGGCTGCCGTCTGCCCTGTTTACCCGTACAAATACATCGGTAATGGTTGATTCAAGACCTGGAAAGCGGATGATCTTGCCGTCAATACCCTCTTCACCGATGTTAACTGTTCGGACGAAAACTATATCGTTACTTCTACGCCGCTCCGTGGGTTGGCCTATGGTTTTCCACTCTTCAGGAAGCTCCAGACGGGCAGGATGCGGCTTGCCATAATAAATGGGAGCACGCCAGGTGATTTTGTATCTGGCCGGGCCAGTTTCCTCTAATTCAATGGCTCCCGGCTGGCTTTCATGACACAATACGGGAGGCGGCTGCCATAAATAGAAAAAATGCAGAAGGAAAAAGAACAGGCTGTAGAGTTTAAGTGATTTTCAATGCTTCATGGCTATGAATTCGAACTCTGCTCCACAATGATCTGATACCTTGCACGTAGTTTTGTATAGGTTGTATCCTTAACCTCTTTTCGCCGTCTTGCATTAAACTCACGTTCAACGATAGGTCGGATTTCAGAAAGCTCTGGGGCACGACCCTCTATGGACTCATGGACCAGAACCAGGTGATAACCATAGCTGGATGGGAGCGGCCCCTGCCATTTTCCGGTCTCCATGCCGGAGAGCTTTCTGGTAAACATGTCACCCAATTGCCTGCCTATAACGCTCAGGGGAGACAGCGGATAGGTCCTGGGCAGCATGGTAGCATCACCGAACTGTTCTGGATCGATATCTGCCCCTGCTTTATTGAGCTGCGTCAACAACTGGTCCGCGTCGTGGTCCAGGGAATTTCTGTGATTGTCGCCGTTGAGGTATACATGTGAAAAGCTGATCTGTTCTTCCTGCCTGAACAGTTCCGGGTGTTGTTCCAGAAATTCAGTAAGCTCCTCTTCTGTGGGAACCATATTTTCAACGATGTCCTCCAGCATGAGCTCCAGTTTCATTCTCAAACGCCGCCGGATGTACGCATCGTCGAGATCAAGCCTCATTGCCAGGGCTTCGCGGTAGGCAATCTCTTCACGGATTTTCTCTTCAACAAGGCCGTCCAGCTCTCCCGGGGTCGGTTGTCTCTGCCATGTCCTGGTGAAGTTTGCCTTCAATACGTTGATGTCGTCTTGTGAAATAGTAATTGTATTGTCGGCAGCGTCTTCGGGGGTCTGAAAACTTGCAAACCCCAAGAATAAAACGGCCCCGATGATCAGAAAATGCAACAATGGCTCATTGAAAATATTTCTCATGGGATTGGTGGGTTGAGAATTAATAAAATGAATATATGCGGCAGGGGCGAGCTGTTTGTCAAATGATTCACCTGTAATCCAGCTTTATGTCAGGTCTTCAGCTGAAAGGGGCAACTTCACCTAGATGGGCGGAGGGGGCTATTGGGTGAGGATTTTCTCGCTACCGGCGATGCTTGAATTGATAGCCTCACTCACCTTCTTGATTTTTTCTTTTTCCTGAAGGAGATAGGTTTCTGCTGCTTCCAGTTCCTGTGGAGTCTTAGGCGCTTTGTAGGCCCTCATCCATTGCATCATTCCTTTATGGGCGTTTTGCAGGTCTTCGATTGCAGTTGTAATTTGATCGGAGGGTCCTTGCTTTTCCTGAAGATCCTGCAGTTTCAGTTTCAGCTCGTGCATGTGGGTCATTTTGGCCATCGCCTCATCATGTATTGCCATCACTTCATCAGCCAGTTGGTTGTTGTCTCCATAGACCATATGAAACGGGAACAGAATGAGTGAAAGGAAGCTGAGCACGATTGCACGATTTTTCATGAGATTCTCCAGTTTTTTAATGTAGGTGTTAATCCGGACATTGTTCAAGCCAGAGTGGAATGTCGAGGTCGGTTTCACCTGTTCCCCAGCGTTTTTGCAGGTGGCTGGTGAGAATGATCATCTCTTCTGGTGAAATCCTTTGGTTCGGCGGCATGATTCCATTGAAGCGTTTACCGTTTATTTCGAGCTCACCTTTCAGCCCGTTGCGAATAATACAGGGGAGCTGTTTGATATCATCACTTAAAAAATGTGATTTCTCAAGCGGGGGATAGAGTTGCAGAAACCCTTTCCCTTCACGGCCGTGGCACTTGCCGCAATGAGCGAGGTACAACTGTTCACCTTTTCCAGTTTCCTTGCCGGTAAGTGGAGTGATGCACAGCATAACAAGTGTGACAGGCCACAAGAGTTTGTACAGAACAGATGTGATTTTACTCTTCATTCAGCAATATCCTCAGGTCTGTGATGAGCATATCCACTTCGGCTTCGTCCGTCCCGTTGTAATAGCCCCTTATCCGTTTCTTTTTATCTACGAGAACAAATGAACCGCTGTGGATATATCCACCAGGGACATCCTCGTTTTTCATGGCACCCAGCATATAATGTTTGGCCATGGCAAAGATCTCATCCTGATCGCCTGTCACCATCTGCCACTTCTGGGTATCGGCGCCAAGGCCTTGGGCAAAATTATGCAGCACTTCCGGGGTGTCGTGTTCCGGATCAATGGTGTGAGAAAAGAAAAGTATGTCGGGTGTTTCCTTAAACACTTCATAGACCCGGTGCATCTGGCGTTTCATGATCGGGCAGATCGAGGGGCAGGTTGTGAAAAAGAAGTCGGTGATGACTACTTTTCCGGTAAAGACAGCAGGTGTCACTTCCTGGCTGTCCTGGTTGATAAAGGTGAAATCCTTATTGATCTCCCCCATTACCGGGAGTTGCTTCTCGGGTTGACTGCTACAGCCGGAGAAAAGCAGTACTGTCAGTATAAGAATCAGGAGACGTGCAGAGCAAAAAGAAGAAATACGACTTTTCATATCGTTCATATCTGGATTGTTGAGCCGACAGTAAGCAGCATCATCAAACAGAGCAGATAACTGTTCAGCGAGATAAAAAGCAGTTTATACCGTGGACGGCGGTGAACATGCAGGTGATAGAGAAAGCCAGCAAGGAAAAGAGGGGCCGCGAGTGCCAGGGCAAGTTTTGCCGGAGGGCTCAGGAGCCCGGGCAGCCAGGTAAAAAACAAGGCAACGGTGGTGAAGGAAAACAGCCAGATACTTATGATTTTCTTAACTCCGGGCGTGGAAAAGCGTGTTGCCAGATTGATGTACCGCTTGTTTTTTCTCCTGTCGTCCCGGTATTCGAGCAGTATCAGGCAGAAATGTGGTGGCTGCCAGAGAAAGAACAGGGCCATTACAGCCCAGATGAGCGGATCTGTCAGGGTCCCACCAGCTGCGTTCCAGCCGATGAGTGGCGGCAGCGCGCCGCTTACCCCCCCCGGTATCAGGGAAAATTCGGTGTAAGGTTTCAGTGGGGTGTACATCCCATTATATACGAGCAGGGCCACAACACCTATCAGCATTGGCGTAATTGAGTCGCAGCAGAGCCAAAGCAGGATAAGCCCTCCTCCAATAGTGATCGCTGCTACACCATATGCTGCTGGCAAGGAGAGCGAACCGGTAACAAGCGGCCTGGTACGGGTACGTTCAAATGTTGCATCGTACTCTTTTTCCTGGATGGAGTTTAGTGCTGCACCTCCGCACGCAAGCAGGAAAACCCCTATTGCGACCGCAGCCAGTGAGAATCCTGCCGGTTGACCGTAGAGATGAAAACCGAACGCCGCAGACAAACCAACCATAAGGCAGAGTCTGGCCTTTGTGAGTTTGCCTGTCTCGGTGATGATGTGCATGAGGTTATTCCTCTTCCTCAAGCCAGGCCTCGTATTCTTCTTCGGAGACCACCTCCAGTGTGGCGACCATGCCGGAGTGTTCAGTGCCGCAATATTCGGTACAGAGTATTGGGTATGTACCGACTTCCTTGGGGTGGAAGAAGACATAGGTGGGCAGTCCCTTTACCGCATCCGCCTTGACCCGGAAAGCGGGTATGAAAAAACTGTGCAGAACATCGAGTGATTCAATATTAAGCTTGATCGGCCTGTTAACCGGAACCACAAGTTCATCCTCGGTTTCCTTGTCGTTATCATAAATAAAAATCCAGGAAAACATCTGACCCAGGACCTCAATCTCGATGGCATCTTCAGGAACATTGCGTAACCCGGTATAAGAGGACCAGCCGACCCAGAACATGGAGAGAGCGATAAGGGTAGGGATAATCGTCCAGATTATCTCCAGCATCCAGTTGTCGCGGATGTCTTCGGGTACCGGATTTTTGCTTCGCCGGTAACGAATGACGAAATAGATCATCACGGCGGTTATGCCGGTCAGCAGGACCGCTGAAACAACGAAAATATACCAGAAGGCGCGATCAACACCTAACACCGGGTCCATAGTCAATTTCCCTTAATGGTCGTGTAAACGCACCGTCTGGGCAGGTGGTTTACAGTGTTGTATGAGTGTCCGTTTTGTCTCATAATTAAAACAATTCAGCTGTTATCTGAAAGCGACGTCCCAGAATGTGAAACTGATCATGATTGCCAGAAAACCGATGGTGCTCAAAAACGATATGGTAATCGCCTTGCCTTCGTACTTGAGGTGCATAAAGAAAAGAAGGACCAGGCTCACCTTCAGGCAGGCGATGGTGAGGGCGATTGGGACATTGAGGATACCCATATCCAGGTAACTGATACCAACGGTCACACCTGTCAAAATAAGCAGAACCAGCAGCACCAGAGCGAGCTTACCGTAGGACATAAGATGTTGTGTTTGTTGAGTCATGGCAACTCCTTACAGTACCAGATAGAACAGAGGGAAGACAAATATCCAGATCAGGTCAACCAGATGCCAGTACAAACCGGAATTTTCCAGCATGGCAAAACGGTCGGCGTTGACCTTGTTGCGGGCAACAAGTACAAAGCTTACAGCCAGGAGCGTCATGCCGATGATAACGTGCAACCCGTGCAGACCGGTAATAACGTAGTACAGCCCGAAAAAAATATTCTGACCCGGGGGGCCTGTTACCAGTGTTTCTGAATTGGGGAACAAATCGTGATGAAACTTGGCACCCCATTCGAAGTACTTGTTGACCAGGAATACTACCCCGCAGAAAAAGGAGAAGCCGATTAAGCCGAGGGACAACTTTTTACTGCCAAGCCGAATCGCCGTAATCGATGATGCCACCGTAAAACTGGAGACCAGCAGAATGATGGTGTTGAGGGCCCCTATCACCCTGTCGAGTTGCTTGCCGCCTTCGACAAATTCATCCGGGTAGCGGTGAAAGTAGGCGGCATAAAGCACAAACAATCCCCCAAAAAGGATGATCTCGGAGTAGAGGAAAAGCCACATCCCTATTCGTATGCCAATGAAGTCATTGGAGCTTTTCATGCGGTTATCCTTGATCGTTCATGTTGTCTCATTTGCTCTCCCCGGCCGCTTTTTTCAGGACGTCGCTGAAATCGTACGGGTAGTCCTTGATCGTTGGTTTGTCGATAAAATTATGCACGGGTGGCGGTGATGGTATCGACCATTCGAGCGTCACCCCTCCCCACGGGTCTGCTGCTGCTACTTCACGTTTCCTGAAACTGAGGATGAGATTGATGAGCATCAGCATGATGCCGCTAAACAGCAGCAGGCCACCGAGTGCAGCCAGTCCGTTTCCCTTGGAAAATTCGGGGAGATAGTCATAATAACGTCGGGGCATACCCATCATCCCGAGTACAAACATCGGTACGTAATGAAACATGAAGCCGACGGTTGCAAGCGTGGCTGCGATATACGCCTTTTTAAAATCGTACATGATACCGAACATCTTGGGCCACCAGTAATGGAGTGCGGCGAAGAAGGCAAAGCCGGTTCCGCCGAACATGGTGAAATGAAAATGAGCTACGACAAAATGGGTATCGTGGACGTGTATGTCGGTTCCGGCCGCACCCAGCACAAGCCCTGTCAGTCCTCCCACGGAGAAGAGATAAATAAATACCATGGAGTAGAGCAGGGGGGGGGTCATCTGGATGGAGGCCTTATACATTGTCCCCACCCAGGAGAAGACTTTTACCGCCGTGGGGATGGCCACCAGGAAGGTGAGTAATGAGAAAACAAAAATGGCCGTGTCGCTCATGCCGCTGGTGTACATGTGGTGGGCCCAGACCAGTGAACCCGCAACAGCAATACCCATGGATGAATAGACGATGGCCTTGTATCCGAAAATCGCTTTTCGTGAAAAGGTGGGGATGATCTCGGAAATAACACCCATTCCGGGCAGGATCATGACGTACACAGCCGGGTGGGAGTACATCCAGAAAAGATGCTGGTAGAGTACCGGGTCACCACCTTTATCAGGATCGAACAGGCCGATGGAGAAGAGTCTTTCAAAGATGACCAGCAGCAGGGTGATGGATATAACCGGTGTGGCGAGCAGCTGTACCCAGGCTGTAGCATACAGGGCCCAGGTGAACAGCGGGATCTGCATCCAGCCCATCTCTTTCATGCGCATGCGATGCACGGTGGTGATGAAGTTGAGGCCTGTGAGCATGGACGACATACCCAGGGTAAATGCCGCTAATACCGTAAGTGGTACGTTACTGTTGGTGGTGACGCTGAAGGGGACGTAAAATGTCCAGCCCGTGTCAGGAAAACCTCCACCGGTAAAGAGGGACACCAGTGCCATGAGACCGCCGATCATGTACAGGTACCAGGACATCAGGTTGAGTCGCGGGAAAAACACATCGTCCGCCCCAAGCTGGATCGGTAAAATAAAGTTACCGAATATGGCCGGTATTGCCGGGATGACAAAGAGGAATATCATGATCACCCCATGCAGGGTAAAAGCGGAGTTGTAGAGTTCCGCACTCATGATTGTCGGCCCGATGGTCATGAGCTCAATCCGGATCAGGAAACCGATGGTAAGGGCAATGGAGAACCAAAACATCACCGCCCACAGGTACATGATGGCGAGCCGTTTGTGATCGTGGGTTAACAGCCACGCCTTGATGCCGGTCAGGTGGGGTGGGGCCGGTGTCTCAAAAAATGATTTTACTTCCGACATGTGTTCTTCCCGTATGTAAGAAAAGCGTTATTCTTCCCGCCGCAATAAGCGGACAAGGAAAACTCCCCCGATAATCACCAAAACGATAACGGAGGATTTCAGTATCAGAAAAACCGTTTTGTTCTGTTGTACCTCGCCGCTCAGGCAGTAGGCCAGGAATCTTTTGATCGATGTGGCCGGAGTACCCTTGGCTGCTTCTGAGAGGGCTAAGTCCACATCGCCGGAGAGGAAGGAGCCGTAAACATACTTGATGATTTTCCCGTCGCTTCCGGTTGCCACCAATGCAGATGGGTGGAGAAAGAGCCCGTCCTCGGCCGCTTTAAAGGTATAGCCGATTGCCTCCGTCACCATGAGAATGTTTTCCTTTTCCCCGACCAGGAAATGCCAGTTATCCGTCGGGAAATCTTCTGCCAGCATGGCTGTGTAGCTCCTTTTTGCGGCAGAGGCATGGCGGGGTGCTTCCTCCTCGTTAAAACTTAAAGTGATAATGTTAAAACTGTCGTGAGGGATGGAGGTCTGCTGCAGGGCAAGTGCCAGATTGGCCATATCGAACGAACAGATCTGCGGGCAGGTGTAATAGACCGGCAGCAGCAAGGTCGGCTTGTCGATAATGGCCCGCAAAGTGGTACTGGACCCCTCGCTATCTCTGAAGACCACATCCAGTGGAATAAACTCCCCGGTTTTTTCGACAACCCCCGTTGCCGCCTGCTGTTCGGTAATGACGGGATCATCTGCCACCGCGCTGGTCGCGACTGTCACGAACAGCAGCAGGTGGAAGATGAGTTGCAGGCGTCTCATTCCGATTTGACGTCAGCCTATTTTTTCTGGCCGCTTGCCAGGTTGACGGTAAGTGTATCCCTGAATACGTGTTTCACCTTGAAAGAATCACGTTCAGTCCCGTAGCCCACGATGATGACGGTATCGGCAGCAGGGTCGATGACCGAATCCTTGGTGTCACCCGAATTGAGAGGGATGGAAAACTCGATGGTAGTAACACCGTTTTCCTCAGAACCGCCCACAACGGTCACATTGCTTGTACCGCCAATCTTCTCATCACTTTTATGCTGGGTAGGTGCTGATCCAAATTCATCCTTTATTGTAACTTTTCCTTTTTTGACATAGCCGATAATGATGTCAGCATCCTTCATCTTTTTGCTGGGGTTGAAACCAACAGCAACCCAACCGGTGGTGGGGGCAGACAGTTTTACATCAAGCTTGTCCCCGTTCACACTCCAGGAAAAGTTCATCTTCTCGATATCGAGCGAGTGCTGGTAATCGACTGACCAGGCCGTTGAAACAAGAGACAATGACACAAGTAAGGTAAGAACAGCGATCGGGGTGAAGAGTTTCCTCGACATAAAATTATTCCTCCAAAGTTTGTAATAGAATATGGATCGGTACTTATCCACCATACACCAGCTCACCACCGGAAAAACCAAGCCCTCCGGCACATGCGAGGCAAAGGGTATACAGGATAAGGAGTTGTTTGGTGCTGCCGCCATTAAGATTAACCCACGCAGAATATGCCAACAGCACAGTGAGGGCCGTTGCCAGTATGAATTTCAGGATGATGAAAAAGCTGAGGGTGGAGCTGTAGAAGTACTGCCAGTCAAGGACCCCTGCAATAATTGTGGGTAAGATAAAGAGCAGTCCTACCACCGAGCAGTGGAGTGCTGTCCTGAGATAGGTCTTGTTTTTCGTAAAAAAAGCGGTGAGGCCAAAGAAGAAACAGCCGATCACCATGCCCATGGGGATATGGGTCAGGGCGGGGTGGAGGGGGTGGGCAAAGCCGATCGTCTCCAGGGTGCTGTAAATGAAATTCGTCATATCCTACTCCTTTCGAAAATGAGTACGTTGGACATATACATTCGGTAAGAGCGACAGGAATGAGATCTGATTATCAAACCTGCATGTTTTTAATATTATGGCACAAATAGCGATGAATCAAGGGGATTGCTAAGAAAGCTCTATTAATTGTACCGCAATCAGGCAGAACTACAAGAAATTAAAGGAATACTGCAGAGTGGTATTTGTGAAAAAGGGGCGACAGGCCACATCGCCCATCATGATGGGATGGGAAGTGTGGCCGTAAAGGAAAATGTTTCTGGCAAGGGTTGGTTATGCTTTCGCAGTTACAGTACCGGAAAACAGAATCCGGTCTTCAAGAAAGCGCAGTAATAATCCATAGGCCGGAAGGAACAGAAGCAGGCTTACAAAAAGTTTGAAGCCGTAGTCCACAGTGGCAATTTCCACCCAGTTTGCGGCCATGAACGGGTCTGAGCTGGCGAAAAAGGCCACGGAATAGAAGACCACGGTATCCAACAGGTTGCCAAGCACGGTGGAGGCAGACGGTGCTACCCACCACTTCCTGTTCTTCCTCAGCCTGGAGAAAACCTTGATATCGGCCAACTGGCCGAGCACATAGGCGGTAAAACTGGCAATGGCAATGCGGAATACAAAGGTGTTGAGCTCAGCAAGCCCCGTGGTGCCCTGGAATGCACCTTCAAAAAAAATCACCGATATAACGTAGGATGCGACAAGGGCCGGGACCATGGAGCGGAAAATGATTTTTCGGGCATCGGCCGGACCGAAGATCCGCACGGTAAGATCAGTTGCCAGGTAGACAAAGGGAAAGCTGAATGTGCCCCATGTGGTGTTTACACCGAAAACCTGGAACGGCAGTTGGACCAGATAGTTGGATGCAGTAATTATGAAAATGTGAAAAGCGGCAAGGACAACAAGCGCGCGTTTGACCTGCGTATCGGTAAGTTGAAGCATTGTTTTATGTTCCTTTTTGGTTGTCGGGGTGAGGGAACCCGAAATGAATCCTGACGAAGGCGATAGACACATCGATATCTCCCTCGTTTTCCCTGAAAAGGGCGCCAGTATAACGAATTATTTCGATTCGGCAAGTCATTTGTGATCTTTGCCTTGCCGAATCTAGAGATCGGATTGTGGAACCCTACCCGGCAGCGAGCCGCTGCGCTGTCAGGCCCCGGCCCTGCTTACAGGAAAGACAGTTGTGTTGTATTAACTTCCTATAAGTTCCTGTATTTTTATTGCCAGTTTCTGGGTCGTAAATGGTTTGTTAATACAATTCAGACCTTCTTCAAGTACTCCTTTATGGGCGATGATATCAGCGGTATATCCTGACATGAACAGACATTTCGTCTCAGGACGGAGAGCTTTGATACGGTTGGCAAGTTCTTTTCCGTTCATTTCCGGCATTACCACGTCTGTCAGAAGGAGGTCAATGGCAGAGGAGGGGTCTGATGCTACTTCAATAGCTTTAAGAGGGGATGCCACGGCAAAGACATCGCAACCCATCTCTTCAAGCATTTCCCTGATAATATTCAACAGCAGCGGTTCATCTTCAACCAGTAGTACGGTATTGACACCTATAGAAACTTTCTCTAAAGGAGTTTCCAGCAGCTCTTTTCCCGGCTCTTCCTTGTGTCTTGGGAAATACACTCTGAAAGTTGTGCCTTCACCCGGCTTACTGGAGATGTAATAAACCCGCCGTTTTGTTTGATGATACCATATACTGTCGAATTTCCGTGAAAGACCTGTGGAATTCGTCGCTTGGTTGTGATTTCAATAAGGCGAGTTCGGTCTGTCCAAGAATTACCGAGAGCATATTGTTAAAATCGTGTGCCACTCCACCTGCCAGCTGTCCAACAGCCTCAAGTTTTTGTGATTGGGCAAGCCTGTCGAACAGTTCTTCCCGTTCCCGCTCACCACGTTTGCGGTCGCTGATATCTGCAATCATGCTCTCAATTCTTAACGGGTTACCTTTGGCATCACGCACCAGAAAAGCGCTTAAGGAAAGCCAGATTCTCTCATTGTTTTTGGTATAGGCCGTAGTTCAAAATCATGGATCGATCCGGACTCCCGTAAGCGCGAGAGAACCGTTTCCCGATCTGCAGCATCAGCGTATATTTTCTGGACATGAGTATTGGTTTTTATTAATGCTTCAACATTATCATATCCAAGTATTTTGGCCATGGCGGGATTGGCGTTCAGGATTTTCCCGTCATAGGAGGTTTGCAGCATACCCTCAATGGCATTTTCAAAGATACTTCGATAGTTCAGCTCACTTTCCTTCAGGCCTGACAGGGTCAACTTGAGATTGTGGACCATGGTGTTGAAGGCCTTGGATAGGGTCCCGATTTCATCATGGGATGTAACCTCGAGTGCTGTACCATCAAGGTTACCTGCGGCGATCTCTTTTGCCCTGACAGAGAGTGTGTGTAATGGGTTGGGTGAGGTGACGCATGATCAGCAGTATCGCTGTTCCGATCACCACAATGACGAGTACAGTAAGAGTCGACAGAACCCGCATCATCCTTATTGCGGGAGCAAAGAGCTCGTTTTCGTTGAGCACAGATGCCACGGCCCAACTGGTTATCGGGATCTCATGATAGAATGCAACAAGCTTCTCACCATACTGGTTATAGCGAAACATGCCGGAGCCACCTGCCGTCATCAATTTGCCGAGATCGACCTGTGATGCAGAATCGATATCCCTTATTTTTTTACGCATAACGAAGTCCGGTTCGGGGTGGTAAATATACGTACCATCCTTCCCTATGATGAATCCAAAGCCTGTCTCGCCGGCTTTGAGTTATTGGACAATTTTTTGAATATATTGAAGAGAGATTCCGGCCCCGACCAGTCCCTGCGGCCTGTTGGTTTCGTCAAGGATCGGTGAAACTATGTAAATGGTTGGAATACCGGTGGTCCTGGAAATGAGTGGTGGTGTGATTTGTGTCGCAGCAGTTGTGGTTGCAATGGTTTCAGGTTCTATCATGATGGTCGATAGCCACCTGTTAATGCTTTCAGCACTTTTGCCAACGGAGTGCAGCATGCTGTCAGCCAGTTGCTGTTCAATGACATCATTGATGTATTTATAAGCGGTGAAACTCAGTGTGAGCAGGCCAAGCATGACAATAGGCAGGACATAGAATACCCGTTTGGCCTTAAGTGAGAGGTGGTTGTATATTGATTGTGGTGCTGAATCGGTTTTATTATTGCTGGTTGGATCCATTTTTTCAGTGCAGATGTTTTTATTTTAGATGGTTTCAGCATCATTTTATCATTAGATCATTTCCTACGTCATTTTTCTATAACCTGGGATAATAAATGTCTGAAAACATATATAACTTCATCGCGTCATAGCGCTTGTCCTGATGAAGTGAGAAAATAAAAGTGGTAAATTCTATAATTACGGGGATTGTGATTGGAGGCGCTACCTGTCTCAACGTATTGTCCCTTCATGACGAGCCCTTGCTTTATAATTGTTTTTCGAGGTTATGTTCATGGTATATGTATTGGGCAACATATGTGATAGGAGAAACAAAACGTCATTCAACAGTGAGGTTGTGATATGAAGATAGATCGCGTGCAGACCTTGTATTTTTCACCTACCGGAACTACAAAAACGGTAGTGACGGAGATGAGCCGTGAATATTTCGGCTCCAAAGCTCCTTGCTTTGATTTGACCTATCCAGAGTATACCTTGCCCCAGGACTTGTCTACAGGGGACCTGGTGTTTGTGGGTGTGCCGGTTTATGCTGGCAGGGTTCCCGCCCTGGCTGTAGAAAGGTTGGAAGGACTTCAAGGCAACGGGGCCAGTATGGTGGTTACAGTTGTCTACGGCAATCGCGAGTATGAGGATGCACTGCTTGAACTCAGGAACATGGCTCTAGAGCATGGTTTTAGGGTTGTTGCCGGATGTGCCTTTATCGGAGAACACTCCTTTTCGACCGGTGAATTGCCGATTGCAGCGGGACGGCCGGATGAGGATGATTTGAAGATTGCCCGGAAATTTGCCCAACAGATTCGCGACAATGTAAAGGGCCTGGCGGAAAAAGGACGTGGGCATCTGGATGTTCCCGGTGATAAACCTTATAAGGAAGGGATGATGAACCTGCCGTTCACTGTGCAAGTGGACGAGGAGAAATGCACCCTCTGCGAAACCTGCATCTCAACCTGTCCTGCCGGGGCAATTTCCCTCTCCGGCCAGATCATAATGTCGGCTGATCTCTGTATCCTTTGTTGTGCTTGTATAAAGGGTTGCCCGGAAGAAGCGGTGAGCCTCACCGCCCCGCCTATAATGGAAAAGGTCGTCTGGTTGCATGAAAACTGCAAGGAGCGTAAAGAGCCGGCGCTCTTTACGCTATGAGGTGACTGGCTCAAGTCAGTTTAGCTGTTCCGTGCCAGGTACTGTTGTCGCGCCAGTATCCAGAGAGTGTAGGTCCCTATCGCTGTGCCGATGGGGACCGATATCAGGTGGAATGCGCCGATTAACCAGCCTGCGATTCCTGTTGTCCAGCGTTGTTGTCCCCGGATGTCCTTGGAAAATCCTAACAACAGCATGGACCAGCAAGTAAGTAAAAAAGCCGAGAGCGAAGGATGCATACCGAAGACCTGCGTCTGCACCTGTGTTGTCTGGGGTTGGGTATTTACAAGGGAGAGAAGGAGAAAGCCGCCACCTACCAGGCCGAGCCAGCCTGTGAATGAGTAGATGCGTCCGAGGAATAGGATATGCCAGTCTAACTCGGGTGCGGTTCGTTTTTGTTGACTCATATGTTCCTCCTTTTTGTTGCGGCTTCCATCTGTGAAAAATTGCTGGATTACGGCTGGAAGGTGCAGAAATCCCTATTTTCCTGATAAAGTAACCTGAACTCTTTATTGAATAATACTCTCTGGTTTACTGAAAATACCAGTGATTATTAGAGTTACATTAAAATCACACATACTACTCATCATACCAGTTGTCAATAGTGCTGTTTTGCTGGTATGATGAGTAGCGTAAGTAGTTGTTAAGGAAATCTATTAACTACTCGCTGGTTGTTCCTGAAAAGAGATCACAACGAGCGGGGTGAAGAAAAGAGGACAATAATGTCTTTATCCATTTTAGCTTGTATTGCCTGTCTGCCTATCATCACCGCCCTGGTCCTGATGGTTGTTTTGAGAAAACCAGCTACCGTGGCGATGCCCATGGCCTGGGGAACTGCTGTATTGGCGGCCCTGTTTGTCTGGCAGACGTCCCCATTGTATATCGTTGCCCTGAGTTTACAGGGAACAGTTGTTGCTGTAAATTTACTGATAATCGTCTTTGGGGCAATCCTGCTGTTGCATACCCTGACCGCGAGTGGAGGCATGGAGACAATCCAGACCGGGTTTCGTTCGATAAGTCCGGATCCGCGAATCCAGCTTATTATAATTGCCTTTTTATTCGGGGCGTTTATCGAAGGGGCGGCGGGATTCGGTACACCGGCCGCTCTTGCGGCACCGCTCCTGCTTTTACTTGGTTTTCCCCCTCTTGCCGCTGCTCTTGTCTGTCTGGTGATGAATACCATTCCGGTTCCGTATGCGGCAGTAGGAACGCCAATTATTATGGGGTTGAAATACCTTAAAGATCTTGTTCTCCAGGCGGTGGCATCCGGCCAGTCTGAACTCGGGTTCTCGTCGGTAGATGGCTTTAATGCCCTGATAGGCCAATGGGTGGCTATTATTCACACGCCAATTGGCTTCGTTTTGCCAATTTTTATGTGCGGATTCCTGACCCGTTATTTCGGGCCAGGTCGATCCTGGCGTGAGGGGTTTGCGGTGTGGAAGTTTTCACTTTTGGCGTCTCTCTCCTTCCTTGCGCCATATCTGCTGCTGGCATTTTTATTTGGTCCCGAGTTTCCTTCCCTTATCGGCGCCCTCATCGGTTTGGCCGTGACGACCTGGGCTGCCAGAAAAGGCATAGCCCGGCCTGCTGAGCAGTTTTCATTCGGACGGCGTGAGAAGTGGGAGAGTGATTGGACAGGAACGATATCCCCTGCTGATGCAGCACGGCCACAGGCAACAATGAGTCAGTTCCGGGCTTGGTTGCCGTATGGTCTTATAGGAATTTTGCTGGTCTTGACACGGTTACCCGTACTGGGCCTGAAGGGAATTCTGGCAGCTCAAAAGCTGAGGTTTGAGGATATCCTTGGGTTTTCAGGTGTGAACGCTGATATACCCTATCTCTATCTGCCAGGGGTCATTCCATTCACCCTGGTTGCCTTGCTTACTATTCCACTGCACAGGATGTCATTGAAAACTGCTGCCGCTGCCTGGCGAAAATCCATGCACAGTATGATAAAACCGGCTGTCGCGCTCGTGTTTGCCGTTTCAATCGTTTCCATTTTCCGCGGTACAGGCATTGAGGATAAGGTTCTCAATCCCAATAGTTATCCTTCTATGCCATTGGCGATGGCTGGGGCCGTGGCAGATCTGGTCGGCAGGGGGTGGCCGATGGTAGCAGCGTTTATCGGCGGTATCGGTTCCTTTATAACAGGTTCGAATACAGTCTCAAACCTGCTGCTGGCTGAATTTCAATGGGGAGTGGCTGAGGTTTTGGGTTTCAAGCGGGATATCATCGTTGCCTCCCAGGTGGTGGGTGGAGCAATGGGCAATATGGTCTGTATTCATAATATTGTGGCCGTTTGTGCAGTTGTGGGACTGTATGGCAGGGAGGGGACTATCTTGCGGATGAACGCTATTCCTTTTCTGCTCTATGGCATTATGGCTGGATTAATGACTGTGCTGCTCCTCGCACTTTTTTAGTAACCGTCATAAAATTACCCTTCTTTCCAATCTCAGTGTTGCGCCTCTATTTTAAACAGAACTCGGAGGTTCAGGATGGAAATTACTTGATTTCGGTATTGCTTGTTCCTGCTGAGATTGATTTATGCATCTGTTCCAACAAGATTTCCGGACGATGCTTGAAGTCTTGTTCGAAAGTACCGTCAGAGCGGATTTCTTCGTCATAGGTGGTTATCAGGTTCTGCTGACTCCAGCGGGTGAGGTAATAGATAACCATATCAGGCATGCGGGTATAGACTGTTTCATTCGGCATCGGATCTTCGAAACTTGATCCCTGTAGTTTATCGGTGTTCAGGGTCTGGGTGGTATAAAAGTTCCGTATAAAAATGAGCTCCGGGGGCAGGTTTGCTTTCAATCCGAAGTTGCGCATGACGCGAAGCAGGGCAGAGGTACAACGTTTCCCAATGTTGGCCATCTGGTACGGGACGTAAATCTCATAGGGCCGACGGAGCTGAAGGTACGATTTGATCGTCAGGATGAGGTCAGGAAGGTTGACATGTAACCGATCGGCAAAATTGTAGGTCTGTCCTGAGAACTCTTGCCGGTTGTCGATCATATGATGAATAAAATAGGGCAGTTTACGACAATTGGAGTAGGAATGGTGTACCCCTTTTGAGGTGAATAGAAAGGGCATAGATTCGTCGGCGATGGAGAATAGCATTCTATGAAAGCCCTGAATCTTGTGGTCATGGTTGCCATAGACCACGGACAGTCGAATACAGCTGTAGTCCAGTCCCGCCTTTTTGTGGAGATATTCCAGGGTTTTTTCCGTCATGAGCTTGGTTTTTGCGTAGTTGCTCATTTTGTGACTGAATTCCCGGGTTTGGGTCTCATCGATGTTTTGACCGGTTTTCAGTGTTGCCGCAGAACTGAGGTGGATGTATGGAATGTTCAGCTCGGCGGCCGTCATGGCCAGGTTGATCGGCCCGGAATAGTTTATTTCATAGGACATCTGGCTGTCTGAATCGATATTGGCAATAGCCGTATTAATAATGAAATCCGGTTTGACTGTTGTCAGGTAGCTCTTGATATCGGCTGGTTCACGGATGGAGAGCTTTTTGCTGCTAGGTGCCAGAATATCGATGGGGGCAGTTGTACGGGATTTAAAATAGTTGACAATTGTACCGCCAACCAGGCCGGAACCACCAATCAGGACACCGAGGCGTCGTGTCGTTTGAGCTGCATCTGTCTGTGCCATATCTGACCGCGAATAGAAGAAACTATTTAAGGGTTATGTTTATTAGGATACCAATCATGATGATGCAGTCAATAAGAAATATTTATAGTTGTCTTCAGCCAGCCATCCCGGATGATCTCCGGTTTTTTCAAATTCAGACCAAAATAGTTAGAGTATACAGAATACTATCTTCTTGTTAATTCATAATTCCTGACGCATAATAAAATTGATAACCTGATTATATAGCTGTTATTTGAAAAATCTGTTGAAACTGCAAACCTTAACGAAGGGATCGCTGTTATGGATAGATTTGATCAAAATGTTGATGTGAAAATTCTTTTTTCAGTGTTTTTTCTCTCCTTGGTGTTTCCGTCTCATGGCAGGGCAGCGGGCTACCAGATTCCAAATCAGTCGTTGCGGGCCGTCGGTATTGCAGGGGCCACGGTGGCCAATACCCCGGGACCTGAGGCATCATATTATAATCCGGCTAATATGAGCTTTCTTGATGAGTTATGGCAGATGGAGACAAGTCTGACCATGCTCCATCTGCCCTCTATCAGCTATACAGATAATCGTACGGCCATGATGGATGGCAGTTCCGATTCAGAGATGTTTTATCTGCCACAGTTACACCTGGTCTCAAAAAAGTATAGCAGGGTACGGTTCGGGTTCTCTCTTACCTATCCCTATGGCCTGGCAAAGCAATGGTCTCAACCCTACCCCGCAGCAACAGCCCGGAAGTTTTCACTTGATGTGATAGAGGCAAATCCTTCTTTTTCGTATGCCGTGTCTCCCCTGTTCAGTGTTGGAGGGGGGGGGCGACTGATTTACAGCGAGGGAGAGGTCGTAAACGGTGTGCCCGGCCTGAGCCGTGAGCTTGAAGGGGATGATTTTTGCTTGGGATACAACCTGGCGGCGACCTATTCACCGTCACCGCCCTGGCGGCTCAGCGCAACATATCGTTCCGAAGTGGATCTGGGATTGGAGGGTGATGCTGTTTTGAATGCTGCGGTAGACGGGACAACAGTAATGGGTTATTCCGGGCCTGGCTACCTTGATGTACCTTTACCGGCGGTCTTCAGCCTGGCCACGTCGTATGCCTGGGAGAACCTGACATTCGAAATTACCTGGAATCGTACGTTTTGGTCCGCTGTTGAATCGTTTGATTTTCAATACGATCAATCCTTTCTCGGAACACCGTTTGACGCCTTTGACCGCCCTCTTGTAAAGGACTGGAGTGACAGTGATGCCTTTCGTTTCGGACTTACCTGGGAGATCAATGCCGTGTGGCAGGCAACTTTTGGTTTTGCCATAGATGAAACTCCGGTTAGGGAAGAGACCCTTGGTTTTGAATTACCCGACTCCGACGGCTATATGTATTCAGCCGGAGTCCGTTATGCAGTTTCGGATCGAGTCAAAATAGGTGTCTCTTACATGTTCTATTATACGACTTCTAAAACAGTAACCGGGGAGCCTGTTGCCGGGCTACCGGGGATCGAAGGCAGGTTTGAGGATGGTGGAGCCCACGCCGTAAATGTTGGTGCGGTCTTTAGCTGGTAGGTATCATCTGTTTCGTGAAAAAGAAGGTCGTTTAGAGCACTGAATAGAAGTTGCACTTCACATAGAGCAAGTCGGCTCTCCTGGCCAATCGTGAAAATCTGCTGCCCTACTTTTTTTATCAATTTGACGTCCTTATTGGTGAGTGCCATGACAGAAGGTTTTTTACAGTTAAAAAGTGAAGCACAACAGCAGTTATTGGATCAAGCCATTCCGTACAGTAATCCCTGCTCTTTTGCTGCAGGTGACAGAATCCTTTCTCCCTCAGAGGACCCCCTGGCTTTTTATTATGTACTGCACGGTACTGTCGAAGTGAGTTACATGGACCAGAATGATACCAGAATTACCGTTGCGCTTATCGGTGAAGGGGAGTTCTTTGGTGAGATCGGTTTTTTCGATGGTGAAACACGGGTGAGGGATATACAGGCGAACGGAGAGGTTGAAGTTGGCATTTTCAACGATGCTACAATGTCTGCTATGCGCTCTGAAAACCCCGATCTCTACATGGACTTTGTGGTTTTTATAACCTGTAAGATTTGTCGTAAGTTCCGGCGTATTGCTGGCGAACGTGAACCGGTGAGCAGCTATGCAGACTCACTGTCAACCCGACGTTCCGGGAGCTATAGTGAGTCGAAGCCTCTGCCGCCATCCCTGTTGCATTCCGAAGGTTTTCATCATATCAGCAGCTTGCTGGAGGGTTTTAAGGCTGAGTTATTTGATCTTTCACATCAGTTACAAAAAAATGAAGCGGGAGGGGTTACCGACGAAAAACTTGAAAGCCGCTGCATAGAGGTTGTCGTCGAGCTGAACAGTTCTCTTGTTGACTTTCAGAAGGCCATGAGCGGAACCGGCTACGAAGAAGTCATGTGGGGGTATGTTTTCAAGGAGCTGTACCCGTATCTCATGCGGAGCCGGTTTGCAGAAAGAGCATATTTTAAGCCCAAGGGGTATGCCGGTGATTTCCTGATGATGGAGCATATCTATGCCAACGAACCGAAAGGGGAGGGGCGGCTGGGAGAGCTTATCGATATCTTTTGTCTGCAACGTCCTGGCTCCCTGGCCATCCATGGCAGGCGTGAATTGCTAAAAACACAACTTTCACTGATTAGTGATGAGCTCCACGCAAGGGGTGCTGAAACCCGAATCATGAACCTTGCCTGTGGCCCCAACAGGGAACTGTTTGATTTTTTAGGAGAGTGTGATCACAGCGAGTCTGTGGAGGCGCTTTGCGTAGATATCGATGCGGAAGCATTGCAGTACACCAACCAGTATGTCAATATTTTCCCTCACAGGGCATCCATCCGGCTGATGAGTGAAAATGTTATAAAGTGGTCCCTTGGAAGGGTCTCCCATCAACTGGGGGAGATGGATGTCATCTATTCGGCCGGGCTTTGCGATTATCTGGATACCAGACTCTTCAGGGCACTTGTGAATCAATGCTATAAGCACCTGAAGCCGGGGGGGACCTTGCTGCTCGGTAATTTTACCCCCTATCCCGACTCTCTCTTCCTCGATAAATTACTTAAGTGGGAATTAATCTACCGGACGGAGGATGAACTCAAGGAGCTGTTTGAGCCGACTCATTTTGGCTTGGATATCAAGGTGATTTCTGAAAAGGCGGGAGTTAACCTGTTTGCCGTGGCCGTCAAAGAGTGAAACAATGCCCATTGCACAGCTCGCAAGGACCCGGGAGTTTGCGGATGAAATTCGGAACCTGTTTTACCAGAGGACGTTGATCTGCCTTTGGCTTGCGGTGGTGTTCTTTTCACTTTTCTCCTTTCTTGACGCGGTCTGTTGCAAAGAAAATTTTCGGCTTTTCCTGATGTTCCGGTCGGCCTATGTAGTGACTCTTGTCTGTTTTATTAATCTACTGGCAATTCCCTCTTTTAAACAATATGCGCCGCATTTCATCTATACCGCCATGGCTCTCGGTGGTTTTACAATTTCTCTGATGACGGTGCAATTGGGCGGGTTCTATTCCGGGTACTATGTAGGTATTCTACTTATGATCGCAGGGGCACTCTCGGTACTTCCGTTGCGCGTGACACAGGTCCTGGCTGTTGGCGGATCTATGTACCTCATCTATGTGTTGACCGTTCTGGTCGGTACGGCTGATGTTGAAAGGGCCCATCTTGTAGCCATGATGAACAATTCGTTTTTTTTCCTGGCCCTGGTGGGAGTGACGGCCGTGCAGAGTTATGACGATTTGCAGACGCTGCTCAAGTCTCTTGGTACGACGAGGAATTTGCAGGGTATCAGGGCAAAATTAACGGACTACCGGGGGGATTTGGAGGGGTTGGTTCAGCAGAGACTTGAAGAGCTTGAAGAGTCTGATTTGAAGTACCGGGATCTTTACGACAGTATTCTCGATCTTGTGGTGCTTATCGATACTCGTGGACGGATAAAGAAGATAAATAGTCACAGTGTTGTCCTTCTGGGACTTGAACCGGCAGAGCTTCAGGGTAGTTTTCTGGCTGATTTCATAAGGGTAAAACAAGGGGGAAGAGAATTTATTGCGAATGTCATAGCCGATCTGCATGAGGGGGGACAGGTTCGAGGGGTACAACTGCAGCTAAAAAACATTTCAGAGAAAATAATTGAGGCAGAGCTGAGTGCCAGCCGGGTTGCTTTGGAGAGCGGTTTTTTTTACCAGTTTGTGATCCGGGATATATCATCGACAAAACAAGTGGAAAGGATGCTTCTTGATTCGGAAAGACTGCTTGATACTTCCAGACAGGCTGCCATCTTCGGACTTGCCAAGCTTGCGGAATGCCGGGATGACGATACCGGAGCCCACCTCAACAGGATTCGCGACTATACGCGCCTGGTTGTTGAAGATCTTGCAAGTCAGCCCGGTTATGAACGCGAGATTGATGAGCAATTTGTCGAGGATATCTTTCGCTCGTCAGTACTTCACGATATTGGCAAAGTAGGCATCCCGGACTCAATTTTGCTCAAACCGGGGCGGCTTACCAGGGAAGAATTCGATATCATGAAGGCTCATTGCCGTTACGGCAGTGACATCCTGGCAGGTGCCGAAGATAATGACAACGAGGTGACCTTCCTTCTTCTTGCCAGGGATATAGCGTGTCATCACCATGAGCGGTGGGATGGAAATGGCTATCCGGACGGACTTGTCGGAACAGCTATTCCGCTGGCAGCAAGAATTGTATCATTGGCCGATGTGTACGATGCCTTGACGTCAACCCGCGTTTACAAAGCTGCATATAGTCATGATGAGGCACGGGGGTTGATAACAAAGGAGAGCGCGGGACAGTTTGACCCGAATATTGTCGATGCTTTTGTTCGCAGGGAAGCAGAGTTCAAGGAATGCAGGATGCAGTTCCTGCTTCAGGAATCAAAGAGAACTCCACCGTAAACACCATGGAAAGCTATCAGCAGGAAGTGAGGGCATTACACCATCGCAGGGTGAACTATATCGTTCTTGGCGGTGGTTTGCTTATGCTCTTGTTTGCCTTTCTCGATTACCTCATAGTCCCTGAGTTGTTCAGTGAGTTTTTCATCTACCGGCTTGGGGCTGCCTTGTTTGGTATTGCCCTTTATGCAGCAAATTACCACGACATTAAAAGTAACTATTCCTTTGTAATAGGTTTTTGCGGCTACCTGGTTGTTATGGTAGTCATAATGGTCATGATCTTCAGGATGGGCGGTACCAGCTCTCCCTATTATGTCGGCTTGATTATATCTGTAACCTTGTATGTGACGCTGGCACCCCTGACCATGATACAGACCCTTGTTTGTGGCCTGATTCTGATTGTCTGCTACTTTAGTACCATACGGCTTGGGCTGCCATCTTCTCCTCTTTATTCAGTCGAGTTGTTCAGTAATCTATTTTTCATTATTTGTTTTGTGCTCATCATTGCCACCCAGAGTTGGGCTGATACCGCTGCGCGGAGAAGTGAATACCGGCTGCGGGAGGAAGAGCGAAGCGAGGCGGATGAACTCTCACAGCGAGTAAAGGGCCTTGAGCTGGAAGTGGAAAAACGGTCAATGGAACAAGAGATAATGGAGGAGAGATACCGCTTATTGTTTGACCAGATAGCTGATGGGGTTGTGGTTGTTAATCCTGGTGGGTTGATTGTTCAGTCCAACATTGCCTTTAATGAACAGTTTTGTGCAGGCAGGAACCTGGCAGGTGCGTCCTTTTTTGATATCTCGCCAGAAGAGGAGCACAAAGGACTTAAGGAGATTTTCCTGGCAATCAGTAGCCGCGGCATACCGGTCTCTGCTGGTCGTTTTTCCCTCTACAATAAAAGCGGGACACTTCTGGATGTGGAAATTAACGGAAGTCTCCTGGAGCGCCGGGATGAGGTGGTGGGGATACTGTTGATTATAAGGGACCTTACGATACGGAAGGAGATGGAGGAAAAGCTGAAAGAATCCCTTGAGATAAAGAAAAAGACAGAGGTGTCTGCAATTCTGGTGCTGGCAAAACTTTCTGAGTTTAAGGACCTGACGCCGGCCAATCATCTGGAGCGTATTCGGGAGTATTGCAAGCTTCTTGCCATGGAATTATCCGGATATGAGGAGTTGGGTGAAGTGATGACCTCCAATTACATCGAGGACATATATCATGCATCCATCCTTCATGATATTGGCAAGGTTGCAATACCCGACGAATACATGGCAGGGGATGCACCGTTGGAAGAGTATGAGAAGGATTATATCAGGAGGCATACCCTGATCGGTGGAGATGTGATTAAAGAGATGGCAGCAGAAGGTGGAGGCGGTGGCTTTCTGCCTATGGCCAAGCATATTGCCTATTTCCACCATGAAAGATGGGACAGCAAGGGTTATCCCTATGGATTGGCAGGCCGGGAAATACCTTTGGCAGCAAGGATCATGGCGCTTGCCGACTATTATGAAGAAAGAACTGTCGGCTCAGGGCAAGAGCCAGGCAGAGACGTGCACCGGAGGGCCGTGGATTATATCATCAGTTGCAGTGGTACCATGCTGGACCCGATGCTTGTTGATGGTTTTGTGAATGTCCAGGAGTCGTTTTATCAGGTGCTTACCTCGTTCCCGGCTGGCACGTCTGACGCGGTTGAAATGATGGCAATGCGGTCTCGGGCACAGAGTGCTTCAGTAAAGGGTGAAAAAGAATTTCACCAACATACCTAAACACATCACTACAATCAGTATGCGCAGGAATTTGGGGTTGATCATGAAAAGGCAGTGAGAACCGGCCCAGGCACCAAGCGCCTGACCGGCCATCATGAGGATCCCTGCAGTCCAGACGACCTTTCCGGCGACGAGAAAAACGAGCAATGACGAGATATTCGTTGAGAAATTAAGGGTCTTGGCGACTGCAGTGGAGTGAATCAAACCCTGTCCCCGCAAGGAAACCCCGGCGAGGGCGAAAAAAGAACCGGTGCCAGGTCCGAACATGCCGTCGTACCAGCCTATTACCGGGACAACCAGGTTTCGGTATAAGGACAGGGGAAGTTTCGGTTCTGTTGCTGTTTCCGATGGTAATGGTGAGAAGAGGAAGTAGACAGCGATAACAACCAGCACGCCTGGGATAATAAAGGTCAACATGGCTGTATCGATAAACTGCACCGCACATGTCCCCAGTGTGGAGCCGATAAACGCGGCCAGCATAAGTATTTTTACATCCTCCCAGCGAACCCTTCTTTTGCGCAGCATCATAAACGTCGCCGTAGCGGTGCCCATGCTTCCCTGCAATTTGTTGGTGCCGAGCGCAAAGAGAGGGGGGATGCCGCTTAAGATAAGGGCGGGTAGGGAGAGAAGACCGCCCCCTCCCGCCAGGGTGTCGAGAAAGGCGGCAACAGTGGCGGTGCCAAAAAGAAAGGCGAGTAACTCGAAAGACAGGTGTATGGATTCCATTACAGCTCCGTGGGTCGTTAATTTCAGGCTAAGCATAGCAGAAATTGTGGTGAATCCAAATAAATAACGACTGTTTTCATCTCATTTATAATCTGACAACACCAAACTGAAGTGCTTAGTACAATAATGGACAGGGATCATTTTTCAATGCCTGAGTTGGTTCTAAATTGCTACCGACACGACATAAGTGTAGGGAGATAACAAAATTGTCGAGCGTGAAAAGGCGCTAGGCACTCCAACTGCGACATATTATCAAGTGGCTATGCTAATAAAATATTGATTGTATAGCTTTTTTTAGTTGAACGTGTGGTCTGGCATGGCTGTTGCTCTTTAGTTATTAAATTACGGACTGGTTCCACAGGGACGAAATAACAGATAAGGTGAATATCATGTCGAAAAAAAATGTAGAGGATTTTCTTATTGCCGGTGGTTCTAATGAAACACTTCGGATGAAGTATGATGCCATAAAAGGTATGGATGAGTTTGTTGCCACAGCAAATGAAGACGGTCACGACTTCAGTTCGGATGAACTTGAAGATGTACTCCGTGAATCGGGCGATTCATTCGAATCGTTCGGGAATCCGTCCAAGAGAATGATCTGGTGGTTTTAGTCTGAATCAAGCATTAGTTAGTTCCCATCCAAAAACGCAGCATTCTGTTCTATATCGAGGCGTGGCTTCATTAATTACCGCACGCATATGTACGATATTCGGAGGATAACTAATTTTGCCGGAACGCTGAGATTGGGCAGAAGGGTAGTTTTAGGACAGGAGCTAGTTAAAGCGGTGCCCGATTCAAAGTTATGGCAGTAGATCATGGCAGGTTATATCTACTGCCATAACACTGCCAGGACAGTACGGCATGGGGGAGCCTTTGGTGAATGTGAACCATTGAAAATGCCGGGCAAGGAGGGGGGCGAGAAGAGGGACTATTGTTTCCCCGTCTGCGGGTTTTGGCCGGAGATCGGCAGGGTAATCCGTGACAAGCGATTGAACTGATAGTTACGGGGTGTCCTGCATCGCCCTTTCGCAGATCTCCGCCATCCTTTTTCCGGCATCCAGATAGTGGTTTCTTATACAGGCTTCCAGTTCGTACACTTCACCCTTTTTCAATGCATCAACAATGACTTTATGTCTCCAGTATACCTCCTCAATAGAGTAGAGCTGGATCCAGTACTTGAAAAGAAGGAACTTCGATATGCCCTGGCATGATCTGGTGCAGAATTCGAGGAGCAGTTCGTTGTCCATTCGGGAAAAAAGGATTTTATGAAACTTATCATCGAGATGGGCGATTTTTTCTATCGGCTCATTGTTCTCCGATATAAGCCGCATTTTTTCTGCAATATCCTCCAGTTTCTTTATGTCCCGAAGTGTATATTTCTGGATGACCGAGCAGACGGCCGCGGCTTCGAGTATGCCGCCGGTGAAATAACTGTCACGGATCTGTTTTGGGGTTAACTCCGTTATGAATTTCCCTTTTTGTGGAATCCAGACGACTAAACCTTCCTTTATAAGAATCTGGAGGGCTTCCCGAATCGGGGCGCGACTTATTGACAGTTTTTTAGCTATGACCAGTTCCTTAACTTTGGTGCCTGGTTTGTAGGTGCCGTCAAGTATGGATCTCTTGATATACGTGACGACGAGATCTGTGTATGTCTGTTTTTTCAATTCCAAACCAGTTTTCCTTATTGGGGTTAGTTTTGCATGGGGTGCTTCCTAAAGCCCGGTGGAGCGAAACCGTTGTCAAGGTTAAGTGAATACATTGTTACCTGTAAATTGAAAATTATTCAATACAGGGAGCTGGCAGGTGTAATTATATGAAGCTTCGGCGATACAATTGAGTCAGGGGTGGTCCTCTTTATTGCACACCTATCATGAAAGGAAGGCGAAGTCTTTTTCATTGAAATTGCGTCTTGCATCACATTCATCATTTGCGGCCTGGATATTTTCAGCCAGGAGAGGAACCGCATTTTCAATTACCTCCAGGTACATGTCTGAGTCCTGGGCGGTAAATGCCGGAATTTTCCAGATATGAATAGCAGACTCTGAGATGGCCATGGAGAGAACTGCTGCGCTGCCCGGCATGAGACCGCCTCCTCCAACTATATCGTGGAGCCTTGAAGACATGAAGGAAATACCTCCAGCGTCTTCGCTGACCAGTAAAGCAAGTTCACCGATAATCTGCACTTTCTCCCGCGAAGTTTCAGATTGGGCCAGGGCCTTACCCAGGTCGGCGATCCTGTTTCCAAGGGCGCGGGTGGCTGAAGCGATTTCACCGGTTTCACGGATATAGGCAGTGTCTGTTTCGATACAGAGATGATTGGCCATTGCTGTACCGCGTACAAGCGAGTCATATACGATCCTGTTGTCCACATCTTTGTTTATGCGAACCCAGAAAGCGTTCTGGTCACGACCTTTACAGATGGCGGGAACGTACGCCTTGCTCTCCAGTACGATAGTTGGGAGGTGGTCAAGGCCCAATTCCTTCATTAACGTAGCTTTCCTGCCAAGCATTATGTTGCCTTCAAGATCCTCGTCCGGGCCAAGGCCACCCTCGTTGGCATTGAGTACGGCCATGACAGAGACAGGGATGCCGTCAATCTCAATGACACTCCCGATACATTTTCCAACTTTGCCTTGCATGCCTTCCGGGCAGGACCGAAAAGATTGCCGGTACCGTTTTTCGAATGTATCGATGACAGCTAGGCAGGTTGCGGTTTGCAGGGCTACCGGTAGTTCGAGGCATCCTTGACCGTAAATCCTGCCAAAGGCGGCGAATGCTGCACTTTGGCTATAAACGGCATCGAGACCGATAATAAGGCGGGCCAGGGTTGCCTCGTATGGCGTAATCCCCCTTCTCGCCTTTGCGGTACCGGTGCCGCCATCCTGCGTTTTTACGGTGACGGTCCCGGTGTCAATATCCGCCTCGACGGAGGAAATCGTTGTGCAGACCGGGAAGGCACGACGAAGAAGGCAGGCAATTACTGCAAAACCTGCTGTATCATCCTGAACAAAACCGGAGTGGCTATGTACGTGACCGGCACCTGCGTGCCCGGTAATACCGAGAATTCCTTGGTCCTTGGTGCTCTTGGTAACATTCATAGCTCGCTCCTTATTTGTTGTCTAATCTTAGACTTGAGTTATAACGCTCTTTTCTACTACAGGCCCGGTAACCAAAGTGCTATCTGCGGAATAAATGTCAGTGCCAGGAGCGCCAGGATCATGGTCAGCAAAAACGGCATGACCGCCACACTGAGTTTTTCGATGGAGATGTTGGCGATACTGCAGCCGACGAATAGGTTGACCCCGACCGGCGGCGTTAAAAAGCCCATTGATGAACAGACAATCATGACAATACCGAAATGGATCGGGTCTACACCGAGCACCTTGACTACCGGCAGAAGCAGTGGGGTTAGGATCAGGATGTTTGCCAGCGCATCCATAAATGTTCCCATGATGAGCAGGAAAATAAGGATTATCGGCAGTAAAATATATTTATTGTCAGAGATGCTGACGAGGATTTCTACGAGCATGTTCGGGAGATTGTAGAACAGCAGGATCTGGCCGAGAGCTGTGGCTGTGGCAACCACGAGAAAAATAGACGAAGTTGTCAGCGCGGTTCCTCTAAAAACATCTATTACTTTTTGCCAGCTGAGGGTGCGTAAAAAAAGACCTTCGACAATAAGTGAATAGACGACAGCAATAACCCCGGCTTCTGTCGGTGTGGTCAGCCCGCCATAGATTCCACCAAGGACGATAATTGGCACCATGAGAGCAGGGAGTGCATCCCGGAAAGTGATGGCAATCTCTTTTATCGGGGCTCTTTTTCCTGTACCGGTAAAGCCATATCTTTTCGCCAGGATATAACTGCATACCATCAGGCAAAAACCAATGAAAAGGCCAGGAATTATTCCGGCGATGAAAAGATCACCAACTGAAACTCCGGCAGTGGTGCCGTAAATGATAAGAGGGACACTCGGTGGAATTATAACTCCAAGGCATCCCGCAGCGGTGTTCACGGCGGTGGAAAACGATTTGGAATATTTCTCCTTTTCCATGGCGGGAATCATAATACCGCCAACTGCCGCCACTGTGGCCGGGGCAGAACCTGAGAGGGAACCATAAAATAAACTGGTCAGAACAGAAATATGGGCCATACCGCCAGTTAAGTGGCCGACCAGAGCCCTGGAAACAGAAAGAAGCCTTTGGGCCATACTCCCTTTTTGCATGATTTCACCGGCCATAATAAAAAACGGAACGGCCATG
This sequence comes from Desulfopila sp. IMCC35008, assembly GCF_010646885.2. Lineage (GTDB taxonomy): Bacteria > Desulfobacterota > Desulfobulbia > Desulfobulbales > Desulfocapsaceae > Desulfopila. The sequence goes on along the minus strand of NZ_CP050700.1, from coordinate 5,142,502 downwards.
AGGGGGAAAACATCCAGGGATGTGATCATTTTCTGGATAAGAAATTCGTATGGCAGCATGTCGCTGAAAGTCATTCCTACAACAACGCTTAAACCAATGGCGATACCTATGGGGACGCTTAGCAGGAGAAATGTTGCCAAGGCAACAAAGGTCAATATGATGGCTAAGTCCATTGTCAACTACTCCTTAATTAATCTCTATTTCGGCAGGATTGATTTTCCCCGTTATTAACCAGTACAGTCTCTCAAGTGTTCGAAGCCCCATAAAACCAAGCCCAACCGGCATGCAGAGGTAGACCCAGTAGGCGCTAATTTCCAGAGCCGGAGTTTTCTGCCCGGTTCCTGCAAGGAATATGATGAATTTTACCCCGAGAACAGTGGCGAATATGCAGAATGCAAGGGTGAAGAATGAAGCAAGAATGGTTATGGGTCGAGCAAATTTGCCTTTAAAGACAGTTCGTAGAATGGTCACTTCAAGGTGCCTGTCCATCTGGGTTGCATAGCTGCAACCAACATAAACAGACCAGATAAAGAGATAGCGGGCAAGCTCTTCGGACCAGTCGAGAGAACTTTGGAGAACGTATCTGTTAAAAACTTGAACCGCGGTTATGCCTGTCATTACTACCAGTGAAACAGATGCAATAATCATCTCCACACTGGGTATCATGGATTTCGGCGTACTTTTCATGGTGGAACTCTCCATTGTCTCGTAATACCGGGTGGTGTAGAACCACCCGGTATATTAGATACGCTTATTCACCTGCAATGGTCGCCTTGGCTTTTTCGATCAGGTCTTTGCCAATTTTGTCTTCAAATTGGGCGTAGACTCCAGCTGTTGCAGCTGCCCAGCGCTTTCGTTCTTCAGGGGAGAGAACGGTAACCGTTACACCTTTGTCGGCGAGTTTCGCCATGATTTCTTTCTCGCCATCACGAATGAGCTTACGCTCGTAGAGCTTGATTTCGTCGAAGGTGGTGAGAACAAGTTCTTTATGCTCTGGTGAAAGGCTATCGAGGAAGCGCTTTGAAATCATTACCAGGTGCGGGCTGAACAGGCTGTTAACGATGGTTACGTGGTTGTTGACCTCGGGGAAGTTGTTGTGCCATGCAAGGTTGAGATCAATGTCGATTCCGTCAACAGTTTTTTGTTGCATCGCGGTATAGACTTCACCCCATGAAATTGGAGTTGGGTTTATGCCAAGACTTTTGAGGGTCGCGATATGCGCTTTGGAGGGTGTTGAACGAATCTTTAACCCCTTTGCGTCCTCAAGAGTTGCCACTGCTCTGTTATTGTTCCAGAGGTTACGAAAGCCAATTTCAATGTAGCCAAGTCCGATAATGCCACTGCTTTCCAGAGCTTTTGTAGCATTCATCCCTATGGGACCATCGGTGATTTTATCAGTCGATGGGTAATCGGGAAAGAGAAACGGCAAGTCAAAGATGAGGAATTCATTGGAGAATGGGGAAAGGTTCGGAGTTGAAGCAGAACCCATCTGGAGCATGTTGAGCTGAAGACCCTGCACTACACTGTCAAAGTTGCCGAACTTGGAACTGTCAAAAATGTCGACACGAAAAGCGCCGTTACTGCGCTCTTCCATGAGTTCCTTGAATTTGATGAAGGCCATCCCCATCGGATGCTGCGGCACGTTCGGGTGGGCCAGTTTGATGACGATCGGTCCTGCAAAAGCAGAGGACATTCCCAGGCACATGCAGAGTACCAGTGCGGTTAATACGGTTTTGAAACTTTTCATTGACTCCTCCTGAAGGTTTGGACGATCTTCCAGCATCCCAAGTATGCTGTCTGATCTTGTGTGTAAAATAAAGATACACATATCGTTGTTTGACACATTGCTACAGAAAGAGGACTATCGAGCACCTTGAAAAAACTGATTTATCAAGGTGCTTCTCTACTGTAACAGTGTATCGCGGATTACCTGAAAGTATCAAGGTACGCATAGAGTGCCGGTGAGCCACCGGTATGGAGGAACAGTACATTGGCGCCCTCCTTGAAATGGTCCTTGCGTACTAGGTCGATGAGTCCGGCCATTGCCTTTCCGGAATAAACGGGATCAAGTAGGATGGACTCGGTTTGAGCGAGCAGCTTAACGGCTTCCGTCATGCTGTCGGTGGGGAGGGAATAGCCCGGTCCGACATAGCCGTCAAAGCACGTCACCTGGTCTGCCGGTATCTCTTCCCGCATTCCAAGGCGCTCGGCAGTTTCCATAGCGAGTTTGTGTACAATTTCTTCCTGTATATCTTTTTTTCTGCTGACATTGATGCCGGAAACAGGAATGCCTGCATTGGTGCCGTACATGCCGACTACGATACCCGCGTGGGTTCCTGCACTGCCGCTCGGAACGACCATGTGATCGATGTGCAGGTTTTTGCAGAACATCTGTTGCTGGATTTCCTTGGCGCAGGCGACATAGCCGGTGGCTCCGATAGCGTTGGAGGCACCACCAGGGATGATATACGGCTTCTTGCCATCACCTTTCAATTTATCTGCGAGTTTTTCCATTTCGCCTAGCATGTCGGAACCGCCAGGGACGACGGATGTGCTTTTAACACCCATCAGCTGGAAAAGGAAGTTGTTGCCGGAGCCGTCTTCCTTGTAGCTGCCGGGTACACGTTCTTCCAGGATGAGGTGGCAATCCATAGCCTCCTTGACTGCCCATGAGAGGGTAAGGCGGCAATGGTTCGATTGCACGGCACCACAGGTAATTATCGTGTCAGCACCGTTTTCAATGGCGTCTGCGATACAGAAATCCAGTTTCCTGGTTTTGTTTCCACCGGCACAACCAGGTAACAGGTCGTCTCGTTTGATGAAAATGTTCACTTTGCCGCCGAGGGCTTTGGAGAATGCCGGTAACGCTTCTATCGGTGTTGCATCCTGTACGTAATTTCTTCTGGGGAATTGAGTTAGATTCATATTTCTATCCTGTAAATGTGAAGTTCATTTGATGAGTACAACGGCTTCTATTTCTATATCAGCGCCCAATGGAAGGGCGGCTACCTGGAAAGCACTTCGTGCCGGAAATGGCGTTGAAAAATATTCGGCATAGACGGTGTTGACTTTCTGGAAATCCCCGATGTCTGCCAAAAATACTGTCGTCTTTATAACGTCTTCAAGCTTGCCGCCAGCGGCCTCAATGACTGCGGCAAGATTCCTGAGAACCTGATGTGCGCGGTCTTCAACAGAGCCTCCCACCATCTTTCCTGTCGCCGGGTCGATCGGCAATTGGCCGGAGGTGAAAAGCAGGCTGTCAGTTTTCATTGCCTGGGAATAAGGGCCAACAGCGCTGGGGGCGCTTGCTGTCTCGATTGCTATTTTTCTATTCATTATCTCACGTGGGTTGTGTGTTTTGTATTTAATGTGTCTTAAGTGTTTGTAAAAGAGCTAAAAAATGGCTTAGAAAATGTGTAATGTCGACATTTATAGTTTTTCTTATGCCAGACTTGCCCATCCTTGTCAAATAAAAAAGAAGCATCCAATGGAAGATATATTGATTTTTCTATTCTATTCAAAACAGATAGCATGTAAAATTTATTTAGACGTAGAAACAGCCCTTTTGCTTGGAAAGAAGCGGTGTTGTAATACTGTGCTGTCAAAAAATTAACTGCCGCTTTGATATAAATATCTTGCCTGTTTCAACACGAGAAGTGTAGATATATAAAATACCGTGATGTATTGCCATATCATTAATGTCGACATTTTTTTACTGTATGGATAAACTATTTCAATAGCTGAACTGCTGTATCTTCACATCAGGGATAGCACCTTGTAATTGATACTATTACGTAGAGAGAAGAGATATGGGGAAGACCACACTGGACCCTGAGGATTGGGGCGCTTTTCGTTCATCGGCCCATAAAATGCTGGATGATGCTCTGGATAAAATGGAATCCGCACGAGACGGCAGGGTCTGGAATCCTTTACCGGAGAAGATGAAGGCGGCTTTGCAGTCGGAGATACCTAAGCAGGGATTGGGCATTGATGAGTTACGCCAAAAGCTTGCTGACCTACTTCCCTACGGAGTAGGGAATACCCATCCTCGGTTCTTCGGTTGGGTTCACGGGGCCGGGAATCCTGGCGGTATCCTTGCAGAGATGACCGCTGCGGCCATGAATGCAAATCTGGGTGGTCGTGATCACGGAGCCATATATGTTGAAAAGCAGGTGGTGGAATGGTGCCGTCAGATGATGGGTTTTCCGGCAGGGGCAAGCGGGCTTATTGTCTCAGGAACTTCGATGGCGACAATTATTGCCCTGAAAGTAGCACGGGATCAGCGGTTCAATTTTACCTGCAGGCAGGAAGGTCTATCCGGGAGGAGACTGGTCGGTTATGCCTCTTCACAGTCACATTCCTGCCTTGGCCGGGCCTTTGATCTGCTTGGGCTGGGAGCCGCAGCGTTGAGGAGAATTGAGTGTGACCATAACTTCCGCATGGATACAGCTGAGCTGGAGGAGACAATTACAAGGGACCGTGCAAGAGGGCTGGTCCCGTTTGTTATTGTCGGCACGGCAGGGTCTGTGAATGTCGGGGCCATAGATGACCTGCAAACCATCAACATGATTGCTGAAAGAGAAGATCTCTGGTTGCATGTGGACGGCGCCTTCGGTGCCACTGCGGTTCTGAGTAAAGATCTTAAGGGAAGGCTTGCAGGGCTTGAGCAGGCGGACTCGCTGGCTTTTGATTTTCACAAATGGCTGCATGTCAATTATGATGCAGGGTGCATCCTTGTCCGGTCAGGTGAGTCGCACCTACGCTCCTTTTCAGGCAGACCGGAGTATCTGGCAGGTGAAGGACAAGGCTTGGCAGCGGGAAGTCCATGGCCTGTTGATTTCGGGCCGGAGCTTTCGCGAGGATTCAGGGCGCTTAAAGTCTGGGCGCATCTTCTTGAGCACGGTGTTGAAAAACTTGGTCGTGCTATCAATGAAAACTGTGTGCAGGCCGCTTACCTGGCAGAAAAAATTACAGCTTCTTCTCTTTTTGAGCTCGCCGCTCCGGTAACGCTTAACATCGTCTGTTTTCGCTACGTGTCGGAATCCGTCAACGATCAGGATGAACTAAACAGGTCTATTGTCATCAATCTTCAAAATAAGGGGATCGCTGCACCTTCAACGACCATTTTACGCGGAAAACTGGCGATCAGGGTGAATATCACCAACCACCGGACTGAGTGTGGTGATCTCGATCTGTTTTTTGAAGAGACAGCAAAAATTGCGGTGGAACTCGAGAGGGCCGCGTCGTCGAATGGCGTATGAATGCCACATCGTCTTAGAGAGGGGTTGAGTTGGGAGGATTAATCCTCGTAATCATACTCACCCTTACCGCACAGAAAACACCGCAGGACCGGATCGTCACTGTCGAAAATGTATTCCCACTTGTATTCCTTGATCTTCTCTTCCTGCTCTTTGACACAAAAGGGGCAGATCCATTTGTCGCCTTTTTCAGTTTCAAATAAATGCATTCGGTTATCCTTGCACGTGAATTTTTCGGGGTAATTCCTGTATAAGCCGTACAGTGTGCGGCTGTTGTGATTACAGCCGGGAAACTGTATCCTGTTTAAGCCAGAAAGGCTATGAATAATGTCTTTTTATGTCTCACAAAGGATACCTGGGTTGACGTCAAGGTATAATATTTGCTAAAAATAGCGCCTTCTATCAGTTTAGTGTCCCCGTCGGGGATGGTTGAAACCCCTCGCCTTTAGGCGAAGAGAAGATTAAAATTGTCGCTATGCGACGTTACAGACTTGGATCTCATACAAAAACAGACCTGAAGGTGCACATAATTTGGATCCCCAAGTATCGAAAAAAGGTACTGAAGGGTGAAGTTGCTGTGCGCACTCGTGATATCCTCAGGCAAATTGCATATGAACATGAACTTGAAGTGATCTCTGGCAAAGTAGCGAGCGATCATGTTCATATGTTTATAGGGTATCGACCGACCCAGAATATAAGTAAAATCGTTCAATGGTTAAAAGGAATCAGCTCGCGGGTCCTATTGTCCGAATTTACCCACCTAAAAAAGCAATTTTGGGGCAGGCATTTATGGGCTCGAGGTTACCTTGCCGTGAGTTCAGGCAACATAACCGATGAGATGATTCAACAGTATATTGAAGAGCATGAGGGTGAACCGGTTAATGCCGACAACAGTCGATTTCCAATCGACCCCTCTTGAACCCCTCGTCTTAAAGACGAGGGTTGTTTAGTGTCCCACCACTTAATGAAGGAATGATCCATATACCTAGAGGTTTTGAATGTCCGCGATGACCGAAAAAGATGTACGCAATCCAGATTACCTGCCGCCCCTGCACCAGTCGATACCACTTGGGATACAACATGTGCTTGCCATGTTTGCATCCAATGTAACTCCGGCAATTATTATCTCGCTGGCTGCAGGCTTTACCTTCGGCTCTGCTGAGATGGTATACATGATCCAGATCGTCATGGTTTTTGCCGGTATTTCCACACTGTTCCAGACCGTGGGATTGGGGCCGGTCGGTGCAAGGCTTCCTGTTGTTCAGGGGACCAGTTTTGCCTTTATCCCGATCATGATACCGATTGTGAAAACAGCGGGTATGGCTGCGCTTTTCGGAGGCGTTGTTATTGGTGGGATATTTCATTTTTTGCTTGGAACCGTGATCGGGCGGCTTCGTAACCTGTTGCCTCCCCTGGTGACAGGGATTGTGGTGCTTACCATCGGCCTTTCCCTTATTCCGGTTGGTATCAAATATGCTGCGGGTGGTGTACCACTTATGGGGAAACCAGAATTTGGCGGATTGGAGCACTGGAGTCTGGCCCTGGTCGTGATTTTTGTAACCCTGGCATTGAAATTCTTTACCCGGGGGTTGTTCTCTACGGCTGCCGTTCTTGTTGCACTTGTTGTAGGCTACCTGGTCGCTATTCCTATGGGTATGGTCAACCTGAGTAAGGTGAGCGGTGCTGCCTGGTTTGCGATGCCATCCCCTCTCCACTTTGGTTTTGAGTTTAATGTGGCGGCAGTTGTCGGCATGTGTCTGATGTCGTTTGTCTCGGCGATTGAGACTGTGGGTGATATTTCGGGAATTACCAAAGGTGGTGCGGGCCGGGAGGCTACAGATAAGGAAATCTCCGGCGGCACCATGGCCGATGGCTTGGGAACCGCTATTTCCGGCATATTCGGCGGATTACCGAATACCTCTTTTAGCCAGAATGTCGGTTTGATCTCAATGACCGGTGTCATGAGCCGTCATGTTGTTACCTTTGGTGCACTCTTTCTGGTTCTGGCAGGGCTCATCCCGAAAGTGGGGGCGGTCATTGCCGCAATGCCCATTGCAGTTCTTGGCGGCGGTGTGATTGTTATGTTCGGTATGGTTGTCTCCGCAGGTGTCACTATGTTGAGCGAGGTCGCCTGGAACAGGCGCAACATGCTGATCCTGGCTATTTCGCTTTCCATTGGTCTTGGTTTGCAGGCGGTCCCGGAGGCTTTGCAGCATGTGCCTGGTACCCTGAAGATTTTGCTTACCTCAGGCATTCTGCCGGCTGCCGTTTTATCAATTGCCCTGAATGCCGTTTTGCCTGAAGAGCTTAAAGGATAGAAATATTTTATGGATGTGCCCTGTTCATAACTGAGAGCAGGGCTTCAAGAACGCCGCCGGAGATACAGCGTGCCTTGTCTGAGATGGTGAAACAATTCTCTGGCTCGTTCATGCGGGGATCGACGTCCGCAATTTTCATGTTCTCCTTCACCCTGAACCGATCCCGAATCATTCCCCTCACCAGCCCGGTTAGAGGTGCGTGGACAGGGATTGTGCCGATGCGGGCAATGATCTCACCTTTCTGTACAGCGCTCCCGATATCCCTTTTGATTTCAAGGATGCCCGCTACTGAAGCATGTACGACGCGCTCCCGGCTGTAACCTTGTATATCACCCGGAACGCCACTGTTGGGCAGGGGCGGGCCGGAGTGGATCAACCGGCCGAGATTGTGGCCGCGGGCGGTTTCGATGACGCAGTGAACATCTCTGCCTGCATGAAATCCAGGTCCAAGGGCAATGGTGTATGGGGCCATTGCCATGTATGTACCGAAATTTTTTTTCCCTACGATGGCATCAACAATCACCCCGGCCTGGATTCTATGTAGGTGGCTGCAGCACGGATCAATAAATAAGGGAATATTTTTGCGGTTCCAGACCTCATGCCTTTGGCTCAGTTCACTGATACGTTCTGCGGTAACCCCTTCCACAGTCTGTTGTCCGTCGTACACGGCTTCGCTCAAAGAAACCCGTCGTCTGATTGCCGATGGATTCTCGGTTTCAAGAACGAGAAGTCGGAAGCCGCAGTTATACAGTCTGCAGATTGTGGCGGTGGCGATATCACCGGCTCCACGTATGATTATCAGGTTATCGTCTTCCATCTCGTAAGGTCTCAGCTGTAGACTTCGGCCAGGTGGAGACTGCCGCCAAAGCACTGTAACTGAGGCAGCAGATTGCGAAGCTCAGCTGCTTTAGCAAAATCATTGGCAGATTCCATTCTATTGAAGAATACGATTTTTTCTCCACGACTGTTCACAAAAATCCCTTTGCGACCTTCAATAAGTCGTTGTAAATGGGAGAGGGTGACGGCTTCTCCTTGTCTGGCTCCGGTCAAACTGAGGAATTGGGGGAGTCGGTGAACATTGTGTTCATTGACGACCATATTGATCGTGTTGATATCGACAATACCAATGGTTTTTGTGGTGAATTCGGGAATTACCGGTTCGTTCTCCCGCCAGCCTTTCAACCTTTTGCAGGCAGCCCCGTCAGCTTCATTCAATACAAGATCAAACCGATCTCTCGCTGATTGCAGCACGTCAAATGAGCAACCGGTAATTTTGTCATCTTTGTAAGCTTTAGAGCCACCGACATAAATGCCTGGGTCGAGTTCCTGCTGGCTATCAAACAACATTCCGCTCAGATCGATCCGGTCATATTGATTCCTTGCCGGTACCAGTATCCTTGTGGTTGTTGTAACGAGTACCCTGAAATCCATGTCACGTGCTTCCTGAGCAAGATGATACATGAGAGAGGTTTTGCCTCCGGCTCCGCTCAGACAAATGAGATCTCCTCTTTGTATCGCGAATGCTGCAAGAAAGGATACATCTCTATCCCACCGCTTCATCACTTTCCAGCATGGTCATCAGCACTTTTTCGCCTGTCACCGGCAGATCCCGGAAGTAGTGGCTGGTAGCGTTATGGATGGCGTGGGCAATGGCCGGAGCCGGAGTGTTGCAGACGACCTCGCCGACGGATTTGGCACCAAAAGGGCCGGTCGGTTCGTTGCTCTCTTCAAAAGCGACCTGAATGTTGCCTATATCCTCTCTGCAGGGAATTTTGTATTCCATAAAAGAATCGGTGGCCAGTCTGCCCCTTGAACTGTAACGAACATCTTCAAACAGGCCAAGTCCAATACCCATAACCACACCGCCTTCCACCTGGATGCGTGCGAGATTTTCATTTAATACGGTACCGCAGTCGACCACGGCGACGAAATCGGTAACTTCGCTGACCCCGGTTTGCAGGTCAACCACCACCTCGGCAAAACCTGCGATGAAAGGAGGAGGGGAGGTGTTGCCGCCAAAAGACCCTTTGGCGACGAGTTGGTCCTGTCCCTCGAATGAGCAAAGTTTTTGGGCCAGTTCTGAGATGGTCATGGTTGTGCCATCCGTCATTGTAAAGGTGCCGGATTCATAAGTCAGGTTGGTAATCCCTGTGTTCAGAAAACGAGCAGCCGCTTCGAACATTTGCTTTTTCATGTCTTCCGCTGCCAGTCGCGTGGCATTTCCGGTAACGTAGGCACCGCTTGATGCGTAGGCACCAGGATCATAGGGAAGGGTATCCAGGTCAAAGCTGCAGACCACCACTTCATCCATGGAAATTTCCAGGATGTCAGCGGCTATCTGGTTTTGGATGGTATCCGAGCCCTGGCCCATGTCCGAGGCGGAGTGACTGAGTGTGAAAAAACCGTCTTCATTAAGTTTAATGAGGACCGAGGCAGTATCAATATTGGCGATACCTGAGCCTTGCATGGTGACAGCCATGCCATATCCACGCATCTTTGTGTCGCTGATCTTTGTTGCTGGATAGTTCTCCTGCCAGCCGATCAGTTGTTTGCCCCTCTCGATACATTTATGCAGACTGCTGCTGGTCAGTGTTGCAGGTTGCCCGGGGACGGAACCGCATAGTTCCGGATGACTCTGCCCTTCACGCGTAAGGTTTTTTGCTCGTAGTTCTGTGGGATCGATCTGCAGTGCATCTGCAAGTTCGTTGATAGCCGACTCGAGAGCGAAGGTCCCTTGAGTTGCACCGTAACCACGAAGAGCCCCGCCCGGTGTTTTGTTGGTGTAGACGGCGTGACCATGATATCGGCACGCCCTGGCATTTCCATACATCGGTAATGTCTTTTGGCCGACGACCCAGAAGACGGTTGGGGCGTGCTCACCATAAGCGCCGGTGTCAGATATACAATAGATATCCACCGCCTTGATATTCCCATTGTTGTCGGCGCCGAGACGTACCTTGAGTGTCATGGCGTGACGACTGGTCGTACAGCTGAAAGTTTCCTTACGGGTGTAAACGAGTCGGGCTGGTCTCCCTGTTTTCATGGTGATCACGGCGGGGAAAATCTCCATGGCCGCTGTCTGTTTGCCACCAAACCCGCCGCCCACCCGAGGTTTCAGTACCTTTATCCTCGATTTCGGGATGTCGAGGATGTGGGAGAGATGGCGTCGAACATGGTAGGGAATCTGGGTAGAGGTCATTATCTGCAATCGGCCGTTCACATCAAAAGAGGTGGTTGCCCGGTAGGTCTCCATCATGGCGTGAGCCTGCGGTTGCGTGCGATATGTCTGCTCAATGATCACATCGCTCTCTGCCAGTTCCTTCTCCACATCCCCCTGTTCGGTGTAGTGACTTGCGGCAATGTTTCTGGAGGCATCATTACCGATCTCGAAATTGGTGAACGGCTGGCGGTCATGTACGAGAATTTCGTTGTCAATGGCGTTCTCAGCGTCAAGTAACGGCTCATATATCTCGTATTTGACCTTGATCCTGTCCAGGGCTCTTGTGGCGCTCGCCTCATCAACAGCTGCGACGATGGCGACCTCGTCACCCACATAACGTAAAGTTCGGTCGAGGATTTTCCGGTCGTATGGAGATGGTTCCGGAAACGATTGCCCGGCAAGGGTAAATTCTGTTTGGGGTACATCTTCCCAGGTTAGTACGCATTCAACTCCGGGAAGAGCCCGTGCTTCTGCAGCGTCGATAGAGACAATTCGGGCTGAAGCATGCGGACTCCTGAGTAGTTTAACGATGAGAGCATTATTAGTAATGTCCAGATCACTGGTATAAGCCGGGGTGCCCTTTACCAGCTCCCTGCCGTCAATTTTGGGAATCGGTTTGCCGACAAAATTCATTACTCAACCCCCATATATTTTTTTATTGCCCGCATTTGGGACTTATACCCGGAACAGCGGCAGAGATTACCGGCGAGATAATGGTTCATAGCCTCCTCGGTAGGATGGTCGAGTTCATTTTTCATGGCAAGTACTGTCATGGTGAATCCGGGGGAACAGAAACCGCATTGTTCGGCCCCTTCCTCTACCATGAAACGGGCGAAGTCGGATGCTTCATCCTGGACACCCTCGATGGTGGTTATGACGCAGTTTGCCATTCGCGCGGTGAGGGTTGAGCAGGAGAGAACCGGTTTCTGATCAACCCAGACGGTACACAAGCCGCAGGAGGAGGTCTCACAGCCTTGCTTTACCCCCAAATAGCCGTAACGCCTGAGCGTATCGTAAAGGGCTTCACCCGGGGGGAAGTCAAGCGTTACCGTACGGTTGTTGATCGTTGTTTCAAGCTTCATTTATGTACCTCCGCAAGGCAACGTTCGATCAGAACGGGACAAATTGCACTCCGGTATTTGCCTTTTCCTCTCGGGTTGTCCCCAAACTTGAGTTCCTCGGCGGCAATTTTTCCGGCTTTGCTGGCGGTGTCGGCATTAAGCCCGTTTGCCAGCAGATATGCCTCTGCCCTGGTCGCACGTTGCGCTTTGCCCGGCCTGCTGCCAACAACTATCCGAAAAGAATCGGTTGTTACCGTTACTGCACAATTGAGTATTGCGTAGTCGGTGTTGGATTTGCGGATACTGGCAAATGCTCCGTTCCTGACATCATCCGGTATGGTAATCTTGACCACAATATCGCGGAGTCCCTTGGTTTCAAGGAAATCTGCCAGGTCAATCTCTCCATGATTAAAAAGTGCAACCTTCGCATCGAGTGCCAATAGAGCTGTTATCGGGTCAGAAAAAGCGTAACGACCGGCTACTGTACCACCTGTAGTTACGATATTGCGTAACTGCACCCCAACGATATGGCTTACGGAGTTGGCAAGCATTCCGCCCCATAAATCAGAGGTTAAAGGGCTGGTCTCAATGGCTCGTAGTGTCGTCATGGCCCCTATCTCAATGGTGTCCTCTCTCTTTTCAATGAAGTCAAGATTAAGATGGCTGAGATCGATGGCGGTGGCTATCTTTCGGGAACCGAGGCGGAGATAGCCGCATCCGCCTAATACTACACTGTCTGGCTCCGATATGTATGCCCGATACGCCTCTTCCAAATCTTTGGCGTAGAGAATATTTTTTATCTGCAGCATATGACTGTCCTTTAAGGGATAACGCGTTAAACAATGAGCATCTTTTAATGGGATATTCGTGTGAGTATACCCGAAGACAGGGGGGAAAGAACATACTCTATTTAGTCGGGGAGAACACTCTTTTGGCAGAGCAGGGTAAAACCTTTATATTATTGACACCATGATCCTGTTCTGAAAGAGTGGGTATCGGCTTGGTCATTATTCTGAAAATTGGCGGGAGTAAGCCATGAGTGTTCCGTGAGGAAAATACTATCCTGATTTCAAAAGAAATTGAGTATCAAAAATGGTTCCGGGAGAGAATAAGGAGTTGTGACACTATTCAAAAGCACTTCACTTCATCATTCCCTTAAAGGGCTAGTCCCGGTAGCCCCTCACAAACCGGAAGTATAATCAGAATTATTGGTTGGTGATTGCAACTAAAGGATACCTTGAATACGTTCTTTTCGAAATTTCTCTTCAAGATACCCATTTCTATGTCAATGATGACAGTTGCTTCCTCCACCACAAGCTTGATCGTGACCCATTACGGGAAGCTTACCTTCTACAAAAGCTGCGGCAACATCACTGACCAGTGAATACTCATCTTTTGGTGCAAAATAGACGGTCATGCCGATCTCGTCACAAAGGGCCAGCGGGGTTGCTCCCATACCGCCGACAATTATCTTTTTCACACCGGCATCAGCCAGGGCCCGAACCGGGGCCATACAGCCACCGGAGTCATGAGCAACGCTTTGCTGGGTGCTGACACCCACCACTTTATCACCTTCAACTTCAAGTAAGGTATAAAGATCGGCATGACCGAAATGACCTGAACGCTGGGCGTCGATTCCTCCAGGGTTATCTGAAGGTACTGCAATGAGGTAGGACGACATTCTCTTCACCATTTAGTTTGATTACGGGACTGTGAATAACAATCTCAGGTTCCCTAGATTGTAATGCGAATATTTTGCCTACGCCAATTTGGTACCAGGTGAAGAGTTTGTCAAGGTTTTCCATGGGTGTTTTACTTAAACGTTACAGGAAAGGGGTGAAATTCTTTCCACCGAACTGAATATTCTCTGCTGTGGGGTTCATAGGTGCCACAGCGTGGACACCACCACACTGAGGACAACTCCCAACGTATGTTGACAGTGAAAAGTGTTCTCCACATCCTTGGCATTTTGTTTCCAGGGCGCCGTTTCGAATGGGTTGATCCCGAATAGTGCCCTCATGGGCATTGTAGACAAACTCGACCAGATCTCTTCCTTTTGAAAAAGGCCCGGCCCCATCTCCACACCCACATCCACATCCAGACATAATCATTTCCTCCTATTAGAGATTATAAGTTTTCTACGGTGGGTTGATATTGTACGTTGGAAAAGCATATTCTATGCAGCTAACAGGAGAAATGACCCAAGTCAATTCGTTCGCATAATCTTATTTGCTTGAATGAAAATGGTTTGGTGGCGCAGTGTTGTATTTTTAGAATGAGTTGAGTGGGAAGTCGTATCTTGTAAAGCCGCTCTGTGAGTTGGAGCTACTTTGCAAGTAGTCGTGGATGAAGAGAAACAGGACGTATAAATTTGCGGAATTGCGAAATGGTTAACATTGCCATTTTGTATACGTAACAACCCTGTTTCTTCTTGTTGTTTTAGATGATTACGTTGTCTTGTTATCCCTTCTTTTCTTCTTTTAAGTCAAGATTTTTTATAGTAACACCGTCCTGTACCAGGCGGCGTTGATCAACACATGACGTTCCACGATGTCAGGTTACCTTTTATTTCCATGACCCTGGTCATTGATTGGTAGTAATCCATGCGAGCCCTCTGATTCGATAACCTGGCATACCTCAGTGTTGTTTTAATCCGGCTATGGCCCAACAAGTATTGGATCGTTATAATGTCGGCACCAGCGTTGAGTAAATCTGTGGCCATTGTATGACGGAGTTGATGACAGGATAAATAGAACTGCCCTTCGTCCTGGCAATGATAACTTAATGATCAGCTTCTGGAAAATACCAATCAGAAAAAGACCTACAAGACGATCCGGTTCAGCTATTGACACTGTTTAGACTTCTCTTTGATCCACCATACACGACACAACAGTGCTACCTTTCTCTATTTACCTGAAAGGTAGGGAAGATACTACGCTGTTATTGTGTTACGTGAGTACCCTCAGTATCCAAATTACAAGAGGCGGTTAGTGAAACACATTCCGCCTCTTCAAAGCCTATCGAAATCACTAATTATTGGTATTGTTTTTTTTGTATTTCCTATAATTAGTCACAAAAAAATATGCTCCCACAAGTAACAAGCCAATATAGCCGAATAAATCAGCAAGCATGAAGCGACCAGACTGCGTAAGTGTAATCACTATCAAGATAAGAGAGCATGTTAACAAGCCTACAGCAATGACAATATTTCTCTTGTATTTATTCATTTCAAAAACCTCTATTTTGAGTCCTCTTGGCATCCTTGGTTTATTTCGGTAGATTGCAGAATGACGCCTGCCCCTTCTGTTGCACCAGTAGTTATTTCCAACACACCTGGAAATTTTACTGTCCAAGTACCAATCGATTGTCCTAACATCAAAGAACTGACAATTAGATCATTGCTTTTGGCCCTACTGGGATTGCCGGTAATTGCTAAGGTTGCCACAGTTGGAGCTGTAGCTGCCGGAAACTCTTCCTCAATTCCCATAAAACCAGCTGTGATCTCTGAAATACCATGAGATAGCGCAGGTATAGAAAAGCCAACTAAAGAACCAACTACAATAGAAGCAGCCCCCATACTTTGAACTTCACTGTATGCAGCACCTACGATACCAAGAATTCCCCCAATTGTTTCGACAACTCCTTTCCCGACACGACCCCACTGTATAGTAGTATCTCCATTACCGTGAGCATCTTCAAGACTCCCCGGTGATCGAGTATCATCCATTCCCTCCTTATCAGCGAATAAACCTAAAACATCAAAAAGATTAATAGGATTGTTGCTCAAATATTGATACAAATTTGGTCCATCAAAGATAATACCGCTGGGATCAGTGGTAGTCCAATTCCCAACCTCAGCATCATACTTCCTGAAGTGGAAATGATACAGATTGCTCTCTGGATCTAATCGCTGCCCAGTAAAGGCTTAAGGATTGTCAGCGAGATCTCCCCCTAATACCTCACCAAAAGCATCATATTGATACCTGGTCTTCAGTTTGCCTTGATGATTGGAGAGCCCTGCTACACTACCAAGCCCATCATAGGCATAAAACAGCTGCCGACCTTCAGGACGGTTCTGGTATCTGTCATTATTCCCCTGAGAGATGGTATATTTCTGCTGAGTAACGATCCGACCGTTTGCACGATAATAGGCCGTTATGGTGATTTTAGCGAGAAGTCACTTGTGGTGTAAATGATTTGCAGAAGGGCAAAGAATTACAATCAGCTATCTTCACCATGAAACTGAAGAAATAAGGCAATGTTTTGTCGGCGGGAAGGGCTTTGAGGCTTCGTGCGACCAAATAACGTATCCCTTAACCAACTTTCAAGGTATATGTTGCTATGTGAAATGCCAACACTCCCTCACATAAAAAAAGGAAGTGTCGACATAATGTTCTAAACACACGGAATAACAACTAAATAATCAAGTATCATTCAAAATACTTACGTACTTTGGGAGTAAAGGTATAGGTTGCTTCAGTACTGATGTCTTCTCGTTCAGAAGTAGAAAGTTTATTTTGCAGCTTCAAAGAAACACTTTTCACTTTTGAAGGTCTCTCAATTTGAAACTTATTAGATTGTACATGACAGTAATAATACCCTAAAGGTTCATCCCAATTAGATTGGCATTGAAGATTGTTATCAAATAATTGTTTAATGCCAGTATTTTTACCATCAACTGCTACCTGGGCGTTGACAATTTTAAGATATAAAAGGCTTTGAGGTGAGAAGACGTCAATCCTAATATGATAATAATCATCAGTTTCTTTGCCATGTCTTATCGATGGAATAATAACTATATTTCCAAATTTATATTTCGATTCCAATTCCTTACTGATATCTGCAGGGATAGCTCTTTCTCTCAAATCAGGGCTGACAAAATCAGTAATAGAATGAAATTTACAGCCTCCAGTTACAAGAATAAAATAGACTATTGGAACCCACTTAATACATTTATTTTTCATTGCAATTATCATCTCCTCTAACATTACCACCGGCATAGTAGGGAGCCATATCAGCTATGAAATGCCCAAGCCCTTGAGTTGCAGCTTCTATCAACCCAATGGTATCTCTAATCTCATTGAGATCTGGTGGGTTCATGTAATTATAAGTACCTTCCAAACAAGGATCTGTTACTAATTCCCCTGTTGCACCGTCATATATAGCTTCTCGCCCATCGGAGTTGACAAATTTAGATTCTGGGTAAGCGTCCCCATTATCATGATATACATTCATGCTATCTGGCATTCTCTTCCATTCTGATCCAGCTTTTTCAGCATCAGCTATGGTAGCAGGGAGATTTTTGTTCAGGCTCTTCCTGTCTTCAAAATGAAACTCTGATAGTTTTTGACCAATGGGTTTTAAGGTAGATTTTATATCTGACCATAACTGCCCAAAGATTCCATCTTCGTTGTTGTTTGCATCTTGTAGACTACCTTCGGAGCGCGTGTCATCCATCCCTTCGGAGTCAGCAAACAAGCCTAGTACATCCAGGAGGTTCACAGGGTTGTTTCTTACATATTGGTACAAGTTAACTCCACCAATCATTCCAATTGGATCAGTAGTTGTCCAAACACCCACCTCTGCATCATACTTCCTGAAATGAAAGTGATACAAGCCGCTTTCAGGATCTAACAGCTGTCCGGTAAAAGCATAGTGATTATCAGACAGATCTCCAACCAGTACCTCACCAAAAGCATCATACTGATACCGAGTCTTCAGTTTGCCCTGGTGATTGGAAAGTGCCGCAACACTACCAAGTCCATCATAAGCATAGAACAGCTGCCGACCCTCAGGACGATTCTGGTATCTGTTGTTCCCCTGAGAGACGTTATATTTCTGTTGAGTAACTATCCGACCGTTTGCACGATAATAGGCCGTAATTGCATATTCCGCCAGGATGTTCTGGAAGATGTGGTATTGTTAGGAAATTGAATAAAATACTACGCTGTTATTGAGTAAAAATAGGCATCTTGTCAGTGACGGAAACGTCTATTAGCTTAGTAGGCTTTCAATCTAACACTCAAAACATCTAGTTGGTTGGAGCTATTACAGGTAAAGCAAAAAGGGGGCAATATTAATCCGAACGTTAATCAGTAGACACAATCGTATACTTTGTCCACGGATGCTGAAAGAATGATTTTACTGTCTCTGGTCTGCGTTGGAGCGAGCGCATGACCTTCATGACTCTTTTATACAGATCCCATGCATTGGTGGTGGTTTGACGACCAATTTTATGGTTCTTAAGATAATTCCAAACGTGCTCATCAGGATTCAACTCTGGTGCGTAGGGTGGCAGAAAGAAGATTTTCAACTTCCCATTGGTGCTCTCTACAAATTTACGAACCTCATTCGAACGATGAACAGAGCTGTTGTCGAGAATCAGAAAAACCGGCCTTTTCACCCCGATAATAAGGCGCTTCAGGAATTCAATAAAAACGGAAGAATTTACACTGTCTTCCGTGGCCATAAACTTCATTGCACCACGAGGGTTGATTGCAGAGATCAAATTAACTTTATGCCTAGATCCTGTGGTTTTAACCACAGGCGTTTTCCCCTTTGGGGCCCAAGTCGTACCGGAATGGTAATCAGAACGGACTGTCGACTCATCACCAAAGAATATTTCAGCCTTCTCCTTCTTTGCAAGCTTCTTGATTTCCTTAAAGTCTTCCGCCATCCATTTCAGAACAAGGTATTCATCCTGCTGATACGACTTTCTTTGTGGCCGTTGGGGGCTCAGCCCAAGTTTTCTCAACAAACGACCTACAGAAACCTCACTCATGCTGACTCTAAATCTTCGCTTTATGAGTTCCTGCACCATGCCACGTGTCCAAAGCGCAAATTCAAATTTGAGTTGGCGAGGATCTACCCCAACAATAATTCGATACAGTTTTTGAAGCTGCTTTCCGTTAAGTTTTGGCTGTTTTCCAGGGGCTTTCTTACTGCGAAGAGCATCAAGACCACCTTCTCGATATTTCGCAAGCCATTCATAGATAACGGTTCTAGTAAATCCAAGGGCCTTTATAACTACTTCAGGGCTCTCTCCTGCTTCTACACGCTGTACAGCCCTTATTCTTATAGCTTCAAGGGCTTCTCGGTTAATTTTCCTTCCATCTTCAATATTCATGGATGGAGTATAACACATGTCTACTGATTAATGAGCGGATTAATACCAAATTTGTCTCCCTTTCACTTATTTTCTATAGGTTACCTTTAGCTTATGAAAAAACAAATGCAATAAACAACATGAGTAAAGGCGGAATTGGCAATATTAATATCGAATAATACCTCATTTTTCTACTAAGAGTAGGCAGTTTTAAAAAAGAATATATAAAGACATACCCATAAGCTGCCAAACATATTACATAATCTAACGCTTTGTTACTAAGCCCAATCAACTCAAACAAAATTCGCAGCGTAATGAGTGTTGAACAGATAGCAATTATAAAGAATATGAATTGGGTGAAGTATAATTCGTATTTTTGAATTTTTGATGTCATTCGCTATTCACACTCAATGTCTTTTTTTTCTATCAAATCAGGCACACCATTAAGATTCCTATCCCAATCCGGTAATGTCGCATCTCCCAAAGTTGTCGGATGAAGCATGTCCCAGACTACAGCCATGACTGTACTACCAACAACACCACCAACCGTTGATAATGCTGATGGGCTGAGAGGTTCTGGCATACTTGTGAAATGATCAATCACTTTGAAAACAACATGTTTATCCAAAACATTTATTGTCTTTTGCAATAGGCTTCTACTACCTAGCCTTACTGATGTAGTGTACTTCGCAAACTTGTCCCAGTTGACTGCTAAGCCAACAAATAGTGTGTCAAGGAGACCAGAGGTTAAACTACTATCAGTGTCACCAAAAGATTCGCCATACCCTTCTTGTCTTTCACTATACCCTTCATGGCTTCCAAATTCATCTCCTTCACCGACAGCTGAATTTCCGCCACCAGTCGTCAAACCAAGGATATCTACATGGTTGATAGGGTTATTACGAACATATTTATAAAGGTTAGGTCCGTCAAAAATCACCCCAATCGGATCTTTAGCAGTCCAAACACCCACCTCAGCATCATACTTCCGGAAATGGAAGTGATACAGATTGCTCTCCGGATCTAACCACTGTCCGGTAAAGGCATAAGGGTTGTCAGACAGATCTCCGGCCAACACTTCACCGAAAGCATCATACTGATACCTGGTTTTCAGTTTGCCCTGGTGGTTAGAAAGAGCCGCAACGCTACCAAGCCCATCATAAGCATAGAACAATTGCTGTCCTTCAGGGCGGTTTTGGTAGCTGTTATTATTACCCTGAGAGACGTTATATTTCTGCTGAGTAAGGAGCCGACCGTTTGCACGATAATAGGCCGTTAGTTACTTTGCAACCAGTGGAGGGGGTTATCTAGTGAATGGTATCAAAAGAGGCTGCCCTTCAGTGAAGAGCAGGTTCAAAAGTTAAGTATCTGCTTTTAATCATATCTGACAGACTCTATAGTTTTTATAACTTTAGAGTTTTTATCAAACCTTACGACTCTTACTAACCAAGCCCAGTCGCCCCATTCGCTTTTCCCATCATTAGAGAAATACCAATCCTCAGCACCTTCATCTTCTAGGACATTCTTGGTAAAAGGCTCACCGAGTAGTTCTATTATGTATTCCTCTGACATACCAGGTTCAATAGAAGAGAATTTACTTTCATCATAACCAGGAGAAAACTGTGTATCAATTGTGGGATTCCACCAACAGTATGTTTCAAAGCCCAAAAGAGCGTACCCAATCAAGGCAATGGTTACGATAGCAAACAATATGCTGTAGTAATGCTTACGCTTTATCATGGAATAGACCTACTTAAAATTCGAAAAGCAAAGGGTTGTCCTTATAGCACAACTTCACCAGTCGGCTCATCAGGTGTAGAGGTAGATTCATTTGCTTCATTGAGTCCTGAACAACTTTCGAACAAGTTGTCCCATCCATAATCGGGAGGAGTGTCTTTATGTCGCTCTTCTAAAAACTCTTCATCTTTCTTGCCGCCTGGACCCATCTCATTCAGAAAGTCCGGTCCGTATAAGTCTACTCCGCCATCATCTACTGTAATATCGCCTCGCCCGAATGGACCAAATGTTTTGGTAACCTCCCATTTTCCCTTTTCACCCTCTGCACAGATGCCATCAATAGCATCATCATACACTCCTCCATTTGGTTCTACTTTTGTAGATTCAGATGTCGTTTCAGGCTTTACGTATACAGGACTAGAGCTATTATTAGTAACCTTTAATCCCAGTAAATCTTTTTGGTTAACCGGGTTATTTTCTACATATTTATAGAGATTAATCCCACCATTTACTCCAATCGGATCAGTAGTTGTCCAAACCCCAACTCCAGCATCATATTTCCTGAAGTGGAAATGATACAGATTACTCTCCGGATCTAACCGCTGCCCGGTAAAAGCATACGGATTATCAGACAGATCTCCGGCCAGAACCTCACCAAAGGCATCGTACTGATACCTGGTCTTCAGTTTACCCTGATGGTTGCTGAGAGCTGCCACACTCCCAAGTCCATCATAGGCATAATACAGCTGCCTACCGTCAGGACGATTCTGGTACCGGTTGTTGTTACCCTGGGAGACATTATACTGCTGCTGCGTGACGATACGACCATTTGCACGATAATAGGCCGTTATCTTATTGTTCTTGTTTACGGTCACCACCTACATAACTTTGCGAAGGGATGGCGGGTGGACGGTTATGCAATATCGACAGAGAGGGGAATGGTCTATATGGCTACTCCCCTATTTTCGTCATTTTACGATGATATTGTGGAGCTGTCCCATGCCTTGAAAAACCCAATTTTTTTTGAGCGAAGCGAAAAATACACCCAAAGAATGTTGTATTAACTGTGTCATATTAGCATGTTGAGAGGATGGGAATGGATGGTTTTGCCAGAAACGTCAAAAACCTGCAACAATTACGATGGGAACGTGGGAAAAATGTCCAAAACACTGGAAATCTTGCTATGGCTAATTCGGCAAAAATTACGATAAGCGTTTGGTGCGTAACAACTATGGGGGCATTTACAAAAAAATAGAGTCAGTTCCCACACAGGGGAACTGACTCTAAAGTTAGTTACACCAAAAGGGTCACTGCTGTCCCATAAATAGTTATGTAAATACAGATAAATAAAGGCCCGGAGAGCTCCTTGTGTTATAATGAAAGTGCGAATTAACATTTAAATACAAGGAGATCCGAGCCATGGCACATTATAACACAATACTCAATCAAATAGCCTCATTTTTACCGAGACATGATTTTGAAAAGCTTGCCCAAAAACATCATCAGGGACATAAGTTTCGCTCCTATAGCCGTTGGAGCCAATTTATGGCAATGACCGTTGCTCAACTTACCGGCAGGAAGAGTCTGCGAGATCTGGTTAGTAACTTAGCTGCAAAGGGTAAGCGCATCTATCACCTCGGCATGAAGCAAACAAGCAGGACTACACTTGCGCGGGTGAATGAACAACAACCACATGAACTTTATCAGGAGATGTTTTTTAAGCTTTTACGGACGTGTGAGGAGCATGCTCCTAAACATCGGTTTAAATTTAAAGGGAAAATTCTCCTCTTGGATGCTACGACCATCAATCTCTGCCTTACTGTATTTCCATGGGCCACATATCGCAAAACCAAGGGAGCAATCAAGTTAAATTTTGGCCTTGATGCAGATGGCTACCTACCAGTATTCATGGATATGACCGAGGGTAAAAGACACGAAATTGAATTGGCCAGAGCACTCAAACTTCCAGCTGGCTCATGTGTCGTTTTTGACCGCGGCTATACAGACTACAGTTGGTATGGTGATCTCGATAAAAGCAATATCACATTTGTTACAAGGCTAAAAAGCAATTCCGGTGCCTATCAATTTGGAAATAGGCGGAAACCTGATACCGAAGATGTCGTCTTGGATTGCAAAGTCAAACTCCCTGGGCATCAAGCCACCTTTCGCCAAGTAAATTATGTTGATCCGGAAACAGGTAAGGAATATCAATTCCTTACCAACTCAAAAAAGATAAAGGCTTCCGAAGTTGCAGCTATCTACAAAGAGCGTTGGCAGATCGAACTCTTTTTCAAATGGATCAAGCAAAACCTCAAGGTTAAAACCTTTCTTGGTACTTCACCAAATGCCGTACTCACTCAGCTGTGGATAGCATTGTGTGTATATTTACTGCTTTCCTATTTCAAGTTTATGGCAAAGTTCAGAGGATCGATTTCAGAGATCTTGAGAATATTGCAATTGAGTCTGTTTGAAAGAAGACCCTTATCTGATCTCCTTAGGCCGCCTGACAAAGTTCACCAAGAGACTAATTCTCCGCAACTTTTATTGTGGAATTAACTGTGGGACAGCAGTGCAAAAGGGTCAAACAATTATTTTCTATTGTTCTTTTTGATTTCCCGTAGAATAGAGTTAATAGAGGTTGGCTTGCCACTAATAATGAGCTCTTGCTCACCTCTTTTAGCAGTATGCCACTTTCCTTGATAAAAAACTGAAGTTTCACCCGTTTTGATATCATGTTTATAGTCTGCTTGACCATCCATGCCATAATCATCAACAATTTTGACAGGACTACCCGAAGAATCAAGCACAGTGTAACTTAGGTGATCCATGAGGCCATCGCCATCATAATCAACGACAAAGAGATAAGTATCCTTTTTATCTCTTTGTCTTAGCTCAATACCATTATCATTAGCCCCAAGGGCATTATGCCCTACTGCTACATTTCCAATGGTCGGATGAGATAAGGTTGCAATCAACGTTTCCCTGTTCAAATCCTCTTTCTTAAGAAGTGCACCTTTAAGAAAGGATTGATAATAGGATTCCAGGCGAAAACCGTTCGATTCATGGATATCAATATCTCTATATCTTGTTTTTACGCCCAAAGTGTTTGCAATTACTGTGTTCCCATCTATTTCAAAATTCATTGCCGTGCCATCTTCGGCAATTTTTGAAAATGACGTTACAGGATTACCATGTTCTTGGTTCTCCCCAGCTACTGCATACACCTGCTGTACGATGAAGATGATTCCACACAATGAAAGCAGGTAACTGATTATTTTCATAGGTATTCTCGAGAATTAGTTAAGTAAAGGTATTAGTTGAAAGCTTTATCCCAATTGAGATCTTCAAATTTAACATCAACTCCTCCACCCAAATTTTCCCAATTCTTATTTTCCCAATTTGTATTGGGAAGATATCCCGGCAGTCTATCATCGCAAGCAGGATTATCTTGGGCCCCTGGTTGTTGACATTGCCTCCATTGCTCATATCCTCGCTTCATAGCCTTGTATTGCTCTTTCTCGACTTCAAATGCAGCGTTGCCTAATCCAACGACAAGACCGGTGTTGCTTTTTGGCCCTTTTGCACCTCCAAAAAAGCCTTTTATAGCCTCGCCAACCGTTGAAACTGCATTACTGATTTGTTGTTTTATATCGCCAAGTTTATCTACAAGATTACCAAAAAAACCTTTGTCCTCTTCCTCCTCCGTGTCTTCCTCGCTTGTTGAGGGAGCATCGTCGTAATCTCCAGTATCATTAGATTCGTTGTCCTCTGACTCCTCACCACCAGTCAGACCGAGAAAATCAGCATGATTTATGGGATTGCTATTAACGTATTGGTACAAATTAACCCCGCCAATCACTCCAATCGGATCAGCTGTAGTCCATACACCCACCTCAGCATCATATTGTCTGAAATGGAAGTGATACAGATTGCTTTCCGGATCTAACCGCTGCCCGGTAAATGCATAAGGGTTGTCAGTCAGATCCCCGGTCAGCACCTCACCAAATGCATCATACTGATACCGGGTCTTCAGTTTACCCTGGTGATTGGAAAGAGCCGCAACACTCCCGAGTCCATCATAGGCATAAAACAGCTGCCGACCTTCAGGACGGTTCTGGTACCGGTTGTTATTACCCTGGGAGACATTATACTTTTGCTGAGTAACGATCCGGCCATTTGCACGATAATAGGCCGTTAGTTACTTGGTGAGCAGTAATACTATCGGCACGGGTTTTGAGATGTTGAAGTGATAAAACATTACTGTCTTTGACCAAACAAATGAGCTAAGACACCATTACTCTTAGCTCATTTCGACAGCACTGTAATTCGAATCAATCTCAATTCAATTTTATTTTACTCGTCAGTCAACACCCTCCTAATTGATATTCGCGAACCTATGGCCATTAGCTGTATAATTACAGGTGGTTCACTCACATTATTAGCAAATTCGAACTGAAGTGCATCTCTATAACCATTATTGTTCTCCATAAGCCAGAACCACCTGAGTGATCGATTAACAGCTTCATCAAAAAAATGGGTATCAAACTCTTTAATGGCGTTATCAATTGGACCTTGAGGGGTTACATTCAGCGTGTCATCTTGCTCATCTATATTTATGTATATACAGATGTCACTGAAACACAATTCAATACATACTATATCTGTTGGTAGATCTTTATGATGGAAATATCTTATCGATGAGAGCTTATGTCCTAATTCTACAATTTTATTTATCTCGCTTGTATTCATCTGATTTTACTTTCCACAGTATTTGCCGGCTTTTGAACTTGCCTGTTTAATCATTTTCATAGCAGTCTCAGCAGCAGGATCTTTGGTGGCTGCCATGTTGGCAATTTCGCCTACAGTTTTTTCTTTTAAATCTGTACTTAATTGGTCAACCTGGCTCTTTCCACCACCTCTCAATCTTATGGCTTCATCTGCTCGCATGTCTTTAAGATCTTGGAGGTTCCCAATTTTTCGCTTCCCTCCTCTTGTCAGTTTTACACCAGAAGTAACAACCTTTTTTGTTGTAGTTTTTAGACTTTGAATAGCGAGGGCAGGAGCAATACCTTCCCCGGTCGGTCCTCCTAATATAAAATCTACAGCCGTCAGTGCTACGCTTACAACATCAATAACAAAATCGGTAAAACCATAGCCATCATTACCACCATTTCCGTTAGCATCCTCAAGACTACCGGGTGAACGTGTATCATCCATACCATCAGCGTCAGCAAATAGGCCGATAACATCAATGAATGTGACAGGATTATTGTTCACATATTGGTATAGATTGGGACCATCAAAGACAATACCGCTTGGATCAGCAGTGATCCAAACACCAACTTCAGCATCATATTGTCTAAAATGAAAATGATACAGATTGCTTTCTGGATCTAACCGCTGCCCGGTAAAAGCATAGGGATTATCACTCAGATCACCAGAAAGTACCTCACCAAAAGCATCATACTGATACCGAGTCTTCAGTTTACCCTGGTGATTGGAAAGAGCTGCAACACTGCCAAGTCCATCATAGGCATAATACAGCTGCCGACCTTCAGGACGATTCTGGTATCGGTTGTTGTTACCCTGGGAAACGTTATACTTCTGCTGAGTTACGATCAGACCGTTTGCACGATAATAGGCCGTTATGGTGATTTTTAACGAACAAAAATATTTTTGAGAACTATTCTAGAATTAGAGAATGATTATGATCAGCTATGCCCTTTCGCTAGTACGAAAAAGTATGGAGATGTTATTAAGACTCCGGAAGCCTATTAGTTGTAATCTTTATACAAAAGAGCGAGCCAAGACTGCTGACAGTCTTAGCTCGCACTAGCTTGATACATTTAAAACTTTATACATATAATGAGGGAAACTATTATATGGCTATATATCTTTCACTTACATTTAATTAATGGAACAGTTACTACCCTGATCAATTCAAGTACCACAAACAGCAGTACGATCAATGGCCACAAGTTCCAATACCCAGACAGAAATATAAGTGCACCGCATACAATTAGAAGAATATAAGCTACAGCGGTATAAACCATTGTGATCCAAGGGTGCTGGACAAATTTCCCATTACAATTTTTGCAATTTATTGGAAAAAGAGTGCCATTATAAAATCGCTTGAATCCACAATTGTTTATTTCTCCACACTCAGGGCATTTAAAGTTTGTAATCATTTCTCTTTGCATCCATCATTTGGTCCACCGGCATCACCTCCCATTAAAGCCGCCCCCAGTTGCGCTGCAGTTTCTGCTGGATTTTCAACGGCCTCTTTAATATTTTGGTGGATTGCTTCTTTGCTATCTCCCATCATCGCACCAGCTGTAGTGGCGGCGGCGGCTGCCCATGCATAAGCCCCACCGTAACGTGATGCTGCCGCTCCAATAGCTAAACCTGTTGCGGCTCTTCCAGCAATCTTTGCTTTATTGTGGCTAGCGTAATTTTTCATTTCCTTTATAGCCATATTTCTCAAGGTAGGATTTCTCAATACTTCAAAGGCAATCTTATTAGCTATTTTTTCTTCGATTATGGCCTCAATTCTAGCTTTTTCTCCTAAAATCCCTGAACGTCGCATAGAATGAACCATAGCACGCTGAATACCAGTGAAATACGAGCCAACGCCTGCCCAAAAACCTTCAGACTCTCCATCTCCTTCTTTATCACTACCTGTAACATCGCTGTCATCACTACCATCCCCATTGTAGTTTGAAAGCCCTAAATAGTCTTTCAGATTAACAGGATTGCTTTGAACATACTGATAAAGATTAACCCCACCAATCACTCCAATCGGATCAGCAGTAGTCCAAACACCCACTTCAGCATCATATTTCCTGAAATGAAAATTATACAAATTGCTTTCAGGATCTAACCGCTGCCCGGTAAAAGCATAGGGATTGTCGGTCAGATCTCCAGCCAGTACTTCACCAAAAGCATCGTACTGATACCGGGTCTTCAGTTTACCCTGATGATTAGAAAGAGCTGCAACACTCCCGAGCCCATCATAGGCATAGAACAGCTGACGACCTTCAGGACGATTCTGGTACCGATTATTATGACCTTGGGAGACGTTGTACTTCTGCTGGGTGATGATCCGGCCGTTTGCACGATAATAGGCCGTTATCTTGTTGGCATTATTACCGGTAACTTCCTGCAATACTTCAAGTCCATCATAGAGGTACGCTGTTACGTCCTTTTGCTTATTACCCTGAGATTTGTAGATCCTCCGGTTCATGGCATCATAGCCATATACCGTTACATCGTTTTCCGGATCATTGAATTGTACCAGAAAATTATCAGAATTGTAAAAATATTGACTGGTTCCCGCTTCTCCCTGTTTGGTTACCCTGTTACCGTTGGCATCGTAACTATAGGTGATATCACCGGCCTGGACAAGTTGGTTGGCTTCGTTATACGAGTAATCTATTTTTGATATTTCATCTGATTTAGACAGTCTGTTTCCAGCTGCATCATATTCATAAGAAACGGAAGTGGGAACGACCTCAACCTGGTGGCCCTTTTTCTTACCTTTTCCTTTGGTGCTCCCATTATTTTTTACACCGCTGGCACCGGCAATCTCCGGATATTGAACATGAACAAGGCGATAGGCGGCATCATACTGATAGCTGGTAACGCCTGTTTCTTCAGTCATGGACAACTTGTTGCCCACATTATCGTACGTATATACAAATGAAGCCAGGACACCATCTTTGTCACTGGTGGTGATCATGGACTCAAGCCTGTTATCATTATTGTAGACTTGTACTGTTTGACTATTGTTTGGATAATCAATAGAGGTTACCCGACCCATGACATCATAGACATAGGAGGTAACTTTTCCTTCAGGATCGGTGAAGGCAATCAACCGGTTCTTCTCGTCATATCCATAGGAAAATGTACCATTATCCGGATCGATCATTGAGGTTCGGTTACCAAGGAGATCATACCCATAATCGATTCTACCGTTATAATAATCGGTTGTTGCTATAAGACGGCCACGTGCATCATACTCGCGGGATTCTGATGTCTCCTCATTAGCCATGCCAACCATGCGACCGGCAATATCATAGGTAAAGGACTTCTCGGTTCCGTCCTGATACACAACAGCGATTAACCGGTTGCGGCTGTCATAGCTGTAATCGATGCGCGTTCCATCAGGATTCTGTTTTCTGCTCAGATTTCCGATACCGTCATACCAGTAGTTGGTGGTATTCCCCAAAGCGTTTACCTGGGAAATCAGCCGGTTCATTCCATCATAGTTATAGGAGATAGGGTTTCCATTACCATCAGCCACCTGAATAATGTTACCTACAGGGTCATAACTTGCTGTGATGGTGGAACCTGTAGCATCAGTTTTACCGGTAGGCCGATTTGCGGCATCATAGGTAAAAGAGGTGATATTACCGTTTGCATCCTGCTCGGAAATCTTCAGTCCTTTTCCATCATAGGAGTAAACAGTTTCAAGATTGCCAGGAAAGGTGAGCTTTTGTACCAGACGATTCCTCGCATCATAACCAAACTCGACCCCTGTTTCGTTGGGAAAGGTCTTTTCCACCATATTCCCGGCACCATCATAAGAATAGCTGACGGTGTTTCCAAGAGGATCGGTTTCAGAGAGGATATTGCCGCGTCTGGAATACTCATAAGCTGTGGCATTGCCTAAAGCGTTTATCGTCCGGACCTTGCGTTGCAATTCATCGTATTCAAAGCGGGTTTCTGCACCTACCGGATCGATGGTGGACACCAGACTCCCAAGGTCGTTGTAGGTAAAGCTGGTGGTATTGCCGAGTTCATCACGAACAGAAGTTACCCTGCCAATGATATCCTGGGTGAGTTCACGACTGCTGCCATCCGCAAAGGTGGTGCTTACCAGTTGAGCAAGACCGTTATAGCCAAGGGTTGTTGTATTGCCATTTTCATCGGTCACGCTATCAGGAAGGCCAAACTCGTTGTACGAGATAGTCCTGCTTGTTCCGTCAGGATGTGATATCCCGATAAGGTTACCACTCCCATCATACGAAAAGGACCTGGTAAAGCCACGTGCATCAGTTACTGAAGAAACTTTGTTAAAACTGGACTCATAGGTGATCTCTGTTCTTTCACCAAGAGCATTCGTGGTTGCAGTTACATCGTTATTCTCATTGTAGTTGAGATAGGTAATGTTGCCGTTTTCATCATTGATAGCCACAACATTGTTTCTGCCATCATAGGCATAAGAGATTTCAGAACCATCTGGATAGAGGGTTCTTTCCAGCCTGTTACTCTCATTATAAACGTAGGTTGTAACCAATCCTCTACGGTCAGTGACTTTTGTGGTACGGTTCTCCGGATTATAGTTGTAAATGAAATTGAACCCTTCTTTATCTGTTTCAAGGGTCACCCTGGACTGTTCATCATAAACATAACTGTGAGCTGCACCTTGAGGATCGATACGGCTGATCACACGACCGGCATCATCATAGGTGTAGTTGTAAGCGTACCCCATGGGGTCGGTGTAGCTTACGAGCAGTGAGCCGTTATAGCTGTACTTATGCTCATGACCTTCCGGATCAACAACCAAGGAGATAAAACCATCTTCATTATAGGTAAATGTGGTTTTCCTACCGACTGCATCAGTGATCTCATCAAGTTTGTCACTGGTTCTGGCAAAGAGGTTTGTGTTGTTATTGGTGTCAACTGTTTTTGAAAGAAAGAAAATGCCTTTGCCATTGTGCAGAAACTCCCTCACCTCCTGATGCTTATTAACCAGTTTGAAACCGTTCTCTACAGCTATAATTTCATCGGTATAGCTGCCGTTATCAGATACCGGGAAGTAATGCCCCTCTTCATCTTCATTTTCCTGGAAGACGATAGGTGTTCCCTCTTCGGTGAAAATCTTTACATAGCCCGGACCAAAGTAAACTGTAGGATCTGCCGGATATGCATCAAGTGGATACCTCTCCTCTTCTTTTCTGGCTTCATCTGCTGCCTGGGCTGCATCGGCAATACGCTCCACCAGAATGACCTGTATCGCATCTTCTTTTTGCTCGATATCAGCTACGGCTTGCTCTGCGATTACAACATCTGCATCTGCTGCATCCGCTGTGGCGTTTGCCTGACTTAAGATAGCATTTGCCGATGAAAGCTTACTTCCAGCTGTAGTCAATGAGACATTAGCGCTTGCAGCGGCACTGGCCGCAGCTGCTGCATTGCTGTTTGCCTCATCGGTACCGGCTATACCTGCCTGACTGGAGGCCGTATTTGCTGCACTGTCAGCAGAACTTGCAGCACTGGCGATCGCATTATATTGAGCCTGGATCTGATTCCGTACCCCTGATATTTCACTCGCTTTGGCTCTGGCGTTCAGTGCTGCCTGTTGAGCTGTTTCCAGATTGTTCAGGGCGTCATTCATGGCCGCTACTGCCAGGTCTGCTAATCGCTGAGCTTCAGTCTGTAAATCTGCTGTCAGGATTTCACGCTCTTTGATATGCGGCTTACGACCGGCCACAACCTTGGTGTCGTAGTTAAAGAACCAGCTGGTACCAAATGAAGATACCAGATCTGTTTTATTACTGCGGAACTGCCGAGCAATGCGAATCACATCGTTGACAGACTTATAGCTGTAGTCTTCTTCATTGTAGGTCTCGAAACCACTGGCAACAAGAACCGGGTCACCTGTTGTACACCCTTGCGTCTGGGTATTCCGAACATTGGCGGCAACACGTTCAGCCACTGCTGTTGCGACCTGTTTTTCGATCATCGCCAGTCCCTGGGGACCGAGGGTCTGACCCTGAGCCAGGTACCCTGCAACAAGAGAAAGGGAACCCTGAATAGAGGTGAGAGAAGATGCGACTTGGCCACGATAATTGTTCAGGCTGGATTGGAGGCCTGCAAGACTGCTATACAGGTTATTTAAGGCCGCGAGTTGCGCTGCGGCATCACCTGCAAAACCTTGAGCACTTTGTAGTGCTGCAAGTACCGCGGCTATGGCATCTATTTGTTCCTGAGTGAGGCCACCTCCGCCTCCGGTGTTACCACCACCTCCGGTTGAGCCGTCGCACGCCTTCACGCATGTGCGGTAGGCTCCAGCCTTATCGTCACAGATAGTGGTGGTTCCTATGGAACAATCCTGAGTACTGGCATTGGTGTTGAGCCCAAGATCGGAGCATTTCAAATTACTCTCTATCCAGGAATACCCTCCACATTCGCTGTCCGCAAAGGCGAGACCCTTTATCGAAAATAGCATGCCCAAAAATAGACATAGCATAGTTAAAATAATCTTAATTTGACGTTTCATCCAAAACCCCTCTCCCATTTACTTTTTCTGGAACGAATTCTTATTTTGTGTAAGTGCCACCCTTTGCACCTTGAGATGATAAAAACATGACAGACAGCTTTATGACGGAAGGAAATGAGCAATAAATCCTGACCATTATGTATATATCTCATACACACATCAGTTTGTAGTCCTTGCAATTACCATACCGGCTTAGGGTGATAATCAAGATATAGTTGGGGAGCCCGATATCATAGCTGCTACTTTTTTTCTCAAAAAAAGAGAGTAATATCAGGATGTTTCATCATTACAAAATCGTAATTCATCACCGTAATCTGAATATTGAATTGGTAATTGCAGCGGGGGGGGTGCTTTAGAGGCTTCGGACCATCAAACCACCATATTGTGGCATGCCAACTTCATGGATCCGTTTGTCAGGAATGAACTTAAACTGGTCAAAAAGTAACTAACGGCCTATTATCGTGCAAACGGTCGGATCGTCACTCAACAGAAATATAACGTCTCCCAAGGTAACAACAACCGATACCAGAATCGTCCTGAAGGCCGGCAGCTGTTCTATGCTTATGATGGACTCGGCAGTGTTGCTACTCTCGCCAATCATCAAGGTAAACTGAAGACCCGTTATCAATATGATGCTTTTGGTGAGGTGTTGGCCGGAGATCTGGGAAGTAACCCTTATGCTTTTACCGGGCAACGATTAGATCCGGAGAGTAATCTGTACCACTTCCATTTCCGGAAATACGATGCGGAGGTGGGTGTTTAGACTACTGCTGACCCCATTGGAGTGATTGGCGGGGTTAACTTATATCAATACGTTAACAATAATCCTGTTAACTATTTCGACATCCTTGGATGGACGACAGGTGGAGGTTACTCTGCTCCTGGTGACACGGATGAATTTGGTAGTGAAGGGCATGCGGAAAGGCAAGAAGCATCCGATAATTCCTTTGATCATGACGAAGAAGAGTATGAGGAAGCCCTTAAGGAGATTGAAGTAGGAATAAATCAGACATATTCTGCTCTGGATAAGGCTGTTAATTTCGTTAAGGAAGTTATTAACTTAGCAGCAGCTTTTTTCTCTGACGGCTTGCTCAAAGGAGTTAATAAGCCTGGTAGGACTGGACGGCAAGCAAAGCTTAAGGCTTTGGCAAAAGATCCTAAGGTATCATCAGCAGATCGCGGTTGGATTCTAAATGAAATGCGGCATATTACGAATAAGAACAGGACATCTATACGTATGCCAGGTAATTCACGAAAATCTAAAGGATGTGGAAAAGTGTCAGCGGCGTTCTGGAACTACCCCTAACCGGGCGGCTTGAAAATACGTAATCCGTCTTCTTCGTTTTACTTCTCACCAAGTGTGTAACACTCTCTTCTTCCTGCTTCTTTTTCTTCCTTTTTTCTTACCTGTTACAGTTCAAAATCAGTAAACATATCCCTCAGGAGGACACAGGGATATGGCACGGTCACGACGACGGAAATGTAAGCATTGCCGGGAGTTATTCATCCCGGATCATCGTAACAGAAATAAGCAGCGCTACTGCTCCAAACCGGAATGCAGGGTGGCAAGCAAAGCTGCCGCCCAGGAGAAGTGGCTGCAAAAAGAGGAAAACAAAAACTACTTTCGGGGACCGGATAATGTCCGTCGTGTACAGGCATGGAGAGAGCACAATCCAGGGTACCGGCAAAAGCAGCGATTAAGACGAAATGCGTTACAAGATCACTCGTCTGGAAATAACAAAAGAAAACAAGAGGATAAGCCAAAGTTAACGAAAGAGCCGTTACAAGATCTCTTGACGAGCTATCCCATCGTACTTGTGGGCCTATTGGCACATTTTAGCGGTTCACTGTTACAAGATGACATTGTCCATACCGGCCTTCGTCTGCAACAATTGGGGCGGGATATTCTTACCGAACCATCAATAGATAAAGGAGGTCGTCATGACAGTAGAAAAACAACCCATACTTCCGCACATGATCCGCAGGGTGCCGGAACAGTTCAGCTGGCTGGATCACCGCCTGGTCCGTGAGAAGTACATCGATCAGCTCAGCCACCAGGCATCGGCGCTGTACTTGTTCCTGGTTACGGTCTCAGACAATCAGGGACTGAGTTATTACAGTGAGAAAACCCTGAGCAAGCGGCTCAACATGGACACTCTCAGCCTGGCGGAAGCCAGGAGTATTCTGGTGCAGCACCGCCTGGTCGCGTACCGGAAGCCGTTATACCAAGTGCTGGCCCTGGAACAGCCCAGAGAACTGGCGCAGACGGATTCCGAGGCAACTTCACTCGGACAGATCCTGCAGCAACTGGCGGGAGGGGTACGATGATAACGTACGAGCAGTACTGCCGGATAAAATCCTACAGGGAAGAAGGGTTGAAAGCGGGTCAGATCGCAGAAAAGCTTGCGCTTAACCCCCGTACCGTCTCCAAGTGGATGGAACGAAATGGCTACCAGCCAAGGTTACCGGGCCATCGGACAAGTAAACTCGACCCCTATAAATGCGACATCCTGTCCATGCTGGAGCGACACCCTTTTACCGCCGCCCAGGTTTTCCAAAAGATCAAGGATCAAGGTTTTGACGGAGGCTATACCATCGTCAAAGAGTATGTCCGGAAAGTCCGGCCGAAACGGCATAAGCCTTATCTGAAGCTGAGCTTTGGCCCAGGTGAGTGTGCACAGGTGGACTGGGGCTCTTATGGCTCCATTCGCGTTGGAAGCACCCGGAGGCGGTTAAGCTTTTTTGTCATGGTGCTCTGTCACAGCCGCATGATGTATGCGGAGTTTACCGTCTCCCAGACCATGGAGCACTTTCTCGGTTGCCATCAGCGTGCCCTGCAGTACTTCGGCGGCGTACCCGACAAAATCATGGTCGATAACCTCAAGTCGGCGGTGCTGAGAAGGGTCACCGGACAAGCCCCGGTATTCAACCCAAAGTATCTGGATTTTGCAAACTACTACGGCTTCACCATTGTTCCCTGTGGTGTCGGTAAAGGTAACGAGAAAGGCATCGTAGAGAATGCTGTCGGTTACATCAAGAAGAACTTCCTGGCGGGACTCGATCCCGGTGACTTCAAGACCGTAAATCCGGCCGCTGCCCACTGGCTCGCCAACATTGCCAACGTCAGAAACCATGGGGAAACACGGAAAAGACCGAAGGATATGTTCGCAGAGGAGCAGCTGTCCGGGTTGCCGTCCGAACCCTACGATATCGGTACGGTCTCCCAGATACGAGCAACCAGCCAGTTCCGCATAACCCTCGACACCAACCGTTATTCCGTCCCGGCGGAATATGCCGGAATCCGGCTGACGATGAAGACCTACCCGGACCGACTCTGCATCTATCATGACAACAAACTTATCGCCAGGCACACCAGAAGTTACGACAGGCATCAGGACATAGAGGATCCTGATCACCCGAAAGCACTGCTGCAACAGCGCCGTAAGGCTAAGGATCAGAAGGTCCTTATGCGCTTTCTGGCCCTGTCTTCACTCTCGGAACAGTACCACCAGGGGCTTGTCGAGAAAAACCTCAACACAATGCATCATATCAGGAAAATCGTCGGGTTATCGGAAATCTACTCGAAAGAGCGGGTGGCACGAGCCATGGCGGATGCCTTGGAGTTCCGGGCTTTCTCCTGTGACTATATCGCCAATCTCCTTGAGCAGAGAAAATACTTCACAGAACCACAGGGTGCCCTGCACCTGACCAGATCTTCCGACCTCCTGGATCTTGAACTCAAAGAGCCAAATATGGACGTGTACGCAAAGGGGAAAAAGGATGAATAGCAAACCGCAACACCTCACAGAGCAACTCGACTATCTCAAGCTGAGATTTATGGAAAACAATCACGAAGAACTTGCAGCGACGGCGGCCGGAAACGGTTGGAGCCACCAGGAATACTTTGAGCAACTTATCCGCGGGGAGACAGATCTGCGCTGGGACAATGCCATTCAGCGCCGGATCAGAATGGCTCGCTTCCCCGTCATTAAAACCCTCGATCAGTTCGAGTGGAACTGGCCGGAGCAAATCAACGAAATGCAAGTGAAGCACCTCTTCCGGCACAACTTTATTGCCGATAAAGCCAATGCCATCCTCCTTGGCGGCGTCGGCCTGGGTAAAACCCATCTTGCAACCGCTATCGGCTATGAAGCTTGCCTGCGTGGTTACTCCGTACTGTTTACTACGGCGGTTGATGTGATCAACACTTTGTCCGCTGCTCAAACAGGCGGACAACTGAAAACATGTCTAAAAAAATATCTCAAACCTTCCTTGCTGATACTCGACGAACTTGGGTACCTGCCAATAGATAAACGAGGAGCCGATCTGCTCTTCCAGGTGATCAGTAAACGGTATGAGAATGGAGCGATACTCATTACATCAAATCGGGCTTACAAGGACTGGCCGGCTATCTTCAATGATGATGCGACACTGACATCGGCAATGCTGGACAGACTCCTGCATCATGCGGATACGGTTGTTATTGAGGGGAAAAGTTACAGAATGAAGGCGCAGGTAGAAATGTAAAAAGGAAAGAACCAACCGTCGCCGGTGGTCGACTTACGGCGGCGGTTAAGTCGTGTTTAACGGCTGCACTTTCAAACCGCCGTTTCTTGGTACTTCGACGCCGCCGCTAACAGGAAAAGAGCTCGCCCATGCAAAAGGTAAGAGGGCAAAAGATGGGTATGGCTATGAACACTCAAATATTCAAGATGCTGATTTGCATAAGATAGAACACAAATATGAAGGATACTAATGCATAACAAAAAGCTAAAAAATATCCTTAGTTTTCCTGCAGCCAAGCGTTATAGTTATTTTATCGGCAAAGTTTGTGATTTTGAGGAGATCTGGGGGCTTCACGCAGATGGCTGGGCAATGGCTTCAAGTGATTCAGGGGAAAAGGCAATTCCTTTTTGGCCAGAGAAAGATTTCGCAGAGGTCTGTGCAAATGGCAGTTGGAGAGGCTACTCGCCAAAAGTCATCAAGTTAGAAGATTTTGCCAATAAGTGGATTCCCGGCATGGCTAAGGATGGGTGCATTTTAGCGATTTTTCCGACA
This sequence comes from Desulfopila sp. IMCC35008, assembly GCF_010646885.2. Lineage (GTDB taxonomy): Bacteria > Desulfobacterota > Desulfobulbia > Desulfobulbales > Desulfocapsaceae > Desulfopila. The sequence continues at coordinate 5,105,461 of NZ_CP050700.1, read as the reverse complement.
CCTGAAGATAAAGGAATCCTAATTAATCCAGATAAAGTTCTTAAAGACCTCGAGGAAGAATGCTCTCAGTATTAGATATAAGTGTCTGATATAAAATCATAATTACCATAATTTGAGAGCCAATACTGCAATTCTAATGTATTGGCTCTTAACAATTGAACGACAGTTTACTGCGTACTAACTGTTACGGGTTACCCATCGTAATTGGGGTAGATTTTGATGGTTTTGGCAAAAAGCATAAACTTGCATATTTATAACGAACTACTATGATGTGACCAATGGCAGTGTGCGCAACGTAACAAACTAACAGCGTATAATCTTAACCCTTCTTGCATTTTCGTTTACCCCAAAGATCCTCCTCGCTAAAACCACCATAACGGCCTATTATCGTGCAAATGGCCGGATCGTTACTCAGCAAAAGTATAATGTCTCCCAGGGTAATAACAACCGGTACCAGAACCGTCCTGAAGGTCGGCAGCTGTTTTATGCCTATGATGGACTCGGGAGTGTTGCGGCTCTTTCCAATCACCAGGGTAAACTGAAGACCCGGTATCAGTATGATGCATTTGGTGAGGTGCTGACCGGGGATCTGACTGACAACCCTTATGCATTTACCGGGCAGCGGTTAGATCCGGAAAGCAATCTGTATCACTTCCATTTCAGACAATATGATGCTGAGGTGGGTGTATGGACTACAGCTGATCCGATTGGAGTGATTGGCGGGGTTAATTTGTACCAATACGTTAATAGCAATCCCATAAATCATGCTGATTTTCTCGGTCTGACTGGTGGTGAGGAGTCAGAGGACAACGAATCTAATGATACTGGAGATTACGACGATGCTCCCTCAACAAGCGAGGAAGACACGGAGGAGGAAGAGGACAAAGGTTTTTTTGGTAATCTTGTAGATAAACTTGGCGATATAAAACAACAAATCAGTAATGCAGTTTCAACGGTTGGCGAGGCTATAAAAGGCTTTTTTGGAGGTGCAAAAGGGCCAAAAAGCAACACCGGTCTTGTCGTTGGATTAGGCAACGCTGCATTTGAAGTCGAGAAAGAGCAATACAAGGCTATGAAGCGAGGATATGAGCAATGGAGGCAATGTCAACAACCAGGGGCCCAAGATAATCCTGCTTGCGATGATAGACTGCCGGGATATCTTCCCAATACAAATTGGGAAAATAAGAATTGGGAAAATTTGGGTGGAGGAGTTGATGTTAAATTTGAAGATCTCAATTGGGATAAAGCTTTCAACTAATACCTTTACTTAACTAATTCTCGAGAATACCTATGAAAATAATCAGTTACCTGCTTTCATTGTGTGGAATCATCTTCATCGTACAGCAGGTGTATGCAGTAGCTGGGGAGAACCAAGAACATGGTAATCCTGTAACGTCATTTTCAAAAATTGCCGAAGATGGCACGGCAATGAATTTTGAAATAGATGGGAACACAGTAATTGCAAACACTTTGGGCGTAAAAACAAGATATAGAGATATTGATATCCATGAATCGAACGGTTTTCGCCTGGAATCCTATTATCAATCCTTTCTTAAAGGTGCACTTCTTAAGAAAGAGGATTTGAACAGGGAAACGTTGATTGCAACCTTATCTCATCCGACCATTGGAAATGTAGCAGTAGGGCATAATGCCCTTGGGGCTAATGATAATGGTATTGAGCTAAGACAAAGAGATAAAAAGGATACTTATCTCTTTGTCGTTGATTATGATGGCGATGGCCTCATGGATCACCTAAGTTACACTGTGCTTGATTCTTCGGGTAGTCCTGTCAAAATTGTTGATGATTATGGCATGGATGGTCAAGCAGACTATAAACATGATATCAAAACGGGTGAAACTTCAGTTTTTTATCAAGGAAAGTGGCATACTGCTAAAAGAGGTGAGCAAGAGCTCATTATTAGTGGCAAGCCAACCTCTATTAACTCTATTCTACGGGAAATCAAAAAGAACAATAGAAAATAATTGTTTGACCCTTTTGGTGTAACTAACTTTAGAGTCAGTTCCCCTGTGTGGGAACTGACTCTATTTTTTTGTAAATGCCCCCATAGTTGTTACGCACCAAACGCTTATCGTAATTTTTGCCGAATTAGCCATAGCAAGATTTCCAGTGTTTTGGACATTTTTCCCACGTTCCCATCGTAATTGTTGCAGGTTTTTGACGTTTCTGGCAAAACCATCCATTCCCATCCTCTCAACATGCTAATATGACACAGTTAATACAACATTCTTTGGGTGTATTTTTCGCTTCGCTCAAAAAAAATTGGGTTTTTCAAGGCATGGGACAGCTCCACAATATCATCGTAAAATGACGAAAATAGGGGAGTAGCCATATAGACCATTCCCCTCTCTGTCGATATTGCATAACCGTCCACCCGCCATCCCTTCGCAAAGTTATGTAGGTGGTGACCGTAAACAAGAACAATAAGATAACGGCCTATTATCGTGCAAATGGTCGTATCGTCACGCAGCAGCAGTATAATGTCTCCCAGGGTAACAACAACCGGTACCAGAATCGTCCTGACGGTAGGCAGCTGTATTATGCCTATGATGGACTTGGGAGTGTGGCAGCTCTCAGCAACCATCAGGGTAAACTGAAGACCAGGTATCAGTACGATGCCTTTGGTGAGGTTCTGGCCGGAGATCTGTCTGATAATCCGTATGCTTTTACCGGGCAGCGGTTAGATCCGGAGAGTAATCTGTATCATTTCCACTTCAGGAAATATGATGCTGGAGTTGGGGTTTGGACAACTACTGATCCGATTGGAGTAAATGGTGGGATTAATCTCTATAAATATGTAGAAAATAACCCGGTTAACCAAAAAGATTTACTGGGATTAAAGGTTACTAATAATAGCTCTAGTCCTGTATACGTAAAGCCTGAAACGACATCTGAATCTACAAAAGTAGAACCAAATGGAGGAGTGTATGATGATGCTATTGATGGCATCTGTGCAGAGGGTGAAAAGGGAAAATGGGAGGTTACCAAAACATTTGGTCCATTCGGGCGAGGCGATATTACAGTAGATGATGGCGGAGTAGACTTATACGGACCGGACTTTCTGAATGAGATGGGTCCAGGCGGCAAGAAAGATGAAGAGTTTTTAGAAGAGCGACATAAAGACACTCCTCCCGATTATGGATGGGACAACTTGTTCGAAAGTTGTTCAGGACTCAATGAAGCAAATGAATCTACCTCTACACCTGATGAGCCGACTGGTGAAGTTGTGCTATAAGGACAACCCTTTGCTTTTCGAATTTTAAGTAGGTCTATTCCATGATAAAGCGTAAGCATTACTACAGCATATTGTTTGCTATCGTAACCATTGCCTTGATTGGGTACGCTCTTTTGGGCTTTGAAACATACTGTTGGTGGAATCCCACAATTGATACACAGTTTTCTCCTGGTTATGATGAAAGTAAATTCTCTTCTATTGAACCTGGTATGTCAGAGGAATACATAATAGAACTACTCGGTGAGCCTTTTACCAAGAATGTCCTAGAAGATGAAGGTGCTGAGGATTGGTATTTCTCTAATGATGGGAAAAGCGAATGGGGCGACTGGGCTTGGTTAGTAAGAGTCGTAAGGTTTGATAAAAACTCTAAAGTTATAAAAACTATAGAGTCTGTCAGATATGATTAAAAGCAGATACTTAACTTTTGAACCTGCTCTTCACTGAAGGGCAGCCTCTTTTGATACCATTCACTAGATAACCCCCTCCACTGGTTGCAAAGTAACTAACGGCCTATTATCGTGCAAACGGTCGCATTGTCACGCAGCAGAAATATAACGTCCCCCAGGGTAATAACAGCAGCTACCAAAACCGCCCTGAAGGTCGGCAGCTGTTCTATGCTTATGATGGGCTTGGTAGTGTTGCTGCGCTCACAAACCATCAGGGCAAACTGAAGACTCGCTATCAGTATGATGCTTTTGGTGAGGTATTGGCTGGTGGTCTGAGTGATAACCCTTATGCCTTTACTGGGCAACGGATCGATCCAGAGAGTAATCTGTATCACTTCCATTTTAGGAAATATGATGCTGAAGTGGGTGTTTGGACGACCGCAGATCCAATAGGTTTTTTGGGTGGTATTAATCTGTATCAATATGTAGAAAGCAACCCTGTTAACTCTAAAGATATTTTAGGGCTTGAGTCAGATGGCAACAGTCATTCCGATGATTCTGATACCGGTAATTATGGTGATTCAGCCAACTCTGCAAGTGATGATAGTGAAGGGTTTCACAATATATCTGGGTATATGGGAGAGTTCCCAGGTCAGGACTATTCTCCTGCGATTTCAGACGAATCTCGCGCAAAAGTTTGTTGCAGACCAGTTCCTTTTGTGGGGGTTGTTGGGCCAACTCATTGTTATACTGAAGACCAGCAAAACGGAGTTAAGCGGACGTTTGGACTTATTGGTGATGATCATGGTGGGCCAGCTAGCACTAGTGGGATAGTTCATGAAAACAATCCTTTTGATGCAGGAGGGGTTTGCGGGTCATGGTCATATGAAAATCCCAATAATAATGGCACGGTAAGTCAATGTGTCGAAAACGCCGCCACATCATATCCAAACCCAAGTGAGTACTCTTTCTTTACTGGCCCAAACAGTAACACTTTTGCCAGTACAGTAGCTAAGGCATGTGGTCTGGATAAGCCAAATGCGTGGTCACCTGGCTGGGGACACGATCCAGCCGGTTCTGCAAAATAGGGAGAATTGAATGTTAGCATCCATGAAAACAGCTTACACAGTTACTATCGTTCTAGCATTTTCAATGCTAGGTGGATGTTGCTGGGGACCAAATCAGTGGACATATGATGCCTCACCTCAATTGAAGTGTGGTATGAGCGTTCAAGAAGTTCAAGAAGGAATCAATGAACAAGTGAAGACGTTACACTACTCAGCAAGCTGGAAAACACATCGAGCAGAGAAGAAAGATTCTGTTATTGATTTCGAGTTTGTTAATGTGTATTGGTTCAGCGGGAATTGGAGTTTTCTATTGTTTGAGTTAACATACTCAACCAAAGGAGAACTCAATGAAGAGGAAAAGAAAAAATCGTTCAGGGGAAGAAAAAGTAACCATCTTGAAACGGCACCTTGTTGATCATGTCCCTGTTTCAGATCTGTGTGACGAATACAATCTTCACCCGACCGTCTTTTATAGGTGGCAGAAAGAGTTTTTTGAACACGGTGCCGCCGCTTTTGATCGGAATAAGACAACCGAGAAAAAGCAGGATGAGGCCAAAATTCAAGCTCTGGAGCAAAAACTTCAGCGTAAGAACGAAGTGCTCTCTGAATTGATGGAGGAGCACGTCAAGCTAAAAAAAGATCTTGGGGAGATCTGAAAGGAGCCTGGGTGCCTCACGATACTCGGGACAGTATAATAGATTTCGTGAGGTACTGGTCAGAGGTAACAGGTCTCCCCGCAGTGAAATATATCGGTTGGCTGCAAATTCAATCAAGCAAATATTACAACTGGAAGGACAGGTACGGCAAGGCCAACGAGCACAATGGCCTTATACCACGAGACTTCTGGCTCGAAGCCTGGGAAAGGCAGGCAATAATCGATTATCATCACAAGTTCCCGGCTGAAGGTTATAGACGGCTCACCTTCATGATGCTGGATAACAATATTGTCGCCGTCAGCCCGAGTTCTACCTACCGGGTATTGAGCGGTGCAGGTCTACTGCAGAGGTGGAGTAAGGGCAAGTCGAAGAAGGGTAATGGTTTCACTCAACCCCTTGGGATACATGAGCACTGGCATATTGACATGTCCTACATCAATATCTGTGGGACTTTTTACTACCTGTGCACCATTCTAGATGGGTGCAGCCGATATATCGTCCACTGGGAGTTACGGGAATCGATGACCGAGCAGGACATTGAGATTGTGTTACAAAGAGCCAGGGAACAATTCCCTAAAGAGAAACCAAGGATCATATCGGATAACGGTCCACAGTTTGTCTCAAAAGACTTTAAGGAGTATATCAGGTTTGTTGGGATGACCCATGTTAGAACATCTCCCTATTATCCGCAGAGTAATGGCAAAATAGAGAGATGGCACGGCACCTTGAAAAGGGAATGCATCAGGCCGGGAGTACTGCTGAGCCTTGAAGATGCGAGAAGAGTGGTCGGTGATTATATACATCATTACAACAATGTTCGCCTCAACAGTGCCATTGGATATATTGCTCCGATCGATAAACTAAATGGACGATCCCAGGAAATCTTCCGGGAACGAGATGAGAAGCTTGAATTGGCTCGGCAAGCGAGAAAGAAAAAACGTTCAGGGGGCATCCGGGGAAATAATCCACCCCACCAAGTCCCAATATCCTCTGCCGGGCATTCAGTTGGGGCCCTTTATCGGAATCGGGCCTTGACGGGGTTCCCTGCGGCGGTAGAGGGCAGTTGAAAAGCGTTGAAAGAGAAGAAACAACCAACTAACTCAACGAGGGGGATTCTCCAATTCCAAGAGAAGCATTACAAATGGACAACTTCGTAGCTACAAAATTTCATGGGTGCATGACTGGGATAAAATGGCTTCATTTTCAAGAATCGACATTTGTTCCAAACCGTTTAAGATGCTAGATTGATATCTATAGTCGAACTCAGTAGTATTTGTTTTAAATAACGTCTTTATTCAATCGTAAACTTAGAAAAAGGCTAGAACTGCATGAATAAAGTTCCAGCCTTTTTTGATAGAGGTGAGGATATCGTATCGATTAATTACCTGGTGATCGGGCAGGTGTGACAAGGGCCAACTTCCTATATCTCTGCCCCATCATTTTATGATGAAGATAACAGCGTATAATCTTCCCTGCCTTTCAGTTAAATAGCTGCTCCATTTTAGGGGAAATGGATGAAAGGTAGCACTGTTGTGTCGTGTATTGTAGTTCAAAGATATGTCTAACCTGTGTCAATAGCTGAACCGGATCGTCTTGTAGGTCTTTTTCTGATCAGTAATTTCCAGAAACTGATCATGAATTTATCATTGCCAGGACGAAGGCAAGCAGTTCTATTTACCCCTTCAGCTTAAGATGCTTCCTGTTGCCCTCAACCTGGCAGTATGAATGATTATAGATGGGGAGATTGGTCCTGCTACCGCTCCCCCCATCAATTTTCTCAGGATTAACCATAAAGTGTCTCGATCCACCTGATTGCTTCAGAATCATTCACCTTGCCCAGATACCTCTGTGTTGTCGACAAATCAGCATGTCGCAAAATCACTTTACTGACAATCTCAATAGGAGTACCAGATCTGGAAGCATACGTTGCAGCATATCGCCTGAGATCATGAGGCCGTAATTCAATATCAACGAGCTTGCCTGCTTTCTTGACCATCGACCATGCTGCGACATAAGAAATCTGAAAAATTCTTTCACCCCCATTGAAATTATTGGCTCTCACGTAGTCGTTTAACCTTAGCAATAATTTCCGTGGAACATAAACTTTCTCCCCAACTCGACCGCTTTTGGGGTTCTGGACTGCCAGAGTTCTTATTTGGATATCAGCTGGTTTGAGGTTTAGAACTTCTCCTATTCTCATTCCTCCTCTGGCCATTAGCTCAAGCATAACCCTGTTACGGATGTTCATGGTCCGAAAGATAATCTCATCGATTGTTTCTTTATCTACTATTTGCCACTGAATGGTTTGCGGGCGTTTGAAAATCTTTTTAATAACTGCAGTATTGCAGGGGGGTCATCAGGGCGGGTAATGCGTTGTTGATACTGAAATTGTAGAAAGAAGAAAGAACAGAATAGCGGTTTCTCTTTGTCGCCTGTTTGTTGTTTTTGGTCAGGGATAGAAGAAACGCCATCACCTCTTCTTGTGAGATACTAGCGAGATCACGTTTATCAAACTGTGCAGTAAAACAGGAAAGAACAAACTCGCAGGTCTTAATGGTATTTTTTTTTGGAGTTAGCTCGGTGATACTGCAGATGGAATTCGACTGCTTGTGAAACTTTCATAGTGCATTTCCTGATAGATTGGATTTTAGGTAGAAATTGCCACATTTAATGATACTCCAGATGCAGGGCTTATGACAGGAGGAGGGGGAATAGCCACAGGAATAATGACAACTTGCAATTTTCCTTAAATTCTTAATCTTGCCAATGGGCTTCTTTCTAGAAATTCCACATGTGCTACATAGTGCATTGACACGACACTTCTTCCTAGCATACACTTTAACCAGAAGATGATCTTCAAAAAAGAAAAAGCCAAACCTGCCAGAAGGCAGGGACGGAAAGCTACGGGTCTTTTATAAATAGTCGGGTTGCCTCAAAATAAGGCAGTTCGGCTTTTCTCTTTGTGATGTTTGAGGCAATAATATTGGGATTCTGGTTGTTGATCCTGCTATAAAAAGGTGGACCCGATGTCAAGTCAAATCATAGGCTACTACATCCCATACAAAAAGAAACTGCTAAGGAAATTTGGCACCACCTCTGAGCGAATGCGGGCCTCCGTGGTCGCACGCTACGGCGAGGAGTTCACCAATACGTTGCAAAAAGAGGTCCGTCAGCAATATGATGATCTCATTCCGGAGATCCCCTACATAAGGGGACCACGTGCAAGGATGCTCAACACGTTTTTACTCATTTCCGCTCAGGAACTCGCAGTCTACAGGGCAATGGCCGAACATGGTAAGTCACCTGGTGAGGCATGGGAACTATGCCACAAGGCCCTTCGCTTGAGACTGTCGGAGATCCCTCAATGGAAACGGCGGATAATGCGACAGTTCATGTTCTCTCGCGTTGTGAGGAGGATTATGGCAAAACGATTTCGCAAAAAGCAGAAGACTCGTTTTGGTGACTTTGAGATAGAATATCTAATCGGCGAGGGAGATGACTTCGACTTTGGCGTCAATTACCTTCAGTGCGGGAATTACGAGTTTGTCAAGAGACATGGAGGAGAAGAGTTTGCTCCATATGTCTGTATGTCTGATATTGCGTTGGGTGAGGCCATGGGGTGGGGCCTTAGGCGTACGCAGACGCTCGCCGACGGGTGTCCTCATTGTGATTTCCGATTCAAGGATGGAGCGACAACGCATATCTCCTCAAAAACACTACGAGTTCAAGAGACGATTGTAAGAATACGCAAGAGGGAGGCCGAACAGGGCTCTACAACGACGGTTGAACGTCGCCGCTGAGCTCAAAAACCGCTTTTTGAAACGCTTTCTACACTACCGTCTTGTGAATATGGATACGCTATCAACCCTGTCCGGCAATCCCGCTCATGCAGGTCGCCAACCCTTTACCTATGCACCTTCAGGTCGGTCAGGTCTCAATCAGGAGTAGTGGCTTTTTAACCCGTTTGTAATGAATGTTATGGAGCTATTATGTGTCGCGCCCACCTGATTTTCTGTTGTCAACTTGCCGCGCTAAACGCGGGATTGGCATGATAAATTTATAGGCTGACGATCAAATCAGTTTTATTATGGGAAACGACATGTTAGGGAAAACGGTTAGTGAAAAGGCAGCTCAAAAAGCATCCCTTCGCCAGTGGATCCGTTTATTTTTAGTGTATTTCTCCATACCACTGGTTCTCTTGGTGTGCGGAGCGGATTTCGGTTGGTGGCAGGCGTGGGGCTATTCCCTGCTGGTTGTCGCCACCGGTATAGGGGGGCGCATGTGGGCGGAACGGCGGCATCCAGGGTTGTTGGTCGAACGACAAAATATAGAGAAGATCCAAAGTGCAAAAGCCTGGGACAAAGTGCTTGCGCCGTTGATGGCGCTGAGTGTGAGTTTCCCACTGGTCATTGTGGCCGGGCTGGATCAGCGCTTTGGCTGGTCACCCGTATTTCCGTTGTGGCTCATCGTGCTCGGCTTCCTCTTGATTTCGCTCGGATACGCTTTCGCTGCGTGGGCATTGATAGAGAACCACTTTTTCTCCAGCGTGGTCCGTATTCAGCTGGATCGAGGGCATGTGGTTTGCGACAGTGGCCCCTATCGGGTTGTACGACATCCTGGCGATGCTGGAAGTATATTGGCACTCCCAGGTATGGTGTTGGCGTTAAACTCGATGTGGACACTTATTCCGGCGGCGGTGGCGCTAATCATCGCGGTGATTAGAACGGTGCTGGAAGACCAGACTCTACAGGAAGAGTTGCCGGGCTATCGAGACTATGCACGACATATGCGCTTTCGATTGATTCCTGGGATGTACTGAGAGACCTGGGTGGCGGGTGGCCCAGATCAGAGATTGAGTCCAACCGAGGGAATTACGCGCCACCTATCAAAGCGTTATAGTGGACCCAATGCCGCGTCGCTTGTGCTCCTTGTATTGGTCCACTTACCGTCAGCGTTGCAGAAACGAGATTCAGGAAGGTAATGGATGACGGAGATGTACGCAGGGCTGGACGAATAATAAAATGCTCTTACCTATGTAACAGCCAATAATGATGCTACTGGAAAAAATTACACTCACCAACTCGATTGAGATCAACACGACCCCTGAGAAGATCTTCGGCTTCTTCCTTCAGATAGTCGATGATGCAAGCTACCAAGCCTGGCATACAGATGACCATGTAGTGTTTCGTCTGATCAAGGGTAAGTTCTGCCAGCAGGGCTCTGTCGTATATGCCGAAGAGTACATCCACGGAAAACTGCACAAGTTCAAGTTTCTGATCAAAGAGGTCGTGCCGAACAGGAAGATCGAATTCGTGCCCGTCTCCCGTCTCCTTCGAATCTATTTCCCCCGAAATACTTTCCTGATCGAGGCCCGGGATGGATCATGCGTGTTCACTGCGTCATGCGTGCTTCGCGTGGGATGCTTGGTCAAGCTGCTGGCGAGAAACAGGCTTGAGCAAGGGCTTTTAAGCATAAGGAAGCATATGAAGGAAGAGGGGGAGAACATGAAGCGGATTCTTGAGAAGAGGGAACTACATAATCACCCAGTCGAGGAGACGTCCTAAGAACCACGATTCACTGCTGTCGTTAGCTTCCGAAAAGGTAGTACGATGGATAACAAAACAGAACTTGATACATGCACATCTACCGACGAAACCGACGAATATCGCTTTGGATATACTCATGAGGAGATCGAACGGCTAAAGTATCAGCATCAGGTCTGGGCCAAAGAAAATCAACGGTTCATTTCCCGAGCTGGATTCAACACAGGTGCAACCCTGGTTGATCTTGGTTGCGGGCCTGGATATACAACCCTTGATCTGGCAGAAATTGTCGGACCGGGGGGGAAAGTTATTGCCGTAGATCGAGATGGAGAACGTTCACTTCCCCTATTGAGGGCGCAAGCGGAGGCCGCAGGTCTTTTAAATATTGAGACAATGGCTGCTCGTCTGGAATCATTTGATCTTCAAGAAGAAAGCGTTGATGGAGTTTACGGTCGATGGGTGCTTATGTATCTTCCCGAGGCAACAGTAAAGCCGCTGATCGATCGTATAGCAAAGTGGCTTCGGCCCGGAGGCGTTTGTGCCCTCACCGAGTTATGCAACTACCGTCATATTCATATTCATCCCAAAAACAAGTATCTACCAGAAATAGCTGGAGCTCTTATTCGAGCCGTTACAGGAGAACGCGGCTGTAACCCGGAGATTGGAAACAATCTTCCCGGATTACTCTTCTCTGCTGGACTAGAGGTCGAGATTAATGTGATCATTAAGGCAGTTAGAGCTACCACACAAGAATGGCTCTGGCCAGATGCCCTATTCCGAAATCATTTACCTTCTCTTGTGGAAGAAGGTTTTCTTGCTCAGAGCGTATTTGACGATTTCCTCGCAGAGTGGGAGGCACGTTCAAAAGAACCAGACACAATTTTTTTCAGTTCGCCAATGATGGAGGTTATAGGGAGACGTTCATAATCAGAATTGAGTCCAAACAGTGATTGTGGGGTTGAGACGGCAGCTACAAAGCATTTACCTCGGAGCGCAACGCCGTTTATACGTTGAGGATGGTTTTCTACTTACGGTTTGATGAGAAACTTCTATGGTAAATTTGACATTGAGAAAGTCTATCGCTCTTGGGGCGATTACTATTCTCCTGCTCATGGAATTTAGCTTTTTCTTCGACTTTTTTTATCCGTTTTGGTTTCTATGGAATCAAGGCAAGCTGATCGAGCTCTCTCTATCACTTATTTTGTTCTTCTGGAGTCTGCTGAGCGCATTTTTACTGTTCTTTAGCGACCGCAGTATTTTTCGAAAAATATCATTACCTTTCTTTCTGTTTTTCTTTCTTTTTAATTATGGTTTTTTCAAGATCGCAAACTCGCCTTTAGATTTCCAGCAAGCAGTCATTATCGTGGAAAATTTTCAATGGTGGTTTTGGGCAGTGATCGAAAATTATGGTTTGGCTGCACTCCCTTTTTTAATAATTCTTTTTCCATTTATTATTTTCATCGAACGGTTACCGGAACTTGTAAAATTCAATATCTCCCCCAAGGCCTATGTTCTTCCAGCAAGCGCAGTGGTACTTATCACTTCTGGCCTGCAATATAGTCATGGTTTTTTTGATCGATATCCCTCGTTTTTCAGGGTTCCGTCAATGCTGGTATTTGCCGCTCTAAGCCCCATTTACGATGGTGAAAGATCTGATGTTACGTACTCAGGTTCTTTAGATCCACAGCTTGAGAAGATTATTCTGATTGTCGATGAAAGTATTCGTGCGGACATTCTGGGAATCAATAAATTCGAAAAAAACACCACACCCTACCTCTGCTCTCTGGAAAGTGGAATCGTGAATTTTGGGTTAGCTGCTTCAGCTTCAAACTGCAGTGATTATTCCAACCTGATCCTTAGGACAGGGTTAAGAAAAGAGGAGATTCCAGACTACAACCAAATGACTTTAAAGAAACCTTCGATTTGGCAATTCACCAGGAAGGCTGGATTTTACAATGTTTATCTGGATGCCCAGAGTGATGAGGAGTGGTAAAACTACCAAAATTTCATGAATGAACATGAAGTTTCTTTCGTAGATGAGATCATTAGAGTTCGACAGAAAACTGTTTATGAAAGTGATGAAGTTGCTCGTGACAAATTAATTGATCTTCTCAAGCAGCCCGATAAAACCTTTATCATGTTTAATAAATACGGAATTCATTTTCCCTATTTCAGGAGCTATCCCGAAGAGCATAATTTGTTCACTCCGGCGCTTAAGCAGGGCGAACCGATGAATGACAGGGAAAAAGCTCTTAATTCTTATATGAATGGAATACGTTGGAGTGTTGATGACTGGTTCAAAAACTTGTTTTCTGAAAGCGGGTCCTTTAAGAGTTTCGTCATTATATACACAAGTGATCATGGGCAAAATATCGTCGACGATGGAACACTTGCCACTCACTGTAGGCCGGGGGGGAATCGATTTGAAGGCATTGTGCCTATGATAATTTTTTCCAATGACGAGGAAATTTTAGAAGAGTTAAAGGTTGTTCAGGAGACCAGCTACGATAAGGCAAATCATTTTCAGATATTTTCGTCACTCCTGAGATTTGCTGGGTACAACAGGTCGTGGGGCCGAACCCATTACGGAGCATCATTAAGCGAGTCACCCGGCACCTTGCCGGAATTTTTTGTAGGAGATCTCCATGGTCGTGGTTCAGTCAGACGATGGGTCTCGATATACCAAACAGAGGCTGAAAGCTATTAGGGACTTTTCAGGAAAATCGCCCAACAAAAACTTCTTGGGGACTGCCGAAGATGTTCTCGTAATATCGCCACATCGAAGTTCGGAAGATCCTACTAAAACCCCTATTTGACCTTCTTACAGTTGCTCTTCAGAAAGAGGACGGCAGGAAATGGATCGCGAATCTTGATTATCGAATCGGCGATGCACAGGAAACACCTTTCGTTGGAGTATAAGCCAACACTGAATATCTTTGTAGTGGCAATATTAAGTTCAATGATAAGTCGCTGACCTTATGTGACCAAAGACAAGGTAATTTGAGCAACAGAGCCTTGTACTTAACATTGCTATGACGAAGGAAAGCAGTTCAGCCTTTCCCTCTAGCTTTAGGTGCTTCCTGAATCATCGTTGAGCATATCGTGCGGTTCGGTCGAAGAGAGGTCGGTCGGTCATGTTGCAATAATAAACAGCAGTATCAAGCATTATGGAAGAAAGTCGCTTACTAAGTTCTAAAAAATTCTTGATTGATAGAGTAGCAAGTCCAAACGCAAAAACCCCGATCAGTCTAAACTGATCGGGGTTTTGTATATATAAATCGGCGGCGACCTACTCTCCCACATAGTTTCCCATGCAGTACCATCGGCGCAGAAGAGCTTAACTTCCGTGTTCGGAATGGGAACGGGTGGAACCTCTTCGCTATGACCGCCGAAAAGAGAAATCGTGCTACTTTTCGGTATATGGGGAAGGGGAGTGGTTTATGACATCCTTCCCTTGGTAAAACAAAGATAATCGAATAGTAGGGTAGTAGTAGTTAGTTTTAATCAAAAAAATGTGGATAAGCCGCACGGCTTATTAGTATCGGTTAGCTCCATGTGTTGCCACACTTCCACACCCGACCTATCAACGTTGTAGTCTACAACGAGCCTTCAGATGACTAATGTCATGGGAAATCTCATCTTAGAGTGGGCTTCCCGCTTAGATGCTTTCAGCGGTTATCCCTGCCGAACTTAGCTACCCAGCAATGCCCCTGGCGGAACAACTGGAACACCATAGGTTCGTCCACCCCGGTCCTCTCGTACTAGGGGAAGATCTCTTCAAATTTCCTGCGCCCGCAACAGATAAGGACCAAACTGTCTCACGACGTTTTAAACCCAGCTCGCGTACCACTTTAATTGGCGAACAGCCAAACCCTTGGGACCTGCTTCAGCCCCAGGATGTGATGAGCCGACATCGAGGTGCCAAACCTCCCCGTCGATATGGACTCTTGGGGGAGATAAGCCTGTTATCCCCGGAGTACCTTTTATCCGTTGAGCGACGACCCTTCCATGCGGAATCGCCGGATCACTAAGACCTACTTTCGTACCTGCTCGAGATGTCTCTCTCGCAGTCAAGCTCCCTTATGCCTTTACACTCTTAGGCTGGTTTCCAATCAGCCGGAGGGAACCATCGCGCGCCTCCGTTACTCTTTAGGAGGCGACCGCCCCAGTCAAACTACCCACCAGACAATGTCCTGGATCCGGATTACGGACCGCAGTTAGATTCCTAAGATAACAAGGGTGGTATTTCAAGGGTGACTCCATCGACACTGGCGTGCCGACTTCAAAGTCTCCCACCTATCCTACACATGTTACCTCAAAAACCAATGCCAAGCTGTAGTAAAGGTTCACGGGGTCTTTCTGTCTTGTTGCGGGTAACCGGCATCTTCACCGGTACTACAGTTTCGCTGAGTCCCTGGTTGAGACAGTGGGGAAATCGTTACGCCATTCGTGCAGGTCGGAACTTACCCGACAAGGAATTTCGCTACCTTAGGACCGTTATAGTTACGGCCGCCGTTTACCGGGGCTTCGGTTCAGTGCTTCGCCTAAGCTAACA
>NZ_CP050700.1:1762500-5085000 GCF_010646885.2 Desulfopila sp. IMCC35008 | reverse complement strand
CGGCAACTCATTGGATCGTTTGGCTCGACACAAGGGACAGCCGTCTATGTGGATATCGGGTTTTAATTGGGGATAATTGTCATTGAGTAATTCCCTATAAATTTAAGCGTCTTAATTATAATAATAGCAGGTGTGACGCATAGCTGTGAAGGGTTGCAGTTGCCAGTACATACGATAATAGGGTAGAAAGGAGTGTGTCTGTAATGTTGTAGAGCACGGTTTTATTGTGGTTTTCTGTCTCCATTTCGATTTTGGCTGAAACTAAGTTCTTATATCAATCACCTTTGCTAAAGGGTACATTATGAAGCTAAAATATTTTTCTCACTCTTCATTTCAGATTACGACGGATGCCGGGCAAACCCTACTCATTGATCCTTTTCTCGATGGTAACCCCACTTCTCCGATCAAGTCAAAAGATGTTACTGCGGATTTTATTGTGCTGACCCATGCCCATGGCGACCACATTGGGGATGCGTTTGAGATCGGCAAACGGTGCGATTCCCTCTTTATTTGTGTCAATGAACTGGCAAACTACTGCACTGAAAAAGGATTGAGGGCACATAATATGCATATCGGCGGAGGGTATAATTTTCCGTTTGGAAGATTGAAATTCACTATTGCCCATCACGGTTCAAGTACGCCTGATAATGTATATGGCGGGGAACCTGCCGGGGTCATTCTCACTATTGACGATAAAACATTGTATCACACTGGCGATACAGGGCTCTTTTATGACATGAAGCTCATTGGGGAGATGACCAGGATTGATTATATGCTGTTGCCGATAGGGGACAATTTCACCATGGGAATTGATGATGCGGTCAAGGCTGTACAGTTGGCTCAACCTGGACTTGCCGTGCCAATGCATTATAACACCTTCCCCGTGATAGAGGCGGATCCCCAGCTTTTCAAAAAGAAAGTGGAGGAGGCGGGCCAGAATGCCTATGTTATGGAGTATGGAGAGGAAATGAGCCTCTAAGCTGTTTGTCTCTATAGTTTTTTGCATTTGTTGTATCTACCCACCTTATAGAGAACAGCAATGTGCTGTGGAACCAGGAATAACTATTTCTGGTGAAGCGAAGCTTTAGAATTTCACAGTTTTTGCTACTTAGTTCCCATCCTAAAACTCAGCATTCTGTTCAATATCGAGGCATGGCTTAATTATTTATCGCACGCATATGTGTAAAATATTCGGAGGATAAATAATTAAGCCGGAACGCTGAGATTGGGCAGAAGGGTAGTTTTAGGACGGGAACTACTTAATCTTTTGGAAGACCTGGAGTGGATTCAGGTGCTTCCTGGTGGGTATCGATATGTCTTTGGAACCTTATAAGATTACCTCTAATGAATTACTTCGAGAGCAGCTTCGCGCTGCAAGGCAGCAAAACGAGGAGCTGAAAGATCAGCTTCTCAAGAGTGAACAGATTCTCGATCATTACAGGCAATCCGTTGATAATTCCCCCAATGCTATCTTCTCCATTGACCTGGAAGGATACATAACCACCTGGAATCCTTCTTCCAGCGACGTTTTTCAATACGATTCAACAATCCTCGGGTCTCATTTCCGGAATTTGCTGCAAAACCAGGCTGACATAGATTTTCTTGAAAGGGAAATCCTGCAGAGTCGTGAGATGAAAGCATTGTCAAATATCGATTTGACGTATAGGTGCAAAAATGGTGAAACACGGGAGATGGTTTCGCGCATTTATCCTGTTAAAAGCAATGGGGGGCACGTTCATGGATTTGTCTTTGCCAATACAGATATAACCGAACGAAACAAACTCCATAGGGAGCTCGAACTCTATCGACATCATCTGGAAGAGCTCGTTGACGAGCGCACCAGTAAACTTCAGGAGGAGATCCGGCATCGTAAAGATGCACAAAGCGCTCTGCAGATGTCCTATGATGCTGTGGTGACGATCCTGGACAGTATGGACCATGCTATCCAGGTAACTTCCGTGGCGCAAGGTGAATTGATTTTCATGAATAACCAGTTGCAGACCCTTTTGGAGGAGGGGCGCAAGATTGGGTCTGACTATAATCTTTTTGCATCGCTTATTTCTACCGAACGGCCTGTAGAGCCCCTGAAACTGTCTGATAATAATGGTGACGAGCTGGAGAGGTCAGAGATTTTTTTTGATGATGTTATGAGCCGCTGGTATGTGCTGGATGAATGTATAATCACCTGGGTAGACGGGAGGTTGGTCCGTCTGCAGGTAGCGACCGATATCACCGAGAGAAAACAGATTGATGATGAAAAAAAGCGGGTCGAGAGATTAGAGTCTCTGGGTGTACTTGCAGGTGGAATCGCTCATGATTTCAATAATCTGCTTACAGGTATTATGGGGAGCCTTTCGCTCTTGAAGATTCAGACTGAAGATGGAAGTTCAAACCATTCACTGCTCGATTCCGCCGAGAAGGCCGCTTCGCGTGCAACATCATTGACCCGGCAGCTTCTTACCTTCTCCAAGGGTGGGGCACCGGTGCGCAAGGTTATTTCCCTGGAAACGATTTTGAAGGAGGAGGTTGAATTTGCCCTGCGGGGGTCTTCGGTTGGGGTAACAATGAATATTGATGATGATCTCTCCCACATTGAAGCTGATTCCGGGCAGTTGAGCCAGGTTTTTCATAATTTGGCGTTAAATGCCATGCAGGCCATGCCGGAGGGCGGCAGGCTCATCATCGTTGCAGAAAATGTCTTTTTGAAGGAGGGGGCACACTCTGCTGACCTTCCTGGAGGAAAATATATCAAGGTTGAATTTAGGGATTCCGGTCCGGGAATTATCCCAGAAATACAAGAGAAGATATTTGAACCTTATTTTTCAACAAAAGCCACTGGAAAAGGGCTTGGCCTGGCAACTGTACATAAGATTATTGTAAAGCATAATGGAAAAATATCGGTACATTCGAAAGTAGATGGCGGGACCATATTCAGAATGTATCTGCCGTCCTCCGACCATGCCGCGGTTGTTCTGAATGAAAAGGCACAGCTGCCAGTCGCAATGCAGGGGAGAATTCTCCTTATGGATGATGATGAGATCATATGTGAAGTAGCTACAGCCATTCTTAGTCGACTGGGCTATGTGGTCGATTCCGTAGCTGATGGTGAGACCCTGGTGGCTCGGTATGCAGCGTCACGGAGTGAAGGACAGGCGTATGATGCAGTTATTATGGACCTGACCATCCAGGGAGGTATGGGCGGAGAGGAGGCTGTGAAAAAGCTACTACAGATTAATCCCAAGGTACAAGCAATTGCCTCCAGTGGTTATGCAGATAGCCCGATTATGTCTGACTGCCTTCAATACGGTTTTGCTGCTATCCTGCAAAAGCCATATAAAGTTGAGGAAATGGCCAGCGTCCTTAGGCAGGTCATTGATAGGTGAAATTCATGGACTTTGAGATTGACCGGGGGAGGCAAACAAAGTTTTCGATATCTGCCAGATACAATACTCAAGCGGTACCTCGATCCTGAAAAGATGGGTGTGTATCAGGTGTGTTGTGGCCGGTTCTGTTCTCTGCTTCAGGCAAATATATAATAATAGCCGTGCCCCCCATCTTCTTGCTTTTGATTTCCATATAGCCGCCATGATCTTCAACAGCTGAACGAACGACGGTCATACCCAGGCCAGAACCGCTCCGGCCAAGACTCTTAGTTGTAAAAAATGGTTCACATATATACTTCAGGTCTCTTTTAGAAATACCAAGACCTGTGTCACTAATACGTAATCTGGTATATTTTCCCGAAGGAACCCCACCCGCTCCTTAGATTTCCCTCGGAAAGAGGACGGAAGATGTCTCTATTTGAACAGTCCCCTTTCCGGATATCGACTCGGCAGCGTTCGTTACCAGATTCAGCAATACTCTCTGCAGGTGAATCCGAGAGTCACCTACATACATTAGCTTATTCGCCAAATTCTTTTGGAAGAGTACTTTGGGGTGGTGCTTGCGTAGCGCGGTCAACTCAACTCCCTTGAAAAACTGCTCAACTACCAAATTCAATTCAAGATGTTTATACGAGGTGGCTTTTCTTTCTGCCAGGTACAGGCTCCAGAAAAAAGCGGATGACAGAACAAGGAGGACGGTAGCCTTGATTGAGATACCGAATAATGCTGATTCTAAAAATATCAGGGACGTTAATATTGCGGAAATGAACATCATTCTATTGAGTACTCTTTGCTCAAAAGGTGTTTTTTCAACATTTCCCAATATTCCGGTAAGAGCCTCGTGAGTTGAGGGGAAGGGAGAGCTTCGACGGCGAAACCATATGAGTTTCCTACGTACCCGTTTTGGCAGATTACCTGTACGCCACAGACCATCAGAAAAACGGTCAGCACAATAGATGCTCATTTAATCTCTCTCTTTGCCATAATCATATTGCTGTAAATTCCATAATCGACGAGAGGCTTTGTCTTTTTTTGTCGGAACGTTTTGTCGGGTAAAAAAACAAATAGTAAGGTGACGAGTGAAAGCCGATCTTTAAGTCAAGTAAGCTGATAGTTTACTTTCAGTTCAGCTACAGTCAACTTAAGGTTTTGAGTGTTGGGTATATTTGGGTGCAAAAGAAAAACTTTGGGTGGAGCGACATTGAATAAGTGATCACCATTCAATGTCTTCTCCTGGCTCCCTCTTGGTTTACTGTTTGACAGAAACTTCGGCCAGGACTATTCTTCTCCTACGCATATCAGGAGAAGACAGAATGAAAAAAGTTGACACCTGTCAAAAAATTTTCAACAGAATGTGCAGCGCTACTCACTCTAAAAACGCTGTGGAACTTGCGGAAAAAATAGGTAAGTCCAAGCAAGCAGTGACCAGGCTCTACGCAAGAATACGGTGCCGCCCAGCTGGCCTACAGAAGTGGCTTGCTTAACCGACTGTTCCGTTGACTGGTTGCTCTTCGGAGATGAGACGTATTCCCCACCTCCGGACAAGGTCCTTGTGGATAAAGTCCTTTTTGAAAAAATTGCTGCTCTCCTGGAAGAAATCGAACTCAGTGAGATGTGATGAGAAAGCATAGAGAGATTGATACAACAAAAGAAAGAAAAATCGGCTACATATTGCTTGTTATAATGACAGGTATCATTGTCAGTGGCCTCAGCACTCTTTTTATCTCTTATAACCTGGCCTGTTCATTCTCGAGAATGTCTCCAAAGATTCGCTTCAGGCTATAAATGAGGGGGGCAAGCTCAAATACCGCTTTGTCCAAATGGTTAGAGGATTGGAGGTTTATTTCATTCTTAGAGCAGCGATTCTCGGCCTCGGTATACTCGGTGGTGGAGGCCTGCTGTTCTTTCTCCATCGGAGGATCAACCGTATTCTCGATAACTATGATGAGCTTCGCGCAGCAATTCGCGACTTGGTAAAAAATCAAAGTTAAGGATAAACTTTACCCTCGGAATATTCACCTTATCTGCCTGTTGTGCAATTTGTAGCGTGCCACCGTCTCAACTGAAATGTCTGGTTCGTCCTCTTTTCAGCAATGATCAATTCTAACAAATGCGTGCCTCATGATGCGAGCAACTCAACTGTTTTTGTGTCTACTGACAAGCCTGCTCTTCTTTTCTCACGTTCAGGCAGAGGAGGTGGAGGCTGCCGCTTCTGAGAGGGAACCACGCAAACTGAGCATAATTGAAATCTACAGTCTCAGTAATATTCTTCCGAGGGACTATATTGATCTGCAAAATGATCTTGCAGCAATGAAGGGCGTTGATGAGCTGCAACAGGAACTTCCCCAATTCCATAAAGATTTGAAAGAGATGAAGTGGGAAGTGACGATAAGCGAGTCTACCCCGGATGTCAGTTATCATCAACTTGCTTTGCTTAAATCAAAACTGGTTAAATTGAAGATCAGGCTCGATGAATTCAATACTCCTATTGCATCAAATATCAGCAATATTCAGCGGTTGTATATCGATTGGCTCGACAAGGATAAGACATTTACGGAGATAAAACAGCACCATCAGGCAGAAGAGGAAACTGCAGATTTTCTCGCAACTGTCGCGGTTGTGGAGAAAACCATTAATGATGCCAAGAAAATGATAGAGCTACAACTTGTTCCTAATCTGGACGCTGGAAAAAAAATCGGTCAGACCCAGACCCAGATCTATGGTTTGGCGGAAAAAGTAGATGAGCTGATCAAGGATACCAATGAACTTCGGATCCAGCAGACTTCACCCTCAATGTTGAGTGCAGAATTTTATCAGCGGCTTGATGTTCGTCAGTTTAAACAGAGTGGAGATAATTTTCGGTTGTTCTGCCTCTACCAGTGGGGCTACCTAAAACAGAACCTCGGGTGGGTGCTTGTGGCCTTTGGCAGCGTGGCACTGTTGGCGTTTTTTATTCAGCTGAGCCGCAGCAAAACTTCCGCCTCTTCCAGGTGGCATGATTATGCATCACACCCATTGTTATCAGCGATTTTTATCAGTTCGGTAGTGTTTTCCCTGGTGAATGCCTTATCGATACGGCTTGCCTTGCCACCCGACTGGAACACTCTTCTTCAGATACCGCTAATTCTTTCTGTGGCGTTTATGACTGAAAAAATTGTCGCTTTGAAATGGCAGGCAGTTTTTCTTCGGCGATTAACCATTTTTCTCGCTGTCACGGCTCTTCTGACAGTGATGAACATTCCGCACTCAATTTTCTATCTTTTTGTGTTTTATGTTTCTGCGATTGTTTTTTGCGTATCTCTTTATAGTTTTATAGAGCGCTGGAAGGCGCAGTCAAAAAAGAAGGTGACCTGGGCTATCTGGTTGTGGGGGCTTTTCCCGATAGTTATCCTGATTACCGGCATCGGCGGCTATGATCAACTGGCGATTTTACTGTTCGGCAGGGTTTTGGTTCTCGTGTTTGTGACCCTTGTAATTTTGGTAATGATGCAGATAATCAGCGGGCTGCTTGAACTTGGCCTGCTCTTTTTCCCGATGAATATTGTCAGGAATAATGCACCAACTATTGTTCGTCAGCTTGTACCCATGATAGCTATTGCCCATGGGGTGTTGTGGCTGGCAATAGCCCTGATGGCCATGTGGGTGTACCCGACCCTGAGAGAGGCTTTTGGTGCCGTAACTTCTCTGGAATTTCAAGTGTCGACGTTTAACATAACCCCGGGTTCTCTTTTGGTGGTGGTGTTTGTCTGTTACATAACTTTGCTCTTCTCCCGTGGATTACGCGCTTTCCTGATGCAGGAAGTGTTGCCGCGTTACAGGGTGGAAAAAGGTGCTCAGGTCTCAATAACACGGTTGGTTCATTATGCGGTTCTCACTATCGGCTTGCTGGTCCTTTTAAGAATACTGGGGTTCAGCCTCAGCCAGATAACGATTCTTGGAGGTGCTCTCAGTGTCGGGATTGGTTTTGGTCTGCAGGCGATTGTTAACAATTTTGTCAGCGGCCTTATCCTGCTGTTTGAGAGGCCGATAAAGGTTGGCGACATGATCGAGGTCAATGATGATATAGGTGAGGTAAAAGAGCTTGGGCTCCGGGCTACAACGGTACAGACTTTTGATAACGCAGAAATTGTCATACCAAATTCGCAGCTCATCACCGGTAGTGTCATTAACTGGACCCTTGCAGAAAAGCGTGCGAGGGTGAAGGTCCCGGTTGGAGTCGCTTACGGTTCTGATATTGCAGAGGTGCTGAAAATATTGCTGGCCTGTGCCAATGCTAATCCCAGGGTCCTCAGTACCCCGAAGCCAAGCGCACTGTTCCTCTCTTTTGGGGCAAGCTCGCTTGATTTTGAACTGCGGGCCTGGATTCCCGATGTGAACTACAGGTTGGATATACTGAGCGAGCTGAACCAGGATATTGAAAGTGAATTCCAGGTAGAGGGAATCGAAATTCCGTTCCCACAGACTGATCTTCATGTACGCTCGGTAGACAGTGCGGTAACCGGTGGTTTTTTGAAAGTGGCAGGGGCTTCTGAGGTTTAAAGGAATTCAAGGAAAGATGAGTAGGAAAACATGATTTTAGGTGATCTGGTATACCGCGGACCGCTCAATATCCGCAGGAGATTGTTCAGGGATATCTTTAGCATTGTCCTTGTAACTGTGGGTGCTCTCATTGCCCTTGCAATTTTTCAGGGAAGAACCGTTAAAGATGAAATTTCCGCTCAGCTTATAAGTGAATCGAGTTTGCTGGTCCAGAAACGGTTTTCCAGTTACCTTGATCGGTTTTCAACCGGGCTTCTGCTCCTTGCCAAAATGGGGTCGTCGACCCTGCTCGATTCCATGGAGGAAGAGAAATTGGCGAAGGTCTTTATCCCGATGATGGAGACCTATAAGGAATTGCACGGGATTGTAGTACTGGACCAGAAAGGTCAAGGTGTTAGCTTTGCCCGCTCCGCTTCCGGTAATGTAACCTCCATTCCAGAACCTGCCGTTATCGAACGACTGAAGCAATCGGAGTTGTATCAACGGGCTATGGGGGCGTCCGAAGAGTTTCCGGTGGTCTGGAGGAGTAAGATAGACTTCCTCTCTGGCATGAACGGTTTTGCGGCTGCCATCAGGGTTGATTTACTGGACCACGATTCAAGTCTCGTGGTGGTTTTCTTTATCCCGGCGAGTAAAATCATCACCTTTATCGGTGACATTAAAACCCCTGATAACGTTGATATTGTCTTTTACAACCGAGAAGGAATGTTGTTGTCGCGGCAGCAACTGGAGGAGAAACGAAACCCGGCTGCTGAGTCTATGCTGGTAGCTTCGGGTGATGTACCACCGCAGACCGTGAAGGCTTTATCCATGTGGCGTAAGGAAGGGGGCGATTCGCGAAGTGTAAGCAAGTTTGTCTCCGATGGGATCACCTGGTGGGCAGGGTATGCTCCTCTGGGCGACAAAAGTGAGGAGACCTGGATTTCAATTATCGTACCCGAAACGGACATTGTAAGTGATGTCAAGAAGCAGTGGGTCGAGTTGGGTCTGATGGCCGCCGGGATTTTACTGGCAGCAGTTGCACTCACATTTGGACTCGTCCGAAAATACGGCTCTCAGTTGAAGGATTTGCCGCATCGGCAGTCTGTTCACACAAGCCTTGTTGAGAATGTAAAAAAATTCATTGCCGCCGGGGAATCCCCGACACTTGAATTCAAGTCGACCATGCGCACCAACCTGAAGACCGGGAAACCGGGCAAGGAGATCGAACTGGCCTGGCTCAAAGGGGTTGTGGCCTTTATGAACAGTGATGGCGGCATCGTACTTATCGGCGTTGGTGATGACGGTGATATCCTTGGCATCGAATCGGATGGTTTTGCCAGCGAAGACAAGTGCAGGCTGCACTTCAGAAATCTGGTCAATAACCACATCGGGGCCGATATGGCCCGATATGTTCATTTGAGTATCTGTTCTATTGATGAGAAAACTGTGTTGATGATTGAGTGTGAACGGGTTCGTGAGCCTGTATTTTTACAGATCGGAAAGTCGGAAGAGTTTTATGTTCGCTCCGGTCCCTCAAGTATGAAACTTACCATTAGTCAGACGGTCAATTACCTGGGCCGTCGCTAACCCTTAGTTCTCAAGAGCATTGTCTCAATTCAGGATCCCATTGGGTTGTGCTGTTTGTTAAAGCAATATTCGTATATTGCTGAATTTACAGAATACTGAGTTTTAGGATGGAAACCAACTATGGTTCACTGCAAAAAGTGAACTGATACGATAATAGGGCTAAGAGGTTATGGCTCCGCAATATTCGTTGCTACGCAGTGGTATTGTAAGTCAGGAAAAGCCGGTGTATACCTGAAAACACAGGTGCTGCATTATGAGTAGATGGCCCTCGTTCCTTACGTGGGGAATCGGGGAAAACTGCAGCTTGTCGCTGCCAGGTGGTTGCCATGAAAAGACGGTTATTCTGTTCTTCCGGTTTATGTCTATTGGTTTTTGGCTCTGTTTCGGTGACACTGTCAGGTGCATCAACGACGCAAAGCGGGGCTCTCTTAATGAGTTCTCAGGTGTCGGTGACTGGTGAGAACTCTCCGGGTTTCTTGCCTGATCTTGATAAAAGAGCACGATTGAAGCAACCAGAGGCCCTGAAGCTGGCCGTCAGAGATATCTCCTTTACCTGCCAGCAAGGATGCTGTGGTCATTACTACGATCATTGCGATCTTCATATCCATTACCACGCCCACCTCGAGGAAGGTATGAATTTACCGGTGGCAATGGCTGTTACCTGTGATGGTGCTATTGAATACAAGACAGAGGGTGGGGACTTACTGATAAATGAAAGCGAACCGGTAACGGTTCACCGAACCATGCTCACCGAAACCAGGGACGACGCCTATGTCAGCCTCGATTTTCCTTTCAGTTATTATGAAGGAGTTGTGGAGGCTCAGCTTACTTTTGTCAAGTGTCGAATTGATAGAGAAAATCTTTACTCTGCGGCTACCGGCGACGAATAATCTACCTCTCAACAGGCAGGAGTGATATCTAATTCCGGGATTAGTTCCCCGACTCCTGTAGGAAGCCGGGGAACCGGTGGGTGGTCCTCTGAGGGGAGGAGAACAGGGTAATTCTCCGATAGAGGACCGAGGGGGAAGTTTTGATACTGTCTACTCGTTTGCTGTTATCTCGTACTTTCCACCTTGAGCAACCTTGATATTGGCATCAAGAAAGGAGGCATCTATTCCTTTTTCCTTTAAAGAAATGAAAGCCATTTCAGCCCGGATTCCTGTGGAACAGTGAATGTATACTTTTTTGTCTTTTGGTAACTCGCTAATGCGTTCAGTAACCTCTTCGGCGGGGATCGCGATAGCTCCGGCGATCATCCCTTCTTCTGCCTCCTCATCGGTTCGTACATCAAGGATCACGACATTCTCATCCTTGGTTTCAATAGCCTTGGCAAACATCTCAGCAGGAACAGAACCGGCCTTGGGTTTGGGTACATAGACAATGTCGGTGGCGGTTTCGCCCGTCGCAGTGGGCAGGCTTGCTTTTTGCCATCCTGCAAAGCCGCCTTTCAGGACAGTTGCATTCTTGTAACCCCATCCCCGGACAACAGAGAAGTATTTTTCTGCGGCTGCCGTGTCATCACCATACAGAATGACCGGAGCACTCTTTATTGACGGGAACCTGTCTTTGGCAGCGGCCAGCTGATCGCCCGGAATAGAAATGGCGCCTTTTATATGGGAGGCTTTTGCACTTTCACCGTCACGTATGTCGATCAAGACCACCGGAGTTTCGGTATCCATGTTCTTTTTCAGAGACTTAGATACGGAATAGAGGGGTTTTTGGGCCTTTTTCCATGCCGGCATGCCGTCGAGGAAAACGCGTACGTTGGTGTAACCAAGTTTTTCTGCCCGCCGGGCAGAAGAAGGACTGAGTCGTCAGGTAGGCCCTCCGCAATAGAAAACGAGCAGGTCTTCCTTGTTTGTGGGTAATTTGTCCAGATTCTTTTCGAACTGTGCGTCGTAAATCGAAATTGCACCGGGGATATGTCCTCCAATGAACAGTTTGCCCGGGCGGGCATCCACTATAGTGAACTTGCCTTCTTTCGGGCCCTTCTCAATGAGGGGAGCCAATTCTTCAACCTTGATCAGCATGGAGGGATCGAGCTTGGCAGGCGGCTTGACGGCAACCGAGTCGGCAAACAGCATGCCGTCTTCTTCGCGGTAGGTAACGAGTATCTCTTTACCTTTGCCGATCTTGTTAAATGCTTCCGCGCCATCAAGAGAGGTGTCGTCGTCAAAACTGACCAGCCAGGACGCCTTGCCGGTATCTATCTTGATTGTTTCTGCTTTCATGGAAACACTGCCGAGTTTTCCACGGATATCGTTGTCATCGTTTTCTGCATGGCATTGCATGCACGGTTTCAATACTTTTGGTTTTTCACTACCGGATGCAAAGCCGTTACTGGCGCTCAACATAAGGGATAGAGCTGACAGAGTTATCATAACTCGGCCTATACGTGTGCTGACCACTTTTCACCTCCAACGTTTATGTTTCCATTTTATTAGCGAATCGTTACATAGGAGACATCTATGTATTAATAAGCAATGAGAGGCAATTCCCATACCAGTTTGTTGATTCATTTTAGAAAGTAATTTATTGCCGCATAATCGCTGAATTGATGACAATGGAAAAAGGGAAACTTGTTAAGTGCTATGTTAGCTGCTAACGTTAACATGTTAACAGTTGTTGCCGCGGTTAACAGGTACTGTTAATGTATGGCAACGCCAGAAGCCGTCTGGCAGGCAACATTGGAAAAGGAGCAGTAATGAATCAGATTTTTGACGAATACTTCTGCAACAACTGGAAGAGTGTGATTGATATCATGACAGAGGGGTTAATGATTGTTGATAATGACGGTATCATCCTCTTTGCCAATCATGCGATGGAAAAACTACTGCAGTATTCTGTTGGGGAGTTGGTAGGCAGTCACTGCTCCCTGTTGGAGTGCACCACCTGCGATTCGTCACGGAGGCTAGCATCAGAGAAGCATTGTTTCCTCTTTGAGGATGGGCGGGTGAGCGGTCGAAGATGTGCGTTTAAGCGAAAGGATGGAAGCTGGGTGCAGGTCCTGAAAAATGCCACCGCACTGACCAACGATAAAGGTGAGTTCGTTATTGGTGTTGAAAACCTCACCGATATAACAGAAGTCCTTGATAAGGAAGAAGAGATTTACAGCCTGAAAAAACAACTTGTGCTTGAGGACTCTTTTTACGGGCTTGTGGGTGCGACAACACCGATGCGCCAGATGTACCAGTTGATTCAAAGCGCAGCAGCCTCTGATGCACCTGTTACCATTTACGGGGAGTCAGGTACCGGTAAAGAATTGGTGGCAGGGGCTTTGCACAGGTTGAGCAACCGCGAGCCATTCCCGTTTATAAAAGTGAACTGTGCGGCGTTAAACGAGAACTTATTGGAGAGTGAGCTGTTCGGTCATGTAAAAGGAGCTTTTACCGGTGCGGAGAGACTGAGGACAGGGCGCTTTGAGGCGGCGCAAAAAGGGTCAATCTTCCTTGACGAGATTGCCGATGTGCCGCTTGCGATTCAGGCGAAACTACTGCGGGTGATCCAGGAAAAAGAGATTGAAAGGGTCGGTGATCATGCCACTATCCCAATAGATGTGCGAATTATCACTGCCAGCCACAAAAACCTCGAAGTGCAGAAAGATCTTGACCTGTTCCGGGAAGACCTCTATTACAGAATTAATGTGATCCCGATTCATATACCCCCGTTACGTGACAGAAAAGGCGATATACCGCTGATTTGCAGTCATGTCGGAGATCGTCTCCGACGAAAATCCGGCAAACAGATTGATGGTGTATCACGTTCCTCGATGGATCTGTTGCTTGAGCATGATTGGCCCGGTAACGTACGGGAGTTGATAAACGTCATGGAATATGCCTTTGTGATTTGTCACGGTGACGAGATATTGCCGGACCATCTGCCCGGCAACTTGTTGCAGGGGGGGGATAGGGGAAAGACAACTCGCTCAATGAATTTTTCTTCGATATCGGGAGCGTCGGATGCTGTGCGTATCCGGGAGGCACTGAAGCGAACGGGGGGCAACAGGACCAAGGCTGCCGAAATTCTCGGCGTGAGTCGGGTAACATTGTGGAAGTGGATGAAGAAGATGGGGCTTGATGGTCGGGGAATAACCTGATATTTCAATAAATGTGGTCAATATCAGTAGCCCTTTTGGGTCTTCTCCGGAGTTGGTAAAATGGACGTGAAGAAAAACTGAAACAGACTCATAAGGGAGAAGTACTTGGAGTCGATGATCGTTAAGGCCTGTTGTCCCAGGTTATGCCGATGATAACCTGGCATTTTCTCCGTTAGCAGATTGAAATACTGGGCAGTCCGGATAGCTCGTACGTTTAAGCTGTTCATCCGCCGGAAATGGCTGGCAGGATGGTAATCGTGTCCTCGTCTTCAATGAGGCAGTCACCTTGGATGACCCTGCCATTGCGAACGGCGATATAGCCGCCGGAGTCATTGTCTGACCCGGCGGCACATCGTCTAACAAGCGAATCGAGTTGCTCGGGTTGGTCTATATCAAGCGTAACAGTTCCGAGTTCGCTTAATTTAAAATGGAATGTTACCATCTGCGGGCTTCGGCGGTCTCCTCGTCGGTGATGTCGATTTTTTCACCAGTTTCAGGTTGTGCAACTTCGTAGAAGGACTCGGGAAAACGATACATTGCTGCCGTGATGCCTGCATCCGTATTGAATTTATGTTCGAGTCGCAAAGTCTCCTTGACCATGTTGTCGAATTCCTCTTCGCCAATCACTGTTTCGTAGCGTGCCCTGATCAGGTCGAGAAGAGGGGTCATGTCGTCACGTACAGAGTAACGGACAAAGTTGCAGGTACCCATGGCATCCATACGGGAACCGATGACCTGGAATTTTTTGGAGAGCTCAACCTTGCCTTTTTTGCTGGTCGGGACCTCTTCATCGCGCAGGGTGAAACCGAAGGTGTGATCTGCTCCCATGGGGGTTGACAGGTACGTCATGGCCATGCCTTTTGTTCCCCTCGGTTCGTAAGCCGGCAGGGCCTGTCCAAGTACATGGGGGGCATGGCGAACGCCCAGGACCTTACCGGCGATCTTGCAGCCGGAGGCGAGTATGCGTCCGAGCGGTGTCAGGTTGCGAATCTCTTCCATAAAACCGATCGCTGCTTCATTATCACCGAATTCAGCCAGGCCTGCCTCCATGGCAACACCAATTGCCGCCCCGCAATCGAGAGTGTCGACTCCGGCATCGTTGGCGATCTTGTTCATGGTGGCGATGGTATCCAGGTTTTTCAGACAAAGATTGGACCCCATCAGTGCCATCGTCTCATACTCGATCGGGGAACAGAGGATTTTGCCGTCCTTGTCTGGATAAACGTTTGAGCACTGGATGGCACAAGGATGCTGACAGGCGTGCTGGGTCATGCCTTCTCCGCCTCGCTCCTTGATGGTGTCGTACATAGTCTGGGCGTTAATCTTCTCTGCTCCCTCCATGGTGCCGTGGTGGAAGTTACGGGTTGGCAGGACTTTCAATTCCTGGCAGATATCTACCATGGCAGCCGTGCCGTATTTGGTGAATTTGGTGGATACAGGATTTTCCTTAAGCAACCGTACGATTTTTCTGGCTCCTTCCTTGAAACCATCAGGGTCGGTATATTGTGCTTTGTGCTCACCGTCATCGAGGATGACGAGTGCGACAATCTTTTTTGATCCCATAACGGCACCAAGCCCACCACGTCCGGCATACCTTGAGCAAACCCCGTGAGGATCCGAACAGGCAATGCCGCTGGCAGAAAGCAGCTTCTCGCCGGTGGGGCCGATGGTGATACAGCCCGCTTTTTTGCCATATTTTTCACTCAGCAGATCCGATTTTTCATAAACCCCTTTGCCGGCAAGGAATTCACCGTCATCAAAGGTGACACCATCCTTGCCGATAACGATAACCTGCCAGCCACTGTTCGCGGTCGGGGCATCTTCAAGAGCGATGCAGCGCAGTCCCTGCTCAGCCATGCGGAGTCCGACGATTCCGCCGGCATTACTTTCCTTGATGCCACCTGTCAACGGACTCTTGGCCCCAATACTGAGACGGTTGGAGCTGGAGACGGTGGTGCCGCTCAATACACCATTGGCAAAGTAGAGTGTGTTATTTCTGCCAAGTGCATCACAGGTCGGGTCGGTTTCCCGGCTGACAAGACGTGAGGTCAACGTTCTGGCTCCCAGGAGAAATTCTTTTGAATCGTGTTGTTCGGTTGTTGTAATACCGGTTGCGGTATTGATTCGTAATAATGCAAACATCTTAGCCTCCGCCCTGTTTTCGTGTGGGTTCTTTAGTCTCATTGATTGGATACAATCTTTGAATACATTGTACCCGATGATGGCGCGAATGAAAAGATCAATCGGCTTAAGCCGTTAAAATTTTATGTCAACTCGACCCATTTTCCAGACTCTCCACTTTCAAAAAGGGCATCGATTACAACCATGTTGGCGATGCCGTCAGTCAGCGGGGTCGGGACTTCCTTGTCATCATATATGGCGCGTGCAAAAAGCTCTGCCTGGAAGGTGTACTGGTCGCAAATATCGAAGAGGATCTCTTCCCTCACTCCATCCCGGGTCAACCAAATCCGGCATTCTTTGTTGGGTGGCGCGTTGAACGGGATTTCTATTTCGATATAGCCCTTGCTGCCGTAGATGAGCACCCGCTGGTATGGAGAGAGTTGGGTGGAGCAGGTGAATGTGGAGGTGCCTTGCTCAAATTCAAGGATGGCAGATGTCAGCCGGTCCGTCTTGAATTGCGGGTCGCGTTCGAGGGTTGCGATAACCTTCCGGGGCTCAGCATCGAACAGGAAACGAGACAGGGAAATGGGGTAACAACCAATGTCCATAAGTGCTCCGCCCCCTATGTTCGCCAAGTTTCGGACGTTGTCCGGGTCGTCGTTATAATAGGAAAAGAACGTGTTGATGGTCTTCAACTCACCGATTTGTTTATCTCTGACAAGTTCGAGGGCATATAACCACTGAGGATGGTGGCGGTACATGAACCCTTCCATCACCTTCAGATGCGGAAAACGTTCGGAGACTTCGAGCAGTACGACGGCCTCTTCGCTGTTGAGGCCAAGTGGTTTTTCCACAAGAACATGTTTGCCGTGTTCCAGTGCTTTTATGGCCCACTCGACGTGCAGGTGATTGGGGAGGGGGATGTAAACGGCATCGATAGCCGGGTCGGTCAGCATCTCTTTATAATTGCCGTAAGCATTCTCAATTTTCAGCTTGGCCGCAACTTTTTGAGCAGCCTGGATATCACGGGAGCATATGGCTTTTACGTGACAGGATAAGGCCGACTGGATGGCTGGTATGACTTTTTCGGTGCCGATTTTTGCGGTGGAGATTACTCCCCAGTTCACTGTTTTCATATACCTTTTCCCAAAAAATATTTGAAGTGGGGGCATACTGCCTATTATGCTATTTTATCAGTAGATCAAAATAGTTCAACATGTTCGAAGAGGAGCCGGTGCGTAATTTATTGGTGTAATGGCTCCAAGATCTGGTACAACAGTCTAAAGAGTGTGAATTTCAAGGGAATATCCAGTAATAGGTTGTTTTCGGAGGATTGACATGGTGAAAATTATTGCAGTTTATGGCAGCCCGAGGAAGGATGGAAACAGTGCAACCCTGTTGAAAAAGGCTGTTGAAGGTGCGCGTGCGGAAGGTGCACAAGTAGAGGAGGTTATCTTAAGGGATTACAAAATTTCGCCTTGTCTGGAGATTTATCACTGCATTAAGAACGGGGAGTGTGCCATTCGTGACGATTTTCCGAAAATACTGGAAAAACTGGAAGCCAGCAGCGGCATTATGCTGGCCTCGCCGGTTTTCTTTTACTCGGTAAGTGCTCACACCAAGATTTTCATGGACCGTTGTCAGTCGCTCTGGGTAAGGAAGTACTGGATTGAAAAACAGGTGATGGGCGCGAGAAATGAGACCCGCAAAGGACTGTTTATTTCCGTGGGGGCAACCGGAGGTAAAAAACTGTTCGAAGGTGCTATTTTAACCGTCAAATACTGGTTTGATGTCCTTAATGCTTCCATGTGGAAGACCGTTCTCTGCCGTGGTGTAGACAGGAAAGGTGAGATTGATAGCCATCAGGAGTATCTCAATGAGGCATACGAGGCTGGCAGGGAGCTGGCGGTTACCCTCAGGGAAGAGGTTGCTGGTGAGAAAGGTTGACGAATGAAAAAGGAGTACAAATCACAACGACTTGAATATCAAAAAGTTGTTGATTCACATTTGGAATTTTTCACAGAATTTCTAGGTTCTCCGGTGCTGACCAGGTATCTGCCACTTGGACACCCCTACCCCAGGCTGGATATTATAGACTATTGCCAAAAACGCATTGATCATTGGCGCCGGAAGAATTTTGGGACATTTATCATCTCCACTCGGGAAGGTTCAGAACCCGTTGGCTATTGTGGTCTTGAGCATGTGAGGGATACAGATTTCATTGATATCCGGTATGGCATCAAGAAGGCTTTCTGGGGGAGAGGTTATGGTAGAGAAGCGGCACACTGGTGTCTGGCGTTTGGTTTTAAACAGCTTGGACTGCAGACTATTTACGGAGCTGCTGAACATGGCAATATCCCCTCTTTGACAATACTGAAACAACTTGGAATGGGTTCCTGTTGTGATGTCGATTTCTATGGTGATGTTGTCCAATATTTTAAAATTACGAAGGCTGAATATTTGAAGAATGAGTGCCCCTCACTCTATGGGCGTGACAGCTGAACCCACTCTCTTCGTTATCATGGATTGCAGTAGATTATTATAGCTTCGTCCCTGGTGCTTCGGCTATGAACTCCGCAGCTCCATGGAGGACAGGCGGCCTTGGCAAATGCCAAAATTCCGGAAAGTATGATCGTGTGGCTGAGCGATCCTGAGGGGAAGGATTCATACCCAATTACGACATTCACCCGGATGCTCTTTTATAAAAACTATGAGGACCCAGAGAAAGCAGCGTTGTTACGGGAGATGATATATTTCTGTCTGGATAAAGGTCAAAAACTGGCACAGAGAGTTGGCTATATCCCCCTGCCTGCAAATGTGGTCGAGAGGGTACGTGCAGCAGCTGAAAATATCCAATGATGCCATGCAGAATACGTTATGTTAGCGTGTTTGAGCGGAACTGTATCGGGAATATCAACATGAGCCCACCATGAAATGTATCTGATTTTTAAAAGTATATATAAGCAAGAGAGATTTATGGTGCATGAGCTTTAGTGCTTTTCTCCAACAACCAGAAAGTGTTTCGGCAACTCTTTTGATATCTGGATTATCTTGAATCCGGATTTGTCAAGCTGCTCATTGACGTGTTCGGGGTGACATCGAATCTTTTCGGGTGGCCCTTCTGTCATTTCTTCCTTCTTCCAGTCGAGAATACAAATTTTCCCCCCGGGTTTCAGCAGTCTGTATGATTCTGTTAACGAGCGGGAAGGGTCATCCAGTTCATGGTGCAGGTTTATCATAAACACCAGGTCAGCGGTATTATCATCAAGCGGTACGCTGTTCTCTGTAGTCTGGACGGGAATAATTTCGGGATAATGTGGAGTAACATTCTCCCGGATCCACGTCAGCATAACTGTGGAAATGTCGCATGCATATATCTTTTCAGGTTTAAAATGGTCAAGAAAAGCGATGCAGAAGAATGCCGTTCCGGCACCAATCTCAACAAATACTTCAGGTTTTTTCATGTTGAGTTTGTCCGCGATAAACGTGACAGGTATATCCACTAATCGTTGAGGATTATTTAATTTCTTAAGTTTTTTAGGATCGAATTTTTTGTCATTCATACGGTGGGCTCAATTATGTTGTAATGTAGTAATAGTTATCTGTTTGAGGTGTGAAAATTATATTTTGGTATATTGTAAGAGGGTTTATTTCCTTGTCCAATAGTTATAGGGCTTTTCATTCACAAATGGTTGAAATATAAAACTCTTACGTGATGTAATTGTTTTCCGATTACCTGTCTCACGATATTATCGGGGGGCTTAGCTTGAAACTGAAATTGGACTTCAAAGGTGATCAGGACAGTCTCAAAAGTGTAGTTGGAGTTCCCGCCGTAAGATGAATGCATGTTCTCTACTTCTTTACTGCTCCTTTTTTTCTGTTTTTTCTTATTCCACATACTGGGAATGGTGGTTACCAGTCGGGCTGTGCTCGACATCAGCTGCTTTGCTATCGTAACTTCTCTTGTTGGGCCCACATTGTCAGCAAGCAGTACCAGCGGTATCGGCAGGAAAAGGTTTATTTCCACCACCTGAAAATGCCCTTGTGTGAGTTCTCCGAGAGAATCTGCCTTTAGGCAGAGCCTGACCATCTTGAATTGTCCTATCCCTGCAACCTGGTTCCATGGCGAGGAACGCTGATCCTCGTTCAAGGTCGAGGTGATATCGAGGTAGGAGGTGTCGGGATTGTGTACCGAGTTTATGGGGTGGGGCTGCCTGCTCCGATTGATCACCTGGGTAAGAAAAAAAGCATCATAGCCCTCAGGGTTGCCTGGGGAGCGCAGGTAATGCACTTCAAATTCCCGGTGTCCAAAATTTGCCTGCTGCACAATATAGGGCACCATTGCCCGGTTGGCTCTGGGAGAAAAGGCCCTGAATTCCTCCGCGTTCCGCAAACAGACGATTCCTGTCGCGTTCTGTCCCCACTCCGGCTTAATAAATACCGGGAAGGCAGCGGGTACCGGCTGCGGATCATAGAGCTCCTGTGTCAGCCGCCATTCCTGTGGGATGAGCTGGTCTCTATCAAGCTTTGAAAAGATGCCTTTCTCTTCATTAAAATACCTGCTATTCAACTTAAAAAAATTCCATGGTACCGCACCATGGTGCCAGCTTGCCTGCAGATACCGGAGAAACAGCATGAGTCGGATCATCCTCTTGCCAAGTTTGTAAGTCCCGACAGGGAAGGATCTCGCCGTTGGTCTCATCTTCCGGGGATATGTGGTAACTGAAAGTTTCTTCATCTGGTTGTACCTGGTTGGATAGATGTTCGGGAATGCCACCAATTGACGATGGCGAAAGACCTCACATGGCATCTCAAGTTTCTTGTGTTCCCGGCTTTTAGTCTCCATTGCGCACCCAGTGCACTATTCTGGCGATCAGGAAATAACAGCTGACCCGTTGAACCACGAGGAAAGCGAGATAATAATATAAGTATCGTATCAGCCTAATCGGTATGAGCAGGCCGAGAGCAATGAACTCCAATGCCATGAAGAGATAATTTCTATTTTTCCTCTCCGTATGTTGAGTAGATGCCTGGCAGGCAACTTCTATTTCAAAATTTTTCTCCCGAGCCATTCTGAGCTTTCTTTCTTTGGCGTGCTCATCTATCGGGCCCGATATCTTCCCCTGGTATCTTGATTATGTTGTGAGGATGGGTTGATCAAAGGGAGTATGAGGAAAATGAGAGTAAAGGAAAGGCGGAAGAGGTGCAGCCGGGGGGGGATAATGACATTTTCTCAATACCTTTCCTTTGTTCTCACAGGACAGAAAACCCTGTGTGGCCAGCATGGTAATTATTTACCATGCTCTCGCATATGTCCTGTCTATGCAGTTGTAGGAACTATGCTGTGGAGAAATGCTGGCAGGGGGTGCAGCAATATATGAAGGCTTAAGCCGTTTGCTGTTACATAGCAATGGCTATGCCAGAATATCAGGTCATATTTATATGCTGTTGTGTTCGTATAGTTCCCGTCCTAAAACTACTCTTCTGCTCAATTTCAGCGTTCCCGCTAAGTTATTTATCCTCCGAATATCGTACATATGCGTGCGGTAAATAAGTAAGCCACGCCTCGATATTGAACAGAATACTGAGTTTTAGGATGGGAACTAGTATAGGGAAGAGGGAGGGAACAGTTGCTGCACATCCGGTTACCAAAGTTGCACACCTGATGAAAATGATAGGTGGGAGGAAGATGTTTAAGGAAGAACGTGTTACAGACGGCCTGAACTTTTCACCTCAAGATAGGTGTTTACTACTGCTGTCGGTAATTGCTCGGCTGTGACATCGAGGACGAGGACACCAAGATGAGTGAGCTGTTTAAACAGGGTTTTCCGTTGAATAAGGTAGTTTTGCAGAGCCTGAAAACGAAGGGCATCATCGAAGGTCAGTATGGGGGCTGTCATGGTTTCGTCGAGTATTGATTCCCGCAGGTCTGCAATGACCACTAGGTGCTTGTGTCGCAATTGCCTGACCATCTGCAGGAGATCGTCGTAATCTTCCGAACGGCTGTTGGTGATGATAACCATGAGGGATCGCCGTTGCTGCAAGGCAAGCATATCCTGGGTTGCCTTGAGATAATCTGATGAATTCAGGGCGGTTTGAATATCATAAGCCGCAAAAAGCAGCGATCGAGCTGAGCCGCTCTCTTTCCTCGGTGGATGCCATTTCTGGGTGCCTCCAAAAGAATAAAGACCGACGGAATCGCCTTGCCGGTAAGCTACATAACCAAGCAGCAGGATTGAATTGAGAGCCTGGTCAAGATGACTTTTACCAGCTTCGACATGACTCATCCTCCGTCCACTGTCGAGGACAAACACCACGTGCTGATCTCGTTCATCCTGGTATTCCTTGGAGATGAGTTTCCTGATGCGGGATGTGGCTTTCCAGTCGATTTTCTGCAGTTCGTCCCCCTGCCGATACTCCCTGAGTTGATGAAATTCCTTGCCTTCCCCGCGGCGTAGCTGTTTCTTGATCCCCATCATACTCAGGTGATGGTGGGTGGCGAGCAGGGTGTAGTGGCTGATTTCCCGGAAATTTGGAAAGACCTTGACACTTGATTCACACGGTATAAACCATTTTTTCTGCCAGAGGGTCAGGGGACTCCTGAGGACAAGCTCGACTCCGGGAAAGGAAAAATCCCCTCTTGCTGCAGGACTGATGGTGTACTTGCAGTCGGCAAACTGGTTTGGTGTCAAAGCGATTGGTGCGGGCAACTTTTCAACCGGCCAGCCTTGTGGGTGTATGTCGTGCAACAATAAATGCAGCCTGCGTGAATCCCGGCTTTCAAGACGTATGGTTACGGGGGCCCGGGCGGTTACCGGCAAACTTGCGTGAAGTGAACGGCTTACCTCCAGTCGTGGACGTTTCAGGCTTAACAGGAGGTCAACAAGGCCAACCCCTGTCAGGATGCAGATAGCAACGGTCCAGACCTGTCCTGCCCCTTCTGCAAAACCTGCCAGAAGCCCGAGCAGTGCCAGCACGCCGCTACAGGCTACCAGGGTACGGGTCGGGGCAATCATCCGGATTTTTTCCCTGTTTGTGTAGCTGGAAAAGAGTTTGTCAAGGGTTCTGAATCGTTCATAACCTCGGTGCCTCCACGTTCTCGAGCAGTTCGGCTATTACATCATCAGGTGAATAACCTTCTATTTCCAGGTCGGCTGATAGTTTAATGCGGTGACGCAGTACGGGCATGGCTACTCCTTTCACATCATCCGGGATGACGTAATTTCTACTGTTCAGAAGGGCGTTACCGCGGGCAGCCCGTAGCAGGTTGATCCCGCCGCGAGGCCCGGCTCCGTAATCGATACCGTTCCAGCTTCTGGTGGTGCGCACAATTCTGACCACGTAGGATGCAACCTCCTTGTCTATGGTCATGTTGGCGGCCAATTGCTGTAATTTCAGCACATCTTCTGTGGCCAGCACGGGCTGGATCATGCTGGTATTCAGGCCA
The DNA here is from genome assembly GCF_010646885.2 of Desulfopila sp. IMCC35008. Classification (GTDB taxonomy): domain Bacteria; phylum Desulfobacterota; class Desulfobulbia; order Desulfobulbales; family Desulfocapsaceae; genus Desulfopila. The sequence goes on along the minus strand of NZ_CP050700.1, from coordinate 5,061,845 downwards.
TCACCTGTCTGTTTGTCCGTTGTGCCGGTGACAATCTGCAGTTCATCGTCTGCTGTCGGGTAACTGATAAAGATCTTGAACAGGAACCGGTCAGTTTGGGCCTGGGGCAGGGGGTAGGTGCCTTCCTGTTCAATCGGATTTTGGGTTGCCATGACAAGAAAAGGTGGCTCCAGAATCAGTGATTTCCCCTCGATGGTTACCTGCAGCTCCTGCATTGATTCAAGTAAGGCTGCCTGGGTCTTGGCCGGAGCGCGGTTAATTTCATCGGCCAGCAGGAAGTTACAGAAAATGGGGCCGCGCCTGATCCGGAATTGATTGTTTTTCGTATCAAACATGGTGTGGCCGGTGATGTCGCTTGGCATCAGGTCAGGGGTGAACTGTATCCTGCGGAATTCGGAGCCGGCGGCCTTGGCCATCGTCCGCACCAGTAACGTCTTGCCGAGTCCCGGTACCCCCTCGATCAGGGTGTGCCCGCCTGCCAGCAGGCCGATTATCATCTCATCGACCACCTTGTTCTGGCCTATAATACTTTTGACAATTTCCTGCCTGAGGGCCTGTATTTTGTTACACCCTTCGATAAAGTCCTTTTCCGACTGGGTCTGTAAATCAGTCATTACGTTTTTTTTCTCCACCTTGAAGGGTCAGACTGAATTTCTGCAAGGCCTGGCTTGACCGGATGAAATCCTGTTCTGTCCTGTGTTTGAGTTGAAATGCTGTCGTAACTTCTTCCGGGTTGATCCCTGTCTTCTCTGCGAGATGGAGCAGGTCGGCGCTCAGTATCTCCGATTCGGTCTGCCCTCCTTGTCTGCTCAGTTGCCATCTCTGCATGATGTATTTGCGATTAGTGTTGACGATGTTGCTGCAACCATCATTCCTCCAGAAATAATTTCCGGTGGCATCGATGTGGGTCAGGATACTCTGGGGGTGTCCTTCTTTTCTGGTCATTAACGGGCCACTTCTCATTTGGCACATCCAGCCGATAATGAAGAGGGTGATAAGGAGCGACACCCAAAAGAACGGGGCTTGCCGCCAGATGATCTCCACCAGTGAGTCGACATTGCTGGAATAGATCAGCCATACCTTGTCAGAATCCTTAATGAGATGAGCAAGAAAGAAGGCATGGTCCCGGTTCCCAATGAGGTCGTTGGTAAACAGGTCGGTGTCGCTGAAGACGGTTATCTTGCCGTCGCCGACCTGGTATTGCAGCAGCCAGTGATTGTTTTGTTTGATGAGAGTGTTGTGATCACTTCGGTTTTTGTCGTCGTTGTTAGTGTATCTCTTAATGTACGAGGCATCTATGGTGTAGACGGCGGTTCCTGCAACATCTTCAAGGTATCTGTATGCGTTAGACTCTAACTGTATCCGGTGTTCCCCGAGGGCAAGCTCAAGTACCTGATCATATGGATGGTACTCATAATAGTCCTCAGCATCTTCTGTGGTGGCTGTCTCCTCTGGAGTGTCTTCTTCATTGGTCGGCACAGAATTGTCGCCTTCGTCCGGGCATCCGCAGTCGGATGACTCTTCTGGGTAAGGTGCGTACCGCACCCCGACACGCCGGGAGAAGTCCGGCGCATTGGGATTCTTGTTGTCCAGCATGTTCGGCATCATGAGTAGATGGCCACCGTCTCTTACCCAGTCAAAAATAGAATCTCCGACCGATTGAGCGAGCCCCCCAGGCAACCGGGCAATGAAAATCGCGTCGTGGGATGAGGGGAGATTCGCGAGTAAATTTAGTCCTCTGACGCTTTCCGCCTCCTTGCCTGATCGGGTGAAAAATCTCTCAGCCGCAAGGTAGGAATTGTTGTATGCGGCTGGTGACATGCCGCTGGACCTTAAGAATTCTTTTCTCTCAAAATTATTGAAGAACCAGAAGAGTCCTCCGCCAACTATAACAAGTACCGCCAGCATTATTATGATTACTGATGGGGAAAAAATGTTTTTGCAGGAGCGGATTGTCATTGTTGCTCCCCGTACAGTTCCTGCCAGCGGTCAACGATCTCAAGGCAGGATTCGAGGGCGGGTTCCCGGTGCCCGTAGGCTGTTGTCAGCCAGAGTGCAGTAAGGTGGGAAAAAAAGGAGGTTTCTGACTGGGGTCGATACGTTTTGATGATTGCACAACATTCGTTTTCGGTTTGGGATGCATAGATATGCACGTGGTGGGTATTGATGAGATGAGAGAGTACACCCCGATACAGCAAGCTGAGCGCTTCACGTTTTTTCTGTTGCCCGAGTAATTCCCGGCATGCACTGCCGATATCATCAGGCAGGCTTTCCGGGCGGATGTCCATGCCAAACAGTTCATCCGGCGGGGTGAAACGGTCAAGCCGGTCGGGGAAATATTTGCCCAGCCATTTTCGTATCTTTGAGTATCTCCACAAGATCAGTGCGATGATGATGCCCGCACCGATCCAGACCAGATATTTTGCTCCGCCTGCAAGCATTTTTGCCATTCGATCGGCAAGATCGATCATAAATTCAAAGAAGGGTTTGAGGCTTTCCAGCCAGTCTGTGTTTGGTTTCTCGGGTTTATCTTCTTCCTTGGGAACCCACTCATACACGGTCTTGGTCTCCCCGAATTCCTTTTGCTCTAGCACCTTTGTAATGGTTTCTTTTGCGCTCTCCGGTGAGAGACCTTCCGCATTGCAGGCAGGGGGGCAGAGACTTGTTCCATATAGCATCAGCAGGCAGAGCAGCACGCCGGTTACAGCTGAATGTGATGGTTTGTTTTTTTCTCTCAGTTGTTTGTCGATTTGTTTGAAACCTATCTCCAGATCCCAGGCTTCCAGCTCAACCCGGCGGGAGAGGTAGAGCATAAATCCACCGCAGATGTAGTAGGGGGAAAGGATAGAACAGGCGAAGACGTACAAGGCAAGGGTGAGCCAGGCATCTGCCAGGAAGATAAAATCGCCGAAATCTATCCAGCGTAACTGGTCAGGTATCAGCCAGTAGAGCACACCCACCAGAGACAAGGTCAGAAGTATCTCGATGACTGAGGCGGACAGCGTTAAATAGATGGAGGTCTCGTAGCCTCGGCTGAGAATAGTGAATCGTTGTTTTCTCACCTTGCCAGTGAGTCCTTCCAGTAACAGGACCGGCATGGTGAAGGATCGCATCGGACTTAGCCGTGAGAACAGGACCGACAGGACGCGTTTAAATGAAGTTGTTGAGCGTGTCTCGTGTATTGCCTGGCGAATGGTTAATCGTTCACCGAACAGGATACGGCTGGTCCAGAGCAGCAGGGGCGGCTCAAAGAGCGGCTTGCACAACCAGAAAAGCAACAAACTCCATTGAGGTGCAGAGCCTGGTAAGAGCAAACTGGCCGTCAGGATGATAACCAGGAATGGCAGGGCGGTGGTCAGCCATATCATCCAGAGCCTGAAAAACCATTTCCTGGCCACAACCATGCCCATATCTATAGCCTCCCACTGGGTGCGGGGGCGGATCTGCACGGTCATCTTACTTATGTCCATGACTCCTCGTTCTTCCGGCAAAGAGGAGATAGGCAATAACAACTACCCAGTTGAAAGCAGCCACGGAAAACTTGAAGGCCGGGTCGAGTCGGGAAGAGGACCAGAACGCCTCGATAAAAGCGGCGCAAACCAGCATCAATGCCCCGCCGATCACAAGTTGTAAAGCTATGGGAGCGTGACAGCGCAATGAGTCGAGCCTGGAGAGGCGGCCCGGCATTATCAGGCTGCGGCCCAGAAGAAGCCCTGCTGCCCCGCAAATGACGATCGCTGTCAGTTCAAAGGCCCCGTGTCCGGCGACGAACTGCCAGAATGTTGAAAGGTAAGGAGGGTGGGAGAGATGTCCTGCAACTCCCCCGATCATGATTCCATTAAAAAGTAGGAAAAAGACAGAACCGACACCAAAAAGGATGCCGCCGGCAAAGGTTCGGAAACCAATGGAGATATTGTTCATGATATAGTAGCCGAACATGGCAAAATCCGTCTCGGCATCCCGGTTTGCATCCCGGCCCATTTTACGGTTATCAGGGTCATACATCGATTCCATATTGTTGACCTGCCCCTCGTCCATGACCGAATAGATGAAAACTGGGTCGTTGTAGGCAGCTATACCTACCGTGATTGCCGGTCCATAAAAGAGCAGGAAGGCCAGCCAGAAGAGCTTGTAATTTTCGCGGATTGTGCGTGGGAACTCCCTGGCAATAAAGAGCAGCCCATGCCAGAAAAATGAACTTTTTCTTTTGTAGAGCTGGTGGTGTCCCCTTAAAACAAGACTGTGCAGCCTGTCGACCAGAGCGGGGCTGTAATGGCGGCCACGGGCAAGTCCGTACTGATTACAGATTCGGCGATAGCGTGAGGGGAAGCCTCCTGCCTCAGCTTTCTCTCGTTTTCCTTTTTCCAGGGTATCGAGCAGTTCGCCGAATTCCAGCCATTGCTGTTCATAGAGCTGTTCAAACCTTGTCTGATTCACGCTTTCCCCTTCCTTTCAAAAACCAGTTACCGTATTGTATGAGTGTTTCCTGAGGAACTTTTTCGCCCGTTAATGTTGGCAGAAGTGTGGCAAGTTCAGCACTTCTCTCTTTTGAGAGTGATTCGGATCTTTCGCAGAAATCTAGAATTAACCGTTGTTGCCAGAGTTTGAGTGGGATTGGGGGTGGCAGTGGGGGAGAAGAAGGAATGATGCTTTCCCGGTATTGATTCTGCCTGTAGATGACGACAGTGCCCGCTGCAAGATCCCCGAGTCGCTTGAATCGGTTGTTGAAAATCATGGTGATCAGTCCGACCATGTTGAAAAACGGCAACAGGTCGACGGAGCGAATGAGGTTCCGGAGAAGGGATGATGACCAGGTGACCGGAGTCCCGTCGTCGTGTACGACCTGCAGACCGATCGCCTTCTTGCCAGGTGTTGAGCCGGAACGGATTTCAAAAAGAACCGGATAGAACCACTCTATCAGGAAGACACCGATCAGGGTCAGTCCTGAACCGATGCCTCCCGCCCAACTCAGGCAGATACCGATAATGATATAGAGTGCGACTCTCAGGCCGAAGTCAATCAGCCAGGCAAGTCCACGTGAGAGAGGACCGGCTGGAGAAAGGCTCAGTTCAACACCTTCAGGAGACTGGTGATAGATTATTGTATCGAGTTTTAACGCCATTATAATCCGGTAACGCTATACCTGTCTCTTCTGGTAATGATTGGTGGCACCCATGTCTGTTTTAGCTGGATACACAGAAAAGATCGCGAAAGGTGGCATAGATCGATAGTGGTAAAATGATCATGGCTGGTGCACCCAGCAGAAGCATCAGCAAGAATGGCAGGAAGGCGAAAAGAATTGAACCTCCCTCACCGGCAAAGGCGGCCATTATTCCCATTATGATCCCGAAAACAATACCGAAAACTATGCAGGCTACCAGGATTCCGAGAAAATAAACCAGTTGGGGCAGGATGTTTCGTATAGAGGCCCGAAAGCTGAGCTTGAGGGCTGCAAAGGCATTTTCACCGGTGATAGCAACCAGGCCGGGTGCGAGCCAGAAAGCCATAATAAATGGAAACGTCAAGAGCATGGCGACCAGCATTCCGATAAAGAACAGGGGCATATTCTGGGTGAACGCACTTTCAATAGCTGTCGGGTCAGGGTTGCCCATAATTGCGCTAATCAGGCTGCCCGCTATGGGGACAATGGCTATAAGGCTAATGGTTATTATGCCGATCAGGTAATATAACCCAAGGAGCAGCAGTTGGTTCCGGTTCTCGGTAAAGCCGCTGAATAGGTGACCGGCTCGTAATCCTTTGTTCTCTGCCAGGCTGTGTGCCCCTATCATGATGCCTCCGCCACAGACTATAGCGACGACTGAACTGGCAAGGCTACCGATAATCGGGATGATACCGGTTGGTATGAGTATAAGCATGAAGAGAAAATAAATACCAATCCACGTTAAAGGCTTAGCCATGAACAGTCGGAATCCTTCCATGAGCCACTGCCATCCTTGTCCGGCGCTCACCTTTCTCGGCTCGGCTAAAAACTCGGTTGCTCCTTCGGGTTTTGCAGAGAGGTTTGCTGCGGGCGCAGCATATGGATTAGGGGAGACATCCTGCTTCGGTGGTGTCGGAGGTGTGCTTTCCTGCGTTTGCTCCATAGCTGGGGGAGTGTGAGGCGAGGTGGAACTGATCGGGGGGGGGGCCTGGGCCGGTACTTCCTGAGCCCTTTGGGATTCAACCTTCGTAACTTTTATGGTGAGTCCGATATCGGTCAGCTTTTTATAATACTGTCTCGCCTGACTTTCAGTCAGTCCTTTCCCAATCACTGTTGGTTTACCAGAGGCCAGGAGAGTGCTGATTTTTTCGACCGGGCTCTTGGTGAGGGCTGCCATTTTCCGAGCTGCCCTGGCAGGGTCTGCGTCGGCTTGCAATTGACCGGTAAAGGTGACTTTATAGTTGGCTTCCATGACAACTCCTCAAGTTGATAAAGATGAAGGCGTACATTATGCAAGGGTAAATCGAACGATGCGCCCTTACTAACGTCCCGTTATCATATTGAATGTGTAACAGTATCTTTGTTGGGGGCAGAAGGCAATAGCTTTTTCCGTGTAGTTCTCCCGGTTTTCCTGGTAAACAACTAATATCATCCGTGATGCGTAAAAAGAAGTATTGCCCGTTTATTCGCATTGCAAATCACAGCAGGATCACCTATTCTAATTCCCATTACATGCGGGAGTCCGGAATTCGCCGGGCTGAGAGGGGGGAATGGTAACCCGACCGCTTGACCTGATCCGGGTAATGCCGGCGGAGGGAACTGTGTACTCTTCATGCTGTCTCCGCACCGGAGGCGGCTTTTTTTGTTTGCGCGCTTCCCATTTATTATTCTCGTTTTCTTACGAAATCATGACACGCGGTTTATCTTGCTGTGTGGAGGTTTTGTATCAACGACATTTTTTAACCGGAGGAATTCATGAAAAAAATTCAATTCTGGGCCTGCCTCTTTCTGGCAGTTGCGATAGCACTGCCGACACTGGTAGCGGCAAAAACACTGACACTCATGACCCACGACAGCTTTAATGTGAGTAAGGAGGTCATAGAGCAGTTTGAAAAGGATAATAACGTCACCGTTCGGTTCCTGAAATCAGGGGATGCGGGAGCGGCCCTGATCCAGGCGATACTCTCGAAAGAGAATCCTCTGGCGGATGTGTTTTACGGGGTGGATAATACCTTCCTCTCCCGTGCCCTGACTGGTGATATTTTCATACCATACTCCTCCCCGGTTCTGGAGCATATCCCCGAAGTGCTGCAACTCGATAAGGAGCATCGGCTTCTGCCTGTGGATTTTGGTGATGTCTGCCTGAACTATGACAAGACCTGGTTTGCGGAAAAGAAGATGGTCCCCCCGACAGACCTGGCCGATCTGGTCAAGCCGGAGTACAAGGGGTTACTGGTGGTGGAAAATCCGGCAACCTCCTCCCCGGGACTTGCCTTCCTGCTTGCAACCATTGGCCGGTTCGGTGAAGAGGGGTATCTTGACTTCTGGAAGAAGCTTCGGGCCAATGAAGTGATTGTGGCCAATGGCTGGAATGACGCCTATTACGGACATTTCACCGCCGCCTCCGATGGGGACAGGCCTCTTGTTGTCAGTTATGCCTCCAGTCCCCCTGCCGTGGTTCATTTTTCAGAGACGCCACTCACTGAGGCTCCAACAGGTGCCGTGGTTACTGATGGCACTGCTTTCAGGCAAATAGAATTTGTGGGAATCCTTAAAGGAACCAGGGAGGTTGCGCTTGCCCAAAAGCTTGTGGACTTTATGCTCAGTACCCGTTTTCAGGAAGATATCCCTCTGCAGATGTTTGTATTCCCGGTAAATACCGAGGCAAGGCTGCCAAAGGTTTTTCAGCAGCATGCTGTGGTGGCAAACCAGCCGGCTGTGGTCGCTCCGGAAGCGATCGAAGTAAACCGGGAGAAATGGATCGAGGCCTGGACTTCAGCCGTTCTTCGCTGATTTCAGTCTCGGGAGAACAGGAGTGACTCAATCGCAAAAAGGGTATAGGTGGTTGCTGTTTTCCCTGCCTCTGCTGTTTCTGGGGGTGTTCTATTTTTACCCTTTGGGAAAAATCATCCTGTTTAGTTTTTTTCCTGATTCCGGGAGTTCTTTTCCGGGTGCAGGTCGGCTGTTTGCCACAGCGGATTACCTGCGTGTCATCTGGTTTACTACCTGGCAGGCGGCGCTCTCCACCATTCTCACCATCGCACTTGCACTGCCGGGGAGTTATGTGTTTGCCCGTTACCGTTTCCCGGCAAAAGGGTTGTTGCAGGCAATGTTAACGGTGCCATTCGTGTTGCCGACAGTGGTGGTGGCGGCAGCTTTCAGGGCGCTCCTCGGGAGCAATGGATTGATAAATGGCTGGCTGACAGCCATCTTCGGGTTATCTGATCCGCCGATCAGCCTGGAACAGAGTGTCTGGTTTTTTCTGCTGGCCCACGTGTTTTATAATTACTCGCTGGTCCTGCGAATTGTCGGAAGTTTCTGGGCCGGGATCAATCCCGGAATCCGCAGTGCTGCGGTTATGCTGGGGGCCTCTCCGTTTACCGTCTTCATCAAGATTACCCTGCCGCTGCTGTTGCCCGCAATCGGGTCGGCGGCGCTTCTTGTTTTTATCTTCTGCTTTACCAGTTTTGGTGTGATCCTTATTCTCGGCGGTCCCGGTTATGCAACCATCGAGGTTGAGATTTACCGGCAGGCGGTCCAGCTTTTTAACCTGCCGATGGCTGCCGCTTTATCGCTTATCCAGATTGTCATCAACTTCCTGCTGATGCTGGTGCATGCCCGTCTTTCCAGGCGGACAGGAGTGGCATTTTTTGGTGAAAGCAGTGGCACGGACGAGGTCGCGATCAACTCTCCTGTACGCGGTTTTTTTGTCGGTGGCAACCTGCTCTTTATGGTCTGTCTGCTTGTATCACCGCTTTTCGCCTTGATCGTCCGTTCCTTTACGGGCAGGGATGGCTTGACGCTGGCCTATTATACGGCTCTTTTTAATCAGGATCGACGTTCTGTCTTTTTTGTCGAACCTATCCAGGCTGTTATGAACAGTGTCGGTTTTGGGCTGGTGGCCATGATGCTGGCAGTTGTTCTTGGCATGTCGGCTTCCATTTTCCTGGCCTCAGGGAAAAAGCAATCATTCTGGGATGCTGTCGTTATGTTGCCCCTGGCAACCTCGGCCGTAACACTAGGCTTTGGCTATATCATCACCTTGAACAAACCACCATTAAACCTCCGGGACTCCCTGGCGCTGGTTCCCCTGGCCCATGCCCTGGTGGCCTTCCCGTTTGTTGTGAGGTGTATCCTGCCCGCCCTCAGGCAGGTCCCGCAGTCGTTAAGAGATGCTGCGGCCATGCTCGGGGCTTCACCGGCCCGGGTCTGGTGGCAGGTTGATCTGGCTCTTGTCAGGAAATCATTGCTGGTCGGGGCCATCTTCGGTTTTGTCATCAGTATGGGCGAGTTCGGGGCATCCGCTTTCCTGGTTCGGCCTCACACACCCACCATGCCTGTGGCCATCTTCCGTTTTCTCGGACAACCGGGAGAACTCAATTACGGCCAGGCTATGGCCATGAGTAGTCTCCTCATGCTTGTCTCCTGTCTCGGCTTTTGGCTGCTTAGCCGGTTTGACCGACCAGCAGGCGGCAGGAATGAAACATAAAACTGCAGGAAATGTATGCAACCTATACAGCCCATGATCGAAGTGAAAAAACTCTCCAACAGGTATGAGGGGAAACTGCTGCTACGTGAGGTGGAATTTTCCCTGTCGCGGGGAGAAATACTCTGTCTCCTCGGGCCCTCAGGCTCGGGGAAAACCACCTTGCTTCGTCTGCTGGCCGGGCTGGAAACGGAGTTCTCAGGTACGATCAGCTGTGACGGGCAGGATCTCCGTGGTGTCCCTCCCCATAAACGAAATTTTGGTATGATGTTCCAGGAGTACGCCCTCTTCCCGCATAAGGATGTTTACTCCAATGTGGCGTTTGGCCTGGAGATGCAGAAAAAAGACGCGGGGGAGCAGAGCGAGATTGTAAACAGGATCCTCACGACGGTAGGCTTAGGGAGTCTGGGCCACCGGATGGTCGATGAACTGTCAGGCGGCGAGAGACAACGGGTGGCACTGGCCAGGAGCCTTGCCCCAAAACCACGGCTGCTGTTACTCGACGAACCACTCGGCTCCCTTGATCGTGAACTTCGTGATCGCTTGACTGTAGAGATAAGAACCATCCTGAAAAGTTTTGATGTGACCGCTGTGTTTGTCACCCATGACCAGGCGGAGGCCTTTGCGATTGCTGATCGAGTGGCGATTTTAAAAGATGGCTGTCTTGAGCAGGTAGACACACCCGAGGAGATCTATCGTCATCCCGCAAATGAAACAGTGGCAACCTTTCTAGGCTTCAAAAATATCGTTTCAGGAGAAATAAGTGCAGATGCCTTTTTCCGTAACCGGGACCTGGAGATTAATCTTGCCGGAATTTTACGATCCCAGCCCGGGCCCGGCCGTCTGCTGATCAGACCGGAAGGGGCACGTATTGCCGTTACCGGAGAAGAGGAGCAGCTGACTATAAACGGAACGGTTGCATCCCGACAGTTCCAGGGGAGCTGTTATCGGTTGTCGGTGGTTCGTGGTGAGACACGCTTGGTTTTTGATTTACCAATTGACCCTGTCCCACCCCAGGAGGGGGAGAAGGTCGCCCTTCATGTGAATCCTTCAGCTCTTGTTATACTGGTATCAACAATCGGAGAATAGACGTGGGAATTACTGCACTTCTTTTTGTTGGCGGACCGGCCGATTTGCCTGCAGATTTTTTAGGTTACCGCGAACAGGCCGATATTGTTATCTGTGTTGATAGTGGCGCGGTAAGTGCGGCGTCGCTCTCTCTAATCCCCGATCATCTGATAGGGGATCTTGACTCGGTACCTGTGGACCTGCTTGCCAAATATCAGGATTGTGGAGTAGATATTCATCGCTATCCAGCCAGGAAAAATGAGACAGACCTGGAATTGGCGATGAACCTGGCCCTTGCAAAAGAGGCTGGGACCATGTATCTCATCAACAGCCTCGGTGGTCGCTGGGATATGAGTCTGGCCAATATCCTGCTCACTGCCCAAAAAAAATATGCGGCAATTGCTGTGTTTCATGTTGGGGCCACATGCGTGATGCGTATTTTGCATCCCGGCCGCCACGAGATTTGCAATCGGTCGGGGCAACTCATCTCCTTGTTGCCGCTTGAAGGAGAGGTTACTGGCATAAACCTCTCAGGTTTTGAATATCCCCTGGCTAATGAGACCTTACCGTTTGGTTCAACCCGCGGGGTAAGTAATAGAATAATTAATACTCTTGCGGCTATTGAACTTCAAACCGGCATTCTGCTCTGTATCGAGCAGGGCGAGGAAAATCCAACCTGATGGACAGAAAGAAAAACCTCTTTTTTTCACGGAACGCCTTTAGTGTTGCTTCTGTGGAATTTTTTTGGGGACTTGGTTTTCCAATCGTTCTGGAATCGACCTTTCTGCAGTTGTTTCTTAAAAACCTGGGAGCTTCAGGGTTTGTTATCGGCCTTGTCCCAGCACTTTTTGTGTTTTGCTCATCCTGTCTGCCAATTTTTGCGGCATACCTGACAAGGAACATCCGCTTTAAGAAAAAGGTGGTGCTCCTCGTTCATCTCCTGCCGGCAATCGCCATTTTTCTGCTTGGTTGGGTGATGCTGGTTGCAGATGAAGATAATATTCTTCTGCTTTTTTTCGCCTTTTACTCTCTTTTCTCCATGGCTTTGGGGTTCGGTATTCCGATCTGGCTTAATTTCTTAGCCAGGATTTTTTCGGAGACACGAACGGTTCCGGGCCTTGGTTATATGATGCTCTCCCAGAATATCGGCAAGATCATCTCTTCCTTTTTTATTCTTAAGGTTGTTGAACAATACGCATTTTCAACCAAATCCTGTGCCTGGGTGTTTATTTGTACCGGCACCGTTTTTATAATCGGGGCACTGTTTTTTCTTTTAACAAAAGAGTTCTCCGAAAAGGGCGACCCGGCACCGGATTACAGCTCATTTATAGACCATACGCGAACGGCACTTGCCAGCATCGTTGCCAATAAACCGTTTCTTATTTTCCTGGCGGCGGATCTGGACTTTTATCTTGTCATCACCGCTCTCTCTTTTTATGCCAATTACGCAACGGAATTCTATAGTGTAGATCAGGCGGTGGCGGCGGGGATATTTGTAGGCTGTATATATTCGGGTTCAATTACGGTGAACATCCTTTTGGGTACACTTGATCTGCTTCGGCTCAAACAGAAATTTGTGCTGTCAAAGTGTATCAGCTGTACAGCTCTGATCCTGTTGATAACAGTGCCGGGACAATGGAGTTTTTTTCTTATCAGCTATCTGCTGGGCATGGTGCGTGCGATCAGGAATATGGTGTATACGCCGTCTGTGAAAAAATTTTCAGGGAAATCGGACGCAACAGACTATTTTGCCTTTGCCCCGATCCTGACAGCACCGATCGCCTTTGGCTTTCCCATGCTGTTTGGCAAAATGCTGGATATGCTATCGCCCATGGGAGCAAATTCGTACAGGATACTCTTTGGGGTATCGGCGCTGTTCCTGCTCGTCACCTTCTATTGCACCCTTAAAACGGAGTACCGCGAATCAGCAACATCCGGGCTATAGGGTGAGCAGGTTTTCATCATCGTCCCTCAATGGCTGTTTTCCGGCAACCTTCGCCAGGATCTTGCCGGGTCGGGCAAAACGGTCAAAACTTCTGGTGAACATGAGCCCGTCTGTTTGTGTCCGCAGTGCTACTACGGTCTCTTCTCCTTCGGCGGGCAGGGGGGTAACGATTTCAGCGATGATATCCCCTTTCCTGAGCCACTCTCCCGGTTGTTTGATAAAGCTGACAATGCCTGGTGATGGGGCTTTGACGTAATCCACACCGGTCAATGGCGTCGCTTTGTTTTTCAGGGGAGGGAGCTCGGGTGCTGTGCCGGACACAATTCCCCTGCGCTGGAGGAAGTTGAAAATATTTCGGGCGTCATTGCTGACCATTTCCGGATCGGTATCGGCAATGCCGCGCAGCTCTATGGTGACGGAAAGGCAGGCGGGTGGTATCGGCTTGTCCGGGAATTGCGCAGCAAGGTCCCACCATATCCTGGAGCAGGCTTCGTCAAAAGGGTTACCGCCAGAGTTTTCGGCGAGCAAGGTGACGTCTGCACCCATCTGGGCGGAGAGATCCTGAGCTGCCGGCCAGAGTGGTGTTCCCATATAAATGTGTACCAGCGCCTGATGATCGCAGTGCAGATCGAGCATGATGTCAGCATCACAGGCCATGGAGAGTAGCAGCTTTTTCAGGGATTCCGCTTCGTCTATAGGGCTGGTTTCGGCCACACACTCTCTAAATGCTGAACGTATAAGAGTAACATTTTCCTGAGGGTTATCGGTGAGTTTTCCCTCTACTTTCCTACTGACAGCTTCGACCAGATCGAGGTGGCTGCGGTTGAAATTGACAGAGTTGGCAAAATTAAAACGGCCGTGTAACAGTTCATCACGCCATTGGCTGAGCCCGATAGGGTTGGCAGCGGGTACAAGTACAATTTCCCCCTTTACCTCCGCCTGGTCAAGCAGGGTTGTGAGATGATGGGCTACCAGGTAACCGGGGGCTTCGTCGGCATGGAGCCCCGCCTGGATGTAGACCTTGGGACCTGGGGTCGATCCTTGCGAGGTATACCGGATAACAGTGAGGGCCCGGTTTGTTCCGGGGCTGGCTGCAGGGAGTGTGATGGTCTCAATTGTTTTCAATTCGGTGCCTCAATGACAGCGCGTTCGTTCATTTGTGGTGCGAGATGGGCAAACCACCGTTTTTCCAGTTTCTTGATGAGAAAAACGAGAATAAAGGTGATACACAGGTAAAAGACGGCTGCTGTTAAAAACGCCTCATAGGGGCTGTAGTATTTGGAATTAATAATACGTGCTGCACCGGTGATATCGACAATAGTGATAACGCTGGCAAGGGATGAACCATGCAGCATGAAGATTATTTCATTTGAATAAGCGGGCAGTGCCCTGCGGAATGCACTTGGCAGGATAATTCTGCGGAACATGGTAAATCGTGACATCCCGGCGGCCATGGCTGCCTCGACCTCACCATGAGGGGTGGCTTCAATGGAACCACGGAAAATCTCAATGGTATAGGCGCAGGTGTTGAGGGAGAATGCAAAAAGAGCACAGAAATAGGCTTCCCGAAACAGTGGCCAAAAGATACTTTCTTTAAAGAAATCAAATTGGCCGAACCCATAGTAGATGATAAACATCTGCACCAGCAGCGGTGTTCCCCTGAAAAAATAGACAAAGGCACGGATTGGTGTCTGAATGAAAATATTTTTGGATGTCCGCAACACTGCTAAAGGGACAGCAAAGAGCAGGCCGATGGCCAGTGACACAGATACCAGTATAAGGGTGTTTTTCAATCCTTCAAAATAGGTGGGCAGACTCTCCAGTATGATCGAAAAATCCATAGTTATGCCCTCCTTACGCCGACGCTGTATTTCTTCTCCAGGTGTTTGAGCAGGTAAATGGAGATAGACGTGAGAATCAGGTAATTGATGGCAACCACCACATAAAAGGTGAATGGTTTCCTGGTAGCTCCGGCGGCTAGCGCTGCTTTTCTGACCATGTCGTCAAGACCGATAATAGAGACGAGAGCGGTTGTCTTAATCAGCACCAGCCAGTTGTTGCCGAAACCGGGCAGGGCGTGGCGCACCATTTGTGGCATGGTGATTCGGCGAAAAGTCATCATCTTCGACATGCCATAAGCGCTTCCCGCCTCAATCTGCCCCTTGCTGACAGCCAGGATCGCTCCCCGAAACGTTTCGGTCATATAGGCCCCGAAGATAAAGCCGATGGTTGAGACTCCGGCAATAAACGGGTTGATGTCGATATAACCCTCATAGCCAAAGGCGGCACCAAGCTGATTGATGAAGACCTGACCACCGAAAAACACGAGCAGCATAAGAACCAGATCCGGAATGCCGCGTATAACGGTGGTGTAACAGGTGGCGATTATCCGCAGTGGCAAAAGGTCTGAAAGTTTGGACAAAGCGCCGATAATGCCGAGCAGCATGGCGATAAACAATGAGGCCAGCGACACTTCCAGAGTGAGAAGTGTTCCTTCCAGAATCGCCGGTCCATATCCGTGAAGGTTCAGCATGAATAATCCGTACGAAAAGAAAACCTGTTCCGCCCGCATAGAGGCGAAACAGGCTGATAAAACATCAGGACGTTAGTACGAATTTCTCGCGATAATGGCGGTGAGAAATTCGGACCAGTCGATTATTCACCGTAGACGTTGAAATCGAAATATTTATCCTGGATTTTCTTGTAAACACCGTTTGCACGGATAGTGTCGATTGCCATATTCAGTTTCTCGGCAAGGTCGCCGTCACTCTTTCTGATAGCAATACCTGCACCATCACCGAACCATTTTGGATCGGAAAGATCAGGGCCGATGAACTGGTAATCTTTTCCTTCCTCTTTTTGCAGGAAGCCATCAAAGAGGGCTACACTATCAGCCAGCAGCATGTCTACACGACCTGCGGTGAGGTCCAGGTATGCCTCATCTTGGGAACCGTAGCGCTTGATCTCAACGGTATCTCCGTAGTTATCAGTCAGGTAGCGGTCATGGATGGTGGCTCGTTGCACACCTATGCGCTTACCTTTGATCGTATCTTTGGAGAACTCGGTCATGCTTCCTTTTTTGCAAACGAATTTTGCAGGTGTATTGTAATATTTTTTACTGAAGGCTACCTTTTTCTTGCGTTCCTCGGTGATGGACATGGAAGCGATAATCGCATCGTACTTCTTGGCCAGGAGTGCAGGGATAATACCGTCCCAATCCTGGGCAACGAGAACAATCTCGGCACCCATCGCTTCACCAAGCGCCTTGGCGATATCGATGTCAAAACCTGCCAGGGTTCCATCGGGTTCAACATAGCTGAAAGGAGGATAGGCACCCTCAACGCCGATACGTACTTTTTTCCAGTCTTTCGCCATGGCGGTGCCGGTAGCGAGGACAAAGGCCAGCAAAGCAACACACAATGTCAGTTTTTTCATTTTCTCTCCTCTAGAATGGTGTTAAACAACTCTGGGCAGTTAAGAGTGAAGCCCATTTGCCTATGAACATACAAGTTAAATGTTTATTGGTAAGGTAGGCCAGACCGGTGAAATCCGAGCTAGACCATTGCCTGTATAAACGTCCGAAAACGTAAGCTTTCAGGGTTGTCAAAGACCTGTTCAGGGGTTCCGTCCTCGATGATCCGTCCCTGGTCGAGAAAAATCACCCGTGATGAGACCTCGCGGGCAAAGCCCATCTCATGGGTGACCACAATCATGGTCCTGCCCTCATCGGCAAGGGTGCGCATAACGCCGAGTACTTCGCCTACCAGCTCGGGGTCCAGGGCGGAGGTTGGTTCGTCGAACAGTATTGCTTCCGGTTCCATGGCCAGGGCCCGGGCGATGGCAGCGCGCTGCTGCTGGCCACCCGACAAGTGAGCAGGGTAGGCATTGAATTTGTCTCCGATTCCAACCTGTTCCAGGTATCTTTTGGCGTTGTCCTCGGCCTGTTTCCTGTTCATCTTCAGCACATGGACAGGAGCCTCGATCACATTTTCCAGAATGGTCATGTGGGACCAGAGGTTGAATTGCTGGAACACCATGGCCAGCTTGGTACGTATCCGCTCAACCTGTTTGTTGTCGGCCGGGCGATACTGCCCCTTCCTGTTGCTTTTCATGAGCACTTCTTCACCTGAGACCTTCAGCTGGCCACTGTCGGGTGTTTCAAGCAGGTTTATGCAGCGCAACAGGGTCGATTTACCGGACCCACTGGAACCGAGGACGGAGATGACATCGCCCTTATAGGCGGAAAGTGAAATATCTTTTAAGACTTCATTGTCCCCAAAACTCTTGTATAGGTTTGAGATCTCAATGGATGGGGTTTTCGCAATACTCATATATTTCCTTGACGCCGAAAGCCTGGAGCTATAACGCGTTGAAGGAGAAAGAAGGTTAGAAACAGTGCTGATGTAATCAGATCCTGTTTCGATGTTGATAATTACTGGCTAAAATCTATCCTATTAAATACCGTAACGCAAATTCTTTCAGGGTGGGTCGATAATCTTTACCAACCGGATGGTCTTGACCTCTTATGATTCTGATCCAGCTCATCACTTGGCATTGAGCAGTTTTGCGTCGATTACCACATCTTACTAAATGTTTACAAAAGGCCAGACCCGGCGGTACCGCCTTCCTCAGTATTTTAACAGTGCATGAAATTCACGCTATATTTCCCCACCTCCTCTCTACTGGTTTCAGTGAGATTCTGCGGGAATTCATTTCCCATGTAGGGAAGGTGAGGGATTACTGTATAATTTGTTACGAGGCCCTCACGTTTTCCATTCACATACGCCTCTTCAAACTTGAGGTAACCATTCCCAAAATACGCGCAATATCGGTATGTGCTACCATAATTTTGACTATTTGGATATGCCCTAAATGAAGATCTTTCGTCTGGCCTTGTCTTAGGACAACTGGAATAGTTGTCATTGCTCGCATTGTTCCAATTCCTGTCATAAGAATCTATTTGAGAATCTTGTATGGCGGTTCCATTACCACTAAAAGATGCTATAACGTTTTTGAATGACAGTGTTTCTAGGTGCTTATCAGATGCGATTCCCGCTAAAACGTCGCCAAAAGAGGAACTGTTTGATGGTGAGTTGTTGTTCTGTTTTGAGGTTAATCTATTTATCTCTTTTTTCAGTTCTGGAAGAACATTATTTTCAACCCTCTTTTTTGTTAAATTTGAAAAATCAATAGCATCTGGATCATTACATCATAGCTTCCATGAGTGTATTTCCAATTACTAACGAGATGTTCCCTGACTATTCTGGCTAACTGCTGCTTAGTCACAAATCGTAGAGGATTGTCTGGTGATGCTGGAATCCAGAAAATATCAGGGTCGTTAACTGCTTTCTTCAAATTATTATAAAGTTCTATTTTCTCATCATAGGTTTCCGGAAAAGCCGAAGAAGACATAAAAATAATCCCTAAGATTCATCCTGTTGTTATACGCAAAATAGTCATCTTTCAATTTCCTTGAAATTGAGTTTACGTATTGTACTATATCTCGGTGTTATTACTGACACGGAAGCAAGCAGGTGGATAGAAACACTTTACGGATAGATCTTATCCCGGAGGGCGGAGACTCCCCCTCGCCCATTATAGAAACAGGAATAGTATAAAATTAGGGATTTTCTTAAATGCTTGATATTGGAAGAAACAATATTCTTTATTGGATACCCAATTATGGTATTCTCTTTTCATTGCCTTAATATACATTATTTCTGATTTACCTCATATCACATATAATATTTTCAAAGCAAAGAAGCGTTGTTGGGGGATCGGATGAAATTTCTTGGTTTGTGGTTGTTCGGCACAAATCTTATAACTCTTTTCGTTTTTTGATGCGTTGGACTGATTTGATAATCAGCCAAATGGTCATCACCATGCCGTAATAACTAATGCTCAAAATTCCAAAGACTGCTAGGGTCATGCCATTTGTGACGTAGGCTTGGTGCCATTGTCTGGTCAGCTCATGTATTTCCTCGGGGAGTTTGTCAAAACCCGTTTTGATAATTTCACCTTCTGAATAATCCAACAAGTAACTCCTCTTTCTTTCGTGGCTTCCCCAGGCAATGAGTTCCAGGTTCTGATCTTTGTCGGCTTGAATTGCCTTGACGAATCCACCGCCAAACATGTCCCCATCAACAATAAATAGGTCTTTTTGCAGGATGTTGTTGTCGTTGTCTATGAGTATGATCTCATAAGAGTTGAGTTCACCCGAGGAGCTTTGTGTGACGTTGACGGTAATGTGTTTTTCTCCATTTCTCCATAACAAGCCATGAGCCTCGATCAGCTTTTTATCTATTTGGGCCTGGTCGAAGATATAGTTGTAGAAAAAATAGGCCATCACCGGAATCGGCCACAGGAAAAGAAGAATTTTGAGTGTGCGCCACATGCTTTGGCCTCATTTAAGGGGATTGTCTCAGAAAACGTAAAAATCGTACGCTAAGCGGTTGTTTGGCTGGCACCCAAAAATGTCGGGGTCATCTTGCATCCAAACAACACCTTACCGGATAATTCACAAAATATTTATACGAAGTGCAGATTAGTGGCGATCGTATGTATAAAAACCAGCTCCATCTGCTGGCCAATCTTTCGAAACACCTTTTAGGTGCTGATTTTCGCTGCAATATTGCTTACCATTCCAGCTTAGAGCATATTTTTGACCAGATTGATGGAAACGTGCATCGCTATATATATAGCGCACGCAAAAGTTTTTTTTCTCTACAGTGTAGGAAATCACTCCTGATTTCAAATAATCAATTAAAAGCATATCGGGAGGAGAATACAGCTCTGTGATTCGAGGGTATTGCTTGTGTTGCTTATAGTACTCCTCAACCTGCAACCCTCACAACTGAATTGGCTTCATTTCTGTGCTTGGAAAAATTCCTCTGCACATTGACGTGGTCCAGTAAAAATGGACACTTTTTCTATACAATCCTTGAGCTTCCTTATAAACGAATTTTTCAAAAATCGATTTAGTAGTAAGAATTTCAGAACGAAGCCAATGAGTTTCTACTTCATGTGATTGCAATTAATAAATTGGTTATTATCAACACAAGTAACGAAACAGGCATTTAGTTCTTTTTCTGTCTTGTACCTCTGTTCAAAACACCCTCCCAGGCAGTTCACCTTATTTTGCCATATCCTAAAGTTGGCTTCATTTCGATCACTTTGGGTGAAACCTGCAAGTCCCCTTCCTATACGTGAAGAATGGTGTTTCCAGGGAAGTGTACTCCAATGCTCTCGTATTGGTCTAAGCCAATTATTATTAATAGTTGTGAGATAAGCAGTGGTCATTACCCCCCCACAGTATTCTATTCCATGAGAAGGTTTGAAATTTGCTGCTCTGTGGGCTCGTATTCGATTTTCAATGTCTGGAATAGTTGTTTGTCGAATATTTGCTTTTATTGCTTGTGATCGCTCAGAGACTATTTTCAGGGCATCCGCAAGAGTGTAACCGCTATACTCACCAGGCCCATTGAGAAAAAAGATGAGTTGATTGACAACGTCATTCCGATGCATAACTCTTGGTTCATTAAAAAAAATGCTTGCTTCAACACACCAGGAATCCTCATCATTTACTAGTTCTAAATACCAGTTGAGATCTCTTTGGAGTCTTTCCATAGAGTTGTCGTCTTGTGCAGACGCGAAAAGAGGTGTCAATAAAATAACCAATAACATACAAAGTAGGTGGGTTTTAATCCGCATAGTAGTCCTTCTCCTGGTGAAAAATCAAAATATGTCTTGGTTGAATAAGCTTATAAATAATTCCAATGCCATAATTGAGTTGACCACGGCAGTCAAAAGCAAGTGATTTTAGGAACCCAGAAATCTCGTTAACCTCTAATATGTTTCAATATTTTCCCAAATAATCGTTACATGTTAACACCTCGGGAAAATTAACATAATTTCCCTAAACCCTCATAAAAACAATGATCAGCAAATATTTTGTTTCCTGCAAAATGAATTGAATTAGCTCTGTTTCTGTGGTTGGAGAACTTCTGCAACACATTGTCTTATAAGCTTGTCTGGGTCAGTCATGCTGTTACGAAGTATCTTGATGGCGCGTTGATCTTCACTGGCACCCAATAGTTGGCATAACCACAAGCGTTTTTCTGTCTCCGGATGTTCCGATGAAAAATAGGTAAATGCCTCCAGCATTTCGGGGACTGCGATTGACCCCAGAAGGTGAAGGCCATTGATAGCTGCTTCACGAGTCTGCTTGTCTTCTTCTGGATCCAGAGCTGATAAAAACACAGGTATTGTACGTTTATCCCTGAAGCGTACCAACGCTTGAATAGCAGCGTCGCGAGTATCAGCACGCCAGGTGGCTTTAAGTAAATATGGAATCGCTGAAGGATCGCCAATTAAACCTAAGGCACGAGCTGACATTTCTCTCCCTAGCCAGTCGTCATCATCTATGGTTAATGTTTGTGTTAGCACAGGGACAGCAGTCGGATCACCTAAGGCACCAAGTGCTGGAATGATCCATGCCCATACTCCACGTCGTTCTTTCAAATCTCTTATCAGTGCAAGAATAAGAGGTTGGACTGCCCGAGGGTCATTGACCCTAGACAAGGCTTTCACCCCCTTTAAATATTCTTCATCTCGGGGAGATCTGATAAGAGTAAGAATAACTTCAAAGTCACACTCTTGCCTACATTGTTGTTGGATAATTTCAAAACCAACAGAAGCCATTTGATTACGCCTGATGCACTCCTCTATACATTGTGAATCCTTCGGTTGAACACCCACAAGAGGAAAGGAACTGTTTTGCCCGACTTTCCCAGATATTGGCTCTTTTCCTTTCACTTCAATAGGTTCTAGCAAACCGACACCTTCAGCGGGAACAAAAGTAGCACGAATAAACAATGTCACTAAAATTAAACATAATAAATGCCGTGGAATACACATCATCGATTCGCCTTTATTTGTTGGCGTAATTTAATCCCAATCATCAAGAAGAGCTGCGAAATTTCACGAATGACAGTCACTTATTGCATCTATAAAAAAGGGACTCAATATTAGCTGCCATGTATTGCTCCATCTTATCATATGGACGGTTGAATTGCTCTGCCATATCTTTGGATGCCGTCCTGGTTATACAATTATAATAATGAGTATAATTAGATTCTATCTTAAGGATTACTTCATATAATATTGGGTTACCTTGTTCGTTTTCCTCTATACCTATCTGCCTCATGTTCTGTAGCATATTATTCCAGGTCTGGCTTGCTTGTACTTCGTTCTGATATACTCTATCATCAAATATTTTCTGTTCCCTCTGCTTGGTATTCATATGTTTCTTTTTAACAGCAGGGGGATTGTAAACTTGTGATGATGAACCGCCGTTTTGTGGATAAATATTATATTTGGCCCACTCATCCTCTAACATTTTATGAGCTCTTTGCATACATCCAAAGTCAGAATTGCATTGTTTACAATATTTAGATTCTTTCCGTAAACAACTTTGAACTATTGCAGAGGTAGCATATTTTTCACACTGAAATGAATACCCGGAATCATTATACCATCCTGCTCCCTTTTTTAATTCGTCCATCGTCCAAGTCCACCCAGATGTGTAACTAATTATTAATAAACAGATTGCCAATACTATTTCTTTCATTAAAGGACTCCTATCTGTCTTAAATTAAATAATTTCTCACATGCTGAACGAGAGACCAAGAAGAAAATTCCTTAGTTAAGAAATTACATTGTATTGAGTCACGTGAGTGATGAGAATTCACTTTCCGCGGGGAAAGGACCTTGGAGGGGAAATACTGCTTCCACAAACAAACTAAAACCGGTGCAAACGGATAGCTTTTTTTGATCTTCTGTCACCATAACTTCCATCAGCGCAGGTCGCTTGAGAAATATCCCCTCAACACTCCCAGCATAAATCATAAGAGATACTCTATAACACTCCTGCCTAAACAGCAACATTATAAAAATATACAACATAATCATACGATATCATTATTGTATATTGTTTCCAAACGGTCTCCAGGCCCTCTTGCCTAACAAAATATTTGTGAGTAGTCAAATGCTATTGACACTTGAATTTGACATTGCCACAAAGCAACTAATCAATGTCATAATATACAAAAACTTAGAGTGCTTCCTGTGTGGATAGACTTTTCTATTTCAATGGAACTGGCTTAAAATGGAGCAACTGCAAAGTAAATATTACCAAAGACTCCGCGTAACAAACTCTGTTTTTTCTATTCGTATTAGCTTGTTAGCTATCTCATATTCATAGATAAGGTTTTATCGTGCCTTTTTGAAAGTAATCGCCAGTGTTTTGTAGTGCATGGGAGTGCACTCGACTTTTGACATTTTGTGCAATTGGCTTCTGAAAATGACATCATTACTCTTTCGCGCACCTTTTAAAGTAGATGTCGTATCGACGAAAGATGAAATCGTTCATGTCTCAAAAACCATAAGCCTGAGGCTTCATTGTCCTGATTATATTGTTAACTTCTCTTCAAGAAGTTTGATATCTGAAGACATCGTCTTTCTTTGGCATAGCTCATCCCAGCCTCTTTGACAGAGCGTTGCAATTTTCGGCGAAACATTTAACCCCGGTGATGTTTTTTTTGCGAGCTTTTCAAAATGATGTCTTGGTAAAAGTGAGGCAGATAGATTGATGATTGTTTTACAGTGCGTCATGGCTCGGATCTCCTTGTATTTGAATATTAATGCGCATTTTCATCATAAATCAAGAAGCTCTTTAGGCCTTTACCTGTCTCTATTCGCATAACTATTTATGAGGGAGCAGTGAAGGCAAATGAAAGAGCTTGAAATGCGTACAGAATATCAGACATTCTAGCCTGATACCGGGACGTTCCGGGATGAACTTGGATGATTCGAGGGCTCGTACTGTTTTTTGATTACAAAATCGGATAGGTGAAAAAATGGCTCAGCAGGTTCGGCAATTTGACAGGCACATCGAAGCGGTGACAGCGGCACTTGATGTGCTCAACTGTTTTCTGGAGTCCCCACGTTTGTCGGTGAAGGATATTGTTGAGCTGACCGGTATGACCCGTAATCGTGTGACACGTATACTCGGGACTTTAAGTCATAAAGGATATGTTATGGGCGGCGCAGAAAGTGGCCAGTTTACACCAGGTCCGCGATTACGCTCACTCGGCAAGGTGTTCGAAGCAATAGACAATCTGGTGGTCTTGGTTCGCCCGGCCCTGCGTGAACTTGCCCTCAGGACCGGTGAGTCGACCACTTTCTATATTCGGGAGGGGTTGGAGCGGGTGGTATTGGCACGCGAGGAGGGGACGAATGCTATTCGTTTTTCCGTATCGGTTGGGCAGAGGATGGAACTGCAAACCGGTGCTGCCGGCAAGGTATTGCTTGCTTATGCCCCGAAAGTGGAGAGGGGCATTATCATTGCTGAAGCCCTGCCTAAGGTGCGCACCCTCCTGGAAAGGGAAATTGAGTCCGTTTATGAACAGGGATATTCAATCAGTAAAGGGGAGAGGAACCCCGACGCCTTTGCCATTGCCGCCCCTGTCCTTGAACGATCTGATCGGATAATTGGTGCCATCTCCCTTGCCGGTCCCCTTAGCCGCCTGAGCAATGTTGCTACAGAAAAAGAGTATATTGGCCAGATCCTGCTGGCGGCAACCAAACTCTCTTCACAATTGAGCTCAGAATTTGAAGTCTGATCTCGGTTTGCTGACTAACCGGGTTTTGCCGTATTTTTCTTTTGCTAACAGGCTGTTCTCTCCCTGGTCTTTTTTGAGGGAACTGATTGAGGTATCTCAATCCAGGAACAACTATATCTATTATTGCAGGAGATTCTATTTTTTCCATTGACTGTTGAAGACCGTAATGCAAAAATAGCTACACTATAAACTAATAGGCTACTGAGTAGCTTCCAGGTGAGAGGTTATTATGAAAACAGTAATTCTGGAAGATGAGTCGTTGCGGGATGGCTTGCAGTTCGAGAAGCAGGTCGTATCGACCCAAAAGAAGCTCGAACTTTTTAACCATCTGGTTCGGGCGGGTGTCTCGAGGATTCAGGTCGGTTCTTTTGTGAATCCGAAAGTTGTACCCCAGATGGGTGATACTGATGAGTTTGTTGCATTGGTCAAACAAACGCCTGGGGTCTTGGTAACCGGTCTGGTTCTTAATGGCAGGGGGCTTGAACGGGCAATGGCATGTGGACTGGAGCATATCAGCTTGTCAGTGTCGGTGAGCGATGCACATAGTCTGAAAAACGTTCGCAAGTCATATGGAGATGCGCTTGATTCGGTCACTGAGCTTATCAGGCAGGCGGTCCAGGCGGGTATCAAAGTAAGGGCCGGAGCACAGTGTGCCTTTGGTTGCATCTATGAGGGTGTAATTCCGGAACAGCGGGTTCTGGAGGCGCTCGAATCAATGGCCGGGGCGGGGGCTGCTGAGTTTAATCTGGCCGATACCACCGGGATGGCGAACCCTTTCCAGGTGAAAGAACTGACAACGAAGGTGGGGCAAGCCTTTCCGGAGGTCGGCATATCCCTGCATCTACATGACACCAGGGGGCTGGCTGTGGCTAACATGGTTGCAGGCTACGAGGCAGGTGTCAGGATATTCGACACCAGTGCTGGTGGGCTTGGTGGCTGCCCCTTTGTAAAGGGAGCGGCTGGCAATATTGCGACTGAAGACGCAGTGAACCTGTTTGAATCTATGGCCGTGGATACGGGAATTGATCTGGAGAAGATCTGCCAGGTGGCAGAAACATATGAACAATTGCTTGGTAGAAACCTACCCGGCAGGATGGGCAGGGTGCTGCAAGTGCAGAAGACCTGCGAGGGCTGATTATGGAAACAGGACAAAGTTTACCACTTGACGGTATACGGGTTTTGGAGCTTGGACACACGGTTATGGGACCGACCTGCGGATTGATTCTGGCAGACATGGGAGCGGAGGTCATTAAAGTTGAGCGAACGGGCAAAGGGGATGATACCCGCTGGCTCAAAGGATTTGGTTCGGGCTTCTTCACCTATTTAAACCGGAATAAGAAGAGTGTGTCCATCGATCTTAAATCGACCAAAGGCAAAGAAATATTACATAAGCTTGTAGCAGAAGTGGATGTGTTGATAGAGAATTTCGGACCAGGTACCGTTGAGAGGCTCGGCGTAGGCTATGAAGATTGTAAAAAATTAAACCCGAAGCTCATCTTCTGTTCTCTGAAAGGATTTATGCCGGGCCCCTATGAGAATCGTCCTGCCTTGGATGAGGTGGTGCAGATGATGGGCGGACTGGCCTACATGACGGGTCCATCCGGAAGGCCCTTGCGGGCAGGCGCCTCGATTACCGATATTCTTGGTGGCAGTTACGGGGCTATAGGTATCCTGACCGCCCTCTATGAAAGACAGCAGACCGGTCAAGGCAAACTGGTGCAGGCGACCCTTTACGAATCGGTGGCTTTTCTGGTGGGCCAGCACATGGCCGTTGAGGCAGTCTCCGGACAGGCACCGCCTCCAATGCCGGAGCGGGGCAGAGCCTGGTCGGTGTACGATCTTTTTATCACAGCGGATGGGGAGCAGGTCTTTGTGGGTGTGACATCCGATCGCCACTGGCAGCGCATGTGTAAAATCTTTGGTTTTGATGACTGGGCGGAAAAGAGTGAACTCGCAACCAACCAGGGCAGGATTGATGCTCGTGACTGGTTCCTGCCAGAGCTCAATGCACGGCTTGGCAAACTGAAGAAAGAGGAGTTGATGTCGTTGGCTGAACAGGCGGGCATACCCTTCGGACCTGTCAACAAGCCGTCCGATCTGGTCGATGACCTTCATATGAATGAATCAGGATCTCTGGTCGAGGTGAAGACCCCGGGCGGAGAGTTGGCAAAATTGCCAAAACTACCGCTGCGAATGGATGGGGTTGCATTCAATTTACGCAGCCATCCTCCGGAGATAGGAGAAGGGTCGCGCTCAATTTTTAGAAAACTTGGTTTCTCAAATGAAGAGATCGATGAACTGGAGGTTCAGAAAATCGTACAAGTTAAGGAATAAACTCACCGAAAATCGTTGACATGCAACTGCGCTTTTTATAAAGAAGGAAGGAGGAGTGCAGCTTGAAAGATCGCAGAGAAGTTCTTTTGTCGAAGATTGCATGCAATTTCTGTCGACAATTGTCGGGAAGCTGCTGGACAGAATGTAGCAGGGAGTGGGCCTGATCGGATTTCAGGCCCCTCCCTGTCGTCTTTTCACCAAGCTTGCAAGAGGTACTCCCAAGAGGTAGCAAGATGTAAATGAGAAGCAGTATTCACCCCCACAAAAAAGTGAAAAACAATGGCAAAGAAGAAACTGAAGGAACACCTGATTAACCGTGACTGGTGCAAAGGTTGCGGTATCTGTGTGGCTTTGTGCCCGAAACAGGTGCTCGAGCTGGACCGTGAGGAGAAGGTGATTGCGGCTCGTCCCGAGGACTGTATCTGCTGTCAACTGTGCGAGATTCGGTGTCCGGATCTGGCCATCGAGATCATCCTTGACGAGGGAGAGAAGGATAATGAGTGAGAAAATACGATTTGTGCAGGGCAACGAAGCGTGCGTTGAAGGCGCGCTCTATGCGGGTCTGAACTTTTTTGCAGGGTATCCGATCACCCCGTCGACTGAGATTGCCGAACACCTCTCATACCGGTTACCCCAGGGTGGAGGTAAGTTCATCCAGATGGAAGACGAGATCGCCTCCATGTGTGCGATTATAGGCGCCTCGCTTACCGGGCATAAAGTAATGACCGCTACTTCGGGTCCTGGATTTTCCCTGAAGCAGGAAGCAATCGGTTATGCCTGTATGGCAGAGATTCCATGTGTTATCGTCAACGTCCAGCGCGGTGGCCCTTCAACTGGTAATCCGACCCACGTCAGCCAGGGTGATATCATGCAGGCACGTTACGGGACCCACGGCGACCACTCAATTATTGCCCTTACCGCTTCCAACCATCAGGATGTTTTTTCCATGACGGTGGATGCTTTTAACTTTGCCGAAACCTATCGTACACCGGTTATCCTTATGCTGGACGAGGCGGTGGGACATATGCGGGAAAAACTTCAGATTCCCGAGCAGGATGAGCTGGAAGTCGTCAGCCGTCTGCGCACCTCTCTTGGGAAGGACGTCGATTACCACCCTTACCTCCCCCGTGAGGACGGTCGTTTACCGATGTCCGATTTCGGTGCCGAGCACCGTTATAATGTGACCGGCCTCTACCATGACATGTGGGGTTTTCCCTCGGCCAACCCGACGGTGGTCAACGAGCTGTTGCGCCATCTGGTCGATAAAATCGAAAATAACGTCCATGCCATAACCAGATATAAAGAGCATTATATGGAAGACGCCCGTTACGTCATGATTTCTTATGGCTCAGCTGCCCGCTCCGCAATTCATCTGGCGGAAGAACGTCGCAGGCGCGGCGAACGTATCGGTGTACTCGAACTGCAGAGCCTGTGGCCTTTCCCGTGTGAGGTTGTTCGCGAGAAATGCGCCAAGGCGCGTGGTGTACTTGTAGTAGAGATGAACATGGGGCAGGTGATGGCCCAGGTAAAGGCGTGTGTGGATAAACCCCGACGCGTATTTCTTGCAAACCGGTTTGACGGCAAGCTGATAACCCCCCACGATATCAAACGTCTCCTTCGGGTGATCCAGGGAAGAGGAGTGTGACATGGCTGTTAAAGATTATATACGACAACGATTTTTCCCGCATATGTGGTGCCCGGGCTGCGGCCACGGGACGATCCTGAATTCACTGCTCCGGGCGGTTGAGGAGCTGGGATTGAATAAAAACGACATCGTCATGACCTCGGGTATCGGCTGTTCCGCCCGTATTTCCGGCTATGTGGATTTTCACTCCCTGCACACCATGCATGGCAGGGCGCTGGCTTGCGCTACAGGTGTTAAACTCTCTAAACCGAGTCTGACTACCATCGTGCCGATGGGTGACGGTGACGCACTCGCCATCGGTGGTAACCACTTTATTCATGCCTGCCGGCGGAATATTGATATTACCGCCATTGTCATGAACAATCGCATCTACGGCATGACCGGCGGTCAGTTTTCACCGCTCTCCGGCGAGGGCAAAAAAGCGACCACCGCTCCTTATCTCACAATTGATCAGGAGTTCGACGTGGTGAAGCTGGCAACAGCGGCCGGTGCCTCTTTTGTGGCACGTTCCACGGCGTACCACGCCAAGGAGGCAACAAATATCCTGAAGAAGGCCATTACCCACAAGGGTTTTTCCGTGGTTGAGATCCTTTCCCAGTGCCCGACCCATTACGGTCGAAAGAATAAGGAAGGGGACGCTCCTGCCATGCTTGAGCTGCACAAGACCAATACGGCTCCGATCGGTTCCAAGGCTCTTGAAGAAAATCCGAACCTCACGCCCCGCGGCATCTTCGTTCAGGAAGAACGCCCTGAGTATTGTATGGAGTATGAGAAGATCGTCAACAAGGCACAGGGGAGGTAAGAACAATGAGCAATATTCGACTGGTATTTTCTGGTTCCGGTGGACAGGGCGTGATAACGGCAGCGATTATTCTGGCTGAAGCCGCCGTTATCTACAGTGGAAAAAACGCAACCCAGACCCAGGCTTACGGTGCAGCGGCGCGTGGTGGTTCCACCCGAACCGATATTATTATTTCCGATAGTAAGATCAACTATCCGGGTGTTATTCAGCCCAACATCCTGATGACGCTCACACAGAATTCGTACAACAGCTTTTCTTCCCTTATCCGGCCTGGTGGCTTGCTGCTTACCGATCCCCGTTTTGTGGAGACCACCAGGAAGGTGGATGCCAAACAGCTTGAGCTGCCTATGTACGAGCAGGTTATGAGTAAAATTGGCAAGCCCATTGTTTATAACATCTGCACCTTAGGTGCCCTGGTTGGCATTACCCAGATCCTGGAACCGGAGGCTGTCCTGCAGGTGCTTGAGGAGCGTATCCCAAAGGATTTCCTTGAGATGAATATGCGGGCCTTTGATCTGGGTCTGGTGTTGGGGTCGCAATATCAGTATCGCAGTTTTTTCTGATAGATCCTTTTGGGATTGAGAATCCTGGCCACGGTATCGGTATAACGGTACCGTGGCCTTTTTTTATTCCTCTTTGGTGGTTATTGCAGTTTTGCACCATTGGTTTTATACCTCTATCCTGGTGTCGGCTGTACATACCGTTCTGAAATCGGAGACAATAGAGGCTAGGGAAGTCAAAGCTGCCTGAAGCCTTCATATATTTACGTATGGTATCCGGCAGTACGGTCGTTGGAGCTCCTCCCTGCACTGGCCGTATTGTTGGGTTTGTTCGCAACGTATGACTCTTCCCACTGCAAGCTCTTCTTTTCTGCCAAAGGCTGTTGAGACGAAATGTAGTTCTTGCAGGGTGTGGCCCAGGAGAGATATCTTTGACAAACCAGGTGGGTACGATATGGATATGGTTACTTCGTATTTTTGTAAAACACAGATACAAGACGTAAATACAATGATGGATAGTATTATAAGCGACCCGCGAAAGGATCCCCTTGGAGCAATGATGCTGGATTACTTGAAGGGCAATCAGCAGGCCTTCGTCGAGGTGGAATCCTCCACACTCGAGATGTGGGAGATGCCTGGTAAAACGATGTTCAGAAGTTATGCTGAAATGGATGAGCTGGAACGCCAGGCCCTCGCTTTATGCAGGGGCAGGATTCTCGATGTCGGTGCCGGGAGCGGTTGTCACAGTTTATACCTTCAGCAGCAGGGCCTGGATGTGGATGCTCTGGATATTTCACCGGGTTGTATCCGGGTGATGGAGCTGCAACAGGTGAAGAATATTGTCCATCAGAACCTTTTTTCACTCTCAGAAAAGAAATACGACACCATTCTCATGCTTATGAACGGCCTTGGGATCTGCGGATCACTGGATGGATGTAACCTCTTCTTGCAGTTTGTCAAAATCATCCTTGAAGATGGTGGCCAGGTGATAGCCGAGTCGACAGTTCTGGAAGTGCCGGATGAAGAAGCACTAGATTTCGAGGAGGAAGAAGACGAATATCAAGGGCAGACAGAGTTTGTTATGCGCTACGGTGATATCGTTTCGGATAGCTTCGATTGGATATACCTGGATTTTGCTACACTTGAAACTCTGGTGACATTCAACGGCTTAGAATGTGAATTGCTGGCAACTGATACGGCAGGGAAATATCTGGTTCAGATATTCTGAGGGTCTGGGGATGTTGTAGGATTACTTTGCCTGCACCGTATTCCGGTGCCGGCACGCATTGTCATCAGATACGTACTTCAACAAGTTGGGTGATATTGTCCGGCAGGAGTTTTTTCATATCTTCTGTAGGGATACGAACGGGAATAAACGGAGGTTGACAGCATCGTCGAGTTCCACAAACCTGAGTCCATGCTGCACAGCGACAGATCTGTATTCCCAGCCATAATCCAGCTCACCGGATTTGAGCAGCTCAACAAGCTGGATCGCCTTGGCCTTCACATTCTCCTCGGGACGGTTGGCGAGGAGTCCATCGTATAGCCCGTCGATTTTATAATACTTTTCTGCAAGCTGCATGACCATTAGGCTGCGGTACCCACAGGGGTCAAGATTTGGGTCTGAATGTCCCCAACTCACGTTGGGATTCCGCAGGATCTCGTGCCAGTTGTCTGCGTTGACCTTGTCAGCCATCTTGCTCTTGTCGGTATAACAGAGCACCAGCCTGTTGGTGGCAAAGCGGACATTCCAGTCGGTAAGGTTTGGGATCAGGTTATTGTCGATGACCTTGTAATCGGCTGAAGCCATAATGTCAGCGGTTTCTCCTTTATCCGATATCAACCTGGCCATCTTGGTACTTCCACCCGCCTTGGTAATAACCTTTACCTCCGGATACTCAACATTGAACTCTGCTATCATCTGTTTGATTGGCACGGTCAGGCTGCCTGCATGGTAAATGATCAGCTCTCCTGAGGGGGCTGCCGAGGCAAGGGTGGAAATCAGGGCAAGTATTGCTGTTGCC
The DNA here is from genome assembly GCF_010646885.2 of Desulfopila sp. IMCC35008. Classification (GTDB taxonomy): domain Bacteria; phylum Desulfobacterota; class Desulfobulbia; order Desulfobulbales; family Desulfocapsaceae; genus Desulfopila. The sequence continues at coordinate 5,030,199 of NZ_CP050700.1, read as the reverse complement.
GCAAGGAGGGTGGGTATCTTTTTCAATCCGTGTTTCATTTTTTAGTACCTTTTTAGTGTGAGAGATTTATACGGTATGGTCGAGGATTCCATCGCCTCGTCAAGATAGCATAATGATGATAGGGTAACTGAAGAAAATTTTAAAATAACGAAGAATGACTATGGATTACAGTGTTTTCCTTACCCACTCACTTCCTTTATAGAAGGTACCTTTTCATCAGTGTTCCTGGTCTTCAATTTATTGATAGATTCCTTTTCAAGCGAATTGCCGATCGTCTTGACTTCGAGTGTTTCTCCGGGCATGATTGCAGGTGCGTCGTTTAGGGACTATAAAAGGCAAATATCTTAGAGAGCGATCATTTGACACACAACCTTGCGCTATCACTGGCAAAAGAACTTATCCAAGTCGATACGGTAAATCCTCCGGGCAATGAAGCTCAGTGCGTACGCATTATGGCTCCTTTGCTAAGTCAGGCAGGGTTTGCTGTCACCGAATACGAATATGGTCCTAACCGGACTGCCCTTGTTGCACACTGGGGCAGGAAAGACCAGCTTCCTATTATGTTCTCCGGCCATCTTGATACTGTGCCGCTCGGTTCTCAGCCATGGGCCAGGGACCCTTTTGGAGCAGCAATTGAGGGCGGTCGGCTTTACGGAAGGGGTGCTGCAGACATGAAAGGTGGCGTGGCCACACTGGTCGCCAGTGCCATACATCACGCTTCTACCGGCAATGACTCTCCTCTGGTTGTTGTGCTTTCACCCGATGAAGAAATCGGCTGTGCAGGTGTGACAAAATTAATCCAGGATAATGCCCTGCCACAACCGCGTTGTATCTTTGTTGCTGAACCTACTGGCAATAGCCCCTGCCTGGGGCATAAAGGTGTCTTCTGGTTCAAGGCACTGTTCCACGGCAAAACTGCCCATGCAGCGTTTCCCCACCTCGGAGACAATGCCTTGGTGAAGGCGGCGACAGCTGCGCTGTTACTCAGTAACGAGATTGAAAGAGGAGAAACACATCCGGTTATGGGCGACCTCACCCTGGTTCCCAGCAGAATGCGGAGTGGTGACAATTACAACTCAGTTCCCGATCTCGCCGAACTCGGAGTGGATATCCGTTCTACAGTCAACCTGCAAAACAATGTTATCCTGAGTAACATAACAAATCTTTTGATGCCGTTTCAGCCTGAAATAGACGTTATTTTCGACCTTCCCCCGCTGTGGACCAATCCCGACCAGGATATCGTGCTCCAGGTTTTTTCCTGCTGTGATCATATCCGCAATAGAAAACACGACCAGCGTATAGCCACTTTTTATACCGACGGCGGGATCCTTGGGCCTGGCCTTGGAAATGTTCCTGTGATTATCTTGGGCCCTGGTGAATCCGGGATGGCCCACCAGGTGGATGAGTATGTACGGATTAGCGATTTGCACGAGGGGGTAGATATATATCTTGAGATTTTAAACAGATTATGTTGATACAAGGAGTTTGAAAATAGTTATGTATTCAAGGCCTCCAGGAGAGTCGACCTGGTATGAACGTATTGTTTTCCCACCATGGAGAGACTGATGAAGAAAATTCTTTATGCAGCGTTAATTTGTTTACTGGCAGGTACCGTTTCTGCCGAAACTGTCAAGATAGGTGCCGTTCAACCGCTGTCCGGCAAGATTTCCGTTTATGGAGAGGGTTTTCAGCGGGCGATTAACCTTGCGGTAGCCGAGGTAAATGCAGCTGGTGGTATTAAAGGCAAAGACCTTGAAGTTGTTTATGAAGACAACCTTTCCACTGCCCAGGGATCAGTTTCCGCCCTGCAGAAGCTGATTTCCATTGAAAAGCTGCCGCTTATCATCGGTCCTGCTTCCAGTTCCAATTTCCTTGCCGCCTGCCCTATCGCCGAGCGTGAGAAAACAGTGTTTATCGGCGCTGAGTCTGCTGCTTCTGATATCAGCCAATGCGGTTCTTACGTATTCCGTGTATTCCCATCCGATATGCTGCAGGGAATCGGTGTTGCCGAATTGACCGAAGAACTTGGTTACAAGGAAGTTGCCCTGACGTACATCAATAACGATTGGGGTGTTGGCCTGGCTGATGTGTTCAAGGCCAAATACAAGGGGAAGATAGTCGATGAGTTCGCCCATGATGAGGGAAAAGCTGATTATCGTTCTGAGCTTATGCGTCTAAAACGGAAAAAGCCGGAAGCAGTGGTCAACCTGACGTACATCAAGGAAGGAGGTGTCCTCCTGAAGCAGGCATATGAAATGAAATTTACTCCCCAATGGCTCATGGGATCAGCAGCAAAATCCCCCAAGCTTGTTGAGCTTGCCGGGCAGGCTGCAGAAGGTATTGTCGGCACCTATCCCACCTTCTCGAAAGAGGGGGACCGTTACGGTCATTACAAGAGAGCCTTTGCTGCAAAATATCCTGAAAACAAACTCCCTATTTTTGGTGAGTATAATTACGACATGATTCATCTCCTGGCGAAAGCACTGAACAGTGCAGACGAGTTGTCTGCCGATGCTATTCGCGAGGCACTCATGGAATCCTCCAAAGGGTATGTGGGAATAACAGGCGATAAGAGTTTTGATGAGAATGGTGATGTCGGTGCAACCTATGGTCGATGGTCAGTGAAGGACGGCAAGATCGTCGAAAACTGATGGACTCATAAATAGCGATATCAGGGGCGTAATATCTGCACAATCCATTTGTACAGTTAAAGCGATTTCGACCAAGAGCAGCAGACTCGCCCCTGATACGCAGAACATTGCCTTACGAAGCCTCTGTTTGTATCATTATCTTCAGCATGACTTGGCATTAATGTGTATTATCTTCAGCTTTTATTAAACGGGTTCGTTGCAGGCGGTGTCTACGCACTGTTCGCCGTTGGTCTGACTATGGTTTATTCCATTTTCAGGTTTATCAATTTTGCTCACGGAGAACTCATCGCCTGGGGGGCATACGGTGTGTTGCTGTTTATGTCCGCACCGTTTAATCTCCCTCTCTGGCTTGCAGTTCCACCCGCCATCATCCTGGTTGTTGTTCTCGCGCAGGTGCAAAACAGGTTTGTTTTCGGGCCGTTGAAAAACAGCCAACCCATCACCTTGCTCATAGCATCCATCGGGCTCTCTTTCCTGCTGCGTGGCGGTCTGCAGCTCTACTTCGGCTCAGATCTCCGATCCTACCAGGTTGGACTCTTTGAAGGATTTGAGTTTGGCGGATTATTTATCACCCAGGTTCAGATAGGGATGGTGTGTCTGACGATACTGTTTTTCGTTACCCTGTACCTGCTTTTAACCAAGACCCTTATCGGCAAGTCCATGCGGGCGGTGTCGGACAGTATTGAGCTTGCCGGCATTTATGGAATATCGACCAGCAGGGTAAGCTATTTTGTCTGGACCGTTTCGGCGGTCTTTGCCGCATCTGGAGGTTTTCTCCTTGCTCTTGACACCAATCTTGATCCGATGATGGGGCTTGCCTTTATGATTAAGGCATTCGCCGCCGTCTTGCTAGGCGGCGTAGGCAGTGTCTGGGGCGCCCTGTTTGGTGGTATGTGTATCGGTGTGATAGAGAATATGGGAACAGCATTTATCTCACCCGGGTATAAGGATATGCCTGCATTTTTACTGATTATTCTCATTCTGCTTTTGAGGCCACAGGGAATATTCGGTTCGGCACAAAGCGGGGGGCGCTGATGGAATATATCCTGCACATCACTATTATTTGCCTTATCTATATCCTCTTTGCCTCATCCCTGAACCTGGAGCTAGGTTATGCCGGGCTCTATAACTTCGGTCATGTAGGATTTTTTGCTATCGGCGCATACAGCTCTGCCCTTATCACTGTCGGCGGTTACCCAATCTGGTTCGGCCTGGTTGCCAGTATGGTCGTTGCTGCATTCGTCGGCCTCCTGTTTGCCTGGCCGGTACTGCGACTCACTGGGGATTATTTCGGTGTCGCTTCCCTGGCATTTGCAGAGATGATCCGTCTTGTTCTGCTCAACGAGCGGTGGCTGACCCGTGGACCGATGGGAATACCGGGAATTCCCCGGATTGAGCTGATGGGGCTTGCCGGAAATAGTGTGACCCTCCTGATTGTTTTTCTGCTCACCCTGTTCTCCCTGCTCTGCATAAGGGTGATTCTTTTATCTCCTTTTGGCAGGACGCTAAAACTAATCCGTGAAGATGAACATGTGGCCAGGGCCTTTGGCAAGAATGTGGTCTCTTTCAAGACCCGCACGATTGCAGTGGGTTCTGCTTTTGGCGGGCTGGCCGGAGCATTGTGGGCCCATTATATCGGCTATATCAGTCCCAACGATTTCAGCCTGCAGTTAACAGTGCTGGTCGTCTTGTGTGTTGTCCTTGGTGGGCGGGGAACCCTTGCTGGTCCCGTAATCGGCTCGATTATTGTAGTAACAGTGGGAGAAGGTTTGAGATTTCTACCTCTTCCGGCAACCATGACCGCCGGTGTCGCACATGTCCAAAGCATGCTTTTCGGTCTTGTCCTGGTGGTCCTTATGCTGCGAAGGCCTCAGGGTATCATTGCCGAAACAGACCTTATACAGGAGACCTGATGCTCGAACTCAATGGCTTATCAAAACGGTTCGGTGGCAACCAGGTTCTGCAGGATGTTTCCCTCAAGCTGGACCCGGATACGCCTATTACAGGTCTTATCGGGCCAAACGGTTCGGGGAAATCGACCCTTTTTAATGTGGTAATGGGTTTTTATGTGCAGGATCAAGGGACAGTGCATTTCGAGAAACAACAACTCGACAACCTGCCACCTGAAAAAAGATGTCATACCGGCTTATCCTGCACCTTCCAGGATAGTCGAATGCTCTCGTTTATGACGGTTCTGGAAAACCTGACCGCTATTCCGACTCCGCAACTGGGAGAGTCGCTTATAAGTACCTTTTTTGCACGGGGAAGGATTCGCCTGGAGGAAAGCAAGCTTAAAGACAGAGCTTATGAGATTCTGGAATTACTCCACCTGACTGCTCTTGCCGATAAACCTGCCGGAAGCCTGAGTTACGGTCAGCGTAAACTTTTGGAGATTGGCCGGGTGATGATGACAAACCCGAGGCTGGTACTGCTCGATGAACCTACTGCCGGGATAAACCCAACACTCATCCAGTCTCTTGTCACCATACTTGAGACGCTGGCACAAAGAGGCATGCGGTTTTTTTTGGTGGAACATAATATGCCCCTTGTCAGCCAGTTGTGTGACCGTGTACTGGTGCTAGATGCGGGAAAGTTGATTTTTAATGGTACCGCTGAAGCAGCCAGAAACGACAAGCAGGTAATCGAGGCATACCTCGGGAGTGACAGTTATGTTAACACTTGAATCCATCACTGCCGGTTATGGTGAACTCACCGTCCTTTCCGATCTCGATATAACCCTGGCAAAGGGGGAAACAGTCTGTCTTATTGGCCCAAACGGTGCAGGGAAGTCAACGGTTTTGCGAGTTGTCGCAGGTCAGTTGTATCCCACCGGAGGCCGTGTCTTGTACAATGAGAGTGACGTTTCAGGCTTTGGTTGTCAGAAAAAAATATCCATGGGAATCCTCTTTGTTCCCCAGGGGCGAAACGTATTCCCCAGTCTCTCGATTCTTGAAAACCTCCACTTGAGCAGGGTTTTTATTTCTGAAGAACAGTTCCGGGAGCGCCTGGAGGATGTTTTTCTGACGTTTCCTTGGATGCGGGAAAAACTCCAAAACAGTGCCGGCTCACTTTCCGGTGGGTTACGGCAGATGCTCGCGCTCTCCAGGATTCTGCTCCTTAGACCACAACTGGTTCTCCTTGATGAGCCATCCCTTGGTCTCTCTCCACTTGTTGTCGACGAGGTTTTTCAGATCATTTCCGACCTGAACAGTAAGGAAATTTCTTTTTTACTGGTGGAGCAGAATGCCCGTAAAGGGCTCTCGGTTGCCCACAGGGGATATGTCTTGGAATCGGGTCGAAACCGGCTTACCGGCTCCGGCAACAGCTTACTTGATGATCCAGAGGTACAAAAACTCTACCTGGGTGGATAATGCACCGAGTGGTGTACCTCACTTCACCCGATATCTACGCTCCGGGCTCCCCCTCGGTCTCATCGTCTCGATATTTTCGGCATCATAGATGCATGGCCGTGTAAGCCATGATAATACAGGAGGAAGGTATAGATTTATCAACAACGATGATCTGTGATAAGGCTTTCCCCTCCTGGCTTCCACTCTCTTAACATGCTTGATTTACATTGACTATTATTCTTTACTGATGAAAGAATAGGTATATAGGTGATGCAGCGAAACGCGGGGAAGATATATTTAATTGTGAGGATGCTCGTAAATGTGGGGGTATTTTCTAATTAGTAGTGGGGGAGACAGTGGTCAGGCAAGTGACATATGTGTATGGATTGATACTGGCGATGGTTTTTTGCAATGGTTGGGGGGCATCTGCTTATGCATCAGTTTCAGAGCAGACGCTTAAAGAAACCATTGTTATACTTGATAGAGCGAGATCCAATGGTCAGAATGAGGTTCACCGTGGTGTAGACAGTGAAACGTTCAGTGTTATCGAGGCAAAGGAATATCGACAATTTTTGAATTATTTGAGCACAAGGATTCACTATTATTGTGAAGAACTTGCCGGGATGGTCTCATCAATAGAGATGTCTGAACTCCCCTGTAATTATATAGAATCAGCAGATTTGCCGGACTTGACAGGGAGTCCTCCTACACCTGGAGAGACTCAAACCATTGGTGAAAAGATAGATGATCTTGACATGACGCTACAGGCTGCACTGAGCCAGTTTGACGAGATGCTGTTAAGCGAGCAGGAGAAGATAGACCAACAACAATCGTCACAACCTTATCCTGAAGCAGCCTCCGGTACGAGGGGAGACAGTGGTGAGAGGCCCTCTGGTGTATCCCTTGCCGGGAACAGAGAAGAGGAGCAAAGTGCCAAAGCTGAAAAAAAATCTCAGGCGGGGACAAAAAGTCGGACGGCAGCAGGTGGCGCAGGATCTGCTACTGGTGAGATGGACAGGGAAAAACGGGAAGACAACAGGGGGCAACTTCCCCCGGAAGAGAATGATGACATTGTTGCCAGGCAGTTGAGAGAGGCTGCGGAAAAAGAAAAAGACCCGGAAATTAAGGAGAAGCTTTGGGAGGAATACCGAAAATATAAGGAAGGGATTAACTGATACAGTGTTTTAAAATATAACCATCCAGCAAGGCTGGATGTGATTGCAGCCCACGGGAGGGCAGGGCAATGATAGCTTTGGAAAACGGGAAATGGAAGCTTGACAGGCGAAGAGGCCAATCAGGTTACTCAGCCCTGGTTGTGCTGCTTATCTATTCTCTTTTAATGATGAGTGGTTGCGCCACAGTTCCGGGGAGACAAGTTGCAGACGGCGTTGCTCCGCTTACGGCTTCAAATGAATTTCAGCAGGATGAACTGTTGAATGTCTCCATTAAGGTCTTTGACCCGGGAGTACTACCCCGGAATCCGGATCAGCGTCGTGGCTTATCCATGGAAATAAGAGAGGCTGAATCACGCTTTGTGCCGGTGCATCTCAAACATACCCTTCAGCATACAGGATACTGGGGAGCAGTGAGGGTCGTTCCCGATGATGATCTGGCCGCTGAAGTTCTCGTCCGCGGCAAAATAGAATACTCCGATGGGGAAAGTGCTGTTTTATCGGTTGAAGTTGTCGATTCGAGTAATATTATCTGGTTTCGAAAGACGTATGCTGAGACGGCTCGTATCGAGGAACATCACCAGACAGAGGCGGAGAGTAGAGATACCTTTCAGGACCTCTTTAACTCAGTTGCCAATGATATGGCTCTATACAGAAAAGAACTTAGCCGCCAGCAGGTGCAAACCATCCGCAATCTGGCAGAGCTTCGCTACGCTTCCTCCATGGCACCGGATACATTCTCTCATTACCTGGAAAACCAGGAGGGAGTGTACGCAATACGTCAGCTTCCTGCCCATAATGATCCGATGATAGAGAGGGTTCGATCGATCAAGACCCGTGATGATATGTTGGTGGATGCGATAAATGACTATTACGACATGTATTACCTGGATCTTTGGGAACCCTATTCATCCTGGCGGATGTATCGCCATGAAGAGGTTGAAACCATGCGGACCGTCGAGCGTGAGGCTTTGGCCCAGCAGGTCCTTGGTGTCGCAGCTATTGTTGGCGCCATTGCCCTTGGTGTAAGCAGTGATATTGATACCTCCGTCAGAACCCAGCCTCTCCAGGATATAATGATGATGGGCGGTGCCTACGCCCTGTACAGCGGTCATCAAAAACGGCAGGAGGGTCAGCTCAATAAGGTAGCTATCGAGGAGCTTGGGGATTCATTCAGTTCTGAGGCTGAACCTCTGACCATGGAGGTCGAAGGGCAGACCGTTCGTCTGACCGGATCCGCTGAGCAACAATATAGTAATTGGCGCAGGATTCTTCGTGACATATATGCCAAAGAAACAGGGCTTCAGTCACCAGTGAATCCGTCGGCCCTGTACCAGTAAACTCTGTTATGTCAAAAGGGTCCATGCAAACTCCACAGGGTACTCCCTCACTTCGACCGCCGGGAAAAAGACCGGACGACTCAGGATCATCCGGAAGTGCCGAGAGAATCAGTCGCACAGTGATGGTTGTGATGTCGGCGGCGCTGTTTGGTGTTTTGGCCATTCTTGTCTATGGGGTTCTTGTCTATGTTCCCAAATTAGAGGGCCAGGTCGGTGCGGGAGAGATGCAGCATGAGGAGAGTCTGGCTGCCGGAACGGTTTCTGCCCCCCCTGTGAAACGTGAATCAGCTACAGCGGATACAGAGGATGGATCTCATGATCAACATGAAATGAGCTCCAGAGAAATACTGAAGAAACTGTTGGCATTAAACAGCCGACTCGCGTCCGATAACATTCAGGTATGGGGGCAGGGTTCTTACAGCAGTATAGTCGCTCTTATTGGTGAAGGGGATGGTCATCTGAGGAAGAGTGAATTTAGAGATGCAGAAGAAAGGTATGTGAAAGCCTACGAGAAGCTACAGCAACTTGATGCCGACAGAAACGAAATATTGGTATCCGCTGTCCAGGCGGGCATGGCAGCCCTCGAACAAGGCGACAGTGTCGAGGCTCAGAAACACTTTTCAATGGCACTTGCTGTCGATGCCGCGGACCAGGAAGCAAAAGATGGGTTGCAAAGGACTCAGAATCTGGAGACTGTTCGAACCTCTCTTGCACGGGGAAAAGAGTTTGAGGAACAGGGCGAACTGGAGGCTGCCCTGCTGGAATACAGGAAAGGGTATGAGCTGGATGGGACATTTCAGCCGCTGGCAATTGCCTATGAGCGGCTTACAGAACAAGTAAAAGAGCAAAAGGTAAGAGATCATCTTTCGCATTTCTATTTGTACCTTGACTCGAGTGATATACCAGGAGCAGAAGCCTCCCTTGCTGATGCCCTGCGCCTGTCTCCCACAGATCCTGCAGTACTTGCCGCCAAAAAGAAACTCGAATCAGCCAGGGAAGATCTGGTTGTGCTGAGACTGCGGCAACAAGCACAAAGCCAGATGTCGAATGAGCAGTGGCATAAGGCACTGACAAGTTATCAGCAGGTGCTGAAAATTGCCCCTCAGGCTGCTTTTGCCCTACAGGGCGTTGCGGTTGCCAGGAGGAATTCCGAGCTGGTTGTTCAGATTGATACGCTGTTGAAGAGCGCAGAGCGTCTTCAAGATGAACGGGTGCAGCAAAACGGGAGGGCAACGCTCGAGTATGCACGGCGGTTAGAGGGATTAGGGCCCCGGACGACTGCGAAAATTAATGATCTTGATGAGGTTCTCACCAGGGCGTCTCAGCCAATCGTGCTCATTCTTCAATCCGATAATCTTACTGAGGTCACTCTGTATCATGTCGGGCGATTGGGGCGGTTTTACCAGAGAAGACTTGTTTTAAGGCCAGGGAAGTACACCATTATTGGGGAGAGAACGGGATACCGTGTTAAAAGGTCCATTATTGAGCTTACCCATGAGCAACCCGAAGTGGAATACTCCATCAGGTGTGAGGAAGTATTTTGACAAAGTATATTTCGGTGCAGGGCTCCGGTCACCAGACAGAATATACGGAGAATAATCTCCCTCTTACGGTTGGCGAGAGGGGGCAATGTGACATTGGACTGGCTTCCTGTTCGGGGACGATTGGTTTGATCGGCGCGGAAGGGGGGCATCTGTTTTTTCAGCCTGTTGATTCGGGCCAGACCCTGTTCTTCAACAGCCGGCAGATGACCTCCTCTGCCTGGTTAAAATCCGGGGATAAAATAGAGGTCGGCAATTCAGTTGTTCTGTTTTCTGTGGCGGGTGATTGCTACACCTTCTCAATCAGTTCAAAAGAAGAAATTGATCGAGAAAGAGACGCTGGTTTCTACCATCCAGCCGGTCCTCTCTACAACAAGAGTAATGAAAGCCTCCCACTGGAGATTTTACCCGCCGCTCAAAATAGAAGCGGCAATACGTTCCTCTACCTGTCGCTTTTCGCTCTTGGCGCTCTGTTGCTCGGCAGCATCTTTCTTTTTCTGGCCAAGCCGGTTTCGTTCCAGGTGTCACCTGAACCCGATCGCATACGCCTTACAGGATTTCCTCCCGCATTATCAGTTGGCGCGAGATACCTTGCTTGGTCTTCCCGGTATACCCTCATTGCAGAAAAAACGGGATATGCCCGGTTGGAAGAAATAATTGAGGTGAAAGATACGGACAACCGTTTTTCCTTCAAGCTGGAAAAACTTCCCGGTCAATTACATCTCATTCTTACCCCTGCTCAAGGGGTTGCTGTCTGGGTGGATGATATCCAGGTTGGTTCAACAGAAGGAGGAACGAATACGGATGTGTTTGATATAGCCCCTGGCAGGCACCTTCTTCGACTGGAGAAACCTCGCTATCACCCCCTTGAGGAACGCATTGACATAGAAGGAGAATCCCGTCTTCAGGTCTTCCGGGCCGCACTTAAACCAGCCTGGTCCTCCCTGCTTCTTGAGAGTGAACCCGAGGGAGCCGTCATCGAGGTGGATGGGAAGCGACAAGGCACCACGCCTGCTTCCCTGGAACTCCTCCAGGGAAACCATAAGATTGTAGTCTCAAAAAACGGCTTTCTTGAGGAGTCGCTGGAAATCGAAACGATCGCAGGACAGGACGAAAAGAGCAGGGTAACACTTACACCGACCCCGGCAGCTGTGACTGTCACATCAGTTCCCGAAGGGACGACTGTTCTGGTGGATGGCGAATTTCTGGGGATCACGCCCATGGACATGCAACTGCCATCAGGAAAAGAACTGGATTTCTCTCTCCAGCTGCCGGGCTTTGAATCCCAGGCGAAGCACTTTATTTTCCAGGCGGGCGAGGAAAAATCCCTGCACTTCACGATGAAGCAAGAATATGGTGTGGTCTTTTTCCAGGTTGACCCTCCTGCCGCCGAACTGTTCATTGATGGTAAAAAGCAGCCTGATTCAAATGGCAGGATGCTGCTGCCGGTCAAGACCCTTCAGGTAGCGGCACATCATCCGCAGTTTGGAAGGTATACTTCTACTGTGACACCAAAAAAAGCTTACGCTCAGCAGGTGCACATAAATCTGGCTTCACGAGAAGGGGCGGGCAATGCGCCGCTGTCATCGCAAGAAGAGAAAAGAGGGGGGAATGGCCACTCTCTTCGGCTGATCCGGCCCGTAGAATTTATGATGGGTGCCCCACGAAGAGAGGCCGGGCGCAGGGCAAACGAACAGGAGAGAAAAGTTGCGCTGGATAAAGCGTTTTATGTTTCTCCCAGGCTTGTGACAAACGGTGATTACAGGAAGTTTAATCCAAAACATTCTTCTGGAGTTATTGGCAGATATTCTCTCGATGCGGATAAACAACCTGTGGTCAGTGTTTCCTGGAATGAGGCGGTGCGTTACCTTAATTGGCTCAGCGAGAAGGAGGGGCTTGAGCCTTACTACCGTTTCGAGGGTGAAAAAGTGCTGGTGCCGGATTTTCAAGGTCTTGGCTACAGGTTGCCGTCAGAGGCTGAATGGGCGTATGTAGCCAGGCAGGCAGGCCGTGGAATCAGAGATAAATATCCATGGGGAGCCGGCTATCCTCCCTACCAGGTTGCCGGTAATTACGGTGATGTTGCGGCGGGATCCATTCTTGGTGGGACCCTAAAGGGGTATAATGATTCCTTTGCGGTTTCCTCCCCGGTGGGTTCGTTTCCTCCCAATAGTGCCGGCATATATGATATCGGTGGAAATGTCGCGGAATGGTGCCACGATTTTTATGCGGCCTATAATCCAGTCAGTACCAGCAACCCCTTTGGCCCGAAAACCGGAAGCCTCCATGTCATCCGAGGATCAAGTTGGAGGGACTCGACAATTACAGAGCTTCGGCTAAGTTATCGAAGATATCATAAGAAAGCGCAGGACGATGTCGGCTTTAGAGCAGTGAGGTACGCACAATGAGAGGAAAACGGAGGGCGACTTTCTTGATGATCTTTATGATGGGGTTGGGGGGGGCTACAGGGGTGGTTGCAAAAGAACAAGTGAATTCACAAAACACACAACAGAAAACAGAAAAAGTGGCAACGAAGAGCACCCAAACAGCCGGTGAGCCAGTTCAACCGTTTAAGCCCTCGAAAGAGATTTCTGCTGATTCTGTGATCTCACTTCCAACCGATATATGAAAGGAGACGACTATGACACGACAGGCATTACCGGTTGAGTTGATGTTTCAGGTTGCCAGTCTGCTGGTTTCCTTCATTTTTATCCATGGCGCGTATGTGACTGTCGTCAGGCCTCACGCCCAACAGCACCTGCAGCAGGAGGCAGTTGTGATGGTTCAGGACCCTGAGTATGTGCAGGAAAGGGACTTCTATGTGGTGATAAAGGATTATGAGCAGGAAGCCTGCTTTATCCTGATGCTGTGGGCCTTTGCCATATTGGGCTACAAGGGGGGGGACAGTTTTCGGCAGAAGAATTTGCTCCGCACCAATCTTCTCCACTTGCCTCCAACCCTGCCAATTGGCCCTGAGGATATTACAGAACTGCACAAACGTCTCGGTGAATTACCCCCACAGGTTTCTGCATACCTGCTACCCAGAGCACTTCGCAGCGGTATTCAACGGTTTGGGGCGACGTTGAATATACAGGATAGTGCTACTGCCGTACGAAACACCTGCGAGTCCGAGATGGAGAGGCTCGAATCCGAATTGTCTATAATCCGCTATATTGCCTGGGCTATCCCTTCTGTCGGCTTTATCGGAACTGTTCGGGGGATCGGGTCGGCACTGTCACAGGCAAACAGGGCGGTGGCAGGGGATATTACGGGAGTTACCCAGAGTCTTGGGGTGGCATTTAACTCTACTTTTATTGCCTTGATTATTTCCATCATCTTGATGTTTTTTATCCATCAGCTGCAACTGAGCCAGGAACGGTTGGTTCTGGATACCGAAGGGTATTGCGACGAGCAACTGATTTCCCGACTCCGGGTTCAACCTCCTCGTTGAGAACATGTCCTCTTCCAGACGCCCAATATCCTCTTTTAACCTGTCTTTTCTGGATATTATGTTTTGCGGGTTCGGGGCGGTGGTCCTTCTTGTTCTCATTATAAATTCTCAGACGGTAACAGAGAGAGAAGAAAAGTTTGAAGATCTCCAGGCTGAGGTTGAGCGACTTCAGTTGGAGCTTGCAGCCAACGAACTGAATCGTGAAAGGCTGGTTGCCGGCAGGGAGAGCGTCGAGAGAAGAAGAACAGAGGTGGTGGCCCTCCAGAAAACCGTGGTCGAGGGTATTGAAGCTGAAAAAACTGTTCAAACCGCATCCGGTACGGCACAGAAGAAAGTGCAAAAGGATGCGGATGAATTGAAGCAGGAACTACTCATTCTCGCACAGCAAAACGAAAAAATTAAAGATGAGATTCTGCACGGGCAAAAAGAAGGTCGGAAGGTCCGGGAATTTGAAGGAGACGGGCACCGTCAGTACCTTACGGGTTTGAAACTCGGGGGCAAAAGGGTGCTGATCCTGCTGGATAGCTCTGCATCCATGCTGGACAGGAAAGTGGTGGACATCATACGCAGAAAAGTCATGGATGACAGCACAAAACGATATGCCCCGAAATGGCGCCGGGCTGTGAGGGCAGTGGAGTGGATTATTGCCAATCTCCCGGCTGACAGCACGGTTCAGGTTCTCAGTTTCAACACCGGGGTAGAACAGCTCGGACGACAGAAGAGCGGCACCTGGCTTCCCGTGACTGATGTTGAAAGAATTGATTTGCTGCTGGCGAGACTGGCCGAGATAATACCAATGGGTGGTACCAGCCTGGAAAAGGTATTTTCCAAGGCCAAAAGCCTTACTCCGCAGCCTGACAATATCATCCTTTTAACCGATGGTTTGCCAACCCTGGGCAGCCAGCCTGCAACGCAACGAACGGTCACCGGAGCGGAACGGGTGAAATTTTTTGAACAGGCCGTAAAGAAGCTTCCCACAAGAACTCCGGTCAATACAGTCTTATTCCCGATGGAAGGTGACCCCATGGCTGCAGTGCTTTTCTGGAAGCTGGCGGTGGAGAGCTCCGGTTCATTTTTTACTCCTACCCAGGACTGGCCATGAGAAAAAAACACCGGTCCTTCGAAATTTTCAGTTTGTCCTTTCTCGATGTCGTCTCATGTGGTTTCGGCGCGATTATCCTGTTGCTGGTACTTATTAAGTCGTCTGAACCGCGGCTGGAGCGGGAAATAAGCCAGGATCTCAGTGTCAACGCGGCCGGGATCAGGCTCAATGTTGAACAACTTCAGCTGGAAAGCAAAAAGCTCTCCATCACCCTTGCATCTGAACAAAAGAGGCTGGAGGAGGAGAGGGAGAAACTGGAAGGGCTGGAACAACAATTACAGACCTTGCGAGAGCTCAGAGCGGATGCAGAAAAGACGAATGCGGCAGCCGCACTCATCCGGAACGAGTTGAGAAGTGCCAGGCAGCAACTGACCGAAGAAATGAGAAGGCTTCAGCAAGAGGTGAAATCTGCTGTTGTTTCGGATTCTGTCATTGGAGGCGTCCCTGTTGACAGTGAATACATCATCTTTATTATCGACACGTCCGGATCCATGCAATCCAGTGCCTGGCTGCTTGTGCAGCAAAAGATGAAGGAAATTCTGTCTATTTATCCGCAAGTCAAGGGTCTTCAGGTTATGAACGATATGGGGGACTACATGTTTTCCCAGTATCGGGGCAAATGGATACGTGACACCCCTGCCAGGCGAAGTTCCATATTGAGGATGCTGTCGCAGTGGAGTGCCTTTTCAAACTCCAGCCCGGTGGAAGGTGTCTCTGCTGCCATTAAACAGTTTTATAGTCCTGACAAGAAAATCAGTATTTATGTTTTTGGTGATGATTTTTCCCGTGGATCGATACAGCAGGTTGTCGATACCGTAGCCCATGTGAACAATTCGTTTTCCGGCGGCGGGCGGGTTAGGATTCATGCCGTTGGCTTTCCGGTCCTGTTTGAGCAGCCAGGTTCAGAGATGAATATTGCCCGTTTTTCTGCCCTGATGCGCAGACTTGCAGAGGATAATAACGGGAGTTTTGTCGGCCTGACAAGCCTGAAATAAATCTCAATTCTGTCGGATATTTTGATAAATGTAATCAGCAGCACTCAGAATATTAATGGAAGGATCGTAGTCTATTTCTTGGGCAGTTTTGAGATTGATGGTTAGTTTCAGGGGGGTTGTGAAGGGCTGTTGCAGCGAGCCCGGATTGGTTCCGTGAAATACCTTGGCGATGATTCGTGCCAGGTTGCGGGCAACCAGGTTGTAGTCATCCATGGAGATGCTGAATAACACACCGCGCTTTACCTCCTCGTCAGTCCCTTGAGTAAAGGATGGGATTTTGTGCCGCAATAGCGGCCGGGCAATATTAGGGAGATTACGGAGGGTGACACCAGGATGATACGTTATGTAAACGGCATCGACCTTGGAGGCCAACTGTTCATAGCAACGTGCTGTCTCCTGTTCGGCTTGTTCCTGCGTTTTATCGTTGAACGGCGCATAACAGGGGATGATAGTAAATTTTCGTTCTCGGGCAACTTCCTGGATCTTTTTAAGAGAGCAGATATTGCGACCACGCGGACTGTCTTCGTAAACGACCCCCAGACTTTTAAAGTCAAAAATACTGTGGAACAAAAAGAGCTGTCGCATATATCGCTCAGGATCTATGTTTGCATAGATGTTGGCACGGCCAGAGTCGGTGGGAGATTTGATAAGTCCTGCAGAAATGGCATCGGTTGTCTCAATTATAAGCGTGTTGACATTGTTGCGGTCAGTGAGAAGGCCTCTGCTTAAAGGGGTGCCAAAAACCAAAAGCAGGTCGAGGTCCTGCTTATCATGCAACCGTGGGAGGAGCTGTTCCTGTTGTTCCTCATAATCGGTCTTGTTCCAATTGGCGGAATAGAAGGCATCGTCCACAAACTCGATGGTGTCGCTTTGTAACTCCCTGGCCAGCCAATTCCAGACCTGGGCAGCGTCCCCCCGTTTTTTTATCGGTGGAATATCTGTCGGTTTGATCCAGCCAATTTGCATCAGAGCCTCGACAATGGCTTGCAACTCTATGGGAAATGAACTGTATGGGCCACTCTCTATATAACCTATACGCCACTTCTGCCCGTTGTTTAAGATCGGTTGCAGGACGGGATCATCGTTATTTGCAGCAATGACGGAAGATACCTGAAGAAGACAGATGAAGAAGGCGGTTAACAGAATCAAGATGCGAGTGTTCATGTAATCCTCAAATCAGTCCGCAGTAGATTCGGACTTGCGTGGTGGTTTCCTGCTGTCGGAGGCAAGCACCAGAAGTAAGCCAATCACCGGAGTGAGCAGCAGCGAGGCAAAGAGGTAGCCCCAGAAGCCGAATTTGCGATTTATGCCCAGGATACCAACGATGATGCTAAGCACGATGCTAATAAGTATAATCTGCATACATTCAGTCTCCTCATTTTTTTTTGAGTCGGACGTGTTACTTCATGATTTCTACCATTCCCGGCAATACAACAGCTGCTCTCTTCTTCAAGGAGCGCTTGTAATTATTGAGCTGCGTTCAGGAAGAGTTCGATGAGAGGGTGTAGGCATAGCTGGTTCGCTTACTTCCTGAGCGGGGAGTGTCTTTATGGCTTCCTGTGAATTTAATCCGGGTGATGTTGTTTTATCGGTGCCAGCCGTCGTTTCCGGTGAATTGAGAAAAATGGGTACTCCCCCCTGGCCGGTACCGCCAAAGACTACAATTTTAGTGTTGTTCGATTGGGCGAGTTTTCTTGCTGCCTCAATTCCTTTCCAGCGAAGCAGATTTTCAGATAAGCTCTCGGCGACGGTGTTTTGAAAAATCTTGATTCCTTCAGCTTCTATCTTTTTCCGTTCCTTTTCGGCGGTCTCTTTCTGTATTCGAAAGGTATAGGCAAGAAACTCTTGTTCCTGGCGCAGCTTCGTCTCAATGGCGTTATTGATTTCTTCTGGGAGTTTGATCGACTGGACTATAATCGTATTGTAGATGATGGGAAGTCTGCCGGTTTCCTCGATGGTCTCAACCAGAATTTCATCCTGGATTATATCCCTCTTGGTGGTGTAGATCTGCTCAGGTGTATATTTGCCAATTACTTCACGAACAGCTGAGATGGTTGATGGGATAATGATTTTGGTCGGATAGTTGGGGCCGACCTTTTGGTGGAGATAGGGGAGGGCATGGGTGTCGGGGCGGAAACGGATCGCAACCTGAACCTTGATAGTTAAACCGTTCTGGCTCAGGACTTTGATCTCTTGTATGATATTTTGAGAACGAATATCATAAATGAACATCTTGTCCCAGGGAAATATGGCGTTGACACCTTCTCCGTATGAATGATCAGTGACTGTACCGCGATTGAAAAAACGATGGAAAAGGACACCGGCGTGTCCTGGGTATATGGTGATAAAAATGGCATCCAAATAGTAAATGACAACGAAAAGTATGATCAGTAAAATCGTTATCAATTTGGCTGAATGATTTTTCAGAATGTTCAGCATTTTCTGCATGTTTTTCCCAGGTTTATGGTAAAATAATGGAATGTTTTCGGGACGCGGCCGTCAAAGGTTCAGGCTGTCATGCTCTAGAAGGACAGCTGCTCCACGCCAGTATTGATCAAGGAAATATTCAATCGCCCTGACTTCCATGTTAATACAGTCAGTGTTTGTCGCTCCCTCAGTCTCTCCCTTACACATGGCATAGATAACTGGACAAAGCTTAAATGCCGGTATAGCTTTACCCAGCAGAGGGGCTGAGTTGATATTGGTACGGGCAGTGGTGACAAGGCTCAGCAGGTACTCTTTCTGGCATTCCTTGATTCGATCGCCAACCGCATATTGATGATCGTAGCAGTCCAACCGTTTTTCAACAATGGTCACCAAGTTATCGGCAAGTTCTGAAGGCTCTGTTTTCTGCACGCTTTTATAGAAATCAAAAAAGAAGTCTGTGGTGGGTTTTGAGAGGTCGGGCCCCGTCTCGTTGGTGGTGCGGCCTGCCAGTATGATATAGCCGATGATGCAGAGCACAATAAGAGCTAATCGTGTTGAGAAAACGCGTATATCCATGCTGTTCCTTTAGACTTGGTCGAGAGAGGTCATCTTGCCATAGTCCATTTTTATCACCCGGTCGGCATCGCTGAAATAGCGATCGTCATGGCTGACAGCGATCAGGGTTTTACCTTGAGCCTTGAGGTCATCCAGCAGCTGTTTGTAAAAATACTCTCTAAACTCAGGATCTTGATCTGCTGCCCATTCGTCGTATACGCAGATGGGTTTATCGTCCAGCAGGCTGACGATCATTGCCAACCGCTTCCTTTGGCCGGTGGAGAGATTGATGTCGGAAAAGGAACCATCCACAAACTCCACCTTGTTTTCCAGTTGCATCAGTTGCAACAGGGACTGTACCTGTTCGACGGGAATTTCATCCATGCCGTAAAGGTGATCGAAGAGAAAGAAATCATCGAAGATGGCAGAGAAGAGTTCTCGAAAGGCTGGATAGTCCTGGTAATTGATTTGGCGGCCGTCAATGCGCAATTCACCGGAAACAGGGTAATAAAGTCCGGTTATCAGCTTGAGCAGGGTCGATTTTCCGCTGCCGTTTCCGCCTATAAGAAAAAGGATTTCTCCTTTTTGCAGGGTAAAATCAATTGGCCCGACACTGAAGGTGTTGGCGGGGTCCTTGGCAGGATAATGGAAATAGACATTATTGAACTCGATGGTCTGAAAATCGTTAATCGGTGGACAGGCAGGATGGACAGGTTGATCTTTACTCTTCTCCCGCCGGGTAGTGTCGAGGCTCTCCTCGAGGCTATAAAGCCGGGCAATAGCCACATCGGCCTTGGTGTGGAAGGGAATGGCATTTACCAGAACCTCAATAGGACCGATAATAAAGAGAATGGAGGTGGTAATCTGAATAATCAGCTGCGGTTTGATGTCATCAAGTTTGGGCAGGAGGAAAAGCACGGCTGCGATCAGCAGGTAGAAAAAGGTCTGGGAGAAAAGAAAACCGATGATATATTTTTTTTGGGTATCGACTTTCAGCACTTCGGTCTCGACAGCCACTTTCTCCATGGTTTGAAAATGATGGTCGTTTTTCTGTTTCGATAGCTTTAACTCCTTGAAACCATGTATGATCTGTTGGATCTTGTCGAGGAATACATTTTCTTTAACCTTGGTCTCCTGAATTTTATGGATGACCTTCTTCTCATAATGAAGAAAGACCAGTGCTGCGATTATTACCGAGAACAGGGTCATTACTAGAGCGATTTTCGAGAGGACGGCGAGGTAGAGGATGCAGAAAAAGAGCATTACCGAGGATTGCAGACCGTTGATGATCATCAACGCTGCCTGTGAGATAATTTCCGTGTCTTGGGTGATGCGGTTGTAGATGTCTGATTTACCCAGTCCTTCAAGATCCAATAGCTCTGATTGTCGGATCTTGTCGGAAAGTCGGACACGCATGCCGCGGATAATATTCTCAGCAATTTCAGTGGCTTTTTCCAGTGCGTACTTCTTGCCGATAAGAAATAAGGCTAAGGCAATGCCAAACAACCAGAAAAATTTCTGATTGATGAATGCTGAATATGAGGACTTCGATGCGGTATTGATAATTGCCAGCAGCACCGCATTGGCCACTCCGGAAACAACAGCCATAGCGACGACCGAAGTTCCAGGAATAGTTGTCTCGCGTTTATATAAGGTATAAAGATTCATGGTTACCAATAGAAGTGGTGTAGAGTAAACCTTCCAGTTAACGTATCACGGCTTTTTTAATTTTACCAATAGTTATCAAAAGAAAGAGGTAACATATTGTACGAAAGAGGTCCGCAACATAGAAGAAGGGTGGACACTTTTAGAGAATATAAAAGTTGATAGCTGTCAGTCTGCTCCGACTCGTATTGCAGATTGCTTAAATAACGTGCTGGGTTGGTCTCGGTGGAATATCAATAGGCGATGGACTCAGCAACTGACTCTTGATGGCCTGATTGCTGAATATGGAACATCCCGTCAAATAAACAACTGCACAACAAATACTGCTGGGACGAGAAAGTCTCCGAGTCGCTATAGAATGTTTATCACACTTAAAATTCCAGTACCTTGACTTGACATGGAAATATTTGATAGAGTGCTGCAGGTGCTTGTTGCAAGTAGATTGTCTTATGTTAGTAATATTAACATGTTCTCATCCTGAGACGGCCCTCTCGAAGTCTACGCTCATCGGGGGCTTTTGCTTTGTTGGCTAATATCTTCGTTATGCTCAAAATTTTATCCTCCGGTAAGCGAGGAACGAGACTCCGAGATATCAATTATATGCCTGTGAGGCAATTTTTCACATGCCTTGATCAGGATCAGATATCACATCCTTCGAAATGGAGGGTTTTAGGATAGAAAGGACAAAGTTAATTGGTTACATGTTTTTTATGGTGGTGATTTCTTTTGATTGATAATGGCTCAGGCACGCACTACATCTTGGACAGGTAACAGGTAACAGGTAACAGGTAACAGGTGACAGGTGAGCCAGGATGAGATGATAACCACTTCAGCTGCTATTTATGTGCTTATTTTTATGGATATATTAGATAAAAATATGTTTTTTTTGCTGTTCTTATACATTCTGCCGCGACATCTTCTGAAAAGGAGACGCGAATGAAACTTATAATGTTGCCGTATGCCGGTGGGAGCAGTCATTGTTATCGGGATTTGACTTTCCACCTGGCTGACTTCATTGAACCGTTGCCGTTAGAGCTACCCGGTCGTGGTCGTAGAATAAGTGAACCGCTATTGACCGATATCAATGCTCTTGTTGATGACCTGTTCCAACGTCTCACACCAACCTTTTCTTCAGCTTATGCGTTTTATGGTCACAGCATGGGGGCCCTTCTCTGTTACCTGCTGAGTTGTAAAGCGGTTGAAAATGGCTATCCCGCTCCCAAACATCTCTTTTTATCCGGTCATGCTGGTCCAGAGAGCATCAAACGGGATAAACTGTGCCATACATTACCGAAAAGAGAGTTTCTCCAGGAAGTGATACAGCTTGGAGGTACTCTGCCGGAAGTCGCCGCCTCACAGGACTTGCTCGATTTTTTTGAGCCAATATTGCGAGCGGATTTTGCAGCTATTGAGACTTTTCGTCCGGCCCCAGTCCGTCCCCTTGATGTAGAAATCACGGTCATGATGGGCTGTGAGGAGGAATCTCTTCGCAACGGTGATTTGAACTGGCAAAAGTTTGTATTAGGTGAACCACATCTGATACAATTCGATGGCGATCATTTTTTCCTCATAAAGCATTGGTCGGCCATTGGTGCCCTGATCTCGACAACCCTGGATATGGTATGGGAGGGACAAACAATTTCCCATAAAAGCACTGCCTGTTATGGCTAAGTGCTTGCCCCGTGCCCAGGTTGAGGTCTGGTCAACATTTTTCGAGGGGCGCTGGTCGAATGACTACTGGTGGCAGCAGCTTATGCGGTTGCCAAAACAGTTACACGAGAGCCTGCTGCGTTATCAGCGATGGCAGGACAGGCAGCTTGGTCTTCTCGGTAAATTGTTGTTGCTCGCAGGCCTTCAACAACGCGGCTACGGCAGCGATTGTCTTGACCGGATGCTTTGGTCGGCCGAGGGGCGGCCCTGGTTACAGGATGGACCTGACTTTAATCTTTCCCATAGTGGCCATGTTGTGGTCTGTGCCTTTTGCAGCCAGGGGAGGATTGGTGTCGATCTGGAACAATATCGAACGATTGATCCACAGGATTTTGTCTTGGCAATGAGCAGGGAGGAGATGGCTGAAATCCGAGCGGCTGATGATCCGAGTCGGCGATTGCTGCAACTGTGGACAGCGAAGGAGAGCGCTGCCAAGGCGCATGGCCTGGGGCTGGGCTGCGATTTCAAGACCATAGAGGTTGAAAACCATCAATTATTTATAGAGAATAAAAAATATAGTGTTCAGTATCTCAATGTAGTAACTGATTATCTGTGTTGTCTGGCCACTGAGGTTCCAGTGACGGAAGTACGATGTATTGAACACCCGATAGGGTGGTCAGGTTGTTAACCCCCAGCTGCTGGTTCGGTAAGGACCGGTAGGAAAAAAGGAGCGTATCATGAACAGTACAACAGCTGAGAAAGCAAAGGTAGAGCAGGGCAAGAAAGAAGAGCAGGAAGAGACTACCACCGAGACTGCTGCAGAGACTGCAACCTTGAGCAAACAGGAACAGGCTGATGCGGTTACCAGGAGCAAGATGTACTGGGCTATGGGTGCTGGTTTGGTGCCGGTTCCCCTCTTTGATATTGCCGTCATCTCCGGTGTGCAAATGAAGATGCTCAGTGATATGTCAAAAATTTATGAGATACCTTTTTCCGAGCATAAGGTGAAGAATATCATCAGTGCCCTGATTGGCGGCTTTGGCAGCACTCAGTTTGGTATTCCTCTGGCCAGTCTGGTCAAAATAATTCCGGTTATTGGACAGATCGGCAGTTTAGCCGCTGTCCCTGTGATGGCAGGGGCGTCTACCTATGCACTCGGCAAGGTCTTTATTCAGCATTTTGAGTCTGGTGGCACTTTTCTTGATTTTGATCCGGCTGCGGTAAAGGAATATTTTGCCAAACAGTTCGAAGAGGGCAAAAAGGTTGCTGAAAATGTTAAAAATGCCTCGGGTAAGTAGAGCTACACCCTCTCTTCCGTACTAAACAGGAAAGAGGGTGTACATTTACTAGTTTTCCCGAGGCAAGGAAAGACATGAATTGTTCACCGAGACAATGTTATATGCGTGGGATTTGGTTGTGTTGTCTGCTCCTGTTTATTTCCGGTTGTGAGAAGGAAAAAACGGCTGCGCCGGTGGTGACTCAATCTGCTCTGGCGGTAACCGTGATGAAGGTGGTTCCGCAGGATAGTCCCGTTGTTTTTACATTTAACGGCATGGTCAGGAGTACCCACAAGGTAGAGATTCGTGCCCGTGTAGAAGGTTTTCTGGAAAAGAGGCTATATCGTGAAGGAACCATGGTAGAGCCTGGTGAAACACTCTTTCAACTTGATCGCAAGCCTTTTGAATCGGCATTGCAGCAGGCGCAAGGGGAACTTGGTCTACGGCAAGCCCAGCTCGAATATGCGCAATCGAATCTGGCCCGGGTGAAACCTTTAGCTAAGAAAAATGCGGTCAGCCTGAAAGATCTTGGTATCGCTATCAGTGATCAGAAATCTGCAGCTGCAGCCCTGCAGAAAGCTGAAGCAGGAGTACGCCTTGCCGAACTCAATCTTGGATATACTCTTATTCGCACACCAGGGGCCGGTGTTGTTGGTAAGGCATTGGTGCAGGAAGGTAGTTATGTCTCCCCGGCCCTCAATGGCCTGTTGACCTCGGTGTCACAAATTGATCCTATCCTTGTTGCCTTTAAAATATCAGAAAACGAGTTACTGCATGTCGAGCAACAGGTTTCGAACGGACTATTAGTCGTTCCGGAGAACCGGAAATTTCAGGTCGAGGTGGAGCGGAGTGATGGGAGTTTGTACCCGCATCAGGGCCAGATAAGTTTTGCTGAGCCTGTAATTGATCCGAAAACCGGCACCTATGAGGTGGAGGCTCGGCTTGATAATCCCCAGAGGGCTTTGCGGCCGGGACAGTTTGTTCGGATACGGCTCAAAGGCGCTTATCGTCCCAAGGCCGTGCAGGTTCCTCAGGCAGTTGTTACAGAAGGTGCAAATGGACCCTTTGTCTGGGTTGTTGACCAGCAGCAGAAGGCCGCAGTCAGGGCCTTGCATCTCGGTGAATGGCATGCTGACAAGTGGTTTGTCGATGACGGCTTAAAGGAAGGCGAACAGGTCGTGCTTGACAACATCAGTAAACTTGCACCGGGAAGGTTACTCAAGGCGGAGGCGGCAGTTCCGCAGAGAACTCGATGATATCTCGTTATTTCATTGACCGCCCCATCTTTGCCACGGTGATATTTGTTATTATCGTTTTGGCAGGACTGGCCGCCATGCGAGAACTCCCGGTTGCCCAGTATCCGAATATTTCTCCGGTACAGGTGACTGTCAGCGCTTCATATCCTGGGGCGAGTGCTGAAATTGTGGCGCGGAACCTGGCAGCACCCATCGAACAGCAGATCAACGGTGTTGACAATATGCTGTATATGTCGTCGAGTAGTTCGTCGGCCGGCAGCATGTCACTTGTGATCGTATTCCAGAATGGTACTGACCCGAATAAGGCCCGATCCGACGTCCAGGATTGTGTCAATCGCGCACTACCGAGCCTGCCGCAGGTCGTCACCCAACAGGGTGTAACGGTGAGCAAGGTGTCTTCTTCTTTTATGATGGTCATCGCCATCCTTTCACCTGATGGACGTTATGACGACACCTATGTCGGCAACTATGCAAATCTTTCCATTCTTGATGGTATCAAACGGGTTCCCGGTGCAAGTCAGTCGAATATTCTGGGGATGCCCGACTATGCCATGCGGGTGTGGCTTAATCCCGACAGAATGGCTCAACTTGGCATTACCGCAAGCGAGGTTGCCGCAGCGATTCGCCTGCAGAACGAACAGTTTGCCATTGGCAGCATCGGTCAGCCGCCTAACAGCGAGGCAGTTACCCTGACCTTTCCCGTGGTCACTGAAGGCCAGATGACCATGCCCTCACAGTTTTCCAACCTGATTATCCGCAGCAGCAGTGACGGCAATACCCTGATCAGGCTTAAGGATGTTGGCCGGGTTGAGCTTGGCAGCCGGGATTACTCCCTGCGTACTAAATTGAATGGCAAGGATGCGACTCTCATCGGCGTTTATCAGCAGCCGGGTTCGAATGCTATCGAAGTTTCCGACAAGATCCGCCAGACCCTTGCAGAGATGGAACCCACTTTTCCAGCAGGTATCGATTATAAGATCTGTCTTGATACCACGGAATTTGTCAGGGCCTCTATCCACGAAGTGGTGATGACTTTTTTCGAGGCCTGTTTTCTGGTGGTGCTCGTCGTATTTGTTTTTCTCGGTACCCTGCGCGCCACTATCATCCCGATCATAGCTATTCCGGTCTCTCTTATTGGTACCTTTATCGGCATGGAAATGTTTGGCTTTTCTATAAACATGCTGACGCTGTTCGGACTGGTCCTTGCCATAGGCCTGGTCGTTGATGATGCGATTGTGGTGGTGGAGAATGTCGAACGAAATATGAGAGACCTGGGCCTTGCCCCGCGGGAGGCAGCGAAAAAAGCCATGGATGAGGTGACCGGACCTGTCATTGCCACTACCCTGGTGGTTATGGCTGTGTTTGTACCCGTCGCTTTCCTGGATGGGATGACAGGCCAGCTTTATAAACAGTTTGCTGTGACCATTGCCTTTTCGGTCTTCATCTCCAGCCTGGTGGCCCTGATTTTCTCCCCTGCCCTGGCTGTACTCCTGCTGAAGCCTGTAAAGAAAGAAAAATTTGTGGTGTTCAGGGTTTTTGATCGATTATTCGAGCGGTTGACCAGAGGATATCTGGGCGGTGTTCGATTGCTCATCAATTGGCCAGTAATGGGCCAATTGCTAATGGTTGTCCTGGTTGTTGTTGTCTGGCAGCTCTTTACGAGGGTGCCGACCAGCTTTGTCCCACCCGAAGACCAGGGCTATCTTTTTGGCGTGTATTTGTTGCCCGATTCGGCCAGCCTTGATCGAACCGTTGACGTTGCTGGTGAGGCGGCGAAAGCTTTTATCGGTCATCCTGCTGTTGCCGAGGTGGCTGAGTTCAGCGGTTTCAATATCCTGGATGGCCAGAGTAAATCCAATGCCGGTTTGCTTTTTGTTTCCCTCAAAAATTTTGATCAACGTACGACGGCTGATTTGCAAGCCCCTGCCCTGATAGCAACAGCCGATGCAAAATTGACTAAAATCCGGGAGGCAATGTCTTTTGCGATCAATCCACCGGCTATCCCGGGTCTTGGTGTTACCGGTGGCATCAATTTCTGGGTTCAGAGTCGCGGTGTTGGAGGGGTTGAGCAACTCGGAAAGACCATCAATGGTTTCATTGCTGAAGCGCGTAAGGATCCAGCCCTGGCAGGTCTTTCCAGCACTCTCAGTCCTGCCAGCCGGCAACTGCTGGTAGAGGTCGATAGGGAACATGCCGAGACCCTTGGAATTCCCTTGAGCGAAATCTTTACCAGTCTGCAGGCCATGTTCGGCTCGATGTATGTGAGCCAATTCAGCAAGTATAGTCGGCAGTGGTATGTGATCCTTCAGGCAGATGGAGTGTTCCGCGACAAACCAGAGGACATTGGTAAGATTTTTGTGCGGGGACGCGGCGGTACCATGTTGCCTCTGAAAACTATAGTGACAAGCCGTTTTGTCGCCGGGCCTGATCTGGTGAGCCGCTTCAATGGTTTTCTCGGGGCACAGGTCACTGCCAAGACTGCTGACGGTTTCAGCTCGGGGCAGGCCATGGACGCCCTGGAACGGCTGGCGCTGCAACACTTGCCGACTGGATATGCGCTGAACTGGGCAGGTCAGGCCTATGAAGAACGGCAGGCGGGCAGTTCTTCTCTGTGGACGTTTGTCTTTGGCCTGCTGATGGCTTTTTTGATCCTCGCGGCCCAGTATGAACGCTGGTCTCTGCCCTTTGCAGTTTTACTCGCTGTACCTTTTGCTCTTTTCGGTGCCCTGGCAGCAATTTGGCTTCGCAATATGGAAAATGATGTCTATTTCCAGATCGGCCTGTTGACCTTGATAGCCCTCGCAGCCAAAAACGCCATTATGATTGTTGAATTCGCGCTATTGAAGAGACAGGCAGGATTGACCATAAAAGATGCAGCTCTGGAAGCTGCCAGGTTACGCTTGCGGCCAGTGGTTATGACCTCTTTTGCCTTCATTTTGGGTTGCATTCCCCTGGCTATTGCAAGCGGTGCATCTGCTAACAGCCGTCATTCCATCGGTACCGGGGTGATTGGCGGAATGCTCGGTGCTACGTTGCTGGCCACTTTTTTCATTCCTCTCTTGTTTACGCTATTACAGGGGTTCAGTGAGCGTTTTTTTACTAAAAAGAAACATGGGCCTGAATTTGAGAGTACTGAGACATGATTAAATGGCAGAGCCTCTGCGGCATTATTGTTCTGTTCCTGCTCAGCGGCTGCACGGTCGGCCCCGACTATCTTCGGCCGGAGGTTCCTCTTCCTGAGAATTGGCGTTTGGTTCCCCAGCAGGCACAGCGGTTTTCCAACCTTTCCTGGTGGGATCAGTATGGGGATCCCCAGCTAAGCCAGTTGATTACTGAGGCCCTGGATAGCAATCTTGATCTGGCTGTTGCAGCTGCCAGGATTGAAGAGTTGATGGGCCTTTATGGTTCCAGCAGGAGCGCGCAACGTCCCAAGGTAGACGGAATAGCGGACTGGACCCGCTCTGCAGCCGATGGCCTTACCGCAGACCTGTGGCAACTGAAGCTTAGCAGTAGTTGGGAGATCGACCTGTGGGGCAGACTCAGGCGTAACAGTGAAGCGGCCTGGGCGGATATGATGGCTTCTGAAGCAGGCCGCAGCAGCCTGGTTCTATCCCTGGTGGCCAGTGTTGCGACTGCATATATCGACCTGCTCAACCTTGATCGCCAGCTGGAGATTGCTCACCGGACCACCAAGTCGAGACAGGATGCTTTGGATGTTTTTACGTTACGGTTGGATGCTGGCCTGGTGACTCCAATGGAGGTGGCGCAGATTCGCTCCGAATATCATGATGCCATGGCTGTTATCCCCCAACTGGAGCAGGATATTGCCATACGCGAACATGGCCTCTGTGTATTACTGGGCCGTAATCCAGGGCCAATCCGCCGAGGTCGTGTTTTGGCTGACCTGAGCATGCCGCAGGTCCCGGTGGCTTTGCCTGCGCAGATACTTAATCAGCGGCCCGATATCCGCCAGGCGGAGGAGAGCCTTATTGCCGCCAATGCCCGGATTGGGGTGGCTCGGGCGGCCTATTTCCCAACCATCAGTCTGACTGGTGTCCTCGGCAGTGTCAGTGGTGAGCTGTCCAGTTTGCTCAATGGGTCCGGTGAGGTGTGGAGTCTGGGTGTGCCCCTGAGTCTGCCAATTTTCAGCGGGGGGCAGCTCAAAGCGGGAGTTGAAACAGCAGAAGCCAGGCAGAAGCAGGCCCTGCTCAAGTATCGGCAAACTATTCTCAAGGCCTTGCAGGAGGTGGAAGATGGGCTGGTACGGCAACAGCAGATCGCCAAATTGCTGATATCCTTTGGCGAGAAGGTCGCTGCTTTGCAGGAGTATGCTGAGATGTCGCGGTTGCGTTATGAGGAAGGGTATGTCGGGTATCTTGAAATCCTTGATGCCCAGCGCAGCCTGTTCGCCAGTGAATTACTCTATACAGAGCGGAGGGCTATTGAACTACAGTCTGCGGTGGCCCTTTATAAGGCTACAGGAGGTGGGTGGAATCAAGAGGTGTCTCAGTCGTCGGAAACCGCCGAAACGGCAGTTGATGAAACCGGACATCTCAAAAAGGATTAATCATTATGATCAAGAGGCTGATCAGGATCTTTTTGAGTGTCTATCTCGCAATTTCTCCGGCAGGAGGTGTAATGGCACAAAACCAGGAAACAGTGGCCTTGGTCGATCCCGTTGATGCCCAACTGGCTGCCTATAATGCCCATGATATCGAGAAAGTGGTCATGGCCTATTCCGAACAGGTCCAGGTCTATATTTTTCCGCAGAAACTTGTCTGTTCAGGACGTGAAGAATTACGCAACATCTATGAAGAAATCTTTAGAGTGTCACCTGAGGTACATGCTGAACTCCTTGGGAGGCAGATAAAGAAGCCTTTTATTATCGATCATGAAAGACTCACCGGTCTGCAGGTTGACGGTCAGAGCACCAGTCGGGAAAGTCTGGTCATTTATCGTGTAGAGACGGGTGCTATCAGCGCTGTCTGGTTTCTCCCCTAATTAATTCCTGAAGAAGGTTTATTCACTCATGTCTGATGCCACCTCGCAGAGCTATCCATTGACCTCGGGCCAACAGGAAATCTGGTTTGACCAGCTCCTCAACCCCGATACTCCGCTCTATACAATTGGTGGTTACGCGGTCATTGAGGGCCTCCTGGATGAAAACCTGTTTCGTCGCGCGGTACAATTGCTCCTTAATCGCCATGATGCTCTGCGTTTGATGCTGGTGCCAAAAGAGGGATTGCCGCAACAGCTCCTGGCAGAGCAGGTAGACTTTACTCTGCCGATTCTCGACTACCGAGATCAGGACGACCCCGAAGGTGCGGCCCGTGAATGGATGGAATCTCGTTTTGCCGAACCTTTTTCGCTCTATTCCAGCCCACTATTTGAGTTTGTTCTGCTCAGGGTAGGGGAGGAAAGGTATTACTGGTTTAAAAAATACCATCATCTGATCACCGATGGCTGGGGAATCTCCCTTACTTTAAAATCTCTGGCCGAGATTTACAATTGTCTCAAGAAAGGAACTGTGGTTCCGGAATCTCCCTGCTTTCGTCAACAGATTGAAGCTGATGGCAACTATCTCAGTTCAAAGTTGTTTCAGAAGGATCAGACCTATTGGCAAGAGCGTTTTCAACAGCTTCCAGAACCCATGTTATTGCCGAGACACCGAGCTGCTTTCGGGACCAGAGCGGTTCCCGGAGCCAGCTCTACTCTCAGCCTTTCCCGGCCATTTTATAACAGCTTGAAGGCTATGGCTGCTGATCAGGGAGCCTCGCCCATGCACGTGCTCCTGGCCGCTCTCTATATCTATTTTACAAGGGTCCACAAAAAGGAAGAACTGGTCATCGGTCTGCCATTGCTCAGTCGCAGCTCCAAGGCTTTCAAACAGACGGTGGGGATGTTCACCGGCACCATAGCAGCCCGTTTCGATCCTGGCGGACAGCTCAATACCAGCGAATTAATGCAGCAGATAGGCAAACAGTTGCGTCAGGACTATCGCCATCAGCGTTTTCCCCTGAGTGAAGTATATAAAAGTTGTAACCTGCATAGCAATGGGCGACGGCAATTGTTTGACCTGGCTCTGTCCTTTGAAAAACTGGATCTGGATCAGACCCGGTTCGGTGAAGCTGTCGTCGAGCTGCGCCAGCTGCGCCACAACTATGCCCAGATGCCACTCGAACTGTTTCTCGATGACTTCTACCTCGATTTGGAGGTCAAACTTCATTTCTGTTACAACCTGGCCTATTTCAACAGCAGGGAAATCGCCTTATTGCAGAGGCGATTCAATGCTCTGTTGCACGAGATGGTTGAAAGGCCGGATATCTCGATTGCACTCTTACCTCTTATGGATGAGGAAGAGCGGCATCAGTTAAGAGGCTTCAGCGGGAATAAGGCGACACCTGGTGCTCAATCCACGGTGATGGAACAATTTGAGCACTGGGCAAAAAAGACTCCCACGGCGACCGCATTGTGGTTTGAGGGTGAAGAGACAAGCTACGAGCAGCTGGACCGTGCCGCCAATCGTCTTGCCTGCCGGCTGAGGTCGGAGGGACTTGATGCTGGTGAAACAGTAGGGGTTTGCATCGGACGTTCACCACTGCAGATCATTGCTCTTCTCGCTGTGCTGAAAGCAGGTGGTTGTTATCTGCCACTGGATGGTTCTCAACAGCCGGCTAGCCGTATGCAGCAGCTGGCAATAGAGAGCAACGCAAAGCTGCTCCTGATCGGGCTTGAGCAGTCTTCAATCTTTGCAAACCTTCCCATTCCCCTGGTATTCCCGGAAGAGCTGATAACTATAGGTGACCAGGCTGATGGCGTATCCGCCCTGCGCCCGGCCGCCGACACTCCGGCGTATCTCCTCTACACCTCAGGTTCCACCGGCGAGCCGAAAGGCGTGTTGGTTAATCATGATGTCCTGGGGTTACATGTTAAGGCGGTGGGGCAGTCGTACCGGATTACACCGCAGGAAAGGCTTCTGCAGTTTGCCTCACCCGCTTTTGACGCGGCCCTGGAACAAATACTGGTTGCCCTGACCAATGGTGCCACCCTGGTCCTGATGGGGGGAAATCTTGTTGGTGCCAAGGAACTGGGTTACCTGCTCGACCAGGCTCAGGTCGATGTGGTCGATCTGCCACCGGGGTTTTGGCTGCAACTCCTTGCGGATTCCTCTATTTTACCCGTCCTTGAGAGGTTGCGATTAGTAATAGTAGGTGGTGAGCCCCTCCGTCCTGCTGTGGTGTGTAAGACTCGTGAACTTTTGCCACAAATCGATTTTATCAACGCCTATGGTCCAACAGAAGGGGTCATAACCGCTAGTATGTATGAGATCCCGTATGGTCCTGCAGATCCTGAAGCGGTAACGCCCATTGGCCGTGCCGTTGGATCACGGCGGATTCATGTGCTTGACGAGAGCCTTCAGCCCATGCCAATTGGGGTCCGTGGTGAAATCTATCTTGAAGGCTTATTGTCGTCAGGGTATTACAAGCGCCCCGATCTGACAACAACAGCCTTTGTCTGTCACCCTGTTTCTGGGGAGATTCTCTACCGCACCGGGGATTTAGGGTGTTGGCGCAGCGACGGGTGCCTGGAGTTCCTCGGTCGTATCGATGAGCAGATCCAGTTACGTGGTTTTCGTATTGAGCCGGTTGAGATCGAACAGATGCTGTGTCGTCACCCTCTGGTGAGAGAGGCGGTTGTCAGTTTGCAGACGAATAGCACTGGTGAACGATTACTCGCTCATGTTGTCCCCGGCGACAGATCGTATGGAGCCCATGCCGACGATAATGCCCTCGAAACTGTTACTGTTGAGGAATTACACGGTTGGGTAGCGCAGCGTCTTCCCTCGTATATGGTGCCATCAACCCTTGTAGTTGTGGAGCAGTTGCCTCGCACCGCCGCAGGAAAGATTGATCGGAAGAAACTTTCGGTAGCAGAGGTTGAACCTGCTGGCCGGAAGAAACGCCCTGCGACCCCCTTCGAGCAGAAGTTGGCCGCAGTATGGGAGGATGTGCTCGATCAGGAAAATATAGGGCGCAATGATAATTTCTTTTCTTTGGGAGGTCATTCTCTGCTGGCCATGCAGCTTATCTCCCGGATACGTGTCCGGTTTGGAATCGAGTTGCCACTCGCCCTGTTGTTCGATCATCCGGTACTGGCAGATCTGGCGAAGAAACTGGAGAATTGCAGGTCGGCAGAGACAGAGGTCATTGAGTTATTACCTTCAGGGGCAGGACTTAAAACGAGTTTTGCCCAAGAGAGAATCTGGCTGCTCTGCCGTCTTGCCGGTGGTGAAAGTGCCTACAATATGCCGTGGGGCGTGAAGGTGAACGGTAGGTTGCAACCTCTGGCATTACGGTCAGCCCTCCAGGAGTTAGTCCGGCGACACAGCAGCTTGCGACTGGTTTTTCCTGAGCGGCAAGGTCAGCCTGATCTGCAACTGCTTTTGCCTTATGATCCGCTTGAACAGATTGATAGCTCCACAGCAGATGCGGATACCTGGGATTCAGAGATGAGACGACTGGCGCAGGAGGATGCTGTACGACCCTTTGATCTCTCCTCCGGACCGTTGTTCCGAGTAACGCTGATCCGCTTCAGTGAGCACCGTCACCTCTTGCTGTTTAATATTCACCATATCATCTTTGACGGCTGGTCCATTGATTGTTTCAATCGGGAACTTCACAAACTCTATCGTAACTTTGCTGATCCCAATCCCTTGGCTCATTCGGCGACCCTCATAAAACCGACGATTGACTATCACGATTTTGCCGTCTGGCAGCGGCAGCAGTTTAATGCAGGTCGCTTCGATGCTCAGCTCACCTATTGGCAAGAGGAATTACAAGAAGTGCCGGAACAGCTGGTTCTGCCCGTTGACAGGCCACGATCGGCCCAAAAAATGCGTACAGGCTGTTTGTTGCGCCAACATCTCTCAAAAGAATTGAGCAGTAACCTGTCAGAGCTGAGCCGGAAACAGGGGGTGAGCCCTTTCATGATCCTGTTGGCATCGTTCGGTCTCTTGTTGGAGCGCTACAGTGGCCAACAGGAATTCTGTATTGGTATCCCGGTTGCCAATCGACAACAATCGCAATGCGAGTCGCTCATTGGTTTGTTTGTCAACAGCGTTGTAATGAGATATCAACGGCAGGCAGAAGATGATTTCCGCAGTCTGCTCGCACGGGTGCGCCGTAAGATGATAGCAGCACAGGACCATCAGGACCTCCCGTTTGAAAAGGTGGTTGAAGCACTGCATCCTCAGCGTAGCGCGGAACACACTCCGCTTTTTCAGGTGATGTGTGCCATGCAGCGCTCTCATCTACCCTTGGAATTGCCGGGATTGATATTGCAACATATGCCGCAGAGTTCAATTGCGGCCAAATTCGAGTTGATTCTCAATATAGAAGAGGCGGAGAACGGGGAACTGGGCTGCGTCTGGGAGTACAACAGTGACCTGTTCGACCGTGAGCGTATTGAACGGATGGCAGGGCATCTGCAGCAACTGCTGAAAGCGGCTGTTGCTGCCCCCCGGCAGCGGCTGTCCGAGCTGTCCCTGCTGACGCCGGCAGAGACGGCCCAGCTGCAGGGATGGCAGGAGGGCGAGCAGTACCCAGGCGGACGCGGTGTCGTGGAGCGCTTTATGGCGGTGGCGAGTCGTTGCGGCGAGCAGCAGGCAGTAGCCTGTGACACCCAGAGTTTCAGTTATGGCGAGCTTGAACAGCGCGCCAATCACCTGGCCGGTCAACTGCAGGGTGAGGTGCAACTCGAAGCAGACCAGGTGGTTGCGGTAATCCTGCCGCGCTCCTCGTACCTGATGGTGGGACTGCTGGGTGTCCTGAGGGCCGGTGGTGCTTTCCTTGCCTTGGAGCCTGATCTTCCCGAAGAGAGGCTTGTCTGGATGCTGAGCAACAGCGGCTGCCGGGCCGTGGTCAGTGTTCAGGAACTGGTGCTGCCGGTTGACCTGCCCCGGTTTGATCTTGATCTGCCCCTGGCAGAGGCCGCACTCAGCCCTGCCCCTGCTATTTTGCCGGCAATGGACTCGCTCGCCTATGTGATCTATACCTCCGGTTCCACCGGTGAGCCCAAAGGGGTGATGATTGAGCACCAAGCTCTTGCCAACCTGGTGACGGCCCTGGAGAAAGAGGTTTATGCCGACCTGGCTTCCCCACTCCGTATCGGCCTGTGCGCCTCCTGCCAGTTCGACGCCTCGTTGCAGCAGATCTTTGCCGCTCTGTGTCTTGGCCACAGCCTGCAGGTGGCAGCAAATCCGACGAAACAGGACGGTGTCCTTTTCAGTCGCTGGCTGCAGCAGGAGCAGATCCAGCTGTGTGATCTGACGCCGTCGTTGTTGCGGCTGGTGCTCGAGCGTGCCCCCGAGGCACGTTATCCAGCGCTTGAGCGGCTCCTGGTAGGCGGTGAAGAGTTGCCCCCATCACTGGTGCGGCAGTTGCTGGCTCCTTCTGCCCATCATGGTATTCGGGTTCACAATCTCTACGGTCCAAGCGAATGCAGCGTCGACAGCATCAGTGACTGTTTTTCACATGATGATCCGCGACTGCAGGAATTGACCCTGCCTATCGGCCGTCCCATGAGCAACCTGCGGATACAGATCCTTGATGATCATTTCCGTGAGGTACCGGTTGGTGTGCCCGGTGAGATACTGATCAGCGGTCGTGGTCTGGCGCGTGGTTATCTGGGTGACAGTGCCTTAAACTCCCGCAGATTTATAGAAGTAGGCGGTGAGCGTTGTTACCGCAGCGGTGACCTGGGGCAGTGGCTGGGCGACGGGACCATTGCATTTCTTGGCAGGCGTGACAACCAGGTCAAGATCCGTGGCTTCCGGATTGAAGCAGGTGAAATCGAGACGACCCTGGAACGGTATCCGGCATTACGCAGGGCGGTGGTAATCGTCGAAGGCGAGGGCGGTGACCGGGAACTGGTTGCCTACCTGGAGGGCAGCGCACCATTACGACTTGAAGACCTCCTTGTCCATTGTCGCCGCTGGCTGCCTCAGTATATGGTTCCTTCGCGTTTTATGCAGCTCGAGCAATTCCCCCTGTCTGCCAGTGGCAAGATCGATCGTCGCCGTCTGCCTCTGGAGGTCTCGGCTAGGCGGCTCAGCCCGGACCATGCTGGTCGCATGGCTCGCACCCCTCTGGAGGGGCAGCTGGTTGAAATCTGGAGCCAGGTGCTTGGCCATAGCCCAGGCATAGACGACAATTTTTTTGCCATTGGCGGGCAGAGTCTCAAGGCGGCGCGGGTCATCGGTGCCATCAGTGCCCGTCTCAAGCTGCAGGTTGGCCTGCGGGATCTGTTCAACAGCCCGACCATTGCCGAATTGGCCGAGCTCCTGCAGCGACGTCAACCCTGCCGTTTTCTGCCGTTGGAACCTCTGGTGGAGGCTTCTTCTTACCCGGTTTCCCACGGTCAGCACCGGCTGTGGATTCTTGACCAGTTTGAAGGAGCGGGCCTGGCCTACCTGATGCCAGCCCGGTTCAGGCTCCGTGGCAATTTTAACGCTGTGGCCTTTCGTCAGGGACTCGACGCCCTGATTCACCGTCACGAGATACTCCGGACACGGTTTATCCAGCAGGAAGACGAGGTTCATCAGGTGGTCGATTCTGCCGGAACCTCTTTCATCCAGAAGGATCTTCGCAAGTATCCCGAGGACAGCTGTGACCAGGTGGTCGGGGAGTTTTTCAGTCAGCCTTTTGATTTGGAGACCGGCCCGCTGTTCCGGACACTTCTGGTGCGTGAGGCTGATGAGAGCTGGCAGCTCGCATTCGGCGTTCACCACATCATCTGCGATGGCTTGTCGGCGGGATTGCTGACCCGTGAATTGAGCCAATTCTACAGTGCTTTTACTTCAGGCGAGTCTCCTGCACTGGAGCCCCTTGCCTTGCAGTACAAGGAGTATGCCGCCTGGCAGCGCCGATTGCTCAGTGAAGAGCACCTGGCGGAACAACGACGTTACTGGCTGGAGCAACTGGCGGCTCCGCTGCCGGTACTGCAGCTGCCGACTGATCGGCAGCGGCCGGTATTGAAGAGTTACCGGGGTGAGAGTCTTAAGCTGGAATTGGCAGAAATGCAGCGGCCTATGCTGAGTCAGCTGGCTTCTGAGCACGGGGTCACGGTCTATATGGTGGTGGTTGCCCTGGTGAATGTGCTGCTGCATCGTTATACCGGCGCGGATGAGATCATTGTGGGTGCTCCGGCCGCTGGTCGCAACCGGTTGGAACTTGAAGACCAGATAGGTTTTTACGTCAATACCCTTGCTCTTCGCAGTCGGTTGAACGGGCAGGAAAGTTTCACCGCTCTCCTTCATCAGGTGCAGCAGACGGTTTCCGAGGCCTTTGACAATCAGGACTATCCCTTTGACCGATTGGTTGAAGAGCTGGAACTGCAGCGTGATACGGGCCGCAGTCCGCTGTTTGATGTAATGGTGGCTTATGAAACCGCAGAGACCGTTACCTCTTTAGAGCTGGACGGGATCCATGTCGAGCCGGTGGAGAGTGGTATAGAGCGGGTCAAGTTTGATCTCAGCTTCACCTTTACTGAGGCAACCGGGCTCTCCCTGGAACTGGAGTACAACAGTGACCTGTTCGACCGTGAGCGTATTGAACGGATGGCAGGACATCTGC
The DNA here is from genome assembly GCF_010646885.2 of Desulfopila sp. IMCC35008. GTDB lineage: Bacteria > Desulfobacterota > Desulfobulbia > Desulfobulbales > Desulfocapsaceae > Desulfopila. Next base: position 4,993,135 of record NZ_CP050700.1, on the reverse strand, counting down.
AGCAACTGCTGAAAGCGGCTGTTGCTGCCCCCCGGCAGCGGCTGTCCGAGCTGTCCCTGCTGACGCCGGCAGAGACGGCCCAGCTGCAGGGATGGCAGGAGGGCGAGCAGTACCCAGGCGGACGCGGTGTCGTGGAGCGCTTTATGGCGGTGGCGAGTCGTTGCGGCGAGCAGCAGGCAGTAGCCTGTGACACCCAGAGTTTCAGTTATGGCGAGCTTGAACAGCGCGCCAATCACCTGGCCGGTCAACTGCAGGGTGAGGTGCAACTCGAAGCAGACCAGGTGGTTGCGGTAATCCTGCCGCGCTCCTCGTACCTGATGGTGGGACTGCTGGGTGTCCTGAGGGCCGGTGGTGCTTTCCTTGCCTTGGAGCCTGATCTTCCCGAAGAGAGGCTTGTCTGGATGCTGAGCAACAGCGGCTGCCGGGCCGTGGTCAGTGTTCAGGAACTGGTGCTGCCGGTTGACCTGCCCCGGTTTGATCTTGATCTGCCCCTGGCAGAGGCCGCACTCAGCCCTGCCCCTGCTATTTTGCCGGCAATGGACTCGCTCGCCTATGTGATCTATACCTCCGGTTCCACCGGTGAGCCCAAAGGGGTGATGATTGAGCACCAAGCTCTTGCCAACCTGGTGACGGCCCTGGAGAAAGAGGTTTATGCCGACCTGGCTTCCCCACTCCGTATCGGCCTGTGCGCCTCCTGCCAGTTCGACGCCTCGTTGCAGCAGATCTTTGCCGCTCTGTGTCTTGGCCACAGCCTGCAGGTGGCAGCAAATCCGACGAAACAGGACGGTGTCCTTTTCAGTCGCTGGCTGCAGCAGGAGCAGATCCAGCTGTGTGATCTGACGCCGTCGTTGTTGCGGCTGGTGCTCGAGCGTGCCCCCGAGGCACGTTATCCAGCGCTTGAGCGGCTCCTGGTAGGCGGTGAAGAGTTGCCCCCATCACTGGTGCGGCAGTTGCTGGCTCCTTCTGCCCATCATGGTATTCGGGTTCACAATCTCTACGGTCCAAGCGAATGCAGCGTCGACAGCATCAGTGACTGTTTTTCACATGATGATCCGCGACTGCAGGAATTGACCCTGCCTATCGGCCGTCCCATGAGCAACCTGCGGATACAGATCCTTGATGATCATTTCCGTGAGGTACCGGTTGGTGTGCCCGGTGAGATCGTGATCAGCGGTCGTGGTCTGGCGCGTGGTTATCTGGGTGACAGTGCCTTAAGCTCCCGCAGATTTATAGAAATAGGCGGTGAGCGTTGTTACCGCAGCGGTGACCTGGGGCAGTGGCTGGGCGACGGGACCATTGCATTTCTTGGCAGGCGTGACAACCAGGTCAAGATCCGAGGCTTCCGGATTGAAGCAGGTGAAATCGAGACGACCCTGGAACGGTATCCGGCATTACGCGGGGCGGTGGTAATCGTCGAAGGCGAGGGCGGTGACCGGGAACTGGTTGCCTACCTTGAGGGCAGCGCACCACTACGACTTGAAGACCTCCTTGTCCATTGTCGCCGCTGGCTGCCTCAGTATATGGTTCCTTCGCGTTTTATACAGCTCGAGCAATTGTCCCTGTCTGCCAGTGGCAAGATCGATCGTCGCCGCCTGCCACTGGAGGTCTCGGCGAGGCGGCTCAGCCCGGACCATGCTGGCCGCATGGCTCGCACCTCTCTGGAGGGGCAGCTGGTTGAAATCTGGAGCCAGGTGCTTGGCCATAACCCAGGCATAGACGACAATTTTTTTGCCATTGGCGGGCAGAGTCTCAAGGCGGCGCGGGTCATCGGTGCCATCAGTGCCCGTCTCAAGCTGCAGGTTGGCCTGCGGGATCTGTTCAACAGCCCGACCATTGCCGAATTGGCCGAGCTCCTGCAGCGACGTCAACCCTGCCGTTTTCTGCCGTTGGAACCTCTGGTGGAGGCTTCTTCTTACCCGGTTTCCCACGGTCAGCACCGGCTGTGGATTCTTGACCAGTTTGAAGGAGCGGGCCTGGCCTACCTGATGCCAGCCCGGTTCAGGCTCCGTGGCAATTTTAACGCTGTGGCCTTTCGTCAGGGACTCGACGCCCTGATTCACCGTCACGAGATACTCCGGACACGGTTTATCCAGCAGGAAGACGAGGTTCATCAGGTGGTCGATTCTGCCGGAACCTCTTTCATCCAGAAGGATCTTCGCAAGTATCCCGAGGACAGCTGTGACCAGGTGGTCGGGGAGTTTTTCAGTCAGCCTTTTGATTTGGAGACCGGCCCGCTGTTCCGGACACTTCTGGTGCGTGAGGCTGATGAGAGCTGGCAGCTCGCATTCGGCGTTCACCACATCATCTGCGATGGCTTGTCGGCGGGATTGCTGACCCGTGAATTGAGCCAATTCTACAGTGCTTTTACTTCAGGCGAGTCTCCTGCACTGGAGCCCCTTGCCTTGCAGTACAAGGAGTATGCCGCCTGGCAGCGCCGATTGCTCAGTGAAGAGCACCTGGCGGAACAACGACGTTACTGGCTGGAGCAACTGGCGGCTCCGCTGCCGGTACTGCAGCTGCCGACTGATCGGCAGCGGCCGGTATTGAAGAGTTACCGGGGTGAGAGTCTTAAGCTGGAATTGGCAGAAATGCAGCGGCCTATGCTGAGTCAGCTGGCTTCTGAGCACGGGGTCACGGTCTATATGGTGGTGGTTGCCCTGGTGAATGTGCTGCTGCATCGTTATACCGGCGCGGATGAGATCATTGTGGGTGCTCCGGCCGCTGGTCGCAACCGGTTGGAACTTGAAGACCAGATAGGTTTTTACGTCAATACCCTTGCTCTTCGCAGTCGGTTGAACGGGCAGGAAAGTTTCACCGCTCTCCTTCATCAGGTGCAGCAGACGGTTTCCGAGGCCTTTGACAATCAGGACTATCCCTTTGACCGATTGGTTGAAGAGCTGGAACTGCAGCGTGATACGGGCCGCAGTCCGCTGTTTGATGTAATGGTGGCTTATGAAACCGCAGAGACCGTTACCTCTTTAGAGCTGGACGGGATCCATGTCGAGCCGGTGGAGAGTGGTATAGAGCGGGTCAAGTTTGATCTCAGCTTCACCTTTACTGAGGCAACCGGGCTCTCCCTGGAACTGGAGTACAACAGTGACCTGTTCGACCGTGAGCGTATTGAACGGATGGCAGGGCATCTGCAGCAACTGCTGGAGAGTACGGCTCGTGACCCCTTGCAGCCGCTGAAAAAACTGCAAATAATTGATGACCGTGAGCGAGAAGAGCTGACTGTCGGCTGCAATCCCGCACCAAGCCAGTGGCCGCAATCGGCCACTCTGGTGAGTTTATTCGACCGGCAGGCCTGTCGCACTCCTGAGGCAATCGCTCTGGTCAGAGGTGAGGAGCAGTGCAGTTACCGTGAGCTCGATGAGCTGGCGGCGAGGATCTGCAGCGGGCTGCAGCAGCAGGGACTGGCACCGGGTGAAGCGGTGGGGGTCTGTCTGCATCCTTCGATTCAGCTTATTGCTGCTATCCTGGGTGTTCTCAAGGCAGGGGGCTGCTATGTCCCCGTTGATCCTCGCTATCCCGAGCAGCGTCAGCTGTTCATGTTACAGGACAGCGGCTGTCGTCTGCTACTGAGTGACCAGGCCCTGCCCGTAGTAGAGAGCATGATCCAGATCGATCCAGCTGAGCTGCCTGGTTGCGGGGCGGCACAAAAAGCCCGGAGCATTCTCCCCCACTCGCCCGCCTATATCATTTACACCTCCGGTTCCACCGGCAGGCCGAAGGGCTGCGTGGTCAGTCACAGCAACGTGGTCCGGCTGCTCTTCAATGATGCATTTCCCTTTGATTTCGACTCTGAAGACGTTTGGGTGATGGCACATTCGGCCTGTTTTGATTTCTCGGTCTGGGAACTATTCGGGGCCCTGCTCCGCGGTGGTCGCCTGGTCGTTCCGGACGTGGAAGAAGTCCGTGATACCGAGCGGTTCCTGGCGCTGCTGGACCGCCACCAGGTATCTATTCTCAACCAGACTCCCGGCAGTTTTTCCAACCTCAGCCGGGTGGCCGTGGAGAATCGGGCTGAGCTCCGGGCCCTGCGTCTGGTGATATTCGGGGGTGATCGGCTCGAGCCTGCTACCCTGAAGGGCTGGGTTCGCCGTTTCCCTCTGGAGCAGGTCCAACTGATTAACATGTACGGCATCAGTGAGACCACGGTCCATGTGACCTGGTACCCGCTGCAAAAGGCTGATATCTTCGAGGCCGACGGCAGCAGTCCCATCGGCTCCCCCTTGCCTACGGTCACGGTGTATATCTGTGACGATGCGGGCCACCCTGTACCGGCCGGAGTTACAGGTGAGCTCTATGTCGGCGGCGACGGCGTCTGCCTGGGGTATCACGAGAAGGCAGAACTCACTGCTGAACACTTTCTGGTCAGCCCCTTTGTCAATGGGGAGCGGCTCTATCGGACCGGCGACCTGGGAAGGTACCGGCTGGATGGTACTTTGGAATATCTTGGCCGCAACGATCAGCAGGTGCAGGTGCGTGGTTATCGCATCGAGCCAGGAGAGATAGAGGCGGCCCTGCTGGATCATCCGACGGTGAGTGAGGCAGCAGTGGTTGCCCGTAACAATGATGAGGGTGAACAACATCTCATTGCCTATCTGGTAATGGAGCAAATGGTGGAACTCGAGCCTCTGCGCCGCCATCTTCGGGGCCGGCTGGCCGAGTACATGCTGCCGGCCTATTTTGTCCGGCTGGCAGAGCTTCCGCTGACCGCCAATAATAAGCTTGATCGCAGGGCTCTGCCTGATCCGCAGGCAGGAGAGGGCACGCTGATAACCGATAACGGCATCTATCAGGCTGCGCGCACCCCCCTGGAGGGCCAGTTGGTCATCCTCTGGCAGGATCTCCTTGGTCGGGAGGTGGTCGGTATCCACGACAATTATTTTGCTCTTGGCGGAGATTCCATCAAGGTTTTACGCCTGGCCGACAATATGGCGCGTACATTGGGCCGGCGTTTGCCGCTTGCCGCTCTTTTCCGCTACCCAACTGTGGCCCAGCTCGCAGGTTTTCTTGAAGCGGACCAGCTACTGACAGACGGGCCAGATCTGGCACCGGTCTATCAGCAGCTGGAAAAAATGCGGAAGCATTTACAACTCAAGGAAGATCAGACGATTCCTTTAGATGGTGTAGAGGATCTCTATCCGATGAGCGACATCCAGCTCGGCATGATCTATCATGCTCTTGCCGCCGGGCAGGGGGTGTATCATGACCAGTTCTATATCCAGTTCGTCAGTCACGATTTTGATCCGATACGTTTCGCCAGGGCCCTCGAACTGCTGGTTGAACGTCATTCAATTTTGCGCACCGGATTTGCCCTGGCTGGTTTTGACGAGCCGCTTCAACTCGTTCATCGCCGCCTGGATAAACCTATCGCTGACTATCTGACTTATGAGGATTTGCAGTTCTCTGAAAGGGAGGAGCAACGGCAGCACCTCCGCATGAAGCAGAAGGATGATCTGGCAGCCCCTTTTGACCCGGCGAGACCTGGATTATGGCGGTTCAGTCTGTATTCTCTCGGTGATCAGGAGTATGGTTTGCTCTGGTCATTCCATCATGCGATTCTCGATGGTTGGTCCAATGCTGCCATGCTTAATGAGTTGCTGCGTACTACTTCGGCTTTAGGTCGGAATCCTGATTTTCGTCCAAGCCCGCTTGCAGGCAGTTACCGGGATTTTGTCACAGAGCAGATGGCCCACAAAGACTGGCCTGGTCATGTGAGTTTCTGGCAGCAGACCCTGCGTGACTGGGAGCTTACGCCGCTCCCGCTGCAACGATCAGCAAACAGGAGAAGCAACCGGGGAGTTACAGAATATCAGGTCGATCTTGATCGGCAACTTACCAGGCAGGTAGCAAAAGCAGGTATGGTCCTGCAGACTGGAGAGCAGCCTCTTTTTCTTGCTGCATTTACCGCCTTACTGCGTTTTACCACCAATCGCTCCGATCTGTTATTTGGTTTGGTGAGCCATAATCGGCCGGAAATCGAGAAGAGTGACGAAATACTCGGTTGTTTCCTGAACAGTGTACCACTCCGGATCCACCTCCGTAACGACTTGAGCGGTCAGCACCTTGTCCATAAACTGCGTGATCAGCTTGTTGAGATCCGTCTTCATGATCGTTTCCCATTAAGTGAGATCAGCAGTCTTGTTGGGGCCGGTGGCTCTGAACAGCGGCTCTTTGATATCCTTTTCAACTATGTTGATTTTCATGTTGCCGCCGGTCTGGATGATTTGATCGAGTTGCGGAATCCGCTGGTGGAAGAGGGGTTTGAGAACACCGACACCGGCATGGTCTTCACCATCAGCCGAACCGGCTCTGTGACCCGAATACGAATTGCCGCAGCTGCCGGGATTTACAGTACATACCAGTTGGAATCACTTGTTAACTGGTTCCGCAGCATATTGAAGCATCTCACAGAGAATCCGGAACGCTGTCTGGATCCACATCTTATTCTTGATGACCGTGAGCGAGAAGAGCTGACTGTCGGCTGCAATCCCGCACCAAGCCAGTGGCCGCAATCGGCCACTCTGGTGAGTTTATTCGACCGGCAGGCCTGTCGCACTCCTGAGGCAATCGCTCTGGTCAGAGGTGAGGAGCAGTGCAGTTACCGTGAGCTCGATGAGCTGGCGGCGAGGATCTGCAGCGGGCTGCAGCAGCAGGGACTGGCACCGGGTGAAGCGGTGGGGGTCTGTCTGCATCCTTCGATTCAGCTTATTGCTGCTATCTTGGGTGTTCTCAAGGCAGGGGGCTGTTATGTCCCCGTTGATCCTCGCTATCCCGAGCAGCGTCAGCTGTTCATGTTACAGGACAGCGGCTGTCGTCTGCTACTGAGTGACCAGGCCCTGCCCGTAGTAGAGAGCATGATCCAGATCGATCCAGCTGAGCTGCCTGGTTGCGGGGCGGCACAAAAAGCCCGGAGCATTCTCCCCCACTCGCCCGCCTATATCATTTACACCTCCGGTTCCACCGGCAGGCCGAAGGGCTGCGTGGTCAGTCACAGCAACGTGGTCCGGCTGCTCTTCAATGATGCATTTCCCTTTGATTTCGATTCTGAAGACGTTTGGGTGATGGCACATTCGGCCTGTTTTGATTTCTCGGTCTGGGAACTATTCGGGGCCCTGCTCCGCGGTGGTCGCCTGGTCGTTCCGGACGTGGAAGAAGTCCGTGATACCGAGCGGTTCCTGGCGCTGCTGGACCGCCACCAGGTATCTATTCTCAACCAGACTCCCGGCAGTTTTTCCAACCTCAGCCGGGTGGCCGAGGATAATCGGGCTGAGCTCCGGGCCCTGCGTCTGGTGATATTCGGGGGTGATCGGCTCGAGCCTGCTACTCTGAAGGGCTGGGTTCGCCGTTTCCCTCTGGAGCAGGTCCAACTGATTAACATGTACGGCATCAGTGAGACCACGGTCCATGTGACCTGGTACCCGCTGCAAAAGGCTGATATCTTCGAGGCCGACGGCAGCAGTCCCATCGGCTCCCCCTTGCCTACGGTCACGGTGTATATCTGTGACGATGCGGGCCACCCTGTACCGGCCGGAGTTACAGGTGAGCTCTATGTCGGCGGTGACGGCGTCTGCCTGGGGTATCACGAGAAGGCAGAACTCACTGCTGAACACTTTCTGGTCAGCCCCTTTGTCAATGGGGAGCGGCTCTATCGGACCGGCGACCTGGGAAGGTACCGGCTGGATGGTACTTTGGAATATCTTGGCCGCAACGATCAGCAGGTGCAGGTGCGTGGTTATCGCATCGAGCCAGGAGAGATAGAGGCGGCCCTGCTGGATCATCCGGCGGTGAGTGAGGCAGCAGTGGTTGCCCGTAACAATGATGAGGGTGAACAACATCTCATTGCCTATCTGGTAATGGAGCAAATGGTGGAACTCGAGCCTCTGCGCCGCCATCTTCGCGGCCGGCTGGCCGAGTACATGCTGCCGGCCTATTTTGTCCGGCTGGCAGAGCTTCCGCTGACCGTCAATAATAAGCTTGATCGCAGGGCTCTGCCTGATCCGCAGGCAGGAGAGGGTACGCTGATAGCCGATAACGGCATCTATCAGGCTGCGCGCACCCCCCTGGAGGGCCAGTTGGTCATCCTCTGGCAGGACCTCCTTGGCCGGGAGGTGGTCGGTATCCACGACAATTATTTTGCTCTTGGCGGAGATTCCATCAAGGTTTTACGCCTGGTTGGTGCTATTCGCAAGCAGCTTGATCTGGCCGCAGAGATCAGGGATGTTTTTCATTGGCCGACCATCGCTCAGCTTGCCTGTCGACTGGTCGGGAAAGAAGAGCTGGTCTCCCGGCAGGCCTCCCACGCCTTTGCTCTTTTAGATGAAAAGGAGCGGGCGCAGTTGACCGACGAGGTGGAGGATGCCTATCCTCTGAGCTCCCTGCAGGGTGGAATGCTGTTCCATAGCGAATTCAGCCCTGATTCACCTGTCTATCACGATATCTTCAGCCTGCATCTTCGTTTCCCACTTGATGTATCACGAATACGGAGGGTTATATCAACTTTGGTCCAGTCCCATCCGGTGTTGCGGACCGGATTCGAGCTGAGCCGTTTTCGCAGACCGCTTCAGCTGGTTCATCGACATGTTGAATCAATTTTAGATATTATCGATCTGCGCAACATCACCCAAACGGAGCAAGATGAAGCAGTACGTCAATGGATTGCCACAGAAAAAGGCAATGGTTTTGATTGGTCCCGCCCCCCGCTTCTGCGCTTTTGTCTTCACCTTCGGGGAGAAAACCGCTGCAGCCTGAGCCTCAGTTTCCATCATGCTATCCTTGACGGGTGGAGTGTCGCCGCTTTGCTTACCGAACTGTTCTGCCACTATCTGGCTGACATGGGAAGAACGATTGTCCTGCAACCCGCGCCTCGACTCCTGTTCCGGGACTTTATTGCCGCAGAACAGCAGGCCACGGTCGATACTGCTTCTGCCCGGTTCTGGCGGAAGACTCTCGCCGACATGAGTTTTGTCGGCCTGCCCCGCTGGCCTGGCTTTCCTTTGCAGGACGAGGGCGAAGTACGAGTGGAGCGTCTTGGCATAGAACCGGTCGATATCTCCGCTGTGGTCTCTGAACAACTGCGCTCCCTGGCCAGGCAGGAAGGACTGCCACTCAAGAGCCTGCTGCTGGCTGCCCATATACGTGTTATGGGCTTTCTCTGCAACCAGGAGGACGTGGTTACCGGACTGGTCCAAAACGGTCGTCTGGCCGAAGAGGAGGGGGACCGGGTTCTCGGGCTGTTCCTCAACACCCTGCCGTTTCGTGTTCATCTGACCTCAGAGAGCTGGCGAACCCTGGCACATAGGGTGCACGTTATCGAACAGGAGAGTATGCCCTATCGCCGGTATCCGCTGACAGAAATCCAGCGAAGTTTCAATGGGCGAACGCTTTTTGAAAGTGCCTTTAACTTCACTCATTTTCATGTTTACGAAAAACTGCTGGCTCTTGACGATAGTATCCAGGTCCTGGATGAACAATTCTTCGAGCAAACCAATTTCGTTCTCGGTGTTGACTTCGGTCTTGACCCTGTCTCCGGCCAGATCAGCCTTGACCTAGATTATAATGGTCTCGAGTTGGCTGTTGATCAGGTTCGGGCTATTGCCGGTTACTACAGCAGGGCGTTAGAGGCAATGGCTCTGACCCCGGACGATGATCACAGTTTCTTCAGCCCCCTTTCAGACAGGGAGCGTGAGCAGCTGCTGATAGACTGGAACGCCACAGCGAGCGATTACCCAAGAAATGCATCCCTGCAGCAACTATTCGAAGAACACGCCGCTGTGGCACCTCACCGGCTGGCCCTTTCATTTGCCGGGCAGGAACTGAGCTATGGTGAACTCAATTCCCGTGTCAACAGACTCAGCCATCTGCTGAGGCGTCATGGTGTGCAGCGGGGTACAGTGGTGGCTCTTCTTGATGAACGCTCCCCGGAAATTGTGACGGCAATGTTGGCGACGGTCAAAGCCGGAGGCTGTTATCTTCCTCTTGACCCGCAATGGCCACAGGAACGGGTTCGACGCCTCCTGCAGGACAGTGGGGCAGGTTTGGTTATCAGTTGCAGCCCCATTCTTAAAATGCAGCCTTTTACGACCCTGCAACAACTGCAGCTGCTCGATGACGAACTGATCCAGACCGGCAGGAGGGAACCGATCAAGGATCTGGACAGTCTACCCTATCCTGATCGTTCTCTGGTCGATTACCACAAATACGACCAATATATCGGTGAGGCCTGTGTTCGTCGCAACATTAGTATCTATGCCACTCGTGGCTGCCCCTTCAAGTGCCGTTATTGCCATAAAATCTGGCCCAAAGTGCATCATATCCGTTCAGCCGAGAACATTTTTGCCGAAGTGCGGCAGCATTATGACAAGGGGTATGATACCTTCAGCTTTATCGACGACATTTTCAACCTCGATCGTCGAAACAGCAGCCGTTTTTTCGAGCTGGTGCTCCAGCATAACCTGAAGTTGCGGATTCTTTTCCCCAACGGCCTGAAAGGTGATCTGCTAAACGCCGAGCAGATTGATTTGATGGCTGAGGCCGGGGTAATACAGATGGCCCTGGCCTTGGAAACGGCTTCTCCACGGTTGCAGAAGCTGATCGGAAAGAACCTCAACATTGACCGGTTACAGGCTACTATAAGCCATATCACCTCTCATCACCCCCAGATCATTCTCGACCTTTTTACCATGTTCGGCTTCCCGACCGAGACCGAGGCTGAGGTGGAGCAGACGCTGGATTTTATTAGAAACGTTCACTGGTTACATTTCCCGACACTTAATGCCCTGAAGATTTTCCCCAATACCGATATGGCAGAACTGGCAATTGCCCACGGGGTCAGCCGTGAGGCCATTGAGCGCTCCGCCTATCTCTCCTATCACGACCCAGGAGAGACGATGCCTTTTTCAGCAGCTTTTGCCCGTGAGTTCCAGAACCGTTATCTCAACGACTATTTCTTGTCCGAAGAACGGTTGCAGGCGGTGATTCCAGCTCAGAAAAAGGTGCTTTCACATGAGGAGATCATGGCTAAATACGCCACCTATCTCCCTGGCAAGCTCGAGGATTATCCAGAGGTGCTGCAGCTCATCAAGGCAGAGCCGCCGTCAAGGCCGGAACCGATGACCGCGATACGCCAGGAAGTGGAGGTGAATCCCAGGAAGTCAGCTCCCAAAACGAGGCAAGCGAAGGAACCCCTGCGTCTCTTGCTCCTGGATCTATCTCAGCTCTTCAGCGATAGTAATTATCAGCTTAATGAACTGGTTGAGGCTCCTTTGGGGTTGATATCCCTGCTCACCTATCTCAATCGTGAATTCGGCGAAAGACTGGATGGCCGCATTCGCAAGGCCATGGTCGATTTCGACTCCTTTGCGGCGCTGGAAAAGGAGGTCGTCGATTTTCGTCCGCAGATCATTGGTATCCGCACCCTTTCCCTTTATCGCCATTTCTTCCATGAGACCGTATCTCTTCTGCGAGCATGGTGTCCCGAGGCCCAGATCGTGACGGGCGGACCTTATGCAACAAGTGAGTTTGCCACCCTGCTCTCCGATGTGAATCTTGACCTGGTGGTATTGGGTGAAGGGGAACTGATTATGCGAGATATTATTGCCACATCGCTGTCCAATAACGGTACCCCCTGGGAAGATGAACAGCTGAAGGAGATAACCGGATTGGCCTTCCTGCCGCGTAAAGAAAGGCTTAGGCGGCGTTGTACCCTGGGTGAAGGTGTTCGCCAGGTAATGCTGCTCGATCAGCTCAGTTCGGTACTTGAGGGAGAATCTGCTGCAAACCCACCATTGGTAAACAGGGCCGCTGACCCGGCCTATATAATGTATACCTCTGGTTCCACCGGCAGCCCCAAAGGAGTGGTGGTGGACCAGCGGGCGGTGATTCGGCTGGTGCGCAACAGTAATTATGTCGATCTCGGTCCTCAGGAGCGAATGTTGCAATTTGCACCGCTCTCTTTTGATGCTTCCACCTTCGAGATCTGGGGAGCACTGCTTAATGGCTGCAGCTTGGAGGTCATGGCTGCAGGTGTTCCGTCGCTGCCGGAGTTAGGCCGGGTTATCCGTGAAAAGCGGATCACGACCCTCTGGCTCACCGCCGGTTTGTTTCATTTGATGGTCGACGAGCAGGTGGCTGATTTTGCCGGTGTGCGGCAGCTCCTGGCTGGTGGAGATATCCTCTCGCCCGGCCACGTCACTCGATTACTGCAGTCCTGCCCTGAACTGGTGTTGATCAACGGCTATGGCCCAACCGAGGGCACTACTTTTAGCTGCTGCTATCCAATGAGGGCCGTAGAACCGGGTCTGCGGACCATACCGATCGGTCGACCGGTTGCCAACAGCAGGGCTTATATACTTAATCCCGATCGACAGCTTGTTGCGGTCGGTACGGCTGGTGAACTCTATATCGGTGGCGATGGTCTGGCTCAAGGTTATCTCGGAAATCCGGGTTTGACCGCGGACTGTTTTGTTGCCGATCCCTTTGCAACTGAAGGGGGTGGCGGACGGCTCTATCGTACCGGCGATTTATGCCGTTACCTGCCGGATGGTCGAATTGAGTTCCTGGGCAGGATCGACCATCAGGTAAAAATCAGCGGTTATCGTATTGAGCCCGGCGAGGTCGAAAGCCATCTCCGCAATCTTCCGGAAATCAAGGACGCCCTGGTGGTTTCGACCGGCTCAAACCTGGACAAGCACCTGGTTGCCTATCTCTTGCTGGAGGAGCAGGCTGAGGCAATAAAAGATGAGCTCCAGGGGATACTCAGACAGGTTCTGCCGGAGTATATGCTTCCTGCAGCCTTTGTTATCCTGGAACAATTTCCTCTCACCGCAAACGGCAAGGTCGATCGCAGTCGTTTGCCAGCACCGGGCGGTACCTCTCGAGCGCCAGCGAACAGGGTCGCACCGCGCACTCTGCTGGAGCAGCGTATAGGCAGTCTATGGCAAGAACTCCTGGCTGTGGAGCAGGTTTCCATCCATGATAATTTTTTTGAACTGGGCGGCAACTCGATCCTGATGGTGCAACTCAACAAAAAACTGCAAACTCTTTTAAACCGTCCTGTTTCGATGGTCGACATGTTCCGGGCTCCGACCATTGCGCGCCTGGCTCTACAATTGGAAGGAGCAGGGGAAAACAACGAAGCCGAAGATGAGGGGGAAAAGCGGGCCGAGCGTCGCACTGAACGAAGCAGGACTTTGGCACGGCAGCGCCTGATGCGGAGAAACATGAACAAGAACAGGAATTAAGTAACATCACGAACTCAGGTCAACGGAAGGCACATCGGGATTTGCTGTTATACCAAAAGAGTCTTTTTAAGCCTCAGGGGACCTGACGAGAGTATGAATGTAAATAATCTGTAATAAGGAATTTATAGGACAAATATGGCAGAGACGGATATCGCAATTATCGGAATGCAGTGTCGCTTCCCCGGTGCCGCTTCGGTGGATGACTACTGGCGCAACCTGCGCAACGGCGTGGAGTCTATCCGGCGTTTCACTCCTGATGAGCTACTCGAAGCCGGGGTTGATCCCAAACTCTCGTCAAAGCCAGGCTATGTCGCGGCCGGTTCGGTTTTGGATGGTATTGACCTGTTCGATGCCGGTTTTTTCGGATATACCGCCACCGAGGCGGAGCTGATGGATCCCCAGCAGCGGTTCTTTCTTGAGACTGCTTATACGGCTCTGGAATATGCGGGATACGGACCTCGTCAGGTCGAGGGAGTTGTCGGGGTGTACGGAGGCTGTTCGTCAAGTACCTACATGCTCCACTGCATCATCCCAGATCGTGAGCGTCTCGGTCCTCTGGCCTATTACCAGGCGGTCAGTCTCAATGACAAAGATTTTCTCGCCAGCAAGGTTGCCTATAAACTTGATCTCACCGGACCGGCAATCAATGTGCAGACCGGTTGTTCCACCTCTCTTGTGGCGGTCCATCTGGCTTGCCAGGCACTGCTCGGCGGTGAGTGCGATGTGGCCCTGGCCGGCGGGGTGTCAATAAGTGTACCGCAGACCATGGGGTATCTCCATCAGGATGGAATGATCTTTTCCCCGGATGGTCACTGCAGGCCTTTTGATGCACGTGCCCAGGGAACTATCGGTGGCAGCGGTGCAGGACTGGTTGTATTGAAACGGCTCGACGATGCCCTTGCAGATCGTGACAGTGTTTATGCGGTGATCAAGGGCTCGGCTGTCAACAATGACGGTGCAGTCAAAGTTGGCTACATGGCACCAGGGGTGGACGGTCAGACCGCGGTTATCCGTGAGGCTCTGACCATGGCAGATATCGATGCGACCACTATTTCCTATGTGGAAACCCATGGTACTGCAACGCCTCTGGGTGATACGATTGAGATCGCGGCCCTGATGCGGGCCTTTCGAAGCAGCGGCGGACATGAAAAACATTGTGCCCTCGGTTCTGTCAAAAGTAATTTTGGTCACCTCGATACCGCAGCAGGTATTGCCGGCTTGATCAAGACTGTTCTGGCACTCCACCACGGTGAAATTCCGCCCAGTCTCCATTTTGAGACGCCAAATCCTGATATCGATATGCAGGCAGGACCATTTTTTGTCAATACCCATCTCAGGGATTGGCAGGGCATTAATGGGATTCGCCGGGCCGGAGTCAGTTCATTTGGTATCGGTGGCACCAATGCCCATCTCGTGCTGGAAGAAGCTCCGCCGTTATCAACCACCAGAAGAGACAGCGCACCTCAATTGCTTGTTGTTTCGGCAGCGGGAGAGGAGGAACTCAGAAGGGCTGTTGATAACCTAGGACGGCACCTCAAAAACGAGGAGAACATCAACCTGGCGGACGTTGCCTATACCCTCCAGGTTGGCAGAGAGCATTATTCATATCGCCGGGCCCTGGTTTGCACAGACAGGGTAGGCGCAATAGCCCAGCTCGAAGAGGCCGGAGATAGAGAGTCTGCGGTGCTGCCTGTGAGCAGTGACGGCAGACAGCCGGAGGTGGTTTTTCTTATATCGGGCACGACTGTTTTATCTCCCGAGATGGGACAGCTGCTCGCTGCGGAATTCCCACAGTTTCAAAAGGAGATAGAAAACTGTCTTGATCAGCTGCCGAAAGAGTTACGCGAACAATTACGTAGTGTTCTTTTTACCCGCACAACGTTGGCGCATTTGCAACAACAGGCTCTCTTCCTTCTGGAATTTTCCCTGGCCAGTCTTCTGGTCAACTGGGGGATAGAACCGGTTGATTGTGTTGGTGTCGGAGTCGGACAGGCCGTTGCGGCTTGCCTTAAAAAAGAGATGAGCCTTGAAGAGGGGATGGCTTTGGCGGTTGAGGCGGTTTTACACCCCCTCAGAGTTGATAATGAGTTGCCGGTTACAGATACTGTAATACCAGGGGAGATTGTGGTACTGTTCGGCTCTTTTTCAGAAAAGGAGGTCAGCGAGCTTTGGCACCTGCAGGGTGAAAAGGAGGTTGTCAGCGTTGTACCTGCTATAAAGAAGGATCAGGTTGTGTCCGGGATACTGGCTTCCCTCGGAAAACTCTGGTGTTCTGGTGTCTATGTTGACTGGCAACGTTTTGGTGATGGTCAACAGCATCAACGTATTCCCCTGCCTGCCTACCCTTTTTCCAGGCAACGCTACTGGTTTGAACCATTGTCACAGGTCGTGCCTGAGATGTTGCCGACCACCCGTTTATCACTGCAGGACTGGTTTACGCTGCCGACCTGGAAACGATGTGTATTGCCTGCCGGGGCAGGTGATGATAAGCCCTGGCTTCTGTTTGGGGAACAGACCCCCCTGGTCAAGGCTCTGGTAGATGAGCTGCGCCAGAATGGTAATCAGGTCTTCCGGGTCAGTGCTGCGGAAAAGTTTCAGGTGGATGGGCCGAATACCTATGGTATCCGGCCGGATGAACCACATGATTATGTTCGCCTTTTTTCGCATTTGGGGGCAGCGTGGCCTCAATTGCAAAGGATGGTCCACCTCTGGTCCATTGCCCCGCCTCCCGATCTCACCGGGCAGGAGCTGTCACGGCAGCATCGATCTTTGACTTTTTCCAGTCTGCTGTACCTGGCGACGGCCTGTCAGCCACTGCTCAATCCAACTGTCTCTCTGGTTGCGGTAGGGAGCGGGCTTCACGATGTTAGCGGAAATGAACACCTCGATCCTGCTTCAGTCCCCTTATTGGCCGCAATTCGGGTGATTCCCCAGGAAATTCCGGCAATCCGTTGCCGTAGCATCGATCTGGAGACTACGGCTGCTGTTGCGGAGTCGGCAGAACTGCTGGCGCGGGAATTGAGGCGCCAGGATGTCACCTGTAGTATAGCCCTGCGCGGAGGACACCCCTGGATGGAGTCATATCAGTCGCTTTCCCTGCCTGCCGCCGCTGGGGGAACGACCAGCAAAAAGGGTGGCAGTTATCTCCTGATTGGTGGGTTGGGCCGTCTTGGCCTGCATCTGGCTGAACATCTTGCAGTGACCCGGGAAGCGAAACTGGTCCTGCTCAGTCGTTCAGTAGAAAACATTTCCTCGTCCCAGCAGTCACGACTGCAACGGATTCGCGAAAAGGCGGCGGTGCTTGAGATTGTTGAGGTTGATGTCACCGACGGGCCGGCCCTCGAAAATGCCCTGGCACATGCCGAGGAGCAGTTTGAAGGCCTTGATGCCATCTTTTACCTGGCTGGTGTGACCGGCAGCGGGTCTCTGGCACCCCTGGCTGAATGCACCGAAAAGCTGCTGGAAGGTCACTTTCAAGCCAAAGTCGATGGGGTGGCTGCGCTGGCTGAGGCGGTGCAGGGGCGTCGGGTTGGTTGCTGCATTCTTTTTTCCTCGCTTTCCGCGTTGCTGGGTGGTGTCGGCTTTGCAAGCTATAGTGCGGCCAATCTTGCTCTTGACGCTTTGGTTCATGAACAGAACCTGAGGTCGGATATACCCTGGCTTACTATAAATTGGGATGGCTGGGCCGACGATACAAATGAGTCGGTAGATTTTCTGATTCGACCTCAGGAAGGTATGGACGCACTTGAACGACTGCTGACCGCATTACCGAAAGGGCAGGTTCTTGTCTCTACACGGGATCTTGGTATGCGGCTGAAAGAGGCCAGGCTCTCTTCAGTTCTTAACGCCCCTGGTACTGCCAGCTCACCGGCCCGTCACCAGCGTCCCGCTCTTGACGTTGCTTACAGTATGCCTTCGGGGGAGGTGGAAGAGGTGGTAACGCAGGTCTGGCAGGATATTCTCGGACTTGCTGAGATTGGCCGTCATGACGATTTTTTCGATCTAGGCGGCCACTCGCTGCTGGCCATCCAGGTCGTAGCGCAGCTCAATGATCGTTTCCACACCACCCTTCCTGTCCATATCCTGTTCGAGGAACCGACTGTTGAAACTCTGTCTCAGAAACTCTGCCAGGCAATGGTTGAAGCGGAAGGGGAACTGGATAAGCTTTCACGGATGCTCGATAAGGTAGAAGAGATGTCCGAGGAGGACCTGCAGGCGATCCTGGACGGCAAAGAGGACTTTTGATGAATATCCTACAGCAACGACTCTCGAAACTCTCCCCAAGACAACGTCAGGTTCTGGAAGCAGCGTTGCGCAAGGCCGGGCAGCAGGTGCCGACAGAGTTGGCTGATGTTTCATCCGCCGCTGAACCGGCGCAAGACGTGATCAGTAAAGCGCAGCTGCTGCAGGATAAGGTACCTGCAGCAATAGAGGTCAAAGAGAAGACACAGCAGTTTTACACCACTATCAGTCGGCAGCTTAACAGCAGCCTTTATAGACAACATGCCCGGTTCCTCAATATCGGTTTTCTGGATGACGGCTCACCGACTGAGCGGGTGGTTGAATTGCCTGAACGGGTCATCAACAGGGCTTGCGTCAATCTGGTGCTGGAGATGGTCGGAGGATCCCCGCTGGAGGGCGTGGAGCTGCTTGATGTGGGCTGTGGTCGAGGCGGTACCATTGATACCCTGGCAAACCTTTTTCAACCTGAACGCTTGACGGGCATCGACCTTTGTCGCGAGGCGATTACCTTTTGCCGTGACAATGCACCTGCGGATCAAGCCCATTTTCTGGTTGGAGATGCCGAACACCTGCCGTTTCCGAATCGCAGTTTTGACTGTTTGACCAATCTGGAGTCGTCTCATAATTATCCGGAGATCGATAGCTTTTACCGTGAGGTCGCACGCGTTCTACGGCCTGGCGGCCGTTTCCTCTACAGCGATATTCTGCCCCGGGAGAAGAAATCACGCAGCACCGCATTTCTGAGGGATCTGGGCTTGCAGCTCATGCTTGACAGGGATATTACTGCTAATGTCCTGCTCTCCTGTCGGGCGACAGGAGACGTTCACCTGGGCGCATTTCCGCAGGCCAATGACCAGGAGATGATGAGCGATTTTCTCGGTCTGGAAGGTTCCCGTGCCTTTTGCGACATGGAAAAGGGAATTGATATCTACTTCATTCAGCACTGGGAGAAGGTTCATGGCCGCTGATCATCAGGACCATACCTCTTTGATGGACCGTCTGAGCCGTCTCCCTCCGGAGAAGCGCCGGGCCCTGGAGAAGTTGATCATGGCAGAAAAGATGGACTCGAACCGGCTGGAGATAGCGGTGCAGTCGCGAGACGGTCGTTCATTTCCCCTGGCACTCTCGCAGCAGCGCTTGTGGTTGCTGGCAAAACTCGATTCACAAAGCTCGGTTTATAACGTTCCATGCCATCTTCGACTGCATGGGTCATTAGACCATGAGGCCCTGCGGGGGGCGCTCGATGCCATTATCAGTCGCCATGAAACTCTTCGCACTCGATTTCCCGTAGAGGATGGTGAACCTGTACAGATAATCGAACCTCCTTCCGGCCTGGATTTACCGCTTGTTGACCTGGGTGGTCTGTCGATCGAGGAAAAGGAAGAGGAGGTTCTTCGTCGGGTAAAAATCGAGGGTCAGCAAACCTTCAATGTCGGGACGGGGCCGCTTCTGCGTGCCTTCCTGCTGCGGTGCAGTGATACGGATCATGTCTTACTGCTCACCATGCATCATCTCATCAGTGACGGATGGTCAATGTCGATCCTGTTGCGTGAACTGAGTCTCTTTTACAATGCCATGCTGGAAGGCAGGAATGCTGTTATTGAGCCGCTTACCATCCAGTATGCCGATTATGCTGTGTGGCAGCAGAAATGGCTGACGAAAAAGAGGTTGCGGCAGCAGACTGATTACTGGCGTAACCAGCTGGCGGGTGCACCGCCTCTCTTGACACTTCCCTGGGATCGGCCGCGACTGCAGCGACAAAGCTATCATGGCGCCACCTGTCATTTTGAGCTGGACCAAACCGTAACGGCTGCCCTTCAGCGAGTCAGCAGGCAGACCTCTACGACCATGTTCATGGTCAGCCTGGCCCTTTTTGCCGTTATCCTCAACCGCTTCAGTTCTCAGGACGATCTGGTCATCGGCACCCCGGCCGGCGGGCGCGGCCGTAAAGAGATAGAGTCACTGATCGGTTTTTTCGTTAACAGTCTGGCTCTGCGTATCCGTTTTTTCCCGGGGATTTCGTTTTATCAGCTGTTGGGGCGGTTGAGTACTACTGCCCGCGAGGCATACGCTCACCAGGAAGTTCCCTTTGAGATACTGGTGGAGGAGCTACACCCTGAGCGTAACCCATCTTTTTCGCCGATTTTCCAGACCTGGTTCGTCTTTCGTAACCAGACCCCTGAGGAGGCTCCTCTCACAGGGCTGAGACTGAGTCCCCTGCAGAGCGACAGTCATACCGCAAAATTCGATCTTACCCTGTTCCTGGCCGAGGAGGAGGGACAGCTCAGGGGTGGTTTCGAGTATAACCGTGACCTGTTTGACAGTGACACCATCGGACGGATGTGTCTTCAGCTCCAGCGCCTGGCTGCTCAGGTTGGGGAAAGCTCGGATATACCCTTGGAGCGACTCGCCCTTGAACCGCTGCCACACTATCCTGCCATTGATAAGAGGCCACGCTCCGCCATGCTTCCCCTGTCTTACCACCAGCAAAGGCTTTGGTTTATCGACCGATTCGAGCGGGGAAACGTTTATCCGCACAGTCCTGTTTACCACAACTTCCCCCTGTTGATAGAGGTTGAAGGCCGGTTGGAAAAACAGCGTCTGCAAACATCCCTGAACAAGCTGAGTGGCCGCCACAGGTTGCTGCGAACACGTTTTGAAACCATCGAAGGAGAGGTGCACCAGCTGATCGAGCCTCAGGCGGAGATTGCTTTGCATCTTGAAGAACCCGCAGATACGCTGTCGATGGGAGAGCTTGTTGAACTCGCCTTGGAAGCGAACCAGCATCCTTTTGATCTTGAGCATGCTCCTCTGGCCCGGGCGGTGCTCTTTTGCAACGCAAATCAGAGCCTGCTGCTGGTAAGTGTCCATCAGATAATCTGTGATTTGAACAGTCTTGAGCTGCTGGCCCGGGAACTGGCTTCATTTTATGACGGCCGGGAACCGGTCTCCATGGATAATGTACCGGATTACGGTGATTATCTCCTCTGGCAGCTTCATTTGCCCGCCACGGTCATTGAACCTCTTTTCTTGCACTGGCGTTATCAGCTGCGGGGCAAGGTGGAGCCATTGTTGCTGCCTACCGACAGGCCCAGGCCGCCGGTGCACACCTTTCGTGCCGGTCGTATTCCATTCTGCATGAAGAGTACGGAAAACGATGCGATTGCCAAACTTGCCAAGGAGAGTGACCTGCCGGCGGAGACCCTGCTCCTTGCGGCCCTGCTGATTCTATTGCAGCGATATACCGGCCAGGAGGAGATTGTAATAGGACGACAGGCGGGTTTGAGGAGTCGGCCGGGATATAATATGTTTGGTCCTCTTGCCAACCTCCAGGTGCTGCGTTGTCGACCATCTGAGAAACTCTCGTTTTTAGAATTCTGTGCTCAATTGGATAGCAAACTTCTAGCCGATCAGGCATATGAAGAGATGCCTTTCGACCTGTTGGTACAGAAACTGCAGCCGGCCAAAGACATGAGCCGAACTGCCCTGTTCGATGTCCTCTTCACCTGTTGCACTGCCCGGGAGATGCCAGCAATGGCGGGACAGGCGAGCCGGCTTCTTCAGACCGGTATCGGCCACGGGAAGTATGATCTGCACCTGGCCCTCTCAAGGCAGGGACATGAGTTGCAGGGAAACCTGGTGTTTAATCGTGACCTCTTTGACGAGGCGACCGCCAGGCGGTTGAGCGCTCATTTCCAGAGGCTGTTACTCCAGCTCGTTGGCCGGCCTCAACGGGCCATTAGTGCGGTCGAATTACTCGATTCAACGGAACGTGGCGAGCAGCTCAGCCAGTGGAGCGTCACCAGTGCGAATTGGCCGCAGCAGTCGACCCTTAACCAGTTGTTTGCCGCACAGGTCGCAGCCAATAGTGAACATATTGCCCTGTCTTGCGGTTCGGAGCACTTCACCTATGCAGAACTGGAAGAGCGGGCCAATCGATTGGCCCATCTTCTCAGGGACAAGGGTGTCGGTGACCAGGAGCTGGTGGCTTTGCTGTTGCCAAGACAACCCGAGCTTATCATTGCCATCTTGGCGGTGCTCAAGGCTGGTGGGGCGTATTTACCCCTTGATCCTGAGTTGCCGGTTGAACGGTTGAGGTTCCTGCTTCAAGACAGCGGTGTCGGTTATCTGATCAGTAATCAGGATCTCGACGAGCGACTACCAACAGCGGGAGTTGAGCGTATCAGGGCTGATGACCCGCTGCAGGAAAAAATGACATCCACACCGCCTGTTTGTAAAGTGTTGCCGGACAACCTCGCCTACTGCATCTACACCTCCGGGTCTACGGGTCAACCCAAAGGGGTGTTGGTTGAACATCGCAATGTGGTGCGCCTCCTTTTTAACGATAACTCACTTTATGATTTCGATTCCAGTGATGTTTGGACCCTGTTTCATTCCTGCTGTTTCGACTTCTCGGTCTGGGAGATCTTTGGAGCCCTGCTCACCGGTGGCCGTCTTGTCATGGTTTCACGTCAGCAGAGCCAGGATCCTGCGCTGTTTGCCCAGTTGTTACTGCAGGAGGGGGTTACTGTACTCAATCAGACTCCGGGTGCTTTTTATCAGTTGAGCGAAGAGCTGCTCAACCATAAGACTGCCGATAATGTGCAGACGGCCCTGCGATTGGTAATATTCGGTGGCGAGGTGCTGACACCCCAGCGAATTCTTGCCTTTGCCCAGGACTTCCCAGCTGTGAGGTTGGTCAACATGTATGGTATTACCGAAACAACGGTACATGCTACTTTCCACGAACTGGGCAGGCAGGATTTCTCTGCAACGATCAGTCCCATTGGCAGGCCAATCCCAACAACCTGGATCTACCTGCTCGACCAGCAGGGCCGGTTACTGCCAAAAGGCGTCTGCGGTGAAATCTGGGTTGGCGGTTCCGGTGTGGCTCGAGGGTATCTCAACCGGCCTGAGCTCAATGGTGAGCGTTTCCGGCCGGATCCATTCCGTCCCGGAGAGAGGGTTTACCGCAGCGGTGATCTTGCCCGCTATCTGGTCGATGGGAGCCTGGAATATCTGGGGAGGATGGATCAGCAGGTCAAAATCCGCGGCTATCGCATCGAACCGGTAGAAATCGAGGCCAGGCTGTTAGAACATCCGGCAGTTACTGGCGGGGTGGTTGTTGCGCTGGATGGTGGCGGTGGTGATTATCAGTTGGTGGCTTATACCTGCTGTCGACAGAGCGTGGCCGCTGCCGAATTGCGTGATTGGCTGGCAGAGATCCTTCCTGCCTATATGATTCCCGGCCGTTTTGTTTTCCTGGAGAGAATCCCCCTGACTGTAAACGGTAAGATCGACCGAAAGGCCTTGCCGCAACCTGCTGCTGGTGATGACGGCGATGTTGTTCCGCCTTTTGGGGAGGTTGAGGAAGGCCTGGCAGAGATCTTCAAAGAGCTGCTGGGGGTGGTTGAGGTCAGCCGTCTCAGTAATTTTTTTGAGTTAGGTGGCCACAGTCTTCTGGCCACCAGGCTGGTGTCGAGAATCCGTATTCACTTCGAGATTGAGCTGCCGGTTCAGGCTGTTTTTGAACACCCTTCTTTGGCCGGTTTGGCAGGTCGTATCAAAAGGTCACACGGTTTCGAGTCTCAGATGTTGCCACCGCTTGAGCAGGTCGATCGGGACCAGGTCATCAAAAGATATGGAGGATTGCCGCTCTCTTTTGCCCAGCAGAGGCTATGGTTCCTCGACCGGCTGGTGCCCGGTAACCCTTTCTATAACTGCCCTGCAGCACTGCGGCTGCAAGGCAGGATCAAACGGCAGCAGCTCAAAAAGGTCTTTCATGAACTGATCAGGCGTCACGAGACTCTTCGCACACGTTTTCTTGAGCAGGATGGTCATCCGCTGCAACAGATTGATTCGCCGCAGCCGCTACCGCTTGTATTCCATGATCTGAGCAGTCTTGAGCCTGAAGAACGGTTGGAACAGGCCCGAATTCTGGCCCGAGAGGAGGCAGCCAGGCCTTTTGATTTGAGTAATGGCTTCCTCATTCGGGCAGTATTGATCCGGCTGGCGGACGAGGATCACCTGCTGCTCCTCACCCTGCACCATATCATTTCCGATGGCTGGTCTCTGGGAGTCCTCCACCGCGAAATGACTCTGCTCTACCAGGCCTTTGCCGGGAACCGGCCTTCGCCTCTGCAGGATTTGCCGGTCCAGTATATTGATTTTGCCGTCTGGCAACGGAGTTGGTTGAGCGGTGCACGCTACAGTGAACAACTCGAATACTGGAGGCAGCAGCTTCATCACCTGACCGAGCTGGAGTTACCCACAGACCGGCCACGGCCGAAGCGGCTGAGCTACCGGGGAGAAACCATGAAGGTGTGTCTCCCGGCCCGGTTGCTTTGTTCTCTCGAGGAAGTGTCCAGCCGGCATGGTTCTACGCTCTATATGACGCTGCTGGCAGCTTTTATGACGCTGCTCAGTCGTTTCACCGGGCAGCAAGATATTGTAGTCGGTTCACCCATAGCCAATAGAAACAACAGTGCGATCGAGGACTTGATCGGCTTTTTTGTCAACACTCTGGTACTGCGTGGTGACTTATCGGGTGACCCGCTTTTCAGCGAACTGCTTGCTCA
Source organism: Desulfopila sp. IMCC35008 (assembly GCF_010646885.2). Taxonomy (GTDB): domain Bacteria; phylum Desulfobacterota; class Desulfobulbia; order Desulfobulbales; family Desulfocapsaceae; genus Desulfopila. The sequence goes on along the minus strand of NZ_CP050700.1, from coordinate 4,969,068 downwards.
GGTGCGCCAGACCGCTCTTGCTGCCTTTGCCCATCAGGATATCCCTTTCGAACAGCTGGTTGAAGAGTTGCAGCCGCCTCGCCGCCTCAATCAGAACCCGCTGGTGCAGGTAATCTTCGCTCTTCAGAATGGGCCCGCGTTTCAGGGGGGAATTCCTGGACTGGAAGTGAGCGCCTGGGAAGAAGAAGCTGATTCGGTACGTTTTGATCTGGAGGTCCATTTGTGGCCGGAGGATGGTGACTTGGTTGGGCGTTTCATCTATAACCGGGATTTGTTTGATGCGGTAACCATCGGACGGCTGGTAAACCATTTCCACACCATGCTTGACGGAATAGGAGAAAAGCCGGACACCAGGCTATCTGCTTTACCGATGCTGGGACGAGAGGAAATCAAGCAACTCAAGCTGTGGAGTGGGCGTGATACCTCCTATCCGGCGGAAGCCACACTGGCCGATCTCTTTCGGCACCAGGTGGCAGAACAGGAAGGGACGATTGCCCTGCGCTGGCAGGGCGGTTATGTATCGTACGGAGAGCTGGCCAGGCAGGCGGAAGCACTGGCCGCAGACTTACGGAAATGTGGCGTAGGGCCTGATGTGCTGGTTGCAATAGCCATGGAGCGATCACCCCAGATGATCACGGCCCTGCTTGCAATTGTACTGGCCGGTGGTGCCTATCTTCCCCTGGATCCGGCTGCCCCCGCCGAACGGCATGCCGCAATTCTTGAGCAGGCCGACATCGGCGCGGTGATCGTTGACCAGTCTCTGGCGGCAATGCTGCCGAAACTCGCCGTCTCTGTCTTTGCAGCAACCCCGACAGGGGGCATTGTCTGTACTGATATGGCATACAATCAGGAAGCAATCCCTGTCCCCGCCACCTCCCTGGATCTTGCCTATGTCTCTTTTACCTCAGGGTCCAGTGGTGTCCCGAAAGGTGTTATGATCACCCAACGGGGAGTCGTGCGCCTGGTCAAGGGGACATCATATGCCGATTTTTCTTCGGACCATGTGTTTCTCCAGGCCTCACCTCTCGCCTTTGATGCTTCTACCTTTGAGATCTGGGGGGCTCTGCTTAACGGTGGATGTCTTGCCCTGCTTCCTGCAGGCAGGCCTTCCCTGGCCGAGTTGGGACGCTGCATATGCGAGATGGGTGTAACAAGCCTATGGCTTACAGCAGGTCTCTTCCATCTGCTGGTGGAAGAGGGTATGGAGTCTCTTGCGGGAGTGAAGCAGTTGCTGGCGGGCGGTGATATCCTCTCTTCCCGCCATCTAAAGATGGCCCTGCAACAGTTGCCAGACTGTCGGCTGATCAATGGTTATGGGCCGACGGAGTCTACTACATTTACCTGCTGCCATACCATCAGCGAGAATGATTGCAGACGTTCTTCCATCCCAATTGGCAGGCCAATTGATAACACACGGGTTTATATTCTTGATGAGTCACTGCAGCAGGTGCCAGTCGGCGTGGCAGGGCAACTTTGTATTGGCGGCGACGGCCTGGCCCGAGGTTATTTGGGTAACGCAGAACTGACTGCCGCTTGCTTTATTGTCAACCCTTTTGCCAATCAAGACCATTCACCCAGGCTGTATCTCAGTGGCGATCGGGCGCGGTTTCTAAATGATGGCAGCATTGAGTTTCTAGGCCGTCTTGATCAGCAGGTCAAAATCCGAGGTTTCCGCGTTGAGCCGGCAGAGATTGAAACGCAGCTACGGACCCATCCGCTGGTTGCCGATGCCCTGGTACTTCCTCATTCCGCAGGAGCAGGAGATAACGCAGGAGCAGGAGACAAGCAGCTGAGCGCCTGTATCGTCGCTCACCAGGGTATGAGTGGTGTCGATGCCCTTGGCAATACCTGGCAACAGGACCATTTGCAGCACTGGCAGCAACTCTATGAAGAGACCTATGGTGAGACGCCACAGACCGCAGGGACCGATCCTGACCTTGTTGGCTGGAACAGCAGCTACACCGGTGAGGCAATTCCTGTTGAAGAGATGCATCAATGGCTCGATATAACGGGTGAAAAGATATTAGATCTTCAACCGCAGCAGGTGCTGGAGATAGGCAGCGGCACCGGTATGATCATGGCCTATGTGGCCCCCCATTGCCGGACGTATCTGGCGACGGATTTTTCTACCCAGGCCGTACAAAAGCTGGAGCAGATGCGCGGCAGTCGTCCCCAGTTGGCCAGTGTGGACATCAGGGAACTGCGGGCAGATCAGCTGGAGATGCTTGCACCCGCTGTTTTTGATACTATAATCCTGAACTCGGTTGTCCAGTATTTTCCGAGCATCAATTATTTTCAAGATGTTCTGCAGCATCTCAGCCAACTGCTGGCTCCTGGTGGATATCTCTTCCTCGGCGACCTGCGTAACTTCAGGCTGCTGCGAACCTTCCATCTCTCACTGGAGCGGTATCATGCGGAGTCTTCCGGAGGGACAGTTACTGTTGCTGATCTTCGACGGCGGGCCACTCGTGCTGTGGCGGCCGAGCGAGAGCTGTTGGTAGATCCTGAGTTCTTTCTCGACAACACCTGTTGTGGTGGCCTGGAACTTCAGGGAATGATGCCCAAAGGCGGTGGCTATGACAACGAGTTAAGCCGCTTTCGTTATGATCTGCTGTTGCGTAAGCCTGGCAAGCCTTTTGAGGCTGTGAGGCCTGTCGTGCTCGATTGGCATCACCAGGGCAGGACCTTTGAAAACCTGGCAAGCAGGCTTACGGGAACAACTGAATCATGTCTGGCGGTGACCAGGATTCCAAACCCAATCCTCGGTCGGGAGCGGAACGTGGAAGAGCTTATCGGCCGCGCCGACCCCAATAGCTCGCTCATCGAGATTAGCGAAGGATTATCGAAGGTTTCGTCTGAGCTGCCGACCCCTGCAGACCTACATAAACTTGCCGCTGACAAGGGGTGGAGGTTGCGTCTTTTCTGGCCAGAAGGGAGCTATGAAAATCTCGAACTTGACGCCATTTTCTATCGACCCGAGACGTCGCCGCCATTGGCCTGGCCACCTGTACGGAGCAAGATTTTCTCCCACAGTTTGCAGAACTATTGCAATAATCCCCTGTTGGGAGAACTCTCGAGAGTGCTGGTGCCGCAGCTGCGTGTTCATCTGGGCAAACACGTACCCGATTATATGCTTCCTTCTCATTATACGGTTCTTGAGCGTTTTCCCTTGACCACCAACGGAAAGATAGATCGAACTGCCCTTCTTGATCCTGTGTGGTCGTCGCCTGAACGGCGCACGCCTCCGGCCGAGCCGCGGACATCGACGGAAGAGCAATTGGTCGCTATATGGCAGGAGGTCCTCAATCTAAACGAGATCAGTATCCATGACAATTTCTTCGATCTTGGCGGTCACAGCCTGCTTGCCACGCAGGTAGTTTCCAGAATTCGCAGGATCTTCGGGCGGGAACTGGCAGTGCGGCAGGTATTCGAGGCTCCGACTATTGCCTCCCTGGCAGCTGAGCTTTCTCTGGCAGCGGAACAGCAGTCTGTAAAGATAACGCGCCGACAGGGAACTATCGACCCGCCACTCTCCTATGCTCAGCAGCGGCTCTGGTTTCTTGACCACCTCGAACAGGGGGAGGGGTATCTCATGCCTCTCGCCCTCGGATTGAGTGGTTTGCTTGATATTGATGCCCTCCGGAAGAGTCTGGCCGGTATCGTGGCTCGCCATGAAGTGTTGCGGACGCTTTTTGATCAGCGCGACGGTGAACCCTTCCAGCGGATTCTTCCAGCCCTGGAGATACCTGTCCCACTCGATGATATCGCAATGCTTCCTGAGCATAACAAACAGGAGCAAGCCAAGAAATTGATGGCGGCCTTTTTTGCCGAACCCTTTGACCTGAGTTGCGGACCACTCTTACGTGCCCGGGTAATCCGTTTCAGCGATGAGGAGCATCGGCTCTTACTGGCCCTGCATCATATCGTCGCAGATGGCTGGTCTCTGGGGGTGCTGACCCATGAACTGGCAGAACACTATCGCAGTAAGACTCTGGGACAAGTTGTTTCGCTGCCCCCGCTTTCCATCCAGTATGCTGACTACGCCTGTTGGCAGAGAGCATTTCTCCAGGGAGAAGAGCGGCAGCGGCAGTTGGCCTATTGGCGACATCAGCTCGAGGATTTCAGCGAATTGCAGATGGCAAGCGACTTTCCACGGCCTGAGCGGCAGACGTTTCGTGGCGCCCGACTGCAAGTGCACATTTCCAAGGCTTTGCTGCGGGAATTGGAACATTTAAGCACCAGGGAGGGCTGTTCCCTTTTCATGACCCTGTTGACAGGGTTCATGATTCTGCTCAGTCGTTTCACCGGCCAGGAGGATATCGTGGTCGGATCACCAATTGCCAATCGCCATCGACAGGAACTGGAAGGACTCATCGGTTTTTTCGTAAACACCCTGGTGCTGCGTGGTGATATCAGTGGTACGCCGAGTTTTAGTGAGTTGCTGGCACGTGTTCGGCGAATGACTCTTGACGCTTATGCCCATCAGGATATCCCTTTCGAACAACTGGTTGAGGCTCTGCAACCGCAGAGGCGTCTCGACCGAAATCCTCTTTTTCAGGTACTTTTCGCCCTGCAGAATGTCCCTCTTGGTGACCTGGAACTTGAGCAATTACGGCTTGCGCCAGTGGAGCCGGATAACCTGGCCAGCCGTTTTGACCTGGAACTTCATTGCTTCCAGGAAGATGCAGGATTGCGGGCCGAATTCATATACAATCCTGACCTGTTCCGGGCAGCGACCATCCGTTGCCTGGCAGACCATCTGCTTCATCTGCTGAAAACTCTGGTGGCAGCACCGCACGTGCCTCTGGTCGCGCAGAACCTCATCAGTCCTGAAGAGGAGGCTCAGCTGGCCGACTGGAATGCGCTGTCCCATCCGGCTGAGTCTGCCGATACTGCCCTTAGGATCGAGGAGCTGTTTGCAGCCGCGGTAAGGCACAGCCCTGAAGCTCCGGCCCTGGAGTGCGACGGACAGGTCCTCAGTTATGCACAGCTGGACAGGGCTGCAGAGCAGATAGCCCGCCAGCTGCAGGGGGCCGGTGCTGGGGCTGAGGCGAGGGTGGGGGTCTATTGTGATCGTAGCCCCGAACTCATCATTGCCCTGCTTGCCATTCTAAAAAGCGGCAGCTGTTATGTGCCCCTAGATCCCTCCTATCCGAGGGAACGGCTGGCCTTTATGCTCCAGGATGCCGAAGTCAGTATCGTGGTAAGCCGCAGGCAGTTCAGGGATTCCCTGTCGGGGCTGCTGGACGGTGAGGAACGGACGATCCTCTGGCTCGACGACCAGCAGGAACATGAGCCAATGGCACCGCTTTCCCAGGCGGGGAGCAGCAGCGATCTCGCATATATCCTCTATACTTCCGGCTCCACCGGTCTGCCCAAGGGGGTGGCCATCGAACACCGCAGCGTCGTCGCCCTGCTCGACTGGGCCGGTCGAGTCTATAGCGAAGATGAGCTCTGCCGGGTGATGGCCTCTACCTCGGTCTGCTTCGATCTCTCAGTCTTCGAGATCTTCCTTCCCCTGAGCCGTGGCGGCTGTGTGGTGCTTGTGGAAAACGGTCTGTCGCTGAAAGATAACAAGGTATCGGTGAGTCTGATCAATACCGTGCCCTCGGTGATGACCGAACTGGTCCGCCATCGGGCAATCCCGGAGACAGTGCGTACCGTCAATCTGGCGGGTGAGCCGCTCAAGGGGGCTCTGGTCCGGGAAATATTCGCCGTCAGCGAGGTAGAGGCGGTTTATAATCTCTACGGCCCGAGCGAGGACACCACCTACTCGACCTGGGTGAGGCTGGAGCGTGGCTTTAGCGGCGAGCCCACCATTGGAGTGCCGATCAGCCAAACGACCGCCTCTGTCCTGGATTCCCGATTACGGCCGGTGCCCATCGGTGCTGCCGGTGAACTCTGTCTCGGTGGTGCAGGGCTTGCGCGAGGGTATATCAACCGGCCGGAGCAGACGGCCGAGAGTTTTATCGCAAATCCCAACGGAGCTGGCCGGCTGTATCGAACCGGTGATCTGGTGCGCTTTGCAAGTGATGGCCAGCTGATCTTTCTGGGCCGGCTCGATCATCAGGTGAAACTGCGTGGATACCGTATCGAATTAGGGGAGATCGAAGCTGTCCTGGTCGGCCATCGGGCAGTGAGTCAGTGTCTGGTAACCACCCGGCAGCTTGGTGATGAAGTGCAACTCATCGCCTATGTCGAGAGCGGCCTGGAACCCCCATCCTCCAGTGATCTCCGCACTTATCTGGGCAGGACCCTGCCGGGGTATATGATCCCGGCACGCTTCGTGTTGCTTGAGCAGCTGCCTCTGACCCCCAACGGCAAGATCGACCGCAACCGTCTCCCTGAGCCCTCGGAGCGAGTGCCGGCTGCTGTTGAAACTGATGACCAGGCACCATATCCTGGCAGGGAAGAAGAGATAGCCGAGATCTTTGCCGAGCTGCTCCATCTCGTATATGTGGGGCGGCACGACAATTTTTTTGAATCAGGAGGACACAGTCTCATAGCTACCCGACTCATTTCCAGGCTACAGGAAAGATATGCCGTGCCTCTGCCGCTGGCCTTGATCTTCGAGGCTCCGACGCTTTCTGAGCTTGCCAGACGTATCGATTCGGCCATACGCTTGTTCAAACAACCCCTGGATGGCGTGGCGGATGATGAAGAGGAGATTACGCTTTGAAATCGATCACTGCATTCATGGAGGTTCTCGACAGCAAAGGCGTGAAGCTCTGGGTTGCGCAGGGGCAGTTGCGTTGCAGGGCTCCAAAAGGAGTCCTGACCGAGGAGTTGCGTGTTCAGCTGTCCAAGCACAAGGCCGCCATTCTGTCTCTTTTGGAAAGGCCTGTTATTCCGGTGAGCTCAAGGGACTCTGATGTACCGCTCTCCTTTTCCCAATTGCGGCTCTGGTTTCTTGATCAGCTGGAAGGTTACAACTCCGTCTATAATATGTTTTTTGCCGTGGAACTTCAGGGCCCGCTTGATTATCCTGCCTTGGAGCGGGCTCTTAACGGCGTGGTTCACAGGCATGAGATTCTAAGGACCTCTTTTCCCGATCGCTCTGGGGAGCCCAGGCAACAGGTGTTGCCTTTGCTTACTCTGGCACTGCCGCTTACTGATCTCACCTCTTTATCGCATGAAGAACAAGCCAAGACCGTTCAACGTCTGAGCGACAATGAGGCCCAGCTTCCCTTTGATCTCAGCTGTTGCCCTCTATTGCGTGCTCGTCTTCTGCGTTGCGACAATTATCGCCACGTATTGCTCGTCTCTATGCACCATATTATATCGGACGGCTGGTCTGTGGGTGTAATGGTGCGAGAACTGGGCACGTTATATACAGCTTTTGCCGCCAATAAGACCGCGCAGCTGCCGGATCTGCCGCTCCAGTATGCGGATTTTGCGCTCTGGCAACGGCACCGATATGCCAGGGGGGCGATGGCCGGTCAGATAGAATATTGGCAGCAGGCCCTTAATTCCATTCCTCAGTTGTTGCAGCTGCCACTCGACGCACCACGACCACCGATTCAGACTTTCAACGGGGCAGTGGTCCGCTTTCAACTTGAAGGGCAGCTCAGTATGGATCTGCATGAGCTCAGCCTCAAAAAAGGGGTAACCCTGTTCATGTCCATGCTTGCCGGATTTGGCCTGCTGCTGCATCGTTTGAGTGGCCAGGATGATCTGGTGATCGGCTCACCTATTGCCAACCGTAATCGTGGCGAGTTGGAGGGGTTGATCGGATTTTTTGTCAACACCCTGGCCCTGCGCCTCGACTGCTCCGGTGATCCTTCTTTCAACGAGTTGCTTGAGCGGGTGGCGCGAACTGCGCGTAACGCCTATGATCATCAGGATCTCCCTTTTGAACACCTGGTCGAGATCCTGCAACCGGAACGCAGCCTCAGCCATTCCTCAGTATTCCAGGTGATGATGATCTTCCAGAATACTCCGGAGGAAGAACTCGAACTGGGGCCGCTCTCCATCCGGCAGCTGGAGCAGTCGCGGGTTACGGCCAAATTCGATTTGACTCTCACCCTGGCTGAAGGAAAGGAAGGCCTGGCAGGCGAGCTGGAATACAACCGTGACCTCTTCGAAGCGGAATCGATAGAACGGTTGGCCGCTCAGCTGCAGTGGCTGCTGCTGCAGGTTGTGGCTGAGCCGGAGAAACGTCTCTCTCGATTTTCGCTGGTGGGAAAGGATGACAGGGAATATCTCACTCAATGGAACGCAACCACCGCAGATTTCCCGGCTGATGCCTGCCTGCACGAACTGATTGGGGTACAGACGAGGAGTGGTCCGGAGCGGATAGCCGTGGAGTGTGATGGTCGTTACCTGACCTATGCCGAACTCATTAACAAGGCCGATAAGCTGGCTGCCCGACTTCGACATTATGGTATAGGGCCTGGAAAACTGGTAGGGATCTGCCTGGAGCGGAATCTGGATCTGCCGGTGGCACTGCTCGGCACCCTCATCGCCGGTGGAGCTTATCTTCCATTGGATCCTGGATTTCCGGCCGAGCGTTTGGCCTATATGCTGGCTGACAGCCAGGCCCCTGTATTGCTCAGTGACTCTTCCCTGGCCAAAACTCTACCCACCGGAGATTGGAGACTGCTCTTGCTGGATCACGAACCTGAAGACGCAACAGGGCTCACATTTCCGGATGAACAGGGGAGCCGGAACAAGGTCACAGCAACAGATATTGCCTATGTTATTTACACCTCCGGCTCCACCGGTCGACCCAAGGGGGTTATGATCGAGCATCGTTCCCTGGTGAATTTTTTATCCTCTATGGGTAAGGTGCCTGGATGTGGAGAGGACGATCGTTTCCTCTCCGTGACAACTATCTCCTTTGATATTGCCGCCTTGGAACTGTTCCTGCCTTTGCTTAAAGGGGGGCGGGTAATTCTTGCCAATCGTGAAGACACTACTGACGGTTATGCCCTTCAGCGGTTGCTTAAGACGAGGAAGGTTACGATCATGCAGGCCACGCCCGCGACCTGGCGGCTGTTGCAGCTCAGTGGCTGGCACCCTGATTCACAGTTGCGTATTCTCTGCGGTGGCGAGGCCATGGCAAGCGAACTGGCTGACTACCTGCAAAGTGGCGGTGGTGAGGTCTGGAATCTCTATGGTCCCACCGAAACCACGATCTGGTCGGCTGTTTATCGTTTTGGCAGTCGCACCCGGTTGTCTCACAACGGTATAGAGCCCATCGGGCGGCCCATCGACAATACAACCATTTATGTCCTGGATAGTATGCTGCAGCCGGTCCCTTTAGGTGTTGTCGGTGATCTCTATATCGGGGGGACAGGTCTGGCAAGAGGCTATCATAACCGCCCGGAACTCAACGTCGAACGATTTATCCCGGACCCTTTTTCAACGGTTACCGGAGCAAGATTGTATAAAACAGGTGACCTGGCCCGTCTTGCCGGCGACGGGCAGCTCGAATTCCTCGGCCGTAATGACCAGCAGGTGAAGCTTCGTGGATTTCGCATTGAGCCCGGTGAAATCGAAAACACCCTGCTTCTGCATGAGGAAGTGGAGGGTGCGGTAGTCCACCTTTGCTGCGATCAGGAAGGGGAAGAACGCTTGGTTGCGTACCTCATACCGAACTGGACCGAGACCAGGGATGATACGGAAACAGGGAGCCAGCAGCTGGAGCAGTGGCAGGAGATCTGGAACACAGCTTATGATGAGGCAGACGATGCGGTTGCGTCAGATCCGACCTTTGATCTCAGTGGATGGACCAGCAGTTATACCGGGCTGCCTATCCCAGATGAGGAAATGAAGGAATGGCTGCAGCGCTGCGTGGCCCGTATCAGTGCGCTTAAGCCCCAGCGGGTATTGGAAATCGGGGTGGGGAGCGGCATGCTTCTGGCCCGGCTCGCCCCGGGGTGCAAACGCTATCTTGCCTGCGATTTCTCCTCGGAGGCCCTTGATCGGATCGATCGACTGCGGAGCAGAGACAAAACACTTGCCCATGTCGAGCTGCGTCAAGGTGCAGCTCATGAGTTGGCTGATCTTCCTGCTGCTTCATTTGATACCCTGGTGCTCAACTCAGTGATCCAGTATTTCCCCAATGCAGAATACCTGCTGGGAGTGCTGGCACAGGCCTTGAAACTGGTATGTCCGAGCGGTGCAATCTTTTTGGGTGATCTGCTTGATTACACCAAAATAGAAGATTTCCATACCTCGGTGCAGTCTTTCCGAGGTGGCGCGGACTGTACTGCAGAAGAGCTTAAACGCCGCGTTGCCGAGGCTGTGGACCGCGAGGAAGAGTTGTTCGTCGACCCTGCATTTTTTCCTGAACTGGCGGCACGCCAACCAGTGCTGGCCGGTGTCGATATTTTGCCCAAGGAAGGCCTCTATTTTAATGAGATGAATGGTTTTCGCTACGATACGGTGCTCCATCTAAACGATGTGCCCATCACCACCACCCCGAACGATATCAAGGCCCATTCAGAGCTGTATCTCAATTATTTTAACAGGCCCGGCCAGAAAGCCAGGCAGGAGAAGCAAAGTACTTTACTGGTCGATCGTGTGCAGCGGTATCTGATCGATTGTTTGCCGCAATATATGCTGCCCTCCGGTTTTGTGTTGCTGAGTCAGTTTCCTCTGACCCCCAACAGAAAGATTGACAGGGCAGCCCTGCCGCCCCTTGAGGAGGCCGTCCAGATCTCCGCTGGCGAGTACCAGGCACCTGCAACCCGGCTGGAGAGCACTCTTGCCCGAATCTGGTCTGAACTGCTGGGGTGCGAGCAGGTCAGTGTGCTGGATAACTTCTTCGCCTTGGGTGGGCATTCGCTCCTTGCTGCCCGGGTAATGGCCCGTCTGCGCGAGGAGCTGCAGCGTGAGCTGAATGTTCGGCTGCTTTTCGAATATCCGACAGTTGCCCTCCTGGCCGGACATCTTGAGGAGCAGGCTATCGCTCCTGCGGTATTTCAGCCCATTAAGGCAGGTAGAAGGACTGTACCCCTGCCGCTTTCTTTCTCTCAGCGACGGCTCTGGTTTTTGGATCAGCTTCTCGGGGCGAACCCTTCCTACAACATGCCAGCCGTGTTTGAGCTGCGTGGCGATCTGCGCGAAGATCATCTTCAGACGGCGCTACAGATGCTGGTGGACAGGCACGAGTCGTTACGGACTGTTTTTTCTGCTGTCGACGGTCATCCGCAGCAAAACATTTTCGAGTACTGCGAGGGAGCCCTTATTCATGTCGATCTCAGCAGTCTCGATGATGCTGAAAGAGAGAAGGCCGTGCGGCAATTGGCAGAAGAGGAGGCGGCGCAGGCCTTTGATCTTGCCCAGGGACCGCTCCTGCGAACGAGCCTGATTCACCTTGGCCCATGTCACCATCTGCTCCTGCTGACCATGCATCACATCATCTCCGACCTCTGGTCCATGGGAGTGCTGATCAATGAACTGGCTCTTTTCTATAACGGTCTTATTGTCGATCAGCCTCCGGATATGGCTCCTCTTCCGATACAGTATGCCGATTTCGCCATCTGGCAGCATGAACAACTCCAGGGGATGCGGCTGGAGCAGCTCGTGGGCTACTGGAAAGGACAGCTCGAATCAATTCCTCCCTGTCTGGAACTGCCCACTGACCTGCCGCGGCCACCGGAACCTGAATATGAAGGAGGGGTTGAACGATTTCACATCCCTCTCACCTTACACCGGCAACTGCAGACAGTAATCAAATCGGCCGGGGCAACACCATTCATGCTGTATCTTGCAGCCTTCGCTGTGCTCCTTGGTCGGATCAGTGGTCAGCAGGATGTGGTTATTGGTACACCTGTGGCTGGGCGTGACCAACAGGCCCTGGAAGGCCTGATCGGTTTTTTCATAAATACATTGCCTCTGCGAATCAATCTCGGCAGCAACCAGGACTTTATAACCTTGCTGCAGCAGGTGAAGGAGACTGCCCTTGAGGCCTATGCCCACCAGGATCTTCCTTTTGAGCTCCTGGTGGAACAGTTACGGCCGGAACGGAATCCGTCCCACAGCCCAATTTTTCAGGTGATGCTCTCCTATCAGAATGTAGAGCTGCGTCAGCCGGAGTTTACAGGTTTACAGATTGCAAGTCTCGAACAGGAATATCAGGCCGTCAAGTTCGATATAGTTCTCTTTCTCAGTGAAGGTGATCATGGAGTGGAGGGTGAACTGAAGTATCGTACCGATCTCTTTTTTAAGTCTACCATGGCTCGCTGGTGTGAGCGTTTCCTTGTGTTCCTTCAAGGGGTGGCTGATGATGCACAAAGGATGATCAGCAAACTTCCCCTTGAGACCGCTTCCGCACGTCAGCTGTTGCGCACCTTCAACAAAACAGTGGAGCCATCGCAACGGCCTGAAAATCTTCTCCACTTGCTCGGTCGTGCCGGGCAATGCTACTCCCAACGGCCTGCCCTGACCTGGGACACGGGAGCCATGACCTATGACGAAATGGGGCGGCGAGTGCGGGTTGCAGCCAGCTATCTGCGGGCCAAAGGGGTCAGACGTGGACATGTTGTCGGCTTGTACCTGGAGCGCAGTCCGGCACAGGTTATCGGCGTGCTGGCCATTCTCAAGAGTGGTGCAGCCTATCTCCCCCTCGATCCGCAACTGCCACAGCAACGGTTGCAGGTCATGATCAGTGAAGCGAAGGTGGATGCGGTGCTGAGCCAGGCCGAGTTGGAGCAGACTGCTGTGGAATTCGTAGACAGTGAAAAAATACCGCTGTTGATTATGGAAAAGGCGCAACAGGAACCTGATCCGGCAGAGGTGTGTGAGGCCCCCTGTCGATCGGAGGACCCGGTCTGTGTGCTCTACACCTCAGGTTCTACCGGTCGGCCCAAAGGAGTAGTGATTACTCACGGGATGATCTGCAATTATCTTCGTTGGGCGGAACAGCAGCTCCTTCTCGAACCAGATGATGTGATTCTTTTCAAGACTCCGCTGGGGTTTGATCCTTCTCTCTGGGAGCTGTTTGCCACCCTGACCAGCGGGGCTCGCCTGGTGATTGCTGAGCCGGACGGTCAACGACGACCGGATTATTTGTTAGCTATGATCAGGCGTCACCAGGTCACTCAGTTGCGCCTGGTGCCGACTCTTTTGAAAATGTTGCTGGAGGATGGGCGTCTTGGCGAATGCAGCAGTCTGCGCCGAATTCTCTGCGGTGGCGAAGTTCTGACAGCTGAGCTGGCCGCACACCTGCATCAGACTATTGAAGTGGAACTCTATAACCTTTATGGCCCTACCGAGGCCTGCATAAATGCCACCTGCTGCAAAGTTGAGCCTGGGGCTGCACGGGTTGACATTGGAAGACCCGTCAGTAATGTCACGGTTCGTCTCCTTGACGGTCACGGTGATGAGGTCCCTCTCGGCAGTATCGGGGAAATCCATGTCGGCGGCGCCTGTTTGTCCCCTGGTTACCTCAATCAACCTGAATTGACAAACCAAAAATTTGTGTCTACCCCCTTTGCCGAGGGGCGACTCTACCGAACGGGTGATCTTGGCCGGTTCCTTGATGACGGCAGTATCCTCTTCTCTGGCCGCAGTGATCAGCAGGTCAAGCTGCGCGGTTACAGGATCGAGCTGGAAGAGATTGAGGCTGTTTTGGAAAAGCTGCCGGAGATCAGTAGCGCAGGTGTAACTGTACAGCCCGATTCTTCAGGAGAGCCGGCCCTGACCGCCTATCTGGAGGTCACCCCAACGCCACGGCTTGAACATGTACAGCTGATCTTGGCAAAATATCTTCCTGACTACATGAGGGTTGGTCGTTTCATGCTTGTTGAAAAGCTGCCGCGTGGCATAAACGGCAAGCTCCTGCGTCGACAACTGTCCGAGCTGGAGGCAATATCCTTGATACCACAAGAGCAATCAGCAGGCGAGTCTTTCACCGAGGATACTACCGAGATGCTTATTGCCCGGTTGATGGCGGAGCTGCTTGACGTAGAACAAGTAAGAAGAGATGATAATTTTTTCACTCTGGGTGGACATTCTCTCTCGGCCACCCGGCTGTTTGCCCGCCTCCGCCGTCATTTAGAAAAAGAGATCCCCTTGCGGTGGCTTTTTACTGCTCCGACGCCAGCCGGTCTGGCAGCTTTAGTTAACCAGAATTCGCAGTCTCTAACCAGTCTCAACACGCCGCAACTAAAGAAAAGAGAGCGTGTCGGTCAACGACCAACAACAAAACAATCCATATTGGAACGAAAACCCTATGTCGAATAAACGAACCTGCGTCATTCGTCTGCTTAATATGCCTTTCGCCGCCCCGGATGTCCCCTCCCTGGCTCTGACCCAGCTGAAGACCGTCCTCCGGGATGTCCACGGTACGCAGGTACAGGTGGAAATTGTCTATCTCAATTACGACTTCATCCACTTTCTCGGTGGTCATGAGGCATACCAGTTCATCCTTGGTATGGAAGGGCTGGTTTCAGGATTGGGGGACTGGTTCTTTCGCCAGGCGGCATTCCCTTGGCTGGAGGACAATAGCGATGATTATTTCCGGCGTTATCATAACGGTGGTGATGCTCAATCGGCGCAGATTCGTCGGACTATTCGGGAGAAGAGGCTCCAGCTCTCGTCCTTTCTGGACGAACTGATCGACCGTTATCATTTAGCTGAGGCTGATCTTGTAGGTTTTACCTCTTTGTTCAGTCAGAATGTGTCATCTTTTGCCATGGCTCGAATGCTCAAGGAGCGCAAGGCAAACATTATAACGGTCATGGGCGGTCCGAACTGTGAGTATCCAATGGGTGATGCCATCGCCCGCAATGTTGAGGCGATCGATTTCGTTTTCGGTGGGCCGGCCCTGGAAAATTTTCCCAGGTTGGTCGGCCACCTGATTGAAGGGCAGCCAGAATCCTGTCAGCAGCTTGAAGGAGTTTTCAGTTCTGTGAATCCGCGGTCTGCACAGAACAAGACAGGTGAACCGGTTGAACGTGGTCCGGAGCGTGATTTTGAGCATCTTGTTGATCTCGATTATGATGATTTCCTTGAGGCCTTTGACCGACATTACGGTACGACCACCCTCGAGCCCACTCTGCTGTTCCAGACTTCCACCGGCTGCAGTTGGGGGGAGCGCTGTCAGTGCAGTTTTTGCGGGGTGAATGGGGCCTCCCTCAGGTACCGTCACATGAGCCCGGAGCGGGCCCGGGAACAGTTTGCTGTCCTGTTCGACCGTTATGGTGATCGCTGCAGGCGTTTCGATGGTGTTGACAATATCGTTCCCCGGGTCTATCTGAAGGAACTTTTTCCCCATCTCGAAGCCCCCGGTGGTGCACTGCTTTTTTACGAAACCAAATCTGATCTATCGCTGGAGGAACTGAGAGTGCTCTCGCGGGCGGGGACCAAGTTCGTCCAACCGGGCATTGAGGCTCTGTCAACGCCACTGCTCAAATTGATGCGGAAAGGGACCAGTGCATTCGGCAATCTGCGTTTTCTTAAAAACTGCCTGCTCAGCGATGTCTATCCATTCTGGAACCTGCTGGTTGGACTGCCCGATACTGACGAGGAGGTATATCTGAAATATCTGGAGGATATCCCCACGCTGCATCACCTGCCGCCACCGACCGGGGCCTACCCGATCCGGTTCGACAGATTTAGCCTCTACTTCAAGCAGGCCGTTGAGTATCAACTAGATCTGCATCCTTACGATTTTTATGGATTAACGTATCCTTTTGATGAGGAGAGCCTGTCTCAATTGGCCTATTTCTTTGCTGACCACAACAGCCGGGCCGAATACGCCCTGCAGTTGAGTCGTTGGCTGCAGCAGTTGAGAGAGAAGGTTACGGCCTGGCTCAACAGCTGGTACGCGCCGGAGAACAAGGAGCGGCCAAAGCTCCATTTTCTCGACGAGCAGCAGGTCTTTGATTCGCGCTTTGATGCTGGACGCACAATTGTGTTACGTGCGGAAGAGGCTGTTCTGCTCAGGCGGCTTGAGCAACAGGCCGGATGTGAAAAGCTCATCGTCGAATTTGGTTCCGGGATAACGGCGGCCCTCGAGGCTTTGCAGAAGCACCGGCTGCTGTTCAAGGAAGGGGAACTGTTTATGAGTCTTGTGGCAGCGAGTAATCCACCGACAATGACCTGCGATCTGACCCTGGCCCTGAAACAGGTCGAGAAAAAAGCTGCAGTGTCATCTGCTGTTACTCCTGGCACACCAGACGTAATAAAGCGACTGCCACGACGCGGCCGCAAGGTTGAACGACCTAATTGAGAGCAACCGGGGCGGCCCGGCTAAGACGTAACCTTTGCATCAACAGGATATTCCATGGCTGAAGAAGTTTTTGTTTTTCCTATGTCCTCGGCGCAACAGCGTCTCTGGTTCCTGCAGCGTCTCGATCCTCTGGCGACTGTCTACCATATCACCCATGCCATTCGCCTACATGGCAAACTGCATTGTGCAGCACTGAAGCAGGCACTTCTGGCTATTCAGGAACGGCACGAGATTTTCCGCACCACCTTCGATCTCATTGACGAAGTACCGTGCCAGCTCATAAGCGAACAGGCCGTGGATCTCCTCCATTATCACGATCTTCGCTCACTGGATGATCTTTCCAGGCAGGCCGCCCTGGAAAAGCTTGCTCATCAACAGCGAAATGAACCCTTTGATTTACGCCGGGGACCGCTGCTGCGCCTGGACCTGTTACAATTCAAGGAGCAGGAGCATGTACTCCTTTTCACTGTCCACCATCTTATTTTTGATGGCTGGTCCATGGGCGTCTTTATCAACGAGTTGACTTATAATTACCACGCCTGCAGCCTTAAAGAGACAGTGGCGCTGCCGGAGTTGGAGGTTCAATACGCTGACTTCGCAGCCTGGCAGGAAGAAACGCTGCAGGGTGAACGGCTGCAGCAGCTACTTGATTACTGGCAGAGGCGGCTTGAGGGGGCACCCCAGTTTCTTGAGCTGCCCGCTGACCGGTTACGGCCTGAGCAGCAGAGTGGTCGTGGTGGTCAGGTGTCCTGCAACCTGTCGGAGGAACTGAGCAGTGCTCTTCGCCAGCTGAGCCGGGAGCAGGGTGTCACCCTGTTTATGACGCTGCTGAGCGCCTTTGCCGTGTTGATGGAGCGTGTCACAGGTGCCAGGGATCTGGTCATCGGCACCCCGGTGGCAGGCCGGGTCCGAGAGGAACTTGAACCGTTGATCGGTTTTTTCGTCAACACGCTGCCGCTCAGGCTCACCATCCAAGCCGGGACGACCTTCATACAATTGCTTTCCCAGGTTAAAAAGAACTGTATCGAAGATTTTACTCACCAGGAACTTCCTTTTGAAAAACTGGTGGAAACCCTGGTGCCCGAGCGTGACTTGAGAAACTCTCCTTTGTTTCAGGTAACATTTGCTCTGCAGAATACACCGACCAGTGAGTTACAGCTCGACAGTCTGCACATTGAGCCGATGCTGCTTGAGCAGAATACCTCAAAATTTGATCTGAGCCTGCTCATGCAGGAAAACGGTTCAAGGATCACCGGGGTTTTCGAGTATAACAGTGATATTTTTGAACCGGACACGGTTGAACGGTTCGGCTGCCATTTCCAGCGGCTGCTGCAGCAAATTGTCGAGCTGCCCGAAACTGAACTCAAGAATCTGCAGCTGATCAGCAAGCAGGAGAGAGAGCGGCTGCTTTACAGTTGGAACCAGACATCGTCGGATTTCGACGCCGACATTCCGATGACCCGGTTGTTCGAGGAGCAGACATCGCTGCGACCGCAGGAAATAGCCATCGTCTGTAGAGATTCCGTGATGACCTATGATGAGCTTAATGTGAGGGCTAATCGGTTGGCTCATTGGTTGTTGGATCAGGGACTGCAGGTGAGAGAGCCGGTGGCCCTTTGTCTTCGGCCTTCGGTGGAGCTGATTGTGGCCATGATTGCTGTGCTCAAGGCAGGTGGCATCTATCTGCCATTGGACTGTGATTCTCCACCCTCCCGTCTGCACGTAATACTCGAGGATGCCGGTCCGGCTCTTCTACTTTATGTCCCGGAGACATATCCATTGCTTCCTATCCCCATTGATATCCCAATGTTTGACCTCCATGCACTGGAAGCCGAACCAGAAAAAGCCGGTGCAGATAACCCTTCTGTGGCGAGTGGTGGCGACCAGCCAGCCTATATTCTGTATACCTCAGGCTCCACCGGTACTCCCAAAGGAGTGGTGATACCGCAGCGAGCTGTGAATCGACTGGTGCGCAGCAGTGATTATCTCCAGATAGCACCGGGTGACAGAGTGGCGCAGGCAGCATCACCTGCCTTTGATGCTGCTACCTTTGAAATATGGGGACCGCTGCTTAATGGTGGTTGTCTGGTTATTATTGAAAAAACAGTACTGCTCGACCCTGAACAGCTGGCCCGAGAACTTTCGCATCGAAAAATCGATATCCTTTTTCTTTCAACAGCTCTGTTCAACCAGCTGGCCGATAGTTGTCCGGAAGCTTGCTCAGGTCTTCGCTGTCTGCTGTTTGGTGGGGAGGCAGTTGACCCGCAACGAGTGCGTCGGGTTCTTGAACAAGGTGCACCAGAACGACTGCTCCATGTCTACGGTCCTACAGAAACCACTACTTTTGCCTCCTGGCAGGAGGTGCGGACCGTCGCTCCTCAGGCTGGAACCATCCCCATTGGCCGTCCACTTGCCAATACAAGCCTCTTCATTCTTGATGAAGAAAGGGAACCGGTTCCCATCGGTATTGCAGGGGAACTTTATATCGGCGGCCCCGGGCTGGCCCTTGGATACCTCAACAGGGAAGAGCTTACCCAGGAGCGATTCATTACCAATCCTTTTGGTCCCGGCCGTCTGTACAAGAGTGGCGACCTGGCACGATATCTCCGTGACGGCAGCGTAGAGTTTCTCGGTCGGGCCGACCAGCAGATCAAACTCCGCGGCTTCCGGATTGAGCCAGCCGAGATCGAAATGGCTCTTCTTTCTCTAGAGACCGTATCCGACTGTGCAGTGGTACTGCATAATGGAGACAATAAGGAGGGAAAACTGGTGGCCTTTGTCGTGCTTGATCCTGCTGTCGGTATTGATCAGCCCTGGCAGGAACGTCTGAGGCTCGGACTGAAGGAGAAGATGCCATTTTTTATGCTGCCTGCTGCCTTCCATTGGCTGGAACGTCTCCCTTTAAACCGTAATAACAAGATTGATCGGCATCTGCTGGCGGCCATGGATGTTGAAAGTGCAGCTGATGACTCCGTCTTGCCTCAAAGTGAGACAGAGCAGGCTCTTGCCGCAGTCTGGTGTGAAGTGCTCGGCCTGGAAAATGTCGGCAGTTGCCGGAACTTTTTTGACCTCGGCGGTCATAGCTTGCTTGCCACCAGGGTGATAAGCCGCATCCGTGACAGGCTCCATGTGGAACTGCCTCTCAAGCTACTGTTTGAAAAACCGGACCTGATCGACCTGGCTCGCCATATCGATATGTTGCGGTTGACAACTACTGCGGAGCAATCGGGTGATGAGGAAGAGTTTATTTTATGATAGTGATTGAAGAGTTATTAAGAGAACTTAAGGGCTGTGGTGTTCGTTTGCGGCTTGACGGTGATCAGCTGGTGGTTCGTGCCCCAAAAGGCAGCCTGAGCTCTTCATTGCGCCGGCAACTGGGCCTGGCCAAACCGAAACTGATCGAATTTCTCCGCAGCGGCGGTTACTCCTTTGGTTCTGAGGCATCCTTTATCCGACCACAGCGGCGTTCCCAGCAATCGCTGCCGATGTCCTTTGCTCAGCAGCGGCTCTGGTTTTTCGAGCAGCTGGAGGGGCCGGGAGCGGTGTATAATATCCCCCTGGCTATGCTGGTGTGCGGAGATCTGAATGAGGATATTGTCAGTCGTGTCGTTCATGAGATTGTACATCGACATGAAACACTGCGCACCTCATTTGTCGTTGAGGAAGGGCAGCCTCGCCAGCGCATTCATACCATGGCTGTCCTCTCCAACCTCGTGAGCATAGAGGAGTTGACTGTCCTGGAAAGAGAAACGCCTGAGCAGGCAATGCAGCGGGTGGCAAACGAAGAGGCAACCAGACCCTTTGATCTGGGACAACCGCCACTACTGAGGGTGCGTATACTCCGCATCTGCGGCGGACAGCGTCTGCTATTGTTGACCGTGCATCATATTGCAGCCGATGGCTGGTCGATGGGGATTTTGCTGCACGAATTTGTCACTCTCTATCAGGCTTTCAGTCAGGGGCATGCCTCCCCATTGGCACCGCTACCTGTGCAGTATAGTGATTTTGCCCTGTGGCAGCGGGCGGAGGCGCAACAACGGGTCTTTGCCGAGCAGCTTCGATACTGGCGCGAACAATTAAGCGGTGCTCCCGAACTGTTGAATCTTCCCACTGACCGACCCCGGGGCGCAGCCCGTGGTTTCGATGGGGGACTGCACAGCTTTACGGTGGAAGAAGGGCTGACCCGGCAACTGCGGTCATTAAGCCGGAGCAGTGGTTCCACCCTGTTTATCACATTGATAGCAGCTTTTGCCCTTTTGCTTCAGCGTTATTCCGGTCAGGATGATCTGGTGATCGGTACTCCCATCGCTAATCGTAATCGCAGTGAGATAGAGGGGTTGATAGGCTTTTTCGTCAACATGCTTTGCCTGCGCCTACAACCTGAGCAGGATTGCGACTTCCACCGTTTCATGGAACAAGTGCGGAAGGTCGCTTTTGAAGGCTATGGACATCAGGACCTGCCCTTCGAACAATTGGTTGATGCCCTTAACCCGAAACGGGATCTCAGCTATACGCCCCTGTTTCAAAGTGTTTTTGTGTTGCAGCACGGGGCGGACAGTGGAGAATCCCTGGAAGGGCTGGAATTTAAGACCCTTACCCCGGAGAGTGTTGCAGCCAAGTTCGACCTGATTCTGGTGATGGAAGAGGCAGGGTCTCTTCTTCACGGACGGTTCCAGTATAATGCCCTGCTGTTTACTCCGAATACAATAAACAGAATCTGTGATCATTTCCTCCAGCTCCTTGGTCAAGTAACCAGATACCCGAACAATCCTCTTGCTGACCTCACTTTCCTGACCGAAGCAGAGGCCAGGCAGACAAAAGCGCAGTTACACACAGGGCGGAGCGATTACACCCTGAAGCTGGTGGAGCGGATTGCAGCCCATGCCCGAATAAGGCCGCAGCGACCTGCTGTGCGTTACCGCGGCCAGAGTCTGAGTTACGGTGAGCTGGAGCAGCGAGCCTTTCGGCTGGCAATACGGCTGCAGCAAGAGGGCGTCGGTCCAGGCGGGATAGTAGCGTTGATCCTCCCGCGCAGCCCTGCCCTGGTGATCGGCCAGTTAGCGATCCTCAAGACCGGCGCAGCCTTTCTGCCACTGGATCCATCACATCCCGACCAAAGGCTGACTGCAATTCTTGATAATGCCGGAGTTCAGCATGTCATATCCAACCGGTCCCATAATCTTCCTGCTTCGATTCAGCGGATGGCCCTGAATCAGGAAGAGGATGAGGGGACCGAGCTGGTCTTTCAGCAGCCACCTCCAGCCGCTGTAGATGACCCGGTGTATGTGATTTACACCTCTGGTTCAACCGGCACACCGAAGGGGGTGGTCGTTCCCCATCGTGGCCTCAACAATCTCATCAACTGGCATATTGAAACCTTTGGCATCGAACCGGAAAGCGAGCTCTCCCAGCTTGCTGCGCCCGCCTTTGATGCTTCGATCTGGGAAATCTGGCCATGCCTGGCGGCCGGAGCCGGACTCAGTATTTTCGAGGATACCGAGATTGAGGATCTTGCCGGTCTGGTGCAGCGATTGACAGGGCGGGGGATTACTCATGCTTTTATGCCGACTCCGCTTGCCGAGCAGGCAGTACAGCTGCCCTGGCCTGAAAACTGTTGCCTGCAGTTCCTTTTTACGGGTGGTGACCGGCTCCACCATTATCCACCGGCAGGTTTGCCATTCCAGCTGGTTAACAACTATGGGCCAAGTGAATATTCAGTGGTTGCCACCTCCATTGTTCTCCAGCCGGGAACAGGAGAACGTGGAGTACCACCAATCGGGCGCCCTATAGCCAATACCGGTGTCTGCATCCTCGATCGCAGAATGCGGCTGCTTCCCATGGGTATGGCAGGCGAACTCTGCCTTACAGGTGAAGGATTGGCTCTGGGATATCATCGTCGCCCGGATCTCACGGCAGAACGATTTATTGCCAACCCTTTCGGGCCTGGCATGTTGTATCGGACCGGAGATCGTGCGCGGCTGCGAGAAGATGGGAACCTGGAGTTCCTCGGCCGGATCGACCAGCAGATACAATTGCGTGGCTTTCGTATTGAGCCTGCCGAGATTGAAATTGTTCTTGGACAGCACCCCCAGGTGTGTCAAGCCCTGGTTAAGACCTATCGTACTCCGGCGGGAACAAGGCAGCTGTGCGGTTACTACATTCCGGCAGATGATGAGATATCTCCAGATATATTGTATCAATATCTTCGTGTTCACTTGCCGGAATATATGATCCCTGCAGGCCTTATGCCGCTGACAGATATTCCCTTGACCCGACACAACAAAATCGATTATCGCAATCTGCCGTTGCCCGAGTCTCCCAGGCAAGATGACGCGATCAAGGCGGGGCAACCTGTCACGGCCACAGAACAGATCCTGGCTCGTTGCTGGGCTGAGGTTCTGGGGCTGGATAAGGTCGGTATCCATGATAATTATTTCCAGCTTGGGGGAGATTCGATACGAAGTATCCAGATTGTTGCCAGGGCCGCCCAGGAGGGGCTGACGGTGACTACCCGGCAGTTCTTTCAGCACCAGACCATACATGAGCTGGCCCGTTGCGTGACCGAGAGCGATCGGCAGCAGCCGTTGGTAGAGAGAACGCAGGTTCTCGATAAGACGGTGTTAACCCCGATCCAGCACTGGTTTTTCAATCGTCAGAGTCCGGCTGAACATCATTTCAACCATTCCTTTCTCTTCAAGGTGGTAGAATCCCTGCAGCCTGAGCTGGTGGAGCAGGCCTTGACCTGTCTCATGGAGCACCATGATGTCCTGCGCCATCATTTTGTCAAAACTGAAATGGGATGGCAAGCCAGTGAATCAGATTCTGCAGCGGTGCTGCCGTTCAGCATCTACGACCTGAGCCTTTATTCAGCAGAGGAGAAACCGGCGAAGCTGGACGAGATCTGCAATGGATTGCAGGCAGGCTTTGATCTCGAACGAGGACCGCTTATCCAGGTGGCCTACTTCGATTACGGAGCCTCTCATCAGGGCCGGTTACTCTTTGTCATCCATCATCTGCTGGTGGATGCGGTTTCCTGGAAGATTCTCTTTGTTGATTTTCAGCATCTCTATGAAGAGCTGGCAGCCGGGCGGCAACCACAGTTGCCAGCGAAGAGCAGTTCTTACCTTGAATGGGCCGGACGGCTGCAGCACAGTGCTGGCAGGATAGAACAGGCGGAGCGTCAATTCTGGCTGGATATTCTTGCTGGCGGCAGTGAACCGCTGCCGCGGGACTTTATCGTTGGTCCAGACAAAAACACCATTTCTTCCGAGGAGCACCTGCAACACATTATTGATCCGAATCTTAGTCACCAGCTGCTGGGAGATATGGGCTGGTGTTTTACCATGCGGCCCCATGAAATCCTCCTCGTTGCACTTGGTTTGGCTTTGCAGAAATGGTCAACCTGCAGGCGGCTGCTCATCGATATCGAGAGTCATGGCAGGGTAGATCTGTTTGAGGATATCGATTTGTCGCGCACTGTCGGCTGGTTTACCAGTCTTGCTCCGTTTCCTGTTGAGCTCACAGGCCAGGGGCTGCTACAGGACCTGAAGAAGATAAAAAATCTGCTCCGCAGTATTCCCCGTCAGGGGATTGGTTTCGGCCTCCTCCGCTTTCTTTCTCCAGATAAAAAACTGCAAAACCAGCTGGAGGAGTTGGATACGGCGGAAGTGAGTTTCAATTATTTTGGCCAGCAGGATAAGGGGAAGGGGACATTTCCTCTGATGGAGGTGGCGGATGAATCACCGGGGCACCCACTGGCTCTGGAACGTCGGCGTGGTCATGTGCTGATTATCAGTGGTATGCTGGTTGACCGGCAGCTGGTCATGGATTTCAGTTACAGTCGAAATCTGCATGCACGGGAAAACATCATTGAGTTGGCAGGGATCTTTGAAGAGGTGTTGCAGGATCTGGCAACACTCAGCCAATTGCCGGAGACTGACATCGCCGTACCCGCAGACTTCCCCTTGGCTGGTTTGGACCAGGAACAGCTTGACCACCTGCTTGGGCAAACGGTAAAGGGTGGCCAGAGCTGTGAGGCCCTGTATCCACTGTCGCCGATGCAGGAGGGGATGCTGTTCCATTCCCTGCAGGAACTGGAGGGCCGACCTTATTTTGAACAGTTCGAACTCCAGCTTGAAGGGAGCTTAGACACGCAACAGTTGGAATGGGCCTGGGACCAGCTGGTGGCCGAGAACGGAGTACTCCGCAGCCGTTTCTTCTGGCGGGAATTGGCAAAACCCTTGCAGTTGGTTCTCCAGGGGGGCAAACCATCCTGGCAGACAATTGACTGGCGTCATCTTCACCAGAGCAAGCAGGGAGCACGGTTACAGCTGCTCAAGCAGGAGGACCGGGTCAGAGGTTTCGTTCTGGAAAAAGAAGTTCCACTGCGCTGCCAGTTGATCCTTCTTGGGGAAACGCAGGCAACCCTGCTCATCAGTTGCCATCACATCCTCTTTGATGGCTGGTCGCTGCCATTATTGCTGAAAAGGTTGCTGAACCATTACCAGGTCTTTGACTCTTCATTGAAGGCTCCCAGACCATACGCCGACTATATTGCCTGGCTTAAGCAGCGCGATGATGCCGCTTCGGTCGAATTCTGGCGAGAGGAGCTGGAGGGTTTTTCAGCCCCGACGCCACTGCCCCAGGGCGAGGCGATCATGGAAGGGACGGAGGTGAAACTCTCCTTGGGCCGGGAAGTAAGCAGGCGTTTGCAGGACCTGGCAAGGCAAGAGCGAGTTACTTTGAATACTATCTTCCAGGCAGCATGGGGGCTACTGCTCGGGACATACAGTGGAGAGGATCGAGTCCTCTTCGGCACCACTCTTTCCGGGCGTAGTCCGGAACTGGACGGGGTGGAAGATATGATTGGCCTTTTCATCAATACTGTGCCGGTTCGAGTAGAATGGCACCCGTCGCAGGAGTTGGGATCATGGCTTCGCCATTTGCACAAGCGTCAGCACCAGCGTGAGGAAAGCTGCTATATGGCATTGACCGATTTGCAGAGCTTATGCAATATCTCAAGGCCGGAGCCACTCTTTGCCAGTCTGCTTATCTTTGAAAATTATCCCACCTTGAGTGCGACAGGGGAGAAGACAGCCGGGTTGCAATTTACGGGCTTAAGGGGGGAGGAACGAACGCACTATCCTCTGACTTTGATCGTCGGTGGGGGAGACCAGCTGGTAATGCACCTCTCCACGATACCTGGCTATTATTGCAGTGGTGATCTTGATCGCTTCATTAACCATCTGCGTTTTCTTCTCCTGGAATTCAGCCGCTGCCAGGGTAAACCTCTGGTCGCGCAGAACCTCATCAGTCCTGAAGAGGAGGCTCAGCTGGCCGACTGGAATGCGCTGTCCCATCCGGCTGAGTCTGCCGATACTGCCCTTAGGATCGAGGAGCTGTTTGCAGCCGCGGTAAGGCACAGCCCTGAAGCTCCGGCCCTGGAGTGCGACGGACAGGTCCTCAGTTATGCACAGCTGGACAGGGCTGCAGAGCAGATAGCCCGCCAGCTGCAGGGGGCCGGTGCTGGGGCTGAGGCGAGGGTGGGGGTCTATTGTGATCGTAGCCCCGAACTCATCATTGCCCTGCTTGCCATTCTAAAAAGCGGCAGCTGTTATGTGCCCCTAGATCCCTCCTATCCGAGGGAACGGCTGGCCTTTATGCTCCAGGATGCCGAAGTCAGTATCGTGGTAAGCCGCAGGCAGTTCAGGGATTCCCTGTCGGGGCTGCTGGACGGTGAGGAACGGACGATCCTCTGGCTCGACGACCAGCAGGAACATGAGCCAATGGCACCGCTTTCCCAGGCGGGGAGCAGCAGCGATCTCGCATATATCCTCTATACTTCCGGCTCCACCGGTCTGCCCAAGGGGGTGGCCATCGAACACCGCAGCGTCGTCGCCCTGCTCGACTGGGCCGGTCGAGTCTATAGCGAAGATGAGCTCTGCCGGGTGATGGCCTCTACCTCGGTCTGCTTCGATCTCTCAGTCTTCGAGATCTTCCTTCCCCTGAGCCGTGGCGGCTGTGTGGTGCTTGTGGAAAACGGTCTGTCGCTGAAAGATAACAAGGTATCGGTGAGTCTGATCAATACCGTGCCCTCGGTGATGACCGAACTGGTCCGCCATCGGGCAATCCCGGAGACAGTGCGTACCGTCAATCTGGCGGGTGAGCCGCTCAAGGGGGCTCTGGTCCGGGAAATATTCGCCGTCAGCGAGGTAGAGGCGGTTTATAATCTCTACGGCCCGAGCGAGGACACCACCTACTCGACCTGGGTGAGGCTGGAGCGTGGCTTTAGCGGCGAGCCCACCATTGGAGTGCCGATCAGCCAAACGACCGCCTCTGTCCTGGATTCCCGATTACGGCCGGTGCCCATCGGTGCTGCCGGTGAACTCTGTCTCGGTGGTGCAGGGCTTGCGCGAGGGTATATCAACCGGCCGGAGCAGACGGCCGAGAGTTTTATCGCAAATCCCAACGGAGCTGGCCGGCTGTATCGAACCGGTGATCTGGTGCGCTTTGCAAGTGATGGCCAGCTGATCTTTCTGGGCCGGCTCGATCATCAGGTGAAACTGCGTGGATACCGTATCGAATTAGGGGAGATCGAAGCTGCCCTGGTCGGCCATCGGGCAGTGAGTCAGTGTCTGGTAACCACCCGGCAGCTTGGTGATGAAGTGCAACTCATCGCCTATGTCGAGAGCGGCCTGGAACCCCCATCCTCCAGTGATCTCCGCACTTATCTGGGCAGGACCCTGCCGGGGTATATGATCCCGGCACGCTTCGTGTTGCTTGAGCAGCTGCCTCTGACCCCCAACGGCAAGATCGACCGCAACCGTCTCCCTGAGCCGGGGAGTGAACCGCAACTGGATCAGGACCAGGTTGTTGAGCCGCGTGACCGCGTCGAGCTGGCACTGAGTCATATCTGGCGGGAACTGCTGGAGCAGGATCGGGTCAGCGTCATCAGTGATTTTTTCGCAGCAGGCGGTCATAGCCTGCTTGCGCTGCGTTGTCTGAGTCGTATGGAGCAGACTTTTGGTCGGAATATCTCCCTGTCAGAATTCATGAGATATTCCACCATCGAGGCAATGGCCCTCTTTCTGAAACGGGGTGAACATCAGCTTTCTTCGGCGTTTCTGGTGCCACTCCAGTCCTGCGGGAAGCGGTTACCGATTTATATGGTCCATCCAGGTGGAGGAACGGTGCTCTGTTATCAGGGACTGGCCCGGCAACTTGGCAGCAACCAACCCTGCTATGGTCTGCAAGCGCGTGGTCTGGAAGAAGGTGAGCTGCCTGCACCTACGGTAGATGCCATGGCTGAAGAATATCTGGCGGCTATTCGCCGTCACCAGCCGCGTGGCCCCTATCGACTTCTTGGCTGGTCATTTGGTGGTCATGTCGCCCATGCAGTGGCCTGTCGCCTACATAAGGAAAAAGAGCATGTTTGTCTGGTGCTGATTGATTGCCTGATAGCGGAAGCAGATGGAATTGAGCCCGAACCGAATAACCTCGATCTGCTCAAAGAGATAGTCGGGGCAGGTCTGGATATTGACTGGCAAAGGTTGGCGGACCTCCCTGCAGAAAAGCAAATCGAGAACCTGCTCGAGGAGGCACGGGAGGCCCGGTTGGTGCCCCCTGACCTGGATACGGGCCGGGTGCATCGACTATTGAAGCTGATCCGCAACAATGGGCGGATTGTCAGTCATCATAAACACCAACGCTTTGGCGGCCCGGTCCTGCTGTTTGTCTCTCGTGAGGCAGCAGCTCTTCGTCCGTCTGATGCTACCCTTGGCTGGCAACAGTTTGCGGCCCAACAGGTCACGGTTCATGATCTGGGAGGAGATCATTATTCAATCCTGCAGCAGCCACGAGTTGCCGAACTGGCTCCGGTGTTGGCCGAATTTCTAGAGGGTCATCCTGATAAGCCGGTTTGATAGAATTAGCTGTAACAAAGGGTTGTCTGAAGCAGAGATACTGACCGCCGGAGATGGTGTGAGTCCCTTGAAAAAATGATAAGATCACTTATCTGTTGAGCGCTTTTGAAAAGGTGAAAAATGAAAACATATACTTGTATTCGTAGTTGCAGAGGCAATCGCAGCACCCTGTGGTTCTTTATACTGTTTTGCTGGATTCTGCTTGGCACAGCCGGCCCGGTGATGGTTCACGCAGGTGAGCTTGAACAACGCACCTTGTTGCTGCGTCCTCCAGTCAGTGCTCCGGCAATTGATGATCAGACCCTGGTACAGATGAGTGTGACGTCACCCCAAAAACGACACTATCTGAGCAGAAAGGATTTCGGCCGTATTTATGGGATTGATGCTGCGGATCTTCAACTGATTAAAACCTTTGCCAATGACAACCAACTGACCATGCAGCGGGTTGACCTGGCCAGCCGACTTATCACCCTGAGTGGTACGAAAGAGTCTTTAGACACCTTGGATAGCCTGCCGAAAGAGGTAGCAAAACGGGTTGCACATATCTTTTCCGAGGAAAAAGAACCAACCAACCACGCCCAGGCTACACCACAACCCCCTCAAATCCCGAGTTTTCGAGTACAAAGCTATACACCTCCACAACTGGCTCAACTCTATGATTTCCCAGAAGAGCTTGACGGCAAAGGACAGACCATTGCCATTATTGCATTTGACATGGGTTTTCAGCGGAACGTGCTCAAGGCTTACTTCTCTGCCCTCGGCAAGCCGCTCCCCGAGATCGTTACTGTGCCGGTTGGAGGCTTTACGCCACCGCAGCGGTCCGATTTTGAAGTGACCATGGATATTGAGGTGGCCGGCAGTATGGCGCCGGGAGCCAAGATTGTCGTTTACCTCGCTGACAATTCACCCCGTGGATGGTACGAGGCCATGGCGACTGCCATCCACGATCCTATCCACAGACCGGATATCCTCTCGGTGAGCTTCGCATTCTATGAAGATGAAGAGAGAAAAGAAGTCATGCATCTTCACAACCGTTTGTTTAGCGAGGCGGCTCTTTTAGGAGTAACAGTGACCGCTGCAGCAGGTGACCTGGGATCCGGTGCAGGTGCCCCGGATTGCCTGGCTCATGCCTACTTTCCGGCCTCAAGTCCCTATGTTCTTGCCGTCGGCGGCACCACGCTGATCAGCACGACCAAACCGCTAGGCCGTTATGCTGAAGTTGCCTGGGATGCCCGTGCCTTTGGTGGGCTTGTCACGGGAGGAGGCGTAAGCCAGTATTTTCAGCTGCCTCAGTGGCAGCAGGTCGCCCATGTTCCGTATTCGGCTAATCCTGCCTGGCCAGGCAGTGTCTATGTAAAAAAAGATGCCACCTGGACGCGGGCCGGTCGTGGCTTTCCGGATGTTGCCGCCCATGCGGACAACTTTTTCTCTGGTATCCTGATTGCCGTAGAAGAGAAAAAGGGCAAAGCTTTGATGGTCGAGGAAGGTGGTGGAACAAGTGCAGCCGCTCCGCTCTGGGCCGCCCTGATCGCCAGGCTCAATCAAGGGGTAGGCAATCGCCTTGGTTATCTTAATCCGCTTCTCTACCGGCTTCAGTTAATTGAGCGGCAGGATCTGTTTAATGACATCACCATCGGTAATAATGGCGCCTATAATGCCGGTCCGGGATGGGATCCCCTCAGCGGTCTGGGAACACCGAAAGGAAAGGCCCTGCTGAAGGCTTTACGCAAACTGCAATAAATCATACTATATTGCGAAAACGACACCATTTATAGAGAAGGTCTAGAAAGATGCCGAGATTTGCTGCCACTTCCTTGACTGTTCGATCAGGATATTCTGTCAGGCGAACACAATTTCTTTTGAAATCAGAGTCGTATTTTCATCGTTGAACACTCATGTCTTTCCTCCTGTCAATTTTCATAATATTGGCTTAACAGAGTGTCCACTCTTTTATAGCAGGATCATTCTGAACATCCACTTTTCACGATGTTAAGTTTGCAGGCGTAACGACCTATTGATTGCCATTGTATCAACAGATATCAGCTCTCACGCCCCCACCATTATTATTGAACCCTAATTACTCCCTGGGTGAAGATGGTGCTTCCATCAGCCACCTGCTATCCCAATGTAATAGTGTATTTCTGTAAGTAAAAAACATGGTGTCAAAAGACTAGTCGGGGTAAGCTGCAAACTGTGATATGACTGGTTGAGTATGAGGCTAGAGAGTTGCACCTCTGGATATTTCTAACACTGCATCAATGAGATTCATGGAAACTACTATACCTAAAGGTACCATCCCAACACCTGAACAGATGAAAAAGGTGATTGAGGAATCCCACAGGCGCTCTGAAGCATATGGTATTAATAGTGAATTTCGAGATCTGGAAGATATTAAACTGTCTTCTTCTGAGCTTGAAGAGAGAAGGCTTGAAAATAAGGATGTTCTGGATGTTGTATTTGCAACGATCAAAGAATTTTATGACTTGATGTCTCCAGACGATTTCCTTGTGGGATTTGCCGATAACGAAGGGTATATACTTCACCTGGCCGGCAGCGATGAACCCAAGTTGCGATCAGCAGCCCGCCAGTTTGCCCCTGGCTATCGTTGGACAGAAAAAGATGTCGGCACTACGGCAACTAGCCTGTGCCTTCGCCTGCAGGTTTCGATTCAACTGCACAGTACAGACCATTTCTGCAAGCGAGCTCAGGCCCTCATCAGTTCGGCCGCACCGATTTTTGGTCATCAGGGGGTTCTGCAGGGGGTTCTGGTTGTGTTCGGAGATCAGAGCCTGGTTCATCCCCATACTCTTATAATGATAACATCTGCGGCTCGTTCTATTGAAAGACACTTGAGACTGCTGCGGCGCAATAAAGAGATGTCTCTCTATATTGGTTTTCTCAATAGCGTTATCGAATCTTCAGGAACAGGTCTTCTAACGCTTGATAAGGATCTGATTATCAGGAAAATCAATCGTCAGGGTAAAGAAATCCTTCAATCCGATGAGCTCGAAGGAAAAGCAATATCTACGCTCGGCGATCTTGATGTCGACCTGAAAAGCATTCAAAAGCACCCGCATCGCTGGAAAAACAGAGAATGCCATATTCAGGACGAGAACAGAGATGTTCACTTTTTTTATTCGGCTCAACCTGTCATATCAGCCGACGAAAAGCTTCTCGGAGCTGTTCTCGATTTTGCTGAGTTTAACAATATCCGAAAACTCTACAATAGAATTTCCGGTTCAAAACCTTTCTTTACTTTTGACTCTCTGATTGGTACATCCCCGCTCTTTTTTGAGGCAGTTGAACTCGCCAAACGTGCATCCCAATCAAACTCGACGGTACTGCTTCTCGGAGAGACCGGAACAGGAAAGGAGTTGTTTGCCCAGGCGATCCACAATGGAGGACAGCGAACAGAAAAACCGTTTGTGCCGATCAATTGTGGTGCAATTCCAGGGGAACTGCTAGAGAGTGAATTATTCGGATATGTGGAAGGAGCATTTACCGGAGCACTAAAAGGTGGCCGGCCCGGCAAGTTTGCACTCGCAACGGGTGGAACCATTCTACTTGATGAGATAGGGGATATGCCCCATGATATGCAGGTTAAGCTACTCCGGGTTTTACAGACAGGAGAAGTTCAACCTATCGGTGCTCGCAAGGTGGTGCAGACGGATGCCAGAATCATAGCCTCAACCCATGTCGATTTATCTCAAGCTGTGGGACAGAATAAGTTCAGGCAGGATCTCTATTATCGCCTTAATATCCTGCAAATCCGAATTCCATCTTTGAGGGAAAGAGGAGCTGAAGATATCATGACTCTTGCGAATTATTTTCTGAAAAAGAATGACCCACAGTGCCGCTTCACACAGGATGGCTGTGATTCACTTATTTCATATAACTGGCCAGGCAATGTTCGTGAGCTCGAAAACACTATCCAGCGAGCACTCCATGTCAGTGATAGCAAAAAAATTACAGGCAAAGATCTTGGAATTTCAGAATCGTCCTCCGGTGAAAAAATTGCATACCCCGGAACATTGCAGGAGATGGAACAGAAAATGATTTCAGCCATATTGAGTGAAACACAATCAAACATGGCTGAAACCGCAAGGAGGTTGGGAATTTCACGGGCAACGCTTTACCGAAAGGTAAAGCAGTATGGGCTGGAGAGAAAGTAGACTACAGTTGTTTTAATATTGAAAAGTTACTGGAGTTTTTTAACGCCGGATATGATCTGACTAAACGATTCGCCAATCTCTTTTTCAAGCAGTGGCCAAACGTTTTTCTCAACTTTCGTTCTCATGGCTCTAAGCTCTTTTTCACTGAGCTCTATTACTTCTGTTCCCTGCCTTTTAAGCTGTTCGATGCTCTCTTTTTCCTGAGCCGGTGCAACACGATAACGACGTTGCTCAATTTCACTAGCTGTCTTAATGAAAAGTTCTTGTTCCTGTGGTGAAAGGTTGTTCCAATTATCCAAATTCATGTATATAAACCAGTGTTCAAAATGGTCTTTTACAGGAAGATAGTATTTTACCAGGTCTTTCAGGCCGCTGTATCCTTCAGCTCCCCCACCAATCATACCGGCAACCATCCCTGTCTTCAGTCCCATTTTGGCATAGGTCCAGGTAATCGGATATGGCGTGTAGCCGAGTTGCCTGGCGGATAACTCAAAGCTTTTGATAGGCGGAACGCGGAGTATCATGTGCTTAGATACATCAGGGTTTCCCGGTTGAGCCGGCTTTTTTGTAAGGGCAATGCCTCCAAAATAGACGGGCCAACCGCCAAGTAATTTGATGTTTTGTTCTTTGAGAAATATGGCAAGGGTGTTAAAGAGGTCACTGCCCTGGGTATAAACCTGCTGTGCCTCTGCCCAATTGTTAACAAGATACGGTATGGTTGCCAGTAACAATCGTTTGTCAATGGATGTGGAGAGCGGTCCGACATAGAGTTGCACTTCACCAAAAGATACACGCTCCTGAACAACAGAATAATCTCCCAGCCTGTTTCCCGTATACACGTCAAATGAGAACGTGTTGTCGGTTTTCTTTTTAACCTGCTCAATAAACTGATGCAGATCCTTGTCTATGGCTGAACCGGATTGGCGCAGATGTCCAACTTTCCAACTTCTTGATGTGTCGGCGTGTGATGTGCCACTGTGAAAAAAAGCAAGAAAAAAACCTAGAAGCAGGGCGATAGTACTCTTTTTCATTTGGAGCTCCCGTTGGTTGAATATACGTCTTCGCTGCCAGCCTGTTGTCTGGCAGCGAAGATGAGCTTCTTTACTTATTCAACGATGCCGTTAAGAACGGTCTGGCCCCATTCTTTACCAACATCATCAAGAATCTGCGGCCAGACAACGGACTGAATCTTTTGAGCGGTCGCAGCAATTTCTTCGTCGCTGATTGTTAAGATTTCAGCACCGTAATCAGCAAGGCGTTTTTCATTCGCAGCCTGATCAGCTTCCGCAACATCCCATCGACGATCTTCGAATTGGGTCGCAACATTTTGCAGCTGTTTTTGTTCTTCAGCGGAAAGTTTGTCGAATTGTTTTTTACTGATTATGAGGTACCATGCCTCGAAATGCGTGTTGGACGGCAGGTAATATTTAGTTACATCCCTGAAGGAGGAATAATATCCTTCTGCGCCGGAACCGATAACACCGTCAACAACGCCGGTCTGAACTGCCGTAAATGCATCAGAAAATGGAATTGGAGTTCCAAGGTAACCAGTTGTATCAGCAAGAAGCTGGAAGGTCTTCATTGGTGGAACCCGCAGCTTAACACCCTTTGAGGCGTTTGGGTTACCGTATTCTTTCACTTCAGTATTAAAGGCAATGCCGCCAAAGTATACTGGCCATACAGCCAGGAGATGAATGTCCTGTTTTGCGTAAAGATCTTCAACTACTTTACGCAGAGGTGCACCTGCAGAATAGTTCTTCTTTGCCTGAACCCAGTCTTTTACCATATAAGGAAAATAGACGAGCTGGAATTTCTTATCTGCGGCAGATGATGGTGGCTGACACGCCATGTCTACAGCGCCTAGACCAACCCGCTCCTGAACGATAGTGTAATCACCCAGCGCACTGGCAGGATAGATCTTGGTTTTCATTTTCCCGCCTGATGCTTCTTTCAAGGTGTCTGAAAACCAGCGGAGATCTTTGTCGATAGCTGTACCCTGAGGCCTTACATGAGAAATTTTCATTGTTTTGGCCTGAACGCTTCCTGCCATTACGGCGACGCTGGCAACCAGAACGATCATACTGACCATAAAACGCTTTGTCATTTCATACTCCTGATAAGTTGTTGGTGATTAATAACCGAAGAGTCTCGGGAAAAACAGAGACAAATCAGGCCAAAGAGACGTTAAAAAGACAACCGGCATATACCCACAAACTATGAGAATCATTGCAGGCTTAATTACTTCTGAAAATTCTACTTTACCAATTCGAATACCGAGGTAGAGAATAGATGCGTATGGAGGGGTAACACCACCCATCGCAGTGTTCACTCCCATAATGGCTGCGAACTGGATTGGCGAAACGCCAATGGCTTCCATTAAGGGGAGTAGCAGTGGGGCGATAAGAATGATCGCTGTAATGTCGTTGACGATCATGCCGACAAAAAATAGCAGGAAGTTGATGAGGATGAGTAATAAGACCTTATTATCCGTGATCGTAAAGATGCCTTCGACCAGGGCCTGGGGAACGTCTTCCATAACGAAGATCTGGCTGAGCATCAGGCTGAAGATAATCATAACCATGATGGCCCCGACTGCTGTGGCAGAACTTTTTGCCGCCTTGAGAAATGTCTCCCAGCTCAGGCCTTTGTAGACCAGAAAACCGACAGGAATAGCATAGATGACTGCAACAGCAGCTGCTTCGGTGGGTGTCATGATCCCACCGTAAATTCCGCCGAGAATGATAAGCGGCATGATGAGAGCTGGAATTGCCCTGCTGGTACAGCTAATTCCTTCTTTTAGTATTTCCTGTTTTGTAGATGGAGGATCCAGTTTTAGCGGGAACTTTCTCGCCATGACGAGATTAACAACCGAGAAGAGAAAGGTGATAAACAGGCCTGGTCCGAGAGTGGCAAGAAAACAGGCAAGAATTGAGGTGTCAGTAACCCAGCCATAGATAATCATGGTAACACTGGGTGGGATGAGCAACCCGAGTACAGAAGAGTTTGCCACAAGCGCGGTTGCATATCCCCGTGGGTATCCTTTTTCTGCCATTTCCGGAATCAGTAATGGGCCGGTGGCAGCGACACCGGTGAGGCCGCTTCCTGAAATTGCCCCGATTATTGCACAACTCACTGATGCAACAACTCCAAGCCCACCGCGTATTCGTCCGACGAATACGTTGACAAAGTTCAATAGGCTTGCGGCAATACCACTTTCGCTCATGATAGTACCGGCAAAGACAAAGAGTGGAATACAGAGCAGTACAGGATTAGCAAGCTGGGAATAGCCCCATACCATGGTGCCTTCCATTGCTGCATCGCCTAAATAATACATGGCCATCAGTGCTCCGCCAAAACAGAATGGTAGTGGAACACCAAAACTGAGCATAAGAACGAGAACACCCAATGCCAAAAGAGAAACAGTTACAATTTCCATTCTAGAGCTCCTTTGTAGGCTGGAGAAGTGGTTCTGCAGGCTGCAGAGGTGCCTGCGAGAATAACCGCCTGGCATTTTTGAGAAGATAGTATCCACTATAGGCGGTCATGAGTGTAAGCCCGATGAACAGGGAGCACTCAGCCCAGAAAGTCGGGATGTACAGTGTGGGACTCTCTTTCCACACTCGCCTTGCATATTTGAAATAATCCCATGCCCAGTAGGTAAGCCAGCAGGAAACTGTCACGGACATAATGTCTGCGATAACACGAACAACCAGACGAGATTTTTCAGTCTTTAAAAAGACATCAAGAACGTTTGCTTTGATTTGCGTATCTTCTCGGGCGGCATTAACACTTCCAAGGAGATAGAGCCAGAGGGTTGGATAGATCAAAAGTTCATCGAGCCCCATGACTGGAAGTTCAAAAACATACCGCATGAGGACTTGGTAAAATTCCATTGCTGCGACGACGCTGATTAGCAGGGGCAGTACATATTTAAAGAATCTCTCCATGCTCTTCTCCTTTGAGCCGTATTAATTTCTTTTGATACCGAATCCCCTGGTTCTCAAAAGAATATTTCTGTCGTGAATCTTTGTTCTCGCTATGCTTTTACTACCTCATCGCTGCTATAACCGAGATTTCAACCAGCAGATCAGGCCGCGCCATTCGTGCCTCAACACAAGCTCGTGCCGGAGCATGTCCTTCGGGAACCCAATTGTCCCAAACAGCGTTCATTTCAGCAAAATCTTTCATATCCCTGACATAAATGGTTGCGGAGAGAATCAGCTCTCGGCTGCTTCCCGCCTGCTCAAGCAGGGAGTCAACCCTGGAGAGCATATTTTCCGTCTGTGCTGTCATGGAAACAGGACCATCCAGATCGGCACCGACCTGACCGCACAGGTAAATTGTGTTATTGTGAATAACAATCTTGCTCATCCGTTCAGATGTTTCCATTCGGGTAATCGTGCTCATAATCGACTCCTAGTGTCCCACTTTTTTGCTTTGATTTTTAAAAAGGTTCGCCGGATCGACGCCTCCTGACTCTATTGGCATGGCTGCAACTTCCTCAAGAGGTATCGGCTTGAGTGGTGGACGAATGGTGAGCAACCCTGCGGCAGGGATTGAACTGCCGCGTTCGGCAGCAACAATCTCTCCAAGAGCCGGGCCGCACATTCGACCCTGACAAGGTCCCATACCACATCGTGTTATGGTTTTCACTTCATTCAAGTCGGTCACTCCTTCGCTTACGACATTGCGAACATCACCGACTGTGACATTTTCACACCTGCAGAGAACCGTAGTGTCCTCAAAGGAAAATCGCTTGGGATCAGGCGCGAAAAACGCATCAATGAGTGGCCTTGGGTAGCCGTCCTGTTGCAGCTCTTTCAAGATAGGCTTGGCAAGACAGTCACGCTCGTATTGTGGAATGATACCGTGGCAATGTGCGACTTCTAATGCGGCGAGCTCCCCTTTGTACTCCGCAGCCAGAGCCCCGGATACCCCGGTAGCATCCCCTGCGGCAAAGATCTGTTCAAAATTAGTGCGCCCCCACTCATCAGTAGAAGGATACCAGTATCGCTGATTTTCCTCCCATTCCATATGACAGCCGAGGAGTCGGTATATATGACTATCCGGAATTACGCCGAAATGAACGAGGAGCATGTCACTGTTAAAGCTCAATTTTTTCCCGGCACAATCAGCCTCCACACCTGTAACCCTGGTTTCACCGAGTGCCTTTAGGTTCGTAACACCCTTGTAATGAGGCACCCCTGATTTTCTGATATCAAGGAGCATTTTCATTCCCTTCAGAAGGAATTTAGTACCAAGAACTGCCTTGGGAACGTGGGGGAGAATCGCTGGGGAAGGTATCTTCGGGGTTGTCTCAAGGATTGCCGCAATCTTCACTCCTTTCTCAATTAACAGGGCGGCTTCGAGCAAGAGGAGAGGGCCGCTTCCAGCGAGAACGACAGTGCCTGAAGGAGAGAGATCAGCCTCTTTCGCGAGACCGTTGACCGCTCCCGCCCCCATTACTCCCGGTAAGGTCCAGCCCGGGATAGGTACTGGCCGTTCCATTGCACCTGTTGCCACAATCACATAATTGGCAGTTATGCGTTCAGACACACCATTCCGTGAATAACAAACCCGGCCTTCCCGCTCTACATTCCACACAGAGGCATTACCAAGATACTCGGCTCCGCTTTTCTTGAAGCGCTCGGCAAGGTCGAGTCCACGCCGGTATTCCTCTCCCATTTTCACAAGATTGGTAACCGATGCATTCTCAACATTGCGATATATCTGGCCTCCTATTCGGTTTTGTTCATCAAGGGTCAACACCTTTAAACCCATTTCGGCCAGGTTGGAACTTGCAGTAAGACCGGCAGGACCGGTACCGATAACAATCGTATCGTAATGGTTGCTCATGATTGCCCTCCCTCTTCTCCAAGATTGCGATTGATGACCATTCCTTCTGTGACACTGGTCATACATGCTTGGCGTTGGACGCCATTAATTTCCATCAGACACTCAAAACATACGCCCATCAGGCAATGTGGAGAACAAGGTTTGTGGGAGGTAGGGGATATCTTCGACTCTATTTTGCCGATAGCAAGCAAGGCGGCAGCTACATTCATCTCAGCAGGAACTGCAGTGGGCTTACCGTCCAGAATTACTTCAATTGAAGTTGATGTCGATGAGTCGTGTTTAAACATTGAACCGTCCATTACTGAAGTGTGAAATTTGGGAGGCCTCTTCTTTTTCCAGTATCCAGGAAGCGATCTGTTTGGTTATAACAGGGGCCAGTGTCACTGCAGAATGGCCGGCAATAACATAGATGTTTTCATGTTCAGAAAGCCTGTCATAGATAGGCCCACCATCGGGTGTCATTACTCTGATTGCCCCCCAGGCCCGGACCCAGTTGATTTTCGCAAGTTCAGGGAAGAGTTTTATGGCATTGCTGGCCTGACTCTTCATTGCCTCGATGGT
Organism: Desulfopila sp. IMCC35008; assembly: GCF_010646885.2. GTDB lineage: Bacteria > Desulfobacterota > Desulfobulbia > Desulfobulbales > Desulfocapsaceae > Desulfopila. The sequence goes on along the minus strand of NZ_CP050700.1, from coordinate 4,930,375 downwards.
TACCTGGGTATCATGAGCCGTATCTTCTGTTGATAAACCAATCATGAAAGTACCATCCATGGTTTGACGTACAGCGAGTATTGGGAAGCGAAGAACCCGTTTAACTCGCTCAGTTACAATCAACTGTCCACGTTGGGGGTATATGTTGAGTTTTGATCCAAGATTCCTCAATAACCTTGAAGAACCGTGACCTGCAGCAACCACAAGCTTATTACATTGATAGTTTCCCTTAGCGGTTTTCACGGTAACTGTGCCGTCACCATTCGGTTCGATGGCTGATACGCTGAGGCCACCGAAATAGGTACCTCCTTTATTCTGGAAGGCACCACGCAACGCTGCCAAAAGTGTAAGAGGGTTCACATGTCCCTGCTCAGGGCTATACATTGCGCCGGTCACCTCATCCCCAAGTTGCATATCAGGAATCATCGATGCAAACTCTTCTCGGTCCACCATCCTCGCCGGGTAGTCGAGGCCATCATCACTACACACCTTCTTCAGGTTATCAACCGATTCCGCATACGCCTGAAACTGTTCATTACCAATTGCATGCAGGGCGCCGCCATTCCACTCGAGTTCTACATCGTAGCCACTTTCTTCTTTGAGCTTTGCAGCAAACTCTGGCCACATTGTGGTCGCCATGCGACTCCATCTTGCATAGACAGGGTTATTTGCGCCCTTGCACATAAACCAGGTTAGGCCAAAATTGCCTCGGGAGAGTCTCTGGGTTGGAAGCTGCTCATCGAACATCACCACTGTTCCAGCTCCCTCACGGATGATGCCAAGTGCTGCGGATGCACCCATTATCCCCCCGCCAATAACGATTATGTCAGCTTTCTTCACACGCTCATCTCCGTTTAGATCGAGCGGCGCCTCTTCTGAGGAGTACTCAATCGGTTATAGTATCGTGGAAATTCCTAGCTACAATCGTGCCATTTGATGATTTCTCTGTCGTTTTGTTGTTGGGACTAGGGGGAGTGAGAAAAGGTATAATGCGTAAGTGCACGTTGGAAATGCAAAAAAGTCTACATCTCCTGACAGCAGGGGAAGATGTTTTGATAGGATTGTTTCTCAGGAATTTCAATTTGTAATACTAAGAGACACGTGTCGTGTCTCATTATGATACAACGTTCAGATATGTCTATCCTTGCACCTCGGAAAGCGTAGTTCCAAGGCGATGTGTATCAAATTGAAACATGTTTCGTTGTGAGAATCTTTGATCTGGTCCCTTACATCAATGATGCGAGAGCGTTATCCCTACCTCTTCTTGGCGGGAACTAAGGGCACTCTTCGCCGTATGGCTTTCATGATGGGGAGTTTCTGCTTACCGAGACTGGACTGCTGAAGTATGATCATTTCATTGCCGGAATGAGTTTTGTGACAGGAACCATCATGGTATTGGTTGCTCTTGCCTGGGGGGCGGTGCTGCTCTATAAACAGTATCAGAAGTGCCAATAATATGCTGTTTGCAAGCGTGTCAGGTGACTGGTAGCTTTTTGAAAAAAATAACCAAGATTGGCAACAATAACCCCGTTAGAAACCAGGTATTCGAGATAACATCTCAATAACGTCCTGCTGACGACGAACAATGTTCATGAGAATTTCGGGCCAAGTTATACTGACTAAAAAGAGGGATTACCTATAGCAGTAAAAACTTATTGCAATGGGATTTCTCCCGATTATTATCTGTCAGATCTTAAAATGTAGTTCAATATCATTGATATCTAATCAATTATACACTGGTCTGGCAGTTTTTTTCCTGCCTTTCGGCACTCCGGCTGGTGGGCGTATCTCTGTTTACTTTTTTCAATGTCATGCCCGTTTGTCCGTAACCTTCTCACAGCAAACACGTTTCTAATTACAGCAGGGTACTGTCCCCAAAGTCCCCTAAAAGAAGTTCGCTTGTCAGGCTGCCTTTCCCTGATTTAGCGAGAGATGACACAAGTTCCCTGTTCGGTGAATTTCCCGAACATAACCAAATAACATCGAATAACGGCCCGGCAACCGGTATGGCCTGTGAACGCTGTATGAGAACCGGGCAGATCTTCTCTTACGGAGGTTGACATGAAAGTATCAAAAAAAATATGTCTTGGAATAATCGGAACCTGTCTCATTACGGCATCCGCTGCGCTGGCTGTAGATCAGCAAAGGGATAGACTTCAGATTCACAAAGATGATCCACTTTACCTGCAGACACGGGACAGGGATCGGCTAAAAATATGCTGTGAAGAGTTCATGACTCCTCAGGAGATAGAGGAATACAAAAGACAGTACCTGGCTCTTCAGACAGAACAGGCGAGAAATCAATTCAGGCAAAGACACGAAGAGCAGATGAGACTCAGGGCAGATCAGCAGGGAACGACCGTTTCGGCAACCGGAGCACAAAAAGGCGGCAGCCAGTCCGGCTCGGGAAGTTCAGGTGGGAACAGAGGTGGGAACGGCAGCCAGGGTAATGGTGGCAACAGTAACGGCGGTGGAAGTAGCGGCGGAAGTGGTGGTGGAAACGGCGGTGGTAATAATGGCGGCAAGGGCGGCGGAAAAGGTGGTGGAGGGAAACGATAAATTACGCATCACCTTTCTTTCCACACTGCTTCAGTTCATCACTTCAAGTAGATAATCGGCAGTCAAGACGAACAGGTTGCCCGGGTGCAATCCCCGGGGGACCTGTTACATGTCGATAGGGTATGATGGGAGTACTGATACTGTTTGGATATGAATTATTAGGAAAATTGTCCTATTTAACCCGGTACAACCTCTCCGGTCGTCCCTGGGTACCATAATCAAGATCGGCAACAATAACCCCGCTGGAAACCAGGTATTCGAGATAACGCCTCGAGGTGGTCCTGCTGACGCCGATGGTGAGCCCCGCCTTTTCAGCGCTGATGCCATTTTTCCCGATGTCTTCCATGAGGCCGGTTATCTTTTCCAGTGTGATCGGATCGATCCCTTTCGGGAGTTCGTCTTTTGGGGAGCTTGTTTTGGTTGCCTGGTGCATGAGCCGGTCCACATCCCGCTGGCTGACTTTCTGCATCCGGGTGAGTTTTTCCTTATGGCTCCTGTATTTCTCTAGAGTCGCCGCAAACCTGTTAAAGACAAGGGGCTTCAGGATGTAATCGAAGACCCCGCCGCGCATACCCTCCTCAAAGAATTCTACTTCCTTGGCAGCGGTGATGAGCACAACATCGGTCCTGGTGTTGTCGGAGCGGATTTTCCAGAGCAGGTCGATGCCGTTGCCGTCCGGAAAGAAGATGTCGAGCAGCACCAGGTCCGGTTCGAGTATACGTATCATCTCACTGGCTTCATGGATGGTGTGGGCAATACCGATTACGGAATACCCCTCAATTTTTTCGGTGAAAATACGCTGGATTTCGGCAATCTTCTCATCGTCTTCAACAATAAGTGTTGTAATGGTCTTCATCTGCCTTTTCTGATTTAGGGATTATTACTGTAAACGCCGTGCCGCCAAGCTCCGATACGCCGACACTGATATTGCCGCCCATCCTGATAATGGCTTTTTCCACCAGGTAGAGGCCCATGCCGTGGCCGTCTTCCTGTTTGGTCGTGTAGCCTTTCACAAATATTTCCTGCCATTTATCCTGGCCTATACCGTGGCCGGAGTCGTCAAACTCAAAGATAAGGTCGTTGCCCAGATCCGTCATCGAGAGTCGGACCTTCTTGTCAATAGCCTCCGGCCTGCAGACTGCCTCGAAGCTGTTATCAAGGATGTTGCCGACGACTGTCACCAGCCCCTGTCTCTTGATATGGGCGGGGATGTCTCTCATGGAAGAGTCCGGATCGACGATCATCTCGATTTTAAGTTCACGTGCCTTGTTATACTTACCGAGGATGGTTCCGGCAAGAACAGGATCGGGTACGATGGTCATCAGTGAAGTGATGAGTTTTTGGTACCCTGATGTCTCGCTGCCGATGAGATCGATCGCCTCCTGAGAGGCACCGATCTGAATCAGTCCTGAGATGGTGTGCAGTTTGTTGGAGTATTCATGGGTCTGGGCCCGCAGCATTTCCGAATATTTCTGGACCTGATAGAGCTTTTTGGCCATGGTGTCCAGCTCGCTTTTGTCCCGAAAGGAGGAGACCACGCCTGTCACCCTGTTGCCCATGATGATTGGGAGTCGGTTGACGATAATCTCTTTCTCATCGAGATTGAGGATTTTATCAAGCTGGCTTTCACCTGTCTCAAGCACTTCCAGCATCCGGGTTTCGGGAAACACTTCCTGTACCTGTTTGCCGATGATATCAGGGTCGTACTTGATGTTAAGGGTGTCGAAGGCTGCTTGGTTAATCGTGGTGATGCACCCCTTGGCATCGACAGCCATGATGCCTTCACGCACCGCCTCGAGGGTGGCGGTCTTCTCCTTTAAAAGGGTGCCGATTTCTTCCGGCTCCAGACCAAAAATTGCTTTTTTCAAGTTGCCGGTTATCTTGATGGTCAGCCCAACCCCAAGCAGGATGGCGGCGGTGATGGCCGAGATGATTCGGAGCTGGTAGCTTCGGATAATTGCTTTGACATCTTCCATTAGATAGCCGACAGAGACGATGCCGATGATCTCGCCTGCATCAGAAAAAACAGGCACTTTGCCCCGGATGGAGGGTCCCAGGGTGCCGGTCGCCTTGGAGATGTAGGAAAGTCCTTTCTCCAGTGCCCGATGGTTGTCGCCCCCAACCATTTTTTTACCCAGCCGCGCTGTTACCGGGTGGGTGTAGCGAACACCGTTTTTGTCACCGATAACGATAAACTGTGCCCCTGTTTCCTTACGGATCGGCTCGATAATTTGCTGCAGGCTTGACAGGGTGTAATCATCTCTCAGCAGGTCTTCCTGCACCTGGGGTATCTTGGCAACGGTCTGCGAAACCTTCAGTGCTCTGCTGCCGATCTGTTCCTCCAGGATGGAGGAGATGATATGCAGGGAAAAGATGCCCCCGATCGTTGCCACCAGAAGCAGCAACCCGACGATAAGCAGGATCATCTTATTTTGCAGCTTCATCGGTTTTTGCCGGGTTGTTCCACCATCTGTGGAGCTGCCGGAGGTGATGTTGTTGTGGTGATCCATATCGATAATGTGTGCGTGAACAGAATGAACAAAAAGATTTTTACGGATAAATAACTCTTTACGTGCCGATCATTTACTTTTACTGAGTCATCGTGAAAGATGTCAATACCATTCATCAGGCTGTGGTCCGGGGGAGGATGGTTTGTGTCCCGGTCACGGCAACCGAAAACGATGCCCATCGTCCTTCTGTCAGAGGGTTGGGGCTACGTTGAAACTTTCATCAGGAGACACTTCATGAAGAAAAAGAGTACATTTCGTAAGTTGATGTCCGGATTTGCGGCAGGTTGTATGGTGTTGGGTATGCTTTCCACCCCGGCAATGTCCAGTGATGTTGAAGAGATTCATTTTATTATTCCCGGTGGCGCAGGCGGCGGTTGGGACGGTACGGCCCGCGGTGTCGGAAAAGCCTTGCTTGATTCCAAACTTGTTGGTCAGACTTCTTTTGAGAATATGTCAGGCGGTGGTGGCGGTAAAGCGCTGAATCATCTGATTTCAACGGCTGCCCGTCAGGAGAATACCCTGCTGGTTAACTCAACCCCGATTATTATCCGTTCGCTCACCGGTGTGTTCCCGCAGTCATTCCGTGATCTCACCCCGATTGCTTCCGTGATTGCTGATTATGCTGCATTTGTTGTGCCGAAAGATTCCAAGTATACTTCCATGAAGGACGTGATTGCTGACTTCAATAAAGATCCGAAATCAGTCAAGATAGCAGGTGGTTCAGTTAAAGGCGGTATGGACCACCTCGTTCCTGCCATGGTTATCCAGGCAGCAGGTGGTGATCCGTTAAAGCTTAAATACATCCCCTATGATGCTGGTGGAAAGGCTATGGCCGGTCTGCTCTCCGGTGACACCCAGTTGCTCTCAACCGGTTTTGGTGAAGCGCTCGGTCTTGCCAATCAGGGTGAGGTTCGTATCCTGGCGGTTACCTCTGCCGAACGTCTTGTCCAGGCACCGGATGTCCCGACTATGAAAGAACTCGGCTATGACATGACCTTTGCCAACTGGCGTGGATTCTTTGCCATTCCTAACCTGGACAAAGCAAAAGCCGAGGCATATCGCGCGGTACTAAAGAAAATGTACGATACACCCGAGTGGGAAGAGATTCGCAAGCAGCGCGGCTGGCAGAACCTGTATCAGCCGGGCGACGAATTTTACAGCTTCCTCGAAAAACAGGAAAAAGACCTGGGCGGTATTATGCGCAAGCTCGGTTTTCTGCAGTAATCTCCATTTCGTCTGAACTACAAGCAGATCATTCCCGTTATCTCAAACGGGGATGATCTATTCTTACCCTGTTTTTTTTCAATATTGCAAGGAGGCGTTCATGGCACGGGAAAAAGTGGGGGCACTTATTATCCTCCTGTTCTCAATCAGCTATGGGCTGTTGGCAACCAAAATTCCTCTCACGTTTCTTGCCCAGCAGGAGACCTTTACTCCTCGCACGATGCCCTATGCCCTTTCGGCGATGGGAGTCCTGCTCTCATTTTTAATATTGGTGCTGCCAACGGCTGACCCCAGCGGCAAGAAGAGCCTGTCAGAAGAGACAAAGGGGTATGACTGGGGGACAGCGATACTGCTGACAGCCCTCATGCTTATTTTTGGCCTGACCATGAAATGGCTCGGTTTTATCGTCGCTTCCATCGTTTTCCTGCTTGTTGGATTCTGGATATTAGGGGAGAGAAGGAAGAAGCTGATGCTGCTGACCGCCATCCCTCTTGTTTGCCTGCTCTGGGCCATTATGTCCTTACTGCTCGGGGTGTATATCGCACCGGGTGAAATATTCTACCAGCTGGGGATACTCTGATGTGGGATGGAATGATACAAGGTATGATGACGGGGATCTCGACCACAATGATTCCCATCAATATTGCCATGGTGCTCTTTGGCTGTTTTGCCGGCTCTTTTATCGGCATGTTACCAGGTTTGGGACCCATTACGGCGGTGGCGCTGATGATACCGGTAACGTACGGGCTCGACCCGACTTCCGGTATGGTGCTGCTTTCGGGAGTCTATTATGGAGCGATTTTTGGCGGTTCGACCTCCTCCATATTGATTAATGCTCCAGGTGAAGCAGCGACGGTTGCCACGGCTCTTGACGGCTATCCGCTGGCCCGGCAAGGGTATCCTGGGAAGGCGCTGGCCATAGCGGCCTATTCGTCTTTTTCCGGTGGAACCATTGCTGTAATATTGCTGATGTTTTTTGCACCGATGCTGGCCAGTGTGGCCACAAGTTTTCAGTCGGCGGACTATTTTGCTCTCATGATTCTCGGTTTAACGGCAGTTTCTGCCTTTGCCGGACGAGGAGCGGTGTTAAAGGCGCTCTGCATGGTTGTCCTTGGTCTTATGCTGGCAACGGTGGGTACCGATCAGACTTCCGGTGTGCAGCGTTTCACTTTCGGCTCCCTGGAACTGCTCGACGGCATCGAGTTCCTGCTCCTGGCCATGGCCACTTTTGCATTGACGGAAGGGTTGATGATTGTCCTGAAAAGGGATGCCTCATCAGACAGTCTTGACATGAAAATGATCGGCTTCAAGAGCCTTGCAGTGAGCAAAAAGGAATTCAAGCTGATCGCTCCGTCTATTATGCGCTCTTCCATTCTCGGTTTTTTTATCGGTGTCCTGCCCGGCGCGGGTGCGACCCTGGGCTCATTCATGTCTTATGGAATGGAAAGAAACCTCGCCCCCCCTGAGGAGCAGAAGAAGTTCGGCAAAGGTAGCCTGCGCGGTCTTGCCGCTCCGGAGACAGGTAATAACGCAGCCAGTTCCGGATCTTTCGTTCCGCTTTTAACTCTTGGAATCCCCGGCTCTGGCACTACTGCTGTGATGCTTGGTGCACTCATTGCTTACGGTATTGAGCCGGGCCCCCGCATGTTTATTGAGCGTCCCGATGTGTTCTGGGGTGTGATCATGTCCATGTATCTGGGGAATGTTTTCCTGCTCATCCTCAACCTGCCGCTTATTCCCTACTTTGCACGCCTGCTGGCCATCCCGCGGAACCTCATGGTGCCGATCATCTTCTTTTTCTCGCTGATGGGTGTGTACCTGGTCACCTTCAATGATTTCGATATCATGATGATGGTATTCTTCTGCATTGCAGCTATGGCGCTGAGGTTGATGAATTTTCCCATGGCTCCGCTGCTTCTCGGATTCATTCTGGGTGGCTTGATGGAAGATAATTTGCGAAGATCGCTTATGATTTACGATGAATCCATGTCGTTTATGTGGGAGAGGCCGATTACCCTGACTATTAACCTGACCACCCTGTTTATCCTGGGTCTGCCGTTGATTCGGTCCCTGGTGGCAACGATGAAGGCACGAAGACAGGCTGCTTGAACTATTTGGGTATAAGGGAGAACATGGAAAAATATTTGTTGGTTATCGTCGCGGGAATCCTCGGTGCCATGGTGAGTGAGAGATTCAATGTTCCCGGTGGTGCTGTCATCGGGGCCATGCTCGGGTCGGGGGCCATGACCCTGGCCTTTCCGGATGGCGTCTACCTGGCTCCCAGAGTGGCGACAGCGGCCCAGATTATTCTCGGTACCCTGCTCGGGATGACTTTTGACCGAACGTTTCTCTCCATGGGCCCGAAAGTGTTGCCCATTGCGATTGCCAGTACATTGATTCTGCTGGTTGTAGCTGTTTGTATGGCCTTTATAGCAAGTCGGCTGGGGCTGGTCGATTTTGGGACAGCCCTGTTCGGGTTTTCACCGGGGGGGATGAGTGGTATGGCGATCCTGGCAAAAACCGAGGGGCATAATCCACCTCTGGTTGCGTTCCTGCATATGGTGCGCGTTTTCACTCTCTTCCTGGTGGTGCCACTATTGGTTCGTGTATATCTTCATTTTAAATGATCAGGGCGCAAGTCGTGGCCAGGGGCTGTTTGTAACGGTTTTTCTTTCATTATTCGGCCGGTCAGGTTATTAATAACGTGCCCCCACTTTGTAGATGGTAACCCAATAGGCTGATACCAGCCTTCTTTTCGGCCTGAGATGGTTCTGCAGAAATTATAATATCTTATAGAACAGAGGCTTCCGGCAATACAGTTCGTATCTGTATCCGGAGGCCAGTATAAGTGTGGTATCAGTACAGAAGATTTAACAAAAGTTGAGGAAACGAAAATGAGCAAGATAAAGGTTGTAAACCCGATAGTGGAGCTGGATGGTGATGAGATGACCCGGATTATCTGGGACTTCATCAAAGAGAAATTGATTTTGCCGTATCTCGATGTCGATCTGAAATATTATGATCTCGGCATGGAGAAACGTGACGAAACCGACGACCAGATAACCGTTGATGCGGCAAATGCCATCAAGAAATACGGGGTTGGGGTAAAATGCGCCACCATCACACCGGACGAGGCGAGGGTCGAGGAGTTCAGTCTCAAACAGATGTGGAAGTCCCCGAACGGAACCATCCGTAACATTATCGGCGGTACTGTTTTCCGGCAGCCCATTATCTGCAACAATATCCCACGCCTTGTGCCTGGCTGGAAAAAGCCGATCGTTATCGGTCGTCATGCTTTTGGGGATCAGTATCGCGCCACCGACTTCCTGGTACCGGGACCCGGTAAGCTGACTATGAAATTTGAGCCCGCAGATGGCGGCGAAGCTGTAGAATATGAAGTGTTTGATTTTCCGGATTCCGGCTGCGCCATGGGTATGTATAACCTGGATGCATCCATCCGAGGATTCGCCCGCTCCTGTATGAATTACGGCTTAAATCTTGGCTGGCCTGTTTATCTGTCTACCAAGAACACTATCATGAAGAAATATGACGGCAGGTTCAAGGATATTTTCCAGGATGTATTTGAGAATGAATTTGCCGATAAGTTTAAGGAAGCGGGCATCACCTACGAGCATCGTCTGATTGACGATATGGTTGCGGCGGCGCTGAAATGGGAAGGCGGCTTTGTCTGGGCCTGTAAAAACTATGATGGTGATGTTCAGTCCGATACCGTGGCTCAGGGCTTTGGTTCACTTGGTCTTATGACCTCCGTGCTGATGACAGAAGATGGCAAAACCATTGAGGCAGAGGCGGCGCATGGTACCGTAACCCGTCACTATCGCGAGCACCAGAAAGGTAATGCCACTTCAACCAACCCGATTGCCTCCATCTTTGCCTGGACGCGTGGACTTGCTTATCGTGGCAAGTTTGATGAGACCCCTGAGGTTGTCAAGTTTGCCGAGACACTGGAGAAGGTGTGTGTCGAGACTGTTGAGGCCGGTTTTATGACCAAGGATCTGGCCCTGCTGGTCGGTAGCGATCAGGGGTTCCTGACGACCCAGGAGTTTTTGGCCAAGCTGGATGAAAATCTGCAGAAGGCCATGGCATAATAACAAATATTTTCAGCTCGATACGATGGGTCTATGGGGTCAGGCTTAAGCCTGACCCGGGCAGGTCCGATCCCGGCACCCCGGCTACGGCAAAGAGCTGAATTGGAATGCATTATAGAGCACAGGGCCATATGACATGATGGTCCTGTGCTTTTTTAATAACTGATTGTGACGAGGAACAACATGCTTGAATCATATAAAAACGAGAAACAACAGCGACTGGAGCAGGGGCTGCCACCTTTGCCCCTGACCCCGGAACAGACAGAGGGTGTGACCCGAATGCTTGAGAATGGCTCCGGGGAGAGTGTGTTGCTGCTCGATATGTTGATTGAGCAGATTGAACCGGGTGTGTCCAAATCGGCAGCGGTAAAGGCCGCCTGGCTGAAGAAGGTTGCACTGGGCGAGGTTGCGGCAAAAGATGTAGCGCCTGAGAAAGCGGTGGAGATCCTGGGGCAGATGGGTGGCGGTTATAATGTCTCGGCTCTCATTGAGTTGCTGCAAGTGGACAAATGTGCGGCAGCGGCGGCGACGGTGCTCAAACAGCTTATTAAGATCTACGACGGGTTTGAGGCTGTAGCAAAACTAGCCGAGAGTAACCCCTATGCTAAAGAAGTCCTGGAATCATGGGCCGCTGCTGAGTGGTTCCTGAATTCTCCGGAAGTTCCTGAGACCATGGAATTAACGGTTTACAAGGTGGATGGTGAGATTAATACCGATGATTTTTCACCGGGAAACCAGGCCCAGTCACGGGCCGATATCCCTTTGCATGCAACGTTTTTTGGGAAGACACGTTTTCCGGACGGGATTGATACAATCGCTGATTTTCGGGCTCAGGGGAAGAAGATCGCCTTTGCCGGTGATGTGGTGGGTACCGGTTCATCCCGAAAATCCGCTATTAACTCTGTTGTCTGGCACATTGGTGAAGATATCCCGTATGTACCGAATAAACGAACAGGCGGGGTTGTCCTCGGGGCGATAATTGCCCCGATCTTTCTGGCGACGGCTCGGGATGCGGGTGTCTTGCCGATCCAGGGAGACCTGACAACCATCAAAACCGGGAGTACAGTAACCCTTAACCTGCACCAATGGTCGCTGAAAGATTCTGCCGGTGCGGACATTGAACTGCGGGATCCTCCTGTGACACTGCTTGATGAGTACCGGGCCGGAGGGCGGCTTAACCTTATTATTGGTCGTCAGCTGACACGGGCTGCCTGTGAGACCCTGGGCAAAGAAGAGCCCGCTGTTTTCCAGGATGTAGAGAATCCGACATCAAAGGATGGTCAAGGCTACACCCTGGCCCAGAAAATGCTTGGCAAGGCCTGCGGAGTAGAGGGCGTTTTGCCCGGAACCGTCTGCGAGCCGAAGATGACCACCGTGGGGTCACAGGACACTACCGGTCCCATGACCATGCAGGAGATCGCGGAACTCGCCTGCCTGCGCTTTAAGGCCGATCTTTTCATGCAGTCGTTCTGTCATACTGCAGCGTACCCCAAGGCATCTGATCTGGGACGCTGGAAAACCATGACCGAGACAAGTGTCGATTGCGGGGGCGTTGCCTTGAAACCTGGGGACGGTGTTATTCATTCCTGGCTCAATAAAATGCTGGTTCCGGACACTGTCGGAACCGGTGGCGATTCCCATACACGTTTCCCGCTTGGTATTTCTTTTCCTGCCGGCTCTGGGCTTGTCGCCTTTGCCGGTGCTCTTGGATTTATGCCCCTGGATATGCCGGAATCGGTGCTGGTACGGTTTACGGGTACCAGAAAGCCGGGTATTACAGTACGTGATATGGTCAACGCCATCCCCTATGCGGCTATTCAGCAGGGACTGCTGACTGTCGAGAAGAGCAGTAAGAAAAATGTCTTTGCCGGAACGATTGTTGAGATAGAAGGTGTGGACGATCTTACCGTGGACGAGGCGTTTGAGCTAAGTGATGCGTCAGCGGAGAGAAGTGCTGCGGCCTGTACAGTTAAGCTGTCACTTGAAAAGGTTGTCGAGAAGGTGAAAGAGAATGTTGCTGTCCTCGAAGACCTGGTGAAGGATGGCTACCAAAGCAAGGACGCGCTGGAGCGAAGGATTGAAGCACTGAAGAGATGGCTTGCAAAGCCGGAACTCCTGAGCCGTGATGACAATGCAGAATTTGCAGAAATTGTCGAGGTAGATCTTGATACCATCACCGAACCGATCCTTGCCTGCCCTAACGATCCCGATGATGTGAAATTGCTTAGCGAGGTTGCCGGAGTAAAGATCGACGAGGCCTTTGTCGGTTCCTGCATGACCCATCTTGATCATTTGCGGGTGGCCTCAAAACTGATCGAAGGCAGTGGTTATGCCGAAAGTCGCCTCTGGCTGGCTCCGGCTACCAAGCTTGATCGGGACGCTATCAAGGCCGAGGGTGGCCTGAGCGTTTTCGCCGGTTGCGGCGGCCGGGTTGAAGTCCCGGGATGCAGTCTGTGTATGGGCAACCAGGCACGAGTGCGCCCCGGTGCAACGGTTGTTTCCACTTCCACCCGAAACTTCGATAACAGACTCGGTGATGGCAGTCAGGTTTACCTCGCCTCTACCCCGCTTACGGTTATTACCGCCCTCAAGGGTGTGCTCCCCTCAGCGGAAGAGTATTTCGGTTTTTTGAAAGAACGTGGTTTGATGTAAAGCCAATCAGAGGGGTGGCATCTCTGTCACTCCTCTGATGTTGGTGGAATATCGTCTTTCCTTTTTTTCCACCACCCCTGATTAAACGACTCCTTCTTATCGCGGATGCTTCTGGGTATCGATGTGCTCAAATATCACCATGCGTTTAGTTGGTTAATACCCGGCTGCTCAGGGATTCGGTGTCGCATTGTTCTAGAGTTGTTACATAAAGTTATATAAAAATACAGGGTTCATTTTTGGAAGTACGGTGTTCTGGCAGATCATTAAGAGATCCCGGTTTTCAGATGAAAACCAGGATCTCTATTATTATGCAGGTGGATATTCATTACAAAGTAAATGAATCGCCGGTTCATCTTCATCAATGGCAGGAAAGCGTTTTAATGGGTTCAGAAAACGATTGTCATTATCATCATCATTGACATCTGACACCTCACCGACAATAACCGTCCCTTTCGCTTTCTCACCATAAAACCTGTGGTACATGTAGGGTTCGAGGCAGATGGATTCGCCGGGTGTGAGGATGATCTTTTCCCCCGGTTCACATGTGTGGGTAACGCCGTCGGTATTGACGGTAAAAATCTCGTCTGAGAGTTCTTCTTTTTCATTGGCCTTATACAACTCGATCACCAGGTTACCACCACCCCGGTTAATAATGTCCTCCCGCTTCTTCCAATGGAAATGCATGGGGCAGACCTGCTCTTCTTTCACGATCATTATTTTCTCGGCGTATCCCTTGGGATACTCTTTTCGCCGGTTATAATTACCATTGCGGATAGTGAAGAGCAGTAAACCCATATTTCTGTAATCACCTTCACCATAATCCGTGAGGTCCCAGCCGAGTTGATTGTCTCGTATTTCGTTTGCTTCACCCCCCTTATCGGCCCATTCTTCAGGGGTCCAGAAACCGAAAGGTGGCAGTTTGAAGGAAATTGAATCGAATAGTTGTTTAGCTTCGATGATATAATTATTGATCTCAGATCGTTTCATGGGAAATTGAGTTGTATGTTTGTTATGGTGTGTATCATGAGTTAGCACTAGCCATTATAGTCATTCCACTCAAAAAGCAAAGAGGGGAGTAAGGCCAATTGTTTACTGGGTAAAGAGGAGGTATTATGAGCGACAACAGATCGGGGAAACCTATAATTGCCGGTATCGGTGAGGTGCTTTGGGATGTTCTTGAGCAGTCCGAGGAGCTCGGCGGGGCACCTGTAAATTTTGCCTATCATGCCGGAGCCCTCGGCGCGGAGGCATACGCCATTTCCTGTATCGGTGATGACCGAAGAGGTAAGGCAGCTATCGAGGAATTAAAGAAACGTCAGGTTTCGACAGAACATATCACGGAATTACCGGGAGCAACCACAGGCTATGTACTGGCGAGTGTGGATGAGGCAGGAGTTGCCTCCTATGAATTCCCCGATGATGTTGCCTGGGACAGATTGCAGATAGCTGATAAAACACGAACACTTGCGGGAAAACTGAATGCGGTTTGTTTTGGCAGCCTCGGGCAGCGTTCACAGGTATCGCAAAGGGTCATCCAGGATTATGTTGGTAACTTGCCCGGTGATTCTTTGAAAGTTTTTGATCTCAACATCAGGCAGAATTTTTATACAGAAGAGATCATTCGCACCTCCCTGCAACTGGCGGATGTGCTAAAGCTTAATGATGATGAAATCATAGTACTTGCGGAGATGTTCGATCTCCGTGGCGACCAGGAAGCCCGGATGCGTTTGCTGGTCGAGCGATTTGCCCTCCGCCTCGGCGTTTTAACGAGGGGGGAGAAGGGCAGTCTGTTGGTTTCCAAGGATGAGGTATCCGAGCATGGCGGATATTCCTCAAAGGTGGTTGATACCATCGGGGCCGGTGATTCCTTCACCGCCGTTACGGTACTTGGTCTGCTGAAAGGCTATTCAATAGACGACATTAATGAACATGCCAATCGTGTCGCCTCCTATGTCTGTTCCTGCCAGGGGGCCATGCCACCTCTTCCGGATCACCTGCTTATAAACCGAAATTAGACATAAAGACGTTATCTGCTGGCAGAGCAGGAGGGGGCAAACCTGAAGTCTGGCCCCTCCTGATGGTGGCGGAGGGAAGAACTATTTTACCGCCATGCAGAAGGTAATATGATTCGACAGGCAAAAGGTGGTGTCCGGCAGGATGTTGTCACAACATGCCACATCTCCGAAACCTGCATCTGCCAGGATGTTACTGATCCGGCCATGGTCGAATGCATGGGTCCAGAACCGGTAGATTTCCACCTCGCCTTCTTCATCCGCCACAATATGCTGACTGAGAGTGACCTGCTGGTCAGGGTAATGGTGCTTCTCCTGAAGTACCAGGTGGGGAGTGGGTTTCCAGAATCCGCCGGGGCTGACCTCCCATTCCCGGGGACCTGTCTCGGCCAGTGGGTATCGATTGTTGAGTACGTCAAAAATAAAGATACCTCCAGGTTTGAGGGCCTTATAAATATTACCAAGAACCTGACTCCTCATTTCAGGTGGCAGGACCCCGAAGTCAGTGAATATCATCAGGATCAGGTCAAACTGTTCCTGTTCTGCCAACTCCTGGTAGTCCTGATTGATGTAGCGGATGTCCAAGCCATTCTTCGCAGCTGATTCCCTGGCATATTTGATGGAGTTTGCAGAAATATCCATTCCAGTGACCCTATGGCCCTTGCGGGCGAGTCGTTCAGTATATAGACCGGGTCCACATCCCATATCGAGGATGTTCATCCCGCTACCGGGAACTTGTTCCAGAACCCACTTGATGGTTAATTCGATAGCGGCGGGTGTCCTGCTGGCAAGATCAAGTTCGGGGTTGAGGTGCACTGCCAGCAGCTGGCGGGAGATGTGATCGTCATCCCACATGGTTGCCGTGCCGGGTGTATAGACTTCTGGACGAGTTGCAGTTTTTATATAATCGCTCAATTTCATGAAAACCTCTTTGTTGTATCAATATGCTGAGACGGCCTGGGAATACACGATAATGCTTCAGTTATTCGGAAGGGGTCCCAAGCAAAATAAGGGCGCACGCATCCAGTACACCATCCTGCCGGAGGTATGCCTGGTGCAGTTTCAGCCCGAAGTTGTTGTGTCAAACGGGGATATATGAGGACTATAGGGTTTTCATGGGCGCTATAGATATACTTGTTTGCGTTTTGGGTCAAGTACTATATGGTGGATTGCTGCTCAATTAACTATCAGGAAGGAACACATGTTTGGAACAATCGTCAATTCAATCGCCATAATATGCGGCAGCATGGTCGGTCTGCTGCTGAGTAAGGGAATTCCAGAGAAATACAAAGAGATAATCCTGAGCGCGGTCAGTCTGTCCGTTATCTTAATCGGGGTAAAGAGTGCCCTGGTAACGGATAAGATGATGATCGTCATCTTCTCGATGGTACTCGGGGCAATTATGGGTGAGGCACTGGCGATTGAAAAACGGCTGGAAGACCTGGGCCGTTTCCTGGAACAGAAGATGGCAAAGGTTTCAAGCGATACGAGTTCTTTCGGACGGGGATTCGTGACCGCAAGCCTGGTCTTCTGTGTGGGGTCCATGGCCATTGTCGGCTCTCTTGAGAGCGGGTTGACCGGCAATCACCAGACACTTCTGGCTAAATCGGTACTGGATGGAGTGATCTCCATTGTTTTTGCCTCCGCCATGGGGGTAGGTGTGATGTTTTCCAGCGTGGCCGTTTTCCTCTATCAGGGCCTGATTACCATGACTGCCATGGTCATGAAAAGCTATCTGGTTCCTGAGACCATCAGCCAGATGACCTCCGTCGGAGGACTCTTGATTGTGGTTATCGGCACCAATATGCTAAAAGTTACGAATATCCGGGTCGGCAACTTGATACCCGCAATTTTCCTGCCGTTGCTGTACTATTGTCTGCAGCAATTATTCGGCTAGAGAAGGTACAACATTGTGAGCCTGTTTTTTATTCTGCTGGGCAAGATCCTGCCCCTCTATATCAATATCCTGCTTGGTTATCTCTCTGTCCGTTTTCTTAAGGTGGATAAGAGCGCTATTGCTGCTATCCTTTTTTATATCATCGGGCCGGTGGTTATTTTCAGTGCCACCATGGCGGTGGAGGTGAACCCCGGTGTGTTGTTTCTCCCTGTTTTCTTTTATCTGTTCAGCTCGGCTATCGCCTTTATAACCTTGCACCTTTTTGGCAAACAGTGGTCCGATTCCACCGGTAATATCCTTGCCTTCACAGCGGGAACGGGCAATACGGGATATTTCGGGATTGTCCTGGCGTTGATACTGTTTGATCCGGAACTTGCTGATATCTTTATTTTTGCAGTTCTCGGTGCATTTTTCTATGAGGCAACAACTGGGTATTTCGTGACCGCGAAGGGCGTCTTTACCGGGGCCGAGTCGTTTCGAAAGGTGCTCCGGTTACCAGCCCTCTATGCCTTCGTTCTGGCAATTGTCCTGAATATAGCCGGGATACGGTTGCCGGAGATGCTCGATGTCTATTTCGGGCAGTTCAAGGTTGCCTTTTCCATCCTCGGGATGATGGTACTCGGTATGGGATTTGAGGGGTGGCGTCGAAGTGAAGGTGTCGACGGAAAGTTCCTGGCTATTTCCCTGGGGGCGAAGTTCGTTTTCTGGCCGCTGGCCATCCTGGGCCTGATTTTCTTCGATAGGTCAGTAACATTCTTGCTGAATGAGGATCTGTACAGGGTGATGTTTCTTTTTGCCATCGTACCGCTTGCCGGTAATACCGTTACCCTGGCTGTGCTGCTCAAGGCGCGACCTGAAAAGGCGGCTTTTGCAGTGCTGCTTTCAACGGTGATCTCTGTCTTTTCCATTCCCCTGATGCTGGCCCTTTACGAACTGATATAGCCTTCCGGTCAATGTTTTTTACCATTGACGTGAGAATAATGTTTTGCAGACATATGGGGGTGTAGTATCCTGACAGAATTATACTACTATTTTCCGGGGAGAGGTGAATATGGCGCTTATTATCGGTATAGATGTGGGTGGCACCCATGCTGACGGTGTGCTCCTCGACGGTGAACGGATACTTGTCAAGAATAAGGTTCCGGTCGATCAGGCCAACCTGAGCGAGTCCATTCTCATCCTCCTGAAAACCCTTGTCCCGGAGTCGGGGCAACCTCTCTCCCGTATACACCTGAGTACGACACTCTGCACCAACAGCGTCATCAACAATACGCTTGATACCGTCGGCATGTTTATCCAGTCCGGGCCGGGCATGAATCCGGACTTCCTGGATTGCGGAGAGCATGTCGCTTTCCTTGACGGAGCGGTGGATCATCGTGGTCACCGCCTGAAAGACCCGGATGAGAGCCAAATCAGCGAAGCGGTTGAACGGTTCAAGAAGCGAAGCATAAAAAGCATTGGTATTGTCACCAAGTTTTCACAACGCAATAATTGCCATGAGGTCATGGTTCGCGATCGGTTGGAAAACAGGTTTGCCCATGTCTCCCTGGGGCACCGGATTTCCGGTCTGCCCAACTTTCCCCGCCGAGTCTATACCACCTGGTTGAACGCTGCGCTTAAGTCGAGGTTTGTTGAGTTCAGGGAAGCGATTTCCAGGGGATTAAAAGACCTGGGGATCGACGCCCCCTGTTCCATCTTGAAGGCAGATGGCGGAACCATGCCGTTTGGGGCGGCCTCTTCGGTCCCTTGTGAAACTGTATTGTCAGGCCCTTCAGCCAGTGTCATGGGCTGTCTTGCCCTGGAAAAAGGCAAAGATGACGCCATACTGCTCGATATTGGCGGTACAACCACGGATATCGCCATTCTTGCAGAGGGTGTGCCGCTACTTGAACCATATGGGGTAACCGTTACCGGGCGCCCCACACTCATCAGGGCGTTGAATACCAAAAGCGTGGGTCTTGGCGGCGATTCTGCCGTGAGAAACAGTGAGGACGGTTTTTCCATCGGCCCGGACAGACTGGGAACTCCCATGTGCCTGGGTGGAACCACTCCGACCCCCACCGACGCCATGGTTGTTCTCGGGACCCTGGAGGCTGGTTCGGCCGTAAAGGCGGAAGAAGCCATGAAACAGCTTGCCCCTGATCAGGATGCCGCCATCACTGCCGAACAGATAATGGCTGAATTTGTCGGGAAGATCCAACAGGCCGTTGAGATGATGATTGAAGATGTGTTCAGCCGTCCGGTTTTTACGGTGGCAGCCCTTCTCGGCAGGAAACGGATTGAACCGAGCAGGATCATTGCGGTGGGGGGGCCCGCCCTGGCCATGCGGAAAAACCTGGCTGATCAATTTGGTCTCCCCTGCACGATACCCGAGCACTTTGAGGTTGCAAATGCCATCGGTGCGGCACGTACCCGTCCAACCATGCAGGCGACCCTTTATGCAGATACCGCCGACGGTACACTCAGTATCCCGGAGACCGGCTGCCAGGAAGTTATTTCGCGAGGTTTCACCATGCAGGATGCCAAGGAAAAACTCAGGGAGGCGGTTGCTGCCATGGCGGGAGAGACGGGCCTTGGCACTGTGCTCAATATCGATTTTCTCGAAGTGCAGGAGATGAACACGGTTCGCGGTTTTTCAACATCCGGTAAGATTATGTCCTTGAAAGCACAGGTGCAGCCCGGCCTGGAACAACTCTAAGGTGAGAGCAATGACACAATACATGCCTACGGCGCCCAACAGGACCGGTCTGGTGCTTTTTCCCGCTTTTGACTGGTGCATCAGTCCAAGCCACCCAGAGCGTGAGGAACGGCTGCTTTACACCAAAGACCAACTGATTGAGGAAGGACTGGAGGATGTTGGGAATATCGTTTTCTTTAATCCTGAGCTTGCCGAATACCATGATATCGACCGGGTGCATTTGTGTGTCCCTTCCTCGCAAAAGTTACTCACGGAATCGCACCTGATCTCAGCTGGCGGGGCCATCCGTGCCGCCCGGGCGGTGCTGGAGAAGGAGGTGGATAAATCGTTCGCCGTGGTTCGGCCCCCGGGGCATCACGCCATGCAGACGGTATTCGGGGACCGCGGTTTTTGCATTGTCAATATCGAAGCGGTTATGGTGGAATATATCCGCCGCCATTACGGTATCCGCAAAATTGCCATTATCGATAGCGATTGTCATCACGGCGACGGTACGCAGGATATTTTCTATAATGATCCGGATACCCTGTTTATCTCCATTCATCAGGACGGCCGCACGCTGTATCCGGGCAGCGGTTTTATCCAGGAATCGGGCGGACCTTCCGCACCGGGATACACCATCAACCTGCCGCTGCCTCCTGGTACATCAGAGGAAGGATTCGACATGGTGATGGAGCGGGTGGTTATGCCGATCATTGATGATTTCCAACCGGAGTTGATCATCAATTCAGCGGGGCAGGATAACCACTACACCGACCCGATCACCAATATGAATTTTACCGCCCAGGGATACGCCCGTCTCAACAGGATGCTGAACCCCGACATCAGCGTGCTGGAAGGCGGGTATTCAATCGAGGGAGCACTTCCCTACACCAATCTCGGTATTATCCTGGCCATGGCGGGCCTCGATACATCCAATGTGAAGGAGCCCGATTACGACCCGAAGAATTTTCTGCAATCCCGTGATATGAACGACCATATCGAGAATGTCTGTTTCCAGGCACTCGACCTCTATCACAACAGGGAACACCTGCGCCGGGAGATGGCGGATAAACCGGTTCGGGCCTCACAGCGCAGTATCTTTTACGATACTACCGGTTTTGTAGTCGAGGAAGCGCGAATTTATCATGGCTGTCCTGAATGCCCGGGATATGCGGAACTGACCGCCAAAGGGCTCAACAACCGGGTTCGCGCATTTACGGTCCCGTTTAACAGTTGCCCCAAATGCCATACGAAGGCCAAGGATGAATTCCAGGCTTCGGAAAAGAGCCTGAGGTGGACAACAGTTCTTCAGGACCGTATTGAGGATGTTTATGAAGTGAAATAAGTGTTAATCGCCTTCACCATAGAGAGGTAGAGCGGCAGGTCAAGAGAAAGACGGTCATAAGAGAGGTTACTGTTTGAAGTCCGCAGAGGCAAGATTGTAGCGACGCATCAGTCTCTGTAAACCCTGGCGCTCCATGCCGCAGGCTGCGGCAGCGTTCGTGACATTGCCATTATGCTGTTGCAGGACGTTACACAGATATTCCACAGAAAAATTTTTCAGAACCATCGTTTTGGCGTCATTGTATGGGAGGTTGTACAAGTCACTGAAATTGGTTTGGGGTTGGGTGCTTTCCTGTTTTGCCGGTCTTCCCTCGAGGTCAGAAAGCTGTACTGTAGCATTGGTTGAAAGAAGCACCAGTCGTTTAATGATATTTCTGAGCTCACGGACATTACCCGGCCACTTCCTGGAACAGAGATGCTGCATAATCTCCGGGCTGAGATCAAGCTGTTCTCTTTTATAACGCTCCTTGAAAACCGAAAGATAATGGTGAATGAGGAGCGGGATGTCTTCCTTCATCTCTTCCAGAGCCGGCATGTTGATCGTTACGACGTTAAGTCTGTAAAACAGGTCCTCCCTGAATTCCCCGGCCTTGATTTTTGCTTCCAGGTCCTGATTGGTGGAAGCAACGACACGGACATCCACCTTGAAGGTACGATTCTGGCCGAGAGGTTGGATCTCTTTTTCCTGAAGGACACGCAGCAACTTGGTCTGGACCGAAACGGGAATGTCAGCTATTTCATCAAGGACAATGGTTGAACCGTCCGCTTCAAGAAAAAGTCCCGTCTTTTCCTGCATGGCCCCGGTGAAGGCTCCCCTGGAATATCCAAACAGCTCACTTTCCAGGATATGCTCAGGCAGTGCGGGACAGTTCACGGTTACCATCCGCTGTTGTTTTCTGTTGCTCAGGTTGTGCAGGGCTCGGGCGGCGAGTTCCTTGCCGGTACCGCTTTCTCCCCGAATAAGAACCGTGGCGTCAGTGTCTGCGACCCGGGCGATGAGATCAAGGGTTTTGGTAAGTGCCGGTGATTGACCTATAAACCCTTCCGGGGCCGAGAGGGTCTCGAGTTGTTGCTGTAACTTCTCATTGATGCGGAGAAGGCTGGTTCGTTCAAGGCAGTTCTTGACAACCCGAACAATATGGTCCTGGTCAAAAGGTTTTTGCAGAAAATCATAGGCTCCGTCTTTCAAGGCCTGTACAGCCATGTCGATGGTTCCATATCCTGTCATGATGACAATGGAGATGGTCGTGTCGTGATCGCGTATTTTAGTCAGTAATTGCAGACCGTCGAGGTCCGGCATTTTAATGTCGGTTACGACGACATCCAGCCGATTCTCTTTTAACTGCTGGAGGGCAATCAGGCCGGATCGAGCTGTGCGCACGTCACAATCAAGTTTCTTTTCAAAAACCAGCCGGAGCATGTTGAGCATGTCTGGCTCATCGTCAACAATCAGCACTCGTTTCCGGGAACTGTTTATGTCTTGAAGAGAGGGGTTCATGAATTGTCGGGTCGATTTCCTGGGTAGTGCTACACGTCGTATTTTCCCTGCTTTTGCGAGGTATCCAACAGAGATGTTTTACGCTTTATTAAGTGCCAGCAACTGAAAATATGTTTGGATAAACCTGCCGGATATCACGTCTTTGACCTCGACCGGGGGAGGAGGCACATCCGTCCGTACACTGAATACCGCAGCAAACACCTCTCTGGAAAGTTGTGCAAGCTCTTTTTCGATGCGGTTGGCAAACTCCGGGGCAAAGGTGGTTTCACGCATTCTGCACCCTGCCGGCCGAAACGGGTAGAGCGGGCTTTCGATTCCAAGGAAAAGGGAGCAGGAGGTGTTATCGTCATTTGCCTGCTCAATGAGTTGGGCCCGTTGAGCTGCAGGCAGGACGATATTGGCCTTTGTGTGCAGGTACAAAGCCTCTATGAGATGGATCGTAACCTTGACTCCTTCACAACTTTTCTGCTGCCCCGGTCTGTGCTCAGGCATGATCGGTGTGGCGCGATCCAGGGCGTCGAGCAACAGTTCATATCGGGTGAAGAAAGGGACGAGCTCGTTGTGTCGTCTGTTCTGGGGGTCAGGTTCATGGTGGGTGAGCTGGCCCTCTTTGCGGCCAAACTTCCGGAGCAACCACCACTGTGAAAAATTGGAAGGGCTGGCAGGGGATTGAGTTTGTTTCAGTACTTTGCCTGCCTTTTTCAGGTTGAATCCCCTGCGCAGCAGGTACGCGGTGATAAATGTACCCGTTCTGCCGATACCGTAATGACAGTGAACCAGCACCTTTTTACCGAGATAAACTGCTTCGTCCAACCAGGCGAGTCCTTTTTCCATCTCGGGCATGGAAGGGGCGGTTTCGTCGGCGGTTGGCAGCCAGAATACCTCGAATCCAGCTCCTTCCTCCAACTCATGGAGGTCGCTGAATTCGCCGCAGAGGTTGAGGATGGCATCAATCCCGCAGTCCCGGAGAATGTCCAGGTCGTCATAGGATTTTGGGGCTCGTCCAGTGGCGATGTAAGGAGTTATCCAGGTGATCGGGTAATCGGAGAAATGAGGTGTACTGCCCATGATTGGTCACCCTTGTTCGGAAAAAGAGTACCGTCCACGAAAGAAATCGTCGACACAAGCTGCGACCTTCTGCTGGTCATCAAGAACCATGTCCATAAGCTTGGTTGCTCCGAGCAGCCGCCCCAGTATGTCGAGTTTATTATCCATGACGGTTCGGCTTACTGCAAGCATTTTGGCCTCAAGAAGGTCGCCTTTCGTCTCCACGCTAAAGCCCAGGCGTGCCAGGACCTGTTCGAGGAAATCGATCCGGAGAGAGCGCTGGTCAAAATCGGCCCCGCCACCGGCAAATCGAAGCAGGCAGTGATTCTCTGCCTCATTGGGGCCGCACATCACATCGACAATAGTGAAATGGTAGCCAAACCGCAGGTGAAAATGGAGGTATTCTGCCCCGATAACCGCATAACTGGCAAAAGAAAAACTGTCCTTTTTGGGAGGCACGCCGCCGGCAAGCTCGATTTTATCATACGCTGCCCAGTCGAATGGTTTTTGTTTCCAGGCCACATCCGGGTGGCTCAGGCCGCGCCATAAAGACTGAAAAGGAGGCGAGCTGATCCTGGTGAGCGGTACTTTCGAATCCTGACCACTGTTTTCTGAAATGCCCCCTCCCACATCGAACAGGTACACGTCGAGTGGAATATTTGCCTCAAGCCTCCGTGAACCACGACCGCTACCAGGCCTGCCCGATGTGAAAAGAGAGAGCAGGGCATTCTCGTGACAGAAGCGAATGATATCGTGCATGGACCGGCATCCTTCCGGTATAAAATTGTCGCCAGCCGGATCGATCAGCTCAAGGGGCGTTATGAATTTGAGCGCTTCGGTGAGGATGCGGTGATACTTTTCACCACCCGGGTAGGAGGAAGATTTTTCAAGGAGTGGCTCGACCCGACCTTCATAAACGACACCATTGGTACTGTCTACAGTGACAACCATCCCGTGTGAGAACAGCTCCATGGCCTCTGGTACACCACATATAAAAGGGATGCCGAATTCCCGGGCAACGGTGGCAAAATGACTGGCCCTGCTGCCGCTCTCACTGATCACACCGCTGAGCTTATCCATCACCTGTACATATGAGGGTGGAGTGTTGCGGGTTAACAGGATTGATCCTGCAGGGATAGCGTCGAGTCTGACATCCTCATCGAGTCGGAAAATGGGGCCGGATCCTGCGCCTGCACTACCCTGCACCCCCTCTGTACATAGGACCGGATTATCGAAGATAACAGCGGTTCGTTCTGTTTTCTCCAGTTCCAGGTGGAGTGGTCTGGCCTGGAGGATGAAGGCCTTGTCGTCCGGCCCTACGGCCCATTCAATATCAAGGGGGTAACCAAAATAGCGCTCCAGGCGCATGGCATAACTGGCCAGGTCGTGCACTGTCTCCTGTTTGGGGGAGAGCTGGTCAAATGGGCCGGAGAGTATGGTATAGGGGGGCTTACGCGTAGCGGTATATGTTTCCGGTTTGGCCGCGCCGGAGACGAGCTTTTCTCCCAGGCCGTTGACCGCATGGATTTGCATTAACGGTTCAGAATTTTTGTCGACCTGGGTGTCAGCAGTGTAGATGACACCGCTCCAGCAGGCAGGGACCATCTCCAGGATCAAGACGGACATGGCAGTTTCTTCATCTCCCCAGCCTTGCCGGATGCGATAGAACAGGGCCTCCGGCGAGTACTTGGAAGCGAGTACCTTCTTGTACGCTTCAAGAATCCGGTCCCGTTTTACATTGAGCTTGGTAATGAACTGACCGGCAAAGGAATTCTCGCCATCTTCACATGTCGCATTACTTCGTACGGCGAGCCTGGTCGCATTGCCGGAACCAAATAGGGTATCGTGAGAAGACAGAATTTCGTTCGCCAGTTCAGGTGGTATTACCGCCTCTCTGATCAGCTGCTTCAGGATAGTGGAGGTTCCGGTCAGGGACACCAGGTCCATGATATCGAGAGTGGCCAGTTCCCGGTCGATTTTGTCACGCAGGTTGTTGTGGGCCACCAGGTAATGGTAGCCGTCGGCCGTAATGGCGAAACCGGGTGGAACAGAAATATCGAGATCGTTGTTGAGACATGCGAGTTGTCGGGCCTTGTTGCCGCAGTTTCTGGTCTCTCTGCTGATATCCTGCAGCGGGATGGTATACGGGGGTTGAAAGTCTGTCTTAGGGGGAGCCAGCAGAAAGCGGCAGTAGAAATCAAATTTTTTGTGGTAACTCGTAAGCGGGCTGTATTTCCCGGGAACCATTGCCTGGAGGGCATCTACCATGCCCGCTACATTGGCTGAGAAATCGGCGAAATCCTTACGGACTCCGGCAAAATCTTTAACTTTTCCGGTGGTGGTCAAAGCCTGCAGTTGAGCCATCTGCTCGTGGCAGAGGACATCATAATGCAGCAATGACCGTAATGACTCATACTGTTCCCGTAAAAGGGTGCCGGGGGCAATAATGCGGTAACTCCAGTGCTTCACCAGCGAGTTGATGGCCATTTTGCAGGTTCCTGGGGTAACAGGTCAGTTTTGAGGCTGTTTCTCGATTCTGGTCATTGTAGGTGAGTTCAGTCCGGTACCCTTCCGTAAAGCTCTGCCGACGATAGCCCAACCGAGGTAGCAGCCCAGTAAAGACAATATGTACCAGAAGACAGCACCGGCCAGCAATGGCTCGCCACTGGTGGTAGGGAGTTGCATGACATATTCCCGGCCAAAAACAGCCACCATGTTTTCAGCCTTATAGAATTCATTTATAAAGCCGAACATAAAAAATATCGGAATAATTCTTCTGACGATATTGAGCAGGAAGCCCTCAAAAAAGTAATCATAGTAGGCACGGTTGAGTTGGGCCTGATCAATATTCCTGGCCATTCTCCTGCCTTTCTCCCTGTCCTCACACGTCATTGCTTCCTGGCGGAGCTGGAACCAGTGTTGATATTCCTTCTCCAGTTCCAGGTAACGTCTGGTAATAATAAGTTTACTCAGTACTTTGGTGACCGCAACTGTGCCCAGAGCCAACAAGGTAATGAGTAAGGCCGGGCCGAGGAAATGAAAGTTCTGGAGAAGAGCGTAAAAACTCTCTCCCAGAAAACTGAGTCCGGCTGCGATGTGTTCCCACGCTCGATCAAGAAATGCGTCCATTGCGTTTGCTCGTTGTGATCATTTTAGGTGAGCGTCGGGGATAAATCCCGACGCTCACACGAGTGTTTCCGTTTGTTATCAGATCCAGATTTCAATCTTGAAGAAACGGAAGAACAGGAAGAACAGGGTGATCGCCAGGACCACCTTCAGCTGCATCTCACTGAACAGTTTCTGGGCCCGGCTGCCAAGCATACCACCGGCAAAACCACCGATGATGATCGCACCGGCGAGAACCCAGTCTGGCCAGTAACCTATCATAACATATCCAAGGAAGGAACCGATACTGGAGAAGCAGGTTCCGATCAGGGAGATGGGAACGGCTACGTACATCGGCAGGGCGCCGAGGGTGGTCATGGCCGGAACCAGCAGAAAGCCGCCGCCGATACCGAAAGAGCGGGAGACGATACCGATCAAAATACCCAGGAACGCAAAAAGGAGTGGGTTGATCCTGAACTCCTCACCCCAGAACTTGAACCGGTAATCGGTAAGCCCTGTTTTCACTGGCTCAATGGAACCCATCTCCATGGCTTCGCCGGTTTCCTTGGCTTTTTTGACCGCGGCGTTGAACTTCTGGGTCATGGCTTTGATGTTTTTCCGCTTGTTCATCGCTTTCGGGGTCATTTCCATCAGGGTTTTGATTCCCATGATAACAACGAGGACGGCAAGCCACTCTTTGTAGGCCTTCATGGGCAACATGGCGGAAACGTATTTACCGAGCCAGATGGAACCGATAAAAATACCGACACCGAAAGAAATACCTACCGGCCAGGCGACGCGGCGCTCAACAACCGCGAACCGGTAAAAAGAACCGAGTGGGGAGAACAGGGTCAGGGCCATGTTGGAAGGCTTGAGAACGTTCGCTGCGTTAACACCTACAGGACCCATGGTGTTGACAACGAGGACCTGGAAAGCTGCCATCAGCATACCACCGGCGGCACCGATCATGGAAAAGTAGGTTCCGACGAGGATAGCACCGATGACGATCCAGAGAGGGTTCATGTATCGATACCCTTTTTTCAACCAGAATCCGTTTCCTGCGATGGTGTACGATGTTTCTTTGGCACCATTGATATAGACATCAAAAGAGGTTTCAGGCGGAGTATGGCGGAAAGAAGCAAAGGTCGCAGTGAATTTTCCGGTTTCCTTGTCCAGGTTGATCTTGGTTCCTTCATCCCAGTAATTGCCGCTGGAAGCGTCGCCGAGAACGGTACGGGAAAAGATAACGATCTTACCAACCCTGCTGCCTTCTTTGACGATAGTATTGATACCGTAACTGTTTTCGTTTGCCCACTTAAGGAATTTCCACTGCTCTGCGCTGGAGATGGGGCCAAGGCCTTGTTTCGCCGCCGTGTCAATGGCATCGAAATCTTTATTCAGCGAATACCTGGTGGTTGAGTAGAGTCCCTGGCCTTTATCGAAAATAATGCTGGGGCCACCGAATTTGGTGTCACCGACCTTGCCAAAAGCGGCCGGGTTGCTGGTCAGCATGTAGTACAGCGGCGGAATGGCAGTATCCATGCCGAAACCCTGTTTTTTGGATTCTTTGGCAAACCTTTTCTTCTCATGAGGCATGGTTGCGTCTGCAGGTTTGAACATGTCCTGCTGTGCGATGGCGAGGTACAACTCCTGGCCGGGCTCGATGGTGCCTTCGATGGTGACGGTATCACCTGCGGCACCGTCAGTCGTTACTTTTGTTTCAGCCAGGGCCAGCGTCTGGCTGGCCAGGAAACAGGCGGTAAAAAGAAGTGTGGTGAAGAACGAAATGCGCATAGCTTTCATACAGTTGGTCTCCTTGTTATCAATTTTTGTGGTTTGCGCACGAATTACAGATGCTTTTCTTACGGGTTCTGGGATGTTACGAAATCTCCTCTCCTGTTATTGGTTGGTAAACTGGTTGGTTTATTGTGCGGCTTTTTCCGGCGATCCAGGCGCCGAATGCTGCTGCTAAAAGTGCCATCGCTATCGAGATGAATAGACGTTCAACAGCAAGCAACGGTTCCCACGGAAAGAACAGGGAAGTCGCCAGGCTGCCCGTGAGCGCCACGAATGTGGCGAGTACGGAAAGGCCGGTTTTCTGGTAGCTGAATAAATTCTTTTTATCTGCCAGTCCATACCCGCCTGCGGCTGCGTTAAAGGCTACAATGGCAGGCAAAATAAAAAGCAGTGTAGATGGGGCTAATACCGTTGAGAGAAACATGAGGAGGATAAGTACACCGGCGACACTGGTCGTGACGGCATAGAGAAAAACCCCGGTCGGAGTCTTGAAAAAACCTTTTATTTTCTCGACGATGTAAAGGGCATTGAAGGTGTCTGTTATCATATGATTAGTCCTCTTGGTTAGCCGTCTTGATTTTTACCAGCCGTGTCTCGCCGACGTATTCGCTTGATTCAAAACCGGTTACGATGGTCATTTCCCTGGTAAGCTCGGCGATTTGTTTGAGATTTCGGATTATCAGGTCCAGGTCATCTCTGCTCTGCTGATCTGTGAGATCATCTGCAAGCAGCTGGGCGGTACCCAGGGCAGCGAAAAGAGGCGAATTCAACTGGTGGGCGGCGGTACCGGCCATTTCAATAACGCCTTGCAGCTTCATCTTCTCCATTTTCTCCATTTCGAGCAACCGCTGGTCAGTGATGTCCCGGACGGCCTCGATAATGAACTCAATGTTTCCTTCATCGCTGACGATGGGAGTGAGATGGCGTTCGAACCAGCTGGTGCCTTCCTCTGTCTCGATTTTTTCAAGAATGGCTACCGGGGCGGCCGTATTCAATACCTGGTCGACCGGTTCGTTGTTCCGGGTTGACTCCGGCCAGGGCGATATCGCGTCATAGCTTTTACCGAGCAGGTCGGTTTCAGAAAGATCCTGATTGTCGAGAAACATCCTGTTTGCCATGACCACATGTTTGTTCGGGTCCAGTACCAGCACATTCAGCCAGAGTGAATCCATGATGGTCTGCAGGAACCGTTCATGCTCTTCAATCTGGTTGAAGAGGAGAGTGATTTTCCTGTAGGTCCTGGCTTTTTGTATGGCGTTGCCCCCCTCTTCGGCGGCGGTTACCGCAAAGTTGATTTCACCGGGGGTAAAGGTTCGATGGGTATCGCAGAGCAATCTCAGCACCCCGATAACCTCCAGTTCGTTCTTGATGGGAATGGCCAGGATAGATTTGATTCCTTCCTCCGTAATTTCCGCGTGGTACTTCACGCGCGGGTCGGAGGTGGCGTCGTAAATTGCTACCGGTTCGCCCTTGAGTGCTGTGAAAATCGAATCTTCCTTACGGATTGACCCCCGGGAAAGATAGTTCCGGGAGAGTCCCGAGGCCGCTGCCAGCTCCAGTCGGTTGGTTGCGGGGTCCACCAAGCGGATGGTGCATCCCTTGACCTTCATAATACGCGGCATCTTGTCCACGATCGATTTGAGTATCTGGTCCAGATCCAGGGTCGAGTTGACCAGCCTGGAG
Source organism: Desulfopila sp. IMCC35008 (assembly GCF_010646885.2). Taxonomy (GTDB): domain Bacteria; phylum Desulfobacterota; class Desulfobulbia; order Desulfobulbales; family Desulfocapsaceae; genus Desulfopila. The sequence continues at coordinate 4,900,258 of NZ_CP050700.1, read as the reverse complement.
ATAGTGCGCAGCTCCTTGAAAAAAGTGAGCTGGTTCTGCTGTTCCTGGAATAAACGGCTGTTGGAGAGAGCGATGCCAACCTGTTCTGCCAATGACATGGCAAAGGAGATCTCACTCCGGGTGTAATCCCGTTCCACCCTGGTGAGCAGTCTCAAGAGCCCGATCACCTTCTCCCGATACAGGATGGGTAGCGAGAGGGCGCTCTTGATTCCTTCTCTTTTCACGGAGATGGAGCTGTCCATGTCGCAGGGGAAGACGAGCGTGCTGCTGGCAATGGGCTGCCCGCTTCTGAGCTCAGCCATGACCTTTTGGGTGTCGATGGTCTGACGGGCGAGGTACTCTTCCGACAGACCGTGAGCGGCCCCGATGACGAAACTGTTTGTGGAGTCATCCAGCAGCCGGATGGTGGCTGCATCCACTTCCAGCAGATCAGGTAATCGGCTGACCACCAGCTCCATGACCTGTTGCGGGTCATGGAGCATGGAGATATGCCGGGTCACCTCCTGATATACCTCCAGGTAATCGTGTTCCCTGTCGTAGGCCGGGTTCGTCATCGCTTATGCTTCTTCCAGCACCAGCAGTTTCAGGGCATGGGTCGCACACTTGGCGATACAGGCCGGTTTGAGGCCGGCATCAAGGCGGTCCATACAGAAGTCGCATTTGACGGCCTTGCCATCGTCGGGGTTGGGCACGGGTATATCCCATGGGCAGGCTTTGGCACAGGCCATGCAGCCAATGCATTTCTCCTGGTCGATATAAACGATGCCGTCATCCCGCTGTACCATCGCGTCGGTTGGACAGATCGGTACGCACATCGGCTCATCGCAGTGACGGCAGTGGGAAAAGGTTATCTCCAATTTGGGGACCCCACCCACCTTTACCAGCGGAGTCGTTTCTATGGCACAGAGAAACGGGCCAATGGGGAGGTTTTTGTTGACCTTGCAGTGGACTTCACAGCCATGGCAGGCTACACAGCGGCGGCTGTTGAGGTGGATCATATATTTTTTCACAGTTCAACCCTCCTCGTGCGGTTGCGGATGCTCTTTTTTACATAGACAAATACTTCACATAGATTGACGCCGCCCCCGGCTTTGTCCCAGTCATCGAGTTTGCCGACCATGAGCTTCTGGTCGGCCACTCCTGCCAGAAAACTGCGGGTCTGGCGCGGAATGTCGCGACCGAATCCATGTACGGTGAAGACTGCCTCCGGGTGGATGTGGTCACTGATGTGTGCGGCCACAGTGGCGCAGTACGACCTGTCTGCAGAGGCGATCTCGACCAGGTCGCCCTCATTTATGCCGAGTTTTTTGGCCTTCTTGGTGTTAATAGTCAGCGAGTTGGTGGGCATTAACTCAGAGAGCAGCGGGTTGTTCATGGTGTGTCCCTGGGTGTGCACAGCGGTTTTTCCATAAATCAACCGGAACATGCCTTTTTCCGGTTTCTCCGGTGTTTCAAAAGGCTTAAGTGAGGGGAGCCCGGCGTTATCAAGCTTCTCACTCATAAGCTCGATTTTGCCGCTTGGGGTCTTGAACTGTCCGTCCAGGTTGTCGCGATCATGGAAAATAGGGTCATCAGAGAGGCTGATGAAACCTTTTTCGTCAAAATCGGCCATGGTATAGCCGGTGGGTTCAAGTTGCCAGTTCCATAACTCATCCATGGTTGTAAACGGGAAGGTCTCCTGCAGACCCAGACGGCCCGCAAGCTGGGTGAAGATCTCGCAGGATGAAAGGGTGCCGTAGATAGGTTCAATGGCCTTGCGACGCAGGGTCAGTCGCGGCTTGAGACCCTTTTGCTGGCAGATTGGGGTGTCCCTCTCCAGGTAGGTCGATTCCGGCAGGATGACGTCGGAATACCAGCCAAACTGACTGTAGTTGACATCGATGGAAACAAGCAGGTCACACTTGTCCATGGCCTGCTTTTGCTTCTCGGGATCCGGCATTCCGACAAACGGGTCGTGCCGCATCGCGATCCAGCCCTTGATCGGGTACGGATCCTCAGCGATCATCCTGTTAAAGAAGAGGTGGGCGAGCCCCGGTCCTTTGTCGAAATGGTTAAACTCCCAGCCGACGCCGTCTCCCCGCTTGATATCCGGTTTGGGGCAGTCGATCTGGCGAATCCCCTTTTTACCTGCATCGCCTGCTCCCTTGGGAATGAACAGGCCGCCCTTCAGCTCGATATTGCCCATCAGCACATTCAGGATATGCATGGCCCTGCTGGCATAAAAAGAGTCTTTATAACGAGCTAGGTTCCAGCCCGGATGAAAGATGACCTTCGGCCTGTCTTCTCCGATCTCTTCGACGAATGCGAGGATATCTTTTTCCTTCACATCGCATTCCTTGGCCGCCCAGGCCGGTGTGTAGTCCTTGATGAACTCACAAAGCTGATCGAAGCCGGTCACATATTTTTCAAGGAAGTCCTTGTCGATATATTCCTTTTTGATAACCTGGTGGATAACTCCGAGTGCCAGCGCATAATCGGTACCCGGCCGTACCTGGAAGAAGCGGGTGGCTTTGGCACCGGTCATGGTCTGCCGGACATCCACGTAGGTGAGACGGCCACCGTTTTCGAGCATGTCCAGGGTCTGGTGATTTTCAGCGAGGCGCAGGGCAGAGAACATATCGCGCCCGAACAGCACCAGGTGCTTGGCATTTTTGATGTCGTAGGCGAACCCTTTTCTGCCTACCCCGTTTATAGAGAGACTTGCGTGGTGGGTATTCCGGCCGCAGGTACAATCATGATTGGTGTAGTTCGGTGAGCCGAAGGCGTGGATAAAGGCCTTGTAGAGTCCCTGCCAGGGACCGCCACGGGATGACAGGACCATGGACTCCGGTCCGTATTTATCCTTGATCGCACTCATTTTATCGGCAACGTAATCAAGTGCCTCTTCCCAGTCGGCTTCCCGCCACTGGCCTGCGCCCCGGGCGCCGACGCGGATGAGCGGCTTATGGGGACGCTCACTATCTTCCATCAGGGCCGGACCGGCAGAACCCTTGGCACAGAGCGCACCGCCAATGAGGTGTTGGTTCCCTTCAATCCAGGTTACCTTGTTGTTTTCGGACTCCACCCGGATAGGGCAGCGGACAGTACACATGCCGCACATGGAGTAGACTGACTTTTTCATTAAACTCTCCCTTGGTAAACTCGTAAAAAGTCTGATTTACTTCGTTGTAGGTCTGAAGCGGCAATTAGCCGTACCATATGTACTGCCAAATCGCCTTTTCAGACTCTACGCCTCGTATATCAACCTTTTTCCAGAGTCTATCTAAGTAAGTAGAGATACGTTTTTGCGAAAATATCTCCTTTGGATGACGGACTTAGGCGGCAAGAATCTGCGCCACCTTTTCTTCCAGTTCCTGCTTGTCTATTGGTTTTACACAATATTCTCCAGCACCGAGTTCGAGCGCTTCCCGAGCCGTTTCAATGGTTGGGTAGCCGGTGAGCATGATCGCTTTCATGGCTGGTACGGTTTTTTTCAGCTGTTCCAGAACCTGAATGCCGCTCATCTTCTTCAGCTTGATGTCGAGTATGGCAAGATCGACATGGTTGGACCCGGCAAATGATAGAGCCTCTTCTTCCTCGGTGAAGGCATGTACCGAATGGCCTTTGCGTTCGAGAATTTTCCTGATGAGTATGACGGCGTCCTGCACATCGTCGAGTACGAGTATCTCAGCCATTTATTCCTGCTCCTTTGCGGTTTGTTCTGTCTCTTCAGTTAAAACGGGGAGGGTAATATGAAAGGCGGTTCCCTGTCGTGGTTCACCATCCTGATTGCTGGTCACCGGGCTTTCCACCTCTATGGTGCCGTTATGTTCCTGGATGATGCCATACGTGACGGAAAGCCCGAGGCCTGTTCCTTTTCCAACTTCCTTGGTGGTGAAAAACGGGTCAAATATCCTGTTCTTTATGGTCTCATTGATACCGGTTCCGGTGTCTATGACCGACACCCTGACGGTATCAGTTGCAGAGGAGGTGATAATGGTGATATCCCCACCATCAGCCATTGCATACTGGGCGTTATTGAACAGGTTGATAAATACCTGGTGCAATTTCTCTGCATCACCCGTGACCTGTGGAAGCCCTTCTGCAAACCGGCGTTGAATAGTGATCTTGTTGATGTTGAGGGTGTGCTCGGTAACAGCCAGGACTTCCCTTATTATTTCATTGAGGTTGATAGATGTTTTCTGGCTTTCTGCCTGGCGGGAGAACTTCAGCAGGTCGGCGACGATCCGGCGGCACACTTTGGTCTGGCGCTCGATTACCAGCATGGTGGAATAGGGCTCCGAATCCTCGGCAAAATCGTCCATCATTAGTTGGGTATACCCGAGGATGATGCCGAGAGGTGTGTTGATCTCATGGGCGACGCCGGCGGCCATCTCTCCCACCGAGGCCATCTTTTCGTGGTTGATAAGTTGTTCGGTAATAGTGCGAAGGCGGGTCATGTCCTTGCCGATACCCTCGTAGCCGATCATGGTACCGTCAGCTCCCATACTGGCGTTGGCCGCGAGAAGAATGTGGCGTATCGTGCCGTCCTTGCCGATACATTCCATGTCAAGGTCGCTTACATAGCCCTTGGACTGTATTTCTGAGAGGTACTGTTTCAGTACTTCCGGGTCACGGAACAACTGGTGAAAATTTATCTGTTCATTGTTATTTTCTGCACCGAGCATCCGGATGCCGCTGCTGTTTATGTTGGTAATGGTGCCTTCAAGATCGCAGAAATAGACAATATCTTTTGAGTTCTCAAAAAAGTTTCTGAACTTCTTTTCAGAGTCTGAGAGATCCCTGGTGCGGTCCTCGACTATACCTTCGAGGTTGGTGTTTAACCGTTGCAACTGATCGGCGCTGGCTTCGAGTTGCCGATTGGCCTCGGCCAGTTTTTCAGCCTCCGAGCGTATCGCTTTATAGGCGGCGAGCCCTTTGTGGTAATAGATGGTAACTGCTGCAACGGAAATCATCAGCATGGTGTTGAAGCCGCCTGAGTAGGGCGAAAGTTGTGTCCATAACTCACGCTGGTTGGAATAGACGAGACTTATACGGATGATGTGTCCCACACCTCGTGAGATAGCAAAGGCTGCAAGGGCAATGCTGAAATACCAGAGAAACCCCCAGATAAAGTTGTCCGGTTCCAGTCGGATAAGCGCTCTGGCATAACCCAGAGCAACAAAGGCGAGCAGGATAACAAGGGCAGAGCCGACAAATTCGACGGTTACTGCAGGCGCCAGAGAGAGGCCGTTCATTTTTCTGCCTCCCTGCGTGCTTCGAGATAAAAAGTTCTCAGGCTGATCACCAGGGCCAGCAGTGCCGGAACAATGAGAAAGTGATCCATTTTGGTGATGTAATAGAGTACTTCAGTAAAGTCTATTGGAGGGGCCAGTCTGGCCTGCCAGGTATCCTGTAAAATGAAATCGCTATCTTTGAGATATCCAAAAGTCTCATGACCGGTGAAGGCGAGAATGTTCCAGCCAATTAAAAAAATGCAAAACAACTGGAAATATTTCCAGCCCCTGGAGGAGGTCTCCTGGGTTTTCCGGGTGTGCCAGTACAGGTAGATGAGGGCCGTCATAAAGAGGATGTGCGCCATCTGGTGCACATATATTCCCTCAGGTTCCCCATGGGTCTGGAGCGCCTGTGCATCACCTGTTCCGAAGAAAATCAGGAGGAGTGTTGTACTTATCAGTAAGAAGTGTTTGTTGATCATAATTGCCCTTTGGATATCTAACAATGCATCATGTGTGCCGGAATGGCGTAAGGTACGTAGGTGGATAATCATTTCCATTGAAAACAGTGTAATGCGGGGGGTGAATATCCGGCGAATGAAATTCATGGTTTCTATCAGGTCCGTTTTTGGCACGAAAAGGCGCAACAAAAAAGATGCGCCACGGCTGTCGGAATCAATAGAAGCTGAATAAGTAGTTGTAAACATACGCTAAAAGTGCGTATTGGCTACAGTGGATCAGGGGTGCTCCATTTTTGTTGCACCTGATTATGTGTTTGATTTATTATGATAATATTGGTTGTACCGGAAAATAATTGACTCATTGGGGCATCAATAAGGTTGCATGCTGCGGATGACACAAAAGGGGGGGGCGTGCTATAAAAAAAATATGCTGAAAAAATCCATCATGAAACCACCTTTACCTGTCTTTTTCTGTCTGTTATTTTGATCCTGGCCGTCGGGGAACCATGTTTTGCCGAATCCCCAATGCCACAGATGAAAGGTTCGCCAACCATCGAACCCTCTATTGAGCTGACCGAAGAGGAGCGAATGTGGATTCGGGCTCATCCCGAAATTACCGTTTCAAACGAGTTCGACTGGCCGCCCTTCGATTTCATGGTCGCAGGGGGGATTGATTTGATGCAGTTGCTACATGGATCGCTTTGAGTATTATTGTTGCATCTTTCATTCTGGACCAGCGGGGACAGTGTGGTAAGTTAGAACCACACTGACAGCAAAAAGTGGAACACATGAAGAGCTTTTGGCAAAGAAAACACAGCTAAGTCGACATTATTTTATAATCTGTAGGCACTATGCATGTATTTCGTGTTCTATATAGCTGTTGAAAAAATGCAAGCCTACTACTGTCGAACAAGAGCCAATGGCTCAGAATAACATTCTTTATTCTTCAGCGAGAAAAGTTGAAAGAACCATGATGAGTCTTTTTGGCTGTTCCATGTGTAACCAATGGCCTGCGTTCTCTATGGTGCTGATACTGGATCTGGGGAAATAGTGCATTCTGTCCGGTTCGTGTTTCGGCAGGATGTAATCTGAATTCTCTCCACGTACAAACAAAGTTCTTGGGGTAGAATGAACCTCTTTCCCTTGTTTATCAAATCCTGCGGAAAGATCTGGAAGAGACTTGAGCAAGACAGGAAGATTTAGTTTCCATCTAAAATTATTTTTCTTGTCTCGCATTATATTTTTCCCAAGAAACAACACTAGAGTTCGATCTTTAAAACGCCTTTCCATTTCCTCCATAATTTCCCGTCTGTTATGATAGGTAGAAAGATCGAGCTCCATAAGATTCTTGATTATAGTTGAATGGAAAGCAACGTTATGATTTGTGTAATGTGAGGGCGCAATATCGACCACGACAAGGTTTTTAATTTTTTCGGGGTAAAGAAGTCCGAAAAACATGGCGGCCTTACCTCCCATAGAATGGCCAATAATGTTTACTTCGTTTAGATTTTGCTGTGCGAGATAACCTAAAAGATCGTCGCACATATTTTGATATGAATGTGTTGGCATGTGTGGTGACTGACCATGGTTACGAATATCAAGTAAATGAACAGCGTAACCTTTTGGGACAAGACTTTTACCGATGGTGAACCAATTATCAGACATGCCGAAAAGTCCATGAAGGATAATGATCGGAAATCCCACACCTATTTTATAGGAAAAGAGCTGCATGTGGTATTTTAGTTACCCTCCCATGTCAAGAAGTAAGGTTATTCGTGCCTTGCGATATCAGGATGATCCTTTGCTATTTGTGTTATTGAACATGTAAATACGCTACTGATGTGCTTGCCAAGATCCGTCTCTATATCTTCGATAAGAATCTCTTTACCACGTTCATTGCTAAGTGAGGTCATCTGTACACCGGTAAGACCACACGGGTTGACCCAGAAAAAAGGTTCAAGATTTATATTAACATTGAGCGCCAAACCATGAAAAGCAACACCGTGACGAACGGCAATACCAACACTGCCGAGCTTTTTTTCCTGTACCCAGACACCATGATTGCGTGAAGACCTTGTTGCATGAACCTCGTTTTCAGCCGCCAACTTTATCATTAACTCTTCCATACGGTAAACATATTCAGAAACGGTAAGACCAGCCTTACGCATATGAAATATTGGATATATGACCAATTGCCCTCTACCATGGTACGTTATGTCCCCTCCGCGTTCAACCTGCACCAAGGGTATTCCTTTTTCGCGAAGAAACTGTTCTGAGACCATTAAATTCTCTCGTCCACCACTTCGACCTAAAGTGAAGGTATCTCTATGTTCCGTCACTAAAAATATGTCAAACGGAATGGTGTCATCCCTCCTCTTGCTTGTCAGGCAAACCTGCAATGCATGAATCTCTGCATAGTCGGTAACGCCTAGGTAGGCGATACGTGCTGACATTTTCATCTCAATGCGCCCCCATCTGGAATATTGTTGAACTTGATTTGGTTTTGCAGTGACTTGGTCTGGCATGTGAGAATAGTCTCATTTGCATACACCACATGACCAGCATATGTCGCATGGCCGCACTTTGATCTTTGCTGCGGAAACTGTTTCTAAGGTAATAATGTTTCCTGATTCACTTTTTATCAGGCAAGGGGATATATCATCTTCATCTTTACCATTAGAAACTATTTCTTTTATCGTTATATGAGGATTACTCTCCGGCTTCAATTGTTCAAAAAAATCTCTGGCTACTCCATCTCTACTACAATAACATGGGAAGAATTGCTGACCGACATAAATTGCGCCCAACTGGACCCAGGTTTCACCAGTTTCAACAGTTTTACCCCATATGTTAAATGCAATTTCATCACTTATATGAACAATTTCATCTGCAATAATTACATGAAAATTCAGCCTCTTGAATTTTCTTTTTACATGCAGGGTTGTTCCTCTTTTGAGGTTGCTGGCCTCTCGGAACATTTCATACGAATTTCGGTTTTTATAATGATTTACTTTGCTTTCTACACCCTCTGGAAGCAAGTCTAAAGTGCAAACTTCCCCGGAAGGTTTTTCCACCAGTAGTTCCGAGCTATATTGGACTCCGACTACAACGTGCCCCCATTGACCTTCTACCCAAACTGGACCTCCATCCCCAATATTAGATAGCTTCCATACAGGGTCTCCAATTTCGATACCGGCCAGCGATAACCAGCCTTTCAGCCATTGATTTTCGATCTTGGTAATATAGAGAGGACTATTCTCCTCAGCGCAGGCCAAATCCATAGGTAAATAACCAGTAAAATATCACTAGAAGATCCTCCAAGAATGGCAGTTTGAGACAAATGCTATCTTCGGTCAGATCAGGAAAATCGGTGTGAGGTACCGAACTGATATAATCACGATATTCTGGCCAAAAGACTCCATTATGGCGCTAGGTACAAGCGTGAAGTAATTTTTTTTCTGAGACATCACCTCTTATGACTCACCTGTGATCTCTCTTTCAAGTATTGAAATAATACGGTCAACTGACACCTATTATTTCAGGCATTTCTGATGAAATTACAATCACAGCAATCCTTCTCTGGCCATTTCTCCAATAAGCTTGTGGGTCTCAGATTTTGACCCTACGTCAATACCCCGCGTTGGCTCATCAAGTATCAGAAGCTTTGGGTTCAAGGCCATCCACTTACCAATAACTATTTTCTGTTGATTGCCACCGCTTAATTTTCCTACATACTGTTGAGGGCTCGGGTTACTAAAGGAAAGTTTCTCTGCATATTCTGAGTAAATCGAGTCACGTTTTTTAAACTGGAGAAAACCAGACCTACGCATATATGGCAGGTTAGAGAGAAATTTCCCATTTATAAAGGTTAAAGCCACACTTCCTAATACTCACGTTCTGACAACACCTTCTTGACGACATTCTCTAAAACAGAGTCCGTTTCAATATCATGAATGCTTGAGTATGCTCCTTTTTCCTGCATTTTTATATGATGGTCCTGTGTACCAAGCTTTGAAGCAGCTTCCACTATGAGATTCTCAGTCAAATCTAGACCGATTTTATGGGTATTTACAACCAGAGAGAACGGTAGAAAGGAATCCCACTTTTCATGGTAAAATGATTCAATTAGTTTTATTCTGACATTCTCATTATATATCACTATTTTTTCAGCTTCAACCTCATCCACCTGTCTCATCTTCATGACATTTTGTATTCGTTCTTCCAGAGGAGACTCTAGAAACACATTTAAAACGTTAATATACTTATGGAGTAAAAGGTAAGCCAGCCTACTTGCAATGACAAGATTGTCCTGCTTGGCAAAACAATGGTACATATTATTCAATAAAGCGATTGCTTCATGTCTATCCCCTCCCAGTCGTTCAAATATACTTGGAGGTGTATCAAGCAGTTCTTCAATATCTACAAATCCATATTCAATTAGTACTGTCTCGAAAACATCGCGGTCAACTAATTTATACCCTATTGTTTTAGCTAACCTTTCAGCAAAAACAGTATAGCCGGAACCTACTTGCCCAGAAATAGTCACAACAGACATAACGTCTCCTTTCTAAATTCATTCAGGTTGTTTTAGTCACGAGCCAATACAGTCACAACTAATCAGTGGTTTATTAAAAAATGAGACTTTCATAGAAGACCAAAAACCAGGCAGCAAAAAAGTGTGCCCGCTATCAAACAAAACAGTATTCACACGATAGAGCAATTGAAACCGAAGCAACGGTTCGAACGAGGGAGAGTCGGCCAGCAGCCTGATCATCACATCGGGTCCGGCAGCCAGCGCCAATCGTGTTTACGCACGGCGCAGTCCGCCAGTGAGATTCTCAGACTTTTCGGCCAAGCGGTTCCTGACTGCCACCTCATGTTCCGCGCATCAGGCTGCGTCCTCCTCCGGCGTAATTCCGGAAATCGCCTGCACAAGGTTGTCCTCGGTTACCTCGTCGGCAGTAAAGGTGCGCATGATCCGACCGTGAAACATAGCGATGATGCGGTCCGAGACTCGTAGAACCTCGGGCATTTCCGAACTGATGACAATGACGGCGTAACCCTGCGCGGCCAGTTCGCGGATCAGTTTGTGTATCTCCGACTTGGAGCCCACGTCGATACCGCGGGTAGGCTCGTCCACGATCAGCACCTTGGGATGCATCGACAACCATTTACCGATGACAATCTTCTGCTGGTTGCCGCCCGAGAGGTTGCCGACCTGCTGCCGCCAGCCCGGCGTCTTGATATTGAGCTTATCGCGGTACTGGTCGAAGATCGCCACCTCCGCACCATTGCTGACGAATGGACCCGCGGTCATGTCATCGACCTGCGGAAGGGTCATGTTGTCGCGGCAATTCATGCCCACTATCAGTCCCTGCCCCTTACGATCTTCCGGCACCAGCGAGATACCGGCCTCGATCGCCTCAGACGGCGAGTTGATGGTCGCCTCCGCGCCATATAGCAGAATCGTCCCATCAGAAGGGTTGCGCAGCCCGAAGAGCGTTTCGGCGATCTCCGTGCGTCCTGCGCCTACAAGCCCATAGAAGCCCACGACCTCACGCTCGCGGACCTCGAAGCTGATATCCTGATAGAGCTTGCCGCAGGACAGCCCACGCACCTCGAGCGCCACATCACCCAGCTTGACGTGTTCGATGTCGCTCGACAGGTCGAGACTGCGCCCAATCATCAGGTTGGTTACCTCATCCTCGTTGGTCTCAGAGGTGTTGACAGTACCGCGATACTGCCCGTCGCGCAGCACGGTCACCCGGTTGGAAATACGGAAAATCTCTTCCATGCGGTGGGAGATGTAGACGATCCCCACCCCCCGGCTCTTGAGATCCTCGATCACATCAAAGAGCACCGATTTTTCGGCATCAGTGAGCGATGCCGTGGGTTCGTCAAAGATCACCGCCTTGGCCTCTACCGTCAGGGCACGAGCTATCTCGACCATCTGCTTGTTGGCAATTGACAGGTCCGTCACCATGTCCTTCGGCCCAAAACCCACATTGAGCCGCTCCAGGATGGCGCCGGTATCAGCATAGAGTTTGCTCCAGTCCACCCGGCCAAAGGATTTACGCGGCAGCTCGCCCAGGTAGACATTTTCGGCCACCGACAGCTCCTCGGCAAGACTTAATTCCTGGTGGATGAAGACCACGCCCTTAGCCTTGGCGTAGAGCGGAGAATTCATAACAGTCGGCTGCTCCTCGATGAAGATCTGTCCCTCATTGGGCGAGTAAATTCCACCCAGCACTTTCATCAAAGTTGATTTTCCAGCGCCATTCTCGCCCATCAGAGCGTGCACCTCGCCGGGCATGACAGTGAAGGAGACACCGTCTAGAGCGCGCACACCAGGGAATGTCTTTACGATATTCTGCAGACGCAGGGCTGGTATTTGTTCGCTAGTCATATCTTAAGCTCCTCTTCGCCTTTGCGGTTCAGCTGCTTGTCCAGGTAGAGCACGGCGATCAGGATCGAGCCGATGACGAGATTCACCATCGCCGTGTCGGCACCGATAAAGCCCAGCCCCTTGCGCATTAGCTGGATCGCCAGGATGCCGCCAACCGTTGCAATGATCGAGCCCTTGCCGCCAGTCAGCTTGGTGCCGCCCAGCACCACCGCGGTGATGACCCACAACTCGTAGAGCATGCCGTCATTGGGATTGACCGAACCGGATTCGGAATAGAAGGTGATCGCGCTGAGCGCGGCGAGAAAGCCGATCAATACGTAATTAAGCAGCATGTGTGGTCCGACCTTGATGCCGGCATTGACTGCAGCCTCGCGGTTGGAACCGATGGCATAAGCATTGCGGCCGTGCACCGTACGGTTCATGATCCACCAGACGATGGCGACGCAGACCCCGAAAACGAGAATCTGCAGGGGGATTCCAAGCGGCTTCGATTCGGCGATATCCACCATAGTCCAGTTCAGGTGAAAGGTGGGCTGTTCGCCGTTATACATGAACACAAGCCCGCGGAATCCCAGCATTGCGCCCAACGTGACAATGAAGGCATCGACGCCGGTCTTCCACACAATAAGCCCGTTGATGAGCCCCATGAGCATGCCGGTCAGCAGTGCCAGTCCCCAGGCGAAAGGAATCGCCCAGTCGCCGAGCGGTGCCAGGATGGGCCAGGTCATCGAGTCCAGCATCACGATTGCGCAGAGCGCGAAGGTGGCCCCGACCGAAAGATCGATATTGCCGTTGATCATAATTATTGTCATACCGAGCGCGATGATCCCCAGCGGTGCCGCCTGCTTGAGCAGGAGGATCATGTTGTCAGGGGCGAGGAACACGGTGTCCGTCATCGACAAGTATTCGCCCGCGATGCCAAAGAAGACCAGCTCGAGCACGATGAAGCCCCAGATCGCGCCGTCCTTGGCGTGTTTCTTGAGTACGTTTTTATGCATTGTCTTTATCCTCAAGCAATCGGCGACCAGAGATGACCCCGTTTAACCGCAATATCCAGCCAGACGGCCAGGATGATGATGGCCCAGGTGACGACGTACTGGAAGTAGAATTCCAGTCCGACCAGAAGCAGGCCGTTCTGGATGAAGCCGAGAATCAGTACCCCGATGACGGTCTTGATGACGGTGCCGGACCCGCCCAGAAGCGATGCCCCCCCGAGGATAACCGCAGCGAGAACCTGCAACTCCAGGCCCTGGCCCACGGTGTTCTGGCTGCCGAGACTGCGGCTGGCCTGGATGAGGCCGGCGGTGGCGACGCAGAAGGACGAAATGAGATAGCAGTTGAAGACGGTTCGGGCCCGAGGAATACCCGAGAACGTGGCCGCCACACCGTTACCGCCCACGGCATAGATCTTGCGGCCGAAGGGCGTCTTGCCCAGCAGAAAAGACAGCACAACTGCAAGGATGACTAAGATCAGAATCGGCACCGGAATGCCCATCACTGTACCCTGGCCGTAGAAGCTGAACCAGGTGCCCTGCTTGTCTGCGATATCCATGTTCTTGCCGCCCGAATAGGTGAGGGTGAGACCGTGGATAGCCGAGAGCATGCCGAGGGTTACAATTAGAGAGTTGAGCCTGAGATAACCCACCAGGAATCCGATTAGTGCCCCTATGGTGAGGGTCATGGCGAACATGGCCAATATCCCAAGGCCGGGCCCGATCTTGTCATGAAGGTCCAGTACCACGATCGTAGAGAACGACATCAGCGAACCGACCGACAGATCGAGATTGCCGCTGATCACCACAAATGTGACACCGAGCGCCATCACGCCAATGATCGCTGAAGACCGGATGACGCCGAGGATGTTATCTACGTCCAGGAACCGATCATTGGCCAGTGCGAACCCTATCATGAAGATCGCGAACGCGACCAGGATGCCCTGCCGGGCCAGAATCCTGCCGGCGGACCTCAACTTTATTTCAGCCATTTGCCTTCCTCCCTCTTCCGATCATCAAGATAATTCATTAGCGTGTATATGGCGGTAATGTTGAATTTGATATCCTGTCTGTCGACTCTAGATCGATCTGTTTTCCAGATCATTCTATTCGACGACGGAGGATATCGTCTTTCCATTTAACCCCGGGACGCGTTACCGGTTCAATATCACGACCTCAGTGGTCTTGTCGCCGGGGATTTCAAAAAAACAAGACAGCTGTACCCTCATCGAGAAGCGCCCCCTTATGTGCGGCCGATAAACCTGCACCGCTCCGTAAATAAGACAGGCTCTGTCTGAGACCCGGGAGCTGCCCAAAGCATTTCCTCCCAGTTGTTCAACTGTGACGAAAAAGTGCTCAGGCCCCGAAGGGCCTGCGCATCCCACATATTCTTAGAAGACGGGCTTGGTGAACTTGCCCATGTTGTCCTGGGTGATTTTCGGCGTGTCAAAGTAGTTCAGGAAAGGAACGTCCTTGCCGTTGAGGATGTCGAGCGCTGTCTTGAGAGCTGCTTCCGCGTCGTCGACCGGAGACTGGTAGATCGAACCCCAGTATTCTCCTTTGCCCATTGCCTCGTATCCAACCGCGAAGTTGGTGGCGCCGACGAAGATTATCCCTTCGCGGCCGGCGGCCTTGGCAGCGTTGAGCGCGCCCACGCCCATGTTATCATCGCCGGCATAGACGCCGTCGATGTCATCATACTTGACAAGGAACGCCTCCATCACCTTCTGCGCCTTTTCGCGGTTCCAGTCACCCGGCTGCGTTTCAACCAGGTCCACGTTCGGGCAGACCTCAGGCAGACGATCCTCGAAACCCTTGGCACGTTCGATAGCAGTAGTGTAACCGGGCTGACCCGAGATCTGGAGGATCTTCGCCTCTTTCTCGATTCCCATATCCTTGAACTTGTCGCACATTATCTCGGCCGCTCGCAAGCCCTGGGTGATGTTGTCAGGGCCGGAGAAGGAGGCGACGAAATCGAATCCCTCCTTCGAGATGTTCGAGTTGGTGACGACCACAGGGATATGAGCCTGGTGGGCCTTGCGAACGGCGGGAATTACGGCCTTGCCGTTGGTTGGCCAGATGATGATAGCATCAACTTTCTGCTGGATCAGGTCTTCGACCTGGGCGATCTGGCGGGCCACGTCGCCGCCTGCGTCCAGCACAACCGCCTCGACATTATCGTTTTTTTCTGCTGCCGCTATGAAGGCTTTTTCATAGGTCGTCTGGTAACTGTCGACGCCGACATTGTTCTGCGTGATTCCAATCTTGTAGGTATCGGCCGCCGCGGTCCCCGCGATGATGAGCCCTGCAATTGCTGTGGTTACGGTCGTGCTGGCAAAAATCCAATTTTTCATTGTGTCTCCTCCCATTGAGTTATGAATCACTGAAAGCATACTGCTTTTCCGGGGATCGCACCCGCGGCGCTGTGAAGCATCTTTCCCCTTTGACCTGTATTCGAAAACAACCTGATCTCCAGTCTTTTCATTTGTCGGCTTAGCCTTACTAACCTTCCTCTTTTATGCCTGGTCAACTCCCTGCTCAAAGACTGGAAATGGGGCGGCAATCTGCTACTGAATAACTCTGCCGCCATCAATCGTCCTCCAAAATGTTTCTACTTTACCGATCGTTAAATTGGCGACTATGTCTCATTTCGGCTGGCTTCCGGCATATGCGCATATACTTGCACACTCTGTGCCACAAACCACATCTTCACCAACAAGGCATCTCACCCTTAAATTGTTGTTATTATGTAGTTATTTTCACCACGCTTTTCACACTCTGTTGCACAATGTGTCCAAATCGCGAAAAGGTGTTTGAATATGGGACAGTGTCCCGGTCAACCCGGTCATAAGGACTCCAAATAGAAAAAACGAATAGGATCTCCAGACTTTCTCTTTATAGATTATTCTTCTATTTCAAATCTTTTAAGGGACCTTTAGGGGGCTTGATAAACTCTAGAACAACTCTGTCGAAACCATAAAAGTAACAGAACCTTTCACCGGTGGAAGAATCCATTACACCAGGGGAAATAAATTCCACCCCCTTCGCCTTGAGCTGCTCAAAATAAGCATCAGGGTCATCCACATTAAACGCAACATGGCCAACACCTATGTCGTTGCTTTTTGCATCAGAAGGCATGGGTTTACTTTGGGGATTAGTGTAATGTAATAATTCAATAATAGTTTTTGACTCTCCTAACCTCAGATGTGCCAGCATGATTTTGGCACCGGGAATGCCGACACCTTTCTCAACAGTTTCACCGGAGCAATTGTCTACCCTTTGAACCAGTTCAAAGCCCAAAGTATTACAGTAGAAATCGATGGCCTGATCCATATCACTAACAATGATACCAACATGTTCTATGAAGTTTGGCGTGGTATTTTCCATATTAATTCTCCTTATTAACTCTCAAGTTGGTACTGATCGATATAATTAGATCTTTAAATGTATATATGATGAAAAATGACTGTTGAAGAAAATCAATGAATCAAAAATGGTTCCGAATGAGGCAATGCTGCATACCAGCGTAGACACATGGGAGACAAAAGTAGATGGAGTTCCCTGTTTCTGAATGCTTCACAATATTTTGCAGGTTAGATGCAATATTGTTGAGGTTATACTGTAGTGAATATGCCATATTTACTATCTAGTTAAGAGATTGAGAAGAATATCAACTTTACATTTTTTCTGGTACGGGTTTTGAACAGGATCATATCAGTCATCTCCTCAACTTTAATATCTACAAAATTTTAACCATCACTAATGGGTGATTACTCTTTTACTCACACCTGACACTTCCACCATTTGTCCCGGTCACCTTCCAGGACAAAGTTCCAGTGACATCAGATGTGAGTATTTTGAGTTGATTAACTGGTTGTCAATCTAGTTTTTAAGTGAAATCCAAACCACCATTAACGTTGATGAGCTGACCGGTAACATATTCACCGGATTTAGAGGCAAGCCACATGATAACACCAGCCATATCAGAACCATACCCGTATCGACTCAGCGGAATTTCCTCCAACTCGAGTTGCTTCATCTCTTCAAAGGTAATGCCACGTGCTTTGGCATCTTCCTCGACAAATGCCCAATGCATTTCCGATGCTGCAAGACCGGGACATATAGCGTTAACATTGACATTGTATGGTGCCAGTTCCAGTGCCAACGACTGGGTCATTGTGTGGATACCGCCTTTTGATGCTCCGTAAGTTGCAGATAGAGCATGACCAACTTTTCCAAAAAATGAACCTGTGTTGACAATAGTACCGCTCTTCTGTTTGATCATTTGTTGAGCAGCATACTTGCAGCCATGAAAAGCACCCTTGAGATTTACGCCCAAAATTTTGTCCACCTTGGCCATGTCAGTCTCCCAAACAGCACCGGTGTCCATATGCATCCCTGCATTATTGAACATAATGTCGAGCTTACCGAATTTTTCTACGGTAAAATCTACAAGTGCTTTGACTGCCATTTCATCAGATACATCGGCGGATTTGGCATAAACCTGCACATCAGGGAAGGCATCCTGAATTTTTTTACACGACTCGTCCAGGATCGGTAAAATATCGCTCATTACCACATGAACACCTTCACTGGCCAAGGTTTCTGCAGCGCCAAAACCTATTCCCCTGGCTGCTCCGGTTACGATGGCTACTTTTCCTTTTACACTGCGAAAATCACTCATTTTTCATTCTCCTTTATTGGTTGATGCGGAACATTACTCTTTTCAATCTTCCAATAGTATTCTTTGGACATTACTCCCCATCTCGTGGGTCTTTATTTCACTGCTCAGTCAGCAGAGTAAATTCAAGATGCGACACCTTGCTGTTGTAAAAGCCGACTGGCTTTCTCTGGTCGGAATATCCGTCATTACGGCAGCAAATTTCCAACACAGGGGCATGAGATCAGTTTCTCGGAAGGGAACTTACTTAAAAGCCGGTTACCATCTTTGGTGACAACAACCATCTCTTCAATTCTTGCACCATCATTTCCGGAGCCTGCGTACGTTTCGAGCGCAAAAACCATTCCTTCCTGAATTATTTCCGGGTATTCATCAGAAAACAACCTTGTTATTACCGGCTTAGCCCAGTGGGTAATGCCAATACCATGGCCTAACTGCAGAGCAAATGCTTCACCTTCACTTGCAAGACCAAGCTCCTGGGCGGTTGGCCAGGCCTTGATGACCTCCTGAGTACTGACACCCGGCTTGATCAGGTTAATACCTGCAAAGAGCCAGTCATACGCCTTCTTGTAAACTTCGAGCTGTTTTTGGGATGGTTTGCCGATAACAAATGTCTGGTAGTAGCACGTCTTATAGCCGTTGAAAACAGATACTACATCGATAAAGAGCATATCCCCCATGCGCAGAAAACGATCCGAAGCATCGTGAGGATGCGGATAGGAGCGGTTGCCGGAAATGACGTTGATATTCTGGATTTCTTCAGCACCCAGCCTATACATAGTGTTGCGCATCATGCCGTTAATTTCGTTTTCACGCATACCAGGACGGACAGTACTGATTACTTCCCAGAAAGCCGCTTCGACTATAGCGATAGAGGTTTCAATCAGCTCAACCTCCTCAGGAGTCTTAATTGCTTCAGCATTGAGAACCGTCTGCTGGGCATCAACCACCTGTACCCCTGTAGCCTCAAGCGCCCGCAGAAATGGAATTTCTGTGATGTCCATTCCCAGGGGCTCATTTTCGACACCGAACTTCTTGAGCCAATCAAAAATAACATTGGCAAATTTTTTGGCGTTTTCCTTAACAACAGGTTCCGGGAAAGAACCACGCATTCCACCAATGAAAGGATAAATGTTATCCTTAATCCAGGGAGACATCTTTTTCTTGGTTTCAATAGCGCTTCCCACTTCAAACAGAATGGGTTCCTGATCCGCGACAAAAAGGACTGACCGGGCAAGCTTGTTGTTCGTCCAATCATTGAGTTTTGTACTGGTAATATAGCGAATAGTGTCGGGATCAAAACACAGTATCGCTGCCAATCCATCTTTCTTCAGCTGATCGTTCATTTTTTGGCGACGATCTTTTCTTAATTTCGCATAGTCAATTCTAATTTCACAATCGGTCGCCATGGTTCCTAGGGTCATTATGATCTCCTGTTAATTGTATGTCATACTGAGTGAGTCTTCTTTCTGTGTGGATCAGTCTCTGTACAACAGTGCATTTCCTTGCCACCAGCAATAAGAATGGTTTCTCTTGCAATATGGAGAGCTTTCCCCTAATGCATGTGCCATCCGCCGGTGACGTTAATTGATTGGCCGGTAATATTTTTCGCTAAGTCGGATGCCAGGAACGATACCATGCTACCGATGTCTTCAGGGGTTTGAGGTCGCTTGAAGGGAATCGGTTCGCAAAACTCCTGAAAGACCTGTTCTGTGGATTTGCCCTGTTCCTCGGCCATTCCCGGCAGCTGATCTTCCCATAGAGGGGTTCGCACCACTCCAGGGCAAACAACATTGATATTTACGCCATATTCGGCATACTCGTGTGCCAGGGCCTGGGTCAGTCCAATCACAGCAAATTTAGTAGCGGAGTAATGGGAAAACTTGGCGATTCCCTCTTTTCCGGCGATCGAAGAAATGCTGATAATTTTACCGTATCGCTGCTTCACCATGTTTGACAGTACCGGGCGCGAAATCAGATAAACCCCTTTCAAGTTCACGGCACACATATGATCCCATTCTTTTTCTGTCATTTCAATGAAGAGCCGAGGCCAGCTCAGCGCGGCATTATTGACAAGAATGTCGATCCTGCCGAATTTTTCAATAACCTTATCGACAACGGATTCGACTTCATTTTTGTTAGTGATGTCCATCTTTATGGCCTGGGTATCACCACCAATCTCCGTAGCGGTCTTTTCAGCTTCAGCAATGTTGATATCAACAATTGTTACAATTGCACCTTCCTGAACCAGCCGCTCCACAATACCTCGTCCGATACCTGCGGAACCGCCGGTTACGATTGCAATTTTGCCTTTTAAGCCTAAATCCATGTAAATATCCTCCCTTTTGAAACAGTGTCATACCCAATTATTATCGGCCTTTCCGCGACAGTTATTCCCTCCTGCGGGGTGCATGGATTGCGATTCCACTCCAATCCAAAGCAGCTTCCAAGACGACCTCACTCACTGTGGGATGTGGCTTAACTGCCTGAAACAGATCCTCCACCGCTCCCTCCATTTTCATTGTTGTCACCGCCTCACTTATCAAGTCAGTGGCATGCTCTCCCACGATGTGGACGCCGAGGATTTCTCCGGTGGTCGCATCTCCCACAATTTTAGCAAACCCATGATCATCACCCATAGCCTGGGCCGCACCACTGTTTGCATAAGGAAACTTACCTACCTTGATGGAATAACCAGCAGCCTTTGCCTCCTCTTCCGTCAAACCTACTGCTCCTACTTCCGTCACTCCCCAAATGCACCGGGGAATAAATCTTGGGTTGAGTGTTCTCTGTTGCCCCAGCATATGTTCTACAGCTACTTCGGCTTCCGCTGAGGCTTTATGCGCCAGCATCATACCCCCGACCAGATCTCCAATGGCATATACATTAGGTAAATTGGTCATACAGGAAGAATTAATCTTGACGTATGGACCTTCCATTTGCAGCCCAAGCTTTTCAACATCAATCCCGTCCAAAACCGGTCCACGCCCGGTGGCTACCAGCACGCGTTCGGTTTGTACCTTGTGTTCAGCACCTTCCGAGTCCGCAAAAAGAGACTGAACGGTATCACCTTCACGAGCAATCGCCTTAACACTGGCGTTCAGATGAATCTTGGCCCCGCGTTGTTTAAGGAGTTTTAACAGGCTATCGCGAACATCCTTATCTTCAGTCATAAGGATATCAGGGAGCATTTCCACAATAGTTACCTGGGCTCCTAAATTGAGATAAATGGTTGCCATTTCCACACCGATAACGCCACCACCGATAATCAACACATCTTTTGGAATGGTGTCGCTATTCAGGGCTTCATCCGTTGTCTGGACATGCTCTCCATCAATATCGATAAACGGTGGGAACGACGGTCTGGAGCCGGTTGCCAACAGAACATTGCGGGCTTCTACAAGCTGAGATGATCCATCCGCTTTACTGACCCGAACTTTTCCGGGACCTTCCAGACTGCCAAGTCCCTGCACTGTTTCAATACCATTGCTCTTTATTATGGCACCTAAGCCACCTACAAGTCGGGCGACTACCTTTTGTTTTCGTGCCAACAATTTAGCACCGTCAATGGCCAACGACCCTGTACCGGTCAGCACTTCTGAATTTTGTGCTTTCTCAAGAAGTTTAGAGTCATAGATAAAACTTTTGGTGGGAATACATCCCCTATTTAAACAGGTACCACCAAAGGAATCTTTTTCAATCAAGATCGTTTTTAATCCTTCCTGGGCTCCTCGAATTGCCGCTACATAGCCTCCCGGGCCCCCTCCGATTACCGCTAAATCATACATGGTAGTTTGTCCTTCACTTTTGGCCTTTAATGTAAGAAAGTAAAAATTGGATTTTCCATCTTAGCTTTCAGATTCTGCAAGAAGTCGGCAGCCGTGGCGCCATCAATAATTCGATGATCCACCGATAAACCGAAAGTAGCTACCTTGCGACTCTTCACACTGCCATCGGTATCTAAATACAGCTCATCACGAGTTTTACCGACAGAGAGGATACCGCTTTGAGGCGGATTCAAAATAGCTGTGAAATGAGTAATATCAAACATTGCCAGGCTTGAAATGGTGAATGTACCACGGGCAAGCTCTTCCCTGGTTAGTCGACTATCCTTTGCACGAGCCACCAGATCAGTTCTCTGGTTTACAATTTCAGCAAGGCTGGCTTGATCTGTACAAGAAAGTGCCGGCACAATAAGCCCCTTGGGCAGAGCAACCGCAAGACTAACGTTCACTTCCGGCATGATGTGGATTTCATCTTCATGAAGCTGGCCGTTCAGTATTGGAAACTCAAGGATGTTGAGCGACACTGCTTTTATCAAAAAGTCATTTATTGAGGGCCGCAAGTTGTACTTTTCCTCGAAGTCCGGCAAAAGTTGCTTGCGGAAATCCAGGAGCGGTGTCATCTCTATATCACTGAAAAAATAGATGTGAGGGGCCGTAAATGCACTTTCAGACATACGCCGTGAAATGGTCTTGCGCATGGTATCCATGGGGATAATCTTGCTCAACCCCTGGGCTGCATCTGCACCAAGAACACCCTCAACGTCGGAGCGCATAATCCGCCCCCGAACACCGGTGCCCGTGACATCCTCTAAAGAAACATCCTCGGTAGCAGCCAAACGCGTAGCAAGGGTAGATGCACGGTTTGCTTCTGTACCACTGGCAACTGCCGCCTGAACATCTTTTAGTAAAATTACGCCTTCCGGACCGGAACCTTGTAATGCTGTTAAATCAAGCTGATGGTCACCGGCGAGTTTGCGGGCCGCCGGGACTGCCCGGCCGTCACCGACTGCTGGTTGCGTTGGGGCAGCTGCTTGTGGAGCGGGTGATGATTCAACGGGTGCGGTGGCTTCAGACGATACTTCCTGAGCGGCTTCTGTGGTGAGATAAGATGAAAGATCAAGATCAGCGATATTCTCCCCTTGCTCAGCGATCAACCCCACAACAGTAAAGATAGGGACTTCCTGATCGAGAGGTACCAGGATCTTCGCCAGAACTCCTGACGCCGGGGACTCTACTTCAGTGGCGACCTTGTCGGATTCGACCACAAAGACTCCTTCGCCTTTTTCAACAGAATCACCTTCATTTTTTAACCATTCCGAAATAAGACCACTTTCGACGGTAATACCAAGATTTGGCATGACTATTTCTACTGCCACGGTTCTTCCTCCTGTTTCTGTTAGGCGAATTGCATAAGTTTTTTTACAGCAGTAATAACGTGCCTGGCTTCAGGAACATATTCATGCTCCAGGACCGGTGAGAAAGGTACTGGTGTATCCGGAGAAGTAACCCGGGCAACCGGCGCTTTCAGGTCGTAGATGATCTCTTCAGCTGCCAGAGCAGCAATCTCTGCACCGATTCCACATGTTTTGTAGTCTTCATCAGCGATAATCAGACGGCCCGTCTTTTTTACCGAGGCGAAGATAGTCTCTTTATCCAGGGGAGTGAGGGTCCGGGGATCAACGATTTCTACATCAATACCTTCTTGAGCCAACTCTTCTGCAGCCTTGAGAGACCTGGACACCATGGCATGGGTGGCAACGATAGTCACATCACTACCTTCTCTCTTCACTTCGGCCTGACCAAATGGTATGTAGTAAGGCTCTTCCGGAACATCACCCTTTTCAATGTAAAGTTTTTTATGCTCGACGAAAATCACCGGATTATTACTGCGAATTGACTCTAACATTAACCCCTTTGCATCATAGGGCGTCGATGGGGTCACGACAATGAGACCGGGCATATGCATAAAAATAGAGTGAAAACTCTGGGAGTGCTGGGCAGCTGCACATCGTCCTGCACCGACATTCATCCTCAACACCATAGGGACGCTGCCCTGGCCACCAAACATATAGTGTATTTTTGCCATCTGGTTAAATATCGCATCCATACAGGCTGTGGAAAAATCGACGAACATCAATTCTGCCACAGGTCGCATTCCGGTGAGTGCTGCTCCTACACAGGCTCCTACAAATCCGGCTTCAGATATGGGGGTATCCACCACCCGTTCAGCTCCAAATTCGTTCTGGAGGCCTTTTGTCACCTGGAATATGCCGCCGAAGGTGCCGATATCTTCACCTAACAAGACAACACGCTCATCTTCCTGCATGGCCTGCTTGAGCGCCTCATTAATGGCGTCTGCATAACTTAATTGTCTCATTATTCCACCTCCTCTGTTGCAAAGATGTCGGTATACATATCTTCAATTGGTGGAAATTCGGCTTGTTCGGCAAATTGTACCGCGTGGTCGAGATCCTGTTCAATTTTCTGATGTATTTGATCGAGTTTTTTCCTGGTTGCCACTTTGCTCTTGACCAGCTGTTTGCCCAATCGGACGATGGGGCACTTTTCCTTCCAGATTTCGATTTCACTTTTATCACGGTATCGTGCACCCTGATTCGGATCACCCTCATGGTGTCCTCGAAAGCGGTAGGTCTTTCCCTCTATCAGTGTCGGTCCTTCGCCCGCCCGCGCACGTTCTACAGCTTCGACTGTTGTCTTGTAAACTTCTGTTACATCCATACCGTCTATGGTCACTCCAGGCATTCCATACCCATCTGCCCTGACACTCACATCGGTTATTACCTGATGTTTTTCCTGGGCCACGGAAATCCCATATAAATTATTTTCACATACAAAAATAACCGGTAATTTATGAACAGCAGCAAGATTCAAACTTTCGTGAAAGGTGCCGTTGTTGGATGCGGCATCGCCGAAAAAACAGGCAGTCACTTGATCGGTTTTGCGCCATTTAGCAGACCAGCCGGCACCGACAGCAAGGGGCAATCCGCCTCCTGCTATGCCGTTAGCGCCAAGGATACCTAATGCCATATCGGCGATGTGCATAGAGCCTCCTTTACCTTTGCAATAGCCACTCTGCTTGCCATAAAGCTCAGCCATCATGCGGTCCAGACCTGCCCCTTTTGCAACCACATGTCCATGCCCCCGATGGGTGCTTGTGATGTAATCGTCATCGCGCAACGCACCACACACCCCAGCTGCCATGGCCTCTTCACCGATATAAAGATGAGCCAGGCCGGGCACCTGTCCACGAGCATAAAGATCAACAATCCGTTCCTCAAAAAGCCGGCACTTCACTAAAGTAGTGTAGAGCTCAAGGAGTTTTTCCTTGGATATTTTCATATAATCCCTCCATTTTGACATTCTAGTGAATGCTGTTAAATATTGACATGTTAGGTAATAGCCCTGTCCTTTGATTATTAGAGCCTTGCAAGAAAAACTAGGGAGAACCTTTAAGCGACTGACTGATCATATTCTTGAAACGGATGATGCAACCCTTATGCCAAAAATGCAGTGAAGAGTAGAGGGGCGATGTAAAGAACTGTTTGTATAGGGAATAATCTCACTCGCTACATTGCAAAGCAAAGAAAGTGTGTCCCTGAAAAGTGTACCACAATCAACATGCTGTCCGAATGTGGGACAAGTCAAAGCTGTTTTTTTGTCGAAGGGGCAATCTTAACGAACACACATCCTTAACTCAATCAATTCACTCTATCATGTATTGAATACATATTTATCTGATTTATTTAGAGAATTTCATGTTCAACCTCCCCGCTGATAATTCAGTCTCCTTGTTGAGGTGTCCTATTTTGAAACAAATATATTGATTGCCATGGGGAATGTGTGTAAAATTCTATCTGACATGCATCAAGCATGTTTTTTTGCAAACACCTCTACATTGTACTGGGTCGTGGCGATGAAGGAAATAACCAGTACATCATCAGTGGAACATCTATATGATTAAAAATGCGTCGAAAAATGAAAATGGTGATATTGGCCTGATTGAAAAGTCCCCCCTGCTGGAGGCGTGGGAACGTTTGGTTTTAAAGAACTTGCCGGTCAAAGATTTAGAGTTAGTGCGTCCTGTAGTTTATCAATCTTGGATCAAATCAAAAAAATTGGGTATTGATCCTTATAGTAACAACCCACCAGCCTCCTTGTCCGGAAAGGATCTCGACCACCTGTTTAAAACTAATGAATCCTTTATCAAGATCGCCAAACCGGTCATGCAAATGATTAATATTCTGGTGGGCGATACCGGTTTTATGACGACCTTATCCGACAAAAACGGGTATGTTCTGGTCGCGTTAGGCAAGAGCACCATACTTGAAGCGGCGAAACGGAATTTTTATCTCCCCGGATGCCGACGAGACATTAAACATGCCGGCACCAATGGTATCGGACTTTGCCTTGAGATCAATAAACCAATCCAACTCACAGGATGTGAACACTACCGCGTTAAACATCATGACTGGACATGCTCGACAGCCCCCATCCATGATAACAAGGGCAACATTATCGGTACAATTACACTTTCGGGTATTTCCGGTGACCAGCACAAACACACATTAGCATTGGTCTCAACAGCTGCTGAAACAATCGAAACTGAACTGGCTACCCGCGAATTAAACAAGGAAATCAGTCGCCTTAACTCTGTTCTGTCTTCGATTTTTGAGTCGACTGCCGAAGGCGTCATCGCTTTAGATGATAATCTTCGAATTTCTGAGATTAACCATCGCGCCTTAAAATTTTTAAACCTTCAGAAAGCCAAGGTGATAGGTGAAGATTTCGTAAAGACAGCCAAGCCCGACGAGCTTTTGATAGCCGCACTGAACACCAACAGTTACCTTACCAGCACAGAAACGAACTTCAGTTCTTCAAAAGAAGATCAACTCTATATCTGCAAAATCGATCCGATTCGCGATATCGATGGTAAGGACAGAGGTAAGCTCATCACGCTTGCTGAAAAACAGCAGGTTATCAATATGAGCAAAAAAATCGAAGGCAACTATGCCAGGTATGAGTTTCATAGCATAAAAGGTGACAGCGAAATCTTAAAAAAGCAGATCGAATTGGCCCAAATTACAGCAAAGACCAACTCCAGGGTGCTACTGACAGGTGAGAGTGGTACAGGTAAAGAGTTATTCGCTCAAGCCATCCATAACTACAGTAATCGACACGCCGGTCCTTTCGTTGCCATATCATGTGCTACCATTCCTAAAGACCTGGTTGAATCGGAGTTGTTCGGTTATCGTGCCGGGGCGTTTACCGGAGCACGTGCTGGTGGGATGCTGGGTAAATTTGAACTCGCCAATCATGGGACCATGTTTCTTGACGAGATCAATGCATTACCCTTAGACGTACAGTCCAAACTCTTACGCGTTCTGCAACAAAACGAAATCAACCGTATAGGTGATACCCGTACTATTCCAGTAAATGTGCGGGTTATTGCAGCGACCAACATAGATCTGTTCACCGAAGTACAAAATGACAATTTCCGTGAAGATCTTTATTATCGTGTCAACGTTGTTGAGATCGTTGTCCCGCCATTACGGGAGCGGCAAGGAGATCTTGAATTATTGATTGAATATTTTATCGAACAGATTTCTGCAAGAATGAAAATGCCTAAGCCTTCAATAACAGATGAGATTATGGAAATAATGCAGGCATGCCAGTGGCCGGGAAATGTGCGCCAATTGGAAAACTGTATTGAACGTGCGGTTGTTCTGGCACAGGGTGGCACAATTCAAAAACATCATCTTCCAGCACATTTGTTAACTGAACGGACTTCACTTAGTTCAACAACGACAACCGTGCATGATGGTTATAGGGAATTGATTGAAGCAGCCCTCGAACGTTGCGATGGCAACGCCAGCAAAGCTGCTAAGGAACTGAAAATCGCCAGGAGCACGCTCTATCGAAAGATGGAAGAATTTAACATATCAAAATAAGACGTAACGACTCACCATCGACAATCAACATGATGAATTTAAGCGGATAGCTACCCTGGCTATTCGCTTAAGCCCCCCCCTTAATAAATCTGAGCTAAACCAAGGCTTCGTATAATATTTGAGCCGGGTGGAGTGCGTCCCGCCCTGTACCATCTTTGATCTGATGTCGACAGCTTGTTCCCGGTGCTGAAATAGTTGTATCAGTATCAGTCTTTCGAATGGCAGGGAACAGGACGAGTTCTCCAATCTTCATGGAAACATCATAATGCTCTTTCTCATAACCAAAAGAACCTGCCATCCCACAACAACCGGAGGGTATTTCCTCTACCTGATAATTTTCAGGAAAAGACAGTATGAACTTTGTGGGATCAGTTGAGGCAACGGCTTTTTGTTGGCAATGACCATGGAGTTTGATGGTCTTTGGCTTCCGGGTAAACGAATCTTGACTGATATTGCCCGCCTCAATCTCACGCTTAATAAACTCCTCTACCGTAAGGACGTTTTTTGAGAGTTTGAGTGTCGCTTCCTTCAACTCTGGCCCAACCAGATCCGGATATTCGTCCCGGAAAGAAAGGATTGCTGAAGGCTCAATCCCGATGAGTGGCGTCTTTTCAGAAATTACATCTTTTAAGGCAGTGACATTATCAATAGCGATTTTCTTGGCCTTGCGAACTAACCCTTTGGAGAGGAAAGTTCGACCACTTTCGATATGGGCGGGAATGACTACCTCATAACCGAGCCTGGATAATAATTGCACCGTTGCAACCCCAACATCCAGATCATTGTAGTTGGTGAACTCGTCATTAAAGAGATACACCTTCCCGTTAGTCGCCGTGGTAGATGACAGTTCCGCCGGGTACTTCTTCATCCATTTCAGCATGGTTGTTCCAGCAAGCAGCGGCATCGAACGTTGTGGCGCAAAACCGAGCAGTCCCATAAGAAAAGATGAAATCACCCTGTTGCCCATGACCATGTTATTGAGTTGAGGAACAACCGACAACAGAGAATTTATCTGAGATATATAGGCCACCATCCTTGACCTCAGCGGCACCCCATGCACATCATAATATTGTTGCAGGAATTCTGCTTTGAGCTTAGCCACATCTACACTGGCAGGGCATTCAGATTTGCAGGCCTTGCACGAGAGACAGAGATCCATGACCTCCTTAATCTCCTCATGATCAAATGGGTTTTCCTTGGTTGAGGTGGTGAGCATTTCCCGAACGATATTTGCACGGGCGCGGGTGACGTCAGTCTCGTTACGGGTAGCCTGATAACTCGGACAGAGTGTCCCACCAGCATTTTCTGTTTTCCTGCAATCGCCGCTGCCATTGCATTTCTCTGCTGCCCGCAAGATGCCGCCAACATCTGAAAAATCAAATACTGTATCGATTTTTCTTTCTATCCGGTCTCCCTCATAGCGAAGAGAACTTATCATTGAGGGAACATTGACGATCTTACCTGGATTAAAAATATGGTTCGGATCCCAAATGTTTTTTAATTCATGCAGGAGGATATAGTTTTTCTCACCAAGAATAATTGGGATAAAGCAACCGCGAACGCGACCATCACCGTGCTCTCCACTCATGGATCCACGGTACTTCTTCACGCAGTGCGCCACTTCAGTTCCCACAGTACGAAACAGTTCTATATCCCGTTGCAGCCGCATATTGAGAATTGGTCGAAAATGCAGTTCCCCGGAACCGATATGCGCGTAATAGACACACTCCAGATCATGTTTTTTAAAGATTTTGTCCAAATCAGCAATGTACTCAGGGAGAACCTCAACACTCACGGCAGTGTCTTCTATAAAAGACACTGGTTTAGCATCTCCCTTCATGTTTGAAAGGACACCCAGTCCCGCCTTACGTAGTGTCCAAACTTTTTTGGTGTCCTTGCCATGGACAACGGGGAAATGGTATCCGTACCCAGCCTCTTTGAATCCGTCTATTAACTTCTCACAACAGCTGTTGAGTTCATGGATGTCATGACGAGAAAACTCGATGATAAGGATCGCCCCCGGTTCACCTTCCACAAAGAACCGATTTCTGGCCTGATCTCGATTGTGTCGGGTCAGTTCAAGGATGGTATGATCCATCATTTCAACAGCATCCGGGTTATAATTCAGAGCAACCAGATTTGCTTTAAAAGCCTCTTCCTTTGTGCCAAAATGTGCGGCAACAACCGCTACATTAGCTGGTGGCACGTCTACAAGATCAAGTTTTATCTCTGTGATAAAGCCAAGCGTTCCCTCAGAGCCGCAAATCAACTTAGCCAGATTTAGCGGGGTTTCACTCTCTGAAAAAACCTCTGTCTCAAGGAGGAGATCAATGGCATAACCGGTATTGCGCCGATAGAGGGCAGGGTCCGGAAAATCTGCGCGGATCTGTTCCTGAATCTGCGCATCGGACAATGTCTCCCGAAGATGACGATAGATCGAACTTTCGAGAGAGTCACCTTCACATTTAGTATCGAACTCAGCTCTTGTTATTGCCTTAAATTCAACTTCACTCCCGTCGCTCAGAAGCATCGTAACGGCGATGGTATGCTCACGGGTTGTCCCATAAACGATAGAGCGGGAACCGCAGGCATTATTGCCGACCATTCCTCCGATCATACAGCGATTAGCAGTAGAGGCTTCCGGGCCGAAAAACAAGCCATGAGAACGAAGATGACGGTTCAATTCATCTAAAATAACTCCCGGCTGAACCCGGACCCAACGCTCTTGTTCATTCACCTCGAGAATATCGGTGAAGTATTTGGACATATCAACAACAATGCCGTTCCCGACAACCTGACCACCCAGGGATGTTCCCGCGGTACGCGGAATCAGTGAAGTGTTGTTGGTGTTGGCAAACGATATGAGTTTTTTGAGATCAACGCTATTGCACGGCCGTGCCACTGCTATAGGAAGTTCACGATAGACAGAAGCATCGGTTGCGTAAAGGACCCGTGTCTTGCGGTCTGTATAGAGATCCCCCTTCAGGTATTTGGCTAATTCAGCTAATTTATCTTGCATTGGACTCCATGGATTAAATTGTTCGGCGATCTTTTTCAGCGATACACCGCACCCTTTCTTCCCCAGCCTGGTTTGCTACAAACATGCCGGGGAATCTCATGAGATATAAAGGCAAATTCACGTGAGGCGATTACGAAATGGGGATGCCAGTTTCACCCCAACCTCTGAGCTGATAATAATCCTTCAACATATGCTCCATATCTTCAGAGGAAATAGTTTTTCCTGACGGCAGTGCCTCTTTATGAAACCTCTTGGGTAAACGATCATCTTCCGGTTGCAGTCCTTCCTGGAGATTGAACTTTCTGGTCATATTGACAATATTTACTGCAACTTTTTCCATAAAGTCCTGATTCGTCTGAAGCCCTGTCACCAGATGCAAACAACTGCCAAGTTTTTCCCAGGTATAAAGATCGCGATAAAACCGACATAACACCAAGGTGTCAAAAATATTGAGACGGTTTTCATAGTCAATGAGCATCAATGCTTTATCCCTGACCTGGTCTGGGGGAATAAGACCTGTGAGCTCCGGCTTGTAGAAAGTTGTGCGCAGATGACATGCACCCCTCGGGGAGGTTCCATAGGTCAGCCCCATGCCCTTTAATGTACGGGGTTCATACCCTGCCGGTTCCAGTCCTTTAACGTGTATGGCTATATCTTCCAACCCCCAGAGATTGGAGGCGTAAATAATACCATTGGCTAAGACTTCACCGA
Source organism: Desulfopila sp. IMCC35008 (assembly GCF_010646885.2). Lineage (GTDB taxonomy): Bacteria > Desulfobacterota > Desulfobulbia > Desulfobulbales > Desulfocapsaceae > Desulfopila. The sequence goes on along the minus strand of NZ_CP050700.1, from coordinate 4,869,018 downwards.
TACCTTCCCGTGCTGCAATCATCTCCAGCAAACGTGCAATCTTGTCTACGTTACCGTATTCGATCTCATAGTCGATTTTCCCGCGAATCTTTGCTTCAATTGCAAGACCGCAAAGATTTCCAGCGGAGATTGTGTCCATTCCAAGCCGGTCGCAAAGGTCATTGAGATAGGCAATCTCCGCTATATCATCCACCATGCATAACCCACCAAAAGAGTAAATCGTTTCATACTCCGGTCCTTCGATTTGAAGATCTTTATGGCGTCCCTTCTTGATAGTAGCTTTACGTCCGCAGGCCATAAAGCACTTGGCACATGCGCTTGGTTTCACGTCATGTTCTTCGCGATATGTCTCTCCACTTATTTTTTCCCAGTGGTCACAAGTTCCCTGACTCCAATATTTTGTTGGAAAGGCATCAAAAGCATTCATCACTGCGACCATCTGGGTGGTACCCATGGCTTTGTATGACTTGGCTGCGGGACCTTGGCTGTTTTCCTTGGAAAACTGTCTCGCAAATTCTTTGACACCTTGCGGATCGAAATATTCGCGTTTCCTGTTTCCTCGAAAGACTATTGCCTTAACACGTTTGGAGCCCATGACTGCACCGGCACCTGTTCTGCCCGCGCAACGCCATTTATCGTTTGCTATCAAGGCAAACTTAACCATATTCTCGCCGGCAGGACCTATGGTTACAGCACCTGGCTTTCGATACCCTTCCACATCAGTAGAAAATTGTGCAATGGCTTCTTCCTCTGCCTGTATACTATCCATTCCCCAGAGATCAGTCCCATCATGAAAGCTGGCTCCGTCGGGTTCAATGGTTACCACTGTCGGCCTGTCAGCCTGACCGACAAAGATAATTGCATCAAATCCAGTTGCATCTATCGCTTCGGGCACCCTTCCACCGGAATACGACTCGGAATAGAACCCGGTCTGAGGAGATTTGGTGTAGACGCCATAACGACTCCCACCCCAAAGAGGTCCGCCACAAAAAGATCCGGTTGCAAATATCAAATGATTTTCCGGGGACAACGGATCAACTCCCACAGGATTTCTTTCAAGCAGCAGGCGAGTTGCCAACCCTTTCCCCCCCAGGCATTCCTCTAAAATCCCATCCTCAATTTTCTCGATTGTTGCGGAACTGCTACTTAAATCAATCGTTATAATCCGATTATAAAAACCACGCATCGGCTTCTCCTTATTCAATGTTTTTGGCAGTTTAACTCTATGCAAGTATATGTCTCTAAGCAGCTAGAACCATACTACATTAACCGATAAGGTTATTACGTTTGCATGAAAGTTATGCATTACTAATGCCATATGGGCGAGTGTCTTCAGGGTACCCTCAGAGGAAACCCCTTAAGTATCTGTTGTTGTGTGCTGATCAGCATTGCATCCACAGTTGCACTAGGCAAAAGGCACAATTGTTTTGGAGCCACAAATTTTGGTTCGATATGCTACAAGTGTCCCACCTTCGGACATTATGTGCTGGTGTGCAATACGCTTCCGGCAACTCACCACCTATCTGAATCCACTAACGATTTGATATGGTTTTGAGGGATGGTACAGATTTTGTAAAAAAATTATTAGGCATACGTTAAAATCACCCGGTTTACACACATCGGATCAGAAATAAGGAGAAGACAGAGAATGATCACTAAACCAAAATGGCTAAGAATCAAAATGCCGCTTGAAGTACCTGTATCTCAATCAATTGATAAGATGAAAAATACTTTGTGCACCGTTTGTGTGGAGGCTCAATGTCCAAACCTAACGGAGTGTTTTTCTAAAGGTACTGCGACGTTCATGCTATTAGGACCGAACTGTTCTAGGCGCTGTTCTTTTTGTGCTGTTGATAAGGGAAGAGTGTCCCCTCTCAACCCTAATGAACCTGATTTGATTGCCGAGGCAATCAGCCAGATGGATGTTCAATACTGTGTGCTAACAATGGTTACCCGTGATGACTTGTCGGATGGAGGCGCTTGTCATATTCAGAATACAGTCTTAGCCATACGGAAACGTCTTCCCAAAATCCGTTTAGAGTTATTAATCTCTGATCTTTCGGGCAATTGGGATGCTCTGAAATCAGTCCTGCAAACAGCTCCACAGGTTTTGAACCACAATATAGAGACTATAAATCGGCTGTACCCAACAGTTCGCCCCCAAGCCAGTTATACTCGCTCTCTGGAATTATTGAGAAAGGTAAAAGAGTTAACTCCAGCGGTGGTCACTAAATCCAGCCTGATGCTGGGGCTTGGAGAAAGCCCACAGGAAGTGTACGAAACAATGGACGACCTGCTAATGGCTGGTTGCAATGTTTTGACCATGGGGCAATACCTGGCCCCTTCAAAAAAACACCTACCTGTAGTGCGATATGTACATCCAGACGAATTTGAAGGATATCGCATTGAAGCGTTAAAACGTGGATTTATGGGAGTCGCAAGTGCCCCTCTGGTAAGAAGCTCCTATAAAGCAGAGGAGCTTTACTACCAAGCTGTTGGATTGCTGCGGAATTGAGGTGCCAGTGATATCGAGTTGACTGAGCGTCCCGCCATCTGCGAAAAAGATCATAATGTAATGCTATAATCCGGCTGACGATTGATCATAATTTATGTTTACTCCTGATCGAAAAGATCAGTCGGTAACCCTGTTTTAATGGGTAACCCCGCATCTTTCCATGATACAGAGGGGGAAGCCTGGATTTCAGTCAATCTTCCGGGCGACCGCGGCTCCGGCAGAAGAAAATCACACTCAAGGAGCCGTAATCGTCATGTAATGCTTTTACTTTATCTGGAAAATCAGCATTTAGTGAAAAAACTGGAGGATCAGCCGTCCAGGTTTTATAGGGTCTATTGAATGACATTGGTGACATATTCATTATCATAATTTTCTGTACATTGAGTCTCTTGTATCGATCGTTTACGCAGAATTCAACATGGCGGCTATTTGAATTATTTATTACTTTGCCATAGTCCGGGTAGATAAGGGTGTTTTTACCTCGTTCATTTGTTTCTTTGGTATCTACCTGACACGCAGCCCCGACCCAATAGTATTCCATTTTTGTACGCACATCTACAAGCACGACGGTAAGCGAGTTCAATTGTGTGAGTTCAAATGCCTCTTCGGCTGTTATGCGTTCTATTTCTTTTGCAGCCAATGGAACTTACGATAAAACTGCAAGGGAAAATACACTCACCAGGCCAACCATTTTTTTCATTTCCTGTTGCTCCTGTAGAAGGGATGCATTGACACATTACCAAGGTACCGGCTAGTGGATTGACAGGCTCCAATGACTCCTTGCCGGACCTTGAATCCTGACTATGTAAAGCATCATGAGGTTGATCAAGCATTGGCTTCTTGGTTAGCCGGTGACAAGCTAATGAGTCAGGAATTGAAGGCTTACGCCCTGTTGGTAAAGCTTGTAGAAAAAATCCCGTGCTTAAAGTTTTAGATCGAGACTAGCGGGTGTTGCAAAAAAAAAATGAACACAGTAGAGAGACGATATAAGAATATGCGCATGCTGCAGTAAATAGTTAGACAGCGCAAGCGTCAACGCATATGAATTGCGCGATTGAGTTCTTTCAGTCTCGGTTCGCCCGAAGGGTGAAAAACTACAGGAGCCAGTTATTTCTGCTCAGGTACAAAGTGTAACAGCAATTAAAACACCCATCTACACCTTAACTATAAGAAAACATAGGACATATATCGGCGCCGGCAAGTTTTCCATGAAATATTAGGGCTAAGGAAGAGACGTGAGGTACTTCTTGAGGCTTATTTTTTTATTTTTGAGCCTGATTTTTTTTCTGATACTTTCCCGATAGGACTCTACTGTCCTCACGGTAATATCTAGAATATCGGCGATTTCCTTGGACGACTTATTCTGCCGGATATAATTGACGACCTGCAACTCACGAGGGGCCAACTTTGCATTGACGAGAAGAGTATCTTTGGAGTGTGTTAAGGAAATATCCAGCAGATTTGCCTGTGCTGACTCTAAATAGCTTTTCGATGCTCCTGTCGCGTGCTTATGGGCTTTCTTTAAGAGTGGGAGCGCCATCTCAATTGTTTTTGCTGAAACTTCCTCTCTTACTTCACGAAGTTCCCTGTCCCTTCTCTTCAACAACAGGTTCAAGGCACTATTGGCAGCATTGAGTTCCTCATTCTGTTTCTGAAGCTCTTCTTCTTTTATGGCTAATTTGCCGAGGGCATCTTTAAGATTATCCACTGTAGCTGATAGCTCGGCCGTTCTTTTCTTTACCTCTTGCTCCAGTCTGGTTTGGGATTCATTAAGTTGCGACTCTACTTGCTTGCGAGTGGCAATTTCCTGTTTCAGTAGTTCATTCTGTTCGCGCAGCCTGACGGTCAATTCCTGCTTTTCCAGGGTGCGCCTGACCTTGAAAATCAGTTCATCGGTATCGCATGGCTTATTAAGATAGTCATCAGCGCCACAGGTAAATGTTTCAACTGCCGAATCGATATCGGCATACCCGGTCAGGACAATTACACCGGTATTATAGGAGATTTTTTTGGCCTCCTGCAAAACCTCCAACCCACCGATCTCGCCCATTTGCAGGTCGGTAATGATCACATTATACCTGTGAACTCGCAGCAGGTCCAAGGCCTCCAGTCCACTTTGTGCAGTCGTCACCTTGAAACTGTTCTTTTCGAGGATCCAACTGAGTGAAACGAGGATACTCTCGTCATCGTCGACCAGAAGAATCGAATTATTGTTCAATTCAGACTCCCTCAATAGGCAAAAACACTGAAAACGTTGCCCCTTCTCCAGGTTTGCTTTTTACCTCAATATGGCCACCGTGTTGTTTAATAATGCCATAACTTACCGACAAACCAAGGCCCGTACCTTTGACCTCCGGTTTGGTCGTAAAAAATGGTTCGAAAAGGTGCTTGATATGAGAGGGTTCTATCCCTGCACCGGTATCCCTGATGTGGACCGCTATGTTCTCCGGAGCTGTTCTTTCCGTGGAAACCGTGACAATATCACCATTCCCACAGGCACATGCTGCATTGTTCAGGAGATTAAGAAAGACTTGTTTTAACTGATCGGCAACAGCTCTGACTGAGCAGGGAACCTCACTATACTCTTTCACAATTTGAATTCCCTGACTTTGAAATTCTTTTCTGGTAAGCAAAAGGATGGAATCAAGAAGCATGTGTACATCAACCTGACCAACATGGCCGGAAGTGGGTTGGTAAAAATCCCTGAGGTTGGCAATGAGGTTTTTCATCCTCTGGCATTCGAGAAAGGCCACATCCGCCAGCTCCTGCTCATCCTCTTTAAGAGCCGCGTATTTTATTATTCCGTCAAGAATGGTCATAACACTCTGTAATGGACTGTTGAACTCGTGTGCGATAGAGGCGGAAAGACTGCCCACGGCAGTAAGCTTTTCGGCATGAAGGAGTTGCTTGTGGGAATTCTGCAATTCCAGGGTACGTTCTGCCACTCGAACCTCCAGCTCACGGTACGATTCTTCAAGAGCCTCTTCTGTTCTTTTTTTATCTGTAATATCGATAATATAAGAAAAGCACAAACTGTCGGTAACCTGAGCCCAATATGCATCCCAATATTGCCCATTGGCCCAGAATTGCTCATTCACGGTTTCCCTCTTTTGTCTGGCTTTTGGCACACCACACCAGGGGCAGGGCGTTTCTCTTTTTGCCCAGGCTGCAAAGCATAGCTTTCCTGGCACAACACCTGCCTCTATTGCAGCCTTGTTGGCCACAACTATTTCCTGGTTTTCATGCTGTGAGAGGAAGGCCAGGCCAGGGAGAGCGTCCAGAAAGAGTTGTCGTAATTTTATTTCACCCTGTAACTGTTGTTCAAGATTCTTTCTTGGCGTAATATCCCGACCGACTCTCTGGTATTCAGCTACACTGCCGTCTTGATTGTATAGTGCTCTGCTAAGCCACTGGAGCCAGCGCATTTTCCCGTCTGGCAAATATACTTGATATTCGATAGTTTTTTCAGGTTCGAGCGGAGTCAATGCTGCCCGATATTTTTTCACCTTGTCAAGGTCGTCCTCATGGATTTTCGGCAAAAAAACAGTTCCCAGAATATGTGTATGGTCAACACCAAAGTACCGGCAAAAGGCATCGTTGACAAAAGTAGTCCTGCCATCGGCATCAAGACGCCAGATCAGGTCATTCTGGTCCATGAGAATGGTCCAGTATTTGTCCTTGAGCTTGCGAAGTTTGGCTAACTCCACTTCTTTTCGAGCTGATATGTCATGGAATATTGCATGCATTTGTCCAGGGGAATAACGGTCCTCTGAATGTATGACAGTATCCATTTGGGTATGAAAAGAAGACCCGTCCTGTCTCCGCAACATCAACTCCAGGGATTGCGACCGCCCGGTTTCCAGGAGTTTCTGTCTGGATATGTAGTATTCATCCATACTTGCCGGAACAACAAAATCTGAAAATGGTCGATTGAAAAGTTCCCCTCTCGGAATCCCCAGCATGTCGCCCGCTTTCAGGTTTGCTTCTATAATCAACCCTTCATTACTGATAGTGATATAAGCTGCCGGAGCATAATCGTAGAGGTCTGCATATCGGTGACGATATTTTTCAAGCTTAACCTGAGAAGTACGAAGGTCTTCGTTCTGCAGTTCAAGTTCGATCTGGTAGGTGTCGAGTTCCTGTATCAATTCGGTGACATCAGCCTGGGAAAAAGATCTTTTTTGGGATGCTGTCGCGAGAATGGACTGGGCACGTTTTCGCAGTTTTGCCAGATCTTTTTTGCCCGTCTTTTCCTTCATTCAAGCCTCCTTGACTGAGGTGTTGAACTCCTATAAATATTCTACAATTTTTCGCGTATAAAGACCAAGGCACTATCTTTTTTATTATAGATAATAGGGGCTGCGGAGATTACCAGTTCGACGTGGCCTCCTCCCACCTTAAGCCAGGTCTGCTCAATTGCAGACACTGGTTTTCTGGCAGTGGTCAGCAACTCAATCTGTTGTATACAGATGGCATGAAAATCGGGAAGAACCCAATCGATAATCGGCTTGCCGAGCATCTCATGCTCCGATATTGCTGTGAAAATCCTCAGTGCACCGGGATTAAGATAGGAAATGAACCCTTCCGTCAAAATGAGAATTCCCATGGGGGCATTTTCTACCAGGCCGCGCCATAATTTTTCGCTTATGGTTAAGGCGTCAACCAACTCTTTGAGTTTGGTAATATCCTCAAAGGTGATCACCACACCATCAATGACGTTGTTTGTCGTTCGGTAGGGACGCAGCCGCATACGATAGACATTACCTTTGCAGTCCTGAACTTCGGCCTCATAATGGTTCAGATCGGTAATTACCTTTTGAGCACATTCAACTAATTGTATTTGGGTCAAAGTGGTGGAAAAATGATCAATTGGTCGACCTATATCCCCATCGGTGAGAGGAAACAGTCTGGTTGCCTGAGGTGTGAATCGCCGGACCTTCATGTTGATATCGAGAAAGATACACGCAATATCCGTGGCATCCAGCAGGTTCTTGATATCATCATTTGCCGCCATCAATTCATCTATTCTGCCTTGCAATTCCGCATTGACCGTTACGGATTCCTCATTTAACGACTGCAATTCCTCTCGTGAGGTCTCAAGCTCTTCATTCGTGCTTTGCAATTCCTCATTGGTTGACTGCAATTCTTCGTTAGTCGATTTGAGTTCCTCGTTTGCAGCCTCCATGTCCTCGACGGTAGTTTGCAGGAGGTCTTCCAGCCTTTTTACTTCATCACTCTTGTTCGTCTTGTTACGTCGCGGTGCAACCTTCGTTGCCTTTTTGTTTTCCGTGGAGACTTCATCAAAGAGAATCAGCATTAAATGACGTTGACGGGTCAACACGTCCGCTAATGGCTTGAAAGTCAGATTGACCTCTAAGGGACCGTTGATCCCATTTATATTGAGCTTTTCAAGTTTGACTTCTTGTCTCCCAATGCTGACTTGACGGATAGCCTGGGAAATGCCGGCCTGTAGCCCCGGTCGCGCCATTTTAAGGATATTCGAGCTGATTTCTCCTTCTGCTGGTTCAAGAAAACGTCCCAGGCGACCATGAATATAGAGGATGTTGGCCGAGTCATCGATAACAGCACAAGGAGGCATATTACTCTCTGCAAGGATAGCCTTGAGAAGCTGTACCGTACCAGCCTCCTCTACCTTGTCGATAGTCTCTTGGGGTGGGAAGAACTTTGCAGGTTGATCATGGTTGTTAAGAGTTAATTTTGGGTGGATGGGCTTTGCAGAAGCGCAGCACTTATATATTTTCCATTTTTTATCGAGAACGGTAAACAGTTTGGTAGCATTGCCAGTGGTCTCTGAGGTACCGAGTACCAGAAGCCCTTCTTTTTTAAGGCTGTAATTGAAAAGAGGAAGGAGTTTATTCTGAAGTTTTTGATCGAAATAGATGAGCAGATTGCGACAACATATCATGTCAAGCCTGGTAAAAGGCGGATCCTTAATGAGATTTTGCTGAGCAAATACGACCATCTCACGGATGTTTTTAGTTATCCTGTAGTGGGTTTGTTCCTTGGTGAAAAAGGATTTCAAGCGTTCAGAGCTCATATCTGCAGCTATTGTATCCGGATATCTTCCCGCTCTGGCAAAACTAATAGCCTTCTCATCAAGATCAGTGCCGAAGATCTGCACATCGAAGTGGCGGCCCATTGCTGCTATATACTCCCAGACAATGATGGCAATGCTGTATACTTCTTCACCTGTGCTGCAACCTGGCACCCATATCCTCAACTGGTAGTCGTCTGGTTTATCCTTGAGCAAATCCGGTAAATATTTTTCTTTCAGCAATTCAAACGGGGTTTCATCCCGAAAAAAACCCGTGACCCCAATCAACAATTCCTTGAAGAGGATTCTCTGCTCCGCCTCAGAATCGCGTAAATACCTGACATAAAAATCAATGTCGTTAATTCTCTGGGCCTGCATCCTTTTTTCAATGCGTCGGAAGATGGTGTTTTTTTTATACAGCGAAAAGTCATGCCCCATAGAGGTGCGAAGCAGCAGGCAGATTTTCTGCAAGGCTTTGATCATTTTATCACTGACAATTACGGGTACACTTCCCTGCCAATGCGCCTGGTCATGAAAATATTGCACCAGCTGGAGTGGCATCTCGGCAGGCGGCAGAATATAATCGGCAAAACCTGTATTAATTGCGCTTTGCGGCATACCGTCAAACTTTGCAGAGGAGGGATCCTGGACCATGACCATGCCGCCATGTTCCTTTATGGCTTGTATTCCAAGTGTACCGTCCGTACCGGTTCCCGAAAGAACAATGGCTGTTGCCTTACTTTTCTGATCAAGGGCCAATGAACGGAAAAAATTATCAATAGGAAGATGTTCCCCTCGTCGGCCTGTCCTTTCCAGGAGTTGGAGCTTACCATTAATAATTCCCAGATCTTTTTTGGGAGGAATAACAAAAATCTGATTTGGTTTGATTATCATGCTATCTGCAATCTGAGTGACTTTCATCTTGGTTTTGTTTTGAATAATCTCAGAAAGCAAACTGGCATGGGAAGGGTCTAGATGAACAATCAGGATGAAAGCAAAACCGCTGTCTTCCGGCACCGATCTGACAAATTCTTGAAAAGCTTCCAGCCCTCCGGCTGAAGCTCCCACGCCAACAATCGGGACCTGGAACTGCCGGTTATGGGGGACTGATTTTTCTACAATATCTGATTTGGAAGGTTCGTTTCCATCTGACATAATTGGGTACAGGGTAGAGTTGACCTGTGGGCTTTTGTGTACATTCACACTACACGGCTGATAATTTTTTTGCAAAACTATCCTGATAATTATACCTGATGCATCTCATTTTTCCAGTATCTGCACAACTTTCATCAGAGAAACTGGAAGGGGTGGGTGTTCGTACAACACCTGGAAGCCAAGGAAGGTTGCAGGACCGGCCTCCTTCCTGACAGACAATAAGTGAGTCGCCATTTACGGGAAACGATTTATCTGCTACCATTAAAATATATTTCAACCTTTGCAATCAGTCCGAAGTATCTGCTCAGGATGGCAAAGATGAAGAGTACATCACTCCCTGATTACATACAGGCATTGCTTGAAAACAATACCTTTTTTCCAGAGACAGGAGATGTGGAATTAATCCAGACTCACATCTCATATATTCTACTTGTTGGCGAACGTGTCTACAAGTTTAAGAAGCCTGTTAATTTTGGTTTTCTCAATTTTACACAGCTGCAACAACGAAAACATTTCTGTGAAGAGGAGGTACGTCTTAACCGTAGACTCTGCCCTGAAATATATCTTGGCGTTGTTACGGTCACATCAGAGGGTGACAGGTATAGACTTGATGGGCGGGGAGAACCTGTCGAATATGGTGTGAAGATGGTGCGATTGCCGGAGGAACGAATGATGTGCAGGGTCATTGCTGCCAATGATCTGCATGAAAATGAACTGCGGCAAATTGTACATATACTGGTGCCTTTTTATGAGCAGGCGGCAGGTGGCAGGGGAGTACTTTATTATGGCAGGCCGGAGGCTGTTCGAAAAACACTGTTTGACAGTTTTCGTGAGACGCAAGGTTATGTAGGCAGCCCTGCCCTCAGTCGCGCCAGGTTCACAGTTATCCGTAACTATGTCACTTCATTTTTCAATGAGGTACAGTTGTTTAACGAGCGGATGACTGCAGGCCGCATACGGGAGTGTCATGGTGATCTCCATTCGGGTAATATCTGCCTGACCTCCAGTGTGAGCATATTTGATTGTCTTGAATTCAATAAGAGTTTGCGTTGTACTGATATTGCTGCCGATATTGCCTTTCTGGCAATGGATCTTGATTTTAACGAACTCTATGGGATGAGTGACTATTTCGTAAACTACTTTATTGAATGTTCCGGTGATAAGGGGCTGACGGGAATGCTTAATTTTTATAAATGTTACCGAGCCTATGTGCGAGGAAAAATAAATCTTCTCACCGCTGTTGGTCCCGGTATTGACGCCACTTCGGCTGATGCTGCCCTTATAGCAGCCGACCGCTATTTTCATCTGGCAGAAAAATACGGTATGGCCTGATGGAAAGTCGACAGCATCATAGGGGTGTGCTGGTTATATTTTTCGGGCTGACCGGTTCCGGAAAAAGTTATCTTGCCAAGGAGTGGGCGCGACGATCTGGATGCCTCTATTTCAATACGGATGTCGTTCGCAAAGAGCTTGCAGCAAAAGATGGCAGGGATCAAGGCCCGCAGGGATTCGGACAGGGAATCTATAGTGGACAATATAGTCTAAAGACCTATGACGCCCTGCGTAGATATGCTGAAGCCTCTTTTAGCGGAGCTGAACCAGCCTGTGTGGTTCTGGATGGCTCGTATCAGCAAAGACAGCAACGAGTACTGCTCATGGAGCAATTTTCAGGTCGTGTTGCGATGTATTTTGTTCTCTGTTTCTGTAATGAAGAGGTCACCAGGACACGGTTGCGGCGGCGAATGCAAGACAGTACAGCAGTTTCAGATGGAACGTTAGAGATTTTTTGTAAGCAGAGAGAGAATTTTGAGGCACCTGATGAAATATCTCCTCATCAACTTTTGGAGCTTGATACCAACGGTTCACTTGAAAATCTTGTAGAAAAACTTGATCGGTTCCTGAAGCAGGTGAAAAAATCTAACACTACCATGTCCCGGACAGGTTACTGAGGGACAGATAAAAGCGAAACAATTTCACTTCAAATAGATGCCGGAACTGATATAATTATACATACGTTCTTTATCAACTAATCTTGTGCCACCAGACATGCTGGAGTTGTTCGATGGATCAAGTTGAATTGCATAAAGCACTGAACCGCTACACCCGACCCGATACCTGGAGATCACTTTTCCAGACAGCAACAGCGTTGGGTATTTATCTCACTTCTGTCACATTTTTGGTCGTGCTTCTTCACCTCAAGGTACCTTTTGGGTTTATCCTGATATTGTCCCTGTTGGTCTCCCCGATTGTTGTCCAGATCTTCATCATCTTGCATGACTGCTGCCATATGTCCTACTTCACCTCCAGCAGGGCCTGTTCCCTGCTGGGGCATATCCTCGGCGTTCTGACGTTCACAGCGTATTACGACTGGCAGCGGACCCATGGTATTCATCATCGTTTCATGGCCAACCTGGAGAAACGCGGTATCGGGGATGTCTGGCTCATGACCCTGGATGAATATCGCAAGGCGGGCAGGTGGACAAAGCTGCGCTACAGGGTGTACAGAAACCCATTCTTCATATTTTTCGTTTCTGCGCCGTTTCTGTTCCTTGTCCTCAACCGGTTTCCCTCAAAAGGTTTTCGCAAAAGAGAGCTGCAAAGTGTTCTCTTTACAGATAGTATGCTCGTGCTCCTGTTGGGCTTCCTTTCCTGGTGGATAGGCTGGAAGGCGGTACTGCTGATTTTTTTACCCATGATGCTGGGAGCGAGTATGCTCGGTGTCTGGCTTTTTTATGTGCAGCACCAGTTCCGTCGAGTGTATTGGGCACACAACGGTGAGTGGAACCGTTATCAGGCGGCGATGGAGGGTTCTTCATTATATATGATGCCGGCTTTTCTACGCTGGCTCAGTGGCAATATCGGTTATCATCACATTCATCACCTTGCACCGCGCATTCCTAACTACAGGCTTAAGGAATGTTTTGATGAGATTCCTGAGATGCAGGAAATAGATTCTGTCCCCTACCTCAGCGGCCTGCGAAATATTTGCCTGAGCATATGGGATGAGGACAGTCGTCTTCTCGTGAGTTTTCGTGAGGCGCGGGCAATCATGGAAAAGTCAGAAGCAGAGTCGTAAGAGCTCTGCGTACATACCTGCCAGTCGGTCAGTTGCGGCATGCTGAAAGGTTGCAAACGATTTTCTGTTGGTAGTTATTTCACGGGAATTTGGATAGTCGATTGGCTTGTAAACATCCATCTGAGAACAGACTCGGTAAGGAGGTCACTTATGCTGGTCACAATTATCATCAAAAGAGAAATTCACGAAGGACTGGAAAAAGAATTTTTTTCACATTTTAAAAAATTACGTGGTGAGGCCATGAAGCAAAAAGGCTACATCTCCGGAGAAACCCTGCTCTGTGCTGAAAATACTCACAAAGTCACTGTAATAAGCAAATGGGAAAGCCTGGAAGACTGGAACAACTGGAAAACGAGTGCCAAACGGTTGGAAATTGAAGCAACCCTCGGTATCCTCCAGTCGAAACCCGCGGAATATGATCAATATGTTTCCAGTAAATACAAGGCCGCGGCTGAACAAGGTTTTCCTGCCCCGCTGGATGAACAGTATTTGTATGTTTGAGATTGATAGTCCGTTTCCATTCGAAGACCCGGAAAGGGAAGTTTACGCACAGAGACGACCCTTTGTAGCCAGTCCCCTGGGCTGAGGAATATGTAGAGTTATAGGGGGGCAGGGTCGTTTTTATCAGGTCATTGAGGCTCAACCCGGTTCTCTTTGCGCCCGTGATTTTTTTCCCCCCTTTCATAAGCAAGGTACTTCCGCAGGTAATCAATACTGAATATCAGGGGTATTCCCACCCAGGCCAGGGCATAAAACCTGAAGCTTACAGGGCCGGTATGCAGAACTTTCTGGACAGGCGGGAAATACAATGTGGCCCAGGAAAAAATTATCTGGACAGAAATGCCAAGCAGGATGAGCTTGTTGGTCAAAAGACCTCGATCCAGGCCCGATTTCCTGGTGAATCGCCGACCGACCAGATTGCCGATCTGCATCAGCAGTATAGTCGCAAGCGTTATTCCTGTTGCAGAACGATACAGTTCGGAATCTGTCGGCAGAGCCATGCCATACTGCCATCCCCCGTCGATGAGAACATAGAAGAAGAGAAAGAGCGACCAGGCCCCTTCCAGAAGTCCGAGAAAAAGATAGCTGTGAACGATCAGTCCCCGTGTCAACAGCCCCTGGGACAAGTCTCTCGGTGGCTGGTCCATGATTTCCGGGGCCGGAGGTTCCTGGCCAAGACCCATAGAGGGAATGATGTCGGTGCCCAAGTCAATGGAGAGAATCTGAATGATATTAAGGGCCAGGGGGACTGGTAGCAGGATATAAAGCAGGTAGGGCAGAATTTCCGGACCGTTGCTGACCAAAACATAGTTGGTGAATTTCCTGATATTGGCAAAGATCGTCCTCCCCTCTTCGATACCTGCTACAATCGAGGCAAAATTATCGTCAAGAAGGATAATCTGGGCAGACTCCCTGGCAACATCAGTGCCCTGCCTGCCCATGGCAATGCCGACATCAGCCGCTTTCAGTGCAGGGGCGTCGTTGACACCGTCACCGGTCATCGCCACCACCTTTTCCATTTTCTGCAGAGCGGTTATGATCTTCATTTTCTGCTCGGGTGACGTCCTGGCAAAGATCCGCAGACCCTGCTCAAGTTTTTCTATCAACTGGCCGATGGATAATCGCTCCAGGGAATCCCCGGTAAGGCAGAGTTCGCTGGTGGTGTCCGGGAAAAGGATATTGATTTTGCGGGCGATAGCCATGGCGGTTGCTGGGTGGTCGCCGGTAATAAGGACAACATCGATTCCTGCCTTGCGACATCTGGTGATAGCTTCTGGGACTTCCGGTCGAATAGGGTCCTCAATACCGATAAAACCAGCAAGGATGAGGTCGTGCTCCAGTCGGTCCTGATCTAAGGTTTCCGGTTTGGTGAGATCACCAGGCTCGTCATCGGCCAGTGGACGCCAGGCGACGGCAATCACCCTCAGTCCCCGGGATGCTAAATCCTGGACGATGGCTTCAGCTTTATTGAAAGTAGATACAGAGTCGGCAACAGCGGTCGGTTGTGTCATTTGCGGTGACAGCAGAGGGCTGATTGCCTCAAACGCGCCTTTGACGGCAAAGACCTGCTTTCCATCCAACTCCAGAATCCCACCTGAACGTCTCTTATGAGCGTCAAAAGGGAAGGTATGGCGGATTTTTTTCTGGATTTGTTCGAGTGCCAATCCGGAGTCGAGACATTTTCCGGCCACGGCCACATCCAGTGCGTCGCCCAAAAGACCCGATTTTGTTTGCCTTACTTCCGAAGCGGCAAGAGCCAACCGCAGGAGCTGGAGTCGCTTTTTTTCGCTCAGGGTGGACCCGTTGAATGGGCTGAGCATTTGAGTGATCGAGAGCCGGTTTAATGTCAGGGTCCCGGTCTTGTCGGTACAAATGAAATGTACAGCTCCAAGCGACTCGACAGCATTAAGGTTCTTGACCAGAACGTTTTTCCTGGCCATCCGCAGACTGCCTACGGCCAGGGAAAGGGTAAAGGTGGGCAGCAAGCCTTCCGGGACGTTGGCGACGATGATACCCATCATGAAAACAAGATTTACCCAGAGTGGTTTACCGGAGAACACCCCGTAGAAAAACAGACTCGCGCCCATGCTGCAGGCGATAATGGTCAGGATCCTCACCATATGAGCCGTTTCCCTCTCCAGGGGGGATCTGGCGCGCCTGATAGTTTGCGAAAGATGGGCTACCTTTCCGAACTCAGTCCGGATACCCGTCGCAAAGACGACCCCGAGGCCTGTTCCGCGGACAACTGTGCAACCGGCATAGGCGATGTTATCGTTGTTATCCCTGTCAGAAGTCGTCGGTTCTGCCATCAGGGTACAGGGGAGAGACTCACCAGTGAGGGGGGAGTTGTCAACCAGTAGGCCGTTAGCCACAACCATACGTACATCTGCTGATATCTTATCCCCTTCCGCAAGTAAAAGGAGGTCGCCCGGCACAATCTTTTCTGCGTTTTCTTTCCTGACCTGACCATCCCGACGGATCTCGACCATTTGCGGTAGAAAATGCTTCAGGGCTTCCATAGCCCTTTCCGCCTTATATTCCTGGATAAAACTGAACAGACCGTTAAGAAAGGCCACAGCCAACAGGGCCCAGCCAAGGACATGCATGCCCTCATCCGGATTGACCCGATGGGCAATAAAGCAGATGAGCCCTGAAACAATCAACAGGATCGTGAAAAAGTGAGTGAATTGCCTGCCGAGACTGGTAAGAGTCTTCCACCTGTCAGGTGAATCGATACGGTTTGGTCCGACATGGGCAAGCCGTTCGGCAACTTCAGCCATAGTAAGCCCGGACGGTCGACTGTGTAGATGAGAGTACACATGCTCAGGTTCCAGCGAGGAAATATGTCGGGTTCTTCTTTTCATATTTTCCGATAGATACCAACATCGCAGGGCGTCTGCCTGAGAATCTGTTCGATTTTACTGCTAAAATAAAAGCGCGATTCCAGGAAGCGATCGCTGGCCCCAAGCAGGATCAACCCGGTTTGGACCTTTCCGGCAAGAATCAGGATTTCTTTGACCCAGTCATCCGAGATCCGCACATGGTCTTCCATGGTAAAAGTTGAATTGCCGGTTTCCCGTGCTATCTCGGCCATGGTTTCCTGGACATAACGTGTTCCTCTCTGGAGGATCGCCCGGCTTCTCACGACCGAGAGATAGCGAAACAGCAGAGGGTGAACGGTCATAATGCGAAGCAGGGTGAGCTTGTGGAGGCAGGGTAGAAACATCAGCAAAAATGGCATGGCTGCCTTGAATTTTTGCGGATGTCCGGCAAGGGGAAACATCACGTTTGCAGGGCAGCCCAAAAGGCCAGGGTTGACCACTCGTATGGCCAGGGTATTGAATCGTCGGGCACGCAGGAGTTTTTGAGAAATGGTACCGGCCAGGAAACCTTTTCCCCGTGACGTAGCCCTTGCTCCGCAAATGCAATAGGTATCCCCCCCCGCTGGTATCGACTGAAGAAGTGTCGCGGTAACATCGGGGCTCTTGGGCAGGAGAGAGACTTTGAGCTCGATGTCATGAGAACTGCACAGGGCCGCAATATAGGCGATTTTTATATCCAGCTGTTTATCGGAGACGGCGCCATTGCGGATATGGATCAGGCTGAGATGCTCAGCCTGGATGTTACCGGCAAGACGAACGGCGTACCGGGCTACCCAGTCAGAGTTGATTGAACCGTCATAGGCAAAATATATGTTCTGGTCCATGGATGCAAACCTGCATGGTGACTGATTGAGACAACCGGAGGGTGATACCTCAGCCAGAGTGGCTCACTTCCTTATTCCAGCCGTCGTGTCTGTTCAGCTATTTTATGCGCTATTGTATGAAAAATATGACCAGTTGAGGAGTCTGCCGATGATACGAGTAATGGCACTCCGGAGTCACCTCCCTGGCGCAGTTCAAGGTCAATCGGCAGTGAGCCCAGTAAAGGGAGCCCTGTCTCTTTACTCAGTTGTTCTCCGCCTCCACGGCCAAAAATCTCAATCGGCTCCGCTGAGGGGCTGGAAAGAAAATAGGACATGTTTTCAACCAGGCCAACAATCGGTTGTCCTGTTTTCTGAAAGAGTCCAAGAGCCCGCCGGACATCTGCCAGGGCAACTTCCTGAGGCGTTGTTACCATTAAGACTAAACAGCGGGGGAGTGCATTGGCAATGGCGATTGATGGATCACCGGTTCCGGGTGGAAGGTCAATAACCAGATAATCGAGTTCGCCCCATGTTACCTTGCCAAGCAATTGATTGATCATCTTTGAAACCAGTGGACCCCGCCAGATAAAAGCTTCACCCCGGCCAGCGGTCATTCCCAGCGACATTATCCTCAAGCCATACTTCTCCTGGGGAATAATCATGTTGTCTTTCTGCTCCAATACTGCTGAGATGCCCAGCATTACCGGAATGCTGGGCCCATACACATCAGCATCAAGAAGCCCTACCTTAAAGCCCTGCTTCACAAGGGCCAGAGCCACATTAATAGCGACCGTTGTCTTGCCTACACCTCCCTTTCCGCTTGCAACAGCCAGGAAATTTTTCACTTTTTCAATTCCTTTCAGCGGAGCCCTGGGGAACAGCTGATCAAACTCCTCCCTGCTTAAGGCTATGACCTCTACCTGCACGGAAGAAACCCCGGGTACGTCGCCCACTGCTTTTTCAATTTCACGTATGAACACTTTTCTTAAGGGAGATCGTTCACTCCTGAGCGCGAGGCTGAGAGTGACGCTGTCATCGTCTATTACGATGTTTCGTATCATGCCGATATCGATGAGGCTCTTTCTCAACTTTGGATGCACAACCACCTGTAAGGCTTCCCTTATCTTTTGTTCGTCCATGATGTTTCCCTCATTTGCTAGGTTGCTGCATTTTCTTTCCAGTTATTCCCCTGCTCGCTCAGGATACTATCCACAGCTTTATCAGCGTTGATCTCTTCCGATAACTGATGACCCTTCTCCAGATCTTTCACCCGAAGAACTCAATCAAGTTCTATAAATTTGTAACGTCCGGCATTTCTGGCCCAGAGATTTTGAATTTCAGTGACACGTGGATCTGCAAGAACAATTTCTCGAATCTGCGCCAAGCTGCGATGGTCTAGAGAGGCGTCGAGGAGGACTCGTACAGAGTTCGTGAAGATCGTAGTCACAGAGCGGGCAATAAACATTACCACTATTATTGCAGCATATTTATCGAGGGCAAACCCCATGGCACTGCCCAGCAGTGCCATCAGAAGAACCAGCGAGGAGAGCATATCAGTCCAGATATGGTGCGCATCAGCTACCAGACTTGGAAATCCTGTTTCCTTACCTTTTTCATGTTCATAGCGGGAAAAAAACCAGGTGATTAAGATGGTTGAACAAATCCCGGCCACAGTAGTTTTTATCCCTACTAGCAGCAGGTTGGTGAGAACCGACAGCCAGGCAGTTTTTTCTGATGATTCCATGACAACTTCTCGACGAAATGTCCCAATCGTGCTTTTCGACATCGTCCTCTCCATTGGCCGGTTCCGGGCCCCCGGCCAGGTTGACAGTGAGGAGCCTTTGTTAAGGCCGGAGATCTGTTGTCTATGACGTCTGGTACATTTGTTGATGCTTTTGAAGCCGCAAATCACTCAATGCGAAGGATTTTGGCCCCGAGAACTCTTTTTGTCTTGAGTTCCATCAAGCAACGGTTTGCCTCGGCCAGCGGATATTCTTTTACCTCCGGTTTAATCTGCATATTCTCGGCCAGTTTGAGAAATCCACTTACATCTTTTCGGGTGATGTTGGCGACACTCTTAATCTCTTTTTCCAGCCACATATCGAGTTGATAATCCAGCCCCAGGAGAGCATTTTTATCGATATTTTCCTTAGCAATGGCATTGATCACTAATCTTCCTCCCGGTTCGAGATTTCTTAATGCCTCAACCACCGGAATCCAGGCAGGCGTAGTATCAATAATGCAGTCTAACTTTTCTGGTGGCTTATCTGTGGTCGCCCCGGCCCAGCCCGCACCAAGTCCTCTCGCGAATTCCTGTTGCTCGCCACCCCTGGCAAAAACGAAAACCGTAGTATTGGGGTACAGGAAGTGAACCATTTTCAAAACCAGGTGACCAGAGGCCCCGAATCCCGTTAGCCCCAGCTTTTGCCCATCCTGAAGCCCGGTCAACTGCAGGGATCGGTAACCGATCGCGCCGGCGCAGAGCAGGGGTGCCACTTCAGCATCGCTGAGGTCATCCGGGATGTGATAAGCAAACCCTTCAGGTATTATCATATACTCGGCATATCCGCCGTCGACATCCCGGCCGGTGCCCTTGAAATCACTACACAAATTCTCGCTGTCAGCTTGGCAGAACTTGCAGGTTCCGCAGGCCGAGTGGATCCAGGCAATACCGACTCGATCATGGGGTTTGAATACCTTGACTTTTTCACCCAATGCCTGGACCCGACCAACAACCTGATGTCCGGGCACCAACGGTAAGCGCGAAGGAGGCGTACGGCCTTCAATGATATCCAACTCCGTGTGACAGACCCCGCAGACAGCGACCCTCACCAGGATTTCGCCAACTCCGGGCATCGGATCCGGCAAATCCACCAGTTGCAGTGGTGCCGGATTATCATTCAGCGTGCCGAGTTCATGTAAAACCATTGCTTTCATCTGGCTTAAGCCGTTATCCGACCCCTTTGTTACTTGTTATATCTTCATTCAATTCAGTCGATGGAAAAGAGTGCATAATCAGCAGTATTGACTTCAAAATAGGTAATTACCTCTCCTGCTGTTACCATTCTGCGGGAAAGAAAGATGAAAAGCAATACTGCATTTAGGACGAAAACACGGTGAGAAAACACCGTGGCAGGGAAATGAATAGGTGAACTTCTTACATTATATTCACGTGTTATTTTCCCGGATATCTAGGGTAGATATTCACGGTAAAAAGTTGCCTTGGAAAGGGTGGATAAGCATGACGAATATAACAGTGGGCTAACATGCTATTCCCTGGGGAGCCGGGAGCGCAGGCCATCGAGCTCCTCCAGTAAATTCAGGGCAAGAGCCGCACCGGGAAGATTGATCCCCAGGTCTTGCTGCAGGCGTATCGTGACCTGTACATTTTTAATGGAAGCAGCTGAAAAGACCCAGTTTTCGGGTGAGTTGCCGAGAGGGGTAATTATTCCTTCATTGATCATGTCAAATACCAGTTCATCCCGAACCTGACATGCAGAGCAGAGCCCCTTCAGGTTGTACGTGACTGTTTCGTCCAGCAATGTGTATTTCTCGTGATGTTTCATAGTTATATCTTGAACTTGCTTCTCGGGTTAAATGGGAGCAGTCTCGCCATCTCTTTGAAGAGCTCTTTTTGGTGCTCCGTCTCCGGTATGGGTGTGTGGACAGCCAGGATAATATACTGGTCGCCGGTTTGGCTTGCTGAAGAGAGGCCTTTGCCCTTTAAGCGCAACTTACGGCCAGTCTGGGAGCCCGCTGGCAATTTGAGGTCGACAGGGTCGCCAAGTGTAGGAACTTTGATGGTTGCACCAAGCGCTGCTTCCCATGGGGTTACCGGCAGGGTCATGGTTATGTCTCGCTTGACCACGGTAAAATAGGGGTGAGGCTCAAAGATGATCTCAAGAAACAGGTCTCCACGTCTACCATGCTCCATACGAGCATTTCCCTGTCCTTCAAGCCTGATCTGCTGCCCTTCTAGAATTCCCCTGGGGGTTGATACCTGAAGTGAGGTGGTTTCTGTGCCGTACCGGCCTCCAGAAATCGTATCCCGGCTCAGTGAGATTGTTTTCCTGCTTCCTCTGTAGCTCTCCTCAAGTGTGATGGACAGCTTGGCCCTTATGTCCTGGCCGCGCTCAAACGGATCGGAATGGAAGAACGAAAAGGCCTCCGCTTCCGGCTGATTCCGCCATCCGCCAAAAAGTGTCTCGAAGAAATCGCTGAACCCATGAGGCGAAGACCGACTGTAACTCCGTGAACCGGTAAAATCCCGGAACTCCCAACCAGGTGGTGGCTTGAAATCCTGCCCGGCTTTCCAGTTGCTCCCAAACTGGTCATATGCCGCACGCTTTTCCTTGTCTTTCAGCACTTCATAGGCTTCCCCGATCTCTTTAAAACGAGCTTCTGAACCTGTTTCCTTATTTACATCAGGATGGTACTTGCGGGCTAGCTTCCGGTAAGCTCTTTTGATCTCATCCAGTGTAGCATCTTTTGTTATCCCGAGAATCTTGTAGTAATCCTTGTATTCCATTTCGCTTTCCTTCCACAGAATGTATACCTACTCTGCTGCACCGATTCACAGTTGTGGCCGAAGTGTTTTTGATTACTCTGTGGGTCTTATAGGCTCATCTGACTAGCCATCGGGAAAATGTATCAACAATGAATTATATCATCTTGTGTACCCTTACAACAGGTGTGCTTTGGGGGGTGATTTCGTAAGCGCCAATCCGGTATGAACCATGGTCTTCTTTCATCGCCTCGCTGCAACGGCTTGGCAATGACTGAGAAGGGCTGAAAAGAATGAAATGTTCAGCTTGTATGTATTTCTTCCGGCTCAAATTCTGTGAGATATCCCACGTGGTCGGAAACCCTCCTGTAATATTGGCCTGAAAAGACAACCTTCGACCTGACTGGATGCAAGGATGCGTTTTTATTGGCATATATGTAATCAATTCTGTCGTCATCAGCCCAATACATTTCCCGCTTTGGTAATGTCTCCTTGAATATTTCAGCAAACAGTGCAGGAGATGTTGCTCGTAAAAACTGGTCTTCGTATTCTTTGTCATCGACTATCAGCATGTACCCCTGGGAGCCTGCCTTTATGTTAAAATCACCACACAACAATGTGGCAGCAACCTGAGCTGAGTCTTCCTCGTCTGCCCATCGTCGTAATGTTTCGAATTGTTCACGAAAACCCTCGCTCCACCAGCTAAGGTGGACAGAGAACACATTGACAATCCCTATGGCCGGGACGTAAACTTGAGCCATAACTATTTTTCTGGCGTGGATACTGTTTATATCCTTACTGGTAGAAACGTAAGCGGCTTTTCTTCTAAGAAAAGGGTACTTACTCAAAATAGCGCTTCCTTCCTGGTAGCGATCGAATCCTATATGTGACCAGTCTTTGTAAAGATGATAGTAACGACCACGCTCCCGTAATCGGTTCCGAATTATCCTTGCTGCATTAGTTCGCCACTCTCCTTGGCCTGTATCATTACGCACTTCACCCACTTCCTGCAAACAGATAATGTCGATATCTATCTCACTGATTGCCCGGGTAATTTCAGTAAATTTTGCATCCTGATCTTGTTCTTGATAACAGTGCAGGTTAAGGGTTAAGAGCTTGAAGCTATTATGACTTGATATATAATTACAACCGAAGTTGTTGTCCCAGATTTCCCCATTTTCAGTCACACATCCGATGGCATATTCAACCTTGAAAGCTTTACGTGTTCTGAGATGTCCAGTCCAAAGCGAAATTTTGTTTGAGCCGGGATTCGGTTCGACTTTTTGAGTCTTATGGATACTGTTATTTCCTTTTAATGTGCAGAGGGTCTGATGATACGTTCTCCAATTGTCTGTGGTCCAACGCACAAACACACGTTGGGCCAGCAGGGACCAATGAGACGCCACCACAATTTGCATTATTTCACTTTGGGGCAGCAATGAATTATAATCAATGAGAGAAAGTAAAATGTTTGCCCCCAGCGCAAGACCGGTATCAGTTGACAGGAAATAAGTACTATTGTGATTATTATCCCAGTAATTCATACCGGAGACGCTGTACTGTAGAGCAAAACTGATAGTACCGGGCAGACGTTCTGTGACTGAAGAGCTGTAAACTGTTTCAGCGTACCACTGCTCGCGACCGCCGCCAGATTGGCAAGAGAAAAATGCAGGAAGCTGGTGCCATTTATTATCAACACCAGCCCAATGAACAGTGATCTGTTTTTCGTATGCAAGGTTTTTCACCAGAATACCAAACCTCAGCTTCTGGGTTGTTTCACCTTTATCCCTTGAAATTATGCTTTGGGCAAACACGAGCTGAATCATGGGCATCTCAACAGCCAGTCTCCTGGAAATTTAGAAAACATAAGTGCGGACGACGGGGAAATCCTTTTACTTCCAATATACCCGCATAGTATGAAGAATCTCGTGGATCTCATACTCATAGGCCCTGGCAGCCTGTTTGTTCGAAAATACGAGTAAATGATCATGCGAAAAAACAGAGGTGTTATACCAGTTAAAACTACCATCCAGAACGATCTGGCCATCAATTACACAATACTTTGAGTGTAATGGAGAATAAGGAACAGCATGATCATTGATCCCGTATACCAACCCAATGGGGACTCCAGCCTGCTTCAGTCTGGCGATAGCCGGCAGTAAAGGTTTTTGAAGTTCCTCGGTCATTGGGGATTCTTGTCCTCCATCGCCAACTCTTGCCATGTGTCCGTTGAATATGAATAAAAGCTCAACACCTCGATTCTTCGCACATATAAGTGCATCTATCACGCTGTCTCCATGATCTCCCTGCAGTTCACCTAAAAGAAACAGACAGGCTTTTATGGAAAATCGGGCTCCATGAATTTTAGATATTATTGCTTGATGCGGACGAAAATTATTTCCGTTCATCATCTTGTGACGACCAAAAGTATACAGCAGATTAAAATGGCTCAAGGGATCAACTCCATACTGTTGGATCACTCCGCCGCGAATGCTTTGAAAGATATTATCAAGAAGTCGACAGACCCCTGCTGAGTGAAATGTTGCACCGGACTCCCAGTTTGCCCCCCAGGTGTCAAAAGCTATGTTAAAAGATCCAAGTATACAATCTTCACTGCCGAAGATTATGAATTTATTATGCATGTCAGGAGCAACTTCCACAAGTGTATCACTGGAGGAGCAAAATACCCCCAGTAATTCGATACCGGAACGCTTGAGCCGCAGATAGTTGTCACTGTTGGTTAGAGTCATTTTCCGCCAATCGACAATGCACTGGACCTTTACATCATTGTTGTGCGCAAAAATCAGGTGGTTTATGAAATCAGTATCATCAATGCAGTCAACGCATACTTTTATTGTTATTTCCTGCTCCGGTCTTTTCTGTTTTTCCTCCAGTAAGCCATTAATCTTATTATGGATAAAACGCTTGGGGTGATAAGGGTGATGAGACAGTCCTCTGGTAAACTTTGGTGTTATATTGAGTGACTCAAAGTTCCTGTTGTAGTGGTCAACATCTCGCTGCAGAATGTTGGGCTTGACCTCTGTTGTCCGGTAGGTGTTTCCAGTAGCCCAGAGTCCTGTAATTTCTCGCCACTGGGCTCGATTGTCCTCAAAATTACTTCTCTCCATAAATATGTAGTCATACTGTGAGTTAAAGGATTGTTCACCCAGATGAATGATATATGAAAATTTGACACAGGTTACCTGACCAAGATTCATCGGAAATGGGTGGATAAAAAAGTCCCTGGTAACTCGTTTATGTTCAAATTGCTGAACATCATAATAATCTGTATCAACAATGAACGATTCGCAAACACCATCGTTTCGGTAAACTTTAAGAATCACCTTAACATTGTTGAAAATGTCGGCCCTCGCCTGAAATCGAATTGTACCGTTGCGAATGAAAAAATATTCATTAAAAACATTGAACCTCTTCCTGCTTGGAGACAGTTCTCCAGCCAGAGGAGTTACGTATTTTTCGGCAAACTGCATACCTTATCCCCTGTTACCAGAAATCAAAAGATGTCGGTCTGCTGATCCAGCATCGCATTGGTTGAAAATGTCATGCAACAGTGTAGGGAAATGCCTGCCAGGACGTCTGGCATTGTTGGTGCATCAGACGATAGCCTTTGTGCAGCAATCTCTTCTGAAAGTCGTTAAGTTCTATTAATTCGACACCGCATCGCCATAATAAGATAGTGCCGTTTGGGATAGAGACCCGCCGCCGAAATCTCAGTCGCCCTTTAACCTGAGTAATACAATATTCAAAATCAGTGTTGCTATCAAAGATCAGAATATCCATAATGAAGGTGCTGTCTGTCATTTCCGCCGGCTCGGCACACAAAAATGATATGCCCTCTGGTGTTACATCATAGAGAAGGGTAATCAGTGGTTTCTTCAAATTTGACAGTGCCACGATACCGTTCGCCCTGGTTCTGATCGATTTTCGTTTCATGCTGTAAGGGACTCGTGAGTCGTTAGGCTTGTGCAGCTATTATGTGTCAGGTTGACCCTCATCTGTCGGATCTCGAAGGAACTTTTGACTTCCCGGCTTCGTTGTTTTTTCGGTTACATAGCGCTGCTATGCGTCCTCAGTCCTGCCTTGCAGGAAGCCAAAAATGCGTCTCGAGTTCTCGATATTCGAGACTTGACATGACCCTGGAAACATTTACCCGGGCAGGTATTTTTGCCGCTATCGCAGCTTTCCAGTAATTGCTACAGGGCATGCAATCATTAGGTCTGTAGATAAAATTATGTAGATAACTGAGGCGATAAGCAATACTGCATTTGATGGGGAAATACGGGATAGAAATACCGTATTAGAGAGGCGATGTGATGAATTCATGAGTTTTTTGGGTGCTGTTTTTCCCGAGTATTCCGTAACAATTTCTATATAAAATGATTCGCAGGGAGGGGGGGACGTGACAGGGGGCGTCGAGACCACAATCATTCGCCGTCGCTGCAGCTTCATGTGGCACAGATAATACAGACATTGCCAGCTTCTGAGCAGATCTCTTCATAGAGCAGATGCGGTTTGAATTCATACCTTTTCGAGAAGTGAAAAGGAACAAGTTGTTTGACCCCTGCACTTTTTGCAATCCTTGCGGCGGCTATGGTTGTGAGATGCTGGGTAGCCTCTGCCTTGCCCTGGTCCGCTTTGGCAAAGGCTGCCTCGCAAAATAAGGTGTGAGCTCCATGGGCAAGTTTAACGACCTTTCTGCGGTTCTCTTGAGTGTCAGCCATATCAGCTACGTACGCAAGCTTCTTGCCGGGGGTAATAATTGCCAGCAGCTTTGCCAGTTCTCCGGCTGTTTGTTTTGAGCCGTCGGGCAGGTCAATATATACGTCGGTTGATTGTGAAGAGATGCATTTCTTCAACTGCCCGAGCCAGGGCCCGGAATTCAGGTTCAGCTTGCGAAGTTTGTCTTTTCTGATACTGATTCCCCGGACAAATTCAAGTGCATAGGCAATAGAGGGAATATTATGATCACAGATTGCAGCCCGTATGTTGATGTCGTCATCTGCAATGATGATACCATCTTTTATTGTCCTTGATGGCAGAGAGACTCTTTTTCTGCCGGGTTGCAGTTGTGCCTGTATGAGTTCGTTCTCACGTATTTCGGCAACGATGAACATTGGTCCTCTATCGTCAATCCTGTCCCAGGTGATAGCGTTGAGGAAATGCTCGAACCGCTCAATTGACCCATCCGGGCCGAAGATTGTGCAGGGACCGAAGGGGCCAAGTCGGGATCGGAGAAACCAGATAAAACCGGCGATATGGTCAAGGTGAGCATGGCTGAGAAACACTGCTTCGACTTGATGGGCGATCTTGGCTGGCAAACGGGCAGGAGCACCGAGGTCAAAGAGAAAGCTCCGTTTCTGGTTGCGTAACCGTACGTGCAGAAGCGGATCCTCGAAAACCCCTCCGACCAGGGTCGCCCAGGCGGCTCCCATATGGATTGAGAGTGGCTGGCTGCGGGCGTCAGCTGGCCGGTAGGCAATCCCCATATCTCCTGGGACACGCCGGGTGGTATGTGTACGTGGAGAGGGAGGCGGCACCGTGATGAGGTGCCCTGCCTCGTTGCGTCCCGCATCACGTATCAGCAATGTTGTTGCCTGGGCAGGGCTGTTTCTCACAATCCTGGCGGTCAACTGATTGGCGGTACATCCAACAATTTCCCCCATGGCAACCAAATTTCCTGCGCTATCCAACAGAGCCACCTGCTTGCCGAGCCAGGCATCCGGCGTGTCGTTGGGTGGTGGGGTCCCGATAGGATGCATTGCCTGGAGATCGCATTCTTCTCTTCTCGCTGAAGCCAGAAATTGATCCCACAGCTTGGTTCTCGATTTCGCTCGTGCTGTTTTTGTCGGTCTTTTGGCCGCAGCTGATGCAGAAACGCGGAAAAGTGGCACTGAGAGTGCGGAAAGTTCATTTTCTAATGGCAGATCAGACGTCTTGCACAAGATGAGTAGAGCCTCGATCGCAAGTGTTTCCACAAGAGATAGCAGCAGCTCGGCGCCACCGACGCCCTTGACGATGCCAGGTGGGTCGATCAGAAGCGTCGATCCGTCATTGTGGGATTGTGCGGTCAACAGTAAATTTCGGGCAGCGACGATCAACGGAAGCCGAAAACGGGCACTGTTAAGGGTGCAGAGAGGCAGCATATACTGGCACAGGAGTTCACCCGTGTTCATATGGGCGATGCTGACAGCACCAGGTACACCGAATGGCGGAGTCCCGGGATCCAGCTCCAAAAGCATACAGGGGTGAGCTTGCAGACTCATATGACGCAGCAGCTCTACCGCGAGGGTTGATTTGCCTGTACCCGGTTCTCCCCAGAGCAGGATGCGACGGTATGGCTGAAGCCGTACTGTGAGGGTGGAAAGGAAATTCTGTCCGATTGTTGGTATATCCACAGCGTGCATACGCGTTTATCCCGGATATTTAACGAGAACTCGCAGATTTGTTGAGGCAGTTGTGAATACAGGGACGTTGTGTGGTCGGGCCCAAAAATTGTGCCCCACAAGCGACCATACCGGCAAGGTCATGGTCGTTTGTGGTATTCCCGATTGCGTCCTCCCGTAATGAGTTTTGTTAAATCCATTAATTGTTCGGAAAGAAGTTCTACAAGATCGTCGAATGTCAGTATGCCCTGCAGAACTCCCCGATTATTGACTACCGGAATACGACGAATCCCCTTGCTTCGCATTTTCTTGATAGTATCCATAATATCATCGTCTTCCCGGGCTGTTACCAAGTTAAAACTCATTACGTCTCCAACTGTTACAGCTTCAATATCAACATCTTCCGCCGTAAGTTGAATCACGATATCCCGATCAGTCATGATGCCGATTGGAAAACGCTCGTCCTCTCGTTCCTCAATGACCACGACATCACCCACATGATATTTACGCATAATTACAGCTGCTTCGCGAATAGAGTCGTTCTTCTTGACGAAAACCACCATGCGATTGCAAATTTCACCTATGCTCATTGTCCCGTCCCTTATGAAAGGTTAACTGGAACCCCATCCGCTGGCAGCTTTTTCATGAACAGGCTGTACGGCTTGCACGGGGTCGGTAACTAGTTCCCTGAGTCCTGAAAATGCACAGTTGCCTAACTGATTATAGCATAATAGAGCGCTGTGAGACAAAACCATTATCAGGGTTGTAATCGTGCCAGGTCCACGATGGTGGGGACAAGACCTTTTACCACCCTGGCCAGGCGCTGATAATCGAGTTTTTCCGGAGTATCCTGCACCGTGTGATAGGCTTTATAGCGAAAGAACGCGGTATCCGTGATCATGATGGCCGGGTAACCCTCCTTCCAGAAAGAGTTGTGGTCGGACCAGCCAACACCGGTGACAAAAGCGGGTGCAGCCAGTCCCTCAGCCGGGAACAGGGCGTGAGTGCGAAAGGCAGTGATGCTCTGCCTTACGAGCTTACGGGATCTGATGTTTCCGACAAAACCAATAAAATCAGCTGTGTCAGGGTAAAAGAAGGAGAAGGGGAAAGGGTAATGCTGACTGCCCGGTGTATCGTTGAAATAACCCATCGTTTCCAGGGAAAGCATACCGACAATATTCTCCCGACGGTCACGAGACCTTCTGGCATAGTGGCGACTGCCCATGGACTTGCTGTAAAAAAAGGGAGGCTCTTCATTGGCGAAGACCACCAGGCGTATGGTACGTTCCGGCAGGCTTTTTGCCAGCAGGCGTGCCAACTCAAGCAGGACGGCGACGCCAGAGCCATTATCGTTTGCACCCGGACAGTGAGCGACTGTATCATAATGAGCCCCCACTACCACTATAGCTTCAGGTTGCCTGGTACCGCGGACTTCGACCTCGAGGTTTTGCGCGATGACATTGTAGGCACTGAACTCCTGAATGTTTACCTGATAGCCCATAGAGCGTAACGTTTTCTTGAGATAGCTTACAGTGGTAGCCATGGACGGTGGTTCCCAGATGTTGCGGGGGCCGATCTCATCTGCCAGAACACGGACATGTTCAGCCAACAGTCCGGCACTCAGGTGCTCCTGAGGCGTCAGTTGTGGTAACGGACCGTTAAAGGAGGTTCCGGGCATGCTGATAAATGAAAAGAGGCTGCTCATAAAAACCAGAGGTAGAACAGGGAGCCAGTAACGTGCTCTTATCCATTTGATACCTTTATATTTTAACATATTACCAGGGGGTTCGTTGGCGGCGAACCGGTATCAACCATAAAGTGACGAGTATGGCTATGAACCAGATACAATAGGCTAAGGCTACGGTACCCCAGGCAAAATCATAGTATATGAATTCTCCCACCCACTGCTGGATTACCGTCTTCCTATAGGCAACACCTGTAGTTTCGAGTGAACGCAGCTTTCCCTCCCAGTCTGTCAGGGGACATATCTTATTGAACACTGCAAGCAACACAACCACTGCCATAGATGCGAGATGGGAGTAGCGAAACCAGGGATTATGGATGAATTCTCTTCTGAATAGCCTGCCGACAATTATGACTGGCAGACTGAGCAGGTTAAAGGCGACAACACCGGTGTGGAAAATGAGTACCAGGTCTGCAAGTATGCTATAGATTCTCACGCTGTGACAGTTCCCTTTTGTTTCAGCATAATCGTTGTGCTTTCAATGTTTGATCTTCCGGCAATTTCTGGCTGCACATAGCAGCCAGGGCGTAGCAGCCGATGGCCAGCCAGACGACGGTGTCAAAACCCCATCGCATTGCAAACACCTGGGCAAGGAGAGTACCAAGAACGGAGGTGAACCCGTTTGCACTCCAGGCCCAGGGAATTAAGTGCGGCTGAGCCATACCAAGTCGTCTCAGTCCTAGAGGAAAAACCATCCCCATAACTGTTGCCAGGGGGGCAATGAATAGATACGCCACGGTAATGCGCCCTGTCAGTGCAAAACCTTCAGTCCAGCCACTCATCCAATCGATCCCCGGTAGCAGCATAATCGCCACAGCCACCACGGTACCTGTTATTCTCAAGTGAATCTGAGGTAACCTGTTGTGGATAACGGAGCTGATACTGCTGCCAATACCACCAAAGAGCATGAATCCTGAGAGAACCGTCGCTGAAGCCCAGACCGGATGAGCGAGGTATACGGTTAATCGTTGCAGCAGGCCAATTTCCAGAAGCATAAAACCACATCCGAGAGAGCTGAAAAAGCCCAGGACAGTTAGCTGATCAGTACGCCCTCCCGGGAGCCCGATTACGGGGATGAGCGGCAGTACAATAAAAATCAGTGCCAGAAGTAAAGCCTGTATCAATGCAGCTGTGAGCAGGAGGGAACCAACCTCGACATAGGTTCGGCCATATCTGCCTACATTCCTCAGTTGTTTATCACCTGTCGGCCATCGGTTGAAGTGTCTGAAAAAAGGTTTGTTGTCATTCGGAGGCGCGAGTTTATAAAAATATTCATCGACAAACCGGTTGCGTTCTTCTCCCACCAGTGATTTTGCACCGTGAAAAAAGACATCCGCTTCAAGTTGGTGAAAAATGTTGGTTTCCTCCTCGTTCAGGTCCGGAAGCCAGACCAGGTCAAATCCCCGGTTTCGGCAAAATAGACGAGTTGTTGCCAACTGATCCGGGGTCAGTGGACTCTTGGTTGCTACAATGGTCACTGTCGACCAGCTACGGATCATGGCAAGATGTGCTGCCGGATCCAGCTTATTTTCATGCAGGAGTTCAACGAACAAATTCAGGAGCCGCAGGCTTTCCCGGGGTGGTTGGTACGCAGCCGTGCTGACACTCAACAAACCGTCCTGGCGAAGATGTAAAAAACACAAACGCATCGTCTCAATGGTCATGCGCGTGTCCGGTTCAGTTGCGGACAATCCCCCAGGATCTTTGCCCACAGTGGGCAAAACAATAAGGGGATAATTGTTAGATGATTTTCGCAGTTGTTCACGTAAGGTTCCGGTAACCAGTGTAACCTGGTCTGCAATATACGTATTAGTGCCGGTCATATCCAAGGTACTGTTCATCAGTTTCATAAACAGCCAGTTACCGGTAACGGCTCTGATGTCCTCTACGCCGTGAATAAGTGCCAGTCCCAACTGAGCGGCCCCGGGATCATGGTCAATCAGAACCTTTTCGACAGGACCCATGGCATATGGAAGCGCCATGGTGGTATGGTCCATGAATTCATAATCGTGAACTGAGGATATCGCGTAAAGACTGCCGGTGACCTGGCCATCAATGACAATCAATGTCTGTTGCGGCAGCGCCCTGGCATAGTTCAAGGCCACTCCTGGTGCTGTGTGGTATGCAGGTGCTTCCATCAGTTCGATCATGCCCTGCGGGCTGTATCTGCGGGTCACGGTTTTGCTGTCTGCCATGGCCTTTATCTGGACGATATCCTTGTCCTCTGAAATTCTGGGAGCATGCGGAACCAGGAATAACTGAATCGACATAACCAGCACCGCTATCATCCAGGCCGCCAGCTGGGGGAGTCGCTGTACC
Organism: Desulfopila sp. IMCC35008; assembly: GCF_010646885.2. Classification (GTDB taxonomy): domain Bacteria; phylum Desulfobacterota; class Desulfobulbia; order Desulfobulbales; family Desulfocapsaceae; genus Desulfopila. The sequence goes on along the minus strand of NZ_CP050700.1, from coordinate 4,837,060 downwards.
AGGAGCAGTGAACCGGCCAGGACCGTGCAGCCGCCAAGCAGGATGAGCAGTCGTGGTGAAATCACAAACATCAGAGGCAGGGCAGCAAGACCACCGACAGCTGATCCAAGGAAGTTGGCGGCATAATGCCCGCCCACGCTATCGGGTTGGTCTTCCAGAGCCAATCCGATAAACATGCCACCAAATAGAAATGGGATGCCGAGAACCAGCTCCAGTTTCCCGATACCTAACATCATCGTCGGCTGCCAGACCATCTGGATAAGGTTCAGCTCAATCGTATCGGCCAGCCGGACAGAGGCCGGTAAACTCAGCCCCAGCCCAATAAGGGCATAGTATTGCAGCGTCTGGCGGTGTATACGCAGGAAACGATGAACCAGGATCAGCACAGTGCCACTGATGCCGAACCCGAGCAAGCCTATACAGATCGCCAACCAGGCAAGATGCTCCCAGAACCTGAGGGCAAGTTCACGCATCAATGCAAGTTCTGCGAGGATGATCACTGCTGAGGTCAGGAAAAGTACCAGCCGTTGTACCCACCGACGTCTGTCAGTCATTTTCGTACCAGGGGCACAAAGCGAACGGGTGATATATTCCTGCTGGAAATCGTGCCGTCCATATTCTTTGTTACCAGGATAAGATATTGGGTCCCGTAACGCTTCCCTACAGGAATAACCATTCGACCTCCTTTCTCAAGCTGGGCCAGTAAAGGCGGAGGAATATGGCCTGCGGCACAGGTCACAATAATGGCAGAAAATGGAGCTGCTTCGGGCCAACCATAGTAGCCATCACCGTGGCGGCTCCTGATGCCGGTATACCCTGCGGCGGCCAGATTTTTTTTGGCTCGCTCCAGGAGTGGTTCTACTATTTCGATACTGTACACCTGGCTACTTATCTCGGCGAGTACGGCAGCCTGATAGCCTGATCCTGTGCCGATCTCCAGAACCTTGGAATGCGCGGTGAGATCAAGCAACCTGGTCATTTCAGCGACGATATAGGGCTGGGAAATCGTTTGCCCGTAACCGATCCCAAGAGGTGAGTCATGATAACTGTATTCCCGGTATTTTTCAGGAACAAACAGATGTCTGGGAACCCGTGCCATTGCGTCGAGTACCGTTTGATCCTTCATGCCATAGGACTGAATAGTGGCAAGCATTTTCCGCACCTTCTGCTCCGGCACAACTGTCGATACCTCTGACGCTGATAGAGGTATTACAAGAAAAAGGTACACGAGAGTTTGCACTACGGTGATGATCGTTGTGAAAGTGGTGATATTTCGGGGGTTGGCTGGGAAAATGCGCCGAATTGGGTTCATATCCTCCTCCAGATGGCAGATGGAGCCTGCATCACCAAAAGAGTCTGTGCCAATATGCTTACATCAATATGGCGAGCTCAACATCTCCGGCCTTTCTGACCACATGAACACCGGCTTCATGAAAATTGCGCCGGATCTCAAGATCGACTTCACCATTGCTGGTTTTCAGGTTCAATATGCGAAGTGAATCGATATAGTCCGGCAGAAAAGGCCGTGTAAATCGTATCTCTGGTTTCTGGTGAGAAAATGTTAAACCAAGGGTTGCCTGTAACATCATAAATACAGCGCCACTTGCCCAGGCCTGGGGGTTGCAAGCCACCGGATAAAGAGTAGGTGCCTGCTCAGGGCGCTTATGAAAACCACAGAACAGTTCGGGCAGCCGGTGGAGATCAACCTCGATTGCCGTATTGAACAGACCAGTAAGGACGATTGACGCTTCAGTCATGAATCCGTATTGAGCCATTCCCATAGCTATAAGTGAGTTGTCATGGGGCCAGACAGAGCCGTTATGATAGGACATTGGATTGTAACGGGCTTCTCCTGCTGCTATGGTCCGTATGCCCCAGTCACTAAATGATTTTGGCGAGAGCAAGGTTTGGACAAGGGCTTGAGCAGTATCCTCCCGGGCGATATTTGAGTAAAGCGTATGTCCGGCGTTGGAAGAGCGGACTTTACAGGGTTTTTTTTCACCATCCAGTGCTATGGCATAGGTTTGAAGATCTTCAAGCCAGAAGTGTTCATGAAATGCATCCTTTAAAGCGGCTGCCTCAGCATCCAGCTGTATGGACATGTCGGGATGGCCAAGAATCCCCGCCAACTTTGACATTTGCAGTTTGGCTTCGTAGACGTACCCCTGTACTTCGCAGAGTGCGACAGGTCCACTGACATTGGAACCATCTGCATGATAAACAGAGTCGTCAGAGTCTTTCCAACCCTGTTGCAGAATTCCTGAAGTAGATTTTCTCTCATATTCAACAAAGCCGTCATTATCAAGATCACCGGATTTATCGATCCAGTCAAGAGCAGCAAGAAGATTGGGCCAAAGTCTTTTTACGGTCGCAAGGTCTCCGGTCCGTTCAAAGTAACGCCCAGCCAGTACGATGAACAAGGGCGTCGAATCAACGCTTCCATAATATTTTGCAAAGGGAATTTCCTGTAAGGCCGCCATTTCTCCCTGGCGAATCTCATGCAGGATTTTACCGGGTTCGGCGTCACTTTCGGGGAGACATTCGGTCGCCTGGTGATGGGCAAGAAATTGCAACACACCACGGCTGAGGTCCGGGTAGATCCAGAGACTCTGGAGGGCTGTAATTATCCCGTCCCTGCCAAACGGTGTAGAAAACCATGGTATGCCGGCGTATGGATATAAACCATGTTCGGTATCTGAAATCAACAATCGCAAATCAGCGGCAGAGCGGACCAGCCAATCATTGAGTTGTTCGTTTGAAGTGAAGATATCGACAAACGTCGTACGGGTGTTTATGGATTTTTCACGGCAATGCGTATATGCTGTGGCAAATGGAAGAATGTTTTTGGTTTCCTGCCGGTTCGTACATGAGACGGTTATCTGTATCTCTTTTGATTCCTGGGGGTCAAGTGATATGGAATAGTATGCTTGATTGTCACTGATGCGTGCAGGCGGCGGGTCAAATTCGACCACTGTTTGATACATCCTGCGATCGAGCCCTTTATAGCTCAGCCTCATCCTGTTTGCGTACACCTCTGTGGCTTGTTTATCCCCTCTCTTTTTTCTCTCCATCCCTCGTACTTCAAAAATATCCACATAATCTGAATCCACTGTAAAGCCGATATGGAATGAATAGTTTTGGGTGTCGTAGTTGGTGAATCGAATCTGCTCGTAATACTGATCATTCCAGAGCAGTTTTGAACGAAAAATATGCACCTTTCCCTTACCCATATAGAGCTGTCCGTCTTCGTACATATCAGCCGTTGTCAGATCGATTGCCAGCTGGATATTGTCATGGGACGTTGATGAATTCAGCAACATTGGCTGCCGTTGATTTATGAGCATCTCGAAATGAGACAGGTGTCGGGTCCCTTCATAGAATAGCCCCTGTTCTCCAACACCGATACGATGGATATCCCCGAATCGATCAAAGATGGCGAAAGATTCATTGTTCTTGAGGACCCGGGTCTGCAGGTCGGCTCTGGAAGAGCCCGCTTTTATATACCAATAGTCGTCTATTTGGATGACGTCCTTCATCGCTACCCCCGCATATCAGCCTGGGCCTCCTGACGGGGCAATACATGGCTGAGGGTCAATAGATTACGGTACACCTCCAGGTAACCTTCAGTCATCCTGGAGGCCGTGAAACGTTTCTCAAAGGACTCCCGGCAGCGGTGACGGCTTATTGCGCCCAATCTGCCGACTGCGGCAACCGCCTCCTCAACAGAGTCAACGATAAACCCGTTAATCAGGTTTTCGAGTACTTCCGGAACAGAACCCTTATTGAAAGCAATCACCGGTGTGCCGCAAGCGAGTGCCTCTATCATTACCAGCCCAAATGGTTCCGGCCATTGAATGGGGAAGAGCAGGGCCGCGGCATTTCCTAAAAACGCGGATTTTTCGAGTTCCGTGATTTCCCCGACATAAGTAATAAGAGGATGATCAAAATAGGGTTCTATATGTTCTCTGTAATAGACATTTTCGACCAGATCGATCTTGGCGGCGATGCGTAACTCCGTGTCGCAGCGCAAAGCAATTTCAATGGCCTCCCTGATTCCTTTTTCTTGTGTGATCCTGCCAAGGAACGCCATGTACCGGCCGCGATCAGGTTGGAATGTATACGGTGGTGCGTCAATACCGTTGTAAACGGTGCCCTGCCAATGAGCCATCGGTAAAGGGAGACGTTGATTATCAGATATCGAGACAACCGGCATGTCGCTATACTCGTTAAAAATCATGGTGAGTTCGGGGATATCGAGCCTGCCATGCAATGTGGTGACCTGATTTGGCAGGAACCTTCTGGAAAACGGAAAATGGAGGTAATCTGTGTGGAAGTGGACGATGTCGTAATGAGCGTTGTCTTGAAAAAGTCGTTCGAGCTGCAGAATATGCGGTACCACCATGTCGTTGCAACATGGGTTTAAGCGAAGTGATTGAGCTATCGTGGGTACCAGTTTTGCGCTCGTGAAAGAGTCGCCACTGGCATAGACCGTGACATCATGCCCCTTTTTGACGAGCTCTTCAGTTAGAAAGAAGACGATTCTCTCTGTACCGCCATAAGACCTGGGGGGGACGGATTCGTGCAGTGGTGCAACCTGGGCTATTCTCATATCAAAGACCTCCTCGGAGAATACTACTATCAAAGAACGAACCCTGCTTTGCCCTCAGTTCCGGTGGTGCCGAAAGTAAAGTTTTTGGCGGCATTGATTCAGTGCACCGGGTTGTCAGTCTACCCCTGACATCTCAGGTGATTCACCGGTTAAGATGTACTATCGAAGTGTCAGGTCAATTGCATCCTTTAACGCTTGAAGATTGTAGGGCTTTTGCAGGAAACAGGCTGGCCGTTCTTTGAAGCTGCCTCTCATTACATTCTCTTCGCTATGCCCACTGGCAAGTATCATCGGGATACCTGGAACAATTTTCCGTAATTCCTGAAGTGTCTTCATCCCATCCAGGTGAGGCATGGCAAAATCACTGAGTACCAAACGTATTTCGTATTTATGACGCTGAAAGACCTCAATCGCCTCAAGACCGTCCTCCGCGGTAAGCACCGAGTAGCCGAGACGTGTTAACATGACGCAGGCTATCTTCAGAACCGTTGTGTCATCCTCAATAAGCAGGACAGTCTGGTTATGCATGTATCAACCCCTGAGCGGATGAAAACGTTATCAGGCCGCTCCATAGTGAAAGCACTCTTCTTCTGCCACACTTACATCTCATTCATTCATGAAAAAAACAAAATTTAACAACATGCAGATACGTGTCTGCTCGTTCAGAGCTTTACTACATGGTCTGCAAACGGACCCTTATCGCTTGACTTGATCTCAAACTGCACCCGATCTCCCTCGTTGAGGGTCCTGAACCCCTCTGCCTGAATTGCAGAGTGGTGCACGAATATCTCCTTTCCATCATCCTGCTCTATGAAACCGTATCCTTTCACCTCATTAAACCACTTCACTTTTCCCTCTGGCATTGCTCGTTCTCCCTATTTATTTGATCGTTCAAAGCTGCTGTGTGGGGCTTATGGCGAGGAATCCTCAAGCATCCATTCTCTGGTCAACGGCAGATCGTTTCGTACTCCTGCTGAAAATAAAAACTGGAATACATGTAATTTTCCAAGCCTGAATAAAGCGGAACAACCTGCAAGGTATAATCGCCACATTCGGATAAAACGGTCATCAAACATCAAGCGAATTCGTGTTTCATTTTCTTCAAAACGCAGCCCCCAGCTATCGAGGGTTTTGCTGTAATGTATACGCATGTTCTCACAGTCGATAAAGCTGAGACCGTGTTGGGTTGTGTTTGTAAGAATTGAACCAATATCCGGCAGATGACATCCCGGGAAGATATATTTCCTGATCCAGCTATTGGTCGGCTCCTCCAGCGTTTTGCCAATAGTATGGAGCAGCAGGAGGCCGTCGGGGCGCAGCACCTTTCGGGCATTTTTTAAAAACCGGTTCATATTTGCTTTACCCACATGCTCGAACATGCCAACAGAGACAACCTTGTCAAATGTCTGGTTCAATAGAGGAAGATCCCGGTAGTCCATATATTTGAGCTGGACACGACCCTGAAGGCCCTCTTTTTTGAGTTGATCCCTTCCATATGCAAGTTGATCCTTCGAAAGTGTAATACCCACACCGCGGATGCCGTACTGTTTTGCAGCATTGATGAGCAGACCACCCCAGCCGCAGCCGATATCAAGCAAATGTTCATCAGGTTGTAGTTGGAGCTTCCGGCAGCAGAGATTTATTTTCTGGATTTGCGCCTGTTCCAGGGAATCTCTGTCGTCCTTGAAGTAAGCACAGGAATAGAGCATCTTCGAATCAAGCCATAATTTATAGAAATCGTTACCAAGGTCATAATGGTATGCGATGTTTCGTTTATCTGCCTTCTTGTTGTTCCTCTGTAGCAGGTTGAGAGCGACAGAGTTCAGCAGGGATGTAGGTTTTTTGTCCTGGAGCCGATCCGATAAGAGGCCAACGTTGACAACCTGGCTGAGGTCACCTTCAATTTCAATATCCCCATTCATGTAGCCTTCACCAAATCCAAGCGGCAGGTCAAGAAGCACTTTTTTCAGAGCACTTTTCGTTTTAAAATAGACCGTGAAGTCATCGCCTTTCCCAACCTTGTGCACCCTGCCGTCCCAGAATATGATTTTAAAATCAGCATGATCGTTTCGGTCAAGAGCGTCACAAAAAATGGCTTGAAGAGCGTTTTTTCCTTGTTTGCGCATCGCAGTTCCTCACGTCTCTGATAGAGTAGTGGATTACGTTATTCGATGGTGATTTTCTTCACTTTACTCGTTTTGGATTTTGGTATTCGTATCTCTAAAATCCCTTCCTGAAAAGACGCCCTGGCCTCGTCGCCAATGACACTGTCCGGTAAGCTGAAGCTGCGGGAGAACGATCCGTAAGAGCATTCAACTCTGTGGTAGTTTTGTCTGTCGATCTTTTGCTCCTGCTTTTTCTCACCCGAGATGGTCAGGCTATTCTCACTGATATCAACATTGAGATCCTCTTTTGTGACCCCTGGAATTTCTGCTTTTACCACCATCTCGTTTCCATCATCAAAAATATCCACGACAGGCGTCACAATAGTATTGGCTGTCTCCTGAGCTCTTGACCACATCGGATGCCTTAAGAGCGAGAACGGATTACGGAAAAAATCATCAAAATAGTGTTCCATCTCTCTGAACGGAGACATTTCATAGGGGGTATTTTTAACGACGATATTGGCCTTCTTTTTTTTCTGGTCTTTCATTTCATGTCTCCTCCTGAGATTATTCAACCAATAACGGCAATTTCTAGTAACCCCTTTTGGGGGGGGCATGAACTGTGACATCAGGAAAATTGCAGCCTGCTGGAGGCCTTTCTCCTGTGCCACTTGCTTTCCGGCAGGCTAAAACATGATGACAAGCATCGAGGACAAAGGATTATTCACCTGCGCCCTGGCCGGGGTGCTGAGCCTTCCGGCAGAGCTTGCTTTCCATGCCATTTTATGGTGTATTTGTTTTGCCGTTCTTTCCCCTCGCGATTTTGCCCAAACAACTTCGACAGAATCGTTATCTTTCAGGACGTATCTCTCGTCTGTAAGGGTTCTATTCACCATTATGAGATCTTCAGGTGAAACCTTGATGCCGGCTTCCCTGAGATATTGCCCGACAGTCGAATGGGCAGGAAGATGATGTATCAACCCTTCTCTTCCGAAAATGACAATATTGTTTTTATGACAGCTCCGGTAAAGGAAACGCAAGAAATCCTCCTTGCTGGTAGAGCAATTATGGAGTGGTTGAGGTCGTTCAGTTGTTGATGCGGTCTGTTCCTGTCTTTTGTACTGCCAGTGTGCTGCGCATCCGTATTCGGCTTCTTTATGCATGCATATCGTTCTGATTTGGAACTCTATAGGTTTGTACGCAATACCCCTCACAGGATATACGCAGGTATGAAGTGACTGGTACCCGTTCTTCTTTGGAAAACCTATATAATCATCGAAGCTTCCGGGGATGTGCTGGAAATGTGCGTGCAGAAGCCCCAGCACCCGATAGCACTCTGGGACCGTCGTAACAATTATGCGAAGCCCAATACGGTCCATGATTGATTCGAGAGATTTATCTGAATGACATATTTTGCAGTGAATACTGTAAAGGCTTTTGATTCGCCCCTGAATATCTGCGGCAATACCGTTTTGCTTAAGTAAACCAACCAGCGTGTTCTTCAGGATCACCAGGCATCTCTCGTCTTCTGCCGAAAGAGGTGCTACTTGACTTTTGAGAGCATTGTAGACTTCCGGATTAAAAATATTGAAGGCCGTATCTTCCAGGTTTCTACGTAACGTCCGAAAACTGTGTTTGCTGGCCAGCTGTACTGCGAGCCAGAGAATGTCTTCGACTTTTTCCCTGTTGTACTGTTGTCTTTTGATAATAATGGTTTGCAGTTCAAACAAGATGATTGCCAGTGCAAGGAGGACCTGGTTCGTGTGCCCGGAGAGGGGGGGCGACAAGGCTTGAATATTTTCAGTGCAATCCGTACTGGAAAATGTTCCTGGTCGGTATTGAGGTGGTGCAAAGTGCTTCAGAAGCGAGGATACATTGCTGCCAAACTTTTTGGTAACAACAGCAAGGGGAATAAACCGACCCCACAGGAGGGGAGCTGTCAGGAAGGCAACGATCACATCCGGGGCAGCTTTCTGGTCAACAAGAACCTGTGCGACCCCCTTTATGAGAGATGAAGGTTCAGGAAGTTTGTCTTTGGTCAGCTCGAGGGCTTCATGAATAAAGCTACACTCTTCACGGGTGTAGTTCTGCTGCAAAGTTACGAGAAGGTCCTTTTGGCATCCTGACTCTGATGTTTCGTTCTCCATGCTTGCCTCCTGCAAATACCAGAATTGCTGCCTGCCTCCCCCTCGTATGCTGCATCTGGAATCAGAAAAATGTATTGCCGTTTCAGGCAACGAAATAGGTATCACGGTACAATCAGGACCGGACAATAAATAGTGTTGAGCACTTTGTGTGTTACGCTGCCGAGGAACAAACCTGCAATATCTGAATGTCCGTGGGAACCCATTATTATCAGGTCATATTCTTTTTTTTCCGCTTGTCTGGCCAACACCGGGCCTGGTAAACCATAAATCGTTTCAAGTGCATACTCGACTCCTTGCCCCTCAAAAATATCCCCTGCTTTTTTCACGATAGCTTCTGCCTCCTTCATCCGTGTCCACTCAAACTCCTTCATGAGTGAGATCGGCACTTCAGAGATATAACTTGACCACCCGTAACAGTTCACTATAGTCACGTGCGCTCCGGCGAGTTTCGCCAGATAAAGCGCGTATTTCGCAGCGTTTACTGAATGTTCGGAGTCATCAAAGGGGACAAGGATTTTCTCTATTTCCATGATGCGAAACCTCCTGCGGCAGTAGAAAACATTTGAAGGGTCTCTTTCCAGCAAAAAGGACTGGCCTTACTTTGGTGTCTCCATCTCGGCCATAATCTCGCTGAAGCACTCAGGGCAGCAACCGTGCGTCAAGCCCGAGCCGCTTTTTCGACAAAGGTATTCTTCAATCTGCATCCATTTCCCTTCTCCAATTTCCGTACCGCTGTCATCCCTGATTCTTTTGCAATACACACAAATCGGTAGATACTTCTCATAAATTTTGATTTTCCTGAGCGCGTCCTGTTTTTCAAAAAAGAGGTCCATTTTCAGGAGCAATTCCTCTGTATCACAGGGCTTAAGAAAAAAATCATCTGCACCTGCACGAATTGCATCGATTGCCAGCTGCAGGTTGCCATATCCTGTGAGGAGGAAGACACCTGTTTCATTATTAATTTTCTTGATCTCCTGCAAAACTTCTATCCCGCTCATTCCTTCCATCACAATATCGGTGATGACCAGGTCAAAAGAGGTGGAACGAAATTGAGCCAGGGCATCTTCACCGCTTGTGGCGGATTGTACGGAGAAGGAATGTCTCTTGAGTAAGCTGCCAAGCGATAACAGGACCGGTTTTTCATCATCAATCAGCAGAATGGTTTTATTATGCATCTGATTTATCTCTTCAACCTGAGGAAATCCTGCCTTCTGTTTTGTTGACATCCCGAGGTGTTACATTTTCCCTGTGATAATTTCCCGATAGTGCGTGTGGTTGGCTATCTGTCAAAGATGGTACAACGGCGGAGGCACCAACCCTCTTCATATGGATAGTCGAAGATTTATGGCAACGATTCGCAGTGGGTTGGTGCCTCCTGTCTCAAAATAGATACTCTTGCCGCAAAGCGACGGCTCTCTGTTGTCTCGTTTTCAGAGTTTTATGACGTGATCGGCAGCAAAGCCTTTCGGGCCCTCTACAACCTTGAAACTCACACGCTCACCCTCGGAAAGAGATCTGAAGCCCTCCACCTGAATAGCTGAGTGATGCACAAAAATGTCGCTTCCGTCATCCTTCTCGATGAAACCATACCCTTTAGCCTCATTAAACCACTTCACTGTTCCTTCTGGCATTGCTTGTTCTCCTGCAAATGAATTTGAAATCCAGCATTGTTAACCCGGTCAAGGGCCTGTAAGTACCTGACGTATGATAACGATCTGTTAAGTAATTTGATTATTGTACCTCCAGCAGTCACCAGCATTGACGCTTTCTATGGTTGTATTGAGCATCTTTTTCAATGCAGGTTTTTGATTTGTTTTTTCAAAATAGATAATTACCTACTCTACAGTTGATATTCTGTGGGAAAGAAAGATGAAAAGCAATACTGCACTTTTGGAAGAAATACGGTAGATAAATACCGTATTGTGAGCGTGAATTGATGAACTTCGTTAGTTATTTTTTTGTGCGTTTTTCCCGGTTTTTTCTGAGATATCCACGGTGAAAAGATACCTTGGGAAGGGGAGGGGTGATCGTCTGAAAACCTGCGATTTAAGATTGGGTCGGTACGAACCTTTTCATATGTCTCTCTTGTCGTGATTGTTCCTGTAACTTCAGTGTCTCTGGCCGTGTATGTCTAGGTTTTTGTAATTGTTGCAAAATTTCTTGCCTTTCCTCATTGTCCTGTATAGCATGTGGTGACGGCGAAAATGTGTATGGAGGGGGAGCGTTGCCGCCTCAATGTGTTACGCAATGAACATGTCGATTTGAACAGTGAAATCTGGTTGAGCCCACTGAAAAAACTATACGGAGATACGCACCATGAGCCAGCAAGACCTCTTTTCCAGTTTATTGGATGATACCACCGAAAACCTTGATACCATGGCAAAGGGACCTGTGGATGTGGCAACCAAGCTTGCCGAGATAGAGCAGGAGCAAGTGGAGATTGCCAAAATTTCAGATGAGGATGAACGTCTGAAACGTGAAGAAATACTCAGTGCCAAGCTCGACTCGATCCGTCAGTCTATTCAGAATGACGAAAAGGATATGGCCAAGGCCGTGTACGGTATGAAAGTGCTGATCGACAGCATGGATAAGGAATTTCAGGCGCTTGTTGAAAACTCTGAAGAGGAAAAGAAAATTCTTGATCTCGCAAGGCAGGTTCTGGAGGCTGCGGAGAAGCGCCTTGAGGAGGTGAAAACGGATAACGGTTTTCTCGGTCTTGGTTGGGGCAAGGAGGGCAAGGTGCGTGATGCACAGAGCATGCTTGATGAGGCCAAAAGCAAGCTGGAAAGTTCCACGCGCCAGGTTGAGGAAATGAAACGCGAGCGGTTGATGTCGGCAGATATTGAGCAGACCCTCAATATAATTCAGGTGATGGGGCAGAAAACCATTGATATCATGACTGAGCGGACCAGTTCCATCCGTGGCCAGCTTGAGTCGATCAAGGCGAGGAAGGGCAAGGCCTTTGAACAGCAGAAAGAGGCTTCAGCCATGGCCGGTGAATTATTGGAGACGGTCGAGCAGCTTGAGATGGAAGTGCAGAATGAAGAGTTGGCTGTCGATTCGTTTGAGACCGGTTCAGTCGAGCATTCCGCCCAGGTGGAAAAAGTCTCCCAGTTACGTTCGGAGCTTCAGGAGAACAGGGGGAAACTGAAAGTCGCCCAGGCTGTCCTTGATGAAAAGACCAAGTCGATCCAGGAGCATGAATCACACGAGGAGGCTCAGCAGAAACTGCTCTCCAACCACCAGATGTGGATTGCTACGCTGAAGTCAAAACTGCAGGAGGATCTGGTGAAAGATCAGTCCTACCTGGAGATGCTGAAGGCGGCTGCGGATCAGGAAATCGCCCAGAATGTCGATACCATGACCGATGAAAAGAATGCCCGGCAGATGGAGAATGTGGCAAAAATCATCGTGGCATCCGATAAGGCCTATATTGAGAAGATGAAACTGACACCGGACCAGATACGCAGGCGCGCCAACGTTGCCAGCGCCCTTGCCCGACACGCCGCTGAATTGAGCGAGGATGAGGCCGCGCTCCGGGAAGAGATGATCCGGAATTACGGAATTGATCCGCTGAGCGCTTCGGAATTCAGCTATGCTGACGGTGGCGATGATTCGGCCCCCGGTGTGACTCAATAACGGCTGGTTTTCGGGAGCCTTAAGACATATGCTGGGCTGGGACGATTACTCTATCCATGACCTGGTCTCTCTTGAAGAGTGGGACGAGCAGATCAGGTATATGGCCAAGACCCTTACTGCGTTCAAAGCGGTTGAAAAGCTGTATGAACTCAAGAAGGAAAGGGATCAGGAGGCGCATGAGGAACATTGGATTGTGCTCTTCTATCTCCGTAAACTCGTATATACCTTTAACCTTCTCCGCAGAAAATACCTGTTTCACGAGACCGACCGGCTGCGGATCGATAAAAGTGATTCAGGGTTCGTCAATTTCTATGAAATAGCACTCCTTGAGACAGATCTGCGGGCCCGTAAGGATTGTCTGGGTCTTATGCGTGAGAGTACGTCTCTAAAAGAGAAAATGGTGACCGCGTTACTGCAGGGTCGATCGCCACGCGAGCTGTTTGCCCGGATGGCGGAGAATGAGTACCGTAAAGGGCTGGACCGTGATCAACTGTTCCTCTTCTTCAACGAGGGACGCTTAATTAAAAAGGATGACGGCACCACCGAAAAAAGGAAATACCTCTACTTCTGGGGGTGTTACGATAAGAAAACAAACAGACCTTATATCTATCTCCTCGATTTCGAACAGGACCGGGAGGCTCCAAGCCTGCACGAGAGCGAAGAGGCCTATTACGAGTTCATGAAGGTTATACGCTCCGAGGGGTCCCGCGCCCCGGCAGCGGGCCTGGTGGCCATGGCCATCGATCAGCGGCTGGAACATGTTCACCCGAAGATGCTTAAGCGGATCTGTATCGGACCTCTCTATTCACAATCGTTCTCCGTCGATCTGGAAGATGAGATAAGCCGGGTTCTGGAGGTCGGTGATGAGGGCAAGCGGTTTGTTTTCCATGTGACCGAGCAGTTTGTCTTTTCCATTGGCCAGACCGTTATCCAGGACCGCGATACCCTTGGCGAAATTTTGAAAGGGGAGCGGGTAAGGGAACGATTCTATATTCCAAAACCGACGGATGTCGAAGAGTATAGCGAATTTAACGAGCTGGAAGAGCAGAAGGCATCCCTTATCCGTAAGAGTGTGGTCATGCCTTATAAACTGCACCAGCACCTTAAGGACCTTTATAAGGATTTCAAAGTCATCTCATTTACACGAAACGGGAGTATCAATGGAGTCGAGTAATGGCGGATACCTGCCGATAAATCAGGATGAAATAGCTGACCAGGTAAAGAAGGCATCGTCTCTCTTGAAAAGAGTGTCCTGGCATCCCCGCGTCAAGATGGAGCGGTTGCGTGAGGCAACACCCCATGACATTATAAAAAATATCGCCAATTCCTCTTCACCAGAGGTTGTTCAGATTGCTGACAAGGCCAGGCAACTCAGTGATGACAGTCTGCTCGTTTATGATCCCGATGTGGCGTTTTGCCTGGATGTTGTTCGCAAAGGGCTGGCCCTTGGCATGCATGCGGCCAACCTTTTCTCAAAGGCATCCAACTTCTACACTTTAAAGGAGCAACAGGCCCGTGGTGCGCTCAAGAATAATCCCGAGGCACAGACGGAATTCCGGGAGAAGAATACCACAACCTCTGCGGTCCTGATGTTTGTTGCTGCGAACTACATTGTTTCCTGCCTGGGCCGTTATAAGAACGAGGAACTCGACTCGGTGAGGATAACGCTTCCCGGCCTTCCGGAAGAGCTGCACCTCGCTAATTTTATCCACTCCCTCAACTATATGGTCTACTACCATGGATTTTATACGACTGCCGAGAGTGTGAAAACCCCCCTGGAGTTCGTGAAGACCACGCTCCTCTATTACCAGGATGTGTTGGACGAGATCGAGTTTATCAAGGGGTCGCTCAAGTACACTGACGCATTCGAAGGCAAGAAGTACAAACTTGAGGGAGAAGATTTTACCATTGAGGGGTTTTCAGTGCCGGGTGTGAGGGTGACCGGCAGTGTCGATTTCAACCGGATCGAGTGGGGGGCGATCGTCGGTAATACCATGTATAAGCACAGCTCGAAACGGACCATTCAGTTCCTGATGTGCTATGACGTGGAACGGAAGATGAACCCGGTGAATGAGCTGGGCGGCTTCCCCTCCGTGACCATGGAGTATGGTCCTCCTGGCACCGGTAAAAGTATGGGTATTTCGGCTACGGCCACCGAGTTGAGTGATCGATGTACGGATCTTGGTATCAATTTCCTCTATCATCCTATTCCCCAGACGGTTGTCTCCACCTACCAGGGTGGCAGTAGCGAGAACATGGAAAAATGGTTTCGCTCAACCAACAGCCAGGACAGCATAATCTATGCCCCAATAGACGACGGTGACGGTAAATTACGTGACCGGGGCGCGCGGGGGACGTCGGCCGGTGTCATCGAGGTGGTGGAAAGCTTTCTGGTCAATACGGAAGGGGCCTCGGCTGCAAAACGGGGAAACCGATTAATCCAGATCTATACAAATCTGCCGGAAACGCTTGATAAGGCCGTGTTGTCACGAGTCCAGAAACGATCGCTTATCGAGGGGGCGGTCAGTCTTGAGGACTTCCTTGACCAGGATTACATCTGGTGGCGGGCCTATGAAGAAATGGTTCCCGGTTTTGTGAAAATGCAGGATCCATCCGGTTATGAGTTTATGTCCGCCCAGGACATTGTCGGGCAGATCAATGAAGAGTTGGCGACCCAGAGCGATTCCCGTGTTTACAAGATTCAGCAGATCATAGAACGGACCTTCGGTGAACACAAACTTGATGAACATCTCTTTTTCGCAAAGCTCTACCACCATACCAAGAGAGAGTTCCCGGGTTTTACCTCGCGTGATGTGCGTAACATCCAATCAGCGGTCAACACCCGTTTGACCGATTTTGATTTTCCTGAGGAATGGATGGCGGATCATGCCCGCTTCTTTGCCAGGGGCTATGACGAAAAGCTGAGAATGCTCCGTGAACTGATGATGGACAATATGCAGGGATTGTCGTTTGCCACCATCCGCTTTCAGGAGGTGGTTCGTTATCTGGACAATATGGCGATGATTGTCGACAGGGAGTTCGAGAGCAAGGTTGCCCAGCGGGTTGAAGAGTATAAGGTTGAGCGGGAGGCACGACGCCGTCTCGAGGGGAACATGGCGGGTTGATATGGAACTGCTCAGGAACAGGGGCCTGCACGGCCGTGGCTTGATAGAGATCGCAACCGACGAGATGGTTGCACGGTACAACAGTGCCCTGGAGATGATGGGGTTGACACCGACCACCTTGAAGCGGTTCTCGGTGGATATGATTGGCTGGAGCCCGGAAGTTGCAGAAGAAAAGGGCAGCACCTATTACCTGACCCATTCGCTTGCCAACCCCACTGCTATTATTGTCAGCATCAATCAGCGGCATGCACCTGTTTATTTTCCGTATCACTCTTTTGACAGGCAGATGATCGATGGAATTTATGAGAAGTATGCATCCCAGATAATGGATATAAACACTACGGATGCACTCTGTGTGGATCTGGACAATGGTGTATCCCGTTATTCCTCCATTGAGGATGTCCTGCTGGTGGACGCTTTCGTGATGAAGGCAGAGACCCCCGGGGGTCTTATCGAAAATTGCCGGCAACAGAAGAAGCTGGTGGAACGGTTCATGGAGAGCGACACCCTCTGGGAAGATGAGGAGGAGCGGCAAAAGCTCATTAACTCAGGAGAACTCTATGGGGATCTGCGCAATCGTAACGTGCTAATCGAGGATCATGTTTACTCCGATGTGGATATCTTTTTCACTGAAGCGCTGGGTGGTGTCTATATCTTCAACGAGGCCCGGGGCACAGGGCGGGAAGGTCCGCTTATTGTCTACAGGGATCGGGATCGTTTACAGGCAGAGGGGCAGGATCAACGTGTGATGAGGCTGACCTCGATTGCCGATTCCGCACTGCTCCTCAAGTTAACCAGGGAAAAATATGTACGGGTAGATCTCCAGGAATATAAGGACAATCCGGACCTGTTGGAGCAAAAAAAGGAAGTTCTCCTGGCCGAGTATATCTGTGCAGTTGAAAAGAATTACCTGAACTGGCCGGAAATTAAAAAGAAGAACTTTATCGCCCGGCATAGTGATGACATTCCAGGACTCTACTTCGAACTGGAGAGGCTGCAGAAACGTCTGGCAGCGGGTGAGAATGTGTTCTCTTTTTCCTTGAGTATGGGGTTGAACAGCTGTCTGTCACGTCCCCATCACCGAATTGACGAAGTGTACAGGCCTGTTATAGAACAATTGCTTTCGGAGATTGACCCGAGCGACCCCATTCGCCTGTTCCGGTATAACAAAAATCGATTTTACCGGGAGTATGAAAGCTATTCCGAGTGTAAGAAGAACTGGATTGTAGACTACCTCAACCGGAGAATATGAGATGGATACATTATTGATATGGATTCTGGTCTATTTTGTCCTGGCCTCACAGTTTTATATCCTCGATAAGGAAGGCAAGTTCTTGCTGCGCAAGATATACCTCTTTTTTTATAATCTCGGACACCGCCAGGAGATCACCGAAGCGGAGGTGACCAGGGGTTTTGTCTATAACCAGAATGTGGGGACGCGCCTGACTGCTGCCGTGGTGTTTGATATTGTTATCAGTGTTCTTACCTGGAATTTCAACTCGCTGGATAATGGCGTCAATATCCTGCTCTTTTTTATTGGCACCCCGATCATTTTCCTCGGATTCTGGTTTGGCGGCTTCCTGCTTAACTTGATCTCTCGATTTTTCAGGAAAACTATCAAGACTATCGACGATATCGAGACAGGCAAGATAGACCCGGTGCAGGAAATACAGCGTTCCATTGATGAGGTGTATCATTCCGTGGAGGATTCGCTTGCCGATACAGAGGCCGATACATCACCGGTGACTGAGGTGGATGAAGCGGATAAGGGTATGAGCGATGAGGAGAAAAAGGCCAGGCAGGATGCAGAAGCCCTTGCGGCACTCAGGTCATTTCAGAAAGGAAAATAGGCATGCAGCAGGTGCAGCAGGAAGAAAGCTGGTTTGAGGTGGCGCGGGATAAAATCCGTACCAGATTTATCGTTTTTTTACGACGGCACAAGCTGAAATTCCTGGCGGGGGCACTGCTCTCTGCTGCGATGCTCTTTCTGCTGCGAGCCCAGATACAGCCGATGTTCCTGGTGGTGCGGGAATACAGTTTTATCCTTGTGTTTTTCGTTGGTTATATGTTGTTTTTGTCAGCGGCACGAATGCTCAGAATTACCTATAAGATCGTGGTCCCTCTCACGCTTCTTGTCAGCTGTCTGGTGGTTGTCTATGTGCTCACCGGTACCCAGCACTATATTGCGGGGTATCTTCGGCAGCAGGCGCTGCACATCGTCGAGCTTGATTCACTTCCCCTGACTGTGGCGGAACGGGTCCAGCCCCTGGATTCTATTTATGTACAGGCCAGTGAAAAGATAAACGAGACAGAATCGGTAACGATTCCGGATCTGGTGCTGGAGTCCGGAAAACAAAAGTGGGTGATGGAGATCTTTCCCACCTATCTTGGCCAGAAGCTCCTGAAGGGGAAAATCAAGGAGCTGTTTGTTATTTCTGCAACTTCCGCGTCGCCTGATTTTTCAAGGCGTGAGGATGTGCTGTTTGGGACGGGTGAGCACCTGCTGTTTTCCAGGAATGTGCGGACCAATGCTATCAAGTCGCTGAGCCCGATGCGGTATTTCAATCATTTCCCGACCAACGTCAAGGTTATCCCGGATGGGGAGGGGAACTGGGTGCAGCTCATTTCCCTGGCCAGGTACCGGGGGCTTTTCTTTCCGCATATCGAATTTGCCGGTGTTCATATTATTCATCAGACCTCCTCAAAAGATACGGGTTTTCTCGCCACCTTGAAACGGGTGACGCTGGGCGTCGGAGAGTTTGTTCCGCGTAATGAGATCGGGCGGTATGATTACCTCAAGGGACAAAATCTCATCCCCTATCTTTCCTCTAGAAAGGTGGCGGAATCCTTTAAGTTTCAAAAAGGATTCCTGAGTCCCATACGGACCTATCATGAAGGTGATATCCGCATTCCGAAAATGGAGGGTAACAATAACGAAATGCCTTATGTACTCCTGTTTGATGGAGTCGGAGGCAAGAAGGGGTTGTACCATTATTTTGGGCTGGAACCGTTTGATGAGAAGAAGCATGGCCTATCCCTCTCTCTCTTCATCCCCGGCGATGGTATGGACCGCAACGTCTATATATATGATCATTCCAGTAAAAAAGAGAGCCTTACCGGTGCTTCTGCCATTGCAACCAAGGTGATGGAGAGCAAGAAAAACTACGACTGGTCCAAGAATCAACCGGTTGAAAACCGTCCGTACATAAAGGATGTGGCAGGAGAACGACGCTTTTTCTGGCTCACTACTGTGGCTACAGTCAATGACGAGGGCGGGCTTGCAGGCAGCATTCCGGAGATTGTGGTAACGGATGCCGCAACGAATTTCCCTACCTGGGTGGACAGTAAAAACCCACAGGGGTGGCTTGAGGTGATAACAGAGCAGATTAAGTATATTGGGGAATAGTATCGGCCGAGAGAGCTTCGTCGTGGACAAAGATGTTCCCGACTATCGTTTAGCTGTGTTTATTGAAGTGCTTCGTAAACAGCTTCACTGAGCAGGATGCTCCTGTAGGGTTTGCGGATAAAACTGTTCAGCCCTCTTTCTTTCATCTCCTTGAGATCCTGCTCCCTGGTAAAACCGGAAGAGAGAATGACCCGAACAGCCGGGTTGACGGTCTTGAGCGCGATAAAACAGTCCTTGCCGTTCATGACGGGCATGATCATGTCGAGGAGGACCAGGCTGAAACGTTCCGGATCCTGTTGGTAGATGTTTAACGCCCTTTCCCCGTTCTCTGCAAGCACGACTTCGTAACCGAGGTCTTCAAGGATTGCTTTTGCAGTGATACGCATGACCTCTTCGTCATCCACTACCAGGATGGTTCCCTCACCCTTCTGTAAAGTTTTTCCTTTTGGGGAGACTTGATGTTCCGTATCGGTGAGAGGCAACAGAATATTGAAGGTGGTTGCACTACCTGATTCACTATAGACGGAAATGGCACCGTCATGTTGCTTGATCGATCCGTAGGCCGCAGCCAACCCAAGTCCGGTCCCTTTATCAGGGTCCTTGGTCGTGAAAAATGGTTCGAAGATCTTGGTCAGGTTTTCTTTGGGAATACCGGTACCGGTATCGCGTACCTCGATCTCAATATATGGTCCTGGATTGAGGTCAAAAGTGGAGAGTTCGCAGAACATCTCATCAAGCTCGGTGTTGCGAGTAGAAATAGAAAGGTTCCCACCGTTCGGCATTGCATGTGACCCATTGATGCCGAGGTTTAAAATAACACTTTGCAATTGAGCATGGTCACCGACAACCCTGCTGTTTTCTGCGCCGAAATCGACTTCTACCGTGATGCGGCGATCAATGGTGTTCTCCAGAATAGTTGCCGACTCAGCTATGATTTCATGGAGGTCGACAGCTGATGATGCCTTGTTCGAGCTGCGGGAGAAGGTCAGGAGTTTACTGGTAAGATTGGCAGCCCGGTTTGCGGATTGGACGATAATCTGCTGTAACTGTCGAGCCTTGGGCTCGTCTGGTAAATGAAAAGAGAGTAGCTCGCTGGCCCCGAGTATGCCGCCTAGCATGTTGTTGAAGTCGTGCGCAATGCCACCTGCAAGCTGGCCGATGGCATCCATCTTTTGGGCTTGGTTAAGCTGGGAAAGCAATTCGCTTTTTTCTTTTTCTGCTGCTTTGATGGGGGTCAGGTCGATATCCATATTGAATATTTCTCTGCCAGCCTCCGTGACCTGCATCACATGGGAGGAGAAAACCGATACATTCTCCCCTGATTTGCTTGTCATCAGCATTTCCCTGGAGGGTATCCTGACTCCTTCTTCCAGCCATCTCGTTTGCAGGATTTTCT
Source organism: Desulfopila sp. IMCC35008 (assembly GCF_010646885.2). Lineage (GTDB taxonomy): Bacteria > Desulfobacterota > Desulfobulbia > Desulfobulbales > Desulfocapsaceae > Desulfopila. The sequence continues at coordinate 4,816,633 of NZ_CP050700.1, read as the reverse complement.
GTTCCCTTTGTTGGTCTTTGGGGACGATAAGGTCATCGATAGAAGCCCCTATCGCCTCCTCCTTGGTATAGCCGTACAATTCTTCACTCGCCGGGTTCCAGAAAGTAACGATCCTCTGCTCATTAAAGCTACAGATGGCTATGGCGGAGACATCTTCAATGAGTTCCCGGAATCGTTGTTCGCTTGTGCCGAGCCTTTTTAAGGCATCGTTTCGCTCATCCTCTCTTTGTCGAATGATGGTGACCATGTTGTCAAAAGCGCGGGCCAGCTCGCCGATTTCACCATCCTTGTAATCGATATCGGATGATACTTCCTTTTCTCCCCTGCTGAATCGAGTTGTTACACGGGACAGCTTGCCGATTCGACCGGCTATGCTTTTGTTGCCGAGAAACCAGGCGATGCCGAGGGCTAAAGTCAGTGATAGAAAAGAAATTATAAGGAGTCTGTAGAGGATCGCCTGTCCCTCTGCCTTAAGCAACTGATAATCGAATCCCATAAACATGTAGATGTACGGTGAAGCACCTTCCTTGAGCCTGATCGGCTCGAAAAGGATTACCCGTTCCCGGCCGTCGGAGGACTTCGTATGAATTGATCCCTTTTCCCCTTTATCAAGAGCCGTCTGGAAGACATCCGGTTTGATTGATAAACCTATTGGAGTCTTTTTGGAAGCCGGGTGACGGAAAAGTCTCGTACCATTGTGATCACAGAGCCCGATAAAGGTATCCTGCGGATAGTTGCCCTCCTCAAAAAGTTTGCCATAGTGGGCAAGGCTGACACCGATAATGAGAGCCCCGGCCGACGCGCCGTATTCATTAAGTACCGGCATGCCAAAAGGGAAGATCGGTTTCTGTGATGATTTTCCGATGGCGAATTCTCCTGACGAGAATTCTCTTTTCGAGATGGCATCCAGGAACTGCTTTCTGTCACCAAAATTAAACGATTTGGTCTTGTCGTTGTTTTTCCCGGCGGCAATGACGTCTCCACTATTATTTACCAGGATGACATTGGTATATATCGGATTTGTTTCAAGCAGGGTAGAGAGGACGATTCGTGATTGTTCCTCATCCATGTTGCGGATAGCGGGCATGGAAGCAACAGTCCGCAATAGTGTTTCAGTGGAGTTGGTGATTCTGTTTTGAAGTTCGGCAAAGCCGTTCAGGTAAAGGGCTGTATCTTTTTTGGCGAATGCCAGCTGCTGCTGGCTGCTTCTGAATTCTGTACCCAGGAGGACGAGAAACACCGGTAAGGTCGCAACAAAGACAAGTGCCACCAGCTTTTTGCGAATTGAACCGTGAAAAAATTTCATAAGGAATCTGCCCGAAGGCGTGATCGTGTTTTTAACTGTAACGACAATACGTGCAGCTCCAGACCGGAAGGGTAGTCTGCTGGACTGGTCATTGATTTGGTTTAAAAGGTTGTGGGGAGAATCCTATCAGGAAAATTCCAAGGGTACAACTCCTACCGATTTATTTAGTGAACAAAGAATATATAATCAGTTGGCTACGTTTGTTGCTTGACAAAGAGTAAAAGAAAAAACATGCAAAAAGTACCACGATGTGGTATGTGGAGTTCGTGTGTTTGGTGAAAATCAGAGAGTTGTTGCAGGTGTCTTTTAGAGGAGATGTGCGGTGAATCGTAATTTTAATGATGATATTTCAACCCCCGACAAGTTTGTCGTAACCCTCGAGCTGGTTCCCGGAAGGGATGTACACGGGACAGCAATTGACCAGTTAGTGGGTATCTCCCGGGATGCCTATGATGATGGGCGAATCACAGCGGTCTCTATAACGGATAACCCCGGGGGGAATCCGGCGCTCAGCCCTGATGCCCTCGGCAGTGAGCTTCTCGAATACGGGTTGGATGTCATTGTTCATTTCACCTGCAGGGATACGAATCGGGTCGGTATGGAGAGTCGGGCCCTGCAACTGGCGCGTATGGGCATGAAAAACATTCTGGCTCTGACGGGAGACTATTCCGGTACAGGGTTTGGCGGTCGGGGCACCCCGGTGTTTGATTTTGACTCGGTTGTGCTCACCTCAATGCTGAACGATCTGAACAGGCGTTTTCTTCGTACCAGTCATACCGATATTTTTGTTACCGGCTGTGCTGTATCACCTTTTAAGTATACTGAAGCCGAGACCTGGGTTCAGTATCGTAAGCTCCAGCTCAAAAGAGACGCCGGTGCTACTTTTGCCATTACCCAGCTCGGTTACGATATAGACAAGTATGAAGAACTTCTTTTGCATAACCGCGAGAACGGGATCGAAATGCCTGTCCTGGCCTCTCTTTACCACCTTACCAAAGGGGCGGCCGGCGTCATGCATAAAGGCCGGGTGCCCGGAGTGTACGTCCCCCGGCAGCTCTACAAGAATATAGTTGAAGAGTATGAGGTGCAAAAAAACGGTCCTGCCGCTGCAGAGGAACGTACAGCGCGACTCGGCGCAATCCTGAAGGGTATCGGCTATAACGGGATTCATCTGGGTGGTATCCACAAAAGCTTTGATACGGTTGGCAGAATTCTCGACAGGATTGAAGAGATCGGTGATGACTGGCGTCAATATGTCGAGGATTTTAAGGTGCGGGAGCCGAAAGATTTTTACCTCTATGGCAATAAGGAAAAAGAGCAACAGCCGAAACCGTCCAAAGAGGAGCTGAAGATCAGGTTTACCGAAGATTTTCACTATGTGTTCCTACGTACTGCCCATGACCTGTTTTTCGATAAGTCCGCATCTCTTGCGCCGTTTTATAAGAAAATTTCCACTTCACTCGATAAGAATAATGTCTCATGGATGTTGAAGTCTTTTCTGGAGGACCCATTCAAGAAGCTGTTGCTGTCCTGTCAAGGGTGCGGTGATTGCGGAATACAGCATGTTGGCTTTCTCTGTCCTGAATCCGGTTGTCCGAAACATACCAGGAACGGTGCCTGCGGTGGGAGCAGGCATGGTTACTGCGAGGTAAACACCGATAAATACTGCGTCTGGGTGCGGGCGTTCTACCGGATGAAAAAACATAATGAAGATGAAAAGCTCTCAGCAGAGTTCGTCCCCCCGCGTCTCTGGGAGTTGAAAAATACCTCTTCCTGGATCAATTTCCATCTTGATCGGGATCACCAGAGAAACCAGAAAGCGGCTTGACGCCTGCTGGTTTTCCCTTCCTTCTCCTGTCCCCCAGGCTCCATTCCGCTATCCGCCCTGGAAGGCGGATGGGGCTTCCTGTTCTGGAAAATGTTCGTTCTCATCAGTTCTGGCTCCATAGATACGTTCGAAAGCCTCCTGTAATTGTTCCTCACCGTCCTGTGCGGCGCTTTCGAGCTCATCCATCCTCTGATTGATGTCATTGAGCAACTCTGCGCAGGTCGTCGATGAAATCATCTCGGTAGACAGGGCATGGGAGAGGGCCTCCCGTTCTGTCATGGCCAGGGATTTGGCAGCATCCAGCAATTGTTTCGGCATTGCCAGGGTTTCACCGTATTCGGCAATCTCGGTGAGAGCCTTCTCGCGGGCGTCACTGTAATAGCTGAGCACTTTGCGGTAGCTTGTTTCATTAGGGATTCCGCGATCTATTTTTTTCTGTGCTTCATGGATTACTTCCCGGTAGGAGAGTGAGCGGGCACGAGCCAGCTCGTAATCCTTGTTCGTACTTCGTAAGTCAGGTGCCAGGCCGAGCCGTTTCATGAGCGGAGCCATGGTGAGCCCTTGCAGGAAAAGGGATACGGATACCACGCCGAAAACCAGATTGATAAGAAAGGATCGACCGGTAAAATCGGCAGGAAGACCAAGGATGAGTACCATCGAGAGCGATCCGCGCAGGCCGCCCCAGACCAGTATGTGCCTCCATGTACTTGGCAATGGGGTGGTGAAAAAATCAACAATCGGGATACCCGTATAGACAACAATTGCCCGGGCCAGGACAACAACCAGGAAAGCAAGCAGCACGGCAGGCAGGTTGCGGAGAAAGGCAGCCGGGTCAAGTTCAAGACCCACCAGTAGAAAAATAAAGGAGTTGGAGAGAAATCCCATGTACTGCCAGAAATCCTGAACGGCTACACGGGTGGAGGCGCTCATGCCGAAATTTTTACCGAACGATCCCATCAGGACTCCTGCTGTTACGGTCGACAGTACACCAGAGACGTGTAACTCCTCGGCTATCAGGAATGATCCCCAGGCCACAAGGGTGGTGAGTGTGATCTCTATCAGGTGGTCGTCCACCTGGCGGGTCATAAAGCTGGCAAGTCCGCCGATGCCGGCACCAACCAGAATGCCGCCGAGTGCTGTCTTGATAAAGGTGACACAGGCAAATGCCACTGTTTCCTGGAGGCCGTTTAATGGGGTTGCCGGCCCATGATTAGAGGGCAGGCCAACAACAGCGATAACAATGGCAAAGATGACAACAGCGACACCGTCGTTGATGAGTGATTCGCCTTCAACCACCTGGTAGAGACGTTTTGGGGCCCCCATTTCCTTAAACAGGGCAAGAACGCTGATCGGGTCTGTTGCCGAGACGACAGCTGCAAACAGGAAAGCATGAGCCCAGTTGAAGCTGCTGAAGAGGCCCAGGGTGTGAAAGACACCGAACGAACCGACGGCGGTGAGTGTGGTTGCGATGAGCACTCCTGCCAGGGCCAGGAACAGGATGTGCGCCCTGTTTTTCTTAAAATCCTCGAACGGGAGATGGTAAGCTGCCTCGAACAAAAGTGGCGGCAGGAACAGCAGCATCAACAGATCTGCTGTCAGGTTGACGCCACTGAGGGCCTCGAGTTTAACAAAGCTGAGCGCCAGACCCGCAAGGACTAACGCCAGGGTATACGGCAATCGTATCCGTTGGGCAAATATGCCGACCAGCGAGGCGATAAGAAGCAGGATGAGAACCTGTACTTCAACGTGGTGAATCATGTGAAACTCCAATATATTGTCGGCCTTTCCAAGGGCGTATGGCCTGTTTTCAGAGCGTTAATCTTCAGGAGGGTATATTCAACTGTCCGGTATGATTTGTGAATATTGCAATCGTACCCTGCTGTCATTATTACGTCAATAGAGCGGTGAGAGAAAGGGCACTTTGAATGATGAATTAGTGATATGATGACTATTGACATAGTATCTATAGATGACTAATCTGGAATTAAACAGGATCAAATGGGAGGTCTAATGCGAGGAAAAGGTTTAGCGCCTGGGCGAGGTCGCGGACGAGGTGGTCGAGGCAAAGGGAAAAGGAGAAGGATGTTAGGCTTCCTGCAGCCATGTATCTTGCTGCAGCTCAATGACCAGGATAAGCATGGTTATGAGTTGCTTCTGGGTCTGGGGCAATTTATGGAGGATGCGGAGGAGTATGACCCAAGTATAATCTACAGGTTGATGAAAGATATGGAAGTAAACGGCTTTGTCAATTCCTATGAGGGAGATACAAGCCGTGGTCCGAGACGGAAGATGTATCACCTGACAGAAGAAGGGCGGCTGCAGCTGGAGCGTTGGGTTGTGGATCTCAAACGCTCCAGGGAAGAGATCGACCGGCTTCTGGCGGCACATGACAAGCAGTCTCGGCAAAGATGACGCCTGGCAGTGAGGTACCAGCGCCGGACGGATAATTTAACAATCCCGAGTGGGATAAGGAGGCCGCAATGCCGAATCAAGACAAAACAGGACCCCAGGGACAAGGACCCGTAAAGGGAAGGGGTATGGGAAGGTGCGGACGAGATAGTCAGGAACGTGACGGAACCGAGACATCCACACCTTTACCGGACAGTATCGACCGGGGCCAAGGCCAGGGAAGGGGCTTACGCAGAGGTCAGGGAGCAAATGATGGGCGCTGTCGTGGCGGACGAGGTGGTCGAGGCGGAGGTGGCCGGGATAAGAGATAAGTGAAGGGGGAAACAAGGCGGGGTTGATATCAGGTACTACAGAATGTATTGTGGAAAGCACTGGCTTGAATACTTTTGTTTCCTGAGGATAAAATTATGAACCATCAACCCCGCCGTTTTTCTCTTTTTCTGTGCTTTTTATTTTGTCTCTTACTGCTGGCCGGGTGTGCCTCGAATCGTCTGGTCTCTTCATGGTCCGATCCTGCGGCAGGTACTGTCCAGGGGGATGTCCTGGTGGTCGCTGTCACCCATCAGGATACCGTCAGAAGGCTGTTTGAGGATTCGTATGTCACCCTGCTGCAAGGCGAAGGTTTGACAGCTGTTCCCGGATATACCGTGACTGAAGGTGGGAAGCCGGTAAGCTATGACGATGTTATCGCCGCCATAGGACTAACCGGTTCGAAAGCCCTGCTGGTGACCCGCTTGTCGGATGTCTCGGTAAAAACTTTCGAGCAGCTGGCGACAGGACGCAAATATGACACCCTGGATGTCCTTGAGGCGGATCCGATCTTTTTTAATCCTGTACTGAAACAGTCAACCACAAACACAACCAGGATGAAACTGGTTTCCTGGTTGTATGATGTGCAATCCGGAAAGCTTCTCTGGTCTGCCGTGACAGAATCGAAAGACCCTGTCATGACACGAGACTACATTAATAAGCTTGTCAGGATGATTGTTGCAGATATGAAGAAAAAGCAGCTCATGTAAAGTAACTCTCCACCACCTTCTGTGCTCTCAGGAGGTGGTCTCTTTGTTTTCAGGCGTTGTTCTCTGCTGGTATCGGTATTTCCTTTGAATTAACTTCTATTGGCCAGTTCGGTTGTGATACAATGTAACATTGGTTCTTCCCGGTATGCTATATTGCGTGTGGTGACAGGCTGTGTGCCTTCAAGGTGGATGGGTATGCAGAAAGATCAGTGTAACATTACAGACGGAGGGGATATGAAACGAAACAGGTTTATTGTGCCGTTGCTGATGGTACTGCTGTTCTCCGTGCCATTACAACTGTCGGCAGAGGAGAAGATGGCCGATTCCATTGATGAGCTGTTGACCATGTTCGATGAGTCCAGCTGTATGGAGTGTCATGAAGAGATCCACGCCCAGTGGGCCGATTCCTGGCACGCTAAATCAGTCGTTTCCTCATTGAAGGGGATGCACAACTTTATCGAAATCGGGCTGAAAAAAGAGTGGGAGACCCCCCTTACAAAAGGGCAGGTCTTGAAGTGTCTTGATTGCCATGCCCCGGTTGTCAACTATGCCTCGGAAAAACTTGCGGTTGAGATCGGTGAGATGATCGTTACAGCCTTCAAGGAGAAGGGGACGGCAGAGGGTGAGGCGGCCCAAGAGGAGCTTGGTAAGCTGAAGATTGGCTGTATAAGTTGTCACAACCTGAAGGCTGGTACGGTTGCTGATGGGTTCAATGGTCCTCCGGAAAAAGGCATGATGTATGGGCCAAACGGCGAAGATGCCGGGGATGCCCACGAGACACTGGAGCTGGCCGATATTACCCGGTCATCATTTTGCATGCAGTGTCATGGAATTTATAATGCACCTGACGGAGAGATGATTCAGTGTAATACCCTGTCAGGAAGCTACCAGAACAGCTATGTCGCCCAGGGCGGTGCGAAAACCTGTCAGGAGTGTCACATGAAAAAGGGGCATCTCTTCCCGGGCGGGCATGATCTTGAGACCGTGAAAGAAGGGCTTGGCTTTAACGTGGAAATTTCCGGTTATGGTCACTTGCCAGGCCAGCTTGAAGGCAAGAAAGATCCTTCAAAATGGGTACCCAGTGCTGTGGTAACTGCCTTTATTGAAAACAAGACGGGTCACCGTGTGCCGGATGGCTGACTGTGGTCAGGCAAAGTGGTCCTGGAAGTGACCGCCATTAATCCGGACGAGAAGGATGCTGAGAAACAAGTGCTTTTTACCACCAGGAAAAACTACTGGGAGATCGGTAAGGATCTCCAGCAGAGGATGCGCTATGGGGCCTGGCAGATCAAGGAGATCGTCGATCTGACCCTGCAGCCCTTGCAGACCCGGAAGGAACAGTACCTGATTCACTTTGATACCGATGTGGAGAAGGTGGAGATTGAGGCCACCCTCTCCTACTTTATCAGCGGCGGCAAGGGGGATGTGGTGTATTCGACCACAAAAATGCTCGAATACGAACTTGACTAGATTGAAGCGGCAACCGGGGTTGTCTTCCGGTCGCATGTATATCATGCGACCGGATGCACCCTCTTATTGGTGACCATAGGCTTTTGCGGGGACCGGTACCTGCTTGCCGTCGACCGGTGTTTGCCAGAACAGTTTCAGGGCTGCGGTGCCTTTACGCTGGAAATATTCCAGCTTCATTTTGTACCATCCTTCCTGGTCGATGGTGACATAGCCGACATTGGACATCCTGTCCGCATGCTGCTCCGGATCACTGATAACCAGCTTATCGTCTATGTAGAGGAATACCCCGTCATTGGAGAGGGCCTGCATTTCATAGACGCCTGTTGCATCAAAACGTATGAAACCCGTAAGGCGCATGCCCACACCCCGGTTGTAACCACTGTCGAACACCACCTTTTTGTCAAATTGATGATTGATCTGCAGGATCGGTTTACCCGGTTTGCCCGGCTCGCTCTCGGGCGGCAGGTGTCTGAGGTGCCGTTTAAAGAAGTCGAGATAATAAGTGGCGGCAAGTCCCGGCTGTAGTGTTGAACTGTCAACCGGTGCAGGAGTAAGCTCTTTTACGTAGACGGGAGCAAATTCAACAGGTGCCGAGAAGCCGGTTTTGGGCGACTGCTGGGTTGAACAACCCGCCAATAGCAGGGCGAACAGTATGGAAAGAAGAGTGTATGTATGTTTCATTCGGGGTTGCATGATGGCTCCTCAATAAGGGGAATAAGCTTTTCTTTCAAGCTTGCAGTAAATCTGGCGTCCTGTGAAGTCACCTTCATTGATGTAGGAAGCGGAGTAGTAATCATAACGTGTGTATCATAATAGTATACACGTGAAGAAAAAATGGGCAATTTCGTTTCCTGTTCTGTTGTTTCTTTTTTGGATTACGTGCTAGTATGTCCCTTTTGAAATGGGTTTGAGCAAGTCGCACTGAAGCAGTGCATTAAGACAATGGAGCGTGAGTGAAGTGAGCCATCAGGCAATTACGGTAAAATTTATGTCACGGGGGTTGCCGAAAGGGCGCGAACCCCACCTCTTCCTGCGTCAATTTCCCGGTTTACAGCCGAAGTGGGGGAATTGTCGTTTTGTCTTTGATGTGGATTGCCGTGATTACGACTGGCTTGTGGTGTACCACGATATTCCCAAAGACGGAAAATTCAGGGTTCAGCAACATCTGGATTGTCCGCGTCAGAAAACCATGCTGATCACCACGGAGCCTTCAACGGTTACCGTATACGGTTCTGATTACCTTCGTCAGTTCGGCACCATTGTTACCTTCCAGGAGCCGTGGGCAATGCCGCACCGAAATGTGGTGTTCAGGCCCCCGGGCCTGGTCTGGTATTACGGTTATGATTTCGAGCGGGCCTTGTACCGCAGCTATGACGAGATTGCGGCCGAATCTATCGAGAAAACTGATGATATTTCTACAGTTTGCTCAAGCAAGAAGGGCCGTATGACGCTTCATTCGCAACGGGTCGGTTTTACCATGCAATTAAAAGAAGATCTGCCGGAGATGGCGGTTTTCGGGCGTGGCGTACGTGAAATGGTGGATAAGGCAGAGTCGCTGCAACCCTATCGTTATCACGTGATCGTAGAAAACCATGTTGCACCGCATCACATAACCGAAAAACTTCCCGATGCCTTCCTTGGCTATACCCTGCCTTTTTATCATGGAGCACCGAACGCCGCGGATTATTATCCGAAAGAGAGCTTCGTGCCGATCGACATTAACGATTATGATGCAACTCTTGATATAATACGAAGTATACGGGCCAATAACGAATTTGAGGATCGCTTGCCGTACATTAAGGAAGCACGTCGACGCGTACTTGAAGAACATAATCTGTTTGCTGTTATTGACCGGGAGATAACCAGGCAGGATGAATTACTTCCGGCTGCGGCAGCAGGAGGAGTTGTCCTGAACCGCAGGACAATGCGCCTGGTCCGGCCGTTAGCCGGGCTGCGCAACGTTGCCGAACGAATTTATGTGAAAGGGCGTCATCTGTTACAGTGAACAGGACAGGAGAGTTCCATGACACAAATTAAAGCTGCGATACTCGGGTTCGGTCTTTCGGGTGCCATTTTCCATGCACCTTTTCTGGAAGCCGCAGACCGGTTTGAACTGGCTGTTATCCTGCAGAGAAAGGGGGAGAGTGCAGCCAGGGCCTACCCCCGGGCGCGGATTGCCGGAAACCTTGAGTCGGTGCTTGGCGATAAATCCATAGAACTGGTTGTTGTCGGGACCCCGAATGCACTGCATTTTGAGATGGCACGTCAGGCATTGCTGGCAGGAAAACATGTGATTGTCGATAAACCTTTTACCCCGACAGTTGCGGAGGCCCAAGAGTTGATTGGCCTCGCCCGGAAAAAGGGTCTGCACCTTTTTGTCTTTCATAACAGGCGGTGGGACGGTGACTTCATGACCCTCCGGATGATAATTGAAGAAGGTAAACTGGGAGAGATTGTCAGCTACGATGCATCGTATGATCGCTATGCACCTTCCCTGAACAGCAAGCCTTGGAAGGAAACTGCGGGACCGGGCATCTCGATCCTGCATGATCTCGGGACCCATATCATCGACCAGGCTGTATGCCTGTTTGGCAGGCCGGAGGCCGTTACCGGGCATCTGGTGACTCAACGCGAGGGCAGTTCCGTTAGTGATGGTTTTACGGTGCGACTCCACTATTCGGGATTGCACGCCACACTCCGGTCATCGCTTCTGGTCCTGGAAGAGGGACCGCGATACGTAATCCATGGACGCAACGGGTCGTTTGTGAAATATGGAGTAGACCCGCAAGAAGACGATATGCAGGCGGGGTGCCGCCCGCTTGATTCGGGTTGGGGGGAGGATGCAGAAGAGAAATGGGGAGTGCTGCACACCCGTGTTAATTCGGTGAGTAAGCGTGAGACGGTCCCGACCCTGCCCGGCAACTATATGCATTTTTACGATAACGTTGCTGCGGTAATCCGTGATGGTGCCCCAATAGCCATGACCGCTGAAGAGGCTCTCGTGACCGTTCGGATTATTGAAGCGGTACAGGAGAGCCACCGGGAAGGCAGAACGATTAAAATATAACCGTCTTGGAGAGTTTACCTCCAGGCTTCCCTGTCAACCTTGGCCAGGAAGACCTTGGTGCAGATCTCTACGTTGCGCGGTGTGTCGCCCGCCTGAATCCGCAGGAGGCCTTCGCGGATAATTATTTTTTTCAGTAACTCCCGTCCGTTGGATTCATTATAATAAATGTCAGAATCGAGGACGTCACGTACGTTATCTGCTTCCACTCTGTCGATAATCAGCTGCAGACCAAGATTCAGGAACGGATCCTCAAGATTTGATAATTCATTTTCAAGGGTCAGTAATCCCGATTTGGTCGCGACTTCTGCGAGTTCCTTGAGTTTCCTGACAATGGGGATTAGTGTTGCCTGATCTTCCTTGCTGCAGGCAGATTTTGCTGCCAGTGACAGGTCGCGTATCATTGTTTCTCCATGATATTGTTGTTATTTAGAATAGTCGAAGCTGATAGATCTGTGTTGGTAGAAGCGTCAGTTTCCCATATCGGCAGTAAAAATACCAGAAAAAGTGTTGAGGATCCTGAATCCTTCAGCCATTTGACCCAAGTTTTAACTGATGGGTCTTTGCAAATCATATCAATAGTGATGGGAGTGGAGCCATGTATTGTCCGAAATGCAAGGGTGTTGAACTGAGGCAAAATGATGAGAATTTACCTTTTACATGTCCCAAATGCGGCGGGTTGTGGCTTGAATCGCACGCTTTACCCAGGATGCAGGAGTTGGCAGACTTTTCTTCGGGAGGTCATCAAAACCCTGACCATGATCATAAAACCGGGCTTTGCCCTGGTGGACACGGGGTTCTGACTCGCACAAAAATTGAAGTGGAGCAGCCCTTTTACCTGGAAAAATGTGTTCAGTGTAATGGTATCTGGTTTGACAAAGGGGAGTGGCAGAAAGTATCAGAAAGCCAATTTGAAACCAACCTGCTGCAATTGTGGTCACGAGCATGGCAACGAGAGAAGCGCCGGGAGCATCAGGAGCAGGAGATTACCAGGTTGGATAAAGAGGCTCTGGGTGAAGAGCTGTATTATGAAATAATACAGCTGGCCGGGAAAATCAGTGCCCATCCCTGTAGATCCCGCGCAGTCGGGTTGTTTCAGGAGGAGCTGGCTAAAATGATGTCCCAGGTCCGCCGCCCAACCCATGCCGTGTAAGGATGACTCTTATTCCAGGAATTCGATCTGGAAGTTCTCTTCCCCTTCCTCATGGCTCAACCGAAAGAGTCCCTGCTCACTGATGACCAGGTTGAGTGGTGAAGCTGCGCGGGCAAGGCGTCCGATCAGTTCGGTTCGGGCCTGAGGGTTGGATTCGGTATTGAATCGTACGCCGACATCCTCGCCTTGTTCTCCCATCTGCAAAAGGAACGCATTGTGCTGTATAAAGACAAGGTCCTCATACACGTAGGTGACTTCAAGACCGATGGTATCGATCATCTCCTTGATAAGGCCAAGTGGTCTGTAGGGTATTGTCATGGTATTGCCGGTTGGTGTTATTCGTCGATAAGAAAGGGGGTGAGCAGGGCCTGTACCTCCTGCCCGGTATCGATGATTTTCCGGATCTCCTCTTTGGTAGGAATGGTGCACTGGTATTGATCCATATCACAGATTTCCTGGAAGGAGCCGAGGAACTCAAGCTTTTGCTCCAACTCTGCCGGCATGACCTTGAGATGGCGCTTCAGGGCTGCTGCCAGGTCGATCATGGTATGGTTCTCTGCCAGGTCCCCGTTTCTCATGAGAAAGGCCATGATGAATTTTTCAATGGCCATCGCTGTGATGTTATACAGGGACTCCTCGCTAAAAGCTTTTTTGCCTTTTTCAAAAGCGGAGGCTGCTGTCTTCAGAAATTTCTCACCGTCGTGCAGGTAGTCCTGCCAGTCGTCGATGGGGATGATGTTTTCTCTTGGCTGTATCTGGAGAGGGGGTATCATGGCATCAGTTTACAATAAGGTTTTCAGGCAGATAAGTTTGGTTGTGCCCCAATGGCGGCGCTGGTAGAAATCAAGAGCCTTTTTGTTGGTCTCGTCCGCCAGGAGTTGCATTCGTTTACACCCCTGGTTGCGTGCCCATCCGGCAAGGTTGTTGAGCAGGGCCGTGCCGATTCCCATGCCCTGTTCTTGAGCGTTAACAACCACGTCTTCGACCAATAAGGATTTCCCTCCCATGGCGGTTGAGACGTTTTGCTGGCCGCTGCACATGGCAATGACACGGTTCTCACGCACCGCCACAAGGACCCGGCTATTATCATCTTCAATCAGTATCTCCAGTCCCTTGTGGCAATGTTCCGGAATGAAATGAAAGTCGTCTTCATGGCTGAAGAGATACTGGAGCAGCCGGATCATCTCGTCGATGTCGCCCTTCCGGGCGACTCGTATAGAAAAATCGTTAGCTGACACTTGTTTATGAGAGCAGGTAGTCTGCGGCTGGCTCTCCATCTTCCAACCCGTCAAGTATGGCATCGATGGCTTCTTCGCTGTCTACGCCCTTGAACCACAAGTTTTCCGGCTGGATCACCATAACGGGGCCTTGTTCACATTGCTTGAGACAGCCGGTAGCTACAACCTGCATGTCCAGCCCGCGATCAAGGATCTCCTCTTCAATATATTGCAGAAAACCATCGGTCTGCTTGTGACAAATGCCTTTAGGATCTCCTTTCAGCCTGAAACTCTGACAAACGAGTATCTGTTTTTCTGGTGTTGCCATGTGCTTTTCCTCTTATTTAAACTGATGGCTGCTTTTGTTTACCGCAACCTTTTCCTTTTTTTCCACCACCGTAGAGTGCGTCTACGGTGCCTTCAATGTTATCATTGCTGATGATGACCTGAATATTGTGGTCACTCAGTATTTTCTTCGGTCTCTCGCCAGCGCTGGCAGTGAGCAGGGCGAAACAGTCCTGTATACGACTGGCGAGCAGGTCCCATCGCTCGCTCCCGGTACCCGGTTCCGGTGCCGGTCGACATTCCAGCAGACAGGCGAGGCCGTCTTCTCTTGGCCCATACACCAGTATCTGTGGAGCCTGACCGAGATGCAGGTCAATGTCCATTCCATTGGTGCTGACCACCGCCACATTCGGCCTGGCACTGCTCGGTTTAGGCATGGTATTGATGCCCCCTGAGGCAAGTGGTCCGATGGCAATGGGCCGTCCTTTGGTGGTTGGCAAAATGGTGTTCATTGATGCAACCAGTTTGTCCAGCTGTTCATTTTCCGGTGCAGGCAGAACGATATCTGCGCCTTCTTCCGGGCTATAAGGGTTGAGGACGATTTCGTCAGCTCCCAGTTCGGCCGCCCTTTTGGCGAGAATGACAAGGTGGTCGTCGTTAACAGTCGGGTAGAGGGTGGTGATAAGGCGAACTCGCAATCCGGCATCCTTAAAAGCCTGGATAGCCTTCATTTGTTCGCTGTGAAGAACCGCAACTCCTTCAGCGAGCTGCAGAGTCTTGAAACCGGGACGAACCCAGGCGTAAATCTTCTCCTGGATTGAGGTGTCCACACCATTAAGGATAAGTTCGATTTCCTTAATGCCAGCCTTCTGTAGCTTGTCTGTGTGTTTTAACCCATTGACCCCTAAAGTGCGTACGATGATGCCAAGTTCTGGGAAGCGTGCCTGTAACAGTTGAACCGTTTCAAGCGTTGAATCTATATCGGCGAGCGGGTCACCGGGGCCGTAAAGCAGGACAGTGTCGGTGGTGGAGCCGTGTGTGACAAGTTCTTCCACTTTTCTGACAGCCTCTGCCGGGAAAATATGCTGTTCTTTCTTTTCCGTCAGTGGTGCAAACCTGATTCGGTGGTTGACCCGGGGAGCGATCGGCAACCGGATCATGCCAGGATGATGGTCAGGGCCAATACAGCTGGTTTGGGTAGTGTTGCTGGATGTCTCCATATTGTTTTCGCTCCAGTCGATATTCAGAAAAACCCGGAATGGTAGCCGGGTTGCGGTCATGCCCTCTAGGATCTTGCGGGATGGCGGCAACCCGGATGTTTTACGATGCGGGTTTAGAAAACGAGTTCAAACTTCTCTTCCGGGTTATCCCGGTCAAGCCGATCAAGCAGGGCTGAGAGAATTTTCTCCAGCATTCTGAGTCCGCCCCTGTAACCGGTGGTTGAGAAATACTGGTGTCCCTGCCTGTCAAGAATCGGGAAGCCCCAGCGGATAAAGGGGATGTCTTCGTCACGGGCGATATACTTGCCGTAGCTGTTGCCGATCAACAGGTCTACCGGCTCGTTCTTGATCCACTGGTGCAGCAGGAACATGTCTCCCTTGGCTTTGACATTCACTTCGTAGGGTACGTCCGCTGTGATCTCCTTAATGCGTTTCTCAAATTTCTTACCAGGTGTTCCCGTGATAATATGCACAGGGCACATGTCAATGGAGACCAGGAATTCCGTCATGGCAATAAGCTGGTCAGGGTCACCGTAGATAGCTACTTTCTTGTGGTAGAAATATTGGTGCATGTCGGAGATGAGGTCGACAAGCTGGCCTCTCTCCAGGGACAGTTCATCGGAAACGGAGGTTCCTGCAACATGGCGCAGGGCATCAATAAATCTGTCCGTTGCCTGCAGGCCGAATGGCATGTCAAGGATGGAGCATGGTACCTTGCATTTGGTATCCAGCAAGCGGGCTGCATCTGCCGAACACCATTCACCGAGGGCCAGTGTGCCTATGGCATCACCACTGGCTTTGATATCGTCGATGGAGGTGCCGGCGTCCGGAAACATCTTGTATTCGCCGGTCAGGGGTCCGTTCAGGACACCCGAGGTGTCAGGGTACATGGTGATATTAACCCCCATCATGGCAGCGATGCGTTTAATCTCCTCCATATCCGAAGGCTCTACCCAGCCAGGGATGATGTTGACCTTGCCATTCTTGGTGCCGGTCTTTTCCGCCAGGGCAGCCATCGCCTTCACCATGTTGGAAAAACCGGTAACGTGGGAGCCTACATAGCTTGGAGTATTGGCACCGAGAACGGTTTTTCCCTCCGGTACTTTCTTGTCCTTTATCGCCTTGTCAAAGATCTGAGGCAGGTCATCGCCAATGGTCTCAGACAGGCAGGTGGTATGTACTGCTATTACCTCCGGCTCGTAGACCGTGAAGATGTTGTTAATGGCCTGGAGCAGGTTGGCCTGCCCGCCGAAAACGGAGGCTCCCTCTGTAAATGAACTGGTAGCTGCTGAAACCGGTTCCTTGTAATGCCGGGTAAGGGCGGATCTGTGGTAGGCACAACACCCCTGGGAACCATGGCTGTGAGGCAGACATCCTTTGATACCGAGGGCGGCGTACATGGCCCCGATCGGCTGGCAGGTCTTTGCCGGGTTGATCATCAGAGCTTTTCGCTCTGTTATTTCTGTTGGTGTATGTTTTAATAACATTTCGATACCTTTTGCGCAGAGTTAACTTATTCCCAGACGTAGGTTGCTGAAAGTTCAGGATTTTCCTGCCACGGTGCTTTCATGTAGCTCCACACCTTGCTATTGACCAGCCTGTCGATCTCTTGATAAAAATTGATGGCGCCCTGGAAACCTGCATAAGGGCCACCTGAGTCGTAACTGTGAAGCTGTTTCATCGGTACACCCAATTTCTGGATGGAAAACTTCTCCTTGATGCCGGCACAGAACAGGTCCGGTTTCATCAGTTCTACAAGTTTTTCCGCTTCGTACTGGTTAAGGTCGTCGATGATCAGGGTGTCCTTTTCCATCTGTGGGATCAGGCCGTCATAGTCCTTGAACGGGAATCCTGCTTCTTCAAGGGCCTTCATCTCTTCAACCGTTTTTCGGGGCTTGTAAAGATCCGGATCTGCTGTGACATCTATTTCCTCAATGTTCCGACTATCCGCGTCAACTTTGAGGTTGGGAATGACGTGGCGTCCTTCGTAGTCGTCGCGATGAGCAAATTCATATCCTGCAGACAGGGTCTTCATGCCCAGTTCCTGGAAGAGGTCCTGGTAATGATGGGCGCGGGAGCCGCCGACAAACAGCATAGCGGTTTTGCCCTCTGTTCGTGGGAGGACATCCTTAATCGCCGTTTCGACAGCAGGCATTTCTTCTGCTATAACCTCTTCAACCTTGTCGATAAGTTCCTGATCGCCGAAATAACTGGCGATTTTGCGTAACGATTTTGCTGTAGATTCGGCACCAATGAAGTTTACTTTGATCCAGGGAATGCCGTATTTTGTTTCCAGCATGTCCGCAACATAGTTGATGGAGCGGTGGCACATTACACAACTGAGATCAGCCTGGTTGGCTGAGGCAAACTGATCGTAGGTGGAGTTTCCTGAAAAGGTTGCGATGTTGCTGATTCCGCATTTCTTGAGTATGCGGTCAATTTCAAAACCGTCACCACCTATATTATATTCGCCCAGCAGGTTAATTTTGTATTTCTGGGTTTTTTCGGTTCCATTACCTACAAGATGCGTGAAAACCTGGTTGTTGGCGATATGGTGACCTGCCGACTGGGAGACACCTTTATAGCCCTCACAGCTAAATGCAAAAACATTACAGTCACCGAATTTTTCTTTCATCTTCCTGGCGACGGCGTGAATATCGTCACCTATAAGGCCGACCGGACAGGTGGCAAAAACTGCGATTCCTTTGGGGTGAAACAGGTCGTACGCTTCCTGGATGGCCGTTTCAAGTTTTTTCTCTCCGCCGAAGATGATGTCGGAGTCCTGCATGTCGGTGGACATACAGTAGTTGATGAAGTTCTCGTTGTTTTCTCCCTGGCAATCGGACTGGTTACGTCGTGTGAGCCAGGCGTAGAAGCTGCAACCGATAGGGCCGTGAACCAGGTTGACGATATCGCTGGTCGGTCCCATGATAACGCCCTTGCAGCCTGCATACGTACAGCCACGCATGGTGATTATGCCCGGTATGGTACGAACGTTGGCGGTGATCTCCGGGGTCGTGTTTTCCTGTGCCTCATTGATAAGAATCTGCTTTGACCGTTTCCGGGCTATTTTCGGCGGATACTTCTCAAGTAGCTTTTCTTTTATGTCAGTGGGATCCCACTGCACAGTTTTCTGTGCTTTTCCCATGTGTAATTCTCCTCCGGGGGCAGGTTGTAGAGTGCGAGTACCTGTCCCGTGCAAAGTTGTGGTGTGTGATATCGGGTGGTTGTGGCCTGGCTATGAGATAGATTTGACGCCTGTTTCCGCGGTACGGATACGAACCGCATCTCCAACCGGCAGCACAAAAATCTTTCCATCTCCCGGTTTCCCCGTCCGGTTTGCCTTGATTATGGCTTCTACGACATCTTCCACCTGATCATCTTCCATGACGGCTGTGATCATTCTTTTTGGGTAGAGCTTTCCTTTTTCACCAAGCAATGCTGCTGCTTCTTCGTAGCCCTGCTGAGCACCTTCCAGCAGATCGGTGTTTACAAAGCCCAACCCTCTGCCCTGGGCCTCGTGGGCAAAATATGCTGCAACGCCGGCGTCTGAAAGAGCTGCTTTGGTACGGTTCATCATATTCATACGAACAACAGCTATAACTTCTTTCATGCCGCTACCTCCTCGGCTTCTTCCTTTATGCCGGAGCTGATAGTGTAGACATCCTCGACTTCTGTTACAAAAATCTTACCGTCACCAAAAGCCCCCTTGTTTCCTGAGCGGGCAGAATCCATTATTGTCTCAATAACAAAGTCTTTATCCTGCTCCTTCACAACGCTGAGCAGCATGGTCTTGGGGATCTCGTCATAGGTAACTTCGCCGATCTTGATGCCTCGTTGTTTGCCGCGACCGGCAACAGAATATTTCGTCACAGCAGGGAAGCCCGCATCCATCAGTGAGGCGAGGACGTCGTCTGCTTTTTCCGGTCTGACAATGGCCCGAATCATAATCATCATAGTAATTCTCCTGTTTCAATTTTCGATTACGCTTCCATCAGACCGTAGTCGAGGAGCAGTTGTTCAAGTTCTTCAATCTCAAGTGGTTTGGGAATGACAAACATCTCATTATCGTCGATGGCCTTGGCGAGGCCGCGATACTCATTTGCCTGCGGTACTTCGGGGTTCCACTCGATAACGGTCTTCCTGTTAATTTCTGCACGCTGTACATCATTATCTCTAGGGACGAAGTAGATCATCTGGGTTCCCAGCTTAACAGCAAGTTCCTCAATCATTTCTTTTTCGTTATCCACGTTTCTCGAGTTACAGATCAATCCCCCAAGTCGTACACCTCCTGACTGGGCAAACTTCATAATACCTTTACAGATATTGTTAGCCGCATACATGGCCATCATTTCACCGGAACAGACAATGTAGATTTCTTCTGCCTTGCCGTCACGAATCGGCATGGCGAAACCACCGCAGACAACATCGCCGAGTACATCGTAAAAAGCGTAATCGAGGCCTTCACTTTCCTCATAGGCTCCCAGTGACTCAAGCATATTGATAGAGGTGATAATGCCTCGTCCTGCACAGCCAACACCCGGTTCTGGACCACCTGACTCAACGGCCCAGGTACCGGCATAGGCCGCTTTACGGATATCGTCAAGTTCGACGTCTTCACCTTCTTCACGCAGGGTGTCGAGAACAGATTTCTGAGCCAGACCACCAAGTAACAGGCGGGTTGAGTCCGCCTTCGGGTCACAGCCGACGACCATAACCTTGCGTCCCATCTCTGCCAGACCTGCTACGGTGTTCTGGGTTGTAGTTGATTTGCCGATTCCGCCTTTTCCATAAATAGCTACTTTTCTCATGGTTGTTCTCCTTTGAGGTTGTTGTCGAGTTTGCGTTCAATTCAACAATGCCCATGCTCATAGTCTGATGGTTCATATCTGGTATGGGATGTGTAAGCAGACTACATGGTTTCATGTCCAGTGTTTGTTGACTCTATCGCAAGGCCTGTGCCAGTTGGATTAATTCAAAATAAAAGACATAAAAACAGTAACATGCGAGGGTCTTGATGTTTCTGTGAGGTATTGAGATGTGGCGTGGGGGAGGTGCGTTTGCTGTAGCGGGGCTACAAGAATGTAGGGGAGTGACAAGTATGGTGGTTTTTGAAGGGGATGGAAGAATCTTACATGCTTGTCGGTGTTTCGAAAAATATTACGATAATGTCATAAGTGAAAGTATTCAAAGAGCTCTTATTTTTCATATGACAAAACTATATGGCAGTGATTAGGTGTTTTAATAATTTGATAATACAGTATTAAATGTGTTTAGAGGTGAGGCTGCCAAGGTGGTGGAGCGAAAATTGCATATATAGAAGTGTGAGAGTTTTACAATAATTTCAGAAAAGAGAATGCAAATAAAGGGCTTGGTGGATTTTATGGAAAACGGAAGCGGAGTTGTTATGGGCAATCCGGCAACGACACAGGGTATTGAGCTTCTGGCGTTGCACCGGATTACCAAACTAATAGGGAAGGCTGTTGACCTGGATACGACGCTTGCCAGTGTGATGCAGGTGCTCAACGATACGATGCGTATGGAGAGGGCAACTCTGCTTTTGCTTGATAAGGAGACTCAGCGGCTGGCTATCAAGGCGAGTTGTGGGTTGACGGCCGCAGAGGAGTTGCGTGGCATATATAAACCAAATGAAGGGGTCTGCGGAAAGATTTTTCAGACACGTGCACCTTTTGTGGTGCCGGACATACATGATGAGCCCTTGTTCTTAAATCGAACGGGGGCCCGGCCGGCAATGAAAGGGAAATTGTCGTTTATAGGTGTGCCTGTAGTTGTTCGGGGGGAGCCGGTGGGTGTGCTTAGCGTGGACAGGCTTTTCGGGCTGGATGTCTCGTCTGAGGAGGATGTCCGGTTTCTGACCGTTCTGGCAACGCTCATCGCCCAGTTTATCACTCTGCATGAGGAGATAAAACGGAAAGAGGCAAAGCTGCAGGAGGAGAACAGGTCTCTGAAAGCTAAACTGCACAGTCTTCACGACGGTCACTTTATTGTTGGCCATTCAAAACCGATGCGCGAAGTATACTCAATTATCGAGAAGATCGCCCCCAGTTCGGTAACGGTTCTTTTGCTTGGGGAATCCGGTACGGGTAAAGAGCTGGTTGCTCGTGCGGTTCATGATTCCGGCGGTAAAAAGGAGCGTCCATTCGTAAAAGTAAACTGTGCAGCGTTACCTGAAACGTTGCTTGAGAGTGAACTCTTTGGTCATGAGAAGGGGGCTTTTACCGGAGCGCATGCGACGAGGCCTGGCAGGTTTGAGCTGGCTAACCATGGAACCATATTCCTTGATGAAATTGGAGAGATGCCTCTTTCGTTGCAGGCCAAGATGCTCAGGGTGTTGCAGGAGAAGCAGTTTGAGAGGCTTGGCGGGAGCCGGACCTTTGATGTCGACGTGCGCATAGTTGCGGCGACCAATGTTGGGTTGGAGCAGGCCGTTGCCGAAGGTAAATTCAGGGCGGATCTCTATTACAGGCTCAACGTCGTGCCGATTGTGCTGCCGCCTCTCCGGGAGCGGCAGGAAGATATCCCTCTTCTGCTTAATCACTTCCTGAGTATGAGCAATCAGCGGAATAGTAAGGCGTTGATGCTTACGTCTGAGTTGCTCGACTTTTTGCTCGACTACCCCTGGCCCGGCAACGTTCGTGAGATGCAGAATATGGTTGAGCGCATGGTGATTCTTGCTGAAGGTGACCGGTTGACCCTTGCTGATCTTACTCCTGGCGTATTGAGCTGGCGGAGTGCAGAGCAGGGGGATTTGCATATTTCCCGTGAAGATCCGCCCGCTCATTCGGTGGTGCGCCAAAAGGTCGTACCGCTGGCGCGTAAATCGCTGCAGGATATTGAGCGGGATGAAGTCGAGGCGGCCCTGCGTCGACACGGCTGGGTGCAGGTGCGGGCAGCCGAGGAGTTGGGGCTTACCCAGCGCCAGATTGGCTACCGGATTAAGAAGTACGGGTTGTCGCGTATTGATTCATATCGGTTGTAGTTTGTTCCGGCTGCTTGTCGGTTGAAGGAGGGCGGTGCTGTGTGCACCGCCTTTTTTTTTCTTGTTGCCCCTGTTCTTCAGCTCTCTGTCCGGGGCAGTGTCTATCGTTTCAACGGGCCGTCATAAAGCCATCCGTAAGGCGCTTCAGTGCAGCCATCCAGGCTTTGTGAACGGTGAAGCGGGTGGTCCTGTATCGCCGCCGAACAGGAGGTTGGGGTGGAAGGGGAGGGTTCTTGTGTGGCGAGTGGCACGCGCAAAATATTACAAAGATGTAATAAACCATGTAAAAAAATCCCAAATGTGTAATAAAAGTTCTTCAAGCTGTCTGTAGCTTCGTACTGGCTGTTGATTGCTTTACAGTTTGATAATATTAAATAAAAACACAATTAAAAAGGTCTGGCACAACTCTTGTAGTAAACAATACAAATTTGTTGTTTATCTATTCTGCTTTCGAGAGAGCAGGTACTAACCACAAGGAGGAATAGTTGTGAAAATGAAATTGAGAATGAAGAAAAGAACGTACTGGGGAGGGGCAGCATTTCTTGCTTCTCTCGCACTGGCCGGACCCGCCGTTGCTGAGGATGCCAGTGTCAGCGATACCCTGATCCATCTGGCGTATTCGATCGATACGTTTTATTTCCTGATGTCCGGCGCGCTGGTCATGTGGATGGCAGCCGGATTTGCCATGCTCGAGGCCGGTCTGGTTCGGAGTAAGAACACAGTTGAAATTTTAACCAAGAATGTAGCGCTCTACTCGATTGCCTGTATCATGTATATGATCGTTGGGTACAATATTATGTACGGTGACGGTAACGGCGTCATCCCGGGCCTGAAGCTGTTTCTCGGTGCCGATAACACCGTCGATGCGGTGTTAAAGAGTGGCGGTGATACCTATTATTCCGGTATGTCCGACTTCTTCTTCCAGGTTGTGTTTGTGGCAACCGCAATGTCTATCGTTTCCGGTGCTGTAGCCGAACGTATGAAGCTTTGGGCATTCCTCGCCTTTGCAGTTGTTATGACCGGCTTTATCTACCCGGTACAGGGATACTGGAAGTGGGGCGGAGGTTTTCTTGACGGTCTTGGTTTCCTGGATTTCGCAGGTTCCGGTGTGGTTCATCTCTGCGGTGCTTCCGCGGCCCTGGCAGGTGTACTGCTTCTGGGCGCCCGTAAAGGTAAATATGTAAATGGTAAAATCCACGCAATCCCAGGTGCGAACCTGCCGATGGCAACCCTCGGTACGTTTATTCTCTGGCTCGGTTGGTTCGGTTTCAACGGTGGCTCAGAGCTCAAGATCAGTAATATTGAAGAAGCAAATGCAGTATCCATGGTTTTCGTAAACACCAACACCGCAGCAGCTGGTGGTCTCGTCGCAGCACTGCTCTTCTCCAGGGCCTGGTTCGGAAAGGCTGATCTTACCATGGCGCTTAATGGTGCCCTCGCAGGTTTGGTAGCAATTACTGCTGAACCGCTTACCCCCACACCTCTTGTGGCAACCATCGTCGGTGCAATCGGTGGTCTGATAGTGGTCGCAGCCATTGTCTTTATCGACAAGGCCAAGATTGATGATCCTGTTGGTGCCATCTCTGTCCACGGTGTTGTCGGAATATGGGGACTAATCGCTGTGGCCTTCACCAATCCTGAAGGTTCCCTGTTTGCCCAGCTTATCGGTATCGGCGTGATCTTCGCCTGGGTATTTGGTACCAGCTTCGTTGTATGGCTTGCCTTGAAAGCCGTGATGGGAATCCGTGTCTCTGAAGAGGAAGAGCTTGAAGGTTGTGACATCAGCGAGTGCGGTCTTGATGCATATCCGGAATTTACCAAAGATTGATAAGAGGACTGACGAATGAAAAAAATAGAAGCAATCATCAAGCCGTTCAAGCTTGAAAGTGTAAAAGAGGCCCTCACCGACCTCGGTATTACAGGAATGACGGTGTCTGAGGTAAAAGGATACGGGCGCCAGAAAGGTCATAAAGAAGTGTATCGGGGTGCTGAGTACAATGTAGAATTCAACCCCAAGACCAAATTGGAACTGGTCGTAGCTGAAGAGCTGGCCGACAAGATTGTCAATGCCATCCGTGAGTCGGCAAACTCAGGAAAAATTGGTGACGGAAAGATCTTTGTAACACCGGTTGATAATGTAATGCGAATCAGGACCGGCGAGCAAGGAAAGGAAGCAATCTAGCAGTACGCAGTATGTTGTAAAGAAGTAACTCCCCCAACCTTCTGCTGTACCCATAAAGCCCCTGTCTTTCGACAGGGGCTTTATGGCTTTTGTAATCGACAACAGCTGCAGTGTGGCTATTGTGATACTTCTTCTGAGAGTTGGAGAGGCAGGGTTATTCTGAACTCTGTCCCTTTTCCGGGTTCTGAAGTGACGTGTATCGTGCCCCCGTGCCCATCTATTATTGTCGTATAGGCCAAGGCGAGTCCCTGTCCTGTCCCCTTCCCCACAGTCTTGGTGGTGAAGAAAGGTTCAAATATCTTTTCTTTTACCTCTTCATTGACACCGATCTCACGCGAATACGAGCGAATACGTTGTTCGTCAACGCCCCGTACGTGATACTGGCCAATTAGCCAGTTGGCAATGTGTACACCATCAACGATAATGGGTGCTGCCGCATCAGTAATCCCAATGCTGAGACACATCTTGTGGTACGGCTCCATTCTTGCCGCCGCTTCCAGGCCAAGTTGCTTGCCGGAGCGCATGCAATTCTCTCGTCCTTTAGGCGAAGCCCGTATAATGCGGCATACTTCTGAATGGTTGCTGAAGTTGTTTATAGGGACACCGTTAATATCGGTGATGGTGGAAGCGATCTGGTTAGCCTCAGCGAAAGAATCCTGGATTTTTTGCAGTTTCTCAAGACGTACAAGTTCAGTAAGCTGCCACTGAGGGTTTGTTGTCTTTGACTGCATTCCACTGGTTTTATGACCCATAAATCGAGATATCTGTATTTCAATTTTCTGATTTTCTGAAGGCGAGAACCGCACACATTCCTGTCAGCTGTCGCTCTCGTCATCTGGCCCATAGTGCTTCTCAAGGCATGTATCGCAGATGCTATGGCTAAACAACGCTTCGGATCTCTGTTCTATAAATTCTTCAAGCTTATTCCAGGCACCTTTATCATCCCGGATATTCTTACAATGTGAGCATATAGGAATGAAACCGGCAAGTTTCTTGAAGTCACTCTCTACCTGTTTAAGTCTCGTAATGTCCTCAAGAATGATGACTGCTCCGTTGAATTTCCGGCTGACATCGAACATTTCCGAGAGTCTGACAACGAAGGTGTATTCCTTTTTATATATATCAACATGTTTGATAAACCGTGGTGTTTCCAGCTTGTTGGACATGAAAAGCTCCAGTTCCCGGGTGAGCCACGGCAGTATTTCTCCGATGGGCCTTTTCTGTTCAGCTGATTCGTGCGACTCCGTATCCGTTTCCCCGGTCTGCTGCTCGGAATGGCGATAATAATACCCACCGGAGGTAGACTCGGGGTTGAAATAACTGGTCGCCATGAGGTTCATATTGTCCAGAGAACCGTCGCTATTTACAAGAAATGCGGGGCTTGGCAGACTTTCAAATATGGTGAGATACTTGTTCTTCTCATTTGTCATCTGCCTGTTCATGACCTGGAGCTGTCTGAGGTTGGCATCCTCTTTTCGCCCCGACCACTCAACTGTAAAGGCGATTTCAATGATATCAAAGGTGCGATCGAGAAACGCGAGAGATGCATTCTTGTCGAGTTCAGTCGGTGCTTTCTCCAGGATGACATCCCGATAGGCCCGCCGGTAATATTTGAACAGGCTGAGAAACATAGCCAGGTCAATCCCTCTCTCACGATGCCGCTGTGCCTCAACAACCCCAAAGTGGGCAATTGGATTATCTTGAAAGTCAAAGTCCGGCGTAAGCTCAGGAGTTTCTTGAAGGACCTGTTTTGCGAGGACGATAGACGAGGTCAGCCCAGAGATCGATAACCGCCAGGCCTCCTTAAGAGTTGAGGTATATTCTGTAAATCCTGTAGTCCGGGCATAATTCAGAATTCGTCCCATCAACCATTCTTCCTCTGAGAGAAGAAATTCTTCCAATAACACTTGTCCGCTCATGTCGTTCGTTTATTTTTTTTCCATTTTTTCATTTCATTGCCAGAGCAGGCCAATGTTCGGTCCTGTCTTGTGTGTCATAAGGGTTCACAACCAACCCGGCGCCACTTTGTGTGTTCTCTCAGATAAGGAATGTTTACCTCATCCTTAATTGACTTTATCGCTTTGTAGTGCCGGATACAAGATGACTTTCGAAGATGCTCCGGGGGGAGGATTCATGGACTTTACCGTTGGATCAGATTTCCCAGGAAAAAACATCTGATCCAAGCATAATAAAAGTATTGGAGATCAAAGATATAGATGCAGGGCGGAACGTTGGGCTTCCATGACCACCGGTTTGGGCTACTCATTAATTCCCCGTTGCAGGAAATTCTAAACCAAAAAATTGCCAGACCATTTTCTATGCATGAAAAGATCCTGTTCGTTGACGATGAGGTTCATATACTGGACTCAATGAAACGTCAGCTCCGTAAACGTTTCGATGTGGTCACAGCAGAAAGCGGCAAACAGGGGCAGGAGGTTTACCGGGAAATGTGGTCGACCATAGGTAGTGGAAAGGTCTACCGTGGACCCCTTATTAACAGGAGAAAGGATGGGCAGGAATACATTGCAGAGGTAACCATCTCACCGATCTGGAATCAGTATAAGGAGATAACGCACTACGTCAGTGTGCAGCGCGATATAACCCAGGAAAAAGCGATGGAACGAGAGCTGCGACATGCGCAGAAACTCGAGGCCCTCGGCACCCTGGCAGGGGGTATTGCCCATGAAATAAATACCCCGGCCCAGTTCGTTACAAGTAATCTCTCCTTTGTTCATGAATCGTTTGGCGATATCCGTTCATATATTTCCGAGTCCCTGGAGTTGCTAACCTCTACTGACGATACGAAAGGTGTCTCGGTGTCTCGGGTGCGCTCAATTTGTGAGGAACATGATATTGAATACCTGGTCGAAGAGTTTCCCCTGGCGCTCAAGCAGTCAATTGATGGTATAAAGCAGATTACCAATATCGTCCTGTCGATGAAGCAATTTGCCCATCCGGGTGAAGACAAACAGGTTGCCGCAGATATTAATGAGGCCATCAGGAATTCCGTAACCGTCTGCCGGAATGAGTGGAAATATATTGCAGACATCAACTTTGAACTGGATGAGGAACTGCCTCATATAGAATGTCACATTTCGGATATCAACCAGGTCATACTCAACATCATTGTCAATGCAGCCCATGCGCTTGAGTCAGCCGGTTACGGTACGACAGAAAAAGGCTGGATAACTATTCGCTCCCGGCAGAAAAAAGGTGGAATCCTGATTGCCATAGAGGATAATGGTGGGGGAATACCGGAATCGATCAAGGCACGAATATTCGACCCATTTTTCACCACGAAGGAGGTGGGTAAAGGAACCGGCCAGGGGCTGGCTATTGCCTACTCCATCATTACGGAAAAACATGGAGGCAAGTTGTCGTTTACCTCAACGGATCAGGGTACAGTATTTTACATTCAATTGCCTGTCACCTGATAATACTATTGTTCCGTGCCAAACCCCTTGTGTAGCAGCTCAGGAGTACCCTTGTCGAGGGCGGTGCGCACTTGAAAAATGAGTGTCTTTCTGGCTATCGGTTTGTCGAGCAAACCCTGAATACCAATTGCAAGCGTGCCAAGGGATTCCATTTTTTGAGCCATTATGACCTCATAATAAAAAGGTAATATACATCTTTAAACCATAACCGCTTTAGTCTGATACTCAATCCGGTATACATGTTTTTTCGCATGAGTGAGGCTCCGGGGGAAGGTGGGTCGTAAAGTCCATGCCTTCTCCTTCTGGGCTGGTAACGCTTATTCTGCCGTGGTGTTTGCGATAAATGACAGCATGGCCGATGGCCTCCCCAACCCCTATTTCATTGGCTGGGCAGTGTATCTTCTCCAGCCCGCTTCCCGGGTCCAGGTCAACTTCTGCTCCATATTTCCTCTGTTTACATTCCAGGGGATGGGCTGAATTTGGTATACAAGAGAAAGCTTTCGATGATCCGGCGGGTATCTTCAAAAGGCTCGTCAAGGAGCTATCAACCATGTTTTTTATTTCGTGTTGATACCTTCTGTGACACTCTGTACTATTATTTAATTGAGCGGGAACCTTTTGTTGTGGTTTGGCTGTGAGGTTGATCAGGATAAGGTCCAGTACCTCGTGTTCTTCCCTGGCCAGGCCTACTGGGCACCATCCAGCACTGCTCTTACTGTTCGGGCTAAATCTGGTCTTGTAAATGGTTTGTATGTGAGAGCATTTATCTCAATCTGTCGGGCCTTCTCATCATTAATTATACTGCTATATCCAGTACAAAGAATAATTGGGATGTCCGGTCTGATTTTTCGAATTTCGAGAGCGAGTTCATCGCCGGTCATTAACGGCATTGTCACGTCGCTAATAACGATATCGAATGCTTCCGGCATTTCTTTAAACAACTCAAGGGTTTCAATGCTGTTTGTTTTAACCGTCACGTCATACCCCAGACTTTTTAGTATGCGATATCCCATTAGGGTGATTGGTGGTTCATCATCGACGAAAAGTATACGTTCCGTGCCCGAGGCAAGTGGTTCATCGCTCGTTTTTTCCCTTTTCTTTATACTCGTTGCAGAAGGTAACTGAATCGTGAATGCCGTCATTATACCCGGTTCACTTTTCACCTGGATATGACCGCCATAGCTTTCGATAATACCCTTCACCATCGCCAATCCCATGCCTGTACCTTCGCCGATATCCTTCGTAGTGAAATATGGCTCGAAGATCTTCTCAATAATTGTCGAATCGATACCCGGACCATTGTCCGTAATAATGAGTTCAATATACTCTTTGGCGGTATTTTTTCCTGATGCATGATCAGGGTTGTTTTCGAAGCTCCTCTTTTTCAAGTCGATGTGAATGGTTCCACCCTGCTCCTGAAGGGAATGAATGGCATTGGTGCAGAGGTTCATGACTACCTGGTGCAGCTGAGAGGTGTTGCCGATGACGGCAGGAGTCTCCTCAAGGTTGGCAACAATTTCAATGGTGCTCGGTGCTGAAGGACGCAGTAACTTCAGTGTTTGAGTGATAATATCGTTGATGTGAATGGGCTGTGACTTTTGATCAGATTGGCGGGCAAACGCGAGTATCTGCTGGACCAGCTCCTTGGCCCTCAGGCCGGCTGCGAGGACTTCTTCCAGGTCATCTTTCTGGGAGGAACCTTCCCTGGCATCAGCTAAAGCGAGTTCTGTGAAGCCGATTATCGAGGAAAGGATATTGTTAAAGTCATGAGCTATGCCCCCAGCGAGGTTACCGATAGACTCCATTTTTCGAGCCTGAAATAAGTCGTTCTCCAGCTGTCTTTTTTCGGTGATATCTTCACCGGCACTGAGATGGCCGGTTATGGTGTTGTTCGCATCCTTTAAAACAGTATTGTGCCAGGCTATCAGTCTTTCCTCGCCTGTTTTGGTGAGGATAGAGTTTTCTAAGTACTCCGCACCTTCAAGGTCTCCGTTGAGTAGTCGTTTGGATGTATGGATGACGTCTTGTTTGATTCGTTTTGGAATGAACGTTTCAAACCAATTGCCACCGATTATTTCATTCTGCGCATACCCTAGCACTTCGCAACCTTTTTGATTCACCAGGGTGACGACCCCTTTTGAGTTTATCGCCACAAAGATTACGCCTGCAAGGTTGAGGTACTGTTCTATTTTTTCTTTCTGTTTCGTCAGCTCTTTTTCAAACCTTTTTCTTTCAGTGATATCAACATGAGTTCCTACGACTCGTTTCGCTTTTCCTTCAGAATCAAATACAACATTGGCCCGTGATAATATATCAACCCAATGACCATCTTTATGCTGCATTTGGAATTCCAATTCAAACCGGGGCCGTTTACGGTCGATGACCTCATTGAGCATCAGCCATGACACCTTCACATCGTCTGGATGGGTAAGTCGCTCCCAGACAGAGAAATCATTTTCCAACTCGTCAGGCTCATACCCCAGCATTTTTTTCCAGCCGGCAGAGTACCATATTGTACCGTTTTCAAAATCCCAGTCATACAACCCATCATTGGTAAACTGCATCGCGAGGTTAAATCTATTCCGGCTTTCTAATAACTGTTGTTCGGCATGCCATTTTGAGGTGTTATCGGCAAGTGTCACCAACACGTTATCCATGGTTTTCTCATGGCCGGGCAATATCCTGAAACTGACTTGCACATAACGAAGTTCGTCATCAAGGGTTTTAACCACTCCGTCATGACTGTTTTGAGTTGTGCCTTGCCATAAGTCAACAATCTCTTTTCTGAAAACCTTGAAAGATTCATCCGTAAAGGTTTTGTCCAACCCCAGAAATAACTGCTCCTTGCACTCAGCTTTGTGAAGTTCGAGAGCGGCAAGGTTAACATCCTTGATTTGAATGGCTTGAGCGAATTTTTCTAACTGATCAGGGTGTTCATCAAGGTAGCTGTCGAGATCGGTAACACCCCTCTTATGAAGTCGTTCAAAATGTTTCTGTACCTCGGAGAAATCCTCAAGCCAGCAAGACAACGGGTTGTTGTCAAAAAAGGCCCTGAACTCCTCCTCGCTTTCCTGCAAATCCATAAGCCGTCGGTTTTGCTCTTCTTCCTCCATGGGAAGCCACCTTTTGAGCAGTAATACGATAATAATGACTGCAGCGATAACGTTTATGAGCTTTGGGATGATCACCACTTCAGGCTGTGTCAGGAATTCACCGATCTGTATTGATATAAGCCCTGAAAGAGAGGTGTACCAGAGGCCAAAGTAGAAGCTTTCAAAGAGGGTGCGAAAGGCGTCTATTGCAAGAACAAGAACAAGCACATGAAACAGCTGGTTCGTTTTGCTGCCCCACATCCTTTTGATATAAAAATAGAGGATAAAGGACCACAGAATTATCAGGATCCAGTAGGTAATTGGTGTAAGCAGCCGAAAGATTTCGCTCATGTGTGTTTTCTCGTGTACTGCGGTTATATTGAGACAAAATGATCATGCAAGCATTGTTTCACAATAGACCTGGGCAAGTCAAAAACTAAATGAGAAGAAATATTTAAAAATATAGAGGTCGTACAGTGTTGTAATGCTCATCACCTGAGTGTCTCCCAGATAGCCACCTCGTAACAGGGGAATCGATGTTCGCCGAACTCATACTCTGAACTTTTCTCTTCCCCCGACGTTTCTGTGACGATCCTGACCGAGTCAGATGGTCAGGAGAAGGGGCGGTGGAATTATACTTCTGAACATCATCGGCACATATGTACTATCAGGTCTACCTGGTAGTAGAGGTTGACGGTGTGAAGAGAATTATCAGGTAAATTATCATTCTTCGTCTGGTGGGTTTTGAAATTTTTTCCTTATCTTCTCCACTCGCTGTCGATTGGTACCGAAGTCTGAATATCCGATACGGGAGGCGGAACGAACGTGAATTACCTTGTTTCTGTCTTGATCTTCCTGGAAATAAAATTCCGTATCATCAGCAAAGCGGAACAGGGCAGAGGTGAACTGTACTCGAATATACTCCTGTTCTGAAATCATGATACTGGCACGTTTTGCGGATTTAAGGATATGTAAGAGTCTGAGTCGTGCTTCCTCTCGGTTGCCGGTGTAATGGAGAGGGGGAATTGAGTGTTTTTCATCTGTAGCCTGACTGTTTACACAGTTGGGAGTCTTGGGGCATGGATTCAACTGACCATCGTTGACCCCGAGTTCCGGCTTGGTTCCCGAGCATCCGGTGAGCGTAATGACGAATAGGAGAGCGAGGTGGGTTTGTCTGTTCATTATTTAAGGTCGTTAGAGTTCAAGTGCACCGAAAGCAGTAATGGGTCGATAGGTGCTTCCTGCAAAAGTTATACATCTTGGATGTATTGATAAATCCTCGAAAGTAGATTTTGCGTATTTCGAGACATTTTAGAAGATATCTCGCTGTTTCATGCCACATTTGGGGAATAATACCATATACAAGGCATATTGGGGGTATGACAATTGCGTGGATCCTGAATGAGTGGGGATCACTGTCGCTGCTTTTGTATGATGACCCTGGCGCTTAAAAAAGGGGGAGGGGCATGTGGATCATGCCATTTGGGCGAGGTTGGGGTGTGGTAAAGTTTGGTGCGGTTTCCATTGAGTGATCTGCATAAATTTATGAAAAGGAGAACGATGATGTCTTTAGTTAACCGACGATTAGTTCTGGGAGTAGTTCTTTTTATAACCGTTCTCATGGTCGTTGGTCCATGTCAGGCCCAGGATACCGCCTTTCTTTCTCCAGATTATCTGGCAATGCAGGGCCGCTGGGTTCGAACAGATGCACCCTATGTTATAGAGTTGAGATACGGTAAGAGTAACGCGCTGAAGGCGGCATACTTCAATCCACGTCCTATTCATGTCGAGAAGACCGAGACTGCACAAAAAAATGGGCTGCAATATGTAATGATACAATTACAAGACGTGAACTATGAAGGTTCTGTTTACCTGCTGAATTATAATCGAGACCAGGACGCACTCAAGGGGATTTACATTCATGGCCAATCCGGGCAGCGTTTTGAGGTGAGCTTTTCAAGGCAGGGATCTTTGTGACGAGGGAGGTGGTGGACTGTCCTTAAGGGGAGCTGATTATGTATGGTTTCCTGGTATGCAAAGCCAAAATTACGGGCAATACTATTTTTTAGGTATTGCCCGTAATTTGTAATTACGTTTTAATTATGCCAATCTTGGTTAGGAATACAATCAGAACCGCAATGGGTGCAATGTAGCGGATTGTGAAGTACCAGATAGTGAAGATGGTGAGGTAGCCAGCTCCGTTTTCTGTTATCTCCGCCCTGGATATTTTCTTATCCAGGATATGCCCGGTGTAGATCGCGATCAATAAGCCTCCGATCGGCAGCATGAAGTTACTGGTAATGTAATCAAGGGAGTCGAGTATTTCCATGCCTTTGAGCAGTTTTACGTTACCGAGAGTCGAGTAGCAGAGAGCTGATGGAATACCCGCAATGTACACCGCAACGGTCATACATATAGTTGCTTTCTTCCTGTCGTATTTTTTCTCATCTATCATGAATGCAGTGAGCACTTCCAGCAGGGATATGGCTGAAGAAAGTGCTGCAAATGCCAACAGGACAAAAAATAATGCAGAGAGGATATTGCCAAGGGGAATCGTGGCAAACACCTGTGGCAGGGTTTTAAAGATCAGTCCCGGTCCGCCGCCAGGTTCCATGCCAACAGAGAACACGATGGGGAAAATAGCAAGCCCTGCAATGATGGCAACCAGTGTATCAAGGAAAGCGATGCGGATAGCTACCGGATAAATTGCCTCTTTCTTATCCATATAGCTGGCGTATGTTATCATGGCCCCCATGGCCAGGCTCAAGGTGAAAAAAGAGTGGCCGATCGCCTCCAATACTCCGTTAATAGTAAGTTTTGAGAAGTCCGGGTAAAGCATGAACTTCAGCCCTTCCATGGCACCGCCGGTTGTCATGGCATAACCTGCCATAAATATCAGTATGGCAAACAGGGTAGGCATAAGTACCTTGTTCCACCGCTCAATCCCTTCCTTAATCCCACTGATAACCGCAAGTAAGCAAAGGCCCATGAAACCGGTAAGACAAATGAGCTGGCGGGCAGGATCGGTAACAAGGGCCCCAAACATACCGGAGATTTCTTCCGGTGTATGTCCACCAAATGCTCCGCTGAGGGATTTGAACAGATAATCGAGCGTCCAACCGGCAACAACGCCGTAATAGGACAAAATGATGAAAGCGGCTGCCAGATTCAACCAACCGATGCTTTTCCAGAAGCTGGACTGTGGTGTGAGCGCCTGGAAGGAACCAACTACATCTTTTTGGGCATGCCGGCCAATAAGAAATTCTGCCATCAGGATCGGCAGGCCGCAGAATAGAATTGCAACAAGATACACGAGGACGAAAGCACCACCACCGTTCATTCCAGTGATAAAAGGAAACTTCCATATATTTCCAAGTCCTACAGCCGAGCCAACAGCTGCAAGAATAAAACCAAATCTACTACTCCAATGGGTACGCATAAAAATTCTCCTTTTCCTTAAAAAAATACGAAACCCGACAATGTAGATTAAAAACAAACCATGTCAATAAGAATTCACGCAATAATTGCGGTTATTGTAAAAATGTGAGCAATATGTAGAGGTATGGCGCAATTTGTGAAAGTTTGATGAGGTTCACGGGACAAGGCGGTGTACTTTCAGCCCGGCGATGCCATGACCAAAATTCGTCGTCAGCAAATATTTATGTGAAATTCGAGTTAGTAGTGTAAGAACGACTTTTCGATGAGCCGCAGAAGGGAACCATCCTGACGGATGATTTTAAGGCCGGCATTAAAAGAAGCCAGGATTGCCTGAGCGTTAGGGTGGTTTTTGGAAATACAGAGGTAGAGTTGCTTTTGAGCGAGAGGAGGATCTATATAATCTACTTCCCCTGTCCTGTCAGAAAGGTATGTTCTCATAAGGTGAAAAACGACATACCTGTCTGCTACGATAAGGTCTACTCGATTACCAAGAAGCTTTCGCAGGTTTTGCAGATCATCGCTGGCTTCTTCTTTTGTTAGATATGTCGCCTCGTCAAATTCAGGCGTATTGACGTACCCCCTTACAACCCCAATTATGTAGGGGGTTAAGTCCTGCAGGCTGGAGTAGTTGATAGTATCATCCTTTCGTTTGAAGAAGGAGAGCTCTCCTCCCGGGAAAGGGTCGGAAAAAATGAAATCCTTTGCAACTTCTTCAGAATAGTACTCAGGCAAATAGCCGGCATACTCGTTTTCCCGGGCCATTTGAATTGTACGCGCCCACGGGAAAAAGGACAGCTTTACATCATACTCCGAGGTGGCAAAAGCCAGTTTGACGAGTTGAGCAACATATCCTTGTCCCCGGAGCTGTGCACCAATGTATGGCTCCCACTCAAGAGTGGTGAGTTTA
This sequence comes from Desulfopila sp. IMCC35008, assembly GCF_010646885.2. Taxonomy (GTDB): domain Bacteria; phylum Desulfobacterota; class Desulfobulbia; order Desulfobulbales; family Desulfocapsaceae; genus Desulfopila. The sequence continues at coordinate 4,781,609 of NZ_CP050700.1, read as the reverse complement.
AGCGGGGTTTGGCCTATGGAACTGGGTGGCAGGAAAAGGACACATGCTATAAAAACAACTATTCCTGAGAACAGAGAAAAAAAAGGTTTCATAATGCCGTACCGGGTGAGCAAGTTCCTGTCCAAAAACTATCCTGTAGTCCAATCTCAGCGTCGCGACTCAAATTTGTATCCTCAGAATAGCAACTTGTCGGGTGGGCACGTTTATTCAGCTTTGCATCTGATAGAGGTCTGCCTGTTGTCTCCTGATTGCTCAGTCTCCACTGAGAGTATGATAATCATACTCCCTTTGTAATAGAAGAAAAAGAGGAGCTTGAAAAGCAGTTTTCGCTGCCGGGGCCTTAATATATTTTAATATCATACTTGCCCAGGAGGCCAACGAGCCCGAACATGGAGAATTTTCCGTTTTTTATTTTATTTGCTTCGGGGTCAATCGAATAGTTCATTGATGTTCGAAAATCAACTTTTTCAAGGATCGTGTTGAAAAACTGTGCCCCATGGAGATCGCATTCATCAAAAACGGCTGCACTCAGGTTGCATTCTGTGAAATCAACATCCTGTAAGTTGGTCTTTTCGAATCTTGTCTTTCTCATATTTATGCCATAGAAAGACGAGTGTTTGAGGGAGCATCCGGAAAAAGAAACTGACAGAAGCAGGTCCTCACAGTTGTCAAAACGCACCCCGATTATCTTTGAGTTTCTAAAATCAATATCACGCAGGATGGTATTATTCAATGATACCAGACTGAGGTTGCATCCCTCAAACACGGACTCGATGAATGTGATATTGGCAAGATCACTTTTTGAGAAATCACAGTTTTTAAAGGTGCAATATTCGTACACCCCTGTCTTCAATGGTTTCTTCGTGAAGTCTATAGCCTCAAACTCTTTTTCTTCAATAAAGATAGTCGTCATATTCGCTAACGGTCCACCAATACCTGTAAATGAGAATTCCATGTCCATGTTGCCGCTGTGTCTGTGATGTTACGACCAGTGGAGGCTTCTGCTATGCCTGTATTTCTATAGCGACTATTTTGCCTGTCATGAGAAACTGGATTCTCAGCGGGAAAGAACCTTGATACCAACCGAGGGGTGGGTTTGTAAACAATTTGTTACAAACAAAGAAACTGATTACGCCTATATGTCAACCTCTTCTTTAAAGAGAGGCTGGGTTAATCGCAATGACTGTTCTAAACGATATCAAAAGGTGGTCTGGAGATAGTGGGACGGCGTTATGGTAACGAGGTGTGAGCAACCTAAAAGGGGACACGGTAAAACCGTGTCCCCTTTTAGGGTTAGCCGCCAACCATCGCTGGAATTCCTGGTATCATCCCGACAATCGCCATAGCCGAGGTACTGACCAGAAGGGCAAGTCCCGGTATGACGAGTCTGTCACTTAAAGTAAGAGTTGAGGGTCTCTTCTTATCCCCAATCAAACCATTGTTATCAAGAAACATAGTCAATGCCCAGCCAAACACAGGGTTAACAACAGCAGATGAGAAGATACAGATACCGGCGGACTGGGTGTCTTTACTATCCTGGACCATCTCCATACCCGCTTCAAGCAGTGGTAAGTAGACGCCAACCAGCAGGGCAATCCCAAGAACCGGGCGCCACACGGCAATATCCATAGGGAAACCCGCAACAGCAACAAAGATTGAGAGCACACCGGTTGCAATAGCACCTCCCGGAATCGGTCGTTTGGCGATGGCTGCAGGAATCATATATGTTCCCCAGGAAGAAGTGATACAGCCACTGCCGAAAAATGCTGAGGTTACCTGGCGGGCTGAGCAGCCAATCATGGTGTCATCCACATCCATCAGGACGTCTTTTGCACCGCTTGGATAGTTCATTTCCTGGAAAATTCGATGCCCGAGAAAGTCAGGGGACCACATGGCAACCGCCAGGATCGCGAATGGAACAGACGAAATGACGCTGGACATATCGGGCAAACCCAGTTTCCAGCCTGTGTTCTCGCCCCACCAGTACATCGGGTTGAAACTTGGCAAGCCCGGGCCCGTCGTAAACTCAAAAGGTGCACCGAATACGAGCGCAACCACTGCCGCCAGTGCCGAACAAACAGGAATGGCGAGCCATCGTTTTTTCATTCGGGCCAGCAGGGCATAGAGTCCGAGATTAGCAATAAGGACTGCAAAGCCGATATACCCGAGATGTATTCCGCTTGCCCATTTCTGAATCGCACCGACCTGCCCTATAGTACCTATCGCACCGAGATATACGAGAAGACCACCGGCAACACCTTTGTTGGTCATATTTACCAGTCGCGAGCCACTTTTCGTAATAGACATAATGACCCCGAAAATTGCGATGAGCCCGCCCAGTGCAAGTGGGTGTGTCCCGGAAACTGCCATCAGCGGGATAAGTGGCATCATTGGGCCGTGGATGCCGGGAAGGTTGGCCCGGGGATTAAATATCCCGGAAAAGAAGATGACAAAAAGTAGTGAGACAATGAGCATGTCGACGCGCACATTTTCTATCACAAAGGCACTGTCCAGACCGTAGGCTGACGCAAAGGCATTGGTCACGGCGGTGCACATGACGGTCAGTCCAATGGTTCCTGCAATTGCAGGGATGAGATCTTCCCATTCAAAACGAAAATCCCTGCCGGGAAGGTTTATTCCCCACCGTTTGGGCTTCATTGCAATCAACTCATGGTCGAGATACTCGGCACGGGTAGAAAAGCTGGCCCGGCTTTTTCGCCTTTTTTGATACGACTGTGATTCCACATTCTGCATACTCTTGTGCTCCTGAGAAAATGATAATTATACGCCGACAATTTCTGCCCGTTTCTGCACACTGAGGTCAATACAGGCTGACTTGCCAAACACTTGCCAACTATTTTCCAAAAATTATTAATGCCAGCAGATATTCATTTTCACTCAACAAGCATGCTCCCCATGGTGGCAGAGAACATAGTTCTCTGCTGGAGGACGGGGGACTCAAGGGGGGGATACACCCGTTACTCATAATCATTCTGCCAAGCAATTTGTGAATGTAAATATCGTGCTAAAACGAGGGCAATCAAATTTTACGAAGTTACCGATAATGGTGGGCTTCCCGAAGGAATGAAAGGAACTGTCGTACAAAATCACCACATTGTAGGGGTTCGAAAATAGAATATACAGGACAGCATGTCAATGAAAAAAGGAGCAAATGCGATACGATATACGATGTACGCATCTTTTTGAATGGTCTATTTATTAGTTTTCCCTTTCATAATAGACGTCTTGAGCAAGAAGCGTATCATAGTGGAAAGTTATTTTCATAATACTCTGCAGAAAAGGTTAAAAAATCCGGGAACAAGGTTTCAAAACGGACCATACTCACGTGGTGAGTTAGGCGTTGTCCGGTTGACCCTGTCCCGTCTGGTGTGTCAGAAATCTTACCTGTTCAGGTCGTATGATCTGATCAAAAAACTATTTCGTTTGGAGAAACGATGTTGTGTCGGTTACCTCTGCGTAAGTCATATTGAGTGCTGCCAGAAAAGCAGCGTGAACGTGAGCAGCGGGAACTGTTATACCGTTGAATTCTAATGAACGCGCGGCGCAGGCGTCATGGAGGACTGTCACTTCAAATCCGAGATCACTTGCTGCACGAGTAGTTGCGTCAATGCACATGAGTGTCATCATTCCTGTTATTACAACTCTTTCGATACTCTGAGAACGGAGTTCTTTTTCAAGTTCTGTTTCTCGAAAACTGTTTGGAAAATGTTTCAGGATAACTATCTCCCCGTCAACAGGTGCCACTGAACTGTGGATTTCCGCCCCTTGGGTACCCGGCAGGAAAAAACCTGCTCCTTCCTGCAAACTTTCATGGTGGATATGGATAACGGGCAGTGCCTGTTCTCTGAATGCAGTTAGAGCGTTTGATGCTTTTTCAGCAGCGGCATTGGCACCTTCCTGTTCAAAACGTCCGCCGGGGAAATAGTCGTTCTGGATGTCTACAATGATCAGTGCTGTTTTTTTCATGCTCAATCTCCTTTGGCTGAATCATCTGATTTGTTTATCACGCTACTGCTGTTCGTGCCGGCAGTAATGCATGAAACGGTTTTTGTATTTTACAGTCGATTGCGCTATCATCTGTTCTCAGGGTATACGCGAAGAATATATACAGTTCGCTTATGCGTGATAAGTGGCGAGTTGGACATAAAGCGGGCAAAATGCGACACCGGGTGGGAATGAAATAATGATTCAGGTAGGTGTGCTTGCCCTTTCGGGTTGTCTTGCATCAGCGGTGTATGGTGTAATCGAAATACTGGTGCTGGCAAATTCTCTTGCAGAGTCAGAGCTGTTCACGACCAGGGTTTTCACGGTGGACGGAGATCCGGTTGCAAGCTATACGGGTAGCACCATCGCATCGGAAGGTTCGCTTGATGATGCTCAACCGGATATAATGATTCTACCGCCTCTCATGGACTCTCTTGGGGAGGCCCTGAACATGAAGAAGATTGTTGAGTGGTTGGCTGATCACCACGGGTCTGGCGGACAGGTTGCTACTGTTTGTGCGGGTTCGTTTCTGCTTGCAGAGACTGGCATGCTGGATGGGCGAGAGGCTACGACGCACTGGAATCTTGCTGATATGTTCCGGCGTCGTTATCCGGCTGTGAACCTGCAGGTGCAGAGATTGCTCGTCGATTGCGGCGATTATATATGCTGTGGAGGGGTTTCTGCCTGGATGGATCTGGCCCTGTATCTGGTGACCCGCTATGCTGGAAGAGAGGTTTCCAGGACATGTGCAAAGATCCTGTTGATGGACCCCCACCGTGAACATCAGACCCCGTACGGTATGGGCGGGTTTCAGAAAAACCATAATGATACCGCTATACTTAAGGCACAGACAGTTATTGAAGAAAAATACAAGACCTCAATTGTCATTGGAGAAATAGCAAGCGAGGTCGGCCTTGGAGAGCGAACGTTCCAGAGACGTTTTCGTCTGGCAACAGGGACGTCACCAAGCTTATATGTGCAGCAGGTGAGAATGGAAGCAGCTCAAGTCCTGCTCGAAACCACAGACATGAGTGTTGAGTCTGTCGCGGAGAAAGTAGGGTACAATGACTACAGCGCTTTCAGGAAACTCTTTAAGCGGATTATGGGGAACACCCCATCTGCCTACAGGCAGAGGTTTGGCGTCAGAGGGCGACAACTGCAGGAAAGGTGATACTGCTTTCGATATGATTTTTGTTGTTACCACTTGATTTCAAGCCGCGATTACAATGAGGATAGCATAGTACCACCAACCAGAGAGCGCAGACGGAGGAGACATGTGCCACGGAAGAGGATCGACAATGAACACCGGTCAGAGGATATGTGTCCCTTCTGGCTTAAAAGTTGTTTTCTGCTCCTGCCTATTCCTTATTACCCTCATACTCCATTGCCTAGGCATTCCCACACTTGTTCATGCTGACTCTTCCACCAGATCGAGCACCGCAGATCTTTCACTCTTGCCAGAGTTTCAACCGGAACCTGGAGTGTACTACTATGATGTCTTCATTAACGGAATGCGGGTTGGAAAAGTTACTATCAAGACGGTACCTGATGGTGATACGTATACAATTGAAGTAAAAGGTAAAACCCGTAAAGCAATATCCTCCCTGTACAAGGTTCAATACAAGGGAGAGGTGAAAATGCAACCCGATCCTATACGACCACTCTCTGCAACCATTAAGCAACGTTCGGGGACGAAAATCAGGGATGTCTCTATGATGTTTCCCAGTGAGAAAAAAGTTATAGTTTCACAGCAGGATCTCAAAGCAGGTGAAGAGTCTACAGTAAAGGAGTATTCCCTGGAGTCTGACAGTTTCATCCTGGACCCGTTTTCCACGCTGTTTCTGGTTCGGGCCCTCGATTGGGAGGTTGGCATGGCCGAAATCTTCCATGTTTTCACCGGGAAAAAAACATACGAGCTGAAGTTGCTATGCAATGAAACATCCCGCTTGGCAACTGACGGTGTCAAGCGGGATGTGTGGGTTATTCGTCCCCAGGTGACAACGCTGACTGAACCCTTTGAGACAAGATTGGCCGGTTATGAAGTTTTGCTCTCCAGGGATGAGCGGCGGGAAATATTGATGATCAAAGGCAAGGCCAATGTGGGAAAGTTAGTGGCTCGTATGAGAAAATTCACTCCTTTACCCGGCCACTAGCTTTTCAGGTTTTGCGTGATCACTGAATGGCTTCAGTCTTGTCGTTCTTTTTTCGAAATGTTCCGGTCTGGTTACCTGATTGATTATACAATCCATAACGCGGTGACAAAAGCACAGCAAGCCAGCAGGCCGTCTGCCACATAAAAAACAGGTCGTGCCCGCCTGACAATCCTTCTGCTCAAGGCCAGCGTTGCAAAAAGATGTCCCAGCACCAGAATCGCTAATTTCCATTTTTCCACTATTACTTGTAATCGCTGTTTCATGTTTTCCTCCTGCCACCTTTAAGCTTGGATTGTCTGAGACAAGCTCCCCGGCACTTTTATAGAATGAGGGGAGGGGGAGGGAGTGCCGGGGAACCTGATTAAATACTTCATATGATGTGAAGCATTACGGATAAGGTAAATGACAAATGAGCAAGAAAGATGGAATGAATGTGGAAGAACTGTGGATACAAAAAAATATGGAATCTGTCCGGGGGCAGTCACTGCTTCAGAGAAGCGATTAAGGTGCACTGGGGCTTGATAGGTTTTGTCTTTTAACGAGTGAGTAATGGGTATATACTCGGATTAATTGTTAATTGTTCGGAAATTTAATGAATTACGTGCATAAAGTAGTGGGCAGACAGGATCATCCGGAATACGAGGTGATGAAAATAATGAGGGAAACCTCTCTTGCAATCCACTCTTTCAGTCAATATCTCTATGTATGTTTCCTGGGGAACTTGTATCTCAAGAATCAAATCATATAGTTCTATAAACGGAGCGATTAGTGCTTAACCAGTTCCCATCCTAAAACGAGGAGTTTCGCAGTCTACGCTTATCTGGTCAAGATTGAGGCCCGTGAAAGAATTTATTGCAGGCATATAATTGATATCTCGGAGTCTCATTCCTCACGTACCGGAGGATAAAATTTTGAGCATAACGAAGATATTGACCACAAGGACATTTTTAGGATGGGAACGAACCAGGTTTGAGGACTGCAACGGCTGATGTTGATGCTTAAATATCAATACTTAAATGGAGAAATCATGGCCGAAAACACACAGAAAAACGAAACCGTAAATATGGATCCGTTCTGGAAGTGCCTTGAATGCGGGAACACCATACAGGTTCCGAATCCACCCGATATCTGCCCGAGTTGCAAGGAGAAGTGTGCATTCAAGGATGTTTCCTGCTACACCCCGGATTGCGGGGGGCCGGGTAATATTGATCCAAACCTCTAACTGCTTTTTGTCAAAGATACAGAAGGGGCGGGTTGGCACCACCCCTTCCTGCCCCACACTAATCGCTGGTCGTTGATGGAAAAGTTGTAAAATCCAAGTAGTACTCATGACACGCCTCGTTCAAATCAAAGCCAGAAGACACTGTGCTGGTGGGGCAGGGTTGGCAACTCTTTTACAGACCTACGTTTATTCACCAAGTAATATCTTTGCCCGGGAGGTGAGTTGCCGGGTAAATTGGGTAAGCAGTTTTGATTTCAGGCTCCAGCAGTGCCAGTAGAGCTTCACCGGTACATGGCAGTCGGGCCTGAGGTCGATGAGCTGGCCATTGCGTATGAAGGGCGAACGTTGCTGGTCAGGCAGCATGCCGTAGGCAATACCCAGAGCGACAAACTCAGCATATCTCTCAACGGATGGAATAAAGTGACTCGGAAATGAAGCTGGTATTTCTTCAAGGGCTTTCATGAGGAATTTCTGATGCAAGTCATCTTTTCTATCAAAGATAAGAGCCGGGGCGCGGCGGACATTCTCGAGGGTCAGTCCGTCGGGGAACCATTGGGCTGCAAACTCAGGTGACGCCATCATATGGTAATTCATCTGCCCGAGATATTCGACATGGCACCCCTGCATAGGGTGTTCCTGGGTACTGATGCAACCCATAACCTCACCATCCTTCAGGAGGCGATGGGTTTGTTCCTGGTCGTCAACCCGCACATCAAGTAACACCTTGTTATCAAGTAAAAATGGGTGAATTGCATCCAGCAGCCACAGGGCGAGGCTGTCGGCGTTGATTCCAACCGCGATAGACGCAAATTCCTGGTTGTCTGTTCTGCCAACCTCACTTATCAGGTCGTCTTCAAGTCTCTTGACCTGGAGGTAGTGTTTGAGAAGTTTCCGACCTGCTGGTGTTACTCTGGGAGGTGTGGTACGCGCTATCAAGACCTGTCCCATCTGCTCTTCCAGCAATTTAATACGTTGGGAAACCGCAGACTGGGTGATAAATAATGTTTTGGCGGCCTTGTCGAACCTACCCTCCCTGGCAACCATGGCCAAGGCTTCAATGAGTTTGTAATCGAGCATGCTTCTAGTTTAGCAAAACTAATGCAGTATTAAAACGAGCAAATTTACTTCTTTTTGGTTTCACCTTATCTTGTTCTTATCGCTGACATTCTGCGTAAGAGGCGAATAATGATTCCGACACCTCTACAATAAGTAAATGGGGGAGGGGCGTGAGAGCTATCAGGCATTATGTGACTTGAAAAATAACCACCTCAAAAATGTATATATTGTGTCAAAATGTAGTGTAATTGCAGTGGTATGGGTTGATATTGAGGCAAGTGGTAACTTCAACGACAGGAGCCTCATATACGACAGATTGAAAAAGCAATAGATTGGGAAGTCTTTAGACCTATACTTGATAAAGCAAGGTAGAAGCCAAGAAAATCAAATGCTGGAGCGAAAGGTTTCGATGTCGTAATACTGTTCAAGATACTTCTTCTCCCCCTGGTGCTCAGCAATGAATCCGAGACCGTGACCACCCACTTCACGGGACACCATAAACCCGTACCTGGGAGCTTGACCGTGGCCGTCCAGGTTACAGGAACCTGTGAACCTGGCGCTTCCAACCTCTTCTGGCTGGCCAATGAACCTGAGATTCAGGGGGAATCAGGTTGAGTCTGTCTTTACCTCAACTCCTCAAAAAGTTTTGGCCTTTTTTTATATGGTGAGTTTTTGATATAATCCAGGATATCAGCATCATTGGCAAGCGTGCGCCATGGATGCATGATTGATAATGATATATAATATTGGTTCCGGTTATTTTTTGGTGCTATACTACAGCGTGGCAATTGGCTTTTTTATCGTCATTTATACCTTAAACTCATGGAGGGTGTATGAAGATTAAAAGAAGGGAATTTCTGAAATTGTCGGCAGTTGCAGGGGCATCTGTTGCACTAAACGGTTGCGCCAGCACTAAAGATCCAAGTATGAACGGTCTCGCCTCTAAAGCAACGGGCACCAAAATAGGTGAGCATGCTGGGGAGTGGAAACCGTCAACATGCCAGGGATGTACGACGTGGTGTCCTGTCGAGATTTTTGTGCAGGATGGTAGAGCGGTCAAGGTTCGGGGAAACCGTTATTCAAAACAAAACGAAGGCAGCGTCTGTCCCCGTGGTCACCTTTCATTACAGCAACTCTATGATCCGGATCGGATTAAAGTCCCAATGAAACGAACAAACCCCCAAAAGGGCAGGGGCGTTGACCCAAAGTTCGTGCCGATCAGCTGGGATGAAGCCCTGAATACAATTGCCGACAAGATGATGGAAATTCGCGAGGCTGGCGAACCTGAGAAATACTGTCTTATGCGCGGCCGCTATACCTACCTAAGGGATGTCATTTATGATGTTATGCCCAAGGTTTTCGGCTCTCCAAATAACATTTCCCATAGTTCTACTTGTGCGGAAGCAGAAAAATTTGGCGCTTACTATACAGAGGGCTACTGGGATTATAGGGACTACGATCTTGATAAGGCAAGATATATCCTCATCTGGGGCTGTGACCCTGTGGCCAGTAACAGGATGGTTCCGGCAGCTATTCAACGTCTCGGTGATGCCCTTGACCGGGCAACGGTTGCAGCCGTTGATCCCCGTCTTACCACCAGTGCAGCAAAAGCCAATGAGTGGTTACCCTTGCAACCGGGAAGCGATGGTGCTCTTGCTCTTGGGATTGCGCATGTGATCCTTTCTGAAGGGCTCTGGTATAAGGACTTTGTAGGTGATTTTAAGGATGGTGTTAACCGCTTTAAGCCAGGCAGGAAGGTTAGCGAAGCTGAGTTTATGGAGAAGGAGACCCACGGGGTTGTTAAATGGTGGAATGTGGCCGTTAAAGACATGACTCCGGCCCAAGCTGCCAAACTGAGTGGTGTCGATCAGGAGCAGATTGTCCGGGTTGCACGTGGAATGGCAAAAGCTGCCCCGAACGTCTGTGTCTGGATGGGGCCCGGCGCAGCCATGCATGTCCGAGGTGGCTATTCAGCGATGGCTGTACATGCGCTTGGCGGTCTGGTTGGCGGCATTGATAACGAAGGCGGTTCACTGCAGACCGCTAAAATACCCGTCAATAAATTAAACAAAGATATCCTGAAAAAACATCAGGATGATCTCGCCAAAAAACATACAAAGCTAGAGAAGATTGACCAGCGTGGGCGGCTTGAACTTCCTGTCATAGCAAAAGGTAAATCAGGCGGAGGCGTTTCAACCAACAATGCCGCTACCGGTATCCTCAACAAAGACCCCTATGACATAAAAGTGCTGGTCGGCTACATGAATAACTTCGTGTTCTCCTGTAACGGAACTGACCGTTGGGAGAAGGCTCTTGCCAGTGTCCCCTTTACGGTACATTTATCCACAAACGCTTCCGAGTTTTCCATGTTCGCAGATATCGTCCTGCCTTGTACTGTGAATAAATATGAGAGATACGGCTTCGTTAAAACTAAGGCAAATCGATACGCCACCTGTACGCTGCTGCAACCGGTTGTAGATCCGGTCTGGGACGTAATCGTTGATGAAACGGAATTCCCCTTCCTCATTGCTGAGAAGTTAAAGGATCGTGGTTTTTCAAACCTGTACGATTGTCTGGTTGAAATGTACTCCGATCCTGAAACCGGGAAGAAACCTGCTGATAGCAAGGAGTTCACCCTGTTTGCGTTGAAGTACTACACCAGCCCGCTATGGGATGGCAAAAAAGATAGCCATGGAGATAAAATCAATGGTTGGGACGAGATGCTGAAACGCGGGATGTGGAATTCCGAAGCGTATAAGTACAAGTCCCATTGGGGAGGAAAATTTAAAACAGCGAGCAAAAAGTTTGAATTCTATAGCGAAACCTTGAAAAAAGCCCTCAAATCACATGCGAAAAAGCATAATGTTGATGTGAATACGGTGCTTGAAAAGGCAAACTATACAGCAAAAGGAGAGCTGGCCTTTGTTCCTCACTATGAACCACCGCTCCGTCACGGAAGTGTCAAAGAGTATCCTCTTGTCTTTATCGACTATAAATCCAGATTGAATAGGGAAGGACGTAGTGCCAACTGTCCCTGGTATTACGAATTCAAGCATGTTGACCCCGGTGATGTCGGGGGGCAGGACACCCTTCGAATCAATCCACTCGATGCAGCTAAATATGGAATCAAAGATGGAGACAGGGTCCGTCTCTCATCTGTAGCTGCAAGTGGCGAGTGTGTTGCCAGGTTATGGGAAGGGGTACGTCCCGGAACCGTGAGTAAATCCTACGGCCAGGGGCATTGGGCCTATGGCAGAACAGCGACTGTTGATTTTGCCAAAGCTGAGCCTCGAGGCGTTAACAATAACTCCATAATTCCATGGGAACTGGAACGGCTATCCGGATCTAACGCACGAAACGGTGGGCATGCAGCAGTGCGTGTCGAGAAGATATAGCTCATAGGAGGATACAATAATGACGCAATATGCCATGGTAATAGATTTACGAAAATGTGTTGGTTGCGGAGCATGTGGTCTTGCCTGCAAGACGGAGAACAATACCGCCCTCAGGGAAAATGGTCAGACCCACAACTGGGCAGATTTTATTCATGAAACATCAGGTACCTTTCCGAATACGACCTACCGAACGCTGCCGGTTCTGTGTAATCATTGTAGCGATGCCCCGTGTGTTGAGGCCTGTCCGGTTGAGCCAAAGGCCATGTTTAAAACCCCGGAGGGCATCACTATGCATAATGACGAACGTTGTATTGGTTGTCGTGCATGCCAGCAAGCTTGTCCGTACAGTATGGAAGAGGTCCGTACGGACGGTTCTAAAGGGGAATACAGTGTTATCAGCTATAATGAAGAGGGGGAGGCGACTCACCCCTTCTACTCAGATAAAACAGCATTAATAAAAGGGTGTACAACATCTGCAGCCGAACAGGCACAACTTGCCGGTGCCACACCTCCACATGAGACACGCTATTCATATCCGGAGTACGAAAGTGTCAGAAGAGATAACATTGTTGAAAAATGTATTCTCTGTGCCCACCGGCTTGAGGTCAATAAACAACCCTTTTGCGTTGTCTCATGCCCTGCTGGCGCACGGGTCGTTGGGGATGTTGATAATCCTGAAAGTGAAGTGTACAAGCTGCTCAGGAAACATAAGGCCTTTGTCCTGAAAGAAGACGAAGGCACCTCTCCGAATGTTTACTATATTCGAGAGTATGGGGCCCGCTAACCACCATTTCTAGCAGAAGATGCGCTTTCTTTTATCTTGCTTTGACTTAAAAGAAAGCGCATTGTCGCTCATGGGAGAACAATCGGAAATGAAAGAAATTGAAGAAACGGTACAGCGGGGTGATTGCTTTAAGCTCTTGGCGGCCTGTTTTTATGAGCCAGATAAACAACTCTTTCTTGAAGAAGAACTAACGGAAAAGCTCGAGCATCTATTGCAACGACAATCGCCAGACGGTGTTGCAGCGGCCAGAGAAATGCAGAGTTCTCTCAAGACGTTGGGTCAGGAAAAATTGAGCGTTGACCACGCGGTGCTTTTTGTGGGGCCATTTGAGTTAACTGCTGCGCCGTATGGCTCTGTCTATATTGAGAAGAAGCGTACAGTTATGGGAGGCTCGACTATAAATGTGGCTCGGCTTTATCAAGATGCTGGCGTCTCAGTTGACATAAAAGAGCCGCCGGATCATATCGCCATTGAACTTGAATTCATGTATTACCTGTGTGCCAAGGAAGCAGCATCTGCAAGAGAAGGCAAGGATGAAGAGTCCTGCCTGTTTCGGGAGAAGCAGAAAGCTTTTTTCTTTAATGCCTTGATGCCATGGGCGGTAGATTTTTGTGAGGCAATCCGGCAGGGAACCGATAACGGATTCTATATACATTTATCAGCTTGTCTTGAGCAATTCCTTCGATCTTGCAAACAGCTATATAGCAAGGAATATGAAGGGAATCTCGTGTAGGAGAATGTTGTATGGGCCCACTCACATTCCTTAACAACTCTCTTTCAGAACCATCCGCTCAGCCAACATTTTTAGTTAAAAGATGTCTCCGGTCAAGACTCAATTCCAATCAATGCCAAAAGTGTGTGCAGAGTTGCCCCACTGGTGCAATGACTGTCATTGGCGCTAAAATTCATTGTAATGCATCTCAATGTACGGGTTGTATGTCCTGTGTTGCTGTTTGCCCACAGGATGCCCTAGTGGGTGATCATGACATAGAAGAACTGCTTGTGTCACTTCGGGCAGGTAAGGATGTTGTCATTTCCTGCATGCGTCAAAAACAGAGTTGTTCTGATGAAATTACCATTCCCTGTGTTGGCATTGTATCGAAGCAGCTCCTGACAGCTTTTGTTCTCAGCGGGTGTAGATCCATAACCTTTCGGTTGAGTGGCTGTAACGGATGCTGCAATGAAGATGTCTCAAAAGCCTTTAGGATCGAGTGTAAACAGCTTTTAGAAGCCCTTGAAGACCTCCGTCCTTCAGCAGTGATGTTAAGTGAAAAAAAGGAACAATTAGTACATCATGAAATGGATCGAAGGTCTTACCTGAAAAAATTACGGGAAATTGCCGTTGGCATTTCACAAGATACCTTCCCGTTCACTTCTGACCACCTTGGTGATGGACTGAAAAAGAGCCGCAGAATACCTTTTAAAACAGAATTGATACGAAAAATAGTTACCAACCTGGACAGGGATTCTCGGACAAAGATTATTCACTTATTCAGTAGCACGATTTCGCTCACCGAAGAATGCAACTGTTGCCCCTTGTGTAAAGGGATCTGCCCAACAGGGGCCATAAAAATTGAAGGCTCCGGTAAGGGTAAACGACTCAAATTTGAGATGTTGGATTGTAGTGGCTGTGGTTTATGTGTTGAATTTTGCAAGATTAACGCTATTTCGATGAGCCATCTGTAGTTTGAATTTTCCTCAGCTATTTATCTTGAAATCAAGATGATCATGGGATTGTCTTTGCAGGGCATGGAATATTGACCGGCACTGGATTTTCAGTTGCCGGTCGATTTGATAGGATCACTTCATCTCGTTTTCATACCGGCTTTGTTGTTTTCCTCAGCCAGAGATAGCCGCCGATTCCTGCAACAAGTGATGCCATGACAATACCAATCTTGGCGTTCAGGAGCAGTTCGGGTTGGTGGGCAAAGGCCAGTGAGCCGATAAAAATTGACATGGTGAAACCGATACCGGCCAGCATTGAGACACCAGCTACATGTTTGAGCTCCATACCGGCCGGTAGCTTGCTCATGCCGGTTGCCGTGACAGCCCAGGAGAAAAGGAAGATACCGACAGTCTTGCCGCCAATCAATCCCAGCATGATGCCCAGCGTTACCGGATGCTGCAGGATAGATCCTATTTCACCAAAGGCAATCGGGATTCCGGCATTTGCCAGGGCGAATATCGGTACGATCAAAAAAGAGACCCAGATATGGAGTCCTTCCTCCATGCGTTGCAGGGGACTTTCCATCTTGTGGATGGTATCCTCATAGGCGCTCAGGATCAGCTGTTTCTGGGAGTTTCTGAGGATGTTCAGCTCCGGGGTGGCCCTTTCCTCCAGGGAGATCTGGTCTATAAAGTCCCGGGTAAGCATGGTCATCCGTTCTGTGAATACGGTGGCATCACAGGTAGAGCTGGCGGGAATTGCAAGAGCGGTCAGTACACCTGCCAGGGTGGCGTGGACACCTGACTTCATCATGGCAATCCAGAGTAGGAAGCCTACTATTACATAAGGAAGGGGCCTTCGGCTGCCGGACATGTTCAGGGCGATGAGCAAAAAGACGCAGCCACCTGCCGCCATGAGTGCTCCCATATGGATCGTTTCTGTATAAAAAACGGCGATGATAAGCACCGCCCCGAGGTCGTCGACGATGGCTAAGGCGAGTAGAAACGGTATAACCGGTTGAGGTATCCGTTTACCGAGCAAAGCGATAACACCGAGGGCAAAAGCGATATCGGTTGCCATGGGTATCCCCCAACCACGAGCCGCATCCCCTGAGTTGTTCAGCATGAAATAGCAGAGCGCGGGAAGGAGCATTCCTCCTATGGCGGCACTGATCGGCAGCAGTGCCTGTCGAATATCCGAGAGCTCGCCAATGAGGATTTCGCGTTTCACCTCCAGCCCTACCACAAAAAAGAAGAGTACCATGAGCCCGTCATTGATCCAGTGGTGAAGGGAGTGTGACATGGAGAATGAGCCACCGCCGATGGTGACCTCGGTGTGCAGTATCCTGTCGTAGAGTGGAAACAGCGGGCTGTTGGCGATGACGATGGCCGCAACGGCACAGGCCATAAGCAGGATACCCGATGAGGTCTCCTTATGGACGAAGTCCTCGATAGGTGTGACAGCTCTCTTAAATGTCTTGGCGAGTGGATATTTATCGGGATTGATCTGACAACCCGGCTGCAGTTCTGTGCTCATCAAAAATGCTCCTCAAGGTGATACGAGAGTGGTGTGTCTGACTTTTGTATGGAGTGTGAAAGTAAACCTATCGAAAACGAATCGTCGGTGCAATACCTTTTGACACTCTTTATGGGGCTTTGTGGGCTTGTGAATTCACAAAGAACCTCATTTCATGGATATTGATCCTTCCCTTGTTAAAAAATAAACGATAAACTAGGACAAATTCTTTTTAATAACAACTTTGAATGACATCAAATACACGCTTACATGTGAATAATAATTATTATTGACAGAAGATGTGTATCATCCTATACTTGGCCATCCAGTTTGAGGTTGTTATTACCGTTGGGTAACGGTTTGGATCTATTTCGGGTACAAGAACGAGGGCACTGTTAGCAGGTGGTCCCTGACAGGAGGTGGCGTATGCTCCATACATATCCCGTACGAATTTACAGGTTTTATCTCGATGGTTTTAAACGAATGACCCTTGGCAAGACCCTATGGAAAATTATTTTGATTAAACTGTTGGTGATGTTCGGTATCTTCAAGCTGTTTTTTTTCCCGAATTACCTGAATACGAATTTTGAAACAGATGAACAGAGGGCCGATCACGTTATTGAACAGATAACCGGTTCTGCAGCAAACAATAATTAAGGAGGGAGGTTTATGTTTGAGGCTGATTTGGTCATGGTGAATTGGGCACGGGCGCAATTTGCACTGACTGCAATGTATCACTGGATCTTTGTCCCACTGACACTGGGACTTTCGTTTCTCTGTGCCTTTTTTGAGACGCTCTATGTGAAAACAGGCAGGGAAGAGTGGAAATCCATAACAAAATTCTGGATGACACTGTTTGGTATTAACTTTGCGATCGGAGTTGCCACTGGTATCATCCTGGAGTTTGAATTCGGAACCAACTGGTCCAATTACTCATGGATGGTCGGGGATATCTTCGGGGCACCACTGGCAATCGAGGGGATTGTAGCATTTTTTCTTGAAGCGACCTTCTTTGCAGTTATGTTTTTTGGTTGGGATCGTGTCTCGCAGGGTTTTCACCTCTTTTCCACCTGGATGGTTGCCATCGGCTCTAACCTCTCCGCTCTCTGGATTCTTGTTGCCAACGGCTGGATGAATTTCCCCACCGGCATGGCTTTCAATCCGGACAGTGCGCGCTTTGAGATGCAGAACTTCTGGGAAGTGCTTTTCTCGCCCGTGGCGATCTCAAAATTCACCCATGCTACAAGCTCCAGCTTTATGGTCGGCTCCCTTTTTGTCATCACCATCTCGTCGTGGTATCTGCTCAAAAGGCGGCATGTGGATATGGCCCGGAAGTCAATTATCGTGGCCTCCGTATTTGGTTTGCTGTCGACAGTATATGTGGCTTTCAACGGTGATGAATCCGCCTATACCAATGCCCATACCCAGCCGATGAAACTGGCTGCTTATGAGGGGCTGTGGGATGGCGAGAATAACGCCGGTATTGTTGCCTTCGGTGTTCTTAATAAGGATAAAAAACCTGGTGATGATCAGGAGCCGTTTATGTTTGAGTTCAAGATTCCTGGCATGCTCTCCTTGCTTGCCAATCGTTCATTCGGCTCCTTTGTACCTGGTATCAACGACCTGGTCTACGGTAACGAAGAACATGGGATCATGCCCGTAGCAGACAAGATGGAACTCGGCAAGCTTGCAGTGACTGACCTTGCAGCCTATAAAGAGGCAAAAAAGGCGAAGGATGATACTGCTGCTGCAGCTGCTCTTGAAAAATTCAGGATGAACCAGGAATATCTTGGTTACGGTTATCTGGAAAAACCTGAGGATACCGTGCCGCATGTCGGACTCACCTTTTACGCCTTTCATGTCATGGTATTTCTCGGAACCCTTTTTGGTGTGGTCTTTATCCTGAACCTCTACTATGGGATAAAAGGGACGCTTACGGAGAAAAAATGGTTGCTGGTTCTTGGGGTTCCCATGTTTTTCCTCGCTCTTGTTGCCTCCCAGGCTGGTTGGGTGGTTGCCGAGATGGGTCGACAGCCCTGGGCTATCCAGGACCTGCTACCCGTGCATGTTGCGACAACCAATATCGCCGCGAGTAATGTCCAGATCACTTTTTTCATGTTCCTGGCCGTTTTTACCCTGCTGCTGATCGCTGAGATCGGAATTATGCTGAAACAGATCAAAAAAGGACCGGAGGGCGTATAATATGATAGGTAGCCTTGACACTGCAATGTTGCAGCAGATATGGTGGATTCTGGCCTCTGTGGTCGGATCGCTCTTCCTCTTCCTTACCTTTGTCCAGGGTGGACAGACGCTTCTCTGGCAGGTGGCGAAGAACGAAACAGAAAAATCACTGGTCATTAACTCCCTGGGCATGAAATGGGAGCTCACCTTTACGACTTTGGTGCTCTTTGGTGGGGCGTTGTTCGCTGCGTTTCCCAAATTTTATGCCACCAGTTTTGGAGGGGCATACTGGGTATGGATGTTGATTCTTTTTACCTTTATCGTCCAGGCGGTCAGTTATGAATATCGCAAGAAACCGGGTAACTTCCTTGGTGCGCGGACGTACGAACTGTTCATGTTCATTAACGGGTCAGTAGGTATTCTGCTGATTGGTGCGGCGGTGGGAACATTTTTCTCCGGATCGAATTTCACCCTCAACGATTATAATCAGGTATCCTGGACGACACCGTATCGCGGTCTTGAAGCGGCGCTCTCCCTGTTCAATCTTTCCATGGGCCTCTTCCTGGTGTTCAATGCCAGGGTGCTGGGCTCCATGTACCTGATAAATAATGTCGATTTCAGTGGCCTTCCGGAGTTTGAGGCAAGAATGCGTAAGGCGTGTCTCACCAACCTGATCTGTGCCCTGCCATTTCTGCTTTATGTACTTGGAAGCCTGTTGTTGATGGACGGTTTCGGCGTGGATGCAGAAGGTACTGTTTCCATGGTCTCTGGTAAGTACCTGCAGAATTTGCTGGCTATGCCAATCGTGCTTGGTTTTCTGCTTGGCGGGTTGGTCCTTGTTGTGGGTGGTGTCGCACTGACAAGTTTCAAGGAATCGACCAAGGGTATCTGGTTCGGCGGTCTCGGGACCGTGTTGGTTGGACTGGCAGTTTTCTTCCTGGCCGCATTCAACAATACGTCGTTTTACCCGTCCAAGGTTGACCTGCAGTCGAGCCTGACGATCTACAACGCGTCTTCGAGCCATTTCACCCTGACCGTCATGACCTATGTGGCATTTTTTATCCCCCTGGTACTCGCTTACATCGTTTGGGTTTGGTGGGCAATGAATCGCCGTAAGGTGAGTGTTGCGGATGTGACAGGTGGGAAGGCGTACTAATAATTGCTTAAAGAGGTATTTGAAATGATAACATTTTTACTAATAGCATGGGTTGCCGTGATCATCTTTTCCCTGAAGTTCTCGCATAAAGCTCTCGAGAAGGCTGGGGAGTTGTAGGTTTTCCCAAAAAACATAATCAAGCTAAACTTTTAGGGGTTGCCGGCATATGCGGGCAACCCCTTTGCTGTTTGCAAACAACAGTTTAATCGGTGTTGTCTTGGTCAGTGTTTTGTCTGAAAACATGGGTGTACCATCTCTTATCCAGTCTTAATCCCCCATGAAAAAGTCACGCTCTCGCCAGAAGGGATGGTGATAAGCCCTTTCTTGTTGTTCAAGGCATTGGGGGCGCAGGTCATCGGTTCAATGGCGATCGACTTACGATGAGGAGGGGTGTAAACCTGCAGGTAATTGTATTTACCGGGGCCGGTTTCCTGCCAGAGTCTGAGGGTAAGGTTGATTCGGGTATTCTGTAGCAGAACAGTTGCGTGTCTATTCGTATCTTCCAGGAGAAAACAGCTATCGAGTCTTGTGTCGGCAACCGGGACGGGTGAACCAAAATTATCGTAGGGAAAAGTTCTGCCGGTGGGGATATTCACCTCGTTGACTTCCAGTATGTCATGGGCGGGAAAACTAAAGAGAAGTTCGTCTATTCGATCTGCTCCGGCGGTAAAATAGGGATGCCAACCGTGTCCGGCGGGCATGGGTGTTTTAGAGTTATTATTGATTCGGGTTCTACAGCAAAATCCTTCCTGCCAATCAAGGCTGTATTCGTGGCTGAGGGTATAGGAAAATGGAAAACCTTTATCCCTTCCGTTTGCCTCGAAGCTCACTGTGAGAGTGCATCGGCTGTCTTCCTCCTTGGTCTCTGTTACGGTGAACTGTTTGTTATAAACAAGTCCGTGAATAGCGTTGTTTTCATGGTGAAAGTTGACCGGAAGCTGAAGTGCTTGAGTATCCCATGTGTATTGGCCACCTGCAATCCGGTTTGGGAAAGGGAACAGGTTGCTGCCCTTAAACGATGACTCCAGCTTATCCAGTGCCTCTTTAGAAGAGGAATAGCCATCGATTGTTTCCACCAGTGAGGTGCCAGCCTGAACTCGTAGTGAGTTAATGGTTCCCCCTAAGAAAGGGAGGATAGAAACAGATTCCCCGGTTGTTGTATCTGTCAATTCATAACGCAGATGAGCGCCGAATGGGAGGGTGAGAACCTGAAATCTGGATTTGGTGGATCGTGACATGGTGTTAAGGTGTGGTGGAATGAGCGGCATAACCGAAAAAGGTGAAGATTCATTTTCGGTGGAACGTGAAATAGTTCAGCCTTGCACGATACCTGGCCAGGTGTGTGAATACAACATCCTTTTCGTGAATCAAGCCAGGACGTAGCTCCTGTCTGATGACGGTTAGAAAAAACTTCAGGCTTTCAGGAATGGGGGGAAATGCAGTCCATCAGCTTATATTGATCGTTGTCGCGCCCGAAGGGGTGAACCGGCTGCCCAGGGTGTAACGGGAACCCGGATAATAGAAGGTCGAATAGGTGGCGATCACCTCACCAACCCAAGTCTTTCGATAAAGGGCAAGGCATGGCTCGTGATGGTTGGTTTGAAGCAGGTCCCTGATCCACGCTTCCGGGATAAGAGCTTCTACCTCGTGCTCAACAGCCGATACGGGGGCCAGTTGCAGCAGGTAATCGCTTGGTGTTGTGCGGGTGAAATCCTGATTGAGGTAGTCCGGGGCAATGGTGGGATTGATAAATCTTGAGCCGAGCTGGATGGGGGTCCCTCCATCCTTGTGGACGATGACGGAATGAAAAACCGGTTCGTAAGGGGAAAGCCCCAAGAGCGATGCCAGCTCCGGTCGTACCTTTTCCTCTTGCAGCAAGTGGATGCTACAGGAGTAATCTCCGCCGTTGTCCCTTATTTCTTTGGCGATGGACTTGATCTCAAGAAGTGCCGCACGGCTTTTCTTTTCAGCAACAAAAGTGCCGAGTCCCTGCTTACGGGTGAGTCGGCCTTCGGCGGTCAGTTCGCGCAGTGCCCTGTTGACCGTCATCCGCGACGCCCCGGTAGCGGCAACCAGTTCCGCTTCAGAGTCGATTTTCATACCCGGCTGCCAGATCTTACTGTCAACCCGCTCCATGATGTACTGTTTTACTCGTTCATAGAGAGGTGTTCTTTCGCTCTGTTTTGTCATTGTGGCTCAGAAGCTTGGGAGCAATTCCGTGTGAAGCAGGCTGTTGAATACGCCTTGACGGATAATGGTGTAGATCTTTTCTATATCAGGTGCAAAGTAGCGGTCCTGGTCGTAAAAGGGAACCTGTTCCCGCACCAGCTGCTTGGCCTGTTCCAGTTTCGCTGAACTTTTCAGTGGGCTTCTGAAATCGACACCCTGGCAGGCAGCAAGTAACTCAATAGCCAGGATATTACCACTGTTCTCCGCCATATCGAGGAGTCTTCGAGCCGCGAATGTGGCCATGGAGACATGGTCTTCCTGGTTGGCCGAGGTGGGCAGGCTGTCGACGGAAGCGGGGTGTGCCAGGGATTTATTCTCACTGGCAAGGGCGGCGGAGGTGACCTGGGCGATCATGAAGCCGGAGTTGAGGCCTCCTTTTTCGACCAGGAAGGGAGGGAGTTTGCTCATGTGGGTGTCGATCAGAAGTGCCATCCGCCGCTCGGAGAGGGCGCCGATTTCGGCAAGGGCCAGTGCCAGATTGTCTGCAGCCATCGCAACTGGCTCTGCGTGGAAGTTTCCACCTGAGATGATGTCCTGCTCCTCGCTGAAAACCAGCGGGTTGTCAGAAACCGCATTGGCCTCTGTAAGCAAGGTTCGCGCACTATTGCGGATCTGCTCAAGACAGGCACCCATAACCTGCGGCTGGCATCTCAGTGAATATGGATCCTGTACCGCTTCGCAGCCTTTGTGGGAAGCCTCTATTTCGCTGTGGGCGAGCAGTTCGCGGTAGGCTGCTGCAACATCTATCTGGCATTCATGTCCCCGCACTTCGTGGATCAGGGCCTCGAAGGGACGACGGGAGCCCAGCGCTGCTTCTATGCTCAGGCTACCGGATACAATACCTGTAGCAAGAAGATCTTCGGCGGCAAACAGGCCGTTGAGTGCAAAAGCGGTTGAGGCCTGGGTGCCGTTGAGTAATGCCAGCCCTTCCTTGGGGCCGAGGGTGATCGGTTCAAGTCCGGCGAGAGCCAGTCCCTCTTTACCACTCAGTCGCTGTCCATCATGAAATACCTCGCCCTCCCCAAGCAGGACTGTGCTCATATGGGCCAGCGGTGCAAGGTCGCCTGAGGCGCCGACGGAGCCTTTTTGCGGGATACAGGGGTAGACCCGACTGTTGACCAGATCGATGAGGCTGTCGATTACTTCGTAGCGGATACCTGAATAGCCACGAGCCAGGCTGTTGATTTTGAGTACCATCATTAACCGTACCGTTGCCTCGTTCATAAACTCGCCGACACCGGCAGCATGCGAGAGTACGATAGAACGTTGGAGATGCTCAAGCTCCTCGTGGGGGATGACGGTATTGGCCAGCAGTCCGAATCCGGTATTGATCCCATATATGACACGCCCGTTGCCGATCAGTTCCCGAACCGTTTCAACGGAGGTGTCGATCTGTCTCCTGCTCTCTTTCGTGAGTTGGACACGAACATTTGTAGTTGTTATTTCACGAAGTTGTTGGAGTGTCAACTTGCCGGGATCCAAGAGTATCGTTTTCATGTTGTCTCGTAATTATTGTTATGTGATAAAGAATATTTCTTTAAATGTATATACAAGTGAAGCAGATATCAAGAAATATTTTGGTATATGGCGGATAAGAGAGGGTGTATAAGCTACTTGTATATACAAGCGGTAGTTGTTATTATGGTAGAAACGATATTTTTTTGAACCGTATAAAACAAGATGGTGAGAATATGACAACAGCTACTCATGATGATCACGGGATGAGAATTCTTTTAGATGCATACCTGCCCGCAAAAAAGCAATTTGCAGAAGGGATTCGCCGGGCTCCAGATCGGGGATTTCGCTTGACCAAATCACAGAGTGAGAAGGCGCTTCGGAATGCGCTCAGGTATATACCCGGGCAGCATCATGAAATACTGATACCTGAGTTTTTGGATGAACTTGCCACACGGGGCAGGATTTACGGATACCGGTTTCGCCCGGAAGGACGGATTAAGGCGAGACCAATTGAAGAGTACAAGGGGCATTGTCTGGCCGGCAAGGCGTTTCAGCTCATGATAGATAATAACCTGGACTTCGATGTTGCCCTCTATCCTTACGAATTGGTCACGTACGGGGAGACGGGCAGCGTCTGCCAGAACTGGATGCAGTATAACCTCATCAAGAAGTATCTGGAGCAACTGACGGAGGAGCAGACGCTGGTGATGCAGTCCGGACATCCCCTTGGCCTGTTTAAGTCGGACCCGGATCAGCCACGGGTTATTATCACTAATGGCTTGATGGTTGGCCAGTACGACAATCCCGATGACTGGGAGATCGCAGCCCAGATGGGGGTCTCGTCCTATGGCCAAATGACGGCGGGCGGTTGGATGTATATTGGACCGCAGGGCATTGTCCATGGGACCTATAACACCCTGCTTAATGCGGGTCGCAAAGTGTGTGGGGTGGCTCCGGACGGAGACCTTCGCGGACTGCTTTTTGTCTCTTCCGGCCTGGGGGGCATGAGTGGTGCCCAGCCGAAAGCAGCACGAATCGCTGGCGCTGTCTCCATTGTTGCCGAGGTGGACCAATCACGGATCATCACCAGGCATGAGCAGGGTTGGGTCGATAAGGTGTCAGGAGATATTGACGACGTATTATCGATGGCATCTGAGGCAGTTGAGAGAAAGGAGCGATGCTCCATCGCCTATCACGGCAATGTGGTCGACCTTCTTGAGGAGATGGCCAAGAGGAAATACAAGGTGGACCTGTTCTCGGATCAGACCTCCTGCCATGTGGTGTATGACGGTGGGTATTGTCCTGTCGGTATGAGCTTTGAAGAGCGGACCGCGATGCTGGCCGGTGACAGGGCGGAGTTCTGTAAACGGGTTGACGCCAGTTTGGTCCGGCATATTGCGGCTGTTCGGGCATTGAGTGATCAGGGGGCCTATTTTTTCGACTACGGGAATGCTTTTTTAAAAGCAGTGTTTGATGCCGGGGTTACGGACGTGGCCAGGAACGGGGTGGATGATCGGGACGGGTTTGTGTTTCCCTCCTATTTTGAGGATATCATGGGTCCGATCTTCGATTACGGCTATGGTCCTTTTCGCTGGGTATGTTTGAGTGGCAAACCTGAAGACCTGGCAAAGACTGATAAGGCTGCCATGTCCTGTATCGATCCCGGGCGAAGATCAGAGGATCGCGATAATTATGTCTGGATCCGGGATGCGGAAAAAAATCATATGGTTGTCGGCAGTCAGGCCCGTATTCTGTATTCGGATGCCGGAGGTCGAACCGCCATTGCCCTGAAATTCAATGAGATGGTCCGTGCCGGCGAAGTGGGACCGGTCATGCTGGGCCGGGACCATCACGATCCAGGTGGGACCGACTCCCCATTCCGGGAAACTGCAAATATCAAGGATGGCTCAAATGTCTGCGCCGATATGGCCACCCACTGCTTTGCCGGCAATGCAGCCCGGGGCATGTCGCTTGTGGCCCTGCATAACGGAGGCGGGACCGGGATCGGTAAAGCCATCAACGGGGGCTTTGGCATGGTGCTTGACGGCAGTGAGCGGGTGGATCATATCCTGCAATCCGCTATGTCCTGGGATGTTATGGGCGGTGTCGCCCGCCGTAACTGGGCGGGAAACCCCAATGCCATGGAGGTTGCAGCAACGTATAACCGGGATAATAGCAACGGAGATCAGATAACCGTCCCCTTTGGTTCCGATGAAAAGCGGGTTTCAGAGGCCGTTGCAGCCCTTTTTGAAAACAAATAAAGGCCTGTAGAAGGAGAGCTCATGTCGTATACACTTTTTACAAACGCCAATATCTATACTGCCCGGGACTACGGTTCACCGCTGTCCGGGGAGAATCAGGGGCATATCAGCCATATACCAGACGGTGCATTGCTGGTCCATGACGGCAGTATAGTGGCAATCGGTAACAAAGAGGAAGTAGCGCAGCACGTTCCCCACAATATATCACCAGAACTTGTGCAGTGCGGCGGACGATGCGTTATCCCTGGCTTTGTCGATCCCCATACTCACATGTGTTTTGGGGCCCGGCGGGAGTCTGAATTTACTAAACGTCTCCTGGGGACGCCTTATCTGGATATCCTGAAACAAGGCGGAGGAATCCTCTCCTCGGTACGGAGCGTGGCGGCCGCCTCGGAAGAAGACCTGTATGATATGACCCGGCGTCATGTCAGCTCTGCCTTAAAGAGTGGAACAACCAGCCTGGAGATCAAGTCCGGTTACGGGCTGGATACGGAAAACGAGTTGAAGATGCTGAGGGCCATAAGCCGCGTGGCGGATGTTGCCCCGCAGGATGTGGTTGCGACATTCCTCGGGGCCCATGCCATACCGCCGGCATATAAGGAAAATCCGGATGCGTTTATTGAGCTGCTTATAAACGAAATGCTTCCTGCTGTTTGGCAACAAGGTCTGGCCGATCAATGCGATATATTTTGTGAAGAAGGTGTTTTTTCGATCGAGCAAGGGCGTAGACTGCTGCTGGCGGCGAAAAGGCTTGGCATGCGGGTCAAACTTCATGCTGATGAGGTTCACGACCTTGGCGGAGGTGGCCTGGCGGCTGAACTCGGTGCTCTTTCAGCGGACCATCTCCTCGCGGTAAGTGATGAAAATATACAACGAATGGCTGAGGCCGGTGTCGTGGCAAACCTGTTGCCCGTAACCGCCTACAGCCTGAAGAAGCCTTATGCCCGTGCCCGGGACATGATTGCCCAAGGGGTGCCGGTGGCTCTTGCCACGGACTGCAATCCTGGTTCCAGTTACTGTGAATCGATGCCTTTTGTTATCGGCCTCGCTGTCATGAACATGGACATGAGTCCCGAGGAGGCGTTGGTGGGCGCAACCCTTAACAGTTCCTATGCTATTGGTCTGGCTGACAGGGTAGGTAGCCTTGAGGTGGGAAAACAAGCGGATATGCTCATCCTGGATGGGGAATCTCCCGCTATTCTTGCCTACCATGCGGGAGGGGATTCGGTTGCAGAGGTTTACAAGAACGGAAAGCTGGTTGCCAGGGCAGGCCAGGTTATTTACGAGCAGGAAAGGATATGAAGAAGATAATAGAGTGTGTACCTAATTTCTCAGAAGGGCGTGACAAGGCGATCATTGAGGCTATTGGTGAGGCGATCCGTAATACTGAGGGGTGTACGCTCATCGATGTCGACCCCGGCTATTCAACTCATCGAACAGTGTACACCTTCGTGGGGAGTCCGGAGGGTGTCGTCGAGGGTGCCCTGGCCGCTGCCCGTGTGGCCCGTGAGAAAATCGACATGCGTAAACATAGGGGTGAGCATCCGCGCTTCGGGGCTATGGACGTGTGTCCCTTTGTGCCGGTAGCCGGTGTGACCATGGAAGAGTGTGTCGAGGTATCGAAACAGTTTGCCAAGCGGGCCGCAGATGAGCTGAATATTCCTTTTTACCTCTACGAAGAGGCAGCCGACCGCGATTACCGTCGAAAACTTCCCGATATTCGGGAAGGGGAATACGAGGGCCTGGCCAAACGGTTGAAGGACGATAAATGGAGACCGGATTTCGGGCCGGTTGGGTTTGTCCCTGAATGGGGCATAACCGCAACCGGGGCCCGTAATTTCCTGATCGCTTATAACGTCAATATCCTGGGTTCTCCCAACCAGGCCCATCGCATTGCCCTGAATCTGCGTGAAGCTGGCCGCGGGGAAGGCGAGCCTGGTCGTTTGCGGGAAGTAAAAGGTATGGGGTGGTTTGTTGATGAGTACAATATGGCCCAGGTAACGGTCAATCTGACCGATTACCGGGTAACCCCTATCCACACCTTTTTTGAGGAAGTAAAAAAGGAAGCGGCCTTGTTGAACCTGGCCGTTGCCGGATCCGAGGTCGTCGGCGTAGTGCCACTTGCTGCCCTGCTGTTGGCAGCAGAGTATTACATCGAAAAAGAAGGGCTCTTTATTTACCAGGAGGAGCAGAAACTGCGCCTGGCGATCGAGAGAATGGGACTCAATTCCGTCGCACCTTTTAAGCCGGAAGAAAAGGTTATCGAATATATCGTAAAAGAAGAGCCCGATGAGCCGCTTGCTTCGCTGTCAGTCCGCAATTTTATTGAAGAGATTGGCGCGAGAACCTCGGCACCGGGCGGTGGGTCGGCGTCTGCAGCGATCGCCGCAATCGGGACAGGGCTCGGTTCGATGGTCTCTAAACTTACCTGGGGCGTGCGTAAGTTTGAAGAGGTGCAACCACATATGATTGAGGCTATTCCCGTGCTCCATAATCTTACGTCGCAGCTTATTCCAATGATCGATGCCGATACCTCAGCCTTTAATGAGTATATGGAAGGGTTGAGGATGCCGAGGGATTCAGACGAAGAGAAAGCCCTAAGACAAGCCAAGATGCAGAATGGTCTGAAAACGGCTATCAACGTGCCACTCACCACCATGCGCCTTGGTGACCAGGCCTGGGAGAGTCTGCTGATTGTGGCGCAGTATGGTAATCCCGCCTCAAAATCCGATACCCAGGTCGGGGCAATGGCACTCAAGACCGGTATCTGGGGGGCGTACCAGAATGTCCTTATCAATATGGAGGGCATTCACGACGAGCTTTTCAGAAAGGGGGGCCTGGCCGAAGCGGAGGCTATTATGCAAAGAGCAACAGAGAAGTGTGACGAGGTACTTGGTCTTTTGGAGGCGGTGTAGCGGTGTGACTGACTTCTACCCGGCATGGTCGCGGGCTGTTGATTTGCATCGTGTAATCCTATATGATACATTGAAGTGGTGGATTGATGTATGTATTTCATTAAGGAATAAAGAGCTGGTCTGTGGTGTGAGGTAACGAACCGGAGGAGGTAGTATGGCCCCTTCTGAAGTGCAGAAGCCGAAAGATGAGAGCCAGGAGCAGCTGATCGGCCGATTGTTTGATGAGATAACAGTCGCTGCCAAGGCGAAAGATTTCGAGCGGGCGGAAACCCTGCGCGAGGAGCTGCTCACGGTGGCCCCGATGGCACTCAGGGAAGTTATCGGCTCGGCAGAAATTATTGAGCAGGAGAAAACCTCAGGGGTGGACGCGGACCACCTGGCTATCTGGGATCATTTGTATTCGACCTTGACTGAGGAAGAAAAAAACGGCCTGTTCTATTCACTCAGGAAAAGTATTATTCCTCCAAAAAACATTATCCTTGCCCAGGGTGGTTACAATACCAGGCTTTTCTTTATAGATAAGGGCAGGGTTGCCATCTTGTCTCCCAAAAAGGAGAAAGGCAGGATGCTTGCCCAGATGGGCAAAGGAAACTTACTTGGGGAGTACAGTTTTACGTCGATCTCCCTCTGTTCCGCCACCGCTGTCAGTGTGACGGAGGTTGAGATGTATTGTCTCGACAATGCCGCAACCGACAGCTGGTACGAGAAATATCCGGGATTGTATGAGAGGCTGCTCGACTTTTGTGTGAAGCATGGAAATTTGGAGGAGATTTCACGCTGGAAGGCCCTGGAGAAAAAGGATAAGCCGCGCTACCCGGTGACAGGACCCTTAAAAGGTGTGCTGCTCTCAAAAGAGGGGAAAAAGACCAAGACCTACTTCAGGGGGGAGCTGGTGGATATCTCTCTTGAGGGGTGCGCGTTTGAGATTAAAATTTCAAAAAAGGCGACAGCCCGTGCGCTGCTGGCGAGGAACCTGCTGCTTCACTTTTCATTTAAAGTCGGTGATGAGTTGATCGAGTTCAGGCGGGTGGGCAAAATTGTAAAAGTCTCTTTTTACATGCATAATGAGTATTGTCTGCATATCAGGTTGGAGAAAGCAATAAAGAAAGAACTGCTTGAGAAAATATTGGCCTGATTGCCAGCAGTCAGCACTCAGTTTGATTACTCTGCCGGTATTGCTGAAAGAGGCAATTTACGATTTCAGCACCTTGAACTGATCATGCCAGGCGCACTTGTCACAAAATGTTTCAGTCTCCTCATCTACCTTGAGGTGACCCCCTTCAGCCTCTTCGCCGCTATAGATGATTTCTCCCTCTACCAGCTCAAATTCACTGATGTTGTACTGGTCGTCTGGGTCTTTTACATAAAAATGACAGCAACCGCAGTCCGGACATTTTTCGGTTGGCATGGTATCTCTCCTTGTGTGTTTCTGAAGATTTCTTATTCACTTACCACAGTATAGGTGTCGGGTGGCGGTCGGTCAAGTCACTGCATGTGTGCGACAATGTGGTGGCGTATCAGGCTTTTGCATAAATGAGGCAAGATGCTACAATGAAAACATCTATCAAAATAATGCAGGAACCCGCCATCCATGAAAGAATCGACCAAGGTTTTTATCACGACAATTATAATTACCGGGATCGTTGTGTTCCTGACTACAGCAGGTACTGTAATGTTCCTGTATCGGACCGCTGTGGAAGAACAGAAACAACGCCTGCTCGAGTTTGTGAAAAATCAGGCGAACTTCATAAGGGTTATTCATGCAGAGCAAACAACGCATAATAAACAGGAACGCCTGGGAGGGCATCTGGGATGCGGTGACGGATTGATTAATGTGTTCGAAAGGCTTTCCCGGTTACAGGTGACAGAGCAGGAACGATCAGATCAGAAAAATCCGGTCCTCAATCTTCTCATCGCTGAACGGACAGGGGAGCATGTCACTTTTCGTCTTGGCGGGAAGAATCTTACCGGCCAAACGGTTCTTTATGAAGAGTTGGGGCAAAATCCCATGGGGTTGGCACTGAGTGGGCAGACGGCTGTCCTGGAAACGGAGGACCACCTGGGGAACAGGATCTTGTCTGCCTTTACCAATGTGCAACCGTTGAAGTTGGGGCTTGTCGGGAAGATATTTCTCGACGACCTGCGGCGACCGTTTATCCGGATCTCCCTTATCGCTTTTGGTTGTGCCTGTGTGTTGCTGATTTTAAGCGGCCTGATAATGAGAAGGATGGTTTCGCCATTTGTCTCCGAGCTGGCAGAACAGAAAGTGACGCTTACTGAAAAAAATGTGGTTCTGGAGGAGCAGGCAATTACCGATGGCCTGACACAACTCTATAATCGCTCCTATTTCAATGAACAGTTGAACCATGAATTTACCCGCGTTGTTCAGGGAGGAGAAGGTCTTTCCATTATCATGTTTGATATTGATTACTTTAAAAAGGTAAACGACACTCTTGGGCACCTTGCGGGAGACAGTGTATTAAAAGAGTTATCAGAGCTGGTCCGGAAGAACATCCGGCATAATGATATTCTTGCTCGCTGGGGTGGAGAGGAGTTCGCCATTCTGATGTCCGGAACAGACAGGGACGGTGCTGAGGTGATCGCGTTAAAGCTCTGTGCTGCAGTTGCCAAATATCGGTTCAGTATTGGAAAAATGGTGACCTGCAGTTTTGGTGTTGCTGAATATCAGCCAGGAGGGAACACTATGGAACTTGTCAACCGGGCAGACAAGGCTCTTTACAGGGCCAAGGATTTGGGGCGGAATAGGGTCGAGTCGATATGATACATTTTTTGGTGTAATATTGGCAATATAAAGGGCAACCCGCCCCGGATGCAACAGGGCGGGTTGTCGATTCAAGCGGGGTGGGGAATTTTAATCAAACTTTCTTCTTCTTGGAAAGCACATCCACATAAACTGCCAGGATGAGGACCAGGCCGCGAATAATAAATTGCCAGAAGATCGGCATATTCATAACCGACATTCCATTTAATAGGCTGGCCATGATGAGTGAGCCGACAATTGCTCCGAAGATTTTTCCTTCGCCCCCCATCAGGCTCGTTCCGCCGATAACACAGGCGGCAATGGCCTCAAGTTCGTAATTCACCCCGCCCCCGGTAGTGCCGGCGGCAACATAGCCTGTCAGGACGATGCCGGAGACACCACAGAGCGCCCCCATCAGGACAAATATGGTGAAAACATTGCGCCGGATATTAATACCCGAGAGCCGTGTGGCCTCCTTGTTGCCGCCGAGTGCATAGGCATGGCGGCCCAGTTTGGTGTTGTTGGTTATGTAGGTGAAAATAAGTGCGACGACTGCCATGAGCAGAACCGGGTTGGGGATGCCCCGATAGTCATTCATGACCTTTACAAAATAGATCACCAGGCAACTGAAAAAGGTGGCGCGAAGAAAATCGACATACATGGGAGCCTGGTCGAAACCGTATTCCTTACGTTGTCTCCGGTTGTGGAAGATCATGAAAAAGATAACGAGGGCTGTGCCGACCCCAAGAGCCCAGCCAGCGGTGTTGGGAAGATATCCCTGGGCGATAAGCCGAAAAGAATCTTCGACGGGAACGATGGTTTTGCCCTGGGTGACACCAAGCACCCCGCCTCGAAAGATAAGCATGCCGCCAAGGGTTACGATAAAAGCGGGTACACCCAGATAGGCGACAATCCAGCCTTGCCAGACCCCTATAAGGATACCCACCAGTAGGCCGATGACGATGGTAATACCGGTGGAAACCAGACCGCGGACCAAAATATCGGCTCCCGGCAGCATCGATTCAAGCAGCGGCGGCAGCAGTATCGCTTGAAGATATGCGGTGACGGCGCTTACCAGTCCCACTACCGACCCCACAGACAGATCGATATTCCCGGTGACAATGATCAAGACCATGCCGATGGAGAGAAAAGAGACAATGGTCATCTGGCGGAACAGGTTTGACATGTTTCGCGGGGAGAAGAAAATCCAGTCGGTCATATATCCGAAAAACAGCCAGATCAGGGCCAGGGCCAGGATCATGGTGTAGGTTTTCATGTTCTGCCGGATCAGGTCGTTTATCTTTTGTGCAAGCATGATTCGCTTTCCTTGATGAAATCTCTCAATTGAGTCCAGTGGCCATGGCCATTATATTTTCCTGGGTCGCTTCCGATCGATCGATGATGCCGCCCAGCTTCCCTTCATGCATGACCATGATCCTGTCACTCATCCCAAGGATTTCAGGAAGTTCTGAGGAAACCATCAAAATGGAAATCCCCTGCGAAGTCAGGTCGTTCATGAGTTTATAGATCTCGAATTTAGCCCCGACGTCTATGCCCCGGGTCGGTTCATCCAGGATCAGGATTTTGGGGCTGGACATCAGCCATTTGGCAATGACCACCTTCTGCTGATTGCCGCCGGAGAGGCTGCTGACAAGTGCATGCAGGGTTGGTGTCTTGACTGCCATGTCCTTGGCAATCGTCTCACACTCCTGAATTTCGAGGTGTTTATTGATGGATAAAAAGGAGGCAAAACGGTCCAGGTTGGGCAGGGAGATGTTTTTCAGGATAGACTGTTCAACAACGAGTCCCATGCGTTTCCGGTCTTCCGGCACCAGGCTGATGCCATTTTTTATAGCCTCCCGTGCCGACCTGTTCTGAACCTGCCGACCTTCGATGGTGATGGAGCCTTCCCTGTTTTTACCGTATTCCCCGAAGAGGGAAAGGACCAGTTCGCTCCTGCCGGAGCCCATCAGGCCGGCGATGCCTAGTATCTCGCCTTTACGCAGGGAAAAACTTACATTATCCACCGCTTTCCAGCCGTGATGTTCAGTGGAGTCAACCGTCCAGTTGCGGACCTCCATCAGGGTCTCAGAAGGCATCCGGGTCGATGGCGGAAATCGTTCTGTCATCTCCCGTCCCACCATCATGGCAATGATCTTTTCGTTATCCACTTCACTGGTTGGTTTGGAGCCGACCACGGCGCCATCCCGGAAAACAGTAATGTCATCGGCGATCCGGAATACTTCTTCAAGCTTGTGGGAGATATAGATACAGGTTGTGCCCTGATTGCGGAGGTTGTCCAGTATCTCCATCAGAGTGTCAACTTCCGAGTCGGTCAGGGCCGAAGTCGGTTCGTCCAGGATCAGGACCTGGGCGTTTTCCGAAAGTACCTTGGCTATTTCTACCATTTGCTGTTTACCGACGCTCAGGTCTCCTGTAATGGCAGCGAACGGAATGTCGAGATTATGTTTTTCCAGCAGCAGCTTGGTGTCGTTGAAAAGTTTGTTCCAGTTAATGATTCCTTTTACCGCCGGTTCACGACCGAGGTAGATGTTCTCGCCCACGGTGATCTGCGGGATAAGGGCCAGTTCCTGGTGAACAATGGCGATACCTTTCTCGATGGCCTGTTGGATGGAGTCCACGGTAAAGTTGAGTTCTTCGCCATTGTAGTTGATAGAGCCGCTATAGCTCTCATGCGGATAGATGCCGGCCAGGACTTTCATCAGGGTGGATTTTCCCGCACCGTTCTCGCCGCATATGGCGTGTATGGTTCCCCTGCGAACCTTGAAGGATACGTCGTTCAAGGCAAGGACTCCGGGAAACTCCTTGGTGACGTTATTGAACTCCAGGATGTAATCAGACAAAACGAATCTCCACAGATGTGACAGGGACCGGAAACCTCTGCTTGCGGATCGGGCGTTTCCGGTAAAAACTGCGTATGTCTATGAGTAGCTGATGCGAATTGTTCATGAACTTTGTGTCGACTTCAGCATGTTCAGGATATCGCGACTTTGTACATGAGGGGTCAGGCCTGAGGCCTGACCCTTTAATAATAAGAATTTCAGGCTATACGTTTACTATGGACGGGGCGGACGTTTGTCTTCCGGGATGTCCTTGTATATATCGTCATACTTCTGGAAGGAGGATTTGACAATTTCGTCATAAACATTTGTTTTGTCCACGCCGACAACTTTCAGGAATTTGCAAGGTACGTTGCCTTTCAATTTGTCGTCGAGGGTCAGTTCCTTTAAAGAAAAATCTTTCAATCCTTCAACTTTTTCCCCTTGGGCAAGCTTGATAGCCATGTCGATTGCCATGGGGGAGAGCAGGCGTACATCTTTGTAGACGGTCATGGTCAATTCGTCTTCAACGATGGATTTACAGCCGGCAGCAGTAGCGTCCTGGCCTGAAATGGGCACCTTGCCCGCCAGTCCCTGAGCTTTCATGGCTTGCAGTGCACCGAGGGCGGTTCCGTCATTAGAGGCAACAACGGCATCAACCTTGTTTTGCTGTGCGGTCAGAATGTTTTCCATAATTTTGGTGGCGTTGGCAGGTGACCAGTTTTCAACCCACTGGTCGGCAACGATCTTGATCTGGCCTTTGTCCACCAGTGGCTGGATGATTTCCATCTGGCCTTTGCGGAACAGTACGGCGTTGTTGTCGGTGGGGGAGCCGCCGAGCATAACGAAGTTGCCCTTATCGGTCTTGTTCAATACACCGCGTGCCTGGGTGCGGCCAACTTCAACGTTGTCAAAAGAAATATATGCAGCGAGCTTGTCAGATTTTACCAAACGGTCGTAAGCTATGCAGGGGATTCCGTCACGGGCAGCGGATTCAACAGCGGAGGCGGCGGCAGCACCGTCTTCTGCGATAATGATGATAACATCGACCCCTTGCAGAACCATATTCTCAATCTGGTCGTTTTGCAGTTTTGCGTCATGGTTGGCGACCTGGGAGATGAGCTGTGCACCTTGCTCATGGGCCAGCTTGGTCATGATGGCCTGCTCAACCGGCCAGCGCTCAGTTTCAAAGTCGGAAATGGAGAGTCCGATCTTAATCTGTTTTTTTGCCAGTGCCGGGGATGCTGCTACGACGCATGCGGCACAGAGAGCAAGTACAACGGCTGCAATTCTTTTCATGTTCTGGCTCCTCCTTAAGTGAGTGTGGGTGATGGTATCGCCTCCGACCTCCTCATGCCGGCGAGGTGATTCCGTCATGTTGTTTGGTCCCGGTAACCGGGAGTCCCGAATGGTTCAATTCGTGTATTAACCACTTCCGCAACAAATATGCACCATGTCGGTATTAATAATTCAATAATTGAAATATTAGAATTCACTCATCGAATGCCATATATTGAAAAAGCTGTCAAGCAGTTTCTTGTAGTGTCAGAGTCTTTAAATACTGTAATTACGTTGTTGTAGAGTGCCGGCTCAGCTTTGAGTGTGAACAAAAAATGGTTGACATTTTCATTTGATCTCAATTAATTTAGAAACTGAATTAATTGAAAGGATTTTCAGAATATGGCCGAAACTCTCCCGAAAAAATCACCGACTACCCGTAGCTTCCAGCGGGCGATGCACCGCTCTAACATACTCAGCCGGATCCGGACCAGCGGGCTCATCTCCCGGACCGATCTTGCCAAAAAGACGGGTTTGAGCCAGGCTTCGGTCACCGGCATTACGGCTGAACTGATAGCAGAGGGATTGATAGAGGAGAAACAACCTGGTGCATACGAAGGGGGGCGAAGGCCTACCCTGCTTGCAATACGGGCTGATGGGGTGCACGTTATCGGGGTGAACATGGCCCTGGACCAGATCAGGGTGGTCATCGTTAATTTCCAGGCGGAATTGAAGGCATCCCATGTGGTAAAGCTTGAGAAGGAATCGTACGGCCCGGAGGAACTCGTTGACATTATGGCCCAGGCAATCCAGGCGTGTATGTGGGAGGCAAATTTCTCAAAAGATCAGATCTCCGGTGTCGGGGTGGGTATTCCAGGCCCGGTCGACTCGGTGGAGGGCATTATCCGTTTCCTGCCCAACTATGGCTGGGAGGAGGTACCGTTTCGGGAGATGCTGCATGAGAAGATCAACCATCCCGTGTTTATTGACAACAGCTCCAATAATCTGGCCATTGCGGAGTCCTGGTTTGGCAGTGGCAAGGGCGTGGACAATTTTCTGGTTATTACCCTCGAAAACGGTGTTGGGGCCGGTATGGTTATTAATGGTCAGGTGGTTCGCGGAACGCTCGGTATAGCCAGTGAATTCGGTCATCTCTGTGTATCAGAGGACGGACCGTTATGTCGATGTGGTCGTAAGGGGTGTATCGAGGCGTATGTCGGCAATAATGCCCTCATCAGGGATAGCAGGGATCTCGTTCGGAAAGGAATGTGGTCGGAAAAGGGTACCGATCCGGACACTCTCTGCTTTAATGACGTGATAGAGGAACTTGACCGGGGGAACGAAGCCCTTGAGGAGTTGTATCGTAAAGCCGGGGATGTTCTTGGAGTCGGCATTTACAACATGATCACTATGCTCAACCCGGAGTTGGTCATTATTACCGGCAAAGGTGTACGGGCAGGGGACAAACTGTTCGATTCCATGCAGGCGGCGATTGAAAGGCTGAAAAAAGGTAAATTCGGTTATGCCAGAACAGAACTCGTTATCCAGGACTGGACGGATGGTGACTGGGCCCGGGAGTCCGGAACGCTTGTCTTGAGGGAGATTTATAAATCACCTTTTTTTAAATAAATTGCGATGAAGGAGCAGCACATGACTATATATTTTCCCGAAGTTAAAGAGACCGTCATTTATGAAGGGCCGAAATCGAAAAATCCCCTGGCATTTCGATGGTATGATAAAGACAAAATGGTTCTCGGCAAGACCATGGAGGAACATTTGCGTTTTGCCGTTGCTTATTGGCATACCTTTAAAAGCGAAGGCGGTGACCCCTTTGGCAATGCAACAATGAGTCAGGCGTGGAAGACGTATGGTGATCCGATGGACAATGCCTTTGCCACCTGTGATGCCGCTTTTGAATTTTTCACCAAACTTTCCGTTCCCTTCTACTGCTTTCATGACCGGGATCTTGCTCCGGAAGGGGACACTTTCAGTCAATCGTGCAGCAATCTGGAAAAACTTGTTGCCCATGCCGGAAAACTCCAGAAACAAACCGGAGTGAAGCTGTTGTGGGGAACGGCCAACCTGTTTTCCCATCCGCGATACGCACATGGTGCCGGGACCAATCCCGATTTTCATGTTTTTGCCTATGGGGCAGCGCAGGTGAAGCAGGCGATAGCGGCCACCCAGGAGCTTGGTGGCCAGAACTATGTCTTCTGGGGTGGTCGTGAAGGGTATGAGACTCTTCTAAATACCCGCCTTAAGCAGGAGCAGGACCAGATGGCCGCATTCTTCCACATGTGTGTAGAGTATGCTCAAGAGATAGGTTTTACCGGCCAGTTTCTGATTGAGCCGAAACCAAAAGAACCGACCAAGCACCAGTACGATTTTGATACGGCAGCGGTGCTCAACTTCCTCCGTGCCTATGACCTGCTCGATCATTTCAAACTAAATATTGAAGCCAACCATGCAACGCTCGCCGGGCATAGCTTTGAGCATGAACTGGCCACAGCGGCCTCGGCAGGAAGGCTGGGCAGTGTTGATGTCAATCGGGGTGACAGTCTGCTCGGCTGGGATACAGACCAATTCCCAACGGACCTCTATTCAACAACATTTGCCATGCTTGAGATACTGGCTGCCGGTGGAATCGGCTCAGGCGGTCTCAACTTTGATGCCAAGGTTCGGCGTTCCTCTCATGAAACAGTTGACCTCTTTCACGGCCACATTGGCGGTATGGACACCTTTGCAAGAGGCCTGGCCATCGCCGCGGCCATAATTGAGGACGGAGTTTTAGCCGGGTTCAGGGAGAAACGGTATAGTTCATGGAATGAACCTGCCGCCGCAGCGGTCCTCGCAAAGGGCTCAAGCCTTGCTGCTTGTGAGGAGTTTGTCCTGGCCAACGGCGAGCCGACTATGAAGAGCGGTCGTCAGGAATATCTTGAGAATGTGATCAACACCTTCATCTAAGCTGGAGCTGGGACATGACGGATAGATTGTATCTTGGTATTGATAGCGGTACCCAGGGGACTAAATGTGTTGTTGTAAGTGAGAAGAAACAAACGGCCCTTGCTGAGAGTTATTGCGGATATGATCTTATAGAAAACGATCGGGGCGGCCGCGAGCAGCATCCGGCCAGTTGGCTTGATGCCTGCCGCAAGGTACTGAGAGAAGTATTGGCGGATCAGGCTGTTGATCCGTCCCTGGTCCGGGGCATAGGTGTTTCCGGGCAGCAGCATGGTATGGTACCTCTTGATAAAAAAGGAGAAGTCATACGCCCGGCAAAGCTATGGTGCGACACAGAAACGGTTCCGCAGTGTAAGACCATCACCAACAGGGTCGGCGGTGAAGAACAGGTGCTGGAGAAAATCGGCAATCAGGTCGCGGCGGGTTTTACTGCTTCCAAGATCCTCTGGCTGCAGCAAAACGAACCCGCAAACTATGAGCGGCTGGCAACGGTACTGTTGCCCCATGACTATATTAATTACTGGCTGACCGGAGAAAAGAAAACTGAAAGTGGTGATGGTTCCGGGACCGCCTATTTCGATGTGGTTAACCGCTGCTGGTCCAGGCAGCTGTTATCTGCCATCGACCCCTCCGGCAAGTTAGAGTATTGCCTGCCGGAACTCATCCCATCTGAGGCACCCCACGGAGTCGTCACTCCTGCCCGGGCGGCCGAACTCGGTCTTCCGGCAGGAGTGCTCGTTTCATCGGGTGGGGGCGATAATATGATGGCGGCTATCGGTACCGGTAACGTGAGCCCCGGTGTGGTGACAGCAAGTCTCGGCACCTCCGGTACGATTTACGCCTATTCGGATTCTCCCGTGGTTGATGCTCAAGGGGAGTTGGCCGCGTTCTGTTCATCTTCCGGTGGCTGGTTGCCACTTGTCTGTACCATGAACGTGACGGTGACGACCGAACTGATGCGTCAGATGTTTGGCCTTGAGCTTGCAGAAATGAACGACCAGGCAGCCGCAGTGGAGCCCGGTGCCGGTGGCTTGATTCTGCTGCCATATTTTAATGGTGAGAGAACTCCCGCCCTGCCTGATGCCCGTGCCACCCTGACCGGTATGACCAGTAGGAACATGCGGTCCGATATGTTTTGCAGGGCAGCCATGGAAGGCGCTGTTTTTGGGCTGCGCTATGGTCTTGAAGTGCTGAAGAGAAACGGTATTGATCCACAGGAGATCCGTCTCACCGGCGGCGGTGCCAAAAGCCATCTGTGGCGGCAGATTGTCGCCGACATTTTCGGTTGTGAGGTGGTCTGCCTTCAGGAGGAAGAGGCTGGCGCAACCGGTGCGGCCCTGCAGGCTCTCTGGTGCGATGAGAAAGAGCGCGGAGCTGGCAGGTCCCTGCAGGATATTACCTCCTGTTTTGTCCATCTGGATGAGCATAGCCGGGTCTCGCCGATCTTCCCCAATATGATTTCATATGAGACGGTCTATAAAAGCTACCTGCAGCTTAATGGCTGTATGGCAAAGTTCTGATATCTGCCTTGATGACGACACAATCGAGTTGTTGTTCTTTCTGTTCTTGTGATAAGATAGTTTGACTGTAAAAGGAAATGTTGCTTACAGTACATATCAATGGGCAAATAACAACAATCTATTGTGAAAATCCACCTTCCTGTTTTCCTGTTTTCTGTTTTCCTCGGCCTGCTGCTGCTTATGGCGGATGTGGTTGTCGATGAATTCTTTTTAAAGGATTCCCTGGTAACGCTCCCGGTTGTTGGCATGGTCTCTGCCAATGAGCTGGTCATGCGGTTTCTTATCCTCTCCCTCTTTGTCATATTCGGATTACTCTGTGGCAGGTTGCTTTTTCGATATCAAAAAGCCGAGGTTGAAAAGTCAACAACAGCGACTTTTCTTAACCAGTTGCTGGAGGCTGTGCCCATACCTGTTTTTTACAAGGATGCGGACAATGTATATCTGGGTTGTAATGAGAAGTTTGCAGAGTTCCTGAAAATGGATCGCAGTAAGATAATCGGCAAGGGTGTATACGATATAGCCCCTGCCTACCTTGCTGATAAGTACCATCAAATGGATATGGAGCTTTTTGCCAATCCAGGGGTACAGGTCTACGAGGCAGAGGTGGCAGATGAAGATAATAAGATCAGTACGGTACTCTTTCATAAGGCAACCTATTGCGACACGCATGGCCGGGTTGCAGGAATGATCGGCTTGATATTTGATGTCTCGGAGTTGCGACAGGTTGAGCGCGAGAGAGAGCAGGTCGTCAGCGAGTTGCAGGACGCACTGGCCCAGGTGAAAACCCTCGGTGGTTTTTTACCTATTTGTGCATCCTGTAAGAAGATCCGCGATGATTCAGGGTATTGGCAGAAGCTTGAGACGTACCTCAAGAAGAGTACTGATGTGGATTTCAGCCACTCGATATGTCCCTCTTGCTCTGAAAAACTGTTTGAGGAGTATGCAGATGAGAGCAGGGAACAATCTGAAGAAGTCGATGGTGGCTCCCTGCCTTCCGGGAACTAATCATCCAGGAAGAATCGGGTGAAAGAGGTTACCTCCTCTCTTGGCGTCCTGTAGCTGTTGACGGGGGCCTGCTTGTCTTCATATCCAAGTGACATGCCGCAGAGCAGCAGGCAGTTCTCCGGATAATGAAGGAATTCACGGACAAGTTGTGGGTATTCGGCAAGCGCCGCCTGTGGGCAGGTGGCAAGGCCTTCTTCTTCAGCGGCCAGCATAAGCGATTGCAAAAACATTCCGTAATCGAGATAGGATCCGGTGGCAAGACTTTTATCGATAAAAAAAAGCAGCATGACCGGGGCGTCAAAAGCCCTGTAATTGGCTATCCACTGATCCATTCGTCTTTCCCTGTCCTGTCGGTCTATCCCCAGGGCATCATAAAGCTGTTTGCCGCAGGATGTGCGCCTGCCTTTATAGGGCGGCTGCCAGTCCTGGGGGTAGTAATCGTAATCCTTTTCTCCTTTGTTTCCTGCCCTGAAACTCTTTTCCATTAACTCCTGCAGCTGTGCTTTTTTTCTCCCGGCCAATACGGCGACCTGCCATGGTTGTGTATTGGCCCCGGAGGGGGCGTGGCGGGCTGTATCCAGAACCCGGGTAAGAATATCTTTTGCCACTGGTTGATCAGTAAAAGCACGGACTGATTTGCGTCGGCGGATACAGGCTGCAACGGGAGTCGTCATGGGCATATCCTTTGTGGGGCGAAGTTTGTTATCGGTTGCGTTCTTCCAGTTCTTTTGTTACCTGCCTCGCATACTCTTCAAGTTTTTCTGATGGGGTAACCGGATACCGGTATGCGGACCTGTCAATGTCAGCAGGGAGTTGCCGCATCTGTTCCATGGCAAAGGCTCTTGCCTCC
Organism: Desulfopila sp. IMCC35008; assembly: GCF_010646885.2. Classification (GTDB taxonomy): domain Bacteria; phylum Desulfobacterota; class Desulfobulbia; order Desulfobulbales; family Desulfocapsaceae; genus Desulfopila. The sequence goes on along the minus strand of NZ_CP050700.1, from coordinate 4,740,398 downwards.
TCCAGTGGTGGCAGGGGGGTGATTGTTTTTCCATTTTTCATGTAGTGGTGAATGAGGGATGTGCTGCCATGCTGTTCATCTGTCAGGCCGAGGATGTCCCCCGCAAACTTTGAAAATTTGGAGAAGGAACGAAATACCTGTTTCCTGCCGGGCCATGTGGATTTGCTCTCAGCAAGCTTCCTTCTTCCTCTTCCCTTAAACTCTACCAGTTTATAGGCGCAGTCAAAATAGGGGTGGTCGGCGGAAGTTGTGAGTTTTGAACCTATCCCAAATCCGTCCACGGGGGCATTATTGTCGACAAATTTCTGCAGACTGTACTCATCCATATCGCCGCTGGCGAAAATGAGTATTTCCTGGAGACCGTTTTCATCGAGGACAGTGCGGACTTTTTTGGAGAGTTGCACCATATCGCCGCTGTCGAGTCGTACCCCCTTGATCGTGATATCCTGTTGCTTTAGTTTCCGGCTTAGTGTCACTACCCTCTCAACTGCCCTTTCGGTGTTATAGGTGTCGAGCAGGAGCACGCAGTTTTCAGGATGACTGGTGGCAAAGTCGTAAAATGCCTCCTCTTCCGAGTCGTGTGCCTGGATAAAAGAATGGGCCATGGTTCCGTAGGTGGGAATGTTAAACATTTTGCCCGCCAGTACCGTAGCTGTGCCTGCAAAGCCTCCGCAGTATGCACCTCGGGCGGCCATGACCCCTGCTTCTGCTCCGTGGGATCGACGCAGTCCGTAATCGATCAACAACGTATCCGGGAGCAAACGGGTCATTCGAGCCGCTTTGGAGGCAATCATGGTCTGAAACTGCAGGATGTTGATAAGCCGCGTCTCGACCAGTTGCGCCTGGGGCAACGGTGCCGTCACCCTCAGGATGGGTTCGTGAGAAAAAAAGATGGTTCCCTCGGCCATGGCATGGATATCGCCGGTAAAGGAGAATTCCCGCAGTTGGTTGAGGAACGTGTCGTGAAACCTGCCGTCCCGCCTGAGGTAGTCGATATCCTCATCGCTAAACTGTATACTTTCCAGGTACTGCAGGGCCTGCTGCAAGCCACAGGCAATCAGGAAACGCCTGTTATCCGGGAAGTCGCGAAAGAAGAACTCAAAGACCGCTTCCTCCTGCATACCCTTGTCATAATAGGCCTGCATCATGGTCAGTTGGTAAAGGTCGGTCAGCAGGGGAGAATGTTCTTGTATCATTTTTCCAGTTCTTCCAGGGTCAGTTTAACAGCGCCTTTCGCCAGCATTTCCTTTATAGCTTTGTCACTGTCCCCAGGCGTAAGGTTTACGCCTTTTATGGCATCGACCAGCAGTATGACCTCAAAATCAGCCTGAAGCAGGCCGCGGACTGAGGCCAGTACACAATAATCGGTGGCAAGGCCGCAGACAAAAACCCTTTTGACTTGCTGCTGTTTGAGCTCATTGTTTAATCCGGTTGCTTCAAGGGCCGAGTAGGCGTCGCGATCCTGTTCGGTTGCTTTTGAAATAATCGAGACATCTTCCGGCAGGTTGAGTCCTGCTGCAAAGTCCGCTCCTCTAGTTCCTGCAACGCAGTGGGAGGGCCAACTCCCTCCCTGCTCTGCAAAGGAACAGTGGTCTGCCGGGTGGTAATCGCGGCTGGCAAAAACGTGAAGTTTCGCGTTTGTGAACAGGGAGATGTAGCTGTTGATGACAGGTACAATCTGATCACCCTCCGGTACACCAAGATTGCCGCCGGGCAGGAAATCGTTCTGGACGTCTACAATAAGAAGAGCATCGTTGTCATACAGGGATATTTTCATTATCTTGAACCTGGATCGATAATAGATGGAAGCCTTGCGCAACCATTACCATATCAACCGGGAAAATGCATGATGGAATGAGGTTTGGAGATACTATTGTGGAGACAACATAAAAACCCTTGAGAAGTTGTTTTGCTCCTCAAGGGTCGTATGATTCCTATTTCACGATGGTGATCCGGCCTTCCACTTTCGGGTCGACCTGGTTCCGGTTTTGAATAAATTCCATGGTCGCTTCCGCATCAACATAGCCGGTATCGTACTTCGCCAGAGGCTTGAGCATTTTGTAACCGTCTCCACCGGCGGCAACAAAGTTGTTGGTTACAACCTTGTAAGTCTTCTCCAGATCGATAGGTTGCTTACCGACCATAACCTTTTCTGCTTTTCCTGCCTGTTGGTTATAGGTGACTGTCAGGCCTGAGAGGTGTAGAAACCCGCCACTTTCGACTTGGGTTGCCGCCAGGTCAAGGACTTCAACCACCTGGGCGCCAGTCAACTGCAACTCGACCAGGGTGTTGCCAAAAGGCTGGACGGTGAGCACATCACGATAGGTAATGGTGCCTGGTGCTATCCCGGCCCGGATGCCGCCACCATTTTGCATGGCGATGTCCGCCCCGGTCTTGGCCCGCATACTGTCTGTGATCAGGTTGCCAAGGTTGGTCTCCTGGGAGCGGCTGATACTTTTACCGCCGACCAGTTCGGTCGTAGCGGTACCGACAGGTTTATTAAGTAGCTTGTCCGCACCTTCAAGATACGGTTTCATAGCTTCCAGGATCTCCTGGTCTTCGACAAATCCGGTGCCGACATAGCTGTAATATTTCTTGCCGTTGTATTTGACCCGTTTTTTTCCGTTCACAGGCATCAGCTCGTAGCTGTGTGCCACCAACTGGTCTTTTTCACTATCAACAGTTAGGTTCAGCCGCCCGACTTTTTCAGAATATCCGTCAGCCTGCACAATCAGGGTCGTGCCAACCACAACTGGCTCATCCAGGGTGGTGTGGGTGTGGCCGCCGACAATAACATCGATGCCAGGAACCGCTTCGGCCAGCTGTACATCACCTGTTTTTCCGGATTCCGGCTTGTAGTAGCCGATATGGGTCAGGGCAATGACCAGGTCCGCCTGTTTTTTGAGCTCCGGCACATATTTTCTGGCCGTTTCAATAACATTAAGAAATTGAAGATCCTTGACGTTGTCGGGGAGCACCAGAGTAGGGACTTTTTCGGTAGTGAGTCCCAGAATGGCCACCTTTAATCCATCGATTTCCTTGATGGTATAAGGTTCTACCAGCAATTCACCTGACTCCTTGCTGACGATATTTGCCGACAGGAAGGGAAAGGATGCCCACCCCTTTTGTTTTTGCAGGACCTCCCGGGGATTGTCAAATTCATGATTGCCAAGTGTCATGGCATCATAACCGATCATGTTCATCATCTTGAAATCTGGTTCCGCATCAAGCAGGTCGGATTCCGGTACACCGGTATTTACATCACCGGCCGAGAGCAACAGGACATGGCCACCCGCTTTTTCCACCTCTGCGCGTACGACATTGACCAGCGTTGATTGTGCTGCAAGCCCGCCCACATCCTGTACCGGATAGGGCGCGAATTTCTGGAAGTGACCGTGATGATCATTGGTATGCAGAATGGTGAGCTGGTATTCCTTGGCCAGGGCGACACCATTTGTCAACAACAGTACACAGGCTGCAAGTGCCAGGTTACGAAAGATTCTCAGACGCATCATGAACAACCCTCCAACGGTTATGGTTAAAGAAATGGAAGATATGGAATTGGTGCTTTGGAAACAATAAATTCATACCTCAATTCCTGATAATATGGAATGATTTTTCAGGAGAATAGAGACAAACGGGAAAAAGGGTGAGCCCACATTTTCAGGGTAAAAAACATGGGCTCGGTGGAGAAAGTAAAGAAAACAAGTCAATTTCGAAGGGCAGCTGAAAAGGAGAGGTTGCCTTGCTGGAGCTGTTGCCAGCCAGTTGCAATTACCCGGGCGGCAAGCAGTGTTTTTTCGGGCAGACTGTCACGAATCATGTATTCCCGGTCGCTATGGTCGCAGTCACCTCTCGGGCCCATGCCATCAACGACTGGGAGCCCGGCAGAGGCCATGGTGTTGGCATCTGATACGCCACTTCTCAGTTCAGCAAGGACTTTCTGGCCGAGTCGTTTGGACTCCGCTTCAATGAGTCGGAATAGTATATCATTGCCAGCCGATTGTTCCATGGGGAGTCGGCCACCGGTATATATGAGTTCTCCGGATGTCCCAGGGATGGTACAGTTTGTGGTGATACGGGTGAGAGCTTCTATACATTCCTGTCCATCGAGCTGGCTGAGGAACCGGGTGTCTATACTGGCGGAGGCGCTATCCGGTACCGTATTCGGACCGAGGCCACCTTTAACAGTTCCGACATTGACGACCAGCTGGCGTCGTGAATTGTTCAGTTTTTCGATGGCGATAATCTTATGGGCCATTTCCAGAATGGCACTGGCCTTCTCTACTCCGGAAAAGGCAGCGTGACCGGCGCGTCCGCTTACTGTCAGGTTAAATCCGTTTTTTCCTTTCCGGCCGGTAACGATTTCCCCTGAGAGTCCACCGCACTCAAAGACAAGACCGAAGAGCGCTTTTTGAGCTTCTTTGGTGATCATCTCTTTGGAAGTGGGCGAACCGATCTCTTCGTCTGAATTACAGAGCAGGGTGATGGGGATGGTGTCCAGTAAACCTTGATGGTGTAGTGCCTTGAGGGCGAAGACGGCAGCAACAAGTCCGCCTTTCATATCTATGACACCAGGGCCGAAAACTTTACCGTCCTTTTCCCGGTAGCTGTCAAAGCCACTGTCCCGTGGAAAGACCGTATCCATATGGCCGACCAGCAGGATTGAACCGTGCTGGTTGTCACAGGCGGGGGAGCGAAACAGGAGATGATTACCTGTCTCATCCTGACGGACAACCTCTGTCCGCATTGGCAGCATGTCAAGCTCTTTGGCTATTATTGCTCCGGCATTATCAACATCCTGTTTGCTGCCGGAGTAACTCGGTTGCAGGACCAGCTCGCGTAAAAAACGGAGCTGCTCCTGCTCCTGCCCGGCAAGATATGTTTTGAGTTGATTCATGGGGGAATCATCATCTCCTGAAAGCGAATGCCTCGTTTGCATAAACTTCCGGGTCAACATCCGGATAGCTGACCTCTTCACCGCTCCACGGTTTCCTCAATGTAATCTCAGAGTTGTCCAGGGAGACTACATTGGTACGGTGCAATGGGATCTTTCCGCCTGCGGTAGCAATGTAGCGGGGTATGGCGTCACCCGGGATATTGCCGTACATTGATTCCACCAGGTCCTGGCCAACGTTTATCGGAACCCTGAAATGTTTGAATTGCGGGTTGCGGTAGCTGCAGTTAAACAGGTAATAGGGGCGGACATAGGATTCGTGAACCGTCTCGCACAATTTCCACATTTTCACCCGGGTGTCATTGATGCCCTTCAGCAGCACCGCCTGGTTGAGCACGGTGAAGGTTCTTTTGGATATCTGTCTGAAGGCGTCCTGGGAGACGGGAGTGATTTCCTGCGGGGTATTAATCTGGGTGACGACACGTATCGGTTTCTTGTCATTGCTGGCTTCCAGAATATCGAGCAGTTCATTGTCGATCCGCATCGGGGCAGTAACCGGGATTCGTGTTCCCAATCGCTTGGTCTTTAGGTGGTCGATTGCGTCGAGCTCACCCAACAGCCACTCGAGCAGAGAGTTCGGCAGGACAAAGGCGTCACCACCGGTGATCAGTACGTCGCGCACCCGCTTGTTGTTCCGGATATAATCGAGTGCTTCACCATAGGCATCTTTGGAGTAGACCTTGTCTTTCCTGCCGATATGGGCCAGACGCAGACAATGGGTGCAGTACATGGCGCACATATTGGTTGCTTTTATGGTCAGGACCCGAGGATAAAACTGGTCGATAAGGCGAGCCGGGGAATGGTCTGCTGCCACCGGCGGGATCTCTATACCACCGTTATCGATCATTTCACCGGTGGGTACCGACTGCAGCATCACAGGATCGTTCAGGACACCCGGCATTATAAGACTGGTGTAATAGGGGGTGAGGCGCATCCGGTACGATTTGGTCACATCGGCGATCGACGCAAGGACATCAGCAGGCAGATCGATCAGTTTGGCAAGGGTGTCTACAGAATCGACGGCGTTACGGATCTGCCCGGAAAATGAGTTCCAGTCATCGTCGCTCATTTTCAGTTCGCGCTTGATCCGACTTATGTTTTCCTGTATTTGCTCCCACTGTTCGATGCCACTGGGGGCCTCGGTATCTTTCCTGGCCAGATACTCCTCGACACGCGCGTTGGCGGTGCTTGCTATAGGCAATGCCTGAGAGACCCTGCCTCCTATCGAAACCATGTGTTCGTCGATCTGTTCATGTTTGACAGCCAGTTGAACCAGGTCGTCCCGTGAGATGTTAAAAGCCGCTGGTGTCAGCGATGCTGCCTGCTGTGCTTCCAGCAGTGCCTGATAGAGTGCAACGATCGGACCCGTCAGGGATGATTCCATAGCCTTTGCATGGAGCGTTACGATAGTATCGACGAGGTGTTTGTCATCACTTGTGTCATTGTTGCTGTCTGCAAAAAGTTCGTTCAGGAGATCTTCAGTATAGTTGTCCAGCTTGGTTTCTTCTGTTGTCTGTCGGGGTGCGTTCATGGTTCGCGTTAAGCCTCAGTGATAGTTTGTTTTATAAATCCGACGCCCTGGCAAAGGCCCTCGGAGACGTCTTCAGCACAGCGTGCAACTGATACCACCCGGGCCAGAAAAGTTCCGGGTTGCACCAGGAAATTGGTGCCCAGGTGTTCGAGGATGGCAAAGTCCTTGATGAGCTCCTTATGGGCAATCTTCTTGAAGGTTTCCCGTTCATATGGGTTCTGTGGGATGTAGCCGGTGGTGAGTTGTTTGGAGGTGAGTTTGTAATTGTAGGTACCCCAATGGATGGAACGGTGGTTTCCGTTCATCTCAACGGTATTTGGTGGAAACCTGTTTTCGGTTACAGCGTAATATTCCAATTCCGGCAACATGGGCGATCCCTCGGGCAGGGTTTGTTCCATGGTGAAACAAAACTCCAGGGTAGTCCCCTGTTTGCGGGCATTGATCTCGAGGAACCGGATCTCGCCCTTTTTATCGATCAGGTAGTCACAGCCAAAGATTCCCCTGTATCCTGCCTTACCAAGCTCCTGGCCTACTGCGATTGTGTAGTCGCGAAGTTGCTTTTGTTGCTCTTTGGTGGCGACTGTCGGAAAGGTGGAACCGACGAACCGGTTACCATCCTGAATGACCTGGTCGGCTATCCCGGCGATAAACACTTCGTTTTCGTTAGCGACAACGCCTAGTACGGTCGGGTCGAGATCATGCGGAAGATACTTTGTGACCAGGTAATCACAATATTCGTCGGTGAATTTAGTCTCGACCTCTTGCTGGCAATGGGTGACAGCAGAGTTGGCTCCTCCGGCAGAGTAGGCGCTGCTGACAAAAACGCCGTCTTTCCAGGTGTCCCATAGGGTTGCGGTTGTTTGCAGGAGCTCCTTACGATTTCGGCAGCAGTAGCCCTCAATGAGGGGTACGATGTGAGAGAGGTTGTTTCTCTGAAAAACCTTGTCGTTAAACTGTTTGGCTATATTTTTGTCTGGGCCGAGGACAGATACGCCATCGATAGAATCCAGGGTCATCTCAACCAGGCTTTCGTAGAGGTTGACGTACAACTGGTTCTGGTGTTGGAGGATGGTCTCGATCAGCAGACGTATGGTTTGACTCTTTGAGACAGCGCTCATAAAGGTGGAAGATTTTAACCTGCAGCTCATCCTCGGCGGTGTCGTCAACCCACTGAAGGTGTGGTTAGTGATCATGTCTTCGGTCGCTACCGGATTGATGACAAGAATATTAGCGTAATTGTACTGAACACAGACATCGGGAACGATGGCTATAAACTGCACATTGTTCTTGTTCAGCCTCCTGGCCAGGGTCTCCCGGACAAAGTAGTTCAGGCTGTAATTTTTCAGATCCCCGACATAGAGGAAGTAGTAGGTGTCCGGGTTGTAACTGAAATTGGAATACAGGATATCGCTGGTTTCTTTTGTTGTTACACTTGTGTCCGGTGACAGCAGGGTAGGTATAAACATTTTGTCAAATGTCTCCTGTGGAATGTAGAACGTCTATTGTCGACAATGTGCATTGTGAGTGATTTCCGCTGACAATCATCTTTTCCTTCTATTTCCTCGCTACCCTTTTTGCAGGGCCGCTATTTTGGTTCCGGTTTCGGTGTAGTGTTCGCGGATGACGTTTTCGACCCGAAAGGCATCGCCTGATGTAAGGGCATCAACTATCCGCTGGTGACGGTTACCAATCTCTTCCTGACTGTACAGTTTAGACCAGTGCTTATAAAAGAGAATGTGCAGTTTGAGACTCAATCGTTGGGTGTATTCAATGAGCTGGATGTTATTATTCTTACTGATAAGGAGGCTGTGGAAATCGTCACCAACCTGGACGACCATTTTTCGATTGTCCTTCCGGGCATATTTTTCCATCATCCTGGCCATACCGCTTAGCTCGTCGATCTCTTCCTCATTAAACTGGTCGTGGGTGGTTCCTATCGCATATCCTTCCAGGACTCCGCGGGTAATGTAAGCGTCGACGATTTCTTTTGGGGAGAGCTGGGTGATGAAGTTGCCGACTTGCGGACGGTATTCGATGATTCCATTGCTGATAAGATCTTTGAGGCCTTCACGGATGGGCGCCCTGCTTATGCCCATTTCTGTAGAAAGAGAGCTTTCCTTTACCTGATCACCGGCAGTGAGGGTTCCCTCGAGTATCAGATTGTACAGATATTCAACGACCTGATCCTTATAGGTGCGCTTTACGATGACCATTCTTTTTGTCCTGTTCAAACATTTCGTTCTGCGATCTTAGTCGATTGTCGACATTTACTTCCTGATACATCTTTTACATTTTGAAGGCAAGAAAAAAAATACTTTCCGAATATTTTACAGAACGAGTCATATGCTCGTCGTGGTTGCAGTCAGTCAGGTAGGGCTGGAGATAGCCCTTTGTTCCCTGCTCTTAAGAGAGGGAAAACAAAGGGCCATGGGGGAGAGAATTTGATCAAACAATCAAGTTTTCACGCATTGCCTTTTTGTTGAGTTTGCCCACACTGGTTTTGGGGAGTTCTTTAATGATACGAATTGTATCCGGGACACCATATTTGGGGAAGGCACCATTTGCCGCTTCTTCTTTCATAAATGCGCGTAGACCATCCTCGTCAATACTTCCTTCCTGTTCGGGCTTGAGGGTGACCAGCAGCATGGGTCGTTCTCCCCATTTTGCATCGGGAACGCCGATCGCGGCAGATTCCAGAACGGCGGGGTGACGGCTGATACAGTTTTCCAGGTCCAGTGAAGAGATCCATTCCCCACCGGTTTTTATTACATCCTTGATGCGGTCGGTGACCTGTAGATAGCCGTCCTCGTCAATATGGCCGACGTCACCGCTGTAGAGCCAGCCGTTACGCCATAATTCACGACTCTTATCCGGTGCCTTAAAGTAGTCCATGGTCAACCACGGGGCGCGAAATACGATTTCCCCCACGGACGCCCCGTCATGGGGTTGTGGGTTGCCGTCGGTATCGACAACTTCAAACTCCACCAGAGGAATTGGTAAACCGGTCTTCACAACGAGATTGAGCATATCGTCATCGGAGAGATCGTCCAGCATACTGGTTTTCGGGGTCGCAAGACTGATAACCGGGCAGGTTTCTGACATGCCATAGCCGGTGTAGACTGTAATGCCAAGCTTTTGCGCTGCAGCAGCCAGGCCTGCAGAGAGCTTGGAGCCACCGATGATGACCTTCCAGTTTGACATATCCAGTTCCTTAACCACCGGACTTGTTACCAGCATCTGCAAAATGGTCGGTACGCAGTGTGATGAGGTAACCTTTTCCGTGGTGATGAGCTTGAGCAGCATCGCCGGCTCGTATTTACCTGGATACACCTGTTTGGTGCCAAGCATGGTCGCTACATACGGGATGCCCCAGGCATGGACATGGAACATAGGGGTCAACGGCATATACACATCGTCTGAACGGAAACGGCCAATGGTCTCGTATGCGCCCAGGGCAAGTGCTAGCGACATGGTGTGCAGAACGAGTTGCCGGTGGGTGAAGTGGACACCTTTAGGTTTCCCTGTGGTTCCGGTTGTATAAAATGTGGTGGCCTTGGTGTTTTCGTCCAGGTCTTCAAAAGGATAGCTGTCAGAACTGTCGGCCAGCAATGCCTCATAATCAGCAAGAACCTCAAGTTCAGTTTCAACATTGTCATCACTTTCCTGGATGACAATGATGTTTTCAACCTGGGTGAGTTGCTCACGAATCGGTTCAAGCAGCGGCAGGAAGTCCGAATTTATCAGGATGATTTTTGCATCAGCATGGTTGATGGTGTAGATAATCTGTTCCGAGGAGAGCCGCCAGTTGACCATTTGCATTACAGCACCCATCATGGGAACCGCGAAAAAACATTCAAGAAACCTGTTTGAGTCGTAATCGAATACCGCGACAGTATCACCTTTATCTACTCCCGCAGATTGGAGGCCGGAAGCGAGACGATTGATGCGATGTGCAAGTTCACGATAGGTAAAACGAGCTTTGTCCCGGTATACGATCTCCTGATCCGGGGCCTGGGTTAGTGCAATGTTGAGAATCTTCTTGATTATGAGAGGGTAATTGTAATATTCACCGTTTTGATAGAGCTTTTCTGTCATGTATATCCTCCTCATTGTACGGATGGGTTGTCATCTCGGCTCGCCCGAAGTGTGATAAGTTATAATGAAAGTCCTCGAAATATCTTAGCACTAAAGTATCCCGCGGAGGTCATTTACAACGTATAGTAGCCAAACTCCAAAAACAATACAACGACTTTTACGTAAAGGTGAGGATTGGTCGTTGTTACGGAACCGCTTCATAGGTTAGTCTTTATCAAGTCTCTTGCCGAGACAGAGTACTTCGGAATCAACATACCCGAGCGAAGTATAAAAATTGAGAACAGCAGTATTGGTGGTTCGAACCATCAGGTTCACCTTGGGACAGCCTTTTTGTCTCAAACGTTTCTCGATTTCAAAAACAAGCTGTTTGCCATATCCGCGTTTTCGGAAATCGGGGGCAATTGCCAGATAGTAGATCCAGCCCCGGTGCCCTTCATACCCCCCCATGACGCTACCGATAATTGCAGACTGTGTTTCCAGCACCAGGAAAAGATCGGGGTCAACCAGCAATTTACGGTCAATATCGCGATCCGGGTTGTTCCAGGGGACGGTAATGTTGCAGGTCTGCCAGAGGTTAATGGTGTTTTTACGGTCCCGTTCTTCAAAAGGTCTGATCATTGGTTTGGCCATTGAGGATGTCCTGCTATTTTTTCTTTACATAGAGTTTCTTGATAACTCGTGCTACGGTTTTGTTTTCTGATTCACACTTTTCAGGTGGAAGTCGGTGGCCAGCTTACCGGTACCGGGACGCAGGAATTCAATGGTTGCAGATTGGTCCCATGCCAGGTAATCGGGGTCCAGTAACTGCATATGCATCAGAGCCAGATTGGGGGGCAATCATTGAATATATAGAGCCGTCGAAATGAACTTCCATGGCGTTGCGATTGTACCACCTGAGCTTCATAGAAACCAGTATGAGGTGCCAATCTAGAGCTTTCTCTTCGATTTTTACACCAGCACCGAGGTAGGGGCCATAAATAGTAAGGAGGAATTTGAATATACGGGGTGAAGAGTACATGAAAATTATGAGTGCAGTTGTTTGCTGACGGTATTTACAATTTCCTTGGCCTCGGGACTCTTGATAACCACAGTGTCAACTCCTGAATCTATTGCCTGTTGCCGTGTAACAATATCATCGTGGGAGGTAAAGAGAAAAATCCTGGTTGAATCAAACTGTGGATCCTGGCGCATCCGTACACAGATATCGAGCCCGTTCATGTCCGGCAGTTCATAATCGATGATGGCTCCGTCCGGTTTCTCGGTTAGGATCAGGTTGTATCCTTCATCACCCGTTGCGGCGGTCAGGAGATGGAAACCTGCCTTCTGGAACAGTCGGGTATAAAGTCGTCGAATGACAGGGTTGTCATCTATGAGGACTATTTTCTTGATGTCCGGACCGTGGGACTGTTCAGGGTTTTCTATGTCATGAAGCAAAATGAGCAATTCGTCATCGAGCAGGATGTTTTCATCCTGTGCTGGTAGCAGGAGATCGACGCCATCCCTTCTGATGCCGAGAATCGACCCGTGAAGAAATTCTGCCGCCGTTTCAACGACATGTCCGGCCAGGTCTGAATGTTCGTCAACAGGGAGCAGTTGCGGCTCATGGACAGATGCTTGCCTGGCCGGCTGGATACTTTGGTAAACATCGGTACACATCACTTTTTCAGCCACACTCCTGCCGGCGGTCGCATGGGGCGATATAATGGAGTCGGCTCCGGCTCGTAACATCCTGGACTCGGATGTGGCAACTTCTGTACGGGCAATTATCTGCAGGGTCGGGTTCAGCTCACGGGCGGTCAGGACTGTGAAAAGATTGTCCGGGTCAGAGTCAAGCAAAGCCAGGAGGGCCGATGCTTTCTTGATGCCAGCCGCCTGAAGCATGTGTTCACGAGTGGCATCGCCCTCGAGGAAGGCAAAGCCGGCTGCCTCGAGGGCTTTGATCTGCTCGGGCGCCGATTCTATAACGACAAAGTCCTGGCCAACCGAATTAAAGTGTTCAGCGGTAGCCTCGCCGACCCTGCCATACCCGCAGATGATCACGTGGTTGGCAAGCTGTTGGATTTTTTTCTGCATGGTTTTTTTCCCGATATTTGGGCTTGTTGCCCTTTCAATGATGGCCTCTGTAAAGGAATGGGCCAGGAAACCGATTGCACCAAAGCCGAAAAGAATGAGGAAGATAGTAAAAACCCTGCCTGACTCAGAGAGAGGCATTACTTCCCCAAAGCCGACGGTGGTGATGGTGATGACCGTCATGTAAAAGGCATCGAGTGGGGTATAGTCTTCAATAAAGGTATAACCGAAGGTCCCGATCATCAGGAACAATATGGTTGCGAACAGACCTACAGCTATCTTATTAAGCATAGACGTCCTTCGAGCCGGGTTCGGTGAATTTGCAGGGAAAAAATCAAATCTTTTATATATGTATATCAGAAAGATAGCAGAAAGAAAAGACGATGAGCATGGTAAACCATCTGCCTTCTTTGCCGCAGTCTGCATGGCTGCGGCAAAGAACCTGTGAATGGGTTAATGGCGACCCGTTGAAACGAGTGGTCCTGCTCAGGAGAGGCAGGGCGGGCAGATAAGTATCAGGGCTAGAATAGTTTCCCGACGAAAAACCAGATCAGCTGCAGGGCGCAGAAGGCATAGAGGCCGGCAATGACATCATCCATCATAATGCCGATGCCGCCGTGGATACGCTGATCAAACCAGGAGACGGGGAAAGGCTTGGTGATATCGAAAATACGAAAGAGGATAAAACCGAGAATCCAGGCAACAGGGTGGTTCGGTGCCAGGGTGAGGGTGATGAACATGCCGAGGATCTCATCGATAACGATGGGGCCCGCATCCGGTAAGTCCAGAATTTTTTCGGCAGAACCGGCGGTAAAAAAGCCGAGAATGAAAACCGCCACAAGGATGACCAGATAAATGGGCAGGGATAGGCCCTTGATGGCAAACCAGGGCAGAAAAGCAAAAAGCGACCCCCAGGTGCCGGGGGCTTTGGGCAGCATGCCGACCCAGCAGCCTGTGGCTATACCCATGATAAGTGACCTCACAGCTTTTCCCCCATACCATAAATGATCCTGTAAACCTTATCGAGAGGGATATTCTGCTGATCAGCTATTTTCTTGCACTCTTCATACTCGGGATAGAGGATGTCCCCACCTGGTGCGGAGACCTGTTTTGCCGTGACTGGCCCCCACTCAGTTTCAATTATTACCTGTTTGCGTGGCAGGGTTCTTCTTTTTTCATTTCTGTAGCGAAGGCCGATGGCACTGGTTTCCTGGAAAACAAGATCCTGCAGCGCCACCCGTGCGTGTTCCGGACAGATGATCTGCAAGGTGTATCCGGGACGCCCTTTTTTGCCGTGGCAGGGACAAAGGCTGACATCGAGAGCACCATGTTCCAGGAGGCGTTGGCAGATATGGGGGAAACCTTCTGTGTTCCAGTCGTCCAGGCGGGTTTCGATAACGGTGACGGATTGAGATTCGGTGACTGTTTCCTCTGATCCAACGAAGAACCGTAACAGGTTCGGTTGCTTGTCAGGAAGGGTGTGGCTGCCGCCACCATAGCCGGTGGCATGAATCGTCATCGGAATCATCGGGCCAAAATCGTCGGCCAAAACTTTAATCAGGGCAGCACCGGTTGGCGTGACCAGTTCCAGGGGAATATCGACACCGTAGGTCGGGATATCCCTCAACAACTCACATACAGCAGGAGCCGGCAGGGGTAGTTTACCATGATCGCATTGTACAAAACCCCTGCCAAGGGGAAGCGGTGAGCAGGCGAGCCTGGAAATGCCTAAATGATGCAACCCGGAGACAACACCTACGATATCAGCGATAGTATCCAGCGCACCAATTTCATGAAAGTGAACCCGGTCCGGGCTCATTTCATGGACTTTTGCTTCCGCCTCGGCCAGTGCCTGAAACACCTGGATGCAGGAATGAACAATTGTCGGTTCCAGTCCGGATTCTTCCAGTATGGGCAGGATGACAGGCAGGGTCCTGAGAGGTTGTTGGTTCCCGCCGCTGAAGCGCACCTTCCTGCAACCTATGGATTGAGATTTGGCCTCTTCAATTTCCATATGCAGGTCGGCTATACCGAGTTTAGCAATCTCTGCACGCAGAAAATCCTCCTCTAACCCGGCGTGGACCAGGGCACCGAGCAGCATGTCTCCGCTGACCCCGGAGAAACAATCGAGATAACCTACTGTAGCTGTGGGACTCATGATTTTATAAGAGATTAAGAATGGCCTTGTCTGGAAGCAAAGTCTGCGCCCGGTGAGAGGGTGGATCCGCACAGGAAAGATTCGACACTCATCCTCTTCTTGCCTTCCGGTTGTATTTCCCTGATCAGCAAACAGTCTGTACCTGTTGCAAAGAGCAACCCTCGTTTGTCGGCCTGCAGCAAGGTTCCGGGGCGTTCGTTGTTTTGCCGGTGAACAACTTCAGGCCCAAAGAGCCGCATCCGTTTTCCTTCATAAAAGCAGTAAGCGGTAGGCCAGGGATCAAGTCCCCTGATGAGGCAATGGATTTCCTTGGCACTTTTGTTCCAGTCGATAATCCCGTCCTCCTTTTTCAACATCGGGGCTGAGGTCGCAAGGGATTCATCCTGTCTCTCTGGCTGAAGTTTGCCTTGCCTGAGTAAATCGAGTGCTTCAATGATTGCTTCTCCACCCAGGGCCGCAAGTTTATGGAAAATTGATCCCGCCGTATCTGTATCCTTCAGCGGGATAACTGATTTCAGCAGCATGTCGCCGGTGTCCATCCCCTCGTCCATCTGTATGATGGTGATACCGGTCTCTGTGTCGCCGTTCATCACTGCCCACTGGATGGGGGCGGCGCCCCGGTGCGCGGGCAACAGCGAACCATGAATGTTCAGGCAGCCACAGGGGGCGAGTTCCAGTAGTGATTTGGGCAGGATTCGGCCGTAGGCGGCAACGACCATAACATCAGGTTCATAGGCCAGCAGTTCTTCCCTGAACTCGTCCGTCTTTATTTTGGTCGGTTGCAGAACCGGGATTCCTGCTTCTTCGGCCAACACTTTTACCGGTGGTGGGCTCAGCTTTTTGCCACGCCCCTTTGGGCGGTCCGGTTGAGTGACAACGGCAACGACCTGGTCAGGCCCTGTCAGTAAAGACTTGAGCGCCTCAGCGGCAAAGTCGGGAGTCCCCATGAAAATTATACGTAAGACTGTTTTGGACATGTCGGCTTCCTTACTTGTCGGCCAGCAGTTTCTTTACTTTTTTCTTGTAAAGATTGCGTTTGAGAGAACTGAGATGGTCAATAAAGAGGACGCCGTTGAGATGGTCGATCTCGTGTTGCAATACAACGGCAAATCTGTCTTCTGTTTCCATCTCATGGTGGTTTCCTTCAAGGTCCTGGTAGGCGATGGTGACCTTTCTATATCTCTTCACCTTGGCCGTCAGCTCCGGTACACTCAGGCAGCCTTCCTCATCTATCTGGTTCCCTTCGTGGGCGACGATTTCAGGATTTACCATAGTGAGGAACACTTTTTTTTCCTCCGGGTCTTTCGAGGTGTCGACAACAATCAATTTCAGCGACTTACCAATCTGGGGGGCGGCCAGTCCTATGCCAGGTGCGTCGTACATCGTCTCGGCCATGTCCTGGGCCAGTTCTTTGAGGGGCTCATCGAATGTGTCAACCGGTTTGGTTTCTGCCCGTAATACTTTTTCGGGATATTGATATATTTTTAATATACTCATCTGGTCTTCAAATCATTTGTTTGGGGTAAGAATGAATAAACCGCAAACTTTACCATAAAGTGCGGAAATTAACACACAAGAAGAAGATAAACATCGTCTTGAAAAAAAATAGCTGTAAACAGTACCCATATACATCGGTGCTGACATATCTGTGTTTCAGGGTCGGCCCTGGAAAGTCCTTGAACACACCAAAAGGGCTTGACTTCTGGGGCAAAGTATTGTGAGTTAGTAGGAGCAGTTTTCTTTTTGAAAACCACAGCCTGTGCTGCCTTGGGGGAGAGTATTGCCAGGCTCGCCCTTCCAGGGATGCTCAGGCCGGAAGTAGTGTTTGTCGTTTATCTTCACGGAAAGGTTCATTTCTGTGGGGAAATCAAAAAAAGTAATGAGAGGAGAATTCGAATGAAAAGGAAAGTTTCTTTACTTGCAGCTTTAGCATTTGGTTGTGTCACCACTTTCACTGCAATGACCGGAACCGCAGCAGCCGCTGACCAGCAGTTCGTTACCATCGGAACCGGTGGAGTTACAGGTGTGTATTATCCTACTGGTGGTGCAATTGCCCGTCTTGTCAACAAAGGCAAGAAAGAGCATGGAATTCGTGCCTCTGTAGAGAGTACCGGCGGTTCAATTTATAATCTGAATGCAATTGCTGCCGGTGAGCTTGATATGGGTGTTGCCCAGTCAGATTGGCAGTATCATGCCTATCATGGTACCTCTAAATTCAAGGATGCAGGACCAAACAAAGATCTACGCGCTGTCTTTTCTGTACATCCAGAGCCTTTCACCGTTGTTGCCCGCACTGATTCCGGTATCAAAAACTTCATGGATCTGAAAGACAAGCGAGTAAATATTGGTAACCCGGGTTCCGGGCAACGTGGTACTGTTGAAGTTCTGATGAATGCAATTGGTTGGAAGATGGATGCATTCAAACTTGCTTCCGAGTTGAAAGCTGCCGAACAGTCCAAAGCCCTTTGTGATAACAAGGTTGACGCCATTATTTACACTGTCGGTCATCCAAACGGATCAATTAAAGAAGCGACCACCTCCTGCGATTCGGTGATTGTAACTGTTGACGGACCGGCAGTAGACAAACTGGTTGCCGAGAAAGACTACTATCGTACCGCAGTTATCCCGGGTGGCATGTATCGCGGAACCGATGCAGACACTATGACTTTTGGTGTTGGTGCAACCTTTGTATCTTCTGCCAAGGTACCGGAAGAGGTGATCTATCAAGTTGTTAAAGCGGTATTCGAGAACTTTGATCAGTTCAAGAAGCTGCATCCCGCATTCAACAACCTGAAGAAAGAAGAGATGATCAAAGATGGTCTCTCTGCTCCGTTGCATGACGGCGCTGTCAAGTATTACAAAGAAGCAGGCCTGATGTAAATTAGAGGTTCATGACCGGGTCATTGCCGCTTGTATGGTAAGGACCCGGTCTTTTTTCTGTGCTGTGAATCCGTATATGGCGCAACCGCTGTAAACCCCACCTGCTGTCCTGCATGGGAGAAACGCGGATTATCCTCAATCCGCTCTGCCCTCACCGGGTACCATAATTGCCCGGGTTGTCCGTTTGCCAGCCGGTGTGCTGTTTCTAATGCTGCTTTTGCAATTATGGCCGGGGATTGTTTTCTATCACTAGATTTCATTCCGGCAGTTGCTCTACCCTACACATATTCCAGGCTGATGTACCGTATGTGAGATGGGAAGGTGGTACTCAAATCCATCTGTTGAGGAGGAGTCGTCCGTATGACCAAGCCGACTGAAAAACCGTTATCCGATGACAAGATTCATGATCTGGTTGCCAAGGCGGATACGGGAGCACGAAATCCTGAGGGAGGTATATCGAAAAAGGTCCTGTTTTTTATTCCACTCGCCTGGACCCTTTTTCAATTGTGGTATGCATCTCCGCTACCCTTCATTTTTAATTTATTTGTCATTAATGACACCGAGGCTCGGGCGATTCATCTTGCCTTTGCCATGTTTCTATCCTACACGGCTTTTCCGACACTCAAATCGTCTCCAAAGGATCGGATTCCCATCCAGGATTGGGTGGTTGCCGGAATTGCCGCATTTTGTTCAGCCTATATATACATTTTTTATGCACAGTTAGCCGATCGTCCGGGCAACCCCATAATGATTGACCTGGTTGTTTCTGTTGCCGGTATTATCTTCCTGCTGGAAGCAACACGGCGAGCACTCGGACCTCCTCTGATGGTAGTTGCTTCAGTCTTTATCTTTTACACCTTCGCTGGTCCTTATATGCCGGATGTGATTGCCCATAAAGGGGCATCTATTGTAAAAGGTATGAGTCACTACTGGCTGACTACGGAAGGTGTCTTTGGTGTAGCCCTTGGTGTATCAACCGGCATGGTGTTTATGTTTGTCCTGTTCGGATCACTTCTGGAAACTGCAGGCGCAGGCAACTATTTTATCCGGGCGGCTTTTGCCGGACTCGGCCACATGCGTGGCGGGCCTGCCAAGGCGGCGGTTGTCTCTTCCGCTATGACCGGTTTGGTTTCAGGGTCCTCTATCGCCAACGTCGTGACCACCGGTACCTTCACTATTCCCCTTATGAAAAAGGTTGGATTTCCTGCAGAGAAGGCTGGTGCCGTTGAGGTTGCCTCTTCGACTAACGGCCAGCTTACTCCCCCGGTTATGGGTGCCGCGGCCTTCCTGATGGTTGAATATGTGGGGATTAGTTACATTGAGGTTATTAAACACGCTTTCTTACCAGCGATAATATCCTATATTGCTCTTGTCTATATTGTTCATCTTGAGGCTTGCAAAATGAACCTGGAGGGGTTGCCCAAAAGGCGTACCAAGACTCTGCCGCAATCGATAATCAGCTTTGTTTTTACAGTGCTGAGTCTCATCATTATTGGCGGAGTGACCTATTATGGCCTTGGCTGGATTAAGACGGTTTCCGGTGAGGCGACTATCTGGATCGTCTGTATACTGCTCTTTATCGCTTACGTCTCCCTGTTGTATGTGGCCTGCAAGGTTCCGGAACTGGAGTTAACCCAGGAGATAACCGAATTGCCGGAGCTTGGGTCCACCATTCAGGCTGGGCTCTACTTCCTGTTGCCGATCGTCGTGTTGATGTGGTGCCTGACTGTTGAGAGACTGTCACCTTCGTTGTCTGCTTTCTGGGCGACGGTTCTGCTTATTTTTATCGTTGTAACCCAGCGCCCGCTTAAAGGTCTTTTCAGGAGGGCTACTGGTGCTGATTTTTCAGTTAACAGGGGCTTCGAAGACCTGATCGAAGGTATGGTTGCCGGAGCCAGGAACATGATCGGTATTGGTGTTGCTACCGCTGCTGCGGGTCTTGTTGTCGGTACGGTTACATTAACGGGTATCGGTCTTGTCATGACCGAGTTCGTCGAGTTTATTTCCGGTGGTAATCTGATGCTGATACTGGTGTTTACTGCCGTTATCAGCCTGATTCTCGGAATGGGCTTGCCGACCACCGCAAACTATATCGTTGTTTCGACCCTTATGGCACCGGTTATTGTCAATCTTGGTGCCCAGAACGGTCTCATCGTACCTCTCATTGCCGTCCACCTTTTTGTCTTTTATTTTGGTATATTGGCAGATGATACTCCACCGGTAGGGCTAGCCGCCTTTGCTGCGGCAGGTATTTCGGGTGGCGACCCGATACGCACGGGTATACAAGGGTTTACCTATGATATCCGTACAGCAATTCTCCCCTTTATTTTTATTTTTAATACCGAACTGCTGATGATCGGTATTGGCAGTCCGCTTCACTTTGTGGTGGTGGTTTCGGCGTCTGTTGTGGCAATGCTGGTTTTTGCCGCAGGTACACAAGGGTATTTCCTCACCAAGTGCAAGCTCTGGGAAACTGCAGCGCTCCTGCTTGTAGCATTTACGTTGTTCAGGCCCGGTTTCTTCTGGGATAAGGTGTTCCCTGAATTTACTGAGACTTCACCTGTAAACCTGGTTCAGGTGGTAGAGAAGATGCCGGCTAAATCGCAGCTTGTCATGCGGGTGAAGGGTGAGTCGATAAGTGGAGATGAATATACTTCAACTGTTATGCTGAGTGTGGGCCCGGAGCCAACCGGTCTTGAGAAAATGGCCGCAATTGGTTTTGAGACACGCGAGGATGACGGTAAAATTATAGTTGATAATGTGGCATTTGGTAGTTTGGCTGAAAAAGCGACACTTGATTTCGATCAGGAGATTTTAAGCGTTCAGGAGCTGAACGATCGTCCGCCGAAGCAGTTGATGTTTCTTCCAGCTATGCTGTTACTTTCTTTAATCTGGTTTGGGCAGAAAAAGAGGGTGCAGAAGGAGCAAGCGGTTTAATCTGATATCTCGATTTTAAATCTGGAGCCGAACATGCGAAAAAAAATCCTCGTTCCCATTGCTTTTTCTGAATACTCGCAGGGAATTGTTAGTTACGCTGCATCCATCGCTGAGCCGATGGGAGCGGAAATGTTGATTGTAAATGTTATCAACGAGAGGGATCTTGAGGCCGTCGAGCGTATTTCATCGTTCGGGTACAAGGTGGATGGCGAGCACTATGTACACGTCATCCAGGAGGAACGGCGGGAGGTCTTAAAGGGACTGACCGATAAACTGACTTTGCCGGATGATCAGGTCTCATTTTCTTTTCTTGTGGGCGATCCTGCCAATGAACTTCTCAAGATGGTTGTTGAGGAAGAGATCGATATGGTGGTGATGGGTGTTAAGACAAAAGATATCCGCCATCTTTTTACCGGTTCGGTTGCCGAGAGACTGTTTCGTCGATGCCCGTGCACGGTAATTTCATATCGTGATACCAGGACGCGGGAAAGGTTGAAAAAGAGGGTCGTAAAAAACCTGCATCTTGAGAGAAAATAGCCTGCTGGGGCTAGCTTTCACAAAAAAAAAGCCGGTGAAGTTCTTCTTCACCGGCTCTTTTTTGTTCTATAGCTCTATAAGGTTAGTCCATCCAATTTTTGCGAATATCTTTTATTTGTTCGATCTTATCAAAGAATGCTTCTACGACCTTCGGATCGAAGTGGTTGCCAATTCCTTCGCGTATTATCGCCTGGCATTTTTCTTCGGGGAATGCTTTCTTATATGGTCGTTCACTGCCGAGGGCGTCATATACATCAATGACCGCAACAATCCTGCCAACCAGGGGAATGTCTTCGCCTGAAAGCTGGATAGGGTAGCCGTTTCCTTCCCACTTCTCGTGGTGACAAAGTGTAATAGCCATAGCCATTTCGAGCAGTGCCATCTCTTCACCGGATTGGGCCTTTTTGATGACCTGTTTGTAAAGATCTTCGTTACTTTGTTGTAAGGAAGAGTAATGTCTGAGAATGTCGCAGCCGATCTGGCAGTGTCCCTGCATGAGTGTCCATTCTTCACTGGTCAGTTTGCCGGGTTTTAGTAAGATAGTGTCTGAGATACCTATCTTGCCGATATCATGCAGTGGTGCTGCTTCTTTAAGGGAACGTGCGGCACTTTCTTCCATGCCCATTTCCTGGCCGATCAGCCCACACATCTCTCCGACCCTGATGACATGTCTGCCGGTTTCGTTATCTCTGTATTCCGAGGCCTTGCCAAGGCTGAAAAGCAGTTGGCGCTTGATCTCTTCCAGCTCCATCGTTCGCTTCTCAACCATTATCTCAAGGTTGTGCTGGTAGTTCCGGTTCTGGCGAACGAGCTCGGCTGATTCGAGGGCCTTGTCGATGGTGTTCTTGACCAGCGAGAAGGACTCTATCGGTTTAGTGATGAAATCGTGGGCACCAAGACGTAACGCATCGACAGCGAGGTCGACTGCATCAATACCTGAAACTATTACGATGGGCAGGTCCGGCCAGCGCTGGACTGCCTGTTTGATAAAACCGTGGCCGTCAAGCACCGGCATATTCAAATCCACGGTAACCAGATCAGCAGGCCATTGTTCGAGCATGAAGAGGCCATCCTGACCGTTCACTGCGGTCTTGGTTTCATAACCAAGGCTGTTGAGGAAGCTGGAGAGAAGGTCTCTCAGTTCGGGTTGGTCGTCTATAACAAGGATTTTATTGCCTATCACTATTTCCTGACTCCGTTCATGCTAGACCTGAATCCAGCGGGTACTAAGTAAAGTACAAGTTAGTATACCCCAGCTGTTTGTTGAAATTAAGGAAAAAATTCAAGAGAGTTGTTTTGCCTTGTTGTTGGTTGTTCCTGTAGTCTGGATGAAAGTGGTGTGTAACCGTGAAAACAGTAGGTACCATGACTCCAGTATGTCTTGAATCTCTTGTTTTTGCTTGGGAACTAAAGTAATCTTGCCATGGATTTTGTTTCACTTCAAGACTCTAAGGATGGAGTATGCCATGTTGAGTATTTTTCTTGTTACAGCCAGTTATCTTGTCGGTGCTGTACCGTTTGGTCTTTTGGTCGGTAAAATTGCCGGTGTGGATGTGCGCAATGCGGGCAGCAAGAATATTGGCGCCACCAACGTTAACAGGCTGCTTGGCAAGAAGTTTGGTAGTATCACACTCCTGTGTGACTGTTTGAAGGGATACCTGCCAATGCTCGTTGCTTCGTGGGCTGTCGGTGATAGTGCCGGTGGGAGTGTTGTCGTTTTGGGCTGTGGGGTGAGTGCCGTTGTTGGCCACATGTTCCCGATTTATTTAGGTTTTGATGGTGGGAAAGGGGTCGCAACAGGACTAGGTGTATTTCTCTTTCTCTCGCCGAGTGCCATCCTGATCAGTCTGGTGGTTTTTGTGGTAACAGTTGCAATCAGTGGATTTGTTTCCGCAGGCTCTCTTCTGGCCTCAGGTCTGATCCCGCTCTGGTTGTTTTTTCTCGATGCAACACCGGCAACTGTTACTACCGCCGCCATTGTGGCAGGTCTCATTTGGGTCAAACACCATGAAAACATTGGTCGCCTTTTGAAAGGGCAGGAAAAAAGCTGGAAAACAAAAAAGTAGCTTATTGCTTTTGACCTTCTTTTTCAGATTGCCCTGTTGTGCTGAAATTTTCTCGATATTCGTCTATAAGTTGTTTTCGCTCGGCTGGTGCCAAGGTAAAATAGACCGGGCTTTCCATGAGTATTCGTATTGCCTGTTCCTTTGTCATACTGCCTCCCGGATGGCGCTCTGCGTCCCACCCTTTCTTTTCGTATCGGTATTTTTCGTCCCACCCTTTACCTGATGAACACCCGTACTTAGTCTTTTTATTACGTATTCAAAAATACAAACAAAAAAAGGGGTGAATATGAGAGTAATAGAGGTGTCCTCTTTCGGTGATCCTGAGGTGATGCAGATACAGGACAGGGAAATTCCTGCTGCTTTACCAGGGACGGTTGTTGTTCGATTACATGCCATTGGGGTAAATCCGGTTGAGACATATATCCGGGCGGGGACGTACCCTGTTCTGCCTGACCTGCCTTATATTCCTGGGAGTAATGGTGCTGGCATTGTTCACGATATTGGTGAGGATGTTGATCTGTTCCGGCCTGGACAGCGAGTGTATGTCGCGGCCAGGTCAGGCACCTATGCGGAGTATTGCTGCTGTGCAGTACGTGATATACATCCCTTGCCTGATAATATCTCTTTTGAAGAAGGTGCCGCTCTCGGGGTACCTGCGGCAACCGCCTATCGTGCACTGTTTATGCGGGGCGCCGGACGAAAAGGGGAGAAGGTTCTCATTCACGGGGCAAGTGGTTCTGTAGGACTTTGTGCAATACAACTTGGCGTTGCGGCAGGGATGGAAATTGTTGGTACAGCTGGCAGCGACAAAGGAATGCGACTGGTCCGGGAACATGGGGCATATCCGATAACTCATAATGGACATACTATAAAACAACTGCATGAGGCCGCCCCGGACGGGTATGATCTTATCCTGGAGATGCTGGCAAATAAGAATCTTGAAACTGATCTTGAGGTTATTGCTCCACGTGGGCGCATTGTGATTATCGGGAGTCGGGGTCGTATTGAGATAGACCCCCGTGCAACTATGGGTCGGGAAGTTGATATTCGCGGTCTGGCCCTGGCAAACAGCACCCCTGGTGAATTGCAGCAGATCCATGAAGGGTTGTCCAAGGCGCTGGCTGCAGGATCCCTTAAACCAGTTATCAGTGAGACTATGAGGCTGGAAGAAGCTCCCCGGGCTCACCACAAAGTGATGGCACCGGGTAATTGCGGGAAGATTGTATTGATTCCGTAACCTTTAACTAATAGTGTTACGAGAAATAAGGTCTTTTTCAACGTGTTGAGATAATATGTTTTTTAGGAAATGGGGGGCTGGTGTCAGTGATTATAAATATGAAATCTGCGGTAGATACTGTTTTCCTTGTTTTTTTTTCAACATATTGAGAGAATGGAAGTGGATTATGATCTAATAATCTGACTTATCAAGTGTTATTTTTACCATCCTTGTTTGTAACACAGCAAACATTTAACAGGAGATCACGTATGAAGTGGTTAAAGCGATCAGGTTGTATTGTATTGGGGGGCGCCTACTTGCTTGCCGGAAGCCTTGTTCAGGGTGAAACATTGCCTGAAGCAGTGGGGGAAGTTATTCAATCAAATCCACAAATTCGAAGTCAGGCATATAACAGACTGGCACGGGATGAGGAAGTGACGCAGGCAAAGGCGGCGTATTGGCCAAAACTTGATTTTGTAGCCGGCGCCGGTGTTGAAGATATTCAGAAACCGGAAGATGAGGACTTTGATCCTGTTGAGCTTCGACTTAGTCTGAGGTGGAATTTATTTACTGGTTTCGCTACCATGAATGAGGTTGATCGGCAGAATGCACGAGTACGATCTGCAGCCTACAGGCTACAGGGGATCAGTGAGAATATCGCACTGGAGACAGCTCGTGTCTATCTGGATGTATTACGCCGGGAGGAGCTGAAAAATCTTGCCGAAGAGAACCTCCTGACACATTTGAGGATCTCAGACCAGATTAAACTGCGCAGTGATTCCGGTGTGGGAAGTCAGGCGGATGCAGAGCAGGTTGCCGGCCGTGTGTCGCTTGCCCAGTCAAATGTAGTGGTAACCGAAACCAATCTATTGGATGCTAAAACAAACTATCTTGCTGTTGTTGGGCATATGCCGGGTGACTTGATGAAGCCTGCGGAGCCTAAGGATATGATGCCTGCTTCCATTGATGAGGCGGAGAGCCAGGCTGTGGAGGGTCATCCCACCCTGAAGTCTGCAATGGCCGATCTGGAGGCACGTGAAGAGCAGAATGCGGTTGCAGAGAGCCCTTACTGGCCTAAAGTCGATCTGGAAGTAGACCAGAACTGGGATGAGGATGTCGATGGTGTAGAGGGTGAGCAGGAAAGTACCCTGGCAATGGTCAGGCTGCGTTACAATCTCTTTAATGGTTTCGGCGATGAGGCAAGAAGGGTCGAGACCAAGCAACTGGTTGAGGAGGCCCGGGAAATAAAGAACAATACCCACCGGCAGGTTATTGAGTCGGTTCGGCTATCCTGGATGGCCTACCAGTCTGTACTCGACAGGATCAAATATCTTGAAGACCATGTCGCTTCAAGTACGTCAACTTCTGAATCCTATGTCAAGCAGTTTGATCTCGGTAAGCGTACACTGCTTGATGTGCTTGATACTGAAGCGGAGGTTATCGAGGCAAAGAGGGATCTGATTGAGGCGACCTATGATGGTCTTTTCAGTCAGTACCGGATTCTCGGAGGAATGGGGAAACTGGTTATGTCTCTTGATCAGCAATGGCCGGAAGAAAGTGTTGTTGAAAATGAGAATGAGGAACGTGAAGAGGAGACTACCGGCTCCTGATAACGTTTTATTGTTCAAAACAAAGAGCCGACGACACCTTTCCAGGTGTCGTCGGCTCTTTTTTTGAATATCTGGCGGAGTTACGATATAGTTCTGCATGGTGCGATCATTCACTAAAAAATCATTTTTCCGCAGGATAACCTTTTTCCTGCTGTGTTGTTTTTGTCTGACCGCGGTTGCGGAGACCAAGCGCCCTTTTACTCTTTCTCCCAAGCTCATTACCGCTGTTGAGAAAAAGTATGGTGAATATGCCAAGCGCCGCCTGCTCTCCTGGCAGAAATTAATCCGTGATGAAGCAAAGGGAACCGACGATGAGTTGCTGGAAAAGGTAAATGTATTTTTTAACCGGATGGAGTTTATTGACGATATCATCCATTGGCAGAAGAAAGATTACTGGGCAACCCCGGTTGAATTCCTCATGACCGGCGGCGGTGATTGTGAAGATTTTTCTCTGGCAAAATACTTCACCTTGAAGGCTATGGGAATTGACGAGGAAAAACTCAATCTCACCTATGTCAAGGCGGTCCGGTTGAATCAGGCGCATATGGTTCTGACGTATCACCGAACACCGGAGGCCGAGCCCCTGGTCCTGGACAACCTGATAGCTGATATACGTCCGGCCTCCAAACGAAATGATTTGCTGCCCGTATACAGTTTTAACGGTACCGGCTTATGGCTCGCCAAAGCGCGTGGCAGGGGACAGAAGGTTGGCGGAAGTGATAGGCTGAAACGGTGGCGCGAACTGCTGGCGCGTATGCCGGAAGGGTTATAAGTACACGAGGATGGAATAATGACACTCTATAGACAACTGCTGTTTTCCACATTGGTTCTCTTTGGGCTGCTTTTCGGAGTGGTCTGGTTTGAGAAGCTGCAGTCGACACGCACATTTCTGGTTAACCAACTCGAATCACATGCCCAGGATACAGCCACCTCGCTGGGGCTTTCCCTTTCACCAGCAATGCAGGCAAACGATATTCCTACAGCGGAGACCATGATCAATGCAGTTTTTGACCGTGGTTATTACCGGGTCATCCGGTTAGAAAAAATGGATGGTACAATCCTGGTTGAGAAAATGCTGGAGGTCAAGAGCAGTGGGGTTCCCGGGTGGTTTGTTCAGCTGGTTCCTTTGGAGACACCGGTTTCTGAGTCTTTGGTTATGGCAGGATGGAAACAGGCAGGGCGTCTCTTTGTCGACGCCCATCCTGGATATGCGTATACAACATTGTGGCGGACAGTGGTGCAGATTTCCATCTATTTCCTGTTGACGGGCGCGGCTGTTCTGATGGTTGGAGGTGCTGTTCTCAGCCTGCTGCTCAGGCCGCTTAAACGAGTGGAACAGCAGGCTGAAGCCATTTGTCGGCGTGAGTATCGATTACAGGAGAAATTGCCAAAAACCAGGGAGCTAAGGCAAGTTGTCGAGTCGATGAACCGGATGGTGGGTAAGGTCCGGGAGATGTTCCGTGAACAGTCGCAGCTGGCGGAAAGTCTACGGGCCAATGCGTACATTGATCAACTGACAGGACTTGGAAACAGAAGATACATTACCGGACAGGTCGATGCAGGTCTGGATGTAACCGAGGGTACCGGCAAAGGGGCATTATTACTGCTCCAGGTGAATGATTTGCAACAGATAAATGATGAGCGCGGCTATATAGACGGTGACGAATTGCTTAAACGAGTGGCTGCCGTTGTAAAAAAGGAGGCGGAGGGGGTTGGCAATGCAGCACTTGCCCGATTGACGGGTGGTTCTTTTGTAGTGTACCTGCCGGAAATAAATCCCGACGATGTAGATGATCTGGCGGAACGCCTCAGTACGATGATGGCGCGACTTGCAGTGGAAGATGTGGGTTGTTCTGAAAATATTGCACATATTGGCGGGGTTGTCTACGGTGTCCGCACGACGACCTCAAAACTGTTGGCTGAAGCGGACAATGCCCTCCGGATGGCCCAACAGCAGGGGCCAAACCGTTGGGTTGTCAGTAGCCTCTTTGATGAAGACACAAGTCAGGTAAAGGGTCGGAGTTGGTGGAAGGAGACCCTAGAGCAGGTACTGGATAGAAAGGGTATCATTTTGTATTCCCAGGATATCGTGAGCAGTTCAGATACGAGTACTCTTCTGCATGTTGAGATTTTATCTCGGATCGCTCTTGCACCTGGTGAAATAGTCAGTGCGGGGGTCTTTGTGCCGCTGGCCGAACGTCTTAAGATGATTTCACGGCTGGATCGTATTGTACTCGAAAAGGTTTTTCTCCTTTCGGGAAACCAGACCGAGGCGGAGTCCATTGCGGTGAATGTCAGCCCTTCGTCGCTGAACGATCCCGGGTTTTATGCGTGGGTGATGGATAATTTGCGTGATCTGCCTTCGGAGGGTCCTCGGTTCATTTTTGAGTTTGCAGAGTTTAGTGCTGTCCTGTACATGGATGTGATGCGTCGCTTTTCGGCCGATATTCGAAAGCATGGTCATCACATCGGTCTTGATCATTTCGGTCGGAGTTTTTCCAATTTCGGTTATCTCAAATCGTTACAGCCTGAATATGTAAAGATTGACAGAGCGTATACTACAGAGTTGAAACAGGCGCATGGCGGTGACAGTCACTTCTTTATCGGTGCTCTCTGCGGGGTGGCGCACAGCCTGGATATCCGCGTCGTTGCAGAAGGAGTGGAAACCGAGGAGCAGGCAGAGATGTTCAGGGAACTGAATGTTGATGCGCTACAGGGATTCCTGATCTCGAGACCGCACCGGTTGCAATAGAGAAGCAACGGAGAAGGTGGCTAAAGGATGTCGTCCACCATGAGCTGAATTTCATCCCGCATTTTTTGCCTGATGCGTTTCCTGTCCCCTATTTTCTTGCGGGCATCTTCCGGCAGATCGGTAAAACGGATAATGTTCTTATCCACTAACACATCGATAAGATCGTCCAGAACACGGACGATCCTGGTGTCCATCAGGGTGAGCAGGGTCTGGTATGAGGCGATGTCCCCTGATTGGCTTAAAAAAGCAACAAGCTCATCGTCGGTTAGCTGATCTTGTCCAGGCTCAACGGGGCTGGTACGTATGGCTGTTATTTCTCCTTGTTCGTTACGTTCGGCATACAGCATATTTTCACCTTTTGGGATTGTCTGCTTTCATTTGTCTTTGCAGTACCTATTGTTACATAATATAGAACCTGATTTTCATGTAGCCCTTGCATTGACTTCGTTCTCAATATTATGATTTACTGTATTATAAGTACTGTCAGATAGATAGAGAAGATCACGATCTCCAGGCAGGGAAACGGTAGCTTCTTCGGATATTGTAATACTATTTGTTTATGAAAACAAAGATCACGACTAAAAATAAGGACAACTGGAAACTCAGCGGCGACAGTGATGTCATTGATGACCCGTTAACTGATTGCCTGGTAATACTGGCAAAAATTCAAGATAGACCGGTTTCCAGGACCACTGTTCGGGCCGGTTTGCCTCTTGTCAACAACCGGCTCACGGTCAAGTTGTTTTCCCGTGCGGCTTTGCGGGCAGGGCTGATATCGCGTGTGTTGCAGCGACCACTTTCCAGGATGAATAATCTGGAGCTGCCATGCATCCTGCTGTTACAGGAAAATCGTGCGGTGGTCCTGACAAAGGTAGATAAGGTAAACAAAACAGCGACTATACTTCTGCCGGAAGCGGATGGTGCACGTGAAGTTGTGGATTTGGAGGAACTTTCTCCGGAATACACCGGTTATGCCATCTTTGCTCATCCCGAGTATAGAAAAGAAGAACAGAGTGCGTCGGAGATGGCGGGCCGGAAAAAGCACTGGTTTTGGGGGACGCTTTTTAGTTCGTGGCGAATCTACCGGGACGTGCTGCTTGCCTCCTTTCTGATAAATGTTTTTGGCTTGCTGACGCCTTTTTTTATCCTCAACGTTTATGACAGGGTTATCCCGAATAACGCTTTTGAGACGTTGTGGGTCTTGGCGATAGGTATCGGTATCGTCTATATCTTCTCGCTTCTTATGCGTGGGCTGCGCGGCTATTTTATTGATGAGGCGGGTAAAAAGGCAAGTCTTGAGATATCGTCGGTGATTTTTGAAAAGGTCCTGGGCCTCAAGATGTCCTCGCGCCCTGATTCCATCGGATCGTTTGCCAATAAAATCCAGCAATTCGACAGTGTACGTGACTTTATTACGTCACTCTCCATTACAGCGTTGGTAGACCTGCCTTTTGTATTTCTCGGTCTCTTTGCCATCTGGTATCTGGCAGGAAACGTAGTGGTCATACATGTTTCAGCCATTGTTATTCTGCTTGTTTATGCGCTGTTTATCCAGATGCCCCTCAAAAAATCGGTTGAAGAGACATTTCATGCCTCTGCTCGAAAAAATGCGGTATTGGTTGAGGGGCTTAATGGTTTGGAAACACTTAAAATACTAGGTGCTGAAAGTAAGATTCAGAATACCTGGGAAGAGGCTGTTGGCCATATCTCGACCCATAGCGCCCGGTCCCGTTTTCTCTCCACTTCGGTTAATCATCTGGCCAATTTCGTCCAGAGCCTTACGGTTGTGGCGGTTGTTATTGCCGGAGTGTATGTGATCTCGAAAGGGGAGATGTCCCAGGGTGGGTTGATAGCTATCGTGATTCTTACCCGGCAGGCTATTGCCCCGATTGCCCAGGTAGTTGGGCTGACCACCCGTTATCATCGGGCTAAGACAGCTCTCGAGACCCTGCAGCAGGTGATGGAAATGCCGGTTGAGCGCCCCCTGAACAAAACATTCCTGCACCGTTCAGAACTAAAGGGAGCAATAGAGTTTAAGGATGTTTGCTTCACCTATCCGGATCAGAACGTAAAAGCCTTAAAGGATGTATCGTTGACTATTGGGCCGGGAGAGAGAGTGGGTATTATCGGCACTGTCGGTTCGGGTAAAACCACTATGGGCAAGATGATGCTTGGCCTGTATGAACCGGAGAGTGGAATTGTGGCGATAGATGGAACGGATATTCACCAGATCGATCCTGGAGAACTGCGCCGGTTTATCGGCTGTGTACCTCAGGATGTAACTCTTTTCAGGGGGAGTGTGCGGGACAATATTGTACTTGGTTGCGATTTGGCCCGGGATGCTGATATACTTCGTGCGGCAGAGCTTTCCGGGGTTTCGGAGATTATAAAACGACACCCCATGGGTTTTGACATGCCGGTGGGAGAGCAGGGGAGGGTCCTCTCCGGCGGACAGCGGCAGATCGTGGCTATGGCCCGGGCATTGCTCCTGGATCCCCAGGTCATGATTCTGGATGAACCATCCAGCCATATGGACGCCAAGACCGAAGGGATGTTGCGAGGAAAACTCAGTGAGATACTGCCAGGTAAAACCCTGGTGCTGATCACTCACCGGGCATCGCTTTTAGCCATGGTTGAAAGAGTAATTGTGCTGGATCAGGGAGTTGTCCGTGCCGACGGACCTAAAGAACATATTCTCGAAGCCCTGAAAAACGGGCAGCTTAATATATAACGGGTAGAAACGTGACCGAAAAAAAGAATCAACCACCTGCAGCGCCTAAAGTTACCAGCGAGAATAAGTCGACGCAGCTCTATGCCCACGCCAGGGAGGTGAGGGATCCTGATTTAATCTCAGATGTGCGGACAACTATCCTGATTCAGTCTCCCAAGGGAGGCCGGGCCATCGTCTGGTTGACCTTGCTGTTGTTTATTCTCGTGGTGGCCTGGATGTATACCTCCGAGATTGAGGAAGTAACAAGAGGCATGGGGAAAGTGATCCCGTCGAGCCAGATTCAGGTGGTGCAGAACCTTGAGGGTGGAATACTCGAGGAACTTCATGTGCGGGTCGGCGATATTGTAAAAAAAGGGCAGCTGTTGATGCGGCTGGATGAGACCAGGTTCTCTGCCCCGTATCAGGAATCGAGACTCAAATATCTGGCTTTACAGGCCAGGGCTGCACGTCTTCGTGCGGAGACAGCAGGCAAGGAAATGGAGATTCCCAAGCTCATTTTTGAAAAAAGACCCGAAATTGCCTCACGGGAAATCCAGCTCTATCTTTCTCGTAAGGGGGAGCTTGACGCCACTATTGATGTGCTTGAGGAGCAGGTAATACAGCGGAAACAGGAGCTTACTGAACTAAAAGAAGAAAACCGGGAGTTGAACAGGACATACAGGCTGCTCAAGAGGGAAATTGACCTTACCAAGCCACTGGTGGAGCAGGGGGCAGTCTCCGAAGTTGAGGTGCTGCGTCTTGAGCGGGAAGCGTCTTCCATGCTCGGGGATATTGCGGCAACCAGGCTGGCTATTCCGAGGGTCGAATCAAAACTGAACGAGGCAAAGAAGGTTATCCGCGAGGAGCGGTTAAAGTTCACCAACGCTGCCAAGAGAGAATTGAATGAAGTGGAGGTTGAACTGGAGGCGATGTCTGCAGTGGAGACGGCGTTAGCCGACAGGCTGGATAGAACTGCGGTTCGATCACCAGTATATGGCACGGTCAAACAGGTGTTGGTCAATACGGTGGGAGGCGTAGTGCAGCCAGGTATGAATCTTGTCGAAATTGTGCCGCTGGAAGATACCCTGCTGGTGGAAACACAGATCAAACCTTCTGATATCGCGTTCTTGAGACCCAAGCAAAAGGCCATGGTCAAGTTCACTGCCTATGACTTTACCATCTACGGCGGGTTGGAAGCCGAACTTGAGCAGATCAGTGCCGACTCTATTGCAGACGAGAAGGGGAACAGTTTTTATATTGTCAGGGTCAGGACAAACAAGAATTTTT
The DNA here is from genome assembly GCF_010646885.2 of Desulfopila sp. IMCC35008. GTDB lineage: Bacteria > Desulfobacterota > Desulfobulbia > Desulfobulbales > Desulfocapsaceae > Desulfopila. The sequence goes on along the minus strand of NZ_CP050700.1, from coordinate 4,707,592 downwards.
TGGATGGCAAGGATGGCCCGATGCCGATCATCCCTGGAATGGTCACAACCGTCGACATCCTCACCGGCAAAAAAACAATCTTGTCGTATCTCTTAAAGCCCGTCCTGCGGGCCAGACATATGGCACTTCGTGAGAGATGAGATATGGCAATTCTGTTATGTAGTAGAAACGATACGGTTCGAAATAAGTGGTTTGAGGCCCTCCATCCGGATTGGCAGGTCCACCAGGCTGACTCTGTGGAGCAGATGTACTCGGTTCTGAAACAGTTTCGGGTTGAGATGATCCTCATCCATCGTAACATGATAGATATGGGGCAGCTCAAAGAATTGGCGGGACGTGTCGCTGGCGTGAAGTTGTTTGTGCTGGCAGATCGGCCGGATGATCAGGAGGGGGCCGGCTGTCTTTACCTTGGCTGCGTGGGGTATGCAAATACGTATATTGCGAAACCCCGCCTGCGGGCAGCAGTCGAAGCGGTGGAATCGGGTCTGGCGTGGGTGGGCAGTTCACTGATGCAGTACTTGATAAAAAGTGTTCCTGCCGGAGCAGGGAAGGTGGGAGAAGGTGGAGAGGATATTCAGGACAACCAGGCATTGTCCGGGCTCTCCAAGAGGGAGTATCAGATTGCTGTACTTATCGCGGATGGGCTTTCTAATGGTGAAATAGCGGCTCAGTTAGAAATTACCGAGAGAACCGTGAAATCACACTTAAGTTCTATTTACAGTAAAACTCAGACAAAAGGGCGGCTGAATCTGGCGTTGTTAATGAGAAAGGGAACTGGATAGTACACTGCAAAAGCTCATATAGAATCAGAACGAGCCGTTCCGGGATCTCCCGGAACGGCTCGTTCTTGTTAAAGGTTTAGTTATTGAAATTAGACAATATCAGGTGGGGGAATGAGGGTGTCGATATCAAGATCGTCTTCGACCCCGAAATCGATATCGGTTGATCCAGATGTGTCTGTCGCATCGGCTCCTGCATCTGCTGTTCCGGTGTCAACAGTGTCATCTCCACCGTACACGGTATCATCATCGCCATCATCGATAATGGAGTTACCGGTATCATCGAAAATGATCTCATCGCCTACCAGGTCGTCATTACCCGCATTTCCTTCCAGGGTGTCCTCACCGTATCCGCCTATGAGTTGATCATCACCGCTATCGCCGATGAGTATGTCGTTTCCTTCATCGCCATAAAGTGCGTCACTTCCGGTTCCACCATCGATAATGTCGTTTCCAATGCCACCTTCCAGGTTGTCATTACCTTCGCCACCGCTGATTATATCGTCTCCACCGCCGCCATTGACGGTGTCATCGTAATCCGTCCCAATAATGATATCCGAATCACTGCTGCCGGAGATGACCATGCCCTCTGTGGAGAGGTCGCCATCCGCCATATCCGCTTCCTTTGCGTCGATAGCTCCGGTACCGTCAAAAGTAATGCTGAAAGTGTCTTCGACAGTATCCCCGTCGCCGTCTGTAACCTCAAACGGAATAATTATGGTCTGGTCGAATCCGTCGACATCTTCATTGATTTCAACGGCAACTACACGATAATTACTGCCGGTCTCAAAGCGAATCTCATCAAATTCCAGATTGGGGTTTGATGCATCGGCCACAACATCATCTGAGGAGAATGTTACAGCAAGGTCGATGGACGAACTGCCTCCACCCGTTTTGGCCTCAGTGGTTGTCGGCGAGTAGGAAAGCTCACCGGATACCTGAACACCACTTTTCCAGAGAGAGAAGTATGCCGTATCGTCATATCCGATGTGATCCAGGAGAACCGTGGCGGAAGTGATGGCCATGGTTGTTCCTGTGACGTAATCCCCTTTGTGGCCTGTTTCGACCTCAACTTGAGAGAGGAATTTAAGCGAAAGGATTTCTGAAGGACGACCTGCCTCATCACCGATATCATCGATTTTTGCACCTCCGCCGACACCGATTCCCTGGTTAGAGTAGTTGATAGTTGTATCCTTGTCGGAGTCAGTACCGAAGGTATCCGTTCCACTGTATGGGGTGGCATCTCCACCAAAATCGCCTGCGAGATCCTGCGAGCCTTGCGCCAAAAGGAATATACTGTTGCCATAGGTGACGGTGGTCGCGGTTGTAGCTATTTCATCACCATCACCGAATACAGCGAGATCCGGGTTTCCTCCGTTCAGGTTATCTCCGAAATTGATGATGGTTGTTCCGCCTGTTCCTTCGAGTTCCAGAAATAGTTGGACGGAATAGGTTCCATTGGCTTCATTGACACTCACGGTGAATGCCTTGGCTCCCCAATCGGTTACTGCCGACCATGTGTCAGCACTCTCCTGGTGCCAGATGAGTGCTCCATCCTGCAGAACATGGATTTGCTGCATGTCACCGTCGACCTTGGCCATGACCTTAGCGCCTTCCACCAGATTTAGCTCAATACCGCCCGGTCCATCTGCGCCGTAGTCGACGGAAAGATCCGCTGTAAGCTCATTGATAGGCACGAGGGCATCATTATGGGCTGCGACTGCCAAAGTCGGTACCCCTTGAGGTATCGGCTCGATGAGATAGGTACTTGCCATCACCGAGTCCTGAGGAGTTCCTATTTGCGGACCATCGTCGTTAATGTTGACGATAAAGTCCGTATCTACAAAGTCTCCGTCCTTGTCCGTTGCCGTTATTGCAAAGACATCCTGCACTTGGTCTGCGGCGTACCGATCATAGTCACCATCATGTTTATCTACACTGCCCTTGTCATTATCCGGATGGATGAGGGTATTGTCGATGAGAGTGTATTGCCAGTCTCCGTTCTCCCATATTTCAAGGGTACCCGCGTCACTGTTAATAAGCTGGGAACTACCTTTGAGGCCTCCATTAATGATATCAATTTCAACATTGGTGTCATTAGGATCATTTATGTCAACGAACTCCTCAGGAGTGAATATCCCCTGACTGCTGATATTGAGAGTCAAGGGTTCATCTGCTCCGGTCATGAACTGGATTCCGGCCAGGGATGCGGCAAAGAAGTTGCCGTTTACCACCGTAGTGGAATAAGGATCTTTTTTCGTTCCTCCATCCTCAGGGTTCGAGGTGGTGGTGTCAAGGTGAGATTCACTGACAACCGGGCCTTTCTCAATACGTAAGACCGTGTCGTCGAAATCGTGATCGCCGAAATTCAGGTCCTCTATTCTTACCTCTCCACCATATTCCGGTACTTCATTGATAAACTCGCCTGCATATGGTCCTGGGCCAAAGGTTACCGCCCACTGGTCGGTAAAGTGGTTGAGGTCATCGGGGGCGGGCCCTCGGCCCCAATAGTCGGGAGCAGGAGAATCGAACTCAGCATCCATGAGGTAGACTCCCTGAACATTTGTCAAGGTAGTTACGTCGACCCAAGTTCCGTTTACCAATGATTGGAGTACTCCGTCATCAAACCTGAGTTCTGATTCTCCATCAAGACTGTGGCCTCCATTGGCGACTATGAAAATTTTGGTTCCTCCCTCATACGAACCCAGATCGACTCCCGGGGTGTAGTGGTAAGGTCCGCTATTAGCTTCACCGCTCAGATCAAACGAATAGGGGTTTACCGGTCCGGGATTGTCAAGATCTCCGGTACCTGCCTGTGCCCAGTTAGCTACTGCATTGGTTTGAGGGAGTATGAGTTTGACAAATTCCGGGTTGCCGTCGTCATCCAGCACATATGTGCCAATGGTGTTGTTGTATCCGGCGTATTCTGAAACGTAAAAGTACTGGGCTGTTTCAATAACTTCAGGAACATCATTTTCGACATAAATATTCAGCAGTCCTTCAAAATTAACCGATGCCTTGTCACCATCACCGTCGGTAACTTCATATTCAATGAACTGTCCCAGGTCATCTATGGTTAATGTTGCCTCGTCCCGATCGGCAGGATTAAGGTTTGGGCTATGATCCATCTGGTCATTGAGGTTGAACGTTACCTCACCTGAGGTTGTCGAAAGCTCAGCCGTGAAAATTAAGTTACCTGAAGGATCTGGATCACCAGGGGTACCCGATGTTCTTGCTTCAATTGTATTTCCCACCTTGAAATACCAGATCTGCATATGACTTGAAGTGTGTGTGGAAAGGTACGGGCTACTTTCGTCAATTCCAACAATGCTGAACTGTGAGCTGCCAAAACCGTCGGCACCGTAATCCACGGCACTTGCGGGAACAAGGCTGCCAAGATTGATAGTTGTAGTGTCGGTTTCCTGGCTGGTTCCTGGCGGATCGTCATCGTCAAGGTTTCCTGTTGAACTGTCAGGATCATTATTATTCGCCGGGTTGGCTGTGGTGTTTCCCAGCGCATCTTCCTGAACCTCACCTGAAAGAGGTCGAACTTCCCCGATTTCAATTTTGGGTCCGTCATCAAGGACCTTCACGTCGAAGTCGAGTTTTACGGAGTCACCATCGTAGTCTGTGACCCATATGTTGAAGGAGTCCAACTTGGTATCCGCGTATCCCCTGTCGCCATCACCATCACTACCGATAATCGTATCATCATGTTCGGTAGTATTATCGATAAGTCTGTATTCCCAACTCCCATCGGAGCTTATGGTAAGCTGGCCCGCTTTGCCTGATATATGATCTCCGGCACCGCTGAGATCCCCGTATACAGTGATGGAGCCGGGTGTAGTTGTGCCGAGGAGTAGAGACTCGCCGTTGACCGATATCTCGACGAGGCCGTTAGCAAATTCATCCGAGCCCGCTATGATATTGCCATCAGTAAGAAAGTTTCCTGTGAGGACTGGCCCGATTAGCGGAGCATCTCCGGTCCCTGTATCATCACCGGTAGCCACATCGATTTCTTCAAGTGCCGATTCAGAAACTTCTAGACAACGCGGATCGCAGACTTTTGGAATATCGTCTTCAATTACCAGGACAAACTTGCCTGGAACTGCACCGACGATGGTATCTCCATCAAAGTCTGTGGCGGTAAGGATTGAAGAAAAATCCAGTCCTGAGATTCCTATTGTTTCCTCGGCGTTGTCTCCTACACGCAACATTTTGTTTTCCCAGGCGGCCGCCCATGTCTGATCAACATGGTCCAACTGGTCGTCAAGGTCAAAATACCAACTCCCGTCAGTATGAACTGTCAGGGTGAAGACAACACGATCTTCTGTTCCATTGACGATTTCCTGAGAAACCGTTTCCAGTCCCCCCTCAGCAGGCTCCGGTTCTTCACCGGGCACATAAGCGACAAGGGTATTGCCTACGACTTTATATTCGACCTGTTCACCTTGTGACCAGAGTTGGGGGAGTTCCTCAAGAAGGTCGGGATCGGAACTAATCCCGTATTCTGCTTCAGCAGGTGCCTGTTCGCGCTGTTGGTTAAACTCATCGGCACCCACTTTAAATAATGAAGCTATGGAATTGCCATCCCATATCTCATCTTCAGAATTGTCATCCCATGGACTCTTAGCACCAGTGGAAAGGTCGGGATCAGAGACTAACGGAGGAGAGGTGTCTGGATCCCAATACTGATTACCTTCATCTGATTGTCCCATCTGCATGCCATCTTCTTCGACTTTCCCCCATATACCACCACAGTTATTCGTTGCAACAGGGATATCATCAATAGACTGGATGGTAAAAGATCCCGGTGGGAAGAGTTGGGCGCCATTGAGAAGAAGGTTCTGGGAAAAATCGATCGTATTTACCCAGGAAGTTGGCGGGTCATCTCCGTTATAGATGACCATTTCCAGGTTTTCTTCGGCAAGTGGTGCATCCGGATCCTTCTCAGTTAATATTGTTCCTCCTGGGCCGACATATCCAGGAGAAACATTGTCCAGTTGATCGTACAGGGTAAAGGTGTAGTCACCGCTTGCAACCACTTCAAATGTGAATACAACACGATACCCGGATTCTCCCCCGTCAGTCATGCCATAATCATATGCCCGGGCTTCGATCATGTTCGGATTTGTGCTGTTGGGGAAATATACGATTGGTGTCCCCTGGGATACCAGGTTCGGTAAGGCTCCGGCCATGGTGATAGACCAGGTACCGGTAGCACCCGTCAGGCCGTCATTGAGGTTTCCGGAGACTACGGCAGAATCAGGTTGCAGATCATCAGATATGATATCGTCCTGATCGGGGTTTCCATCAGATACAGATGGAATAGTTCCGGAATTGTATTGATCGGGCATGCTTGTAATATAGCCGCCGTCTGGAATCTGGGTGATTGTGATCTCTCCTGTAATGCGAATTTGATATGGTCCGGTGTCATAGGAACCATCCCAATACTGATCAGCTATTTTCAGCACATACTCACCAGGGTCCAGCACATCCCCAAAAGCGGGATCGGCCCATGATGTAGAGGTGTCTATCCCCCCAGGACCGTATGGGTTCGAGCCGAAGCTGACATTCACAGGGATAGTGAAGCTCCCGGAACCGTCATCTTTCCAGAGGGTGAGGAAGCTGTTGAGATTTTCCTGCCCCGGATCACCATCAAGATGGTCACTGTTCAGATCCTGCCATTCTGACTGCCATGGGAAGCTGTGCTCTGTCAAAATGTTAAACGAAACAGGTTTGCTGCCACCCTCCACAGTAAAAAACCATTCGTCGACGGTTGATTCGCCGGTTCCCTCAATTTCAAAAATTGTTGCGAAATACTGTACTCCTTCATCCATGGCCTCTTCCTCGACAACCCTGTTTATATCAAGGGTGACAACTGGAGGCGGGGGAGGCGGAGGCGGAGGTATTAGCTCCGGAATATCTGGTGTCGGTTCTGCTGGCGGGGCTGCAAACGCAGTTATAATCGGTGTGGGTTCTAGGTCCAGAACAGGTGGGTCTGGATCAAGGAAGTTGTAGCCGATGCCAATGGTTTCGGCTCCTGATTCAGGAGTGACCTCTTCAGCTGTCAGGAAAAATCGAACCGACGAGATGCCGCCACCGTCACTTGCTGCACCAGCAGCAGGACCCGCAGCCGTGGCTTCCAGGTCCTGGGTAGGATCGAACTCACCTTCAAGCAAGGCTTGCTGGATCTGTTCCACCTCCATGGCAGCCTCAGCGATATCTACCGGCATATCTCCCGGGAAGACGTCCTCGTCGATGGTCATGTCGGACATCCTGCCCAGATCGAGCTGGGTCCTGGCTGCATCCCCAAAGACGATGGAGATCATGCCGTCGCTACCGGTGGTTATCCGGTCATTTGGAAAAATAGGACTGTTGGGCTGCAGGGTGCGGGTAATGCCCTGCACTGATTCAGCTTTGACAGTTCCATACACTATCATAGCGGTTCCGATAGGTTGGACTGCGCTGCCTTGGCTGTTCACTTGAGTAGCGACCATGGTTTCCCCCCCCTTGGTTGAGCTGTCGGTGAATGTGTGCCTGCGTGCGAACACAACTTCATGTTATTTTAGAGTATATCCTCTAACATAAAGAAGGCCTATTGTACAGAGGTACCACTATGTGTTTAATATTCAAAGTGGCAGTGTATGGATGTTTTAAGGAGTTGGCGTGAAGAAAAGGAAAAGAAAGCCGGCACAGAATGGGCCGGCTTTTTTTAAAGGATAAAGATGGACAAAGCGAAGATTCTTTTTTGCTCTGTCCGTTAACGCATCATACAGCATCCGGGGGAGGAATCAGGGTGTCTATATCTTCTTCGACAACCTCGACAGTACCGGTAGAAGGATCCCCGACGTTGTCATTATTACCATCGTCGACCTCGTCGTTCAATCCGATGTCTCCCGCAGTATCAGTATCTGCACCACCGATAATGATGTCCTCATCATTGTCCTCAATGATGTCACTATCGGCAAGATCGGTGAAATCCACCATATCCCCTATCAGGATGTCGTCATCTGCGCCACCGTCAAGTTGGTCACTGCCGTCACCACCAATGAGCTGGTCTTCACCAGTGCCACCTTCCAGGGTGTCCTCTCCCGCGTCACCAAAAATGATATCATTGCCGTCACCACCGACAAGGATGTCATTTCCACCTCCGCCCTCGATGATATCAGATCCATCATTACCATAAATGGTATCATCATAATCCGTGCCGGAGATGACGTCACCATCATTGGAACCGGAGATGACCATGCCGCTGGTGGAAACGTCACCGTCAGCAGCATCAGCTTCTTCAGCGTCCAGATCGCCCTGGCCGTCAAAGGTGATGGAAAAGTCGCTCTGATCGCTGTCACCATCCGAATCGGTGATCTCAAACGGGATGACTACGGTCTGATCTTGGCCCTCGACGCTTGAGCCGATATCGACCGAAACGACCCTGTATTCACCTGCGTCGTCGGTAAGATCCGAGCCGCTTTCAAAGCGTATTTCATCAAACGAGCCTGATGTCGTCATCGTTGCGGCGTCGAAGGTAAAGGACACGTCATCACTGGCATTACCGCCGGCAGTGCCAACCTCTATAGCATCGGTTGCATCAGGAGTATTGTTATCCTGAAGTGTCTGGAAAACAATTTCATCACTCACCTGTTTACCGTTCAGCCAGAGACTGAAATAGGCCGTTTCTTCATAGCCAAGATGGTCCATGACTATTGAGGCTGAGGTGACAGCCAGACTGGTTGTGTTGGTTATGGAACGATCAGCCTCGACAGTTGCCTGCGAGACAATTTTCAGGGACAGTATTTCAGAATCTCTGGTGCCGCCGTCACTCCCTTCTCCGGCAATCTTCTGGGCGGTACCAGTACCTATTCCGGCTGCCGAATAATTGACGTCCAGTGGGTTGGTGCCGAAGGTGTCGACATCCGGGGTGGGGTCGGTATTGTCCTTCCACCCGAAAGCATCATCGAGATCATTGGAGCCAGAGGCATAGAGGAACAGGCCGTTGGTGAAAGTCGTGCTGCCATCACCATTATCGGTTTCATCTCCGTTGCCGAACAGTGCCTGAGGCTGCTTGCCGCCGTTCAGCGCATCACCGAAGGATATGGTGGTGTTGGAGCCGGTACCATCCAGAATGCCGTCCTGAACTACAGAGTAGGTGCCATTGTCTTCATCGATACTCACGGTAAAAACACTGTCTCCGCCGGAGGTCACTGCAGACCAACTGCCGTCACCGTTATCCTGCCACTCCAGATCCCCATCATTGCTGGTCATGGTGGTGCCGTCGGTTGTCATGACAGGGGCACCATCGGTCAAGGTGAGTTCGGCCGTGACAGGTTCATCTGAACCGGACTCGAAATCGAGGCTGGCAGTGAGGCTATTACCCTGTTCGTTACCGAGCAGGCTGTCCTGCGGGTTACCTATCACCGGCACGTCATCCTGAACAGAGATTACGAAAGCGCCTTCTGCTGCAGGTATTTGGTCATTGTCAGCATCAGTTGCAAGAATAATGGTTGAGAGGTCAATGCCGCTCACCTCTTCAGTGCCATCAACGCCTGATCGCAGCTCAAAATTCTCGCCGTCTCCGGCAACATGGTCGAGACTGCCATCAAGATCAAACTTCCATGAGCCGTCGGCGAATACCTCGAAAGTGAAAATGGTTTCCCCATCAGCACTTGCAGTCAGTACGTTGCCGTTCACCTCATAGCTGACCGGATTATTTCCAGAATAGAGACTCGGCAGTCCAACCGTAGAGGCAGAAAGGCCAAAAGTTAAAATCTCATCCGCGCCTGCTATGAACAAGTTGCTTATGTTGCTGGCATCGGTAGAGACTGTGGAGCCAATCGCCTCGTCAGCATTTGAAGAACCATCTTCGTTGTCGCCGGTACGGTTGTCGTCATCGGTTCCATCATTTTCATCGAGATCATCTTCCTCTACAGTGGCAGAGATGATTGGAGCGGAGACTTCAAGCAGCTCAGGCAGGATTGCCAACAGCTGGTCGCCGGTGGTGATGTTTACTGCATCGCCGGTGAGGTCCAGAGTGTCAAGCCGGTCGTCCTGATCGTTATTATTATCAACTCCGTCATCAGAGACGTTCAGGCCAATGGCTCGGACGTTATCAGCCCAGTCGCCAATTTGCTCTATTTCGTTGGAACCGTCTGTGCCTGTTAGCTCGCCAAGTGCTGTTGTAGCATTTGAGGTCTGGGCAACAGGTCCACCTGGTTCATCCATATCCGGGTCGTTATACCTGTTCGGGTCGCCGTCGGAGATAAACAGAACCTCGTTTACCAGGTTACCGGTTACATCTGAGTCGGTCAGCGGATCGCTACTGTTGATCCATTGCAAAGCCTGCTGATAGCCTGCTTCATAATTAGTGTATTGATCACCGGCACCAGGAGATGTCATCAAGGCAAGAGAATCAATTGCAGCCTGGGCGGAACCAACATCCCCACCGGTGATGGTAAAGGTGCCAAGGGCCGCGGAGTCCGTATTGTATTCTACCAGATGCACTTGATAGGTAGAGCCGGCAACACTTGTAGTCGCAAGACTGGTAAGCAGTGCAGTCACCGAGGCTTTCAGGGCATCAGCCCGACTGACGGTGCCGCCATTAAAGCTAATGTCATTGCCGTACATCGATCCTGAGTTGTCCAGGATCAGCACCAGGTTCATGGAGCTTGGTACCTGCACAGGGCTTACGGCTTCAGGAATGTCATCGGCAACTTCAATTGTGAGGCCATCCTGATTATCACCGCCAACCACTGGAACATCACCGAAGTTCACAGTATCACCGTCTGCGTCTTCTGCTTCTATTGCAGAGCCGAGGTTCAAAGTCAGGCTATTTTCTACTGCAGTGCCTGGCGCTGGAGGATCATGATCGAGTTGATCAAGAAGCTCAAAGTCATAGTCTCCGGTATCCTCGTCCAGTTGCAGTGTGAAGACTGTTCGGCCATCAGCTTCTGCAATCAGGGTGTTGGTGGTTGTGTCAACTCTGTAAGTTACAGCCGCCTCTTGGGATGTGAGATCCGGGTTGGCGTCTGCAAGTGCTGTCTGGACGTCGTCAACAAAGCTATAGGTTAAGTCTTCATCAGCCCCTGAGCTGACAATGGTGGAAAGTGAACCCGTTGCTGATGTCAGGTTGGGATCACCGTCAAACTCTGTATCGCCAGTTTCATCTTCATTACCTTCTGATCCCTCAACGCCTGGGCCAACGTAACCAGGATCAAAGTTGTGTAAACCTTCTTCTTCCACTTGGTGGCTAATGGGTTGTCCGGTGAGTACCGGAATGTCATCTTGGATTTTGACAATAAAAGAACCGCTTGCTGCAGAGGTTGTATCGGTAGCCTCATCGCTGTCAAAATCCTCGCCGGTAACCGTGGCCTTGAGGATGGAGGAGAAGTCGATTCCGACCACGCCGGTGGTGTCGGTTGGGCTTGTTTTGAGGAAGTATCCTTCCGTATTGCCATCTTCCACATGGTCAAGCTGGTCGTCGAGATCAAAGGACCAGGTCCCGTCTTCCTCAACCTTGAGGGTGAAGACGGTGCCGTTAGAGGTAGTGGCTGTGAGCGTATCACCATCGTCGTTGACATCGTAGCTGACTTGCTCCCCTTTGGAATAGAGATCCGTCAAGCCGGAAGTGTCATCAGCGAGCCAGGTGGTAACCACCGGAGTGGTGCCCTCCTCGTCGGCTCCGATGGGTGCGTAATCTGCGGTAAAGAGGGTGTGCAGGTTGGCGGTTTTGGCATCGCCAGTTTCATCATCGGCGTTGGTGTCGCCGGCCTGCTTGTTGCCTTCAGACTTATCTCCGGCATCACCGGTGGCTTCAGACATCCCGTCTTCCTCGACCATGCCAACGACAGAAGCCTGGGCTTTCGGTTCGATGTCGATAAATGGCACGTCATCCTGTACCTTGACGACAAAGGAACCATCGGCAGCGGTTGTGGTATCGGTCGCCTCATCGCTGTCATAATCCTCGCCGGTAACCGTAGCCTTGAGGATGGATGAGAAGTCGATTCCGACCACGCCCGTGGTGTCGGTTGGGCTTGTTTTGAGGAAGTATCCTTCCGTATCGCCATCCTCGACATGGTCAAGCTGGTCGTCGAGATCAAAGGACCAGGTACCATCTTCCTCAACCTTGAGGGTGAAGACGGTGCCGTTAGAGGTCGTGGCTGTGAGCGTATCACCCTCGTCGTTGACATCGTAGCTGACTTGCTCCCCTTTGGAATAAAGATCCGTCAAGCCGGAAGTGTCATCAGCGAGCCAGGTGGTGACCACCGGAGTGGTGCCCTCCTCGTCGGCTCCGATGGGTGCGTAATCTGCGGTAAAGAGGGTGTGCAGGTTGGCGGTTTTGGCATCGCCAGTTTCATCATCGGCGTTGGTGTCGCCGGCCTGCTTGTTGCCTTCAGACTTATCTCCGGCATCACCGGTGGCTTCAGACATGCCGTCCTCTTCGACCATGCCGATAATTTTCACCTGTGTATTTGGGTTGATCTGAATGTCGGGAGTGTCGTCTTGTATATTTATTAGAAACAAGTCCAGGCTTGCTGTTGCTGTTGCCTCGTCACCATCATAATCTTCACCGGTGACAGTCGCCCGGATGATTGGAGCCAGATCAATTCCGTTAACGCCTGTTGTGTCATCAGGGCTGGTTTTAAGCTGAAAACCTTCCGTATTGCCATCTTCCACATGGTCGAGCTGATCATCGAGATCAAAGCTTAAGCTGCCATCCTGATTGACGACAAATGTGAAAACAGTGCCGTATGAAGTGGATGCGGTCAGCGTGTCGCCGTCATCATTGACATCGTATTGGAGTTTTTCGCCTCTTGAATAGAGGTCTGTCAGGCCAGAGGTGTCATCTGCCAACCAGGTGGTTACGTTGAGAGCATCACCCGGTTCGTCTGCACCAATAGGGTTATAATTTGTAGTGAATAGGCCTGTTAAAGTTCCGGTAGGAGCAGAAACTTCATCTCTTGAGTTAGTGTCTCCAGGCTCCTTGTTACCTTCGGACTTATCGCCATCATCACCGCTGGAAATCGACATTCCATCTTCCTGAACGGAACCAAATACACGATAAATAGAATCGATAGTCACCTCCGGCACGTCATCCTGTACCTTGACCACAAAGGAACCATCAGCAGCGGTCGTCGTATCGGTCGCTGCATCACTGTCAAAGTCTTCACCGGTTACCGTACCCTGCAGTATCGAGGAGAAGTCGATACCTTCAACACCGGTGGTGTCGGTAGGGCTGGTCTTGAGATAGTATCCTTCCGTATTGCCATCTTCCACATGGTCAAGCTGGTCGTCGAGATCAAAGGACCAGGTCCCGTCTTCCTCAACCTTGAGGGTGAAGACGGTGCCGTTAGAGGTAGTGGCTGTGAGCGTATCACCATCGTCGTTGACATCGTAGCTGACTTGCTCCCCTTTGGAATAGAGATCCGTCAAGCCGGAAGTGTCATCAGCGAGCCAGGTGGTGACCACCGGAGTGGTGCCCTCCTCGTCGGCTCCGATGGGTGCGTAATCTGCGGTAAAGAGGGTGTGCAGGTTGGCGGTTTTGGCATCGCCAGTTTCATCATCGGCGTTGGTGTCGCCGGCCTGCTTGTTGCCTTCAGACTTATCTCCGGCATCACCGGTGGCTTCAGACATCCCGTCTTCCTCGACCATGCCAACGACAGAAGCCTGGGCTTTCGGTTCGATGTCGATAAAAGGCACGTCATCCTGTACCTTGACGACAAAGGAGCCATCGGCAGCGGTTGTGGTATCGGTCGCCTCATCGCTGTCATAATCCTCGCCGGTAACCGTAGCCTTGAGGATGGATGAGAAGTCGATTCCGACCACGCCCGTGGTGTCGGTTGGGCTTGTTTTGAGGAAGTATCCTTCCGTATCGCCATCCTCGACATGGTCAAGCTGGTCGTCGAGATCAAAGGACCAGGTACCATCTTCCTCAACCTTGAGGGTGAAGACGGTGCCGTTAGAGGTCGTGGCTGTGAGCGTATCACCCTCGTCGTTGACATCGTAGCTGACTTGCTCCCCTTTGGAATAAAGATCCGTCAAGCCGGAAGTGTCATCAGCGAGCCAGGTGGTGACCACCGGAGTGGTGCCCTCCTCGTCGGCTCCGATGGGTGCGTAATCTGCGGTAAAGAGGGTGTGCAGGTTGGCGGTTTTGGCATCGCCAGTTTCATCATCGGCGTTGGTGTCGCCGGCCTGCTTGTTGCCTTCAGACTTATCTCCGGCATCACCGGTGGCTTCAGACATCCCGTCTTCCTCGACCATGCCAACGACAGAAGCCTGGGCTTTCGGTTCGATGTCGATAAATGGCACGTCATCCTGTACCTTGACGACAAAGGAGCCATCGACAGCGGTTGTGGTGTCGGTCGCCTCATCGCTGTCAAAATCCTCGCCGGTAACCGTGGCCTTGAGGATGGATGAGAAGTCGATTCCGACCACGCCGGTGGTGTCGGTTGGGCTTGTTTTGAGGAAGTATCCTTCCGTATCACCATCTTCCACATGGTCAAGCTGGTCGTCGAGATCAAAGGACCAGGTCCCGTCTTCCTCAACCTTGAGGGTGAAGACGGTGCCGTTAGAGGTAGTGGCTGTGAGCGTATCACCATCGTCGTTGACATCGTAGCTGACTTTCTCGCCTTGTGAGTAGAGATCCGTCAAGCCGGAAGTGTCATCGGCGAGCCAGGTGGTGACCACCGGAGTGGTGCCCTCCTCGTCGGCTCCGATGGGTGCGTAATCTGCGGTAAAGAGGGTGTGCAGGTTGGCGGTTTTGGCATCGCCAGTTTCATCATCGGCGTTGGTGTCGCCGGCCTGCTTGTTGCCTTCAGACTTATCTCCGGCATCACCGGTGGCTTCAGACATCCCATCTTCCTCGACCATACCGACAACAGAAGCCTGGGCTTTCGGTTCGATGTCGATAAATGGCACGTCATCCTGGACTTTGACGACAAAGGAGCCATCGGCCGCCATTGTGGTGTCGGTCGCCTCATCGCTGTCATAATCCTCGCCGGTTACTGTCGCCTTGAGGATGGAGGAAAAGTCAATACCTTCAACACCGGTGGTATCAGTGGGGCTGGTCTTAAGATAGTATCCTTCCGTATCACCATCTTCCACATGGTCAAGCTGGTCGTCGAGATCAAAGGACCAGGTCCCGTCTTCCTCAACCTTGAGGGTGAAGACAGTACCGTTAGAGGTAGTGGCTGTGAGCGTATCACCGTCATCGTTGACATCGTAGCTGACTTTCTCGCCTTGTGAGTAGAGATCCGTTAAGCCGGAAGTGTCATCGGCGAGCCAGGTGGTGACCACCGGAGTGGTGCCCTCCTCGTCGGCTCCGATGGGTGCGTAATCTGCGGTAAAGAGGGTGTGCAGGTTGGCGGTTTTGGTATCGCCAGTTTCATCATCGGCGTTGGTGTCGCCGGCCTGCTTGTTGCCTTCAGACTTATCTCCGGCATCACCGGTGGCTTCAGACATCCCGTCTTCCTCGACCATACCGACAACTTTGGCTTCTACAGCTGGAGTGATTTTTACGTCAGGAATATCATCTTGTACACGTATTACAAAAGAACCTGTTGCTGCACCGGTTGCGGTATCCTGATCATAGTCCGTTACCATCAGCACTGATGACAGATCGATGCCATTTACACCTGTGGTGTCGGTGGGGCTGGTTTTAAGATTGAATCCTTCCGTATTGCCATCTTCTATATGATCAAGCTGGTCATCAAGGTCAAAGGACCAAGTCCCGTCTTCATTGACAGTAAGGGTGAAAACCGTGCCAAAGGACGTTGTTGCAGTCAGGGTCGTCCCATCAGCGCTGACATCGTAAATTACTTTTTCCCCATGGGAGTAAAGATCGGTCAACTTGCTGGTATCTGCAGACACACCAAACTGGAAAGTGCCGTTTTCGAACTCATCTGATCCAACAAACAGGTCGGTGATTGAACCGGTAGTTGTTGGAGAAGTGTCGGAGGCCTCATCGTCCGTCGTCGTCTCCCCGCTCTCTCTATTGCCTTCGGAGTTATCATCCGGGTCTTCGATTGTTTGCCTGGAGAGGCCGTCTTCCTTAACCAGTGAGAGGACAGACTGTGGTCTTAATACAGCAGCTGGAACGTCATCTTCTATTGTGATTTGAAATCCGCTCTCCAGGTCGACAAAATCATTGTCGAAATCCCACGCTCTGAGAAGAGGAGCAAACTCAATGCTGAAAGAATTTTCACCATGACCCGGGTCATGGTCTATCTGGTCGTTGAGGCGAAAATTGTAATTGCCATTTTCAAAGACCTGCAGGGTAAATACTTCCCTGCCGTCTGCAGAGGCAGTGAGGGTGTTGCCAACCACATTATACTCGATTGTATCTCCCTGGGATTTGAGATTCAGGCTGTCAAGGCCGCTGGTTTCATTAAGGAGTTCAAACCGTGCTCCACTCGGAGAGAGAAAGCCTAATCCTTCTGGGAATTCAGGTGAATCATCAAAGTATATCGGGTATTCATCGGCGCCCACATTCACAAGACTTTGCAGGTTCCCGTTTACAGAATCATTGAAAACCGAGCCGTCTTCATCAAATCCCTGGGACAGGTTAGGAGGAATGGTCATGTCATCCTCTTCCACCTTGCCTGATACGGTTTCGTCAGAAAGTTCAGGAACGTCATCAACGACGATGAAGCCAAAGAGGCCGTCCGCAAATGTTATTGTTGTGCCGCCCTGAACAGCTTGCAGAGATCCTGAAAAATCTATTGAGCCAATTGCTCCTGAGTCTGATCGCAGTTCGATGTTCTCATCACTTTGGGGAGGGTCGGTCGTAAGCGGGGTGTGGTCAAGCTGATCGTACTGGATGTAGCGATAGTCCCCGTCGGGTGTGACCTCAAGACTGAAGACAGGTCGCCAAAATTGTTCCACATCACTCTCTTGTTGAGCATCAGCCGCGAATGCTGCGGGGCCAAACGATGGTACGTATGCCAGGATAAACGTTCCATCAGGGGTCGTGCCCAGGTAGTACTGTACCTGTTGGTCCTGAGAGTAGAGCGTTGGCAGGTTGGAGGTGTCTACCAGGCTGAACGTGGCAGGCCCATCAGTGAGAGCTCCGACCAGGCTGCCTCCGTCTGCGTTAGTGATGATCGCAGAGTCAGGTTGAAAACTGTCTTCTGGATTATCGGGGGAAGAGGTGTCGGGGGCATCAATTTCGTCCGGATTCCCATTCGAATAGAAACTTGGGGGATAGGTGCCGGATGCCCAGCCGCCAGGACCAAGTGGCCAGTCGGACTCGTTGCCGAAGAGGAAATTGTTGTTCATTGCCTCTTCTTCTACAACCCTGATAATGGGAGTGGGGGTAAAAGGTGTAGGGGGAGGAGGCGGTGGAGGAATAATTGGTTCATCCACTGGTTCAGGTGCAGGCTCTGCAGTAAAAGTTGCAATGACAGGCTCTGGTGCGGTCGGTTCTTCTTCCAGAACCGGCGGCTCGGGATCAAGGAAATCTCTTTCGATACCCCTTGTCTCAGCACCTGATTCCGGTGTAACCTCCTGTGCTGTTAAATCAAACCTGGCAGCGGAGATACCACCGCCGTCACTGGCTACTGCTGCGGTCGGTCCGGCTGCAGGTGCTTCAAGATCCTGGGTCGGGTCAAATTCACCAGTCAGTAACGCTTCCTGGATCTCTTCAATCTCAGTAGCGACTTCGCTTATGTCGCTGGGGATTTCACCGGGGAAAATATCATCATCAATAAGTGTGTTGGACATCCGGCCGATATCGATCTGGGTATTCGCTGCGTCCCCGAATACAATGGAGATCATGCCATCGGCACCCGTTATTATCCTGTCATTCAGGAAGATCGGGCTATCTTGCTCAATTACGCGTACTGTACCGTCTGCAGCTTGGGCCTGAACCTGCCCGTATACTATAGTCGCACTACCCACCTGTTGGGTGGGTGTTGATTGGGTATTGTCTGTTGTCGCCATAACTTCCTCCTGGGTGTGATTGGTGCCACATTGTAGTAATATAATATGACCACAACAAAGTTAGGGTAACTGTACTTAGGTACTAGTAAATAACATCAATGAGGCCATGCTATATAAGACACTGTAATGTAAGCTTTAAATGTTATGGCTTCGTGACATATTAAATTATGTGAAGATGTATCAGAAAAATTGATAAGTTGATATGGATGGCCTCCTGTGTATACTACATTTTTGACGGTTGATTCTCTGAAGCAGTGTGATACAATGGCTTCGTTGCTGTTATCACATAAAGAACGATCTCAGAGAGGACGGAAATCATGGCGAACCTGAAAGGTACACAGACAGAAAAGAATATCCTCACAGCGTTTATCGGGGAATCACAGGCACGTAACCGTTACACATATTATGCGTCGCAGGCCAAGAAAGACGGGTATGTGCAGATACAGCATGTCTTTGCTGAGACTGCTGAGCAGGAGAAAGAACATGCCAAGCGCCTGTTCAAGCTCCTTGAGGGTGGGGAAGTGGAGGTGGCCGGGACGTTTCCTGCCGGTGTCATTGGAACAACGGCTGAAAATCTTACCGAGGCTGCAACCGGTGAGAATTATGAGCACACCACTATGTATCCTGAATTTGCAGCCACTGCGCGGGAAGAAGGGTTTGGTAATATAGCCGATATCTTCCTGGCAATAGGTGTAGCCGAAAAGCAGCATGAGAAGCGATATAAGGATTTGTTGGCCAATATCGAGGCGGGCAGGGTTTTTAAGAGAGATGAGAAGGTGACATGGCGCTGTCGCAACTGTGGCTATCTGCACGAAGGTGAAGAGGCCCTTGAGGTGTGTCCCGCCTGTGCTCATGGCAAGGCTCATTTTGAGTTGCTGGCTGAAAACTGGTAGGGCTAACCTGGTTGGGCTGAGAAAATTGGCTCAAGAGGAAAAATGACCTTCAGTGGGTATCCAGTTGGAGGTCATTTCTGGGGAGGCACGATCGCTCATGAAGAAATATCCATGTACCACATGCCGTTTTCGGGCAAAGTATGATGCGGCCCCCACATCTCTTCTGGGGCGTATCTGGCGATGGCACGCGGGCTGGTGTCCAGGGTTTAACGGCTATCTCAAGTCACTTCCTGAATCTGAGAGAGAAGAACTTCTTGCCCTGTACAAATTGAAAGGAAGGTAATGGTGGCCGATCCATTACTGCCTGGGGCAGTATTCTACACCGCGAGCTGGTGTTTCCTGCACAGTCTGCTTCTTTCTGACGGTTTTGCCCGTCTCGTGCGGCCTCTTGTCGGTGACAGATGGAGATGGCACAGGATTGTTTATAACCTCGTTGCCGCAGCTACTCTGTTGCCACTCCTCGTCTATCTGCATCTCATCAGTGAACCACCCCTCTTTAAATGGCAGGGCTGGCTCTCCTGTATTCGATATTTCCTTTTGCTAACTGGTATCCTGCTTTTTATCAGTGGGAGCAGGGTCTACGATTTTCAGCGTTTCACAGGCCTGAGCCAACTCCGCTCCGGCGAACACTCTGTCCTGCTTTCAGGGGAAGGGGATACTCCGTTTCAGCAGTATGGCATTCTCGGTGTGACCCGTCATCCATGGTATGGGGGCGGTATCCTGCTTATTTGGTCTATGAGAGCGGAGTATGGTGTATCTGTCTGTATCATTTATACCCTCTTCACCGTTTATCTCATTATTGGCGCGTTTCTTGAAGAGAAGAGACTTGCGGCGGTTTTCAGGGAGGAGTACAGCAGATACAGGGGAGAGGTGTCTATGTTTTTTCCCTTTAAGTGGCTCATGAAATGTTTGTCTGGGAAAAGGTAACGGGTGGTACTTTCAACAGGAGCACCACCCGTATTGTCATATATAAAAGTATTAAAGGCCGAGAGAAGCCAGTTCGGGTCCAAGATAGGTACGCTCATTTTCGCCGAGGATTCCAAGCGAGAGGCAGATCAGTGTCCAGAAATGGACAACATGGTAGTGACCACCATAATATTGACCGACATCCTCCATCTGTGAGTGGCAGTTGTGGCAGGGCGTTAACACGTAGTCAGCCTGGGTGGCCATGATCTGGTCGAACTTTCGCTTACCATAGGCCCTTCGGTGTTCGGTCATTCCCGCCTGCAGGAAACCGCCACCACCACCGCAGCAATAATTTGCGCTGCGGTTGGGCTGCATGTCGATAAAATTGTCTTCACCCACCAGCGTTTTGGCCACAAATCTCAGGTCGTCAGCAATGGAGTCACCGTATGCTTTCCGTACAATCTGGCACGGATCCTGTACCGTGAACTTAATATTCTTGGTGTTCCAGTCAGAGGTGACAGGCAGTTTGCCTTCCCTGATCCATTGAGCGTAGTATGTGACCAGGCTTTCGATTCTGAAGTTGGCTTCCATGCCGAATTTGTGAACAGCGTTCCACATGGTGTAGTAGGAGTGTCCGCATTCGGTGTTGAGCCAGACTTCGCATTCCAGCTCGTTTACCGCGTCCACTCGTTTCTTGATAACTTCATACCACGCTTCCTCGTCGCCGGAAAACATGCAGAAGTTCTCTGCCGCCCAGCCTTTTGAGCTGTAGGTCCAATCTGCACCGACGAGATCAAAAATCTTCCACAACGGCACCATCTCATCGGGCTCACTCATTGGTTCGCGTGAATTCTGGTTCACGAAAAAATGAGCGCCTTTCTTGTCAATGGGAGCGACCATGTCCTTGAATCGTGGCTGTTGTTCGCGAACCTCTTCAAGCACGTCATCCACGACGAAGACAAAGTCATCAGGCGGCAAACCCATGGCGCTGGTGGAGTCGGTGGAGCGTGCCAGCTCGCACGAGCGGGTAATACCTCGTGGTTTCTTGTCATGCGGCCAGTTGGAACGAGCAATAAATACCAGTTGCGAGATATCGATATTCATCGGGCAGACATGTTGGCAACGCTTGCATTGAGTGCAGAGCCACACCCATGGTGAGGTTGAGAGCTCCTCATCCATGCCGAGCATGGCCATACGGATAAATTTGCGTGGGTCCATATTTTCCAGGCCGGAGGCCGGACAACCGGATGAACAGAGACCGCAGGTGAGGCAGGCGTCGAAACTGGCTCCTTCCGGAAGCAATTCGAGCGCTCTTTCCTTGAAGTTGATGATAGGTGTTTTCGTGTCAGACATTTATCGGTCCCTGTTATTTTCGATCTTCGATTACTTTGCGGGCTCCCTGCACTGCCTTGAAGGCTGTGGCAATGGCCACTCCGGCACCACAACGGCCACGGATCCAGTCCTGGTGCGCGAGCACTATTCCGGCTGCGAAAAGTCTGGGATCGACGATGTTGCCATCAGCAGTTAACGGTCGGAACTGATCATCCACCTCAATACCGCTATAATGGATATCGTGACCTCTGGAGTCCATGTACTGTTCTCTGTACCAGTCATTGCGGGTCTCGGGTTGGCTTACATGCAACCCAAGCAAGGGTTCACTTATTCCTTCAATTTTCGCCTCCAGGCCACCGCTTAGGAACCGGCCGCTGGCGAGTATTACCGTCTGGCTCGAGATCCTGATCGGGCCGTAATTGTCGGTAAGGTGCAGCTCGACTGTATCGATATCGAACTCAACCTTTTTCACTTTTTGCTGGGGGATGAGGGTGATACCCTTTTGGGGAAATACCTGTTCGAACATCTCGCGCAGTCGGATGCCGGGTACCGAAGGCGGCATGGTCGGTATCTCAAAGAGCGGTTTCCCAATCAGGGCTGATAACCGGTTCATAACCTCGTCCGGATTATGCATGCCCATGATAGCTGGCATGCCAACGACCTCTGCGTCACCGAGTATCTCTTTGACAGTTTCTGCAAGCCGTTCCTGGACGGCGGGAACCTCAAGAGCCCGGGCCATAACTTCCGGATAAATCTCACCGCTTTCCATGTCGGGAAAGGAAACCCTGGCTGCGCTAAGCGATGGCCAGTCGTTTTGCAGGTTGGCGACAACCTCGCGGCTGCTGAAGCCGCGTAATCCTTTAAAGTCTATGATGATACATTTTGATTTGGACTTAAACGCTTTTACCCCGGCAAGCATGGTTCCTGGAACGGAATAGGTCGGTTTACTGGTTCCGGCCGGGGTGATGGCTGTTTTATTGGTGCCATCCGGTTTTGTGTAGATAATTCCTGCTTTACTTATAAATGAGACAACCTGGTCAAAGGCTTCGGTTACTTCTTCTTTGGAAAGCCGGCAAAGCGGGTTCTGGGGATATTGCTCCTGCAGCTTTTCAATACCCTCCCAGGGGCTGTCCAGTTTTGTAGGCGTTTCTCCCGGCAGGTTGCCGAGGAGGTCGAGGTAGCCGGTGGTGTAGGCTATGGCCCCTGTATTTCCAGTCTGTGCTGTTGAAATACCCTGGTTTAATGCAAAAATAGAGGCGGAACAGCCGGCAAGACCGGAACCGATCACCGTGAGCTCCGAGGTAAAGTGACGTGTCTGTTGCTTCATGCTGGCTCCGTTATTCTTCGTTGTTGTGTTGTGAGGATTTCTCAGCTGGGAGTTGATCCAGTCCGAGCAGGCCGCAGTGCAGAGCTTCTGCCAACTCCATCTGAGCCATCTGCTGACCCCATATAACGGTACGAAGACCTTTGAATCGTTCGTTAAAGAAATCACGCATATGGGTCAGGCCCGTCTGGTCTTTATAATATCCTCGATCATAAAGGTAGGAACCTATGCGGATACCGCAAAAAGATCCCTGGCATGGCCCTTTCCCTGCACGGGATCGGAGAGCAATGGCCTCAAGTGTCATCTCCTTTTCAGCGCCCGGCGCACATTGGACAATCTGGTCTATGGCCGATTGCGGAACCATTTCACATTCGCAAAGGATCATGTCGTCGGCATTGTTTGCCTTGTACCAGTACCGGGGAGAGGCCCCGGGCTCTGTCCAGCGGCAGGCATCTCCGCTGGTTAGTGGTTCTGTTCGAGTCGCGCAGGGGGTGGTATTGCCGAGTCGTTTTGCGACAAGGTCCACTGTTTTTTCCGCCATGAGCCTGAAGGTTGTAAGTTTGCCGCCGGTTATGGTGCAGAAGTTGACCAGTCCCTGATCCTCATGGTCCATGAGGGAAAAGGAACGGGCTACACTGCGGTCGTCACCAGCCTCGCCACTCATCACAAGCGGGCGAACCCTGGAGAATGCCCTTATGTACCGGGCAGTAGCGAGAGAGGGAATCATCGCGATACCCTCTTTAACATTCATATCCACCTCTTCGATGGTCGGCTTGGTATTTTCCAGTATCTCGGTGCGGACAGAAGTTGTTCCAAGCACCGAGACCGTTCCGCCAGGTACCAGGATGTCACCGTCAGAAGGTGGGCGCAGCCGGTTAATAACCATCTTGGTCAGCCGGTCATGGCTGATAAGCAGGGTCCCCTTTGAGTAGAGCAGGTTCACGTCCTGACAGTCAGCCAATCGGGCAATATCCATGGCCCAGGCACCACCGGCATTTATGTACTGCTTGGCTACAATGCGGATTTTCTGGTGTGTCTGGTTGTCGATACAGATAGCTGCTGCAATTGTATCACCGGATTTTTCAAATTCACAGACGGCCGTATGCGGATAATAGACTGAATCATTAATTACCCTTGCGTGGTTTACGTTTTCAAGCGCCAGCCGAAACGGGTCTATAGTTGCATCAGGCACCTTGTAGGCAGCGATCAGTTCTTCAGAGAGGTGAGGTTCCAGCTCCCGGGCCTGTTCAGGATCAATCTGTTCACACTCAATTGCTGCTTTTTTACAGAGCTCGGGAAACTTCTTGATGAAGGATTCATCATCCCCTTTTACAGCCACAAAAAGCCCACCTGTATCTTCAATACATTGGGGGGCGAGTCGTTTAAGTATTGCACCTTCCTCTCGGCATTCAATAGCCGAGTGGGGATCACTTAGGACGTAGCGGGCCCCGGAGTGCAGCAGGCCGTGATTGCCTCCGGAAGCACCTGCGCAGAGATCCTGTTTATCTATAAGGACAGCGTGAATTCCCCGGAGGGCCAGGTCGCGCATGATGCCTGTTCCGGTGGCACCGCCACCTATTACCAGAACATCTGTGGTTACAGTCTGAAGATCGAGGTCGGAAGACGTCATTGTGGATGCCTTTTACCGTTGGAGTGGAGGCCGCCGTAAGATTGTTGTCGCAATAAGAAACAGCAGCCGGTTATTGCGTATTTTTTTTCATATCCGTATTATTTATACTGCTTTCAATCTAAGTTCAAGTGAAATCGGAAATATCGTCAAATGAAACTTCCCTGGGTGGAATGTGAAACATGCTGGCATGAAAAAAGCCCCCTGGGCGCTCAGGCGCCAAGGGGGCTTTTGAAGGATGAACTTCTTTCCCGGACTATGGGTTATCAGCCAGCAACGAGAGGATCAACGATACCCATTGCGTAGATGGCAACCAGTCCGAGTACGCCGGCAAACAGAACGTAGTAGACAGTCGGGATAATGGTCATACGGAGGGTCTTGCCTTCCTGGCCGAGAAGGCCAACGGTTGCAGATGCTGCAACAACGTTATGGATGGCAATCATGTTTCCGGCAGCAGCACCGATTGCCTGAAGGGCTACCATAATGGCACCGGAAATCGCAAGCTGGTTCGCTACTTCAAACTGGAACTGGCTCAGCATCATGTTTGATACGGTGTTTGAACCAGCGATGAATGCACCGAGGGCACCGACGGTCGGGGCAAAAATCGGGTAGATGGAACCAAATGTTTCTGAAACGAAGCTTGCCATCGCAACCGGCATGGAAACCATATCTGCAGCGTTGACACCTGAGTTGATCAGGATACGAACCATCGGTATTGTAAAGACAAGAACGAAACCTGCGCCAATCAGGGTTTTGCCAGCGTCGGTCGCTGCAGACACGAACTGATTTGGTTTCATCTTGTGGAGGAATACTGTAACGATGGAAACAAACAGCAGGATGCCACCAGGCAGGTAGAGGGGCTTGATCATGTAGCCCATGCCGCTCACGCCGAGAATATCCTTTAAGCCAAAGGCAACGCTGGCGAGCATGCCCTTTAAATCAGGAGAGACACGGCTGGCCACAAGAATGGCTGCGACAAGGAGGTACGGGAACCATGCCATTGGCAAGGAAATTTTTTTCTCATCAGCGCTCGGAACTTTCGGTTTGATGGTGCCAAACCAGCCTTTTGGCCACTCTTCTTCGGCCGGGAAATCCCAGGTGGTCTTTGGCAGGAGGAAACCGACTTTGGCAGCGGGTACAACGATAGCCATACCGACCAGTGCACCGACGAGGGACGGGAACTCGGGACCGAGGAAAACACCGGTAAGAGCATAGGGGATGGTGAATGCAGCACCGGTAAACAGGGCAAACGGGAACATGGCGAAGCCTTCAGCCCAACTCTTGTTCTTACCAAAGAAACGGGTCAGCATGATGACCATCAGAAAAGGCATCAGGGTGCCGACAATGGCATGACCGACAGCAACCTCAGAGGTTATAAGTTGGAGAAAAGCTTCCCAGCTGGAACCGAGATCTGTCAGCCGTGCACCGAGGGCCTGGTTGTCGAGACCGTTGGTGACACCGATTACGATCGGGGTGCCGACTGCACCGAATGAGACCGGAGTAGACTGGATCATCATGCCGATCATAACTGCTCCCAGGGCAGGAAAGCCAATGGCGACCATCAGCGGTGCGGCGATAGCGGCAGGTGTGCCGAAGCCAGATGCACCTTCAATAAAGCAACCAAAGAGCCAGG
Organism: Desulfopila sp. IMCC35008; assembly: GCF_010646885.2. GTDB lineage: Bacteria > Desulfobacterota > Desulfobulbia > Desulfobulbales > Desulfocapsaceae > Desulfopila. The sequence goes on along the minus strand of NZ_CP050700.1, from coordinate 4,682,163 downwards.
CAATAATCAATGCCTGGACACGGCGGTCGGGGCTGATGTTGACAAATCCTGCGCGGATGGTGGTGATGGCTCCTGAGTTCTGAAGCGTGTTTAATAAGAGAATGGCACCAAAGATAATCCAGAGAACGGCAATGGTGATCAGTACGCCCTGGATGGTTGACGCCATAACGCGGGTGACGCTCATCTCCCAGAAGGCAAGAGCAATGCCGGCTGCGGTTAAATAAACCACAGGCATTGCACGGCGGGCCGGCCAGTTAAGACCGACGAGCAGCACAGCTGCTACGATAATTGGTGTTGCGGCCAGTAAGGCTTGAATCGCTGTTGACATGAAACGACCTCTCTAAAATGGTTGTTGCGAGTGGATGCAAAGTGCACCACCATTTATCGTAGAAATGAAAAGGTCGGATGTGTAGCCTGGTGCAGAGTGACCGTCTGAATCGGATCGTCTATGGAAAAGAAGTGACAGGTAAGGAAAGACAGGGGATTTCAGCTGTTATGCATAGGACATTATCTGCTGAAAGCGTATCTTGGAAACCGGTACACCGTCTTTTAGGCGGATGAGCCGATGCAGAGCCTGCGGAAACGAACCGACAGACATTTCTACATTCTTGAATCCTCAAAACTCTTTTGTGCAGGGGTTGCCTCTGGCATAGCAGCTCGCTGCAACATCAGATCATGCAATAACAACTCAGGTTACATCACAGGGAGCCTTGGTCATTTTATGGTAAGGGAAATGACTTCTGGTTCACTGGTCTGACAAGCGTCCTGATGTTGGGTGGGGGATACTGCAAAACCAACATTCAGGAGTAAAGGTATTATATGAGACCTGTTCTTGTCAAGTAAATTTGTTTTATAGTATTCGCTTAAAAAGCTTGTGAGAAAGAGATTGCATGATTAGCAATGGTCTATCATCTTGATTTTTGTTGCGAAGAAAGATAAAGGTATTACAAAAGTACCAGTAGTCTCTATGTGAAAAATATATCCGGAGTATGGTTTTTCTGGTCTGTTTGTCGGTTGGATAGAAATTCGGTTTCAAAATTGGCAGTAATACTCTTCCCCAGAATAAGGGGAAGACGTGGAATTGTTTACTTGAAAACGTGTCGTTCCCCAAAATATGAAACCATTGTTTCAAGCTTGCGACCGGCTATAAGCAGTCTTACCGTTCATAGGGTACAATGGGTAATAACTACTGAAACCTGAAAAACAAAATTGAGGAGTACAAGATGAAAGCATCGATAGAAACAAGTTGGAAGCAGAATCTGGCTTTTGATTCAATGGTGGGTGAGCATAGTGTCATTACAGATGCGCCCAGTGAGTTTGGTGGTGATGACAGCGGCGCCAGTCCCAAGAAACTGATGATGGCGTCGCTTGCGGGCTGTACCGGTATAGACGTAGTCTCCATCTTGAAAAAGATGAGGGTGGACATCGATGATTTGAGAATCAGGGTTGATGCTGAGCTGACAGATGAAGAGCCGTCGCTCTACTCCTCAATGCACCTTACTTATATGTTCAAAGGTGATAATCTTGATATGGCCAAGTTGGAGAAGGCGGTAAGGCTGTCTGAAGAAAAATACTGTGGTGTCAGTATGATGTACAAGAAGATGATGGATATTACCTGGGAGATCAAGATTCAGGAGTAGCTCTGGCCTGAGTCGTAATACTCTAACCCTGAATTTCCCGTCATTTCAGGCGGGGACGGATTTAGAGTTTTTTGGACGTAGATAATAGCAGGCTATATCTAGTATTAAAATACTGTCGAAGACGGTGCCTTATAGGCTGACCTGTGGTGAACATTGTGTCGATTCAGTAGCTGACAATGCAGTGCTGAATCCCTGGTAATGATTGATTTAAAACAAGATAAACACAGTGGTCATGAGGCAGCCGGGTTAAAGATTTGAGCTTAGAACACCAAGAAGCCCCGAAACGTCTGAAGGTTACGGCGCTTCTTGGTAGTATCGATTTGAGATTATCTGCTGCTCAGGGTGCGCTGTACCGCATCTTTCCAGCCCGCATATTTCCGATCACGCACATCCTCTTCAAGCGTCGGTGCAAAACGGCATTCCCGTCGCCAGCTCTCTGAGAATTTTTTCGGTTCCGGATAGAATCCTTCATAAAGGCCTGCCAGATAAGCGGCCCCAACAGCGGTGGTTTCCAGGATCTCAGGTCTGTCCACAGGTGCATCGAGAATATCTGCCAGGAACTGCATGGTCCAGTTGGAGGCCACCATGCCGCCATCTACTCGAAGGATGGTATCACCCATGGAAGCCCAGTCGCCCCGCATGGCATCCAGTAGGTCTTTGGTCTGGTAGCATACCGATTCAAGAGCTGCCCGCGAGAGTTCTGCAGGCCCAGTAGCTCGGGTAATACCGAAGATTGCGCCTCGTGCGTCGGGGTCCCAGTGTGGGGCGCCAAGACCGGTAAAGGCGGGTACCAGATACACATCCTGGTTTATGTCAGCCTTGCGGGCCAGTTTGCCGGTCTCGTTTGCGGCCTCGATGAGGCCCATGGCATCCCGCATCCACTGAACAGCGGCACCGGCCACAAATATCGAACCTTCAAGAGCGTAGGTGTTTTTCCCATTTAATCGGTAACCGATGGTGGTCAGGAGCCGGTTGTTGGAGGTGACCGCTTCGTCGCCTGTATTGAGAACCACAAAACAACCTGTGCCGTAGGTGGACTTGATCATGCCCGGTTCAAAACAGGCCTGGCCGACGAGTGCCGCCTGCTGGTCCCCGGCTACTCCCCGTAGCGGAATAGCACCACCAAACAGCTCGGCTTCGGTCATGCCGAAATCATCGGAGGAATCCTTGACTTCAGGCAGGATTGAGGCGGGTATGTTTAGCATTTCAAGCAATTCGTCATCCCAGCAGTTATCGTGGATGTTGTACACCATGGTGCGTGAGGCGTTGGTCGCATCGGTTGCGTGAATTTTTCCACCTGTTAGGCGCCAAAGCAGAAAAGTGTCGACGGTACCGAAAGCCAGTTTGCCAGCCTCCGCTTTTTCACGTGCACCTTCGACGTTATCGAGCATCCAGGCTATCTTGGTGCCGGAGAAATAGGCGTCGAGAAGCAAACCGGTTTTCTCAGTTATTATTGAACCGTGGCCGCTATCATCAAGTTTTGAGCAGTAGTCAGCAGTTCGCCGGTCCTGCCAGACGATGGCTTTATGAATCGGTTCACCGGTTTCACGATCCCAGATTATGGTAGTTTCACGCTGGTTCGTGATGCCAATGGCCGTGATTTTCTCTGCAGCGATACAGGTGTCTTTCAATACCTGTCTGCAGGTTGAGAGCGTACTCTGCCAGATATCCTCAGGTTCGTGCTCCACCCAGCCGGACTGGGGAAAGTACTGTTTGAATTCCTGTTGGGCAACACCCACTATTTCAAAGGACTTGTTAAAGATGATTGCACGGCTCGAGGTCGTGCCCTGATCAATTGCGAGTATATAGGCCATGGGATTCTCCTTCGGCAAACGAACTCTGGAAATAAAAGGTTATTGAAACAAAAACAGGCTGAAAGGTCGCAACCTCCAGCCTGTTATTTATAAGACAACATTACAGGTTATGCGTTCTTAAGCAAACCCGATAACCTGTAACTGATAGAGCATTACTTCTTGGCGGCATCTGCCCAGCTTTTTACGAGCTCGTCGTAATCAACTGTCATACCCTGCGGCTTCTCATTGGCCAGTTTGGCTTTCGGGGAACCTGGCAGGTTGAGCCAGTAGGTTGCATCCTGCTTCTTGTTCAGTTTTGGACCGCACTCACCCTGAACGCCTGCCCGCTCCAGACGCTGGAGAACCTTATCCTGCTGGGTTGCGAGGGAATCCATAGCTTCCTGTGGGGTCTTGTCGCCGGTTACTGCATCAGCTACGTTCTGCCACCAGAGTTGGGCCAGTTTCGGGTAATCAGGAACGTTGGTTCCGGTCGGGGTCCACTGTACACGGGCCGGGCTACGGTAGAATTCAACAAGACCACCAAGTTTCGGTGCACGCTCGGTAAAGGACTCATGCCAGATATCACTGTTGCGGATCGGGGTGAGACCTTCGTGTGTTTTTTTCAGGCTGACGGTTTTGGAAATTACAAACTGTGCGTAAAGCCATGCCGCCTTGCGACGGTCAACAGGTGTTGATTGCATCAGGGTCCAGGAACCTGCATCCTGATAACCGAGTTTCATGCCTTCTGTCCAGTAAGGGCCATGTGGGGACGGAGCCATACGCCATTTAGGGTTGTCATTCTCGTCCATAACCGGGGTACCTGGCTTCGCTGCATCAGCGGTGAAGGCGGTATACCAGAAAATCTGCTGAGCAATGGCGCCTTGTGCCGGAACCGGACCGGCTTCGCTGAAAGTCATGCCGGAGGCCTCTGGTGGAGCATATTTTTTCAGCCAGTCAATGTACTTGGTGAGTGCATATACAGCAGGGGGTGCGTTGGTAGCACCACCACGCTCAACACTGGAGCCAACAGGATTGCAACCATCAACCCTGATTCCCCACTCATCTACAGGCAGACCGTTTGGAATACCTTCATCACCTCCACCAGCCATGGAGAACCATGCATCGGTGAAGCGCCAGCCAAGAGACGGGTCTTTCTTGCCGTAATCCATATGGCCGTAGACGCGCTTGCCGTCGATTTCTTTTACTTTATCGGTGAAAAATTCAGCAATATCTTCATAGGCGGACCAGTTTACAGGGACACCAAGCTCATAACCATAGATTTCCTTGAATTTTGCCTGCAGTTCAGGACGTTTGAACCAGTCATAGCGGAACCAGTAGAGGTTGGCGAACTGCTGATCTGGAATCTGATACAGTTTGCCGTCCGGGCCGGTGGTAAAGGAAAGTCCCATGAAGTCATCGAGATCAAGGCCAGGATTTGTTACCTGCTGGCCATCACCTGCCATCCAGTCGGTGAGGTTAACCGCCTGCTGATAACGGAAATGGGTTCCGATAAGGTCGGAGTCATTAATGTATGCATCGTAGATATTCTTGCCGGACTGCATCTGGGTCTGCAGTTTCTCAATAACATCACCCTCACCGATCAGGTCATGGGTGATGTTGATGCCGGTAATCTCGGTAAATGCTTTGGCGAGAGTCTTGGACTCATACTCATGAGTTGTGATGGTCTCGGAGACAACGTTAATCTCCATACCCTTGAATGGTTCGGCGGCCTTGATGAACCATTCCATCTCTTTCATCTGTTCTTCTTTGGACAGGGTTGATGGCTGAAATTCACCATCCACCCATTTCTTTGCCGCGTCCATGTCTGCCGCTGCCGGGCCAGCCAGGAAGGCAACTACTGCTGCTGCTGTCGCAAACTTTTTGATCATTACGATTCTCCTCTATTGTTTTGCAGGTTACCTGCTGCCGTCTCCTCCCGGCAGCAGGACATTCAACAACTTATGTTTTGTACAACAGGGGTACATCTATACAAACATGAAAACACAAAGAGCGTAAATAAGGGCTACACAAAATGCCCCCCAGAGGGTGACGCTTGTTACGGCGATCCACAGGATGTGGATAAAAGCTGAACCGAGCAGCGAAATAAAAAGTCTGTCGCCTCTGGTTGTTTCAAAACCGAATATACCTTTACGGGGTGCTCCACCAGGCTTTCTGATTTCCCAAATAATCATGGTAATAAGGAAGCAGAGTATGGAGATAAAAAATATTGCAGTGGGTTTGGTCCACGCCATCCAGCTGAGATCCATGATAATCGCCTCCTTTAAACTCGCCCAAGGGCGAATCCCTTGGCGATGTGATTACGAACAAACCAGATGACCAATGCACCGGGAACAATTGTCAGGACGCCGGCTGCCGCAAGCACACCCCAGTCAAGGCCGGACGCAGAAACCGTCCTGGTCATGATGGCTGAAATAGGTTTGGCGTTAACGGATGTCAGTGTTCGTGCCAGGAGTAATTCAACCCAGGAGAACATGAAGCAGAAGAACGCTGTAACACCAATTCCGGAAGCGATGTTCGGTATGAAGATCTTAATAAAAAATTTGGGCCATGAGTAGCCATCAATGAAAGCTGTCTCATCTATTTCTTTAGGGATGCCGGACATGAAACCTTCAAGAATCCAGACAGCCAGGGGCAGGTTGAACAAACAGTGGGCCAGGGCTACGGCTATATGGGTGTCGAACAGGCCAACAGAAGAATAGAGCTGGAAGAAGGGCAAGGCAAAAACGGCGGGCGGTGCCATTCTGTTAGTCAACAACCAGAAAAAGAGGTGTTTATCACCCATGAAGCTGTAGCGGGAAAAGGCGTATGCTGCCGGTAGGGCACATGAAACAGAGATGACCACGTTAATTGAGACATAGATCATCGAGTTAATATAGCCGGTATACCAGGACGCATCGTTGAAAATGACGCGATAATTATCAAGCGTCAGGTTTTGTGGCCAGAGACTGAAAATAGAGAGGATTTCCTCATTGGTTTTCAGGCTCATATTGATGAGCCAGTAAATCGGCAACAACAAAAAGATTATGTAGAGTGTTGGTACTATCCACTTGGAGCGCATTTTAGTTTCCTCCCTTGCTTTCTGCGCCGACGTTGCTCATCACGGTGTAGAATACCCATGAAAGGAGCAGGATGACGAGGAAGTAAATTATGGACATAGCAGCCGCAGGTCCGAGATCGAATTGGCCGATAGCCATTTTTACCAGGTCGATGGAGAGAAATGTCGTAGAGTTACCCGGGCCACCACCCGTAATGACGAAGGGCTCGGTATAGATCATGAATGAGTCCATAAAACGAAGGAGTACACCGATCAGGAGAACACGCTGCATCTTCGGCAGCTGGATAAAGCGAAAAACAGCCCAGCGGGAGGCACCGTCAATTTTTGCAGCCTGGTAGTAGGCATCCGGGATGGAACAGAGGCCTGCATAGCAGAGCAGCACCACGAGGGATGTCCAGTGCCAGACGTCCATGACGACGACTGTGATCCATGCAGCAATTGGATCCTGGGTATAGTTGTAGTCAATGCCTAATGACGCCAGAGTGTGTCCCAGTAGGCCAATGTCAACCCTGCCGAAGATCTGCCAGATAGTACCTACAACGTTCCAGGGAATAAGCAGAGGCAGGGACATGGAAACCAGGCAGATGGGTACTCCCCAGCCTTTCTTCGGCATTGCCAGGGCAACACAGATTCCCAGAGGAATTTCGATGGCCAGGATGATTCCGGAAAAACAAATCTGGCGTATAAATGAATCGTGGAATCGCTCCGAGTGAATAATATCCCTGAACCAGTCGACCCCGACCCAGAAGAACTGGTTGTTGCCGAAGGTGTCCTGGAAGGCATAATTGACCATGGTCATTGTTGGGATGATGGCGGAAAACGCGACCAGCACAAAGACCGGCAGGACCATGAACCATGCTTTTTGATTTTCCTGTTTCTGAATCACTTGGCACCTCCTGTCACACGCTTTTCATCAACATATATATTGGTGTGTTCGGGGGCGACGACCAGGGTGGCCTGATCTGCCGTCATCCCTTGCATCTCCGGCATAATGACATTGAGTTCGTGGCCATTCAGGGCCACACGGACCACCTTGTGGCGGCCAATGTCATCCACCCGCAGGATTTTGACCTGCAGTCCGTCTCCACCCGGTGCTGTCAGTGAAAGATGTTCGGGCCGGATGCCCAGTTTGACATTTTTTGATGCCGGGGGGGCGTAGACCTGGTCGAGCTGTATGGGGTGGCTGTGAATGAGGGCCTTATCGCCTTGCAGGTCACACTCGAGCACATTCATGCCCGGTGAACCAATAAAGTAGCCGACAAAGGTGTGCTCCGGTCTTTCGAAGAGAACCTCCGGCGTTCCTACCTGTACGATCTTGCCTTCATACATGACCACAACCTCGTCGGCGAATGTCAGCGCTTCGGTCTGGTCGTGGGTGACATAAATCATGGTAAAGCCGAATTGTTTATGCAGGTGTTTGAGCTGGGAACGCAATTCCCATTTCAGCTGGGGATCTATAACGGTGAGCGGTTCATCAAACAGGATGGCATTGACACTCTGCCGAATCAGTCCGCGCCCAAGCGATATCTTCTGCTTGGCATCGGCTGTGAGATGCTGGGCCTTGGTGCGCAGGTTTTTCTCTAACCCAAGCATTTTTGCCAGTTCAACGACTCTTGGCTCGATCTCCTTTTTAGAGCGGCCCCTGTTTTTCAGTGGGAACGCCAGGTTGTCGAACACTGTCATGGTATCGTAAATAACGGGGAACTGGAATATCTGAGCTATATTTCGCTGCTCGGGAGGTAACCCGGTGACGTCTTGATCATTGAACAGGACCTGGCCCCTGGTGGGGGTGAGCAGGCCGGAGATGATATTCAATAGAGTTGTCTTGCCACAGCCGGAAGAGCCGAGTAGAGCGTAGGCGCCACCGTCGCGCCAGGTAAGATCCAGCCGTTTCAGGGCAAAATCTTCCGGATTATCAGACTCCCCGGTATAGGAGTGGGCGATTTCTTTTAAGGTTATATTGGCCATGTGCTGTTCCTCTTAGGCTGTTTCCAGGGATTCCGGGGTGACGACAAGCTGGTCGGTTTTATCGAAAACGTAGAATTTCGACGGGTCCAGGAATACTTCGATGGTGGTGTCGATGTCGATATTGCGGATGGCGGGGGCGAGGACAACCCAGCGCAAACCGGCGACATCTACATGGATATAGCTCTCGGAACCGGTAATCTCGGTTACCGCCACTTTCGCTTTTACCCCGATGCCTCCGCTTGGCGGCGGCTCCAGGTAGAGGTGGTTCGGCCTGAAGGCGATGGTGTAATCTGCATCGGGCAGATCCGGCAGCTTGCCGATCAGTGGGACGTTGACCTGGCTCTTGAACAGCATGGTGTTGTTGAGCTTGGTTACCGGCAGCAGGTTCATTGGCGGATCTGAAAAGATCTGGGCGGAAATGAGGTTTTCCGGCCGTTTGAAGACATCTATGGTCGGTCCGAACTGGGTAACCATCCCTTCATGCAGAGGGGCGGTTTTGCCGCCGAGCAGTAACGCCTCGGATGGTTCGGTGGTGGCGTAAACAAAAATAGCACCGGTGGCGGCAAAAATCTTCGGGAACTCCTCACGCAGTTCTTCGCGCAGTTTATAATCCAGATTGGCCAGCGGCTCATCAAGAAGTACCAGATCAGCACCTTTTACCAGGGCCCTGGCCAATGCTGTCCTTTGTTGCTGGCCGCCGGATAATTCCTGGGGAGTGCGTTCCAGCATCGGGACGAGTTTAAGCAATTCAGCTATTTCCCTTACCCTCTCCTCAATCTCCCCCTTGGGCCTGCCCGCGATACGTAACGGGGAGGCGATGTTCTCAAAAACGGTCAGGTTCGGGTAGTTAATGAACTGCTGGTAAACCATTGCCGCATTGCGCTTTTGCACCGGGACGGCCGAGACGTCCTGGCCATCGACCAGGACCTTGCCGGAAGTTGGTTTATCTAATCCGATCATGAGCCGCATCAGGGATGTTTTTCCTGATAGTGTCGGTCCAAGCAGGATATTGAGGGTTCCGGCCTCCAGTGTCAGGGAGACGTCACGAATATGAAATTCGTCCCCGACCTTTCTGCAGACGTCTTGTAACTCAAGCTGCATTATTTCTCCTTTTTGGTGTGGGCGGTTATGGTTGTTGCTGATCGAGCCAATCCTGCAGTGACGCAGCTTCTGCATCGCTAACGGTCAGGCCGAGACAGGTCCGGCGCCAGAGAATGTCTTCAGCGCTTCGGGCCCATTCATTTTGTATCAAGTGGCGTACTTCAAACTCATACAGGTCGCTGCCGAAATGTTTACCAAGATCATCGGTTGAGCGGATAGCCGTGCACATTTCGTGGGCAACGGTACCATAGAGTCGTATCAATCTTGTGGCAAGCCCTTCAGGTAGGAGTGGATGGTTTTTCTGCAGCGCTTCTACTTCATCCTCAAAAGCAGTGCAGTCAAAGTCTCCTCCTGGCAGATGGGCGTTGGCAGTCCATTCGCCCCCCATCTTCGGGAGAAAGTCACTGAGTTTCTCCAGTACCGATTCAGAAAGCTTTCTATAAGTGGTGATCTTGCCCCCGTAGATAGAGAGCAGGGGGGCACGGTTACTCTCGTCGAGTTTTAATACATAGTCGCGCGTTGCCGCCTTGGCGTCGCTCTTACCATCATCAAAAAGCGGGCGAATCCCTGAAAAGTTGGCGACAACATCAGCTTTTGTTATCGCCGGTGAGAAGTATTCGCTTGCCGCCTCGCAGAGGTAATCAATTTCGTTCTCAGAGATGGCAACCTCTCCCGGTTCACCGGAAAAGTCCACATCAGTTGTGCCGATCAGGGTAAATTTTGTTTCATAGGGGATGGCGAAAATAATTCTGCCGTCCGCATTTTGAAATATATAAGCTCTGGGATGGTCGAACAGTCTGTTTACAATGATGTGACTGCCCTTCACCATCCTGATATGTTCCTTGCTCTCTTTATGCTCGATGGTCGAGAGGGTGTTGTCGAGCCAGGGGCCACTTGCATTAACGAGTACTTTTGAGTGAATTGTCTCCGTTTCACCGGTGAGGCTGTCTTCTATGACTATATTCCAAATACTGCCTTCTCTCGTGGCCGAGATGCACTTGGAGCGTGTTCTGATTTCGGCTCCACGCTTTTTGGCATCGATGGCATTCAATGCGACCAGCCGTGCATCCATAACCCAGCAGTCAGAGTATTCAAACCCCTTGGTATAATCACCTTTCAGGCATGTGCCTGCCTCATCGGTTCGAAGGTTGACGACGGATGTTCCCGGCAGCAGTTTCCTGCCTCCAAGGTGGTCGTACAGAAAAAGGCCGATCCTGATCAGCCAGCCGGGACGAAGTCCTTTGTGGTGGGGGAGGACAAAGCGCAACGGCCAGATGATGTGCGGTGCAGCCTTTAGAAGGACTTCCCGCTCAGTGAGCGCTTCGCGGACAAGACGGAATTCGTAATATTCGAGATAACGAAGTCCGCCGTGGATGAGTTTTGTCGAAGCCGAAGATGTGCCGCTTGCAAGATCATGCTGTTCGCAAAGGAACACTGAAAGACCACGGCCTGCAGCATCTCTGGCAATGCCGCAACCGTTAATACCGCCACCGATAATGGCGAGATCATAAACGGGAGCTTTCACGTCGTATCCCTCCGCTGATTCGAGCCCGGCAGGTGTGTTGACCGTTCATGGATAGCTGCTGCCTGTGCGTTCTATCCATCCTGTCGGGCTATGGAACTCTCGCTATTGAGAGTGTTTCGTCTTTGACAATTTTAGGTTTCGAATCAAAGCCTATTTGATACTTAATCGAAAATGAATATTCAATCAAGTGAAAATAAGCATCAATAATAATTTTACTGTATCCTTTGACGACATGTTAAAAAGTGCGCATCGTCAACATGATCTGCTCCCATGTGGATGCTGTTTTGTCATGAATTTTTTCTGTGATCTTGGGTCAGGGTTTTGCTATTACAATTTCGACACCATGGTCCTGGCAAACATCCCGGAGTTTCCTGGGCATCTTACCGTCTGTTACTATGGTGTTGATTTGTGAAACATGGCCGAGGCGCACCGGTGCATTGCGTTCAAGTTTTAAAACATCTGCCACCAGAATGACATGGCGGGCATTTTTGATGATCGCCTGGGCCACACGAACCTCACGGAAATCGTAGTCCAGCAGCGAGCCATCCTCATCAATGGCGGAGACACCGATGACCGCGTAGTCCACCTTAAACTGATTGATAAAATCCACCGCCGCCTCACCAACGATACCACCATCAGATCTGCGCACGAGCCCACCTGCTATGATGAGCTCTATACCCAGGAAATTCTTCATTATACCTACAGCGTTCACATTATTGGTGATAACCAGCAGGCCATGGTGTTGTTTCAGGGAATGGGCGACCTGTTCCGTCGTTGTCCCTATATTTATGAGGAGCGAACTGTTGTCCGGGATAAGCTGGGCGGCTGTGGAACCGATGAGTTGTTTGCTTTTCGGAGCCAGCAGGCGTCGCGCCTCGTAGCTGACGTTTTCGATACCTGAGCCGACAATAGCTCCGCCATGAATCCTTTGCAGGATCTGCTTTTCACAAAGATCGTTTAAGTCTTTTCGGATGGTCTGTGGGGAAACCTTGAAGGAACGCGACAATTCATCTACATCAACACGCCCCTGTTCCCGAGCTAAGCTCAGGATTTTGTTCTGTCTGGTGGAAAGATGATCCATGACTTCATTCCCTCTGAAGGATTAGATAAGAAATCTTTATGAGAAGACCATTATGTTGTTATTTCGAAACAATGTCAATTTTAATTTCAAATGAAACCGTAATACGGCTCGAGTGAAGGTCGTTTTCCATGAAGTGATATGCCGAAACATCTGAAACAGGAGGTCCTTTTTTCTCAGTTTGTCTGGTCTTGTAAAAAAAATATGAGAATGTATACTGGCGACCGCACAATGAACGCCCCAAACCATACTGGTCAGAAAGGCGATTGATTATTGTTACATTTTAAGGGGATTCAATGAGTCGTCTTCGAGCAAACCTGGTACTGTTGCTGGCTGCCATGATCTGGGGCAGCGCTTTTGTCGCCCAGCAGACTGGTACGGGTAACCTGGGAACCATCAGTTTCACCGGGGCGAGGTTCCTGGTGGGGGGACTCGTGGTACTCCCCTTTGCCCTGCGCCAGTTCCGTCGTGTCCATCCCAATGAATATCGTTTTCAAAGCACCGATTGGTTACTTCTTGTTCTCACCGGCTCTGTCCTGTTTACCGCAGCCTGCCTGCAGCAATATGGCATTTTACATACCACTGTCACAAATGCGGGTTTTTTAACCGCACTTTATGTACCCATGGTGCCGATCATCGGCCTGCTGCTGCTAAAGCGAAAGGTGCACTGGGTTGTCTGGCCCGCCTCCATTGGTTGTTTTATGGGCACTTATATTATGAGCGGGGCCCATGATGTGCAACTGCAGATGGGCGATCTCTGGGTCATTGGTTCTACCCTGTTCTGGGCTGGCCATGTCCTTTTGGTTGGTTATATCGCTTCACGGACACGGGCGCCGCTGGTGGTTGCAACCTTCCAGTTTTTCGTGTGCGGTCTTCTGGGGCTTGGACTAGGGCTTTTTATCGAAAATCCGTCGATTGCCGATTTTGGCGGGGCACTGTTTGGCATCGGTTATGTCGGTGTCTTCTCGGTGGGTATGGCCTTCACACTGCAAGTTGTTGGCCAGCGATATACACAGGCTGCAGATGCGGCAATCATCCTGAGCTCGGAAACCATCTTTGCGGCGCTGGCCGGCTTTCTCATTTTGGGAGAGCGGGTAACTCTTTTTCAGCTTTCGGGCGGGCTTTTGATCCTGGCAGGAATTATGGCTGTTGAGCTTGTTCCGATAAGCCCGATTGGTAAGCCGAGAACTCTGGGGTAAGCAATGACTCCATCCTGTGAAGACAGGAAAAACCTTGCTTTTTTCCCCTGTTTTTTTATAAGAAGACAGGTATATTCGGGGGCCGTACAAGGGCGAATAACCCGTCCAATTACACGTGAAAATTCCAGTTTCTGACCATTTTTTCTGCAATTTTAAGCAGTTGCTGATGGCGTGTGCCCACAGAATGGACACCTGTTCCATGGGACACATACACAATCAATTTCGGGGAGAAAATTATGACCGTAAATGTAGCGGATCATCCACTCATCAAACATAAACTCGGACTGATGCGTCAGCACGATATTTCTACCAAGGATTTTCGGGATCTTTCATCCGAGGTCGCTCGATTACTGACATATGAGGCTGCCAAGGATCTGCCGACCCAGAAGAAAACAATCCAGGGTTGGGCCGGGGATGTAGAGGTTGAGGAGATCAAAGGGAAGAAAATTACCATTGTGCCGATCCTGAGGGCCGGACTTGGGATGATGAACGGGGTTATCGATCTTATCCCCTCTGCCAAGGTAAGTGTTGTCGGTTATTATCGCAATGAGGAGACGCTGCTTCCTGTTGAATATTACGTGAAGACAACCTCTGAGATGGAAGAGCGGACCGCTCTCATCCTCGACCCCATGCTGGCAACCGGCGGTACGCTGATAGCCACTATCGAGACGCTGAAGAAATCGGGCTGCAAAAGGATTAAAGGGCTGTTCCTTGTAGCCGCACCTGAGGGTATAGAAAAAGTGACGGCCCTGCATCCGGACGTTGAGATATACGTGGCGGCGATAGACGAGAAGCTCAATGAGGTAGGCTACATTTTACCGGGCTTAGGAGACGCCGGGGATAAGATCTTCGGTACAAAGTAACCAGCAAAGTCATTACAGATTCTGTAATGACTTTTTTTTTGTCTGAAAACAGCTGGCAGATATAGTCAGTATTCTGTTTTCAGAATGTCTTTCATGAGTTCAATCTGTAAAGGAGGAGAGGTTTATGGCAAGCGGAGCATCCGGAACCGAATACAGCTTTCGGTTCAGTGACTGTCTTTTAGGGGCCCAGATGTTGTTTGTGGCATTCGGTGCTTTGGTCCTGGTCCCCATTCTGACCGGCCTGGATCCGAACGTGGCCCTGTTTACCGCAGGTGCCGGCACCCTGGTTTTCCAGGTAGTAACGAAAGGTAAGGTTCCTGTCTTCCTGGCCTCTTCGTTTGCCTTTATCGCCCCTATAATATATGGGGTACAGACCTGGGGAATCCCGGCCACTATGTGCGGTCTTACCGCTGCCGGTGTGTTCTATATTATCCTGAGCTTTCTTGTGCGTTTTTTCGGTTCCGGCGTGTTGCACAGATTGCTGCCGCCTGTTGTTACCGGACCGGTCATCATGGTTATCGGCCTGGTACTGGCCCCTGTTGCCGTACATATGGCAATGGGGCGAACCGGCGACGGATCGGGCTGGCTGGTGCCGGAGAAAACGGCTATTATTATAGCAGGTGTCTCTCTTGTAACCACTGTTGTGGTGTCGCTTCTTGCACGAGGCTGGTTGAAACTCATCCCTATTCTTTGCGGTATTATTGCCGGATATGTAACATCGGTTTGTCTCGACATGTTCGGCATAAGCGCAGCTTTGCAGGCCTCGTTTGATCCGGGTGCATTGCCGAACTGGACCAGTGCGCAGCTTATATCGCTGACACCTATTGCTGACAAGGCATGGCTGGCCATGCCCGCCTTTGTGATGCCTGAGTGGAAGTGGGAAGCTATTCTGTTTATTGTACCGGTGGCCATTGCCCCGGCAATTGAACACTTTGGTGATGTGCTGGCGGTGAGTTCGATTACCGGTAAAGATTACATTGAAGAGCCGGGTATCAAGAACACCTTATTGGGTGATGGCTTGGCTACCTCTCTTGCCTCCATGCTCGGTGGTCCCCCGAACACGACCTATTCAGAGGTGAGTGGCGCTGTGGCCCTGACCAGGGCTTTTAATCCGGCCATCATGACCTGGGCGGCGCTCACTGCCATCCTGCTCTCATTTGTCGGGAAGATCGGTGCCCTGCTGGCAACGATCCCGACGCCGGTGATGGGTGGCATTATGATCCTGTTATTTGGTATGATTACTGTTGTCGGCATCAACACTCTGGTTAAGTCTGGTAAGGATCTGACAACACCTAGAAACCTCATTATCGTTGCCGTTATCCTGGTTTGCGGTATCGGTGGTATGAAGTTTTCTGCGGGTGGATTCGCGATCGAGAAAATCGGTCTTGCCGGTATCCTCGGGTTGCTGTTGAATCTGATTCTGCCTGCCGAGGAAGAGTAGGAGTACTGAATTTTAAAATCCGGGATCAGACCTCAGGTCTGATCCCGCCAGTTGCCGAACGGAACTATCTCTTTGTATTATTGCAGAAACAAGCTTTCAAATACGAAACCGGTTCTCGGTGAAATGTTTTTTAAGAGTAAAAAAAGTTATCAATCTACTTGACCTGCACGTGATATACATTATAGCTCTTGTTTGAAGCTGTAATTATGGATACAGGCTGGGTCACACCCGTTTGAAATGTTCGGGGCCATGACCATGCAATGCAAAGAAGTACAAAACCCATCTAGAGGAGAGGACACACATGAGTAGACGATCAAAACTGTTTGCAGCGTTCTGCGGTGTATCACTGTTGACCATGACTGCGTTCGGTGCCCAGGCGAAGACACTTGTCTATTGCTCTGAAGGTAGTCCGGAAGGTTTCAACCCTTCACTGTATACTGCCGGAACAACCTTTGACGCTTCTTCAAGGCAGGTGTTCAACAAGCTTGTTGAATTCGAGCGCGGATCCACCACCATCATTCCCGGGCTGGCTGAAAGCTGGGATATTTCCGAGGACGGTATGAACTACACCTTTCACCTGAGAAAAGGTGTGAAGTTCCATACCACCAAGAAGTTCACCCCGGGCCGTGATTTCAATGCGGATGACGTTGTGTTCAGCTTCATGCGTCAGTATGACAAAGAGCATCCATACCATAAGATATCCGGTGGCTCTTACGAGTATTTTGACGGAATGGGGATGCCTTCTCTGATCAAGGAAATCAAGAAAGTGGACGACTACACTGTCCAGTTTGTCCTGACCAAGCCGGAAGCCCCAATGCTGGCCAACCTGGCTATGGATTTTGCATCTATCGTTTCTGCAGAATATGCCGATCAGATGATGAAAGCAGGAACTCCTGATGCATTTGACCAGGAAATCGTCGGTACCGGACCTTTTCAGTTGGTTGCATACCAGAAGGATGCTGTTATCCGCTACAAGGCTCACCCCGATTACTGGGCTGGAAAAGCAGCAATCGATAACCTCGTTTTTGCCATCACCCCGGATCCTTCTGTTCGTTATCAGAAGCTGAAGGCTGGTGAGTGCCACGTTATGCCGTACCCGAATCCGGCAGATCTCGAAGCAATGTCCAAAGATCCTGCAATCAACCTGATGCAGAAAGAGGGTCTCAACGTTGGCTACCTGGCTTACAACACCAAAATGGCTCCATTCGACAAACCTGAAGTTCGGAAGGCGTTGAATAAGGCGATCAACAAGGAAGCTATCCTGGATGCCGTTTTCCAGGGTGCCGGTAAAGTTGCCAAAAACCCGATTCCTCCAACCATCTGGTCTTATAACGATGCAGTACAGGATGACACCTACGATCCGGCAGCTGCCAAGAAGATGTTGGAAGATGCGGGTGTAAAAGATTTGACCACCAAGATCTGGGCAATGCCTGTACAGCGTCCGTACAACCCGAACGCCCGTCGTATGGCTGAACTGATCCAGGCAGACTGGGCAGCTGTCGGCGTCAAGGCTGATGTTGTTTCCTACGAATGGGGTGAGTACCTTAAGCGCAGCAAGGACGAAAATCGCGATGGTGCCGTATTGCTCGGTTGGACCGGTGATAACGGTGATCCAGATAACTTCCTGGCAGTTCTCCTTGGTTGCGATGCCGTTGGTGGTGCAAACCGCGCCCAGTGGTGCTACAAGCCGTTTGAGGATCTGATCCAGAAAGCAAAAGTGACCTCCGATCCTGCAGAGCGCACCAAGCTCTATGAAGAGGCACAGGTTGTCTTCAAAGAGCAGGCTCCCTGGGGAACCATCGCTCACTCTGTTGTATTTGAGCCGGTTCGCAAGGAAGTTGTCGATTACAAAATCGATCCTTTCGGCGGCCATATCTTTTATGGTGTTGACCTGAAGTAATTGCCTCAGGCTCTTCAGGCCGGATGACCTTATAAGGTCATCCGGCCTTTTTACGTATTTTCACATGTATCCTCTAGTTGGATCTCATCCGAAACGAAGTAAATTCCGATGCTGACATATCTATTACGTAAACTGGGCATACTCCTGCCGACTTTTTTTGGGGTAACGCTGGTGGCGTTCACCTTTATCAGGATGCTGCCCGGTGACCCTGTGTTGCTGATGGCTGGTGAGCGCGGCATGTCTGAGGAACGGCACGCCGAGATGATGAAGCAGTTTGGCTTTGATCGGCCCATATGGGAGCAATACGGCGATTATGTCGTGGATCTTCTCCATGGCGATCTAGGCAATTCCATCATCACAAAGAAACCGGTTGTTGATGAGTTTTTCACTCTCTTCCCGGCAACGATGGAGCTTTCTTTTTGCGCCATTATCATTGCTGTGTTTCTCGGTCTTCCCGCAGGCATGATTGCGGCTACGAGGCGGGGGTCGGTTTTTGATCACACGGTGATGACTGGGGCATTGACAGGGTATTCCATGCCGATCTTCTGGTGGGGGCTTCTGCTTATCATTTTGTTTTCAGGTATCCTGGGGTGGACACCGGTTTCCGGTCGTATCTCCCTGCTCTATTTCTTTGAGCCGGTTACCGGATTCATGTTGATCGACAGCCTGCTGTCCGGTGAAGCGGGGGCTTTCAGGTCCGCACTTTCCCACCTGATCCTGCCATCTGTTGTGCTGGCAACGATTCCGCTTGCTGTTATCGCCCGCCAGACCAGGTCCGCCATGCTTGAGGTATTGAGTGAGGATTATGTCCGGACCGCAAGGGCGAAGGGGCTCGGTACCGGTCGCGTTATCGGTCTGCACGCCCTGCGAAACGCCATGATTCCGGTAATTACCGTTATTGGTCTGCAGGTGGGTGTGTTGTTTGCCGGTGCGATCCTGACCGAGACGATCTTTTCCTGGCCGGGAATCGGCAAGTGGATGGTTGATTCCATCTTCCGGCGCGATTACCCCTCTGTCCAGGGCGGCCTGTTGCTTATTGCCGCGATCGTAATGATTGTCAATCTCCTGGTCGACCTGATGTACGGCCTGATCAACCCACAAATTCGACACACGGATTAGATATGTCAGAAGCATCAATCATTCAGGATATGGATACCAGACAGACTGGCCGTATGGCCCTGCTTACCGAGTTCTGGTACTATTTCAGTGAAAACAGGGGAGCGGTCATTGGTTTGGTATTTTTTGTCTTCATCGTGCTGATTGCGGTGTTTGCCAATGTCATTGCCCCCCATGCCCCGAACGAGCAGTTCCGGGATGCCTTTTTACAACCACCGTTCTGGCAGGACGGTGGATCGACCAAATTCCTGCTCGGTACCGATGCCGTGGGCCGGGATATGTTGTCACGTTTGATTCATGGCTCGAGATACTCCCTCTTTATCGGTTGCATCGTGGTCTCGGTTTCCCTTTTCGTCGGTATCTTTCTCGGTCTCTGTGCTGGTTTTTTTCGTGGCCGGGTCGATACGATTATAATGCGACTCATGGATGTGGTCCTCGCTTTTCCCAGTCTGTTGCTGGCATTGGTGCTGGTGGCTCTATTGGGGCCGAGTCTTATCAATGCCATGATCGCCATCGCTATCGTCCAGCAGCCACATTACGTGCGACTGACCAGAGCGGCGGTCATGGGTGAAATGACAAAAGATTACGTTACGGCGGCACAGGTAATCGGGGTGAGGCGATTACGCCTCATGTTTGTGACGGTGCTGCCAAACTGTATGGCCCCACTGATTGTTCAGGCCGCACTGAGCTTTTCCACAGCAATTCTCGATGCAGCAGCTCTTGGATTCCTGGGTATGGGGGCACAACCTCCGACTCCTGAGTGGGGCACGATGCTTGCCGAGGCCCGGGAATTTATCCTGCGAGCCTGGTGGGTGGTGACTTTCCCAGGTATTTCGATATTGTTGACAGTGCTGGCTATCAACCTGATGGGCGACGGGCTTCGTGATGCCTTGGATCCGAAATTAAAACGGTCGTAATAAGATGTCATTACTAGAAATTGATAATTTGTGCGTAACCTTCCAGACCGGGGGCGGAATGCTGAAGGCCGTGGACGGGGTTACCTTAAATGTTGAACCGGCTGACATTGTTTCCATAGTGGGTGAATCCGGATCCGGGAAATCGGTTGCCATGCTGGCGCTTATGGGTTTGTTGCCATGGACGGCCACCATTACTGCGGATGTGCTCCGGTTCGATAACCGGGACATGCTGACCATGAGTAAAAAGGAACGCCGATCAATCATCGGTTCCGAGATTACCATGATTTTCCAGGAACCGATGACCAGTCTCAATCCCTGCTTTACCGTCGGGTTCCAGCTGACGGAATCATTGAAGGTGCATATGGGAATGGGACGCCGAGAACGGAACCAGCGGGCACTTGAATTGCTGGAGCTGGTGGGCATTCCTGAGCCGAAAAAACGTTTATCCGCATTTCCTCACCAGCTCTCCGGCGGTATGAGCCAGAGGGTCATGATTGCCATGGCCATCAGCTGCAATCCCCGGCTTCTTATCGCCGATGAGCCGACAACGGCACTTGATGTGACAATCCAGGCCCAGATTCTTGATTTGCTCCTTAAACTGCAGCAGGAAAAGGATATGGCGCTTATCCTTATTACCCACGATATGGGTGTTGTGGCAGAGACGGCGGAACGGGTCGTAGTCCAGTACGCGGGGCAGCAGGTGGAAAAACAGGACGTGAAAGGATTGTTTACCAATCCCCATCATCCGTACACCGATGCATTGCTCGCTTCGCTTCCCGAGCGTTCCGGATCGCGCCTGTTACCCTCTATTCCAGGTGTTGTTCCAGGGCAGTTTGACCGGCCCGATGGATGTCTTTTTTCCCCTCGATGCAAGTTTGCGACTTCCCGGTGCAGGGATATAGAGCCACGTCCCGCCTCCATGGATATGGGCAGGGCTCTCTGCCACTATCCTTTACTGCAAGGAAGGCCAACCGGATATCCCGAGGATCAGGAGGTGTAACAGATGAAGCCAGAAATTGTACTCGAAGCAGAAGATTTGACCCGCCACTATGAGGTGAGCCGCGGCACCTTTAAATCCCCGGCGGTGGTAAAGGCGCTTGATGGTGCAACCTTTACTCTCGAAAAAGGGAAGACACTTGCGGTGGTTGGTGAATCCGGTTGCGGCAAGTCAACTTTAGCGCGCCTGGTGACATTGATTGAGGAGCCAACCTCCGGCCTGCTGAAAATTAAGGGACAGGATCTGTCTACCACGGATCACAATATCCGCAGGCAATTTCATTCCAAGGTGCAGATTGTTTTTCAGGATCCGTATGGGTCCCTTAATCCACGGCAGAAAATTGGCCATGCCCTGGAAGAGCCGCTACTGGTGAATACCGACCAGTCAAAGGCCGAGAGGGAAAAAGCGGCCAGGGACATACTTGATCTGGTGGGACTGCGTCCTGAGCATTACGACCGTTATCCGCACATGTTTTCAGGTGGTCAGCGTCAGCGTATTGCAGTTGCCCGTGCACTTATGCTGGAGCCTGAAATACTGGTGCTCGAC
Organism: Desulfopila sp. IMCC35008; assembly: GCF_010646885.2. Taxonomy (GTDB): domain Bacteria; phylum Desulfobacterota; class Desulfobulbia; order Desulfobulbales; family Desulfocapsaceae; genus Desulfopila. The sequence goes on along the minus strand of NZ_CP050700.1, from coordinate 4,661,003 downwards.
GAGCCTGTGTCTGCACTCGATGTCTCCATTCAGGCCCAGATTCTCAACCTCCTGGCCGAACTGCAGGAGCGGCTGAACCTGGCCTATCTTTTTATCAGCCACGACCTCTCGGTCGTCCACCATATTGCCGATGAGGTTATGGTTATGTATTTGGGTGTGCCGGTTGAGTCCGGAAGCAGGGATACCCTCTTCAGCACCCCGAGGCACCCATATACCCAGGCGCTGCTCTCTGCCACACCGGTGGCCGATCCCTTTAAGGAAAAACAGCGTATCGTCCTGCGTGGAGAACTTCCCTCCCCGATGAATCCTCCTTCCGGCTGCACTTTTCATCCGCGTTGCCCCTGGGTTATAGATACCTGTAAGCAGACTTCGCCGATGATTCGCCTCATAGGCGAGAGCCATGTTGCTTGTCATGTTGCTCAATAGCAACCGGAGCCGAATCACTTTTTTCCACATTTCCCATACAGTAAATAGGAATAAGAGGTATGGGAAATGTGGGTTAAACACAAAGTAACCTTCTTTTAACTTCGACTTCTCTCTTTTCGGCCCGGGGCGTTTCACCGGAAAAGTGCGTCGTATCGTAAAAAATGGTCGGATTTATATTGACAACCACTATAAGATTGAGCATTTTCTACCCATGGTTTCTTAGCTGAAACCGTTATACTCCTCCTGCAGGGTTGTTCGCATCCATTCTGGTGGCTTACATTCAGTAATAGTGAGTGAGAGGGCACGTCGATATGTGTCTCTCTTGATCGGGTAGGGCTGAACTGCCTCAACTGAAGGGGGAAACCGCAGATGTCACTATCGGTATCCGTGGAACATTCAAAGCAATAATGATGATGTGAGTTATGCCAAAGAAATTTTATGCCGTTTCGGCACTTATTAAAGCAAACGAGATCCTGGAACTCCTCCTGCAGCGAGGCGAGGCTTCGTTTACAGAGATTCACACAACCTTGGGGCATCCCAAGAGCAGTACTTACAAGACGATTTCTACTCTGGAATCCCTCGGTTTTATCCGGGAAATAGGTGATAGTGCCAAATACACCCTGGGCCTGCGATTGATTGAACTTGGCTCGAAGGCTGCGGGCCAGATAGATCTTACCACGGAGGCCCGACCGCTTGTCAAACAGCTCTCCACGGCCACGGAACGTACGGTTCATCTGGGTATTCTGGATGGTTCGGAGGTTATTTATCTCCTCAAGGAAAATGTCCACGGATCGATATCTATTGACACCTGGGCTGGAAAACGTGTGGGAGTTCATTCAACTGCCATGGGTAAGGTCCTCCTTGCATGGAAGAATGATCGCGATATCGATAGCATCCTCAAAAAGGTTGATTTAGTAAAACTGACTCCCAATACCCGTGTTAATCCTGAAGATGTGAAGACAAGCCTCGAAGAGGTACGGAAACGCGGCTGGGCAACTGATGATGAGGAAAACTGGAAAATGGTTCGCTGTGTTGCGGCTCCGGTTCGGGACAATGCGGGTAAGGTGTGTGCGGCCTTAAGTGTTTCAACCCTCACCGATCTTGACTCCTATGAGCAGATGCTTGGCATTACCAATAAGGTAATCGACATGGCCCAGGAGCTTTCCCACAGACTTGGTGCACCCGAAAAGCTATAATAGTCTCAAAATTATTTAATTGATATGAGAGGGTATCGGTATCCCGTAGGGACGATACCCTTATTATTTGTAGTAACTACATAATACCTGCACAATTTTCCGGAGGAAAAAATGCAATTCCCAATTGATCTGAGCGGTTACACCCCGCTGAAGTTTGAACTCAACCAGTCGCAGATGAGTGAAGAACAACGCGACACCTTACAGGAAAACATCAGGATTGTACGAGACAGCCTGGTATTTTTTACGGCGCTGGCCAACGTCAAAGGACTTGGCGGACATACCGGTGGTGCCTACGATATCGTACCGGAGTTGCTGATTGCGGACGGTTTCATGAAGGGGAGTGAAAAGGTTCATCCGGTCTATTTCGATGAGGCAGGGCATCGGGTTGCCATCCAGTATATGATGGCTGTCCTGAACGGTTACCAGCAGGAAGACTCTCTGCTTCATTACCGTGAATTCGGCAAAGGCTACTACGGGCATCCGGAGCGCGAAGATGAGGCAGGGGTGTTTTTCTCATCCGGCCGGCTCGGTCACATGTGGAGTTATGTTAATGGTGTTGCCGAAGCGGATCGGGAGAAAATTGTAGTCATGTTTGGCTCCGACGGTTCCCAGATGGAGGGTGACGATTCCGAAGCTGCCCGTTATGCAGCGGCCAGAAATCTTAATGTGAAGCTCCTTCTTGACGACAATGATGTCACTATCGCCGGACATCCGACTGAGTATATGAAAGGGTATGATCTGGTGAAAACCCTTGAGGGACATGCGATTCCCACCAACAGCGGCGATGGAGAAAACCTTGATGAACTCTTTGGCAGGATACAAAAGGCGTTTGCTGCTGATGGACCTGTTGCACTTGTGAACCGCCGTAAGATGGCTATAGGTGTTCCCGGAATCGAAGGACTGCCCAAAGGACATGACGTTATTCCGGTGGACCTGGCTGTCTCTTACTTAAAAGACAAAGGCTACAAAGAGGCGGTAGAAGTGCTGGAAACCTTCAAGGTCGAGAAAACCAAACCGACCTACCTGGGGTCCACTCCGGAGATGGGGAAATGCCGTGACGATTTTGGCAAGGTGGTCTGTGACATTCTTGATGGAATGCAGGAGAAGGAGAAAAAGGTCCTGGTGGTTGACTCCGACCTGGAAGGTTCCTGCGGCCTGCATCACATCCGTAAGAATCATCCGGAAGTATACGTGACTGCCGGAATAATGGAGCGCAATAATTACTCTGTTGCAGCGGGATTTGGTTCTGAGCCCGGTCGTCAGGGTATTTTTGGTACATTTGCCGCCTTTCAGGAGATGGTGATCTCTGAAGTGACCATGGCCCGCCTCAATAAGGCTAATGTTATTGCGCATTTCTCGCACTCCGGTGTCGATGATATGGCGGACAATACTTGCCATTTTGGTATCAATAATTTCTTTGCCGATAATGCCCTGGCCGAAGGAGACGATACCCGACTCTATTTCCCTGCCGATACGGCTCAACTCAGGGCGATCCTGCACACTGTTTTCAATGATCAGGGATTGCGCTTTGTGTATTCAACTCGTTCTGCCACACCATGGATTCTTGGAACCGATGGTGAGAAGATGTTTGAAGGCGGATACACCTTTATTCCCGGCAAGGATGAAGTCGTTCGTGAAGGGACGGCCGGCTATATCGTAAGTTACGGTGAGATGCTCTATCGTTGTCTTGATGTTGTCGAACAGCTGAAAGCCGAGGGTATTGATGTCGGTCTCATCAATAAGCCGACCTTAAACGTTGTCGATGAGGAGATGATGGCCAGGATCGGTGGTTCACCTTTTGTCCTGACCGTTGAGACCCAGAATTCCAAAACCGGTCTCGGTGTTCGTTTTGGTACCTGGCTGCTCGAGCGTGGTTTTACCCCGAAATTTGGTTTGATGGGTTCCAGCAAACCTGGCCAGGGTGGACTGGGTGAGCAGATTCCTTTCCAAGGTATGGGCGCTGATGATATCAAAGCGAAGGTACGTTCCCTGATTGGCTGAAGGTTCAATTATTGTTTTTGAGATATAAGGCGGCCCGGATGATTCCGTGCCGCCTTTTTTGGTGGAGTATTCGTTATGTTGCCCCTTGACGTCGTCATTCTCTTTTTCACAACATCAATCCTGCTTGCCCTTGCTCCCGGCCCTGATAACCTCTTTGTGTTGGCTCAGTCCGCTCAGCATGGCAGCCGCGCTGGGCTGGTTGTTACTGCAGGTCTTTGCACAGGAGTCATAGTACATACAGCAGCTGTCAGTTTTGGGGTTGCCGCCATTTTTCAGAGCTCGATTGTGGCCTTTACTGTTCTCAAATATATAGGTGCCGCGTATCTTCTTTATCTCGCCTGGATGTCCTTTAAGGCGGGAGGTGAAGCGGGAAGCAGCTCGAAAGTTAACAGGTTGAGCATGGGACAACTCTACAGGCGTGGAGTGATAATGAATGTGACCAACCCGAAAGTATCTATATTCTTCCTTGCCTTCCTGCCCCAGTTTGTTGATCCGGCCAATGGACCCATAATTCCCCAGATGCTGGCACTCGGGTTGATATTTATTGTTTCAGCTGTCCTGATTTTCGGGGCTATCAGCATGCTTGCCGGAACATTTGGAGAGATTCTGGCTAAATCCGAGAAAGCCAGTAAAGTCCTGAACTGTCTTGCCGGAACTGTATTTGCGACCCTTGCGCTGAAACTGGTTATGTCACAAAGATAAGGCGAGGGGACAAAAAAACGAGTGTTGCAACAGAAGTTTTACCCTCGATATTTTTCGGTTGGGCACCAGGTAGGTTCGTCGGTTTCATCCTGACTGATTTGAACGGCAGGAAACGATTTATATGGAGAACAGTACTATCATTTATGCAGTAACTTTTGTTTCTTTTGTTGTCATGACAACCGGGCTTGCTCTTGCTATTTGGAAAATATACCGCTACAGAAAAAGGGTACATGCATCCATTGATAATGAGCGTTGGGAACAAACTCTATCCCGGGAAAAGATCTATAAAGATAATCTGATAGTTTTCTTTGGCGATTCACAAATTGGTTTGTGGCGTATGGCACCATCTTTTGGCCTGCTGCCCATTGTCAATAAAGGGGTCTATGGTGAATTTGCCTCAAAAGCGTTCGACCGTTTTCAACAGGATGTGTTGTCGTTAAACCCCAGGCTGCTTGTCATGCTCATTGGCATAAATGATCTGGGTAGCGGCCAATCCGTTGAAGCAATAGTGAAAAATATTCAGATCATGGCGGATATGGCTTCAAACCGGGATGTCAGTTTGATCCTTTGCAGTTTATTGCCGGTCAGGGGGAAGTATATACATAATCATTCCCTGAAAGATATTGTGCAGATCAATACTAAGTTGAAAATCCTTTCAGACCAATATGATGCGGACTATGTGGATTTTCATTCCCAGTTGATCGACAATCATGGATTGTTTAAATCTGAATTCACCTTTGATGGACTGCATCCCAGCGAAGCAGGGTATGTGAAGATGACAAATATTATTTTTCCCTATCTTGTAAGGTGATCTGGCAATGAAACCAGAGGGTCCCCCCCCTGGTTTCAATGACTAGAGCTTCTCAGGCAGGGTCCATCGCCAGTCCCCTGGCAACTTCCTTTTTCTTTTCCTCGCCCATGACCAAACCCAGCAATTCCAGAGAAAAGTCGATAGCAGTACCTGCTCCACGGCTGGTAACGCAGTTTTGATCGAGCACAACGCTCATGCCGCTGCATTCATCGCTGCTGAGGTCAGCAACGAAAAGAGGATGGCAGGTCGCTTTTTTGCCTTCGAGTAATCCGTGGGGTTCAAGCACGACCGCTGGGGATGCGCAGATAGCACCATACAACTTGTTGGCACTGTTTTGCCTATGCAGTATTTTTATGAGGGTGTCGCAGTTTTTCAAGTTTTCTGCGCCAGGTATGCCGCCTGGTATGGCTACCAGGTCATATTCTTCATCAACACATTCATCGATCAGTTTATCCGCCTCAATTCGAACGTTATGGGATGAGGTGGTTACTTTTTCGCCGACGGAGGCAAGGTCGACGTGGGCGCCGGCCCGTCTGAACACATCGACGATGCTCAGGGCCTCGATCATTTCAGTACCGTCAGCAATGGGAACGAGAATTTTCTTTTCCATGGTTTTTTACCTGTCCGGGTTAGAAGTGGTAGTTGAGAAAGCCACCGACTGTGATTGCCTCGGTGTCGTAGAAGTTAATAGTACTCTCCCCGCGGCTATAACTCAAGAGGCCCATGACGGACCAGTCCTGCAGGTTGAAAGGGGCCATGTAATTAGTCATCAAGCTGATGCCGTAACCGTCGGTTTCCCGTATCCTGTTAAAAATGGGGTGTACTTCATCATATTCTGAGTAGCTGTAATAGGCCCGAGGGATAAGCATTACCTTGCCAAGCATGAGCCGTGCTTCGAGTTCTATTTTATACTTCGTAAACGAGTTGGCGTTACCGTCGTAATCCCCTTTGCGGATACTGACACGGGGGCGTATTTCAACTGTTTTAGAGGGGTAGTACGAGTAGTTCACATTGAGTGAATACACACCTCCGTCCCTGGCCAGTTCCGGTGTGCTTCTGCCTATTACATCGTTGTCCACATCATCGTTCATATAGACGAGGTTGACGCGCAGGCCGCTGCCCATAATCCTGTTCAGGCCGATCTTGACCCCATATTTCGAGGTGTCTGTCTCAACCCGGTCAACTCCTGTTACATATGGATCTTCCCAGACTTCTTCGAAGGGAGTGAAAAAAGCTGCGGTATCAAGATTCCCCACGCCTTCTATAGTATTTGTTGCACCAAGGGTGAAGGCGAACCCTCCAACTTCATCTATAGGTGGTTCTGTCTCGAAATAGAGTTTTACACCACCCTTTTGACCGATATCCCAGGTTGCCATCGGCAGGATTATAGCGATACCCGTTGTTTCACGGTCCGGTTCGGATTGAAGACTTTCCAGGCGCCTTTCTGAGCCATTTGGATTCAGGTTGTTGGCACTGTCGATAACGATGCCGCCAATGCCAACTGTTCCCGTAACTGCCCTGGGTTCTTCGGCGACAGCAGGTGATAAAAGAAACAGGAGCCCGGCTACCGTAATGATTTTTAATGTTTTGGTTTTCATTTTCGCTCTCGTTGGTCTTGTGGGTTGTTGGTATCTGTTCTAAAGTTCAATTTCATGGAGGAAGGAAAATGATCCCTGAGGTGCCTGCAGGAGCGATTCTATAATGGCGGGGAAAGCCTTCCATCTTCTCTGCAGCTGTTCCTGGCTCCAGGAATAGACACCAAGGTCGACGAGAAATTGTACTCCGGCCAGGATGAATTCGGCGCATTCGAGAGGGGAGTCGGTTTGAAATGTTCCTTCCTCAGAACCCTGCACTATCAGCTCTGCATAAAGGGGAGCCTGTATCGTCAATATCTTGGCAAGTAAGCGGATATGCATTCCTGCATTTGATGTCTGGTGCAGATGTTCGATAAGGTCGTGATGTCCGTCACCACCGCTATTCTTGGAACCTTCTATTACCAGATGTTTAAATCTTTCCAGAACCGTTCCTTCAGTTTGTTCGGCTATCAGCTGCAGTCTTTGCCATTCTTCTTCGGCCACCTTGTCGATAACCGCCTCGAGCAGTTCGTCTTTTGAGGCAAAATAATGGTAAATGGTCCCCTTAGCGATATTAAGCCTTACCATCACATCTTTCATGGTGGTGTTGTCATACCCCTTGGTAAAAAAGAGTTCGCCTGCCGCTGCGACGATCTCTTCCTTTCTCTCTTTTGGATCTTTTACAATTCTGACCATACAATTTCTAGTAGTTCATCGAGTGATTTAAAATATGCGCAAAATAAGGAGTCGCTGATGTCCAGCCGATCAACCAGGTCATGAACGGTTGTATTATCGAAACCTTGCGAGTCGAACAACTCTCTTGCGGTCTGTACTATGATACAGCGCAGGTTTGAATTCTTCGGGCTGTCAATTTCTTTCATCATGCCTTTCTCCCCGGGATCCTCCCTTTGACATGAGAAGGCAAGATAATGCAAGACCGACCGTCGGTCAATTCAAAAATTGTTATATTTCTATTTATATTGTCAAGCTGTTGGTGGGGATGTCATTGTTTGATAAAAGTGGAGCCCTGCCAAATATTACGGTTTTTCATTAATTCCTGCAGTTCACGGCTGAGGTGAGTGGCCAGGATGTTCCATTTAGGGGCAACAAGCAGATCAGGGTGTGAAGAGGTCCACAACCTGTGAATAACCACGTCTGGAGGAATAAGTGGCAGGGCTTCAAGGAGGAATTCAAGGTACTTTTCCTTACTGAAAAGGGTAATGGTGCCACGTTTGAAAAGGGTGTGCAGCCTGGTGTCGTGAATCACCTGTAAATGATGAAGCTTAAGGTGTTGGACGCCAAGATCAGTCACGAATTGCAGGGTATCCAGCATATTTTGCCGGTTTTCTCCAGGGATGCCGAAAAGAAGATGCGCTCCCGTTGAAAACACCTTGTATTCCCTGATCCTCTTGATACAGCGAGTGAAATCGTCAACGGTGTGATTGCGGTTAAGAAACTGCAGGCTTGTATCATGGGCCGACTGTAAACCGAGTTCCCAAAGACAGTCCTTGCCACTTTCACGGACAATCCCGGAGATCTCTTTCAGGAGTTCGTTTGCTATTGAGTCGGGCCTCGTTGAGAGAATGAGCCCAACACAATCCTTGTCCTTGAGTACTGTACCTATCCGGTCGAGTAATATAGCCGGTGATGCAGCCGTGCAGGTTTCCTGCTGAAAATAGGCAAAATACAAACGAAACCTGTTTCGTAAAATTCTCTTCTTTCCTTTTTCGATCTGCAGACTGATGTCGTCGTTGCTGGCCAGATAACCGGGGGTGAAACTTGCAGGAAGGCAAAAGATGCAACCGCCTTCTTCCCTGTTCGGACAGGTCACACCGATGTCGAGGGGGATCTTGCCCACCGGTTCCCCGTGTTGTTCCCGGTAATGAGAGCTGAATGTGTGAATTGTCGGTTGCATGTCTTGGTGAATATTTCTTCTGTTGAGTAGGGTCTGAATGTAGCACTGAAAGGAAAGAATGTCGATTGTTCCGTCGAGTAGTTTCCAACCCAAAACTGTAACTTCGCCGTGACCCAGCTCCGGAACCTGTATATTTAGTTTCGAAATATCAGTTCAATGCATGCAGCAAGATGATCGTATGTGCCTTGATCCTGAACGAAATCCCAGACCATTAAATGAAAATTAGATAAATAATATTTAAAATAAACTACAATCATGATGATGATTGACAAGGGTGTTGTTTTTCCTATACTCTTTTTGGAGATACACAGATGTATGACGAAATTTCATGAATAACCATGTTGTCAATCAGATTGATCTCATTTGTCTTTAAGAGGAGTAATTATGTCTGAGAAGCAGGTATCGAGCATGTTTCAGCGATCCTTTGTCATTCGGATCGGCCGTTCCCTCCTCATGCTGATTCTTATTATTGTTGTTGTCTACAGTCTGGTGGCAACATTGTATGCCACCAAGACCATTTTCAAGGTAAAGATGAATTATGCGGTGGTCCTGGAAAAGCTTGGTGGGAAACGGCAGGCGGTCACTGAAGTGGGCTGGCATCTACGTTTGCCTCTGTTTACCCGTATCGAGCAGGAAATGACGTTGATGAACCAGACCATGGATTTAGGGGGCACCAGTGAGCCCATGCGTATTATCACCAGTGAAAATGTAGCACTCTGGACTTCGGCGGCACTCACCTTCAGGATAAGGAGCCTGGATACATGGGCCATTGAGAATCAGAATCCGATGTTGTTATTGCAGGGAGATTATGACGGATTGGTTAAAGACGAGCTGCAGGCTGAAACGGTTGCCAACCTCATCCGGGATCGTCATCTTGTCCGTGAGAAGATCTTCACGACACTCAAGACCCGCCCTATCAATCAGGGGGGCCCTACCCTGGAGGAAAAATACGGTATTGAAGTTATCAGTTTTGTCCTCAAGGAAACTCGTTTTGGTGATAAACTTGTTGCTGCTTCTGAAGAAAAAAAGCGCAGAGAACTCATAGCCGAGGCGGAGAACTACGCAGCAGATCAGGAAGCGAGCCGGATTCGCAAGCTCTATACAGCTTATCTGGATGGTATCAGCAGGTTGCAAGAGGTGGTTGGCAGGGCGGACGGAACGACCGACCGGGCACTGCTTCAGTTCCTTGTCCAGCAAAAATGGGCGTCGGCCTACGAGAAGAACCAGACCGGACAGAACACGGTGGTTATCCAGAATACGGATAAAGTGCCGTCTGTCACCCTGCCCGCACCGGTTGCTTCCCCACCGGCTGCTGAGAACGAATAATAGTTTTCCGGAGAGCTCATGCCCCGTAGACTGACCAAGAAAATTCAGCATATCTGCCTGCCGGAAGAACGCATTCACGAGATTGAGGAAATTGTTGCCTCCTGGACCTTTGAAACCAAGGAGTTCATGAGGGCCCGGCTGAATCAGTATAAACCACCGTCTGATACAATCCGTAAACTCAATAGCAGACTGCGATGGATGTTTTTTGTCGGCAAGAAAGAAACGTTTACTATCCTGAAAGATCCTGAAATTATAACTGATTGGCAGAAAAGATTTGAACTCTCCGGTCAGGCATCGCCGCGCAAGGCCTGGAACGCCATCCTTGAAAAGGAGTTGTCCGGCAGCGATCACGCGTATATGTTGGCGCTCCTTAACCGGGAGATGTCGGGAGTGCATCTGCCGACAGAGTTAGCCGAGATTTTCGAGAAGGTCTACCGCGCCCATATCAGGAAAGAATATATTTCAGATCCGGATGTCCCCCAGGCCCCCCTGATACTTTTTATCGGTACAAGTGGCTCTGGAAAGACAGCGACAGCGGTTAAAGCTATCGAACAGGTTTTTTTCGGCGATGAGGTGCGTCCGGAGATCGACCTGGCAAAGGAAAAGGCGAGGGTGATGGGGAATATTCCGTTCTGGAAATCCCTGGAAGATGTCGCCCCTGGACTGGTGGAGGAAATTGAACGACGGAAGCGGCTGAAATGGTACCAGAGACTGTCGAGGATCCCACTCATCAGTTTCATTTTCAAGAAACGTATAGCACGAAACCTCAACGACCTCGAAGAACAGAGTTTACAGGTCGATTTTGCCAAGATCACCCCGAATGATTTCCAGACATCGCTTGCCGGGGAGCCGGGGAACTATCTTAAGCGCGCCTTCGGCAATCCCATGAAGAGTTCCATTCGTCATCTTGAAGAAGCCCATAGTGCTTTTGCCCGTAAGGAGACAACGGCAGCCGGAGGCGGTGGAGTGGAGCGGCAGCAAGGGACCCTGGTCGATACCTCTAATATTATCCTGGACGAGATCATCAACGGTAGCCGTGATTGCGTTTTGATTGCCACGTCCGATCAGCCTGAGGTGTTCGACACCGCGTTATACCGCCGTTTTGCCGAGAAAGGGTTGATAATCGACGTCTCCGATTATTGGCAAAACAAAACGAACATGGCTGAAATTATCCGTATTGAGTTGATACGGCATAATATCCGGGTTGCTCCGGAGGAGGAGCAGACAGAGCTGCCAAATATCTCCTGGATTACCCAGGAAGACCTGATGATCAGTGTGGGCAAGGTGTATCGGGTATTTGCAGATCGTGCGCTGCACGTTACTCCCGCCTATGTCCGAAAGCTGGTCAGTTATATAGTGGCTATCAAGGGTGGTTTTACTTCGGTTTATATGGATGATGGGTTGTTGGTCCGTAATGCCTTTGAGATGGTGGCCCGCAATGCTTTTGGTGATCTTTTCAAAAAGGTTGTGAACCGTATAGACCGTACCGCCCACTGGGAGGACTATGTTGGTGATATAAAAAATGTGTTTTCAGAGATGGCCAACAACTGCCTCCATTACGGCATCAGCGAGGAGAAAGGTGTTGTATTGAATGGCCCGCCGGGTAGCGGTAAGACCTTTCTGGTGCGAAGCTGGCTCAGTGAAAACAAGAATATCCATGATATCAGTGCCAGCCCTTCAACCCTGCACAACCCCTCGAACCCCATCGACGGTACGGTGGAAAATTTGGTGAAGGTATATGATATTGCCAAGATGATTGCCCCGGCTGTGGTCTTTTTTGACGAAGGTGATGCGCTGGCTCCCAGAAGAAGTGCCACCGGTGGTGCACCGTCTGACAGGTTGACCAACAAGTTCCTCTCAATTATCGATGGAGAGATACCCCTCTCCAAGGTTTTAACGGTGCTCACCACCAACAGGCTCGACCTGCTTGATCCTGCACTTATTCGATCTAAGCGGTTGAAGGTGCTTGAGGTGTCCGGTCAGTTAGGTCAGCGTGATATCAGCGGGATTGTCGATGCCGCCCTGGAAGGGATTCCGGTCGAGAAAGGGCTCTCTTCAAAAGAAGTTATTGATGGAGCCAAGGGGATCTGCCATACTCCGGCAGATTTCTCGGCTTTTGTGGAAAAGGCCCTGTCGCTCAGGGAGACGGAGATGACAGTCTTGAAAAAATTCAGGTCGATTTCATCCCTGTCAAAAGAAGACCAGGAGAATTTCCTCAAATTCAATGTAAAGACGCTCTCCGGAATTTTTCAGGCCCTTGGTGATACCAGCGGGCTCAAGGATATCCTCAAGGAATCCCCCGAGCTGTTCCTGAAAAAATATGACGAGGCAATGGCCAGGTTTGCGGTGATCCATGATGATAAGGATTATCCCCTTTGTCTCTCCCATCTGTGGAATGCGAGATCTGAATTATCCCAGAGCCCGACAAGAAAAGGTAAGGTTGAACTGGATGACTTTCTCGAAGCCGAACTCAGCAGGGAACCTCAGAAGGGTTTCATTGTTGGTGTAGGTGCCAATGAAACGGAAGGCGTACTCCTCCCGATCGCCACCAGTCTCACCTATTCTCTGTCGCCGGAAAAAGTCCTGGTGACGGGGGCTGTTTCCGCCTCCGGCGGTGAAGGCGCGCAGATGGAAATGGCTGTACAAATGACCCAGCAATCAGCGCAGGAGGCGTTGACACTCGTAAAAAACTATTTCCAGGCCCTGTTGCCAGAAGTCAGCATGGTGAAATTGCTTGGGGAATTTCTGGCGAAGTACACCATCCACCACCAGTTGCTGTCGGCATCTTATAACGTGGGGGGGCCGTCTGCCGGGTATGCCCTGGCGCTGAACACGTTGTCGGCCATACTGCATATCCCGATTTATAATGATTTCGGAATTACCGGCGCGCCCTGGACCAAGGGTGTGACCAAAGACGAGATCGGCGGTTCCGTGATAATCGGCGGTCATAAAATGAAAACTGAAAAGGTCCTGCAATACCTGCGCAGGATGTATATGCCCCGGCAGAATTATAAGAGTCTCGAAAACGATTTTCTTATCGGCTACTGGAGTCAGAATAAGGATGTTCTAGGGGTTTCATATTTTGGTGATCTGGTCCCTGAAACCATCTGGCTTGGAGACGAGTACGAGAAAACCCTGCTGGAATTGATCGAGCTGCGTATTTCCTATAAATTGAAAAAATACCAGAACAACGAACGTGATGAGGCCGCCAAGGAAAAGATTATCCGTCACAAGGCATTGCTCAGAAAACGTGCTGAAGACGAGATCATACGAAAACTGGAGGCGGTCCGTCACTATATTTCCAATCCGGACAACGATCCGCTCAGTTCCCTCGATATCATCTTCCAGGATAAAGGGAACCGTGGGGTCAAGAAAGTTCTGACCATTTTTGACCCGATCAAACAGCGGTTCAGGTGGACATCTAAATAACCCGCTTTACTCCACATTCCCTCTCTGTTATCCTTGCCTGCTGTGAGTATATCCTTTTTGCGTCCTTTTTCTCTTGGTTGATTCAATTGAGGTTCCATGAAATCGCTTACTGTTGAGAACATTGTTGCCATTGCCGAAAGTCCATCTATCTACACTAAGGGGGAAAGCCTCTTCCGTAAGGGGGCTTTCAGGCTTCTTGAGGCGGATGAGGCCAAGGGGGTATACCGGTACGAGGTGGAAGGGAGTTACGGTGATTACCAGACGATCATCCAGCTCGGTGATCCCTTTGATGTGACTTGTGACTGCCCCTATCCCGGTGCCGGATGCAAGCACGTCATAGCGGCCCTGCACCACCGGTTTGAGCAACAGCAGATGGACACCGTGAATGTATCGGTCGGCGAGGAATCTTTCTTGACCGGCGGTGAGATCCGGACCCAGGCCCTGGAAGATCGCAGGAAACGGGCTGCGAGAGAGGAGTTTCGGGTGAAAACCGGAGACATGTTCAAGGGTGATCACCTTATTGAAACCCCAAAAGGGAGGCAGTACCAGGTGACCTTGCATGATCCGGGCCTTGGTGCCGGCCACTGCTCATGCCCTGATTACCAGGTCAACCGGTTGGGGACGTGCAAACACATACTCTACCTTGTGGACTATCTGAAAGAAAAGAAATGGTATGAGCAACAGCTAGCCCGGGAGCGTTTTCCTTATATCGATATTTTCTGGGACGGTTCGGCTTCCCGTCCCCGGCTTTTTCATGAACGACCTGCATCGGTTAATAACAGGCTGCGGACGATTTTTGAGGAACTGTTTGATGAACATGGTTTTCTGCGTGATCCGGATCTGATTCATTTTGTTCCGTATCTTGAAAAGCTTGAGAACGAGAAGTTTGTCCGCATCCAGGAATCGGTGATGCGCAAAGTCGAACAGGCGGTGCTGGACAGCGAACTGCTGCAGGCTGAGCAGGAGCCGCTTCCCGACCTGTCTCATCTGCTCAAACTGCAACCGTATCACTATCAGGAAGAGGGTGTACGTTTCTGTCTCTACAAGAAGGGCAGCCTGATCGGCGATGAAATGGGGCTTGGAAAAACCCTGCAGGCAATCATACTTGCGATTCTGAAAAAGGAGATATTCGGTTTTAACAAGGTGCTGATAGTGACGCTGGCCTCCCTGAAGGATCAATGGAAACGCGAGATAGAGCGGTTCAGCTATGAACAGGCTCATATCATAAGCGGCAACTCGGAGAACCGGGAGCAAGGGTATGAGAATGCCGAATCACTTTTTAAAATCAGTAATTACGAGGCGGTGCTCCGTGATGTTGAGATCATCTCCCGATATAAGCCGGATCTCGTTATCCTTGATGAGGCCCAGCGTATAAAGAATTTTGAAACCAAGACGGCGGATGCCGTCAAGAGGCTGCCGCGCCAGCATGCCCTGGTGCTTACAGGTACGCCGCTTGAGAACAAACTTGAAGACGTCTATTCCATCGTCCAGTTTCTTGACCCGGAGCTGCTGAGTCCGCTCTGGCAGTTTGCAGCCAATCATTTCCTGCTGAGCCGCACCAAAAAGAATAAAATCCTTGGGTACAGGCAGCTCGACAAACTGCGCGAGAAATTACGACCCATTGTGGTGCGCAGGCGTAAGGAAGAGGTGCTTGATGAGCTGCCCGAGCAGGTCCGAAACGATTATTTTATCGATATGCATCCGGAGCAGGCACTGATCCATGCTGACTATAGTCGATCGCTTCTGCCGCTGATGAATAAGAAATTCCTCACTCCGATGGACCTTCGCCATATCCAGATGCTGCTCTTGAAAATGCGCCAGGTCTGCGATTCAACCCACCTTATCGATCGCGAAACCGATATCTCCCCAAAGCTGAATGAGCTTGCCAGCATCCTCGATGAGCTGGTTGTGGAAAACAAGCGCAAGGTTGTTATTTTCAGCGAGTGGCGGACGATGACGGCCCTGATAGGCAAGCACCTCTCCAGGGTTGGTATACCGTTTGTTGAACTATCCGGTAAGGTGCCGGTTGCCAAACGGCAATTATTGATCGATGAATTCAGTGAAAATCCAGACTGTAAGGTTTTTCTTTCAACCGATGCCGGAGGGACAGGGCTGAATTTGCAGGCTGCGGATTCTGTGATTAACTTTGAGATCCCCTGGAGTCCTGCCCGCTTGAACCAAAGGATTGGCAGGGTAAACCGGCTGGGACAGAAATCGGGATGTATCAATATAATCAACCTCATTTCCAGGAACTCTATCGAGGAACGTATTCTGGCAGGGAACCGACTCAAGAGTGAATTATTTGATTCCGTATTCGACGGAGGTTCCTCCGAGGTGATCTTTGATCGTGGGAAACGACAGGAGATGGTCGGCAAGCTGAGAGAGGTGATAGAAGCCGAGCTGCAATCTACGCCTGTCGAGGCAGAACCGGCGGCTGAACTCACAGACGATATGCCTCACTTCCTGAATAAAAAGGCACTGGAAAATGAACCTTTGGTTGATGATTACTTTGGTGAAGAGGAGGACGTGCCAGCTGCGGCAGGAACACAGGAACTTCCCAGGTCTGCAGAGCAGATGGAGGAAGTGTTAAACCAGGGTATGACGTTTTTGAGCGGTCTGCTGGAAGTGGCGACGGGAAAGAAGATGGAATCTACAGATGCATCCGGTAAAATGATCAGCCTCGACAAGAATACGGGTGAGGTGACCATGAAATTCAAACTGCCGGGTTTTGAATAAAATGAAGGGAATGATTATGGAATTGAAGAAGAGGGAAAAGCTGATGAACAATAGACTATCATTGTCGATAGTGGTGTTGGTCACCGCCGTTTTACTGGGCGGATGTGTGGTGAAAGATATCAGTCGGACGGTGGGGCATACGGTCAAGGGGGATTATTATCTCGATGCCGAGAAATACAGTGAGGGACGACAGAGCTTTGAGAAAGCCGTGCACCAAGATCCTGAGAGTGCATCTGCCAACTACTATTACGGCCGGTTCCTTTTGTATGATAAAAATTATGTAAAGGCCAAGGGGTACCTGGTTAAAGCAAGGGATAAGGAGCCGGACAATGCAGACTACCAGTTCTGGGCTGGTATCGGGTATGCAGGATTAAAAGACAGGAAAAGGGAAGAGGAGTGTTACCGCAACGCACTCAAGATCGATCCGAACCACCTGCAGTCACTTGTGTATCTCGGGCACAACCAACTCGAGAAAAAGCGATATCACGATGCCTTTAAGTATTACCAGAAGGCCTTGGATATCTGGCCGGGCAGCCCGTCGGCCCTTTATAACCGTGCGCTTATCCTGAAGAGGCTGGGACGAACACCCGAGGAAAAAATCGGCTGGTTGGAGTACCTCGATTATTACCCTTCGGGCCATATGGCCAGACGCGCCGTAGATCACCTTAACTATCTTGGCGATTTCTCATATCGGAACCACCGGTTGGGACCGCGCACTGTAACCCTTGAGAAGATATATTTTGAGCCGTTCAGTGATCGGTTGAGCGGAAATTCAGTTGAATCACTTAATCTGGTAGGTGGTATTGCTGAAAAGATGAAAAAGGGCAAGTTGCAGATTCTGGTTTACCAGAAAAATAACAAGAAGCTGGCCAAGGCGCGCGCCACGGCTATCCGGCAGTACCTTATCGAGGAGTTTCCTGGCCTTCCCCTCAAACGGATTGGTATCAGCTGGTTTGATAGTCCGCAGTCATTCAAGATTAAAAAGAAAAAAATGAAAATCGAGGAGTCCGTTTCGTTTTTTATCTCGGAAAAATGATGCTGGCCCTCACCCGAACTTCTCATCAGTCAAGGCGGCGTCCGGTTCAAGGTTTGTAGCAGTGAACCATAGTTGGCTATGTTTTTTGCTAAAATTCTGAATTGACACAATGTTCATGAGAAATACGGGCTAATCCTGGCATTTCTATTTGCGTACCGGTGTAATGGAGCCCCTTCCTTTTTTAGAAACCGAGGTGATCGGTACTTTTTTTGAAAGTGTGTTTTTTCTTGTGACGTAACAGGAGGCCGATCGTTTATTAGCTTAAAAGATATCGATATGGACCTTTCCGACAATCAGATTGTAACCGCCGTCCGAGACGGTGAAAAAGAGAGTTTCGCTGTTCTGGTGGAGCGATATGACACGGTTGTTTACAACCTGATGCGCCGTTATAGCCACTCGTCGGATGATGCGGCTGATATGACCCGGGAAGTGTTCTGCAGGGTGTATGAAAAACTGGGGCGATATCGAAAGCAGACCAGCTTTTTTGCCTGGTTGTATACCCTGGCACTCAATTATGCCAGGGATTGGAAAAAAAAAGAGTACTCGCAACAGCGTAAACTGGCTCGTTATGCAGAAGAAGTAAAAATGGAGTCGCCGGAGATACGACATGATCCGGAACGCCGTCAGGAGACCCAGCGGATGATGCTGGCCTTGGAAGGGCTTGAAGAGGACCGCCGGGAACTGCTTATCCTGCGCTATCGTCATGAGAGAAGTATCCGGGAACTTGCGGAGATTTTCAAGGTCTCCGAGAGTGCCGTAAAAATGAGAATACAACGGAGTCTGGGAGAGCTTCAGAACCTCCTCGGCGAGAAGTGATATGGACGTGGAAAGGAATACTGGAGAAAACAGGGAACTGATAGATTCGTTGAAGAGGCTTGACCTCGAGGATGTTCCTGACGGCCTGACTCAGGATATAATGGATCGTATCGATTCAGGTTCCGGTAGGGGGATAATGGCATGGTTACGGGAATTTTTTGTAAAATCCAGGCCGGTGGCATTTTCCTTTCGTCCCGTTTATGTGTGTGCTGTCCTGATTTTGGTGTGCGCCTCTTTCCTGGCAGGTCGTGTCAGTGTCGAGCCACAGCGTGAGGTCGCGTTGGCTCCGACACCTCAGACGTCCCGGGTGTTGTCTCCCACTCCGCATCAGACTTCACCTCTGGCCATCCCTGAGGATGTTGAGGGTTCCTACCAGGCGTACCTGATGGGCAGGGCGTTGCTTGAGTCTGAAAAAAATGTGCAGGCGATGCGCATGTTCAGGAAAGCATCGATCCTGGAACCCGATAATCCGGAATATGCTTATTGGGAGGGAGTTGGCTACTGGCGGCTGGGTTATCCGGAAAAAGAGAGACTAAGCTACCTTCGGGGGCTTGAGTCCGATCCCCGCTCCGTCCCTTTGCTTATTAATCTGGCCCACAATTACCTGAGCCAGCAAGAGTACGAAAAGGCCCTTGAGGCATATAGTGCGGTGTTGACGGTTTCTCCCGATGAGCCGGCTGCCCTTTATAACATTGGTCTGATTGCAAGGCAGCTTGGCCGGATAGATGATGAAACCGCTGCCTGGAAAGCGTACCTGGATGTCATCCGGGTTGGGAAATTTGCTTACAGGGCGGTGGAGAGGCTGAATGCATATGGAGATTACAGTTATCGTCTGTATCAGGTCGGCGTGAGAAAGGTGATCCTGGCAGCCAACGTACTGGCAGGAGAAGTATTTACAGAGGCTGATGTTCGGCGGGAGTTGGCTCCACTCGCAACAATTCTGGATAGTGATCGCCGCATTCAATTGGACGTCGTCGTCTTCAAGGCAAATGATAGCGTATATGCTTATAACAGGGCGCAAGATTTAAAAAAGATACTGGTTGATATGGCTGCAAGTGGTGGCGCGGAACGTATTAAACTCAGCTGGTTCGATGAACCAGAGGTTGTTGAGCGCGAGAATATGCAGCCGGTTGAACTGAATGAGAGCCTGCTGATTTTCAGCAGTGTTATCGAGGATAAACAGGAGGTGTAGGTTTGAAAAAGGAACTTTTAAAATATTGTGTGGCGGCCATTTTAAGTGCGCTTCTAGCTCTTTCCAGTCTTGCCTGGGCGGATGACGTACCGGGCGAAAATTCAACGGATGAATTTGATGCACCGAGTGATCTCTATGGAGATGGTGACCTGGGGGGAGACGATGCGGTTGGTGATCCGGCCGGTGATGACAGTGCTGATGATCCAACAGGTGGTGAAGAACCCAGTTATAAAAATGCGGCCCAGGCACATCATGCGGCAAACCTTCAGCAACAGGCGCTGGCCAACGACCCCGAATTGAACGAGGAAGCGGATAAGGTCGCAGAGGCGGAGAGTAAGCAGGATGCAGCCAGCAAGGAGCTGCAGGATGCACTTGCAGAAAAGGAAAGCTATTTCGATGAACTGGAGGAAGCAGAGAAAAAGGTTGCCGAAGCCCAGAAAGCGTATGAAGAGGCCTTGGCTTCCGGTGATCCTGATGCCACTCAGAAGGCACTGGATAACCTGAATGCCGCTAAACAGGGTGAGCTTGATGCACAGAACGATTATGACGGCGCGGTAAGTGCCTACGAAGGATTCGAAAAAGCCTACCAGAATGCCCTGCAGGAGACGGAGACTGCCCAGGAAAGATATGCTGAAATGCTCGGCGAGCGCACAGGTGTGCTGGCCGAAGAGATTGCGGATATGAGGCAGGTCCAGAAGATGGGCTGGGGTGAGATTGCTCATTTCCTTGGTGTTGAACCGAAATATCTGGGTCGTAAACTTGGCCATGCGAAGAACTGGAAAAGTCAGACAGGGGTCCAGGATCCGATTGAGACCGATGATTTGATTCCTGAAGAGCCGACGACTCTCGAGCAGGAGCTGGCTGAAGTGACCAAACGCAATGTCAAGAACGGCTGGAGCAGCAGCCACGGGATGAAATCAAGCAGCGCCAATAGTGCCAAGGACGGCATCGGCCTGGCGAAGTCGAGCGGCAAGGCCGTTGCCGATGCCAAGGGGAATAAAGGAAATAGCGGTAATAACGGTAATAAGAGCGGCTCCTTATCTTTAGCACAATCAGGTTCATCCGGCAAAAGTCAGAAGGGTGGTGTTTCCTCCCAGGGCAGCAGTAACAACAGCAGCAAGGATAAAAGTCCGGGTAACAGTAGCAGTAATAACAGTAGCGGTAACAACGGCAAGAGCGGCAATAGCGGCAATAGCGGCAATAGCGGCAATAACGGTAATAACGGTAATAACGGTAAAAGTGGTGATAACAACGGTAAAAGTGGTGATAACAACGGTAAAGGAGGGGGCAAGAAAAAATAGTCTCTTTGGTACAACCTGACTACCACTTTATATAGAACCCCAGTCGGGCGGTAGAGGAACAGTAGTTCCCCGATCCCCACCTCTATCGCCCGGCACCTTTTCATCCTCCCTTTACGTCTCCTGTATCAGGAAAAGCAACTTTTCAATTTTGCTCAATTCTGGATCGTAATCGTTCGGTAAAAACACAAACATCTTCCGCCTTCATATTGGGAAAAATAACCATAAATTCTTCCTGAATAGCATCATGACGCGGTCAAGGCGGAGAGTGGTTGGGGGGGACGTATTCATATTATAGAGCTTAACGGTCCTTTGTTAATTTCAACAGACGCCCGCCTTTTTTATCCTCTAAAACCCAGATTGCACCATCGGGCCCCTGCTCGACTTCGCGGATTCGCTTGCCCATTGCGAAACGTTCTGCTTCCCACGCTTTATCACCTGATATCTCGATTCGTACCAATGACCTTGAAGCCAGGCCTCCTAAAAATGCATCACCCTTCCATTCCGGAAAAAGGGAGCCACTGTAGATAATTAAGCCGGCAGGTGCAACGGTTGGTACCCAGTACACCGCTGGAGCATGAAAATCGGGACGGGTATTGTGGTCAGGTATGTCTACGCCTGAATATTGGTTTCCCCAGGATACAACTGGCCAACCGTAATTGTCGCCAGCCTTAATCAGGTTGAACTCATCTCCGTGTTTCGGACCCATTTCATGGGTCCACAGCCGATCACTTTGATCAAAGGCAATTCCGAGCATATTGCGGTGTCCGAGTGACCAGAAGGTTTTTGCCAGCTCGCCCTGGTCCTGGATTGGATTGTCGGCAGGTACGGTACCATCATCATTTATTCGGATAATTTTACCGAGATTTTGGGTCAAATCCTGGGCTGGTTTTTGTTTTTGCCGTTCGCCGGAAGTAATAAACAGTTTTCCGTCAGCGCTGAAAGCCAGTCGATGTGAATAATGCCCATATCCTTTGACCTTGGGTTCCTGTCGCCAGATGACTGTAGCATTTCGTAATTCTGCCCGTCCTTGGCTGGTTTCAAGAGAGGCCATAACAACTGCGGCACCTCGAGTACCGTTTTCGCCTTCTTCTGCATACGAGAGATATATGCGATGATTGGTTTTATAGTGAGGGTGAAGTACCACATCACCAAGCCCCCCCTGGCCGCCATAGGCTACCCTGGGAACTCCGGTGACGGATATCCTTGATGCTCCGTCCGCACTGACCAGAAAAAGATTCCCCGACTTTTCTGTAATCAGCAGCCGCCTGTCAGGCAGGAAGGTCATTGCCCAGGGCTCATTGAATGATGCGTACTCCTTGACCAATAGGACTGAACCCGCAGAACCTTTTACTTTTGCAGATACAGAGTCGGCATTGGCCAAGTTAACCGACATGAAGAGCAACATGAAAACCGAAACGAGACATCTGACGCGTTGATAAGTGTTCATAGTTCTGACCTTTTGTACACTACCTGAACTGAAGAGGAATTCGGGTGAGGAAATACAGCCCCCCATGCCCATGAGTATCCTCTGTGCTAATGCATTAGCACAGACAGCTCCAGGTAATACAATATCTACCAGGGCCTGTTTATAGATGCTGTCCCATGGGATAACCGAGTAAGAGGGATTGATGGAGCTGTTTCCTCAGCACGTATATCAGCGTTTCATTCTTAATCTTATCTCCGAACCTGTAAAAGGAGTGAGTTACCTTCTTTACAATTTAAAGGCCCGGAGAGTGAGGAAATTGACTATTTTGTACTGAGAACCTCAAGAGTGACCAGAATTTCAACGTCTTTTCCTACTACACCGTACTCAAAAAACTTCCCGGAGCCGATACCGTAGGCAAGCCTGTCTATGGTGATCTTTCCATTAAAACCGGCGACCTCTTTCCCTTTCTCCATGGGATGATCCTTAATTCCTTCCAGGGTTAAAGGTAATACGAGGTCGTACTTTTTCCCTTTGACCGTGAAAACCCCATGTACATCGAAGGTGTTTTCACCTGAACTCAAAATCTTATTGCTGGTGAAAACAAGCTTCGGGTGTTTGGCGGCGTCAAAGAAATCAGCCGAGAGAAGATGTTTGTCTCTTTTGGCAATGGCTGTGTTGATTGATTTTACATCAATCTCGAAGACCATTTTGCTCTCTGCAAGGTTTTTCGGATCAAAATGAACCTCTCCTGAGTAGTCGCCGAAAAAACCATGTACTTTGGAAAAAATATGATCAACGCTGAAGTAAAAATTTGAATGAGCCTTGTCGATGTCCCAGGCCCGGGCTCCTGCCTGGCTTTGAGTCGCGAAAAGAAGTGAAACACAAAAAGCAGTTAGTATAGCTTTTATTTTACTCATAATATCCT
This sequence comes from Desulfopila sp. IMCC35008, assembly GCF_010646885.2. Lineage (GTDB taxonomy): Bacteria > Desulfobacterota > Desulfobulbia > Desulfobulbales > Desulfocapsaceae > Desulfopila. The sequence goes on along the minus strand of NZ_CP050700.1, from coordinate 4,638,191 downwards.
CCAGGGGGAAAAGGTTGTATCTCTTGTAGCCATTTCAATTTGCCCAGGGAAACGATCTGTTCTTCATTTTCTCTGTTTCCATTTCCCATATGAATAAGTCAGTAATACTGAAATGAAGAGAATCAAGATGTAAATACGCGGGGCAGTCTGCCTGAAAGCGTCAGAAACAAAAACGATATGTGCCCCGACACCCAAACAAGCTGTGAGACCAAGAAGTCTATGCGTGGTTTTCCATTGTGGATAAGGGATCGCCAATTTCAACCGGAGCCAGTTGCTAACAGCGAGCAAGAGAAGAAGCAGGAAAGCGAGAAAGCCCAGCATTTCAGGCCAGAACTTCCATCCAACCGGCAGGTTTGCTAGTCCTTCAGGAACGAGAATGAGCAGAACATGCGCCATGACTGCAACCGGTATCATCTTGCCGATAAAGCGGTGTGTGCTGCTGAGTGATGCCACCCCGAAAATTTTTGTAAGAAATGGCGGACGGGCAATTAATACGAGTTGGCACCATACCAGGCAGACAGAATACAAACCGACAAGCTGGCCAGCGATCAGGAGAGTCCTGTCAGTGCCGATTTTATACCAAAGAGTCTGGGTCTGGTGAGAAAAAGGAAACAGGGTTACCAGGATAAAGAAAATGATCAGGAACCCTATGACAGCAAGCTTTGAAATAGAAGAACCGATAGGGCCTTTTTCGCTGGGTTGCATAAGGTGGTAAATGTCAGGTTGATATATTTATGATTGAGTCCAGAAAGAGGACTGTCTTGAGGACAGGATAAGACAAAAACGGGATTGTACCAGCTTCAGTTGGACAGAAATGGATACTGCCTGAGTCGCATATGCTCTTAGAGTAGCAAAACAGCAGATTCTCCCCGCTGCCCTTTGGGGCTATTGCTCAAAGAACCCAATATCGCTGCGGTGTGATGGTTTGACAGCTGTCCATAGGGTATTATCCTGTCAGTATGCGGTATTTGTAACTGTCCAGTTGCAAATACAAAAATATTTATAGAATTGGGAGATTAATTATGATGAATAAATTGATCTTAAAAGCATTATTGTTGGTTTTAGTACTATTGCTGGTCTCATGCGCACCGAAACAGAAATCGATAACAGTTGATTTTGGGAGTGTTTCACCTGGTACCTCTGTTGAAAAGCAAGGGAAAAAACTGACCCTCACCGGTACTGGTATAGAGGTCGGACAGCGGCTACCGGAAACGGCTCTTGTCGATGCGGTTTCCATGCAGCCAATAAACCTTCAGGAGTTCAAAGGACAGGTATTGCTGCTGAGTATCGTCCCCTCAATTGATACTAAGGTGTGCGAGGCGCAGACGCACTATCTGGGAGAAGAAGGTGATACTTTGCCGTCAACTGTTACACGTATCACTATCAGTCGCGATACACCATTTGCCCAATTGCGCTTTGCAGAGGAAGCAAACCTTACAGATATTCAATATCTGTCGGATTACAAAGAAGGCTCTTTCGGCCGCTCTGTGGGGCTGCTGCTCGACGGACCCCGTTTACTTGCGAGATCCGTCGTTATTGTAGATAAGCAGGGAATAGTCCGGTATATCCAGGTAGTGCCTGACATCACCCATTTGCCTGATATGGAAAAAGCCTTTTTGAAGGCGGTTGAATTTGCCAGGGAGCCATGAACTATTCATGTTTTTTCTCCTGGCCTTACTTTACGGGTTCGATACGAGGGAACGTCCAGGAGCCATCGAGGATTTCCTTTCGCGGCTGGTACATGCGGACGGCGTAATTCCAGCCTTCGGTAATGGGTAAGTAGTTCAAACCTTTGGGGTCGCCGCCGAAATGGATCGTATACGAACCGTCCGCGTTGGGTTTGGCGGAAAAGTTGTTGTAGCTGTTTCTGCCGAGATCGTTTGCTTCGAGATATCCATCTGCGTTGTAGACTGTAATAGACCAGAACGCATCTACCGGTACGTCTTTCACGGTTACCGCGTACGGTGTTTTACCATCGTTTTTGTCGACGCTGTCCATTACGTACATGGCGGCAGAGCGCGGCATTCCGCCCCAGCCGGCCGCAGCGCCAACCAGATAGTCGATCGGGCGGACGTTTTCTTTTTGGCCGAAGGCATAGGACGCGTCGAAGCCAAGGGCGGCAAGATCACTGAGTGCCTTACGCGCAACAGTGAGGTTTTTTGTGTCCCAGTTTGGTGCCTCGAAAGGACCGTTTCCACCACCGCTGATCTCGATCTTGTCCTGAGCCGCATGGGCATTATCGAGGTCGGCGGGATCACCGGCATTGTAAAAGGTTCGGACGGTCACAAGCGCAAAACGCGTGCCCACTTGATCTTCGGTCAGTTCGTAGACTCCCGGTTTCGATTTCACGAACATGTAGTGGTCCTGGTTGACCACGTGCATTGACATGTAGCGGCCGTCGACCTCAGGCAGCGTGATCTTTACCGGCTTGGACAGGTCCAGAACCGCTCCGGAGTAGAGGGTATCCTGGTTCATGCGGATGACGGGCTGATTGTCGGGCGTTGTGGGCTCTCGCAGATGCGCGAATTGTCCGAGGCTGACGTCGAATGCCTTCATGTTGGCACGAATCATGTGGTCCGATTCAGCACGCACGAAGTTGGAAAGGTTTACGCTGACCGTCTGCTCACTCTTGTCTGCGAGAACCGATGAAGCGAACAGGGCAGTCGCCAGGATGATCAGTGGGGTGATTACTTTCATGTTTATTCCTTTCTTTTGAGGTTTATTGTCTCGAGTTATTCTGCCTGTTCCTTTTTGGGACTTTTCAGGTTTCTTGTATAAAAGCGCCAAAACCAAACTGATCGAAAAGAACATGGTTGTGTGTTTAAAAACAAATTCCTTCGAGCAGGTCTGACTGTAGTACCGGGAACGTTTATCCCCCTTTGTTCTTGTCACTGAGTAACTGCTGAGAGTAAGATAAGATATCCTTGTTTGACCCGAGCAGTATTGAAATCCATTGGGTCGACTCATATTCTGATAAGGCTATTTTCAGGGCCATAGTCAGAGGCACCGACAGCAGCATCCCCACCGGTCCAAGAATCCAGCCCCAGAAGAGCAGCGAGAGAAATACCACAAGCGATGAAAGGCCCACACCTTGTCCCATAACTTTTGGTTCGATGAGGGAACCAATAACTGTGTTTATTGTCAAAAAGCCAACTGCTGTGACAATAGCCTGAGGAGGGCCGAACTGAATTAATGCCAGAAGGACCGGAGGGACAGCAGCAATCAGGGAGCCGATATTGGGGATAAAGTTGAGAATGAAGGCGAGAAGGCCCCAGAGAACGGGGAAGTCAACTCCTTGAAACCTGAGAAGAAGGTAAACTATTGTGCCGGTTGCCAGGCTTGTAAGGGCCTTGATGGCCAGGTATCGGTTTACGCCTTGTGTAATAGCAGAGTAACTGTTGAGCGCTCCTTTTTTGTCGTGGCTGACGGCTTGTATTTTCAGTGGCAGAACGGTCGCTTCAAACACCAGGAAAATATACATGAGGAGAATGAGAAAGGCGTTTTTCATTAAACCTCCGAGGCCATTCAAGGTGCTTGTTACAAGCCTCATGATTCTGGTCGGGTCGAAAATATCTTCAAGCATCGCTCTGTCTATAGTGATTCCGTAACCATCAAGCCATGACCAGGCATCGCCGATGATTGTTCGGAGACGATCCTGATAGAAGGGGACACTCTTGGTGAAATCTCCAAGTGCTGACCCTATGAGTATAACGAGCAGAAACCATACTCCAACTGCAATAATAAGAATAATCAGAAGGCTGGCGAGTTCCGGTATCCCCCTTTTTTCCAGCAATATGAGGAGCGGAAGGCTGACGATCGTGAGAAAGATAGCAAGCAGAAATGGTACGATTAATGCTGCGGCGGCTTTCATGCCGGCAACCACAACCACGAATGCTGCCATGTTGATTAAGGCATTTCTGGAACTTCTGGACATGTGATTAATTCCTTGCCAGATAAACAATCGGCGACTGAACCAAGGATAAAAAAGATATGGCAGCAGTTTTAATTTCAATTAAAGAATCGGTCAGATATAATTATCTGATTATAATCAAAAAAAAACTCCAAAACAATTCATCTCTCCATGTTGGCATGTGTAAGGAAAAATGCCAACATGCTGAGTAGCCCGATTATGCGTCTTCAAATAGAATAAGGAAATTGAATTTCTGTAAATTGACGTGTTATTGGCAACAGTTATGGTGCCGTTCTGCTTCTTTTCTCGTGCTTGATGCTGTCGTTTTCATCGCCTGGGCCGGATGACCTCTTAACCTTCAGGGCTGAATATATCTCCTCCTGTTGAACGTACCAGAAAGCATGAAATGACCTTTTGGCAATATCCGGATGATGTGGTAAATCCTAATAAGGTTTGCAGCATGATGCTGCAAGCCTTTTTTGTCTTGCGGATGCTTTAATTCAAAGCAAGCCGATTGTTGATTGATGTAATCCAGGGTAACTTAGTTAGTTCCCATCCTAAAACTCATCATTCTGTTCAATATCGAGACATGCGAAAAATTTTACCACAGGCATATAATGGATATCTCGGAGTCTCGTCCCTCACTTGCCGTGGGATAAAATTTTGAGCATAACGAAGATATTGACCCAAAGGGCTGTTTTAGGATGGGAACGAGTTTATTAACAAGTCGAGATGGTACCCGCAGCAGCGGCTGTCATATTCACAGGCCCATCCCTGACTGACATTACGTTATCCACAAACCCCACGCTGGTCTGGGACAGTTGGATGAGCAGTATAAGGCCGATCTGTTAGAGAAGCAGTACCGTTTTTTTTAGATGGGAGGTAGTTAATGACAGTAGAAGTCAGCATCTCGTCAGGAGGAAAAGCATCCTGTTCGCTTAAAAAGAGTCGGTTTACAGAACCAGGTTTGAGAATATATGAAAATATGGGTAGATGCGGATGCCTGTCCGGTCGTTATAAAAGAGATCCTGTACAAGGCGTCTGAACGCAGGCGAATAGAAACGACGTTTGTTGCCAATCGAGCTTTACGTGTGCCACGATCGCTACATATAAAAACGTTGCAGGTGCCACAAGGGTTTGACGTTGCCGATAATGAAATCGTAAAGAAGCTTGAGGGAGGAGATCTTGTTATCACTGCGGATATCCCTCTTGCCGCTCAGGTTATCGAAAAGGGCGGGTTCGCCCTGAGTCCTCGAGGGGAATTGTTTACAGAAGACACCATACAGTCACGGTTGAGCATACGGGACTTCATGGATGACCTTCGGGCTACTGGTGTGGATACCGGAGGGCCGGCAGCGTTAAACAGGAGTGATCGGCAGCAATTTGCCAATAAACTTGATATGCTGCTGGCCAGGTACGGACAGAATTAGCGTGGATGTTTCTGGGAATAGCATTGTTACTTTTCCCCCATCAAGCGAGCCATAAATATCAAAGCATTATTGCGTTGATATGGTTCGGTCCCACGGCATGTGGGGCAGTATCTATTTAGGTGCCAGTTCCCCAGCCATAGACAATGTTTACCCTCGGTTTCCACTCAATGCCAACTTGTGTAGTGTGTTGACGGTGGCAGAGGTTATCTAAGGTGCACGCCAGGAAATTCGAGGACGTCACCGCCCGAGCCTGTGAGCAATTCCAGTTCGCCGGGTACATCTTTTTGACCCGGGAGGTAATAGTGTGATAGGATTCTGGTGACTGTCCTGGGCTTCGGTTGTTGAACTTGTTTCGTGTAAATAGTTCCCAGCCTACAACTCAGCATTCTGTTCAATATCGAGGCGTGGCCTAATTATTTACCGCACGCATATGTACGATATTCGGAGGATAAATAATTTAACCGGAATGCTGAGATTGGGAGAAGGCTCGTTTTAGGACGGGAACTAAATAGTGGAGTAGTAAAGTGTCATGAAAAGAAAATTGAATCACTGGTTGCTAAGAGTGTCTGTTTTCCTGATTTGTTTCCTGACTTTTGGTGTGAATTTCTCGACAGCGGAAGAAACGGTTTACGTCCTCAGCTACAGTCCCGGAACCCTTTTTCATCAGTTAGTCAAAAAACGAGTAAAGGATGTCTATGAAAGAGCCGGTTTCAAAGTGAGGTTTGAGGCGCTGCCGCATCTTCGCTCACTGGAAAGTGCAAATTCAGGGAAGGTTGACGGTGATGTCGGACGAATTTCAGCTATTGAAAGCAAATATCCTCATTTGAGGCGAGTTGACGTTAAATTGATGGACCTGAATGGTGCCGCATATACCCTTCATGATGATATCAATTCGTATAGTGAAGATATAATCCAGAAGTACAGGATAGGTTCAGTGCTGGGAGTTCGTTGGACAAAGAGAATGATGCAAGGGTTGCAGGTGACAACGGTAAAAGATTATTCAGCACTCTTTCAGGTGCTTCTGTATGACAGGGTGGATGTTGTCCTGGCAACAGAAGCAAGTGCCGACGCCGTACTGCAGGAATTAGGTGGTCAGGCAGATGGGATTCGTAAACTGAAGCCTTTTATCCTCTCTGCACCAATTTACCATTATGTATACCAGAAAAATGAGGCAATTATTCCCTCTCTTGAAAAAGCGATAACAGAACTGGTCCAGGAAGGGTTTTGGGATGAATTCGGCAAGGGGAATCTGAAACCGTGATTCTTCTCTAAGAGGCTGTCTGAGAATGCCCTTCCCCCACCCAGCTCTCTCTCCTGAGGTGATAGGTTGCATCATCACACAATTCGCCCCGGATACATGTTGCCTTCGGTGAGAGTGAGGTGAGAGTGAATGCTAGTCGTTGAAGCAGGGAGATGGAAGGTCTGTTGCCTGGATCAGTCACTGCCTTTATTGAATGGAGCGGGAGCTGGTCAAAAAGAAAGGTGATGAGGGTTTTGACGCAGTCTGTGCCGTGGCCTCTTCCCTGCAACGTAGGCATTATAGTGTAGCCGATCTCTGCCTCACCCTCTGAGCAGAGGCAGAAACCGCAATCACCGATAAGCTGTCCGGAAGGTGTTTCAATAACGGCAAACTGATTCCAGCGATCTCGTATCGCTTGTCTGTCAAAGCCGTAGGACTCGATAAATGAGAGTGCATCGGCGACCGACTCGGGTAACCATTGTTGATATCTATAGACTTCGGGCAGAGACCGGTAGGAGAACAGGACTGCGGTATCAGCAACGTCCAGTGGTCGCAAATTGATTTTATGGCCCTTGATCGTCGTCACGATGTAAAATAATTGCAGATGGAGACCATCAGCGCATACACGCCATCGAGTTCAAGATGCTCGGTGATTGTGCGGTCGTAGAGTATCTTGGCCTCAGCTGGAAAATCCTCGTCTCCAACCCAGTAGAGAATCGCAACGGGGACCCTGTCGGTGATGGTAAAGCTGTACGCCGCATCTCCCATTCCAAGAGGCGTTCCGCCAAAAGATTCACACATTTTTCTAAAAAGATCGAGGTCGTCGCCAACAACACCTGTTATCAACTCTGTGGGCACTGCGTGGGGGCCGCGAAAGAATGTGGCACCGCCGGGCATGTCCTTTTCGGAAATCCATTCTCCTGTTGGTTCCAGCGCCTGGGCTCCGAGCAGGTGGTGAATCAGGAAGAGATCAAAATATCCGTGAAGGCTCTTCTTATTATCAACAGTAACAATTGTTTCGTTTGCCGGGTCTATGCAATATTGCCTGCCCCACGCATGCAGGGAATATTTGCCCGATTCGTTATCATAGCTGCATAATGAGCGGGTGCAGACATCACCCGGCTCTGCATCGAGAAGATCCTTAAAATGGGAAGGGCTGACGGTGGACGACATTGTTGTTTATATCCGTGTTGAGTTTAAGGTGACATCCTGCAATTCAATGAGCAGTATTGCGACTACCAAGCCTGTGTGTCCGTTTGCATCTTTGCCAGGATTATACCTGACAATATCAACACCTACAAGTTTCGTCAGGTGGAGGCTGCGCTTGGGCCTGAGTGATTAGCGAGGTAAACGGCAAACAGGACAACCGCACCGCCGATAAACTGGACCATGGTGAGTGTTTCCCCCAGGAGTAGCCAGGCCCCGAAGGCGGTGACCACAGGGATGGCATTGATAAAGACAGCTGCCCGGGCTGCGGGAATTTGGGTGAGTGCATAATTATAGCAGAGGAATGCGGCAATGGTGGCAAAGACGGTGAGTCCGATCACGGCAATGATAGAGTCTGTGGTGACTTCCTGCCACTGCAGGGCAGGGAGGTCGTAGAGGAACAGGGGCAGGAATATCAGCGCACCGAAAATGGCCTGCACACCTGTTATCTGAACGGGTGTAATGGTCTGGCCAAGGCTACGAGCCATGAGCATATAAATTGCGGCCGACAGGACAGCTCCGCCTATGAGCAGGTCCCCAAACAGCATCCCGCTGGCGACGCCCTCAGGCTGCCCCCCAAAGACCAGCAGGGAGACTCCGGCCAGTGAAATGCAGATACCTGCAATATTAATGGGACGTATTCTTTCCTTTAAAAACAGGACCGACATGACCACCACTACAAGCGGGATAGTGGCGATTATCAGAGAGGTCTTGGTGGCGGTGGTGTATTGCAGGCCGATTGTCTCAAAGGTGAAGTAGAGACCTGGTTGGAAGATAGCGAGTAGAGCCAGGTTTTTCAGGTTTTTTCTGGTAAGCGGTGGGAAGCCGGTACGCGAGAGAAGCAGGAGGAAAAAGACAGACGCACAGCTAAAGCGCAGAAAGATCAGACAAAATGGGCTGAAACTCTGCAAGGCTATCTTGGTCGCAATAAAGGAGCCACCCCAGAAAATGATTGAAAGGGCAAGGGTGAGATAGGTGAAAGCCACGTTTTTTTCAGACATAAAAGAGGATTTTTGTAAGAGCTGGTTCCGGCGTCCGCCAGCAAATATTGCAATTTTGTTAAAGAGCGATTGAGAATACAGGGTATCCTGTTTGGTTGTCACCTCCTTTCTTGGGTTGCTGGCAGAATATCCCAAACATGTAGTACCCAGCGGTCGCTCTCACTTATTTGTAAAGGAGTTGTTTTTCTGCAGCGCTTATGAAAACACGGTTGTCGAGGCGGTTGTCCTGTGTTAATAAATCTGATTGGGGAAAATCTTTTAATTTCCCACCATTTTTACTAGTGAAAGAGCTTGTGGTGGGTTCTTTCATACGAAAATTTCAGAAAGAAAGAGAGGAGAGAAGAATGAAAAGATTTCTGATGTGTGTTGCAGTGGTAACTGCGATGGCGCTGAGTGCAGGTTCCGTAATGGCAGGAGCTCTTGATGAGATCCAGAAGCGCGGTAAACTGCGTGTTGGTATGGAACCCGGTTACATGCCGTTTGAGCTCACCAACCAGAAAGGTGAGATTATCGGTTTTGACGTGGATATGGTCAAGCGCATGGCAAAAGCCATGGGCGTTGAGCTTGAACTGGTTTCCACCGCCTGGGACGGTATTATCCCGGCACTTCTCACCGACAAGTTCGATATTATCGCTTCCGGTATGACCCTGACCCAGCAACGGAACCTTTCCATCAATTTTGCTACTCCTTATATCGAGATCGGCCAGTCCGTTATCCTCAGTAATAAGGTTGCAGGCGAGGTTAAATCCTACAAAGACCTGAACGATGCGAAATACACCGTTGCCTCCAAACTCGGCACTACCGGTGAGCAGGCGACCAAGCGACTGATCCCGAATGCTAAGTACGTCTCTTTTGAGACCGAGCAGGAAGGTGTACTCGAAGTTGTGAACGGGAAGATCGATGCATTTATCTATGACATGCCTTTCAATACAGTTGCCGTTGCCCAGCGTGGTGCAGGCAAGGTAACCCATCTTGATACCGCATTCACCTTTGAGCCGCTGGCATGGGCTGTACGAAAAGGCGATCCTGATTTCCTGAACTGGCTGAACAATTTCATGTATCAGGTCAGGCACGATGGAACCTACGACAAGATCTATAAAAAATGGTTCCAGGATGATGCCTGGATTAAAGAGATCCAGTAACCAAAGGACATCATTCACGTGGACGCCACTGAAAAATTGTGGCCCTGGAAAATCTTGCTGGCGGTCATCCTTATTGTGATGGCCGCCGCAATTTATGGGTCAATAAAACAGATTGATTATCCATGGCGGTGGAATAGGGTTCCGCAGTATTTCCTCTATAAAGGGGAAGAGGCCCACAAGATACCTTTTGACGGAGTTGTAACAACAATTAAACAGGATGGCGGCTCGTCGACCCTCACCCTGACATCCGAATCCGGAGATGTAGAAACGGTCCTTGTTGATACGGACTCTCTAAAGGTCGCTGAAGGAGAGGACCTCTTTGAAGGCGATACTGTCGGTTTCACTGTAAAATGGCACATGGGTCCGCTCATGACCGGGCTGTGGACAACCATCTGGCTGTCAGCTATTTCTTCTGTGCTGGCCCTCATTTTAGGACTTTGTACCGGCCTTGCCAGGATCTCCAAGAATTATACGATTAACATGCTGGCGGCAATTTATATCGAGATTATTCGCGGTACTCCTCTGTTGGTCCAGATTTTTATTGCCTATTTCTTTATCGGCACGGTTTTCGACCTCAGCCGAAATGTTGCTGGTATCGGTGCCTTGTCGCTTTTTGCCGGAGCGTATGTGGCTGAGATTGTTCGGGCGGGCATACAGGCTATCCCGAAAGGGCAGATGGAAGCGGCCCGCTCTCTTGGTATGACTATCCCTCAGGCGATGATTGATATTATCCTGCCCCAGGCCTTTAAACGTATCCTGCCACCGCTCTCTGGTCAGTTTATCAGCCTTATCAAGGATTCATCCCTCGTTTCTGTTATTGCTATTACCGACCTGACGAAGTCAGGCCGCGAAATCATTACCAGTACCTTTGCAACATTTGAGGTATGGCTGGTAGTTGCTGCCATGTACCTGATAATCACCTCGGTGTTGAGTCAGCTCGTTTATTACATGGAACGGAGGTTTGCGATCAGTGATTAAAGCCAAGAATGTAACAAAGATTTTCACCGGCCGGGGCATTACCGTACGTGCGGTAGATGACGTTTCGGCCGAGGTCGCCCCAGGGGAAGTGGTTGTTGTTATTGGTCCTTCCGGTTCCGGTAAATCGACCTTCCTGCGTTGTATCAACTGTCTTGAACAATATAACAGTGGACACATTATAATCGACGGGGTTGATCTTTCGGACAGGAAAACCAACATTAACAAGATCCGGGCAGAAGTGGGTATGGTCTTCCAGCAGTTCAACCTCTTTCCGCATAAAAGTGTACTTGAGAATCTGACATTAGCCCAGATGCGTGTACGCAAGCGGAGTCGAAAAGAGGCTGAGGAAAAGGCCAGAGCGCTGCTCAAAAAAGTTGGTATCGGCGAGAAGGCAAACGAATACCCGATCCGTCTCTCAGGTGGGCAGCAGCAGCGCGTTGCGATTGCAAGGGCGCTCGCCATGGATCCCAAAGTCATGCTGTTTGACGAACCGACCTCAGCCCTTGACCCGGAAATGGTGGGCGAGGTACTCGATGTTATGAAGCAGCTTGCCCGGGAAGGAATGACCATGGTTGTGGTTACCCACGAAATGGGTTTCGCCCGTGAGGTTGCCGATCGTGTCATCTTTATGGATGAGGGAAAGGTGGTGGAAGTGGGTACGCCCGAACATTTCTTTACCGCTCCACAGGAAGAACGAGCCAAATTGTTTTTAAAGCAGGTGTTGTAAGTTTTACAATAATTATTGCATATAAAGTTTATTCTCACATTGAGGAGGGGTGTATGAAATTTCTTAAATCTATGTTTGCATTGGCAGCCGGTGTTGCCCTTTGCGCTTCAACCGCTTCGGCGAAAGATATGAATGTCGGTTTTGTCTACGTGTCACCTATCGGGGATGCGGGCTGGTCCTATGCTCATGACGTAGGACGCCAGGCCATTGACAAGATGGACGGTGTAAAGACCTCCTATGTGGAAGCCGTGGCGGAAGGTCCCGATTCGGAGCGGGTTATGCTGAATATGGCCAGGAAAGGATACGACATCATTTTTGCCACCAGCTTTGGCTATATGGACCCGATGCTGAAAGTTGCCAAACAGTTCCCGGATACAACTTTTATGCATTGCTCGGGTTTTAAAATGGCAGACAACATGGGCAATTACTTTGGTCGGATCTACCAGGCCCGTTATCTTTCCGGTATCGTCGCTGGCGGCATGACAAAGTCCAATACCATCGGTTATGTTGCGGCTTTTCCAATTCCTGAAGTTATTCGTGGCATCAACGCTTTTACCCTTGGAGTCCAGTCTGTAAACCCGGATGCAACGGTTCGTGTTGTCTGGACCAAGACCTGGTATGATCCTGCTACTGAAAAAGAGGCTGCAAAATCTCTGCTCGATGTGGGTGCCGATGTCATCGCCCAGCATCAGGACAGCCCCGGTCCTCAGGAAGCTGCCCAGGAGAAAGGTGTTTACTCTGTTGGCTACAACACCGATATGTCCACCTTTGCACCCAAGGCGCATCTCACCGCTCCGATCTGGAATTGGGGACCATATTACACAAAGATTGTTGAGAGTGTAAAAAACGGTACCTGGAAAGCTGAGTCAGCATGGCCCGGACTTGCCGACGGTATCGTCGATCTGGCACCGTTTGGTCCAATGGTCCCGAAAGAGCTGCAGGATAAGGTTGCTGCCGCCAAGGCCGATATTGCTGCCGGCAAGATGAAGGTCTTCACCGGACCGATCAAGAACCAGAAAGGTGAGGTCAAGATTGCCGACGGTGCTTCAGCCCCGGACGGAGATCTGCTCGGCATGACCTGGTTTATTGAAGGCGTTGTAGGTACTACCGAGTAAACAAGAGTCATTTGATAACACGATTCCGGCGTATACCCCGGGATCGTGTACATATGGTACTTTAAAATTATATTACAATACGATTGACGCGTTCCATGATCCGTCTACGGATAGTTAAAAGACAGGAGCCGCTCGGGTGGCGCTCCTGTCTTGTTTTATTTGCGGCCATTGCCTTTTCGCTGGTGCTGAGCGGTATTTTGCTTGCTCTGCGGGGGACTTCTCCTGTTGAAGGGGTTTTGACCCTGTTCCAGGGGGCATTCGGATCCCGCTGGGCCATTGAGGACAGCCTGATAAAGGGTATTCCTATTTTTCTCTGCTCGCTCGGTGTTGCTATCGCCTTTCGGTTGCAGGTGTGGAATATTGGGGCAGAAGGACAATTTGCTTTCGGTGCAATGGGGGCTACCTGGGCTGCACTCTCGTTTCCGGAATGGCCTGCATGGTTACTGATGCCTGCCATGATTATTATGGCGGTGGCAGCAGGTGGTGCCTGGGGCATGATCCCCGCTCTTCTCAGGCAGAAGTTGAAAACCAACGAGATCATCGTTACCCTGATGATGAACTACATCGCCATCCTCTTTCTTGACTACCTGGTTTTCGGGGTGTGGAAGGATCCGACCAGTTTCGGCTTTCCCATGACCCCAACCTTTCCCGAAGCAGCCATTGTCGGTAAAATCGGCTCCACCAGTGTAAACTGGGGATTGCTGCACTGTGTTGTTCTTGGTTTGCTGGTCTGGGTATTTTTCCGTTTTACCACCGTTGGTTTTGAATTAAAGGCCAGTGGGGATTCGGTTCGTGCTGCAAGGTATGCCGGGCTCCCTTATGATAAACTGGTGGTATTAGTGATGGTGTTGAGCGGCGGGCTGGCAGGCTGGGCAGGTTTCCTTGAGGCCTCTGCCACCATCAACCGGCTGCAACCTTCTATCATGGTCGGGTATGGCTATACTGCCATCGTCGTGGCCTGGCTCGCCAGGCTTAACCCTCTGTCTATCGGTATTGCATCTTTCCTACTTGCCGGATTGCGGGTCGGGGTGGAAAATTTACAACTCGACCTCCAGGTCCCGGCCGCATTTGGCGGCATAATCGAGGGGTTGATTTTGCTCAGTGTACTGGCTGGCGGCTTGTTTACTGTTTATAGAGTTGAAAAGGTGAGGACTTTGTCATGATCGAGATTCTCATTCCTCTTCTTGCCGCCGCTGTTCAATCGGGTACCCCAATTCTGTATGCGACACTGGGAGAGATTTTTACCGAAAAGTCGGGGGTGCTCAATCTTGGGGTGGAAGGCGCGATGATAGTCGGCGCGCTCACAGGCTTTGTGGTTGCAAAGGTTACCGGCAACCCGTCTGTCGCTTTCGTTGTGGCTGGGCTTTCCGGCACGCTTGCGGTTTCAATTCATGGAATTGTCTGTCTCTGGTTTCAGGGCAACCAGGTCGTATCAGGGCTGGCCCTCACTATTCTCGGTACGGGTCTTGCCAACTATCTGGGGACGTCCCTGGTGGGACAATCTGCGCCGGGTTTTGGTCCCATGCCTTTTCCCGTGCTCTCAGAAATTCCTGTGGTGGGTCCGGTGTTTTTCAACCAGGATCCACTGGTGTATATCACCTATATTATTCCTCCGCTCATGTGGTACTTTTTTAACAATACCCGATATGGCCTCGGCTTGCGTGCGGCAGGGGAGTACCCTGAGGCTGCAACTGCTGCTGGATTAAATGTTCAGGCCTACCGTTGGGTGGGTATCCTGGTCGGTGGTTTTTTCATGGGTTTGGGCGGGGCGTATCTTTCACTTGCCTATACCCACCTCTGGACGAACAGCCTGACTGGTGGCCGCGGCTGGATTGCTGTGGCGCTGGTTATTTTTGCCTTCTGGAGACCCGGCCGTGCTGTTTTCGGGGCCTATCTTTTTGGAGGCATCATGGCTATGCAGTTGCGGATGCAGGCTTCGGGCACCGCACTTCCGTCTTCACTGCTGTTGATGCTGCCCTATACTCTGACTATAATTGTATTAGTATTCTCTTCATGGTGGAAGGGGGCGACGGAAGAACCTGCGGCGCTCGGTGTTAATGTGGAACCAACTGAATAGTCTGGAAAAGTGGCTCGCCGATCCGGCTGGGCCGTTATGGACGAGGACTCTTTATGATGAACGAACAGTATAAAAAGACCTATCCCATATCATGGGAGCAGCTTCACCGTGATTCAAAGGCCCTGGCCTGGCGGTTACTAGGGCATGATTATTTCAAGGGGATAATCGCCATCACCCGTGGTGGGATGGTGCCCGCTGCCATCATTGCCCGGGAACTCGATATCCACCTGGTTGATACTATCTGTATCTCCAGTTACGACTGGAAAGACAAGAAGGGGGATGCGGAGATGCTCAAACAGTTCGACGGCAACGGTGAGGGGTGGCTGCTGATAGATGACCTCGTGGATACCGGTCGGACCGCCAAAATCGTTCGTGAAATGGTACCCCAGGCCCATTTCGCCACGGTTTATGCAAAACCGGCAGGCAGACCTCTGGTGGATACCTACATTACCGAGGTAAGCCAGGATACCTGGATACTTTTTCCATGGGATACCGAGTCAACGTTCGTGACTCCCATTGCTGGCAGGGAGCGGTAGCATGGAGCAGCCCGGACTTGCGCAGATTCGACTTGAGAAAATATCCAAGTCGTTTGGCGATGTGCAGGCCAATAAGGATGTGAGCCTTTCGATTGTGCCGGGTAAGGTGCTCGCGCTGCTAGGTGAAAACGGAGCCGGAAAGTCTACGCTTATGTCGATACTGGCCGGACAGCTCCAACCCACCTCCGGTGCCATCTATATTGGTAAGACAAAGACGGTATTTGGATCGACAGAACAGGCTATAATGGCTGGAATTGGCATGGTTTACCAGCATTTCAAGCTGGTGGAGGCCATGACCGTTGCCGAGAATGTCTTTCTTGGGCAAAAGGGTAGCTTCTTCTTGAAAGCCGCAGCAGTGCAACAACAGGTCCGGGAACTGGCAGAGAAGTACAATATGCAGATAGACCCTGCCGCGAAAATCCGTGAGCTGTCGATGGGCGAGAAGCAGCAAGTTGAAATCCTGAAACTACTGCACAGGAAATCCAATTTTCTGATTTTCGATGAACCGACAGCAGTGCTGACTCCGGCTGAGGCGCAAACCCTCTTTGCCACCATGCGTCTTATGGTGAAAGAGGGCAAGTCCATAGTCTTTATCAGCCATAAACTTGAAGAGGTTATGGCGGTAGCGGATTCAATCGCCATATTACGTCGTGGTGAGGTTATCGACCAGGTTTCCACCTCCGAGGTGTCCTCCACCGTTGAGCTTGCCGAACGGATGGTTGGCAGGCAGGTGTTACTTGAGGTGGATCGACAGCCGATGGAACCACGCCAGATTGTCCTTAAAATTGAGAGACTGAGTGAAAAACGGTTGAAATCTGTTGACCTGGAGTTGCGGCAGGGGGAAATCCTTGGCCTGGTCGGGGTGGCAGGAAATGGTCAGAAGCCGTTGGTTGAATCGGTCTGCGGTCTACATAAACCACCCAAGGGGACAGTAAAAATTCTTGGCCTTGAATGGCGGAAATTTTTTAGATCCCGAACCTGGAATCTGGCGCTTAGCTACATTCCAGAGGACAGGCAGGGGCTTGCAACCTGCCAGGGGCTCGACTTGCTTGATAATTTCCTTTTAACGACCAGGGGCGGTTTTACCAAAGGGCCTTGGTTGCAGAAAGAGGCTGCCAGGATGAAGGCCGAATACCTTATCAATGAATTTGATATACGTCCGCCCAACCTGGATGCGTTAGCCTGGCAATTGTCCGGTGGCAACCTCCAGAAAATGGTCCTGGCCCGTGAATTCTACCGGCGCCCCAGACTCATTGTGGCCGAACAGCCGACTCAGGGGCTTGATATCTCAGCGGCTGAAGATGTGTGGAACCTGTTATTGAAAGCACGCGAACAGGCTGGTATCTTATTGGTAACAGGAGATCTTTCCGAGGCCCTTGCTCTTTCAGACAGGATAGGTGTGATGTTCGGAGGCCGGCTGGTGGATTGCTTCTCACGGAATGATCAGGATAAAGTCGCTGCTATTCCTGGTATGATGGCGGGTCTGGAAGTCTGATACTACTCTACTCTTGTACCTTTTATATCCGGGTACTCTAAGCCGGGGAGGTAACTATGTTCTACATCTACGATCTTGACGGACAGCGTTTCAAGGGACCGATGGAAGCCCTTGAAAAGCAGAAGAGAGTGGATCGTCGTTCTCCGGTAACTCCCATTATGGAAGGGGAAGAGCCTTTTCCGTTTCCTGAGAACAGACAACCTCCTGAGGGGATTGCTGCCTACCGGCAGGCCATAGAGAAGAAGAGCATGCTCGAGCCACTGGTGCATATCTACCAGATTATGGGTTCACCGGCGGCCACCATTCGCAGCGATGCTCCCCTCATGGAGGCCTGGCTACGGTTGAAAGAAGAAGGAATTCGACAACTTGTCGTTGTTTCTGACAGGCAGGAGGTTGCAGGCTTACTGGCAGACCGTGACATTCTCAGGAGAATAAAGGTTGTTGATGATGTAGTAGACATGGATGCCGGGATGACTGTCGCTGAAGTCGTACCGAAAGAGACGATCACCACCGATTCCAGGAGCGATATTAGGCGAGTTGCCCATGTTATGGCCTACTATCATGTAGATGCAATGCCCGTGCTCAGAGACGATACCCGTTTGGTCGGTGTCGTTACCAGAGGCGATATACTTCGGGGGTTTGCCGAAAATCCTCGGTTGAATCTCTGGGGATGATGGAAAATCATTTTTTTTGATACTTTTCAGATTGTCCGGTTATTACCATAGGTTGCACATTGTAGTACATTGGAGACGGGAAGAGGTTTTGCTCATTCGGTAACAGTGTTAATCATGTCACTTCAAAATGTTATTATGGTTTTAAGAGGTTTTACTACATCTTTGTTTCTCCTTTAGTCATGCCCTCCATGTAACTTTCAATCGTTTTAGTTGTCATAAATTTCTAACAAACGGAAAACAGTATAGAAACCAGGTTTCCAAAAAGAAGATAATTGTGTTATTTTAGTAAGATGATAAGCATTCTCAGATATGAAAAGGCAAAAATGCACAAAATTTTTACTTGAATTATCGTGATTCATTTGTTAAATAAAATTGATGCTAGCGAAATAGAGACGCTGACTCAAATTCGCAAAAGTGTATTTCACGTTGCGATGGGGGCTGAATTGGAAATGTTTTCAAGGAGCGTATGTTGACAAAAATACATGTTTCTGTGAAGGGTTTTCGATTAAATCTTATTACTTCCAATAAATGTAAAACACTGCATAACGAGATTGATATGCAGCAGATCTGGTTGCCAGGTTTGAAAGAAGAAGTCACTTCAAGCAAGAAATAGAGAGGCGAATAGGTGAGCTGATGGAGAACTGTGGTTTATCAGTAGAAACCGAGTTTCTAAAACGTGATGGCGGCTGGTGAAAGAAGAGTAAAATCAGGAAGAGAAAGCTAAAAGCGAAGTCAGGTGTGCTGAGTGCAGAAGAAAAGCCTTGGTAAAACATGTGGCGATGCGGCGAATGAGTGGTGCATCGCAGCTAATCTTAACGACAAGGGAGGAAAGAACGGGAGCAGTACCTGTGGGCGCGTGGCGGAAGGAAGGCAGGCCGCAAACATAAATACTATTCGGCAGATTAAGCGGATCAAAGTACGCAAATATTCACTCATAGGAGATCCAGATGACTGAATCGATACAAAAAGAGCCTACCCAAGCGTGGGTCACTACATTTGCAGGAACCTCTATAAATCTATGTCTGGGTATACTCTATGCCTGGAGTATCTGGAAATCAGCACTTGTTAATGTCGATAAAGCAGGTCAAATGTTTCCGGCAGATTCGATGAATGCCGGCTGGACCTATTTGACCAACGCACAGGCGGCAACGCCATTTACCCTGTGTGTTATCATTTTCGCCGTATTTATGATCCCCGGCGGTAAAATTCAGGATAAAATCAGCCCGAAGTTCGGTGCAACGGTCGGTGGTCTGTTACTGGCTGTCGGCTGTATTATTGCTGGCTTGATGAAAAGCTACACTGGCCTGCTGATTGGTTTCGGTATCCTCGGTGGTATGGGTATGGGTATCGGCTATGCTGCTCCGACACCTGCGGCACTCAAATGGTTTGGCCCGAAAAAACGTGGGCTCGTTGCCGGTCTGGTAGTTGGTGGTTACGGTGGTGCTGCGCTTTATATTGGTTATCTGGGCCAGTTCCTCATTGATAAGTATGGTGTAACCGGAAGTTTTATAGGTCTGGGATCATTTTTCTGTGTCGTAGTACTTATAGCTGGTCAGCTGTTGAAGACTCCGGAAGAAGGTTATGTACCTCCGGGAACCGTGGCTACAGCAGCAGAAATAAAAGCGGGTACAGGTCCGGTGAAAGTCAACAACTGGGAAACAGGTATGATGATGAAAACCTGGCAGTGTTGGGCACTGGTATTCATGTTCATTCTCACCACCCAGTCAGGTCTTCTGATCATTAGTTCTGCAAAAGGTATTCTTTCAGTGACAGCAAAGGACATTCCGTTCTTCTTTGCTAACGCCTGGATCCTCGTCTGTTTCGGCGGGCTTGTAAATGCCACGGGCCGTGTCGGTACCGGTTTCTACTCAGATAAGATTGGTAGAACCAATGCATACATGCTGAATTGCAGTGTCTCTGCTCTGTGTATGTTTTCACTGCCGATGGTTATCGCCAGTAAAAACGTAGCCCTGCTGTTCCTCGTGGTAGGAATCGCATACTGGCAGTACGGTGGTGGTCTGGCCCTTATGCCTTCTTTCGTAGGCGACTTTTTCGGGCCGAAGAACCTTGGTATGAATTATGGTATCGTCTTTATGGGTTGGGGTTTTGGTGTGTTTGTAGCCAGGCTCGGCGGTTGGATTCAGGATGTAACCGGTAGTCTGAACAATGCGTTCTATCTCTCTGGTGCACTACTCATTGCAGGCGTTATCCTGGCTAAAATCCTTACAAAGCCAAGTTACTCTCAATATCACAGTGATCCGGAAGTTGAGCGTGTGAATGTGTAGGTCATAATGATTTCCCATTTTGGGGTGGGGTAAGTACTCTAATATTATCTCTGAAAAAGGAGCTACTTGATGAGCGACGAAACAAAAGTAGTAGAAACTTCTGAAGCGCAAATTGCCGTCCATTGGAAAGAAGAAGAGTTGTATCATCCGTCGGAAGAGTTTATTGCCCAGGCAAACCTTACGGATAAATCTATCTTTGAAAGATTTTCACTTGATAATTTTCCTGACTACTACACAGAGTTTGCAGATCTGTTGACCTGGTACAAGAAATGGGATGAAGTACTTGACACCAGTGATGCACCGAGTTTCAAGTGGTTTAAAGGCGGTAAGCTGAATGCCAGTTATAATTGTATCGACCGTCATCTTGATAAGAACAAGAATAAAACCGCCATTCATTTTGTTGCTGAGCCGGAAGGTGAGAGAGTTTC
The DNA here is from genome assembly GCF_010646885.2 of Desulfopila sp. IMCC35008. Taxonomy (GTDB): domain Bacteria; phylum Desulfobacterota; class Desulfobulbia; order Desulfobulbales; family Desulfocapsaceae; genus Desulfopila. The sequence goes on along the minus strand of NZ_CP050700.1, from coordinate 4,617,947 downwards.
TCATATCACCTATCAAGAACTCTACGTCCGTGTTAACGAATTTGCTGCACTGTTGCGTGATACCGCAAAATTAAAGCGTGGCGACAGGGTTACCATCCATATGCCAATGTCAGCAGAACTGCCGATTACCATGCTGGCCTGTGCCCGCATTGGAGTCATTCATTCGGTTGTTTTTGGTGGATTTTCGGCAAGTGCCTGTGCAGACAGGGTTGTAGATTCTAATAGCCGCGTCCTGATCACCATGGATTCGTACTACAGGGCAGGAAATCTGCTGGATCATAAGGCAGTAGACGATGAAGCGTGTCAACTGGCCAAAGACGCCGGTCAGGAAGTTGATACCTTACTAGTATGGCAGCGCTATCCCGGTAAGATGTCAAGCCCTTCAGCACTGGTAGAAGGCCGCGACGTCGTGGTAAACGATGAACTCAAGAAGTATTATGGTGCCCGGGTAGAGCCGGAAGAGATGCTGGCTGAAGAGGGACTGTTCATGATGTACACAAGTGGTACAACAGGCAAACCCAAGGGTTGTCTGCACGGTACCGGTGGTTATCTGTCGTATGTAACCGCAATGTCCAAGTATATTCAGGATATTCATCCTGAGGATGTATACTGGTGTATGGCGGATATTGGCTGGATTACCGGTCACTCCTTTATCGTTTACGGACCGCTTGCGTTGTGTGCTTCCTCTGTAATCTATGAAGGTGTACCTACCTATCCGGATGCTGGACGTTCATGGAGGATTGCCCAGGAACTCGATGTAAATATCTTCCATACGGCACCGACTGCAATTCGTGCCTTGCGTAAAGTCGGGCCGGATGAGCCAGCTAAGTACAACTACAAGTTCAAGCATATGACCACAGTTGGTGAGCCGATTGAGCCTGAGGTCTGGAAGTGGTATTACAACGTCGTTGGTCAAGGACAGGCGGCCATTGTCGATACCTACTGGCAGACAGAGACGGGTGGTTTCCTCTGTAGTACCGTGCCGGGTATGCAACCCATGAAGCCGGGTAGTGCCGGGCCGGGTGTGCCTGGAATCCATCCGGTGGTGTTTGATGAGGAAGGTGCGGTTCTTGAACCGGGTTGTGGTAAGGCAGGAAACATTTGTATCGCGAACCCGTGGCCGGGCATGATGATGACGGTATGGGGCGACAGGGAGCGCTTTGTTGAAAGCTATTTCGGTATGTACAATAAGAATCGTGAGTCGAAAGACTGGCGTGACTGGCCGTACATGACAGGTGATGCTGCTGTTCTCGCTGAGGATGGCTATGTACGTGTCCTCGGTCGTATCGATGACGTCATCAATGTTTCAGGGCATCGTCTCGGAACAAAGGAGATTGAGTCGGCGGCACTTACGGTACCTGAGGTGGCGGAAGCCGCAGTTGTACCGGTTAACCATGAAATTAAAGGTAAGGAGCCGGAGCTCTATGTATCCCTTAAACCGGGTTACGAATCATCACCGGAGCTGCAGCAGAAGGTTGCTGATGCCATTACCTTCCAGATCGGTAAGATCGCCAAATGTAAAAATGTCTGGATCGTTCCGGATATGCCGAAGACCCGCTCAGGTAAATTGATGAGAAGGGTGCTCGGTGCAATCTCCAATAATGGTGATGTGGGTAACGTGATGACGCTCGCGAATCCGGAGATTGTAGAAGAAATTCAGAAGATGGTACAAGGATAATTAGGCCGTCCACCCTAATTAACTAACCACTGAAAACAGGAAAGCGGATGCCCACGTGGGTATCCGCTTTTCTGTTTTTATGTAAAACCGGGGGGGCATTGAGCGCTCCCGCCGATGAAGAAGTGTTGTACTGATTTTTCCGGGGTCAGACCTTAGGTCTGACCCCATTTCTTGTATGGAAAACGAGGGTTATATTGTTTTGGCAGCCCGCAGGGAATCCGCCAGCAGTTCAACAACGAATTTTACATTTTCTTTTGAATCATGCTGGGCCAGATTGTCTGAGATATGCATGACACAGGTCGGGCAACCGGTGGCAACCATGTCGACATTGGCATCTTGTATATCCTTGATTTTGTGATCATTTATTTTGATCGAGGTCTCATAATGGGTGATACAGTAACTTCCGGCGGAGCCGCAGCAGGTGTCTGCGTTTTTCATCTCGGTAAATTCCACACCGGGAATCATCTTAAGCAGCTCTCTAGGTTGGTCCTTGATACCCTGTCCACGAACCATGTGACATGGGTCGTGATAGGTTACCTTGTACGGCAGACGACCAAGCTGTTCCGGCTTGATCTCAAGATTCTGTTCAATAAATTCATTAATATCGTATACCTTGCCGGTGAATTCCTGCAATTCCGGGCTGTCATCGATAAAGACCTTGATCTCTTTTTTCAGTGACATGCCGCATGATGAGCAGGCCACTACGATGGCGTCCAGATCGTACTGACGGAACAGGTCGAAGTTATGCTGCATCAATCGTCTGGCACCTTCATAGTCACCGTTGGACAGAACAGGGGTGCCGTTACATTTCTGCTTTTTTGGTATAACAACCTCATGCCCGTAAGCGGTGAGTACATCCACCACAGATTTGGCAACGTTGGTGTAGATAAGATTACCCGCACAACCGGTGAAATAGCCGATACGCATTTTACGTGGACCATTTTTGGCTGGGTTCACTTCCGGGAGTATAGACTGGGCGCTGCGCAGGGCAAGCTGCGGAAAGTTACGCCGTTTGGCAAAACCGAAAAGCGGGAAGAGATAACGAACCGGGTTTTTGGGGCCGATACCGAACAGTACTCTTTGAGCCAGGGCCACGATTGAGCAGCCAAGGGTGATAGGCCACTTGCGCCAAAGCAGCTGGCGGAAGATAAGTGCCTTAAAGAAGTGAAGACCCTTCTGGGTTGTAATGTACCAGCGTAAACGGAGTACCACGTGTTCCGGGCTTACGCCGGCCGGGCAGTTAGTAGAACAGGTTTTACAGTTAAGGCATTCGTTTATGGCGCTCTCTACTTTCTTGGTGATCTGTAAATCACCGGAAACCAGTTTTTCAGCGAGCTTGTTCTTGCCGCGGGCTACGTACAGTTCGTTTCCGAATTCCTTGAAAACAGGGCAGACACTGCGGCATTTACCACACTGCATACATTTCTGGAACTCTTTTGCCGCTTCAAGCAGATGCTGTTCTGCGAGTTCTTTCTGTGATATATGTGCATTCATAGGTAATCTTCAACTCCTTCTCAGGCTGACTCAGCAGGCATGTCGAACATCTTGCCCGGATTGAGAAGGTTTTTAGGATCGAACATCCGTTTGAGGTCCTGTAGCAGTTTAATTCCAGAAGCACCGATCTGGTTTTCAAGGTACGGCTTTTTCTCAAGGCCGATTCCATGCTCACCGGAAATGGTGCCATCCAGGTCGATAGCCAGTTGGAACAGTTCATCTACAGCCTTGTGACAGCGTGCCATCTCTTCCTTGTCTGCCTGGTCGATAAGGAAGGTCGGGTGCAGGTTGCCGTCTCCGGCGTGACCGAAGATACCAACCTGTATATCATGCTTCTTGGCGATAGCAATGATACCGCGGACCATCTCAGGGAGAACGGAACGTTTTACAGTTGCATCTTCAAGGATCAGGTTTGGCTTGACGGAAGCGAGTGCGTTGAGGGCGACACGACGTCCTGCAAACAGGGCATCACGTTCATCGGTTGTGGTCGCCAGTTGGAATTCACGCAAGTCATTTTTGGCAACCTGCTCCTGGACGATCTTCATTTCCGCCTTGGAGGAGTTTTCTTCCCCGTCGGTTTCGATCAGTAGTACGGCTTCTGCATCACGCGGAAGACCACAATCCTTGAAGTCCTGAACAGCGTTGATGGTGGCATTATCCATGAATTCCATGGTAGAAGGGGTTACACCGGCAGCAATAATATCGGAAACGGCCTGGGCAGCGCCATCGAGGCTGTTGAAAATGGCCAGTGCGGACTCACGATGCTGAGGGATCGGCAGCAGGGCAAGGGTTACCTCAGTCATGACGCCAAGCAGTCCTTCGCTCCCCACAAACATTAACTCTGAGTTGAATCCGGCAACGTGTTTAACGCATTTAGAGCCGAGAGTGACGATATCGCCTTGCGGCATGACAACTTTCAACATCTTGACATAATCTTTTGTTACACCATACTTGAGACCACGCAGTCCACCTGCATTCTCAGCAACATTTCCACCGATGGTGGAAAATGCGACGGAGCCTGGATCCGGCGGATAGAAGAGATTGGCTTCTGAAACAATGGGGTCGATATCGGCAGTGGTAAGGCCAGCTTCAACAGTGATGAGTCTGTTGGCCGGATCGAATTCGATCACGTTATTCATGCGATCCATGCAGAGTACGATCCCCTGTTTCAGCGGAATGGATCCGCCGGAAAGGCCACTTCCCTGTCCCCTCGGGGTAACCGGAATTTCTTCACGGTAGGCCAGTTTCATCAACTGGCTAACCTGTTCGGTAGTGGTTGGAAAAACGACAGCTTCCGGTTCGATTTCCACCGGTGCGGCGTCGTAGCTGTAGGCGATCATGTCCTCGCGATCTGTAAGGACGTTCTCCTGGCCGAAGATTGAGACCAACTCGTCGATAATGCTCTTTTTCATTGCTGTTTTCACTCCATTGGCTGAAATAGTCGGTGATGGAAGCCATCAACTCACGTGGTATTTCACTTATAGCCTGCCAAGCTCTAGTTATTTGTGGGAGAACTGTCGCGATGCGACCGTGCAGACATTTTAGAAACTTGATTTCTTTTTACTACTGCAAAAACATGATGCAACCCTTAAAAGGTCGTACCAATATTAGGAGATACCAATTGTGTTGTCAATGAAAAATGTGTTGGGAAATTTTCCTGGTTGAATAGCAACACCCTTTTTATCTGTGATTATAATAGTATTGAACGTGTAGATTAAGATGGCGGGTGAATGGTTTCTTAATTGGTACTACCAATGTTACTGGTAGGGCATGCTGACAAAAACATCAAAGCAAAGGGGCGATGGGGGGGGATAGAAGGGGAATAGAGGGGGAATGGGCGCACCCATTATGATAAATAGGAGTTTAGAGCTGTCACTTCCTGGCGTGCATCTGGGCAATAATCTGCTCGGCACCTTTCTTCTTCTTTTTAAAGATCCTGGCTAACTCTTCTGCGGTGGAGGGGAGTTCCCCCTCTCCTTCATAAATATCCATCAGCTCATTGTAATAACGGTAGAAGAAAAAGAAGAGGTCCTGATAACAGTCTTCGGTAAAGGAGTTGATGATAATTTTGGTCAATTTACCTTCTTTATCCGCCACGACCTTGGTGAGCTGGAACGGTTCGATGGTATCCTGGAAAATTTTTGTAACATGCTCTACATCACGGGTTTTCTGAAGTTGTTCGAACTCATCCTGGAAACGTGAGATGGTCGAACAGACAAATCGGGTAATCTTGTTCTGGTCAATAACCTTATCCGCTTTCTGCAGGGCGCTCTCAAACAGTCCCTTACTCGTGGTGGCACTCAGTTTGACTTTCTTTTCGGCCTCGGCAACCTTTTCCTTGATGATAGCTTCAAGCTCGGCTTCCTTGTTTTGCAGGATTTCTTCACGGATCCGAACCTGTTCCAGTTTATCTTCAATTTCTTCAAAAGAATCGGGAAAGGCCTGTCGGAAGACGGTCTTGTCAAAAAAATCCTCAAGTTCCTGACCAAGAGAAGAAATGTCCTGAATTTCTTCGACCAGGGAGACGCCAAGTTGGTCCGTGAGAACGCCGTCCAGGTAATCGGTGGTATCGGATATATTTTCCCGGTCCTGTTGAACTGTCTGGATGGCGTGTGTCGCTGCCGCCTGAACTGCTGAAGCAATTTTACCAACAGCCTGTTTGACAAAGGGATTATCTGTAGAAAGATATTTGTTAATAGTTTTAGTTTGAACTAATATCTTCTTATCATTCATAAAAAGGTCCGCTGTAATGTTATCACCAAGTCAGTTTTGGGGGCAGAGGTAACCTTCTAAAATAACCGATTACGGTTAAAGAGACTACAGTATATTTCGATTATTCGTGTAAGTGCCCTTAAAGAATAGATTTACAGGAAACAGGAAGCAAATGTGAGATGGTACAGGAGGGTGTTTTAAGGCTTTTTTTGGGGGGGAAGTGTATTCGCTTATTAATTGTAATGACGAGAAATTGCACTACTAACCTTGAACCTATATAGATCTTGCGATACTCTTTTTGACAGAGGGGGGAGAAATGAGGCCTAGGCAGGTGTGGCTTTTTTCGTATTATCAACTTTTGCCGAATGAATGAAATGTTACGATTCTTTGAAAAGCGACTCAGTGCTAAAATGTTGGTTGTCTTGGTTGGTATCATGTTGATTTCCTTTGCGGTGCTTGGATATTCCATACTTGATAAACAGGGTGGACTCCTTGAGGAAATGGGACAAAACGTTCATGCGCAGTTGAAAGAATCCGGCCAAAGCATCCAGGGACAGTTCAACTCCCTTGAAGGGAGCGTCAGTGAACAAATGACGGGGCTGGGTAAGGCCACCGGTGAAAGTTTGACAAAAGTGACCACCCAGTCTCTGTCGGCTGAAGGAGAGAAGGTACGCGGTGGCATGGAAAAGTTGCTGGTGTCCAGTGCTGAAGTGATCACAGCGGTTTTGGCGGAAGTGGCCCAGGAAGGTATTATGGCCAAGAACTACGACCAGCTTGTTGACTACAGCCGACTTGTTTCCCAGACCAAAGATATTGTTTTCCTATTCTTCCTCGACCAGGATAAGAAGATTCTTCCCAGTTATGTCAATATTATAGACGATCAGGTTCTTGGATATCTGGAAAAAAGCGGTGCAGAAGACCTGGAGGTAGAGGAGCAGGCTGCAGCTGTACTGCAATCTGGTAAAAACGACCCTCGGGTTATGATCTATGAGAGTGTCGTTGAATACTATAACCTGCCAATCGGTACCATTGTAGTCGGTGTTTCAAAAAATGCTGTGGCTCGTGAAATCGAGGCGTTGGATGCCCGCTTTGAAAGTCTAAAGCAGAATAATGAAGAATCGGTACGCAAAATTATCGGTGCGGAGTCTGAGAAGGTCCTTGGCCTGATGAAAAAGGACCTGACCACGGTGGTGGAGCAGAATCAGGGAGCCATGGATGAAACTGCTAAGATTCTGGCGGAATCGGCTTTAAAGGTGAAATCAGGGACCAGTTTGGTAGTTCTGATAGTAGGTGTCATCTGTTGCGTGGGTGTGATTATTGCTGTCGCGCTCATGCTCAGGATCATGGTGATTCGACCCATTCTGAATATTACGAACGAATTGCGAGATACCGCCGAGGGTGAAGGCGATCTGACCAGACGGCTTAATCTCAAAAGAATTGATGAAATCGGTATGTTGGCGAAGTGGTTCGATACTTTTGTCGCCAAACTTAATGATATTATTGTGGACATCGGATCCAATTCGGAAACAGTGACCTCTTCATCTTTTGAGGTCCTGTCTGCGTCAGAGCAGATGCAGGATGAATCAGAGGATCTTAAAGCAAAAGCAACGGCGGTCAATAAGGCCAGTGAGGATATGAATATGAGCATGTCCTCAGTGGCGGCAGCCAGTGAACAGGCCTCTACGAATATTGGATTTGTGGCCCAGGCGGCAGCGAGCATGAGAGAGGCGCTCGATGATGTTGTTGCCGAGTGCGACCGGGCACAGGGGGTCTCACACTCGGCCACGGATCAGGTGCGAATGGCCACTGAAAAAGTAAGTCAACTAGGTGAGGCAGCGCGGGAGATATCCAATGTCAGTGAAGTCATTACGGAGATTGCAGATCAGACAAACCTGCTCGCTTTAAATGCCACGATTGAGGCTGCACGGGCAGGAGATGCGGGCAAAGGCTTTGCGGTTGTTGCCGGTGAGATCAAGGAATTGGCTCACCAGACCCAACAGGCTACACAGCAGATAAAGGGCAGGATTGAAGGTATTCAGCAATCAACCGATGATACGGTTAATGAGGTTGGGCTTATTGCCAAGGTGATTGAAGATGTCGACTCAATTATGTCATCGATTGCCTCCTCCATGACCGAACAGTCCAATCAAGCCACTGAAGTGGCTCAGAATATCGAGCAGGCTTCCCACGGTATTTCTGAGGTAAATGAGAATGTTGCCCAGAGCTCGAATGTTTCATCCCACATCGCGGAAGAGATCCAGGTGGTGGCCGGGGTTGCCAACGATATGTCGGAACATAGTGCCTCCATGCGTCAAAGCGCGGAAAGCCTTTCTGATCTGTCATCCCAGTTGAAATCGATGATATCTGTTTTTAAGGTGTCGGTTAAAAATAGCCGGGGCGGCCAGACGGTTGTAGATGACCGGAATATACGTGAACTTTTTCCCTGGAACTCGCGCCTTGAGACTGGTTTAGATCAAATCGATGAACAGCATAAAGAACTGGTACGGTTGATAAATGAGTTGCACCGGGCGATGAAGCAGAAAAAGGGGGCGGCGGAATCGGGCAGGATACTTGACGAGTTAGCCAGGTACACCGAATATCATTTCGGTTTTGAAGAGGAACTCTTTGATCGCTACAAATATCCGGAAACCGGCGCGCACAAGAAAATTCATGTGGATCTGGTTCATAAAGTAAATGCGTTCCGTGATGATTTCAAGAGCGGTCGCGCAGGTCTGTCCATGGATCTGATGGGTTTTCTGGCAGATTGGCTCAAGAATCATATTATGAAGAAGGATAAAGAATATGTCTCCTTTTTCAAGGATAAACAGTTGTAGCGGAAAACGGCTGTAAGCGTTTTGAGGGGCCGTCAGGGATGCTGTTACCCGGCGGCCTTTAGTTTTTTAGAATCTGGATATAGCGGTGATAAGCCTCCTTGTGGTAATTGACGGATAGTTTGTTCATGAACCCGTGATGGTAGTCAGTTTGGTGGCATTGTAGGTTTGGGGTTCGCAGAAGCTTCTTCATTATTGTGTTCACCTCAAATGCAGGTTCATTTTCTGGGAAATACAGGTCGATTTTGAGCCGAGGTTGAACCTTTAAAAAATTTCGGATCTGGGAGCTGTAGAAACAGGTTGCCCTTGTGTTTTCATGAAAATTCAACATCTCGGACACGAGCCAGATAGCTGAGGCACCAATGCTGAAACCGAGGAGATGGAATTCCGTATGTTCTGTATTCTGAAGATAGCCAAGGAGTATGTCCCGGTACTTGGCCAACCCGATGTTGACCTGGAAATAGGCGTATGCCTCCTGTTCATTTCGAAAATCGAGACGGGCACCTCCGTAAGGATCAAGCAGATCGGTGCATTCATACGTACTGGTTAGACATTCAACCAGATTTTCAAGATGGCGTGTTCTGCCAAAAATGTCGGATACGGCAAGTAATCGCATGGTGATAGTTGGTCTGAGTCGTTTTGTTTATCGGGAATAATATCTCTTGAGGGGAAAAAAATATATTCATTAAAATGGTTACATAAGATATTCATGTCAGCTATGAAACTATTATTTATAACTTCAATATAAAGGGGGTTGTATGAAGCAGCTAACAACACCGCGAATGGATCAGTGTATCGGCTGCCATTCCTGTTCCATGGCCTGTGCCCGGCTTGTCCAGCGGAGGTTGTCGTGGAATACGGCAGGTATCCGCATAAAATCTTCGGGAGGATTGTCCACTGGCTTTGTGGCCGTTCGCTGTCTGGCCTGTGATCCGGCGCCCTGTGCAGCGGCCTGCCCGACCGGTGCGATGCGACAGCGTCAGGGAGGCGGGGTGGTGATGCGCAGGAAGATGTGTATCCGTTGTGGTGAGTGTGTCGGTGCATGTCCGGTACATGCCATCGTGCAGGGGGAAAGCGGAGGGGCTTATGTCTGCATACATTGCGGGAGGTGTGTTCCATTCTGCCCTCAGGATTGTCTTGAGATGAGGGAAAGCAAGGATATTAAGGAGGTGCTGTTATGATCCGCAATCAGTTTCGGGTGCTTGTTTTCGACCTGTCCTCTGCGACCGGTGAAATCGTAATGCACCAAGGGCGCAATGAACTGGCCGGGGGCAGTGGTCTCGCCGCCGACCTTTATCTGCGCTATGGTGCCCCTGAAAAACCTTGGGATGATGAGTCCCAGCCGCTGATTTTTGCCATCGGTCCTCTTACCGGTTATTTCCCCTTGATGAGTAAGACCGTCTGCAGTTTTAAATCGTCTTATCACGGAGAGTACACCGAAAGCCACGGTGGAGGGCGAATGGCTCTGGCCATGAAGTTCAGTGATTTGGATGCAGTCGTTATTACCGGCAAGGCCGGGAGGCTTTCCTGTCTCAATATTGGCTATCGGCATCTTGAGCTAAAAGACGTTTCCTTTATGCGAGGGATGAATGTCGATAACAGCGGCAAGATACTGCGGCGCATTTTTAAGGGAGGATCAGGGCATCGCTCTATTCTGCGTATCGGTCCTTCGGGCGAGATCGGTTCGTCCATGGCCTGCATCAATGTCGATACATACAGGCATTTTGGCAGGATGGGCGGTGGGGCTACTATGGGGGTGAAAAATCTCAAGGGAATCGTGGTCTGCGGTGAGGCGGATTTCGATTTGCCCACAGGGCGTGCATATGACCGTGTCTATAAGGAGGTGTATGCGAAGGTCACGGCCACCGATATGATGAAGAAATATCACAATCTCGGCACCGCCGTGAACCTGCAGGGACTCAATGATATAGAATCCCTGCCGTGGAATAACCTGCAGAGTACATCAGATCCACGTATCAGTGCTATTACCGGAAGCTCTTTTGCCGATGAGACTCTACTCCGGAACGGCGCGTGCGGAGGCTGCCCGGTGGGCTGTATACACATTGGGTATATCCGGGAAAAAATGGAACAGGACAACCGCTATCATTACCATCAGGTGGCCTATGACTATGAACCGATATTTGCCGCAGGCACAATGCTGGGGGTGACCGATACTTTCGGGGTGCTGCGAATTCTTGACGAGATCGAAAAAGTGGGGCTTGATGCCATGTCTGCCGGTGTTGCCTTAGCTTGGGCCACTGAGGCTTTTGAAAGAGGGCTTGTCAGCGAAGAACAGACAATTGTACCCCTGGCGTTCGGCAATGTGCTTCAGTTCCAGCAGGCTGTCGAGTATCTGGGGCGTGGCGCAAATGACTTTTACAGGGTGCTTGGTAAGGGGACCCTCAAGGCTGCAGAGGTTTGGGGGGGGAGTGATTTTGCCTGTGTACTTGGTCAGGAGATGGCGGGGTATGCAACCGGCGAACTCTATTTTGCCGCCCAGACCCTTGGTTTCAGACATTCGCATCTTGATACCGGGGCGTACAGCTACGACCAGAAACATGCAGAAAAGGATGTTGACTCCGCTGTTGATTTCCTGATCAATGATGAGCCGGGAAGGGTTTTCCTTACCTCTATGGTTTCCTGCCTGTTTGCCCGTTCAGTCTACAATGACGAGCAACTGGCAGAATGTCTGGCAAGTGTGGGGTATGATGAGCTGGCTGGGAGTATCGGGCAGGTGGCAGAGAATATCCGTAAACTGCGTTGGCAGGTTCGGGCGCGAACCGGTTTTACGCCGGATAATTTCTCTATCCCCAGGAGATTTTATTCCGTAAAGACCTGGAAGGGGCCGGTCGATTCCAGCTATCTTAATAGCCTGAAACAGCAATACGGTGAGAGGATTGAGGCCTTGATCAAGGCGTAGGGAAGTGTGCAGGCACAAAAAAAAACGGAGACCGTAAAAGTCTCCGTTTTTCTGATGGGGTGGTGCTATATACTAATTCTATAACATGCTGGCGATGGCATCGCGCTCGCCGACAAGTTCTTCTTCTGTTTTCTTCATCATCTCACGGCTGAAATCGGAGACTTCAAGGCCTGTAATTTCTTTCCAGTCGCCGCCTTCACAGACGATAGGACGGGAGTAGACGATGTCTTCGTCAATGCCGTATGAGTTGCCTTTAGAGTAAACACCCATGGAGACCCATTGGCCATCCGTGCCAAGTGCCCAGTCTCGCATATGGTCGACTGCTGCCGAGGCTGCAGAAGCCGCACTTGAAGCGCCGCGTGCCTTGATGATCGCCGCACCACGTTGCTGGACGGTGGGGATGAAGTATTCCACGTACCAGTCGTTATCAACCTTATCCTTTACGGCTTCACCCTTAACGGTGGCATAACTGATATCAGGGTACTGGGTTGCCGAGTGGTTGCCCCATACGACCATATTTTCGATATCGGTGGTGGCACAGTCAACTTTCTCCGCAATCTGCGAAAGTGAACGGTTGTGGTCCAGGCGCATCATGGCGGTGATGTTGCGCGGATCCAGATCCGGTGCATTCTTAAGGGTAATGAGAGCGTTGGTGTTAGCCGGGTTGCCCACAACCAGGACTTTTACGTCTTTTGAAGCGTTGTCATTTAAGGCCTTGCCCTGTACAGAGAAGATCTGGGCGTTGGCCTCGAGCAGATCAGCACGTTCCATGCCGGGACCACGGGGGCGGGCTCCAACGAGAACGGCATAGTCGGTGTCCTTGAAGGCGACATTGGGATCGTCTGTAGCGACGATTCCTGCTACCAGTGGGAAGGCGCAGTCATTCAATTCCATAACGACACCCTCAAGGGCGCCCATGGCAGGTGGAATCTCCAGCAGCTGCATGATAACAGGCTGGTCCTTGCCCAGCATATCGCCTGCTGCAATACGGAAAATAATGGAATAACTAATCTGTCCTGCTGCACCGGTAATCGCAACACGTACGGGTGTTTTCATCTGCTCGCTCCTCCGTGAAATGAGGGACACTGTTTGGTTGGGACACCTGGTTCGGCCAGGGTGTCGGTAAAATGGAACTACAGTGTCCTTACGTTGTTGGTACTCAGTTGTAATCCTGTTGTCAGGTCCTTTGGATGACAGCAGGAATAATGTTGTTACCCTGTGGTTATGAAACTGAGTTTACAGGTTCGACAAGAGACCATACCATGTTGTGCACAGAGAATCCAGTCCGAAGCGGGCTTCGGACTGTTAAAAAATATGAATAGCTAATGGCAGCTGTATTGATTATAGAAGTCAATATGTTGCTAATATTTTGACTTTATATATAATTATCAGGTTTGTTTTGATCCATACCCACCGCCGCCAGGAGTCTTGATAATAAAAAGATCACCTGGGTTCATGGTAATCTCATCGTTTCCGGCCACCTCGACTGTTGTGCCGTCATGTCGAGTAACGCTGTTTTTTCCACGTGACCCGTCTTCTCCTCCTGCTAATCCGTATGGTGCTACTTCGCGGTGGGATGAGAGGATTGTGGCCGTCATCTGTTCAAGAAAGCGGATGGTACGCACCGAGCCATCACCACCCTTGAATTTGCCATCTCCACCGGACCCTTTGCGGATAGAGAACTCTTCGATACGCACGGGGAAGCGCCACTCTACAACCTCCGGATCTGTCATCCTGGTATTGGTCATATGGCTGTGAACAGCACTGGTGCCGTTATGGTTGGGTCCCGCCCCGGTGCCGCCGCAAATGGTTTCGTAATTCTGGTGCGTCTCGTTGCCGTAGACAAAATTGTTCATGGTTCCCTGTGAAGAGGCGAGGATATCAAGTGCGCCATACAGGGCGTCGGTGATTGCCTGGGAAACCTCAGTGTTCCCGGAAATAACGGCTGCGGGATAGGTCGGGCTGATCATGGAGTTTTCCGGGATCCTGATATCAAGAGGTTTGAGGCAGCCTTCATTTAAGGGGATATTATCATCAACCAGGGTTCTGAATACATACAAAACAGCCGCCTTGCAGACGGAGGCCGGAGCATTGTAGTTCCCCTTATTCTGGGGGGACGTACCGGTGAAGTCGATGACCGCCTTTCGCTCTTTGCGATCAACGGAAATTGCTACCCTGATTTCGGCCCCGCCGTCCATCGGATACACAAACGAACCGTCCTGTAAGGCACCGAGTACTCGCCTGACAGACTCCTCGGCATTGTCCTGCACATGCTGCATGTAGGCGTGTACAACCTTAAGGCCGAAGTGGTTGATCATTTTACGCAATTCACGAACGCCTGTTTCGTTTGCAGCTACCTGGGCAGAGAGGTCCGCCATGTTCTGGTTGATGTTGCGGCAGGGATATCTGCCAGAACCCAGCAGCTCCCGTGTTTCCTGTTCTCGCAACAGGTTGTTTTCTACAAGCAGGAAGTTGTCAATAAGTACTCCTTCTTCCTCAATATGCGTGCTGTCCGGCGGTGAGGAGCCTGGAGTCCGGCCACCTATGTCTGCATGGTGTCCACGGGAGCCGACGTAAAACAGAATATTTCCTTTATCTTCAGCAAATACCGGAGTTATCACTGTCACATCCGGCAGGTGGGTGCCGCCGTTGTAGGGGGCGTTCAGCATATACACATTGCCGGGCTTCATGGTGGTGCTGTTTTCCCTGATGATAGTTTTGACCGATTCTCCCATGGATCCGAGATGGACAGGGACGTGGGGTGCATTGGCCACCAGGTTTCCCCTGGCATCGAAGATGGCGCAGGAGAAATCCAGCCGCTCCTTGATATTTACGGAATAGGAAGTGTTGGCAAGGGTCGCTCCCATCTGCTCGGCGATAGACATAAACAGGTTATTGAACACTTCCAGCATCACCGGATCCACGCTGGTGCCGATCGCTTCCACCTTATCCCGCTCCTTGTATCGGGATAACAACAGGTGCTGGCGTGAATTGATTTCGGCCCGCCAGCCTTCCTCAACAATCACCGTTCCTGTTTTTTCCACGATGATAGCAGGGCCGGTCACACTGTGGCCTGGGGCCATTTCGTCACGGAGATAGAGGGGGGCATCCCGTTCTTTTCCACCGCTGTAGATGGTGGTGGACTCAATCTGCAGTATTGGCTTGACTGTTTTTACGCTTTGTTCGGGATCAATAAGCGGTTCACTGATGCCGACTGCTTCGACAGAAACAGCTTCTATCACCAGGTTCCTGTCTTCAGCGATAAACCCGAATCTTTTTTTGTGGGCCGCTTCAAAAGCGTGGCGCATGGCGCTGACGGTCCCCGTTTCCACCAGCAGGGGGCTGTCGGTTCCTTCGTAACGAAGATGCGCTTTGGTCAGTATGCAGATATTTTTTTTCTCTACCCCCTGGGAGGCAACCTCTTCTCTGGTTTCAGTAATAAGTTGTTTGCTGTTTGTCAGGAGCAGTTCCGGAGCATTATCATCAAAAGGCTGCTCAATCTGTTTTTCACGCATGGCTCTGATATCGGCCAACCCCATACCATAGGCAGACAATACTCCCGCATACGGGTGCAGGAATACCTTCTGCATGCCAAGGGCATCTGCTACCAGGCAGGCATGTTGGCCACCGGCCCCGCCAAAACAGTTGAGTGTATATTCGGTTACGTCATAACCACGCTGTACGGAGATTTTCTTGATGGCATTGGCCATATTCTCAACAGCGATACGCAAAAATCCTTCTGCTACCTGTTCCGGTTGTTGTACCTCTCCGCCTGTTGATTGGGCGATTCTGTCGGCAAGTTCTGTAAACGCCGTGCAAACGACATCTTTATCAAGTGGCTGGTCGGCGTTAGGGCCGAAGACCTTCGGAAAATGATCCGGCTGGATTTTGCCGAGCATTACGTTACAGTCGGTAACGGTCAACGGACCACCCCGTCTGTAACTGGCAGGGCCTGGATTGGCACCGGCGGATTCAGGGCCGACCCGGTAGCGTGATCCGTCAAAATTGAGGATGGAACCTCCGCCTGCAGCGACAGTATGTATGTGCATCATGGGGGCGCGCATCCGGACACCGGCTACAAGTGTTTCAAAGCTGCGTTCGTATTCTCCGTCGTAATGCGCCACATCGGTGGAGGTACCGCCCATGTCGAAGCCGATAAGTTTTGTCAGACCGCTCATGGCAGCGGTCTTGGTCATGCCGACTACTCCCCCGGCCGGACCCGAAAGGATGGCATCCTTTCCCTGGAAATAGCCGGCATCGGTGAGTCCGCCGTTCGATTGCATAAACATCAGCCTGGGGCCTGTCCCTTGTTTGGCCTCGAGTTTTTCGGCGACCTGATTGACATAGCGGCGCAGGATTGGGGAGAGGTAGGCGTCAACTACAGTGGTGTCTCCCCTGGATACCAGTTTCATGAGCGGACTGACCTTGTGGCTGACAGAGATTTGTTCAAAACCAATTTCCGCTGCTATCTCCGCCACCTTTTCCTCGTTTTTGGTAAAGCGATAACCGTGCATGAAGACAATGGCAATTGAACGAATCCCGGAGTCGTATCCTTTTTTTAGGTTGCGATAAGCCTGTTCCTCGTTCAGTTCAATTATCTGTTCTCCGTGGGCACCGACTCGTTCTTCTATCTCGGCTACCTGCTCATAGAGGAGTTCCGGCAGGACGATATGACGTGCGAAAAGATCAGGACGTGATTGGTAACCTATCCGTAACGCATCTTTGAAACCTTTCGTTATGGCCAGCAAGGTGCGTTCGCCTTTTCTTTCAAGCAAAGCATTGGTCGCAACGGTGGTACCCATCTTCACATGTTCTATACAGTTCTCGGGAAGAGGGGCGTTCGGGGATAGCTTAAGCAGGTTACGGATCCCCTGAATGGCCGCATCTTTGTAATTCTCTGGGTTTTCCGAGAGGAGTTTGTGGCTGGTGAGGGTGCCGTCAGGACGTTTTGCTACGATATCGGTAAAGGTGCCTCCCCGGTCAATCCATATCTGCCATTTTTTCATTGCTATTCCCCTTGTGAATAGATTAGATCCGTAAATATTTGAAAATCTATTGAAAATAGTAAAAACAATTACAACATTGTCGTTTAAAAATATTTTTTATCGACAAAATGTCAATAATATGAAAGAATGGCAAGTACACATTGAAAAGTCAATGCAAATCTTGCATTATTGTAATTTCAAGATGTCAAAGAGGAAGATCGTAGAAGAGGGAGTAACTAAAAGGCAGACAGGATCAAAAATCTTGTCTGCCGCTACCTGGAGGAGAGAACAATGAAAATGTCGCAGAAAGTGATGTCGGCCCTGGTTGGTACAGTCCTGACCATAGGTGTGGCCAGTAATGCACAGGCTACAACCTGGGATATGCCTACCCCTTACCCGGATAAAACGTTCCACACCCAGAATATCAGTCAGTTTGCCGCTGATGTGGATGCAGCCACCAAAGGTGCACTGAAGATCAAAATCCATTCAGCAGGCTCCCTGTTCAAACATCCGGAGATCAAGAACGCGGTCCGTGGCGGGCAGGTGCCTATCGGTGAGTTTTTCCTGTCACGTCTCTCCAATGAGCATGCTGTTTTTGGCGCCGATTCCCAGCCGTTTCTGGCAACCAACTACGATGATGCAGCAAAACTCTGGGCAGCGCAGAAAGAAGTTGTAGCCAAACTGCTCGACAAGCAGGGCTTGATGCCGTTGTTTTCAGTACCATGGCCACCCCAGGGGCTCTATACCAAGAAAGAGATCAATACTGTGGATGACCTGAAAGGCATTAAGTTCAGGGCCTATAATGCGACCCTGGAAACTTTTGCCAATAATGTCGGTGCTGCGCCGACCCAGGTTGAGGTGCCTGATATCCCTCAAGCATTTGCCACCGGTCGTGTAGAGGCGATGATCACCTCTCCTTCAACCGGTGCTAACTCAAAGGCATGGGATTTCGTGACTCATTACACCGATATCCAGGCCTGGCTCCCGAAGAATATTGTCGTGGTTTCCAAGAAGGCGTTTCGTAAGCTCGATAAACCCGTACAGGATGCCCTGCTGAAAGCGGCCGCCGATGCTGAGGCGCGTGGTTGGGATATGAGTAAAAAAGAGACCGCCGAAAAAACCAAGATCATGGCTGATAATGGGGTTATTATCGTTACCCCGGCTGCCGAGTTGATGACAGGTCTGCAGGCTGTCGGCGAGAAGATGCTGGGAGACTGGAAGAAGGCTGCCGGTGCTGAGGGTGAAGCGCTTCTTTCCAATTATAAATAGAGGTTGAGATTTCTGGAATGGTGAGAAAGATACTCGACAGGTTATATCTCGTGAGCGGCTGGGTCGGGGCAGGATTTATTGCCCTTATCTGTCTGCTGGTCGTGATGCAGGTGACACTGAACCTGGTAGATCGGCTCAGTACAGTCCTGACTGGCTCAGCCATCGGGCTCACCATTCCCTCTTACGCCGATTTCACAGGTTTTTTTCTGGCTTCGGCTTCTTTCTTGGCCCTGGCCTATACTCTGCGAGAGGGTGGTCATATCCGGGTGACACTGGTTATCGGCAACCTTCCTGAGGGAATACGGCGGTTGTTTGAAGTATGGTGCGTTGGGTTGGCTACGTTTATCGCAGGTTATTTCGTCTGGTATACGGCACGGCTGGTCCATGAGTCCTATGTCTATAACGACCTTTCGGCCGGCATGATCGCCGTACCCATCTGGATTCCGCAGTCGGGTATGCTTATCGGGTTGATTGTGTTGCTTATCTCCCTCCTGGATGAATTTGTTCGCGTTGTAGCAGGCAGGCCACCCAGTTACTTCGATAAGGGTGAGAAGTTGCTCAAGGTGGAAGGGGACGCGCAGGAGGAGAGTGATGTCTGAATTATCCATGACCATTGTTCTGCTGCTCATGCTGTTTGCCCTGCTGGGCAGCGGCGTCTGGGTCGCTTTCTCCCTGTTTGCGGTCGGGATGGCGGGGATGGCTCTTTTTACCGAGGCCCCGCTCGGCGACGTGCTGGCAACTACAGTCTGGGGAGCCAGTAACGGTTGGGCCCTTGCGGCCTTACCTCTTTTTATCTGGATGGGAGAGATCCTTTTTCGCTCTCGCCTCTCAGAAGATATGTTTACCGGTCTGTCGCCCTGGCTTACTCATCTGCCGGGGCGTTTACTGCATGTCAATATCCTTGGTTGCGGTATCTTTGCGGCGGTTTCAGGCTCCTCGGCCGCAACGGCGGCCACTATCGGCAAGATGTCGATCCCTGAACTTGCCCGTCGCGGCTATCCGGAAAATATGATGATCGGCACCCTGGCGGGTTCCGCCACCCTGGGCCTGCTCATCCCGCCTTCAATAATCCTGATTGTCTATGGGGTTGCCACAGAACAATCCATTGCCCGGCTTTTTATTGCAGGAGTGTTGCCGGGCATGCTGCTGGTCACCATGTTTATCGGTTATGTGGTTATCTGGTCGCTGCTAAACCACAAGGCGATTCCGAAAGGGGAAGCGAGCCTGCCTCTCTCTGAGAAACTTCGGCGATCCCGTGGGTTGATTCCCGTTGTGTTACTTATCGGTGGTGTGATCGGTTCTATCTATTCTGGTATCGCCTCACCAACAGATGCGGCTGCTGTAGGGGTGGTCCTAGCCCTGGTGCTTTCCAGGTATACGGGAACCCTGAATCGTACGACGTTTATTGAAGGGTTGCTTGGTGCCACAAAAACTTCCTGCATGATCGCCTTCATCCTGGCAGGTGCCGCATTTCTCACCGTTGCCATGGGCTTTACCGGTATTCCGAAATTGCTCGCTGCCTGGATATCGACCATGCAGCTTTCACCTTATGCTTTGCTTGGGGCACTCACCCTGTTTTTTATCGTTTTGGGCTGTTTTCTGGACGGCATCTCTGTTGTTGTTCTGACGACTTCGGTCATTATGCCGATGGTGGAGCAGGCAGGGATCGATCCGCTCTGGTTCGGCATCTTTGTGGTTATTGTCGTGGAGATGTCGCAGATAACACCGCCGGTTGGTTTCAACCTCTTTGTCATTCAGGGGCTTACCGGTATGAACATCCTGCGGGTGGCCTGGGCGGCGATCCCTTTCTTTCTTCTTTTGCTGCTGGCGCTTGCTATTATCGTTGCGGTTCCACAAATTGTTACAATCCTGCCAACAATGATGGGAGCCTGAGTATCATTCGTTTATTCATATAACAAACTTGCAGCAGTCAGCTTCAAGGGCGGTGCCTCTCGTATTTATTGTTGAGCAACTGGTTGAATTGTAATACAATTTGTTCAACAACCCAGAGAGCAATGACCTGTGTCATCTACGTGGATCCGCCATGAAAAGATTACGACTGTTCCAAACTGCATCCCTTTCCCTCTACTTTTTATTTTGCTCCACCACCGCTATGGGCTGGATGGATGCCGGTGACACCGGTGTTGATGAAGTCCTTGCCATACGTGATAACCAGTTTGCCTTCTATAATGGTCCGTCAGGACAGAGCGAGTGGCTGTATAACAATGGTGCAAAATCTGTCATTCGGATCAAAGGATATGATGACCC
Source organism: Desulfopila sp. IMCC35008 (assembly GCF_010646885.2). Lineage (GTDB taxonomy): Bacteria > Desulfobacterota > Desulfobulbia > Desulfobulbales > Desulfocapsaceae > Desulfopila. The sequence continues at coordinate 4,597,790 of NZ_CP050700.1, read as the reverse complement.
ATTGGCTCTTGGCTGGGATCTGACATCCTATGCTGGCAGGGTTGTTGAGGAAGCTGAGCTGCACCTTTGTCTCTACGGCGGTTCCATTGTGAACAGTCTGGTAGTCTCCACCATCAACAGTGAATGGGAGGAAGGTGGTCAGCAGAATTCAGCCGCTGCAACGGGGGATTCCTGCTGGCGTTGGAAAAGCTATCCCGATGTGGAGTGGTCGTATCCCGGGAGTGATTTTTCAACTGTAACGTTCGGCAATTTCGGGACATTGGTTGATTTCGGTTATAAGCAGAGCGACAGATTCAGAAAATATGAAAAGGATGGTGAAACCTGGGTAGCCATGAAACTTGATCCAGCCATTGTCTATGCCATGATACTGGATAATCCCGGTCTTGTGGTAACCGATCCGAGGTTTGGCTTCGATAACGGAAATCCGGCAATTTACTCGTCAGAGGCAGCAACTTCCCGGCGGCCGAGGCTTTTGATGAGGAGCTTAGCTGCAACGGACTCAACGCCGCCGGAAGATGTTGGTGGGGTTGCTGCGGAGCCAGGTGAATGGACTGGTGAAATGGTTGTCTCTTTTACTGCCCCGTCAAACCCGGATGGCAGCAGGGTCTTTGGATACAATGTCCGGTACGGGACGGATGGTGACTTTACGGCGGCCACGGAGGTGGAGAGGTGGAGGATTCCGCGTCCTGGGCAACCCGGGAGTGTGGACCGGCTGTTGCTGGAAAACCTGACTCCGCAAGGTACCTATTCGGTATGGGTACAGGCCTATGACGAGCTGGGTAATACCTCGACTCCAGTCGCTGCAACTGTGGAGCTTCCGGCGGAGGCAACGAGCCCGGTATTTTTGAGTTCCGGCTACATTACACCTGATGCGTCAGGTAAAGCAATTTCCGGCCATCCTGGTGTATTGAATTACTGGGCCTGCTCCGAACTCGCCAAGGTTAATCCCGTGACCGGCAATCGAATGGCTGATGGTTATACCGGCTCGGGAGACGATGATTACAAAAAAGCGAACCCGGTATGGGATTCGGCAGCAAATACTATTTACCTGCGGGCTGTTCGCAACCAGGTTATTGGTTTTCAGGTTATCATTCAAAAACTGGCCGCTGAGCTTACAGGAGTGTCGGTCACTCCATCTGATCTGATAGGTCCTGGTGACGAAATTATTCCGGCTTCCAGGAACATTGAGCTTTTTCGGCTGCATTATACTGATGGAGCCGTCTCCTATCCTGATCCTGCCATCCCGCTTTCTGCTCCCTTTGCCACCGAGTTTGATTTTGGCTCATTCCCGAACTTGACATACCGGGGTGTCTGGGCCGATGTGTATGTCCCGCGCGAGCTTTCTCCCGGTACGTACACTGGTACGCTTCAGCTTGATGCAGATCAGCTGGCTGCTTCTCTGACCATTGCCCTGCAAGTTGATGTGGCTTCAACGGTTCTGCCCGATACCCCGACTTTTTTTCTCGATCTGAACGGATATGGTAACAAATGGAACAGTGAGGGATCGCGCTATCAGGTTTTCCAGACAGCCCATAAACACCGGATGGTTCCCAATACTCTGCCTTACGGCTGGAGTGAATCATGGAGTGCGGACAGGGCGCCTGCTCTCACCGGTAACGGTACAACCAGGACAATAAGCAACTGGGCGGAATTTGCCGACAGGTACGGTCCGTTTTTTGACGGATCTGCATTTTCCCCGGAACATCCGGATTATCCGTATCACGGGCCGGGGGAAAACACGCCCATTGCTAACTTCTATACCACAGGTTTTGAGGGCTGGCCCATGAGCTTGTCTGATCCTGACCACGGATATGACGCTGCCGGTTCAGGATATTCTTATTGGAAAGGGTTGCTGGATGCCGGTGGCAGTTCCCGGCAGACGTTTATGCAGGAAGCGCCTGATGTGATGAAGGCATTTCCGACATCATTTGCCGTTGGTAGTAAGAACGTCTGGCGACAGTTTGCCGAATATGCTCAGGCCAACGGCTGGAAAACCGCTTTTCAGTTATATCTCAATAATAAGTGGGATTATAGCAACACCCATTCCCTCTGGACCCTGGAAGAACAGTATGTTGCCGACGATTTTCGTGCTGATGCCCTGTTTATGGGGTTGGCCCGCGCAGGCTGGGATGAGGCGGACGCGCCCGATACAACACTGCATCTGCGGATCGACACCAGTTCAAGGTGGCAACAGAATTGGGGGCAATTGAAAACTATTGCCAACGTGCGGGCCCAGGGTGATGGCCGGAGCTGGGATTACCGGCATGACCGGTACCGCCATTACCTGGAGCAGGAGCCTGAACAGAGGTGGTGGTATGGGACGGGACCAAAACGAACCGATGCCCTCAAGGATCATAGTGCGCAGATATTAATGCACTGGTCGCACGGTATGACCGGCGGTTTGCCTTACTGGGATTCCTTCCGGACGGATTGGGGCTCGGCAGATAGTTATGATGCGAACCTGTCTCTCTTTCTGTCAGGAGATAGCGTGCCCGGCCACGGCAGTTTCGACGGCAGGATCGCCACCATCAGGATGAAGGCTATGCGCTATGGCCAGCAACTCTGTGAGCTGCTCAACCTGCTGTCTCAACAGGATGGTTGGAACCAGACAAGAGTCCGTCGTGCGCTGAGCAATGGTTTTGGCAATAAGTCAGGAGATGGGTATGATGCGTTTGGCGGTGATGAGTACAGCTCACTGTCCATTGATGATTATTATCGACTTTCCGGCGACCTGGTGGCAACCATTGAAAAAGTGTCTTTAGCAGGGGATGTGGATGGTAACGGCAAGGTCGGTGTCGCCGATGCGGTGGCAATCCTTCAGCTACTCACGGAGAGCTATAGCGGATCTGTCGGCCCCAATGCCGATAGTGACGGCGACAGCAGGTTGACCTTGCAGGACGCGATACGCATTCTCGGTAAATTCTGAGATGTCCCTTTTGTATAAGAAGATGGGCGGCCAGGTATGATGGATATCTACAGTGAAGAAGCAGCCCTCGAGGCCTGATCATAAATCCCGGACATCAATCGCAGCAAGGCTGCAGCATTGCGCATCTCATCACTCTCCTGGTCCATGGCGCGATAGGTGGAGGTGAGGCATTTCTCCCTGATTTCACGGTATTCCTGGCAGGCGGTTCTACCTTTTTCCGTAGCGAAGTAAAAAATCTCTTTGCCTCGTTTTTCCCGACCTACAAGTTCTGCCTTGACCAGTTTTTTCAACGAGTAATTAACGGTGTGCTGGTCTTCGACATGTAGTACGAAGCAGATGTCGATTAATCGCTTTTCTCTCTGCCGGTGGTTGACGTTATGCAGTACGAGGATATCCAGTGGGCTGAAATCGACATGCCCGGCCGCCCCCATGCAGCGGATCATCCAACGCGAGAAGGCGTTGTACGCGATAATCATGCCATATTCGAATTCACTGAGTTGCCAACTGTCAGGTGATGCGAGATGTTCCGATGAAACGATGGGGGTTATATCATCCGATCGGTTATTCTCATTCATGGGGAGCCTCGTTTGTTGGGGTTACTTCTTTTTGTTCTCTTCCTTCATTAACTTGTAGTTGATACTGTCGACTAAGGCCTGCCAACTGGCTTCAATAATATTGACGGAGACGCCGACTGTCCCCCATCTGCACACTTTATCCTTGCTTTCCACAAGAACCCGGACCCTGGCTTCGGTGCCGTGCTCGCCGGAGAGAACCCTGACCTTGTAGTCGGCCAGTTCCATTTCTTCAAGGCAGGGGTAAAAGCGAACCAGGGCTTTACGCATGGCCTTGTCCAGGGCGTTGACAGGGCCGTCTCCCATGGAGGCGGTATGGACTTCGGAGCCGCCAACGTATAACCGTATTGTTGCTTCGGTGAGTGGCGGTTTGTCCATCCTGTACTTGTGGTTCATCACTCTGAATGTCTCGAACTTGAAATAATTGCGCTGCAGTCCCATTGCCCGGCGCATCAGGTTTTCAAAACTCGCCTCAGCACCTTCGTACATATAGCCAAGGTTTTCCTTTTCTTTCAATTCGCTGATGATGGTCGCCAGTACCGGATCGCCTGCATCAAGCTTGATGCCCCACTGTTTCGCCTTGTGCAATATGTTGGCGCGCCCCGACTGGTCGGAGATGAGAACCCGCCTGATGTTGCCCACCTTGTCCGGCTCGATATGCTCATAGGTGAGGGGGTTCCGTTTGACGGCGCTGACATGAATGCCTCCCTTATGGGCAAAGGCCGACTCACCGACATATGGTTGGTAGCGGTTGTGGGGGAGGTTCGCCAACTCGTTCACCAGTCTTGAGGTGGTGTAGAGTTTGTCAATATTTTCACGCACGGTACATGCCAGTCCCATCTTGAAGACCAGGGCAGGTATAATTGAGGTCAGATTGGCATTGCCGCAGCGTTCCCCGAAACCATTGATGGTTCCCTGGACGTGATCTGCCCCGGCAGATATGGCCAGCAGGGCGTTTGCGACGGCCGATTCCGAATCGTTGTGCGGGTGAATGCCAAGTTTCACATCGGCCCCGTTTTCCCTGAGGTATTTTAGAACATGCTCAATAATCGGGCCTATCTCAAAAGGCAAGGTGCCACCGTTTGTGTCGCAGAGGACAATAGTTTCTGCACCGCCTGCAGCGGCTCGAGCCAATGTTTCCAGGGCGTATTCCTGATTATTTTTATAGCCGTCAAAAAAATGTTCGGCATCGTAGATCAGGTGTTCAACGTGGGGCCTGAGATAAGCCAGGGTGTCCTCAATGATCAACAAGTTATCATCAAGTTCGATATGGAGTGCTTCCGTTACATGTATATCCCAGCTTTTGCCAAAAATGGTGATGGTCTGGGGAGTGGCGTCCAGGAGGGCCTGCAGGTTCGGGTCGTCTTCAGGCTGATTCTTGAAGTGCCTGGTGGAGCCGAAAGCGGCTAGTTTTGCATGTTTGAGCCTGATCCCTCGCATCTTGCGGAAATATTCTACGGAAATGGGGTTTGACCCGGGCCAACCGCCTTCAATAAAATCTATGCCAAATTCGTCCAGGGCTTTGGTGATTCGTATCTTGTCCTCGACGGAAAGATTAAAGTTTTCGGCCTGTGTGCCATCACGAAGTGTGGTGTCGTAGATTTCTATTGATCTCCCCATAACTGCTCTTATGTCCTTCACTGAATATTTAGAATTGGGATGGAGGGTTGATGTTGGTGGATTGTGGAACCTCCCATAGTATAAAAAAAATGCAAAAATGCAAATAAATATGTTTTCTACTGTAGAAAGCAGACCCCAAAACAGATTATGGGTATATTTTTACAACCATTGAACTCGTTGAAATATGGCAAAATGGTAGTACCAATAAGGGTGGTGCGGAGCATTTCCTTATGTTAAAAAGAGTAAGAGTGTTGAAAGTTTTGCTGAAGTACGGCATAATAGTCCTTTCGGTGATACTGCTTCACCCTGAGTCGTTGAGAACTGGTTGTTGATAATGGTAGTACCAATTGGCAAGGCATTTTGTTTTTCAATGGTCGTTACTTTATCAGTCTCATCAATATCTTGATATAACAATAAAAATATGGGTATGCAGAACAGACCGTGATTTTCGGAAAAAATTCGCTGCCTCTTTAATTCTCTACAGAAGAACGACATGAAGTTAAAACCTATTAAACCAAAGCGGATATCGGATCAGGTTTTTGAGCAGATCCGGGAACTTATATATAAAGGTGAATTTAAGCCGGGCCAACAGATCCTGCCCGAGCGTGAATTAGCCGTTTCGATGGCAGTGAGCCGGACATCTGTCCGTAATGCGATTAACAAGCTCGTGACCATGGGCCTGCTCGAACATCGGCAGGGACAGGGTACCTTTGTCAGCTCACCGGATAGTCGAAAGGGCAATCCGTTGGCTGCCGCAATGGCCACTGAAGACGCTACCCTGGATGATTTACTTGAAGTGCGTATGGGGCTCGAGTGCAACGCCGCCATGCTGGCAGCCCTGCGGGCAACCGAGAGTGATATTCTCTCACTTGAGCGCAGCCTCGAAGAGATGGAGGAGGCGTTGGAGGCGACGGATAAGATCAGTACAGAGGCCGATGCCGCCTTTCATATGGCTGTTGCATTTGCCTCGAAAAATCCTGTGCTCATCCATCTGATGCGGAATTTTTACGATTTCCTGTTTATCGGCATCAAAAAGAACCTGACACATATGTATCAGGAAACATCGACCCTTCATGATGTAATCGATCATCATAGGGAGGTGTATAATTCTATCCGGGATCACGAGCCGGAACGTGCTGATGTGGCAATGCGCACCCATATTAAGTATGTGCAGAAGTATTTCCGTCTGCGTTAGTCTTGCTGGACTCATAACCGCTTGACCTATAAACCCGGCCTGTATGGTAAAAGGCCGGGCTTTCTTTTTCCTCACTTGTTGCAACGGTGCTTGCCATTTTGCACAAGCTATTGCCCTTGTCATACTTTTCTTGATGTAAACCTTGTTTCTCAACTTGCGATCTTTCCTTGATCATATTAGATATGTCGTGTCGGCAGAAGATTGTGAGGTGTGTCTGGGTAGACAGGTTCATTATATTTTCTCCGAAATGGTATATACGTAATAATCAAGTAACAGGAGGAGAAATGAAAAAATTTGTAAAGATTGCTGCAGTGTTTGCCACTTGCATGATGGTTGCCTCACCTGCAATGGCAGCAAAGAAAATCCGCTGGAAATTAGCCACCACATGGTCCAGCACCCTGACCCCGCTTGCCTCACCGGCACCTAAGCTTGCCAAAATGGTAAGTGAAATGACCGGCGGTAATTTTGAAATCCGCGTTGAAGGTTCCGAAAAACACAAGGCGCCCCTCGGGATTCTCGATATGGTCAAGGGCGGTCAGTTCGAAATGGGCCATACCGCTTCATATTACTGGAAAGGCAAGAATATCTCTTCAGTCTTTTTCACCACGGTTCCCTTTGGTATGACTGCCCAGGAACAGTATGCCTGGTTGTACTATGATAAGGGCATGGAACTGCAGCAGAAGCTGTACGATAAGTTTAATGTTTTATCGTATCCGGGGGGTAATACCGGTGTTCAGATGGGTGGTTGGTTTAGAAAAGAGATCAAGTCTCTTGATGACCTGAAGGGGCTGAAGATGCGTATCCCCGGTCTGGCCGGAGAGGTTTTCGCGAAGCTTGGAGTTAACGTAACCAATATTCCACCTGGAGAACTCTACACCTCGCTTGATCGTGGTACCATCGACGCCCTGGAATGGGTTGGGCCCGGTATGGATATCAAGATGGGTTTCCATAAGGTCGCTCCATTTTATTACACAGGTTGGCATGAGCCTGCCTCTGAAATGCAGTTCCTGATTAACAAGAAGGAAATGGAAAAACTGCCGGCGGAATACCAGGCTGTCTTAAAGACCGCAATGCAGGCTGTTACCCATGATATGTACAGTGAGAACTTCGATGCCAGTGCCAAGGCCTGGGCTGAGATGAAGACCGCCTTCCCGAACATCAAGGTAATGACCTTCCCGAAAGAAGTACTGCAGGCCATGAAAAAAGCCACCGACGAAGTGATGGAAGGGTATGCCGCCCAGGATGCAGACTTCAAGGAAATCTACGAATCCCAGAAGGAATACATGGGTATGGCCCGTACCTGGACGAAAATGTCCGACTACTACTATATCCAGACATCAGAGATGGTTGAGGAATAAATCATCTTTGTTTGATGGCTGAGAAACCGTCCATTCTCCGTAATGGGGAATGGACGGTTTTTTTTATCGCTTATGAAAATTTATTTTTTTGTGGTAAGTTCCAGTAGTAGCGCAGATAATCTGTGACTCATCGGGGAAGGATAATGATTGGATCAAAGCACCCGCACGTTGCTAAACGGGTGTCGGCAGGAGCGTAACTATGTTGATCAGGATAGAAGAGTTTTACGACAGGTTGAACAGGATAGGTGGGAAGATACTCTCTTTCCTGCTTGTCCTGATGACCTTAAACGTCTTTTTTGACGTTATCATGAGGTATTTTTTTCACAACAGTTCCGTGGGGATGCAGGAGATGGAATGGCATCTCTTTGCGGTCATCATACTTTTCGGTGTATCAGTCGGCCTGCTCGACGAAGGTCATGTTCGCGTTGATTTTTTGTATGACCGATATAAGCCGAAGACCAAGGCAATAATCAATATCATCGGCACCATATTTTTCCTGTTGCCCCTGGCCCTGCTTATTTTTTTCGGATCGTTCGATTTTGTGTACGACGCCTATTCCACTGGTGAGATTTCAGAAGATCCCGGCGGTTTGCCATATCGATGGATCATTAAGGGAATGGTTCCCCTGGCGTTTGGTTGTCTCGTTTTTTCTTCTGTCGGTTATACCATCAAGAATATTAATCTGTATCGGAAGTACAAAGCCGGTGAAGGGCTGGATGAGGCTTCGAGCCTGGGTGAGGTGAAATAATGGTTGGAGTAATAATGTTTTTTGCCGCCCTGCTGATGCTGTCTATCGGTTATCCTGTGGCTTTCACCTTTGGCTCGGTGTCTATCTTTTTCGGTATCCTGGCTGCGATTGTCGAGCTTGCTCCTGATCTAACCTTTGTCCTGGTGGTGGAAGAGTTCCTGCAGATGTTCTCAATGATGCCGTTTCGTATCTACTCCATCATGAACAATACGATCCTGATGGCGATTCCACTTTTTATTTTCATGGGCATCATCCTGCAGAAATCGGATCTGGCGGAACGACTCCTGGAGGCCATGGGGACCTTGTTTGGCAAAATCCGGGGTGGGGTTGCGGTCAGTACGGTTATTGTGGGAACATTGCTTGCGGCGTCTACCGGAGTGGTGGGAGCCTCAGTTGTGGCTATGGGTGTTATCTCACTCCCCGTAATGCTTAAATACGGCTATTCCAAAAAACTGGCCACCGGAACTATCTGTGCGGCGGGAACCCTGGGGCAGATTATTCCACCGTCCATCGTGCTTATCATTTTAGGCGACGTGTTTCAGCAACCTGTCGGTGATCTTTTCCAGGCGGCGATTGCTCCCGGTCTCATCCTGGTGGTCTGCTATACTGCGTATATCCTGGTCTGGTCTTTTCTGAATAAAGAAGTGGCACCGCCTATACCGGTTCAGGAAGGGAGTCGTCTGGGCAATGTGAAGAGGGCGATTATCGCAATTTTCCCGCCACTGACTCTTATCGTGATGGTTTTGGGTTCCATCTTCGCCGGGATCGCTACACCCACGGAGTCCGCCTCAGTTGGTAGTGTTGGTGCACTTGTCCTGGCAGCCATGTATAAGAAACTGAGCCTGCGGATTGTCGAGGAAGCAGCGCTGGAAACGGTCAAGATAACCGCCATGGTCTTTGCCATCCTCATCGGTGCGACGGCCTTTTCCATGGTCTTCGTATATAGTGGTGCGGATTACCTGGTTGAGGATGCACTCACCAACCTGCCTGGTCAGAAGTGGACCTTTTTGCTGTTGTCCATGCTGTCTATCATGCTGCTTGGGTTCTTCATTGACTTTATTGAGATTTCCTATATCGTGGTGCCCATTCTGCTGCCGATTGCTGATATTATCGGCCTTAATCCGCTTTGGTTTGCTATCCTGATCGCCATGAATCTGCAGACCTCTTTTCTGACGCCGCCTTTCGGGTTTTCGCTGTTTTATCTTAAAGGTGTCTGTCCGCCCGAGGTGCGGACGGTGGACCTCTATCGGGGAGTTGTGCCCTTTATTGTGATACAGGTTGCGGTGTTGATTTCGATTGTTGTGTTTCCCGAATTTTACGGTTTTCAGTAGGACTGAAATAAAAAGCCCCCTTGCAAAATACAAGGGGGCTTTTTATTTCTACTGTCGGGTCAGATAGTTCAGATTATTGATTTCCCGAAAAGAGATGCAGCTAGTGACACAGCCATCTTGGCGGTTTGATTACCCACGTCGAGAATTGGGTTGATCTCCATAATGTCGGCGGAAAGCAGTTTGCCGCTGTCAGCGATAGTCTCCATGATGAGTTGACCTTCGCGATAGGTTAATCCGCCGTGGCTTGGAGTTCCTACGCCAGGGGCGGAGATGGGGTCCATCACGTCCATGTCCAGACTGATGTGGATTCTATCAAGCATCTCGAGCTTCTTCAGGGTCTTCACTAAGACAGCATGCATGCCGTATTCGTCGATGTCGCGCATGGTGAAGATCGTGACACCGGAGTCGCGCAGCATCTTTTTTTCTTCACGATCCAGGTCTCGTATGCCGAGCATTACCACATGCTGAGGTAGAATCTTGGGGCCGGGCCTGCCCACATTAACAAGTTCGGGGCTTCCTTTACCCAGCAGAATGGCAAGGGACATGCCATGTACGTTGCAGCTCTCTGAGGTGGCCGGGGTGTTGAAATCACCATGGGCATCTACCCATATAACCCCGGCAGGACTTTCGTGAGTAACCCCCCCAATGGTGCCGACAGAAGATGAGTGGTCACCACCCAGAAAGAGCGGAATCTCATCATTGGCAACAGCCTCCCTGCCTAACTGGTAGGCGGCTTCACATCCTTTTCGGATAGGGGCCAGTCGCTCCTGAAAACTGGTGTCCTTGAGGCTGTAATGACCGGGTATATTGATATTGCCACTATCCTCGGTGGTATAGCCCAGCTCTTGCAGGGTCGGGGCGAGGTGTGCGTATCGGATGGCACTTGGTCCCATGTCGACCCCTCTCTGGTTTTGGCCGAGGTCCATGGGCACGCCAATAATACGGACTTTTTTGGTTGTCATGATCTTAGTGTTTTTTCAGGTGGTTCCAGAGGTTGACAATAAAATCCTGAACATTGGTCAGAATGGCCTGTGCTTGTGCGGACCCTCGGTTAGCCAGTTTGTCCGCACTAAATTCGGACATGTCGACAATGTAGAAATAGACCGGACGTATGGTTCCGTCCTCTAGGATTTTGTAGCTAGGCGTCATGTTGCCGAAGGCGATGGAATGCAGTTGGGTGGCCATACAGATGACCGTTGTTGCTTTTCGGGCATGTTCTCGCATTTTATTTTGGGCATCATACACATTGGGTACAATTTCCGGGAGTGGTCCATCATCGCGAATTGAGCCAGCCAGGATATAGGGCACCTTTTTCTTCTCACAGGCGTACATGATGCCGTCTTTTATGTCCAGATCCACCAATGCCTGTTTGATAGAGCCCGCCTTTCGCACATCGTTTAAGATATCAAGGTGGTTGTAGTGCCCCATGGGCTGAAGGGTCTGGCTGTAGATATTCTGGCCCAGGCCGGTGCCGAAAAATGCGGCCTCGATATCATGGGTGGCAAGGGCATTACCCGCCATGAGACCGTGGCAAAATCCGTTTTCAATGAGTCCCTGCATGGCGTCCCGGCTGTCTTTGTCGAAGGCCACGGCAGGACCGAGAACCCAGACAATATGTCCGTTGTCCCTGTCGTGTTTGAGAATATCGTAAAGGCTGTCGTAAGAATAAGAAAAAGGGGTCTCGCGGGTGCCGCGTGAGCGAAAGGCAAACTTATCTTCACTCTCTGTTTTTTCCTCGAAACACTGGTCGTGAACGTAGATACCTTCTTCTGCATTTTCGGTTCGGCCGATGATGACCATGTCACCTTTTACAAGCCTCCTGGCTTCGACAACCTCCAGGCCGGAACCACGACTGACCAGAACCGCATCCATTCTGCCTTCGGGGGCGAGCAGCCAGTCTCCTGCTTCTGTCTTGATGTATTCTGGGAGGTTGGAAGTGGCGTGGTACATCTTAGGGGCAATACCGTCGGCCGGTGCGGCCTCCATCTGGGCTGCCGGGGAATTTGTAAATTGCGGCAGAGAGAAGTCGGGGGAATTGTAGGAAAGATTAAGTGCCATGCGTCACCTCGTATGTTGTTATTTTTCCGTACGGTAAGAGCTTAGTTGTGAATGACAAGGGATGTAAACAGTTTTTGTATACAAAGTCAAGGCGATAGCCGCGGGTCAAAAAAATCGTAATAATTACAAAACTTGACCGTTTTCAAGGATTTCCATATAGTTGAAGTATAGCCTGGAACTTTAGTTGGTTCAATTGATCCTTTGGGTAATTATGAATCGAAATGCCTATCTTACTACCGGCCTGGCCATAAAGGCCCTTTCCAATCTGACAAAGGCGGATGTCGTTCTGCATGGTGGAGGGAATATTCCGGATGGCCCGACCATTTTTGTTATCAATCATTTTACCAGGATCGAGACATTGCTCCTGCCCTATTATATATACCGCCAGACAGATAAACCGGTCTGGTCACTTGCCCATTCAGGGCTGTTCCAGGGCGGGTTAGAGAGATTTTTTGACATGGTGGGGGTTATCTCCACCGCCGACCCTAAACGCGATGAACTAATTGTACGCTCGTTGCTGACGAATGAGGCCAATTGGATCATTTTTCCTGAAGGCAGCATGGTCAAAACGAAACAGGTTATGGAGCGGGGTAAGTTCATGGTGGCCGGTCCCACGGGTGTACGGCGGCCGCATACCGGAGCAGCGGCCTTGGCGCTGCGCAGTGAGCTGTTTCGACGAAGACTCCTGAATGCGGGGCTGGCAGAGGACAGTGATCCGGCCAGGATGCTTGAATTCTTCGATATGGAATCCATTGAGCAGGTCAGTACATCTTCAACCTCGATTGTGCCGGTTAACCTTACTTACTATCCTGTCAGGGCGCGTGAAAATGTGATGTCCACCTTGGCCTCGAAGATGGTGAAGGATTTATCAGAGCGAATGGTAGAAGAGATCATGATCGAAGGGACCATGCTCCTATCCGGTGTTGATATAGACGTGCGTTTTGGTGAACCTATCAATATAGCATCATATCTTGAGAGACCGGCTATACAGGGGAAGTTAAAAAAGCAGGATATTTCAGGTTTTATGATGTCCCCGGAACTTAAGGATGCCATGAAATTGCTGGCTGATGAGATCATGCAGCGGTATATGACCGAAATCTACAACATGACCACGGTAAATCATGAGCACCTCTTCGCCTCTTTTTTACGCATGGTACCATTTAAGCAAAATTGTGAGCGCGGTTTGCGTAAGCGGGTGTTTCTTGCAGCCTCAAAAATTGCTGCTACAGAACACAAAAAGCTCTATATCCATAAGTCGCTGCGTGGAAGCCAGGCACATCTGCTGACCGATGACCGCTATGATAAATTCGATAACTTCCTGAAGCTGGCACTGGAAAAAAAAGTCCTCAAAAAAAAGGATGGTTGTCTTGAGATTGACCGGAGCCGATTGGCAGCCCCAATATCTTTTCACAGGAGCCGTATTGATAACCCGATTGAGATGATGGCAAACGAGATTGAGCCGCTGTCGAAGTTGCATCGCTTATTGGTCTTGCTCGCTATACAACCAAACATTCTCCTTCGTTTTAATATTCTCCGCACTTTGTATGTAAAGGGAACGCAGCAGTATCGGCAGGATTATATTGATTACGGATATGGAGACGATCTGGAGAGGAAACGGCTTGGCAAACCATTTCTGTTGCCGGGCCTGAAGAAAAAGAAAGGGGTGGTGCTTATCCACAGCTACCTGTCGGCCCCGGCAGAGGTCAAAGAGCTCGGTTACAGGTTGTGGCGTAGGGGGTATTGGGTCTATGGCCTGAGACTACCCGGTCACGGCACATCATCACGGGATCTCGCAGGCAGGAAACATGGGGAATGGATAGAGGCGGTGGAAGAGGCCTATGTGTTGATGAGGTCGGTTTGTAGAAGTGTCGTCTTATGCGGTGTCTCGGTTGGAGCAAGTCTGGCGTTGGAGGCGGCGTCCAGGATAAAGGGTGTGGCGGGTGTTGTTGCTGTAAGCCCGCCACTGAGACTCCAGGATTATTCAACAAATTTCATGCCCAGCACGGATACCTGGAAACGGATTGTAAAAAGACTGCGAGGGGGTGAGCAGGAACAGTTTTTTGATTTTATTGCCGATAATCCCCATGTCAACTATCGCAAGAATCCGTATGCGGGTATTCTTGAGGTGGGAGATCTGCTTGATCAGTTAGAGTCACGGCTTACTGAGGTGAAAAGCCCGGTGCTCATTGTTCAGGGTGATAAAAATCCGGTTATAAACGAGGCGAGCAGCCGTAAGGTTTATGAGCGCTTGCAGAGTGAGGAAAAGCAGTTTGAGCTGTTTAGTTTTGATCGACATGTACTTATCAATGGAGATGGGGCGGAAAAAGTCCGTCAGTCGATTACCTCATTTATTAACCGCCTCTAGGAGCCTGTCCGAGAATAAAGGTTTTGGTCAAAATCGAGACATTTTCAAGAAATAAGCACAGCCATATATTCGATATTGCAAACATTGTTTTTATAAAATAACGGAGAATCAGTGGGGTATTCTCCGGCAGCCTCCTGGCTGTCGGGATCAGAAATTATAGGCTTTGTCGATCTCATCCTGCAGGTGTTCTAAGACGTTTTTACGGCGAATCTTCATGGTAGGGGTGAGTAACCCGTTCTCAATGGACCATGGGGTAAGAGAAAGCACGACACGTTTAATAAATATATAACCCGGGAAATCCTGCAACAGGGGTTCGGTGCGTTTTAAGATGGCGTCGTGTACCAGGGGGTTCTGCAGAGACTCTTCAGTGGGTGGGAGTTGCAATTCCTTGGCAAGTTCATGCCAGCGCTGTTTTTCGAGAACACCAAGCAGGATCAGGTACGGGCGACCTTCCCCGATGATCATGGTCTGTTCGAATATCGGGTCGGCTGCAATTGCCATTTCAATGTCTGTCGGCGACACTTTTTCGCCGTTGCTCAAGACAATAACTTCTTTGATCCTACCGGTGATTCGCAAATGATCATCGACCAATTCTGCTTTGTCACCTGTATGGAGCCAGCCATCTTTATCTATTGTTTCCGCAGTTGCCTGTGGATTCTCCCAGTACCCTTGCATTACTCCCGGCCCCCTGACCAAGAGCTCCCCCGAGGGTGTGATCTTTAATTCCGTTGCCGGAAGTGGTAAGCCAACCCCAGCCGGGTTGTTATCTTCTACCCTGTTTACGGAAATGATTGGGCTGGTCTCGGTGAGTCCATACCCCTGGTATATGGGAAGACCAAGACTTATGAATACTTTTGCAATCTCAGCAGATAAAGGTGCGCCACCGCTAATTATGATTCGTAGTTTTCCACCCATTTTATCGCGTATATTTCGTGCGATAAGGCTGTCGAAAAGCGAATGAAGGAGGAGGGCCGGAGACCATTTGGCACGCTTCTGGTTGTACTCGAAGTTTCTCCAGCCTATCTGTACGGCTGTCGCGAACAGTTTTCTGACGAGGGCTGATTCCTTTTCCAGTTTGGTCATTATACCTGTATGTACACGTTCAAAAATCCTTGGGACGGCGACCAGTATCGTTGGTTGAATAACCGTGAGGTCTTCAGGTAACTCCGCGATGGAGCGGGCAAAGGCAATTGTCGCACCTGCCATCATTGGTAAATAGTAACCGGCTGTTCGTTCCAGCATATGCGAGAGTGGAAGAAAGGAGAGGAAAAGGTCATCCCTGAAAATATCCACGCAACTGTTCCCCCCATAGGCATTCGATATTAAATTCTCATGACTGAGCATCACCCCTTTGGGTGAGCCGGTGGTCCCGGAGGTATAGACTATTGTAGCTGTATCTTCCGGTTTGGGGTCGTACGGTAATTTCTCCATGGGAGATACGGGAAGCCAGTCTGATATGCAGGTAATGCGCGGGTCGTCGATATCCGATTGGCAATAGTCGATTGTAATAATGCGCTGTAGACATTCGAGTCGGTCAAAAAGGGTACCGAGTTGTTTCCAGCAAGTGAGGCTTGGGCAGAGAAAGATACGGGATTGGGTGTCTTCCAGGATGTAGGCAATATTTACAGGTCTGTCATTAAGGTAGAGTGGTACTACGATGAGGCCAAGGGACAGTGCTGCCTGGTCAAAACAGACCCATTCCGGGCTGTTTGGCAGCATGATGCTCACCCGTTCACCGGGTGCAAGGTCTTCCTGGATGAGTGCAGATCTCCAGAGGTCTATGCGCTGCTGTATCTCACGCCAGCTGATGTCATGCCAGCCCATGTCTATGGCATTATAATAACGGTAGGCAGTCCCTTCCGGGTCACGCGTTACGCGTTCTCTAAAAAGGGCAGGAATGGTGGGGGCGGTGTCCGGGGTAATGAGGTCAGTTCTAGTATTCAATATTTCTACCTCCCTAAACTAAGCAATGGAATAGTCAGGGTTTCTACTTTAATGCTCTGCCAGACAGGAACAGAAGTCAAGAAAGATGTTGCAAAAATGTATGTACCTTAAACTTTCTATTGTCAGCAAAAAGAAAAAAGGTGTAAGAATATCTGTAAGAAATCATTCAGCTATTCATTTTATTATTGCTTTGTTCCGGTTTGTTTATCAGGTTTTTAATTTTATTCTTTAGGTCACTTTTATGCAGGAGGAAACTATGAGACGTATTAAGGGAATTTTGTTGCTATCGCTATTGCTGGTAATTCCGGGCCTGGTTCAGGCGAAGAAGGGAACTCCGTGGGAGCAAAAACTGCCCTTTAAAACGCTTACCGTTCAGTATGAACTGGGCGGTATGGAGAAGGGCACGGAAACCCTTTACATCAAGGATCACGGGAAGAGAAGTGCAACCTATCGGAAAACGGTAACCAGCATGATGGGTATGAAGATGGAGAATAATACCGTTGAGATCACGGATCCCGATTGGGTTTACAGTTATAACCTGACGGAGGGTACCGGCTCCAAGACCGCGAATCCGAACAAATACATGAAAGAGGAGTTTGAAAAGCTGACTGCCGATGAAAAGAAAGCTGTTTTGGCAAACAGCGAAAAGATGGGCGGTGACATCATGCACGGAATGGGGGGGGAGATTGAGCAGAATGTGACCAAGATGTTTGGTTTTGACTGTGATCGAACAACTGTTATGGGAAGCACTGTTTATAACATCCATGATACGCCTGTTACCCTGAAGATGGAGGCGAACATCATGGGCATCAAGATGAGTCAGGTTGCAACCTCTGTTGAAAAGGGCAAGGTGGATGACAAGGTTTTTGAGCATCCGGAAGGAATTGAAGCAGTGTATGATGCAGAGGCGGATGCAATGGCCAGGCAAATGGCCAAGAATGCCCTTGATTGGCTCAAGGATCCTGAGTCTAACCAAATGCCCCAGATGAGCCCCGGTGCTCAGCAGGAGAGGATGGAGCAAATCCCCCAGGAAGACCAGGAAATGATGAAGCAGGCGGAGCAGATGATGGAAGGGCTTAAAGGGCTGTTTGGTAATTAAGCTGAGTCTGTTTGGTAAGCTAAATGCTCCTTGTGGATGGAAAAGAGAAAAAGAACAAATCTACATGTAAAAATGTATTGACACAGGTACGCCACCAGTATATATTCTCGCGCTACAAGATTTCCGCGAGAGCATTTCAATTGTTGTCCTGTGAATTTTGATTAATCCTCGGTAGCTCAGTTGGTAGAGCGGGTGGCTGTTAACCACCTTGTCGGCGGTTCGAGTCCGTCCCGAGGAGCCAAGTATACCAGCCCGATTTCTTAGAATCGGGCTGTTTTTCTTCATAGAGTCGGGGCGTAGCGCAGCCTGGTTAGCGCGCCTGCCTTGGGAGCAGGAGGCCGTAGGTTCGAATCCTACCGCCCCGACCATTGAATCGTATAAAAGCCGAACAGTTACATGCTGTTCGGCTTTTTCTTTTTTGAGGAAAATCGAGGCAGGGTGTCGCTTGTTGTAGTTTTTGTTGTTGGTAATTATTTCCTGTAATATCAAAGTCTAAGTGATGGTGCTGCTTGTGGGTCTTGTAGTTTGAGACCTCCTGCCTCCGTGACTATTGGGCAGGGGAGCTAACTTTCAAGTAGTGTTTTCTGGTTCAGTAATCTTATACCCAATGGATTTATAGCCACTGAGCCTTCTTTTATACATTCTTGCTAGCATCGGTACTGATTCGTCAAGGTAATCATAAATACGGACTTCTTTTTTGCTATCGTACTGGCGGTGAAGTCTTCCAGCATATTGTTGAATTGTACCTTTCCATGAAATTGGAAGTGCTAAAAATAGAGTGTCCAGTCTGGCATCATCAAAACCTTCACCAATATATCGCCCTGTTGCGAGGATGACACGTTCCTCATCTTTACCGATATTTTTCAATTGTTCATCAACGTTATCTTTTTGTTTCTTACTCATTCCTCCCTTGAGAATGACAATGTTTTTGACTTTGTCAGCTAATAAGTCGGCTATGATATGCAGGTGCGCCGTCCTTTCGGTGAGCAATAAGGGTGACCGGTTGCTTTTTAGCGATTCAAGAATGTCTTTGCAGATCTGTTCGTTCCTGATTTCGTCGACAAGAAGGTTTTGATAAATTTCATAGAGAGCTGGCTGATCATTCTCAGGTGCATTCTGGAAACCAGTCGGTCTAACACGCACAACATGCCTGAAAGAACTATCAGCTGTAGCTTCTTTTCCGCTATACCTGTATCTGATTGGTCCACATTGCATGATAATGATTGGATGGTGTCCATCCTTTCTGACCGGAGTCGCAGTTAGCCCTAACACGTAATGTGCTTTAACTTTTTTCATCAATTGCTCAAAGCTTAGCGCTGCAACGTGGTGACACTCGTCGACGATTACATGCCCGTAGTCTGCGACAATATCGTCAACCATACTTTTTCGGCATAAGCTCTGGATGACAGCGACATCCAGTTTGCCTGTAATCTGTTTCTTGGTGCCACTGATTTGTCCTATTTCTTTTGGGTCGATTCCAAGAAATACGGATAGTTTTTCTCTCCACTGGTCCATCAATTGCTTTCGGTGGACGAGGATAAGTGTGTTCCTTTTTCTTACAGCAATCAGTTTGGCTGCAATAACGGTTTTCCCAAATGCAGTTGCAGCGCTCAGTACCCCGATGTCATGTTTTCGTAGTTCTTTGACTGAAAGTTTTTGTTGTGCCCTGAGCTGTCCTTTGAATCCAACCCGCAAAGGTTTTCCTTTGAAACGTTCGTCTTTTAGCCTGATCTTGATTCCCAAATTGTTAAACAAGTTCTCTACATCAGGTAAACAACCTCGTGGTAGTGCGATATGTTTAGGGAATTCTTCTGAACAAAATAGGATTCTGCTCAAGTTGTAGGTGGATCTTCTCATAGCCTGAGCTTTGTAAAATTCAGGATTTTGAAATGCAGCCAGCTGGACGAGTTGGTTTTGTAACCCCGCTGGTAATTCTTCTTTGTCAAAATAGATCAGATCTCCAAGGACAATAGATACCTTTTCAGGTATCGGATAGTTTGCGATAAGTTGTTTTGTTAGTCCAGAGGGTGGTAGTGTCCAAGGGTCTTCAATATCATCTTCTTCAAGAGTGCTTGCTTTTACGCAAAGTATTGATCTGTCGTTGATTGCTTCAGCAACAAGCTTTTCCGTTTGGTTGGGATTTAACTTCTCGATCGAAAATAGGTAGGCCCATTGATCTGAGAATGGTTGGAAGTCACTGTCGAGGAAAACGCTATTTCCTTTTTCTCTTGGAGCTTTTTGCAATGGTAAAGCAATCAGATTGCCAAAACCTCCTTTTGGCATTGTATCTTGACTTGGAAAAAGGCGGTCATAGGACTTGAGTCCAATCTGATGCCTTTTTTCCATTGTCTTCGTAAGGATGGCGCTACCAAGTTGTCTGGCAAGTGATGCTTGTATTGGTTCACTGAAGAATATCCAAACATGTCCCCCGTTACCAGATCGAGATTGTTCTAAAGTTGCCGGTATTTGAAGAACATGACATGTTTCCAAAAAAGCTGAAACATCATCAACCCATTCTGTACCATCAAAATCAACAGCAAGAAACCAGCACAAGTCCCCTGGTAATAAAGGGTAAACACCAATAGTCTGCTTTCCTGCAAGATGGTCATGTATAACTTTGTCGGTTAGAGATACATATTGCCGGTTTTGGCACTTGTTACATTTTACGCGAGGTTTGTCACAGTAAGCAGGATTCCATTCATTGCTGCAAACCGGTGAATATCCAGAATTGTTGTTTTTTGATTCCCAACGTTTTGGATAGACGTCTTCTCTTCCATGGAAAAGCCCTTTAAATAGTGAAATCTTTTCCTCAACAGGTGATTGGTGATTAATTTGGGAAGGGGCTGACGCGGGTTGGTGAACTTTTACTTTGGGCTTAACGACTGATGTGGAAATGCGAGGAATTGCGGTTTCTTTTTTAAGCCGCGCATTTTCTTGACGCAGTTTGTCGATTTCGGTTAACGCATTCTGATACTTCTTTCTCAGGATTTCTAAATCATCAGTCATTCAAGCACACCCTATGAATTGCGGAATTGTGCTATTACTCGGGGGTTAGTTTTGACGGTTATGATTGTGAAACAAAGTTTATTTCAAGTTTATAACCGACAGCCCGTGCATACTCCTCAATAGTAGAGAGTTTCGGAGAAATTTTAGAGTTTACATTCTCGAGCCTTGAGATGTTACTCTTTTTCGTATGCAGGAGTTCAGCGAGTTCTTCCTGTGTGAATCCGGCATCTTTACGAATTTTAATAAGTTGCTTTCTCAGTTCGTAAGCTGAAGATAAGCGGTCGTACTCACTTTTAACTTCAGGGTTTTGTAATGCCTTCTTTTTGAAATCTTTTAGTGATGTCCTCATGATTTCACCTCTTGCAGTCTTTTTCTGGCTTTTGCTAATTCCCTTTTGGGTGTTTTCTGAGATTTCTTAATAAATGAATGGAGGATAACTATCTCCTTGCCTTTAACAGTGCAAAAGAAAGATCTGCCGATACCTTCTTTTCCTTTAGCCCTGATCTCAAAAAGTCCTTCACCCATTGCTTTGGTATAAGGTAAACCAAGTGCTGGGCCGAATTCCTGTATCATCTCAGCGATGTGAAGGAAGTTTGCTAAAATTCCAGGTGGAAATGATAGAGTAGCTTGCTCGACCTTATCGCTATAAAAAGTTATGTGCCAGTTCATGGTTAAATGTTATCATAAATGATAACAAAGTCAATGGCAATCAAGCTATAAACTAAGGATTATCAATTAGACGATTATTAGACGTTTTAAACGAATTAGATCCATATAAAAAGAAATAAGTAGGGGTAAAACGAAATCACTGTTTTTTGTAACTCGTTAAATTTCTTTAATAACGGGAGTTTGCAAGAGGGGTGTAAAACAGGGTCAGACGCCTTGGGAGCAGGAGGCCGTAGGTTCGAATCCTACCGCCCCGACCACCTAATCGTACAAAAGCCAATCACTTACATCGTGGTTGGCTTTTTGCGTTTCTAGACCCCCTACCTCGCTGTTGGCGTTTATTTGACGTTTTCATTTTATCTGTCGGGTATACTCGCTGGAATCAGCTGCTTCATCAACAAAACATAGAAATCATTCGACCTTAAAGGAGCTTCAGTTCGTCATGAGCATAAAAGTATCTGTATACATCGCAACCAGCTTAGATGGCTTTATTGCTCGGTCTAATGGTGACCTGGACTGGCTGGATGAAGCTAATGCTATGGTACCTGAAGGCGAAGATTGTGGGTTTGATAAATTCATGAGTTCAGTGGACACCCTACTCATGGGCAGGAAGACTTATGAGAAAGTGTTATCGTTTGGAGTATGGCCTTATGGTGATACGCCTGTTGTTGTACTGAGCCGGAACCAGATTTCTTTTCCAGACCATTTACCAGCTACGCTTTAACACTCTTCTGAGTCGCCTGTAAAACTGTTAAAGCGGCTTGCTGGTGAAGGTGTTCAGCAAATGTATGTTGACGGTGGACTAACGATACAGGGATTTTTGAATGAAGGGTTGGTTGATGAGATTACCATCACTACGATCCCGATTATTTTTGGGGAGGGGATATCGCTATTTGGTTCAGTAACAAACGATATCCACTTGACCCATGTCAGTACAACCGCATTTGACTTTGGGTTTGTACAATCGAAATATGCTGTGAAAAAGTAAATGCAGCATCATCAATCATCGTCCTGCAACTTCAGACAGCTGTTTCGACCACACTCGACCAAGTAACTCATTTTGGGCCTTTGTGCTGTTATCGAGGTGTCCAGCGTAGATCTCTGTCGTTTTTTGTTCGTCATGACGCAAGAACAGCTGTAGTTCCGCGATGGTTGCGCCTTCTCTTTTAAGGATAGATGCAGCCAAATGCCGGAGCTGGTGAAGAGTAAATAAAGGTACACCAGCTTTGTCACAGTGTCTCTTGGTGAATTTATTGAGACTCTTGTAACCGTCCTCGACCATCATCTTTTTCTCATGGCTGTAGTATTTGTGCCAGAACACGTACTCAACCTCTGGATGCCTCTGGTCAAATCTACGAAGCAGTATCGCCATTAATTCATCTGAAATTGTATGGAGAGTGGTTTTTGTGCCTTTTCCACCAGATTTATTGGTGTGTAGTTTATAAGTCCTTTCCTCGAAGTCGATATCTAACCACTTCAGATTCAGAACCTCATTTTTCCTCGCACCCATGAGAATAAGAGTATCAATGAGATCTTGTTGTGACTGATTTGCAACACTTTATACAGCCAGTACATCATTGACAGGTGCAGGTTGCACATCTTTGGCATTATGCTGTTTCTTTATATCCTTTGAGCCCGTTTAGTGTGAACTTGACTATGTGATCGGAAAGGTTGTCAATTGAATCACTAAAATGAGGGTGATCAGGCGAAATACGACTGATGATATTCCACCCCAATGCTCCATACAGAATTTGTGCTGAAATACTGTATTCGCAATCCTCGATAATCTTCTGTGGTGTATCCGGTCCAAGATATTCTCTTAAAAGTGAACATAAAAAGTCTTTTCCAGGTCTTAAATGGCGCTCAACCATTTCCTTTAGGAAAGGAGTAGGATTCATAGCTTCTTTAATGAAAATATTGAATAGGTCCCTGTCTAACTGTGTCTCGGTAGAGTAATATGCTTTAACGAGGAAATGTATCATTGAGGCAAGCTTTTCTTCCACCGACAATGAGTCAAAGTTTTTTACACTTTCGTTTTCTTTGAATTTCTCTGCTTCACAAAACATGAAGTTAAGAACAGCTTTGTAAAGACCTTCTTTGCCATCATAGTAGTAGACAACGGCATTAAGATTCTTGGCCCCTGCTCGTTCTACTATTTTCCTAACCGTAGTATCATGATATCCATTCGCTGCAAATTCACTAACTGCAGCTAGCAGTATTTGCTCTTTTGTGTCTTTACCCATTCTTCGTCAATAATTGTTTTTGTTCATGCACTAATTAAGTGAATAGCGTATGTAGTCATTTTCACAAGGGTTTCCAACAGCAATATACATGAGTTTCTGTCTAGGAATCATAATAACAGAAGCTAGTGTTGCAGACGGTGGGAGATCTGATTCAGGGTCTACATGAGCACAAATTCCTTTAGGAAAATTACTATGATCTGAGAAGTATTTCATTACATGCTGAGGGGTTAATTTACCATAATCAGTAGCAATAAGTTCTTTTAACCGCTCATATCGCAGGGGTGAATCAGGTACAAACTGCAGAAAGATATCTTTGACTTTATATCGCTCTGAAACATAGTGATTCGCATGGACAAGCATTTCTCGTTCTGGTTTCAGTATTTCAAAGCTGTTCAAACCAAGTTCAATTCCTTCTATAACGCCTTTTCCGTTGGCGAGTAGGAAGCTAGCTATGTTCAGCTCCTCACCTTTAAAGACGGATATGGCTTCTTCAAGGCTAACCTGTCGTGAAGCTTTATTCATGATACAACTAATTGGCACCTTTGGTACGTCCAAGGTTTCGTCTGGTGTTGCTGTTAAAGTTGCTGCGACTCCGTATGGTGATGCAGAAGAATGTGATGAAAGGGAGTACTCCCAGATACCAGCCATTGATAAAGAGAGTTGTTTCACGCCTGTTGGCCACTCTATTCGCAGCAAAGCCATAGGTAATTCAGGGTGCCAATCTATGTTCTGTCCAATAATAGTATCTCCATCATGGGTAGCTGTTCCTGTGATTGCAAGTGATGTGCACAGACCAGATGGTTGGCCTGAGAAGAAAAGTAACTCCAAGGCAGATCTGATTGCAAAAAGAGTATCGAAATCAATATCAGCTCCACTCGCGAATCCTTTCAATACTTCAATAAAGTCCGGATCATAATTTTCAGCAATCGGTTGGTATTTCTTACTTAGTTCGACAACAGCTTCCATAGGGATTCCGTAATAACCTGCTACAACGCCTAATTCAACCTGGATGACTTTATCCATCTTCCCTTCGAATACTTTTCCCCATCCTTTCCCTATCTCGAAATAACTACCTTTAAGATCAACAAGATTTAACATATTTTTCCCTCCTGCCTGTGAGTTGCCGCTAAGCGGTACTGAAAACATCAAAGTGGTCAAAATCACATTTGTCATCAAAAAACTGTAAGGTCTCATTTGCTGCCTCAGGCTTGTGATTAACAGACAAAACATGTTTAATACAGGCGTATTAATACACGCGTATTAAAATGTGTCAAGAACTTTATTTAGAATTTGAGAAAATCGGCGGTGAGGGAGTGGCTAATTAGTAGATGATCGATTAGACGATTATTAGACGTTTTAAACGAATTAGATCCATATAAAACGAAATAAGTAGGGGTAAAATGAAATCACTGTTTTTTGTAACTCGTTAAATATCTTTAATAACGGGAGCTTGCAAGAGGGGTGTAAAACAGGGTCAGACGCCTTGGGAGCAGGAGGCCGTAGGTTCGAATCCTACCGCCCCGACCAGCAGAGATAAGGGGTTCAGCCATTTGGCTGGAACCCATTTTTTGTATTGGTGGCGGGTGGTGGCGATTTTTGATTTTCAAACACATTCGATTGGAATTCTACTGATCAATTGTATACGAGAATTAACCGTGAGCGGCTATGCTCAATTCTGTGTTGCAACCTTGTATTTCAACAATGGTATTTCCATTTTAATTATTTAAATTATTTTGGTGTAAATAATCTATTGACCAAGGGTCGGTCATGGTGTAATAGTGCACTTGTGATTATTGACCGCCGGTCGGTCACAAGTTGATGTAATCAATTTAGCATAGAGGAAAATAATGACGCTACAACATAGGGAGGATTTAAAAATCTATAACCAGATCAAAAGCACTGCCTGCGTTTTGTTTCAATCTCAGGGTTACGATAATACAACTATTGATGACTTGGTAGATAAATTAAATATTGAGGCTCAGACATTTTTTATCTATTTCCGGTCAATGGATGAGCTATTGGAGGTTGTATGGTCCGAGTCGTAAAAAAGCCAGAAGAGCGGAAGAGTGAAATTATAGCGACGGCCTGCGATCTTTTTCTGTCAAAAGGCTATGAAAAGACCACGATGAAGGATGTCATGCGTCATCTTGGGATTGCTAAAGGGACAATATACCATTACTTCAACTCAAAGGAGGAACTACTTGAAGCTGTTATAAATAGTGTCGCAGAAAGTGAAATGCTTCGACTAAAAATGGTAGTTGAAAACCTTAAAGGAAATGCGCTTGAGCGCCTAGAGCAATTGATTCTGAATGGCTCAAACCATGGTGCTGATGATGGACACGAAGAAATATTAGATAATCTGCATAAGAATTCCAATGCTGGCATGCATATCAGACTATTGGCTAAAGTAGTAACAATGCAGGCACCACTCTATGCCGAACAGTTTCAGTTAGGGTGCGAGGAGGGGGTTTTCCAAACTGACCATCCGCTTGAGTGTGCTGAGTTTTTACTATCTGGCATTCAATTTCTAACTGATATGGGAATATACCCCTGGACCCAGGAGCAGCTTGAGAGAAGGTGGAAGGCATTCCCTAAAATCATTGAAAACCAGCTTAACGCTCCTGATGGATCTTTTTCGTTTTTACTAAAAATAGTTCCTGAAAATAAATAAATGTAACCGACAACACATTTTTTTAAAGGTGAATCTCATGAAACGTACATTACTTGGTGTTGGCATGATTGCACTGATAACCGCACCAAATCTTGTCTCAGCTGATACTAACAACTCGCTCAGTGGGTCGTTATCCATTGGTGCGATTGTGATTGATAGTGGCAATAACCTCAACCCTGAAGGATCAGATAAAAAATTGGATAACCTCGATTCAGCTGCTGACAGAAAAAACACGGTAATGCCGGGAATTCTTCCTGAAGTGACATGGGATGCCGGTGAACCTGAAGGGGTGAAGTTTTACCTTACAACCGATCCGCCAATCGATGAAGTAGGAGGTTTTTCTTTTAACCTGGGCGCATCATATGGATTAGGGCAAACAGGGATCATCGATACTGCAGTGTTTTTCACTCCATTTGAAAAAGCGTATAAAAATCCATATATAACAGGCGTTGACCGCGAAGAGACTGATACCAATAAATACGGTCTAAGAGTAGGCTTGAATCGAATAATGGATACTGGCTTTAGGGCCCAATTTGTGTACCTCAATGATAGTATAGAAGATGACGTAATCGGTGAGCTATTTCCGGAGTTGGCAAGAGATGGGTCCATTTATTCTCTAAACCTGAACTATTCACACTATGTCGGAGAAAAACTGGAATTACGACCGCGAATGAGTATTCGCGTAGGGGATTACGAAGGAGATGCGAACTCATTTGTGAAGTACAAAATCGATTTTGAGGCTCGATATATTACAGGTCAATGGCGCATAGTGCCTCGTGTATACTTCAGCCATTCTGACTATATTGAAACCAGCCCGATTTTCGATAAGACCAGAGACAATACTGGCTATGGAGTGAGTCTGCTAACCACTTATAAGGCACCGTTTGAGATGGATAATTGGTCGGTTACATGTCTCGTGGACATGAGTAAGGGGGATTCAAATATAGATTTTTATGATACTGAATCAATGACCGTCGGAGCACTTTTTAGCTACCATTTTTGATATTTTTCAACCACCAAACGACCGACGGTCGGTCATATTTGGTAAGATATTACAATACCTGCGAATGAAATTAATTTGGACCAAAACTGCTACCAATTTTTCTTACTCATAAGGACGTTGAGTCCAAATTCCATATGGAGAAATAGAATGATTTCTAATTACAAATATAAACCACACTATTTTTTTGCAACCACGTTTATTGTCACATTTTTACTCTGGTTTTTTGGAGCATACATCAGTTTTTATAGCGAAAACAAAGGACTCTATATGATGTTAATGCTTCCTGGTTTGATGGCGCCTTTTCTTATCTCACTGGTGATGATTCTGCTATCGGAGAATAAGGCGATAAAGAGAGATTTTTTTAACCGACTGATCAATCCCAGACTTATTCAGAGAAAGACACTGCCGATTCTTCTGTTGTTGATGCCACTATCTGTACTGTTTTCTATCGTACTGTCGCTTCCCTTTGGTGGATCACTATATCAGTTTCAATTTGCAGAAGGTTTTTCATTTTCATCAGGATTTGTTCCTGTGCTTTTAATCCTGCTACTTGCAGCAAGCTTTGAAGAACTTGGATGGAGAGGATACGCTTTTGACAGTCTACAGAGTAGGTACAGCTATTTTACAGCATCGTTACTTTTCAGCATCCTTTGGTCGTTTTGGCACTTCCCCCTCCTCTTTGTCAATAACTCCTATCAGTATGAGATCTTTCACGAAAACGCCTGGTTTGCGGTGAACTTTTTTGTCAGCATTATTCCAATGGGAATAATTTTGAGTTGGATTTGCATTAAAAATAGAAAAAGCATACTAGCTGCGATTCTTTTTCACTTCATTATCAATATCTCACAGGAAATTCTGGATATTTCTCAGATGACAAAATGTATCGAAACAGTTGTGTTGGCGGGTGTTGCTGCGGGTATCATATATTTTGATAGAAATATGTTTTTCTCAACAGAGCACCTTAAGCCTAAAAGAACCACTATCCGTAATTTAAGCAACGACAGTATTTCCACCGAACTTGGTAGAGCTTGAAAAGGGTCCCTTATGAACAAATCACAAAAATCGTTCAATTTGTTTTTCATTATCTGGTCAGGTCAACTCCTGTCCAGAATTGGTAGTGGAATAAGTGTATTTGCCATAGGCATATATCTGTTCCAGCAGACTGGAATCACCTCGACCTATTCCTTCTTTTTGTTGTGTGCTTTTCTTCCCTCTGTGTTGTTTGCCCTTGTAGGAGGTGTTTGGGCCGATAGAAAAGACCGTAAATTGATGATGGTCGCAGGAGATATTGTTTCGTCATTTGGAATTCTTTTCACTATTGCCATGTTACTATTTTACCCTGAAAAATATTGGCCACTATACATCGGTATTGCTATAAGCTCATTTGGCGCTGGACTTCATTCGCCGGCGTTTAAGGCCTCTGTTACAGATCTTATAGATGCTCAGGCATATTCAAAAGCAAGTGGCCTCATCCAACTTGCCGAAGCATCCCGTTATCTTGTATCGCCAATTATCGCTGGATTTTTAATCACTTGGTTCAGCCTCCCGATGGTGCTCGCTATTGATGTGATTACATTTTTCGTTGCCGCACTGGCTGTCATCTTGATTCGGAACATGACCATACAACCTGTATATACAGATAAAAAAGAGAGATTTATCAAAGATTTCACCAAGGGTCTTACATACATCGGTAACAACCATACTATTTTTCGTCTGCTGTATATCACCACCTTTGTCACTTTTTTCACAGGTGTTCTTCAAGTGCTGATCGTCCCCATTGTCCTCTCTTTTGCTGATACGCAAGCACTTGGAATAATTCAATCAGTCGCAGCATTTGGAATGGTTTTCGCAAGTCTCTTTATTGGGGTGTGGAGTACAACGAAAAGGCAATATACGATTCTCTCGTGGTCTCTTATGGGGGCCGGTTTGCTCTATCTTCTCATTGGGATGAGTACAGATACTGTCTTGTTTACGATGACAGCGTTCTGTTTTTTCCTGACACTACCTTTTGTCAATACCAGTCTGGAGGTCTTGTTTCGGCAAAATATCGCCAATGAAATGCAGGGGAGGATCTGGTCACTCATTTCACTGATTTCTCAGATAGGAATGCTTGTGGCGCTTGCAACTACAGGAATGTTGGCAGATCGTCTGTTCAATCCACTCCTCACCGAGGATGGTTATCTTGCAGAGACTATAGGACAAATAATAGGTATTGGACCTGCGAGAGGAAGTGGACTTATGGTGATTATTTCCGGAATATTTCTTGTACTTATATCTGTTTGTATAAGAGAAAGGGTAAGGGATGCGAAAGAGGTTTTCCGTCATTCTTATTTATAGAGGGTGCACAGCTGGTGTTTTTTTGCCTTTTTGCAGTAAAGCTCAAACTGGTTTACACATCAACTTGTTATTGAAAAATTACTTGAAAGCGAAGAACGTTTTCGAGCTGTCTATGACCATGCACCGGTTTTAATAGATGCTTTTGACGAGAATGGGCGCTGCCTTGTCTGAAATAATGAATGCGAAAAAACATTTGGCTGGACTGTTGATGAAATAAACGCACATGGAGATGCACTTTCATTGTTCTATCCAGATCTAGAGGTTCGCAATGAAGTCATACAAACGGTTACTACTGATCCAGATGGCAAAGAGAGAGCCAGCACTCTTTCCGCATTGGGAAAAACCTACGCATCATGGACGAGTTGGGCAGATTGAAGAGAATCAATGTGTAAACGATGATGTGACACAACTGTAAACTATGTTGTGAACTGTACAAAAAGAGGAGAATACATATTTGAATAATCTTATATCCAATAGGCTTGAACTGGTAGCGATGAAACCAGAATTACTTGAAGCCTTTTTAGCTGGTGATTATAAACTAGCCGCGCGAATAGCTGGTTTTCATATCCCAGGCGATCTCATTTTAAGCAAAGACTTGCTAAGAATGAGATTGGCACAATTACAGGTCAACCCTGAAATACACCCATGGTTAGTTCGGGCAATTGTCATCAGGCAATCTCAAACAATGTGCGGTCACGTTGGATTTCATTCGGAACCTGGCCCAGAAGAATTGCAGGATATCGCTGCAGATGGAGTAGAACTGGGTTATTCGGTTGCAGAACGTTTCCGTAAACAAGGTTATGCGAAGGAGGCGGTATTTACATTGATGAATTGGGCGTTTGAGAATCATCAGCAGCAGTGTTTCATTCTCTCAATCGCACCTGATAATGAGGCATCATTAGCACTTGCTCATTCAATGGGTTTTAAAGAAATCGGTTCACATATTGATGAAGAGGATGGATTAGAGCTGTATTTTGAGCGGCGGTTGGATCATTGGCCAAAAGAGTGGATTTTCTAGGTTATGCTTCTGAATTTGAAGACTATACATGATACTTGTTTTTCCCTAACGAATAAGGTTAGATTGTGAGAGCGCAGCGAGCCACAATCTGAACCGTTTGTTGGACAAGCCCGGTCTCTATTATAGAAAATTGCTTTTTTATGCTGGGGTGGTGAACAGGGCAATTGGGAAGGAGAAAAAAAATAGTCTCTTGCTCTCTTACCTGTTTTTTCAGGTTGGAAGCTTCAGTCGAGACGGAAATTGCCCATATTTAGGCATAGTTGCCCATTGCCGATAAAATCGGATTTTGAAAAGGCGTATGTCTTTGTAGGTCACATAACCGTTTTTCCTATCATGTTCAGGTTAAGCAAGCAGTCAGCAAGGCGGTCGGTTTACGAATGCGTGTTTTTACGATATTCATTGGCTTGCCGCATCGTGGGCAGGTGATTGTTGCCCGCTCTTTTTTCCGTTTGAGCATGAAAAAGAGAGGTTTCCTCATTACCAACTGCAGGAGTTTTAAAAGTTTTTTACTGCAGGGATGGAGAAAGCCGTAGCATCTCGTTCTTTGAAAACCTTTCGGTAAAACATGGAGCATCAACAGGTAGAGAAAATATTCTCCGCTAACGGTCCTGGTTCGATACGCTTTGCTTTCAGCATGCATGTATCTGAATGTGACTTCGCCATTCTCGCAGCGCAGAATGTCCTTTTCTTGAATGACGCCCTTGTATAGATATTTGCCGAGATAGATGAAGGCCTTATCGCCGTTGCCGACATCCCTGCAGTCAACCACCCAATCTTTCGGGGTAGTTGCAGGGACGTACAGTCCCTGGTCGACAGCGGCCTCCAGCAGTTTTGCCCTGAAGACCTTGGCCAGGTTCTTATGGTTGAAAAGATAGCCGGCGGATTTCACCCGCCACATGCCACTTTTCTCATTGATGCTTGCAGCGGGCATGACCACATGGATATGGGGATGAAAATCGAGATTTCTGGCTTTGGTATGCAATACGGTGGTGAATCCTGCCGAGCCACGCAGTTTTTTATCGTTGCTGGTAAATGTCTTCAGAACATCCTGGACGCAGGAGAACATCAGTGAGTAGATGAGCTTCTGGTTCTTCCAGGTGAGGTCGCGGAGTTGTTGCGGCAAGGTAAAGGTGGCCAGATAATAGGTGGCGGGCAACCGCTTGTCGAGTTGATTTTCAATCCATTGCCAGTTTTCGTGGTTCTGGCAATGGGGACAGTTCCTGTTGCCGCAGGAATGCGGGATATATACCCGCTCGGTGCAGTCCAGGTCGGAGCAGCTTGCCAGCATATGCAACCCCTGCTTCGACCTGCACCGTTTCATATCACGCAGCGCTTTTTTATGGCCGGGCAAGAGAACATCTTGGTACTTCTCAAGAAAAGTCGTTTCGAAATGGTTGATAATGGAGGAGAGAAGAATCATTTCCAACCTCCCCACTGAATATCAACGGAATGAACCAGGGTGTTGATTGCCTGATAGGCATTGTTTTTGGTTTTTGTGGTTAAGTGCGTATATCGCGCGGTGGTCAGGATGCTGACATGCCCTAAAATCTGCTGCAATTCGACGAGATCGACACCAGCTTCCAGCAAATGGGTGGCGAAGGCGTGACGGAGCGAGTGGCAAGAGATCTGTTTTTTGATCCCGAGCTCCTCGACAACGGTTTTCATTGCGACCTGAATACCGCCCCGGTCCAGAGGAGTCTCGGCCAGGTGGGCCTTTTTCAACCCTCTTTTGCGATTGGGGAAAATAAACTGCGGATGCCTGTGCATCTGCCAAAAGGATCTCAATACATGGAGCGTATAGTCAGTTATCGGCACCAGTCTGTCTTTGTTGCCTTTGGCGTTTCGAACATGGACCCGCATAGTGGTGCGGTCGATATCGCCAACTTTCAGGTTGATCCCTTCGCCAAGGCGTAATCCCATGCTGTAGGCGGTAAAGAAAAAGACCTTGTAGCTGATGGTGGTGGTTGCCGCCAGTAAGGCATTGAGCTGCTCAACGGACAATATGTCCGGGATCCTCGAGGTTTTCGGCGGCTTGACCAGGGGAATATCCTGCCATGGTTTATTCAAGACATGGGTGTAAAAGAATTTCAGGCCATAGAGATCGAGTTTGACCGCGCTCCAGGATCTGGACTCCAACAGGTCGTGAAAATAGTCGAGTAACTCGTCTGGGGAAAGGTCGGCAATTTCGCCATCGAAATAGTTGCCGATGCGCCTGAGCGCCCGGGAGTACGCCTCCACTGTTTTTGGTTGCAGGCCGTTGAGTTTCAGGCACTTGAGGTGTTTTTGATAATGTGTCGAAAATTGCGGATCGCTTGGCATCTTGCAGTTCATTGTAACCTCCTTCAAGTAATAAGGGTTGCTGCCGACAAAAGTATCTTGCATTGTCGGCTCGTTCTTATTACTGAAAAAGCAATGGGTTACAAAATGCAACTTGATATGTTTCGGAGGGTGTCTGCCGCGTAGCGGCTTCGTCCAACAATTACATTCAGACCGAATTCACTCGTCGCAAGCTCCTCCTGAATCGGCTGATGTTAGCGTTCATGGTGTCCCGGATGTGTCCCAACCCAGCCTGCATTCCTTGTGTATAGTGGTCAGGTGGGGGGCGACACCCGCGTTCCTTGATATGAAAATAACTTTTATGATGGTTGGCTCATATGGAGCAACTTTTTCAACAGGCACGATTCGAGAGAGACAGGAATAGTCCTAAGTTGCAGGATTTCTGGGGTGGTTGACCTTGCCATTTCTAGCCTCTGCCAATGGGATAAGTGCATCTTCACTGGCCCATGGTCGGCTCATTAGGTTTACACGTAGCCTTACCGCATCGAGATGGTCATGGACTAAGCTCTAATCTGAAATTCCTTTTTTGTTGTTAGGTGTTTGTGAATAATAGTATACACCTGAACAATAGTTTTGTGCAATTCTGAGCCATCATTCACTTGAATGATATACAATTTGGCAATCTCAATAAATGCAGAAATCGTGCAACAGTAAAGACAGTTAGGATGGCTTAAACCAACGACTTGTCTGATAATCGCTGCGCATAGAATTTGTTCGGCTATCATGCTTTCTGCACCAGCATCGCTTTAAGTTTTGCCCATACCTTGTTTCGAAACCTCATATATGTTATTAATAAGATAAGAATATTTTTTACCTGCTTCAATTTTCCTTCGCAAAGCCTAGCCGTTGGCCCCCGCCGGAAGAATCTAAAAACGCCAAGAAGGTTCCTTCGCGATCAATGGCAGCGAAACTGCGGAATCGCGATAATCGCTATACCAATACCTCACTGGAGTATATCCTGGTGGCGGTCATTTTAGTTGTTAATATCGGCATCTTGAAGTCCCGTTATTTAAGGTTTTGCCTGTAAAAGAATTGTTGTTCTAAATGGAGCATTTGGAGTTCCAGATAGCTCCAGAATCTCTCTTTTCGATAGTCAGGAATTATTTTAAGCTATCATTTCTGATCCAACGAATAGCCTTATACAGATATAAGCAATATATACAACAAAGAGGTCTCAAATGATAACCTATGAATCTGTAACAAAGATATTCGGTAAGGGGAAAAATGCCGTTACCGCCCTTGATAATATAAACTTCACCCTTCCAAAGGGCGAAGTAGTAGTGTTTCTCGGCCCTTCTGGCTGCGGTAAAACGACCACTCTGCGTCTTACCAACAGACTGGAGACACTCACGCGGGGGAACATAACCATAGAAGATCAGAATATCATGGATCTCAATGTTGTCCAGCTCAGACAGCGCCTGGGATATGTTATTCAGGCCATCGGGCTCTTCCCAAACAAAACCATAGCTGAAAACATCGCCGTTGTGCCTAAGCTTTTGCGGTGGGACGAAGACCGTATCAGCAAGCGCATTGATGAGCTGCTTCAAATGACTAACCTGGACCCTGATTTGTACAGAGACCGTTACCCAGCAGAGCTCTCCGGAGGGCAACAACAGAGAGTCGGGGTTGCTCGGGGACTAGCTGCAGACCCCAAAATACTTCTCATGGATGAGCCCTTCGGTGCGATAGACCCCATAAATAGAGAAGAGATTCAGGATGAGTTCCTTAAACTTCAGGCAAAGCTGAAAAAGACCGTGGCCTTTGTCTCTCATGATATACACGAAGCTATAAAGATGGGTGATCGCATTGCCATCTTTGAAGGGGGACGCCTGGTACAATATGACACACCCGAAATGATTCTGACCCAGCCCAAAAATAAATTTGTCTCCGACTTTGTGGGTGCCGACAGGGCACTGAAAGTCCTAGGGCTTATGCGGGTAAGTGATATTATCAACCGAAAGCCGAAAAATATTATCCAGGGAGCGGACCTTTGCAAGGAAGCATTACATCTTCTAAAAACAAAGGAATCTCGCTACGGCATAGTGCTTGAAGAAAATAAACCGATAGGCTTCGTTACGCAGAAAATTCTCAATTATGAAGAAGGGCCGGTACGGGACGTGGTGGAATCATTTCCCACTTACCTGAGTGAAAAAGTTCCACTCCGGGACGTTCTCTCGGCTATGCTTATGTATAATACCCCAACCTTCTGCATTGTGGACGGAGACAAAAATTTTGCCGGGACGGTAACCTACAACGACATACAGAAAGCAGTAAAAGCTAGTTACGCCGATGAAACAGAAAATGTTGAAACCGAGGTAATTTCATGAGTACCCTGCGATTCATAATAGATAACTTTAGCGAGGTTATGTATCTCTCCTGGGAGCATATATGGATTGTGGGGATAGCGCTCCTTATAGCCACACCAATCGGCGTGGTTTTGGGTATCTTCATTACCAAGCACGAGCAATTTGCTCCCAGGGTCTTGAACGGTGCCAACATACTTATGACCATCCCCTCCCTCGCCTTGTTTGGACTGATGCTCCCCTTTCTTGCGATATTTAATATGGGCCTGGGAAAAGTTCCTGCTGTCATAGCCCTGGTTCTTTACAGTCAGCTCCCCATTATCAGAAACACCTATACAGCCATAAAAAATGTCCCTCCTGCACTGGTGGACGCAGCCAGAGGTATGGGTATGAGTAAATGGAAACTTTTGCGAGAGCTGGAAATCCCGCTGGCCACACCAGTAATTATTGCG
Source organism: Desulfopila sp. IMCC35008 (assembly GCF_010646885.2). Classification (GTDB taxonomy): domain Bacteria; phylum Desulfobacterota; class Desulfobulbia; order Desulfobulbales; family Desulfocapsaceae; genus Desulfopila. The sequence continues at coordinate 4,562,538 of NZ_CP050700.1, read as the reverse complement.
GGATTGAGGACGGCTGCCGTCATGAATATAGGAGTTGCAGCTATCGCCACATATATCGGAGCTGGAGGGTTGGGGGTGTATATTCAGCAGGGTATAGCCCGGGTATATCCGGAGATGATAATGAGCGGCGCCATACTTGTCTCTCTTCTAGCCATAATCGTAGACGGAGGGATGGCACTGTTGGAAAGGATTGCAACGCCTGAGGGCATCAGGGTACAAAGGAAGCTTTCGCGATGAATAGACTATTTGCAAAATTATACAGGATTATTTTTGCGGTTATCATACTGATTGTTGGCATAACGTTTGAACGAACGGGTCTTGTTGAACTCCTCTCTGATCCATACGAATATCCCGTTATCATGGCATTGTTCATCCAGCACCTGTACATGGTGACCTTAAGTATGGGCTTTGCCACGATCATAGGAGTAATGGCAGGAATTGTGCTTACCAGGCGTCGGTTTCGCAGGTACGCCGGGGTCTGCATGTATATTATTGGACTGGGACAGACTATCCCCTCCCTTGCCGTTCTGGCGCTGGCTATGAGTTTTCTTGGTATTGGCACGAAGCCGGCGGTATTCGCGCTGACCATCTACTCCATACTTCCCATCGCTAGAAATACTCTTGCCGGGATTACCGCAGTGCCCTCGGAACTCATAGATGCCGGGAAAGGCATGGGAATGCCCCCTATGAAAATTCTCATGGAGGTGGAGCTACCAAATGCCATGGAGGTGATTCTCACGGGGTTCAGGGTAGCCATGGTAATTAATATCGGCACAGCCGCGCTCGCTTATGTCATTGGGGCCGGAGGCTTGGGAGACCTCATATTCACAGGAATAAGTCTTATGCAGACGGATAAGCTGCTGGCTGGTGCTATTCCGGTAACACTACTGGCACTTTTGGCTGATTTTCTGTCTGAACTACTAGGACTAGCTATGATCTCAAGGGGGTTGCGTCTTTCCAAGTAGGAGAGGTGTGGGGTTCTGATTTTTTGCACAAAAAAAGCACTTAACCAGGAATTTGAACAAAATCAATTCAACGTATTCCTTGTTCAAATCCTTGTAAACGAAAACTCTCTGACATTCAGTCAAGAGCCTAACAGGAGATATGACATGAAAACGATATGTAAATTTATTCTTCCGTCAATATTTATTTTGACATTACTTGTACCAGGCAGTGTCCTTGCCAAGGATAAAAGCCTGATAGTGGGTGGTAAAAATTATACAGAGCAGCTGATTCTTCCGGAACTCGCCGGCATCCTTCTGGAACAGGCAGGGTTCGATGTTACGCTGAAGACAGGGGTCGGGTCGGTGATCGCCAGAAAATCACTGGAGAATGCCCAGTTTGACCTCTATTACGAGTACACAGGTACGGCATACACTCTCTACTACAAGCAGAAAGATACAGAAGTAATGACAGTTCCCGAGAAGGTTTACAACTATGTCAAAAAAGCCGACGCCGAGAAGGGTCTTATCTGGCTCGATCCTGTCAAGTTCAACAATACCTATACCCTGATGATGCGTAAGGCAGAAGCTGAGCAACTCGGAATCAAGAGTATCTCCGATCTGGGAGTCTACGTCACAAAAAATCCGGACAACCTGATTTTCGCATTGGATTCGGAATTCTGGGAGCGTCCTGATGGATTTAAAGGCATTATGAAAATGTATAATTTCAAACTTCCTCCCAATCAGGTCAAAAAAATGTCTGTTGGTCTTACCTACCAGGCATTGAAAGAAGAGCAGGTCAATTCTGCAATGGGCTTTGCAACAGATGGTAGAATTGCGGCCTTCGGCTTCGTCAATCTTGAAGACGACAAATCTTTCTTCCCCGTGTACAATCCCGTACCTGTTGTGAGGAAGGAAATCCTTGATACGTATCCAGAGATCGAAACCATATTACAACCGCTTGCGGATAACTTAACCACGGAAGAGATGCAGCAACTCAACAAGGCCGTGGACGTAGACCACAAACCAGTTCACGATGTGGCTATGGATTGGCTCAAGAGTAAAAATCTGATCAAATAAGATTACCGCAGATCGTAAAGGGGGGAAAACATCTTTTTTCCCCCTTCCCTTAGCACTCAAAAACAGAGTATTGTTCTCACATTTACAATCCTCATTGCCGATTAGTACCTTGTGGGTATTTCCAACCACAAAATTTCAATCTACACTTCTAAGTTTCTTGTTTTTTATTACAGTTTTTCAGGTGTAAGGTACTTGATTCATATGTCTTTAGGGGGGATTTTTGAGGATAGCTGGTAATCAGTGCATGAGATCATATCGATTATCAAACCGCATATCAGAAAGTGCGTAATCAATATTTTCAACATTATTTATAGAAAATAAAATGGAAGCCATGGTTAATAAATCGGAAATGATTCCCCCCAAAGATCGTTTTGATCTCAAGGGGTGCAATGCAACAATGAAAGCGGTTGTTACGACCGGCAACGGTGGGTACGATAAACTCGAATATCGTGACGTTCCGATCCCAACCCTTAGTCCGGGGGAGGTGCTTCTGCAAGTCCTCGCAGCCGGAGTAAACAATACTGAAATCAACACCCGTCTTGGATGGTACTCCTCTTCTGTCAAGGCAGGTACGGAAGCCCTGACAGATGCCGAAAAGGAAGAAGCAAAAATAAAAGCAGACGGTGGTTGGAACGAGGCGACCCCTTTTCCTTTTATTCAGGGGACTGATTGTTGCGGACGTATTGTCGCAGTTGCCCCTGGTGGGGACGAAAGCACCATTGGCCTGCGTGTATTGGTACGGCCATGCATTCGCAGTTCTGGCTGGAACTCATTGGAGAATATCTGGATGGCCTCAGATTTTGATGGAGCATTCGCCCAATTCGTGAAAATTGGGGCTGAGGAGGTTTTTCCTGTAGACTGTGACTGGAGTGATGCCGAACTTGGCACAATTCCCTGTGCCTACGGTACGGCTGAAAACATGGTCTACAGGGCAAAAGTTAAAAAGGGCGAGCATGTCTTGGTTGCCGGAGCGTCGGGCGGTGTCGGGTCCGCCGCAGTACAGTTGGCAAAACGCCGGGGAGCAGTTGTGACGGCAATTGCCGGGAGGGAAAAACTTGAACAGGTGCAATCAATTGGAGCAGATCATATCATCGCTCGTGGGGACAACATCGTTACCGCCCTTGGGGATAGATCTGTTGACGTCGTCGTTGACAACGTGGCAGGAGAAACCTTTGGAGAGATGTTGAAGGTGCTGAAGAGAGGTGGGCGCTATGTCTCTTCGGGTGCCATTGGCGGTCCATTAGTGACACTCGATATGCGTGATTTTTACCTGAAAGATCTGACAATGATAGGTTGTACCGCATGGGATGAACCTGTTTTCCCAAACCTCATTTCTTATATCGAGAAAGGGGAAATACGGCCGCTACTTGCGAAGACGTTACCGCTGGACCAAATCGTGGAAGCACAGCGCGCTTTCACTGAGAAAAAACATGTGGGTAAATTTGTTTTGATTCCGCCTCCTCTGAAATGATTCTTCAATTCTTCAAGTCTACGAGTAAGATTGTAATTGTAGGATTAGGATGCCTTGTTGTTTCTTTCTTCTCTTTCATCCTACTCCTCAATTTCCTCCCACCCGTCTCCGACTCAGAGCAGGCGTTTGCCCAATATGAGACAATGCACAAGCTCTACACGCAAGGTATTGCTTCAAGAGCAGCGGCCTCTCTGGTCTCCTGTTCTCCCAAAATTGTGTTTGAAGAGCTATCTCTGACGTTAGTGTATTTACCTTTCCTGGACCAATTCTCCGCAAAAGAGCGTGTACAACTTACTCAAGAGGATGAACAGTGGTCTTGGTTAATTCCAGAAAAAATCTTAGAAAACCGTGATTCCCGTGAATACTTCAGCGAATGGGAGGCCAAACAGGTAAAATCTGCTCTGACCCGATACCTTGTCCTGATTCTCCCTGATCATTCTGCACACAATCGTATGCCTGTCCCACCCAACTTGGAGTTTTTTCGTGGACCACATGAAGGAGTGATCAACCAAGGGGGGAGTCTGGAAGAGGACGATCACAGAACATTTTATCCTGGCTATTTCAAAGGGTGGATGCAGGTTGTTGACCAAAAAGAAGAAGCTTTTCTGTGTGAGTCTCCTATCGAGGTGACCAGCGGTGCTTCTGTTGCCTACAAAATAATACACCGTAGCAGAGGTAATCCTCCCCATACAGCTATTCGCAATGATTTTCAGAAGCGTTTTCGTTCTGAACTTGCAAAGAATCTACCTTCATCGATTATCATCTTACTATGAGCTCTTGATAATAAAAAAAAATGAATGAAAGGTGATTTTGCTTAATTCACACTCCGCACTGCAAGCCAATCATCATTACTGATACAAACATACGGTTTGAACGTTATTGGCCGTTGAACCATTATTGCCAAGCCAAAGAAGAACTTGCTTGGGACGGTTTTACACTGCTTCTTGTGCAGGTAAAGCTGACTATTTGATTGAAATTGATCAGTAATGGAGCAACTGCAAAACTTATCTTACCAAAGACATCCTCAAGGATGCTTACGGGTAACTTGAGATACTTCCTGAGTTTGTGCGTCATATTCACACTGCATCAAGTGACATAAAGTGCAATAGATTAGCATTATTAATTGTGCCACATCAAATGGCTCAATAGTTTTTTGCGCCAGTAAGAGTGTTTTATTATGGCGCGATTCTGAAAATCGCGCCATAATAAAACACTATGCCGAAACATATTTCTCAAGAGGACCTGGAAAGCATTATAGAAGTTGTGGCCACCTCCCCTAACGGGATTGGCATTGAAAAGATCTATTTAATGCTTGAAGGCAGAATTACTCGTCGGACTTTGCAGAGGCGTTTGGCTCTACTTGTAGAGCAAAAAAGCCTCATAAAAGAAGGTAGGGCGAGGGCAACTCATTATCGTTTGCCAATAATCAACGGTGAATCGAAAATAGAAGAAGAGCCCGATATCCCCACACCCATCGCGCGCCAAGAAGTCTATATCTCATTATCAACGAGCGGAGAAGAATGTAAAAAGGCCATTCGCAAGCCTATCCAGCACCGCAGACCTGTCGGATATAATCGTAATTTTCTTGATTCATACCGACCGAACAGCACATTCTATCTCACAGCAGAAATTCGACAGCAGCTTTTTGAGATTGGCCGTTCACCGGAAGAAAATCGAATAGCTGGAACCTATGCCAGGCAGATCTATAATCGACTTTTAGTTGACCTTTCATGGAACTCCAGTCGATTAGAAGGAAATACGTATTCACTCCTGGAAACCGAACGTCTTCTTGAGCTAGGTGAAGCGGCAGAAGGAAAGAAGGCTATGGAAACCCAGATGCTCCTAAACCACAAAGATGCAATCGAACTTCTAGTGGAGCAGGCCGTCGACGTAGGATTCAACAGATACACTATTCTTAACCTTCATGCTCTACTGTCTAACAATCTTCTCACGGATCCACAGGCGTGTGGTCGATTGAGAGCTGTCCCGGTACTGATCGGCGGGTCTGTATTTCATCCCTTGGAAATACCGCAACTGATAGATGAATGCTTTGGACAAATCTTGTCTCTTGCTTCAGAAATAGAGGATCCATTCGAACAGGCATTTTTTGCTATGGTACATCTACCATATCTGCAGCCGTTTCTGGATGTAAACAAACGTGTTTCCCGACTCGCCGCCAATATCCCGCTGATTCGCCGGAATCTTTGTCCTCTCTCGTTTCTTGATGTACCGGATCAAGCCTACATTGATGGAACAGTTGCTGTTTATGAGCTGAACAAGGTTGAACTACTGCGTGATGTATTTGTTTGGGCTTATCAACGATCATGCGCGCGCTATTCTGCTACTAGACAATCTCTTGGTAGCCCCGATCCGTTCAGGTTACGATATCGGCAGCAGATAAAAGATATTGTGGCCGAGGTAGTGCGTGGTTGCATGGATAAACGGGAGGCTGCACATCGAATAGCAAGCTGTTCCGAATCAGGGATTCCACCCAGTGATCAACCTCGCTTTATTGAAGTAGTCGAAACAGAGCTAAGCAACCTGCATGAGGGAAATTTCGCTCGGTACGGAATCCGCCCGTTAGAATTTTCGAATTGGGAAAAGATTTGGCGTTAACGGTTCAATTTAGAATTTCTGACTTGCATTGCCAATCCTAAGTGATTGGCAATGCATCAGGTATAGATGTTTCCTATAGTGAGCACTCCTGCCACTGCGGAAATTCGTTAGAATGGAGCCACTGCGGGCTTTACCTTCCCAAAGAGAAGGTCAGGCCTCTCGCTGTGATGTTTGTCTTTTCAATACCAACCAGAAGGTTGATCAATTACATACATTCGTTATATACAATGGGTGGAACCTTATAATCCGAAATTGATCTTACTTTTAGTGAATACGCAAATTCTTCCTTAGACCATTTTATTCTGGATATCCCGTGATATTGGTTATACAAGCATAGTATTTGCCTACCCAAACCCAAGAAGCCCTCAACATTGTCCCCAGATTTTTTCACGAATGAAATTAATCCATATCATCCTTGCCCTGCTTGCTAATTGTGCTTGGGGTTTTAACTTCATCGCTGGTAAAATCGGATCAAACAATTTCCAGCCGCTGTTGTTCACCTGTATACGTTTCTTTTTCCTGCTGCTAATCATGTTGCCTTGGCTGCGACCAACTCGCGGTTATATGAAACCGCTCCTTAAGGTGGCTTTTCTTATGGGTGTCTGCCATTTCAGCATGATGTTCATCGGCCTAAATGCCGGTGCCAATATTGCGTCCATAGCCATAACCGCCCAATTATACGTTCCATTTTCTGCAATTTTGGCAGCTGCCTTCTTAAAAGAACAATTTTCTCTAATAAAAGTAATGGCTATTGCTTTAGCCTTTCTTGGCATCCTCGTTATAGGTTTTGATCCAATAGTATTTAACCATCTTGACGCTGTACTATGGGTCATGGGGGCAGCTTTTGTTATGGCGCTCAGCACTATACTCATGCGCCAATTTCCTAATATGGGGGTATTTCGGCTTCAGGCCTGGATAGCTTTGATTGCAACTCCTTCTTTATTGATCCTTAGTGTCCTTTTTGAATCAAACCATTATCAAATTTTGACCCAACTCAATATCATAGATTTCTGGTCTCCTCTGTATTCAGCTATTGGGGCCTCCGTCATCGGGCACGGCCTGGTTTATTACCTCTTGGCACGTTACCCCGTGTCAACAGTCACCCCCCTTATGCTTCTGGCTCCTTTGCTTGCCTCATTTTTCGGAACATGGTGGTTCGGAGATCAGAATAGCTGGAAACTCATACTTGGGGGAGCCATGACTCTGACTGGTGTTTTATTGGTTAGCTTGAATATCGAACAGCGTCTTAGAAGACTGATGCAACCGCACTGATATTTTGAGATGTATGAAGACCTATCCTCAAATGCTCATTATTTAGCAAATTGATTCACACAATTCATAACCAGCAATCAAGGTTGATTTTTATTTGTGTGACAAAGCCCTAAAAGCCCCCCTCTTAGAGAACAGAGTCTATCTGTGGTGGCAGGCTACCCTATGGTCTAGAGAGATTTCCCTAAAATCGGGCCGCGCTTCTCTGCAAACTTCAGTAGCCTCAAGGCAACGGGGATGGAATGGGCAGCCGGCAGGTGGATTTATAGGACTTGGTACATCACCCTGCAACATGATACGCTTTACCTTGGCACCGGGTATTGGTGTAGGGGCCGCTGATAATAAAGCCTGGCTGTACGGGTGTTGAGCGCTTGAATAAAAGGTCTCTTTGTCGGCGAGTTCAACCAGTCGGCCGAGATACATTACGGCCACTCGGTCACAAATATATTCCACCACCGAAAGGTCGTGGGATATAAAAATATAGGTGAGCCCGAACTGCGCGCGTAGCTCCTGCATCAGATTAATAACCTGAGCCTGAATCGAAACATCGAGAGCCGAAACAGGCTCATCTGCTAGGATAAATTTAGGTTGGAGGGCCAATGCCCTGGCAATAACAATACGTTGGCGTTGTCCCCCGGAAAATTCGTGGGGGTAACGCCTTGCCTGGCCTGGGCGTAAACCCACCACCTCCATCAGAAATTGAACTCGCTTTTCACGCTCTTTTTTGTCACCAATCCCGTGAATAATCAGTGGTTCACCAATGATGTTGCATACTTTCTGGCGGGGATTGAGCGCAGAATAAGGATCCTGATAAATAACCTGAGCCTGGCGGCGAAACTGTTTAAGCTCAACCCCTTTTAATGCACAAAGATTGCCGCCTTCAAATTCAACCTTGCCACTCGTTGGATCTTCAAGGCGAAGCAACGACCTGCCAAGGCTTGACTTACCGCAGCCAGACTCGCCAACCAGACCAAAGACCTCCCCGGCCTTGACGGCAAGGCTTACACCGTCCACTGCACGGACAATTCCTTTTCTGGCTCCGAACCCGCTGCTCTGGACCGGGTAATATTTACAGACATCCGTCGCCTCGAGAATTACCTCGTTCATCGCAGTTCACCTCTCAGAGCATACCAGCACCGCACGCCATGGCCCTTATCCGTCTCTTGCCATGGCGGAACTTGTTTACATTGCTGGACAGCGTATCGGCAACGATCTTGAAAAGAACAACCCTCTGGCAGGTTGAGTAAACTGGGGACAGCCCCTGGTATGGTGCTGAGAGCAGAACGTCTACCGCGCTGGGGCAGAGAATCAAATAAGCCCTTTGTATATGGATGCAGAGGGCGCGTAAAAAGCTCGTCCACATCCGCTGACTCGACGATCTTACCTGCATACATAACCACAACCCTATGGCAGGTCTCGGCGACAACGCCCAGATCGTGTGTGATCAGCATGATCGCCATGCCAAGTTCTTGCTGCAAGCTTTTCATTAGCTCAAGAATCTGTGCCTGGATGGTGACATCAAGAGCTGTTGTGGGCTCATCTGCAATTATCAGGGCAGGCTGACAGGCGAGAGCGATGGCAATCATCACACGCTGCCGCATTCCACCGGAAAGTTGATGGGGATAATCGGCTATCCTTGATACAGGCTCCGGTATACCCACCAGTTCTAGTAATCGTATGGCCTCCAGCCTCGCATCAGCGCCACCCATATTACGATGTTTTCTAAGAGGCTCCATAATCTGAAAGCCTACATTGTAGACCGGATTAAGGGAAGTCATGGGCTCCTGGAAAATCATAGAGATCTGGTTGCCCCGGATTGCTCGTATGTCAATATCAGGATCACTCACAAGATCCTTTCCGTTAAACAGAACTTTACCCTCTTCTATGTGGGCAAGTGGCTTGGGCAGTAATTGGAGCACAGAAAGAGCCGTAACCGATTTTCCACAGCCGGATTCTCCGACAATGCCAAGGGTCTCCCTGGCGTTAACATGCAGACTCACCCTGTCCACAGCGGTAAGCATACCACGTTTGGTGGTGAAACAAGTTTTCAACCCCTCTATTTTCAGAACTGGTTCTGTCATTGCGACCTCAAGGAGGGATCAAGAACGTCACGTAGTCCGTCACCAAAGAGATTAAAACCTAAGACGAGAAGAAGGATGGCCGCGCCGGGGAAGGCGGCGACATGAGGAGCCAGCTGAATGTACTGTCGTCCCTCGCTTAACATGGCACCCCATTCAGGTGAGGGAGGCTGAGCACCTAGGCCCAGAAAACCAAGGGCTGCAGCCTGGAGAACTGCAGTCCCCATGCCAAGAGTTGCGTATACGATAATTGGCGGTAGACAGTTGGGCAGGATGTGTCTAAAAATTATTCTTCGGTGGCTCCCCCCAAGATGTTCAATGGCCTGGACAAAAAGTTGGCCTTTCAGGCTCAGTACACTGGCACGCACAATCCGGGCATAATGAGGGATATAGACAATACCCACGGCCACCATGGTGTTGGTAAGACTCGGTTCCAGAATAGCTGTGATAAAGATGGCTAGCAGGATGGCAGGGAAAGCGAGCAGCATATCCATGCAGCGCATGATAACACTGTCCACTCTTTTGCCAAAATATCCCGCAAAAAGACCAAGAATTGTGCCTGGGATAATCGAGATACCAACAGATATGACACCGATCATAAGTGAAATCCGGGTACCGTAAATCACCCGGCTCAGGATATCCCTACCAAGGCTGTCCGTGCCAAAGAGATGGTCTATACTAGGACCCTGCAAACGGATGAGCGGTGAAGGAATGAGCGGATCCGCCGGAGCAATCCACGGACCGAACAGTGCAATAAGAACAAGAATACAGATTAGGCCCAGGCCGGTGATAGCACTGACGCTCTGCCTCATATCTTTTAGTGCTTCCAGACTATTCATGGACCCTGATCCTCGGATCGAGCAGAACGTAAATTAAATCCACAGCAAGATTAATTGTCGCCATAAGCGCAGCAAAGACAAGAATACAGCCCTGTACCGCTGCGTAATCACGGCCTGAGAGAGAATCCACCACATAACGGCCTAGCCCTGGCCAGCTGAAAATTGTCTCAGTCAGCACCGCACCGCCCAACAAAAGCCCTAGATTCAGTCCAAGAACTGTCACCACTGGTAAAAAAGCATTGCGGAGAGCGTGCCGCATGATAACGACAAACTCACTCATACCTTTAGCTCTGGCTGTCCTCACATAATCCTTGCTCATTGTCTCAAGCATGGCACTCCTGGTAATACGTGCAACTATGGCCATGGGTATAGTCGCAAGGGTAAAAGCAGGAAGTATGAGATGCTTGAGTGAAGATATAAATGCCGCCCAGTTACCGGCAAGCATTGAGTCGAGCACTACGAGACCTGTTAGATCAGGGACCTCAATGCCAAGGGATATTCGACCCATCATTGGAAGTAGAGGGAACTTTACCGAAAAAAAGTAGATGAGCATCAAGCCAAGCCAGAAGATCGGCATGGAAACACCCAGAAGAGCAAGAAACATGGAACCGTAATCCCATAAAGAATACTGTCGTGAAGCGGATAGCACCCCTGCTGCAATACCAACGATTGTAGCAATCAGCATTGCCACCATTGAGAGTTCCAGGGTGGCAAGCAGACGTACCCAGATTTCTGCCGAGACCGGCGCATTGGAGCGCATGGAGTTACCGAGATCGCCTTGCAGGATGTCCTTTAAGTAGATCCAGTATTGTGTGATAAGAGACTCGTTGAGACCAAGCTGCTGCCTCAGACTGGCAAGTTCTTCAGGGTTGGCAAACTCTCCGAGAAGTAATTGGGCGGGGTCTCCAGGGATCATCCTGAGCATCAGGAAAACCAGTACAGAGACCCCAAACATGGTCAAGAGCAGGTGAAAAAACCGTCTTGAGATGTATCCCAGTGTCATGCTTTACTATCCTTTACTTTTTACCAACCATCTGAAAGCTGTTCAACCCGTTGGGGCGCAGGGGAACATCAGACAAGCGCTTGTTGTAGCTCCGGACAATAGTGGTGTGAACCAGTGGAATCCATGGAGCCTCATCATGGGCGATCACCTGGGCCTTCATGTACAACTCTGTTCTTTCTGTCTTGTCAAAGACAACCTGAGCTTTTTTACAAAGCTCAGTAAATTCATCGTTTTTCCAAAGTGAAACGTTTGAAGCACCGGGAGTCTTGGCGGTATCGGCAGAAAGCAGTCCGTAAAGGAAATTATCCGGATCGGCGTTACCACCCAGCCACCCAAGCATACAGAGATCATGCTCTCCATTGGAGGTCTTCTTCAGATACGCACCCCAGTCCATACGAACGATCTTTGCCTTAACACCGGCGGCAGCAAGGTAGGCTTGAATGAGTTCAGCGGTCTTAACAGGATCAGGCATGTATGCACGGCTTACCGGCATCGCCCATAACTCAAGTGTACGCCCAAAATCAAACCCTGCTTCCTTGAGCATCTTCTTGGCTTTTGCCGGGTCATATTCATATGGGTTAATTGAGTCGTTGTAGCTCCAGATTGAAGGGGCAAAAGGGTTTTTAGCAGGAATCGCCATACCCTGGAAGATTGACTGGACGATGGCATTTTTATCAATAGCGTGACTAAGCGCAATACGAACTTTCGGGTCTTTCAAGTAGGACTTTTCGGTATTTAGTGCCAGGTAGCCAACATTGACACTCGGTCGCTTGATCATGGCCAGTTGATCATTTTTTTCTACAAGCTTAATTGAATCAGGATCGAGATCGTCAGCGATATCAATAGCTCCCGATTGCAGGGCCATAAGACGCGCAGATGGTTCTGGGATCGATTTCAGGACGATTTTTTCTACTTTGGCTTTTTCACCCCAGTAATCATTGTTACGCTCAAAAACGATCTGGTCATCTTTATCCCATTTGACGAACTTGAAAGGACCGGTTCCAACAGGATGCTGACCAATCTGATCCTTATATTCATGCATGGCTTTGGGCGAGAGAATAGGACACAGCCAGAGGGCAAGATTGTTCAAAAGTGGTGCGAAAGGCTTTTCCGTAACCAACTGAATGGTGTAGTCATCAACCACTTTAATCTCAGTAACTGGTTTAAGGGAAAGACTGAGGTAGCGCCATTTGCCGAAACTGTGGAGAGGGTGTTCTTTGTCGATGATACGTGCAAAGGAATCATAAACTGCAGTTGCGTTGAAGGGTTCGCCGTCATGAAACTTTACTCCCTGACGCAGTTTGAAGGTCCAGACCAGACCGTCGTCGGATATTGACCAGGACTCTGCGAGTTGGGGCTCAACGTCCATACTGTCCTTACCGAAGATAACCAGGTTTTCAAGAACTTGAATTCCAGCCTTGATAGACTCTCCATCGGTTGCCTGGGCCAGATCGAGGCTTACAGAATCACCACCTCGCCCCCAAATCAGAGTATCTGCCTCTCCTGCGCTCACAGCGCTGGGCAGCATCAGTGCTACGACCCAAAATGCTAGTAATAATCTACGCATACGCATTCTCCCTGTTGTGTACTTAATAGTTTCCCAACGATGGTCTAATCAGATGGTTATAACCATCTAACACTGCCTTGTATCGATCAAATCTAAAAACTATTATGATTCGAAGTCAAGTAAAATATTAAAGCAGCTTAATATGAAAGATAAAACCGCTTTAAATATCATAACAAAAATGGTTTAATAGACTTAGACTATTCCTTGAATTGTAATTTATGTCGATTAGGCCCCGCCAATCCGGACAAGCAGTCTCATCGACATCACGGAGGAAAAAGCGGCATAATGTCAACATCCAAGCAACGCCAGAAAAGAGCGGAATTGATCTGTGACCTGATCGCATCCAGCAAGATGCCTCGCAATCAGGTCGCTGCAACTTCCGGGCTGACAAACACCTATATACGTGATCTGGAGCAGGGCAACATCATTAACGTTGACCGGAAAAAACTCCTTCGACTCGCCGTAGCTCTCAACATGAATCTAAACCGGATAGACGATATGCTCAAGATTTTTGATAGAGCAAGTCTATCCGCTGATGATATTGATGCCTTTATCGAGTCGGCCCACAAGCGCAAGATAACGACAGCTCTCTTTCCTTTAAGAGATTTTTATGCCTACGAGCTGGCTGTCTATGCCATGGAATATGTGCCGGGAGACCAGATAATAATCAACGATCGCCCCACGGTTTGTATACGAGAAGCCGGACATCGAACCTTTAGTGATAGTCACCTGGTTGCAGCCCATCCCCTTTATGCCGAACTCCTTGAAACCCTGGGCCGGGTGCGTCGTGCCCAGTTTGAAACTAACCTGAAAAACGGCAGGATAACGCATTACATCTGCCGGCAGTGCCTTCAGGACTATGTTAAGAAATGCGATGATCCTAAAGAGACGTACTGGCGGAGGAAACATGTATCAAACTTGCTTGATTACCACCGGAAGTACAAAAATCTGGAGGTGCTCATCACAGGCGTGTGCTCCTACATGCTCTTTTCCATCAAACATCCTCAAGATGGATCTGATGTCCAGTTTAACTTCTGCGCCAAACCTGGTCACTATGTAGCAGGAGAACGCCCGGGAAGGCTTGCCGGTTTTTCTACAAGTAATCCTGTAATCCTGCAGACTTTTCATGAGGAGTTGGAGTCCATTAAAGGATGGGTTCTGCCGGAATATAAAGAGCGGGTAGCAGTTGAACAGTTTCTGGAAGAAATTATAGCAGATCAAAAATAATCAACCAGAGTCTTTAGTCCACGCAAAGGTAATTCCACCTGTCCTCTCATAACACCTAAGAGTTAAGCGCTCTGCTCCTTGCATCCGTTTTATCATGGATTGGATAACCGTGAGATGAGCCCTTGTGCAGCGTCCAAGCCAGGGACCACGAGCAACTTCATCGAGTACTTCAGTTATCACTTCACTTTTTACCAGTGGCCATTTTCGGATTGCAAAATTGATTTCACTGATGCGTTCGCATGGTGGTTCCACAACAAGTGATCCCGCCATCTCGGAATGATAGACTTCAGGTTCAAAGGCCTTTGCATAACGTGCATATCGGTCGTAAATTTCCCTGTTGAGCTCTGCTATATCTGCTTCTGCGCCCATGGCTGTTGATAATGCTTGTGCGAGTTCTCTTGCTTCCGACCCTCCAGGGTGTTCCGGCTGATCATAGTAAGGTATTATGGCGTAGACAAAGGATCGCGGTATCCAATGCTCACGAAAGTCTGGATTGATATATCCAGCAAAAGGTTGCTCCCACTCATGACTGGGAACTCCGTGCAGATCAAGCATATATTCCGGCAACCAACGTTCATAGAGTTTTGTTTTTACTCTTGCTTCGCTAAAAACAGTATCTGGGTTTAAATACTGATCGTACCACTCCATACCGAGCGAGTTATAACGGGCCGCATGCAGCTTGTGATCGGGTGCCTTAGGCAGCATCTCTTCAAAGGTCGCCACACCATCGGGGTTCTCAACTGGCACGACAACCACGTTGATACCTGCCAGGATTCCGGCAGATGTCGTCTTGTTTTGTTCCTGTACAAGATCATAGAGGAGTTTTATAGCCCCATTGGTTCCGGAAATTTCATTTGCATGGTGGCGGGCATTAATAAAGAGTGTGGGTTTAAGGAGTCTGGCTCTGCCAGCTTGCATTCTACCAGTTGATATTGCCTCCACTGCAAGAATGTCGCGGCCCATGAGGCTTTGCCCAACTCGCCATACCTCCATGCCGGGTTGACCATTTAAGCTCCTGCTCCATGCCTCAATCTCTTCACCTGTTGGTATAGACTGGATGTCCGGCTTTTGGACCTCTTGAACGGATTCATTGGCTACCCTTTTGGGTGCAGGCCTCATCCGTAGTATGATTTTTCTTTCTCTAACCAAAAACCTATACCCAAAGCAGTCTGCTGCGACAGCCAGCTTTTTCAGTTCCGAGTCATGTAATTCTTCCTGCCCATAGCCAAGCTCGGCAATGATGAGTCCTTTACTGTAACCGACAGCGAATACCTCAATCTTATTTTCTACAACCTGTGAAACTGATTGTACCGGTTTTAACCTCAGCTTTACGACTGGATCACCTGCATGGTCTGCATTAACCATTGGTACGATTCTGCCCAGATTGAGGGAATTGTTTACCCGATGTCGCTGGCAAAAAGCCTTACAAAAGGCCAGCAGACCAAAGTAAATGTCTTCATGCAAAGCTTCCATGGGAGCAGTTCGTTCTTCAGCAAAATCGAGCTTTTCCTGCCCTTCCCCTATTGCTATCTCGAACCGAATTTCCTCCCAAAAAGCTAGTGCTTCATCTTCTACTAAATCAGGCAGGGAGGCGATCATGATAGCCTCCATCTCAGGGAGCCACGATTGCTGAAAACGGTGCCAGAAGAGCTCACGATCGGTAGGTAGCTTATGATTGAGCAATAGTTGCTCGTTTTTGCGTACCTCTATAGAGGCACAAACCGGATAGGAAAAACGATCGACCTCATTTTCAAGCAAATAGGGGACTTGGGAAAAGGGTGGGGTAAGCATTTCTTCAATCAGTAATTCGTCTTCACCGTTAAATGCGCGGACCAGATAGGCTTCCTCCTGATCAGGATTCATGCTCATTTGAACCCGATCAAGCGTCCATCCCCTTTTTTGACAAACAATATCCGGTGCAGGGTACATTTCCTGAACCCATCTGGAACCCATTTCCATCTGGCCTTTCTGGTTAAAGGGAGAACAACTGATTTCCAGTCTCTCCACTGTAGGTGGCAACTTAGGTTCAATTGCTTCCAATAACCAGCTGACGGCAGGTTTATAAGCTCGCAGGTTTATGATTTCAGAGTCGTATCCTTTCTCTCGTAATAACTTTTCCAACATGGATTTAAAGTCGTTTCGAAAGGTATATGAACCACTAAGAAAAGCTCTCACCGTTACCTGGCCTGTACCCTCAGGGATTTTCTTTACTAGGGCAAGAATCCTTCTTGCTTCACTTTGCCATGTAGATTTACGCACGATGGTCGGCTTTTTTGCCAATCGCTTTGGTTCTGGAATCCCGACACAACGACACGCAGAAGCAACTCTCTGATGCTGTTTGCCTGGTACGTCAGGTATGTGCTGGCCTTTTACTATTTTATGTACCAAGGAGCCCGTTCTGCCAGCACCGGCCGCAAGAAGCGCTGCTTTATGGAATCTGGAGCGCCACGCCTCAAGTACCTCACCTCCCGGCGCATCAGTTTCAAACCAAAGTTGCGTTAGTTTTTTGAAGAGTTGCGCCAGTGGCTTACTGCTACCAGAGGCCAGGAGGTTCCTGTCGTTTACACGCAGCCAAGCCTCTGTGTTTTCGTTTTCAACAATCTTTATACAAATATTCTGCACGCTATAATTACCAACATGAGCCATTGGTAGAGTTACCTCGGTAGCACGGGAAACCGCTGCTCCCATGTGGGCAAAGAGAGCTTGACCCAAATCTGCCGAAAGCTCTTCAGGCAAATCCAGTCCTAAATTCAGGCAGGTCCCCCGGACTTCTCTTGTAGATTCGACAAAAAGTGCTTTGTTCATTGATATGAGATCAAACCCTGCTGGCGGTTCATTGACCTCTTCATGTTTTTTTGCTTGGATGGCAGGTAGTTTTATTCGGGACACAGTTGGAATACCACTCCAGCTGATAACGCATATAGACGTGTCATCACCATGGATTTCAATTTTCTTCACTGGAGTATCGTATCGTCGAAGTGGTGCTGTTGCCAGGCTATTGAGAACGCGATTAATTGCATACGGGCTGTTTCCAGTGAGAATCCAACCACCTTCAACAGCCTGTTCGAGTAGCGCAGCCTGTTCATATTTGCTCGAAGACTCCCTGACGAGCAACATTCCTGGTTTTGGGTTTCGCAGACAGCGCAATTTTTTGATATGAGCCCCATTGCACTCAATATTGAGACGCACTGCCAGGTTGATCAGGCCCGCCCAGATGTATCCGCTTACTAGTTTGGGTGCAATACCAAGCTCAATATTTAGCTGATCTACATATCCATCACCGTCGACATCAGTAAAAAGATCGTTGGTTGGCCATAAAAGTCCCAGGTCGACCTGGGAAGGATTGCTAGAAGTATATTTTTTCATCAGCATTTGTTTGATGCTTGGGACAGATTAAAGAATAACATTTGACATTTTTTTAAGTGCTTATCTTGACTAAATACTAACCAGATAAGCTTAGAGAATTAGATATATACAGCTAATCAAATGTTTTAGATTAAAGAGGCTTAATATCTATAATTATCACTTATTCATTTTTAACAAAAGTGTCCAGACAAATCATCTTTTGAAAAAGGCGACAGTAGTAAACTTGAAAAGATGCGGGTACTGGAGCCGAAAAAATTTAGGTACTTTTCAACAGACTATTTCGACATCACAATTCATTGACACAAAATGCAACCAGCAACAGCTTAGATTCTATTTTTGTTTGGACTATCCGCAAACTGTTTCTCAAATGCGGAGCCATCCAATTTGGTCAGGTTCGGTATATAGCGACCATAGGTTTTGTAAACCATGGACGTATCAATATGACTGAGAACACGTGCAACCCATTCCGGTGCTTCTCTCAGAGTCAATGCCCATGAAGCAAAAGTATGACTGGTTTCATACATTCGCCTGTATGGAAGCTCTGCTCTGTTCAAAGCTCTTTCCCAGAGTTCACGGAGTTTGTCCTGCTGGATTGGCCGACCGAAACTGTTCATGAACACATAAGGGCTTTTCAGACCCTTGGTTACATCCTTTTGCTGTTCAAGAATTGCTTTGAGTGATGGCCGAAGAGCAATCGTTCTCCTGCTTCCTTGGGTTTTCAAGTCATCTTTTTCTATGTTGTAAATTTGTACTCTTCAATTTTTGTCTGACTTCCAATGCTAAACAGTGAGTGGACATTTTTTGCCACCAAGAGTATCGGTATTGCCTATTTGACAGATCAGATACATCTAACATAGTATTTCCTTTTAACTTTTGGTTTCAATTACGTTGACCAGATACCAGAACAGATGAGCCACCTCGACCTTTTCAGGCAATGTACTTCTGTGAGTACAAACACACTTTTAAATCAAATTGGCAAATAGTACAAATAGGTAAATTCTATCTCAATGGATGAACTTATCACGCTTGGAGGCTGTCCGGGAATGCACTTCTCGGAGTCTATGCTTACCGGCCCATATCTTCGTTAAACGCGAAAAAATATCCTCAGAATATGAACTATATGCCTGCGGTAATTTTTCGCGTTTGCCTTGATATGAACGAAAATTCCTATTATCGGACAGGCTCTTAGGCGCATGTCAGAGAAATAATTAATCCGTTCTGTTGTTGTATATCGGTACCGTCATAGAATTAACCCCACCACTCCATTCCTCTCCATCTATTGACCGCGAATCAACACTCTGCCTCCACATTTCAGGTCTCTTACCTTCGTGAAAACGCTTATCGTTTTTATATATTTCTTCAAATCAGTTAGAAGCCGAGATGAGCATTATCGGTGATAATCGGAATATGCCTCTATATGCATGGTGAAAAAGTTTTTTGGCCTCCTGCCTGTTAATTTAATGGGCAGGTGAGCTAATTTTCGATAGCGTGGTCACGGATGTACAGTATTATGAAAATAAAGAACGACTTGATAAATTGATAACATCCCAATTTTTAACTACATTTATATGGGAAGCGTTAGCTGTCTTCTAGCTGAACTTTGATTGAAACTCCTTTTCTCAAGAATATCTCTAAGTTCCTACCCCAGGGCATAGCCTATGCAAGTACCTTTCTACATAGGTAAAACCAATTTTACATGTAGGGTCCATCTTGCTATGGTTTTTGGTTTTCTTGTGATATTTACTGAAAATTTCTCAGTAAATGACTGAGCTATTTCATTTATCGATAATTAAGAGGGGATATTGTGTCAGAAGTAAGAGATATTGGAAGCTGCTGGTATGGCAATGGTATTTGGTGGGGGACCAACTCTAGCCTCCAGTGCAACCCTTCTCCTGGATGCGATTGATGAGTTTGACAAGCAAGGATGAGAAACCATTCACCTGCCCGACAGCATTAGAAGAACCAAACGATCTGGAAACATCGAAGGCTGATATTGAACTTCCAGACTGGGATTTTGATGATGAATTTGATGGTGGTGATGAAACCTGCGGCAGAGTTATTGTCAACCTTCACCTCTATATCAGGGACCAGGAGCCGGGTCTTCGGATTCTTGTGATTTCGCGTGATCCCGGCGCGCCGGTTGAACTCCCTGCATGGTGCCGGATGACAAAGAACGATCTGACAGAAACAAAACACCCCTATTACCTGATCACCCTTAAACCTCATTTAGTAAGGAGATAAAGATGTCCGATACATTTTGTGTGACCATTACGCACTGTAAAACTGATCATGACAAGGCTACCCTTGGATTTGTCGTTGCCAACGCTGCCCAGGGCAGTGAGAAAGAGACGATGGTTTTTCTCAGCTCAGATGGTGTCTGGTGTGCTGTGCCTGAAGAAATGGAGAAAGTGGATGAGGGTGCTCCTTTTGCACCGCTCAAAGACCTGGTTGCAAAGTACCTCAAAGCTGGTGGTAAGATTTACGTTTGTACTCCATGCATGAAAAAGCGTGGAATCACCGAAGATCAACTTATGGAAGGCGCAACCCCTGCAGGTGGCGCGGCTCTGGTTGAGTGGTTGTCCGCAGGCTCACCGAGTGTAGCATACTAAGGTCATTATATCAGGAGGATCACACAATGACGGTAAATCTGAATGAAGTTATCCCTGATATGGTGTTCGATGGCGGGGACCTGGATTGCGGTTCAGGGTTGATCCTCCTTATTCGTGAGCATATGCTTAAGACACCGGTGGATGGTATTCTTGAAATGCGAAGCAGGGAACCGACGGTGGCCGACGACCTGCCTCCATGGTGCAGAATGTCAGGGCACGAGTATCTTGGTCAAGAAGCGGGAGAAGGCTTTACCCGCTATTTTGTCAAGCGAGGTACTCAGGAGAAAAAGGAAGAACAGTCGCTCAAGGAAGATCTCGATAAGGCGAAAAAGTATGAGTGGCGGTTGCGTGCCCGCTCCCAGGGCCATCTGAGATCAACAGTCTACAGCCGTAACTTCTCTTTTGAGGTGGGCCAGCCGGCAAGCTTTGAAGAAAAGGACAAGAACCCATGCGCTGTTGAATATCTGTTCGGTTCCCTCGCTGGTTCACTGACCACCGCATTTGCGACCGAATGCGCAAAAGAGAACCTGGATGTTGATGATATCGAGATCTCTTTGAGTGGCGCATTACATAATATCCTCGCACATATGGGGCTGGAAGAGGGCGATCCGTCCATATCGGAGATTGAGTTGAAATGCTTTGCGTCAACCTTTGATGATGAGGATAAGGTGCGGGAGGTATGGGAGCGGACCGTGAGTCGTTCACCGGTCGCCGTGACTCTCGCAAAAGCTGTAGATCTCAAAATTAAACTGGCATTGGTGTAGGGTAATGAGTGGTAATCAGTCTTTTTTGACAACACAGGTGGGCTCATGGCCCCGTTCGACGAAGATGCTCAAAGCATTACGCGGCTTCCAGAAAGGTAAGGTCACAAAGAGTGACTACCTGGCTGTGGCGGAGGATGAAATACGCAGAACCGTTGAACTGCAGGAAAAAGCCGGGCTGGATATCCTGGTGGACGGCGAACATCGCAGGGAGAGCTTTTACGCTTTCATAACCGATAAAGTGGCCGGTACACGTCTCATGTCCCTTGCTGATATGCTCGATTTTGTCGAGGATAAGGCGGAGTTTGAAGAGATGCTGCGTACCATGGACATGCCGGCATCTGCTGTAAAAAATCCGACCTGTATCGGTAAATTATCCCGAAGAGAGCCACTGGCTCTTGATGACCTGAAATTTCTGAAACAGTTAACGGATAAACCTGTAAAGATCACCCTTCCTGGACCATACCTGCTTACCCGTTCCATGTGGGTTACGGCGCTTACCCGCAAAGCGTACTGGAATCATAAGAGGATGGCGAATGATATCGTCAAAATCCTCAGGGAGGAACTCATCGAACTACGCGACAATGGATGCGATTTCGTCCAGTTCGATGAACCCGTCCTTACAGAAATCATCATGTCAGAGGATTGCGAACGGCGAACGTTTATGTGAGCGACCCTTGCAACCCGCCGGGACGCGGGTAAAGAATTGAAGTTTGCAGCGGATCTGATCAATAGAGTCGTGAAAGGAATAGACGGGATACGGACCGGTGTCCACATCTGCCGAGGTAATTGGAGTAAGCAGGAAGAGGTCCTGTTAACTGGTGACTACGCAAGATTACTGCCTGCCCTTGAACGCATGAAAATTGACCAGTTTGTTCTTGAGTATGCAACACCAAGAGCAGGAGATATTGAAGTGGTTGGTGGTTCTCTCTCTGATCGAGAGTTGGGATTAGGAGTTGTCAATCCTCGTACAGATGATGTGGAATCTGTTGATTACATTATTGGGAAAACCGAGAAGGCATTGGAGTATTACAAACCAGAACAGTTGTTTCTAAATACCGATTGTGGTTTTGGCTGTTTTGCCAGTCGATCAGTAAATGTTGAAGAAATAGCGTATAAAAAATTATGCTCTATTGTAGAAGCTTCTAGAAATCTGAGGAAAAAACACTGTTAAAAACTGTGGCAGGTAATTTGTCCTGGATCTCTTTTGTGGCAAAAGCATTTCGAACATTTGGAGGTAATCTTTACGCGATATACTTTATTTCGTTTATGTTGCTGAAGCAGATCCATGAATCCTCTTGCCAATCGATTAGACGATTTTTAGACGTTCTAATCAAAATAGATGCTGCTTAGACGAAATAAGCTGGGGTAAAACGAAATCGGTGTGTTTGCGACCTCGTTCCCATTCTAAAACTGCCCTTTGGGTCAATATCTTCGTTATGCAGAAAATTTTATCCTTCGGTATGTGAGGAACGAGACTCCGAGATATCAATTATATGCCTGGGGTAAATTTTTCACATGCCTCGATCTAGACCAGAGAAGCGTAGGCCTCGAAACGCCTAGTTTCAGGATGGAAGCTAACTCGTTAATCTCCCTTAATAACGGGATGTTGGGGGCTAATCGCTGGAGTCAGACGCTTTGGGAGCAGGAGGTCGCAGGTTTGAATCCTGCCGAGACCCGATCACATAATCGACTAAAAGCCAATCACTTACCTGGTGATTGGCTTTTTGCGTTTCTTTCACCCCTTCCTTCCATTTGCCAATCCTTTGAAGTTTTGAAATTTTAATTGTCAATTAGTGGTCTTGGTAACAATGACTTGTTAAGTCAAAATGGGTTGTTATGGGTAGCTTCTCCATAATTAATCTATTTGATTCAGTACAACGTAGTTCGTTTGAAGAACTTGTGTGTCAACTGGCAAGAAGAGTGTGTTTCCCTTCGAGTCTGGAGTTTAGGCATGTAGAAGGGCGAAGTTACAGATGCCAGTGATCAGAGAGTTATCGATGTCAGGGCTTAACAAGCCAAAGCGGATACCAGAGCTTATGTGGCGTGAATGTCCCCCCCCAGGGCATATCAAGAAGGTCTGGGGAGGTCGATCCTCTTATTTGCCTCAGGTGCACTGGCAAAATGCGAATCATCAGTTACATATATAGAAAGAAGGTAATCAAAAAGATACTGGCACTTTTAAATTTGTACGATGAGAGAAAAAGCCGGCGGGCACCTCCTGTGGCTGCAGTAGAACATGCCGGATCAGTTGTGATAGTTCCTCTTGACGATGGCTGGCCGGAATACGAGGAGGCGGTTTTCGACTCTTATATAATCAAGGTGTTGCATGTGGATACGTTTGTTCAAAAACAGTAAAAAAACAGTGGGGTGGAAGCAGTATTTCCCCCTGAAAATATTGAGTGCCTCTTGAAATACTCAAATTGGTTGAATTGGCGGATGGAAAAAGATAGGGTAGTGAAAATTGATGGTTGTTTGGATTAGTTATACGGAAAAGGAAGGGTTGGCTTACAAAGCAACTTCTTATCACCTTAGCACCAACATACAAACTCGAATATACTGAGCCTGAGAGCGTGTAGGAGAAAACCATTTTGACCCATCTCTTCGTTATTTGCAGAAAATTTATGCTCGCAATACCAATTATACGGCTGTGCTAGATTTTCTACAATTGCCTCAGTCTGAGCCAGAATGGCAATTCTCCGACATGCTCCTAAAGTAAAAAAATATTTATGGAAGAGAAGAAAGACAAAAAAGTGTCGTTGTTTATTCAGTGCCTTGTGGATAGTCACTACCCAGATGTTGCAGAGGCAATGGTAAAGGTATTTGAAAAACTTGATAAAGAAATTGATTATCCAGAAGGTCAAACCTGCTGTGGTCAAGCTGCTTATAATAATGGCTATACCCAGGCTGCCAGAAAAGCAGCGCTTCATTTTTTTGATGTTTTTGATAGAGCAGAGATTATCGTTTGTCCATCCGGATCGTGTGTTCATACGGTACGTCACCATTATCCTGAATTATTCAAGACAGAACCCGAACAGTTTGCAAAGGCTAACGATATCGCCTCGAAAACCTTTGAGTTTTCAGAATACTTAAGAGATGTTGCCCAGGTAGAGACACTTGAGAGCCATTTTGAGGGCAAGGTAACTTGTCATGACTCCTGCCATTTAACCAGAGGATTGGGCGTAAAAACACAACCACGTGAACTGCTTGCCATGGTGAAAGGGGTTGAACTCATCGAGATGGGAGAGAGTGATGAGTGTTGCGGTTTTGGTGGTACTTTCAGTGTTAAGTATCCTGAAATCAGTGGGGCTATGGTTGATGATAAAGTAGACAATATTCTGGCCACAGGCGCTGATTATGTGGTTGGAACAGATATGAGTTGCCTCATGAATATAGAAGGGCGGCTACATCGAAGAGGTGAGAGAGTACAAGTGCTTCACCTGGCACAGGTCCTTGCTGCTGAGGGAGGGACGTTATGAGTACCTCCAGGAAGTCATATAGCGAATTGGCAGCAGAGGCCATTGAGGATAAACGGCTGAAAAGAAACCTCAACATGATCCAGGAGAAGATTGGCAAGAATGTCTTTGCCTTCTGGGAGAATGAGGAAAATAGGAAGTGGCGAGACCGGGTTAAGGAAAGGCGGCTCCGTACCCTTGATCATCTTGATATTCTTCTAGCCCAACTTGCCAGCAAGGTAGAAGACAATGGAGGAAAGGTTTACTTTGCTCAAACCGCCGAGGATGCAACATCCTATATCAGCGAATTGGCAAACAAACATGATGTGAAGCATGTGGTGAAGGGTAAATCCATGACCACCCACGAGATAGGACTTGACCAGGCCCTTGAGGGAATGGGCATTGAGGTGCTGGAGACAGATCTCGGCGAATATATCGTCCAGTTAGCTGGAGACACGCCGTCACATATCATTGCCCCCTGTATCCATATGAATAAGGAGCAGATAGCGGATCTTTTTCATGAAAAACTTGAAATGGAAAGATCTGATGACCCTGAAACACTAACCCTTGAAGCCAGAAATGTTCTCAGGAAGAAAATGCTGGCGGCTGACATGGGGATAACAGGATGCAACCTGGCCTGTGCCGAGACAGGGCAGATCAGCCTGGTGTCCAACGAGGGTAATATCCGTATGGCGACCACTGTCCCCAAGGTGCATGTAGCAGTAATGGGGATGGAGAGGTTAGTGCCTACCCTGAAAGATCATTGTGATACTGTTCAGCTCCTCACAAAGAGTGCAGCTGTTCAGGATATTTCGACATACCTTAGCTTTATAGGGGCACCAGAAACTCTTGATAATGGAGATGGTCCCCAGGAATTTCATCTGGTGATAGTTGATAATGGTCGCTCAAAAATCCTAGGTGATGAGGATTTTAAAGAAATCCTGTGCTGCATTCGTTGTGGTGCCTGTCTCAATGCTTGCCCTGTTTACGGCAGAATCGGCGGGCATTCCTACAATGCCAATTACCCAGGCCCAATAGGCGCGGTTATTTCACCACTTCTGGAAGGTGTAAATAAACATGCAGATTTGTGTAAAGGTGAAACCCTGTGTGGTGCATGTAAAGACATCTGCCCTGTGAATAATGATATCCCTCGTATGTTATTGGCTTTAAGAAAGAATCTGGCCAATGGCAGTGAGTATTGGAATGTGAAAAAGCAGAGCAGGGTGGAGGGGTACGGTTGGTCGATATTTGGCTATGTGACGACAAAACCTGGGGTGTATCGAACTCTTTTGAAAATCGGGAGGGTAGCACTGAAACCCTTTGGCAAGAAGGGCGGCTATATTGAAAGAATGTTTGGTCCTGCTGCAGGGTGGACCAAGAACAGGGATTTGCCGCCCATGGCTGAAAGAACTTTCAAAGAACGTTGGCAGAGCCGAACCCGTAAAAGCAATTAGAGAACAGAGACGATCATGAAAACACAGCAAGATTTTTTAGCCGTAGTAAGGCAAAGTTTACAATTGCCAACAACGAGTGAACGTGATCCCGGGGAATTCCCAGATCTGATGCTGTCAGCCTTTTCCGTTTCACCCGCAGCTGAATCAACAGATAATCTTCTTGATATTCTTCAAGAAAGCTGCAAAAGGCACAATTTAACCTTGCACTTGGTTGAGGATGAAGAGCAGGCGGCAAATCTGCTGGTAACTCTAATAAATGAAGCTGACCCTGAGTTTCACCCCTCCAAACATGTAATACTTCATAGACACCCACTTCTTACTGGCCTGAAGCTCTGGAAACGCCTTGAGGATGATCCGGTCTCCGTGCACATCTGTATGGAGGGTGATGACGACTGTCGGGAGAAACATGAAATCAGTAGTATAGGCATCACAGTGCCTGAATGTGTTGTTGCTTCCCACGGCACCATTATACAGCAGACAGGTATAGGGCAGCCCAGAAGCACATCCCTGCTACCTTCCCAACATATAGCCATCACAAGAGAAGAAAACATCGTCAGCACTCTAGAGTTGGGATATCAGAAAGTGAAAGAGATGGGATGGGATAATGTGGTTTTCATTTCAGGGCCATCAAAAACTGCAGATATAGAAGCACAGCTTGTCTTTGGTGCACATGGGCCAAGAAAGATGGATTTAATAATTATCAGGTGATTAGTGAGTTGCTAATGGTGAATGGAAGGTACCTCATTAACACCTATTCACCATTGATGATTTACGATTCACTACAGTTTAAGATCCATACACAAGTCTTGGCAACCATGTTACAAGCTGTGGCCAGGCGGCAATGATACAGAGCACTATGATCTGGATGACAACGAAGGGAATTATTCCCCTGTAAAGATCTGTGGTTTTCACTTCAGGTGGGCAGACCGATTTTAGATAAAATAATGAGGGACCAAATGGTGGTGTCATGAACGAGGTTTGGAGATTCATGGCAAACATGATGCCAAACCAGAGTGGGTCGTACCCGAAGTCAACCACAATTGGTGCAATGATTGGTATCTGGATGTAGGTAATCTCGATAAAATCGAGAAAAAAGCCTAGCAGGAAGATGAAAATCATGACAATGGCGATGAGCTGCCAACCTTGCAGGTCCATTGAATCGATAAATTCTCGTAAAAGATCATCTCCAGCAAGCCCTCTAAAAACCAGTGAGAAGCAGGTTGCTCCCATGATAATGATAAAGACCATGGAAGTCATCTTGATGGTTCCCTTGGCAACCTCATGCAGTAGTGGAAATGAGAGTCTTCTATTATAGGCGGTGAGAATAATTGCGCCTACTGCGCCCATGGCACCTGATTCTGTCGGAGTTGCTATCCCTGCAAAGATGGTTCCAAGCACAGTCACAATGAGGAACAGCGGTGGAATTAAGGCCTTGCAGAGACGGCCTATAAAGGCTTTGTCGAAGGTGGCTCGTTGGTTGGCTGCTGGTGGGATATGCGAAGACCCGAATAGAGCAGCACCGTAAATATAAATGCAGTAGAGAACAACCAGGATAAGCCCTGGAATGACTGCACCCATGAACATATCACCAATGGGAACCTCCATTACAGGACCGAGAAGGAGCAGGACAATCGAAGGTGGTATAATTTGACCAAGTGTTCCGGAGGCGGCCACCGTTCCCGCGGCAATCCTGCTTGAATAGTTATGTTTGAGCATTGTTGGTAGTGACATCAGGCCCATGGTCACTACAGTTGCCCCGACAATACCGGTTGAGGCACCTAATAAGGCTCCTACCGCTACTATAGAGATTGCCAGACCACCTCGTACATTACGAAAAAGCTCCTCCATGGTTTCCAGCAGATCCCTGGCTATACCCGACTTCTCCAGGACAAATCCCATAAATATAAATAAAGGAACTGCCATGAGCATGGTGTTGGTCATTACTCCCCACATCCGCAATGGCATTAATTCAAACAGAGTGGGGTCAAGGCCGATGAGACCAAAAAGAAATGATACTCCCATCATGGTCAAGGTGACCGGGAAGCCCAGCATTAAGGCAATGGTCATTACCAGAAAGAGCCAGGCTGCGAGGTAGTCTGCTATCCAGAGTGGGAGAAAATCAATCAGCATTTATTGAGTCTAAATATGGTGATGGCTTATTTACCTTGGTTCGTTGGCTGGCTTTTCAGTCAGGATGAGTATGTTTTTCAAGAGAAGCGAGATACCCTGAAGAAGAATCAGTCCGTAGCCGAGAGGTAACATTGCCTTAATGGCAAAGCGGGCAGGAATGCCTCCCGGATCTATGGAGACTTCTCCAATCTGATAAGCAGAGATAACCCACGGAACAGCTGTTGTCAGAACCAGGTAGCAAGAAGGAACAAGTAAAAAAAGAACACCGATACAGTTGACCAGTGCCTTCTTTTTCCTGTTCATGGTGGAGTAGAATATATCGACGCGTACGTGCCGGTCATGCAAGAGAGTATAGCCGGCACCAAGAAGGAAGATCATGGCAAACAGGTGCCACTCCAACTCCGCCATGAAGACGAAGCTGGTGTTAAAGACATATCTGAGTATTACATTGCTGAAAATGATAGCGACGAAAACAAATACGATGGCGCATACCAGGTAATTGCCGATCCACTCATTTACTGCATCGCAAATCTTTATGACCTTCTTTATTAATTGCATCCTAAGCCATGGTATTCCAGTAAACTTTTTCTGACATATTACCCCAGACACCAACCTGCTTTTGGAAGGCAATGTAGTCATCGTGAACTTTCTGGGCAAAAGGATCTTTCTTCGCTTCTTCGGCAACAACCTTCTTGGATACTTCTTTAAGTTTTACCATAATATCATCAGGATACACCTCAACTTTTACGTTGTGTTCCTTGATGAGTTTATCGAGTGCGATACTGCTTCTGGCATCAAATGCTGCAAGGGCGCGAATATTTGTGTCAGCAGCAGCGATATCTAAAATGCGCTGAAGGTGCTTCGGCAATGCGTTGTATGCCTCTTTGTTAAAGAATGCGTCAAGAACCGGACCTGGCTCATGCCAACCTGGGGTGTAATAATATGGAGCCACCTTGTATAAGCCAAGGAGGATGTCGTGTACCGGGCCAACAAATTCAGCTGCATCAACAACGCCACGTTCAAGCGATGGGAAGATCTCTGATGGAGGCAACATCACTGTTGTAACACCTACTTCAGAAAGTACTTTGCCTGCGATACTGCCAATTCGCATCTTGAGGCCTTTGAAATCCTCAAGGGAGTTGATCTTCTTGTTATACCAGCCACCCATTTGAACACCTGAATTACCTATCACACGTGGTACCAGGTTGAACTGATCATAAAGCTCGGTCATCAGGTTCATCCCGTTGCCTTCATAAAACCAGGCGTTGATGCTCTGGGCGTTCATGCCAAAAGGAATTGAGCCAAACCAGTTGAATGCCGGATTCTTGCCCGCCCAGAAATATGGAGAGCCGGTACCCATCTGCATGGTTCCTTGTGAGACTGCGTCAAAGGCACCAAACGGAGGTACGAGCTCACCACCACCATAAAGTTTTATATCCAGCTGTCCGTCAGACATCTCCTTAACGTTCTGGCAGAAATCCTTGACTGTATCAAACATGATTTTGATTTTTGGATTCCAGAAAGAGGTCGCTTTCCAGCGGATTTTCTTTGTTGAAGCAATTACTGCCGGAGCACCAATAGTAAGTGACGCTGCTGCTGCTATTGTTCCAGCACCTGCTGTTTTTAAGAATTCTCGTCTTTCCATATTCCCTCCAAAAATTAATTAAAAATATCCAGTGAAAATTCTGTATTCCAAACGTCGTATATTGAGATATAACTATTTTAGAATAGGCAAAATGTTTTCAGCATAGGGGATTATATACCCTTTGCCAGATAACCTCTTAACATAATCTGATACATCTTGAACATAAGAAAAACCGAGCTCTTCTGTTTCCTGCCTCTCAAATTGTGAGACCAGGCTAACCTTACAATTCTGTAGTAAATCAATGACCCTGAGAGCGATATAAGAGGGCATATCAAAATTGTTCAGCAGTTTTTCTCCCAGTTTGGCAGGATGAGAACGATACTGTTTGAGCATCTCTCCAAATTTAGGGTTTCCGTACCCTTCAGAACATTCAGCGAACAGGAGTATTTCTCCTCCTTTTTTAACGGCCTCAACCCCATTGAAAAGTGCCTTTACAGACTGGTAGAGCTGTCCGTCCGTACGATGACCACCTGCTGAGCAAATGACAAAATCACCTTTATTTATAATTTCTGCCGTGCAGACTTGGTTTAATTTTTGACAACTTTCAAGAAAGGTCTGTTTTAATGGTCCAACAGAGGTATGGAAGATATTGCCTTCACCGTTAACCGCAAGGCTGATATAGGTGCATCCTCTATTTTGCAGTACCAGTTCACAGGCTTCATCAATATCCTCATGAACAGGGTTCCCTTCAAGTTGTGCCTGGCGTACCTGAGGATGGGGTAAACCATTTTTATCCAGGGTCAGGCTGTGGTTCTGCTGGATTGAGTCATAACCGGCAGAACCTGGGAAGATGTATTTCCTGCCGCCTCCGTAGCCCGCTATCATATGGTGTAGAACACCACCAAAAATGATGATATGATCAGAATCCACCACCTCTTTGGTGATATCTATCTCAGTGCCCCTGCTCGTAGTCCCTAGCCGGATGAGTCTCTTGATATTTTTATTGGCGGAATTCAGTATTTTCACAGTCTTACATGAATATTCACCTGCAAGATCGGGAAACTTGTCTGCCTCTATATCGGCGTGGGTGCCCAGAGCAATGACAATGGTAATGTTTTCCGGGGCAACCCGTATTTTTTGCAGCGCTTGAACTATTACTGGTACATAAAGATCACCGCGAGCCCATAACCTTGTATTGTCAGGTATGATAATGGCAATTTTTTTTCTGCTGATATCTTCAGGGGAGTGATTGGCTATACCATCAGCAATGATGTCTTTCATCTGGTCGCTAGTGAGTGGATGAATTTCTCTTCCATGCAGGATATCTATGATTTTTTTTTGATCAAGTTCCAGCGTTACAGATTCTCTACCTTGCTTGAGACTGATTTTCATATATTTCTATATTACCTTTATGTGTTTTCATGCCAGCAAGCGTTAACCACACTCTGTGGTATTTACGTTCTGTTGGTTTTTACCCCAATTCAACTCATTTGGAATCAATTTTCAGGTTGCTGATACGTAATCGTCAGGTAAGCCAGTCCTGATTGTTTTTCTCAAGTGTCTCCCCCAAAGGAACAAATTCTCCACAAACTATCTGCCTTTTTTTGTCCTTTTAAGAAATTTATCACCTTCAGAGTGTTAAGAAACAGATTCATGGTAAATACTGACCACTCTCCCATTATTCCGCCAATTCATGACGAAATGTTGTGAGTGTGTGAATCTTGCTTTCGTGATTATATCTATCTGAGAAGCAAAAAATAACTGAGAGTTTCGAAGGTTTATGTACCTGACAATTCTGAAGTGATATAACTGAATAAGGGTGAGTAGACGGTTGTCAAATGATCAGTCGAGGCTGAATTAAGGTATAGAGTGAATGTGAGGCACGTGAGATGGGTATTAAGGGGTTAAAAATATTGGTCAAAATTGCTGTTCTTGTAGGTCTTGGCACATTTTTTGGTTCTAACGCATTTGCAGGGATCCAAGCAGAGAATGCGGTTATGGGGGTAAAAGAACTAATCCGAAGTGGAAAGATCTCAAGAGGGAGTGTTCTCAAGATAGTCGTTAAGCAGGGCAACATTAATAATTACTGGGGGCGGAATTTTGAGCTTAAAAAAGAGTGGGAAGAAAGGACGGGAACTTTCCTGGATGCGCAGGTACGACCTCAACTGCCTGTTCTGGACTTCATGAAATCACATGACGATTTTGATGTAACAGTTGCGAGAAATCGGGAGTACCCGGACTTATGGCTTCAAGGACTAATTGAAAATCTATCACCTTATTTTCGGAAATTTGATTTCAAATTGAGTTCAAATAAGAAAGATGGATTTATTCTCCCAGAGCTGCAGGCTTTTTTTGATAATAAAATTGTAGCTGTACCTGCTGATAATGACATAGCACTTATGTACTTGAGGAAGGATCTTCTTGAAGATCCTGAAATGAAGAAGAAGTATCAGGATATGCATAACCGTACATTAGGAATACCAGGTACCTGGGATGAGTACCTCGCCCAGGTAGCCTTCTTTCATAACTATAAGGATGGGTTTTATGGTTCTTGTGAGCAGCGTAATCCATTAACGGGTTGGATGTTCTGGATGCCCAGATATGCATCGCAGAATGTAAATTCTCAAAAACTATTCGATTCCAACATGGATCCACTTATTAATTCTCCAGCTGGAGTCGAGGCTACAAAGAATTATTTGGCGACAATCCAATATTCTCCAGCTGAAATATTAAAAGAGGGCAACGACTATAGCTACACTCTTCCATTTTTTAAACGGGGTGATTGCTATTCATTCATTTTGACGCCAGCAGGGGCAAAGGTTTTCAACAGTAAATCCTCTAAAGTTAAGTCAAAATTTGTCACCGTACCTTTACCTGGAACATTGAACGGTAACCAACTCACCAAAAGAACAATGTATATTTATGGCAACAACCTGGTGATCTCCTCAAAAAGTAAGAACAAAGAATTGGCTTTTCTCTATTTAATGTGGCTTACCGACCCCGAGGTATCCGCAAAAAGCGTAGGGGTAGAAAAAGGGTTTGCTGATCCATTCAGACATAACCACTTAAACATAAGTTCGATTCAAAAGATTTATGGCAAGGAGACAATGGATGCTTTAGCTGTCTCCATAGATCAGACAATATTTGCAGGAACAGGGCTGCCAGGAGATGCTGAATACATGAATTCGCTCAATCATAACCTGATACTGGCAGCAGAAGGGAAAATCTCTCCCGAGATTGCAATGCAAAAAATAAGCGAGGAATGGGATGAAATAACTGATCGTTATGGTCGTAATAAACAGATTGAACTCTGGAGAAATCAACAGAAGTTTTATCCCTCAAACTGATGATAAAATTAAACTGATAAGGTTGGAAAGTAGAGTAAATGAAATTTCGTTTCTTTCATAAATTGTTTCTCGGTTTTGCAATTATTGGATGCTTTGTTTTGATAGTAGCAATTATTGGTCTGTCAATAATCAGGGGTAATAGCAAGGAGATGAAAACTCTGATTGATCAACAGATTAAGCCTCTTGCAGAAGTTGCCATACTACAAGGGCATGCGAACAATATTCGTAAGCAAGAAGCAGAGTTGGTTAGAGTGACAGATTACTTTGCTATTACTGCTAATATAGATATCCTCTCAGAGAATAAAGATAAATTTGAACAAAAGTTGTTTGAGCAATTCAAATTAAAGAACTCCAATGATGATTCTGTTAAAAAATTGTTGTTAGCCTGGGAATTATATAGGGCTGATCTGGATCAAACCATAGTTTTAATGAACAATGGTGACACCGCCGAGGCCCGCAATCACACTATTTACTCCTCAACTCCACGATTTACTGTATTTGAAGAAAGCCTTCAGGGAATGGCAACTTCAATACAGAGGCAGGCGACAAATATATATGCGGAATCCGTGGAAGCGCAGACTTATAGACAGAAACTTTTTCTTGTTTTTTCGGGTGTCGCAATTGCTTTAGGGATTCTGCTCGCGTACCTGTATACAAGGTCATTGACCTTGAGGGTAAAACTCTTAAATGAAGAGGCCAGGCGACTTTCGACAGGTGCTTTGCATGTACCAATCACTCAGCAGGGAAGTGATGAACTCAGCGAGCTGGCGGGCAGTTTAGAACTAATGAGGGGAAATTTAGAAAAACGTGAACTGGAGCTCCAAAACGCGAAATTATCATTGGAAGAAAAGGTGGCTGAGAGAACACAAAGCCTAAAACGAAGTAATGAATTTTTAAAGAAAGAAATAAACGAACGTAAACAGATTGAACGTGAGTTGCGTGAAAGCGATGAGAGACTAAGAAAAACCCAACGTATTGCGGGCCTGGGTAGCTGGATATATGATGCGGAAAATGTACAAGTTCAATTTCCTGATAACCTAAGAGAAATATTTGGTATTAGTGAGTCATATGTTTCAGCAGATCTTGATAAAATATTGGAGCGATTTGTTCCATTGGAGGAACAGGAAAAAATCCGTCAAATAATTAAAACGGAACCGCCTGAAGGACAGATCACGCCATTTGAGTCAACAATCATATTGCCTTCTGGCGATAAAAGAACAATCTGGATAGAAGGTGAATGCATATATAATGGCAATGGCAAGCTTTTAAAGGTCATAGGTACTGTACTCGATATTACAGAAAGAAAAGCATTTGAGGAACAGTTGTTAAGGTCAAAGCGTGTTGACTCAATAGGTCATCTTGCAAGTGGTATCGCTCATGATTTCAACAATTTGTTGACTGCTATTTCAGGGAATGCCCATCTGGCCGAAACTTCTAAAGACCCCGTTGATCAAAAAAAATACCTGCATGAACTTGTACAAGTTACCGATAGGGCAAAAGATCTCGCGGGAAAATTGCTGACCTTTGCAAAAGGTGGAGTACCGAAAAATGAAACGGTTTCTATCAAATCTTTGATCGATGAAACCACCAAGATTGCTTTTGCTGGCTCATCTATTTTTCCCGAGATTATTCTGGATAATGACCATATGGCTGTTGATATTGATCGAAGTCAGATTGGGCAGGTTCTGCAAAATCTTTTCATCAATGCAAGAGATGCTATGCCTGAAGGAGGTGACCTTCTGGTAACTGCCAAGAAGACTGTGGTTGATAATGACAACTTAATGTCTCTAAACCCTGGTGAATACGTTGAGGTTACTGTCAAAGATAGTGGTGTTGGTATTCAGGAGAAAGACTTAACGCACATTTTTGATTTGTATTTTTCGAATAAAAGTCGTGGCCCAGATAGGGGTACAGGTCTGGGATTAGCGATTTGTCATTCAATTATTAAAAAACACCATGGTGATATAAGAGTAGAAAGTAAGTATGGTCAAGGAACGACATTTACTTTCTATCTTCCTGCATCTAAAAATAGATTTGAGAAGATAAGAAAGCAGGATGTCGAATTAATTGCAGGGAAAGGAAAAGTCCTTTTGATGGACGACGAGAAAATTGTGAGGGATGTCGGAATTAATCTTCTTGAAACTCTCGGTTATCAAGTAGAGCTTGCTGTTAATGGTGAAGAAACTATAACTTTGTACTCGGAAGCGATTAAAGATGAATCAAAATTTGATGCTGTTATTCTCGACTTAACAATAAGAGGTGGAATGGGAGGCTTTGAAACTTTAAAAAAATTGAAGGAGATTGATCCTGGTGTAAAAGCCATTGTCTCAAGTGGTTATTCCGATAGTAATCAAAACAAAGATTACTTAGAACATGGGTTTTCTGCTGCAGTGCCTAAACCATATAACCTTTCTGAGCTGAGTAGTACACTTCATGAAGTCATAACCTCATGATGGAGAGGGCCCTTTGGTAATAGTTCGGAGGCCTTTGTAGCGTTCTACTCGAAGTAGATCTACCTTAACCTCGATTCAATACAGCTTTTTGAGCGTTATACTCTTTTTCATTGATCTCACCAGCAGCAAAACGATTTCTCAATATTTCAAGTGAGCTATCATTCAGCTTGGAACTGGTGTTGGAAAATAAACCTTTGATAATGCTGAATACCAGGTAGGCAATCAGACCCCAAAAGATGAGAGGGAAGAGCCAGCCCATAAACCAGGGGCCATGGCCAAAAGATGGTCCCCAACCGCAAAAAGAGTTACTCCATTCAGATAAGTTAGCTCCCCACATGATTGCTCCTTGTTCGATAGAAAGAAAATGCTGTCTAGGTATATAAGTATTTAATTGATCACTGTATTGACTATACCACGATGTGCTGTATTTGCACCTGATTTATAAGGAGTACGAATAGACGATTTTTAAACGCTCCCGGAGTCTGCGCTTACCTCTCGAAATTGATGCATATTAAAAGAAAGAAGTGGGAGTAGAACGAAATTTATCATTTTGCGAAATGGTACGCCACCCAGTCGCGAGACTTGATCTGGTTCTCTACGTTTTTCGGGAGCGTGATGAGAGGTGGTGAATACAGAAAAATAATATTTTATAGATCTGCCTTGAATCCTTGCAGAAGTAATCTGATCATAGCGACACCCCGCTCAAGCCCCTGTTCAAAGTTATATTCTCCGGAGATCTCAAGGTAATTTGGCCAGAAAAGTGTCAACATCCAACTCATCTCTGCAAGCAATTGCCTCTCCTCGGCATTTAAATGGCGTAACGCACCCCCAGTGACAGTACCGTCGATTAGGGTACGAATTAGACCTAAGGTCTCTACATGAACTGCATTGAAACGCACTTTCAACTCAGGGTCACGCCTCAATAAGATTGGTAGTTCTCGTTTAAAGAAAATATAGCGTTGATTAAACTGCTGGATAAAACGAAAGGTTTCCTCGAAAGCCTGTATTCCAAGATCATGTGCACCTGTTGCAATAGGCTCGAATCCTTCTCTGCTTTCAGCCTCCATTCGCTTGAAAATATGTAGTATGATCTCCTCTCTGTTACGGAAGTGGTAATAGAGGTTTCCTGGACTTATACCCAGTGCTACGGCAATATGGTTGGTAGTAACTGCTGATGTTC
Organism: Desulfopila sp. IMCC35008; assembly: GCF_010646885.2. Lineage (GTDB taxonomy): Bacteria > Desulfobacterota > Desulfobulbia > Desulfobulbales > Desulfocapsaceae > Desulfopila. The sequence goes on along the minus strand of NZ_CP050700.1, from coordinate 4,526,107 downwards.
CCTTTTCATTATAGAGAGCCAGAGCTTTTTCCAGAATTTTATCTCGTGTTTTTAACTTTACTTGTTTTGTCATGGACTACATCATAGCTCATTTTCTAAACGTGATCCAGATGGGCCGAACGCATTGTCTTCATGGCTTTTCTAAGAAGTCGAAAAGTTCCTGGGAGTCGTCTAAAGCCGTATCGAGAGAAGGTTTTCATTGCTCGATGCGGAGGGATAGCGCTTTGCCAGAGACGCGCGAATTCGGTATAGAATTCTTTCAAAGGCAGATTGGTTGGTAGTACAGTGTGCAGAAAGTCGAACATCTCTGGGCGATAAGGCAGTAACTTTTCATGATACTCTTGGTACATTTGGGTGCCTGGTAATGGTGTGAGGATCGAAAAGGAGGCGTATTGCAGCTTGAGACGGCGCACATAACTGGTCAATGAACGAAAATCTTCCCGAGAAAAGTTCGAATCTACAACAAAGGATGCATAGAGCAGAATCCCCAGTTCTTTCAGGATGCGTACTGCCTGTTCCTGTTGTGTTGTAGTAACGCCTTTATTCATTGAGCGTAAACTGGCATCTGAAAAACTTTCCATACCAACGAATACCTGTTGCAGGCCAATATCCCGCCATTTTTCAAAAAGTTCAGGGTGTCGGACGATGGTGTCAACCCGTGCATAAAGAAAATATTTTTTGTGGATTTTATTTTCAGCAATAAGGTCAGCCAATAGATCCATCCTTTTAACATCACACATTGATTCATCGTCACAGAAGAATACATTTTCCTCTCGAATAGTTTTAAGCTCCTCAACCACTTTCTCATTGTTCCGTTTTAAGTACTTGCCTCCAGTGAGGGACCATAAGGCACAGAAGTTACAACGACCTACACAGCCTAAAGACGTTCGGATAGAAGCAAGAGGACGCAACCACTCACTAAAATAGTGGTTACGATAGCGAGCCGATAGACTACGATCAGGTGTGGGCAAGTCATCGAGATCGCAGTGAGGACGAACAGTGGTATGTCTTAATTTTTCACCAGGGATAGCCAATCCGTCAATGGATACGAAATTCTGCTCTGTCTCCACTTCACGAACAATTTCTCTCAATGCTGTAACTCCCTCGCCGATAACTATCAGGTCAATATCTGGAACGTTGAAGTCGGCAGGATGTACGGTTGCATGATGACCTCCCACGACAACAAATGGGATCGGATCAAGAGCCTTTAGTTTTCCTGCTAGTGTTCTAATGATATTAACCTGGCTCGTATACGCGGTAAGAGCGACGATGTCAGGGAGGAAATCGTTTGCCGCCGTAATTATATCACTGTCAATACGGGCGTCGAACAGCATTACTTCATGATCGTCTAATTTCAATCCAGCCCCAAGGTATTCTAAAGCCAAAGGTTCATGCATAAAGACGCCATCTATGAAATCGATACTGCTCGGTGGCTGAATGAGCATAATCCGCATGATATTCTCCGTTTGTTTTGATTTTGTGTCTGTTAGCTGTTTTAACAATTAGAGTAATTACTCTAAAATGTCAAGGACACAAAATATGAGAGAGTTTTTAGGTTTGAATAAAAAACGTGGATTGATGTGGTGCGGTCTTTGGGGGTTATCTGGGAGTGTGTCGGAGAAAACTTTTTTGAAAATGTCTCGATTTTGACCAAAACCCTTATTCTCGGACAGCCTCCTGATATGGCTGTTACCTTTCGGTTAGCGCTGGCAACATCAAATTACAGGTGCTACAGGTAATTTGATGTTGCTGTCTGAGCACCCACCAAATCCCGTGGAAAATAGTTGAGATGATTTGTAGACGGTCATGGAGCCTGTGCTTACCGCTCGAAATAGATCCATATTAGAGGAAATAGGCAGGGATAAAACGAAATTGCTGATTTTGCTAACCCCTTCATATCATATAGTAACGGTATGTTGGTGATACCCCTGTTTTGAGGGTTAGACCATTTTCTACTGCACTTCTTTTTCTGTGTTGCATTCATCCACTGCCATACTTGATCGCTGCCATTATTGGATTTTTATGTACACGGCTCATTTCCGTAGCTCTAAATTGACCAACCTGAGCAAGGTATGAGTCGTATTCTGTCAATGCTGACGGGTGCATCATAACCTTACCATCGAGTGTTGCGGACAAGATTCCCTTATCAATCAGACTTTCAATCGCGGGATCTTCTAGATCAACTTTTATTCCAGCTATGGCATAGTCGATAATTACTTCAGCAATGGCATCTTTTTCAATGATTGATAGCTGTTTGAATGCCTTATGGAGATCAACCGTCCCATTTGGTATCCGTTCAGTAAGAGACATTGCTAAAAAGACTTCTTGTGGTGTTCCGTCATTAATTAGCTGGGGATAACTCCAGAAGCCAAACCTGCTGAAATATGCAGGTAAACCAATAAGTACAATGCCTTCGCTACTCATAGATTTCAATAACGTTAACCCGCTATTGACCAGTATTGTACCTATTCGGCGTCCTTGAAATTCCGGCACAATAGCTACAGGGCCAAGGTTATACCAATTTTTTGTTCCATCGGAAATTGTAACGGGTGAAAAGGCAATATACCCAACAATACGTCCATCAACTTCAGCTACAAGTGATACGGTTAGTGCACCATCGGCACGTAGGTCTTGAATGGTGAAATGCTCAGTGTTGAGACTGAAAGAGCGATCTTCAAAAGCGGCCTTCGTGATATCGGTGATCACCTCTATGTCTGAAGTATTTTCGCTCCTGATAATCAATTTGTCTTTCCTTTGTCTCCAGTAACTATCTGTATTGTTATCACTTGTTAAAAAGTTGGAGTTGTATCTATGTTGAAAATAACAAGGAATATCTATTTGTCCTTAAAGCAATTAAGAATAATAATTGTTATCGATCTTGCAACGTGGAACTGTTGAAGCAGAAAAGAAAGCTGATGTATGTGAATATGTAATTAGGAATCAAGTCTCATCCGATTACTCCACTGATGTGAGATCAAATAGGAGCTTTTTTTTTAGGTTGCCCACTGTTCGTAAAAATCGTTCCGATGATGAATGGGCACCGTCATCGTCCTGTAGCTTCAGCAAGCTGCTTTGACCACACTCTACCCAATAATTCATTCTGGGCTTTAGTGCCGTTGTCGATGTGCCCTGCGTTGTTAATCAGCGTGCAAATTAGTGTAAAGCCCATTACATGGTCCGTCCCATAGCGAGTTTGAGGGTGCGATTGCTCACAGGGAGTCCGCCTTAACCAGGGGAGCCATTTAAGCCTTTTATGTTTTGTCCGGGAAAATAGGATCGGGAACCGGCGAAAGGGTTACACACAACGGTGAGGTGATTGGTCTTCAGGATAGTATATTGCTCTTTACGTCATGATCCTAACGATATCGTTATCATTTAAAGACGCTAACTCCAGATGAAAGCTACTTGGTTACAACTGTGTATATTTTGCAAATAGCATTCTCAAGAGCATCTCCCAAGGGCGTCATATACCGTGAGGGGTCAATGGTAATAATCCGATCGAGGAGTGAACGTATCTCCAGAAGGGCATTCTCATGGGCCTCTATGTCGGATGTTCTAGTTGCCATCACCTGTTTTGTAATCGTCTCCAGATTCATATACAACGTCTGAATCTGTTGCTGTTGTTCTTCTGTTAATGCCTTGGCGGCCAGCGAGGATTTGGGTATCGGCCGTCGCACATAACCATTTTTTTTCGGAATAATCTCCGCAGCCACCTTTCTGACACCTGTATCGCCGTCCAGTAAATCTCCTTTTGATGGGACTCCCTGCTGTTCAGAATCAGCTTCTTTCCTTTTTCTTTTAACTGTAGTCCATTTCATATCCGTCATAAGCTATCTCCAAACTCATCCCCTCTTTTTTAAGGGGAAAGTATTTCTTTCTAAAATGCGACTCTTCATCCACTCCGGTGAATGAAGAGTCGCGGGAACTAAAGGAAGTAATCTCTTACAGCATTGTATCGAAGCAGGCAATGAATTTGAACGATTAATCGCAATGTTCAACGCTTCTCAGATGCTATTTTGATTACTTGCCGGGCAATTGTGATACCAATGTGAAATACTCGTCATACAGGTTCTTGTAGATAGGTTCCTGTTTCAGTTTTTTGAGTTCGGCAGAAAATTTATCAACAAATGATCCATCAATATTGTTTTTATTGAATATAATATACAAACCGTCTCTTTTAAGTGGGTTTCTCATTAGTGGTTCAACTGTGTTAAGACCCAGCTTATTAACAAGGTAAAGACCGTTACCTAATTCTGCAGGAATAACATCGATACGTCCAAAATTCAATTTGAGGAAGTTTTGTTTATCATTACTAGCTTCCTCATATATCTCATGTTTTTTTACAAAATCCCAGAGTTCGGGGGTGTAGCTATACCCACGCACCATGCCAACAATTTTTCCAATTAGATCATTCAATGAGTCAAACTTGAGTCTATCCTCTTCGCGTGACCACATGACCCAGGGAGATAAAATAATAGTTTCTTTGGGATATAAGGCGAACTGGGATCTACTCTTTTCAAAGTTTACAGAAAATAGTGCGTCCGCTGTTCCATTTTCAAGCATTGTTATTGCCCGCTTCCAAGGATATACCCTTATGGTTCCGATATCGACTCCCATCCTCGAAAAAACCGTTTTGACAACGTTGGTACTGAAACCGTCAACCTTATTATCATCTATTATCTGATATGGAGGCCACTCATCACATATAACATTAAGAGTTTGAGAGACAGAATCTGTCGGTGATGTCAAAGCGACGAAAAAGGCAAACATTGCAACTGTATAGGTTTCAAATATCTTCACTTTTATACTCCAGGGGCGACAATCAATAGCCCATATTCCTGTTGAACCTTTTGGTCAGTCCTAATAATTTCCTCTGCTTGAGCTTTCATTATACATAAATCTCATAAATACCCGAACTCTACCAGTGTTTTCAGGCCCGGGTGGGGTAACATCCAGATATCGTGAAAAAATTTGTCTGGGATACAGGGTAATCAAGACGTGTGGCAAGACATTGGGGTTCTATCTGTCGCATACTCGTAAGGCTACAGGTGCCAAAAGATTCTTAGGTAAATTGCTTGGCCTTTTCAGGATGGGAACTTGGTAGAATGAAGGAGCACGAGAAACCTGTCACCATCAATACTGGCCATGTCCCGAGCTGTGAGCAAACAATACGTGAACTGAAAATGGAGAGCCTCGTTCATAAACAGGTACACCATCGGAAAGCGACATATCTCTAGTATTGCATTGAAGCCGATCATGCCAAATTGAAACGCCTTATCAAACCTACTTTGGGCTTTAAATTCGATGAAGACAGTTTATGCAACCAGTAAAGGGTTTGAAATCATGATCTGTTGGTTTGAATTGGAGTGTATTTATAGGATATGATGAAAGTGTGATTTGCTAAGAGGTGTTTTGATAGTGAACAGAAGAAGAGAGGGTCATGGCCAGCGCTAGTGAAATCTGGGATGTTTTCGAACAATTTCTAAATGTTATCAACGATGAAACAGGCTTGTCTGTTCTGATTTACGATACAAAAGGCATAATCGTAAAAGCAACTGATATCTCAAGAATTGGTGATCTGCATTCAGGTGCTCTCAAAATAATGCAGGGTGAAGTGGAGGAGTGTGCGATTACGCATGAGGAGGCGGCAACAAACCCTTTGGTAAGAGAAGGGTACAGTTGTCCGATTTATGACGGAGATACGATTGTTGCGGGTTTTGGTATTACAGGAGAACTTCGGCTTGCAAAACCGGTGGCGAAAATTGCAGCAAAGATTATCCAGTCCTGGATCGCTGAACTCGAAATCCAAGAACGATTGAGGTTATCAGAAAAAAAATATAAGGCCATTTTCAATGGCTCGATGCATGGAATATTCCAAGCAACCCTTGATGGGACATTTATTACAGCCAATAAAGCTCTTGCCAATCTGCTTGGTCACAACACGGAGAAATCTCTTTTAACTACTGTTGATGATATTGGAAAACAAATTTATGTCGATCCAACCGATAGGCAGCTCTTCCTTGATACAATCATTAAGGAAAGGCATGTGTCTGGTTTCAAAACAAAATTTAAACGCAATGATGGCGGGGTAATAGATGTCAAAATATATGCGCGAATGGTGGAGCATGAAAATGGATTTTTCTTTCTGGAAGGACAGATTGAGGATGTCACAGCCCAGCTAAAAGCGGAGAAGGCGATACGGTTTTCTGAAGAAAAATACGCCAAAGCGTTTAATAACAGTCCAGTATGGGTTGTCCTTAGTTCGTTGGAAGACGGTAGGTATATAGAGGTTAACGAATGCTTTCTCAAAAAGATGGGGTTCAGTCAAGATGAGGTGATTGGTGAGCCATCTCTATCTCTTAATACTTGGGAAAATCCTGAGGATCGAGATGCCATAGTTCGGGAAATACGGACCCATGGCCGTGTGACTGAGCATGAAGTCAGGCGACGGACAAAAAATGGTGAAGTCCTCATTATGCTGTTTTGGGCAGAACGTATTACTATTGGGGATGAAGTGTGCATGGTTTCTGTATCTCTTGACATAACACAGAAAAAGATTGCCGAGAAAGAAGCCATGAGACTGGAGTCGGCGCTAGTCCAGGCACAAAAAATGGAGGCAATTGGCACCCTGGCAGGAGGGATTGCCCATGATTTCAATAATATGCTCGGAGGGATAATGGGTGGTGCCGAGATGCTGACGCTCTACCTTCCGGATGAACCACAGGCCAAGCGATATCACGACATGATCATGCAAGCGGTTAAACGGGCGGCCGGGCTTACAGACAAACTCCTGACGTTTGCCCGAAGCAATCCCAAGTCTTCAACAGCAATCGATATCCATGACCTCCTTAATGATACTATTTTGCTACTCAGCAACACAATTGATAAGCGCATAATCGTTCAAAAGAATTTTCGTGCAGAAACAAGCACTATTGTCGGTGATCCATCTCAACTGCAAAACGCTTTTCTTAATCTCTGCATTAACAGCTCTCAGGCCATGCCAGACGGTGGTGCTATTAATATCAATTCCCGGTTGCTTGAACTTGACTCATTATTTTGCCAAAAATCAGCATTCGACCTAGAACCTGGTAAATATATCGAGATCGAGGTACAGGATACAGGGGAGGGAATAAGCCCGGAGATACTGGGAAAAATATTCGAACCATTTTTTACGACAAAAGAGCCAGGCAAAGGCACCGGCCTCGGTCTTTCATCGGTATACGGCACTGTTCAACAACATCATGGTGCAATTACCATAAACAGTGAACAACGTATTGGAACAACCTTTCATGTGTATTTACCAACTGACAACAGTGATACTATGGCTGCTCAAACCCACGCTGTCCTTAAGAAAGGGAGCGGACGGATCTTGGTTGTCGATGATGAGGAAGTTATGCGAGTGACGGCAAAAGCTATCTTAGAGGAGTTGGGTTATCTCGTGTCGCTTGCAGAAAATGGTAGAGAAGCCTTGGATCGCATACAGCAAGATAGAAAAGGGTATGATCTTGTGCTGCTCGACATGGTAATGCCGATCATGAACGGCAAAGATTGTTATATGGCGTTGAAGAAGATTGATCCAGCCATTCGAGTGCTTCTTACGTCAGGTTTTACAAGGAATGAAGACCTGAAAGAGATGAATCTCAACGAACTAAAAGGTTTTATTCGAAAACCATATCGCCGTTCAGAGTTGAGTCTGGCTGTCCACAAGGCATTGTCATAAGCTTCGTTACCGAAGCTTTGACTTCATTCCATTCAATTCTTAAGAAGGTCGTTGATAAACATACCGAGTTCTTGATTACAATCTTGCTGTCTTGAGTAATATTTACCCGGGGTGCCGTTGACATAGGCCATGATTGTTTTATAATTCGAAACATGTCGAATTCGAAAATACACCATATTGCGCCAAGTGAAGTGGAAGAGCTGGCAGTAATGTTCAAGGCGCTGTCAAATCCAAACAGATTACGACTCTATTTGGAGCTTCTCCCTCATCTCCAGTCAGGTAGGATTTGCTCAAGTAGTGAAGAGCAGGTGGAAAGCTGCCAAAAAGAGATAGCGCAGAGAATGGAGCTTGCACCTTCAACAGTCTCTCATCATTTCAAAGAACTCAAGAATGCAAAATTAATATTTCTAAAACGAAGAGGGAAGAGCGTTGATATACAGATTAATATTCACGCTCTGAAACAGATCAGGTCTTTCTTAAATTTGTGACAATACATGGAGAAAAGAAGATGAAAATAGTATCCCTTTTAGGCAGCCCCAGGAAAAAAGGTAACTCTACCCAATTGGCTGGGATTGTAACCTCTACTCTTAAAGAGAAAGGAAATAGTGTTACAGAATATTTTCTTAATGAACTCGTTTTCAAGGGTTGCCAGGCCTGTATGGCCTGTAAGGGGAAGAGTGAGAGTTGTGTGGTAAAAGATGATCTGGCACCGGTTCTGGAAGCAGTAAAGGAAGCAGATGTGATAATGATGGCCACCCCTGTTTACTGGGGTGAGATATCTGCTCAGCTCAAATCCTTCATAGACAGAACGTACTCATATCTTACGCCGGGTTTTATGACTGAAGAGATTAAGCACCGGCTTCCCAAGGGGAAAAAACTTGTTTTTATCCAGTCCCAGGGGGCGCCCCAAGAGCTTTATGCTGATGTATTTGAGCGATATAATGCTTTTTTTAAGATGTTGAACTACTTTGATGAAACACATCTACTACGGGGTTGCGAACTGAACGAATTGGGTCAGGCGATGAAGAGAGATGATCTGGTGACGAGGGCCAAAGAGATCGCCGAAAAACTCCTGTAGAAATATATTTCCTGTTCAGGAATCAATCAGCTGGTTGGGCCATGGGAGCCTGGCGGGGTGGTCGATTCCTACGGCACCGGCCACTTAGAGAGAGCGACAAAGCCACTTCAAGATGTGGTCTTTAAGTGGCTTTGTTGTGTCTGGCTTATGATCACTGTGGGCAGTGTGGCCGCACCTGTAGTCCATATTTTTATAAGAGCATTGTGTCAGTCCATACAGCATCTTTTTCTTCACTATTTTAGTAATGAACATAGCCAAGCCTTACAACCAATATTGTATCCACAATAAAAGTTGTATGGCACACTTTCAACAACTTCACTACCTCAAGATAATCTCCAGTTATAACCCTAACACTGAAAATATTAGTAGTTGGGAATATAGCTCATGGAAGAAATATATGTAGTCATTTTTCACTCCATGGTTCTTGTTTTGCCTAACATCACTAGCACTCTATAATACTGGCACAAAAACATCTATATCACATATTGCTACAACCTTGGTTGTACATCAATGGTCTTGGTGAAATCCTTCCAAAACGGTTATTTACAAGGAGTTTGCAAACAACCTAAGGTGGCGTCTTTCTTGCATGTTTACTAGCGTGATATAAGTCGTGTTGGGGGGGGGATTGACGACTTCAACTAGTATATCTACAGGAGAAAAAATAATGAGATGCTTTGCCAAGTTGTTATTGCCCGTTACCCTCTTGTATTTGATTTCCCTTACCAATCCTGTATTTGGGAGTAAGATTAAAATCGGTTTTGACATTCCTCTCACTGGTGAATTTGAGGTTGTAGGCAAGAACGCCAGGCAAACGGGCGATTTAATACTAAAACAGGTTAATGATGCAGGAGGATTGCATGTAAATGGACAGGTCCATGAGATTGAATTCATTTACAATGACAACCAATCGACTTCTACGGAAGCGTCTGGTCAAGTGCTTGACCTGGTGAGCAGGAAGAAGGTCCTCGCAATTGTTGGTCCTTTAAGTTCAAGGCAGGCTGTGCCTGCAGGTGGAATAGCCAACTCATTTTCCACTCCGCTGATATCCCCATGGTCGACTTCTCCCGATACCACCAAGAAAAGACCATTTGTTTTTCGCAGTGGTTACCTTCTCGAAGTACAGGCACCAGTACTGACTAAGTTTATAACGAATGAGTTTAAAGCAACAAAAGCGGCGGTTCTTTATGATATCGTTAGTACTTACCCAAGAATCATGGCAAAAAGTTTTAGGGATATATTTGAAGAAACGAACGGAAAGGGCTCTGTCGTCGTTTATGAAGAATTCAGGACAGGTGAAACAGATTTAAGTAAACAGTTACAGAAGATTGTTGATTCCGACGCGGATATCCTCTTTACGCCACAGCATTATAATGAAGTACCGGGTATCGTCAGGCAGGCTAGAAAACTTGGCTGGGAAAAGCCGATTATCGGGAGTAATTCCTGGGCGGGCGGCAATTTAACGAAAGAATGCGGTTCGGCATGTGACGATCTTTTTTTCGTGGGGAACTACGCGGCAGGAAAGGCAACTGGTAAATCAAAGGACTTTGTCGAAGTATACAAAAAGGCATACGGTGAATTGCCAGACGAGGTAGCGGCCCTTACCTGGGATGCCGTCCAGGTCCTATTGCTTTCCATTGAAAACAGTGGGGGGCTCACCGGCAATTTGATAAAAGACAGGGCCACGATACGTGAGAGATTGACACAGATAACAAATTATGAGGGGGTTACCGGCAAAATGAGTTTTAACGAATCGGGTGACCCGGCAAAATGTGCGGTAATTATAAAAATTGAAAATGGAATCAACACGCATTATTCAACAGTCTGTCCTTAATCAAAGAGAAAGAGACTCTTTTTGAGCCTTCAATGGGAGAGTTATTATAAATTGTTTCATCCGGGGGGATGCTCTTGAGGTGCAGTGCTGGAAACCTCTCACGATGAGAACGCTGTGTGCTCATCTCTTCAGTCATGTCGTCGGGGTTGCCATGCTTGCCGGCATTGGCTTTACAATGTCCATATTCATTGGCTCGCTGGCCTTTGAGGTCCAGCCCGAACTGCTGCTCAATGCCAAGATTGGTGTGGTGTTCGCTTCGCTGATAGCTGGTGTTTCCGGGTATGTCTGGTTCTTGAAAACAGGTAAGTCGGAGTGACTATGGCGTTCGCGTGATCCGGTAAAATGGTTCTCCTCTTTTTGTGCCCTCTTTCTCTTTGCTGCAAACCCAGGGGAAGAGGGCACGCGTTAAAGATGCATGTTCGGCAGTTCCGAGGTGCTCTTTTCAGTACTCAAGAGATATCTTGTTACGTGGTTGAAGAACAATTGGTGTGCGTTGTTTGTGCCAGATCTGTTGACCTGCCCAGTGGCAGGTGGGACTTTACATCTGTAAACCGTTCTGGTGTCAGGTGATCCTGCAAAAAAAACGTTGGATATCAGAAAATTCTATTTTGGATCTTTAGCCAGGCGAAACCCAAGACCCATGAGGCGCAATCCCGGTCGTCGATAATTACGGTTGGTACAGCGAAGTATCCAGCCTTGGTCGGCCCAATTTCCCCCTCGTCTGACCTTGAGTGTCTCTAAGCGTGTTTTAAGAACAACCGGATTATTTACAGGGCTTTGTCCATAGTGGTCGCGATCATACCAATCCATAACCCATTCAGATGCATTCCCCGACATGTCATAAAGTCCAAGTTGGTTAGGGGGGAAGCTGCCAACAGGCATAACTGTCATGCCGCTTTTCTCATCTCCCAGATAGAGAGCCAGATCTTTTGAAAGCGTACCATCTTTCGTCCCATATTTTAGTTCCTTCCCGCCGGCCCGGCAGGCAAATTCCCATTCTGCCTCTGTTGGCAGGCGGTAATTCTGGTTTGTTTGAGCGTTCAGCTTCTCAATAAATTCCTCGATATCCCACCAACTCACGATATCAACTGGAAAATTGGAATCAGATTGGTTCAATGCGGGATTATTGTTCATGACATGTTGCCACTGTTGCTGGGTCACTTCATATTTTGAGAGGTAATAATCCTGTAAGCATACCTCATGAACAGGGCGTTCATGCTCACCTCCATCACCAAAAACATCTCCCATTTGAAAACAGCCACCTTTCACCAGCACCAGATCCTTTTCGAAAAGTTGTTCTGCATATATCGCTTCCCCCAAAACAGATATGAAAACAAGGGTAAAAATTTGAATGCATATTGGCCGCAAAGCACATTTTAACAACAGTTTCATGTAATCCTCCTGATAAAGAGCGACAAGCCATAACGTTGATAGTTTTGTCTGTAGGTTTTTTTCACCTTGAGATGATTGGCAGAAATGCAGTGTATCTTCAATCACTGAATTCTATGGATGCAAACGTCCTGCGTATTCCCTTTTGGTAATGAGACTTGTGATATCCAAATGCGACAAAGAGTCCTTCCCTGCTTTTACATTTGATATTATGATCTTCTCGGAATTTTTTGGCTTTTCGTCCATTCTGGATAAATGGATGGACAGCTCCCAGCATGCATGTCCCCAGGCCAAGGGATTCTGCAGCAATCATCGCATAGGTAGCGGCGATAATCGGATCTGCAGGGTCGCAGTAGGGAGAACCGTAAAAATACATGGCCAGAGGAGCATCATAGTTGATGTTATTGATGCCTTTATCCATCCCATCTTCTGTATATGCTTTGTAAAGTGGTTTGAGAAATTTTCTGAATACTTCATCGGTCTCTTTCCCCCATACCGGACGCATCAAAGCCAAAAAGAGCGTGTTGAACATGAACCTGATACTTTTCAAATAGAGAGAAAAATCCTTCGCAAATGCTCTTGTTTTCTCTGTCCCGTTAAATATCAAGACGTTCACATCGGAAGGCGGTAACCCCATTGGCGCGGTTTTCGCAGCTATCAGAATTTTATCAATAATTTCGGGCTCAACATTTCTATCTTCAAACGCCCTTATACTTCTACGGTATTGCAGCGTTGCTAAGAGCTGTTCGTAGTTTGAGGTTTGGTCTTTTGCCGGTAAATTGTACACATCTTCCGGGGAGAGTTCTCTGCCATAAATCTCTATTGCTCCTGTTGGACAAATTGCCATGCAATGCCCGCATCCAATACATTCAAAGAGTGATACGTCACTTCGCTTGACCGTATCATTTTCGATTATAAGGCTGGAGTCACTGCAGACCGAAACACAAAGGCCACAGCCATTGCATGATTCGGAATTTATTCTGATTTCAGGACTTTCTTTTGTTCTTGATGTCGGGATTGCCATTGTATGATCCTGTTATTTACATTCTGAGGCGCATAATGACCGCTGGGAGTGCCAGTGCTTAGCAACCGAAGGGTTACGTTCAAAAAACATGTCTCTCCCACTTTGGTCAACACCATTAAGGGGGCATGCAAAGTTCATGCATTTCGAGCAGAGAAAAAGTTTAAGCGTTACAAAAAAGGCTGTAGTCGCCAGTATGTATAGTGCAAGCAATAGCCAGGCATCGGTGAGAGCAAAAAACGGAAGAGGATATCCCCAAACGACTACCAATCCACCGAAAAACAGAATTTGTTCAGGTGTTGACATAGGTCCCGGCCGATACTTCCACAGTTTAGGGGAGCCATGGTTTGCCCAGCAGGTCAAGGTTTTTCCTTCTTCGGCATAGTGAGGGCAGTGGGAACACATGACCCGTATTTCAAGAAGTCCGAAAAAACCAATGATAAAAGCTATATATAATGCAAAAAACCACTGGTTGTAACCGTTAATAACAGCACCACCGATTATGATTCCCGGGAAGCTGATGAGCAGAAAATGGACGAGATCTTTTAACCGGAAATGGCAATGCACCTTTGCGGAAACCGGGCAATCTGTACATGAAGTGGCCGAGCAGGTGGCGATGGGAAGAGTAGGATCCGGAAATGCCATATCATGATCTCCTGGCTCAAATATATGTCATAGACAGGGATGAGTGAGTCTGCCTGGTATCTCCAGAACAGGTGGGGCAAGGCTATCGTTTCTGAATGAAGGCTTGCCACTGGTTACGGGTGTAATCTTACCACAGTCTGAATCTTCATCCGGCAGTGTGAGTTCTGACCATTGTGTTGGCATATTATATCTCCAATGTTCCAGATTGCCTGAGGTCCAATCATCTCCCTTTTTGAAATAGAGATTATTTTCAAGTAGCATGGCGAGATCGATACCAAGTGGCCCGATAACCAGTAACACCTCCTCTTCAGGAGGTGTCTTTTCTGTAAATAAATGCCATTGAGCGTTCATGGTAACCCTTATTTTCATTCTCTGTTGTTCACATGTAACAGGTTTAGCCCCAATATTTCATGAAAAATCTTCTACTATCCATATATGTTAAATGATATCAAATTTTTAAGCTTTACTGTCTGTGAATTTTGTCGGGTACAGATTGTACCGCGATAGACCGCTTGCACTCAAACTCTCTTTTCACCCTGCGGGCGTGACTGCTGAGTCCATCCTCTTCGTTATCAAGGGTTTGCGGTAGATTATTACAGCTGCACCCTTGATGCCTCGACTATGAACTCAGCAGATACGTGAAATATGGGGTTTAGAAATCTATCTCAAACCAGGTGTTATGATTCACCATGCCAAACTCCTTGAGAGCTGCGCTTATGCGTAAACCGAGTGAGCTCTCACTTTTTGCCCCTGGGAGGATGTCATGCCAAAGGAGGATGCTCAAATCAGTATTCACATGTGCTCTCCTGTACATATGTACCTCCTGGCACGAATCTTCCTCGCTGGCATCCTCTGCAAGTTGCTGTAGGATGGGGATGATTTGCTCAGGGTCTGGTTTCGTGATTCGTAATTGTATCACCTCAACCCATTGCATCATTTTCTCACTGTTGCGAGACGGGTGCTCTCAGGGAAGAGGGTTCTCCAGAATCTCTTCGTGCTGGGGGCATCGCTGGACTGCTCACGGGCCATGCGACGCATCCTCTTTCGTTCGCTTTCTTCCAGCTCCAGCTTTTGCCGTTCCTTAATCATGTAATCGATAGAGTAGAAATTCATTTACATCTCCTTGTGACTTCGATATTTCTCCGTGCTCCTCAAAATATTGCGGGGGGTGAAGTGACAACTCGTGGATTCTATATGTCCAGGATTAGCAAAAGAGATGCCAGAATACATTTGCAGTGTTTTAAGGTGATTAGCGTTATACGCAGGCTTATTTGCCGAATATGGCAGATTTTTTCTGTCTTATACGGTAGCTTGGAGGAAATGACCATATATGGTAACCAGGGTGTGGGAGGAGGGACGTGAATAAAAATGAATTGTTCCGGGAAGCTACATTACGAATTTGCGGCAATTTGGAGATAGAGGAGGCGTTGCGGGAGTTGCGCTTGTTTCTCCAGGAAGCAATGCCGGTTACGCACATTTTTTTGCAGCATTATGATGCAGCATATCGGGCCATGCGGACTATAGCGTATGCCAGTGAGTCCGGATATGGCAAACTGGATTTACTCACACCTCTCTCTGCCAAGGCAAGGGAGTTGGCTGCCAATGCTCCGGCCGATCAGGATGCTTTCCTGTTAACAGAGCCTATGGCCTTTCCGGTGAGTGAGGAAATGACGGCCTTTCATGGCATACAGAGCTCTTCCGTAATTGTCATGACCTTGAGGAACAGGAGGGACACCATAGGCTATCTTGTCCTGGTTTCCGAGGGGAAAGAGACCTTTGACGATGATGATCGTGTGATGATTGAACAACTCAAGGTGCCTCTGGTCCTTTCAATGTCCAATGCCCTGAAACACAGGGAGGTTGTTGCGCTCAATGATTTGCTTGCGGATGATAATCGGTTTCTGCATGGAGAACTTCGACGGCTGTCTGGCGATGAAATTATTGGCGCTCGTTTTGGTCTCAAAAAGGTAACGAGAATGGTCCAGCAGGTAGCCGTACTTGACAGCCCGGTGCTGCTGATGGGTGAGACCGGAACGGGCAAGGATGTGATTGCAAATGCGATTCATTATACCTCATCCCGCAGCGAAGGCCCATTTGTCAGTGTTAATTGTGGAGCAATTCCGGATTCACTGCTCGACAGTGAATTATTCGGCCATGAAAAAGGTGCTTTCACCGGGGCATTGTCACTCAAACGAGGTCGTTTTGAGCGAGCACACAAAGGCACTATCTTTCTTGATGAGATAGGGGAGCTCCCACTGCACGCTCAGACCCGCCTGCTCAGGGTCTTGCAGAACAAGGAGATTGAACGGGTTGGTGGGGTAGATACAATCTCATTGGATATTCGAATTATAGCGGCGACCAATCGTCACCTGGAGACAATGGTGGAAAAAGGAGATTTTCGTGAAGATCTCTGGTTTCGATTGAATGTTTTTCCTATCCTGGTGCCACCGCTTCGGGATAGAACTGTGGATATCCCCGCTTTAATCCAGCACTTCATCAATATGAAAGCAAAGGAGTTGAAGCTTACATCCATACCTTCATTAGCTCCCAGAGCTATTGAAAAAATAATGAACTATGGGTGGCCTGGTAATGTCAGAGAGCTGCAAAATGTCATTGAGCGAGCCCTTATCCTCAACCCACAAGGCCCTTTACAGTTTGAGCATCTTGGGGCAGAGATTTCAAAACCGGTTGTGAAAGTGGAAAGCCCCTCAACAGAATCATACAATCTTGATAACCTGATATCTCATCATATAAGCCATGTCTTGAAAATCACCAAGGGCAGAATTAACGGAGCGAAAGGCGCTGCTGCTCTGCTCGGCGTCAACCCCAGCACACTGCGTAACCGGATGAAACGGTTGGGAGTCAGTTATGGTAGAAAACAAGTGCCATGACAAACAGAGGACAGGGGAAATGAGATTTCACGAACCTGTAATTTTGTTCTTTTCTGTATGGAGGGCTGTTCGTATTAATCGGGCCATATGTGACCTGGGTACCGGTTTATAGGCAAAGCCATTTATGCCTCTGGACTGTGCCAGCTCTTCATCCACCATTTCACTAAAGCCAGTGTAGAGTACGATGGGAATATCCCGGCGAATCTCGCGTAAGCGGTCTGTAAGTTCAAGGCCGGTGAGTTTGGGCATGTCGTAATCTGTAAGCACGAGATCATAGTCCTGGGCGGTGTTTCTAAATAATTGAACAGCGTCGACACTACTGTTTTGCGATGTGACTTTATAGCCAAGTTGCTCTAGGGTCAACTGTGTGATCTGTGACAACATGACATCGTCATCCACAAGCAGGATGTGCTCTTTACCCTGTTCAACAGTGTCACTTTTATCAACCTCTATAACATCTGTCTCCTTGCATAAAGGTAGGTAGACATGAAAGGTGGTTCCAGCTCCGGCACTGCTTTTTACGGTAATGTCTCCCCCCATATCATGAATAATTCCATAGACAACAGCTAAGCCCATTCCTGTTCCCTTGTTCTGCTCTTTTGTAGTAAAGAACGGGTCAAATATTTTATCCTGGACTTCCGGTGGCATACCATGCCCGGTATCTGTTATGGAAAGTAAGAGGTATTTACCGGATGGACTCTGTATATCTTTTTCCACTTCTTCGGGAAGAGACTCAATAGATCGTAGCGAGAAAGTAAGGTCTCCTCCTGTCTTCTCCATTGCGTGAAAGGCGTTGGTTGAGAGATTCATTAAAACCTGATGAATCTGTGTAGGGTCTGCCTCGACGACATCCGGTTCATCGTTTATCTCAAGACGTATCTCTATGGTTACCGGTATGGACGAACGTAAAAGTTGAGAAACCTCTTGGAGTATCGGCCCGATTCTGATCTTGTCAATTTCCTGCTGTGACTGTCGGCTAAAAGCGAGAATCTGTTTTACCAGATTACGTGCCCTGTAACCCGCTTTCTGAATTTGTTGCAGATGTTTTCTCGTGACATCAGCTTCCTGATTATTGACAAGCAGAAGGTCGGTATAACCAAGTATTGCCCCCAGGATATTGTTAAAGTCATGGGCTATACCTCCGGCGAGAGTGCCAATTGCCTCCATTTTCTGGGATTGCTGGCGTAGCTTTTCACTATCCCGAAGTGCTTTTTCAGAACGCATCAGCGAGTCGAAGCGCGAACGTAACTGGGATAACATGCTTTCCAGAGCATATTGGACATTGCGAATTTCAAGGGAAAATCTGCTGCTGTCGATGGGAATCTCCGCCATCTCGTTTCTGCCGATCTCAATCGCATATTGCTCTACCTGCTTTAAAGGCTGGATGACTCGTTTACGCAGCACGATGAACATAGCTAAAGAGAGTGTAATGGTGAGCAGGAGCAGGGTCGCAATGTTAGAGATAATCGCTTTGGTCAGGGTCTGTTGTATAAATTTGTCAGTATAAACCATATCCAGCAAACCAACTTTGCGTTGCTGAAAAATGATAGAGTATGTATCGGCAAATTGTGAGGAACCTGGGGCTTCGTCAATTTCCTGGATAACAGGCTCCCAGTTGGCATCTCTTCCGGCAGCAACAAAAATTGTATGAGGTGGGTAAATGTCCCGAACAATCATTTTCTCGATAGTTTTGTTGTTCATAAATCCCTGGATGACCTGACGGATCTGGTAAGTATCGAGATTATACATCGGGATTGAAAGGCTGTTTTGAGCCTGTGTTCCCAATGTCTTACGATCATTATCCAGTGACTCGTAATAGGACCTCTTAAGGGTCAGGTAGTTATGCAGGGAAAATGGAATCAGGCACACGACGGTAGTGCAGATAAGGGCAATGATGATTTGCCTTGTCAGGGATCGCTGTTTCATTAAGGGTGTCAGTTGACAGAAGTTGTTCTTCATTCAAGAAGATTGAATAGTGTGCTATGGTGCCGACATTAGAGTGAGTCGTCATACATGTCAAACCATATTTAAAAGAGGTTGAAGATGAGAAATTGTATCCTGGTCCTGCTCATGATGTCGGTTACTCTGGCATATCGCGTACCTCAGGCGAATGGTGGCGAGCTGCCCGTCATAGAGTGGAAGGTTTTCTATATCCAGGCCATATACAATAAACCCGGAACAGGAGAGGGATTTGCTGATGAGCTCTTTCGTTTTTATCAGGAACATTTGCCGGAATATTCTCATCAAGCTGAAGGCATGCCGATAAAACGGATTTTTCACGATATGGCAAACACTCATTCCGGTATCTACTGTTGTCCTGGAAAAACCCCTGTGTCTCCTGAGTTGAAAGGGAAGGTGATTCCCTCGAACAGTTCTCTGGAACTTGCCCCCCCTGGCATCGTTGTCCGGCAACGCGATATTGCCACCCTGTTTTCAAGGGGAGAAAATGTTTCCGTGGCTGACCTGATAGAAAACAAGGGCTTACGGACGAGTTGGGTTCGCGGAGCCACTTACCACCCTGAAATTCGAAATGTCATCGAGAGAAATGAAGAACGCCCCAATGTGACGATGCAGGCAACTGTTATCGGTGAATTTCAGGAGATGCTGCTGCGTGGGAATATCGATTTTTATGTTTCTCACGCACTTGATTTTACCTGGCATTCCAATAACAATCCCAAAGTCCGGGACGAACTGGCCTTTTTACAGGTAGCTGAGGCACCGGGTACTGTAAGCACTTTGGCATTTTGCAATAATACCCCGGAGGGGCGGGAAGTAATTTCGAAAATTAATGATTTGCTTCTTACTGATGAGTACAGGATCTTCAGGGACGATCTGATAAAACGCTACTACCCTGCCAGTTTGGTTGGCCATTTTCTTGAGCTGCATAAAAAGCCGTTACCGGAGAATGTGTGGCCGGAATAACAAAAAATCTTAACAAAGACGCCAGACTGCGTTTGAGGTTTTAGTCATACTTGTCAATACCAGACTGGGCAGGAGGGGACGGAATCTCTTTTGAAATATCTAATCGCATAACGTAGCGAGTATCCATGTTGCATTCAGGTGGCTGTTGTCCGTGAAAATGTTACAGGTGCTGTAACAGCTGTATGCATAGTCCGTCATGCCTGCAGTCTTTTCTGATGAGCTGAAGGAAAGTAAATTGTATGGTGTGAAGGTCAGGAATTAACTTAGTTACTTGTCCTGAATCTACCATTTTCCTGATATCTTCGTTATACTCAGGATAATATTTTTGCAGATTTTACCCTCGAACAATACTAGTAAGTTGGGGATAGGAACGACTAAACATCGATTCCACATTCGCCACACCGCTTTGGAAGACTGTAAAAAGAAACTTTCATCATGAGGAAAACCGGATGTAATAATTATCTCTGATGGAAGCTTTCTGGAAGCCTACGGAGAAAAAGCCATGTATGTCAGGAGACAAACACGAGTTGGCAAGGTTCTTCTGGCCTGCCTCTTTATTCTCTTTTTAATTGGCATCCAGATATCGGGTTGCAGGGATAGAAAACCGATAAAGATAGGTTTTATTGCGGGCACCTCCGGGCGGGTTGCCGACCTTGGCATTTCCGGCAGGGATGCAATCCAGATGGTTGTTGAGAAATACAACCAGAACGGTGGCATCAACGGGAGCCGGATTGAACTGGTCATCAGGGACGACCAACAGGATCCGGAGCTAGTAAGGGTCTTAACGCAGGAGTTAATAGATAGCGGGGTCGTTGCCATCATAGGACCCATGACCAGTGATATGGCCATGGCTGTCACCCCCCTGCTGGATAAGCATCAAGTTGTCGCTATCAGTCCAACGGCAACCACCAGGCTTCTTTCCGGCCGGGACGATTTTCTCTTCAAGGTTTCTTCAACAACTTTGATGCATGCTACAAAAAGTGCCATTTATCATATCAATAATACGGATGTGCGACGGATTGCCGTAATCTATGACCAGACTAACAGCTCCTTTAGTGAAGACTGGCTGAAATGTTTTAAAGACACTTTCTCAGCGAATGGCGGGGAAATAATTGCTACGACCGGATTTGACAGCAGTAAAGGCAAATCCTTCACCCAGATTTCCAGCGAGATGCTCCGGCATGAGCCGGATGGAAT
Organism: Desulfopila sp. IMCC35008; assembly: GCF_010646885.2. GTDB lineage: Bacteria > Desulfobacterota > Desulfobulbia > Desulfobulbales > Desulfocapsaceae > Desulfopila. The sequence continues at coordinate 4,505,413 of NZ_CP050700.1, read as the reverse complement.
TCTTATTATCGCTAACTCTCTGGAGTCCGCAATCCTCTGCCAACAGATACGACGGGTAAACCCGGATATTTCAATTTCGCTGGCAGACTGGGGAGCTACCGAACGCCTGCTGGAGTTGGGAGGTAAGACAGTTGAAGGCGTTACTGTGGTTCAGACCTTCGACAGAAATCACCCGGGCAAGAGATATCAGAACTTCCGCAGGGAGTATCTGAAGAGATATAATAGAGAACCCGGTTTTCCAGGTGTTTATACCTACGATGCGACAGATCTGCTGCTGGCCGCTCTTGCCCGGCAGGAGGGGAATAACCTGAAAGAAACAATCCTCTCAATTAAAAATTTTCCGGGTTTACAGAGTGATTTCAGCTTCGATACCTTTGGTGACGTAACCCGGTCGCATGTTTCCATTAGTGTTGTTCAAAACGGTAAGTTTGTGGTACTGGAATAGTCACGTGAAAACGACTCCTTCCCTGCATCGCTACCTATCATTACGGTTTAGCCTGGTCGCCATCCTGCCTATCCTCATCATTGGCCTGGGTATGTATTTCATGGTTCCCAGGATGAAGAGACAGATTGCCATCCAGCATGAGGGAATGGCTCATACAATTGCAGGCCTGATTGACACCCACCTGTCGGGCGGAGAACGCCAGCTGCTGTCTCTTGCACAATTCCTGGAGCAGGAAAACAGCACGGATCCAGGCCTGGTTGGCAGCCTTTTGGATGCCCAGTGCGGTGAAGGCGACCTCTTTGAAACTATTTACATCGCATCCAGACAAAAGCAGGCTATCCTTCACGTCGGCCTTGCCCAAAAGGGGAGGTTTATACGTCGAATAAAGCGAGAGGACCTGAAAGGTCTCGATCTCTCGGGACGACCGTTCATGTTCAGTGGTGGCAATGCCGACCATCCGACCTGGTCTCAAACATTTCTCTCCACAGTCAGCAGTCGTCTGGCTGTTTCCCTGATGGTGCCTGTCTCGGATAACGTTATTATAGGGGAAATTACTTTGCATCGCCTCTCCGAACTGATCGGTCACCTGCCGGTTGAGGCAGGGTTCCAGACTCTCATACTTGACAAGAGCGGACGCATTGTAGCGGATCACAAACAGAGAAAATGGGGTATGCAGCTTAACCTGAAAACTTTTCCACCCCCAAATGTACGGGGTAAATCGCTCGTTTCCTCTATAGCGTTTGAGTTGGACGGAGTACCGATGCTCGGATCCGTGGTGCGGGTACATAATCTCGGGTGGGACGTGCTGGTGTCCCAACCGCTCGATTTGGCGTACCGACCTATGACTGTTATCTATATTGCCCTTGCCCTGGGGCTGGGTTTTGCCTTGTCACTTGCCCTGGTAGTTGCCTGGTCCCAGGCCTTCAAACTCTCAAATATCTTTTATCGTTTTGCCGAGGAGAAGCAGGAAAAGCAGGACAGTCTGCTCCGGAAGAAGCAGGCTGCGGAAGCTACGAACCAGGCAAAATCAGAATTTCTTGCCAATATGAGTCATGACCTCAGAACCCCCCTCAATGGCATAATGGGCATGTTACAGCTCCTCGATCGCACCATCGAAACAAGCGAACAGCAGGAGTATGTTAAAATTGCCCTGAAATCATCCAGACGACTGAGCGTGCTGCTTTCTGATATTCTGGATCTCTCCCGGGTAGAGGCGGGGCAGATGTCGCTTCGTAATGAACCGTTTGATCTGGCTGAGACCGTCAAGCAGGTTTGTGACTTATTGTATATAACCTGCAAAGAGAAAGGTCTTGAACTTAACCCAATGATTCATCCGCCTCTGCCCGAATTGATGCTGGGTGATGGAACAAGGTTGCAGCAAATTCTCAATAACCTGCTGGGCAACGCGATTAAGTTTACCGAAACAGGCGGTGTGACTATTGAGGTCTGTCCTTTGCCGATACAGCAGCCGGGCAGTCATCGTGTGTTGTTTGTCGTGGCGGATACCGGGGTGGGGATTAACTCCCGTGAACTTAAACACCTTTTCGAGCCATTCCGGCAAGGGGGAGACAACTGGGAGAAACGGGATCAGGGGGCAGGGCTTGGACTTGCAATCTGTAAACGGCTGATCGGCTTGATGGGAGGGAATCTTTTTGTCGAGAGTGAACCGGGAAGAGGAACAACGATCAGCTTTTGCCTGAACTTCGGATTGTGTGAATTCTGCCCTGAGGAGAAGGTAACCTCACGTAAAGATACGGAAGCGCAACTTTTTGGTCTTGATCTTCTGGTGGCCGAAGATGATGGCATCAGCGCTCTCACAATTGAGATGTTACTGAAGAGGTGCGGCTGCACCGTCACGACCGCGGAAAACGGTGCCGAAGCCTTGGATGCCATGATCGGTAATCACTTTGATGCGGTTTTTCTAGATATCCAGATGCCTGTTCTGGACGGGTTGAAAACTGCCCGAGCCATACGTCAGGGTAAAGCGGGTCCTGATAATACTCATACTCCCCTTATTGCCTTAACTGCCTGTGTCATGAAAGGTGATGAGGAGCATATACTCGACAAAGGTATGAACTATTATCTGCCCAAACCTGTCGATCTGGAGAATCTGTACTCTGTGCTCAACACTATTGTTGCCCAACGTACACAGAAGACTCAAACGATAAAATGTGCACCGGGTTTTTAGCTCTGATTTTTCATCAGGTCAGGTGGGCCTGTATTCAAAGTGTAGTGAGAGAAGTCGTAATTTTATATATTGATTAGTAATGAGCTGTCGAGGATGGTACAGCGTGGACTTGCTATTGATGAATCTTGTTTTATGATCTGGTGGTGGGGTGTAAGAATCTGATATGTTGGCATAGTGTGGATTGGGACCTGATTCGACCTAATGCTCTCGAGAATTCCAGATGATACAACAAGCGGGAAAAAGATATATGAAATTTCTGGAAGAAAATCTTCTTGACCATCTGCAACTTCCTGCATTTGCAGATCTGCACTCAGTTCTGATCCATCACAAATTTCCGAAAGGTTCCTATATCTGCCAGCCGGGGCAAGAATCTAATCAAGTCTTTATTGTCCAGAGCGGGAAGGTCAGAAAATACCTTGGTTACGAGGAGAAGGAGTTTAACCTGGGCATTCTTTCAAAAGGCGATATTTATTCAACACATACAGGAACATATGTTCAGGCATCCTTACGGATGCTGTTGTCCTGATGACCGATGTGGCAACATTCAGGCAGCGAATGGTTGGAGATCCTGAGGTGACAAAGGCGATGGTCCGGGTGTTGGGTAATATCCTGAAAACGTCCTTTACCATTATTGATGGACTGGCCTTCAAGGATGTAAATTCTCGCCTGGTTGCCTTGCTTTTAAAATGAGGCTAGACGGCATGGTGTCTCTTTGGATGACGGACGGCAGTATAGAGATCACCATCGACTTATCGGTCGAGCAGATTGCCCGATTAGTTGGTTCTACGCGGCAAACAGTATCAATGCTCCTCAATGATCTCGTAAGAGAAGAGCCGATCTCATCGAACGACCCGGCCGCGTGATGTTCCTTATTCCGAATCTTCGGGCCCTGGAATCGGTTGGGGGCGTTACCGCCCCCTGAAACAAGAGCAAAAGAAAGACTAAATTGCGATCTGTCAGCCAGATGACAGTATTTTTGTTCTTTTGACAGTAGCCTGCTCAGTAAGTTGAAGAATTCCAGCTGCTGCATCTACCCGGGTGCAGTATGGCAGGATGACAATTTATTGAGGAGCTGCCGTGTCTAAACAACCCACACCTGCGAAAAATTTATCTATCTGGGATGACGCCCGGAAAATGATTGAGAAGGCAAGACGAGACGGGGTTGAAACCGTCTGGGACCGCTTCGAACAGCAACAACCCGGATGCAAGTTTTGTGAACTTGGACTGACGTGTAAAAATTGCAATATGGGACCTTGCCGCATAAGCATTAAAGAAAATGGCAAAATGCAGCGAGGGGTTTGCGGGGCCGACGGTGATGTGATCGTGGCGCGAAATTTCGGCCGCTTTGTAGCGGGTGGTTCAGTCGGACATTCGGACCATGGTCGTGACCTTATTGAAGTACTTGAGGCCATAACAGAAGGTGCGGCCCCCGATTACAAAATCACAGATGAAGAAAAATTGCGAAATGTCTCTGCTGATCTCGGAATACCCATTGAAGGCCGCGCCCCCCTGGCAATCGCCAAAGACCTGGTAGATGCCTGTTTCTCAGATTTCGGCAGCCGCAAAAAAGAGCTCGGGTTTGTCAGTCGTGTCCCCGAGTGACGTAAGGAGATCTGGCGCAAATACAAAGTAATGCCTCGGGGGGTGGATAGGGAAATCGCCGAAATGATGCACCGCACTCACATGGGTTGCGGCAACGATGCCGTGAGTACGATGTTACATTCTGCAAAAACCGCGTTGGCTGACGGTTGGGGAGGGTCCATGGTCGGCACCGAGCTCTCCGATATCATCTTTGGAGTCCCGACACCTTCGAAATCCCAGGTGAATCTGGGAGTGATTAAAGCTGACATGGTCAATATCCTCGTCCATGGTCATAATCCGGTAGTCTCTGAAATGGTACTTGCAGCCGCGCGTGATCCGGAGATGATTGCCAGGGCAAAAAAAGTCGGTGCAGCGGGTATCAATATCGGAGGACTGTGCTGTACCGGCAATGAGCTTCTGGGAAGACAAGGCATTCCCATGGCAGGCAATAACCTGATGACCGAACTGGCTATTGTCACCGGTGCGGTAGAGGCCGTTGTGGTTGATTACCAATGCATCATGCCAAGTATGGTTCAAGCCGTCGCCTGTTATCATACAAAGTTCATTACTACAGCCGATAAAGCCCGGTTCATCGGAGCTACTCATATTTCCTTTAACACCGCCACAGCAGCTCAGCAGGCAATTGAAATCATTGAGCTAGCTATTGATGCATATGCTGTACGTGACCAGTCAAGGGTGGAGATCCCGGTTGCTCCGGTAGACGTAGTCACCGGTTTTTCGAATGAAGCATTACTCAACATGCTGGGTGGGAGTCTTGAGCCACTGCTCGACGCCATAAAGGATGGGTCTATTCGTGGAGTGGCTGCAATCGTGGGCTGTAACAATCCAAAATTCCAGCACGACTCCCAGAATGTGGGCCTGGCAAAAGAGCTGATTAAGCGGGATATCCTGGTTCTGGCAACCGGCTGTGTTACAACGGCTGCCGGGAAGGCGGGACTGCTTGTCCCCGAGGGCAGTGACATGGCTGGTCCCGGCTTACAAAAGATCTGCTCCGCCCTTGATATACCGCCTGTTCTCCATTTTGGTTCCTGTGTCGATAATTCAAGAGTTATTCATCTCTGCGGCCTGATCGCGAACGCACTAGGGGTTGATATCTCCGACCTTCCGGTTTGGGGGGCTTCCCCCGAATGGTATTCGGAGAAAGCTGTTGCTATTGGCTTATATTGTGTGGCATCCGGGATTTCAGTACAGATTGGTATTCCACCGCAGATTAACGGCTCAAAACTCGTAACCGATATTGCCCTGAATGGTTTGGAGGATTTGTTTGGAGCTGCATTCCTGGTCGAGCCTGACTATGTAAAGGCAGCGGCAAAGGTGGATGAGCGTATCATCGCGAAACGGTTGGCCCTGGGGCTTTCTGCCTGATTTGGAACACGAACTCTTTCTATGTTCTTATAAAGGTACGGGGGAGGAATAAATGTTTTATCTGGTAAATAGATTTTTTATGCAGCAGGTCTCTAACATCTATTCCTCTTCCGGTGTTCTGAGCAATCTTTAGATTTTCTGCTCAACCGTTTCAAAACAGGGTATGCATAAACATTGACCATCAAAATAGCGTGATCGCGACTCCATGAGTTTCTCCAGGCAGGACTCGCATCGTACAGAGTTGAGGATTTTTGCCGGACGTGGCATGTGTATCTGGGGTTCTGAGATGGAGAACAACTCGTCAAGATCTGCGGATAAATATTCCTGTTCACAGCTCGCGCGCAGTGAGTCGCATTCCGTAACCTCCTCGGCGGATGCAGTGCCGGAGAGCTTTTTCTTCATCAGTTGGGTCATGCGAAGGCCCTTGTCGCCGAGGAAATCAGGATCGAGTGTAGCACGGAAGCCCTTGGCATCTGAGCGGCGAAAGAAGGTAAAACTGCTTTTACCATAGTCGAGAAAGATCAGGTTGCCTTTCCCAACCGAGCAACCCGTGAGCATTTGTATTGCATCTACGCCACACATATCGGTTTCGCAGATTGCCACCAGGGCTGACTGACTGTTATGGCCAAGCTCTCGTAAACAAAGCTCAGCTGCGCGTATGCCGATGGCCAGGCCTGGGCAATTGTGTCCGTGAAAAGATATGGTTTTTTCTATATCCCCTGAGGGTATCAACGTTTTCATTGTGGAGTCCTTTTTGGATTAGTGTGTGCCTGTGGCTCTTTGTTTCAGATGATCATTCACAGGAAAAACGAGTGGTAGACCGCGTCGAACTTCAATTTCAACCGGGACACCGTAAACAGCTTCTATGACATTGGTTGTTATACACTCCTTTCCGCCGGCAGCATAAATATCTCCTCTTTTCAAAAAGAGAAATTTATCGGCATAGCGAATGGCGTTGTTTATATCATGCATTGTCATAACCGCAGTAACCCTGTGACTGGTTACTATCTGCCTTATGGTGGTCAAGATCTCCAGTTCATTCTTCATGTCCAGGCTGGAGGTAGGTTCATCGAGGAGCAGGACAGAGGGTTCCTGTACAAGAGCTCGGGCTATTGATACTTTTTGAAGCTCACCGCCACTTAGTTGATTGATGTTGCGGAGACTGAGATGCTCCAGAGAGAGGAGCCTTATGGCTGAATCTACAATACGAATGTCTTTTTGGGCAACTCTCCACTTTATGTGGGGTTTTCGTCCCATGAGTATGGAGTCGAAAACGGTTAGTCGGGCGGTATCCAATCTCTGTGGGACATAACCCAGCAGGGTGGCTACAGTATCGGAGCTGAGTTTGAAAACGTTTTCTTCCTTGATAAAGACGGATCCTGCTTCAGGTCTGTGGATACCATTCAAACATTTAAGCAGGGTAGTTTTTCCGGCTCCGTTGGGGCCAAGGATGGCCAGTACTTCACCTCTTTCAACCTGGAAATTTATATCCTTTAACACCCTGTGACTATTGTATTTAAAATGGAGATTGTGCACTCTCAGGTTCACTTTTGCTTTCCTCCGATAATGAGCCAGATAAAAATCGGTGCGCCGAGAAAGGCTGTGAGTACTGACACGGGGATAACATTAGGTGTCAGGATGAGCCTGGCGGCAGTGTCCGCCGCCAGGAGCAAGGTTCCGCCGAATACACAGGAGGCCGGAAGCAGAAACCTGTAATCATCGCCAATGATCTTTCTTACGATATGCGGGCAGACGAGGCCAACAAAACCGATAATGCCAAGAAATGAGACAATGACAGCGGTGACAAGCGATGAGATGAGCATACCTGTAATCCGGATCCTCTCGACCTTTACACCAAGCCCTTTGGCAGTTTCTTCTCCTGCTTCAATGGCATTGAAATTCCAGCGATTAGCCGTAAACCATAAAAAGGCTGTAATCGTACAGACTGCCATAATTGCCACATCCTGCCAGGAGGCCCTGGCAACATCCCCAAAAGTCCAGAAAACCATGGCGGCCAACTGAATGTCGTCGGCAAAAAATTGGAGAAACATTGTCCCCGCGGTGAAGAGTGAACCAAGTGCTACACCTGTCAGGACCATCATTTCAGGAGTGGTATTACGCATCCTTGAAATCAGAACGATGAGGAGGGCAGCAAGCATGCTGAAGAGGAAAGCAACAGCGGTTGTGAGGTAGGGACTGTCCAGGTTGATTGCCCCAACACTGGAACTGCTCATTGTGCCCAGGTCGAGAATCATTACGGAGAAGGCGGCCCCAAAGGCAGCCGCGTGGGAAATGCCAAGGGTGAAAGGCGAGCCTAAAGGATTGCGCAGGACAGCTTGCATGACCGCACCACAGACTGCCAGTCCGGCTCCTGCAGTAAGAGCTGCCAAGGCCTGGGTTAAGCGAATGTTCCAGACGATCAAATCATACTGCCTGGATATGGATTTTCCTAGCAAGGTAATCAAGGTGTCTGCGGCAGATATGTGGACCGGCCCGGTTCCTATGGAAAAGATGAGAGTAGCTGCTGCCAGCGCAAAGCCGAGTAAAATGAATATGTACTTGGCTCGAATGTGGTTTGTATAATCAGCCGGAATCTGCCCGTCTACGAAATGCAATTTCTCACCTCAAGTTAATTTTTTCAAAGGGAGCCTTACCAAAAGATTTGGCCATGTTTTCAAAAACAGGCTTGCCAAGCAAAAAAGTATAGATTTCATCTGCTTTCTCTTTAGGGGCAATGTCCATGAACTTTTCCGGGTAGAGAACTTTACCAGCATAGTAGGCATCTGCCAGGATAGAACCATAATTTATGGAGTAGAAATTGTAGGGGAGCAGGGTGTAAATCCTATTGTTTTTCAGGGCCTGTAATCCCTGGTAAACCGGGTCTTTTTCAAGTTCATGGAAGCCACTGGCCTTCGTTCCCATCTGGGTTGTGGAGAGATCCATAAATATTATTTCCGGATCCCATGCAACAATCTGCTCTTTCGATACTGAGGCATGTGAGAGAGGTTTGCCGGATTGACCTGGGGGACAAGCTATATTTTTCGCATGAATGAAGAGAAAAGGAGGATAGGCTGGTTCCGTTGACTGAAAGCCATGGGGGCCTTTCTTGGCGACACCGCCGAGATAACAGGAGCGCCGTTGTGAGTCGGGGATATGTGCTGTCCTGGTATTGAGGTCATCTATGGTCCGGTTAAAAAAGGATTGCACGTCTTCTGCTCTTTTCTCTCTGCCGATGATTTTTCCCATGAGACTCAGGGAGGCATAAATCTTTGCCCGCTGAGTCGCAAGGTTGCCGTATGTCAGGCAGATGACAGGAATGCCGGTCTTGGTCTGCAGCTCATCGGGATCATAGCCGATATCCTTATATGTTTTAAAAATTACCTGAGGTTGCGGATTGAGCCCCAGGATACGTTCGGGATTATCAAATCCTCGAAATTCCCCAAAGAGAGGCAAGTTTTTAAATTGTGGATTGGCAAGGGCATAGGGACGCCCCTCGTATGTACTGTTCCTCTTTTCAATACTGTCAACTGCCACCACCATATCCTGGGCACCCAGATAGGAGAGATAGCGCAGGCAGCCTGCACCGGAGCAGATAACATGAAATACCGTCTCTGGAACTTCAACCTGGCGACCTGCCATGTCTGTAATTGTCATGGAGTGTGCAAAGGGAGCCTCAATAAGTGACAGGCTAAGAAAGAGAGAAAAAAGGAGCAGTTTTGATCGTATCATTGGTTTTCCCCCTTGTTTACAGCAGGTAAGAGATTATTTGTAAGGATGGTAACACGTTAATCGGAAAAATATTACTGACAATCATTACACGACTGGTGACTGGAGTCAAGAATAAATGTTACGAAATATGAAAATGTGTTACTAGCGTGGAGGGGCAGGCTGAACAGTTCTTGTGCAGAGGTTGCAGAACTAAGGAAGTATCACCCGAGAGCAGGATTGTTTAAAAAACAATGTGCCCAGCCTGTAAGAAACTGTGTTGGAGCGCAGATAAAAATGGCTTTTTTTCAAAAAATGATAGTTCCAGGAAAATCATTATGGTATTATCTTACGTGTACGTAAACGTGAAAACAAGAGATGTTATTCCTGGAAAGCTTATGACAACTACAGACAGAGTACAGCTCGACATTGAAGAGAATATTGCTTATGTGACATTGAATCGACCGGATAAGCACAACGGGCTGGATGAGGAGATGTTGCTTTCACTTATCCATACTGCTCGAACAATTCGTAAAGACAGGTCGATCCGGTGTGTCATTCTACAGGGTAATGGTCCTTCTTTTTGTGCCGGTCTTGATTTTGGGTACGTGGCCAAGCACCCGATCATGGTTCCGAAATATTTTGCCAAGCTTCCCTGGACCAAGGCCAACAATTTTCAACGGGTAGCCCATATCTGGCGGGAATTGCCTATTCCGGTCATCGCGGTTATTCACGGGAATTGTTTTGGCGGTGGCATGCAGATCATCCTGGCCTGCGACTATCGAATTGCCGAGCCGGATGCAAACCTTTCCATCCTGGAAATGAAATGGGGGCTTATACCGGATATGAGCGGTATGGTAACACTGTCGAGACTCACCAGAGTGGATATAGCCCAGGAGCTGACCATGACCGGGCGCTTTTTTTCAGGTCAGGAGGGCGCGGAGTATGGTCTTATCAGCAAGATAAGCGCTGACCCGCTTGCAGAGGCCCGGGAGTTAGCCCGGACAATCTGTGAAAAGAGTCCCGATGCTATCGCGGCGACGAAATATCTTTTCAAGAAAACATGGAAGAAGGACACCAGGATGGCGCTTTTATGGGAAAGGTTGACGCAACTGCGCTTGTTCGCCAGTAAGAATCAGCGCATTGCCATGCATAACGCTCTGAATAAAGACAATGAGCCTAAAGCATTTAAGAACCGCAAGAGTTTTACCGGTTTTTCATCCTGAATGTTATGCGTTATCCGTTGATGATGTTGACATAAAGTAGTAGAATTCCCTTATAATAGCGGTTATATACTGAAGGACACTCTGGAAATCGAGAAACTATATTCTTTCGTTCCCTAAAGAGAGTCTGAAATGAAAAGCCTACTCTTTTGTTTGCTCATCCCTTTCATCTCCTGTTCATGTTCATACCTTAAATATGCCTCTATCCAGGCAGAGTATTCGCGTATTCAGCGGGCAAAGCCGGGGCAGGTAAATGTAAAACACATGATAGATCAGGATACCTTTTTTGTGCTCGGTAAGACCATTGATGAGTCGAGCCTCTATTCAGATTATTATCTGGCAGTTGCCGCATACTCAAGCAAATTTAAGGAGAATGAGCGTGTGGATACAATGTACTTTGCCGGAGCAGGAACACATTATGGACTTAATTTGCCAGAAGGTGTTTTTACCTTGCTGGTGTTTGCCGACACAAATGATAACAAAGTTTTCGATCAAACAGAAGTAGTAGGTGAGAGAACGATAGAGGTAAATGAAGAGATTGTTCCGGGGAAGGTTTTGGGGCATGTGGATATCACATTGGCAACAGCCAAACGGGTAGATTGGGTTGGGGATATTCCTATGCCCAAGGTTGCTCAACCGAAGAAATCCCAGTTTTATCCGGTTGGCACGATCCGAAGTCTGGATGACCCTCTCTTTGATGACAATGTCGCTACCTTGGGCATGTATGATCCAGCGTCATTTGGTGAAAAAGCACCCACCATGTTTTACGCTCTTGAGGAAGATATGGCGCACAAAATACCTGTTCTTTTTGTCCACGGTATCGGGGGGAGTCCGAGGGCATTTTTACCGATTGTCGACCGTCTTGATCCTGACAGGTATAAGCCATGGTTTTTCTATTACCCATCGGGGGGTGACCTGGAACAATTGGCCGATCTTTTTTATCGCATATTTCTATCCGGCAAGGTTGCAAACCTGGGTGAAATGCCGATAATTATTGTGGCTCACAGCATGGGAGGACTCATCGTTCGAGAGGCCTTGAATAAGCACGGTGACAGGTCCGGAGATAATAAAGTTATGCTGTTTGTCAGTATCGCAACTCCTTTCGGGGGGCACCCTGCAGCTGCCTCAGGTGAAAAACACGGCTTAATAGTGTTGCCTGCGTGGAGGGATGTAAATCCGTCCAGCCCGTTTATCAGGGACCTGTATCGAAAGCCATTGCCTGACTCTTTCAATCATCAGCTTATTTATGCATACCAGAATCCCGATATCTTGAAAATACGCGAAAATAGCGATGGTGTCGTGCCACTATCAAGTCAATTGCATCCCATTGCCCAACAACAATCCAAGGGGCAGTTCGGATTTGACAGCAGTCATACCTCCATTCTTGAAGATGAGGAAATGATAGCCTATCTTCTCAATCGTATAACAGAAGTCAGAAATATCTTTCCGGAAGAGCATCTGCAATATCTTATCGATGGTGGTTACGATGTCTATTTAAGCGATGATTACAGTCCGGATGTTCAATATATCATCCACAATTACGGGAAGTATTTTATGGCAGTGACAGACGGAAGTCTCAAGCCGTTTTACCCGGAGCAGGAGTACTTTCTGAAAGTTACGAAGGGTGAGGCCCCTGCAATCACTGAAATAGACAAAGGATGGCTGAAGTTTTTACGTGATTATCCCGATGTCGGACAGTAAAATTGGCGGTTCCGTCAAAGGACCGTAAGCTTTTGACCGGTTTTTTCCTTCATTTCAGAACGTGATCTGCCAGTTATAGCCTTCGCAGGGCTATCCATAAGTTTTCTTGCTTCTTCAGTTCCTGATTCATATAGTCGTAAATAATAACTACTATCAAAATGTGATTTTCATGGATACAACTGAAGAAAAACTTGCTGAACACCGAATTACTCAGGAACCGTTTTACCTTCCCCAGGGTGATGAGATAGACATAGCCCTTGCTGCCCGTAATAATAATCTGCCCCTCTTGTTGAAGGGGCCCACCGGATGCGGGAAAACCAGATTCATGCAGTATCTGGCCTGGAAGTTACAGAGGCCTCTCATCACGGTCTCCTGTCATGATGATCTCTCAACATCCGATCTCATTGGCAGATTCCTCATCCAGGGAACCGAAGCCGTCTGGGTTGATGGTCCGCTCACCATGGCGGTGAAAGCCGGTGCAATATGTTATCTCGATGAGATTGTCGAGGCGAGAAAGGATACCACTGTTGTGATTCATCCACTGGCTGATGATCGACGTGAATTGCCCATTGAAAAGCTTGGTGTACTCTACTCGGCTCCGGACGATTTCATGCTGGCAGTCTCTTATAATCCCGGATATCAATCGGTACTCAAGGATCTCAAACCATCTACCAGGCAGCGGTTTGTCTCATTGGCTTTCGATTACCCGGAAGAAAACCTTGAAACAAGGATTGTTATGCAGGAGGCAGGAGTTGAAGAGTCATTTGCCCGACAGCTGGTTCAACTCGGTCATATGACAAGGGGGTTAAAGGAGTCTGGGCTGCCGGAAGGTGCCTCCACCAGGCTGCTTATCCAGGCCGCACTTCTTACCGGGACAGGTATTGATAAGACCGTTGCCTGTAAGGCCGGTATTGCCGAAAGCCTCACTGATGATCCGGAACTTTTAACCGCCCTTAATGAGATGATACTCTCTATCTTTTAGCCCCTTATTCTCAACGGCCTATGGACCGACAGGACATTTCCGATACTTTTTATTCCCTGGTTGCCCCCTCTCACCCGAACGATTGGGAGCTGGAGGAGGTCGTCGAGTATCTGGCTACCCTATCTGATCGCTCCTGCCAGCAACTGCTTAATCATATCCCGGCAATATGGCCTATCAGTAACAGCCTCTGTTATGGCTATCTCAGGTATGGATCCGCCCAGATTAATCATCTGGGTGCATCATTGCTGCCGGAGTGGATCCGCCAGATTCTCGCTACCTATGAAAAAGGCGGACTGCGACAGGCGGAGACCTTTATGGCCGATATTCAAAAGAACTTCCTCTGCCGGCAGGAGAGTAGTTCAGAGGTCGCCCTGGCTTCAGTCAATGCGAGTATGACCCACTATATCCGCGGGGTCTCTGCAAGCTCTTTACGACTTGACGAGGACACTGCGGTCTGGACGGATACGGAAACGATATACCTGCCTTCCCAGCTCGATATCTTTTCAACAAAAGATCAGAACAGGCTGTTGTATAAGTTTTTGGTTACCTACCAGTGGGTAATAACGAAACTTGGGATATTTGCCCTTTTTTCCGGACAGGATCCTGCTGCAGGAAGATTGAAAACGCTTGTTAAGGAAACGGAAAATGCCGAACTGCTTCTACGAGTGTATCTGCTCATTAAGGGATCACTTCATATACAGGAAAATCTTCCCGGTCTCTGGCACCGTTGTTCACCTCTTCTGCAATCGCAGTTTGAATTCGGTCGTATCCCGTCTTCTTTGCCGACGAAGAGTCATTCAATCGATCATTTGCTCGTCCGTGTATGGGGAGTGGAAGGGAGACCCTGGTTTGATGATGAGGGGGTGTCTGTCGAGTCAGGACTTGATGTTGAGGAGTGCCTTGCCTTTATCAAACAGCGGTTGGGTGTGGGGGCGGGAAATTTAACGCAGGTGCAGCAGTATATCCTGGGAGCATTAAACCTGTCACGGGCCGAAATGGTACTGCGTGAACGCAGGGAACGGGAGAAGAAGGCCTTTGTCACGATGCTGGCACGACTTGTACCCGCACAGAAGACAGGGCGCAATCCGGATGGTGTATTGGCTGAAAATGTCCAGGCAGGCCAGAAGCAGGAGCTTGAAGGCTCGGTTGCAATTCTCTCGGAGTTTACCCGGAAGATGCTTAGTCAAGGTGGCAAAAAGACACTGCAAATAGACAATGCGAACGTGACGGTCCCTGATGAGCTCGTCCGTCTCGCGGCACAAATCTCCACTGATATGGGAGCCATTCCTACAGGGTATATCCAGGCTGCTGCCGGCCTTGCTGGGCAGGGTCTAACAGCTGAAGGACCTATGCTCACAGGCAACGACAGTATGCAACAGGCCGGTAACGGTCAGTATATCTACGACGAGTGGGACTGCCGGAGACGTGGTTATCGGCGGGATTGGTGTACTATTATTGAAGAGGAACTGCCTGTCACGAAAAGTAATTTTATCCCGAGGACATTACAAAAATATGGGGGGTTGCGTAAGAGATTACGTGCCCAGTTTGAGCTGATGCAGACCACTCACAGGTTCGTGCGCCGACAACGCGACGGTGATGACCTGGATCTGGATGCCATAACCGATGCGATCGGTGACCAGGTTGCCGGGAAGACGGTCAGTGAAAGATTGTTTATAAGACTTTTACGGGATGACCGTTCCATAACGACGCTGTTCCTGATCGATATGTCAAACTCAACCTCGGGCTGGATCAGCACCTTCATCAAGGAATCGCTGGTTTTGCTCTGTGAGGCCATGGAAAAGGTCGGTGACAGCTATGGAATATACGGCTTTTCGGGAATGAAGCGCTCACGATGCAAAATGTATCATATAAAAGAAGTCGGCGAGCCGTACGATGAAGCAGTGCGAGAGAGAATTTCGGCAATTGGCCCGAAAGATTACACCCGGATGGCACCGGCCATCCGGCATCTTACTTCCCTCCTGGAAAAGTCAGATACCAAAACCCGTCTGCTCATTAGCTTATCAGATGGGAAGCCTGAGGATTATGATGGTTATAACGGAGAATATGCAATAGAGGACACCAGGAAGGCGCTGCTTGAGGCACGGGGGAAAGGGGTCAGCCCATTTTGCATTACGATCGATAAGCAGGCCCACGATTATCTGGAGCATATGTATGGTACCGGGAATTATATGTTTATCAACCGGATCGAGAGCCTTCCCGCAAAAATGGCGCAGATATACCGGATGCTGACTCGATAGCTACCGTCCTGAATTGATTCTTCTTTCCTGTTCCGTTCCCATCCGAAAACTACCCTTCTTTCCAATCTCAGCATTGCGACTCTCATTTTTATCTTCAGAATATCAATTAAATGCTTGGGGTAGAAATGAGAGTCGCGCCTCGATTCTGAACAGAATGCCGGGGTCCAAGATGGCAACCCGAAATCTTGCGGTGACGATGAAGGAATATTTCAGAATTGAAAGATGGTTTCAATTTATGACATTGTTCGTTGACTGTCCGCTCGACTGTACGAACTTGAAAATATAGATATTATCCCTGTCAAACGGGCACATTTTCAGTGAGATGAAGAGAGCCCAACGAAAACTGGGTGTCACTCGCGTGTGCGACTCGTTTTTGGGGCATGGATTTTGCTAGCTATCGGGAGTTAACAAGTTGCTTACCGGGGGGCATCTGTGGTATCAAATAGAGTGCCTCTGAAGTATATGTTATTGCATTTTTTTTATTGGTTGTTTTGCAACACGAGATCTTGGTCTCGTAACCTGTCACTTTTTATGGAGGGAAAAATGAAAATGTGGAAGAGCCTGTTTGTCGGATGCACCTTGGTTGCAGCCTCAGTCGGAATGGCATACGCAGGAAATGGAGATACCCTGAAAGCAGTTCAGGAAAAGGGTTATATCCAGGTAGGCGTAAACGGTGACCTGTTTGGATTCGGTAAGGCAGACCAGAAAGGCGTATGGAAAGGCCTGGATGTTGATACTGCCAGGGCAGTTGCCGTAGCAGTTTTTGGTGACCTGAAAGATCGTTTGCGTTTTACCCCGTTGACCGCGAAAACCCGTTTCACTGCACTGCAGTCAAAAGAGATTGACCTCCTTACCAGAAATGCGACCCAGACACTGAGCCGAGATACCGCTCTTGGGTTGGATTTCGTACAGGTCAACTATTATGATGGTCAGGGCTTCATGGTACCCAAGTCTCTTGGTGTAAAAAGTTCAAAAGAACTCAGTGGCGCAACCGTCTGCGTACTGCCGGGTACAACAACGGAACTGAATGCTGCCGATTACTTCCGTTCGAACTCCATGGAGTGGAAAACAGTTACGATTGAAAGTACTGCAGAACTTTCGCAGGCATTCTATGCGGGTCGATGCGATGTGATGACCTCTGATGCATCACAGCTGGCAGGAATTCGGGCAAGTGCACCTAAGGCCGACGACTTTATGATTCTTCCTGAAATCATCTCCAAAGAACCACTGGCCCCAGCTGTACGTCATGGTGATAACCAGTGGAAGGATATTGTGAACTACGCAGTACTGGCCATGATTAATGCTGAGGAACTTGGTATTACCTCCGAAAATGTTGATGAAATGCTCAAATCCAAAAATCCCAAAATCCAGAGATTCCTGGGAGTGAGCCCGGGTAATGGTGCGGCACTTGGTCTTGATGAAAAATTCGCGTACAATATTATCAAGCAGGTTGGTAATTACGGTGAAATCTTTGAGCGAAATGTTGGCGTCAACACTCCGCTTGGAATCGAGCGCGGACTTAATGCCCTGTGGACGAATGGCGGCCTGATGTACTCCCCTCCATTCAAGTAAGATCCATCAGCTATACTATGATCACAACAGTTCTGCGACTGTTGTGATCATCAAATATCAATAGACAATATTTTATGGTCTCAGAGAAAACGGAATCCGGAAAAACCTATTTCTGGAATGACGAAAAGACCAGAGCTATTCTCTACCAGATTGTTACTGCCGGTTTTGTCGCCTTCCTCGGCTATTATCTTATTTCCAATGTCCAGGATAATATGGCAAAGCAGTCTATCGCCAGCGGCTTCGATTTTGTAAAAAAAGAAGCCGCCTTTGAAATCGGCGAAACAATGATAGAGTATTCAGCCGCGGACACCTATGGCAAGGCCCTGGCAGTCGGAGTATTAAACACTCTCAAGGTCTCACTTGTCGGGATGATACTCACTACTATACTTGGTACAATTATCGGTGTTGCCACACTGTCCTCAAACTGGCTGATTTCAAAACTCGGTACCATATATGTGGAGGTCTTTCAAAATATTCCAGTCCTCCTGCAGTTGTTTTTCTTTTATGCCCTGTTTTATGAAACCTTTCCCGGGCCACGCCAGGCATTAAACCCGGTCACGGGGGTATTCCTGACCAATCGGGGGATAGACTTTCCTGTGCCGGCGGCGCATCCAGCCTGGGGATATATGGGATTAGCCTTTCTCGCCGCCTGTGTTATTGTTTATCTGACGAACCGCTGGGCCACAAAAAGGCAGGAAGAGACAGGGAAACAGTTTCCTATATTCTGGATAGGATTGGGAATCATGGCTGGACTGCCACTTATTGCCTGGATAAGCAATGGGGCACCCGTGCAGATGGATGTTCCGGCGCTGAAGGGTTTTAATTTTACGGGCGGCAAAAATATCAGTCCCGAATTTTCAGCGCTCCTGGTTGGTCTCGTACTATACACTGCTTCCTTTATTGCCCAGATCGTCCGGGCAGGAATTCAGTCCATCAGTCACGGTCAGACCGAAGCTGCCATGTCAATTGGTCTCAAGCCCGGCCTTGTGCTCAAACTGGTCATTTTCCCGCAAGCACTGCGTGTTATCGTGCCCCCCCTAACCAGTCAGCTTCTCAATTTGACGAAAAACAGTTCACTGGCTGTAGCTATCGGCTATCCAGACTTTGTCCAGATTGCAGGAACGACTATCAATCAGACGGGGCAGGCCGTTGAGGGAGTCGCCTTAATGATGCTGGTGTACTTGTCTTTCAGTTTGTCCACATCGGCCTTCATGAACTGGTATAACAAGAAAATTGCGATAATTGAGCGATAGAAAAAAAATGAGTACAACCGCGAAGACAGCAGAGATTAGACCACCGGTGACAGATGTAGGCGTGATCGGCTGGCTACGGCACCACCTCTTCAATAGTGGTTTCAATTCCATTGCCACTATTCTTATTTTCGGATTTCTCATCAAGGTAGTACCTGGCTTTGTTCAGTGGGCGTTTATCGACAGTGTCTGGTTTACCTCCGGTCAGGAATGTCACCAGGCAGAAGGTGCCTGCTGGTCGGTGATAACGCAGAACATTCGTTTTAATGTTTTTGGATACTACCCATACGAGCATCAGTGGCGGCCGCTTGTTGCTATGCTCATACTCGTCGCAATGTTGATTTACAGCCGGGACTGGAACAGGTGGAATAAGAAGCTTGGTTATGTCTGGCTGGTGGCCCTGTTTACTATGGGGCTTCTGATGAAAGGTGGCCTGTTCGGTCTTATCCCTGTGGAGAGTACGAAGTGGAGTGGGCTGCCGCTTACCCTGCTGCTCTCATTTTTCGGTATCCTGGCTTCCTATCCCCTGGGAGTGGTTTTAGCTCTTGGCCGACAATCGGAGATGCCGATTATCAAGTCTCTCTGTGTCGTCTATATTGAGATGATCCGGGGAGTACCGCTGATTACCATGTTGTTCATGTCGTCCGTCATGTTCCCGCTTTTTCTGCCTGAAGGGGTAACAATTGATAAGGTGTTAAGGGCCCAGGTTGCAATCATCCTCTTTACAGCCGCCTATATTGCTGAGGTGGTCAGGGGCGGATTGCAGGCAATGGATAAGGGGCAATATGAGGCTGCTGAATCCCTAGGGCTGAACTATTACCAGATGATGCGGCTGATTATTCTGCCGCAGGCCCTGAAAATTGTAATACCGCCAACCGTTGGGATTTTAATATCGGCATTTAAAGACACATCGCTGGTCGTTATTATTGCATTGTACGATATTCTCAATACCACCAAATCAATTCTTACTGAACCTGAATGGACCGGTTTCAGTACTGAAGCATACATATTCATCGCTATTATCTATTATGTCTGTTGCTTTTCAATGTCACAGTACAGCAGGAAGATAGAGAAAGAGCTCGAATACAAATACGTTGAAAGGTAAACATTTCGAACCGAAGCTGAAGGAATCATTATGAATGACGATATAGCCCGTGCAACCGTAACGAGTGAACAACCGATCATCGAAATTGTCGAGATGCATAAATGGTATGATGATTTTCATGTTCTAAAAGACATCAACCTGAAAGTACAGCCTCAAGAGAGAATCGTTGTCTGCGGACCGTCCGGTTCAGGTAAATCGACGATGATTCGCTGTATCAACCGATTGGAGGAACATCAGCGCGGGCAAATTATCGTCAATGGGACAGAACTTACCCGGGACCTGAAAAATATTGAAAAGGTCAGGACGGAAGTTGGCATGGTTTTTCAGCATTTCAACCTGTTTCCGCACCTTACGATACTTGAAAACCTTACGGTTGGCCCGATCTGGGTACGAAAGACCCCCAAAAGGGAAGCCGAAGAGCTTGCCATGCATTATCTTGAAATTGTTCGAATCCCTGAACAGGCCCATAAGTATCCGGGGCAGATCTCCGGCGGTCAGCAACAACGGGTGGCCATTGCCCGCAGTCTCTGCATGAAACCCAAAATCATGCTTTTTGACGAACCCACATCAGCTCTTGACCCTGAAATGATAAAAGAAGTACTGGATGTCATGGTTGACCTTGCCCGTGAGGGGATGACAATGATTGTGGTAACCCATGAAATGGGATTTGCCAAGACCGTTGCCGATCGGGTCATTTTTATGGATTATGGAGAAATTGTTGAAGAAAATGAGCCAAACGAGTTCTTTGATAATCCGCAACATGAAAGAACGCAGTTGTTTCTTAGCCAGATATTATAACGTAGTTTTGTTTTGCGGCTGTGTTCCTCATTCGTTTCTCTGTTTTTGAGGTACTAACGTGTTGTCAGGTTGGCCAAGCCGATTATAGTCATCACCATTGAGGAACTCATCACATGAAAAGAATCATGCCTGCAACCATTTTCGGGATCCTGTTTGCAGTCTTTATGCTGTCCGGTTGTGCCGGTGTCCTCTCAAACTATGAATCTCCACAAGTGACCCTTGCAGATTTAAGGGTTCAGGAGATAAAGCCTCTTGAAACCTCTTTTCTTATTCAGTTACGAGTCGCAAACCCAAACGATTCATCACTGGAAATAACCGGATTGTCATGCGACCTCGAGTTGGATAACACCCATTTTGCTTCTGGACTTCAGGGGGAACGGCGGTCTGTGGCTCCCTATAGTTCTGCCCTTGTCCCGGTCGAGGTGCACGCTTCCATGCTCAATATGGTATCTTCAGTATTGCAATGGCTCCAGGCTGCTCATCAACAAGGCGGAGGAAAAGAAGCTATTACATACGGTTTGACCGGTCATGTCCGTATCTCCAACGGTACGGTGAGCCACAAGCTTCCATTTGAATCAACAGGTGAATTGAACCTGCAGCAATTGCATCCGGCCCGATAGCCCAAAAACGTATGAACAGTACCCTGAAAGGTTGGCTACGTTTTCTTTCCCCTTTTCGTCTATCAATACCTGGCGTCAGGTGAAGTTTATAATGACGCATAAAGTGTGATATATTTTTTCATAAATCCCCTTTGGCAGGAGAGGCCTGAAGAAATATACGGTAACTAAAGAGTTTTGCCTGTGCACTCATCTGCCACATATAAACAGGGGAGGCGAACACAACTCCATCTGCCGACAGGATGTCATCAATAATCTGATACATATCGTCTTTGATGACGCAGGCTCCCTCCTTGCCAGGCTCTTTGCACTGGTAGCAGCTTTGACACCCTTTGATATCCAAACGTTTATGATCATATCTGGTCGTTTCAGCACCATTCTGCCAGGCGTGTTGTAAGGCTTCATCAAACAACTGGGCGGTATTTCCTTTTGGACGTGGACTTCCGTTTATTCCTATTATCTTTATTTGGACCTCTTTAGGGTTAGCCATGTAAACGAGCTTTAATGTCTGATACACTTTCTCCATTAAAACCGTGATGTTCATCACTGAATTCCTAAATAATGGCGGTGAAAAAGCAGAGGGAGTCTGTGTTATTTCAACTGCGGTAGCAGTGACTGTTTCTATGTGTTCTGTTTTTTTAGTAATTTCCCATCTCTCCACGGTTTTCCCGTGCGCTGGCCGATTGACCAGTAGTCAATCATCATGAAGTCAAAGAGAAGGGGATTTATCTTGGCCAAGTCAGGTTTGCCGTCTGTCAGGCATGCTTCATCAATATACGTGTTTACCAACTCGCCGATGAAAATTTCATGTTGACCTATCTGAACGGTTTGTGAAAGTCTCAGCTCCATGGATAAAGGGCAGTTGGCAATGAGCGGTGCATGGTTCAGGCTACCGCTCTCCACTGGAAAGATTTCACTTTTATCAACCTTTTCTCCAGTTACAAGTCCTACATAATCGGTAATCTGGAGCATTGCCTGGGAGGGAATGTTGATGCTGAACTCCCCATATTCGTGAATTCCCTTGTTTGTATAATGTGATGAGTGGAGCCCGATGGAAAGATACTGTGGTACTTCACCATGTGCGTGGTTCATGATCCCAACGTGGGCAATAGTAATCCAGTTCGGTTTTCCATTGACCTCGGCTCCGACAATTGTTGTTAAAGAGGGATAGAGAGCGTTTTTTCCGTCAATAGCTACACGTTTCATTTGTATTCTCCTTTTGTTAGTGAGTTGTGCATGCAAATATGAGCATGCATGTCGCTATATCTCGATTTACTTCCGCATTCATTTCTCAAGGATTGTCCTGTCTTAGTTGTGCATGCAACTGATAGCTTAAATGAGTTACAACTACTCCTGTTGCAATTTCTTACTTGCCTCAAGGCAAAGACGGGTCAATTCATCCCCATTTTTCTTGCCGAGGATGCTGCTATATCGTTCGTAGAGATTTTTCCAAACTTTCTGAATATTATTATTAAGTTGTAAACCTTTATCGGTAGGGTGTATAAAAGTCATACGTCCCTGTCCTTCCTTTTGCAAAATCCCTCTTCTCACCAAGGCGTCAATAAATCGTGAGACCGTCGATGGAGCCATGTTCATTCTTTGAGAAATTTCCTTTTGCGAAATACCTGGAGATTCAATGACAAGCATCATCAGAAAAGCATAGGACGGTGTCATACCAATGCTTGCAAATTCCTCTTCGCCCATCCTTGTGATGTCACGGGCAAGGGAATTGGCTGTAAAAAAAAGACAACATTCTAATTGATTTGATTGAGTGCGTTCCATGCTTGGCTCCTTAGTTGCACATACAAATAAATTACACTTTGATGATCGCCAAGAAATATTTTTTTTGCGATTGGTATGTGGATTAGAATTTTGATAATATTCAACCATGTTCTGCTTCTTGTGAGTACTGGTTTCTTATGGTGCCAGATTATTCGGCAAGATAACAGTAACATGCCTAATTGACACATTAATGATCAGAATAACACCTTGAGTTAATGGTATTTGTTTTTATAAAAATAACGGCAAAATGGGCAAAAAGGGTTTTCTCCGACACGCTCCTGGAAATGTTGAGGATAACGGTTCCATCAGTAGACCCAGCAAAAGGAACAAAACATGAAGTTACATGCAATAAAGTGGGTTGTAATCCTTATCTTCATTTGCCTCGTCACATCAGTAAACGCGCAAGGTGAGCCCTCCAAGATTCTAGTCCTGAATTCATACCACAAAGGTTTTCCCTGGACAGACAATATTGTGGCTGGAATAGAATCTGTTTTAAAACCAGAAGAAAACAATATCGAACTCATTGTTGAGTACATGGATACAAAAGCCATGAGTTATGGCTCGGAATATAAGCAGGTTTTATATGAACTCTACAAATATAAATACCATGATCAAGATTTTGATCTCATCGTCTCATCCGATGATAATGCCTTCAACTTTCTAAAAGAATATCATGAAGAATTATTCCCTCATGCACCTGTTGTCTTTTGTGGGCTGAATAATAGTGATGCACCAAAGCTTTTAAATCCTGAACAGTTCACAGGGGTACTTGAGACTACTGCTCCTAAAGAGACAATTGATCTTATCTTGCAACTCCATCCGGAAACGAAGAAAATCATTCTTATCATTGATAAGACCCCCTCGGGTGAATATCGGTGGAAAATGATAGAGCCAATATTGCGCCATTTTGAACATATCCAATTTATTCGCCTTTCTGATGACTACTCTATTGCAGAGATTGAAGATATCTTAGGGGGGCTGACTCAGGATACCTCGGTAATCTTTTTCACGTTATACCGTGATAAATCGGGCAAGTATTTTTCCGTAAGAGAAGGTGTATCACGTGTCACCCGGGCAAGTACGCGGCCAGTATATACCACGCATCTGCTGGAATTACCTTATGGTGTCGTTGGAGGCAAAGTATTAGGAGGGTTTCATCACGGAGCGTTTGTCGCAGGGATCGCCAAACGCATACTTGATGGAGAAAAAGTGAGCAGCATACCTTTTGTGAAAACGAGTCCAACCCAATTTGTGTTTAATTATATCGCGCTGGAAAGGTGGGGTCTCAAACTTTCTGATCTACCTGAGGGTAGTGTAATCCTCAATGAACCATTCTCCATCTATAAAGAATATAAGCTGTTTATATGGAGTATCGTTTCGTCAATTATTATTCTTGTTGCCGTCATCCTTGCTCTGCAGCTGAATATCCTAAGACGTAAGCGAGCTGAAAAACAGCTTGAGCGTAGTCAACAGCTGCTCAACAAATCTCAGGAAATATCACATGTAGGGAGCTGGCACCTCGATATAAAAAACAACATTCTTACCTGGTCTGATGAGCAGTACCGCATATTCGGACTGAAGCCTCAGGAGTTTGATGCAAGCTATGATGCTTTCCTCGATACTATCCATCCTGACGATAGAGACATGGTTGACAGGACGTACATCAGCGCAATAGAAAACAATCTCCCTTATGAGTGTATTCATAGAATCATCAGACATGACGGCGAAGTGAGGGTCGTTCTTGAAAAATCAGAAGATGTTATGGATGAGCATGGTGTAACTATCCACTCTTACGGTTTCACGCAAGACATTACAGAGCTCAAAGCGGCGGAAGCATCGTTAAAAGAAAATGAAGCAAAATTTCGAAATCTTCTGGAATCAACATCGACTGTTCCTTGGGAACTTGATCTTGAAAATTCAGTATTCACTTATATGGGGCATCAAATAGAACAAATTCTCGGTTATTCAGCAGCATCCTGGAAAGATATGAATACATGGGCAGAAAGGGTGCACCCCGAAGACAGAGAACCCACCATACAATTTTGTGAAATCGAAACCAAGGAAGGCAGAGATCATGATTTCATCTACCGCGCAATACACAAAGATGGTTCATATCGCTGGATAAGAGATGTGGTTTCTGTGGTGATAGAATCGGGTAAACCTAAAAAACTTATCGGTTTCATGCAGGATATCACTGACCAAAAGAATCTGGAGCAAGAGCAAAAACAAATGGAGATTAAACTCCAGCAAGCCCAAAAGCTAGAAGCTATTGGTACACTTGCAGGAGGTATTGCCCATGATTTCAACAACATACTAGGTGTAATTCTAGGCTATACTGAAATGGCAAGAGAAGACAGCCCTTCTGGTTCAGCTATTGCCAAATATTTAGATATGGTATTAGAGGCAAGTAATAGAGCAAAAAATCTGGTTCAACAGATACTTACTTTTAGCCGCCAGGAGCAGAGTAAGTTTGTACTTTTTGAGCCGGCACAGATTGTTGAAGAAGCGATACGAATGCTTCGGCCAACATTCCCATCAACCATAAATATTCAACAAGACATTGCCAGGCAAACTGGATCTGTTTTTGCGGATCCATCACAATTTAATCAAATTCTCATTAATTTGTGTACCAATGCTTTCCATGCAATGGAGAAGTCAGGAGGGCAGCTGGATATTTGCCTGAAGGAAATCTATTTAGAAAGTGAAAATTTGGTAAATGAACCTGATCTAACTCCCGGTAACTACGTCCAGCTATCAGTACATGACTCGGGCCTTGGAATATCAAAAGAAGTAAAGGATAAAATCTTCGATCCATTCTTTACAACTAAAGATCCCGGTAAAGGCACTGGAATGGGGCTTTCTATTATCCATGGTATCGTGAATAGCTTTGGAGGATTTATCACCTTTGATAGTGAATTAGATAAAGGCAGTACTTTTCATGTGTTTATTCCTGTTTCTGACAAAGAAAAAATATCAGAAAATGATCTGGAAGAACAAATCTCAAAGGGGAAGGAAAACATTTTATTTATTGATGATGAACAAATTCTTGGTGAGATGGGTAAGGCAATGCTCGAAAGACTTGGTTACAATGTGACTCTTAGAAACAGTAGTCTTGAAGCACTTGAAACGTTCAATAACCACCATGAGCAGTTTGACCTCGTAATAACGGACCAGACGATGCCAGGTATGACCGGTGCAGATCTTGCCAGAAGAATGATACAGATTCGCCCCGATATCCCGGTTATTCTTTGTACAGGCTTCAGTTCTATTATTTCGGAAGAGGAAGCAGCATTGATCGGCATCAAAGAGTTTGCCTATAAACCACTCACCAAGAGAGAGCTATCGGAGTTAATACGTAAAGTTTTAGATCAAACCTGAAAGAGCCCACGAACATTATTCGTTGAAAAACAGGGTAAGACGTCTTTTGGAGTAGGGGCGGTTTTAAAGAGGTAACTGGATATCATCATTTCATGATATTGTAGTGTGCTGTATATATACTTTGTTATTTCCCGTCAGTAGTCACTGCGTTCCCCAATTACAGTTAGACTTTAAAAGTGTATCTCAAACCTTGAAGGAGGATTTGACCATGAAACGAACCGTAATTGCCGTAACTTTCGCTTTTACCTGTGGGCTGGTATCCAATAACGTCATGGCGTCCGGAAGCATTCACTGGGGGTACTCAGGAGAAGGCGGACCGGAGAACTGGGGAAAATTGGCTCAAGAGTTCGCTTTATGTTCAGCGGGAAAGAATCAGTCGCCTGTCGATATTGCTGACATGATCAATGGAAATCTCGCTGATCTGGCGTTTGCCTATCAAGCTTCTGGTACTGAGGTGCACAATAACGGTCATGCCATCCAGGTTAATTATCAGCCTGGCAGCACTTTGACTGCCGGAGGGAGTATATTTGAACTTAAACAGTTCCATTTCCATTCACCCAGCGAGAATACTATCGCTGGGAAATCTTTCCCGTTGGAAGCACATTTCGTTCATGCTGATACGAATGGTGATCTTGCCGTGGTTGCCGTGATGTATGAAGAGGGAGAGCAGAACGCTGAACTTGATAAGGCATGGACGCAGATGCCGACAGAGGCCGGACAAAAAGCTGCCTTGAAAGAGACCGTAGATGCAAATAAATTGCTGCCGGAAGATAAGGATTATTATTATTTCAACGGATCGTTGACAACCCCGCCATGTACCGAGGGGGTTCGCTGGTTTGTGTTAAAAACGAGTGGTTCCGTGTCAAAGGAGCAGGTTGAGAAATTTGCTCATGTTATGCATCATCCGAATAACCGTCCTGTACAGCCGCTGAATGCGCGCCTGATAAACGAGTAAACACTTTTCTCCGGATGCCCCTGTGGGCCCGGAGAAAACCCTGTTATTGAAGAAGAGTATCCGCTTGCACTGTCCTTTAGTTCTTTTGTATCACAAGAGGCTTAAACTTAAGGGTATCATGCTCATTATGTGTATGTTAGCATAGGAACTATTTCAATGCAGCTATCCTCTCCGGTAACAGGGACATTCTCATGACCAATAACGATATCTTAAGGCGCATCCGCTATACCTTTAATTTTAGTGATGCAAAAATAAAATCTATATTTACATTGGCTGATTATGAGGTGACAGAGAGTCAGGTTCGCAATTGGTTGAAAAAAGATGATGATCCGACATCTTTGAGATGTCATGACACGCAACTGGCTCTTTTCCTGAACGGGTTGATTAATGATCAACGAGGCAAGAAAGAAGGGGTGCAGCCAAAACCCGAGAAACGTCTCAATAACAATTTGATTTTCCTGAAACTGAAAATTGCTTTAAACCTGAAGTCCGGAGATGTGTTGAACATTTTGAAACTCGCTGATTTCCAAATGAGTGAACACGAGTTGAGTGCATTATTTCGCAAACCGGGCCACAAACATTATCGTGACTGTAAAGATCAAATATTACGTAATTTCTTACTGGGGTTGCAGCTGAAGTATCGACCATAAGACAAATCTAAAACCCTGTCCGGGTCACAATCGATCTTGCTTTGTTATCAGGATCTTCGGTTAGCAGTAGGTGGTGACGATGACTCTATAGATAAACCCGTTTACCAATAACCTCAAACGTAAAGCTACTAATATCTCATGAAATATCTAGTAAATAGCGTGTGTATTCGGGTTTGATCTACGTGTTGCCTGGCTGTATATATGAAGTAACAACTTCTTGAAGTTTCAAAAAACGGATGTTATCCTGGCCATCATTTTGAGCATCTCTATGTTCATAGCATTGCGAAGTTGCATATATGGGTGTTGTTCTCACTTGATGTCTTTGTTTTTTTCACCCCTGCCAAATTTAAGGAGGCAAAAATGCAAATTCTAACGAAGTTTTTTCTCATAACCCTATCTCTATTTATGTTCAGTGGCTGCCAAACCACAGGATCAGGCAGTAAAACGTATAGCCGCTCCCAGGCGCAGTCTCCCATGACAGTCTTTTCAGGAACGATTCTCAAGGTGGCAGATGTCCAGATTCAAAATAACCAGTCAGGAGTGGGAGCCGTCGTCGGTGGTGTTGCTGGAGGGGTTGCGGGATCGACAATTGGGAGTGGCCGGGGAAAAACACTCGCAACGACCGCCGGGGCATTGGCTGGGCTCGCAGGTGGGGCGGCAGCAGAAAAGGCGATGGGCAACAAGATGGGAGTCGAGTTGGAGGTCGAGCTTGATAACGGCAAAATTGTCGTTGTTGTGCAAGAGAAAGATGATGAATTTGCGGTAGGAGACCGTGTCAGAATCCTGCAGGGGCAAGACGGATCGATGAGGGTTCGGCAGTAGTCGTCCCGCTTCCAGCTAGCTATGACTAGAGCAAATACTTGGATGAGGGAGGCAGTCGCATATAAATGTAGTGTCTTCCTCTTCGTAGCCTGTCATACAAACGAGAAATCCGGAGTGTATTTTGAAATCATAAATTTATAGTAAGCTCCAGATGGCGAACACCGATAGACCTTGGAACCACCTATATACCCCTGTTGGTTGTTGGAGTAAGTTTATGAAAATCAAGCGTCTATCTGCAGTTTCTCCGCCATGACCTTTTTCAGTATAGCTTTGATTCTTGAGGATAGGCCGGTGCTGAATTTGATGCCGACACCATGTGCTGTGCAACGGGCAATTGTGCCGGCTATTTCAACCGATTCGGTTTCAAGTCCTATCCCGGTGGTTAGGATCAACTGGCATTTTTCCCCTAAAGGTATGTCGCCCTCCACTGGCAGAAAGCACCCCCCGAGACTGAGGTCAATTATAGCACCGTCATGATACATATCCATTTGATACAGGTACATGCTAGCAGGAAGGTCTAACTCAACCCTTGCAAATGCTCTTCTCTCTCTTGTCATTATCGAAGGCTCCTGCCTGTCTTTTGATATTAATTTTTTAAGATGGCGTTTTGGATGGAATGTGCAAGAGTGGAAAGGGTGATAGGTTTTTCAAGAAAGAGAGACACACCTAAGCCCTTTATTTTTCTGATTTCATCACTCTGGGCATAACCACTGACTACAATCACCTTCAGTGCCGGTTTATTGTTCCGGATTATTTCAAGTGTCTCCCGGCCATTAAGGCCTTCTCCCATGACCATATCGAGCAGCATCAGGTCAACATCGTTGGATTGGAGGAAAGCTATTCCTGCTTCACCGCTGGTTACGGAAGTGACATTATAGCCAATTTTCTTCAGTGATTTTTCTATCACCAGATTTTGTTCGGCCTGATCATCGACAATAAGAATTTTTTGACCCTGCCCTTTTAGCTCCTTTACATCAAATTGCTTTGCTACAGGACACGTCTTATCATGGGTAGATGGGAGGTAAATTTCAAAAGAGACACCGGGGTATGTGTTTTTTACTTCAACCCAGCCGCAATGGTCCTGGACAATGTTCCAGACAATAGACAGACCAAGACCTGTTCCGCTTTGCCCCATGACTTTTGTGGAGTAAAAAGGTTCGAAGATGTGTTCGATATGGTCTTCATCAATTCCGGGGCCGGTGTCGGTAATCGTTAGTTTTACATAATCTGTACCATTGTCTGCTGATTCGCCGATGAGCATCGGATGAGTGAAAATGCAGTTTTCTGTTGAGATGTGTATTGCACCATTGTCCTGGACAGCCTCAAGTCCGTTGCCAATCAGGTTTAAAAGAATTTTATGTATATGTTGCGCTGAGCAGCAGCTATTGTGGAGATTTCTGTGGAGTTTGGTGCGAATCACAACGTTTGGATACTCTATCTGTCGTTCACTGTGTTCCAGTGAATTCAGATAGTTATGAACTATGTCATTGAGGTTCTCAACGGATTTTTCCAGTTTCCTACCCCGTGCTATGGTAACAAGGTCCGATACCACTGCGGCGGCTCGTTTTCCTGCTGATTGTATCTTTTTGATATGATTGTAATATTTGTCAGATTCCTCCATTTGCATGAGCAGCAGATCGGGATAACTGACGACCCCTGCTAGAATATTGTTCAGATCGTGGGCAACTGAGCCAGCCATTAATCCCAGGGCATTCAGCTTGTTTGCCTGGGCCAGTTTGTTCTGCAGGTCCCGTTTTTCATCTTCGAAAGTTATCCTGTCCGAAATATCACAGATAGTACAGACCTGACGCTGTCGGCTCTGGTAGATGATAGTCCGGGATTTAGCTTCGACATATAACTCGGTACCATCTTTTTTCAGTCCCAAAATGTTACATCTCAGATTAAAATTGTAATCGAACAGTTGTTGGGTGCTTTTCAGAGTTGTTGGGATGAGGATGAGGTCCAATGCCAAACCATCATTAAGATCTTCACGACTGTAGCCGAACATATCGAAGAATTGCTGGTTGGCTTCAATGATTTTTCCGTCTTCATGAATGACGACGCTTTCCCATGCTGCCTCTGACAGAGCTTTAAATCGTTCATTACTGGTTTGCAGTTCCCGTTTAAGCGTATTGTGTTGAAGGGCTTTCTCGAGTGTCTTGATGAGCAGGTCGTGATTCAGTGGTTTGCTGAGAAAATCATAAGCTCCAAGCTTGAGCGAGTGTACCGCCGTCTGTACAGTGTTAATCCCTGTCAGCATTATTGATGTAGTTTTCGGGCATGAGGTGCTGATGTGCTCAGCCACATCACAACCAGACATGTCCGGGAGGCCGACATCAAGTAACGCCAGGTCAAATTGTTCTCTGTCCAGAAGCTTAAGAGCTTCATGGCCACTATGTGCGAGGAAACAGTTGTAATCGTAATGCCTTAATATATTTTGAAGACTGTCGGTAAAACGTTTTTCGTCATCAACCAGTAGGATTTTGGGTGTATGATTCATTATTTTCCCCAGTTGTACGTGGTGATTGAGTGAGCGAGTTGGGTAAATAGATAGTGAAGGTCGTTCCCTCGCTCTCACTGCTTTTGCAGGTTAATGTGGCTCCAATGTCGTTTACTGCCTTGCTGACAATAGACAAGCCCAGGCCTGAATGACCTGTTTGCTTGGTTGTTATGAGTGGTTGATAAAGGTGTGCGCGAACATATTCGGGTAGTCCTGGGCCGGTATCCGCAACAACTATTTCAATTCCATCACTTTCTCCAACATGATTGTCTTGACTCTTTTTCGTTCTGACAATGACTCTGCCTTTGTTTTCCATCGCCTCAGCAGCATTTTTGATAAGATTGATAAGAATCTGCTTAATGGCACTTGGGGATGTTGTGATGAAGGGAAGATTGGTCCCCGGAATAAACGCTAATGTTTTTTCAGGAGTATCAAATAAGGACAACCTGCTTAACTGAACGATATTGTCGATCGTCTTGTTGATATCTGTTTGTTTAAACTCAGAAAAAGGGGCTTGCGAAAACATATCCATCTGGTTGACCATCGCTGAAATACGATGAATTTCCTCATCGATGATCTTCAGCTCATGCTGGAGTTCGTTTTGATCCGCCATTTTCAGTTTCATGCCAGCAAGGTAGTTACTTATAATCCCGAGAGGATTATTGATTTCGTGGGCAAATTTCCTGGCTGCCATTGAGACGGCTGCCATCTTCTCGGCCTGCACCTTTTCTGCTTGTATGGCCTTCTGGTTTTCAAGATGAAGGCGTAATGAAACTTGCCGGGTGACAGTGTTGATAAGTTTAAGGTCGTTTGATGTTGCGATGTCGTTGGAATAGGGTGGGGTTGCAACGACGATTCCTATCGGTTTCCCGTCCATTGTCAGAGGAATCAGCAAAAGGCTGTCGCTGTCAAAGATGTTACGAATCTGCACGTCTGCGAGACTGGCTGGTTGCTGCTCTTCTGTCAGATAGGCGGGGGAACTCATGTCGTTGTAGCTTCGGACGATGGCGCTTGAACTATTATGTATTGGCAGACGTATTCCTTTACTTACCTGGTGGAGAGGGTTTGTCTCCGAGGTTCTTCCTTTGAGCAACAATCCTTTTTTATCCGGTAGAAGAAAGAGGGTCTTATCGATACCGAATAGAAGGTTGAAAGATTTTTCCAGGGCGGCCAATATGCCTTTCACATCGGGTGCCAATACAAGATTGTCGAGCACCGTGGCAAGCAGGGAAACATTTTTAACGTGTGCTGATAACTCTTTTTCCATGGCACCGAAGGCAGCCTCACTGTCAGTGAATGGTTGTTTCGGGGATTGGCTGTCAGTATCAGTTCTTGCATTATGTGGTTCTAAATGAGGAGCGGAGACTGTCTTTATATGTCGTATGTTCATCTGGTCGGCAATGTTTCGAACCTCACCATTAGTCTCTTCCAGGATTTGTTCAATATCCTTGCGGTCCAGCCCCAACAGCACGTTACATGTAGAAAATACCTGGTCGCTGTTCTGTTCTTCCTCCAGCAAGAGGTTGGCAACATAGATAATTTTGACGAGCGGAAATCCATGTCGAATTTGTTCAAAGGGGTGGTGATGGTAAAGAATGGAATCGGCAACCAAAGAAGACATCTTCCACTGCCGAACAAGCCATGAACCGACTTCGCAATGGTTGATTCCGAGTCCTTCTTCTTCCAGGGATAAAAGGGACGATCCAGTTTTGTTTTTCTCTGTAACTAAGCTATATTTCTCTTGAAATGTTGATGCAAGTATGAGCTTGCCAATGTCGTGAAGGAGGCCGGCGAGATACACTTCATCACTGTTGCCACATGATGTTGCATGACAGAGTCGTTTGGCCAGGGTGGCACACATCAATGAGTGGTACCAGAATACCTCTGTATCGAGAACACATCGTGATCTGTATCGTTTGCCCCTGAATGTTTGGTGGATCGACATGATCACCACCATATTCTGAATAGTCTTGGGACCAAGATAAACAACAGCCTGCTTTATGCTTTTAATGGGTTGGTGCAAGCCGTAATATGCCGAGTTTACCAGTCGGAGCACCTCGGTACAGATAGCGGGGTCTTTGGTTATTGTGTTTGTTAAGTAGGCAATATTGACATCATGCACATCACATATTGCAAGTAGTTTCAGCAGGATGTGCGGCAGAGTTGGCAGGTTACCGCATTTTTCTATTTCAGAAATAACCTGTTGTTTGCCGTACATAAAAATAGCCTGTCGTGTTGTTTAGTTTGTAGCTAAATGGCTGTACTAAATTTTCTGCAATTGCCTCAACCTGAACAAAAATGACAATTCTCCGACATGCTCCTGGCGCCGTGATATGTATAACGCGTATCGAGCCGGGAATCTTGCAGCAACGATAAAAAAACTGACAAGGTGTTGCATTTATTTGTGGTTGTTCAGATTTTCTCTAACCTAACAGTATAGTTTGATACCATTGCTGGCTGGATTTTCAATAGTTTTTTTTATTGATTATTCGTTGAGGGTTCCGAAAATACAGCATGTTTTTTAGCTTTTGCAGGTCGCTGAGTCGCTATCGTGCTGAAAATATGCAAGAAAAAGAAGTGGGTGACTGATTTTGGAGTGATTTCAAGTAAGAAGAAACCGAAACAACGCAAATGTCGAACAACTTACAAAAGGAAGTGTCGCGTAATGGGCCTGGACGGGGCGAGGCTATGCTGGTTGTCCGCGCGCTTAATTAGAAGGGGATTGACTGCGGTAAATATCAGTTTTCAGTTATCGAGTCCGCTGTTTGGGGAGTGAAGAGCTGTTCGGCTGAGTTCTGCAAGATCGCGTGTTGCCTGGGTGGCGAGTTGAAGCAGTTGCTCCTGTTTCGCTGTATATGCTTGAAGACCATGTTTATCTATGCTGCAGGCGAGGACACCAATTTCTCTGTTCTCTTCTTTTAAAGGGAGTCCTAATACTCCAGTATTACCAAGGATCCTGTTTAACTGCTGATCCATAAGACAGGTCTTTTCGGTAACAGAATGGGTGTCGAGAAATTCGATGTCGCCTGTCGTCAAGGCCTTGACCAGCAGGCAGTCTGTAACTTCCATCGAAATCTTCACGCCGTGCAACTGATGATGTAGGTGATCCCCTGAAGCTCCTTTCACTTCAAGGGTAGTTTTATGGGAGTCGAGTAGAAAAAAGATGATGTGTTTAAATCCAAACAGGGTCTGTATGCTATTGACAATGGTTTTCAGACAATCTGAAACATGATTGACAGTGGAGACTGGGGGCATTATGCCTTGTATAAACAGGTAATTCATAAGCTGTTGGCCAAGATTGCTGTCACTGTTACTGTACTCATCTCTTGCCTGTTGGACGACCTGCTTTGCTCTTCGCTGCATGGTTGCCAGATCTTCAATTGTTATATCGTCGAATAACTCAGCGAGGGTCTGCCTCGGTTCCTGTTCTTTTGCTACTTGATTGGCTACGTAAACAATACGCACCAGATCAAATGCGGTTTTGATCTGTTCTTCGGGATAGTGGTGAAAGTGGACCCCATCGCAGATCATGGTGTTGACCGGGAGTGATCTGAGAATGTTAGCTCCGGTTGCAGCATGATCGTCGTGGTGGCAATCCGTTGCAGAGGCTGCAAAAGGGAATTTGCCGATATTAAGGAGAAGACCGCAGAGATAGGCATCGTCCGGAAACGGGTACTTTATATGTATGGCTAACTCGTTGGCAAGGATAGCGCAGCATTTACTTTGTTGCCAGAACTGGATAAGGCTTGGCTCGTCCATGACAGCGGGTTGTGAAAAGGCCCCATCCATAACCGCTTTTAATAACATTGAGCGAATTTTAGATAAAGAACTGGTTTCGAGAAAAATCCTCAGGTTAAAAGTATTGTCTCCATGTGACCCCGGTACTAATGATGCGAGCTTCAGGGCTTGCAGGGTCAGGGCAGGATCATTGAGGATCAGGTCTGTTGTATGGGGTCCGGCAATAGTCCCTTGGGATATAAGCTGAAAGGCAGTATGGAGTATATGCTTAGGGCTGTTGAAATCGGTATTTGTAGGATGACTCGGCCATTGTTGCGTATATCCGGGTACAGTCATTCCGTTTTTGCCATCTCCATGGGTTGTACCGGATGGGAGCGCTGAAGGAGTCTGTTCTTCAGTATATAGCATTTCATCAGGATTGATCGTTTGAACAGGTGGCGCTTGCCGGGTATCAAGGGTACTCAGTTCTGTTCCCGGCTCTTCTTCAGAATTTTTTATGTCATTTGCCTGTTTGGGGTCTGTGTCAGTTTTTGGGCAGTACGTTTGTAAGTAACGTTGCCAGAATGTTGCAAGGGAGGAATCTTCAGTTCCAACATCCCATTCTTCGACTATGTTTGAAGCAAAGGCATGGATGCAGGTAGCTGCAACTGATTGTGGATAGAGTTCCAGCAATGGTTTCTGTTGGGAGACAGCTTTTTCAAAGCACGGATCTCGCAGGATGATGCCGGCAGGACTCACCGAAACGCTTAAATGTTTGTCGACAACTTTTTTATATCGGCTGTACGTTTTCTTGGCCAGCTGAACAGTAGAACAATTATTTACCAGTATCCTGACTCTTCCCTTGTAATTGTTGGCATCCAGTACTTTCAGTAAAGCATATGCGTCAGTGAGAGACGTTGCTTCAGGGGTAAGAACAATGACAGTTTCGTGGGCTGGGAGGCAAAAGGATATGACATTTTGTGATATGCCTGATGCTGTGTCTATGAGGAAATAATCGTAGTCACTGAGTTGGGAAAATGAACGTACTAATTGGTTCAGTTTCGTGCCGCTCAGATTCGCAATTTTCTCAACACCGGAACTGCCGGGGATAATATCAAAACCCCAAGGGGTACTAAGAATAATGTCTTTAAGTCCCTTGTCATTGAAAATGACGTCATCCAGTGTGTACTCCTGTTCCAGCCCCAACAGGATATTCGCATTGGCAAGACCAAGATCAGCATCAAAGAGGCATGTTCTGTAGTTCATTGCTGAGAGTCTGAGAGCAGTATTAATACAGATGTTGGATTTTCCGACTCCACCTTTTCCGCTTGTTATGACAATGACTTTGGACATGTTTGAAACATCTTGGTATTATTCTTTGATGGACTTAGTATTTAGCTTCCAAGAGCTTACATACTATTTATTAGACACACAAGAAGAAAGAGCCTGGTCTCTTCCGCCCGTTTCGGTTGCAGATGGTGTGTTTGTTTTGCCTAACCGGTAGAGGGCTTGTGCCCGAGCGCTATTCTACAGCAAAATACCGGAGAGGTTCAACCTGCATATGTGTTGTTCTATTCTGTTACACCAGTGTTGTTTGTGAAAACGCGAGTTGTCCGTATCCCAACCACTTATCCGGGAGGTTTGCCATGAGCAGCAATTTCGGAAATTTCAAGCTTGATGCACGGCCGGATCGTATCGACTTAAGGGACCGTATCTATCTACCACCACTCAAACCATTAGCTTCGCAGTTCCCGCCTCCACACTTTATACGGGATTATTTCCCGCTCTACCAAAGCCTTATCCTGGATCAGGGATCGGAAGGTGCCTGTACCGGGTTTGGTTTGGCCTGTACTATCAATTATTTGCTCTGGTGCCAGGTGGTGCTGAATAACAGGGACGGGAGGAAACTGACCAGAAAAGATCTGCCTGCCGAGGTGAGTTATCGTATGTTATACCATCTTGCTCGTTTCTATGACGAGTGGCCGGGAGAGGATTATGAAGGTTCAAGCTGCAGGGGGGCTGTAAAAGCCTGGTATAAACATGGAGTGTGCAGTCTGGTTTTTTGGCCATATCGAGACAGAAACAACAAAGTTGTTTTTATTAAGCCGTCTGAAGGGTGGGAGGAGGATGCCGCAACGCGCCCTTTAGGAGTGTATTACCGAATCAAAAAGGAATCGCTTACAGACATGCGATCGGCAATTCAGGAGGTTGGCGCGGTGTATGTCTCCGCTCAGGTTCATGACGGTTGGAGAGTCAAGGCCAGGGGCGGGGAGACTCCAGGCCATGACACCCTGCCCCGGATTAAGTGGAGTGAATCCTCTACCATGCAAGGTGGGCATGCCTTTGCACTGGTCGGCTACAATCAGTACGGGTTTATTGTCCAGAACTCCTGGGGGGCTAATTGGGGAAACCTCGGTTTTGCCATCCTCAGTTATGACGACTGGCTGGAGAATGGCCGGGATGCCTGGGTTTGTGTGATGGGAGCACCGACTGTAAACCGGGTGAAGGCACACTATATTTCATCTTCAGCCAACCGTGAAAAATTCCTGTACAGGAGAGATCCTGGCAGGTTTTCACTGTTTAAGTCTCAGGAGAACGAGCATGTTTACCGTGATCCGGCTATCAAGCCCTGGGATGAGGAAGAAGCGTATAAGCACACCCTGGTAATGGGCAACGATGGCAAGGTTCTGAATCGATTGCTGGCCAATGACGGGCCAATTGATACCGTGAATGATATCATTCTTGAGAAGGCCGGAGAGTGGTTGGCAGACAGACCGAATGGCGAAAAACACATTGCTATCTATGCCCATGGCGGACTTAATAGTGAAGGAGATTCAATTAACCGTATCCGTACAATGGCCCCTTACTTTAAAGAAAACGGCGTGTATCCAGTGTATCTTACCTGGCGTACAGGCGTGTTGGAATCCATTACATCTATTATGGGGGATTCTGTCGGACGTTTTTTCCCGAAGTCGGAAGGGCTGGATGATCTGCTGGAGAAGGCAAAAGATGAGCTGACGGAAGTCCTTGATCGAACCCTCGAAGTCGCCTGCGAGAAACTCGGGGTGAAGGCAATCTGGTCGCAGATGAAACAGAATGCTGAGGAGTCGGCCATGAAAGCCGATATGGACCGGGGAACCTACCTGCTATTGAAATCACTGGTCGCTTTAAAAGAGCAACACGCAGATCTGCAGATACACCTTATTGGCCATTCTGCGGGTTCCATTATTCTCGGCCATTTTCTTGACGATTGTACCCGGAACAGGTTGCAGGTTGCAAGTTGCACCTTGTATGCTGCGGCGTGTACTCTTCAGTTCGCAAACAGCCAGTATCAGAGGGCACATGAGAAAGGTATCCTGACCAAGGATAAACTGGCCATGTATGTGTTGAGTGAAAAAAATGAGCTAGACGATACTGTCGGCCCGTATCAGAAATCGTTACTGTACCTTATCAGCAGAGCGTTAGAAAATGGGCATAAAACTCCGATCCTGGGAATGGCAAAGAGTTTTTCCGCTGCCTCATTGGATGATGGGTGCTGGAACAGTAATCTGGTTCACGAGGTGAAAAAATGGCAGGAGTTCTGGGCCGGCGACGATATAAAAATTCTTGATGCAGAACAGGTGTGCACTGCGGCTAAGTGGCATGGGGATACCATAGTTAATGAATTGTCACGCATAGACGCCGCGCATGGCAGCTTCGACAACGATATCCGGGTAGTGACAGAGACCATTGCCCGGATGACCGGTGCCCCCTTGAAACATAATGTGGAAAATCTCCGTTATTAGTGAATCTTCTTCAGGGCCGGTTATTGGAGATAACATTCCGGCCTGGGAAGGAGATGGGCGTTGTGAAATATAATTTGCTACAGCCAGGACAGAATGATAGCATAAGTGTAATGCATATTTTTATAATGATTCAGGCTCACTGCACACCACTTTTTAGCCACTTTAACACGCGAAATGCTCATCTGGGAATGTCGATACACCATGCAATACAACTGGGGGCAGATGTAACACTGCCGGAATGTGTCGTTTCAGCCAGAGCTTCGACCTCAGTTCGTTCCTGCGCTTATGCCGTGTCATGGCTTTCGGGGATGCTGTTCCTGTTGGCTGTTTTTTTCCTGTATTATTTGTATATCGCCGGGGATTGCCCAGACTACGTCACCTCAGGTTTGCTTTTCTAAAAACCTCTGAAAGTAAACATTTGCTAGAGGTCATAGACCGCCATCTCAATGCCTTAAAGCGCGACCCAAAATCAGTTATTCACCGGATCGTCAACTCGTACCTGGAGGGCAGTCAATATGGCCTTGATTCGTATGGTGATATTTGGCCGACCATGTTCTGGTTGGCCATCCTGAGATAGTTCCTGTCATGGTTGATACGCCTTTGGCAGGGCTTCAGGCTGTTTCGGTGGGAGAGGCAGACTGTTCTGTCGGGTCTTGGGCATTAACGATTTCCTGGTTCGGCAACATGGTATCTCAAACCTGAAGTTGGCCGCACGCTACGACATGTTGATGTCAGGCCAGAGCATGGCTGTCAGGAAAGACTGGCCGGAACTATCCAAGAAACTGCTATAGATACGCTGAGAAATGCCAATCATACTCTGCACCGACTACAGCCCTATCATGAACAGGCAGAAGGCAGAGGATCTTGGTATTAAGGGGTTTTCCCTAAAGCTACTGTCCAAGAGGGATATGGGACTTCTTGTCAGGAAAGTCCTTGATTCAGGAGCAGATAGACAAAAGGCATTCGGGTGCGTTAAGCTGGAGCAGGGTGGGCACTCTTTTACGGGGGGCTGTATGTTAGCCCCCGGGCGCTTACTCGTCTGGCACCTCGACCTGTTCCTGCTCAATGGTGTTTACTTTCTCATCAATCAGGGTGTCGATTTTTTCCATTGCTTCTTCCAGTACCTGGTATATTGAACTGGCACTGTCGTCGTCATCCTTTTTACCCAGATGGTGACCAAAGAGCTTGTTTATAGGGTCTTTTGCCAGGCCGACAATTTTGTCATCGTGGTTATCGAATTGTTTAACAAGTTTTTCGAAAAACTTGTCGAAATCCGCAAGGAATTTTTTGTTATGGTTACCCGGTGCCGACTTGTCAACGTCATTAGCCGGCTTACCCCCATCTCCCTGTGCCGGCAGGGTTTGAGTTGTTGTTGCCGCAACGGCAGAGCTCATCTGATAGGATTGCTGATAACTGATATTGGCTTCAAAGGATGCAACAGACTCGTACCCGCCCATTTCCATGGCTTCATCCAGTGCCCCGAACATGTCGCCCTGCTTCATCTCATGAATAACTCCGTCGAGTCCTTGCAGCAGCGATTCGATATCTGCAAGCTCATCTTCGTTGAGATTTCCTTCCACAGTAAACGAAAAGCTCTGGCCTGAGGCCAACGTAATCTCCCGGATGCTTTCACTGTAGAGTGCGGTTCCGGTTTCGTTCTGCACCATGCCTTTGCTGTCGTACAGGTAGGCATCCATTCGTGAGTAACTGTTTGCCGAAAGAGTAACCTTGTCACCTTCTCTGGTTTCCAGTACCAGATCTGTATCGAGGTTTTCGTTATATTTAACTGATTGTTCCCTGACTATGGCAGACGATAAAGTGTCCGGCTGGGAATTGTGTCGCGGGGATAGTCCCATCTGTGGGAGCTGGTTGGTAATATTGCTCATGTTATTCCTCCTTGAATTTTCAGGGACTCTCCCGGGATGTTGGATTTTTTATGGGGACCCTGAACATAAACAACCGTATTAAAACTTATCGACAGATGATTAATAAAACTTTAACGGTTTTTCGGGATGATATGCGATTACCGCAAAAATCTAATCATGACGTTGGGTTCGTCAGGCAGCCAATGATCGAGGGCTGGCGTTTTTTATGGTAAGGGGGAATTCCCGGCTTCAATGAGTGAGAAGCCGGGATAAACATGGATTAAACAATTTCAGCTGGTTTGCAGAGATGGGCTGAATCCATTGCCAATCTTCCGCATGATTCGCAGGAGTATTTCAGGGATGCAAGTTTGCTTTTGCAGACGTGTGATGCCGCGACATCCTTTTCACCGCAGAATTTGCAGTCGATTCCTTCGCTTGACGGGTTGCAGAGATGTCCCGGTTTGTCAGCCTCTGCACCGCAGTTCTGGCATGTGTAAGCCATGACTATCCTCCTTTTTTTCCTCTATTCGTGATACCCGGTAATGTCGGCCGGGATAGTAGATATCATGTACCACAAAGTGGTACTTCCACGACACAAGCTAAGTGGCGCAACATTACTTGTCAACCCTCTCAAAAGGCTTCAGTGAAAGGGTTGGGACGGTGGATATGAATTGGAGGTTAATGCAGGAGCATCGCATCTTAACCAATGGTGTTGGCATGTGTTCAGTGAGTTGGCACCATTGAAAAAAGAACCGGGCTAAACAAATACCACATTGTAACCGATAAGGTAGATAGAGGATTAGCAACATCGGTTTGCTGATTATTATTGGAGCACGATAATTTGGCGAGTATTTGTGTGGTGACTTACAATCCGCATAGTGTGCCGAGTTTTAGGCTCGAGAAAAAAACAGAAAAGGGCTGCCATGATACAGTCAACCCAACTTCCCATAGTACCGCCTGCAAACTCGGCTGCGATCCTGAAAAGGGATGCCGAAAATAATGAGGCGGGGCAGGGATTCCAGGATATCCTGGGCCAAACCACAACCGACGAGACAACAGCGACTCCTCCTGTTGTCAATAATGGTGCCGCAGATGGCACAAACACAAGCAATCTTGCACCCTACTTGTATGAACTTTTGGGAAATACAAAACCGGCAAGCGTTAACGAGGAGCAATTGTTTGCAGGAATTGTGCATGAACGGCTTATTGCTGCCAAGGGAGAAGAAGCTGCAAACGCCTATGATGTTGCTCTGGAAAAGCAGATGGGTAGCCACGAAAGGGCTGATGGGTATGTTTTTATGGAAGATGCAGCCAGAGCTGCTCTCAGGGATCTTGAACAGCAGGGAATTCTGACCCTGGAAGAAGCCGAAACCATTCATGCCCAGGCATTCCAGGCGTCACAGTTGGATTCAAACAAAAATGCTCTTTATGATTCCTATGGAACAACACAGAGCGTTGCCTCTACGGAATCAGCGATGGAGAGCGCCCTGGCCACTTTGTTGAAATTTGACAGTGGGGAGCTGGAAAGCGGCAGGATGTCACTTTCATTCACCCAGGGTCAACAGGCAGGTTCCAGTGTAGCGGGGACAGCAGCAACTTCCGGTACCACCGATTCAATGACGGCAGCTGGCCTAGTAGCCGGAAGCACGGTTCTTACCGGTACTCAGGCTGATATCTCAGGCATCCGTTGGAATCCGGTTTCTAAAGGTGTAGGCAAGCTGGCTGTTGTTCTGCCTTCCGCATTGCAGGATGTAGAGCAGGTCTATGTGACAGATACCCAGGGCAACATCGCTGAAAAGGGATTTCTTGCCAGCGAGGATAAGGGACGTCATGTTTTTCGGTTTAACGGGAAAGGGGGCTCCTACCCCTCACCCAGCATTCTTCATGTCGAAATGGGAGACGGCAAGCTTTATCAGTTCGAGATAAACTCTCCTGGTTCGATGACGACGGACGTCAAACCATATGTTTCGTAAATTCTTGGTGAAACGTGTCTGTTAAGTAGCTCCGTTGTAATCAGAATATGAAACAGCAAAAGGTGCCGGGATCTTTCCCGGCACCTTTTGCTGTTTCAGGGTAACAATCACATTTTCAATTGGTCTGGCCAAACCAATAGTTACTGAGTATTATATGCCCAGTTATGGATCTTCTGAAAAGAAAAGAGGGCAAAATATGATTTCCAGGTTTGTGTTGAATGTCGTTGCTTTTATAGTGTTGATACTCGGGGCATCGACGGTGATGGCAGGTGCTGTTTCGCATGAGGTTCGTCTATATCATGACGATACGTTCCAGGAGGAACAGCAGAAATTCATTCCATCGGATACCATTTATGTGCTCATCGACTTTTTTGACTTGAAAAAACAGCAATACGCTCTTTCAATCGAGTGGATTCGCCCGGACGGAGTGTTGGTTCGCAATGATAGTTATGAGTTATCTCCGGAGAGTGAGCCGTTGTCAAAACAACTTTATTTCTGGATGCAGTTGCATGAGAAAGGGCCGCTCAGTCAGATGTTAAGCGGTAGTGAATTTAGCCCGAACGTATATGGTGACTGGAAGGTCCGGATTTACTGTAACGGGGAGATATTGTCCATCATCGGATTTACCATGACCGATACGATCTTATAATTCCGAGAAGTTGCCCTCATCCGCCCCAAAGTCCTTTACTTCTTCTCCTCAAGAGAGAAAATTTGGTTTACACCCTCATCGGCAAAAGGTAAAACTCCCTGGTTATAGATTTCCCACAGAAACTGCGGGTCCTTGTTGCCGTAATAGGGTAAAAGGCCCGGTAACATACTAGTAACTAAAGGTTCATTTTGGATAGTGTGACAAATTCGAAAGCGGAAACCGCTGCAGGCGCTGCTGCACCTGGCAAAAAGCCCTTTCAGCTCAGCAAGGGGCTGCGGTACCTTTTCAAAGGATGTGTAGGAGTGGCATTTCTGCTGGTCCTGTTTTCTTTTGTGCAGAAAAATGAGGTGGTCGAGGTGCTGGGCAGGATAGACTGGTTGTATTTCAGTCTCTCATTCCTGCTGGTACCGGTGATGCTTTCAACCAGCTGTTACAAATGGAGAATCCTCTTAAAAGTTAAGGATCCGACCGTTTCGTTCAGGGATTTGATGAGGATTTATCTGGTCGGTTATTTCTTTTCTAACCTGCTGCCCTCGAATGTGGGTGGCGATGTGGTCCGTTCCTTCTATAGCGGCCAGATAATCAAAGACCAGGTCTATTCTGCGGTAGCGGTCTTTCTTGAGCGGTT
This sequence comes from Desulfopila sp. IMCC35008, assembly GCF_010646885.2. Taxonomy (GTDB): domain Bacteria; phylum Desulfobacterota; class Desulfobulbia; order Desulfobulbales; family Desulfocapsaceae; genus Desulfopila. Next base: position 4,461,898 of record NZ_CP050700.1, on the reverse strand, counting down.
CACAGGTGTCCTGTTCCTGATCATGCTGGTGATTGGAGCACCTCTTTTTATACCTGAATTGTATAGCAGTCCCTATTTCTATTTTCCGAGCCTGGCAGCATTTATCCTCCTCATTGTTATTCTCTGGGTCATGACTGTAAAGGAACCCTTGAAACTCCCTGATGCAATCGCCCATGCGATTTTTGGCGGTTGTCGTTCCGTAGCAGAGAAGACAGGGCTTAAAATCCTGGTTTGGCCGGTTGATTTTCTGCAGGGCGTGTATGAGAACATTTCCGGCAAGGTCGCAAAATTTCACGTGGAATTGATGCGGGCCATGACCATAATCGTGAAAGAGCCTGTATTACTTGCCAAGGTGGCGGGGGTAACAGCTTTCTTTTATATGCTTACCTGGTTGAACGTCTATGTATCGTTTCTCGCTTTCGGGGTTGATCCCGGTTTTTTCGTGGTGTGTGCGCTGACGCCGACAATCATGTTTATTGGCCATCTTCCCGTTTCAATATTAGGCAATTTCGGTTTTTTTGAATCGGTCTTTGTTTTTTATTTTAGCATGATGGGTATAGCCACTGTGGACTCACTGGCCATGGGGCTGTTACTGCGGGTAAAGATGCTGACACTTGGCGGGGTTGGTTTTATTGTTTACTTGCTTTATAAACACCGCAGGGCAAAAGAACTCACCGAACTGGAAGAGTTTGCCAGAAAAAAAGGCGACGTCTCATAGGCAACTCATAAGAGATATGATGGAAAAGGATATCGGCAGTGTTCAGCGCCAGCTTGCAAAACCGGGGAATGCTTTAACCAAGTACAAAGAGGCCATGGTCGGGGACCGTGGCCTTTTGTATATGGTGTATCTGGAATTGAGCGTGTTGCTGATTGGCTCATTACAGGGAAGCCTGGGTGCGGCGGCACGCAATCTTTTATTACGACCAGCTTTTCGCCATATCGGCCGCAAGGTGAAGATCAGCAGGGATTTCTCTTTTCGGCTACCATATCGTATTGAGATCCATGACGGGTGCTGTATCGGCAATGAGGTCACTCTAAATGTCAAAAGCGAAGAAGGGGAAATTATTCTGGGAGCAGGTACCTGTATCGGTGACAAGGTGATCTTCAGTTGCCCCGGTGGCCGACTTGAGGTCGGACAGGGAACAACTATAGGTCGACACAGTCGGCTTGGGTCTTTGATGGGGCTTTCGGTCGGTAAAAATTGTGTTATTGGTGAAGGTTCCTATATTGTTGGCGCCGGACATGCTATTTCCGCGCTTGATATACCGATAATTAATCAGCCGATTACCTGTAAGGGCGAGAACAGGGTCGGGGATAATGTTGTTATCGGTGATCGGGTGACCATCCTGGATGGTGTTGTTATTGGTAATAATGCTGTTGTCGAGTCTGACTCTGTAGTCATCCGTGATGTTGAGGCTGGCTGTTGTGTTGCCGGTATACCCGCTGCTGTAAAACCGGGAGCAAAGTTCTCATGACAACTCTGTTTGACCGATTTTTACGTTGGTGTCCTGGAGCACTGGGGTTGTGGTTGCGCAGCAAGGTTTATCCGTATCGTTTTGGCTCCTGTGGAAGGGGTGTATTGTTTGGCAGGTTTATCGACCTGTACGGAGCAGAGAGGATTCATCTAGGCAGGAAAGTCGTCATCAGTAATGGTGTTGTTCTCAGTGCCGGTAAGGGTCATGGGGATGAAGGAACCATTTATCTGGATGAAGAGGTCTTTCTCGGTTCCGAGACCGTTTTGTCGACTGCGGGAAAAGGGGCAATCCTCATCGGTGAAGGTTCCAATTTCAGCTCCTATTGCACGGTTGAGACCGACTCAATATTCCGAATGGGCAGGGATTGTCTGATAGCCGGGTATTGTCGGTTTGGTGAGATAGGCGAATGTAGCTCCCCCGGAAAAGATATATATGTCGGGGATGGATGTTGGCTTGGTGTGCGATTACAGGTGAATCCCGGAGTGACCATCGGAGATAATGCCATTGTCGGTGCCCATGCCCTGGTTGAAAAGGATGTGGTTCCTTTTGGTATTGCTGTCGGTTCTCCCGCAGTAACAAAGAAGATTCGTGGTGAAGGGTGACGCGTGTTGTCTTTTGCCTGTTAAATAGAAAATATGAATTTTTCTGAATTACAACAAAACATTGTTGAGAAAGGGTTGTGCGCCCGGTGTGGAATATGTGCCGGTGTGTGTCCTGTCCAGGTCATTTCTTTTGACCAGGATAATTTTCCGCAATTAAGTGGGAAGTGTACGTCCTGTGGACTTTGTACCAAGTCTTGTCCCGGTGGGGATGTGAATTTTCCAGAACTTTCACGTACACTTTTTAATACCGATTACGACCAGCACGACCTGCAGGGATATACCGAAAATCTCTATATTGCACATCCTGAAGATAACGATGTACGTTTTTCAGGTGCCAGTGGTGGTATGGTTACCGGTCTGCTCCTTTATCTCCTCGAGAAAAAGGAAATTGATGGTGCTCTGGTAGTGGATTATGATTCAGATCAGCCGTATCTGACAAAAGGAATCCTGGCAACAACCCCTGATGATATTAAGCAGGCAGCACAATCAAAATATTGTGTTACCCCCTCTATGGAGGTGCTCCGTGAGTTACGCAAAAAGAAAGGGAAATATGCAGTTGTTGCACTTCCCTGTCAGATACATGGATTGCGAAAACTGCAGCAAACCGATCCCGGGCTTGGAAAGAAGATCGGTTATATCTTTGGGCTCTACTGTAATTGTACCCTGAAAACCAACGGGCATCTTGAAGCGATAAAGGCATGCAACATCAAACTCAAGGACGTAGCCCGATTCGGTTTTCGTGGTGCAGGCTGGCCGGGTGGTTTTGTGGTGGATAAGAAGGATGGCAGCCATATTCCGTTGCACACTATCAACATCAAGAATGTGATGAATGTCATGTTCCGGCTGTTTGGGGCCGAACGTTGTTATCTCTGTGTTGATGCTCTTGCCGAGTATGCCGACCTTAGTTTTGGTGATTTCTGGGCTTTTGATTATTCCGGTGAGCTTGCCAAATTGGAGCGATGTACCCTCATATCCCAGAGAACCGAAGCGGGTGAAAAAGTTATGCGTCAGGCGGCTGCAGATGGCGCTATTACTCTTCATACCCTGCCCAAGGAGTTTATGTCGCAACGGATACTGAAGATGGCACAGGGGAAGAAAGGCAGAAACCGTGTGCGGTTTCTCAGGATGCAATCCAAGAGGAAACCTGTACCGGAATATCATGTTTCGATGGATGAACCAACCTCCCGAGCCAAGAGGAGTGAGTTTCTTTACAGATGCTGGTTTCTCTTCAGAGGGAAAATGGGCAGGACTTTTATATTAAAGATCCTGTTTTCACCATTGGGTGATGTACTGGATATGGTGAATGAGAAAAGGAAAAAGCTTTTTGGAGGCTATTCATCTAACTAGTTCCCATCCGAAAACTACCCTTCTGTCCAATCTCAGCGTTCCGGCTTATTTATTGATCCTCCGAATATCGTAATATGCCTGCGGTAAATAATGAAGCCACGCCTCGATATTGAACAGAATGCTGGGTTTTAGGATGGGAACTAACTAGTTTTCAGATGGGATCAAACGAATAACGACAGAAGGTGGTGAATAGAATAAAAAAGGGCCGATTCTCTTTGAGAATCGGCCCTTTGCTCGATTAGAGCGACAACAAGTTGGTCGCGAAACCGATACAAGACAACCCGCTAGCAGCTTCCGTATTGCAACGAGCTTTTACTCGTCACTTCAAAACCTACTGTTACACCGTCTTTAGTACAAGTGATCTTGCCGGAAAGACCTCTGGTGTTGTAATTGGTCCAGATCCAGCGTCCGTAATCCCTGTTTCCATGAAGACGAAGTGAGTCTCCGTTCAGTTCGCAGGAATCATACTTGGGAGCACCCGGACAGAGAACGATAGAAGATCCTTTACCGTCCCATGATCTCGGGTTCCAATGATGGTAGTTTCGTGTGTAATCTACGTTTTCGGTCGTTGCAGATACGTCCTCTTCAGCGGCCTCGGCTGGTTCGGCTTGGGGTGTCTCTGTGTAGGTTTGGTCGACAGCTTCTGGTGTTCCAACTCCACCAGAGTTGTCGTCATCATCATCGTCGAACCAGTCACAGGCGGACAACGACAATGTCAACACAAGATACAAGGCCAGTATAACCAGTCTCATCAATAAATCTCCCTTTGTTTGTTTTCGGTTTGGATTAAAAACGTTTAATCACTATTCTTGCCAGTCGTTCTTTTTATATAAAGCGAAACGGTAAAAACATTTTGTTTTTACCGTTTCGCGATTTAATTAGAACTAATAGTTTGCGTTTTCATATAACAGTTTACCTGTTATGCCCCATTCTATGTTGACACATTCTAGTCGAGTTGCGGTCTTGATGCAATATTTTTCTATATGATTTTTAACCTTCCTGACAAATTATTACACCCCAGTGGGTGGAGAAAGAAATACTATCTCGTATTAAAGATATGAATGTGTTTGTTACGGAAGAAAAACACCTTACAAAAAAATTAGACGGTGTCTTTTGTAGAATTATATACGATGGAAACAGTATGTTATAAACACTATATACGATACTGACCCGGGTCTCTGAGGTTGGAATTCAGAACATGGAATCAAAACTTTTTTTACTTTCGTCCAGCAAAAGGAAGTTTGAGAATTTGATGAACTACGGTGCTTTTTTTTGTCCGCTATTTCAGACTTAATTACGATTAAAAGATAAGGGTAAGAGTCCTAATCCAGCAATTGGTTAGCCATTACAAACAATGGTAATATATGCATTGAAAACGAAAAAGAATTACCTCGAATTGTAAATACTAATAAAGAAGGGGTTCATTTTTTGCGTCTGGTTGAATTGAAAATCTTTATTCCTTTTTCGCTTAACGGAAAGTGAAAACGCAGACAAAATCGCAAGTGAAAATTGTTTTTCTTATCCCGTTATCCATCTAAAGCTGTTGTAGAGATAGCATATTATTAAGCCGTACGTTGAATACCCGACATTAAAATGTATTTGGTCCAAGCACTCTTGAAAAATGATTTGATCTTGCTTGGTTGTTTTTGCAGAGACCGCATAATTGAGTCTACTCGTTTATGCAAGTCGTACGCGCCACGCACTACTTGGCGTCCAATTTTATGGTTTTTCAGATAGTTCCATACATGTTCATCAGGATTCAACTCAGGAGAATACGGCGGTAGATAGAAAAGCCAGAGCTTGCCTTTCGTACTTTTCACGAATTCACGGACTTTGTTGGATCTGTGCACTGCATGATTGTCTACGATTAGAAACACAGGACGTTTAGCGTTGCAAATTAAACGTTTCAAAAAAGCAATGAACACATCAGCTGTTACATTTTCTTCAGTGGCCATAAAGCGCATCGTTCCACGCGGACTGATAGCCGAGATCAAGTTGACCTTATGCCTGGTCACAGGTGCTTTGACAGTAGGTGTTTTTCCACGTGGAGCCCAAGTGGTACCGGAATGGTAATCGGAACGCACAGAAGACTCATCACCGAAATAAATCTCAGCGTTATGCTCTTTAGCGAGCTTGCGGATTTGCGGATAATCTTCAGCCATCCATCTAAATACAGAGAGTTCGTAACGCTCTATGGCTCGATGTGTCGGACGCTGAGGACTCAAACCAAGCTTCTTCAAAAGGCGGCCTACAGATACCTCACTGAGGTTTACTCCAAACTCACGGCGAATCATTTCTCTGATCATGGCCCTGGTCCAGAGAGCAAATTCGAACTTAAGTTGCCTGGGATTATTCCCCACAACAAGGCGATAGACTTTCTTGAGCTGCTCACCGCTGAGTTTTGGCGTTTTTCCAGGAGCTTTGCGACGTCGAAGGGCATCAATCCCACCCTCACGATATTTTGCAAGCCACTCGTATATCTGGGATCGAGTGAAGCCAAGAGCTTTAATTACAATCTCTGGGCTTTCACCGGCCTCAACACGTTTTACGGCTCTAATCCGTATGGCCTCAAGAGCTTTCCTGTCGAGTTTTCTTCCGTCAAATTCATTCATGCCGACATTATACCAATGTCGGCTGATTAATGCACGGCTTAATAATGCCATCCATGTATGGATGGCATACTGTTTGGCAGTGCAAAGAAAAACGTAGAAAAACCTTCACCGATACGATAGGTTGGTCAGTAATAACACTGGGATATATGGGAAGCGCCGGGGGGCTGTTTGTGCCACGATATTTCCTTTCTGTGACTATCCTGGGACGTTGACGGATTAATTAGTTGAGAACAGGGGATTCCATGCATTTTCCGGAAATACTACTCAAAAAACGTAACGGCGGGCGCCTGTCGGCGGCTGAGATTGACTATTTTGTGTCCGGTTATGTGAAAGGTACTATTCCCGATTACCAAATGTCCGCCCTGTTGATGGCCATCTGGTTTGTTGGTTTGAACGACACGGAAACAGCTGAACTGACTTTCGCCATGCGGGATTCCGGGGAGACGATCGATCTATCAGGAATTACCGGTATGAAGGTGGACAAGCATTCTACAGGTGGCGTTGCAGATACAACGACTCTGATTACCGCACCCATAGCTGCCGCTTGTGGGCTGAAAGTTGCCAAGATGTCGGGTCGAGGATTGGGGCATACCGGTGGTACCATCGATAAACTGGAATCGATACCCGGATTTCGGACCGATATCTCCATGCACCGTTTTCGCGAGATTGTTGATCATAGCGGTATGTCTATTATCGGTCAGACCCGTGAGCTGGTTCCCGCAGATAAGCTGTTGTATGCCTTGCGTGGCACCACTGGCACAGTGGACAATATCTCCCTGATCTCATCCAGTATCATGAGTAAAAAGCTTGCCAGCGGCAGTGAGACGATTGTGCTGGACGTGAAGACCGGCAACGGCGCCTTTATGAAGTCGGTCAAAGATGCTGAGCGCCTGGCCCGGGTCATGGTTGCGATCGGTCAGAAAGCTGGCAAAAAAATTGCTGCCCTGGTAACTGATATGAATCAGCCTCTCGGTAATGCGGTGGGTAACGCCCTGGAGGTTCGTGAGGCAATAGAAATCCTGCAGGGGAATCATGAAGGTGATCTTCAAAAGGTCTCAATCGCTTTAAGCGCGCAGCTGTTGTACTTGTCCGGGCTTGCCCAGGATGAAACAGCTGCCACGAAGGCGGCGATCGAGGCGTTGGAATCAGGCAGGGCGCTGGAGCAGCTTGCAGCCATGATAAAAGCCCAGCGTGGGGAACCGGATGTTTGCATTAATCCGGATCTCCTGCCAACTGCTGACAGATTGGAACCTATTGTGTCAGAATGCTCAGGATATGTGACTGATATTGCAACCGATGAAATTGGCCTGGCCGCCTTATTGCTCGGAGCCGGGCGTGTGAAAAAGACGGATATAATAGATCCTGCCGTGGGAATCTGGTTGATGAAACGTGTTGGTGATTATGTGGAAAAAGGTGAAGAACTGGCGTTTTTCCACGTGAACTCCACCGATCGTCTGGAAGAGGCACGTTTACGGTTTATCAAAGCTTTCAGGCTCGGGAAACTTCAGCCAACCCAACATCCAATGATATATACAACGATCTCCTGAAAAAGGAACTCCTATGAAAGCTGAAGAACTGGCAAAATACTTTGATCATACACTGTTAAAACCCGATGCAACCCGGTCCCAGATAGAACAAATTTGCGATGAGGCGATCCTGTTCGGTTTTTTCAGTGTTTGTGTCAATCCCGTTCATGTGAAAATGGTGGCGGAGAAACTCGCTGGCAGTGGTGTCCGGGTCTGCTCGGTTGTAGGTTTCCCCCTTGGCGCCCACACCTCTTCCATGAAGGCGATGGAAACACAACAGGCCATTGAAGATGGTGCTGAAGAGATAGACATGGTGATAAACATCGGTGCCATGAAAGAGGGGTTCGCAGAATATGTTGAGCAGGATATTCGTAAAGTCGTGGAAGCTGCAGCTGGAAACATAGTCAAGGTTATTATCGAAACCTGCCTGCTGAGCGAAAAAGAGATTGTAGAGGCCTGTCTTCTGGCGAAGAAGGCGGGTGCTCATTTTGTCAAAACGTCCACAGGATTTGCGGGGGGTGGTGCAACTGCACATGATGTTGCCCTGATGAAGAGAACTGTCAATGGCGAATTACAAGTGAAGGCTTCAGGGGGCATCAAGTCGCTGGCCGATGCTGAAAAGATGATAGCGGCCGGTGCCGATCGTATTGGTGCCAGTGCAGGAATTGCCATCCTTCAGGAAGCCAAGGGAGGGGGGGAACCGCCGCCGCCATGAGAGCCCTGCTGATAATTATAGACAGCTTTGGAATCGGTGCCTTGCCGGATGCACACCTTTATGGAGATGAGGGGGCCAATACGGCCCTGCATATCTGCGAAGGGGTTGAGCTGGTGGGTTGGCCTACCTTACGAAAAATGGGGTTGGGAAATTGTGCTGAACTCGCCGGACACGTTCTGCCCGGGTGCGAGCCGGTTGCTGCACCTCTGGCTGCATACGGGGCTATGGTCGAGGTCTCGCAAGGCAAGGATACCACCACCGGCCATTGGGAACTAGCCGGTGTGGTGCTGACTGAACCGTTCCAGACTTTTCCTCTGCCACATCCGTCCTTCCCTGAAGAACTGCTCGATCATTTCAGGGATCGGACAGGCTATGAGGTGTTGGGTAATAAGGGGGCCTCAGGAACAGCAATTATTGAAGAGCTTGGCGAGCTTCATATGAAGGGAAAAGGGCTGATTGTCTACACCTCAGCTGATTCCGTGTTGCAGGTCGCGGCCCATGAGCAGGTTGTTTCACTTGAAGAGTTATACCGGGTCTGTGAGATAACAAGGGAGCTTGCCGATCCATACCGGATAGGGCGTGTTATTGCCCGTCCGTTTATTGGCGAACCCGGCCGGTTTAAACGCACCTCTGCCAGAAAGGATTTCTCCATGGTGCCGCCGCATGATACCATTCTGGATGTCTTGCAGAAAAATGATGTTGAAACAATAGCCATTGGTAAGATCGGGGACATCTTCTGTGAGCGCGGGATAGATGTGAGTTATCATGACAGTGGCAATGTTGCCTGTTTGGAGCGGCTTGTCAGTTGCCTGGAGTCTTCTCCGGAAAAGGATCAGTTTATATTCGTTAATCTGGTGGATACTGATATGCATTTCGGCCATCGCCGTGACATTAAAGGCTATCACGATGCAGTTGCAAAGATAGATCGGGTGCTGGACAGAATTATTACCCTGATGTCAGGAGATGATATGCTCATCATCACCGCTGACCATGGTTGTGATCCCGGTTTTAAAGGGTCGGATCATACCAGGGAATATGTGCCGCTGCTTGTCCATTCCGGAGGGATGCCCAGCGAAAATCTTGGGGTACGCGGTAGTTTCAGTGATGTTGGACAGAGCCTGGCTTCCTTTTTCGCGGTGCCGGGGATGAGTTATGGGACGTCCTTTGTTTGATCTTGTACCAGTCAGGAGATGTAGCCAGGCCAGGATTTTTGCTAACTAGTTTTCATCCTAAAAGGAGTCATATTGTGCAAGATCAAGGCGCGTCTGGAAATGCAACCTCAGGCATGTATACGATATCCCATGGAAAAATTTTCAGCTGCAACGCTGAGATTGGGCAAAACGGCAGTTTCAGGTTGTAAACCAATTAGATGCGTTGGGTGAAACTACAGTGCCAACCTGTAAGGTGTGAAACCGATTTTGAATAGAGAATGTGGATATTTCCCCCAAAAAAACTAACCATAAAAGGAGAGATGGATGAAAAAGCAATGTGCGTTGTGGGCTGCTGTTCTTTTTGCAGTAACGGTATGCGTGACCGGTTCGGCGAGTGCCAGGAGCATGAAAGTCGGAATGGTAACGGATGTCGGAGGTGTGAACGACCAGTCCTTTAACCAGTCCGCCTGGGAAGGGTTGACCCGGACCAAGGAAGAGCTGGGGATGAAGATCGGGTATAAGGAATCCAAGCAGGATGCCGATTATGCTCCCAACCTGGAGACCCTCACCGATGCGGAATATGACCTCATCTGGGGTATCGGTTTTCTGATGGCCGACGCCATCAAATCCACTGCCCAGGTTAATCCCGACCAGAAGTATGCCATCGTCGATTTCTTTTATGGTCCGGAAACCCCGAAAAATGTAGCCTGTGCCGTTTTCCAGGAAGAGCAGCCGTCTTTTCTGGTCGGGTACATTGCCGGTAAAATGACCAAGGCCAAGAAGGTTGGTTTTGTTGGTGGTATCAAGTTCCCCCTGATCGAGAAATTTGAGTACGGTTATATGGCTGGTGTGAAAATGGCCAACCCTGAGGTGGAAGTTGTTCGTCAGTATGCCGAGTCCTTCACCGATGCGGCCAAGGGCAAGGCAATTACCAATAATATGTACCAGCAGGGTGCTGATATTGTTTTTCATGCTGCCGGTGGTGTGGGTGACGGTGTCATCGAGGCGGCTAAAGAGAAAAACAAATGGGCCATAGGAGTTGATAAGGACCAGAGCCACCTGGCCCCGGATAATGTCCTCACTTCAGCCATGAAGCGTGTTGATAACGCCATCTTCGGCATCGTCGAACAGCTCCAGAAAGGTGTCTTTAAGGGTGGTGAGTCTGTGGTCTACAACCTCTCCAATGAGGGTGTAGGCATTGCGCCCACCACCAGCAAGCATGTACCCAAGGAGATCCTTGACGAGGTTGACGGCCTGATCGCCAAGATCAAGTCCGGCGAAATCGTGGTACCGGCAACGGATGCTGAGTACAAGGAATTCATAAAGTAGGTTTTTCCCTCTCAATTAGGGCTCGTTGGGTCAGGCTTAAGCCAGAACCCGGGCAAGGGTGGGCAGTTACTACAAAAAGAGGCTATCGGTTCGACAGTCAGGGCCGGTAGCCGATCATCCCGGGGAATTTCGTGGAATCGATCGACTTTTCACACAAAGCTGTGGAAATGACAAATGTCACCAAGAAGTTCGGTGATTTTGTCGCCAATGAAGAAATAAACCTCACGGTCCATAAAGGTGAAGTTCACGCATTGCTCGGCGAGAACGGTGCGGGTAAAACAACCCTGATGAACGTCCTGTACGGGTTATTGCAGCCAACATCCGGTTCTATCAGGGTGAACGGAACTTCTCTTAATATTACTGATCCCAATGTCGCTATTGCCAATGGAATCGGCATGGTGCATCAGCATTTTATGCTGGTTGAGCCGTTTTCCGTCACCGAGAATATTGTACTGGGAAATGAACCCGCGTCACGTTTTGGCCTGCTTAATTTACAAAAAGCGGAGGAAAAAGTTGCCGAGTTGTCGGAAATGTATGGGTTGACAGTTGATCCCAGGGCCTTGGTTCAGGATCTGTCGGTGGGCAGCCAGCAGCGCGTTGAGATCCTGAAAACCCTGTATCGGGGGGCGCAGATCCTGATCTTCGATGAACCGACGGCTGTGCTCACTCCGCCGGAAATACAGGAACTGGTAATGATCATCCATAACCTGACCGAGGCGGGGAAATCAATTATCATCATCACCCACAAATTAAATGAGATTAAGCAGGTTGCCGATTACTGCACAATCATTCGTCGGGGGCGCCATATCGATACCGTTGAAGTGAGCAAGGTGACCGAGGAGGATTTGGCCTCCAGAATGGTGGGGCGTGAGGTGAATTTCAAGGTTGATAAAAAGAAAATGGAACCGGGAGAGACGGTTCTCAGAATCAGGGATCTTTGGGTGGAGGACAGTCGGGGCGTAATGGCGCTGGAAGGTCTTGATCTTGAACTGCGAAAAGGCGAAATCCTTGGAATTGCCGGAGTAGACGGTAACGGCCAGAGCGAATTGATCGAGGCGATGACGGGGCTCAGGAAGGTTAAGAGTGGTCTGATAGAGGTGGCAGGTAAAAACATTGCCAACCAGACCCCGGCCCGAATCATCAACGACCACAAGGTTGGCCATATTCCCGAAGACAGGCAGAAGCGCGGGCTTGTCTTTGAGTTCGACATTGCCGAAAACATGATCCTGGAGACCTATTCCAAACCCGCATTTTCAAAAAATTTCTACCTCCTGCATGATAATATCTACAAGAATGCAGACGAGTTGATAGAAAAGTTCGATATTCGCCCGCCAAATTCAACGCTGGAGGCACGTGCTCTCTCCGGAGGCAACCAGCAGAAGATGATTATCGCCCGCGAAGTGAGTAACGACCCGCAATTGCTTATTGCGGCACAGCCGACCCGTGGGCTTGATGTAGGGGCTATCGAATATGTACACAAGACGCTGGTCGCCCAGCGGGATGCCGGCAAGGGTGTCCTCCTGATATCCTTTGAACTTGATGAAGTTATGAACGTCTCAGATCGGATAGCGGTTATTTTCGAGGGGAAGATTGTTGGAGTCCTTGACGCTGACGCTGTGGATGAAAAGGAGATCGGGATGTTAATGGCAGGAGGCTCAGCTTAGTATGGTGGCAGAGAAATTGAAAAAGTTGTTTCTTCAAGGCCCCCTTGGCTTGACCCTGATCTCAATTTTACTGGGGTTCTCTGTCGGCGCGGTTGTTCTTTTCCTTGCCGGGTTTAACCCTTTTGAGGCCTACTGGGCAATTTTACGGGGAACATTTGCAAAGCCCAAGTACGTATCCTACGTAATTATTTATGCAACGCCCCTTATTATTACCGGTCTTTCTGTGGCTTTTGCCTTGAGGACGGGATTGTTCAATATTGGTGCCGAAGGCCAGTTTATCGTTGGTTCGATGGTGGCGGTGATGGCAGGATACTACCTTCACCTGCCCATCTGGATCCATGTACCAGCTTGTATGCTGCTGGCTATGACGGCAGCGGCGGTATGGGGCGGGTTGGCCGGTTACATCAAGGCGCGTTTTGGGGTGCATGAGGTTATTTCTACCATTATGCTCAACTGGATTGCCCTCTACCTCTCCAACTGGTCGCTGACCCTGAAAACGTTTGGTAAGATGGGTACCGGCAAGTCCTTTACTATTATGGATTCAGCCCGTATCGATCTGTTTGGTCAGTGGAAGATCAGTGAGGCCGGTATTGATTTTATCCGCTCTCATAAGGTGCTGGGAGATGTTCTCAAGACACCTGTAAATATTGGTATACTGATCGCCATCTTCCTGGCATTCGTTGTCTGGTATATACTCAACAAAACAACCTTGGGGTACGAACTCAGGGCGGTGGGCTATAACCCGCATGCGGCAGAATATGGCGGAATAGATGTGAAAAAAAGCATTGTTACCTCCATGTCAATCGCCGGTGCCCTTGCCGGATGCGCGGGTGCTATCCAGGTGATGGGGGTGAGCCACAAGATTGCCAAGCTGGCCATCATGGAAGGGTATGGTTTCGACGGTATTGCGGTCTCCCTTATCGGCAACAATAGTGGGCCGGGGTCAGTGTTTGCAGGGCTCCTGTTTGGCGGCTTGAAATACGGCGGCTCAAAAATCCAGGATGCAGTAGGGGCACCTACCGAGGTCATCAATATTGTAGTCGGCACCATTATCCTGTTTATCGCCATGCCGAAGTTAATCCAAATGTTACTCAGGTCGAGGAGGGGATAAACAGCATGGACCCAATTATTCAGGATATTGGTTTTATTATCGGCACTACCTTGATGTATTCCACTCCTCTCATTTTCACGGCCTTAGGCGGTGTTATCACTGAGCGTTCCGGTATTGTGAATATCGGGCTTGAAGGGATGATGTTTTTCGGTGCCTTTGTGGGTGCGGCAGTGGCTTATTTCGCCAATGATCCCTGGCTTGGGCTGTTGTGTGCGGCACTTGGCGGTGCTATGTGGGGATTGGTGCATGCTGTCGCTTGCGTAACCTTTTCTGCCGAGCAGATTGTCTCCGGTATCGCCATCAATTTTCTTGGTGCAGGGTCCGCCCTCTTTATCAGCCGCATGCTCTTTGATGGTGCCACCCAGACCCTGACGGTCACCAAAAAGGTTCCTCGTCCCCTCGACTTCCTCTTTGGTGAGGGGAAGATGTTCCCGTCTTCCGGTTTTATGGATCTTGTCTTTAACCGGTTTGCTACGGTTTATCTCGCTTTTATTCTTGTGTTTGTAGTCTGGTTTGTACTCTACAAAACCAAGATCGGTATGCGGGTGCGGGCGGTTGGTGAGAATCCGGAAGCAGCCAATACGCTTGGGATAAGCGTCACTAAGGTGCGCTATGGTGCCGTTATCATGTCCGGCTTTTTTGCAGGTTTAGGTGGAGCGGCCATGAGTATTGCCGTGGTGTCACGTTTTTCACATACACTTATCTCCGGACACGGTTTTATTGCCCTGGCCGCCATGATATTTGGTAAATGGACTCCACAGGGGGCTTTTCTTGCTTGCCTGCTCTTTGGAGCGGCCAAAGGTTTTGAAATTTTTCTCGGTTCCAAAGGGGTGCCCGTAGCCAGTGACATCCTGGCCATGCTACCTTATGTGCTGACGATCATCATACTTGTCGGTATCGTTGGAAAAACTACTGCTCCGGCAGCAATCGGTAAAATATTTGAGAAAGGTGATCACTGATGAAACCGGATATGGGAAAAATTGTTGAAGCCGCCAATTATATCGGCGCAAGAATAGGGGAAGTTCCAAAATTCAGTGTGATTCTCGGCTCTGGTCTCGGGACCTTTGCGGAAAAACTGAAGGATCGGGTTGAGGTTGATTTTTCAGAAATACCTCATTTCCCCAAATCGACGGTCGTGGGGCATAAAGGGAGGCTTGTCTCCGGCACACTTAATGATACACCTGTTCTGGTTTTGCAGGGGCGTTTTCATTATTACGAGGGATACAGTATGGAACAGGTGGTATTCCCGCTTCGCTGCCTGCTGTATCTGAAGGTGCCCAATCTGATCGTTACAAACGCCGCGGGCAGTGTCGATCCCGATTACAGGCCCGGTGACCTGATGCTGATAAAAGACCATATAAAACTGCACGGGGACAGCCCGCTACGTGGTGCAAACTATGAAGCGTTCGGACCCCGCTTTAACGATATGTCCGACCCCTATACCCGGGAAATTAGGGATCTTGCCCGGCAGTGCGGGAAAGAACTTGATATTCCCTTAAAGGAAGGTGTGTACTTCTACATGACCGGTCCCAGTTATGAGACCGCAAGCGAGATCAAGGCCATCAATATCCTTGGTGCCAATGCGGTGGGCATGTCAACCGTACCAGAGGTGATTGTTGCTTCCCATGCGGGGATGAAGGTAATGGGGCTCTCCTGTATCACCAATATGGGTACGGGGATTATCGATCAGAAGGTGGGGCATGAAGAAGTTATACAGGCGGGGGCCGCAGCAGAAGAGAGTTTTATCAAAGTTCTGCAGCGAATTATTGACCGCTGGAGTGCTTTATAACGGCCAGTTGATCTTTTTCGGCTCATCCAGAAGGCTTTGTAATGTATCAAAGAAGAGCCCGGAATGATAGCCATCTGCCAGACCGTGGTGGAGTTGCAGTGATACGGGCATGGTCCACTCCTTTCCCTCCTTCGTGAATTTACCCCATGAGATACGTGGGATGGCACGGGTTTCATCCATTTTTGTCGGATGAGAAATCGAGGTGAAATTCACCCATGGCAGGCAGGAGATATAGAGAATATTGTCCATTGTCTGTTGGTCGGCGAGCATCGGGTTGGGGTTAATGCCGTTAACGCTGTCCTGTACTCTGTGGAAGAACGCCCTTACATCGGGGTGGTATTCTGCCATGCAGAATGTGAGGGTGTTATCATTGTTGAGCCAGGTGAATGACGGATGTACAACGTCGTGTTCCACTACACTTTCGCCCCTGATTCGGTAGCGAAGTTCCCGGATACCGTTGGCTGTGTGACAAACGAGCCACATGATGGCTGTAAACCGGTTTAACCCGTTATTTTGCAGAAACCGGAGCGTCTGGGTGATGGTGACGTTGGCGCAGATATTGAATTGGGGTGTTTCGTATCGGTTAAAGAATTCGAAGGCGTTATTCCTGGGCCAGGTCTCTAAATCAAGTATTTTCATCTCTATTATCGGTTTATCCCTTTGGTGTATTAAGCGTTCCCTCAATGAGAAGCCTGAGCTTTTCAAGCGTTTCATCCGGGATGGATTCCGGGTTTGTCATGATAGCTCCCTGAAGACTTTTATTGCAATGGCAGGTCTTAACTGTAGAGATCTGTGGGAGCAAACCGGTGAGTATTGCCTGGGCGTTGGCGCTGTTTTTATGCATATTAGAAACCACTGTTGTAACCGTAACCTCGTCAGCTGACTCTTCCTTCCAGCAGTCGTAATCCGTAACCATGGCCAGAGCCGCGTAACAAATTTCCGCTTCACGGGCGAGTTTCGCCTCCTGATAGGTAGTCATGCCTATAAGATCCCCCCCCCATTGCCTGTAGAGGTTTGATTCAGCCCTGGTGGAAAAGGCGGGGCCGTCAATAGTTACCAGGGTTCCACCTTTGCTGATTTCCGGTGTTACAGGTGTGGCTGCATCATAGATCTGTTTGCTCAGCAGTGGACAAAAAGGTTCCGCAAAGGGGATATGGGCGGCAATACCCTGGCCGAAGAAAGTAGGCTTTCTTGACACCGTCCGGTCTATCAACTGGTCGGGAATGACAAGATGCAGAGGAGGGAACTCATCCTGCAGGCTCCCCACTGCCGTTATGCCAATAATGCTTGTAACACCGAGTACCTTAAAACCGTAGATATTGGCCCGGTAATTGATCTCTGATGGAAGGAGGTGATGGTTGCGGCCATGCCTGGGCAGGAAAGCGACCCGAATCCCACCTAACTCCCCAATGATATAACTGTCCGACGGTTCCCCAAATGATGTTGAAATGCTTTTTTCCTCAAGCAACTGGAAGCCGTCTATCGCGTATATACCGCTCCCACCGATGATTCCTGTTTCAATGGGCTTGCCTGTAATATTGCTCAACGTGTTACTCCCGGGAGAGGGTGAAGGGCGCAGGTAGCAGGTCGCTGAGGCTAAAAACCCGCTTCGAGCCACTGGCTACAATCCAGGCGTTGGGGGCAAGTTCGTTCAGCCATTGGCGGCAAGCTCCGCACGGCATGATCTGGTTTATCTCCGCTTTGCCGGAGGCATCTTTTGTGGCATCAATGCAACTGATGGCGATTCCAATGATAGAGGAGCATTTGTGCATGTGGGCATGGGATAGGGCAACTCTTTCGGCACAGGTTCCGAGATTGGTGCAGGCATTCTCGATATTGGCCCCGTCAAAGACCCCCTTATCTGTGAGCACGGCGGCTCCCACCCTGAATTTTGAATAGGGTGCATAGGCGTTCAGGGCTGCCTTGTCAGCGGCTTTGAGAAGGTCGATTTGTTCAGGGGTCATGAGTGTCCTGGGTGCTGCAAGATTGTTTGATTGCCTGGCTCAAGTGAACCTTTCGAGGGAGAAAATCTCGAGGAGGCATAAAACATAATAACCTGAAAAAAGTCAGCTGTTCCTGTGCTTATAATAACATTGTGCACAGAGAGGTTCGTATTCAACACTGGCCTCCCCGTCGATGGCTACCTGGTCACCTGAGAAAACAAATTGGCCGTTAATTTTCCTGGCATTTGCCAACGCCTTCCTGCCGCATTGACAGATTGTTTTCAATTCCTCAATGCTGTGTGCGAGCAACAACAACTGCTTGCTTCCTTCAAAACCGTTCAGCAGAAAATCGGTCCGTAACCCATAGCAGATAACCGGTATGTCAACCAGCACAGCAAACTCAAAAAGCTGGGTCACTTGTTCACTGGTGAGAAACTGGGCTTCATCCACCAGGATGCAATGAAGCTTCTCCCTTTTTTCTTTTTCCCGGGTGAGGATGGTAGACAGGTTATCTGAACTGTTGGCGACAATATCTACATTTTTTTCAATATCAAGACGGGAAACAATTCGGTCCTGTCCCTTGGAGTCGATCACCGGTTTGACCAGGATGGTCTCCATGCCTCTTTCCCTGTAGTTGTGGGCAACCTGTATTAAAGCGGTTGTTTTGCCGGAGTTCATTGCTCCGTATCGGAAGTAGAGTTTTGCCATCTGGGTCTATTGGTTTGGATGTAAAAAATAGTAACAACATCGATAGTGGCGAGTATGCTACCCCGGCAGCAAAGTTTTTTCAATTTCCAAAATAGTGCCTTGTTGTGCAGTCAGCCAGATTATAGGAGAAAACAGTCCTAATAATAGTTGTGATACCGGCACCTCTGAAGCAGGTTTGGCAAACAGGGGATGCCAGGGTGTATTATGAGTGAGGAAGACTCTTAATTACAGGTGGTTAACCGATATTATCTGTGGTACCAATAGAGCTTGCAGTGGTGCAGAATAACGCAAATAAAAGGATGGAAAGATGAAGCTACTTAAATTTTTACTGGTTTTAGTACCGTTTTCAATTGTAGCAGCTGTGGCAGGTTTTTACGGATATATCGCTTTTTCCGTTGAGCCCCTACTTTTTTCAAGGGAGCAGCTCATTGCCCTGGGCCTTCTGGTTGCCATTGGTGTTACGTTCCTCATTCTTTTTATGCCTTTCTCCTATATACTGGATGAAAAACCATTCAGGAAAATGCAATGGAATCGTTTCCTGCTCTTTTCGATCATGTTGGGTGCAATAGGGTTTCTTCTGGTCGATATTGAGCCGCAGTCTTCACCCTACTCTATTACTGATCTTCAGACCCAAAATCCGGATACGGGCAGCGCCGCTTTTTTAAGCAGATCGTTGTTTAAGGGCCAGGTTGAACGACCTGTCTGGGTTGAAGAATTCAAGGAGAAGCCCCAATTGCTACGGGATGTAACGAATTATGAGGAACAGATTCGAAAGTCCTGGCGACAAATACGCACCCAGCGGGTTGTGCTCGAGCAACTTGCAGCCCTTGAGAGTTTTCCCCAACCCGGGGTTGAGTATATTCAGGGTGGTGAGCTACCGGATTTCATGTGGCTTCGCGATATCGCTTCAATCTATCAGGGGTACACTCTGTTGAGCAGTCGTCAGGGAGATCTCGAAACTGCCTTGAACGAGTTGAATATCATACAGCAGGTAGCGAGAAAAGGTTTTGAAGGATCTCCTCTCTTCATCAGTAAAATGATGTGGAGTGATATCCTCAATATGAATTTGTCAACGGCCTACCAGCTTGTGGAGGAGTATGGTCTGACCGGGACAGACCTGGAAAGAGTCGCAGCGTTGTTTCCCCCTTTATCTGCTCAGGAAATGAGTACTCATAATCCCTGGCTCGGGGAATATCTGGCAGTGAAGCACCAGGCAGCAAAAGGGGCACCACTCATGGAAGGATTGGTGCCTGAACCCTCCTTTATACCAGCAGAATGGAACGTGGTGGAGACTATCTATCCTTATCTGTATGAAGGGCTCTATTACCTTACTTTCAGAAAAAATATGACAGACAAACTGGTTGACGATACATATGTACCTCTTATTAAAGAAACCGAGAAAAAACCAGTTGTTTCAGCTGATACCTGGGAAGAGATAAATGCACTGAGCCGCAAACCGACAGTCAGAAATCTTTCCGGCTGGTATCTTTTCCGCTCGCAGGGTTCCGTTGAGCTTGGAGATATGGTTGTGCAGGTAAAGGTACGGTCCGACCTGCTGGCTCTTTTTCTAGACGGCAAGCAGGGGAGACAGAGAGTGATCCCGGATTATTTCTCCGGTGAGGAGAATAAAATGAAAATTCTGAATGAGAATCTGGTCTCCGCTGGTGGGGATACCGTTTTTGACACGGATGATGATATCAGACTGAACTTATTATATTAATATCAATATGTGGATATTAGCATAGACTGATTTTCTTTTTTTCATAGCTTGTAGTAAAAATCGGTAGGGTAGTTTTAAGACGGGGACCAGTTAAGGGCAATGTCGCAGATTGGGGAGCTTGAATTTTCAGAAGAAGCAGAGGGGAAGACTGATTATGAGCCAACTTACATTTACAGATGCTGTGAAGCGGCTTGGCCGTTACGGAATAGAGGGGCATCAAATCTATTTTATCGATCTGGTGCTGTTATGCGAGATGTCCTGGTCGGATGGGGTGATACAGGAAGCCGAGCGCGAGATCATATACGAATATCTTTACTATCATGTTGACAGCATTAACCGCCTGGCCGGTTGCAAGGTGCTCGAGTATACCGAAGCCCGTCAGTTTATTGAGCAATATCTTGATAACCCACCGGACAAGGAAATGTGTGAAGTCATTCGTGATCTCATGCCAATGTTGCGGATGGAGAACAGGGAGCAGGATGAGGCGGAAAAGATTCGATTGGATATCCTGAATGCCTGCCTTGACATTGCTTCAAGCTCTGTTACCAAGTATCCATACGGCATCTGTGAGCGTTTTACCGCGGAAGAAAAAGAGTACTACCACAAACTTGAACAGCTTCTTACCGGAAGATATCTTAGGTGATAGAGGTTGATGTGGCTGGTATTGACTGCCAGTGCTGTAATCCTATTGGCTTCCGATTCGTCCTGAATCCTCTCTGATACCTAATAGGACAAAGAGGATGTAGGACGGTAAATGGGGGCGTGCAAGTTCGAGAAAAAACGTGAAAAATCAATGAACAGTCTATTAAGAATGGGAGTTTTTCATAAGCTGCTTTTTGTGAGGTTATCACTTTCTTACGGATCTCTCTTTTGTAAAACCGGTGACCATTTCGGGTTAACCCCATATCGATTTTTCCTTACCTGAACAATGCCTGGTATATTCCATAGCCTTGCTGCTCCAATTCCTCCACCGGGATAAAACGGAGAGACGCTGAATTGATGCAATACCGCAGTCCTGTTGGCGGTGGTCCATCGTCAAAAACATGGCCGAGATGGGAGTCTCCTTTTTTACTCCGTACTTCCGTACGAATCATCAGCCAGGTCATGTCTGAGCGTTCAACGATGTTTTCTTCTGCCAGGGGCTTGGTAAAACTTGGCCAGCCCGTTCCCGATTTAAACTTGTCGAGTGAGCTGAAAAGCGGTTCCCCGGAAACAATATCGACATAAATACCGGCTTTGGTGTTGTCCCAGTATTCGTTACGAAAGGGTGGTTCTGTGGCGTCTTCCTGGGTGACTTTGTATTGTAGCGGTGTGAGTTTGCTGCGCGGGTCATCGGTGCCGGAAAGAGAGACTGCCTTATTTTCTTTCCAGAATTTTTTCAGGAATGTGTCTCGCCCAGATCCGGAACGGTAATATCTGTAACGGAGCGGGTTTTTTTTATAATAATCCTGGTGGTATTCTTCAGCAGGCCAGAATTTGGGTGCTTTCTGCACCGGTGTTATGATAGGTTTGTCGAATATGCTTGTGGCGGCAAGGTTCTTTTTCGATGCTTCTGCCGCAGCACGTTGTTCAGGAGAATAATAGAAAATGCCACTTGAATATTCATGTCCCCGATCGACGAACTGCCCGCCTGAGTCGGTCGGGTCAATCTGCCGCCAGAATATATCGAGGAGTTGTTCATAGTCAACTTTATCCGGGTCGTAAGTTATCAGGACAACTTCAATATGGCCCTTGGAGGCGTAGTTCTTGTAGGTGGGGTTTTCACCCGTGCCACCAGCATAGCCTGAGACAACAGACAGAACACCGTCTACCTTTTCAAACGGTTTTTCCATGCACCAGAAGCAACCACCGGCAAAAAGTGCCTTTTCTGTTGTGGCAGTTGATCCGCTTTCCTGGCTTTCATTGGTAGATGTGGCTGGCAGGTAACGTACAGTGGCAAATAAAAAGAGTATTGTTATAAGTGAATAGACATATTTCATACAGTGTGCCTCCTCTGAATCTTTTTTATCCTGTAAAGATAAGAAAGAGTACACTGACAGTTTATTCCTTTTTTTTTTGAAAAGTCGGTTGCTGGACGTATGTCTTGCCGCTAGACCTAGCGGCGTTTCAGGCTTCAGGTTGATCGCGGTTTTGGTTTTGTTTTAGTAGAAGATGAACCTGAAGAAGTATTAGAAGCCTTGGTGACACTCGGATACTTATAGATCCTGCTCTTATTTGCCTGTTGTTTCCGCACCAGGTCGAGGCGGGTTACCTGGTTGGGATCAACCTCGACATTCATGACGATTTCCGGAGGATTCTCTTCCAGATACTGCTCCTTGAATTTATCACCCGCTTTTTTCTTAAGCTTTGTGGCCTCTTGCGCAAACTGGGGGAAATCCTTTATTACCTTCTTGGCGGTTTTGTAGGAAAGGCCATATTCGCCGCAATTAAAGAGAAAGTAACCATATTCGTTTGCAATCCATCCTGCATAGTGGTGTTTTAGAGCGGCCTGATAGTCGTTGTTGGCCTCGATTTTTTGTCCAAGTTTTGCGTAATGGCGGGCCCGATAAAGGTGGAGCTTTGCTTTCGGTTTTCCATCAGGAGTTGAAGCGATCTGTTGTGTCAACGCCTGGATGACTTCTGTTGTTTCACTCCTCTTGGCATAAAGAGAACCGGGAGTTGCAAGAATAGCGGCAAGGAGTATCGGCAAAAGGAATCGACCAAGAGGTTTCAGGGTGAGTGGGAACATTTTAAGAGTATAAATGTCTTTGGGCATACTAAAACTCCAATAGCTTTTTGGTCGATTTGCCGGGAATGGATTCACCGCTCGAATTGTTCACGATTCCATGAGTATACAGGCTTTTTCAGACATTTGCCTTACATTTTATCTACGCATTGGCTTGCCGGCTCTTCAGCACTGATAATCATGTTTCGTCCTTTCTCTTTGGCTTTGTATAAACTGTTATCAACCCTTGAGATAAATGCGGTCATGCTTTCACCTATACCATACTGGCCAAGGCCGAAACTTACGGTAACCTTCCTCTCGAGGCCGAAATCATAGGTTTCAATTGACTTTCTGAGGTTTTCGAGCATTTTCTCGCCACCTTCAAGAGCAGTGTTAGGCAGTACAATAAGAAATTCTTCCCCACCCCATCTGCCCAAATGATCACTGTGGCGAATGGAACCTTCAACATGCGTACTTATTTTCTTGAGTACCTTGTCTCCTGTCGGGTGTCCGTAGGTATCGTTTATCGACTTGAAATGGTCGATGTCGAAGAGCACCAGGGCGAGCGGGGCGCCGGTAATCTGTGTCCGCTCGATTTCTGATTGTAGTCTTTTTTCAATAGCTCTCCGGTTGAGGACCTGGGTCAGGTGGTCCACTGTGGAGTAGTGGTGCAGTTTGTCGTTGAGAACTTGCAGTTTTTTTGCATACCGACCGAGGGCCAGCTGGCGCCAGAGAAGGAATGCCAGCAGCAGGCTGAAAGCAAGGGCTATCCTCAGCACTGTCGAACGATTAATGAAGTGCTGATCCAGGTCAATATCGAGCCACTTCTTATACAATCCGATTTTTTCCTGCTCTGTGAGTGATGCGACTCCTATGTCGAGGATGGTATAGAGCATTGGTTTATCTTTGCGTACACCTAGTTTCATACTGTTTTTCTGTGGCACGGTGCCGACGATCTTTATATTTTCCAGAGCCTGCACTTCAATGGTGTTGACGATGGTCGGCAGTCCGTCGATTGTAGCATAGACGTTACCCTCGCTAACCATTTTGAGTGCCTCGCTGGTATTTTCAACCTCGACTATTTCTATTTGCGGATGATTTCGGCGAACGTACTCGGTAATAAAAAAATAAGCCTGCAGAGCAACTTTCTTGCCGTAAAGCTCGGAGTAATCCCCAATAAAAGAAGCGTCTTTCCTGGTGGCAATGACGGTTGCAAAATCAAAATAAGGACGGGTGAAATCGAGGTAGGATTGGGTCTCCTGCGTCTCATTCATCAACGGAATAATATCGCAGTCACCTTCTTTTATGGTGGACAGGGTGTGTTCCCAGGTTGTGGTCGGAATAAGTGTTAAGGTTACATCAAGTCGCTGGGCAATAATATTGATCAGGTCGGCGGACAAACCGTCATGTTCGCCTGACTTGTTGATAAAGTCGAGAGGCGGCCAGGATGGATCAACGCAAATTGTTACCTGGTTGTTGTCATAGAGGTATTCTTTTTCTGCAACAGACAGATTGACCATGCTTCGCTCGTATATTTCATGTACCTTCAGCAGCCATTTTTTGCGTATTAGATTGAGCTCGTCACCCGAAATACTATTAAGTCCTTTCTGAATGATGGAGTGGAGCAGCGGGTTGTTCCGATTGGTACCGATAGTAAGGTTGCTGAGAAAGGGTTCTTCATGCACCTGGAAGGACAGCTGGATCGTACTCATGACCCTTTGGGAAACGATATAGTCGACTACGCCGATTTCTTCCATGAAGGCGTCTGCCTTACCCGAATGAACGGCCTCGATACATTCAAGTATGTCCCGCACCGGCAGCAGTTCTATTTCCGGGTGGTATTGGGGCATACTGATTTCGAGATCGAAACCGGCGGGTACGGCAATCGTCTTGTTCGCAAGATCATCGAACGAATTGTAAAGATTCCGGTTTTCAGTACTGGTGAAAACCCCGGTCAGGCTTTTAACGTAAGGGGATGTGAATTGGAAGTGTGATTGTCGTTCGGGCAGGTCGATGATGTTAAGCATCACATCAAGTTGGTCTTTTTGTATCATCTTGGTGAACTCATCCCAGCTTGGACCGGTGACATAGTCAACCCGAAGACCTGTCAACTCAGCTATTCGGTCCATCACATCTATGCTTATTCCCTGAGCAACACCATTCTCATAAAAGTTGAATGGGGGCCAGTTGGTTTCATTGTGGACCCGGATAGTGTCGTGATTGACGATAAATTCTTTCTCCTTAAGTGTCAGTTCGATGGCTAAGGCTTGAGGAATAAAATAGAGGTAAAGGGTCAAGAGGAGTATGGGCAGCAGGGCAATTCTATGGAACGGGAATATCATTGTTGATGCTCTTGGTGGTAAAATATTGATGTTGTAAGTGTGGGAGGGTATCGTGATACAACTGTTAAATCAAACAAATTATTGGTAAAGATATTGGTCTGGCAGGAGAAACTGTACACTGCTTCTCTGCAGAAACGGGTGGACATTCATCGGCAGAGAGTGCATTATGAGATCAGTTGTGTTCTTTACTGATATTTATGATGAATCCGGATAGTTTATGCTATGACCATTTCTAAAACACTACGCTTTATTACCAGCAAGTTATGGCAGGCCACCACCGACCTGACACCAATAGTGGTGGTGATCGCCTTTTTCCAGATTGTGGTCATCCGTCAGCCCCTGCCGCAAGTGGGGGAGCTGTTTGTTGGGAGTATTTTTGTTATTATCGGTCTTTCCATGTTTATTCAAGGGCTTGAAATGGCACTTTTCCCTGTCGGGGAAGAGATGGCGCAGGCCTTGTCTCGGAAAGGATCGCTCTTCTGGCTTTTGGTATTTGCTTTCGCCCTCGGGTTTTCTACCACGGTTGCTGAACCGGCCCTCATTGCCATATCCCGGGAGGCTGCTGATGTTGCCATGCAGGGCGGCCTTTTGCCTAATGATAAAAATGTGCTCAATTCTTATGCCCTGGGCCTACGATATACCGTGGCCTTTTCTGTCGGTTTTGCTATTTTGCTGGGGGTGTTGAGGATTCTGCTTGGTTGGCCCATTCACTTCCTCATTATCGGCGGCTATATTCTGGTCATGCTGATCACCACCATCGCCCCGAAGGAAATAATAGGTATTGCTTACGATGCGGGAGGGGTTACCACTTCAACCATAACGGTGCCTCTGGTAACAGCACTAGGTGTTGGTTTGGCCACTGTCATTCGCGGTCGAAACCCGCTGCTTGACGGATTCGGTCTCATTGCTTTCGCCTCCCTTGTACCTATGATATTCGTTATGGGGTATGGAATCGTTGTTTTTGGGGTAGGAGGGTGATATGGAGATGGTAGTAGACTTCTTGAAAACACTAGCCTTAACTGGCAGAGACCTGGTTCCGATTGTCCTCCTGTTTGGCTTTTTTCAGATGGTTATCATCAAGAAACCGCTTGATAACCTGCCGAGAATCGCTGTCGGAAGCATATATGTGCTTATCGGGCTTACTTTATTCCTGGTTGGCCTGCAAGATGCCTTGTTCCCTCTTGGAAAACTTATGGCGGCACAACTTACCGATGCCGAGTTTTTGAAGGATGCGGCGGATTTAGCCGACTGGAAAATTTATGGCTGGATCTATGCCTTTGCTGCAGCGATCGGTTTTGCGACAACTGTGGCCGAACCGTCGCTGATCGCGGTTGCCTACAAGGCTGCGGATGTCTCGGGTGGTAGTATAAGTCAGTGGGGATTACGGATAACCGTTGCTATAGGTGTCGCTTTTGGTATTTCGCTTGGTACCTTTCGGATCGTAACGGGAACCCCGCTGCATCTGTATATTATGGCAGGCTATGTGGTTGTTATCATTCAGACGTTTTTTGCACCGAAATCAATCATCCCACTCGCCTACGATTCGGGTGGTGTAACTACCTCTACGGTGACAGTGCCTATTGTTGCGGCTTTGGGGTTAGGGCTTTCGGCGGCAGTTCCGGGACGGAACCCGGCTATAGATGGTTTCGGGCTTATAGCATTTGCCAGCCTTTTTCCCATTATTACCGTTCTCGGTTATGCCCAGATAGCTGAATACAGAGGAATGCGTAAAGTTAAAGCAAGAGAGGAGAAAAGAAATGCGCTTTAAGATTATTATGGCGTCGGTAAAGCCGGTCCTTACAGATAAAATCGTCGATGCCGCAAAGGATGCTGGGGCAACGGGGGCGACGATCATCCCTGCCAGGGGTACCGGTATTCACGAGGCCAAAACATTTTTCGGATTAAGCCTGGAAGCTCAGACAGATATAATCATGTTCCTGCTTGCGGAAAATCTGGTAGACAAGATCCTGCACACTATTGGTGAGGTCGGTAAATTCGATAAACCGGGAACAGGGATCGCCTTTGTG
Organism: Desulfopila sp. IMCC35008; assembly: GCF_010646885.2. GTDB lineage: Bacteria > Desulfobacterota > Desulfobulbia > Desulfobulbales > Desulfocapsaceae > Desulfopila. The sequence continues at coordinate 4,435,133 of NZ_CP050700.1, read as the reverse complement.
ATGCCTGTGGACCAGGTTATTGGTCTTGAGAGCCAGATAGATAGGTTTAAGGAGGAGGTGGGGGAATGAGAGTAATGATGCAGCAGGCCATTATTGCACAATATGGCCTGCCGCAATAAATCTCCGGACTATCGGTACAGTTTCTTACCCAATTCACGGGCGGCGTCCAGTGACTCCTGGTCGCGGGCAATCGCTCCAACCTCGACAACACCCTTAACCCCAAGGCTCGCCACAACCTTCACCCCAAGCAGGTTGAGGATTTCCTCAAGCTGTTTATTCACCTTGTTGGCAAAATTGAGGTCCGGGTTACCGCAGCAGGAAACGAGCACGGCCTTTTTCCCTTCAATGCGGGAGCTGTAATCCATCTTCAGGAATGTGCCCCAATGATCCATGAAAATCTTCAACTGGCTTGATGGGGCCAGCCACCAGGTTGGGGTGGCAATAACAAGCCCGTCTGCTTCCTTGATCTTGTTGAGTACCTCGGTCACTTGAGGAAAGTGAATACATTCTCCCGCTTGCCGGCAATGACCACAGGCTATACAGACGCAATCCTGCAATTCTACAAGATCGAATTTTTCAATCGTATCATTTGCGGAACCGGCGGACCGGATACCTTCAATCACGCTGTTTGCCAGCATGTCGGTGTTGGATTGGAGTCGTGGACTTCCCATCAGGACAACTGTTTTACTCATTTTTCTATCCTTCTATATTTGAAAGTTCAATATGTATAAATAAACCAATGCATGAATAACAGAAGCAAACCTACCCGTTGTGAAGGTTTTCTGCAAACTCTGTTGACCATGGAGTTGCATATCATTCGTGCAGTTGACCGGCCGCTGCTAACTGGCCATACCGTTTGACACGGTTTTTCGTTGTATCCAGTTTCTTTTTCAACTGCTGCACACGGTCTGCATCCCGATCCGGGTCAAGGCTGTTGATTCGATTCTCAAGGAGTGTGGTGAGCTTTGCGGCTACCCTGGTATCAAAAGGGTTGTAATGCAACCAGTCGTACCAGCTTGACTCCAGCTGCTTCGATTCAGTACCGAAATCATTAAGACCTGTGAGAATAGTGTTGGCCATATGAGTTGCCGGATAGCCGAATTTATCCAAACCCATGATTGTTTTTCTATCCCTGAATTTCTTTTCCTCGCTTGACATGTACGAGTATCTTTTCAAAAAACCTGTTTTCTGTGGTTGAGGCCCGACCGGCTTCCTTCGGTAGTGTCATGTACAATCATCGATCGTTTTGACAAGTCCGGGGAGAGCGCTCCGTATTTTACCCTGTTGGAGATAACTCTGGGCAAGATAGAAATGGAGTTGGCTGTCGTCCTGTTCCTCAAGTTGAGGGATGGCACGCTCCAGATCTCCCAGGGCCAGGTTTACGATAGAGAGAGTCTCTGAGGTGTCGCTACTGATAACACCGTTGGCTTCAATGGCTTCGATCAGCTCCTTTGCTTCTTTCAGCCTGTTCGTACCAATCAGGAAGTCAAGGCTCTGCTTGAGGTCGTCATCACTGTCAGCATAGCTGGAATCATGGTATTGCCCGGCCAGGTGCATTCCTTCGTCAAAATCCCTGCCATAATAGGCCTCTATTCTGGTTGAGATGCCATCAATATCGAAAGTGGAGGAAATTCTTGACCGTGTTGCTGGATAGTTCCTGAAAAGAGTGACGATTGGGAAAAAATAGGACGATGAAGAGGTGGCGGCATATTCCAGGTGGTCAAGATTGTTGAACTGACCGAAAGATTGAACCTTGTGGAGATGGTATTGAAAATAACTGTTACTTTTTTCTTCTATCATCCGGGTCAGTTTTATGGGGAGCGTATCCGCCTTTTCCTGTGGGTAGGCGACGATCATAGTGGAGTTTTCTTTTTTCCACGATTTAATAAAATCTTTCTGCAGGTACTCTACCCACACATCACCGGTCGCCACATCATAGGTTACAAAAGTCTCGAGCTGTTCGTCGTAACCGACTATGACAAAGACATGCTGGGGGACATATACCATTACCGGGAAACCGGCATCGATCGTCTCTTTGATGTCTGCTGTGGACGCCATAGGGATGAACTCATGGTTGAAGCCGTTTTGCTGTGCATACCAGGTCTGGTCTACGGTCATGGTGCCGCCAGCCAGGCTGGTAATTTGCCTGCCGATATCGTCGGCGTCCACATCGGCTCCCCAGAAGTTCATGACCAGGGCCAGTGAGTTTGGTACGCAGTAGGCTCCCTTATAAGTAGTGGGGTTGTCAACTCCGGGCAGGACGACGCGTTTACCCTGGTGGTTGTTTCGTGCCAGATTGTCCAGGAATTGGTTGGCATGGCTTACCAGCTCCTCGTTGTAATTGTACATGGAGACGATTTTCCGAAATCCCTTGATGGCTTTTTCGGTATTGCCGAGTTTGTGTTCACCAAGGGCGATCCGGTATTGCAGATAACTGGCGTGGGGGCCAGTTGGGTTTCTGCCCAACCCCTGCTCGTAACACCAGAGCGACGGCGAGACCCTGCCTCGTTTTTCAAAATACTTTCCGGCGCTGTGGTACCAGTTTGCCGGATACCCGCAGATGATCCCGAAGATAAAGGCGGAGGATAAACAGATAATCGGTGCATAAAGCAGTCGCAGTCCACGCCGGATAAATGACGCCGGTCGCAGGGTGTACATCTGGATGTATACCGACCACCAGGAGCCTATGAATAGATTACCGACCAGGAAGTAGAGAAAAGACATACCCATGGTCTGGCTATCTGCCTGGCTGGTGAGAAAGGCGGGTAAGGTGATTACGACAATGAGGAAAAAGAACCAGGTGAGGGATATCCAGACCAGGGTCAGGCTGTTCCAGATGGTTTCGAGTGCCGAACTCTTCAAAGCCAGCCTTCCGGCCCATCCTCCGGCAATAAAACCTGTGACAAGCAGGCTGAGGATTGCCTGGATCATCAGGTAGAGAGACGTGGAGTCATCAAAGGCCAGCGGCATTATGGTGAGCAGGAGTTTGTCGCTTGCCAGCAGGAACAAAAGGACAAAAGGGGCACCAAGTAGCGGGATCAGGCCAAGCCCCCCCGCCATCCCGGCGAGGACATATCTTTTTTCCTGAATGGCCGAAGGGGGGAGCTCCATCGCGTACTCATCAGGATACCGGGCAGCCAGTTTCCTGAACAGGAAGTAGTAGCTGACCGCAAATCCAATATGAGCCGTAACGGTGATAAGTGATGCCCAGTACCATTTTGTTTTCCAGAGGAGCATGCCTGCATAAAGCAGAGGGCAGCCGATAGCTGCCAGGATGGTCAGGAACCTGTAGGCTATTGGCGTGGAGAGCCTTGAGAAAATGGTCAGGACGGGAAAAAGCGAGATATGCGGTCCTGCCATGAACGTCATCAGGGCAATGGAGCCGGGGCCCTGTAAAGGAGTCTGGCTGATTTTCCGCTCCTGGCGGGCTCTGACTGTGTTGTCAGTCTGGTCAAGTGTATCTGTTTCAGACATATGCTGGTCCTGTATATAAAAACGCTGCGTTCATTTTGAGGATGTCAATATTAATTAACTGCTGCCTGCTCTGCAGACCCCTTTAGCTGAGCTGCCCAGGCAAGTAATACTGCTATCTTGTCTGGCTCTCCATCTTGTTTTTGCAAAAACGTGGCATAATCCAGATGGTAATTGACGTCATATTTGCGCATTCGGATCGCCTGTTCAAAATTGTCTGTTGCCGTCTCGTTGTTGCCCTTCCAGCCAGCAATAACAGCCTTGCAATAGAAATAATCCGGATTAAAACGTGTCTGGGCAGGGGAGATGGTGGAAAGCAGTTTGTCAGCCTGCTCCAACTGACCGGCACGGATATAAAGGTAGACCAACCTGGTTGCCAGCCGGTCATCCCAAAAATCACACTTAAGTGCTCCTTCATAGGCTATGGTAGCGCCGGAGATGTTCTTGTCCCACTCATACAAATCCGCAAGGTAAAGCCATAACCTCCGTGAAGAAGGTTCCTGTTTGACCGTCTCCTTGGTTATTGAAATCAGAATTTTTCTTTCAACTGTTTTGCTGCGGTCCAGAAAGTCTTTATACTGGTTGCGTATACTCCATGAGAGGTTATGGGCTCCCAGGTCTGCCGAGAATTGTTGTCGCGCCTGTTCGAGGAAGGCTTGTGTCGCAGGTTGGGCAAAATACTTTTCGACCTGCCCAAGTTGTGGGAGTTGCCGCTCAAGTTGGAGCTTGTGTCCGATAGTAACCTTGCGGGAATCCCATAACAGTCCTGCCAGGTGGGCAATGTGCAGGGGGAAAGGTTCTTTCAGCATATTGTAGCTTTTTTGTGACCAGTTTATGGCCCCTGCGGCATCTCCGCTTTGCAGCATATTGAGGCTGATAAGACCGGTCAGGAGACCGTCGCTTCGACGGGAGACGACCTGCGGAGTATCGTCGAACAGGGCCATGACCTCACTCTTTCGTTCTGTCGGGAAAACAACAGCTGCGGTTGAAGCGGTGTCTCTTTGGCGGCTGCTTTCCCAGAAAGAGAAGGGGAGTAATGTCTTTGCCATATCGTCGATGCGTGAACGGGCGGTGGTATTTTGGGGGTCTTCCCCGAGAACGGTTTGGGCCAGCTCTTCTTTCTGTGCCCGCATCGCAGCGGTGAGGGTGTCCCGGTAGCAAACGGCTTCTATGACAGACCTGCCCTCGTCAATACCGTAGAGAAGGTGAAACGAGTCTTTGACTGGCTGAAGTATAGGGAAACCCTTCTTGATAAAATGCTTAATGGTTTGGGCATCTGAGGGAATCAGCACAATCCGGTAGCCGAGATTGGTTGCATGATCATCAAGTTCGGCCAGGGTCGGCATCGGGTTGAGTTTTATTTCCGTATCGCTTTTTGAGATATTCTTGAGCCGGATCAAGGTCTCGCTTTCGGTGGAGGAATCCTGCTCGTAATAGCGCATCAACCTGATAAGCGACATCCAGTTGCTGGTCATGTATGACTCATAGCGGAGAGGGGGCAGTTCAAGCCTGAACACCCCTGATTTATCGCCAAAGTGTTCAGAATGCATTATCGTCCTGGCCAGCTCTGCCTCTTTTAACCAGCGTGGTGAATTGCCTGCCTTTTCGGCTACCTTATTGTAGAGTTTAAAAGCCTGTTCAATATCCCCTTCACTATAGTGATGATGCGCCAGTTTTGTGCCGATAACCGGCCAGCCACGATGTTCCGGGAACCGGTCAATCAGCAGCTTTACCCTGGTATAGGCCTTATCCCTTGTTTTGGGGTCATCTGCGGTCATCTGGTAGATGATCTGGCCCTGAATGAACTGCCAGAAATGGTGGGAATACCCCACATAGCCGATAAAGACCAGGACCATGAAAGGAAAATAGAGCAGACTTTTTCGAAAAAAGTCGCGAATTCGTGGAGTGAGTCCAAGGATCAGTGGAATGACAAAATATGCAGAATAGTCATTTTCCAGCGGACCGAGCAGAAATTTTTGCAGGCCCTGGGGATCCTGCGGCAGTATGAACCAGGTGCGGAGAGGTGGTGTTGTGTTGCCGTTGGTGACCAGAAAGAAAAACAGGGTAGACCCTCCTGCGAACAGGAGGTAAAACAGCAGCAGCCCGAAGATGTAGGATAAGACACGGGAGATGGTGAAACGCTCCCTTTCACCGGCCCACCAGAGTCCAAGCGGGATGCTTACGATAAAGGACATTGGGGTGAACCTGAAGAAATCCCAGAGGATGACTTTCTTGGTCAGCAGATCGCTGGCCTGGTACATCTGGCTCCTGTTGGTGAGCATCGGAAATATCGACAGGATAACGGATATGCCGATACCGACAATGATCGCGGTGAGGAACGGTGAAATCCAGTTTTTCCACTCGGACAGGTAATAACGCCTTGGGGCACAGCCGAAAAAGGAATATTGCACCAACCAGGCCCCAAAAGACCAGGCGAAACCGGTACCAATGGCTATGAGGCTCAAAACATCCCATGGCAGGTGACTGAAAAAACCGGCAAGAACGAATGCCGTGTAAAAGAGGGCATTGATGCAACTGAGCAGGGCAGCAGTTTTCCTTTGACCTGTCCTGAAGAACTGACGGATGACCAGGAACCAGGGGAATATCCCTCCCAGGCACCAGCCACTGATTATATGGACATACCAAGGGTAGAGTCCAGATGACGGGGTACGATCTTGCATGAAATACTCGTTTGTACGGTGGGTGTTGTGGAGTTGGGTTATACCTTGTAATTACAGGTTATTTGAAGTGGGTTGCTGTCAACCTAATGTATTCGATCGTTCTTATCAATCATAATTTCTTTTGCCTTTCGCCGGGAATTAGGATTTAGTTCCAGCAGAATCTCAGCAATTTACCAGAGCACAGGGGAGACAGGTCGTCCGGATGGCAAAAGATACGAAGGAATGTGAAAACAGGCTTGGCAGGACAGCCAACAGGCCAATATGGGGGCTGTGGTTCTCTATCGGGATTCGGGCGATTCATCAGGTGGGGGCGGCCATGGTTCTTGCCGCGATATTTCTAATTGACGGCTCACAGGTTCCATCGCTCTACCTCTACCTCGCCGGAGGCAGCGGCGTGGTTCTCTGTATTGCTGAAGGGGCACGCCATCGGCAGATGCATCGGGAGTTTTCCGGCATGATTACGGTGCTGAAATGTGTACTTCTGGGATTTGCCTTTCACGGTTTTGTCAACCCTGCATTCGGAGTGACCTGTGCATTCTTGATAGCCTCTGTTGGTGCCCATGCACCGCGCCATGTGCGTCATCGACTTCTATATTGACACCCACTAGAGAAACAGGCTTTTAGACGAAGGTGCTGTCAATTGCAACAAGGCGGTTACGACCTCGATTTTTAGCGGTATAGAGCGCCTCATCAGCTTTTCGGAAGATGTAATCAACACTGCTGTCCGCGTCCGGATAGAGGGTGAGCAAACCTATCGAGACTGTAACGACTTTCGCTATTTCGCTTTCGCTATGTTCAAGTTCCAGATCCTGGATTTCCTGGCGGATTCCGTCGACAAATGCTGTCGCCTGTTCCGGCTGTGTATCAAGGAAAAGGATTCCGAACTCTTCACCTCCCAGCCTGAAGCAGAAATCGCTTCCCCTTGTCATTTTCCGGTTTAGGGCTTTGCTGATGACTTTCAGGACCTCATCACCTTTCTGGTGGCCGTAGAAATCGTTGTACTGCTTAAAGTAATCCACATCCAGCATGGCAAAAGAGAGCAGGCTCGATTCACGTTGGGCCCTGCCCAATTCCCGTGCTATTGTTTCGTTGAAAAACCTGCGGTTATATAAGCCGGTCAGGTCGTCTTTGATGGAGAGCTCCTCTATCCGTTTCTGGTCAGTTATATCGCGATGGATGATTGAAAAGGCCACCACTTTGTTTGCCGAGTCGTATTTTGGATAGGCCCTGGTCGTGGTATAGAGATGACCTCCATTGGCAGTGCGGAAATGTATGTCACCTTCCCATTTTGTGTCGTTTAACAGGTCTGTCGGAATTTGTGCGCAAACCGATTCTGACTGATCCTGATCTTCAAGATCTGCCAGCCTCATGCCAATTAATTGAGGTTTAAGGTAACCGGTTATTTTAATAAAGGCCGTACTCACGGTAAGAAGAGTACCCTCAAGGTCGGTGGTACAGGAGGGGATATTGGTATCGATGAGTTCAAAATAATCTTTTAGTGTGTTGTTCTGATCAAGAATTTTTCGGGACAGGTTTGCAGGGGCTCTTGAGATAATATACGCGAGTGGCAGGGACAGCAGGAAAATAATGAAAACGAGAAAGACGATAGCATTCCTGCGTTCTTTTTCAATTTTCAGGATCTTCTCTTTTTTTGGCTCAAAAATGATGATAGCGCCGTCTTTGATTAACAAAGGTTCGATGGAAGCGGCAAAAAACTCTCCGTGTTTCCTGATTTTCAGAGGAAGGGCGGTGTTCAGGACAGTGAGGGCCTCGTTGGGATATGCAGTCTGGAGGGTGTGGCCGGACTGGAGATAGCGGGACCAGCGCTTCTCTTGCTGTGGATGAAAAATAATAAAACCGTCCTTGTCGATAAGGCTGATATTAAAAAAGGAGGAAGTCGTAAAGGTGTTGAGAAACTGTTTGGCGTGGATGTTGATGATTACAATTCCTGAGAAAATTTGGTCGACAAATATCGGGCTGGCAACACGGATGACAGGTTTGTGGGGCACTTCTATCTGCCGGTTCTCCACATTCAGGTCAAGATTGGAGGTCCAAAAGCTGTTGGGGCCGAGCTGGGCGGTTTCGGTGAAATAATATCGATGGCTTTTATCCTGCAGTTTACTGCCGGTGATTATGTCAGGTTCGTTTCGGCCAAAACCCTGGTCGATCCTGATCTTTTCAAGACCAGCTGCATCCAGGTAACGTAACTGCATGATGTTGGGATTTGTTTTCGCCAGGACATAAAAGAGGTTGGCGGCTTTCTCCCAATTGGCTGGTGAGGGGGTGCGGATGTAATCTATAAGTGAAGCACTTGTGCGTGCGGCGGTTACATAATTACCCAACCCGGAGAGATAGCTTGTAAGTTCTTCCTGCTTACGGTTGAGTTCGATAGTGACGTCCCGCTCAAGTTCGCTCGCGATATCCATAATGCGGATTTTGTAGGTTACGAGAGCTGTGAGGATGGTTATAAGTATCCCAAAACCAATGAACAGAACACTGTAATAAATACGGTAGTTCCTGTTCAGCAGATTGTCGGTGGGTTGTAACTGTTCGTTTTGTTCCATTGAATTGTTCCGGTATGGACTGAGAAGTTCGTTATGAGAAGTGTACCATAAATTTATTTGAGAGCAGAGTATCATTATGTCAGAGCAGAAACAAATTTTTGTAGGATGGTTGATAGACGGAACCGGGGCTCCTGTGCAAAAGAAGGTGCTTGTGACAGTTGAGAAAGGGATTATCCGATCTCTAACTTCTCATTATACCGGAAGTCTAAGCGATTCCTGCACTGATCTTGGGTTTGCCACTATTGTTCCCCCCTTTATTGATTGCCATGTACATCTCGCCATGTCCGGCGGAGTTGCAGAGGAGATCCGTTCCTCGCAACTGCAGGCTGAATGTGCGGATCTTAAATCAGTTATTAGTCGGCATCTCGGTTATTTATTCTCCCACGGTGTATTGGCTGTTCGCGATGGTGGCGACAGGGGAGCATGTGTGCGCGAGTTCAGGAAAACTTATGAGGGACCGGTTGCTGTCTATACACCAGGGCCCGCCTGGTACCGTGACGGACGATATGGCAGATTGATAGGGCGGGCTGTAACTGAAAAAGAAGAACTTGCCCAATCGTTTGCAGAGATTGATTGGGATTTCGACCATGTAAAATTGGTAAATTCCGGCCTGAACAGCCTGACGGATTATGGAAAAACAACCCGGCCCCAGTTTGACAGGGGAGAGATCGGAAAGCTTGTTTCGCTGTCCGGGCGGGATGGCAAAAAGGTGATGGTACATGCCAATGGGGTGGAGCCGGTACGTGAAGCGATTGAAGGAGGGTGTCACTCCATAGAACATGGATTTTTTATGGGTCGCGACAACCTGGAAAGGATGGCTGCAAAAGGTGTCGTATGGGTCCCCACGGCAGTCACCATGAAGATGTATGCAGAGGTACGCAAGCTTCAGGGAGACAAGGACGGGGCGGAGATAGCTCACCGAAACCTGATGCACCAACTGGAGCAAATATCAATGGCGGTGGAGCTGGGTGTCGAAGTGGGGCTTGGCAGCGACTCCGGGAGTTCTGGTGTCCTTCATGGCGAATCGCTGGTCGATGAAATGAAATTGTTGATAAAGGGTGGCTTATCACTTGCCGGGAGTATCCGGTCGGCCACCTTGGTTGGTGCCCGGCTACTCGGTATCGAGAACTGGGGCACGATTGAGGTGGGCAAGCGGGCCGATTTCCTGGTAGCACGTGGCGGGCCTGGTCAGCTCCCGAGAAAGTTCAGCTACCTCGAAGATATATATACTTCAGGGGTTCCGGACAACCGTTATAGAAAAAACCCCTTTAAACACACGGGTGAGACTGCTGTCCAGCCTATCTGACAGTTGTTACCGGACAAGGAGCTTTCAGTATCACATACTGGGCTGTAGAGCCGAATATCAGTTTTCCCACCTTGGAGCGGCTTTTTACGCCTATCAGAATTTGATCGACTTCCTTTTCCTCGGCGTATCGTACGATATCCTCACCTGCACTGTATCCACGAACCAGCAGGTGAGTCTCGCAATCGATTTTTTTTTCATCAAAATAAGTTTTTGCTTCATCAAGCAGGTCCTCGGCCTCGATGACCTGCTCATTCGTTGTTTTGTCCCCGCCTATCAGGGAGGTTACAATGATGACCTCTCCCTCAAAAGCCATGGCATGTTTTCGGGCGAGTTCAAGCAGGTCCTGGCCGACGTTTGTTCCTCTGTATCCTACGAGAATTTTCATATTGTTCTCCGAGTGTTCTGTCGTTTTTAAAACATGTACATATGAGTCCGCAAATAATATCACCGCTTCAGGAATGTAAAGGCTTCTCTCGATATTTTACGGTATATATTATCACTTTTCTTGAATTTGTTTCAAATCTCATTATGTTCTCAGGTTCAAGGAAAACAGTAGCTTCGTTATAATCTTTCATCGTCGTGGTATTATGTCTTTATCCAGCAAAATGGGCTCCTCCGGTAAAAATAACGCTCTTCTCTGTCCGAATTGCCGTAAATTGATTAGTCGATCAGTGGCCGAGTGCCCTTATTGCAAGCTGGGGAAACCCGGCTCCATACTGAAAGACAACCCGCTCACCAGGGGCGCAGGGCCGGAAAAAACGATCCGCCTGATCATAATCATTAATGTGGTTATGTTTGGGCTGTCGGTGTTGGTCAATTTTAATCCTCATGCTTTTTCAGCCAGTCCGTTTCATTTCCTTTCTCCTTCAAACCTCAGCTTAGCCGTACTCGGAGCTACCGGCACCAAAGCGGTTTTTGGTTTGCACCAATGGTGGACCCTGGTTTCCGCATCCTTTTTGCATGGCAGCCTTCTCCATCTGCTGTTTAATATGATTGCCCTCTTTCAACTAGGCCCCCTGGTGGCCCGTGAGTTTGGGGTGAACAGGATGGTTATCATCTATCTGCTCAGCGGAGTGGTCGGTTTCCTGGTGTCGGCCCTGGCCGGGGTATGGATGACGATCGGTGCCTCTGCTTCAATATGCGGCCTGATAGGTGCCATGCTCTACTACGGGAAGCACCGGGGGGGAACCTATGGGCAGGCTGTGTTCAGTCAAATTGGCGGCTGGGCGATCGGTATCGCTTTTTTTGGTTTTATGGTGCCGGGTATTAATAACTGGGGACATGGTGGGGGAATGGTGGCTGGATTCCTGTTGGCCATGGTATTGGGCTATAAAGAGCGCAAGCCCGACACCTTTTATCACACTGCAATTGCCACGGTATCCCTTGTGCTCACAGGGCTGATTCTGGCCTGGTCCTGCCTGCGTGGAATGGCTCTTCTTATTTCCTGAGGTTTGATGGGTTGTTTCTGGGCGCTTATTAAGTATTTTACTTGGATAAATGAATAAAATTAAATACAATGGGGCGGCCTGGGTTGAGGCGGTAGGCGTCGGACAGCTTTTCCCTGAAGTGTGATGTGAATTCAAGAGCAGGTTGACGATGGATAAAACAGATAGAAAAATTCTTAATATTCTACAGGAAAACGGGCGTATCACAAATTCAAAGCTTGCTGCTGAGATTGGTATTTCTCCACCGGCAATGCTGGAGCGTGTAAAACGTCTTGAAGCTTCCGGTATGATTTGTAATTACACTGCGCTTATCGACCGGGAACGGGCTGGTTTTGGCCTGCTTGCTATTATCATAATCTCTGTCAGCCTCAACCAGATAACCTCGCTGGGTAAGGTAAAAGAGAAACTCGTCGACCTCGAAGAGGTGATGGAGTGTTACCAGTTAACAGGTGATGTGGATTTTCTGCTCAAGGTCGCCGTGCGCGATATGCCGATGTATACAGCTTTTATCAATGACAAACTGACATCGATTCCGGGAATTCAGAATATCCGGACTTCTTTTGTGCTTGATACCCTGAAGAGCACGACGGTACTTCATCTTGAGGAAGAGTAACGACTCTCGACCGCTTTGATCGTACTCGATTCCCTCTTTCCTGTTTTTGCCCTCATCCTGCTTGGAATCGTATTGAAGCGATACCGCTTTACCAGTGATTCCTTCCTGCAATGCTCCGATAAACTCATATATTATATTTGTTTTCCGGTAATGCTCTTCTGGAAGATAGGAGGGGCTTCCTTTGGCGGCACCATTGACTGGACATTCTGCCTGGTAACCCTGGGGGTTGTCTGTTTTATGTTTCTGCTGTCCACCATTGTCCTGAAACTCTTTGGAATCACTGATTATCAGGCCGGTTCTTTTTCCCAGAGTTGTTACCGGTTTAATACTTATATCGGTGTTGCGGTTGTTCTAAATGCTTTTGGAGAGGAGGGACTGGCAATTTTCGGGGTTGTGATCGGGCTTGTCATACCCACGATAAATGTCTTTGCTGTTTCATTATTGATCTGGTATTCGGGGCAGGAGTTGTCGTCTCGTGAACGGGCAAAGACTTTGCTGAGAGCGCTTGCCGCCAACCCTCTTATTATCGGCTGTATGTCGGGAATCCTCTATTCACGGTTTATCGGTGTCTTCCCCCGATTCTTGGATAATACCCTGTCACTGCTGTCCATGGTGACGTTACCCATGGCGCTGTTGTCGATTGGTGGGGCGTTGACCTTTGGCGGGATGAAAAAACATCTTTCTGCCTCTATGCTTGCCGCCTTTCTAAAACTTCTGGTGCTTCCCGTTCTGGGATACCTGGCCTATTCCCTGTTTTCAGTTGGAGGATTACCATTCAAGGTTGGCATGATCTTTTTTTCATTGCCGGCTTCCACGGCTATTTATGTGCTTTCTTCTCAGCTGAACAGCGATACTGAGCTTGCCTCCTCGGCAATTGTGCTGTCGACTATTGTATCGTGTATTTCACTCTCCATTGCCCTGCTGCTATAACCGGTACGACCTGTACCGGGTTTATGAGCTTCAGGAGAGGGTGGCACAACCAGGTTTGTGTCGGGCCCACTCGGGGCGTTTCTGATAAAAATGTTGTTTTTCCGGCTGTTCGTCATACGGGTTCCTGAGCAGGTCGAGTAGTTCCATGATACGCGAGTAGTCACCATTTTCAGCCAGCTCAATAGCTTCCCCAGCAAGATAATTGCGTAGGACATACTTGGGGTTGGTATTGTTCATTTTTTTTACCCTGTCATCTCTTGATGAGGCATCTGTTTTTATCCGATGCCCGTAGGCCAGAAGCCAGCGCGAAAAACGCTTGAGGTACTCCTCATTGATTTCCTCCGGTCTGTAATACGCCATTACCAATGGTTCGGGTAACTGGCTGAATTCGGTTGTGATCGTATCGGGGTGGATAGCGGCCAGTTGCCTGAAGAAAACAGTCATATCCGTTTCAGTATTGGCCAGGATTTCCAATAGCTCGCTGAATAACGCTTCATCATACTGTGCAATGTACTGGGCCAGTCCGAGCTTTGCCGCCATCATGTCCTGCCAGCGAGTGATAAATTCCTGCCGGTATGATGTCTCCAGAATCTTTTGTATTTCATCTGCTGATCCCAGAATGGGCAGTAGGCTGTTTGCCAGCTGGGTGAGATTCCACATCGCCACATTGGGCTGATTGCCGAAGGCGTAACGGAGTGTTGTGAAATCGGTGGTGTTTGGCGTCCATCTTGGATCATAGCCTTCCAGCCAGCCATAAGGACCATAATCGATGGTTAGCCCAAGTATCGACATGTTGTCAGTGTTCATGACTCCGTGTACAAAGCCGACGCGCATCCAGTGGACGATCATCTCCGCTGTTCTGGTACAGATCTCAGAGAACCATTGGAGGTAGGTGTCCTCGTCCGGTTCAGCGAGATGTGGGAAATCAGTTTGAATAGTATGATCAACAAGCTGTGCTAAGATATCAATCTCCTTGCGGGAGGTGAAAATTTCAAAATTTCCGAACCGTGTGAACGATGGTGAAAGGCGGCATACAACTGCCCCGGGTTCGTTTTTAGGGTGTCCATCATAGAACATATCCCGTAAAACCGGCTCTCCTGTTGCAATGAGACTGAGCGCCCGGGTGGTCGGGATGCCAAGATGATACATCGCCTCGCTGCAGAGAAACTCCCGGATAGAAGAACGGAGAACGGCCAGGCCGTCGGCCCGGCGGGAGTAGGGGGTTGGTCCTGCACCCTTTAATTGCAACATCCACCGCTCCCTTTTTTTGTTGACGATTTCACCGAGGTTTATGGCTCTACCGTCCCCTAGCTGCCCTGCCCAGTTGCCAAATTGATGACCGCCGTAACACATGGCAAAGGGTTCCATATCCGGCAGTAGACTGTTACCTGCAAAAATTTCGGTAAAAAGATTGCTGAGACAAGCTTGTTCATTGAGGTCGAGCAATTCTGCGGCTTCGGGAGAAAAAGCGATGAGTTTTGGTTGTCTGACCTTTGTCGGAGCAACGTAAGAATAGCAGGAGCCATATACCTGGCGCCTGCTGTTGTCGGTCTGCTGGTCGCCTGGCAGGGTGTGGATAAAGCTGTTATCGAAATGAAGAGAATCGAGTGACATTTTCTTTTCCTGATTGAAGTTGATTATATTGTATCGAATTATCAGGCTTGTCGATAATCATTCTCAAGAGAGTAAACATTTCGTTGATCAAGACAAGGGAGTTGGGGTTCAACCGCGTCATGAATAACAATCTTTTTTTTGTTACTTTTTCAATTATTTTGGTTTGTCCTGTTCCATCTGTTACAGATTTATCGTATGCTGCTTGTAGTGAGATTGATTAGAAAAGTTCGGTATTTTTTATCAGTAAAATCCAACTATAATTTGTATGATTCACAAATATCCACAAGATCTGGTAGGCAGCCTGCAGGATAAATGGCATGGACTGTCGGCTGCAGGTGAGTTAAGAATTCTACCGGAAACCTCTGTCCTTGAGGATCTTCTCTCGACCTGTTATCAGGCCAGTCAGATGCGGGAGGAAAGTCGTGATATCAGCTTTCGCCTCATGCTGGCTGAACCGGAAGAGTATAGTATCAATGAAGAGAGCCTGCTACAGGGTGTGTTCACCCTGAAATTTACCGAACCCCGGCCATTCAACGCTTACGAATTACTAAAGCTTGTCCCATCTATAAACTTCAACAATTCGCTTGTCGGTGTCCGTTTCAAGGAAAAAGAAGGTTTACAGATCTGGGGTGTGATCCATTCCGGTTCACGCTGGACCCAAGTGATTCACGGCGGCAGTAAGCAGGCGGCTCCACTTCCCGCGGCCCTGGCCATCAATGTCGTCGGACCGGGGCGTCTGACTCTGTTCAGGGGATTGGATTTACTCGTGCAGCTTACCGGTGGCCGGATTATTGCACCTTCCATAAACGTTTTTCAATCACAATGGATGAATGTGCGGTTCGGAAATATCCAGGACCAGTTGGCATCACTTCATGCGCAGAATCCTCTGTTGGTAAAAAATGAGTGGTCCCGTATCGATCCTAATTTTGTGGGCAAGCTTTACCTGGAATTTTTTAAACATGTTATCTCAACAGTCCGCAGATCCGGGCATGGGGGGACAATTCTCTCGTTTCCGGCGGGTATGGAAAATATAATATCGCACGATAACCCATATATATCTATCAAGTACAGATTCACCCGGGATAGCGCAGGCGGTCAACTCAAAACTTTGGTGCTCGAAATTATGCAGGCTTTGGCAACGATTTGCGGTCGCCTGTATGGCCCTGACTACCTGGCAGGATGGAACGATTATGTGGCACTACAGGGTAAACGGTTGGCCCAGCTTGATGAACAGGTCTTTAAGTATGCCAGGTTTGTCGCCAGCCTGACCGGTGTTGATGGTGCAGTGGTAACCACTGAAGCTCCGGAACTGATCGGTTATGGCGGTATTATCCAGGGAAATTTTGAAATGGGTGAGCATGTCTCGAAAGCCCTTGATCCGGAAGGGATGAGCCGTCAGATCGAGAGGATTGAGAGTGTCGGTACCAGACACCGGTCGCTCTATTACCTCTGTAAAAGACTGCAGAATGTTCTCGGTATAGTGGTTTCTCAGGATGCAAAAGTGCGTGCTGTAACCTGGGGAGAGGATACGGTTATTTATTGGGATGTTATCCCTATTGATTTTGCATTATAGAGTTACCCTTTTCTCTCCTCATATCTCGTGATCGGCTGTGGACGAGACCGGATTCGAATATGAAGAAAATTTTCTTCCAGAAATATTCTATCGCCACACGGATCAGTATCGTGGTGGGGGCCATCCTCATGATGATGCTTGTCCTGGCCGGTGTTGAGGTCAAGGGACTCAACTCCATAAGGGACAGCCTCGATGAGATTGTGGAAGGGCATTACCGACGGCTGCAGATTGTCCAGGATATGCGATTTCTGGCTCGGCATGGTGGAGTAATTGTAAGGAATATGTTCCTGGTTCCGGACGAGTCGACAAGAAGTAAGGAGAGGCATCGATTTGATGAGGCTGAAAGAACATACCGCATTCTGCTGGAACAACTGCATGACTTGATAGAAGATGGCGAGGAAGATGAACTGCTTCAGAAGGTCGTCGAAGCCGGTGAGATTACCTATGGTTTATGGAAAACGATAGCCGATTCAATAGGTATGCCGGAAACGAGCAGTGACTGGGTAGCCATCGATATTCTGGAGGAGGAGGTACGCAGCCACCAATGGGGGTGGCTAGACGGGTTGCAGGAGCTGGTTGTACTTGAGCAAAACCTGGCGGAACAGTCACGTGCATATGCTCGTGAGAATTATAGGAAAACAAAGATAGTCATGGCTGTTATCAACCTGCTTGCTGTGGTTATCGCCTGTATGCTGGTTGTGGCCATAACTGCCAGTATTGCTGTACCGCTGAGTGAAATCCGCAAGCGGGTCGACCTGATAGCAAGAGGTGACTTTACTACCCGTATCAACATCTCCCAAAAGGGTGAGGTCGGACAGCTTGCAAATCATATCAACCGGATGGTGGAAAAACTCCAGACAAACGAAGAGGAACTCAACAAGTACAGGTATAATCTCGAGGAGCTGATCGAGTGGCGGACTGGCGAGGTAAATGAACAGAGGGAGAGGTTTATTTCTGTACTTATCCATGACCTTAAGGGGCCACTTATTCCGATTGTCGGTTTTTCCCGCCTGCTGATGAAAAAGAAACATCTCACCAGTGAGCAAATTAGCCAATATGCAAGCGCCATACATGATTCAGCCGGGAAGCTGATGTTTACAGTGGAGCAAAAGTCAGCAGAATTGAGAGAGAAACGGTTGTCCTATAGCTTTGACCGAACCCCGTTCGATATTGAAGAGCTGTTGTGCGCAGTCTGTAAGGGGTTTCAGGCTGGTTTTGTCGAAAAAGAGATCGAGATTCGAATTAACAATCTGTCCCCCGCTGAATACCAGAATGCAGGAAATATTTCCTTTTTGGGAGATATTGGCAAGGTGCGGTCGATATTTGAAAACCTGATAGGGAATGCCGGCAAATATGCGGAAAAAAGAGTTGATATTTCGATTGCTCAGAACGGGGCAGCAATCGAATTGAAGGTGGATGATGATGGCTGCGGCATCCCGCGGGCATTTCATAAAAAAATATTTGAGGAATACTACCAGGCTCCTGGGAGTCGTGCAGGGACCGGTATCGGACTGTACAGTGTGAAAAGAATTGTCGATTACTACAGGGGGGACATAGAAGTTTCAACCTCACCAATAGGTGGAACAAGGTTTAGCGTGACGCTGCCGATGGTTGAAACAGATAGTGTCACCTCGGTGTAGGTTGAAAGCTACCTGATCTGGATGTACTGGTCGTATTTTTTTAAGTAGATATCCGAAAGAGTCAGGAACGCGGTAATAATCAGCGGACCGTAGAAAATCCCCAAAACGCCATAGACACTGAGTCCTCCAATGATGGAGAGGAACACCAGGAGAGTGTGCATCTTAACCTGATTGCCGACCAGTTTCGGTTTAACCAGATACTCCATGGAAAGTGACAGTACCAGATAGGCGACAAAGAGAAAGATACCGGAGCTGAGCCTGTCATTGATTGCGAGGATAACGGCTGCGGGCATCATAACCAGGCCGATGCCGAAGATAGGCAAAAATGCCAGGACAGCCATGATGCATCCCCACAGGAGAGGGGAGTTGAGGCCAAGGATGGAAAAAAGGGAGCCGCCGATTATGCCCTGAATGAGTCCGCAGATACCGTTTCCTTTTAAGATGGCATTGGCGATCTCCTCAAACTTCTGGAGCAGCAGTCTGTCCTCGTCATCCGGCAACGGTGAAAGCCTGACCAGGTATGCCATCAGCTTTGGTTGATCGGTCAGTAAAAAGAAGATAACCAGAATCATCATACAGAACAGGAAAGCAAACTGCATGATATTGGCCGCCCAGACACTGGCTTGATTATAAAGCATCAAACCGCCCATTTTGGCCAGGTAGGAAAAAGCGTCGATAATCTGCGTGGGTTTGAAATCAAATCCAAAGTCCGCCATGTATTCCTGCATCCGTATGATCATTTCGCTTTCCTGCAGAAACTGCACTACCTTGGAGCCCACCTGGCTGTCACGGCCCCAGTTATAGAGGCTCAGCGCTTCATTGGCAAGGGAGCCGATAAAAAAGAAAAGCGGAATAAAAACGATAGCAAAAATGAGCAGGCAGGTAAGTACCGAAGAAAGGTTCTCAGGGAGCTTCCGGTTAAAAAACAGGTATATGGGTCTGAACAGGTTTGTCAGTAAAAAAGACAGCACCAGTATGGACCAGAACGGCCAGAGGATCTTCCCTAAAAAAAAGATGGAAATCAGGAATACCATGATGAAATATTTTATCATCATGGGGCTTGGCTGATTTCTCGGATTCTCCGGGGAGTTTTTTTGATCGCTCATGGCTTTAGAAGCTGTGATTTACTGTTGCAATTGTCCAGATAGCTGGGGTATCGTTACTGCCTGCCGTTTACGGAATAGAAAGCTGGTTGTGGCCTGTCCCATTTCACATCCAGAATATATACCCTCTCAGTGATTAAGCAAAGAAAAAAACAGAGCAGGTGAGGAGATAGACAGAATGTGGGAAGATCTTGAAGTTACATTAGAAAAGATTGAGAACGAAAAGAAGAAGGAGAAGCCGTCTGCAGAAGAACTTGGCTTTGGCATCCACTTCACAGATCATATGTTTATGATGGAGTGGAACCGGGAATCGGGGTGGCATGATGCAAAGATTTGCCCCTACCAGGATTTCAGGATGGATCCGGCCGCCTTGGTTTTTCATTATGGTCAGGCAATATTCGAAGGTTTAAAGGCTTATAGGGGCAAGGACGGCCAGGTCTACATGTTTCGGCCTGAAGATAATTTTGAGAGGATGAACAGTTCTGCAGTCAGGATGTGTATGCCGAGACTGCCGGTAGATAAGGTGCTGAAGTCGATTAAGGCTTTGCTTTATCTGGAAAAAGACTGGATCCCAGTCGCCGAGGGGGCATCGCTCTATATACGTCCGACCATGATCGCCGTGGAACCCCGCCTTGGTGTGCGGGCTGCCGATACTTATTATTTCTATATAATCCTCAGTCCTGTAGGCGCTTACTATCCTGAAGGGTTCAATCCCACTAAGATTTATGTGAGCGATGAGCACGCACGGGCCGCAAAGGGGGGAGTCGGACAGGCGAAAACCGCCGGCAATTATGCGGCGTCTCTTTTTACCACTCAGCGGGCTAAAAAGGAGGGCTATACCCAGGTGCTGTGGCTCGACGCCTGTGAACATAAATACATCGAGGAGGTAGGCACCTCAAACATCTTCTTTGTAATCGGTGACGAGTTGGTTACACCTCCCCTGGGAGGCTCTATACTCGAGGGCATTACCCGCGATTCTGTGTTAAAGCTTGCTGAAATGTGGGGTGTGAACACTATGGAACGGCCCATCTCCATTGATGAGGTAATTCAGGCAAGCAGGGACGGCAGTCTAAAAGAAGCATTCGGGACCGGAACCGCAGCAGTTATTTCCCCGGTCGGTGAATTCTATTACAAGGGTGAGACGTTTTCCGTAAACAATGGGGAGACCGGTGAACTCAGCGAAAAATTGTACTGTGAGCTGCAGGCCATTCAAAAAGGGGAGACTGAGGATCCTTTTCAATGGGTTGAGCGTGTAGGCTAGGCTTAAACAGTATTTTTGTAATAACGTATTTTCAGCCAGTTGTATCGGATGTTTTTATTCGGACAACTGGCTGATTTTTTTTTGATGAGCGGCCTTGATTTTTAATCAAGCGCGCATATATTTTTGGCCAGTTTACGATACCCGCCCGTGAATCGGGCGAAAACTAACGAAGCAGGGAACCATACACTCATTCAATGGGCCCGTTCGACAATACTAACTAAATTAATTTTGCAGGAGGAAGTAATGAAAATTCGTCCATTGAACGATCGTCTTTTGGTCAAGCGGCTGGAAGAGGAAGAGAAGACAGCCGGTGGCATCATCATTCCAGACAGTGCTAAAGAGAAACCCGCAGAGGGTGAAGTTGTAGCAGTTGGTCCTGGTAAGCTGAACGATAAAGGTGATCGTATTGCGTTGCAGGTTAAAGAAGGCGACCGCGTTCTCTTTTCCAAATATGGTGGAACCGACGTGAAGCTTGAGGGTGATGATTTTCTTATCATGCGCGAAGACGATATCCTTGGTGTAATCGAATAGTATCGGTTGTAAAACTTACTTCTTTCAACCCGCACAGACGGGTATAACAGATAACGGAGAATTTGATAATGGCTGGAAAAGACATTAAATACGGAGTTAAGGCCCGCGAGTCCATTCTTGCAGGCGTAAACACCCTTGCTGATGCAGTAAAAGTTACCCTCGGACCGAAAGGTCGTAACGTCCTGATCGAAAAATCCTTCGGCGCACCAACCATCACCAAAGATGGTGTAACCGTTGCCAAAGAGATTGAGATCAAGGACAAGTTTGAGAACATGGGCGCTCAGATGGTTAAGGAAGTTGCTTCTAAAACCTCTGACGTTGCCGGTGACGGTACCACCACTGCTACCGTACTCGCTCAGGCTGTTTATACCGAAGGTGCCAAGCTTGTAGCAGCAGGCGGCAACCCGATGGAGATCAAGCGCGGAATTGACGCTGGTGTTGAGGTTGTTGTTCGAGAGCTCGCCAAGATCGCTACCCCGACCAAAGAGCAGAAAGAGATTGCTCAGGTTGGTACCATCTCTGCCAACTCAGATGAGACTATCGGTAACATCATCGCCGAGGCCATGGACAAAGTTGGTAAAGAGGGTGTTATCACCGTTGAGGAAGCAAAAGCCATGGAGACCACCCTGGACGTGGTTGAGGGTATGCAGTTTGATCGCGGATACCTCTCTCCGTACTTTGTAACCGATCCGGATCGCATGGAAGTATCCATGGAAGATCCTTACATCCTGCTTGTAGAGAAAAAAGTTTCCAACATGAAGGACCTGTTGCCTTGCCTTGAGTCTGTAGCCAAAATGGGTAAAGGTCTGTTCATCGTTGCCGAAGATGTAGACGGCGAAGCACTTGCAACTCTCGTTGTAAACAAGCTGCGCGGAACCCTTAATGTTGCTGCTGTTAAAGCACCTGGTTTTGGTGATCGTCGTAAGGCAATGCTCGAAGATATCGCTATCCTTACCGGTGGTCAGGTTATCACTGAAGATCTCGGCATCAAACTCGAGAATGTGACCGTAAACGATCTCGGAACCGCTAAGCGCATTGTTGTGGACAAAGACAACACCACCATCGTTGACGGTGCTGGCGACAAAGCGAAGCTTGAAGCACGTGTTAAGCAGATCCGTACCCAGATCGATGACACCACCTCCGATTACGATCGTGAGAAGCTTCAGGAGCGTCTGGCCAAGCTGATTGGCGGCGTTGCTGTTATCAATGTCGGTGCTGCTACCGAGGTTGAGATGAAAGAAAAGAAAGCTCGTGTTGAGGATGCATTGAATGCTACCCGCGCAGCTGTTGAGGAAGGTGTTGTTCCTGGTGGTGGTGTTGCGTACATCCGTACCCTGAAAGCTCTTGAAGCCCTTGAGCTGAAAGGTGACCAGAAGCACGGAAAAGAAATCCTTCTCCGCGCTCTTGAAGAGCCGGTACGTCAGATCGCTTCCAACGCCGGTCGCGAAGGTTCCGTTATTGTTGAGCACGTAAAAGGACTCGAAGGCGCAATGGGTTTCAACGCTGCAACTGAGGAGTACGAAGACCTGATCGCAGCCGGTGTTATCGATCCTGCAAAGGTTACCCGTACCGCACTGCAGAACGCTGCTTCCGTATCCGGAATGCTGTTGACCACCGAGTGCGTTATCGCCGATATGCCGGATGATAATGAAGGTGGCGGAATGGGTATGCCTCCGGGAGGAATGGGCGGCATGGGCGGAATGGGTGGAATGGGCGGCATGATGTAAACCGCTTCCCTACCCGTTCGGACATAGTCCGTACCTTGTAGTTTAACAAAAGGCCTGCTAAAACGAGCAGGCCTTTTGTTTTTGTTAAATCAATAGTAAAATATGTTGACAATGGTACATTGATAATGTATTTATCTTTGGCCTAATCGCATGGCGATGTAGCTCAGATGGTTAGAGCATACGGCTCATATCCGTAGTGTCCGGGGTTCAATTCCCTGCATCGCCACCATTACACAATCCAGTATCGTCCGATACTGTCCAAAAAGGCCTGTTATTACAGGCCTTTTTCTTTTCCTGTTGTCCAGCTAAATCCAGTACGGTATACTGAAATCCAGTAGTTTTGGGGGCCTTTTAGACCCCAAAAGGCCCCCAAAGCAATTTGGAAGCCCCCAAAAAGTCGGGAGAGCCTATGCCTAAACGGATTGTACCGCTTTCAGAAACCAAAGTCAGAACAGCAAAGCCCAAAAAAAGCCCCCAAAAACTCTTCGACGGTGGGGGCCTTTTCCTCCTCGTTACCCCTTCAGGGGGGAAATTGTGGAATTTGAAATATCGCTTCAACGGCAAGGAGAAAAAACTCTCCCTTGGCTCATATCCTGAGATTTCATTAGCCGAAGCCAGACAGAGGAGAGAGGAAGCACGGACTCTGGTGGCAAACGAGGTTGACCCGGGAGAGATCAAAAAAGCACAGCAGGCAGCAGAGAGTGCGCAAGCAGACACATTTGAGGTGATTGCCCGTGAATGGCACTCACGATTTGCACCGACATGGGCTAAAAGCCATGCCGGGAAAATCATTCGCCGATTTGAGTTGTATGTCTTTCCTTGGATAGGAACAAAGGAGATAACCTCCATTTCAGCAAAAGAAATGCTGGAAGTGCTACGACGGGTTGAAGAGAAGGGCATTATCGAAACCGCTCATCGGATTCAGCAGAGTTGCGGACGAGTTTTTCGTTATGCCATTGCTACAGGAAGGGCTGAGCGTGATCCTACTGGAGACCTGCGTGGCGCACTCCCTCCAGCAAATACCAAGCACATGGCATCGATTATAGATCCAAGGGAGATCGGTGGGCTGCTCAGAGCCATCGACGGTTACAATGGAAGCATTGTTACCCGGTGTGCCTTACAGTTGGCTCCTCTGGTTTTTGTTCGTCCAGGAGAGCTTCGACACGCTGAATGGACAGAGATCGATTTTGATGCCAATGAATGGCGTATCCCTGCAGAGAAAATGAAATCAAAATTTCAGCACATCGTCCCCCTGTCGAAGCAGTCAGTGAAAGTGTTAAGGGAGATAATGCCACTGACAGGTAAGGGGAGATATGTCTTTCCAAGTCCAAGGACTGGCAACAGGCCAATGAGCGATAATGCAGTACTGGCTGCGTTGAGACGTATGGGGTACGAGAAGGATGAGATGAGTGGTCACGGCTTCCGAAGTATGGCCAGTACACTTCTCAACGAACAGGGATGGAATCGTGATGCGATTGAGCGACAACTCGCTCATACTGAGAAAAACAGTGTTCGAGCATCATATAATTTTGCTGAATATTTACCTGAACGGCGAAAAATGATGCAGAGTTGGGCGGATTATCTGGATTCTCTCAGGTTAAACAAACAGAAAAGATGACCATGTGGTCAACAGTTTGTAATTATTGCATAAAAACATAAAATATCTTGGCTGTAAACTCCTGTGCCGTGTAATATGGTGCAATAAGAATCGATTCCGTTTGATTTGGCGGATTTTTCTTTTTCACCGAGAAGTTATTGAAATTTATGCATAGCGATTCAATCTGATTCAGTCTGTTGGATCCAGATTTCCCGTCCGTGTCTCCATGTATGATTTGGATGGGACCTGAGACAGCTGCTCACCTGTCATTGTTAGAAGACAGAGCTATCCGGTATCCGATCAATGTGACTTGTGGCGGGTACACATCATGAAAATATCATTGATTTCTCCTGCATGGGAGAGGTTTACGTCTACTTCCATCTGTTGCATCACAAGCAGATGCCCTGATTTTTCCGTACTCCATATATTGGAGACACCTTCAATCTGCCGGATCAGAGCTGGACACAGGTCTTGTCCAAAAAGCAAAAACGGAATCATGACTATTTGCCTGAAAAAATAGGAGAATGACATGGTTTTACCAGAAACTGGATTTGTTCGTTTGCAAAGCATCATAGGAGATTCAAAGAGCAAACCACCTATACCGGCGATCATTCCTGTATCCAAAAGTACTTGGTGGGCAGGGGTGAAATCCGGAAGGTTCCCAGAGCCAATAAAACTTGGCCCGCGTATCACCGTCTGGAGGGTGGAAGATATCCGTGAACTAATAGAAAACAATTCAGCTTCCCAAGCCACCTCCGAGTGATGAAAATCGAGGTGCTTCCGATCCGGATATTTCGTTCTATAAAAGATTAAAGATGATTAAAGAAAGATTAGCTGTTTTCTGCCGCTCTCTGTAACGACCGTCGGTAAGGGGATTGAAAGAAATCTGCGATTGGGTTTTACGACTGCTATGCCCCCACCTTTACGACTGCTATGCCCCTTTCGTGCGACCGTAATGCCCCCTCGTGCGACTGCTATGCCAACCATCTACGACTGTAATGCCCCCTCCTTGCGACCGTTATGCCCCTCTCGTGCGACCGCTGTACCTCCATTTATTTTCTAAATGCGACTGCTATGCCCCCCCAAAAAAATTAGAGGGCCAAATGGACCTGAAGGCAAATTTTCCTATCGTTTTTGAAGCAAAATAGGAACTGCTATCTGGAAGTAAAATGGCAGAAAGACACTTAGGTTAGCAGGAGTATTATACAACTCAACCATGCAAGTCAGGCACTTCCCTGTCAATTAGAAAACGAATCGAAAAATCCTCCAATGTATTTAATTGAAATGGACCGCAAGAAAAATATTGAAGCATCTTCGTTGATACAGAACGGAAACAGGCTATAACAAGCAATCATGATCTATGATTTTTCGCAGAAAAAAAGGAGCACACAAAAATGCCAATTCCAGGAAATCTCTTGACGACGGCCATGGCAGTCATGCCGCAAACGGATGTAAAACAGGCCCTGACCCAGGCTCTATCTTTAGATGTGCCATTCTGGCCGCAACTTCCTAACTACAGTTACTATGAAGACATGTATGTGCAAGCCGCCGAGCATTTTCCAGGTATTGTTCTTGATTTGACTCAAAAGACGCTGCGTTTTTCTATGGACAAATTTATAGAGGAATTTGAAGAGACGATGAGTCATTTTGATGATCCGACCTATTTTGATATCAGTGAGCAATACTCCGTTGTTTATCATGATTTTCTTTCGCTTGGTCTTGCAGAGAAGCCAGCTATCCGAGGTCAACTAGAAGGACCTGTGAGTTTCGGATTCAATATCCATGACCAGAATGATAGGCCTATTCTCTTTGAAGACACTATACGACCTTTTATGTTCGAATTTATGGCGAAGAGAATTAATGTGCAGCTTGCAAGGTTAAAAAAGAAAAACCCAAACGCATTCATGTTTATTGATGAGCCAGGGCTACAGTTCATCTTTTC
Organism: Desulfopila sp. IMCC35008; assembly: GCF_010646885.2. Lineage (GTDB taxonomy): Bacteria > Desulfobacterota > Desulfobulbia > Desulfobulbales > Desulfocapsaceae > Desulfopila. The sequence goes on along the minus strand of NZ_CP050700.1, from coordinate 4,409,135 downwards.
AGCCCTTTCAGGGTATGGGGAACTGCAGGCAAAAAATGATCTTGAAGCTTTTTTGGCCACTGTAGACAAGCCACGTGGTATACATCTCTGTGGAAATCCCGATTGGGACTTTTTGCTCAACCTGGACCTGGATATCCTGTCATTAGATATCTATACTAACGCCGAACGATTCTCCTCCTGTACAAAATCAATAAAAATATTTCTCGATAGAGGCGGTATCCTTGTTTGGGGTATTGTCCCAACAGGATACGAAGCTTTTGGAAAAGAAAGTCTTGGTTTTCTCTCAATGAAACTGGAAGGGGTTTGGCAATATCTGGGCCAAAAGGGAATAGAGATTGAGCAAATCGTTAAACAGAGCATGCTTTCTCCCGCAACTTGCTGTCTGGTAAACCCAGATAAAGGCAAAACTGTAGAAAATGCTTTTTCAATGACTAACCAATTATCTGAGATGCTCAAAGATAAGTATTTATAGCTTTAGCCAAGATACAGCACTCAATTATGGCGTTTTAAAGATTACGTATGGTTGCTAGGATATCTGTTGTTCAGATAGAGAAGCTACCTGTCTCTCTGAAATTACAGTTGTGTCAATAATAGTCTGAAATTTCCCAACTGCTTGACATGTTTACTTCAAGTAGACACCCTCAGGTAGCCTTTTCCTCTCCTCCCGCATCAGGGTGCCATTTGCGAATCTGTAAAAGCTCAGGGAATGCATGGGGCTTAAATACAGACTTTTCAAGCAGCATACGTAAACACTCTTCAATTCCTTCAGTAATTGTGGGGTGCGGGTAAATGCTCTTTAATACATCAACCACTCCTTTTCCCTGGTCCATAAAATGGGCAATGGACATGATCGTGCTGGATACCTGCGGGCCGGCAGCCCGCATGCCAAGTATACGTTGTTGCTCATCATCACTGATGATAATCTTAACAAAACCATGGGTAGCCCTCATGGCAATAGCTCGATTACACAGCGCATTGGAGTAATATGCGACCCGATAGGGGATTTTTTTCTGACGACAAGCCTTTTCGCTTAATCCCACTGCGGCGACAGCAGGATAGAAAAACATGACTGTTGACATGTTGTCATAATTTAGAGGCCAGCGTTTTTTGCCGAACATGTGTTTTGCTGCATACCGGCCTTCCATTTCAGCAATATTGACAAGGCCGGGATGGTGGGTAATGTCGCCTGCTGCATATATATTGTCAGTGACGCAGCAGTTCTCGTCTGTTCTGAGTATTCCTCGCTTTGCAGTATCAATTCCGAGTGTCTCCAGCCCTAAGCTGCTCCGGTCAAATTCCCGGCCAATGGATATAAACACAGCATCCGCCTCAATAACTTGAGAGTGACCGTCATGGAAATCCAGAATTACCTGCAGGTATTCGGTAAGGGGAAGTATCGAGCGCAGCTGAGCTGACTGGATGACCTTCACGCCGTTGCGCTCCAGGTTGTCCTTGACGAAGGACGAAACATCTTCATCCTCATAGGGGATAACACGCTTGGCATGGTCCACCAGATATACCTGGGTTTGTCCGAAGTTCGAGAAAATAGTGGCATACTCACAGCCGATGATGCCTGCACCAATAATAACCAGCCGTTCGGGAAAACACTGCAGGTTGAGAATACCGTCGGAATCGAAGACCCGCTGCTGGTCAACAAGAATATTCGGAAAAGTTCTCGGTTTCGTGCCCGTCGCAATGAGGAAATAGCGAGCCTTGACCTGTTCCCGCTTTCCATCTGGATACTGTATCTCCATTTCATTGTTGGAGAGAAATTTTCCCCGGCCGCTTTTAAGTGTCAGGGATCCCGGCCCATCCCACCTCGCAGGTGAGTAACTCTCGATCTGGGAAAGCATCTGGTATTGCTTTTCTTTGGCTGCCTGCAGCACCGTTCTTCGTACGGCGCAATAATCAACCGACAGAGAGCTGGCCTCATACCCTCTGTCCTTTTTATTGGCAATTGCATAATCTTTTGCTACCTCCCACATGGTCTTTGACGCCAGGGCACCCCACATGATTCCAGCACCGCCGATTTCTGAGCCTTCAATAATGCAGACATGCTTGCCGAAGTCCAGGGCCCGCATCGCACCGGCAAAACCTGCAGGGCCGCATCCAAGCACGCATAAGTCATAAACTTCAGGAGTTTTCTGAGCCACAAATCACCTCTCACTGAGGGGGATATAAGATCTTTTTTGTGCGCCGGTATAGATTTGGCGCGGTCTGGTTATCCTCAGATTCTGATCGTGCAGTTCCCGCCAGTTTGCTATCCAGCCGGGCATTCTGCCGATTGCGAACATCACAGGGTACATATCCAGCGGAATGCCTATAGCCCGCAAAAGAATACCACTGTAGAAGTCGACGTTCGGGTAAAGTTTGCGACTGATAAAAAAGTCGTCTTTTAAGGTTTTTTCCTCAAGCTCCAGCGCAATATCAAGCAGTGGGTCGCTTTTGTTGAGCTCTGCAAGGAGGTCATAGACCTTTTCCTTGAGGATGAGGGAACGGGGATCAAAATTCTTATAGACCCGATGGCCGAAGCCCATAAGCCTGTAATCGTGGCTTTTATCTTTTGCCTTGTCAAGATAATAGTCAACTGGCCGACCCGAGGATCTTATGTCTTCCAGCATTTGAACCACGGCTGAATTGGCACCGCCATGCAGAGGTCCCCAGAGTGCACATACCCCTGAAGCGATGGAGCTGAACAGGTTTGCCCGGGAACTGGCGACGGTTCTTACCGTAGAGGTAGAGCAGTTTTGTTCATGGTCGGCGTGAAGTATCAGAAACAGTGAAAGGGCTCGTTCGACAACAGGGTTAGGGATATATTCCCGATAGGGCTCTGAAAACATCATGTGCAGAAAATTGGCACAATAATCTAAATTAGGATTCGGGTGATTAAAGGGTTTCCCGACGGACATTCTATAGGACCAGGCAGCTATGGTTCGCACTTTGGAGAGGAGCAGTGCGGCAGTCCTGTCAAAACCATGCCCTTCTGAATAGACTTCCAGCACATCGGGGTGAAAACACGAAACCAGATTGAGCATTGCAGAGAGGATCGCCATGGGAGGTGCAGACTCGGGAAATCCGGAAAAGTGATGGGTGAGGTTGCCGTGCAGAGCAGTGTGTTCCGCAAGTGCGTTGCGAAACTTGGTCAGGGTTTTCTCATCCGGAAGTTCACCATAAATAAGCAGTGAACATATTTCCACAAAACTCGCCTGTTCGGCGAGTTCCTCAATAGGATATCCTCGATAATGGAGAATGCCTTTCTCTCCATCAACGAATGTGATACTTGAGAAGCACGACCCGGTATTACCAAAACCCGGGTCCATTGCGATGCAACCGGATTGTTCGCGCAGCAGCCCGATGTCGAGACATTTTTCGCCCTCGCTTCCGATTGATACACCAAGGTTATAACTGGCATCGCCAATAGTCAAGGTTGCTTTTTCACTCATTGGACCCTCCTTGAGAAACGTTGATTGCGAAATATTGGTTTTGATTATTGCATGTTCCCTCTGTCCAGATACGGTTTATCCAACCGAGGATTCGTCAACTATGTGATCGCCATTATAAATTGCAGGAAATGATTTACTCGATTTCTGAAAGACGGTTTGGCATTTCAGGTTTTCTACAATTTCCTCACGAATGCATGACCATATTCTTTGCAACGTTTTTTGCTTTCCTCGTCTGGTGCCCATGTGAGACGAAGGCCCTCGTCAACAACTTCAAAGCCTGAGTCAACCAATCTTTCACTGATTATTTTTGCCGCTTCACCACTCCAGCCATAGCTACCAAATGCAGCGGCTTTCTTATTTTTGAATTTCAATCCTTTTATCTCCTCTATCAGACCGGCAACGGCAACAAGGATACCGTTATTTACTGTTGGAGAACCTACGAGGATTGCTTTTGACTTAAACACCTCGGTAATTACATCGTTTTTGTCTGTTTTGGCGAGGTTGTATAGCTTTACGGTGACTGTTGAATCAGCCTCTCTTATTCCCGCCGCTATCTGCTCGGCCATGATTCGAGTGCTATCCCACATGGTATCGTAGAGCAGGGTAACCTGGTTTTCCTGATAACTGTCCGCCCATTTCAAGTAGTGTTCCACGATCTGTGCGGGGTTGTCGCGCCAGATGATACCATGACTTGTACAAATCATATCGAGCGGCAGATTGAACCCAAGTACTTCATTGATTTTCTTTGTGACCATTGGGCTGAACGGTGTAAGAATATTTGCATAATATTTTATGCACTCAGCCATTAACTCATTTTGATCGACCAGGTCGTTAAACATATGTTCTGAAGCATAATGCTGGCCGAAACCATCGTTGCTGAATAAAATTTCATCCCCAGTCAGATAGACGAACATGGAGTCGGGCCAGTGAAGCATTGGTGCTTCAACAAATATGAGATCTTTTGAACCGAGAGAGAGCTTATCTCCAGTCTTCACAACCTGGAAATTCCAATCTTGGTGATAGAGCCCTTGTAAAGATTTTATCCCGTTTTTGGTGCAGTAGATAGGCACATCCGGTATGTGCCGCATCAGTTCAGGTAATGCTCCGCTATGATCGTTTTCAGCATGACAAGCGATGACATAATCAATCTTCTCAAGATCAATGTGTTGTTTCAGGTTTTCAACATATTCATTGGCAAATGGAGTCCAGACTGTATCGATCAAGGCAACTTTCTCTTCTTCAATCAAGTATGAGTTGTAAGAAGACCCCTTGTGCGTGGAGTACTCGTCACCGTGGAATTTTCTCAATTCCCAGTCTATCTTACCTACCCAATGGACGTTATTTTTTATATGAAAGCTCATGTTTGCTCCCGAGTAATCATTATTGGTTGGGGATACTTTTTTTCTTGTTGCTTAAAGGGCGACAGCATGCAGCTGCCACCCTTTGTTAAAAAAATTATTCCTTATGGATGCACTCAGCAGGGCAGGAGGCAATAGCCTCATCAACGCAATCCTCATTTGAATCTGCAGCTTCATTTACATAAGCCTTCCCTTCATCGTCATCGAAGGAAAAAACAGATGGGCAGATCTCGACACAGGCTTCACAACCGATGCATTCATCTTGGTCAATTTTTACTTTTTCAGACATAGCTATCTCCTTTTGCTTGGTCTTTGTTATACAGAATTCATATAGTCTCTCCTGGCTGACTATCAAATAGGCGGTGCTATAGTTACCAGAATTCTCATCCGCGTTTTCGCTCTCACACCATGGGGTTCACGTATTTCAGATATGAGGATATCCCCTTTGGTCGCCGGTATCTCTGAATCCTTTTCGCCAAGAAAGTATCCTTCACCCTCGAGGACCTGTATGGACAACTCGCCATCAAGGTCATGGGAATGAACTGGAAATGTGACCCCTTCATCGAGATTGAAATTTATGATCTTGAAGTTTGGTGAATCTTCAACCAGGAAGAACCGTTTCATTACTCCCTTGTCAAATTCATTTGTATTATCCAATTTGAGAACTTTCATAAATCTGCTCCTATTGATTTCTTTTTTATTGTAAGGCTGCTTGAAAATTTTTCGAGCAGCTGCATTTATTTACCGCGATCATGATACGTATCGTTGATAGTCACTGAGATGAGCGCGTTCTTTGTTCTATGTATAGCAACTAGTGTGCCAATAGTTATATGACGAGAATACAGCTAGTTGCGGGTTATGTTGTGAAAAAGAAACTATTCTGATGTTGTAAACATGAATACAATGTTGTATATTTGTAACTATGGATACTTTTCAATCAGTTACTGACATTGCTCTAGATCTTACAGCTGATCTCAGCGCAGATGACCGTTACGATCGATTACTGAGGACCCTGCATCGTGTGATACCCTTTGACGCAGCAACTCTCTTACAGGTCAAAGAAAACAAACTTACACCACTGGCAGCAGTAGGGCTCACTCCAGACGCAATGGGGAGGATCTATGATCGAAAAGAACATCCCCGCCTTGATATCATCTGCAATTCAGATAAGCCTGTCTTATTCTCCAAAGACAGCATGCTTCCCGATCCTTTTGATGGGATGATAGTCTCTGACCCACAGGGTTGCGAACATATTCATGCCTGTCTTGGTTGCCCTCTCTATGTACATGACAAACTCGTTGGCGTTTTGACTGCTGACGCTCTTAACCCGGAAGCATTTGATCGGCTGTCTCTTGAATATCTGCAGGCTGTCGCATCGCTGGCAGGTGCTCAGATGCAAACAGCTATTCTCATTGAAGCACTGGAAAAACAAGCAGAGAGACAGGGACAAATAGCAACCAATCTCATGCAAGATGTGGAATTACGCCGTGGTTGTGAGATACTTGGCCAAAGTCCATCAATGCTGCAGTTACGCAAAGAAATTGAACTGGTTGCTAAATCAGACTTTACAGTTCTCATTCTTGGGGAAACCGGTGTCGGCAAGGAACTAGTCACCAGGGCAATTCAACGACAGTCCAGACGTAGTGAAAAAGCAATGTTGTATCTCAATTGTGCAGCACTGCCTGAGACCTTGGCTGAGAGTGAGTTGTTCGGCCACGTTAAAGGGGCTTTTACCGGTGCAACTCAAAACCGAGCAGGGAAATTTGAGCTGGCAGATGGTGGCACCCTGTTTCTGGATGAAATTGGCGAGCTTTCGTTGGAAATCCAGGCAAAGTTGCTTCGCGCTATACAAGAGGGTGAAATTCAAAGAGTTGGATCAGAAACAATTCTCCATGCCGATGTGAGACTGCTAGCTGCCACCAACAGAGACCTTGAATACGAAGTGAAACAAGGAAAATTCAGAGCAGATCTCTATCACCGGCTTAACGTCTATCCAATAACTGTACCTCCACTTCGAGACCGTAAAGATGATATTGCTATTCTTTCAGGTTTTTTCATAACGAAAGCTCAAAAAAAAATGGGTTTACAGGAAGTAAGAATTAGCGAAACAGCCCTGCAGCTACTCAAACGATACAATTGGCCAGGTAATGTAAGAGAATTGGAAAACATAATTTCTCGTGCCGTTTTAAAAGTGTCTCGACACCTGGATGGTAATACAATACTGCAAATACGGCCTGAACATCTTGCCGGTGACCTTGGTTCAGCGATGTATGTTCAGCCAGTTCAGGAAGTATCAGGTCGTATATCAGAGAAAATTTCTTTTCGTGATGAAGTAAAAAGGTTCCAGATTAATCTTATTCAAACTGCACTGGAAAAGCGTAATGGAAACTGGGCGGCTGCAGCTCGGGATCTGGATATGAATCGGAGCAACCTCCATAATCTTGCAACTCGTTTAGGCATTCGTCAACGACGGCAATAACCACTTTTACCCTGTCAATTTTTGGCGTTGTTTCTCACACCACATGCTATTTTTCTTTTTTATTCTTATGGAATGATTTTCAACGAGATTTGTACTATGTAACACTGAACAATTGTAGGGAAATTTAGTTTCAATAAAATTTCAAAAAGGAGGTGAATTATGCATTTGTCGCCCAATCATTCTGGATACAATCAAGATGATACCGGCGAAACGATTATGACAACGAAGATTACACACTCACTCAATCAGGATTTCAATTATGAAAACAGGTAAAGTATTGATATTTAGTTCAATCACCGCTTTGACCGTTGCCTTGGTTATGTTTATCTACCTGGTTAACGCGTCCCAAGCGCTCTCTTACCTGTCAACCGACCCCAAGGCTTGTATTAATTGCCACGTAATGAATACTCAATACGCAACGTGGCAACATTCCTCCCATGGCAGGAGCGCAACATGTGTTGAATGCCACCTTCCCCGCGATACCGTATTGAACAAATATATGGCAAAAGCGCGCGACGGCTGGAATCATTCAGTTGCGTTTACAATGAACAGTTATGGACAAAACCTAATTATTAGTGAAGATGGTGCCAATCGTGTCCAAGCAAACTGTATATCCTGTCACGCCCGGTTGACGAAGGTAATAGTATCGAACGCCGAAAAATACCATGATTTTACTGGTACTACTCAAGCTGAACGTAAATGTTGGGAATGTCACCGGGATGTCCCACATGGTAAAGCAAGAAGCCTATCAACAACCCCGTACAATCTTGGTGTCAGGGGACAATACTAACGGAGGGGAACGTGAATTTTTTTAAAATAATCTTAAGTGTTTCTATACTTGCTATTATTGCGATGGGATTTTTAGCAAATTCTATTAGCGGTAAACAGGACGAGAAAGCTGCTATTAATACTAGTCCGGTGGTCAAAGCGGATGGGGTAGAGAGCAGAAATGAGGAGTGGGCAAAATACTTCCCACGCCAATACGACTCATGGAAGCAGACCAAAAAGAGCGATAAGATAACCGATATGCTTGAGGAAAAACCTCAGCTGGTGATTCTTTGGGCCGGCTATGGTTTTGCAAAAGATTACAATGCACCACGCGGGCATTTTTATGCCCTTCAGAGTAATATTAACACATTAAGAACAGGTTCACCTGTCGGCCCTGCAACCGGACCAATGCCAACCGCGTGCTGGACCTGTAAATCTCCGGATGTAGCAAGAGTTATTGATGAGCAGGGAGAAAACGAATATTTCACCGGAAAGTGGGCACGACTAGGCGATGAAATCGTTAATCCGATAGGTTGCGCTGACTGCCATGACAGCCAAACTGCCAATCTAGCGATCTCCAGACCATATTTAAAGCGAGCGCTTGAAGCAAACGGAAAGAATCTTGATGAGATCACCCATCAGGAAATGCGATCCTTAGTATGTGCTCAATGTCATTCTGAGTATTATTTCCTACCGACAGAATACACCGATACAAAGGGCGAAAAACAGGTCGCTAAAGTTGTTACCTTCCCGTGGGCTGAAGGGTTGAGCGCGGAGAACATGGAAGATTATTATAACGGTTATGATTTTAAAGACTGGACCCACAAGATCAGCAAAACCCCCATGCTGAAGGCCCAACACCCCGGGTATGAAATATTCAGCACCGGAATTCATGCAAAACGTGGAGTTTCATGTGCCGATTGCCACATGCCATATAAGCAAGAAGGCTCAGTCAAATACTCTGACCATCATATTACCAATCCGCTCGACAATATTGCCAACACCTGTCTCACCTGCCATCGTGAGAGTGAAGAGGAATTTAAGACACTGGTAAAGACCAAACTTGAGCGCAAAGAACAGTTAATGGAACTTGCCATGAACAGTCTCGCCAAGGCGCATCTTGAAGCCGGTAAGGCTTGGGATTCGGGTGCAACTGAGGATGAAATGGCAGATGTACTCGAACTTATTCGCTCTGGTCAGTGGCTTTGGGATTATTCAATTGCCAGTCACGGTTCTTTTTTCCATGCTCCAGAAGAGACTTTGCGACTTCTTGCAGTCGCCAATGACAAGGCTCAACAGGCAAGGTTAAAAATAGTGACTGTTCTTGCCGCTCATGGTGTTTTTAATTATGAAGCTCCCGACTTTTCCACAAAAGAAAAGGCACAGAAAATTGCCGGTGTTCCTCTGCAGAAACTGGTTGACGAAAAGTTGACGTTTAAAAGCACTTTGCTCCAGGAATGGAACCAGGAAGCAATTGAAAAAGGGAGGGTAAACCCAGGATCTAGAAAAGGAATGAGCGACAATACCTCGTATTCCAACTAAGCAGACTTTAGTCTAACAATCCAAGGAAGCCCTGGAAGATTTTTTTCCAGGGCTTATGGGGACATTTTTTCAGAGTAAAACAATTCTCCGTTAAAACAAAAAGCAGCTACACTTAACAATTTAATTTTACAGCCAAAATTCTGGATAACTTCTTTTCTTGGGTATGTTGTTGACCAATAGAGCAATGACCAACATTATCAGAGCTCCGATGCCGACAGGTAATACTACATAAAGGTAGCCTAAGTTATGTATCTTAGCTGAGCCGATTACTGCAATCAACGCCGTGGCACCACCTGGTGGATGCAAGGTTTTTGTTGCATGCATTACGGCTATTGCAGTGGCTACCGATAATGAAGAGGCCAGCCATAGCTGTTCTGGGAAGAGTTTATAAAATGTCACTCCAATAATTGCTGAGAGCACATGGCCACCGATAAAATTTCTGGGTTGTGCAAGAGGACTTTTCACAGCACCATAAATCAAAACTGCAGATGCCCCAAAAGAACCGATGAGCATAACGCTGTCCAATCCGTCAAACAGATTAAAGTGAATATATGAAACAGCTCCGATTCCTAAAAAAGCCCCGAGCCATGACCATAAAATCTCAGCAAAGCTCACCCTCGGTGGACTGATCGTGGAGCCCTTCATCTTTTCTAGATAACGCATTTACTGATCCTCATATTCTAAATGGGCTTCAAGAATGTCGGTCCTGGTAACAATTCCTGCAAGCTTTCCTTCATCATCGATGACCGGTAACCGATTAATTTTTGTCACCCTGTATAACTCCAGTGCATCCCGAACAGAGGCCGTTTCCTTAATAGTGACAGCTGGTGCTGTCATAATCTCGTTTGCCGTTACCGAGGTAATAGACTTCATTAAACATTTGTTGCTATGCAGACAGCCTGACAAAACTTGCCAGAACGATGCGCCGTCTTTCCCACTTAATTTGTTAAATATATCTTTCTCAGAGACGACCCCTACAGGTTGTTCAGCATCATTTATGACAGGAAGACCGGATACAGAATTGTCTGCAAGTGTACCTATTATTTCTTCAAGTTTTGCAGCGGCTGTTATAGTGGCAACATCTACCTGCATGATCTCCCTGACAGGAGTAGAGCGGAGAAAGCGCTCACGAGCAAGCTTCATTGCTCGTGTGTATAATTCCCGAAAATCTTGAACAGAAATATCAAGATATCCCTCAATCTCCTTCATTGCCCCGATAACATCATCGTCGGACAGATGGAACGCATTAGCCGAATTGAGGGTTTCTTCTAGTTGTTTATTCTCAATCACAACAGCACCTTGTGTCAATCAATTAAGTGGTGTAGTTAGCCGATACTAACGTTAGAATTCGTATTAGCTTATGCTTTTATGTAAATAGGAGAGAATATCAGCCATCAACTTATTTATGCTATTATATCGACCCGTTGAAGCAGAAAGAATATCCGTTTCTTTTTGAATATATCTCCCATCAACAAGTTCATCATGACAGTTTTCAACGAGAGCTTCTGCAGAGTTTGGTGTTGTCTCTAGATGGAATTGCAGACCAATTACATTTCTGCCTATCTGAAACGCTTGATTTTTACACCCTTGACTTCTTGCTATTTGCACCGCTCCTTGGGGCAGGGTAAATGTTTCTCCATGCCAGTGAAAAACAACGACTTCTTCGGGAAACTGAAAAGTAGAATCAGTTGATGTTTTTACGAAATGTACTGGGAACCACCCAATTTCCTTTTCTGAGTTAGGATAGACTTCAGCTTCTTTTAACTTCGCAATAAGTTGTGCTCCCAGGCAAATACCCAAGACAGGTTTTTTCTTCTCAATTACCTTCCGTACAAACGCCATTTCATCTAATAGCCATTGATAGTCCTGTACATCATTCACACTCATGGGGCCACCAAGGACTATGAGGAGGTCAATCTCATCAACATCAGGAAGCTTGGCTGATGGTTGGTAGAGTTGAGTACTGGTTATTTCATATCCGGAGTTGTTCAACCAATTTTCAATGCTTCCAAGACCCTCAAAGGGGACGTGCTGTAAATAGTGCGCTCTCATTCTCTCTAAAAAGTACCCTCAGGTGTTTCAACAACTCTTCTGTTTTTTAGATGCTAATTCCCTCAGCACTGCATTTTTCGCCATCCTTGTTGACTGAATCGTTGCTCTCTGTCCATTCCCCAACTTTTCATAGCATTCAGGTAGGCCTTCATATCTATTTTTGCCAACTTGAGGATTTCAGCACGTTCAATATTTCTGGTTTCACCATCGTTTGGAGTTATCCCAACCCAGGTAACATACCCGTGATCAAACACCCAGTTGGCGGAGAGATCGGCAGGTGGCATACCAAAAGTTGAACTATACATGTTTGATGTGGTCCATATTCAGGACCAGAACCCAACCATTGTCGACAATTCGATCGTGGTTGCCGTTCAACTCCATCGCACTACAATCTGGACAATACAAATGATCGAGTGCCTGATTATCAAGAAGCATTTTTCCGAAAAATATTTCAGCACTTTTCCGGCCGCATTCACAACGCATATGATAGCTTTCACACATAATTACTCTCCGAAAGTAAATTACTGCTCATGATTCAGCGACAGATTTTCTGACGAGGTTTCTTTCATTATATTTGAGGAATTATGCTTTCCCATTGATCTATATCAATTGGATTACATTTTATCTGCCGCACTCATTTGAGATCTATCTAATGGCTGCCACCATAATCCTGCTCAATGATGAGTGCTGCACGAATCAGCCAGGTGACAATGGTTATGCCCAGGGCAAATACGCCAAACGTTACGCATAGTTCAACCCAACTGGGAAGATAATCGACCACTTCCCCCAGCGGGCTCGGCAAGAAACCAGGCACAATCAGCCCGATTCCTTTTTCCATCCAGATGGCAATGAATAAGAAAAGACAGGCAGGTAGGAGTACTTTCGGGTTGTTTTTCCCGGGATTAAAGGCGAGAACAAGTGTTGAGAACAGATTCACCCCTATAGAGGTCCATATCCACGGCACCAGGGCACCATGTCCATCCATGCCAAAAAAGAGATACACTGCAGAGCTGGAATGATGGGTGGGAAAGTAGAACTCTTTAAATATTTCTGAAAAGAGCATGAGAAGATTAATGATTGCAGATATAACAATTATCAGCCTCAATTTGTTGAATACGCTTCGATCAATCTTGTATGTGGTTGAACTGTGTATAACGGCAAGAATAAGGGTTATCAATGCAGGGCCTGCAGCAAAGGCAGAGGCAAGAAATCTCGGTCCCATCAAGGGATTGTTCCAGAACGGACGAGCAGGTAATCCCTGATATAAAAATGCAGTAACCATGTGTATGGAGAAGGCCCAGAAGATAGAAAGAAAGACAAATGGTCGATACTTCCTTTCATCAGCGGGTCGTCCCTTGTAATGGCAATAAAGGATATAGGCAGGAACCAGTGCATTGAGCAGCAGGTAGCCATTGATTACAACAACATCCCAGGCAAGAATGGAGGATGGAAAATTAAAAAGCCCGATTCCAGGAATCAGATGCCAAGCCTGCAGCGGCCCACCGAGATCAACGGTAATGAATGTCAGGCACATAACGAGTGCACCCACCGCTACTCCTTCACCGATAATCACTACCCTGTGAAACTCTGGATCGTGGAATACATAAGCCGGGAGGATGAGCATTACTGCTGCCGCAGCTACACCAACCAGAAAAGTGAAGTTGGATATGTAGAATCCCCAGCTGACGATATCATTCATACCGGTAACGGAGAGCCCATATCTGGCCTGATGAGAGTACGCGAATATACCAAGACCGATGAGTGCCAGTAAAACAAGACGGAACAATTGAAAGCCAAAACTTCCTTTCAAGTTCCACTTGATGACATCGAGAACGAATGTTCTGAGATTTTTTTCATGCAGTGGTCGCATCACTTCCCCTTATTAATCAATAAAATACCAGAACTTTGGTTGGGTACCCAATTCTTCCTTCATCCTGAACACCTTCTTGTGTTTGAGGACATAGCGAATCTCACTCTCGGGATCAAGAAGATTACCAAACACCCGTGCCCCCGTAGGACAAGCTTCGACACATGCGGGCAAACGACCTTTCCTGGTCCTCTGGATGCAGAATGTGCACTTCTCCATCTTGCCTTTGGGCCGGATACGGTTGCCTAAATAATGCTGCCTGCGAGTGACTTCTTCTTCTGGTATTTCGGACTTTCCCCAGTTGAAGCGTCTCCCATAGTAGGGACATGCAGCCTGGCAGTAGCGGCAACCAATACACCAGTCGTAATCCACGACGACTATACCATCCGGTTCTTTCCAGGTCGCCTTAGTGGGACACGCCTTTGTACACGGAGCATTTTCACAATGAAAACATTGCGTTCCCATATAGAATTTATTTTCCACCGGTACTTCATGGTAGTACTGGCCATCACCAGTACTTGGGTCCAGCTGTCCCGGTTCCATCTCAAAAATTCGGATATACTGTGTGTCCGTCTTGCGGTCTAAATTGTTTTCTTTAACACACGCGGTGACGCACTCCATAAATCCTTCACATCTCGTGATATTAAACGCATACCCATACAAGACGTTATCAAGAGGCGGATAGCTGCCCATCTGGATATCCCGGTTGTCACGCAGCTTTGCAAGTCGCTCAAGCCTTGCTACAGTGGCATCCTTCTCATCCTGTGTCATAAGGCGATAGTTTTTCTTGAAGAATTCCTGCCAGCGCAGCTTCAGCTCTTCGGAACCTGCAGCTTCGACTGTGGGGATACACCCGGTTGTCAATGCCGCACTACCAGCTGCTGCTGCCAGTCCTTTAAGAAAAGTTCTTCTGTTACTTGTCTTTTCCATCATTTGCTGGCATGAATCTTGTTTGCTTTTGTCTGCAGTCATAAATATCCCCTATCAGTCCAACGGTACCGAATAGGTTGCCGGAAATCGTTTTGTGAACCGAGGTGAATGTGGATTATGGCATGATGTACAATTAAAGATTACTCGCTCGCCGGCCCAGTTTGTCGCTCGTTTCCCATGGGCACCGCCCAGCCAGTCGCTCTTCTGCCTGAAATGGCATTGACCGCAGAGTTTATAGCTGTGATTGTAATCAATTTTGCTGCCTTTCTTATCTTCAAGAAAATCCCTCTCCTCATCATGATGACAGTCAATACAGCTCAACTTATTATTTTGCCCATGCTCAAGAACCACATCACCATGGGTGAGTTCCAGACCATTTCGTGCAAGCACCGGTTTGTCGGTATGACAGCTGCTGCATTTGTACCTGCCGATCTTCTTCTTTCTTTCCAGAACCCGAAAGGATCCACCCTGGTACATCTCATCTGCCAATACAGACTCCTCGGTTACTTCCCTCATTAAGGGAACGGAGCGAGAATCAAAATGGTTCTCCGCCTCCTTCACCTCATCAAGGAATGAACTTTCGCTCGCAATACTGATCACTGAAGTTGCCGTTAAAGCAATCAACAGAAACAGTGAACCAAGTAGTTTTTTCATATTTCCCACGCTGATTATTTTCTTGAAAACTCTAGTGGTACTGAAGTCTTTACATTTATCGCGTGACACTGCCTGCAATCTCCACGTGATGCATGCGAAACCCGTATCTCAGCCACAGCACCTGGACCTGTATGGCAGGCAATACAATTCTCTCTTAGCTGCAAGCTGTGGGGAACCGGTGGAGGAGAGCTCGGTAAAGATGATTGACCGAGCCTGGGGGGCGAAAGAGACTTCCACTCCGACTCGACAAAGAGTCTCTCAGTCGTAACCTGAGCATGACACTGATAGCAAAGAGTGTTTTCAGGATGAGGTGTTACCGGTACAAAGCTGCCAAACTCAGGACTGTAACCGCCTTTCTCATGACAGGATAAGCAATCGGTTTCCTTGCCGCTAAAGGTGAGATCGACTTCATGTGGAATCCGAGGAGGGGAGCCCGGATATTGCCTGAGCCCGTAAAATTTATTCAGATTTCTGCTGCCTGAGTCGGCTTCAAGGTTCTGAACCGGCGTTGCTTTTTGGGCATCGAAAATCTTCTTTCCCTGATTATCATAGTTTTCCGGTACTTGAGAACCGGATTTTCCATCAACAACTGCAAAAAAGAAGAGGGTGGCCGAAAGTGCAATTACACTCATAATCGGTTTTATTTTTCTTTCTTGAGGATCCATCATGCTTTCTCCAGTCTGACAGCACATTTTTTATAATCAGGCTGTTTTGATATGGGACAGAAGGCATCAAGCGTGACTTCATTAATGAGATAACTCTCATCAAAAAACGGAACAAAGACCATTCCACGCACAGGAACACCTCTTCCGTTTATTTGCGCGGGCATAGTAATTTCACCACGCCGTGAAATGATTTTCACCATCTCACCGTTCACAACACCAAGCTCTGCTGCATCTTCCGGATGAATTTCAACATAGGAAGACGGTACGGCATTATGAAGCACCGGCACACGTCTTGTCATCGAACCGGTGTGCCAGTGTTCTATGACTCTGCCCGTATTGAGCCAGAAGTTGTACTCACTGTCTGGTGACTCTGCTGCCGGCTCATAGGGGCGAGCCCAGATCCACGCCCGATTGTCTTTCTTGCCATAAAAGTGAAAATCTTTCCCGTTGGTACAGGCAGGGTCATGTTCAGGGTTAAACCTCCACCGGGTCTCTTTGCCGTTAACAAACGGCCATTGGACACCGGATCGTTGATTCAAAACTGTATATGGTGCCATTTCGTGCTTCGGCCCCGCGTGAAAGAGTCTGTATTCTTCCCATATCTTCCCGATATAGTCACTCTTGTCCCAGGGGAATTGCTTCTCGAACCCCAGCCTGCGTGCAACCTCTATGAGCTGCCAGGTGTCAGACATTGCGTCTCCCGGGGGATCGACAATCTGCGTGAAATGCTGAGTGCGCCGCTCTGAATTACCATACATCCCTTCCTGCTCAATCCACATGGCTGCAGGCAATATTACGTCGGCGACATCCGTGGTTGGGGTTGGGTAAACATCAGAAACGACAACGAAGCGGTCATCTTTTAAGGCACCGTCCCGATATCGTTTTAAGTTGGGCATTGTAACCATAGGGTTGGTTACTTGAATCCAGATAAATTTAATATCACCACGGTCCAGAGCGCGAAACATCTCAACAGTATGATAGGTGGGTTTCGGGTCGATATTACTTAGCGGCACATCCCAGATCTTCGCTGCCATTTCCCGGTCATGCTCATTCATAACCACACCGTGCGGCAACCTGTTTGTCAGGGTCCCGACTTCTCGTACTGTCCCACAGGCGCTTGGCTGACCGGTCAGAGAAAATGGGCTGTTTCCAGGGGTTGAAATTTTCCCGACAAGGAGGTGGATATTGTAGACCAGATTGTTGATCCAGGTCCCTCTTGTATGCTGATTCATCCCCATACACCAGAATGATGTCACCTTGAGAGAAGGGTCACCATAGAGAGCGGCAAGATATTTGATGTCTTTTGCAGGAACACCGGAAATCTTCTCAACTTTATCAGGTGTGTAATCCTCGAGAAACTCTTTAAATTCATCAAAATTGATCCCTTCAGCCTCATCTTTGAAGGCAAAGTGATCTTCAGTGCCGTACCCGATATTGGTCTTACCCTTGTGGAACGAGACATGCTCGTTGACAAAATTCCAGTTCACCCTGTCGTTGCGAATAATTTCATAACAGATTGCATTTGCCACGGCCAAATCTGTCTGAGGCTTGAAAATGATTGACGAATCAGCGGCCTGGCTTGTCCGTGTGTGTCGTGTGGCAAAATCGATTATTTTTACGTTGCTTCGTCTTTTTCTGTTCGCGATCATGCGTGAGAAAAGCACCGGATGCATCTCTGCCATGTTGTTGCCCCAGGTGATAAAGACATTTGCATGATCGATGTCTTCATAGCACCCCATAGGCTCATCGATACCAAATGACGTCATAAAGCCTGTAACGGCACTTGCCATACAGAGTCTTGCATTGGCTTCGACGTTATTGGTACCGAGACAACCTTTAAACAGCTTCGATGCAACATACCCATCCGGGATGGTCCACTGCCCGGAACCATATATCGCTACGGAATCTTTACCGTGCGCATCTTTTGTTTCCTGAAGTTTTCGGGCAACAAGGTCAAGTGCCTCTTGAATCGGCACTTCAACCATTTCTCCATTCTTTCTGACCTTGGCTTTTGTGAGTCGGTCCTTCCCGTACAGAGCCTGTACAGAATGGTATCCCTTCATACAACAAAGCCCTTTATTTACGCTGCAGTTTGGATCACCTTTCACGGCGACCGCTTTACCGTCACTTACCCCGACGAGAACGCCGCAGCCGGTACCGCAAAAACGGCACGGGGACTTTTGCCATGAAATAATTCCTGTATTATTTGCCAGCTTGGACCAGTCACCAAAACTCACTCCAGGAAAGATTGCTCCGGCTGTTGCAAATGCACTGCTTATGGCAGCCTGTTTGATAAACTCTCTTCTATCAAGTTTCATGGTTGCGTGTTCTCCCTTATCAGACTTTTTCGTTATAGCCGAAGGACAAGCTCAAGGAATGCAGGCACTCCAAACCTTTAAGCTTCTTTTGCAGTTCTTTTTCCACCGATTCATCTGGGGTGTCAGTCACTAAAACAACAATATCCCTATTATCCGCGGGAATAATTTGACAGTGTTCTATTTTGGCGAGTTCGGCACACAAGACATCTCTGGCACCGTCTTTTGGTATGGCAAGATAGCTGAAGATTGGCATAGTACTCCTATAGTTAAATGGCTGTACTACAACGTGATAATTATACTTTATCAGAACGAAGAAAAAAAAGATTGATTTAAATCAATTTTCCTTAACAAAAAAAATCTGGATTAATTGACAACTTTGGGGGAGTAACAACATGACTACGAACCAAGCACAGACAGCTATATATGCCTGGATCGAAAAATCGTAGATTCTCTTCCTTACCTTCTCAGGCAAACCTCTTCGCCTCTCCCTCTAAGCTGATATCCAGCCAATTAAATTCTCATCATTCATCAAAATACGTGAACAATTACATAAGTATAAGATCAATTTAAAACCTGGCGATACGGGTGCCGTTCGGGATCTATGCGTAACGAACGAAGAACACGTTCATGCTGTGGTTCCGCACTACTGCCGGTTATCCAGGGAGGTATCTGGCAAGAATCAGGGTGATATTATCCGTTCCTCCTCGTTCCAGAGCGTCGTTGATAAGTACGTCTGCGACTGTTTTCAGGTTTGGTTCAGACTGCAGTTTCAAAACTATCTGCTCAGGCAGCACAAGGTTGTGAAATCCATCTGTGGAGAGCAGGAGGATATCGTCTGATTCAAGTTTGAGTGAACCAGTCTCTGGACCATCCAGGATATCTCCTAAAGATTGATCCAGGATGTTTCGTGAGTAATGCTCCGCAACTTCCTCGGGTGTAATCTCTCCCTCTTCAACTAAATATCGTGCAAGGTTCTGGTCTTCGGTCACCTGCTTGATAATCCCATTTCGATAAACGGACAACCGGCTGTCGCCAACATGAACCCAACTTACCCGGCAATCCCTGATGAGTACGCAGAGAAGAGTCGTGCCCATGCCTTCTAGACCTTCATCCTCTTCGGCGGCGGCAAGTATAAAGCGATCTGTTTCAACGGCTAGGGCTGAAAGAACCTCCTCCTCCTGGCCTACTGGAACCTGCTGTAGGCTGGCAAGTCTGCTTCTCAGAATTTCAGCGGCATACTCCCCCGCAGCTTGTCCACCCAGGCCGTCGGCGACTGCGAAAAGTAAGGAGTCGTCCTTGAGTCTTTTGTAATAGTACCGGTCCTCATTGGTTTTCTTGACATACCCTATATGGGTTGCGGCATAAAAAGAGATATCTTTTTCTGCCTTTTTGAATGAGTGTTCTTCTTTCTGTACTTTCTGGTAGAAGCTGCAGTTTTTGCAGGTATCAATTTTCTCAGCGAAAGTGCCCATGATCTCATTATCGCAGAAGGTGCCTGCTACCAACCAGCACGAACGGCCTGCGTTTATGCCGTTGTTGAAGGTGTCAAATACATTTCCTACTGCCGCCGGACATATTCCTTCCGTATCGGCTTTCGCGCCACCTGGTTCACGACCGCATTTTTTATGCTGCCAGCAGTTTGTTTTCAACCTTGCCATTACCTTGCCACACTAAATAGTTTTGTCGTCTGTCTTTCCCTTTATTCCAAATATTTGGGATCAGGATTCATCAATGCCGATGCCAAGGCTTTTCGCCCTAAGTCTTAACTCTGCCATGAAACACTCGAACTCCTGCTGCTGTTTCGCGGAATATCTCAACGTTACCGTTGCACCTTGCTGGTGTTTTTCCAGCGTGAGCGCCGTTGCCGGTTCTGGCTTCGGCAGAGCTTCCAGGTCATTGATCAGTTCAGGTACAGTGTGGTACCGTTGGCTTCTGTCGTGATGACAGGCTTTTATGATAATCCGGCGCAGTTCCGTATGAATATCAGGCACCAAAGCGGCCGGATCGACCATTGTCCTCGGCCCGCCTCCCTGAAATATCGCCATTATCTCATCGGCTGAAAACGGGGTCTTGCCGGTGAGGAGTTCAAAGGCGGTTATACCCAAGGCGTAAATGTCTGTCTTGCAATCGGCTCTGCCTCCTTCGAGGAGTTCAGGGGCTTGATAGGTGAGTTTTCCCCCAATCTGTTCGTCATCAGTGCCAACGGGACAAGCCAGACCGAAATCCAGTATCTTGATACGGTCATCCGGCAATACCATGATGTTGTCAGCGTGAATATCCCGGTGAATGATTTCCCGTCTGTGGGCATATGCCAGGCCTTTGCAGATCTGGAGAGTGTATTTTATTGTTAGGAGCTGGGGAATCCTTCCCACTCGTCTGAGGAGGCTGCTCAAGGATTCTCCTTCAAGACATTCAGAGACAATAAAGACTGTTTTGTACCGTTCCTCAAAGTCGTAAACCTTGAGAATATTGCTATGACTGAGTGAGGCGATGATCTGCGCTTCATGGCGAAAATTTTCTAGGAAACTCGAGTCGACAATCATGTGGTGGCGCATCATTTTGATCGCCACCACCATCTTCAGATCACGATGTATAGCCTTGTAAACAATGGAATACGCTCCTCTTCCAATGATATCGGTGGCAATATATTTACCGATTTCTCTGTCGGCCACCGGTCGTTTTGAGTCAAACTGACTCGCCACGATTTCTGTGACCAGGGCAAGAAGATCCTGGTTGTTTTTGGATATATTGTCGATTTGATGTTTGTGGAGAACCCACAGGTGCATGTCTGTTTCCGCTTCGACATGTGCCTCATGCGGCTCGCCGGTAAACAGGCCACGGATGCCGACGATATCGCCGCGGCTCCAATGCCCGGCAGGATGGAGGGAACCATTCTTCTCTACAACAGTCATGCATGTCCCTTCCTGGATTATATAAGCGGTATCTCCAACAACTCCCTGGATCAGGAAACGCTCACCGGCCTTTACCCATTTATAGGCCAGTTCCCCAAGGAAAGAGGCATCGTTTGTATCGGTCAGAAACTTGAGCAGCTTGGTCGGGCGGTTACTTACGCTTTCCTGGCGGCTGACAATCTTGAAGAAATCGCATTTAACGCACGATTCCCGTTTGCTTTGAAATGCACCCTGTTTTTTCCCTTCACACAGAGTGCCGGTGACGGCCCAGCAAATTCTCCCGCCATTGACCCCGCTGTTGATTCCGTTGAAAGATTCATCGACGGCAGCAGGGCACGTCCCCATATCCTGGACGTTGATGCCATTCGGCTCCCTCCCGCATTTTTTGAAATCCCAGCAATTGATGAGTCTATTTTCATGCATAAAAGTAGATTGGCAAATGGGGTTCAGGCAGCAAGTACTGCTGTAGGGTAACTCGGTATGCAGCCAGGTCGGTTTCGGCCAGTGCCTGGATTTCTTCCCGTTCCCTGTTTCGAGTCAAAGTGTCATCCATTCATCTGTTGTTCCAGTCTTTTGACGAAGCTGCGAAACGCATGATCATCGATAACAAGGTTTCTGTCGGATTTTTCAAAACGCGTTACGAGTTCCAGATGTTCTTTCTCCGTCAGTCTGCTGTCAAGCCAGGGGAAAAGTATTTCATTCTCTTTATGGATATGCTCTGTCAGGAGATCTGCATATTCCTGCAGATTAGAGGTGAAAACTTCAGTGTTCTGTGAATTGAGGGCAGAAACCATTTCCTGAACAAGAGCTCGTGCTCTCCGGTGATCCTCATAAATAACTTCGAATATGTCAACAGTGTCATCGAAATAGCTGAAAAGGATACCCTCTTCCTTACCGTGATGCAGCCGGTCGGCATAAATGCGGATGAATTGCACGCCTTTTTCCGCCGTCTGACGATCATCTGCCGAAGCGAGGTCGAGGTGTGTAGCGATGGCTGGAATCAGCGCCAGCCATCGCTTGATGAGTTTATGCTCATCCACAAGGATCTGGATTGGAATGGAATATTCTTTTCTTTCAGGAGATACCATGCCTCGAGTTGTGAAAGGAGTAGCAGGCATATTTTTATCAGGAGCGAGCACTGCTTCGATACGACGAATCATCTCATCTTCCGTTTCCTGGGGCAGTCGGTGGATCTCGACAACATCCTTCAACCGGCAGACACCGATGGTGCAAGGTCCGCAACCTATACCGTATTCCTCGAGTACACTTCCAACTTCGGGAAATTCAGCGATGATTTCCTTGATCCCTCTATTTGCATATTCTTTCACGATGGACCTCTCTGCTAACCCTTTATTTTGAGTCTATTGCTACAGTTATAAAACGATGTTAGCCGAGATGGACAAAAGCCGCCTTGACTTGTGTCAAGATTCGGCCAGTCTGGTGCCGCACATAATGTGCTACAACCCTTCTCCCATTCCCATCTGGATGTAACCACAGGGACATGTAAAAGCACAAATATGGCATCCGATACATTTGTTGTAGTCTGTATACATTACCTCTCCAATCAGATTTTGTGGAAATGCCGAGATTGCTTCCTGGGGACAAAATATCCTGCACTGGTCACATTCAAAGCAGAGGCCGCAACTCATACACCGTAAAGCTTCCGCACGGAACTGCTCTTCACTTATGCCGAAATCGATCTCCAGTTCGACAGTGCCGTTGAACCGCTTTTCTATTGGCATCCAGCGCCGTTCATTACGTTTCCTTTTTTCGTAATAGGCAAGGCGAAGTTTCTCCTCTGTGATGACCTCAGGGCGTTGTGGTGGGTGGACAGGTCCGCCCTCGAGCAGGGCTGCTATCCGTTCTGCGGCCATGCGCCCTTGGCCAATGGCGGTCGTCACCCGGTCCGGTGTGATGATGTCACCACCCGCATATATCGACTCGCCAATCGACCAGTTTTCATCAGGTGTAAGCCAGCCGGAGCTGTTGACGTACCGTTTGGCGTCTTTCCAGTCAGGATGCTGACTGATGGCAAGAATAAGGGCGGTACACTCAACTTCTTCAAAGGAGTTCTCAATGGGTATCGGTCTGCGTCGACCTGTATCGTCCAGTTCTCCGAGTTGCATGCGGGTGCACTGCACGGCAGCGGCAAGATCATTTTCGGTTCGAATACCGACAGGAGCGAGAAGATAACAGATGTCGACACCTTCGGCCATCGCTTCGTGCACTTCCTCTTCCGTGGCCGGCATTTCAGCTATGGTCCTCCGGTACAGCACCGTAACTTCCGATCCGAGTCGCCGCGCGACACGGGCTATGACCAGGGCGCTATGTCCGCCGCCCACCACGATGACCCTAGAACCAAGGCGCACGGCCTTACCAGAGTTTATGAGTTTGAGGAACCGGACCGCGCTGAACACGTTGGCCGCATCCTCGCCATCTACACCGAGCCGAAGGCCCACATGCGCGCCAATGCCGATGAAAACCTTGTCAAATTCGGACGCCAGCAGGTCTAGGCTCATATCAACGCCAATAACCGTATTGCAGACTATTTTTACTCCGGTTTCAACGATGGCCTCGATCTCCGCGTCCAGAATTTTCCGCGGCAGCCGATAGGGAGGGATGCCGTACCGCATCATGCCGCCCGGCCGTTCAAAGGCTTCGAACACTGTTGCCGGAAATCCCCGCCGCGCCAGCTGAAAGGCACAGCTCAGTCCGGCAGGACCCGCACCGATTACAGCGACTTTCTTGTCCTTGGTTTCTGTGGTTAGCTTTTTATGCCGCAATCCGGCATGGATACCGTAATCACCGATAAAACGCTCAAAGGAGCCGATATTGACAGCCCCGTCATCTTTTTTGCTCCGGTTGCATTTCGTTTCACAAGGGTGAGGGCATACTCGGCCGCAGACAGCCGGAAAAGGCGTGGTCCGGCTCGCCTCATGCCAGGCCAGTTCGAATGACTGCTGCCAGCTGCGCTGTCGTTTTTCGGTATGCTGGACAAGGGTGAGCCAGGAGCGAATGTCATTGCCGGCCGGACATCCATCAGTGCAGGGAGGGGTCTGTCTGACATAGACAGGGCCTTTATGGCTGTGATCCCCAAAGGCCACAACCTTATTGATCCCCTTTTCCTCGCCGAATTCCGGAAAATTATAGTTTAGTGCAGAGTCGAGCAGAGGGTTTGATTCTTCAGGACGTATTTGCATGATGCTGCTCCTGTGTCACCCCTGACAAACGGGATTATTAACTTCAGACCAGAGAGTTGTACCAGTCAGCAGAGCTTTCCACTAAAATCGGACATGGGCTGATTGATTGAATGTTGTCCGGGCATGCCGATAACTGTCTATCATGTCTTTCTCGAACACCAGCCCTGTCACTGCAAAAAAGTGTTTCCAGCCGACCCTCTCTATCCACTCACCCAGCCGTTCCCATGGGCGGCCCTCTTTCCGGAACGCATCGAGAATCCGGCCGACAACCTCAGACACTTCAGGCCAGCGCGGCGGATTGTTGGGCAGGTCTTGGGCCACCAGGCTCATTACGGTTGGCCGTGAACGGGCATTGGAGTTTTTGCCTCCCACCCAGATGGCAAATTTTGAATGTATCGGATGATTGATCTCCATTGCCGGACAGGCACCGAAGCAGGCTCCGCAATACATACATTTATTATTGTCGACCACCAGGGAAGGTTTGTCGTTGACCACTTCAGGGCGGATTGCCGCAACGGGGCATCGGGCCACGACTTTCGGTAGTTCACAGATATTTCCTATGATACCGTGATTGATACGAGGAGGGCGGGTATGCTTGACGACAATAGCGATATCAACCTGACCACCGCAGTTAATGGAGCAGCAGGAAGTCGACAGCCGCACCTTACTGGGCAGTCGCCAGTTCTTGAAGTCGTCTATAAGAGTGTCCATGACAGCTTTGACCACTCCCGAGGCATCGGTCGCCGGAATATCACAATGCAGCCACCCCTGGGTGTGGGCCATGGAGGAAACGCAAGGCCCGGCTCCGCCGACAGGAAGGCCGATCGATTCGAGTTCCCTGATCAGCGGTTCGACGTTTTTCTCATGCGGTGTCATGAATTCGACATTGTTGCGCACGGTAAAACGAAGGTACCCATCTGCATATTTGTCGGCTATATCACACATTCCCCTGATAAGATCGACGGAATCCTGACGCGGGGTAGCTGCCCTGACAGTAAAAAGAGTGTCCCCGCTCTCGGCGATGTGCTTGAGTACTCCCGGTTTGGGCATCTCATGATAATGCCATTTTCCGTAATTTTTTATGACTACAGGATGGAGAGCCTCCTGGTAGTCATAAGGGCCGGATTCAATAGTTTTCCATGTTCTTTCGCTGCTCATGTCCTTCTCCAGCTATACATGTATTGGGGAAATGATATTGGGTTTGATACGCTAATATTCAGATTTATAGTAAGGGTTATTACGTGGCCTGGATACCATATCTACGGATGCCTCCAGACCCACACCGTCGAGAAACTGTTTCAACCCGACCCGCTCGATGGTCTCACCGATGCGTTCATGGTCAAAACCGTTATCGTTCCACCATTCGATCATTGTTTCAGATAGACGGATAAAGTTGTCGATGTCCTCATCAGTTTCCATCTTGAGAAAAGGAACAATCATTGACCCGCCCATTGTGCCAACTTTCAACACGCTCTTGCCGCCTAGCAGCAGGGTCACTCCTCTCTCCTTGCCGGGGGAGAGGGCCTGCGGCATCACGTTGATGCAGTGCATGCAGTGAACGCAGTTTTTGTTGTCGATCTTTATCGTGCCCTTCTGCAACAGGAAGGCGCGGGTCGGGCAGTTGTTGATGACAATGTTGACCAGGGAGTCGATGCCGTTTTTTTCAATCCAGCCTTGTACCGCCACGGGATCTATCTGGATCGCATCCCGCCACATGCCGATGACCGCCATGTCGGAGCGAAATATGGAGTTGCTGCAGTCGTTGGGGCATCCTGAAAATTTGAATTTGAATTTATAATTGTACTGCGGGCGGTGAATGTCGCTTATGAAATGAGTCAATGTCCTGTAATGCATCTTCAGGGTGTCGTAACAGGCATGTTCGCACCGGGCCGGGCCAACGCACGAGGTAGCGGACCGCATGGCTGCTCCCGCCCCGCCGAGATCCCAGCCCGCTTGATTAATCTCGTCAAAACAGTCCTGGACGTTTTCCTCTTCGATGCCCTGGAGCATGATGTCTCCGGTTTGCCCGTGCAAGGCGATCAGGCCGGATCCATGTTTTTCCCAGGTGTCGCAGAGGTTACGCAACATCCTTGTGTTGTAATGCAATCCCGGCGCAGGCTGAACACGAAAGGTATGGAACTCGGCCGCCTCCGGAATCTTGTCCTTGATCATGCTGCGACGGCCGATGACTCCGCTGCCGTATCCTTGGACGGTCACAAGACTTCCGCGCCAGTAGCCTGTCCTGGTTTGATAGGAATACTCCAGCTGGTCGAGCACCCCTCTCAATATCGGTTTTCTGGTACGTTCCGCCAACTCCTTGAGGCCGGAGATAAAGCTCGGCCATGGCCCGGACTCCAGCTCATCGAGCATGGGAGTCGGGTTCAGGAATGTATCTTCCGGAGAGGCTGCTGTTTTGCCAATTTCACTGTCCTTTCTGGTTTTCATCATAACATTCTCCTGGCTGCAAAACCGGAAGGAACACTCTATTTTTGCCTGGGGATAAATCCATCCGGTTCTGGCTGAGGGAATTGGTGCAATTGAACAGATGCTATTCAGGCGACAATCAGCGGGGAACTGGCTCCTGTTTCAAGGCTGTCATCACTGTGGAAAGTTCGACCAGAATGCCCAATCCTTCCTGGACCTCAGGACGTTTCATGGCTGACATCATGCCCCAGATACCCCGAATCGGTTCGATCTTTTCAAAATCGACCTGCTGCACCTTGCTGCCGACTCGCTCCGTCATCCCCAACACGTGCTCGAAAGCTTCAAATGTCCCTCGCTGTTTGAGATTTTCAAGCCTTTCTACCGAATCGTTAAATGCCAGTTTCGTCAGCGCGTTCGCATCCTTTTTCATTTCCATAAGCGAGCCAAGCATTTTCAACCCTTCCGCCATATTACCCATATTGACGATAAATTGACGTATGAGCTCCTGCAGGTTTCCTGGTTCAAAACCATGCAGGGAAGTTTGCAGCTGTTCGGTGAGTTCCTTGAAGACATCCTTGGAGTAGGGCTCAAAATCCTTTTTGAATTCCATGAATTTATCCAACGTTTTCAATCCCTCCGCCAGGTTTTTACTGGAGATAAGTAGCTGGCCCAGCATGTCACCGATATCTTCCAGGTCAAATTTCCGATCTAACCCGCTGAGTTTACCTATGGCACTGAGCACCATATCGTTGATGAGCGGCTCAAGATCCTGCTTGAGTTCCACATACGGCCGAATAGTCTGCTTCGCCTCCTGTATCTCAGCTGTCAGTTCATCCAGCTTTGCCAGAATTTTTTCTTCATTGGTCATGGCACTCCCCCTTTAGTCCTGGAATTTTCCGGCAAGCGACATCTGGGCTTCTAGTGGCATCTCCTCACCACTGACAAGCTTGTTCCAGTACACCCATTTGAACATCATCTTACCCCAGTGGTTTGCCTTGGATTCGCCAAGCAATGAAAAGGGTCCAAGTCCGGGAAGTGGAAATTTGCCCGGCAGAGGTTCATATTCATAGTTGAAATCGATGAGTGCAGCTTTCTCAAATCCTGTCTCGATAAAGCAGTTCGCGTGGCCGTCAAAATCCTTGCGCAGTGGCTCGTTATTGATTTCACGCATAAAGTTCTCCACCAGGACCTCTGCGGAGAAATGGGCAACCGAACCGGCCTTGGAGGTCGGGAGGGTCGTTGTATCGCCCAGGACAAACATATTGTCGAAATCTTCAGCCTTGAGGGTATGGTGATTCGTCTTGACGTAGCCGATTTCATCCATGGCCAGGCCTGATTTCACCAGATAACGGGCACCGACGTTAGGAGGAATGGAGACCAGCAAGTCATACTCAAGTTCTAGCCCTCCTGCGGAGATGATTTTCTTGTTCTCTGTATCAACTTCCGCCAGATCATAGCTTGAGGTGATTTTGATGTTTTTCTGCTCGATAAGCTGAGAAAAGAAGGCACTTGCCTTGGGCTTGGTAAACGCACCGGGAAGCGGAGTGACCAGCCTGATCTCAATCTGGTCGCGGACACCGCGTTCGGTAAAATAGGCGTCGGCAAGATAGACAAACTCTAGGGGTGCCACCGGACACTTGAACGGGAATTCGGCGATGTTGAGAATCAGTTTCCCTGATCTGAATTCGCGTAAGGCCTGACCCAGATTTGCAGCTCCTTCCAGCGTATAGAAATCAAAGGCAGTCTTCTGCCACCCATCCATAAGGCCGGGGATTTCCTCAGGAGCGAGTGAGACGCCGGTACAGATGATTATTTTATCATACTTGTAACTGCCGGCAGTTGTCTCCACCCTTTGTGTTTCTGTGTCAACAGCGACTATTTCATCAACAACAAAGTTCACACCTTTGGGGATGAATTCACTGCGACTGCGGACAACATCTTCAGCTTTATATATCCCGAAAGGTATAAACAGCAGACCCGGCTGATACACATGCTTGTCATCCTGATCGATAATCGTTATTGACCATTCATGATGACTGAGCAGTTTGCGCAGCTTGTTGGCGACCATACTTCCAGCACATCCTGCACCAAGAATTACGAGCTTTTTCATTCCACACCTCCAGTTTAAGGAAATATGTCAGGAGATTCTGTAAATTGAAATCCTCTGACGCGGGACTGCCTGTTGCTCAACGTTCCGGCAATAAAATGCTAGTTGGGTTGATATGTATAAATTTTGTTTTTCTCGGAGATTTTGCTGCAGAGCCGGTCTAGCAGTTCCTCGTCAATTGACCGATGGTGCTGCTTTATTGGTGATCTTAGCGTACCATATCATAAATATTGCAAATTGACATAAGTCAAATTTATCACAATTTAGTGAGAAATAAAAAAAGCTGGACTGATTTTGCGTCAGCCCAGCTTCATGAATAATAAAGAATTTGAATTATCCCAATATGGTTTTCAAGTCCTCATCCGGTGTGGCAGCAATTGGCTTGCATTCGAAATTCTCTACAAGAACGTTAAGGACATTTGGTGATATGAATGCCGGCAGAGAGGGTCCAAGCCGAATATCTTTTATGCCCAAACTGAATAAGGTAAGAAGTATTACCACAGCCTTCTGCTCGTACCATGACAATATCATCGACAGGGGCAGATCATTGACTTCACACTCGAATGCACCTGCAAGAGCAACAGCTATCTGGATTGCGGAATATGCATCATTGCATTGTCCGACATCGAGTAATCTTGGAATTCCTCCAATGTCACCCAGATCTTTGTCAAAGAATCTGAATTTACCGCATGCAAGTGTCAGGACCATGCAGTCTTCCGGTACTTTCTCTACAAACTCGGTGTAATAATTACGTCCAGGCTTAGCACCATCACAGCCACCAACAAGAAAGAAGTGTCGAATCGCTTTATTCTTGACCGCATCAATAACTTTATCCGCTACACCAAGAACGGCATTTCTTGCAAAGCCAGTCATAACACTGCCCTTATCCGTATCTTGTGCAAAACCTGGCAGCTCAAGGGCTTTTTCGATAACTGGTGTGAAGTCCTTGCTCTCACCAATGTGTACAAGACCAGGCCAACCTACGAGACCAGTGGTGAACACCTTATCTTTATAGGAGTCAGCGGGCTTTTGAATGCAGTTTGTCGTGAACAGTATAGCACCAGGAAACTCAGGAAACTCTTTAGCTTGATTTTGCCAGGCTGTTCCGTAGTGCCCGTAAAAATGGTCATATTTTTTCAATTCAGGATAACCATGACACGGAAGCATTTCACCATGAGTATAAATAGTGATGCCCTTGCCTTCCGTCTGCTTTAAAAGCAGTTCTAAGTCATTCAAATCATGACCAGAGACAAGAATCGCCTTTCCCGCTTTTGCTCCCAGAGGGACAGAGGTCGGTGTGGGATTCCCATATTTGCCGGTGTTCCCGGCATCAAGCAATTCCATCGCCTTCAGGTTGGTTTCACCGCATTTCAAAGTCAACGCGACCAACTGATTGAGATCCTGTCCGGTGCTTGCGAGGTCAGCCATTGTTTCGTGGATATACGCATAGACAGAGTCATCTTCCTTGCCAAGGATTGCTGCATGGTCAGCATAGGCTGCAAGGCCACGGATGCCGTAAACGATAATTTGCTTTAACGAGCGAAGATCCTCATTCTCGTCGAGCTTGTTCATAAAATCCAGATCTCTACCTTGAGCAACAAGACCGTCAATTGAGCTGGCAGGGGTGAAACTATATGCCGGTGCAGCAAAATCGATATTGCCGCCCGCAGTTTTTACTTTAGCAGCCAGTTGGTCACGTAATGTGACAGCTGTATTGATCCACTGCTCAAACCTTGCAGGGTCAAAATCCACATTTGTCAAGCAGGCAAAGATAGCCTCACAGCTGAATCTGTTGACCTGATCATCGACTACACCGTTTTTGCGTCCTTCATTTGCAACTAACGATAGTCCCTGGATAGCATAGGTAAGCAGGTCCTGGAGAGCGGCGACCTCATCAGTCTTTCCACAAACCCCAATTTTTATACAACCTGTTCCTTTCGCGGTTTGTTCACATTGGTTACAAAACATTTCTTCCTCCCAATTGTATTGTTCTTATTCGTTCATGAACTTTACTTCGCTACTGGTACGCTCTCAAAAAAGGAGAACGTTGTCAACCCACTTCATAAATTTAATAAATGGTTATTATTGAAAGTAATTCCCAATGTTATATCAGTTTCCAGCCATCATTGCTGCGATGTCGTCTTCAACAGTACCGATTGGTTTGATGTCAAAATTTTCCACCAGAACATTTAATACGGTTGGGGAAACGAAGGCTGGCAGGGACGGTCCAAGGCGGATCCCTTTCACACCAAGATGTAACAGGGCCAGCAGCACCGCTACTGCTTTCTGCTCATACCAGCCGATGTCAAATGAGATGGGCAATTCATTGATATCTTCAAGCTCGAAAACCTCTTTGAGCTTTAAAGCGATAACCGCGAGAGAGTAGCTATCGTTGCACTGTCCGGCGTCGAGAACTCTCGGGATGCCTCCAATGTCGCCAAGATCAAGCTTATTGTAGCGGTATTTGGCGCAACCCGCTGTCAGGATTACTGCGTCCTGGGGCAGGTTTTGAGCAACCTCTGTAAAATAGTTGCGGCCTTTCTGCCTGCCGTCACAGCCCGCCATCACGACAAATCGCTTAATGGCTCCAGATTTGACCGCATCCACCACCTTGTCTGCCAAGGCAAGTACCTGGTCGTGAGCAAATCCGCCGACGATGGTGCCTGTCTCAATTTCTTCGGGTGCTTTACAGCCTTTTGCCTGCTCGATAACGGCTGAGAAATCTTTGGGTTTTCCGTTCATCCTCTCAGGGATGTGAGTTACTCCGGGATACCCTGCCATGGCGGTGGTGTACATCCGCTCTTTGTAGGTGTTTGATTTTTTAATGGGGATAATGCAGTTGGTGGTCATCAGGATTGGTCCGTTGAAGGATTCAAAATCCTGGTTCTGGTGCCACCATGAGCTGCCGTAATTCCCTTTGAGGTTGTCGTATTTCTTGAAAGCCGGGTAGTAGTGGGCCGGCAGCATCTCGCCATGGGTGTACACATCCACTCCGGTACCCTGAGTTTGAATGAGAAGTTCTTCCATGTCTTTCAGGTCATGGCCACTGATAAGGATGCCCGGCCTGTCGCTAACGCCCAAATCCACCTGGGTTATTTCAGGGTTCCCGTACGCTGAGGTGTTGGCACTGTCCAGGGCAGCCATGGTCGTTACTGCGCACTCACCAGCTTTCAGAACTAAACCAACCATCTCATCAACTGAAATGTTTTCAGTGGTAGAGGCCAACCCCTCGATGACAAAGTCATAGATCTCTTCTTTCTCAACCCCGAGGACCGCCGCATGCTCAGCATATGCTCCTATACCTTTGAGGCCGAGAATAAGCAGTTCACGCAGAGAGCGGACATCTTCATTTTCCGTTGCCAGAACTCCGACTGCAGCGGCTTTCTCCTGGAAGATTGAGGTATCGCTGGAAAACCATAATGCCGAATGATGCAACTGCTCTGCTGCGCTTTGCTCCTTGCCGACACCGAGAAACTGCATCAGTTTCGCCCAGATCGAAGCCTTTTCCTGGGAGGGGTTCATGGCGTCGAACTGTTCTTTGAGTCTCTGTTTTATGACCTGGGATCGTTTTACCCAGGACTCCAGGCTTGCATTGTCAAAGTTGGCGTTGGTGATGGTCGTGAACAGTCCCTGGGCGAGAAACAGACCGACAGACATGTCAACCGATACACCCGCCTGTTTCAGGTTCTTTGCCAAGACCGCAATACCTTTCATGTCGTAGATGAGCAGGTCCTGCAGTTTTGCAGTTGATTCCTCTTTTCCACACACGCCTTTTACCGTGCACCCTGTACCTTTTGCTGCCTCCTGGCATTGAAAACAGAACATACTCATAGAATTATCCTCAAGTTAGCTGCATGTTTCTCTTCCAGCAGAGTGCGAACAGAAACACAAGTTGTCGTAACATATGGAACCGTTCATTCGGTTCCAATCCTGATGTTTCAAACCATCATACAAGCTTGTGTAGGATTATCCTTGACCCAGATCAATTATCAGTAAATTTCGAAACAATTCTGATGTCGCGGTTGATTCTTTGATCACAGAAGAAATCTTTATTTTCATGCTTTCCTTTGACGTGGATCAATTTTAAATTCGCCAATCTCAGTATAGTGGAGACATAAATTACAGGTAGAGGGAACAGCAATGTCCTCAATAGGAATCTGAGCCTCCCTCTACCTGAGCTGTAAAATCGCCTATAAAAGCGCATTAAATTGTGGAGTAAACAATGGCACACTATTTCCAGATCACGGACACCCTGCACTCGATAGCAGAGCGATATCCTGAAACTGTTGCAGTTTTTGCAACCAACGGATTCCCACAAATGGAAGATGACACCCAGCGAGAGGTATTCGGCAAGATGATTACCTTTGAGACCGCGCTGCAGATGAAAAACCGGAATCCGGAAACCTTCATGGCCCTTCTCAATGAAGTGATTGACTCGGAACGAAGTAACTCCGATGCGACACTTGCCAGAGAAGAAGAAATAGACCAGGAAGGTGTGAATGTGGTCGGTTTGCTCCCGTGCCCGGTCCGTATCCCGCTCCTTGAACAATATAATTCGTTTGTTGAAGAGACAGGACTAAGCGGCGTTAATACAGATCTCAAGGCGGCCAGTGTCGGTATCGATTGGGTTGCAGAAAACCTGGAAGGGATAACGAACCCGGAACAACTGCCCGATCTTTTTATGTCGGCAGGTTTTGATCTCTTTTTTGATGCGACCAAGATCGGTCGTTTTCGTCAGCAGGGAGTTTTTACCGATCTGGTTAACTATGATCAGGAAAACTCCCTGTTCAAGGGACGTGGCTTGCAGGACCCCTCACATAACTACTCTGTAATATCGGTTGTGCTGGCAGTCTTTCTTGTCAACACCAAGGAACTGAATGGTCGGGAAATCCCCCGCTCATGGGAAGATATTCTCAAGCCGGAATGGGAACAATCCGTTTCCCTGCCGGTCTCTGATTTTGACCTGTTCAATGCGATCCTGCTTAATATTCATGATCGATATGGTGATGAGGGTGTTGAAAAACTGGGACGATCCATGCTGCAGGCGATGCACCCCGCGCAAATGATAAAGAGTAACCGGCTCAAGGAGCAGCGACCAGCGGTTACCATAATGCCTT
This sequence comes from Desulfopila sp. IMCC35008, assembly GCF_010646885.2. Taxonomy (GTDB): domain Bacteria; phylum Desulfobacterota; class Desulfobulbia; order Desulfobulbales; family Desulfocapsaceae; genus Desulfopila. The sequence goes on along the minus strand of NZ_CP050700.1, from coordinate 4,375,299 downwards.
ATTTTTTCACCAAGACAGTACAGCCTGGCGGTACCATGGAAGCGGTCTGGCCTGAAGACGGCGCTATCGTGAGCCCGGTTTTCATGCTCGCTAAGAAGGAACGGGCCGAAGAGCTGCAGCCGGTGGTCGACTTTTTTTCCTCAAAATCTGTGGGTGAAACCTTATCGCACCAAGGACTTTTCCCTTCACTGCATCCTGAGGTGGACAACAAGCTCCCCGATGACACTCCCATGATGTGGCTCGGCTGGGATAAGATCTCACAGACCGACCTCTCAAAAGAAATAGCTCGCTGCGAAGAGCTGTTCTCATCTTCATTCAGGGGAGGTCTCGCATGAATCTCGTAACAGTATCCGGCCCGCCTTCATCGGGAAAAACTGCTGTTATCCTGAAGACGGCTGACGCGTTGAGAAAAAAAGGCGTCAAGGTAGGGGTGGTCAAATTCGACTGCCTCACAACTGACGATGACCTGCTGTATGAAAAGGCCGGCATACCCGTACGCAAGGGGCTTTCAGGTGCGTTGTGTCCAGACCACTACTTTGTCTCCAATATTGAAGAGGTAACCCAGTGGGGGCTGGCGCAAGGATTCGATCTCTTATTCAGTGAATCTGCCGGCCTGTGCAATCGCTGTTCACCCTATATCAAAGAAATTGGGGCGGTCTGCGTTATCGACAATCTCAGCGGCATTAATACCCCGAAAAAAATCGGACCGATGTTGAAAAGTGCGGATGTGGTCGTTATCACCAAGGGTGATATCGTTTCCCAGGCTGAACGTGAAGTTTTTGCCAGCCGTGTCAATTCAGTCAACCCCAAGGCCACGATCCTGCATATCAACGGCCTTACCGGCCAAGGGGCTTTTGAGCTGGGAACACTTATCTATCGTGAGGAAGACCACGTAGACACCGTTAAAGGGAAACAACTCCGTTTCCCCATGCCATCTGCGCTTTGTTCTTATTGCCTTGGTGAGACCCGGATTGGAGATGAATACCAGCTGGGTAACGTACGCAAGATCAACCTGAACACCTAATACCGGACAAGGATGAGTAACTGTGGACCATATACAACAAGAACTTGAGACATTGGGAATAAAAGACCTGTTCGGACGATATCCTTTTCTGAACGGTTACCTTGCCGGCCAGGGTTTGAACCTGACCGGAGACGAGACAGTGACCATACCGACCCTGCTCGCAGGCCTCGACCCCGATGAAGTCGAAGACAAGGCAATTGATACAGAAACTCTAACAGCCGGTATAGTTGCCTACATCGAGCAGATGCTGCAGTTTATCGGCGGCGGAGAGGATCGTTCGGTATCTGAGGTGACTCTCTATCCGGGAACCGACAAGAGCGGTACGCCGGAACAGTTTGAACAACTCACCATCAGGCGCGGCGAGATAGTCTGCATTGTCGGACCCACAGGGTCTGGCAAAAGCCGGCTGCTGGCAGATATTGAGTGGATGGCGCAAAAGGACACGCCAACCAGCAGGCAGGTCTTGGTGAATGGGAAAGAACCGGACCCGAAATGGCGCTTCAGCTCCTCGGATAAGCTCGTTGCGCAGCTCTCACAGAACATGAACTTCGTTATGGATCTCACTGTTGAAGAGTTTGTCCGGCTTCATGCAGACAGTCGTATGGTGAATAATGCGGATGAGGTTGTAAAAAATATCATTCATGAGGCCAATGAACTGGCCGGTGAACAGTTTACGCCCGATACCGCCATCACCTCCCTTTCCGGAGGCCAGTCCCGGGCACTTATGATTGCTGACACCGCCATCCTCAGCAGGTCTCCCATCGTCTTGATTGACGAGATAGAAAATGCTGGGATAGATCGTAAAAAAGCATTGAGACTCCTGCTTAACGAAGACAAGATCGTACTTATGGCCACACACGACCCTATGCTCGCGCTCATGGGGGATAGGCGCATCGTCATAAAGAACGGCGGTATCCACAAAGTTATCGATACCGATAACCGTGAGCGGGCCATTTTATCGAATATTGAAGCCCTGGACCGCAAGGTGCAGTCAATGCGCCAGATGCTCAGGCAGGGTGAATCACTGGAATATTTTTCTTTTTAACACCATTCTTTTACAGGAGGAAAACATGCACGATGGATGCAACGGAAGTTTTCAGAACGGACGGCAGGTAGTTGACAAAGTACGAATGATGGGTTTCGCCGAACAACCGACACCGGTTCCGCTTTCAGTAACCTGTGGCGAATGCAGGAACCCTTTTGAGATGGAGACGTATGAGGCACGCTGCCCAGAATGTGGCTGTGTTTATGCGGTAACGCCTTGTCACGCCTTTGACCCCGGCAATGTTTCTTCTGCCGGGGTTGGTTATTGATCTGGATGGCAGTGGGGGATATTCGTACAGGCCAACATTAGCCACAAAAACTCACTAAACTTGAATCGTGACTGTGGTCACAGGAATTTTCGAATAAATTTGAGGCAATAGATGATCGTTTTAACCTGTATGCCATTAATACTAAGCTCTTTGCTGATGGCAGCTCACCTTTATCGTTACGGATCGACATATCTCGCGGTCTCATGTCTTTTTCTGTTGTTCATGCTTTTCGTTAAAAACCGCTGGACACCTCGGTTGTTGACTGGTGCTATGCTTGTGTACACGGCGGAGTGGATACGAACTCTCACTGTTTTCATTTGTCTCTATTTGGAAAATGGGCAGCCGATAACCCGTTTGACTGTAATTTTGGGAACGGTAGCGTTGGTAACGCTGTTGTCAGCATTAGTCTTCAAAACGAAAACAATGCAGCAACGTTATATCTTTAGTGTGTAGTCAAAAAAAGTGGGTTATCAATCGTGAAACGTTTGTTCAAAATCTCACGTTTGCTTCGCAAGTCTTTTGGTCTCCTGATTCTCGTTGTTCTCGTAATGATAGAACTACAGAGATGAGGCGTGTACATAAGAATACGATATTGTCGGCTATTATAAGCATGGCAATTGAGGCCCCGTTGCAAATTCGATCAAGTGAGAGCTGTTGATATTCAGATTCATATTTTCACATTTCATCAGCCAATCAGTTTTCTCCAAACCGGTCCCTTTTCACAACATTCGATGGCTTCAGCAAGGCTGGGAAACATTCCCCAGACGGTGGGTCTGTCCCATGCCCCACCGTCCAAACATCTAGCCTCATACCTTATGCCTGAAGGCCAGTGTTTGTACCAATTTTCTCGAAACTCTTCCTTTCCCAAGAAGGAAGTTGTTTCAATGAACGGCCTGCCCCATAGGATTTCGATCTGCCAAGCAGGACGTTCATCATTTGGGGTATCATAGAAGTCTACCGGCAACGGAGGGTTAATGGGGATACTGTTCTTCAGGAATGCTTTTATGGTTTCTGATTTAGACATGAATTAATTTCAGTAGGCATGCATCATTCGTCTGCTTTATCAAGCACCTGTATGGCCTTCAATTCCTCAGGAGTGTAGTAACGAAACCCAATCTTCTTGCTCAGATCTCTGGTTAGATCGGAAAATTCTACGGTTATATCCCTTGCCTTTGCCATCATTTGAGCACCGTCATCGTGGGAAATACCACCTGGTTCTCCGAGCTTGCCTTTGAAGCTTGCATAGGCCTGATCAAACTGACGCAGTACATTGAACATTATCGATCCCAGGGGCGAATTTACCTTTATCACCCTGGCCCCTCTTTCTCTTGCCATGTTGATCTTTCGTTCCAATATTTCTTCTCGGGTTGGTTTTTTGCGTTTGTTTCCGTTTTTTCCATTCTCCGTGGCCGATTTTTGTTCTGTCATTTCCATCTCCTTTAAGTGAAGATTATTGTATCATTTCCATATTTTTCTTTGCTTTATGTAGTCTCCATTTATCCAGAATATACGAGGCGATATACGGTAGGATGGCTGCAAAGCACATCCCTACTGCTGTCTCCGTGGCCAGGGGAACCAGCTCCGGAAGGATCTCTAAATAGCCTTGGTATATCTTCTCCGGCTGACTGAATTTCTGTGATACAGCCCAGACATATTCAGGAGTGCTCAGTTTGTAGACGATCTGGTAGATCACATAGATCAGGAACCCTTTCAGCAGCAGCACCATGCCTCTCCCAATGAACAGTGAGTTGATGGCACGCCTGGTTATGTTTCCGACGTAGTATCTGCCGATATAGACGCATAGTACGGTATTGATAATTAGAGGAAGGTAGGGGACCAGCGTCACCATGCTTTTGGCAAATTGATCTGAAGTATTGAGAACAAAAGGCAGTAGGTAAAAAGAGAAAATGGGGAACAGCAGAAGGATAAACAGTCCTTCGTTAAATCCGCTTCTCATCCCGATTTTGAAAAGATCCAAGGACCCTTCCAGCGTCAGAAATTCAGAGGGGATATCCTGCCCTTGACTTTCGATGACGTAGAATTGCTGGATCTCGGAAATGGCACTGATAATATTGCGTGGTCTGTATACGCCGCTGCCGCCAAGAGGGATAATTGTGGTGTTTGTGCTGTAATCGTCTTTTCCTGCCATGGTTTTTCTCAGCTCTGATACACGTCTACGGATACAAAATTCTTGAGGATGCCTTTTTTGCTATTTTCCAGTTCAGCTATGGAGCCAAATGGTTCAGCCTTAAAGGGCGTGAAATAGCCTTTCATCGTTTTGCCGCTCTGCATTTTAATGGAGAAATAGCCGCCGAAATACTGATCCTTGATCAGGTCTCTTGCGATCATGTCATGACCGGTCCGAAATTGCTCCACCACACTGTAGAGGACTTTTTGCATGGACTTGTCTTTGTCTGCCATGGTGGCAATGTCCATTGCATCGGCTTTTTCAGCCAATTTTCGTGTTACTTCCTCAATGGCTCTGGCTTGAAAATAGACATAGCCGTTGGGCATTGAGAATGCCTTAAACCTCCTTCCTTCAAGCCGGTTGATATAGGGTTTTAATTCATCGAGAAATGCGTCAGGCTCAAACCAGCTTGAGATATTTATCTGGTTAATCGCCCCTGATGAGGTTTTGTTCTTCGAATCAACTTTTTCATCCCTACCGTAAATGTCCGCATCAGCCTGTCTTGCCAGATTGTTTTCTGCTGCAGGCAAAGGCGTTGCCTCATCGACGGTTTCTTCACCTGACTCTGCCTGCTGTTTCTGTTGATTTACAGCATCTTCAAGTTCCATCTGCCTGGCTTTCTGATCCGCTTTTTTGAGGATTTTACCGATTAGCCCTTCAGGCCTCATATGGTGGTGCTTGATTGCCCTGGAAATCTCTTCTTTTCGAGAGAGGTTCCCAAACAGCTTAGTCTCCGCAAGTACTCTGCCTGCAGCCAGAGGGTGCTCACCAAGACTGTATAAATGGGTTCTATTGGTGGGGAGTTTGCCGATATCATGTCCCAACGCGGCAACCATGGCATCGGGGATGACGTGATGAGCTTCAGCATCTATCAACAGAGCGACAGTTTGCTCGGCTACATGTAGGCTGTGGTCAAGAAGTGATGTCCTGCCAAGCATGTTGTAGGTATTGGTATCCCAGGAGGCTTCAACATCGTTGGAGGGATTTACAACTGACGGGGATGGATCTTCTGCTTCAAGCATTCTTAAAAGCTGGTAACAGATTTCCCTATGTGCTTCTGCCTGGTTGAACCAGGGTTGGTCTGAAATGTTGGTATGAAACCAGTCATCAACCTCGGGATATTTGAACGTATATTCAGAGCGTTCACCTTCGGTGATTGTACTTTTTCGCCATAGAGGGGCGATGTCTCTGATATGAATCTGGCCGGTGCGCTTACTTTCAGCCCAGATTTCGGCAAGTTCACTGAGGGGTATTTCCTGTTGACCAACATCTCCTGTCTGCTTTTTCCTGCCAAAAACCACAATGCTCAGGATATAAAGGAGTAGAGTGCCAATCGCAGCTATGATGAGCCCGTTAAAACTGATCATGACTGAAGTCCCCCCTGTACATCAGGGAATACAACCTTAATAGAGGCCTCTGATACATCCCTGGTTACTCCTCGGTATACCCCGGAATAGGTGGTGAGGAAAAATTGTCTGGGAGCCAGGTTTAATAGTTCGGTGTGTTTGATCCGGGTTTCTTCTGTTTCACGAATAGAGAGTCCACCGCCAAGAGAAATAATCGGGCTATAGGTACGCTTCTCACCTAGATGTGTTGATATATATTTTGCCGTCTTGGTATCCGGTACCCGCATGAACAGCTTGGTGTTACAGTTATCAAGGATGGTGTTGGCCCGATCCTGACCGATTTCTGAATAGAGCTGACTGATGGATTGACAGTATCCATGGATATAGATCCCGGCACCACCGGCTTTTGCGAAAAGATCCTCGATACCGTGATAAAGAACAGATTGAGCTTCGTCTATATGCAATGCCAGTGGGGGAGTAACCCTTTTATCGCTTGAATACCTGCGGCCGACAAAGGCCTGAAGCATGGATATAAGCACTTTCCCTGCTGAGTATGCTGCACGTTTAGTCAGCAGCGAGCCAAGCTGAACAACAAGAATTACCGGTTTTCCTGCCTCAAGTCGCTCAATGAATCGGTCCTCTTCAGCGTTGCCAATAATCTTTCCAATATTCCCGGAGGTCAGTTCGGTGAGGGCTACACGAAGAGAACTGCCCACTTTAGAGTTGAATTCTGCCGGGGTAACCAGAATTTTAGCTAGATCTCTTGAAAGCTGCTCAGCCTCCGGATCATCAATGTAGTCGAGTTTTTCCTTGAGTGCAGCCAGGTCGTCATGACCGATATTGTTTTTGATATCGCTGAGGTTAAACGAAGGTTTTTGACCAGTAGCCCGGGCGAGCATGATGAGGGACTGTACGACCAGCAAACTCACTTCGTAAGCCACGCTGTAATAGTATGGTTCCCTGCCGATTGTTACCCCTGCTGTGATATGGGCAACCAGTTCCTCGACCATGTAGTAAGAAGAGAGGGGATCGAGGGTCGCGCTATATTGCGGAAAGATCGGGTTTATCAGCATGAGATCCTGCTGGCGATCGTTCGCGAACGCGACCTGGACTATTTTGGAGAACAGGTCGGCGTCGCCTTTGGGGTCAATGGCCACCACCGAATACCCTTTACGAATGTCCTGCTCGATGATGTTTTCCATTGCCCTAGTCTTGCCGACCCTGGTGGTCCCGAAACACCAGAAATGTGCTTTCCTGTAACTGTCCGGATACCGGATCTGCATGATCGTTTCAGGCGCGTCCAGGTTAATTCCGCTTCCCAGCTCAACCGCACACTCGTTGTTTGTTTTGCGTTTGAATATCATGGGTTCTGGAATTTCCTCTCTCGGATCACGTTCACCTGAATATGCTCTCCTAACTCTTCCGCCGCCTGAAGGATCACTTTTTTGGGTAAATACATGCTGGATTGAATAAAGCTCTTATGCCCCACATACCGTTTGGCACAGCGAATTTTGATATCCTTGAACTTCGGGTTCAACTGTTGTCTGAGCAGCTTGACCACAAGGGTTTTGGAGACCCGGTCGATGGTGATCTGTGTTCGAGGGATATCGCCAACCATGACAGATTCAACCCGCCTGATATGGAAGATTTTTTTGTCACCTATGAGCATTTGGTCCCGCTCATGTCTACCGAGGTATTGCAGAGGACAGGTACCATAAAGATCAACTCCAAATTCTATATCCAACTGAACACCAAGGCTTGTTTCATCCCGCGAGATAACCTCTCCCCACACAATATCCTTTTCCTTTCGCTTGTATTTGCCGACCTCATCAAGACAGGCAGCTGTACTGAGATTCCTGTCCAATATCCTTTTGATGGTGTTCCATCCGCGCATGGTCTTTATATCAATCGGTACCTGGGCAGGCCCACCGCTATCATCGTGGTAGCCAAGCGCTGAAAGCTGATCGCCTGTGAAAACAACCACCACGTTTTTCCGGTGCCAGCGTGACAGCATTGAGGAGAACGTCCGCTCAATTTCAGCTATTACCTGCCCTTTGCTCAAGCCGTGCTTATCGACGAACGCATCTATGACCTGGTGGAATATTGCATCCATAGTTTCCGCTCCGAAAAAATTCCCTCCTATATACTCTTTTCCAGGGGCGGAACATTTTTCTTTGATTTTTTTGAAAAAAGGGATAATTTTTAAGCATTATTCCACTTGATTCTTTCAAGTAACCCCGCAAAGTCGGGAACTAGCTGGGATCCAGACAAAATGTTTAATCACAGAAGTGAACCTCTTTTGTTTTGTGGATGACCCTTGGAACCTTTTTAAAGCCGAACGGCACGTCTGGTCAGCAGAGTTTAATCGCAGAGGCGAACTTCCCCGCTATAAACCCAGGCAACTTCCCCAGCAGAATTGATTTACGAATAGTTCTGCGCTCTTTTTTTCCCCATAGAAAATCGTCCAGGAGAATTGCGTCTTTTTGATGCAGCACCTTGTTGTGCCTCGCTGTGACTTTTTTCCTCATAGACGTATCAAACCCTATTATCAGGGAGTGAAATTTCATACTCCCGCCAGGGGTATTGTTGTTTCCCTCCCTATCAACGACGAGGAGGAAACAGCAATGTCAGAAACTTTTTCAGAGACAGTGAAGGAGATCAATGCAAAGATCCGGAGCTTCGGTTCCGAAGCGGTGCAGCAGGTAATGTTCAAAGACAGAGATGGCAAAGTCATCGGCCAGGTCAGGTACGGGTTCAAACCGCAGTACGTTTTTGATGCGGTCAACGAGATCCTGCAGCCGGAGAACTGGCGCTATGAAATTGTCAGCAAGGAAATTTTTGATTTCCAGGCAGTGGTGGAGGTAAAGCTCTTTATCCGCATAGCAAACGAGTGGCTATGCAAGGGTTCACAGACAGGGCAGATGAATATTGTGAAGAAGAACGTTGGTGATGCCTATAAGGGCGCTGTGACCGACGCGATTCAGAAATGCTTCTCCCTTGTCTCTATTGGTTCCGATGCCTATCGGGGATTGCTTGAAGATGTCTATAAAAGCGGTCCCGGAAACAGGCCTCCGGCAAACAATAGCCAACCCGAACCACAAAAACAAAGACCTGTGCAGAAGAATCAGAAACAAAACAGCCAACCAACTCAACATCACAAAGCATCGGTTTCACCGACACCAACACCCCAATCCGAACCTCAAATCGCCGGTGTTGACTACCAGCGACTCAATGGCAGGCTTATCGCCACCGGAGACACCTTTAATAAGAAGGAATTGCTGAAGGCAGAAGGGTTCAGGTGGGATGGAGCTGAGAAGAACTGGTACAAGGAGGTGGCCGTACATTAACGATACCTGTTAAACCAACAAAACACCTTACCCAATGAGGGAGTATTACACTTTTCCCTCAACGGGATATTCGTGTGTTCTCCCTCGATTCAATTAAGGAGAACAGACATGGATATTCGAAATACCCTGCATAACAGCTTACAGCTTCTCTCGAAGCAGCACACCGAAGAGACACTTGGAGACAGACGAAATTACCTGGGTGCATCCGATATTGGATATTGCCCTCGGAAAGTAATTCTTGAAAAGATCTCACCCAAAGTACATGACCTGACTACCCTGCTCCGTTTTCAGCGGGGACACATGGCCGAAGATATTGTTGCCGCAGCGTTTACCGCAGCCGGATTCAGTAATTTTGAGCGACAGGTGGAGGTGGATATCTCCACTGACAAGCTCCCGGCCCTGGTGCATATCGACTTTGTATTCACGGCTCATCAAAAGAAAATAAAATCCATCCTGGAAGTAAAAGCCGGAAAGATACCGGATCAGCCGTACAGCTCATGGGAGTCGCAACTGTATCTGCAGATGGGAGCCCTGGCTAAGAAGTACCCTGACTATATGATCAAAGGCGCGGTGTTATCCCTTGACCTGAGCGAAGGTGATGTTGGTTTCTTCAACGGCTACACCCCTCAGGATACGCTTTATAATGGACTGATCACGCGGGCTGAAGCTATCTGGAAAGACTATCAACAAAGCTTGAAGGGTCAAAAAACAGAACTGAAGACAGAGCCTGGGCCGCTATGTGGGTTTTGTAACCATATCAGGACATGCCCCCGGTTTGCAGCGGATGATATCCCTGAAATGGATGATTACATCACAGAATTTCAGGAGCTCAGGGAACTGGAAAAGAAATATAAGGAGAAAGTTGCTACCCAGAAAAAGATACTGCTCACGATGGTTAATGGCAGGGGAAATTTCAGAGCCGGTGGCTATCTCCTCAAAAAAACAACCCGTACACGTCAAAATCTGGACATGACCAGCCTCGGTCAATTTCTATCCGATAACGGCACGTCGATATCTGAGTTTCAGGAGCCTTCCTCTTTTTCCTTTCTGGATATAAAGAGGGCTCCACAAGAAGTAAGCCCAACGAACTAATTCTTACCCAACCCGACCAGGGGAGCCTTTTCCCCGCGGTGGGGCACTGTTCTCCTGGCACCATTTTATCTACAAGGAGAATCATCATGCAAAAAACAACTTTGATTGGCAATCTCGGCAACGACCCTGAACTTCGAGACGCAAACGGCACCCATGTATGCTCATTTTCCGTGGCTACCACTGAGCGCTGGAAGGATGGACAGGGAAACAAGCAGGAAAAAACCGAGTGGCACAGGATCGTCGCTTGGGGAAGCCTGGCCAATATTTGTGCCGAGTATCTTGCTAAAGGCTCAAAAGTCTACATCGAGGGAAAGAATAAAACCCGCAAGTGGACGGATCGAAACAATGTAGAGCGCTATATCACAGAGATCCATGCCAAAGAAATGGAGATGCTTGGTAATGCAGAAGGCGGCAATGGGAACTCCGGGAATGAAGCGCCCCCGAGCTACCAGGATGATGTGCCGTTCTAAAAGCTGATCATTCCAAGAAGAAAAAGAAAACCCGGAACCATGCCTTAGGCGTAGCCGGGTTTTCTCATCTCTGATTTTCAACTCTTTTCAGTGAGGAGAAGATATGGCAAGACTCGCATCCCAGGCAAAAGCAGGTTTTTATCCGACTCCGGATAAGGTATGCGACCTGCTCTCATCAAAACTCGAAATAGAAGAAGGTGCACGGCTACTCGATCCCTGTTGCGGTAAAGCTAAAACCCTTTGCCGGCTGGGGGCCGATGGAGTCACCTATGGAATAGAACTTGACCACGAGCGGGCTCAGAAATCACGAACCAGGCTGCATAAAGTCATCTGGGGTGATGCGTTGACAGAAGTTCGTATCAGCCCGGTGAGTTTCAACCTGCTGTACCTCAACCCTCCCTATGACACCGCCCTTGCCGCAGATGGTAAGGAAAAGCGTCTGGAGGAGCAGTTTCTCAGGAAGTATATGGGAAACCTGGTACAGGATGGATACCTGCTGTTCGTCATCCCGTATTACGTGCTGAAACACTGCGCGAAACCGCTGTCCCGGTATTTCAGGGATGTGCAGGTTTTCAGTTTTCCTGAAAGTGATTTCGGGGGATTCAAGCAGTGCGTAGTTATCGGCCGTAAACGGAAACTGATCCCGAAAAATGAAGCTCAAGATACCCAGGAATACCTTGAAAAGTTTGCGACCCTGTTGCCGGAATTCTTTCTTTCTGCAGCCCCTCCCCTGGAGGAGATGCCGGAAATCACAGTTCCTGCAGCACAGGGTCCGTTAAAAACGTTTCAAGGTACAAAAGTAGATCCTCTGGAGGCAATACCGCTCATCAGGAAGGCCGGGATTATGTCAACCGTTCTCAGTGAGCTGGCTCCAAGGAAAAACAATCATATTCGTCCATTGAACCCTCTGGAAAATGGTCACATGGCCTTGATGTTGGCCGGTGGCTATATGAATGGCGCTGTCCAAAAAGACGGTCGACAGCTGGTGATAAAGGGCGTGGTTGATAAGTCGGAAGAGATCGTCAAATCAAGTGGTGACGGCACCGGCAAAGGAACGATCACGACCAGGGATCAGTACAAACCGACGGTGAAGGTCATTGACCTGCAGGTAGCCGAAATTTTCACCATTCAGTAAGGAGGGCTTATGAACTATCTCACCGTGAAATGCGTTGGATACCTCACCTATTGTGACGCCTTGATCGCTCGGCGGATCGGTGGTGAACTCCAGGCGTTTCTTTTCAGCATTATCGGATCACCTTCCCATGTTCAGGCGACATCAGCTGTTTTGTTCGGCGGGGAGTCTTGCCGGGTAAATCAGAATGAGGATCCTGCGTTGGAACTTTCATTTTCCACTGGAAACATCCGCACATATCGGAACCGCAAGGTCGGTAACACGGTGAACAAGATCCTGATAACAACCGGCTATTTCCTGGAAAAGAAGCAAACCGCAACCATCGTTTTTGGCTCGAACCTGTCCACTGTTCAGGACCGGGCTTTTTTGAGCTTTGATGCTGCTACAAGTATTCCGCTTAAACCTGAGTGGCAGAGCTGGCTGTGGGATGAGGTCCTGGAACCTGAAAAACTCTACTCCTTCGGGGGTGGTGATCTCCAGGAAGCATACCTCATCAAGTGGCCCGATGATGCCAGGCTGGAAGAACAGATACTGGAAGGGATAAAGCTGAAGTATCTCGATTAACAAGTTTCCTGATAAGGGGGAGATGAACACTCCCCTGGCGGGAGCATTGTTTATCTTCTCTGTAACCAAAGAGGATAAACAATGATAGATGTGGAAACTCCTGCAGGACAGGAGGAACAAAAAGCCATTAAACTGGCTGATTTCCTCGATGACTGGGGAGATGTTCTCAAAGCCCAGGTCATCGAGAATATGGACCCGGTTTATAATCCGAAGTCTGAGGATGACTGGGATCAGGTAGCCAGGGAAAAACTGAAAAATCTTGTCCGCCCTCCGTTTGAGTCACAAACTCAGCGGGGCATTTTGCCGGTGGCAAGATCACTGTATAAGGAAGATTACAAAGCAGCCACCCTAGTCGGGGAGATGGGGACCGGTAAATCTCTGATGGGACTTGCCGTAGCCTATTTGGACCCAAAGCCTGAAAAGCGTATCTGCATCCAGGCCCCAGGTCATCTGGTCAAGAAGTGGATCAGGGAAGCTCAGCAGACAATTCCAAACGTTGTCTGCATTAATCTCAACGACAAGAGCCTGTCCAGCCTTATCGCCCATAAGCAGGAAGTGAAAAAGCCTGTTGGAATAGAGGTGTGGGTAATCGGCAAGGAACGGGCAAAACTTCATTTCCAACGAAAAAAACAGACAGTCTTTCGTCGTGGCGGCATCGAATCCTGCCCGGAGTGCGGAAACCCCGTTGAGTACAAAGGTAATGATCAGACCCCGGTGTGTGAGCATTGCCAGGCTCGAATGTGGTCTGCAGACCGGGATAAGGTGCGGCGTTATGCCAAGGCTGAGTTCATAAAAAGGTACTTGCCTAAAGGATTCTTTGACCTGCTCATTTTGGACGAAATGCATGAGCTGAAGGGTGGAGGGACCGCCCAGGGCCAGGCCATGAGCTGCCTTACTACACGTGCCCGTAAGGTCTTGTCTTTGACTGGGACTTTGATGGGAGGGTATGGCCGCGATTTGTACTACATCCTCTGGCGGATGTTCCCGGCCAGAATGGTACAGGACGGTTTTCAATACGGTAGGGCAATGCAGTTTGCGGAACGCTATGGAGTTATCGAGCGGACCTACGACAGCGAGGATATTGCCGCCAGTCTGAATGCGGCGAGTATAGGTCGGAAAATTGGTCGCTCCAGGGTGAAGGAATCCCCCGGGGTTTCCCCGCTTCTTCTCCCGGACCTGTTATTGGAACGGTCTGCCTTTGTACGGCTGAACGACATTAGTGACGAGCTGCCGGATTACGATGAGATCATTGTGCCGGTGGAAATGGTTGGTAAACAACAGGAAGAGTACTACCGGTTATCTGACGACCTTATCTCCGCTACACACAAGGCTTTGGCCAAGGGGGATATGCGGTTACTGGGGAAGATGTTGCAGGCTCTGCTTGCCTACCCTGATGGTTGCCGGAATGCGGAGTGCGTCACCCTGGAACAAAACGGGGTTGAGGAGGTTGTCGGTTATGCCGATCCCCTCGATATCGACCTGTTACCCAAGGAGGAACACCTGATAAAAATCCTTCAGGCTGAGAAGCAGGAAGGACGCAAGACGGCTGTCTTTCTGGAACATACCGGTACAAGAGACCTTCTCCCAACACTAACTGAAAAACTCACAAAACACGGCATTTCTCCCCTGGTGCTTCGCAGCCAGGCTGTAAAACCTGAGCACCGCGAAGAGTGGTTGAAGGTGCAGACGGCAACAGGGCTGTATGACTGCCTGCTTGCCAATCCCAACCTGGTGAAAACCGGTTTGGATCTGTTGGAATTTCCGACCATCGTCTTTTTCCAGTGCGGATATTCTGTGTTTACACTCAGGCAGGCGAGCCGGAGATCCTGGCGGATCGGTCAGGACAAACCGGTTCGGGTGTTTTTTATGGCGTATGCAGCCACCATGCAGGATCAGGCCCTTTCGCTTATGGCGCAAAAGATGGAGACGTCTCTTGCCGTGGAAGGTGAGCTGTCCGACCAGGGGCTCGCAGCATTGTCAAAATCGGAAAACTCCATGGTGTATGAGTTGGCCAAGGCGTTAACCGGTCAACAGTCCACCGAGAGCATGACCGATGCCTGGACCAGGTACAAGCAGCAATCACTTGTTGCCGGCCTTGCCCTGGATGGAGATCAGGAAGTGGTAGAAACCACCACAACGACTATTCAAACCACAACCACCATGACCACTGCAGATGGCAGTACCTCGGTTACCCACGAGTATGTTGTCCGTGGCAGGGTGCAGATCCGCAACAGCGGTGCCATTGTTTATGTTAACCGTAACCGCTTTGACCTCCGGGACGGCAACGTCTTCTGGCATGGGCGCAAAGTCGGTTGGTACGACAGGCAGGGTTGTGGAGAGATCAACAAGAAACCGATCCGGATCTATCGACCAAAGCAATCCAATTGCTATCTGCTGGCCGAGGTTCGATCACAAAGCGCGGCATAATCCCATAAACCAGGGGAATCATATTTCCCTGACAGGGCATTGGTTCCCCTTTTCTATTTTGAGGACCAACCAATGCTCTATATCAAAGAAAAAGACGGCCAATACAGCCAGGCCCCTGAAGACAGGATCTTTGCAGAAGCAAATAGCATCTGCATCTCCCGACTCGAACAAAGAGAACGGATCAATTCTTCCCATGATGCGATCCAGGCCATGGAATGGAGAATGCGGCAATACCAGGTGGAGGTTTTTGCCTGCCTGTTCTTGTCGTCCTCACATTCCGTCATCGCCTATGAGGAGATTTGCTTCGGGACGATCAACGTAAATGCTGTTTACCCGAGAGAGGTTGTGAAAGCTGCATTTCGTAATGATGCAGCTGCAGTGATTTTTGCGCACAATCATCCTTCCGGAGAACCAACACCGAGCAAAGAGGATATTGAGTTAACCAAAAAGCTCAAAGAGCTTCTGGAGCCATTACGGGTGCGGGTGCTTGATCACCTGGTTGTCGGCAATCAGGTCACGTCCTTTGCCGATCATGGCTTGTTAAACTGATTTTTCCCTTTCACCAGGGGCAATTCTGCCCCGGTGGGGAGTCTTGCCCCTTTTTTATTCATGGAGGCAAGATATGCAAACAGCAGACGTTATCTATCCACTTATCGCCGATAAACCCCAGGATATGGTCAGCGACCAGCTGCTCAACGAAGTACACGGGGAAGTCCTTTTAATCCGTACAGCATACGTAACCACTATTTGTCAGCGTTCTGCCAGGAACATGAGCAAGCACGTTATGGACTGGCTTGTCTTGGCAGGCACCGAAAAGGCCAGCTTCATTGCCGGTAAAATGTCGGAAAATGGTGGTCGGTTCCAGGTAGTCACCAGGGACCAGGCTATAGAGCTGATTGCAACATGGATTTTCAAAGAGGCAATATGATGAGTGAAACCAAAATAAATGAAATTCCTCAATCAGAGCATTATCGAGTAGGCGACAATCTGCAAGGCGCCTTTTCTCAACCATATACCACCTTTGAAGCCGAAAGGAGCAACGAGAGGTGCTCATCTCTAAGGCTATGGAGAGACTTCATGGAAGCTCTCTTTCACCAGAAGAAGCGCGGGCTCTCGCCGAGGATTGGTATTGGGTGTGTGATGAAAATGAGAAGATAATTGACTGACCAAACATAGAAACCTATCGGTTCAGCGGAGACGCCTGTTCCGATATCCCTCAACAGGGGCAACATACAGCCCCGGTGGGGGAGGTGTGTCCTGCCTCTGTCTCTATTTCAATAACAGGAGATAGGACCATGACACGAAATATTTCTATCCTTTCAAACGACGATATCATCGAAATGGCACCAGCCGCCGGAGCCTGGGAACCCATGGAGGGTGTTTCTTCCAAGTATTCCTTTGTTCCTACGGTGAAGGCCATAGACCTGCTCCGGGAAGTAGGATGGCAGCCTATCTTTGCTTCGCAGTCAGGAGTGAGGAAACGGGCTCGTGATGGTTACCAAAAGCATCTGATCCGATTTGCGAAACCGGATTTGATAATGCGTGATGAACGTATCGACCTTCTTCTCTACAATAGCCATGATCGAGGTTGCTCGTTCAAACTGATGGCAGGGATTTACAGGTTCGTGTGCAGTAATGGGCTGGTAGTTGGTGATGAATATGCTAACTTCAGCCACAAACATATCGGGTTCAACCCGGATGACTTCATGCAGTCCGCTGTACAGATTGCAGGTTCTGCCGGTGACATCGCTTTGCAGATGGATGAGCTGAAACAGATTGAGCTCATACCACAGGCGAAAAGTATCTTTGCCAAATCAGCCCATAAGCTGGTTTACGACGAGCCGGATGAAGCTCCCATTCAGCCTGATGATCTTTTGAAAACACGAAGGTACGAGGACGAAGGAAGTGATGTCTGGAGTGTCTTTAACGTGGTTCAATCGAATATCATCGATGGCGGTCTTCGTGGAGCAAAAATCGGTGCAAACGGCAGAAGGCGCAGGGTTACAACCAGGCCGGTAAAAGCCCTGGATAAGAACCTCAAGCTGAATCAGGCCCTCTGGGTGCTGACTCAGGAAATGGGGAAACTCGCCAAAGAAATCGCATAGGGGCTTATCTGATTCCTGATACCCTTAGACTACCAGCCGCTTTCCTTCGGGGAGGCGGCTTTTTTTATGGCCAGTAAGAAAACAAATTCACTGCTGGAAGTGCTCATGTATACAGGTCAGAATCTCACCCTGCAAAACAGCCTTATGAACACTCATATCTTCCCTACTTTGATCTGAAGCGTGAGGGGTGGCACCTATATCTGACATAAAGTTCAAATAATCTCGATGGTTACTTTCTCCAATTGTTTCGTCGTATAGGTTGGTCAAAAATACTGCCACGTATAAAATGGATATATCAGCCCCTGCAGCCAACGTACCTGCGGTTGCATACAAGAGCTGATAGCGAACATCAAACATAGAAACGTTAGGTTCCGTGAAATGCATTGATAGCAGCTGCTCAACTCTCTTTGGGGCATTTGTCGAGATGCCGGTTATCTGTTTGGCTTTTGCTGCCAAATAATAGTCATGTACTGTGGGGCCGAAGGTCTCATCAACTTTTGCTTCAACACCGACAAAAACGGTTTGGCCATTTTGGGCTTTTCCGAACATTGCCAAATCATGTACTCGCCCTCGGCCGAAATAATCGAACCGGACTTCATACTCAGGGACAACACGATCAAGTACAATGTCTTGTCCTATTGCACTGCTTGCACGACTTTGGAGTATATTGCACCCATCATGATGCAAAACAAAATCTGCAATTGCGTGGGCACTCCGACCAACTTTCCATTGATGTGCCGTTTTAGTGGAATCATACAGGTGAGCCCAGTCTGCAAGGGATTCGATCGGTTCACCTGAAGATTTTTCAATCCGCATTTTTCTTTATTATTTCTTTTTTGCCCATCTGTAACGGTGAGGATCTTTTTTTAACAGGTAAGCACGTAATTCTTCTCGTTTAGCAGAGGTCGCACGCATAAAGATGCTACGAAGATCGTCATCAACTGATTTCTCACTGGCGCCACGTTCAATAGCTTTTTCATACCATGCCTCCCCCATACTGTGATTTCCCATTTCCATATTCACAGCGCCCAATAATGTGCAGGGGCGAAAATCTTTTGGGGTGAGTTCGTGTGCTTGTTCTCCCAAAGTTATCGCTTCGTTATACTTGTGTAGATCTCGTTTAACCCCGCCATGGGTCGTGCAAAGGGCAGACCTCAGCTTCTTTTTATTTATTTTTGAGGTCTTGATCGTTTTTAACATGGTGTCAGCTTCCGCAGCTCTTTGACATTTGCGGAAGTGGCTGCTCGCGTTCACTGCTAACCATGGATCTCTGCGCTTTTGAAATTCCTTAGCGTAGAATTCAGCTTCGTTTTCATGGTAACGTTCTCTGAGTTCTTCTGTGTAATATTCGTACTCATAGTCTTTAGTCGTGAGCCAGGCGATATCATTTTCCGTTAAACGAAGCCCTCTATCAACATTCCCAAGAATGTTCATGAGTCTTGGGAAATGTTCTCTTTCAATATAAAATGACAGGTTATACCTGGCCCGGAGTTTATTTTGCTTCCGCTTGGCGATGGTTTTAGGGTCATTTTCATAGGCCCGTCTCCTTGCGGCAGCACGTTCTTGCTCTTGCCTGGCTTTAGCGAGCAGGGCCTCTCTTTTCTTCCTTCTTTCTGCCTCTTCCCACGATATTTTGTCTTTCGTGAGCTCCTGACGCTTGGCCTGTTCCGGTTTTGCAGCTTTTTGAAAATCAACGAAGGAAATCTCATTTTTCACATAACTCAACAAAGCGAGAAATCCGTTTTTCTGTAGATATTGGAGGGTAAAGTTGGAGAGTGGAGATCCAGACTCTACCTGTTTCAATATATTGTTGATTCGACTGCCGGGAATGGCTGCACCGGAAAGATCCTGCACGAAATGCTTACGAGCAATCTCAATTAACGGTTGTGCTGTTAGCTTGGATTCGGGGGACATCTTCCTTGGCCTGGTCATTTTGATAACCACCTCTCGTCATACAATACGGATTGCAGCTTTTCCAAAGCAGTTTTGTGCTTTTCAGCAGGCATCTTGCCCAGGTTTTGCTGTTTCCATTTTACTGCCGGCAACTCTTTAATCCCGGGTAATCCAAGCAGCTCCCAATCAGGTTTATTCTGTTTGAAACTCAGCAGAAATTGACGTTCATTTTCAGTGAGACCGGAATTAATAGTTGTAATAAGCTGCTTCAAACCCTCCTCCAGCCTATCTTTAGTTACTTGTTCTTCCGTCATATGCTCAAACTCGCCATAATAGGTGCCCGAGATGTCCTTTAAGCCTGGCTGCAGGAGTTCTGAGATTGGTCTTGGATGGCTTATGAGATAGACAATGAAAGCTCTTCGTAACTCCTCGTTAATCCCAGTATCGTCCAGAAGCAACAAGATGTCGTAAAGGTCTCTCGGGTGCTGGCGATCAAGCGCTGCACATATTTTCCCGGCATAGAGGTCGGCAGGGTGGACCACTTGTATCTCTGCAAACCCGAACTCATCTTCAACCTTGTCGCAGACGCTTCTCATTTCCGGCTCGTAAACAGTTCCACGCAAAACAGGTGACAATTCAATTTTAACCTGAACACCATTTCTGGAGACGATAAGCCGTAATGCATCCTGTTTATCTTGGAAGGCCTCAACTACACGGGCTTCGCTCCAGGTTTCTCTTATTTCTTTTGCAATCCTGGCTAAGGCCGTAGAAATTTCAGTCAGCGAAGCTTTTCTGTCTAATACTGGAAGAAAAACCAGATCGATATCGACTGACAGGCGTGGGAGATTTTTTTCAAACAGGTTGATTGCTGTCCCACCCTTCAGTGCAAAACAGTCTTCCTCCGCGATGATTGGAAGGATCTGAATGAGTAACTGTACCTGCTTATAATATGTTGAAGCCCTATCCATGCATACTCTCCGGGACCGTTATCAGGAACTCAGTGTCAAGTTTGCCACCTGGTGCAACGACCCTTTTACCGCTACCCAGATCAAAATCATTCGGTGTTATTTTCTGATACCATCTGTAATTGTGCCTTCTTCCAAACCAGAAAAACAGTCTCTTGACCTTCACATGACAGCAGGATGATAGCAAGAGATTCAACCTGTTGGGAGACAAGTTCGTTAGTCCCTGCATTATCTCATCTGCGTGTTCGAAGCTGATTGTTCCTGGAACGTCCATCAGCATTTCCAGGTACCCTTTTTCAGGGCTTGAAGCGCAAAAAGAGGGCAGATCCTCCCGCCAACTGTGTTCTTTTATAACTTTTGAATTTTCCATCACACCTGGTAACCATATTTTCTTGGCAGTATGGTGGCGGAATTCATATTTGGACGAAACTCTGTTAAGCCATGTCGGTAGTTTTTCTTCAGAAAAGAGATGGATTAGTTTCTTTCCTTGGGGAGTGAGATAATGGGCGAAACCTGACAACTCCAGCGAAGAGATGCCACCTACATGCACAGGCCACTCGGACATTGTCTGAAGAGAAGTTACAACTCCTTCCCAGGTTATCGGTATACCTGCTCTGCAATACAATCCCGGTGTTATGGAGATTATGCTGCCGCTTTTTACGCCATTATCCAGGAAATGTCTGCTTATCCCTTTGCTTGTCAGCCACTGTTTGGTGGCAACCATGCCAAATGGTAAGAGTTTTTCAAGCTCTGCTTTATAGCGTGACTTTGTCATAGTTTGCTTATTTGTGTATTTGCGGCGAATAGCGCCGTAAAAAAGCTAGAGCTGTAAACTATCAATTTTTAGCGAGGTTTGCAATATATCTTGTGTGCGGCATATTGTGCCGCATAGTTGAGAAAACGTAAACTACAGGGGGTGGTTTTGTACGTATAGGAAAGAGGATATTATTTCAAGAGCACCTGAGGTGATGAACAGCCTCTGGCAATAATTGGCCAGAAAAGAAGGCCGCGATCATAGGGAGTGTTGATCGCGGCTAATTGAAAACTCATAACGGCTAGAAGGGATTAAGCATTAACCTCATCACCCAAAGCCTTTCCCGCCTTGAATTTGACAACTGTCTTGGCTGGAATTGTCATTGCCTTGCCGTTCTGCGGATTTTTTCCCTGCCTCTCAGCTCTCTCTGATGTTGAGAAGGTGCCAAAACCGATAAGGGTGACCTTGTCCTTTCTGCCCAACGATTCGGTAATGCCTTTGAGTGTTGCATCCAGGGCTGCTGCCGCTTGTTTCTTTTCAAGTCCGGCGTTGTCCGCAATATAATCGATCAGCTCTTTCTTGTTCATGTCTTTCTCCTGATTGTGTTTGGTTGAAAAGTGAAATTTTCTGCTATGGGTGAGAAACAGAGTCATCTGCTTTCTGGTTCATAATCTCATGGAAGGTTTGGTTCACCTCCAGGTACCCACGTTTTATCCGTTCCTGGTGTACTCGCTCATATTCCTTCAGCATTCCCGTTTCCTCGAGAAAACGTTGCTTTTTCCCTGGCTGCCCTCTGGTACCAATCCTTCCCCATCTCCTGATCAGGATAAAGCCAAAAAGGTCTTTCCCTGCGAAAAGCTCATAGAACGCTTTTTTGTTTCGGTCAGGGATGATGCACACATAATATGCGTATTTGTGGCAGTCCATTTTTTATCCTTTTCCCAGGACCAAATGTCCTTGCTGATAGATATATCGCTGTGTTCTTTATCATTGTACTATAGTATAAATAGGGAAAAAGATAAAATGAATAATAGATAAAAAGATATAAATTTATCTATTCGATGTTGTTCGCTTTCTTGTAGGCTTCTAACGCTTTTTCAAGTAGTTCGACCTTTTTCATTTTGCCAAAGAATGCGATGCGCCTGAATTCTTCATCAAACTCAGCGGTAACTTTGGTAGCAAATGGCACCGTTCGTCCTGTTTTATTTCTTGGTTTACGTGCAGGGGCTGTCTCCGGCGCATCGAGGTTATTATCATTCTCCTCTGGTGAGGGCGCATCTCCGAAACGGCTTTTCCTGGTCTGCTTTATTTTGCTGAAATCTGCCATTATCCTACTCGCTCAGTAAGTTGGTTAAGATGCTTTCCAAAACAATGTTTGCCTTATTGTTGAGGCTTTTCCATTTTGTCTCCGTCAAAGCGTAGCCATCGTTCTGAGCTTGTCTGTAACCAGGTTTTTCAAAAACACAGCCATCAAGCACTTTAAAACCGGATTCGGTGATGAACTCCCTTGCATCTTCGATTTCTGACGCTGTGTTGACCCTGGACAAAGCGAAGACAATATTGCGGCGAGGTATCTGATTTTTAACCAGCTCGTGCCCAAGCTTGATGGTGGGGATAAGATCAGCCCTGCTTGAACAACAAGGCAATACAATGAGGTCGGATATTTTTCCGGCAGCGAGAGTACCTTTACTGGCTCTAGGAGTACCGTCAATAATCAGGAAATCATAATCGCTATTTGTCACAGATTTTTTGAGATCATTGATCGTCGCAAAGATTTCAACAGAGCCAATGGAAGAGATACCGTTGTTGAGGCGCTGCCGATGGAGGTCGGAAAGGGTACCTTGCTGGGTGTCCATGTCGGCGACCTTCACAGATAATCCACTTTTGGATGCCTCATAGGCGGTTGCGAGGGCCAGGGTGCTTTTGCCAACGCCGCCCTTTTGGGAGACGAAAGAGATAGTTTTCATGGCTGTTCTGGATGTATAAAAAGATTAATTTAAAAATAGACAAAAAGATAACAATTTGTCTACTGAGGATATTAGCCTATCTCTCTTTCCCATTCAAATCAAGTGATAGTTCGTGGAAGATTTTATGGAGGCACTTGATCTAGATCATCCAGTTTGGGAGGAAAGGTAACGATAGATACTAGCTTTGGATAGATCGTATTCCTTCATCAATGTTTTAATCAGTTCCCCACTTGCTCGTCTCTTATGTAGTTGCTGAATCTGGTCCTGGGTCAATTTCTTTTTTCGCCCAAAGCTAACCCCTTTTTCTTTTGCCTTGAGAATTCCATCCATCTGTCGTTCAGCACGAATCTCTGTTTCAAATTGTGATATAGCTCCAAGCATGTTGAAAAGTAACCTGCCGGTGGCATCACCGGTGTTAATGTTTTGTGATAAAACCTGAAGGTTCACGTCTTTTTTTTGTAGTTCGTCTGCTATTTGGCACAGGTGAAGCGTTGAGCGAGCAAGTCTGTCAAGACGGGTAACGACGAGCGTATCCCCTTCCCTTACATACTCGAGGCAGGCTTTCAATCTTGGTCGCTTGTCAGAAGAACCGCTTTTTTTCTCTTTGAAAACTTTATCACAGTGCTGGAGCATATCCATTTGCACATCTAGACTTTGTCCAATTGAACTTACTCGTGCATACCCGACCAGTGCCATCCCATTTCCTCCGAATCAGATTAGTCGCAAATACTCTTAGACGATTTGAGAAATGCATTCTGAGACATTTATTGAGACTAGTCAATTAAAACGTCTCACAAAGTTTACTTTTTGGGACACTGTCAGACTGGCCATAATGTTGTCATGAAGAATGTCCGCATAATTATCATTCTCATTTGTGAATTCAGTAGGATATTATATATCCTTGTCGGGTATTGTCATGAGATAATAAATAATTGTAAATGTCGGTCCTATACAAGTATTAAAAAATATGATACTAAAACCATTGCAACTAAAAAATAACTATTTGGTAGGTATGGAATGAAGTGGAATGTACGAAAAAGACTTGAGTTTATCGAGTCTCGATTAGCCTGGGAAGAGAAGATTAGCCGTGGAGATCTTATTGATTATTTTGACATTTCTACCCCGCAATCTACTAAAGATCTGAAGCTTTACCAGGAGAAAGCTCCCTCTAATCTTTACTATGATAAGAGGATGAAGCAGTATATTGCGGCTGAAGGGTTTGATCCTTTTTTCGTATCTTTCAACAGTCAATCCTATCTATCACGTTTGTTAATAGCGCTACGTGACAAGACAAAAGGAGTTTTTTCTTGTGGCAAAATCCCCCCGGCATACCAGTTGCCAAACCTGGAAAGAATGATAGAAACGCCTATTTTAAAGGCTATTCTTAGTTGCTTGCATTCCCACCATTCCATAATGATTGAATATCAATCAATGAATAGCCCTAAACCTGCTAAGAGATGGATTTCACCTCATGCACTTGGTTTTGCAGAGCATAGGTGGCATGTACGTTCTCTATGTCATAATAACAAGGAGTACAGGGACTTTAATCTGGGACGAATTCTGTCAGTGGGAGATATCCGCATGGAGTCCATTGATCACTCAAATGATTTTTTATGGCACAACTCCGTATCATATCGAATTACCACACATCCTGATTTGACACCAAGCCAAAAGAAACTCATTGAGCGCGATTATAATATGGTCAATGGAGTGGCAGAAGTTGAGGTTAAGGCAGCTTTTCATTTTTACTTTCAGAAAAGATTGAATCTCACCAAGGGTCATGAAAAAAAGCCAGCAAAGGAACAGCATATCATTCTTACAAATGAGGATGAAATCA
The DNA here is from genome assembly GCF_010646885.2 of Desulfopila sp. IMCC35008. Classification (GTDB taxonomy): domain Bacteria; phylum Desulfobacterota; class Desulfobulbia; order Desulfobulbales; family Desulfocapsaceae; genus Desulfopila. The sequence continues at coordinate 4,350,875 of NZ_CP050700.1, read as the reverse complement.
ATACTCAAATAAAGCTGTTACGAGATATAGAAAAGAAGCGACTAGCGGCTATCACTTTTGCGGAAGAAACTTGTTAATGGGTAAGCATAATGGTGTGTGGTATGAAGGTTCCACATTACTGCATGTGAAAAAATGTTCTGTTAGATTGGATCAATAATGCAATGGAATACAAGGCATGGATTGTGAAAAATTTCAAAGCATAACAAGAAGTATATCACTTGGGAAAAAGCTCCCTGATGCGATTTATCTTCATGAGTCAGCACTCAAAAATGTTTCAATTGAACTGTTTCGATTTGTTTATGAAAAAATTGACGAGTTTGACTTGAAGGGGATTGACTGGAATGTAATAAAAATTTCAAAAAAGACTTTTAGGTTTTCTTTACTTAACTACCCAAGTTTCTTTTCAGAATCATACCCAGAGCTATCTGTAAGTTATTTGTTCGATTTAAAAGAAAATATATTTCAAAAACGAAGTTATAAAAATTCAAAAAACCCACCAATATTACATCGAAAGGAGATGTTCCTGGCTCCAGATCATCATGCAGTTGGGGAATTTAAACAATTAACAAAAGAAGGTGAAGAAGCAGGCTTGTATGAATCTCCACGCACTATAGGTTTTAAGAAAGGGTGGGAAGATGTTATCGCAGCTAAGGGGTATGAACTGATAGAAGGGCACCTTACGAAAAAAAGAGTTTCAAGCGATGTGCCCCAAAAGGAAATCGAAAGACATAGAACGGCTATTGACCGATACAGTCTTTCTTCTCCGATGCAGAGCTTATACCGTAATGGATACCTTTCAGGTCAGTATTCAGTGTTAGATTATGGCTGTGGTAAAGGAGATGATATAAGAATTTTAAATCAACATGGCCTCTATGCGAAGGGTTGGGATCCGGTGTATTTCCCTGAGGAGCAGGTAGTATCATCTGATATTGTCAATCTAGGTTTTGTTATCAATGTCATTGAGGATCAACAAGAAAGAAGAGAAACCTTGGAGAAGGCCTATCAACACGCACACAAGCTTTTAGTTATTGCTGTTATGTTGGGTGGAGAAAGTATAACGTGTCGCTACCAGAAACATGGCGATGGGGTAATAACCTCACGGAATACATTTCAAAAATACTATGGCCAACAAGAATTCAGAAATTATCTGGAAGGTGTACTTTCTGAGGCTGCAATAGCTGTAGGGCCAGGTGTCTTTTATATTTTTAGAGATAAAATTGAAGAGCAAAAGTTCCTTGTAGAGCGTGAAAAAGTAAAGAGAAATTGGAAAAGATTATCATATATTGGCGATACCGAACGGCTTAAAGTTAAGCAGAGGGCTTTTTATGAGTTGAACAATAAGATTCTTGATGATTTTTGGGATAAAAGTTTGGAGCTTGGTCGCATGCCTGTTGATGCTAACGAGTTCACAGAATCTGAAAGTCTCCGCACTTTATGTGGCTCTCACAACAAGGCTTTTCAATTTTTGTTGAGCTTTCATGATGAAAGCATTCTTGCTGATGCCGCTAAGGCAAGACAAGATGATCTTTTAGTATATTTTTCCCTTGGACTTTTTAAGCAAAGAAAAGCTTATTCAAAAATGCCGATGGGGTTAAAGCGAGATATTAAGAACTTTTGGGGAAAATACACTAATGCCATTCAGGAAGCGAGGGAAGTTCTGTTCTCGGTGGGCCGAACAACTACTATAGCTGAAGCGTGTCGGGATACCTATGCTGGATTAGAGGTTGGATTGTTGGAGGAGAAAGCGTTTACCTTTCACCAGTCTTACTTGTCACAGCTTCCGACAGTATTACGCATTTATGTTGGCTGTGCCACTCAACTCTATGGTGATTTGGAGGGGGTAGATCTTATAAAAATCCATATCAACTCCGGTAAAGTTTCTCTGATGCGATATGAAGATTTCTGGGAATCCCCCCTCCCCCTTCTCGTGGAGAGAATAAAGATAAAAATGAGAGAACAGGAGATCGATTTTTTTGAATATGGTGAAAGGTTTCCTGCTCACCCCCTTTATTTAAAATCGCAATTCATGAACCCTCATATGGCTAATTATTCAAATCAAACTCGTTTTGATCAGCGTATAAAGACTTTTAAGTGGCTTGATTTGACAGGGTATGGACCAAAACGTGAAGAGTTTGATACTTCTTTGGAGACTCATGAGGGTTTAAAAGTACGAGGTTTTAGATTTTATAATTATAAGGCATGAAAGCTGTGTTGGCTTTCGTGTAACTATAAGGAATACAGAGACAAAGATGACGACAGATTTATCAGAGTGGTTTGAAAGTATTTATTTTGCCAGGCATGAGACCTTTTGCCCTCGTTACAGTTGGTTGAAAAAAGGGTTCGATGGGGTTTTGAGTGACCCAGGGATATTTGATAGACCAGACGCCATTGAGCTGCTTGGTGTTGGTAAGAATATGGTGAGGTCTATTCGCTTCTGGTGCATGGCCTTTAATATTATTCGCCCGATCAGTGATAAAAAACCTCTACGAGTAGCAGGTCCGATGGAAGTTACTTCCTTCGGCAAGAAGCTTTTTACTGATAAAACAGGTTGGGATCCTTTTGCAGAAGATATCGGAACTTTGTGGTTGCTCCATTGGCAGCTTTTTACTCCACCAGTTATTGCTACTTTCTGGCCACTAGCTATGAATGGCAATGTTCGTGGAAATTTTTCAGCAAAGGATCTTGCTCTGGCTGTTGATGGGCGTATTCGCCAAGATGACCGTTTCAATCGATTTTCCAGCTCTTCAGTTGAAAAGGATGCATCTTGTTTTTTGCGGATGTATTCCTTCTCTAATCGTGCAAATTCAGATGAGATTGAATGCCCTTTCACCAGTTTAGACATTCTCTTAGCAGGCGACAAAAAGAATAAGGCTACCTTCAATGTGGAAGAAAAGAGTTCTCTGCCTAATTCGATTTTTATGGCTTCATGTTTCCGCTATGCTGCTATAACGCAACCAAAACTCAGGACGCTGTCTCTGCATAAAATTGTCTATGACTTTAATAGTCCAGGAGTCGTCTTCAAACTCTCTGAGTCGGATGTAGGGCGTAGAATCGAGGAAAGTGTTAGGGAGTTACCAGAGGTATCCTTTGTGGAATCATTCGGCAACAGGCAGTTACAGTTCGAACATGATCCAGAAAGCATCTGTCTTAAATTGTTAGATGACTATTACGCTAGCCATACCTAAGACTGTAAATAAAAAATGACAAAATAATTCAATCTTGCTCTTCGTTTATAGGAAACATTTAAATGCTTTTATCTGACATTGTGCAGCCTGGTTCAAATGTAGCTCGTTCAGTTAATATTGAACGGGATTTGGAAAATGAGGTTACACTTAAACAATATATAATGACCGATAAAGGTGCAGATATCATTAGCCGCTTTATTTCCGCGCTTGCTGGTGAAAAGATATCTGCATGGTCATTGACAGGCCCTTACGGCATGGGGAAGTCGGCTTTTGTAAATTTTTTGCTGTCTCTATGTGGGCCAGACAATCAGGCGACCAAAGTTGCTGCAGCTATATTGAAAAAACGCTCCCCAGGATTGCATAAGAAATTCGTTAATCTTACGAAACAACAAAAACAACAGGGTTTTCTACGTATTGCAGCAACAGCATCATTTGAACCTATTAATCGCACCCTGGCTAGGGCATTGCAACAAGCGGTAAATCATGTCTTTTGCAGCCCAAAACGAAGGGAAGAGCTAAGTCATCTCGAAAGTGATATTCGAAATTTTATTGATCAGGATTGTACTGATACAACTATGCTGTTAAGGCTCATTAAAATGGCTGGTAGGCTGCACGGTGCGCCGCTAGTCATTGTTCTAGATGAGTTTGGAAAAAATCTAGAATTCATGGCTCGACATGCTGGGGATGGTGATCTCTATATTCTTCAGTTGCTGGCTGAGAGCAATGGGATTTTCACCTGGGTATGTCTTCACCAGGCTTTTGAAGAACATGCATCATCGCTTACAAATAAACAGGTCCAGGAGTGGGGGAAAATACAAGGAAGGTTTGAAGATATTTCCTTTATTGAACCACGGCGGCAAATGGTTCAATTTATCGGCACTACCCTGATCACTCGAAACGGCAATTCCTACCGCGAAAAGAGAGGTCCCTCACCAGAGGGGACAGAAACTAAGTCGCAACTATTTGGTCAGTTATTAAAACGTTGGACCTGTTTCTTTTCTGACCAACTCAATTCTTTGGAACTACCTGAAAAAGACATAATAGACAAGGATTCGATTGCGGCCTGCTATCCACTTCATCCATTGGTAGTCTACACTTTGCCCGACCTTTGTTGTCGTTTTGCTCAAAATGATCGTACCCTATTTTCTTTTCTATGTGGTGGTGATCCATACGCATTGCCCAATTTTATAAAAGGCACACAAATTGATGTTGAGAAAGGAGGGCTTACATCATTTAGACCTGCGGCATTATATGACTACTTCTTGGCCGTAACTAATACTCTCTCAATGAATCGACCGGAATCTAAAAGGTGGTTCGAAGTCAATTCCATTATCGAAGAAACCAGCCATTTCCCGAGAAAAGAAAGGGAGGTGTTAAAGGTCATTGCCTTATTAAATCTCTTAGCTCAACCTGCAGGTCTACGAGCTTCCAGAGAGATTGTTGTTTTTGCTTGTTCCTGTCCTGGAGAAGAATGTCTTTCCAGGGATGATACTTTGAATATTTTGGAGAAGCTGTCGCGGAAAGGACTTTTAATATATCGAGAATATGCAGATGAATTTCGGCTTTGGGAAGGTACCGATATTGATTTTGATGAAGCCCTGGAAACTTATCGAACAAAACTAACGGGCATAGCTTTAGACGAGATGCTTACGCAAACAGCACCTCTGATACCAATTGTCGCTGCTCGCCATTCATATGAAACAGGTAGTGTTCGCCATTTTGAACGGCGTTGGATTTCATTAGCTGGTTTGCAAGAAAACATACAATGTGAGTCTCCGGATGCGGACGGACTTTTACTACAGTGCTTTGGTGAGGCCGAATCACCAGAATTGATTCCTACCAAAACTGATGATGGTAGACCCGTTCTGGTTGCATACGCACCAAGCGAAAAACAAATACTACAAGCCATTATTGAAGCAGCATCTATAAATAAAATGATTGCCGAGTCCTCTGAGCTTGCTCGAGATAGTGTGGCTCGAAAAGAGGCAAGATACCGGGCTCAAATAGCTACTAAAAAACTCGCAAAACTTATTGATCAGGAATATTCCCACGGAAGTAATTCGCTGCTTTGGTTTGTACAGGGGCAGTCTGTTGAAATTCCTTCTCACCGAGCTCTTTCTCGCCAGATAAGTACTGTGTGCGATGCAGTATATTCCGATTGCCCAACAGTTCGTAATGAACTCATTAATCGTAACAACCTGTCTTCTGCCACAGCCCGAGCTAGGCGGGAAGTTATTGATGCGATGATTTTGGGAGCAGAGGAACAGATGCTTGGTATGAGCGGCACAGGGCCGGAAGTGGCCATTTATCGTACGATGTTGCTCAGTGGCAGAGTACACAAGCAAATAGGTGGTTCCTGGGGATTCCTACCTCCTACAGAAAGTTCTACCTATTTCCCGGCTTGGAATGCCTTGGATGAGTTGATTCAGAAGGCAGAAGAGAGTGAGCTACCTGTTAGCTCTATGGTTCGGGAGTTGCAGCAAGCACCTGTTGGTATGAAATATGGCCCGGTTCCAATTTTCCTTTGCCTTTACTTGTTGGTGGAGGCTGATGAACTCGCTTTGTATAGAGAGGGACGTTTTCTTCCTGCTTTGACCTGTGATGAAATGGAGCTGATGGTTAAGAGACCAGAACTCTTTACGGTCAAGCGGTTTGCTTCTACCGGTATTCGAGGAGAAATTTTTCAAGTTTACCGAAAGCTCCTTAATACTAGCCCCGCAGCAGGGCAAAAAATCAGAAATGCAGACATGGTAAGTGTTGTTGGGCCTCTAGTACAGTTCGCCAATACTTTAAGTGATTATGTCAAACAAACCAAAACAATTAGCAAACATGCACAGGCTGCTCGCCGGGTACTGTTGGCTGCCAAGGATCCGATAACCCTTTTGTTTTCCGATTTGCCTGAGGCTTTGGGGTGTGGAGCTTTCTCAGATAGTAAAGAGATGGACCCAGAGCAGGTTGTCAAGTTTCAGCAAGTTCTTCGAGACGCTCTTATTGAACTAAGTAAGGCAGATCAGATATTGCAGCAAAATATTGCAGATAACATTCTGCAGGCATTTAACTGGCAGGAAGATGTTAGTTTATTACAAAAAGAATTACAAAGTCGAGCAATTCCATTGCTCACACGATGTGCAGACAAGCAGCTGAAACCCTTTTTAACAGCTCTTTGTAAATCATCTACCTCTAATGATGAGTGGTTGATCTCAGTAGGGACTATTATCAATCAACGCCCTGTTGATTCCTGGCGTGATAACGATCTGCAAATATTCACTGCTAAGGTTCATGATTTTTCCAGAAGATTTTCTGCTCTAGAGGCAGTGGTTACAGCCGAGCTTTCTTTGCCGGTGAACCAAGAAGGTAAGGATGTCCGTTTCGTAGCCATAATGGATGGTTCGGGCGCTATGCCTGGTAAGGTGGTCACAGTGAATAAAAAAACAGAATCGTCGATGCGTAAAATTATGAATGAATTAGAAACTACTTACGACACGGAAGAGCTTGAAGCTTTGATGGTACTTTTAGGGGAACAACTACTTGCATCTAAGGAGAAAGGCTTAAATGACTAACCATGACAATAGACGGCATGTACTATCATTGTCGGGCGGAAAGGATAGTGCTGCATTGGCTGTATACCTTCAGGACAAGGTACCAAATCTTGAATATATGTTTATGGACACGGGTTATGAGCTGGCGGAGACCTATGAGTTTTTAAAGCGAATGCGGGCGATCTTGGGAATTGAGATAACAGTGGTGAAACCCGAGCGGGATTTTGAGACTTGGCTGGACTTGAAAGGGGGATATTTGCCGTCACCGCATAAAAGATGGTGTACCGATGTTTTAAAAATATCACCTTATGAGAAAGCAATAGGATCGGATAAAATATACAGCTATATAGGCATCCGCGCAGATGAGGATAGGGATGGATATATATCAAATAATGACAATATTATTCCGGTTTACCCTTTTATTGAAGATGGTCTCGTCTATGCTGATATCGAAAATTTATTAGAAAGCAGTGGACTTGGTTTCCCAAAATACTATGAGTGGCGGAGTCGGTCTGGATGCTTTTTTTGTTTCTTTCAACAAAAGATTGAGTGGGTCAATTTGCATAAACACCATCCTGATCTTTTCAAGAAAGCAATGTCGTATGAAAAAGTCGGTGAGGGTGAAAAACGATTTACTTGGAGTGAAGGGGAAAGTTTAGAAGAGTTGCTACTGCGTAAAGATGAAATTGAAAAAGCTCATCTAGATAAAATATCAGCAAAAAAGAAAAATGAAAGTGGAGATAAGTTGGTCGATATTTTTCAAGATTTTGGCCCAAAAGCTTGCATAATTTGCGATCTTTAATCAGGAGGGTGCAGGAATGGATATACAAAACTTTAAAGATCTCTTAATGGCTGTTGTTCCAAAAAACATTGAAACTGACAAGCCACATAAGGCCATAGCTGTTCTTGCTGTAATAGATGGGATTGAACAAGGAGTCTACTTAGATAATAGGATATTCTTTGATTCTGATTTTAAGGATTTGTTTTCAAAATATTTCAGTCGTTTTTCTAGGAAACAAGATAGCAATAGACCTTTAAATCCTTTTTTTCATTTACGCTCAAGTGAGTTCTGGAAATTAGTAGCAGTTGCTGGGCAGGAACATGCATTGGAGAGTTTGAACTCAGTAGGTTCACCTCGGGAGCTCAATAGTTTTGTTAATTATGCTTGCTTGGATGATGAAATCTTTGTGCACTTGCAAAATCCTACTATTTGTCTGGATGTTAAAGATTTCCTAATGCAATCGTTGAAACATTATGACACCTCCAGTACCACCCCCTCACTTCAAATACCCAGTAAATTTCCCCACGAAGCCCAAGCTCTCACTGCCATTGTCCAGCCATTTGTAAAAAGCAGCAATATCAAGTTTGTCCCAAATCACGACCTTTATGACCCTGCCACGAATTCCTACCTTGAGTGTGATTTGATTGCCATATCTATGAATTTGATCACTATTGTTGAGCTCAAGCATTGGAGTGGGGAGGTTGATATAGCTCCCAACAATTGGCAAGTCAATGGCCGTTACCGAAAGGATCCACACAAATCAAACAAATACAAGTGTCAGGTACTGAGAGGCGTCATTGAAAAGGAATTTCCATATCTTAAGTGCCCCTGGGTAGAGTCTGTGGTTGTGCTGACTAATCTCGATGCCACTGTGCATCATGATGATAATTACAAAACAACACGCCATAATCCGACTTTTGCTGATACTGAAACCCTGGTTAAATTCTTTAAGTACAGGTTGAGTGGTAATGTCGAAGAAAGAACCTTATCTGCTGCTGATCGAGACAAAATTGCAGCAAGGTTAAAAGAATGGCAGACCGGGCCTCGAAACAAGACCCTGGAAGTTCCAGGGTACGATATCCTAGAAAATATAACCCAAACTGACAGCCGTATTGAATTACTTGCCCGAGTAGCAGGGTTGGAGTTGCAAACTATCAAAAGGTTAAGGATCTTTCCTTCTGATTCTGAACTTTCTGAGTCTAAACAAAAGATTCAAAGAGAAAAATCTTTCCACACCCTGAAAACGCTAGACCAGATTGGCTCTCATCCCAATATCTTGAAAGTGGAGCCTGTTCCAAATGATGATGGTCTGCTTATAGAGGTATCTGACTGGACAGAGGATGGTTCTTTGGCTGATGTCATCGCAAATAAGGAAAAGTTTAGTGAAAAGGAGGCAACGGAACTCGTTTCAGATATTGTATCAGCCTTAGTCAGGCTTCATCAAGATGTGATAGTTCATCGGGATTTGCGACCGGAAAATATTTTGATGGATGGCAATACCCCTAAACTTATGAACTTTGATTATACCTATCTGCCTGATGATCACGCCCCTGAGTACACCGTTTTTCATCCGGAAGCGTTACAGGCTTCCCCCTTTATTGCCCCGGAACTCTATATCAATGAACAGTTTGACGAAACAGCCGATCTCTTCAGTGTAGGTGTTATTCTTTATCGTATGTTGTGTGGTGAAGATCCTTTTGAAAAGTCACTCGATCTTATCGATACAGGCGGTTTATCCGATTCTGCACTGGCTAAGCTGAAAGCAGAGGATCTTTCGTCCTCATTATTTGAACTCATTACTTCCCTGATTTGCTTTCCTCGGACAAAGCGAATCCAGCAGGCTGAACAAGTTTTGGCGATTCTGTTAAAGCAGAACGAAGAGCAGGAAGCAGAGCGCAAAGTTGCCCCCCCAAACGACGAGGTCTTACAGGCCGGGGATGCTTGTAATGTATATGAAATAGTCAAATTCATAGGTCAAGGTCGAGAAGCACAGGTTTATAGAGCTCGAGAGGTAGGCGACAGGCAAGTTGCTCTTAAGTTATTTATGCACAAGGTGCCGCGTCAAAGGATTATTGATGAAAGGCAAAACCTGGAGCAGCTTAAAAACCCCTACATTCTCCATATTCATACCTTATCGCAGTGGTCTGACGGGAGGTTCTTCCTCGTAACCAATCTGGTGGAAGGGGCATCAATGCGTGAAATGATTACAGAGGGCCAACGTCCCTCTGTGGACGAATTTCGCCATGTTGCAGGGTGTCTTCTGCAGGCCCTTGAGGCAATGCATAGAGCTCCCGATCGGGAAAAGCCTCTTTTGCATAACGACATAAAGCCAGACAATATCCTACTTACGGAAGATTTTGATCCTGTTCTGATTGATTTCGGTACAGCTTGCTATCCTCGGATAAGCTCATATATGGGGACTGATCTTTATACCGCCCCCGATCTACTAAGAAAGGTTGATTTTGAGTTTTGTGAAAGCGGAGATCTGTTTGCTTTGGCGGTAACACTGTTTGAGTGGTTGTGTGGTATGCGCCCTTATGATGGTGTGGCCTCCTCAGAGGTGACTCCAAAACCTGCTTGCAATTTTATAGCTGATTTACCTGAAAAATTAAATGATTGGCTAGATCAAGCTGTACAACCCAAACGAACAAGTCGGTTTGCTAAAATTGGCGATATGCAAGAAGCCTTTGAGAATATCTGGGCTGTTGAAGAGCAGGAAGAAGTGATTGAGTCAGAATTATCACCCCTTCCAGCAGAAGATCAAGACGAAGAGAACAAAGCCAAAACAATAGTAAAATCTATATCATCCTCCAAGAGAGATAAAGCTACAGATCCTTATTGTAGAAATCCATTTGTTCACTATTTAAATACCCTCCATAACGCTACTTCTGAGGATGAGAATTCCTTGGCTGAATCTCAAGCTCGAAATCCTTATTTCGGCTCTATTCATGTTTCTTTGCCCCAGACAGATTTTATCTTCGAAAAGCTGACCTGCTCAGATGGTGCACATGTGATCCTCACCGGTCACGCTGGCGATGGGAAATCCACCATAGGGCTTGAGCTCTACAAAAAAGCCAATAATCTTGATTTTGATGCTCCACTTGATCAGGCTTTAGATGCTAAAGAAAGAATAGTTACCGATCAAGGGACTATTCATATCGTTAAGGATATGAGTGAGCTGGGGGTAAAGGAGAGAAGTGAAGTCCTTGCCCAAACAATTGACCCGGAAAAGAGTGGTGAGCATTGGCTAATTATATCTAATACCGGCACGATGTTATCTACTTTTAAAGAGATTGCCAGGGGTAAAGATGTTCATTGGCCCAAAATGGAAAGTGACATGCTCAAGGGGCTTGGTAGTCATGATCCTCACTCTCTCACCCTTTTTGACACGAATTTCATCCTGATTAACTTGGCACAGACAGACAATATTGCCACAGCAATGCAGGCTTTTGACAGTATTTTGGAGCATAAAGAGTGGGAGAAGTGCCAAACCTGCGACCTCTTGACTAGTTGTTCTGTTCAGCAAAACGTAGCTCTTCTCAAGGGAAACCAGTTAGCTCGAAAAAGAATCAGTATGGTCTATCGCCGCCTTAAAGGATATGGGATCCGGTTAACCATGCGGCAGATTACCGGCCACTTGGCATATAGCCTGACAGGTGGGCTCGATTGTAGGAATATTCGTGGTCATGCGGTTTCTGCAGCTCCTCCTCATCCGTCGGATAATCTTTTTAGCAATCGATTTTTTGGACACAAAGGGCCGCGTTTTGATGTGCAGGCTAATAGATTGAAAGCAATTCAACATATACAAGCCCTTGAAATGGGGTCAAAACCTTTTCTTAGTTTTGATCGTGATTTGTGGAATGAGACTGGTGATTTACATTTGTCGTTGTCAGAAGATGGTTTAAAAAGCATGGTGCGACAATTACGACAAGATCTACGGAGAGATAATAACTCTAGACGTATACGGCAATCCATCAGGCGGCTTTATTATGTCTTTGCCGAGTTTGGTCAACAGGAAAGAGCCTTACCATTTTTTCTTGATTCGCAGGTGCTATCGGCTGTGCAAAAATGGCATGATTCTGAGTCAGGTGGTCCTAGCGCAAAAGAAAAGGCCGATCTATTGAGGCAAATACTCTACGTGCTGCAAGAAGAATTTACAGGTTTACAACTTGGAGCAAATATTCGTCCGAGCCATCTTTATATCACATTGCGGCGGCGACAAGAGGGATACCGGCAAAGTGTCCAGCTGTTGGTCGCTCAGATTCCATTGGCAAGTTTCATGTTAGAATGGCGGCAGATAAATACAGAATTTCCACCATTCACCCATAGCTTGGTTCTAAAAGAGCAGGTTTCTAAAGCTGAGATGGTGCTTGATATTCCATTTCTCGACTTTGTTTTAATGCGGGATATGGGGGAAGTTGGACAACGGCTTAATCCTGGCTATAAAGATCGGCTTGAAAAACTGAAGTCTGATTTGTTGCGTTCCCCTCACTACAATAATAAAGAAAGTGAACAACAACTTACTCTTCTTGAGCTTGATCGGACAGGAAATCTCAATACCAGGTCGCTGCTGGTTGAAAATCAACAATTGCAGGTGGTGTGATGACAATAGCGCGTTTTCCAGATCTTTCCCATCATCAAACCGATGATAATAATCCTGCAATTCAGCTCTGCGGGAGAAGGTTTTACAAAGACCAGACAGAGATTGAATATCTTGTCGAGTTTTTATTGGTTTTTCTGTCTCCTAAATATGTAGTGGATGAAAATGAGATTGGAACAGGTTTTCCTGATTCACATACCATTGATGCATGGCCAATAAACACTCCGCTCAGGTATGTACCTCAAGAACGTCTAGGCTTAAAGCTCTTTGCCTTTCTAGGTTCCTCCAAACTTGAAACCAGACATCCGTGCCATAAGGATCGGTTCGAGGAGCTAGTTACCACCCTCAAACAGAGGATTGAGACGGATTACAACACCAGTAAAGACCAAATCCTTGAGCTTTTGGAGCAACTTCTTGGTGGTTTTGTTGGAGTTGCTGCGAATCGTACTTGGTGTACGCAGGTCTTTTTACCGGTTGGAGAGGGGCTCATTGCTGGTGAGACAATTTGGAAGCGAGTTTTGGGTAATAAAAATCCAGAAATTTCTTGGGATCAAGCTCTAGAAGGCATTGAAACGAGGAAAAAGAATGAGAAGCTATTCACTTTTTCAAATCACGACTTCATGGCCCGTGGAGGTGAAATTCTTTATTTGCAGCTTTGCAACCTTAAGCGTTTTCTTAACTCTCCTGAATTAGCTGCATTGGAAAAGCAGTATGATTTTGAGCCAGGAAGTGGCTATAGAGCCTTGCAAACTATAGAACAGGAATTGGAAAATCTTTTTCGGAAAACATCACCTATAACTCAGATTGTACAGTGGCTTGAAGCTGCTGACCCTGAAACTCCAAGGTTAGTTAGGGATGGTCGACAAGATGCCAAATGCGGCTGGTGTCCGGAAGAAAGTTGGCAGGAGGCGTATTTGTTTGGACAGGAGTTTGCCAACATCTGCCGGGCAACTATCGACCCCATGGAAAAGATTGAAATGCTAACTTTCTGTTGTGTTTTCCAAGTGTTGAGAAGTATTTGTGCTCAGGCTGTTCGGTATAGCATGGTTATGGAGGATGAGCAACGCATGCTTGGTGGATGTAACGGATTTGCCTGGCTACTTACCCCAGCCCAGCTTGATGATGTAGCGTTCAAAGAAACCGCAAAACAAAATTTAGTTAGAGTGCGCGAGGTTATTTATGGTGCTGTAAAGAATCCAGCTATTCTTTCTCCAGAAACAAATACTGATAAAATTAAAGAAACAGAAGTTGATAAACATAGTCAGGATCTTTTGGTCCATTTAGGAAAGCGCATAGGCTTTATTGCTCCTCGTACTGGGGCAGGCGCTCGGTTTGTTATGTCTGAAAAAGTATTGCGGTTTTTAGTACTTGCTTTGGTTACACCGGGGGAGACAATGACTTTGGCCAGCTTCACTGACCGTATGTTTTTCCATTATGGTATGGCTGTTTCGGGTTCACATTTAAGAAAGGCTGCGAACTGGACTTATCCCAGGCAGGAAGTTCAGATTGCAGAGCTGCAAACAAATTGGTTGGAAGATGCTTTACTCGCTGCTGGTTTTTTAATCCCTCTTTCAGATGCAGTTTCTCAGGTCAAAAATCCCTTTGGGGACAAGGAATAATAACTTTTTAAGGATATAGGCGATGAAGCTTTTTGCCAGAACGTTAACAGATTTTCTCATCAAAGAGATCCGTCCCATGATAATGGGGCAGAGCGGAGGAAAAGAGCTACGGTTGTTCCTTTCTTCGCAACCTCCCCAAGTGATTCATCGGGTAGCAAATGCAGTTTCTGAATTCTTACGTGATCATCCAGCACAGATTCAATTTGAATTCAAGGTTGGCACGGCATTGTGGCAAAGTTGGCAAGAAAATTCCGCTAATCATAATACTGGTGCATATCTTCAGAAAGTTGATTCGAGTGGCTGGGTCGACAAAGAAGATAAACTCACCCACTACCGGAACATGAAATGGGAGGCTGGTTCTGGATATGACTACTTGGTCATTATTCTAGTTGGAGTTGACCTCGCTCGGGATCAAGCAAGTTTACATGATTTTTTTAGGGTTGATTCAAAAGTTATCTGGGAGAGTGGGTTGAAAAAAACTTTTGAACCATGGGTTAGGCTGTTGTACCAGGAACAGCAGGAGCCGGTTTTCGCCCAGGATGAGCAGATTGAAGAAGCAGGCGAGCTTCTCAAAGTGTTGCATAAAAATGGGGCTGGAGACTTATTGAGGGTTTCTGACTTTTTGGAACAGCTTGATGTGAGCGGTTTACCTGATGGTAATGAGGCTTTGATGTCCATGTATGGAGGATTGGGTTTTTGGGATCTCCCTTTACTCCAAGAAATGTCGTTTCGCTCCCGTAAGCGTTGGGTAGACTATGTAAAAGATGCAGGGGCATTTTTTACATATCAGAATTTTTTAAAAAGCTCGGAGCGTAAAAAAGTTTTAGGCAAAATTGAGCTGTTTCAAGAAAAGTTCGATGCTGGAGAAGAAGATTACCCTCTGGAGGTTGGTGAATTTGCAGATGTTCAAGATCTTCTAAGCTGTTTACGAGAGTATGTGGGTCACAACCAGACAAATGCCCGGAATCGGTTGCTCAAAACCGATTTCGCACTGGTGCGTGATTTGATACTGAAAGTACGAAAGAAGGGGCCTAAAAAACCACCTCGCCCGCCTGCAATGACAAAGATTGATGCTCACCCTTTAGGAGCAGTATTAAATGCTCTTTGGATGGTGTTGACTGATTTTAAAAAGGGCTGTACCCAAACCAATATAGGGCCTGCTAAGGCTTTAAAAAAGATTCATATTGAAGGTAAGAAGTTTCTCCATGACCTAGATGACCAAGATGATGGTCGGGATCTTATAAACGGTTGCCTCGGAGGACTGGATGCGTTTCTGGAAAAAAATCTTACAATCGAAGTAGAAGGTGATTCTGAAGGTGAAAAACAAAATATACCGATTGAGAGCAAATTATTGCCAGATTACCTCAATCATTTGCAGTTAGGGCGTGCAGGTGCAGGGAGCCCTGGTTTCCAGTTTGAAATTGTATTTCAGGCAGAAGATGATGAATTGAGTGTTAGGCGAAAGTTTCAATGGCAATTGCCAGCGACACAACCCTACAGAACTTTGTGGAATTTAAGCAAGGAAGTTCGAAGGCAAATGCCAGAACAAGGCGCTTGTTTGCCTGTTATCACTGTACCGTTTTATGATGAAATATTTTTAGCTTCTGATGAGGAAGAAGCTAATCGAATTCTGCAGCTTGGCTTTAAAAAATTACAGGTAGAGAATCTTTTTGTTCATCAGCAAATTAATCCTGATGATGAAGCTTTATTAAAATTGGATTTAGGTGAGTTGTCTCACTGTTTTGGAGTTTTCTTAAAGTCGTTAGAGCAAGATGGATATTTTGCTGCATTGGAAAAACCATGGGAAGAATATAGCCGCTCTTATTCCAGAGTTTTAACTCTTTTGGCTAGGGACGGCCAGGTCGGCCCTAAAAATCAATTTGCCCCTTTGGTGTACAAGGCTTTTTCAATAATTGATGCCGCCCATTCAAAGACTCCCTTTGCACAGTTTTTGCCATCTGCAGTCTTGACTGGGTTACACCCTACTCTTCTAGAAATGCTTAGAAATCGTGAGACATTTCTCGTCCATGGATTTTTAGAGAAATCGCAAAGAATTTTAAATGATACAAGTGGATTAAAGATTACCTTACAGCAATGGGAGAGTGTCTGCGACCTGGCCGACATTAAATATCCATTATTTGGTCTAGTAGCAGATGACAGTAAACGGCTTGATAGTACTGTCAAATCACTTGGCCTGATCCATTGTGTTGGTTCACCTGTCCAGGATTCGGCACCATTGTCGGCCAAAATTTTACTGCGATCTGATGAAAATGATGATGAGATGTCTGATTCGTCATTGTTTAGAGAAAGCAGGGAGTCTCGCGTTGTTAAACGTCTACTGGAGGAATATGTTGATGTTTATCCACATGCTCGAGACGGGATTTCACTTGCTGTAGTCAATCCAGAGAACATTCAAACAATTATTTCTGGAATTGATGCGTTTTTAAAAGAACGGCTTAGTGGAGATGATAACTTGATATCTCCTCCTTATCATTTTTCCTTGGTTCTGTTGACCCTGGATAGTGGGCAGCAAGAGGCTGCAAGACATTTGCAAGAATGGAGGAAGCGTTGGGAGGTTGTCAATGAACCTTCTTCAAAATTCGGTTATTACCATAATTGTCGGTTGTCTATTGCTCATAGAGTTGCGAGTAACGTCAATCAAGGGATTGATGATTATTTAAAGCTAGCTAGTCGTGATGATTTTGATGCAGACATAACAATGCTTATCAATTTCATAACTGTTGGGAATATGGGCAATGATGTTGAGCGAACCGACAGTTTCCAGGTTGATTTAGATCACCCGTTGAAATTTCCTATTGTGGAAATGCCGCGTTGCAGTGATGAGCATCCTTCACAGCTGTATGTACGTGCCAAAGTTGTTAGTAATAGAAGGTTTCGTCTAGCTACTTTGCACTCAGAACTTGGGGTGTATTTTAAACACCCTGAATACCCTATGGGTAGAGAGTATATTGTAATCAGTAAGGGGGACTATGAACGTTGGAGTAGTTTGATTGACAAGTTGCATGAACAATCAGCCTGGGTATTTTGCCTGGACTCGGCTATGGATGAGAGGCTGGCTGCCGGTCTTGATGGTGTGGGTCGAAAACGTGAAATAATTGGTTTTTCTTCAGGTCTAGGGTTTAGGGGGGAGCTGAACTACACCATTTCTACAGAACGTTCAACATTAGCAGAAATTGAAAAAGAAATTGCTGGGCAGGTGAGTAGACTTTGCGGGATAAAGGAGCAGAATGTTTTAGAGCAGAGTGCTCATCGTCTTGTCGCTAAGGCGAGAGAGCTTTCCGGGCTATCTCTGGTCAGGGCTACAGGGCCGGGCGAACGACATATTCGAGAATTGATTGCGGCAACACTTGTCCGTATCTCTTTGCCTGAGGTATCTGGTGAAGGGTTGTGTCTTTGTGATGAGCTTGTTTCTTTAGATGCCTTTATTCACTGGTTTGAAAGCGCGAGTAGTTCTAATCGTCCTGATCTCTTGCGAGTTGTCGCCTTTCTTCAAGGTGACGGAACTGTGGTAGTGTATACCCATATGATCGAATGCAAGTTAGCACTGAAAAATTCTGCTCATCTTGAAAAGGCGCGGTTACAACTCTATAGCGGCTTGCAGCATTTAATGACAGTTTTTCAGCCAAGCTGTGACGGAAGTGGTAGTGGCGTCTTTGATCAACGCTATTGGTGGGCGCAGCTTCAACGTTTGATTGCCAGTAAAAGTCGCGTACCTTCTGATCAACAGCAAAATGTTACTCACGCTTTAGAATTGCTAGGGGAAGGGAAGTTTAAAATTTGTTGGCGAGCTATGGCCGTTGCATTTTGGACGGATAGTCTCACAGCCCATTATGAGTATGTGAGAAGCTGGGATTTCCCCTTTGAAGAGCGTCAATTGACCATTGATGTGATTAGTGCAGGTGCAGGAATTATCGTTCCCCTTTGTAGCGCTTCGGATGAGCGGATTCCCTGCTCTAGTGATCCTTTATGTTTTCCTGATGAAAAGTCTTGTGACGAGAAATGTCCAACAGAAGATGGTGCCAGAGTATGTATGGTTGCATCTACCCAGAAGGATGACTTGTCTGAAAACCGCTCTACTGAGAGCACAGGTTCATCAACAGAAGAGATGAATAGTGACTCAGAACTATTATCTGGCGATGAATCAATGGAGGAGGATTCAACAGAACATGTGGAACCAGCATTCCCAGACATGAAGATTGATTCCGACACTATTCAAGAACGTCAGGATACTGAAGGAAAAAGGGAGGAAACGATAGAGATCCCTGATCGCATTACTCTAGGTACAACTCTTGGTGGAGTAAAGAAAGAGATTTGCTGGGAATTTGGACATCCAAAACTTACCAATAGGCATTTTTTGATTTTTGGGAAATCTGGAGTCGGAAAGACCTATGCGATTCAAGCCATTCTCATGGAGCTTGCTCGGGCTAAGCAGAATTCGGTGATCGTTGATTATACTAGTGGCTTCTTAAAGAATCATCTTGAGGAAGAATTCAAAGATATTGTTAATCCCACAGGGCATATTGTTAAGCAATCTCCTCTACCAATAAATCCATTCAAGCAGCAGCGGATTATGATCGAGGACTTTGAGGATATTGAGGATCCTTTTTCAGTAGCTGGGAGAATAACGAGTGTTTTCACCTCAGTTTATTCCTCTTTTGGGGAGCAACAGAAAGCTTTGCTTCACAGAGTGTTGGAGCATGGGGTTGAATCTTATGGAGACGGGTATGATTTTGGGCGCCTCCTTGAAGACCTTGAGGAAGAAGGCAGCGCAACTGCGGTTACAGTAGCGAATAAACTGACCCCGTTGGGAAGGGCTAAGATTTTTTCAGGGCATGAAGGAGACAGTTGGCAACAGATATATTCAGATCAAAGCTCTAAAGTAAACGTTCTTCAACTTGCAGGATTGTCCCGAGAATTGGCTAATATGGCGACGGAGTTTATCTTATGGGATTTATACGATTTTGCGAGAAGTCAGGGCGCTGAGGAAAGGCCTTTACCTATTGTTCTTGATGAAATACAAAATCTGGATCATCGACTGGATTCACCGCTGGCTAAAATACTTACGGAAGGCCGTAAATTTGGTTTGTCCGCAATATTGGCAACACAGACATTGAGTAATTTGCCCCAGGAGGCCCGGGATCGTCTATTCATGGCTACGCATAAGCTTTTTTTCAAGCCTGCAGAGACTGAAATGAAAGAATATTCTACCATATTAGCCAATGCAACAGGTGATAAATTAGATGTCTGGAAAGAGAGACTCATGAAACTTGGCAAAGGAGAATGCTATTCATTTGGTCCTACTTTGAATACTAAAACACAATCGATTGAAGAAAAGCCGTTCCCTATCCAAATCACCTCGCTCCCTGACAGGCTAAGGGAGATAATTAATGATTGATAATATAGAAAATGACAGGTTGTCTGTTTCCTTCCATCAAACTTTTATCCCAGAGCGCTTATATATAACGGCCTTTCTTCGTTATGTAGCTGGAGGTGGCGGGGGAGCAGACCAACAAATATCTGAGCAGACAGGAATTCCGGTTGGCAAGTCATCAGGAAAAGTTCCGGCTATTATTCGTTACTGCAGTGGCATGGGTCTGATCACAGTTTCTGGCACGATTAAGGTTGAAGAGCGGGAATTTGATCTTACTCCGTTTGGTCGATGTGTGTTGCTAGAAGACCCTAACTTCAGTGAAGCCCTCACACAATGGCTTGTTCATTTCCATCTTTGTCGCAGCAGTGGTGGGGCTGAAATTTGGTTTCAGTGTTTTGCTAAAGGCCACTCTGTTTTAGGGATGGATTTTTCGGAAGATGAATTAAACACCCACCTTGCAAATATTTTCGGTAAAAAAAAACGTTCTTTGATTGGTCCTTTAATTCGTTCTTATGAAGAAACCGCCTCTTTAAAAGTGGCTGGTGTTCTACACAGAGAAAACGGAAGAATAATACGAAACCCTGCTCCTTTGCTGTCAGGTTTCCGCAATGGTTACAGTGGGTTTCTTCTTTCCTTATGGGATCAACATTTCCCAGGTGAGTTTCAAATAACTGCGAATGATTTTGAGCAGAAAACCTATTTGCAGCAGATAGCTGGCTGGGATTTACGGCAATATGAAATAGCACTAGAGATGTCGGAGGCTGCAGGTGCTGTTCGAATTGACAAGCAAATGAGGCCTTGGGTTTTAAGCCGATCTTCTGAAACAAATAATTTTTGGCCAATTCTTTTTGATGAACTAGCCTAGACCGGAAAGAGGGAGAAGAAGTGAAAACTATTGCAGATCTTGTAGAGTTCCGACGTGATTTGTTTTTTGATGGTGCTGTTCAAATTAATTGGTTTGAAAATGATCCTTCCAAAAGAGACAAGGCTGCTACTAATTTTGTCTTTCATGGTCCGAAATATCATGGAGTGTCTGCTGCTGACATTGAAGAGAGTCGAGGCTATCGACTAACTGATACCGTATCGTTTGTTAAAAATATTACAGAAGAACTAGGCTCCAAGAAAGGCAAAGAAAATCCCATCACTCTCGCTATAGCGGGCTATGGAACGGGTAAATCTCACCTAGGCCTTACCTTGTCCACCCTTTTTTCTGAACCAACAGGGCCTGTTGCCGATGGAATCCTTGCCAACATCAAAAATGCAGATTCTGTCATAGGAAGTGACATTGAACTGAGGTTAGGAGCCTACGAGGCACCTATCCTTGTCATTCCTATCAATGGAATGGGGAATTTTGATTTGGCTGCAGAGTTGAGCAGACAGGTGATAATTCGGTTAAATGCTTATGGACTTGATACAACCCCAATCGATGAGCTTTGGCCTCGCTTTCAGCAGGCTTATCTTTTTGTTGAAAGAAACTATGAGTTGCGACAAGCTGATTTCGATAGATTTTTTGGATCAGATTGCAAAAAAGAAACGATTCTTCACAAGTTAACCACCCATGAAGACCTCGCTTTTCAATGGGTTAATGAAGTTTTTGAACAAGCCAATGGGTATCCTATCCGTGCAGTAGGCCAGGAGTCACCCCAACAGCTCATTCAGACGCTTTGCGATTCTTATTGTGGTCCTGGTCAGCCTTTTCAAAGCATACTGATTCTTTTTGATGAATTTGGTCGATATCTCGAATTTGCGGCAGAGCATCCTCATATTGCAGGGGATGCGGCCTTGCAGCAAATATTTGAGGGAGTTCAAGACAATTCTGACAAGTGTACCCTACTATGTCTTAATCAGTATGAATTAAAGGTATATCTGTCTCGTATAACTAGGGAGCGCCAATCAACGATACAGCGATATATAACGCGCTATGATTCCGCTAAGAAATACTACCTCTCTAGTAACATTGAGACCCTTTTTGCCCATCTAATAAAAAAACGAGATCCTAAATTTATTTCTGCCTATCTTGCTGATTCTCGTGTCCAAAATTTGGTTGATATCCAGAAGTGGTTTCCTTTTGCTGAACAGCAAAGTGTGTGGCAGGATACTGCATTATACGAACAAGTAGTTGTTCAGGGGTGTTGGCCCTTGCATCCTCTTGCAACACTGTTTTTAAGTCGTTCTTCCGGATTTCTTCAGCAGCGCTCAGCAATTACCTTTGTGGCAGAAGCTTTTGATAGGGCAGAGGGGCGAACCTTGGGGCTTGACGAAGTACCATGGTCAATTTCTGCAACGGACCTTTGTGATTCGCTGCTTGTAAAAGAGCTTATTATTTCAGAAGAGTATGGTCAAGGGGGGGCACTAGCGCAATCATACGAGACCGTCACGCAAAAATATGAGCATGATTTTTCCAAAACTCACCGGCATGCTTTACTCGCTGTATTGATAGCAGGAAAACTAGGACTTAAGGTCAGTTCTCAGCAGGAGGCACTGACAGCATTGGTAGCCTTGATAGGCTGCACTTCAAAACAACTGGAGAACGCTGTCACAGAACTTGAAGATGAATATGGCGTACTTGAGTGGAATGAACGTTTTCTCCGCTATGAAATTATCGGTGATGCAGTCCCCCGAAGTACATTTATTAAATTTCTAAAACATAAAATATCTGGAATTACTCCAGAGCAAATAGAGGAGCTATTTGTTTCCCGTGGTAAGGCATGGGCTGGACTAGACGATATTGAGCCTCAGTTTGCAGCAGAAAATAATATTACAACCTCTGAATGGAAGTACTTTGCAAGTTGTACTCACCTTGGATTTTTGGCCCAGACGATAAAAAATAGTGTGGACGATTGTTTAAAAGCAATTAAGCCTGACGATTTGCGTGGTCAGGTCGTTTATTGTTATGTGCGCGGAGATGAACAATTAGCAAATGCTAAGCGACAAGCAGAAGAGGTGCTTGAGACAAATATTAAGCGGGCAAAATGTGGTTATTTGCCAATTCTAATTATTTTTCTCCAGGATTGTGAAAATAAGATCGGCCGTATATTGGCGGAGTATTCAGTATTGTCAGGGCCTATTTCATCTGATGAAAAACAGAAATTCTCACATTTTATTAATGATCACAAAAGTAAATCTCTGGAAGAACTGAAACAAGCCTGCGACAACTTGCTGAAAGCACGAGAATATATTGGGGTAGCGGGTATCACTATAGAAAAAACTCGATTGACCAGAGCAGGTGATTCAATTTTTAGACAAGTTTACCCTGAAATTGTCCCATTCCCTTTTGATGGTTTTACCACAACTCGGGGTAACGCTGTTGCAGTTAAAGACTGCAGACTCATTACAGCTGAACTATTGAAGGGAACACTAAATCATGAATGGATAGCCACTCAGGAGCCTCGGGCTCAAAATCGTGCAAAAAATCTGTTGAGAACTTGGGAGAGCCTTGGGGAGGATGGTGAAATACGGTTACACCCAAGGCATCAGGGTATTCGAAAAGTTATCATCTCATTAGAAGAAAAACTTGAGGTCGAGAAAATCCTTAATGTGGGTACGTTATTGCAGGACTTAATGGCCCCGCCGCTTGGGTTTAATATTGCATCTGCTGGACTTGTTCTGGGTATTTTTTTAACCCCAAGAAAAGACGTGGCAGTGCTTGCTTTGGATGAAGAGGATATCGCGCTTGGCACCTGGATTGGCAAAGCTTTTACCGGTAATTTTCTCGATCTGAAAATACTTAAGAGAACCATTGTCCGTTATGTTTCCGGCTCTGAAACTGGAGCATGGCAGAAGCTTCTATCGCAATGGGACCTTGCTGGATCATATACGGGGAAAGTCTCTTTTATGGCAAAGGCTCAGCAATTACGGGACAGGATGCCACTTCCCCCAGGAGAATTATATGAACGCTATCTTCGCCTTGAAGAGCAAACCCATAAAGCTCTGAAAAAGTTAAATGAACTGAAGTCGTTTTTAGAGAAGGAGTCACTATTTTTTGAACAATCTTTCTATAAACAAGACGCCGGTAACCTGAGTCGAATCGCTAATGATTTGCTGCAGCGTCTTGAAAACATGAAACGCGAAACAGCTTTATGGACTGAAGATCAACGTCTTGAAGTTGAACGAGCCTATACCGAGGCAAGGCAAGCAGCATCGCAATTTTTTAATGAATGGCTTACGCAGCAAAGTTGCCTTTCCTCAAAGCAGGTAGGTAGCTTTCGCCACAAAATGGTCGAAAAAATAGGTAAGAATTTTCAAAAAATTGGGCTTCGACAAAAAACACAAAAAATAGAAGAATACACAACCAAAATAATTGCCCAAATAGAGGAACGGGAAAAAATCAAATTCATCGTTGAAGATTCACGAGCATTTTTACAAAGTCATCCCGTGCATGCTGAGTGCAGAGTTGCCGAGCTGAGACAATTGATACGTGGAGCCGAAGGGCTTATTGAACCACTCAATGAAGCTGGTAGGCAGATAGAGGTACCGGAGGTAGGTAGGACATTAAATAAGATAGATAAATACATTAAAGAGTGCAGAACACAAATCAAGCAGCATGGGAAACGGGTACAGGAGTTGTGGGATGTTTCAATTCTGTCCAAAGAAGATGTTAATGCAACTCAGCGGGAAGTAGACCTGCTGTTAACCTTGTTTTCGGGAGATAAACCCGAAAATATTGAAGAGCTCGAGACTATGCAGAAGCAACTGCAAGAGTTTGATGATAATTTATCGTTATGGATGGATTTAGGTGTCTCCAATGCCGAGCTCGAAGCCAGTGTCGCTAAAAGAATAGATTTTGAAATGGCGAATCAGGATGATGAAGATGAGTTGGCATGGGACCCTGAGGAGACATATAGAAATATATTGAAATCTTTACTAGAGGAAAGAAATCAGGCTGCTACTAGATGGCTTTCACAGTTAGCTTTCTCCAAAAACGACATAGTAACAATGGACGCCAGAGAATGTCAGGTAGCTATGGGGAGGCTAGAGACAACACCTGTCTATTTAAGTAGCGATCAAAATATTCTTGTTGATGATATGCAAGTAGCGATTAGAGATCGACTAAATAGCCTGAAGCTTGAAGGTGTACTAGAAATGTACAATAATTTATCAGAATCTTTGCAAATGCAATTCATTGAAATTATTTTTGCTGGTAAAAAATAAATTGCAGCCGATTTGATGATTTTGGTAATACTGTATGCTGCCCCTGAAATACTGGAGCATTACACGAAAAATCAGTTTTCAGAAGCTGTTTTAATTTTTTTAAATAGAAAAGACTATCATGACGTCGACAAAACGGAAAATTTTACATTGTGGTTGGCTGACTGATATTCATTTGGAATTTTTAACAAATAAAGAAGCAGCTGCATTTGTTGAAAGCCTGGCTTATAAAGGGCTTGGTTGCCTTTGGATAACCGGGGATATTTCTACAGCACATCAGATTGAAGATCATCTTCAATTGTTTGAGAAACTCTATAAAACACCTGTTTATTTTGTCCTCGGTAATCATGATTATTATGGTGGGGATATAGAATCGGTTCGTTCAATTGTTAAAAAGAAATGTCAGAGATCGAAATGGCTCCATTGGCTGCCCAGCTCTGGCATTGTTCCTTTGAATAACGATACCTGCTTGATTGGCCATGATGGGTGGTCAGATGGCAGGCTTGGAAATTATAAAGACTCGAAGGTATTGCTCAACGATTACCTGAAGATTCAAGATTTTGTGCAGGCTGGTGGTGTTGGTCGCCTGGCTCTGTTGAATCGTTTGGGAGATCAAGCTGCCTCGTACATTCGGGGAAGACTTCTCGTCGCTCTGGAGCAATATAGCCACATTATAATTTTGACCCATGTTCCTCCATTCATTGAAGCCTGTTGGCATGAAGGTGAAATATCAACAGATGATTGGTTGCCTCATTTCTCCTGCCAAGCCATGGGTGATGTTTTGAAAGGTAGTATGAGAACTGCACATGATAAGCAGATGACAGTTTTCTGTGGACATACTCATAGCTTTGGAGAATGTCAGATATTACCAAACCTCCTGGTGAAAACAGGGGAAGCGAAATATGGTGCGCCAAAAATTCAAGAAATTTTTAAAATATCATATTGATACATGAAAGGGCATGGCTGGTAGAATAAATAAAGAACACGGGAAATCCACCCAAAACGAGTCATCCATTGTCCGATCTTCGGCTGCTGAATATCTAACTTTTATTGCGGCGAGTGGTGAGGGTGGTGTCGAGGCAATTTATGCGGATGAAAATATCTGGCTGACCCAGAAAATGATGGGGGTGCTTTATGACGTAGATGTTCGGACGGTTAATTATCATTTGAAAAAGATCTTCAGTGACAGCGAGTTAGAGGAAAATTCAGTTATCCGAAATTTTCGGATAACTGCCGCTGATGGCAAAAACTACAACACCAAGCATTACAATCTCTCTGCCATTATCGCAGTTGGTTACAAAGTCAACTCCGAACGTGCTGTTCAGTTCCGGAAGTGGGCGACAAAGATTATCCAGGAATTCACCGTGAAAGGCTTTACCATGGATGATGAGCGTCTCAAGAGTGACGGCTCTATCCTTGGTAGTAAGTATTTTGAAGAGCAGTTGGAGCGCATTCGGGAAATACGCCTGAGTGAACGTAAGTTTTACCAAAAGATCACTGATATCTATGCAACCTCTATTGATTATGACATAACAGCGAAAGCCACAAAGCGTTTCTTTGCGACCGTTCAGAACAAACTGCACTGGGCTATTCATGGACAAACTGCAGCGGAAGTTATCGTGGAGCGTGCGGATCATGAAAAGGATAACATGGGGTTAACCACTTGGAAGGATGCTCCTGATGGGAAGATTCAAAAGTTCGATGTCAGTATCGCCAAAAATTACCTAACTGAAGGCGAAATGGCACAATTGCGCCGACTGGTTGCTGCCTATTTGGATGTCGCTGAGGATATGGCCTTGCGACAAATTCCAATGACAATGCAGGATTGGGAAGCACGCCTTAATCGCTTTATTGAGGCAACAGACCGGGAAATTTTACGAGATGCCGGGAAGGTTACTGCAGAAATAGCCAAAGCCCACGCGGAGAGTGAATTTGAAAAGTACCGGATTGTTCAGGATCGTCTTTTTGAGAGCGATTTTGATCGGGTTATTAAGCAACTGAAGCAGAAGGGGGAGGAGTAGGTCTATTCAGGTGAGCTTGACATTTTATCACGATGTTGTAAGGATTTATAAAGGGATGAACCCAACAAACGACTACCACCTTTTTAGAAAGACAAAGCTATGACCCTTGAATACGCTATATGTCCCCATTGCGGTTGCCGTTGTGAAGATGACGAATACTGCGCTGCATGCGGGAAGCTGTTTCATGAGGATACGGTTCCAGCACGTAAAGTCTCTTTTTGGGAAATTGTGGGGAGTGGTATCCGATCCTTTTCTAAATCTATTCGGCCTGCTGAAAAAGGTGAGTTTGAAATCGAAGAAGATTTAGAATTTGACTCAAGTTGGTCTTGTCTTTCATCAAACGTTCATAATAGAAATAGGTAGTTAAATCATATTAACTATTTCTTGCCCCCGATTGTACTCGGCGCATTTTTGGGAACGGGTCCTGGAGGAGGTGTTTCTCCCACTCTTTGTACCGTCCCTGTATAATCGAAATATCCATCCTTTGTAGGTCTATCTCCCTGACTATCGACAAGACCATCAAATACTTTTCCGACACCTTCTTTTGCCATTCCAGTTGGAGTTGTTCGTATCCTTCCATCACCTGTTTCCTCGTTGCGAGCAATGTTTCTTAGATGATCTGCTTTATCTACTGCAGGGGTTGAGTCTGGCTCGCGTAAACCTTTCTGATCAGGTGGAACCAGATTATTTGTTGTGACCCCAGACGATTCTTTCCTTGCCGCATTGGTTGTATGGTCTATAGCTCCTCTCAATATTGCATCGTCATGAGTCCGGTTGCCCATTGCATCCATAGCACTGATTACCTTTCCGCTGGTAGTACCCCAGCCATAGCCATTACCGCTGACAAATCCTTCAACCATTTTGTTCAATGCCTGAGGATTGCTTTGCGCCATGTGTGCTAAATTTCCTACTGCCTTTCTAATGCTTGCAGGATTTTCATCTCCAAACTGATTCGTTGCATAATCGCGGACAAAAGCAGTTTGCATATTGGTCCCGTAGGATTGCGTTGCCGCCTCAACTCGTCGTGCATCTTCAAGAAAGGAGTAACTTTCAGTAGCACCAATCTGCTTTGAGATATCTGTTAGGTAATCCAGGCCTTGGGAACCTGAAAAAGTTTCCTGTATGGACTCTGCTCGTATCCTTGCCTGATCTCGGGCAAAGGCTTGGGCTGTTTGTTCGGAAACGTTAAAGCTTACTGTTTCCCCATCATTACCCATGACAGTAATCTGCGCGTTTCCGCCTGCTCCGGCTGATAGGCCAAGACCTATTTTTCCACCAGCATTAAGCATTGACGACAATTGTGTGCGTGAATACTGATCCATCGAATGTACAAAACTCGACGAGTCATTGAACGATCTTTGCCAGTTCGACCTCATGGAATTATCAAGCCGTTCACTGTAGCTCTGGGCGCTGGTACTGGTAAGGCTATCCCTCTGCAGTTGCCGGGTCATCATATTCCAGTTGGAAGAACCGCCAAGACTGTTTGAAGCTGAGCCAATAAGCTGGTTTTGCAGAGACTGCCCGATGCTGATTGGATTCATGCCATTAACCTGAGCGTAGGTGAGGGTTTGATTGCCATTACCATCGACATCATATTTTGCGGTGCCAGCAGGCATGGTATCTACTGCCTGGCCAGTACCACCAGTACCTGTGGTTATTGTGGTTGTGGATCCATCTGCATTGACTGATTCACCTTTCATCCTGGAGGCATTCCCATCAGTTCCAGTTGTGACACTGATAACACCAGCGTTTGTACCTGCGGATCGGCCAGCGGAGGTTTCAGCCTGGGCATATTCCGCTGCAGTCGTTCCCTGTGGAAGATGACCGGTGTCCTGAAGGGAATTCCTGGTGTTCATGGCGGCATGATATCCGCCAACATTTGAATGCATCTTGTATGCACCGGCGGCAGCCATATTGGTAAACCGGTGTTCCTGCATTCCTTCAAGCAAACCTGCAATTCTGGTCTGTTCGGCGAGGGCTGAGGCGTTGCCTTCCGGTGTAATTAGTGCTCCAGCCTGGGCACCAGCACCTCGTGCGATAGAGCCGAGGTTTGTGGCGAAATGAGCGAGGGCCGAACCTCCGAATCGAACCAGCATCATGGAAAAGATACTGGCCAACATGATCCCCGCTGAGCGGATTACCCCAAACATGGCCATCATTTTGAGTGACATGTTGGGAAAGGATGCCATGGCATATACTCCTAGGTTTGACTGTCGAACATCCTCGAAGGCGTAAGCAGCATAGTCCATGGCTGCACCGTGGATAACGGCATCGGTTACTCCCCAGGTGGTGAGAAATACGAAAAACCCAAACATAACTGATGCAGCTCTACCAATAACCGGTGTGGGCAGGAACAGGGCGAGAAAGGGGAGGGTACCGACCGCAATAGCTGTCATAATTGCACGGATAATGGGAATCCACTCATTCATTGTGATGCCGATTCCCATGCCGGTGGCTACGATCTTTCTGTCCGACTCCATCAGGACTGAGGTCTCGTAATCATCCTGGTAGTAGAAGTTATAAAGAATTTCGGCAATCTGTCGCTGTTGAATGAGTCGCTCCGGGGTGTAGGAATTTCCCGTAACATGGAGCATGGTGGTTGAGATGAGGGATTGGCACCTCAGCATTTCCGTGGTGCTGTTCGGGTCAAAATGGGCTTTGGCGCAGGCGCGTTGAATGGCCTCGTCATAGTTGGTGGGGTTTGAGTAGATTGGCTGCAGCTGTGTCCACGCCTGGGTGCAGGTCATGGTTTGTCCTTCAGGGTTTGTGCTGTCGTAATAGACTGTATAGATGGCCGGGTTCTGTGCGCCTGCGAGCTCAGTCAGAAAATCGGTAGAGCTGTTTCGCATGGTATCCAGGGATATTGTGGAGCCAGGCCGTAGCAGTTCGAAGGTCACGCAGTCCTTGATGTAACGGATCATTGAAGTCCGGGCATGGTTATCTTTGGGGCTTGACCCCCTTATGGCCTCCAGGACCTTAAATCCCTTTCCACCGGCTGTATCCAGATAGTGGGCGTTGGGGGCAGAAGCTGTGTCGATAATATCGACCAGACCTTTTTCCAGTTTGTTGAGAGTGCCTGCTGTGGCAACGATAGCGTCCGGGACGTTTGGGACAATCTGGAATCGGTTGAGGACCGGATCGTAGACCGTGATGTTGCCGGTGGGGATAAACAGGGCAATATAGACCACCATTCCAGCCAGTACAGGGACAGGCCAGGTAAGGCTGATCCTGCCACCCACTGTGGCTTTGGCGATCATTCCTACAGCGGCGGCCACTATGCCTAAAACAGTGACGACGACAAGTAGTCCTTTATAACCGCTATCACCGAAAATAAGTGCAACCTTGGCGAAGGCCTGTACAACAGGGTTAAAACCACCGTAGGTATAAAACTCCATATCTATTGCCATCGCCGGAGCGGCAGCAAATACCAACAGGCCGGTGAGTAATAAAGGGTAGATTTTTTTCATGATAATCAAAGCTGCATTCGTGAAGCAATGTCTTTGCCGTATCTGCGGGTAATTTCGCTGACCATCTGGGTCTCGATCTTCTGCATATTTTCCATATAGGCCATGATGGTGGTTATCTCACCTGCAGCAGCGATATAGGCTTCCCTTGATGCTTCCTGCCTTTGTCGTATTCTTCCCAGCATAATGCCAAGGTCGGTATCGATGTGGCCGGCAAATACTGCGGGGTTGCAGTTCTCGGCAGGCTGTCCGCTGGCGGCTCCGGCCTTTTTCTCCAGCATCTCTTTGGCTTTTACCGCAATGGATTCTGCACGGATGTACAAGTCGGAGAGCATCTGCAGGCTGTATGCCTTGGCAGTGAGATCTGCCAGGCTGGTAACCATTGACTCCTTCATGTTACTGCCAATGGCGGTCTTGAGGATGGGTAGAGGTGATAGTGGTGTCGACTCCAGGAAATCCTGTTCCGTGGTGCTGAGGGCGGTTCTGGACTCTATCTTGGTGACGATGGCGTTTAAGGTGTCGGTCACATACTGGACCAGGTCCCTGTTAGCATCAGTGATCAGGGTACAGGTGCCGCCGGAATTTTTGGAATAGAGTATCCCTTCGGAGATTCCTTTGATATCGTCAGGGTTGTTCTGAGGGCAGGGACCTTCGTAGCTCACTTTATAGGCGCTGGCAGGTCCCTGAAGTGTGATATCACCAACCAGACCACGAATAAGATCGGTGTGGCCGGAAGGGATCCCCATGCTGGAACCAAGGTTGTCGAGCAAGGAACCGCCCGACAAGAAGGTGTTGCGGATATCTGCATTGCAGCCGCTGTTGATACGGGTGACATCTGCAGCCTGCGGTATGTTGTTATTGGTCTGGTCCTCCTTGGTGGCAATGTCCCACATCTCCGTGATACCCTGGGCCAGCTTGTTTTCCTTGATCGCAGTACCAAGCTTTTCCCGCATAACCTCTGATGAGTGGAAACCGTTTTCATCCATCACCACCCCGACCAGTCCCTGGGCGGTCGCACATTCCTCGATCTGCATGGAGTTGAGCTTGTCAGCAATGGCTTCAAAGTTCTTGACTGTGTTGGAGCACTGGGAGCAGAGGGTCTTTAAGCCAAGGTCAAAGGCAACAGCCGCGGCGTTGCTCAGGATCCCCTGCATCTTATCCACCAGGTAGTCGGAATTCATAAAAGACATGCCACCAAGGAACACATCGATTCCTCCACAGCCGGCTTTGATCCTGGGAGATTCAACGGTAATTGGATAATCGTTGGTGTTTGACCAGCGGGTGGAAAAACTTCCGGCTTGATAAAAGCCCCGTTCCTGGCCGTGAAAGTAGTTTGGGCCGCTTATGCTGCGCTGCTGCAGCCAATCATCAACCCATTCGGCATGGGTGGAGGTTGAGAAGAGGAGAAAGACGCTTGCTGCTACGAAGATTACTTTCCTTGCCATGGTTGCTTGCCCTCATTGTTTAGGATCGAGGTTGCGTCGAATGCCGAACCTTTCTGGAAGTCGTACATCAGGAAATTGTCATCCCTTGTTTCACCCTGCAGATAGCGGACTGCACGGTAGAGCTTACGCTCGAGTTCAGTGAGTGTGACAACTCCAACGGATACTGTCATATGTTCTTCCCTTCCTTTTTTTATGAGCAACAGGGTGGGAGTTGTTTCAATGTTGAACCTTGCGGCAACACCTGGTTGTCGGCTTATATCCACCGGCTTTATCGTCCAGCCGTATTTTTCCACGAAATAGGAGAGGATGCCGTTTTGTTTCTCACAGAAGCCACATGTGGGGCTGGTGAAATAGATCAGGGCATGGTTGTTCCTGGCATTTGAGATGGTTTGCCCGATCTCTTGATTCTGTATTTGCACTCTGGCAGTGACTCCCGGCCTGGATGTTGGATAGACCTGGTTGATATTGAACAGGTTTCCGTATTTCTGGGTCACGTACATTGCACTGTTAGTGTAGGCAAGGGCCTTTCTCCTCGCCACGTCCTGCATGACCAGGTACCGGAGAGTGTTCTCTTCCGTTGGAGCCTGGACTGCCAGGTTCTGGACATGATCAAGTAGCTGCTGGAAGTCATCGGGGTACATTTTCCACAAATCTTCCAGGCTCACTTGCTCGAGATTTGCTCCCCTGTATCTATTTTCCTGTTGTTGCGGGATCTGCTGAACCAGGCTTATTTTTTGTTCCTCATTCTCATCCGGTTCTGGTGGTGGGTCGTGATACCAGAACCAGCCTTCTTTTTGTTTTTCGTAAAATTGTGGATTTCCCTCACCCAGGGCATGACAACAGGTAGACAGAATTATCCAAAGTCCTGCTGCAAGTATGAACGTGCTACCATAACGGCAGAGCTTTTGAGAGAAATGCACTGTCATGGATCAGTCCGAAGTAACGAGAATCAAAGGAACGGGGATTTGTGCCCTTCATGAAAAAACGTCCCATTGGAATAGGGCCGTTGAAATCGAAGACGGGAAGCACATTGCCTTTACTGTCTTTTGTCAGGGCCTTGCCAAGCAGGTTTTGTTTGCAGAAAAAGACTCCATCAGCGTCCCTGGTTAAAAGATCTCCCGGGATGCAGCCAACCTCTTTGATCAAAACGTTGTTTTCTGTGAGCCCTTTGCGGATAAAGGGCGTGTGTTCTCCTTGTTGCACCCTGAACAGCAGATAGTCTCCATGCTTAATCCTGGTAGTATCCACCGGCACCTTGAAAAATATGCGGTGGTCAAGCGAGTCACTGGTGGCGATGATGATCCGCTGAGGGAGTACAAGCCCGGCGATAAGTCCGGTCAACAGGACAAGAACTATGCTTAGTTCCTTTTTGTTGAGCTGCCATAAGGGCCGCTTTTTATTTGAGGGTGAGTTCGTTCCCATTTTTCAGTACAACTTCTTTGAGAATGTAGATTTGATTTTTATGGAGATCTGCATCCTGGCTGATAAGGGTGTCCACCTGGTTGAGGTTGACCCTGAAATCAGCTTCTGTTATCTCACCGGCTGCCATAAGCGCTTTTTGTTGCCGAAAATACCCGCTCATATCCACTATTTTGATCTTTTGGGCGAAATACCTGTCATAACCATAGAAGGCCCCGGTTACGATGATCAGAACAATTACGATGACTTCTATGTAGCCAGGTGTTAATCGGGTATTTCCAGGTGCGGGTTCGCTTTCACTCATATTTCATTCCTTGCAGAGTGGTGACCAGGTGACTTAGGTGGGGGCTCTTTGCCTCCCGGTTAATCTGTTCCAGCAGGTAATCGAGTCCGGCATCTCCGGTTATTTTCCAGGCCTTTCCTTCTCGTTCATATACGACTGCAGGTGCCCGGGTAACATCATATTTGTCAAACAAGGAGGGCTGAATCCTGATTGGTACGTCGAATCGCTCACAGACCACTGGATTTTCCTGTTGCATCCGGTCAATACAGTTCCGGTCTTTTTGAGTAATCCGGGTCAGGTAGCGACCACGTTGACCCGGGACAAAACCTTTCATAAGTATGCTTATGCCTGGCTCCTCCAATCCTTCAATTGCTGCCAGGTATGTGTTGATCGTTTCATCAGGGATGGAGGATGAAATAAAGAGATACACCTTCTCGTTTTCTGACAGCTTGCCAGTGATAGGCGTGTCCTTTTCCTCTGCATCAGGAGTGTAATCTGCAAAAACTTCCTCTCTGATCCGCCGCTTTTCACACTGGAGTTTTTCTTGAAACTCAGGAGAATTGAATAAGCTTGCGCTTTCCTGGGCAGCCTTCATCCCCTCATCCTCATGTTTATTCGCCGGGATTTCTATCTTGGCAGCATCCTTTCTCGCCTGCTCCATAGCCTGCTGTACACTTTTCTCCAGTTCATCAGCCGCAGTGGGAACAGTTGACAGGAGAAGCATTATCATTATTCGCAGCACGTACAGCAAAATTGCCTCCTGTAAACAGTCCATAGGTATTGGTCATTGGGACCAAGGCCTCCGCCAACCATCGGAACATTGAGGCCGGAGTTGTAATAGGCGGAAGTGACACCAAAGGGCCAGGCCGGTGCTCGAACGCCAGGGCGAACCACATGGGTTTTGTAATGGCTTTTGACCCAGACCGGTGTATTCATACACCCACAAGGGGACTGGGCAGGGTCGCAAATCATGAAAACCCGATTGAGTTTGTAGATCAGGCGGGCAGCAGCGCTGTTGTTGGCCTGGGTTATTTCGTCATTCTGTATCGAGCCAGTCATTGGATAGGCCGAACCGCCTGAACCTATGCACCAGGGCATGAAATCGAGCGTGGCGCCAACATTTGTTGCCGTTGCATCGGCCATGCATGCCATCTGCATGACAGGATTTGCATAAAGCGCAGCTTCCGGGTGGATAAGCACGGACAACTCATCATTGTTCCATTGCACGTCATATTCGGATACCCAGAACGGGTAGTCATAGCGATTGCACATGAGCCAGCTTAAAAGCGGAATCGGATATGAATGCGCCTGGGCAAAATTGTTTTCATTGGCAATACTGACCGCGTCCTGGGTTGCATTTGTTCCTCCCAATTCATCGATAAGAGAACCGCCAAAAGATGATCCGATAAATGCGGAGTAGAAGGGGGTGCTGACGGTATCGACAGCAGCAAGTGGCTCCCAATACGTCCATATCTCACCTTCCTCGTAAAAGATCGGTGGTGGCCGGGGACAGATGCAAATTCCCAGAAAGGTCAGTTGAATTTCACTGTAATGGATATCTGTCATTGGATTGAAAGGCGTTCCTGCCTTTGACCAATTGCCGGCGGTGATGAGGAGTACCAGGAGAAGGGGGAGAATGAATGCTTGCGCTTTCATTAATTCTCCTCCTGAATCAGAAATTCCCTGACCTGGATGTGTTTATCTTTCTGCACGGCAACACATGGGACAGCTGCCAGTTGAAAACGATCGGAAACCTCTTGGTCCAGATAGAATACAGCCCGGTTAAGTTCAGATATTAATGACCGTGCATAGCCCCCGGATAGCATAAGCTTCATCTTGTGATTGGAAGAATAAGGGGACGCCTTGAACCATTTCACCTGAGCCGGATCAGCTCCGTCGATTACCACCAGGCCAATGGTCAAGGTCATATAGTCCAGGGGATTAAACGTGTACCCTTTGGGGTAGAGCACTTTACCGTCCTTGTCTGCCAGATCACGATCCAGGGTGTAGGTCATATCAACGCTGAATGAACGATCTTGCCTGGCCTTTGGTAGCAGTTGCAAGTTGGTTGGTTGATAGGCGTATAGTTTCTCCAGGTAGTCTGATTTTTGCTGTTTCCACTTGCTGACTGCTTCCTGTTTTATTTCAATCCGGACATCCGGCTCCACCACCGGATACACTGCCCCGGCAGGTTCAAGTTCAGTTATTGCCGGAGCTTTCACAGCAATAGCTAAAAAGGTAAAAATATAAAAAGATAACAAATTATATTTCACCTTGTTCCCTCAACATGACCATATGTCCAATGGCTTCGTGGTGTGTAAGCCCTTTCTCCACGAGTTGCTCAATCATGGCGATTTCAGCAGCCTTGGACGTGTAGATGAAGTAGGCGTAGTCATTAACGACCAGGCGGCTCACACCAAGTCCGAAGGGTGTGTCGAAGAAGATCTCAGAGTAGTACGGCGGATTGGATTTGAGTGATTTCAGGAGTTCCATGGTGAAGTCGTCATAGTCGATCAATTCCATACTCCTGGCTTGTGAAAAGTCGCCGGACTCGAGTAGGATCTTGAACTGTGAGTTTCCGTTAACAACCTTGCCCACCTCACCAAAGTTCATCAGGTCAAGCAAGGACTGGGTGACCACCATGAAACTGCCGTTGTATTTCCTGGCTCTGCGATAGCCTTCGTTGATCACAGGGGAGAGCATTGCTGCCTTGTCCAGGAATTGCCAGGCCTCTTCGAAGATCACGAGCCTGGGCCGTGAGCGGTCGGAAAGGTAAAGATCCTGGGTAACGGCATTAATAATGAGGAGGGTGACGACGCGGTACAGGTCAGGCTGGATTTTGAGATTTTCCAACTCGAGAACGACAAACTCATCTCTACGGATATCAAACGAAGAAGGGCCGGTAAAAAATTTGCCGTGAAAGCCGTGGGAAGTAAATTCCCGGATGTTGAAGGCTAGTTTTCTTGCTGATTCAATCAGCTGTTTGTTATCGGCTAATTCTTCGAGATCCGCGTTTTCCACCTCAGGAAATTTCATCAGGAAGGTGTAAACCGTATCTGCATCGGCCTCTTGACCTTTGACTTGCCAGGCCCACCTGACCGCGTTACGGATGAGGTTCATTTCGGTGTCATCGCATCTCTCCATATCCGAGTTGGAGTAGGCCATCTGAGCAAAAACAGCCGCTACGGATTTCAGCTCTTCATCCGGTTCCAGGATATAAGTGAAGGGATTGAGGCAGACATTGGTATCGGCTTGGAAATCGAGATATCTGGCTCCAAGCATACGGGCGATTTTCTGGTAACTGCCGCCGATATCGATGATCCGCACCATGGCGTTGGTGGAATAATAGTTAAAGGCGATATAGTTGATAAGAAAAGATTTGCCGGATCCGGACGTGGCGCAGCAGAGGACATTGTGATTGGCTGCTCCTTTGGCAAAGAAATCCAGGGAAACAAGCTGCCCTTTGCGACCGGTAAAGATCAGATTTGGGTTGCCTCCGGAACCGGAGAAGTCACCCTGGACGGGAAGAATCGAAGTGATCCCTCCCACGGGTGCAACAAAATCGCGTTCCAGGTTTTCAACGTTCCTGCCAGAAGTATACATGCAGAAGGGCAGGGAAGAGAGGAACAGGATTTTCAGGATCAGGTTATCCTTCTGCATAACATACCCCTGATTTTCCCATAAACGTCGAACCCGGGTCAGGGAGTCCCTGGCATGTTCGAGCTCATCGCTCCATACCCAGATGATCGGGATAACCTTTACAAACTTTTCTCCGCTCTCTAGTTGATCAGTTGCTTCCAGGAATTCTGCCTGCTTTCTCCTGAGTGTCGGGGAAAGTGAACCAACGGCTTGCTGGTTGAGCAGCAGGTTACACTTGCCATGGATTTTCATCTCCAGCCCTTTTTCGAAAATAATGTTAAAGGTGTAGAGAAAATCTGTCTTGATCTGGTCGGCATCGGAAACAACGCCCCAAATGCCGCCGAACAACGAATTCGTTTGCAGGGAGTTGACCTGCTTGGGGATGATTTTCGGAGTGGTACAGCAGAAGTAGTTATCACCAACGACCATATGATCCTTTTCTTCACGGATTGGGGTATCAGCGGTGATAATCTGTTTTCGCAGGGGAACCTGATCACTGTAGACACCGTGATTATTTTCCGGGTATCCGTCAGGGTAAGAATTGATCAGACGCCGTAGCAATTCGAGCAGTTCGTCAGGCCGCATGTGATACGGAGAAAGAAGAGCCGCTTTCAGGGTCTCGTTGACCTGGCGTTTGATCTCCATGAGAGGGGCAACTTTAGCCTGATCATGTAAGTCCTCGGGTTTGGGCATCCCCTGGCTGTTTGCAGGAATTGTCACGGCCACATAAAGCCTGAAATTCCGTACCGGGATATTGCTGCAGTTCCTGAGTCCTTTCTTGCCGGCCATCATGAAATCCACCACTTTGTCTGTGTTGGAACGGATGATCTCATCTGGCCTTGTCCTGCTTGCCCTATACCGGTCAAGGATAGGTTCTATGAACGAATCAGCATGGAAGGTGAGTTGAATAACGCTGTCTTTGGGAATACCAGCCCGGAAGAGACCTTCCAGGGCATTGATAGTTTTGGGACCTGCATAAACCAGCGGGTAGCATTCCCAGAGTATGCCCAGGCTATCATCCTGGTTGAGGTAGATCTCTGTCTGCTCGTCGTATGCCACGTAGTTCAGGAATGACGAGAACGGTGTTCTTCTCGTCATTTTCTCAAGATAGGACTGTTTCAAGTGGTCACGACCGCCGAGTCTGGAGTTTTGCAAAAAGTTGAGCAACATGGTTATTCCTGGGTTTCACTGATATCGCTGAGTATCCAGTCAGACTCCTCAACCTTGAGATATACGTAACGGGTCATGAAAAGTTCCCCACCTTCTCCTTCATAGGGCAGGAGTAACACGCGCATGATTTTTGGCGGCTGCAGGATAGGTTTTTGAGGCTCTTCCAGGAGACCGGTCACCATCTGGTAGCGCTGGTCAGGTTCACTGAAACCTGGTGTCGGCATCCCGGGTTGCAACGGCTCTTCAATATTCGGATATCTGGCCTCCTTGTACGCGCTGGGGGTATCAATGCATTTGCCTGTTTCATCACTGGCACGGCACTTAAAGTCTTCCTCGTATGGGTTGACTGCCTTTTCAAGTGGTGCACAGGCAGAAAGAGCGAGCAGTGTCACTATGGTTATCAATTGCTTAAATCGTTCCACTGTCGATCTCCCTTATCTGCAGGTCTTTCCCTTCAGAAATTACCACCGTGATTTCTTTTGTTGCCCCTACCTCAATGACAGGAGTGGTCTGTCGGGCAAGATCCAGGTAGAAGTCGCGCAGTGTGTCTGCACCCTCGGATAAGCCACCACCAATGGCATAGGGAACTATATCTTCACCATTTACGGTCTGGGTTGAACCAAGTGCAGAGGTAGAGGTTGTTGTTGAAGCCGCCTTGAGCCAATCTCCGACACCGCCGAAAATTCCGGCCACTGTTGCCCTGGCTGTTGCTGCTCCCATGCGTGAGACAACCCTTCCAGAGAGACCTACTTTGGAATCTGAGTCCGTCACAAATCCTTTCACAGTTTCATCAATGACGGCCTGGCCGTTTTTTGAAAGGCAGGAGAGAGAAGTCAGACGTACATCAGCACGCTCCTTATCGAGCCTGCCCACGGCTTCGGCAACCACAAAACAACCTTCTACGTCTCCTTTAATGTCGTTGGGCAGGACTGCCGGGGTCTGTATCCGGAGAAGCATAGGTTCAGGGTTGTTCTTGCCGGTCCCGCTGGTAGAAGCGTCGAAACCGGTCAGCAGGCTCGCCTCCATAAAAGAAGGCGGCAGGTAGACGGTTCTCCCTTTTTTTTTAGGATCTTCCAGGATCTCGTCCGCTTTGGGGTTCGACACGACCGCGATCTCACCGATAATTACCGGTTCGGGGTTGATCGCTGCTGGTGGTGGGGTAATCGGGAGTCTCCGGCCCGACCCGTTATCGGTGATTGGCAGAGGCCATTCGGCTACTGTTTGTGATGAGGGCGTAGGAGCCTTGGAAATTTCATCGGCACTTGGGATAACTGTCTTTTCAAGCCCCTGATTCTTGCGCTCAGCCATCTCCTGATCCTTTTTGAGATCGTTAAGCTCGTTCTTAAGTTTTT
The DNA here is from genome assembly GCF_010646885.2 of Desulfopila sp. IMCC35008. Classification (GTDB taxonomy): domain Bacteria; phylum Desulfobacterota; class Desulfobulbia; order Desulfobulbales; family Desulfocapsaceae; genus Desulfopila. Next base: position 4,311,818 of record NZ_CP050700.1, on the reverse strand, counting down.
CCAGTTCCCGCCGTGTCTCCCGCAGTGTCGTCTTTTGAATGAGGTCCGGTTCGAGTGCTACGGATTTGGCACCCTGATCTCCAAGAAGATTCAAGGAACGTTTTGATCGGAGGTTATAGCCGACCATGATGAGGGTAAAAAGGATGATCCCGATGACAGCCCAGATGATCTGTTTTTTCTGCCGTGGTTCAAGCTTGTCAAAACCGCTCATAGACCACCCTCCTTCTTCTCAACCACAAATACCCTTGTGGATTCTCCGGGTTGCAGGGTGTGATCCTCAATGGTAATGGCAAGAATGGATGAGCTGATGTTCGAGCGTAGGAAATCTGTCTCTTTCACCCTGATGTCGCTCATAGCTGACGAAGTGATGTCATAGCGTTTCAGACGAAGCCCGACGCCTTCCACGTCAACATATTGCTGCAACAGGACGTCGAGATCAGGCCTGATAATGGCACTCTGCTCTGCCTCTGTCACCTTATAGCTGGAGGGATATTGGTCTCCATAGGCCTGGCGAATGATATGCAGGGCCTGTTTTTCCAGTGGCATGTTTTTGAACATAGCCACGTTCTGTTTGAACGAATCACCGGCAGGAGGGATCAGGCGAACCGTGGTGGACGGCATATCGGTTGGCTTGGTGATAATGGTATAGACGTTGCCGTCACAGACCAAGAACAGCTCGTTGTCCTCTTCTGCGTACTGCTTCTCGGTACCGACCTGAGTTATCTTGAATTTGATGAAAGCGTCGCTTTTTGAAAAATGACCGGTGATATCCTTCTCCTTGGAGTAAATCATGTCCTGCATGGTGCCGGGGCAGACAAAGCGGTTTACGTCACGGTTGGACACTTCAACCGCGGTCCGAACGTCCGGGGCTACCGATTGCGCTGCAAATCCGCTGGGTGCACAGATAAAGAGCAGATTCATTGCCGCATATAACTTCTTCATTTATTTTCCTTTTCCTGATCTGCTTCTATCTTTTTGGCTTTTTCCTGGATGGACAACACATAAAACCTGCCCTGGTCGATCCGGTATTTCACCAGATAGGTCCTGGTTGTGTTTTCCAGTGGAGTGTTGCCTGTGTACTGTACCAGCTGCCCGAAAAGCTCTATCACCGAGTCATCGAAGCTGATTTTTTCGAGGTAGAATGACGAGCTGACCAGTCCCTCTTCCGCCCGACCTGCCAGTGAATACCAACGCTCCGAAGCCTGGGGGAAAGATTCCGGGGCAAAATAGAAAAGTAGCTCTTCAAAGTTTTCCCTGGCGGTTGCGGGGGACCAGGTACCGGCGAGGTTCGCGATGGTCCGGCTGATGTCCCGTATATATTTCTCGTTTGGTTTACCCTGGATAAATTCGATCTCACTGGATAATTTGGGTGGGATCAGGATGGTACGCTGGTAATTAACCGCCCTATGGACCTGGAGTGAGTTGTAGCAGAACGCTATGGTCAGGCAGACAAGGCAGAATTTTAGCAGCCTGTTTTCGTCAAAGAGGGCGCTGGATTTTTGCAGGTAATCGGAGATTTTCATTCGTGGAACTCCTTTTCAAAATATTCCGGATAGTTTTTCATCTCCAGAAGCCCAAGCATATAAAGAATGTGTTTTAAAAATCCTCTGGCATGTTTTCGCTTGGTGCGGGTGTAAAACCATTGGATTGCGATGAATAGGATCCACATGAAGCCGCCGTAAATAAGGGCGAAGGTCAGGGTGAAAACAAAAATGATCAACTCGTCGAGTTCAAACCACAGCACCTGTATGGGTTTTCCCAGGTATTGGGGGAAACTTTTGTTCAACGCATTGTTACTCATCACTGGTCTTGACTATCTGGTTTACGAAATGCGTAGACTCAGCAGATAATCGCTCCAACAGTCTGGACAACGGCATCGGCCTTGAGCAAAAACGCACCTCCCAGAACCACTCCGGCTGCAGGTAACAGCATCTGGCGGATCGCCATAATCGCTGCGAAGACCATACAGGCAACCCCGCCGACAAAACCGATGGGGCCGAGCAGGATCTGGTTAACGCCGATGTCGTATAGATCGTAGGCGAATGATCCTGCTGCGGGGGTGGTCATGGCTAGGGCGTTGCCTGCAAACAGGAGCAAGGTGATCGCCAGTGCTGTAATGCGGGTATGTTTCCGATTTTGGGATGTAAGGCTCATTTGGTTTCCTCCTTGGTAGAGAATGTGGATTGCCCGGTTCGGGCAGAACTTGTTTCAAACGACGTGACTTCAACTCGACGGTTCAGAGGCGCATAGTGTTCACTGACCAGGTCCGTGGCCCCCTTGCCCTTGATTTTGGCAACTGTGTAGCCTTCTTTTTCAAGAAATCCTGCAACAGCTTTTGCACGTTCTTTCGACAGCCAGGCGTTGAACTCGACAGGTCCCATTGCGCAGGTGAACCCAGTGACCATCAAAGGTGCATTTTGGGGTATCTCGATCTCATGAATCTGAGAGAGCAAATTGCTCTGTTCGTCTAGGGTGATCTCTGCTCTGTCGATTTTGAAATGGACTGAAATTGGATTACTAAAAAGCGGACCAGGGGTAGGAGCTCCCTGAGTAAATTTTTCGGAAATGACCTTCTCTCCTGGGATTTGTTTTGAGGCAGTGGAAACGACAAAAGTTTCGGTGGAAATTACTTGGGCGAACGGTATCTGATAGCGATAAACTTCTTGTAGAATTTCCAGATCTGCTCCCAAAGATGTGGAAGGTAATGACAGGCTGATGGAGATAATTGTCATCAGTCCGGTGAGTATTCTTATGGCAGATATCCCACTCTCATTTTGAGTAATCAAAGAAACTATGTTTCTTTTTATTTGTTTGCCGGTTTTAAGCAATTTCTCAGGCCTCAGTTTTGCCGCTTTTCAGTAATTTATTTCTGTCGTTGTAGACTCTTCGACGCACACAGTAGAGACGCGATTTGTGTGTGTGGCTGAGGGTGAAACCAAAGGTGATCTCGACTTCATCAATGAGCTTTTTCATTGGTAATCGTTCCCCTTTCTCAAGGTTACTTAAGCGGCTGTATGCATACCGTTCCCATTTGGTTTCCAGGTCGGCTGAATTGATAAGTTGTTGTCTTCTTTTCCTGGAAAATTGACTGAGCTGTGCCCGTAAAATTTCTCTTTTGCCCCATGTCTTCTCGATCAGTTGCAACCCCAGGCGATCAGTCTCTGAAAGTGGGTTTTGAATCATTTTGTTCTGGACCATCCAACGCAGTATTTTATGCGAGAGCCGGGACTGTCCGGCATACGTTTCTATTTCCATTCTCAATCCGGGTTATTGCGTCATTGATAAGCCGCCTGACTCCCCTTGTGGAGATACCGAAATGCTCCCCAACCAGGTCGGTATTCACAGGTGACGGTTGACTGAGGATCCACTTCGCGACCTGTCTTTGACGGTTGGTCAGTGAAGCAAGCGCTGCGTCAATGACATCCTGGTCCAGCTCTTGGTGTAGTGTTTCTCCGTTATGGGGAACATTGATTATTTCGGGGTCTAGGATATCTACGACTTTAACCCCCATGGTCATCTGAATGCAGCGCGAGCGGAACACGACCCTGAAGTACTGAGCCATACAGGAGAGATCCTTTTCACTTTGAAACAGGCTGGAGATTGTCTGATAGGCCACGAGCAGGGCCTCGCTCTCCAGGTCGCGGAAGTTGCAACCCATGTATGGGAAGTACTGGGCAGCGACGCACTTAATAAGCACCGGGTTGGATTTTATCCATAGAGACGCGAGTGACCAGGTATCAGTGCGCTTTGCCGAGACTTGAACTCGTATTTCAGGATGCGCTGTTTGCATGTTTTGATGCTGCAGTGGAATAATTTTTTGAAATCATGATGGAAGTTTTGATGTTCGTTTAACCACATGAACCTTGTCTTTTTCGTCAATTTCCCAAGATTCAAGCAGATTGATGTTTACCAGCTCATGGAGTGCACGACGAAGTTTGCTGCGAAAATCAGAGAGTCTACCGTAGCTGGAACCACAGAGAAGTTTGAGTGTGTTCACCTTTATGGGGTATGGGGCTCTATGGCTGGCGTAGAATCCATGTAACCACTTGGCAAGGTCAGTCTTCAGCAGGCGTCGTTGCTGCCATTGCATCTGTGTCCAGCCTGCGTCAAAGAGTTTTGCCAGCTTCGGGTTGATCTTGAGCAGATAGCACCCCTCGTCGGAGCTGTAATAAAACTCATCCACCAACGATCCGGCGTAGGTGTAGGAGCTTTCGTTAAAATGATCTTTAACCTCAAAAGTTATTTCCACGGCAGATCCTGTTAGACGTCTGAATGAGTCCTTGAGCCATTCCCGTCCTGATTTTCCGCTCGTGCGGCCAATGGCTCTGAGAAATCCCTTGCCGGTGAATCGGGCATGGTCTTTGGTTGATTTCTCAAGGGAGACGAGATTCAGGGCATAGAGGAGGACATCGAAATCACCCTGGTCAAGTCGCCAGCCGGTATAGCGAATACTGATTCCCTTAACCGAAGCAAGCAGTTCACCTTTAACGGCTCTTCTGCGGCCTCTCTGAACAAGACCGAACAGGGCGGAGCGTAGGCAGATATTAGGGATACCCCGGACCTCCACAGGCCAGTCAGGCAGAGGCGGGTATCTGGTAGCCTCTTCAATTCTCTTTCTGACTGCAGGCGGAAAAAGGTCGAGTGCGTCAATTCTCTTACCATCTTTAAGCCTCATGTTTGAAATTAAGTAGTTTTCTCAGGCAGGAGTTCTGGTTTACTCTTACTTGATTTGAGCTCATTTTCAGCATTAGTCACTTTGCTCCGAATAGATAAACTCATGGACTTTCACCCGTAATTCATCTGGCTCTGGCCACATCCAGACATTTCTTTCAATACCGGTAGCAGCCTCCAGCTTTGGAGCAAGGTTACGGGGGCAGGGCTTTCTGCCCCAGATGATATGACTAAAAAAATCTGGCCCGATCCCAACCTGAGCAGCTATTGCCTTTTGAGTCGTATGCTTTTTCTTTGTCGTCATAGATAATAAAATTGCCTAACAAAGACCGATATGTCAATACAAAAAATGATTTTTATTCAACTTAACCATTTGATAATACATGATAAAATGACCATAAGGTCTATTGTTGACCTATAGTTCAATCAGTTCTTGTTGATTGGGAAACTCTATAATACAATCAGTTTCTAATAAAACTCTAACTGCATTCATCCACCTGCTGGAAAAGGATGTTAGTGGTACACATTTTTGACTGGTAGAAACTCAGGAATTGGATTGACGCTATTGAAGTGCGACAATCAGGGCGGAAAAAACTGCCACGGCTAAGGTAAAAATTGTGAAAGATGGTAGAATAAGTGACTGGAAAATTTCCTCGAGGATGATTGAGAATGGGCTCGAAAATAGCCTTTCAGGAGGGAATTTAATCAGCAAAATTTGAAAAATTTGAGGCCGAAATAAAATATTGCAAATTTCAGTATTTAGGTTTTGGGGGCCTTTTTGGGGGCTTTGTGTGCGGTTTTTAGAGTATCAAAGTCTTTAAAATCATTGTCATATCTTATCTGTTCGGTTCCCTGCATCGCCACCAGTTAAATAAAGGGGTTACAGCTAATAGGCTGTAACCCCTTTTGTCGTTTATGGGGTGCTGGTAGGCAAATGGTAGGCAGGTTCGAATATTTTAGTCATCAAGGAATCTTATGACCTCCAAAGCTAGTAAAATCACAAGCTCTAGTCTGTTCTCCCGCAGTTGTAACCGATTCCGGATTTATTAAGAAATTCCTACTGTATTTAATATTTCCGTATGGCAGTGCCTTTACGGCTACGTGCCGCATAAGGACTGAGAGAGATGAAAAGATCTCTCTACACCAAAAGCCATGGAAAAACCCTCCATCTCGCCCGTAGATACACTACCTTTCTTGAACTCCTCTTTGAACAGCAAGTTGTTACAAAAGTTTTTCTTGCAGTGATTGTTGATTCTTTTTCAACGGTCAAAATTGCACCTCCTCGTAAAGCAAAGAAGCTTGAATATAAGCTGAGTCCGAAGAAAATTGGGAAGAGTGATGAAGATATCTGAATACATTTCAGGAAAATACGAACAGCAGTACGAGTACAAGAGCTTTTTACCGGAGCGAATCAATCATGCTTGGCATGTGGATGAACCGGAGCTGGTAACTCTGCTCGATGATGCGAACAGGCTATTGGGTGAATTGAACGCTTTCTCGCAGCTCGTACCCGATGTCGATTTCTTTATTAAAATGCACATTACTAAGGAGGCGACTACCTCTAGCCGAATTGAAGGTACGCGTACCAATATGGAAGAGGCCTTTGTTGATGTGCAGATGTCGATCCGGAGCGAAGAGACGATTGGGAAGAGGTTCAGAATTACATAAAAGCTGTGAACTTCTCCATCGAACGACTTCAGACTTTGCCTCTCTCGACACGACTATTGCGAGAAACACATTAGGTACTGATGCAGGGAGTGAGAGGTGAGCAAAAGCTACCTGGCGAATTCCGTAAAAGCCAGAATTGGCTTGGCCCTAGCTTGAAGAATGCGGTGTTTATACCACCACACCATGAACATCTGGCAGAATTGATGACTGATCTGTAGAACTTCGTTCATAATGACGAAATCCATGTTCCACATCTTATCCGTGTTGGAATACTCCATTATCAGTTCGAAACCATACATCCGTTTCTCGATGGTAATGGATGCCTTGGGCGACTCTTGATTGCACTATATTTTGCAAACTTCAATCTGCTCCATAAACCAGCTCTGTATCTTTCCGATTACTTTGAAAGAAATAGGTTAGATTACTATGATCATTTGACACTAGCGCGATCAAAAAATGATATGTCAGTTTGGCTTCGATATTTTCTGATCGGAGTTCAAGATACCGCTGAACGGTCTATTGGTGTATTTAAATCGATTCTGGAACTGAAGGAGCGGATAGAGCGAGAGATTATGCCTCAGTTTCATGCTAGACGACAGACGAATACAGCAAGCTCACTGATTCTTGATTTTGAGGAATATGGCATTTTAAAGGAAATGACTGGTTATAAACGAAATCGGACTTTTGTGTTTTCTGAATATTTACAAATATTTTCTTAACATTGGTCTGTATAGGTGTTGAGTGACCTTTTAGTCAAGTTATAAAAACTGACATACCAGTGTTCAAGCTATTCGTATGTGAAAAAAAATCAGTACTGTGCTTGCTTTTGTACTCTGTAGCAAATTTGAAGGCGGTTATACTGTCCCCGCTATGTGCCCCGATTCGGTTAATACAACGTTCATCTGTCTTTCACCTCGATAATCCCTGGTTTAGCCACTCCCCACATTGATGTTGCCAGGTACAATGTCCTCACCGACAAGAAAATTGGAGGGGAGTTATCATATGACACCCCATCCTCATGTATTCTTCATGCTCAACGATGAAGCACTATCTGTTTCAGGGGTGTAAGAGCATGAATGACTGCAAACATCTCGAAAGAAGAACTACAACCGATTCTGCCGAAAGAGGCCGAAGACACTTACTGTGACCACGTGATAAAATTAATCCGTGCTGGAGACCTCAGGAGCTTTACACTTCATGAAGAGTAGACGTGTATTTTTCCGGGCTCAAATTATCAGACAATGAGATGGGAGCCCGGCATACAGTAAATACGAATAAGCTCATCTAGTTCACTCGAGTCGTGGAATCACGTAGTCGGGAGAAAATCATTGCCCTGATATTGCATCCGCTTGGACGATGATGAATAATAGTAAACATGGATATTCAAATTGGCACCTGCAGCTGGAAATACGAGTCATGGCAAGGTTTGGTTTACTCATCCGGGAAACCGGCCAATTATCTGCATGAGTACAGTCAGCACTACAGGACCGTTGAAGTTGATCAATGGTTCTGGAGTTTGTTCGCCGGTGACAAGGTAGTTCTTCCCAAGCCTGCCGTAGTCCGTGAATACGCTGCCTCAGTTCCCGGTGATTTTACCTTTTGCGTAAAAGCACCCAACAGCATTACTCTTACTCACCATTACAAGAAGGGCAAAGTCCCTGGACCATTACAGCCCAACCCTTACTTTCTATCTGTGGATTTGATGCATAGGTTCCTGGATAGCCTGGAACCGCTGCACCCAAAACTGGGGGCAGTTATTTTTCAGTTTGAATACCTCAATAAGCAGAAGATGCCAAGACCGGGCGAGTTCTTTGACCGGTTCGGCGAGTTTGCAGAACAGCTCCCATCCGACTTCCCATATTTCGTAGAACTCAGGAACGCAAAATGGTTAAACTCCCGGTACTTTGATTTCCTGGCAGAGAAGTGCCTCTACCATGTTTTCCTGCAAGGGTATTACATGCCGTCCATTTTTGACCTGTACCGGAAACATCGTGAAAAGATCCAGGGCAAATCGGTAATCAGACTACATGGCCCGGACCGGAAAGGTATTGAGGAACAGACCGGCAAAGATTGGAGCCGGATAGTTACTCCGAAGGACCAGGAGATTCGAAACCTGGTTGGGATGGTGGCCGACCTGCGATTACGACATGTCGAGCCGTGTGTCTACGTGAACAATCACTTTGAGGGTTCTGCGCCACGGACGATTGAGAAGATCCGACAGACAGCGGCTGAAAAATATCCCCTGGATGCAACTTGACAGACAATATCCTGTTATGTATTAAATAATTATTATCCCAAAGAAGTTCAGCTGCTGTGGTCTTACAGTGAATTCCAGGCGAGTGCTTCCGTCATATTCCTGGCCGTCCGGATAGCGTATTTTTTTCATTTATGGTAGGCGAACGGTTGTTACCGGGTACAGGTTGTTTTGATAATGGTTTGAACCTTCAAGGAGATCATTATGAAGATATTTCGCTGTTTATGCCGTGTCATTGTCATTGTGTCCTTTTGTTCTATCACTTTTGAGGCAGGTGCGGGAGAACTCTATTCATCCCAGGATTACATAGCGGGTGACTGGGGTGGGTACAGAACCAAACTCCATGATGCGGGAGTGCAGGTCGGGCTCAGTTATACTGCCGAACCCGCAGTACTCATTGCCGGGGGGTACGAATATGAGGATACGTATCTTCACAATATAAACATCGAAGTCCGCCTGGATCTCCAGAACCTCATTCATGTTCCCAATACTACTTTCCTGGCAAAATATTCCAGCAGGAGTGGTGATAACTTATCTGAAGAATATGTGGTACCTGGTTTGGCGGAAGACGGACGGTATGTTTATGGTGAATATTTTAACAAGAGCCAGGAAGCGTTTGGCGGCCAGACCACCAAGCTTGTCAACTTCCAGTTGACCACAACTCTTGGCGATAACTGGTCCATAGATTACGGAAGACTGGTCATGAATGATCTTTTCCTGCGTTCCGACCTGTACTGCAATTTCATGAACAATGCCATCTGCGGCAGCCCCAAAGGAGTATTTACTCCTTATGCCCTGAATGCCTATCCGGATGCCACTGCGGGTATCCATACCGCTATTAAAGCGGGAGATATGGTGGAGTTGAGGCTGGGTGTGTTTGACGGCGGCTGGATGGAGCAGGAAAGCAACGGCTGGGATTGGAGTCTTGGTGAGAACGGGGCCGCAGTTGCCGGTGAATTGCAGCTTTATTTTGATCGTGCAGCTGCCGGCGGTGCCCAGAAGGTCATCAAACTCGGTGCCAGTCATCACACCGGTGATTTTGCAAATATGAAAACGGGTGAAGTGACCGATGGACAAAACTCTGTCTGGTTGCTTGCTGACTGGATGCTCTTTCGAGAAGAGGGCAGTATGACGCAGGGACTTGCCGTTTTTGGGTCAATCGTTGCCAACAGTGACGATGAGATATCGGCCCTGCCGATGACTTATACCCTGGGTTTCATGTACGAGGGTTTGATTCCGTCAAGAGACCGTGACCGACTGGGGATGATGATCACCTATGCCGAGCATTCCGAATACAATACCTATACCCACGACTTTGTAAGTGGAAAAGAACGCGAAGCTGAAACCATTCTGGAAATCACCTACAATCTTGTTTTGGGCTACGGTGTGCAGCTGATGCCTTCCATGCAGTTTATTACCAATCCCAACGGCTCGGAGGATTTTTCCGATGTCACGGTTTTTGGTCTCAAATTCAACGTGAATTTATAACTTCACTTCAAGAGGAAGAAAGACATGGAGAAAGTTATTGTTAAGGCTCCGTTGTCGGGTGTCATATATCCCATTGAACAGGTACCCGATCCGGTATTTTCCCAGAAAATGGTGGGGGACGGTATTTCAATTGATCCGATTTCCAATGAACTGACAGCGCCACTTGGGGGGCAGGTGACCCAGCTGCACAGTGCCGGTCATGCGGTGACAATTACCCACAGTTCCGGGCTTGAGGTGATGCTGCATGTCGGTATTGATACGGTGGCGTTAAAGGGCAAAGGTTTCGACGCCCTGGTCGAGGAGGGACAGGCCGTACAGGCAGGTGACAAACTGATAGTGTTCGATCTCGATTACGTAGCCACCAATGCGAAAAGCCTTCTGACCCAGATCATCCTGACCAATGGAGAGATTATTGCCGGAGTTGAGAAGGCGGAGGGGAGGGCGGAAAGTGGTCAAACCGATCTTATGACGGTGACCATTGCTGAGGATGGCGGCTTGGAGGATGAGGGGGGCGGCGTTGAGAGTGTTTCCGAGGCTGTGATCATTCCCAACATGACAGGCCTGCATGCAAGGCCCGCAGCGGTGCTCGCAGGGTTGGCGAAGAAATTTGCGGCACGGATTGAACTGATAAAAGGCGAAGAGAGGGCCAATGCAAAGTCTGTAGTCGGTATCATGAAGCTCAATGTAGCCTATCGTGACAAAGTGCAGTTACGGGCAGTGGGGCCGGATGGTGAGGCGGCAGTCGCTGAAATCCTTCCTGAACTTCAGAGCGGACTGGGTGATGAAGGGACGGCACCGGTGATCTCACCAGCGTCAGTTGAGATTCCTGAAGAGATGACACCGGCCCAGGGCCCTAAGAGTGGGGACCCTGATCTCTTGCTTGGCGTAGCGGCAGCACCTGGTATTGCGGTGGGTACCGCAGTGAGGATACAGGAGGAACGTTTCGAGTACGAAGAAGAGGCGGAGGATTCTCACCGGGAAAATGTTCGTATCGATGCTGCTATCGAGGAGTCGAAAAACTATCTGGAAGCACTGCAGATGAACTTGCACATGCATTCGGATCCGGCGAAGGCTGCTATTTTTGCCGCTCATCGGGAGATACTCGATGATCCTGATTTGCTGGATATTACGCGAAGTCTGATCGCAAAAGGAAAGAGCGCTGAATACGCCTGGCAGAAGAGCTACTCTTCTTACGCGGATCAGCTCGCTGTCCTGAAAAACGAGGTACTTGCCGGCAGGGCAAATGATTTGCGAGATGTGGGGAAACGGGTCCTGAGAATTCTCACCGGTAAAGAGGCGGAAGAACTGCAACTGCCTGGAAGTGCCATACTCCTGGCCGAAGAGCTGACTCCATCCTTCACCGCTACTCTGGATACTGAAAAAGTGAAAGGATTCTGTACCACAACGGGTGGCGCAACCTCTCATGTTGCAATTCTAGCCAGGGCACTCGATATTGCAGCGGTGGCTGGAATAGAAGCCGCAATTCTTGAAATAGAAGACGGAACCCCGCTGATTCTGGATGGAAATAGAGGCACACTCAGGATTAACCCGTCCGATGAACTTCGGGAAGAGACCCTGTCCCGGCAGGCAGCCATTAAAGAGCAAAAGGAAAAAGATCTTGCAGCATCTGGTGAGCCTGCGGTGACCAAAGATGGAAAACGGCTTGAGGTGGTGGCCAATATCGGCGGGCTGGAGGGTGCGAGGGAGTCAATTAAGCTTGGTGGAGAAGGCGTCGGTCTGCTTCGTTCGGAATTTCTTTTTCTGGAGAGAACGACCGCACCGACTGAAGATGAGCAGTATGAAGTGTACCGAGACATATTGCTGGCACTCGACGGATATCCACTCATTGTCCGGACCTTGGATGTGGGTGGTGATAAACCGCTTCCCTATCTGCCCATGCCGGTGGAGGAGAATCCTTTTCTCGGCCAGAGAGGAATCCGTATTGGTCTCGAGAGGCCGGAAATCTTCAGGGCCCAGGCCCGTGCTGTTCTTCGTGCCGGAGCCCATGGCAGGATATGCATCATGTTTCCCATGATAGCGACTATACAGGAGCTGCGCGATGCCCGTGCCATGCTGGCGGAAGAGCAGGAGAAACTTGGTGTCGAACCTATAGAGGTCGGGATTATGATTGAGGTTCCGTCAACTGCTGTCATGGCGGAGCAGTTTGCCAGGGAGGTGGATTTTTTCTCTGTTGGCACGAATGACCTGACCCAGTACAGCCTTGCTATGGATCGAGGCCACCCAAAGCTTGCCGCCAAGATCGATGCCATGGATCCGGCTATTCTCCGGTTAATAGAGTTGGCGGTAAAAGGTGCACATCAGCACGGTAAATGGCTGGGGATCTGTGGAGGGCTGGCTTCCGACCCCGATGCGGTCCCTATTCTGATCGGTCTTGGTGTGGATGAGCTATCGGTTTCTGTGCCAGCCCTGCCGTCAATAAAAGCTGAGGTGAGAAAATGGACGGTGGCTGACTGCCAGCTCCTTGCCGAAAAGAGTCTGAATGCAATTTCCGGTTCGGAGGTTCGTGAACTGGTTGGAAACGCGAGGTAGAAAGATGATCAAAACATTATGGAATAACTCCTTTGCCTTCCTGCAGAAGATCGGCAAATCGCTCATGCTTCCCGTTGCCCTGCTGCCGGCGGCCGGTATCCTGCTCGGTGTCGGCAGTGCCGAGTTTGCGGTTTTTCCGGATATAGTCAACAATCTCATGAAGTCAGCAGGAGGTGCAATCTTTGGTAATCTGGCCCTCCTCTTTGCCCTGGGTGTGGCCCTGGGATTGACTAAAAACGATGGTGTCTCAGCCCTGTCAGCTGCCGTTGGCTATGCGGTCATGGTCGGCACTATGGGGGTTGCTGCCAACCTTCTGGGGCTTGAGACCCAGACCGTCATGGGGATGGAATCGATCGACACCGGGGTCTTCGGTGGAATTCTGGTGGGAGGTCTAGCGGCCTTCCTGTTTAATAAGTACTTCCGGATAAGCCTGCCGGCCTATCTTGGTTTTTTTGCAGGGAAGCGGTTTGTTCCCATCGTCACCGCGTTTTCTGCCATCGCCCTGGGCGTCCTGCTCAGTGTTATCTGGCCCCCGGTACAGAATGTTATCAATGTCTTGTCCGATTTTGCATCAACAGGAAATACAGCTCTTGCGGTGGCCATTTACGGGTTCGTAGAGAGATTGCTCATACCCTTCGGGTTGCACCATATCTGGAATGTCCCGTTCTTTTTTGAACTGGGTAGTTATACCACACCGGACGGTGAAGTGGTTCGGGGCGTTATCAATAGGTTCTTTGCCGGGGACAGGGAAGCTGGCATTCTTGCCGGTGGATTTGTCTTCAAGATGTTTGGTCTGCCCGCCGCGGCACTGGCCATGTATCACATGGCAAAACCGGAAAACAAGGTGAAGACCGGAGGTATCATGCTCTCCGCAGCTCTTACATCCTTTCTTACAGGCATTACGGAACCACTCGAGTTCGCCTTCATGTTTCTGGCACCGCTGCTCTATCTGGTCCACGCAGTACTGGTCTCCATTGCCTATGTCGTCACGTATCTTCTAGGCGTGCGTATGGGATATTCTTTTTCTCACGGGTTGATAGACTTTGTCCTGTTTTATGCGATCGATATTAAGCCGTGGTTGATCTTTATTCTGGGTCCCACCTTTGCATCAATCTATTATTTCCTGTTTCGTTTTGCTATCAAGCTTTTCGATCTGAAAACACCGGGCCGTGAAGATGCCGAAGCAGATATAGGGGAAGCCCGTGATGTTGCGGCGGACACCATGGCAAACCAACTGGTCCTGGCATTTGGCGGTCGGAGCAATATCGTCAGTCTGGATGCCTGTATCACCCGCCTGCGGGTTGAGGTGGCGGATATTGGTAAAGCCAGGCCGGACAAGTTGAAGGCCCTGGGAGCCGCTGGTGTGGTAATCGTAGGGACCGGGCTTCAGGCAATATTCGGTCCGCGCTCAGAGAACCTGATGACGGATATGAAGCTGTATATGGAAACTGCGGGGGATGAGGCTGAACTGACAGATCTCGATAAGCCTTCCGAGGTGAGTTATGAGGAGAAAGAAGTCAAGCCGAAACTTCGTGACCAGAATGCACCGCAGAAAGTGGCTGAGTGGCTCGCTGCACTGGGTGGGGCCGATAATGTTGCCATGGTCGAAATGTGTGCTCAGACCCGATTGCGGTTGAGGATTCGAGATCTCTCAGGTGTTAACGAAAGACTCCTGGCGGAAAAAGGAATCTGTGCGGTTGTGCATATAGATGATTCTGTATTACATCTCTTGACCGGTCTTAACGCCGATCAATATGCAGCGGAGATGAGTGGACAGATTGCGGGAAGGTGATTTCCTGGAAGGCCTTGTTGAAAATTGAGTACAATGTCACCCTACTTAAAAATATCTGCGAAACCAAGGTGAAGAGTTATGACGAATGACTATATTGATTCTCAAGTGTACGATCTTTATGATGAATACTGTCATACACCAATGACACGTCGGGAGTTTCTTAACAAAGCATCAGCACTTGCCGTGGCAAGTGGTTCGGCCCTGGTTATGGCGGAGGCATTGCTGCCACGTTACGCTATGGCCCAGACGATTTCGTTTACGGATGAGCGTATAATTCCGAAATATATAGAATACGATTCTCCTGGCGGCACATCAGGAACGATGCGCGGTTATCTGGTACGGCCCGCAGGGGGAGGTCCGTTTCCAGCGATTCTGGTGATACATGAAAACAGAGGTCTGAATCCCTATATCGAAGACGTTGCTCGCCGTTTTGCCGTTGAAGGTTTTGTGGCGCTGGCACCGGATGGCTTGTCACCGATCGGGGGATACCCCGGAAATGATGACGATGGCAAGGTAATGCAGAAATCTCTGGATCAGGATAAGCTGTTTACCGACCTCCTGAATGGGGCTGGCTTTCTCAAGTCGCATGAGCTGTCCAATGGTCGCTTGGGTGCAACCGGCTTTTGTTATGGCGGTGGTGTCGTTAATAAGCTTGCGGTGGTCATGGGCCCTGAACTCAATGCCGGGGTTCCCTTTTACGGCCGATCACCTGCAATGGTTGAGGTTGCCAAAATTGAGGCACCATTGATGATTCAGTATGCCGAGGATGATCCACGTGTTAACGCAACCCGGCAGGAGTACCAGCAGGCCCTGGAGGAGCATGGCAAAGATTTTGTCATGCACACCTACCCGGGTACTCGTCATGGTTTTCATAACAATTCCACTCCGCGCTACAACGAGGTCCAAGCCCAAATAGCCTGGGAGCGGACGATCGCCTTTTTAAGGAAGCATTTGTCATGAGCCAGTAACTCTAGGTATCTCAAACGGTTGGCGCATTTCAAGTCAACCGTTTTTTGTCCGCAGCCATTCCCTTCAAGTATAAGCAAAGATCGGATACGAATTTTCCTTGCAGCTTTGATGCTTGAAGGCTCCAGGGCTAAGACTATTCTTTTATCTTGCCGACCACGTAGGGGCCTTCCGGAATAACAATAACCTTGCTGTGCGATTTCAGCAGTAGATCAACGGTCTGCTGGCAATCGGTCACTTTGATGCCGCCAAACCGGCTTACATCGTCATCGCTTAATCCCGGGGAGTAGACATAGATTTTCCCGGCATGCTCCAGGGCCTGATAAATGTTCTGGGCGCACCACTGGTCTATGACAAAATTTTCCGGGTTACTATGGTGGGCATTGAAATCCTCCGGGGTGGGATTTGAACGCATAATGGTGCAGAACTCCTCGTTGCCAAGCCCTTCCTCACAGCCGCAGAGCACAAAAATTGTTCCATCCTCGGTGAGGATATCCCGTGCACTGGTTAAGCATTTTGATACCTGGTAGAAGGATGCATCCAAAGGGTAGCCGCCAGCCGAGGTGATGATGAGATCGGCTTTTTCTTCCAGCTGTGTCACCGCATGCTCCACAACCATGTCGCAACCGGCCCTGTGTGCCTTGTCGTAATGACCACCGAAAATCCCGGCCAGTTCCCGCTGCTTATTGATCACCACATTCAGAATAAAGTCGACTCCTGCTTTTTCGGTCACCTCCATGGCATAGTCATGGAAGATATTGTTTTCCAGTCTGCAGTTAGCCTGCTGAAGTTGATCTATGACTTGGTAGGAATGCATGAATTTCATGGTCTCAAAGCTGGAGATACCGGGCAGAATCGACTTTCTGGAACCTGAGAAACCGGCATAGAAATGGGGTTCTATGAGACCGGTGAGGATCTTTAAATCCGCGTCAAGATAGTGGGTATTTACCTCAATGGGTACGCCGTCAATTCGGGCAATCTCACGCATCTCCTCACTTTTTTGGCAATAGTGGTTGATGATACGATAATTGCCCATGATTTCTCTGCCGACCATAGATTCCAGTTCTTCACCGAGATTGGGCCGATGCATGCCGGTTGCAATCAGGATCGTGATACTCTCCCGGTCAATACCATTTTCTTCAAGAGTGGCCAAAATAGGCGGCAGAATGACCTTATTGGGGACCGGCCTGGTTATATCTGAAATCACGATGCAGCAACTCGTTCGGCCTTTGGCTAATTCTGCAAGGGGTGGTGTCCCTATGGGATGGGTCAGGGCATTGTGCACCTCCTTCTCAGGATCTGTGATGCTTCCGGACTCGTGGGTTGAGATAGTGCGAACAGTATCTGGCAGGTTCAGGGCGATATTTTCTTTGCCGCAGTTCAATGCAACTTTCATGGTGCCTCCAGGAAGTAGGATGAGTCATGGAATGTGCTCCTACTCATTATAGCAAATTTGGAAGAAATCAGAAGGACATCACGGGAGCCAGGAAGGGATCACATTCGATGATCTGGCCCCTCATCAATTGGAGGTGAGTTTGCCAGTTCTTTAGGAATCCCTCTTGTATAACGAAAATGGCCGTTTTTTGTCTCTAACAGCGCTTTTATAGCGTCTTTTTGGCGATATTTTGCATAACGGGCATAGATGATGTTACCTTCTTCAAAATAGGTTACAGCTTTTCCTTCCGGAAGCGAAAAATGAACAGCACCGGTTTTTCGTGCCAATTCGATCATATGAAAAAGCTTGCCTGTACTTATTTCGTTCAATTTGCCAGTCATGCCAGAAGTAATATTGCCGGACCTTAAGGCAACTTTTTGCGACCTCTCCATGAGTAACTTTAAAAGGAAAAATTGCAATATGTGGTAACTTGTTAAAATGTCGCGAAAATTCTTTACGCTAAGGGTGGCGACATGGGTTTCTTCAATTGTATGTATAGAACTTGACACCGGCTCCCCGGAGAGAAGGCTCATTTCGCCGAATATCTCTCCAGCCTTGAGCTCTGCCACTTTTGAACGATTATCATTTATGACAGCTACCGTCCCTTTTAAAATGATATACAGATTATTGCCTGGTGCTCCTTTCTTCACCACTCTCTTATCTTTGGGAATCGTCTTGAACTCAAGTAAAAATGTCAGGTCTATCAGAGAACTGTCGTTAAGTGGTTTGAAAATATCCAGTTTCCGGAGCTCCAGGAAATGTTGTTTGATATGTTTACTGTTTCGCCGCTTTTTTTCCTCTTTGAGCACCTTCATTTGTAATGTGCTAAAATCTCTCTCTCTTTTATATTCAAAGTAGATGAGTCCTTCTTCACAGCCACCGCAGTTAAATTGTTTATTTTGCCCGCCTGCTGTTGCTGAAGTTGCACTGATATTTTTCTTTATCGTTACTATATCGGCTATTCTGGCAGTAAGGTGGAGGCAGCTGGCTTTATAATGTGATGTCACCAGGCTGAAATTCTGAACTTTCAGCTCATCACCTACCTCGTAAATGGGGCAGGAACGCGCTTCCGTGACGATAAAAGTAGCATCACGATATGTATCTTCTTTCATTTTCACATTTTCCCTGAATGCATTCTCGTTCTCAATTTAACATGTCGATTATATAATATATTTGACAGAATGTACATCCAGATGTGTTTGTGTGCTGTTGCAAAGACAAGGAGAGGATCTTTTCCATATAATTTAAAGCACCTATTGTTTAGGTTTTTTCAAGAATGAAAAAGCCTTTTCAGAGGAAGCTTAGTTTTCCTGAAACCTACAACTTCTCATGTCTGCTCTGCCTGTGGCATGCAATCTTCATCATAATCTATCAACTTCGTGGTTCCGCTTGAGATTTAATGATGTGATAAACCGATTTGGTGAATCGTATTTATCGATATTTAATATTTGACTTTACCCATATTCGCCTACTATAGATTGTTTTCAAATAAGGCTTACTGATAATTTTTTATGTCTTTTCGATACCTTTAACGTCGCAGATTCATGACATGACTTCCGGTAACAAAAAATACTTTGCAGGTATTGATGCAGGTTCCCGCACTACCAAAGTGGTGCTGCTTAACGGCGAGTCCTCCTTCATCAGCGCGATCAGGCCAACCGGCATAAATGTAGGGAAGACTGCAGAGACGGTATTGGCAGAAGCACTTTCAACTGCCTCTGCACAAACCCACGATATCCTGGGAATGGTAGGTACTGGTTACGGACGCGTATCGCTGTCCTTTGCCGATACGACAGTTACAGAACTCTCCTGTCACGCCTTAGGTGCGAATTATACCAACCCGAATATCCGAATGGTGATCGATGTCGGCGGCCAGGATAGTAAAGTGATTCATCTCGATGAGAACGGGAACATGGTTGATTTCATTATGAACGATAAATGCGCCGCCGGGACCGGGAAATTTCTGGAAATGGTGGCGCGCACTCTGGAGATGGATCTGGCTAACCTGTCGGACATTCACTTCAAGGGTGTTCACCCCTGCAGTATTAACTCGATGTGCGTGGTTTTTGTCGAGTCGGAACTCATTTCACTGATTGCTCGTGGTGAATCCCCGGCAGATATCGTTTCCGGGGTGAATCGTGCCTTTGCAAACCGTATCGGTAACATGGCCAGACGAATCGGGCTGAAAGACCAATGTGTGCTCACCGGCGGGGTCGCAAAAAACAGGGGACTCAGAGATGCGCTAGCTGATTACCTGGGAACCCCCTTGCCTCCCCTGGATATCGATCCTCAACTCAGCGGGGCTCTCGGGGCAGCCGTTCTGGCACAACGATCCTCTCAATAAATGGTGCTTACATGGTACTTGCAGTAACTGAAACTATACAGGACGTCCATAACGACTTCGCCCTTTCCTTAGAGATGGCAAAGGAGGACGGCAGGAAGGTGGTCGGTTGTCTCTGTTCCTACTCACCGACAGAACTCATCCTGGCTGCAGGTGCAATTCCGGTAGGACTTTGCGGCTCGACACAGGAACCTATTACTAAAGCAGAAGAGGTTCTGAGCCCGGATCAGTGTCCGAAGGTCAAGGCAACCTACGGCAGGGCAATTTCGGGTACCTGTCCAATTTTTCCGCTTGCTGACTGCGTTATCGCAGAGACTACCTGTGATGGGCGAAAGAAGATGTACGAGTTACTTGAGCGGGAGGTGCCAATGTATGTCATGGACCTGCCGCAAAAGCCAGAAACCCCTGCTGCTCTGGATCATTGGGTCGAAGAGGTCCGTCAGGCTAAATCGTTTCTCGAACAGCAGCTTGGTGTAACCATCACTCATGACCACCTCCGAGAAGCGATAGTAAAGGGCAACAAGCGACGCAAACTGATTACCGATCTTTACTACTGCAGGGTGCATCATCCCGGGCCGATCAATGGATTTGAGTTCATAAATACCATGTCCAAACTTCAGTATTACACAGATTTTGATCACCATATCGAGACGCTCGAGAGATTTCATGCAGAGCTACACAACCTTGTCGAGAAAAAGGAATACGCGCATTCTGCTGACCAGCCACGTATTTTGTGGACTGGGCTCGGCAATAGTCTTGGCTGTTCCAAGGTGTTGGAAATTGTAGAAGAGTGTGGTGGGGTTGTTGTCTGCCAGGAAGGGTGCGGCGGAGTAACCCGGTCAGAAGATCAGATTCACTTGCATGGAAATGAAGACCCTCTCGTCGCCATTGCCAAACGCTATCTCAGGGTTACCTGTGCCTGCATGACGCCCAATAACCAACGCTTTGAGGATCTTGAACGTTTAACCGGGGAATTTCAAATCGACGGGGTAATCGATCTGGCCTGGCAATTCTGTCAGCCGTTTGAAATTGAATCATACCGGGTCAGGGAGCTGGTAAAAGATAAACTTGGGCTTCCTTTTCTGCATGTTGTAACCGACTACTCGCACTCCGATACAGAGCAGCTTCGCATTCGCATTGAAGGATTTATGGAACAGATAGCCACCAGGAAGAGATATGCATTATAGATGCATGTAATATGTAATATCCAGAAAGTATTCAATGGCAGGAAAGACACCGAAGAGAGTTTCGATCAGTACTTTGGAAAAAGGAACAACAATAGCTGAAAACGATAAATAATAACAGTAGCATGCAGAGGGAGTTGACATCATTGTGACGGATCGGGAGTTGGAGTTGCTGGTGACTGCTCAACAGTAGTAAGATGTTTTACAGGTACGCGATGAAGGGTTGAGGTCTTGAGAATCATCTCATCTTTGTGAGCTGCGCTCTGAAAATAGCCGATATACTCCCGCCTCCCTTTATGGCAGGTTGGAGGATATCGGCTATTCTATTTTTATACCGGGAATCTCACCTGCTGCTAAATGATTGCCTCAGGATAAGATTCAGAGTATCGCTATACTCTATATGAGCTTTGTGAATTCTGGAGATTACGAGGAGAGAACAGTGCCAAAAATTACAAACGGTTCGTTATTTTTTCTTATTCTGCTTATAGGTTATCTGGCCGGTTGCTCCCCGCTTCCCGGAGGTCATGCACTTAAGGAAACGGTACAACTGGAGCAGCACCCTGATGACCCTGTGACCGGAAAGATCCTGCCTGTTTTTACGACGCTGGAGAGTGGGAAAACGTATAACCGTATCGGGACTGTTGAAGCTCTCGACAAAGACGGGCGTGTTACTGTTCGGGTAAATGGGGCCCGGCCCACTGTTTATGAAGCTTCTGCAAAGTTTACGACGGCAAAGGGAGAGTATACAAACTCCATCTACCGTGTCCATTTCGAGAAAACCCCTTTTAGTCTGTTTCCATTTTATCTTACTGCGGGCAGGCATCCCGGGCTGCTTGTAGTTCTGACCAGGGATCAGGATGATCACCTTGTCCTGTTGACGACGGTTCATACCTGTGGCTGCTACGTTGCAATACTCCCCACAGGCTGGTTGTCTGGGGAGGCCTACCCTGAAGAGTGGCCTGAATCGCAAATCGATATTTATGGTGAGACCCTGCCTGCACGTTTGCCAGCGGTTGTGCCGGGACAGTCAATAGAACTTGTTATTCGCCCGGGTACCCACCGAATTATGGGGATCAATGTTATAACCGGGAAAGAGGAGAGTGAACACAATTTCGCTACGGCGGAGATTAGAAGCCAGGAAAGCTTGCGCAATCTGCAGACGGAACAGGGGAATGAAACAAGCTTTTACTATAGTGGTTGGCCGTTGACAGGGCACGTTAGAGGTGCGTTCAAATGGTGGGAGCTTTTATTGCTATCATTACCGAGCATGGATCTCTTTGTCGGCATGGATAAGGATTTTGGAAGTACGGAACTGACAGGTAATCCATTTTATACCAGTCTGCAGCCGTGGTACAGATCACGTTCCGATATGAATAAATTTTCAACTTTTCTGCAGTTTCATGGGTGGAAATTATGAGCTGGCCTCGAAATGGTTTAAGGTATATGTTCTTGGCCTGCTATGGCATGCTCGTGGTCTTTTGTTCTCATTCGAAGATATTTGCCGACTCCGGTCTTCTCGATGAGTCGTTCAGGAGTCTGGAGCAATGGGAGCCGTTTACCTTTCATGGCATTGATGACCATTCTTCCTATCGCATTGTTGAGGAAGAAAAGACAACTTGTCTTGAAATGCGGACAGCAGGAGGGGCATCCGCCCTGATCCTGAAAACACGATTTGATGTCTACAATGCCCCGATTCTGAGTTGGCGCTGGAAAGTAGATAATATTTATGCTCATGGGAACTACCTGGAAAAACAAGGTGATGATTATCCGGCTCGTCTCTATGTTATATTCGCCTACGACCCGGAAAAGGCGAGCTGGTCCAGAAAACTCAAATACACCGCGGGAAAGGTTATTTACGGAGAATATCCGCCGGACAGTACCTTGAACTATATTTGGGCAAATCGTCCAGATGCACCAGATGTGATCACAAATGTGTATGTGGATCGGGCGAAAATGATCCCGGTAGACAGGGGGGCAAGGTACCTGAACCAGTGGCGCAACTACGAGGTCGATATCGTTGCCGACTATGAGAAGGCGTTTGGGGCAAAGCCGCCACGCATGGCAACTCTCGGAGTCATGATCGATGGCGACAACACTGGGGAGGTGGCACGTTCCTGTATTGATTTCATTCGGCTATCCGGCAGCGAGGTGCGCTGATACACGGCTGTAATTGTAGTGAGGTGGTGAAGGGTATTGGGATATTTTTCCATGATGTTATATGACGTATATTTTTTGATCAATCGCTTCAGTATGATCGTTATGAACACTCTTCATCATAGGATTGTCCCTTAGGCTGGTAGCTACATAAATAATGATTCAGGCTTACATTTCATTTCTCAGGCGTTGCTGGCCATTGCTGGTTTTTGGCATGATGACAGTTTTCTGGGGAAATTTCGGGCAGTCTTTTTTTATCAGTTGGTATGGTGCCAGTTTTCAGGAAGATCTTGGACTCTCTGCCACCGGCTATGGTTCCGCGTATTCAATTGCAACCCTGGCCAGCGGTCTTCTTTTGATGTGGATTGGGGCAACAATCGATAAAGTCTCGCTTCGGTTGTTTGTCACCTTCAGTGCCACGGGATTATTCATTGCGGCCTTGTGCTTGTGGAAGGTAAATACCTTAGGCGGGCTCATTGTAAGTCTGTTTTTGCTCAGGTTCTTTGGTCAGGGATTGCTACCCCATACAGCTGTTACATGCATGACCAGGGAGTTTGCAATCCACAGGGGAAAAGCGGTCAGCATAGCTACCAGCGGTGTTCCACTGGGTGAGATCCTTCTTCCCTCCCTTGCGGTGGTGTTGATTACCTTATTTGGTTGGCAAAACAGTTGGTTCCTTGTCGGGTTGTCCGTTCCTTTTCTCTATTTACCATTGGCCCACTGGCTGCTAAGCAGAAACGAACAGGAGAAATACGCGGAAGCAAACATCGGTTCAAATGTTAAGAAGCGAAAAAAGCTACCTTCACAGGGCTCGCGCAGAACCTTGCTTAAGGATTACAGGTTTTGGTTTGTGTTACCGGCAATTCTGGCGGCACCATTTATAATCACAGGTCTTTTCATTCACCAGGGCTTTTTTCTCCCGCACATGGGGTGGTCGCCAATGCTTTTTGCAAACTGTTTTGTGTTATATGGAAGTGCCCATTGGTTATCATCCATGTATGCCGGAGTACTGGTAGATCGCTTCAGTGGTATTCAATTGTTGAAATTCTTTCCTTTGCCGATGTTGGCGGGTTTGTGGATTCCCGTCGTGAGAACCGGTGACTGGGTTGCTTATGCCCTTATGATGCTGCTTGGCACATCTATAGGTGCCAGCAGTCCAATTATCAGCGCCCTGTGGGTCGAAGTGTACGGCACGAAACACCTTGGCGCAATCAGGGCCCTGATTTCTTCTCTGGCAGTAATCAGTACTTCAGCCTCGCCAATATTGTTCGGTTATTTAATTGATAGGGGAATCGCAGTTCAGGCGTTTTTTTTGTGGCTTGGGGTGTACGTGCTTGTTGCTGCTTTACTGACTTTGTTCTCATTTTCTGCCAGGCAGGTTTTGTAGAAAGGGACACTATTTCTCTTCCCCTTCGGGATAACAGTTTAACGACATGAGTTCATTTTATCGTTTTCACGCTGCAATTATAATGATACTTTCACCCACAGTCAGGTAAATGATACCTGGTGCTTGGAGGGAACGGCAATTCTCCAGGGTCGTCTATAAACTATTGAGCCGGTTTCTTTTTACTCCAGGTACGTTTCGTGAAACTAACGATGTACAACACCCCGTTATTTCCAACGATTATAAAACCGCTGTGCAAAATCATTCTCAAGATCAGGGGGTGGGAACTGCAAGGGCACCCACCGCTTGCCCCGAAATATGTTTTAATTGCTGTGCCCCATACAAGTAATTGGGATTTTCCTCTCTCGTTAGCGATGGCGTTTGTTTATGGCTTTGATATGCACTGGATGGGCAAAGATTCGCTATTTAAAGGGTGGCGTGGACCCATTATGAGGTGGATGGGTGGTATCCCCATCGTACGATCATCATCGAATAATGTTGTGGGTCAAACCATCGAAGCGTTTAATGCCAGTGAGCGCTTGGTTATCGCCGTACCACCAGAGGGGACACGGTCCAGGGTCGATAAGTGGAAGACCGGATTTTATTATATTGCCCTTGGTGCGAAAGTACCTATTGCCCTGGCATTTCTGGACTACGAAAGAAAAACCGGCGGTTTCCTGTCAAGCTTTGAGCCCACTGGTGATGTTGATAATGACATTGCCCGGATTCGTACTTGTTATAGCGGAATTGCGGGGAAACATTCCAGGCAATGTAATGTGGGCTAACCCGAATTTGTGGTTGCCGGAGTACCTGAGAGTTGTGTCAGAAGGTCTTCAGTTCTTTTGTGAACGAGGGGACCAGCAATTCCGCACCATAGGAGTTGAGATGGTTATTGTCATGGTATTTAAGGGCGCCGCCTTCCCCAAATATTGAAGATACATATTTTTCCGGTTTAAAATAATATACTGATGGATTTTCGATAGTTGTTTGTTCAAACATGGTTCTTCCAAGCCGCAGTATCTCATCGCTGAACTCGTCGTTGACGTCACATCCAGGTTTGAGTTTAAGGATATAGGTGAGAAGTGTCTGATTTCTTTTGATGCATATATCCGGTTTTTCGCGCAGAACAGGAACCTGTCCCAAAAGGACGATTTTCTTCCCGGCCTGTTTCAACCGTTCTATGGTGTAGTTAAACGAATGCCTGAAGTATTCCTCGCGGGAGAAGGGCACCTGAGCTTCCAACACTGCCCTGAAAAGCATAGATGGATGGTTCAGATAATATTCATACCTCATCGCAAGAAAGACATACTCAATCTGGTCGTCGTTTTCTATGGTAGCCAGAGTCTCTTCGTTATGGTCGAAGCAAACGGTGTAGTTGGTGTAGGCAATATCAAGAAGGGCGGAGATCTCGTCCTGATTTATTGCTACTGGCGGACATGCCGGTTTATAAATAAGTTTAAGTGTCAGATCTTTTTCATTTGTCCACCGACTTACCGAGTCTCCATAATTCCTAACATGGGAATCCCCCCAGAGAACAACCTGGGCAGCTCCGTTACTGTTGAGAGCATGCAGATCTGTTTTGGCCATCGCTTCGCGCCAGTATTCCGGCGATTCATGTTCAATGAAACGCCAACTGGATGTGGATGAAAACTGTCCGCGAAAAGATATCGTTATCGAGAAACAGATCAAGGCGAGGCCATATGAGACCACCGCCATATGCATTTGTCCTCGATGTGTGCAGGAGAAGGCTGCAAAAAGAAAACAGCCAATTGCCATTACGGCAAGGAGTAATGATTCGGTTTCATAAAAGTGCGGAAACTTGGCAAACAGCAAAAAATAAGGGTCAGTTGAATGGCTCTGTATCTGTAGTTTACCGTTTACCAGGCTGAATTCAAGATTATCAGAAGCTCCGACCGTTGACTGTGCAATCCATGATACATCAGAGAATGTTTTGGTTCTGGCGAGCAGACCGCTTGTTACCTGAATCTGGAGGATTTCAATAACGCCTTCATGCCGCAATGGGTCGATTCTAATTGAGTCGATGCTGTATATTGGCGGCAGTTCAAAAATAAAATGATAAACATCATCCGTGTCGATAAAGTCTACATAATCAAGGTCGAGGGATCGTTCCTCCTCAAACCCTTGTCTGTCTGTTCTCCAATAAATGGTGACATCTTCACTCTCAAAATTAGAGGGGCTTTCGATTCCACGGATTTTAATTGCCAATAAGGTCGACTTCTCATTTTTTTCAAACAGGTATGAAAAAACAAGACAAGCAAGCATGGCCAGGGCGACTGTGCATGTAAGTAACTGCAGCTTTGGTTTCGGTGCGTTTTGGTGTGGTTCATCACTCTTTCGTCGAAACGGTTGTTCAACAAAATAATACGAAACAGTTGCAAGAAGGCACGTTACAGCGGCGATAACACTACCGGAGATTATATCTATCTCTTTTCCTGTCGAGATCTTGTAGCTGATGATAAGGGGCCAGTGCCAAAGATAGACTGAGTATGAAATTTTCCCGATAAAAACGCAAATCCTGTTCGCGAGGAAAGGGGCAACAATAGTTTTCTGTCGGCCACCGGTATAGATCAGAAGAGCTGCCCCAAGCACTGGTAATAGGCCATTCCGGCCGGGAAAGGGCATATACTGATTGAGTTTGGTAAATCCCAGAATGATGAATACAAAACCTGTCGATGCGAGTATGGAGTTGAGCCATTTCATCTGCAGGGAGCCAGTGGGCAAAAAGGTCAGAATGCCACCGATACCCAGCTCCCAGGCCCTTGAATGAAGGAGGTAAAACGCCTGTTGAGGGGATTCCCTGCAGAAGTAATCGCTCAGTAAAAAAGAACTCAGGATGACACCTGAAATTACATACCAGTACTTCTTTTTAAACAGATGGAAACCAGTGAAAAGAAGCAGAGGCCAGAAAAGGTAAAACTGCTCCTCCACGCCAAGTGACCAAGTGTGTAAAAGAAGTGAAAGCTCATTGCCGGGGGCAAAGTAATCGAGCTCTTTTGAGAAGGTAAAGTTGGAGATTTGTAATGATGCAAACCGAAATTCTTCCATGAAGCGTGAGTACGCATTTGGTTCCAGGGCGATAAGGGCGAAAATGAATGTGGCAAAAAGCACGGTAAAAAGTGCCGGGAAGATTCTTCGGATCCTGCGGGAATAAAACCGGGCCAGAGAAAACCTGTTCTGTTCAATATCTGACCTGAGCAGCCGGGTGATGAGAAAACCGGAAATGACAAAGAAAATATCAACGCCCGTAAAGCCACCGGGCAGTAATTGCGGACTGAGGTGGTAGAGCAGCACACTCACCACAGCAAAACATCGAAGTCCATCAATATCTCGACGATAATCCATAATTTAAGAATGAGAAACGATAATTGCAGGAATGATTGCCGACAGGAACATCCCGGTTAGCTCACCGTATTAGTTCGATCTGGAATGTATAGGGTAACAGGTAACAATTTCAGTCAATATATTGAAAACTGGTCAAACTACAAGGGTTTATTTATGGGATTCTCCAGGAGCGTGTCGGAGAAAACCCTTTTGACCCATCTCTTCGTTATGTGCAGGAATTGTATGCTTGCAATATCAATTATATGGCTGTGATGAATTTTCTGCAATTGCCTCGATTTGTGCCAAAATGGCAATTCTCCGACACGTTCCTGGCGGTATTGCTTTTAGAGGTAACTGGCAGCTCTTGTTGGTGCAGCGACTATCAGATTCCACCGAAACGACATACCACTTTTTTTCAAGGGAATTGCTGAGTTTTTTCGCAGGAACTGAAATGTTTTTTATAATCATCTAATTGTGGTAGAATCTCAGGTATCTGGTTTGGCCGTAGGAGTTGTTTTTTCATTTTAAATCTCATCAATAAGTCCACTTTCTGCTATGCGGGTAGAAGAACACAGTTCAGGTCTGTTGAGCATACGAAACAGGATCCTTGTTTTGTCTATCCTTGTTGCTGTGGTTCCTTCTTTTTCAGTGGGAGTGCTGCTTCATAATATGCTGCAGTCTACCCTTGAGGAGAAGGTTGAACAGAAATTTATGGATTCGGCCAACATAATTGAAAGGGAAATCTCGCTTTGGCTGAAAGAGAGGGTGTATGACCTGAATGTCTTTTCCAATTCTTCCATTTTAGCCGGCGTTGTCCCTGCTTCCCAGAACAATGATGGAGCTGCTGGTGTGACGGGTTCGGTTCCTGGTGGCGAAATCGAAACAGTTGAGACATATCTTACCACGCTCAAGAACCAGTTTGATGATTACCTGAGCATTTTCGTTCTTTCCAGAACCGGTTCGGTTATTGCCGCCTCTCAAACGGGAGATGCCGATCGCTCCTTTTCTTTTCCGGATGATGCTGTAGTCCAGATTTCTGACAGACAGTGGTTTAAGGGTGGTGTTCTCCTTCATTCCGGGGATGCGCCTTCTCTATTGATAGGCATTCCCCTGTTTATGGACCAACTTTATGAATATGAAAGCCTTCTTGCAATTGAGGTCTCACTTGCCGGCCTGAAGCCGTTGCTCGAACCGGAAAGGTTGGGGGCGAAGAGTGGAGATCGTCTTTATGAATCTCTTGTTGAGTTGGAGGGTGGTCGCCAATTCCTGTTTAGTAATGATGGTGCGGATATTCTCGGTGGCATACAGCTTCTACTTGGTGACTTGAATATGGATGAAGGTGACAGGCCGGTGTTGCAGGAGTTGTCGAATGGTCAAAACATGCGATTAATGGGATTACTTGTTCCGTTTCAGGAGTTGGAGTGGGGACTCCTGATCGCCGAGGATTACGAGGAAGTCTTTGCCAGCGCGATCGAGTCACGAAATCGGAATATCATCATAGTGTGTTCGCTGGGGTTGGTCATGGGGCTTGCTGCATATCTATTGACGAGGCAGATTATGGTCCCGCTCACGGCCTTGATTCAAGGTTCACGAAAGGTTGCCGGTGGTGATCTGGATGTGCAGCTATCTGTTCGGCGAAACGATGAGATCGGTTTTGCCACAAGGGTATTTAATGAGATGGTAGAGAAACTCAAGGAAAGTCAGACCGCACTGGAGCAGCTCGCTACCACCGATGCACTTACAGGACTCGATAATCGTAAGCAGATTATGCAGAAACTGCAGGATCACTTTGATTACTACCAACGTTACAAGACCGGCTTTTCTGTCCTGATGTTAGATGTGGATCATTTTAAATCCGTGAACGACACCTGTGGTCATCAGGCGGGTGATGAAGTATTAAGACAGATTGCCCTGATATTTCAAGATAATTTACGTAATGTTGATGCCGCCGGCCGATATGGTGGAGAGGAATTTCTGGTGATTCTGGCAGAATCTGCCGAGGAGGAATCGCTTCATGCTGCTGAACGTATAAGAAAAGCAGTTGCCAATCACATTTTCTGTCATGAAGACACGGTAATCCGCTTGCATGTGTCCATTGGGGTGAGCAGAATTATGGAACAGGACGAAGATGAGAATGCTGTGGTGAAGCGATCTGATCGAGCACTCTATAGGGCAAAGAAGGGCGGGCGTAATCAAGTTGTTTATCTTGTCGCAGAGGAAGATGCGCCTGTTGGCAGGTCAGAAAATGTTGTGGCTTTGCAGACATCAGTAAAGAAGTGAGATGTGCATCCATCCCGTTTGAACCGGCTCCCCGACTTGAACTTTGACCCAATTATTGTTGAAACCAATCGCAGATACAGATCTTCCGGTTTGAAGGACTGCAATAATCTCGGCCTGCGTGGACGGTTTGTTTCTGAGGTTGCCATTTTTCAACAGTTCCATTTGTAAAGGGGTTGAAAAGGAGACTTCCTCGTTGTTCTGGCTGATATTACCCTTATTTTTTTCCCGTTCTATTCCTTTAACCTGTTCCATGGCTTTTCGGCAGAGATAGGAGGCTCCCTCGAAATTTTCCTTTTCTACCTCGGCCTTACTTTCCAGGAGATACTGTTTTGCTTTTTTTGCGAGAATCTCCTGTCTACGGTTTTTGGGCTGATTATCTAAGGCGCCAATAACGGCTGTGGCTTCTGCAATAAGGGTGACGGCTTCGAGCTTACTTCCTCTGTTGGCCAGTTTAGCCTTGCTTTGAACCAGTTCTGCAACGAGGCGTTCATTTGTCTGCAGACAGCTGTCTGTCTCCTGGTAGCGGGCGAGCAGTGCTTTTTGCAGCTTTGTAGATATTTGCTTCTGATTGTAGAGTTGGTCAGCGAGTATCTTGTTTTCCTTTTCGAGTGTACTTATTTTTTCATTTTTATTTTCAATTACCCGAAGGTCCAGCTCCGGCGGTTCAGTGGCCATTCCAGAGTCTTGTTGTTGCTTGCCTGCTATACATCCGGAAAGAAGAAAAACCAACATTACGGCGGATAAAAGTGATGGATGAAATCGGTATTGCATAAGATCGCTTTATGGAGATACGTTTGAAACCATTTATCAGGTCAGGGTTACCAATTCTTAATGTACCTTTTTTCTACAGTTTGGGGAATCGCGATTACCACATAATTGCATGCTGTATCAACTCTTTTTCCTGTGAATTATACCAATAGTTCCTTACAATGGGCAGATATTCGCTTTTGTCTACCGATATATTTGGTTCGATACCTGAATATCTGTGTTTTTTGTTAGAGAAAATACGATATTGTGTTTTAAAATGTGATGAAATGCTTATCCAGTGTTTGTGGCAGTATGAAAATGCTCGGTTGTGAGAGCACATAACTCTTTAAATCTCAGCAACGTACAGGGTGACAAATGGAATCCGTTGTGCTGACCAATGAGATGATCATTGTTTTTGTATTATTGGGAATTGCCATAACACTTTTTGTCTTTGACTTATTGCGGGTTGACCTTGTTGGTTTATTGATGATGGTGCTTCTGCCACTCGCTGGCGTGGTCAGCCCTGAGGAAGCTGTCGCCGGGTTAAGTTCCAACGCCGTGGTGTCTATTATTGCAGTGATGATTATCGGTGCAGGGCTGAACAAAACGGGGGTAATGCACGTTGTTGCTGCCCAGATAATTAAAGTGGCCGGGCAGAGCGAGAAGCGTGTGATGCTGGTTGTTTCGGCAACGGTGGCGGTGATATCGAGCTTTATGCAGAATATCGGGGCTGCAGCGTTGTTTCTACCGGCAACGATGCGAATTAGCCGCCGGTTAAACATTTCCGCAGCCAGGATCCTCATGCCTATGGGCTTTTGTGCCATAACAGGCGGATGCCTCACCCTGGTCGGATCGAGTCCTCTTATTATGCTGAACGATCTTATGGCAGGATGGTGGAATAATAACGAGGCTATTGTTGGAGGGCAGCCGTTTGAACCGCTGAGACTGTTTTCGGTTTCTGTTATAGGTGTGTTCTTGTTACTGGGTGTGCTTCTATATTTTATGCTTTGGGGCAATAAGCTTTTGCCGGCAAACATCTGTGAACTCGATGACCAGAATATGGACAAGCGACTGCATGATATCTACGGCAGCGTGGTCGGTCACGGGTATGAGCTGGAGGTCTCCTATGGTTTTCAGGCTCAGACTCTTGCTGAGCTGGAACTGCGGCCTCGCTATAAAATCACCGTTGTAGGTATTGCAAAGAGCAAGGGGTTGATAAAAAACCTGGCACCTACTGCCGATTCAGTTATTGAGTCGGGGGATGTGCTGTGGATCATATGTTCTGAAGATAAAATTGACAAACTTGCCAAGGATCATAACTGGCGCGTCAAGCAACAGCACCAGGTGTTTGCTGAGGAAAATTCCCCTGACGAATCAGGTGTTGTGGAAGGAGTTGTAATTCCACACTCAAACCTGAGCGGGCACTCTATGGAGGAACTACAGTTTCGGGCCTTGTACCGGGTTAATCCGCTGGCGATTGTTCGGGGTGATGAAATTATCCTGGAGAATATTAATGTTACCCGCTTGAAACAGGGTGATACTATTCTACTGCAAGGGAAGTGGGAGCAGTTTGAGCTGCTTCAACAGAAGATGGACATCGCGTTTATTGAAGAGATTCGCGGTGAACACCTGAAGCCGGAGCGAACGAGATGTGCGGTCTTTTTTTTGCTGCTGCCGATGGTGCTGATCATGGCATTTAACGTAAAACTCTCGATTGCCTTATTAACAGGGGCACTCGGTATGATACTGACTCGAATTATCCCGGCAGACAGGGCCTATGAAGCGGTTGACTGGCGCACCGTATTCCTGCTTTCTGGGCTTATACCGCTTGGGACTGCTTTTGAGAAAACGGGTGCGGCTGCATTCATTGCCGATAATGTGCTTCGGGCGGTGGGCGAACCCTCGTTTATTGTTCTCATGACTGTTATATCAGTGTTAACCGCATTTTTCTCCTTGGTGGCGTCCAACGTCGGTGCGACAGTGCTAATGATTCCCCTGGCAATGAATATGGCAGCCAGTGTTGGTTTCAATCCGATTGCAGCAGCGATTGTTGTGGCTGTTTCCGCCTCGAATACATTCATCTTGCCCACTCATCAGGTCAATGCTCTCATTATGCGTCCTGGAGGGTACAGGACAAAGGATTATATGAAGGCAGGAGCGGGGGTAACGGTTATGTATACTGCGATTCTTGTCCTCTG
This sequence comes from Desulfopila sp. IMCC35008, assembly GCF_010646885.2. Taxonomy (GTDB): domain Bacteria; phylum Desulfobacterota; class Desulfobulbia; order Desulfobulbales; family Desulfocapsaceae; genus Desulfopila. The sequence goes on along the minus strand of NZ_CP050700.1, from coordinate 4,279,364 downwards.
CATTACCTTGTTTTTCGGGAAGTAGAGTTGCAAGGAGCTCCAACCGGTTTCTGTTTGCAATTATGCTTGCAGGGTATATGGCAGTCATGCTAGTGTCTTACGCTATTGGTTTACAGGGGCTACAGGAATTTTCTGAGGCAGGTGCTCAGCGCATCTTCTGCCGGGATGTTTTTTTTCGTGGGTGCAGGGATAATGAACGAACTACAATTTCATAATGGTCTTTATGTAACGAAAGAGAGACCTATCTCCTTTTTGGCAAAGTTCATGCCATCATTTCATTTCTGGGTCAGGTTGGTGGGAGTTGTCATGCGGAGCGGATCGTTGGCTCGGAAGGGCAAGTACGATGAGGCAGCCTGGCAATCAAGCAGTCGTGAAATTTACAATTTTGTTGAAGATGTGGGTGGGCGAATTCAAATTTCCGGGATAGAGAATCTTGAGAATCTGGATGGTCCGTGTGTCATTGTGGCCAATCATATGAGTTTTCTGGAGACCGTCCTTTTGCCGGGTATGGTTTTGCGATCGCATGAGATGACTTTCGTGATTAAAGAAAGTCTGTTGAGGTATCCAATATTTAAGGATGTCATACAGGTTTGCAGTCCTATTGCTGTAACGCGGACCAACCCTCGTCAGGATCTGAAAAAAGTTCTTAATGAAGGAACCAGGCGGCTTAAGGAAGGGGTTTCGGTAGCGGTTTTCCCGCAATCAACCCGTTCTCATATCTTCAATCCAGAGCAGATGAGCTCAATAGGGGTGAAGCTTGCCAAAAAAGCGGATGTCCCCATAATCCCTCTTGCCTTGAAGACAGATGCTTTGAAAAACGGAACAATTATTAAGGATATCGGCAGGTTCGATACGAGCATTCCTGTCCATTTTTCATTCGGCAAACCATTTCGTGTGGAAGGAAAAGGGAATGAAGAACAGAAGAGAGTCACTGATTATATCAGTGAAAGCATCGCTGAATGGACTCGTGAGCTGGAAGTTGCGGTTAAATAACTGCAACAAACTTCTGTCGTATCTATGAAATTGTATGGAAATGGCAGGAGTGACCCTGCCATTTTATCATTTTTCGCTATCTACGAGGTCCGGCTCTTCAGAGAAGTCGTCATCATCATCGTAGATGTCTTCTTCTTCACTCTTCTCTGTTTCGTCGTTTTCTTCATCTTCCTCGACAGCGATTGCCGCTTCCGCCTGCTCATTCTGCAATCGGACCGCCTTGGGGATTTTAGATTCAGGTAGAATCATTTCCCTTATTTTGGCGATTTCATCTTGGAGGTCCGGATCTTTTTGGCAGACATCGCATTCGTCGGCATGATTTTCCATGAAAGCAATCATACGAGCCGGGGCCATGGTTTCTTCCCTGACATGGACATACCAGGATTTTGCCAGCTTTATTAAACGTTCACACTGCATACGTGGTTTTATGTGATTGTTGTATTGTAGATTTTTAGAGTGAGTCTGTTTTGTTCAATACATAATGTCATATTACGAAACAGAATAAAACAGCATAATATAATAATATCTTGTTTTCCAGGTCAATAGATATTATTATTCTGCCTCGTTTCTTTAGAGAAAGGAAGTGGACAGGGCACTGGTGGCCCTCCCGGACTTCAAATCCGGTGTAGGGGGTTAATAGCCTCCTAGGTGGGTTCGATTCCCATGCACTTCCGCCATAAGGGTTTCCGGCCGACAGGCCCATATATACAGGGCGTTACAGCCCGAACCACTTTCCCCTAAAGCAACAAAAGACCACAATCGAATGTGTCTTTTGTTGCTTTTTTTTTGCCTAATGTTACTTTTGAGTGTGTACTAAAGTGTGTATCATTGTGTATTAAAAGACACGGTATTGTGTACTGTCTTTTTCACTTAAAAAATCAATAGCACTCTGAAAATGGCAACATACAGGACGATAAAAAGGAAAAAGGGTACAGTTCACCAGGCAATCATCCGCAGGAAGGGCCTCAAGCCTCTCACAAAGACCTTTGATACCAAAGGTCAGGCCAAGCACTGGGCAGCCGAACAGGAAGGCCTGATATACATGAAGAAGTACAAGGATCCCCGACTTGCCCAGATGGTCACCCTGGAGGAGGCCTTGAAAAAATACGCCTCATACACCCCGGTCACAAAAAAGAAGGCAGCCTCAACCCTGGATCGAGAGATATACAGTCGGAGGCACCTGGAACGAATCATTGGAAAAGACACCCCTCTTTCTGACATCGAGAGTAGCACGGTGGCAGCCTATCAAAGCGATAGGTTAGATGAAGGCGGTAGCGCATCATCTATCCGACAAGAGGTTGCCATGCTATCAAAAATGTTTCGGGTAGCAAAAACAGATTGGGGCCTGCCGGTAGACAACCCAACCGCCGGAATCGAGAGAGTCTCCCCTGCAGCTGGCAGGGAACGGTTCATGACCGAGCGGGAGGCAGTCTTGATCCTTGAAGAATCGAAAAAATCAATAAATGACAGGTTCTATCCTTATTTGGTTGTTTTGATGCACACAGGCATGAGATCCGGGGAGGCTGCCCGCCTGACTGCCGATAAGGTAGATTTGAAAAATCAGACAATCCGTATAGAGATAACCAAGACCGGAAAGCCAAGAACCGTTGCCTTGACTGATAGGGCAAAAGAGGCCTTGGAGAGTATAGACCCTCTTGAAGACGGTTATTATTTTTTAAAACCGAATCATCGCCAGGCCAAGAGTATTATGTTGCGTCCTGGGTGTATTTTTCGGGAATGCTGGAAGCAACTCTGGAGAAGATTGGATTCTCAAGCGGATGACCTAAACAATCCCCTGGGTAAAATACCTTACGTAGAGCCTCCTCAGAAAAACACCGTCCATATTACGCGGCAACGAGCCCGGCAGTGATCCGCATGGAGAAATTGCCGAAAGCAACAGCTAAAACCTTGGTACAGAGTCTGAAAAGTAGAGCCAACAACGATAGCGCAAGATTTTTACTCAACTTCTTGAGCAGAACCATGAGGTTCATCACCAAGAAGATACAGTTGATCCATGCTTCTGAGGTCTTTTGCAGCTTGGCTCGGATATAGTTGAGTCGGTAGCCGTTTTTACCTTGCCCGAACTTACCTTCAATCGGGATTCGTTCCCGACTGTCCTGGATTCGCTGTTGCTTCATTTTTCGAATCTTTTCTGTATTCTCTGCCGATTGCTTTGGGGGACGGCCAAGTGCTTTACCGCCAAAGCGAATTCCTTTTTCCTTGAGGTACTTTCGGTTATCTCGCGAGCCATATAACTGATCAGCCAGAACAACCTCTGGGTAATGACCAAACCGCTGTCGATAATCCTCCACCTGCTTTTTCAAATCCTTACTCTCATTGAACGCATCCCAACCGATATGGTCAACAAACGCCAGGCCGTCTTTCATACTGACACTGATCTTGGCGCCGAATTCAGTTTTCTTGCTTGCCTTGCCGCGCACTATCGGACGAACATGGGGTTGAGATATGGATACGATTCTGTCATCACACCTGTTTTGCCGGTTTCTGTACATTCCGTCCTGCTGCGAATACAAATGCTGAATGATCCAGTATTGCCGTTGCAGGCCATGCGGTAAGGGAAAAGGAGCGCTTCCCAAAGAGTCAAGCAGGGACGATATGTGCTTTAAGTTTCGCCTCAGGTACTGCAATTGCTCACGCAGCGCGCGACGGCGAACCTTCACGCTTGGCTTTTTGTTTTTGGCAATCTTCAGATACTGTTTTCTCGCTTTACGGCGATAGGTCCTCGGCTTCTTAGTGTAGTCACTCAGAGCATACAGTTCATCGATCAGCTTCTCGGAAATCTCGCGAGCCTCATTGAGTAAGCTCAGATCGGTCGGGTAACGAATCGCCTGCTCCGCAACTGTGGCATCGAGAAGCAGTTTCCCTCGATTTTCCTCTTTCGCTTTTCCTGTACGACGGGGCTTACCTATCTTTTCGAGGATAACTTGTTCAAATCCGGCAAACACTTCAGACCCCATCCGTTTTCGGATATCTACAAACAAGCTGGCCGCAAACGGTGGCTTATCCACATAACTGCTGAAGCCTACAAAGTACTGGAGGTACGGGTTTTCCTGGATCTGCATAACCGTCTCCTCGTCACTCAGAGTCAGCTTATGTTTGATGATCATTGCCCCTATCACCAGTCGCGCATCTTTACCAGGTCGCCCCTTTCCCGGATTCATAGTCTTGTAATAGCATGTAGCCAGGTCATCCCATGGGATAACTTCGCTCCATTTCACCCACCGGTTTTGCGGATTCAGCGAACCACCAAAGGGGAGGCTGAATCCATCCAAACTGAGTTGCTTACTGCTCGTATATCGAATCATGTGCAAGCCTTTTGAGGTATATGTCGTTGAACTTCTACATATTATACCAGATACAAGGAAGGTATGCTTGCAATTACAGTCGGTTATCTATTTCTAAGGAGAATCTACGTAAAAATCCACGATATCCGCCATACCGCCGCAAGCCACCTTTTGGCCGGTGGGGTTGATATCCGAATTGTTGCCGACATCCTGGGCCACAGTACACTGCAGATGGCCATGAGGTACACTCACGTTTTCCAGGAAACCAAAACAGAAGAGATGAAACGACTCAACCATCTCGGATTTGAGGAAAAAGAATAAGGGGAGGGAAGGCCGAGACCAGGGGGGATGGGTTATTCCCCCTGCCCCCTGGCGGCCCTGCTCCCCTGTATAGGCCGGACCACTCCTGGATATCCTGCTAACCAGGTCCGCCACTCCACCACAAACACTCCGCCCGACAAAAAGAAGAAGGAGATCCGCCCGACCCCTCTCTCCACCCAGATCATACACCCATCCATGCACCCATCAGCTTCTAACCTGATTTTTGCAAACCATTAATATTACTGTACATTTTTTCACATCGCGGTGCCGCGACCCCTGAGTATGAAGGAGACTAGAAGGACCCTGGAACGGATGACTTTATTGCTGCCAGAGTCACCCTCTTTGTGCTCTGCCATGCTTCCTTTTCGAAGCAGAGTGTTCAGGTAGTCTCCAGAGTAGGGGGGACTAAAACCGATAAGGGCTGATGTGCTGTTAACCACTGCTCCCAATGAATCTGACCCTAAACAACAAGAAGTTTCTCTGCCTTCTGCTATTATATAATCTTGTCCATTTAAGCGTTTCTTTGCAACATTCTGATATTTAATGATATTAACGTGTTTCCGTCTTTGCTCTTTTCGTTTTACCCTGTTGATTTCGTCTAATTTGCACTGTTTCGCGAAAATCGTCTACAGATTATCTACAAAACATATTTTTGCCTGGCATTATGATGGGGGCGTTGTTGTGGCGGAAGGATCCAGTAGCTTACCTTATTATTGTTGTAAGGTGTATTCCGTTACTGCTACAATGTATCACATGTGTTTGGTTTTACATGGGTAAAAAATTATCAACTGAGGCAAAAATAAAAAAAAGTTAAAAAAAAAATCTATCAATCAAATTTTAGGTTTTGATAGAATATTCGGACGATTGAAATTACACTTAAAGGTGTATCGTTCAGATTATATGTGTAATATAGGTATCTCTGCCTATTGACAGCCAATCTTTAACTTGTTAGGCCTAGACGTTGAAAACCTAACAGATGTTGTAGCCTTTGATTTTTCAATAGTTTTTGTTTTATTCCTTGGGGGAGGGAGAAATGAGAAAGTCTTTTTTATGTGTATGTACCGCTGTCTTATTTTTAATGACCGGAATTCACCAAGCACAATCTGAGCCACTGGATCTATCAACTTTTTCTTTAGAAGGAAACACTAGCGTTGACCTCATAACAGGTATAGTCACCATTGATGAGTTGGATACATCAATAGGATACAGCTATTTCGCCAATGATAGCTTCTTTGTTGATGCGGATATGGAAACACTTACCGTTGAATATTCATTGTCTAGTACTGAGTATGATTTCGATTGGCTCGTCGTGAAGGTTGATGATGATCCTGCCGATGGCGTGATGGCTTTGTATGATCTTGAGGTATCACCACCCTACCCTTATGATCCCACGCCCGTTACTGGAACCTATACTTTAGATCTGATTTCCTATCAAAATAGCAATATTGGCCTTGCGTTCGGTCTTGAATACGATTGGGCTGATTGGGCTTATGGTTCAGTTGCGACATTTTCTGATTTTGAAGTAATTCGATCTAACGGAACTGCTCCAGTACCTGAACCAGCTACCATGATTCTTTTTGGTACTGGACTTGCGGGTGTTTTTGCAGCCAGGCGGAAAAAGGAACTTTAATAGGCGACGTAATTTTCATTTCTTACGAGAGTTGGAGATTGTATAACACCTAACGGATTACTGCATCATTCATCGCGTCTCACAATTTAAACCTATACTGTTTGCTCTGGGGGGAAATAAGTATGAGGTCCATCAACAGAGTCTTACCCAGTAGTATTCTGATCCTTATTTTATGCCTGAGTCCGATTATCTCATACAGTTCTGATCTTGATGTAGTTGACGTAACTGACATAGTACAGGTCAATTCCTCTCGTATGATGTTCAACCGCACCACAAGCACTAACTACCTCGACATTACTCTCACGAATATAGGTGATGAACCTATTGTTGGACCTGTTGTACTGATGATTGAAAATATCACCAATGATTCTGTTACTGTTAATAATGCTGATGGTTATACGGAAGATGGTAAGCCGTATATTGAGTTCACTCCAGAGAACTCGCTTCTTGATGTAGATCAAGTGAGTGATGGTCGGAGAGTAGAGTTTTCGAATAGTCTACGTGCAAGGTTTAGTTATATAACAACTGTTTGGGGTAAGAGTGTTCCTGAGGCTGCTGGAGCTATAGGGCCCGATGGAGGAATCCTGCAATCTGATTCACAAATATTATTAGAAATTCCGCAAGGAAGCCTCGATTCAGAAGTTGTTATCAGCGCGACTTTAGTAGCGAATGATAAACTTGGTCATGCCGCCGAATTATCGAATAACATGCAGCCGACCGGAGTTGTCGATTTCTCCCCTGACGGTCTAGTATTTAATAAACCTGTAAAGGCAACTTTCCCTCTTAACTTTTATGTGACACCTGGCAAAACACTTCCATTATATATTTTAAATGAGAACACCAATCAATTCGACCAGACCGAATGGAACTGTGTTGTGGATGATGAAGGAAAACGCTGCTTAGGAAATGTATCCCATTTTACCAAAATCACACCTGTAAATCCTGGATATTTAGGTGTTCCATGGAATAACAGCGAATTTAAGCAAAATGCCTTTTATGGGTTCACCACTAATTTTTCGAGATTAGCAGTCCGCGACACCGAAGGTACAGAGTATAGGCTGCCATTTAAACCAGGAGAAGTTACAGCAAGTGAAGCTTTTACTTATAGTTTTCCCACTTGGTGGAATACCTTTGAGACAAAAGTGGCCGAAGAGAAAGATTGCTGGCAATTATTTAGTAAAAGATCTCGTAGTGAAATGATTCTGAGGAGAACCCTTGGAGAATATATACCAGAACCTGTTGTTTTTATCCATGGATATCAAAAAAATAACAAGTATGGACAAGGGGATGAATATTGGGGCGAATTCCCAAAATTAATCCATGAACTAAAAATTGTTGACAGGAGTTTTCTTCCATTCGAATTTCAGTGGAGAACCAATGCTAGATTTCAAGATGTAGCTAAAGATTTGTACGACGCGCTTAAAGATATTAACGAGGTTACAGGCAAAAAAGTACATATTATTGCACATTCTTTAGGAGGAGTATTGGCTCGTACAATGCTACAAAGAATCTTTATTAAGGATTATATTGAACAACCAGTAGATTTTGTTGCATCTTTAAATACTCTAGGTTCCCCACATTCCGGGATATCACCTACAAAAACAAGTTTTAACAATATTGAGTTTCCAGTTGGCCAAGATAAAACTTTTGCAATTGATCCTATATTCTTTGGCAATCAAACGTCTGTCCACCAAACAGGTGATAGTACATTGGATAACGAATTGCCATATTTGTATCAGCAACTTGGCTCTCCGCAAGTTGGCGATATTGTGTCTGAAATGGCGAATTTAAGCAAGAACCCCTTACCTGACAACATGCCAATTCAAATTGGTATTGGATTGTTAGGCTTCCCTGGATACGACGAAAATGGAATACCAATAGTTACATTAGGTGATGGAGATGGTCTAATATCTTATGAGGGGCAAAGATTTCACCCTGCCCTCACTACTGAAGGACGACAGCCGTTGTTACAAAATAGCGTAAAATTTAATAACATTAACGACACAGAATTAATGGGATCCATAGTCACAGAAAAGCTGTTGGGTATAGGCAGCGATGACTACCACCCCAAAAGTGAGCACCAATACTATGATTTCACATCCCAATATCCAAATTTCGGTGAATATGGTTATGGCGTTTTGCATTCCTCGGGTACTTACCATGAAAAATTTAGGATTATACCGCACGATTACGAAGAAAATATCGTCAAATGTGAGACAACAGATGATTGTCAACACCCAAGTTACTTATTAGTTAATGACTGGCTAAGTCGGTATAATGCAACAACATCTTACTTCAGGCTGTACGCACATATCGCTGATTACCGCTATCCTGATAGCCCTATTTCTTTAACTAATATTGATTTCAGTATTAAAACTAGTACCGGAGAAGAATTAACAGCTCAAAAAGTGGATGACTTTTTACTAGTTCCGTTGATCGATAACGAAGCGTACACAATAACTATTAACTATCCTGGATTCAGCAGTGAACAATTTAACGTTAATACCAGCAATATCGAAGGAAAATATTTCTACCCAACACCAATCTTACTTTATCGAAACGACTACCTATATGGTCAGCAGGCATTCGTATCACCGTGGAACGAAATTGATTACGAGTCTATTTCTTTAAAATCAGTTTTTGGAATAATCAGCAACTTAAGAAATGAAGTCATACCGGCTGATACCGATTTCTATAATTTTATAAAGGAGAGATCTAATCCCGAAGGATTTATTCTAAGTGATGATGGCACGCCTATTATTTCATATTGGCTGGATTCAGAGTGGAATGACGAGCTCAATGTAGATTTAAGTTTCAATACAGTTTATGGTAAAAATCCAGGACCAGATAGCGGAGGTGTTTTCGAAGTAATCTCGTCGAGTGATGTTGAAGGATCTCAGCGGGGAACAACAAACACAAATGCTTACTATTTCTCATACGATGCTCTTAATGACGATAGCCCTGCAGTATCACTTAAGCAATGGGTAGACTACCTAGCAGCTATAAAAGAACAGTATGAACCCATTGGAAGGCTAACAATCTTCGCTCATGGTGATAAAGGGAAAATATACTTATCTGAAAATGACGGTATCTCACCTCCTGTTACCTTGACTTATGAGACCGTAAATGACCCTACTCATGAACATCATATACAACTCAAGCGACTTAAAGATGAAGGCATCTTAACTTCTGAAGCACACATATTATTGTTTAGCTGTCTTGTTGCTGATGATATTGATGGCTTAAACCTAGTTCAAAAAATAGCCGAAATAACAGGAGCATATATTCATGCTAACAGTGAGTATACTGGTGACTCTGGGACTAGTATTTCATCTGATTATAACACTGGGAGTAGTTATTTGGTTGATTGGGACCTAAACATCGAATGTGATCAAAACGGATGTAAAGATATAACAGAAAACCAAATCACATTATCAAATTCATTTACACCACCATATACAGAACTTTACGATGATGAATATTATAGTACGTTTATCTCTGTTTCTAAATTACTAAATAATCTTAAAGATAATACACTATCAGCTGATAGTGACTTTTACACATTTCTAAAAGATAATTCTAACCCCAATGGGTATGTTTTAGATGATAAGTCAGCTCCCTTTATATCTTATTGGTTAGACTCGGAATGGTTAGATAATTTAGGAATAGATTTAAGTTTTAATACGGTATACGGAGATAACCCTGGGCCTGATGAAGGTGGAACATTTGAAGTAATCTCTGCGGGTAATGTTGAAGGCTCTCAACGCGGAATAACAAACACCAACGCCTACTATTTCTCATATGATGCTCTTAGTGACGACACTCCTGCAATTTCATTTACGCAATGGGTGGACTATTTAGCAGCTATAAAGGAGCAGTATGAACCTATAGGCAGACTGATAATCTTTGCTCATGGTAATTACGGGGAAATATACTTGTCTGAGAATGATGGCATAAACCCGCCAGTTACTCTGACCTATGAGACAGTGAGTGACCCTACTCATGTGCATCATATACAACTCAGACGACTTAAAGATGAAGGTATATTAACATCTGATGCACGCATACTATTGTTTAGCTGTCTTGTTGCAGGTCGTCCTGATGGTATGGCTCTCGTACAGAAGATTGCCGATTTAACAGGAGCATATATTCATGCTAACAGTGAATATGTCGGTGATTCTGGAATAAGTCTTTCAGGCGATTATTCAATAGGTAGTAATGTAGGTGTTAATTGGGGGTTAAACATTGAATGCGATGCATCTGGGTGTATTAATAAATCAGAAAGCCCGGAAATGATTATTATTACAACTGGTTCGGTAGATATTAACCATGCAGATTTGAATATTACATCACCAACCTTTGAAACTGGAGCAATATACTGTTTCAAAGCATTTAATAGCACTGATTATTCAATTGCTTTCCAGTATTGTGGTGGCAACCCCTCCCTCAATGTGTCATTAGAATATGGCACATCATATCTCATTGAAATTTTAGTATATGATGCAGATGGGAACCTCATTTCAGCAAGTCAACAGATCCCATTTGAAACATCTCCTGACTTATCTATAGATGACAATGACGCTGATGGTATAGAAAATGACTTCGACTTATGTCCAGGTACACAAACTGGTGTTGAAGTTGATAACGTGGGATGTCCCCTTTACGATTCAGTTGTACCAACGCCAAAGAATTTAAGCGCAGAGTATCAAAGCGTAGTTGGATGGAACTACTTGACCTGGGATAGAGTGCCAGGCGCAGACAGTTACCGAGTATATTGGGGCACAAGTTCTGAGGTAACGGAAACCAGTCAACAGCTTGCCCAACCAGTAACATCTCCATATGGTCATACTGTAAATGATTTGGTTGATTATTATTATCGGGTCAGTGCTATTGTAGACGGTGTGGAGTCTCATTTGTCACCCATTGTTAAAGTGACTGCAACAGGAATAACTGATGATTTCGAAGTCAACATTCCCGATCCCGCTTTACAGCAGACGATTAGAGATGAAATTGGAAAACAAACTGGTCCTCTATATCAATCGGATTTATTAACTATCGTATACTTGAACAATCATAGCAGTACAGGCCATCCTCCAACAATAAATGATTTGACTGGATTAGGGTTCTGTACCAACATTGAAGAACTATTTTTATATGATCTCGGAGTTGCAAATCTAGATCCTATTTCTAGTCTTAGTCGGCTGGAAAGATTGGGGACTTGGGATGGAGCCATTTCAAACATAGAAGCACTGTCTGGTCTAACCAATTTGAGAGATTTGGGATTGGATTTTTGTTCGATTGAGGATATAGGCCCACTATCAAATCTTACTAATCTCTCTAGTCTAGGACTTGCTGAAAACAACATTCAAGACATAACACCTCTACAGGGATTAGTTAATCTCAGGCAACTTGATATAAGCTCAAATAATATATCAGATGTTTCTTCATTGACTAATCTGACGAATCTTGAATCTCTAAATCTAGGGTGCAATCTAATAAATTTAGGGTGTAATAAAATAACAAGTTTAGAGCCAATATTAAACCTTTCTAAACTAATAGAGTTGAATTTAAAAGGTCGCTCTATTCAAAGCATTGATGAACTTTCTGGCTTGACTTCGTTGCAATCTCTCGACTTAAGTTTTAACCAGATAACAAATATCGACGTACTTGAGAATATGAAAAATCTTACAATATTGTCATTGATTGATAATCCTCTGGAATCACTTTTGCCGTTATCAGGTTTGACTAAGTTAGAATATCTCAATCTTGCTTCAGTAGGAATCAACGATCTCGAAAGTTTAGCAGGTCTGAATGAACTTAAAGCCTTGTATATGCCTCGTAATGATATTGAAGATATTTCCGCTTTACAAAACATTCCAAATCTTCAGACACTATACCTTGGATCAAATGCAATCATAGATATATCCCCTTTGGAAACCATGTTAAGTTTAGTAGATATAGATCTTAGCAACAATCAAATAGAGGACATCACGTCGCTAACAAATTTACCTATGCTGAATTATATCTTTTTGTATGATAATAATATAAGTGACATAACCCCTATATATCAAAATATATATGCACCAATAAGTATGCTGGATTTACATTTTAATCCTTTAAATCAACAGTCATGTGAGCAACTTATTCCAGAACTTATTAGTAATGGTATAAGGGTGGGTCATTCTTGTGATAGTGATAAAGACCAGGATGGCATTTATGACTATTTGGATCAATGCCCTTATTCTCCTGATCCTGAGTCAGTTGATGCTAATGGTTGCTCTTCGGTTGTGCCAACCCTATCACCAACCATCACTTCTGCTTTCTATGACAATTCATATTGTTGGAATTTTATAGAATGGACAGATGTTGGTGCAGATACCTACGAAATATATTGGGGAACAGAAAACGCTGTAACCCATAACAGTGAGTTACTCACCCCAACTACAGATCTTGAATACGGTCATTCTGGAGTAGAGCCAGGTGCACAATACTACTATCGTGTGCGAGCTATCTATGCTGATGGTAGTGTTTCTGGACTATCGGATACTCAGAGGATTGAAGTCCCATTAAATGCAGGACAAAGTGGATGTGTCGTACAGTATGGTGACCTAGAATGGCAAAAAAGTGATGATGGAATTATGCGAACACCTGAACAAGCTAGGGCGTATTGTCAAAATCTTGTGTTGGGTAATTATTTAGATTGGAGATTACCTACAAAAGAAGAGCTGAAAAGTTTAGTCGTCTGTTCAAATGGTAAATCCACGCCACTGCCTGATTGGAATCACGACCTTTCTACAGATGATAATTACAACCTTGCAACATGTTGTGAAAGTTCGACTAGTTGTGATAGTTTTGTTAGGCCGACGATTGATCCAAATTTCAGCTGTCAGACTGAGGGGTACATTACATCAACAGTAGATCCGACCTACGGTAATTGGGTTGTAGACTTTGAAACAGGAATTACCGACTATCAGTGGTTGCCAGTATTCTATACCAGGTGCGTCCGTGGTCAAAACCAATATATGGAAAAGCCTGACCTGCTAATTGATACTGTCTACTCTGGTCCCTACTGGAGAGGCTACCAATTAGAATATTCAATGACAATAAAAAACAATGGGAACTACTTCTCAAATAGCAGCCAAGATGTGAATATACAGACCTATCTTTCTGAAGATAATATTTATGGTAATTGGGATGATATACCAGCTGGTGGTTTTCGCCTTGTTGGGGTAATTGAACCTTATGATTCTATTGTCAAGCAGTGGTATTATGGCGGCGGGTTGATAGATTTGAACAGGTACACATTTTTGTTTATTAATGTAGACAGTTTGGATGTGTTAGACGAGCTGGATGAGAATAATAATATATTTGGAGTACCTATTGTAAATTTGTTGCAATAAGTTTTTTTGGAATAGGGAATGTGCTATGGAGGGGGGATTTTGTGATATTAAACATTATTAGAAAGATCACCATTTTGTAGAGTGAAATTGAGATCATCGCTTTTCTCAATTTTTCTTACAGGGTTATTGTCGTGTAAGAATTGGCCTGTGTTAATAAATATATCAATGTATTATTTCATTTTCACACCACACATACAGATATTATCATCAAAGCATAATCACATGCATCAATAAGATATACCGTCAAAAAGTATGTCACCGGTGCCCTGAATATGCATCAGCTTAGAGCTATTGTTGTATAGACTTGGTCTCTCTCTCATAAGGGATCACATACGATCAAAACATGACCGGTGAAATCTGACCCACATCACAATGTGTGAGATATGATTTTGATCTATGAATAGGTAGTTATATCTATTGACTGTTGTCGGTTTATTTGTTAGGCATTCTTCTATGCCTTAAGCTTTTAGAATTAATCAAAAGGGTATAGGGTATGGTTTGGTTATCTAGCCAGATCCCGTTCCAGAAGCAGCACGGTGATCCTTTTTTGAGTAGGGATTGCCGGGGCTGTTGCCGCAAGGAGAAAGAAAAGACCTTCTTGAAACATCAGTGAATAAGCTTATGGAGCAACCGCTGCCTAACATTTAACGCACTCAATTGGCGTTAACCACATCAACCTGTATTACTTTTTCGGGGGGGAAAGTATGAGGGGCATCTGTGAAGTTTCCGAGACTAACCTAACACGTTTCCATGGGCCTTTGTTGGCTGGATGGTGCTCTAGCAAGAGATTTGATACTGAACAAGTAGCTAATTTGTTCAATTCCTGCTGTTCAATATTTTGCTGTCCCGATAATTATAGACGCTTAATCTTCACTTTCACTAACAATAGAGCTGTTTGGCTCTGTTGACCAGCTTCATTGCGTTTAATTGAATTGAGTTTTTCCAGGATTCTCCAACCTCAGTTCTCTTACTGTCGTTTGGGAATGTTAGCAATTATTAGTTCATTATAGTTAACGAGATAAAGATCGATGAAAAGTATTAAAGTGCAATTATCTTTAGTGATTCACATGCTGTTGATGGTAGTGGCTCTTTTCAATGCTGGGCTTATTTGCGCGAGTACAGATATCTCAGACATGGTCATCCTGATGAAGAGCAGGTTCATGTTTGATAGAAGCACAAATGAGAACTATTTTGATGCATACCTCACTAACATCTCAGGGGAAACGCTGGAGGCACCTTTCAGGATTGTAATTGGGACCATAAGCAACCCTGCAGTTACAGTTGCAAATCCAGATGGTTACACAGAGGATAATAATCCTTATTTTGAATACAACTCTCCTGCTAGCCTGATACCAGATGAATCTACTGTTAGCAAACAGTGGCGTTTCTCTAATCCCACCCGGGTCAGATTTGACTTCACAATTGCCTCTCTAGAGAGCACTTCAACTCTTGATAACAACCTACCTATTTCAAATGCAGGAGAAGACCAGAGTCATACTCTGGCCCACGGTCAGGAAACAATACTTATTACATTAGACGGCTCGGTTTCAAGTGATCCGGATGGCGAGCAGATAAGCTATCTTTGGTCAGGGACACCTGATCCAGATGATGTTGTAAGTCCTGAAGTGCTGGTGTCTGCGGGTAATCATACATTTTCACTCGTTGTATCAGATACGAATGGGGGTTCTAGTGAAACAGATTCTGTTACTATTACCATACTCCCGGCGCCGAATGAACCCCCTGCGATAAGTGCTGACCAGCAACACGTTGTAATGAACGAAGGTAATACCTTATCCATCTCTATTTCAGCAACGGATCCTGACAGTGACCAATTGTCTCTTTCTGGAACATCTATACCGGATAATGCGGAGTTTGTATTGTCTAACGAGGATTCAAACTTGGGAACATTTACATTTAACCCTGGTTTTGATCAAGCTGGCACTTATCAGGTTGTTTTTACAGCAGAAGATCCAAGTGGGGCAAAGACTGCTTTAACTGTCGAGATACAAGTAGATAATACTAATCTGCCTCCACAAATCACCAGTACGGCGATAACCACAGCCACAGAAGGTATCCCTTATGAGTACGATGTGATCGCATCAGATCCTGATGGGGATCAGCTGATACTGACGACTGTAAATGGGCCAATTGGAATGACTGTCGATCAGCAGAACAAACAGCTATATTGGACTCCTACTGGTGCTCAGGTAGGCGACATAACAGTCGGGATTCAAGTTGCAGATGTGGAAGGGTTGACTGACTTACAGGAATTTACGATAGCTGTGCAACCTGTTAATGACCCACCGGAACTTATTTCTACTCCCATAGTAACTGGTGAAGCCTTCATTTTATACTCCTATCAGGTATTGGCAGTAGACCCTGAAGATGATCAGTTGACCTTTAGCCTCCAGGATCAACCCGAGTCCATGTTTATTGATCCGCTTACAGGGCTAATAACCTGGTCTCCGGGGGAGTCCGAAGTGGGAAGTCATGCAGTTGCCGTTACCGTTTCAGATGGTAAAGCCACCACTATCCAGACGTATGTATTGCAGATTGAAGCTGCGAAAGATAGGACTCCACCGCGCATTGATCTGATTGCACCTGCGCAGGTCCAGGCTGGTACTTCTCTTGGGATACGTGCCAACGTAACAGATAATGCTGAAGTAAGTCTGGTTTCTTTCAGTATAGACAATCTGGAAGTAAAACAGTTTACATCTGGTCCTTTCGTTCTTGAATACAACGCGCCCGAAGAAGTCGGGACAACGTTACAATTGATTGTAGTTGCAACAGATACATCAGGTAACACCAGTGTTGAGAGAGCATCTGTCCTCGTAGTTGATGAACCTGATACAATTCCACCGGAAATATCTCTTTTTCATCCGAATTCTGCTGCACCTGGTGAAACCATTCGTATGAGGGCAGAGGCTACGGATAATTACGGTGTTATAGGAGTTAACTTCAGTGCCGGGCAGAATGGATTTGCTTCGATAGGTGGTAATCCATACGAGACGGATTTCATTGTACCGGATGATGCAACGGTTGGAACTGAAATACATATTGCCGCAGAGGCATTGGATGCCGAAGGGAACAGCAATTCTGCCCAAGGCGTGATCCAGCTTGTCGAGACAGGCGATAATGAATCCCCAGTACAGGTTGCGGTTAATGTACCGGCAAATGCCCAACATGGTCAGGAGATTGTTGTTCATGCTTCTGCTATTGATAATGTTGGTATTCTGAAAATAATCTTTTTAGCTGATAATGTCATCATAGGTGAAGATGTAAGTCCACCGTACGACCTCAGTTATCCCATCCCCGAGACCATGGTGAAGGGGAGCAAAATCGAGTTTGTGGCCAGAGCTGTTGATTTTTCAGGTCACTCAACTGATTCTGACAGTGCAGAAACAACTATAACTGGTACCAGAAGTGGTTTTCTTGTTGGGGAGGTATATGATGACTCAACGGGCCTTCCCTTGAAAGGGGCCGTGATTCGAGCTGGTCAACCTGAAGATGGTATCGAGTGGGA
This sequence comes from Desulfopila sp. IMCC35008, assembly GCF_010646885.2. GTDB lineage: Bacteria > Desulfobacterota > Desulfobulbia > Desulfobulbales > Desulfocapsaceae > Desulfopila. The sequence goes on along the minus strand of NZ_CP050700.1, from coordinate 4,262,192 downwards.
AACAGATGCAAGCGGTCGTTATGAATTGTACGTCCCAGAAAATATCACCACACTCACTGTCGAAAAAGATGGTTATACATCATCGATTCGACAGCCTAACGTTTTGCCAGACGAAGTGAATCGTGTGCTGGACAGTCGCCTGACCCCTTTAACTTATTATGAGATAAATAATCTTACAGGAACGAATTTACAGGTTGAAGGGGAAATAAACATATACGTGCCACCAGGTTCTTTACCGGATATAGCGACTATCACAGTCAGCCCATTAAGCGGTCAGGGATTACCACACCCCCTGCCAGCAGGCTGGGCTCCTGTAATGGCATTCGATATTGGCTCATCAGAGAGTGTGCCGAATAATCCTCTTGAACTTGCACTGAAGCCATCAGCAAATATAGATGGTTTGATAGCCGTATACTGGAATAATGAGGTTCATGAATGGATAAGGCTGGAGGGGCAGATTGCAGGGACAGAGAACCAATTGGCTCTCGATGTGCAGATTTTTGGAACTGTTGCGCTGGTAAAAGCCGACACGCTGCCAATTGCTCCAGAAACACCCCAGCCGGGCCAAGTACTTGTCGGGGTAAATCCACAAATACTGCCTGAGTCGATCTCAGCTGATATTCTTCCAGACCCTGAGATAATTTTCATGCAGCCGGGTTCCAAATCGGCTGTAACATTGCTGTTGAATACCCAGGAACCGCAATCAAGCGGTACAGTCGTAGAAGTAGATTTTACTGAATACTACAAACGTTATGATGCAACGCTGCTAACTCCAGCGTCAATGACACAGGATATAATCCTGTATCAGGAGCAGAATGGTTTTGTGGGGCATTTTATTGCCACACCGTCAGAGATTTTTGATCCCATGCTTCTTGAGGAGGGAAAAATACAGCTGAGTGCCCATCGTACAGATGGGGCAATAACTCAAAATATCGTTACCAAAGCTGGTGGTACAGTTGCCGGCAATGATGGAGTGACTTTGTTAATTCCCCCAGGGGCATTGGAACTACCTACCTCGGTAACAATATCTTCCAGCAGCACTGGAGTGGACCTTGCACTACCGACCAGCCAATTTTATACGCCCTTGTCATCAGTAAAAATTGATCTTGGAGAAAACTCGCTCTCGACATCTGTCATTTTACAGGTGCCTCTTCCTGATTCCGCGGAGCTGGATAAGCGCATTGCCCTGATCAGAAAGACGAGAGTAGCATTCAATACTGTGTTTGAACTGATTGGTTTGGGGGCTGTTGATAACACTATAATTGAGATCGGGGCGGGTAGTTTAGGGTTACCTTTGCCTGGTGTACTTGAATCAGGCGAGTATATCTTAATTCAACTATTGTCGGAGGTCGGCTTTATCAGCGGTTCAGTCATATCGGAAGGGCAACCGGTAACTTCGGCGAAGGTGACTTCGAATCAGCTCCCTTTTGTAAGCCTGCAAGATGCAAGACAACCATCATATGCCATGCTGGCACCACTGGCTGTCAATCATGTGTCAGGTGAAGATCTTTCAAATGGAAATAGTTCTTCAGTCGCGGTCACGATCGAAAAAGGTGATCAGATTGTAACGCGTAACCTGGAATTAATACCGGTTATGCCGACTGTAATAAGTTCAAATCCCGCAAACAATGAAACTAATGTGGCGGTTTCAAGCCCAATCTCGGTAGTGTTTTCAACAGCCATGGCCGAAGAAACGCTCACAGGTGCTTTTGAACTTAGTGCAGGTTCATCTGTAGTTCAAGGGACGGTTTCGCTATTTTCTGATCAGAAGACGGCAGTTTTCGTGCCTGCGATGCCATTGGCAGAAAATGCAACCTATACCATGAGATTGGCTGAGACGATTGCTGATAAATACCTTAATCTGCTGTCGGGTAACCAGGATGCAGGGAGTTACGAATTTACATTCCATACTGTAGATTCCATAGCGCCGGAAGAACCAGATCCGGGAACTATTACAACTTCTATCCCGTATGACGGAGAGACGCTCATCACAGGAACCAAAGGGACCAGTGAGCCAGGAACTGTAATGACAGCTGTTAATACCACTACAGGTGTAACTGTTTCTGTTATTGTTGATAATGATGGTAGTTTTGTTTTGAGCCTTTCCGCAGATTTAAGTGATAGCATTGAGCTGATATTTACCGATCAGGCCGGCAACAGCACAGAATTTGTCCCCCCTCCATTTCAGGATGCCGATGGGACCATTGTCATTGGATCGGAAGGAGGTACAGTAGAAGGGCCAAATGATTTGCAGGTGATTATTCCCGCTGGAGTTATTCCTGATGGTACTCCTATAAGAGTTGATGCAGCGGAAGAGGCAGAATTTGAGGCGGAGATCTCTCCTTTGTTACCCTATGTCATAGGGTTTGATCTGAAAATTCCTGAAGGGGTTGAGGCGACAGATGAATTTAAGATCTCTTTTCCCCTTCCAGAAGGTTCTGACATCACGGAAGACTCTCAGCTTTTTCTTTTAAAAGAAGTGGATTTTTTACCCTTTAAAAGTTTCTACCTTTCGAATATCGCGAAGGTAAATGGCGACCGGATTGAAACGGCTTCTCCGCCATTCCGTGGGGTTCGATCTGTTGGGAAATTTTATGTCGCGTCCGCAACCGTCACAATGCAAGTGATGGAGGCTTGTATTGCTGGGACAATTAATGCGATTGCTACTGCATCACCTGTGGCGTTTGCCGTGGCTGCTGATGCGTTTCAATTATCGTTTGTTCCTTCTAGTGAAACAACTTTTTTCCCAATCTATGCTGTGCCGTTAAATAAACCCTATTCAATTGTAGGATACGACCAGACTGGTGTGACAGTATATACAAAGAGCAGTATTGAAGAAGAAAAGACACTTATTTCACAGATGTTTATAGCTGAAACTGATACAAGTGAAATGGCTTTGATTGGATCCTACCCTGAGGATATTAGTGACAGAGTGATAACACCATATATCTATGAGAATGAAGGATCTGCACCAATAGATCTGGAAGTAATATTGTCTTTTAATAAGGATATCGTAACTCCTGAGGATCAAAGTGATAAAGTAATACTTTCATATTTTGTAGAAAATGAAGAAAAAATCATAGAAGGTGAGCTTAAGTCATATCGTGAAGAAGAGGGCGTAGTGAGTTCAAATGATGACTTAGCTCAAACAATATCCTTTTTACCTGCAGAAAGGTTAAAATTCAACACCTATTATACACTGAAAATCAATTCACTTGGATATCTAACGAAAGAGTCTGATGAAGAAGGGTCTGATGATATTATAGCGTCTTATAGTGGAAATATTAAATTTAAAACATTCTCTCCAAAAATTATTGGTAGTACAGATTTATTTGAAAAAGATGAAGGTGGTTTGAATTCTTCCTGGACTGATAGTGCCATACCAAATGATTTAGCGATTCTTACTCCAGATCTAGCAGCAGTGGCAATAGGAAATTACTCAAGTCCATCAGGAATGGAGCATGATGTTGCATTGATCGATATTTCTGAACCTGATAAACCAAGATTTTTAAAAGAGAGTGAAGCTGGGAATGGCATTGAAGGGAAGACAAGTTCATTATTGTCTTTTGATAATTCAATTATAGTGGCGCATTCAGGTCTAAATATATATGGGAACATAAGTTTACTTGATTATACAACCGGTGAAAACCCTACCCTTGAATATCATCCAAATATTGACGGTAGATATAGGAAGTTTTTGACAAGTTCTTTATCGGATTTACAGGCCGGTATGTCACCATTGGGGATACCGCCGGTAACTGGCCTCCCAAGAGATATTGCGAACTTAGGTAATAACGTATATATCGCGACCACTGGAGTTGGTATTCAGGGGGTGGTATTTCCTCGACCGGAAGATGAAAAAGACGAGTTACCATCTCTTTGGGCGATGGATAAACCTATGGTTATTGCTACATTGCGTGACAAAGTAATCACGGGAACGATTGCGCCGGATTCCCTTATCTTCCTCAATGATGATCTATCTGATAGCTATTATACAATCCCCGATATCCCTGTGACTTCAATTAAAGCTATTCAGGAATACCCAATAACGAAATGTAGCAAATGGACTAACTCAACAAATTGTCCGGAGAAATGTTTACAAGGGAGTTTAGACGAAGATTGCATCGATAAAAAGGATTTAGTTTTTATTGGTGGACGAAATGGTTCTTTTTATATTGTGGATGCATCAGAATATATTGTGGATGCATCAGAAGAAAGTGTTTTTTCTTATCCAGAGCTTGAAAGAGAGATTGTCGTAAATGAAGATGGTTCCAGGATTCGATCAATTGCCATAAATCCTCGAGATGGGTTAGCATATTTGTCAAGTTCTGATGGGATAAAAATAATCGATATTTCTGATCCATTGGATGAGAAAATTCCAAATTATTGTGGAGGCGGTGATTCTGAGAAGGAGGAATGTAAAGCATTAAGATTGGGATATGTTGAAGAACTATCAGAGACTGATGAGTATAATTACGATAAAATGGCTTTAAGTGAAGATTATACTAAAGGCTTTTTGACAAGTTTGACTGGAGATGGATTTAAAGCTGCTTCATTGCTGCCTGGCAGATTGTATGTTGATACATATGATTCTGATTTTGCTGATCTTGCATTGAACCGAGATGATTATTATCCGGATTTAGGAAAAAAAGAACTCAAAGTAAGAGCTCTGGATTTGTACTATGAACCAGGCGAAGGTGATATTGAAGTAGTAGAAGTTACTAATCAAGGGATGCCTACTGATCTTGTTAAAGTAACCCCAATTAGACCAGAGTTAATAGATGGTGTTGCATTATTCAATGTAGAAGCACCAAAGTTCATAGTTGATCCAGAAGATTCTGAGAAAAATAAAGTCAAAATTCATTTTAGGTGGAAGCAAAATAATACTAATTTCATATATGAATTAAATATACGAGATAATACTATAACAACTATAGAAGATGTGTTAAACGGTAAAGCTGTTTTTGTAGCAAAGGCCAACTATAGACCAGAATCCACTGGTGTAGGTAAAACAAAAAGAGATAAGGGGACTACTTTAGGCGAAAATGAAGAGTGTGCTGTTTATTCAGATGCGCCAAAAGCCAGATATAAAATGGGTTTGGATAAACAGAAATTTGATATGCTTGAAGAAATGCTAAACCAAGTGCTTTCTAGAAAGTATACTTCATCACAAAAGCATAAACGGTTATTAAATGAGGATGGTCTATTTGATGAGTTGACACAAAAAGGGTTAAAGTTGTTTAAAACAGAATTTAATCATTTAGTAAATTTTGATGAATATAACAGTGAAGCATTTAGTAGTACATTTAGTAGGATTATATCAGATTATCCAAGTGTGCTAGAATCAATAGGAGACTATACAAATAAGATTGTCGATAGAAAAACACTTGTTGGAGATACCTATAGTGAGAGTGATATATTTGTTAATGATAAGGTATCTACAATTGATACAGGTCTTTTTGAGCTCTATGATAATGTTGTAAAAGCTTATATTGAGAATTTAATAAAAAAGGCGGAAGACTATCGTGATTTGGCTAATGTTAGATGGTATTCAAGAGATAATGATAATGTTATAAGTGAAAACTCACAAGGAAATTGTGAAGGATTATTGGATGGAAAAAGAAGTGTAGGATATTCATATGGAGCAAGAAATACAAAAGATGAATTCATAGAATATGTAACTTCTACTGGAGCAGCTCCTTCAACTTCTGCGTTTAATAGTAGTGATACATACAAAAGATACAGAGGCCATCTTGATAATGATGGTGTTCCTGTTTTACTTGATAATGATGGAATTCCAATAGTAAAAACCGGAATGAAATGGACTGGATTATTGAGAGATGAAAGAAATATGCCAGGAATAAACTTGCATTTCGAACCACGATACTGGACTGGTATAGACTGTTCTGGTTTGATTTATCGATGTATTGAATATGCTGAAGCTCATAACGAAGCGAAAAATGATCCGAGCTGGCAACATCTCGAAGGTAATTTTCCTAACTTATATAATCTAAATGCTAAAAAGCTCTACTATATACAAAATGAAATATATGACAAAGATGGAAAATTGGAAGATTATGGCACAAGTCGTAAAGTGGTAAGGTTGGATAATCTTAAAAACCAACTCCATATAGGGGATTTACGGGTTTCAAAAGATCATGTTGTTATGGCGTATTCTGATCCTGGAGAATACTTAAAAATGCCCTTTTATATAATTCATGCTTCTGGCCAGAACCGATATAGAACAGGTATTGCAGGAACAAATAGCTCTAAATTCGGAAGAAAGGTCGTTACGACTAGTTCAACACTCTTTATAAAAGGGAAAAAACACTCAAGAATTATACTTTGGAAATGAAATGTTGAATTTTAGAAATATATATCTTTTGATTTTTACTTCGGTGGCAAGTTCTTTAGTTTCTCCTCTAGTCTTTAATAGTTTTGCAGAATATTCTGGCCCAGAACATCTCGCATCGATAGCTTGGGGGAATGAGGAGGGCCAAATTAGCAAGAGTCAAGGTGGTGGGAGCCTGGGGAATTATACTGTGATGTTTGTGATATCTAATAATGAATATATAATTATTCCGGATCAGTATAATAATAAAATAATGGTATTAAAAAACGATGGTAAATTTTTAAACGAAATAACACCAAGAGGAATTACTACAGAGTATCTTTTGGATATTTGGCCTGGAGAAATTGTGTTAATTAATAATGACCAAATTATTAGTCTTACAAAGAGCTCTCTACAAAAATACAACTACACTGGCGAATTACTGAAGTCAGAGATTGCATCAGTTGGTCATTTTTTGAATAAGACACATGATGATAAAATAATTTTTGAATTAAACGATCTCTTTAATGTATATGATTCAGATTTGAATTTTGTTCAAACTTTGAAAGAAGAACCTAAAGATGAAAACGAAATTACACAGAAAATGATATATAGTATTGATGAAAATGATCCGAGTGGTGTTGCTATATCTTATGAATACAATGTGGGGAATGAAATTGTTAGTCTATATGAGGAATATTTAGACGTTCAATATTATAAATTGATTAATGCTGAATTATTTGTGGTAAGCAATGAGGAAAACGAGGAATCAGCCCACACTTATATTCATCCTGGAGGATTTGAAGAAATTGATTATGAAGAATGTAATGTCATAAGAGTTTATAACATTTCTTCTCAATTGATTACAGCATTGTTTCTCCCTTGCGATTTTTATGAGAAAGAAGTGATTCTACCTGAGAATATGGTTGAGTATCCTGGCCCGTTAAGAGTTTATAGTTCCCCTGTTTTTGACAGTAAAGGTAATGTTTACGTTACTGAACAATTTGCAGACTACTTTAATATATACAAATGGACTTATAGCAAATAGGAGTTCATGAACAAAGTATATTTTAATAAATTAGAATATCCTGGTGAAAAGGAATTATGAAAAAAATACTTGTTCTTCAGTATTTATTATTTTTAATTTTTAATTTATTTCAATTTCCTGTACTAGCCGAAGATATCGGTAATAGTGAAGTTCTTGTTAAAGGAATAGCCATTGATGTCGATACAAGACCTGATCTAAACGGAATCCATCACAAAATGACAGCTGTGAAGGATCTACCAACTGGTGTCCAAACAATAGTAGGATTACCCCAACAGGGAATAGCAGCAGATTACCCATTTGGTTCTATGGTTAAAGCGGAACTGTATGGACCGCAATTTTCCGAACCTCTCACACTTAGTGCTTTTCCGAACCAATATATGGAGATACCAGGTCTGAAAGTCGGAGGTGATTACTTTCTTCGCAATATAAGACTTGAAGACCAAGATGGTGCACAACTACTTTTACGCGATCCAGTAGCAGAGCCAGTCGTAATTAACGTTATTGAAAAACTGCTTGTTACACAGGTTACATCAAGAACTTTAACCTTAGACGAGATAGAAGAACGTGGAATTGTTATAGATGCAGACAATTTTACTGTACTAAATTTCACAATTGGCTTGTCTCTTGGAAGTGAGACTGTATCAATTGATTTACCATTTTATCGCACAGGGAATGACGGTGAAGAAATTTTAGTCCCAATTTCTCTCCCTGACTATACGAACATCGGAAAGGGATTGGAGCTTATTAACATTCCAAATTTAAGCCTCCAGGGTTTCACTATTAGGCCGGTTATTCCTAACGAGGAAGAGATTGAGCTTCCATCAATTGCAGGTGTAATTATAATCCCTGGGAATATTGCTTATCTGAATCAATTTTTCAGTGTTATCGTACAGGCCAGTAACGCCTCGCCTGAAGGTTCCGGTTTGGATGTGGAAAACCTAACTGCTACAATAAATCTTCCTTTGGGTGCTGATGAGATCCCTGCAAGCGGTGATGATCCACTGAGACTTGCAGAAACGGATAGTGGTATTACCGAACAGGTAGCTCTTGTTGATGAACATGGCAGTAATACTCTCGCTCCCCAAAGAACAAATTCAGGAGAATTCCTAGTTGAAGGCCTGCGAGAAGGGACACATACTGTCGATTTCCATATTAATGGTGAGTTATATGTTGATGCTCTCAATAGATATGTTGATGTCGTTGGTAAAGCGTCTGGGGTGGTAAAGGTTGAAAATCCATCTTTCGACATAGTTCTTGCTCACCCGGATGTTGTTCGTGAAGGTGAAGCCTATCCCGTTTTTGCTACAGTCACTAATGCCTCATCGACACCTGCAAATCTTTTTCAGCTGAATATCAACAAGCATAGCCTGTCCGGAGCCAGTTTAGCTGAGGGAGAAACAGGGCAGCGATCGATCAGGACCCTGGCCGCCGGACAGGCCGAGACGCTTGAATTTCGTCTTGTTGCTCGAATTACAGGAGAGGTAAGAGGGACTGTTTTCTTGGCAGATGAAGGGATTAATGGCAGTTTCGTTCTAAATACTGGGGTTGGAGATTGCGGTATACCACTATCACCTGATACTTTGGCCCTGCCCTCGACAGTGGACTATCTTCCTGATGAACCTGATCTTGCTTTTGCAGCTATCCGCTTGCTTGGAATGGCATACAGTGTTGCAACAGCTCCAGCGGGTTCTCTTTCCTCTGATGTCTCGAGGATAAGGAAATCACATGTTTTTGACTTGGCAACCAAGATGGCCCAAGCCGGTCTGCATATTCAATTTGGTGAATCCTACCGGTCTGCATTACAGGCCATAATAATGGATTTTCTTGGTAACGATATTGACAGACTTGCAGAATTTTACCCTGACGAAGAAGAGCAGTCGAAGGTGCTGGCAGATATCGAAGCATTTGACAGCCTGCGAAGGAATACGGATGCTGGAAACAACCTGACCACGGTCTTATCTGAACTCATTAGAAAAGAATTGGATGGCCAGGCATTAGCAGAATTTCAGCAACAATGGGCAGAACTTTTTGCGTCCCGTCCTGCACATCTATCGTACGGGATGAGTGGCGAGAATGGTGTTGTACAATTACAAATTACCGATGATGAAGAGAATATTGTAGGTAAGCTTAGCGAAAACGGTTCACTGTATAGAGAAATACCTAATACGATAGTTTTATCCTTGTCGGAAGAAAGCTTTGCAAATGAGATAATATTTGATGCAGCCCCGGCTTCTCCGTCCTATACATTCGAGTTTTCTATTACTCAGCGACTTGATTCGTCTGTTATTTCCCTGATTGTTCCTGGTGAATCCGCCTCCATGAAACGAGTGATCTACCCTTCTCTGGTGCTGCCGGATGGCAGTTATGGAAGGATGAATTGGAGAAAGGACAATGACAATAGTTTCGTATTCCAGATTGATACTGATAATAATGGTGACTTTGATCTGGATCTTCTGCCCGTTACAGTCGAAACTATAACAGATTTTGCTCCGGAAATTATTGGTGTTAGGCAGTGGATCAAAGGCAACAAAATGGGAAAAATGATTGGTGCCTTGTTAAATGAGGAAGTTGATTCACAACTGGCTGGGGAAACTTCAATTTATGAAGTTGAGGGTCACAATGTCAAAGGTGCATACGTTACTTCTGATCGTCGGATGGTTTTCCTGGCATTGGATGCACCTGTCGGGCCATTTATAGAAAGAGAACTTGTTATAACTGGATTGGCAGATCTACGCCAGCATGGCATGGGGCGATCTGCCAGAATTATTATGCCAGATCCGGATAGAGAGATTGGCGGGCTGGTTAGTGGCCAGGTTACAGGGGTCGATGGTTCATCTATCCCATTTGCTTCTGTCAAGTATTATAACTCGGCAAGTGAGTGGCCAGGTCCCGTTTCTATACTCGTATCCGATGCAAGTGGCCGGTTTCTCATAGATTATGTTGTGCAGGGGGAGTCTGTAGCTGGTAAGTTGACACCTTTTACAATTCAGGGTGTTGATACTCTTAGTGATGAGGAGGGGGAGGTGTCCTCTGTAATTCACTTTGACGGGCAGGATCAATATCTCGATGTCATTGTACAATCAGTTGGTGGCGGAACAGGGAGTCTTGAGGGGACTGTCTTTTTTGAGAATGGTTCAATTGTGTCTGGATCGACACCGGATTCAGACGATGCTTTGATGGTTGTGGCCAATAATATCACTACCAACGAGACCTTCCTCAGTTGGGTTGATGCAGATGGTCATTATTCCTTTCCTTATGAGTATATTGATGACACCGGTAAAGTGTGGTCAGCTCCTCGTCTTCCCGTCGGTAATACCACTCTGGTTACAACACTAGTTGGCAGTGGCCGTTCATTGATAGGAAAGGGGCTCACGACGATCAATATCCCAAATAATGAAGCGAGTGTAGAACAGGATATTATTCTTGTTGCACCTAGCCAGTTCGGAACAGTAAGTGGCCGTGTTCTTGAACATGACGGGGTTGCCGGAGCTGTCCATGTTGAGGTTCAGATAGCTGCTGAAGTTGTAATTAATAGTGATCTTGCTGGTCAAACTTATGGCATGAGTGCGGTTGCATCAACTTACACCGATGCTGATGGTTATTATTCATTCTCAGATATTCCTGCAGGTGATGTAATCCTTTATGCTGCAAGAGCATCAACCTATGAGCAAGCTCGTGCAAACGGTTTTCTGGAGCAAGATGGACATGTTGATCTAACTGTAGTTTTACCTGGGACCGGCGGGACGGTGCGCGGCGTTGTTGTGGATTCTCTTGGAAATCTGGTCCCGGCAGCCAAGGTCGCATGCGGCCCTTTTCTGGTTGAGGCAGATGATAGTGGGATATTTGAAATCTCAGATCTGCCCCTAATGAAACTGACAGTGTATGGCCAAAAGGAAGGCTCAAAAGCACTGGCAAAGACACAGGTTGAGCTTTATTCACCGGAAGATGTTCAGGATGTAGTTCTGGTTCTGGAGCCGACTGGTGTTTTTCAGGGTACTGTTTTTGAAGCTGATGGCGTGACTCCTGTAGCTAATCAGATGGTTCAGCTGTGGTATTCTGGTGAGAGTGGTTCAGGGATAATGAGTGAAACTGTAACTGATGATCAGGGTTTTTATCGATTTGATGAGTCTCCCATGTATCAGCTTGGTTACCCAGACACCGTAAAATTTGCTGAATACTCGATTCGCGCTGTCACTCATCATCATGGTGATGGGGGCATGGCAAACGCTTCAATTCGCTACCCAGGAGAAGTGAGTGATGTTGATGTGTATTTTCGGGGGCTTGGTGAAGTGCTTGGACGCGTCATTCAAAGTAACGGTACTCCTGCCATAGCCGATGTTGTAATTACCAACAAGGTATGGAATGCAAATTGTCCAGAGCAAGAGGGACGTTCAAAAGCTGAGAATTATTATCTAACGGCAATAGAGGCATCTCTGAGTGAGTTCCCCGCTGAGTTAGAGGGTCGAATTATGTCCATGTTACCAGGGGAACAGAAATGTTTTTACCTGTCGAGCAGACAGCGCCTCCTCTCAAGTGACATACTTGGGGATGGGGGGGAGGTTACTGGTGAATTCCATTATAAAGGATCCATTACAGGTGGACCGTTCACACTCTCCGTTTCAAATGCTTTTGTTGACCAGGTCGATCTGGATTATGAGATGCCTCGGACAACAAATCCTGCAGAGCGCATAGTAGATGTTGGTGACATAATTCTTTCGCCAGTCAATGGCGAGGTACGTGGAACAGTTTTCTTACCGGATGGAGTTACTCCTGTCGGTGAAAATGTTAAGGTTTCTGCCATGTCAGCGGGACTTGGGGAAATTAGTGTCTTAACTGATGAGACTGGTTCCTTCCATTTTCCATTGGTACTAAGGGGTGGCATATCTCTTACTGCTGATACCGGAGAGCCTGATGCAATTATTAGAGCAACCTCCGCAGCCGATATCAAAACAAGCACTTTTGAAAATCTTAATGTCCGCCTTTATGGTGAAACTTATGGTGTAGTGCCAATTTACGATGTTCTCATTGCAGATATTCGTCTTCAGGACGCTGCCGGAGCAGTTGTTAACATTGTAGAAGCAGACGGGGTGAGCCCGGTACCTTATGCTGAGGTCACCGTTAGTACAGCATCGGGTTTAGATATTAATGAAGAGGATTCTTTTCGGAAATTGGTGGTGGATGAAAATGGCAATATCGAAATATTTCCATTAACTGAAGGTGATTTTCAAGTCACTGCAACTTTTCCGGGATATTTTCCCGGAGTCACCTCAGGTAATATACCTGAGAACCCTGTAGATGGTTTAATCCGCAATATAACTGTCAGCATGGGGGCGGTAACGACGCAGAGCGGACAGGTTATTACCAGTGAAGAGTTTGGTACTGTGACCGGTACGGTGTATAAGCCAGATGGTACTGTGAACGATGGGGCAGCGATGGTGCGGTTGCAGGCTACTGGTGGGATAGACCTGTATACAATTACAGGGGATAATGGAATTTTCACGTTTGAAAACGTTCCAGGTGGTTTTTTCAATTTGGAAGTCCGGGACACAAATACTGCACGATGTGGTAGCGAATATGGGGCTATTACTTATGATGGACAGATTGTCGAAATTCCAGTTACATTGGGCGGATTGGGTACCGTTACCGGTCAGGTATTAAGAAATAACGGCTCCATCCCTGTCACCTCGGCGGATGTCACACTTTTTCCTTCGGGCAGTTTCAGTAATAGCATGATTACTCGATCGAATAGCCAGGGAATATTTCAGTTTCCTGGTGTTCCTCTTGGAGAGTTTAGTATAAATGCGAGGGATTATGCCAGTGGTTTGTCAGGAGTGGCGACCGGTGAAATGCAAGCCGATGGAGACCTCAACACTCAAGATATTTTTCTCACTGCCAGTGGATCAATCACTGGAGTCGTTTATGGGCAGGGAGTTGTTTTAGATGATTCAGGATCTCCTGTTGATGCTGAAGGAAATCCATTGAGTGATCCCCCTGTCTCTGCAGCTGCTTCCGTGAGTATTAATGGTAACGGAGTAGAAAGAACGATACAGACTGATGGTGATGGAAGATTTGATTCCGGTCTGTTTCTGCCAATCGGTAAATATAGGTTAACCGTCAGGTCTGCAACAGGGAACGATGGCACTGAAGCAGAGGTCGTTTTACTGTTTGATGGTGATGTCGCACAGAAAAACCTGGTCATGAACGGTACCGGCAGGGTCGAAGGGGTTGTGCTTGATTGGCAAGGTGAGAATCTTATAGCAAATGCCCGGGTAATACTCCAAAGTCAAAGTTCATTTTCACCGGGGGGCGTGTCGAGAATTACACCAGATGATGGTAGTTTTGTTTTTGAGGATATTCCGTTTGGTCCATTTACTCTTGAGGTTGAAACCCTTAATACAACTCCAAGGTTAGGAGCGATTGTTTCCGGTGAGTTGACGGCCCCTGGGCAAGTTCTTGTATTTCAGGACAATGATGATGATCCAGAACACAACAGTCTTCGGCTGCAGCCGAGTAGCAGCATAAGCGGCACTGTTCTTCTTTCCGATGGTTTGAGTCCAGCAGCGGGTGCTATCGTTGCCTTGCACGGTAGTGGATTTGATGTCAATCACCTTGCAGATGGAAATGGTATTTTCAGTTTCACAGGTCTGCCTTTAGATACGTATTCAGTGACGATACTGGAATCCAAGTCGAATGGAGTGGCTTCAAGGTTCTTTACTCTCGACAACAATGGGCAAAATCTTGATCTTGGAAGTATTGTTGTGGACAGCGACAGTCCGATAGTTGTTACACACACACCCGGTTCCCAAATAACCGGTGTGAGTGTCAATGCCGAGATAATAGTTGAATTTTCAGAGCCAATCGATAGTCAGTCGGTGACGATGGATACGTTCCAGGTGTTGTTAGGTAGTGTCACTGTGCCTGGTACTTTAAGCTTCTCGTCTGACAATTTGGTGGTGACATTTTCAGCAGATCAGCAGTTTCCTGATTTATCAACGGTACGTGTTCTACTCAAAAGAGATAAACTTGATTTTGAGAATGAGGTTGAAAAACCTGGAATCAAAGATCTTTCTGGGTTGAGCATGGTTGCTGACTTCGATTTCACCTTTACAACTGCTGACTCTACTCCGCCTGAACTTGTTTCAGTGAGTCCTGATAGTGATGAGGAGGAGATATCACTTTCATCGGTAATACGGTTTGAGTTTAGTGAGTCTGTAAACCCGGATTCAATAACATCCTTTAATGTTATGCGGCATGGTTCTTCTATTAATGGCACCATGTCTTGGCCGGAAGCTTTCACTGATAGAGTTGGTGTGTTTGTGTCTGATGAGCCGCTTGTGGCAAACTCAAGTTATACAGTAAAGATTATAGGACCTGTTAGTGACAAGGTCGGCAATGTGATGCCAAACGAGGAAATCAATTGGACATTTTTTACTATTGATACAATCGCGCCAGAAGTAATAGACGTGGCTGTTTCAGGAGGTGACCAGCTTACACAGGGTAAAGCAGTTACATTTACTCCGGTGATGAATGGCGCTGGGGATCTAAGTAATGTTGAGTTTTATGTTAATGGAACACTTCTTGAGACAGTCGCAGAAGATCCTTACAGCTTTTCATTATTGCCGGGACCTGAACTTGGATCTCAATTTGCGTTAGGGGTGGTGGCTGTGGATTTGATGGATAACCGCAGTCCTGTTTACAACCTGCCGCTGTCAATTATCGCAAATAAACCCCCGACGGCTATCATTACTGCACCAGGAAATATAACGGTAACGCCAGGACAGGAGGTAACCGTACGCATAGCTGCGAGTGATGATGTTGGTGTAGACAAAATATCCTACCTTGCCGAGGGAGGGACTCTCGGTTCAGGGAATCGGCAATTTGCTGTATTTCCAGAAACTGCTGAAACTCTATTTCAATTTACTGTTCCGGAAGATTATCCTGTAGGGAAAACAATTCCAATCAGAGGCACGGTTATTGATGCACTTGGACTATCCTCTCCATCAAATGAAGTAATTGTTACCGTGGCAGATCGCTTGCCTCCAAAGGTTTCCATAGGTAGCCCGGCAAATGGCAGCATGGTTGAACCCGGTTCTGAAATCACTGTGTTTGTACGTGCAGATGATCTCAGTGGAGTAAAATCTATTAGTTTGTCTGCAGTAGGGGCATTGCCTGCTGTCAGCGAGCATATTATTGAACCGGTTCAATCACCATCATCAGCTAATATCACCATTTCAGTTCCAGAAGATGCTGATCCTACTAAAGAAATAATACTGACTGCATCGGCTTTTGATGCAGCCGATAATCATGCCGAATCTTCTATTTCCTTAATGGTTGTTGATAGACGACCACCGCTTACTGCAATAAGTATAGAAGCTGGATCCTTGGATGTTCATGTCGGGCAGGTGGTAACTGTTAAAGGTATCGCAGAAGATGAAATTGAAGTAGTAAAATTGCAATTTCAGGCTGGAGATTTTCATATTGAATCAAGAAGCACATCCTCAGCACATGTTTCAGAAGATTTTTCATTTACTGTTCCCGAAACATTGACTCATGGGCAGGCTATACCTGTTTCATTTGTTGCAACTGACAGTATGGGAAATAATTCAGCTACAGCTCGTCTGACACTTCAGGTTGTTGATGTTTTAGGACCGGTATTGACCATTTTGGAGCCCCAGGAGGACAGCGTAGTTATCCCCGGAGATACCATTACTATAAATATTGCAGCAGAAGACAAGTCAGGGTTGGCAGAGTTAAGGTATTCTGCGAGTGGCGCAGTAACAGGTGAGGGCAAACATACCGTAGTCGATAGTGCGACCTCTGCATCGACTCAATTTGATCTCAATATTCCCGAGGAGGCCGGTGCCAATGAACAGGTGATGATAGAGGTGGTTGGCCGAGATATAGCTGGGAACGAAACCGTTCAGAAACGCACAGTAAAAATTGCCGATATTGTTGCTCCTTCAGTTATCTCCATTTCACCAGTTGAAGGAGCAACAGGTGTACCGTTTCTCTCTAATGTAGTGGTTAAGGTCAGCGAGGCGATAGCTGCGGACAGTGTTGTTGCGGAATCTTTTATAGTCAGGGTAGATAGCAATGCCGTTAGCGGTACTTTCAGTATAAGCACTGATGGGTCCAGTATAACATGGCAACCTGATAATCCTTTAAACCTGGGTAAACTACATTCTGTGGAGTTGACTGCTGATATAACAGATATCGCAGGAAATCCTCTTATACCTTATTCTTCTACATTTTCGGTATTAGATTTCTATATTCTTGCTCCTGAGGATAGCAGTTTATTAGTAGAAGGTCAGGAAACCGAGGTGGTTGCTGCCGGTGGGTCGGATGATATGATCAGTTTTGTTCATTTTCTGGCACAAAATGGACAACAAAAATGGTCGGTTGGTACATCTGAATCGCCTTATTCGACTATATGGCACGTTCCAATGCTTGATGCAATGGAAGATGACCAGCTGCTTATTTATGGCGATATTATCTATGGTGGAGAAAAGCTAAATGTCAATGTGGAAATGACATCGTCTTCTTCTCTCGCCGATGGTTCGTCTTCAGGGTTGGCTGTCGATGGAAATGTGAATGGCTTTTGGGATGAGACGAATCCTACAATTGCCGAAACCAACGAAGAGTTGCATGCATGGTGGCAACTCGACTTAGGACAAAATGTTGATATTGGTTATGTGAAATTGTATTTGCGTGCCGACGATTGTTGTCAGGGAAGTAATCAGTTGGCAGTTCTTATATCCGAGACCCTATTTGATGAAAACGACTTTAGTTCACCTCAGTTACCGCTGGAATACAAGAATAATGCGGTAGAGGTATATCGAACTCAAAGAGATTTTGATACGGGCACCATTATAGTTCCCATTTTTAGTAACGCCAGATTCCTAAGGGTTGTTCATAAAGGTGTGGGCATCGTTTCACTTGCTGAGGTAGAAATATATCAAGATGCCGACAGCATTGCTATTGATGGCAACCAGGTTACGCTAATACCGGAATTCGGAGATTATGATGGTGATGGCTTAATTAATAGTGTCGAAATTGGTGCTGGATCAGACCCATATACGGATGACGCACATGACGATCCAGACAATGATGGATTGGAGAATATTGATGAGATTGCAATAGGGACTGATATACATAATCCCGACAGTGATGGAGATAGCATTCCTGATGGCGAAGATGATAAACCCTTGGAGCATAATGAGGCTCCGGTTGCTCTTCAGCAGGAAATTGTTCTCGATACAAGTAGTGAGGTTTTGATTACTCTACAGGGTAGTGATCCAAACGGTGACGAACTTGTATTTACTATTACTTCCCTTCCTATTCATGGATCACTGTACCAGACGATTGATAGTATTGCTGCAGGCGAAGCTATTTCTACAGTACCGGCAATTGTAATTGATGAGCAAAAGCGAGTCGTTTATATCGCAGAACCTGGATACTCAGGGGAAGACTCACTAATTTTTGATGTTAACGATGGGCACCTTTACTCTGACGAAGCTTTGATTCAATTCAGTGTTTTGGCACAAGATACTGACAACGATGGATTGTCAGATGATGAAGAGGTTAACACCTATCAAACCGATCCCTTTGATCCGGATTCTGATGGTGACGGACTGCACGATGGTGATGAGGTTCAGGTCCATGGAACAGACCCGAATTCCATGGATTCAGATAATGACGGATTGCATGATGCTGATGAGTTAGTGAATGGAAGTAATCCTGTTATTACTGACACCGATGGAGATGGAGTCAATGATCTGGCTGATAACTGCCCAACAGATATAAATCCTGACCAAACCGATTCTGACCTTCAGGGATCTGTTTATACAACAGATGTTGAAGGCTATATGAAAAATTGGCTTATACTTGGGCCTTTTGCTGCGGAAGGTTGTGGTAGCGCAGTCGAATATATAAACGAAAAGAACGCAGCACCATTTGCGGGTGGTACGGTCGAGGGGAAAACCTGGCATGAATATGAAAGTGATAGTTCCTATATCGATTTTGATTCTCTATTTGTGCCTAATGAGCAGGTGGTTAGCTATGCCTACACAGACGTTTATGCAGAGAATGCTACGGATGTACAATTGCTTTTGGGAAGTGGCGACGGTGTACAGGTATGGCTTAATGGGGTTGAGATACTGGTTGAAAATACCTGTAGGGAACCAGTCCCCGGCCAGAATGTGATTGCAGCTCATTTGGTAAAAGGAGCCAATCGCCTTTTGATTAAAGTGACCGATGGGGGAGGGAATTGGGGCTTTTATGCACAAATTCTGAATGTCGACGGCCAGGCCTTAGTACTCGAATGTGGATATAAAAATGATGGACATGGTGATATCTGCGATAATTGCCCGGATGTCATTAATGGTGAACAATATGATATCGACAACGATGGATTAGGTGATGCTTGTGACGATTCGGACAATGATGGCTTAAGCGATAAAGAAGAGAGGCTGATCTATTTAACAGACTATCTTGTTGGAGATACAGACTCTGATGGATTAAGTGATGGGGAAGAGGTCAATGTTCATGGAACAGACCCGTTAATTACCGATTCCGATAATGACGGCATATCTGATTTCATTGAAATTTCGATCACTCACACTGATCCACTGCAAGCGGATACAGATGGTGACGGCCTAAGTGATATTGAGGAGGATAAAAATCAAGATGGAATAATTGATCCAGGAGAATCTGATCCTAATAGCGACGACTCTGACGGAGACGGCATGTCCGATGCTGTTGAGGTTCACTGGGGATTGGATCCGCTGGTAAAAGATGCAGATGACGACCCAGATCAGGATGGACTCACGAATATCGAAGAGCTGGAATTGGGGGCAGACCCGTTTGATAAGAATACTGCTTTGGACACGACAGGGATAAGTGAATTAGAGTTGTCGGGTATTAATGTTTACACCTCAATTTATATTGCCCCGGAAACGACCATACGTGGCAGTGGTGATGAGCCGTTGCTGTTGATCTCTGCTGGAGACATTGACGTTGAAGGGATTATCGATGTGGCTGGTGGTGATGGTGCCGATGCTGTTAATACATCTACTGAAAACGCGTTTGGTGGTGAAGGCGTAGCTGGCGGTGGTTCCGGTGGTAGCGGTGGTATTCTCGGTGCGGGTTCTGCAGGAGTCGGTTCTGGCTTCGGTGGAGGCGGTCCATGGTTTGATAACCGGTCCCAGGGAATGACTGGTGGTGGTGCCGGATACGGTTCACCCGGTTTACAGGGCGGATATTATTGGACGGCAGATCCTTTATCTAGAGGGAGTGCCGGCATTGTTTATGGATCTACCCGTCTGGTTGATTTTACGGGCGGTTCCGGTGGTGGTGGCGGCAGCAGTGCCAGGAGCAGCTACGTACCTGAAGTATCCTACGGTTCCCATGGGGGCGGTGGTGGAGCCGGTGGCGGTGCGGTCTATATTGAGGCGTTAGGCACCTTGTCAATTGGCTCAGCCGGAGGCATAGTCACCGATGGTGGTTCTGGTGGTAGTGGTGTGTTAGGTAGTAGTAATTACGGTGCCAGTGGTGGTGGCGGTTCCGGTGGCGCGATCTGGCTTGTTGCTTCTGTGCTTGAGAATAATGGTACACTAAGTGCGGTTGGTGGAGCTGGTGGTCCTAACTACTACAGCACTTACCGTCTGAATGGAGGTCAGGGAGGTGTCGGCCGGATCAGGGTGGATGCTTCTGTGTTGCGCATAAACGGAGTTGAAGTTGATGAGAGTACCTTCGGTCAGAGCTCGAGCCCATCAGTCGGCTATTTTGCCCTGTCAGACTACGACCAGGATGGGCTGACCAACGAAGAGGAGTCAGCCTTTGGTACGGATATGCTAGTTTCCGATAGCGATGGAGACGGCATGGATGACGGTGATGAAGTGGAATATGGTCTGGATCCTCTGGTTGACGATGCTGCTGAAGATTCCGATAACGATGGTGTAAGCAACGTTGATGAGTTAGCCCTTGGGACAGATCCATTCCGCGACGACCGTGGTGCGGACCTTGATAATGACGGTCTTGTAACGGAAACCGAGCTGCAATTAGGTACCGATCCGCTGGTGGCCGATACGGATGGAGATGGTCTACTTGATGGTGTGGAAGATGCGAACCAGAATGGTATTACAGATGCCGACGAGACCGATCCGTTGCTTTCCGATAGTGACGGTGACGGTATTGCGGACGGTTCAGACAGCAATCCGCTAGTCGCAGACCAGGACAACATTCTCGATACAACCGGAGTGAGTGAGCTCGTGCTTTCCGGAACCCATACCTACACTTCAATTTACGTTGCCCCGGAGACGACCATCCGCGGCAGTGGTGATGAGCCGCTGCAGCTGATCTCTATGGGTGATATTTCAATTGAGGGTATCATCGATGTCAGCGGTAAGGCAGGTTCAGACGCTCAGAACACATATATAATCAATGCGTTTGGTGGTCGAGGCATAGCTGGCGGCGGTAGCGGTGGAAGCGGGGGTATCCTTAGTGCGGGTTCTGCAGGAGTCGGTTCTGGCTTCGGTGGAGGCGGTCCATGGTTTGATAACCGGTCCCAGGGAATGACTGGTGGTGGTGCCGGATACGGTTCACCCGGTTTACAGGGCGGATATTATTGGACGGCAGATCCTTTATCTAGAGGGAGTGCCGGCATTGTTTATGGATCTACCCGTCTGGTTGATTTTACGGGCGGTTCCGGTGGTGGTGGCGGCAGCAGTGCCAGGAGCAGCTACGTACCTGAAGTATCCTACGGTTCCCATGGGGGCGGTGGTGGAGCCGGTGGCGGTGCGGTCTATATTGAGGCGTTAGGCACCTTGTCAATTGGCTCAGCCGGAGGCATAGTCACCGATGGTGGTTCTGGTGGTAGTGGTGTGTTAGGTAGTAGTAATTACGGTGCCAGTGGTGGTGGCGGTTCCGGTGGCGCGATCTGGCTTGTTGCTTCTGTGCTTGAGAATAATGGTACACTAAGTGCGGTTGGTGGAGCTGGTGGTCCTAACTACTACAGCACTTACCGTCTGAATGGAGGTCAGGGAGGTGTCGGCCGGATCAGGGTGGATGCTTCTGTGTTGCGCATAAACGGAGTTGAAGTTGATGAGAGTACCTTCGGTCAGAGCTCGAGCCCATCAGTCGGCTATTTTGCCCTGTCAGACTACGACCAGGATGGGCTGACCAACGAAGAGGAGTCAGCCTTTGGTACGGATATGCTAGTTTCCGATAGCGATGGAGACGGCATGGATGACGGTGATGAAGTGGAATATGGTCTGGATCCTCTGGTTGACGATGCTGCTGAAGATTCCGATAACGATGGTGTAAGCAACGTTGATGAGTTAGCCCTTGGGACAGATCCATTCCGCGACGACCGTGGTGCGGACCTTGATAATGACGGTCTTGTAACGGAAACCGAGCTGCAATTAGGTACCGATCCGCTGGTGGCCGATACGGATGGAGATGGTCTACTTGATGGTGTGGAAGATGCGAACCAGAATGGTATTACAGATGCCGACGAGACCGATCCGTTGCTTTCCGATAGTGACGGTGACGGTATTGCGGACGGTTCAGACAGCAATCCGCTAGTCGCAGACCAGGACAACATTCTCGATACAACCGGAGTGAGTGAGCTCGTGCTTTCCGGAACCCATACCTACACTTCAATTTACGTTGCCCCGGAGACGACCATCCGCGGCAGTGGTGATGAGCCGCTGCAGCTGATCTCTATGGGTGATATTTCAATTGAGGGTATCATCGATGTCAGCGGTAAGGCAGGTTCAGACGCTCAGAACACATATATAATCAATGCGTTTGGTGGTCGAGGCATAGCTGGCGGCGGTAGCGGTGGAAGCGGGGGTATCCTTAGTGCGGGTTCTGCAGGAGTCGGTTCTGGCTTCGGTGGAGGCGGTCCATGGTTTGATAACCGGTCCCAGGGAATGACTGGTGGTGGTGCCGGATACGGTTCACCCGGTTTACAGGGCGGATATTATTGGACGGCAGATCCTTTATCTAGAGGGAGTGCCGGCATTGTTTATGGATCTACCCGTCTGGTTGATTTTACGGGCGGTTCCGGTGGTGGTGGCGGCAGCAGTGCCAGGAGCAGCTACGTACCTGAAGTATCCTACGGTTCCCATGGGGGCGGTGGTGGAGCCGGTGGCGGTGCGGTCTATATTGAGGCGTTAGGCACCTTGTCAATTGGCTCAGCCGGAGGCATAGTCACCGATGGTGGTTCTGGTGGTAGTGGTGTGTTAGGTAGTAGTAATTACGGTGCCAGTGGTGGTGGCGGTTCCGGTGGCGCGATCTGGCTTGTTGCTTCTGTGCTTGAGAATAATGGTACACTAAGTGCGGTTGGTGGAGCTGGTGGTCCTAACTACTACAGCACTTACCGTCTGAATGGAGGTCAGGGAGGTGTCGGGCGGATCAGGATTGATGCCCCTGTCCTACGCATAAATGGTGTTGAAGTAGATGAGAGTACTTTTGGTCAGAGCTCGAGCCCATCAGTTGGCTATTTTGCCCTGACAGACTATGACCAGGATGGACTGACCAACGAAGAGGAGTTCGAACTTGGGACCGATATGCTTGTTTCCGACACCGATGGTGACGGTATAGATGATGGTGATGAGGCAGAAGCGAACCTCAATCCTCTGGTTGACGACAGCTTGGAAGACCCGGATAATGATGGTGTAAGTAATTTTGACGAGTTGGCGCTTGGGACAGATCCATTCCGCGACGACCGTGGTGCGGATCTCGATAATGACGGTCTTGTAACGGAGACAGAGTTACAATTAGGAACCGATCCGCTGGTGGCTGATACGGATGGAGATGGTCTTCTTGATGGAGCGGAAGATGCCAACCAGAACGGTATTGTTGATGTCGACGAGACCGATCCGCTACTTTCCGATAGTGACGGTGACGGTATTGCGGACGGTTCAGACAGCAATCCGCTAGTCGCAGACCAGGACAACATTCTCGATACAACCGGAGTGAGTGAGCTCGTGCTCTCCGGTACCCATACTTATACCTCGATCTACGTTGCTCCGGAAACGACCATCCGCGGCAGTGGTGATGAGCCGCTACAGCTGATCTCCATGGGTGATATCGTTCTTGAAGGATTTGTTGATGTGACTGGTGGTACTGGCAAGAATGCTGACAACACTGCTGTTTTCGTTAATACACCTGGAGGTACAGGAATAGCCGGAGGCGGCGCTGGTGGTCGTGGTGGTCTGTTGAGTAACGGTTATGCAGGTCGAGGTCCTGGATCCGGTGGTGGCGGTCTCAGGGTGAGTGGTTATGCGAACGGAACAACCGGTGGAGGTGCTGGTTACGGTACCCCGGGAGTGCATGGTTTTTGTACATTCTCTTCCAATACTACGTATGGAGGAACAGGAGGAACTGTTTATGGCTCTGCCATCCTTTTCGATTTCATTGGTGGTTCCGGTGGTGGTGGTGGCGGCAGTGCCGGTTACTATGATGTGGCAGGAGATGATTTGGGAGCCAACGGCGGCGGTGGCGGCGGTGGTGGCGGTGCTGTCTACATACATGCATCCGGAGGGCTTCTAATTGGTGAAAATGGTGGTGTAAGGGCTGATGGCGGTTATGGTGGCAGTGGAGTGTATGACACCATAGGTGGCTATGGCGGTAGCGGAGGCGGTGGTTCCGGAGGTGCGATCTGGATTGCCGCCAACGTTCTGGAATTTAACGGAGGTGGAATTACGGCTTTAGGGGGGCTTGGTGGAGAAAGTGTCATAAATAGTTCGAATTCAATGATCTCAGGTGGCCCTGGAGGTGTCGGCCGAATCAGGATAGATGCGCCACGGCTCCGTATTAAAGGTGTTGACGTTGATGAAGATGAATTTCTGTTTGCCAGGGTGACTGCTCCACTAGTTGGTTATTTTGGACTTGGAGATCATGACCGTGATGGTCTTCTGAATGATCAGGAACTTGAGATAGGGACCGACATGTACCAGGCCGACACTGATGGTGACGGAATGCTTGATGGCCTGGAAGTCGAGTTCGGTCTTGATCCGCTGGTTCCTGATAATACTACTGATTTTGATAGTGACGGATGGAGTAACGGTGAGGAGGTCAGTCTTGGACTTGATCCGTTCCTGGATGATCGTGGTGCAGACCTAGATAATGACGGTCTTGTAACGGAGATAGAATTACAGCTGGGTACGGATCCACTGATCACCGACACCGACGGTGACGGGTTACCGGATGGGGCCGAAGATGCTAACCGAAATGGTGTTGTAGATGCTGGCGAGACAGATCCGTTGCTGGTGGACTCAGATGGCGATGGGTTTGATGATAACACTGATGGTAACCCGGTTACTGTAGACCAGGAAAACGTATTAAATACTACCGGCATAAGTGAATTGGTTTTGTCTGGCACAAACATTTATACCTCTATCTATGTTGCTCCCGGGACTGTAATCAGAGGGATTGGGCAAAAGCCACTACGATTAATATCCACTGGTGATGTCAATATCGAGGGAACCATCAGCGTTCGAGGAAGTGATGGTCTTGGTGGTGAGGACTCGATTTTCCTGAATGTTCCAGGCGGTTATGGAGTTGCTGGTGGTAGTGGGGGAGGCTATGGTGGACTCCTTGGAGATGCCGGTAATGGTTTTGGTCCTGGCGCTGGTGGCGGCGGCAAGCTATGTGGGACGAATGTAACTGGTCTCACTGGAGGAGGTGCTGGATATGGTTATTCTGGCTTACAGGGCGGGCTGTATAATGGGAGTTGTTCAGCGAATAGGGGAGCAGCAGGGATTACTTATGGTGGAGCTTCGTTATTTGACTTCACGGGTGGTTCCGGTGGTGGTGGTGGAAGCGGTACGTCTGTGTCCTACGTTACAGACCCGGTCAAGTTAGGAGCAAATGGCGGTGGTGGCGGTGCGGGTGGTGGTGCTGTGTATGTGGAAGCTTTTGGCACGTTGGCTATTAGTGCTACAGGCATCGTAGCTGCTGATGGTGGTGCTGGTGGAAGTGGAATATATCAAGGCACTACTCATCACTATGGTGCCAGTGGTGGTGGCGGTTCCGGCGGAGCTATCTGGCTAGTTGGGCAGGCAGTCGAAAATAATGGAACCGTTACGGCTATTGGTGGCGGTGGTGGCGCTAATATTGGTTATAACACGTATGGTGGTCAAGGCGGCGCTGGCCGAATAAGAGTTGATGCTCAAGTACTTAGGAAGGAAGGGGTTGAAGTAACTGAGAATGAGTTTGTACAAAACTTCTATCCTGGAGTTGGCTATTTTGCCCTGGCAGACTACGACCAAGATGGGCTGATCAACGAAGAGGAATTCGAATTTGGGACAGATCTGTTTGTCTCTGATAGTGATGGAGACGGCATGGATGACGGTGATGAGGTTGAAACTGGGTTTGATCCTCTTATCGATGATGCTGGTGAAGATCCGGATGATGATGGTGTAAGTAATCTTGACGAGTTGGCACTTGGCACCGATCCGTTCCGTGATGATCGTGGTGCAGACCTTGATAATGATGGTCTTGTAACGGAGACCGAGTTGCAATTAGGTACCGATCCGCTGGTGGCCGATACCGATGGTGACGGTCTACTTGATGGCGTGGAAGATGCGAACCAGAATGGTATTACAGAGGCCGATGAGACAGATCCGTTGCTTTCCGATAGTGACGGTGACGGCATTGCGGACGGTTCAGATGGCAATCCACTGATAGCGGACCAGGACAACATTCTCGATACAACCGGAGTGAGTGAGCTCGTGCTCTCCGGTACTCATACCTATACCTCGATCTACGTTGCCCCGGAAACGACCATCCGCGGCAGTGGTGATGAGCCGCTGCAGCTGCTCTCTATGGGTGATATTTCAATTGAGGGTATCATTGATGTCAGCGGTAAGGCAGGTTCAGGCGCCCAGAATACATATATAATCAATGCGTTTGGTGGTCGAGGCATAGCTGGCGGTGGATCCGGTGGAAGCGGTGGTATCCTTGGTTCGGGTTCGGCTGGTACCGGTCCCGGTGGCGGTGGTGGCGGTGTTTACCCAAGCCGAACTGTGGCAGCAACTGGAGGTGGTGCCGGTTATAGTTCACCTGGTCTCCAAGGTGGATCATATAGTACAGACTATCGAGGTAGCGGGGGCAGAGTTTATGGTTCTTCCCGGTTGGTTGACTTCATGGGTGGTTCTGGTGGTGGCGGAGGCAGCAGTGCTCAGACCAGCTACGTCCCTGAAGTGTCCTATGGTTCCCATGGCGGCGGCGGAGGCGGCGGTGGCGGTGCTGTCTATATCGAAGCGTTAGGCACCTTGTCAATTGGCTCAGCCGGAGGCATAGTCGCCGATGGTGGTTCTGGTGGTAGTGGTGTGTTAGGTAGTAGTAATTACGGTGCCAGTGGTGGAGGTGGTTCCGGTGGTGCTATCTGGTTAGCAGCTTTAACCATAGAGAATAATGGAACACTAAGTGCGTTAGGTGGCCTTGGTGGCCCCAACTACTATAGTTATTATAACCTCAATGGCGGTAAGGGCGGTGTCGGGCGGATCAGGATTGATGCCCCTGTCCTACGCATAAATGGTGTTGAAGTAGATGAGAGTACTTTTGGTCAGAGCTCGAGCCCATCAGTTGGCTATTTTGCCCTGACAGACTATGACCAGGATGGACTGACCAACGAAGAGGAGTTCGAACTTGGGACCGATATGCTTGTTTCCGACACCGATGGTGACGGTATAGATGATGGTGATGAGGCAGAAGCGAACCTCAATCCTCTGGTTGACGACAGCTTGGAAGACCCGGATAATGATGGTGTAAGTAATTTTGACGAGTTGGCGCTTGGGACAGATCCATTCCGCGACGACCGTGGTGCGGATCTCGATAATGACGGTCTTGTAACGGAGACAGAGTTACAATTAGGAACCGATCCGCTGGTGGCTGATACGGATGGAGATGGTCTTCTTGATGGAGCGGAAGATGCCAACCAGAACGGTATTGTTGATGTCGACGAGACCGATCCGCTACTTTCCGATAGTGACGGTGACGGTATTGCGGACGGTTCAGACAGCAATCCGCTAGTCGCAGACCAGGACAACATTCTCGATACAACCGGAGTGAGTGAGCTCGTGCTCTCCGGTACCCATACTTATACCTCGATCTACGTTGCTCCGGAAACGACCATCCGCGGCAGTGGTGATGAGCCGCTACAGCTGATCTCCATGGGTGATATCGTTCTTGAAGGATTTGTTGATGTGACTGGTGGTACTGGCAAGAATGCTGACAACACTGCTGTTTTCGTTAATACACCTGGAGGTACAGGAATAGCCGGAGGCGGCGCTGGTGGTCGTGGTGGTCTGTTGAGTAACGGTTATGCAGGTCGAGGTCCTGGATCCGGTGGTGGCGGTCTCAGGGTGAGTGGTTATGCGAACGGAACAACCGGTGGAGGTGCTGGTTACGGTACCCCGGGAGTGCATGGTTTTTGTACATTCTCTTCCAATACTACGTATGGAGGAACAGGAGGAACTGTTTATGGCTCTGCCATCCTTTTCGATTTCATTGGTGGTTCCGGTGGTGGTGGTGGCGGCAGTGCCGGTTACTATGATGTGGCAGGAGATGATTTGGGAGCCAACGGCGGCGGTGGCGGCGGTGGTGGCGGTGCTGTCTACATACATGCATCCGGAGGGCTTCTAATTGGTGAAAATGGTGGTGTAAGGGCTGATGGCGGTTATGGTGGCAGTGGAGTGTATGACACCATAGGTGGCTATGGCGGTAGCGGAGGCGGTGGTTCCGGAGGTGCGATCTGGATTGCCGCCAACGTTCTGGAATTTAACGGAGGTGGAATTACGGCTTTAGGGGGGCTTGGTGGAGAAAGTGTCATAAATAGTTCGAATTCAATGATCTCAGGTGGCCCTGGAGGTGTCGGCCGAATCAGGATAGATGCGCCACGGCTCCGTATTAAAGGTGTTGACGTTGATGAAGATGAATTTCTGTTTGCCAGGGTGACTGCTCCACTAGTTGGTTATTTTGGACTTGGAGATCATGACCGTGATGGTCTTCTGAATGATCAGGAACTTGAGATAGGGACCGACATGTACCAGGCCGACACTGATGGTGACGGAATGCTTGATGGCCTGGAAGTCGAGTTCGGTCTTGATCCGCTGGTTCCTGATAATACTACTGATTTTGATAGTGACGGATGGAGTAACGGTGAGGAGGTCAGTCTTGGACTTGATCCGTTCCTGGATGATCGTGGTGCAGACCTAGATAATGACGGTCTTGTAACGGAGATAGAATTACAGCTGGGTACGGATCCACTGATCACCGACACCGACGGTGACGGGTTACCGGATGGGGCCGAAGATGCTAACCGAAATGGTGTTGTAGATGCTGGCGAGACAGATCCGTTGCTGGTGGACTCAGATGGCGATGGGTTTGATGATAACACTGATGGTAACCCGGTTACTGTAGACCAGGAAAACGTATTAAATACTACCGGCATAAGTGAATTGGTTTTGTCTGGCACAAACATTTATACCTCTATCTATGTTGCTCCCGGGACTGTAATCAGAGGGATTGGGCAAAAGCCACTACGATTAATATCCACTGGTGATGTCAATATCGAGGGAACCATCAGCGTTCGAGGAAGTGATGGTCTTGGTGGTGAGGACTCGATTTTCCTGAATGTTCCAGGCGGTTATGGAGTTGCTGGTGGTAGTGGGGGAGGCTATGGTGGACTCCTTGGAGATGCCGGTAATGGTTTTGGTCCTGGCGCTGGTGGCGGCGGCAAGCTATGTGGGACGAATGTAACTGGTCTCACTGGAGGAGGTGCTGGATATGGTTATTCTGGCTTACAGGGCGGGCTGTATAATGGGAGTTGTTCAGCGAATAGGGGAGCAGCAGGGATTACTTATGGTGGAGCTTCGTTATTTGACTTCACGGGTGGTTCCGGTGGTGGTGGTGGAAGCGGTACGTCTGTGTCCTACGTTACAGACCCGGTCAAGTTAGGAGCAAATGGCGGTGGTGGCGGTGCGGGTGGTGGTGCTGTGTATGTGGAAGCTTTTGGCACGTTGGCTATTAGTGCTACAGGCATCGTAGCTGCTGATGGTGGTGCTGGTGGAAGTGGAATATATCAAAGCACTACTCATCACTATGGTGCCAGTGGTGGTGGCGGTTCCGGCGGAGCTATCTGGCTAGTTGGGCAGGCAGTCGAAAATAATGGAACCGTTACGGCTATTGGTGGCGGTGGTGGCGCTAATATTGGTTATAACACGTATGGTGGTCAAGGCGGCGCTGGCCGAATAAGAGTTGATGCTCAAGTACTTAGGAAGGAAGGGGTTGAAGTAACTGAGAATGAGTTTGTACATTTTTTTAATCCTGATGTTGGACATCTGAATTTGATTGAATAGTTCTAGATTGATATGGTTGCTCACCTGTTTAAATATTCTTTTAGACTCAAAGGTCTAAAAGAATATTTTGCAAAAACTCCAATTCAATATTTTGTCAATTGTGCTCAAAATTGTGTTCTATTTACAAAGTATTGTTCGCAATATTTTGAATATATACAATATTTTGTTTGGTTACACCTGGGCTTCAAATCCGGTGTAGGGGGTTAATAGCCTCCTAGGTGGGTTCGATTCCCATGCACTTCCGCCATTTTATTCATTATTTCAGGTCTTTACCTCTCTCTCTTTGTGTCCCGAGATTATCCCGGAATTTTGAAGAGCCGAATTGTGTCACCCTGATGTTCACGCCACAACACTATTTCTTTATTTGCTAGAAAATGAAGTTGCGGGACACATCTGGGACAACTCGTAGCGTTTTCATCACAACACCGCCATCGAATGATCAGAAAAGCGCGGAAAATATCTTTGTCTGGTGTAAATGCTGGTTCGACATTTTTATGTCTTTTCTATATGTCACAACCAGGTGTCGCCACACTCCATCCCCCAGTTCCACACGTGCGTTAATTTTTTATTTGATAGAGGAAATAATTGAAGTTCCATCTCGGGTAGGTTGAGTATCGCACAGCTATGATTGAATTTGGTGCTTCCTGGATTGATCACCAAAACATCGTCCAGCTGTTCGGCAAACACCTGGTGAGTATGGCCGACCACTAGCACATCGAATTCAGATCCTTCCAATTTTTCGGACCACAACTTTTTCCGGTCCGCCAGGATCTCTGCACGTTTATCCAACAGGGTAATCCCGTCCATGAGTGACTGTGGAGGACTTGCATGAACCAAGTAGACACGTTTCCCTTCGAGAGTTACTAATAGCCACAACGGCAATTTCTCGAAAAAAGTGAGAACCGAGTCTGCTTTCCCGTCATTGGGGTTGGCCAGACACCAGAGGTCATGGTTACCCATAATAGTTGTGCATCCACTCTCATTTAGCAAATTAACGGTTTGGTTCAGTTCGTTCCCGTACCCGGCAGTGTCTCCAACACAGAAAACATAATTCACCCTTTGACTCTGAAAAACCGCCAAGGCTTCCCGTACGGGGTCTGCTGTGGCATGGACATCACTGATTAAGCCAATTTTCGTGGGCACGCTAGTTCTCTTCCGGTTTCTTATGGGTGCACTGATTTGATATTTGATATAGCATGATTTGACCCCATGTTTTTCATTAACTGCTGTTTTTATTGGAGTATTTTTTATAGTCTGCCCAGAATTGTTTTTTTACTTCCTTAACTCCTTCGAAGTAATCTTCAAAAATGCCAACCTTATTCCAGTTTTCAGGATAAGAGTATTCTTCTCCATCTTCGCCAAACTCGGTTACCCAGAATGGAGGTTTTGTATCATCTACAATTTCAAAACAATCTGGAGGATATAGGTATGGCTCTTTATCAGTATCACTAATTATTCTGTAATCGTCTGATTCGATGCCAATTACCTCATACTCGTTTTCAATGTCTAGACTTTCAATTTTGAATTCATCATCATCTGATGTGTTTTTAACTAGCTTGACGATCATTTCAATGTTTTTGTACAGGTAACGTGATGATCACCAGTTTATCCGGTGAATTATTATGTTAGCAATAATTCGCGACAAGAATCAAAAGCCAACGCGTCCTCTTTTCGTCTTATGAATCAATAGATTTCAAAATTTGATCATCCTTGTGAAGGATAGTAGTTGTCTCAGAATTATGATCAAAGACAATAAAGGCTTCTTTAGATTTAAGTTGTTTTAACACTTGGGCAATTTTCGTCCCAAGTGGGATTTCGGCTTCGCCGTAATCAGTACCATTACGGGTTACAAATTCTTCGATAACACCGTCCAATGCCTCTTGACTCAATTGATCATATGGGATTTTAACAGCTTTCATTTTTTAATAAGAGAAATAAGTGAGAACCAAAAAGGAACAGCGTTCGACTTCCCCAGTTTTAAATAGCCGATTGAGCTATGCTTGTCAGGGGGAACAAATGCAAGCAGAATGAATGTCCTAAGAGAACCCACTCCTGCTTATAGTACTCTTTTTTGCCCCTAAAAGATGCTTCTAAGGTGTAAAAAAAAATCTTAATATTTAATAGGAATACATACATTCCGATGGTTCTAGTTGGTCCGACCCCGATCACGTCGGGTTCTGTGGAACAGTTTGTTGTGCGATTATAATTCTTTATTGATGATGTTCGATTACATGCTGGCTGTTAAGTAATACCTTTGTACTGCTAGTTGCAAAAAGTAGTTTCTGGGTAACCTGAAAATAGATCTAAAATGTGATCGGGAAGCGCAGAAAAGTACGATTTTAAATAAAAATTCCTTATCTGATTTCGATTGGCCTGATATGAGTATTGAATAAATTTATCTGCAATATAACCGGATTGCCCAGAATCTGTATTCATAACTTTTACTGGTGTTGAACATGAAAGATCAAAAGACTTTAAACTGAATATTCTAGTTTTTTGATTGTCATATGTCCGAAAATAAATAGTAAAACCTACAATATCATAGACAATACTCCATTGAGTTTTAAGAGAATCATGTTCAGCTTTTTTCAAAATGTTAAATGCATATTCAATCGGCTGGCCAAGTGTAAGCGGATCATATTCATTAACTAAGTTTGCTGTCCGATTAAAGCGTTCTATTGATTTATTTTTGTCAGATTGGGGTAGCTCCCCTTTTCTCCAATAGCTGAGAGATTCAGTGTACGTGCTGTTTGTAAGAGTTTTAACAGGCAACCGTTCATTGGTATGGTAAATAAGTTCCCCTTCAATAAATTCAATGGTAGCGCATATACCTGATCGTTCACATATAAAAAAGTGTAGTTTCGAATCCTTTGATGCTTGAATTCTCATTTTTGATCCACTTGAGATTACGTCTTCTACCTTGGAAAAATTATCAAGCTGATACTGAATCCATTGTGAAGCCATAATTTCTGGACGCGAATCCTTTGGTGGGTATTGAGTTTCATCTAACATCATTGATTCAACCACCAGGCCAGCTTCGTTCATGCCACCCATCGGGAATTCTCGTCCGAATAGGTTAAACGTTGCACTTCCATATTTTGATACCCAACTCAAACTATTGTTCACTTCATCCGTTTCATATGAGATTGTAGTTTTTACAACACCTCGTTTATTAATAAATATACAACCGTCTCCAAGCCTCCAATCGAAATTTCTTCCGTAGACGGGTCGGTTCGTAATGTCTAGACAGAATGTAGTGCAAGCAGGCGCAAGATTTGAATCAAATATTAAAAGGAAAAAGCAAAATATTGATTTTTTCTTAAAACTTATCATTTGTGTTTGATCCAATTCATTGAGGCGCAACGTCAGGCAAAACCAGCCTCAAGAAGCCCTCCACGAAACGACAACTATTAATGGTACGAAAATAGGCACGTTACGAGAATGTAAAAAAATCGCGCGCTTCTTGCGGTCTGTGTGGACGCCCTTGTTATATGCGTTTTCCTTTTACTTTTTTCGATTTCCAAGGTTTGAAGATTGAAATAAAAATCGTCACCATCAGCACCAAGACTTGAATAGTGCCAAAAATTAAGTTCATCTTTTCATTGTACAGGTATTCATCGTCACTCATAGAGGACATTCCAAGTTTTCCAGAGATTTCCATCATATTTGTTTCCCACGGCCCCAGAAAAAAAGTGCCAAATAATATGGCCGTAATAGTGACAATCCATTTTAATATAAGCCAATTGTGTTTGAAATAACCCCAATTGCTGAAAGAAGAGTATATTAAACCGGTTACCAAGCATCCAAAGGCACCGGGGATTACAACAACTGCCATATCAACATGGTGAATGCTCTGGTTTATTCCATACAGAATTCCATCATCAGTTACTTTACCTTTTAAGAAATAAAGCAATATCAGGGAAACAGCACCGCCAACCCAACAAGAAACTGCAATCAAGTGAAAACTTTTTAGCCATTTCATTCCATTTGCATTTAATTTAATCATGTGTGCCTCAAAATAATTTATCCATATAACGTTGAGTTATGTGGCGAGTTTCAGCGAATCTGAACGACCGTAGGGAGTGTTCATAATCGGTTGGTTATA
Source organism: Desulfopila sp. IMCC35008 (assembly GCF_010646885.2). GTDB lineage: Bacteria > Desulfobacterota > Desulfobulbia > Desulfobulbales > Desulfocapsaceae > Desulfopila. The sequence goes on along the minus strand of NZ_CP050700.1, from coordinate 4,228,338 downwards.
TTAATTTTATTAATGATAGATACCTAGTAAGATTATTGCACCGAAACCTGATATAGTCATCAAAATTTGCCAGAACCTGTTTTCTTTTCCAAATTCTGCCATTTCATAATACGCATTAAATCCTTCATTCTCCATTGGAAATGGAATCATTCTCCCGATTTTTTTCTTAATTCTTAAATACCATTTAATATTGAGAAATATCACTAATATTACTGCAACAATTAATAATGGGATTGATATGTATAATGAATATTTTTCCATTTTATTATGCTAGTAATGATTACTGCTTCCACGAGTACTAATTAATTTTTCTAAATATAACGTTAAATTCAGCGGCCCGATGTTTTTCGGGTCCGCTGGAATGATTTGATAATAGTTATGGCCTTCCTTCAGGTGAGATAAGATTGTGGAAGTACCACCAACCACATCCCACACACCCAAAGGAGGCCATAGCATGAAATTTTATAGCAAACAACATCAGTATTACTGCGGAATCGTTCTTCATGCCAGAAAAATGTATGTCGTCGTTATTAATAGCAAAAGAGATGTGAAAGTTCACAAGAACATCAAAACAGACCCCGATGAACTGCTTTCACTCATCACAAGTTTTCGAGGTGATTAATATTATAAGGGTGATGGGCCAAAGGGTTTCCCAAAGTTGATGTGGCGAGAATGCACCCCAAGAACGCTCGAAGTCTACGCTTATCTGGTCCAGATTGAGGCATGTGAAAAATTTTACCATAGGCATATAAGAGAAATCTCGGCGTCTCGTTGCTCACTTAACGGAGGATAAAATATTGAGCATAACGAAAATATTGATCAAAAGGGCAGTTTTAGGATGGGAACTAGATATGAATTATTTCTCTATTTTTCATCAGCAAATAGAGGGAAGGCATGAGTCAAATTACTCTTACCAGCAGTTCGCTTGAGGATACATAATCCCCCTCGGAACAACTAACCCATATAATACGGTACCTTTGGGAAAGGTATTGCGTATCATGTATAGTTATGGTTTGGTTTCTGGGCGATTTTTATCCAGATAAATGAAAAGGAGAGACCAAATGCCTTCAAAATTTCAAAAGGTAAAAAAGTACAAACAGAAAAGAAGCGGGAAATGCCCCATTCTTGCATTTTTACTCATAGCTATCATTACTCCGATCACGCTCTGGTTGGGTATAGAATTGGCGCTGTATATTATCGGCTTAATCAATGTAGATATTATTATACTTACAATTGGGATTATCTGGTGCGCAGGCATAGCCGGAGCTTCTTTGGGCAACTCGCTTGGTGGAACATGCCGAAACATGATAGCCCTCAGTTTTGCCCTTGTACCCCTAACCCTGGTATGCCTGTTCTGGGCGGCCATCTTTTTTGGATCCGACACCGGAGATTTCACATCGACGGGTTGGAATATGATTGAAGCCGTTTTCATACTGGCTATGCCTGTTATTGTCTTTTTCCATTTGAAAGGGGAATACTATTGTGAAAAATGCCTGTGTTCCTATGATATTAAGGATAAACTATGGTATGCTGCGGCTCCTCCCTATGAGGAAATACTGCATGATCTCAGTGCTCGCCAATGGAATGCAGGGCCCTGTCCTGAAGAGAAGCCGTCAAAAGAAGAGAACATCCTGAAAATTACTGCAGAACACTGCCCCAAATGTAACGACTCAGTTTTACATGCTTATTTCAAGAAGCCAACTGAAAGCAGTGAAGTTCTTATTTTTTCTGAATTTATAGAGGGAAATGTGTTCGCCCCGCTTTGCTCATTGATGGAGAAAAAAACTTCAGTCAAGTCTGAAGATACAGAAGCAGAAGCAGCTGGCAATAAATGAACAGATGCCATCGGTATTATGGATTCTTTACTCAACATATACCAAAGCTAAACACGAAGAAGAAAAGAGAGATGAATTATGCTTTTTATCGGTGATTTTTCCCTTAAAGCAAAACTTATTCTTCTTCCTTTTCTTTTCGTTCTATTGTTCTTTCTCTGGAGAAAAATTAAGAGAACAAAGACCAGTTATGAAGAGTTTTCAAAGGATAAAACACAAAATAGTACGACCATAAGCTGGCAGTGGCATTCTCCACCTGCCGAGGTGGATCTTGAAGTTGAACAATCTGCTGATGAAAGCAGGTTGCGCCTCTATTCCACGCGCAGCAGTACTGAAATATTTTGTGGTCTTGCTGGAATCGTATTTGCAACTCTGACGCTCTGTATGCTACTTGCAGCATTGTTAAACACCGGTGGAAATTATACCTATACCATATCACCACTTGGTCTGGCATGTGTGACACCTGTCCTGCTTTTGCTTGCATACGGGCTCTGCTCTGTTGAAACACCGGTGACTGACATAATCCTCTCCCCGAACAGGCTGATTATCCGGCGTCGTTTTGCCATTTATTTTCACAAATCAACGACCTATGCTGCTCACAAAGCAAAGGGGCTTACTATTACAGCGAATGTGCAGAATATTCTGCAATCAACGGTTGATCAATTTTACAGGCTTCCTGATTTTTATCTGTATGTCAAAAAAGGCTTTGGGCCTTCGAAGCGGTTCATTCTACGGTGCACGCCAAAACAGACTGGCTGGATTGTGGAGGGACTCAATCAATGGGTATCTTTTATAGTTCATTAAATGGCTACTATGACATGAATGGAAAAAATCTTCCCTATCTGATCTGCAGACAATCACAGACCATGGAAGAATTGATTCGGTACGTCGATAAGCAAAGATAGAAGTCTCCAGGAACAGTTAAAAGAGCTGCTTTTGGTTTACCAGTTGTCTACGTGGAGAGGATAAATCCATATCTCAAGCTGCAATCAACAATAGTATTCTCGATAACATTTCTTTGCGATTAAAACTGTACATTCTCTAAGGTCCAGCGCTGAAAGGATAAAAGTTGAGATGCTGATCAGCACAAGAGGTGTCTTATTTATATTCGGGTATGGGTAAGCCCTTACTTCGGAAATACGATTGAATAATTCGATCAATTTCTCCGGATTCCACCATTAATCGAAAAACATCTTCTAATTCATCCTTACGGTTAAAGAGTTTGGACTTCCGAGAAATCGCCATATAAACAGGTTTTTTTTCTGTATGCATGAATGGTGCGACCTCCACATTATCTTGCAAACTCAATTGATTCATAATTTCTAGTCCATACACATCTGTGTGGATTACGACATCGATCCTGCCAGACACAAGCATCTTGAAACTATCCGCGTAGTAGGGAGTGACGAATTTTTTCAGTTTCTCATCTTCATCGAAACGTGGAAAATATTTTGATCCTATGTGTACCCCAACTCTCAGTTTGTATAAATCCTCATACGTTTGCAGGCGTTTTCCTTCTCCTTTTCTGATGAAGAAATACTTGTTTGATCTCAATTTGTATGGGGGCCTCAAAAAATAGGCAAAACGTTCCCTGTCATTATTTTTTAAGAGACCACATAGAACGTCAATTTCTCCATTTTTCAACTGGTCTAGTCTTCGTGCAAAAGGAACTTTATTTGCCGTCAAGGTTGCGCTGAATTTGTCAGCGAAAGCTTTGGTGATGGCGTAATCAATTTCTAAGGTATCTGGCAAAGAGGTTTTCCAAATTGCTTGATGAGCGTGACTTGGTTCAAGGTACCAACAAAAGAATAATAAACTAAGACTAAAAAATTTTACTCTCATTATTCTAACCTTGGAAAGTGGGACTGAGCATTTTTCAACCTTCTTCTAACTTGCTCAATGTAATGTTTGGCTGGATGAATAGTATCACCAGTAAAGGGAATAAGGAAACTGTGTGCACTATGAAAACAACAGTATAACCTGTTGAAAGGTATCGTAAATCAAATCTATAATTAAGGTGTAGGTTAATAAATACACGAGAGATGATCAGTCATCTAAAGGCAACCTGACTGATTGAAATGTTTATTGAGAGCTGTACATGAAAGGGAAAAGTGAAATATTGCTCCTGAAACAATTAGCAAACCTGAAAGAAGGGGGTCGATCAACGATGCGTATCGAATAATCATCTTGATAATATCTGCTACTTGTCTGTGGTGACATTCGATACATGCCTTGATCCTGAACAAAATGATGAGTTTTCGGATTGAAACAGAATAGGTTTTTATGCGGCAGTACAAATACCTGTCCGCTGATAAATGAAAACGGACAGGCGTTTATATGCTGAAGTAGACAGGTTATGCTTTGATGAGCGGGTGACCCATTTCTTCGCGTTGAATGACGTATCTTTCAGCGACTTTTCTGGCAATATTCCGAATACGACCGATATAGCGGGTGCGTTCAGCAACACTGATTGCTTTGCGCGCATCAAGCAGGTTAAAGGTGTGCGAGCATTTCAGGCAGAAATCATAAGCCGGCAGGATAAGGTTTTTTTCAACCAGCTTGAGAGCTTCTTCTTCGTACACATTAAAAAACCTAATCATTTCCTCGACGTTGGCTTCCTCGAAATTGAATGTTGAAAATTCAACCTCGGCCTGGTGAAAGATCTGGCCGTAAGATACCGTATTGTTCCACTTGATGTCGTAAACGCTCTCGACACCCTGCAGGTACATGGCAATGCGTTCAAGGCCATAGGTGATTTCTACCGTTGTCGGGTGTAAGTCGATGGAACCTGCCTGTTGAAAGTAGGTGAACTGGGTAATCTCCATCCCATCAAGCCACACTTCCCAGCCGAGTCCGGAGGCACCAAGTGTTGGTGACTCCCAGTCATCCTCGACAAAACGAATGTCATGCTCCAGAAGATCCAGACCAAATCGTTTCAGGCTTTCCAGATAAAGCTCCTGCACATCCAGTGGGGATGGTTTGATGACTACCTGATACTGGTAATAATGCTGCAAGCGGTTGGGGTTATCACCGTAACGTCCATCGGTTGGTCTACGGGAGGGTTGAGGGTAGGCTGCTTTCCATGGTTCCGGCCCCAGAGCTCGTAGCAGGGTCGCGGGGTGGAATGTCCCTGCTCCAACTTCCATGTCATATGGTTGCTGAATAACGCAGCCCTTTTCGGCCCAATATGTGTCCAGTGTAAAAATAATATCCTGAAAGTTCATGAATTATCCCTTGCTGTATGCTGAATATTGAATGAGAAAGCTTTTTTTATCAGGCAACGTGGTGTTGCACTTTTCTCCCTCCTGAAATCCTGCTCAACTATAATTGTTCTCTTGACTTTTGTCTATGGGGTCATACTTTTAAGCTACCATGTAAGTGAGAGGTGGCGTAGCTGTAACTCATCTTTTATCCGTACTAATTTAACACCGGTATCATCGGTCCTGTCACCACTAATAACTATGTTGAATATTCCAGAAATGCAGGAACTGCGGGATTTACTCAGTGAAGTCAAAACCATTGCCGTTGTCGGGTTATCTCCCAAGGAGGCGCGTCCGAGCAATATGGTTGCCAGGTACCTGATTGAGGCCGGCTATACTGTAATTCCTGTGAATCCGGGCCAGACAACCATTCTGGAACGTACCTGTTACAGTAGCCTTGATGAGATCCCAATTGCTGTTGACCTTGTTGACATTTTCCGTCGTTCTGAGGAGGTGTATCCTATTGTTGAGTCTGCTGTGAAGATTGGTGTAAAGGCTGTCTGGATGCAACAGGGGATAGTGAACGGTGAGGCGGCTGACTATGCCAGGACGCAGGGCCTCAAAGTAGTTATGGATAGATGTATCAAGATCGACCACCAGAGTCTGCTCGTCGAGCCTTCCTGATTTCCTCTTAACTCCTCCAAAACTTATGGAACCGAAAACGTTAAGCATACGGGGTGCCCGTATGCATAATTTGAAAAATATTAGTGTTGATTTACCCCGGAATAAACTAGTTGTGTTTACCGGATTGTCCGGTTCCGGAAAATCCACTCTGGCGTTTGATACTCTTTACGCAGAAGGGCAGCGCAGGTACGTAGAGTCTCTCTCCACCTACGCCAGGCAGTTTCTAGGCCAGATGGATAAACCGGAAGTGGATGCACTGGAAGGACTCTCACCCGCAGTATCCATCGAACAGAAGACAACCAGTAAAAATCCTCGTTCGACCGTCGGGACGGTAACGGAGATTTACGATCATCTTCGACTCCTGTATGCCAGATGTGGTAGACCTCATTGTCCGGATTGCGGTAATGAGATCCAGGCACAGTCGATTGAGGATATGGTCAATACGCTGCTGGCAGAACCGGAGGGGAAGAAGGTAATCCTGCTGGCGCCGATAGTAACAGATAGAAAAGGTCGTCATGAGCAGGTCTTGGCCCGTATTCGTAAAGAAGGGTTTGTGCGCGTACGGATTGATGGTGAAATGTACCATGCAGACGATGTTGAGGCGTTAGAAAAGAATAAACGCCATACCATCGAGGTAGTTGTTGACAGATTGGTGATTAAAAATGAGATCAGGAGACGGTTATCTGATTCGGTTAGTACGGCTGTAAAGCTGACGGAAGGCTTTTTGCTGGTTGACTATCCTGATGATAAGAGAGAACAGCTGTTTAGTGAACATGCCGCCTGTCATGAGTGCGGAATCTCCATGCCTCAACCGACAACTCAGCTTTTTTCCTTTAACAATCCGCAGGGAGCCTGTGAAGAGTGCGGTGGGTTGGGGGTAAATCAGTTTTTTGATGCGGCCCTGGTGGTCCCCGATCATTCGAAAAGTATTGCTCAAGGGGCCATAGCCCCATGGGGATGGCGATCTGAATCCACATATACCGGGCAATTACTTGCAGCTGTAGCAAAGCATTATGGCTTTTCACTGGATAGCTCGTTTAAACAGCTTACACCAAAACAGCAGGACGTTATCCTCTTTGGCTCTGGTGGTGAGGAAATTCATTTTCATTACCAGAAAGGACGACGGGTGATGACGGCAGAGAAGGCGTTTGAAGGAGTCATTCCTCAACTTGACAGACGGTATCATGAAACGCAGTCGCCGATGATTCGGGAAGAATTAGCGAAGTTTATGAATGAGCAGGTCTGTTCAAAATGCTCCGGAGCACGTCTTAAACCAGCGGCCTTATCTATACTTATTGGGAAACGCTCTATTTATGAATTGACCTGTTTTTCAATCGAAAGGTTACTACAGGAGCTTCCGCTTTTACCATTCAATTCACGTGAGAGGCAGATTGGAGAGCCGATCTTGAAAGAAATAGTGGATCGCTTGTCGTTTCTTGAAGATGTCGGGCTTGGTTATCTCTCTCTTGAAAGGAAGGCGGGGACATTGTCCGGTGGCGAGGCTCAGAGAATAAGGCTTGCTTCGCAGATCGGATCCAGGTTGGCAGGGGTTCTGTACATTCTTGATGAGCCGAGTATAGGTTTGCATCAGAGGGATAACCAGAAATTGATTAATACTCTTATTGAACTCCGTGATCTCGGAAATAGTGTCATCGTCGTCGAACATGATACAGATACCATTGTGGCTGCTGACCATATTCTAGATATGGGGGTCGGAGCTGGTGTTCATGGTGGTGAGATCGTATATAGTGGAGACCTGGATGGATTGCTGGTAAATGAAAAATCTATAACCGGAGCTTTTCTTTCTGATAGAAAACGAATTGAGATCCCTGCAAAAAGAAAACAGGTCAGCAAGAACGGGAAGATGAAATTGGCGGTCATGAAGGCTACTACCAATAATCTGAAAAATGTTTCGGTCAAGTTCCCGCTTGGTGTTATGACATGTGTAACCGGTGTTTCCGGGTCAGGGAAAAGCTCGCTGGTGATAGAAACATTATTTAAATTGGCGCGGAAAGGTTTATCCCTGAGACGGGAGAAAAGCTTTGGAAATGGGGCAGGTACCATCACAGGTTTGGATCTGATTGATAAGATAATCGATATTGATCAAAGCCCTATTGGTAGGACACCTCGCTCAAATCCTGCAACGTATACCGGTGTCTTTACTCCGATCAGGGACCTGTTTGCAAGGCTACCTGAAGCACGAGCACGTGGCTATAAACCAGGTCGATTTAGTTTTAACCTCAAAGGTGGACGCTGCGAGGCATGTGATGGCGAAGGGGTCATTAAAATTGCCATGCACTTCCTGCCGGATATTTATGTTGTATGCGAAACATGCCATGGGAAAAGGTATAATCAGGAGACCCTTGATATAAAGTATCGTGAAAAAAATATTCACGAAGTCCTGAGCATGACAGTAGAAGAAGCACTCGAATTTTTTACAAATATCCCTCCGATCAGGAATAGATTACAGACCCTATATGATGTTGGGTTGTCTTATATTAAGCTTGGACAGTCTTCTGTAACACTTTCAGGTGGCGAGGCACAGCGAGTTAAACTTGCCAGGGAGTTGTCAGGGAGAAGTAGCGGAAAGACTCTTTATATCCTAGACGAGCCGACAACTGGGTTGCATCCTTCAGACATCCAACATCTGTTGCACGTTTTGGAGAGGTTAGTGGATCAGGGAAATACAGTAATTGTAATCGAACATAACCTGGATGTAGTGAAAACTGCAGACTGGATAATTGATGTAGGGCCTGAAGGTGGAGATCGTGGTGGCGAAATCGTGGCATGTGGTCCGCCTGAAGAAATATCTGAGGTTGAACAATCTTATACCGGGATGTTTTTAAAACCGATTCTTACCCAGAATAGAAATACAGACAGGAATTGAAAAACTTGCTTGATCTTGATAAGTGGAGTTTAATGCGATCCAAATTCATAGGATTCGTGGAAAAGTCCTAATTCGGATTTTTCATCAGTTCAAGCGATGCCGAAGTCAATATTTTTTGGAAGAAGATAAGCGTTGATTCTTTTTGCAAGCGAAACAAGTCTGTAGACGGCACTGGATGAACTGACCTTTGGTGAACATTTTGTAAGATTGGGCTACGTACATCAAGATACTGAAAGCCATGTCGCAAGTGGAATCAAGCCAACTCGATGCAATGTTCATGAGAAATTCAGGCTAAATTTGTAAATAACAATATATGAGGAAAAAATGACTGAAAATACCGGTACACAGGAGTCTGCACCGCGTCCTGAATTCAGGATGCAGAAGATGTATATGAAGGATCTTTCTTTTGAAAACCCTAACGCTCCTGGTGTGTATATAGCACAACAGCAATCTGAACCAAAGGTTGAACTCAACCTCAACCTCAACCATAAAAAAGTAGATGATGACCATTATGAAGTCACGCTGCAGATTTATGCAAAAGTCGGTTCCAAAGAAGAAGATAAATCACTCTTTATCCTTGAGATGGAACATGCAGCGATTTTTCTGCTGAAAAATATCCCAGAAGAACATCTGGAAATGGTTCTTGGGGTTGACTGTCCGACACTGCTCTTTCCGTTTACCCGCCAGATTGTGAGTCAGGTCACTGTAGATGGAGGTTTCTCTCCATTTCTTATGGAGCCTGTTAACTTTATGGCTCTATTCCAGAACGCTCAGGCAAAGAAAAAGGCCGGAAATTGATTCGGTTTTAACAGTAATCAAAATACAATCAAAAAAGGGGTTGTCTCAATAGAGACAACCCCTTTTTTGATTAGGAGAAGAGTGTAATTAAAGTAAATTCAGTTCTTACAGGCCATACGTCACAAAGTTTTCGATAAGTGTTGTGACTCCTTTCTCAATAGCCTTGTTAAAAAGGGTATCATACTGGTTGTCTGCAAGGAATGATTCAGGAGATACCTGTACACGAACCCTGTTTGTCCACACAACGTTTCCTGTAGCAGCTTCCTGTACCCAGATTCTCAACTGAACAACAGCCTGATCTACTTTGCCACTGTTATATGTGTTTTCACCAAGACCGTATCCGATAGCACCCCAGAGGATGGAGTTCGCAGTGTCACCCCCACTTATACCAAGTACTGTGTCACCACTGCCCCATGGCCAGTGTGAAGACTCGTAGCCAATCCGGGCGCCATAAATTCCACCTGTAATCTTGTTGTTATCAAGATCATATTCATCGGAATCGGCGAAACCAAACAGTATGCGGTTCGTACCGTTATTGATGAACGGTAAAAGACCTTTCTTCCATGGTTCCCATGTCGCTTCCTCACGAGTTTTGAATTCAAGAATTCGGCCACGAATTATATAATCGGCGTCAAATTGTCGTCCGATTTTTGCAATAGTCTTAGGTGTAAGACCATGTGCGCCAGGACTTGTAATAGCATCATTTTTCAATTCATTTTCTTGCTCTGCTATATACTTTTTGATTTCGTTTCTCATCTGAGGTGACCAATCACCATCAGTCAATTCAAAATTCATTGAGCTTGAACGCTTATCTTCATACGCCATGAGAGATATAACGTTCTGGTTAATCATGTATTGAAAGACATCTTCCTGAATGGGTAAGGAAAATCCATTTGCAACAAAACGATCTGTCAACGTTTCTGTAACTATCATATTACGTCTGTGTGCAGACTCAATATTTGCGCCACCAGAATAGTCAGCAAACGGTAAAATAACGACAGACTTTCCGACTCCTGGAGCGTTGAAACCAGGATTTTCAGGAACGTTTAATGTTTCTATGACTGTCTGTCCGCATCCGGTAAGTACTAATGCCAGAACGCCTGCGATAAAAAAATTCAGCCTATGCATTTTCATCTTCTCCATATCTTTATGATAGAATTCCCACTTCTACAAAATGTTGAATTATATGATTCTAGGTTTTAAGAGAATGATCAGCTCACGTTTTCTGACTACTTTCTCTTCATATCCGAACAGATAGCGCAGCAAGGGAATATCCCCTAAAACAGGGGCAAATTCTCCTTCTGTTTCATCAACATTACTGATAAGGCCACCAATCACGAGCATTTCTCCATCATTTACCCTAACAGTTGTACTCATTTCACGCACATTCACAATAGGAAGGCCAACTGTTCCACCAAGATTACCTACTGCAAGGTATTCAATGGGTTCAATAAGTTCTGATGTAACAGGAACTAAGTTCATGATGATTTGTTTATCATCAAGTACAGTCGCTGTTAATGCCATTCCAAGACCGGATAGAATCCTTTCAGTTTCAACAGTATAAGTAATAATGCCCGTGTCTGAATCGAGATCTGATTCAATAGAATCTACGTATGTTACGTTACGTCCAACGGTAATGAGAGCTGGTTGACCATTCATTACGCTAATCTTGGGATTTGACAGTATTTTGGTATCACCTTGCTCTTTTAAAGCGTTCAAAAAGATGTCAAAATTGGCAGATCCGAGTGTGATTTTTGAAACAAAACGGCCAGGATCGTGCAGATCAGTATGTGCATTAATAGATGAATATGTGGAATAATCCTGACCGGTATTATTATATGGAGCACCAGCAGGGTTTGGGCTTTCGTTGGATGAAATATATGGATAAATTTGTCCATTATAACCAAAGTCAACAGTGCCAGAAATATTGAAATTCTTAAGAACAGAAGACCAATTGATACCAATAGACGAAGCATCCGTTAATTGAACTTCAATGATTTTTGCTTCGATAGTAACCTGTTTATAAAGTTCCTTTTTTAATGAATCAAAATATGTTTCAAGACGGTCAAGAAGAGGGCGGGGTGCTGTAACTGTTATCATCCCGATCGGTTTATCAATTATATACATGCTCCCACCGGATGAAACTTGCCGGGTAGCTAATTGTGCATCATCACCAGTTGCTTCGGCATCATCCGCTGCAGCAGGAGGAGTGTCTACTGGGTTAACCGCTTGAGTGTTCCAGGTGTTGATGATAGCATCCATATTTGCCTGGATGTTTTGCCAGAGATCGAACTCATTTTCCATGCTTTTTAGTTGGATCGTTCCATCTATATTGCTAGATTCCTCATCATTTCCAAGCAGATTCCCACCAGTTCCTGTACCGTAATTGGATTTAGTAAAAGGCATTGCTATATGGAATCTTCTTACTTCCTTGTACTTAACAACGATCGTATTTCCTTTCACTTCGTGATAATAATCGACCTGTCGTAGTAAGTTATCAATAGCTAGATAAAAATCATCACTAGCATTTATATCAACATCGACAAGGACCTTTTGATCTACATCACTCGCCCAAGAAACATTCATTTTTTTCAGCGCGGCTAATCTCTTAAGAATGTCCCACAGTGGTTGAGGACCGCGAGTTGACCTGATAGATGCGCCAACTTTTATTGTCGAAATTTCTTCATTCCCAAGCTCTTCCTTGCTTTCTAAGTCAACCATGTAACTCGGGGTTTGATAATTGACTGGAAGAGTTAGGGGATTGGCTGTTACTTCTTGGGCAGGGGCTACCGCCTTCTGACCTGAGGCCATTTCCGTTGTCTCTTCTAATGCAGTAGTGTCGCTTTCGGTATTAACCTGATTACAAGCAGATAAACTGATTAGAAGAAATACGAAGCTACTGAACAATAGACTTTGTTTGAAATACTTCATACGATCCTCTTTGAGCTGTCTTTTTGCCTTAGTCATTGGTAATCGCTCAATGGTAATTAGTTAGTTCCGGCAGCTATACGGCCGAGAATGTATTTTTTTAGATCCGGACGTAACTGATATCCGGAAGCCATAATGGATTTATATTGCTCAGTAGCTTTTTCTGGTTGCTTAAGCTTATCGAAGAGTCGAGCTTTTGCAAGCATGGTATCCACGGTTTCTCCGTAGTTCTCATTGTATTTATCTAGAAGTTTTAGTGCAATTTCTTCTTTGTTGTTGTTCTCACTGAAGGCAGCGAAACTGAATAAAGCTTCTTTCATAGGAGGGGTACCGCTAATTGCCTGAGTAAAATATTCGGATGCCTCTTCTACACGTTGCATATTTGCAGATGCTATCGCCGCATATAATGCCGCCTTCAAGTTTGATTTGTCTTTTTTAAGGCTTTCCTTGGCATAGTATAACGATTTGGCATTCATACCCAGGTTTACAAGATAGAGTGTGGCTAACTTGTTATAGATTTTGGGATTGTCTGGCCAGAGAGAGCCAGCTTGCTCATAGAGTGCTGCCGCATCTTCGTAGTCCTCACTTTTCAAAAACTCCTGTGCCTTCACCAAAAGTTCTTTAGCCTTAATGATTTCTTTTGATTGATTAGCAGATTCACTGATGATGAGTGCTTCCTGCTCAACAACTTCAACATCAGCCTCAAAAGAGAGATTGTCCTCTGCTCTTTCAGGCCACAGAAAAGCCTTCTTTTTCGGATAAATTACTATAGTGTTGAAACGCTCCTCTTTCTCAAGATCAAGTAGATTGAGGATAATATCAAGAGCAAAATCCCAGGGTACATCTGTTAGTGCGAGGGTTAGTGTACCACTGACGCCTTGATCAACGATGATATTCAGATCAGTAATTTGGCGAAATAGCCTGAAGACATTATGTATGTCGATCTTGTAAAAATCGATACTAATCCGTTGCTTGTTATAGCCAGAGAAAGAAAAAGTATCCTGCAGATTATCTGCGTCTTCAGAGGGAGGAATAGTTTCACCTGATAACATTCCAGTGGATGATTCAATAAGCTCATCGAGAGTATCATCAGCATTTGTACCTGGGGGAGACGCAGGTTTCGTTGCAGAAGAATTTACAATGGAAGACTTAACTTCTGATACGATAACCTGTAGAGAATCTGGTGTAGATTTGACATCATACGGGAATAGTTCCGAAGAGACAGAATCTATAACAAAACGAGCACCTGTACCCCGAGGAGCAACTCTGATTCTGGAAACTGCCGTGTCAATCTTTTTCTCGCGAACAAGATTCGTAATTGAGACATCGGGTATGTCGATATAAAGTCTCGCTGGTTGATTTGAATCTCCAGCTAATGTTCCTACCTTGTAATCAGTAAGCGTTTTGGCACTCATTAGATCAATGGTGGTAATATCCTTATCTTTAGATATTTTAATGTCAGTAATAGCTGCCTGAGCTGAACTTTCCTCAGCTTGCTTTACGGATGGATAAATATTTATTTTTATACCGTTACCTGCACGATTAATCTTATAATCGTGGGTATCTGCAAGTTGAAAGGAAAAACGTTTTATTCCAGGAGTTTCTGTCGCAAGATCCTTGATGGACATCTTGGCAATTGTATTCACCTGCAGTGTAGGTGGATTAGGTGTGATGACATCGGCAAAAACAGCTCCGGAGATATCAAGAATTACCGTGAAAGGAGCAAATTCCTCTGAAACAGTAAACGCCGGTATCGTATCACCCATTATCTCTATAGAGAGAGTATTATTCGTAATATCCGATTTAAAATCAGATATCATATATACCGGATCTACACTGTCACCTTTATTTTGTTGTGCCCATGATGTACTCATGAATAAGGTGAGCACAAGAGACAGTACTGAGTATATTACCAGTTTAGGTATTGCAGATCTGTCGTACATTTTTTACTCTTCTCCCTCTTTCTTAAGAACCATCACTACTTGAGTGACAATTTTTTTCCCGGCACGTGTAAATGCCGTTTCTTCAATAAGTACTTTATTTGGAATTATGTCTTTTACAACACCACGCCGACCAATTTTTATACCTTGGGAAAGGATATAACCTTTGCCTGTGACGTCTTCTACCATTGCATATCGGACGTTATCCCTTTCCAAAAGCGCGACGAGATTCAGCTGCCCAGGCTCAAAAACCTGCATACCTGAAAGTTCACCTGCTGTGTCGACAATTTCATCCAAGTCAACGGAACTTGAAGTTGACTTTGGTGATAAGAAAGGGACAAATGGGTCTCTTCGACTTTCTAACTCATATGAAAATGTTTCAGTATCTTGTTTGGTATCTGATATCATTGAATTAGTGCCTGAAGTAGCCATCGTCGATGGGGACCACAGGAAGGATATAGTCACGCATGAAAAGATACTGAGAACTATTTTGTTCAGCGTTATAGAAGATCTAAGTTTATATTTATGAAGTATTTTTTTCATAATCAACTCCCAAATTGATCTTTATTATTTCTTCCCATTTTTCTTTGGGAGAGGTTTATTGGTGAATTGATAAGTAACAAGACGACAATCGGACTTCAGGAGCATTTCGCCTGCCTCTTCTTTGGGAGAACTCATCTTAATATTGGATACAGTAACAATCCTTTCCAACTTGCTCACCTGATCAAAGAAGAAGCCTACATTGTGATAAGGTCCTCGAACATTAATAGTTATGGGGATTTCATCGTAGAAATCCTTTTTAATGTTATTTCCAGGTTTGAAAACCAGAAAGTCTAAGCCGGCATTCCTGCCTAATGACGAGATGTCACGTAGGAGTTGTGGAATCTCCTTTTCCTTAGGTAACAAAATGGATTTTTCGTCAAAAATCTGCTGTGTCTCCGCCAATTCCTTTTCAAGTTTAGGCAGATCTCGTGCTCTTTTCTTAGCGGTACTGAGTTCTTTTGCGACTTTAGCCTTTTTGGTATCCAGCCTATCCAATTGTTCCAGATTTGGCTTCAGAAAAAGAAAGTAGAATGCAACAGCTGGAATTAGAAAAATAACAATCAATATAATTGATTTATACTTTGGTTCCAGCGGGATATATTTTTTATCCAGAAAATCGGTAAATGCTTCGTTCTTTTTTTTCATGCCATCAATACTCAGCTGTTCAGGAATGTCGATTGTTATTGTTGAGTTGCAGCAACGTTTTGTACAGGTGCCGGTTGGGATACTGCACAACTCAAGGAAAAACTCTTCAAATCCCTTCCTGCTACTTGCTTAAGGGATGAGTTGGAAAGATTTACTGATGTAATAAATGGTGATAATTTAAGGTTGTCCATAAACTGGGCAACTGTCTGGTTGTCCAAAGCCATGCCGCTCAGTGAAAGCGAACCACCCTGCTGGTTCAGGGTTAATAACCACATTCTTTCGTTATCTATAATATTGGCAACCTCATCAAGAACTCGTACCGTTAATGAAGAATCTGCTTTTAATTTATCAATGACGGCAGTTTTTCTTACGAGTTCTTTTTTTGCGGCTTCAATCGTCTTTATTTTGTCGAGAATAGGTTGATAGGATTTCTTTTCCTTTTCTATAGCAGCGATGGTCTCATTTAATGCAGCTACTTTTTGAGTTTGGAAAAATCCGATAAAGCCAAGAATAGCTAAGAAGGCCAAAAATAAAAGGAGGACACTAAATATCTGATAACGAGCTTTTGCGCGTTTTTTTAACTGCCGGACGGGGAGTAAGTTGATTTGTAACATATCTCTTCCAAAAAATGGATGGAACCCTAAATTACAGATGGTCTGATAGCGATACCTGAGGCTATTGCCATTTCAGGTCCGATACTGTTTAAATATTCAGTGTCAATTTTCTTGGAGTTATATTGCATGGTTGCAAAAGGGTTGAATAGTTCAACTTCCAAACCGGTTTCCTTTTCAAGGAAATCGGTAAGACCTACGATCTTTGATCCACCACCGCTTAATACGAGTTTTGAAAGAGGTGAATCAGGGTTGTTGGCTTGATACAGATCAATAGCCTTTTTAATTTCAAGTACCCATTGTGTACATGTTGAAGAGAAAATTTCTTCTATCTGTTGTTGGTGTTCTCCAGGCGGGTTTTGGCCTAGTTTTAATGATTCTGCCTCATCGTACTCAATATCAAGGGTAGCCTGGATCTGTTCAGTTAGCTGCCTACTGCCTACAACAATATCCCTTGCGACAACGGATAGCCCGTTTGAGAGGATATTGATATTCATTTTTGAAGCCCCGATATCAACTAAAGCAACGTTCATATTGTCCGGATAGCTGTGCTCGTAGGTGTTTTCAAGAGCAAAACCATCAACGTCTACAAGGACTGGCTGTAAACCCAAACCTTCCAACATGTTCAGGTAATCATCAACAACTTCCTTTTTGGCAGCGACGAGCATTACCTCAATACGATCCGGATTTTCCGTTTCTCCTTTCAGCGCCTGGAAATCGAGATATACATCTTCAATATCAAAAGGGATGTATTGCTCGGCCTCAGTTGTGATATGCTCTTCGAGTTTATCGTCATCCATCATGGCAAGGTTTATCTTTTTAACAATGACGGAATATCCGGAAATGGAGAAGCCTACTTTCTTGCTCTTGATTTTGAGGTTACTTAAAAGGTCTGAAATCGCTTTGGATACGATCTCTGGTTCGATAAGTGTTCCGTCATCTACAGCACCCTCTGGTAATACGGTGCTTCCGATAGCCAGAACGGAATATCCCTTGTCGGTTCGCTTGAGCTGACATATTTTGACAGCGTGGGAACCGATATCCACACCTACAACAAGATTGTCCTTGGACAGAAACGGCAAACTCATAATTGATGATAGGGTTTAAATTTTTATACTGCATTAATACCGTTTGAAAAGGTATTGCTAACATGTAGATTTTTCTTACATATGTCTATTTAGGACATAATTAATGGGAATTGTCAAGTGAAACACTCTTCTTTCTTTTACTTTTTTTCTTTTTAAACAGCATGTTAATACGATTGTCAAAATTTTTATACTCTAATTTTCTACAACATATTGTCACAAGGAGATGAGGTTACTCTTTATATGGTATGTCATCTGTTGATCTGTAACTTATCCGGCAGAACTATTTGATCCTTGATGGATTTATTAATGCTGGTTGTAATTCATAGCAGTATAATGTAGCTTCTTGCCAAAACAAAATGAGGATAATCACACTTTGTGTCTTTTAGAATTGTGAGGAAAAAGTTGGAAAATATGATCAAAAACAAATCTGTTGTTAGGGAGTATGTCGAGGCTATTCTTATTGCCGCAATACTCGCTCTTTTCATCCGTACATTTATCATTCAGGCGTTTAAAATTCCATCTGGCTCAATGTTGCCTACCCTGCTTATTGGGGATCATTTACTGGTAAACAAATTCAAGTATGGGGTGAAAGTGCCTTTTACCGGAACAACAATTCTCCCATTTAAGAAACCTGTTAGAGGGGACATTATTGTTTTTCGATATCCGCGTGACAGATCTATTGATTATATAAAACGTCTCATTGGCACACCTGGTGACACTATCGAATTACGTAATCAGGTAGTGTTGGTTAACGGTGAAAAAGTCGATGATCCTTATGCGTGGATAGATCCAAACAGTCTCCGGTCACCAAAAGCGACATTTGGTCCGGTGACTGTACCGGAAGGATCATATTTTGTTATGGGGGATAATAGAAACAACAGCTCAGATAGTAGATTTTGGGGATTTGTTGACCAAAAGGATATACTCGGCAATGCATTTATTTTATACTGGTCGTGGGATCTGAAAAAGCCGTTGATATCTATTGGTAGGTTTACGTCTATAAGGTGGAGCAGGATTGGAGATATTATCCACTGAAATTCGGTTCATGAAATAGGAAAAGTATCGTGCAGTCAGAATACACTTTCAGGCATAAACATATTTTAGGTATTAGGCAACTCGACGTAGATGATATTAACCATATCATTTATACTGCTCGTTCCTTTAAAGAGATTGGGAACCGGCCAATTAAAAAGGTTCCTACACTTCGCGGGAAGACGATAGTCAACTTCTTTTTTGAACCATCTACCCGAACGCGTGTCTCTTTTGAAATAGCGGGCAAGAGAATGAGCGGAGATACCTTTAATATCTCTGCTTCTTCGAGTTCTGCAACCAAGGGTGAAACGCTTATAGACACAGCCAAAAACCTGCAAGCAATGAGCCCGGATATAATAATTATCCGGCACTCCTGCTCTGGTGCTCCAAATCTGCTTGCAAAACATGTTCAGGCTTCAGTAATTAACGCGGGTGACGGTACTCATGAACATCCGAGTCAGGGGCTTTTGGATATCATGACTATTATGGAGCACAAGGGCTCACTTGAGGGATTGAAAATCGCCATTGTCGGCGATATCGCCCACAGTCGTGTAGCTGGATCTGATATGATTGGTTTTACCCGTCTGGGGGCCAAGGTTTATCTTGCAGGACCCGCAACCTTCATGCCGGTCGGAGTCGAACAGTTTGGTGTGCACGTCTGTAAAAGCGTCCGAGAGGCCGTTGAGGATGCAGATGTGGTTATGGCACTCAGGATACAGATGGAGAGGCAGAAGGATCCACTGATACCAAGTTTACGTGAATATGCTTCCTTTTATGGAATAAACAGTGATCTTCTTAAGAATGCCAAAGAGGATGTCCTTGTCATGCATCCCGGGCCAATCAACAGGGGGGTCGAGATGAATCCGGATGTCGCCGATGGCAAACGGTCGGTGATACTGGATCAGGTAACCAATGGTGTCGCTGTAAGGATGGCACTTCTTTATCTGGTCCTGGGTGGTGATAAAGGCGAAGTTGCACAGGGGGCATGAAATGGGAAAGCCGATATTGCTGAAAAATGGTAGAATTATTGATCCGGTCACTAACAGGGATGGTAAAGCAGACCTTTTCATCAGAGATGGTCTAATCTCCGATCTGGCTGAATGCCTGGCTGAAGAAGTTGTGGAATTTGACCTTGACGGTAAGTGGGTCGTGCCGGGTCTTATTGATATGCACGTGCATCTGCGTGAACCCGGGCAGGAATATAAAGAGACTATTGAAAGCGGCACTAACGCCGCTGCCGCCGGCGGCTTTACTGCGGTTGCCTGTATGCCCAATACCGACCCGGTGAATGATAGCGCCCAGGTGACCCAGTACATCCTTGAGAAGGCTGAAAACTGCAAGGCTCGCGTTTACCCTGTAGGGGCTGCATCCAAGGGCAGTAAGGGAGAAGCGCTCGCACCCTATGGGGAGATGAAGGATGCAGGAGTTGTTGCTGTTACAGATGATGGTCTACCTGTAGTCGAGAGCCAGCTGATGCGCAGGGTGCTTGAGTATGCAGGCAGCCACGAACTGCTGGTAATGTCCCATGCTGAAGAGTTGTCTCTTAGTCGCAACGGCTGCATGAATGAAGGGCTTGCTTCCACCCGGTTCGGGCTTAAGGGAATTCCCGCAGCTGCGGAATCGATAGCGGTTTATAGGGAGGCCGCTTTAGCTGAACTTACCGGCTGTCGTGTCCACATTGCTCATGTCAGTACAGAGGCCGCCCTGGATGTGGTTCGGCGTGCAAAAGAACGTGGGGTCGCAATTACCGCTGAAACTGCCCCGCATTACTATTCTCTCACCGAGGATGCTGTCGAGGGGTACGATACCCACGCAAAAATGAGTCCTCCCCTGCGGTCGGAGCAGGATCGGCAAGCGGTAATCACCGCCTTGCAGGATGGAACTCTTGATGCGGTCGCCACCGATCATGCTCCTCACTCAGTGCTGGAAAAGGAGCTGGAGTTTCAGTATGCAGCAAATGGTATTACCGGTTTGGAGACGGCTCTGTCCCTTACATTGTCATTGATTCGCCAGGGCTTGATCGATGAGAACAGGTTCGTGGAACTTATGAGTGTAAACCCTGCCCGCATCCTGGGTGTTCCCGGCGGGAGCCTGGCTGTCGGAGAGGTCGCCGATATTACTGTTATTGACCCGGATGAGAAATACCTGTTCACCGCTGATGGGTGCTATTCTAAAGGGAAAAATTCACCATTTATCGGCAAGGAGCTGCAGGGACGAGCTGTAATGACATTCGTAGAAGGGGTATTGCGTCACAGGCTTGGTGAGTAACCATAGCCTTTCGGCGAGCGATCTTTGCCGTAATGTTAGAGTTCGATCGGAAGTCTGCGAACAATCGATATACCTTTCGGAGTCACTTCCGCCTGACTGGCGATTGCCATAACCCCCCTTGAGACAGCTCTTTTCAGGGTTGTGCTATAGACGTGATCTATTTCTATGGCCGGCCGGAATCTGTCCGCGTCCATTCGCTGGACGAGGAAGAAAATGCAGGCGTTGCTCCCTTCCTGCACCAGAGACATCAACTCCTCAAGATGCTTGGTGCCTCTTGCAGTTACGGCGTCCGGGAACATGGCGCAGCCGTCAATTGCCAGGGAGCAGTTCTTTACCTCTATAAATGTTGTGGTGTTGTCATGTTCGACTAAAATATCCAACCGACTCTTCTTTGACACCTTCACTTCCTGACGAAGTGTTGTCACATCTCTGAATTCCTCGATTTGCTGTTCGGTGATGGCTTCGGCCACAAGGTGATTGGTGCGGGAGGTGTTCACTCCGACCCATGTGCCATTGTCTTTTACCATTTCGAGGGTATGCGGATACTTTCTTTTCGGATTGTCTGAAAGGGATACCGCAGCCCTGCTTCCTGGTGTTGAGCAGCAACTCATGGAGCCGGTATTCGGGCAATGTGCCGTAATCTGGGTGCCGTCGTCAAACTCGATATCTGCAAGAAATCTCTTATATCTTTTCAGGAGAGTGCCTGTTTGCAATGGTGGCTTAAAAAACATGAATTATCTCTTGATTTGTGGTAGTACTTAAAGGTTTTTTTTGATAAGATTATTTGAATTTGCGTATCAATGAAATAGATAGCTGATTGCATGTCTGACCCGACCAGATTCAGGACGGGAATACTCTTACAATCCGTTTACGACACTTTACAGAGAAAGGAGATCCATTGCCATGAATTTAGGTATAAACGGTCTGGGAAGAATTGGGAAACTTTCACTTTGGCACCATGTATCAAGGAAGCATTTTGAAGGCCTGGTGGTCAATATAGGTCGTGAGGTAGGTGTTGGATTGAATGATCTGGCTGCTGCAATTGAAAGGGACTCGACATATGGGCGTCTGGGGACGTATCTTCATGGGCATAAGGCGGGAAGAATAATCCAGGAATTAGATGATGCCGCCGGCACTATGCTGGTCAATGGCCTCCCTGTGAAAATTCTACGCTCTTCAAGGAATCCCAAAGATATTTCCTGGCGGGATAATAATGTGAAACTGGTTGTTGATACGACCGGTGTGTTTAATGATCCGACTGCAGACGCCAATGATAAGCGTGGCGCCCTGCGAGGTCATTTGCAGGCGGGAGCAGAAAAGGTGATGTTGTCCGCTCCTTTCAAGATCAAGTCAAAAGGGCTTGAAATGCCGGGCGATGCCGTGACGACGGTTATGGGTATAAACGATGAGGTGTATGACGCTTCTGCACACTCCTTGATCTCTGCAGCTTCCTGTACCACAACCTGCTTATCATACATGATCAAACCGTTAATGGAGAGGATGGGGGCCGACAAGTTGTTGAGTGCTTCTATGGTTACGGTACACGCAGCCACGGGGAGTCAGCAGGTGCTCGATAGGTTGCCCAAGTCGGGAGCTATCGATCTCAGGAAAAACCGTTCCATCCTTAATAACATTATCCTGACCACAACGGGTGCGGCAAAGGCGCTTGCCCTGGTCATTCCAGAGATGGAATCAATTGGGTTTATGGCTGAGTCGGTACGTATTCCCACATCGAGCGGTTCCCTTATTATATTGGTACTAAATATTCAGGACGATCCTGATAGATCGACCCGTAGGGCAGATATTAACACGATTTACCGGGAGTTTGCAGAGACGACTCCTTACCTTGAATACACCGAGGAGCAAAACGTTTCGTCAGATATTCTGGGTACACCCTGTGCTGCAGCGGTCATTGAGGGAACAGAGACCCACACCCGGACGGCATCCATTCAGGTTGATCTGTCCAAGGTGAAGGGTGGCGAGACTCTCTCGACCGACGATTCTTATTTGGATGTGCCGGTAACACAGGTTGTTGTCTATGGCTGGTATGATAACGAACTTGGCAGCTACACAAATATGCTTGGTGACCTGACGGTACAGGTTGCAGGTTCGATGCTTTAGGCGTTCATGCGTGTTGTTGTCCGCAGGTTTACGAGAGATGATATCCAGGCTATTGCTTTTATAGAACAACAGTCGGTATCATCCTGGTCGAAAGAGCAGGTGTCTGCGGAACTTGATTATGACAGGAGTGTGTCTTATTGTGCCGTATCAGAATCTGGTGCGCACCTTGGATGGTGTACGGCCAGGCTCGTCGGTGGTGAGGCTGAATTGTTAAAAATTGCAGTGCGAAATGACTCTAAACGTCTGGGTATTGGTACCCTCCTGTTTAACCATCTTGTAGCAAGCCTTCATGCGAGAGGTGTGAAGGATCTTTTTCTGGAAGTTCGCTCGCAAAACATTCCGGCAATTCATTTTTATACCAGACTTGGTTTCCAGGAAATCGGTCGAAGAAATGGTTATTATAAGCATCCCGATGACGACGGTCTACTTTTCAAGAGAATCATAGAGAAGGGCATGGGCCCTGAACAAGGAGAATAGAATGAAATCAATCCTCGATCTTGATGTTGCGGATAAGAGGGTGCTCGTCCGGGTAGATTTTAATGTACCCATGGATGATGACAGAAATATCACCGATGATATTCGCATCAGGACGGCCTTGCCAACCCTGCAGCATGTGGTCGATAAAGGTGGCAAGCTGATAATTTGTTCGCATATGGGTCGACCAAAAGGAGAACGGGTTGAAAAGTTTAGCCTCGGGCCAGTAGCAAAGTACCTGTCAAACCTGATGGATAGAAAGGTGACTCTGGCACCTGATTGTGTTGGTGAGCAGGTTGAAGTGATGGTGGCGGCTATGCAGTCCGGTGATGTTGTGCTGCTTGAAAACCTGCGATTCAACAAGGCCGAAACTGTAAACGACCCTGTGTTTTCAGAAAATCTGGCAAAATTGGCCGATGTCTATATCAATGATGCCTTTGCCGTTTCACATAGGGCGCATGCGTCAGTTGTGGGTGTGGCTGAAAGGGTCGCGGAAAAGGGCATGGGATTTTTACTGCAGACTGAGATGGAATATTTTCATAAATCAATGGATAATCCGGTCCGCCCCCTGGTAGCCCTGGTTGGTGGCGCGAAAGTATCTTCCAAGATCGGTGCGTTGGAAAATATGCTCGATAAAGTTGATCGGATGGTCATTGGTGGAGCCATGGCCAATACTTTCTTGAAAAGTATGGGCGTGGATGTGGGATCGTCAAAAGTAGAAAACGATCTTCTGGATGTGGCGAGCAAATTTATCGAAGCAGCTGAGAGGAAGGGGGTCAAGTTGTATCTGCCCGTAGATTTCGTCGTTGCCGATTCATTTAGTGCCGATGCGGTTACTAAAAATGTTACTTTCAGGGATATTCCCGAGAATTGGATGGCCCTTGATATTGGTCCGGCAACCTCTATCCTGTTTGCTGAAGCACTTGCCGATGCTATGACAATTGTCTGGAATGGTCCCATGGGGGCCTTTGAGATGGATCCCTTTGCAGGTGGCACCATGGCAATGTGCCGGGTTGTCGCAGCGTCCCAGGCTTTGACGATAACGGGTGGCGGAGATTCCAATGCCGCTGTGAAAAAATCAGGAGAGTCCCGTTTCATCAGCTACATGTCCACTGGTGGCGGGGCCTTTCTGCATCTGATGGAAGGGAAGACCCTGCCGGGCGTGGATGTCTTGAATTAACAGAGTGACTGATTCAGTTCAGTTTTGGAAGGAGATACGATGAAAAGAAAAGCGATGATGGCCGGCAACTGGAAGATGCATATGACGATATCTGAGGCATGTAAATTAGCTGAAGATGTTGCTCAACAGTGCAAAAAATATGACGACCGTGAGGTGCTCCTGGCTCCGGCATATACAGCTTTGAGCGATGTGGCGGCGGCTATAAGAGAAGACGATATCATCGTTTGTTCCCAAAATGTGTGTTGGGAGGAAAAGGGCGCATTTACCGGCGAGATATCACCGGTAATGATCAAGGATGCTGGAGGAAGTGCCGCAATAATAGGCCACTCTGAAAGAAGACAGATATTTGGGGAAAGTGATCAGCTCATCAACCGTCGTTTGCAGGGAGCCCTAAATTTTGATCTCCTGGGTGTGCTGTGTATTGGCGAGACGCTGGAAGAGCGCGAAGCAGGAAAAACATTTGAGGTGCTTGAGACACAGGTGAGGGAGGCTTTGGCAGGTGTTGAGGCCGGACAGATGGGAAATGTGGTGCTGGCCTATGAGCCTGTCTGGGCAATAGGCACAGGTAAGACCGCTTCAAAAGAGCAGGCGCAGGAGGCCCATGCATTTATCCGGCAATTAATCGCAAATATCTACGAAAAAAACATTGCTGAGCAAACAAGAATATTGTATGGTGGCTCGGTCAAGCCAACCAACGTTGATGAACTTATGGCCCAGCCTGATATAGACGGAGCCCTGGTTGGTGGAGCCGCGCTGGACGCCGACTCCTTTGGCAGAATTATTAACTTTGAACAAGCCGGATAGATATATCTGAATGGATACTTTACTTACCATAGCCCACGTTGTTGTGTGCCTCTTTCTTGTCGGTATTGTCTTGCTGCAGCATGGCAAGGGTGCGGACATCGGCGCAACTTTCGGTGGATCCAGTCAGTCGCTTTTCGGTACGGAAGGACCTCTGCCGCTGCTTAATAAGATTACGACTGCAGCTGCCATTATCTTCATGCTGACCTCTGTCTCACTTGCGTATCTTTCAACGCAAAAAAGTTCGAGCTCTGTCATGAAAAATGTGGTAATAGAGCAGCCTGCTGCTCAAGAAGAAGCTGCCGTACCTATGGCTCAGGAAGATGCGATGCAACCTGTGGCCGAAGAAGCAGCACCGACTGCAACACCTGCAACAGAAGGGGCGCAGCAACAGTAATAGAAACTCTCTTATGAGTGCCGAAGTGGTGGAATTGGTAGACACGCTATCTTGAGGGGGTAGTGGGCCACGCCCGTACGAGTTCGACTCTCGTCTTCGGCACCATTCTTATAAAACGCCTGTAATCTTAATTGATTACAGGCGTTTCTTTTTTTAGTGGTTTGCTATTTCCAGGCAAGCCTGAATCTTTCCAAGGCCAGGCAGGTACCTGCTGTATTGTGGTATTCAAAGAAGAAATTTTAAAGCTCACCCTGATTAAGGCAGGCGTATTGATGTCTGTGAGTAAATTGTGTTATTGAGCTGTATAGTTCAGTACGTCATTGGCGTCATTGAAGAGGGAACCTGGTAGGGGTGCAGGCCTGTGCTCTGTTGGGATTTACCCTTTGAGATCGATTGATCCCGCTATCTTAAAGATGAATGAACAAATCTTTTAACAGGCCATATGGTGCGCGATATTTAAGTAAACGATATCGATATCCATAGATGCTGTAAGTTGGGGTCGGAAATGCTCTGGCCTGATTATACGTTCCCGTCTAAAAGCAGATTTTCATTTTATGAGCTGATAGAGGGAGGAGCTGTAAGACTATTGATGTGTTTGCCGCCAGCAGTGATATGCATTGTCATCGGCTGTGACAATTTCAAAGTAAGATGACAGTCTCTGAAGGTGCTGATCAGTCATGGTGTTGCAATGATGCAGATAAAGAGGAAGAGGTCGTGTGGGCATTCTGCCTGCGAGGGCAACCGTAAAAGAAAAGGCCAAAAGCACGTTATGCTTTCGGCCTTGAAGCTGTGTATGTAATGATATGAGAGACTATGCAGCAGCAGTATCCTTTTGCTTTTCTACAATATGTGGCTCGTTGGGGCAGGATTTGGCGACCCTGAGTTCATCTGAAGGAAGATCATTCTGGTCGTAGCAGTAAATTCCGCAATTGAGGCAGCGACTCGCCTCATTCTTGCACTGCTTTTCACTAATAGTCCCCTCGACCTCAATGAAGGTACCCATGCGTTCTTCAACCGTTATAACTGGTTTCACAGCCTTGGTGGGAATCGGTTTAACGTTAACCAGTGAATCAACCAGCGCCGGCGCCATCATCTCACGTTGTCTGTCCTCAATGGGTGGGATCTTCCCTTCGGTTACGTGGTAGTGAATGGATCGTGCTGCGAATCTACCACCCGCAATCGCATCGACAAGCAGGCGTGGGCCGGTAAAGCAATCGCCACCAGCGAAAACACCGGGGATATTGGTTTCGAGGGTGTCTTCGTTCGCATCGACCGTGCTGTAGCGAGTTCTGTCGAGGCCATCAGCTTCAACAATTGCGTCCAGATCACATCCCTGGCCAACTGCCTGGATAACGACATCGCAGGGGATAACGCGCTCCGAGTCTTCGACAGGGATACAATCAGGCAAGCCGCCTGGATTGTGTTTTAAGGTGACATCCTGAACCTGGATACCTGTCAGCTTGCCGTTTTCTCCGACAAAGCGCATCGGCGAGACAAGGCAATGCATGTTGACACCTTCATTCTCGGCATCGACAATTTCATGGGCATTGGCTTCCATCAGATCGCGAGAGAACCTGAACAGTAAATTAACATTGGCAGCGCCGTCACGAAGGGCGGAACGGGCACAGTCCATTGCCACGTTGCCGGCGCCGATAACGATAATATTGTCACCCTTAATGAGGTCCTCATCGGTATGGAAACGCCTGAGATAGTCTATTCCGCTGCATATGCCATCAAGTTCCTTTCCTTCAAAAGGAAGCAGGCGACCTGTCCAGAGGCCAAGAGCGAGGTATATTGCATCAAATCCCATGGCCTTGAGAGAACGGATTGTGAAATCTTTTCCAAGTGCGACACCGGTATGCGCTGTCACGCCAAGTCCAAGTACTCCTTCAATATCCCAAAGATACTGTTCTTCTGAGAGACGGTATTCTGGGATGCCGTAAAGAGGCATTCCACCAAGTTTATCCATCTGCTCGAAGATATCAACCTGATGCCCTAATCGACGGAGGTAATAAGCAGCGGTAAGTCCCGAGGGACCACCGCCAACCACTGCGATTTTGTAACCCGTATCGGCGGCAACAGGAATTTTGATTCTTTGTCCGCTATTGCGCTCCCAATCAGCAACGAACCTCTTTATGGCATTGATTGCCAGCGGGTCATCCTGTGTCTGGCGACGACACTCCGTGGCGCAGAGTTCAGGACAGACACGCCCGGTCGCTACGGGAAGCGGATTGTTATCCTTGACTGTCATGAGTGCCGCGCCATATTCGCCGCGACGAGCATGAGCCAGATACTTGGGAATGTTAATCTGGGCAGGACAGCGCTGCCGGCAGGGCGAAAGGCACTGGGTATACTGGTTCCAGTGAAGGATTTTTGTTTTCTCGCCAACAAGGTTAATGATTCCCTTCGGACAGGTGGTGACACAACTGCCGCAGCCCACGCAGCGATCCGGATCGAAGACCGGAAGGCCGGTATCCGGATTCATGGTAATAGCTGAGAATTTACATGCCCTCATGCAGGAACCAAGGCCCAGGCAGCCGTTTTCGCAACGGATAAAACCGTGATAGAGCTGTAAGGCGGCGCGACAATCCTGAAGGCCGGAGTAGTCATATTTACGTGCTGCGCGGTAACCACCTTCGCAGGTAGTACAGGCCAGTGCTGGCTCTGCACCAGCCACATCATAGCCAAGATAGGCGCCAATAGCTTCAGCAGTTTCGGTGCCGCCAACCACACAGGCATTGACCTCTAAATTGCCGTTAACCATTGCTTCTGCGGAAGCAGAGCAGCCTGCCATTCCGCAGCCACCGCAGTTAGCACCGGGTAGAAGGGCTGCAACAGCTTCGATCCGGGGGTCTTCCTCAACATAAAATACTCTTGCTGCGATCCCAAGAATTACAGCTGCCACAAAGGCGATTCCTACTAGCAGGATTATTGGTGCGGTCACGATACGTCTCCTTGTTTCTTAACTAGTTCTCTTTTGAAAACTAGGCCATCCCCTGGAAGCCGATAAATGCTAATGCCATAATACCAGCGGTTATCAGCGCAATGGAAGTTCCCTGCATTGACTTCGGTACTGCCGAGATCATCAATCGTTCACGAATGCCGGCAAAAAGGATCAGGGCAAGACCATAACCAACGGCACTAGTGAAGGAGAAGACGAGCATTTCAACAAATCCATACTCTTTTTTGGCGACCAGAAGGGCAACACCCATAACCGCACAGTTTGTGGTGATGAGTGGCAGGTAGACTCCAAGCGCATTGTAGAGAGTACGACTCTGCTTTTTCAGGATGATCTCCACTAACTGAACCAGGGAGGCAATGATCAGGATGAAGCTGAGTGTCTGCAGAAATTCCAGGCCGTATGGTTTCAAAACAAATGTAAATACCGACCATGTGAAGATGGCTGCCATGACAGTAACAAAAACGACAGCCATGGCCATACCCAGTGCGGTCTCAAGTTTTTTGGAAACGCCAAGGAACGGACAGTTGCCAAGATACTGGGCCAGCAGGATATTGTTGACAAAGGTGGCAGATATTGCCAGGAAGAAAAGATCCATGAGTTATTCCTCTATCCCTGAATGAACTTCTCACCGCGCCAACGGGAGAAGAGGTTCTGTAGTGCCAGCAGGGTGCCGATAGTGACAAATGCTCCCGGTGCTGAAACGAGAAAGGCCATTGGCTCAAAAGACTCACCGAAGACTGGCAGGCCAAACCAGGTCCCGGCTCCGAATATTTCCCGGAGGGAACCGATGAGGGTCAGGGAGATGGCGTAACCGGTGCCGACGCTGAAGCCGTCGATCATGGAAAGAAATGGTGGATTCTTCGCCGCGAAACCTTCCGCCCGTCCAAGTACGATACAGTTCACTACAATAAGTGGTATATAAATGCCGAGTTGCTGCGAAAGTGGGAAAAAGAATGCTTTCATCAAAATCTCGACTATAGATACGAGGGTTGCAATAATGACGATATACGAGGCAATGCGTACCTTGCTCGGAATAACATTTCGCAGGGCCGAAATCGCCCCGTTGGATAAGGTTACGACAAATGCCGTGGCCAGCCCCATGCCAAGCCCATTCTCTGCCGACATTGTTACCGCGAGAGATGGGCATAAGCCGAGAACGAGGCGGAACGGCGGTATGCGTTTCCACAGTCCGGCAGTAAGTGTGTCTAGATATTTGTTTGCCATGCTGGTTGTTCCTTCTAAAGCTCTGCGATCATTTTAAGGATCTCATCCTTGTTTTCGCCAAAAAAGTCCAGCACATCGTTGGTGCCGTTAACAGCGGCACGTGAGGTGGTGGAGGCGCCGCTGATCGAGTCAATTATGCCGCCATCAGCGGTAACTGCTAAATGTTTGTCGAGTGGCAGACCCTGCCATTGACGACGAAAACCGGGTTCTTCGATTCGCGCTCCCAGGCCGGGTGTCTCACTGTGGCTGACTACTTCCATCCCGGCTTGTCGTTGATTGATGAGGTCTATGCCAACTATGATTTTGAGATCGCCCCCGAATCCTCCCTTGCCGATAGCTTCTACAGCAAGTATTGATACATCTTTCCCTTCCCTGCTGAAGAAAACAGGTACGTCTCCTTTTTCTGACGGGACAACTATTTTATTACCGAGCACTTTCTCTGCGGGTTGTCCAAAAAGACGTTCAAGGGCCGGGCCGCGCACGTAGAGATCCGTTTGCTTATCTACGTATGGGGCGAGAAGGACATTGGCTGAGGTGAGTGCTGCGGAGCACACCCCTGCGATCAGGCAGAGCACAACGACCATGCGTGTGATTTCAGACATCTTCAGCCCCCTTAATCTTCGGTTTAATCATATCCATAAGCGGTGCACAGAGATTGGCTAAAAGAACGGCAAAGACGATGCCGTCAACATGTTTTGAGTAGCCCCTGATGAGGATCAGTAGTACTCCCGCCAGTATTCCGTAGAAAAACAGAGGTAATTTGTTCACCGGTGATGTGGTGTGGTCCGTGAGGAGGAAGAGCCCCATGAAGACAGTGCCGCCACTAAGCAGGTAAAAGACGGGAGAGGCAAATGTATCAGGATAGACGAGATGAAAAATACCCGCAGTCACCACCAGTCCTGCGAGAAAACCGGCAGGAGCCTGCCATTGGATCTCACGCATGGCGAGGAGCAGAAGGCCGCCAATCAGGATAAAGATGACCATGCCGTTAGCTATGCCTGCAACCTGTTGGCCAAGCAGCATATCAAGCCAGTGGTATTGTGATTCTGCCGATGAGCCAATCGATTTCAGCAACTTCAGGGGTTCGATCATGGTCACCTGCCAGTCCATGTCTTTCATGGCGCCGGTGTAATCCATGCGGTTTGGCCATGAGAGCTGCATGACAGCAAGGGCGAGAACCGCTGGCTGAGCCGGGTACGCTCCAACACCACCGAAGAATTTCTTGCCGACGATAATCATGAAAAAGCAGCCGACCAGGATCAGCCACCATGGAGTGTTGAGTGGCAGCATAAAGGCCAGCATCAGGGCCAGGCTCACGCTGCTCCAGTTGGAGGTGATGTCGCGTGAGGGGGCAAGTTTTTCTGCAATAAAGTCGATGACGACTGAAAAGCATACACAGAGCCCGAAGATGCGGAGTGCGGCGGGGCCAAAGAAGAAAAAGCTTGCCGCCATGGCGGGTGCCAGGGCGAATACCCAGCGCTGATAGATCTCTGCCAGTCCGTTACCTATTCGGACGTGAGGTCCGACGGCTACATTGAGCATCTTTTTATCGGGTGGCGTTGGTTGTCTGAAGAGTCGTAGTTCTTTCATGAGTCACCTCCGGCGGCCCAGGTGAAACGCTCACCGTGGATCATGTCGTGGTTGCAGAAGTGGAGGAGTTGAACGATGGGTCGCTCTGCCGGGCAGACATGAGCACACAGCCCGCACTCGTGACATGCCTCCGGGTGAAGCGTTCTTGCTGATTCGAGCTGACCGAATTCTATCATCCGGTTAACCAGGTGGACTTGGATATTTACGGGGCACACCCTGGCACACCTGCCGCAGTTTATGCAGGGGGCGATGGTGTCAAATGGGTTGACATCGTCTGCTATGAGATAGATGCCATTATTATAGGTAAGAGGTGCCTGGTCTGAGTATTGGGCAAAACCCATCATGGGGCCCCCGACAACTGGCCGGGTAAAATCTGAGGCTTTTAAGCCCTGGCTTGCCAGGACATGGGCCAGTGAACTGCCTAGTGGAAATCGGACAGTTACGGCCTTGTCGATCGTGGTCCCGCTTATGGTTATACATTTCTGGGTAAGGGCTGCAACCCCATCCAGCGCATCGACCATGGCCAGCAGGTACTCTACATCCAGTACGGTAATGCCGTGATACCGGTAACTTTCCCTGTTTGGAATGCGGTGTCCTATAAGGGTGGCGATAACCTCACGCTCAATACGGGCGGTATAGTTGTCCCGAAGAAAAACGAGCTCCGCCAGATCGTTGAATATTGGCTCGGCCCAGGACCTGAGATGCTCGGGAGCGGTGAGGCAAATGCGGGCGCCTGGTATAAATGCAGCTATCTGTTTAAGGCCTTTGGCAACTTTTTTACTCTGCTGCTCAAGAAGCAATTGGGAGGTGAGTATGGTTGTTTCCTGGCGAACACCGGTAATAATGACGGTGTTGACGGGTGGCAGGTCAGCCAGCTCACCTTCCTCTTCCCACTCTCGTCCGGATAATGTCCAGGGCGGGGCCACGCCCGCGCTGCGCATCCTGTCCATTGCCGACTCCAGGTCGCCTTGACGAACGTTGGTGTCGAAAATCTCTTCAGGAGCAAGAGGTTCACCGCCGTCGTTCTCTATAACGATGGCAGGAGAATGGACTGATTGTGCAGTCCAGACTGTGGTGATGTCCTTTACCTTGCCGCTTATAGAGGCGATAACGCTGTTGCCAACTCTAGACTTACCGATAACCTGTCCCTTGCGGACGGTATCTCCTGTCTCGACAATCGGGAGATAGCGTACCCTGCCCGGGTACTCAAGAGGGATAACAACATGATCCGGGTCGTCAATCTGGCGAATGACAGGGTCGTACGCCGCCAGGCTTGGAAGTGCCGGTTCCTTTTTTAATAGTTTCAACAGTCCTTGCATGAGTGAAACATCCTTATCGTAAATGGCAAGCTGCACACTTTACAGCACCGTCGGCTTCGGCAAATCTGTCCGGTGCAGACTCCAGGTGGCATGGTGTACAGTTTGTATGGAAGGATTCCGAGACAGACCGGGGGGCGTGGCAGCCCGTACAGGTGTGTTCACCGGCGTCCATGTACTCATCGTGGGCCATCATATCCGGGGAGTAGCTGTCATCGTGACATTCCGTGCAGCTGAGAGTGCGTTGCTCGCTTTCCTGTTTGCCTGGATGACACTCGCGGCATGATGCAGCCCGATTTTCCTCTCCGCTTGGTTCGTGACATTTGGCACAGTCGCGACTGTGGATTTCCTTTAATTCGGTATGCTCGAACTCATCCGCCTCGACATCGTCGTCGTGGCATTCTGCGCAACTTGTTGCTTGTTCTGCACTGTAGAGATCGTGATGGCACGAGGCGCATGAGTCGATAGATCGACCATGCTCTCCATGATCGAAAAGCACGGATCCTGCGCTGCTCTGGAAATATATCCTGTCTGCCTTTTTGGTCTCTCCGTCAGCCATGCTGCCGAAAACAGCTGCGGCGAGTGCTGCAATGGTTACGATTGTCAATGTTGGGGTCCAGTTTCGACGCCCCCGGTTGTTACCACTCATGACTATCCCTTAAAATGAGGCGTTCGTTGTCCTCTTCGCTCATTGTGTACCAGCGACAGGTCCGGCGGACGCAGAGGGTGATTAGTAATTTGATTGAGTTGGATACCGAAATATGAAATTTAAGCATCTTGCAGTTGTCTTTCTTGCAGACCATGTCCGGTTCGATGAGGGAGGCATCACAGTGGGGGCAATGAACATCTGCCAGCTCCTCATCATCTTCCACATGAATAGTGCTTTCCCGGTCCAGCACATTGAGATAGGGTGAAACCCTGCTGATTCCTACCTCGCCTGCTTTGTTAACGATTCGGAAAACGGCCTTGTCGTCTTCATTAAGCCCCTCTCCGCAATGGGGGCACCAACAGGTCAGATAGGTGTCCTTGTTGATGTGGGAACGTTTCATTAATGGATCGGAATCCCATACTTCATTTTCCCAACTGGCTGGCTGATCAGGACGTTTATCTGTCATTGTGGACTCCTTTAAAGCAGTTTTTTTGATATTGAATGGTTAATTTCGGTTATTATACACTATCAGTTATCGGGGCAGATACCACTTTGTACCTTGCCGCCTGGCTTAATGCTCAATTGCCAGGGGCTAGACAGGGTTACTGCCGGTTCAGATATTGTTGTTTTCGAAGTTTATCAATATCAGCTTATTTGAATAAGTGTTACAGGGTGGTGGTCAGACCAGCTTTTCCTTGAAAAAATGAGACTATAATAGGGTCGGGAAAAGGTTTCGAGAAATATTTACAAATTTGGCGAACTTTTTTACAAAATGTCGTGATACAGGCGTCTTGATGGAATTACTACGTTGTAGTGGTTGCGGTAGATGGGCGCTATGCAGGCGCACAAGATGCACATTTGGAACACTGGCGGATAGTAGGGTGCCAGGTGGGAGTTTCTGCTCGTTTTTATTTCGGGATGAATTTATTTTATACGCAATACTGCATTTGAAATGTCATGAAAAATAAAATTAGTTAAGTTTTGGTTTATGATATCATTAAATAGACTCAAATGTGGTTTTGGCTTAGTGGGGCTGTGTAATTACTAGAAGTGACCTGATAACAGGTGGTAAGGGTGTTTGAGTTGAGTTTTGCTCCTTCATCTGTAATTATATGTAAATGCATAACAAAACAGGTTTGATACTATGAAAGATGCTCTCGCTTCACTCGATCTTGGAAACCAGGTCAGAAAACTAAGGAACAAGAGAGATTTAACTCTTCAGGATCTCGCAAATTTGACTGGTCTGTCCAAGCCGAATCTTTCGCAAATAGAAAATAATCTGGTTACTCCGCCTATCGCCACCCTGTTAAAGATTGCCACTGCGCTGGGGGTGCCGATAGGTCACTTTTTTCAGGAATCGCCACAGAAAAGCAATATGATCGTGACTCGCAAAGAAGATCGATATGGGGTGGCCAAGGGACCGCATATTTCCCATATAGGTTATCAGTATGAACCGCTCGCTTACCCTAAGATAGATAAGAGCATGGAGCCTTTTATCGTTCACATGGAAGAGCGTGAATCAACTGATATCGTATATAACAATCACCGTGGTGAGGAATTCCTTTATGTCCTCGAAGGTCGGCTTGAGTTTTGTTATGGAGAGGAGACCGTTGTTCTTGAGGAAGGGGACAGCCTCTATTTTGATTCGGTGCTTCCGCATGGTTACAGGGGGGTCGGCGGACCTGCCAAGACACTTGTCGTAATATACAGGCCTCTCTGATTGTTGTTCTCTCTCTTATCTGCCGTATACCAATCGTCATACGTTTTCCCTGTACCTGTTTGTCTTTGTTCTCCTGAGTGAAAAATGTTGGCGGCAAGACTATCCGCTGGGAAGGCCTTTCCCATGTTAATTAATTGAAAATATTGTTCATAATTTATTGGCTCGGGGTGTGATTGAACTCTTTTCCTTGTTTGACATAACCAAATCATATTTGATACTATAAAACAAAAGCAGGGGATTTAACTACCAGTGGAGGTGAGTATGGCCAGTAAGAAAGGGATTCCGCATATCGCTACCGACAGTTGTAAAGGCTGTGGGCTTTGTGTGTCCGTTTGTCCTGGTTCTGTCCTCGCTATTGACACCGGTCTGGTTAATGTGAAGGGGTACAATCCGGCATATGTCCAGTCTCCGGATAAATGCATCGGCTGTGCCAGTTGCGCCCTCATCTGCCCCGATGTGGTGCTCACCATTTCGCGTGTTCCCAAGGGAGAGGAGGGTTGAGATGGCCAAAACATTGATGAAAGGCAACGAAGCACTCGCTCGTGCGGCAATCCATGGAGGCTGCACCCATTTCTTTGGGTATCCTATAACCCCCCAAAACGAGATTCCTGAATATTTTGCACGCGAGTTGGCTCAAGCGGGAGGGTTCTTTCTCCAGGCAGAAAGCGAGATCGCGGCAGTTAATATGTTGTATGGAGCTGCTTCTGTCGGAGTACGGGCTATGACCTCGTCCTCCTCGCCGGGTCTTGCTCTGATGCAGGAAGGTATCTCTATGCTTGCTGCTACGGAGCTACCATGTGTTCTCGTTAATGTGATGCGCGGTGGCCCAGGTATAGGAGGCATTCAGCCGGCACAATCCGATTATTTTCAGATGACCCGTGGCGGTGGAAACGGTGATTACAGGATACTCTCCCTGGCGCCGTCGACGGTGCAGGAGTCGGTTTCCATGATGCAGGAAGCTTTTGACCTGTCTCAGAAGTATCGTACCCCGGTTTTTATCGTCAGCGACGGTATGCTTGGCCAGATGATGGAGCCGGTTGAGTTTGTTTCAGTCAATAAAAGAAAACAGGCAGGCAGGGACTGGATTCTTGAAGGGCACGGTAATGCCCGCCCACCTAAAACGATCAAATCCCTGGTGCTCGACCCCGCTGGATTAGAAACACACAACAGGATGCTGCAGGAAAAGTATGCGCGTATCAAGGAGGCTGAGGTTCGTTTTGAAGAGTATCTGGTCGAGGATGCCGAACTGGTCTTATGTGCCTACGGCTCGACCGCGAGGATTGCCAGGAATAGTATCGACGAGCTTCGACAAAAGGGATACCGTGCAGGACTTCTACGGCCACAGACCTTATGGCCGTTTCCTCAACAGCCCTTGAAAGACTTGCCTTCAGTTTGCCAGGCGGTGCTCTGCGTTGAAATGAGCTGCGGACAGATGATTGATGATGTGCGCCTTGCAGTAAACGGCAGGGTGCCGGTTCACTTTTACGGTCGTTGTGGTGGCATGATCCCTGAACCTGCAGAGCTGGTTGATAAGGCGCAAGCCATTATGGCAGGAGGTTCGTAATGAGCGTGATCTTCAAAAAGACGCAAGGGCTCACCAAAACACCAACTCATTATTGCCCCGGCTGCACTCATGGAATCGCTCACCGGTTGGTTGCTGAGGCGCTCGATGAGCTGAACCTGCTGGGGGATACCATTGGCTGTTCCGCTGTGGGTTGTTCAATCCTCTCCTATAACTATTTGAATGTGGATATGATTGAATGTTTGCACGGCAGAGCGCCGGCAGTGGCGACTGGAATCAAGCGGTCTGTGCCGGAGAAAACAGTCTTTACCTACCAGGGAGATGGTGATCTCGCCTCTATTGGTACCGCGGAGATTGTTCATGCCGCTCACCGGGGAGAAAATATAACCGTTATTTTTGTGAACAATGCTATCTACGGAATGACAGGTGGGCAGATGGCACCAACAACGTTGCCAGGGCAAAAGGTGACAACCGCACCGGCCGGGAGAAATCCCAAGGTGAGCGGTATGCCGCTGAAGGTTTCCGAAATGCTCGCCCAGGTTCCAGGTGCTGCATATGTCGAACGGGTTTCGTTGCACAGCCCCAAAGAGATTCGCAAGGCAAAAAAAGCAATTATAAAGGGGTTTGTCTGTCAGAGAGAGCAAAGGGGGCTGGCAATTATTGAACTCCTTTCCACCTGCCCAACCGGTTGGGGGCTTAGCCCGGTTGCAGCCCTTGAGTGGCTTGAGGAAAATATGATCCCCTATTATCCACTTGGTGTTCTGAAAACACCGGAGGAGGTCTGAAATGCTTACTGAAAGAGTTCTCTGTGCCGGTTTTGGAGGTCAGGGCGTGATGTCGCTTGGACAGATGTTAGCGTATGCCGGTATGCTCGAGGGCAAAAATGTTACCTGGATGCCTTCCTATGGTCCTGAAATGAGGGGTGGAACGGCTTATTGCAGTGTGGTCGTGTCAGATGGGCCGGTTGGCTCGCCAATTGTAACGACCAATGCCACCAGCCTGATCGTTATGAATCTGCCCTCGTTTGAACGTTTTGAAAAAAGTGTTGTACCCGGTGGTCAGATCCTGATGAACAGTTCATTGATCCATAAGCAGGGGCACCGCCGGGATGTCCGCGTTTATCCTATTGCTGCCAATGAACTGGCTGCAGCCTGTGGTGACCCGAAGGCTGCCAATATGATAATGCTTGGAGCTTACATGGCGTTAACCGGTTCACCCAAGCTGGTAAATGTTATCGAGGCCTTCAAGAAGGTTTTCGGTACCAGGTCTGCAAAGATGCTTACACTGAATATGAAGGTGTTGGAGAAGGGTATGGAGGTAGTCTCCGTAGATGTCGAGCCACGAAAAGCTGCATAGGGGCTTTTCGTGATTGCCGGTAAATCAAGAGATGAGAGTAGAGAGCGTCATGAATAGATACACTACGTTGAATAGTACCGATTATGAGGAAGTGGTCCGGTGCGATAACGAAGAAGTGGGATTTTCCGCCTGGATTGCTGTTCATAACTCGAACCGGGGCCCGGCCCTCGGTGGTTGCAGGGTGTGGAATTACATCTGTGATGATGATGCGTTGACAGATGTGTTGCGGCTCAGTAAAGGCATGACCTATAAAAATAGCCTTGCCAGGCTGTCTCTCGGCGGGGGGAAATGTGTTGTCCGGGCCGATCTGGAGAAGGTTGACCGGGGTGCCATGTTCGAATCTGTGGGCCAGTTTGTAGAGACTCTTCATGGCAGGTATATCACGGCAGAGGATGTGAACTCGACTGTCGAGGATATGGTGGCGGTCAAACGACACACAAAACATGTGGCGACTGTCGGTGCTTCAGGTAATCCGAGTCCCTTTACCGCCTATGGTGTTTATTGTGCGATCAGGGCGTGCGTGCAATTCAAGTTTGGACACGACGACCTGAAAGGGCTGCGGATTGCCATCCAGGGTGTTGGTGAAACCGGAGGCAGGCTTGCTCGCCTGCTGGCCAATGATGGCTGCACCATTTTCGCGACGGACATCAACCAGAACAATCTTTCCGAATTACAAAAAAATGTAAAGTTTCATGCAGTAGAACCCGAGGATATCTACGGCGCTGCCTGTGACATTTTTTGTCCCTGTGCTTTAGGTGGGATCTTGAACAGTTTCACCATCCCCCGGCTGCATTGTTCGATAGTTGCAGGGAGCGCCAATAATCAGCTTCTGGAAAGGGCGGATGGTGATTTACTTGATGCCAGGGATATTCTTTACGTTCCTGATTACGCGGCGAATGCTGGTGGTGTTATAAATATCAGTTGTGAAATTGGCCAGACGTATGATGCAGGTCGTGCCAGGCAGAAAACAGAAATGATAGGTGAAACGGTTACAGATATCCTGCGCCAGTCAAAAAGTATGAAGCGCCCTACCCATGTTATCGCCGATAGAATGGCCGAAGAATTGATTATGCTGGGTGTGGCGGCATAATCGCCGTGGTGAGTCCGGATATGATCTCAATACTTTGCTGCAGGGCTTTATCCTCATATCTCAAGGAGAGTCCTGTTTCCAGCATTGAATAGGTGAGGATGGAACTATTGTTTACCAAAGCTCCCAGCGAGGCGACTCCTTTCTGGGAGTTTTTTATTGCCTGGGCAGCATAATCAATGGTGATTGTCCGGGCTTGTGAGACTGGGATTTCTAGCGTGTTATCGGTTATGATAATGCTGTGGCTATCCAGGTCTGAAAAAATGCCCTTCTTTTTGTTGATTCCTTCCTGGGATGTGCAGAGGATGATATCAGGCCTCGTTATTCCTGTGTACCCTATAGGCTCAGGGGCGAGAACGATCTCACAGATTGAATGGCCTCGAAGCACGGTGATAGGGTAATCTGTTTTCAGGCTCGCCTGATGACCGGCGCTCATTGCCGCAAGGCAGAGTATTTCCCCGACGGTGTTGATATATTGTCCAGCCGCGCCGAGAATAAGTATCTCGGTCCTCTTCACCAGCGTTGGCGGCTGTGTTTTCTCTACGGCTTTGCAATCAGGGGCAGGTTTTGCGGTTGCGGCCCGTTTTCTGTATTGTGTGCCGTATTCCCTGTCTGGAGTTTCGAGCTGTGGGGCCGGTGTTTCTCTACTGTGAATTTCTTTTTTTAATTCTGTTTGACTGAGGCGGTTTTTTTTCAGGTATCTCCCGGGGCAGATTCCCCAAATATCCAACAGGGCGAAACCATCATATGTTATCGCCGATGAGATTTTTTCTACCAGGCTCTTCTCGGAAGCCAGTTCCCTGTCGACGTAATGAGCACCTGCG
Organism: Desulfopila sp. IMCC35008; assembly: GCF_010646885.2. Taxonomy (GTDB): domain Bacteria; phylum Desulfobacterota; class Desulfobulbia; order Desulfobulbales; family Desulfocapsaceae; genus Desulfopila. Next base: position 4,188,659 of record NZ_CP050700.1, on the reverse strand, counting down.
GCTGAAGCTACCGCGCAGATATCAAGATCTGTTTCAAGTTGATTTAGAAAACCTGAAGAGGTGTTTGCTTCGGGTGGAGTTGTTGCTGAGCATTGACCACCTGTCATGCCGTAATTGAAATTATTGAGCACCAGCAGGGTGAGGTTGAGATTGCGACGGCAGGCAGCAAGTACATGGGCTCCTCCAATACCGAGTCCGCCATCTCCCATGATAACGACGACGTGCAGATCCGGTTGGACCATTTTCAGGCCGGTGGCGTAGGTGAGTGCCCTGCCGTGCAGGCCATGGAAGGCGTGGCAGTTGAAAAAAGTATCGAAAAGGCCAGAGCAGCCAATATCAGTGACAAGTGCCAGCTCGCTGCTGCTGATCCCTGAATGCTGCAGGGCCTTGTCAAGTGCTTTGACCACCTGGCTGTGAGAACAGCCAGGACAGAACAGCGGAGGACGTTTTGTGTTTAACAGGCTTGTCATGACTGCAGCACCTCCAGAATCTGGCTTGGGGTGATCAACTCACCATTCATGCGTCCCAGGAACTGAATTGACTTGTTGGCGGCAATGCGTTCGATTTCACGGACGTACTGCCCACAGTTCATTTCGATGACCAGGATTTTCTCTTTTCCATCCAGAGCATAGCTGATTATATCCCTCCCGACAGGATAAAGGGTTTTCAGGACCAGTAGCGATACTTTTTCTCCCTGTGTTCGCAAAGTGGAAACAGCATCAGTTGCGGCCCGTGCTGTGACCCCGTAGGTGATGAGCAGGAGGGTGCTGTCTACCTGTTCATCGAAATTGTAATAGCAAAAATCCACTCCGGAATTTTGAAATTTATCCTGTAAGTGTTTGATTCTGTTTTCAATTTGTCCGGTATCAGCAGTAATGTACCCGTCGGGTCCGTGGGTCGAAGAGGTTAGCCTGGAGAGTTCTGATCCTTTCTGCATGGGTAAAAGCCGCGGGGCGGTCTGACGTTTACGAGATTCGGGGAGATCGATATCTTCCACAATAATACTTTCCCTGGTCATGCCGATTTCCTTGTTCGAGGCGATAAAAACTGGGCACCGATAGGTTTCGGCCAGGTTGAAGGCATGGCTGGTGAGGATATAACAATCACGAACATCCACAGGAGCCAGGACAATAACCGGCAGGCCCCCGCTATTGCCCCACCTCAAAAACTGGATATCTCCGTCTGCCCCCTTGGTGGCGGAACCGGTGGAGGGCCCCAGTCTTTGCACATCGACGATAACGATGGGAATCTCGCTGCCGATCGCAAAGGAAATATGTTCGCTGAAAAGACTGATGCCCGGACCGGAAGTGGCGGTCATCGCCATGGCCCCTCCCATAGAAGCACCCAGGCAGAAACCGATGGAACCTATCTCGTCTTCTCCCTGCATACAGACCCCGCCGGAGGGAGGGAGGAGTTGCAGCATATGGTGGAAAATAGAAGTGGCGGGGGTTATCGGGTAGCCGGCGAAAAAATCGCAACCTGCATGCACTGCCGCTCGGGCGATTGCCTCATTGCCATCGAGAAAGTTGATCATTGGAGGTACCTGTGGATCATGTTATGATGAAAATCGGAACAGATATGAGAACCTTATCGCGACTATAAAGTTAAATCAAAAGAAAAGGAAGATATATGGAGCAGATCAGCTGGGACGATTTTGAGAAAGTGGAATTACGGGTCGGCAAAATCTTACAGGCGGAAGTTTTCAAGGAGGCCAGGAAGCCCGCTTATAAGTTGCAAATAGATTTTGGCGAAGAGATCGGGATACGAAAGTCAAGCGCCCAGATAACCGAGCATTACACTCCGGAAGAGCTTGTTGGCAGACTGATTGTCGGCGTCGTGAATTTTCCGAAAAAGCAGATCGGTCCCTTTATGTCGGAGTGTCTGACCACAGGGTTTTATAGCGAAGACGGAAATGTGGTACTCTGCGTTCCGGATAAGGGGGTCCCTCTCGGGGCCAAGCTCCTGTAACGAATCAAAGATACTAAGCGCCTGTTAGTGAAGGGCTTTACCGGTGCTGGACATCGCCAGGTTACCGTCCCGAACTCCTTTCAATGCAATAAGGTGGTCAGCCAGATCCTGGACCTCTTTGGCCTTGCCGCGGACGATGATTACCTCCAGGCAATTGTTGTGGTCCATATGCACATGGGTGGTGGATACGATATGGTGATGGTAATCGTGCTGTACTTCCGTTACTTTTTCCTGAAGTTTATGCTGGTGGTGGTCGTAGACCAGGCTGATAACCCCCATTACCTGTTTGTCTGCCTCCCATTCCTCCTTGACAAAGGCCTTGCGGATCAGGTCGCGAATGGCCTCAGAGCGGTTGTTATAGCGCCTCGACTTGATATGTCTGTCAAATATTTCCAGCAGGTTGTCTTCCAGTGAGATAGAAAACCGTTTAAGCATAAGTGTGGCTCCTTTTCGCCAGGGTGCCTTGATGAAAAGTAGATTTTTCTAAGGCACCAGCCAGTGAATGTGCGTCATTTTGCCTCTATTACCCGAACTGCCTGTACTCCGGACTGCTTTTTAAACGGTTGTGAAAATAGACCAGAATGATCACGAATAATATAATAGTGTACCACGGAAACCAGCCTATTGCTGCAATAAAGCTCGAATCCTCAGTGAGTTGTTGACTCCAATCCGGGTGTGTGGCCATATTTTTATCCCGTAACTGTTGTATGAGCAGGGCGAACAGAACACCGATAATACCATAAGCAAGGTTGAAGGCCATGCCCTTGAAGCTGAGTACAGTTGCTCTTTGAGATGATTCCGTTATCTGGTTCAGGTAGTGCGAGGTAAAAAAAGAAATCATCATCAGGCCGGTATACACGCAGGCCATGGGTAAAAGCCCAATATAGGGAAAAAATCCCGTTAAACCGAAAAGGCCCAATACGGTTATCAGAAAAAGAATCCACAGGTTTTTTGCAGCACTGTTGCGCTCCACCAGTGTTTCGCAGATCTTCGGGATGGTGAGTCCTAACAGGGAGAGCGTTGCGCTGATCAGGCCGAAACTGGCTTCCGGTAACTGGATCAGGCGAAAGTACTGGCTGGTCATGGTGATGATCATCCTGAGGATGTGGTCGTGGAACATGCCAAAAGCGATAATAGCTAAAGCAAAGGGGGTTTTGATAATCCAGGTCCCCGCCTGCAGGGTGAGTCGAAGTGCTTCAACTATTTTATGAAACATATTGCTTTTTACTGCAGGTTGTTCTTTGGGGTTTTCAGTGAACAGCAGGGATGTCCAGGTAGCCAGGGCTGCCAGGACCAGAGTCAGATATATCGGATATCGCATGCTCTGCTGCTGCTCGACTATGATCCCGCTTGCTGTCAGGTTTAACAATTTGTTGATGATATCGGGGTCATAGACCAGGGCGCCGGTTGTGGCTGTAATTATGGTAACTATCGATTTCAGCCGCATCTGTACGCTCAAGACATGTGGCCATTTTTCTTCAAGTCCCACTTCTTTGAGAGAATCGAAAGCGATCGCTTCATCAGCTCCGCTGGCCAGTGCTTCAGCAAGTCCACTTAAAATACGGTTGAGCAGGAATGCCCAGAATACCAGGCTGATATTGGTTATAGGGACAAAAGCGATCAGGCCGATCTCAAAAAGCATCAAAACGGAGGTGGTGATAATCAACCGCTTTCGCCCGATAACGTCGGCAAGTGCCCCGGACGGGACCTCGGCACAGACAATAGTTATGGCCCAGACACTGTTGAGCAGGGCGAATTGTTCAATGGTAAGGCCGTAGTCGAGAAAGAGAATGGTAAAGACCGGATAATAGAACCGGGCATTAAAAAAAATCCGGAAGGCAATAAAGAGTCTGATATTGGGGATTGCAAAGGGCCCGGTTGTGGGAAACATAAAAGAGACCTTAAAGATGAAGGATGAGTGCTAAATAATACCAACAAAGAACAAGTATTACCAGCTCTCCCGAATTTCTCCTGCACATTGTGCAAATTTGCTTGAATGCAATGTACATCTGAAGGCCCTGTTCAGTAAGTGTTGTATGCAAGGTGACGCAATGTTTATGAGAAATGGGTGCTGTAAGGAGTTCGTACTGTCAGGTAAAGGGGCTATGAGAGACTTACCGCCAGGCGCCGTTCCAGCCGGGAGACAAAGAGGGACAGGCAGAGACAGAGTAGCAGGTACATTACGGTGATCGTCAACCACACCTCAATGGTTGCCTGGGTTGAGGCCATGATCTGCATCCCCTGGAAGGTCAGTTCCTGGATAGAAATGATGGAGACAATGGATGAGTACTTAATGGTGTTGATAAACTCGTTGGCCAGGGGCGGTAGCATTATCCGGATGGCCTGTGGCATGATAATGTGCCTCATCTGTTGCCACTTGCCCAAACCCTGGGCGGCGGAGGCCTCCCATTGACCCGGATCGATTGACTGGATTCCTGCCCGTACGATTTCGGCGATATACGCCCCCTGAAAGAGTCCCAATGTACAGGCCCCTGAAACAAAAGCGGAAATAAGTTCCGGTCGTGCAGAAAAGAGAGCCAGTCTTTTTTGAATATCCGGGCTACTGTTTCTGTAAAAATCCTCAATGCCGATGAGCGGCATGATCTGGTCACTGACAAAAAAGTAAAAGAGAAAAACCAATACCAGCGGCGGAGTATTGCGGATAAGCTCCACATAACTGAGACCGACCAGTTTAAAGAACAGCCGTTTCGATGTTCGGCAAACTCCCACCAGCAGGCCGAGCAGGACGGCAATAAGCATCCCCCATACGCTGAGCTTAATGGTGATGAGGAATCCCTCGAGCAGGGCGTTTGCTACCCACCTTTGCTGTTCCTGGTCAAATCGAACCATATAGGTAGGGATAATCGACCAGTTCCAATTGTAGTTCAGACTGTAAAAAAGCCGGTAGCCGATATACCCGGTAAGGCCCAGCACGCCGAGAATAGTGAGGGTGTCGAGCAGGGTGATTTTTCTGGTCGTGTTACGCATGTAATTCTGAATTGCCTCGAAGTTGCAAGGCAGGAACACTACTATTTTCAGGTTTATACTGCAGTCCTGACGGCTGCAGTATAAACCCGCATGTATTGGTTACTGGTGCCCCTGAAAAAGAGTGGTCTTACTTTTGATCTGAGACTGCAGGGTTTCAAGGGACCCCATGAGCTGTTTTATTCGACCTGATCCAGCCAGTCCTTGGTACCGAACCAGTAGGCGTTTCTCTCTTTCAGCCAACCCTCAAGAACCTTGGTGGTTATCCAGCTGTTGAAAAAGGACAGGGTGTCCGGGTCGCCCTTGCGAAGAGCAAAGCCGATCGGTTCCTTGGTGAAGTTTTCCGCCAAGGGAAGGAACAGGGATTCAGCATAATCAACCGCCTCGTATGCCGGACGCGGTGCGGAGCCAACTACTGCGTGAACCTTGCCGTTACGAAGTTCCTGATAGGCCTGGGTCTCATTGTCGAACATGCGAAGCTGGGCATTGGGGAAGAATTTTTTGGCTGCCATTGCTGCGGTGGTTCCAAGCTTGACGGCAATCTGCACATCCTTTTTGTTAAAGGCCTCAAGACTGTTAAAGCCGGCCGCAATTTCCTTGTGGGCCACAATTGACATACCTGAGTAGTCGTATGGGATGGAGAAATTAACTTTAAGAGCCCTCTTCGTGGTGATGCCCATTCCGCCGATAATCACATCGAATTTACCGGTGAGCAGAGCCGGGATAATACCGGACCAGGCGGTTGGCACAAACTCCACCTTCACACCCATATCCTCAGCTAACTGGGTTGCCACATCAATCTCAAAACCGATCAGTTTCCCGTTTTTATCCTTCATTGCCCAGGGCTGGAATGTATCCATCCCGACACGCAGCACACCGCGTTTCATGATCTGCTCGATTGTGCTGTCTTTTACTATCTGCTGCTGTATGGATGCAGCGGACGCCGATGTCGCCAGGCCGACCAAGAGAATCATACTGGTAATAAGTAGTTTTGTTATCGCTTTTTTCATCTGCTTTCCTCCGGTTGTTGTTTTGTTGCTGTTGCTTAATGAGTGATTTAAGGGAGTTTTGCATGACGCTCGATAAAACCCACCAGGATAGATAAGGTAACGGTTACGGCAAGATACATAGCTGCCACGGTAAACCAGATCTCAAAAGTGAGGTATGTCTCCGCGACCAGGGCCTGGGCCTGCATAGTGAGATCGTAAATGGCGATGGTGCTCACTAGAGCAGAATCCTTCACCAGTGATATGGCCTGACTGGTGAGTGGGGGCAGGATGGTACGGATTGCCTGTGGCAGGATGATGTACCGGTATGTCTCGTAACCTGAGTGGCCCAGGCTGTAGGCCGCTTCGTGTTGGCCTTTTGGGACGGCGAGAATTCCCGAACGGAATATTTCCGAAGCATAGGCTCCCTCAAAAAGACTCAAGGCAAGGATAGCGGAAGGGATTCTCTCCAGTCCAAGTACAGGGCCGAGGACAAAATAAATAAAAAATATCTGGATCAGAAGCGGGGTGTTACGACTGATTTCAAGATAGATACGGGCGAGTGTACTTGCAACAGGTGATGAAGAAAGTCTGCAGATTGCAGTTACAAGTCCAATAATCAGGGAGAAAAAGAGGCTGACGAAAGAGATCTGTAGGGTGATGACGAGTCCGTCAAGCAGAGGGCCGACTGAAAACCCATTTTCGTCGAGGGTGAAGAGAAGTCTGGGGATCTGGTACCACTGCCAATTGTAACCAATATTATTTATGCTGAGGGCCGCTAGCCAGTAAAGTCCCCAGACCAGCAGAAAAAACTGCAAAGCATCGATCAGCGGGGAACGAAGCACAGCACGCAGTTTTCCTGAGACTGGTTTGTTTGAAGCAGATGTGCGCATAGTTGGATAACAAGAAGTGGCAGATACGTTTTGTAATCACCAGGGTATTATACCTCAATACCACGACAGACCCTAAGGACATTTTTGGTTTTCGTCAACCTCCGGTTCCGGATTGATCTATCGCTTGCCGGGAGAACCTTCGTTGTTTGATTTCTCACGTCTCCCAATATAAAATAACTATGAGGGATGGTGAATAGCTGAGCTCTTATCGAAAACCAGCGGGAGGAGCGCATATGAAAATTGTCATTGTCGGTGGTGGTGCCATCGGAAGGCTGTTCGGCTCATATCTGGCCCGGGCGGAAAACGAAGTCACTCTTCTTGATATCAGCAGCGAAGTGGTCGGTGCCATGCAGCATGACGGCATCGGGGTTGTTGTAAATGGCGAAGGAGACCCGGATAGTGTAACCCCGGTACCGGTGAAGGCCGTCTCGGATCCTCAACTGGTAACAGCGAGCGAACTGGTCCTCTTAATGGTTAAATCCAATTCGACCCGTGTTGCGACCGAATCAGTTGCGCATCTGGTCAATCCTGACTGTCCCCTTCTCTGCGTGCAGACAGGCCTTGGTAATATTGAGGCGATTGAGCATGTCATTGCCCGTGAACATATAATTGCCGGGATCACCTTTATGTCCGGAACCGCTCTTGGCGGATCGAAGATCCGCTACGGGAGATCCGGTAAGACATATATAGGAGAGCTGGACGGGACCATAACCGAACGAGTACAGAAGATCGCCAATGTCTTTGAGGCGAGTGGTATCACCACCCAGGTCGTTCGGAGGATACTGGGGAGGCTCTGGTGTAAGGTGATCGTTTTTTCTGCCATTAATCCGGTTAGTTCTATCCTCAAGGTGCCGAATGGATGCCTTACCTCAAAGATGGAGTCTGTCACCCTCATGAAACGGTTGCTCGATGAGGGAAAGGAAGTGGCTGAGGCCCACGGTGTCGATCTCGTCTATACCGACCTTTATGAGCTTTTATTTGATTCCTGCCAGAAGAGTGCCAGTAACCTATCCTCAATGCTCCAGGATATTCTGAATGAAAATCCGTCGGAGATCGATGCCCAGAATGGTGCAATCTGTGCCTATGCCAGGAAATACAACATCGATGTACCTACCCATCAGACCATGGTAGAGCTCGTGAAACTTCTGGAAAAATGGAGGCCGGGCATGGAGCAGTTTTGATGGATTTGCAGGGCCATTTATTTCCGGAGCGTAATAATGGTTTTGAAATTTCTATATGTATAAATATCAACATGATAAGTGTTGTTTGTTGGGACGATAAATGCCATAGGATTTTATAGTACGCTGTACCACGCCACTTCAGAAAATAACAGTGATGAGAGGGCAGCAATGGATAACTGGAATAATATACTCATTGCGATAGATGGCAGTGAAACATCCGAACGGGCGGTCAGGTATGTCGGTAAGGTCGCACCGCTGATTGATGATGTGAAGATTTGTCTCTTGCATGTTTATCCGGGTCCCCCCCCCGACTACTATACCAAGGGCGGACGGCTCGACGCATACAGGCGTAAACGCGATAAGGTGGCCAGGATGATGCTGAAAGAAGCTGCCTTTGTTCTGGAAAAGATGGGTGTTGACCCAACCAGTGTGAGCACTCGATTTTGTATGGCTGAGGGGAAGACAATAAGCGATATGGTTCTTGAGATCCAGGCGGAGGGTGCATTCGGGACGGTTGTTACGGGTAAAAGAGGTGTTTCAAAGGCCGAGGAGTTCCTGTTCGGTTCCATCTCGAACGCGCTTGCCCGCCATTCGAAGAATTTCACCTCCTGGATAGTCGGGTGACTCCATGGTCGATTGGTCCCGGTTTCCCGAACATATCCTGCCCCGCTTAAAAAAGCACCCAGCCGTGCGTTCCATGCGCCGACACCCGCGCCTTTACTCCGACACCAGCGATTTTGTTAATATCGACTACGGTGATATTATTCATGTGGACAACCGTTATTTCCTGGTGGTGGGGTATACCCGTGAAGGGCGGTTCGGTGTGGACGAGCAACCTAAGCAGTGGGTGCCAAAAGTTTATGATCTTGTCAATGGTGAGCGGTTGATCGTTAAACTGGTCTTCCATGAACAGTATTCCATACGGTTGGGCGGGCTGGAGGTGACCTGTTATCGCAGTCCTGAAAAAGAGGCGCAGGTCATTGAGTTGACCCGTGGAGACAGATCATTCATGCAGGGGTACTCAGCTTTGGATGAGGCTGATAATCTTGTGCGGATACTTGAGATTGTCAACGGTAGACGACTGGATAAAGTGGTGTACGGTCTGGGGGATAATCACCGGGACTATTTTGAGAATCATCTGGCCGGTGTCCTGACCCGTTTTCTGTGCTCGGTTGAGGGGATCGGCAAGTTGCATGCCAACGGCTTAAAGCATGGAGATATCCGGCGTGACCATATTTATGTCGACAGGAAAGACGGCCACTTTTGCTGGATAGATTTCGACTATGATTTTTACCTGCCGGAGCGTCCTTACGCTATGGACCTGTTCGGTCTAGGCAATGTCCTGTTGTTCCTGATTGGCCAGGGCGCTTTCCGGCCGCGGGCGGTCTTGGAGAATCCCCACTTTGGCGAGAAGGTTTTTACCAGCCTGACGGAAAACGATCTGGCGCTCATCGCCAAGGATCGTATCTTCAATATCAAAAAGTTATATCCCTATATCCCGGATAGCTTGAACGATATCCTGCTACATTTCTCAACCGGAACCGAGGTGTTATATGATACGGTTGAAGAGTTCTATAGCGATCTGGCTACGGCAGTGGATACAGGCTGGTAGAAGGAGAGGTGGTGTGCCTGGTTCAGGTAAGGGGGCACTGGATAAAATCTATAAGCCAGCGGGTGAAGAGTTGGCTGTCCGGTGCTGCAGCCAAGGACTTAATGCCGGCTTCAATCATTTCATCACCAATGAGTGATCTTCGGTCTTGCATGAGCGCTTTCGAGTATTCCCTCCTCCATTCGGGGTGTCCCTGAATGCTGAGAAATCTATCGTTCCATTGGATAATAAAGTAGGGACAGAAGTCACTTTCGGCAATGACCGTGGCTCCATTCGGTAAAACCGAGATCTGATCCTGGTGGCTTACCAGGATCTGCAGGTGATCGACCGGTTCACCTATCCATTCAGGAGCAGCGACTACACGGTTGTTGGCCAATCCTACAGCCCACCCTTTTTCTGACTTCTCTACTTTGCCATTGCTGGCCATGGCTATCACCTGGTGTCCGAAACAGATGCCAATTAATTTCTTTCTCTCTTTATCGAGGAGCCGGACAAACGTTATGAGTTGCTCAATCCATGGTTCGTCGTCATAGACACTGGATCTGCTGCCTGTGGTAATAAAGAAATCATAGTCGTTAATATTTTCAGGATACTGGCCGAGACGACAGTCAAAACAATCACAGACAATGTTATCGGCAACTGCGGCAAACATCCGTTCGATCATCGCCGGATAGCGGCCAAATTCCGGTTGGAACTTGGCCAGTACCTCATCACACTGAAGAATTGCTCCTTTCATGAGTAAGATAACGAACCGTTTACGGCATCTGTAAATATCTGCTGATACTGAGATGCACTAAAGGTTATTGGGTTCCCACCGGCAGACGGATCCTTGGTTGCCAGTGTGCCGATTTTTTCGGCATCGGTGTCAGGTATATCGATCCCGGTCAGGGTATGCGGAATGCCAAGCTCCTGCCTGAGGCCTAAAATCCAAACCAGAAAACCTTCGAAGCTGGTGTCACTCAGGCCCAGATAGCGGGCAAGGCGTTTGATTCGTTCCTCAATTTCTGCACGGTTGGCATTTAATACATAGGGCATCAGGATCGCATTTAACATACCATGATGTGCATCGTATAGTGCACCTAAAGGGTGCGCGAGAGCATGCATTCCACCAAGCCCTTTCTGGAAAGCGGTGGCGCCCATACTGGAACAGACCAGCATCTGCGTACGGGCCTCAAGGTCTGTACCATCCGCAACAGCCTTAGGCAGGTACTCTTTCACCAGCCGTATGCCCTCAACGGCGATACCTGCTGCCATCGGATGATAAAAAGGTGAGCAGAAGGCTTCCAGATTATGAGATAATGCATCCATTCCTGTTGCAGCAGTGATTCCTTTTGGCAGCCCGACTGTCAGCTCCGGGTCAAGTATAACGTGTTCCGGCAACATCCTCGGATGAAAAATGATCTTCTTGAGGTGCTGTACCTGATCAGTAATTACAGATGCCCTGCCGACTTCAGATCCTGTACCGGCGGTTGTAGGGACCGCTATTACAGGTGCCATACCATCGCTTTTTACCCGTGTCCAGTTATCACCAACATCCTCAAAATCCCATATGGGCCGGTTCTGTGCCACCATGAGTGCGACAGCTTTGGCCGCATCGAGGGCAGAACCTCCGCCAAAGGCGATAACACCGTCATGTTTATTGTCTAAAAAGAATGCGACCCCCGCTTCAACATTCTCACCGGTCGGATTTGCTTTTATTGCCGAGAATAAACCACATCTCAGACCTGAGCTATGTACAGTATCCACGACCTTTTGCAGCATAGGCAAAGCGGCAATACCGGGGTCTGTTATCAGGAGAGGGGCATGCATACCCATAGCTTTACAGAGATCTGCCAGTTCGGCTATTCGTCCAGCCCCTACTTTTACGTTTGTCGGGTAGTTCCAGTTTGCAGAAAATGTCACTGTTCTTTCCTCTTATATGCCAGTTTTAATGTGAAAAGATTTTGGTCTGGTTATTGACTCATAACCAATCACGGAGAGGGTACAGCCGTGGCCTGAATTCTTGACGCCTGTCCAGGCAAGTTCTGGATCAAGGTAGTCACAGCGGTTGATAAAAAAGGTACCGGTGTCCAGCTCCTGCCCAAGCTCAATACCCTTTTCATAATCCTTGGTGAAAAGAGCTGCGGTAAGTCCGAATTCGCTGTCGTTCATGAGTTGGATCGCTTCCTCATCCGAGCTGACTTTCTGGATTCCGACAACAGGCCCGAAGCTCTCCTCGGTCATGACTCTCATTTCATGGGTTACTTCTGTTAATATTTGCGGGGCCAGGTATGGGGTGCCTTCTTGAGACAGCGGGAAATCGCTGGCCTCGATATGGGCAACGGCACCCTGCGTAATCGCCTCCCCGATCTGGTCGCGGACAAAATCTGCCGCACTGGTCTTGACCAGAGGCCCCAGGGTTGTTTCCTCATCATCAGAGCGTCCGAGTTGTAACGAACGAACCCATGCAACTGCCTGTTGCAGAAAATCGTCATAAACTGCTTCGTGGACATAAACGCGTTCGATGCCGCAACAGGATTGACCGGAATTAAAGAATGCCCCATCCATGGTGGTGTCGACTGCATGGGCAATATCTGCATCTTTTCTGACATAAGCAGGGTCTTTACCGCCCAACTCTAAGCCGATGCCTATAAACCGGCCTGAAGCAGCTTTCTCGACCATTGCTCCCCCGGGTACCGACCCTGTAAAGGCAACGTAATGGGTACGGTCGTCTTGAATTATCTTTTCTGTATCCTGGTGGGTCAGGTGCAGGTATTGGAACACCCCGTCAGGCAGACCTCCCGCTTTGAAAGCTTCGTCGAGTCGTTCAGCACATAACGGGGTTTGGGCTGAGTGTTTCAACAGGACTGAATTCCCGGCAAGGATAGCTGGCAGTATAGCATTAATGGCGGTGAGATAAGGGTAATTCCAGGGTGCGATAACAAAAACGACACCGATGGGCTCTCGCTGAATCCAGCGTTTAAAACCAGCTTTTTCTTCAAGTTCGACAGGAGCGAGACCCGCATCAGCCAGACGGATCATGGTACGTGCCCGTTCTTCAAGACCTGCTACTTCGCCCGCTGCAAAACGAATCGGCCTGCCCATCTGCCAACATATTTCTTTTGCTATTACATCCTTTTTTGCGACAAAGGCATCGATTGCCTTGGTGCACAGCGCTTTTCGTTCAGCAAGAGGAACTTTTTTCCATTTTTTCTGCGCAGCTGTTGCCTTCTGGAGCCGGATGTCTATGTCTTCCCCGGTGGCATAGGAGCGTTCAACATAGGGTGAGCCATCGATCGGGCTGATCGTTCTGAATGTTGTGTTCATGCTTTCTCTCAGTATTGAATAAAAGTATCGTATAAACGCCAGATTCGGTATGAAAACTAAATAATCTCAAAATAGCGTTCAAGTTCCCAGTCGGTGATGTGTTTTCTGAACTCGCGCTCTTCCCATTCTCGTGAGGACCCGTAATGGTCAACGAAAATGTCGCCGAAAAGGGAGCGGGCGGCCTCAGACCTCTTGAATGCCTGTGATGCATCCCACAATGTTTTTGGCAAGGCAAGATGGGAAGGGTGCTCCTGTTCATAAGCATTCCCTTTTACCTGAGGGCCTGGTTCCAGCCTATGTTCTATACCATAAAGACCGGAGCCAAGGGCGGCTGCAAGTGCCAGGTAAGGGTTGGCATCAGCTGAACCTAAGCGGTATTCAACTCTTTGGGACTTATCGCTGCCCTGTATAACCCTCAGGGCGGTGGTTCTGTTTTCCACACCCCAGGTAGCATCAGTCGGTGCCCAGAAGCCGGGGATTAACCGGCTGTAACTGTTGACAGTGGGGGCGATCATACAGAGCAGTTCCGGCATGAGTTTTTGCTGGCCGGCAATAAAGTGGCGTTGAATATCGCTTATCGAGTGTTTTTTTGTCGGGTCATAAAAGGCTGAATCAGAACTTTGATTGTGTCGGAGCGACAGGTGGATATGACCACTTTGCCCCGGATAGTCATTCGACCACTTAGCCATGAAGGTTGCCATCAGGTCGTGACGTTGGGCCAATACCTTGATAAAAGTTTTAAATAAGGCACCTTTGTCTGCAGCACTGAGGGCGTCGTCTACGGCTATGGCCGTTTCAATTACGCCCGGACCCGTTTCCGTATGAAGGCCTTCCAGCGGGAAATCCATCTGTTGCGACAGTTCTATCATTGCGTGGTAGAGTTCAGCATGGGTCGAATTACGGATCATGGAATAGCCAAACCAACCGGGTGTCAGAGGTTGCAGGTCCTTGAAGTTTTTGTCCCGGATACTGTCTGGTGTTTCATTAAATAGAAAGAACTCATATTCAAGTGCTGCCATGGGATCAAATCCCATTTCAGCAGCTTTGGTCACAACTCGGCGCAATGCTGCCCGGGGACATACCGATTCGGCCTGATCGGCAAATTCCGCCAGGAAAAGGAGCATGCCGTCCTCAAAAGGGATATCGCGACAGCTATGGGGCAGTATCCGTACCGGAGCATCGGGAAAACCGGTGTGCCATCCTGTGTAGGTGACATTGTCATACAGCTGGTCTTTGCTGTCCCACCCCAAAACCACATCGCAAAAAGCAAAGCCTTTGTCGAGTGAAGAGAAAAACTTCTCACGGCTCATATATTTGCCGCGCATAACACCATCGTTGTCGAAAAGTCCGACTTTTATGTGGGTGAGACCGCGTTCGTCTACAATCTGTCTGGCATCCTGTATTGACTTTACGTCTCGTGCATTTATCGGTTCCATCGTGTTGTTTCACCTTGTTAGCAGTGCTTCTACGTTTTTGTGTGTGATCCAAGCCTGTAACGTCGCATTGCGACGACTTTAATCTTCTCTTCGCCTAAAGGCGAGGGGTTTCAACTGTCCAGGATGGGGAACACTAAGAATGTCGAACAGCTCTCATGTAAATCTCACAGTATTGTTGAGTTGTCTATTTACCAAAATATACTGCCGGTAGCCAGAGGGCGACCTGGGGAAACATCATGACAAGACCTAAACCGGCTATCATGATAATGACAAAGGGTACAATTGAGCTGTAAATATCCACCTGGGTGATCTCTTTTGGAGCCATGGCTTTCATCAGGAAAAGATTATAGCCAAATGGAGGAGTCATATAGGCAATCGGGCATGTGACGGTATAGAGGACACCGTACCAGACCGGATTGAAACCAAGCGAGATGATCAGGGGGATGTAAAGCGGGGCCACGATAACGAGCATTGCTGTATCGTCGAGGAACATTCCCATCAGGATGTAGGAGACCTGCATCATGATGAGGACACCCCATGGGCTGAGACCCCATTTCTCCAGAAAGAGGGACTCTATGGCATGAACGGCACCCAGGCCATCGAAGACTGCACCGAAGCAGAGTGCGGCCAGGATGATCCACATAAACATACAGCTCACCGCAAGTGTCTTGTGCAGGGTGTCATCCATGACCTTGCGGGTTACCATCCTCTTGTCGTACCCTCGCTTCAGCATTTCCGGCAGGGCAATACTGGAGCCGATGGCCATTCCCGCAACACTCAATCCATTCATGGCGGAAATTGCGACCATCAGGACAATGGTACCAATAGCCAGACCACCATTCAGCGATCCCATCCAGACGTGAAACATCTTATACAGGTCGCTGGCGATACCCGATTCGGACAGCATGTAACCCATAAAGATAAAGAGTGGGAGAGTCAGCAGCGGATACCAGTTTAACAGAACAATACTGGCATTAAAGGGCATCTCATAGCCACCTTTTCCCCAGAGTAACAAGGCGGCCAGGGTGGCGATAAAACCGACAGCACCAAATACCCGTTGGCCTGTCAGCAACATGAGCATCAGGGTGGAAAACATCAGTAACGCAATTAGTTCGTAACTCATTGTAATGTCACCCTTTTGCCTTCGCCAGGTCTTTAAAAAATGTTGCGATAGATTGGAGCAGCATCATAAAGATGCCAATAACCATGATTATTTTGATAGGAGCGACAGGTGGTCCCCAGGCAGAATAATTTCTCTGGCCATATTCCAGTGAATACATCGTGCTGGAAAGACCACCGACCAGAAGGACTACAAGATAAAAAATCAGGCAGAGAACAGTAATGGCGTCTGTGACAGCACGTTTTTTGGGCGACCAGGCACCATAGAGTACATCCATCCGAACATGCGCCCCCAGGATCATTGAAAAACCTCCGCCGAGGAGGTAGTAGGCGGCCATGGTGAACTGGGCCATCTCGATTGCCCATATATGTGGCACATTGAAGACAGTGCGTGATATTGATGAAAACAGGAGAATACCCATCATGGCAAAAATCAGATACATGGCGAATTTCCCTATTATACGATTAAGGGCTTCGACATAACGCACGTAGGCTGCTATTGCGTTAGGTAATTGAATTCCTCTTTTTTGAAAAAGGGTTGGTATAATTGGAAAACGGGAGACCACGCCTCAATTTCTGAAAGTGAGAAGGTCTCCCGGTTCATGGAAGAGAGTTGTATCTGATTATACGTTACGATACGGACGCCCGGCTTTTTCCATGGTAGCAGCGTATTTTTTTAAGATATCAACCACTTTTTTGTTCCTGGGGCTTTTGGCGGCAATTTCATCCCAATATTTAAGGGCTTCCTGTTCTACAGTTTTCCACTCTGCGTCCGGGATAGAAGTCAGTTCAAGTTTTCCTCCGGTGGTACGGTAGTGTGCCTCACCCCACCAATACCAATGCTGGCGATAGTAATGAGAACTGTCGATGGAGAGACGGAAAAGGGTTTTCAGGTGTTCCGGTAAGGCATCCCATTTATCAGAGTTGGCAAAATACGAACCGGCCCAGGCTCCCGAGATGTTATTGGTGAGATAGTAGTTGGTGACATCCGCCCAGCCAACCGTATAGTCTTCGGTAATGCCGGACCAGGCGATACCGTCGAGTTCACCTGTCTGCATTGCAACCTCAATGTCCTCCCGGGGTAGGGTTACCGGTACGACCCCGAATCGTTTGAGAAAACGACCACCCGTGGGGAATGTAAAAATTCTCTTTCCTTACAGGTCGGCAATTTTACGAATGGGGTCTACTGTTGCAAAGTTGCAGGGGTCCCAGGCACCGGCACTGAGCCAGGTAACACCTTTTACCTCACCATACGCTTCTTCCCATATTTCTTTGAGACCATAATGATTGAAAAGTACTGGGACATCGAGAGAATATCTGGAGGCAAAAGGGAAATATGCGCCAAATACTGAAACATCAACTGGTGCTGCAATTGAGTCATCATCGCTTTAAACGGCATCAATGGTGCCGCGCTGCATCGCCCTGAAAAGTTCACCTGTCGGAACAAGCTGGTCGGCGTGGTAAAGCTCGATGATCATCTCCCCATTTGCCGCTTTATTAAAGGCGTCTATCTGGGGTTTGATGACGTGTTCGGCAAGAGATGCACCGGCATAGGTCTGAAGTCGCCATTTAATAGGTGTCTTGTTTGCTGCGTGTACAAACGGTGCATTTATGGTTGTTGCCGCAACTGCAGCAGCAGCTCCAAGACCTGCCTTTTTGATAAATTCACGCCGTTCCATTTACTTCCTCCTTCTCGTGTAAAGATAGCATCGTTACGAACAGGCTTTGTATTGTTACTTGGCCTATTCATTATGGGTTCAGTCACTTTTGCTACAACCCGGAATGACTGTTCTTGCTCAAGTCAGTTCAGTGGGTGCCGGAGATGAGAGTCATGTTTCCGGTATCGATGAATCTCATCCTACACTGTGTCTATTAAGCAAGGCATGTGTCAGAGATGCTCTATTAGTTAACTTATTGTAATTATTTGTAATGTAAATAAGGTGGAGTGGAGGTTGTTCACATATCCGTAATGGAGAGGTTGGAGGCCTTCGATTGTGTAACATTCATACAGCCAACCCGATTTTCTCAACAGTTCAGGCGGTGCCTTATTCAAGGTGTCTGGCAGTAGGTTATAGCAGGCTCTATCTCCTGCTAAAACTCTGCCGAAGACGGTACCGCATGGGCTTCCTCCCCCCAAGACCATTGGAAGTCTTCGCTTATTGCTGTCAGGGCACCTTAGGTGAACTTTTATATGATTTGGTAACAGACAAGGGGGCGGAGCATAAGACCTTTCCGAAAGTCCTCTGATACCTGAGCACCTGTCCGACAAAGGCAGAGCGTACAGTCTTGGAAAAAGACAGGGGGGATTGGGGTGTGGATGTCTCTCATTCGTATTCTGAACCTGGGGGGGACTAGGTGCTGGCACCAACCCAGGTTCACAATAACCAGGAAATACGGGATTAGATTTTATTGGTGAGGAAACTGATCGCTTCCTGATCGATCAGGCCATATTCAACTGAAATAAGTACCTTTTTTTCTTTATCTGCGAACCACCATCGCCGGCAAGGCTTCCCATCGATAAAGAGTGATAACCTGTTGGTGATTGCGATGAGCCCCTGCTTCTTTGCCAGTCTGAAAATGGTCTTCCCCTGTTTTTTAAATTCTTTGTCAGAGGTTATACATATCGGTTTTATGTTTTCCGCCATTTATGCCTCCCTGTGGTATTGGGCCTGAAAAAGTTGTATCTGGTATTCAGGATACCCATTAGTCTGGTTGCTCCCCATATGCTGCTTACGACCAGCCCCTCTCATTTCTTTATTGACGCAATTTTGAACGAGACAAAGACAAGCTTCATCTCTACCTACCTTTGCGACTCATGGGCGTTTCTCCCTTTGGCTACTTTGTTTCCGCACAGATGCGGCAGAATTACCTGAAGAGATTGCAGAAACATTAGGGATAAAAACAAAGCCGGGTTACCTCGTACAAGGCAACCCGGCTGTCATCTTTGACCCGTGGTTTTCCGTCCCTGTCTTTCGACAGGTTTGGCTTTATCATTTACGTGTTATCCTGACATAATGGTATCACAAATGGTCCAAAATGATAATGGTCACCCCGGAATCGTGAGTTCAGATGTTGGCAAATATCATAATTTTTTTGAAATCGTAAAACAGAATTTTGTTCCCTTCATAACGTCAGGTTCTCCCCACACCTTCCCATCATGGAGTTCGACGAGTTCCTTTGTTATCGCCAAACCCAGCCCTACACCTTTCACCTTACCGTCTGTACAGTCTCTTTTAAACTGGATAAAAAGCTTCTGATAATCATCAGCTACTATTGCGTTGCCGTCATTCACTACACAAAGAGAATGAAAATCTTCTGATTCCTTGTAGAGTACATCTATTCGGCTCAAGTCGTCACCGCCATATTTCAAGGCATTATCAACAAGATTTCTCATTATCCGCAGAATGGCCATTGCGTCTGCTCGAACTGTCGGAATATAGGCTGGTTCTCCCCACATTATCCCCCTCTCCCGAAGTTGGTTGTCAAATTCTGCCCTGACGGCCCGACTGATTTCGAGCAAATCTAACTCTTCTATTGCCAGGGGATGTTCCTTTGCTGAAATATATTCATTGAGCTGTCCGACAAGCAAATCCAGTTGCGCTGCAGAATCCGTGATTTTCTCACAGCAATGGGTGCCACTTTCATCCAGCACATCAGCATATTTTTTTTTCAATAGGTTTGTCAGACCATGTATTGCGATAACAGGATTTTTCAAATCATGGATAACGGAGTAAGCAAACATTTTTATTTTTTCACTCTCTTCCTGAAGGGCTGCTGCCGCCTGTTTTTGTTCGATTATACGTTGTTTGTTGTGGTAATAGATGAGGACGATAACGTTGAATCCTGAAAAAAAGAAAAACAAATGGGTAATATATAATTTCTGAATAGAATTTTTTTCAATTTCGCGATAGGCAGAGAGAGGGATAGAAACACTCACTCCACCGCGAACATCTCCCACCTTATACCCTTGATGGGCGTGGCACTTTAAACAGCCGACCTTCGTATGCATCGGTTTCATGAGGCGCAGGAATTGTTTTTCACCGATCACGCTCACCTCCATGACCTCTTCTGTGCCGGTTTCAAACATCTGCAGAGCGTCTATCTCCCAGGCGTCCGGTTTGTTGATGGGATTGAGGGTTTTCAGGCTGGTTATGTGACTGTTGGTCGAATATAATGATGCATAATGACCCATCACCTGGCGCAACATGTACGCTGGGTTCATCAGGGTAAGTTGTTTACCGCTGGGGGTGAGCAGGTCGCGCTCCGGTATATGGCTGAGATATTCGTTTGGCTGCGTTCTCTCGTTGATCGGTACGTAGACACCTTCATGATCAGTTGCCCAGAAGCGAAAAGCCTGATCTTTATTAAAAACTGTCAGGGCTTCTTTATGGGCCAGCTCCAGGGTTTTTTTCTTTTCAGTGTCAATATTCCAATAAGCTGATAAAAAGCATAACGCCGTCCATATTACGGTAATCAGCACCGAACTACGTTGCAATGCCACATGTTCGTGATTTTTCTTTAGGAAGAGTCCCATAAGTTATTGTTTCGCTGGTTTTTTTATCTCCAACTGAAGAAGTGATGTATATTCTCCTGCGAGGTCGGGCTCATCCAGATAGTGCAGCATCACCCCTCGCACCCTGTCTCGAATCTCGATGGCACCCTGCCAGCCTTTTGATTCCGGATGACACGGAGAGGCAAACCTCACATGAACAGCGCCATGTCTTGGAAACCATGAGCCGCCACGAAGAATATTGCGGGTGCCCTGCAGAATAACAGGAACGATCGGCAGCTGTTCCTCGCTGGCAAGTAAAAAAGCTCCCATCTGGAATGGCAGGAGCCCGGGCATTCTCTGCAGTGTTCCCTCAACGAAAAAAAAAGGGCGCATACCCTGGTGAACGCTGTTGTTGATTTTTTTCGTATCTTCAACGCTTTGCTCGGTGTCAAACCTGTCAACAAGGAGGACTCTCAGTTTTTTGAAACCGGCACGTAAAAAGGGGTTTCGTGCAAGTTCAGCTTTGGCAACAAAACTGCATTGCTCTGGCAGCAGACCTGTAAGGATGATCGAGTCCAGATAACTCATATGATTGGATACCAGTAGATAGCGGCTCCCTGCAGGAAAGGTTTCCAAGCCATCACACGTAACCCTTATCCCGGCAAGTGTGCAGAGAAGTCTCGATGAAATGCCAGCCAGTTTCCATGCAGTTCTGCCGCCGGGAAGGACCATCAGGCCGCACCATGTAAAGACGGCGAATATGGCGAGCAGGAACCAGCAGTACCCGCCATACAGAAGTACTCTTAACCGTTGGGTAAAACGGCGAAGCAATGGAGCGATACTTTCGAGGCTGACCCTGGCCAGCTGTAGCCATACCGCTGCTTTTTCCTGACCCAGATGACCACTCTCATAGAGCTTCCGACAGGCAGATCGACGTATTTTTCCACTGGAGGTTTTCAGCACCGTACCCGGAGGTGCTATTACCACGTCATCCGGTGCCATACCCAGTAAATCAATGGTTTCAGAATCAATCATTTTCCTGATCCTGGTTAGATCCTGCTCTTTTTGTTTCCGTGATTCTGCCAGTACTACTAGTTTTTCTATGCTGTCTCCTTGCTCCCTGCTCCCGAAGACAGCCGTGCAACCCCTCCTTATGCCATCAATATTATTGATTAGTTCTTCAAGTTCATGGGCATAAATATTCCTGCCTCCACGGATAATGATATCCTTAACCCTGCTGGTGATATACACATTACCCGATGCGATATATGCCAGGTCACCCGAATCCAGCCACTCGCCGGAAAAGAGCTTTCGGGTTTCGTTACTGTTCCTGTAATACCCACTTGTAGAGGAGGGTCCTTTAAACTGAAGTGTTCCTTCATGCCGCTCAGGTAATTCTCTCCCTTGTGAATCGATTATTCGTATCTGGTGACCCGGCAGCGGTCGTCCGCAGCTCACAAACTCCAGGGTGGCATCATTTTTGGTGGCTGGAGGTTCTGCCTTGCCTGATTCGACAAACTTTTCACGGTGTACACTATCGATTGTAATACCGGTGCCGGGTCTTGGGAAAGCAAGTCCCACTGAGGATTCTGCAAGCCCGTAGACGGGAGCAAGGGTTTGGGCCTGTAAACCATACGGCTCAAACCGCTTTATAAACCGCCGCAGTGTTCTCGGGATTACCGGTTCAGCCCCATTAAAGGCCATTCTCCAGGTACTCAGGTCAAGCCCTTCAATGTCATTTTCATTGATTCGGGTGCAGCAGAATTCATAACCAAAATTTGGAGAAGCGGAGAGTGTTCCGCCGAACCTGTCGATGGCCTTCAGCCACCGCTCTGGCCTGGCAAGAAAGGATAACGGCGGCATGACCACCAGGCGGCAACCGTGATACAGGCTGCCGAGCCAGGCGCCGATAAGCCCCATGTCGTGATAGAGGGGCAGCCAACTGACAAACACATCCTTTGTAGTAACATTGCACACTTTTCCCATGGCTCTTATGTTTGCCAGTAGGTTGGCATGTGTGAGAATAACTCCTTTCGGATCACCGGTGCTGCCAGAGGTATACTGCAGGAATGCTGTGTCGTTTGCCCCGTGCAGTATTGGGATCTGTTCAGGTTGGCTCCTGTATAATTCTCCCACTGTTACAATCTTTTTCAGTCCTGGAACCTGACTCATGAGCAGCCTGGCAACAGGTTTTACTTCCTCGACAGTGATCAGCAGGGAGGCTCCTGCATTGGAAAGAATTTTGCGATGTCTGCGTACATGTTCCTGTATCTGGGTCGGCCGGGCAGGAGGGTAGAGGGGAACGGGAACACCTCCACCATAAAGAATGCCAAAAAAGGCATGAAAATAGTTGATCCCGGTCGGCAGCATGATTGCCACCGGTTCGCCCTGTTCGAGGTGGAATTGTCTTAATCTTGCGGCCACTTTTAAGGCCTGCCGGTGGAGATCTCCATAACTTATGCTGATGTTGCTGTCGGTGTGCAGCAGCAGGATATGCTCGGTGTCAGGTTGTACGAGTACGTGTTGCTGAAGGACATCCAGAAGGGTTTCCGCCTGTGACATCGTAATCTCTTTACGCTCGCCCTCTTCGGCTGTAGGGGAAGCATGCTCTTCGATGCCATCGTATCGGGAGGATTGGACCTGAAGAAGGGCACGCAGTATATCGCGTGGCGTCTCCACGGTAGCAAATGCTTTTTCTGGCAGATGGGCATCAAATGCCTTCTCCACCCGCGCCAGCAATTCAATTCTCGCAAGACTGTCGAGTCCCAGATCCCGGTCAATATCACTATCCAGTGTGATTTCTCCGGACAATATAAAGTTTGGATGAAGTTCGGCTATGAGTTTGCTGAGAATATCAAGTAGCTTTTCCTGTGAGCTGTCCGGTGGCATAGGCAGGTCCACTGAGCATGGGCTTTCACTGTTCCAGTGAAAAGAAGCAATCGACTATTGATACACTAATTATAGCAGAGCCTCTGACGTCGACCCAATTCTTTCTTCAGCCTCGCTTTTCAACACGCTTTTGCGGCTGTCCATTTTACCTTGAGCCCTGCGAGAGTTTGAACTCCGTTTTTTTCTGTAATCGTGACCCTCTTCTGTGATAAAATGTAGGTGAATAGGTACGAATTGATTGTGGAGGTGTCTGATGCAAAAACGTATCGCAGTACACCTGCTCAGGAGGATACAACTCCTTCCTTTGTCAATACGTGTATCCTGCCTGTTCATGGTAATACTGCTTACTGCACTTCTTACTTCCGAAACAATACAGGCCTCCGGTCAGGCGGTACTCCTGCGGGTCAATGGACCGATAGGTCCGGCCGTCAGTGATTATTTGCAAAGAGGGCTCAGCAGCTCCGAAGAGCTTCAGGCAGATGTCATCATATTGCAGATAGATACTCCGGGCGGCCTGGACCATTCCATGCGACAAATCATCCAGGCAATACTGGCCTCTTCTGTACCCGTTATCACATATGTTGCCCCCGATGGGGCACGGGCAGCCAGTGCCGGGACATATATCCTTTATGCAAGCCATCTTGCCGCCATGTCACCGGCTACTAATCTTGGAGCGGCTTCTCCTGTACGTATTGGTGGGCTGTCCGGAGAATCAGGAGCAGAACCCGAAGAGCGGGAGAACGGTGAGTCGGCGCATGGGAAACTGGATACCCTTGAGCGAAAAATTATCAATGATGCTGCAGCATATATCAAATCCTTGGCAGAACGCCATGGGAGGAATGCTGAATGGGCTGTAAAGGCTGTACGGGAAGCAGTCAGCCTCAGCGCCGAAGAGGCTCTTGAGCTTGGAGTGATAGACATCGTCGCCACAGATATCGCGGATTTATTACTGCAGGCAGATGGGCGTGAGGTGCAGATGGAGTCCGGGCCATACCGGATCTCGACTAATGGGTTGAGCCTGATGCACATTGAGCAGAGTTGGCGGACACAACTCCTGGCAGTCATCAGTGATCCCAATATTGCCTATATCCTGATGCTGCTGGGGATCTACGGTTTTATCTATGAAATGGCCAACCCGGGCTTCTTTTTACCTGGAGTCTTGGGTGGGATATCGCTGCTGCTCGCTTTTTACGCTTTTCATGTGTTGCCGGTCAATTACAGCGGAATTGCCCTTATTTTTATGGGAATCGCCCTCCTGGTCGCGGAGGTGTATGTGCCGAGTTTCGGCTCTCTTGGCATAGGTGGTATCGTTGCCTTCTCGGTCGGCTCACTTATCCTCATAGAAGATGAGGAACTGAGGGTTGCCTGGCAGACTATTGTGGGCACCATCGTTGTTTCGTCTGCTTTTCTCATCTGGCTGGTAACTCGTCTCATCAGCATCAGGAAGAGGAAAATCGAAACAGGTATGGACGCAATGATTGGAATGACAGGAGAGGCAGAGGGAGATTTTGATCAGGAGGGTCGTATCCTGGTCCTGGGAGAATCATGGCTGGCACGATGCTCCGGTTCCATAAAAAAAGGTGAGAAAGTCAGGATCACCGGGCAGGACGGTCTTTTCCTCACTATTGAAAAACAGCAGGAGGTGGTCTGAGATGGTATCCCCATATTACGCACTTCAATACCTTGCACCGATAGCGCTGCTGATTGGCCTGATCGGCCTCTCATTCAGAATAGTTGCAGAATATGAAAGAATTGTGGTCCTTTTCCTTGGCCGGTTTCAGGCGGTCAAAAATCCGGGATTGCGGATCGTGGTACCAGGAATTCAGCGCGCTTTTCGTGTTGATTTGCGGGTGGTGACCCTGGATATTCCTCCTCAGGACGTAATTTCCAGGGATAATGTAACGGTTCGCGTGAACGCCGTGCTGTATTTTCGGGTTGTCGACCCTAAAAAAGCGATAATCCAGGTCGAGCAGTACCTGACAGCCACAAATCAGCTGGCACAGACAACCCTGCGATCCGTCTTGGGTCAGCATGAGCTGGATGAGATGCTCTCTGAGCGTGAGAAACTCAATGCCGACATCCAGGAAATTATTGATAAACGTTCAGATGCCTGGGGTATCAAGGTGATCAATGTTGAAATCAAGCATATCGATCTCAACGAATCGATGGTGCGGGCCATCGCCAGGCAGGCCGAAGCGGAACGTGAACGAAGAGCCAAGGTCATCCACGCAGAAGGTGAATTCCAGGCATCCGAGAAGCTTCTGTCAGCAGCCGAGGTTATTTCTAAAAACCATCAGGCCCTGCAGCTGCGTTATCTTCAGACGCTTAATGATATTGCGACAAAGCAGAACAGCAATACCATTGTGTTCCCATTTCCTGTGGAATTGATACCAGGAGTCATGGAGCAACAGAAAACAAGAAAAGAGGAATAGGGTGCGAAATCACTGGTTGTAAGTGGGACGGTAAAACAAGCAGGCAAGTTAGGGCTATATGAGGAGGGTTGACAATGGAAAAGAGTCAATACGGTCGGCGTGATAGGTTGGTACAGGAAAAAAGCCATGATACATACAGGGCGGGTAAGAAATGGCCGGAGCCAACCATGTGTACGGATTGCAGGGCTGTCTACACAGATGGTCGCTGGACCTGGTACGATCCACCGAGTAGTGCAAATATGGTGCTTTGCCCGGCATGCCAACGAATTTCCCAGGGATATCCGGCAGGTTATCTGGAATTTAAAGGTGCCTTTTTTCAAAAAAAACGTGAGGAGGTCCTCAACCTCATCCGTAACGAGGAAAAACAGGAAAAAAATGATCACCCGCTGGAAAGAGTAATGAACATTACTGATAAAGGCAGTCATACAGAGATAACAACGACTGGTGTTCATATTGCCCGGCGTATCGGGGAAGCGGTATCTCGCGCATATAAAGGGGAGTATTCCCTCTCCTACGGTGATGGGGAAAAGACCATCCGGGTATTGTGGGAGCGTTGACAACTGGTCTGATAAGGTCAGTCAAGGTTTTACTTTTTTTAGAACGTTGGAGGAAAAGTTCAGTCAAGGTTTTACTTTTTTTAGAACGTTGGAGGAAAAGTTCATTGTTAGAGGAGGGTGCCAATGCCTGTATACGAGTTCATATGCAACAAATGTGATCATTCTTTTTCACACACTTTGAAAATTTCCGAGTATGAGAAAGAAAAATTTTCCTGCCCGAAGTGTAAGAGCAAAAAGGTTAAGAGACGAATTTCATCGTTTCAGGCCATTACCTCGAAAAAAAGTTAGTCCGGAGAAATTAGGCGTAATTCATTATTATCTTCCGTATCAATTGAACGATACCGAAAGTAGTACCAGAAAGGTGGAGTAGGGAATTGTGGACGTCGGGGAGTTTGGGTGACATTTTTAAGATAGCCCAGGCTGGTAGCATGTTGATGAAATATTTCATATGTTTAATCATTTGACAATGGAGGCCTCTCATGCAATTCAAAAAAATTCTTCTTCCTTTTGATGGTTCCGAGCATTCTGTTAATGCTACGAAGTGTGCGCTGGATATTGCCAAACGCTATAATGCGCACGTCACAATTATCTATTGCTATGAGGAATGGGATACAAATGTATCCGAGATACCTGAAGCACTGATCAAGGATATTAAAGCGAGCAGGAAACAGGAGGCAGGGGTCATACTGAAGAGAGCCGAGGGTATTTTCGAAAATCAGGACGTCGACTATAAACTTGAGACTATCAATGGGTCACCGGGGTCTGTATTGACCAACCTGTCGAAATCCCATAACTTTGATCTGATTATTATGGGCTCGCACGGTCATTCGGATATTGCCGGCCTGTTTCTGGGCAGTGTGACACATAAGGTACTTAATACGATTTATTGTCCGGTTCTGGTTGTTCCGTAGCCGGCTGTCAATTGACAGTATGGTCGTGTTGATTGCCTGCTGACCAGCCGGCAGACTTGCATATTGTGTTCTTTCTGCCGGCTGTCCGGGTTGCTAATGGACGAGGTCGAAGACAATTACTTGACCGGAAAGAACTGCTGGTACTGGTCATTGGCAACAGTGATTTCCTGTGCGGGCAGTTCAAGCCTTGCAAGTGGATCGATCGCTGTCTGGGAGAGTAATGGATCGCTATCCTCCGGTATTCCTTTCACATGGCCAGGCAGGAGCGGGTGCTGAAGGTAGCGATTAGTGCGGACATTGGTATTTACCGGGCTGCTTGCTTCTTCTGCCCGCCAGACAATAGTGCTCTGGGCTGTGCCTGTCCTGGAGAGTATGAAAAGGTTGGTGATCCTGCTGTTTTCGTTACCAGGATCGTCGAATCCGAGGGAATAGTTGTAATTCCTCATGAGAAGGGTGAGACCATCGCCAATCGGGACCCGGTTGAAATCTGCGTCGATCTCTTCTTCAAGCGGGGTGAATGACTTTATTTCGATACCTGCGAGTTTACGAACCTGGTCCAGGATGCTGCTCAGCGGTGCCTTATTGCTTTGCAGGGTCATTGTGCCTTCTTTGATTGTAAGGGACATCCCGCTTGCCATTGAATGTGTTGTGATAACAAAAAGGGTGAGCAGGCCAAAGAACAGAGCGTGGATTCTGGTGGATAACTGGAGGGGCATGGGGATCTCCTTTTAAACCGGAACGGAATACCGGTCAAGGTGCGGTGCAGCCACAGCCTTGACCGGCAGGGGGATTATGGGAAACTATTTCTTTCCTTTTCCTTTCTTGATAATCGTTACATGGTCTTCGGCCACAATCTCATTCCCGTCATAGGTAAATGCACTGAAGCTCAAGGTGACCAATGCGTCGTGGCTGACGTTGCTGATCATATCGACCATGGTCTTGGAATCGAACTTGAGTACCAGGTCGTCATAACCGTCTTCGTGATCGGTTTCGCAGTTGTCCGCAACATCGGGTGCCGCGACATCGTTAATGTCATATCTCAGGGGGGCAACACCCTGCAGTGTGATGGTGGCCGGGTCGATCGTGTTGATATCCAGGCCGGAGGAGCCGAGCAGGACAACCGGCAATACACCTTTTGAAACTACGTTGAACGGGTTCTTGCAGGAACCGGGTTTGATGTCGAGCAGGCCGCCCGACTGGGTCTGGACTGGTTCGGGTATTTCGTAGCTGACCGTACGGTTGTCCGTCGATTCATTGGCTGAGATATCCGTTGCTGTGGTGATAATGGTGTTTTCCCCTTCAACCAGCTGGATTTCTACAGTGAAGCTTACCTCGTTTACGTCCTCGGGGTTGTTGGTGGAACTGAACTCAACTTCCATACCGTTGACGGTGATGGCGGCTACACCCGATTCGTCGGTGGCAGTTCCGGTTACCAGGATGGTTTCTTCGGTGAAAATAGCACCGGCAGCAGGGTTTGTTACATCAACGACAGGGCCGCCGATATCAATTATCTTCTCAACACCTGAAACGATCTCTACCTCTACTTTCCCGAAAGTGGTGAGGGAGCCGTCGACATCGGCCCAGGCTTCCACCTCATAGGTGCCGGGGAATCCGATCATGGTCACCCGGTCTGCCGTCGCATAGCCTCGAGAGTGGACGTAGGCAAAGGATTTTGTGGTGTTATCTTCATTATAACTGTAGCTGCGTGCGATGATGTAGGGGGAAGTAAACTCACCGCCGTCCGCCCGGCTGAACTTGATGATGGCTGCGCCGGTCTCATACCCGATGTCGTTATCCGGAATGACCTGGTCGCTGCTGATAAAAAAAGTCTCATTAATTTTGGAGTAGTCGTACATGTACATGTACGAGTTCTGGTAGTCGACCCCTTGCTCCGGATTGAAGAAGGCGAAAGCCGTTACGTACTGACGGTATTCACCGTAGGGCAGGGCCAGCCTGTATGATCCGTCCAAATTATCGGCAAGTGCCCTGGAGGTTGTCTGGTAAGAAGGGAAGAGAGCGTTCTGGCCGTAGGCATAGATGTGAGCGTAGGAGGTGTCCTCGATGCTATGAGTTCCTGTCAGTGAGAGTTTGCCTGTGAAAAAACCGGGGTATTCATCAAAGATGACGTCAGTGGTCTGGCCGGCAAAAGTCTCGATATTTGTAAAGTTCTTGGTGATCAGGTTCTGCCTGTCGTTCCAGTAGGTGGTGGTGTATAGGCGCCAGGTATCGGGCGCGAGATTGTCAAACAGCACCGATCCCTGGTGCTGCCGGATCTGGTAAGGGGAACCGGCTCCTTGGTTGTAGAGATAGGAGTAGTGATAATCGACATCCATGTGGTAGTCGATCTGTTGGTTAATAGCACTCAGGTCGCCAGGTACACAAGTGAAATTCCAATTGATCACTCCATCCTGGCCCGGCAGAATGTCGATGTATTTTTCCGTAAGGTTGACTGTTTTACCCGTTGAGAGCTGAACCTGGCCGTAGACCTTGATGTTACTGTTTGGTTGGACCGGGAAACGGAAATAATTCGCGGCGCCCAGCTTGGTGGTTGCTTTACTGAAACCTCCCTGGTCATTGCGGACTGCCCAGAGTTCACTGCGGGTAATGGAGCAGCCGTCGGTGAGAAACTGGCCCGTCACGTAACCGGAATCAATAATGTAATCGAGCTGAGACGTTCCTCCTTCTGCGACACGAACCGCTTTATCCTGGAAAAACATCCTGGTCTGGTAGTTGTCCATCCAGGTTATGCCGGAGATCTTGTAATCAAGACTTGAGCCCTGAGGGACGTTGACTGTGATCTTGTAGGGGCCTTCCGCGGTGGGATAGAGTTTTGCTAAGTATTCCCCGCTGGTAGCTGAAAGATCGATCCTGCTGATATTCTGGCCGCCGATATCGACAGTGCCGGCAATATAGCCGGGGGTGAGTTGGACGCTGCCGTCCACAGTTTCGTCAGGGAGGATCTCGACGAGGTTTTCGGCGTTAATCGGGATCGGTTGGGTTATGAAGCCGAGACTCACGATGGAGGCGGTGAGCAGCGCCTTTCGAAATGTGAATATATCCAGTGTATGCATCTGAATTCTCCATATGGTACATCACTAACCACGAGGGGTGGCACAGGATGTACAATATATTTTAAACATGGGCCTCACGTCTGGCGTGAGGGTGGAAAATGGTTGCTTTGGGGGATAACCCGGTCGGGTTTCAGATGTAGTGCATGGTGGTACCTCCTGTCAGGATACATTGAATAACAACCTGTTATTCAATGTATCCGGGTTCTTGACCTGAAGCTGGTGTGGTTGATCAAGTACCGGAGATACTTTTTCAGCCAGGCAACCCCGCTACCCTATTCCCGTTTTCCGGGAACGTAGGCCGGTGGCTTTGCGTGACCTCCCTTTCGGAAGGCTTGCCTTTATCAAGCCGTATAATGTGGACTGTACGGTTAACTGTGTCTGGATTCCCCTGCCAATAAATCTGGGGAGTACTACTATGTATTATCAGGGTACGATAGGAGGGCAAGGGAAACAATAGGTAGGGCGACTATTTTGCTCTAGTCATATTGACTAGGCGCAGGAGTGTATCGCACCTAAAAGTCAAGAAGGAAAATACTTGTGCAGTTGGAGAAGCAGTGCCTGGACACCGTTACAGGAGAGTTTGTGCATCAGGTTGGTCCGGTGGACGCGGACGGTTTTGGGGCTGATAAAAAGTGCTGCCGCCACCTGGTCCGGGGTCATGCCGCGGGCGATGCAGGAGGCCACTTCGTATTCCCTGGGCGTCAGGTCGGATAGTGCATCGGCGCTTCTGCTCTTTCCCGACAGAAGTTCGTGGGCGATTGAGCCAGGCAGACCGGAGCTGAAGTAGGGGCGTTTCTGCACAACGGTATTGACCGCCTTTCTGATTTCCTCAATGGTATCCCCTTTGAGCACATATCCTAAAGCACCCAATTGAAATGCCCGGTAGACATACTCTTTAGCGTTGTGCATGGTGTACATGATGATCTCCGTACCTGGGCTGATTTCCTTGATTCTTGCAATGAGGCTTATGCCATCGGCTTTCTGCAGGGTAATATCGAGAATAACAATATGAGGCTGTGTTTTTTCCACAAAACTGAGGGCGGATTTCGAATCCGCCGCCTCTCCGACGATTTCAAAAGAGGTGTCTTTTTCGAGTATTCCTTTTAAACCACGGCTTATTACAGGGTGGTCATCCACAATAATTATTGATGTCATCATATTCTCATGTGTCTAGAAGCTCTTCGGCGATATCGGTTAATCCTGCACATTGTAGAATTCATTGTGGCATAGAGATGTCTGTGAAGTCAAACAGGATATAACATGTTGAAAATGTGAAAATATGCACAAGGAGGATAAGGGGGAGCATGGCCCAATGCACCTGTTTTTTATGAGGTTTTTTATTTTCCCCCGACTGTGGCGACAAAACCATATCTATATGATATAAATCTTCTATTCGTTGATATCGTATTAAATGTATTGCCTGAGTTTTCAAAAATTGAGATATAACTACATGTAGGAAGGGTGCGAATATGGAAATTTTGCTTACTGAAACAGAGATACGGATTCTTGGCTGCCTGATCGAAAAAGAGATGGCAACACCTGACTATTATCCCCTCTCCCTCAATGCCTTGATCAACGCCTGCAACCAGAAATCCAACCGGAATCCAGTGGTCTCATACGATGAAGAAACTGTTCTTTCAGGCCTGGATGGATTAAGGGAGCAGAAGCTGGTCAGGGAGAGCAACCTCAGTCGTGTCCCCAAATATGAGCAGATTTTTTCACAAGGGTTGAACCTGCTTGCTGCCGAGCAGGCGATTATCTGTATTCTTTTGGTACGCGGCCCGCAAACAATTGGCGAGATTCGTGGTCGGACCGAACGCCTCTTTGCTTTCTCCGGTATTGAACAGGTTCAGGACTCCCTGACAAATCTGGAGGAGTTGGGACTGGTCATGAAGTTACCACGGCAACCGGGGCGAAAAGAGCACCGGTATGCACATCTTTTTGCAGGCATACCGCAGGAAACACCTGTGGAAACTGAGCAGCAACCGGGAATTTCAACCAGGTTTGAACGTCTCAGTGAGCTGGAACAGCAGGTAGATGAACTGCGCAATGAACTACACCAGTTGCGGCAGGATTTTGTAACTTTTAAGTCCCAGTTTGAGTAGTATTTCCATCGTTCACCTATTGTAACCGCATGGGTGATATTTTTTCATGTATTCAGCATAAAACTTTTATGGTGCATTTTATCACGCCAAAATAACAGGTTCAGTGCTTATTATCTCTGAAGAGCGAATAGTTCCGAAAGAAATATCTTCGCTTTCAGGACACCCGTCGCAAAACGCCAGCAATTGAGTTGAGTATATTCTACAACGACAGAATACGTTCACCCTGTGTCTGACTTTTACTGTCAACACATACCTCCATATTATCATTTCCGGGAACCCAATGAGGTGAGTGTGGAAACCTGGCTGTTCAGCGATGGAGAGTTTGAAGATAATTTTGTTTTTCGCTATAACCTGACGGTAAAAAAGGATTCTATTGCCAACTTTTGGTCACAAGTTAACGATGCTTGGAAAGAGATACATGAAATATGTTTTCTCGGACTGAATGTTATGAGATTTTCCCTTATGAATTATACAGACTATGACATTCTTGGCACATCTGTTTTAAACCAGTTCCTGAGCCAATTGCGTTCCGAAGATCTGTACAACGTTGGCCATTCCATATTTCAATGAGGCTCTGTTTTCTTACATTACCAAGGATGAGCTGGCCATTGTAGTCACGGCAACAAGCAACGACATCACCATTCCACTGCACAACTAAATATTGCCAAGGAAAAGGGCAAGGCATTGAGTGTGGATATTTTTCAATGTTCCCGAGTTCCTGAAGACTGCGGTCATTCCATGGGAAAAAATCACGCAACTCAACCTCGGCCCCTTGCGATCGCCAAAAAGAGGTATAAGAGTCCTTTTCATCCTTATTGTTGTGCATGACGATCATTCTGACAGTTAAACGGGTATTGCTTTTTGCATCCTGGAATGATCGAAGAAGTGCGCTTGTATTGATTACCGCTTTGTCCAAATTAGCGTGTGCACCTCTCAATATTCGGTATTTATCCGGATCCATACTGTCAATTGAGATTATGATTTGGTATGGGTTGCTCATTACCAATGTATCAATCAGGGGCTGTGTGAGATCACAGGGGTTGATTGAAAGGGTAGCTTTCAGATTATGCTCACTGGTATAGGATACCATTTTTGCAATCTCAGGGTGCAGTAGAGATTCGCCGAAGTGAAAAAGTTCTATCTCTTTGTTTTTGACATCATCCGAATATGTTGAAATTTCATCAATAATTTTTTGAAATACTGCAAAGTCCATAAAGCCCTTTTTCCTGTTCATACGCGTATGTCTTGGGCACATGATACAGGTGTAGGGGCAATGGTTCGTGGGTTCTATTTGATGAATATGGGGCTCGCCTGTTCTGTAATGTTCGAAAAAACTCACCCAGCCTTCACGTGTTTGAAGAGCACTTGGCAGTGTCCGTGATTTGGCCCATTGTAAAAAATCCATATGATTGTTTTCCTAAGGTTTATCCCAGTAAATTATCTCTTCTGCTGGCAACATGATGCAATATATACATGAGAGAATTAAAAACAGATACCAGCTGGTAAGTAATATATTGGCAACCGTTTTCGGAAAGAGCTTCAGTAAATAGTAATATGTTTTACTCATTAACGTTGTTGTCGAATAAGTGTTAAAAATGCAGTAATGACCGGCATGCTGCCCATGAGCCATGCAAAGGTTGCAGCCCGGGTTATTCCATGACGGAGATGAGAAGGTAAACCTTCTAAATGGAATGGATCGTTTGAACGTTGGTACAAACGACATAAAGCAATGCCTACTGCATGATAAATCCCCCAGATGAGGTAATAAAAAGAAACTTCATGCCATAACCCCATAACTATCATTGCTGCAAGGACGGCAACAAACTGGTTTCGTGTCAATGCCTGGATGGGGCTGAACACATAATCTCGGCACCAGCTTGAAAGAGTCATGTGCCAGCGTTGCCAGAAATCTATAAGCGTTGTTGCAGCCAACGGATTGTTAAAATTTTCTTCAAGCCGAATTCCCAGAAGTAAAGCAAATCCAAGTGCTATATCGGTATACCCGCTAAATTGACAATAGAGATGAGCCCAGCCGGTAACCGATTCAATTAATAAAGTTGTGTTTTCTGATAGAATAAATAGTTCCAGCAGATCGGCAAATTTATAATTAATCAAATAGTTTCCTAGAATTATTTTAGCATAACCATAAAGAATACGCTCCAGGCCGCCGGTTATGTTACGAGGGTCATAGCGTCGTCTCTCACACTGACGAAAAAAATGAGGAGCACGATGGATGGGACCGGCGAGCATTACTGGTAGAAAAAAATTGTAATTTAAATAGTGTCTTAAGGGGATTTGCTGGGCAGGCATTTTTAATGCCTCTACAAGTTGATGGATCTGGCGACAAAAAAAGTACGCCAAGCCCATTAACACTGGAAATTCAAATCCTATCACCCTGGCCACTGGTTGAACCCCTCTGTATAAAAGGAACATCAAGGAGACAATTATTACAGTCGTCCATATTCCGGTGGTGCGGGTCTTTCCGGATAGGCGTGATACTTGAAAATTAGCAAGGACTGTGAGGAACATCAACAACAGGGAGACAGGTGAATAAACAAACAGGAATCCTAGGGTCGCGAAGGTAACTACATCGATCTGGAATTTCCGATGTGTAAGCAAGGCAATGACGGTGGTTCCGCATAACCAGAGAAAAATTATTATACTGAAATCATTCATTATTGTATTCTTGGCGCAGGTTTTCCAAAAACCACTTTGTGAATACTTTGCGTCCTGCATTATTGAGATGAGCTCGATCACCATAGTATTGTGCTGGCAGTGAATCTTGAAATTTCCAGAATGGAATTTTATATCGCTCAGATACCTGCTCCAGGGTTGCTGTCAGTTGTTGTCTTCCCTCTGTACCAAGAACCATATTTCCTTCTCGTGATCGGTTCATTTCCAGTAGAATCACCTTGATGTCTCGTGTTTTTGCTCGGGCGAGAAATGTTTCCACGTATTCAGGAAAGATGGGAGGGGACGTTTTGAACGTGCACTGTTCATTGAGTATGGCCTCGGGATCCGCCTGCTTTTCTAATAAAGGTGTGATTTCGGAATCGTTCTGTCTTTTAAGAGATGTGGTGTCAGGATCACCAGGTTTCGTGGCATCAGAAGTTGCAAATGTTTTATTGCCACTGATCAACAAAGATAGGTTATGCTCTATTATATTCAGCATAATCTGTACGGTATGGTGGGTTTTGTGGATAAATCGCCCCAGTACCTGATCATTCGAAATGGTGTCGATAGGTTTTGAGGATTGTTTGATGTCGGTACATGCATATGAGAGGAAAAAAGGTTCTGCTTGCAGAAATACCCAGCGAGGAGATTTTGTGAGAATGCAGTCCAAGAGTGGCTGAAATGCTAGCGGGTCATTGCCGGGTTTTGTAAACCTAACAAAGTCAATATCCATTCCCCATTGCATGGCAAGAGTATTCAAATCATGGTCGAAAGGTAAGCCACACCTGACGAGTGAGGATCCAACTACAACCACACTATTTTCCTTCAGGCTTTCCAGCCGTTCCGTCAGGAAGGAAAAGGTTGCCTTTTGTTTTGTTTGTTTGAGCTGTTGCTGCTTTGCCAGCTCTCGTCGTGCTAATTCATTTTTATAACTGTGGACATAGTAGCGGTTCGTTATCAATAGCAGTAAGGCGAGGAGTAGTACCACACAAAACCAAATTGTAATTGGAACTCTAGCTGCTGGTTGTCCCATTACTTCGTTTTCTCACAGGTCAGTTGGAATAATTTGCGCAAGGAGTCAATGCTCATCATTTCTTCAACACTGTATTGAACCGAGAATTGTTGCTCAGCAGCTGTAATGAGATTCAAGTGCCCAAGGGAGTCCCAGCCTGGTATGTCCTTGGCAAAAACGTCTGCGGATAGTTCACTGGTTGGAACCTTGAAAACTTTTGACGCCACAGCATATATATCGTCTAATGTAATGAGTTTCTCAGATACGACATCGCCTGTTTTGATGGCTGCCAGAATCATATTCTGCAATTCCAGCATTTTGATTTTTCCCGACAACCCCCTTGGCATGCCCGGAAGTTGAACAACTCTTTTCGGTATCTTATGTGATTCCAGGTGGGCTCTGCAGTGAGATATTATTTCCTCTTCATCAAGAAGGGTTGATGAGGTTATGGCACTTATTACAATCTCTCCCCAATCCTGATCGGGGATTCCTGCTGTTGCAGCCTCTTCAACCTTTGGGTGGATTGTGAGAACTTCAGATACTTCATCCGGGTGTATATTGAAACCGCCACTGATGATTACTGCTTTTTTCCGACCAACAATGGTGAAAAAACCATCCTTGTCTTTTGTTGCGATATCGCCGGTATGTAGCCATTTTCCGGAAAAAACTTTGGTATTGGCTTCATGATTGTCAAGGTACCCAGGAAAAACACTGGGACCCCGCAACACTAATTCTCCTTCCACCATAGTAGGACATTCATTCCCTTCCTGGTCGATAATGCGGGCTTCGACATCAATAGGCTTACCAACGGTGCCAATGGCGAAGGTTTCATCAGCGGGACCACAGAACAGCCCACCTGATACCGTTTCTGAAAGACCATACATGTTGCAGATTCTGACGTTGAACCGGGTTTGAAGGTTTTGCCAGAGAATTTTGTCCAGTTTTCCTGCAACTGATATCAGTGATAAAAAACTATCATCTTCAAAGTAATCGTCAGCGGTCAGAAAACGGTCCATAAAAGCTAAGATGGTTGGAACGACTATAAGGTGCGTTACTTTTTTGCTGTACACCTGGTTTAACAAGGAATCGAGATTTTGCATTGTGAATGACTCTGGTCGGTAGAGCTCCGCACCAGAGTAAAGGGCAAGAACAGGCCCCTGAATCAGACCATCCGCATGGGCCAGTGAAAGGTTATTAAATATCTTGCTTTGTGAAGAATATGAGAACGTTCGAGCAATTGTTGTTAAATGAGAGAAGAGGTTCTCATGGGTCGTAACGATACCTTTTGGAAGGGAGGTCGTCCCCGAAGAAAAAATTATATAAGCTGTATCTGCAAACTGGGCACTGCAACGTGGTTGTATGGGGGGAATGTCCTCAAGGATAGATGAAAAAAACGGGTCATGATTTTTGCGAAACTTAAGCAGTGAGCCTAGAACGCCAGGTTCTTCCGGTGCAGAGAGAAAAGTGGTTGAAAAGCTATTAAGCCAGAGCCATTCATTTTCGAATGCAGAATCAGTAAAGATGAGTTTTGGAGCAACCTTGGCAATGATTGACTGTGCTCGATGCGATCGGGTATCGGCTGATAAAACTATAGGGACTAGATCATCAAATAAAGCTGCGAGGAAAAGTATTGTGGTTTGTATATCGTTGGAGCTAATAATTACAACCCTGTCACCTGGGAACATTTCACGATGACGAAAAAAACCAGTAAGATTTTGTATTGAAATGTAAAGTTCCGAGTAACTGATCTTTCGAGTGTGAAAATCTGCGAATACAGCCTTGGTACTGGCTTTCTCGGATAATTGTCGATAGAGTTGGGCGGAATTTTCAGGATAGGTCGATTGCATTTTATAATTGTTTATGACTGTTTTTTACATGTAAGTAGTTTTCCCAAAGGGCTTCGATCAATCTCGGAATATTCCCATTCATGGGGTATGTAATCAGGTCCGAAATACTCATTGACCTTTCCGTTGAGTTCATCTGTGTTGAGTGCGTAAGGTGACTGAACTGCTACTTTGAGGCCATATCCTCCGGGAACTGTTATGGCAGTAACCACAAAATCGAGGGCATTGAATTCCGATTTCAACCATCTTTCCAGTAAGAATGGATATATCAATTCTGTACTAGGGGCCTTAACGCCGCCGGAAGACCTGCCTTGCAGGATCAAGCGATTGTTGGTTGTTAAAGAGACAATGTCTCCTGTATCAAAAAATGACTTTCGCTGTAGTGTTTCACCGAGGTAGCCGAGAAAGATATTGGGTGAACCGATAATCAAATGATGAAGATCATTGCCAGTTCTACAGGCCAGAGTATCTACCTTAACCTCTTCGCAAGGGGGCGGCAAACATCCAGAATTTTGTTTCTCAGGAGTTTCAGCCAGAACGATTCCTGATGTTTCAGTTAATCCGTAGTAGTTAAGTATAGGTAGTCGGAAAATATTCTGCACCATATCCCTATCATTTTCATCAAGATCAGCCCCCGTGCAGAAAATAGCTTTTATCGAAGTCAAATAGTTCAAGATCCTTTTTCCATATGCTGCAAGCTGTTTTATGAGAACAGGACCACAAAGAATATAATCAGGATTTGTTTTTTCAATATGTCCAATTAATCGCAGAAAATTGCTATCGCTGGGAGTCTCAACACTGATCTGTGAAATACAAGGAATTAAAAGGCAACGTAGGCCGGACATGGAGTGTATTGGGGCCAGACAAAGAATGATGCTGCCTGGTTCAAGCCTGAAATGCTTAATAAATAGTTCAGCTGAACGAACAATGTTTCCTAAAGAGTGACAAACTCCTTTTGGAGAGCCTGTTGAACCTGAGGTGAACAGAATCACGGCACATTCATCCTCGTGCCATTGATAAGGAGGGTTTGCCGAACATGCCTCTAAATCAGGTAAAACATTAGGTGAAGCGCTGATTGGGTTGTTAACACTAATATAGCCATTTACTTCAAAGGGGGTAACCAGCAAATATAAACCAAGCTTTTTAGCAACAGCTTTCTGTTGCCCAAGGGGAGTTTCCTCCTTGAGAATTGCTATGCGCCAACCACATACCAGTGCTGCTCTAAAAAAAGATATCGTCATGTGCGCAGAAAGGCCTTGTAATAGGAGTGTTCCACGATGTTTTTCTTGGTGCAATCGGTGAATAAGTATCTTCTCGAGTTCTGTTAACCCTTTTGGGTGGAGTAAAATGTCAGCTGTATATCTCATCGATGGGTTACGAGCAGGAAGTTTCAGTTTGTGGAAGCCCTGTAGGAGGATGTGATGGATTGAAAATCTTTGATTGTTGGTGAGAATCCTGGCAAATTAACGAGTACTTTCGGTCTATGCAATACAATTCTGTTATCTACCCTGCAGGTTCATAGAAAAGGCGAGAAGTTTATGCGGATATCACTACCTGGTGTAATGTCAAGTGTCGATTGACACATACAGTTGAGCCAGTTTTATTCTGGCATCATCTGTCGTAAACTGCCAATTGACTTTTGAATTCCTGTTATCGCGGCAGTGCTGCCAAGCGGCACCGGTATGCACATCTTTTTGCAGGCATACCGCAGGAAACACCTGTGGAAACTGAGCAGCAACCGGGAATTTCAACCAGGTTTGAACGTCTCAGTGAGCTGGAACAGCAGGTAGATGAACTGCGCAATGAACTACACCAGTTGCGGCAGGATTTTGTAACTTTTAAGTCTCAGTTTGAGTAATCGGTAACTATCTCAAATCTCATAATATTATACGCATATTGTTAGGGTGGGGGGCTGACTGGGTTGAAACAGTCTGCTGCTTTCAATGAAAAGCACGTCGTCTGGCATACACCGAGCCGTGGTCCACTGGACCACGGCTCGGTGTTGGTTTTTGTGTGTCGATATCAGGTCTACCGGGGCAGGATAACTGTCTGGGTTATATCAAAGATGCTTGAGAACGCCCGGGATAATAGCGTGTTCCAGGTACATCAGGGCATCGTGAAGCTCGTATTTCATTTCATGAAACCATCGGAAATGTGATATGCTTTTCCTACAGTCAGATAGTGTGGCTACCGTACCTCATCCAAAACGTAGATCTTAACTGAAATGTACTAATTGAAATCCCTGAAAAGATGTCGATGAACGACCTACTTAAGAACAAGGAGACACTTCTGTCTCTTCCCCCTGATTGCATAGAAAGAATAGTATCTTCACGTCAGGAAATTGCAGAGTACGCTGTAAGGCACCCCCTCAAAAAGGTTTTGCAGAAAATACTCGATGAAATTTGTGAGATAACCGATAGCGGGATTGGTTTTTTTCACTTTATTGATGCGACCGAAACCAACATATCCCTCCAGGCATGGTCAACACAGACGTTGGCACACATTTGCCCTGTTGATGAGAAAGATCGATACTATCCTGTTTCAGAGGCAGGGGTCTGGAGCGAATGCATGCGACAACGCCAGCCGGTAATTCACAATAATTCTATCGTGCTTCCGCATCGTAAGGGAATGCCAGAGGGACATGCACCAATAACGCGTGAACTGGTTGTCCCCATTATAAGAGGTACCAAAATTGCCGGGGTGCTGGGTGTTGGTAATCGTCGAGATGTGTATTGTCAGGAAGATGTTGATATTGTGGTGTTATTTGCAGATCTGGCATGGGATATTGCGGAAAAGGTTAAGGCTATTGAGGAGCTGAGCCGAAGAGAGAGCCGTTTCAGGGGGTTTTTTAATTTGAACCCGAGCCCGACATTTGTCTGGGAGGTCGATGGGAAAGAGATATATTTACGGGAAGTCAATGATGCGGCACTGAAAATGACTGAGGGCAACGCTGCAAGTTTTATCGGCCTGAAACTCACTGATATTTACCGTGATATGCCCGTGATGATAGATAAATTTCACGAGTGTTTCAGGCACAGGAGAGCCCTTGAGTTTGAGCTGGAGTATGAGAACAGGTATGCCAAAGAAGTGGATTGGATACATTTTCGTCTCGCCTACCTTGAACCGTCAACTATCCTTCTCTATGCTGATAACCTCACTGAAAAAAAGCATCTTCATGCCACTATCCAGGAGAAGGACGATCGGTTTCTGCAGGCAATGGCGAATACGACTGAGGGCTTTTTCGACTGGGATCTCGGTACTGGCAGTATCTATTTATCGCCGATCTGGAAGGAAATGCTCGGGTATGCTGATGCAGACATTGAAAACCGGTATACAGCATGGCAAAGAATCATCAAACAAACATCACGAACTGCTCTTTTCAGGAAAATTAAAGATATCCGGGATGGAAAACTTGATTCGTTTAAGCATATTTGCCAGATGCGCCATCGGCAGGGGCATTGGATTGATGTGCTGGTACGGGCGCGTCTTCTCAGGGATAACGGAGGCAGGCCTATACGAGTCGTTGGTACACATACGGATATTACTGACCAGAGAAAAAAGGAATATGAGATTGAATTACTTAATACCGCAATTCAGAATTCACTGAACGCTTTTGATATTGTGAGTGAAGATGGCACCTTTGTGTATGTCAATGACGCATATGTCAGGATGTGGGGCTATGACTCTGCGGAAGAAATAGTTGGAACCTCGTCTGTGTCTCACTGTCTTAATCCGCAGATTCCCCAAGAAGTCGTCAGTCGACTGAAGGCAGAGGGTAGATGTGAGATTGAATTCACCGGCAGGAAAAAGGATGGCAGTCTTTTTGAAGTGCTGATGTCAGCACGGCTTGCCCGTGATATGGAAGGGCGGGAGATATATCCGTCGACAGCTTTGGATATAACCCGACGCAAAAAAGCAGAAGAAGAGCTGAGAAGAAGTCACGAGGTAACCCTCTCCCTGTTGAACGCCGCGAGTGAATCTATTTTCCTTATTGATAGAGACGGGGTGATTCTTGAGGCAAACGAGATTACTGCCCAAAGGCTTGGATTCTCTTATGAAGAGGTGATAGGGAAGTGCGTCTACGAACTGTTACCCGAGGATATTGCTCGGGAACGAAAAAGAAAAGTCGATAACGCTTTTGCGACCGGTACCGTTGAGGAATTCGTGGACAAACGTGGTGAGATAATTTTCTTCCATCGTCTCTATCCGGTTGTAACACCCGACAATGCGCAACCATATATGGCCGTGTTCAGCAGTGATGTAACCAGAGAGCAAGAGGCCATTAATGAACTCAGGGAGAGTGAAAGCAAGTTTAAAAGTATGTTCCAGGAAGCCCCCATCAGCTATCAGTCCCTTGATCAGGATGGAAATTTTCTTGAGGTCAACGAGACATGGCTGAGAGTTATGGGGTATACCCGTGAAGAGGTTATGGGCAAAAACTTCAGTGAATTTCTTGTGCCTGAATGGAAGGCGCATTTCCAACAAAATTTCCCGAAATTTAAATCTGTCGGTGAGATTCTTGGAGTTGAGTTCACAATGCTCAAGAAGGATGGCTCTCCGATCCTGGTCTCCTTCCATGGCAAAATAAGCAAAACGGATGATGGGACGTTTGAAAGAACCCATTGCGTTTTTAATGATGTGACAAGACTGCGTGAGACAGAACATTTACTGCAAAAAGAATTGTCGCTCCACAAGACTGTCGCAGCTAT
This sequence comes from Desulfopila sp. IMCC35008, assembly GCF_010646885.2. GTDB lineage: Bacteria > Desulfobacterota > Desulfobulbia > Desulfobulbales > Desulfocapsaceae > Desulfopila. The sequence goes on along the minus strand of NZ_CP050700.1, from coordinate 4,146,481 downwards.
GTCCAAGCAGCTTCTCGATGAGTCGTATGAGCTTGAAACCATCTCAAACCTCACACTGGAAACAATAATGAGCTTGAGCTCAAGCAAGAGTGGTTTTATCCTTAGCAGGGGCGCAAACATATTCCGGAATATTGATCCAATTTCTGATGCCATCCATGACCTCTTCCCGGCTAGCGGAACAGAAACGCATCGAGTTTTTCCGTTGGACGAAACCAGGACATATCCGGGGCTCTGGGGGCATGTCCTTAATACCAATGAAGTGTTAATGACGAACGAGCCCAAATTGCACCCGTCCTGGTCTTCTCAGTTTGACGGTAAAAAATCTCTGGCAAATTTCTTGGCTGTTCCCGTCCGTATTGGTCACAATATTGTGGGGGTACTAGGTGTCGCCAATAGAGAGGGAGAGTATGATACGTTTGACCTGCAGGTTCTCAATATCATAGCTGAGTTATTTGCCCTGGCAGTTCATAAGAGCGAATATGAGGTCCAACGGGACGATATGGAAAAAACACTCCGCAGACTTCAAAAACACGAGGCTATTGGAGCTCTTGCAGGGGGCATTGCCCATGATTTTAACAATATCCTGGTTCCTATACTCGGTTATGCTGAGATGCTTGAAGAGGATGTAGGGGAAAATCCTGTTTTACAGGATAGTGTTGCGCAGATTATTTCCGGTGCAACCAGGGCCAAGGAGCTCATTCGACAAATTCTCACCTTCAGCCGCCAATATGAGGAGGGAATCATACCTGTCAAGCCTCACCTGATAGTAAGGGAAGCACTGAAACTCATTAAAGCGACCTTACCCTCCTCCATTACAATCAAACAGAGTATTTCTAACGAATGCAGCAACATTATCGCAGATCCGACACAGATACATCAAGTTGTCATGAATCTACTGACTAATGCGTACCACGCACTGTCCGATCATGTTGGCATAATCGAATTGGAGTTGGAGGATGTCGATATCGAGGAAACACTTCCTTCTCTCGATCTTATCAAAGGGCATTATGTACTGCTGACAGTAAGAGACAATGGGATCGGCATGAATGATTCGATGTTGGAAAAGATATTCGATCCCTATTTCTCCTCAAAACCCAAGGATCAAGGAACAGGACTGGGGCTTTCCGTGGTGCTCGGGATCGTAAAGGCCTGTAATGGCGAAATTGAGGTCAAGAGTCGTCCTGGTTGTGGCACTGAGTTCAAGGTCTATTTTCCAGCATCTGGTGTTTCCGAAATCGATGGTGTCTCTGTAGATCACGAGAGTCATTACCAGGGGAGAGAAACTATATTGCTGGTGGATGACGAGTTATCAATTTTGTCGATGCAGAAACGAATGCTGGAGCGTTATGGGTATAACGTGAAAGTCTTCAATGATCCTGCCGATGCCTTGGATGATATACAAAGATCCCCGGAGAAGTACTCTCTGGTGATAACAGATATGGCAATGCCTCGGATGACGGGAGATCTCTTGCTCAAGGCCATAAAGAAAGTGAATCCTTCACTGCCTGTAATACTGTGTACAGGGTATAGTGAAATAATGACACCGGAGAAGGCTGAGGCGGTCGGGGCCAGCGCGCTCCTGACGAAACCTGTGAGTAAAAACACTTTTGCCAAGACGGTTAAAGGTGTTCTTGATCAGTTGAGGTGAGAGTGAAGCTGTCTACCAGGATAAAACTGGCGGAATCTATTTCGATAGGTAAGCGACCGCAGGGAGACATCGGGTACATCTGAAAATTGTCTCATCGAGAATAGGTGTCGCCAATAGGTATGCAAATATTGTAATCGTGGATTATTCCTTGAGAGACTTTTCTTATTGCCTCATCATATTTGTAGCGCATAATGAGCGCATGAATTTGGGTGTTGTCCGTAAGCCTGTTCTTTTTCATTCTTCTCGGTAATAGGGAGGAGGGTATTTTTTTTCTGAAAGAAGTTGATGAACAGCTTTAAGGAGTTCATTTTTTCTTACCGGCTTATGAAGCAACACATCGACGCCAAGTTCAGCCGTATTTTCAGAATATATCATGTCACTGTAACCTGTACAGAGAATTATAGGGATATCAACGCGAATTGCCCTTAATTTCCCGGCAAGTTCTACGCCGTTCAGCTCCCGCATATTCATGTCTGTAATAAGGATGTCAAAGGCTTCAGGGGTCGCTCTGAATGCTTCCAGGGATTGACGACTACTGGTAAATGCACTTACCGAGTAGCCGTTTCGTTCAAGCATCTTCCGACTCATCGTAACGATTGCCTGTTCATCGTCAACAAGAAGTATACGATGATACCCTGCAGGTTGCTGCTGTGGTTGCATCACCATTTTTCTATTCCCAACAGGACAGGTTGGTAAAAGTATTGTAATACTGGTCCCTACATCCGGTCTGCTGGTAAGCAAAAACTTCCCCCCGTATTCCTCAATGATCCCTCGAGCCATGGAAAGGCCAAGGCCGGCAGCTTGCGAAAGTTCTTTTGTTGTAAAATACGGTTCGAAAACCCTATCCTGAATTTCAAACGGGATACCTTGTCCTGTATCCGATATGAGAATCTGGACGTGGTCACAGTCCAGGGAAGCCTGGCTGTCAATGGGGCTTGTGTGATCATGTATGATATCCGTTGCCTGTAGCGTGATCGATCCTCCGGAGTTCTCCATCGCCTGCATCGAATTCGTGCAAATGTTCAGCACGGCCTGCTGTAACTGTTTCGTGTTTGCTTTGACCGCTCGGGATGATGTAAACTCATGCCGCAATTCGATATTGGCAGGCATTGTCGCTTCCAGAATATCAACCAGGTTCAAGAGAAGTGGACGTATCAGAACCGGCATTGTTTTTCCTTGTGCCTTACCGACAAAGGCAAGCAATTTCCTTACGATGTCCCTGGCCCTGAGGGTAGCACTAGAGATTTCTTCAAGGTATTCAGTTATCGGGGAGTCAGAGGGGACATCTTCCTGGGCAAGTTCTGTGTTGCCAACAACTGTTGCCAGTATGTTGTTGAAATCATGAGCTATGCCGCCGGCGAGAACTCCCAGGGATTGCATCCTCTGAGATTCATGGAGTACTGTTTCCAACTGTTTCTTATCTGATATATTTACGGATATACTGATAAATCCTGCAAAGTGGCCCTTGCTGTCATGGCGGGGAGTTATGGAGAGGAAAATTGGTAATGTACCACCTGTTTTCTGGCATATGGTGACCTCTCCACTCCATGGTCTCTGCTCCTGCATCGCCTTTCGGTTATCCCTGACAACATCATCCTCATTGGCAAATATCACAATGTCCTGGATATTTTTGCCTTGTATCTCCCCATGCTCCCAACCAAAGTAGGTCTCGGCGGATGTATTCCAGTAGATGATAGTATTTGAAGGGTCTGTCGCTATAACGGCTTCCCCCAGAGATTCAAGCAACTCTGCCAGGAAGTGGATGTGATTCATGGCTTGTTTTTGCCGGCTGATATCCACATGGGTGCCGATGATTCGGGAACCCCTTTCTGCTTCATCAAAAAACACATTGGCTCTGGAGAGGATGTCCACCCAGTGGCCATCCTTGTGACGCATTCTATACTCTTTGTAAAAAAATACTCGTTTCTTCTCTACCAGTTCACTGAACATCGACCAGCATGATGTACTGTCTTCCGGATGTAAAAGTGTCTCCCAGGTCGACAGTTTATCGGGGAGTTCATCGCCATAACCGAGCATTCTCTTCCATCCCGGGGAATAATAAATAGAGTTTGTTTCCCGGTTCCAATCATACAGGCCATCATGGGTAAACTCCATGGCGAGTTGGAAGCGCTCGTCACTAATTCTTAGGGACCTGTTGGCTTTTTCAAGTTCACTGGTTCTTGTCGCAACTTTTGCCAAAAGATCTTGTTCGTGCCGACTGGTAAGCCTGAAGAAATAATAAACTGCCAGGAGGATGCCGAGGCCGAACAGCCAGATTGTTATTCTGTGCCATACTGGTCTGCAGGGTGGTTGTTGCCAGCCAACTGAAAGTGTCCAGTATTTATCTGCAACCCAAACGGTTGTTTCTTGCAACTCTATGGTTGGTTCACCAAGAAGAAGGAGCGATTTTCCAAAACTGTCACGTAAGGCAACAGCTACATTGTGTAGCTCAACACCTTTTAAGGCCTCTGAAACCAAACCGTTGAGATCAAACACGCCAATGGAGAGTCCAATAAATGAGTCATCATCGAAGATGGGATATCGCACGATGAATCCTTGCCCGCCCTGTCGTAACTCGAGAGGGCCCTGGAGGACTGGCAACCGGTTCCGGATGGCTTTTTTGACGCTCGGACCCCTCTTCGGATCATCCAGGAGGTGCATCGGCTTTTGAACGGTGATTTCATTTGTTTTCCCGGGGTATACATATTTTACAATCGTATTATGGTCAGCGAATTGGAGCGCTCTCATTGTGGGAGGGAGACTGAGGAGCTGCCTGGCATAATCGTTAAAGGAAGCCTGAGTCGTATCGGGATGGATTATAAATAAAGCTGACAGTGACTGCAGCCTGTTAAAGCTTGTAGAGAAACTCTTCTCAAGACGAACCCTGCAGAGTTGAAGAGTTGTTTTGAGTTCGGTATCCTTTTCTTTCTGCCAGTGGACCCTGTCCCATTCATCAATGCAGAGAAGTGTTATCAGCCCTATGCAGCATATTATGATGAAAGGAAGTTTACGCATTAAGCATCTTGTTTCTCTGTTGTGTTCATAACGCGATGGGCCAATAGAGGTCTATGTGCCTGGTATTGCTGTCCCCGTAAAAAGAGGTTGCAGCCTCTGCTGTTTCATTAGTCACCAGCATTATCTGTGCCATTATCTAAAAGCCATGCAGGTGTATGCCGGATGTTCTGTCTATCTATCCCCAAGAAGCGTGTTTTTTGCCTGAATTGAGTTCTCCGGATTAGTGTGATGACAATCACGGTATATAAAGACCAACTGCTTGAAAAGGTTGTTTCACGGTACCTCTCTATTGACTCCTGCCTTGTTAAATGGACGATTGGTATCATCCCTGGTGTACCCATGAACAGGTGGGTGGTAAAAGTGCCACCCACCTGTAATTCCAGATCTCAGACAGATTCTCTACTACATGGTAGCAGTAAGCTGCACATTGCTCAAATACGCTCACTTCCATGTACCATACAGCATATCTGGAAGGATATAGTGGAGGTAAAAATGCCGCCAATGTGATTTATCATTGCTAATGGCTCGGTATTAAAGCTTTTTGTTGTTGTGAAATCTCCTGGTCGCCGGTGCAGGAGACGTCTGGGAGACTGCATTAATCAAAACAAGGAGGCATGATGACCACCATTTGTTCCTGTGGTGGCCACTTCGCTACTGGAAAAATCAAATGCAGTGTCACTTCATATTAATAATTGGACGTCTCCTTTTGGCGTTGAACCGAAAGGTTTGGGTTATCGTCATAGCAGGTGCACCTCGTTTTCGTACCACATATTTCAGCTGAGATATTTAGTGGCACGCATATTGCATTTACCTGACAGGTAAAAGATGCCTGGCCTGGGGGGCTTTCCTCATCTTCCTGTTCAACTCGCACAAACTAACAAAGGAGAAAGTGATGATCAAAATTTCCGACCTGAAAATGAAAAACAAATTACTTCTGGGGAATGCTCTTTCTCTAAGCCTTGTGGCAATCTTAAGCTTCATTACTTACTCAACCACCTCCAAGCTCCTGAAGAGCAGCCAGTTGGTTGATCATACCTATGTGGTTATTGAAAGTGCGATGGATATACTCGCTGCTGCGGTGGATATGGAAACCGGGATGCGAGGGTATCTGTTGGCCGGAAAAGAGGATTTCCTGGATCCTTACAAGGGTGGCTATGCATCATTTCTCGAACGGGTTAAAAAGTTAAAGAATACTGTCAGTGACAATCCTGCCCAGGTAACCTTGCTGGAAGAGATCGAGGCAAATATTACCAGTTGGAGAACAGATGTGACTGAACCCACAATCGCTTTACGTGCAGAGATCGGTGACGCCAAAACGATGGATGACATGGCTGATGTTGTAGGTGAAGCCAGGGGGAAAACATATTTCGATAAGTTCCGTGGACAAATCGCCACATTTATTGAGAGGGAGAATACGCTGCTCGAGAAAAGGGAACAAGAGGCTGGGCAGGGTGCCGGCAGTTATGACAACCAGGAGTCTTCAGCGAAATGGGTAAAGCATACCCAAAATGTGATCAAGGAGGCAATGAGAATTGAAGCGGCTGCTGTAGATATGGAGACTGGTATGCGTGGCTTTCTCCTGTCTGGTAAGGAAAGTTTTTTGGATCCTTATACGGGCGGCGCAACACGATTTTATCAAAAAGTGGATGATCTGAAGAAAACCGTCAGCGACAATTCGGCCCAGGTAACCCTGCTGGATGAGATCAAGACAAACATTGAAAACTGGCAACGCGATGTAACCGAACCAGCTATTTCCCTGCGCCGGGAAATAGGTGATGCAAAGACGATGAATGACATGGCCCATCTTGTAAGTGAAGCCAGGGGGAAAAAATATTTCGACAAGTTTCGGGGGCAGGTTGCAACATTTATTGAACGAGAAGAGACCCTCATGGCTGTCCGTAAGGACGAGTCGCACGGTGCTGCAAGTTTTGCAAAGTCGCTCATTCTAGTGGGAACCCTGGTTATTATCATCATTGCACTCACTGTTTCCATGCTTATTTCACGAGCTATAACGAAACCGGTAACCCAGGCTGTAGATCTCGCAAATGCAATTGCAGAAGGGAACATGACCAAAAATCTTGATATCTCCTCCAAAGATGAAATCGGGCTTCTATCAAGCTCACTGAATAAGATTTCCTCTGATCTTGGCGGAATGATAAGGGAGATTGTGACCGGGGTGAACACCCTGTCCTCCTCATCAACTAGTCTGTCGGCTATTGCTTCACAGCTCTCCTCCGGCGCTGGTGAAGCATCAAGTCGGTCTAATAATGTTGCAACCGCTGCAGAGGAAATGAGCGCCAATATGGACTCTGTCTCTGCTGCCATGGAGCAGTCTGCAAGTAATGTCGGTATGGTAGCGACTGCAACGGAAGAGATGTCGGCAACCGTAAATGAAATTGCCCAGAATGCCGAACGTGCGAAAGGGATATCTGAACAGGCTGTTATTCAGTCTGAGCAAACATCAGGTAAGATCAACGAATTAGGTGAGGCTGCGAATCGTATCGGAAAAGTTACCGAAACAATTACCGAGATATCCGAACAGACAAATCTGCTGGCGCTCAATGCCACAATAGAGGCAGCCCGTGCGGGTGACGCAGGAAAAGGTTTTGCCGTCGTTGCCAACGAAATAAAGGATCTTGCCAAACAAACAGCTGACGCAACTGTAGATATCAAGAGCCAGATTGAAGGCATGCAGACCACGACTGATGGGACGATAGTGGATATCCAGAAAATTGGAGAGGTAATAAACGACATCAACGATGTTATTACGACTATTGCCACAGCCGTTGAGGAACAATCTGCCGCAACATCAGAGATATCGGAAAACGTTTCTCAGGCTGCTGCGGGTATTGCAGAGGTGAATGAGAATGTGGCCCAGAGTTCGGTCGCAACGTCTGATATTACGAAAGATATCTCCGACATAAATACAACGTCAGCCGAAATCAACAAGAGCAGTAACAACGTTCAGGAAAGTTCAACAGAACTCACCGCTTTAGCTGATAAGCTCGGTGTCCTTGTAAAAAGATTTGTGGTCTAGCCGGGACGCACCATGAAGATTGTGTCGGTTTGGCCGTAGAGAGCTACGGCCAAATCCTGCACAATCTTCATCAAAGGTTTGTCGATGCTGAGTCATCTTTTTCAATGTTCGTAAAAGATTCGGGAGGCATCAATGCTGTGTGGTGAAAATTTCAAAGCGGACTTCACCTGAACTGTTGATCGGTGCGTACCAGAACATGGATACAGCGCATTAACCTTGCAAACCAGGAAATTTTTACCGGGTAATACGGTCTGACTGCTTGGTAAATGGTGTGCGTGCATGACCATGAATGGCGCCCATTGAGGGAAACCGGCATAGTTGTCTGTGCATGAGCAATGATCTTGTGATGATCCAGTATGTATCCTGGTCTGTCGTGAGTCAATTACCTGGCTTCCATCCTAAAACTGCCCTTTGGGTCAATATCTTTGTTATGCTCAAAATTTTATCCTCCGGTACGTGAGGAACGAGACTCCGAGATATCAATAATATGCCTGTGGTAACACTTTTCACATGCTTCGATCTGGACCAGATAAGCGTAGACTTCAAAACGCCTGGTTTTAGAATGGAAACTACCTGATCATCATGCATTTCGGTCAGCATTGACTCAAGTGAGCATTATGTACCAGCTAGCGATATCGGGTAATTACTTTCGGTAAATCCAGGCGATGAACGTCAGATAACCCAAAAATTTTGGAAGGTCCTGGAAAGTGAGTCCTTGGGGAGGGGGTCAATGCAAACGATACAGCATAGCCGACGATTATGGGTAAAGCTCCTGTGGGGATCATCTTTCTTTCTCTTCCTCGCCTCGTGTATCATTACTGTCATCGTTCACTCTCATTTAAAAGGGGAGGCGCTTCTTGAAGCGGAGCATAAAACAGAAATTCTCCTGCAGGAACGTCAGGCGGTCATTCAATATTATACCAAACAGTTACGCCCGCCCCTTTTTCAATTGATTGAAAACCATCAGGTTTCTGCATCATATTTTGAACCGACCTGGATGTCTGCCAGTTACGCCAACCGTCAAATATTCAAGTACTTCAGGGAAGATTATCCTGCCTACTACTATAAAAATGCAGTGGTTAATGCACGCAGTGAAGAAAATGAAGCAAATGAGTATGAGCGCCAGTTTCTTGAACGTTTAAAGGATGAGACAATATCACCAGAGTGGTCCGGGGTTATCAACCATGACGGGGAGCCATACTTTGTTTATATGCAGGCAAACAGGCAGAGATTCAATGCATTCTGCATGAGGTGCCACAGCACACCTGATGCGGCACCTTCCGGGCTCGTGGACATTTATGGTGCCGACCGTGCGTTTAACAGGACTATTGGGGATGTCGCTTCGGTCATATCCATTAGAGTGCCTCTCAGGGAAGCGTATGCTGCTGTAAATCAGATGACCACGGAGCTGGCGCTTTCCCTGATAGCAGCAGTCATGTTTTCTTTTGTTATTCATTGGCTGATAACCAATCATTTCCTGATTAAACCCGTCAGCTTTTTTCAAGAGCAGGTGCAGTCTATCGTGCATGATGAGGCCAAACTTGGTGAGACGGTGGAAATATCGGGAAGCCGTGAGATGGAAGATCTATCTGCTTCATTTAACACACTCTCAACACTCATGAAACGTAATCAGGAGAACCTGGAAAATCTTGTTTTGCAGAGGACCGGTGAGCTTGAAGAGGTCAATAGGGATCTCAAAATCAAGATCCTGGAGAAAACCGAGGTTGAGAAAGATTTAATTGAAAAAGAAAAATTTATATCCACTATCCTGGATAACCTGCCTATAGGTGTTGCTGTTATTCCTGCAAGTCCTGATCAACAGTTTCATTATCTGAATGAGAGTTTTTGCGAGATTTACCGGACCAAAAGACAATGTCTAGTTAACAGTCACGCATTCTGGGAATATGTTTTTCATGATCCACAGTATCGGTACGAGTTAAAGAAAATGGTAAAACGTGATTGTGCCAGTGGAGAGCCAGAGCGGATGCTGTGGGAAGACATTTCCCTGACCCGGGAAGGTGAGAGAACGACCTATGTTTCAGCCAAAATTGTGCCGTTTAAAGAGAAGGATTCTTTCATTTCGATAGTATGGGACGTCACTGAAAGAAAGAATATTGAATCCCGCTTGCTGGAAGCTCAGAAAATGGAGTCAATTGGCAGTCTTGCAGGCGGTATAGCCCATGATTTCAACAATTTACTTACGCCAATAATCGGTATGTCTGAATTGATGCAACTCGATTTGCCACCGGGTAGCCAGTTGTATGAAAATGTAGGGGCAGTATTGCGGGCCGGCAAGAGAGGAAAAGATCTTGTCCTGCAAATTCTTGCGTTCAGCCGTCAAACTATGGACGAACAGCTGCCAATGTATCTGCAAAAAGTTACTCATGAGGCTTTTCGACTGGCGCGTGCCACTATCCCGACAAATATCGAGATGGCAGTCTCGATCCAGAAGAATTGCAGTATGATTAAAGGTGACCCCTCACAACTTCATCAGATTGTAATGAATCTGCTAACAAACGCCTATCACGCTGTTGAAGAAAGTGGTGGATGTATCTCACTCACGGTGAACGAGCGGTATCTTGCCAGTAATGATTTAAACAGCCGGAAGCTCCCGGCAGGTGACTATGTTGTTCTTACTGTCGAAGACAATGGATATGGGATTTCTAAAGAGCATCTAAAGCGGATTTTCGAACCCTATTTCACCACCAAAGCGCTTGGTAAAGGAACAGGATTAGGTCTGGCGATGGTCTACGGGATAATAAAAGCCCACCAGGGAGATTTCGAGGTGGTCAGCACTGTAAATACGTTTACCCGGTTTACCATTCGTTTTCCTGTCATTCAGGATGACATAGTCCTTCTTCCAGACGAGGAGAGGGATGCGGGGGAAGGCCAGGGACAACGAATACTTCTTGTAGATGATGAAAAGGCGGTCATTTTGCCTGAAGAGCGTATGCTGCGAAAGTTAGGATACCACGTGACAACCCGAACAAGCAGCCTGGAGGCGTTGGAGTTGTTTCGTAACAGGCCAGATGACTTTGATCTGGTTATAACGGATGTTGCCATGCCCAATATGACGGGTGATCAACTCGCCGTTCGGTTAAAGAAAATTCGACCGGATATCGCAATAATAGTATGCACAGGGTTCAGTGAACGGGTGAACGAAAGATGGGCTCAGGCAGCAGGAGTGGCTGGTATACTCTATAAGCCTGTCTTACGATCGCAGCTTGCGAAGATGATACATAATACTCTCGGCTCAAAAAAAGGGGGTATGCCGGTGAACAATACGTAAGTGGCCAGGGAGACGCTGATTTGCGTGCAGTGAATAAACATCAGGAGGACAGAACCCTCATCACGTTCAGATTATTGAAGGTGGGGCTCGGGGGAGTTTGTCTGTTTGTATTGTACTATCTCAGTCATGAAAATTATCTTTTCTACCACTCGATTGCAGGGCTTTCACGTGCTATTCATGTTCCGCCGGAAGCGCAGCTTTCTCTTCTCCCGGGAGGCTGTCCGAGAATGCCTTGATCTGAGAAAAAAATGTTTCTTCTCGGACAACCTCCTGTGACGGGGCAGGGTGGTTCGTTTGCGGTCTCTGCTGCCTGTATGACCGCCAACAATCCCTAAAGTCTATGGCGTCATGTTCAAACGAGTTGCCCTGCCCCGGTTAGATTGCTGAGGAAAAGGGGCTGTCAGCTCATATGTTTTGAAATACTTTTAACTTTTCTTGTCAAAGTTGGAATCAAAATTACCAAGCTCGAATTCGCCGAAGAAGTTGCTTACCGGGTGTCCGGCCGCTATCCATGCAAGCAGTCCGCCCTGCAGGTTGTAAATATTCTTGTAGCCCATATCTGTCAGCGCCTCGGCCGTAAGCGCCCCCCTGCTGCCTTTGAGGCAATAGATAACAACCGGCTTGTCGAGGTCTTTCACCTTGCGGATAAACTGCATCTCAACAAGGCCGCGAGGGATGGACATGTAGTCATCCGACTCGATTTTTCCGGCGGAAACTTCACCTGGCTCCCTCACATCAAGGAGGATGAACTCTTTTTCGCCGTCATCTATCCACTTTTTGAGACCAGCGCTGTCGATAGACTGGATCTTGCTGTTGGCGACGGCAATACGCTGTTTGAGGATATCACCAGGAGTCGGGTTGTCTGCAGCAATTGCGCCTGTAACTGTCATAAACCCAAAAATTACTGCAATCATAATCTTTCGTAGCATGTTCATTACCTCTCTTTTTATGTTTGTTGTTTAGGGGCGAATAGCCCGTATATAACCTGATTTACCTTGGTAATACGTCCGGGACGGTCCGCATTGATCGCCGATTTCCCAGGAACCGGCAATCGGGTTTCCCTTGTCGTCTGTCAACCAGTAATATCCTTCCATCCTGGCTTTCACCTCGCCGTTCTGTTTATGGTCAAAGATGGCGAAGAGGTTGTACAGTTCCTGCTTACTTGGCAGCCTCCAGTCGGAGTACTGCCCCTGGTTGAGCGTCACCAGGTAGTTGTTTATGTCTCTGATGTTTCGGATGCGTTTAGAACGGTCCAGCTGCCACATATGTTGACTATAGGTGTCTTTGAAAAATGCTGAGCCGGTCAACTCCAGCTTATCCCCGGCCAATGCCTGATACGGGGTGAGGATAAGGAGCACTAGGAGAAGGAGGACAGGGTGTCTATATACAAGTAAAGGGAACATGTCGATTTCCGTGTGTTCTTATTGGATGGGTATGAGGGCATACCCTTTGGTCTGGTATCCGGTTAGCGAGACAAAGGTGTTGCCGACGACGTTAATGCCAGGCAATAGTGTGTCATTATCTACCTTGAACAGATTGGTGGCTATCGAACATGCCTCGATTCGCACACCTGCGTCGAGGAGTGTACTGAGCAACCTGCCTGATCTTTCCAGGCTTTGCTGATCTTCTTCGGTAAAAGACCAGCGCTCGGTAGTGATTAGACGGACGGAAGCCCCTCGAAAGGCAATGATAATTTCAGGGTTTACCTGCTGTCTTAGCAGATCTTCTCTGGTCTGCTGGATCACATTGAGGTACAGTTCCAGTTTGGATGCATCATGGAGGTTGATGTCAAAAAGGGTTTTGGAACGGGTAATGCCCTCCAGAGCCACTGTGTCCTGAAATCTCTCAGAAGCGGCTGGTGCCAGGGCTGCTGATGAGAGGAGGATACAAAGAACCGGAAGGATAGTGAAAAATCTAAATTTCATGTTTTCTCCTTTTAGAACGAACGCTCGTTCTAGCATGAGTGATATTTTTTTAGCCCGCTACGCCTCTCCAGGCGCAAGACCAGCATTCCTCAACGTAGCAAGGTAGTTCTTTGTCCAATACACCGTCCAGTCGCAGGAAGATGAGTCGGATTGCTCCCCCGAAAATTGTCACGGCGGCTACGTTGATATCGATTTCTCGTATTTCTTTTGTCCGGATGCCCTCTTCGACTATCTCTTTCATCAAATTGAAGGGGCGTGATGAACACACCGGCTTTTCTTCAGGCATAAACTCCCGGTGTTTGGCATAAAGCATATAATGCATTGTGTCCTTGTCCTTTTCCGTAACTTCGAAGAGGTATTCAATAATTGCCTTACACCTGTCATGGCAGGATTTGTTCTTCTCAATTATCAAGGCAATAGCATCATGCATGGCCGATTCTATATGTTCAAACAGGGCCTTGGCGATTGCCTCTTTGTTACCGAAGTGGTGGTAAATAGAACCAATACTCACGTTTGCCTGTTTCTGAATATCGTGGACAGAGGTGTTAAAAAAACCGCGCTCGGAAAAAAGTTTTAATGATGTGCTCAGTACAAGTTCGCGTCTGTCAATACTATCTGTTGCCATGGCTTCCCCCCTTATCCCCTTCCCGGACTTTTCGGCTCGCTGCTTCACTCGTATCAACCTTGTGTCTTGTTTGTACTATCCGGTAGAGTAAAGAAACAACACAAGGAACGAACGTTCGTTCTAGTATCTCCGACATTGTGGTATAAATCAAGTGTTATTTTAAAATCATACCGGCATCGACTTGGCATGTTTCTGTAACATTATGTTATTATATAAAAAATAATTAAAGCAGGTGTGTGTTTATGAAGTTGTGCAGGAGTGAAAAGTTTGAACGGGGAACGCCTCGTTTATAAAAAAAAAGGTATCCTGACGTCTCGATGTATTTCCTGGGGTTGAGAGGGCTGGTTTATCAGCTCCTGTCACCTTCTGTAATGCCGAGGAGAGTGTTCCAGACTCCGCTGCTGTTCCATTTCTTGAGTATATGTACAGGTTGGTCGGAGAGAGAGGTGAGGATCTTTTCCGTTTCACTGTTGAGAAGCCCTGAGAGAACAAACCATTTCTGTTCCAGAAACCCTTTCGTTTGTACCAAATCCTTCATAACATCATAGTGGATGTTGGCAACCAGCAGATCAGTAGGTTTTGCCAGCAATTGTTCGGCTCTGCCGTTTACAACTACTATTGAATCCTGCATCGTGTTGAGCACCACATTGGTGTTGGCTGTCCTGCACGCAAGATAGTTGAAATCTACTGCAGCAATTCTCTTTACACCTATTTTTGCAGCTGCCAGGGCAAGCACTCCTGTGCCGGTGCCAAGGTCAAGCATAGTCTGTACCTTGCCACCGTGACAGGCGATTTCCATAGCTTCGAGGCAGGTTGCGGTGGTTGGGTGGGTGCCGTTGCCGAATACTACTCCGCTGTCCAGGGTAATGGGGATGAGTTCCGTCGAATCTGTTTGTGTAACCCATGGTGGGGAAAAGAGAAATCTCCCTATCTGTAATGGTTCCAGGTCACCACCCTGCCAGTCCCGGTAGGTCATTTCATACTGGTCGAGCAGTTTGAGTTGCGGCTGGTCATCTACCAGTTGCTGTATTTCAACTGGTGCAGGTTGCAGGAAAAAAAGAAAAGAGAAGCCATCTTCCTCCCAGTTTCCGAGGTATTGATCATGGTTGATTGGGTATGACCTGGGAAGGGTACCCTCAAGATAATAAATAAAAAGAACGGAATCGGGGGCGAGGTTTATTTTCTTGGTTGGGTGATATGTTGTCATGAATGAAGCCCATTGGCTGAAAAAAACAACGCCCCTCATCAGCAGGTGATGTGGGGCGTTATTGTAATATTAGAGCAATAAACTGTTATTACTGTTATTTACGTCCCAATTCTTTCCGTGCCAGCTCTGTAATGGCTCGGAAATCGATCTTGCCGCTGCCCATCTTCGGCAGGTTTTCCATTACCAGGAAGGTCTTGGGGATGGCAATGGCCGGCAGCGTCTCCGCCAGTTTTTTGATGGTCGATTTCTGGTCGAGGGGCTCTGTTGTTACGGCGACGATCCGGGCACCTTTCATGGCGTCAGGGATTTCGACGACACAACAATGGGCATCCTCGGGCAGTAATTTTTCGAGGGTGTCCTCGATTTTCACCAGTGACACCATCTCACCACCAACTTTCACAAACCGCTTCAATCGCCCCACATGCCACAGATAACCGTCTTCATCAATATTTCCCATGTCACCGGTATCATACCAGCCACGCCGAATATGCATCGAAGTCTGCTCAAAGTCGTTGAAGTATCCTTTCATGACACTTTGACCTTTGATCAGGATTCTGCCATCTTCACCGGGGCCGCACTCCTCACCGGTTTCATAGTTCTCAATACGAACTTGGAGCCCGTCCAGGGGTTTGCCGACACTGCCTGCCCGGTTGTCTTCCGGACAGTTGGCGGCGATAACCGGTGAGCACTCGGTGGCACCGTATCCTTCATACAGGGGCATGTTATGTTTCTCATAGAAGGCATCCCTGAGCGAGTCCGGGCATTTGTCGGCACCGCTTAAGCCGATGCGCAGAGAGTCGAAGTCTCCCGGTTCAGATTTTCTGAGATATCCCCAGAAAAAACTGGGAGTGCCGACCATCAAGGTAGCCTTCCCTTCTCGCACGATCCTGCACACCTTCTTGTAATCGAGTGGATTGGCATAAGTGAGTATGGTGTTGCCGTGGTAGAGGGGAATCCACATATTGACAGTGAGACCGAAAACATGGAAGTAGGGGAGGGTTGAAAGAAAAATCTCATCCTCGGTGAACTTGAAACGTTCAGTGCATGCCACGACGTTTGAGCCGATGTTTCTATGGGTGAGCTGGACAGCTTTCGGGTCTTTTTCGCTGCCACTGGTAAAAAGGATGACCATATTATCATCTTCATGGCCGCCGCTTATCAATTTTTTTATGAGCCCGGCAGGTAGCTTGGAGAGAACAGCAGCCCGAATCTTTTGGAAGGTTGAGATTGAGTCCATGATGTCTTCGAGATAAATCATGCCGTCCACAAAAGGGCACTCGATCTTCTCCAGCAGGGCTCTTGAGGTGACAATGGTCTTGAAGTCACATTTCTTCTGGGAGTATTTCGCGTTTTGTTCTGCACCTGTTGAGTAATTAATCATTACCGGTGTTCTCCCGC
This sequence comes from Desulfopila sp. IMCC35008, assembly GCF_010646885.2. Lineage (GTDB taxonomy): Bacteria > Desulfobacterota > Desulfobulbia > Desulfobulbales > Desulfocapsaceae > Desulfopila. The sequence continues at coordinate 4,130,337 of NZ_CP050700.1, read as the reverse complement.
TCATGAGGATACCCAGCTTGGCCAGGATGCAACCGGCAGAAGTCGGAACCATCAACCCAATATTGCCCTTTTCCAGTTTGTTGAAGATGTTCGCCAGGATCAGTGTGGCGATAAGGCTCCTGCTGTAAGGCACCTTTTTGTTGGTGGAGTGGTCGTGGATAGCGGTTTTCTCACCGAATTTCTTGGCAATATCGATAAAATGATGATGTAAGAGCACAGGAACCTCCCTGTTTCCGTCCGGTGATATCTACCGGGTGTGCAGAACACACGAATAATAGATGATTTTTAATTTCAGCTTCAGTAACATTATTTTCTCATTTTGGCAATGAAAGGGGAGGTGTGAGGGAAGAGGCAGGTCAGTTTTTCTGCCCTGTATCCTGTTGTTCGATAATCTCTTTTGGTAGCTCCTTTTTAACCCGGACACCTAAGTCTATAAGCTGGCTGGCCTGGGAGACGAGGTTGCCTCTGCCCCTGCTGAGTTTGGCCATGGCACTGTCATAGGCACTGTTACACCCCTGGAGTTGCTTGCCGATTTTATCCAGGTCTTCTACAAAACCGCGGAATTTGTCGTAGAGGGTTCCGGCCTTGCGGGCTATCTCCAGTGAATTCCTGCTTTGCTGTTCATATCGCCAGATATTCTGAACTGTCCTGAGGGTGGCCATAAGTGTAGTCGGAGTAACGATTACGACCTTTTTATTAATCGCCTCGTCGAAAAGGGTGCGGTCATGATCGAAGGCAGCCATAAACAGGGCATCGACGGGCATGAACATGAGCACGAAATCAAGGGAGCGGCTGCCGACAAGATCTTCATAACTTTTGCTGCTGAGGGTGGTGATGTGGTTACGTATGGCTGTTGCCTGTTGGCCAAGCGCTTTCTGCTGAATCATGGTGTCATCGCTGCTGCAATATTTCTCCCAGGCGACCAGGGAGACCTTGGAATCTATAATTATATCCCGATTGTCCGGCAGGTGGATAACCACATCGGGTTTAAACAACTTGTTGTCAGTACCCCTCATCCCTTTCTGGAGTTCGAACTCATGATCCTTGCGCAGGCCGGACTGTTCAAGAATCTTCTCCAGTACCAGTTCTCCCCAGTTGCCCTGCAGTTTCTTGTCACCTTTTAGGGCGCGGGTCAGGTTGACTGCTTCCTGACTTATCTTCAGGTTCATCTCCTTGAGATGTGCCAGTTCACTTTGCAGGGTTGTTCGTTCCCTGGTATCGCTCAGATAGGTTTGACGGATCTCTTTTTTCAATTCATCGAGCTGGAGGTGAAAAGGATGCAGGAGTGATTCAAGCCGCTCCTTGGATCTCGTGTTGAACGATTCATTATTTTCGTCAAGTATCTCTCGTGCAAGAGTGGAAAACTGCAGGCGCAGATCGTTTCGGGCATCTTCAAGCAGGGCCAGCTTTTCGGCCGAGTTCCTTCTTTCGGTACGGATCAGTGTGACCAGCTGTGCTTCTTTAACTTTCAGGTCTATTTCCGATTTACGTAGTGTTGTATTGTCCGTTTCAAGTTGTAGTAGCTGCTCGGCTGCGTCCTCAATTTTTTCTGCAAGTTTTTGCACCCTGTTGCGACTGGCGAGCAAAAGATACAGAAGAATACAAACCACGCCTCCCAAAAGGAAGAGATAGGTCTCCGGTCTGGCCTGGTAGGCCGACAGGGCTTTGAGAAGTTGACTGAGCCAATGGGTGCCTTCTGTTTCCATGATCTCCGTTTGGAATTGCTTGCCTAGGACAATCCGAAAAAATTCGGGATAAACAGTGAGAGCTGCGGGAAGAGGATGACAATGAGCAGTGCCATGAGCATGGCAAGTACCATGGGCCATACCGCCTTAAATGTGTTTTCCAGCCGGATATTGGCAAGTTGCGTTGTTACATAGAGGTTTACTGCTACAGGTGGTGTGAACTGGCCGATGGCGAGGTTCAGCGTCATCATTACCCCGAACCAGATGGGGTCCCAGCCGAAATGGGACATGATCGGTAAAAATATCGGCAGGAAAATGTAAAAAATAGATATGGCATCGATAAGCATGCCGCCGATAAAAATCAGCAGGTTGATGACAAACAGGATAACCCACTCGTTCGTGCTGATATTCATGAGCATCCCTGCCAGGCTGTCGAGAATACCAACTGTTGAACCGGCCCAGGAAAAGAGCCCGGCAAAGGCCACAATCAGCATGACGATGGCTGACGCTTCACTTGCTTCGACCAGGATTTCGTATGCCATTTTCAGGTTGAGGCTGCGGTAGATGATGAACCCGAGAAAAAGGCTGTAAAAAACTGCGACCACCGCGGCCTCTGTCGGGGTGAAGATCCCTCCGTACAAACCGCCTAAGATAATGATGGGAGCCAGCAGACCCCAGAATGCTTCTTTAAAGGCATGCCAGATAGAACTGTCTCCTTCATCTCCTTCTACTTCTGAGCCATAGCCTTTTTTCCTGGCGATCCAGATAGCAGGGATAAGCAACGACATGCCGGCCAGAAAACCGGGGATCGCGCCAGCGGCAAAAAGGGCGGGCACAGAGGTGTTGGTGATGGCTCCATAAATGATAAGAGCGATAGACGGCGGTACGATAATGGCTGTTGAGCCGGCTGCAGCGATAAGTGCTGCACTGTAGCCCCGGCTGTAACCCTGGGCATACATGGCCGGAATAAGAATGGCCCCTATCGCTGCCGAATCGGCCGGGCCGGACCCGGAAACTCCGCCAAAAAAGACACAGACACCTATGGCGACTATAGCCAGGCCGCCGCGTCTTCTGCCAACAAGCAGGTTTGCAAAATGAATGATTCTCTGGGAAATACCACACCGTTCCAGGATAAATCCGGCCAGGATAAACAGCGGAATAGCCAGCAACGGGAATTTGGCGATACCCGCAAAAAAATTAGGTGCGATAACGGGTGTGCCGAGCTCAGCAGCCCATATTACCAGAAATGTCGGCACACCGATGGCCACTGCTATCGGTGCCCCGAGAAGGAGCAAAGCGAAAAATCCCAGGAATAGTACAATGCCCATCAGTTCTGCCTCATATGTTCTTTGATCGCGGCTTCAATTATGCGGATAACAATGAGGCCGCATCCGACCGGAATACAGACCGTGTAGAGCCACTGGGGGAGGCCGAGCGATTCGGAGGTGATCTCAAGTAACCGTTCATCCATCAGCTGGTAATACCCGAGGTAGCCGAGCCAGAGAAAGAGACCGACCCCCAGTACTGACATCAGCAGATTGAGTCCCGTCTGCGCCAATGGCGGAAACTTGTCGAGAAAAAAGAGCATGCGCAGATGACGCCCGCGTCGAAAGGCGGAGGCGGTTCCAAACAGGGTCAGCCAGACCAGGGCGTTTACTTCAAGCTCCTCGGTAAAGGCGAGGGGGTAATGAAAGATATAACGGGTAAGGACGTTGGCAAACGCCAGGCAGGCCATGCAGCAGAGCAATGAGGCACCGAGCAGTTCTTCAAAATGATCGGTGATCCAGCGAAACTTCGACACAACGTATCTCCAGGGGAGTAATGTCCGGACAGGCATGCGACCAGACAAGAAGAAGGACAGACTGCAGGGATAATGTGCAGTCTGTCCTTTCAGTAATAATGAGTATAAGCGCGACAGAATGAGTATAAGCGCGACAGGCTACCTGCTGGCCGCGATGGCTGCTTCTGCCTTCTTTACCAATTCCTCACCGACAACCGGTGTCCATTTCTGATAGACGTCCCCGGTCTTGGCGCGGAACTCGGCACGGGCTGTTTCATCGAGTTCGACAACTTCCATACCGTTTGATCGTAAAGTCTCAAGAGCACTCAGGTCAGGAGCTATCAGACCTTTACGGACGATGCTGCGTTGCTCGGTTGCGGCTTCAATAGCGGCTTTACGGATAATCTCCTGGTCTTCAGGGGTGAAGCTGGCCATAGCCTTGTTGTTGACAGTGAGCATCAGCGGATCGATAACATATCTCCAGATGGTGGCATACTTATGGAATTGCCAGATTTTGACCGGAATCTCAATGGCCACCACCGGGTTCTCCTGACCGTCTACAACACCTTGCTGGAAGGCCACCTGGGCATCACCCCAGTTCATGTTGACCGGATTGGCACCGAGCGCTTTCATGGTATCGATAAAAATCGGGGTACCGACCACGCGGACTTTAAGGCCTTCAAGATCTGCCGGTTTAGCAATGGCATGCTTGGAGTTGGTAATTTCCCTGAAACCGTTTTCACCCCAGGCAAGCAGTGTTACGCCTTTTTGGTTCAGCATATCTGCAAGCTCTGTTCCGACTTCACCTCCGGTGACAGCATCAAGTGCCTTATAGTCGGGGAAGAAGAAGGGGAGGTTAAAGAGGTTAAGTGGTTTAATGGTGGTGGACCAGTTGATAGTGGAAGCAAAACAGAAATCTGCAACACCCTGCCTGTGGATCAGGAATTCGTTGGTCTGCTTGCCCGCCATCAGTGATGACGAGGTGTATACCTTGATGTTGATCCGCCCGTCGGTTCGTTCCCGCACCAGGTCGGCGAACTTGGTGGCACCGGCACCCCAGGGAAGTTTCGGGCCGACGACGACACTCATCTTGTATTCTTTTTTGTAATTGTCCGCGGCAATACCTGCTGCGGGGAGAATCAGTGCAAGGGCGGCAATGGTGATGAGGGCAAAGGAACGTTTAATCATGGTACCTCCAAATAGTGGGTGAATGGAAAGGTGACAACAGTATGACGCGTTATTTCAATCTCTATTTCCCCCGGCAAGATGCTTGGTGGAAACGAGGAGTTGAATAATAGAGTACTTTCAGGGGCGGGTCAATAGCCAAACCATTAGTAAAATATATGTTATTTATGGATGTACGCGCGGACCGATCATATCACAGGTTCATTTCGGTTGTTGGGCACATGAGCACATTCCAGCCTTGACCCGCAAGCAATATCTTTGTATTAAGGAATAGATTGTAACAAGTTGTATTATGGCATTTTATGATAATTCACCATAGTGTGAATAATTCTTTGGATCGGACCTGAATGCAAGTAGAAAGCATGACCAGTGTCAGTGCATTTGATCTCTTTCCGGATATCTTTGCCCCGCCGCCGGAACTGAAAGATCGAACAGAACGTACTGAAATCACAATTGAGTTTGATGCTGTTCCCGCCCAAAGTCCCATCCGGCATGTCCCGGGGAAGTCCATTCGAAAGGTTCCTGCGCCGCCCGATGTAAGCTGGTTAAAGGGAGGTGTTGAGGCGGTCGATGGTGACACGGATGCCGACCTGAGGCGGTGCCTTGTGGTGACGTCTGATAGAGGAGAGAGGGCGCGGGTACTGTCCGCTATTGATTCATTGGATTTTGCCGTACATGTGGCGGATAATCCGAACAAGGCAATGGAGATGTTGAAATGCTCTGCTTATTCCCTGCTTATCTGCAATAAAACGGATGCAATGCCGAGGCTTCACGACTATGTGGCATGGTTGCCGATGACGGTAAGACGGACCATGTATTACACCCTGATCGGGCCGGACCTTCGCACTTTGTACAGTCTGGAGGCGTTAAGCCTGAGCGCTAATATGGTTGTGTGTGACAAGGATATTCACCATTTGGGGAAAATCCTGATGCGGGGGTTCAATGACTATGAAAAGCTTTATCGTCCATTCCTTAATGAGGTCAAGAGCAAAGCACCTCTCCTGGCCTGACTAAAGAATTTTCAAGGCCATTTTCATGACAGAATGGGTTAAGCGACCATCTCGGACAGAAGCGATGAGGGCTTAACCCCAATCCTGCCCGGTTCTTCATAACTGGTGATAGAGGTTCCGGATTTGGACAGGTCGAGTAAGAACGGTGAGATTTTTTCGTTACGTTTACCATCGTAAAAAACTTTTACTATGGGTTGAAGGATGTTCTCGGTAGAGCCTACCACGATCCCTACTTTCCTGTCCTCGAGTTTGACGCAGGAGCCAACCGGATAAACACCAATACAGCGGATGAACTCGTGGGTGAGATCTTTGTTGAAATGGTTGTCGCTTAGTTCATAAATTCTTTTTAAACCTGTAACAGTGCCCAGGCCTTCCCGGTAGCATCGTGTGGAGGTTATTGCGTCAAAGACATCGCATATCGCGGTCAACTGGGCCCCCATACTTATTTTTTCCCCCTTAAGTCCGTGTGGATAGCCTTCACCGTCATAGTGTTCATGATGATGTAAGGCAATATCGTAACATTCGAACGGCAGGTTATGGGCATTTTGCAGCAGGTCGACGGAGTATTCCACATGCTTTTTCATCTCGTGGAACTCGATTGCCGTCAATTTGGCCGGTTTATTCAGAATGGTATGTGGAACTTTTGTCTTGCCGATATCATGAAACAAGGCTCCAACAGCCATGTCAAGGGCCCTTTTTTCAGGCAATCCCTTGAAATTGCACATATCGAGTACAAGTGAGCTGACACTGATCGAGTGGTACAGGGTATATTCATCTTTCTTGCGAATGCGGGTGAGCAGCAGCAGGGCATCCCTGTTCCGTGAGATCGATGCCCGCATCCGTCGTGCCAGCTCATAGGTGAGACCGACATCAGGGGTTTTCCCCTCTTCAACCTGCTTCAGGGTGTGTCTGACTATCTTGACCGCATCACTGCGGAGCTTCTTTGCTCTTTTTACTTCTACGGCGAGGGGGACGGACGGAGGTGCGGGATGTTTTTCCGGCTGGTTGGATGGTTGTGGAGGAGTAACCTGTCTGAGTTCAGGCTGTCTCCCGGATGACTGGTCGGTGTCGATGTCGCGACCCCGTTCCGTGTCGATATACACTTCTTTGATTCCCCAGGAACGGATAATGTCGATCATCTTCTTGTCGGCAATTAAGGTCTGGTCGATGAATATATTGCCACCGTTCCAGCCACAATTGAAATCGTGGATGAAGTTGCCCGGTTGTAGATTCTCTGTCCTTACTCTTTTAATCATCTCTATCTATTGACTGAACATTATCTGTACATCAGAGTGCTATATCACAATAGTTTACGGTGTTGTATTACAATATATTGGCAAGAGTAACACTGAAAAAAGTAAGGTACGTCCAATTTCATAAAATGGTGGCGATGTGTCCCTGAATCGGGAAAATCAGATTATGGGGATGCACTTATGGTTTCCAGCAGGGTGTCCATGTCTGGTTCTGGATTTTTATCCAGGGCCTCGGCGATCATCAGGGCCGTAAATGCGGTTGATATCGATGTCCCGGCATACAGACCCGGAGCCCCGTTATAACCTACAGGCAAATCGGCTAACCCAGGAGCCTGGATAGCGACAAAGTCACCGAAATTGGATTGATTCCAGACAGAACCGTCCGGCATGAGGGCACCGACACCTATAACATTGTCATAGGCCGCCGGGTAAACGGGAACACCTGTTGGTGAATTCCCGGCTGCTGCCACCAATATAAGGCCGCTGTCTGCTGCGTAATTGATGGCCGTATCGAGCATCGGGCTGTTGTCCTCAGAACCCCAACTCATACTCAGGATTCTGGCACCCGTTGCCACTGCGTAGTCAATAGAGTTCAGCAGGGTGTAGGTTGAGGTAAAACCATTATCATCAAAAGAGCGGATTGAGAGTACGGGATGCGTAAATTCGGTTGTCTCTTCAACACCAACCGGCTGGATGGCACCGGACGCGATCATTGTCATCTGGGTGCCGTGGCCGACTGGGTCGTCGATCGGTGATTCTGGAGACAGGGCATTGTAGCTGCCCGCCAGGTATGAACTGTCGCTATATTCTCTACTGAAACCACTGTCAAGTACTGCAATGGTTGAACCTGCTATCTGTTCCGGCAGTATTTGCGGGACTGTGGCCAAACCCTGGCCGGGTAGTGTGACGGGCGGAGCGTTGAGCGGGTAGGCGTAATCCGGTTCGGCATGGTTGACTGTGGCCTCTCTTAGGAGGGTATTGCTAATCCGCTCGGGATCGCTTCCTTCGGGTAGCAAAATGCGCAGGATGCCGAAGGTCTCATTCCAGCTCAGAAGAGTTGCGTTGTAGCCGTTGAGCAGAGCTTCAACAGTCTCTTTTCCGGCGTCTTGTTTCAGGTGGAGCAGCAGGACGTCTCTAACCAGCAGACGACCACTTTTTCCCTTGATGACATCGAGATTATCAGCCTCTCTTAGGGCACGTATCCTGTCTTTTTTACCCGGTTCGAAGATCTGTATCTCGACCAGGCTGAGAGTGGTGTCGTCAGCTGACTGGTGTTCCCATACAAGGGCATGGTTATAGGGCCCGAGAATGCTGTCAAGGGCTCTGCCGATTGGCCTCATTGAGAAATTCGCGGTGATGTCCGGGTCGATGCGGGGATCTGTTTTGATCTGGATACCCGTTTGGGCAATGCTGTCCAATATGAGGGACAGCGGCATCTCTGTAACCCGGAGGGTCAGTTTGTCCTGTTCCAGTTTTATAATGGAGTCAACAGCAGAAAATAACATCCCGGGCACCACTAGAATGGTCAACAGGAGCAGGGGTGCTATTCGAAAGATCCTCATACAGGGTTGCAGCGTGCAAGAAGAATTGTGGTATTGAATGAACCTGAGAGTCAGCAATTTATATAACCCGGTGACCAGGCAATCACCTGATTAAGGGTGTCTGCCCGGTCAGGTAATATACGAAATTAATGCGGGGCGAAATAGAGTTTTTCAAAGTCCGCCAAAAGGCTTCGCAACTCCGTTACCTTTTCAAGATCAGTGGTCTGCTTTGCCTGCATGGATACCAGCAGCATTTGATGGAGCAGGCTCAGTTTTTCCGGGTATTTATCGGTGTTGGTCTTGATGCGTTGTGTCATGAAATACTGAGTGACAATTTCCTGGAGTTGGCTGGCGTGCTCTTCTTTATTCATAACCCAGCGGACGAGTTGGTTGGAGTTCCCTCCGGCTTTTTCAATCTCCATTATTTTGGACATTGATTTTTCTATGGTGGTGACATGTTCAGCAATCATTGTAATTCGCATTTTATCGTCATAGATACCACACGGAATTTCACAATGGGCAAATGCAGTTGACGTAACGATGAGGTAGCAGGCAAGAATGGCGATTCCACTAACGATTTTTTTCATGGACTTCCTCCTTGGTTTGATGCACCAACTGAAACATCGGTGTTAGATACGACATATGGCAGTGAGTGAGAGGGTGAACCCCCTCTCATTTGATAAGGTACAATGTAGGGGCGATTGAGGTGAGGGCAAGGAGAAAAATAGCCTCTGATTTGTTTTTACCCATTCCGTTTCGTCGAAGGTCTTGGCCTGGTTTACACCATGTCCGTTACTCTCCCTGCTGTGACAGCAGTGATTCAGGGGTGGACTGCAGGAGCGTTTCTAAAGGTACCGGCTGTGAAAAATAGAATCCCTGGAGATAGTCGCATCCTGCCTGCATCAGTTCCAGCATGTCCTGATGCCTCTCGACCCCCTCAGCCGTGACATCCAGTTGCTGGGCATGGCAGAAGTCTACCAGGGACCACAGAACGTTGAGTTTACCTGTAGCTATGGTCTTATCTATGAAGGTTTTATCAAGTTTTACCATGTTTACCGGAAACTCCACTATCTGCAGCAGTGAGGTGTAGCCTGATCCGAGATCATCAATAGCCAGTTGAAATCCTGCCTGGCTCAGGGTGTGCAGGGTTTTCAGGCCGTAGTCGGAGTGGCCTTGATAGAAGGTTTCGGTTATTTCCAGGGTAAACATGAAGGGGGTTACATTGTGTTTGTCCAGGAGGGGAAGCACGTCATCAAAAAACTCTTTTTGTGAAAGTTCCGCAGCTGAAATATTTATGGATATCCTTATCTTATCGCCATATCGTTCACGTAAGACCTTAGAGTGGGAGAAGGCCTTTTCAAGAACCCACATGTCTATCTCCCTGTAGAGCCCGATGCTTTCAGCCAAGGGAATGAATTCAGCAGGTGATACGGGACCGAGTTCCGGTGAAAACCACCTTAAAAGTGCCTCAAATGAGTGGATGTTCCCTGTTTTGGCATTGACGATCGGCATATAGTACAGCTCGAATTCCGAAAAATTCATCTTTTTCAGTTCTATCTCAAGAGCCTGCTGCCGCCTGGAGAGTTCCGATAGCTCATGCGAATAAAAGGAAACAGTATTCTTGCCACTTTTTTTCGATTCGTACATTGCTGAGTCGGCATTTACGATCAGGTCGTTGGCCGTGGTAGCGTCCTGCGGGTAATTTGCAATGCCTATGCTCAAGGTGACAGGAAAAGTTCCCTCTTCACAGCTAAATCCGTCCCTGCAGATATCCAGTATTCTTGAAGAGACGCCAGTAATCGCTTTATCGTTGGTAAATCCGTGGATGATAACTGCAAATTCGTCACCGGCGAGGCGGGCAACTGCCGCATCTGTGACATTTTTTGTGGCGACATAATCGCTGGCGCGAACAATTTCATGCAGCCTCAGGGCAAACGCTTTTAACAGGGCATCCCCGGTGCTGTGACCGTATGAGTCATTGACGTACTTGAAGTTGTCTATATCTATGTACATCAGGCACACATTGGTTTTATCTCTTTCCGCCCGGGTTATGAGCTTGCTGAGAACCAGGTTGAAAACACGCCGGTTGTACAGGGTAGTGAGTGAGTCCCGCTCTGCAAGTTCCTTGGTGCCTTCATACGTCTCCTTCAGCTTGCCGTAGAGACTGGCAAACGATCTGGAGAGGTTGCCAATTTCATCTTTGGTAGTGTGAATGGTTATCTCCTGAGTGGCATCAAGGTCGATTTGCCCCAGTTGTGTCTCAAGCAGATTGATCGGACCGACAACATATCTTTGCAACAGCCACTGCAGTGAAAAATGGGTCAGCCCCAGGAGGATGATGAAGATCAGGCTGAACCTGAAAATAGTGTCGCGTAATTCTGCCTGAACGATCTCTGGATCAATCCGCAAGCTGATGGTGCCGAATCCGGGTACTGGTCGTCTGGCTTCAAACTGGTCTTTAGGTGTTTGCTGGGTACTTTCATTAATGAACACAACTGCCCGGTTATTTGATTCAAGACTCTCGACTCGCTTGAGGTACTCGTTTGGGCTGAGAGTCAGGATTACAGCCAGGGTATTTCTTGAATTAAAGTCGATGGTTGATTTCAAGGTGATGCGGTCAATTACCCGGCAGAGAGCTATCCTGTTTATCTCGGTAAAATAACTTGTTGCTGTTTGCTGGCGGCTTCTGAGAGTGGCTTCTGCCCATGAACTGATTTGGGGATTGGGATCCGCGAAGGGATCCAGGCTGTTTTCGTAATAGTATTCCTGCCTGCCGTCTCCGGTCAGGAACATAAGGGAGAGATGCTCGGAAGAAAACTCGGTAAGGTTGTGGAGAATGGAGTCGAGTCCGCCGCTGAGAGCAATGGATTTGAGATGGTCGTCCTCGCTATCGAGAAAACGCCGCATGGAGTCACTTTGAACGATCGAGGCCAGAATTCCCTGGGCGACCAGGCTGTGTCGGGAAAAACTTCCTGCAAGCTCAGCCGCTTCCATCTCCAGCGAACTTATGGTCAGTGAGTGGATGGCGTTACGTTCTACAATATACAACCCTGCCGATATCAGGAAAAAACTCGTAAAGAGAACCGGAATTATGAGAACGGGAATCCGTTTACTGAGTTTCATGTTGTTTCAGCAAAGAATCAAAAATTCGTCTGCGCAGTCGTATGTTTTCATCCGACAATATCCTGTACCTCTGGAGATTTTTAAGGGCTCCTTCCTCAGGGAAGAGCTCGGGGTCGGATGCCGCTTCTTCGGACATATATTGTCTGGCCTCACTGAAAGGGGTCATGCTGTATATTTCTTCAGTGTTGAGAGCATTGACTTTGGGGTCGGCAAGGTAGTTAAGCAATTGCAGAGCTTCTTTCTTATTTTGGGAGTTGGTGGGAATAGTCAGGCAATCGATCCAGACAGCAGTACCTTCCCTGGGTATTATGTACTGCCAGTTTTCTGTTCCTGAGGTGTCGTTAAGTGTATATTGATCTCCACTGTAGGCGAAAGCTATATGCATTGCTTTGTCCTGGTCGACAACTTTCATATTTGTCAGAACGAATTTATAGTTCAGCACATGCGGGACCTGGTTCTGGAGGAGTGTATAGGCCTCTTTTAATTCACTCTTTTTCTCTGTATTGATGTTGTAGCCAAGATACAGTAGTGCTGGCGCCAGGGTGTCGTTCATATCTTCGACCATAACGACATGGCCGCTATGATTCTTGGCAGGTTGCAGGAGGTGTTTCCAGGAATCCGGGGTCTTGGCGTATTTGGTCTTATCATAAACGATGCCGATGGTGCCGTAAAAATAGGGCATGCCAAAATTGCCGCAACTTTCCTGCCATTTAAGGTCCAGGTATTTCAGGTTCGGGACATCTGACTTGCTAATGCTCGATAACCTGTTGTTTTTGCCAAAAATCTGGGCCGCGACATTGTCGAAAATGACCAGGTCGAAACGGTCGTTATTCATGGTGGCAATAGTTTCGTCACGGACCTGGTCACTATCAAAATATTCCTGCTTTATCTGTATTCCTGTTTTGTTCGTGAAATTTTCAAGGACCTGGCTGGCAAAATAATCTTCCCAGGTATAAATTGTCAGTTCGGGTGCTGCCAGTAACGGCAATGAACCTGTGAGGAAAAGAATAATAAGGGTGATGATGATCGATATTCGTATATGAACCATTGCCTCGTTGCTCCTCTGCAAGCATAAGTGGTGAAATCTCAGATTGTTTATAGAAATTCTATCGTTCACAAGAGTAATAATGCAACCGTTTTGTAAGTTTTTATTTTACAGGGGAGGTGCCGGGGCGAAAGGCAGTAATACAGTCCTTAGCTCACCTCTTGACAGATGAATAATCAGCCGGTACCTTAAACTATCTAATTAATTCCTAAGGAGGTTTAATGTCTATCAACTCAATTGATCTTGTGCTGTTCGTTACTGAAAGAGATGTAGCGAAACAGATGAACTATTGAGCAGCAGTTTGAAGCGACAGGCTTGTTAGAGTTTAGTTGAAAAAGTCAACCTGATTGCATTTCATAATTGGTTCGCTCCGGACCTCATCCGTATAGCTGTATCCTCTTGCAGTAACACTTCCCCTCTCGTAATAACAGTATGTTAGTCGGATAATATGCAGTTTTGCCGTGTACGTTTTATGCGATATGGCAGCCTTGTAATGTCATCCACTTTGAACGAACAATTAGGAAGTGACAGTGAAAATACAAGAAAAGTTTATTCAAACAGAACGTCAAACTCCGCAGCTGAATAACAACAATATTGGCTGGTCTGCATTTTTTCAGCAACAGTTGGGTAGCAATCAAAGCGGACTTACTCCTTCAAGAATCTGTGGGGTAAGAAGAAATTGTTTTCTGGTAACTCAGGGCGGTGATGAAACGCAGGTGACTGTCGCCGGTAGTCTTATGAATGATCCGGAAGCTCTGTATCCCGCCGTTGGTGATTGGGTACTTCTCCGTGATTCGGTGATTACCTCGGTTTTATCGCGGAAAAATGTCCTTTCGAGAAAAGCGGCTGGTGGCAGGGGTCGTAAGGATAGTGCAGGTACGGTTCAAAATCAGGTTATCGCAGCAAATCTTGATACAACCTTCATTGTCTGCGGATTGGACCGTGATTTTAACCTGAGACGAATCGAACGATATCTCACCCTGGTGTATAACTGCAATATTGCTCCGACAATATTATTGACCAAAAGTGATCTACATCCCAGGCCTGAAAGCTGTGTAGAAGAGGTGGAAAGTATCGCATTCGGAGTTCCTGTACACCTGATTTCTGCAATGGACAATGATTCCTTGTCTCAGCTTGAAGACTACCTGTCTCCCGGCAAAACAGTCGCCCTGGTTGGCTCCTCGGGTGTTGGGAAATCAACCCTGATAAATCGATTGTATGGCCGGGAAGTACAGGCAACCGCTTCCGTGAGTCAAAGCCTTGGCAAAGGCAGGCATACCACCACTAACCGTGACCTCATTGTGTTGCCGTCCGGGGGGATGGTAATTGACAATCCCGGTATACGGGAAATCGCTTTCGGTGTTGAGAGTGCTCCGGCTGATTCGGTGTTTTCCGATATAGAAAAGTATGCTTTATCGTGCAGGTTCCCAAATTGTACTCATACCCATGAGCCGGGCTGTGAAGTACAGAGGGCAATGGCAGCCGGTGAATTATCGCCTGTACGGTTGAGGAGTTTTCAAAAAATCAAGAGTGAGCTGGATTATTTTGCAGATCGGGAGATTAGGGGCTCTGCACGGGTTGAAAAGGAGCGCTGGAAAGGGGTTTCCAGGAAGATAAAAGCAATAAGGAAAAGGAGATAGAAATGGAAGTCAGGAAAGCGATTAACACGGATTTTGCAGAAATCCTTGACGTTCATAAAGCGGCATTCGGCGAAAAGAAAGGTCCAGAAATAGCGCAGCTGGTCGATGATTTGTTCACTGATATCTCAGCATCGCCAAGCCTTTCACTCGTGGCCGTTGAGAAAGGTGTTATAGTTGGTCATATACTCTATACCAAGGTTACCCTTCAGGGAGCTTCTCAAGGGCTGTCGTGCCAAATACTGGCTCCTCTCGCTGTCTTGCCGGATGTTCAGGGAAAAGGTATTGGGCGAAAGTTGATAGAAGCGGGCCTGCGTGAATTAAAAATGGGTGATGTACAACTGGTGTTTGTCCTCGGGCATCCCGGGTATTACCCACGTTGCGGTTTTATTCCCGCAGGAGAACTCGGGTTTGAGGCGCCGTACCCTATCCCCGAGGAACATGCAGGGGCCTGGATGGTGCAGGAATTGTTCCCCGGTAATATCGGCAGTCTGAAAGGGCAGGTGCAGTGTTGTCATGCCTTGAATAAACCCGAGCATTGGCGAGAATAACCATTCCCCCAGCACAGCGTATCACAGGGCCTGCCGATACGCTGTGCTGGGCTTCATTCTCTTTCAGGCATTGTTCCATGAGCAGCCAATCCGCAATATCATTTCATTTCTTGACAAATAGTTCAACTTGTAAGTAAGTATTACTTACCTGCTGCAACACATTGATTATATGGATTGGATTATGAGACATAAAGGCAAGACCAACCCTCCCGGACGGCAAAAAATCATCAAGGCGTTGATATCCTTGATGGACAACAAAAACTTTTACACTATCACCACTGCAGAGATTGCCGAAACAGCCGGGGTAACGGAAGGCCTTATATATAAATATTTTAAGGATAAAAATGACTTGTTGTACCAGGTGCTGCATCTTCATTTTCTGGAATTTCACGATGAAGTCGTCAAGCAAATTGAAGCGTGTGACAGTTGCATGGAAAAGTTGGAGACAATTATTCGTGCTAGCCTTGAGAGCTATACGGCGAACCGGGTATTCGCCAAAATTCTCCTGTTGGAAGTGAGGAATTCTCCTTCTTATTTCGAATCCGACGCTTATGACATCGTCCGTGCCTATTCAACGACTATCCTGAAAATTATCGAAGAAGGAATCGCATCCGGTGAATTGCGGCAGGAAACTGATCCTCACGCGCTACGCAAAACCCTTCTCGGTGCCATAGAACATGGTTGCCTCGGAGAGGTGATTTTTGGCAGGGAACTTAATGTGGATGAAATAACATCTGCTATTACGCATATCCTTTTCTACGGAGTTAAAAATATATGAGAACCCAGGAGATCAGGTCCATTATCGATGCCGCTCTGGCATCCACAACGGGAGTGATATCGGAGGTAGGGGCAAAACAGGTTTTTCGGGCACTCGATATGCCGGTGGTTGAGGAACGAGTTGTCAACTCGGTGGAGGATGTGAGCCGGGCGGCTGGCCAAATTGGTTATCCGGTTGTGCTAAAGGGCGGTGGTTCAAAAATCCTGCACAAGACGGAATCGGGACTGGTGCAGATTGGTTTGACAAACGAAACAGAGGTGAGGGATGCGGCTCTGAAGATGCTGGAAAAGTCCGGTGATACCGTGGAGCAATTTCTTATACAGCCCATGGTTCGAGGCAAGAGAGAGTTTGTTGCCGGTGTGTTTCGCGACCCTCTTTTCGGGCCTGTCGTTTTGTTTGGGCTGGGAGGGATTTATACCGAGGTCCTCAATGATACCGTAATTCGGATCGCACCCCTTAGCGAGAGTGATATCGATGCCATGCTTGATGAGATCCATGCCGTTGAATTGCTCGGTGAATTCCGTGGTGAGAAATCAGTGGACAGGTCGTCCTTACAAAACATATTGCAGGCTCTTTCTGATCTCTGCATTAAGTTTCCGGAGGTTAAAGAGGTGGATATCAATCCACTTCTCATCGATGCTAATGGCACCCCTGTCGCTGTCGATGGGTTGATAATCGTTGAGCAGGAAAAAAAGGTAAAAGAAGAGAGGGGGGCAATTGATGCCCGCGCTTTCCGGGCCTGTTTTTATCCGAAATCGGTAGCCTTCGTCGGTGCATCCGGGACGATCGCCAAGTGGGGCCACTCACTGGTCGCCAATGTTCTGCGCAGGGACTTTCAAGGTGAAGTATATCTGGTCAATCCCCGGGGCGGTGAACTGATGGGGAGGGCCGTTTACACTTCGGTTGCTGATATTGAAAACAGCGTCGATCTTGCGGTTGTCACCATCCCCGCCAGATTCGTGATGGACCTGTTACCACAACTGCGGGAGAAAGGTGTGAAAGCCATGCTGCTTATCACCTCGGGTTTTCGCGAAACAGGGGAGGAGGGTGCACGGCTTGAAGAACAGCTGGTGTTGGAAGCAGAGAAAAACGGAATTGTTATCTTCGGCCCAAACACTATGGGGATCTGTAATCCATCCATCGACTTTTTCTGCTGCGGGGTGCATGTGTACCCCAAACCTGGACCGACCGTGCTGGTCTGTCAGTCTGGAAATATGGGGACCCAGCTCCTGGCCTTTGCCGAACAGCAGGAGATCGGTATCCGGGCATTTTCCGGTTCCGGAAATGAGGCAATGGTCACCATTGAGGACTATCTGGAAATGTTTGAGGACGATGAAGACACTCGGACGGTCGTGCTCTATGTCGAGAGCATAAAAGACGGTCAGCGCTTTTTTCACTGTGCGAAACGGGTCTCAAACAAGAAACCGGTCGTTATCCTGAAAGGGGGAAGAACCGGCAAGGGCGGGGAGGCAGCCTCTAGCCATACCGGTGCGATCGCATCTGACTCAAGGGTATTTGATGCTGTCTGTGAGCAGGCAGGAATCGTACAGGTCCAGCAACCCATGGAACTGCTTGACCTGTCTGCGGTGTTCTCCTCACTGCCGCTGCCGAAAGGCAACCGGGTAGCCATCATGACACTCGGAGGTGGCTGGGGGGTCATTACGACCGATTTATGTCTTGAACTGGGCCTGGCCGTTCCCGATATACCCGAGGAAATTGTCCACCGGCTTGATTCTATTCTCCCTTCCTACTGGAGTCGTAACAATCCTGTTGATATTGTAGGTGAAAATGACCCGAATATACCGAGCACAGCCATCGCTGAACTGGCTAAATGGGACGGTTGTGATGCAGTTATTCATCTCGGAATTCACGGGAAGAAGTTGTTGGCAAACCGGATGTTCGATTCTGTGGCGATAAGTGATCCCCGCTATTCCGAATCGGAAATTGCTAAAATCAAGAAGATGGTGGGCGGTATGGAAGATGCCTATGTTCAGCATGTGGTGCAGCTGACTGAAAAATACAATAAACCAATTCTGGGCGTCAGCCTGTTAACCGAGGGAGATTTGCGAACTCTTTACACCGTCGATCACTGTAGTCATAAAGGTGTCTTCTTTCCTTCACCGGAGAGGGCTGTCAGGGCTCTTGCCGGTATGTGGCAATATCGGCAGTGGTTGATGAGGCAGTAACTCACCTTGCCTCATCAGGTCTTTAGGCTTCTTCGTTATGAGGACAACAACGATTCCAGGTTACAAAGGAGTGTTTGCTCTTCTAGAACCACTCCTCTTCTCCCCTGAGTTTTTCAATACACTCCTCACATATTCCATGCGAGAAACTGGTGTTCGTGTGCTTCCTGAAATATTCTTCAACTCTATTCCAGAATCCCTCATCGTCCCTGATTTTTTTACAGTAGGAACATATCGGGATCAGACTCCTGAGATATCGTATTTCCAGATGTGCCTTTACCCTGGCTAGCAGTTCAGCTGTCACGAACGGTTTTGTTACATAATCGACTCCGCCGGCCTCAAACCCCCTGACGATATCATCGGTTTCTGCTTTTGCCGTAAGAAAGATGACAGGTATGTGACTATAGTGGCTGTTTTTTTTCAGGGATTTGCAAAGCTCAAGACCATCCATTTCCGGCATCATGATATCAAGCAAAATAAGATCCGGTATGCGCTCCTTAATAAACTCGAGTGCTATAACACCATTTTGGGCGACTCCGATCTCATATTCCTGTTTCATCAGGAGGCTGCCTAATACCTGAATATTTTGTGGATTATCGTCAACAACAAGTATTAACGGTTTATAATCACTCATCAGTGGTCTCCAATTTCATCATAAATGCTTCCAGTGATGCTGATATTATTTTCATACTGTCGTTCATGCCTTTACTGTCAAATGACTCAACAAGGTCCTCTATGTGCGACGCATAGAGGGAAAAATGCTGCACCCTGTACTCATGAGCTATTTGCTCCAGGCGTTCTCCAAGCCGCTTATAATCGCTGACAACAAATGCCTTCTCTAATGATTGGAGGAGGGGGCGTATTTCACGTCTCAAGGTATGAAGCAATTCCAATGGCTGACGAATTGTAACAGTCGGTATTTCCGATGGCAGGGGGGGGCTCTTGCGCATTTCTCCCGGTTTTATAACTGGTTCCAGAAAACGTGAAAGCTCTTTGATCAAGGTCTCAAATTTAATGGGTTTGGCTAGAAAGCCATCAAATCCCTGATCCAGGACGAGCGAGTTCTCCTGGACAGTTGAAGATGCTGTTAAGGCAATGATCGGGATATGTTTTGTGTGGACGTTCATTTTAAGCTGATTTGCTGCATCAACTCCACTCAGGAGAGGCATTCTCAGATCTAACATAATGAGCGCAGGCATCTGTTCACAAGCCATTTCCACAGCTTCTCTACCGTTGCTTGCCGTAATGACCTCAAGTTGGCGTTCCGATAAGAATTCCTGTAATAGAACCCTGTTCGATATAATGTCATCCGCAACAAGAACTTTTGCCGGTACAAAGCTGATGTCCTGATGATCAGACCGAGGCAATGCTCCTCGTTCCTCCTCAGAGGCTACCTGTACGTTAAACAAATCCACGTCAAATCGACTGCCTTTACCGGGACTGCTGGTTAAGGTGATCTTGCCACCCATTAACTCCACCAGCTGTCTGGTAATACTGAGTCCAAGCCCTGTACCGCCATATTTGATAGCATTCTGGTTAGACTGCTGCTCAAATGATTGAAATACCTTTTCCTGGTCCTCTTCAGCAATCCCTATTCCCGTGTCAATTACAGAGATTCGCAGGTCAATAGTGCTGTTATGTCTGGCTAAAACATCTGATTGAACCCGTACCTGGCCTTCCTCCGAAAATTTGATGGCATTGCCTATCAGGTTGAGCAGAACCTGGCGCACGCGTACCTCGTCCAGGTAGAGCAGCTCGGGAAGATCTGCCATATGATTTATAGAGAATTCCAACAATTTTTCGGAGATTGTAAGGGCAAATATCTGTTTAATATCCGTGACAATATTTGTAAGACTAACCGCTGAAGGTTGCAATTCAATTTTCCCAGCCTCAATCTTAGAAAGATCCAGGATGTCGTCAATGAGCATCAGGAGGTTTTTTCCTGCTGTTTCTATCGCATCAACAAAACTTTTCTGTCTGGTGTCCAGATCCATAGATGAGAGTAACTCACTAAAACCAATAACAGCGTTTAGTGGGGTGCGAAGTTCATGACTCATATTGGCAACGAAATCGGTTTTTACCCTATTGGCGATTTCGGCCTTGTCTCTTGCTCTTTTCAACTCCTCTGCTTCCATCTGCATTTTATTGAAAATCGGGGTCGTAATTTTTCGGGAGACAATATAGATCAACCCTAGACTAAGAGAGATCGCAAGTATAACAGCAACGACTAGTTCAATCTGGGTCCGGAGGACTAATGACTCCATTACCGTATTCTGGACCTGATATTCTTCCTCTATATCCGACGCAATCTTAGAGGCAGTGTCGGTCACCTCAAGTTCATGGTGATCTAACTCACGGGATGCTTTTTTCAGGTTGAGGCTGGCTGTGCGAATTTTTAAAAATGTTTCATAATAGATCTTGAGTTCGGCATTTGCCTTAGCGGCATTCTTACTTATACGTGAGTTGTCAGTGGCATCTTCCAGCGCTGTGTTCAGAGCTGAAAAAGCTTGAGAGGCATATTTATAATTGGACTTGAACATTACGTAATATTTTTCATTTTCCTCACTGAGATATTTTGATTGATAAAGTCGCATCAACTGAAATGAGTTACGAGCATTTCCAAAGGAAAAGAAAATATCAGGATTCTGCACTATTCCGACATTTATTCTGATAGCAGAAAGTTGGTTTTCAATGAGCAGTTCCTGTTTGAGAAAAGTAGTCGAGAGAAGCGATTGTTGATACATAATGAGTCGAGCAATATTTTCGAACTCCTTTTCGTATTGACTCGTCTCCTGCTGGATATAGCGGATCTTCTTCAGCCGCTCCGGATTACTTACCTGACTGCTGATTTCTTCCAATCCCTTTTGCAGATCGATTATTTTCTCATTGAACAGGTCCAGGTCTTCCTGATTATAGAATCGTTGGTAGCGCTCCGCATAAAACCGTACTAATCGTATTTTTCCGGTAATACTTTGAGAAAGTGTTCTGGTGACGGCTAGCCTGTTAGTGAGATCATCTACAGTTTCCTTGATTTCATTAAGCCGGTTGAGGGAGAAGAAAACGATTCCGACCATCAAGGACACGGCAAGCAGGTAGCCAAAAATTATTTTTAAGAGGATTCTTCTCTTGTAGAGGGTGAGCATATCCCTATATCACTTATTCCGTACATCGCTTTGCTGGTTCATACCATTGTGATAACCCTGCCTGCAATTTTTTTGCTGCCTGTTCCGGTGTTATGAGATTGTTCATCACCTCAATAGAGGATTGAAGACTTATCTCGTACGCACTTGGCTCTCCATCTCGAATTTTTCCCCACACAAAACGACTATCTGTCTGGTATGTATCATTAAAACCGAGGAAAACGCGGGCATGTTTGTTTTTGATAACAGTTATATCGTTGTGCATAGGGAAGAAACCCGGAAGATGTTCGATAAGCAAGGATGCAAACTCGCTTGTTGCCATCCATTGTAAAAACAGTTTTGCTTCTTCGATATATTGTGAAGATGCATTCAGGCCAATTCCGGCATCCGGATGAAACGTCACATAGTATTTTTTCCCTTCAGGAGGAGGAATAGCAAAAACACTCCACTCAAATTCAGGACTTTGTTCTTCGAAAAAGGGAATGTCCCATGAACCTCCGAACCACATTGGTGACTTTCCTTGAATGAACAACTGCAAACTATCCGCATATTTCAGTAACTTCTGGTTCTCTGAAACGTAAGGGGCAATATCTTTTACCGCCTGAAAGGAGGCTACCATCTGCTCATCATCAAAGCATCGATCTCCGTTATAGTAGGCCAGCCTGCCCTCGATGCCGCCGATAATGTTAGGAATGACATTTTGCAGGATCAATCCATTAACTGTCCAGGCATCTCCTGTCGCGTTGGCAAAAGGAACGATACCTTGTTGTTTGATCTGCTCAGCGAGAGCAAGCAGCTGCTCCCATGTGTCCGGAATAGCGATATTCATTTCTTTGAAAAAAGATGAATTGTAATAAATGCCATGGGAGACGGCCATTAACGGAATACCATACAATGCTCCTTCTGGTGTAGACCAGGCTTCAAGCATCTGTTGCGGGAAAGACTTTTTTATCTCAGTGAGGTCGTTTAGAGGCGATAAATATCCTTTTTTAAATAGCTTCTTTGAATACGAAAATGATCGAAGATAAAAGAGGTCAGGAGCAGTGCCGCTCTCTAATTGGGCCTCGATAACATCGTTATAATCAGCAGGAGAGGTAGGGTCGAATTTGATAACTATATGAGGGTACTTTTCCGTAAATTTATGTAAAATTACGTTTACTTGTTCAACATCATCTTTTCTCCAGGATCCCATCGTCAAGATGATCTGCTTTAACTGTTTCGGTTGTTCTGTAATTGTTGGCGTCTCTGGTGTATCAGTTCCGGCAGCCCCAGCAAAATTGTAAAAAACCGGTACGGTAATCATCAGAAAAATGGTCCATGTAATTATACGGTTCATAGTAGTCCTCTATCCTTTGCAATGAGCGACAAGCAATAATTATAATCTGGTGAAAGTGGCAGCGAACTGTACAACAATGAAGGTAGTTCAGGTAAGAAAAATATGGAATTTTCATCAAATCCCCGGCCCAAAGAACTGAACAGAGAACATTGGCACTCACCTTACATCCCTATGTCATTCTCTCAATATAGCGTGAGCAGGAATAATCCCCAAGTGATGTCTGAGAAAAAAATAGTAAATCAGGAAAAAGTCTTAAAAGATATGTAGGTGTATGCTCCATAAATAAAGGCCCACACAGGAAGTGTGGGCCTTCAGTCGTGCAGGTGAAATTATGATGGTCAGATCCTGTCCGGCCAGATCTCCTCAGACATTTCTGTCAGCTTATATTTCTGGATCTTGCCGCTGGCGGTCATCGGGTAGCCATCTACAAAATGGACGTATTTGGGAATTTTGAACCGTGAGATTTTACCCCGGCAATAGTCCACCACATCGCTTTCCTGAATATTCACATTATCCTTTAGGACGATGAAAGCACCTACTTCTTCCCCGTACTTTTTGCTGGGCACGGCCGCCACCTGTATATCCTTGATCTCGTCCATCCGATAGAGGAACTCCTCGATCTCTCGTGGATAGATGTTTTCTCCGCCGCGGATAATCATATCTTTGTAGCGGCCGGTGATGGAAAGGTTGCCTTTCTCATCCATAATGCCGAGATCACCGGAATGCAGCCAGCCGTCTTCGGTGATGGCAGCCTTGGTGGCGTCCGGGTTGTTGTAATATCCTTTCATCACCAGGTACCCTCTGCAACAGACTTCACCCTGGTTGCCGGGAGGCAGCTCTTCACCTGATTCCGGGTCAACGACCTTCACTTCCACGTGGGGAAGGGCACGCCCCACCGTCTCCACACGAAGGCGGAACTCGTCACCGATCCGGGTGTAGGTCATGACGGGTGAGGCCTCGGTCAAACCGTAACAGATGGTGATGTCGCTCATATTCATCTTCTCGATCACCTGCTCCATCACATGGACCGGGCAGTTGGAGCCAGCCATGATGCCAGTCCGCAGGGTCGAGTAGTCAAACTTTGTAAACAGCGGATGATCGAGCAGGGCAATGAACATGGTTGGTACGCCGTAGAGTGCCGTACATTTTTCTTTTTCCACCGAGGCCATGATAAGCAGCGGATCAAAACTTTCCAGAATGACCATGCAGGTGCCGTGATTCACCGCAGCCAGTACACCGAGTACGCAGCCAAAACAGTGAAAAAGAGGCACGGGCAGGCAGACCCGGTCGTTTTCGGTGAAATGCTGGTTGGCACCGATAAAGTAGCCGTTGTTGCCTATGTTGTGATGGGTGAGCATTACCCCCTTGGGAAAACCTGTGGTGCCGGAAGTGTACTGCATGTTGACGACATCGTGGGGATCAAGCGACCGTTGCCTCTCGGCATAGTCCTCGTTGCTCACCATAGCGCTGAGCGCATTGATCTCCGGGATCGAATACATGCCTCGATGTTTTTCAGGCCCCAAAAACGCCACTCGTTTCAGGTACGGGAACTTTTCGGTGGAGAGATGTCCCCGTTCCATGGTTCTTAACTCCGGAACCAGCTCGTAGACGGTGTTGACGTAATCCGTATCCTGATACCCGTCTATCAAAAACAGGTTCTCCGTCTCCGATTGTTGTAACAGGTACTCCAGCTCAGCGGTTTTATAGTTGGTGTTGACGGTGAGCAGCACGGCACCGATCTTGGCTGTGGCAAACTGCAACGTCACCCATACCGGAATATTGGTCGCCCAGATGGCCACCTTTTCTCCTTTCTTAATGCCAAGTGCCATCAACCCCTTGGCCATCTCATCGACGGCCTGGTTAAACTCCTTATAGGTCTGCCTGAAATCCCTGTCGACGTAGACAATGGCGTCGTTATCAGGGAATTTGGCGGCGGTCTGGTCAAGTATCTGGCCTAGCGTCAGTTCTCTTAAAGGGACATTGTTTTCCATGAAGTCCCCCTTTATTCCGGTATGTAGATAACGGCGTAAATCTGTGCCATGTCGTCGCTCTTGCAGCTGACATAATGGGGAACCACAGAGTTGTAATAAACACTGTCACCTTCTTCGAGTACGTGAGTTTCCTTACCGTAGATCAGCTCAATAGAACCTTTTTGCACAACAATCCACTCTTCTCCCTCGTGGGAAGAGAGGGTCTTCTTCGCTGCGGACTCAGGAAGAACCTCAATGAAAAAGGGTTCCATGTGACGGTCGGTCTTACCCATGCCAAGTGAAAAAAAGTTAAGGGCGGCGGGCTTATTGGTCTCTGCCAGGACGCTGAATTCCGCCTTTCTGTCAGCTTTTTTTACCACATAGGGGTCGGATGATTCCTGGTCATCGAGAAAAGTTCCGAGCCGTACACCAAGTACGCGTGCTATTTTCATCAGGGGGCCGAGGGGAGGATAAATGGATTCCTTGAGCATCGTTTCGAGAAATTGCTTGTCCAGCTCCGTCTGGGTGGCCAACTGGTCGATATCAATTTCTCTTTTTTCCATAAAAAACTCAATGCGTTTACTGATCTTGCCCGTACTCATTTCTCCTCCAAAATGTTTAAACAATTAGTAAATATTGCCAATTATGCAGGGTGCTGCCGGTACCCTGCATCTTCTCCCTCATTTCCTGCTATTCTTCAACCTTGACGATCCAGCCAAACGGATCTTCTGCCTTGCCGTACTGGATGTCCATCAGTTCCTTAAACAGTTTTGCTGCAAACGGGCCGACATTGCCGTCCCCGATGGTGATCTCTTTGCCTTGGTACTTGATATTGCCCACTGGCGAGATGACGGCTGCTGTGCCTGAACCGAATACCTCTTTTAACTCTCCGCTCTCATGGGCAGAAAATATTTCATCGATACTGATGCGTCGTTCGACAACCTTCTTGCCCCAGCTCGTAGCCAGTTGCATGACTGAATTCCTGGTCACACCGGAGAGGATAGAGCCGGTGAGCTCCGGGGTGACGACCTCGTCGCCTATCAGGAAGAAGATGTTCATAGAGCCGACTTCCTCAACATATTTAAGGTCGACGCCGTCGAGCCACATTACCTGGGTGTAACCGTCTGCATTGGCAAGGTCGGTGGCATAAAGACTGGCGGCATAGTTGCCCGCTGTTTTTGCTTCGCCGACACCACCACGTACCGCACGTACGTAATCTGGGGTAACCCAGATTTTCACCGGATCAAACCCTTCCGGGTAGTAGGCGCCAACCGGGGAGAGAATGATAAAGAACCTGTAGGTGAAGGAAGAACGCAGGCCCAGATATGGATCCATAGCTACAATAGTGGGACGTATGTAGAGCGAAGTTCCGGGTGCACCAGGTACCCAGTCTTTTTCCACAGCCAGCAGTTTGAGTAGTGCCTTTAACACAAATTCCTCGTCAAACTCAGGAATACAGAGTCTTTTGGCCGACTTGTTGAAACGTTTGAAGTTGTCCATCGGTCGAAACAGTTGCACCCCGCCGGATTCGGTCCTGTAGGCTTTCAATCCTTCAAAGATAGCCTGGCCGTAGTGCAGGACCATGGTGGACGGATCCATGGCAATCGGCCCGTATGGCTCAATGCGCGGATTATGCCAGCCCTTATCCTGCGAGTAGTCCATGTTGAACATGTAGTCGGTAAAGATGGTACCGAACCCCAGTGCCGAATCATCAGGATGGTCTTTAAATGCTGTTGCTTTTTCAAATGTGATTTCCATAGGAGCCTCTTCAATAAAGAACGTTGGTAAATAATGAAAGTGGTAGACACTGTTGTGTTCGTCCGGTGATCGAGTCAGGTGGGGATGAACATTGTTATCACCTCTGAGCCCCCTGATTCGGCATCAAAAAACTATATTAGCATGAAAAGTATATTTTAGACGCGAAAAATATGTTACATAATATTTCTTCCTATTATGTGTATTGCGGTTCCTCTGTTGACCGGGACATGCAAGTCGTGATAGGAAGGCGGCAAACCGTTTATTTATTGATCTTCATGCAGGGACCTTGCAGGCAGTCCGTGATTTCTGTCCTGATAAATAAGCCATGTTGGTAAAAATAAATCAAGGATGTTGCCGAACGAGCGTTCGTATGGTTTCCAAAGATGTTAGAATGCCATGAATAATTACATGACAGAACTGAGCGGTGGAAAATGAGAAAAGACATTATTGAAATACGGTGGCACGGACGAGGAGGGCAGGGCGCGATTACTGCTGCAAAAATCGTTGCCAATGCCGCGTTTGTATCCGGCTATAAAGGGGTAATAATGGCTCCTACTTTCGGCACAGAGCGCAGGGGAGCACCGGTTTTTACTTCCTTGAAAATTTCGAAAAAGAAGCTGTATGATCTCTCTCCGATCACCACGCCGGACATGGTTGTGGTCCTCGATCACTCCCTGCTTGAAGAGGTAGATGTGGTCGCGGGGTTGAAAGAGGGCGGCCTGGTTGTGTTGAATGCACCAAAACCTGTAGACGAATATAGTTTTGAGGGCATGAAGGTTGCGGTTTCTGATGTAACCGCCCATGGAGTCACCGCCGGTTTGCCTCCTGGGATTGTGAATAGTGGTATTATCGGAGCCTTCTCCAAGGCCAGCGGTCTTGTGGATATTGATGTACTGGTGGAGGCCATAGAAAATGAGTTTACCGGCAAGAAGCCGGAGTTGAATGCCAAGTCGGCGGTGATCGCCTATGAAAACACGGCGTTGGGAGGCGAATAGATGGCACCTCGTGAATATTGCAAGATGATATCAAGAAGCAAACCGGGTCCGGGAGATGGCGGGAATACCGGTTCCTGGCGGGTGCTTCGCCCGATTATTGACCTGGAGAAGTGCATACCTGTCAAGACAGGTAAAAAATCCTGTTTCACCTGCTGGCTGTACTGCCCCGATTGTGTTGTCACCAAGACTATACCACCGACTATTGATCTCACCTATTGCAAGGGCTGTGGGATTTGTGCGGAAGAATGTCCTGCCGACGCTATTGAGATGGTAGATGAGGCAACAGAGATAGTGAAGGAGAAATAACACCATGTATATTATCGAATCCGGAAACGTGGCTGCGGCGACGGGTGTAAAACTCTCCCGGGCACAGGTTATTGCCGCCTATCCCATTACCCCGCAGACCCCGCTTACCGAGAAACTGTCCGAATTTGTTGAGTCAGATCAACTTGACGCCGAATACATTCCAGTTGAGAGCGAGCATAGTGCCATGGCCGTCTGTATTGCCGCTTCCACCGCAGGCACACGGGCCTTTACCGCTACCAGTGCCAACGGCCTGCTCTACATGAATGAACAGCTGCACTGGGCAGTGGGTGCACGGCTGCCCATCGTTATGTGTGTGGCCAACCGTGGCGTTGGCGCCCCCTGGACGGTCTGGAATGACCAGCAGGATTCCATGTCGCAACGCGATGTGGGCTGGATACAGATTTACTGTAATGATCACCAGCAGATTATCGATACAGTCATCAAGGGCTTTCGGCTGGCACAGGAGGTGAGCATCCCGGTTATGGTCTGTTACGATGGCTACCTGTTGTCGCACACCTACATGCCTTTTGAACAACCGGATCAGGAAAAGGTGGATGACTTTTTACCCGGCTTTACGCCGACCCATTACCTCAATCCGGAAGATCCTGGCAACTTCAATACGGTTACACTGCCCGATATCCGGCCCGGTGTTGATGGTGTTATTCAGCCTGGTTATATCGAGATTCGTCACAACCTGCAGGAAGACCTTCGTGCAGCACTTGCGAAGTATGAGGAGATCGATTCGGAATTTGAGAAGGAGTTTGGCCGTGGCGGTACTCCATTTGTCGAACAGTATAAGTGTGACGATGCCGAATTCGTAGCTGTTGCCATCGGCTCATTGTCGTATCAGCTGCGGGATGTGATCGACAGTATGCGCGAGGGTGGCACCAAAATCGGTGTCATGGGTGTGCAAATGTACAGGCCGTTCCCCGAAAAGGCCATTATCCAGGCACTTGCCGGTAAAAAAGTGGCCGTCGTGTTTGAAAAGGCGCTTAGCTACGGTAACCAGGGGCCGCTTTATGCTGATATCAAGTCGGCTCTCTACAGCTGTGAGACCCGGCCGCTAATCAAGAACTATATTTTAGGCCTTGGCGGACGGGAAATCAAGACGCAGCAACTGGTGGACGCATTGACCGAAACCTGTTTGTCTCCAGAGTCAATTGAAGACAGCCCGAGCTGGATCGGTTTACATCTCTAGGATATTATCATGGCTGAAAAAACAACGATTTTAAATCTGACGGAAGAAGAGTTTGTCCATCCAGGAAACCGGGCGTGCTCGGGTTGCGGTCTCTCGATTGTGTACCGCACGGGCTTAAAGGCGCTTGGCAAGGACACCATACTGGTGGTTCCCCCCAGTTGTCTCACCGTGCTGCAGGGGTTATACCCGGTTGCCTCGACTAAACTACCATGTGTCAATGTCACCTTTGCTTCGACCGGGGCTGCGGCAACGGGTGTACGCGGGGCCATGAAAGCCCTGAAAAAGGAAGGGGTGAATGTGGTTGCCTGGGCAGGTGACGGCGGTACCGGTGATATCGGTATCCAGGCCCTTTCCGGTGCCTGTGAGCGGCAAGAGGATATCATCTACATCTGCTACGATAACGAGGCGTATATGAATACTGGTGTGCAGCGTTCCGGCACCACGCCCAAGGGGGTCTTGACGACGACAACCCCGATCAAGGGCAAGCTGCAGGCTAAGAAGGACGTGCCATCGATTATCGCTGCCCATGGCATCGGGTATGTAGCCACTGCCTCGGCAGCCTATCCGCTTGATCTCTATGACAAAGTAAAAAAGGCCACGACCATAGCTGGCCCCAGGTATATCCATGTGCATACTCCCTGTCCTCCGGGGTGGAGCTTTGAGACACGGTATACCATTAAAGTTGGGAAACTGGCGGTTGCCTCTGGTCTTTTCGACCTGTATGAGATCGAGAACGGGAAATTCCAGCTGACCGGCGCATCTGAAAGATTGCTTAAGAAAGAACGGACACCTGTAGCCGAATATTTTGCCAGCCAGGGACGATTCAAGTCGCTGAGCGAGGAAGAAATCAAAAGTGTCCAGCAGCAGGTGGATGAAAAATGGGCGGGTTATAAAGCGCTTGCCGAATAAGTAATAACCAGCACGAAGAAGGGGTCTGACCCTCAGGTCTGACCCCTTCTTGTCTTATTTGGTCCAAACCTCCGGCTCATACGAGCCCGGCGAGCAGTACTCAATTCTGTAGGGTTCCACCACAACAATGGAATAGCGGGGATCATCCGGTCCATCAAAGATGGGTTCCAGCAGGTCATTCCAGAATGCGTGACGTTCTTCCTCATCTGTCGTGACCCTTGCTTTACCCTGGATCTGCAGGTAAGGCTGCATTTCCTGCAGGCTTGTCACGCCGCAGGTTATGTGCACATTGGGGTCATTTTCTATCTGTTTTATTTTCCGGGAATCGACAAAGGTGGCGCACCGCATGGTGAGATCACCGGCACCGACGGTAACCACGTAGCGAACCCATGGGTTATTCTGTTCGGTCACGGTGGCCAGGGCAGCAAGTTGCGGTTTGTGGACGATGTCGAGAATTCTTTGCTTGAGATCTTCCATTTTCTTCGCTCCTTTCTATATCATGTTGAGGTTATATTTTTATTTGACGCGATCAAATAGAGAGTAACCACTTTTTTTTCAACTGCTTAAAAAACTGTTTCATCAGTATTGGTCCCGATTGCTTTTTATCTTTTCTCAAAATCGCTATAGCTTGTCGGTTGAACCGCCGATAAGAATCAATAGCCCGAAAATATAAAAAACAGACGCAGGAGGTTGGCGATGATCATTAATTCTTCGCAGCTCAGCATGGACGCGTCATCAGGGCACACGGATGTGACACAAGCAACAGGAGGGCGAACTTTCGGCCGCTTTCCTAATGGTGGCAGAGGCGCAAGTTCAAACCTTGATTTTGCCTTTGCCGAAACACTGCAGTCGGCCCATCTTGCCGGTAGCAGGAAAACTCATTCTTCAGTGACCCAGGAAGGGAAAAACACCGAGGTCTATAATTCCGAATACGTCGTCTCCCAGGCGGTTGAAGCATTAACGGGCGCTGGTGTGCAGCTCCACTCGTTTCGGCCCGGCCCCTTTTCAGGCAGGCTGGCGGATAACATGGAACAGCCTCCTGCCGGGATCAGGCGATATCACCAATTGAACAGGCGGCAGTTTAGCCTCGACTTTATGGCCACCAGGGTTCAGTGTGAGTCCGATTACCTCGATTTCTCGAGCTCGGGCAGTGTGGTGACGGATGACGGCAGGACCATCGACTTTTCTCTCGATTTGTCAATTCGCTCTACCAGGATCGTTCAGCAGAGTCATGTCGGCAGAGCTGCAGCCGGGTATCTGCTTGACCCCCTGGTGCTCAATTTTGACAGCGGTCTTGAATCGCTCTCTGAAATGTCGTTTCTATTCGATATAGACGGTGATGGCGAAAGTGACCTGATCCCGGGGTTGGGGAAGGGGAGTGGTTTCCTGGCACTGGATATCGATGGGGATAAGGAGGTTTCAAGCGGCAGGGAACTGTTTGGGCCCATGGGTGGTTCTGGCTTTGGTGATCTTGCCGTCTACGATCAGGATGAAAATAACTGGATTGATGAAAACGACCCGATCTTTTCCGAATTGCTGGTCTGGATGAATCCCTCAGGTGGAGAGCAGGAGCTTTTATCCCTCAAAGAGGCGGGAGTCGGTGCCATCTCCCTGAGCAATGCAGGTACAACGTTCAATCTCAAATCAACGAATAATCTGTTGTTGGGACAGGTAACTGCTGCCGGGATTTTCCTCACGGAGGATGGTCAGGTGAAACCTCTGCAGGACTTAAAATTTGCGGTTTCCGGTGATGATGCCGACGTCCCCCCGGGTATTGACCGTATGCAAGAGATACATGCGGCTATTGAGCAGCTTCGGGCAATAATGGCCGAGCAGCGACAACAGCTGGCTCAATTTATGAACCGGCACCACGCCGGGTCATGGAGAAATCACGAGAGGGCCCAGGATCTTCTCTGGCGCCTGACCGGGAGAAATGAGCCGGATGACAAACTGAGTCTTGTCGAAAAGTATCTTTTGCCCAAAACAGGTGAAGAGATCGGTTAAACGGAATTTCTCATCAGTTCAGGCGGTACCGGATTGGAAGTAATGGGCTGGGGAGCACATTCCTCATTCCATTACTTCCCTTCTCTGTGATTGGTTCTCATTTGTCCTGGTTGGTATCTGTTTTGTGTTTTCAACCCCGTGGATGTAAACCGCCTGAACCAACGTGTATGATAAAGCGGGACTCAGCTCTCACGGGCTCTCACCATTAACACAGGAACAGAACCTCCTCGGAGCACCTTTTCAGCAACACTGCCAACAGTGAATCGGGAAATTCCACTCCTTCCATGCGTTGACATGGCCACCAGGTCTGCATTGACTTCCTCTTCGGCCTTAATAATCTCATCGGCCGCATTTTCATTTACCGAAACCTTGCATTGAACAGTAGCTTGTGTATTCTGCAGCCCCTTACTTACTTCCTGCAGATAGCTTATCGCTTCATCCTTCATTTTGGTGAGCTCTTCCTCGTTATATGGTACCGAAACAGCCTCCCATCCCCCTTGAAAATGAAGTGTGTGCCTGGTTGCTGTAATGACATGGAACAAGATGATTTCAACCTTTTCTTCCGGGGCTAGTTTGGAGATCAGGTCGTGAACGTAGGAAAGACCGGCTTCGCCTAATTTAGAGCCATCCAATGGTAACAGTATTCTCTCAGACATATTGACCTCTCTTCTTGAATGAATCTTTAAGGTGGGTCACACACCGCTTGACGGGGCTGTGAATTTGTTTAAAAAGTATCACGTCGTGAACCACCTGGTATGAATATCAACTACATTCTTTTCCTGGTACTCTATTGTCTGAAACGGTATTGATCATCTTTTCCCTGTAATACTTACTTTCATTATAGCACTACTGGCCTTATGACACCAATATCTCGTCTACCCCGAACTTCTCATGAGAAGTTCGGGGCAACCGGCTATAAGGTACATGGGTCCGAACATGAATTATGATGACTTGTAGAACACCACCATTACGATTGTCGATGGGCTCTGCAGAAATCCACTTTCCTGGCAGATGTTTGAGTTGGTATGGAGACTTGATGAGTACGACCTGCAACAAAGTCGATCACCTTTTTTTCAAGGCCATTAATTATGCAAATAACTATTGAATAAATGCCAGACAGGTTTATGTTTTGATCCAAACATTCGTTTACGTATTCCATTTAATATCAAGACAACTATAGAAAAGGATCGATCATGAAACGTGGAATTTTCCTCGTTGTTATCTGTTCTGTGCTTTTGACTCAGCCAGCCTGGGCTGGTCGGGCAAAAATCAATACCGTAGCCAGTGACCCCTATCTTTCGGCTCTGGTCATCGATGCGGGAACCGGAAAAACATTAGTTGAAGAAAACAGTGACACAAAGGGGTATCCCGCATCTGTATTAAAGATGATGGTGTTGTTAGTGGTTCTGGAGCAGGTCGAAAAGGGGAGTCTTTCGCTTGATCAGATGGTGCAGGTAACACCTGAGGCGGCCCGTATGGGTGGTTCGCAGGTGTATCTTGATCCCCAGGAACAATTCTCGGTTGAGGATCTGCTGTACGCTCTTATGATCCAATCTGCTAACGATGCTGCCGTAGCGTTGGCTATACATATATCCGGCTCTAAAGAAAGTTTTATCGCTCTTATGAACGAGCGGGCGGCAGCCCTTGGCATGAAAGATACCAGTTATTATTCGGTACACGGCTTACCGCCATCGGATGGTCAGCAGGTGGATATCACCACGGCGCGGGATTTATCTGTTTTGGCCATGGAGCTGGCGAAGAAAAAAGAAACCTTCAAATACACAGGTACGAGGGAGAGGGAATTCCGGAACGGCGATTTCATTATGCGGACTCACAATCATCTTTTGACAAATTTTGATGGATGTGATGGTTTTAAGACGGGCTATTTCAAGGCTGCAGGATTTTCAATTGTCGCTACTGCCAAAAGAAGAGGGGTTCGGTTAATTGCAGTTGTGCTCGGCAGCAAGGACCGGAAGGTTCGGGATGCAAAGGCAACTGAACTCCTGTTGAAGGGATTCAGTATGGTACCTGCCCGGGTTGAGGAGGAGGCAGCGTCTCTACCGGTTGTTGCCGAGACCTCTATAGAAAAGAAAACGGAACCGGTTCCGAATGCTGCAATGGTGGAGCAAAAAAAAGAGGTACCAGAAGCCCCGACACTGGTTGAAGGTGAGGGGGGAAAGTCATTTACCGATAACGGTTGGTTGATGTTTCTGCTGGGTGTCGGGGTGGGGCTTGTTCCCTTCATCTTTCTCATGGTGGGGAAGACAAGGAAGCCCCGGAGGCGATCCCGCCGGCTGATGTGATGGTATTGCAATGAAAGTCTGATACATTTGGCATGTACTGAAAAATAAGAGGGTAACAATGACCGGGGGACTATTCGCGGTACTTGATGATATCGCCATGTTGCTTGATGATGCCGCTGTGATGAGCAAGGTGGCAGCCAAGAAAACAGCCGGGATCCTGGGGGACGACCTGGCTGTCAATGCCGAGAAGGCCACCGGTTTTCGCGCCTCACGGGAGTTACCTGTTCTCTGGGCCATCACCAAGGGGTCGTTTGTTAACAAAGTTGTTATCCTGCCGCTCGCTTTTTTGCTGAGTGCCTATGCTCCTTGGACGATCATACCGATACTTCTTTTTGGTGGTGCCTATCTCAGTTATGAGGGGGTTGAAAAAATTTATCATGTCCTGGCTCATCGAGATTCCCATGAGAAACCCGCTGCCGAAGAGATCAGCGATGAGAAGGAGCTGCTCAGGCGGGAAAAAGGGAAAATAAAATCGGCAATCCGGACGGATTTTATCCTGTCAATAGAAATTGTAATGATCGCCCTGGGCACAGTGATAGAGAGTTCACTTATGTTGCAGATCATGGTGGTCAGCATCATCGCCCTGCTGGCGACGGTAGGAGTGTATGGACTGGTTGCCGTAGTCGTCCGTATGGATGACGCCGGTTTTTTCCTGATCGACTGGGCCGGAACAATGCAGGGCGTGATGTCAAAGACAGTTGCAGGACTAGGTTCGCTACTGGTGGCTTCCCTCCCATGGGTTATCCGGTCACTTGGAATAGTAGGTACAATCGCCATGCTCCTGGTCGGCGGGGGTATGTTTACCCACAATATCCCTTACGTGCATCATGCCCTGGAATTCATGCCCTCCTCTCTGGCCAATCTTATCGTTGGGTTTGTGGTGGGGGCGGTATTGGTCGCTGCAATGATGTTGGTACCGAAAAAGGCGAAGAAAAAGAGTGAGAAAGATGGTTCAATGCACTGATTGCCGGGGGGACTCTATCTGACAGATCCCCAGATATTATAGTGTAGGGGTACTGTGGATTTTCTTGACTTTACAGACGGCCCTATTAGAGTAATGCGAGTCACCTGACCTCAGATTTTTAATACGGTTGAGGTGGTTAAGATATTATGGCGTGTTTGTTGATCAAGTGGTGTTTGATCGGTAAGCACAAACTATTCTCAGGGCGGGGCGAAATTCCCCACCGGCGGTGATTCCCACTTCGGGAGAGCCCGCGAGCGCCTGTCGACAGCGATAGGGTCAAGCAGATCTGGTGAGATTCCAGAGCCGACGGTTACAGTCCGGATGAGAGAGGGTAGAAAGACAGCTCGGGAACTCCCGTTCGCTGTCTGTCTGTGTGCGCGGTCGCGCATACATTCTGTATTCCTCTTTCCCTGATTTTTCATGAGCTTGTGAATTGTTGAGTATCGGAGGTGTATTTCACTTTTTCATGGGAAAAACGGGACATGCCCTGGTTCTGGTAAACAAAAGGAGAATTTACCATGAATCAGTCTTTACTGGCACAGTTTGGAGACTCGCGACAGCGGGTTGAATCGGCTCTTGCAGCCTTGAAAGCGGGAGACGGTGTTCTTGTTGTTGATGACGAGGACCGGGAAAACGAAGGTGACCTCATCTATTCATGTGAGCATCTTACTGCCGGTCAGATGGCGCTTATGATCAGGGAGTGCAGCGGAATCGTCTGCCTCTGCCTGACCGGTGAAAAGATCGACAGTCTGGGATTACCTCCGATGGTCGACAATAACAGCAGCAAAAACGGGACCGCATTTACCATTTCAATCGAGGCTCGCGAAGGTGTAACAACCGGTGTGTCCGCTGTTGATCGGGTAACGACGGTACGTGCCGCATCAGCTGTTGACAGCAAGCCTGGGGATTTATGTCATCCGGGCCATGTTTTTCCGCTTCGGGCGGAAGAGGGCGGGGTGCTGAGTCGCCGGGGCCATACGGAGGCGACTGTTGATCTGATGATGCTTGCCGGTCTTGAGCCTGCGGGGGTACTCTGTGAATTGACCAATCCGGATGGAACCATGTCCCGCCTGCCGGAGATTGTTGATTTTGCGAATAAGCACGACATGATTGTGCTGAGTGTTGAAGATCTCGTCCGCTATCGAAGTGGAATGGCCATGGCGGCCTGATCTGCAAACAAGCCTGCCATCCTCGCCCTGAATCAGGTGAATGAGGTTGGCAGGCACTCTATGGGTCAAGGATTTCCCGTATTATAGATAACTATCAAGGTTTTCTGCACCTTGACGGAGACAGAGTCGACCAGTGAGCCGAAGAGGAACTTCTCCATTCCGCCCGCTTTTTTGCCGTGCATGATAATAATGTCTGTATCCCGGGCTGCCCGGTTAATCTCGTCGAGCCGGGAATGGGTAATAACTGGTTCCACCCGTGCCGTGAGGTGACGGGCTTTATCTTTCATCCAGTCCTGGAGTTGCTGCTCCTGTTTATCTACTTCCTTGCTGCTGTCGGTGGAAGGCAGCAGGTAAAGAATGTGGAGCTTATGTTCTCCAATCGCGTTCAAGGCAGAGATGATTTCCACCATTCCTGCCAGTTCATCGATATCAGTAATCGGGATGAGTATCCTTTCGGTATGGAACTCCCCCCAGAAGCGGACCACGGTAACAGGACAGCTCACCCCTGCCGAGACGGTAGAAAGGATGGTACGGAAACCGGCAATCGTATCACCAAGAGGGTAGGCCAATACCATGGCCCTGGCATTGTTGCATTCTGCGGCAGAGACAATACCGGTGGTGATATCCGGGCAGGTCACCAATTCGGTCGCCAGGCTGTAACCCATCGAATGAACTTCTTTATATTCGTCGTGAAAGAGATGGTCGGGAATTTTGTTATCCCGCGGCAACATGCGGACCGCCATCGGTAAAGCCTGGTACCAGGAGGCGAGTATAGTGGCTATGCGGGCGAGCCCCCTGGCTGTTCTCGGGTCAACCGTGTGAAAAATAACGTGACCGTGCGGGGTATGCGGGATAGACAGATTCAACCAGTCCCAGGGGACGATACGGAAAGTCCTCTCCAGGGGGCAGAACAGGTCTTCTGTTTTATCGTCATCATGAAAGATAAGTGAAAAAGGGGCCGTACTCACAGGTTCGGACCCTATCTCTCCTGCACGTGTGATGGCAAAGCGGGCGGCGATCGGACCGATCAGTTCCGAAATGAAAACTCCGGCAAGGACAATTGGTGTGATCACCTGCTCGTATGGAGACAAAAGGTGGTCAGAGGAGAGCAGGAATATTAGCCCGATTGCCACCCCAGCCTGTGGCAGCATGGCAAACCCAAGGTATTTTCGTACAGTCGCCGGAGCCTTGCCGATAAAGCCGCCCACCTGAATACCTGCCATTTTCCCGGAAATAGAAGAAAGAAAGTAGATGAGCCCGAAGAGCCCAGCTGCCTGGAGGGCTTCAAATTCAAGGTGGGTGCCGGCGAGTGTAAAGAAAAGGACATAGATGGGTGGTTCAAAACTGTTGAGCGCCCGAAAGATACGAACATCTTTTTCTTCCTTATTCACCAGGGTGAATCCTGCTGCCATTCCGGCCAGCAAAGGGGAGAGGTGAAAAGAGTAAGCGACCTCGCCGCAGAGCAGCAGGGTGGCGAGCCCAGCGGTCATTAACTCTCCGTCCCCTTTTAGCCTATGAAGAAAAAGCAGGAACAGGCCGGCGGTGCATATACCCAGCAGCAAAGAACCGAATATCTCCAGCAGGGACGAGCCTACAGTTATGTATAGAGGAGCCCCGGCATGACCCAGTACCTGGTGGGCGATCGATACCACAAGACCGAAGATCATGATAGCCAGACCATCATCGATAGCAACGATTGCCATAAGAGTGGAGGTGAGTGGGCCTTTGGCCTTCAACTCCCGAATAACCAGCAGAGTGG
Source organism: Desulfopila sp. IMCC35008 (assembly GCF_010646885.2). Classification (GTDB taxonomy): domain Bacteria; phylum Desulfobacterota; class Desulfobulbia; order Desulfobulbales; family Desulfocapsaceae; genus Desulfopila. The sequence goes on along the minus strand of NZ_CP050700.1, from coordinate 4,092,755 downwards.
CGGCCGGTGCGGTGGCAATACCGATGGAACCGAGAAGAAGTGCCAGTACCAGGTAATCCTTAAAAGTCCAGCCAATCACCTCATATCCGGTGGACTGCATAGTCAAAAACAGCACCGAGGACACAACTGTAAAGGCACCGGCGGCTTCGCAAAAGCTTATCCAGGCCAGACTTCGTGCGTATTTACTGAGTTTCTTTATCTCTATATGCTCGCCGATGCCAAAAGCGATGAGCATCAGAGCAATCTGGGTGAAATGATCGAGATCCTGACCAATCTGTGCACCGGTTACCAGGCCGAGGCCTGCAGGACCAAGCAGTAGCCCGGCAAAAATGTAACCAGATACGGAAGGTAATCGAAGTCGTTGACAGATTTTGCTGATACCAAGCCCTGTGGCAAGCAGTATGGCGATATATAAGGTAACCATAATACCTCCGGGATGATGGTGTATTTCGAGGTACCCTTGATTAAGTATAGAGGGGAAGGTTAAACGATGTCAAACGGTTGCGATCTTAAAGGGAGCAGGGGCGTTTTTTCGCAATTGCAATATCCAGAAGTGTTGAGAACCCTCCTGGGATAAAACCGGTCTGTGCAGTTACCGTGAAGCTCCTGTGATTTCATTGATAATGAGGTACCGTTATCTTTTTGTCAGAAATGTTCTTTATATTATTGTGTTTAATAATTATTGCTCTTTTCTTGCAATGAAGAAGAGAAGTGTGGATACTTTAGTATAGTTTTCATCCACCCCTCTTCTTTTCCAAAGTGATTGTTCGGATTGTAGAATTCACATGTAATAGACCATGTGAATAGATTACAGGGACGATTATGAGAAAAATTAAAATCATCTTTTCCGGCTTCCTTCTGTTTCTTTCATTTGGTTTTGCAGTGTCATCCCTGGCAAAGGATTGGGTCTATACCGTCCAACCGGGGGACAATTTATGGATTCTTTCCAAAAAGCATCTTAAGAGCATGCGGTATTGGAAAGATCTCGTGGAGTTGAACAACGTTCCCGACCCGTATAATATTCCGCCGGGTACCACACTGCGCTTCCCTATGGAATGGCTCAAGTATGGTTCATCGGTTGCCACAATTATTGAATTGACCGGTGAAGCAACGATTATCGAACGTAATACCGGACACGAGCTTGTAGCAGTAAAGGGAAAGATTCTCTGGGACAATGATAGTATCCGCACCGCTGCTGAGAGCAATGCAACCCTGCAGTTTACAGACGGTTCGAAGGTCTTGATTCAGGCAGAATCCGAGATGAAGATGGAGAGGTTGGTGAGCTATGGTGCGACAGGCATGGCCGACACCAAGGTACGCCTTGAGTCGGGACGATCTCACAACAACGTCATCCCTCATCGTGGCCCGGGATCACGGTTTGAAATATCAACACCTTCCGCCATTGCAGCCGTCCGGGGTACGGAATACAGGATAAGTGCGGAAAAAGCCGGGGAGTCCCGGGCAGAAGTACTTACCGGAGCTGTCGGTGTCGCAGGTTCTGGGGAATCAAAAAATGTACCTGAAGGGTTCGGAACGATTTCCTATCCTGACAAGGGGCCGCTCGACCCTGTTAAGCTCCTGCCTGCTCCAGATCTGTCAGGTTTTCCTGATACTGTACTGCGGGTACCGTTTCTCTTGAAACCGAGCAAGGTTGAGGGGGCTGTTCAGTACCGGTTGCAGATTGCAAAAGACAAACACTTTCTCACTCTCTTGTACGATAAAGCCTTTCCGTCTGCAAACATGTGGGGCCCCGATCTGCCGGATAATACCTATTTCCTCCGTGTTCACGGTATCGATGGGAAGGGGCTGGAAGGTCTGTATTCTGTCCACTCCTTTGTTGTTCAGGCCCATCCTGTACCGCCCATGCAGGTTGCGCCGGTGGCCGATGCGGTTCTTCAGCAGCCTGTAGCGGTGTTTCAATGGTCAGAACCGCAAGAGGCCGAACAATATTGGTTTCAGCTTGCTGCCGATGAGAGTTTTGGCAAACCTGTCGCTGATATAAAGGGTCTTACTTCCACTACCTATACCCCCGACATTGCGGTTGTTCCCGGTGTCTATTTCTGGCGGGTGGCAAGTGTTGACGGTGACGGTAAAACAGGGCCGTTTAGTGATCCGCAGAAGTTCAGGCGCACGCCACCCAGCCCGGACATGTCTGATGCAGAAATGGATGTTGAAGAGATGGCTTTTCGCTGGCGTAAAGCCGAGCCGGGGCAGAGCTTTACATGCCAGGTAGCTCATGATCCTGAATTTACAAACCTGCTTTTCGACGATAAGGTCAGGGAACCACAGTATAATCTAAAACATTTTGAACCGGGCACCTATTATATCAGGGTGGCCATTGTCGATTCTGATGGTTTTGCCGGTCCGTTCGGCCCGTATCAGACTGTACATGTGCCTGCACCGCCGCCATCACCCTGGGCATTTAGTATTCCTGGCGCAATCATGTTGCTCTTTATGTTATGAGAAAACGCGATTTGGGAAAATCATGGCGGAGAAATCTTCTGCCGCGACTATTTCTGCTCCTTCTGGGGCTCCTGCTAACATACAGCCAGGGACTGCAGAGAATGGACAGGTTTGTCTATGACGCCATTTCCTCAAGGGTTACAAGACCCCCATCCGAAAGCATTGTCATCCTGGCTATTGATGAGCTGAGTTTGTCGCAGTATGGGCAGTGGCCCTGGCCACGGCGGGTTCATGCGGATCTGATAGACAAGTTGTCGATAGGCGGGGCAGGGGTAATCGGTTTTGATATTATTTTTGCAGAGCCGGATCGACGGAATGGCCAGGATGATATCTTGCTTGCCGAAGCTGTTTCCCGAAGTGGTCGTGTTATTATGCCGGTTTTTGCTGAATGGAATAGGGCCGGCAAGGGCCTGAACCTGACAGAACCCATTGAGTCGGTCAGACAAGGAACAGCCGGCCTTGGTCATGTGGATTTTGAACTGGATTCAGATGGAATCATGCGCCGGACGTTTTTAAGGGGAGGGCTTGGCAGCCCGAACTGGGACGCTTTTGCCCTGTCAATGCTGCGGTTTGGGTCCCCGGAAAGTGTGCAAAGGCTGCCCGGTAAGAGAAACAAAAATCTTGCCGGGGCTGCTTCAGGTAATTGGGTACGCGATTATGAGGTACTCCTCCCGTTTGCAGGTAAACCAGGACACTTCAGGCAATTATCCTATGCGGAATTCATGGCGCCGGAATTTGACCCGAGAGCAGTAAGGGGAAAGTATGTTCTGGTGGGAACAACAGCCTCCGGACTCAGCGATGCTCTGCCGACTCCGGTTTCGGGTGAGTCTGTCCCTATGTCCGGGGTTGAGATTAATGCAAATCTATTGGATACCCTGGAAAACAGGTTGGCCATTGTACCAATGAGTATAGTTGGTACAATGTTATTGGCGGCTTTGCTCATTAGTATCCCTCTATTCACTTTTACCTTGTTCTCTGAACGATTTCTCCTGGTAATTGTGGGCGGGAGTCTTTTTGTTACCTTGTGTATTACCGTTTTTCTACTCGTGAAGATGCAGGTCTGGTTTCCGCCTGTAGCAGTTCTTGTTACCGTGGCGTTGAGTTACCCTGTCTGGATGTGGGATCGGCTGGAAAGTTTATTGAGAAAACTCTTTAAGGAGAGGGAACGTGCCTTTGTGACGCTGCATTCAATAGGTGACGGCGTCATTACAACCAATATTGATTGTCTGATAGAGTACCTGAACCCGGCAGCTGAAAAGCTGACCGGATACAGGAATGCAGAAGCTATCGGCTTAAGGGTGAACGAGATTTTTCCTGTGTTGACAGAGAATGAAGGGGAGAAGCCCTGCACAATCGTCAGGGAATGTATTGATAAATCGGAAATAATCCACATGCAGGAAGAAGCCGTTTTTTATGATCGCTCAGGCAATGAACATATCGTGCAGGTGACGGCCGGACCTCTCATGGATGATGCGGGTAATTCCCTTGGGGCAGTTTTCGGTATCAGTGATGTGACAGAAAAAAAACAGGCACTCAAAAGATTAACCTATCAGGCAACACACGATCATCTCACCGCCCTGCCTAACCGTTCACTGTTGTTTGACAGGTTGCATCTGGCTATAACCCGAGCCCATCGGGCCGGCAAATCGGTGGCAATTCTTTTCCTCGATCTCGATAATTTTAAGAAGGTGAATGATCAGTTAGGTCATTCTGGTGGTGATGTCCTTCTGAAGATGGTCGGTAAACGCCTGAAAGAGGCATGCAGGAGTGGAGATACCGTTGCCCGACTTGGTGGAGATGAATTTGTGATACTGCTGGAAGAACTGACAGATCTACGTGTTACCGCAACAGTGGCCAATAAATTTATTCACCTTCTTGAGCCTCCGTTTCATGTAGCCGGCAATGAGTTCTTTATTACCGGTAGTATTGGTATCAGTGTCTATCCAAAAGATGGTACGGGGGTGGATGAGCTGGTGAAACATGCTGATATCGCAATGTATGAGGCGAAAAAGAGTGGGCGTAACAACTATCTGTTTTTTTCTGATGAGATGAACGACCTTATTCAGAAAAAATTACGGCTTGAGGCTGATCTTCGCTCTGCTTTAAGTGGTTCTGATCTGCAGCTCTATTATCAGCCCCAGGTACGTATAAGGGACAATAAGATAATTGGTGTCGAGGCGCTTCTGCGCTGGATACAAGCTGACAGGCAGGTGATTTCCCCCGCTTCCTTTATCCCCGTGGCAGAAGAAAGTGGGCTTATCCTGCCCCTGAGTGAGTGGGTCATGCAAACTGCCTGTATACAGGCCAAACTCTGGCAGGATGAATTGGAGGATCCGTTGTGTATAGCGGTAAATATCTCACCCAGACATTTCAGGGATGAGCATTTTTCAAGCCAGTTGAGCGGCATAATTGAGCAAGCAGGTTTAAACCCTCAGAACCTTGATCTTGAGATTACTGAAAGCCTTATTATGCAGGATGTTGAAAGATCTGTAGATATCATGCGAAAGTTTAAATCGCTGGGCGGTACTATCTCCATTGATGATTTTGGTACAGGGTATTCATCACTGTCGTACCTCAAGAAATTTCCTCTGGATAAGCTCAAGATCGATAAATCGTTTGTTGACGAAATCGATAGTAACCCAAAAGATGAAGGTCTGGCTAAGACAATAATTACAATGGGTCATGGGCTTGGCCTGACTGTCGTGGCAGAGGGTGTTGAGACCAGGCGGCAACTGGAAAAACTCAGAGAGCTCGGGTGCGATATAATTCAGGGGTATTATTATTCGAGCCCGTTACCTGCAGACGAAATGACACAACTGTTACGAAAATCGCAATATATCAGTGAGCCGGTCAGGAAAGGAGAAGAGTGTCCGATTTAGAGGGGATTCTCCAGGTTTCCTGCACATCTATACCGGCTATTTCACGAGTCGAAACAGCCTTCTGGTCAAGTTGTATAGAGAATTGCCCTGCAGAGGTAGTTTACACCTTTTTTACAAACTCCGATTTGAGTTTCATTGCACCAATTCCATCAATCTTACAGTCTATATCGTGATCGCCATCAACCAGCCTGATATTTTTGACTTTGGTTCCTACTTTGACCACGACGGAAGAACCTTTAACCTTCAGGTTTTTTATAACAGTGATGTTATCACCATCTTTAAGGGTATTTCCATTGGCGTCGGTAATAGCTTTTTCAGTACTTTCTTCTTCGGCAGTTACAGTTTTTGACCATTCATAGCCGCATTCGGGGCAAACGAACAACGTTCCATCGTCATAGGTATATTCTGAACCACATTGGTCGCAAGCGGGGAGGTCTGTCATGGATTTATCCTTTTGTAATTAATCTTTGTTTGAAATGATTGGATGTCATTTACGTGCTTATATCTTCAAATTGTCCCTTGGTAAGAGACAATAGATCTTGTGGGGCCAGTTGAATGCTTAGCCCACGACGACCCGCACTGACAAATATCGTTGGATGTTCCATGGCGGAAGAGTCAATGACAGTTGGAAGTTTTTTTTTCTGACCAAGAGGGCTGACACCACCTAGAACATAGCCGGTTGTCCGCTCAACATCTGTCGCCTGAGCCATGCTGGCTTTTTTTACTTGTAATGCTTTGGCCAGACGTTTGAGGTGTAGCATTGAGGAGACTGGAACGACGGCTACCGCAAGTTTTCTATCTGCATAGGCGACCACTAATGTTTTAAAAACCTGATCTTCCGGCACGCCCAGTTTTTCGGCAGCTTCATCTCCAAATGATTCGTTGTTTGGATCATGAGTATATTCGTGTACCTCAAATTTAATTTTAGCTTTTTTTGCTGCATTAATACCTGGTGTCATATGTACCTGTTGAGTTTATGTCTGCTGGGCTTGCAAAACGATGACTGAAAAGCACTCCTCATTACCGGCTCAGGCATTCAATGATTGAGGATGGCTGACTGAACATTCTTTAGTAATTCGATCATACATTACAATACTCCCGGCGACGGCAACATTTAAGGAAAAATCACCAGGCAATTTGATGAGTGAATGGCACTGCTGGGTGATATTCGTTTGTAATCCGCATTGCTCATTCCCTAGAAGATAAACTGCTGAGGCGGGATGTTGGAACATACCTAAAGAGATGGATAGTTCACCCATCTCTACCCCAACAATCTTTGTTGAAAATGGCAAATGATCTTTAAAGTCACTAAAAGTGTTGTAATGATATAGTGGGATTTTCGTCCAGGCGGCTGTGATGTCACTGCTTTGGGGTTTGTACTTTTTATCGATGGTGAAAATAAAGCTGGCTCCCAGTATGTAAGCGGATCTCCAGAGGGTGCCGATGTTTAATTCATTACTATTGTTGATGATTCCTATTCCGTAGAATCCATTGTCTTTCTTTATCTTCTTTACTCGTGCCATGCGAATGAATCTAAATGTTTAATTTTTATAGTATTAGATGATTTGTCTTAATGTATGATCGAGCTGTGGATTCATAGTAATATGCCAGCGAGAACATAACGTAATGCGGGAATTATGGCATCCGTTCCTTTGTCAATTTTTTTTCAAGAGTCTCTAATTTTCTGAACATGACATTTGGTGTGTGCAAGGCACCATCTTCTGATTGGCGAAAAATGGCTCATCAGCCAAACGCGTACCTGGTTGTCTGAAGATCTAAAAGCCTCAGTGAGGCTGATAATCATTTATGGTTCTTCCTGTTCCTCCGCAGCAAAAGTCGAGGACTTTCGCGTCCTCTCATACTACAGGTTATACGTTTTCATTGTGTAAATACTCTTTCCTTACCCTTGTGTATTTCCACCAAGGCTGGGGAGCCTCTCCATCCATAAATCTTGTCACAGAAATAAATACATCTATCACGCAGGGGTCATGTTTTTTGCCGGTCTTTATACAGAGCTCATCAAACATTTCATAAGGAGATTTGCCCTTCAGTTGTAAAGGATGGTGTATCCCTATTATTTGGAGATCTTTTTCCATTTTTTTACCGATATTTGGTAAATCAGTAAGTGTTGTCACTTGGTTTCTTACTACTTTCTGTGGATTCATCACCCAGCTGCCCTATTATTTGAAAATCTTATATTCTATCATCTACCTTTCGAATAAAAGAGTAAATGATTGGTGAAAAGTGGCTTAACCAGAAATATCGAGCTGCAACGTTCTGAGGCTCAAAGTCAACACTACACATGGAGGCACCATCACCTGATGCCACTTCGATTGCTTTAGACAATACAGCGGTGGCTATTTTGCTGTTTCGATATTCTTGTCGTGTATATCCGAAGTTTATTCCGAAAACATTTTTATGATGTAACAAAGCGGTATTTCCGTGGTGCATTCTTCCTCGAATACATGAAACGACCTTGTCTCCTTTCGTTGCTACAACAGTAATTACATCCTGAGAAAAAAAATCTTTTCTGATGTCGCCCGCATCTTTGATTTCATTGCATCGCTTCAGGAAACATGGGGCCGCTTCCAGGTGCACATTGATCAGGTGGTCGATTTCTTGTAGTTGATAGATGTGCTTTTCTGTCCCAATCTCAATCACGACATCAGGCTTCGTTTCAATCCTTGGTTGAGATAGATTTCTTCCGGCATCAATCACCTGCATTCCAAAACCTAATAATGACATCGTCTCAATTATATTCTCGTTCACCAGAAATGAGATGATGTGATTATAACTGCGCACGTCTATCCATGATTCAGAAATTGCCCTGTACAAACTAGTGCAGATGTCCTCACTATTTTCACGAGCAGTGGCATTGCCCCATTCTGGCACATAAGCGCCAGTTTGTGATCCCTTCAGCTCTTGGATTACCGGGTAGCCAATCATATAACCAACAACTTCATTTGCTCGTATTGCTACGAAACCCGGATGTTTTTCTACAATCCCCGACAGTTTTTCTGTAATCCATTCAGTTTTCTCGACCTTGTCTGGCAAATAGGGAAATCGAGACCTTAGCTTCGCATATCCTTTTCGAAAGAGTACGCTGGCATCGCTAATGTGTTCACCTTTGAAAGGTTTAATGTCCATAGTCTATAATCTTTCTGGCCTATTGTTAGGCAATTCTAGTTTATGCTGCTATTCGACGACCTGATTCAATTACTCATTAGCAATTCAGCGGAAGCATCTTTTTTGTGGCGCTTGGGCTTCTCTTTCTTATCGATAATTTCGATGTCTTTATTTGCTGTGGCATAAAGCAAGATCTGCCACCTGGCTTTTATCTGACCTTGATATTTTCACTCACATAAAGGAGAGCACAGCTTTGGCGAACTCGCCCGGCGCCTCCTGTGGGAGATTGTGGCCAACGCCGGGAATCTCCCGATGATTATATTGACTGGTGAAGAAGTGTCGATGTCCCGCCGAACCACCTGAGGGGAGAACACCATCGTCAAGCCCATCAAGTGTTATGGAAGGCACAGCTATTTTGGGCAGTTGAGTAAGACGTAGCTCGGTTTCTTCGACTGATGAGTCGCCAGGAACCAGGCCATAGCGATGCCGGTACGAATGAATCACTACATCCACAAAGTCTGCATTGTCAAATGAAATAGCGGTCTGGTTGAAGTCTTGGTCAGAAAAGTCCCAGGTGGGTGACCACAGTCGCCAAAGGAGTTTGCAAAGTTCGCGGCGGTTCTCGAATAACCCTCTCCTCCCCCTCTCAGAGTGGAAATAGTATTGATACCAAAACCGGTATTCATCTTCTGGTTTCTGTGGTTTCAACGAGCCAGGAATGTCATGAATGTTATATCCCCCTACCGAAACAAGGCCGCTCACGCGATCTGGCCAGAGAGCCGCCAATATACATGCGGCACGCCCACCCCAGTCATACCCTGCAAGTACGGCTCTCGTAATCTTGAGTGCATCCATGAATGCAAGAACATCATGAGCGAGGACGGCCTGTTGGCCCGATCGTGGTGTATCTGCTGATAAAAACTGTGTGGGTCCATACCCACGCAGATAGGGGATGATAATGCGGCAACCCTTTGATACTAATATATCTTTAACCACATTAAAAGCATGCACATCATATGGAAAGCCGTGAAGGAGCAACACAATATCGCCTTTTGAAGGGCCGTGATCAAAATAGGCGACGTTAAGAACTCCCGCCTGAATGAATTTCAACATTATCTTTGTCGCTCCTTATGTGTAGGAGTTCTTACCAACTAATCGTTTTTAAATACATTGTTGAGATATGGTTCTTTGGAGCTTCTGGTGCATGGTTTTAGATCAATAATATATATTTGAATTATCTCGGTCTTAATAAACATCGAATAGCACGCGGGGCCTGTTGAAGGCCGGGTATATTGTTTTATGTTATTGAAGATATATTTCCATTTAACTATAATTTAGTCTAGCCAATAAACCGTAGAAGCCAAGACAAAAGTAAAATATTCCAATTATTTTAATATAAATTGGTCGAACTGATGAATCTTTGAACATGTTCTTTTCATACTTTGGGAGTTTTTCGATTGATCTTTGTAAAAAAAGAGCAACTTTGTCGCTGAAAGCGAATAATAATATACCAGTCAATGCGCCAATTAGTGGGCGTAAATATAAAGTTAAATCCGTCATATTGTCATTTCAGATCAATGGGGTGAAGTGCATCGGCGAGTTTCAGCAAGTAGGCGTGAAACGCCGTGATATACTATTGTGATTTATGTTGCCAGCTGCCATCTTGTAGTTTTGAATACACAAAACCATACCCTTTGCCTGTTTTTATGTTGTTACCTATTAGTGGATGTTGTGCTCTGATAACTGCAGTTGTGAAACTTGATTGTTCTATATTATATTTTAATTTTTCCCATATTTAATCAACTTCCAATTTTGAAAAAAAATAGGTGATATGAAAATTATTGAACGGAATATCTTTTCTCCATATCTGGTGAATAATGGTATATCATTGTTGAAATTTTGTGGTTGGTATGCAGGTGGCAGCTTTGAAGCAAACACAAGATTTTATATGAAAATTGGTATTAGAAGAAGGAAGCCGTTCGTGACAATATGTTATATACAAACAATATCTTGAATACCAGACATATTTGCTGTTCCTTAACAATGAAAAACTGCGGTCTGGTCCAGCAGCATTTTTTTGCATATATTTTTTGATTGTCTGTTTCCATAACTATTGTGCATTTTTCCGAGGTTTCTCCTTTTCTTTCCGGATCACAAAGTGATAGGTATAGAGTTTTTCAATTTTCTCTCTTGCCCAAGGGGTTTTACGAAGGAATTTTAAACTAGTATTAAAAGTTGGATTCACACTAAATACTTTAATTTTTACTTTATCAGCAAGGTAGGGAAAACCATGGTATTCTACTAAGTCTTCTAGCATGTTTTTTAGCGTTACTCCATGCAAAGGGTCTTTCCCTTTGGAGCTCTTCTTTTTTGTCATAAGCTCATTTTTTAAATGATATGGATCGTACCTCAAGTGAGGTCGAGATAATAAAGAAACTTAAATTTCTGAGATAAACTCAAACCTTGGGATTTTTTTACCCTCAACTTCAATCAATTCAGTGAACATTCGTTTCGGCCGTATCCACATGCTGTGGTCACCATATAAACATTGGTATACAACAACCTCTTCTCTTGTTTCCGAGTGTGTTGCTTGGCAAATAACTTTATATTTCTTACTTTTATAATGTTTGTAAATACCAGGTTTAATATCTGACATTTTTTTAATAAAAGATAACGTTGAATTCACAGGCCCGCGCTGTTTGAGGGCCCAGTGGAAGGGTTGGTGTGCGCCCGGCATGGGCCTTAAAAAGTGGGGGTAAAGTCTTCTGTGTGTGATCCCATGTTAAGTCATAGGCGTAACATGAATCAGTAACCGATGGCAAGAGCATTACTGTGAGGTTGTGTTTGGAGGAAGTCTAAGTGTAACGATGTGGGTCGACGAAAAGAAATGTCATATAAGGCTGAGTCTCTGGGGAAGACAACCAAACATGCTTAAGCCCCAGGATCAGGAGATACGGTAAATGACGTCGACTCGGTACGATCTGGAACCGAAACTCAAATTACTTGTCAACGACCAGAAAAGCAGATAAGCGCAGATTTCAGGGTAGTTCATGTCGAGAAAAGCGCATTTCTCGGCTTTACCACCAAACGCGGTACAATACGTTGGAGCGACAGGTCGTTTCAAAAGTTTAAGAGACGTATCCGGGAACTCACCGGTCGCAGCTGGCGGGTCTTAACGGATTATAGGATGGTAAAACTTGGGCAGTATCTTCGAGGATGGACAAACTACTTTGGCATTGCAGAGTACTCCAGCCCTCTCCCAGGATAGATGAGAGGATACACCGCAGGTTGCGGATGTGCTATTGGAAACAGTGGCGATATGTCCGTACCAAAGTTAGGAACTTCCTGAAACTCGGAACCAATAAACGACAATCCATACTATCCGCACGGAGTCGGAAGAGCTCTTGGCATCTTACGAGATCCTTTGCAACACAGACAGGGATGTTGAACGAATGGTTGAAAGAACAGGTTTTAGTGTCTGTCAAGAAGATGTGGATCAGGTTAAATGGGTAATTACTGCGCTACCGAATGCTTACTTACGAAGGATCCTATAGCCATTCCTTCCTGGAGTCCATCTCATGTTTTGATCAGCCGAACCGTCTTGGTACGCGGTCCGTATGCCAAGTGGTGTGGGAGGGGCTGTCAGTAATGGCCTCCCTGTCCCGATATTATTTTTATTTAATATCTGGTAGTTGTTCAATTTTTATCCATTCATTTCGTTCCCAGAAAACAACTGTGTTTGGGCCAAATTTTGGTCTACGCATAATTGCTGAGTATAGAGAAATTTCGGTTTTCGGATCATCCCAGGCAACACCAGTAACAGAACCATTTTTTCTTCTATGTAATGCCCCGGAGTCACCATATAGTTTCCCACCTTGTTTTTTGAAATAGCAATTTGGAATAAAGATTTCCTTAGTATTTCTCATTATTGAGATGCACCCGGGATAAATTAAACTATTATTATTTCTAGGGCTTAGATAAACTTTATGCTTTGCATTCCTCGATGAAACTTTTGCATATTCTATAACAGGCCAGTGCTCCCATATGTCTTTATCTAAATCATTCACCAAAGCTACCGATGGGCTAAATAGAGCGACTATGAATACTGTTAGAATTAGATACAATTTCATGTTTTTGGAATCATGACAGAAAGTGCACTGGCGAGCTTCAGTGAGTCCAGAGAGCGTAGCGAGCGAGGTGAAACGGCTGGTTAGTAGTTTTATTTCTTTATTAATGATTTTATGAAATTAACAATATTCCAAGTTTCATTTTCAGATTGTTCTTCTTTAAATGATGGAATATCACTTTTGCCATTTAGTCATTCCCAATGAAAGTCACCATCAGTATGTGTCTTAAGTCTTGTTGGTAAATTCGGCGTGTCTTTATTGAGACCTGTTTCTTCTTTCGACATGCCAGCTGCATTAGTGCCATGACAAGATCCACATAGTTCGGCAAAAAGGGCTTGACCCTGTTGTACCGATTCTGTTGAAATTGGAATAGGATTACTTTTTTGTGCTTCAATTTCTGGAGCCATCCAACTATGTGCGAAACAGAGGTTTTGGAATAGCAGAGTTGGTAAAAGTGTGAATAATGTATGTAGTTTCATAATATTACCGATCGTATATCTTGTTCTGCTAACGTTATGATTACCTGTTTGCGCGCTGGTTGCGGGTCCGCGTTTATTGGCTGGTTATACCTTTATTTTAAATCTACATTCCTGATCACCAGCTAAGACCGTTTTTAGCATTTCTACTTCAACCTTACGTCCTAAACTGATTTCAAATTTATGTTTTAAGCTTCCTAATGTGCAGTAGCACATAGATTTTGATGCGTTCTCCAAAGCATTTTGCATTAATGGGCAATAGCATTTGTCAAAAACCACATAATATTCGTTATCTTCTTGTTTGAGTCTCCATCTAACAGATAGTTTTTCTAAAAAATCTTTTTCTGTTTCTGATTCATTTCTTAGTTTAATCAATTCATCATTGGGCAAATGGCTGAATGGGCATTTAGGGCCACATTTTTCCATAATATCTTGCTTTGTTTTCTCATCCACAGACGAATCTAAATTAATCAATAATTCGTTGATCCAATGTTCCATTATTATCTCTCAGGTATACCATGGATATAACCGGCGAGCTTCAGCGAGCACGGTTGAGTGATTCATTATGTATTTGTTAGTATTTGTCATTTATGGTTGCTATTAGTTTTTCGAATAGCAAATTCTGCTGTTCTACAATTTTTTAGTTGTTTATTGTGTGGTTTAGATAGTACGAGCAGCGAACATATAGCGCCAATAAGAGCTAATCCCATGTCCGATTGAGTATCCCAGATATAACCCTGAGTTCCAAGGAAAGCCTCAGCATCTTCACCCGTTGCCAAAGCTACCCACCACTCGATAAGCTCATAGAAAGCACTGAATGCTAGGCAAATAGAAACAATGAAAATATTACGCCAGATGTCTCCGTTTACGACATCTTTACGTATTAATATTTCCCTAGCTAGGAGCGCAGGAACAAAGCCTTGGAAGAAGTGACCTACTTTGTCGTAGTTATTCCTTTCCGAGCCAAATAGACCATCAAATAACGGGACTTCTGCATAGGTATAATGTCCCCCGATCATCAGTACAACACAATGCAATAGTATGAAAAAATACAATATTGAGGTAAGCCTGAATGCTTTATAGGACGCTGCTAATAAACCTCCGCCAAGGACTGCAGGCACAACCTCAAGAAACCAAGTAAATTGATCTTTGGGGGCTATGCCAGACCAAACTAAAACAGCTGTAAAGACAATTATCCAAAGGTACTTAATTTTCAATACTCCTAAAAATGTAATATGGACACCACTGACGCGGTGCCCGCGTCAGTGGTGATGGATTGGTAATGTTAAATTTGCAGATCATTCTATATGTTTACCAATAGGAACCCAACGAATAGATTGCCACCTATCTCTCGTAAAAAGAGGGTGTTGCAAATCCCGGGACCAATAAATCGAAATCACTTTACCTTTTGAAGTATCATTACTTACAAAACCCCAAAATCAACTATCGGCACTATTATCTCTGTTTTCTCCAAGAACGAAAAATAATTTTTCGGAACTGTGATAGGCCTAAAATTATCTCGTGGACTACTGTTTGAATTGTATATATTCATAGCAGTATGATAGATGTAGTTCCCAGATTGTGCAACATTATTGATGAAAAGTATTTTGTTTTTTATTTCAACTATGGCATCTTGCCGGGCGATCATACGTTTTTAAACATTAATTTATATTAATATTTTCATTTTCTCTTGTGTGTAAATATGATCTCGAAATAATTATATTTCCTGGTTCACGCGAATTTCAAAGATACTATTTATGTTTCTAATGATGTAATCAGTCATCTCTTCTAAGTCGTTAATCACAAATAATTCCCTAAAATTCCATACAGTAGAGTTCTTAAAAAGAAAGAGTAGAAACAAAAAATCATTAAAATGTATAGCCAGATCTTAGTTACCGTTGGCCAATCTAATATTTCATTTTGCTCTCTAGTGCTTTGTATGAGTATACTGGGAGACACCTCGCTCCTCTTTTATCTTATCAACTTGCCACTGCTCCATATGTATGAACCTTTTTCAAGTTATGAACAACGCAGAACAGGTTCCACTGTGTGCTGACTTTCTTCTTTCCACGCAGACTGAACCGATCAAGGCCCATAGTCGACCGAATATGGGCAAATGGTGGTTCCCCAACAGCCAGCCGCATACCAGGCATCGTTGTTGCCATCCAGATCTTTGGTGACTATGCCTGTTGGCATCCGCATCTGCACGCCATGGTGGCAGACGGGCTGTTTCTTGAAAGTGGTAATTTCTTTGTCATTGATGGCTGGTACAGTAATCGGATGCGTGGGGATAGGAAGAGGCAACTGGAGTTGGCTGAAAAAGATAGATAGTCAACAGTACCTCCCTGATACCGTGGTGATTGATATCAATGGCTATAGGCCAAAACGAATTCCACCATCATGGTGTTCCATGGTGAGTATGGCACGATGACTGAAGCCAGGCAGGACGGGATACCATCCCGGCTTTTCTACGGGGACACAGGCCCTATGTCATTACAATTCGGGGGGCTATGCGTAAGGTTGCAGCAGAGTAGCCAAAGGGTAATATGAACATTTAACCTGCAGAATGGCCGGCATAGGGGAAGCCAAGATTTACCGGCATGAATGTAACCAATGAGCCCGAATAGCTGATGGTGCTGGTTTCGGTGTGCATAAGTCTGGATAGACTATTTGAATGGTGCCGATTTGATTTTTTCGTTATCTATCTGAAAACACGTTGGTCCAAGAGCTGAATCTATTGAGCGTTTTTTTGAACCAAGGCGAACGATAACATTCGGGTATACCGATTTCTGAATCTGAATTTCCGCATCGACCGGAGCCGGGCCAATTTCGGTCACCAAAGCAGCTTTCTCGGTAAGAAGTTGTTGAAGTTGCTTTCCTGCATTCGCCAGATATTTTGCGCGTAACGCCATGCTTTTACGATTCATGCCTTCAGCGTTTTCGATCATCGCCTTCAGTTTCTTAAGATCAATGTTTGCTATACCGAAATAATCGAGAATTTGCCGGATGTGAGTATTTTTTGCCTCTATATTCTCTTTGAGCTGGTCGAGCTTTTCTATCTGCTCTGGTAAAATACCTGCTATAAGCTCCGTTCGCACCCACGCCTCAGAGCCGGCAGTGTGAATAATGATTTTCTGCGTGGCCCAGGTTTCTCCTCCGATAATCGCTCCGCCGAGCAGTTCTATGCTTCTGTTGACCTGGATGACTCCTATCGCCCTGAGCTTTGCATGCCTCGCATAACTGCCGATGATGATATCAGTGCCGGCCTTAACTGTGGCTTCGTTCACATATTGTGTTCGCAGTGAAAGGCCTGACTGCACCATGGTATTCATGCCATTAATGGCGACTCCAATGACAATATTTCCCCGAGCTTTCAGGAAAGCGCCGTTTTCTATAGAGTCAGTGACGATAATATCACCACCTGCGCATACAGAAAAGCCCGATAGCACTATCCCTATTACGACAACATCACCGGCAAAATCAATGTTCCCTGTCCCAAAATTAACGCCTTCCTCCAGGGTAAGAACGTTAGTAACTGAGAGTGTATCTTTATACAGATGGATGGCTCCATCCATTTCAGAGAAGTAGCTTGTTTCAAGCTCGTTCTGTTCTGTGCGGACATTATTTTCTGCCACAAGTTGCAGTATTTTGCCATCGTCTGCCGCCACCTCGTTGCCGAAAATATCTATACCCGGAGTGCCTTTGGTTGGTGGTATTACTGTCGCGACTCTCTGGTCCTTTGTTACATTGACCACAAAGTTGCGTTCACGAAAGTCAATTCTCCCATCATCTAAAAGCTTGCCTGGGCTCTGGTCAATATCGATGTGCCATTGAATAAATCCGTCTTCTCCGTGGATAGGGCTGACCCCTCGAACAATAGTGTTGGCACCTGCTGCAAAAATCCCGTTGTTGATATTCTCAATAAGAGCCATAAGGGTTTTTTGATGATCTGGCGATATTCTCACGGCGGCTTCCTGCAGCCAAAATTCGAGCATCGGCAGAGTGATTCTTCCCTGGGGATGTTCCCCTGGCAGAAGCCAGTCTAGCCGGAGAAGGTCTTTGCTTACCTTCAGGGGGGACTGGATGGAGAGCTTGCCTTCATTCAGCGTGACAAAACCGTATTGGTCAGCGATAAGTTCAGACCGCTCATTTTCCCTGACGTGAGCACCGGTCAGTAAGTGTCTATTATTCTTAGGCTTTATGGTGTCTTCCTCTTCGATAGTCTCGGCCTCACCAGAAAAGGAGTCATCTGGGCCAGCAAGTTTATCGCCGGGGAAGGCTATAAGAGGTTTGAACTCGTTAAATTCCAGGTTGTTACTGATTTTTTCATTATAATAATCAAGGGTTTCAATTGTTGAGGCCATGAGGAAGCCGGCAGATATAGTATGTCCATCCTGGGGATGGTTGAAAACAATTACCACTCCTGTCGAGTTGTGAAAGCAGATTTCTGGTGCAACATCAGTATCATTAGCGACATCATCTGTTTGTTCAACTTTATCAAGAAACTCGGCAAATGCATCAAAATCGTGAGAAAGTTTGAAGGACCTGCTATTTTCTGATTTCTTTTTCATCAGAGATTTTTCTCCGCCAGGTTCATCAAAGCATCGAAATCAACTTTTCCACTCTCTAGATCTTCATTGAAATTGGTCATTTGCAGCACCATGGCTACCTCATTACTCATTCTCCAGAGTGCACGCGCCTTCTCGTCGATATCCGCTTGATCTGAAACTGTTGTCTTTGCCAGCAGTACAGCCAGAGTTTCATTTTGATAGCAGGCGGGTGAGGCAATGTACGGCTCATCCTGCTCAACCCTTCCAGATTGAGAGGCCTTGAAGGCAAGTGCCAGGGCAATTTCGTCCGGCTGTGACACGATTCTGCCAGAAGATGCGGGACCGTTTACAGTGTGGACAGCTGAAAGGACAGTGTTGTTGGCGCTTTTCTCTTTGGCGGGATAGACCAGGCAGAGCCAGTCTGGTTCTATTACCATACCGACTGTACTGAGGATTTCGCTCTCGACGGTCGGTCGGTCTGCGCTCTGCATCTGGATACGGATCAGTTTGTCCCGGGCTTCGAGCTCAACTACTTTTCTTTGGAGCTCGGCTGTGCGTTCTCTGACAAGTTGTTCAAGATTATCGCGTACCTGTTTCAGATCGAGATGATTACGGATCCTGGCAAGAGTGATAGGGGGCGAGAACGGTTTGGTAATATAATCGACAGCACCAAGTTGCAAACCTTTCTGTTCATCTCCAAGCTCACTTTTGGCGGTCACAAAAATAATTGGTATATTGTTCGTTGTCGTATCCTTTTTCAATCTCCGGCAAACCTCATAGCCGTCCATTTCAGGCATCATGATGTCCAAAAGGATTAAATCCGGCAGCTGGCTGTGGGCAACCTCCAGGGCCTCTGCTCCGTTGGTGGCAATACTCACGCGATAGTCCTTGCAGAGCAGGTTGTTGAGTATCTTTATGTTCGACGGGGTGTCATCCACTACCAGTATTCTGTTCATTTCGATTTCCTCGCAATCATCAGCATTGGGAATGGCCGCTAATTGTCATTCCTCGTCTTTGTGCATTAAAAAAATATCGTTAAAAGTGTCGGCTACCCGATTGAAGGCGGAGAGAATGTCCGGGTCGAAGTGTTCCGGCATTGTCCGGCCATCACCTTGAGTAATGATTTTTACTGTGTTCGCGTGGTCTATCGCCGGTTTATATGGGCGTTTGCTTCGCAGGGCATCGTATTGGTCGGTAATGTTCATGATTCGGGCGGTCAGTGGAATTGCCTCACCACTGAGTCCATCGGGGTATCCTCCCCCGTTCCAGCGTTCATGATGATGTCTCGCTATGTCAATGGCCATGCGCAGGTATGGTGATTTTGCACCTTCAAGGATTTTTGCCCCGACAGTTGTATGGGTTTGCATATTGCGCCATTCCGCATCGGTCAGGGGGCCTGATTTGATTAATATGGCATCGGGAAGAGCCACCTTGCCAATGTCATGCATTGGGGAAGCGTAAAAGATTGCTTCACAGAACTCGTCATCCATACCAAGCTGTCTGGCCAGTTCTTTTGTATAGTAACTGATTCTTCTAATGTGTGTACCGGTATCTTCATCTTTGAATTCAGATATCAGGGTTAATCTGTAAACTGTATCAATGTAGCCGTCACGCAACTGGGCAGTCCGTTGGTTAACCAGCTCCTCAAGCTGTTCTCTATGGGCATGCAGGTCCATATGTGTATGAACTCGGGCCAGTAATATTGAAGGATTTATCGGTTTAGTTATATAATCCACGGCACCCAACCTTAATCCTCTTGCCTCATTCTGTGCCTCTCCCATAGAGGTGACGAACAGCACAGGGATATTCTTTGTTGAATCCCGGGCTTTCAGGCGCAGACAGACTTCATACCCATCCATCTCCGGCATCATTACATCGAGCAGGATGAGGCTCGGCTTCTCATCTAATGCCGCGATTTTCAAGGCTTCTTCACCGCTGTTGGCGACACTGACAGAATACTCCTTCTTGAGAATCTCGCTCAGCAATCGCAGATTGGCGGGGGCATCGTCAACGACAAGTATTCTTTTCTTACTCATTGTGCTCAACCGTTTAAGAATCGTACAGGTTTGTGGATATCTCACGTGCAACTATCTGCGCGTTTTTAAAATCAAGGGCTTCCATGTATTCAGTCAGGCGTTGTGTTTGTTGCGGAAATTGTGAGAGGAGCATGTCCCGTATTTCAAAAAAGCGACTTTCCGCTTCCATATCCCTGATCGCTAAAAGTTTGAGTAAATCAGTCAGAACATCTTTAATATGTGCCAAGTCAACAGTTGGATGTTCCACTGGTTGTGAGGACTTTTCCTGTGACGGAACAGGTTCCAGCAACTCCAGAATACTGTCTCGCACCTGTTGCAGTTCCCTGAACAGAACATCTTGCATAATTTGGAAATTATCCGACTTGTTGTGAATCTCTCGCTCGAAGTCAAGGCTTGCCTGCTGTAGTTCCCTGGCACCGATACTGCCGGCAACCCCTTTCAGCGTATGGACAACCCTTTGTAAGGTAGGCTTGTCATTCCGGTTATGACAAGCCTGAACCTCCTCCCGGAAATGTTCTGTTTGGGACAGAAAATCACGAAGGAGTGATAAATAGAGCTGGCGGTTTCCTGCTACTCTTTGCAGGCCGTCAGTGATATTCAGGCCGGCTATTTGCTTAGGAAGGGATGGGCCGCGCTGACGATCGTCGGCATGCTCTTCCCCGAGCCTGTCTTCAGCAAAACTTTTGCTGTCTTCCAGATTGTCTGTTTTGATCCAGTGCACGAGACAGAAATAGAGTTCTTCCGGGTTAATGGGCTTCGCCAGGTGATCATTCATGCCGGCCTCAAGACTGCGCTCCCGGTCTCCTGCCATGGCATGCGCAGTCATTGCCACAATTGGGACTTTACTGTTGGCGGGGACATGCTCTCTAATGTGTTTGGTTGCGGAGATGCCATCCATAACCGGCATTTGAATGTCCATTAAAATAAGATCGAAAGGCTGCTCTTTTGCAGCGGTAATTGCTTCCTGGCCATTACTGGCAAGAGTTATCCTGACACGTGCCTTTTCGAGGAGTTCAACAGCAACCTGCTGGTTGATAGTATTGTCTTCAACCAATAAAATATGGGCGTTGGCAATAGTATGCAGTTCTTTTCCTTTCGAGTGCTCGGATAATTCTCTTCGTTTCTGTACCTTGGACTGCTGCAATCCAAACACCTCGGCAATTGCATTAAAGAGTGCGGAGGTTGTTACCGGCTTACCCAAGAGAGCTGCCCGATCCCTATTTTGCAGCAACTCTTCGGTTGCGGTATAGTCGCGAACTGTGGTCATCAGTATGAGTGGGAGGGGGGACGCAGATGTGAAAGCATGAGGAATCGGCTCCTGTCCATTGGGGCGATAGTTGGCTATTATAAGCTCATAAGGTTTTTTCTGCTGTTCTGCCGCAGTTATCATGCTCTCAGCTTGGGCAGTGCCTGAGCAACTTTGCACCTGAAAAGAAAAGCTTTTCAGCACCCGTTCGAGATGTTTGACGATTTTAGGGTTTGCTTCTATGAGCAGTACCTGCAGGTCGTGCAGGTTCAGTAATTCTTTAAACGTTGTTGTATTCGCCCTGCGGTCAGATTTGTGTTCCAACTCCAGAGTAAAGATGAAACGAGCACCAACACCGGGAGCGCTTTCCAGGTGGATCGTGCCATGCATAAGGTCAAGCAACTCCTTGCAGATAGAGAGCCCCAATCCCGTACCACCATACAGGCGAGTTGTAGAACCATCAGCCTGGCTGAATTTTTCAAAGAGATTTTTCTGCTGTTCTTCGCTCATGCCGATACCTGTATCGGCCACTTCGCATTCGAGCAGTATATTGGAGAGATCGAGTTGCCTGAGCTGAATGGAAATTTCCACTTCGCCATACTCTGTGAATTTTACTGCGTTGCTCAGGAGGTTGTTGAAAATTTGTCCAATCCGCAGTGGGTCTCCCACTAGCACCGGAGGAATTTCCTGATCGATGTTAACGAGCAACTCAAGTCCTTTGTTGGCCAGATCATTGGCAAAAATGGCGACGACATTGTCGAGTGTCTCGGAAATGTTGAACGTGGTTTTCTCTATTTCAAGCTTCCCTGCTTCAATCTTGGAGAAATCAAGAATGTCATTAACAATATTCAGTAAAGATGTGGCAGAATTGTTAACCGTATTAAGATAGTTTTTTTGTCTGCTATCGAGTTCGGTTTGCAGCGCCAGGTGGGTCATGCCAATGATAGCGTTCATCGGAGTTCTGATTTCATGGCTCATGTTCGCTAAAAAGTTGCTTTTCGCAAGAGTCGCTTCCTCTGATTTGGCAAGTGCTTTCTGCAGCGCTTTTTCTGCTTCGATATTCTTGGTTATGTCTTCCTTGATAGCTACAAAATGGGTTATAGATTCTCTTTCATCACGGATAGGAGAGATGGATGTTCGTTCCCAGAACAGCGTCCCGTCTTTCTTTTTATTGCAGATCTGGCCATGCCACTCGTTGCCGCGGCTTAGTGTTTTCCACATGTTAAGGTAAAATGATTCCGGATGCTTGCCTGATTTCAGAATGCTCGGTTTGGAGCCAATCACTTCGTCGGGCCGGTATCCGGTAACCTCGACAAATTTCGGGTTGACATATTCTATAATTCCATCGGCATCAGTTATGACGATGGAAGCGGGGCTTGCATCCACCGAACGAGATAATTTCTTCAGATCCAATTCAGCAAGCTTTCGACTGGTGATATCACGGCTGACTCCTCTAAACCCCTTAAAATCCCCATTTGGGGTGTAAATTGGGGTTGCATTGGTTTCGAGATAAACGCTTTTCCCTCCGTGTTTATGTTGAAACCGGCACTCCACACCCTTGATGGGCTTTTTCGTTGCAATGGATTGTCCGAACGCTTCCTGCCAGATCGGTTTATCCTCCGGGACCATATTTATCATGCCTTCCTTGCCCATGACCTCTTCTTGCAAATAACCAAGTATTTCCAGGCAGGTCGGGCTTACATAAATAATTTTCCAATTCTCATCGTAGGCCCATATTATATCATCAATACTTTCAACCAAGCCTCTGAAGTTTTCTTCACTGGCAATGAGGGCTTGTTGAGACTGCTCGAGGTTGGTGAGGGCCTGTTCCGCTCTTTGCCGCTGCAGGTTCGCGTCCTGCAGTAAACTCAGGGCCGCTTTTTTCGATTTTTTAAGTTCTTCGGTACGATCCTCTATACGTTTTTCGAGATCTTCATTCAGGGCGGCGAGTTCCTTTTGGGCGGTGACTGCTTCAGTGATATCATAATTCACGCCGAGCATGCGAACAGCGTTCCCGGAGTCATTAAAAAAGAGTTTTCCTTTGCCTCTGATGAAACGAATTTGATTATTTGGGCCATGAATCCTGAATGTCGTGTTCAGGTTTCTTTTGAACTTGATTGTCTCTTGAATGTCGGTTTTAAATTGTTCGAAATCTGCATCCAATATGTGCGGTTGCCAATCGTTCAGATTGCTAATTGAGGCCTTGTCACAGCCATAGAGGAGATACATGGAATTATCCCAGATCAGGTCATCGTTCTCAATATTCCAGTCCCAGATACCGATTCGGCCACCCTCCGTGGCCATTTGCAACCTGCTGGTAACAGATTTGAGTGAATTCTCTCTTTCAATTCGGTCAGTTATATCATATATGTAGCCATCGATAGAACTTGGACCATTGGGAGTAGTAATAAGATTTGCCTGTTCGGATAGCCAGTGTACGCTTTGTTGACGATCGACAATCCTGTATTCAATATAGAAGCGATTATGGTTTGCGAGGTTCTGTTTGATAGATGTTACGACTCGTTGTCGATCGTCAGGGTGAATGATGCTGAGGAATTCCCGTGCATCGGGGCCCTGAAAATCAGCGGCGCTATAGCCACTTATCAATTCAATGTGATCTGAAATGTAGGAGATTGACCAGCGATCTGTTCCTGCGCAACGGTAGACCGCCCCTGGCAGGTTGGCCACAAGAGAACGAAAACGTCTTTCTTGTGAGGCAAGCCTGGTAAGAGCCATTTTAGCTTCGTCTCTGGCTTTGATCGCTTCCAGTTCCAGCGCCTTTCTTTCGGTAATATCCTGCATGGTGCCAAATGATGTGCTGGGCTTACCGTTTATGTCGACAACTGTTCTTCCGCGTTGGTGTATATATTTAATTGTTCCGTTCGGCAGGAGCAGTCTGAATTCAATGTCAAGCAAAGATTTTTCTTGAGCAGACTGCTGAAAGGACCGTTTGAAACCCTCTCTGTCTTCAGGATGCACAAACTGAAGAAAGAGAGAGCGAGTCAGGTCCTTTTGCTTGGGTTCGAGTTCCAGGATACGATAGATGGCATCTGAACACTGAAAGGTCTTTTTCGTGAAATCGACCATCCAGTGACCTAACTGAACAATGTGCTGGGCATCTTTTAGCAGCTTCTCGCTCTGTTTGAGCGTTTGCTCTGCCTTTTTCCTCTCTCCAATGTCTTTGAAAGTGCAGATACACCACTGTTCATCCTGCATCATGAAAGTCTTGAGATATGTTTCAACCGGGTGAAGAGTTCCTTCTTTATCTCGTAGTTGGAGCTCTTGTGAGCATCCTGTTGAAAACGC
The DNA here is from genome assembly GCF_010646885.2 of Desulfopila sp. IMCC35008. Taxonomy (GTDB): domain Bacteria; phylum Desulfobacterota; class Desulfobulbia; order Desulfobulbales; family Desulfocapsaceae; genus Desulfopila. The sequence goes on along the minus strand of NZ_CP050700.1, from coordinate 4,068,546 downwards.
TGAGGTCTGTTGCAGGAGCTTGGCAAGAGGGTCATCGCGTTTTTTAGTGGTAGCCTCAGAAGTGACCAACGGGAGAAGTTTGCGCTGTAAGACATCCTGTTCAGGGTAACCGAAAATCGCTGTGGCGCTCGAATTCCAGAATCTGATCCTTTGCTGCGGGTCAAGCAAGACAACCGCATCTGCTATTGCTTCAGAAACCTTTCTGAACTTCTCTTCGCTGGCCGCCAGAATCTCTCTCGATCGTGCAAGCGCGTGCTGTTTTTTTATAGCGTTCAGAAAGAGGAACATGCTGAGTATTGAGATGATTGCGGCTACCAGGATGATGATGGCCTGAGTCGTTCGATAGGGGCTATACGCTTCGGAAACGTTTATCTCATAGCCGAGTCCGAAGTGATACTCATTATCCCATTCCCAGGAACCGACCACCCTGACCCCTAAAAAATTTCGATAGCCAGCGACATCCAGGCCGGACTTTTCGGCTACTGCGGCTTTAGCCAACCGCGTGAGTTCCATCTCCTCCCGGGGCCGGTTTGGTTGATATCCCGAGGTCAGGTCGCCTCCCGGGTCAAGCAGACGGACATTGAGGAGGGAGGCTTCCGTATCTATCAGACCCGTTTCAACCATTTGTTGATCATATCTGCCGGAGGTCAATAAATATGCCCGTTTATTGAAAAGATAAAAGTTACCAGTCCGGCCGGACTGAGCAAGCTGTGCGATATGGGAAAAGTCTCGCCTCGGGTCCAACCGGATGGCGAGTATGGCAAGCACTAGATTCTGCTCATCAAAAACCGGAACAGCAAGAAACATCGTTGGCTTTCGTGTTTGCACATCATCATCTGTATCAGGTACCGGGGTGAGGGCGTTGAAAGGTTGGATAAATAAGCGATTGCCCATTAAAACTTCTTTAAAATATGCTGTTCTTCGTGAAAGGGAGGTGACGATGCCGATTTCGCTGTCATGGCTTGATGAAATGTTGGTGCCATCAGGTTTAAGCAGATAAAAGCCGACGGCTCTGTTTGTCGCAAGCCACTTGTCAAGAAAGTCGTGCAGTTTTTTTTGTGCCGGATGGGCAGCCATATTGCCTTCTTGATCAAATTCGGCGATAAGCTGACTTGCAAGGTTAATGAACTTGGGGTGCTGGGCGAGTAGTTCAATCTCACTGAATTGGCCATCGAGCCAGATGTGGAGAGCTTCTTTTGTCGCCCGCATAACCGTATGCAGATTCTGGCTAATCGAATCAGCATGTTCCTGTTTGATGAATTGTAAGGCGGAGAATGTGACGGTCGCAGTAATGGCAAAAAACAGCAGTATTAAAAGAGTTTGTCTGAGGACTCTGGTTTTGTGAGAAGATAATTGCACGTGGTTGTGTAGTCGGCGGGTGTTGTTTGTTGTCATTTGTGCCAGATTTCTGAGTAGGGAGCAGTTCTGCCAAGTTCCAGATTGAGCGAGTTGACCTCTTCTTTCAACTCAATAATTCGCATTTCTCGCTCAATCATTATGTTGTTGAAAATTTTGAGTTCGGTCATCTTTTCTTTCAGACTTAAGTGGAGTCGTATCCTGGCCAGAGTTTCAGCATTCTGGATAGGCTTGGTGAGGTAGTCAACAGCCCCTGCGGCAAACCCTTTTATTTTGTCGTTCTCCTCGAGCAGTCCGCTCACAAAGATAACGGGGATATCCTCGCAGCTTGGCTGTTTTAGAATTTGCCTGCAGAGCGTGTACCCATCCACGACAGGCATGTTAATGTCGAGCAATATAAGGTCCGGGCAGGTCTCAATAGCTGTCTGCAGTGCTGTGCCGGCATCTTCACATGCAATCACCAGGTACCCTTCTTTCAAGAGAAGCCGTTTGAGGAGTTTTTGGACGTTTCTGTCATCATCCACGACCAGAATAGAGGGTTTTGGGTCGCTTGTTGTCATTTGTCTCTTCCCCTTGCTTGAATTGCGTATAGTTCCAATACGATGGAGATGCTTGAATATTGAGGGGCATCTTGAACTGTCGAGAAAGCTGATCCTTGATTCTAGTATAAATGGAATGAATTGAACAGGAAGAGACAATGAATAGTCATTGCTCGCAGAAATAACAGCAGAAACAAGGAGCCGGAGTAACCCACAGATGGCCTTGGCGGATGGTGAACCAGAGGGGCGACATCAGCATTTACCTGGTAGCTATTTCTGTTTTGGCGCGTAGTCATACTTTTTCAAAAAGATACGCCTGGTCTTTTGCCAAAGTGAGATTCCGGAGGATTTGCTATATTGCCTGTTAATGCATATATTTTTGTTTAAGGTATTTATTGGTCCTAACGTATATTTTTTGCTAGACTTCAAACAAAGGGACGATCTGTCCTCTCACCTCGCACGACTGATATAAATCTCAGGCCATTGAGAGATGGGCTCTCTTTTTCTTATGGTCAACAGAACCGTATCCTTCTGTATCACTAAGAGTGGCACGTTGCTGGAGGCTCTAAGACGGTTTTGATTACTGAACATATGTGGTTTATGTAAACCATGTTCAGTAACAGCTTTACCCCAAAAAAAAAGACTGATAAATGACAGGAACTTCCAATGGCAAAATCACAGACTGAAGTGTCAGGTACCTCTGAGACCTGGAAGTTTATTTTATACAAGGGCGGTAGTTCGTTGATGTCCAGACAGGCTGAAAAAAACCTGCGAGACCTTTTGGAAAAATATCTTCATGACCAATTTACTCTGGAAGTAATTGATATAATGGCTGATATTGAAGCTGTTCCGCCCGATATCTTGGCTGTGCCCACCGTAGTGCGTATGTATCCCTGTCCGGAAAGAAGAGTATTAGGCAATCTTAGTGAAACGGATAAGGCGGTTTCAGGCTTAGGGTTGGGTGAGCAACTATTTTGAGCGATCGTGACGATAAATAAATCCGCTAGGTAAAATGAGTTGAAGGGGAAGGAGAAGATGAGCAAGACCCAGAGCAATACACCAGATAAAACGCAGCAATACCATAAATCTTCTCAAGAGTCCGTTAAGGTGCTTGAACGCCTGGAAACCGGTATTACAGGGCTTGATGAAGTTCTGGGAGGAGGACTCGCCAAAGGCAGAACGATGCTTGTTACCGGCACCACCGGAACCGGCAAGACTGTGCTCTTAAACGAGTTTCTTTATAGAGGCATTACCAAATATAACCAGAATGGTATCTATATAACTTTTGAAGAGCGCCCGGATGATATTATTCGCAATACATCAGGTTTTGGTTGGAACTATGTGGAGCTGATAAATTCCGGTCAGCTGGCTATTATCGATTGCTCTCCTAAGTTTGTACAAACCGGGCAGAGCGGTGATTTCGACTGGGAAGTCCTGCTGCAAAGAGTCGCGCATTTCATCGAAAAGATAGGTGCCGAGCGTGTCGCCGTAGACAGTATTGGCACAGTTTTTGGTAGATATTCACATCTGGTCGGGGAATACAAGGTCAGGGAGTTGCTCTTTGCCCTGATGGACCAATTCAAAAAACTTGGTGTTACCACGCTGATAAGTGCAGAGAGAACAATTGAGCATGGTGTGCATGGGGGTAACAGTATTGAGGAGTTCGTCTCAGATGGAGCGATACGGCTTGGGACCCATCATGGCCAGAACAAGATCATTCGCACAGTGAGCGTACTCAAAATGCGCGGCCTTGGGTATCGCAGTGGCCTTGTGGAGTATGATATTGATGCCTGTGGCCTGTCAATATACCCCAAGATTCCTCTCGACAGTAATACTGCCATTACCGACTTTAACATTAGAGAAAGTACCGGTATCACAAATCTTGATGAAGCCATGAGCGGTGGTGTACCGCAGGGACATATGATGCTCATTGCCGGAAACACGGGAACCGGTAAAACCCTCCTGGGAATGCACTTTCTCGTGCAGGGCATCAAAGAGGGGCAAAAGTGTCTATGGATTGCTTTGGAGGAGCCGGTTGCGCAACTGAAAAAAACCGCGAAGGCCCATGATTGGGATTTAGAACTATTTGAACAAGAGGGTAAACTGCATTTTATTCGTAGTGAACTGATTGATATATCAACCGATAAGCTTCTCAGACAGATTGTTGCTACCGTAAAAGCACAGGCAATAGAACGGGTGGTTATTGATTCTGTTTCCAGTCTGGAATCATCAACCATGGACAGCAACAAGATACGAGAGTTTTTGATTCAGGTAAGCACTTTCTTCAAGACCCGTGGAATCTCCTGCTATATGAATTACCTCAGCGCCGATTCTTTTGGTGCAGGAGAAGGACAGTTTTTTGGCAGCCTTGCTACCAACGAAATGCGCCTGAGTTCCATTGTCGACGGAATTGTATTACTCCGTTATGTGGAACGGGATCAGCGAATCATGAAGCTTATGAATATTTTCAAACTGCGGGGTAGTGACCACATTAGGGATATCTTTCGGTATGAAATTATGCAAGGCGGAATCAAGTTGGGTAAACGATTCGCTAAAACAAAAGGCTAGCCTAATAACCCATGAAAAAGCCAATTACTGTTTTGTATATCCTGTAATATCAAATTATTAAAGACCAGGATTTGTATTTGCCGGTTACAGCTTGGGCCGCGAAAGAACGCTGGCGCTCAAGCGTAATTTTCAGCCTGTGGGCGTGACAGCTGAATCCATCATCTTTGTTATCAAGGCTTGCGGTAGATTGCTGTAGCGGCACCCTTGATACCTTTAGGATGAATGCAGCAAAAATGTGAATAATGGGTTAGTTGCAGGATGAAAATTACATAACGTTTTAAGAGACAGAGTAAATATGACCGCTAACGGCAAAGACCATTCTAAGACAAGTGCCGAGTTGATTGCCGAGATCACCGGACTGCGTCATCAAGTTCAAGTTCTTCAACGAAAAGAGGATGAAAACCTCGCCGCTGTTATACGTGACAGTGGGGATGGGATTCTGGTGGTTGATCTGCAGGGGGTTATTCTCTTAGCCAATCCTGCGGCTGAAAAGATCTTACGGCGGCCCAGAAACAATATTATCGGAACGCAGCTTGGGATTCCCACAAGTGGCAGTGAAAGGGTTGAGGTCGAAATGGTGACGCCGGACAATGAGGTTGTTCCGGTGGAATTGTGGGCCAGCGAGACGGTTTGGCAAGGAGTGCCCGCTGTACGGATGTCGATTCGTGACTTATCGCAGAACCGGGCTGCCGAGCAAGCATTGCGGCGCAGTGAATCCAGGTTCAGGGCGATGTTTAATCAGTCATACCAGTTTAGCCTTATCCTGGACCCCGCTGGCAATGTGGTGGAGATGAACAACCTGTGCTACGAAGTTTGCGGTGACCTCGCTACAAATGCGGTAGGTACCCCGATCTGGAATGTTGACTGGTGGAAATCTCTGGTCCAGGTATATCAGCAGACGAAAAGAGCTGTCAAAGATGTGCAACAAGGTCAAATGGTCCATGACGAGGTCTCTTATTTAGATAAAAACAGACAAATAAAGCACTCACTACGTACCTTTTCGCCAATTTTCGACGAGCAAGGCAATATCGAGCTGATCTCTTTAGTGGGGCTGGATATTACTGAGCGGATAAAGGCTGAAGAGAAGTTACGTGGGAGTGAGCGGATTTTACGCTATATAATAAAGCACGACCCCAACGCCCTGGCAGTTTATGACAATGGTCTTAGGTATATAGCGGTCAGTGACAGATATCTTCAAGACTATAATGTAAAGGAATCAGAGATTATCGGCCAGCACCATTATGAAGTTTTTCCCGAAATGCCGCAGCGTTGGAAGGACGTGCATCAAAGGATACTGCAGGGTGCTGTTGAGAGAAGTGAGAGCGATTCTTTCATCCGAAGAGATGGATCGACGACCTACAATCGGTGGGAGTGCAGACCCTGGTATTCTGCAAAGGGCACAATCGGTGGCATGATCACCTATACCGAGGTAACGACGGAACGCAAACTCGCTGAGCTGGAGTTGAAGAAGAGCGAGGAAAAATATCGCCGTCTGACTGAAAATTCGCCAGATGTTATATATAGAATGATCCTGCCTGAAGGGAAATATGAATATGTAAGTCCTGCTGTACAGACAATTTTTGGTTATTCCCCTGAAGTGTTTTACGACAATCCTATGTTTATTAAAGAAATTCTTCATCCTGATTCGATGTCGTATTTCGAAGAACAATGGCAGCGATTATTGGAGGGTGAGCAGCCTGCCACATTTGAATACATGATCATTCACAAAGACAAGGGGAGTCGTTGGATTTTTCAGCGAAATGTTTTTGTCAGAAACAAGGTCGGCCAATTGGAAGCCATTGAGGGCATTGTATCCGATATCACTCAGCGCAAACGTGCTGAGGAAGAACTGCTCAAACAGCAGAAGCTGTTTTTGATTATGTTCCAGACTATTCCCGAGGGGGTTGTGATGGCCAAGCCCAACCGGGAGATTGTCTTGGTAAACAATGGCATGGAAACGCTGTTTGGCTATTCAGCAGAGGAATTGGTGGGAAAATCTGCGGCAATACTTTATGCAAGCCAAGAGAAATTTACCAACGCGGGAGCTGCAATATTCAGCGAAGAGGCGCTCAAACAGCAGCATTGGTACCATACGCAATACCGGCATAAAAACGGTCGGACATTTCCTGGTGAGACTTTCGCTGCAAAGCTCTATGATACAGACAACCATTGGATTGGTAACCTGGCAATTATACGTGACGTAGCTGAACGGGAAAAAAAGGAACAGGAACGGGAGCTATTGCAGAGCCAGTTGCTGCAAGCCCAAAAAATGGAGTCAATAGGCACCTTGGCCGGTGGGATCGCTCATGATTTTAACAATATTCTCACGGCTATACTCGGTTTTACAGAACTGGCGCAGGGGCAAGTCGAATCTGGATCTGAGCTTGGTAGCGATTTGCAGGAAGTGTATTTGGCAGGAATACGTGCCAAGGACCTTGTCTCGCAGATCCTTGCTTTCGCCAGACAATCAAATGAAGAACAGAGACCGATTGAGGTTGCTCTGCTTGTTAAGGAGGTAATTAAATTTTTACGGTCTACCGTGCCCACAACCATTGATATCAAAATCACCATTACCAGTAAGTCCCTCATCATGGGAAATCCTACCCGGCTGCATCAAATATTAATGAATTTAGCCACGAATGCAATCCATGCCATGAAGGATGAACAGGGCATTCTCGATGTCAGTTTGCAAGATATTCATATCAGCGACTCTGATACAAGTAAACCGCTGGAATTGGATTTTGGTCGTTATGTAGAGTTGAAAGTTTCTGACAGTGGGGCAGGTATTTCGCCGGAACATATCAAACAGATTTTCGAACCCTATTTCACTACGAAGGCTCAAGGGCAAGGAACGGGTCTTGGGCTCTCTTTAGTACACGGTATCGTAGAAACTTATGGTGGAAAGGTTTTCGTGGACAGTACCCTTGATGTGGGGACAACTGTTACTGTCCTTTTACCCATCGTTAGCAAACGTAACCAGGTAATTGGCGATGAAATCGAGGTGTTTCCACTGGGCAAAGAGCGCATTTTGCTCGTTGATGATGAGGCTGCAGTCGTTAAAATGGAGTCGAGAATGCTGGAGAGTCTTGGCTATTCTGTGACTACCAGAACAAGCAGTTTGGAGGCGCTGGAGCTATTTCGTTTAAAAGCTGACAGTTTTGATCTGGTGATTTCCGATATAACGATGCCAAATATAGCAGGAGACAGGTTGGTAGAAGAAATTCGAGTCATCAGACCGAACATTCCGACTATCTTATGCACTGGGTATAGTGGTAGAATAACCGAGGAAAATGCAAGAGAGCGTGGTGTTAACGGATTTATCTTAAAGCCAATTGTCAAAACTGAATTTGCCGCACTCGTAAGAAAAGTGCTCGATGAAGCTGAAGCCAAGGGTCCGTCGTAAGCAGCGCCTTGGGGTGTGCAATTCAGGCGGAGTGAGCGAATCAGGGCGGGGATGAAACTTGACAATGGCTTGTATTGATCCCAGTGGTTAGCCATAATCAACTGAGGTTTATCTTCTCTTTCTACCCCTGGCGAAAGGAATTCCCTCTTCACACGGCACTCTGGTCTGGCAGAGACCGCAGCTGTTGACTGTAAAACCTAGCTGATGCTGTTCAACATATTCGGCGGTGACGTTGCGGATATACTCTTTGCACCGTACCTTATCATGCCCACATTCGGAAATGGCGCCAATCGGGCAACGCCTGATACAGGCCATGCACTCACGTCCGGCAAAACGCATGCACCAGGCCATGTGGTGGGTGTATTCACGCGGTGATGGTGATAATTTTCTGCGAACCACTGCAGAGCCAACCCGAATAGCCTTCCCGGCCCGCGTGATAAGACCATCTGACAAACCAAAAGTACCAAGGCCGCAAACATAGGCGGTGTGTCTCTCAGACCAGCTCGACGCATAGCCGTATCTGGCTGACGTTTCCCTTGACCATTCAGGCATCAGCATGGGGCTGCAGGCATGATAGCCATCTATCGCCATCATCTCAACGACATAACGACGCAGGTTCATATTCACCTGTTCACCATAGTGGCGAGCCTTGCTCCACTCTATACTTGGCATTTCATGCATTCTGCCGTGCGCCATCCGAGTGTTTTCGGTCTGTGGCAATACCCAGGTAATAACACTCAGATCATCTGCACTCAGTTCTTCCAGTGGGAAGGCAATTCTATAGGCTATCTCAGGAGTCCAGTAGAAATCTGGTCCGATATCCTCTTGTAAAAAGGCAAACAGAGGATCATTGCCGGCAGCAAAACCTACAAGCGGCTCGCCAAAGGCGAAAAGGTCAGAGTCCGGGCCCAGCCGGTTGTTCTCCAGCCGAGCCGCCCAGGCAATTATTTTCTCAGTTATGTCATTCATGTTTTCCATAAATACTATCTGCTCAGGCTTCTGGACTGTCAATTTCCAGGAAGCGGGAAATAATCACAAGTGTGGTATATGGCCGTATCGGTAGCCTATATCCAGCGTATGAATCATAACGCGTAATTCCTTCTCCGCAAGGGCTTGAGGTAGTTGAAGTGCCAAATACGGTCCTGCAAAAATGGCAGCAGCTGATGTCCCGGCAGGGTGCTTGCCCTCTCTGCCACCCCAAAGAACCCGTAACCCAGAAGTTGTTCTCTATGAAATAGTTGAGTGCTGAAAAAAGAATTTGCATCAGGTCATATCTCACTCCCGTCATCTTTTTTTGGCTGTGTTTCTCTGTTGATTCAGTGCATTGCCAATCGACACCAGGGGCTGAGTCTCTGCCTTTTTTCAGGAGACAGTACACTATCAATACCAGAGGGCGAAAGTGTATGGAGAGGATGCTGAGGCATCATATCATCTCTATAAAGACGGGATGGTACACTACGACACCTGGCAAATTGTATGTGTTTGCTGTAGGTCTCAGAAAGAAGTATGTGGCGAGGGCAGGAAACCCGATGGATCCTGAAAGTGGCCTGTGAGGAGGCATCACCGTAGAGCACAGGTGCTCCAGCGAGCGCTCAAAAGAGCATTAAAAGAAAGTGGTATACACAAACACGCATCTGTTCATAGTCTCCGTCACTCATTTGCAACACACTTGTTGCTTCAGGGGGGTGGATATCAGGCAGATTCAGGATTATCTGGGACATGCCCGTGTTGAAACAACAATGATTTATACTCATGTCGTAAAGGATATGAGAAATCCGGTAACGAGTCCTCTTGATAATCTTTGAGGGTGGTTTTATGTATCAATAAAACCACCCAATAATCAAAAGTCGATATGCTCTGAATTCGGAAACACGTGGAGTAATGTCTTCGTTATGCAGTGTAGCTAAAGGTCAGTTTGTCGTCCTTCATGTCGACGGCAGCTTCACCACCTTTTGAGAGTTTACCAAATAGTATTTCTTCGGTGAGGGTGTCACCAATCTCTTTCATGATGAGTCGTCTGAGTGGACGGGCACCATAAGCGGGATCGTATCCTTTTTTTGCAAGCCATGTTCTGGCTTTGTCGCTCAACTTGATGGAAACGCGCTTTTCTGCAAGCTGCTCTTCCAACTCTTTAATCAATTTATCGACAACCTTTTCCACGCTGCTTTCGTCAAGTTTGGAAAAAGATACGGTTGCGTCGAGACGGTTGCGGAATTCCGGCGCAAATAGCTTGTTGATGGCCGTGGTATCTTTTCCTTTTTCGTTCGTAACGAAACCGATTGACTTGGAGGCCATTTCCCGTGCCCCTGCATTCGTTGTCATGATAATAATGACGTTTCTGAAATCTGCTTTTCTGCCCGAGTTGTCGGTGAGGGTGGAGTGATCCATCACCTGCAGCAGGATAGAAAAGATGTCCTGATGAGCCTTCTCAATTTCATCGAGCAGCAGTACCGAGTAAGGGTGTTTGCGGATTGCTTCGGTCAATAAACCACCCTGGTCGAAACCGACATAACCTGGAGGAGAACCGATAAGGCGCGCTACGGCGTGTTTCTCCATGTATTCGCTCATATCAAAACGTTCGAAATGCACGTTAAGGACGCTGGCAAGCTGACGGGCAACCTCTGTTTTGCCAACACCGGTGGGGCCCGCAAAGAGAAAGCTCCCTGTCGGTGAATCGGGGTTGCCTAAGCCCGCACGAGATCTTTTAACCGCAGATACGACCGCCTCAATTGCTTCATCCTGGCCGAAGATAACGTCCTGGAGTTTTGGTGCCAGCTCTTTGAGCGCGTTCACGTCAGAAGAAGTGCCGCTCTTGGCAGGTATGCGTGCAACCTTGGAGACAACTTTTTCAATGTCGTTAATCTTGACCATTCGGTTTTGACGTCCCTCAAGACGGAACATCGAACCTACCTCGTCCATCACGTCAATCGCCTTATCCGGCAGAAAACGTTCGTTAATATACCGCTCACTTAATTCGGCCATGGCCTTCAGCGAGTTTTTCGAGTAACGGATTTGGTGATGATCCTCATATCTCTTTTTCAATCCTTTAAGGATTTGGATGGTATCGGAAACGGATGGTTCCTCAATATCAATCTTCTGGAATCTGCGCGAGAGTGCTCGGTCTTTTTCGATCTGGTTCTTGTATTCCTCGTAGGTCGTAGAACCAATGCAGCGTAATATGCCGGCCTGAAGTGCAGGTTTTAAGAGGTTGGATGCATCCATCGAACCGCCGCTGGTTGCACCTGCACCGACGATGGTGTGCATCTCATCGATAAAGAGGATAGCGTTTTCCTTTTTTTCGATAGCAGATACGACCGCCTTTAATCGTTTCTCGAAGTCACCGCGATATTTGGTGCCGGCTACGAGCGCACCCATATCTAGCAGGTGAATCTCAACGTCCTGCAGCAGGTCCGGCACGATGGGTTTCTTTTCTTCCTGCCGGGCAACCTTATCTTCATGAATACGCCGGGCCAATCCTTCTGCCATGGCCGTCTTGCCGACACCTGGTTCACCCACCAGCAGCGGGTTGTTTTTCTTTCTCCTGCACAGCACTTGCATGATCCTGTTGATTTCGTCATCACGACCGATCAGGGGATCAAGCTTGCCTTCAGCAGCCTGCTGGGTGAGGTTTACGGTAAACTCTTTAAGGGCTTTATCTTCCTTGGATTTTTCCTTGGTTTCCGGTTCCTCCCCAGGGGGGTGGGGAAGGGGCTCCGCTTGCAACCCCTCAGGTAACTCATGGGAGATAAAATTAACCACGGCCATCCTGCCGACACCCACAGAGCTCAGGAAGTAAACGGCATGTGACTCCGCCTCAGAAAAAATAGAGACGAGAACATCACCACTGTCGACTTCTTTTTTGCCGCAACTCTGTACGTGAGCAACCGCCCGCTGTAAAACCCGGTTGAAGGCCAGGGTCTGGGTCGGTTCCTGCTGGTCTGCAGAGGTAAGTTTGGGGATTTCTCCCAGGAAATAATTCTCAAGACGTTCCTTGAGTATATCAAGGGAGCCGCCGCATTCGTTGATTATGTAGGTAGCCAGGTCATCATGAAGCAGACCATAGAGCAGGTGCTCCACAGTTACATATTCATGTTTGTGGTTCTTGGCTTCCCGGATCGCCCGAATCAGTGATTTTTCGAGTGTCTTGCTTAACATATATAAACCTTCATGTATTCATTCGTTCCGGCTGCTCAGGCTTTTTCCATTGAACAGCGCAGGGGGAATTCATTTTTGCGGGCCAGTTCGTGTACGATTGTGATTTTTGTCTCACAAATTTCCCGGCTGTATACGCCCGCCACGCCTATGCCCTTTTCATGTACATTAAGCATTATGCGTGTTGCTTCCGGTATTGATTTGTGAAAGATCATTTCCAGTATCTGGATTACAAACTCCATTGATGTGTAATCGTCGTTATGAAGCAGTACCTTGTAGAGCGGTGGTTCCTGAAGCTCCACCCAGTCACTGGTTGCTACCGAGCCTTGCTGCTCATCTTTTCGTTCTGTCATAATGTACTACGCGGTCTTTCAAGTTGTACTGACGTTGTTAATTTTTTGTGAAAACAGTTTGTTGTCGTGTCCCTGTTTTCCAGATTGCGTTCTTCTTCCCAGTTAAGATAATACCTAAATAGACTTTTTCAATCTACAAAAGGCTGAAGGGATGTGCTGACTGCGGTTACGAGTAAAAGTCGTGCATCGCAGCCCTAATCAGCATTTCTTTTCTGCCTGAACAACGACAGAAAGAGATCCTCGAGCACTAACTGTTGGGGAAGCGGGGAACCTTTTAAACGAAACTCCGCCTCTAATAGAAGTTTAAGCCAAATTTTCAGTTGATAACAGGAAAAATCTGCCGCTTTTGAAAAACTCATGAACAAGGCATATGGGTGACCGCCGAGGTGGTCCTGCCATTGCTCCGATTCTTTTAAGGCGGGCAGGTAACTATTCTGGAATTGTTTGGCGTTCATGTTTTTCTGATAAAGGGGGACCGGTTGTAACTGGATCGACCGCAGTATCAGGAGCTTTCTGATATAATTGCGCATTGAGGCCAGGATCGCGAGTCCATGGGTGCCATTATCCTGCAGTCGCTTGAGGATAATGAGTGTTTTGCTTACCTGGCGTTTGCCGAAAGAGTCGGTAAGCTCATAGAGGGCATCTTCTCGTGAGCGGCTAACCATTCTATCAAGATCTTCAGTGGTGATATAATCCCGCTCGTCAACATAGAGCGCCAATTTTTCCGTCTCGTTGACTACAGCCACCGGGTGGAAGCCGACCCGCTCGAAAAAAAACTCCAGTGCCTGGGGTTCTATTTTTTTACTGAAACCATCCAGGGTGTTGTGTACGAGTTCCCTGAGCACGTCTTTTTGCTGTTTCTGGGCAGCAGAGGCAGCCCCGGTGGCGACGGAGCAGTCGATGACAAGGCCGTTCTTCTTGATGAAGGTAAAGAGCCGTTGACGTTTGTCGACCATCTCGGCGGTCAGTATTAAATAGTTGTTTGGTGGTATGGTGGATGAAAATGTGTCGATAACACGGTCGGTGATATTGGTTGCCTCGCCGGTGCTGATTTTGCCGGTTCCCACGGCCTTCACAAATAGGGCGTCGGCCCAGCCGAGATCTCCTGCGGGTTTGCTAAACCCGAACTGCTTTTGCCAGCCGCTGTCGGATAGTTCCGAGAACGGTTTCTGGGTTTCCATGCCGATAGAACCGACCCTGGCAAACGAGGTGATATGGCGCATGGCAGCATGCTCCTTGCCTGACTGGTGAGCGGCCTCGCTTTTCTCCCAGATATCGGATGCCACTGTCTTGGAATGGAAGATGCCGGAATCGGTAACGCGGTAGATCTGCTTCCCCGGCAGCAAGGAAAAACTCTTCAGTTTAGCCAGCGTCTGCCCGGGGTTTTCCCGGTCACCGTCTATTGGGTGAACAGCCCCTCCGGCATCCCCTTCAAGTAGGGCATCCTGGATGGAGTCGGCGGCTTCACGGCATAGGTATCGTTCTCCGAAAAGGAGGATGATCTTGCATTTGCCCAGTTCTTCTCTCTTATTCAGCAACGGTTGGAGCTCGTTTCGTTTAATCTGTGCCATGTCTGCCTGTTTCGCCCGCTTTCAAGGTGCCTTGCAATCTATGCAGTATTGCCGGAAGAGATCCGGGCTGGATGTAGTCTCCGGCGACAGCGTCGCTGAATATATTCTTAAACAGTGTTTCTATTTCTTTCCAGCTCTCAAGGTTTTGATCGCCTGCGACTATCTCAAACAACTTCCTGTTATATGGGTTGTTGATTGCCGCCTTACCGGTGCCGATCGTCGCCAGTATAGCGATATCGTTGTTGAATATGCGGTTGATGCGACTGTATGCCCGCATGCCGCCGCAGGAGCCGAGACTGATAAAGTGAAGACCTGACTGTAACGAGTCAACAACTCCCATATTCTCTTCCAGCAGGGCTTCCAGCGGCTCGAAGAGTTGTTCGTGTCTCCAGTAGCTGTGACCGCGCTGGGCAAACATCTCATGGCCGCTGGTCAGAAAGGTCCTGAGCAGTTTTTGCTGGTCATGCCGGTCTTGATACACATACAGGGACTGGGTGACTTCCAGATTGTTTACCCGCTTTTGCCAGTCGATGGCAAGCGAGAACCGGTTGGCCAGGCGAAAAATGTCGTAGACGGTCCCTGCAGGTGTTGTGGGTAGTTTGTGAAACAGGCGGTTTGCCTCTTGTGATGCTTGTTCCGGAACCGGAGAAGCGGAATAGGTTAAGGAGATAGCAGGTTTATAACCATGCTCAAGCAGCGAGAAACTGTAAGAGGCGTAGGATGAGCGCCCGTCGTCGTCATCCTGGAAGACAGAAAGACCGGTGAGACGGCCGTCCTGCCTCCATCGTTCGAAAGGGGCATGGGTATAGGGGGCGAGGTCTATTGGGCCGTGTTGCTGAATCATCCGGAGGATTCTGGTTGTATCCTGTTCGCTCAGAAAATTGGGGTGGTTGTCGAGATAGTATTGCAAAATAACCCGCAGGTTGAGTGCCATTTCTGCAGTCTGGCCCCTTAACTCGCCGAGCAGCAGATCGATCAGGTAAGATCGTGCCGACGGCTGAAGTGCTGTCAGGAGTCGGCTGAAGGTTGCCGAAAAAAGGATCAGGCTGTCCTGGTCTTTCAGGGCAGACTCGGTTACCAGCTCAAGTATTTTCTGCTGGTGCCCGGGGTCAGCCGGGAAGAAGAGGGTGAGTCGTCCCTTATGCGCCAGGTGGGTGATAAAGTCGGAAATAAAGAGGTGGTGGGGATCGGTTGCAAGCAGGAAATCGAGTAGTCTGTCACCGTATTGTGTCGCGATCCTTTGTTTCAGTACCGGCGCCAGTATATCCCTGAAAGAGGAATCATATAACTCCCCGCCGTTGGCCAGCAGCAGATAGATATTGGCAGCTGAGAGGACAGTTGCCGCTTGTTTTCTGGCATGACCCGTTGCCTGTCGTAAAAGGGAGATTGCTTCCCTTTTATTTCCCTTGGCTACTGCCTGTTCAAAATCGTCTTGAAAATGGTGCGAGGTGGTTGGGTCCAGCCGTGCAAAAAGGCTGGTGAGTGTTTCCGTGCTGGACCCTGCAAGCCTGCCGGAACCGATCTCCCGCCCGTATCCATCTGTAATATCGTGAAGATTGTTTATCTGCCAGATAAAGTCACGTGCCGCCTTGTGGTAACTGTTAAGGAGAAGTGTTTTCCGGGTATCTGAGAGCTGTTGGAAGCTCGTATCCCTCTCGCCAGTGGGTGTTGCGAAGAAACCCTGTAGCCAGAACGACAGGTTCGATACTTGCAGCGTCGGTTGACTGAAAAGGGCACGAATATTGATCGCATCCCGTTGATTGAATCTTATCAGGGTAGAGAGCAGGGGGAGGATCTCCTCTTTTCGGAGTCCCTGCACCAGTAAACCTTTTTCAGCAGCCCGGCATTGCGGCTCGGTCATGATTGAAAGAAGGGTAATTGCCTGCAACAATGTCTTGGGGTCAATGGCTGGAAAGGCAAGCAGTGATTGGGTTGCCCATTGTCCAGCCTCGGTTGTTCCCTGAATCGACGCAATGAGGTCGAGGAGGGTTGTTGCCTTATCTATTGTAATGTTGGCAAGAGGGGTGAGCACCTGCTCTGAAACAAAGCTGGTTTGCTCCAGCGTTTGCAAGAGATTCCTGCTGCCGGCAAGGGTTGCATCCAAACAGGAGGTGTACAGCTCAAGCAGGGGGATCGAATTGAACCGAACCGGAACCCGGGTTGCCAGCTGGAAAAGTGTTTCAATAGTATGACTGTCTGCATCCGGCAGTTTGCACAACGCGCGAAAAAGTCTTTGGCGGGTGTAACTGAGATTATGCAGGCGGGTTGCATACTCTTCGATCTGCTCTTGTTGCAGCCCTTTTACCTGGCGAAGGCTTTCCGTTGTACGTTCCTTTTGGAACTCTTGCATGGTGGCAGCCTCCGGGTATCCCGGAAGGAAGTGGAGACCGAACACAGTCAGCAGGACAAGCGGGAGGTGCTTTAATTGCAGGAATACGGGGTATTCTGTCATAATCTTCATCTTTTGGGGTAACACAGGTTCATACCCAGACAGTGTAGCGGATTTTTCCTTTTAATTCAGTCAGAATTATTGGCTGACTTTTTGCCAAGGATGTTGAGCAACAGGGCAAAAAAGCATTGGACCAGATTAAACAGGGGAACCTGCAGGTTTGGCGGCATGAGGTAAATAATGGTTACCGAGGGGAGCCAGACTATCATGTTTGAGAGGACAATGGTCGGGATGGTCAAGGTGATAAACCGTCTGTCAACCTGAGCCAGGCACGATTTGATTTTGAACCCGGACTCCTTGTAGAGGTAGGCGATGGCAATGGTGGGTACGGCCCAGAACGGGGCATAGAATCCCTGGTCTACAAGAGTTTTGATGAACACCGTGGATATGCTGTTGTCTGTTCCGAAAATTATTCCTTGGAGCCGGTAGAAAAGATCCACCTCGATTCCCTTCATGCCCCAGAACAGCAGGTAAAAGGTGAGCTCGGCAACAGGGCTTTTACCCGTTTGTTTTGTCAACAGGAAATAGAGGAAGGGAATCAGTCCGCCGAAAAGGGCTGTGGCACAGGAGGAATATACTATGCCGTATTTTACTTTGAGTGTGGCAACCGCCTCAAACACGGGTTGCGCCGATGGGGCAAAATAGTATGAAAAACAAATTGTTATAGCTATGATCCACAGGAATATTCCGGGGATGAGGTTTTGCAGGAAGGCGTGGCGGATTTGTGAGGTGAGTTCTTTTGGCAGCATGACGGTGATTTACTATTTATTGAAGAATATTAAAAAAAGAGACCCAGGATGCCATGATCGTAAAGAATCTTGAAACCAATGAGCCAGAGAACGGTGCCGCCGAGAAGCTCTGCATAAAGACTTAAATGTTTAAAGGTTGCGACCTTGGTACCCAGGTGCATGCCGATAAGGGTAAAGAGGGCGGCGACAATCCCGATGATGATGGCAGGGGTGATAATGGCTTGATTGAGCAGGGAGATGGAAAAACCGACCGCCAGGGCATCGATGGAGGTGGCGATGGAAAGGATGACCAGGGTGACTCCTCTGGTTGAGTCCTTCTCGTGTGTTTCCTCCTCATCAAGCTGAAATGCCTCACGAATCATGTTTGTACCGACGGCGGCCAGCAGGCCGAAGGCGATCCAGTGTGCGTAATTCTCCACAAACCCGCGAACAGCTGTGCCCGACCACCAGCCGATAACCGGCATAAGAGCCTGGAACAGGCCGAAATGGTAAGAGAGACGAAAGGTCTGGCGTGGGCTGATTTTTTTCAGGCTTATGCCAACGGCGATAGAGACGGCGAACGCGTCCATGGCCAGTGCCACGGCAATACCGAATATGGTTAGATAGGACATGATATTTCGTTTGAACCACTCTCACACGGAGGTGTGGGTCCGTCTCGAACAGTTACCTCAGGCTCTCGTTGATTTTTTCCAGCGCCTCACTGCCGGGGCATAATTCGCCCTGGGTGAGACTGTTGAGTGGGCGGGGAACTGTTTCGATAATATCGTGCGTATCCTTGCTTGCAGGGTTGACGTAGATGACTCCGGTCAGCAGTCTGCCTTTTTCCTTTTCTTCTTCAAGCTTGTTCACTGAACGTTTGCGGTCCGTTACGTCAAAGTTGTGGTCCAGCTTGTGAAGCTGGATGGTTGAACCGTCATGCATGGCGACCAGCTGGCTGGAGCCTTCATCGTAACGGGTAAGGATTTCCTTCTGTAAAGGAATAAAATCAAAGGTGCCGGTAGCCTCGCTGTGTTCTCTCACATACTGGTAGCTTTTGGTAGAGCTATCGGTATTGTTGAAGGTTACACAAGGAGAAATGACATCAAGAAAAGCCAGACCGTTGTGGGCGATTGCCGCTTTGAGCAGCGGCACCAGCTGCTGTTTGTCGCCGGAGAATCCCCTGGCTACAAAACTTGCCCCGAGCTGGATGGCGATTTCACAAAGGTCAATAGACTCAAACGGGTTCGGTTTGCCTTTTTTGCCCGCAGACCCCTTATCTGCCGTTGCTGAGTCCTGGCCCTTGGTCAAGCCGTAGCAGCCATTGTTCATGCAGACGTAGTTCATGTTCAGGTTGCGCCTGAGAACATGGGCGAACTGGCCCATGCCGATGGAGGCGGTATCTCCGTCGCCGGAAACGCCGATATAGAGCAGGTCTCTATTGGCCATGTTGGCCCCGGTGGCAATGGAAGGCATCCTGCCGTGGACGGAATTGAACCCGTGTGATTTGCCAAGGAAGTAGGCAGGCGTTTTTGAGGAGCACCCTATACCCGAGAGCTTGGCAACCCGGTGAGGGTCGACAGACATCTCAAAACAGGCCTGGATAATGGCATTACTTATCGAGTCGTGACCGCAGCCTGCGCAGAGAGTGGAGATGGCTCCCTCATAATCATGTTTAGAATACCCCTTATCGTTTTTCTGTTGTGCCGGGTGGCGAAAGTTCGGACGTGTATAACTCATTTGCTGCCTCCCGTGGTCTCTTGTTGGCCGTTAAGGTGTGCCTGTAATTCTTCAGTAATAAAATCTGCTGTTATGGGCAGTCCGTCAAAACAGAGGACGGATACCAGCTTTTTCTGGGCAATCCTGTGTTCGGCCAGAAGCAGAGTGCGCAGCTGGGCATCGCGGTTCTGTTCGATAATAAAAATTGTTTCATGCTGTTCGATGAAATCGAGCACTTCAGTGGTGAACGGGAAACTCCTGATTCGCATGGTGTTCACCGTTGTGCCCTGTTTTTCAAGTCGTTCGATGGCTTCATAGGCCGCATGTGTCGTGGTGCCGAAAAAGAGGGCACCGATACCGGACTGTGCTCCTCTTATTTTTATGTGGGGGCCGGGGACCATTGTTTTTGCCGTCTCCCATTTGGTTAACAACCTCTCCATGTTGCGTTTATAGGCAGCGTTGTCTTCGGTATAGGCGGCATATTCGTTATGGGATGAGCCTCTTGTGAAATATCCGCCTTTGGTCGGGTGGGTGCCGGGCAGGGTGCGATAGCAGATGCCGTCCCCATCCACATCAAGGTATCGGCCCCATTTCTCTTGTAAATCATCAAGCTGGCTTGCATTCAGTACCTTGCCGCGATCGTATGTGCGGCTATCGTCCCATGAAAAGGGCGGGCTGACATGATCGTTCATGCCCAGGTCAAGATCGCTCATGATAATAACCGGGGTCTGTAACCGCTCCGCCAGGTCAAGAGCCTCGGCGGTCAACTCAAAACACTCACGTGGATCACATGGAAAGAGCAGGAGGTTTTTGGTGTCACCGTGTGAGGCGTAGGCTGCGGCAAAAATATCAGATTGCTGCGTCCGGGTGGGCATACCGGTGGAAGGGCCTGTTCTTTGCACATCGATGAGCACTACCGGGACTTCGGCAAAGTAGGCCAAGCCTAAAAACTCACTCATCAGCGAGACACCGGGGCCGGAGGTCGCCGTAAAGGAACGGGCGCCGTTCCAGGATGCACCGATCACGATGCCGAGGGCTGCAAGCTCATCTTCCGCCTGGATAATGGCTACTTTTTTCAGTCCATCTTCTTGCCTGTATATGTTTGTATATCGTTCAAAGGCTTCGATGACAGAGGTTGAGGGTGTGATCGGATACCAGCCGGCAACTGTCACCCCTCCGTAAACGGCTCCTAATGCTGCGGCGCTGTTGCCGTCAGTGAGTATGGCGTCTCCCAGCAGGTCACGACGCTGTATAGAGAGTCCACACTGGTCTTCAAAATGAGTTTTTGCGTATTCGAACCCTATCTCAAGTGCCTTGATGTTTGGTTCGGCAAGTTTCGGTTTCTTCTTGAACTGACGGGTAATCGATTCGGTTAGAACCTTAAACTCAATATCGAGCAGGTAGGAAAGGGAGCCGACATAGATGATGTTTTTAAGCAATTGCCGCAGTTTCGGATTTTCAAAGGCGCTATTGCAGAGTTCCGTCAGCGGTACCCCAAAAACGGTAATATCTTCACGGTTACACTCATCCGGCAGTCGCCGGGTGGCGTCGTAAAAGAAATAGCCCCCGCTTTGTACGTCATTGTAATCCTTAACGAGTGTCTGGCCGTTTACCGCTACCATTATATCGATCCCGGCTCGCCGGCCCAGGTAGCCCTGCTCGTTCACCCGGACCTCATACCAGGTTGGCAGTCCCTGGATATTGGAGGGGAAAATGTTTTTGGGGCTTACCGGGACCCCCAGCCTGAAGATTGCCTTGGCGAAGAGATTGTTTGCGCTGGCCGAGCCGGAGCCGTTGACGTTGGCAAAACGGATTACGAAATCGTTGATGCGTTCTATTCTGTTCATATCACTTTAGTCTGGGGTGCTTTATAGATGAACTTCACCATTTCCCACGAGGAGGTGGGGCATCGTTCCGCACAGAGACCGCAGTGCAGGCAGACGTTCTCGTCCTTCACCATGATACGATTAGTAGGGAGCTCGTCCGAGACATAGAGCGACTGCTTGATGTTTTCAGCCGGAATGATAAGGCGCTTCCGCAATTCCTCCTCATCCCCGTTTTCAAGAAAGGTGATGCAGGAGGTGGGGCAGATATCCACGCAGCCGTCACATTCGATACAGGTGGTGTGATCGAAAATAGTCTGTACATCGCAATTGAGACAGCGCTGGGCCTCTCTCTGTCCTCTGTCATGGTCAAAACCGAGCTCGACTTCGAGCAACCGGTCCTGGATGGAGAGTTTTTTGTCCGCCATGGGTACTTCCTGCCGGTCTTCATCGGTGACGTGGCTTTCATAGAGCCAGTCGTGGATACCCATTTTCTGGCTGTTGAGAGCCACTTCAGGTTCCGGCCATTTGGTGAGATCCTCGCCTCGACAAAAAAGGTCGATGGAGATCGCGGCCTGATGTCCATGGGCCACTGCGGTGATGACATTTTGAGGGCCGAATGCGGCGTCACCACCGAAAAAGACTCTGGGCAGTGTGGATTGCAGTGTCTCTTTATGTATCACCGGTGTGCCATATTCCGAAAACTCCAGGCCGATGTCCTGTTCTATCCAGGGGTAGGCGTTGTGTTGGCCAACGGCAAGCAGCACCTCGTCACATTCGATAAAGACAGGTTCCTCGCCCGTCGATATCAGCTTACGTCGTCCAGAATCGTCATATTCCGGCTTCACCCTGTCAAATTTCATGCCGATGAGCGTACCGTTCTCAACTACAAATTCCAAAGGGACATGATTGTCGATGATCTCGATATCTTCACGCTCGGCATCTTCGATCTCCCACGGTGACGCTTTCATCTCCTCACGCGGGCTGCGGACGATGACTTTTACGTCTTTACCGCCAAGTCGTCGTGCCGTGCGGCAGCAGTCCATGGCAGTGTTGCCACCACCTAATACCAGTACCCGGTCTCCGGCCTTGGTGATATGGCGGTAAAGGATGGCGGCAAGCCATTCAATACCGAGGTGAACCTGGTCGTCGCCTTCAGTGCGACCCGGGAGGTCGGGCAGGTCTCTGCCTCTTGGAGCCCCGGTACCGATGAAGACAGCATCATATCCTTTCTCAAGGAATGATTTCAGGCTTGGTATATATGCACCATGATAGCAGGTAATACCGAGGTCGAGGATCTGGTCGATTTCCTCATCCAGTACTTCAGCAGGTAACCGGAAAGAGGGGACCTGGGTGCGGATGAACCCGCCCATTTTCTGTTGATCGTCGTAAAGGTCGATCTCATATCCAAGTAGTATCAAATCTCTCGCCACGGTGAGCGAGGCAGGGCCGCCGCCGATGAGACCGATCTTCTTACCGTTTTTTTCTTGAGGAGCCTTGGGAAGCCTCTCTTTAACCGAGGGCTTGAAATCGGCAGCAACTCTCTTGAGCCTGCAGATGGCCACCGGCTCCTCATCTATTCGTCCTCTCCGGCAAGCCGGTTCGCAGGGGCGGTCGCAGATCCGACCAAGGATACCGGGAAATACGTTTGATTCCCAATTGACCATGTAAGCATCCGCATATTGTTCATTGTCGATCAAGCGGATGTATTCCGGCACCGGGGTATGAGCGGGACAAGCGTACTGGCAGTCGATAACCTTATGAAAGTATTCAGGATTGTTTATTTTCGTCGGCTTCAAGTTGTCGCCTCACATGCAGAATAGGTAAAGTGATTTATTTTCGCACAATTCATACTATGTATGATATTTTATTAATTCAATAGATTTGGGAAAAAAATGATGACGATTGACAGATAGTTGGGCGTGGTTTTGGCTTTGATATCGCATGGGCGGAGGACCACCATAACCGGGTTCTTCCCGGTTATGGTCATATGGCAGGATTAATCCGGGAGTATTCTAACGGCACCCTTATCTGCTGATGCTGCAAACAGGGCATAGGCTTTCAGAGCCTTTGAGACCGTGCGATCCCTGTCACGCGGTGTGAAAGCAGTGTCACCATTGGCCTGCTCCTTTTCCTTTCTTTCGGCCAGCGTTTTATCATCCACAGCCACGTTGATAGTCCTGTTGGGGATATCGATCTCGATGGTATCACCATTCTCCACCAGCCCAATGGCCCCTCCCGCTGCTGCTTCTGGAGAGACATGGCCGATTGAGAGCCCGGAGGTACCGCCGGAGAAACGTCCGTCGGTAATGAGCGCGCATTCGGCTCCAAGGTGGATCGATTTCAGGTACGATGTGGGGTACAGCATCTCCTGCATGCCAGGCCCGCCTTTCGGACCTTCATAGCGGATGATAAGGGCATCGCCGGCCTTTATCGCTCCACCCAGGATCGCTTCACAGGCCGCATCCTGGGATGAGAAGACCCGGGCGGTACCGGTAAATTTCAGAATGGACGGATCGACACCAGCTGTTTTAACTATACAACCTCTTTCTGCGATATTGCCGAACAGGACGGCGAGCCCTCCGTCGGTTGAGTAGCAGCCTTCAAGGTTACGGATGCAGCCTGCACTCCTGTCGAGGTCTTGCTCCTTGAACCGGCTGGACTGAGAGCCCATGACCAGGTTCAAACCTGCAGAGGCTGGGGCGGCGCTGTACAGATCCTCGGCGTCCTCGGTATGACTGTCGCGAATCAGGTCGAATGTATCAAGTGTGTCTTTCAGGGTTGGGTTGTCGACACGGCTGACAGAGGTATCAATCAGTCCGGCACGGTCGAGTTCACCCAGGATGGACATGATACCGCCTGCCCTGTGCACGTCTTCTATATGGTAGGCTGAGGACGGCGAGACCTTGCAGAGTACCGGGACCTTTCTGGATAATTCATCGATGTCGTTCATGGTGAAGTCGACTTCCGCTTCGCTGGCGATGGCCAGCAGGTGCAGTACGGTATTGGTGGAACCTCCCATGGCGATATCAAGCGCCATAGAATTCATAAAGGCAGCCTTGCTGGCAATGGAGCGCGGCAGCACAGAGCTGTCCTCATTTTCATACCAGGCCTCGGCCATCTTCACGATGCGTCCGGCTGCCTCTTCAAACAGGCTTTTCCGATGGCTATGGGTGGCCACTACGGTGCCGTTACCCGGCAGAGCCATTCCCAGTGCTTCGTTGAGGCAGTTCATGGAGTTGGCGGTGAACATCCCGGAACAGGAACCGCAGGTCGGGCAGGCGCACCGTTCCACCTGCTCGATTTCTGAATCACTCACCGATTGATCGGCAGCCATGACCATGGCATCTACCAGGTCATAACGTTTATCACCATCCACACCGGCTTCCATGGGACCACCGGAAACGAAAATGGTGGGGATGTTCAGGCGCATGGCGGCCATCAGCATGCCGGGGGTGATTTTATCGCAGTTGGAGATGCAGACCAGGGCATCTACCGTGTGGGCGTTGCACATGTATTCAACACTATCGGCTATAAGCTCGCGTGAAGGGAGTGAATACAGCATGCCCGAGTGACCCATGGCGATACCGTCGTCGATGGCAATGGTGTTAAATTCAGCTGCGAAACATCCCTGTGCCTCTATCAGTTTCTTTACGTGCTGACCTATTTCGTGCAGATGAACGTGCCCGGGTACGAACTGGGTGAATGAGTTGGCGATGCCGATAACAGGTTTACGGAAATGTTCCTCCTTCATTCCGTTTGCCCGCCAGAGACTCCGGGCACCGGCCATTCTTCTTCCTTGGGTCGTGGTTGCGCTTCGCAGTTGTATTGCCATTAGTTACACCTTGTTGTAGCGGAAAAGCTGTCCGAGAAATTTTTCCGAATGCTTTTAACATGAAAAAATGATTGAAATTCTTGCTGTTTTATAGACAATATACTATGAAAGTGAGGGTTATTGCACATTTTTTCCGGAGACTGTCATGAAAAAGACTGAAATTGAATACTGGATTACAGCCATGCTGGAGTCCCACAGCAATGTATCCGACCTGAATATTACGGTGGGAAAGACACTGCAAGTAGAGTCGGCTGGTAGGCTCGTTCCGGTTGAGGTTCAACCGGCCATCAAGGAATTGACGCCGTTTCAAACAGAAACATTTGCCCTCAATCTGATAGGTAATAACCGCCGCTTATTGCGGGATCTTGTTGAAAACGGATCCTGCGATCTTTCGTACTCCCTGTCCGACAAGGCTCGTTTCAGGGTTAATATCTTTACCCAGAAGGGTTATTTTACAACCATTCTGAGAAAACTTGAAACGGACGTACCGTCTATTGAGGGCATGCAGTTTCCTGACGCTTTCGGTGATATGGCGGGTGAACTGAACGGGCTGGTGCTGTTTACCGGTGCGACCGGTACCGGTAAAACCACCTCGCTTGCAGCCCTTCTGAACCGGATCAACCAGACCCGACCGGTCCATGTGGTTACCCTTGAAGATCCTATTGAATATGTTCACAAGCAGCATATGGCGACTTTCAACCAGCGTGAAATGGGGAACGATTTTTCCACCTTTGGTGTCGGAATGAGGGCCGCACTCAGGCAGGCCCCCAAGGTTATCCTGGTTGGTGAGATGCGGGACAGGGAAACAATGGAGATCGGTATGACCGCGGCGGAAACGGGTCACCTTGTCTTCTCGACCCTGCATACCATCGACGCCGGTCAGACTATCAACCGTATTCTCGGCATGTTTGAGCAAGAAGAGCAACCGCAGATCCGGCACCGCCTGGTGGATTCGATCCGCTGGATCGTTGGACAGCGTCTGTTGCCGAAAATCGGCGGTGGACGTGTGGCTGCCATGGAAATTTTACGAACCAGTCTGCGTGTCAAGGATCTCATCCTGAATGGTGAATCCGAAGAGAAGACTTACTACAATATAATCAAGGAAGGTGCCGCACTCCAGATGCGGACTTTCGACCAGCATATCCTGGAACTGTTCAGTCGTGGCCTGGTTACAGAAGAAACGGCTATAACATATTGTTCACAACGAAACGAAATCACCCGCGGACTTGACAGGTTGAAGGCGGAGCGCGGTGAGGCGACCTCAACTCTCCAGGGGTTGGGCATGGAAGAAGAAGAGGAAAACCCCTATCTGCGATAGAATCAAATTTTCAGTCTTATTTTGCATTAATAAATGCTACGCGAGGAGAACATGATAGTAACCTGCCCTCATTGCAATAAACAGCTCAAGTTCAGTGATAAGTTCAAGGAAAACCTGCAGGGGTTGAAGCCGGGTCAGAAGGTGAAGATCAAGTGCACCAAGTGCGGTGAGCCTTTTGCCTTGGATTCTACCATGTTTGGTAAAGGCGGCGGTCGACCATCCGGTCCACTGAAGGTCTCTCCTCCTGAACCGCCTGATGTCTCATGGCTTGAGGAAGGGGTGTATGAAGACAGTGACGTGGTTGAGGAGATTCCCCTGGCACTTGTCATGGTCCCTGAAGTGAACGGTCGGGATGAGGTTATCAAAGCGGTGGAGGGGCTGGGATACCGGGCGGAAGTCGCAAAGAGCGGCCGGGCCGCCATGGAAAAAATGGAGTTCGTAAACTATGCCAGTGTCATGCTTCATGACGATTTTGAACCGGGAGGCCTTGAAAACGGACAGTTTTATGCCTATCTTCGTAATATGAGCATGTCAAAGCGCAGATACATCTTTTTTGCGCTTATAGGCAAGGAAATGAATACCCTGTACGATTTGCAGGCCTTGTCGTATTCTGCCAATATAGTGGTTAATGATAATGATGTGAAGTATTTAGGTGTGATTTTACGCAAGGCTATACCTGACTATGAAAATCTCTTTGGTCCGTTGATGGAAGAGATGCGTATATATGGCAAGTAAAGAGGAATAAACAACCTGCTTGTCGCTTCTTTAAGGCCGACAGAGACAGCCATTTATCCGGGATTACAGGATGAATGGCTGTCTCTGTCGGCCGTGTTACTTATTTATAATGAAAAAACTTATCGGGCATGCCCGGAAAAAGCTGGCAACACTTGCCCGTTCAACACTGTTAAAACGAAAATCCTCCGACAGTCAGAAAGGAATTGATGCAGAACAGTCAACAACTGGTGTTGAAAAACAGGAAACTCTTCCTCCCCCAAACGTTGATGCTGCTCCGGTTGATCCTGTACAGCCTGTGCGAAAACCGGGAACCCGCTCTAAAAAGCCACGTTGGACCCTGGAGGAATTTCAGGTAACTCCTAAAAAGGGACAGGTCCGGTTTCACGATTTTGACCTTCCCCTGACGGTTATGCATGGCATTGCCGACGAACAATTTGAATATTGTACCCCGATCCAGGCCAAGGCATTACCATTAGTGCTCGATGGCGGTGATCTGGTTGGTAAGGCTAATACCGGAACCGGGAAAAGTGCAGTCTTCCTGGTTGCTATTTTTTCAAGACTCCTGAATAACCGTAAAAGGAGTGGCAAAAACGGAGCCCCCAGGGCGCTTATAATCGCACCGACCAGGGAACTCGTGATCCAGATTGCAAAGGATGGCCGCAAACTTGGAAAGTACACCAATCTGCGTATTGAGCCAGTCTATGGGGGGGCCAACTACGAAAAACAGATGGATACCTTGCGGCATAAACCTGTCGATATTATGGTAGCCACACCGGGCCGTCTTCTGGATTTTGCTAACAAAAGAGTGATTTCTTTTGGGGACTGCAATATCATGGTTATCGATGAGGGTGACCGTATGCTCGATATGGGTTTTATCCCAGATGTTCGGCGTATCATCAGCCGGATTCCCTCCAAGGAGGAACGGCAGACCTTGCTTTTTTCCGCCACGGTTTCAGATGACGTGAAACGTCTCGCCTATCAGTGGTGTGTAAAGCCGCAATATGTTGAGGCCGAATCCGATCAGGTCGCCGTGGATGTGATTGATCAGCGGGTCTATCTAGTAACAACGGAAGAGAAGTACCCGGTACTGTATAATTTGATTCGCCAGCAGTCGGACGACAAAATCATGGTGTTTGCCAACATGAAAAGTGAGGTCCGGAAACTGAGCGAACGGCTGAACAGGGATGGTATAGAGTGTGTACTTCTCTCCGGAGATGTGCCACAGACAAAGCGGGAAAAACGGCTGGAGCGTTTTCGTAGCGGTAAGGTGAAAGTGCTGGTGGCCACGGATGTGGCGGGCCGGGGCATTCATATTGAAGGTATCAGCTTTGTGGTGAACTATAGTCTGCCTTTTGAACCGGAGGATTATGTTCATCGTATCGGCAGGACCGGCAGGGCAGGTGCAAGTGGCGTCTCCGTCAGTTTCGCCTGTGAGGAAGGGGCCTTTTACCTGCCCGATATCGAAGAGTACATAGGACGCTCGCTTCCCTGCAGTCCGCCGACAGATGAGTTGTTACAACCTGTTCCCGAGAGTAAAAAACCGACGCAGGCAATGAAGAGAAAGCCGGGTAATAGCAGGCCTCGGGGGAGAAGGCGAAAACCGCATACATCAAAGCAGCAGAAACCAGAGAGTAAAGCAGGATAGTTCGCAGTGCCCCTCCGGAATATTTCTTATCAATCCCAATCCGAAAAATCATGGACTATAAGAGTATCAGATCGTGGCAGCAGTTAGTGCTCATTTTTTTCGTTATGGTGCTGGCAGGTTGTTCAGACGAAACAGGGGAGCAGGGACAGAATACGAATCCTGTCCCGCCCCCGGCTCCTGCTGTCGAGGCACCTGCGCCAGAGCCCCACTATATTTCTGTCCTGCCCCAAGAGGCGTATCAACTTATTCAGAATAATCCTGAACTGATCGTTGTGGATGTACGTACCCCTGAAGAAAGAAAAGAGGCGAGGATAAAAGACTCCGTAGCTGTTTCCTTTATGGACATTGTAAAAGGTGATGAGACCCTGCCAAAGGATAAGCCGCTGCTACTGGTATGTGCGGTAGGGGGCAGGAGCTATGGCGCGGGGCTTTATCTGCAGAAAAGAGGATATCCCTTCCTCTATAACCTGCGTGGCGGGATCATGGGTTGGTACAAGGAAGGCTTGCCGCTGGTGACGGGCGAATAGTCAGGATGTCTCCTCACAGTTTTTTCCTCATGCCTTTTTCGAAAGATTATGGGGGTGTGTGGAGCGCCTGTGGTCGGAGTTTTCACGCAGCGGTTTATCTCCACTCCCCAGCTGAACTCTCCATACACCACCTTCTTTCCATGAGGGGGCTGAAAGTATTTCAGTGTTGCCAGCAGGTTATGTTTCTTGTTGAGGCCTCAACTGGAAAAAGAAAAATAATTTGCGATTAGTAGAGAGGAACATGTTGTTCTTGTGTTGAAAATCTGGTATAAAGTAATGTTCTAACGCTTAAAGGCGCTGTTTGTTGTATTCCAGGAAACAGCAAAAATCATAATGTGCAGGGATTGCCCGCACGCAACTTTCATTGGGGCACGGCCTTTCGAGGCTGGTGCAATACACACTCATATGACAGAAGAATTAAAATCAACCCAGACCAGTGGCGAAGAGCTGAGTTTTGCCGAACTCTTCGAGATGGAAGAAAACAACACCGTTGTTGCCGTTGGCGATGTCGCTATCGGAACCATCATCGGAACAGAAGACGATTACTTTCTTGTAGATGTCGGAGATAAGGCGGAGAGTTATATTGCCAAGTCCGAATTCCGTTTGGAAGAAGATCAGGAAGTAACAATCGGTGACACCTTTGAGGTGTTCGTCGAACGTCGTAAGGACGAAGGTGGACTCCTGCTTTCCCGTGAGAAAGCGATTGCCATCAAGGTTTGGGAAGACATCGCGAAAATCCAGGAAGATGACGGTACCATTGAAGGTAAGATCGAAAGTCGTGTCAAGGGCGGTATGTCTGTTGATATCGGCGTTCCAGCCTTCCTGCCATATTCCCAGATTGATCTGCGTCCGGTAAAAGACCTCGACGCACTGATTGGTGAGGCATACGATTTCAAGATTCTCAAGTTCAACAAGAAGAGAAACAACGTCGTTATCTCCCGTCGGGCAATCCTTGAGGAAGCACGTAACAAACTTCGTGAAGAGATGCGTTCCAAACTCGAGGAAGGACAGATCATCAGCGGTGCCATCACCAACATTACCGACTACGGTCTGTTTATCGACATGGGCGGAATGGACGGACTTTGTCATATTACCGATCTCTCATGGGGACGTGTTTCCCATCCAGCCAAGATGTACAAGGTTGGCCAGGAAGTTGAGGTTAAGGTTCTGAAGTACGATAAAGATAATGACCGAGTTTCCCTGGGTATCAAACAGCTCCGCGAAGATCCCTGGGAGACGGTTACCGATCGTTATCCGCTGAACGAGAAGACCACCGGAAAGGTTGTATCCATCACCGATTATGGCGTGTTCGTAGAACTCGAGGAGGGCGTGGAAGGTTTGATTCACGTATCCGAGATGACCTGGTCCAAGAAGCCGCGTCATCCTTCCAAGATGGTTTCAGTAGGTGACGCTGTGGAAGTCATGGTGCTCAACATTGAGCCTGAGACCAAGCGTATCTCCCTGGGTATGAAGCAGCTTCAGCAGAACCCATGGGATCTCGTTACCGAGAACTACCCGGTTGGCTCCGTTATAGAGGGCAAAATCAAGAACATCACTGACTTCGGTGTTTTTATCGGTATCGAGGAAGGCATCGACGGCCTCATCCACGTTTCCGACTTGTCCTGGACTGAGCGTATCAAGCATCCTTCAGAGAAATACTCAAAGGGTGAGACCATCCAGGCAGTTGTGCTCAAGATCGATCGTGAGAACGAGAGATTTTCTCTGGGCGTCAAACAGCTTGTTCCCGATCCATGGCAGGCAGCCTACAACAACTATCCTTCCGGAACCGTTGTTGAAGGTGAGATCACCAACGTTACAGATTTCGGCGTATTCGTGAAACTGGAAGAAGGTATCGAGGGTCTGGTACACGTCTCTGAGATCAGCAAGGACAAGGTCAAGACCCCGGTTGGTATGTATCAGGTCGGTGATGTCCTGAAGGCTATCGTTATTAACGTATCAGCCAAAGATCGTAAGATCGGCCTCTCCGTCAAGACCCTTGAGGGTGACGGTGAAGGTGGTGCTGAGGCATATAAAGCCGGGGATACTGTCGCAGACGACAATACACCATCAACCTTCGGTGATCTGCTCAAAGCTGCGCAGGAAAGCGGCGGTGCAGGAGACGAAGAAGCATAATCCGGCATTGTTGGTACGTTTTTGTAGATAAGGTTGTTTTGCCGGAGTGATTTGGCAAAACAACCTTTTTTTATAGATGAAGAACCAGGTGTACACCGGGCTGGCTGAGGCGGAATGTGCACCGCTTGTGGGTAGAAGAAGAGATGTTAAAGAAAGATATTGTAGATAAGGTAAGTGATCAGCTTTCACTGCAGAAGCAGGATGTAGCCCTGGCTGTGGATATAATTCTTGAAACTATGGTCAAGGCCCTGGAAGAAAAGCGCAGGATTGAGTTGCGTGGTTTTGGTTCTTTTTCCGTCAGGCAGCGTAAACCGCGTTGCACCAAGAATCCCCGAACCGGTAAGATGATGGATATTCCTCAGCGCAACACCTTGCACTTCACTATGAGTAAATCATTAAAAGAAGCACTGATTAAAGAAACGGCGTAACGTCGCCTTTACCCTCACGGAGGATTATGGGATAATCTCCCGTGAGGTCTATGAGAGAAGAAGGATCTGGATAAACAGGGCCGCCGTCGATAATAAGGTCGACCCTGTTGCCAATCATCAGATCTATCTCAAAAGGTTCTCCCGGTGGTGGTTCATCCTCTGCCGGGAGACTTGTATTGACGATGGGGTTACCCAGGACCGATATCAGCAGTTGGCTGATATTGTTTTCGGTAACACGTATACCCACTGTTTTCTGCTTCGTTACCATCACCTTGGGCACGATCTTGGTGGCCGGGAGTACAAAAGTGTATGGCCCCGGTAATGATTTTTTCAACAGCCTGTAGGCGGTATTCGAGACGTGAGCATATTTTGCAATATGAGTAAGGTCTGAACACATGAATGAAAACGGTTTGTTTTTTGGCCGGCTTTTCAGCTGGACGATCCGCTTGATGGCCTTCGAGTTGAACATGTCGCAGCCGATACCGTATCCTGTATCGGTAGGGTAGCAGATAACGGCCCCGTTTCGTAATCGGTCAGCCACCTGCTTCATGAGGCGTGGCTGGGGGTTAAACGGGTTTATTTCCAATAACATTATTAATTACATCCTTGATTGTTGAAGCAGGGCTCTTTGTATGTCCCTGCTGCCCCGGGCCGGAATTACCGGCGAACCTGAAGTGCATTTACACTCCTCACTACTGCCTCTATCCCTGAAAAGGAGGGACTATGTTACCAGATACAATTGAAACAGCACTAACTTTTGATGACCTTCTCCTTGTTCCGGCCGCATCGGAGGTCCTTCCCAACGAGGTTTCCCTGGCCACCAAGCTTACCGATACCATTTCCCTCAACACCCCCCTTGTCAGTTCGGCTATGGATACCGTGACCGAACACCGTACGGCGATTGCCATGTCACGTGAAGGTGGCATCGGTATTATCCATAAGAACATGTCGACCGAACAGCAGGTGCTCGAGGTTGAGCGGGTAAAAAAATCGGAATCGGGTATGATTATCGACCCGATAACGGTGAACAGAAACCAATCCGTTCGTGAAGTGCAGGAGATCATGTCCACCTATAAGATTTCCGGACTGCCCGTTCTCCACGAAGGCATGCTGGTGGGTATAGTAACCAACCGCGACCTTCGCTTTGTCTCCGATAGTGACCTGCGTGTATCAGACGTTATGACCTCAAAGAACCTGGTGACCGCAAAGGTTGGTATCGACCTTGAGCACTCCAAGGCGCTGTTGCATGAACACAGGATTGAAAAATTACTGGTGGTTGATGATAATGGTGCCCTCAAAGGCCTTATTACCATAAAGGATCTTGAGAAGATTAAGAAATATCCGCTGGCCGCCAAGGATGAGTTTGGTCGTTTGCTGGTTGGTGCGGCTCTTGGCGTGAGCGGTAATATTGAGGCAAATGCCGAAAAACTGCTGAGGGCTGGTGTTGATGTCGTCGCTATCGATTCGGCACATGGTCATTCCAGGGGGGTTATCACGGCTGTTGAACGGGTCCGTGGAGCGTTCCCTGATCTGCCGATCATCGCTGGCAATGTGGCGACAGAAGAAGCAGCAGAAGCACTTATCAAGGCGGGAACCAGTGCAGTGAAGGTTGGTGTCGGACCAGGATCTATCTGTACCACCAGGATTGTGGCCGGGATCGGAGTGCCGCAGATGAGTGCCATTCGCGATTGTGTTAAAGCGGGTAACAAACACGGAATCCCGATTATTGCCGACGGTGGTATCAAGCACTCCGGTGAATTGGCCAAGGCAATTGGTGCTGGAGCCCACACCGTCATGCTTGGTAGTCTCTTTGCTGGTACTGACGAAACACCAGGTGATACCTTTTTGTATCAGGGGCGTACCTATAAAGGATATCGAGGCATGGGTTCCCTTGGGGCGATGAGCCAGAGTGAAGGTTCTTCAGACAGGTATTTCCAGTCTGAGGTGAGTTCGACCTCGAAACTTGTACCTGAAGGAATCGAAGGAAAGGTCCCCTACCGAGGACCGATCATGAACGTCATCTACCAGTTGCTTGGTGGACTCCGGTCTGGTATGGGGTATGTAGGGGCCGGGACCATAGAGGAGCTCCAGCAAAAAGCTAAATTTGTACGAATCTCACCGGCCGGTTTGCGTGAGTCCCACGTCCATGACGTGATTATCACCAAGGAAGCACCGAATTACAGAACTGCATAACAGGAGCGGCAGTACCCCTGTCCGGCTGTTCATCGAAATAATGAGTTTTATAAAGAGAGCATATCCATGAATATTCATGATGAAAAAATTGTCATTCTCGATTTCGGCTCCCAAACGACCCAGCTGATTGCCAGAAGAATCCGAGAGCAGAAGGTCTATAGTGAGATCCATCCTTTTTCCATTTCCATTGAAAACTTGAGGAAGCTGGCTCCTACCGGGATTGTCTTGTCTGGTGGCCCCTGCTCAGTGTATGACAGTGATGCACCTCATTCGGATCCTGCTGTTTTTGAACTTGGAGTTCCCGTTCTTGGTATCTGTTACGGGGCGCAATTAATGGTTCAGCAGTTAGGTGGTGCGGTTGAAAAGGCTGATAAACGAGAATTCGGTAAAGCCGACCTGTCGATTGAGTTTACAGAAGGGCTCTTTGCCGGTCTTGAGGTTGGTGAAGGTAAACACCAGGTCTGGATGAGCCATGGCGACCGGATTGAACAGTTACCGGAAGGGTTTGAAACCACGGCTACCAGTGAACACTCTCCTTATGCGGCAATCCGTTATGCGGATAAACCCTTTGTCGGCGTACAGTTTCATCCGGAGGTTGCGCACACCCTGATCGGCAACGATGTGCTTCGCAATTTCATCTTCGGCATCTGTGGCTGTAGCCCGAATTGGACCATGCACTCCTTTATCGAGGCGAATGTGGAAGCAATCCGGGAAAAAGTTGGCAAGGACAGGGTAATCTGCGCGCTTTCCGGCGGTGTCGATTCATCGGTGACTGCTGCCATCGTTCATCGGGCCATCGGCGATCAGTTGACCTGCATCTATGTCAACAACGGCTTGATGAGAACAGGCGAATCTCAGTCCATACTCCGCTTCTTCAGGGAAAAAACCAAACTTAACGTCATCGATGTGGATGCCTCGAATTATTTTCTGAGTGAACTGGATGGCGTGATGGATCCGGAAGTAAAACGTAAACGGATCGGCCTTGGGTTCATTAAGATTTTTGAGGAAGAGGCACACAAGATCGGAGAGGTAGGATATCTGGCCCAGGGCACTCTCTATCCCGACGTTATCGAGTCTGTCTCTTTTCGCGGCGAAGCGCCGATTAAATCGCATCACAATGTGGGCGGGTTGCCCGAGGTGATGAAACTGGATCTGATTGAACCACTGCGCGAACTGTTTAAGGATGAGGTTCGTGAGCTGGGGCTTGAACTCGGTTTGCCGGAAGAGGCCATCTACCGGCAACCATTCCCCGGACCGGGGCTCGGTATACGAATCATGGGCGAAGTAACTGCTGAACGTCTCGATATCCTGCGCAAGGCAGATGTGATCGTGCTTGATGAGATGAGAAAACATGGTTTGTACCGCAAGGTGTGGCAGTCGTTTGCTGTGTTGCTGCCGATCCAGACTGTAGGTGTGATGGGGGATGGACGTACCTATGAGAATGTCATCGCTATTCGGGCAGTTGATTCCCGTGATGCGATGACAGCGGACTGGTCACGATTGCCGTATGATGTTCTGGGGGTTATATCGAGCAGGATTATCAATGAGGTAAGAGGGGTGAATCGGGTTGTTTATGATATATCGTCTAAACCACCTGCCACAATAGAATGGGAATAGAGAAGGCACTGCAGCAGCTCATCTCTGAACGATCAATCCCCGGCGCATAATTTTCTTATTGCGCCGGGGATTGTCTGTCCAGATTCGAACCACTGCAGCACATTATTTTAGGCGTTGAGACGGTTGGACCATTAGGTTGTTAGTTTTCGAGTGAACACTCATTACCTGCTGATTGCGGTGGAGCAAAAAATATGTTGAAAACGGGCATTTATGTTGATGCCGAGAATATCCGGCTGTGTGGCGGGTATGGTATGCGGTATGACGTACTGGTGGATCTGGCCAGTGCGGGTGATTCCACTATGTTACGGGCCAACTCCTATCTGGCTGAAGATCGGGAGCGGACGAAGGACGATGCCGAGTATCGGCAGAAGTTGTATCGATACCATGACGTGTTGCGGCAATGTGGCTTCAAGGTGATCAAGAAATATGTGAAGCATTTTGTCGATGATGAGGGGATCATCACTACCAAGGCCAATGCCGATATGGATCTGGCCATCGATGCGTTGCTGCAGGCCAGGAATCTTGACCGCGTTATCCTGTTAACAGGGGATGGGGACTTTATCCGGCTGGTCCTTGCCCTGCAGAACATGGGCTGCAGGGTTGAGGTGATCGGTTTTAATAATGTCAGCCACGAACTCAAAGAGGCTGCAGACAGTTTTCTCTCCGGCTTTCTGGTTCCCGGCCTGTTGCCGATATCCGGCAATAATGGTGAAGAACGGCAGCGTGGTTTTCCCATTAATTATAATCCGGACAGGGGGTTTGGTTTTATGCGTTATTATTGCCTGACCGCAAAAGGGCTTGAAGCGGAGTCTGTTTTTTTTCATTGTTCGAAAGCTGCTGATATAAATGATAATCTTTTTCTTGATTCCTCAAGAATTTTCGAGTTTACAATAGTTACCAATCCGGACAACGGTAATCGTACCGAGGCCTGGGATATCCGGATGTTGGAAGAGTAGCAGTTAGCCCGAATTTCTCTTCACCCTAAAGCGCCTCGACGTTTTCGCTTGTCTCTTTCGGGGCACCTTGGGTGAACAATGTGTATGGTTTGGTAACGGATGACGCAGTCCTGAATGCCCGGCAATGCCTGGAGTACAATCAAATCGAAATACTCTTCATGGGAAATTCGGATTAGAGGCAGGTGGGCTGCCGGGGTGGGACCGGTATGATTGGGTCCACTGCCTGTTACGATCTGTATCACCGGATTTGCTGCATATCCGGCCATCACGGGAGGATGCCCGTAGCATCCACACATCTGGCCATTTGGCTGCATCTATTTACAGTGAGGTAATGTATGAATTCGGGCAATATTGATTTCAGTTCAATCGATTACTCCGATTTGTTACAGCTTGGTATTCCCTGGTCGGGAAAGATCGTATCTGCTTTGCTGGTCTTTTGGATCGGGAAATGGCTGGCCAAGAAAATTGCACGACTGTTTGTGAAGATCCTGGAACGAAATAATGTCGATGTGACTTTGACAAAATTTCTCTACAATATCCTTTACTATATAATTATCGTTGCGGTTGTTATCGCTGCTGCAGGCCAACTCGGTGTTAACACAACATCTTTTCTCACTGTTGTCGGTGCAGCCTCACTGGCCATTGGCCTTGCCTTAAAGGATTCTCTGGGCAACTTCGCCTCAGGTGTAATGCTCATCCTTTTCCGACCGTTCAAGGTCAGTGATGTGGTAACGGTTGGTGGTGAAACCGGTAAGGTTGAGGAAATCACCATCTTTAATACAATTTTGAATACAGCCGACAACCAGCGCAAGATCATTCCAAACTCAATAATAAGCAGTGGTGTTATCACGAATATCACGGCCAACCCTGTCAGGCGGATTGATCTTATAGTTGGTATTGGTTACGACGACGATATTCGTGCTGCCAAAAAGGAACTTGAAAATATCCTGGCGGCTGAAGATCGTGTTTTAAAAGATCCAGCCTCAACTGTTGCGGTTTCTGAACTCGGTGCTTCCTCTGTTGATCTGGCGGTGCGGCCATGGGTCAAGACAGAGGAATATTGGGATGTGCGGTTTGATCTTGTCGAGAAGATAAAGATGACCTTTGATGAGAAGGGTATCAGCTTTCCGTATCCCCAGACTGACGTGCACCTGTTCAAACAGGAAGAGGCTGCCTGATAAACGATGGTATCCGGGGGCAGCATCGGCTTGAACGAGGCTTGTAAAATCTTTTTCGGGGACACGACGTTACGGTCCGTTCCACTGGGAAGTGGCAACATAAACGATACCTGGTTGGTGACAGCAGGAGAGAAACGGACGGTACTTCAGCGGATCAACGGCTCCATTTTCAGGAATCCTGAAAACGTTATCGCAAACTTTCGGAAAGTCACGGAACATATTAATGGCCAGCTTCAGGCTGGCGATTTCGATTTTATCTGTCCTGATCTTGTGCTGACCCGAGAAGGCCAGCCGGCGTACTGTGACAGCAAGGGGCAGTGGTGGCGGGCCCAGACATATATCGATCATGTCTCCCCGCCCGCCTCAGGGATAGACAGCCAATCGGCCTATCAGTTGGGAAGGGCACTTGCTACGTATCATCATCTGGTTTCAGACCTTGAGCCGGATTCATTAACAGAGGTTCTACCGGATTTTCATAATACTTCCAGATATCTGTCGGAATTTGATGCGGTCTGCGCGAAGGTGGCTCGCTCAGGTGTAGACGTACCAGCCGATTGTTTTCACTTTGTAAATAGCTACCGGTCGCAAGTCGAGACCCTGGAGCTTGGGTACGCCCAGGGAATTTTGACGAATCGTGTGATCCATGGGGATCCAAAGCTGGATAACGTAATTTTTGTTAAGAGCGGTGTGGCGTCTGGTCTGTTTGATCTTGATACGGTGGGATCAGGGCTGCTTCAACACGATTTGGGCGATTGTCTTCGCTCGGCCTGTAACAGGAGAGGTGAGTATTCAGACCCAAACAGCGTCCGTTTCGATTGCGATATCTGCCGCTCATTACTAAAGGGCTATGGGGAGAGTTGTCTCACACCGCTCAAAATACACGATAAACGCTATATTTTTGATGGCGTTTTCACAATTTGCTTTGAATTGGGGTTACGTTTCTTGACAGACCACCTGCGAGGAGATGTCTACTTCAAGGTTGCAGAACGAGGGGATAACCTGCTTAAATGCCGGGTACAGTTCGCGCTCGCGAAATCGATCCTGGCACAGGAACAGGAGATAAGGTCTCTGGCTGTTGCCCTGTAACGTTTCAGACGGAGATTGATTCTACTGAATAGAGATATTTCTCAATCACATCCTTCAAATACGTCTGCAACCCTATAAATTCTATACCGATCCGTATTTCGGTAGCAGTTTTTTTGATATTTTTGACAATCCCTCCCAACTCCTGGTCATCCTTTAACCCTGGCAGGAGACAGCGAAGCTGTATCCGGGTGTCGATGTCAAAGGCTGGTAGCTCCGCATTCCCCTTGATTTTGACCTGGCAGAGGCAGCCGAGCCCGGAAAGATCTACAAGAACACCATAGTATTCAGGCCCCTTGGGCAGGTGGATAGTGCAGGGGACGAAAATGGAAGTTCGTTTGGCCCGGCGTAGTTCATGAAAATGAATAACGGGCGGATAATTGAGAAAGAGCAACTGGGAGGGGTCGGTAATTGTTTTTAGCAGCACCGATTTAAACATGCAGAGTCGCCCCATGTGCACATATTTCACGATGACCCTGCTTTCGTTCTCCATGGCATTCTGGACAATGGAAAACGGTTGAGGTGTGGTGACAATGATATGTTGGTCGGGGACCATGCCTACCATGGTTGAAACCAGCGGGGTATCTATCTCGTCGAATTCCAGCTTGATCTTGGCACCGATATCAAGCGATATACGACTTCCGGAGGTAGAGATGTGCTTGAGGTCAAGCTTAGGCTTTTTGAGCAATTCCTGTTTCTCTTCCAGGCTGTCTCTTTCGTCTTTGAGCCTGAATGCTTCCATAATCAAGGAGATGAGAGGCTTTTTAATTGTTTTAGCGCGCTGGGAATTGAAATGAAGCAGTTCCACTTCACTGTTTTCCCAGGTGATGAGATCATAAATTGCGTCTTCGTTGGCAAGCTCACCAGCCTCCGCCGCTATAACCACTCCCTTACGGATAAATATCAGCCCTGTTTCATCTTTTTTGCTAATCCTCAGGGTACATGTTTTTTCCTCACTCTCCAGCATTTGCAGCAGACTGTGAATGGGGATACCCCGAACAGATCCGCTGGTCGATTCTTCGAGGACTTTGACGACCTGATTGACCAATTCTCCCGGATCGACGGGATGGCACAGGCATACACTGGCACCGGTTTTCATCACCTCCGGTACCTGGAAATGGTCCGGATTTAGGGTGGCGATGGTTGGTATGTGTGGGTATTTCCGAGTTATCTTTGCAAGGTTCTCAAGGCGAACCGGTCCGTCATCCGTGAGGTTGCAGATCATAAGGGATGCGTCAGAAGCTGCCAGGTTGATGCGGGCACCTTGCTCGTCTTCTGTCTTTGTGAGCGATATATCCGGCAGTGATGAAACCGCTTTTACAAGGGCATCCTGTCCGTCGAGATTGCCAATGAGGAGAATAGAGTTCATAGGTAAAAGTAGGATCCGATCAAAATGAATACAACAATTTGGTTATTTTTGGAAAATGTAGCTACGAAGTTCCTACTAGTATGCAGAAAAGTGAATGAAAATGCAAAAATTAATAGCGTAGATATTACTGGTTCTTTTGCTGCGATGGGTTCTCCTTGACGTAAATCGGTTTACCGGGCATGTTCAGTCGGATACTATCGCGGTGTACGATTTCGTTCCTTGTTCATTGTGGTAAACACAGACATGGCGTTTGCTGGAGAGAAATCCGATTGACGGAGAGGGCAATACCTCTAATTTGTCTTTATGACAGTTATCCCCAGGCTTTTATAGAGGCATTGATGAAACAATTTCAAGGATTATTGTTGTACCAGCAGGCCTGACGATGAGGGACTGGAGACAAATTTAAAAGTGAGAAAAGAGTAATGACAGAAAATTCTCCATATACCCTGAAGTGCAGCTCCAGTGAGAGCCGTGCCAGAAGGGGCGAGGTGAAAACCAGGCAGGGAACATTCCAGACACCAGTATTCATGCCGGTGGGTACTCAGGCAACGGTGAAAGCGGTTACTCCTGAAAACCTTTATGAGATGAACGCCCAGATAATACTGGGCAATACGTATCATCTTTTCATCAGGCCGGGGCACAAGTTGATAGAAAAGTTCGGCGGGTTACACAGTTTTATGAACTGGCAGGGCTCCATCCTTACGGACAGTGGCGGTTTCCAGATATTCAGCCTTAAGGATCTGGCCACTATTACGGAGGAGGGAGCAGCGTTTCGATCTCATCTTGACGGTTCAAAACTGTTTTTAAGCCCTGAAGATGCGGTTCAGGTGCAGCAGAGCCTGGGCTCGGATATTATGATGTGTCTCGATACCTGTATTCCCTATCCGGCTGAAAAGAAGGAAATTATAGAATCGACAGCGCTGACGACAAGATGGGCGGCACGGTGCAGGGCGGCGCACACCAAAAGGGAACAACTCCTGTTCGGTATTATCCAGGGAGGCATGGACCATACGTTACGCAAAAGGCATGTCGAAGAGCTGGCTGAAATCGGTTTTGATGGTTACGCCATTGGTGGCCTTAGTGTGGGTGAGGAAAAGGAGCTGATGTACGATATGACTGAAGCGACCACACCACACATGCCCGATGCCTATCCCAAATACCTTATGGGGGTTGGCACACCTGGAGATCTGGTGGAGGGCGTCTGGCGCGGCGTTGATATGTTTGACTGTGTGATGCCGACCAGGAATGCCCGTAACGGCATGTTGTTTACTTCCAGAGGAAGGGTGGTTATAAAAAATTCCCGTTATCGTGACGACATGGGACCACTCGACGAGGCATGCGACTGTTATACCTGTCGTAATTATTCGCGGGCCTATCTGCGCCACCTTTTTGTGAGCAGGGAAATTCTCAGCTATCACCTCAATACCATACATAACCTGCATTATTACCTCAACCTGATGGCAGGAATTCGCACGGCAATAGAAGAGGATCGCTTTGCAGCGTTTCGCAAAGATTTTTATGGCAGGCTTGAAACCGAGTGATTATGTTAGCAATCAATAATTATGGAGTGGTCCGGTTAATTTTACTTATTTATGACGGGATACACGAGAAAAGAAAATTTTAAGGAGGAATATTTATGGATGGTGCAGCCGCTGCGGGTTCTTTGGGAGCTTTCGGCAATTTTATCCCGCTTATACTTATATTCGTTGTTTTTTATTTTTTGTTGATCAGGCCGCAGCAGAAACAGGCGAAGCAGCATCAGCAGTTTCTGGCGGATTTGAAAAAAAATACCCGGGTTATGACCAAGGGTGGCATGTATGGTGTAATCACCAACATCGACAATAACGTACTGACCATTGAGATCGCAAAAGATATTGAGGTGAAGGTTTCCCGTGATGCCATCGCTTCTGCTGTCAACAAAGATGGAAGTGCAGTTACGACCGATAAGGCCGGCAAGGAAGTGAAGAAACCGAGTGGAGGTTGAGGCATTAAAGGTTGTTAACTTCTGCAGTTTGTAG
Organism: Desulfopila sp. IMCC35008; assembly: GCF_010646885.2. GTDB lineage: Bacteria > Desulfobacterota > Desulfobulbia > Desulfobulbales > Desulfocapsaceae > Desulfopila. Next base: position 4,026,853 of record NZ_CP050700.1, on the reverse strand, counting down.
AGAGAAATTTGAAGCCGCTTTATAAGATAAAATAAAGCGGCTTTTTTATTGGTGCAGTCTGGAAGTCATTATTGCATTGTGAGAGGAAATCGATATGGCTATTTATCTCGTTCAGCACGGACTCAGCTTATCGGAAAATGAAGATTCGGAACGGTCTCTTTCCGGGCAGGGAGTTGCAGATGTCAGACTGATCGGCGGAGTCGCCTGTAACTACAAAGTGGTGGTCGATACCATCTTTCATAGTGGGAAAAAGAGGGCCAGGCAGACAGCCGAATTGCTGGCTGAGTTTTTGAATCCCAAAAACGGTTGCAGCAAAAGGGATGGTCTTGGCCCCATGGATGATGTTATCTCTTTTGCAGATGAACTACACTGTGACAGTGATATGATGTTTGTCGGTCATCTTCCGTTTATGGAAAAGCTGGTTTCTGTTCTTATCACCGGCAGCTCCGATTATAAACCGTTTAAGTTTCAGAACGGAGGAATTGTCTGTCTGGATCGTGATGGGGATGGTTGGCATGTGAAGTGGGCTCTGATGCCAAATGTGGGATAGCTTTTGAGGGATTGAGCAGTAGCGAATGGCAAAGAAAAAATATTATGCAGTAGCAGATGGCAGGCAGACGGGGGTCTACACCGATTGGCCCACTGCTGAAAAGCAGGTGAAAGGTTATGGCGGGGCAAAGTTTAAGAGTTTTCCGACCCGTGATGAGGCGGAATCATGGTTAAAGGACCCGCAATACAGCCGGAAAAATAATTCAGAAAAGGTGAAAAAACAGGCAGCCGGAAGACAAGCTGCACCCGTCCCACCCGGTTCCATTGTTATCTATACTGATGGTGGTGCTATTAATAATCCCGGCCCTGGGGGCTATGGAATAATTATCTGTGACGGGGCTCAAAAGCATGAGCTCTCCGGTGGCTTCCGGATGACGACCAATAACCGGATGGAAATGACCGCCGCCATCCGGGCACTACGTGAAGTCAAGGGGACAACCAAACAGATTGTTTTGTATTCGGATTCGTCCTACCTGGTTAATGGAATTGAAAAGGGGTGGGCGCGTAAATGGCAGGCCAACGGTTGGCGCAAGGCGGATAAATCAGCAGCCCTCAATAGCGATCTCTGGGCCGAACTTCTCGAACTCATGCAGGATATTCGTGTCGAATTCCGATGGGTTAAAGGACATGCAGGAAATGAACTGAATGAACGGTGTGATAAACTTGCAGTTTCTTCAGCACGGCAACCTGGTTTACCCATCGATCACGGATATGAGGCGAAGTGATGGCGACAATCCGGCAAAAAATGATTGAACTGCTGCGTAACGAAGAGCTTGATGCTCACGACCTTTCCCAGATCTTGTCCATACGGGAAAAGGAGGTCTATGAACATCTGCCGCATATCGTCAAGAGTCTTGAAGCTGCCGGTGAGAAACTCACCATTCATCCCTATGTCTGTCTGACATGCGATTATGTTTTCAAGGATCGTTCACGCCTGAATAGGCCCGGTAAATGTCCCCGTTGCAAGGAAGGATCAATAAGAATGGCCACTTATGAGATACTGTAATGAAAGTAGATCATACTTTTCAGGTGGCTCTCAGGTCGCAGCTCGTTGTTGCATTATGAGCCACAAATGAAATACATCACCCTGGAAAACAGCAGCAGAATCCGTTATGAGCGTATTGACGGTGTTCAGGATAATCCCTGGCTGATATTCCTCCATGAGGGTTTGGGGTGTGTCGAGATGTGGAAGGATTTCCCGGCACAACTCTGTCTAAAAACAGGGTGTCCGGGGCTGGTTTACGATAGGTGTGGGTATGGCTATTCTTCACCGGAGGCGGGGACAAGGGGAATTGACTATATTCATAGTTATGCCTTGTTGGAATTGCCCCAGGTTATTCAGGCTATTCTGCCTGGCAAAAAACATATCCTGATAGGTCATTCGGATGGCGGAAGCATCAGTCTTGTTTATGCATCCAGGCCCCATCGTGGATTGTTGGGGATTGTGGTTGAGGCGGCGCATGTTTTTGTGGAACCGATTACCTTGCAAGGCATCCGGCAGGCAGATGAGGCATATGCGGAATATGGGCCCGGTAAGCTTGTTCGTTATCATGGAGTAAATACCGACACTGTATTCAGGGCGTGGGCCGACACCTGGCTGAGGGATTCGTTTGGGCAGTGGAATATCGAATCACTCTTGCCGGATATTACCTGCCCAGCTCTGGTCCTTCAGGGGGAGGATGATCAGTATGGAACCGACCGGCAGGTTAAGGCTATTGTGTCACAGGTAGCAGGTGAGGCGACGAAGCATATCTTACCTGGCTGTGGGCATGCACCGCATCGGGAGCAACCGGAAGTCGTGCTTGCACTGGTACGAAAATTCGTTAGCGACCTGGCGACAGCTCATCCTTCGTCTTAAAAGTTCCCTTGGGAGGGGATTATATTTATTACACAACAGCTTTGCGGTAGCCTTGAAGAAATCCTTCAACGGCTTCTTGGGGGGTTGCCCACGAGGTGACCAACCTGATGGCGGAATGGTTTTCGTCTATGGCGCTCCAGATGTAGAACTCAAAATCCTGTGATAACTTTTCAATGACCTGGTTGTCGATAACAGGGAAAATCTGGTTGGTCGGTGAGTCACGCCAGAAGGTGCAGCCCGCTTTGGCAAGTTGTTCTGCCAGATAGTTTGCCATGCTGTTGGCATGTTCGGCGAGCTGGAGGTAGAGATTATCTTTTAATAGTTCTTCAAACTGGATACCGAGTATCCGTCCTTTGGCAAGCAAGCCTCCCCTCTGCTTGATCAGGTAGCGAAAATCATCACCTAATTGTTTGTTGGCAATAACCATCGCTTCTCCAAGTAGCGCGCCCAGCTTGGTGCCGCCAATAAAGAAGGCGTCTGTCAGATTGTACATATCTTTCAGGGTGAGGTTTGCATTCCTGCAGGCGAGTGCGGCACCCAGACGGGCACCGTCAACATAGAGCAGAAGATTTCTTGAACGGCAATAGGCGTGGAGTGTTTCAAGCTCACTTTTTGAATAAACGGTTCCCAACTCGGTGGGATTTGAGATATACACCAGCCTCGGTTTCACCATATGCTCAAAATGGTGTTCAGCCAATACCGGTTCAATCAGTTCCGGGTGTATCTTACCTGTATCACTGTTGACGCAAAGCAGTTTATGGCCAGTGGCCTCAATTGCTCCCGCTTCGTGGGTTGCAATGTGGCCTGATATTGCACTGATACATGCTTCATGGGGGCGCAGGAACGAACTGATGGCAATCAGGTTGGTTTGGGTCCCGCCAGAAAGAAAGTGGACATCGGCTTCGGGGCCACCCACCAGGTCCCTGATAATGGATATGGCATTTTGACTGTGCCGGTCGAGTCCATATCCCTCCTCCTGGGTGGTATTGTATTTGAGTAACGCTTCCAGAATTCGTGGGTGCGCTCCTTCTCCGTAATCGTTTTTAAAGCTGTACATGGCGAGTAATCCTTTAAGCGTAAGCAGGTTTGGTCCTGTTGAACCTGGAAGTCTAGCTATATTTGTTGCTCATACTGCTGTCAACTAAAACCGTTTACAAATGGTTATTTCATAATCTGTATTGGTCAAAAAACAGAAATAGAATGATGGGGAGGAGCAATTTGTGAGAAGAGTTGAAGAATTCCGAGTTACAATTGGAATTATTTCTCTCCCCGAGATATACTACGATGTGTCAGTAGTGTGAAGTCAGAACGGCAGATTGATCAAGAAAACGAGTATCTCTTTTCTTCGCTCCTGAATGGATTTCGTCCTGTCTGTTTAATGAGTGTTCTTTTCTCCTTGTACGCCATAATTGCGGTTCATTATGAAAGCCTGAAAAAGGCAAAGCCAAAGGAGGGCAACTATGCCGGTAATCACTATTTCCAGAGGATCGTACAGTCGCGGTAAAGAGGTGGCCGAAAGGCTGGCAGAAGCGCTCAACTATGAGTGTATTTCCCGTGAGATCCTGGTGAATGCATCTGATCAGTTCAATATCCCGGAAATTAAGCTCAAAAAGGCGCTTCATGATGCTCCCACTGTGCTTGGGCGTTTTAGTAATGGACCGGAGAAATACATGAGTTTTTTCAAGACATCTTTGCTCTCCTGGATTACCAAAGGGAATATTGTGTACCATGGTTTGGCAGGCCATTTCTTTCTCCAGGACATTTCTCATGTATTAAAGGTCCGGATAAATGCCAGGATGGAAGATCGTGTCAGGGAGGAGATGAGAAGGGAGAATAGCGGGTCTGTGGATCAGGTTCAATTCAATCTGAAAAAGGATGATGAAGAACGACGGAGATGGAGTCTGAACCTGTACGGCAAGGATACCTGGGACAGTCGTCTTTACGATATGGTGCTCTGTGTTGATTCTCTTACCGTCGATGATATTGTAGAGATCATATTGAAAACAATACGGAAAAAACACTTTCAGGAGACAGAGGAATCGGTTGCCGAACTCCAGAGAAGGGCTATGCTGGCTGATATTGAATCGCAGCTTATTGCCCTATCGCCCAAAACCAGGGTTACATTGTCCGATGAAAAAACCATCGAATTGAGTGGGGTCAACGGTAAGCTGAAAAACGGTTCAACCCAGGAAGACTTCTCTAATAAGATGAAATCACAGTTTAATATCCAGCAGGTTCTCTATCGTGAAGCTGTTGCCAAAGGGCATATTAACAATTTTCATAATATAGATGTTCAATAAATGAAAATAGCCTGACGAAAAGAAGGATCTGATGGATTTCTGCTCAGTCAGATCCTTCTATTTTTTTGATCAGGATTGTTCTCTGTAGGTACCGCCAGGGGTACCATTTTCCTTGCTGCCAGTTGACGAATAGCGTAACATCCCCACTATTTTAATCGTTCCGGAAAATGCAGGGATTCGCCTGTCGTCTGCCATACCGGGAGTCGCTTCTTATCTTCACCCGGTGTCAATCATCGTTATGGAAAATAATTCCTCTTCAGTAGAGTTTGTTGCCCGAATTGCCTTGATCACCTCGCTGACTGCGCTAAGCATTGATTCCATGTTGCCTGCTTTGCCCGCTATCGGTGAATCGCTACAGGTCGATAATAGCAACAATTTGCCGTTGGTCATTACCCTGTTTATATTCGGAATGTTCTTTGGGGAATTGGTTTTCGGTCCTCTTTCGGACAGTCTTGGTCGAAAAAAAGCGATGACAATAGGAGTTTTGATATATTGTTGTGGAACCGTTGTGGCTATGGTTGCAACTTCGCTGGAATCTTTACTGCTGGGCAGGATGATTCAGGGATTTGGTGTGTCAGGGCCAAAGATTATTTCCCGTGCCATGATCCGGGACCGGTTTGAAGGACCGAGGATGGCGCGTGTCTTTTCCTTTATCATGACTGTTTTTATATGTATACCTATGGTTGCCCCCGCCCTTGGACAGTTCATCGTGAAGGTCTCGGGATGGCGGTCCATTTTTTTTGTCTTTCTTGTCATGGCGGTGGGTTCAACGGGCTGGATACTGATCCGGCAACCGGAGACCCTTCCTGCTGCTGACAGAATCCCGATCAGGATGAGGAATCTAACCCGAACGGCAAGCCGCATCCTCTCCCATCCATCTGTGCTTTGCTACTCGGTCACCGCTGGCCTTGTTTTCGGCGTATTCCTGCTCTATTTGAGTACCTCGCAGATCATGTTCGAGCAGATTTATGATAAGGGGGAAAGCTTCCCTGCATATTTTGCCTTGCTGGCATCCGGCTTCGGACTGGCGGCAATTCTTAACAGCCGATTGGTTATGAATTACGGGATGTATCGTCTCTGCTTTGGTGGTCTGGCCGGCTTGACCTGTTTAGGAGTTTTTTCCCTTGTGACAGGGCAAGACGGCTCACATTCATTTACTGTTTTTATGGCAGGTTGTTATTTTTTCATGTTTTGTGTAGGTGTTCTGTTTTCCAATCTGTCCGCCATGGCCATGCAACCGTTGGGAAAAGTAGCTGGATTGGGGGCTTCTCTGGTCTCGGCGGTGTCGAGCATATTGGCTGTTGTTATTTCAGTATCAGTCGGCAGGTTTTATGACAATACACTCTATCCACTATCGCTTTCCATTGTTTTGTGCGGGACATCCTCCCTTTGCCTGATCATCGTGGCACAAAAGGTGAAAGCAGAAGCGGTTGCATCGTCAGCCTGAAGAACTGTATACTACTTTCTTATGTTCATTTTCAATATCTGGTAGAGGTGCAGGTCACGAATCCAAACAATATTTCACTATAGGGTAATGTAATGGTCCTTAAAACCAACAGAGATAAAATTGTTGAGATGCTTTTGCAGTGTCAACCCGGTCAACCCCGGACGCGGGGAACCTTCCAGGTTGATCACAATGGTGCACCATTTCTCCTTCCGTCAATTGGCGGTATTACAACAAATGTTTTAGTGGGTGACTCAGCTTTCGGGCTTGCCGGAGATCATATTGAGCCTGGAGTGAGTTGTAATTCCAATAGCGAGAAAAGGATGGACTTCCCAAATGATTCCCTGCAGATGTATGGCTGTATCGGTAATAGGGCTGTGATCGTCAGTGGCAAGGCAGAAGGTGTCGAGGGCGTTGTGACGGGTAAGCACGGTGGTTCCGAACATTTGATGATCGATTTCCCGGTTGACGCTATGAAGCGCATGACCTACGACGACAAGATCATAGTCCACAGCCGTGGTCAGGGATTGGAATTAATAGATTTTCCCGGAATCAGACTGTTTAATGTTGATCCCGACCTGCTCCTGGGTATGGCCATTAGCCAGATGGATGGAAAACTCCAGGTACCCGTTACCACGCTCGCCCCTGCGGCCTGCATGGGGTCCGGAATCGGCTCAGCCCATGTAGCAAGCGGCGATTACGATATTATGACCAGCGATCCTGAATCGGTGGCGCAGTACAGGCTCGACAAGATTCGCTTTGGTGATATTGTGGCGTTGCTCGACCATGATAATGCCTATGGCCGGACTTACAGAAAAGGGGCGGTTTCTATTGGAATTGTGGTTCATAGCGATTGTCTTAAGGCCGGTCATGGTCCGGGTGTGACCACCATCATGACATGTACTGACAGCCTGATTGAGCCGGTGCTGGATGCGAAGGCAAACATTGCCGATCTCTTAGGTATCGGCAGGGCGAAGATTTGACCGGGAACGTTATGTTTGAAAGGGAAATTGACAGAATCGGCAGTGGTTCCGCCAAGTGGGATGCGGCGCCTGTAATATTTGGAGAAAAAGATATCCTGCCCATGTGGGTCGCAGATATGGATTTCCAGGTGGCCACGCCCATCTCGCAGGCTATTGCCAGGCAGGCGGAGCATGGGATATTCGGGTACCCGGCTGAGAGTGACACTTTACGGCAGGCTGTCGTAGATCGGATACATGCAAAATTCGACTGGCCCATTCAAAAGGAGTGGTTGGTGTTTTCATCCGGTATTGTGCACGCCCTGCATATGATTATCAAGGCCTTTACAGCGCCCGGTGACGGGGTGGTAATCCAGCCACCCGTCTATTATCCATTTTTTTCTGCTATTACCAATAATGGCTGCACTGTGCTCGAGAACCAGCTGATTGAAAACAAAGGTGTATATTCAATGGATTTTCCGGGGCTCGAAACCAGTTTTCAACCGGATTGGGGCGGTTTTGGACCACAACCGAGCAGGGCGCGCCTTCTGCTTCTGTGCAGTCCGCACAATCCTGTGGGCCGGGTCTGGAGCAAAGAGGAACTTAACCAGGCGGCCCGGATAGCGCTGGCACACGATGCTCTTATTATCTCGGATGAAATCCACGCCGAACTACTTTACAGCGGCCATAGTCACCTGCCGACATCTATGCTTGGAGAGGATGTGGCTCGCCGCACCATTACCTGTTTCTCACCAAGTAAAACCTTTAACCTGGCGGGCCTCAACGCCTCGGTGCTGATCATCCCCGACCCCAAGATTCGGGCAGTTTTCAAGCAGAGGACTGCTGGATTTCATGCAACCCCAGGTGTCATCGGGCTTGCGGCCATGGAAGCAGCATTTCGGCATGGTGATCCATGGTTGCAGGAACTGCTTCCCTATCTTGAGGGCAACCTGAACTACCTCATGGAGTTTTTTAAAACCCGTTTGCCTCAGCTTCCCGTTACCTCACCTGAAGGAACATATCTTGTCTGGTTTAATTGTCGGAAACTTGGCCTGAGCGACAGTGAGCTTCGTAACTTTATGAGGAAAAAGGCAAAAGTAGGACTGGACGACGGGTATATGTTTGGTTCAGGTGGTTCCGGTTACCAGCGGATCAATATCGCCTGTCCGCGCAGTCGTCTTGAACAGGGGTTGACCAGAATTGCCAAGGCGGTTCATGATCACATGGCTGGTTGACCGTCCCGGTCCAGGTTGCCGCGGCCTGTTGGCCATGGTTGATAACCTCTCCGGGCAGTTGGCACATCGTAGACCTGGACACCGCCATAGGTGTAATCGATTCGGTCTTTGAGGGAGACGATAATCTCAAGAGTATCGTCGCCGTCAATATCGGCCAGGGTCGGGACGCTCATGCTGCCCCGTTTGAGCAGGGCAATTTTATGCAGTACCTGCCCCCATGCATCAAGTACGATAAGATGGGAGACGTTGTCTGTGGTCGAATAGGTCGAGAAGACTATTTCAGGGATGCCGTCATCGTTCAGGTCGCCCGCGGCAGCACCGGATGCTCCGTTGAAAGTGGCTCCCGGAGCGTCGAACTGGTAACTCCATAGCAGGGCCCCATCGGCAGAATATGCCCTCATGTAGCCGTCATACGATGGGACGATGATCTCCAGGCGTGGGTCACCCGTCAGGTCGGCAAGAGCGGGTGCCGGTGCTACCTGTACAATGTTGTTCTCATATCCTGTAAATATCGGTTCTCCGGAGCAGAGGGGTGTCTCAAATCCAGGTGATCTCGTCAGGTCCTCATTAAGCACCCAGAGACAATTTCCCCTGTTGATATATTCCCCTGCCTTTTCATGATCCGAATAGACAATAACTTCGGCCTTGCCGTCTCTATCAAGATCGGTGAACACCGGCGGTGAGTCGGTGAACTCATCTCGATCATTTAAGTCTGGTCCCCAACCCTGGATGGCGAGGGCGAGATCGTGAAACATGGGGACGGAGCTGATGTAGGATCCGGCAAAAACAGCATTTGCCGGTAAGGGGGAGCCGTCTGCATAATTGAACCCTATATGGGAACAGTCATATGTTGAGATTATTTCCGGTACCTGATCGCCGGTGAGATCAGCGGCACCGATATTTTGATTGTATCCACCGAAGTCTGTACATGATGCGCAATTCTGTACCTGCGGCCAGCCGGTTCGTCCTGAGCCGTTACTATTCCAGACCATAGTGACCGGGCCGCTCGAGGTCTTTACAGCCAGGAGTTCTTTTTTATTGTCTCCGTCGAGGTCGGTGGCTGCGATGGACCGGATTTCATTGGTTGAATTCGGGAAAGATTGTGGCCAGCCGCTTTTAAGATTCCCATTATCCTCATATATTGCGATTTTATTTGAATAGGCGATGGCGATTTCCCCTTTGCCGTCACCATCGAGGTCTCCGACTACCGGGGAGGCATATTGCCTGGCACTGCCATGGATAATGGTACTGGATGGAGAACCGTTCTGGCCGACCGGTGCGCTCCACTTGAGGGTGCCCAGATGATTCCAGACATAGGTGACGCTGTGTCTGGAGCCAATTATTTCCATATTGCCGTCACTATCGAGATCGTACACCGCGGTGGAGGCAAACCAGTCCTCATCCCAGCTGCCGGGCAGGTTGAAGCGCAGAGTCGGTGTTGCAACAGGTAGTGGGCCTCCGCTGGCAACAAGGTGTAATCCGTAGACTGCGTCCTCCAGCCCGATGGTTCCGTCATGGTTTATGTCATAGACATTTTGATGATCAACCCCGGCTGTTACCTGCAGAGACCGTAAGCTGTTTTCAAGAAGGTCTGTCGCTGACGCTGCCGCTGGTTCCAGCATAAAAAGTCCCGGAAGCAGACAAAAAAACGGTAAACTTTTCATAGTGATTTGTTGTGAGAGTGTTGTGTGCATGTGGTTCTAATATATTATATTTACAATAAATTAAAGCATTGCAATAGTTTTTTATGTTGGAGGGGGATTTACGGCATTCATTATATTGGGTTACAAGGTCTTGTCGTGGATACCACAATGTGGTATTTTGGAATGAACAATATATGTATCAAGGTGAAATGTGAATCTGATTCGAACAACAATCATATTGCTTTTAATTCTTGTGTTTGCTCCCTGGAATGGGATTCAGGCCGGCAATGGTGTTGTGCACAACGATTGTTCCGCCAGCGGCAGCATCTCCGAGGTCATGTCCTGTTGTGACATGGGCCTGTCGAAAAAGAGTGCCGAACCGTACAGTCCAACACATAGTAACCATCAAGCCAGCGATACCTCCTGCTGTATCAGCGGGATGTGTTCCGATGTTTTCAGGCCGTCTGCAGATACGGTATGTCCTCAACGGCTTGCTATCCATATACCAGCACCTGTTGAGCTGGTTCAGCAAAGTGACACTTCTCCCGCTGCGGCGCAGCGAATACCTGTCCCACCTCTTGTCTTCTTCAGGCCGGTTGAGCTTCATATACGCAACTGTGCCTTCCTGATTTGATTGCATCCTCCATCTCTACACATTTTCTAAATGTAGTTGCAGCAGTAACAAAGAATTATTCTCGACCAGTGGAGGTCTGCAATGAACCGTATTGTTTTATTTCTATTGTCTTTTTTTGTTGTGTTTGTAAGCCCGTTCGTCTTCCTTGATGACGGTAATGCTTTCAGTCTTTTTGGTTCATATAAAAGTGTGAAAGCCGTAAACGGGGAAGTTCATATCCCGGTCAAATCTGTCGATGACGGTAAGGCGCACCACTTCAAATACAATGGTGGTGGTGTTGTGGTGAAGTTTTTTGTGATCAAGAGTCGTGATGGGGTCATCCGCGCCGCCTTTGATGCCTGCGATGTCTGTTTCCCGGCTGGCAAAGGGTATACCCAGGACGGGGAATTTATGATCTGCAACAATTGTGGCAGGCGTTTTCATTCAACCCGTATTAATGTTGAACAGGGAGGGTGCAATCCGGCTCCGCTGAACAGGAAGATCACCGGGGATCAACTTGTTATCAGGGCAGATGACATCCTTGCCGGCGGTCGCTACTTCGGAGGAGCGTGATGAACATCTTTACTATACCTTTGCGAACGATGAAACGTAAGCCAACGAGAACGATTTTGCTGGTGCTGGCATTTTCTCTCGGCGTCATGTCTATTGTCGCTCTATATCAGGTATCGCGTATCGTCGGCCAGAGCCTGGAGGAAAAACTAACCTCATTCGGGGCCAATATTGTGGTGACACCGGCAACCGAGAAACTAAGTGTGAGTTACGGCGGTTTTCATATGGGGGATATGCTTTTCGACATCCAGTATCTGTCGGAGAGTGAGACGGTGGAAGCAATCCGTTCTATAGGTCTGAAGGATAGGATCAGCGTAGTTGCACCTAAGCTGGTAAGCATGCTGCGTATAGGTGAGAAGGCGGTCGCTCTTGTCGGGGTAAACTGGCAGGAGGAGAGAAAAATAAAAAGTTATTGGGCGACGGATAACCAGTTTCCCCAAAAGCCTGAGGAAATTCTGCTCGGCAGTGTTGCGGCTGCAAAACTTGGCTATCAAACGGGGGACAAGGTAGAGCTATTTGGTCGTGAGTTCGTTATTTCGGGTGTCCTCTATGAAACAGGGAGTGATGATGACTCGGTTATCCTTATGGAGCTGGCTGTCCTGCAGAAAATGCTGGATCGTCCGGATGGTCTCAGCTTCGTCGAGGTTGCCGCGCTTTGTGCCGGTTGCCCTATTGAGGAGATCGTCGACCAGATCAGGTCGGTTGTTCCCGAAGCTACTGTAACAGCCTTGCAGAACGTGGTTAATCAGCGAATGGCATCGGTTCATTTTGTCAAGAAGCTGGCACTTTCGATTAGCCTCGTGATCCTGATTACGGCAGCTGCGATGGTCGGGTTATCCATGCTTTCCGCCGTGAACGAGAGGAAGAAGGATATAGGGATTCTCCGTACCCTGGGATTTGGGAAATCCGGTGTGTTTTTTATCTTTTGTCTTGAAGCCGGGATTATCGGTTCACTGGCAGGTCTGCTTGGTTATTTTGCAGGTTTTGGTCTGAGTTTTAAGGCTCTTGAGGTTCTTGATCTGAGCACAGGTGGGACTCCTCTTTTTTCTGCGAAGGACCTGTTGACTGTCTGCGCTATCTTTACGGTGGTGACGGTGGTGTCCTCCATTTATCCGGCCTGGAAGGCGGCTGCCGTTGACCCATCAGATGCCCTTGTGGCCCTGTAGGAGGAGAAGATGTTATCAGCAAAGAATATATCCAAGAAGTATGTAACCGACGGAAAAAGCGTGTCTGTCTTGAAGGAGGTTTCCCTTGATCTGCAGGAGGGTGAGTTTGCCTCTATTATCGGCCGATCAGGCTCTGGTAAAACGACACTGCTGAACGTTCTGTCAACTCTGGTTCGTCCAGATGAAGGGGTGTTGAGGTACCAGGGACAGGATCTGGCAGGAGTGGAGGAGAACAGGCTGAATACCTTGCGTATGGCAGACTTTGCCGTTATTTTCCAGTTTCATCACTTGTTGCCCTATTTAACTGTACTGGAGAACACCCTCCTGCCATTCATGAACTCGGTCAAGCCGGTTGACGCGTCTATAAAAGAAAGGGCGCGAGCCTGTCTGGACCGGGTGGGGCTTGCCGATAAGGCTCATCGACTGCCCGGTAATCTGTCCGGCGGTGAACAACAGAGGGTGGCTATTGCCCGGGCATTAGTAAAATCTGCAAGAATTCTATTTGCCGATGAACCGACCGGTAGTCTCGATCGGGCGACAGGCGAGCAGATCATGACATTACTAAGCGATCTGCATCGAGACGGATTGTCTATTGTGATGGTGACTCATGAACCGGATTATGCCGGTTTGGCGCAACGGACTATCGAGCTTGAGGATGGGATAATCGTCCATTGAGGGACGATGGGGCAGGGGAGATCTAGTCTTTTTCATGTCACTTCTTCTGATAGGATGGCAAGTGCATCGTCATCCTGTCAGAAGAAAATAATACGGGCTGATATGTCGGGGTTTGGTCAAGTGTTCTTTGATGTGGTAGGAGATTAAGGATTCTCCAGCGCAAGGGAAGAGAGTATTCATCCGTTGTTTACATCCAGCAGGTAGAGCGCGATGGTGGTTGTCCCGAGATCGACTGCATTACCGGGATAAAATGGCCGGGTGACATTATGGCCGGATCGCTGGAATCAAGGTCGACTGGTACCGGTGCCGAGGATGCAGATTGTTCATTTGTCCTGTTCACAAAATATCTGTTCCTGTTATAGCGAGAAGTTCAGAGAATTTAGTATTCCGTGCCTATCGTGAACACAGAGCATTCATTTGTTTTTGGAGGACCTGTGGGGGACAGCGTTGTCAATGAGCTGACGTGCTATGGGGAGTAACAGTGGTTGAGTAAAAGGAGCAGGCTGGATGGAGCCCGCTCCTCTATCTGGCCGATTCAGGATGCGGGATCCACTATGCTCAGGTTCATCTTCAGCCCCTCATGGGGCGTGATGATGGAGACAAACATCTTCCAGTCGATAAGCTTTCCGTCGATAATGATACCGTCATCCGCAATGGTTCCCGACAGGATATTCTGGGAAGGGGCGATAACTGCAGTGGTTGTCGGTTGTGGTACGACCGTTGATTTTATTGCGAGTCTCAGCTTGATTTTGATCCGTAATCGATCGAGACAATGATCGAGTGAGGGAGATGATTCTACAAAGATATAACCGCCTTCATCGTCAGTAACTTCACGGGCGGTGACCCTGTATCCTCTACCACCATTTTTGCCAAGAAGTGAGAATTCGAAAATCCGCTTTTTATCTCTACTATCAATAAATGATTCTGTTCGTGGAAGATGGCTTTCGCTGATAGCCATGAATTTTGCTCCTGTGATGAAGAATAATGCCTGGTATGTATATTTCGAAAGAACCTGTTATAAAGCAAGTATCCGGAATCAGCCGGATCATATTTTCTTTACTATAGATAATGCACGAGTTTCAACATATTAAAATGCCAGGCATTATAAATAATTATGGCTATTCTGGAGCATGGTCTTTTATGTGGCTGAAATCAATTATTTAGTTGACGTAGTGGGTGCCGTTTACTGTACGTATTACTCGTCGTAACAAAGCTGCTTCAAAGGTGCCTCCTGAGTAGAAATATCAACGAATAACAGTAATAATTGTCGAAAAGGTTGCGAAAAATTCCAGGCATTGATAATAGTATTCATTGTTATTTGTCCGCTTTTCATGTCGTTTTGTCAGCACGGTATAGATTTCTCTATGAGGTTACATTGCTCGTGACTTTTTAGCTGTGTACCATCCAAACATCCAACAGGAGGTTGTATGAAGAAAGTACTAGTTGCATATTCGAGCAGGACCGGAAAAACGGAAACGATGGCGAATTATATTGCAGAAGGACTGAGGATCGGTGGCTGTGAGGTTGAGGTGAAAAAGATCTCCGCCATAGAGGACAGTGACAGTATTGCCGGATATGACGGCTATGTATTCGGATGCCCCACCTATCATAAGGATATGACGGGGGGGATGAAGCAGTTCCTGTTTATGGCGCAGATGGCAAACCTCGTTGGTAAGATCGGGGGCGCGTTTGGTTCACACACTCACAGCGGTGAGAGTGCCCCCATGATCTACGATACCATGATGCATGTATTCAAAATGGATGTGACCGATCTCGGACCTTTGAATTTGACAGAGGCGATGGTCGGCGAGCAGGATGGTGTAAAGGCTTGCCAGGATTACGGTAAGGCAATAGGGGAGAAACTAAGTTAGTTCCCATCCTGAAACTCAGCATTCTGTTCAAAATCGAGGCGCGACTTTCATTTTTGCCGCAAGCATATATCTGATATCCCGAGGATAAAAATGAGAGTCGCAACGCTGAGATTGGCACGAAGGGTAGTTTTAAGGTAGGAACGGACGGGTTACTACCTCATCCGGCAGCTCGATTTCACGGGCTGCCTTTCCACGATTATTCCCGAAACGTATATCCCCTTATTCCGTTATTGCTAAATCTGCGTTACGTTCATTATACTGTGCACGTATCGTAGACACGCTCCTGGTCTTCAACCACCCTGTTGGCGTCAGGATTTGCCTCCCCAATTCCATAGGTATGCTTCAATAAATTATCCGCGGAGGCGAACACAGGATTCGATACCATTGAAGTATCTGTGGTGAAATCTTTCGTCTGATTTGATTTCGAACAGATAAACCCATACTTTGAGCTACCTGTTTTACGGATGTTAAATAATTCATGAGAAGACCAGCTTGAGAGAGGAGAATGCTTATGGCATGTAAATTTTCCACAGAGCAGATCCGCAAAACAATAGAATTTCATGGGCACAGTTGTCCGGGGTTGGCTATTGGGATGCGGGCTGCAGAGTACTGTCTTACCTCCTTCCCGGATGCAGATCCGACAGCGCTTGTATGTGTAACCGAAACGGATATGTGCGGGGTGGATGGCATTCAGTATCTTACTGGCTGTACTTTTGGTAAAGGGAATCTTATCCATCGTGATTACGGGAAGATGGCATTTTCCTTTTTTGATCGCACGACCAATGAAGGCTTTCGTCTGGTCTTCTCCTATACCACTGAAGGTGCAGGTAAGGAGGATATGATCAAATGTGTCATGGAAACAGATCTGTCAGAGCTTTTCACCCGTCAGGAACTTCACAGCGGAGCACCGAGATCTGCCAGGGTTCTCACCGGTATGATCTGTGAATCATGCGGTGAGCGGACTATGGAGTCACGGACCAGGCGGTACCGAGGTCAGACTCTCTGCATTCCTTGTTTTCGACAGGTCGATCAGAAAGCATGACTCCTATATTTTTACCTGAACATAATGTGACTATGTTCTTCCCTGAACAGTTAACGTAGTATACTTCTTCATTGTTTACATAAAACAGTTAACCAGCCTGGAGGTGCACGATGACAGCAAACGGTGGTCCGTTTTGGGATAAAACACTACGACTTATCCGGGATATCTGGCCATTGGGTGAGCGTGACGAACTGCGGGACAGGGTTCAAAAGGATCTTCCCGAGAGCGATTTGGATAAAATCAGACGTGCTATTGACGCTTGTCTTGAGGGAAAAGGCGGGGAAGTCTCTGCCCGTTCCCGTGCAGCTGAACTGGGGCGGGCTTATCTTGTCCTGAACAGGGAAGGACGTAAACGGTTTCTCGAATTACTGGCACGGGAATACTCTGTGGATAATGTTGCGGTTGAGAGGGCTATAGAGGAGCGCTCAACTATTTCTACGGCGTTTGAATTGCAGGAGGCGAATCATAAACTGCAAAACCTGTTGACTGCTCCACGACGAAAATTGCTTGGGCAGTTCAATGAGCTCCCGGATGGGGTGAAGTTTCTGGTGGATATGCGTGCAGAGTTGCTGCCCCTGGTGAAAAAAGATTCGGAATTGAAACCGTTTGATCGGGATATGCATCGTCTGCTTGCCAGTTGGTTTGATATTGGGTTCCTCGATCTACAGCGTATTACCTGGGATACTCCTGCGGTGATATTGGAAAGACTGATTAAATATGAGGCCGTTCATGCCATATCTTCCTGGGAGGATATGAAAAACAGGCTGCGGGAAGATAGACGTTGTTATGGATTCTTCCATCCCTCTATGCCGGATGAACCGTTGATTTTCGTGGAAGTCGCCTTGGTAAATGGACTGGCGGACAACGTCCAGGAGCTTCTTGATGTCAATGCCCCCCCGGGTGATCCTGATAAAGCGGATACTGCCATTTTCTATTCAATATCGAATTGTCAGAAAGGGCTTGCTGGTGTGAGTTTCGGAAATTTCCTGATCAAGAGAGTTGTGGCTGATCTCTCCACAAAGCTTCCGAACCTTAAAACCTTTTCTACTCTTTCGCCTATTCCCGGGCTGATGTCATGGCTTGAGAAAAACTCTGCAGAATTGGACTCACGAGAACAGCAGGTCTTGAAAAAACTGCAAAATGGAGACGGTGCAGTGGAATATTTGCAGGAAATGTTTGTAGATGATCCGGAATCAAAAGAGAAGGAAGGGGACAGAGTTGAATGTAAAAACGTTATGCTCAGTTTGTGTGCCAAGTATTTGCTTAAGACTAAAAGGGGGAGCCAGGCATATGATCGTGTTGCTCATTTTCACCTTTCAAACGGTGCCATGATCGAACGAATAAACTGGGGAGGCAATCTCTCAAGAACCGGAATCGTGCAGTCTGCATCAATAATGGTCAATTACCTTTATAAACTTGGGCAGATCGAGAAAAACCACGAGCTATACACCGGGAAAGGGGAGGTCAACAGCTCGTCGGCTGTTCGGAAACTGTTAAAGGGTTAAAAGTGGTCCTGGTAAGAAATAAATGAAACGTATCCTTTACCCCATGCCATATATTAATAGGTTAGTATTTAAGCTAACCTTACTCGTTGATGGAGTGGCAAGTGGGCTGAAGGTATTATATGCAGTAAAGAAAAGCATACAATATATTGTAGGTTAATTCGATGTATTCTGAATTTACCTACAATATATTAATTTAAATAATGCTTCTTATTTAATAAGAAAGGTGTCAATTGACACACCTTCAGAAACTTTTTCTTTAAATACGTTTGGCATTCTCCCCTGGCCGGTCCAGGTTATCTTTTTCCCTTCATCATTCGTGATCTCATACTTGGGCGGACGAGGTGCACGTTTTTTCGTTACTTTTTCTGTGCTTTCGGTGAGAAGCTCATTAAGATTGATTCCATCGGCAGCAAGTTGCTTTTTGATGTCTTCAATTTTCTTCTTTTTTTCCGCATCTTTACGGCGGGAGTCTTCTTCGGCTACTATACGCTTTTCAATAATTTTTTCCAGCTTGTTTTGTATGTCTTTTAATTCTGCGACAGACAAATCTTTTGTAGCACTGTTAAGACGTCGGGCATGACATAATATTTTTACGAAATCACTCATTGATACATCCTTCTGGCAAAGATTAACATAATGTAAGTTGAAAAATGAATTTTATAATAACGAAGTTATTTTCCGATGCAATAGCTTTATTTTATAGTGGAAAAAAAATATTTCAAATAGAAAATGGAATAATTCTGCACGTGGGATTAATATACGTTATAAAAATACTTCCTTGAAACAGGGTTTTACTGTTAGGTAAGTGTATCTATTTCAAGTATTTACGAATTTGTCATTACGTCTAGAATAGAGGATTAATATGGTGTGGCATTGAAGATAATATACAACAAATCCTGTTCATAATTGGTATGAAATTGAAAATTAGTGAATGATGCAGAGCCACAAAAAATGAGACAATATGGGCAAGATGTATTCTTTGTGTCCGATTGGCTCAACTTTAAGTCCTCTTCAAACACAATCTGGTGACTGTGTAAAATTGAATAAATGGCACCTATATGAAAAAATCATGATGGGGATCTCAACAGGATTGGGTGGCGAAAATATCATACGAAATGTGAAGATTAAACGTAATGTTTCTGACTGGAGTTGTTCTGATATGAAAATAATATGGAGAGAAAGACGTATTACATATGTAGATAAGAGTGAAGTGTTGAAGAAAGTAATAGGATTGGAAGAGAATGAGTGAACTGAAAAAACACAGCACAAAGTATGGCTATATCTTTTAACAGGAAGGGAATTTACAGGCAGGAATATCCAACATGAACCTGCCTGTTATTCTATTAAAAAATATCACGGTTTGAAAGAGCGGGCTAATTCCGAAAGCTCCCTGTTCATGGTTAATACTTTCAGGGCTAATTCAGGGGAGAGCGAACCGGTGCCGCAAGCTGGTGTAATAAATGTTTGTTTGAGTAATTGTTCCTGTGAAATTCCAAATGAGGAGAGCTTCTGCACTTGTTCCTGCCATCTGGCAAAGAGCGTAATGGAAGTTTCCTTTTCAACAGCGATTGGATCTCCAGTTGGTACAATGCCCCAGGCAAGGAAGCCACCACGTTGCAGGAATGAGCAGAGGTGATCCTTAAAGAGGATAAAATTATCGAAATAAGAGTACGCATCAAAACTGATAATATCTGTTTCGGACAGTAACGCTGGTCCCCAGTCTCCATTCGCACAGATATGGATTCCAGCCAGCCCTCCAGCTTCATGTATGGACTCAATTACTTCTCCGACCGCTTCTCCAACCATTTCAGCTGTTACACCGGTAAAGGCACTTGAGCCAAAACTCACCATACCCGGTTCATCTATGAATACTATGGGCGGTGTTTTACCGGTAAGTTTTTTCAGTTCGATCACCTGCCATCGTGCCTTGCCGGCAAGGAGTTTGACCAGGATATCACGCAAACTGTCGTCATAAAAAATCGACCGATCCTGATCATCCCTTGTCCCTATTCCGGTTGTGACAGGCCCGGTAACTTGTCCTTTTACTGTATATGGTTGTATCGAGTTGTCTTCAAGGTGCTGAGTTAGAGCCAAAAAACCAGGAGCCGTATCGTTATGAAGCCCAAACCGGGATGATTGAAAAAATGAGAGGTCGTCTGCTGCTGCGATGTGGTCTTCATAAAAGCCTGTCATTTCGTCTGTAAATGATTCTTTTCGGGTATCGATCCAGAATTTTTTTCCGTCCTCTGTGAGTCCGGGAAAGCCCGACAGGAACTGCCGGACCATTCCTTCTCGATGGTGTTTGGGCAATTGCGGCCAAAGCGGTATTTCCGGACAGTATTCCATGATAGTTGTTACGGCCTGGTGGTGATCTGTCAGAGGGAGGCTGCCTATGAGCAGGGGGCGGCATGACGGTGTGAGCATCTGTGTTCCTCGTTTAAATTGACTGGGTTGGTTGACCTGTTATATGGCAAACAGTATAACACTCTGAAACCCGATCGTAAAAGTAACTGTGGCAGGCAATGACGGACAGCGCTTTGCAAATTTTTATTTTCGGGATATACAATGTGGAATCCACTGCAATGAAGCAGCAATATCAGGGAGGTGTGTCGAAATGGATATCGGTTTCCTGGAAGTCTATGTCATCACGTTTCTTGCTGTATCGACGATCTATGTGTTTCTCGCCGGTTGGACGACATTGTTTTACCGGAAAAAGGCCTGGGGACAATTGTCCCAGAATGAACTGAAGGTAAAGCAAGGTACGGCGACAGTGGAAAACCGGCTTGACCTTTGTGCTCAAAATGTAGTCAAAGGTTTGCTGACATGGCAGTTACACCTGATTGCCCTCCTCATTACTGCAGGTTTCCTGATAGGACGCTCATACCTGCCCCTATAATAAGGTGCCTCGGGCCGGTCAGGTCGTCAGCACCTCCTGGAACCAGGCGGAGATATCCTCGATCTGTTCGGGGCAGACACCGTGTTCCATGGGGTAGGTTTTATAATCGGTGGCATACCCTCTGGATTGCAGCAGGTCATGAGCTTGTTTCCCAAGGTGCTCTGGAACGACAGGGTCGTTAACTCCATGCTGGATTTCAATTGGGATAGAGACGTTTGCTTCACTAAACTGTATGACCTTCTCGGTTGCAAAATAGGTTGACATGGCCAGGAGGCCGCCGAGTTGAACGTCGCAGCTCAACGTTACATCATAGGCAACGGCGCCCCCCTGTGAAAAACCGGCGATTATAATACGGCTGCTGTCTATGCCCTTCTCGCATTCATTTTCAATTAACCTTGCGATTGCTTTGGTGGATTGGGAGAGTTGTTCAAAGTCGACCTTCCGGTCAATCTCCATCTCCAGGATATCGTACCAGGCGGGCATTACCATGTGGTTGTTGATGGTTACCGGAATCCTCGGCGCATGGGGAAAGATGAACCGAATAGCCATTGCTTCGGGGAGTTTCAACTCCGGAACAATGGGTGAAAAGTCATATCCGCTGGCTCCAAGGCCATGCAGCCAGATAATTGAGGCATCTGGGGAGGGTGCAGTCTCCTGAACTATGGCTGGCAATAAGTTCATGGTCTCTCTCCTGGAAGGAATCGGGAATATTCGGATTCCGGGGTTGGGTTAATGGTCTATGGAATGTTGTACTTTTAGTGCGAGCTCTTCCGAATCACAGTAAACCGGATTAAAATCGGAGGCAAGGTTATAATCTACCAGCATTCTTCTTCTTTTTCCACTCTCAGCTACTTCAAGGTCGGCCAGGAAGGCTTGGTACTCATGGATGTCGATAAACTGGTATGGGGGAGTTGCCTGTTCTCCGTCAAGGAAGACAGGTGGCTCGATAGTGTTTGTAGGCGGGAGCAGTTGCTCTACAGTTATTTCACATTCCCAACCAGATCCCGCATCATAATAATAGGTAAAAATGAATCCCATTGCCTCCTCAAGTTCATGGAGCCTTGTTGCGGCTTCATCATAGGAGGTTGTGGTTTCATTTTTACTTCTCGGGCCGTAAAGAATTTTCCCAACAAAAAACCGGTGTCCGTAGTCATCGCTCCAGTTAAAACAGGTCTTAATTACCTCATGCAGGTCGGCCAGGGTTATATTGCCGGAAACCTGTATACGCCTGTTTATAGGGGGAGTGGAAAAGGTTATCTCCAACAGCAATTGATAGCCGGGAACGGGCTCTGTTTTCTGGGTATTACCATTCTGGGAGTTGTTCTGAAAATCTGGTCGAATGATATTCGACATAGTATTCCTCCTCTCATAAAATGTTGTTAAGAGATATATTTAATAGTGGGGAGGAAAATTGGCTTGTCAAGGAAAGGAGCGAAGCAATGATATGGAAAAGTGCCTTATTCACTGCTTCGCATATGCGGGAAATGTCACTGGTGACAGACTAAAAGTTGAAAACCTTTGCCTCTGCAGCCATGTCTATCAGATGAGGGCCACCGTCTAGAGCCATATTGCTATAGAAATTTGCCTCATCAAGGTTTCGGTTTTTGGCACATGGGGTGCAAATGCCTGCCTGTACCTGATTGTCAACAAGGTAGGGGAGATAGTCGTTAACACAATCGCCAGTATCGGTCTTTTCACTGCCGTCACGATCTTTTATGGCCCAGTCAACACCGCTGTCGATAAAAAACAGATCGACATGGTGTCCCTTGGAGTGGGCAATTTTTGCAAACTGAAAACAACGAGTTGCTTTTTCAAAGTTGTTGTCGCGAAGAACAAAAAGAAAATTTGGCATGATTGCTGCTCCTTGTCTGAAGAGTAAGTGAAAGTAAAAAAACGCCTCAACTACTATATCCTGTAAAGAAGTAGAACGGAATAAAAATATAGAAAAACAGCATGTTACGACAATGTGGCACGTTTTGTGGTATCCCTTCAGGTCGAGGCCGGTCAATGTGAAAAGAATTTAACAGTTTTATCTGACTTCTGTTGATGTCAGCAACAAATGGTAGTATGTCTTTTGTGGGCAGAAACATATGAACAGACGATTTAAAAAAAAGTGCAAAGTTATGTGTATACAATTACGTTTTATCGGTTTCGCAATTATTACGACTATTTTCTTAGGCTGCCTGCCTGCTGCTGCGGATACGAACTTTCGTACATGGGTTGAAGATTTCAGGCGTCAGGCAGAAGCTCAGGGTATATCTCGATCAGTTTATCAGGAAGCCTTTGTGAATATATCTGAACCTGATACACTGGCTCTTGAGCGGGCGGCCTACCAACCGGAATTTACCCAGAAGGTGTGGGATTATCTCGACAACAGGGTTAACGGACTCTCCATATCGCGAGGGGCAAAAATGAGAGCCATCCACGTTGATACGCTTTCCCTGATTGAAGCTGAGTATGGTGTGTCAGCATCGGTCATTCTTGCCATCTGGTCGATGGAGTCAAACTATGGTCTTGTCCTGGAGAAGAAACACCGGTTGCACTATGTTCCCCAGGCCCTGGCAACCCTGGCCTGGGGTGATCCGAAACGGGGCACGTTTGGGCGCAACCAGCTGATCGCCGCCCTGAAAATCCTGCAGGCAGGAGATATTAGCCGGGATGGTTTGCTCGGATCCTGGGCAGGAGCCATGGGGCACACCCAGTTTATTCCGACAAGCTACCTGGCGTATGGTGTTGACTTCGATGGGGATGGGCGCAGGGATATCTGGAATTCGATTCCTGATGCCTTGGCGACAGCGGCCAACCTGCTTGCCAAAAATGGCTGGCGCAGCGGCAGAACATGGGGGTATGAGGTCGAAATGCCAGCGACTGCAGGCCTGTATGATGGTCAGACAAAAACGCTTGCAGAGTGGCAGGCACTTGGTTTCACGCGTCCGGGTGGGAAAAAATTTCCACGACAGGATGAACGGGCGGAACTAAAGATCCTGGCGGGAGAGAAAGGACCCGGATTCCTGATGGTCAAGAACTTCTTTGTTATCAAGAAGTATAATAATTCAGATTATTACGCCCTAGCGGTAGGTCTTCTTGCCGACAGGCTGGCCGGTTGGGACGGTATGGTACAGCCATGGCCGAAACCGGCAGGTTCACTTTCTTTTGATGAAAAATTTGAAATACAGCGTCTGCTGAAGAACAAAGGATTCTACGACGGTGAGATTGACGGTCGTCTCGGCAAGGGGTCAAGACAGGCAATCAGGAATTTTCAGAAAAGTAGTGGTTTACCTGTAGACGGAGAGCCAACCGCAACGGTACTTCAGGCACTTCGCTGATAACAGCGGACCTTGTAAGATAACCAGAATGATTTTTATCTGGTGCTCAACAGTTTGAGTATCGGGCTACCGTGGGCATGGTCTATCTTTAACCAGGCAAACCACGACTCCAGGGTTTCTTCACCAAAGGGCAGCTTGTACTTCTCCCACTTGCTTTGGATATCGGGTAGGTGTTTTGTTACGCCGGTGGTGATATCGTCCTCACCGAGAAGGTCTGGCTTACAGCAGAACATGGAAAGAACATCAGCAAGCTGGATGACCAGGGGATACCCATTTTGCTTGGGTGCTCTTTCAGGTTGATGATGAAACCCGATAGAGAACAACAGATTTTGCGGGAAGTTCCACTTTTGCAGGAGTTTTCCGCCAACCAATTCATGGGAAATACTAAAAAGCTCTGTCTCTTGCTGTAGTTGTTGTTGCGTGCTGAATTGATTGAGGAAGCCGGTGCTGCCATATTCCTTAGGGAAACTAAGCAGCATGGCCAGCTTTCCGATATCGTGGATGAGACCCGCCATAAAAAACTGACCGGATGAGAGGTTGAGGTGTACAGCAATGATCTTGGCGGCCAGACCACAAGTGAAGGAGTGTTGCCAGAATTCTTTCAACTCTTCTTTATGCCCGACAAGAATCTGCTGGAAAGATGTCACAACCGCTTTCCCCAGCACAATGGATTCGATCTCGTTAAACCCCAGCAGGGTGATGGCCTGCTCGAGTGAGCTTACCTTCTTAGGTTGCCCAAAGAGAGCAGAGTTGGCTACCTTCAGGATTGCGGTACACATGGAGGGGTCGGGCTGGATTGCTTCCATCAGGTCGGCAGCAGAGCTTTCCGGATTGTTTGTAACCTTCAGTACCTGAGCGACAACAGCTGGGAGTGCGGGGAAGGATTCTATTTTTTGTTCGATCTGAGTATATCTGTTTGCGTCCATAATTGGCCCGAAAGAAAGATGAATTTGGTTTGATACATCGGGAAAACGCTGTTGTTTCTAAACCAGTATACCATAACAGCAAAAAAAAACGCCCTGAAGACAATGCTGTCCCAGGGCGTTTACAAGAATTTCTGTCTTGTTGGCTGTTATGCCTGGATGGGAACGATGATGATTTCAACTCTTCTGTTGACGGCATCGCTGGAGGATATAGGCATTGATTCTCCATAACCGATGGTCTCAATCCGTCTCGGGTCCACGCCCCTCTGGGTTAATGCGTTCTTAACCGCATCGGCCCTGTGTTGAGAGAGCTTCAGGTTGTAAGCTTCCGATCCGCGGGAGTCTGTATGGCCGGCTACACGGATTCTTGTTTGAGGATATTTGTTCAAGACGGTGGCGACCCTGCTGATTTCTGTATATCCACCAGGTTTAATGGACGCAGAATTGAAGTCGAAGAATGCCTCGCCTTTGAAGGTTGCGGTCAGGACATCCTGGCTTCTTCTCACGCTTGCTGCATCGGAGGCGGCAACAGCATTACGGAGATCCTTTTCCTGCATATCCATGTATCGGCCAATCTGGTTGCCGGCTACACCGCCCAGGGCGGCACCGATACCTGCACCGATCATTGTTGCTTCGGTATCTCCACCGATAGCCTGGCCCAGGATGGCACCGACACCTGCACCGACACCGGCGCCTACGGCTGTACCTTGCTGTTGATGGTTCTGCACAGTACAGCCGGTAAGCTGGATGGTAAAAAGTGTCATGACTATCAAGACTATATAGGGCAATGCGCGTTTCATCTTAATCTCCTTCTTGATCTATAGTGTGTTCCGGCAACTGGGTTAACCGATCTCACCAGGTAGGGTTAAAGGGAGAGGTTGCCGGTTCTTCTTTTGAGGTTACATGTTGATACCATACTCTACTTGAGATGCAAGAATAAATTGGCATTATCAACTATTTGGAGCGGGACATGGTTGCTAACCAATTTTCTTAACCCGGACCTGCATGTGCTTAATGGTCAGCTCGCTGTTACCGTGCTCAGGTAAGATCCAGAACCTTGAGTTTTGCACATCCGCAGGATTCCAGTCGCCTGTTATGGAAAAGGATGCTTCACGATTACGGTTGCTACTGGTGCAATCGATATATTTCGTGTATTCCCTGCCTCCGATATTTATGCCAATGGTTGCCGAGTTTCGTTTACCGTGGTTGTCAAGTGTTAGCGAAACCTGAAGGTTACGTATACGCAGGTTGTTGTAAATATCAAGCGGGCGACTATCCGGTCGAATAAAAAGACGTACGGGTCTGTAACCGCCCCTGAATGTGGCACTTGAAGAAGCCTCGCAGATAGTGTTGGGGTATCTCCAGCCGTCCGCTACCTTTCCCGATCGCTTGCCGCATTGTTTTTCACCTTCCATATCTGTTCCCCAGTTCCGTGCCGGTAGAACGAGCGGTAAAGGGACCAGGTAGTTACGTGCATTATGACTGTTTTGATATCGGTCCCGGTTCCAGTCATCGGCATAATCATAGGGTCTGTGATTGCTGTCCCACCAGGTGTTGTCATTGGAGCTGTAGTGGGTGTTTTTGTTTCGGTCTTTTCGTTCGACCACCAGTAATACCTTTCTCAGCTTGAAGTTACCTGTAAACAGGAGTTGCCAGGGGCCATCGCTTCTGTGGGCGGGATTGCCGATCTCAATCTTGTCATATGTGAACTTGGCGGAATTGCCGAAACCCTGCGGGGGGCCATGAACCTTGTGTTTGCGGCTGTAATTGTTTCTGACCCTGAGTTGAATTGTTCCCTTGCCTTTTTTACTTTTGGCCATAACCACTGTTCGAACAAGCCTGTATTGATTCAGGTTGAGTTGAGGATACCTCTGTTTCAGTTCACGTTTAAGGTATAGTGCTTGCACCTGGTGATTTTTAGACTGAATATGTCTGTCTTTGTATTTCAGAATCAGCCGTTCGGCTTCTGCACTTGCCAGAGTCGGAACGAAGAATGAAAGTGCAACCAGGATTGATAGAATGTGAAATGTGCGTTTCATGATTGTCTCCTTTGTTGATAGGGATGCTTTTGCACCAGTGGGACGGGACCCGTCCAATACCGTCTTGCTGTTGATTCAATGGTAGCTGTTTGGTGATCTTTTCCTAGACGATATGGGGAGATATCGGTGCGATATGGTGTCGATGTCGACCCGACACGGACGCATTAACAGGGAGATAAGTGGGAGGGTTTTCTGAAAAAGATATCCTGCTTGGGCCCGAATTCCTGGAAATTAGGAAAAAACGGAAAACCAGGAAAGGGTTTTGGGATTAATTTAGAACCAGCAACAGATAGTGAAAGTTGAAAAACCTTCGAGGTATCTATCTCGAAGCTCTTATGAGAAGTTCAGGTTATTTTGCACAGTAGGTTGTTCATCGATGTGGAGTGGATGATAAGGAAGGTGTTGTAAAAAAGATATTGGTGGGCTCAAGCGAGTCATGTTTTTTCAGAAGTAGAAAGTAACACGGCTCTCCATGAGGAAGTATAACAACTTGCGTTTCTTGTCTAGTAGGCTGTCCGAGAATGCACTTCTCGGAGTCTATGCTTACCGGTCCATATCTTCGTTAAATACGAAAAATTATCCTCATAATATTAACTATATACCTGCGGTAATTTTTCGCGTTTGCCTTGATCTGAACGAAAATTCCTATTGTCGGACAACCTCCTAGTGGTGGATTAGATATCGCCAAGATCCAGGTCTGGGTAAAGTTCCCTGGCGCAGTTCAGGCAGATGCTGTGGGTAAATTGTGCTTCAGAGTGTTCGCTGATATATGTCTCGATCTGGTTCCAGAAGCCTTTGTCATCGCGGATCTTCTTACATTTAGAGCAGATGGGGATCATCCCCCTGAGGGTTTTGATTTCACTATGGGCTTTGCGGTTTTCTGCAAGTAATTGAGCAAGTTCTCTGTTTTTCTCTTTGAGTTCCCTGTTTCTTCTTTCGATCAATTTTCGGGCACGTTGCAGGGACGTGTGTGTTTTTACCCTGGCGATGAGTTCGATATCGTTAACTGGTTTGGTCAGGTAATCGACCGCTCCCAGTTGCAGGCCGAAGTTGATATCTTTCTGTTCTGTTTTGGCGGTAAGAAAAATAATGGGTACATCTCTAGTGCGTTTTCGTTTTTTGAGTTCCCGGCAGACCTCAAAACCATCCATTTGAGGCATCATGACATCGAGCAATATAAGGGTGAATTTTTGTTCGAAGGTCATTTCAAGGGCCTTCCTCCCGCTGGTAGCATACGACACGGCATAGCCGTTCCTGCCAAGGATAGAACCGAGGATCTGGATATTTTTATCAATATCGTCAACGATAAGAATCTTGTCTTCCATTAAGACCACTACTCCTTTATCTGCGAACTATCTTTTGCCATTCAGTTAAACGGTACGGTTATCCAACAATTTCCTGAAATCAGTCAGGAGCCGTTCCATATTGTAAATATCAAAATCATCAGCATATTCTTCCAGTAGTGAGCCATAGCGGATGAGGATATTTATGCCAAAATCTGTTCCGGTCTGCTGTAGATTTTTTGCAAAAAGGACGATATCGGGTATAGATTGTTTTTGCTGAATCAACTGCCATTGTTGTGTGAGCTCTTTTTCGATACGATCTTTCGCCTGTGGTGGGCATATCCATAGACTGTCTGTGAAGAAATCTGTTTTGTTTTGAACCGGTTTGCCAGCCAGGGGTTCTTCCACATGGATGACTTTATGCGGCAATGCGATTGAGATGATCTGGAGCAGGTCGTCCAGCCCGAAAGGGCGGATAATATAATAATCAAAGTCCGCATTTTCTATTTCGGCGATTTCCTCTTTCATTGCCGAGGCTGTTGTCGCCACGACCGGTGTAGTACGGTTTTTACCTTCTGTTTTCAATTTTTCCAACACGGCAAAACCATCCATCCTTGGCATTCGGATATCGAGTAATATGAGATCGTATTGTTTCTGGCGGGTAAGGTCGAGTCCTCTCTCCCCACTTTCTGCCTGGTCCACGACGAATTCATACTGGTCCAGCAGTTCTGTTATGAGTTTAAGGTTAACATCCAGATCATCGATGATAAGAATGTCAGCCGGCCTGAACTGGTGAGTATTTTGCCATTCAGGCGTAACAATATTCTCTGGTCTGTCGCCGCCATTATCATCTGCCTGCTCGATATTATTCAGGGAGATGATAAAAGTTGTACCGGCACCAATGCTTGATTTTACAGAGATCTCGCCGCCCATCATTTCAATAAGGCTTTTGGATATTGTCAAGCCAAGGCCGCTTCCTTCGGATGAGCCAAGGGTAGTGTTCTGATCCTGTTTGAATTTTTCGAATACGATTTCCAGATCATTCGGGTCAATACCTCTGCCCGTATCGTGTACCTCTATCTGCAGATTTATACGATTGGAGTTATCAGATGGTCTTACTTGGGCGATACATTTTACACTTCCTTGTGCAGTAAATTTCAGGGCATTGCCGATAAGATTGAACAGCACCTGGCGAAGTCGGACCCGGTCTATCATCAGGTAAGCCGGGACACTATTTTGGACAGTGACCATAAGATCTATCCCCTTTTCCTGGGCAGAAATTGAAAAGACACCCTGGAGTTCACGAAAAAGCTGCCTCAGACTTACTGCTTCCGACTGGAGTACCATATGGCCGGCTTCAATCTTTGAAAGGTCGAGGATATCATTGATCAGGACAAGCAGGTCTGTACCGCTATTCTTAATTATCTGGGCGTGCCTTTTTTCTTTGGGATTGTCTATGGCGGCCTCAAGCAGGTTGGCAAAACCAAGAATTGCATTAAGCGGGGTTCGGATCTCATGACTCATCTTTGCCAAAAACTCATCCTTGAGGCGAGTGGCATTTTCCGCCTCCTGCTTTGCTTTGCCGAGCTGGTTCGTCCTTGATCGCAGATTGATAATGACTTCATGTAATCGCTCGGTCAACTGGTTAAATGCAGTCGATAAGGCAACAAGTTCTTCTGGTCCGCTGGCTATGGCCTTGGTGTTGAGATTACCCTCGCTCATTGCCGCCGTTATCGCCGTAAGGTTCTCTAACGGTCTGGAAATTACCTTGGCGGCAGCAATTGCCCCCAGAACTCCGACAGCCATTGCTACCATTCCTACAAACAACGCCCATTGGGTCGATCTATCAACGTCAGCCATGGCGTTCTGACGTGTACCACTTACAACAATTTGCCAACCAAGTCGGTGAAGCGGGTTACTGATGACGTTATAGGCGGTAGCCAGGGAAGAGTAACCGATCAGGACATTCCTGTTCAACTTGTCGACCCCTAGACTCCAGCCGGAATCCGCAGTGTTGTTTTCCTCCTTGCGAAACCAGGATACCGTTGCCATCTGCTTTGAATCCTGGCCTGTGGTTGCGATAAGTCTGTTGTCAGCATCGATCAGACTGATCTGCTCGACGGATTCCGGCCTGAAACGCTCCATATCTTCAACAAGCGTCCGCAGATAATAAAACGAAGAGAGCATTCCAAGGACCCTGTTGGTGGAATGATCAACAATTGCTATTGAAATACGGACATTGGGTAGTCCTGTTCGTTCTTCAATGGTCAGGTCACCGATGAAAATATTTCCCAGGCCGAGATTTGAGGTCACATTCCACCACTCCTCATCGTAAAAAAAGATTTTCTCCGGTTTTTTGCCAAGGCTGCCCACAAGACCGCCGAGCCTGTCAACGAGTAGAATGTTGTGATGAAAGCTGTTATGGCCCCTGAAGTTGCTTAAGGCAGCGGTGGCTTGATTGTTCAGGTATGTCATCTCAAAACGACTGTTTCGGACTGGTTCCTGCCACATCTTGTTTTTCTCTTGCAGCTTCTGGTGATTCAATTCCCGGTTGTTTCCATATTGATTATTAGCAGTTATCAGGCTTTCCCGGATAATAGGCACCTGTTGGGTCAGGAGTTGTAGTTTTTGCATCTGCTGTTCGAGGTGTGAACCAACGAGTTCCCCAAAGTTTTCCGCCACCGTTTGAAATGTTTGACCGACTTGTTGAATCCGGGCATTGCGGATCTGCCCGATAAGTACCAGGGTAACAAGGGCAATAACCGTTGCGGATACGAGTGTTATAACGAGGGAGTACTGGGTAGCGAGGTTGATTTTGAACCTCTTCCGGGCGATGCCCCTTTTCCACAACATGAGAGGCAGTGCCACAGAGAAGAAAAGGTAGACCAGGGTTAGCAGGATCGTCAGAGACCAGATCCTGGTACTGTTGATCTGCAAGCGAAGGTGCTGCCAGGGGAAGATGAGGTCGATGAGGATTGTCACCGCGAGGATGGCAAAGCTAAAGAGCAAGGCGTATGGCAATTGTTTTACCTGGCCCGTGGTGGTAATAAAAACAGGAACTGCGACAAGAAATAGCAGGCAGGTCGGAAATATATTGTCAAACAGGAAGGGGGTGCTCAAAAGGCATGGGAGAAGTCCACTGACGACAATTCTGATTGCAGTGAGGATGCTGCCGCTTTCAGCAACAAATCGAAGGGCATAAACCTGTATGATAACAAACAGGCCGATTACGGAAATAAGTGGCAGCAGTTGCCAATTACCTGTTCCTGCATACCGGAATCCGGCTAACAGCAGGACGAATGCTGCCAGGCCGATATGCAGCCTGGACAAATACTGAAATGAAGTAAGGTTGTTGTCTGTTACACTATCTTTTCTTCTAATTGTCGACATGCATTCCTTCAACAGCAATCAATTGAGTATCTGGGAGGCTGTCCGGGTGTACCCTTTCTCCCCGGATCTTCGTTGTTTCAATAAAAATACTTGGAATATCAGCAATATGCCTGCGGTAAAAGTTTGATCAACGCCTCGAATTTCACCAGGTAGCGAAGACTCCTGAATGGTAAGTTTTCGGATGGAAACTAGTTGAGTCTGACACCGGTTATGTCGGGGGTGTCGAGGATTCTCTGCCTGGCTTTTTCGACCAAGTCGGTGCACTCTGCGGAGATTCTGTCCTGCCAATCATGGTATGGGGCTAAACCTACGGCATCTTTGTCCAGAGAGAAATAAATAATTCCCGGTTGAAGGTTTTTCTGGGTAAAGGACTTGATCGCAAAGGCAGCGGCGACATCGACGTTTTTCATGACGCTGGTAATAAGGGAACTTCGTGCATCAGGAAAGGTCCTGTACTGGTCCACATCTACACCAATTGCCATGATCCTGGCCTCGGTTGCAGCCATGAGGCCGCCGAGGCCGGTTTTGCCTCCGGGGCAGAAGAGGACATCCGCTCCTTTCGAAATGAAATCGGTGGCGACAACCTTGCCCGTGTCAGGGTCATTAAAATCGGGGATGTAACGTTTGTACGTGGTGATTCCGGGTTTGACGGAGCGGGCGCCATTGATGAATCCTTCAACGAACCGGACCACCGGGGGGATCTCGTAACCTGCTACGGACCCGATGATGTCTGTCTTTGACATGCATGCAGCGAGGACACCTGCAAGATATGCCGGTTGGTCTTCAGCAAAAAGAAGACTGGTAACATTTGTTAACCCCCCCTCTTCTGTGTAGCAGTCATTTACACTTTCCGAGCAACCGTTGCCCGGGAAATAAGCGGAATCCATTATGACAAAATGACGGTCGGGGTATCTGAGTGCAGCTTTAGCCGTTGCATTTGCCAGGGCAAAACCGACAGTAAAAACAAGATCAGCCCCTTCCTTGATTACTTTTTCGATGTTTCGTTCAAAGATGGAGGTGGATTCCGATATCAGGTATTCGAATTCTATACCTGCCTTTTCAGCTGCGTTTTTGGCTCCCTGCAGACTGTACTCATTAAACCCCTTGTCGCTGTCTCCACCCGTATCGAGTATCATGCCTACTTTCAGTTTTGTGATTTTAGTTTTCTCCTGCTTTTCACAGCCGGGCAGGATTATGCACACTATAATCAGCAAAACAAAAAAATATTTCATGGATAGTACCTCCATTTGAGGAAGAGGGTGGAGACGAATACGAATCGCATTTATAAGTAAATATTCAGGCAGGTTTCATTCTACCATCATTTGGGCTCAAAAAAAAAAATACTAATGTGCCTGCCATCATCGTTGCATTTTTGATTTCCTGTTCGAGTGAAAGCGAACATTCAGCTATCACCATCTGTTATGGATCTAAAAATGTGTAAAGTTGTTTCAGGTTAGAGAACGTGCCATGATATTGCGTGGCTTCCAGGTTTTACCGGAGGTGCGAGGGGCTATATAGTATTGTAGTGAATTGGCGATCCTTATTTGCCAACAATGCTACAGTGGCAGGGTGTGATTGCCGAATATGATTAAATCTGTTGAAATTTTCTGTTTGAGTGCGTTTTGTATGATTCGCTTCCCTGCAGAATCTGATACCCGCTTTTCACTATGCCTTATTGATGAGGTGCAGAAATTCCGTTTCACTCATCACGGTTTTCTTCATTTCCATCGCTTTTTTAAGCTTTGATCCTGCTTTGTCGCCAGCCACGACGATGGTAGTTTTTTTTGTGACCGAAGTAGCGATCTGGCCACCGTTCTCTTTTACCAGTTTCTTGGCTTCGCTGCGTGAGAGCTGGGATAGACTGCCGGTGAATAGGACTATCTGGTCGCTGAGCGGCTGGGTCTCTGCGTTTTGCAGGAGTACTTTCGGTTCTACCCCGGATTCCCGCAGCTGTGTGACCATTGCGACAACCCGTTCGTCACCGAAATATTCGACTATGGAATTGGCCACCTGTTCGCCTATGCCGTCTACTTCAAGCAGGTCTTCCCTGCTTGCTCCGATAAGTTTGTCAAAGGTGGGGTAGTGTTGTTCGAGGAGGGCTGCAGTGACCTCGCCGATAAATCGTATTCCCAATGCTGCCAGCAATCTTCCAAGCGGAGGGTTTTTTCGGCCCTTTACTGCCTCTATAACATTATCGGCCGATTTTTTACCCCAACCATCAAGCTCCGATAATTGATTACGGTCCAGGGTGAAAATATCGGGTATGTCTTTTACGATACCTTCCGCAAAAAGCTGTTCGATACACTTTTTGCCAAGCCCCTCAATATCGAGCCCCGCCTTTGAGGTGAAGTGAATAAGGGTTCGTAGCCTCTGGGCCGGGCAGTGTGGGTTGTTGCACCGTGTGACCGCTTCACCCGCCGGCTTCTCAAGGGGGTGGTCACAGACAGGGCAAACAACAGGGATTAAGACAGGTTGTGCCGAACTGTCCCTTTGTTCCTCAATCGGTTTGACGATCTCAGGAATCACGTCGCCCGCTCTTTGGATCAGGACCGTATCGCCATAATGTAAGCCCTTGCGTTCTATCTCGTCCTGGTTATGCAGGGTGGCCCTGCTGACCGTGACACCTCCAACAGTAACCGGTTCAAGGATGGCAACCGGGGTGACGGCACCGGTTCTCCCTACCTGGAATTCAACGTTTATGAGGGTGGTGGTTGCCTGGGTTGCCGGAAACTTGCAAGCGATAGCCCAGCGCGGTGCACGGGCTTTGTTGCCGAGCCGTTCCTGTATGGCCAGGGTGTCAACTTTCACTACCATACCGTCTATTTCGTAAGGGAGCTCGTGACGGAGGTCTCCGAGTTCTTGAAATGCAATAATAACATCTGCGATGGTCTCACATTGTTTGGTGAGATCGTTGATAGGCAGTCCGAGCTCTCCCAGGTACTGCAAAACATCATAATGTCTCGTACAACCTGTTTCTTCCGGTGCAGAAAGGCCGTAAGCGAAAAAATCGAGGGGGCGGGAAGCGGTGATGGTCGGGTCCAGTTGCCGAAGCGACCCGGCTGCCGCATTCCGTGGGTTGGCAAACGGTTGCTTTCCCTGTTCCAGCTGGACCTCATTGAGCCGCTGAAATCCCTTCTGTGCCATGAAAACCTCTCCCCGAACTTCAAGAAGTTGGGGAGAGGTGCCGGTGAGTCGCAACGGAATGGCTTGTACCGTACGTAATTGGGCGGAGATGTCTTCACCCGTTTTACCGTCCCCGCGGGTTGAACCCTGAACGAGTATTCCCTGCTCATAGACCAGCTCTACGGCAAGGCCGTCCAGTTTGGGTTCCGCGACATAGGTAAGCGGTGTAGCGGTGTTGAGAAAACGCATCAACTTGGTTTCGAAATCGAACAGGTCGTCGTTGTTGAAAGCATTTTCCAGGCTGAGCATAGGGACACGGTGTTCCACCTGACTGAATTTATCCAGTGGCGGTCCTCCAACCCTGGCCGTCGGGGAATCGGCTGTAACGAGTTCCGGGTGCTCTTTCTCGAGTTCAAGTAACTCCCGGAACAGGGTGTCGTATTCCCCATCGGAAATTGACGGGTCATCAAGTACGTAATACCGGTGACTATGTTCGTGCAGCAGCCGGTGCAGCTCTTCTATCCGTTGCTTCACATTCATTTTATTCCGGCGGGTCGAGGAGAATGCCTTTTTTAGCAATATTCTCTTTTTCCAGTTCATCAATCATGATGAGGATAGCTTCGGGCGGTTTGTTGGCCTCCTTGGATATGACCTCAGTAACTCCGGCCGATATTTTTGCTTTCTGTTCCTTGGTGAGGGTGCCTGCGACCCTGATGTTAACGTATGGCATTGTTGTACCTCGTGAGTTTAATGTTGCGGTGGGGGTAGATTAAATTTCTCATCAGTTCAGGCGGTGCCGAATTCAAAGTTTTTAGCAGTAGAGCAAAGGAGGCTATATCTAATGCTATAACACTGCCGAAGACAACACAGCATGCGCTAACCTTTGGTGAACATTATGTATGATTTGGTAACGGGCACTACTATAATAAATGCCAAGCAATGGGTGGGCGGACCAAATAGACATAATGTTCATGAGAAATTTAGGGTTAGTGCGATTGGCTGGCTACTATACCTTGTTTTAGGTGGTGGAAAAAGAGGAATTATTGATGTCCTGGCAGAGGTCCTGTGTTGACAAGGTATTTTCTGTTTCCTCTTGCCCGTTACACAAATTGATGTACTATGATCCTGGCAGAAACAATCTTCCCGTTTTATATCCTCTTGTAGTAAAAAAGGAACGCTATATCATGCATATAATTATAACCGGCGGAGCCGGATATATTGGTAGTCATACCTGTATCGAGCTGTTGCAGGAAGGGCATACGGTAACCGTGGTAGATAACCTCTGCAACGCCAGTGAGGAATCGCTGCGCAGGGTGGAGGAGTTGGCGGGCAGGAAACCGGATTTCCATAAGGTGGATCTGCTGGATAAAGAAGCCTTGCGATCGGTATTTCAGCAGGTGGACAAAACCGTGGACGCTGTGATTCATTTTGCCGGGTTGAAGGCCGTTGGCGAGTCTGTTGAACAACCGCTTCTCTATTATCAAAACAACCTGACCGGTACGCTCAACCTCTGTGAGGTGATGGCGGAGTTCGGGGTCAAAAACATGGTGTTCAGCTCTTCCGCCACAGTCTATGGGGACCCGGCGACTGTTCCCATTACAGAAGATTTTCCACTTTCGTGCACCAATCCTTATGGCCGTACCAAGCTGATGATAGAGGAAATTCTGCAGGATCTTTATGTTGCTGACAGGAGCTGGAATATTGTGCTGCTCAGGTATTTTAATCCTGTCGGGGCCCACGTGAGCGGCAGGATCGGTGAAGACCCGACCGGTATTCCCAACAACCTGATGCCTTATGTCTCGCAGGTTGCGCTAGGGAAATTGAAAGAGCTTTCTGTTTTTGGTGGTGATTATCCCACACCCGACGGATCAGGAGTGCGTGATTATATACACGTTGTGGACCTTGCCCTTGGTCATGTAAAAGCGATAAACAGGATCGCTGATGAACCGGGTGTAGCTATCTATAATCTTGGGACCGGCCGTGGGTACTCTGTTCTGGAGATGGTTGCGGCCTTCGAGGCTGCAAGCGGCAAAAAGGTACCATATAGGATTGCAGACCGCCGTGCCGGGGATATCGCTGCCTGTTATGCCGATCCGGCAAAGGCTGCTAAGGAATTGGGCTGGAAGGCAGAAAGGGGAATTGAAGAGATGTGCAGGGATACCTGGAGGTGGCAAATGCAGAACCCGGATGGATACCCGATGGGAGGCTGACGCCTGGACAGAGAGGTTTATGATGACGTAAAAAGGCCCCGCAGAAATTTCTGCGGGGCCTTTTTTGTTGATCTTGTTGAGTAAGAGGGGGGGATTGGTGAGGGAGGTGTGCTGATTAGATATCTAAATGTGTGTTTACTAACACAATGTTTGGGCGCTTATGTGCCACTTTGTGGAGAAGGTGGAAACGTGGTTTCTAAAAACAGGAAAAATATCACTATTAAATACAGACGCTTAGGTGGTCACGCACAATTGGTTGAAAAATAATCCCTTGAAGTTGGCGGGTGCGAATGGTAGTTTGTGCGTAAATCTTCAAATAGAGGCACATTTCGCACAATGAATAAGAACGTACCCACAACGGTAATTTTCGGCTGCGGTAATATTGTGATGGGCGATGACGGCTTTGGTCCGGAAGTCGTCGCAAAACTGCAAAACGATTATGATTTGCCCCAGGATGTTCAGACTATCGATGCTGATACCGGCATCCGTGAATACCTGTTTGACTACCTGCTTGCCGAGGAGATCCGACCCCAAAATATAATTATACTCGATGCGGTCGACTTTCCCAATAAAGAACCGGGAGATGTATTCACTATTAACCCGAATGATATCCCGGCCCAGAAAATCCATGACTTTTCCCTTCATCAGTTTCCTACTGTAAACCTACTTCAGGAACTAGAGCAACATACCGGCATCCGTGTGATCATTCTCGCGGGGCAGGTTGAATATATACCGGAAGAGATTACTCCGGGACTGACACCAGCCATGTCTGATGCGGTCAATACAGCATGTGAAGAGGTTGTTCGCATTCTTTCAGAACAATGTAAGTGAGGTGATTGTTAATGATGTACGAATTTAAAGTCAGTGAAATGGCGGAGGAGTTCGGAGTACATCGGAATACCATAAGAAACTGGATTAACGCCGGTACCCTGCCTGCAAAGGAAGGACCGGGGCGTAAGTATCTTATGAAATTCCAGGACTACCAGGCTCTTTGCGACAAATTTGGCAGGGAACCGCTGGTTCGCCCATCCAGTCATGTCGATCTGAAAACGGTCAAGCAGATTGAAAAGCAGGATGTGGAACCATTGGTACTCGGTGAAACCAGCAGTCAGTTTGTTGTTGATGCTTCCATGGGTGACGCATGTTTGACCTGCGGCTCGTGTGCCAGTGCCTGCCCCATCTCGGGTGTGAGTGGACTTGATCCACGCAAGATTGTACGCATGGCAGTCCTTGGCATGGACCAGGAACTGTTGGAGTCAACCTGGCCCTGGAAATGCACCATGTGTGGAAAATGTGAAGAGGCATGTCCGGCCAATATCCAGATTATCGGTTTGATGCGCAAGATACGCGGCGCCCGGGAGAGAGACCTTGTTCCCGGTCCCATCCACAAAGGTGTGCAGATGTGCCTGGAGCGCGGCAACAACCTGGGTATTCCTAAGGACGATTTCGTGTTCCTCTGTGAGGATCTTGGCGAAGAACTTGCCGAGGAGAGCTGCCCCGGTTTCAAGACCCCCATTGATGTGAATGGTGCGAGGGTACTTGTAACGGTCAACTCAAAAGAACCGTTCGCCGAACCGGACGACATGAAGTGGTGGTGGAAGATCTTTTATTCTGCCGGTGAATCCTGGACCATCTCTTCCGAACACTGGGAAGGTGTGAACTGGGGACTGTTTTCCGGTGATGATGATGCCATGAAAATCGTTGTCGGGCGCATCGTCGATAACATGCGCAGGTTGAATTGTAAAATTCTCCTGCTACCCGAGTGAGGCCACGCCTATTTTGCAACCCGGTCCGGGTTGAACAAGTGGTTTCCTGAAGCACTGAACGAATTCAAGATCATGACCGTATTCGACCTGCTGCTCGAATACATCAATGAAGGCAAGATCCAGCTTGATAAGTCCGTACATGAGATGCCGGTGGTGTATCACGATCCATGCAATTACGGTAGAAAATCGCTGAAGGCATTCGGCAAGGGCTATTTTGAAGAAGGGCGTCTGGTGGCCGGGGCCTGTGCCGACGATCTCCGTGAATTGAATCCCAATCGAAACGGCGCCTACTGCTGTGGTGCCGGTGGTGGAGCCTGGGCAATGCCATATGCCGATGAGCGTGTGTACTACGGTCGTATTAAGGCCCGGCAAATAGAAGAGTCCGGAGCAAAGCTTGTCATCGCACCGTGCCATAACTGCCGCGATCAGCTGATGAAATCGCTGAACAAAGAGTACGATCTCAATATTGAGGTGAAGTATCTTTGGGAACTGGTTGCGGATTCGCTCATTCTCCCCAACAAGCAATAACAGAAGTTACGGCTTGAGCAGGAATAGAGCTGAAGTGGGAATCCCGACGGTCACGGGGTGCTCATGAAAAATAGATTGAGAGGAGAAAGCACATAATGCCTGAAAAGAAAAAAATCGGTTCGGTTATGGTTGTGGGAGGCGGTGTTACTGGCATGCAGACCGCACTCGACCTCGCTGATGCCGGATACTACGTCTACCTGATTGAGAAGACAGGTGCTATCGGCGGGGCCATGGCCCAGCTCGATAAGACCTTCCCGACCAATGACTGCTCGATGTGAATCATCGCGCCAAAACTGGTTGAGTGCGGTCGGCACTTAAATATAAAACTGATGACGCTCAGTGAAGTTACCGCCATCGATGGTGATGCGGGAGATTTCACTGTAACTGTAAAAGAAGCTCCACGCTATGTGGATGTGGATAAATGTATTGCCTGTGGGGCCTGTACCGAAAAATGTCCCAAGAAGGTGGACAGCGAGTACGATGCCTCCACCGGAAAACGCAAGGCTATCTATGTAAAATACGCCCAGGCGGTACCGCTTAAGTACCAGATCGATCCGGACAACTGCATCATGATTACCAAGGGTAAATGCGGTATGTGCGAGAAGGTCTGTGATGCCGGGGCAATTAACTATCACGACACTGAAAAGATTCATGCGATCAATGTGGGCGCTGTTGTACTGGCTCCCGGTTTTGAGCCGTATGATCCAACGGATGCCGAGGTGTGGGGATATGGGAACTACCCCAATGTTGTTACCGCCATGCAGCTTGAACGGTATCTCTCCGCCTCAGGCCCCACCGAGGGACACCTTATCCGTCCTTCTGATGGCAAGGCTGCCAACAAGATTGCCTTCCTCCAGTGTGTTGGTTCCCGTGATGAGAACCTTTGTGGCAATGGTTACTGTTCGTCTGTCTGCTGTATGTACGCTATCAAGGAAGCGGTTATTGCAAAAGACCATGTACCCGGTCTGTCCACTTCTATCTTCTATATGGATATGCGTACGCACGGCAAGGATTTCGACCGCTATATGGATCGTGCCAAGAGTGAGTCCGGTGTCCGCTTTGTCCGCTGTAAGGTCAATGGTGTTGAGCCTGCCAATGAGGCGGGGGATCTACGTCTCAGTTATGTGAATGAGGAAGGCCGTCAGATAGAAGAATTTTACGACATGGTCGTACTGTCCGTCGGTTTGCAGACAGACAAGAAAACCCTGCAACTGGCCGAGACAACCGGTATCAAGCTGACCCAGGACAGGTTTGCCGCAACATCGGATTTCGCACCGGTCCAGACCTCACGGGAAGGTGTGTTTACCTGCGGTGCATTTGCCGGGCCGAAAGATATCCCGCAATCTGTTGTGGAAGGTTCCGCCGCCGCCGCTGCGGTTGGCGAACTGCTGTCCCCGTCACGCCATGAGCTATCAACGGAAGCGACCTTTCCGGATGAAAAAGATGTTTGTGGTGAAGATCCCCGTTTGGGCATCTTTGTGTGCCACTGCGGGTCCAATATCGCCGGTACCATTGATGTTGAGGCGGTACAGGAATATGCTGCGACGCTTCCGAATGTGGTCTACACCGAGCGAAACCTGTTCTCCTGTTCCCAGGACACGCAGGATATGATCGTCAAGCGAATCAGGGAACAGAATCTCAACAGGATTGTTGTAGCCGCCTGTACCCCGAGAACGCACGAACCGCTGTTTCGTGAGACACTCAAAGCGGCAGGGCTTAATGAATACCTGATTGAGATGGCCAATATCAGGAATCATGGTTCCTGGGTTCATACCGATAATCCCAAAATGGCAACAGCCAAGGCCAAGGACCTGGTCCGTATGGCTGCGGCAAAGGTCACCTACGGGGCTGCACTCAAGCCGATCGAGGTACAGATTACCCAGAAGGCTCTTGTCGTCGGTGGCGGTGTGTCCGGTATGACTTCTGCTCTCAATCTCGCCGAGCAGGGATTCGAGGTACACCTCGTCGAAAAGACAGATACCCTTGGAGGCAATGCCCTGCATTTACGGGAAACCTGGTCCGGTGAACATATTCCGAGCAAGGTGAGCAAGCTGATCGACAAGGTGGTCTGGAATGAGAAAATCATCATCCACAAGGAGTTTGAGGTTAGCAAAGTGGACGGTTTTGTCGGTAATTTCAGGACGTCCATCAAGACCAAGGATGGCCTGACCAAGACCATCGAACATGGTGTCGGGATTATCGCCACTGGTGGTTCTATCTACCCTCCCGACGAGTATGGGTACAGGGAAATAAAGAAAGTTGTTCTTTCTATCGAGTTCGATAAGCTTCATGAGCTGAAGGAAAAACATGTCAGCAAGGCCAATACCCTTGTCTTTATTCAATGTGTCGGTTCTCGTGAAGGCGAAAGCAACTACTGTTCCAAGGTCTGTTGTACCCACTCGGTCCAGACAGCAATTGAACTGAAGAAAGAAGACCCGAAACGCAATATTTACATCCTTTACCGGGATATGCGTACCTATGGCGAGCGTGAGGCATTGTATCGCCAGGCGCGCAAGATGGGCATTATTTTTATTAACTATGAACTGCATGGAAAGCCACTTGTAGAGGAGAGTGGAGATATTATTGATGTCCAGGTATGGGATCATGTTCTCCACCGTCCACTGAAGATCAAGGCGGATATGGTGATCCTGGCCAGCGCAATTCGACCCAAGGATGATGCCAAGCAGCTTGCTCAGTTGTTTAAGGTGCCGGTTGATGGCGATGGTTTCTTCCTGGAAGCCCATGCCAAACTGCGCCCGGTAGATTTCTCTACAGACGGAATGTTTGTAGCCGGTCTTGCCCATTACCCGAAACCAATGGAAGAGTCTGTGGCCCAGGCACTTGCGGCTTCGTCAAGGGCAGCGACTCTGCTCTCTAAGACAGAGGTGTCGCTTGACGCTATCAAAGCTACTGTTGATAAGACCAATTGTGACGGTTGTGCACTCTGCATAGATGTCTGTCCCTATGGTGCTATTTCCCTTGTGGAGTCCAGTGACGAAGGGACCTCAAACAGGATTATCGCCGTTAACAAGGCCAAGTGTAAGGGCTGCGGCCTTTGCCAGGGAACCTGCCCGAAACGTGGTGTGGCCGTAGCAGGGTTTACCATGAAGCAGATCAGCAGCCAGATTCAGGCGGCACTCGCCGTTTGATCGTGACTCGACAGCCGGGGAACATCAGTTTCCCCGGTATGGTCAGGAGTTGCTGAAAAGATAGATTAACACGTTAACGCTACGTCAACGTAACAAGGAGTAGATCAAATGAGTTTTGAGCCAAAAATCATTGCCTTCTGCTGCAACTGGTGCTCCTACGCCGCTGCTGATCTTGCGGGTATTTCCAGAATGCAGTATCCGCATAATGTGCGGATCATAAGGGTGATGTGTTCGGGGATGGTTCATCCCGAGCATGTCCTGGATGCTCTCGGCCAAGGTGCCGACGGGGTCATGGTACTCGGTTGACACCTCGGTGAATGTCATTACCTGGATGGTAATTATATTGCGATGAACCGTTCCGACATGATCAACGAACTGTTGGAGGATTTCGGATACGAGAGTGAGAGGTTTAAGATAACCTGGGTTTCTTCAGCAGAGCCGGATAAATTTGTCGAGGCTGTGACCTCTATGACAAAGACCATCAAGCAGCTGGGCCCTCTTAACAGTCATGATGCCGAGGCGGCATAAAGGAGGTTGTTATGGGAGTAACCACTGCACTTGAATGGCTCGGATCCTGTTCCGGATGCGAAATAGCGATTCTCAACATCGGTGAGGACCTCTTGCCCCTCATTACCGAGGCGCTCGATATTGTGCATGCCCCGGTACTGATGGACCACAAGTATTTCGGCCAGACCGGTGAAGGCACCGTACTTGAGATTCCCAAGGCAACTGTCGGTATTGTAACCGGTGGTGTGAGTAATCATGAGCATCTTGAGGTGCTCGAAGAGATGCGCGACAAATGTGATGTACTGATCGCGCTAGGTTCCTGCGCCACTCATGGCGGTATCCCGGCGCTGATGAACGGCCAGGACCTCAAAGAGAGCTGGGAGGAGATCTTCCAGACACACACGACGGATCCCGGGGCGGAGATACCCACCATCGAAGTCCCGGCTCCGCTTGACAGGGTGTATGCTTGTGATGAAAAAGTCAAAATTGATATGCAGTTGCCCGGGTGTCCGCCTAATCCGGCACATATTGCAGAAGTTATTGTCTCTCTGCTCGAAGGGAGAGATCCGGTTCTGCCGGGAAAGAGCGTCTGCGATACCTGTCCGACGCAGCGGGAAGGAAAGGGAGAACTTTCCGAGTTAAAGAGATTTATCACCAATGCCGATTATAAGGCTGATAAGCCCATCGACCAGATGCGTTGTCTGCTGGAGCAGGGATACCTCTGTCTTGGTCCGGTTACTGCGGCTGGCTGTACACGCGGTGAGGCACCGAGCTGTATTTCCGCTCGTGTTCCCTGTCGAGGCTGCTTCGGTCCCGTACGTAAGGATGGAAACCAGTTGCTCGACATGATGAATGCACTGGCCAGTAACGGTATTGATTACAAGTCGGTTATCGACAGGCGTTCCATACTGCGTTTTTCCGGCGCTCATGGATTGTTGAAACCGGCCCGCAAAAAGGTTGTTAAGGAGGAAGCATAAGATGGGAACTGTATTGAACATCGCTCCAGTTTCCCGCATTGAAGGACACGCGAAAATTGCCATTCATCTTGATGATGGTGGCAATGTGGAAGATGCATTCCTCCACATTCAGTCTCTGCGGGGATTCGAGAAATTCATTGAGGGACGGCCAGCGGAAGAAGTCCCGCGGATCGTCAACCGAATCTGCGGTATCTGTCCGTGGATGCATCATCTGGCATCCAATAAGGCGGTAGATGGCGCTTTCGGTGTCACGCCGACTCCCACCGGTCATAAATTGCGTGAGCTGTGCCAGGTCATGGCTCATATTAACGACAAGATCCTGCATTTCTTTTTTCTGGCCTCACCGGACTTTGTGCTGGGGCCTGATGCGGACTATTCAGTACGTAATGTTATCGGTGTCGCCAAGGCTGCCCCGGAGCTGGCTGCTCAGGTAGTCAAGATGCGCCAGCTTGGTCAGATGATGCTGGAACGTTTTGCCGGGAAGGCAATTCACCCGATCGCCGGTGTAACCGGTGGATTTTCCAAGCCACTGCTCGAAGATGAGCGTCAGACTTTGTTGACAGAAACCCGGACTTTGCTTGATTTTGCCCTCTATTCTCTTGATTTTGCAATCAATAACGTCTTTTCCAAGTATATGGACGTTATCAGTGAGCTTGGTAATATCACGACAGGCTTCCTGGGCACGGTTGATCGTGAAGATGGCTCACTCAGAATCTATGACGGTAAGCAACGGTTGATGAAGCCTGACGGCAGTTATGTCGATTTTGAAGGTGAGGAATATGCCAACTATCTCGGTGAGCACGTTGAGCCATGGGCATATTCAAAAATGCCGTATGCCAAGTCGTGGGGGGAGGGTTTTGACCTGAGCCTTGAGGCTCCTCGCGGGATCTACCGCTCCAACACGCTGGCGAGAATCAACGTTTGCGACAAGATGGCCACCCCGAAGGCCCAGGAAGCGTTGGAACAGTTCAGAAGTCAGTTTGGCCGGCCGGCCCAACAGACCCTGCTCTATCATTACGCCCGTCTTATAGAAATGGTTTATGCCTGCGAACGCACCATTGAACTCCTGCAGTGGGAGGGGATAACAGATCCCAATGTGCGCGCCAAGGTTGAGCCCAAAGCCGGTCGCGGCGTCGGTATTGTCGAGGCACCGCGCGGAACTCTCATTCATGACTATGTTACCGATGAGAACGGCTGTATCGAGAGCGCCAACCTGATTG
The DNA here is from genome assembly GCF_010646885.2 of Desulfopila sp. IMCC35008. Lineage (GTDB taxonomy): Bacteria > Desulfobacterota > Desulfobulbia > Desulfobulbales > Desulfocapsaceae > Desulfopila. Next base: position 3,982,086 of record NZ_CP050700.1, on the reverse strand, counting down.
TGGGAACCACCCACAATATCGCACCAATGAATATGAGTGTAAAGCAGGCAGCTACCTCACTTATTAAGGACGGTAATTACAACGAAGGATTGCTCAACCAGGTGGAGATGGCGGTCCGCGCCTACGACCCGTGAATGTCCTGCGCAACCCACCGCCTGGATGGCGGCGTGCCAGTAGCTGTTTCCATTATCGATGCCAAAGGCAATGAAGTGGATAGACTTACAAATTAACTGCAGGTCCTGCAACAGGCGGAGGACTGAATTCGCCTGTTGTTCTCTGTCCAGAACGATGTCGTAATATACCCTGTTTCTCGATTTTTTTTTAATGATGAAATAGGGCAGAGTGGTATAGTAAGCGCGGCATGTGGACAGTTCCTCTTGAGGAAGCACTGAAAATGTACAGAAGTTCTTTATAAGGAGCAGATAATGCCACAAAGAAGTGTAAAGGGAAAACGTGTTCAGGTGCGTGCAGAAAACCCCTCGGGGGTTTGCGGGTATGTTGATCACATGACGATAGATGAGCTGAAGGCTCGTGCTGTTGGTGAAGAATTCGATGCGACCTGTCCCGCCTGCGGAAAATTCCATCTGACAAAAGAGGAAATCGACAAGCTGAACAGTGAGAAGATCACCCAGTCCAAGAGTTACAACGATATGAGGCAGAAGGCGGAAGAAGAATCCTCCTGAAACATGATTCCCGGCAGTTCGCTTGTTGTCCGCGGATTGCCGGGATATCGTTACAGCTTACCTGAAATGGCTGCCCGGCCTGCATTTTTTTCTTAAGGTTATTCTGAAAAAGTAGTAAATTCGTTCAGATTCGAAATGATATGCTTTTTCCAGGATGACTGGAATTATCCATTTCCGATTTTCATAAGGTGATTCATTGAGAGACCCGGAACAGTTGTTGAGAAGGTTGGATGAGATTGTTGACAGACCAATTCGAATAATGGTGGTCTGTTCAAGTCATAATCGAGCCATCCTGCAATATCAACTGAGGGAGGAACTTCCCAAGAACCTGGAACTTGTTTCCGGTCCTGGGTGTTCCATCTGCGTTATGCCTACTGGGCATGTGGATGCTTTTGTCAAAGTTGCAATGCAGCCCGACGTTATTACAGCCTGTTGCCACGATTTGTTAAAACTTGGTGGTAGTGGCGACATCTCTCTCGATTCAATCCGGGCACAGGGGATGGCCCAGGTAGAGGTGATTACCTCACCACATGATTGTCTTGAGCTGGCCCGGCGTGAACCTGATAAAATTATCGTCTATCCGGCAGTAGGTTTTGAGGCTACGGCCCCCAGTGTAGCTGAAACAATTCTTGAAGCAGCATGCGAGGGGATCGATAATTTTTGTGTTATTCCTTCCATTCGGTTACTGCCTCCAACTATTGATTCCATCATGCGCGACCCGGATCTGGATATTCATGGCCTGCTCTGTTCGGATCATGTAACGACCATTTCAGATACCGAAGCCTATAAGGCACTGGCGAAAAAGCATAATCTTGCCTGCTGTGTAGCTGGATTTGAAAAAGCGGATATATTGCGAGGACTTATCTCAATGGCGATGCAGATCCGTCATGGTGCATCTCTCTTTGACGTCGGATCGGCTGTAATTTACTCAAGTGTCGAAAACTCCTACGCCAGGCAGATGGTTTCAGAAGTGTTCTTTGCCGTGGATACGGCCTGGAGAGGCTTGGGTACCATTGCAGAGAGCGGGTTTGTAATACGGGACGAGTTATCGCTTTATGACGCGACCAAACGATTTAATGTACGTTTCCTGGAAGGGGAGGAGCAGTGCGCCTGCCATTGCGACATGATTATTTCAGGTCGCGGGTTGCCGCCGGACTGCCCCTCATTTGGTATGGCTTGTACTCCCCAGAACCCTATTGGCCCATGTATGCTTGCCAGTGAGGGGATATGTGCCTCTTATTTTCGTTACAACATGCAGAACGGACGTCATGTGTTGTAGTGATGTTCGGTTGGAACGATTTTAAGTATCTGACAAGCTTTACCTAAGACCAGATATCATCGGCCTCGGGTTCGTGTTGCATAACGAATTCGGTCCAGTCCCAGGGGCTGTTTTCAATCTGCCCACCGATAATTTTATACAGTCCTGAAGCCGATTCCCACTTCTGTCGTACCAACAGCTTAAAATGAGCTCCCTGTCCTTCAATAATTACCGACAGGATGTCTGCGTCCGGGTCCATCCTGACGGGTATGTCATTGAGTGACATGCCGAACCTGGAAATGTCTGTTACTGTTCCCGTAAAGAAACCTTTTCCGTCTGAGATGTCTGCCTGGAGACCGTTGATCGGGATGCGTGGATGTCTTCTCTGGTTCATATCACCACCTGTTGTTTGAGATGTCGGGCTCTACCTGAAAACACTGGAACCCGCCCTTTCTGCTCTCCGTTCTCCTCCCCCGTATTTCCCATACTTATCATGTTAATTTGCCTATCTTACAAAGCAGTTACTTTAGCAAACCAGCTTGAAAAATTTTGCAAATCAACAGGTATATATGAAAAATCAGGGTATAACCGGTAGTGTTCGGTCATGAGCAGTGCAATGTTACTGCTCTTTATTCATTGTAGGTGTCGAGGCTGGGAAAATCAAAATATAATATCGTGAAACTGGCTGGAAGTACTGAAATAATGAGATAACATTATAGGAAAACAGCGTTTTTAAACGCCGTAAAATTTAACTTACCTCAGTCTGTAAAGATCTTGGCCATGCCAATAAAGAGGAGCAGCAGAGAGATGATAAAAAGCAGGTTGCCAAGGCCACATGGGATGCGTTTTCGCTGGGAAAACCTGTTAAATCTGCCTGGGGCACCATCCTTCATGTATCTGTTGCCTGCATGAGCAGGATGGTTCAGGACCTCTCCGATACCAAAAAAAAGCAGGCTTGCGGTGAGACAGAAAAGGCCAATGCGGGTATCGCCGCTTATATTCGACGTGAAAGCCGCAATGATGGGAACAGGGCTGCATAGCAGTGCTGTCACTGCCCCGAGCAACATGTAGGGTGTCGATTGATTTTCTGTCATCAGGCGACCTCGGTAGGGTAAAAGTAACTCCTTTCTTCTATTGTATAGGAGTGACATGAATAAGCAAATAATTTCTATGGATACAGTGTGTTGAATAGTTATAGAAATGTTAGATGAATCCCATTGGTTATATCGGATCTTGCAATTTGACATAATAGATAATTCTAATATTATTGTTGGGTTATAGCACTGTTTATGGGCATGATAAAATCTCCAATAGAGCAAGATGATACCGGTATTGAGCAAAGCAAAAAACGTTGTTCATGGACACAAAATTGATTACCCGCTTTTGCTTGATGTTGTGGCCCGGTGGTTGCTAGCTATTGTGTTCCTTGGTGCGGCGATACCGAAAATACTATCACCAACCTCCTTTGCCGGAGTGATCGGGGCATACGGCCTTGTGCCTGAAATGTTGCTCTTTCCTGTGGCATTAGCCATATGCTGGGGGGAGTTTTTCACAGCCATGGGGCTGTTGTTTAATAAGTGGTGGGCGTTACTTTCAACCCTTGTTTTTATGCTGATCTTTATCGCAGTCCTATCCTATGGAATCTATCTGGGGCTTGATATCGATTGTGGATGTTTTGGTCCAGAAGATCCTGAGCATAAAGCTTTTTCCGGTTTGCGATCAGCGCTTGGAAGAGACCTTTTTTTGATGATACCCCTGCTGTTTGCCTGCAGGTTCAGGTATCAGGTAAATAAAAAAAATCAATTACAGGAGAAAAGATGAAAAAGACGATTATGGTCGCACTTTGTACCGCCCTGCTTTGTGTCACCGGAACCGCATTCGGATTCGGCAACTCAAAATTTGAAAAAGAGGTGGCGACAGAGGCGTCAGCGGTGAAACTGGTGCGTGAGGTCCAGAGAGGCGGGTATAACGTAATAACCACCGAGGAACTGAAACAGGCAATTGATTCCGGTGAAGATATGCTTGTTATCGACACAATGCCTTATGAGGCGAGTTATAAAAAGAATCACATCCCAGGTGCCAAACAGTTTCTCTTCCCAATCCCGGATATGAATGAGTGGGATACTAATGAGACCGGAGGAAAAACCGTTGAAGAATTTAAAGCGCTCCTCGGGGATGATAAAGATAAGAAAATTATTGTTTACTGCGGGTTTGTAAAATGTACCCGGAGTCATAATGGTGCAGCCTGGGCGACTGAGCTTGGATACACTAATGTGTTCCGTCACCCTGGTGGGATATTCGCCTGGAAGGGAGCTGACTATAAAGTCTCCAACGTGGAGTAACGTCTCTCTGCTCATCCTTGTCTTTCATGCAGGCGGCGGACCCGTAATCGGGGTTCGCCGCCTTTTTTTGCTTTCCCACAGCTCTTGAATCCGATATAACCATTGAAAACATGTCAAACGTATCTACTCCTAACTAAGGATGGGGTAGATAGAGGAGCCTATTTTGCTTCTGAAAATCATCGATTAGGATATTTGTTTCCATGAATCCCATTGATCAGAGTGTTTCTGCGAGAATCTGGGCTCACCGCGACTGGGTTCCCCTGGCTCAGGCTTTGGTAGAAAACAGCAGCCCTTTATTTGGATTGGACAGAGACCGCACTGACAGGTTGATTATGGCTGTTGAGGAAGTGGTCATGCACCTTGCCCATACCGCCCCTGGTTCCGAAATCATCCTGGAAATTATTCCCGGGGGATGGAATGTGACTGCCACTCTCCGTTTTGCTGCAGACCCTTCTGACTTGTGGGCAATGAACCTCACTGCTGCCGCTTTGACGGAGGATGAATTTGATCTTCCCCACCTCGGTCTTCTTCTTGCGTCCCGGATGGTGGACTGTTTTGACGTCCAGCTGCAGAGTCGCAAGGTATGTCTCACCCTGAGAGAAGATCTGGCTTACCCCGCTGCGACGCTTGAGGTCAGCCAGCGTAAAGCCTTTGAGGGACCTTTGAGCTTTATAGCCAAACCAGATCCCGATCTGGTGAAAGAAGTTTGCTTACTTGCTCTGGGTCTCTATGGCCCGGAGCACCTGCATCAATCTTTTTTCAAGCCAGGGAAGCTCGCTGATATGGTGACCAGGGGCGACATGAATATGGCCGTAGCTTTGACCCAGGCCTCAGAATTGGCAGGCGCTGTCTGCTGGTGTGGTGATTCTGGCGTTACATTTTTTGGTCCCTACATATTTATGCAGGGCGATCAACTCTCCAGCTTGCTCGTGGAATATCTCCTGCAGAGAGTCGCCAGAACAGATGCCAGGGTGCTATTCTCCGGCCGGACAACCTCCGATTTACCGCCTGGTCATTTTGAATATCTTGGGGCGTACGCGCCGAGTGCCAAGACTCCGGAGACTCCGGTATGGTATCGTCATCTGGGCGAGGATTCCGGCACTTCCGTTTGGTCACACCCGGAAGCTGTCGTATTTCTGGAAAAATCCTATCAGGATCTCTGCCTCATGCGACAGATCCGGGTGACAAAGGACCTGGGAGAAAAGCTCCCGGAACGGTCTGTACTTTTTGCTCAACTACGGCCCAGGCTTGGCGAGGCTCTGCTCGTACCCCTGGTTGGGGGCAGGGACATGAAAACCTGTCTTGTGGATCATGTTACAACCCTCCATGCAGAAGGGTTCGACCGTATACTTTTTCAGACAGATCTGGCGTTGGGCTGGCAGGCATCTCTGGCACAGGCTGCTCTTGAAGCGAGTTTTTCACCCAGGCTGATTCTTCCTTACGGCGGCCAATCTGATCTTTTGGTGTTTCAGTATGAAAGCCTTTGATGCCCTGTCCCTGGTCCCGCCCCACGTCCAGGCTTTTTCGCCATATTACCCAAGCAAGCCTGATCCTGTTCTTATGGAACTCTATGGGGTGTCACGGCTGCACCGGCTTAACAACAATGAAAATGCTCTTGGGCCTCCTCCCGAGGTTGCAGCGCTGATTGAAGCAATTTCTCCGGGAACCGTACCGGTCTATCCCAATGGGGATTGCTATGATTTACGCGGGGTTTTAGCCGATAAATATAGCATGACAGCAGAGCAGTTTTTGGTGGGTAACGGTTCATGTGAGGTTATCGGCTCGGTGATTAAAGCCTTTTGCACAGAGGGAGACAACATCATCACTGCGGATAAGACCTTTGCGGTGTACGAATGGGTTGCCGAATTTTCAGGTATTGAGGCCAAACTCATTCCCCTGCGTCATTCTACTTTTGATCCCCAGGCAATGCTGGATGCTATAGACCCGAAAACGAAGATTCTCTTTGTCTGTAATCCTAACAACCCTACCGGCACATATTGGGATAGTGCCACCATGAGGGATTTTCTTGATCAGGTCAACAATAGGGCATTAGTGGTAATTGACGAAGCTTACTTCGAGTATGTGGAGGAAACCGATTTTCCTGACGGAATGTCCCTCGTAGAGAACTATAGCAATGTGGTTGTATTCAGAACGTTTTCCAAGATGTATGCATTGGCGGCACTGCGAATAGGGTATCTCTGTGCTTCTCCTGAACTGGTTGATCTGATCCGGCGCACCCATATTGTCTATTCCGTGAATACCCTAGCCCAGAGGGCGGCAGCAGCGGCGCTGTCAAATGACGGCTCTTTTGTAACTGCCACTCGTGAGATGGTTCGGGCTGCACGAGCTCGTCTGTGCTGTTTGTTTGATGATCTCAACCTGGAATATCTGGCAAACCAGGGCAATTATGTCATGGTTCGGCTGCCGGTGTCAGATACTCTCATGTACCGTAAACTTATGACCAGTGGTATTATGGTGCGAACCATGACCGGTTTCAGATTTCCAAACTGGATTCGTATTTCTCTTGTCCAACCGCCGGTAATGGAGGAGTTTTGCAGGATCTTTGCGGCGGTCATGACAGATTTTAAAGCCCGTTTAGGGGGATAACACAGGAGAACTTGATTTCCTGTTTTTGTCCTTAATATTGTAAGCCTTCACCGACCTTTGCCGATTGGAATATCTGAGAGGAAAAGCATGACTGAACAAAGCATCCCGGTTGAACCCGGCCAGGAGTGGAGCATCGACAGTTTCCGTCCTGAAGATGCGCGAGGCGTTACCGATCTTTTTCAATCGGTTTATGGGGAGAGCTATCCCATACGCACGTATCTGGAACCTGAACTTTTAGTGCAGGAAAATCGTGAAGGTCGCGTGATTTCTTCGGTGGCCAGAATTCCTTCCGGTGCAATTGTAGGTCATACATCACTATTCAATTCTGCGCCCAATACCAGGATATATGAAAGTGGAGCCGGCCTCGTTCATCGGCTCTACAGAGGAGGCCGGGGAATTGCTACCCGGTTGTTCGAGCACGGTATTGAAATGGGGACAGGGCGCCCGGATGTGGATCTTATTTATGGAGAACCCGTCTGTAATCACTCGTATTCCCAGAAGATGTTGAATAAAAATCTCATGGTTGCCAGAGCCATGGAGGTGAACTTGATGCCCGCCGCCGCCTATGCCAAGGAACAAAGCGCTGGAGGAAGGGTTTCTACCTTTTTGAGCTTTCTAATCCTGAAATCCAGGTCAAACAGTGTTTTTGTTCCCAATGAGCTCAGTGACCAGTTTTCTCTTTGCTACAATGGGCTCGACGACCAGTGCACCTTTGAGATAGCGGACGGAGAACCGACGTCCCACAACAGCCAGATCAGTATTCAGAGTTTTGAGTTTGCCCAAGTGTCTCGCGTGGCAGTGCGTGATATCGGAGAAGATTTTCCGACTCGGATAAGGGATGAGGATCTCAGGCTGGTGGGGCAGGGTGATCGTGTGATTCAGGTTTGGCTTAACACTGCCCAGCCCCATGTGGGTTGGGCAGTGTCTACCCTGAAGTCGATGGGCTATTTTTTCGGAGGAGTTCTTCCCCAATGGTTTGGCACCGATGGCATGCTCATGCAAAAAGTCCTTGACCAACCGGACTGGCAAGGCACCGTGCTGGAGGGGGAGCGCAACGAAATCGTAGCCGGGATGGTACGAAAAGAGTGGGAAAACGCCCAGGCTTGAGTACCTGCAGGTACAATACCCGTTAGTGCCGGAGGTCAGGCCATGCGGCATCTTCTTCTTCAGTATTTTAGCAATGAACAGAGCCAACTATGGTTCAGTGCTAACCACTTCTAATCTGACACCGCCTGAACACTTGAGAAATGCGGGCTGGAAGTCGACCTACTATATCTCGGTCATTACGCTGACAAAGGTTTTCTGCAACTCCTCTAACCAGGCCTTGGAGCAGAACCCGGATTGACCGATAGCGAATAATGAAGGCTGAGTTGGATCCCCTGTGACCTGGAACGACATGGGGTGAGGCCAGAAAGCCGGAGTCACGGTTTTAAACCGGGACACAGAAAGATGTTTGAACTCTGGTCGCGATCCTTTGTCTGGAGGCACATAGTGGAAAAAAAGTCCGGGGTAGCCAGCACATTCTGGATCGAGCTCTTTCCATGTCGGCCAGAGACAGTGTTGTTTTGCCGAAGCCAATGTCTGGCTGACCTTATTAAGTACAGAGGGATAATCATTGCTGTCGGTTAAGCGGACAGGGATATAAAATCGGTTCAGCATGCACCCCTCCACATCCTTGAGGCCGGGCATTCGGCGCAGGGAGGCGACGAAAGCGGTGAGCAAGTTGTTTTTACCGGAGATTCTTGACAGAGCAAAGTTGTAGAGGGTGAAATACCCCTCAAAAACTGAAGCCCCTAAAGCACGGGTTTTTGCTTCAAATTTTCGGCAAAGATCAGGGTCCAGAGGCAGAAATGACTGGACGGTTTTGAGTGGGTGGTCCGAAGTACCAGGAGCCGGAGGCGATGTAAATACAGGCGAAGTACCATCCAGCAATTGTTGCCAGAAAGCTCTGGACTGTTCCAGGTGGCCCGAGGCCAGCAGGCTGTCATACCAGGCTGAAAAATCCTTGAAATCCGGTCCCTGGGATAGGTGTACGGACTCTTGGTCAATAATTTGGTTATAGAGTTGTGCCAGGGTTGCCAGAGTTTGGTCAATCGTCCAGATATCCAGGATGTCGTGGGGCCCGGAGAGCCCTAGTGCGTAACGCTGCTGCTCAATCTTGAGAAGTCTGAGGGCGCATGCTGGTGTCCCGGGATGGGGAGATCGGGTACTCCAGGCCTCCATCTCCGCAGCCAGATCCTGAGAGAGAATATGTTCAACTTGAGCAGGTTTTGGTGTGGAGTCTTTTATTATCCCTCCATCCTCTCCATTTTCAAGTTCCAGATGCAGATAATCCTTTGCTTGCGCCAGGGTGTCCATGGCACGACACATAGCCGTTTCATTCAGGGGACCTGCCATTTCCCATTGGAGGGTGACCTTTGACGCAACAGCTCCCTGTCTCTCCAGGTTTCTGGACTGTGAAAAAATGAGTTGGGCGCCAGCGGGCAATAGAGGCTTCTCTACCCCAGGGGCTGGAGTAAAAGGGGGAAGGTTCATTATCATATCTGCATCCTCGAAATCCTGTATGGTCTTTATGCATTGAAGTGTGTCGGAGGTGGCCATTCTAGCCTATTTTTTTCGGTATTGGCAGAAAAAGATCAGTTGTTGAGAACTCAGGGTCTTTTTCTTATAGCGGTTTGGCTTACTGGAGATAGGGCAGGCGAGTACGGCATCTGTTTTTTTTCTATTTGGGAAATTCCGATCATCCCAGGATGGTTCACATATCAGCAGTTACTGCAAAAAAAATATTTCACCGAACTGCCTTGAATTAAGCCACCAATCCTCTATGCTATATCAAACGTCTTTCAAGGAGATCATTTGATGACGGAAACGAGAGGGGAACCACTGACCCACACCGTGCAAAGAATATACCTGCCCCTGAGGCTGCATTCGGAGTTCAGCATGTGGAAATTGCGGGTTGCCCTGAACGACCTGTTGCATCAGGTGCTGCTGATTGTTGTAATTGCGATTCCCGGCTTCTACGTTTTTGCCGGGGCGGTTGACAGCGTTCTGCATAAACGGTATGTGGACGTTTTCGATCTGGATATGGAATCTTCTGGTTTTCATGGGAAAAGTGGACCCGCATATCTGCGCTGGGTTCTGGTGCAGGAGATACGGGTTTTCTTGCCAGTTTAAAACAACAGGCAACAGGCATGATACGACACATAAATAACAGAAAGAGCACGCTGCTGGACAATAAATACTGGGAGTTCTTTATCCCTACGATTCTGATGGCCATGACGCTTACCATGTCCGTTGTCGTCGATGCAGTCATCGTCGGCAACATGCTTGGCTCGGAGGCATTGGCGGCCGTCAATCTCGTTATGCCCGTCATCATGATCTATAATACGGTTGCCGTCAGTCTCGGTATGGGGGGCGCAACCCTTATATCGGTGGCCAAAGGAAGACGACAGGGAGAATACGCCAATGATATTTTCACGGTGGTCCTTATTGGCTTGTTTTCCGTAAGTTTTCTCCTGCTGGCTTGCCAGGAGCTGTTTCTTGTTGACATCACCAAAATTCTTACCCGGGAACCCTCCCTGCGCCCCTTGGTGTCAGCCTATCTTCATGTCCTCGTCTATGGTACTCCACTGATTATAATTGTTTTGGGTCTTGTTTATTCTCTGCGGATCGATGGCAGGGTGAAACTTGCATCGACCGTGTTGATAGCCTCCAACCTGGTCAACCTGGTGCTGGACCTGGTGTATATGGGACCGATGAAACTGGGAATTGCGGGTTCGTCACTGGCCACGGTCTCCGGTTATGCCGTGGGTGCAGGCTTTCTTTTCGTATATATATTCAGTAACAAGAGAACGCTGCGCTTTTCCGTCTCAACTTTACTACGGTTGCCGAAGTTTGGAAGGTGTCTCCTCAGGATACTTTCCACCGGCACGCCGGCGGCAATGGGCTCCATCCTGGTTACCATCAAAATCCTCTGTATCAACCATATCGTTCTAGCTGTTGCCGGCAAGTCAGGGATGGTGGCTTTTTCTGTCTGCCTCTCCTGCCTGTCGTTTGTATCGATGTTTATCTCGGGCGCAGCCCAGGCCATGACCCCCATTGTTGGGGTATTGTACGGCGAGAACGACTATACAGGTGTTCATTTCGTGGTTCTCAGGGCTGCGAAGACACTCTTGGTCTCAAGTGTCCTTGTCACCTTACTCCTGGAGTGTGTCCCAGGAATTGTTTTACAGATGTTTGGTGTTCATCATCCTGCAGATATTGCCGAAGGGATCCCGGCTATCCGGCTCTTCTCCCTCAGCCTTGTCGGGACGAGCATTACTTTTCTTTCCATCTACTATTTCATGACCATAGGCAGAACAAAATTCTCCACGGTCATCTCCATGGTGGAGGGGCTCTCTGTGATCCCCATTGCTCTCACGCTCTCTCAGTTGTGGGGATCTGCCGGAGTCTGGATCGCCTTTTCAATGGCCGAGATTGTCACTATCAGCATGATAGTGACCTGTTGCATCTATCTGATGCGAAAGTCTCCGGAGGCATATAAGAGCCCCTTATTGCTGGACCGAAGAATACTCGGCGACACTCGTATCCTGGAGACGACGATCACAAGCAGTAACGAGTTGAGAGAGGGGGCCAGGGAAGGGATAGCGGGTTTACTCGACTCTCTGGAGATAAAACAGGAAAAGCTAGAAATGATACGGAAAGCGGTCATAAAAGCGGTTGATGATGTTGCCGAGCAGGCGTACCCGCAAGGAGAGAGGGGTTATCTTGATCTTCTCGTGCGGGTTTATGATGATAGAATAGTCGCCAGCCTGCGCGACAACGGGATGGGTGTGGACCTCTCCGGCAACAGCTTTCTGTCACAATCGCTGCCCGACAGTGTGAAGATCGAGCAGGCCCAGGCCATTGGGTTCAATACGATAACCCTCACGTCTCAATAGGTAAAAGAATTGTGGGTTAACGACTCAAGGAACGTTGTTGAGGAAAAAAGACAGATGAAAACAGTAACACCGGAAGAGGTTACAAAACTGGTCCACAAGACTCCAGGCCTTTCTACGAAGGGCGAACAGAGGGAAGAAAATGAAAGTATTCCTGTGCGATTCCTGATGGTGTCGGTGATGAGTCAAGACAGATCCTTAAGGGGCTGCTGCAAGGTTTTACTGGTTCTGCTGCTTTTCATCATCGCTGGTCCGGCTCGGCTGCCTGCCGCTGAAAGACCGGTCCGGCTGGCTTTGCAATGGTATCCTCAAGCCCAATTCGCCGGTTATTACATGGCCAGGGAGAAAGGGATCTATGCCCAATATGGGCTCGATGTGGAGATCGTTGCCGGTGGGGCGGACAGAAACTCTCTGGAACTGGTGGCCGATGGAGAGGTAGATTTCGCCACCGCCTTTCTCACCACTGCCCTTCAAATGCGGGCACGCGGCGTGGAATTGGTCAATATAGGCCAGATTGTTCAGCGTTCGGCCTTGATGCTGGTGGCCAGGAAGGATTCAGGCATAAGGACGATCATGGATCTCGACGGGACCAGGATCGGTACCTGGGGCCAGGGATTCCAGCTGCAGCCGCAGGCACTTTTTCAACGCGAAGGGTTGAGCGTGGCACTAGTGAGGCAGTCTCCCACGTTCGAGCTGTTCATGCGAGGCGGCCTCAATGCGGTTATGGCCATGTGGTACAATGAATACCATCAATTGATCTCCTATGGCCTGGCCCCGGAGGAGATGACCGCCTTCTTTTTTAGCGAACTGGACCTGAACATGCCCGAAGATGGTATTTATTGTCTGAAGTCAAGGCTCACAGGGTCTCCTGAAACTGTTTCTGCGCTGGTCCAGGCGACGGTTGAAGGGTGGCGCTACGCCTTCGCCAATCCTGATGAAACAGTCGATACTATATTGGCAATCATGAAAGGGGCGAACATCAGGGCGAACAGGGCGCACCAGAAGTGGATGCTGGCACGTATGGAAGATATTATCATGGTTGACGCCACAACTCTTGATACCCGACTGAAACGGCAGGATTTTGACAGGACCATGGATGCACTCAGGGATGCCGGTATCATTGAGAAGGCGATCACCTATGAGGAGTTCTATAAGGAGCAAATACGATGAATTTGAGAGGCATCGCTTTTCGGCTGGCGGCACTGACGCTTCTCTTTTCGGCGCTGATTTTTGCAGGAATTGTCGGCTACAATTACACTGTTTCCCGTGATATCATTGTGGGACTTGCTGAAGAGCGTGGCACACTGCTTGCTGATTCCACTGCAAAGCGGATTTCGGCTTCACTCAACAGTGTCCAGAAGGTTGTGGAGAGCATTTCTTTTTCTCTGGAAGACAGTAATATCAGCAGGGATCTCCTTGGCAGGCTTGGCAGGAGAGTACTCAGCGATAATTCGGAAATATTTGGTACAGCCGTTGCTTTTGAGCCGTTTGGCTTTGATTCCGACCGGGAATATTATACTTCCTATTCATACCGTTCTCAAAATCGGTTCGCTCACACGATCCTGGGTGGACTGGACTATCAATATTTCTATATGGATTGGTACCAGTTAGCAAAAGAATTTGAACAACCCATCTGGACAGAACCGTATTATGATGAAGGCGGTGGCAACCAGTTGATGGCAACGTACTCCGTCCCTTTTTACCGCAAACAAAAAGGCCGCCAGGTCCTGCGCGGGGTGGTGACCGCCGATATCTCGATTACCCGGATTCAGACTTTGATCTCAGAGATTAACGCCAACGAGTCAGGGTATGTTTTCATGCTTTCCCGCTACGGGACCTTTATCGCCCACCCGAATAGTGAGCTGGTTATGAATGAGACGATATTCACTTCGGCTGAGAGCCTGGAGCATCCACTTCTCACCAGGGTCGGCCGCCGAATGATTGGGGGGGAGACAGGGGTGGAAGAGGTTCCGGATCTTCCGTTCACCGGAGACAGCTTCGTCTATTTTACGCCGCTTCCAGACCAGCAATGGTCGATCGGCGTTGTCTTCCCCAAAAAAGAGATGTTGGCCGAAGTTGGGCGCCTCAACAGGGAGGTTGCTGCTCTGGGGGCTTTCGGTTTTCTCGCTCTCGCCCTGCTCATCACTTATATAACGACGAAAATTACTTCACCGCTCAGAAATCTCACGATGTCTGCAAACCACATGGCCTCGGGCGATCTCGATACACGCTTGCCCGAGGTGGTATCGCATGATGAGGTTGGGGAACTGACCGCCGCATTTCGGACCATGCAGGATTCCCTGAAGAGTTATATAACCGATCTCACCCGGACTACTGCCGTCAAGGAACGTATTGAATCCGAACTCCGCATCGCCCATGAGATCCAGATGAGCATCCTGCCGAAGCTCTTCCCTGCCTTTCCGGAGAGAAGCGAGTTTGATATCTATGCGTTTATCGATTCGGCCCGGGAAGTCGGTGGCGATCTCTATGATTTTTTCTTTGTAGATGAGGACCGGTTTTATTTTTTGGTAGGAGATGTTTCTGGTAAAGGCGTACCTGCGGCTTTTTTCATGGCGGTAACCAAGACCCTGTTGAAAGTAGTTGCAGAGCGTGGCCTGGATCCCGGTGAGGTTCTCACCAAAGTAAATAAGGATCTCGCTGAAGACAACGAGTCCTGCATGTTTGTCACACTTTTCCTGGCGGTCATTGATGTTAATACAGGTGAGGTTCGGTATGCAAACGCCGGTCATAACCCACCCTTGATTGTGCCAAAGGGTGAACCGGCCCAATGGGTATCCTCCGAGAATGAACTCATGGCGGGTGTTATGGACGATACACATTACACGACACGTGTGATGACCATGCGTCCGGGCGATACCCTGTTCATCTATACTGATGGTGTCACCGAGGCCATGAATAATGATGATGAACTCTATGCGGAAGAGCGGCTGGTAAAGGTCATGAATGAATGTGGCGGCCGATCTGCACAGGAGATAGTTCGCAGTGTTGAGATGTCGCTCAAGGAGTTTACCGGAGGAGCGGCCCAATCTGATGATATTACGATGTTAACCATGCAGTATATTGGCAAAAAGAACCAATAAAGAGGAAAGATAGAATGGATCTGGAATATGAAAAGAGAGAGGACGGTACCCTCGTCCAGGTTATCGGCAGGATGGACGCCATCAGCGCACCAGCTTTTGAGAAAGGGTGCACAAGCGTCATCGACGACGGTGAGAAGAGGATTGTAGTGGATTGTACACGCCTGGAGTACATCAGTTCCGCTGGACTCCGGTCGATACTCGTTGCGGCCAAGAAAATGAAGGGGAGTGGCGGTACGATCTCTTTCTGCGGACTTGCAGGAATGGTGGAGGAGGTGTTCAAAGTGTCCGGGATGGGCTCGATGTTTGTGGTGACGAACACCGCCGAGGAGGCATTTGGTTCCTGATGATCTCCCGTGCCAAAACGTTGACCCTGCCGGTTGAGATTGGGAGTCTTCATGAGGCGCAGGGGTTTGTTCGGAGCCAGGCAGGGGAAATGAACGTTCCCGAGTCGTTTCTCGGCAATCTGGAACTGGTGGTCGAGGAACTTTTTGTCAACATCGTCAATCATGCAAGGCCGGTGGGAAGGACTGAGGTCGAGATACGATGTGAGCTCCAGGCGAGTTACGATACTTCCCAAGAGGTTTTCTGTCTCTCGGTGCGGGACTGGGGAGCCCCCTTTAACCCCTTGGAGCAGGAAGTACCTTCTCTTGAAACCGACCTGGATGATCGACCGATTGGCGGACTCGGCATCTATTTAATTAATCAGATGACGGCCCGTTGTTCTTACATCCGGGAAGGAGACAGTAACCTGTTCCAGGCATTTGTTCCTGTCGACAATGGTTGATGGGGCCACACATCCGTGTAGTCCGGCCTTTTTTCTTTCCCCATGCGCCCGAATCCGATATAAATAATAGGGAATAGTTGCTGAAAATGGTGTGCGGTGTGTACTCATTTCTTTGCATTTTCAATAAATCCAGTATCCGGAGAGGATGAATGAGCCTTTACGACCCGACCCTTGAAAAGGATAATTGCGGATTTGGCCTCATCGCCCACATGGAGGGCGAGGCAAGCCATAAAATAGTGCGTACGGGTATCTCGTCCTTGGCGCGGATGGCGCATCGTGGTGGTGTGGCTGCAGACGGCAAGACGGGGGATGGGTGCGGATTGCTGATCCAGAAGTCGGATACGTTTTTTCAGGCGGTGGCAAAAGAAAACGGCTGGAGTCTCGGCAACCGTTATGGTGTCGGCATGATTTTTCTAAGCCGGGATCAAACGAAGGCAGAAACGGCGATAGCTGTTATCGAGGAAGAATTGGGGCGTGAAACCCTGACTGTGGCAGGGTGGAGACAGGTTCCGGTGAATACCGAGGTCCTTGGTAGGCTGGCCCTTGAATCCCTGCCGGATATCCGTCAGGTGATAGTGAGCGGTCCCTTTGCCTGGGGAGCAACGGATCTTGAGAGGCGCCTGTATATGGTTCGGCGCAGGATAGAGAAAAGACTGCCGGCTGATCCCGATTTTTATATTGCCAGCTTATCTAATTTGGTTGTTGTTTATAAAGGGTTGTGTCGACCGGTTGATCTGCCTGTATTCTATACAGACCTGGGAGATTTGCGGATGCAGTCCGCAATCTGCCTCTTTCACCAGCGTTTCTCAACCAATACCATGCCGAAGTGGAAACTGGCACAACCGTTTCGCTTTTTAGCCCATAACGGTGAGATAAACACCATAACCGGTAATCGGCAGTGGGCCTCGGCCCGCAGTTACAAGTTCCGTTCACCGCTTATTCCTGATCTCAAAGATGCGGTGCCATTTGTCAATAGTTCGGGTTCGGACTCGTCCGCTCTCGATAATATGCTGGAGCTTTTCCTGGCCGGTGGCATGGGGTTGTTTCGGGCGTTCAGACTGCTGATTCCTCCCGCCTGGCAGAAACATCCTGAGATGGATGATGATCTGCGTGCTTTTTATGATTTTAATTCCATGCATATGGAGCCATGGGACGGCCCGGCAGGGGTGGTCATGAGTGACGGGCGTTTTGCTGCCTGTGGTCTGGACAGGAACGGTCTTCGTCCGGCGCGGTATGTCATTACCCGTGATAAACTTATCACCCTTGCCTCCGAGGTGGGGATCTGGGATTACGGGCCTGATGAAGTGATTGAAAAGGGCAGGGTGGGGCCCGGTGAGCTTTTTGTTATTGATACCCACACCGGGAAACGATGGAGTTCCTGGGATATTGATAGGGAGCTGAAGAGTCAGCATCCATACCGGAAGTGGATGCAGGCCTCCTGTAGAAGATTGGTCCCTTATGAGGATATGGGAGAAACGGGCACAGGGCGCAATCTTGATGATGAGCAGTTGCTCATTCGCCAGAAACTATTTGGTTACAGCCGGGAAGAGGTGGAGCAGGTAATCCGCGTACTTGGTGAATCAGGTAAGGAACCGGTAGCCTCCATGGGAGACGATACGCCCATGGCGGTGCTCTCGCAGCAAAATAGGGCGATATACGATTACTTCCGCCAGAAATTTGCCCAGGTCACTAACCCGCCCATTGATCCACTGCGGGAAAACCATGTGATGTCACTTGCCACCTGTATCGGCAGGGAACAGAATGTTTTTAATGAAACAAGGGGCCATGCACACCGTGTGCTGTTCGAGACCCCGGTCCTGGTAAAAAGTGATCTTGATCAATTACTGGCGCTAGAGCACGACCATTACCGTCATGTGGTACTCAGTATAAATTATCCGGCAGAGGGTGACCTCGAGTCTGCCATAACCGACCTTTGCGACCGGGCACTCGATGAGGCGGTAAACGGGGCCGTCCTGCTGGTGTTGAGTGATCGGGATGTGACGCCGGCAACTCTGCCGATTCCTGCCCCTATGGCTGTGGGGGCGGTCCAGCGTGCCCTGATAGACAACAACCTGCGCTGCGATACCAATATCATGGTTGAGACAGGGAGCGTGCGGGATTCGCATCAATATGCTGTCCTGCTTGGGTTTGGGGCAACGGCTATTTATCCTTACCTGGTGTATGAAACACTGAATGAAATGGTTGAACGGAAAGTTTTCGATCTCTCCGCCAAGCAGGTGATACTGAATTACAGGAAAGGAATCAATGCGGGACTGTTGAAAATTCTTTCCAAGATGGGGATCTCAACCATTGCTTCGTATCGAAGTTCCATGTTGTTTGAGGCGATAGGGCTAGATGACAACGTGGTGGAACTTTGTTTTAAGGGTGTTGCAAGCCGAATAGGCGGTGCCGGTTTTACGGACTTCCGGGAAATGCAGCAGGCACTCTCGCGGTACGGGTGGAATGCACTCCATAAACCACTTCTTCCCGGCGGTTTGGTGAAATATGTGCACGGTTGCGAATATCACGCATTTAATCCGGATGTGGTACAGAGTCTCCAGAGAGCAACCCGTTCAGGCAGTTATGAAGATTATTGTACGTTCTCAAAACTGGTCAATACTCGCCCTGTTTCTTCCCTAAGGGACTTGCTTGCTTTGCGGATGAATCAGGAATCCATCGCGATCGACGAGGTAGAGCCGGAAGAGAATTTCTATCGTCGTTTCGACACAGCAGCAATGTCAATCGGAGCCCTGAGTCGTGAAGCGCACGAGGCACTGGCCATCGCGATGAACCGTCTGGGCGGCTACTCAAACAGTGGAGAAGGCGGGGAGGACCCTGCCCGTTTTCATACAGAAAAGGTTTCAAAAATCAAGCAGGTTGCCTCGGGAAGATTCGGTGTGACCCCTGAATACCTGGTGAATGCTGAAGTACTGCAGATCAAGATGGCCCAGGGGGCAAAACCGGGAGAGGGCGGTCAGCTTCCCGGTCATAAGGTAACACCGCAGATTGCAGAATTGCGCTATGCTATCCCTGGGGTGACCCTTATTTCACCGCCACCGCATCATGACATCTATTCAATCGAGGATCTGGCCCAGCTCATTTTTGATCTCAAGCAGGTGAATCCGGGGGCCCAGGTCAGCGTAAAACTTGTGTCGGAACCTGGTGTCGGAACCATAGCTACCGGAGTTGCCAAGGCATATGCCGATATGATTACGGTCTCGGGATATGATGGAGGGACCGGGGCCAGCCCCCTTACCTCGGTTAAATATGCGGGGAGTCCCTGGGAACTCGGTCTCGCTGAAACCCAGCAGGCTCTGGTCGAAAACGGATTGCGCCATAAAATACGACTGCAGGTGGATGGTGGCCTGAAAACCGGACTCGATATTGTCAAGGCGGCGATTTTAGGTGCGGAGAGTTTTGGTTTTGGCACGGCCCCCTTGATTACACTTGGGTGCAAATACCTGCGCATTTGTCACCTTAATAATTGTGCAACGGGGGTGGCAACCCAGGACGAGACCTTGCGTAAACAGTATTTTGCCGGTCTCCCGGAGATGGTTATGAATTATTTCCGGTTTGTGGTGAGGGAAACACGGGAGATAATGGCTGAGTTGGGTGTCGCCCAATTGACAGATCTGATCGGACGGACTGAGTTGCTCGAGGAATTGCCGGGAATTACGGAAAAGCAGAGAAAGGTCACACTTGCTGCCGTGACAGCCCCTGTTAAGGCCACTGCCGCGTCGGCCCTGTTCCACCGGGAGTTGAATCATCCCGCAGATAAGGGTGAGCTAAACCTGAAGATTGCAGATGATTTCAGCTCTGCGGTAGAGAGGAGAAGCGGCGGTTCTGGCAGTTACGATATCCGGAATACCGATCGTTCGGTGGGTGCCCGCTTATCCGGCATAATTGCTGCGCGATATGGGAACAATGGTCTGAAAAACAGCCCTATAGCTCTCTGTTTTAACGGAACCGGTGGCCAGAGTTTCGGTGCCTGGAATGCGGGAGGTCTCCACCTGATCCTTACCGGTGATGCCAACGATTATGTGGGCAAGGGAATGGCAGGTGGTAAACTTGTGGTGAAACCACCGGTAGGGGTTGAGTATCTGACCCATGAAGCATCAATAATTGGCAATACCTGCCTCTACGGTGCCACCGGGGGGAGGCTGTATGCAGCCGGTCGTGCTGGTGAACGTTTTGCGGTGCGAAATTCGGGCGCCCGGGCGGTGGTTGAAGGTGTCGGTGATAATTGCTGTGAGTACATGACCGGTGGCTGGGTAACGATACTTGGCAGGACGGGGGTGAATTTCGGTGCAGGAATGACCGGGGGATTTGCCTATGTTCTTGATGAGGATGAAGGTTTGGAGCATCGCCTGAATCATGAGCTGGTTGAACTACTGGGAATGGAAGAAAACGATGTACTGCTTGAACACCTGCGGGGCATCATTAGCCGTCATTATCGAGAGACTACCAGCCCCCGTGCGGAACAGATACTGACGGATTTTGATTCATTTAGTTCGCTTTTCAAGCTGGTGAAGCCGAAAACAACGGATGTGGACACGCTTCTGGGACATCGTGGAAATTCACCGCACGAGTTGCTCGCCAATACGCATTAACAGGACAGACTGATGAACAGAAATCTCTTTCAATTTATAGAAGTTGACCGGGTTGACCCGGTCAAACAAAAGATAGGTAAAAGGATAACAGAGTTTGTCGAGATCTATCAGCCGTTCCGCAAAAGTCAGGTGAAAATGCAGGCGGACCGATGTCTTGAGTGCGGGAATCCTTATTGCGAGTGGAAGTGTCCCGTACATAATTATATCCCTGACTGGCTGAAGTTGGCCAATGAGGGACGGATTGAAGAGGCGGCGGAGCTCTGCCACCAGACCAACAGCCTGCCAGAGGTATGTGGCAGGGTCTGCCCCCAGGACAGGTTGTGCGAGGGGGCCTGTACACTTACCGACGATTTTGGGGCAGTTACCATCGGTAGTGTCGAGAAGTATATAGTCGATACCGCACTGGAAAGGGGGTGGCGTCCGGATCTCTCGAAGGTGAAAAAACATGATCTGCGGGTAGGGGTGATTGGTGCGGGGCCAGCCGGGCTTGCCTGTGCCGATGTGTTGGTCCGTAATGGTGTGACACCAGTGGTTTTTGATCGTAACCCGGAAATCGGTGGCTTGCTCACTTTCGGCATCCCGATGTTTAAGCTTGATAAAGAGGTGATGCGGTTAAGGCGTGAGGTGTTCACCGATATGGGCATCGAGTTCAGGCTGGAAACAGAGGTCGGCAGCGATATCTTTTTTGAAGCAATGCTTGAAGAGTTTGATGCCCTTTTCGTCGGAGTGGGAACCTATGCAAATATCAGGGGAGGATTTAACGGTGAAGACCTTGAAGGTGTATATGATGCGCTACCTTACCTGATTGGCAATACCGATAAGCTGCTCGGTTATTCAAGACCGCAGTTCCCATATTTGGACATGGCAGGCAAACGGGTGGTAGTGCTCGGGGGCGGCGATACTGCCATGGATTGTCTGCGCACCGCAATCCGCCAGGGTGCAGCTTCTGTCACCTGTGCCTACCGGCGTGATGAGGCAAATATGCCGGGTTCTGTTCGTGAGGTGGGCAACGCCAGGGATGAAGGTGTGCGGTTTCGCTGGAACCTGCAGCCACTCAGTCTTACGTCGGGTAGCGACGGTCGGGTGAACGGGGTCGAGGTGGTGACAACACAACTCGGTGATCCGGACGATCATGGCCGCAGACGACCGGAACCTGTAGATGGCACCCAACAGATATTACCCGCCGATGCTGTTATCCTGGCTTTTGGTTTTCGTCCTGACCCACCCCAGTGGCTGATGGAGAACGGTGTGTCAATAGGTGATAGCAGGCGTATTGCTATCAATGGGCAGGGTGGTTCCGGTAACTTTTACCAGACCAGTAACGCAAAGGTCTTTGCCGGGGGGGATGCGGTACGAGGGTCGGATCTGGTGGTAACCGCTATTGCCGAAGGCAGGGGGGCAGCCGAAGGAATATTGGTCCATCTTGGTATTGCCTGATTGAGGTGTCTCTTATTTTGACGCAGAAGGTATCGGGCAACTGTTGAGGATAGTTTTGAGCTTTTCCACATCCGAGGTCTTTCCATAGACCGTAAGCACGTCGCCAACGCTTAAATGGGTTGAACCTCTGGGGATGATGATCTTGCCACCACGTTTTATTGAGACAAGGTTTACCTCATCGGGCAAAGGGATGTCTTTCACCATGGCGTTGCCGCAGCTGTCCCCTTCTTTGAGCAGGAACTCAGCAAAGCGGTTCTCCTGTTGTTTTCTGAGGTGTACCTGTCCTTCCTCGATCTGGCCACGTTGCTTGCGCATCACTCCCACATCATAGGCTCGGAGGATGTCACTTCGACTGATGAGCCCACAGAGGCGCTCGCTGCCGTCACGTGAGACAACAGGCAGACGCGCCAGATCACGGGGAGACATCTTCTGGATGGCAACCCAGATGGGTTCATCGGGGAACACCGTGATCGGTGCTTCGATGGCGACATCTGAGACCAGTTTCCCGGTGGAGGTAAAGTCTTCTTGAGACTGCATTTTATGAACATCCTGCAAGGTGACAATACCCCATACATGGGTGTCGTCTTTCATAACCGGAAAACCATGCAGGTTGGTCTCCTGGAAAAGGGCCATGAGGGCAGACAACGGTTGATCTTTATTGACAGTTACCGGTTTGGTCCGCATTACCTCGCTTACCCGAACACCTTGCATGATATCCATATCACGGCCTTCAAAAAAGCGAACACCCCTCTTGGCCAGTTTCATGGTGTAGATTGATTCAGGATGCAGCCATTGCGCAAAGTAACAGGCGGTAATACCCGCCACCATGAGAGGCAGGATCATGAAGTAGTCGTTACTCATCTCAAAGACGATGAGCATGGCGGTAAGCGGAGCCCGTGCAGTGGCACTAAATACGGCAGCCATACCAACAAGGGCATAGGAACCGGGACTCCCGGCGATTGACGGGAAAAACTCCTGGAACAGATGTCCCATGGCACCACCAAGCATTGCGCCGATAAAAAGAGACGGTGCAAATACGCCGCCGGAATTACCTGAACCAAGAGTAAAAGAGGTGGCAATCGGTTTTAAAAAGACAAGGGCAACCAGGACCCAGAGGATAGCCTTGCCTTGAATAGCTTGTTCGATAAAGGGGAAACCTGAACCGTACATGTGCGGGATTGGTGTTGCAGAGGGGCCCGGACCATGAGTGCTTTCAACCATAGGCTGGGCCACATCGGGCAGGTGCATGTAGATAAACCCGATAAGACCAAGGCCGATTGCCCCGATTGCAGGTTTAAACACCTGGGGGAAATCCCAGTTGTCGAAGACATTTTCGCTGAAGTTAAGCATCTGTATAAACATGATGCCCACCAGTGCAGCAGTAAGGCCGAGGAGCAGGTACAACAGCAGCTCCAGGGGAGTATTCATGGTGTAGAACGGAACCTCGAATGCGACCCGGTTGCCGAAAAAATAATGGCTGACGATGGATGAGGAGACCGAGGCTATTACCACATTACCGAAATATCTGAGGTGCAGGCCGCACATCAGTACTTCTATGGCAAAAGCCACTCCCGCAATGGGGGCATTGAAGGTCGCGGCAATACCGGCTGCCGCTCCACAGGCGACGAGGTTTTTGATACGCTCATCAGATAACCGCAGGACCTGGCCGATGGAGGAACCGAGTGCCGAGCCGACCTGGACGATGGGGCCCTCACGACCGGCGGATCCGCCGGTTCCGATGCAGATCGCGGATGCCGCTATTTTGGCAACCGCAACACGGGCGCGGATTCTGCCGCCTCGAAGAATAAGGGCCTGCATGACTTCAGGTACACCGTGACCCTTGGCTTCCTTGGCAAATAAGATGAGTGGGCCGACCAGTAATCCACCCAGGATGGGGATGATTACATATATCCATTTGCCGATAAAAGGGAAAACGTTGAGTGTCGAGGTAAAGGAGAGATGCTGGATCCCGTGTATCAGCTTGATAAACAGGACGGCAGCAAAACCGGTGCAGGCACCAACCAGAACGGAGAGAATCAGCAAGATGAGGCCCTCAGGCGGAGCTAGTCTGTCCAGAGAGCTGCTGAGCGCATTACGTTTTGGTGTCATGAGAATCTCGTCTCGTATCGGTGATGTCTGTACGGCACAAATAAAAAAGCAATAGCAATACCACCACGGAGGGGATTAGTATCCTTCTCCTCCATGCACGGGTATTGCTTTTGCGTTGAATCTTCCTCGGGTATGAATATCTCAAGCCCGTTGCCACTTTCTACTGTTTTCGGCAAATAGATTCAAGTACTATTTTCGTCCTATTATCCGGTATGTTCTCAGAAAAAGACCATTTTTGATTCATTTAACTGACCAGATCAGGCGCTGCAGGAGCATGTTTGCCTGCGATATATCCTCATTTGCACATTATGTTACTAAAATAACATTGATTTCCTTGACTCCTGTTGCATGGCCATGTCAAGAATGACCAAGGCGGCCATCGATTCGACAATCGGCACAGCGCGGGGCACAACGCAGGGGTCGTGTCTGCCTTTTGCCGCAAGTACGGTTTCTTCCCCATCAAAATTCACTGTTTGCTGCGGCATGGATATGGTGGCTGGTGGCTTGAAGGCGATACGGAAATAGATCGGTTCACCGTTGGATATCCCACCCTGGATGCCGCCTGAGTTGTTGGTAGTGGTACCCAGTCTTTCACCTTTTTTAATGAACGGATCGTTATGCTGTGAACCTTGTAGTTTGGTTCCCGCAAACCCGGATCCGATTTCAAAACCCTTGGTGGCCGGAATGGCCAACATGACCTGGGCAAGTTTTGCCTCGAGTTTATCATAGGTAGGCTCACCAATGCCCGTCGGTACGTTCCTGAGTACACAACCGACAATACCCCCGACAGAATCACCGGCGTCCTTTAGTTCTGTTACATACTGTTCCATCCGGGTGTTCACCTCGCTGTCAGGACAGCGGGTGATGTGGCTGTCCACATCCTCACGGGTAATGGACTCGCTGTCAACGGTACCGGCTTCGATAGAGCCGATTGATTCGACCCAGGCCACGATTTCCACCCCATATTTTTCCCGCAGAATTTTCTCTGCCACAGCACCTGCCGCCACATTGCCGATAGTTTCCCGGGCACTGGACCGACCGCCACCAGATGAAGCCCGGATACCGTATTTCATCTGATAGGTATAGTCGGCATGAGAAGGCCTGGGAGTATCGGACATCTCCTTATAATCAGTAGGTCTCTGGTCTTTGTTATTGACCCTCAGGGCTATCGGTGTACCGAGTGTCTTTCCATTTTCTGTGCCGGAGAGGATCATCACCTGATCAGCCTCTTTCCGGTCTGTGGAAAGGGCACTTTGACCTGGACGTCTGCGATCAAGCTGTGGTTGTATATCCGCCTCTGTGAGTTCAAGGCCCGGGGGGCAACCGTCAATAACAACGCCTACTGCTTTGCAATGGGATTCCCCGAAGGTGGTGGTGGAAAAGAGTTTACCGAAACTGCTGGACATGTCTGTTACTCCATGGAATGTAAAATTGAATAGAATAGTGGCATTGGGCCACAAGACAACACTTTGCGCATAGAAGAATGATTTGTAAAGGGAATTCCTTCCCTGGCCGTACAGAATTTGGTGGTGACCTGATATTCTTTCTGTTTGTAAGGGTGCGAAAGTCTTTCATGAGTTGCTGAGTGGGTGGATATCTGGTAATAAGGGGCTCCTGTCGAATTGGGACAGGGAGAAACTTATTCTTTTACTGCACTAATTTCATGCTTTTACGTCGATTTCACTGGGTTGTCCCCTATACGATTTTAACTGTAGCCAGTTGTCTTGTTCTTCAATACTTTATTTTTCCTGCGATTTTCGGACCGGGCAGAAGAGGCCTGGAGCTGAAGGACAGCCACGATCTGGCTCAACTCGTACGGGATCTTGATGGGGAACCGTCCCATATCCTGCAATCGGGCCAGGTACCCCCGATGTTGGTTCGTAACCTTCCCGGTGATCTGGCAATGCTCCCGGTGAATGAAAAAGTCGAGCTCTTTATCTCCCTTATGCTGCCGCAGATTATCCGGGCAAATACCGATATCCGAAATACCCGAAAAGAGTTGTTCCGTATCCTTTCTAAAAGAAACTCTTTTCGACGGCTCAGTCGCGATGAACAGTGGTGGCTCAACTCTCTTGCCCAGGCGTATGGCTGTGACAGCAGCAATGATGTTGAACTTACACTCAGGGTTGATACTATCCCCGTCTCCCTGGTATTGGCGCAGGCCATTGAAGAGAGCGGCTGGGGAACCTCTCGTTTTGCCCGTGTCGGTAATGCGATGTATGGACAACACCTGCCGGAAGGGGGCCAGGGAAAATTCATTTCCTCTCTTCATGGCTCGGTCAAGGTTGCAGCCTTTGACTCGATCTATCTGGCGACCCGGTCTTACCTGCGCAACGTCAACAGCAGCAGGGCCTATGGGGCGCTTCGTCAAATAAGGGGAGATTTAAAGAGCCAGGGGAAGCAGGTAACCGGTTACAAACTGGCAGCAGGCTTATTACATTATTCCGAGAAAGGTGAACAGTATATACGCAATATTCGCTATCTGATCAAACGGTATGATCTCGAAGGGTTTAATAACAGTCGGATAAGTTGGTCTCAAAAAGTTCTCGCCATACGGTTTCCTACTTTAAGTTAACGTTTCGTGGTCCTCCAGAAAGAGCTCTATGAGCTTTCTGGAGATAGATATCCGGGTAGGTAACCGTGGCATATTGGGTGGGCAAAACCATTGAGCATCCTCGAGTTCCCTGGTATCTACTGCAATTTCACCTCCGGCATACTCGGCAGTAAAACCGACCATGAGCGAATCAGGAAAAGGCCAGGGCTGACTGGCTATATAGCGAATATGAGTGATCTCAATCCCCGTTTCTTCACGAACCTCCCGGCGGACTGCTTCCTCCAGCGTTTCCCCTGCTTCCACAAAGCCGGCCAGGGTCGAGTACATGCCTTCAGGGAAATGTGGAGAGCGCCCCAGCAGTATCTCATTCCCCTTAATAACCGACATAATCACAGCAGGTGAAATCCTGGGGTGCACCTGGTAGGAGCAGTCGGTGCATTGCAGTACAAACTCGTTCTCAACTTCTGACATGCTGTTCCCGCATCTGCCGCAGAATCTGTTGTCCCTCTTCCATCGCAGAATCTGGTTGGCCCTGCCGGCGATAACCCAGAGGTCACTTTCCAGATAACCGTGAGCCTCGCGGAGTGAGCAGCTATGGTAACCGTGTGGTATCCGATTCTGTTTTAAAGAGAGTGCGATACATGGCATATCGTCATAGGTGCCGATACAGCGTTTGTCACTGATATCGTCAGGAGATACCGGGAGCGTCATGGACTCCGGAATTGCAAAAGAAGCTTCGGTTTGTTTGAGAAGAAGGTCAAGGCCGCTGAATAGAAACCAGTAGCTATGTATCCCCTGTCGAATCTCGCAGGGAGATGGAACAAATGATTTGCTGAGCGCAAAGAGCGAATCGTTTGCTGGTGAGGATTTGGGAGTCATGGAGCCTGTTTGATTTTTATGGAAGTTCCAATGAGCGAGTATGGTCAACCGGTTCCCGGAAAGCCACGCAGTTCCTGCCGCTTGCCTTGGCGGCATAAACAGCTTCATCGGCGGCGGCGAAAAGTTGTTCATACGTGATATTAGTGTCGGAAGGAATTACCGATATCCCGACACTTGCTGAGATCCTGATGCCGCCGGGACAAAGTTCCCCAATCTGCAACCTCAGCGACTGAGCCCGGTTGATAGCGTCCTGGCTGCTGCAGTGGGGAAGGAGCACCACAAACTCCTCACCGCCCAGGCGTATGGGAGTGTCGGTGCCCCTGAATGTTTCCATCAAGAGGTCGGCGAGTCCCTTTAATACAAGATCACCGGTAGAATGACCATAGGTGTCGTTGACCTTTTTGAAATGATCGATATCGATAACGAGGAGTGAAATTGGGTAATTGTACCTGTACGCCTCTTGTATTGTTCTGTCGACGATATCCAAAAGGTAATGCCTGTTGTAAAGCCCGGTCAGTTGATCCCTGATGGCCAGTTCTGCCATCTGTTGTCGTTGGTATTCGACCGTGTCGAAGAGCTTTTTATTATGTAACAGATTTTTTACGCGAACCCGAAGCTCTTCAAGCAGGACCGGTTTCTGGATATAGTCACTGGCTCCGGCTCTCAATAATTCAATTTTCTGCGAGACATGGGCGATGGCCGAGATGGCTAGGATAGGGACTCTGTACATTGTTTCGTTGATATCCCGTATCTCACGAATAAGGGCAAGTCCGCTCATCCTGCCATCCAGAACCACACTGGTGATAACCAGGTCGAACTCCGCCGTTCGTGCCATCTCTGCTGCTGCTTCGGCATTTGTGAAGTGTATGAATTTAAGCTTGGTATCCTGGAAGTACGTTATAATCTCCTGGACTTGGAGGGAGTCTCGGTCTATAACCAGGATATTGCCGGAGAGATGCGCCTGCTGCCGGGCGTGTTCTGCGTAAATTTTAAGGTAGTTTTCAATCTCGCTCAGTCTGTTCTTCCTGAAAATTTCAGTGACCCCACCGTGCAGGCTTGCAGCGATGGCTTCCTGGCTCTCTTTTGAGGTGATCATCAGGATGGGGATGGTCTCTCCGAATTTCAGTTTGCGGATCTGGGAGACCAGTTCGAGACCGTCGATGTCAGAGAGGTAAAAGGAGAGACAGATCAGGTCGATTGGTGAGCTTTCGTATATTTCCAGTGCCCTGGAACCTGATGTGCAAGCAAAAAAAGAGGTTGCATAATCCTTGAAGATCCCTTCGAGGGAGAGTTGAAAGATCTTTGATGGTTCTACTATCAGGATGTTCACGAAGCAGTTCCCTCAGGGAAAAGAAGTAACCGGAGATGACAGCCGGATTCCACAAGAGGAATTCTCTCCGGTCGCATATGACCGATGTGCCGGGCAGGCATGGGGGGGTGGGTGAAATCCCTGCCGCGGCCTTAGTAGCTGTATATTTGGGGTCGGGGCCAGTTTGTATCAAATCCGAGTGAATCGAGTGTCTTTACGGCCTGTTCCATATTGAGATGGATGTTGTCCAGTCCATGGGAGTCATCTCCCGGAACCACCTTGATTCCCATATCCTGCGCCATACGCAGTATTGAATCTGTTATATATGGCTCATCCGCGCCTTTAAGCAGCGAACGTAGATTGTAATCCATAATGAGGCCAAGATCCATTATCAATTCGAGGTTGCGCACAACCCGCTTGCTGATTTCCGGTTTACGCAAGCGAAACCGATATTCAGGGTCGAATATGCGAATAAGGTCGAAGTGCCCGACAACAGAAGGTTTAAGTAGCTTGATCATGTCATACTGCAAATCGAAATAACGGCAATACATGGTATCGTAACCACCCACGGATTTTGCCGTGTTGTCGTATTGCTTCAGGGAGTAGTCAAATCCCATATCGTTAACAAAATGGACAGAACCGACGATATAATCCGTTTGAAAACGCTCAAGCAACATGGGGATAAACGTGTCGTATCCACTATAGGTTTCTATCTCCATAGCGGTGTATATTGTTATCGTGTCGGCATACTTTTTTTGCAGGCGACGGCACTCCTCAACATAACCGGCGAAACGGTCCATCAGGAACTCAGGGGTGAAACCCGCTTCAACCTGATCCGGGTAGAGAAGCTCTTTACTGATGGCCGGCACGTGTTCAGTTACGCCAACCCAGCTGTAACCGAGGTCTATGTATTTCAGGATGATGTCTTCCAACATGTCCTTGGCGTGGTGACAGAATTGTCCGCTATGCCCGCCGTGGACAGAGACGTACTGCTGGTTATTCATGGTGTCTGAACCTGTAGGATTGTGGGCGTTTATTCTTTGTAAGATAAGTACCACTGGTTGATACGCCAGCGGAGAGTATGCACGTTCTACCAGAATCGTGGATAATCCTCAAGTCGGGTTTTGAGGATATCTCTATTATTAGTGTAATATTATAACGTTATTTGGTTGTCGAAAACGTAAAATAAGGCAGTCGACTTGCTATTCTTGATGGAAGTATACATTTTATACGTAACTCTCAGATGGGCAAAACCAACCATGAATTCTATTTTATGAGTATGAACAAAAAGATACCGACCATACTGAAAACTGCGGTAGTTGTTGTCTGGGTTCTCCTGCTGGTTGGCCTGTTTAAAAGGGATGTGTTTATCACATCCGTAACGGCGGATCAGCAGCAACTGTTAAACCGGGCAGACAGAGAGGAGTATCAGGGGATCTATTTCAAGGATGCCAAGATCGGTTATGTGGTAAACAACTATACTATAGGTGAAGAGAATACGGTACGGATTGACCAGAAGGCGAAGATGCGTATCAATGTCTCCAATATGGAGCACCTGATTGATCTGCGACTTCAGGCGGTTCTGCTTGCTGATTCTACGCTTCGAACGTTTTCGTTTTCTTTTGATTCTCCATTTTACAGGATGTCGGCTGAAGGTGAGGTGGTAGAAGGGGCCGTGGTCTTTGAGCTTACAACCGGCAGTAACACCATAAGAAATTCCATCCCGGTAGAGCAGCCGCCCATGTTGCCTACGGCCCGGCGTGGTTATCTTTTGACGGATACCCTGAACGAGGGTGATAAGGTTAAGATTCCTTCTTTTGATCCGGTAAGTCTTACTGCCAAATCAACTGTGATCGAATATAAGGGCAGGGATCGGGTATTGATAAACGGCAGGGTCAATAATCTTCATAAATTTATGGAGAATTACAGTGGTGCACGTATCAATTTCTGGCTAGATGATAACGGTGATGTCGTTAAGGAAGAGTCTCCGGCAGGCTTTGTTTTTCTTAAAGAACCTAAATTCAAGGCACTGTCCTTTGATGAAACCAGTGATGACCTGCTGGCCGCAGTGGCGGTAAAAATCTCCGGCACGATGCCGGATCTCGATGAATTGGAGCAATTGAGTTATCGTCTTGAGCTGCCGGAAGGAGAGGCTTTTGATCTTGATGATGGCAGGCAGCAGCTAGAGGGGTCCGTGCTGACGGTTACCAGAGAGATTTTGCAGGAGTATAGCGGGGAACAGCAAGGTGCCTGTGACGGGGCTGAGGCCGCTCTTGTCTCCTCACCGTATATCCAGGCAGAGGATCAGGAAATCGTAAAACAGGCCAGGTCACTTATTGAGGGGAGGGACGGGAGACTGGCACAGATAAAGGCGCTTGCAGACTGGGTCTATACCAATATAGAAAAGCGGCCGGTACTGGGTATCCCCGATGCCCGCACCACCTTTGTCAACAGGGTGGGTGACTGTAACGAGCATGCAGCCCTGTTTGCGGCTCTCGCCCGCAGTGTTGGTATACCGACTCATATCGCCGCAGGGGTGGTCTACCATAAAGAAGCCTTTTATTACCATGCCTGGAACGAAGTGTGTGTGGGTGACCGATGGCTATCGCTTGACACCACGACCAACCAGCTGCCTGCCGATGTGAGCCACATACAGTTTCTGCGGGGTGAGATGGAAGAACAGGTTCGCATCGGCGCGCTTATCGGAAAACTGGGAATTGAGGTGTTGCCCCGGAATGATTCGAACAAAACGACTACACCAGATAATGAAAAAGAGTAATATGACGGATATCCTGCGAACCGAAAATCTCTGTAAGTCTTTTGCCGGTTTTGAAGCGGTGATCGATGTGAATATTTCCCTGAAGAAGGGAGAAATATATGGATTTCTAGGCCCTAATGGTGCCGGTAAGACCACAACAATCAAGATGCTCGTCGGGTTGTTGCGCCCAACAGGGGGGGAGGTAAAGATAAATGGCAGACGGATGGTGAGTGAGCCGCTCGAATGCAAAAAAGTCACGGGCTATATTCCGGACCGGCCTTTTCTCTATGAGAAGTTGACTGGAGAGGAATACCTGCGTTTTATTCAGAGTCTCTATCCGGAGGCTGCCGCTGGGAGAGGACTGGAGAACGCGGACCAATACCTCACTTTGTTTGACCTTCAGGACTGGCGGCATCACCTGATCGAAGGATACTCCCACGGCATGCGCCAGAAATTGATCATGACCTCGATACTAATGCTCGACCAGCAGCTTATTGTTGTCGATGAGCCGATGGTGGGGCTTGACCCGAAGAGCGCACGGGTTGTAAAAGAATTGTTCCGCCAAAAGGCACGAGATGGGAAAACGATCTTTCTCTCTACCCACTCCATGGAGATCGCTGAAGAACTCTGTGACAGGATTACTATCATTGTCGGTGGCCGAATCCGAGCCACCGGCACAATGAAGGAACTCCGGACGATGGCCGGAAATGATAAGGAACACTTAGAAGATGTGTTCCTCCAACTGACCGGGGCCTTTGAGCTGCAGGAGGTGATAAGAGCTCTGCGGGAGCCCGTCTCGAAAGTAGCGGAGGCAGAGGACTGACATGGAGCAGATGCGCCTTCTGCAACCGTGGCTGCAGACCAGTCTGAACCGGTTGTTTCCCGGCAAGAAAATGGGTTTGAGCAGTATTCTGATAGTCCTGGTCGGCTTGGCTGTTTGTGTCACTATTTATCTGGTTACAGCCAGGGTACTAACGTACTTCCATAGCCAGAATGAGTTGGGTGTCATCCTGAGTCTGAAGATATTCCAGATGGCCTGGATCATGATTTTTGCCATGCTTATTTTTTCCTCCATGATCTCGGCTGTCTCCACCTTTTATCTGGCGGAAGACAATGAGATTTTGTTGAGTTCCCCGGTGGAACCGTCGGAAATCTACCTGATGCGTTTTATCACCACTGCCATCCACACCTCCTGGATGATCCTGATTTTTTCCCTGCCGGTATTTGGCGCTTATGGGCAGATATTTGATGCCGGGCCTTTGTTCTGGCCTCTGCTGTGTATTACGGTGCCTACCGTAATGGTGATAGCCACAGCTGTTGCCACCATTGTGACCGTGGTGGTGGTCTATTTCTTCCCGGCAAGAAGAACAAAGGATATCGTTCTTTACCTCTCACTCTGCTTTGGGCTTTTCCTGTATCTGGTCTTTCGCATGATCCGTCCGGAGGATCTGGTTAATCCTGAAAAGTATGGGCAATTTATCGACTACTTCTCTGCTGTATCCGCACCCGCCGGTCCCTGGCTGCCTGCCGGCTGGGCAGCCAATATGCTCTCTTCCTACCTGCTGGAAAGGGAGATCGACTGGTTGCTGGCGGGCCTGCTTTTGACCACTCCGCTGGTATTGTTTTTTTTCGGCCAATATTTGATGAATCGTTTTTTTACAGCGGGGTATTCAAAATCACAGGAATCTTTCGGAGGGCACCAGGCGTTTAAACCGGTTCGTCGGTTTCATTCTATCCGGGCCTGGATTTTTCGGAAGGAATTGAAATATTTCCTGCGCGACTCGAGTGAGTGGTCCCAGTTTTTCATGGTCGCGGCACTGATCGTCGTCTACCTTTACAACTTCAAGGTGCTCCCGCTTGATCGTTCCCCCATGTCTGTGGAGTTTATCAGCAACCTGATCTCTTTTGCCAATATTGGGCTTTCAGGTTTTCTGGCGGCATCGCTTGCCACCCGTTTTGTCTATCCTTCTATTTCTGCAGAAAGGGGCGCATATTATCTTATCCAGACCTCGCCGCTGACCTGGGGACAATACCTCTGGTATAAATACCAGTTCTATTTTCTGCCCTTCACCTTGCTGAGCCTGGGATTGGTGGTGGTATCGAATAACCTGTTGCAGATAGAAGGGCCGATGCGCTGGGTATCCGTTTTTATCGGTCTGTTGACAACCTGGAGCTGTCTCGGTTTCGCCCTGGGTTTTGGTATGTACTTTGCCGATTTCAAATCGGAGAGTAAGGCTGGGGCAATGGAGCCGGGGGCCATCTTGTTTCTGTTCTGTGCGCTTCTCTACCAGTTTGTTATTCTGCTGAGTGGGGCAAAATTTATTTTCAGGCTGGTGCGGAGGGCTCTCATTTATGACGGGATACCATTGTTTGACCTGGCTGTGGTTTTCCTATGGGCTGTGGCGGCCATTTGTCTGTCTATCCTACTGGTTCTTTCCCTTTGTCGTAAAGCGGTACAAAAGAAGGAACAGATGTAGAATACCTCTTTAATCTTCATCACCTTAAACGTCTAAGACTGATACTGATCTGACTAATTAAAATTCAACTTCTGACCTTCGCTGACAAGGACGACTCTTCTGAGGATGCTGTGATATCTGCATAGTATCCCACGAAGATGACGTATCATGTAACTTTCTGTTGGTGGAAGGTAATACGCTGTTATTTTTTTTTATTTCTATCCTATTACCCCAGCCAGGATCTTCAGCAGTAATACTTCCAACAGAAGAATCGTTTTTACACTTTAAGGCCAGGACATATCAAACAGCATGTAAGTTTAGGCAAAAAAAAATCCCGGACCAGATTGGTCCGGGATTTGCGATTGAATAGGCGGTGTTCGTTATCTGTAATAGAGACTCGAGCTGCCCATGGTCAGTAGTGACTTATGCAGGTTGCGACGGAATTCCCGGCGATCCCAGATTCCCTGAATATGTCCGCGCCTCAAAGCATTGCGGGCGGAGTGGTAATCGGGCGGGATGTCGATGCCGGTGGTCTCGCGGATAACCCGTGGTCCGGCAAAACCAACCCTGCTTGAACGGATGGCGAACTGGTAGGGGGAGCAGCCTAAGAACGAGGCCACCGGTCCTGCGTAGCTGTTATTGTCGTAGACAACAATATACAAACCACCGGAATCGATATATTCCCGTACCGCCATTGTGCATTTCGGCATCTGGACCACACCGAGCGTGCCTTCCTGGATGCGAATGCCGCCTGTGGTGTGTATATAAGCCAGCAGCGGACGTTTCTTCCTCTTGGCGAGGTCACAGGCCTGGGCGAATTTTTCGCCTTCGGCACTTCCTACCGTCCCATTCCGGAAATCGGAATAGAGCATGCAGACTACGATCTGGATGCCGTTGATCTTGGCATGGAAGGTCATATTACCCGCATTGTTGCCGGTTTTCCGTTTGGCGGACTGAAGCCGGTCTGAGAATCCGGTGTACTCAAGCGGGTTTCCTGAAGAAATATGGGAGTTAAAAAACCTGAGCGAGCCGGTATCGAAGATGTTCTCCAAGTACCACTGGTATTCGAGCGGGAAATGGTGGCCGCAGGTCTCGCAGACTCCGGCAAACTCACCGTACAGATCCGGGATCCAGAGATCCTTGCAGTTGTGCTTCTCTGCGTTCGGGCAACTGACGGTCCTGTCTTCGTTGGCCAGCGGGCTGGTGTAAGTGTCGGTCAGCTCAAGAGGATCGACTATCCGGTCTTCTTCCTTGTGGCCGTTGGTATATGTAAGAAGTTTTACGGGTTTTTTCTCTTTCTTTTTGTTGAGCATCCCTATGACGGCGGTTACCGGTTCGGTGAGCTTCTTGAGCATAACCGAACCTTCGTCGGAGACATCCTTTAGGACCTTGTGAACCTGTTTCTTGTGGTTCTTAAGGATATCGTACCGGACGGTGTAATAGACCTTCTCCGTTTTTACCTTGGCCAGGTTGTATCTGTTCTGTGTTGCCTCCGGTTCACCGGTGTAACCGAACGTGGCCATTTGCCAATACTTCTGGGATCTCAGTTCCAGAAGTTTTTTTACCTCTTCCTTGTTGAGGTCCCAGGAGACCATGACCTGGCGATCGTCTTCTTCATGTTTCTTCTTACGATGGATTTCAAGTGAACGAAAGGCTTTAAAACTTTTGGTGTCAAGGACCACTTTGTTGGTGGCCTCGATCATCTCTTCACGGAGTTGGTTAAAAAAAGCAAAATCGTCTCTTCTGGCGCCAAGTTGCGGTTCCTGGATCATGCGGTCTATGGTGCCGCGGATCAGGTTGTCCTGAGCGGTAAGGCGGAGCCGGTCGGCACATACTTCGATCAGTTCCTTCGGTACCTTTGATCCTTCCCGTATCTTTCCTTCAATGGCGGCAGCACCTTCTGGTGAAATAACTGAATAGTACCCATGGCTGGCCATCATGCGGTAATCGGAGAGACCGATTGCTTCTGCACCACCAGACCCCCCTTCAGAGATCATAGAGACGATGGGAACCCTCAGCTTCGTCATGGCGTAGATATTCCGTGCAATCTGCTGGGCGGCACCCGGATATTCTTCAACAGGGTATGAACCTGGAGTGAAAATGTAACTGTGGATAGGAATACCTTCGGTCTCAGCAACCTTCATGAACCTGAGAGCCTTCTCGTTGCCCTCAGGTTTACAGGAGCCGCCGTTACGGAATTCCTCACCATGGCCCGTCTCCTGGCCAATGACCATAACCGAGGAGGTGTAGGTCTTTTTCTTTACCCTCCTGACGATGGTGGCTTTGGCACAGATCATGGCAGGATCGACATTAGCATCTTCCTCGCCTCCCAGTTCAGTATAATCCTCGTAGACATTTTCAAGGATGTCCTTGAGACTGAACCGCTGGATGGAGCGTACGATCCGGACCCGTTCCATGGGGCTTAAATGTTCTTCGGCCCGTTCCTCAAGAAAGGAAATGGAATCATTGAGCTTACGGATTTCAGCATCAAGCTGTTCTTCCGTATGATCGTAGAGATTTTGCTTGAGTTGGTCGCAGGTTGCCTTAAAACCTTCTAGGTTGCCCCAGTTGGCATAATCTTTTACCTGAAGCAGATAGTTGATCCGCTCCTCTATTTTTATGAGTTGTTTGAGCTGATTGTTCATAAAATGTATATTGACTGGCCGGGCTGCCTAGAAAGCGAGCAGACGGTCCAGATTATTTCGCAGATATTCGAGGTTTGTGATGATCGGGTTGTCGCTGGAATCCTTGCCGCGGATCACCGTTTCATCAATAAATTGTACTGCCCGGGCCTTGGCTTGGTCCATGTCGTCACCCCAGACCAGAGCCAGTGCCAAATTCGGGTCGAAGTCGCTCGGGATTGGGTAGGGGCGGTCTGACGGGACGTGGGTGTAAACCACTGACCAGTCGTATTCCGGCAAGGAGAACTCCTC
This sequence comes from Desulfopila sp. IMCC35008, assembly GCF_010646885.2. Lineage (GTDB taxonomy): Bacteria > Desulfobacterota > Desulfobulbia > Desulfobulbales > Desulfocapsaceae > Desulfopila. Next base: position 3,945,329 of record NZ_CP050700.1, on the reverse strand, counting down.
AATGGTGCCGATCCACGGCGCGAAGCCACGACGTGTGTCTTCGGCCACGATACGGAGTTCGATAGATGCTCCCCTGAACTCAACCTTGTTCTGCTTGTAGCCTATCTTGTCTCCCAAGGCGACGCGGATCTGTTCGCGAATAAGATTGGGTTGCTGGCCGTCAAGATAGCTGATACGGGCAGAGATGTCGTTTTCAACCTGGATTCTTGTATTCACCTCAAGCAGGTACGGCTGGCCGGAGCGGCTGACGATCCATTCCCAGGTGCCGACGTTATCGTATTGAACGTGAGCAGCCAATTTGAGTGAGTATTGGACTATTTTGTCCAGTACCTTCTGTTCATCAAAATCATATTCGAAGCAGGACTCGTGAAAGCCGGGTGCCGCTTCGACGCGTTTCTGACGCCCCGTGGACTGGATGGTACAGTTTCGTGAGCCGAAATGAATACGCTCATTATGCTTTGAACAGAGCAACTGTACTTCCAGGTGATTGTAGTCCCGCAAGCATTGTTCTATCAGGACACCGCCATCGCCGAACTGCCGTTTGGCATAGTTCTGCAGTTGCCTGTAGACGCGCCGGAACTGCTCGATCTCGGTCACTTCCTCGATACCCATACCGCCGCCACCTGCTGCCGCCTTGATCAGGATGGATGGGTTCTCGATCCCTTCAGCGGTCTGGTTGTCGAGAAGCTGCTGGGCGATCTCTTCCGCCTCCATCTCGTTATAGATGGGGGCGTCGGTGCCGGGAATGGTCGGGATGCCGAGTTTGTTGGCAACACGTTTGGTGTTGATCTTGTCGCCCAGACTCTTGATAACCTCCCAGTTCGGGCCGATAAATGTCAGCGCCCGATCACGGATTGTAGCCCGCCTGGCAAACCGGTAGTCTTCTGAGAAGAAACCGTAGCCGGGATGGATGGCGGTGCAGCCGGTGACGTCAGCAACGGCCAGGATATCGTTGGGATCCGTATAACTGGTGATACGCCAGGCGTTCTGGTTGGGACCTTCGGTGATATTGCATTGTACATGTTCGGAGTCCCTGTCCGCCTCGGTATAGACGACGGCGTATTCCAGGCCGAGGTCCTTGCAGGCGTTCATGATCCGGATGGCAATCTCACCACGATTTGCTATGAGTACCTTTCCTTCCAAACTAATTGTCCTCTATATTTTACTTATGAATGTGTCTGTTTGAATACTATCAGGTAATAATAAAAAACTCCGACCATCTGTTGTCAGAAAGATCAGAGTGTGGGGGATTATGAAACGACACTACTATAGTCACGCAATGTCGATAAGAAAAGGGAAAAAAGTGTAAAATTCCAAGGCAGGGGTTCAATAAGCGATCAACGGGGTAGGATTGTTTTTTTCTTCTTGACAAGGGAATTGAATACCCATACCTACTACAATCAGGTTAATAGGCTCTTTAAAACCTCCTGTATTCCGGCAAGGATAATCGAATTGGGATACGGTTGAAAGGCTTTTTCAGTTCATGGAATTTAAAACGGAATACAGAAAATTATTCAACTTCTTATAAAACATGCAAAAGGAAAATGATGCGGAACAGGATGAGTCTTCCGAACGAAAAGGCATCCTGAAGCAGTTGCTCTCTCTCGTCCCGTTTGGAAAACCGGAAACGACGGAAGACCTGGAGAATGAAATCCTGGAATTACTCGAAGACGGTGAAGAGCAGGGGTTGATCACCCGTCTTGAAGAAAGAATGATCAACTCCATTTTTGACTTTCGTGATACGCTCGCTGCCGAGATCATGACCCCGGCAGCTGAGGTTGTTAGCCTTGACGCCTCCCAGCCCATGACGGAGATTATCGATGTTGTCATCGATAACGGTTTCACCCGAATTCCTATCTATCGTGAAAATCCGGACCGGGTAATCGGTATCCTTCACGCCAAGGATTTACTGCAACTCTGTGCCCGACAGCAGGACCAGCCGTATTGTATCGACGATTTCCTTCGTCCGGTCTATTTCATTGGTGAAAAGAAACATATTGTTGACCTGCTGCGTGAATTCCAGATGAGGAAAAGCCATATGGCGATGGTGACGGATGAATTCGGCACCGTGCGCGGTCTTATCACCCTCGAGGATATTCTGGAAGAGATTGTCGGGGAAATCGATGACGAATACGATGACGATCAGGATATGATCGAAAAAGTCGATAATGATACCATCGTGGTACATGCTCGACTGGATGTGGAAAAGATTGAGGAGTTCTTTTCGGTTGAGTTGCCAGAAGGACCCTTTGAATCAGTAGGTGGCCTTGTTATTCACCATCTGGGTCGGCTTGGCAAGACCGGGGACAGGTTGGTGGCCGGTGAGCTGGAATTCGAGGTGAAAAGCGCCTCAAAACGCCATATCAAGATGGTGGTCATCCGGCGGGTGCCCGGAGAAGGTGACGATTGATGTCTGTGGCACGTTTCCGTTTGCCTTTTCTCGGTTTTGTAACCCCGCTGCTTATCTGGCTGGCATTTCCAGGTGGGGGGGAACTGTGGCTCTTGCTGGCTGTAGCCCTGGTGCCTTTTATCCTCTGCTTATATTCCCTGACGGGTAAACAGGCGTTTGTTCTCGGCTACCTTGTGGGGCTCGCCTGTTACGGACTGCAGTTGTACTGGTTGGTGACAGTGCTTTCAAAATATGGTGGTTTGCCGCTCTTTATCGCTGTACCTGTCTTGTTTCTCTTGCTCTCCTATATGGCTGTTTATATGGCCATTTTCGGTTGGTGCGGCAGCCTGATGCTGAGGCACTTCTCACCTCTGGCTCTGCTGGTCGGCCTCCCGTCTCTTTGGGTTGGGCTGGACTGGTTACGCTCCTTTCTTTTCAGTGGTTTTCCCTGGATGGATCTCGGGTACGGGGTAGCGGGTGTACCTCTTCTCGTCCAGTCGGCGGATCTTTTTGGTCATCATCTTTTGACCTTTTTACTGCTGCTGCTCAATACCCAGATAGTTCTCCTGATACTCCGGTGGCAGAATCGAACTGAAAATATCCTGCCAATGGTAGTGACTATCTCGATGATTGGTGTTGTTGCTGCCTATTCTACCTGGCGGCAGGGGGATGTTGATCGTATATTACAGCTCCCGGGGACAGAGGTTCTGTCGGTGGGCGTGGTTCAGGGCAATATCGACCAGTCCATGAAGTGGTCTCCCGATCAGCAGCAAAGGACAGTCGGTACTTATTTGGCGGCTACGGACACTCTTGTTGCAGAAAGAAATGCGGAACTGGTCGTCTGGCCAGAAACGGCGCTTCCCTTTTATCCCACCGCATATCCGGGAATGTACGAGATGTATAACGGGTTGGCGAGGAGCGGAACTGCTGTGCTCACAGGCGCGCCATGGTACGAGATAGCTGATATAGAGAAACGGCAGATCAATTATTTCAACAGTGCTCAACTTTATCTGCCAGATGGCTCAATAGCTGGTTCATACTATAAATCCCACCTGGTGCCGTTCGGGGAATATGTACCCCTGAAACGGTTTTTACCTTTCCTGGCTCCTCTTGTTGAGGCAGTGGGTGATTTCAGCCCCGGCCGGATAGAAGGAACCCTGGATTTCGGCAATGCCAGAATCGGGGTGCTCATCTGTTTTGAATCCATTTTTGGAGATATGGGCAGAAAATGGGTTGAAAAGGGGGCTAATGTGCTTGTTAATTTGACCAATGATGCCTGGTATGGTAGATCCAGTGCCCCATATCACAGTATGGCCATGACGGTATTAAGGGCAGTGGAGACACGCCGGAGTATCGTGCGGTCTGCCAATACCGGTATCTCCGGCTTTATCGATCCGCTTGGCCGGGTTGAAGGAGCATCCGAAATATTCACTCCCTGGAGTGGCGCCAGAACTGTTCCGTTACTGACGCAGACCACTATGTTTGTCCGCTGGGGTTACCTGTTCGGACCGCTCTGTTGTCTCTGCGGATTTGGTCTGGTTGCGGTGATATGGGTGCGAAAAAAGCGGTCCGGAGGCGAAAAGGGAAGCTGAATTCAGCTGTCGGCTGACGGCAAAGAACATGGTATACTTGTGGGAACCCATAAGGTAGTCGGTATTGATGGATTTGAATTCATCGATACTATTTGTATAAGAATAACGTTGAGAGTGGAAAAGCAATGTCTATAGAAACCGGTGCTGGTGTATCACGACAGATCATAAGCGATCTGAAAGGTCGACTTCTGGCCTTGAAGGAGCATCTTTGACTTACCCTATAAAAGAGAAGAGCTGGAGCGGCTGGAGAGATTAACGCTGGCTCCTGATTTCTGGAACAAGGCGGAAGAAGCCCAGAAAGTGCAGAAGGAGCATGGGCAGATCCAGGATGTAATCCGTGAGTGGGAAGGCTGGTGGGAGAATATAGAGGAGTATGAATTGCTCCTTGAAATGGCCGCAGAAGAAAACGACAACGAGGCAGAACTCGAAGTCGCCGAACAGCTCAGGCTGATACAGTCCGAGATTGCGGTAGCGGAAGTGGAATGCATGTTCAGTGGTGAACATGATAATTCCAATGCCATTGTCTCTATCCACGCTGGTGCAGGCGGGACAGAGGCCCAGGACTGGGTCGATATCCTGTTGCGGATGTACCTGCGATGGGCAGAGGGCCGGGGATTCAAAACCGATATCCTCGACTATCTTCCAGGCGATGAGGCGGGTGTCAAATCGGTCACTATTCTATTCAAGGGCAGAAACGCCTATGGATACCTGCGTTCGGAATTGGGTATTCACCGGTTGGTGCGGATCTCCCCGTTTGATTCCAGTGGCAGGCGGCATACCTCGTTTGCCTCGGTGATGGTTATGCCGGAACTCGACGACAGTGTTGATGTGAAGATCGAGGAAAAAGACCTTCGTGTCGATACCTATCGGGCCAGTGGTGCCGGGGGACAGCATGTCAACAAGACTGACTCTGCGATCCGTTTGACCCACCTGCCTACCAATATTGTGGTGCAGTGCCAGAATGAGCGGAGTCAGCATCGAAACAAGGATATGGCGATGAAGATGCTTGCCGCCCGGTTATATGAGCTGGAAAAGGAGAAGCAGGCAGAAGCCCAGGAAGGGTTGAGTGGTGACAAGAAAGATATTGCCTGGGGGAGCCAGATCCGCTCCTATGTGCTCCAGCCTTACAGAATGATAAAAGACCATCGTACAGAGCACGAGACTGGAAATGTTGATGCGGTTCTTGACGGCGGTCTGGACCCTTTTATTAAAGCCTACCTTTTATGGAGATAGCAGAGTCTCCATAAAATTCTCTGCAAAGTCCCTGGTAATAATCAATAATTACCAGGGACTTTTTCCATTTTGCTCAATGAGTAAAGTATCTATCAGGACCTTCCATTTAATTATTGGGTCAACCTGATTATTGTTTTGATGCCGAGAACGCTGTATCGACTCCTGTAGGTGACACTTTATGTTCCGTCTCATGCTGTTTAAATGTCAAAAATGGCTTGATGATTAGCCAGCCTGCGAGCAAGGACAGAGGAAGAACGATATTCAGGAGTACGGGTAAGAGCCAAAGAAGAACGATTGAGTCTGTCTGGGAAAACATAATTGCCTCCGGGGTTCTGGTTGGGCTGACGTGCTGCCTTGTGGTGGTTGGTTCCTCAACAGAAATATATTTGTTTATCATACTTCCATTGTAGCCATGGGCCCTGACAAATTTCTTGCCATGGTTGGCACAACCCACAATAGACAATAAATGGCTGGAGGTGGTGTAATTAAAGTGTGTTTTTTTGTTTCAACTTCACGAAACAACTGATTAATTCTTCTTCGCTCTACAAGATAAAATATCACTGAGTTCTTCTGCCTCAAAAACTGCAAAATGACCAAGTAAGAAAATTGTAGGTGTTTTGGGAGGCACTTTGTTTTTTCGATTGAGTTGTCATGATTCTGCCTGAAATAACCCTGTCCGGAGAATCTCTGGAGTTTGTATATCTATTAGCATCTTGTTATCAATAAACAACTTGCATTTGACATATCCCTATCTGTTCCATAGAATGAGTCTATCACTCTTTCTGGCACCTGACGCTTAACCCAGATATTTCATGTGTCTGCTGAGTCTATCCTCTTCGTTATCAAGATTTTGCAGTAGATTATTACAGCTGCGCCCTTGATACTTTGACTATGAACTCAGCAGTCAAGACCCCGATGTGAATATAGAGTTTGAGCTCAAGCTGTCTTTCGCGTTACAAACTGTACCCGCTAAAAAATATGGATGATGAGATTTAAATATTTAATATTTTTATATAGTAAAAACAGGTTGGCGTTTTCGTGAAATATTGAGGTCAGATTTTAAAAAAAGTAGTTGCTTGCGACCATGGACTCACCGGCGGTGACTGGTCGCAACTCCAATAACGGTATCTTAATGAATAGGGATTCCCAACGAGTTCTGATTGTCGATAATGATCCTGTTTTCCTCAAACTGGCTTCAGACTTTCTCAGCAGGGCCGGTCATGAGGTGACCTGCACGGAAAATGGTTCCCACTGTCTCGATCTCCTCAGAGACTACGTTCCGGATGTAATATTTATTGATCTGATCATGCCGGAGATGGGAGGTGATGATCTTTGCCGGGCGATACGTAACCATGACCACTTAAAAGAAGTATATGTGGTGATTGTCTCTGCCGTTGCAAAAGAGCAGGATATCGATATTTCATGCGGTGCGAACAGCTGTATCGCCAAGGGGCCATTTAGGGAAATGAGGCTGCTTCTCAGGAAGGCGATGGACGCAGCGCTCTCCCCTATACGGCAGCAACACCAGGGGCGTGTCGAAGGAACTGGCCAGCTCTATCCACGGCGAATCACTAGGGAACTTTTACAGCGCAACCATCACGTTAAGTTGATCCTTGAAAACATGTCTCAGGGAATTATCGAGCTGTCAGCCAATCGGGTGGTGTATATGAACCGGTCCGGCGGTGAGATGCTTGGCGTGTCATTTGATGAGGTCGTAGGGATGGAAGCTGAACAGGTTTTTCCGTCTTCACTTTATAATTTCCTGGGCACAGTCTCAGGGGCTGGTGCTGAAGGAGATGATGAAAGCCCGCCTGCAACAATGCGCCTCTATGACCGGCAACTCGTGGTTGAAGAGCTTGCACTTGACAATACATCCCATAACAGGATCATCATGCTTTCGGATATTACCGAAAGCAAGAAAATGGAGGCGGTAATCGAGGCAGCCAACCTGACGGAAAATCTCGGTTATGTTTTCTCAGGTATCCGCCATGAGATCGGAAATCCCGTCAATTCAATTAAGATGGCGCTCAGCGTTTTACAGCGCAATCTTGTGGAGTACGATCATGATACCGTTGCCGAATTTCTCGATCGAACTCTACAGGAGGTTTCCCGGATTGAATATCTTCTCAAAGCTCTGAAAAACTACAGTCTGTTTGAGAAACCGGTTGTTGAGACTATTTCCTTGGCCTCTTTTTTGAAAGATTTTATAGCGCTCAGTAAAAACGATCTCGAACAGAAAAATATTCGATTCAGGAGTATTATTACAGATGAAAATCTGTTGGTGCGTGCAGATAGCCGTGCCCTGCACCATGTCCTGCTAAACCTGTTGACCAATGCGGTCGACTCCCTGGAGAGGCATGATTCACCAGAAATCATTATCAGCTGTACCTCACGGGGGAAAAAGGTTGAGGTCAAGGTTGATGATAACGGTAAGGGTATCCCGGAGTCCGATCAGCAGAACCTGTTTAAACCATTTTTCACCTCCAAGACATATGGGACCGGCCTGGGGCTGGTAATCGTGAAGAAGATGCTGGTGGCGATGCACGGCACCATACAGGTTGAAAGCTACGAGGGTTTAGGTACCACCGTCACCATAACACTGCCGGGTAGAGCTCATGAGCCGCGCTGACAGGAAGCTGCTGGTCATTGATGACGATTCGCTGTTTTGCCATTCAGTTGAAAGACACTTTTCAGGCGAGTTGTCTGTTGCCTCGGTCGGTAGCGGCAAAGCCGGAGTAGAGTGGTGCCGGAATCATCGAATAGATGTGGTGCTGCTGGACCAGAAATTGCCGGATGGGGAAGGAATTGAGTTATGTGAGCAAATCCTGGCGTGTAATGACCAAACCAAGATAATATTTATAACTGCTTTCCCGAGTTTTGAACATGCGGTCAGGGCGCTTCGCAACGGAGCCCACGATTATCTCTCGAAACCGGTCGAACTCGAGGAGCTGGCGCTTGCTGTGAGCCTGGCGTTTCGCACAGTTCGACTTGAACATGTTGAGCAGATACAGCGGCTCAAGGAACATCAGGATTCGCTGCAGAACAGGCTGCTTTGTCTTGAAGGGGGGCTTGCTCCTATCAGTGAGCTGGTGGTCCGGGCTGCGTCCAATCGTGTGCCGGTGCTTATAACCGGAGAAACAGGAACCGGCAAGACCGCTTTAGCGAAAGCCATCCATTATCTTCATGGCGAGAGAGAGCAGCCATTTATCGATATTAACTGCGCATCGCTGCCAGAAAATCTGATCGAGTCTGAACTTTTCGGTTATGAGAAAGGGGCGTTTACCGGGGCAGATAAACGTAAAAAAGGGTTGTTCGAAATGGCCGATGGGGGCTGTCTGTTTCTTGATGAAATTGGTGAGATGCCTTTACACCTGCAGGCCAAGTTGCTTGGTGTACTCGATAGCGGTGAGATTCGGCGCCTTGGTGGAGGTGTAAGCTTTCACGTTGATGTCCGCGTTTTAGCGGCAACGAATGTAGAACTTGAAAAGGCTATTGCTGAGAGGCGGTTTCGCGAAGACCTCTATTACCGGATGAGTGTTATGCGCATACATATTCCGCCTCTGCGGGAGAGAAAGGAAGATGTTGCCGAGTTGGCCCATCACTTTCTGGCAACTATTGCCCCGGACGGGAAACTACAGGTTGAACGTGGCGAGATTGAGGCTCTTCTCGAATATGAATGGCCAGGTAATGTGCGAGAGCTTCGCAATATCATTGATCGGGCTGTTATTTTATCCAAAGGGCGATTCATTTACCCCTCAAAATTGTTACGGGAAACCCATACTGAAAAGAATGAACCGGCCTGGCAGGAAGGGCCTGGTACTATTGCTACCCTGGCCGAGGTAGAAAAGGAGTATATTCGTTCGGTATTGGGAAAACTTGGGGAAAACCGTACCAGAACCGCGAAAGCACTGGGGGTGGCCCGCTCAACTCTTATCCGGAAATTGGATCAGTATGGCCTAAATGCAAACACTGTCTCAGAATGAGCCAGTTATCCTCCTCATCCTCTATTACGCTGCGACAAAGACGTTCGTCTCCACCCTCTCTTATCTTTAGTGTCCCCGTCGGGGATGGTTGAAACCCCTCGCCTTTAGGCGAAGAGAAGATTAAAATTGTCGCTATGCGACGTTACAGACTTGGATCTCATACAAAAACAGACCTGAAGGTGCACATAATTTGGATCCCCAAGTATCGAAAAAAGGTACTGAAGGGTGAAGTTGCTGTGCGCACTCGTGATATCCTCAGGCAAATTGCATATGAACATGAACTTGAAGTGATCTCTGGCAAAGTAGCGAGCGATCATGTTCATATGTTTATAGGGTATCGACCGACCCAGAATATAAGTAAAATCGTTCAATGGTTAAAAGGAATCAGCTCGCGGGTCCTATTGTCCGAATTTACCCACCTAAAAAAGCAATTTTGGGGCAGGCATTTATGGGCTCGAGGTTACCTTGCCGTGAGTTCAGGCAACATAACCGATGAGATGATTCAACAGTATATTGAAGAGCATGAGGGTGAACCGGTTAATGCCGACAACAGTCGATTTCCAATCGACCCCTCTTGAACCCCTCGTCTTAAAGACGAGGGTTGTTTAGTTTACCTATCAGGAAATATCAGTTAGTTGGGCATGTTGCATCGCATATTTTCGGATATCCAGCAAACTGCTTCCAGCTGTAGCAAAACAGGTCACCTGTTTTCAATCACCCTTCCACTGGTCTGGCAGTTGCCAGGTTTTGTGCTTGAGATACCTCCCCGTTAAGAGATGTTTTGAAATGTGTTTTATTTCAGTCCTATAAGGGTCTTGGGGGATGGTGCTGAATGAGCTGTACGAGAGTCACGGAACAAAATGTAACAGATTTTTGTTGAAATATGGTTGGCACGATTTGTGCTATCACAAAAATGCAGGCAGAATCCACTTCCATAATCCTTAGCTGACAGGCTGATAATGAAACAGGTTCTTATCGTAGATGATGAAACAAGATTGCTGCAGTCCATCGAGGCTGGCCTGAAAAACTATCAGGAAGAGTTTTCAGTTCATACTGCGGGAAACGGTAAGGAAGCAATAAAGATACTCAAAAAGGATGGTGTCGATCTGGTTGTAACAGATTTACGAATGCCGGAAATGGATGGATTTGAGCTTCTCGCCTACCTCTCATCACGTTTCCCGTTTATGCCCTCGATCGTGATGACCGCCTTTGCTACCCCGGAAATAGAAGAGAAGCTTAATGTGGCCGGTACCCTAAAGCTATTAGAAAAGCCAATTGATATCGAAAAGCTGGCCGAGGCCATCCGGGGCGGCTTACGGCAAGATGGAGATGAGGGGTCGCTGGCCGGGTTTTCTCTCGCGAATTTTCTGCAACTTCTCTCCATGGAGCAGAAGACCTGCCTGTTAAATATCACCGGCGAAAACCTGAAAGGCCATATCTACCTGAATAAAGGTGAGATATATGCGGCGGTGGCAGATGGCCTGAAGGGAGAAGAGGCTCTCTACCACCTTCTGGCCGCAGACAATGTGACCATCACTTTTCAGAAACTTCCGAAGAGAAGGATCCCGAGAATGATCGATACTCCCCTGATGTCCTTGTTGATAGAGGGGATGCGATTACAAGATGAGAGATTGGGAGCAAAAGAGGAAAGTGAGTTGGAAAGTAGCGAACGTGATATCCATAACCGGGGGGATGAAGACCAGGTAGCTCATATTGTATCAGCTGAACCATCCCAGACTGATTCTGGGGAACATCTTGCAGAAGTGCAGGAAATACTACAAGGAGATCTAAACATGGGAAAAATTGAAGACAGCTTGGCTAAATTAAGTGATGTGGAAGGTTTCATGGCCGCCGGAGTCTTTACACCCAATGGGGAAATGGCGGGTCAGGTCAATAACTCGAACATGAAACTGGCCGAGATTGGTTCATTGGCCAACGATGTTCTCCTGAAGGCCCAGAAGGCAACAGATATTATGAATGTCGGGCGAGGCCAGCAAGTACATGTCGAGGCTCCAAGCGCCCATGTAATCGCTCGCTGCTTGAATGAAAACGAGAGCTTTTCTGAGAGCGCCGCAGGGAAAGCCCATGTCCACCTGGTTATGCTGCTGCAAAAGGACGGTAACCTTGCCATGGGTAAAATGAAACTGGATTCCGTCATCCAGGAAGTAGCTGAATCTTTCAGGTAAAAACACAAATGGCCGCAGTTCGAAAGGAACTGCGGCCAAGAGGAAAGAGAGGTGCGCATGATCTCCGAAAGGAGATATGATAGTTGCTCCTTGCTACTACTTCAATACATCTTCTACCGGGGTGTAGTCGAGATTAAACGCCTCGGCAACAGCCTTGTAGGTGACCTTGCCGTCGATGACGTTCAGGCCGAGTTTGATTTCATTGTTGTCCAGGCAAGCTTGCTTCCAACCTTTGTTGGCGATCTGAACTGCGTACGGCAGGGTGGCGTTTGTCAGGGCCAAAGTCGAGGTCTTGGCGTAGGCACCCGGCATATTGGCCACACAGTAGTGGATAATACCATCTACCTCATAGGTGGGCTCTGCGTGGGTAGTAGCCTTGGAAGTCTCAAAGCAGCCGCCCTGATCGATGGCGACATCTACCAGTACAGAACCTTTTTTCATGACTCCCAGCATTTCGCGGGTGATCAGTTTCGGAGCCTTGGCACCCGGGATCAGGACCGCACCGACAACGAGATCCGCACTTGCCAACAGCTCACGCAACTTAGGGGTACTGGACATAACCGGTATGCAGTTGCTTGGCATAACGTCACTGAGGTAGCGGAGTCTGTCGAGGTTGTTATCGAGCAGATAAACTTTGGCGCCGAGTCCGCATGCCATCTTGGCAGCGTTGATACCGACGATACCGCCACCGATAACAACAACGGTTGCAGGCTCTACACCCGGAACTCCTCCAAGCAGAACACCACGTCCGTTGGTCGGGATCTGCAGGTGGTAAGCACCCTGCAGGGTGGCCATACGGCCTGCAACTTCACTCATGGGGGTGAGCAGCGGCAGTGAGCCGTCGGCTTTCTGGATAGTCTCGTAGGCGATGTTGATGGAGTTTGCGGCCATCAGAGCTTTGGTCTGGGGCTCATCTGCAGCCAGGTGCAGGTAGGTGAAAACGATCTGACCATCGCGGATCATCTCGTACTCCTGGGGCTGTGGCTCTTTGACATGCATAACCATGTCCGACTTGGCGTAGACCTCTGCAGGGGTCTCAACGATAGTGGCACCGGCTGCAACATATAGTTCATCCGGGAAACCACTGCCGAGACCGGCATTTTTCTCCACCAGTACCTGGTGGTTGTTGGCACACATCACTTCGACACCGGCCGGTGTCATACAGACACGATTCTCAAGCACTTTGATTTCTTTTAAGATACCGACGATCATTGTTGTCACCCCTGTTTGGTTTGTAAAAAAGTGTTCTTGGAGTGACTCCACCCCCGGAGGAGAGGTGGGGATGAAGCCACTCCAGGTTTGCCGTACCCTTACAGTATGTAAGGAACTTTGAGATTATACCCTTCATAGACGACGAAACTTTCCACCGTCTGGACATCCTGTATCTTTGGAACTTGTGTGGTAATGAATTCGAGCAGGTTATAATCGTTGTTAAGTAGCACCTGGAGAATGAGGTCGTATCTTCCGGTGACGATTCCTGCTGAGATCACACCTTTTAGTTTACTGAACTCCTCGGCCTTCTGTTGCAGGTTCATGGAGTTGAGTTTTACTCCGAGATAGAGCAGATGGTGACCTGGTAATGCATCGACCCTGATGTTACCCGAGATATCAAGCAAACCCTCCTCGATCATTTTGTTAACCCGACTGCGGACGGTATTTTCGGTAATGGACAGCTCCTGAGCAATAATCTTGTAAGACTTGCGTCCACTTCGCAAATGTCGAATTATTTCAAGGTTGGTTGTATCTACTTTCATAACTTATTCCTTGCCAATCGGCGGTCTATTCCGTGTCATGATTAAATCATGATAGGATATTATGAGATATATGTCAAAAAAAAACAATAAAATTTATGAAAACATAAGAATGGTCACGATAAAGCACGTGAAAACTAAATGAATATTCGTGGGTACATAAAGGTTGGATGTGTGGATACAGTCTGATCATAAGAAGAGCAGGGTGGAAGAGATGGAGGGCGTACCGGAGGAGCGTACAGGGGAGTCTTACAGGCTTCCTAAGAGCATTTTCAGCCCCACAAGATACAGTAGCACAGCGAAGATTTTCTTTAGCCTCTCTACCGGCAGGCTGTGAGCAAGTTTTGCCCCAAGGGGGGCGGTGAACACCGAGGCGGCAACGATTCCTGCGAGTGCGGGCAGGTACACAAAACCAAACGCTCCCTGTGGCAGGTTAAGACCCAGCCCGTGAATAATATACCCGCTTGAACCGGCCAGTGCTATCGGCAGGCCGATGGCGGCTGAGGTTCCGATGGCTTTTTGCATAACAGTGTTGTGGAAGACGAGGAACGGGACAGAGAGAGTGCCGCCACCGATGCCCACCAGGCTTGAAAAGATACCAATAATAGATCCGGCTCCTATCATTATGGGAGAGCCGGGAAGGTTATGGGATGCTTTGGGTTTAAAACCGAGCAGCATCTGGGTGGCAACATAAAGCAGAAAGAGGCCGAAGAATATCTTCAAAAAAGAGGTGGAAAGATGGGAGGCGACCCATGAACCGAAATAAGTACCTATCAGGATGCCTGGTATAATCTTCCAGAAAACCGGCCAGATAACACCTCCACGTTTATGGTGAGCCCTGAGACTTGATATTGAGGTAAAGATGATACTTGCCAGCGAAGTACCGAGTGCTAAATGCAGAATATATGCCGGGTCCATCCCCTGCATGGCAAAGGTGAAAGAGAGCATGGGGACAATAATAAGACCGCCGCCGATACCGAGCAGTCCGGCCAGAACACCGGCAACAGCACCGAGGGCGAGGTAGAGAAGATACACAGTCATAACATGTTACCGTTTATGAATTTCTGGGGAAATAAATGTAAATAAAAGTGGTCTGACCAATAGCATGTCCGCTTGTTGCTGTCAAGCGGGCAGCCGGGTCATTCACAGCGGGAGTCGTTGGAGAGATATTTACTGCTGCAGCAGGAGCACATTTCACCACCGCTTTCATGACACATGCCGGTCAGCCCGTGCCTGGTTTTGCCGGCTCGTTGTTTACTGTAATTGATAATGAGAGCGGCGGTGACCATGATGCAGAAAGTAATAAGCAGTAGAAGCATGTATGTTGTCATTGTGTACGTTTGTCCCTGATTTATCCGCCAAAATCGTCATAGTGAATGTTTTCGGGTTCCACCCCCAGATCTTCGAGCATCTTGGTTACGGACTCGTTCATGACCGGCGGGCCGCAGATATAATAATTAACATCTTCGGGGGCCGGGTGATCTTTCAAATAGTTGTCGAAGAGGACAACGTGGACAAAACCTGTATATCCTTCCCAATTATCTTCCGGCAATGGATTGGAAAGAGCGAGATGAAAGGTGAAATTTTCATGCGTTGCAGCCATTTCATTCAACTCTTCGAGGTAAAAGCACTCCTTGAGACTCCTGCCGCCATACCAGAATGAGACTTTCCGGTCAGTCTGCTGTCCCTCAAAAAGATCAAAAACGTGGCTTCGCAGGGGAGCCATTCCCGCCCCACCGCCAATAATGATGACCTCTGAGTCACTGTCGTCCATGAAGAAATCACCGAACGGGCCGGAAATGGTGACCTCATCTCCTTCCTTGAGATTAAAAATATAGGAAGAAACTTGTCCTGGAGGTATTTCCTTGGTTGCTCCCGGAGGAGGGCTGGCGATTCGAACATTGAGTTTAATGATTCCTTTTTCACCGGGGTAGTTCGCCATTGAGTAGGCCCGGGTGACCGGCGTATGAACATGAGAGGAATATTGGAACATCTGAAATTTGGTCCAGTCACTCAGGTACCGCTCATCGATATCAAAGCTGGCATAGGAGAGGGTGTGCGGGGGAACCTCTATCTGGATGTAGCCACCTGCCCTGAAATCAACATTTTCTCCAGGCGGCAGTTCCAGGACCAGCTCTTTTATGAATGTTGCCACGTTATCATTTGAGCCCACTGTGCATTGCCACTTTTTGGCGTCGAGCATGTCGGGAGGGACTTCAATGTTCATATCCCTCTTGACTGGAACCTGGCAGGAGAGGCGCATACCTGCGCGGGCATCCCGGTTGTTTATTTTGGATTTCTCAGTGGGCAGTATCGAACCACCCCCTTCACGGACTATGCACCTGCATTGGCCGCAACTGCCTCCGCCTCCACAGGCAGAGGAGAGGATAATGCCGTGTTCAGCCAGAGAGGTGAGCAGTTTGCCGCCCGGGCTTCCCGATACCTCTTTTTCCCCATTGATGGTAATGGTAACATCCCCACTGGGAAGCAGTGTCTTCCGGGCAGTCACAATAAGGGTGACGAGGAGAAACTGTAAAATAAGAAAGCAGGTGACGCCTACTATTATCTCATTCATATTCTTAGCTATTTGAAATTGTCTATAAGTTCATGCCGGCCAGCCCCATAAAGGCGATAGCCATAAGACCGGCAGTAATAAATGTCATGCCAAGACCTTTTAATCCTGCCGGAGGATCCGCATACTCGGATCGTTCCCGAATTCCGGCCAACAGTACTACGGCCAGGAAAAAACCGCCTCCTGCTCCGACCCCGTAGGCCATGGACTCCCCAAAAGTATAATCACGTTCCACCATGAAAAGGGTCGCACCGAGGATTGCGCAGTTCACCGTTAAAAGCGGCAAGAAAATACCGAGAGTGTTGTAGAGGGCGGGGAGAAAGCGATCAAGTACCATTTCCAGGACCTGTACCACGGCTGCGATTATGGCGATGTAGGTTAACAGGCCAAGGAAGGTGAGGTCGAGGTTCGGGAGGCCGGCCCAGGCGAGTGCTCCTGGTTTCAGTACTGTGTTGAGAATGAGGTTGTTAATCGGAACCGTGATGATCTGCAAAAAGAGTACAGCACTGCCCAGGCCGATAGCGGTTTTAACCTGTTTGGAGATGGCCAGGAAAGTACACATGCCCAGGAAAAAGCTAAGTGGCAGGTTCTCGATAAAAACAGATTGGAAAATAATCTCTATATAATGGGCCATCAATCTTTCTCCTGTTGACTCGGATCGATTGTGCGAATCAGCCAGATGAGCAGGGCGATGATAAAAAAGGCGCTGGCGGGAAGGACCAGCATGCTGTTACGGATATACCAACCGCCGTTTGTGGTGAGCTGCAGGATCTCAAAACCAAACAGAGAGCCGGAGCCGAACAGTTCCCGGATAAATGCGACGGTCATCAGGATGCAGGAATAGCCGAGGCCGTTACCTATACCGTCGACAAAAGAGGCCACTGGCGGGTTGGACATGGCAAATCCTTCGGCTCGCCCCATGACAATGCAGTTGGTGATGATGAGCCCAACGTAGATGGAGAGTTGTTTGGAGAGTTCGAAGACATACGCCTTTAATATCTGGTCCACCAAGATGACGAGGGTGGCGATGACCATGATCTGCAACCCTATCCGTACACTTGCCGGGATCTGGTAACGTACGATGGAGATGGTAAGGCTCGAAAAGGCAACAACGACGGTTACACAGACCGACATAACCAGCGCCGTCGCCAACTGGCCCGTGACGGCCAGGGCCGAGCAGATACCAAGGATCAGCAAGGCGATGGGATTTCGTTTGAAGACGGAACGGGTCAACAGTTCGATCTTTGTTTCAGCCATGATTCCTATCCTTTTGATTTACTCTGTGCTTTTTTCAACTGTGTCAGGAACGGCTTGAAGCCCTGATTACTGAACCAATATTCCAGCAGTCCGTCCACGCCTTTTGTGGTTAGTGTCGCACCTGAAATGCCGTCTATCTGGTAAACCGTATCTGCGTTTTGATCTGTGACCTGGCCTTTTATTACCTCGAGGCCGAGGCTGGCATCTTCACGATATATCTTCTTGCCTTCCCAGCCACCCTGCCAGCGGCTGTTTTCAATCTCGCCGCCCAGCCCCGGGGTCTCTCCATGCTGATAAAAAGAGACGCCGTTCACCGTGTTGAGATCTGCGCCGACCGCCACATACGCATACATGGTTGACCAGAGGCCCTTGCCGCGAACCGGCAGGATCACCTGGGATAGTTCTCCATTCTCTTTCACCAGGTAGACCAATGAGTATTTTTCTCTCCTGCCAAGTTTTGCGGTATCTAAATCCCTGGGAATCGGTTGGCCAAATTCGTCGGAGAGTGGTGCCCGGTTCTGGTTGTAACTGCCAGGGTCGATCTTCTCTTCAGGGACAAATTGGCCGTTTTCGAGGTCAACGAGCCGTGTCTCAATAGATGCAAACAGCTCCTTGACAGGTTTACTCTCATTGTACAAACCAGCTGCGACGAGGATGTTTTTCTGCCTGTCGAGCTGCTTGTTGGCCTCCTGCCGGGGCCGAAGTCCTACTGCAGCACCTGCAACCAGGGCAGAGCAGACAAAGGCAAGGACCAGTACGGAGTAGAACGGTTTGGCAGCAGTAATATCAGCCATGGCGTATCATCCTCCTCTTGATATTGGCCTGAAGTACGAAGTAGTCGATCAGTGGGGCCGAGACGTTACCAAGCAAAATAGCCAGCATGACCCCTTCGGGATAGGCGGGATTCGCTACCCGGATAACGATACACAAAATACCTGTGAGTGCGCCGTAAACCCATTGGCCGATACGGGTATGCGCTGCGGAAACCGGGTCGGTGGCCATGAAAATCATACCGAAAGCAAAGCCGCCAAGTACAATGTGATAGTGGGGTGGGATAGCATGGATTCCACTGGCGGGGTCCGCCTGCAGGTAGAAAAAGGTACTTGCCGCAACTCCTCCGGCCAGCATTGATACAATGACTCTCCAGGGAGCAATTCGTGTGATCAGGAGCAGGGCGCCACCCAGAAAACAGGCGAGCGCTGAAGTCTCGCCCAGCGAACCGGGGATTGTGCCGATAAACAGCTGGCTCCAACTGTAGCCAAGACTTTCAACCGCGGAAGCGGGGGCGGCCATGGCAGCCGAGCCCAATGGGGTTGCACCTGTCATGCCGTCTACGGCGGTCCAGATCTTGTCGCCGGTAATCTGGGCCGGATAGGCAAAATAGATGAAGGCACGGGAGGCGAGCGCCGGGTTCATGAAATTGCGACCGACACCTCCGAACACTTCCTTGGCAAATACCAGGCCGACACTGACACCGAAGGCCACCTGCCAGAGAGGGATGGTGGGCGGCAGGGTGAGGGTAAACAGCAGACCGGTGACAAGAAATGCTTCCGAGAATTCATGTCCTCGGATAATATTGAACACCCCTTCCCAAAACGAACCGACCAGCATAGTCACTATATAGATGGGCAGGAAATATACACTGCCGTGCAACAGGTTGGAGATGAGGCTTGCCGGATTGCAGCCGGTCAGTGCCATTATCGCTCCCCGCCACCCTTCCGGACCTTCGAGTCCCATGGCCTGCAGGGCAAGATTGGCCTGGTAGCCGGTGTTCCAGAGGGCCATAAAAGTGCAGGGAATAAGGGCGACCAGCACTGTGGTCATAATGCGTTTAAGATCTATTGAGTCACGCACATGGGGGGCTGTTTTGGTAGTCTGGTTGGAGCCGAAGAGAAAAGAGTCGAAGGCTTCATACAGGGGATACCATCTTTCCCAGCGTCCACCTGGCTCGAAATAGCGTCCCAGACCTTCCATGAATGAGCTAAGTTTTTTCATAATCCGGTTTGTTTCCTATCCTCCGAGTTCAATGGTGTTCAGGACATTCCGCAGCATAGGCCCGAATTCGTTTTTACCTGGGCAACTGAAACTGCAGAGGGCAAGATCCTCTTCAACCAGCTCCAGGCAGCCCAGGTTTTTTGATTTTTCCGTATCATGTACAGCCAAAGCTTTCAGCAGGTAGACCGGAATGATATCAAGCGGCATTACATCCTCATAAGTGCCGAGCGGGTAGATAGCCCGCCGTCCCCCCCAGAGTGCGGTGTTCATCTTGAGTTGCAGATTTTTTACCAGAGCGGAGGTGAAAACCGGTTTAACCGAGAACATGCTCATTCCGGGCATGGCCCAGTTAAACAGGGATCGCCCGCTGTTGTCGGGTAATACGGACACCTGGTTATGGCAGCGTCCAAGGAATGCCTGGTGTCCGTTTGCAGTACGACCACTTAACACCGAACCGGAAAGGACTCGAACGGGTTCATCTATGGTCAGATTGTTACAGAGTTGAAAGAGGTCAGCCCCGATTCGGGTCCTGACATGACTCGGTTCGGTAACCCCCGGGCCGGCCAGCGTGACGACTCGTTCCGTTGGCAAGGTTCCGGTCCTGAACAGGGAGCCGATAGCGGCAACCTCCTGGTAACCGATCTGCCAGACAGTTTTTTCCTCATGGACAGGGTCAATCAGATGAATGTGGGTGGAAGGCAATCCGGCAGGATGCGGCCCGGTAAAAGTCCAGTAATTGAGCCCCTCGACCTGTTCGGTAGAGAGCAAGTCTCTCTTTTCACTGCAATAGTGAATGGGTACATCAAGCAGGCGCCTGAGCAATTGCAAGCCGTTTTGGTAGTCGTCACCCGCCTCTTTGATAATCAGGACAGTATCCGGGGCCAGTGGTTCACTCTCCATGGCAGTAATGAAGAGTGCGGCCGGTTGTGAATCCGGACCGGGCACCTTGCCAAAAGGGCGTGTGCGCAAGGAGGTCCAGAGCCCTGACTCAACCAGCAGGGACCGGATGTCCTGTGCCCCATACGCGGTTGGCGGTTGAGCCGGGTTGTTGATGAATATTACCTTTTCATCTCCTTCCAGCTCAAGGACTATGGACTCAAATTTACGTTTTGGGCCGCGGTTGATCGAAAGTACCGTGCCGCATCCAGGTGAGGTATATTTCACCCCTTCTGTTTTTTTATCCGTAAAAAGGAGCTGGCCGGTTATTACCGAATCCCCAACCTGCACTTCCATGGTGGGTTTCAGGCCGATGGAATCATCTCCGACAAGTGCCACCTTGGTGACAGGAGTGCCGTCTGCAATGCGCCTGTCAGGCTTGCCGCTTATCGGAATGTCAAGGCCCTTGGTGATGTCAAAGTGTTTCATGTAATCAAAAGAGTAGATGAACCGTTATGTGTTGCCTGCTGTGAATCGCAGACCAGGATTTGTTGTGCTGTGCGGATCTCTTTGCATCGAGCACGTAATTGACCATATACAGCACCTTGCCAGTTTGACAGAATTCATGAAAAATGCTGGTTGACTGGAATTCTTCCTATTATAATGCTGAACAGGCAGCTTATCAAATTAATTATGGATTTTCGATATCCTATGGCAACTGCTCAAACGCAAACCGCCTCCTTGAGGGGAAATGAAAACGTGCCGAAGCAAAGAACAACAGGGGGATGGTCCTGCCCTGAGTGTAATTACCATTATATTGGAGGACAATTATGAGCGGGCAGTACGCATTTGAAAAACTCGGGTTGTTGTACCTGGGCAGGGAACTCGATCTACAGACCGGGGAGGAGTCTGCACAGCCTCTGCTCTACAAAAATAAGAACCTGACCACTCATGCAGCCATCATCGGGATGACCGGTAGCGGAAAAACAGGTCTCGGAATCGGAATTATCGAAGAAGCGATAATGGATAATATCCCTTCGATCGTCATCGACCCCAAAGGTGATATGGGTAACCTTCTACTCACCTTTCCCGATTTGAAAGCAGAGGATTTTGCCCCCTGGATAGACCCTGCAGATGCAGCCAGAAAAGAGATGGAGCCAGCAGCCTATGCGGAGAAAACAGCCAGGGCTTGGCAGGAGGGCCTTGCCTCGTGGGGGCAGGATAAAGAACGTATCCGGGAGTTATGCAGCCGTTCAGAGCGAACTATTTATACACCCGGGTCAAGCAGTGGTGTGCCGGTGTCGGTGCTTGCCGGCTTTGACGCTCCCGCAGAAGAGCTGGCCGCTGACACAGATACCATGAATGGCCTGGTGAATTCCACAGCCACAAGCCTTCTGGCACTTGTAGATATCGAGGGTGATCCCCTGCAGTCAAGGGAGCACATCCTGATCAGTTCCATCCTTTTGCATTATTGGCGAAAAGGTGAGGATCTCTCGATGGAGGCGTTGATAGGGGCCATTGTCAATCCGCCGTTTGCGAAGATCGGGGTATTCCCGCTGGACACGTTTTACAATCAATCTGATCGAATGCGGCTTGCAATGGCGCTCAATAATATCCTGGCCAGCCCGACCTTTGCTTCCTGGACCGAGGGTGAACCTCTCGATATCCAGCGTATCCTCTACACCCCGGATGGCAAACCTCGCACAGCTATTTTTTCCATTGCCCATCTGTCTGAGTCGGAGAGGATGTTTTTTGTTACCATGCTGCTGAACCGACTGATCGGCTGGATGCGGAGGCAGCAGGGAAGTTCCTCTCTAAAAGCTTTGCTGTACATGGATGAGATATTCGGCTATTTCCCACCAATTGCCAATCCTCCGTCAAAAAAACCGATGATGCTTCTCCTGAAACAGGCACGTGCATTCGGCATTGGTATTGTACTTTCCACCCAGAACCCGGTGGATCTCGACTATAAGGGACTTTCTAATATCGGCACCTGGTTTGTCGGACGACTGCAGACCCGGCAGGATCAGGAAAAGGTAGTTGAAGGAATCAGTGGGGCCAGTGACGGTGTCCTGGATACGGGAACGGTTCGGGGCATGTTATCCTCCATGCAGGGCAGACAGTTTCTGCTCAACTCTGCCCATCTTGACAGACCCCTGCTCTTTGCAACCCGCTGGGTGATGTCCTACCTGAAGGGGCCCATTTCAACTGGAGACATCAAGAAGCTGATGGCGCAGAGGAAGGGTACAATACCGGCGGAAGCAACCGGTTCGGGAGCAGAAGACCTCGGCAACAAAAGACGTCGTGTCTTGGATGGCCGGCCCCCTGTCCTCTCGAATGGTATTGAACAGAGGTATTATCTGCAAAATGTTGCCACAGATGAGGTGGTGCTTGAGCCATGGCTTGCAGCCGAAGCCAATGTCCGATTCTACAATTCTGTCAGGAATATCGATGAGGTCAAAGAGGTGGCCTGCAGATTATATCTTGATGAAGATGATGCTCCTGTTCGCTGGGATCAGGCGGAAGAACTGGAATATCCTCTTGAGGATTGTTTACATAAGGGCCCTGAGGATGGCCGTTACTCTGCTCTCCCCTCCTGTATCGTGTCGCTCAAGAGTCTGAAGGTTCATGAAAAAACGTTTTCTGATTTTCTGTATCAGCAGGAACGTCTGGAACTGTTCAGGGTCCGTTCCCTCAAGCTTGAATCGAAGCCTTATGAGCCGCTTGGTGATTTCAAGGCCCGAATTGCCGACAGTCTGAGGGAGAAAAAGGATCTGGCTGTTGAAAAACTACAGGATAAATTCGAGGTTAAACAAAAACGGCTGGAAAAGCGCATTGACCGAGCCATGGAACGGCTTGAAAAAGAGAAAGTGGATGTGCAGTCGAAGACCAGCGATACCATTCTCTCCTTTGGGGTTGCTGTTGTCGGTGCTCTTTTTGGCAGGAAGAAAATCTCTGCAACCAATATGGGCCGTGCGGCACAGGGCATCCGCAATGTCGGCAAGGTGGCCAAGGAGAAAGGTGATGTGAAAAGGGCTGAGGATAATCTGGCCGAGCTTGAACTGGAACTTGAGGAACTTGGCAATGATCTTGAATGCGAGATTGACAAGCTTGCAGCCTCGTTTGCTCTGGAGAATTATGAAGTGGAGACCTTTGCCATCAAGCCAAGACGTGCTGACATCTTTAATCTGCAGGTTTGCCTGCTATGGGAGATGGTTGCGCCCCGCACATAAGGTCGAGATACCCCTGCGTCTGAATGAAAAAGAGGAGGCCTGCAATATCTCCTGGGAACCGTCCGGCCTTCCCGGTTGTCTCAGCCACAACCGGGAAGGCTCCCATATGTGCCTCTGGGGTAATTACATCCCTGCGGCTAAGGCGGTTGATCTGCGAGGGTCGGCACCGCCGTACATCATACCATCTTTAACCATGATCGACTGGATTGCCCCCATGGACGATTTGCGGACGACTTTATGGCCTTTTTCTTCAAGGCCTTGAATCGTATCCGGGCTTAGTCCTTCTTCAATCCGAATTTCATCAGGGAGCCATTGATGGTGGATTCGGGGTGCGGCCACGGCGCTTTTGATATTCAAACCGTGGTCGATGACGTTCATAATGACCTGCAGGGTCGTTGTAATAATACGGGAACCACCGGGGCTGCCGGTCACCAGAAAATTTTTCCCATCTTTTTTCACAATTGTTGGCGACATTGAGCTGAGCATTCTTTTGTTGGCTTCGACCTTGTTTGCCTCTCCACCGAGAAGACCATAGGCGTTGGGAACGCCTGGCTTTGAGGAAAAATCGTCCATCTCGTTGTTAAGCAGGAAACCGGCACCATCAACCACAATTCCGGAACCGTAACTGAAGTTGATAGTATAGGTGTTGGAGACTGCATTTCCATATTTGTCGACGATTGAGAAGTGGGTGGTCTCATTCGACTCGTATGGTTGGGGGGCTCCGGGGGCAATGGTTTTACTGGCCGTTGCTTTCTCGAGGTTAATTTCTTTCCTGAGCTGATCCGCGTATTTTTTAGAAGTAATTCCTTTGAGCGGCACTTGGACAAAATCTTCATCGCCGAGGTATTTGGAACGATCGGCGTATGCCCTTTTCATCGCTTCCGCCATGAGGTGAATAGTCTGTGCAGAGTTGTGGCCAGAGCCTCCGATATCATACCCTTCCAGAATATTCAGGATCTGCACAACATGTGCTCCGCCTGAACTTGGAGGTGACATGGAAAAGATATCATATCCTCTGTATGCTCCCTGCACAGGTTTCCTGATGACGGGTGAGTAGTTTTTCATGTCATCCATGGAAATCAGCCCACCATGTTTTTTCATCTCAGCCACCAGTAATTCGGCTGTTTTCCCTTCATAGAACTCTTTTATCCCATGGGCAGAGATACGTTTCAGGGTATCCGCCAGTTCTTTTTGGACGAATAGATCACCGGGTTCATAGTATCCGCCGTCAGCTTTATAGAATATCTTTGTGGAAGAGTCCCATTTCTTTAACCGTTTTTCCCTCTCCTTAAGTCCTTTACTAAAACGGGGGGTTACAATAAAGCCTTCTTCTGCCAGCTTGATTGCAGGGGCTATTGCCTGCTGCAGCGAGATGGTCCCGTACTTTTCAAGAGCCAGGGCCAGGCCTGCAACCGTACCCGGGACCCCGGCGGCGAGATGGGAGAATCTGGAGCGATTGGAGTCGGCATCTCCCTTTTCATCTAAAAACATGTCAAAAGTTGCTTTTGATGGAGCTTTTTCACGATAATCAATGGCTACGACTTCATCTTTTTGCTCGGATGAAAGTAACATAAAACCGCCACCGCCGATGTTTCCTGATCTCGGTTGAGTAACCGCCAGGGAGAAAGCCGCTGTTACCGCAGCGTCAATCGCGTTACCCCCCTGTTCAAGTACCTCAAGGGCAGACTGAGTCGCCAGGAAATGACTGGTCACCACCATACCATTCCGGGCTTCGACCGGGTGCATCCGCTCACCCTCCAGAATCGCTGCTGAATAGGCTGGTTGACAGAGGAACAGGACGGTTCCGCCAAGAATAGCTGCCGCTGTACTACGGGTTAAAAAGGACATTGGTTTACGCATGAGACACCTCTGCTCAGGATTGTTGAGTGCAGGTCGATATGACCCGATAGGTTTTCAAACAATAAACAAACGGTAGACTCCAGCAATGTGTTATATATAGCAGATGTACAACATTGATTCACCTATTAAACAACTGGGAATACGTCGGAGAAAACCTTTTTGACCCGTCTCTTCGTTATTTGCCGAAAATTTATTCGTGTAATAACAATTATTTGGCGGTGTCAAATTTTCTGCAATTGCTACGATCTGAGCCAGAATGGTACTTCTCCGACACGCTTCTAACGATCAGTATTAAATATTGTACTTGTAGACCAGGTTGCACACTGAAGCAAATGAGCTGATTCAGAAAGGAATGTGAAGTTGCATGTAGCCCTGAATCGGCATCGATTAATGCTGGATATTCTTGGTCGGACATGATAATCCGATAGAAAGACTACCTGTCTGTTATGGGGCGGGTAATTGGGAAAACACCTTAGTGAGGCAACATGACTGAAGAAGACAGGAAGTGTCCCAATCGGACCTATTATGAGGTGTCCAAGAGATATCCTGAGGTTATGACGTCAATGGAGAATCTTGGAAAAACAATCAGGAATACAGGCCCTCTGGATGAAAAGACTAGCCATCTGATTCAGTTGGCTGCGGCGGCGGCCAGCCAGTCGGAAGGTGCTGTACATTCTCATACCAGAAGAGCCTTAAAGGCTGGTGCTACAAGAGACGAGATATATCATTGCCTGATGTTGCTGATTTCCACCAGTGGCTTCCCGAAAGCCATGGCCGCAATGTCGTGGTGCAGGGATATTCTTGAAGGGGAGTGTGGGGAGTAACCCGGTCCTCTCATTGATCTATATGGCGGCATCTTTTTCATCAGTCATTGGCACGATGTCATAGGAGACTATGCATCGTGCCAATGACTACAAAACTGGCACCGTCTGAACAGATGAGAAAGAGAGAGTCATAAACAGGGAATTCCGGCCAGGCCCTGGGATTGTCTACCTGATAATAATATTGTGTAGTTCGTCGTGATCGTCTTCCTGTATGGGAAAGTGATGGCGGAGTACGTTTCCAATTCGAGTGATAGACCTGCAGATTGCTTCACACTGCTGGTCATCCCTGATTCCTTCTGATAATTCTTTGATGATATCCTGCCATTCGTTTGGGCCAACCCGCTCGTTGATGCCCCTGTCACCAAGAACCCAAACCTTTTTCTCCAGCACTGAGATAAAGACCAGTATGCCGTTTTCCTGTCTGGTGCGGTAAAGTCCCTCATTATAAAACGCACTGACAGCCGCTTCCTCGACCTCTTCCTCAACCTGCCTCGCCAGCAGAAACAACCGCATAATTGGAGGATTGGAGCCTACCAGTTTGTACAAGGGAAAATAAAAGATGGATGCGTAGGCGAGAAAGAGCCACATGTTCTGGGGGCCGAGCCAGAGGTAAGATCCTGTGATTGATGTGAGCAGCAGGGCAAGGGGTAAGGTCAGGAGGCCGGCACCGATTGCTTTTGCAACAGGATAATCGTGACTGGTGGAAACGACCATCGGGACTATCTCGCCTGAAGTCAGTTTCTCCATGCGCTGAACCGTTTCGGTGATTTTTTGTTGTTCTTCTTCTGTCAGGAACTTTTTAGCCAGATTTTTCATATCCCTTACCATCCTCCCGAGGCACCACCGCCACCAAAACCGCCACCGCCACCACTGAATCCTCCGCCGCCAAAACTACCGCCGGATCCCCAGGAGCCACCGCTATGACCGCTTCTTCCTGTGCTGGAACGAGTCAGGCTTGAGGCAAAAGAGGAGGCTACAAACCCGCCGATAGCACCAATTGGAAAGAGCAGCATGATGACCAGCCAGCGGGGGCCGAGCACGAAAAAACCGAGCGCGGACGCAACGACCCCGCCGACCCCGGCGGCAAGAAACTTGTTGCGACCAAATATCTTGCCGATGACGAAGAGCAGCCCCAGAATGATGATGAAGAACCCTTCTGTATCCGATTCGGTTCCGGATGAGCTGTCGAGGTTCGCAGCGCTGAACTCTCCCCGAACCGCATCCATCATTGCTGTGACTCCGGCCAGAATACCTCCATCAAAATCACCCTTTTTGAACTCAGGAACGATGACGTTGCGGATGATTCGTCCAGCTGTAAGATCAGTGAGGCTTCCCTCAAGTCCATAACCAACTTCTATACGGATTTTTCTCTCGTTTCTCGCCACCAGCAGGATGGCCCCGTTATCTAATCCCTGTTGTCCTATTCTCCACTGTTCTGCAACACGGATTGAATATTCCTCAAGGGATTCGTTTTCAAGAGAAGGAATGGTCAGGACCACTAGCTGGGTTGATTGTTCGCTCTCAAAAGCGGCAAGCGATCCTTCGAGTTGCTGCGATGTGGCGGACGAAAGCATCCCTGCATAGTCATTGACTCTGCCTTTAAGCTTGGGAACATCGAGGGCGTAGATTTGTTCCGTAAAGACCAACAGCAGAGTGCAGAGGACAAGGAGGCATTTGGCCACACGGCGATATGGGGATCTGTTCATGGGAGCACTTATGGACGCTTAAAATTTTACCTTCGGTACTTCTTTTGCCGCTTCATCCGCCTTGAAATATTCTTTCTTTTCGAGGTGGAGGATAAAGTCATTGGTGAACTTTTCAGGTATTTTCCGTATCGAACCATTGAAGTCACTGACCACTGCATTGTACCGCTGACGTGCGACGTTTATACGATTCTCGGTTCCTTCCAGCTGATTCTGCAGATCAAGGAAGTTCTGGTTGGCCTTGAGATCCGGGTACCTTTCCACTACAACCATCAAACGTGAGAGGGCAGAGCTCAGTCCTCCCTGGGCTGCCTGGAACTGACTCATCATGGCAGGATCACTTAAACTCTCTGCATCCATGGTTACTGATGTCGCCTTGGAACGGGCATTGACGACCGCTTCCAGAGTCTCTTTTTCATGGCTTGCGTATCCTTTCACGGTTTCGACAAGGTTGGGGATAAGATCACCCCGCCTCTGGAGGGCTGCCTCAATATCAGCCCAGGCTTTGAAAACAGCTTCTTCTTTCGTTTGTAAGGAATTATAGCCGCAGCCAGAGAGCAGAACGAGCGAAAGTATGACAGGAAGAATTCGTGCCAGGCGTTTCATAATGTCTCCTGTTATGTATTGGATAGGAATGAGAAAACCCGTTTTCAAGATAAGAATGATACATACGATATCACAGGCTGTCCATGGTGAACAGGAAAAATGTTGCCAGTGACGATAAATGATTGACAGTGGAAAATTTCACGTGTAGATAATTGCCGTGTCAAATAAAAAATTTGGGGGCGGTGAGTATTCTCGATTCGCACCCCTGTGAGAGGGTGAAATATGCAGCAGTGTCATTCAGACAGTATCGGTCGCCTTATGTATATGGGTACCATGGCCTTGAAAAAATACCTGGAAAGCCGGCTTCGCCCCTATGGGTTGACGGCAGAGCAGTTTCAGGTATTGAAGAACCTTTCCATGAACGGAGGTTTGCCGCAGAGCGTGGTGGGTGAGGCCGTGTCGAAAAGTCCTGCGAATATAACCAGGATCCTGGACCGGTTAGAGAAAAAGGATTACCTGGAAAGAAGGGATAATCCAAACGACCGACGGTCAAGTCTTGTATATCTCACCAATGCCGGGAGGGACCTGATGGATAAGCTCCTGATTGAGCTGGCCGATCTGGAAGAGCAGGTAACAAAAGGAATACCGGCAGGAAATCTGGCGATTATGCGCAATAGTCTGCTCCAGGTGTTAAAGAATCTTGATAGTTACAACAATGACGGGGGAACACAAGAGTGAGAGCGATAAAGATAATGGGGATAAGCTGTGTGTCTGTTGTGGCACTGTTGCTGACAGATGTCGTATCTGTAATTGCTGCTGATGGTCCGCCTCCTGCCCGGGTGGTGATGGCCAAGGTGACGGAACAGGAAGTGGCTCAGAATCGTTCGGTAATCGGTGTGCTTTATTATGAACGAGTGAGCGATATTTCAACTGAGGTTGCCGGATTGGTGGAAAGCATCAAGGTAAACCAGGGTGATCATGTGAAAAAGGGTGATACACTGGTGTTGTTAAATACGGAAATCCTGGGTCAGGAGATAG
The DNA here is from genome assembly GCF_010646885.2 of Desulfopila sp. IMCC35008. Lineage (GTDB taxonomy): Bacteria > Desulfobacterota > Desulfobulbia > Desulfobulbales > Desulfocapsaceae > Desulfopila. Next base: position 3,916,291 of record NZ_CP050700.1, on the reverse strand, counting down.
CCCTGACCAGGACCCGAATTGAACAGGCGGAGCTGCGCATCCAGAATACGAAGAAGAATTTCGAACGACTGGAGAAACTGTATAATAAGGCGGGAGTCAGTGAAAAGGATTTTGACGATGCACTCTACGCCTACCAGGATGCTCAGAAGGAAAAACAGGCCAACCAGAATAGTCTGAAAAAGTTACTGATACAGAAGAAAAGATCAGCTATTTCGGCACCTTTTGCCGGTATTATCCTGAGCAAGGATGTGGATTCCGGTGCCTGGGTACAACAAGGGAAACAGCTGGTGAGTCTTGGCTCCAGCGACGATGTGTATGTGCGGGCACCTATCGCCGAGAATCTGCTGCAGTTTATTGAGATGGGGTCGGCTGTGCCTGTCACGATCACTGCTTTTGGCAGGGAAATTACCGGCGAAGTTATTGATATTGATCCTGTGGCTGATGTGAAAACCAAGAATATCTTTCTCAAAATAAAGATTGAGCCTCAGCCACTGGTGGCACAGAACATGTCGGCAACCGTCCATGTTCCTGCCGGTCCGAAACAGACCTTGCGGGTATTGCCGCGGGCGGCAGTTATCAAGTTCCAGGGGAAGGATTTCGTCTATACGGCGAAAGAAGGAAAGGCTGCCATCCTACCGGTTAATATCGTTACATTTATGGGAACGAGTGTGGCCGTGGATAATCCATACATTGTGGCAGGTATGTCGGTTGTGACGGAAGGTAATGAGCGTTTGCGCCCCGACCAGCCGATAGCCGTTGCCGGGGAGGAATAATGGATATTGTCGAATATGCATTAAAGAAACCGGTAACGGTGGCGGTGGGTGTGATCCTGGTGCTCATTTTTGGTGCTATCGGCCTGAAGAAACTGCCGGTGCAGTTAACACCTGACGTTGAAACGCCACAGATAACCGTGCAGACGACATGGGGTGGTGCAACACCTTATGAAATTGAAAAGGATATCATTGAAAAACAGGAAGAGGCGCTAAAAGGTTTGCAGGGGCTTACCAAGATGGAGAGTGCCAGCTACAACAACTTTGGTGAGGTAACGCTGTCGTTCCAGCTTGGCACCAAACTCGATGACGCGCTGCTCAGGGTCTCTAATAAACTTAATGAGGTGTCCGGGTATCCCGATTCTGCCAAAAAACCGGTTATCGAGGCGGCAGGTGCCAACAGTTCCCCTGTTATCTGGATGATGGTCAAGACCAAAGATCAGAACCCGAATCCTATCAATACGTACCGCACCTATTTTGAGAATAATGTCCGACAACATCTGGAAAGGGTGGAAGGTGTCGGCTCCCTGCTCATTTTTGGCGGTACTGAGGCGGAACTGCACGTTACCCTCAATATGGCGGAGATGGCCCGGAACAATATCACTATCAACCAGATTTCCGCGGCCATTCAAAATGCCAACTCCACGATTTCGGCAGGTGTACTTGGAATAGGGCGGAAAAATTATCGTATACGTACCATCGGGCAGTTCCAGAAACCGGAAGACGTGCTGGGTGTTGTTGTTTTCGACGACGGCTTGAAACGGGTCTATCTTCGCGATATCGCAAATGTTACTCCTGGCTTTGATAAGGAGAGCGGCGGCGTTTACCATAACGGTGTGCAGGGGATCGTTATCGGTGTTCGCAAGGAGCCTGGGGCAAACGTGATATCCATGACAGAACGTGTGGAAGAAGCGGTTGAAAAACTGAATGACGGGCTTCTTGCCGAGCAGCAGATCTACATCAAGATGGTGTACGACCAGCGTCCATACATAAACACCGCTATCGATCTGGTGAAACAGAATGTTGCCGTGGGTGGTGCCCTTGCCATACTGGTGCTGCTTACTTTCTTGAGGAGTGTGCGCTCCACCTTGACTACGGCGATTGCCATTCCTGTTTCCGTGACTGGCTCATTTATCTTTCTCTGGATTGCAGGGCGAAGTTTAAATGTTGTGAGCCTTGCCGGTATCTCTTTTGCGGTTGGTATGCTGGTGGATAACTCTATTGTTGTGCTGGAGAACATAGATCGGCACCGGAAGATGGGGAAACCGGCATTCAAGGCAGCATTGGAAGGGGCCAAGGAGGTGTGGGGGGCGGTATTTGCTTCTACAGCGACCACCGTTGCGGTCTTTTTGCCGGTTATTTTCATGCAGGAAGAGGCAGGGCAGCTATTTCGTGATATCGCCATTGCCATTACCTTTTCCATCATGTTGAGCCTGCTGGTTTCGATCACTGTTATTCCAACACTTATCAACCTTCTATACAGAAAGAGAGCGGTAAAAGAGAAGACAGGCCTGCAAAAATCCTTCATCGGTCCGGTTTTTGCCGGTGGTTTGATGTGGTTTTCCAACCTCTGTCTAAAAAACGTTTTTACCCGCATTATAACGGTGGTGGTGTTTACCGCCTTATCGGTGGGGCTGATATATAAACTGAAACCTAGCGCAGAATATTTACCTCAGGGAAACAGGAACCTGATTATCAATATCCTTATTCCTCCTCCTGGTTATTCGGTTGAAAAACTCAAGGAAATAGGAACCTATATCTATTCCGAATCGAAGCCGTACTTCGATGAAGATGGGAAAGACGGTTACCCGCAGATTAAGCAGATGTTTTATGTGGGAGCAGATCGCTTGACCCTGTTTGGCGGTATTTCCACCCATGAAACACGTGGTGCCGAATTGATTCCGTTGTTTTCACGGATCATGAATGCTATCCCCGGCTTTTACGGGGTCTCCTTGCAGGCGGGAATTTTCGAGAGCGGTCTTGGTCAGGGTCGTACCGTGGAGGTGAATATCTCCGGTGAGGATATCGACCAGATCGCGGGTTCCGCTATGATGCTTTATGGTGCTATAAGCCAGGCGATACCCGGCTCCCAGGTGCGTCCGGTGCCCTCTTTTGAAACGAGTTATCCCGAAATCAGGATTGTTCCCAATAAGGAAAAGCTTGCGGCAAACGGTCTGAATGAAAAAGATCTCGGAGTTTATGTCGATATCCTGATGGATGGCCGTAAGGTCGATGATTTCCGGCCTGAGGGCGTGAAACAGATGGACCTGGTGGTTAAAGGTCTGGACGCTCTATACGACACGCCGGAGAAGATTCTGAAGGCGACCCTTGTCAACTCCTACGGAGACCTCATTAAAGTGGGGGATGTGGCAGAGCTGGTGTATAGCCAGGGGATGCCACAAATCAATCACCTGGAGCGGAAACGAACCATCACCCTGCAGGTGACCCCACCCAAAACGGTACCGATCCAGGAAGCTATGGGCACAATTGAGAACAGTTTGATTCAGCCCATGAAGAATGAAGGAAAACTGACGGGTCTGGAGCTTACTATCGGTGGTAATGCGGATAAACTGGTAGAGACCGGCGAGGCACTGAAGTGGAACCTGCTGCTGGCGCTGCTGATCACCTACCTGTTGATGGCGGCTTTGTTTGAGAATTTTCTCTATCCGCTTATTATCCTGTTCAGTGTACCGATGGCTGCGGCTGGTGGTTTTGTCGGCCTGGTTCTGGTGAACAGGTTTGTCGCACCCCAGGGATTCGACGTTCTGGCCATGCTTGGATTTATCATCCTGATAGGCACCGTGGTCAATAACGCGATCTTGATTGTTCACCAATCGCTCAACAATGTGCGGTATCATGCCATGGTCGGAATCGATGCTGTTTCCGATGCGGTGCGGACACGTATCCGCCCCATCTTCATGAGTGCGACGACCAGTCTGCTGGCCATGACTCCGCTGGTGTTGTCTACCGGGTCCGGAAGTGAGTTGTACCGAGGCCTCGGTAGTATCCTGCTGGGTGGCCTGGCCCTGTCGACTGTCCTGACCCTGTTTGTTATACCGGCACTTCTTGCCTTTGTAATCGGATTTGAAAGGAGCAGAATAGATGAAAAAAGTTAGTGTTCTCTGCGGGTGTTTACTGCTGTCGGCTACAGCGCAGGCAACGGATCTTGCAACCATGCAGGAGACCGCTCTGAATAACAGGGCGGTCGTACAGCGCTATATTACTAATGTGGAACGAGGTGAACAGGATGTCACCCTTTCCAAGGGGGGGTATTATCCCTCGTTCGATCTTTATTACCGAGCCAATAGTCTCGATGAAGAAACTACGACTGAACATGAACAGAACAGTTTGGCAGGAGCCCGCCTGAGCTGGAATGTTTTTGCCGGGTTTCGTGATAAATACGGCCTGGAATCCGCAGAACAGCTGTATGAGGTGGAGCAATACCGTCTGCAGGGGCTGCGTCAGGATATCCAGCTTGGGGTGGCACTGAGTTATCTCAGTGTGTATGACCGGTTTGCCAGCCTGAAGGTGGCGGAGGATGCCTATAAAACACTGGAAAAGGTCTACCGGGATGGGAAAAACCGTTTTGAGGTGGGACTTATCGGCAAAAATGAGCTGCTTCGTTTCCGGGTTGATTACGATAATGCCGATATCACCATGAAGGCGGCAAAGGCCAATCTTGATAAAAGCATCAACAGTCTCTCCCGGGAAACAGGCGCATCTATCACTCTTGATGATCTTCACTTTGAAGAATTCAAGGAAATGCCCATTGGCCTTGATGAAGACGGGTCTGTGGCAAAAATGCTTGAAGAACGTAGTGAGTTAAAAGCCATGAAGGGCTTAATTGAGGCCTCCGGGTCGCAGATACAGGCCGCCTATGCAGACTATTATCCGCAAGTCGATCTGATCGGCAGTTACCAGAATTATGACGACGATTACATCAATGGTAATGGAGAGGCAACGGAGGATGAACTGCGGGCCCAGTTGGTGGTTTCCATGAACCTGTTTCGTGGTTTCACCAAAGAGGCAACAACAGCCAGGGCGAAGATCGAAAAAAGAGGCCTGCAGTACGATCTGCAGGAAATGCAGGATACCTATACAAATGACCTGCATAACCTGTTTATTGATTATCGGGTGAGCCTGGAAAATGTCGAGGTAGCCCGCCGTTCCATCGAACAGGCGGAAGAAAACCTTCGCATCACCCAGCTCAAGTATGATGAGGGTTTGCAGCGGGAATCGGACCTGCTTGATGCCATTTCCAATCTCTCCAGGGCTCAGGGCAATATGGTCTCTGTTATTCGAACAGTGTTTTTAAACTACTTTCAGATTATGAGGATGGTGAACGGTTTTTAGGAGGCAGTCCGAGAATACCCTTTCTTCCCTGGCGTTTCGTTATTTGTATAAAATTAAGGCTCGCGATATCAGTAATATGGGCTGTGCTTGATTTTCTACAAATGCCTTGAACCGGGCCAAAACGGCAATTCTAGGACACACTCCTCGTTCGAAATTCTCCTTTGGGCAAAATCGCCTGATATAATACAGTTTATTTGCCGATCCCCGAACCTGAGGAACGCGGTTTAGGGATCGGCTTTTTTTCCTTTATGGAACGACAAACATTTATAACCATACTGCTCTCGGTTTTTATCGCCCTGTTGGGGATAGGCATCATTATCCCGGTGATGCCGGTGTTTGCGACCGAGTTGGGTGCATCGGGTTTTTCACTGGGCATGATTATTGCCGCATTTTCGGTAAGCAGGGGGCTTTTGCAGCCTATAGTGGGCAATCTTTCTGATAAGTTCGGGCGTAAACGTTTCCTGGTGGCAGGTCTTTTTATTTACGGGCTGGTCGGCCTGCTGATTCCTCATGCTCAGTCTGTGGTTCATCTTATCACCATTCGGGGATTTCATGGTATCGGTTCAGCCATGATCGTGCCGATCGCTATGGCCTATATGAGTTTTCTGGCACCGGCAGGGCAGGAAGGGAAGTACCAGGGCTATCTTAATATCGCTGTTTTTTGTGGCATCGGCTGTGGTCCTGTGATTGGTGGAATACTTGCTGATGCCTGGGGTTTGGCATCTGTCTTTTATGCCATGGCACTTTTCAGTTTCGTGGCCTTCCTGCTGGTCATTCGAACTATGCCGGCCATCGTTCCCAAAAGGAATAAGGACCAGGATGGCATCTATCGAAGTGTTATTCGCATGATCCATAGACGCCGGACCGTCGGCATACTCGCAGCCCGTTACGGTACCATGGTTATTATGGTGCCGACCATGGCTTTTTTGCCTCTTCTTATGTCCGGCTGGCAGGGAGTGACGGGGATCCAGATAGGTATGGTGATTGCCGCCCGAACTCTTGTCAATGCCGTCTTACAGGTTCCTTTCGGTAAGTTTGCAGATCGCAGCAACAAGGTTGTTTTACTCCTGGCCGGGACCTCTGTCATGTGCTTTGCGCTTGCGCTGGTTCCATCCGCGTCAACCTTCGTGCATATGATCCTGATTTATATGTTACTCGGTTTTGGGGAAGCGGTGATCTGGCCTGTTTTAGGGGCTTACGCCTCAGAAGAGGGCCGAAACCATTTTGGTCACGGGACCATGATGGGTGTCTTCAGCCTGGCAATGAGCGCAGGTGTTTTCACCGGCGCCATCCTTGCCGGATACAGTATGGATAACTGGGGGATGCCCTATGCCTTCTATCTTTGCGCAGTGACCGTGCTGGTGGTTACCTTCAGCTCGTCCTGGCTGATTGCAAGCGGAAACCGGATGGACGAAAGCGACAGGAATGGATAAGCCGCAAAGCCAATTCTTTTCAGCACTGTCGGTGAGTCATTTGTTTCTGCCTGGTGTTAGGACGGATACTACCTGGCCGGTTGATGATTTACCCGAGAAGAGAGATACAACCATCTTTACAATGTAATTACAAAATGTTATCACTCTTAGGTCTCATTTTATAAAGCCAGCGGGCTTGTTTCGCCTCCTAAGTACCAGAGTTTTCATATTGAACCGTACGTTTTCTTCAATCATTATTGCAATACCGTGTTTCTTCCCGGTCCTCAGGCGATTATGGAGTTCAGCGTTTAGTCAGCCTGCTGGGATTTTATCCGATCTGGGTTTTGGCCTTCTGTTTTTTATTCTTGCCAGGCAAGGCCCGCGATGGTTTCGGGGCATTATGATAACTGGCTGGACTCTTTTCCAGGTAATGTCCCAGGAGCTGCTGGCCGTAATGCAGCGTCTGCCTGTCTTGCAGGATTTTAACTACCTGCTTGACCCAGGATTTATTTTAAATTCTGCAGCAGGTTTTCACATATCATTTCCTGTTTATGCTACCGCTTTTACCATTTTTTCATGTTGTGCCATTGGTGTTCCAACGTCCGAGGTACGGTGGGGGAAATTGATTACCGGACTGGTGGCCTCCTGCCTGATTTTTGGCCTGCATCATTTCGTCAGCACCGCTGATAGTCGTCAGGGTATCGCAGCCAGATATAATTCCCTGCACTGGATGATAGCTGGTTCGCTGTTTCTACCGGACAGGGATGACAGGGAATACAGTACCGTAGATTTACCGCAGAGTCTTCGGGTTGTCGACCTGGATGGGAAAAAACTCATTGGCAGCGGTACGGCCCGCAATGTACTCATTGTGGCTTTGGAAGGAATCTCAGGACTGTACCTTCCTGAAATGCGTGAGTGGGCAGGTGTGGACTCCGATATTTACCGAATGGACAAGCTGGCCCGGGCCATTCCCGATGCCATGCTGATCCCGGACTTTGTCGATCACAGTCACCAGACTATTCGTGGTCTGTATTCCCTCCATTGCGGTGATTTCAGCAAGTTGTCTTTTGATATGCCCAAGGCGCTTGAGCTGTTAGCTCATCCCCAAAGAGCTGGGCAATGTCTTCCCGCCCAGCTGAGGCAAAACGGTTGGGAAAGCCATTACCTGCAGGGGGCCGGTCTGCAGTTCATGAATAAGGAAAAGGCCATGCCGGCTATGGGGTTTGACCAGGTGCACGGGGTCGAGTGGTTTACTGAACGAGTTCACCATGATTTTCATTGGGGGACAACCGACGACGATTTTTTTCTGGGTGCACGAAAATATGTTTCCGGGTTGCAGCAGCAGGGGAAGCCGTGGTTTTTATCCCTGTTGACAGTGGGAACCCATCAGCCGTTTGGGGTTTCAGATGAGCTGGCGGAGAAATACGGATCCCGTAAGATCGCTTCTGTGGCCAGACTGGATGAGGCGGTCAGCGAGTTTATAAACGGACTGCGTGAAGACGGAGTACTGGAGGACACCCTGGTTCTCATAACTTCGGATGAATCCCACGGGGGGGAGGGTGCAGGCTGGCACAGCAGTTGGGGGATGGCTGTTATCCTGGCCCCGGAACGAGACCGTCTGCCACGAATAAAAAAAGGAACCTATGGACTGGTTGATGTTGAGGCTTCGATTCTGGATTATCTTGGTCTGCCATTGCCACAATCTCTTCTTGGCAGGAGTTTTTTTCGGGACTATGGTACCGGTCGCGAAATGGTCTCATACAGCGCCAGTAAGCTCCGCTGGCAGACTGCCGAAAACGATCTGTATGAATGTGGCAGGGATGGGAATTGCCTGAAAATGACGGGTCAAGCCCTGATTGGTTTACGCCGGGAGAACAATGCAACCAGAAGTGATACCAGCGCTCCCCGCCTTTTCGGGTTGGCGGCCGTGCTGGATAATGGTCTTCGGCAGAATTTCGATAAACAGGTTCTGCAATTTGCCAGCGGTGAAGTACGTGTGCTACCGGAAAAAATTAAGAACGAATGGACCGATAACCTTGTAGGAGCCCAGTATCTGGCTTTTCCAAAGGACTCCACGGTTCATGTTGATATCCAGCTTAAGGCTGTAGCCACCGGACCCCAGGGAGTGCAGATGAAAATGAAACTGCGTCAGTTTGAGCAGGAGGTTCAATCAATCAACTACCCTTTGTTTCCGTTGTTACGTACCGGTGAAGGTTGTCGGGTACAGTTTGCTTTTGACAATTCCGAGGCTCGACAGGCCTTCTCCTTTCACGTGGTGGGAGAGGGGAAAGATGCTAAAATAAGGTTTGATAAATTCGAAATAACCATAGAACAACATAAGAGTTGATCCGGAAAATTGCGTATCTACCGATTATGACTGCAGTGGATTTGGGTTTACCTCTTTGTTTTCTCCATCCCCTGGATGAGCAGAGGGCTTTTCTGGATCTATCAGCCGGGAAGATAAACCCGGACATGAGCTTGCAAAAGACATGATAATGGCAGCAAGATAAGGCGTCGCCTGGACAGCAAGTACGATGATCCATATCAACATATCTGTAGAATCTATTCCCTGTTGCCGAACAAGAGTGTCGGCAGCAAGTAGCAGAGCGATGGCCATCAGAGCCTCCTCCCGGGTGGAGTTTAAAGCATAGAGGAAATTGCTCCCGGCAGCTTTCTTTGGTGTCCTGAAAAAGGGAAGATTTTTTGTGATAAAACCGTAAAGAATGGCTTTAGCGATGGTGTGGGTAAGGGCCAAGCCCGCGATAGCTGAAGCAAAGGTCTGTACCCCAGAGGCGCTGACCCTGTGCTGATACAGGTAAAACATCTTGGCCATCTTGAAGACAAAGAAGGTCAGTGGCACAATGGTCAGGATGACAAGGGGCGGCTCGAAAGTATTCGGCCGGTTTATCATTCCCACCGACCAGGCAAGTGCCGACAGGGTAAACAGCAAGTTGATACTGTCCGCCATCCATGGTAGCCAGCCGGCGACGAAATGATAACGTTGTCCGTAGCTGAGTCGACTCTGGCTTTTGCGAACCAGTTCACGCCAGTGGTATTTCATTATCTGCACTGCACCATAGGCCCAGCGATATCGTTGTTTTTTAAAGTCGATAAAGGTATCGGGCGTAAGTCCTTTGCCGTAGCTTTTGGCGACATACAACGCCTCATGCCCGCACTCCAGGATTTTCAAGCCGAGCTCGGCATCTTCGGTAATGCACCATTCAGCCCAGCCCCCCACATCTTCAAGAACGGTTTTACGAACCATGGTCATGGTTCCATGTTGAATAATGGCATTCCGCTCGTTGCGGATGACCATGCCTATACTGAAAAAAGCCCGGTATTCAGCATAGCACATGGCCTTAAAGAGATTTTCCCGGTTATCCCTGTAGTCCTGCGGTGCCTGAACGATGGCAATTTCCTGCTTTGAAAATTGTGGAACCAGGTCGCGAAGCCACGTGGGTTCCACTACGTAATCACTATCAATGACAGCCACAACCGTTGCATCTTCTGCCGTCTTTTTAAGACTGTAGTTGAGTGCTCCTGCCTTGAACCCGGCCAACGGATTTTTATGGAAGAACCTGAAATTTGGACCAAGACGTTTGCAGTGTTCCTCCACCGGTTGCCAGGTGGCTGCATCATTGGTGTTATTGTCGATAACGATAACCTCGAAATCCGGGTAGTGCAGCCTGGCCAGGCCGTTCAGGGTTTCAATCATCATATCCGGTGGTTCATTGTAAGTCGGGATATGGATAGAAACCTTGGGCAGATCAACATCTTTCATCTTTATCGGCTGCAGGGGGCGACGGCCAACTGTTCCCCAGAGGGATTCCGCCCATTCATGTGATTCAGCCAATAACACCACCGCGAAACCAAGAAGGCCAATGATAAGCAGTATGCCGATAAAGATTGTGGAGATGGTCAAATATTGCCGGGTATAGCTGTACACAATCCAGACTGCGCCACTGGCAGATATAAAAGCCACTGATGCCAGAAAGCCTCTGCCCCAAAAACGCAGGAGTTTGCTGTCGATTACCAACAGCATAAAGGCCATGGCCGCAAGCACCACAGAAACCCCTGCCAGCATCTGCCACTCGGGAATCTCAACGATAGGCTGGGTAAAAGAAAATTTGGGGAGTCGGTCAGCATTATAAACACCCCAGTAGGCACCAACACCACCCTCACGGCTTTTGCTTTTCCAGGGTTGGTCAAATGCCTCCAGGACATAATATATGTAGTTGTTTTCCTCGGCATGTTCAAGAAAACGGCGGAGAAAAGTAGCCTGGTTGGCAAGTGACGCGACGGCATCCCCCTTGGTTCTGCCGATGCTTGGCCAGCCAACCTCAGTGATGACAACAGGTTTATCCGGATAATTCTGCCTGAGAATATTGTACCCGGTGACAACATGGTCAACAGCATGTTCCAGATCTACCCCTTCCCAGTAGGGGAGCATATGGGAGGCTATGAAATCCACATGTTCCGTGAGCTCTTCATGTTCCCGCCAGACGTGCCAGGGTTCCGCTGTGCTCACAGGAATATCAAGAGCGCTCTGCACTCGTTCCAGATAACCGTTAAGCTGCTTTATGGTGAGGTCTCCGCGCAGGATCACTTCGTTGCCGATAATAACACGGATAACGTTCTTATAGTGTTTCCTGGCAAGTTGTATGACCGTCTTTATTTGCTCTTCATTTGTTGTGAGATCATCGTCCAGCCAGGCCCCAAGAGTCACATTGAGGTTGTGTTTTTGGGCCAGTGGGGGGATTTGGGCAAGTACTCCCTCAACTGAATAGGTACGTACTGCGTTGGTTTTTCCTGCCAATAGTTCCAGGTCTGCATCTATCTCAGCAGGTGTAGGGAACGATTTTTTCAAAGGATCGTTCCACGATCGCATGGGAGAGAAAGAGAATCCCTGGATACGAGTCGGCCAGGGAGGTTCAATTTCCGGCCGGTTCAATAATCCCCAAAGGGTAATGAAGACAATTATTGCAGCAATACAGGTCAGGATATTTGTTCGCGTCATACGAATAAATTAACTGGGAAATTGGGCAGTTGAAGAGTTGCTTGTGCCAACTGTCACAAGGTTTTTTTGTTGTCTGGATGTCAAATTTGACAGAGGTGTAGACTACTAGCCAATTACGTATAGTGACGCAATAAAAAATTGATATTAATTGATATTTTTTCCGAACTCACCCGTTTGCCAATGTTGTGGAATAGGGAGTTTTCGATCGAAAGAATGGAAGTGTGAGAAAGTGTATTTTGCAGTATTACCCTGTGATTAAGTGTCAATGGGTCATGCTCGCTTTTTGATAGCATTCTTGCGGTCTGTCAGCGATTATCCCGACGATGTCCCGGTCGATTTTATTGCCTTCGGCCATTTTGTGCAGTATGAAAATGGTTTCCTCAACCGGCAGGGATGATCGATAAGGGCGGTCCTGGATTAAGGCCTGGAAGATGTCGGCGACCATGATGATACGGGACTCGATGGTGAGTTCATTTTCGTTTCGCTTGAAGGGATAACCGCTGCCATCTAGTTTTTCATGATGATTTGAGGCCCAGGTCGATATGTCTTCCAGCCCTGCAATCTTGTTTAGGATGACAAAAGTTACATAGCTGTGGTGGCGCATGATGGCCAGTGATTCCCCTTCCAGGCCGCCATTGAAGTCCAGTATTGTATCGGGTATCTGCAGTTTACCGATATCGTGCAGCAGGGCTGCAACCTCAATTTTCTCACACACCGTTTCCGGGAGGCGGCAACAATTAGCAAGATAGGCTGCCAGTCTTGCCACACCGGCCGAGTGTTCCGCCGTAAAGCGGCTTTTGGCGTCAACGACCTGAGCAAAAATACGCGCCATATCTTTAAATTGTCCGCCGTCGAGAGTTATGGGGTCACTTTGCTGTTGTTGTTTGTGGATATAGTCATTGAGGTGCAAGGGGGCCTGGGTTATCCAGAATGCCTCTATCTCTGAGGCTTGCAGGAAGATATCAACCAGTTCGGGGTGAAAATAGGTGTTCCGGAGGGTGTCAATCTTGTTACATATGGCAGTACGGTTGGCCAGCCTGTTCGGTGTTGACGCCATTGCCCCCAAGGCATCAACCCGGTCCAGGAGAAAAATCAGGTTGGCATCGACTTTCGTCTGGAAGGAGAGGTCTTGTTTTTTCAGGTCTTGCCAGCGGCGATGGTGGTGCCGTGTGATCTCTGAAAATTCTGAGAGGGGAGCAAACGAATTCAGCCGCTCCGCACCAACCTGGCAGTGAGTGTCTGAGTTTTCCCATTCAAGTTCGTTCACCAGGTTTTTATGAACCGTGGTTGAGGAAACGCCGCAGTCGTGGAGCAATCCGGCCCGATACAAAAACTGTTTTCTTTCAAGGGACTCACCCATCAGATCACAACAGGCTGCAGCCATAAAAGCGACTCGTTTTCCGTGTTGCAGTTCGTCTACCCCGACGAGGTCGATGGTGTCTGAAAGGGCATGAATGAACTGGCCGTAGTCTATTCTCATAGAAGTCGCTATGGTGTGAGGCATAGGGGTTTATTAACGTTCTGTCAGTATCGTGAGGGTATACCAGAGACTCAGTATATGGTATCATGAATGTTTTCGGTTTGTAAGAAATTTTCAACGATGCAATAAGCGGATAGGGACGTGCAGTCGGGATAACAGAAAACAGGATAAAAATGGCACCGAAGATAACCATTGAAAATCTCAATGTAACCATTGAAGCCAGGCCAGGCATGAGTCTGTTAAATAGCCTCTTGTATGAGGAACAACCGATACATACTGTTTGCGGAGGGAGAGCAAGATGTGGTTGCTGTCGGGTACGGATTGTATCGGATGGCAAGGGTATTTCACCGCCTAACGAATATGAAAAGAACCGGCTTGGAGAAGAGGCACGCAAGGAAGGATGGCGATTGGCCTGTCAAACAACAACTCTCAGGGATGTGACGATTTGGCTGCCGACCGATGGTGAACTTGAAGCAGATTGTGCAAAATCGTAAATCATTATTTTTTTTAACCGTTTAAGAGTGGTTTCAGTTTAACTATTTATTTGAGCGATAAATTTTCATGCCAACAGTGAAGATCGAGACAACATCCAGGGTCGATGCGGTGGTTAATATTCTCACCGAAAGAATTTATGAAGGATATTATCCCCCGGGATCAAAGCTGCCCAGCGAGCGTAAACTGCAGGATGAATTCGGGGTGGGAAGGCTGGCGCTGCGTGAGGCACTTAGCAGGATGAACGCGGTGGGCATTATCGAGACGTCCCACGGGAAGGGAACCTTTGTTCAGGACGATGTTAAAATCGGTACCCTGAAAAATGTGTTGATTCCCTATTTTGCCCTAAACGATTCAGTCAGGTTAAAGGACTTTGTCGAGGCTCGTGGTATGATAGAAGGGGAGATCGCCTGGCAGGCCGCCCGCAGGTGTACCCGGGAAGATATTGTACGGTTGCGGTCCATTCTCGATTATGACTTTCCGGCCACTGCCACACGCAGTGATGTCGCCAGCCAGGACCTGAGCTTTCACCGGGCGCTGTCCCGCATAGTCAATAATCATTTTCTTGATCTGATGCATGAGGCCTTGACCTCTCACACCAGGGCTTTTCTGGAGCGATATGTCCGAAGTAAACCAACACACAGGGAAGTAATGGAAGCACATTACCCGATCCTCGAAGCGATCCGACAGGGGGATTCAGAGATGGCTCGTGAACTTGCCCGCCGCCATATCTCTTTTTCGATGAAAGTATACGAGGATTTTGTCAAACAGGAAAAGAAAAATTCCGACAGGATCTTTAATTAACACGGTGAGGGTAGCTTTGCAAAAATTTGACTTCAGGAGTGTTTGGCTATAAAATCACAGCCAAAAGATGACGTGACGAATTCCCTCTTTTCCCGCAGTGAAACAACACCTTTTGGATCGAGACAGGGCTTATGACAAGCAGTCGGCAGACATCGGAAAAAGAACGCTCCGAGATAATCATCCAGGCTCTGTACCGGCTTTCAAATGTTGTAAGTTGTGCTGCAACACTCAAGGATCTCTATACATTTATCCACGAGGCCATAAGTCCGGTACTCGATACCTCCAATTTTTATATCGCCATATACGATTCTGCCGCGGATACCCTGACATTTCCCTATTTTGTGGATGAAAAGGATTTTTCTTTCTCCGCTGTCGCAAATGTCAGTGCAACCGATACCAACTCAGCGGAAATTATCCGGACAGGTACAGCGATAATGATGTCGCGTGAGCAAACAGCTCGCTTGCGGAGCGGGACCATTCGGCATCATTACGAGTCGACGATTGCTGAGATATGGCTGGGTGTGCCGTTAAAGGCCAGGGGACAGGTTGTCGGTGTCATGACCGTACAGAGTTATAGTGATCGCAATCGCTTTAGCAAGGGGGATCTCGATTTTCTGGGTAGTGTTGCGGGCCTGATAGGGCCTGCGATTGACCATCTGCGAGTGGAACAAGCCCGGCAGGATAGTGAACTTCGCTATCGTCGTTTATCGGAAAATACCACGGATTCAATATATGTGGCCGATGCGCAGGGTCGGTTTGTCGATGTGAACCGTGCCGCTTGCCAGGCTCTTGGCTACTCGCGGGATGAGTTTCTCCGGATGACGGTTCAGGATATCGACAATGATATTGATAACGATACCTTCAAGTCCTATCATCGCAATACTCCTGAAGGGACAAACCTCAAATTTGAGGCAGTACATCGTCGACAGGACGGCTCCTGTTATCCTGTTGAAATTTCCAGTCTGAAATACCGGGAGAATGACAAGGATTACATGATCGGTATGGCCCGTGACATTACCGAGAGAAAGAAAAGCGAGGAAGAACTGCGTATTTTTGCTGAAAGGATGCAGGCCTATTTCAGTTCAGCAAATGATGCAATAGTGGTACACCCTCTGCACGAAAACTACTTTTCATGCTTTGTAGAAGTAAATGATGTGGCCTGCAGCCGGTATGGCTACAGCCATGATGAATTTCTGCAACTTACGGCAAAGGATATTACGAAAACTGAGGATTTAAATGCGCATGAAATGTTGGCTCATCGCGCAGAGTTGCTGAAAAGTGGTAGCAGAATGTTTGAAACCATCCACATTAAAAAAAATGGAGAGCAGTTTCCCGTTGAAATAAGCAGCAATGTCATCAAGCAGTTTGATAAGCCTTTTATTCTCTCTGTGGTCAGGGATATTTCTGAGCGCAAGAAAGCTGAGGCAGAGCGGGAGAAGCTGGAGCAGCAGCTGAACCAGGTGCAGCGGATGGAATCTATCGGTCGTCTGGCCGGTGGGATCGCTCATGACTTCAACAACCTGCTGATGGGTATCCAGGGCCGGCTATCACTCCTTCAGGTAGCCGAAGGGGTGTCGATTCCGATGCATGAACACCTTGATGCCATGAATGAGTATATCAAGAGTGCCACAAGCCTTACTGGACAATTGCTGGGGTTTGCCAGGGGTGGAAAATACAATACGGAAGTGATTGATGTAAGAGAGCTGGTCCGGACCAGCTCTGCCATGTTTGGGCGAACCAAGAAGGAGATACGAATTCGGGTCGATGAGTGCGAACAGCAGGTGGTTGTGGAAGCAGACAGGCAGCAGCTGGATCAGGTACTGTTGAATATGTATATCAACTCCTGGCAGGCAATGCCTGGTGGGGGCTCCCTTGTTATTACGACCTTTGTCAAAGTGGTGGAAGAGGAAACAGCTTCACGCTATCGGGTCAATCCTGGTCGATATGCCGGAATTACCATCGCGGATACCGGGATTGGTATGGATGATGAGTTGCGGCAGCACATCTTCGATCCGTTTTTCACTACCAAGGAGAAAGGGCGCGGAACCGGACTCGGATTGGCTTCTGCCTATGGAATAATCAAGAATCACAGCGGATTCATAACCGTTGAGAGTGAATTGAACAGAGGTTCGGAATTTACCATCTATCTGCCGGAGAGCGTAAAGGAGATAACGAAAGATGAAATTGTACCACGCGCTGAAATAAGAGATGGAACCGGTACTATCCTTTTGATTGACGACGAAGAGATGATTCTCAATGTTGGCTCTGCCATGCTTGAACAGCTCGGTTATACTGTTGTTCCTGCTGGTTCAGGGGAACTTGGCCTGGATATCCTGAAAAAAGGAGATGTCGTCATTGACCTCGTTATCCTCGACATGATCATGCCGGGAATGGATGGCGGGGAGGTCTTTAGCGCGATCAAGGAGAGATGGCCGGTTCTGCCCGTAATCTTGTCGAGTGGGTACTCCCTGGATGGGCAGGCCGGGGAAATCATGGATCAAGGCGCCCGGGGGTTCCTGCAGAAACCTTTTACGCTCTCTGCCTTGTCCGAGGAGTTGCAGTTGGTGCTGCATGTTGAGGGCGGTTGAAAAGGCCCCTGGAGTAAAGTTTTTCTACCATAGCTGTTGGTGTTCTTCTCCCTTCCTTTTATATTTTTTCATAGTTTTAGCGTTTGCCCCATTCTGACAAAAATGCTAATAACACCCCACATTTTTTGCACACCTTTGGTGTATTGATAGTTCCATTTTATCTATGTTACAGAAATCCTCTTATTTTCAACGTTCTGCAGTTGGAGTGAAGGAATTGGGAAAGAATTATGTCTATAAAAGAGATTGCCACAGCCAGGATGTCCAAAGAGCTGGTCTTTACTTCTTATCTCTTGTTTGTGTCACTTCTGTTTGTTGTCCTGTTTAGTGTGCAGCTCAAATATGATTTCACGTTTTCGGACGTGTTTGTTCTCCTTCCTTTATTGTTTAGTGTCCACATCGTTGAAACAACAGTCGCAGCAACCTTGGGATTATTCCTGTTACGTCATCATATAATTATCCGGATAATATATTATCTCCTGCTCTCCCTCTATATCGTTGTGGTGTTTGTCCAGTATTACTCCTTCTATTATGGGAAGGAGTATGTGTCGCAGGTGGCTATAGAGAACATGGATCATATTGACCTGTTTTTCACGCCAGGCCGTATCGCCATCGTTGCCTGTGTCGGCTTAATCCTTGTTGTTCTGCCTGTTTGTATAGAATACTTTTTTGTGCTGAAGAAAAAGAAGAGTTCTTCTTTTGTCGTTATCAGTGTCTTGTGTTGTCTGTCGATTGTTACGGGTTGTAGTCAGTATATTTACCCCGATAGTGTTCTTCAGAAACGCGATGAATGTTTCAAGTCAAACAGCCTTGAATACATCGGCCCTGTTACCGCCCTCTATGAGGCTCTTTTTGTCCGCGGTTCTGTATTGGGTGAAGACTATGAATATATGCAATTAAGCATGAAACAGGCAGTTGATGTTGAACGATTTGGCTTTACCATGAATGCCCGGGCAGAGTTCCCCTTTATTAAGGAGCAGGTCTACACATCGCCCCCACCGTTCGAGTTGAAAGAGGAGATCACTACAAAACCAAACGTGATTATCTTTTTTACAGAAGGGTTTTCTGCCAGATCAATGAGGAGTTATGGGTCCAAATACGAAGATTTGACCCCGAACATTGATAATTTTGTCAAGTCTTCGATGTTGGTAAACAATTACTACAACCATACGGCTGCAACCTATCGGGGATTACATGGTCAGCTCTGCTCCATCTATCCTGAATTTGGTGGGGTTGCCTGGATGAAGTATTTTGATTCTCTTTCCGAGAGGGATTACTACTGTTTAACTGATGTATTTGAACAGGAAGGATATGAGACCGTGTTTCTTGATTCCCATCACAAGGAGCACATCTCGAGAGTTGACGAGCTAATTTCAAACCTCGGCTTTGATACCGTGCTGACCGGGGATGTGCTTTCAGATAAATACCTGGGAGGGCAAGGTCCTTTTATAAAAAATGCCTATTCGGATAAACAGTTCATGAAGAGCCTTGTTGCCTACTTAAAGGAAAGGGAGACTGAGGCATCTGGCAAGCCGGTGATGGTAAGCCTCTATAACTTTGGAACACATGCCATGTTGCCTATGACGGAAGATGGTAAAAAGTATCGGGACGGCACGAATGAGCCGCTGAATACTATCCATAGTTATGATGCTGCCTTCGGGATTTTCTGGGAATATTTTCAGGCCTCGAGCTATGCTGAGAACACTATTGTTGTCCTGACAGCGGACCATTGCCACTATCCTGAGAAACCTTTTGTTGACGCATTTGAGGAGCCGGGGTATCAACCATACTTCGTCGACAGAATCCCGCTTGTTATTTATGACCCGACCAGGAAGTTACCAGAGACCTATGAGGCGGATTATTCAACTTCAATTGATTTCAGCCCAAGTCTGACCCATTACCTTGGTATGGAAAATAGTCGGAATTCGTTTTTGGGTTCATCGATTTTTGAGAAGGGGGAGAATGAATATTCGGGTCTCGGGACTGCATATTTCGGTTCCAAACAATACTATTTCATTGATAACGGGACCGTTCACCGTCTTCATTTTCCGGAACAGCATGAAGAAAAATTGCGATCGTTCAGACGATTTATGTCTATTGTCAAGCGGCTGGAGCTTAAAAATAAAATTTGGGATGGAGGGGACAAATAGCTTGTCTGGTATCCTAACCCAATCACCGTGTCTCTAAGTTGACCTGTTGTCTATAAAGATATATTTTTCGAGTTCTGCAGGAGAAAGTCCCTGAGGGTTTGATAATTCTGTGCCCCTACCAGGTGGTTGTCTCCGATTACAAAGGTGGGGGCTGCCTGGATGCCCTTGCTTCTGGCTATTTCCCAGTCCTTTTCCACATCGTCTGCATAGCGTTTAGTGGTCAGGATCTGTTCTGCCTCAGCACTGTCCAGTCCAGATTGTCTGGCAATATCGAGTAAAATATCTTTTTGGGCAATATTGAGTCCCTTGGCAAAGTAGGCCTTGAAGACAGCCATGTGGAAAGCGTGTCCTAATCCCTTTTCTTCAGCCCATATGCCCAGTTCCTGCGCCTTGCGGCTATTGTAGGTCATGTGGCGATCGCCAAACGCAAGTCCGAGGCTTATAGCTGTTTGCTTGAGCTGTGTAACCATAGCGCTGATTCTGTCTGAATCCGTATGGAAGAGCTGTTCAAGGGTAATGCCTTCCTCAGGTGTTTCCGTGTGCAGGGGAAACATGCGCCAGTGGATCCGCACGTCATATTCTTTAGCAAGTTTTTCAATACTCCCGGTAATGAAATAGCACCAGGGTCAGATATAGTCTGAGAAAATTTCCAGTACAGGTTTCATGTTCTTACTCTTGTTCGGGGATGATGCCGCGTTCGGGGTTACTGACAACCCTGCCACACCGCGGGCAGCTGAGGATAAGCCTGGCATTGGAGAATCCGGCGCCGTATTCTGCCGAGAAATGACCTGACGAACCACATAGGTCGCATCTGGCGGGGAGGGTGCCGTTTCGTAACCCCATACCAAGAAAGATACCGACAGCTGCCAGCAAGCTAAAGCCGATGAGGGATGTTCCCTCAAATTCCAGAAGATATATGATGGCCAGTGACAGGGCGATGATGGCACCTGAGAAGCGCAACCAGTGAAATCTGACAAAGCTAAGATACATAAGAGGCGGATACCGGGTGTAAATAAAGTATTGAATAGTCTTTACAGGGGACTGTTGGGCTCTGTTTCCAGATCGAACCTGTGCTTAAACGCAAAACGCACCCTGCCTTGTAATGCAGGGCGCGTAAATTTTAAACGTACAAACTTTTATTCTTCGTAACCCAAACCTTTGCAGGTGGGGCAATCCTCATCCGGTGTGCAATGCAGGCCGTCGTCAAGTTCGTCATTACTGCTACCGCTCCACTCGGAACTTACCTCGCAGACACCCTCAATAATTTTTTTCCCCTGGCAGGTTGGACATGGCTTTCTGGTTTCTTCAGTCATGAGCTACTCCTTTCATTGATTTTTGCGTATGCTTGGTTTTGCGGTGGGGGTTATTCTTTGACGAGGTAGGTCCTCAGCTTTTCCATAAGGCTGTCAGGTGGGTCCTCGTCGTACATGAACGATTCTGCCTCTTCCCCGGTTATTTGCTCCTTTAATTCAATCGGGAGCGACCGTAAGAGAGCTACACGTTCCGGATTTGGCTTTCCTTTTCTTTGTTTCTTTTCAGTCACGATTAATTGTATGTCGTAATGAGAAAACTGTACAGTTTCACTTTTCAGCAAATTTTAAGTTCACTATGAACCTACATTGGTTCCGAAGTAGCCCGCTGTCAATAGCAAGAGACAAAATAGTAACAATAACTATTATCGAAAAATCCGAGTGACGTGAAATAACCCGCCCAAAAAGGCGAAAGAAGAGATTTGGAATTAGAGAAAACGGTTGTCTGAACGTTTTTGGGTGACCTCCTCAATACTGCCCTGCATCCAGCCACTACGGCTTTTCTCGACGTAATCAAAAGACTCAATATACGGCTTGAGGTCAAGCAGGGGTGTTCTATCCAGAACATCAATGCCCCTCAGTTCGACGATATTATTTTTTACACCTGTAATTTCGACAATTGAAAGCCCTATGTGGTTGGGGCGAAGGGGGGAGCGGGTGGCGAATATTCCCCTTGCAACTGTATCCATGAAAGGAATGACGGAAAGGGCGGATCGTGAGGCCTTGTGCAGGTGGTAGATCAGGTAGGCATGGCTGAAGCCATCAAGATCCTGAAGACCTTCTGCATACTTTTCGAGAATTTCGATAGAACCAGTAACTTTATTGGCTCCCCGAGGTTGAATCGGCATATCAGTCAGTTCCGTATAGGGGGTTCGAATATAGCCGATTGGTGAGAATTCCATGATGTTGTAAAATTATGTCAGGTTGTTGGTTGTGAGGTGAACTGATCGGTGGTGTTATCTTTTTGCACTCTTTCTTGCCGTATCTGCCGGTAAAATGAAATCAACTTCTGTTCAAAAGCATATCGGGTATACCGCCGGGTGACAAGCTCCCTGCCTTTTGTTCCCAGTTCCTCTCTTAATTTGCTGTCATTGGCTAATTTGATTATGCCAGCAGCCATATCGGTTCCGTTTGCCTGAACGAGCAGGGCTACAGAGTCATCAAGGATCTGGGTGTGTGGCAGAGTGTTGGTTGCGAGGACAGGCTTACCCGAATCAAGATATGAGTAAATTTTCCAGGGGACCGTCTCCCCCTTATTGCGTGGAGAAATGAGAGCGTCTGCCTGTTGGAAATAATATGCGAGGTCGTTTACAGGTTTGGGGCCGGCGAAACTGATTCGTTTACCTTTTATGCCAAGTTTTGCTGCCTGTTTTTTATACTTTCTGATGTCGGCTGAGCTTCCGCCGATAAGTACGAGCTGTATTTTCTCGTTCTCAAGACAGGCGAGTGAAAAGCTCTCAAGTAGCAGGTCAATATCTTGATACGACTCGAGATTGCCCGCATAGAGAAAGGTTATGAAGTCTTTCTTTTTGCTGAGGGCGGTTGATTTGCGCTTTGCATCATCACCTATTATGCCAAGCAAGGGGCAACTGTCGAGCCTCTGAACCGGTATATCTTCCGAGATACCAAAGACCCTGTTCTCGAGATACCCGCATCCTGCCAGGACACCGATGCTTTCCTCGACCGCAGACTTCTCCATTTTTTGCAAAGTGGGTAACAGTTTTGGCAGGAGGCGACCACTGCTGCATAACTCTGTTGGCAGTTGGCTGTTCATCTCATAGACAAAGGGGATACCATGTTGTGAACCAAGCCTGCGGGCTATGAATACTGCTTCTTCACGGGCGTGGATAAGATCGACCTTTTCGGTTTTGAGGAATCTCGAGGCAAGTCGATACATCTTCAGCCAGTTTACCAACCGTCTTTTAGAAAAGCCTTTGGGTGCCCGGGCAGAAAACAGCGATTTTCTTAACCGTATGAACCGGCAGCCGGGAATTGTGATATCTTCACCTTCCCCATAGGTCATTACGGTAAGATGGTGTCCGCTTTTAGTGAGGCCTTCGGCCAGTAATTTGAGGGTGATGGCGTTGCTTTTGTCCTGATAGAAAGGGTGCGGTGCAAGAACCAGTATTTTCATGATGTTTTGTCTGTACGCAATGGAAATCAGCTAAGCCGGAGGGCAATCTGATCCCGGATGAAGTGCATAAATGTTTCAGGGGCGCCAATTGCTATCCTCTCGCAGGTATTTTCCCGTAACGCGTTGAGAAGTGACTGAGCAGGGCGGTCCCTGTCAAAATCAAGCACAAGTATATCCGCTCTGCTGCCTGCAGTCCGCCTCAGTTCACTGACTCGCAAGGGATCTGAGCCGTGCAGCAAGGGCAGGTCGTGGAGTTTGGCAAGATCAAACTGGACGACACTTTTCCAGAAGGCCGGTCGACCACCGTTGTCGCCGATTGCAATTCTATTTCCCCTTTTCTCCTTAATGCAGTCTGAGACGATCTTTCCCCTGCCAAAAAGCCATTTACCGACGCCCCAGGGCAGGATTGCAAATCCTCCCAGTTCTTCAATTGCCTCGATGGTTGCGGTGAGGCTCATACGATCCTGAACCGTTTGCGGTGCAGAAAGTGAGAGAACTTCAAGTTTTTCCCTGGTAACGATCTGTTGGCCCGCCAGCAGGTAGATGACTGTGCCACTCTCATGGCATGCGGCAATGGTCAGGTCCTCGGCGGTCGAATCGAGGTGCCAGCTATTATTTAACCGACACAATTCACCTGTTGCAACCGATTTATCCAGTTGATTCTTGAGGCGTGTGAAGTTATCGCGTCCCGCCGGTTCGGTCAGGCAGAGAACGCCGGAGAAGTCTTTGTCGGTTTTATGGACCTGCACGGCCTTGTCAAAAGAGGTGAGGGTTGCGTCGAGAATGTGAACCAGGTTGTTCAGGTTGTGAATGTGGACGTGACTATCTACTACCAGCTGGCGGGTTTTTTTGTTGGCCATGATGTATGTTGTGTTATTCCGCGTTCCGGACTTGTGTCTTTAGAGTCTGATGATCGGTTAAGCTCAGCCAGTTATAGCCGACATCGAGCATCCTGTTGGCAAAGCCCCATTCGTTATCGAACCAGCAGACGATTTTCACCAGTCTTGTCCCGCTCACCCTGGTCTGGGTGCCGTCGACGATGCCGGAGCGAGGATCGGTATTGAAATCGACTGAAGCAAGAGGCTCCCTGGTATAACCGAGCAGATCCTTGAGTTCTCCTTTGGAGGCTTCGTGCATGATACGGTTGATCTGTTCGATATCCGTATCTGTTTTGACAGAAACAGAGAGATCCATCAATGAGACGTTGATGGTGGGGACGCGCATGTGCAGACACTCAAATTTCCCGGTCATCTCAGGCATAATACGCTCGATACCTCTTGCCAGACCGGTATCCACGGGGATAATCGAATGGAGGGCACTACGGGTCAGGCGCAGGTTCGTGTTGTGGTAACTGTCTATGACAGGCTGGTCGTTCATGGCCGAATGGATGGTGGTAATAAGGCCGTGGTCTATACCAAGATTTCTCTCCAGCAGGTTGATAACCGGGATGATGCAATTTGTCGTACAACTCGCATTTGAGACGATTCTCAAGTCAGGTTTGAGCAGATGGTCGTTCACTCCATAGACGATAGTGGCGTCCATCTCTTTGTTAGCAGGATGTGATATCAGGATTTTTTTTGCTCCTGCCTCAAGATGCTTGTGAGCTGTGGCGCGATCGTTGAAGGAACCTGAACATTCAAACAGCAGATCCACCCCCAGCTCGTTCCAGGGAAGGTCCTTGGGTTCGGCACACCGGAGCACTCGTATGCAGTCCTCCCCAATATAAAGATTATTACCGTCCTGGCGAACACTCAGGGGGAAGCGGCCATGCGTTGTGTCATAACGGGTCAGGTAGGTGAGGGTGTCGATATCAGCCAGCTCATTGATGGCCACAACCTCGAACAGGGGGCGGAACCGTCCCGTGTATAATGCGCGCAAGACGCTCTGGCCTATCCGCCCATATCCGTTGATAGCAATTTTCAGTTTCATGGGAACGTATTATAGCAACTTCCACCGCTTGACAACGATTATTTCAAAAGAGCGACAAGCCAAGAGTGGATTAACATGAGGTCGACAGCTGGTCTTTCTTTCAGGAACGTGGGGCTTTTAGTACACTCAACGGACGAAATGAAGCCAAAGGCGGGGGCGCTTATTTCTTGGCAGTCAAAAACATATCTGCACCGTACCACTCTCTCTGATTGCCAGGAAGGTACAGTGCAGACGGAGCAACAATAAGTGTATCAGAACGCTGCGAGTGCTGCGTCGTAATCCGGTTCCTGGGCAATTTCCGGAACCTGCTCGGTATAAATCACCTTTCCATCGGGATTAACAATGATAATGGCCCTTGATAAAAGCCCGGCGAGAGGGCCGGTTGTGATAGTCAGGCCGTAATCTGAACCGAAATCACTGTTTCGAAAGGTCGACAGTGGAATAACGTCTTTCAATCCATCCACCTCGCAAAAGCGGTTGTGGGCAAAGGGCAGATCTGCAGATATGCAGAATACCACTGTGTCTTCACGCTTTCCGGCAACCTCGTTAAATTTACGTACGGATGCCGCGCAGACAGGTGTATCGATGCTGGGAAAGACGTTAAGAACAACATACTTGCCGCTAAAATCCGCCAGGCTTTTCTCGCTCAGGTCGGTTGCAACAAGGCTGAAAGCCGCAGCGTTGCTTCCTTTTGCAGGTAGTTCGCCGACTGTTGAAATCTCGTTTCCTTTCAGGGTGATTGTTGCCATGGATAGCTCCTTTAATAGTTGATTGAAACAACATGAAAAAACAACCTGAAGCAAAGATTGTAATCCCGGGCAGAGGTGTCAAGTAGGGTGACGTGAATATTATTTATAGGTCGTATTGTCATGGATGATCCAGCCATCCGCATGGTGACCTTTGGGGTCGTGATGGGTCCAGTGGACCACCCCTCCCCTGGAGTTGTATTCGTACTCCCCGCTGAAACGGATGGTGTCTCCCTCTTTTAGAGTGTCAAGCCGCGGAGCCAGGTCGATATTGTGGGCAATAAGGATAGTGTGGTCTGGGCTGATGCGCACGATAATTTTCTGGTGCCGTGACCCTTTCAGGTCA
The DNA here is from genome assembly GCF_010646885.2 of Desulfopila sp. IMCC35008. Taxonomy (GTDB): domain Bacteria; phylum Desulfobacterota; class Desulfobulbia; order Desulfobulbales; family Desulfocapsaceae; genus Desulfopila. Next base: position 3,890,763 of record NZ_CP050700.1, on the reverse strand, counting down.
TCCGGCAACAGTTTGATTACGGTTCCGCTGCCGTTCACCTGGATGTTTTCAAGCCGTTCTGAATATGCCCTGGTTATCTCGCTGTTGTCATAAGCCGGGTTATCCGTTATCGCTGTCGGTCCATGGGTGGTGTAAAAACGCAATGCGACGAGTATGAAGATGATTATATATATAAGTTTGCGTGTGTTTCTGCTGTCCATGCAAGCTCCATTGAATCATGGGTTTTGGGCTTCCGGGATCTTGTTTATAGAGGAGTGCTCGAAGAAAAGTATCATGTTCCGGGGGGTTATGCATCGGTTTTGATGTCGAAAATCGCTTTTCCTGCTTGCACTCTGTCGGTGTCGAGTGTAAACAACTTGTTGGATGTTTTGAAATAACTGCAAAAGGACGAAAAACACGAGCCAGAAGGAACGGTGACAACGGAGTAAGGGCCGGTATGGGATTTTTACCAGTCATAGGGACCTCGATAAAGAGCCAGCTTGAAGAGCGGGAAACAAATTTCCTCTCTCCCTATGCAACACTCAGTAAGGATTCAAAAGGGCGGATGGTTGAGGAGGAAGAGGTGGTTTCCGATATTCGGCTTCCTTTTCAAAAGGATCGGGATCGTATCACCCATTCCAAGACGTTTCGCCGTCTCAAACATAAAACCCAGGTATTTCTCGCTCCCACAGGCGACCATTACCGAACCCGTTTAACCCATGTTCTTGAGGTTTCACAGATAGCACGTACTATCAGCGCGGCGCTCTGCCTCAACGAACCACTTACCGAGGCTATTGCCCTTGGTCACGATCTGGGCCATACTCCGTTCGGGCATGCGGGAGAGGCGACGTTAAACGAACTGCATCCCAGTGGGTTTCGGCATTATGTTCACAGTCTAAGAGTTGTGGACAGGTTGGAAAATGATGGTCGGGGGCTCAATCTTACCCTGGAGGTCCGTAACGGTATCCTCCGGCATTCAAAGGGCAACTCCGAGATCCTGCCGCGGGACGAATCGCAATTGGCCATTACCTTCGAAGGTCAGGTCGTACGGCTAGCCGATATCATCGCTTATGTTAACCACGATCTTGATGATGCTCTGCGGGCCGGAATCCTGCGGGAGGAGGACTTGCCTGGTGATATCAAGAATATTGTCGGTGCAAAACATTCCAAGCGGATCGGCAACATGGTTCGCGATCTCATTGTCGAGACCCTGCAGGCGGATGACGGGTATCTTCACGTGAGTGAGAGAATGCTGGAGGCCATTTCTGGTCTGCGCTCTTTTCTATACAATAATGTGTACCGTTTTTATAGAGTGCACAATGAGTTCGAAAAGGCTCAGCGAATAATCCGGGATCTTTACGAGTATCTGATGGAAAACGGTCTGGTGCGGCGGCATGGTAAAGACTGGATGAGAGAGGGACGGCCAGAGCATTGGGAAGATGAGGTCACCGCACATCGGTTGGTTTGTGATTTTATCGCCGGCATGACCGACAGATATGCCCTCAATCTTTATGAGCATCTTTTTCTGCCCAAGCCTTGGAGTTACCGCTGAAAAGCGGGCAGATGGGGTGGCCGGACAGAAAAAGTATTGAACTTAACCTGTTTCGCAGGTAGTGTCGGTTCGAATATCGCCGGTCGGCTTATAGCCGGCTGGAATCCACATAAATATAGGTACAAACATTATCACCGGTTATGGCACAAAAAGAAGAACATCTGTTGAGTAAAGGGTATCAGTTCTCGGAAGTCGAATCCAAGTGGCTGGAAAAATGGCAGGAGCAGGATTGCTTTTCCGCTACCTACACGGAAGGGAACCCATCGTTTTCCGTGGTTATACCGCCACCCAATGTGACCGGTGTCCTGCATGTGGGGCATGCCTTGAACAACACCCTGCAAGATATCCTGGTACGCTATCACCGGATGTGCGGTGACTCGACCCTCTGGGTGCCGGGAACAGATCACGCCGGTATTGCGACCCAGAATGTGGTTGAGCGCCAGTTGGCAACGGAGGGCAAGGGACGGCACGACCTGGGCCGGGATGCATTTATCGATAAGGTGTGGGAATGGCGTCGTGAAAAGGGCGGCACCATCATCAATCAGCTCCGAAAACTTGGGGCTTCGTGCGACTGGGACCGGGAACGGTTCACTATGGATGAAGGTTTGTCCTCAGCGGTTCGTGAGGTCTTTGTCCGGCTTTACAAGGAAGGGCTGATTTATAAAGGTGATTATATCGTAAACTGGTGCCCGCGTTGTCATACGGCTCTGGCCGACGACGAGGTAGAACATGAGGACACCAAGGGTAAACTGTATCATCTCCGTTATCCCTTTGCTGACGGTTCCGGTTCTGTGGTGATCGCCACGACCCGACCGGAAACAATGTTGGGAGATACCGCGGTGGCGGTGCATCCGGATGACGAGAGATACAACCATCTGGCCGAATCCGGTATCCGGCTGCCATTGGTCGACAGGGTTGTACCTGTGGTGTTCGACCACCATGTACAGATGGATTTCGGAACCGGCGCCCTCAAGGTCACCCCGTCCCATGACCGTGATGACTATGAGATCGGACTACGTCACGACCTACCGTTGCTGAAAGTGATGGATGACAAGGGCGTGATGAATGAGAACGCCGGTAAATATCAAGGACTTGATCGGTTTGCCTGCCGTAAACAGATTGTTGAGGACTTGAAAGAGCAGGGCTTTCTGGTGGAAATTGAGGATTACGATCACGCGGTGGGGCATTGTTACCGATGTAAGACCGTAATCGAACCGACTACTTCCCTGCAATGGTTTGTTTCTGTCCGCCCCCTGGCCGATAAAGCGGTTGAGGCCGTAAGGGATGGCCAGATAAACATCTACCCCAAAACCTGGTACAACACCTTCTACAGCTGGATGGACAATATCCGCGACTGGTGTATTTCGCGCCAGATATGGTGGGGGCACCGGATTCCGGCCTGGACCTGTGAGGAGTGCGGTGAGTTGATTGTCGAGTCGTTTGATCCGGAAAGTTGCCCGAAATGCGCGTCCGGCAAACTGATCCGTGAGAGCGATGTGCTCGATACCTGGTTCTCCTCTGCGCTCTGGCCGTTCTCCACCATGGGCTGGCCGGAAAACACAAAGGATCTGCAGGCCTACTATCCTACATCTGTACTGATCACCAGCTTTGATATCCTCTTTTTCTGGGTTGCCCGGATGATGATGATGGGCATTCATTTTATGGGTGAAGTGCCTTTTAAGGATGTGTATCTGCACGCCCTGGTGCGGGATAAACATGGTAAGAAGATGTCCAAGTCGACCGGCAACGTTATCGATCCCCTGGAAGTTATGGACCAGTACGGGACGGATGCGATGCGCTTCACTCTGACTGCGTTTGCAGCCCAGGGGCGTGAAATAAAACTGGATGAAGACCGCATTGAAGGGTATCGCCATTTTATCAATAAACTATGGAATGCCGCACGCTTTGCCCTCATGCATGTGAGTGATAGTGAGCCATCCATTACCTCAGTTGCGCATAATCCCAAAGCCTTGCCGCTTGTTCACCGCTGGATTTTAAGCAGAACAGCGGCGACGATTGAAGCGGTACGGTCTGGCCTGGATGAGTACCACTTTAACGAAGTAGCTTCTGCCAATTACCAGTTTATCTGGGGGGAATTCTGCGACTGGTACCTGGAGTGGATCAAGGCTGACCTGTTCAGTGATGACCCCCAGCTGCAGGAGCAGGCTAAAGGTGTTTTGCTGACCGTACTCGAAACGATCCTGAAGTTGATCCATCCGGTCACACCGTTTGTAACAGAAGAGATCTGGAGTGTACTTCCTGGTGAGCGAAAGCCGCTCATGATCTCACCGTTTCCGGAAATGAATGAGACCTGGAAAGACGAGGAAGCCGAACAGCAGATGGTCCTGTTGATGGGGATTATCACCGGTATCCGGAACATTCGTTCAGAGGCGGAAGTGCATCCTTCCAATAAGATTGAGGCGTTTGTCAATTGCCCGGATGAAGTCAGCCGTGAACTGATTTCCCGGTTTCGTGCCGCCATTTCAGATATGACCAGATTGAGCGGACTCACCGTTCAGGAATTTGGTGATAAACCTGATGATGCGGGCACCTATATCTATAATGACATCGAGATATTCGTGCCTCTTAAAGGGTTGGTTGATGTGACCGCAGAGCTGGAGAAACTTGGCCGGGAGCGTAAAAAGGTTGAGGCCAAGCTCAAACAGGTAAACGGGAAGCTAAAGAATCAAAAATTCCTTGCAAATGCCCCCGAGGCGGTTGTTGCCAAGGAGCAGGATAAGAAAAACCAGCTTGATGCCAAACTTGCCAAGATTGGCGAGGCAGAAGAGCGATTGAGAAAGATCGGGTAGTCGCTGATGATAATGGACAAAAACCTTCTGCGCAGCAGACTGCAGGAATTTCTGACTGAAGATATCGGCAGGGGAGACCTGACCAGCGAATCAATCTTTTCAGATACGGATAGTGGCTGTGCGTCACTGGTTGCACGTGAAGAGTGTATTGCAGCCGGAGCAAGGCGTGTCGCCGGAGAAGTCTTCCATGTTCTGAATCCCAGGGTTTCGATTACCAACTGTGTTGAAGACGGGACGCAACTGCAACCCGGTGACCTGCTGATGACCGTGGCGGGGCCGGTAATAGACCTGCTCAAGGGTGAGCGGGTTGCACTCAACCTGCTGCAGCGGTTGTGCGGTATCGCGACCCTGACCGGTAAGTTTGTACAGGCCGTTGAAGGTACAGGGGTACGTGTTACCGATACCAGAAAGACCACGCCCGGTATGCGTATGTTCGAGAAGTATGCTGTTCGGGCTGGTGGTGGTTCCAATCATCGTTTCAACCTCACGGACGGTGTGTTAATAAAGGATAACCATATAGCAGCCTGTGGGTCGATAGGTGAGACAGTGCGCCGTACGCGTGAACAGATTCCCCATACCATCAAGATCGAGGTCGAAACAGATACCCTCAAGCAGGTAGAAGAATGCCTTGCCTGTAATGTGGATATCATCATGCTCGACAATATGGATACTGAAACCATGATCCGGGCAGTACAGATGATAAACGGTAAGGCCCTGGTAGAGGCATCTGGTGGTGTGCGGCTGGAAACCGTACGGGAAATAGCTGAAACCGGAGTGGATATTATATCAATCGGGGCACTTACACATTCTGCTCTATCCTGCGACATCGGCATGGACTGGGTTGAGTAGCAGCGTATTCCGGGCTGTTAGGGTGTTGCCTTTTATTGCCTGGATACTCATGCAGACAACCATTTGCCAACCGGTTTTTAAAGAGGGCATAATTGACCTAAATAGCATGGATGTTAAGAATATTGCTTGATTATTACCGTTAAAATGTGCGATAGTATGGATGATCCCGTAATCATGACGGGTTTTTGCAGGCTGAAACAACAAACTCCCGGTTGAACCAAAAAAAGGATACATCTCATGCGCTGTCCAAAATGCGGTTACATTTCTTTCGACTACCTCGAAACTTGCCTGAAGTGCAATAAAAATATCAAAAGTGCTTCTGAAGCCCTTCCGGGCGCTGTTTATAATGTGGCAGCTCCGTCCTTTTTGAAATTTGACGTGCAGGATCAAGATGATGTCGCTATGGACGAAATGGATGCCTTTGTTGCAGACGGAGAAGGGCTTGACGATACCGAGATTCAGGATCCTGATCTGGATATTTTGCTAGACGAGGAAGAGGACACATCCGCCGATACAGAAATTGAGTTTGAGGTCGAGGAAGAGGGGGGATTGACCCTTGATCTCGATGATGACGGAGATGATGAGGGCTTTGAAATTGATTTTAAGGATGAAGAGGACGACGAAGGTGAGATCACTCTTGATTTAGGTAGCATGGATGAGGAAGAAGATGCTTTCGCGGGCCTTGATGAATCGGAAGAAATGGCATCCGAGGAGGACGCAGGGGAATTCAGCCTTGACCTGCCTGATGAACTGAGTGATATGTCTGACCTCGAGCCTCCTGCGGAAGAAGTAACCGCACCTGCAGATATAAGTGATGATTTTGACCTTAGTCTGGACCTTGACCTTGGTGATATGGATGACGCTCCGGCCTCAGCAGCACCTGCCGACTCATCCGGTCCTATTGCCCAAAAGGGTGGCATGGAAGATGAGTTTGATCTCGGAGATTTAAGCCTTGACGATTCTGCTCCTGCAGCCCCGGTGAAAAAAGACAAAAAGAGTAGTTCTGATAGACTGAATCTAGATGATGATCTTGATTTTGACCTCGATCTGGGTGACCTCTCTTTTGATGATAAATAGTTGTGAAAATCTATTGACACAGGCCTGAAATCTGTGTAAATAAGCCTCTCCAAATGCGGTGCCGAGATAGCTCAGTCGGTAGAGCAACGGACTGAAAATCCGTGTGTCCCTGGTTCGATTCCTGGTCTCGGCACCATTTGATTTACTAAAATCCCGATAGGTTACTGCCTATCGGGATTTTTACATTTTAAGGGTCCAAAGGTCAATCATTTGGCTCCCCACTGGTTAGATGAGAAGGTAATTCCAGGACAACTCTCATTGCCATCATCGCCGCTCCTTGTACCTTTCCTTGTACACCGCATTTTCTCTCAACACCCCCACGGGAGGATTAGAAGATGCGAGTATCGTCATACTGTTTCCAGAGCAAAGGACTTCATCCTGTCTATTACTTCAGGATGCGGATACCAAAAGAGCTTCAGTCCGTCCTGAAACGGACTGAGCTGAAGAAATCTGTCCGAACCAATAATAGAGCATCCGCTATACGGCTCAGTCGGCAGTACGCTGCAGCTGCCGATAAACATTTTGCAGAACTACGCCTGAAATTGTTCCAGGCATCAATGAGCAGCAAAAATAACCTTGTGGCTACTATGCTGCTGCCGAACATGCCTGTGGCTACCTCTACACCCCCACGGGTGGAACAGGATGAAATAATGATGAGTCGGCTGATCGAACTGTATGTCAAAGAAGAGACCAGCAAACGAGAATGGGACATTGCCGTTGGGCTGCAGAAGAATCTACTGAGGTTTATGGAGATAGTCGGTGATAAGCCAATGAGCCAATACACCGTCGAGGATCGTCAGAAATACCGTGACACGCTCTTGTCGCTTGGTGAATGGATATTGGACATAACGACTGTGGAATCCAACCTGATTTTGCGATCTTTCTCCAACTTCTTTTCGTCGGCATAGGAGATAATGAATTGGTGTATAGCCAGCCAAGTTTCTTCCCGGAGCGACTTGATGTTGTTTTGCAAGGTTGAGGTGCCGGGACATTGCCCTTGGGAAAGCCGTGTAAAAGCTCTCAACGAGTTTGAATCTGCCAGCCAGTACTCCAAATCGTCATATGTCAGGTTATGGATATGCTTGAGGATGGAGCAGCACAGTACTTGCTCGGCAGTCATTCCCTTTCGGCCTGTATCTGTCCGCTTTCCTCTGGTGAGGTCAGCAAATGCCAGATCTTCTATCTCTGGGTTGGCATCGAGCACCAATGACATCTGTTCCAACTCTTTTGGACCGGGATGTTTTCCGATAACCTCAAATATGCTGCGTTGTCGATTTCGTTTTTTGCTTCATCCAGGTCACTTTGATCGCATGTATCTAACTGTTTTTACACTTCTTGTGTAAAGTCAAACTATCATTAATGCGATAGAAATGCAGTCAAAATCCGACTTTCTTATAACAGTTTCAGGTATATAGAGTTTCGGGATGGACACTAGTCAGGTAAGAGTAAATCTTAAATAGCAATAGAAAAAAGCATTGCCTATTAGCCCTAAGGCCAATGTGCACCATTCCAAATTAGTGCTATGTTTATTGTAATGATTAGAGAGATTGTTGACGTGTCAGTAGTGCTATCTTCTTAATGTTATGTGCTAAAGTTTGAATGAAATTTGGCAGCAATTAGCATTTATATATAATCAGAACGTCAGTTAGTAGCGTATTTACATTCCTATGACTCTTTCGAGAGAAAGTGAAAGAAGAGTGAATTAACATTATTTCAGGAGGAAAACGAAAATGACAGCAGGCAAAATGGTATCGCTTTTGGTTCTCGGTGCAACAATGTTCATGGTTATGCCAGTTTGGGCAAGTAAGCCGATATTTGAGAGCAAGATCGATATTAGTGAACTGACATGTAAGGAATTAATGAGAGGAAACAACAATGATCGAGAGATCGGATTAGCATTTTACCACGGCTTCCTGGCTGGCAAAAAGAACGATCATACAGTTGATCTTCACGCAGCATTTTTATTGACTGACAGAGTTAAAGATTACTGCATTTCCAATCCCACTGCGACGATAATGGAGGCATTTACCAAATCTTTGAAATAGTAGAGTAAGGAGAAATCGATGAAAAAAATCATTTCAGTTTTTACCGTCTTGATCAGTCTGCAGGTGGGGGGGATAACATCGGCAAATACTGAGTCTGACGCAGACAGGGCGGCAAGCTGTAGTACGTATGCCCGCAACCAGGCCGAATCTACAAGTGAACCTGGACGAAGCACTTTAGGGAGTGGTTTGCGTGGTGCGGCAGGAGGCGCTTTGTTCGGCGCTTTAATTGATGGGGGGAAAGGTGCTGGGCGAGGGGCAGCAATCGCCGGTGGTTTGGGATTACTTAGTGGTTCCATGAGGGGCAGCCAGGATCGTGAGTCTAACTATCGATACTACTACGAATCTTGTATGCGGGGAAAAATGTAGATAAAAATAAGGGAATACCATACGCGATGTATCCTGCTTTTATTGTTGGTCATGATGTTATTGCAGGAGATAATCTTGTGGCATCCCTTCCAGAGCTCCACAGCCTCCCTTTATTTTTGAAAAATAGCACATTGTTCAGATAATCTGATCAGTTGGAACACATATACTGATACAGAACAGGTTGAAAACGACATTTTTCAACATCTACTATCTGACAAGACTGAATGTTCCCTCATGCATCGGAGAGCACCGCAAGTCTGGTGTTTTACATCATCAGGCTGAGGAGTCTTGGTCAGGTTGGTGAGCGGCTTAACAAAAAGTAACCGATAAGATAAGACTGATGTTGAATTTACAGTGGCACGGAATACTTCCGAATATTATTTCGATGCTGTTGACCGGTTTGGAGGCATTATTTCATGACAAGAATAAATGAAGGTTTTGATCGTTATAGCGCTTGCTCAAACAGGTGAAATCAAATCATTGGAAAGAGGGAGAGACAAAATGAAAAAGCTTTTTACGATGTTCGGTCTGATAGTTTTGACTCCGATTGTCACTGCACCATGCATGGCGAATGATCTCAAGGAGTGCATGTCAGACATGATGGATCAGGTGAGTGACACCATGACGATCGGCGATCTGCGTCTTAGGTGCCAGGAGCAGGTCCATGCCGGCACCTACCAGGTTGAGGAGAAAGAGTCTGGGGTTGCTTCCGAGCGCTTCCGAAAAGACAAGGAGCATGTCCTGGAGCCGTTTACCATTATGGCTCACAGGCCCAATTATCTCCTATTCGGGGCCTATAACTCTGTCGGCTACAATTCCGATCCCTACCGGGAGCAATACGGTAGCTCAGCTATCGATACAGATGATACCGAAGCGCAATTCCAGGTGAGTATCAAGGTGCCGCTCCTGGTGAACCTGTTTGATACGGTTGATGTGTATGGTGCCTACACCAACCGCTCTTTCTGGCAGTTATATAATGGAGATGTCTCCAGGCCATTCAGGGAAACCAACCATGAACCTGAACTCTGGGCGCAGTTCAGTCCGCAATGGGAGTTCTTCGGTTTTACTAATACAAAAAACTATTTGGGTATCGATCATCAATCAAACGGGCAGGGCGGTGTTCTTTCCCGGAGCTGGAACCGGCTGTATGCTACTTTTATTTTCGAACGCGGGAATTTTGCCTTCGAGATTAAACCCTGGTACCGCTTGCCTGAGGATAGTGGTGATGACGATAATCCGGACATTACCGACTACCTTGGCCATGGTGAGCTCCGGGCGGCTTACAAATGGAAAGAGCATGTTTTCAGTGTGATGTCTCGCAACAACCTGGAGTCAGGTTTCTCGCAAGGTGCGGTAGAACTGTCCTGGAGCTTCCCGCTCTGGGATTATCCTTACCTGAAGGGATATGTCCAGTATTTCAGTGGTTATGGAGAAAGCATGATCGACTATAATCAGTATGTGAATAAAATCGGCATTGGCATTTCCTTGTCAGACTGGTTGTAAACAAGAGGTTCCTGGTAGGGAAATTTGACCAGTGTTTCCTTTATTTCAGGAAAAGGTGAATGATGAGGCTTGCAGCAGCAAAAGTTCTACGGATAATATTGCTGGGCATAATCTTGATTGCTACTGAAGGTTTACTCTATGCGTGGGCCGGTGATAATACGCCCTCCATTGCAGAGCCGTCAAATTCGTCGCCTTTACCAGACCTGGCAGACATTATTCCCTTGGCCGGAGATCTGACCGGAAGCCTGGCGCAGCTTGAGTATGATTTACAACAGGTGTTAAATGTTGCCCCGGCCGAAAAGGATTATGCTGCATCCAAGGTGAAAGTTGATAGTATAGATGCTCGGCTGCAGACGGTAAAAGATTCGACTACCAGCAGATTGCCAAAGTTGGTGGATCTTAGCCAGGAACTTCGGGATGTTCAGGCATTGTTTGGAGATGTAAAAAACCCGTTGGCCCGCAAAATTAATCGCCTTGCAGATTGGAAAGCAGAGTGGCTTGTCGAGAAAAATAAATGGCTGGCTTGGGAGTCGAGTCTGCTCATAGAACAAGATTCCCCCCCTCTAAAAGTTGCATTAAGCAGTGCCCGTGAAATAATCGATACGGCCCTGAAGCTCATATCACAGAAGCTCGATAAGACGTTGGAACTTCAGGCCAGGAACAAATCAGTCATGACAAAAATGGCTGTCTTAGATGTCGAAATCAACAGCCTTATCACGGCAGGGCGTCGTGACTACCTGCTTACCGCATCCCCCCCTATGTATTCTTACGAGTACATTAGTCAGTTTCGCGGTAATTTGTGGCAAAAAGTACTGGAAAACGCGAAAACCCTGTCTTTGCCGGACCGGCTTTATGTTGTCCAGCATAGCTGGACCTTTATTGCTCAGTTTCTTCTTTTCCTTGGAGTCCTTTTTTCGATTTACAGGAATCGAGAGGATTTGAGTGTTTCCGAACGTTGGCGGTTTCTTGCGAGACGGCCTTTTGCAACCGGTCTTTTCGTTGTTATCCTCACACAGTTGCTTATTCCGGAAAATCAAAACGTTCCGATGATGGTGCGCTTGTTTTCAGGATTTATTGGCGGCATCGCCTTTGTTCGTATCTTGATGTTACTGATTGAGGAATCATGGCAAAGGCGAGCGATACTTGGGGTGATTGCCCTCTACGTTGTATCGCAACTTATGAATGCAATCAGTTTACCCCTGCCTTTATCTCGGTTGTATATACTTCTGGTTTCTCTCCTGGCTATTTATTTTTTGAATTGTCGGCCAGTGGGGACCGCCAATCAGCCAGAATCAGTATTGTATACCTGGGGCCTGCGTCTTGGATACCTTTTGCTCGGAGTTATTATATTTGCACAATTGCTGGGTAAAGAAGGTCTGGCTTCTTACCTGTTTAACTCCACCTTGGTGACACTAGCCATTATTCTTGCCTTTTATCTCTTCATGTACATGATTCGTGGAGGCCTGCGGTGGATATTCTTTTCTTCATTTGTATGGAATATAAAACAACTGCGAAGTGAAGCTGAACTTCTTACCCGCCGCTCTGGATATTTGGTTGAGGCTCTTATCATCTGGTTCGCTCTGCTCCCAATTCTGCTCACCGCTTGGGGGGTTTATGGAAGTGCGACTGAAGCAACAAAAGAAGTGCTAGGATTTGGCTTTAATATAGGTTCTGAAAAAATCAGTGTCGGACTACTGTTGACTGTGATTGGGACCCTGTACGGTGCGTTTATTCTCTCCTGGATAATACCAAAAGTACTCCTTGATGAAAAGATTGTTGGGGCTAATTTGGAACGCGGGGTGCGCATATCGATTGCCCATCTTATCCAGTATTTCATCGTCTTGGTTGGTCTTATTCTGACACTTACAATGTTTGGCCTTGATTTTACAAAGATTACCATCATTTTGAGCGCCCTTGGAGTAGGTATTGGTTTTGGCCTGCAGGGACTCGTCAATAATTTTATTAGCGGCCTGGTACTGCTTTTTGAACGACCTGTCCGGGTCGGCGACTGTATTGAATTGGGCGAAAGGTGGGTTGAAATAAAAAATATAGGGCTCCGTGCCACCAATGTTCAGACCTATGAACAAGCAGATGTGATCATTCCCAATTCTGATCTGATATCGCAAGCGGTGACTAACTGGACTTTAGGAAAGCACCTGGTTCGTGTTTCCATTCGAGTAGGAGTAGCTTATGGATCGGACGTTTCAATGGTAATTAATACATTAATAAAGAGTGGACAGACACATGAACTTGTATCAAGTAAACCGGCTCCTGAAGTTATATTTGCAGAGTTCGGGGAAAGTTCATTGGATTTTGAACTTCGAGTTTGGACGAATGATGCACTAGAACGTTTTAGGTTGGCAAGTGATATACGCAAAGAAATAAATGATAGATTTGCTGAAGAAAATATTGAAATAGCTTTTCCCCAAAGAGACATTCATATTCGTAGTGCTGATAATATCAAAATTGTTACAACTTGAATATAAAGTTTAGTATCGTAAATTTTAAATTATCAAAATGGAGCATGTTGAGAGATAATACTTATAAAAAATTAAGGATATATGGTTTGTTAAATATGTAGTACTTTTTCAGCCAATAGATGATTGAAATTAATCAGTCATTAAGATGGGTAGTAATGTTTGCAAAACATATATTTACTCATTTAAATAAATAGGTATAGTAAAATGGATAACGATATGTATTGTATTAATTTAATTAAAAGGATAGTTGGATTGACGTTATTTTGTATATTGTTTTCTTGCAATAACTTGAGTGCTCAATCACAATTACTATTAAATATTGATGACCCACAACATGGAGTATTATTGCCACTTGTTATTCAAGATAAACAATATGATATATTGCTAGATTCTAGTCAGGCATTCAATTTTTTGGATGCATCGTTACACTTTAAATTAAAAACATTAGCTGATTCTCGCAGCCAAGATCTTACAATTATTTCTTCTGGAGAAGAACATGTTGAACCTCTTGATTATAAACTTGGAGCATATAAGTTACGTTCTAAACAACCTATTATAGCTGCACATTTATTCTTTTACGCAAAATACCTTGGTAAAAATGTGCAAGGAACATTGGGTGTTTCTGCTTTAAGAGATTATTCGGTTTATATAAATTTTGATAAAGGGCAATTTGCTATCAATGAAGATATCAACACTTTTGTAAATAAAAATGATTTTTCAAAGATTGAAATAGTTAAGAATGAAAATAAACTTCCTGTTGTGGAAGTGGCCATTGGTAATAAAAAAATTCCATTTCTTATTAACACATTAGATGTTCTCTCGGGAAGACTTACAAAAACAACAATTGATAGTTTGATTGAAAGTGGTGAAATCAGCGATGTGTTTTTTGGTGCAAATGTCAATAATAATAAATTGTCCGGACAAAGATTAGTTCGGGTAAAGGAGATAAAAATAGGTAAATTAATATATCGTGATTTGCTGATGGGAGAATCCGTTGAGAATTCAATAGGACTTGGATTGTTAAAACGAAACGAAGTTGCTATTGATTTTTCTGGCGAAAAGGTTTTCTTGAAAAAGGGAAAGAAATTTAACTCTCCAGACAGTATCGATAAAAGTGGAGTTTATCTAATAAAAGATAATGATAAGTTACTAATAGCTTGGTTAGATAATAGAGGTCCAGCCGCCCGAGTAAGCATACAGCGTAATGATGTTATTATTTCAATTAATGGGAATTCAGTTACAGGAAAAGATTTATGGAAAGTTAGAAGTATTTTAGAGGGTGAAATTGGTGAAAAGATAGACTTAACTTTATTAAGGAATGAAAAGGAAATTCATTTTTCATTCTATTTGGATGAGGATTTTAACCGCAATAATACCTGATAATTCAAATTATACTAAGCCAAGTGAAATCTGATATGCGAGATATGGAAAATCCGGCAAAAATAATTTGTGCACAATGTGATGATACTGTCCTGTTGTTAGATCTTTACGGTGACTGGACTCTGGGTCATGACCTACCTTCTACTGCAGAAGTACATGAAAAACTCATGTCTACTGATGCCAGGAAAATCGTATTTGAATCAAAAAGTATAACAGGATGGGATACTGGCTTACTTACATTCATCAAACGACTCCAGAAATTTACAGAAGATAACTCAATAACAATTGATATAAGCGGTTTGCCCAAAGGAGCTCAAAAGCTCTTGGCTCTCGCTGCAGCTGTTCCTGAGAAAAAAGATGCTCGAACAGCAGAGAACTCACGTTCTTTCATACGTATTGTTGGGGAAGAGACTCTTGAACTTTATCAGTCCACCGGGAGACTTTTTGCTTTTATTGGTTCCGTATCGTTAGCACTTATGAAATTCATGAAGGGAAAGGCGACCTTTCGGCGTACGGATTTCTTTCTGATGCTGGAAACGTGCGGTGGTCAAGCTCTTCCCATTGTCTCACTGATAAGTTTTCTAGTGGGTCTTATTCTGGCTTTTGTCGGGGCAATTCAACTCGAGTTGTTTGGCGCCCAGATATACGTTGCGGATTTGGTCGGGATAGCGATGGTACGATTAATGGCGGCTATTATGACCGGTATTGTCATGGCTGGCAGGACCGGTGGGGCCTTCGCTGCCCAGTTGGGTACCATGCAGGTGAATCAAGAGATTGACGCTTTACGTACTATGGGGATCTCACCTATGGAATTTCTCGTTTTGCCTAGGATGCTGGCACTCGCGATCATGATGCCACTTCTGTGTCTTTATGCAAATATCATGGGGATCTTTGGAGGAATGGTTGTTGGTGTTTTTATGCTTGATATAGGACTTACACAATATGTCAGTGAAACTATTACAGCAGTAAGATTTTGGGATCTGGGTATAGGTCTTTTCAGCGGGTTGCTCTTTGGGGTGATTGTTGCACTGTCAGGTTGCATGAGAGGGATGGAGTGCGGGCGGAGTGCATCAGCAGTAGGTGAGGCAGCGACTTCTGCTGTTGTGACAGCTATAGTCGGGATAATCATCACGACGGCAATTATTACAATTATATGTAATATATTAGGTATTTAAGACATGGTCAGACGAAAAGCGCACATAACTGTCAAAGATCTTACTATGGCATACGATGATTTTATCCTGATGCGTGATCTGAATTTTGAAATATATCATGGAGATATTTTCATTATCATGGGTGGCAGTGGCTGTGGGAAGAGTACAATGATGACGATCCTCATTGGTCTTAAACGTCCTGGCAAAGGTTATGTGTACTATGATGACACTGATTTCTGGGGAGCGGATAGCCAAACTCGAGAGATCATTATTCGTAGAGCTGGAGTCATGTATCAAAGCGGTGCCTTGTGGAGTTCAATGACACTGGGTGAAAATATTGCATTACCACTACAAATCTATACGTCACTAGGTGAGGCTGAGATTTCAGATGTTGTTGAGTTTAAACTTGAGTTAGTCGGTTTGGCTGGTTTCAAAGATTTTTACCCATCTGAAATAAGTGGAGGTATGCAGAAACGAGCCGGTATTGCTCGAGCAATGGCTTTGGATCCGGAAATTTTGTTCTTCGATGAACCGTCAGCAGGACTTGATCCGGTCAGTGCCCGTCGGCTTGATGATATGATAATCGAGTTGCGTGATAGTCTGGGTACAACCATGATCGTAGTCACACATGAGCTTGCCAGCATTTTTGCGATAGGAAGCAATTCAGTTTTTCTCGATGTATCAAAACGTACCATGACGGCGACAGGTAATCCCAACGATTTATTGAAAGAAACTCAAGACCCAACGCTACATATGTTTTTAACCCGTGGCGAAACGTTGAAGAGGTAATAAGGAGGTAGAATGGCAAAGCAAGCTAATACGATGATGATCGGCGGATTTGTGGTTATCGCGTTTTTTTTACTCGCTGCGAGCATTGTTGTTTTAGGATCAGGCAAGCTCTTTCAGAAGACGACTAATTTTGTCCTTTATTTCGACAGTTCAATAAACGGACTTAGCGTCGGTGCACCCGTACTGTTCAAGGGAGTACGAATTGGTAAGGTCTCCAGCATTGTAATTAACGCAAATCCTCAGGATTTAACCGTGAATATTCCAGTCATTATAGAGGTTGATGCTGAAAAATTTCATGTTGTAGACAGTCTACATGTTGACGAGAAAACATATTCTCAGAGAACATCAGAAGAAACGATAGCGAAGCTCGTCGAACAAGGATTACGGGCTGTGCTGAACATGCAGAGCCTTATAACAGGTCAACTCATGATTGAGCTTGAGTATTACCCGGATTCGCCAGTGAACATGAAAAGAATCAGTTCTCAGTACCCTGAAATTCCAACGATACCGTCAACAACTGAGAAATTGTACAAAACACTGCAGAAAATTGATTTCATCGGTTTAGCTGAACACCTTAAAAGGGCTATGGTCGGGATAGATAAGCTAGTTAATAATCCAGACATATCCGATGGCTTGAAATCTATGAGGGAAACGGCTGATGCATCTCAGCAGCTTGTCACCAAACTTGATCAGCGGATTGATAAAGTTATTGATGGATTTGAAAGTACTCTAAGCGATACCAAAATGTTAGTTGACAACGTAAATCGTCAGGTCCAACCACTCTCAGATGACACAAGGTTAATGC
This sequence comes from Desulfopila sp. IMCC35008, assembly GCF_010646885.2. Lineage (GTDB taxonomy): Bacteria > Desulfobacterota > Desulfobulbia > Desulfobulbales > Desulfocapsaceae > Desulfopila. Next base: position 3,873,974 of record NZ_CP050700.1, on the reverse strand, counting down.
TGGAACATTTTGATATGTTGGCTCAGAACGTAAATGAGCAAGTTGGTAGTATAGCTGACAACGTAAATGAAAGCTTAACTGGGATCAACGGAGTTGTATCAGAAGATGCCCCTGTTGTCATTCAGTTGGAAGAAACACTTGTTAACATTTCCAATATGACGGATTCAATCAGGCAATTGGCAGATTATCTGGAACAACACCCTGAAGCTCTGATTAGAGGCAAAGGAAGCTATTGAGGAGATATCATGTTGACTAAAAATTATTTTACTTTGGCATTGGCAACTCTAGTAATTGTCACATTATTTAGCGGTTGCACGATGCGAACAAAACCACCACGATTTTACACACTAAGCCCTGTTGTTGATGAGTATAAATCGCTTCAGGTAAATAATAGTAATACAAGTAGTCTCATAATTGGCATAGGACCAATAAAGATTGCTGATTATCTTGCTCAGTCAAGGATTGTAACAAGAATTGATGATAATGCCATCAATCTAGCTGAATTTGATCAGTGGTCAGGTTCTCTCCAGAATAATATAGCTAATGTCTTATCAGAAAACATCAGCTCTATCTTAGGCACAAGTAAGGTTGTAATTCATCCCTGGCGATCATTTATTCCAATTGACTGCCAAGTGCTACTGGAGATAGTTCGTTTTGATGGAGACCCAGATGATAAAGTTACATTGGTCGCAAGCTGGGTAATCTTAAGAGACAGGGATAAATCAATTGTTGATATGAACCGAATCACTATTCATGAAAATATTGGTGTGCCTGACTATGGCGGACTCGTTGCTGCTCAGAGCAAAGCTTTAGGTCAGCTAGGGGTAGAAATATCTCAATCAATTATTCAACACTCTATGAAAGAGTATTGAACATAGCTGATTAAGAATATGAACGTGGCAAATAGGAATGCCAAAATGTTTGTTGCTCAACAGGTACATGATCATCAGATGCAACAAGGAAACGACAGGAGGCATATATGAAGACCCGTGAGGTATTGATACTGAGAGTAATTCTGATAGTGGCGGTGATGTTCATTGCTGGATGTGGGGGGAAAAATTATAAGGAGGGTTCAGAGGCAGCTGACAGCATCCAGGATGTTGAACAAGAGGCCATTGTCGTAAGGGAGCGGGTAAATGCAACAGTTAAGGCTTTAGATAACATGTTTACCAATAAGGGTAATCTCAAGAAGCAGTTCAAAACCTATATCAAATCGCTTGATGAACTGGAATCACAGGAGAAACGTACAAGGAAGCGGATAAAAACCATGGCTTCCCGAAAAGCTGATTATCTCAAACGGTGGGAATCCCAGATGGCAACCATCGACAATAAAACGTTACGCCAGACGGCTCAACAGCGTCGTAGAAGTGTCGAAGAGATGTTTGCCAATGTAAAGAAAGAAATGGAAGCCGCCGACCGCGTGTTTGATCCTTTCATCCAGAAGCTCAAGGACATACAAACTGCCATGAACATGGATCTGAACCGTAATGGTTTGAATGCTGTTCGGTCTGTTGCCGTAGAGGCAAAAGAGGATGCCAGGAAAATCAACGGCCGACTCGATGCAGCAATTTCAGAACTGAGCAGGGCGGTTAAAGCTCTCTCCACCAAGGGGTGATTGCTAAAAGGTATTCTAATGGTAATGAGGTTCTGTCTGGTTTTGTTTACTTTGCTTCTTAGCAACTTTGACGTAATTAATATACGAGCTTTTTGATTTTAATAATGGCAGCACGGTGCATTTTTAAATGGGTAGATCGCATTATTGCACCGAAATAATAGTTGTTTATCAAATATACCTAATTAACTCATGATATGAATGCAAAAGAAATAGCGGAGTTTGTTGAAGGCGTTATTGTCGGCGACCCAGCGACGACAATATCGGGAGGTGCTGATATCAAAAATGCCACTTCCGACCAGATTACTTTCTGTACAAGCATAAAATATCTGCCTTTGTTTCAACGAACCCAAGCACCAATTGTGCTGGTGCCCAATGATTTTGATATCGATTCAGAAAAAACTCTCATCAAGACAAAGGATCCCTCCTATGCTTTTTCGGTGATTATGGAAAATCTGAATCCAGGCCTGTTTAGACATCCAAACGGAATTCATAACAGGGCTGTGATAGCTGATAGTGCCAGGCTTGGGAAAAATGTTGCAATAGGTGCCTGTGCAATAATTGAAGAAAACGTCGTTATCGGTGATAACGCAATTATCTATGGCGGGGCATATATCGGGCACGACACCATTATTGGTGACGATGTGCTTATTTATCCTAATGTTACCATACGTGATCGTTGTGAGATTGGTGATCGGGTGATCATTCATTCCGGCACGGTCATCGGGGCTGACGGATTCGGCTTTGTAACTGTAGATGGCAAACACCGAAAGATTCCACAATTAGGTACTGTGCTTATCGAAGAAGATGTTGAGATTGGCTCCAATGTCTCGATCGATAGAGCTCGTTTTGATAAAACTATTATAAAAAAAGGTACAATTATCGACAATCTTGTCCAAATTGCGCATAACGTAATAATAGGTGAGAACAGCATTATCGTTGCCCAGGTGGGAATTTCTGGCAGTACTGAAATTGGCAAAAATGTTATCCTTGCAGGAAAGGTTGGTGTTGTCGGGCATATAAAAATTGGTGACAATGTTGTCGTAGGTGCAAAGGGCGGTGTTTCCAAAAATATTACCAAACCCGGGCAGTACTGGGGAGTACCTGCCAAACCACTGAAACGGGATCTCAAGGAAAAAGCTGCGTTGCAAAAGCTGCCGGAAGCGATGAAAAAATTGCGTAAGCTGGAGAAAGAGGTCACGGAAGTCAAGAAACTGCTCGCCAATTTAAATGCCCCGGAGCCTGGAAAGTATGAATCTCAGAAACTTGATAACCTGTAACCTTTAAATAAGAATTATTGTAATAGACCGATTATATAATGTTATTGGTCTATATTCGGTACTGGAATTAAGTAATAAGTGCAACACGTCGATCTGTAAACGCTTCCAGGGGCGTGAAGCCCTTCAATACTTTTCTTGGTGTTGGGTTGAGTACGAATACCCCGTCTTGAATCTCCTGCTCTGTGAGTTGCTGTAGTGCTTGTTGTGATTTTTGATGACAGACCGGGGTTAAGTGTAGGAGCTGAGAACATATCCCCAACTCACTCCCACTTCAAACTTCAGTATGTTGCACTTATTGTATTACTTGAGCCTCTTATATGAAATAGATGGATAGATATTGGTTGAAACAGAGTTTAGAAATATTAACGCTAACGAAACTCATATTGCACTGACGCAGGTATTGCAAAGACATCTGTTCCCCCCCCATTTCCCCCTAAAAACAGCTAATGGATTTTGAGAGTTTTCCATATTGACCAAAGGTCTAATATACATATTTGAAGAAAACAGATATAAAAAAATGACACAATTTAAATGTCCTTTACAACCTATAAATGTTGTCTTGTGCAAGCAAGTTTATCTAGTGGATACATAACCAAGCGATGGCGGATGTAATGCTGGAGTAATAAAACAATGTTGGATATATGAATCGCTATGTCGTATCGAACCTGCCAGGGCAAGAGTCTTCGTCGGCACTAGGAGGGCAAATCCGTTAAAGATAGGGGCCGCATTTATCAGTATCAAAAGCCTTTGTGGAGATCACAACACCCCAGACTCCTAAGTAAACGGTTCCTAGCGCATTCCCGGCGCGTTGATAAAAAAAACCGGGACAAAGAGGGAGATGTCTTTCTTGAAACCGGATACAGATCTTTTCGTTCACCTTGGAGAGCGAATGTCAGAAATAATAATCAAATGAACAATATGTTGTGATAACAGGTGGTTTATCTGATTTCAGATAGGCGATAAAATGATGTGTGGTTCTTCATATGATTCAAGAACTATTGCATAAAAAAGTTTTATCAAGATTGTCGTTGAATAGGGGATTCAACGTAGTACTCCAGTAAATCTTACCAGGCTGTAGCAGATGTCTTACTTCGGGATCTTGCCTATGAAGTTCATGCTCTTGAGGTAAGACTTTAGAAGTACAACCCTTCTATGCCAACAGCTAAGATGTGGCTTCCACTATTAGCCAATGGAAGCATTTATGCTCAAGAATTGGAGTGCTATTTTGAACGTTTGGGTCAGCAATGCGTGATTTTCCTGATTTGTATGTAAAGTCAGCCCGGTTCTAGCTGTAGCTCTAACAATATGAATATAAACAAAAAGATCAGAAAAATGGTCGTCTTCTGGTGCCTTATGGCAACCGCAACCATAATAACGGTTGCCATAAGCGTTTACCGAAGTCAGATGCATGCTAAGCTACATTGCACCAATAATATTCCAATTGCGCAAAGTTCGACAGGTAAGGGTAAAAATGAGGAAACATTATTCAGCAACTCGTATCATCCTGGATATTCATGGTTTGATTATGTGAACAGAGGGATTGCGTCTGACCTGATGGGCCGGAACATAAAGCTTTTCATCGAATACCTGGATACCAAAATGCGCGGCATTGACGGCTACTTCCAGATGGAAGATATGCGCCGTTATAAATATGACAACGAAACATTAGATGCGATTATCGCTTTCGTTGCCAATCAGACATTTGCAGACGTGCTTCTGCGTTATATCAGAGATCAAACTAGAGTTTTTTTTTCTATACGGGAAAGTCAGATATTGGCCGACGATCGTTCTCCGGTTCCAGATTATAGTCTGCGGAGTCCTCAGCCTGACATGGGAGTAATGGGGAGAAGTATTCTTTCCGGATATCTGCAGGGAAGAAAAGTGGGTGAACGAATTTTAGCACTGTTAATTGATGACAATAAAGAGAAAGGTTTACTAACCCGGCAAACCATTCAAGGCAGAAACATAATACCAAACGAGCCAAGTAAACATTTCAATGAATACCCGTGGAAGGTTATCTTTACTATTATTTTCCTATTGGCACAATCATCTATAATCATTCTTTTACTGGTAAACCGGAACCGACGGATAAAGACCGAGCAATCCCTGCGAGAAGTACAAAATCGAATGATGAATGCTATCGAAGCCGCCGATATCATGCTATGGGAGGCCGATCCCGTTAAGGATGTGTGCTGGGCTATTGCTCCAGGTCATAAATCACGCGACATTAAGGCATTGCTTTCTGCCAATTTAGAGGAGTTTTTTCAATCTGTTCACCCGGATGATCTGGAACCGCTGCAACAGTCCATCCAAAGGGCAATCGAATACAGGGAGTCTATTGATATTAAATATCGTATTGTCTTTTCAGATAAACGGATCACGTGGGTGAATACCAAGGGACGAGTTGTGCAAGACCGAAAAGGTACAACGTCTCTCGTCGGTGGTATTACCTTTGACATCACTGAACTGAGGCAATCACAAACCAATCTTCAAAGAAGTGAGAGGCTCTTCGGTACGCTCTTATCTGCAACCCATGATGTGGCACTGCTGTTTGATGAGGAGGGCACTATCATTGACTGCAATGACAGTTTTCTGGCATTGGCGGGTACGACTACTAGAGAGGCGTTAATAGGAACCTGTATCTTTGACCGTTTTGCCGAAAAAGAAGCCGGGTTGAGAATGTCCTGGATCAGGAGGGCATTGGATAAAGAAGAGCCGGTGCGGTTTGAAGACTACCTTGGCCGGGCTGATAAATATTTCGAAACTACCCTTTTCCCGATTTCAGGACCTGCAGGTGATGATAAAATACTCCTGATGATGGCACAGGATATAACCGACCGTATAAAAGCGGAAATTGCACTGAATGAAAGCGAGGAAAAGTTCCGCCGGCTGATTGAAAATATTCCCGATGTTACATGGACGAGTGATTTGGCCGGGAATACCATCTACATCAGCGATAATATCCAAAAGGTATTTGGCTTCAGCAGTGATGAGATTCTGGCGAATCCGGATGCATGGCTTGGTCGTATCCACCAGGATGACGCGGATCGTGTCATCGAAAAATACGTTCACCTGTTCCAGGGTGGGGAGCGGTTCGATACTGAGTACCGGATCAGACACAAAGACGGGCACTGGATGTGGCTGCACGACAGGTCCATGTTCTGTTATGAGAAAGATGGTGTCCAATATGCAGATGGGCTTTTTACTGACATCACTGATCGTAAAAGGGCGGAAAGGGATTTGTCGCAAATTTTTTCCATGTCTTTGGATATGCTTTCTATCTCCGATTTGGATTCTTCAACATTCCTCAGGGTAAATCCAGCATTTGAGAAAATCCTCGGGTACCCCGAGGAAGAGCTATTGGATAAATCGTTTCTCCATTTTATTCACCCAGAGGATGTTGAAGCAACACGAGCAGTTGTTGAGCAGAAACTGCAAATGGGCTCCAATGTCATCAATTTCGATAACCGGTATCGATGCAGAGATGGTACCTATCGGTGGTTGAGCTGGGTCGCCCACCCTCAACAGGAAGAAGGCATAATCATAGCTGTTGCACGCGACATAACTGAATGGAGGAAAAACCAGGAGTCCCTGAAAAAAAGCAAAGAACTCCTCGATGCCACCGGTCGCATGGCCAAAGTGGGTGGATGGGAATTGGACGCGGAGACCATGGAGGTAACCTGGACCAATGAAACCTATCGTATCCACGGAGTTTCTTTGGGATACAAGATTATTTTGGAGGAGGCGCTAAATTTTTTTCATCCAGACGACAGGGAAAGAATGAGGCAAGCTGTTCAGCGATCACTCGATTATGGTGAGCCCTATGATATGGAAATTCGTTTCATTACCGCTCAAGGTGAACTTTTGTGGACACGAACAGTATGTCAACCGAAAGTGGTTGATGGAAAGACCGTAAAGCTGAAGGGAACATTCCAGGACATCTCTGAACGTAAGCGCATGGAGCAGGAGATTAAGAAGAACGAGGAAAGACTGCTCGCTGCACAGCAGATTGCCCGTCTGGGGTATTGGGAATGGGAAACGGCTACGGATCAGCTTATCTGGTCGGATGTGATGTACCAATTGTATGATATTGAACTAGGTACGCCTCTGACCTTTGAATACCTGCTGGATAGAATTCATCCAGGCGATAGGAAACAACATGAACAGCTGGCAGCTGATTTGCTTGCTGGGAAAACAGGTCCATCGTTTAGCTATCGCATTGTTCGTCTAGATGGATCGTTGCGTTATATCTATGGGGTCGGAATGCGTAAGCATGACGAAAAAGGAGCTTTGGCGGGGCTCAAGGGTACGCTTCAGGATGTTACGGAACTCAAGACCGTCGAAATGGCCTATCGAGACAGTGAAGCGAGGCTCAAGGAGGCCCAGGCTGAAACAATTAATCTGAACCTCGAGATGGCCCATCTCAATCGTATCATGACTATGAACGAACTTGCCGCATCTTTTGCTCATGAGATTAACCAGCCTCTGGGTGCGATCATAAATAATGCCAGCGTGGCCAAGATACTGAATTCCAATTCTGTGGAAGGGAAAGGAAATCTAGGGGAAATCCTCGAAGATATTGTTGGCGATGCGCAGCGTGCCGGTCAGATCATCCGCAAGATTCGGGGGGTGATGCAAAAGGGTGAGTCTGTATTTATCCCTATTGATATCAACAATTTAATAGATAGCGTGATCGCCTTGTACGAAAATTCGTCCAACCTGCACCATATCTCTGTTGTCACAGAAAAAGATGAAAGGTTGGTCCCTGTGAAAGGGGACGAAGTTCGTCTGCAGCAGGTTCTGATAAACCTTATCACCAATGCCATGGAAGCTATGAGCGATAGCCCCCAAAAAGTACTGACATTTAAAACACTGTATTCTGGAGATATGGTGAAAATCAGTATCAGTGATACCGGCACCGGAATCGAAAAAGGTTCAGCCGAACAAGTATTCGATCCTTTCTACACCACAAAACGTGATGGCATAGGGATAGGGCTGCGTCTTTGCCGGTCTATCATCGAAGAACATGGAGGAAAAATCTGGATAGAAAGCAATGGTGGTACCGGCACGACATTTCAGTTCACTTTGAAAGTTTTCTCTGGAGAGTAACAGCATGAATACGCCTAAAGGAACAATATACATTGTCGAAGACAACGATTCATTTAGAAAGAGCATGGTACGTTTGCTCCAGATGTATGGTTATAAGACGGTCGCTTTTGAAGCAGCTTCAGACTTCCTTCTACAGACAACGCTTGAGCGTCCAGGTTGTATTTTGTTAGACGTGCGGTTACCGGATATGGACGGACTCGAGTTGCAGAAAATCCTGAAGCAACAGCGATTCGAACTCCCGGTGGTTTTTATGAGTGGCCATGGCGACATTCCGATGAGTGTTGAGGCAATGAAAGAAGGGGCGGTCGATTTTCTGCCGAAGCCCTTTGACCCTGAAGATCTCCGGGATGCGATGATACAGGCATTGGTGCGCAGCAGGTATGAGATGGAGGAAGAGCAAGAGAGAGCGGAAATCAACGTCTTGATTGATTCTTTGACTCCCCGAGAGAAGGAAGTTATGCGTTGGGTCATTACCGGTATGCTCAATAAACAGATCGCTTATGAACTTGGTACAAGTGAAAAAACCATCAAAGTCCATCGAAGCCGAGTAATGCAGAAGACAAAAGTTTCATCTGTCCCAGAGTTGGTACGTCTTGCCTCAAAAGTCAATATTGAGCCAATGGGAGGGTCATAACAGCAGCAAGTTGATACTCCTTATCTCCAACAAAAGCGGCTATTACATCCTCAGGACGGTCGTTATGTTCCATTTTCCTTTGTTACTACCCTTTATTCATAGCCTTCAGTAATACGAATCGAGGCGCACCTCATCTCGCAGTATATCTCAATTTATGCATTATTCAGGATGATTACGCAGGGATGATTCTCTATCTTTTGACCTCCTCTCCGAACTGGGGTATTTTAAGACAGGGTTTCTCTGATCATGGCTGCTCCCGACGTTTTGAAATCATTGAGAAGACGAGACGGACTCAACAGTCATTGGTGATTTACAGGAGAAGCTGGAAAAAAAATTTCATGAGTCGTGAGTATTCAGTAGGAGAGCCGATCTGTATAGAGAACCTTGGCAGAGTGAGCAATTTATCCTAATGGATAAAGTAAGGCCTGAAAATCAAGACTAATCCTGGTATTTCTGTAAATGCTGTCCTCACTCAAATCTGGGACAGGTTGTGCGTTTATCTTCTTTTATCATTCATGAAATTCAAAGCTATATTGGCAATCTCAATAACCACGATATTGAGCTTATTGTACCTCAACTTCCTTGAAAGAAGGAGTTTGGTGGAGTTGCTTAAACCGCCGATAAGAAAAAACAAATCTCAAGATGGCCGAATCAGCTACCATGCAAGAAGATAAGTGGTGAAGCCGACCGAACGGGACACGGCGCTTCTTGCCCTGGATAACCAAAATAATTCAATGTCTTCCGTCGATAATCAGGTGAATATGAAAATGTATACCAGAGCGATAATCATTTCTCTACTTGGAACTATCATCTTCCTGATCGGCTTCGGGGGGGGCGCCACGGCACAGGCTGACGCCTACATCGGCAACCTGTCCAATAGTACCTGGCTTTTGCGGGAGCACCATCTTGACAACCTGAAAGTCGCAGCCCCGACCCCTCTTGGCAGCAATCACAATGATATGGGGGGGCGCAAGGACTGGTCTCAACGTGCCTCAATCATCAGCAAAGGTCTGGCCACAACGAACCCGGCTGAACATAACGCCATCAAGAATCGTTGGCTGACCACAGACAAGACCGAGACCGACTACATGCTGATTGGGCAATTATTGGTTTTAGCGGGGGCGTTCATCCTTATCGTCTTTGTTTGGAACAGGATGCTCCGGCGGCAGGGGCGAAAACGCACAGTGGAACTGGAACTCGCAAATAACGAACTGATTCGTAGTGAAAAACTGGCGAGAACACTGCTCAACGCCAACGTTGATTTGACACAGCTTCTTGATGAGGACGGCATCATTCTTGACGCGAACGACTCAAAGGCCGGGAGGCTGGGGGGAGCAAGGGAGAAGATGATTGGGACTTGCGTCTTTGATAACTGGGCGCCTGAGATTGCAGAAAAAAGAAAAAACATGTTCAAACAAACACTTGCCGAGGGAAAACCCGTACATTTCGTGGATCGGTACGATCCTGAGCTGGTGTTTGAAACGAGTATCTATCCAATCGCTGCTCCTGAAGGAGAAAAGAGGCAGGCTGTCATTGTTGCCCACGAAATCACCGAACGTGAAAAGTTTGAAAATGATCTGCAGAAAAACCGTGATTACCTCGAGCACCTGATTAATTCTATTCCCGATGCCGTGCTTTCACTCAAGCTTCCGGAACTAACCATACAGTGGGCCCGGGATTCCTATAATGTCCTGGGACAAAATCTGGATGGGTGCATTGGAAAAACATCGGAGTGGATCTATGCCAGCGATAAGGAATATAGCACCATTCGTAAATTAATTAATAAAGGTATCCAGGAAAACAAGGCTTCACTTATTACAGAGTCGACTGCGAGAAACTCAAACGGTCAAACTTTTCCGGTTGAGATCAACATAACCATTTTTCGCGATCAGGGCGTTCCGTTTAGCCTTACTGCTTTGTTCAGAGACATTACAGAACGTAAATTGGCAGAAAAAGCCCTCAAGGAGAGTGAGGAGCAACTCCTCGATGCCCAAGAAATGGCCAGAGTCGGCTCATGGCAGTGGGACATTTCCGAGAATCGCATTGACTGGTCACCTCAGGTTTACAAGATCTACGGAGTTGATCCTGATATTTCGTTAACGTATGAGAGTTTGAGGGAATTGATTCATCCTGAGGATCGTGAATATCATGATAAAACAACTGCGGCATGGCTCAAAAACCGGGGCGGTCCCCCCTATGAATACCGCGTGGTCAGGCCCAATGGCGATATCTGTTATATTTATGGAACAGGCAAGGTTGAATGCGACGCTGCCGGCGAGCCGGTCCGGTTCTACGGGACGCTTCAGGACATCACGGATCGTAAGCTGGCGGAGGAGACGCTGAGAAAGGGTGAGGAGCGTTTCCGGGCCACCTTCGATCAGGCAGCCGTGGGTATCGCTCATGTCTCCAATGAAGGCCGCTTTCTCCGCCTCAACGACAGGTATTGTGACATCGTTGGTTATGGCAGGGCAGAAATGCTGGAATTAACCTGCCAGGACATCACCTATCCTGATGACCTGGATTCAGATTTAGAGCAGGTGAATCGTCTTCTCAACGGTGAGATAAAAACCTATTCAATGGAAAAGCGCTATGTGCGCAAGGAAGGCGATCTGGTCTGGGTCAACCTGACCGTCTCCCTGGTGCGTGATGAAGCCGGGCAACCGGAGTGGTTTGTCGCGGTTGCCCAGGACATCACCAAGAAGATAGAAGCGGAAGAAGCATTAAAGGAGAATGAGCGGGTCTTTTATATTCTATTCGAATATTCCGGGATCGGTGCTGCGCTGGTCAGCCCTGACGGACATCTCCTCAAAAGCAACTCGGCTCTTCAAAATTTTCTTGGCTATTCCGGTGAGGAACTTTCCCGGATGACTTTCTCCGAATTCACTCACCCCGATGATATCGACAAGGACCTCTCTCTGTTTCAGGAAATCCTTGAAAACAAACGCGACAAATATGAGATAGAAAAGCGGTATGTCACCAAAGACGGCAGGATCGTCAGCGCCCTGCTCACAGGTTCCGTGGTCCGGAATGAGGACGGCACTATCCGGTATGTAATCGGGATGGCCCAGGACATTACAGAACGTATAGAAGTGGAGAGGCAATTGCGGGAGCGGGAAACGTCGCTGAACGAAGCCCAGAGAGTTGCAAAACTCGGCAGCTGGCAATGGGACTTGGTCTCCGATGAGAACAAGTGGTCCGAGAATTTGTGCAGGATGATGGGACTGAACCCGGAAGATCCGGTGCCAACGCATACGGAGCAAGCTTCTTGGTACACGCCTGAAAGTTTGGCCGAGTTGAACAAACTTGTAGATCGCGCCCTGAAAGATGGAGGGGATTATCATGTGGAGATGACAACTACTCCGCCATACGGTGCGAGGATCTTCTCGGTTCGGGGAGAAACCTTTAGAGACAGTGAGGGGCGGATCGCTGGACTGCGAGGGGTTACATTGGATATCACCGAGCAGAAGGAAGCTGAGAAGACGCTGAGAAACAGTGAGGCCCGGTTCCGCAGTTATTTTAATCTGCCGTTTCAGGGTATAGCCATCACCTCGCCGAGTAAAGGATGGATCGAAATAAACGACCGGTTTTGTTCCATATTGGGCTATGATCGGGATGAATTCCGCTACTTGACATGGGCTGAATTGACACATCCGGATGATCTTGCCGCTTCCCTTGTGGAATTTGACCGTGCTCTCGCCGGACAAACCGACTCCTATTCCTTGGTCAAACGATTTATCCGCAAGGATGGCACGGTCATATGGGTCCATCTCGACGCAGGATGTGTACGGACCCCCGATGGCGAGGTTGACTACTTTGTGGCAGTGGTGGTCGACATCTCCGAAAGCAAGAAGGCCGAGCAGGCGCTGAGGAAAAGCGAAGCACGTTTCCGGGCCACCTTCGATCAGGCAGCCGTGGGGATCGCTCATATCTCCACTGAAGGCCGCTTCCTCCGCCTCAACGACAGATTTTGTGACATCGCTGGTTATAGCAGGGCAGAAATGTTGGAATTAACCTTCCAGGGCATCACCTATTCCGATGACCTGGATGCAGATGTAGAGCAGGTGAATCGTCTTCTCAATGGTGAGATAAAAACCTATTCAATGGAAAAACGCTATGTGCGCAAGACAGGAGAGCTGGTCTGGGTCGATCTGACGGTATCTCTGGTGCGTGATCCTGCCGGGCAACCGGACTGGTTTGTCGCGGTTGTCCAGGACATCAGCGACCGAAAAAAGGTTGAAGATGATCTTCGCGAAAGCGAGGAAAAACTTCTTCTGGTTGAGCAATTGGAAAAGGCCAAGGAAATGGCCGAATCAGCGAACCGGGCAAAATCCATTTTCCTGGCCAACATGTCGCATGAGCTGCGAACCCCTTTGAATGCTGTGCTCGGCTTCTCCAGCCTGCTCAGCCGGGGAGAAAATCTTGTCCCTGAGCAGAAAGAAAAACTCTCCATCATCAATCGCAGCGGCCGACATTTATTGAATATGATTGATGATATCCTGGATTTTTCCAAGATAGAGGCGGAAAGAATCGAGTTAAAGCAGGAGCCTTTTGACCTGATTGCCTTAATTGAGGAAATCGCTTTAATGATTCGACCGCGAGCGATGGCAAAAGCGATATTTCTGGTCATGGAAACCGAGTCGATAAATACTCCCCATCTAAAGGCCGATGCGGGCAAGCTGCGCCAGATCCTCATTAACCTTTTGAACAATGCTATCAAGTTCACCGATGAGGGCGGGGTAACGATCCGTGGTTTTACCAGACCGGCACCGGGGCTATCAGACCAATGTGACATCGTCATTGAGGTAGAGGATAGTGGTATGGGGATTGATCCGGCAAGACAGGAAGCGATTTTTGAGCCTTTCCTGCAGAATCGCGATGTGCCGGAGCGTCATGGTACGGGCCTTGGACTGTCCATCAGCAAACGATATGCTGAGTTTATGGGTGGCAGCATAGAAGTGCAAAGTGAGGAGGGCAAAGGTTCTGCGTTCCGGTTACGGCTGCCAGCTATAAGAGCAGAAGCAATTGAGGTAAATCCCCCCGATACCAATAAATCGAGGGTCATTGGGCTGGCCCGGCCGCAGAAAACCTGGCGGATCCTTATTGCAGACGACAACCGGGAAAACCTGTTGTTACTAAAAACCGCTTTGGAATACATAGGATTTTTCGTCGTTGAAGCGAGAAACGGTAAGGAAGCAGTGGCTCTTTTTAAGAAGGAGTCGCCGGATTTTATCTGGATGGACATGCGCATGCCGGTGATGGATGGATATGAGGCCACAAAAACGATACGCTCTTTGCCTGGTGGCGAAGCGGTTAAGATTGTTGCCATCACCGCCAGTGCATTTATAGAGCAGCGCCCTGATATCATCGCTGCGGGCTGTGACGAGGTGGTTTACAAGCCCTTTATGGAGCATGAGATCTTTGAGATGATGGGCCGGTTCCTGGAGATCGACTATCTCTATGAGCAGGAAAGCACGTCGGGACCGGAGCAGTTCTCTCGAACAGAAATTGCGGCCATGCTGGCGGATGTTACCCCTGAACTGCTGAAAGAACTTGAACAGGCGACACTGACCCTGGACAGAGAGGCCGCTCTTGAAATCATCTCACGTATTGCCGGTCAGGCTCCTGAGATCGCCTTGGGGCTGAAGGAGATGGTGGATAATTTTCAGATGGCTGAGTTGAGAGATTTGCTTGAGAAGGCGTCCGCATCATGAAGAAGATTGTTGCAACCCTCCTCACCCTGACGCTTCTGTTTTTTCAATGCATGCAGCATTGGTTGCTCTGTGGCAGACAATATCTCCTTCGGGCACCTTTCCGTTGAAGATGGTAGCTCTAGGTTGGGCATTTACTGAATTAAAGCTAAATTTGTTTGAATTGACTATTTAACTGGATCAAAACGATGAAAAACTTAATCAGCCTTTTGGTTTTCATATTCTTATCAACTCTCTTCTGTGAAAAGTTGATGGCTCAAGAAATAGAAGTGAATGAGCCATCTATCGAATTGACTGAAAGTGAGATGCGATGGTTGTCTAAACATCCTGAAATCGTTGTAGGACATTATAGAGATTGGGCTCCATATAGTTTTTATGATGCTAATGGCAAACCGGCCGGTATTTCTGTTGATTATTTTAAACTTGTTGCACAGAAAGCAGGATTCAAGGTGAAAGTGTACCACGAGAAAGATTGGGATCTCATATATGAAGCTGGCAAAAAAGGAAAAATCGATGTTGTTGCATCAATGTCGAATAAAGATGAACGTACAGAATGGTTTATCTTCCCTCGCATCTACATGAAACTTCCTCTCTATATTATTACCCGTAAGAACGATTCGCGCATTAAGGAGCGAACTGACCTTTCGGGAAAGACTGTTTCAGCGGTTAAAGGGTACTGGCATGGACCTGATATACTGAAAAATTACCCATCGGCAAAAATTAGTTATGTCGATGATGACGATACCGCTTTTATGGAAGTAAGTTCGGGCAAGTCTGATGCTACTTTGGCAGTAGTGGGAGTGGCTTTGGAACTGATATCAAAGCGTGGCTATTATAACTTAAAACTAAACTCCATTTACTATGAGCAAGAACCAGGAAAAGGAATTGCCTTTGGTGTACGCAAGGATTCTCCCGAGTTAGCTTCCATTATTGACAAGGCCCTATCCAATATCAGCGAAGAGGAAAAAGTGGCAATTATGGATAAATGGTTGCCCTCTCGTCCAGCAGACTCTAGACAACAAAAATTTGAACTAACCCCAACAGAGAATGAGTGGCTAAAGCAGCAGGGTATAATTTCCATTGGTTCCAATCCAGACCGGCATCCTGTCGAATTTTATGATGAAAATGGTATTTTACGTGGCATGTCATCCGACTTCATAGAGCGTATCAACAAAGATCTTAGAGTAGACATTCGCCCACAACGTACAGCTGGATGGTCAGAAACTCTGGAATTGGTAAAAGAAGGAAAGATTGACATGGTCACTGCTATCGTCGAATCAGAAGAGTTGAAGAAAAACCTTGTGTTTACAAGACCATATTTGGAACTAAAAACGATAATTGTCACAGAGGAGAACTTTCCGTTGATAAACGACATCGAAGAGCTTAATGGCAAACGCATGGCTATTGTTCGAGATGAAATCACAGGAAAATGGCTCCAAAGAGACTATCCCAGTATTCAATTGCGCTATTATGGAAACATCAAATCCGCCTTGCAAGCTGTCTCTGAAAAAGAAGTAGATGCCTTTCTCGGTACCAATGTATCCATTAGCTACGCCATCAAAAGATACGGCATTCATAATATTAAATATAACCTTTCAACCCCTTACAGCTTTAACCTCTCCTTTGCTGCACACAAGAATTTTTCAAAACTCATTGCTATCCTGGACCGCTATATAAAAGATATGCCTGAAAATGATAAAAAAGCCATAGTGCGCAGTTGGCTCAATGTACAGATTGAGAAACAAATGGACTGGCATAAACTTTCTCGTATTATTCTCATCCTGGTCCTCTTCTTCGGTCTGATCATCACCATCATTATATACTGGAATAGCAAACTTAAGGAGCAGGTTAATAGAAGGCTTGAGGCAGAGGTAGCTCTGACCGAAGCCAAGGAACAAGCCGAAGCTGCCAACCGGGCCAAAAGCCTGTTCCTGGCCAACATGTCCCACGAGCTGAGAACGCCTCTGAACGCGATTCTTGGGTTTTCGGGGACACTGGTCCGGCAGGAACATGCCAATTCTGATGTCAAAGAGAAACTTTCCATTATCAACCGCAGTGGACGGCACCTGTTAGTCATGATCAACGATATCCTCGACCTGTCCAAGATCGAAGCGGATAAAATCGAGCTGAACGAGTCCGTCTTTGATCTCGTCACCCTGATAAAAGAAATCAGCTTGATAATCCAATCAGGGGCCATGGATAAGGGAATTTTTGTGGAAACAGAAACCGAATTAATCTCCTGTCGTTATTTAAAAGCAGATGTCGGGAAACTGCGTCAGATTCTTATCAACCTGCTGGGTAACGCGGTCAAGTTCACCGATGAGGGAGGCGTGACGGTTCGGAGTTTCACCGAACCGATACCGGAAGCGTCCAACCAATGTCGAATAGTGATTGAGGTCGAGGACACCGGCCCGGGGATTGATCCAGCAAAGCATTCTCAAATTTTCAAACCTTTCAGTCAGGAGCAGGATATTCCAGAACGAAAAGGCACAGGGCTTGGCTTGTCCATCTGTAAACGGTATGCCGAATTTATGGGCGGCAGCATTGAAATGGAAAGCGAGCTTGGGGAAGGAGCTCTTTTCCGTGTGAGGCTGCCGGCGGAAATGGCAGAGGCAGGAGATCGCAAAACCTCCGACGACGACAAACCGAGGGTGGTCGGGCTGGCCCCTGAACAGAAACTAAAGCGGATACTTATAGCAGATGACAACCGAGAAAATCTACTGTTGTTGAAATCGTTGCTGGAAGCTGTCGGGTTCCATGTTGTTGAAGCTGAAAATGGCAGGGAGGCGGTGGCCGTATTTGAAAACGAGTCACCCGACTTCATCTGGATGGACATGCGTATGCCGGAAATGGACGGATATGAAGCGGTTCGGCATATCCGGGAGTTACCGGGGGGGGGCACGGTTCCCATCAGTGCCATCACTGCCAGCGCTTTCCGTGAGCAGCATCCAGATATAATCGCTGCAGGCTGTGACGAGGTGGTTTACAAACCCTTTATGGAACATGAGATCTTTGAGGTGATGGGCCGGTTTCTTGAGCTTGAGTATGTCTACGAGCAGGAAAGCATGCCTGGGTCGGACCAGCTCTCTCAAGCAGAACTTACAGCCATGGTGGCGGATATCCCCGATGAACTACTGCAGGAACTTGAACAGGCGACGCTGTCACTGGACCGAGAGGCTGCCGTTCGAATACTTTCGCGTATAGGAGAAAAGTTCCCTATAACAGCAGCAGATCTTAAAGAGCTTGTTGATAATTTTCAAATGACCGAGTTGCATAACCTGCTGGAAGAGGCAATTAACCATGCTGAAAGACCATAGTTTACCTATCGAGAGCGGTGATATTCTTATCGTCGATGATGAGGTCGCCAACCTGAAATTGCTGTCCGAAATACTTGCCAGGGAGGGGTACCATGTGCGTCCGGCGAATAGTCCGAGACTCGCCATCGATTCGGCTCTGGAAGACCCTCCTGATCTGATATTGCTCGATATCAGAATGCCGGATATGAATGGTTTTGAGGTGTGCGAGCGTTTAAAGCAGGAAGAACGGACCCGCAATATTCCGATTATATTTATAAGTGCATTGCACGATACCAGCGACAAAGTCAGGGGATTTAAAGCAGGAGGCGTCGATTTCATATCAAAGCCCATTCAGGAGGAAGAAGTCCTTGCGAGGATGCGAACGCATCTTAAGCTGCACACCATGCAGCGAAATCTTGAAAAACTGGTAATTGAGCGTACGGCCGAACTTGCCCGGCGAGAGGCCCATTATCGAGCTCTGATTGATAACTCTCCTGTCGGCGTGTTTAATATGACGCCGACAGGTCTGCTGCTATTTGCCAACGATGCCATGGCCCGGATGTTTGATTTTCACCCCCCGGAGCAGATGGTCGTCCATGAGTCACTCGGTCATTTCGTTGATCAGAAAGACTTTGAACGGATGTTGGATTGTATTCAGCAGGATGGCAAGGTACTCAATTTTCAGACGAGCGCTGTGACTTCCAGCGGGCGTGCAATCCATGTGCTTTTTTCGGCACAAAAGGTCGACATGGATATCGTCGCCATGGTGGTGGATGTCACTGAAGCGAGGGTTGCCGAACAGGAACTAGAGAAGAGTGAAGAACTGGCTCGTGTTCTGCTGAATTCCACCACCGACATCACCCATCTCCTCGATGAGAATGGCATAATTCTGGACCTCAACGTTGCCATGGCTGAGTTACTGGGTGACACACGGGAAAAACTGATTGGAACCTGTGTATTTGACCGATTCTCGCCTGAGACAGCCGAGAACAGGAGAATTATTTTAAGGCAAGCGCTTACTGAAGGAAGAATTATTGAGTATGAAGACCATGTTTCCACGGGTCAGGTATTTGACACCCGCGTCTACCCCATCGAAACAACTGCCGGGGAAAAGGGCAAAATCGTCATTTTTGCCCACGATATCACCGCGCACAAGAATGCAGAGCAGGCGCTGAAGAAGAGTGAAGTGGTAATGCAGCAGAGAATAAAACAGCTGCGGACCATCCTCGACACGACGCCGGCCTACATTTTCTCAAAAGATATAGACGGCCGTTTTCTGCTGGCCAACAAGGCTGTGGCAGAGGTGTTCGGAGTTGATAATCCTGATCAAATCTTTGGCAAGACCGATTTTGACTATGGTGCAACAGAGGAACAGGTGCGTCGATATAACCTGACTGACCGCTCTGTTATCGCGAGCCAAGAGGGTCTTCTGATTCCTGAAGAACGGATACTGCGCAAGGACGGTACCCTGGGATGGTTTCAGACAACCAAGGTGCCTTATCAGCACCCTGGATATGATAAACCTGCTGTTCTTTGTGTCGCTGTGGATATTTCCGATCGCAAAAAGGTTGAGCGGGAATTGCAGAGAAACCGTGATTTTCTTGAGCACTTGACAAATTCCATCCCTGACGCCATTTTTAGTTCTAAACTGCCTGAACGAACTTTGCAGTGGGCAAAAGACACTTACGGTGTTCTTGGGTACAATATGGAAGATTTCATTGGAAAAACAACAGAGTGGGCGTACCCAAACATTGAAGAATACCAGAGATTTGGTGAACTGATTGAAAACACTATATTGGAGAATAAGGAATCATGTCTTGCGGAATTGAAGTTACTAAATGTAAAGGGCGAAACCTTTCCTGCTGAGATTAACGTCACAATAATCCGCAAAAAGGGCAAGCCGGTGGGGCTGATCGGTCTGGTCAGGGATATTAGTAAGCGCAAAAAGGCCGAGAGGCAGTTGG
The DNA here is from genome assembly GCF_010646885.2 of Desulfopila sp. IMCC35008. GTDB lineage: Bacteria > Desulfobacterota > Desulfobulbia > Desulfobulbales > Desulfocapsaceae > Desulfopila. The sequence goes on along the minus strand of NZ_CP050700.1, from coordinate 3,854,371 downwards.
AGCTTGTAAAAAGAACGATCGACGCCTCTCCTGATTGTGCATTTTGGGCAATGGCAGATGGGAACTTAGTGTATGTGAACGACGCCTCTTGTCGGAGTTTAGGATACAGCAGAGATGAATTACTTCAGATGACTGTCTTTCAGGTTGACCCCAATGTGACAAAGGAGTTGTGGCAGGAAACGCTGAAGTTCCTTAGGGAAGAAAAGGTTTATAAAGGCGAATCCGTTCATCGGCGTAAGGATGGTTCCGAATTTCCGGTAGATATTAACTCCATTTTTCTGGAATTCGATGGAAGAGAGTATATCAACGGTTTTGTCAGGGACATCTCGGAACGCAAACAAACAGATGCTGCCCTCAGGAGAAACGAGGAACGATTATCCAAAGCACAGGAAATTGCGCATCTGGGCTCCTGGTCTCTGGACCTGGGAACGAATCAGCTTACCTGGTCGGATGAGATGTATCGGATCTACGGTATGGATGTTGGGACACCCGTATCCTTTGATTCTTCGCTGGATATGGTGCATCCGGATGATCGGCAAAATCGAGAGCAATTTGTTATCGATTTAATCGATGGCAAGAAGGTTCCCTCATTCAGTTATCGGATCCTACGGCCCGATGGTTCGATACGCTATATTTACGTTATGGCGATACTCGAATTGGATGATCATGGTGTCCCCTACAAAATCGAGGGGACTCTGCAGGATGTCACTGACTTAAAAACGATTGAGATGGCGTATCGCGACAGTGAAGAAAAACTCAGGCAGGCTCAATCTGAGACAATGCACCTACGGTTGGAGATGGCGCATCTCAACAGGGTGATGACCATGAATGAACTCGCCGCATCTTTTGCCCACGAGCTCAATCAGCCTCTGGGAGCAATTGTTAATAATGCCAACGTTGCCAAAACGCTGTATTCACGCTCCGGTGGGGGAAACGGCGATTTCGAGGAAATACTGACCGATATCGCTGACGATGCCCAACGTGCCGGCCAGATTATCCGCAATATACGTGGTGTCATGAAAAGAGGGGATGTGGTCTATAGCTCTCTGGATATCAATCAGTTGCTCGATGAAGTTATTGGCATATACCAGAACACCTTCAGTTTAAACCATATTTCCATTGTCCTTGAGAAAGATCAGGCTTTGGCCCCTGTGAAAGGAGATAAGCTCCGACTGCAGCAAGTGTTGATGAATTTGATTATCAATGCTATGGATGCCATGATTAACAGTCCTCAAAAAAACCTGACTTTTAGAACTTCACGGTCCGAAGACTTCATCAAGGTCAGCATAAGTGATACCGGCCCGGGAATTGAACAGGGCTACATAGACCACATTTTCGAACCGCTTTATACCACGAAAAGCGAAGGCATTGGAATCGGCCTGCGCCTTTGCAAGTCAATTATCGAGGAACACGGTGGCAAGATCTGGGGGGAGCATAACCGTGACTCGGGGGCGACCTTTTCCTTTACCTTAAAAAATAACTGGTGATCATGATTATGAAACCGTCTGAGGGAACAGTTTATATCTTCGAGGACAACGATTCGTTCAGGTCAAGTATGGAACGATTGGTTCAGATCTTTGACTGCTAGACCGGTTGCAATGGAGCCAGCTTTTGATTTCCTCGAGTTGGCCGAAGTCGAGTATCCGAGCTGCCTGTTGCTGGACGTGCGGCTGCCTGACATAAAAGGCTTCCAGCTCCCCAAAAGCCATGGCAGGGAAAGGTTACAGATACCCGATTGTTTTCATGACCGGCCATGGAATATCCCGATAAGTCTCGAAGCAATGAAACACGAGGCGGTTGATTTTCTTCCCAAGCCTTTCGAACCTGATGATCTCCATGATCCAATAGATCTTGCTATGATGCGCAACGTTTCTGAAACACAGAAGATCCGCGCTCTCATTGATGCCCTCACTCCACGGGAAAAAAAAGTTATGCGTTGGGTCATTACCGCATGCTCAACAAACAGATCGCCTATGGAGCTGGTTACAAGTGAAAAAACTGTTAAAGTCCACCGAGACCGGGTATGCAGAAACCAGGGTCTGCTCAGTTGCAGAACCGGTCCGCTTGGACGAGCAGGTTGATATCGAGCCGATGGACCAGCCATAATAAACATTTGGATAAACAGGCCTCTTCACAGTAAACCTCTCTTTGCTTTCCGGATCGATCGAACTTTGGGGTTTCCCCCACCTACCGAAATCTAATCTCGTCAGGCTGCAAAACTCCAGAGCGGACAGTTAATCCGGTCTTCGTGGCTGAGGAGCCTTCTTGCTGACATTTTTTGGTATAGGACTAAGGTCCAATGACCCAAGGTCTAATAGATCTATTTGGAGAATTTAATATGCTTTATGAAGTGAAAGGTTTCCTGTAGGTTTTTCGCGGCTAGACGTACCAGGAGTATGCGTTTGAGCTTCGGATTGATCTATTTTTATCAGTTATTGTAACAAGGAGAGGCTTTATGGATATCATGAATGACAAGGTCACCCGCAAATTACATGCGGCGCTGAATGATAGTATCAGTACGTTGACAGCAACGAAGAATCACCTTCATTCGTTTCAGAATGATCTTGAGGCGAGTGTGATGGTACAGCTGAAAAATGCCAAAGCCGCTCTTAAAGGAAAAAAACAAAAAACCGAAGATGCAATGGCAAGAGCCGAAAAACTCATAGAGGCCAAAAAGGAAGAAACCGTCGAGACGGTGGCCGAGTGGAAAGCGAGGCATGATCAGAAGAAACTCGAAAAACGTGCGGTTCGAGCGGAAGAGTATGCGGATGCTTGTATTACATTGGCATTGTGTTACGCTGTAGAGGCCGAATCAGCTCTTCTCGAGGCTATATCTGCACGTCAGGACGCACGTACAAGCAAAAAGTAAATCTCCAATTGAATGATGTCTGAAAGGGGAGAGAGCAACGATCTTACAATAGTGCATTTATATTTGGGAAATCGCTACTTTTTACTTGGATGATCGTATCATCATTTATTAGCTTGAGTTGGGTCGCTTAAATTGCCTTTCATTTTTCACCGGCCTCAGTGTTCTGTTTCAACAAATCCTAGGCTCCGCTTCCGAAATTCTTTTCGCCATCTGGTCATAATCGATGGATGAATAGGAAACTTGTGTTCAGGGCACTTTATGACGATATCGTTTTGATATTATTAACTTTTAATCAAGCCTAAGAGAACGATTGTCATCGTTGATGTTCAAAAGTGTACTTGAAGTAATGTAGAACGATTGTCAATCTTGCTCTCATCATTGGTCTATCGTTCTCAAGACTAAATTATTCTCAAAAAGTTCGATCGAGTTGTTCACAGAACACTACTTCAGAAAATCTCACGAGTGAATGTAACGGGTTAATCCTGTTGCAAGAGCAGGTTGGAAGAGATCCTTTTGAAGATTTTACTGCAGGAGTTTATTTAGATTCAAGGCTAAAAGAGCAAGAAAATAGGTCTTGAAAATACTTACATTCTCCCTAACCTCTTTTCGCTAGAATATTTGGCATTTACAAACATATAAGACAAATATCTACATCTACTGCTTACTAACACGAAAGTTATCCTGATAACTGTTGAATCATGACGATAATACCGAATAAACAGGAACATGTTTGAAAAAATACTACCTGTTCATGTTGGCCTAAGGTCCAATTGTGAGATTTCACCAAACAGCCTAATCTCATACGAAAGTCTTAAAACGAATGTCATTTCAAAGTGTATCCCCTGAGAGGAAAACAAGGAGAAGACATCATGAGACCTGTCTTGATATTTTTAATGGCTATGCACTTGTTCTCCCTGCCAAATTATTAACTGGCAGTTTTAAGGAATAAGGTTCATGCGGTATCTGTCACTTTAAACTTGAAACCGATCATCATCAATATCATCTCCTATCAATATTATGGAGTAAGACAAAACTTCTGGTTAGCGCAGAGGGCAGTGTCTTTTCGAAAGGACACAATATAGGAAGTGGGTTTTAAGAGAATAAGATAGCACGAATGCTAACAACTTGATGGCTTCACTTCCTGAAAAAAACATTAAAAAAGGAGTAAAACTATGCCGCTTCATCAAAAAGACGATGTGCGAGACGAATTGTTGGATGATGTGTATGCCTCTTCCGATCTGGGCCAGGTCATGCCGAAATACAAATTTCCGAAAGAGCAACATGCTGCAGAACATGCCTACCAGGTAGTGCATGATGAGTTGATGCTGGACGGCAATTCCAGGCAGAATCTCGCCACCTTCTGCCAGACCTGGGTTGATCCTGAGATTCACAAGCTGATGGATGAATGTGTCGACAAGAACATGATCGACAAGGACGAATATCCGCAGACGGCTGAAATCGAGGCCCGGTGCGTCCATATGCTGGCGGACCTGTGGAACTCACCCGATGCAGCCAACACCATGGGCTGCTCAACCACCGGTTCCAGCGAAGCAGCCATGCTGGGCGGTATGGCCATGAAATGGCGCTGGCGCCAAAAGATGAAGGCCGCCGGTAAACCGACCGACAAGCCCAATATGATCTGCGGTCCGGTGCAGATCTGCTGGCACAAGTTTGCCAGGTATTGGGATGTGGAGCTTCGGGAAATCCCCCTGGAAGGCGACCGGTTTACGATGACGCCTGAAGAAGTGATCAAGCGTTGCGACGAGAACACCATCGGGGTGGTACCCACTCTGGGCATCACCTTCACCTGCCAGTATGAACCGGTCAAGGCGGTCAACGATGCTCTTGACCAGCTCCAGAAAGATACCGGTCTCGATATTCCCATTCATGTCGACGGGGCCAGCGGGGGCCTCCTCGCACCCTTTGTCGAGCCTGAGCTGGAATGGGATTTTCGTCTGCCACGGGTCAAGTCGGTCAATACCTCCGGCCATAAATTCGGCTTGGCCCCGCTTGGGGTGGGCTGGGTAGTCTGGAGAGATAAAGAGGACCTGCCCGATGACCTCGTCTTCTGGGTCAATTATCTTGGTGGCAACATGCCCACCTTTGCCCTCAATTTCTCACGCCCGGGCGGTCAGATCATTGCCCAGTACTACAACTTCCTGAGACTGGGAATCGAAGGATACCGAAGGATCCATCAGGCCTGTTATGACACTGCCCATTATCTGGCCGATGAAATAGAAAAACTTGGACTTTTTTCGATTATTTACGACGGACGGGGAGGTATTCCTGCCATGAGCTGGTCCCTGAAAGAAGGCATTGATCCGGGCTTCAATCTTTTCGACCTCTCTGACCGGATTCGCGCCCGCGGCTGGCAGATAGCTGCCTACAGCATGCCACCTAAAAGAGAAGACCTGGTGATCATGCGCATCCTGGTCCGCCACGGCTTCAGCCGCGACCTGGCAGACCTGTTGATAGAGGACCTGAAACGCTGCATTGATTATTACGAGCGTAACCCGGTTGTCAACAAAGGCAACGAGGAGGACTCCGGCAGTTTTAAACATTCCTGATATCGCGATTGAGAATTTCCAAGACACAGCACTGCGGTTTCTGATGTTGAACCGCAGTGCTCTCATTCCAGCAATTATGGAGTAACGAGTTATGAATAATACAAATGGTCGTCATCACTGCAGGGCGCTTTTCACTGCGGGGTGGTCATGGCGATTTCCTGGCATTATCACGATGTTGGGCATGATGGCATTGCTCTTGGCCGGCAGTGCCTGGGCTGCCGATAGCGCAGCACAGCCCTCATATGGACCGATAGGGTTTCTTCTCAACTATCTGGCCAAAAATCCGTTTGCCTATCTGTTTTTGGCCCTGGCCGTTGGTTATCCACTCGGCCGTGTCACGGTCAAAGGGCTCTCCCTCGGAACGACGGCAGGGACACTGGTGGTGGGTATCGGCATCGCCCTGACATCCAGCGCTGTGTTTGGTATCACCTATACGATCCCTGGGCTGGTGGAAGACATCTTCCTGATGATGTTCATGTACGCCCTCGGCATGCGGGTTGGCCCGCAGTTCTTCTCAGGACTGGCCCGGGGAGGATTGGATTTCGTCATTATCGGCGTGATTACCTGCGTCTCGCTTGTCGCGATTGGTTATTTCGGTGCTAAGTTAGTTGGCCTGCCACCGGGTTACGGGGCGGGAATTATCTCAGGAAGCTACACGGTTACTGCGGTGATGGGGGTCGCTGGTTCAGCGGTCAGCAGCGGGGCATTCAAGTTGCCTGATGGCATGACTGCGGATAGCGTCATGGCCAACATGGCCGCAGGCTACGCTATCAGCTACGTGCTGTCGTCGCTGTTCACCATCCTGTTTGTCAAATACCTGCCCTCGATGTTTGGCTATGACCCTGTGAAATCTGCCAAAGAGGCCGAGGCCTCTTTCGAAGGCGGAGAGGATGGTGGCGCCCTTCCCGGCACAGCCGGAGCGTCAATTCTGGGTTTTACCGGTGAGCAGATCCGCTCCTACAAGGTCGAACACCAGGAGCTGGTTGGGCTGTCGCCCCAGGATCTTTTCAAGAAGTACCCGCATGCGGCAGTGCTCATGGTTGTAAGAGGCGACGATGTCATTGAGGCCAAGGACAACCCGACTCTGCAGATGGGTGATGTGATCGGTGTTGCAGGTCGCTACGGTGACCTGATCAGCAAGGGCACCGAAGTTGTCGGCATAGAAGTCGACGAGCCTCGGGCGCGGAAAGTTGACATCGAGGTTGCCGACATCCACTTGGGCAAGTCCGAGTACGCCGGCAAGACGCTTGAAGAGTTAGGCAGCGAGATCGGTTTCGGCGTCTATCTCAAATCGATGTTCCGTGCCGGTGTGGCGATTCCCCATCTACCCAAGACTGTGGTGGAGAAGGGTGACGTGCTGCGGTTGGCAGGACCTGCCTGGTGCGTGAACCAGGCAGCCAAAGCGCTCAAGAGCGTGCCGATCATAGAAAGCGCCTATACCGAGGTAGCCTTTATGGCGGTGGCGCTGCTGGTTGGATTTATCATCGGACATGCCAGCCTGACGATCAGCGGCATCCCGTTTGCGCTCGGTACCTCTGCCGGCTGTATGCTGATGGGGATCCTTGTGTCGTGGTTGCGCACGCGCAACCCGGACTTTGGCGGACCGACCAGCGAGGGCGCCCGCGCCTTCCTAAATGACATCGGTCTGAGCATGTTTGTTGCTGTTCTGGCTGCCGGTGTTGGGCCGAAAATCATGACCTCGTTCCAGGGGACCGTGGTGATCTGGCTCGCCGTACTCGGCCTGCTCGCTGCACTGGTGCCGCCATTATTAGGCTGGCTCTACGGTCTCTACATCCGCAAGATGAACCCGGTCATCCTGGCAGGTGCCTGCGCCGGAGCGCGTAATAGCACGCCGACTTTGAACGGGGTTCAGGATGTCAGCCAGAGCGCTATTTCGGCGGTGGCCTACCCTGTACCGTATGCCCTGACGTCAGCGCTGGTACTGATTCTCGGGTATCTAGCCATGGTTTTTGCCTGATGAACAGAACATCGGGAAAAGAGGGCTGATCGAGTTTGAACTCTGGACGTTCCCAACCCGATCGACAAATCTGCCGATCGGGTTGGTGCACTTGCTTGAGGTGGTCGGTCGATAGCTCTGCCACCGCAGGCCAACATTGAATACATGATTGTATAAAGAGATACATCCGGGGAGATAGAATGTCTGGTAACAACAAACCGATACGGATAGCTGTTAATCTCATGCGGGCGCGGTTGACCGTGATCGGTTTTAATATTGCCATTGTATCCTTTCAGATCGCTCAATTGCCCAGAATTACGGGTGGAGTCAACATCCCTGGGATAGAACACCCACTGCATCTTACAGCAGGGGTCGAATTATACATGGCCCTGGCCCTGTCGCTTATCGCCATAATTGCATTTATTATGAGCTCTGAATTTGATGAGGTCGGGACATGCACTCAGTGGACGCTGATCGCTGGTGACCTTCTCATGTATCTCGCTCTTGCGTACACAATTGCCGGTTTTTTTGCCCCATTAGGAGGATCGATACGAAACGTGGCCGCCAACCTTCCAGGCCACCCGGAACAGACCTTGATTCTGCAGAAGTCAGTTTTGATAGCAGGCGGTATCGCATGGTTCCTGGCTATGTACATTGGTCCCCTGATTTCTTTGATACGTTCGCCTTTTCCCCAGATAACTAACTTGAGTCTTGGGATCGGGTATATATCGTTAGTGCTTTTGCTTTCATGGGTAAACAGTCAGGCTGTTCTCATTGAGATTTCATCCGGTTCGTTTTTATTTGAGCCAGGCATGGTTCTCAGAGAACTAACACAACCATTGCGCTGGTAAGCGATGTTGTATTTTAACAGGCTCCTAACACCTGTTAAAAAACGCAAAAGGAAAGAGTTGACTATCGTGTTTTAGATTTTATGGAAAATTACAATGGAACTCCTGCATAATTTTTTCAGCACCGCGCCCATGGCCGCGCTCTTTCTTGCTCTGGCAATCGGCTTCTTGATAGGTAAGATTAAATTCGGAAACTTTCAACTCGGTGGCATGTCCGGCTGTCTCTTTGCAGGCGTCTTGATCGGTCAGGTTGGTGTTCCCGTCGATCCTGTGGTCAAGTCCATGATGTTTGCACTGTTCATCTACGCGACAGGCTATGTTTCCGGACCGCAGTTCGTCGCCAGCTTGAACCGCAAGATGTTGAGCCAACTGCACCTGGCCGTTTTTTCGGCCATCCTGATCTTTTCTTTCATAGTGGGTATTGCAAAATTCCTGGATCTCGACAAGGGCACCGCCGCAGGATTACTGGCCGGTGCCCTGACGGAGTCAGCCTGTATCGGTACTGCCAGTGAAGCTCTGCATCGCATGGGACTTGACCCGGAGCATGTACAAACTCTGGTGGCAAATATCGGAGTCACCTATGCCCTGTCGTATCTGTTCGGTATGTCTGCCGTAATCTTTTTTGCAAGCTGGATTGCGCCACGGCTTTTGAAGGTCAACTTGAAAGAAGAGGCAAAAGGACTAGAGGCAACCTTGGGTGTTGATACCAGTACTAAACTGCAACCCGGTCAATTTGCACCATATGAAATCCTTAGATCCCGGGTTTACAAAATTACTGCTGTAGAGGCAGCGGCTTTGACTGTTGCCGAAATTGAAAAGCGCTTTGAAGTACGAATCAACCGGGTCGCTAGTCAGGAGAAAAGCCTGGATATCAGCCCATCTCTGGGGTTGCAGGTGGGGTTTCGGGTTGCACTGCAGGGTATGCTCGACAAGGTACTTTCTGCCGGTGCTTTTCTCGGCCAGGAGTCAGACGAGCTTGAAATGATGAGTTTTGTCAATGAAGAACGCGATGTTGTTGTTACCCGGAAAGATCTGCGGGGCAAAACTGTGGCTGAGGCAGGGAAAATGCTGGATTTCAAACACCGTTTCGGAGTATACGCCACCCGTCTGACGCGTCTGGACCAGGAGATCCAAATGTATCCTCAGACCGAAGTCCACGCCGGTGATGTGGTGAGGTTGATTGGCTCTGCAAAAGATGTCGATCGTGCGGCAGAAGAAATCGGCTACTCCCTCATACCCTCCAAGGCCGTGGATTATGTCTATCTGGGTATTGGTCTGCTTGTCGGTATCGTGATGGGTATGATTAGTGTCAATGTAGCCGGTGTACCGATCTCACTGGGAACAGGAGGCGGCTGCTTGCTTTCCGGCCTTTTTTTTGGCTGGTTGCGGGCAAAACATCACACCTTCGGTAACCTCCCGTCCCCCACTGCCCAGTATCTCAGGGATTTCGGCCTGGCGATTTTTATTGTCTCGGTTGGTCTCGGCACTGGTCCGCAGGCTCTTGCCCAGATACAGCAATATGGGCTGATGCTGCCCCTGCTTGGCATATGCACCGCACTTGTCCCATGTTTTGGAATGGTCTTGTATGGTCGTTTTGTTTTAAAGATGAACCCGGTCATTTTATGCGGTGCGGTGACCGGTAACTTGACCAGTACCCCCGCCCTTAATGGCGTAATCGATGTTGCCGGAAGCAGCACCCCGGTGTTGGGGTATACGGTGAGTTATGCGGTTTCCAATGTCCTGTTGACATTTCTTGGGCCGCTGATTGTCTATGTTGTTTAAATGCGTTTGGAGAATTCGTAAACGCAAATGATACAAGGAAGCCATGAAATGGCGCTGATATCAACACAATGAAACTTTCCAGAAGGGCAAAAGAAGCCATCAAGACAGCTCTGGCGGCAACTATTGCCATTGGTATAGCGCTGTCCCTGGACTGGGAAAATGCTAAATGGGCCGGTTTTGCCGTGGCATTTGTCAGTCTGGCTACGATCGGTCAGTCATTTACCAAGGCTGTCCTGCGTATTCTGGGCACGCTGTTTGGCGCAGCATTCACTCTTTTTATTCTCGGTCTTTATCCTCAGGAAAGATGGATGTTTATGATCGTGCTCACCATGTACCTTGGATTCTGCGCCTATAGGATGACCAGGAGCAGGCATCAGTATTTCTGGCAGGTGAGCGGTTTTGTCTGTGCCATTGTCCTGGGAGCCGTAGGCCCAGATCCGGCCAATGGTTTCCATATGGCGATGAACCGTACCCAGGTGACCGGTCTTGGCATACTTGTGTACACTGTGGTCACCCTGCTGCTCTGGCCGGTCAGCTCGCAGCCGTTGTTTGCCAAGGTGACGGATACGCTTGCCTCAACCCAGCAGCAAATGCTGGCGGCTTTACTCAAATCCTTGAGCGGAGAGGATGAGCGTGAAAAGATACAGATCTTAAGAACACAGGTGCTGCAGGCTCAATCCTCATTCAATCATCTTATGGAAGGGGCAATCAGCGACACCTACGAGGTTTGGGAAGTTCGTTATCAATGGCGGAGATACGCTTCCTTTTCCGAGAAACTGACGGAATCAATGGAGCGCCTCTGGGAAAGTTTGGACGCTTTACAGGGTGTTGATCTGCACAGGCTGACAAGTAATCTCGATGATGCCGCCGCCGAGTTGAATATGCGCCTCAGCCAAATTCATCTCATGCTTACCGGCAAGGTTTCTGAGCAGCGGCCGGTGGCGATGACGACTAGGCTGGCGGACGATGTGGTGCGCACATTACCGCCTTTACAGAAGGCAGCTCTGATGAGTACCCATGCCCGGCTCACTGAGCTGTTCGTGCTCACCAAAACACTCTATGACATCGTCAGCGATATTCGCGGGGGAGATCATCCAGTGGAGATACCTGAACCACCAAAAACAAACGGCTGTTTTCTCCCCGACCCCGACGGGCTCAAGTGCGCATTTTTCGTAATGCTGAACATGTGGCTGGCCTTCTTGGCTGTCATTTATATCGATGCCCTGCCTGGCGGTTATAATCTTCTCGCAATTACAGGGTCGTTGTCACTGGCTGTGGTAACGGTACCCCAGCTGCCGATGAAATTTGTTTATCCGCCTCTTGTCATAGGTCTTGTCGTTGGAGGAGTGAGTTATGCCGTAATCATGCCTCATCTCTCCACATTTTTTGGACTGTCTATCCTTCTTTTTGCTGGCGTCTTCGGCTTCTGTTACGTGTTCTCCGAACCAAAACAGATGCTCGGCAAGGCTGCCGGACTGGCCCTGTTTTTTACCATGACGACTGTTACCAATCATCAGAGCTACAGTATACTGCTGGTAACTACCCTGACCCTGATGTTTTGTATACCAGTTTTTATCACCACATACAGTGTACATGTTCCCTTCTCAAATCGACCCGAAAAAGTTTTTTTATGCCTGCTTCGCCGCTATTTTAGAAGCTGTCGGGTGCTGATATCCGGGTTCAACCAGATCCCACCCGCTCACCGGTCATGGTTTCAGCGCGTACTCTACAGCTATCATCTCCGTGAGATCGAGACAATGCCCCGGAAGATTTCAAGCTGGATAATGTTCATTGACTCCAGAAATCTGCAGGGAACTACACCGCAGCAGATTCAGGCTGTGCAATTCAGTATGCTGACTCTCAGCTACCGTATGCAGGAACTGCTTGAAGAGCAAAACACTTCTCACGCGCCGGGTCTGGAGCAAGACGCACAGCTGATTCTTGAAGATTGGCACAAAGTAATGCTTCAGGAATTTGCCATTCTGGCAACAGCACCAGGCACCGACAGGGTTGCGCAATTTCGCAGGGATATATCCGAGGCCTTCAAGCGTTTTGAGGAACGGATTGAATCTCTGCTTGATAAAAAAGGCAATCTCTTGAAAAGCGAGAAGGACAGCGCCAGTTGTTATCGATTAGTTGGGGCCTGCAGAGGGGTCTCTGATGCCATGATCCGCTATACCGAAAACTCCGCCGCTATTAACTGGCAACCCTGGCATGAAGAACGATTTTGAATACCAATAAGGATGAATTATGAGTTCTGTACCCCATGAATTTTTTATCAGCGGGATCTATATGCCGCCCTTGCTTGTTGCTGGCATTTTGGGATTAACGGCCAGCAGCGTGACCACTCAGCTGCTCAATCGCTATCGTCTTTCGCGTTTTTTTGCAAATCCTCCACTCGCGTCTCTGGCACTGACAATCATTTATACAATTTTAATAGGTACTTTTATTATCAAGGTGTGACTCATGAAAATATCGCTAAAAACTGTGACAACCGGATTTCTTGTGCTGGTAGCCGCCGCCATTATCTTCTTTAAATATAAAGACTATATTCAAAACCCATGGACGCGTAACGGGCAGGTTCAGGCTGATATTATCCAGGTAACCTCACGGGTTTCCGGACCTATTGTATCGCTTCCCATAAAAGACAACCAGTTCGTAAAAGCAGGGGACGTATTGTTTGTCATCGATCCACGAACTTTTCAAGCAAACTACGAACAGGCACAGGCAAATCTTGATAGGACCAGTGACAGCTATGAGGCCGGCCTCCGTCAGATTCAGGCCGCAAAGGCTCAGGTCGAAGCAGCAAAGGCCGCCGTGCTGCAGGCAGACAGCAGGGTGCGTCAGCTTAATTCCGTGATTGAAAAAAACAAGGCGGAATATGAACGACAGCAGGAGCTTTTGCCGCAACAGGCCACTTCCCAGAAAGCAGTGGAGAGTACAAAGGCCAATTACGAGGTTGCTGTTGAACAGCATCAAGGTGCCGTGGCTGCGTTAGCCCAGTCCAAGGCTACCTTAAGCCAGGCGGAAGCCGCTCTTTATGAAGCCAAGGCAAAGGTGGGCAAGCTTGGCGATGCCAATGCCAGCATCCGGGCGGCACGTGCTGCCCTTCGGCAGGCCGAACTGAATCTTGAGTTTACCACAGTGGAGGCTCCTGTAGATGGCTATGTTACCAACCTCAACCTACGACTTGGCAGTAACGCCGTGGCAAATCAGCCGGCCCTGGCACTGATTGATGTGAACAGCTACTGGGTGCAGGGTTTTTTTAGAGAGACCTTGATCGCCAATATTCAGCAAGGTGATGAAGCCATGGTCACCTTGATGACCTATCCTGATCAGACTCTTAAGGGAACGGTCGACAGCCTGGGATGGGGCATCTCCCAGCAGGATGGCAGTACCGGTTATGACCTTCTGCCAAATATCAGCCCAACTTTTGAATGGATACGGCTTGCCCAGCGGGTGCCTGTGAGAATACATCTCGATGAGGCCCCTGAAAATGTGCGGTTACGAGTAGGTACTACCGCCTCGGTATTGGTTAGAACCCGACCCGATAAATCAGCAGAGAGAGGACAATGATACGTTACCCTATTCTAGCATGCACACTGCTTCTGCCCTTTCTGCTTAGTGGCTGTTTCAGCATCGGACCCGAGTATAAGTATCCTGAGGCTCCAGTGGAAGAAAACTGGATTGAGATGGACAGCCGAAAGCTGGACACGGACCAGCAGACTACTGACCGGTGGTGGTCAGATGCTTTCGGTGATCCGGAATTGGACCAGTTGGTCGGCATGGCCTTTAATGAGAACCTCACCCTTCGATCGGCAGCGCTTCGAGTGCTCCAGGCGCAACAACAGCTGGCAATTGCCATAGGTTCCCAGTTTCCACAACAGCAACAGGCCACCGGCTCCGCCTCGCGTCAGAAACAAACGGGTCTGACCTTCAACGATTACAGTATCGGTTTCAACGTGGGTTGGGAGATCGATTTCTGGGGTCGGTTCCAAGATCAGGTCGACTCGGCGTCGGCGGCTCTTGATGCCAGCGTTGCCAGTTATGACGGCATACTCGTTTCCCTGGTTTCCCAGGTTGCACAGAATTATGTGCTGATCAGGACCAATCAGCAGCGATTAAACGTTGCCAGACAGAACATTGTCCTGCAGGAAGAGAGCATGCGCATCGCACAAGCTAAATTTAGGGCGGGTGAAGTGAGCAGGCTGGACCTGAATCAGGCAGAGAGTCTGTTGAATAACACCAAAGCATCAGTGCCTGCACTTGAAACGTCGCTGCAGCAGCTGCACAACGGTCTGGCTATTCTCTTAGGTGAACCGCCAGCAAATTTCACTGCGCTGCTCAGTAAAGGGCAGGATATTCCTGAGACTTCAGCCACCATCGCGATAGGAATGCCACAGGATCTCCTGCGACGTCGGCCTGATATCCGTCTAGCCGAACGCCAGCTTGCCGCACAGAGCTCTCAGATCGGTTTTGCTATAACAGAACTCTACCCGCATCTCTCCATTGGCGGCTCAATCGGTACAGAAGCCATGAACAGCGGTGATCTCTTTACCAACGATGCCCAGATCTGGAGTTTGTTCGGCATGTTCGAATGGAACATCTTCAACTATGGTCGTTTAAAGAGCAATGTAAGGTTGCAGGACGCCCTTTTTCAGCAGCTTTTGGTTGATTACCGCAATACGGTGCTGGAGGCGCAGGGTGATGTAGAGGATGCCATTGTCGCCTACCTGAAATCCCATGAACAGCTCAAATATTACCGTGTAGCAGCCAAGGCAACACAACAAGCGGTTGATACGGCGACCATCCAATATAAGGAGGGAGAGATTACCTTCAACTGGTTGATAAGCATCCTCAAAGACAATCTGGGACAGCAGGACTTGCTCGCAGAGGCACGCGGTTCGACAGCTACCAATCTTATCCGTGTCTTTAAAGCACTGGGTGGAGGCTGGGAAATTCGCAAACAGAACAATCCCGTGGATATGTTGCCTGCCAGAACCAAAGCAGAGATGCTGGAAAGAACTGGTTACTGGGACGGTACATTGGACAGCGGTGACCAGGATGGCACAAGCCAGTAGTGTAACGTCTGTCAGTGGGGCTGAGCCGTGTAAACCCCGAACCAGCTAAAGACACCATGACAATTTCCACAAAAGCAAAAGAGTCTTTCAAGATCGCCTTGGCGATGGTGATCACCTACGGCATCTCGCTGACGATGGACTGGGACAGGACGTTCTGGGCAGCCTTGTCGGTGATTTTCTGCAGCCTGGCGACAGCCGGCGAATCGGTTAATGCCGGCATCGATCGTATCATGGGCACGGCCGTCGGTGCCAGTCTGGCGCTGCTTGTCGTCTCAGTGTTCCCGCAGGATCGCTGGCTTTTCCTTATTAGCCTCAGCGCAATAATCGCCGTATGCAGCTATCACATGACCGGCGGTTCTCTGCGAAAATCGGCCTGGTTCAATGCCGGCTTTAACCTGCCCATCATCGCCATCCTCGGCGAATCGGGCGGCTTGGTCGGGCCCGCCACATTTGACCTGGCGATCCTACGGGTCCAGCAGACCACCCTGGGCGCCATCGTCTACAGCTTGGTGGCGGTACTGGTCTGGCCACGACGCGGCGGCGAAGATTTCGTCAATGCCGTGCGGGATATTTGCCGCTTGCAGCACCAGCTCTTCAGTGGCTATATCCATCTGCTGGTGGGCAAGGCCGCGGTCGGAGGCCTGCAGGAACCCATGGCAAAGGTGGCCACGCAACTTCCCACGCTGGGCGGCAAGCTCGAGGGGGCAGCTTACGACAATCCGGATGTTCGCCTCATGGCCGGCGCTTGGTCCAGTCATCTTCGCAATGTTCGGGCGCTGCACATGGCGTTTGATCGTTGGAATTCGGGTTTCGAGGAATTCGAGGGTCTCGACCTGCGGCGCTACATACCCGACTGGGACAATTTCATCGCCGGGGTGGAGATCTGCTTCCAGGGTGTGGACCGGCTCATGTCTGGCCAGCCGGCGCTGCACGAACGGAAAGTGCTGGAGCTGCCGCTTGATGAGCAAGCCATGGGCGAGCTGTCGTACTTTCAGCGCGCTGCGGTGGTTTCCTGCCGAGACCGTGTGCTGGCCGTTGGAAGCCTCGCGGCGTCGCTGTTTGACAGCGCCAGCAGTATTCGCAGTGGCGAACCCCGCACTGAGTATGAGAATGGTCCGCGTGAGCAGCCTGAACCCTGGACCATCGACCTGGACCGGCTCAGCACCACGATCCGGCAAACCACCGCGCTGTGGCTGGTGTTCCTGGCGGTCATCTATGTGGAAGCAGTTCCTATCGTAGTGGCGACTGTAGCGTTGACCAATGCCTTTTCAATGGCCTTGGGCCAGAGCTCCCATGCGCAGGCGACAATGATGTACAAACCGGTCGTCCTGGGCGGGTTGTTCGGCGGTGTTTTCTATATGTTCATTATGCCGCACCTGTCCGGTTTCTTGGAGTTCGGCAGCTTTCTCTTCGCGGCAATTTTTGCCGTGGCTTACATCTACAGTGATCCCAGGGCAAAGATGACGAGAGGCTTGTGGATGACCATGCTGGTGCTGATCATGGGTGCCGACAACCAGCAGGTCTACAGTTTCCTGGTGTTCGCGAACTTTCTCATAGTGGGCGTGCTGTTCGTGACCTTCATGGCTATCGCATGGCGCTTCCCTATATCCTTCAGGCCCGAGGATCGGCTGCGTGCGCAGTTTCGGCGGTATTGGCAGAGTGCCGCATTCCTGCTGAGGGACCTTGCCGTCGCGGGCCAAAGCAATCGTCTGTACCGCTGGCGCCGCGGGTTTCACAGGCATCAATTGTCCGCCTTGCCGTCACGACTCAAAGTCTGGGCCTCGGTGCTGTCTCGAGCAGCATTGGGAGACGCGGACCGCAAGCACCTGGAGGCGTTGTTGGGCAGCATGCAGTTATTCAGCCATCGCATTGGGGATCTGCAGGAGGCTCATCGCGAGGCAATGCATCTTCAGCGCATTGGTAAGCTGCGTTCCTGGGGCGACAACCTGCACACGAGCCTGGCGATATCCATGGAGCAGCTCGCGCAGGATCCAGCGGTTTTCAATAGCAGTCGCTGCAGGGACCAACTGGATCAGGCCGGGGATGACCTGCAGCGTGTCGTGGAGGAACTTCTCGGCGATGCGGATCTGACGCGGGAGGAAGGCCAACGCGTGTATCGCCTGCTGGGTTCCTGTCGAGGCTTGCAGGGTGCTATCCGCGGCGTGGTGGTCGAACTTGAACACATAGACTGGCAGCGCCTGCACGAGTCGCGTTTCTAAAAGAGCCCGCCGTTGCTTGTCGTCTCTTTTTTGGGACTCATTGCTGCCATTGTGACGGCGCATCTGTTCAACCCATTAATATGATATGCAAAAAACGACAAAGGCCCTTTACTTCACGGTATATTGGTGTTGCGAAAAGCATTAATAATATCATGAGAATTTGGAACAAATAATTACAAGAGTGATGAGATGCTGTTCAATGTTGCGATTGCCATTGTGATGATAGTGATAACGACAGTCGTTCATTCAGCAGGAATGATGCTGTCAATACGACTGATTAAATTAAAACCGGGTATGCTAAGAGATCAATTATTGCATAGACGTGCTTTTGGTGTTGCAGCTATTGTTATTATCATGTTCTGTTTTTCACTGTTGGAGGTATTGTTGTGGGCAATCCCCTATCTGGCGTTTGGAGCGGTTAAAGGTTTTGAGGAAGCCGTTTATTTTTCAATGGTCACCTACACTACACTTGGCTATGGAGACATAGTGCTTGCTGAACAATGGAGGCTTCTAACCTCCTTTGAAGCTGCCAACGGCATTATCATGTTCGGTTGGACAACGGCAATTGTTATGGCCGTAATCAAAAAGGCGTATTTTGACACACTTTATACAGACTTAGGGGAGAACAACAGCCAATAATGAGAAAGATCTTTAGATCTATTCTCATTTCGGATTTGGCCATGTCCCTCTGAATTGACGTGGGCAAGATCACAGCCTTCGTCATTAATCAATCTATGCATTTGGGAAGTGCCGATTCATATGGTTGCTCATGCGTTTCGCGAGCACATCTATAGAAAGACAATCGTTAAAAGTGACTCTCGCCTTGCAATGATTGACTTTGCGCGATCACTGTTTTGGCTTTCTGCACTCGAGCATCAGTGTTTACAAGAACAGTCTCTAATTTGACAAGACAAAACCTGCAGGCTCCGATTACGTGGTCTACAGATTTTGTTTCATTGATGATATTAACCTTAAGTCCAATAGAAATGTGTCATGTTTTCAGCCATAGTAAATGAAATAGTTGTGATTCCTCTTAATCTGAGGGATTGAGTCAAACGGTTGCACATATCGATAAAAAGATTTGAGGATCTACTGTTAGCCCCATGCCGATCTACATTTTGTATCACACAGCGTATATGGATACTACAGAGAACATGCTCTATTTTTATGCGGATATTTACGGACGGGATCAATTGCTGGCCAAGGCATTGTTTAGCCCGGATCGTAATGGATGATGCACGTATTTTTAACCAGGCTGCTCATGCAACAGTCATCTGGCACGAGCCTTTACCGATCCTTTTCCTGGTGTGGTCGGCATGTCGCACTATGTGTGTTTCTCAGCTCAGGTCTAATGAAGAACACATCCCAGTATCGCCTGCTGATGTCCATTATCTGAACCAGTGCGTCGTGATTAAACACGGTGGCTGCTGCTAGCTCGAGATCCTTTTGCAGTGCCCCTCACTTGTCAACGGCCAGTCGACTGTACCAGAAGAGAATTTCGTGCCAGCTCAGAACCCAAGTGAACCACACTAAAGAAGGAGACTTAGATAATGTTGAAAACAGTGATATGGTTGTTAGTGTCAGTATTTGCTGTTGGAAGCGTTGATGTGCAGATATCAATAGCGGAAGAAACGGCACAAGTCGAAAAAAACGAGTCATCGGGCAAAATCGCTCTCTCAGAAGTGGCACCGGAGCTCTATTTTCAGTTACGACGCTATCAAAAATTTTATGGTGATCCAAACATGATTAATGGAGATCTCTCTGAGCGCAGCTTTCTGTTCGACGATTTGGGCGGTATCCGAGATACGTTGACTGATCACGGAATATACCTGGACATGTCCGTGACCCAGTTTCTACAAGGAAATATGTCTGGGGGGGAGGATAATGGAGACGCCCGGTACAACGGAACTGCAGATTACTGGTTGACGCTCGACACCGGCAAGGCCGGGCTTTGGTCCGGCGGGGCTGTATTTCTGCATGCTGAAAGCTCCTGGCAGGCTGACAAAAGCATCAACTCCGACACCGGCAACCTTCTTCCCCCCAACTTCGATGCCACTATGCCGACGCCAGGAGAAAATGAGGGACTTGTTTTGCCTGAACTCTATCTGGTGCAGGCACTGCCGGCCGATTTTCTTGTGCTCGCGGGAAAAGTAAATTGGGCCGGTCTGGCCGATAACAATTTGTTCGCCAATAACGAGCATACCCAGTTCTTGTCCACGGGGCTTGTAAACAATCCCATCCTGGGAGCATTCGTTCCTTATACATCGCTGGGTTTGGGTGGTGTCTGGACACCCAGCAAAAAGCACACCGTCGCCCTTATCGGTATCCAGAGTGACGGTAACGGGACGACTACCGGTTTCGACAATTTCAACGGAGAATATACACTCGGTCTGCAGTACCAGTTTTCGCCGACACTCGGCGAAAACCTGCCGGGCAATTATCGCATCATTGCCGGTTACAGCAATAAAGAAATATTAAAGTTCGACATCTGTCCGCGTCAACTTATCGGTTCGATCACTGGTGAGGTGCCGGTTGCGAATGAATCGGAGAATTATACGCTTCTGCTGAACTTCGATCAATATCTCTGGGTCAAGGACGGCAATCCTGATACAGGGCGCAAAGGCCTGCCCCCGGTTGGGTTCGGCATTTTCGGTCGTGCCGGGTGGGCACCTGCAGATCGCAATGTAATCGATCAGTTCTATAGCTTTGGGGTTGGCGGATATGGCATGCTCATTCCTGGCAGAGACTCTGATCAATGGGGGATTGGCTGGAGTGGCACACACATCTCCAGCGACATGAGAGGTAGCCTTGATTTTTTAAGTATCGAGGTTGACAGTTTCGAGCATGCCGCAGAGGCCTTCTACAACTTTGAGGTGACACCTGCAATTCACCTGAGCGTTAACGCACAGGTTATCGACTCAACTGTTCCATCAGTTGATACTGCATACGCCCTCGGAACGCGTTTACAAATTGATTTTTAAGGTTTTGTGAAGGGTGGTGAATTTCCTGAAATTAAGAGGAGTGTATCGGATGCTTACTGTTTTTCCTCAGGTGAAGGCATTTTCCGAAGTAACGCAGAGATGCGGGAAGGAGCTTTCTCCGACAGGCTTCTTTCTGATTGAATTAGTTCGCTAAGAGCAGAGACCTGCGGGGAATGCATCAAACATTCATTTTGACCGAATAATCCCAGTAGTGCGACATTTTGAGAAGGAAATCCATTAATGAAAACACATCGTATAGCCCTCTTCGATATGGACGGCACTCTGGCCGATTATGACGGCAGGATGCGGCGGGATTTAAAAAGACTCCAGGGACTGAACGAGACGGAGTACGCACTTCATGATAACAAGGCGCCTAAATATTTCGGTGCAAGGCTCGATCTGATCAAGGCCCAAACCGGGTGGTGGCTCAACCTTCCGAAGCTGAAGATTGGCTTCGATCTCATGCGGGCGGCCCAAGAGCTGGGATTTCATGTTCAGATTCTCACCATGGGGCCACACGACACACCGTCGGCCTGGTCAGAGAAAGTCCAGTGGTGTCATAAGAACATCGGCAGGTCGGTGAAAATTACCGTAACGGAGGATAAAAGCCTCGTTTATGGCAGTATTCTTGTCGATGATTCCCCTAAATTTATTTCAGCATGGCTGACCCATCATGCTGATGGCCTGGGTGTGTTACCAGCGCAACCTGCGAACGACGGCTTCCAACACCCAAGAGCCATTCGCTACGACGGGAGCAATCTTGAAGCAGTGAGGAAAAGGATGAAATCAGTGCTGGATTAGCTGCGGGAAGGTTGGTTGCGGTCTTTCCCATGGATTAACCGGCGCAAAAATGTGTAAAAGAACAGAAGAATCCTGGACTTTTTTGCCCGTTCCTCGTCCTGCCTGATCAGCAGAAACGCCGGATACACCAATCGTATGTCCGTTTTTGTGGGAGGGGTAGCTGTTAGGCTATAGGCTATAGGCTATTCCCCTGTCCAGATTGGTGCCAGGAGATGACAGCAGAGGTCATCTCCTGAAGGGCATGTATAGCTCCTATTCCCTGAGCCACTTGCGCTCCGTTAAAAAACGTGCCGCTGCCAGGCCTCCTGCCAGTGCGCCTACAATAAAACCGACCAGGATTGCCGAGTTCAGCCCGGGAAGTATCCTGCCCTGGGTGAATAACACAATCGCTTCGAAAGCATAGAAGCCAGGCACCATCATGATGATCCCGGGGGTCGTGAGCGCGATGCGCGGGGCGTTGAAGTGCCTGCGTACAAGCGATGCCAGCAGCCCCACGGTGAGTGCGCCGAGAAACGTCGCCGCAGGCAGCATCAGGCCGGCATCGTGCATCGCCAGCCGGAGTTCGTTGCCTACGAGCGAGAGTATGCCAATGACGGGCAAGGTGCGTGTTGCAATGTTGAAGAGGATCGCAAAGCCACAGGCGCCTCCGAAGCTGGAGAGGGCACGCAGAGAGATCTTCAGCGGCTCCTCAATCTGATGCGGCGGCGGTTGATCGATGGATAACCCGAAAACAGCGGTAACGACACAAAGGCCAATCGCTGCGACCACCATCATCGTTGCGCAGTAAGCGAGCCGTTGGAGAGCGATGACCGTTTGGTGCTGCAGCAGGTCGAGAAGAGCCGCGATTACAGGGAAGCCTGGAACAAGGAAAAGAACCGAGGAAATAAAACCGGTGGCATGCCGCGCGACGCCCAAGCCAGCGCAGGCCGACACGGATGCAATGAGGCAGTAGAGACTGGCTGCGACTATGGCGCACAGTACTGCGACGGCGTATTGGTTAAACCGCCGACGCAATAGCAGCGTTCGCAGGCATTGGCCGGTGCCGCCGGAGATAGCCGCAACCGCCACTTCGAGGAGGGTTCCGCCGTTGATAAACGCAAACGCGGCTGACGCGACGCTGATTGCGGTACAGGTTTGGGCGATTGAATAAAGCGGGGGCGACGCCTCGATTGCCGCTATTTTCGTGGCAAACTCGCCTGGTGTTATCTCAGACTGGTTGGTGCTCGCAATTTCTTCCAGGGCGCTAATCCTCCAAACATTGACGCCGGGAGAGTCGATCTCGTGCACCATAGTTGCATGCTCTCTGCCACGGTGGGCGCTCGCAACGATGCTGTCGAGAGCCAACCGCACCGTCAGCGCGTCGAGGCCCATACGACCCGCGACTACTCGCATCCAGTCCCGCACACGAAACGCAGTATTGCCGGCACGCAGCATCGCAGCTCCAAATTGGAGCAGGCTTTCCAGCGCCTCGGTGAGTGCGACTGAGGATTGGGCCTCCGCGTGGTTTAGGTCAGTGTGTGTTGTTATTGGCTTTCCCCTCGCTTTGTGATCGGATCGGCACGCTCAAACGATCTGTCGATGCTGCAGGTAGCTAAAACTCACCTTACCGCGCCATGGTCGTACGTGATTTTACCATGGCTGCGGCGAAGGCTGTCTCCCGAATGTTGGAGATGGCTTATTAATATTACCGCTATCAATCAAACACAAACACTCCGCGAGCGTTGGCATTGGCAAGCAGGTCTTCCACGGCCTTGTGTACATCCTCAATCTTGTAGGTCTGGCTGACCAGGGTGTCGAGGTCGAGGTTACCGGCCTGGTATTGACCCAGCAGCGATGAGATGAACTGACCGCTGTTCGCGCCACTGCCTGCGGCCTTATGCCCGCACATGCACCTGCCGGTGGCTGTCAGTTCAAAAGCATTGAGTTTGATTTCCTTGTCAGGCGCCGGCACACCGACGGTTACGGTCCTGCCAAGTGGCCTGGTTGAGGCATAGGCCTGATGAATTAGCGGCGGAATACCTACGCACTCGATGGCGACGTCGACACCAAGACCACCGGTGATCTCGTGGATTTTTTTCACAGCGTCTTCTTCGTCACCCTTGATCATGTGGGTGGCCCCCAGCTTCTTTGCCAGATCAAGTTTGTTGGCCGAAAGATCCACGGCGATGACCATGGGAGCTCCGGCGATACGTGCACCCTGGATCGCGTTAAGACCAACACCGCCGCAGCCGAATACCGCCACGGTATCTCCCGGCCGAACCTGACCTGTATTGATTGATGCACCGGCGCCTGTCATAACGCCGCAGCTCACCACGCAGGCATATTTCATGTCGATAGAAGGATCTGCCTTCACGCAGCAGTCCTGGTGCACCACGGCCTCCTCAGCCATGCACCCCACTCCTAAAAAAGATTGCACTGCAGAGCCGTCGGCGCGTTTGTGTCGTGTTGTGCCGTCGGTATACACTCCGGCCATCTGCTGCTCGAGAGGGTGGGAGGCACAGAAGTTGGACAAGCCACGCTTACACATCACGCATGTGCCGCAAGCCGGGCTGAAATTAAGGACTACGTGGTCGCCCACCTGGAACTGGGTGACCTGATCCCCAACTTCGGCGATGACGCCAGCACCCTCATGACCTAATACACAGGGTAGTGGTGTCGGCAGACCGCCGCTGATCACGTGATGATCCGACATGCAAAGGCCGCAGGCCTTCATGTCGACCCGCACCTCCTTGGGACCCGGAGGCAATAATTCAAGATCCTCAACTCCAAACTCATTGACTCCTGTAACGACTACTGCTTTCATGATGTTGTCTCCTGCTTGAATGTCTTTGTTTACGTATAATTAAGGGTTGCTTCTCGCCAGTTATAGGTGCGTCCCATGCATATCGCACGCTGGGACCTCACTCTCGAAACGGGGCGGACGGATGAATATCAACCTTATCCGCCCCCACCGCTGTCTAGGACGGGATGTGTCCGTCGACGGCGATCACTTGGCCGCTGACCCGCTCTCCGACGGGGCTATCCAGGTAGAGCACACAACCGGCAACGTCTTCGGGCGGAATAAAGGTACGCATCGAGTTGACGGTGGCGCGTTCCTTGGTGACCTGCTCAATGGTCTTTCCTTCTGCCTTAGCTGCCGCCTCAATGACGCGTTTCTGACGGTCACCGATGATGGCACCGGGGCAGATGGAGTTGACGCGGATATTGTCGGGGCCAACCTCGGCTGCTAGCGATTCTGTCAGCCCGAGCACACCCCGCTTACAGGCGGAGTACGGCGTGCGTTGTACAAAGGCGTGAATGCCCCCAACTGATGACATATTCATAATGAGCCCGCTCTTCTGCGCCTTCATACCCGGTAAAACCTTGCCAATGCAGTGGAACTGGGCAACAAGCCCGATGTTCAGGACGGCACGCACGTCGTCCATGGAGATCTCTTCGATATTGGCAGTCGGCCCGCCGATGCCGGCGTTATTGATCAGGGTATCGCAGCCGCCGAGGAACTTCAGCGCGTTGTCCAGCCAGGATTCAAGATCGGCATCGTCGCCAACGTTGCAAACCTCGCAAAGCAGGCTGTCTGGATGTTCTGCAGCGAATTCCTTAACTTTTTCTTCGTTGATGTCGCAAACGGCAACCTTGTGGCCGAGTTTAAGATACGCCTCGGCGATAACCTTGCCAATTCCGTCCGCTGCTGCCGTAATGATAACTCTTTTGATTTTGTCGCTCATAATAACCTTCCTTTGTTTGGATATTCGATTTTAATCTGCCTTGGGCAATGGGTTTTTCTCCAGCGCCTCGAGAACTGATAGCTGACGCTTATCTCGCACCATCGCGAATTCTCCGCTCTTGTTCAGCGGGTAGCTCTTTCCACCTTGCTCCTCAATCATCTCCAGCGTTTCTGTCGAGAGCGGTTGCAGCCCCATCGGCTCGTCGAGTCGCGCGAATATATTTTCGAGGAGTCCACGCATTCCACCGTCGCCCCCGCCAAGCTGACCGGCCAGGAAAGGTCCGACGCAGGCCCAGCGAACGCCGAGCGAGGCCATAACTATCTTGTCCAGACCTTCCATGTCGACAACGCCCTCTTTGACGAGATGGATCGCCTCTCGTTGGAAGACATACTGCAGACGGTTGGTGACAAATCCGTCAATCGGCTTTTTCAGCCTTACGGCGACGCGGCCAGCACGTTCGTAGAAATCCATAAGACGTGCGACCAACTCGTCAGGTGCGTCTGGCACGGCGCACACCTCGACGATAGGCAGCACATGGGGCGGGTTGAAGGGGTGGCCGATCATGGCCCGCTCCGGAGATTTCATCTTCGCGCCGATCACCTCGGGTGTGATACCTGAACTGGAAGAGGCAAAAAGAGTTTCACTATCGCAGAACTTTTCAAGAGCTGTATACATCGTCTGCTTGAAGTCGACTGTTTCAGGCCCATTCTCTTGAACCATATCAGCATCCTTGACCGCTTCCTCGAGTGTCTTAAGGCAGGAGACTCGCTCCATGGCCACGTCGACGTCGGTCGAGGGGATCTCAGAAAGCTGGGTTCGAAGCATCTTCCGGACTATGCTTTCGTAGTCATCCCGAACGTCAAAGATCCGGACCCGATACCCCTTGGCTGCGAACGAAGCCGCGTAGCTGCACCCGATGACACCAGCACCGACAACAGCTACTGTTTCTTGTGACATGAGTATTTCTCCTGGTGATTATTGGTTGTAAGTATTGTTCGAATTTATTGTTTTTTTCACTAAAAGTAGCCCCAAGCCTTGTTTTCAACCGGAGGCCTTCAGTCCCTCAATCGTAATCACTCCCCAGCTATTGAGGCCCACGAACATCAGCTCCACCGCAAGACCGACGAGCAAAATGGCAATAATCTTTCCAAGGGTCAGCATCACCGCCGGGCTCAGAACGCGGGCGATCCGCAGGCAGTTGCGCATGAATACGTAATCAATCAGCATAATCACCGCAATGCTGGCAGCGAGAGGAATCAGAGGGAGAAACCCATCGCTCGCTCCGACCAGACTGATGATGAGTATGAGGACTGCCGGCGAGGACATCAAGGGCATAGCCAGCGGGTATACTGCTATGTTAGGTGACAGAGCAACACCCTTGCCCTCCTTTTTGGCGCGCTCGGGGTCCTCCACGATGGTTTGCAGAGCAAATACGAGCAGTACTATCGCTCCCCCGATCTGGAAGGCAGGGATGGACACCTTGAACAGGTCGAGCGCGAATTCACCCAGGACGATGAACGCAGCGAGGATTGAGGCAGCCGTCACGACTGCCCGCAAGGCGATGGGTCGAACTTCGTCCTCAGTTGCGCCTGAACTCGTCGCGGCGGCTGCGAGAATCACGGTCGGTTTTAGCGGACCGATTACGGCCCACATGAGAAGAAAGAGTTCAAGCGGATTAAACATAGTATCTACCTTTTGGTTAAGTCTTAGCGTAGGATACGCTGATCGCTCAGATCCTTGCTTCCGGAGTAGTGCCGGATCATCGCTCCGCGGTACTCCTTGATCTCGAGCGCGGCTAAACCGCTGACGATATGATACTGGGTCGGCATATCTTCCCACCGGGTTTTATGGAATTTGATAGTGCCTTTGCCCGCGAACATCTCCGTGACCTTGACGTTTGGATTGGCGGCGGGAGTGATCACAGGATAGGAGGCATCCGCGGTACCAAATTCTCCAACCTTTGGCATGTATCTGTAATGAAGCAGGCCCAGTTCAACGCCCTCGGGTACGTCCGGAGCTGCCGGTTCCGCTACGGGGATCGGTTTCATGTCCGTGAGTTCCATATTGAAGAAGGTAAAGCCCAGCCAGCTAGCAGCAAAACGAGTAGTTCCATCGAATTCCCACGGGTCGGGGAGCTCGCAGTAGACCTTGGAGAACCCGATCTCTTCACGTCCCGAGGCGATCGGATCGGCGAGATTCTCCCACAGTACAGTAAGGAGCGGCCCCATGGCTTTGTCCTCTTTGCCTTCAAAGTAAGCATTAAAGCTGACCCCGAGCATCTTGTAACCGCGTCCTGCAAGCCACGGTATTCCACGCATGTCGGTAAGACTGACTGTTACGACAGGCTCGCCAACGAGAGAAAAGCCTTCAGGGCACAGCGCCGCGAGCTGGTCTTCGTTCGATAGAAAGTTCACGATCCAGTCCGTCTGCTTGGGCCATTCCTTGTTCTCTTCATCGAACAATCGCCCATCCGGGCCTTGACGGGGACCAGCTTGAGGACCGAAGTGAGTGGGCTGGCGGTAAATCTTGCCGGGCAGAAAGCTGTAGTTTTTGGTGCTCATTGATTTGCTCCTTATCTTTTGTTGTTTTACGTAATACAACATTACGGCCTGAAACCAAGATCAGCACAAGTGCAAAGGCAAACACCAGCATACGTTTGGCTGAGGTCGATTGTTACAGGTCTCTTCTAATATCTGAATGATGAGGTGTTTAGCTGAAGTACGCTGATATTTTTTTTCTCACACTTTTTAGCGTTTTTCAATTAAACCAGCGCCGGTTGTATCGCTGCTTAAAAGCGCTACAATGGATACTTGCTCCCCAAAACGTCTAAACACGAGAGTTCTATGAACTACTTTGTGTTTCTATCAATCTACTCTTTTTTTCTTTGAGAAATCTATTGGACCTTAGGGCAACATCAACATGGTTTTAAGGTATTGTAATTACGCATTAGTAGGTGAATTTACATTGATACACATGTACTTAACCAGATCAGTAGAAGTTGGCGAGATAGGAGGGTGAATCAAACCGGATCTTTATGACAATGAAATGCGTGTCAGCGGCGCAATATAAAAGCAATGAAACACTGATCTTTTTATACTATTCAGCTCATTTTTCCTTATCCAAGAGTCTCTTGTGTTAAAGTTCTGTTTTCCATTTGATAACTGCTGTTACGTCTTTTCTGGCATTCACTCTCTGTCTGCAAAGATAGTTTCTTCATGGCAGCAAACAGTTAATAATGGTGTCACAACAAAGATATACAACAGGTCTTTTTCAGTGATGCTTTGCGCAGATCAAACCAGTACCAGCAAGATGCACTGTAATCTGGTTCGACTCTATATTTCATCGGTGGCCTACATTCTTATTCATGCCCTACGACGGCTTTGTCAAACCGGAATTGAAATGACCAAAGCACAGTGCGATACGAATAGGCTAAAAATACAAAAGTTGGTGCAGGAACCAGGATCACGGCAGGAAAAGTATGGATCAGCCTTGCGACAGGTTATCCGTATAAGGAGCTTTGAGATGAGATTTCAGGTGGTTGGATTGTTTGCCAATTATCGCATAAAACACTGTAATCTTGGAAAACATGATGACAGGGCATGCATTATTCCCCCATCACATCCCATTCTTTGATATATGGAAGACTGCTCTTAAACTAACACATGAATATTGAAAGGAAATAGCCATTCTCCGACGGCTATTTCCTTTATGGTTGACCAGGCTGGCAAAAAAGAGAATCATGCAATTTACACCAAATATTAGGTTGTTGGGGAAATCTCCGAGTATCTCCAGGATCATGAAAAGTAAATCATTGCCTGCTCGACAGGGGCGGGCAGTGGAGTCAAGTGAGCAACAGCGAGCAAAGCGATTCTTGTTATATGCTGAAGATTTTCTTATTTGCTGATCTCTTTTTTTCCTGAATCGTGATGCTTTTCATTTTTGGGGCCGCCAGCTGAAAAAAGATTGAACTCTCCATCCTCTCCAGATAAAAGACCTGGACCAGGAGGAATGTCATTTGTCGGTTGATAGACAAACGATTGGCCACCACAACTTGCAGTAAGCAGCAGACAGGCAAGTATTAGTCCTGTCTGCAGAGATTTTCCTATTCTTTTCATTAAAATTTCACCCTGGCGCCAGTCATAACAACATTGATGTCTTCATAATCTGCATTGCTTCTGTCTAACTGGTGAAGACGATAGACAAGATATAACTGGGTTCCCCAGTCAGGGAGATTATGTACAGCAGCAACAGCAAATGTCTTCCCGGTGTCACCGTCAGCATCGAGGTCGGTTGTTTCGCCATAGTCTGCTGAGAAAGCCGTGGTGGAAGATTCGGTAAATTTTGCTATATATCCCAGTTTTGCATACCAGTTAACAGGATCCTCACGATCCGACATATCCAAATCCTGTGTTGCTGCCGAAACAGTTGCATTTATGCCTATAGGAAAAAGAATCGAAGCTGAGCCACTGTAAATCATATCAACTGTGTCGGTACCAGGATTAGCCGCAGCAAGTGCAGCAGCTACTTTTGTTTCACCAAATTTCCGGTTATACACAATTGCTGCATCATACGCGTCTCCGGAAGAAGCCGACAAAGCTAAAGAAAAACCGGCAAATGTTGGAGAATCATAGCGTAATCTGTCTGTGCGCGACAAGCCATCAAAATTGCTAAAAACATCTCCTACTTCGAGATCTGTAAGAGTAGCAGTGGCATTGTCGTACCACAACATGGCACCGGCCGTATCGGATATAGAAGAATATGCAGCAACATCAGTGCCGGAAAGGTCCACCTCGGCACTATTATTGGAAGCACTATCCCCTTTACCCAATGATACTTTACCAAAAGTGTCATGCTCAACTGAGACTTCTGCCCAGCGCAACTGAAAGTTGGAAGATGTCGCATTACTGTCGTTGAGTTGGTTGACATCATCTGATGCATTAGACACAATCCCATACTCTATCCTGCCGCCTATGCTCCAATTCTCAAACTTCTCAACCGCAGCTCTAAGCCCCAAACGCGTGTCGGAGTTGTCATTATCGACAAAGTACCAACTGCTGTCATCTCCATTATCTGCAAAAAGAGCAGCCTTGTTTACATGTCCATACAAACTCAAATTGACTTTTGGCAAGCTTGAGGTAAGCATTTTGCTTGAATCGGCATCTTCAGCGTTCTCATCCTTTGCAACAATTGCTTTGGTGTTCTGATCAAGTTGATTCTTGAGATTTTGAATTTCTTTTAATTGTGAATCCAGTTGGTTCTGCTGCATCTCGATAAGGTTTCTAAGCTCAGACATTTGCTTCATTAACATTGTTTCATCCTCTGAAGCTTGAGCTGAGTTTGAAAGCAGCAGTGCTAGAGTAGCAATAGCCAGAACATATCTCACAACATTTCTCCCAATCATCTTTTTTTTCTCCTGTATTTTGATGGGTGAGGTTTCCACGTCCTCGTTTAATCATTGCCCTGGAAAGAAGTTGGGGTTTACATGACACTGCATATAATTTACTACGTGCTGATCAGCCGCTAGCCACTTGTGCAGGCGGTGTACTTATTCTTCTGTAAACCCCATCTGTCTATTAATTTTGGTTGTCAAAAAGACAGCGCATTTTTCGGACGCTCTAGTAGAACCCCTGCGTTTAACGTTGCTCAGCGTATTCTTAGTCGCCCTGTTTTCCAGGATGTTAGAATGTAGCGTATAGTTAGTTTTTAAAGAGAGCTATTGGACCTTGGGGCAATATCGGATGAACGAACAACGGAGAACATTTCATAACATACTGGATAGTTAGCGAAAAATACTAGATGTTCCATGCGATCATATATTTCTCAAAAAAATATAAGCGCAATATGAATGAGTTCTATTTTTCCAAATTGAACTCATAAATAAGACTTACGATCAATGTTCTTTATGATGTGGTTTAGGAGTTGAAAATTCAGTATTGATCAAATTATCGGTCCGTTCTATATTCACTTAAGTGATGACAAGAAATAATTGGGTTATGTCTTAGCTCTATGCTCATAGCCAACACGATGTTTGTAATAAACGGCAAATAGTCAAAATGCCGGTTAAATATTTTATTTAATATTAAAAGCTTTATCTGATGGAGATCACGATGGATTATTCTAAGGGTACCGTTTATATTGTCGAGGACAACGATTCCTTTAGAAAGAGTATGATACGATTGGTCCAGACCTTTGGATACCTGGCTATTGCGTTCGAATCTTCCACTGCTTTTTTATCAGAGAACACGCTTCAATATCCGGGATGTATTCTGTTGGATGTACGGTTACCAGATATTAACGGACTAGAACTTCAAGAGTTACTGAAAGAAAAGGGATACCATTTCCCTATTGTTTTCATGACCGGACATGGTGATATCCCTATGAGTGTCGAGGCCATGAAAAAAGGGGCTGTTGATTTCTTGCCAAAACCTTTCGAACCAGAAGCTCTCCAAAAGGCAATAAATAATGCAATAAAACGCAATTCTCATGAAATGAAAGAAGAGGAAGAGAAAAAAGAGATTAAGGCCCTTATCGAGACATTAACCCCTCGGGAGAAAGAAGTAATGCGCTGGGTCATCGCAGGTCTGCTCAACAAACAGATAGCCTATGAACTGGGTACCAGTGAAAAAACCATAAAAGTCCATAGAAGTCGCGTAATGCAAAAAACAAAGGTTTCATCCGTTGCGGAATTGGTTCGTCTAGCCGAAAAAATAAATATTAAGCCATTTGAGCAATCGTGACCGAAATTTGCAGAAAACTTCCGTCTCTTTTTCATGTATAAAGTCCTTTTTTATGTTAGGACCCCGCCCTCACGACCTGTCTAATAAACCGGGATCACTTCTCTCTATTGCCCTAAGGTCCAATAGACCCAAAACTGAAAAAACGATATTACTATAACACCTAATTTATATATTATTTTCAGTTGATTGTGACTAGTCCGGATATTTCACGAGCCGAAATGGCCTGCTAGTCAAGGTGCACAGGGAATTGCACTACTTGAGTAGGCAACTCCCTGTTGCAACGAAGGATAGCGGGCCATATCGGTTCGCCCGAAGGGTGAAAAACTACAGGAGCCAGTTATTTCTGCTCAGGTACAAAGTGTAACAGCAATTAGAACACCCATCTACATCTTAACTATAAGAAAACATGAGACATATATCGGCTCCGGCAAGTTTTTCATGAAATATTTGGGCTAGGTGTTACGTTCAGGATAAGAGGAACAGGACAATGATTTGTAATAGACTAATATCTGTTGGTGTTGCCATATGCTTGATGTTAGTTACTAGTGAATTTTGTTTTGCCGATTTGAGAGATATCGGTATTCGCTATGGAAACACTTTCACAGGAGCGGATCTAGATCAGTACGATGCATATGTATCGTTCGATTTGCCTTGGTCGTATGATTTCGCATCGGGGTGGAAATTGGAATCAGGTTGTGAGGTTTCGTTAAGTGCTCTTGATGGCGAAGGGGAAAATGCATTCAAGCCTTCGGTCTTAGGATATGCTGAGTCTACCTCGCCTGACAAAAAATTCCATCTGCTGGCTGGATTCGGTGCTGGCCTGATGAGTGAGTACATTTTTGGTGAATACGATTTGGGAGGTACTTTCTTCTTTCTTGGGACGCTTGGTTTCAGGATCAATCTAACAGAACATATTTTATTAGGTTTTAGATACTTGCATCAATCTAATGCCGAACTTTATGATAGCAACGATAGCCTCAATATGAACCAGATCGAACTTATTTGGAAATTTTGAAAGAGCTTATTTTATAGAGGCATAAGCTTCCGCATTAGGTAGACAGTTCGAAATTAGGGCTTTCAGCTCTTTTCTCCATGTATTCAGCTGGTGTCATGTCCTCCAGTGAATCATGGGATCGCTCTTCGTTGTAATCGATCATCCACCAATATGTTTTTTCTCTCACTTCCTCAAGGTTATCAAAAAGGTAAAGGTCGAGAACTTCATTTCTATAGGCCCTGTTAAACCGCTCCACATATGCGTTTTGGTTTGGTTTACCAGGTTGAATGTATTGTATTCTCATGCCAGCAGATCCGGCCCAATCTACAAGCTCATGGTATAGAAATTCAGGGCCTTTATTTACCCTTAGTACTTCTGGTAGACCACGGAACCCTTGCAACCGCAGGAAGATCCTTATGAGCCGTCGGCCAGTCAATGATGTATCAATTTCTATCGCCAGGATTTCCCTGTTGAAATCGTCCAGAACATTAAATGTTCGAAATCGTTTACCGGCATAAAGGGCATCACTTATAAAATCAGCTGACCACACCTGATTAGGTCTGCCAGGAACAAAGAGCGGTTGTTTTACTCTTTGTGGAATACGTTTTTGAGCTCGACGTTTCTGGTTTAACTTTAAATTGCAATAAACCCGGTACACACGCTTATGATTCCAGCAAAAACCTTTTCTTCTTAGTGTTTTGAACGTGAGCCAAAATCCCCAACGGGGGTGCTTGAAAGTCACTTCGTTTATAGCAATTATAACCTCAGTATCATCAAGCCCTTTGAAAGGCCGATAGTAGGCCGCTCGAGACAACCCGATACAAGCACAACCACGCTTTACTGATAGTTGGTGTTCTTCAGTTAAAAAACGAAACTGCTTCCCTTTTCTCAAGCGGCCTTAAAGCTTTTTTTCAATGAGATCCTTTAATGCTCTGTTCTCAAGAGCCATGTCTGCATACATTCGTTTGAGCTGGGCAAGCTCATGCTCCATCTCTTTCATGCGCTTCAAGTCAGAAGCACTCATGCCACCGTATTTTGACTTCCAGTTGTAATATGTGGCGTCAGAGATGCCATGCTTTCTGCACACGTCCTTAACTGTAATACCGGCATCAGTCCTTTTGAGGATGGAAATAATCATCGTTTCTGTGAAACATGACCTTTTCATAAGAACCTCCTGGAATCTTTATTTGGCCAGAAAGCTCTCATTTTAACATGTCTCTTTTAATGGGAAGCTTACGCAGGTTTTTTATTAAAATTCAAAGAGAATTAACTTTTCAGGTTTTTTATCTTTCTCTATAGGAACAAAACGGAATGAAGAAGTGTCAAGTTCTTCCCATTGCTGAGCATTTAGTTGACTAGATAATGGCTGGTAATAAAATGCCAGCTTCATTTTCCGAATAGGTTCATCGGCTTTCAGCTTAATAATGATATTTTTCTGTTTCCATTTGTAAACTAAGGAGTTGTCTATTCTCGTTTTCGTTGCTGGAAGCCCGTACAGAGATTTTAAGTGATTTAACAGTTTGTCATACACCTCAATGGAGTCGATATTTAGATATACTCCAAAAAGCTGATCTTGGTAAAACCCGTAAATTACATTCTCAGTCGAGACGTCACCGATAGTATATGTTTCTCCTGGTTTGGTGTAATAAATGACCTCACCTTTCTCACCCAGTTTTGATAATTCGGCAGATCTTGATACACTCTCACCCCACCGATATCCCAAGATTCCTTCATGCAGTTCAGCTGCACCTGCAACTGTTCCCAATAAAAACAACTGCGTTATCAAAACTATTGACAATATATTATTCGTCATTTTCTAAGCCTCCCTTCAATCTGGTCTGATACTAAGTTATATATTTGTGGTTAACTTCGAATAGTTTTGGGAGATTAACTTTGGAAAGATATAAATGCAAGTGGGTTCTGGATAAAAGGTGGTCGTTGAATTCAGCTTTGTGAATAATTGCCCCAGGAGTACAACTTTCAATTGGTATATAATTGGTTTGAATGGTTTGGTCATGATGAAACAATCGAATCAGCATTCACGAAGCAATCGTGGCTTACGTTCTCCTTGTATTTTCACTTCCCCCCCTTGTTTGATGATATGAGAAATTTCATCGCATACTGGAAGTTTTTTGCAACATAGCAATCATTTAAGCGAAATACATCTGGTGATGTTGTTCTGAGCCTGTACCGTGTGAATACACCAGCTTCCTCTAAACACTCTCAGGGAATTTTACACAGCATAATTATTGCCACAGGCCTAACTGTTAGATGGTTCATCATTGTCTGCAATGATCCTCGAAATTCACTATATTTTGTTATGCTAAAGGTTATACGCTTGCGATGTTGTCCCAAAGTCCATTGCCCCAAG
This sequence comes from Desulfopila sp. IMCC35008, assembly GCF_010646885.2. Taxonomy (GTDB): domain Bacteria; phylum Desulfobacterota; class Desulfobulbia; order Desulfobulbales; family Desulfocapsaceae; genus Desulfopila. Next base: position 3,819,439 of record NZ_CP050700.1, on the reverse strand, counting down.
GTCCAATAGATCTCTTTGAGAAAAACTATACAATTGGAATCAGATTACAGCGCTCTGAAAATCAGAAAGCCATGAAGATGTGTTGGAAAATTTGATCATGAGGGATTTTCAAGAGCGTCTTTAAAAAGAGCTGCAATCTCGACAATTACAATGCTCGTGGATTTAAAAATATCTACGGCATTACCGACGATGGAGTGAAAGGTAAAGCTTCAGGTGCCTTCTTCGGTCAGATGAAGTGAATACCAAGATCATGGATATCGGTTGGCGGGGATATGTTGTTTGGTGTTGGAGAGTGTTCATCATCGGAAGGCTTTTTTTAGAGGCGAAGGAAAAGGTGTTGTAGCCGGAGTTATTGACGGATCCTTGTTTGGCGACAGGAGGCGTCTTAACCGATAGGGATTGAGAGGCCTGATACAATTATTCACTCAGGCAAGTAGCTATTAATATAAAAAATAACAATCTATTAACTACTCAACAAAATCAAGGAGAAACTAAAATGATGGGAAAAAGTATGGTGAAATCTTTTTGGTCCGCATTAGTAATCGTAACGCTTACATTATCGCTCGCTGGTTTTACCATGGCCACAGAACAGGTTGAGGGAGAAGCTGTCGACGCTGCTGTTGCCGTTGATGTGATTACCGATATTAACAGGGATACCAGGGTAATAACTCTTAAAAATGAAGCTGGGGAATATTATGCGTATACAGCAGGACCCGAGGTTAAGAATTTTGACCAGCTCAAACGCGGGGATCTCGTGATCATGGAGTACTACTCGGGTTTCGCTTTTGCTTTGGAACCAAAAGGTAGTGGTCTTGAGGCAAAAGCCTCAACACTGACAGTGAAAACTGCCAAACTGGGCCAAAAGCCCGGAGTAGAGGTTACCGGTCGTTATTTTGTAGCGGCTGAGATTGCGGGTATCGATCTAAAAAATGGTGTCGTGGTCCTTGAAGGAGTAGAGCATGTAGTTGCCCTTAAAGTCAGTGATGAAATAAATCTCAGTAAACTTGAGGTAGGAGAGGAAGTTGAAGCACTCTATGCCACTTCCTATGCGATCTCTGTTACACCGGCACCGCAAGTTTCGGGTACAGTAAAGATGAAAACCAAAGCCGTAGCCGTGGGCATTGGTGTTTCATGGGGTGAAGGGACATTATCCATGTATGACGGTTCGGAGCATGAGTTTTCCGTTCGGGGATTAACTTTAATTGACGTTGGAGTCTCCAGTGTTGAAGCCACTGGCGAAGTATACAATCTGGTAGAAGCGAAGGATCTGGAAGGGGTCTTTGTCGCTGGCGAAGCCGGGGCGTCATTAATAGGCGGAGGATCAGTCCTGGCTTTAAAAAATGGCAACGATGTGGTGATGAAGTTGAAAACGACACAAAAAGGCGTCAGGCTTTCTCTTGCCGGCCAGGGTTTGAAGGTGAAACTCAAGTAACCAGTACCAGATTGGGATTCGACGATGAGGCAAAGCGTAGTGACTAAAGAGGATATTACGACTCTTGTTAATAACACAGAAGCGGACCATGATGATCTGAAACTCAAGGTAACTCTTGCATCGATGTAAGAAAAGCAAGAGTTTGATGATTTCAATGAAACTCAGAGTCACTTCAAAACTATAGCCTCACAAATGAATGACGGAGACCATTGGGGCCCCTGAAGAGTCTTTTCCAAAGATAAATAGTGGCCAATTTAAAAAAAAATATAGTCGTATCGCTAAACGGTTGTCGGATTACATCTTTTGGTCAGTACTGCCGGACAGTTTGGGAAGGTCTGCCGGAAGAACGTTCAGATCGGAATTCGTAACAAGTCACAGTCTGTCTGCCAATTGCAGCTGTTTTTGACAAGAATTCATATGTTCAGCTGCTGAGTTGAGGGAGATCAGAATGAAGTATTCCTTGCGGTACAGACATTAGATTTAGCAAACAGGAGGATTTTATAATGAAACAAGCTGTTATCGTCGCTGGAGTAAGGACCGCTGTAGGAAAATTCGGAGGAGGGTTCAAGAATACCACAGCAGTGGATCTGGGCGCAGCTGTCATTAAAGAGGTGTTTAATAGGGCTGGTGTTAGACCAGAAGCCAGTGCACAGGTGATGACATGCACTCCGGACAAGCTGAAAGATCAAGGGTTGACTGATCTCGAAAAAGAATTCACCAGTTGGGATTCCACTCTTCCGGCAGTATCTATCGATGAGGTGATCATGGGCAACGTACTCACCTCCGGGCTGGGGCAAAATCCCGGACGTCAGGCGATGATTCGTGCCGGGGTACCCAAGGAAACGCCTGCTTTTACCATCAACAAGGTCTGCGGGTCGGGGCTGAAATCCATTGCCCTCGCTGCAGTGTCTATCATGGCTGGCCAGGCCGATGTCATTGTAGCGGGCGGTCAGGAGAACATGACCCTGGCGCCAATGTCTTTACCTCAGGCGCGGTGGGGTTACCGAATGGCAGTGAGCGGCGTGGGTGAGATTAACGACCTGATGGTGCTGGACGGCTTGTATGAAATTTTCTATGGCTATCATATGGGGCTGACAGCCGAAAATATAGCCGAAAAATATGGTATCACCCGACAGGAGCAGGACGAGCTAAGTGTTTCAAGTCAAACGCGTGCCAGGAAAGCTATCATGGAGGGACTTTTCGCCCAAGAGATCGTGCCAGTGGTTACAAAAACGCGGAAAGGCGAAGAAACGATTGATACAGATGAGGGTCCCAGGGAAACCGATATGGAGAAGATGTCCAGGCTTCGGTCAGTTTTCAAGAAGGATGGTACTGTTACGGCAGGAAATGCTTCAAGCGTCAACGACGGTGCCGCAGCAGTCCTGGTCATGAGTGCTGAAAAGGCAAAAGAAATGGGTCTTAATCCGATACTCAAGATCAAGGCTTTCGCATCCGGCGGGGTCGATCCCGCCTATATGGGCACGGGGCCGGTTCCTGCCATACGCAAAGTTCTGAAACAGGCAGGCATGAGCATTGGCGATATCGATGCTATCGAGTTGAACGAAGCGTTTGCCGCTCAGGCGATCTCCTGTTGCCGTGAGTTAGGTATTGACGTCGATAAGCCTAATCAGCTGGGCAGCGGTATCTCGCTGGGACACCCTATAGGGTGTACCGGATCCCGTCAGATGGTGACATTGATGCACCAGATGCAGCGCAAAAACTATTCCACCGGACTAGTGACCATGTGTATTGGTGGCGGTATGGGGATGGCGATGATTGTCGAACGTTAAGCGCCCTATGTGGTCCACCTTGGTGCGGTATTTCTTGCAGGGGGTGGAGATCTTACCATCAATTAGAGAATGCGATAACGAGTATAAAGATAACAATATGCTAAAAAGATATGACTCTGTGGTGGTAATTACGGGTGATGGTATCGGTGATACCGTTTCCAGTCATTGTGTCAATAATTGCGGCAAAGTGGCCTTGGGTGACGCCGCAAAGGAGACCTTTATATGAAAATGAAAACAGTCACGAAAGTTGCAGATGCCGCCGCCATGATCGGCGAGGGCTCTGTCCTGCATATCGGCGGGTTTATGGGTGTGGGCTCGCCCCACCGTCTTATTGCTGCGCTGGTTGAGCGTGGTGTCGGCGGTTTTACGGTCGTTGCAAACGACTGCGGTAAACCGGATTACGGAGTCGGCAAGCTGGTCGCGGCGGGTCTCGTCAAGAAGGTGATCGCTTCGCATATCGGTCTTAACCCGGTCGCGCAGCAGAAAATGATCTCAGGCGAGATGGAGATCGAACTGGTGCCGCAGGGCACTTTGGTGGAGCGCATCCGTGCGGCCGGAGTGGGCCTGGGCGGTGTCCTGACAGCAACGGGCATTGGCACCGAGGTCGAGGAGGGTAAGCAGACCATTGAGGTCGATGGCAATCGTTACCTTGTTGAGAAGCCGATTCGAGCTGACTATGCACTGATTGCTGCAAAGTCAGCCGATTACATAGGCAATCTCGAATACCAGCTCACTGCACATAATTTTAATCCGATCATGGCACTGGCGGCAGACGTCGTGATTGCCGAAGCGAAAGAAATCCTGCCGGTCGGGGCGATTCCGCCCGACGCTGTGAAGACGCCGGCAGTGCTCGTTGATCACCTGCTTGAGAGGGAGGTACGATGAACCCCACAGAAATAATGAATCCAAAGGAATTGATTGCGCGCCGCGTGGCGCTCGAGGTGAAGTCGGGTACTCTGGTTAACCTCGGTATCGGCCTGCCGTCAATGGTGGCCAATTATCTGCCTGAAGGCGTGGACGTGTTCTTTCAGGCCGAGAACGGTATGATTGGCCTCGGTGCGCGGCCTCCAGAGGGAATGGAGGAAGAAGACCTGACTGATGCGGGTGCCGGCTTCGTCACCGCGGTTCCCGGGGCTGCCTCCATCGATTCTGCGATGTCCTTCGGACTGATCCGTGGCGGGCATCTCGACATGACGGTGCTTGGCGGGCTGCAGATAGATGAGCGCGGTTTTCTTGCCAATTGGAAGGTGCCGGGCAAGATGGTGCCGGGTATGGGCGGCGCAATGGATCTGGTCGCAGGCTCCAATCGAGTCATCATCGCCATGATCCACACCGTCAAGGGTAAAACATCCAAGATCGTTCCCGAATGCAACCTGCCGCTCACGGCGACGAGGCGAGTGTCGCTGATCGTTACCGAGATGGCGGTGATAGAGCCTACTGAAGCAGGCCTCGTCCTGCGAGAAACAGCGCCAGGTGTGACCGTCGACGACGTCATTGCGGCCACAGCGGCGAAGCTGATCGTGGAGGGCGATGTCCCTGAGATGAAGCTGACCTGAAGGCGAGAGATGTGTGTCTGAAACGCGCCGTGTTTTGCGTAAATCGGATTGCGGTGGCCTGGCACCATCTCTCACAAAGAAACGTATGGTGGAGAAGGTTAGCTGGATTCACAGCACCTGCCGCTTGCCTCCAGGTGCTTATCCGGTCCAGAGAAAATATAACCTGTAGGTATGCAATGCCGTCATCACATTTATGAAATAACCCATCGGGGGTCGTGGTGGTCCCCAGATACACAAGGAGATTCACGTGAGCGATACACGCATTGACCCCAACGATCCTGTCCTTCAGCCGCTTGCCATCAATACGCAGCCGCTGAAAGGCAAAAAAGCACTGATTACAGGAATTGCCAATCAGAACTCTATTGCCTATGGCGCTGCGCGCGCCCTGAAGGCCTTCGGTGCTGAAATTGCGATGACCTACCTTAACGATAAAACGCGTGATTACACCCAGCAGTTGGCTGATGCGCTTGAAGTCGACCCCGATCTTTACCTTCCACATGATATCACCAACGATGTGCAGACCGAGGCGGTTTTCACCGCTATCCAGAAGAAGTGGGGACGGTTGGACACGATGCTGCACGCCATGGCTTTCGCGCCCAAGGGCGCCCTGCAGGGCTCTGTGGTTGACGTAACGCGGGAAGACTTCCAGACCACCATGACCGTGTCGGCCCATTCGCTGATTGTTCTGGCGCGTGAGGCGGCGCCCCTGATGACTGATGGTGGATCAATCTTTACGCTCACCTTCTTCGGCGGCGACAAGGTGGTGCCTAACTATGGCATTATGGGGCCTGCAAAGTCCTGCCTTGAGGGTATCGTCCGCTATCTGGCTGCGGAGCTGGGTAAGAAGAACATCAGCGTCAACGCTATCTCGCCGGGTCCTGTTATGACGCGGGCCGCTTCTGGTATTGCCCATTTCGACGACCTTGTGACTCTGGCCAGGGAAAAGGCACCGCAACACACATTAGTTACGCCCGACGAGATCGGAGTCAGTATGGCCATGCTGGCCTGTTCCAGCATGCGTAAGATTACGGGAGAGGTTCTCTATATTGACGGTGGCTTCAATATCATGGCGGGCTGAAGCTGTCGCTGTAAATTACACTTCATGGCATATCCAAGGTGAGCAATAATACCGGAGAGGCCTGGTTGAAAATCTGGCGGCGGGAACGAAAGAACCTGACAGCGGTATTATGTGGATAATTCACATTGAATTTAACTCGAAAGGAAAAAATCATGGCAAATAACCTCTACATTGCCGCGACGGGTCCTGAGAGCGGCAAGAGTACACTCGTGCTCGGCGTGATGGAAACCTTATCCCGCCGAATCCATAATATCGGTTTCTTCCGGCCAGTGATTAAAGCCGTCAAACCGCTCGATAACGACATTCAACTGGTCTTGAACCGCTACAATCCTGGTCTGTCCTACGACGACACGTATGGCTGCACCTATGCAGAGGCGCGTGAGATGATTGCCACAGGGCAAATCAAAGAACTTCTCAATACCATCCTCAGTAAATACAAAAAGTTGGAGCGCCAATGCGACTTCGTGCTTTGCGAAGGGACCGACTATACCGGTGTGTCATCAGCACTCGAATTCGACTTCAATGCCCAGGTGGCCAGCAATCTGGGATGCCCGGTTATGATCGTTATCAATGGCAATGGGAAGGATCCTGACGATATCGCAGATGCCGTGAGGGTGGCCGGTAAAGCATTGGATGTGCGACACTGCACCGTTGCGGCAGCCTGTATCAACCGGATAGAGCCAGATCAAATGAAGGCTGTTGGTGATGCACTCGCGATCAACCAGACCGATACCAGCCAGGTGTATCTGTTGCCGGTCGATGCCAGCCTGGAAAACCCGACGGTGGGAGACATCATAACAGCGCTGGGAGCGCGGCTGTTGAGTGGTGGACCTGAAGCGTTGAACCGGGAAGTGCTCGACTGCAAGGTGGCGGCTATGCAGCTGCCGCACTTCCTCGACCACATCTCTGATGGGACGCTGGTGATCACCCCCGGCGATCGCGCCGATATTCAGCTCTGCAGTACGGTGATGGCCTTTGCCCAGGGATGCCCGTCCCTGGCCGGCATCTTACTGACCGGCGGCATAGAGGCGGCCCCTCAGATCGTCAAAGTGGTTAAGGGGCTTCCTGGGCCGTCACTGCCGGTAATGCTTGTGAACGACGATACTTACGTGGCGGCCATAAAGGTTCATGAAGTACCCCCAACCATTGCGCACGATAACGAGCGCAAAATCGCCAGGGCGCTTGGGCTCTTTGAAAGCTACATCGACGGAAAAACATTTGCGGACCAGATCGTTGAATCCAAATCCGAAACGATGACGCCAATCATGTTTCAATACAGGCTGATCGAGCGGGCAAAAACCCTGCCGAAGCACATTTTGCTTGCGGAAGGTGCTGAAGACCGCATTCTGAGGGCTGCTGAAATTCTTATACGGCGCCAAGTCTGCGACCTCACACTTCTAGGAGACGAAGCCGAAATCAACCGCAAAGCTGCTGTACTTGGTTTGGATGTCAGCGGCGCTCACATAGTCGATCCGATAAATTCAGAGTGGCTCGAGGATTTTACCCAGACATTTTTCGAGCTGCGCAAGAAAAAGGGCGTGACGATCGAGATGGCCCGCGATGCGGTGCTGGACCCCAGCTGCTTCGGAACCATGATGGTTCATAAGGGGCATGTCGACGGCATGGTTTCCGGGGCGGTGCATTCCACCGCCAACACCATCAGGCCCAGCCTGCAGATTATCAAAACCAAGCCGGACTGCTCCATTGTCTCCAGCGTCTTTCTGATGTGCCTGGCTGACCGGGTGCTGGTGTATGGCGACTGTGCCGTCAATCCCGACCCGAATGCGGCGGAACTGGCAGATATCGCAGTAAGCTCAGCCGATACTGCGCGGCACTTCGGTATAGAACCCCTCGTGGCAATGTGCTCCTATTCCAGCGGGACCTCGGGTAAGGGCGAGAACGTGGACAAGGTTCGCGAGGCAACAGAGATTGCCAGAAAGGCACGGCCCGACCTGAAAATCGAAGGCCCTATACAGTATGACGCAGCTGTGGATGCCGGGGTGGCCAAGACCAAGATGCCAAACAGCGATGTCGCCGGACGTGCCACCGTTTTCATCTTTCCGGATCTTGACACTGGCAACAATCTTTACAAGGCCGTGCAGCGCTCGTCGGGAGCGGTGGCAATTGGTCCGGTCCTGCAGGGGCTGAAAAAACCGGTCAACGATCTGAGCCGCGGCTGCCTGGTCACCGACATCGTCAACACCGTAGCAGTAACCGCCATCATGGCGCAAACTGACTAGATCAATGGGGACCTCATGAAAATACTCGTTGTCAATTGCGGCAGTTCCTCAATCAAATACAAGCTCTTCGATGTGACCCAGCGAAAGGTATTGGCGTCTGGCCTGGCCGAAAGAATCGGTGAGCCCGATAGTATACTGACGCACAAGCACATGACCGTAGGAGAAGAGAAGAAGCAAGTGGAAAAGAACAGATTCGCAGATCACCTTGAAGGGTTGCAGCGGATTGTCGACCTTTTGCTGGACCCTGAAAATGGGACTGTCTCCAGCAGATCTGAGATTTCGGCTGTCGGTCACAGGGTCGTTCACGGCGGTGACACCTTTCACCAGCCAACCCTGATCGATGATCAGGTAATCGCAGATATCGAGGCCTGTATCCCATTGGCACCTCTGCACAACCCTGCCAACCTGATGGGTATCCAGGTAGCACGCAAGCTCTTTCCCAATGCCCTGCAGGTCGCGGTTTTCGATACGGCTTTTCACCAGACCCTGCCAGTTGAGGCACATCTGTATGCCATTCCGTTTGAGCTTCACCAAAAATACAAAATTCGGCGCTACGGATTCCATGGAACCTCCCATGCCTTTGTTTCGGAGGAGGTCGCAGTGCACCTAAAGCGGCCACTGACCGAACTCAACCTGATTACGCTTCACCTGGGAAATGGTGCCAGCATGGCGGCCGTCGCAGGAGGTCGCTGCATCGACACAACCATGGGACTGACGCCCCTGGCGGGGCTGGTGATGGGCACCCGCAGCGGTGACATTGACCCCTCGGTTCTTCTGTTTTTGGCCAAACACGAGAACCTGTCAGCTGAGGATCTGGACGATCTTCTCAACAAGAGGAGTGGTCTTCAGGGACTGTGCGGTGTAAACGACATGCGAGAGGTCATCGCGAAAGCGGAAGCAGGTGACCAGCAGGCGGAAACGGCCATGGCGGTATTCAGCTACCGCATTAAACAATATATCGGCGCCTACACTGCCAGTCTGGGCCGCGTCGATGCTTTGGTCTTTACTGCGGGCATTGGCGAGAACGCACCGTTGGTGCGCGAGCGCGCCTGTCAGGGGCTGGAAGGTCTAGGTATCGAGATCGACAGACAGAAAAACCGGCAGCGTGCAGAAGGTATCATGGAGGTGAGTACGGTCGGCAGTCGGGTAAAGGTTCTTGTGGTTCCAACAAACGAGGAACTTCGAATTGCCCAGGAAACCCTGCGTGCAGCTGAAAAAAAAACGGGATGAAAAGTTTTACTCTTTGCTACCAGGAGGATTGAATCACGTGACGGAAGAAAAGACAAGCGGACGGAAGCCAAGTGGCACACCGGTTCTGCAGACACTGGCCATGCCGAAGGACGTCAATATCAACGGCGACATTTTTGGCGGCTGGATCATGTCTCAAATGGATCTGGGCGGAGGCATTATGGCTAAGGAAATCGCCGGCGGCAGAATGGTTACCGTGACCGTTGATAAAATGGTCTTCAGGTTGGCTGTGAGCATGGGGGATATTGTCAGAGTATACGCTAAGCTGCTGCGAGTTGGCAATACATCTATGGATTTGCGGCTTGAGGTTTGGGCTAAAAACCTGCCGGGTGAATATGTGGCCAAAAAACACTTTGTCACCGAAGGCATTTTCCGCTATGTCGCGATCGATGAAAACGGCCGTCCGCGACGTATTCCTGACAATCCGCAGTTTTTCACTAGGTTGGGTGACACATATGAATTTAAGAATGATGATCGCAATGAAGGTTAGGATTTCTTGATGATTACTGCCCGGGTAGATTAACAGAAAATAAAACGTCATTATCACAATTCTGATATATGGCGATGTCTGATCACCCACATTCTTCATCAACCTTCAGTTTGTAAAGAGGAAGCGGGTTTATTCGAGTTGCTTGTTTTATAAGAATGTCAATCATTGCGACCATGTGGAAATGGTTGTTGAAACGAAAACTGAATTAAGCCAGGTAACGCGATAAGAATTTGGAATTCACTGAATAATAAAAAATATTAACGGTAAATAGATGAATAAAGAGACCTCCTACTATCAGGAAATCAGAGTCAGTATGTTATGTATGAGTGTGCTTCTGCTGTTCTTTCCTGCAGCCGTATCTGCCCAGGATGGTGATGTTACAACGAAACCCAATGCAGAAGATGTTGCCAATGAACTTGCCAACCCGAACACCTCACTTGGCTTCCTGGCATTTCCTTTCGACTATATCTCTTACGATGGTGACCTGTCCGATGCAGATCACCAGGATGCATGGAAGCTCAGTTTTCAGCCAAGTTTCCCATATCCGCTTGCCAAGGACACGAATTTCTTTCTTCGCCCGCTCATTCCTGTTATCCTTGATCAGCCGGTTTTAGGGGAAGAAGGGTTCGACAGTAAAGGGGTTGACTTAGGTGATATAAGTTTTGACGCTGCTGTCGGTAAAAGCTTTTCAAGCGGCTGGGAGTTGATCGGGGGAGTTGTCGGTACCTTGCCCACAGCCACGGATGATGATCTAGGTCTGGACCAGTGGCTGCTTGGACCTGAACTTTTTGTCGGCCGACAGACCTCCTGGGGATTTTTAGGAGCCCTGTTCAGCCACCAGTGGGATGTGGCCGGCGAGGACAACTTTGACACAAGCATAACGGGAGGGCAATATTTCTACACAATTAATTTACCGGACGCCTGGCAGATCCAGGCTCAGCCGACCTGGTCCTACGATCATGAAGCGGACAGCGACAATGCTTTGTCGTTACCGTTGGGAGTCGGTGTTGCCAAAACCGTTGTTTTTGGAAGTATACCTTGGAAATTTTCTCTTCAATATTGGTACTATATCGTGTCTCCAGATGACTTCGGACCCGATTATCAAATTCGTTTTCAGGTTGCTCCCGTTGTACCTTTGCCCTGGTAAAATCGAGCGTCGTGATACCCTGTGGTCAAACAAATAAGGCAGGGCCTTGCAACAAAGAAAAACGATCAGGGAGAGTAATCCCACTCAAATACGATGTTAGGTTAGCGAGTAGATATAGAATTGCCTTTCGCTAGACGGATCTCTCCCATCAGAAGGAGCACACTTCTACATATTGAGTTGCCTTTTCTGAACATCCTCATGATGTTGAATCCTTTGGTGTTATTGTAAATCTCAATAAGGAACAGTCTGCAAGGGCACTTGTTGATCCCAAGGAAAGATCTAAAAAAAAGCAGTAGTCGTCACAATACTATTTGCCGGTACTATGGAAAACGTTCGACAGAGTTCTATATCTACAATGGTCTTTATTCGGAAAGTGTTGCAGTAAGTGTCACTGGCGGTTTCAAACTATTTTTCCTAGAAGGCAAACTGTCAATGATGACGCCAAAGCAAGTTCTGGGAATGGAAAACGTTGGCAAGACCAAAATCAAAATACAACCAAGATATATCAATTCCCGCTGAACCAATACAATCATAAACACGCTATTTGCTATGTCTTTTGCCCAAACTCATTATAACCCAAAGAAAACCCCGAGTCTGTATTTACATGTTTTATTATGAGAAACCACTGATATTTTTATAATAATAAAAATGTTGAGGTTAGTTGTCCATGATCTATCAGAACCTTGCCTTACTAGCTCTACTTGCTTTCTTTTATAGTTCTGCAAGTGGCTGGTTTGAAAAAACACCCATCAACGGTGCCCTGGTATATACAATATTTGGCCTGGTAGTTGGCTCTGCCGGACTATGCTTGTTTGATTTGGGAATTGATGCAGAGGGTTTGCGTGTTATCGCTGAGGTTACCCTTGCTATTGTTTTATTTTCCGACGCCTCTGGCACCGATTTTGGAGTTCTCAGAAAACATTTAAATTTACCTGAAAGGCTTTTACTGTTAGGTCTCCCCCTTACTATCGTCGTTGGTTTCATTTTTGGGGTTATCTTATTGAGAGATGTTTCTTTCCTGGGGCTTGCTGTATTGGCAACGATGTTGGCACCAACGGATGCTGCCCTTGGTAAGGCTGTGGTTTCTGACCCAGCGGTTCCTGCCCCTATTCGTCAGAGTCTGAATGTTGAAAGCGGGCTGAACGATGGAATTTGTGTTCCAGTTCTCCTGGCTTTTTTAACACATGCGGTGGGTGCTGAAGCAGAGGATGGCCTTCTTGTCCACCTCATGATCGAAGAAATAGGCATTGGTCTAATTTGCGGGGTAATTGTTACCACTATTGGTGTATTGTTGTTGAAAATTGCTGTCAGGTGTAACTGGGTTAACGAAATTTGGAGACAGTTACCGGTGGTTACTCTTGCAATCCTCTGTTTTACGACTGCTCAATTAGCCGGGGGCAGTGGATTTATAGCAGCCTTTTGCGGAGGGTTGCTCTTTGGACGTGTAGCTCAAAAATATAAAGTAGACTTGGAAAAATTGATGATATCTGCTGAGGCAAGCGGTGATGCCCTGTCCATGGTAACCTGGACGATCTTTGGTGCAGCAATAGTAGGGCCGTCCCTTCCGGCTTTCACCTGGCAGGTGATGCTCTATTCTTTTCTCAGCCTTACAATTGTGAGAATGTTACCGGTATTCCTCTGTTTACATGGAACAACTCTCAGTATACCAGAAAAGCTTTTTATGGGATGGTTCGGGCCGCGAGGGCTGGCCAGTATCGTTTTTGGTGTCATCGTCTTGAATGAACATCTTCCCGGAGGTAAAACAATAGCCATGACCATGATATGCACTGTTTCGTTAAGTGTTATTCTTCATGGAATAAGCGCAAATCCTCTCGTAAAGATGCTCGCAAAAAGTAAAGGTGAACAAGGAGCAACGGAGTGACCGTGAAAAGCCTGAAGATCAGTATATGTTGATGTGTATCCTTATGATTCCTCAGAGATGTACCATGCTGGGACCGGATTACAAGGAGCCAAATGCTCACCCAAGTTTAAGGTTTGCATTTTATATTCGCAATAATTACAGGCAGTATACCCCGGATAGGTATCTGTTGTCTTTGGGGCGGGTTTGCGTTGCCATGTTATTGTTTTTGCATTGCCGGTCTTGTCATCTTTTTCAACCTGCACGGTATAGAGCTTGGCCGCCTTGGAAAACTGCTGCTTGAGACGACCGATTTTTTCGACAACCTTTTCGTACTTTTTCAGCCGCCTCTTGATGCCCAGACCTTGCTTGAGGTGCTCAAGAGCATCCTCAAAACGTGTTGAAAACAGTTGATTAATAGCCATTTCCTTCTTATCACGCTGGCTGGAGTGACAGTATAATAAGGTTTCACCTGTGTTCGGGGCATGGACTTTCTGTACTTTAACCGTGCAGTCGGGATCATTCTTGACTACGAGGATTGGGCCTCGTCAAACTCACGGTGCCGATTGCAAGAGCGGCCTGGATACCGTTAAAGCCCAACGAGGTTGGGCTTGGCATCAAGCTCCAGTGTGCGCAAGGCCTCAAGGACTACATGTTCGCAGCCAATACTCCGGGATCTGAGTAATGTCTGCATGTCAATAGGCGATCAAAGATTGTCTACAAAAGCCTTATTAAACTCAGTACATAGGGGGACGGAAGCCAATCATACGGACCTCTCTTACCACCTCCTGATCATCAACAATCACTGCACTCATCCGACATGGTGCACATTGGACTTAGGTCTAATAGACAATGTCTGTTTTTTAAAGGATATTTTAAGGATGAATTACCAAATACTCTTCAAACGTAGAAGAACAATGCACGTTTCTATATTTGAAAATGATGAGCTTGTATTATAGCGGGCGTTCCAGGGAACAACTGGATTGCCGGGCAGCACTCGGTTTTATGTCCCTTTCGACATCCTAACTGTTGAATATTGTATTGTATTGCATACAGAAAACTTATTGGTGAGGATCAACACAGGTGTTCAACAAACAAACGAGCCTCTGGTATTGGAGTATGCCATAGATAATTTAGCCATACCCACATATTTAACCGGTAATCCTGTGATGCCTCAATGTCGTCAGTGTCGGATGATGACAAAGGGGTCAAGACGTCAGACATTACGGCAAACCACTTGATCTGCTGTATTTCCAACCCTAAGCGGAGACTATCACTATGAATGAGAACAACGTACTTGTAAGTATTGCCCTTGCAGCCGCAATCCTTTTCATGACAACCTCACCTGCTACAGCTCTTGAGAAAGAAGATTATGATTTTTTAACTACCAGGCATCTCTATAATCTATGTTCTGCTCCTACAGATCATAGTGATTTCCCGACCGCTACCTATGCCTGCAGAGGGTTTATCGCAGGAGCGGTGCAATACCATAATGGTGTCAGTGAGATCGATGATCTCCCGCGACTTATCTGTTATCCCAGCGGCACCACCCTCAAGGATGGTGAGAATGCCTTTAACGTCTGGGCTGAAGCAAATAAGGAAAATGAGGACCTGATGAGTGAACTTCCCGTGAAAGGGCTGCTACGGGCATTGTCAGAGACCTACCCATGCCAAAAACAGTAACACTTTTATCAGGTTGTTATAATTCATGACAATAAAAATTATTGGAGACTCAAATGAGAGCATTAACCCTTTCTATCATATTGGCACTTTTTGTTTTGACTGGCTGCGGTGACACAACCGCGTCTCGTAGCTTGAGTGGTAGTGCATTAGGTGCCGCAGCGGGTGGACTAATTGGGTCGATGTCAGGAAATTTTGGCTCAGGTGCAGCCATTGGTGCTGGCGTGGGTCTTGTTGGAGGTTTTCTGGACGATCAGTACAAAAAGGGAAATATTGATTTTTAGGCTTCCCCATTACGCTCAAGAAGCAAAGCAGGAAATGGACATAGTCGTGTCTACTCAGGAGGGCTGGTACTCCACAAAACCATGGTTCAATGGCAAGAATTATATGGCCGCCGCACCGCGTTAAAAAACTTGACGTTTGCTTGCATTGTCACTCGTTGATTTGGTAAATTGTGTGGATTTTTTTATTCGCTGCCAGAATACTTTTTTTGTACATCAGCATGGCAATACAATTCTTGTTTTATCATGCGAGCCGCAGTTATTTACTGGAATATAAGCCTACCTCCATGGGTGACGATCCATCCGAAACAGCATTGAGGACTTCGAGAGTTCATCTATACTTATAAACTTACCATAGTTGAATGCAAGTAATAGATAATATTGTTAAACCATGCTTAGGAGGCACACGGTGATGAATATTTACATCCATTTATTACTTGTTATTGCGAGCATATTTATATCTCAAATTACTATTGCACAACAAGCGATACCCCCAAGCACTGATCTCATGGTTGGGTTCTATGGTCGGCCTGGTGCTGTTTCTCTAGGGGTACTTGGCCAATATTCGATTGAAGACTTGATGCCGAAAATAAAAGCAAAAGCAAATGAATATGCACAAATTACAGGTAACCAAAAAATAACACCAGCATTTCACATTATCTACGGCCTAGCAACCTATGATCCAGGAAAAGATAATGATTATATTACTCCGCTTTCGGATGGAAAAGTAATGCAATACATAAACGCGGGTAAGGCGAGTGGGTTTGCAGTTATAATTGATTTACAATTGGGTAAACTTTCCCCATTGGAAGCAGTCAAACCTGTTTTACCCTATCTGAAACATGAAAACGTGCACCTTGCGATTGACCCGGAGTTTGAGGTTAATAATCTGGAAGTTCCTCCAGGAAAAGTAATCGGACATATTTCAGGAGATGAGATCAATCAGATACAATCCGCCATGACAAAGTATATGACAGAGAACGATATTGATACGACAAAGATATTAATAGTTCACATGTTCAGGAAAAGCATGGTCAACCAACCGGAAACAGTTAAAAACTATGACAACATTGATCTGATAATGAATCTTGATGGTCATGGCTCTCCGCAACTGAAAGTGGATATCTACAATGGTCTTTATTCGAAAAGTGCTGCAGCAAGTGTCGCTGGCGGTTTCAAATTATTCTTCCTGGAAGACAAACCGTCAATGATGACGCCAAAGCAAGTTCTGGGAATGGAGAACGTTGGCAAGACCAAAATCAAAATACCACCAAGATACATCAACTACCAGTGAACGAATTTAAAAAGTCGCGCATAATACTCCACCTAAAAATCTCTGATATAAGTGGGGATGAATAGCGAATTTCACACGATTTGTGATTCCTAATCGAGGATCAAGGATGCCTTTGTAGTCCTTTGCTGTAATCCCATGATACGGAAGATTATGTCATCAGAAGGCGTGCCCGAAACCACCTGATTAATCACTTACAAAAGGATATCGATTACCCCTAAACTACAGAAAAAGTTACTGGTGATCGCTATATGAGAACCCAAGCATGTCATAATCCCTTAAAAAGCAAAGGAGGTTACGGCATGGTGAAACTAAAATTCAAAGACAAAAGAGTTTTAGTTTGCCCAGATTCCTCGAATTGTTTGGTACAGAAGAAAACTGCAGAACCAAGCTGATCAAGATCCGCTAGCCGGATAATTTCATCTGCTTATGGTGCAGCTGCACGCTTTTCTACACAGTAACATCAAGGAATCTATACCAATGCACCGACTTTACACATCAAACCTCTTCGATCAGCGGCACTATCTTTGAATCTTCAAAACTCCCGTTAACGACATGGTTCCTTTCAATTTACTTCATTAGCCAATCCAAGGACAACGTATCGGGTCTGTATCTCAGACGTTTACTTGGTATTGCTGTTAATGCTGCCTTTCGGATGAAGCAAAAAATTCAACTTGTGATTAAAAGAGCTGACGACAAACTGCTGTTGGAAAACCTGGTCGAGCTGGATGACGTCTATTGTGGCAGCAATTGACAGCATAAGACCTGTCTCGCAAATGCATCTCTGCAATACAGCTTTGAGTGTATCTGTATTTCCAGTCAGGGTCTATTGGACCTTTGGCCAATTCGGCCTAAGCAGAAATGCATTATAACTCTGTCAGCAGACCATAGAGGGCAAGTTCAAGTTATCCCCTATGACGACTGATCAGAATACGAGGAGGCGGATAATATCTGCAGCAGTAAGGCGTATTTGCACCACAAGTTTTTGAAGCAACGGTATAACGATAGAAGAAAAAGAGATTCTTGTTTGTTGACTGAAGTGAATAGGAATTTGCAAAAGCCTAATGACGAGCGCAGAATCGAAGAGTTATCACCTCAAACTAGAGTTGAACCTCAAAGAAAGAATCTTATATATTTAAGTTATCTGTCAGAGACTGTCGGTCAACGACGCCTGTGTCCCGAATGCCTGTGTCCCGAATGTCTATGTCCCGGAGGGCGCCCAATCCCAGGATGCCTGTGTCCCGGATGACTGTAATGCCGATGATGATGCCGGTGACCTACATAAACAGGTCTGTACCCCCAATCTGGGTAAGGATCATAGTAATCACGATAAACAGTCGTAGTATAATAGCCTCCTCCCCCTGCACAGCCTGACAAGAGCACGATCGCGAGGAAAGACAAGCCAGCAAAGAGCATGAACCGGATATGTTTTTTCATGATTAATCCTCCTTCCCAGGGGTGGGAGCCGTCCATTGCTGGATGATAAAAAGCGCATTTGCCTGGTCAGACAGCAATGCTACGCTTCCACCATCTTGAGTAGGACGAGGTTCAATAAGAACCTTTCCTCCCAGTTGATTTGCCCGTTCAGCGACCACCTCTGTATCTGCGACCCGAACAACCGGAACCCAACGCATCTCATGTTCACTGTGTTCCACCAAGCGAATACCGGCACGCCAATGCTCATCCCGACTCAGAATCAGGTAGTCTTCCGGCTCTCCTTCAAAATCATACCCGACAAGTTTTTGATAAAAAGCCAGCGACTCATTGATGTGATTACTCCAGAGTTCATGCCAGAGCCATGACCCCAGGGGCGGTTCTTCATCCTCTGGATCACCATTTTTGGAATGCAGGAGCATCAATTGGGCCCCCTGGGGATCACGAACCAGAGCCCCCCTGCCGCGCTTGCCCAACTCCATGGGCCCCTCGTTGACAATTCCACCCGCTTCAAGGGTTATCTTAATGGCTTTGTCTATGTCGTCGACCGACAGAACACAAAGCCAACGGGAGACACTGGGGTTTTGGTCATCTCCCTTGACATGAACGATTCTGCCAATATTTTGGCCATTGTTTTTAATCACTGTGTATTTGCCGGAAGTTTCAAAAGTCCAGCCGAAAAGCTGTCCGTAGAAATCTTTGGCTGACGAAACGTTGTCTGTGAGCAAATCGTTCCAAACAAATTTTCCAGGGTAGTATATCCCTTTGATAGAGCCGGTTGCAGGAACAAACACGAGGTCGGCGGACGTGTTCCATCCCGCGCAGCCGGAGAACAAAAGCGTCACCAGGAGCAAACCTGATCCGAATAAACACCTTCGTATCCCCCGCAAAACCTCCGAATCTCTTTTCACTATCCTTATTTGTTCCATAAACACCATCTCCTTGACAGGGCATCGACGAAGACAATATGGATTCGATCTGCTCTGCTGCCCCTTGAGCCCATGACTCTTCTATTTTTCTTGTCCGAAAATCGATTCGGATTTTGACGTTTACATAATTAGTTTATTATTCGTAGTCGTTGTACCCCAAGTCGCTAGAACTGCCGTTTTTATTGGCGGATCAGATTGTTCATAATACCTGGTTCGTTCTACGCATCTATCTATTCTACAAATCTCCTCATCAACTATTCATTTATTAATGGATGAAAGCAGCACTGTCTGTTGGACCAAAGTCCAATAGGCAAAGCATTGCCTCCGCACTACAACCGACTATCATATAGTTACCCTTAATTACGATGGGCCTGGCTACCCGGACTAAGTCAAAACACACCCCTGCGTAACTTAAAATTACAAGAGATGTGTTACGTCAGACGCATAACCGGTTTCATCGAATATGTCGGCTGTAATCTACTAAAAACATACTAATACTAGGGAGCGTTCCCCACATAGTAGACAGAACAGGCGGCAGACCATGAATAAGGCAGAGGCAGTTTACATCAATAACAATCTCAGGTATTCATCTGCAATGGGGATTTGCTAAATGAGGACACAACGCATAGAAACCAGGGACGGCGTAATCTGGAGGAAATATCCGGAACCGCCGAGTTCAAAATTATGGATGCATAACCTCTTGACCCTGTTTGCCCGTGTTACAGGGTGGAGCATGTTTACTGCGACTTCTTCAAAGGGAGGATTACCTGCTTTAATGGATGAGGCCGAAAGGTTAAAGCATTTCCAGGATAAAGGTGTTCGTGTTCCAGCACTCAGCTGTGTCACTGATCATTACATTGAAATGAAAGAACTGGGACAGGAGCTGGGCAAATTGATCGATTCCATGAAAGACAATCCTGATAAGCAGCTTGTTTATATAAAAAAAGCTGCACGGGCCCTGGCAGACATACACCAAAAAGGGTTGGCCCATGGAAGACCCCATCTAAAAGACATAACCTGGTCAAACGAGACAGGGCAAGTTGGTTTTCTGGATCTGGAAGAAGATGTTTCGGTAATGCCTTTCAAAGAAGCCCAGGCAAGGGATATCTGGCTTTTTATGGGGTCGGTCACAGAACATCTCAACTACCAGACGGATAAGATCGAGCAGGTTTACAAGACATATAAAGCGTATCATCCGTGCAAAGAAGTGGAGCACCATCTTTTCTGGTTTGTCAGAAAAGTAAAACCCGTTCTCAATTTTGTGGAATGTTTTTTTAGAAACAAGCTGGGCAAGGATGCAAAGAATGTACTGGTCTGTCAGAAGGTGCTTGAGCAGTATAATAGCCAATTTGGCCCCTATGCACCTCCTGCAAGATCAGCTGCTATTGGACGCCGACCAAACGGTAGCAGGTCACGGCTAGCGAGCCACGGCCCCAAACAGACCGCTTGAGAATACTGGGCAGCGACATAGCCCAGCCGATACCCACTTCAAACATGCAGGAGTTGCAGGCAAAGTAATTATTAAGACAAAAGTCTGCATATGTGGAATGTTCCAGCATTGCACGAGCAGCTTTTTCGACATATGGCTTAATGTCAATATTGTTAAGCTTGTGAGCTACTCTTCCTAAACTGCCATGCTGTTCAAGACGGAGCTTCCAGCGACCTGTGCTGGTAATCCGGCACCTTTCGCCACAGCAACGATGCTGAGCGGTATAACTGTGGAGGAAAACTTATCGTTGAAGGCAGAACCTGCCTTTTTAGCTAATTTTTCCTAAGCAAATGGCTTGATATTTTTCGCGGCAAACGGATTCTCAGTCATGGTCTTGTCTGCATGCTAAGCAGGTCAACGTGCGACCTGTTAGGGTAAGATGTTCATTTTTAAGCAGTATCATCGCCTCAAATACCATCTGGCGTTCGTAACGAAATATCGAAGAAAAATTATCTCGATATCAGTAAGTAGTTTGTTAGTGGCAGGTTATTTGATAAGTCGTGAATCGAAATCCATGGGAATTGGGTTACCACTTTCTATTTTGCCAAAATCACCATGTGCGATGTTAAGCAGGTAATTGATACCTTCGGGTACAACAACGCTTGGTACTTTTAATACTGGAGAATTGTCCTCACTTACCCATTGATCTCCAACTGATTGTGAAATTCTAGAAACCAGTCTAGCATTCCAGCCTTGAGTTATGATAAAGCATGATCCTGAATTTCATCTGACTCATAGTGATAAACGCCTGAAAGAGGCTTTTCATAAGCCACTTTTACCATAAATTGTGCTACAGATTTCGCATGAATGGTCATATATTTTTCCAATGAGCCTTGTAAAAACGGTATTAGTATAAGAGCGAGAAATTCCCCCATTTTCTCACCCAGGCGGAATTCTTCTCTGGATCCTAGGAGTAATGATGGTCGGATGATACGTAGGCAGGGATAACCCAACTGTTCTAAAGTCTGCTCCATCTCTCCTTTTATGCGATTGTAAAAGACCTTTGAGTTGGGATTGGCCCCCAGTGAAGAGGTGACTGAAAATTTATCATATCTATGGTAGCCTCTCATTCGATAGGAACCTCCCAGGTTTGCTCCCTCGAAAAACGGAGGATTGTCTTCGACCACTGTGACCCATCATCATTGACGGTTTCGTTCCAGGAAGGTGAGGTGCCGGTCCAGAAGTTGAGGGCTAGAATCCTCTGGCGAGCCCTTTGGGAATCGCCGAGACCAAAATACTTCCTTGCCTCAAATTCGATAAATGACCAATTGCTGACGTCGGAGTCATCACTGAAATCCTGGCTGTAGCCGATATATTGTGAACTCCCTCTAGTTGGGTTTACCGGGAAGTCGGTGTTGTTGTAGAGATAGCCAAACTGAAACGGAAAGGTATCTCTGTCATAGGTGAAATCGTCCGTGTTATAAATCTGGTAACGGCTTTTCTGGCCGAGCAGAAGAACGGAGATTCCTGATTCCAGAGGGTTCCAGCTCTCCCCGCCGGTAGCACCTGACTGGAGAATGCCGTTTTTGAGTTTATACTCAGCCATGCTGTTATTCGCCATACTTCCCATCGGCAGCACATACTCCAGTTTGAGCTCGAGCCAGTTGTCATCCCCGCCATCTTCAATGTAAATATATGGGGGCGCCTTCAACCGAGTATAGCCATGGGATACCTTCTCCTGCTGACAAATAATGATTGAGTTATGACCTGGACGAGATACCTGGAAGATGTCATGAGAAATCTAAGATCATCTAAGTTGTTGTGTTTCAACCCATTTCTTCTTTCTTGTTTCTGATGAATAGCTGACTTTTATTTTCTGCTTCCATGGCATCCTTGGCCACAATCTTAAAAACCTCTAGAGTATCTTTTCGGATCAATTCATAATTGTCCTCTGAAATATAATTCAAAATCCAATCTCTCCACTGATGAATAGTTCTTTTCTTCATAGCTTTCCTGTTACTCCTTAAATACGTATCAACATCTGTGTATACCGCTCCATGATCAGACTAGTGGCAGGTTATGCTCGGTGAAACATGGGCACCTCCACTCCTCAGGTAGCTACTATACGGAGTTACGGTTTACCTTCCCGTTTGCCAGGGTTAGTAAATGAAATCGTTTCTATCTTTGACCATCATCCTGATCTCACTAACACTTCTTTGTGTTGTTTGGGCTAACCTTTCAAATCTCGTCAGAAATTGGTCATCTTGCTCGAAGGTTCCCTTGCTCTTCTTCAGTAAGTCCTCCAAAAACGTTTGGTATTTAACTATTTCCTTTAGAGTGGCTCTCCTTTTGTCATGTTTGTCAGACAAAGACTCAATGTATGAAGAGAGTCTGAAAATAGATAATTCCACAAGAATATCACGTGCTATATCGTATCGATCCAACATGACGTCGATTAAATCTAATGCCTTCCTGCTTAGAACAAATGTTTTAGGACGGCAGTCATCATCTTTACGACAATACGTTCGGGCTTCTTGAGCCAGTATGTTGAGGATGTTTTCGTCTTCAATTAGCTGGTCAAGTAGTGTTTTTTGTTTAATACCCAGGTGTTTGGCGGATATTTTGAGCAAAGTAATGGCTTCTGTAGGCAGTTTGAACGTTGTTCTCACCGATTTCCTTTTTATGAGTTCATCTGCATCAACTTGCAGACTTATGCCTTTTTCGATCTTTTCCTTCGTCATCTGTCTCCTCGTAAAAGTTCGCGTTAGTGTATTGACTAATGTTACTATATTCATTTTGATAAAAAAAGTAATATTAAAACCAAATGTAAAAAATGCATACAGATTGACAGATGAGTTTTTGTAATTAATATATTTTTGTTTAAATAGTAATTTAAGTAATTGGGTCAGTTATTGTGGTTGCTTTTTAATATCAGCATATTGGAGATAGAAATGAAAATCCGTCCATTGAATGATCGTATCCTTGTAAAGAGGGTTGAAGAGGAAGAGAAAACAGCTGGTGGTATTATTATTCCTGACAACGCTAGAGAGAAACCGGTAGAAGGTAAAGTGGTCTCGGTTGGACCTGGAAAACTGAATGATTGTGGAGAGCGCGTAAAACTGCAGGTTAAAGAGGGTGATACAGTTCTCTTTTCCAAATACGGTGGAACCGATGTTACGATCGACGGAGAAAACTATCTGATTTTGCGTGAAGATGACGTTCTAGGAGTAGTTGAGGGATAACGAAAACTGTACACGTTGTTTAAGTCCACAATAAATTGTTTAAAAATTTTAAGGAGAAAACGCAATGGCTGGAAAAGATCTTCTATATGGTGCGAAAGGCCGCGAGGCGATTCTTGCCGGAGTTAACATTCTTGCAGATGCAGTAAAAGTTACCCTCGGCCCCAAAGGACGGAACGTTTTGATCGAAAAGTCCTATGGTGCGCCGACTATCACCAAAGATGGTGTTACCGTTGCCAAAGAGATTGAAATAGAAGACAAGATCGAGAATATGGGGGCACAGATGGTTAAGGAAGTTGCTTCCAAGACCTCCGACGTGGCAGGCGATGGGACTACCACAGCAACAGTTCTCGCCCAGGCAATCTACACTGAAGGCGTCAAGCTTGTTGCCGCCGGCGCCAATCCAATGGAACTCAAGCGCGGAATCGATAAATCTGTAGAAGTTATCGTGAGCAAGCTTAAGGAAATTTCGACACCAACCAAAGAGCAGAGAGAAATCGCTCAGGTTGGAACCATTTCCGCAAACAATGATAAGACCATTGGTAACATCATTGCTGAAGCAATGGATAAAGTTGGTAAAGAAGGTGTTATCACCGTTGAGGAAGCAAAATCAATGGATACCACCCTGGATGTCGTTGAAGGTATGCAGTTCGATCGCGGATATCTTTCTCCCTATTTCATTACTAATCCAGATCGTATGGAAGTGAGAATGGAAGATCCTTATCTTCTACTCGTTGAGAAGAAAGTATCCAGCATGAAAGATCTGTTACCAATTCTTGAGTCCGTTGTAAAGGTAGGCAAAGGACTGCTCATTATAGCTGAGGATGTTGATGGTGATGCTCTAGCAACTCTTGTTGTTAATAAGCTGCGCGGAAATTTGCAAGTTGCTGCAGTTAAGGCGCCTGGTTTTGGTGATCGAAGAAAGGCTATGCTTGAAGATATTGCAACTCTCACCGGTGGTAAGGTGGTTAGCGAAGATCTTGGAATAAAGCTTGAGAATATCACCGTCGAAGATCTCGGTACAGCAAAGCGGATTGTAATCGTAAAAGATACTACAACCATTGTTGATGGAGCCGGCGACAAAGATGAGATTGCTCGCCGTGTTAAGCAGATCCGGACACAGATCGAAGATACCACATCTGATTACGATCGAGAAAAGCTTCAGGAACGCCTTGCAAAGTTAATCGGTGGTGTTGCAGTTATCAACGTCGGTGCTGCTACCGAGATTGAGATGAAGGAAAAGAAAGCTCGTGTTGAAGATGCGCTCAACGCAACTCGATCAGCGGTAGAAGAAGGCGTTGTTCCAGGTGGTGGCGTCGCCTACATTCGTTGTCTGAACTCGATTGCAACCCTTGAGATTGAAGGTGAGCAGGCATTAGGTAAAAAAATTCTCATGAGAGCCCTTGAAGAGCCAATTCGACAGATCGCCAACAACGCTGGCTATGAAGGCTCCGTTGTTGTTGAGAAAGTCAAAACACTTGAAGGAGCTTTCGGATTCAATGCTGCCACAGAAGAATACGTCGACCTTATTGCAGATGGTGTCATTGATCCTGCAAAAGTAACACGCACTGCACTACAGAACGCGGCATCTGTAGCCGGCATGCTTCTTACCACAGAGTGTATCATTGCGGACCTCCCTGAGGAAAAAAATGGTGGAGGAGGTATGCCAGGGGGAATGAGCGGCATGGGTGGGATGGGTGGCATGATGTAATGATGCTAGTTCCTCCCGCTAACCCAGCAAATGACTGATCATTAATTGGAAGAAAAAAGCCAGAAAGTAGAGGCTGTCGTCTAGAATTTAACTCCAGAAAGAGGGCGACAGCTTTTATGAAACAACACGGTAGGGAAGATGAAAGACAAAAAAAAAATCATTGTTCCCATTGATCTGGATGAGAATTCACAAAAAATGTTAATATTGCCATAGTAATGGCGACTAAGATGGATAGTGAAATTTGTTTTTCCCATTGTGTCGATTTTATTGAATCATCATTCGATGATCAACATGGCGTCACAAAAATTTCCCTATGGAGGTTACAATACAAACAAGTCTGATCATGCAGAAAAGATTATCAGAGGATCGATAATGAATTCTTCTTCAGATTTTCAAAAGTTCAACATCAATGTTGTCATTGGGGATGTTGTACAAAGTATTATCCATTTCCCAGGAAGCAAAAATGCAGACATGATCATCATGGGAACCCATGGAAAGCAAACGCAGGGTAAAGTTCTTCTAGGCAGTAATGCAGAACAGGTTCTTAGAGCAGCAAATTGCCCAGTGTTGGTGACGAATCCTTATCGCTAGACCTGAGAAATGATCAAAAGCGTTGTCATGGTTAAGGTCAGATGTTCCAAACAACGTATAGTGTTTGGGAAAAGTCGAAAGAATATAACTATTGTACTTTTTTAATTCCCATTCCATTTTTTATAAAATGATATCAGATAATTGAATGCTAAATAATTATAAATAGCAAAACCCCAATCTTCAAAAACGGGCATAAGATATAATTTTACAATATACCGGATCCGCACAAATTAATGAGGTGATAACAAGAAATGAGAGTTGGAGCAAAACACCTGGGAGATGAGAAACTGGCAAACGATGTTGTGGTAAGGTTTTATGATGAATCCCGAAGGGTTGCCGGTGATCGCTGGCAGGTTAAAGTGCGCTATGATGCGGTGATCTCTGTGCCGGAAACATTTTGGAGTCGAGTAAGTGGCGAGCCAGAATTGATCGAGGAGATTCGTGCCGTTTTAGGGGCAGTGATTGTCCTTACTAATGTCAATGAGAGGAATTTTATTGCAGCTGAAGAAAAGGAGGTGTTGGTGGCCGAAATAATCAACAAGGCGCGCAAAAATATCTTAGGTTATCTCGCTGATCCTGGGTTCCCCGAGCGATATTTTAAGTGTCGTTTTAAGGAAGCACGCGAGGAAATCGAGCGAAAAAAGAGAGAGGTGTGGGCTTCCAACGACGACGACACGGAGGAACCTGTTGATTTTGCGCATCTTTTTACGGACATGACGAAGCGTAAATAGCCCAAATAGATTTTGGGGATGAACTGATTCTTACAAACACGTCATTGGTTGAACCGTTAATTTTCCGGTTAATATTGCTATCGAGAAGATATGTATTTTAGGCAAGAGCTTCAGGTTAAGATAACTATTGTGCAGGTAGGCCCCGGCAGTCCATACGAATCACCTCATGGGGTATAATTGATCAGGGCACTAACGCCTTGAACCCCAACGCAGGAGGTGTATTACGAAAGTCTCACAGGCAGTCGATTTCCATCTGCAGTATCACCGGGCCAACTCGAAAAAAAAATACGGTCAAGATAAGTGAGTTTGTCCTCTCCAAATTTGCGACACGTTTCTGCGATTGAGAACTAGCCAGTATATCCCAGGAAGAGGTACTGGATTTCCTTTTGACCCTGACAAAGGACAACAAGCAGGCCACGAAGAGAAATCGCTACTCCGTCCTCTCGTCTTTTTACAACTTCAGCATCAACACAGGCCTGCCATCCCTGAACAACCCCTGCAGTACCACTGTCATTAAAAAGATCTTCAAGCGTCCACCACCCATTCAGTGGCAGATCGTTGATAAGGACACGATTGATGAGATTATCTTCCGCACAACAAACAAGCGTAACCGCCTCATGCTGGAACTTATGGCTAGGGGAGGCATGAGGGTCGGGGAGGTCTTGAAACTCACACCAGACGATATTCAGGAGTACTCACTGGTAATTATGTTCCACGGAAAATCCTGGGAAGGTTAAGTAAGTATATCCATGCCACCGGCTTCAACCAGAACGAACGGATCTTTCCCATCTCTTATGTCGCTGCCTGGTCAATGGTCAAAAAGGCTGGGCAACTTGTTGGTGTAGAATTGAAACCTCACGATCTCAGGCGTCATGCTGCGTCGTATGCTTCACGGTCAGGAACGCCTATAGAGATCGTCAGCAAGGTCATTCTGCGCCATGCCGACCTCACCACGACCCAGCCAGCGGTATCTCGGCAAGGTCAACGATACTGAGGCCATCAGATGGATCGAAACACTATACGGGTAGGTTACCTATGAAAGGGCGGGGAATTCCCTCGCCCTTGAGAGCAACAGGAATAGTCCTGAATTGCGGTTTTGCTTAAATGGTTAACATTGCCATTTATCGCCTCAACCGTTGCGAAAACATGTGTCCTTGCACATTAACAATAGTAGGGTATACGATCTTCATGCATCCAGGTACGCGTTAAAGAGATGAACCAAAAATGAGCTGAATAGTATAAAAAGATCAGTGTTTCATTGCTTTTATATTACGCCGCTGACACGCATTTCATTGTCATAAAGATCCGGTTTGATTTACCCTCCTATCTCGCCAACTTCTACTAATCTGGTTAAGTACATGTGTATCAATGTAAATTTACCTACTTATGTGTAATTACAATACCTTAAAACCATGTTGATGTTGCCCTAAGGTCCAATAGATTTCTCAAAGAAAAAAAGGGTAGATAGAAACACAAAGTAGTTCATAGAACTCTGGTGTTTAGACGTTTTGGGGAGCAAGTATCCATTGTAGGGCTTTTAAGCAGCGATACAAGTGGCGCTGATTTAATTGAAAATCGCTAAAATAACTTCTTGTAGATGAATTAAAAAATGAAAAAAATCCAACACAGTCAAACAATTGAAATACCTAGAGATAACCTAGTTAAATGGCAAAATGTTGTCGACATAATCGCTAAATTGATTGATATACCTGCCGCACTTATCATGCGTCTTGTTGAATCTGATATAGAAGTTTTTGTTTCCAGTCAAAGTGATGCTAATCCTTATCGTCCTGGAGATCATGAGCACTTTCTGGGATCAGGATTGTATTGCGAAACTGTTATAAATACAAATGACAAGCTTTTGGTCCCTAATGCTCTTACTGATGAAAAATGGAAGAATAATCCAGATATAAAACTCAACATGATATCATATCTGGGTTTTCCAATTACTCTGCCAGACGGCCAACCATTTGGAACCATATGTGTTCTAGACGATAAAGAGAATGCATATTCTGAAACATACGAAAATCTTATTAAGAGCTTCTGTGAAATAATTCAGTCCCATTTGGCCCTCATATATATGAACACCATTTTGGGTGAAAAAAACAAAAACCTTTCTGATTATATTGCAGAAATAAAGATTCTTCGTGGTATTGTTCCAATGTGTTGTGTTTGTGGGTTAATTCGTGATGACACAGGAGTTGAACACGGGAAGGGGGAGTGGCTTAAAGCAGATAAGTTTGTCAATGAAAAGACCGGCGCTCAGGTGTCCCACACGTATTGCCCGATCTGTTATGAGAAAGCAGCGGAAGACTATATGTGATTTTTTTTCATGATCATTGTCATAAATTCGTCGGTTTTCAAGATAATATTCGGCATATAAAATCATTCTCATCTTTGAATAAACTACATTCCAGCTCTTAACATTGCCACATCCAACCTCAGAAATTTCTCAATTTACCTCAGGTTGAGGTTCTTCCTGTGCAGATCATATACTCAACTCTTCTGCTCCTGCCTCATCAAAAGGCTATCTGCACAACCGTCTGAAATTACAGTTAAGGACAAAACCGCTGGCCAGTTAATGTTCGACGAGATACTACTGGCAAGGTTAACCGAAAATATTATGCTATATCTTCAGAGTGATGGGCTGGCAGTCTAAGCTGCTTTTATGGAATATCTGACGATTCTCACTACGGGGGGAGGAAACATTTAAAGTTGTAGTCCCATTATTTTTTTGAGAGGTTTTACCTGCCAACCTCAACAACCGGCTTTGACCAATATGAAAGTACTATCGAGCACCGGGGGGCTTGATGGAGTAACATTTGATTTAACAGGCCTCCCAAAAAACACCCCAGAATAGGGCTACCGAGCTTCCAGTGATCCTGTTGAGCGATTTATTATGCATCTTCAAATGCCTTCCTGATTAAGGCCGGCATTTCTGTTGACTTGCGTGTTTGTGGGTCAAAGAAGACTTCAGTAGTTTCGTATGTAGCATGCACTTCCTTCGTGTCAACATGCAACATTCGCTCTGTAAAAGTACAACTTTTACGGCCAATGCGGGTCAGCACACTATCTACTAAAATCAAATCTCCTGCTACCAATTCCTTCAGAAAATTTACCATCGCCGAGGCTGTTACAGTATGAACTCCAAACTCATCAAGCATTTTTTGGTGACTCCCCCAGTAAAGCGGCCAAAGGTGAAATGCGGCATCATCGAAAAAATGACTATACCAACGAACGTTCATATGGCCGAAGTTGTCGCAATACCAAGGATGCACAACTCCACGCAGAATTTCTATGGGTTCAGACATAACACCTCTCCATTAGTTCTTTACTTTTCAAAGCTACAACCTCTCTGCATAACCTTTGATCAACAGGTCTATTTTCCCAAAAACCTGATAATTGCAGCAAAATCGGGCAAGCTCTACATAAAGCAAACATGCAACTCACAAACCATAGCTTGGTTCTTAGGGAATGGATAGGAAATTATTACAGATTATCTTTGCTAAACAGACTGGACAGAATGTGAGGCTTCGTGGTTGATAGCACGGCAGTATCGTGCAACAAGGCCTCGAAGGTTAGCACTGGCAGCATCACATTTCTTCCTGCATTCCTCGGTTAATACTGTTCCTGTGAAGGTGGCGGTGCGCCTGTCCGGTAAAAAGAGCTTGCTGGTTGTAAGAGGATTCTGGAGGAATACAGGAAACATATTCTACGAGAGTGACTGAGTAGAATATTCACCTTCATACTGGCAGTGTTAAATTCAGCGATCAGCTACTGAGTTTTACTGACTCTTTGGTAAGCTCATAGAAGTAAGTCAAAGCCAAAAGTAACAGACGAGAAATTAATATTGGTGCCGCCAGCACTCTATAACAAAGCAGGGTCACTGTTCATTGCTGACCCTGCTATATATTAACCGATTTGTTAAAATACTATTTTGATACTTATTGAGCGGGATTGACTACAAGCGTTTCACACTCTTGTTCAGTGATATTTCCGCAACTATCAGTGGAGCGGCTCATCCAGCTGATATGAGTTCCTACCCCCCCGGAATCCATTACAGTAACCGTATCGTTGACTATACTGACCACACAGGATTCTTTTTTATCTGTCTCCTTACCTTTTTTTGTGTAGGTGTAACAGTCGTAACTGGTAATTTCAGTTAACGGATCACTATCACAATTGTCTGTTGCAGTGGCTGTAAAACTAATAGGTGCCTCCGGTGGCGTAATTGTACCTGGGGCATTACACTCAATAACAGGTGGTGTTGTATCCACCACGTTGATCTCTTGCACACAGCTATTGGTATTTCCACAATAGTCGGTGCCGATCCAGGTGCGTGACAATGAGAATGCTGCCGGACATGTGCCAGGGGTTGTCACATCAGTGAATGTGACGGTAGGGTTAGAATCACATGCGTCCGTAACTGTCGCCATTCCTGTTTCAAACGGGTCCGTCGATTCGTCGCACTCGATAGTAGAGTCCGAAGGACAACTAATATCCGGTGGAATTGTATCCAAAACGGTTATGAGGGTAGAATCCTCATCTGAAGCACCACTCAGATCGGTTACAGTTAAAAAAACGTTGCATGCTACTGAACACCCAGGTGAGGTATTCACGGTAAGGACCGGGGTTACACTTGCATTATCATCAAAAACTCCGCCGGGACAGTCGGTTGTTGACCAAGCATACGTCAGAGTATCCTCTTCATCAGGATCGAATGAGCCTGTCCCGTCAAGCGTCAAAGTCGTTTGTGTGCCTTGGCAATCTTGCATGTACGGACCATTGGCATCGGCGACAGGTGGGGTATTTTCACAACAATCATTTAAAAATACCTGATCGTTGGCTTCATCCACTTCATTTTTGCCGGGGGTTGAGTTTAAAGTTGCGTTGTCAACCACATCCTGGTGCAGATCCTCTAGGGTCGTTATGTCGTGGTCCAGGTCTTCCCAGTAATCCAGGTATTCACGGCCATAACTTGATTCATCTGCGGTAGCCGCGGCATAGACTGTTGTGTTGTCATGGTTGCCATCAGTGGCCAATGGCAAAAAGGCTCCTGAAAAACATTGGTCGTGCAACATAAATAGGCGACACACCTGGCAGTTCTCAGTGTCTGTAGCCATCTCAGCAGGGGAATACTTTTCTTCCGGATCTAACCCATCATCATCGAAGTCCCATAAACAGATAGACCCATCCCCGCTGCCATGATCACTTACGTAAACAAATAGATAGTCTTCAACCGGTTGTAGGTTGTCACACATCTCTTGAAGCTTTAGACGGATTATCGCTTCATCGGCACTATCATTCACATCGTTGCCGGTGCTATCGTCATCGTCCGAGTCAGCATTATCAAGATCGAGTGAAGAACCGTCAGCATAGTAAACAAAAATATTGCTTTTCGGATAACCTTCGTTGAGCAAAATTGTGTACATACTGCGCAGGTTGGTTCGATAGCGCTCATGATTGCTACCGTCATTTATGCCACCAGAGATAAGCATCGCATGAAGACATTCCTTATCTAGATCGGTTAAATCCAGATAAGGTGCTATATAAGGACGCATAATTGTAGCAGATTCAACCTCAGCTGACTCACAAGGAACAGTCGTTGCTCCTTCAAGGCATGCTACCGGAATTTCGTTACCATCTTGAGCGAATACCCTGGGGGGAAAGAAATGTAACTGTGGCAGCGTATGCTCCTCAAGATCTACCTTTACGACCAACCAGCGCACCTTGTGCCCCCAGTTCGCTCTGGGCTCATCGTCAATCATCACCACCCAGCCCTCGTAAGGTATTTTTAAGTCTTGCTCTTCCTTGTCAAGTGAACGAACCCAGAAGGAAGAGTCCACAGGCTGAGAACTGATCCATATCGTGCGATTTCCGTACTCACCCTGCAGCACGTTGTCACGAACGTATTCGGAAATTTTGAAGCGCGAATCCTCCTCTTCAGAGAGGGCCTGCGTTACCATCCCACCCAGAAACAAGGTGAGACAGACTGTCTGAAAAACAATAAAAAGACTTCTTAATTTCAGGCTACTCAAGTTAATTACTTTAATTCTAGTCATTGATGCCACCTCCTTTTTAGATTGTAATTAACAAAAAAGCCGAACCACCTATTTTGAAGGCAGCTCGGCTATCAACTTTAAGACCCGTAGCTTTCCGTCCCTATCTTTCGATAGGTTTGGCTTTATCTTATTGCTAAAGAACGCACGTGTTGTTTAAAGATTTTAGTACTGGTAGAAACGGTAAAGATGGCAAAGATTTTAGGTGACATCAAGATTGCAGAATTTATCAAGTAAATTGTATCTCAGGTAAACAGACGCCGTCAATACCACACCGTGGTCCACGGTGAGTGTTATTTGCAAAGAGCACAATAACTATCTGTACAGGTTTGAAAAACTGCAATTTGTTATTTAATCTAGAACATATTAATTTAAGATTGTCAGGTCGAACATAAAAGGAATCCTTTTTTACTCAAAGTTAATGTGTTTCCTGTGCAGGTAGGCCCCGGCAGTCCATACGAATCACCTCATGGGGTATAATTGATCAGGGCACTAACGCCCTGAACCCCAACGCAGGAGGTGTATTACGAAAGTCTCACAGGCAGTCGATTTCCATCTGCAGTATCACCGGGCCAACTCGAAAAAAAAATACGGTCAAGATAAGTGAGTTTGTCCTCTCCAAATTTGCGACACGTTTCTGCGATCGAGAACTAGCCAGTATATCCCAGGAAGAGGTACTGGATTTCCTTTTGACCCTGACAAAGGACAACAAGCAGGCCACGAAGAGAAATCGCTACTCCGTCCTCTCGTCTTTTTACAACTTCAGCATCAACACAGGCCTGCCATCCCTGAACAACCCCTGCAGTACCACTGTCATTAAAAAGATCTTCAAGCGTCCACCACCCATTCAGTGGCAGATCGTTGATAAGGACACGATTGATGAGATTATCTTCCGCACAACAAACAAGCGTAACCGCCTCATGCTGGAACTTATGGCTAGGGGAGGCATGAGGGTCGGGGAGGTCTTGGAACTCACACCAGACGATATTCAGGAGTACTCACTGGTAATTATGTTCCACGGAAAATCCTGGGAAGGTTAAGTCAGTATATCCATGCCACCGGCATCAACCAGAACGAACGGATCTTTCCCATCTCTTATGTCGCAGCCTGGTCAATGGTCAAAAAGGCCGGGCAGATTGTTGGTATCGAGTTGAAGTCCTATGATCTAAGGCGCCATGCTGCGACGTATGCTTCACGGTCAGGAACGCCTATAGAGATCGTCAGCAAGGTCATTCTGCGCCATGCCGACCTCGCCACGACCCAGAGAGGCATCTCGGCAAAGTCAACGACACAGAGGCCATCAGGTGGATCGAAACACTGTATGGGTAGGTGATCGTATCAGGGCGGGGACGAATCCTCGCCCTTGAGAGCAACAGGAAACACCTTTCGTTGGAGGAAAAGACAAAACGGGCGACCTTCTTTGGCAATGTCAAATTCAATGACCGGTTGTTGATATTACGCTATTGGGAATAATGTTAATCTGATGAGGTTGTCCAGTTGTAATTGATAATATAAATCCTAAACAGAAAGCTAAGAAGCACCTCAAGCTTGTTAGTTGTCGAGGTGCTTTTGCTAGTCTGCAGAAGCTGTGACATTTTTTATATAGCAGCTTCTAAAATTTCCCTAGAGACATCAAGAGTTACATCCCCATGCTCTGATAAAGCAGTCATACCATGATTTCCTAAAGATACTAAAACTTTCTCAATAAGCTCTTCTCCTAGATTGTAGTCAGAAAGTTTGGTAGGAATATCTAAGCTATGGAAAAATTCTTCAGTTTTTAGAATAGCCTTTTCTATTCGCGCGTCTTCACTTCCCTCAGTAATTCCCCAGACTCTCTCAGCATATTGCAATAATTTCTCTTTCTTCTGTTCTTTTCTAATACGCCAGTTGGCTGGTTGGACAACAGCTAGAGTTCTAGCATGGTCAATACCAGTTAGAGCTGTAATCTCATGACCGAGCATATGGGTTGCCCAGTCCTGAGGGACACCAGCGCCAATCAAACCATTAAGCGCCATAGTAGAGCACCAGACAAGATTTGCCCTTGAGTCGTAATCTTCAGGGTTTTCATAGGTCTTCTTACCAATCTCTATCAATGTCTGAAGAATTCCTTCTGCTGTGCGATCTTGAAAACGACCTTCAGCCGGAAAGGTAATATATTGCTCTACTGTATGAATAAAACTGTCAACAATGCCATTAGCTACCTGCTTCGCTGGTAATGTGTAGGTGATGGTTGGATCTAGGATTGAGAACTTCGGAAAAGCCTGGGTGCTAAAAACAGGTAGTTTATCTTTACCGTCAGTTATAACGGCACCATTATTCATTTCTGAACCGGTAGCTGGCAGAGTTAGAATTGTACCAAAAGGAATTGCTCTATCTACAGGAACAGGATTAAAACCAAAATTCATTAACTCACGCTCGCGGCCAACAAACTCGTCGGCACACGCTGCAACACAGATAAACTTGGTTCCGTCAATTACAGATCCACCCCCCACAGCAAGAAGGAAATCAATTTTCTCTTCACGAACAAGCTCTATTGCCTTAATGAGAACTTCTAGCTTGGGGTTTGCTGGAATTCCTGCAAACTCAAGAACTTCACGATTTGACTTTACCAATTCACTTTTAACCTTATCAAGCAGTCCTGTGCTCTTAGCACTGCCTCCACCATATGTTACTAATACTTTGGCATTTTTAGGAACGAGGTTATCTAATTCACGTAACTGACCTTCACCGAAAACAATGTTTGTTGGATTGTAAAAACTAAAATTTTGCATATTCTACCTTCAGTTATATTTTGTCATCTGGTATCCATAGACCTTTGATTGGCCATCCGTTCTGAATGTGTCGACAAGTCATGATTTACAAAGAACAGGTCGTACAATTATGGCCAGATTGAAAATTGAACCACATAATGTGAGGCCACCACTTTCATAGAGTTATGTGGTCAAGTAAGCCGCTAATAATTTTATACTTACTCCTTACTCTTTTTTTCAACACCACAGTGTAGAGCTTCTTTCGTGGATAAAGTTGAGAAACATTTATTGCAGGAAATACATGTCGCCTTAGTCCTGTCTCCGCCTGCCCATCTACTGATAAGGTTTGGCTCTCTTATGAGAGGACGTGAAAGGGCAACGTAGTCGGCTAGTCCTGAAGCCACGACATCTTGCACAACATGAAATGACAGAAATCCTCCCACAAGAATAAGAGGAATGTTTATCTCTTTTTTGAATGTTTCGGCAGCCTTTCTGTAATACACTTCCCTATCTTCAGACTTTGATGTACCTACCCTGGATGGAATGAGCTTCCCGGACTCAAAAGTTCCACCACTCATTTCGATGGCGTCCATTCCACGATCTGCAAGCATATGGGCTACCTTGATGGTTTCTTCAACGGTAATTCCGTTTTCAAGAAAATCCTCCGAGTTGGTCTTGGCCATTACCGGAAATGACGTGCCAACCCTTTGCCTGATTTCTGTGTAAACTTCAAGAAGCAATCTTGCCCGGTTCTCAAGGTTCCCACCGTAACTGTCAGTTCTTTTATTGTAATGGGGAGACAGAAACTGACTCAGTAAGTAACCGTGCGCTGCGTGGATCTGAATTCCATCAAAGCCCGCTTTAACAGCTCTTTCAGCTGCATCACCAAAAGCGATTACCGTTCTTTTGATGTCGTCAACTGTCATTGCGGTAGCTTTTTTAACACCATCTTTAAATACATCTGAAGGTGCAAGAGCTGCATACTCATCTGTTCCAATACCATTTTTACCGGCATGGGCAAGCTGCACGGCAATAACTCCACCATTTTCATGAACGATCGACGTAATCCGTCGTAATCCGTCGATCATTGCATCGGAATAGATGCCCATCTGCTTTGGACCTGCCTGCCCTGCTCTTGTTACGTGGGCGTGGCCAGTGATGATAAGGCCGACCTCACCACGGCTGAGTTCATCCATGTAGTCACACAGTTGGTCTTGCACCGTTCCGTCAAGCCCTGCCATTGCTTCGTACGTTGCAGATCTTACAAATCGGTTTTTTATCTTCATTCCATTGATCTCTGTTGTTTCAAAGAGTTCGGTCATTTTTTTCCTTTTATAAAAAGTATTTGCGTGGGGTTTATAAGATTAACAACAAGCATAATGAAAACCTCATATAGTTATTTAATATTCCAAGATATTTTTGAAACGATTCCTCAATAAGAAAAAAGCTATGGTGACCATAACCTCCCTATAAAGAGCTCAGCGGTAATTTTGTTAGCGGCGGAGAAGTTCAACAATAGCTAGAGCAGCAGCTTCTGAGGAGGCAGGGTTCTGGCCAGTTATCAGGTTTTCGTCTGTGGCCACATAACTCCCCCAATCTTCACCTTTGCAATAGACGCCTTCATTTTGTTTGAGCATATCTTCCACTAGAAAAGGCACAACCTCTGTCAGCTGAACAGCTTCTTCTTCAGTGTTGGTGAAACCGGTTACCTTTTTCCCTTTAACTAAAGGTTCTTTTTGGGCATTTTTAGTATGACGTAGGACTCCGGGGGCGTGACAGACAAGTCCCAGGGGTTTGCCTTTCTGGTGAAACTCCTCAATCAGAGAAATAGAATGCTTATCTTCAGCCAAATCCCAAAGCGGCCCGTGACCACCAGGGTAAAAAACGGCATCATAGTCTTCTGCTTTGATCGAATCTAAACGAATTGTATTGGCAAGCGCGTTTTGGGCCTGCTCATCTTTTCGAAAGCGGGCGGTAGCCTCTGTCTGGAAATCAGGCTCATCACTTTTGGGATCGAGTGGTGGCTGTCCACCTTGCGGGGAGGCTAAGGTAACTTCAAAAGATTCGTCTTTAAAGACAAAGTATGGGGAAGCAAATTCTTCCAACCAGAAACCGGTCTTTAAACCGGTATTGCCAAGTTTATCATGCGATGTGAGAACCATTAAAATTTTCATAAATTCACCTTATAATTGTTGTTTACGAGAGTTCGTTATTAACTTTGATAACAAGTTTTCCAAAATTTTGGCCTTCCAGCATGCCCATAAATTCTTTCGGCGCATTCTCAAGGCCTTCAACTATCTGTTCTAGGAAATGTATTTTTCCAGTTCCCAACATTTCCGTCATCTCTCGTGCAAATTCATCATACCGATGGCCGTAATCATCGAAGATGATAAAACCCTGCACTTTGAGGCGTTTGACTAAAATTGTACCCATGAGAAGTGATAAACGATCAGGCCCATCTGGGAGTTTGGTTTTATTGTACTGTGAAACAAGGCCGCACACTGGAATCCTGGCGCCAACATTAAGTAATGGTAAAACACCATCAAATACCTTTCCGCCAACATTCTCGTAGTAGATGTCAATGCCATCTGGGCAGGCCTGTTTTAGCTGATCTGCAAAATCAGGGTCTTTATGATCAAGACACTCGTCAAAACCAAGCGTTTCCTTGGCATGGCTGCATTTTTCTGGCCCACCAGCAACGCCAACAACACGGCAACCTTTTATTTTGCCGATCTGTCCAACAGTTGAACCAACAGGACCAGTTGCCGCAGCCACGACCAAGGTTTCACCCTGCTTTGGTTTGCCAATGTCAAGAAGCCCCATATAGGCTGTAAATCCCGGCATTCCCAAAACACCTAGGGCAAATGATGGGTTTTCAGGATCTGTTCCCAGCTTGGTCAAATCGGAACCATCTGATAATGCATATAGCTGCCATCCGCTATAACCCAGAACCCACTCACCTTTTTCAAAATCAGGGTTGCGGGAATCTTCGATTTGACAAACAGTAGCGCCAACCATTACGGAATCGACATCCACAGGCGGAGCGTAAGATGGAGCATCACTCATCCGGCCACGCATATAAGGGTCAAGTGACAAGTAGATACTCCGCAACAATACCTCTCCTTCTCCCGGCACTGGTGCGGCAAGTTCTTCTAACCGAAAATTGTCTTGAACCGGTGCACCATTCGGGCGAGAAGCAAGCACAATACGGCGATTTATATTTTTATTTTGTCCCATAGTATTTTCACCTTCTTGAATTTTTTTTAAGAGGTAGTCGGTATTATCAATCGGGTTGATTCATTGCCTCGCCTTTAATAGTCGACCAGTCGTCTAGTTAGACTCGCAAAGATAATCTACCAAAAAGATAGCTGGCTACGATTTATGTCACTGTATTGTTAGTCAAAATTGATGTGGTTATTCGCATAGCCTGTTGCAGACCATCGGCGTTACGCTGCAATTTGCTCATCAGCGTTGCCCCTAGCCACATGTTATAGAGAAAATCCGCAGTTACGGCTGCATTGCTCTTTACTATTGATCCATCATCAATGCCTGCTTCAATGCACTGTGCTATTCTTTGAACGACTTGAGAAGACCCGTTCAGCAAAGCTATACGCATCGGTTCAGAAAGATCGGCAACTTCGGCACTCAATTTGACAACCAAACACTTTTGGTCAACACACGAATCAGATTGCGTTTCAATCCAGCGTCGCCAATATTCCATCAGACGCTTGTATGCAGACTCGCCTCGTAGTTGAAAAATATCCTCAAGAGCAACAAGATATTCTCTGAAGTAATTACTAATAATTTCTTCACCAAACTGTTCTTTAGACTTAAAATAATAATAAAAAGAGCCCTTAGGTACTCCTGCAGATTGGAGAATTTCTGTCAATCCCACGCTAGAGAAACCTTTGCTCACAATAAGCTTATAGCCGGTATCTAAAATGTGCTGACGCGTTTCTTTGGTATCTTTCTTCATGGGAAAGACTGTAATACGTAATAGACCGGTCGTCTAGAGTAACTTGGTAATTACTTTATAAATACACTTCCATCCATTTATTATGGATGGAATTCAGGGCGGTTAAAGGTTTCTTTTTTTTTTCTAAAATATGGAAGCCGACCTTTACACATGGTATCTTATTGAATTTTTCCTGCAATCAGTATTGATTGCAGGAAAAGATACCTTATGACAATGCTGAATATGCCATGATATAAACAAGTTCAGTTTGTTCCTCATATGAATCATCGGAGCCCTCAGTTACCAATCCTATATTTTTCTTGATATTAGCGCTGGCTCCACTAACCCTTAAAAAAGAATATACATTAGTATCCTTTACGACTGTTTTTGAGACGAAGGTCGACTGCCAACCTGATGGCTGTAACATTTACAACTTGTCTTGATATGCTCCTGCGGAGTAGGTCAACTCATAACTGTGGGAGTAAATCTCGATAAGATTCCCGAAAGGGTCTTCACAATATACCATCCGGTAAGGCTTTTCCCCCGGGTAATACTCCCTTACCGGCATTCTCTGTTTGCCTCCATTTTCTACAATTTTAGCAGCCAGACCTTCAACATCAGGATCTTGTACACAGAAGTGAAACACACCAGTTTTCCAATATTCAAAGTTGTTTTCTCGTTGTTCTGCGTTTTTGAATTCAAAAATTTCAACTCCGATCTTATCTCCGGTTGAAAGGTGAGCAATCTTAAAGCTGCCCCAGCCTTTACCGAAAACGTCATCGCACATTATCCCAATTGCAGAGTCATCAGATGCTATCTCAGTTGGAGGCATAATTACGTACCAACCAAGTACCTTGGTGTAGAAATCTACCGCTTTGTCAAGGTCAGTTACAGATAATCCGATATGAGAAAAAGTTCTTGGATATGTCATTTTAGTGCTCCTATATATTTTATTGTTGTTCAGATGTTATCGTTGGTACACTGACACTATAGCTATAAGAATTAGAGTCGCAAGAAGGCACAATTTAGTTCGACACGAACCAATTGGTTCGAATTGTCTGGATTAGCCGGTTCTAGGATCAATCTTTTTTGAGGGTTACACGATATTATGATTAGCTGGAACGAAAAGCAATACCACTGCCCGGTTGAAGTTTCCATGGCTCTACTGAGTGGAAAATGGAAGTGCCTGATGCTTTGGCATTTGAATGAAGGAACTAAACGTTACAACGAGTTGGAGAGAATAGTGCCGGGAGTAAGTCAGAAAATGCTGACTCAACAATTAAAGGAGTTGGAAAAAGACGGACTGATATCACGAACTGTATATCCGGAAGTACCACCACGGGTTGAATATAGCTTGACCGAACTTGGTCAAAGCGCATTTCCCATTTTAGAGATGATGCACTCATGGGCTGTCAAACAGTTGGGGCTTATCGATCCAGAAGCATAGGTTCGTAGGGGAAACATTAAAGGGTAGCAAATCTCATCACATTGAGGTGTTTCCTGTGAAGGTGGCGGTGCGCCTGTCCGGTAAAAAGAGCTTGCTGGTTGTAAGAGGATTCTGGAGGAATACAGGAACAACCTCAGGTGTTCACCTTCACGTCTGATGTTAAGGTGTTCAAATAGAAGGTGAAGAATCGGGTCACTAACCTCAATTTCAATTTATTACGTATACGATTTTCCTCCAGGGCCACTTTACCCTCGGTTATATTCATTTATCAATCAGACACAACCCCACATGAACCGGTATCGTTTTGTAATTAATATATATTTTATCAGTCTTCTCGAGCAGCATGAGGAACATCCAGTATTTAAGCAAAATCTTGACAACCCATCGTATTAGATTTATCTAATGTAGGAAATGCTTAAATACTTGTGCTCAGCTATGAAACAGATTGACCCAAACAGACTTGAAAAAAACGCGGAAAAGGCTTCCCGGCTGCTTAAAAGCAGGAGCCACCCAAGCCGGTTGATGGTGTTTTGCCACCTGATGTAAGGCGAATGCCCGGTGAGTACGCTGAACCAGGTCATCCCTTTAAGTCAGTCGGCCCTGTCCCAGCATCTGGCAAGTCTGCGTGATGCCGGTCTTGTCGAAACACGGAGAGAAAGCCAGGTCATCCACTATCGGCTGAACAGCAAGGCCGTCTCAGAAATTTTGACAACCCTTTACCTTATTTACTGCAACCCACACAATGAGGAAGAACTGATATGACAGGACAATTAAAATGGTTTGCCGGAGGCATCCTGCTGGGCGCAGCATTTCTCTTTGCTGTCGGACTAGTAAAACCCATCGGTGTATCCACTCAATTCGTCATTGCCGATGGCATAGTATGGAATCTTTTTTCAGATACACTCGTGCAGGAAGATCCCGGTAGCAAGACAGGCTATTCCAGCCTAAACGCCTATCTGGATAAAAGTGGTGGTAAATACGCAAAAAACATTGCGAACCCAGTTAACTACAGCTTCATTTTTGTTCTCGCCATGGTAGCAGGGGCATTTATCTCATCCAGGCTTGGCGGCCCAAAGCCCGACAGACAGGACCGCAAGGCCCCGCAGGTCTGGAGACAGCGCTTTGGTGAAGATCCTCTCTTCCGTTATGTAACGGTATTTTTTGCAGGGGTTCTCGTACTTTTCGGAGCCCGGCTGGCTGGAGGCTGCACAAGCGGACATATGATGAGCGGCATGATGCAGACATCGCTGAGTGGATACCTCTTCGCCCTCGGTGCATTTGCTGCAGCAGTTCCGACAGCAATACTAGTCTATAAGAGAAACTAAGAGGTGTGCCATGAATATTGTACTTGCGATCATCCTTGGAATATTTTTCGGTTTCGCCCTGCAAAGGGTAGGGGCCAATAACCCTCAAAATATTATCAATATGCTGCGTCTCAAAGATCTACATCTCATGAAAGCTATCTTTTTTGCCATTGGCATGAGCAGCAGTCTGCTGTTTCTGCTCATGACCTTCGGCTTTATCGATAGCAGCCACCTCTCCGTAAAAAGCAGCTACGTTGGTGTTATCGTTGGCGGCGCTTTGCTCGGGATCGGATTTGCCATAGCGGGTTACTGCCCCGGCACAAGTCTCACGGCTGTGGCAGATGGCAGAAAAGATGCCCTCTTTTTTATCGGTGGCGGACTGCTCGGTGCACTGTTGTATACCTTGGTCTATGGCAGTATAAAAGAAACGTGGCTGTTCGACCAAATTGCCGGCGGCAAGGTGATGCTGGCAACTGGTTCTGAAAAATTTGAACCGTTGCTGCCCATGATCCCCGGCACCTTACTGGCCGCCTCCATCGGTGTTGTTTTCATGCTTATCGCCTGGAAATTGCCAGAAAAAGTCTGAACCCAGCCCCCCCTTTCCCAAGGCCTGTTCTTTTTACAGGCTTTGGGATATTGATTCTCAAACAGTGCAGAGCTCTATTTCAAAAAGAACAATGATGAGGTTGAAAAAATGGTCAGATATTTCGGCATGTTGATTCTTGTCGGTTTTATTGCTTTTCCTGTCCTTGGACATGGTTCAGAAAACCCTAAAAACCTTTTCGTCATCGTCACATCAGATGATCCGGTTACTCAACTGATGTCAATGGTCCTCGCTACCCAGGCATCGAAGAAAGGAGCTGGCGTAGATGTTTTGCTTTGCGGCGAGGCAGGCTCACTTGCTGTCAGGGATTCTCCGGAGATCCTTTTGAAGCCAAATAATAAATCCCCGCAGATGCTGCTGAACAAACTCATCCAGAATGGCGTCAATGTGGAAATATGCCCGCCATATCTACCGAACAACGACAAGACAGCTTCAGACCTGATCGATGGGGTTTCTGTGGCAAAGCCGCCAGAAGTAGCGGATAGGCTCCTTCGTGAAGACACGAACATTCTAAGCTACTAAAGGATGGACTAATCAGCATCTTCTGCAGAAATGAAAGAGGTCTTGCCGGTCCAGCCGTTGCAACAGTTTATGGTGTTCCTGGATAAATATCGGGAACGCCATGAGCAAGATGAGTAAACAAGCAAGTAGATATAGGTTCGTTGGTATGTTGTCGGAATGCCAGACCATGTTATTCACATTGCCAAATCGAATGTGCACCGTTCAGGCTTTTGCTTCTTTTTGAGGTATTTCCTGTTTCCCTCGAATCGTGCCCGTTAGAGAAGTTGCTCAATTTCAGCCAACCATCATGAAAGATAGTGTTTGCGACTCTCGCAGGGAAATAGTTACCTCTGAACTGGTGGCTAATTTCGCGCCGTGATTTGTTGTAGCACGTTCGGCAGATCTGCAGGTCAAAGTAATCACTTGTGCCCCTGGTTGATAGTATGGGCAGAGAGAAGATCTGGGATACGGGCAATTAGTCTCCTTCATCTTTTTCGTACTGATCTTTTACCTCCTGGGCTGCAACAATCTCTGCTGCTGCCTTTGATTTCATCTCTTCCCTCATCACCTTTCTGGCTGCAACTTCAGCTTTACTTCTGGCCTGGAGTGCGGCTTTCAGTTGCTTTAGCATATCCTCATCAAAGACCCCGCTGCCCGGCTCCAGCAGTGCCATCATTTTCTCTGCATTCTCCGCGGCCTCTGCTGCTTCTTTTTGTGCTCGGACCATTCTCCTATTGGCACTTTCCAGTGCTTCAAGGGCGGCGGCAAACTCTGCCGCCTCTCCTTCGTCCGGCTCTGCATCCAGGTCGACCGGTTGTCCGGCCTGCACCAAAGCCACGACTCCAAGTGCCTTGATACTTTCATCAAAGGGGTGACCAAACATATCCACAGGTTCCGAGTTCCTGATAGAAAAAGGGAGGAGAGTGAGTGAGGCGTCACCAGAACAATGCAGTATCTCTTCCCATTTCGTGCGTGAAATTATGAGCGGTTCCGCATTGATGCGAACCTCTTCAATGATATTCTGCAGATCTGATCTGTTTTCTTCAGAGTCATTCTCATAATTCACGGCCAATACCCTTATTTTTGCATCACTCCACATATGATCACAGGTAACGAGATAGGCGAGTAACAGCATCAACCGACTTGCTGAATCACCGCGCCACCA
Source organism: Desulfopila sp. IMCC35008 (assembly GCF_010646885.2). GTDB lineage: Bacteria > Desulfobacterota > Desulfobulbia > Desulfobulbales > Desulfocapsaceae > Desulfopila. The sequence continues at coordinate 3,775,499 of NZ_CP050700.1, read as the reverse complement.
TACATCAATGCGTCTCTCGTCGCGGAGCTGTTCGGCTACATTCTGCCAGGCCGCAGCGGTACTGCTGAGTATTACGACATGGCATCCCATTCTGTGGGCACTGAGCAGGTAGCGGCCATACCTGAATTTTCGCATCTTTTCACCGCCATCTACGCCTCTTATCCAGTTTGCCAGGACAGTGTTTGCCCTTATTGGGCCTATTCCGAAAGTTTGAAGCAGTGTTTCAAGTGAAACTGTGGGTTCGTGTCCTGTAACTACCCTCGAAAAAACATCAGAACGCAACAAGCTTACATCTTTTGAGAGGGACTGTGTTTCCTCAGCCCGGTGTCTGCGCATTTTTACACCATGTCCCTGCACAAATTTCACCACGGTTGTTATGCCGGAGCCGCCTTCGATCCATTGGGCGAACTGAAGCAGGCGTTGCCTGCGTTCAGGGTCATCGGACAGTGCAAGGATGTATGGTCGCCAATCCCGAGGATGGTCCGGTTCTGAACCCGCTTCAAGAAGATGGTGGCGAACTCGTTGCAGATGGTGAGACCTTCGGCTGTCTGCCCATCGCGCAGGTCGCGCGGTTCGTTTAAGAAAGTGATATATGGCAAACAGAATCGAGATAGCAACTATCCCTGAACTCAGATCGATGGCCAGCATAACACCAAGACAGGCGAGGAACCCTGCAAGACTGATATTGTGATGATACCAGCGGAATCGTGGTCGAAATGAAGGACTCGATGCTCTCGCCTCGAAATAGGTGGCATAATTGAGTAGTCCGTAGGATATGAGAAAAAACATGGACACCAATCGCGCAATGAGGTCCAGTTGCCCGAGAGCAATGGTTAAATATGCTATACCTGCAGACAGCAGTATACCTCTTCGTGGATTCCCCGTCGGTCCATGGCCCATAGCAAAAGGATTTAGAACGGAGAAAATCTTGTCTTTTGCCAGTGATTGGAGAATTCTCGGTGCCCCCAGGAAAGAAGCCATGGCGGACGAGAGAGTTGCGGCGATTACTCCCGCATCAATCAGAAAGTCCCAGCGGGAGATGGCTCCCATCGCCCCGAAATCCGAGCTCAAAATTGCCAGGGGGCGTGTTGCTGCGAAAAGGACAGCCACTGAAAAATAGACAAGCATTGATAAGCTGACGGCGAGAAATGTTCCGGCAGGCAGACTCTTACCCGGATCCTTGAGATCTCCGGACATACTCACTCCTTGGGTAAATCCGGTGACTGCAGGAAAGAATATCGCGAAAATTACCCAGAAGGGTGGAGAGTTTTCTGGTTTAACCCAGCTTTGCGCGAGGATCGCCGGATCCCAATTCATCACTCCTCCTATATAGAATGATAAAAGGGCAAGAGAGAGAAATGTCATGACAACATATTGGAATCTGGTCGCAAGGTCCGCTCCCAGCCAGGCAAGGAAAAAGAGCAGGGTAACTGCAAGAGCGGCAATGAACTGGACAATGTAGTCACCGGGGCGGGACACCAGCTGCGCCACGGCCTCGCCGAACCCTATACAGTAAAATGCGATGGATACCGACTGTGCCAGGAAAATGACCAGCCCGAGTGCGCCGCCATATTCGGAACCAAGCGTTCTGGATATCAGGAAATAATCTCCCCCACCTTTTACTTTGATATTTGTCGCTATTGCTGCCAGCGAGAAACTGGTCAGGACCGAAATCAGATGAGCAACGGCAATAAGAGCAAATGTCTGCAGCAGCCCTGAGCTCCCGACAATATACCCCAGTCGTAAGAAGAGTATGATACCCAGAATCGTGAGGATCGATGGTGTGAATACTCCGGCAAAGGTGCCCAGGGTTCCGGCTGAGCCTTCAGGTTGTTTGTGATGCGCCATGGCTGTCGTTCTCTCTTGACTCATCTGGGGCGAAGAATTCATCTGTAAAAAGCAATCATATGTGAGCCTCCTGCTTCAACGCAACACAGGGGAGGGATGAAATTCACAATGATAACATGTAGAAAAAATTATGAGCTCAGCATTGAACCGTAGGAACAGCCAACCTCAAAAATCATCATTCCGATGAATCTTCCAACCACGTCTATATTATGGTTATGCAACGTTAAAAAGAGAATTGAATACTAACCACAGTATATTTGAGTGTCTGTAATTGTAAAGAAATGTCTGAGTTCTATCACGGGGTATTCATGTATGGTATAATCAAAATGATAACAGTTCCGTTCCTTGATTGAGGTCTCTAACAATGGTGGGGTTATGACTGGAAAAAAGAATCAGTCTGGAGGATTCGGCTGGCGAGCACTTATCCACTCACCACTCGCCTTTATTGCCCTTGTCAGGGATAAATACACCTCTGCTCAAGCTGCCAGGGAAATGGCTGATCGGGTCGTCGATATAATTGATCCCAGCATCAAGAGCATAAGAGGATATCGAAAGCGCATTATTCCCCCGCTACTCCGATGCCTGGACCATTGTGCAAAGATTGTCGCCCAGATCCCCGGCCCAATTCCGCTTGATGCAGCAAACTACTCGTCTTCTCCCCTCATCAAGGCAGCCTTTAAGGATCGCAAGGCTGTTGCCACGATTCTTCGTCTGGCGGAAGCACAACAGATAAGCCCGAACGAAAAAGAGCAGAACCGAGTAGCACTTTTAACGATGACGCACAGTGAAAGTGAATTTTTCGGTACTTCAAGAGAAGGGCAGATGATCGTTGGTGATGCGAGACTGAAAGCAGTTACTTTCTCAGATCACAAGGTAGTTGGAATCGCAACGACCCTCGAAGATTCCCGCCAACAGCTGGAAAAGGTAATATTTGATGTGATAATTGAGTCCGCATCCCACGAACTGAGCGACCGGCGAGCCGATCTTGGTGAATTGCGGGAGAAAAGAGAAAAATTAAAAGCAATGTTGAAACTGTTTGGAGAATCAGCTTCACAGACAGAAGAGCTTGAACAAGCAAGAGGGAAAAAACTTGATAAGGTAAAAAGTTACCTTAAAGAAAGCGAGAGCAATCTCTCTGCAGCAAAAGCAGATGTCGAAACCCCGGCAGACAGACTTAACTTCCTGGTCGATTTCCTTGCACGACCTGAAAATATTATGGACATACGTCTCGTTTCCCTTCGTCTTGACTGGAGCAATGTCATAACCAGCAACCCCGAGGTCTCTGCAAATACCATTACGTTTGCGCAATGTGCCATTCATGAGACGAGAAGAAGGGATGCTGTGCTCATAACCTATGTCATGGATAAGGAAAATAAGGAATGAATATGTATTGAATTGACGATTTTTCTCTTCATATTTTCTTGAGTTCGCTTGCCACAGCCCTGGAGATTTCATCCACAAGGAATGGTTTTTTTACATATTGACCCGCACCGAGTCTCATGGCTTCTTTCACGTCAGAAGTTCTCGAGTATCCTGAGGTTATGACAGCTTTCTGAAGTGGGTGGATTTCCAATATCCTTTTATAGGTTTCAAGCCCTCCTATTCCACCCTCCAGTATCATATCCAATACTACCAGGTCGGCAGAGTGACTCCTCAGGTATTCAATAGCTTCCTCGCCGCTGCTAACGCTTTTTACCCGATAACCCAGTTGCGAAAACACCAGGGTTGAGATTTCACGCTGTTCCTTAATATCATCGACAACTAAGATCATTTCACCGTTTCCGGAGAAATTGGTTTCCGCAAGAACTGCCTGTTCCTTGAGCAATTCAACCCTTGTTACCGGGAAGTAAAGCTTAAAAGTTGTACCGATACCAGGGGTGGATTCCAGATCGATATACCCTTCGTGGTCTTCGACGGTACCCCAGACAACGGCCATACCCAGACCCGTGCCGCTGCGTCCCATTACTTTTGTTGTAAAGAACGGCTCAAATATCTTTTCGATGTCGTTTTCAGAGATGCCACTCCCATTATCAGATACCGTTAGAACGACATATTCTCCTTGTTTTACTTTGGTCGTGGGTGGCGGTGTGGTAACTTTTTGATCATGCGTGCTGATTTTCACTCTGCCACTTCCTGATATTGATTCTACGCCGTTCTTAACGAGATTCATTATTGCTTTCGTCAGGTGATTAGGGGATCCCAGAATGTTTCGCAGATCAACCGCAACGTCAGTCAGAATCTCCACATTCAGGTGTTCGGCCATGAGGGTTCTATGTTCAGGGCTGTCAAGGTAATCGGTAACGACCTCAGTAAGGTTAACGACTTCATTAACTTGAACACCTCTTCGTGCCAGGGTCAGCAGGTCATTGACTGTGGCCGAAGCTTTGAGACCGGATTCCTTAATGATGTTGAGCGGGGTTATTAACGGGCTGTTCTTGGGCAAACTTGCCAGGAGTATGTCCGGGTAACTGACAATACCTGCCAGAATATTGTTTAGATCGTGCGCTACCCTTCCAGCCAACGTGCCAATTGCTTCCATCTTCTGGCTTTTCCGAAGCAGCTTTTCAGCGTGTTCCTGCCTCATGGCCAGCTGTTTAATATCTGTTATGTCAAAAGCAACCTGAAATTTCACAGGACGTCCGTCCACCCATTCGATAAATCGATCAAAATGTAAATACCACCGATTATTTATCGGGCTTTGTCCTTCCCAGGGAGGAAGGTCTACATTTATTTCGAATTGGTGGTCTGAGCTGCAGTTATAACAACGGATTGCTTCAGGACCGGAATGATCCTGGCATGATTTTCCGACGAGATCTTCACCGGTGATTTCTTTCATGTAACGGTTCATGAACAGAATTTTTTTGTCCTCCACATCACAGGCAACAATGGTTGCCTGAATACTGTCCATAATGGTATTGAGGGTCTCGTGGGACTGTTTAAGTGCTATCTCAGCCCTAGTCCTGTCGGAGACGTCACGGGCTACATTCAGGATTACCTCCATAGTGTTATAGACAATTCTTCTGACGCTGCTTTCGAGATATATCTGTTCACCTGAGTTGGCTGTGAACGTGAATGAAAAGACCTGTTGATCCCCCCCTCTTTGCAATGATTTGAAGAGCTTCATTGCCTTGTGATATGACTCTTCCGGTATAATGTTCAGCAGAGACGAAAGATGCAATTCGTCAGGGGTAATGCCAAATCGTTCCAGTGCGATTTCATTCGCACTTATGAGGTGACCGTCCAGGTCATGAATGAGCACGATGTCAGCGACACCTTCGAAGAACTCCTGATAGCGCTCCATCTCCCGCAGATGGTCAAGGTGTTGAATCATTGTTATCAGTGATGTATTCATCTGGTTGAATTCCCGAATAGAGCTTTGGGTGTCGGTAAACGCGAAATCCGACTCTCCCTTGGTAATCTCATGAGCCATCAGGGAAAGGCGCCGCAATGGAATTGACATGCGATTACTCAAAACTATAGAGATAAAAAAGCTCAGGAGAATAATGATTAATGCAGGAGTCATTACACTATAGAGAACTCTTCGTTTTGCTTCCTGTAACTGGCTAAGTCCTGCTAAGACTATTAAGTTCGGGAAAGTGTTATCAGCGAGGGCAGCATAAGGCCCTTGTTGGGTCTCAAGATACTCTATACTCACAGATTTTTCGGAGTTCAGGAGATAAGATAATGGCAGATCGGAGGCCTCTCCTGTCAAAAGGTTCCAGGAAATACCATCATCAATGATGAGAAGGCGACTCGAATGAGCACGCTCGAGGGTCGCCTTCAGCAATTCATCTTCTTTAAACATATAGACTGCTGCTGCAAAACCGATATGATCTTTTTGGCGGGTGATCGGCAAGACAAGGGTCAATTTGAACCCTTGCCTGGACATATCATTTGATATGGTTCTCTTTTCAGGAGTCGTCGATAGGGCCTGCCAGGCTTCCAGCGATGAGACCCCTGCACCAGCCGACGAGTGCCAGTCTTCCCGATTTAGTTTTTGGACGAAAAAGGTGAGGGATGGGTCATTTGCATAAACATTGGTCAAATGATCCGACAACTGGTTCTCTGCCCCGAGCATCATCGTTATACGTACAGTGTTGTCATAGATGAGGGTGCGAAGTTTTGTTTCCACCTCCCTGAACCGATTTGCAAGGGCAAGAGTTACTTCTCTGCTTTCTGCCTTTATGCGCTCTTCAAATTCTTTGGTCAGGCTTTTTATAAGACTGATGTATAATACGCTGGAAACCGTTATGGTGGATACCAAAACCAGTGAGATAATGGTTATCGCTATATGCGTTGAGAGGTTGTATTGTTTTTTCTGCAAGCTGATGACCCCAAACTACCTATTTACTGAAGACTTCGTCGGCAGCCATCAGGATATCAGGTGGGATATCCATACTCAGATCATTCGCCCTTTTCAGGTTGAAGACCAGTGCAACTTTGGGGGCATCCTCAATTGGTATTATCCCGGGATCCCCGCCTTTTAAGATTTCAGCAATTTTCTGACCTGCAAGATGTCCCATGGCAAAAAAATCAACAGTAGCACCACCATAAAGACCGAGTTTGATAAACGCATAATTAAGGCCAATGGCAGGCTTTTTGGCATTCTCAAGCGTGTAATCAATAATTTCTGAGGCTGTGTAAACCTTTCCTGCGGCATCATGCAACAATAAGGTGCCGAGATAAAATGCACCTATCTGATCGTCATTGTTGATTTCATTAATGACTTGAGTGAACTCTTCCCAGGAATTAATGGTTCTCTGCTCAAGTTCACTTGGTGTCGGGCTCGCCCCCTCATGAATGAAAAGTTCCAACTCCACCTGCTTCGCAATGGCTTTTCCAGTCGGCGATTGGTCATCCAGGATGAGAACTTTGTCCAGTCTGTGCATGGTTGATAAAACCTGGATAGCTTCCCGGATATAAAGTTTTTCGTAGACACCAGTTATATTGCCGGACGGTTTTGCTCTGCTTTCCATGAATTTGATTTTCTCATTGTACATCTCAGGTTGTCCGTTGAGGCCGCTGAATACATATGCTGTTGTGTCTCCGGCAGCCTGAAGGGCAACCGTTCGAAATGCATTATCATCAAGAGTTAAAACCGCGTCCGGCTTAAATTTGATAAGGGCATTTTTCGCGTTAACGGCTTGTTCTTGTATGAGTGGAGGGGTATTGTTATTTTTTTTGGTGTCCATATAATAGGTGCCGATCACGATATTGCGTCCGACCGCAAAACCCGCCTCTTCCAAAGCCTTTATGGCTCCTGCATGCTGTGGTTGCCCACATATATGCCCGTTCTCGTAAGAGTGGATTATAAAGAGCCGTTTCGGTGGGCTGGCCCATGAACTCTCTTGGCAAAGAACAACAAGAAAAGCACACGTTGTAAATGTTACTGTCAGCAGGACTGTGAAAATGTTTTTCATTGATTCTCTACCTTTATTCTCATCAATTCAAGTGATTCTGATCAGCTCATTGTTTCGGTCGTTGACCAGTCTTTCTCATCCTGGTCAACGACCTCCTGGAAACGTTAAACCTTAAAACTTCCAACTATATCTTTCAATTCCTCAGCGCGATTCTGGAGTTCTTGGGCACTGTTTTTGACGTCATGACTATTGTCAGATATTTTCTGTGCAGCCAGCGAGACTTCAGCAATGTCTTGTGAAATATCTGTCGAAACAGTTGAGCTCTGGCTGACATTTTCGTTCACTTCCTGAATCCCCTGACTCGCTTGACCGATATTGTTGGCTATTTCCTGTGTTGCAGCAGTCTGTTCCTCTACCGCCGTGGCAATCGTGGAAACTATGTCATTAACCCCTGAGATAACATTAGATATTTGACTAATGCCATCTTCTGTGCTCTGTGAGGTGTTCTGCACATCTGCAATAAGGTTTTTGATATCATGAGTCGCTTCCGCCGTTTGTTTCGCGAGTTCCTTGATTTCGTTTGCAACAACCGCAAAACCCTTGCCGGCTTCGCCAGCGCGTGCAGCTTCAATGGTGGCATTAAGTGCCAGGAGGTTTGTTTGCTCAGAAATCTCAGTGATGGTCTCGGTCACTTTTCCGATTTTCTGGGCTGCTTCTCCGAGTTCCTGCATTTTATCTGAAGCGGCAACAGCCTGACTTACCGCATCAGAGGAAACGTTTCGGGCCCTTTCAGCATTCTCGGCTATTTCATTGATTGTTGAACTCATTTCTTCAGCTGCAGTTGCAACCATGTTAGCATTGGTTGAGGACTGTTCCATTGCTGCTGCGACGTTGTTCAGGTTTGCGCTCATTTCCTCCGCTGCTGCGGCTACATTTGTTGAGCGTTGTGAGGTATCGTCAGCACCTTCGAGGAGTCTGCCGGAAATTGTGGTGAGTTCATTTGAACTTTCTCCAACGCTTTCAGAATTTTGGGCAACTTGCTTAATAATGCCCTGAAGTTTTTCTATGAATGTGTTGAACCAATATGCCATCTCCCCGATTTCATCTTTGGTTTTAACGTGAAGTCTCATGGTGAGATCGCCTTCCCCCTCAGCGATATCTTTTAAGCCAATTACCGCTTCATTGATCGGTTTCGTTATAGCCTTGGAGGCTAAGTAGATAAGAGAGGAGACAACAACCATAGTGATGATAATTACGATGAGCAGGGAGTTCCGAATAACCTTAGGAGCTTGCAGAAACTCTTCCTCATTTTGGGTTATTGCAATACTCCATCCTTGTTTGGCAACATGTGCATATCCTGCAATTTTAGGCACATCTTTAAAGACATAGCCTTGAACACCCTCTTCCCCGGCAAGCATTGCCCGCGTTATTTCTTCCATTCCTTTCAGGGTCCTGAGGTCAAGCTCAAGGATGAAGTCCTGATTGGGGTGAGAGTTGATGATTCCTTTGCTGTTGACCATAAAGGCGTATCCCGTTTCCCCAACCTTTTCCCCAGAGATCATTTCCACCAGAACATCCGCTTTAATCGACATACCGAAAGCCCCGAGGAATTCACCGGAAGCAGAGAGGACGGGTGCACAGGCAACATAGATCAACTTACCGGTAGATTTCGACCTTACAATGTCACCAACGACTGGTTGTAGCGATGATTTCGCACTTTGGAAGTATGCTCGACTCGAGATGTTGGAGCCTTTATATTCTTTCCCGCTTGCAAGCTCGCCGGTCAGGAGTAGTCCTGACTGGTCGGTCACGAATATCCCGAGAAAACTGTCATCAAGCACCTTGAACTTACGTTTCATTAAGTCACGAAGTGAGGCGAGCTCCTCGACAGCATTATCGGCACCCTCTTCCTTCACTTTCTGAAGAACGGTGGCAACTTGATGGCCTGTTGAAAAGGCAGCTGCTGTATCACCCTGTAGTTTAATCTTGGTTTCAACCAATTCAGCCAGCACACTGGCTTGATTTCTGGCATTATCATAGCCAATCGCAAGCAGGGCATCCGTTGCCTTGGTAATTGCAATAACACCTACGACAATAAGGGGAATTAAAACTGCAATACAACCACCAGAGATTAACCGAAATGATATTGAGCGAACATTAACCTTCATGAACATCCTCCATTTGTTTGTTACTACTGGAAATGCAATAAAATGTAATCGTAAAAACCATTATATCAATGATGGACACCAGGAAAAGAATAGTCAATTATTATCCGGTAAAATGTTGGTAAACTATCCTTTGATATTGGCGAGTTCAGGCTTAGGGAAGAAGTGGGGGCGAGGGTGTGTCGGGTTTATAAACTTGTCGTAAGGGCTGCAGCATTGGGTTCTGAATGTATATCAACATTGAAAACAACAGGTCGCTCCGGCAAGAGAGCTCTTGCCGGAGCGACCAACTGATGAGTACGGTTGTTACTCCACCAGCACCTGGATTAATATTTAAAGCTGTTCACTAGTGATTGTAAATCCCCTGCGAGTTTTGCCAGTTCGTTTGCGTTGTCCTTTACGATGCCACTATCATTTGCCATTTCTCCGGAATCTTCACTGACTTCGCCAATATCCTTGGCAATCTCTGTTGAGACCCTCGAACTTTGGGCAACGTTCTTGTTGACATCCTGAATGCCGGAGGCCGCTTGCGAAATGTTTTCAGCTATTTCGCTGGTCGTGGCCGATTGTTCCTCTACCGCTGTGGCAATGACCCCAACAGTATCATTTACCTCCTGTATTACTTTACTGATCTCATCAATTTCAGTAACCGTATGGCCGGTAGATTCTTGTATACTATCAATTTTAGACTTGATGTCCAGGGTTGCCCGTGCCGTTTGAGAAGCGAGTTCTTTTATTTCATTGGCGACAACGGCGAACCCCTTGCCTGCTTCCCCTGCTCTGGCAGCTTCAATGGTCGCGTTGAGAGCGAGGAGGTTTGTTTGCTCCGATATTTCAGTGATGACCTCTGTAACCTTTGAAATAGCCTCGGCTGCCTTACCAAGATCATGGACTTTTTCCGCTGCACTTCCTGCAGTCGCCACAGCACTTTGTGTTACGCTTCTTGCTTTTTCGCTGTTTACTGCTATTTCCTCTACGGAGCTTGTCATTTCACTGGTTGCAGAGGCCACCAGGCCGACATTCGCAGCTGCCTGCTCACTGGCTGCAGCAACAGATGACATCATGGAACTCATATCATCTGAAGCTGTTGCTACTGATGTTGTCAATTCGGACATATTAGCCGCGCCAGTCGACATCTTTTCTGAAATACCGAGAAGTTTTTCTGAGGAGCTATTGAGCTGCTTTGAGTTTTCAGAGATGGTTGAGATGAGATCGCTGATTTTACTGATGAACACATTGAACCAGGAGGCAAGCTCACCAACTTCATTCCTGAGCAGGATATCCAGTCTTTTAGTCAGGTCGCCTTCCCCTTCTGCAACATCTTTTAAGCCTGCTGTTACCTGAGCTATTGGACCGGAGATAGACCGAGTGGTGAGCCATGCAAAGCAAATACCGAAAAGAACAGCTACAGCAAGGGCACCAAGAATTACTACCCAGGCTAGTTTTTTCATCTTGTTGAGATTTTTTTCTGTCTCATTAAGTAGCTGCGTTATGTTTGCAGAAATACTTTTCTCTTCCGATATCATGTCAGAAAACAACTTCTTCTGGGTAGCGACTGCAGCTGAATAATTTGCCAAAGCTTCCTGCATTATTGTCATCTGCTCTGTTATTCTCGAGTGCTGTTTTAACAATATCTCGCTGTTGCCAATAAAGTCATGCCAGTCTGCAATAGCTTTATTTAACGCTGCCATAGCTCCTTCTAGATCCTGTTGACGTTTTTCATTTGCCCTCTCCATATAGGCCGTGACTTTGCTATGGTTAGCACTGGCGGCCAAGGTCATTTTCTCAACCTTGAATTTCCCCTCATTAATGACTTCCGGTAGCCCCAGAGACGCTTCAGTAATTATAGTGGAATAATGTGCTTTTTCTTTCTCAAGACGAGCATACGATGCAAAATTATCATGATACAAACGAAAAGAGGAAAGTGAACGCTCAATACTTGCTTTCTCACTGGGGTTTGATATGGCAACCCTTTCTTCCAGCGAAACAATATTCTCCTGAAGTTTTTCTAAAACTATAGATTTGGCAATTTCCTGTTTTTCCCGACCATCAGTATGGCCGTTTAATACAAAGGTAGAAACCTGTTCCTTGATCTGACTGAAAAGTTCCTGTTCTGAATTGATTCTTCTAAAAAGTTCGGATGCCTCCAATACCTTGTTGAGGGAATACAAACCGCTGATACCCACAATAATCGTTAAGCAGAGAACCACCCCAAAGCCTACTCCCAACTGTGTTCTAATCTTCCAGTTTTTCATCATCCACCACTCAGCAATTAATATTGAAAAACTTAACAGTACAACACTGGAAACCGCTAAGTTTTAAGTACGATCAATGATTCCATAAAAAATCTCATATTTCAAGATGTTCAGGCTGGTGTAGCCGATTCAGGACTCTGGGGAACAAGCATGACAGGCAATTTCAGGGTGAGTGGCCTGGATACAGCGCTAAGGGGTAGGGTGGTGGAGTTGTCGGGGAGAGCGTGAGATACAGGGGATGGTGGGTTATTTGAAGACTCGTTCACCTCATCTATGAGATGAACGAATCTTACAACTCATAGTGGCTTTTAGCCTTCTGACTTCTGTTCTGTGGATCGGAGGTTTGCAACCTGCTTTCCTACGAGTTCAGCAACCTCTGCGACCATACTTTTGAGATGGGGCCATACCGAGATGGAAGCCATTTCTTTCGCATAATTACCCGGTACTAAATTGTATTGTTCCTGTAGTGTCATTTGGGGTTTCCTTATAAATAAATTGTTTAAATTATCGTTCTTGCAGCACAACCGGGGTGATCGTCTTGTTTCTGTCACCTCGTCAAAATGGACACCTTTATGAGATCTTCGGGAACCGACATGATCAGGTGTCTTTAAAAAATATAATAGATCATGAAAGTCAAAGGTGGTAATGCTTCTTCGGCAACCGCTTATTCTCTTTTCGGCATGGTCTGCCTGGACACAATATTTGAATCATGAGGCAGTAAAATCTTCCCCTTCACTTTGTTGGGAAAGGATATGTTTGGTGGCGTATAGGGGGGCTGGCGCCAATTGATAATTGAATGGCGCGCACCGCCAGATGTGTATCTGTAATAGTGCTGATACTGATTATAAGACAACCTGACTGTTAAAGACAGCAGGAGCTCGCACAGATCATGGTAACAACGGTACTGATACACTTTGCAGAACTTCATAAACATGACCCAAGGGGAGAACTTCCAGAGAGATGTAAAACCCACATAAATGCATATATTCTCTGTGTGGGAATTATTCTCATTCTCTTCTATGGAGGTAGAGGTCATGTTTACCGAAAAACAATTATGTGAGAAAATAGTTTCGCTCTATCCGGACATTGGGGTTTGCGGCATAGATATCAAGGTCGCTCTCGATCATTCTGAGAAGGCATGGGTCGTTCATATGAATAAAGACACTCACAGCCTGGACCATTTTCTGGCATTGATGGATGCAGAACGATGCATGCAAGGGAAGGAGTGCCTTGCACTTGGACTCGACATTGCGCAACTAAAGAAAAACATTGATGGCAAGCAATTCTGAATGAGGTCGTTGCAGGTCAAACAACGACAGGCAAAAGTACGCTCTTACGGTGACACCCGGAGAAGAGGGCATTTTTTTACTGAAATACAATGATATAGCTGTTTTATTGTGGGGGGTGTTTACCTGCCGTGGTGATAAGTGATAAAATGTTGCATCAAATCGGGATGTTTTCAGGCGGTCTTCCTGCAGCACACTTTATTGCATGTCTCATGTCTGGTGGGATGAGTGAGGGGTAGATAATGGTACAGCTGGTACGAATCTATGTGTTACACCTGATACTTTCTTTTTGTACTGCAACGGCGATTTACGCAAAACATGAGGTTTTGGTTATTCCGAAGGGGGAGAAAGCTACATTCTGGGCACTTGTCAGTGAAGGTGCCATGAAGGCTGGAAGGACACTTGGCGTGGAGGTTACCGTTCGTGCTCCTTTTTCCGAAAATCATCACGATGCACAATTACATATCATTGAATATGGGATTAAGCAGAAGGTTGATGCTATTGTTTTGGCGCCGAATCATGAAAGCGCGACGGCCCCGGCTCTTAAACATGCGGTTGAAAAGGGTATCAAGGTCGTTCTTGTGGACTCTGATATGACCTCCTCCTATCATACCTGTGTCATTGCGTCGAATAATGCAATTGCCGGGAAGATGGCTGCTGACCACCTGGCTGCATTAATAGGAAATTCCGGGAAAGTTATCCTTGCAAGGCACATTAAAGGCCATGCCTCCACCCAAAAACGTGAGCAGTCTTTTTTGGAGACTCTCGTATCGGAATATCCGCAAATTCAGGTTGTAGCCGATCCCTATGTCGGTGCTTCGATGGGTGAGGCATATCGGACTATGTCGTATTTGCTGCGCGATCAGCCTGATGTGAAAGGAATCTTCTCCGTTGGTGAAGAGGCTAGTCTCGGCATCCTGCGTGCACTGAATGAGGGGCGGTATACTTCGGAGATCAAATTTATCGGTTTTGATTTCAATGTAACTGTCAGAGAGGCTCTTTTCAGCAATGGGATGGATGCGACTATTCTGCAAAATCCATTTCAGATGGGCTATATGGGAGTAGAAATTGCTAATAGGTTGATTCTGGAAGAGAAGGTGGAGCCGCTACTCTATACAGATATGCTCCTGGTGAGTAAGGAGAATATGTTTACACCCGAAGTGCAGCGTATCATCAGGTACTATCTGGAGCCGAAAGAATGAGGAGGCTTCGGCCTTCTTCTCAAAGCACCTTTAACAGCAGGTCGCTACGGGAATAACATGAGATATGTCCCCACGGTTGCGGAGCGCTTCCCTTTTTTCTGTCAAGGCAGGGGCGCTTTGGATTGGTCCGGTAAAGCCCTTTTTTGAGAAGGTGCTATGCTACAGTCGTGGCGTCTTCTCTGTCTTGTAGGTGTGCATATTAAAATCTAAGAATTCCTGAACGACCTTAACCAAAACATCATACCACGCCTGTTCCGGTTCTTCTTTTATCTCTTTTTTCTCCGGGATGTCGTTATTCACTGTTTCAGTCATGATGCTTCCTCCTACTGTTTTTTCAGTATCGGTCCATTAAAAAATTGGCGAGGTCATGTATTGATATACTCGTAAAACATCATGGTGTCAAAAAGAGCTGTCCCCTGATTCGTAAAAAGTACAGGCTGCTATGATAAAAAGAGGGCGATGGGTGTGGGGTTCAAGGTCTGAACGGATGAGGCAACTCTGTATTCAGCTTGTAACGCATAGTGTTTCCCTTGTTATGAAAAATATCGTAATTCCGGTCTGATTATGGTAGGAAAGTCACTTTTTTTCAGAAAGGAGTTATAAGTCATGATGCAGTTACCTGTTGCCCGGGCAGATATGGATAATACCGCTACCTGGTCAAAATACAGGAAAAAATTATGTTATCATTGTAGTGCCTCGTGCTGCAGTCTACCTGTTGAAGTCAAGCCAGAGGATTTGGTACGAATGGAGTTAATGGATGAGTTTGAACTGGAGGATGAGCTCAAGTTCGTGGCCCGAAGGCTCATAAAAAAGAGGCTGGTTGAACACTTTCATTCCAAAACCAAAACATTCACCCTTGCCAGGATGGCGAACGGGGACTGTATCTATCTGGATAGCCTGACCAGACATTGCACCATTTACTCGAAACGACCTGATACCTGCCGGAATCATCCGCAGATAGGTCCTCGTCCTGGTTATTGTGCATTCAGGGAGAAAATGGATGCCTGATCGTTATCAGTCAGGCCTGACAAGGGCGGTTTCTAGTTGGTTCCCATCCTAAAACTGCCCTTTGGGTCAATATCTTCGTTATGTTCAAAATTTTATCCTTCGGTACGTGAGGAACGAGACTCCGAAATATCAATTATATGCCTGCGGTAAAAGTTTTCACATGCCTCGGTCTTGACCAGATAAGCGTAGACTTCGAAACGCCTAGTTTGAGGATGGAAACTAGTTGGAACTGCCAAGCAGATAGTTGAGAGCCTCCCGGTCTGAAAGGCCGGCTTCGCTAGATTGCAGGAGGTTCTGCCTGTCGCCAAAGTACCAGAGGCGTTCCGTATCGGCATGATCTGCTGATGTGGCCGGTTTGGTTTTGCTGGTTGGTTTAAGGTTTTGAGCCCTTGCCAGCATCCTGATTTTTGTTTTTGCGATTATTGCTTCTCGTTGTTTAGGAGAAAAGGGTTCACTTGGTGACATGACTTCCTCCTGCATGCCGAGCAGGAAGAATTTTTTCTGGACACCTATTATCCGTTCATCCACGGTGAAGAAAAACTCTGCCGCATCTTCTTTCAAAATGTCGTTTTTCAACGTGTCGTCAAACGTTGTATCGCTATAGACCTTTATCCATTCCCGTGCGTACACCCGGCATTTCTCAAACTCCCGGCCTGCGATGTGTTTGGAAGGACCGGACATTTTTTCTGTAACTGCATCTACATATGCATCCAGCTCTGATTTTCTGATCTGCAGCTTTTCGGCATTCAGGGTTAGAAGTTCAGCTGCCATTGAGCAGAGGTCTTCAAGCAACATTTTTATCGATGTATTATCCATAGGGCTTCTCATTTATATTGGTGTTAAGATGTACTCATGATTCTCCCTGTAACTCAGCCTCTTTTTCAGCGGAGCAACAGGGGACATCAGGAATGTAGTTGCGAGTTTACCTTGCTGTTGCATTAAAACAGGAGAGGAGCGCTCTTGCGAAGTTTATTTAATGGGTAAAAGGTACCACGCCAGGTGATTCCTTTATTTCGAATTGTTTTTACAGCGGCTCTGGCAACAATATAGAGTGTGATAAAAGGAGCAAATATGGCTCCGATGAGCGTCAGCGGTGCCATACGGCAGAGAATGGCACCAAGGGCAAAACCGGTAAGTCGAAGAGTAAAGGTTCCTGCAAACAACCAGAACGCCGGGCCTGACACCAGAACCATCCCCCCAAAGGGGAGGGCGGCGACAAGGAACATGAAACATACAGAAAGCGCTGCCAACCAGGGTCGGTAATGAAAGACACTGAATGAGTTCTTCGCCAGGCCATCAACCATTTCCGGAACCGAATTGTACCAATGCACTGTTATCATACGATAACCAAGGAGACATTTTTGTCTGAAGCCGTTTTGTTTTACGATCTTGCCGAGCATGAGATCATCAATCGGGTGCATCTTTATTGTGCGGTGGCCCCCACATTCGAAATAGCAACCGGCACGTATCATGTTGAACGCACCGACCCCGAAAAAATACCTGTTTTTATTATTATCAACTTTCCAGGGTTTAAACAGTGCCAGAAGTCCGCTGGCAGCATCAAGAATCATGGCATTGAGCAGGAAATTATTTCCGAGTGGCTGAAACGTTACTGAAAGGTGGTCAATATTGTCTTCTATCATTGCGGCTACCGCCCGGGATATCGAACTGCGCTCCATCATGATATCGGCATCTGTAAAGAGAAAAATGTCAGCCTCGCTCTGTTCGGCAGCTTTCTGCAGGGCATGAGGTTTTCCCAGCCAGTCCTCCGGGAGGTGGTCGATTCTCAGTAATCGTAAGGGATGTCGGGAGTGGGGCTGCATTGTTGCGACAACCTCGCCGGTTGTATCATCCGAGCGGTCATCGACAACTGCTATTTCAAGATTTGAATAATCCTGGCTGAGAAGGCTCTGCAAGGCAGGGCCGATTGTCTTTTCTTCATTGCAGGCAGGGACAATAACGGTAACCTTGGGTTGCTCCCCTGCGCTTCTCTTCTTCTCCCTTAAGAGCCCCATGCGGCTCAGGCCCGCTATGATGTCTATAAAGACATAGAGATGGATGATGAAAAACAGCAATGCCGTGAGTAAGAGAATAATCGAGAAGGTCATGGTTTACCTCACAGCAATCATTGAGTATGATTTTTTCCCGGAATCGGAATTACATGAATAATGTTTGTGATAAATCCGGCCTAAAGAGGATAAGAAATCAAGTTGCAACGCTGTGATTCGACGAAATAGCAGTTGTAAGATAAAAATACCCATAAGAGAGACATATAACAATGCGTAAGTACGATTCAATAATCTTTGATCTGGACGGAACCCTGTGGGATGCCACGGAAGCAACCGCCGAGGGATGGAATGCAGCACTTTCCCTCACTGACCTGGCAAATTTCCGGGTGACCGCGGATGATATTCGTGGAGTGTGTGGCCTACCGTTTAGCGATTGCATTACATCACTTTTCGGTCATCTGGATGACGTTGATTGTCACGCTCTCGAACCCTTGCTGGACGAAAAAGAAAAGTTCTCAATCGAAGTCTCGGGCGGGGTTGTTTTTCCGGATGTTGTCGAAGGGCTTCAGCAACTGTCCGGTTCTTACGGGCTGTATCTGGTAAGCAATTGTCAGTCCTGGTATTTGCAATCGTTCTGGCAGCAGTATGCGGTTGAACACCTTTTTAAAGGCCAGGACTGTTACGGTGATTCCGGTGTGGGCAAGTCCGAGATGATACGGTTGCTCGTGCAACAACATAACCTCCAGAATCCCATCTATATCGGAGATACACAAGGGGATCAGGAGGCGACTGAAAGTGCCGGTGCTCAGTTCGGCTATGCCGCTTATGGTTTTGGTGACGTTAAAGAAGCCAGAATCGCTTTTAATACTTTTCGTCAATTGATCGATTATTTCATGAAATGAGCCCTGGACTGCTCATGGTGTTGATCGACCACTGATTACGACCACTTTAAATACTGAAGAGACGGCAGGTGTTGTCACGTTTTCAATTCTTCTAGCCGCTGCACCCGCAGCCACAACCACCACCGCAACTACCGTGTCCTGTAGCCCTGGCCATGGCTTGTACCACCTCTGTGGGTGTTGTGTCACTCCAGTTCTGCAAGGTCAACCTCAAGAAAATTTTTGTCGGAATCAAGTGCATCCTGGTGAGATCAATGACCTTGCCATAAAGACTGCCGAAGTAGGATTTGAGCTCAGGGCCGGACAGCTCAACTGTTACAGTATCCCCTTTCTTTAAAGTGCTCAGTGTCAGCTCAAAAGGAGTCAATTCGGTTTCTATGGCGTAGATAAAACTGAGGACCACGGGCGAAGGGGTCAGATTGTATGAATTCCTGTTTCCTCCTGCAAGAAGTTCAACTTCAAGTCTCTTTACCGCTTTTTCCTGCAATGTCATATACCCCTCCCTGGAATTAGTTTTCAAACTACGCTAAAGGCTATCCCTGAAAAACTGCTCATACGGTCAACTTTGGCGTTGCATTCAAAATTGGATCCTCAATATCTCAATTATACGCCTGAAGTTACATTTTAAATGTGCCTCGAATTTGCACAGATAAGCGGAGATTTCGAACTTTTGATTTTTCAAGGTACTCTTAAGTTATAAGTCTGGCCGATTAATATTCAATATAAAAGGGCTTTTTCAGTTCTCAGAAATTGGTGTCAGCCCAGCTTGCGAGTTATTTTCAACTTTGATGAATGTCAAAATAACTGATTGAAATATCTTGCTAAATGGCATACCCTTGAAAGGGTGTCAAAGTCGACGGGATTGGTTTGTTATGCAATGATCTGTTGCGACAATCCCAGGGGCGGTAATGCAATTTTAGACGGTGAGGACAGTCATGATTGTAACAATTGCAAGTCAGAAAGGTGGTGTCGGTAAATCCACTGTCTCGATGAATCTTGCTCTTGGGGTGGCGGGGTTGAGCGCTTCATATAAGGTCGCCCTTATCGATGCGGATCAGCAGTTAAGTTGTCTCGAGACCCTGCAGAATTACAAAAGAGCCAACCTCTCCCTTTATGAAGGCACCAAAAAGCCACATCGGCTCGTCAAATCGATTGTCCATAAATACAAGGCACTTTTCATCGACACCCCGCCACACAGCCATGAGATAATGTACCAGGCGGCTGCCGTCTCAAGGCTGGTGATAATTCCTCTGCAGCCAAGTCCTCTTGATATTCGCGGTGTCGGTAAGACAGTTCAGGCGCTCAAGGTCATCAGGGATAAGGTGAATCCCAAACTGGAGTGCCGCTTTCTGGTGAATAGGGTGAAGCCGAGAACGATCCTGGCCAATGATTTTAAAGTTGCCTTAAATAAGCACTATTCCTTTCCTGCTTTTGAAACGATGATGCACGACAGGGAGGCATACAAACAGAGCCTGATAACCGGTAAGTCTGTTCTTGAATTTAAGAAAAAGAGTCCGGCAGCTGAGGAGATGGGGAAGATTCTTATTGAGGTCGCAACGGTTTTGAGGATGAAGAAAATGTTGAGGAATTAGCCCGGATAGTTCACGAGTCGAGATGGTCTGTACCTCAAGGTTCACAGGAAATCTCTGATTCAACTCCTGACATGCCATAGTGATCTAGACATGGAGAGAGTTTTTTTATGAAATATCCGGGTTTAGGCTGGTTGTTGTTTCCAGATGCGTTGAGATAGATTTCGGATAAAAGAGAGCAGGGAACGTTGAGGATGAGGGATAAACTAAACGTGAAGGCAGATATGGACGAGCTGGACAAACTTGGTGAAACCATCGAAAATGCCTTAACTGAAAAATTTGGTGATGGAGCAGAAAGGGTCAGTGGAAGGAGTAGTGTGAATCATGCGGATACCTGTACAGTTACTCTTTCCCCGGAGGTTCATGAGCGGCTTCTTCGGCTCTCAGGGGAACGTGGTGTCTCAATAGACTGCCTTGTCCGCAGGGCGTTGGATTTGTTGCAGCCATGATTCAGGATGTTGAGAGTAGTCCCTGGCAGCGACCGGAGTTGTGGGCCGAGATGGAAATGTCACTATTCACGGCTGCTGGTGCTCTCTCCATGGAAAATTCCAGTCTCCTTTCCTCTCTCACGCAGCAGATTGCAAGAAACTATGAGAGCATCGATGAGATCCTGACAACACTTTGCAGGCAGAGCTGTCCTTCCTGCGATGATGTGTGTTGCCGCCACGCCACCGTCTGGTATGATTTCCGGGATGTCTTGTTCTCCTGTTTTCACAAGCAAACCATACCCGTCAGGCAAATACACAAAAAAGAAAATGGAGTTTGTATGCATCTGCAGGCGGATGGGTGTCGGCTTGCACGGCTGGAGCGACCGTTTATCTGCACATGGTATGTCTGTCCTTTGCAGAAACAGCTACTCGATGGTGGTGATGAAAAGGTGCGCGTGCAGTGCGCGGATAGTCTGGATGAAATAAAGCGTACCAGAAAACAGTTGGAAGAATTATTCTGCAGTTTTGTGTAGCCCGCTTCCGGATGTGAACATCATTATTGAGTGGTCAAAGAGATTCTATCCGGATTTGTTGCTTTTCCAGGAGTGCGTTTGTCTTGCTGCATACCGGTGCAGAAGTTTTAATGACTATTGATACACCGGGAAGTTTCTCCCTGATTTTTATGATCTTATCGATAATTTTTCTTCCATCTGCCATAATTATCCGGCTTTTACGGTCGATAAGTAGGGCAAGGGTTCCATCGCTATCCTGTTCTATGATGGTTTGTCTGGTCAGGCCGAAATCAGTGGCTGCTAATCTCATATAGAGGTACTCCCGTTTTGGAAAAGTTTGGCACACACAGCAGGAAGGTCTGTGCACCATTATTACCGGTTTTTTTCTTTATATGTACAAACTCTGTGTGCCTGACGACAAGATGGGCCGGATAAAGAAATATTTGTGATTCACCCTGAAAGCTGGTAGTTTTCAGTATATATCACCTTAAAACATGTGACAAGCGGGAGTGCCACCTATTATTGGTATTCGGAGTGTGACTTATGAAGAGAATTTGCTTTATAATTATGGTGATTTCCTTCATCATGGCCGGTCGTGCGGGGCAGTGCGCCGAGGCATCTATATCGGCGGGATTTGTCGATTCTCTGAAAGGGGATGTTGTGCTGGTCAGTTCCAGTGAACGGGTTACCGTTCGGGAGAACATGCATTTTCGTACTGGGGATACGATCAGGACCGGTAAAGATAGTAGTGTTGGGTTGATATTCAAAGATGATACGGTTGTTGCTCTGGGCGCAAACAGTGAATTAGTCGTTGAGGACTTTGTATTTAACCCGGCTGAGGAGGAGCTTTCCTTTATTACCCGACTGATCAAAGGGTCGTTTTCATTTGTTACCGGGCAGATAGGTAAGTTGGCCCCGAAGAAGGTGAAGGTGCAGACTCCCAATGCAACGCTTGGCGTACGGGGAACAAAATTTCTTGTGAAGGTGGATTAGTCCACATACAAATCCTAAAATCATGACAAAGAGCCGGTATAGTTATTGGCCGCTGTTTCTCTGCTTTTTACTCGTTCTTCTTTCTGGGTGTTCAGGCAAAACAACTGTAATTCTGTTGCCGGACCCGGATGGCCATGTCGGGCAGGTCAGTGTGATGACCAAGAGTGGAGTCGTTGAGATCAGCAAGGCCGGAGAGGCAACCATTGCCCGCAGCATGGAAGCTTTACCCGATTCTCCGGAAGTAGTATCCGAAGAGGAGATTCAGGCGAAATTCTCAGATGTCCTGGCACGCCTTCCTGTTCAGCCTGTCCATCATGTTCTCTATTTTAAAAGTGAGTCTACACAACTGACTGCACAATCCAGGAAAACCATACCGGAAGTTCTCTTAGTCATAGAGGAACGGGAATCTGCCAACATCAGTGTCATCGGCCATACCGATACGGCAGGGGATGAGGAGTATAATCGACAACTCTCTTTGAAACGGGCTCAAGCAGTAAAAAAACTGTTGGTACAAAATGGTGTTGAACCTGAGTCAATAGAAATTGACTCTCATGGTGAGTATAATCTGTTGATTCAAACCGGTGACAATGTCCACGAATCGAAAAATCGCAGAGTAGAGGTAGTGGTGAGATAATTGAGGTCGGTCATTCGATGAAAAATTCACCTTCATCATCCAGGAGTCGCAGAAACCTGCGCCGCACCGTGCTGTTAAGCGGTGTTATGGTGACGCTGCTCCTGTCTGTCATATACTATAGTCGTCTTCCTTCTGTTGAATATTTTCTGCTTAAATCTACCGATGTTGTCAGTCAATCCGCCGAACCTTTCCGTGGTTCTAGCAAGGTAACTGTTGTTGCAATTGATAATACCTCTCTTGAGCAGTATGGTCAGTGGCCGTGGTCGCGGGAGAGACTTGCCCGCCTTCTGGCAACTATAAGTGATGCAGGAGCAGCAGCGATAGGTGTGGACTTACTGCTGTCCGAACAGCAGGCCGGAGGGCCCGAGGGCGATACCCTTCTTGCCGGGGCCTTGTCGGGTGGACCGTTCTCCCTGGGCTATGCCTTTCTGTTCGAGGAGAAACAGGGAAAAGACCAAGCTTGTCAGCTGCATCCTGTATATCCCGTGAGGGTTGGTCGTAAGGGCATCTCTGTGCCTTACGGTTCCTTCCATGTTGCCCGTGATGTCGTGTGCAGCCTCGATATGTTCATGGCCTCTGCTGCAATTTCAGGATTTTTGAACGGTACACCCGATAGTGACGGTCTATTACGCAGAGTACCGCTTATGATTGAGTACCAGGGGCGATTATATCCCTCTCTTCCCTTAAGTTTACTGGAGATGCTGTACCCGGTGGGCAACATGGTCCTCTCCCGCGATACAAGCCAGATTACATCACTTTATTTAGGTGGTCTCACTATCCCGACCGACAACGAAGGAAATTTTCTGCTTCGGAGAACAGGGACCGAGAAAGATGCCTCCTTGTCTGCAGCTGACGTTCTGGAGGGCAGAGTCGACTCAGCACTTTTTGAGGATACGGTGGTACTGGTTGGTATAACAGCAGCGGGTTTGACCAATGAATATGCCACTCCGTATTCACCAACTACTCCTGCACTTCAAATCTATCAGCAGGCACTCGAGTCGCTGTTGTCTGGCAAACCAGTGGTGCGGACACCGGATTTTGTGACATTCGAGGTAGTTGTAACTATATGTTTCAGCCTTGTGTTGATCTTTATTGCCATCTATCTGCCTATTCCCTGCACCGTTATTTTCGGGTTTTTTGGGGTCGGGTTAAGTTGGCTCGGTGCCGGGTGGGCCTTTAGGGATACCGGCTACCTGTTCTCCCCGTTGCTACCCACTGTTACCTTGATATTTAATACCTTTCTATTCGTTACTCTAAAATATCGACATTTTCACCAGAATGCCAGAGTGGAAACGGATAATGCTCTGTCACGCCTCGAGGTGAGTAAGAAGGACCTGAAATCGATCCTCACCACGGTACCCGATATTATTTACCGGTTGGACCGGGATGCGAAAATTACTTTTGTGAGCCCCGCAGTTGAGCAGTATAGCGTGACCATTGAGTCGCTCCTTGGAAAGTCCATATTTGATCTGGTTTCTTCGACCGATATCAACCGGGCGAGGAATAAGATTAACGAGCAGCGTACGGGGGAGCGCGCTACGACCAATCTTGAGCTTCGCCTGCGCCTGTCAAAGTCAATGGATCAGAATAGCAGGGGTTTACGATACTTCAGTGTCTCGGCAGGAGGTATCTACACCGAGAATGAAAGAGGGGGAAAAATATTTACAGGCACCCAGGGCATAATCAGGGATATCAACGAGCATAAACAGCTGGAGGTGCAGCTGATGAAGGCCCAGAAGCTTGAAGTAATGGGGAACCTCGCCGCCAGGGTAGCTCACGACCTGAACAATATTCTCAGTGGCCTGGTCTCTTATCCCGATCTCCTTCTCCATGAGATGGAACCCGATGATCCGATGTATAGGAAAATTGCCGTCATTCGCAAATCTGGAAAAAAAGCGGCTAATATCGTGCAGGACCTCTTAACACTGGCGCGCAGGAGTGCCCAGATGCTCGAAGTGTGTGACGTGGCTGCTATCATTACCGACTATCTCGAATCCATAGAGTTTCAGCAGGTAAAGGCGAAAAATGATCATGTTCAAGTTGTAACAAACCTCCAGGATGGGCTCATGAAGGTTAAAGGGTCGGAGGTCCATCTTTCGAAGGCTATTATGAATATTGTCAATAACAGTGTCGAGGCGATGGTGGGTGGGGGACAGGGTGAGCTTGCGATCTCGGCAAGTGATATTTATCTGGACACTGAACATGAAGGGTATGAACGGATTCCAAAGGGTGAATATGTATGTGTCACGGTGAGAGATACGGGTGTTGGCATAGACCCTATGGACCTGCAGCGGGTGTTTGAACCCTTTTATACCAAGAAGAGTCATGAGGTGAGCGGCACGGGATTGGGGATGTCTATTATCTGGGCTACGGTGAAGGACCATAGCGGGTATATTGACATAGAGAGTACCAAGGGTGAGGGGACGACTTTTTCCATGTACCTCCCGGCTACCAGGGAAAAAAGTGTTGTGCATGGCAAACACCGTCAGATCGATGATTTTTCCGGTACGGAAACGGTGCTTGTTGTGGATGATGCCGCAGACCAGCTTGATATTGCCAGGACTACACTGCAAAAGCTTGGTTATGTGGTCCTGACTGCAGAGAGTGGTGAACAGGCGGTTCGTGTTATGGAGCAACATCCGGTTGACCTCGTTCTGCTCGATATGGTCATGCCTGGTGGTTTGGGTGGGCTGGCCACGTTCAGGGAAATTGCTTCGAAATATCCCAATCAGAAAGGGGTGGTTACAAGTGGTTTCTTCGATCCCGATTCCCAGGAGAAACTCCGGGAGCTTGGTGTTGATTCATTTCTTGAAAAACCGTACACCGTTGCCAAACTCGGGCTCGCTATACGACAGGAGCTGGACAGATCTCAGTAAGGTTGTGGCAGCACTTATTCCACCATGTTCTCCTGATCGAGGAGAGATCGCTGGATGTCTTTATCTATAGCCAGCTCCCATATGTAGTCCTTTGCTCGATTCAAGTGTGAAACACCATCGAACCTGTCAATAGGATTTATTCTCTGCAGACAAAAAAAACGTACGAAACATATATTCTTATGTTTTTGAAATTGCGGCAGATATTTTTTTAGAAAGTTCCATTAGCAGGTTGGAGTATTGTTCTGGGCGGTGAAGGAGAAAGAAACCACCGGTTAGAAATAGTAGTAGGTCTCAGGATGGTCCTGTATATCACCGTTTACAGCTGTTTCGAACAGGCTTTTAACTTCCGCAGGATTCTTTCCGCGGGCGAGAGCCCACATCAGCTTTGGTACTATTGCCTCGGTGTTCATGTCTTTGGCGTAGATGATCTTGTCGAGGGGAAGCAGCTTGCCGACTTCGTAAATGTTGAAATCGACACCTTCTTCCAGGCACTGCGTGGTGACAACTACGGCCAGGCCGGCATCGGTGAGCTGCCGGACCTTGGAAGACAGATCCAGAATGCCGGAGGAGACTCCGCCGATACCATACCCTTCAATAATAATGCCCTTTACCTGTTTTCCGAGATAATCGAATATGGATGGATTGAGGCCGGGAAAGAGCTTGATGACGATGATATTGTCCTCAATCTCCCTGCACACTTTCAAGGCAGGAGGATTGTCTTCGGTTTCCTGTATGTCAGGTCGTGAAAAAAGTCTGAAGACCGAGCGGTTGTAATGAATACGGTTGTGTTTTACTACGGCCACAACAGGGAAGTTGACACTGTTAAAGGCATCGTAACTGCGGGTCTTGGTCTTGATGGCCCGGGTCCCGTTGATGAGTTTTCCGTCAAAGGCGATAAAGACGCCACGCAATTCCTCACAGGCGAAGAGCAGGGCGTCATTGAGGTTTTGTACGGCATCCGTTCGACTGTCGATAAGCGAGTACTGGGAACCGGTGAGGATGACCGGCTTGTTCAAATGTTCGAGAAGATAACTCAGCGCTGAAGCTGTATATGCCATGGTGTCGGTCCCATGGGTAATAACGAAACCGTCGTAGCTGTTGTATTCCTCTTCGATTGCCTGGGCAATGACCAGCCAATTACGAGGTGTCATGTTTGAACTGTCGATGTTCATGACTGTTTTACCCCGAACGACGTGGCGTTTCGTCGCAGGTTTCAGGACTTCGAGTAGCTTTTCAACCGTGTAGTGCGGTTTGAGACCACTGTCTGTTTCTGAGCAGACAATGGTGCCGCCGGTGGCGAGTACGAGAATTTTACGTTTTGGTGAACTGTCCTGCATTCCTTAATATACCTGTCTACGCCTCACCCGTATTTCTCATGAAAAATACGGGCTAAATGCGGGAAGTGCTGCATCGGCACAGCCCACAAGTCGTAATGTGATGAAAAACTGCCCCCCCTCTCCTGATGGGGGCAGTTTTATGTTTGTTATCGAAGAATCAATTACGGTATTGTTCTTCCATTACCTGGGTATACTCTTTTTCGCTTTCTATTTTACGTACCCACAAATCAGCGTTTTCAATGCCCATTTCGCGAGGATCGAAAACCGGGTCCAAACCCATCTTTTTCTGTCGTTCATAATCTTGCAGGGTCCTGATTCCTGGTTTGGTCAACAGGATAATTGCGATGATGTTGAGCCAGGCCATCAGCCCGACCCCGATATCGCCGAGTGCCCAAACCTGCCCGGCCGAGTTAATCGAACCGACAAATACCATGGCCAGCAGGACCACTCTGGTGACGTTGAAAATCGCCTTGTGATTCTTAAACTTCTTGGCGAGGAAGGCAACGTTTGATTCACAGTAATAATAATATGCCATCAGGGTTGTGAAAGCAAAGAAGAACAGGGCAATGGCCACAAATGCGCTACCAAGTCCGGGAACGAGCGTGTCGACGGCGGACTGGGTAAAGATCGGTCCCGGTGTAACTCCGTTTAATGCCGGATTGGCGTACAGGTATCCTCCTGCCCCGTCCGCGGTGTTGTAGCTTCCTGTAATAAGTATCATAAAGGCCGTGGCTGTACAGACAAAGAGGGTGTCCACATAAACGGAGAATGCCTGGACAAGCCCCTGCTTGGCCGGGTGGCTGACCTCGGCAGCAGCAGCAGCCATTGGCCCGGTACCCTGACCCGCCTCATTCGAGTATATACCTCGTTTGACACCCCACATGATGGCCTGGCCGATGATGGCCCCGAAAGCAGCCTTGGAACTGAAAGCGGAGGTGAAGATCAGGCTGAAGACGTCTGGGACCTTGTCCAGGTTAATAACGATAATGACCAGTGAAACGAGCATGTAGATGACGGCCATCGTTGGCACCATGATTTCAGCAACACGGCCGATACGTTTTACGCCGCCGAAGATGATCAGACCAAGAAGAACTACAATGACTCCACCGGTGGCTGCCACCGGGATCCCAAAAGCATTATACATTGCCGAGGCAATACTGTTGGCCTGGATTCCGGGAAGGAAAAAGCCCATGGCGATAATGGCGGCGATTGCAAAGAGGATAGCATACCAGCGCATGCCAAGCCCCTTCTCGATGTAGTATTGCGGGCCTCCACGATATTCGCCATCCATCTCCTCTTTGTAAACCAGGGCGAGAGCGGATTCCACGTATGCTGAACCGGCCCCTAAAAAAGCGATGGTCCACATCCAGAAAACGGCTCCTGGCCCACCGAAACCGATGGCGGAGGCAACACCTGCAATATTACCGGTACCGACCCTGCCACCGAGGGCCATGGCAAAGCTCTGCAGGGAAGAGACACCTGATTTTGATGACTGTCCTTTAAAAAGTTGTTCCACCATGTCTTTAATGAGCCTGATCTGGGGAAACTTCATGAGAATGGACAAATGAATCAGGATTTACGGACACTCCTGGATCAAGTACTTAATGATTTCGAGAGAGGTAATTTCATTGTATTCGTTCAACATTATTTTATGATTTAACCAAACCGTTTGGCATCATGAGGGTTTGTCGATTACAATAAGAGAATGTGATCTTCTATTATCATGAGATGTTTTGTTGTTGCGGTGACAGGGGGAATATGCTGGAGACAGTTTGTGGTGTCAGTGATGCCTTGAGTGCAATAGAAGCAACGGAATCCGTTATTAACCAGTGTGTGGACAGGCTGCGTGGCCGGATTCCGCAGGCCGGTATCCTTTTTACTTCATGTATGGACGCTGATTATGGAGCGATTCTGAGGCGGATTTGCGATACGTTCCCGGGAATTGAGCTGGCGGGGTGTACTTCTGGTGGGGAAATATCGCCTCTCTTGGGTTTTTCAGAGGACTCGGTAAGCCTTCTCTTGTTTTGTTCCGAGACGGTGCAGTTTAAGGCTGCAATGGTTCACGACTTTTCTTCTTTTCCGGAACGTCGTTTTCGTGAAACGTTTGCTACCTGTAATGATGCCCTGAGTGGACCGCCGGCCTGTTGTTTCATTTTTCCGGATGGTATCACCACCATCGAGTTGCCCGTTGTTGATATTGTGCGGCGGGTGTGCGGGGATATACCTCTTATTGGGGGAGCGGCTGCAGATCATTACCAGTTTAAAAAAGCGTATCAGTTTTGTGGTACGGAGGTGAGCAGTGGCGGTATGGCCATGCTGTTTGTGCAGGGGAACCTACAGATAAATGTGGGGACCGGCAACGGCTGGACGCCGATCGGCCCCTACCACTCTGTCGATAGAAGCGAAGGCAACAGGATTTATTCCATTGACGGCATGCCGGCCGGTCGCTTCTATAAGGAATATCTTGGAGTGGTCGCATCGGCAATGACCCATATCCCGCTTGCGGTCTACAGGCAGGTAGAGGGGCGGTTTAAGCTGCGAAACTCGCTGTATGTATATGACGATGGGAGTGTCGACTTCATGGGCTCCATTCCTTCCGGATCGTTGGTTCGACTTACCACTGTGTTTCGGGAGGATATAATATACGCCGCAGACTGTGCCAATGAACAGGTGCTGGCATATGGCGAGGGCCCTCCCGATTTGGTACTTGTTTTCTGCTGCACGTCACGGCGTCACATCCTGGGATCCAGAAGTGACGAGGAGTTTGGGAAATTGATGAAGAAAAAAGATGTGCCGTTTTTCGGTTTCTATTCATATGGGCAGTATGCTCCCCATGCTGTGGGGGAACAGGTCCTGTTTCAGAATGATTGCTACGTGGCAGTCTCATTACGGGAATATGAACAATGAAAGACGAATCGGCAAAAAGTAACCAGCAGGGAAAGGAGCAACTGCTGAAACGGGTCGCCTGGCTGGAGCGAAAGATTGAACGCCTCCAGGAGAGCCAGTTACGGCGAGAAAAGCTCGACGATATTAATCGTCATCTGTTGAATAATGCCTTGACTGAGCTGGAATCGGCTCGGGAAAAATCGGAGGCAGCCTCAAAGGCCAAGACCGAGTTTCTCACCAATATGAGTCACGAGATCCGTACACCTCTAAATATTATAATGGGGCTTGGCGAGCTGCTCGAGGAGACTGAACTAGATGAACGTCAACAGCAGTTTGTCCGCAATCTTCGTGGTGCCGGACGTCACCTGCTGGAAATCATCGATTCCATACTTGAATTTTCTAGGATTGAAAAAGGTGATGTGGAATTAGTGGTGCGTCCCTTTAACCTGCGAAGGCTTATCCAGAACCTGACCGATATGCTCCAAACCCTCGCTACCAAGAAAGGGCTGCGTTTTAAGCTTGAATGGGAGGGGGATGTCGGCCAGATTTACCAGGGAGACAAGGGCAAGATCAAGCAGGTCCTGCTTAACCTGTTGGGTAATGCCATAAAATTTACCGAGAAGGGCCAGGTGAAATTGCTTGTACGCCAGGAGCAAGGCGCCGGAGGACTCGTATTCCAGATTTCCGATACCGGTATTGGTATTTCGGACAAGGAACGCAGTGCTGTTTTCGAACGTTTCAGCCAGGCCCGTACAACGCTTTCCAGGAAGCAGGGCGGAGTCGGGCTTGGTCTTGCCATAGTACGAATATTGGTGGAGGCGATGGGTGGCTCAATCAGTATGGACAGCCGGGTCGGGCAGGGAACCGTTTTTACCCTCCATATACCGCTGGTCACAACGCCCGATGGCGCCGACATGACAAGTGGCACACTCCTTGGTAAACCATTACCTGACCTTTCAGATCTTCGCCTCCTGGTGGTGGATGACATGGCTGGTAACAGGGAGGTCGTACAGTACTATCTTGAAGGTCTTCCCTTGCATGCCGAATATGCAGACAGTGGGCGCGGCGCTATCGAGAAATGTATGCGGCACGGATTTGATCTTATCCTGCTGGATATCAGTATGCCTGAGGTCGACGGTATTACCGCCATCAGGGAGATCCGTGAGATTGAGCGCCAAAAGGGTACGCCGCCATCCCGAATTGTGGCCATGACGGCCCATGCTTTTCAGGAGATTAAGGAATCGCTGCTGGATGAGGGTTTTGACGAGATACTGACCAAGCCGTTCTCCAGGACAGACCTGCTCGTTGTTTTAGCAGGCGTTATAAACGAGGTACCTGTCGCCGGTCTTGAGCGTGAAGTGGTGGTCTCGCCAGCAGATGTGTCATGGCAGGATGTTGAGGTTCCCGATTCATTGGTGACACTTATCCCGAAATTTCTGGAAATCATGCTTTGCGAACACGAAAAGATCGGTGAGGTAATTCGCTCGGTCAACTATTTATCTATTGTTGAACTGAGCCATGCCAACAAGGGTGTTGCCGGGATGTATGGTTTTACACCTGTCATGAAGATGTTTGCGGCGCTTGAACAGGCCGGGACAGAGCGGGATCACCTGCGTTGCTGCGAGATGTGGGATGATTTGGCCAGTGTTATTTCAGATCTTGCCGACACCTGTCCAGTGACCGATATGTGAGGTTGATTCATTTCACACCGTTTCCTGCCATGTTTTCCTGTTGTTTCCGCAGATAACACTTTTCTTACTGTCAGTTCTTATCTTACGTAAAGAATAATTCGAAGGGCCCGAGGTTCCGTTGGTATTTTTTTGGGAAACATCCTTGCAGGCTGTACTGATTATTTGTTGAATAACATTTAACTTTCTAAATATTCGTTGTTATATTGCTCTTTAAGATAGGGCGTAAGGGGGGATAACATAAAATAAGTTTTAAAAATGTTATCCTGGAATAATGTTTCACAAACAGGTTGACTTGAACGTAAAGGTACGGTATAAAAATAGACAAAGTTAGTTGTTCTGCCTGTTGCAGTTTATGAGAACCAATGAGAATGTTTCTTTTGGAGGCTATTGCTCATGAATTTCCTGTCATACCAATCAATACCGGCGATCTTGAAAGAGAATGCAAGCCGGTATGCAACCCGCACGGCCATCAGCTATAAAAAACGCGGGACCTTCCTGTCCCTGTCGTACGAGGAGTTTTACGAAAGGGTCATTCTTCTTGCCAGGGGGTTGAAAAAGTCGGGGGTTAAGCCGGGGGATCGTGTTGCAATCTTTTCAGAAAACAGGCTTGGTTGGGCGATATCCGATTTCGGTATTCAGTCTGCCGGGGCAATTACTGTGCCCATCTATGCCACCAACACCGGCAAGCAGGCGGCTTATGTGATAAATCACTGTGAGGCAAAGGTCGTTTTCGTATCGACCAAAACCCAATATGAAAAGCTGCTTTCTATTCGTGATGAGATCCCCAATGTTGAACTCATTATATCTTACGAGCGATTCATGGGTGACAGATCATTTCCGGTGTACACCCAGTATCAGCTATCTGAGGTTTCATCGCCGCTGAAGGCAGAAGAGAAGGGGGTTATCGAGAATCAGATCGATGCCATTACCCAGGACGACATCCTCACTATAATTTATACGTCCGGAACCACCGGAAGACCCAAAGGGGTTATCCTTACCCAGAGGAACATCATGGTCAATGCCAACCATGGTATGAAAAAGTTTCCGGTGGATGAGAAAAATCCGCAGACCTTCCTCAGCTTCCTGCCGCTCAGCCATGTGCTTGAGAGAACCGGTGGATATTACGCGACACTGCTTTCCGGTAATCATGTGGCCTTTGCCGAAGACGTAAAAAAGGTAATGGAAAACATGGTCGAGATTCAGCCGACCAATATGGTGAGTGTGCCTCGCCTGTTTGAGAAGATTTACTCCCGTGTTTACGAAAACGTTCATCAGGGAAGCTCTTTTAAAAAGAACATGTTTCATCGGGCGATCGATGTGGGACGCCAGTATGTATGGAAAAAATATATCACCAAAGAGCCGCTTGGTACCCTGGAGCTTCGCTACAGGTTTTTCGACCGTCTGGTGTTCAAAAAAATCAGGGAGAGGTTTGGAGGCAAGCTGAAATATTTTATCTGCGGTGGTGCACCGCTGGATAAAACCGTCAACGAGTTTATGTGGATAATTGGGTTGCCTGTTTTTAACGGTTATGGGCTGACTGAGACCAGCCCTGCTGTAACCTTGTCCCATTATGATGCCATTCGTTTCGATTCCGTTGGTAAACCGCTTGATGAGACGAAGGTAAGGTTGGGTGAAGATGGTGAGCTTTTCGTAAAGGGTCCTCAGGTGATGCGTGAGTATTACAAAAACCAGGAAGCCACCCAGGACTCGATCGAAGACGGCTGGTTCCGTACCGGTGATATCGCCAGGATTGATGAACATGGATTCGTTTATATCATTGATCGGAAGAAAGAAATAATCGTCACCGCCGGTGGAAAAAATATCGCTCCGCAGCCGATTGAGAACGAGTTGAAACTAGATAAATATATTTCCCAGGCATTTGTCTATGGTGATAAGAAGCCGTTCCTTGTCGCGTTGCTGACACCCAACCTGGAGAGAATGGTGGACCTTGGACGTGAGCTGGAGATTGACTATATCGACATGGAGGAGTTGGTCAGTAACAGGAAGGTGATGGAGATCTATGCCAAGAGGGTTGAGGAACTCAACAAGGATCTGCCCCCTTACAATACGATTAAGTATTTTGCTGTACTCCCCAGGGAGTTCACAATAGAAGGCGGTGAACTGACACCGACGTTGAAGTTGAAGAGGAAGGAAATTTACAACAAATACAAAGATACGATCGAAGAGCTGTATGTAAATGCAGGTAACGGTTTGGTCGGTCATCCGAAAACCACTAATGGAGAGGAAAAATGAGGCAGATTAATCGTGTAGGTGTTCTCGGTGCCGGAGTGATGGGTGCAACCATTGCTGCCCATCTGGCGAATGCGGGCCTTGAAGTTCTGTTACTGGACATTGTTCCCAAAGAATTGACTGAGCAGGAAGAGAAAAAAGGACTGACCCTGGAAAGCCCCCAGGTTCGGAACAGGATAGCTGCTGAAGGAAGAGCCGGGCTCGTCAAGATGAAGCCTGCACCCTATTTCCTTAAAGAATATGCGGCCCAGGTTGATATCGGTAATCTTGAGGATGATCTGGAAAAATTAAAGGATTGTGACTGGATCGTGGAAGTCGTCGTGGAATACATGCCGATTAAACTGGATCTACTCAAGAAATTGACCCCCTATATTGCACCTGGCGCTATCCTGTCTACCAATACCTCCGGTCTTTCCGTTAATGAGATGGCCGAAGTACTGCCGCCGGAAATCCGGAAGAATTTTCTCGTCACCCACTTCTTCAATCCGCCCCGTTATATGCGGTTGATGGAACTGGTACCGACCACCGCAACCGATCCGGAAGTTATGAAGGGCATGGCTGATTTTATCGGCAACCGCCTTGGTAAAGGTATTGTGTACGCAAAAGATACCGCCAACTTTATCGGGAACCGAATCGGTGTTTACGCCATCTACAAGGCGATGCAGCACATGGTCGAAATGGATATGACTGTGGAAGAGGTCGACACCATAGCAGGTCCCGCAACGGCACGGCCCAAATCTGCAGCATTCAGGACTGCGGATCTGGTTGGGCTCGATACCCTGGCCCACGTGGGTAACAACTCGTATGACCTGCTGCCGGACGACGAGGAAAGAGATGTCTTTAAACTGCCGGATTTCATGAAGGCACTCATCGACAAGGGTTTCCTTGGCAACAAGTCCAAGCAGGGATTTTACAAGAAGGGTAAGGTCGACGGCAAACGCCAGATCTACTACTACGATTATAAGGAAAACGATTACAAACCGCTGGCAAAGCCGAAATACGCTTCTGTCGGTATGGTTAAGCAGGTTGATGATCCGGCCCAGAAAATCAAGATGATCGTTGGCGCCCAGGACAAAGGTGCTGAATTCGCCTGGAAATCGGTTCGTGACACCTTGATTTACGCCTTTAACCGTATTCCGGAGATTGCTGATGACGTGGTCAATATAGACAACGCCATGAAGTGGGGCTTTAACTGGGAGATCGGCCCCTTTGAAATGCTTGATGCCATCGGTGTTGCAAAATTTGTCAAACGGGCCGAAAAAGACGGCATAACTGTGCCTGAGAAGATGAAAGGAATCGAATCCTTCTACCGCTTTGACGAATCAGGCGCTCAGGAATATTACGATGTCTTAAAGGGTGAGTACGCAAAAGTTCCTCTGAAAGAAGGCCAGATCAAGCTCGATATCTTAAAGCGTGGCGGCAATGTGGTTGAGAAGAACTCCAATTGTTCCATCATCGACCTCGGCGACGGCGTCTTCGGTTTTGAGTTCCATTCAAAGATGAACGCCATTTCCGGTGATATACTCGCCATGACCCATAAAGCGGTTAAGAGGGCGGAAGAAGAAGGTGTCGGTCTTGTGGTCGGTAACCATGGTCAGAACTTCTCTGTCGGTGCCAACCTGATGATGCTGGCAGTTGCCATGGCAGAAGGTGCCTTCGACGATATCAATATGGTCCTGCGTTCCTTCCAGAATGCGACCATGGCTCTCAAACTGGCCAAGGTGCCGGTTGTTGCCGCACCTTTTAACATGACTCTTGGTGGCGGTTGTGAGTTTTCCATGCATGCCGATGCAATTAACGCCTACGCGGAGACCTACATGGGACTGGTTGAGATTGGTGTTGGTTTGTTGCCTGCGGGTGGAGGTACCAAGGAGTTGTGTCTGCGGGCGGTTGACCTTTCGACCAAATATAACACCGATGTTCAGCCATTTATCTTCAAACACTTCGAACAGATCGCCATGGCTAAGGTGTCAATGGGTGCGGCGCAATTGTACGATATGAGCTACATGAGAAACGGCGATTCCATCACTATGGATATCGACAAACTGATCGGTGATGCCAAGCAGAAGGTTCTGGCGTTGGCTGTAAACTACCGGCCGAAGCTGTCGAGAAAAGATGTTCCCGCGCCGGGACGCGGTATCGCCGCATCGATTAAGAGCCAGCTCTGGAATATGCAGCAGGGTAACTTCATTAGCGAATACGAGGCAGAGATGGGTGGTATTATAGCCAACGTTATTTGCGGTGGCGATGTGAATCCGGGAACCCTGGTATCTGAAGAATACCTGCTCCAACTGGAGCGAGAGAATTTCTTGAAGCTTTGTGGCAACAAGAAAACCTCTGAGCGTGTACAGCATATGTTGAAAACCGGCAAACCCTTGCGGAATTAGGAATTAGAAAGAAATCCGCAAATGAGGAGCTTCTACTTAAATAATTGTAATTAAAAGAGGAACAGATATGAAAACAGCCTATATTCTGGCAAGCTACAGAACTCCTGGCTGCCGGGCAAACAAGGGAAAGTTCAAGGACATGAGGCCGGATGATCTCGCTGCACTGGCCATAAAGGGGACTGTTGAACGAACCGGCATTGATCCCGCGACTATCGACGATGTGTATCTCGGTTGTGCGTTTCCGGAGGCCGAGCAGGGAATGAATATCGGTCGTGTCGCTGCGATGAGAGCAGGGCTGCCGATCGATGTTCCCGGTCAGGTGTTGAACCGCTTTTGCTGCTCCGGCCTGCAGACTATCTCCATGGCTGCCGAACGAGTCATGATTGGTGCTGCCGACTGCATTATCGCCGGTGGTGTGGAGTCCATGAGCTCAGTTCCCATGGGTGGGCTCAAATATGCCGCTAACCCGGATCTGATGCTCGATTGGCCTGAATCATATGCGTCCATGGGCGTTACCGCTGAGAACGTTGCTGAAGAGCATGGAATAACCCGTGAGATGATGGATGAATTCGGTGCGGCAAGTAACGCCAAAGCGGCCGCTGCAATCGAAGCCGGTCGTTTCACCGACGAGATAATCCCGGTCGAGATTGAGAAGACAAGTCTCGTAAACGGCAAGATCAAACGCGACAAGGAAACAGTGACGTTGGATGATGGTGTTCGTGCCGGTACAACCGCGGAAAGCCTTGGCAAATTGCGTTCAGTCTTCAAAATAGGTGGTCCGGTGACAGCCGGTAACTCCTCCCAGATGACAGATGGTGCCGCAGTATCTATGGTGGTTTCTGAAGAGTACCTTAAAAAACTCGGCAAAGATCCTTTTGCCAGGTTTGTATCCTATTCGGTAAAGGGTTGTCGTCCCGAGGTTATGGGAATTGGCCCCATTGTTGCGATCCCGGCTGCCCTGAAACTTGCTGGCTTGACCCAAGATGATCTCGATCTTATCGAACTGAACGAGGCATTTGCTGCCCAGGCACTGGCCTGTATTAATGAACTCGGTCTCAATCCGGACATTATCAATGTCAACGGTGGTGCAATCGCACTCGGGCATCCTCTAGGCTGCACCGGGGCCAAACTGACCGCTACCCTGCTGCACGAAATGGGACGGCGCAACGGCAAATACGGTATGGTGTCCATGTGTATCGGTGGCGGAATGGGCGCTGCAGGAATATTTGAAAAACTCTAAGAATTATAGGAAAGAGAAAAGACCGGGAGGTAGAGAAACATCCTGCCGGTCAACTCTACAAGGTGAAAACTATGTCTGAAAATATACTGAAAGGCGGAGAATACTTAATCGCTGAAACTCCCTGTAACGATGTCTTCACCCCTGAGGACTTCACCGACGAGCATCGTCAGATGGCGGAGACCACCGAACAGTTTATCGTAAATGAGATCATTCCGCAGATAGAAGAGATCGATAAACAGGACTTTGACATCGTGGTCAAGGGACTGCAGCAGTGCGGCGAGCTCGGCCTGCTGATGATGGATGCGCCTGAAGAGTTTGGCGGTCTTGAGCTGGATAAGGCTTCATCCATGTTAGTTGCAGAGAAAATCTCCCAAGGTGGATCTTTTTCTGTTGCTTATACCTGTCATACAGGGATAGGGACACTTCCCCTCATCTATTACGGAACTCCAGAACAAAAAGAAAAATACCTGGAGAAACTGATATCAGGTGAGTGGCCGGCAGCCTATTGTCTGACCGAGCCGGGATCTGGTAGTGATGCCCTTGGTGCTGCATCGACAGCCACCTTGTCCGAAGATGGCAAGCACTACATTCTGAACGGAACCAAACAGTTCATCACCAACGGTGGTTTTGCCGAGCTGTTCACCGTTTTTGCCAAGATCGACAAAGAACACTTCACCGGTTTCCTGGTAGAAAAAAGTTTTGAGGGACTCGTGGTCGGCGCAGAAGAGAAAAAGCTTGGAATCAAGGGTTCTTCGACCACCCAGATTATCCTCGATAACTGCAAGGTTCCGGTTGAGAACGTACTGGGTGAGATTGGTAAAGGGCATAAAATTGCCTTTAACGTCCTCAATATCGGTCGTTTCAAGTTGGGTGCCGCGGTTAC
Organism: Desulfopila sp. IMCC35008; assembly: GCF_010646885.2. Taxonomy (GTDB): domain Bacteria; phylum Desulfobacterota; class Desulfobulbia; order Desulfobulbales; family Desulfocapsaceae; genus Desulfopila. The sequence continues at coordinate 3,737,761 of NZ_CP050700.1, read as the reverse complement.
CGGTGCAGCCAAGTTCGCCATGGTCGACGGTATCAAGTACGCCAACGAACGCACCCAGTTTGGTAAAAAGATCAGCAGCTTTGGTGCAATCGGTGAAAAGGTAGCCAATATGACAGCTGAGATTTACGCCGCAGAATCATTGGTTTACCGGTTAGCCGGTGTGCTCGATGAGAGTATTGAAAAGATCGATAGATCTGTAGACGACTATTATGATCAATATTTAAAGGCTATTGAGGAGTATGCACCCGAATGCGGTATCGCTAAAGTGTACTGCAGTGAGGTTTTGGCCCGAACCGTTGATGAGGTTGTCCAGATTCACGGCGGTTACGGTTTTGTCAGCGAGTACCCGGCAGAGCGCTATTACCGTGATGAGCGCATCAACCGCATCTTTGAGGGAACAAACGAGATCAACCGTCTGCTCATCCCGGGAATGATCCTGCGCAAGGCCATGAAAGGTGAGTTGCCATTGCAGGCAGAGGCTATGAAGGCGTTTGAATCACTCATGACCCCGAGTTTTGAGGAAATTGATGATTCCGTCCCGTTTGCCCATGAGAAAAAACTTATCGGCGATCTTAAAACCCTGTTTCTGATCCTGGCCGGTGCCGGTGTCCAGAAATTCATGGACAAGATTGGTGACGAGCAGGAAATCCTGATGGCGGCTGCAGATATCGCTATCCAGATATATGCGGTTGAGTCAAGCGTCCTTCGTGCCGAGAAAATCCTGGCGTCATGCACCGAGCGTAAGCAGGAACTGTTAAAGGCGGTCGTCAAGGTCAATGCCTTCGACGCAGCAGAAGAGGTCGGCAGGGCGGCACGGCAAGGTGCCTTCTATATTGAGGAAGGGGATACCCTTACCATGATCCTGTCCGGCATCCGTCGCTTCACCAAATACAATGCTTCCGGACTGCTGCAGGCCAAACGCCTGCTGGCAACAACTGCCTGTGAAGAGGAGAAATACCTCTTCTAATGGCTCTGCATTCTCCGGGTGGTAACCTCGCTCTCCATCCGGAGAATGCTTATTGATGCACACCATACGTTTGAATCCGGGGTCAGGCCTCAGGCCTGACCCCTTCTGCCCATGAGGGTGGTATCACTCTCCCTTCCATAGATTTTAAGGTCAGGTCTATGACTACTCGGGTCCAGCCAGTTCAGCATACCATCCAAACACCGTATCCTGTCGGGCCTGTTCACAGTTACTCGCTTCTGCGTGATGACGGGATAATCCTCTTTGATTCCGGACCGGATACTGAACAGGCAAGGAAATACTACCAGCGGAATCTTGATCTGAAAAGACTTCGTCATATCCTGATTACCCATTGTCATATTGACCATTATGGTCTGGCTCATTGGCTTGAAAAAGAGTCGGGGGCTACCGTTTACCTTCCCTACAGGGATACGTTGAAGATTCGGCAAAACAGTCAGCGACTGGAAGGGATGTATCGTTATCTCCGGTCGGTGGGGTTCGGTGAATCATTCGTGCAGGAATTACATGGGACGATGAGTTCGGGTTCCATTTTTCCCAGGCTTCCCGACAACTATTTTGTTGCAGAAGAAAAGGTAACTGAAGAATTAGGAATAAAAATAATGAGTTGTCCTGGGCATTCTCAGAGTGACCTTGTCTATCTGATCGGAGAGTATGCGGTTACAGGAGACACCATGTTGGAAGGGATTTTTCAGTCTCCGCTACTTGATTTTGATATTGAGAATGGTCAACGGTTCAGGAATTACACCGCCTATTGTGAATCATTACCCAAGCTTGCCACGCTGGAAGGAAAATATATCATGCCCGGTCATCGGCAGAAGGTTCCTTCTGTTCTCCAAAATCTGTCGGTTTATATTGATAAATTGTTCAAGCGAGTTGAGCCGTTACTGGCATTTAGAGGTGAAAGAGATGTTGCGGCTATTATCGGTCGGATTGTGTCTTCAAAACTGACGCCGTTTCAGGTCTATCTGAAGGCATCTGAAGTACAGTTTGTTCTCGATCTGTTTGAGGAGCCTGAGGTGCTGAAAGAGTCCTTGTGCCAGTCAGGTTTGTTTGATTCCTTCAAAAAAGAATACATACGGGTAACCGGGAGTTGACTATGAAAGATCCCCTGTTCCAGCCATGGAAGATAAATAATCTTGAATTGCAAAACCGCATTTTCATGCCTGCGATGCACCTCAACATGTGTCATGATTTTAAGGTCACGGAGCAGCTTTGCGATTTTTACAGAAGACGTGCCGAAGGAGGCGTTTCGCTCATCAGTGTCGGCTATGCGACTGTCGACGAATACTCCGGTACGCCTGGTAATATCGGTGCCCATCACGATTCCTTCATAGCGGGGTTAACCGATCTTGCCGGCGCCATTCATGAGGGTGGGGCAAAATGCGGGGTCCAGCTCAATCATGCCGGTCGGTATAACGCCTCATTTTTTCTGGGGGGTAAACCGGCAGTCGCTCCATCACCGGTCCCTTCACGGTTAACCAGGGAGACACCGAGGGAACTCGATCAGGCGGAAATTGCTGTAATCATCGAAAGGTTTTCCGATGCTGCCTGGCGCGTCCAAAAGACGGGTTTCGATATGGTGGAGATTCTGGCTGGGACTGGTTACCTGATTAGTTCTTTTCTCTCACCACTCACCAACAAAAGAGATGATACATATGGTGGCAGCCTGGAAAACAGGATGCGTTTTGGTCTCGAAGTAATTGAGGAGGTCCGCAAACGGGTGGGAGCTGATTTTCCCCTCATGGTCAGGATAAACGGCAATGATTTTATGGAAGGGGGGATCGGTGTGGAAGATCTGCGCACTTTTTCCCAAGCGCTTGTTGCCGCCGGTGCAGACGCGCTTTGTGTCAATGTTGGGTGGCATGAGGCGCTGGTTCCGCAGATTGTCACCAAAGTGCCACGTGGGGTCTTCAGTTATATGGCCAGGGAAATAAAGGACCGGGTTGCAGTCCCTGTCATTGCTTCCCATCGAATCAATGACCCTGAAACAGCGCGCAGCCTGCTGTCGCGAGGGTTTTGCGATGCCGTGGCGGTAGGGCGTTCGCTGATCGCCGATCCTGATTTCCCCTTAAAGGCTCAGGGTGGCAATGAGGATCAGATTGTTCATTGTGTGGCCTGTGGTCAGGGCTGCTTTGACAACATTTTCAAAATGAAGCCGGTTGAGTGTTTATGTAATCCGCAAGCCGGTTATGAGAAGAAGAGGAAACTACGGAAAACCAAGGCGGCTAAAGAGGTCGTGGTTGTTGGCGGTGGCGTGGCAGGTATGGCAGCGGCAATGGCAGCCTCAGCCAACGGCCATCGGGTACGCCTTTTTGAGAAAAGCATGCAGTTGGGAGGACAACTCCGTCTTGCCGGGAGTGCACCCGGGCGGCACGAGTTCCTTGTATTTGCCGAGGATATGAAGCAGCGACTGGCAGCCTCTGCTGTAGAAGTCATGATGAATGTTGAGGTGGATGGAAACGTGCTGATTGAGGAAAAGCCCGATGAGCTCATTGTGGCAACAGGCGGCAGGCCAATTACTCCGCCGATCGTCGGTAGTGAAGCCAATCATGTGATCCAGGCCTGGGATATCCTTTCGGGCAAACGTCAGGCAGGGAAGAAGTGTGTGGTAATTGGCGGGGGGGCCGTGGGAGTTGAGACAGCGCTGAAACTGGCGGAAGAGGGAACCCTTTCTGGTGATGAATTGAAGTTTTTGCTCGTTAACCAGGCAGAAATGCCTGAGAACCTGTACCGCCTTGCCACCGAAGGGAGTCGTGAGGTGACACTTGTAGAAATGACGGAGCGGCTCGGTGCCAATTTTGGTAAGTCGACCCGCTGGGGCATGTTGCAGGACATAAAGCGGTATGGGGTGAAAACCTGTCTCGCTGCCAGGGTGGTCTCGATACTTCCGGATTGCATAGAGATTGAGTTGGAAGGGAACGTACAAAAAATTGAAGCAGAGACGGTGGTCTTGGCAGTGGGTACTGCGTCGGAGAACGGGCTGGTAAAAGTAGCGGACGAGTTGGCCATCCCACATACCCTGGTTGGTGATGCTTCTATTCCGGCAACTGTGTTCGAGGCACATCATCAGGGGTATCTTGCCGGGTGGGCTATTTAATGGCCGGGTTTGACACCTTACACTTCCTGCTTGCAAAGGCCAGAAGATCATCATTCTGGCTTTGGGTTTTAAATAAAGCTCTGGGGCGAACTGTACCTTTTAACAGGCAGCACGGATTTGAACTGGCTGAGATTGAAGAGAACAGGATTGTGACGTTTGCCGGGTACCGGCGCTCAAACTATAACCATGTCCGCGGGATTCATGCGTGCGGTATCGCTACGATCGCCGAATTCTCTGCCGGGTTCCTGCTTATGACCAAACTCAACCCGAACCGGTATCGTTTGATCATGTCACGGCTTGAGGCGGACTATGGTTACCAGGCAAAAGAGGATATTTTTTCAGAGAGTGAAATCAGTCTTGAGAGGTTACAGGACGAGGTAATAGAACCACTGAAAAGTCAGGACATTGTCTCGGTTACCATGGAGAGCATGGTACGTGACCGGTCGGGGAACAGAATAGCTGCGGTACTGACCACCTGGCAGATCAAGAACTGGAAGAAGGTCAAGACGAAAGTCTAAGAGCGAAAAGGGTTTTTTAAAGGAGCGATATATGAAGCTGTTGAATCCCCAAAAATATGAACGGCTGCACAGCGATGAAACATCACGTGAACTGGTTGAGAAGGCAATCACCTTTTTTGAAAAAAAGGGGTTGAAAAGAATCAAGGAGGATGATCAGTCCCAGGTTTGGTATGAGGATTTCCTGGATTTTATCAAGGAAGAAAAAGTCTTCTATCAGTTGCTGACCCCTGCAGCTCATACTGCTGGAGAGACACGTTGGGATATGTGGCGGATAAGTGAGTATAACGAGATTCTCGGCTTTTACGGTCTCTGCTACTGGTATGCCTGGCAGGTCACAATTCTGGGGCTGGGGCCAATATGGATGGGCACGAACGATGCGCTGAAGAAGAAAACAGCAGCGCTGCTGAAAGAGGGTGGCGTATTTGCCTTCGGCCTTTCAGAAAAGACTCATGGGGCTGACCTTTATTCTTCAGAGATGACACTCAAGCCGCAAGGGGATGGAACCTGGCTGGCAAACGGCTCAAAATATTATATCGGCAATGGCAACTGTGCGGCCCTGGTATCAACGTTCGGCAAAGTGGAGGGGACAGGAGAGTATGTCTTTTTTGCCGTAGAGACAGATCATCCAAACTATGAATGTGTAAAAAAGATTGATACATCAGGTGTGCGCCAGGCCTATGTGGCAGAATATGCCCTGCATGACTATCCGATTACCGATGACGACATCATCTCCATTGGCCAGCATGCCTGGAACTCCTCGCTCAATACGGTCAATATTGGCAAATTCGAGCTGGGTTGTGCGTCTATTGGTATCGCCACGCATAGTTTTTACGAGGCGCTTACCCATGCTGCAGGACGGAATCTTTACGGGCGTTACGTCACCGATTTCCCCCATGTACGGAAACTGTTTGTCGAGAGCTACGCCAGGTTGATAGCGATGAAACTCGTAGCCTACAGGACGGCGGATTACCTGCGCTGTGCCTCGGATGAGGATCGACGTTATCTGCTTTTTAATCCGATTGTCAAGATGAAGGTTACAGGTGAAGGTGAGAAGGTGGTTGGGCTGCTGCATGAGGTTATTGCTGCCAAAGGTTACGAGCAGGATACCTATTTCGAGATGGCAATCAGGGATATCGGTATGCTGCCCAAGCTCGAAGGTACCGAACATGTAAATATGGCGCTTATCATCAAGTTTGTAAAAAATTATTTTTTCGAACCTGTCGACTACCCAGAGATCTCAAGGCAGAGCGAGGCGGGTGATGATGCCTATCTCTTTAACCAGCAGACCGGTAAGCTCGGCAGTGTCCGATTCCCGGATTACCGCTTTGTTTACCAAAATGTTGAGGGGGATAATGTTCTTCTCTTTAAAGAGCAGCTTGAACTTTTCAGAAAACTGTTGATGACTGCACCGCCGAGTGAAACACAGGCTAAAAATATCGACTATATGCTCTCTGCCGGGGAGCTCTTTACCTTGATTGTTTATGCCCAGCTGGTACTTGAGAACGCGGCAATTTACAATACGGAGCAACCGTTGCTTGAACAGATATTTACCTTCCTGGTCCAGGATTTTACCCGTGCTGCCCTGCATATGGTTATCTCTTTTGAAAACAGCCCGGAACAGGAAACCCTGTACCGGGAGATGATGAAGAAGCCGGTAATCGACAAGGAGGGGTTTGCCAAAGTATGGAATGAGGAAGTATATGCACTTCGTGATCAGTATGTTATGAGCGAGTAAATAACAAGTTTTCTGTTTCCACTGCCGCAAATCTTTCGGGCCAGGTCAATCCTGGTCTTACTCTGGCAGTCATCTGGATGTATTGAAAAAGTGCGAGGAACATCATGGGACATCATATAAACGGCAAATCAAGCATAGTACCCCTGATCGACAGGTTGAACCGTTATCCGATCGGTTTGCCGGATAACGATAAGCTGCGCAGAATTCTGGAGATCTTGTTTTCGGCGGACGAGGCCTATGTGGCATCGCGTTTTCCCCTGCAGGAAGCGACCATTAAAGAACTCGGCAGGGCCACTGGCTGGCAGGAAATCCGGTTGAGCCCTGTGCTGGAGTCGATGGCGGAAAAGGGGCTGGTCATGGATATGGTGTATGGAGACAAAACCTATTACCTGTTGATGCCTGGGCTGATCGGTTTTTTTGAGCTCACCTTTATGAAGCGCCGCCAGGATCTACCGGTGAAGGAACTCGCTCAACTCATGCATGAGTACCTTTTTGAGGATCCGGATGAATCCATGGCTCGTGAATTCTTTGATAGTCCCACCCCGCTGACTAGATCACTGCCTTACGAGGAGCACATCCCGGTAGAGTCACAGGTCACCACCTATGAGAGTGCCCGGGAAATTATTAAGAAGGCGGGATACGGTGCGGTGGGTATGTGCTACTGCCGGCACAAGAAGGAGCATCAGAATAAGGAGTGTGATAAAGGCGCTCCTTCTGAGAACATCTGTATATCACTTGGATCCGCCGCCAGGTTCATGGTGCGCCGTGGGTTTGCAGAGGAGCGCTCGGTGGAGAAGTTGTTGCAGGTAATTGATACGGCGCGGGATCTCAACCTGACCCATATAACCGATAATATCCGGCATAAACCGTCGTTTATCTGCAACTGCTGCTCCTGCTGCTGCGAGTTGCTGGGAGGAGTATTGCGCGGATACCATCAAGGAGTGGCCAAAGCCGGTTATACCCTTGAGATCGATGGTGACAACTGTAAGGGCTGCGGCCTCTGCAAAAAAGCGTGTAATGTGGAGGCTCTGGAGAGGATAGAAAGAGCGAGTGGGAAACCTAAATTCATGATGCAGGTTAAAGAGGATGTCTGTCTTGGTTGCGGGGCCTGTGTTTCTGCCTGTCAAAACGACGCCCTGACCCTGCGACCTGTTGACAGACCACTTCCCCCGGAGAAAAAACGAGATCTGTTCAAACAGATACTGAAAGAGAAGAAGCGATTATCTCCCTATGTTTTGGAAAGTGTTAAAACAACTATCATGCGAAAGATCGGTATGAGCTGATCTTGAGTTGGGATAGAGGGGCGACTTGAATAGCTGCTGGTTGTGCTCGCCCTTCTTCGTATGAAAACCAGATGGAATAAATGAAAAAAATGAGATTGTTGTTTTGGTGAATCTGGTTGATACCCATTTCGTATCTCACTCAAAGTTCGGGTGAATGGTTGTCAGATCAAATCAGGGCTATCCCATATTATAACTTCACTTAAACTGAGTATTGTTGATAGTACCACGTGTACGATACCACGATTTTGAGAACGACAATTTAAGATTTTGCTCGGTATGGTTTTCCGCTTAATGCTTCCCGGATGGTTCTAGCCAATTCATCTTTTTCAACAGGTTTTGAGATGCAAAATCTAACACCAATAGACTTTGCCTTCTCTGAATCAATATTTGAATTGTATCCTGTGCAAATTATTACAGGTATATCTGGCCTTATTTTCATTAGTTCGATTGCCAGATTATAACCAGTCAGCGAGGGCATAGTCTGATCAGTGATAACAAGATCAAATGTTTCTGGGTCAGCTTTAAATAGTTGAAGAGCTTCAAGGCTATCTGTTAGGGCAGTAACGTGGTAGCCGAGGCGTTCAGTTCTCCTTTTCATTAGATCTGCAATATATTTTTCATCGTCAACTATTAATAGCCTTTTGTTAGCCGTGGGGGTTGCTTCGGCAGACTCAATCTCGTGGAGAACATTTCCCCGAAATTCTGGGAAAGTAAGAGTAAAAGTAGTTCCCACTCCGAGTGTACTATCCACCCCAATTTTTCCACCATAACTCTTTACTATTCCTGAAACTATCGCAAGTCCCATTCCAGCCCCCTTTCCGACTTCCTTTGTCGTGAAATAAGGGTCAAAAATTCTCAAAAGATGATCTTTATCAATGCCCTCTCCGTCATCTTTTATTTTGACTGTAACGCACCTGTTCCCGTCCCTGTTGTCAGGGGCTTCACAAGAGTCAACAGTAACATGTAAAATCCCACCCGAAGATTCCATCGCATGAGCAGCATTGGCACAAATATTCATGATAACTTGATGAATTTGATTACTATCTGCTAACACATACGCACAAGTAGTTGGGATCTGTTGGTGTATTTCTATGGTTGCGGGTAGAGTTGCTCGAAGAAGAGTTAACGCTTCCTCTACAATGGTATTTATTTTTACGGGAACTCTGTTCATCTTTTCTTTACGACTGAAAGTCAGTATTTGTTTAACGATTTCTTTTGCACGATTACTTGCTATTAAAACCTGTTCGAGGCTCTGTCTTGCGGGGTGACCATACGATATATCCTCTTTAGCTATCTCAGTATATCCAAGAATAGCTGAAAGGAGGTTGTTGAAATCATGAGCAATACCACCAGATAATGTTCCTATCGCTTCCATTTTGTGAGATTGACGAAGCTTTTCTTCTAATTGCAATCTTTCTGATTCTGCATTTTCCCTTTCTGTTATATCTTTAAAAATACATGCAAAATGGTTTTCTTGATTTCTGAACGCATTGATTTCAAAATGTTTATTCAGCTCTTTTTCGTAATTCATAAATTTTATTGGCCTTCCACTTTGAACTACCTCGCCATATTTCTCAATCCAATGTCTTTCTATGTTTGGTAAGACTTCCAAGATACGTTTTCCAACGATATCATTCTGATCAAGCCCTGTTATTTCTTCAAAGGCTTTATTGACCTTTAGAAATTTATAGTCAATAGGTGTATTATTATCGTCATAAATCATTTCGTGAAGCGCAAAACCATCCAGCATTTCTTCAAAAACTGTTTGTAATTCTTCCTTGGTACTATTTAATTCTTCCGTCCTCTCGTTTAATATTAAGTCCATTTTTTTATGACTATCTGCTAACTTTTCAGACATATTTGAAAAGGCATTAGAGAGCTCGGCCAATTCTCCTTTACCTGTAGAAGTCAAACTTTGACCGAGAAGCTTGTCATCATGTGTAATAGCAACTGCTTTTTGCGTAATTTTTTTAACAGGGGAAACAATGAGCCTGTCAATGACAAACCAATGTATGATAAAAACAAGCCCTACAAAAACTAAGAGTGTTAAGAAAATAGCATAAGAAAGTGAATTAATTTGAGCATAAACCTTTTCAAGGGGTATTCTAACTGAGAGTACTGAAGGTATATCACCAACGATCTTGTCAAAACTTCTTTCGGTCCCGTATTTTTCAGTAAGACCTTCTGGAGCATTTTCCGGCTTGCTATGGCATTTCATACATCCTTCTTTAAACGTCGATGAATTAGACTGCATATTGACTAAAAACGGTTTTCCATCAAACTCTACTACAGCTGTCTCATAATCTATGGATGAGTTGTTTCTGACTTTTGATAAAAATTCTTTCTCTATATCATCAGCTTCGTTTTCAGGGCTTCTGGCGTTTACTGCCGCATTTTTATAATAGTAATCTGAAAACTTTGATTCATTGAAATAACTCATTATTTTACGATTAATATAACCGGCTGACATCCAACTTGGTTCGAAATAAGAATTCGGGAGACTCTGTTCTTTTATGAGGTGAAAAAGGGGAGGCCGCAAGTTGTGTTCAATGAAAGAAATAGTTGCCTGTTTTTCTTCAAGGATAAGCTGGGCTTTTTCTTTTGCTATATCAATGGCGTAATTCTTTAGCTGGTAATTAATGACCAGGAGAAGCGCCAAAGTCGCAAGGAGTACATAGGCTGAGCTTTGAAGAGCGAGACGTGAGCGAAGTTTCATGATGATATTTAAAATTCAGAATTATTTTCAAACGATGGGGTCGTCTACAACGACCATGATTGGACTGATGGAAAATGAAGCATTGACAGGTTTCGCCAATATCACAGTACTACCTATTGTTTAAAAAAAAACAGAATTTTCCGTCGTCATTCTTCGATTCGTAAAACCTTTTCCAGGTCAAGCACACCAATAAGTTGATTTTCCGTCTTGAAAACACCTGTAAAATATTTTCCCTGGATGCCTTGCATGTTAGATGGTGGTTTTTCCATTGTATCTTGTACGGCTGCAACAACATCGCTGATCTTTGAAACCAGCACACCGGCACTGCCATCCTCGGTATTGACGATGATGTTGCGGGTGTGTTCGTCAACTTTGGTCTCACCGAGTTCCAGCTTTTTAACAAGATCAATGATGGTGACGATCTTGCCGCGCAGGTTGAGCACTCCCTTTACATACTCAGGTGCTTGAGGCACCGGCGTAAGCAGCATGATCTTATTGATCTCCTGAATCTGTAAAATATTCATGCCGCAAAGTGCCTGCCCAATATAAAATGTTGCCAGTTCAACCGTTTTCAAGGATTGTTTAGTCTCTTCCATGATTGCTCCTCGTTGAGCATTGTCTCTGCCTGTCCGCATTTTTTTTATTCTGCGGAGCGGTGTTTTTATTGTAGACGTTTTACAGCCTCGTCTCGTTTCATTCTGGAAACAGCTGTTCCACCATCTCGTCGATATCAACGCAGAGGGTCGTTTGTCCATCGACAATCAGGGAACCGGCAATGCCTGTCTGGCGCAGGGTAGTCTTGTCAATTTCGACATCGACCTCCCTGGTGTCCACAGGACCGCATGCCAGAAGTCCGACCAGTTTCATCCCGACGCTGAAGACGATTACCAACAGGTCCTCCCTGTCAGCAAGCGGGGTGACGCCGGCGACATCATCAATGCAGATAAGGGTCAGGCTGCCGTCTCTATACTGCATCACTCGCTTATGGCCGAGATTTTCAATATCGCTGTGTTTGATCTTTTCTATTCTCTCTACCTGGTCGAGGGAAATAGCAAAACGCTCATCCTCACCGCTGCTGAAGATCAGCATCGACCGGCTGTCGCCAACGGACGACACCGGACCCTCAAGATCACTGGCACCGGTGTATTCTGAGGTATCAACGGCTGTAAGATCGGCAAGCTCGGCCAGATTGTTGACATCGAGAATTAAGGCGATACGGCCGTCCCCCATGATGGTTGCTCCGGCGTACCCCCGGCACTCCTGGAGATGCCTGCCCAGGGGTTTGAGGACTATCTCTTCTGAGTCCTGGAGATGATCGACAATCAACCCGTAGCTCATGGAACCGGAAGTGACCACGACAATATTGAGAGCACTTTCCGGTGCGTTCCTTCTGTCTTGTTCCGAGAGTCGTAATTGCATACTATCTTCGTTACCGGTTTTCTCGCTGTCCTGATTCCTTTCTTCCTCGTCCAGACGGCGGCTGCGCCTGTCGGCTATCCGCTGCCTCCTGTCATTTTGAATGGTGCCGTCTCTGCCGTCGACATAGGTTCTCTCTATGCCCAGGACATCGGCCAGTCTGACCAGAGGCAGCAGCTTGCCGCGAAGCCTGACCACCTCGGCGCTGCCGACGATCTCAATCTTCTCTTTGACCTGGTGTGCCGGGATTCGCAGGAGCTCCTCCAGATTCACCTGGGGAATGGCGTACTGTTCCCCCTCTGTGCCTATCACCTGGCAAGGGATAATGGCCAGCGTCAACGGGAGCTTTATTGATATCCAGGTGTTTTTGTCTGGTTCGGACTGGATATCGATCTGGCCACCCAGTTTGTCGAGGCTGTCCTTGACCGCTCCCATTCCGGTAAACAGGGTTTCTTGGGCTTCTGTTTCCTGCTGATCATCCTGGTCAATGAGAAAGAGCAGGTCGAGTTTTTCCTTTTCGCTCATGGCCAGAGATTGTTCAGTGGTGATAAGTCCCTTGCGCACGGCTCGGGACACAAGCCCTTCGATGTCGACTCCTTTACCGTCATCGACTATATCTATAACCACTTGACCAGCCTCTTGAATGGCGTTGAGCGTTATTCTGCCCGTTTCCTTCTTGCTTTTCCGGCGTCTTTCCTGCGGCACTTCTATACCGTTTATAACGGCACTGCGAACAAGTTTTTCAAGCGGTTTGTTGATTAATTCTATAATGGTTTTGTCAACCTCTACTTCTTTTCCGCGAATCTCCAACGTGACATTTTTTTCATGCTGCTCGGCCAACCGACCGACAATATCCGGGAACCGATTGAAAACATTGCCGATGGGTTGCATACGGGTGAGCATGATCGCTTCCTGCAGCTCACTGGTTATCAAATCTATCCTCTGTCCTACACCTTCGGCACTCTTCAGATTGTTTACTGAAATGGTCTGCAGCAGTTGGTTTCTGCTGAGCACAAGTTCGCCGGCAAGATTCATCAGAGAGTCGAGCAGGCTGATATTGACCCGTATCGTGGTTTCGCCCTCCCTGATCTGCTGATCAGCTTCCAGGTACTGTTTTTCCGGTTGTTGTTGTGTGTCTGTCATACTCATCTCCATGAAAAGGTGGTAGGGGACTGGTGTGGAACGCATCTAACGTTGCGGTGAGAACCCCTCCCTGGGACTCTCACCGTAATGATTGCAAGCGCTCTTCTCAGGCAACCTTGAACCGGGAAACCATCTGATTAAGCTGCTCGGCTAACTTGGAAAGCTCTGTGGCACTTTCCCGTACATTACTGCTGCCATCGTTGAGCTCAATGATGCCTTTGTTAATCCCAAACCTCTTGCCGATCTCGTTCTGCTGCTATATATCGAGCTTAACGGTAAAATCACCCTTGGACAGGAAGTCGACGTAATTCATCATCCATCTTCTACACTGGTCCTGTGATGGCCGGTGTAACGAATATGGAAATAGCAAACGACATGACGATAATCATAAGTGTATCGATTATGATGGATAATCGAGCAGTGGAAGCCGTGCTTTCGGCATCGTTCTGACGTATTTCCATAAGTGCTTTTGCTCACACATACTGGACATGTAGAACCCTCCTTATCTCGTGCTGGTCGCTCTGATAAGGACGTCATGTCTATTTTTTTTTACTCTTTTTTCATCTCAAGTACGTTTAAACAGTAAAAACCTTCTTTATAATGTCCCCTTCGTGGATGGTTGTTTTGTTATGGTGAGGGTATGCGCTTAGAATGCTCTTCCCCTCAGGAGTACATGGGAGAAGGTATGGTCCTGCTTTCATATAGTTTTTTTGAAAGCCAATGTCTGTCAATTATGTGACAGTAGGCCTCGATAAAGTCATCTTCGACACTCATTCCATCAAGCTCAAGACGGTTTTCAACCAGTATGTAAAGAAATGATTGCAATGATAAAAGAGTAAAACCCAGGTCAAAGGGTTGTTCGGAATCTATAACGTTGAAAGGCGTCTTTATTCCGGTAGTATCCGAAGTATAACCGCTATATATCCTGGCCTTGGCCGATTTTGGCACATTGCTTAAGTCAACTATAACCCGGTCTTTATAGGTGATGGTTAAGGAATCTGCGTGAAAATTCAATAGAGAATCAAATGTTGTCATAATGGACCTCGGTTTTTGCTGGGCCAATGAAATGTCTACCCATTAGCTGATGAGACTTCTTGTGAAAAACTGACAATTTTATCAAAAAAATTGAGGTGTGCTCTCACGTTGATTTTGCATTATAAGAGGCCCGCCGATATCAAGTTGCCAGATAATATAATTCGGCAGACCTCTTTGTTTGGGATTGTCTCCTGTAACGATTTAAAATCAGTTCTTTTCACGCCAGCAAGCAGACTGCAGCGAGATGCAAAACTAAGCGATTTTGAACCTCTTGACCAGGTTGTCGAGTTGCTCTGCCAGCTGGGACAGTTCGGTCGCGCTGTCGTTCACATTATTGCTTGCAGAATTGATTTCATCTGATGTACTGCTAATCTCTGAGATATCTCTGGTAACATCCTCGATTGCAACAGAACTCTGGGCAACATTTTCGTTGACCTCTCCGATTCCTGCCGAAGCTTGAGCAACATTGTTCGAGATCTCAGCGGTTGCAGCCGATTGTTCTTCCACTGCAGTGGCGATCGTTGTGATGACTTCATTTATCTCATTAATGACCTCACCTATTTTCTCAATATCTGTAATTGTGCCATCAGTTGTTGTTTGCATTCCCTCAATCTGATTTTTAATGTCAACCGTAGCTTCTGCGGTCTGTTTGGCCAGATCTTTTATCTCGTTTGCGACAACAGCAAATCCTTTTCCGGCTTCTCCCGCTCGTGCTGCTTCGATGGTCGCGTTGAGGGCCAGCAGGTTCGTCTGTTCGGAAATGTCGGTGATGGTTTCTGTCACCTTGCCAATCTTGCTGGCCGCCTGGCCGAGATCATTAATTTTAATTGAGGTATTTTGCGATTGAACAACAGCTTCTTCAGAGATGCCCTTGGCCCTTGCGGCATTCTGAGCAATTTCGTTCACTGTGGCAGACATCTCTTCTGCAGCCGTGGCTACCATGCCGACATTACTCGAAGACTGTTCCATAGCCGCAGAAACAGAACTCATGTTGGTTGACATCTCTTCTGCTGCTGCAGCCACGCCAGTGGCCTTTAACGAGCCTTCCTTGGCATTGCCGGCGAGCTGGGTGGAAATTGCAGATAACTCAGTGGAGGATGAAGAGAGGGTGTTGACACCATTAATTATTTCCTTGATCATTGTACCAAGCTCAATAACAGTCTGGCTCAGTGCGCGCGACATGTTGCCGATTTCATCTTCCTGGTCTATATCAAGCTTCATGGTAAAGTCACCGCTGGCGAGTTTATCGACAAAATCAACAACCCTCTGAACCGGAGCGGTGATGGTCCTGGTGATAAATAGAGCTGCTATAATTGCTATAACAGTAGCAATTACAGCGGCCATCGTAATGAGGCGGATTGCATTCTGGCTCTTGGCCTGTAAGATAGGGCCGAGCTCATCCTGTTCTGCTTTAACTGAAAGCTTCACCTCCTCAACTGCAGCAGCAACTTGCGGTCCGATCTTATCCAGCGTGTTGGCAATGATATCATTGCGTTCCTGAATTATAGTATCGAGCTCCGTGAATGCAGCGATATAAATCGTTGCCTCCTCCTTTACCTTGTCGTTCAGGGCTCGCCGGGTTGGATTTTGAAGCATTTCATCGAGGATTCCAACACCTTTGAACACACCAGAGAATTCAGTTTTTACCCGATCAAAATCAGCAGGAGCATTAGTACTGAGATATGTCTGCCCATAGAGCCTGCCCAGTAACATATGCCGAAGAACGATCCCCGCCTCATAAGCTGCAGCGGCATCACCATCTTCTTTGGCGGTTTTCATGATCTCCGTTAAACTCTTCTCCATACTGGGTCCATACCCTCGAAGCCTCTCACCTACTATCATGTCGCGTTCAACGCGAATTTCCTTGACCCTTTCAAAAGCTTTCTCATACTCATGCATCTTATCTGTAACAATATCAATTTTCTCTGCTCTTTCCGGTTTATTAATCTCCTTATGAGCTTCTTCTATAAAACCATCCATTTTCTTTACATACTCTTCATACTGCTGAATGTCTTTTGCACTACCTGTGGCATTGAAGTCTTTCACATTCATCCGGACCATGAGCATATTGGCCTGCAGGCGGCCAGCAAGGTTCGTGTGCCGTGCCAGTCCTCTGTAGGTGACAAAACCTTCTTTCACACTGCTGAGTCCTTCCCAGGCAACTACAGAGATAATGACCAGAAGCAGAATGACTACACCAAATCCCGCTCCTATTTTCATGGCCAGTTTCATCTTTTTCAGCATAGTTTACTCTCCTTGTGTTGATGCATTTGTTTTGTTGGATATTGAGTTCAAACGAGTGGTATCTATTGTGCTGAGAAGCATATATCGTGCCAGGTTCCCTGAAAATACTACTGTGTGGGGTCGTGAGGGGTTGTTATGACCTAAATATAGTTAGATATGTGTTCTTCTGTGGAATCTCAGAACATAGTGATGTTTTGAGTCATTGGCCAAACCGGTTCAGGTGGTGGTAAAAAGGAAACCATCTGGAACGTGTCTTTGAGGTTACTGCCGGCAGGATGAAATAACTGGGCGCATAACGTTTTAAAATATATACATAAATATCCAGTCTATTCCTGGTGGTAAAGTTGCCGCCAGGCTGTAGTTTTGATCAGAGAATTATCCTGATTATTTTTCTGTACATATTTCCATTCTTATGAGTATTGACCTATAATAGCTCCGGAGAGTTGATAAACTAAAAAGTCCTGCTGTGCCGGAGAGAATCTTTTGCAAAAGAATATTGCCCAACTACTTGATAGATCAAAACTACAAGCGCTGTTTCAATCGATGTATGATGCTACCGGTATACCCTCTGCTCTTGTTGATACAGACGGAGAGATTCTGACCCAGGCTGGATGGCAGACTGTCTGCCTTGAATTTCACAGGAAGAACCCACAAACCCTCACGCTGTGCCGTCAGAGTGATCTCTTTATCAAAGAAAAGCTGGATAAGGGTGAAGATAATATCATTTATGAGTGCCCACTGGGACTTATTGATTCCTGCTGTCCCGTAACGGTCGATGGCGAGCATTTCGCCTCTGTTTTCACTGGTCAATTTTTCCATGCATCTTTGACTGAAAAGGATCTTGAGAGGTTTCGTTTACAGGCCAGAAAGTACGGTTTTAATGAGGCGGACTATCTGGCAGCAATAAAGCAGGTACCCATTATACCTCCTGACAAACACAATAAGATCCTTTCCTTTCTCACCATGCTGGCAGAAATGATTATGGAGATGGCGAACCAGTCCATCACCATCAGCACCAGCGAAAAGAAATTTCGAGATACTTTGGGAGCAATAAATGATGGTATATGGGAATGGAATCTGAAAAATGAAAGCCTCAGAGTTAACAGCCGTTGCCTCCAGATGCTTGATTATCCATCACAATCAGCAACTTTTGATGCTGAGACATTTGCTCTCATGATTCATCCCCGTGAAAGAAAGGGGGTGCTCAAAGGACTGAAGGCAGCAGTACAGGATATGGTTTACTTTGAGCATGAATTCAGATTGCGCAAAGCGGATAGGTCATACCTGTGGGTTTTGGGAAGAGGAAGAGCAATACTGGAACCAGGTGAGCAGGAGCCATCCATTATTTTAGGAACTCTTTCTGATATTACGGATAAGATAGGGCTGAAGCAGTCTTTTGAAAAGGCATTTGATAGCTCCCCGCTCCTCATGACCCTAAGCGAGATCTCATCGGGAAAATATATCAATGCCAATACAACGTTCTTCGATGTCACCGGGTATGACAAAAAATCTGTTATAGGCACAACATCTATCGACCTCGGTTTTATCAGCACCGAGGACAGGAGCAGGCTTATTGCAATACTGAAGGAACAGGGGAAGGTAGAAAATCTCAGGCTACGGTTGAAAAAGGCGGACGGAGAGGACATCTTTTGTGACTATACCGGAGTGGTGATTGTTGTTAATGGTGAGAAGCAACTTCTTTCCCTGGCTGTTGATGTGACAAATCAGCTTTCTACAGAAAGGGCCAAGGCGGATATGAACAGACAGCTGCGCCAGGCCCAGAAAATGGAAGCCATAGGTTCTCTTGCCGGCGGGATCGCGCATGATTTTAATAATATACTCAGCGCAATGCTTGGATACACAGACATGGCGATGGAAGATGTCGTTAGGGAGTCCAGAACGTGGCATGATCTGAACAATGTTATGAGGGCCGGGAGCCGAGCCAAGGATCTTGTCGGTCAGATTCTTACTTTCAGCAGACAGTCGGAAACTGTAAAGACGCATTTGGATTTATTGACGGTCCTTAAGGAAGTGATAAAACTTCTTCGTTCCACCTTACCCACAACTATTGCTATCGTGCAGGACATAACCATCGCTGAAGGGGCTGTGTATGCGGATCCTGTTCAGATTCATCAGGTCATAATGAATTTGTGCACGAATGCCTATCATGCCATGCAGGAAGATGGCGGTACGCTGAATATTTCCCTTGGCAAATGCAGCCAACCGCCAGGGTGGATTATGCGTGATGCCAGCAGGAGAAAAACACAGTTTTTACAACTATCTGTAACAGACACGGGCAGAGGTATTGAGCCATCCCACCTGGATAGGATATTCGATCCGTTTTTCACTACGAAAGAAGAGGGAATTGGAACAGGGATGGGGCTTTCCATTGTCTACGGCATCATGGCTGACCTGGGCGGAGCCGTTACTGTAGAAAGTGCTGTTGATGAGGGCACTACATTTCATCTGTTTCTGCCGGAGACTGTTGGTCAGGGAAAAGATAATGAAGCAGAAGGCATTCTGCCGGGTGGCAGAGAAACGATCATGATCATTGATGATGAAGAATTGCTGGTGAAAATGACCAAAAGTCAATTGGAGCGGCTTGGCTACCGAGTTCTGGGGACCTGCGGTGCTTTTGAGGCCCTGGAATTATTTGAGGGGTCACCAGGTCTGATTGATCTGGTCATAACCGATTACACCATGCCTGACCTGACAGGCCTGGAAGTAGCTAAAAGAATACTCGACCTGCGACCTGATATGCCCATTGTGCTCTGTACCGGGTTTAGTGAAAATATAGATGAAGAAAGTGCCTGTAGGCAGGGGATTAAAAAGTTTCTCTTCAAGCCAGTATTGAAAAAAGATCTGGCTGTAAGTGTTCGAGAGCTCCTTGACGCTTAAAGCGTTATAACCCCTTAGTTTGAAAAGTATAAGACCCATCAATAGTTGGTTGTCTCTGTTCGGAATAGTCCAGGTAGTTTTTTTGCCACCACAAACATGTTCACCATGTTTCAACAGAGGCATATTAATAGAGCCGCAGCAGTAATATGTTATCCAAAAGTTCTTTTGTTCAACTCATCCTGGAGTAAACATCCAAGGTAGGTCCTATCTACTTTTTTAGCTATCCCTTTTGAAATACAAATAAATGTAAGCGACAGCTTCTCTGGGAACGTCTCTTTACATGGTCATATTTTGCTTCAGAAGAAAAAGTGGCGTGAATTATGCTAGGTCTTTTAGAGGGCACGTTTGACTTAATAGAGCCAGAGAGGGAGATATGAAAATTGCGGTCATAATGAAAGTAGGGAGCTGGCGCAATAAGATTGTCGAGAATCTTTATCATATGGGTTGGCAGCCAATCTGCTTTGATTCAGCTCAGGAATTATTCTGCTCTATCGATCAATTTTCAGTCCCGGATATCCTAATCAGTGAGTTACGAATGGATGATGTACAGGCACAGAGAGATTGTTATCTGCTTCGATCAGCAGATCTTTCCTGTTTGCATAGTGTTCCCTGGGTCATGGTTTCTCATTTGTATTCTCATCAGCATGGCGGTGGGATTGCCAGGTCTATGGGAGCTGACAGCTATGTGCAGCTTAAAGATACTTTTTTAAATCTTACACAGGAAATCGAAGACCTTGCTAATGGAGTACGAGCAAAAGCCAACCGTTATTCGGCTCTTTTTATTGAGGACGATCCTGTATTACGCCGCATGGTCGTAAATAAGTTCACATTGAATCATTGGCAGATCGAGACTGCAGTGAGCGTTGCAATTGGTTCTGAGAAGCTGGCTCAGAAACGATATGATTTGGTTGTTATCGATTATCATCTGCCTGATGGTAAAGGAGACGGTCTGCTGCCAAAAATTGCAACGGACTATCCGGATACCACAACTATTATGGTTACATGTGATACGCAGCCTGAACTCTCTACAAAATGGTTGGAAATGGGTGCTTCAGCCTATCTTCTCAAACCATTTTCCCCATCGTACCTCTATGAAACCGCTACGAGGTGTATCAGGGAAAATATGTGGATAAGTGTTGAGTTGGAACTTGAAGAAAGAAGCAGGCGACTCAATGAGCGTGAAGCACTGGTAAAGGATTTTGAAGACTTTGTCGGTGAGGTTCTCTGGCAGCGGAACCTTGATTTTCGCTATAAGTATTGTAGCCCATCTATCAGGAACATAATCGGATATTCAGTTGAGGAATATCAGGGGTTTATGCTTGAAGATGAAATGACCCCGGACTCTGCGGTCCGTTTCAGGGAACTGCTCACCAAGGCGCTCGGGAGATCTGCAACGGCAGTTGGTCGAAGACAGCAATACCGGCTATCAGTGGAATTGTATCATAAAGATGGGGGGACCCGGACGGTTGACATCAGTTTTGTCATTAAGGATGATGTTGCAGGCGTTCCTGTTACTTTCGTGGGAACGACTAAAGATGTATCTGATAGAAAAGATAAGGAAGAACAGTTTGATTTTCTTCATTCGGCAATTTCACAAGCTGATGATGTAATTTTGGTAACAGATGCGAAAGGAAGACTCGAGTTTGCCAACGAATCATTTACCAGGGTCACTGGCTATGAACCGGAAGAATGGATCGGCACAGAGAAAAATATTCTGACAAGCGGTGCCCAAGACGATAGCTTTTACCTCTCTCTCTGGTCAACCATTACGACGGGCCGCAACTGGACAGGGCAGCTGACGAACAGACGAAAAGACGGCACATTCTTTCAGGAAAAAGCAAAGATTACCCCTATACGTAATTCCAGTAATGAAATAATCAGGTTTGTCGCCGTAAAACATGACTTGAGTCATGAATTGGAAATCGCAAATGAAAAAGAAGAGATTGAGAAAAAATATCTACAGACTCAAAGATTAGAGGCTATCGGCGTTTTGGCAGCAGGAATAAGCCATGATTTTAATAACATTCTCACTCCTATTGTCGGATATGCCAACCTCATCAAGATGAGATATGCGAAGGATGCGCTTATACAGGATCATATCAGCCAGATTCTTATTGCAGGAGAAAGAGCAAAAGAGTTGGTTCGGCAGATATTAGCCTTCTCAAGGGGAAAAGAAAAAAAACAGGAGTCGATTTATCTTGTCCCGTTGATAAAAGAAAGTATCAAAATGATTCGGTCCTTTCTTCCTCCGAAAATATCGATATCCCATGACATTGATGGAGACTTTCCGACTGTTCTTATTGATCCCACCAGGTTCAGCCAGCTTTTTATGAATATTGTAACCAACAGTTTTCAGGCCATGGAGAGTAGTGGTGGGACTATTACAATAGGTTTACAGAAAAGTTACAGTGATTCTTTAGGTCCTGTTTTACAGATGAGTGTAACGGACACTGGACAAGGTATTCCCGCTGATATCAGTCATCGGGTTTTTGAGGCTTTTTTCACGACCAAAGAAGAAGGAAAAGGAACGGGCTTGGGGCTTTCGGTATGTAAAGATATTGTCGAAGAAAGTGGAGGTCGAATTGAGGTCGCTTTCAGCTCTCCACTGCGAGGGACCTCCATTCTTGTAAGCTGGCCGGTGCTGGCATGCAAAGAGGTGCCGAGGCCTGATCAAACATTGCAGGCAAAGAGATTTGATGGGAAAGGACGGAGGGTGTTGCTGGTAGATGATGATACAATTGTTCTAAATTACCTGTCAACTGCCTTACAGCGGCTGAACTTTGTTGTGGACTCATATGCCGACAGTCAGGAGGCACTGCAGGAGATTTTGAAAGGCAGGACGCAGCATTCTCTTTTTTTTACAGATATCGAGATGCCCAATAAAGATGGATATCAGATTATCAAAGGTATACGTAAGGTAAATAATGAAGTACCCATCATCGTCTGTACTGGAGATGATGAAACAGAGGTTGAGGCTGCTCTGAACAAGGAAGAATGTCTGGAGTTTCTAAGAAAGCCTGCTACAGTTGGAGACATTTCTGTGGCTTTATCAAAATTGTTTGTTCGTAAAGGAAATCGTGAGACGATGGTGTGAGTGACAAAAAACAGATATATGGGAAGTTGGAAAACAGAGTAGGAGTGCCAGATTCAATGCAAATGACACCTGCAATGCTGGAGCTGTGTAAAGAGTTGAAGTATCTTCGTTCGCTGCAGCTGGTAACACGGGGAATAACGCATAATTATAATAATATTTTTTCAGGACTTCTCGGTAACCTCCAGATGTCTGAAAGGTCAAGGCAAAAGAGTGAATTGGATACACCAACGACCCTGGTCAACAGAGCAATAAACGAGACTGAGGTTCTGTTCGGGTTTGCCAGGCTCGTTGAGACAAAGGAAAGTGTATGGAGTTTTACTACTATTGCCGAGGAAGCGATACGAGCACTTCGGACAGTTTCACCAAAATACTCCATCAAGCTTCAGTGCCACAACTCCTTTTTAAAAGTAAAAGGGTTGTACAGTGATCTCGTTCTGATGCTTTTCTATCTGGTTGAAAATGGGATAGAAGCGATGCCCGAGGGTGGAGAAGTTCTTTGTGAGGTATCCATGGATTCTGATGGCAGTAGAAAACCATGGATTAAGGTCGTTATCAGTGATGGTGGACCTGGTGTTGATCCTCAGATAACTGAGAATCTCTTTTCACCTTTCACTACGACCAAGGAAAGAGACAAGCATCATGGGCTTGGCTTATTTTTTGCCAGAAAAACAGCTGAGGACAACGATGGTCAGTTGGATGTCTCCACACATCTTTCCGGGGGTGGATGTTTTATCTTACGGCTACCTGCCATTTTCCCAGATGAATTAAGGAACATACAAGCATTCAAGGTTACAACCACCCAGCCTCCTGCAGATAATCACACCAGGCACGTATTCTTTGTGATTGACGATGATCCCAATCTGCTTGATTATCTTGTCGAGGGGCTTCAGCGCAAAGGGCATATAGTTTTTTCTGCTTCTAACTGTGCTGAAGTTTTGGAGGAATTTGACAATGTCCATGATATTGTAACACTATTGCTTGTAGATATTGGTCTTACGGATACAGATGGGCTGGCATGTATGGCCAGGCTTGGAAAGCAGTGTAAGTTACCTGGATTAATATTTATGTCGGGCGACAAAGACATCGGCTGCAGCGAAAAATTCCCTGGAGCCCTCTTTCTCTCAAAACCATTTACCATAAGGCAATTGGAGGAGCTGGCTAACAATGTCTCAACTGCACGTTAAAGAAGATCAGCAGGTTAGGGTTCTTGTCGTTGACGATGAAATATCCATAGTCAACTCTATTACTGACGCTTTAGAAAGTCAGGGGTATGAGGTCGAACCGTTTGTCGATCCTGAAAATGCCTATAAACATTTGCCTGAGAGACGTTATGACCTTGCCTTAATTGACATCAACATGCCGTTAATGGATGGTGAAGTGTTGGCCCGTGAGTTTATCCGGCAGAACAGGGAGTCAGAGGTGGTTGTTATTACGGGTCTTCCCGATGAGAAGAAGATTGACTCGTTTTTGAAGCAGGGATTTACCCACTTTATCTTCAAACCTTTTAACAGATCACAGTTGATATACGCTGTTTATGCGGCGATGCATTTCCAACGGATGCGAAAATCATTAGCGGCTGCCACAGTCGGGGCAAAAGGCAGTGAGCTTGTCGGCATTTCATCATCGGTGCGCAGGCTGCGTGAAGAAATTAGCATGATTGCCAAAATGGATCTCCCGGTTCTCATCATGGGAGAATCCGGCACGGGCAAGGAAATTGTGGCCAAGGAGATTCATAAATTCAGCGATCGGGTGAATAATTATTTTCAGCCGATTAATTGTGCTGTTCTTGGTTCATTGGCCGATTCTGAGCTCTTTGGACATGCAAAGGGTTCCTTTACCGGTTCAGTTGCCAACGCTGTTGGACACGTCGGTGCAGCTGAAGGGGGAACTCTTTTCCTTGATGAGGTTGGAGAATTGTCCTTTGATGTTCAGGCCAAGCTGCTCCGTTTTCTTGATAATGGGGAATACATGAGAGTAGGTGAGTCACGTTTACGACATGCAGATGTTCGAGTCGTAGCGGCAACAAACAGAGATCTTGAGCAGATGTGCCGTGAAGGGTTGTTCCGGGAAGATCTGTTTTACAGGCTCTCTGGGGGAATCCTCAAGACTAAACCTTTATCAAATCGTAAAGAAGACATAATGCCCCTTATATATCATTTTCTCTCTCAGTTTGGGACAATGCAGGACAAAACATTCGAAATCACTCCTGAAGCAGCAGAACGGCTGGTAGATAATCCCTGGCCCGGTAATGTTCGCCAGCTTAAACAGACGTTGTCTACGATCAGCCAATTTGCCATACATAACAGAATCCTTCTGAAGGATGTCGTCAGGGTAATTGGAGGGGAGCAGTATTCGAGACATCAAAAGTTTAAAGAAGCAAAGCAACAGGCAGTGGAAGATTTTGAACGGGAGTATCTCCTGCGGACACTTCAGCTTGGTCAGGGGAATTTGAAGAAAGCTTTAGAGTTGAGCGGGATGCATAAGAAAAACTTTTATACTAAAATCAATAAGCTCGGCCTTCTTCTAAAAGATTTTCGACAACAAGATGCAGAAAAAAAATAGAATGAGGTGAAATAGTTTTTTTCCAGATAGGGAATATCGATGATTTTGATTTGTTCGTACTGTAGAAAAATTATGGGAGAAAAACAACCCATTGAAGATACAAGACAAACACATGGCATGTGCAGTGACTGCCATTCGAGGGTGATGAGGCAGCTTGAGGGGATATCATTTGCTGATCTCCTGGACGATTTTGACAAACCGGTAGCCATTATCAACGAAGAGGGCAGAATAGCAGCTGCCAACAATAAAGCTTTGCAGATGTTGGGCAAGCCGTTGGAGGAAGTTCAAGGGTTTCTAGGTGGAGAGGCAATGGAGTGTGCATACGCAAGGTTACCTGAAGGCTGCGGCAATACGATCCATTGCTCTGCCTGCACTGTCAGGAATCTCGTCGAGGATACACAAAGGACCAAAAAATCGTCTACAAAAACGAGAGTATTCTTGAAAACAGATGAGGGTGAGCTTGAGATCTTACTTTCTACTTCATATGTAGATGAGATGGTACGAATCGTATTTGAAGAAATTACTTTAGTGTCCCCATCGGGGAATGCTTGAAACCCCATGCCTTGAGAGGAAGTCATGTTGAACATAACGAAAATATTGACAAAAAGGGCAGTTTTAGGAGGTGAACTAATTACTTTCAGCCTCTGTCGGGTATATTGAGAACCATTGCCTGACTGATCCACGACCATGGAGATCTCCTACAAAAAATTCCGGCAAGGTACCTGGTGAATCGTTCAAAGATGCTCCATAATGGGTTCGGCTCCACGACTTGTTGTAACCGGCAAATCCAAGCAGCGACGAAAATATCTGAAAATGATTTGTCTTGTTGTAACTGGTCACATGAACCACCTTGAACTTTTCTAAGATTGCCTCGTCATTGGAGAAAATTATCATAGGTACAATACCCTCGAATCGATTCGCCCCCGGCCTGCAGTGAGTTGCAAGTGTTCCATCGTCGACGATATTTTGCCCGTGATCACTCGTATATACAATGACGAAACTCTTAAAGGATCCGCTTTCAGAGAACAAGTTTTTAAACCAGTCATCAACACTCCAACGTATTCCATTCATATAAGAGTTTAGTGCTTTTTCCCTGTCACTCATTGGCTCACCTTGCTTAAGCGTCGGGGTAAACAAATTATACTCTTCGGGATAGCTCCTGAAGTAGGGAAAATGAATTCCGTATTTATTAAACATGATAAAGGTTTTACCGGGTCGCTTGAGGAGATCGATTAATTTGTCGCGAGCAACTCCATCGCTTTCATAGGCGGTTTTCTGTCGAACTCTTATGATTTCATCTACGAAAGACGCCTCATGTTCATTCATGAAGTTTTGGTAGTTTGCCCATTCATCAGCACTCTGGGCATCCAGGTAAACATTGTAAAATCCAGCTTTTCTGGTGAATTGCCAAATCGAAGGTTTCTTTAAGGTCATTTGATTGTGGTCTGGAATCTCCTTTTTCCTTACCCCCGTCCTGAGAATGAGGTTGGAATAATCACTGCAGTTTGAAGCTGAAGCAGCTAACCCCAAATTCACGATTCCACTTTCCAGAGAGAGAAGATAGGGGGTGGTGTTTTTTTCGAAATTATTGATTCCCAGAATGTCCGCACGAATACTTTCATCCACCATCAGGACAATCTTCTCAACCTGTGGATCTAAAGAACCTGAGTACGTAACCGCAGATCTTTCACCATCGTAAATGTGACTAAGACCGGCAAATGCCAGCATTGACGGAATCCTGAAAAACGAGGGATATCGATCAGAAAAGCCATGACTGTATTGCAGGCCAAAAGTGGTAAGTATCACTGCGCTTACTGGAACGAAATAAGCCTTTGGGGGGAGATTGAATTTTAGAAGTTCCGGTAACCGCTCGATGAAAATAATAAATGGAAGAAAAAGTATTACAAAAGGCAGTGCAGCCAAGCCAAAATTCTCAACCACTGCCCAAAACCACCATTGAAAATTCTCCACGATAATGACTGCCTGCTGGAAATCTAAAGGCTCGCTTGCGATACTGAAACAACCAATATTAAAAAGAAAGAAAAACAGAAAGAAAGGTAATGTTATTTTGCGAAAAATACTGCGGCCGCTAAGGAACAGTAAGAATGCGCTCAGCAGACTCCAAAAGAACAACATCAATGACAGGGAGAACTCGATTAGTTTGCCTTGATTCCATAGAAACCGAAACGGATAAAAAAAGTCGACGAAAAAACTAAATTCTATAAGCAGGAGAATAGCAACCGACCCGAGAGCGATAGATTTTCTCAATGTCAAATCTGCCATAGAAGTTACTCGTCAAACCATTAATAGAAAACCATTCTCAGCATGTGATATCAGTGAAACGTAGCTCTTAGGACGTCGCCTCGACTGCGTGACTATGTTAATCCCTCTTCTCAAGAATCCGCTTCATGCTCTCCCCCTCTTCCTTCATATGCTTCCTTATACTTAAAAGCCCTTGTTCAAGTCTGTTTCTTGCCAGCAGCTTGACCAAGCGTCCCACGCGAAGCACACATGACGCAGTGAACACGCATGATCCATTTCGCGTTTCGATAATGAAAGTATTTCGGGGGAAATAGATTCGAAGGAGACGGGAGACGGGCACGAATTCGATTTTCCTGTTCGGCACGACCTCCTTGATCAGGAACTTGAGCTTGTGCAGTTTTCCGTGGAGGTACTCTTCGGCATACACGATAGAGCCCTGCTGGCAAAACTTACCTTTGATCAGGCGAAACGCTACATGGTCATCTGGATGCCAGGCCTGGTAGCTTGCATCATCGACAATCTGAAGGAAGAAGCCGAAGACCTTCTCAGGGCTCGTGTTGATCTCAATCGAATTGGTGAGTACAATTTCTTCCAGTAGCTTCATTATTTGCTGTTACATAACTAAGAGTGTTTTATCATTGGTCCCGCCCTGATTGATTACACCTTCGTCCTCCCTGGCATTCCGGAATCTCGCTTCTGCAAAGTTGGCGGTAAGTGAACCAAGGCAGGAGCGTGAGCGACACACCGGCATTGGGTTCACTTGAACGCCCGTGTTAGGCGGCGCGCAATTTTCTCAGCTGGACCTCTATCTCTGATTTGGTACACTCACGACTCACGACTCAGGTCTCTCAGTATATCCCAGGAATCAACCGATAGCGCACGTGTCGCGCATAGTTGCGATAGCCCGGCAACTCGTCTTGTAGAGTCTGGTCTTCCAGCACCGTTCTCATCACTGCGATGATGAACGCCACCGCCACCGGAATAAGTGTCCACATCGAGCTTAAGGCCAGCACCATACCTGGGAGTGCCAACATGCTTCCAGCATAGCCCGGATGTCGCACAATCCGATAGGGGCCACTATCACACACCACATGCCCTCGATCCATCTGTATCCGCACCACGCTGGAGAAAAAGCGGTTCTCTATCAATGCCCACGCAGAGAAAGCGTATCCGAGCGAGATGAAGAGAAAGCCAAGCACGATGAGCCATAACGGAAATACGGGTGACCAGTCAAAGCGATGATCCAGCCCGGCCACAATGACCAGTGGGAAACTCACACTCAGCGCCATCAACGGCGCAAGTACTTTATCCCAGGCTTTCGCACTTTGGAGTTTCTTCATATTCTGTCGTTCGGCCACTAATCCAGGATGCCGCTGTTCCGCCCAAATGCGTCCCACCAGACCGGCGGCAACAATCAGCAGGGAATAGCCCCACGCCTGCCACCAACCGATATCCCCTCCGCACACCAAGAGAACCAGTGGTATGAAGAGGTGCACTACAACTATATTGATCCATTGGCGAGGGGATGCTGCTTGGGCTGCCTTGGGATCATCTGTATTCGGTGGCATCTCATTCCCTCAAATCACATAGTTTTTATTGAGCGCCCAACGCCGCAAATCAGCCGCTTGATTTTTACGTCGGTTAAATTTTTCACCTGCCTCGATATGGACCAGATAAGCGTAGACTTCGAAACACCAAATTTTAGGATGGAAACTATTTATATGCTATGTTGTGCAACATAATTAAGGCCACTGAGTAGACTGCGTTCAATGGCCTTAAGAGTTTAGATTTGATATTTGAGATGTAATTATTCCAGCTAATCCGATTTTAGGATTGAAACTCTTATCAGGGACGTACAGCTTTAACTGTTCCTTTTTTATCTTTAATCCATCGAAATTCCGGCCCATCACAATAGACATTACTTTCCCATTGTCCAGCTTCAGTATTGTACGTTTTTTTAACCCAATGGTTTCCACCTGTTTCCATAGGGCAATCACTCTTTTTCATCTGAATCAGTGTCGACATTTTAAGACATTCATCTGGAGTAGGCATCCGCCAATCATCATATCCTCCTAAATTGAGTGACTGCACATATTGATTAGCATCTTTATAACTTGAGAACTTTTGACTTTTCTCAACTTGCCACATTAACCCTGAAGGATATTGGCGACAAATGCCGTTACCCATATTTTCAAGGTACTCTGTTTTACTACTCTTTGCACAAGAAGACAAAAATAACACAAAACCCAAGATGGTGGTTATTGCTATGTAATAACAATATTTATCTTGTTTCATTTCCCCCTCCTTTTTATCAGAATTAGTATAAAAAACAGTCGAACTACCATCTCCTGAGGCGGCTTGGTTATCTATTGAGACCCGTAGCTTTCCGTCTCTGTCTTCCGGCAGATTTGGCTTTTTCTCTGATCTCATAATCTCTGAGACCATATATAGAAATAGACGTGCAAATGCGAGAAAGGTTACATCGTATTTCCTGACTAATTATTTCAGCAACTGAGCTCTGGTCTCAGCATTGCCATTCGAATATAAACAGCTCTGTCTTTTCCGGTAACTTAAGGTGCTTCCACCACCCAAATCCCGTTGCCTTCGGTTAAACGATGTTTATGAAAATGATATGTGGAAAATTGGTAATACACGGAAATCTACCAACGGTTTCCTGGCATCTGGAGTGGTATATCACCGATTATCTACATCACGTTTCAAGTATCTACTCAGATAACCGCTTGGCAATGCGCTGATAGGTTTCTTTCAGCTCCTCACCAATTATCTTGGCCTTGGCAATGTATTCGTCAGAGGTTTCGATCGTCTCGTCTGTAATTCCCGAGGCTTTTGACTTTAACTGATCCCATTTCTTCTCTGCTTCTTCAAACTCACCTTTGGCCTCCATTGAGGCGAGATGCATCTTCAGTTTCATTTCGTCCCGCTCTGTTTTCAGCTTTTCGACAAGTTTGGAAAGTTCTCCCTTCATCTCCATAGTTCACCTCCGTCATGGTTGCTTTTTTGAAGTTATTTTCCTGTAGGTAATGGTTAATGGACAGAGCAGGAGATACACGGATCATAGGCCCGGATGAGCATGGATGCGAGCTTCTCAATTACCTTGTCCGCGAGTCCTGCTCTGGCAGAATCCGCTGCTAATTGTTCTAGATCAAGCTGTATGTTGCCGTGATTCTGGCTTGTGGGAATGACACAATCGGCCTTGGTGATCCGGCCATGGGCATCAAAAGCATACATATGGTACAGAATCCCTCTGGGAACCTCCACCGCTCCTACTCCTCTTGCCTCCCTTGCTTCTATTTGGACGCGCGGTGTCTGCCAGGGCTGCCCAAGAAGCCGGTCGATGATAATGCGTGAATCCTCCACTACATGAATACATTCAACCAGTTGAGCAGCCGTATTAAGAAATGGGTTGCTGCAGGTCGGCAGTAGATTGAGACGCTTTGCCAGTTTTCCGGCAAGCGGATGAAGAAACCTGCCATTGTTGTTTAGCCTGGCAAGTGCCCCAACCGCAAAGGAAGCTCGTGACAGCCTGCTCCATCGGGAAGTTGACTGCCGTACCTGATATTCATTGGTCATTTCCAGGTACTGTTCCTCTTTTTTCCGCATACCATCCGAAGATATAAGCGAGCCACCAATAAAGGGGTAGTCGTACTCGCCCTGTAACGAGACATACTCGGTTTCTCTCTGAAAGTCCGGAAAGGAGAATGAGGCTACTATATCTGCTGCAGTCATGAGGTCCCTTAAGGCGAGTTCCAGACGACGCAGCAGGGTTTCCACCGCTTCTTTTGTCGGCAACATGGTAAATCCGCCAGCAACCGCCCTGGTGGGATGGAGCCTTCTCCCTCCTATCAGGTCGGCACCATCATTGGCGAGTTTTTTCAAACGGGTTGCAAGGTCGACTACTTCAGGCCTGGTGGAGCTCAGCGGCAGGATGCTGTTACAGTCCAGAAAATCCGGGGCCGCCAGAAAAAAAATATGCAGGATATGGCTTTGCAGGGTTTCCATATGCTTGAGCAGCAGCCGGAGTTGACGGGTCTGCTTCGGGGGCTGATATCCGAAAGCCTGTTCGATCGCACGGATACTCGCCAGCGTATGACCGATAGAGCAGATGCCACAAATGCGGCTGGTAATGACCGGCGCGTTTTCCCAGCTTTTTCCAACCAGGATAGGCTCGAAAAAACGTGGTGACTCTACCACCTCCCACAGAGCCTGTTCAACGCGGCCTCCACGTATCCTGATGTTAATATTGCCGTGCCCCTCGACTCTCGTCAGGTGGTGAATGTTTACTTCCAGGTTTTTTTTCATATCACTCCTGGCTGGTATCGGGAAAATGGTTTTCCCTGCGCAGCCGATCGGCCCATTTATGAAATCCACCGAAACATTCAAGTCGATCGAGCAACGTTTCGACTGGGATTCCCTTTTCCAGTACACTCGTGAGCAACTGTTCGAGATTCGTAACCTCTGCCGGACCGCGGCATCCATAGCAGCCTGTGCCGCCGGCCGGGCACCAGGCATCGCATCCTCCTCGGGTTACTGGTCCGAGGCAGACTTCATCAAGATCGAAAAGACACACGTAACCATGAGCCGTACATTCCATACAGACTGGATATTTTGGGTGTCTGACCGGTTTCCCGACTACAAGATCGGTAATAATTCTTTCTACCTCGTCCTTGTTGACCGGGCAGCCATAAATCTCCACATCGACCTGAACCACGGCGGATAATGGAAGAACTTCAGGCAGCGGCGATATTGGTAGTGTCCCGGTCCCATAGACCTGCTGATAGGGCCAGTCCCGATTCATAAACCGGTTACGCAACTGATTGACGCCCCCGAAACAGCTGCAGCTCCCAAAAGCGACGAGAGTAGCTGCTTTTTCCCGGATTGTTTGAAGATGTTCGATATCCTCTCTGGTACTGACGCTCCCTTCCACAAAAGCAATCTGATAGTCGCCTGAAGGTTCGCTCATGGCCTCTCGAAATTCTACGATCTCCAACAGGTTGAGGAAATCGAGCAGTTTATCCTCATTGTTGAGTAGTTGAAGCTGGCATCCCTCACAAGAGGCTAGTTCAAAAAAACCCACTCTTGGCCGGGAAACTGACACCTCCAGATAGGTCAGCTCGTCATTCATCAGATAGCCTCCTTGAGGTTCATGACCGACCAGTAGTCAAAGACCGGACCGTCAAGGCAGGTATATGTCGAACCGATACTGCACCGGCAGCATTTCCCCTGGCCACAATGCATCCGCCGTTCAAGTGAGACGAACATGTGGTGCATCGGCAAACCTGCAGCCGTCAGCCTGTCACAGATTGCGGTAAACATCACCGGGGGGCCACAGACAATAGCGAAGGTATTTACCTCGAGTGGGCGAGCAGGGGTGAGAAGATTTTCCAGGAGTTCGGTAATAATGCCAACCGGACCCGACCAGTTGTCACCGGGATGATCAACAATGAACCGTAGAGTAGCGTCGCTCCTTCTCCAGCTGTCATGATCGCCTGCAAAAAGGAGTGAAGCGGGAGTTTTTGCACCATAGAGAAAATCGACGGAACCATAATGGTTTCTGTTTTCCAGTACTGCCAGCAGGGCGGACCTAAGCGGTACGATTCCCAGGCCGCCGGCAATGAAAAGGATGTCAGCCCCCTGCATGGCCTTAACCGGAAATGACGTGCCAAAGGGGCCGCTGACGCCAACTTGCAGCCCTCTGCTGACCCTTGCGAGAAACGAGGTGAGGGCTCCGGCTTTCCTGATGCAGAGTTCCAGATGCCCGTTGATGGAGGGGCTTGAGGCTATGGAAAATGGCGCCTGCCCGATGCCTGGAACCTCAAGCATCAGGAACTGACCTGGTTTGAATGAAAAACGCTCACGGGCATCCTCGCCGAGCAGTTTCAAGCGATAAAGTTTTTCGGTTTCCGTGAGTGAATAAACAGATGTGATTTCCGCCCTGATCCATGGTTCGGTCCGCTCACGTCCTGCTTCTGCGCAGGTACCATAATCGGCATGTTGAAGAGCATCGCGGGTGCAAAGCTTATCCATCGACTGCCGCCTCCTCACGGATGCTGGCTATAACCTCGGGAACAGTGATGCCGGCCAGGCAGGCTCTGCCACACCGGCCGCAGCCGACACATAGTGGTTCCTCATACGCTTCAACAAATCCACGATGTTTGTGATAGTATCGGTATTTCAACCGAACATGACTCTCAGGTCGGAAATTGAAACCGCCGGAGACTTCTGCAAAGTCGACTATATTGCAGGAGTATAGACGTTTCTTCTTACGTGCGCTTTTCAGGTCGAGGTCGATCTCATGTTCTGCCCCATAACAGTAGCAAGTCGGACAGACATTGGCACAAGTTCCACAGGAAAGGCAGCGTTTTCCCCATTCTATCCAAGCTTTTGCCTCAAATTCCAGGTCAAGAATCCGGATGAGATCGGTCGTATCAACCTCGTTCTCAAAACTCTTCCTGCGGACGGCAGAGGCATTCATAAATTGGGCATTAGCGTGGTTATCTGGTTCCCTGGTCCGAACTCCTCTCAATACCTCATAGGCCTTAGAGCTGTTTACTTCACAGAAATAGTCGTCCCCTATATCTGTGAGGAACATATCATAGCCGTGCTGAACGGTATCGCAGCCCAATGACCGGCAAAAACAGTGAGGTTGTGGCACACAGTCGATACCTATGATGAATGTGTTTCGACGCCTGACAGTATACTCTGGATCGGGGTAGGCTGTGTCGAGCAGCACCCGGTCGAGTTTGTTGAGCGCATTGATGTCGCAGGCATGCATGCCGAAAAAGACGGTTGGAGCCGCATTGTGGTGGTCTGACTTTTTCTCCCAGGTCGGTCCGTTCAGTGTGTACCTGGCTACGGTCTGTATGTGAGGCAGGAAGTGTTCTTTTGCCGAATGAGCGGTCATTGTATGGTCCAATACAAGGTCAGCAAAATCATAAAGAAATTCATACCCGTATATAGTAGTACCGGAAGGCGATATGGCTCTTTGAGTTGGTCCAATGACAGCGTTATAGGAAACAAGCTCGAAAAGAGTGCTAAGCTCATCTTTTGGTAACAGCAGAAAGAGCATAAACAACCTCGCCATTCAAGGATGGAGTGAGTTGGACCCTATCGAATTATACCCCCATAATATAGTCCTCGACAAACGAAATATTAAGCTAAGCGACATGAATGAGGCGTGTGGGTTTATTATAGGACAGGAGTCTGAATCAGTGACTGCGTTGCTTGTGGGGCTGAATTCCAGGGAAGCGGGCATCCTCCCTATACATGTCAGGTTTTCCAGATTTCCAGTATGGTTATGTCATCATTCTTTTCTGGGGCGTTATTTCCTCCCATTCCTTTATATGCTGCAAAATGATCTTGCTATAAAAAGGTGGACACATAGTGCTGGCTGTTGTTTGAAGTGCCAACTCCAATTTCATGTCAGACAAATCATCTATGTGAGGAGGTTTGGCTCGATACTTTCTGCAAACAGTCGTGAGGTTTCGCGAAGATGACTACAGAGAATTGTTGCTAACTTTCTGAGCAATTTTGTTCCACACCGGGGGTACTGGTCAACGAGCAGATTGAAGCTTTTCCTGGAAAGAATAAAGACCGATGTGGGCTCGATGGCGATTGCTGAAGCGGACCTCTTTTCCTGGTCGATGAGCGCCATTTCACCAAGTGTATCACCACGGGTCAAGGAGGCGAGAGCAACAGGGGTTTCTTTTTCGGTGTGTTTTGTGATTTCTATGCGACCGTCTATGATGATAACGAAAAAATCACCATCGTCTCCTTGCCTAAAAAGTGCTTCGTCCTCAACAAGTGACCGAATTTTTGAATGTTTCACCAGGATGTCAATCTCATCATCTGACAGGTTGGAGAAAAGTTCTATCTGTCGTACATTTTGCCTGATAGTTGAAGAGATTGCACCTGTTTGTGTAGTCACGTCTATACCTCCGGTAATTCGTTTTCTTTTAGGATACGGTAATGGTGCTCCAAAAGTCAAATCACCCTGTATCTTAATCTCAATCCGGGTTGGTTTTGGTACTATAATAACCTTCTTCCTATGACACCATTTCCAAAAGAGATTTATAATTGGTGCTTTTTATCAGTCTGACCTACAATATCTAAATTAGAGAGGCGGTTTCAGCCGCAATTGACAAGGGAAAGCAATCTTCATGAGAGGGACGATTTAATGCAAAATATTCTGCTGGTGGAAGATAGCAATATGTTTGGGAGGATTGCTAAAAAAAAGATCGAGAAAGTTTTTGATGTCCCTGTTTATTGGACAAAATCTCTTGCTGAAACTGAAAAGATTTTAGAGGTGGGAAAGGGCTCTTTTTCCATGGCATTGCTTGACGTCAACCTTCCGGATGCTCCCAATGGAGAGGTGATAGACCTCGTTGTGAACAGGGGGATATCATCTCTTGTGTTTACCTCCAACGTGAGTGATGAAGTGCGAAATCTTGTATGGTCCAAGAAAGTAGCCGACTATATTCTCAAGGAGGACCCAAACAGTCTTGAATATATTGTCAGTGCAATGCAGCAACTGGAGAAGAATGATGAAAACCTGATTCTGGTGGTTGATGATTCTTCCATGTACAGGAGCATGCTGTCTGATCTGCTCTACATTCGTAAATACAGAGTCATAAATGGGAATAACGGTGAAGAGGGACTCGACATTCTGGACAAATACCCGGAAATAAAACTTGTAATCACCGATTACAACATGCCGGTAATGGATGGGGCCAGTTTTTGTCAGAAAATACGGGAAAAAAAGAAGTCTGATCAATTGGCAATTATCGGGGTTTCCTCCGAAGATGACCCGTCTCTGGGAGCTCGCTTTTTAAAAAGCGGTGCTGATGATTTTATTGTTAAGGGCGGTTTTTTGGTTGAAGAGTTTTACAGCCGGGTGCAAAGGTGCCTGAAGCAGATCGATCTGTTTCAGCAGATCCGGGAAAGTGCCATCAGGGATTTTCTCACCGGCCTCTATAACAGACGATACTTTTTTGAGGCTGGTACTGAATTGGTTTCACGGTGTGAGCTAAAAGGAGAACCACTGTATTGTGCCATCATTGATATTGATAATTTCAAGAGTGTGAATGATACCTATGGACATGATGTCGGTGATATCGTGATTAAGGTGATTGCCCAGTCAATGAGGGATTTGAGCAGGGAAGAGGATATTGTTGCCCGAATTGGCGGGGAGGAATTCTGTATACTTGGACCTGTCGCATCGGTAGATGACGGTCTTGAACAATGCGAGACACTGAGGCAACATATTGCGATGACACCTGTTGCTGTCGGTGACGGGGGAAGTTTGGGCGTAAGTGTTAGTACTGGTGTGTGTTTTGCTCTTGGTGGAGACCTGGATAACCTGACGAAAAGAGCCGATGAGTGTCTGTATCGCGCCAAGCAAAACGGTAAAAACAGGGTGGAGTTTGTACGGGATGAACTGAAATAAATAACAACCTCCTGGTATCAGGGCAGTTGCTCCCTCTGCGTGTATGAAGTATCCATGATAGTGCGGCACTTGATGACCTGAAAACACGCTGCAGAAAGTTATCCGTCAAGTAATGTCCTGATAGCCTGATCCAGATCTTCGATAATGACCGGTTTCATCAGCAGCCGTGCCCTTCCCATTTCCTTGATTAGTTTATCATTTATCAATTCGGAAAAACCTGTACAGACAATGATCGGGGTGTTGCTCCTGACATCCCGTAATATGTTTATCAGGTCGGTGCCGTTCATCTCCGGCATATTCATGTCGGTGATGACCAGGTCAAAATTATGCGGAGTGTTGCTAAAGAGCTCTGCCGCTTCTTTGGGTGAGGTGGTGGAGGTAACTTGGTAGCCAAGATTCTCCAGGGTCAGCCGGATGATCGTTGCCAGGTCTTCCTCATCATCAACAAGCAGAATTTTCTCCGTGCCTCCCCTGATACGGCTCTTGTAGGCCCCGGCTTCAGGTACGTCACAGGCGGCATGTATTTTGGGGAAATAGAGATGAAAGGTGGTCCCCTTCATTACCTGACTATTGACTGAGACGTGCCCCTGATGTCCGGTAACGATACCATGGACCATGGCAAGGCCCAGTCCGGTGCCGCCCTCGCCCTGTTTGGTGGTGAAGTAGGGGTCGAAAATTCGCTCGGCCGTTTTCCTGTCCATACCACAGCCGGTATCTGTCACACTCACCTTCAGGTACTCGCCAGGCTTCAGGTCGAGCCGGGCGAACTGAATGTCTCCAGCATGAATATAGGTGTCCTGTAGCGTGAATGTGAGTCGTCCGCCATCACGTCGCATGGCGTGGTAGGCGTTGGTGCCCAGGTTCATGAAGACTTGCTGTAACTGGGTGACATTAGCCAGTATGGTACTTGACGTGAGGTCAAGCTTGTGCTCAATGGTGATCGATTTCGGGATCATGGCCCGCAGCATGGAAATTGTATCCACCAGCAGGGTCGATAACTCAACCGCTTGCAGGTCGCCTTCGTGATGACTGCTGAAGCTGAGAATTCTGCGGACCAGATCTTTGGCCCGGCCTGCGCTTTTAAGGATGCCTTCGAGGTTGTTCTGTAGAATGTCGGAGGATGTTGAACCGGCTGAGGGAATATGGATGCGGGCAAGCTCGGCGTAACCGACAATGGCAGAGAGGATATTGTTGAAATCGTGGGCGATTCCTCCAGCCAACGTGCCTATGGCCTGCATCTTTTGTATTTGCCGGAGCTCCATCTCCATTTGTTGCTGCCGTTCTTCAACCCTGGTCCGCTCCCGGATTTCGTTAAGAAGTGCTTCATTTGCCTCTTCCAGTTGGCTGATACGTTTCTGTAATTCAGGATAATAGCTCTTTTTCAGAGATCGTTCTCCAAGCCCGATAATGGACTGGCGCATCTGTTCCCGTTGCTTTTCAGCCTCAGAGGGCTTCTTCATAGAGGACCTCAATATCTCGTTGAGACGGGACTCTCGGGTTGGTGATCATACATGGATCCTGGATAGCTTTTTGGGCAAGGTTTACTATATCAGAAGATTGCGCGCCTCTGTCTCCGAGATTTCCGGTTATCCCAACCTGTCTGCGGATCCGGTTCAGGCCTTCTATGATTGTCTGTTGTTTCTCCAGGCTGCTTTTGTTGGTAAGATCCAGCCCGATGGCTTTGCCAATCTCGGTGTATTTGTCTTCGGCTTGTGAGTAGTTGAAGGCTACGACATGGCTGAGCAGAATGGCATTACATTCGCCGTGAGGCATATCCAGATATCCACCGAGACTGTGGGCCATGGCGTGAACCGCACCAAGACTGGCATTTGAGAAGGCCAGGCCTGCTTCAAGACTGGCACGCATGATATACCCTCGATACTCCATGTTGTCGGGTTCACGAATGACCGATTCAAGATATTTACCTATCAGTCGGATGGCCTCCAGCGCATGAATGTCGAAGATGGGAGAGTTGGCGGTGGAAACATAGGCCTCAATGGCATGGACCAGTGTATCCATGCCGGTACAGGCTGTGAGATAGTTGTCCATGGTGAGAGTCGTTTCTGGATCTATCAGGGCCACATCCGGAACGGTTGCCTTGGAAATTATTGCTTTTTTAACCTGTTCCCTGGTGTCGGTGATGATCGCGAACTGGCTCACATCAGCCGATGAACCTGCTGTGGTCGGGAGGCAGATAAGAGGAGGTGCGGGGCTGGGTACCTGGTCTATGCCCTCGAAGTCAAGAATGTGGCGGTGGTTGGTCACGACAACTCCAATACCCTTGGCACAGTCCATGGGGCTGCCACCGCCTATGGCAACGATTACGTCACACTCTTCTTCCTGGTACGCAAGAGCCCCCTCCATAACTTCCTCGGCACGCGGGTTGGGGGATATCTCCGCAAAAACTGCAGCCTCAATTCCTTCCTCATTCAGGGACGCCTGAACAACCTTGACCCAGCCAGCGTCTATAACCCCGCGGTCGCTGACAATGAGTACTTTTTTTGCCCCGAAGTTCCGGGCGTATCTGCCGCATAGAGACAGTGCCCCCAGGCCAAAAACGAATTCGGGAGCAACGAATTTTCGTAATTCAAGAGACATGTTGTATAGATGGTGCTATTGCATAGTGTACCTGAATAGTAAGTTCCCATCCTGGAACTGCCCTTTTGGTCCATATCTTCGTTATGCTCAAAACTTTATCCTTGGAATATCAGTTATATGCCTGTGGAGAAATTTTTCACATGCCTCAATCTGGAACAGATAAGCGTAGACTTCCAAACGCCTCGTTTGAGGATGGAAACTAGTTCGTAAAGCTTGGTTTGTTTTTCAATTATCACCATCCGGTGGTTGTTTGTCAAATGAGATACAGCAAGGTACGCCATGCATAGGAGGAAATTGCAGTATCAACCGGGGCGGTGCACTACGTTGTCTGGCGTGGGAGGGAGAGTGGCTGCGGTAGTGATGGGAAACAGCCAGTTACTGTTTTTGACTGCTTAACATATCTGTGATGCGAACCCGGTATTCAACTATATCCTGCCTGAGGGAGGAGAGGCTTGCCATCTTTTCATCAACCTTGGCAATGTGCTGGTCAAGGATCTCGATCAGTTTGGGGGTGATGGTTTTGAAGTTCTGGGCGTTGATGTCAAAGATCTCACCGAGTTGGTGGATTTCCTTCAGGGATATGCCCAGTTGTTTGAGTTTGAGTATGAACTTGAGGCGCAACACATCCTGGTTTGCATAGGTTCGGGTTCCGCCACCCAGCCGTTCGGTCGGTCCCATGAGTCCGATCTCTTCATAGTAGCGGATTGTCCTGGTGGTGATACCGAGTTGTTTTGCCAGTTCCCCGATTTGTACGTTATTTGGGTTTTTCATGAGTTGTCCTTTGATACCTTCCGTGCAAAAGCGCTGTACCGTTCCAACATTTTGGGGTTGAAGCTTGACCTTTACGTAATTTATATGGCAAGAGTAGCATAACACTTTTAATAATGTCAAATGAAATTCCCAGTGTTTCTGGTTTTATCTTCATGAAATGATTGCAGGTGGGTGAATAAAAACAGAAAACGTCTTGACCTTTACGTAAACAATTTGTATAAG
Source organism: Desulfopila sp. IMCC35008 (assembly GCF_010646885.2). GTDB lineage: Bacteria > Desulfobacterota > Desulfobulbia > Desulfobulbales > Desulfocapsaceae > Desulfopila. The sequence goes on along the minus strand of NZ_CP050700.1, from coordinate 3,697,719 downwards.
GTTTCTATAATAAACGGAAGTCTTTATATTGAACAGTTCAGGAGCGCATGGAATGAATTTTGAACTCAACGAGGAACAGGCTCTTATCAGGGAGATGGTCAGGGATTTTGCTGAAAAGGAGATCGCTCCTTCGGCAAAGCAGAGGGACGAAGAGGAACGTTTCGATCGTGACCTCATGTTTGGAAGGCTCGCCGAACTCGGTCTTACCGGCATCGTTTTCCCTGAGGAATATGGCGGAGCTGGTGCGGATTACATCAGTTATGCTCTTGCTGTCGAGGAACTCTCCCGTGTGTGCGGTTCCACCGGAGTGACATTGTCGGCTCATCTCTCGCTTTGCGCAAATCCCATATTTCTGTTTGGCAGTGAGGAACAGAAACAGAAATATCTGACCCCTCTTGCAGCCGGTGAAAAAATGGGCGCCTTTGGCCTCACCGAACCCTCTGCAGGGTCGGATGCGGGCGGCACAAAAACAACTGCCGTAAGTGATGGCGGTGAGTGGGTCCTCAACGGGACCAAGATCTTTATCACCAATGCAGGTGAGGCCGAGACCTATGTTGTCTTGGCCAGGACTGATAAGGATGCAAAGAAACACCATGGTATCAGTGCTTTTATTATTGAAAAGGGAACCCCAGGATTCACCTTTGGTAAAAAGGAAGAGAAGCTGGGTATCCGTTCTTCGCCTACCATGGAGCTGGTGTTTGAGAATTGCCGGATACCCGCCGAAAATATGTTAGGCCAGGAGGGGGAAGGCTTCAAGGTTGCCATGAAGACTTTGGACGGAGGGCGGATCGGTATCGCTTCCCAGGCTCTGGGTATTGCCCAGGGTGCGTTTGATGTTGCAGTGGAATATGCCAAGGAACGAAAACAATTCGATACCCCCATCGCCCGGTTTCAAGGCATCCAGTTCCAGCTTGCCGATATGGCGACCCAGATAGAAGCGGCACGGTTTCTGGTGTATAATGCGGCGTATCGGGCCAGCAATAAGCTGTCCTACTCCCAGCAGTCCGCCATGGCTAAATTGATGGCGAGTGAGACGGCTATGAAGGTTACCACCCAGGCTGTACAGATTCTGGGCGGTTATGGGTACACCCGTGAATTTCCGGTTGAGCGCATGATGCGTGATGCAAAAATCACCGAGATTTATGAAGGGACAAGTGAAGTACAGCGGATCGTGATAGGTTCGTCGCTTACCCGCTAAAGTGTATGAATAAAGGTATAAAGGTATTACAGAGTTAAAACAGTAAAAGGCAAACACCCCGCAAGGGGGAATAAGTTACTGAACGAAATGATTTTTTTATAAAAGAAAATACAGAAATCATTTCTACGTCACTAATTGGAGAGAACGATGGAATTTACCCGCGAAATCTACTGGAATGTCGGACACGGTGCCCTGACCCTGGTCCCGATGTATCTTTTGGTTATTGCGGCTATAGCCGTTGTGGTAAAGGTGGCTATGCAGCGGATGACGGTATACCGACAGGGATTACCGCTCAACAGGACTGATAATGTCGGTGAACGTATAAAAGATATGCTGGTTAACGTCCTGACACAGAAAAAAGTGATCCGGGTAAAGGTTCCCGGCATTTTTCACGGGCTTTTTTTCTGGGCCTTTTTCTTGTTGTTAATTGGTACGGGTCTGATTGTAATCCAGGCGGATTTTACCGATCTGTTATTTAACGTAAAGTTCCTTACAGGCACTTTTTACAAACTGTTTTCAATTGTTCTTGATCTGGCAGGTCTTGTGGCCATTGTCATGCTCGGGGCCCTCTTTGTACGGCGTTATTTCTATAGACCGGAGGGGCTGGAAACCAAGACAGATGATGCCATCATGCACGCCTTGATGATGATTATCCTTTTGACCGGTTTTGTCATTGAGGGCGCCCGGATGGCGGTTACCGAAATGGGAACACCTTTGGCCCCCTGGTCACCTGTGGGTGCTTTTGTTGCCCAGATGATCGGCTGGTTGGGGGAAGATGGGCTGCGGACACTGCATAAACTCACCTGGTGGTTCCACCTGTTGTTGGTTATGGGCTTTATCGTACTCATCCCCTTTACCAAGTTTCGTCATATCCTTACCACCAGTGCTAACTATTTCCTGGCTGATCGTGGCCCGAAAGGCAAATTGACCAGCCTTGATCTTGAAGATGAGGATGCAGAGACCTTTGGCGCAACGACCGTAAAGGAACTGACCTGGAAAGACATCTTTGATGCGGATGCCTGTACACTTTGCAAGCGCTGTCAGGATCGTTGTCCCGCCTTTAATACCGATAAACCACTTTCGCCCATGAAGATCGTGAACCAGATCGGCGAAGTCGCGGAGACGGATGCTGATGCCAGCCTCATCGACACCTTGACAAAAGATGTGCTCTGGTCCTGTACAACCTGTCGTGCCTGTCAGGAAATCTGTCCGGCCTCCATTGAACACGTGGGCAAAATTGTTGAACTCCGCCGTTCCATGGTGCTTATGGAAGGTGAATTTCCGGGCGAAGAGGTAATGGCGGCCATGGAGGCAACGGAAGTAAACGGCAATCCGCTCGGTATCGGCTACGCTTCACGTGGTGAGTGGGCCGAAGAGCTTGGGATCAAGACTCTGGCAGAGGATTCGGAAGTAGACGTTCTCTATTTTGTCGGTTGTTATGGCTCGTTTGATAAACGAAATATCAGTGTTGCAAAGAGTTTTATCAAGCTGTGCCAGGCTGCCGGTGTGAAAGTCGGAATTCTAGGTAAGGAAGAGAAGTGTTGCGGGGAACCGATGCGTAAAATGGGTAATGAATATCTCTATCAGGGCATGGCCATGGAGAATGTAGAGACGATCAATGCCTATGGTGTAAAGAAAATCGTCACCACCTGTCCTCATTGCTACAATACCCTGGAAAAAGATTATCGTGATCTCGGTTTGGAGATAGAGGTTGAAACGTACACCCGTTACCTCGAAAATCTTATCAATGACGGACGATTACAGATTAAGAGCGAGGGCCTTTCATGTACCTATCACGACTCCTGTTATCTGGGACGTCATAACGATATCTACGATGCACCGAGAAGCCTGATTGCAGCAGCGGGTGGTCAGGTCTCGGAGATGGTGAAGAGCAGAGATGAGGCCTTTTGCTGTAGTGCAGGTGGCGGCCGGATACTTGCCGAGGAAAAACTCGGTGAGCGAATGAATGTGAAAAGGGTGAATATGGCGGTTGAGACAGGTGCGGATATCCTGGTGTCCAACTGTCCATTCTGCCTCACTATGTTTGAAGATGGTGTGAAAGGTGCCGAGGTTGAGGACAAGCTGCAGCCAAGGGATATTGCAGAGATTCTAGCTGAACGCCTCTAGGAGCCCGTCGGAGAAAACCCTTTTTCCCCAAATCGACGTTATTGTCAGAAAATTGATGCTCGCAGGTAGCGCAGACTCCGATATCCGCTATATGGCATCACTCAATTTCCTGCCAATGCCTTGATGTGAGCAAAAATGGTAATTCTCCGACACACTCCTAGGCATCCTTTAATCGGATAAATGTAGAAATCACCTCAATATTACGTAAATGAGCAATACTGGAGGATAACGATGAAAATTCTGGTTTGTATAAAGCAGGTTCCTGATATGGAATCGAAGTTCAAGGTCGCAGCAAGTGGTACCTGGTATGACGATCAGGACCTCGCCTGGAGAATGAACGAATATGACGAATACGCCGTAGAGCAGGCAGTGCAGTTGAAAGAACAGGTGAAAGATGCGGATGTAACCGTACTCTGTATCGGTTCTGACAAGGTGAAGGAGACCATGAAAAAGGCCCTGGCCATGGGATGTGATCGCGGTGCCCACATCGCCGACGACGAATCGTTTGGTAAGGAACCCTACCAGATCGCAGGTATTGTAGCAGAGTACGCCAAAGATAAAGAGTTTGACGTTATTTTTACCGGAATGCAGTCCCAGGACAGGGGGAGTGGCCAGGTTGGGATACTGATCGCTGAGATGCTTGGTTTACCAAGCATATCCACTGTTGTTGATTTTGCTTTTGAGGGTGGTGCTATTAAGGCGAAGCGTGAGCTGGAAGGCGGTATCAGGGCAAACGTAACGGTTCAGCTCCCGGCTCTTGTTACCTGTCAGCTTGGCTTGAATACTCCGCGTTACCCAACCCTGCCTAATATCATGAAGGCAAAAAAGAAAGAGATGATCTCCACCCCGGTTGCCGACCTCCTCAAGGTTGAGGCACGGCAGGAGACAGAAGCTGTCTATTTCCCGGAGAAGAAGGGTGGCGGTCTGGTCCTTGAAGGTGAGGCTGGAGATATCGCTGAGAAGCTGATTGCTATCTTGAAAGATAAAACCACCGTTCTGAAGTAGAGGAGGATGAAATGAAAATAGTATTGGTAGCAGAATACAGAGACGGAAAACTTCTCGCTGGTTACGGTGAACTTCTTGGTTTTGCCAAGGCCTTCGGCGGAGAAACGGTTATGGTCGCTTTCGGGAATGAAAACGAGCTGCCCGCCTATGACGGTAAACTGTATTTAGGTGATACGGCATCGTGCGGCGAATATAACCCTGATCTCCATAAAAAGATGATTCTTGAAGTTGTGGATAAGGAAGGGGCCGATATGGTCGTCTTCTCCCACTCTTCTTACGGTTGGGATCTGGCTCCCAGGGTTGCTTGCAGTCTCGGTGCAGCACAGGTTTCCGAAGTCGTGGAGTTAAAAGATAAGACTCTGGTTGTTCCTGTCTGTAACGCCAAGCTGCGACGTGATGTTAAATGCTCTACGGCTCAAACCGTTGTCACCTTGCAGGCCGGTGCATTTACACCGATCGAATCTGGTGGCACGCCAACCGTTGAAACCATCAGTACAGATGTGTCTGGCCGGGTGATCTTTGAAGGATATGAGGAAGCTGAAGCGGGTGGCGTGGATCTCTCCAAGGCGGAAGTAATCGTCAGCGCCGGTCGTGGTATTGGAAAACCTGAGAACGTTGCCCTGATTGAGTCACTGGCCAAGGCGTTAGGTGGCGAGTATGGCGCAAGCCGTCCTGTCGTTGATTCGGAATGGGTAGAGCACAACAGGCAGGTGGGGACCACCGGCCAGACTGTTTCTCCGAAACTGTATGTGGCCTGTGGAATCTCAGGTGCGATCCAGCATTTAGCCGGAATGAAGAAATCTGAATTTGTTGTCGCAATCAACACCGACAAGGACGCACCCATCGGTGAAGTGGCGGATGTTCTGGTCGTGGCCGACTTATTGCAGTTTGTTCCTGCATTAACGGAAAAGGTCGAAGCGCTTTAACACGATTCTATCAGGGATTGAACGGGTGATCACTCCGTTCAATCCCTGTTGGTTTGTTTATTATATGGGGAGTATGATGATAGACGATATTTTCAAAGGGTTGCCGGACTTGTTTGTGGCCGGTGCCGTCGATGAGAAGGTTAGTTTTTATTTTTCCCTGGAAGGCGTAAAGAAAACAGTCACAGTCGATCCTGATGGTACTACCGTAGAAGATGGAAAAGCGGTGGATAATGCTGACTGTGTATGCAAAACCAGTCCGGAGTTTTTCCTGCGCATCTGGAATGATGGATACCGCCCCGGCCTCAAGGATTTCCTGACCGGTTCAATCAAGTCGAACGATCCTGACAAACTGCGGGTCTTTCTCAAGTGCTTCGGGAAAGATTAATTACCGTATAATCCCTGATACGAGGAAAACAAATGAGTTCGTTAACGGAAATAAAGGTCCGGGGCTATCATGCTGATTTTTACGGTCACGTTAATAATGCCAGGTATCTGGAGTTCTTTGAAGAAGACCGTTGGAATATGATGGAATCGAAGGTTGATCTTCGGGACTGGGCAGCACGGGGATTGGCATTTCTTGTTGTAAATATAAATGTTAATTATCGGAAAGCGGTACCGGTCGGAGAGATTCTGACGGTGTCGACTGCTGTCGAAACCATTAATAGCAGAAGTTCGGTATTGAGGCAGGAAGCCCGCTTTAAACGTTCTGGTGAAGTGGCGGCAGATGCACTTGTTACCTTTGTTATTATTGATAAAACCGGCAAAGCCGTCGTCATGGAAGGAGACATTCGCCAGGAGATCGAACACCTCGGGTCACCTACAGAGGCAGAAATGGCCGTATGATCCGGATTTGCAGCTTCTTTTCTGTAAGTCAAATAGTCTTTATAGTTGACATTTGTGGAATTTATATTTAGACAATTAATTCAGTACGGGCGACTAGGAATGTTCTTTGCCTGCCTTGTACGTAAAAGAGAGATAGAGTGATGTCTGCTGGAATGCGAGGGCTGGCAGAAGGAGAAAGTATCCGCTGTGCAGTGCGGCGGGTGGAAGGTTAAAAATGAAGGGGAGATTAGAATGAAGAAAACTATTTCTGTAGTAGCGCTGGCTTCTCTGTTTGCAGCAGGTTCGGCAATGGCAACCGGTTACCGGATCCCGGAGCAATCGGTAGATTCCACCGCGAAGGTCGGTGCATCTATTGCTTCAGCAGATAGTGCTGATGCGGCCTATTACAACCCGGCCGGGATGTCTGATCTAGCCGATACCTGGCAGGTAGAGGGTACTGCTACATACCTGCACCTGACAAGTATCGATTATGCAGACAATGCGATTCCGCAGTTTGACGGCTCGTCGGAAAAAGAGAATTTCCTCCTGCCTACTTTCTTTGTTGTATCACCTGATTACAACAACTTCCGTTTTGGTTTCTCCCTGACAGAGACTTATGGCCTGCAGAAGAGATGGAATGATCCGTATCCACGTGCCTCTGCTCAGAAATTCTCTCTGACGGTATTTGAGTTCAATCCAACCGCTTCCTACAAGATCAACGAGATGTTCTCCATCGGTGCCGGTGTCCGGATTCTGTATAACGAGGCAACCGTATCTACCAACGCCGCTGCTTTCGGCCAAAACTCACTTTACCTGGATGGGGACACTGTCGAATGGGGATATAATCTCGCAGTTGATGCCAAGTTCACCGATAACCTGAAAATGGCCCTGACCTATCGCTCGAATGTTGATCTTGACTTTGAAGGCGATGCTACACTTTACCCTGCAGGTGGAGGTGCTCTTTCAATCAGTGGTGCCAAAACAACCATCCCAGCCCCAGCTGTCCTGGCACTGTCAACGGCCTATACCGTGGATCAGTGGACGTTTGACCTGACCATCGACCAGACCTTCTGGTCCGAGTATGAAAATCTGGTTTTCGATTTTGGCCCCGGGCTGCCACCAATTGCTTCGCCCAAGAACTGGGATGATACACTGTGTGTTCGTCTTGGTGTTGAGTACAGGTTGAACCCGACCCTGACCCTGATGGGAGGTATTGCCTATGACGATAATCCGGTACCTGATGCAAATGTAGGGTTTGAGCTTCCCGATTCTGATGCCTGGTTGTTCTCCTTTGGTGCCAAATACCAGATGTCTGAGCAACTGGAGCTGGGTGCGGCTATCCTCTACGACTATAAAGAAGAGCGTGATGTTACCAACGCCCGTATAAATGGCGAGTTTTCCAATGCTTCAGCTTTTCTGCTTTCTTTCGGTGTGAATTACAAGTTCTAAATTAGAACAGTAAAAGGACGAGAAGAACCTCCCTGTCTTTCAACAAAACAGGGAGGTTTTTTGTTTAGAGGGCCCTCATATACTCAGGTTTCAGGCTAACTTTTCCTTTTAAGGCGTCGTTGATGAGTAGTAGGATTTTCTCCCTGTCCTGTGGCAGTTTTGCTTTTATCGGCAGATAGTTCGATGCATGGTTGGCGTGAAAGTAGCCGTTTGTAAGGTGGGTGGTCGCAAACATGATCGCCAGTTCTTCAAGCATCTCTTCGGCCCCTGGCAGGTGCCAGTTTCCTCTTTGGGCTTCCTCATAGGCTGGTGTTCCCGGTGTGAGCATCAGGCTCAGCGCACCGACGAATTCGGGATCAATTGCGGAGAGCACCCGTCCGGTTTCCCGGGCATGGATGTGTGAACGTTCCTTCTGGCCAATACCAAGCAAAACTGTAATCGAAAGCCGGATTCCGGCGGAGCGTATCTTCTTTCCCATCTCGATCATTTTGTCAGAATCGGCTCCCTTTTTTATTCGCGCCAGTGTTACGTCATCTCCTGATTCAAGCCCCATGTAAGCAATGGTCAGGCCGAGATCATGGAGTTCCTTCAACTCTTCAACCGATTTCATTTTAATTGCTTTGGAGTTGGCATAACTGCCAATTCGTTCAAGCCATGGCAGTTTTTTACGGATTTGGGTAAGGATTTCGACGAGCCGCTTCTGGGGGATGATAAGGGCGTCACCGTCGCAGAGAAAGAGCCTGTTTTGATTGCGGCAGTGGTGGGCGGCAAAATCGATATCCCGCATGATCGTGTCATCATCCTTTATGGAGAAGCGGCTCCCTTTGTACATGCCGCAAAAGGTACATTTATTATGCGAGCAACCGGTGGTTACCTGTAAGAGTATCGAGTAGGCTTCACTGGGTGGACGAAATATATTTCCCTGATAGTCCATCATATTCTCCTTTTCGTAAACGTAATGGTTAACCTTGTAAGTATGATATAGTATAGTCATGTAAGGTGCTATTGGAAATTGACAAACAAGATAAAACTTTCACACATAATTGAACTTTGCTTTACGTAAATTAGATAACAGAGGGAGGATGCAATGACTGTTGCGGCGACAAGGTACCCCCATCTCTTGAATTCGCTTGATCTTGGCTTTACCACCTTAAAAAATCGGGTGTTGATGGGCTCGATGCATACCGGCCTGGAAGAGCAGAAAGACGGTTTTAACCGCATGGCCGAATACTTTGGGCAACGTGCCGCAGGAGGTGTTGGCCTCATCGTGACTGGCGGTGTGGCGCCAAACAGAGCTGGCTGGGTTGCCCCTTTTTCCCTGAGGTTGTCAAGTGCATCCCAGGTTGGCAACCATAGAATAGTAACGGAGCGGGTCCATGCAGAAGGTGGCAAGATATGCATGCAGATCCTGCATGCGGGTAGATACGGCTACCATCCTCTTTGTGTTGCCCCGAGCAGGATAAAGGCCCCGATTAACCGGTTCCGGCCATGGGCTCTGACCGGCAAAGGCGTTACCTCAACTATTGATGATTTTAGAAACTGCTCTGCGCTGGCACGCGAATCCGGCTATGACGGTGTTGAGATCATGGGCTCGGAAGGATACCTTATTAACCAGTTTATTGCGGCAAAGACCAATAAGCGAACAGACCGCTGGGGCGGTGACTATGAAAACAGGATACGTTTTGCCGTAAATATTGTGGAATCGGTTCGCCGTGAGGCGGGGGAGGATTTCATTATCGTCTACCGGTTGTCGATGCTCGATCTGGTTAAGGATGGTTCAAGCTGGGACGAGATCGTCCAACTCGCAAGGGAGATAGAAAAAGCTGGTGCGACGATAATTAATACTGGTATTGGCTGGCATGAGGCGAGAGTACCGACAATTGCCACCATGGTGCCCCGGGCCGGGTTCTCATGGGTTACCAAAAGATTGATGGGAGAGGTGAGTATCCCGCTGATTACTTCGAATCGAATTAATATGCCCGATGTCGCTGAGCAGGTTCTGGCCGAAGGGTGTGCAGATATGGTGAGTATGGCCCGCCCATTCCTGGCGGATCCTGAGTGGGTGAATAAAACAGCCAGTGGGCGGGTAGATGAAATAAACACCTGCATTGGTTGCAACCAGGCATGCCTTGATAACATCTTCTCCAGAAAAACAGCGTCTTGTCTTGTGAATCCCAGAGCCTGTCATGAAACGCAATTACCATTTGTCGAGACCGAAGTTTCAAAAAAAGTTGCGGTGGTCGGGGCTGGGCCGGCAGGACTATCCTGTGCTGCGACCGCGGCAGCCAGAGGACATAAGGTAACGCTTTTTGAAGCATCAGCGAAAATTGGCGGGCAGTTTCTCATAGCACGGGCGATACCGGGGAAAGGTGAGTTTGAGGAGACGCTTCGCTATTTTAAACGGCAACTCGAACTGCATGAGGTGGATGTCCGTCTTGAGCATCGTGCCACGTTTGAGGACTTGAAAGAATATGATGAAATAGTTGTTGCGACCGGCGTTATCCCACGTCAATTAGAGATCCCTGGTATTGACGGAGAAAATGTTGCAACATACAGTGAGATTATCAGTGGGCAGAAAAAGGCGGGCGAAAGGGTCGCCATCATCGGTGCAGGAGGTATCGGCTTTGATACGGCTCTCTTCCTGTTGCATGGCGAGAGGGAACACGATACAATTGACTCCTTTTTGACACACTGGGGCGTAGATAAGGAGTACAGGTTGCGGGGTGGTCTAGGTGATACCAGAGTAGAAAGCCCAGCACGGGAAATCCATATCCTGCAGAGAAAGCAGAGTAAACCGGGAGTAAGCCTAGGCAAGACAACCGGTTGGATTCACAGGTTGGAACTAAAGAAGAATGGGGTGAAATTCCGGGTTGGAGTGGAGTATCTTTCAATTGATGAAAACGGACTCTGGATTAACCAGGGTGAAAGGGAGCAACTGGTTTCTGTTGATACTGTAGTGGTGTGCGCCGGTCAGGTATCAGAGCCCGGATTAATGAAGGAACTAGACGAAAAAGGAATCGGCTACCATGTAATTGGAGGGGCCGAAAAAGCGGCTGAACTGGACGCCAAAAAAGCCATAGGTGATGGGGTCGCAATCGCCGACAGCTTGTAACAGCTAAGTAAGAACGCAGGAGTTTATGCCAACAGCAGAAGACACAAAAAAACAGGGAAACCTGAATCCGGAAAGGGAATACGCACCATCAAAAATTGTTTGTGTGGGGCGCAATTATGTTGAGCATATCTCCGAGTTGGGCAATGAACTGCCGAATCAGATGGTTATCTTCTGTAAACCAAACTCCGCCATTACCGATGTGCTCCATGCCTTTAATGGAGAGAGGCTTCATTACGAGGCAGAGATTTGTTACATAATCGAGGCGGGAAAACCTGTGGCTGTCACTTGCGGTCTGGATCTCACCAAAAGGGAACTGCAGGCAGATTTAAAGACAAAAGGGTTACCGTGGGAACGGGCGAAAGGTTTTGACGGTTCAGCCCTGTTCGGCCCCTTTGTTGCCTTGGAGGATATACAGCAGGAGTTAACCATAGAACTCTACGTAAATGGCACACTTAGGCAGCAGGGATCTACCTCGATGATGTTACATAAACCGGAAAATATTTTGAGGGAAATTGGCACGGTGATGACACTTGATGATGGTGACATTGTCATGACCGGTACACCGGCCGGGGTCGGTGAAGTTGTGGCCGGGGATAATTATATGGCAAGAATCCTGGCGGCCGGAGAGGAAATAATATCCTGCAGCTGGCTGGCTGTCTAAAGGAGGCTGTCCGAGAATGCCCTTTCTCCCCAGTTCCTCGTTATTTGCAGAAAACTTATGCTCGCAATAGCACGTATATGGCTGTGCTAAATTTTCTGCAGTTGTCTCGATCTGAACCAAAATGGCAATTCTCCGACACGCTCCAGGAAAATCCATTTATCGTTATCTCCTCAAGGTTGCTCTGAGCCTGTCTAAGTGGAGAAGAAGGTCGAGGCTGTCCAATATCGAGGTGCAGAAAAGGTCTGCTCCTTTGATGACCTCGGCAGCTGCACCTTCTTTCTGGATAACACCTATTCCAAGCGCCGCCTTTTGAAGCATGAGCCCGTCATTTTTACCATTGCCGACGGCGACCACATTGTCGAAGCCAAGTTCTTCAATATATGCTTCCTTGGCCAGGTCCTGCCTGTCAGGTCCGACCACCGTGATGGTGACAGGTGCCCCGGCAAGTTTATCTTGTACTGTTCCATGGGTGTCGGCCGTGACTACATGTATTTTCAGCGCATTCCGCAGCTTTTCAAGACGTTGTGCTATACCTGCAATGGGCTCTCCGTCTTCCGCTATAGTGCCGTTGTAATCAAGTACCAGATGGGCGAGTCGGAGAGTAGGTGATCCGGGGATTGATATTTCAAGCATGGTTCTTCTTTTTCTGTGAATTTATATGTCGGATATAAGCCATTGGCGTATCGAATGCATTGTAAGGCAACCTGCTCTTGATTATAATAGCCTGTTATCCCATATAATTTAACCTATTACAATCATGCCATGAAAATAACAGAGACGTTCAAAAATTTCAGTTCTTATCTGTGGGGTAAAAAGAAAGAGCTGGTTGATATGGATGAAAAAGATGTGCTGCTTGCCAAAGTTGTTATGGACATTCACCGAAAACGAAGTCATACAACCTTTGAGAATGTTAACCTTTTTCAGCTATATCCTATTCATCCCATCGATAGAGAAGGATCACTTGCATCCATGGAGAAGCGCAGTCAGGTTCTTATGGATTTTCGGAATGAGCTTTTGGCTCAACGAATTTTGACGGGCGAAATCCTAAAAAAATTTATACCCAGTGTGTCGGCCATAAAGGCAGTTAGGACAGGTGATGATTCTTATGTCACCTTTGAGGGTAATGGCAGGCTGGCCTCCTTGCAAAAAGTTTTTACGCCCCAGGATTATATGGAGGTGGAGATTGAATTGTATCATTTCTCGAATGTTAAGAAAATGATCCGCCGGGTCGAGAGGGTAAGGAGCCTTCACAACTTATAAAGTGTAATCCGGCGGATTGCGTCAGCAGGAATGGCCCGATTTACACGTGGCAGTTAAGGGGAAGATGTATAAGTTAATTGGTTTGGGACGGCCGGTGTGCAGTCCTACACGACACAACGTTACAGATTGAACACATAGCAGGCTGAAGGGCTGGATAAATCCCTTGGCGAACTGTATCTCATCAATGGTGATTTAAAAAATACTTTTCAATATGTTCCTGAAACTATATGGACAGATGTGGTTATGGCCGAGATACTTCCTGATGACATTAAGAAGGACTTAGAAAGCGCTTGTGCTTTACACCTTCGTGCGACTGCTGATTACGCTCAGTGTGAGGAGTTTAGCAGAGCAATGTCGAATTTACTTGCGAGACTGGAGGATGCCCGATGTTTTGAAACAGCTGACATCGTTATGGGGCTTCTCCTCGACTGTAACCCGAAAACCGGTGCCCATTGTGACAAAGCGACTGTTGTTGGCCGGGTAACCAAAAAACTAGAGGATAAAATCAAAAGCTCCCACTCTTAACAAAAACTCCTGTTGATCAATATACGGCATAAATCTGCCAGCGGCCATGTAGCTGTTTACTGAAAATGCAGGCCTGGTGAGTTATCCTTTTGAGTCAGTCATAAATTCCTTAATTGCAATCCCGAATTCATGCAATGTATATGGTTTCTTGATAAATCCATTGATGCCAAGTTTCTTAATTTTAGTAATTTCGTCATGATCTGAAAAACCACTGGCGACTACTGCCTTCTGTTCCGGGCGAATAGCAATGACTCCCTCGTAGGTCTCTCGTCCGTTTATGCCCGGACTCATCATCATGTCGAGAACTATGAGGTCATATGATTTCTCTTTCACAAGTTCTATGGCTTCCTCGCCAGAGGCGGCGGTTTCAACCTGATAACGAAGGGAGTTGAGTATCTGAGTGGCGATACTTCTTTGCATGGGCTCATCGTCGACAACAAGCAGCTTTTCACCAGTCCCCATGATATCAATATTTGAAAATGATTCCGGTAAATTGTCTGATGTCTCTCTGGTAACCGGGAAGTAGAGGTCGAAAGTTGTTCCGGTTTGGTCGCTGCTGACGGATACCGTTCCGCCATGTTCCTGAACGGTGTTCCATACAATCGTTAAACCCAGCCCGGTGCCGCTTCGGCCCATCACCTTTTTAGAGTAGAACGGCTCAAAAATGTTGCCTATATCTTTTTCAGATATACCTGGTCCGTTATCAGCAATTCTGAGGATGACATACTCATCATCTGGGAGAGTTGATTCTTGGAGATCTCGCTTATCGAAATAGCGGTTTTCTGTTGATATCGTGATCATTCCGGATTGTTCTATGGCCTCGAAGGCGTTTAATACCAGATTCATGAGGCACTTCTTGATGTGTATCGGTGAGCATGAAATGTTGAGCAACTCAGGGCTGAATTCTGTCTGGATGGACACCTCCGGGTAAAGGGTTAAGATTTTTTTTGCTTCAGGAGATGTGAGATATTCTGAGACTAACCGGTTCAGGTTGGCGATTTTTCGATCGGCGATCGTTCCCCGTGTTACAATGAGCAGGTCGGCAACAACCGCAGCTGCGCGTTGGCCTGCTTCTTTGATCTCCTGCAGCGGTTTGATAAGGTCACTTTCAGCAGGAAGTTTTAAAAGCAAGAGATCGGGGTAGGAAACGATTCCTGAGAGAATGTTGTTCAGGTCGTGAGCGACGCCCCCGGCCATAAGGCCGATGGTCTCAACTTTCTGGGCCTGCATTAGCTTGGCCTGGTTCATTTTCATTTCGGTGATGTCAAAATAGGTCAGCATGCGGGCATCACCCGGCAACACCACACATTGATGCTGGAAAAACCTGCCATCGATGGTTTCGATTTCCACAGGGGCAATTTCACCTCTAGAGATCATCTCCTCACTGTTATATAGATATTCCTTAACTGGCTCACCCAGGGTATTGTAAACACTCTTGTAGCGGTCGGTATCGAGCAAATCGGCAAGTACCATTGTCTCGGATGTTCTATTTTCTGTGATTTCCCAAATATTGAGGAATGCTTTATTGACGAGGAGAACATTCAGTTTGGAATCTGTAAAAATAATCCCGTAATCAATACTATCCATGACAGCATTAAGTTCGTCCACCGTTATCCTCAATCTGTTCTCAACGTTTGAACGGTGATCCACAAATCGTTTGAGTGCAGCAGCCATATCACTTATTTCATCGTCGCCGGCCAGGGGAATTTCTGCATGTCTTCCTGTTGAATGGAACTCCATTGCCTGTCGAAGGGCTGTAAGCCGGGCCAAAACTTGTTTTTCAACATAGAACCAGCCGATGATGATAGAAAGAATTATGGCAATAGTAGCCCCAACAGACTGGATTGCCAGCGCTTTATTCAAACTTTTTCGTAACTGTGCTGTTGATTGCTGAGCCAACTTCTGACTGTTGAGATTTACTATGTCGATGGCTGTGGTCAGGTCTTCTGCAAGTAATAGGGCTTTGCTCGCAGAGGTTGCTGCAGATTGGCGAATGGAGAGCTCTTCTTTACGTTGAAAAAAGATAGAAGGATCGTTTGTGCCATACCTGAATATCGGCATAGCCGTAATGACCATCTGGTGATTTTGTGGTGTTGTATGGGAGAGGACCAAAAACATCTTCTTGATCTGTGGCACTATTGCCTGAAACTGCTCTTCAAGATCTTCGACCGTTGCAACGTCATTTGAATTTGCTGCTTCGTAGAGCACTCCGGCGGCCAGGTATGTCAGCGCTACGGCTTCAAGATTTGATCGCATTTCTCCTGCTGCTGAGCTTATGAGAGTTTCAAAACCAACCCTCAGTTTGTCATCGATTTTTTTAATTCCTACTCCTGGGTCTTCTCTTGCGAACTCCGCTATCAGGTCCCTGATTTCCGCACTTATCTCATGACCTTTCTGACGGAATATCAAATAACTTTGGGATATCCTGGGTTCCGCAAGGGTGATGAATTCATGGTGGTTGTCGCGTAATCCTGCTACCGCCTTTTGCATTTGGTGGTTTATGGTAATGAAACGAGTAAACAGCTTTTCCTGTTCCTTCATAAAGGACACGAGTTGTACAACATGGTCTTTTATAATTTGGATTTCGTACTGTTTGACATCGAGCTGTTCAAGCTCATGAATGAGGGAGGTGATTTCAGCAATATGCTGATCAAGTTGATTGATGAGCTGAGAGTGTTCCTGTTTTGTTGTAATTTCAGGAAATTCATTAATGCTCAAAGCGAAGAATTGCGCCTTTTTATCCAGTTTGAGGGAGTTGGCAATGAGAGGGAGTGTTTCGGACATAATGATGTCCAGTTTCTCCTGGGTGTGAATGATTGACAGGCGGGCAGTCAATACCGCACTCACGGAAATGAGCACCACGATAATAAATGCGCCTAAAAGGCGGACCCTGATTCGTGTACCGGATTTCATAAAAACAGACAAGTAGTCTCTGGTCAGTTGTTTGGAAATAAATCCGATAGGTTTAAAGTTTTGATTTTTCCACAGCCTCTGCAAGCATTCTTGTTGCCTCATCCGGGGAGAGGTCCCTGGTGTTCCAAAATTTTGTAATAACAGACATAATAGCACTGGCTATAATGCCGTTATTGGCCATGTTGAACCCCGGGTAGGTCGAGCCTTTCACTGCCACTGTTGTCATGGCAAGACGTGCGCATTTGTCAAACCCTGTGACGGGGGCATCAAGGCGCGGTGGTATGGAACCTTTTAGCAAATTAAAGGAGCTTTGAACCTCTTTTTTCATTATGGTCATTGCCAGTTTTTCCTGGGCTTGTTGCATGGCTTCATCCGTGACATTTCCCATGGCGAATGTGTCTGAAACCATAATAAAAGCTCCTTCACTTCCAGGGCTGAATGCACAGATAAAATCTTTATCCGGTTCCATTCCTGCCTGGAAAAACTCACCTTTAGCCCAGTCTCCCATTATTTGGAATGCAGCTTTACCTTCGATGACCAGTTTTGTCGTATCCGACCAGTTTCTATCAGGGCTTTCGGGATCAATGAATTGCTGAAGAGAGCGGAATGTTTCAAATGCCTTCTTCATACCAGGACTTTGCAGTGCTTCCGGTTTGTGGTGGACCAGGGCGTCCTCGTATAACTTTGCCCCACCGACCCCGAGTACAACAGGCAGGAACAAGGCGCGTTCCTGCCATGGCTGACCACCCAGAGCCAGGGGGTAGTAACCGGCTTCCCGTATTCTGGGGGCGTATTGTAAAAAATCATCCCAGTTTTTGGGTATGCCTATTCCAACCTCATCAAGGATTTTTTTGTTGGCCCATATCCAGTTTGAACTGTGAAGCGTCATAGGTACCGCAATAATATTGCCGTCGACTGTTATGCCGTCCCAGATCGCCTCAGGCAGAACGTCTCTCCACTGTTCTTTCCTGGCAAGTTCATTGATGTTTCGAAAGAGACCTTCACTATATAATTCCTTCAATGAGACTCCAGCTTGCCACTGAACTGCTGTTGGTGGTTTGCCATCAAGAATTCTCGAAATTGCAGCGGTCTTTGCGTAATATGAGGATTCCACCGGGGTGTCTATCCACTTGTTGCCGTTTTCCTGAAAGGTGTCTATGAGGGTCTGAAGGGCTGCTCTTTCGCCTCCGGAAACCCACCAGTGGATGACTTCTGCCTCATGTTGTGCGGACACGGTGATACAGGGGAGAAGAAAGAATGCTATCGCTGCAACGAAGGTCGCCAGGCGCGTCATGGGACAGTCTCCGGGTAAAGGTTACAAGGATAATAAATGTACTGTATCACATCTGCTTGCGATAAAGAATCAGATGGGCGGCCGCGTTGGAAGAAATTTCCGTTATCATAAATGGAATCAGGGGTAATGATGATGGATACATGAAATATATCGCAATAAAGTTATGTTTCCGGTAATGTGTGGCGATGTTCGTGACGTTTTGATCAATATGTTGTTTGACTTGAGAAATGTGAGATGCTGAGTTGTGAGTCGTTTGGTCCATGGTTCATAAAATGTGTTAAACCGATGGCAAGGCAACCGGGCACTCATCTGACAATATTGTAGGTGTAAAATATGCAGGAATTGGAGCGTAAATACGGTATCTGGACCGCGATTGCCATGGTGGTCGGCATCACCATCGGCTCCGGTGTGTTCTTTAAGGCAGACGATGTGTTGGTTGCTTCAGGTGGAAACCTGGTGACAGCGCTTACTGCCTGGGCCCTCGGCGGGGCGATCATGGTTGTGACTGCGTTTGTATTTGCCGGGATCGCAACGAGAATTCAGAGGGTGAATGGTCTTGTAGACTATTTTGAGGAGGCTTACGGCCCTTGTGCCGGTTATCTGGTAGCCTGGTTCATGACCTTTATTTATTATCCAACCCTGGTCGCCGTTCTCGCTTGGGTTTCGGCCAATTACAGTATTAGCCTGATGGGACTTGAAAAAGGGGTCTGGCTACTTGCTGCAATGTATCTTATCCTCTTTTTCCTCGTCAATTGTTTTTCCCCTGTTCTTGCCGGGAAATGGCAGGTTTCGGCAACCGTTATCAAACTTGTCCCGTTGTTTCTCGTTGCTGTAATCGGTGGTATATCGGGGCTTATGAGTGGTCAGACGTTGGAAAGTTTTACCATCGCAGCCAATAACGTTACAGAGGGTGGCGGTCTTGCCGTGGCCACACTGGCAACGGCGTTTGCCTACGAGGGCTGGATTATCGCGACCTCCATAAATGCCGAATTAAAGGATGCCAAAAGAACGTTGCCGAAAGCCCTCTTTTTCGGCTCCTGCCTGGTCGTGTTTATTTATATGCTTTATTATCTTGGTATCTCCGGGGTGCTGTCCAATGATGAAGTCATTGCTGCCGGCAATGATGCCCCTGTTGAAGTTCTGTCGATTATCTTTGGGCGTCTTGGCGGGACTGCTTTGTCCGTGTTTGTTATTATCTCCTGCCTGGGCACCCTGAATGGCCTTATCATGGGTTCGGCGCGAGGAATGTTTTCCATCGCATCAAGAGGTCTGGGGCCGAAACCGGAGATCTTTGCCAGGGTTGACCCCAGAACCAACAGCACCATGATTTCGGCTGGTGTGGGGTTCATCATGTCCAGCTTCTGGCTGATGGTCTGGTATGGGAATTTTGCCGGTTGGTGGGGGCACTTCATGGACATATCCGAGCTTCCCATCGCGTTTCTTTACGTCATCTATATCTCACTCTATTTATGGGTAATTCGCACCTTTGAAGATGCCCGTCTGTTCAGAAGGTATATTGCACCGTTGCTTGCTGCGGCTGGATCCTGCTATATTATATGGGGAGCGGTGCAAAAGGAGATGTTCCTTCACTTTTTCCTGCTCTCACTCTGCATCATTGTTGCCGGCTTGCCGTATATGAACAGGAAATAGAAACCGGCCAAAATCTGATTCCCGGAGGTGTTGTGAATTTTACCCAAACCCTGGCCAGAGCCAAGGCCATGCTGACCGAAGGTGCAATTGCTGAGAGATTGCGTCGTCGGGATGACGTGGAACTGCATCCTACATTGTTTAATACGCCTCTCATCCAGGACGAGCATGGACGTCAATGCATGGAGGATATTTACCGCCAGTACCGGAACCTCGCGGCACAGGCAGGATTGCCTATGTTGATCTGTGCACCCACCTGGCGGGTTGATAGGGCAAGGATTAAGGCTGCCGGTTTCAGCGAGGGGCTGAACCGCGAGGCTGTGCGGTTTATGAGAGAACTTCAGGTGAAATGGCAGAGGGCTCAGTCTCCTCTTTTTGTCGGTGGATTGATTGGGCCTAAAAACGATTGCTACGCACCTGATGAGGCGTTATCTGCAGACGAGGCACGGGAGTATCACTCCTGGCAGATACGCGAACTTGCAGAAAGCGGGGTGGATTGTATTATCGGCCAGACCTTTCCCGCTGTTTCTGAAGCGCTTGGTGTCGGTAAGGCGGCCCGAGAGGCCGGAATTCCCTATATCATAAGTTTCTGTATAAACAGACATGCTATGATCCTCGACGGCACGCCACTGTATGAGGGGATTCAGCAACTAGACCGGGAATTGAAGGAAAGCCCTGCAGGCTACATGGTGAATTGCGTGTTCCCGACCTTTATTCAACCAAAGAATCAACCACCTGAACTCTTTACCCGCCTGGTCGGCATTCAGGCCAATGCCTCCTCAAAAGATCACGACCAGCTTGACAATGCAGAAACCCTGCAGCAAGACAGCAGGGACGAGTGGGTTGATCTCATGCTCGAGCTCAACAGACGCTACGGCGTCAAGATCCTGGGCGGATGTTGTGGTACGGATGAGCACTATATCGGTGGCATTGCCAAAGGACTTGCTGAAATCCTGACGTAAACCAATGAGGGCAGGATAAGAAATTCATACAGGAAGGTTGGTCAGGGAATAGAGGCGAGGGGACATTAACCGGTCATTGATGATATACACCCGGAAGCATTTTCCCGGCAGTAATTTACTCTTCTTGCTGTGAAATATTTCCTATGGACTTCCGCAGCGAGTATCGTTAATGACTGCTTTCTGGCGATGATAGTGGCAAATGGTTTTGACCCGGCAATCATGAATCCTCTCGATAAGGATATCATGGCCCTTGTTACCACAGCAGATATGATAGCGGGTGACGACGATTACTATATGCTGTTTATCAAGGAGACCCGGGCAGGAACCGTGGTCTCTCATGCGGACGATTGCATGGTCGAAGGGGTGGCGTCGTGGGTCATTTGTTGTATAGTCACGTAAAGAGTGAACTTATTATAGATATGTATCTCGGGAACCAGTCATGAAAATCAAACGCATTGGTCATTACAATCTTGTCGGAAGCGCCTCGCTGATTGCCAGGGTCATCACCTTTTATAAGGATGTTCTTGGTTTTACAGAAGGTTTTCGGCCCGATTTCGGAGTCGCCGGCGCGTGGCTGTATATCGGGGATTCTCCACTGCTGCACCTGACCATCATGGAATCCATGGAAGATTCGGCAGTATCTACCGGTAATCTCGACCATATAGCCCTGGACTGTGAGGGTTTAAATGCTTTTATGGCCCGGCTGAATGAAAAAGGCGTAGAGTATCTTGTAGGTAAGGTACCCGAACTTAATATGACCCAGCTCTTTATTCACGACCCGGCCGGGACCAGGATTGAGTTGAACTTTACCGAGACAGAATCACAGTGCTGAAAGGATATGCCTTCGTCGCCGCCGCCGCAGTCTTTTGGGGACTGATAGGCATTTTTTCATCCATCGCCTTCAGGCAGGGTGTTGGGCCTTTGGAGGTCGCTTTCTGGAGAGCATTCCTGGCCTGGTTTTTATTTGCCGGGCAGGCCTTTTTTCAGCAGGACACGCATCTGAGAAAGAACGATATCCCGTTGCTGATAGTGTTTGGACTGATGGGGATATCACTTTTTTATATTTCGTATCTTTTTGCCGTGAAGACGGGCGGGGCGGCTTTTGCCGCTGTGCTGCTTTATACGGCGCCGGCCTGGGTAGTGGTCTGTTCCTTTTTCATCTACAGGGAAAAGCTGACAGTCACAAAAATACTGGCGGTGTCACTTGTTCTTGCCGGCGTATATCTCATATCCAGAAGTGGTAGTAATTCCTCAACCGGGGTGTCCATCGGTGTGGTGGCTATCGTTTCAGGTCTGGCAGCCGGTTTTTGCTATTCGCTCTATTATACAATCGGCAAGTATTTTTCGTCACGGTATTCCTCGGCGAACCTCTTTCTTTATGTTCTTCCCGTCGGTGCCCTCGGAATTTTACCTTTTGTTGATTTTGCACCCAAATCGATGACCGCCTGGGTAGCCATTGTCGCCATTTCCCTGGTCTCGACTTTTATCGCCAATCACTGCTATTATCTTGGACTACAATACCTGGAAGCGGGGAGGGCATCCATTGTGGCTACATTGGAACCGGTGGTAGCTGCTGTGGCCGCGTACCTCATCTTTGGGGAATATTTTACTGTCGTCGGTTATCTGGGGGCTTCACTGATTATTACGGCTGTCCTTGTAACTATTTACAAGGATTGAGTGCTGCTGGAAATGATCTTTCGATACTGTTTTTATGGAGTTGCAGGAGAATTGGGTCCTGGTTGATTTGCGTGATGTCTATCACCAGCTCGGAGTCGATGTCTTTTCCCGAAAGCGAGAATTTACCATTGACCGAGAGCTGAACAGACCTGATCTGTAACTATCAAGAAAATGGGAGAACCTTTTCATACTACGGTTGAGATCAAGCCTGAATGGATCGACCATAACGGCCACCTCAACGTAGTCAGCTATGGTTCACTGCTTAATATATCGAACCTGACGCCGCCTATACTGATGAGATGTGCGGGCTAATTCTTCTCTATCCATTTCCGGATGGTGGGAGCTTGATAGTTCTCGAACTGATGAAGTAGTCCCTGCGGGTTGTTGTCTACCAATACCATATCCCTATGTTCCTGCCTGACGAACTGCTGTCTTAGGGAATGATCCAGGAATTCAATTATGCTGTCAAAATATCCGTTTATGTTCAGGAGCCCGCAAGGTTTGCTGTGAAAACCAATTTGTGCCCATGTCAAGATTTCAAAAGTCTCCTCCAGGGTGCCTATACCCCCTGGGAGGGTGATGAATGCGTCCGAGAGGTCAAACATCCTGGTTTTTCGATCATGCATGGTCGGCACGATCTGCAGTTCACTGAGTTTTGTGTGGCAAACCTTGTCGGCAAATGATTTCGGGATGATACCAATGACGTTACCACCTTCAGCTAAAGCTGCAGAAGCAACAGCACCCATAAGTCCGACCTCGGCTCCACCATAAACAACGTCAATATTCCCCTGGGCGAGAAGTGTACCAAGGGCTTTTGCAGATTCGAGATATTCCGGTTGCGCCCCTGTGTTGGAGCCGCAATAGACGCAGATTCTTTTCATGTTTGTACTTGTCATTGTTTCTGGGTTATCACGCATACCAGCGTTACGTGACTATAGGAGAGAATTATTTTCCATGCTATGAAAATAGAAAATAAATGGCTGTAATTTTATGTGGAAATTTAAAGATTCCTGGTCAGCATAAAAATCGTGCCGAAAACAAATTGATAAAAGGGATCCTGGCGAAATCATCTTCAGAGGTACATATCGTTGCCGATATCAATTATCTGCCTGTGGCGTGGCAACACATTTCAGCAATCGCTCAGTTTGAGTGAATGTTCTGATTTTTCAAAGTGCCTGTAATAAAATATAAGAAGAGATAACCATTTTAGTGGTCCAGCCGGTTTCGTGGAGATGAGAAAGAGAATCTTTTCATGACCTTATTTGGCAGTTATATTAAAGGTGTGGTACAAAGGGTGTTCAAAAAGGATAAAAAGGGGGGGGGGAATGGGCCATATTTTGGTTATAGACGATGATGAGGCTATACGCGAAATGCTTAGGCGGCTTCTTGAACGGAACGGCTATCGCGTGACGACTGCAGAGGACGGCAGAGAGGGATTACTGACGTTTCAGCAAGAATCTTTTGATGTTGTCATTACGGATGTACTCATGCCAGAAATGGATGGTATCGAAATCATAATGCAATTACTCAATCAAGATTCGAATGTGAGGATTATTGCTATTTCCGGCGGAGGACGTATTCCATCAAACGAGTATTTACATTTAGCGGGTGAACTAGGGGCCCTCAGGCAATTTGTAAAACCTGTAAATAAGGATGTACTACTTGGTGCTGTCAGGGAATTATGTGGCAGCTCATTAGAGACAACAATACCTGGAGGCTGAGTAAATCAGAGGTATTTAGACGAGAACGCAGTTTGTGCTAACTTTCGAGAATGATTTTTGGGCATAACGTCGGGGGGGATGAATAGCCAGCTTTTCAAGGTCCCGGATGTTGTCAGTAGTTACTTTATCGAGGTGCTGATTCCATGATATTGGCAGGTGATATTGGTGGTACCAAAACAGTACTGGCGCTTTTTTCCATTGAAAGAGGTGTTGAAGGCGGAGCCATAAGCAGAACCCGTTTTGAAAGTGGGAAATATGACTCGTTGGAAAAAATAATACGTGATTTTTTGAAGCAGACAGGTGCACAACCAAAGGCTGCATGTTTCGGAGTTGCCGGACCTGTAAATAAACAGGTATCCCAGATCACCAATTTACCCTGGTCTATAAGTGGTAAAAAGATTTCCGCGACCTTCAATATTGAGAAAGTTTCATTGATCAATGATCTTGAATCGGTTGCAACAGCAGTGCCGTTTCTTGACCAGGAAGATGTCTACACGCTTCATGAAGGTAAGCCTGATCCGAACGGGAATATTGCTGTTATTGCACCGGGTACCGGACTTGGCGCGGCTTTTTTGGTCTGGACTGGCGACAGCTATAAGGCTTTGGCCAGTGAGGGGGGGCACAGTTCTTTTTCACCTTGCAATATGCAGGAGATTGAGCTGCTCAAATTCCTGCAGAAGAAGTACGGGCATGTCAGTTTTGAACGGATATGTTCAGGAAGCCATTTGCCGAATATCTATGATTTCTTTGTAGAGAGTAACAGTTATCAGGTACCTGATTGGCTTAAGAATGAGTTGGATCGGGCCGATGATCGTACGCCGATTATTGTGGAGAATGCGCTGGCGAAGAAGGCTGATATTTGTGAAGCCACACTCGATATGTTTATCAATATCCTTGGTTCGTCGGTAAGTAATATGGCAATCACTATTTTACCAAGAGGTGGTATATACCTGGGTGGCGGCATTCCACCCCGTATACTGGATCGTCTGAAAAGACCCGATTTTTTAAGTGCCGTTGGTAATAAGGGGCGCTTTTCCGATCTTTGCTCCAATATGCCCATTCATGTGATTCTTACAGCGAAGGCGGCATTATATGGTGCGGCAAAAAATGGTTTTGAGCTCTTGTCAGAGTGAAATTACGCTATACTTGCAAGGCCATTAACTCCCTTGACTCTGCATAGTTTACAATAGAGTGCCGGCCAAATCCGGATTGAAGCGGAATAGGTTGTAAATAATCAACAATGGATGGTTGCTGTTTTAAAGCTGTGTGCCAATGGTGGAGCAGAGTATTCCTTCAATTTCTGCCTGAAGCAGGTCGGGCCTTATCGGTTTTGAGATATACCCATCCATTCCTGCGTCGAGGCATCGTTCCCTGTCGCCTTTGATGGCATAGGCAGTCATGGCAATAATCGGCAGGTGTATTCCTGTTTTTTGTTCCTGCTTCCGTATCCTCCGGGTCGTTTCAAACCCATCAAGTTCGGGCATCTGGATATCCATCAGGATAAGATCGAAACTTTTGGTCTCCAGTATGTCGATAACCTCAAGACCGTTTTCAACCGCAGTCACTTCCCAGCCAGCCCTTTCGAGCAGAGTCTGGGCCAGTGTTCGGTTAATGTATTCGTCTTCGGCAAGCAGTATCTGCAGCGGCACAGGTTCCTTGGGCTGCATCCTGTTCAGTCCGGGGTTGTTCTTGGGGGAAGCCATGGTGAAATCGGGTGGAGGGACGTTGAAAATGGAGGTGAAATGAAAGGTCGAGCCAATGTCCTGGCTTGATTCGACCCATATCTTTCCCCCCATCATTTCTACCAGTTCAGAAGCGATGACTAAGCCGAGGCCGGTACCCCGCTGTCTGGAATCGTGGTTGGTACCCAATTGATTAAAGGGGGAGAAGAGGGAGTTAATCTTCTCGACAGGTATACCAATACCGGTATCTGTGACCTTGAAATGTAATTGAATCAGGTTGTCTGCCAGTTCGTCAGAGAGGTGAACACTTAAGCTGACCCTGCCTTTTTCACAGAATTTGATGCCATTGCTTACCAGGTTGATGATAACCTGACAGAGACGGCCGGAATCACCATGGAGAATTATAGGGATGTCGTCATCCACATCCACAAACAGACCTACATTTTTCTTGGCGGCAGTGATTGCCAGAAGTTGAAGGGCATTGGCAATGTCATTTCGCAGTTTGAAAGGAGCGATAACGAGATCGACCTTTCCTGCCTCGATTTTTGAAAAATCGAGAATGTCGTTAATGAGTGTCAACAGCCTGTTGGCCGAGGTCCTCACCATACCGAGATAGGTCTGCAGTCGTGGGGGCAGGTCCATGTCAAGGGCTAAGTCTGTCATGCCGATGATGCCGTTCATGGGGGTACGTATTTCGTGGCTCATGTTTGCCAGGAAAGCACTCTTGTTTTTTTCGGCATGCTCGGCTTGTTCCTTGGCCTTTTTCATATCGTCGACTGTGCGTCTGCGACTCAGTGCATCGCCGATATGACGGGCGACAAAGGAGAGCAGCTTTTTATCCTTTTCAGAATACACCACATCGCTGTAGCTCTGTAAAATGACGGCACCACTAAGGTGCCCTGGGTAGAATGGGGCGCCTAACCAGGAAATGGGCCTGGTGCCTATGCCATGAATATTGTTTTCCTTGATGACCCTTTCATAGTTGTGGGGGGTCAGCAACATTGGTTGGCCACTTTCGATCAAGAAACCGGTGATGGTTTTTCTGTCTGGATCAAGTTTGATCTCCATACCCTGGAAGTGCGGATCAAACTGGTCGGCAAAATAGGGGAATTGAATGTATTTATTCCCCTCTCGTGTCTCCACCAAGGCAATGATGAAGTTTGTTGCGTCGACCAGGCGTCCTGTTAGTTTATGCATGAGTGGATATAACTCGTCCATGGAGGATGAGCGGTGGGTCTGTTCGTTTATTTCGTACAGTACTGCCCGTACCTGTTCCGAGTGCTGCAAGGCATACATGGAGTCGGTCAGCCTTGAGATGGTATCCATAGATTTGATACGGGAGCAGATAATCGCAGCAAGGGTTTCAATCCCTGTAAGGTACCCGTGGGAAAAGATGAATGGGCGGCGGCTGCCAATATAGAGCAGGCCGACAGGGTCGCCTGAATCCATCAGGGGGACCAGCAGGTGGCTCCTGTTTTCTGAGGTGTGCATCTTATCCGGCAGGCTTTCATTCTGTTGCAGTGTTATCGGTTTCCCATGTTTGAATAACTCGTTAACGACCGACATTTTAAGTGAAAAAGATTGAGGGACGTACCGTGTCGGCAGAACGGAATGGGTAGACGGTGGCAGAAAAATGCGGGATGACCTGTGACGAAGATAGATTTCGATAGCAAAAGGTCCGAGTTTTGGGAATAAGCGATCATGCAGAAATGCTCGTAATTTTTCTGGTGTATCAGCGGATCGTTGCCCGATCGAAATCTCCTGGGTGAGTTCGAGGAAGGTGGAAACAGCAATGGGCGATGTGATTAAGTCGGGAGCGAGCATTTTTTCCTGGTAACTGTGGAAACAGCGTGTCTGGATCCGTTCTTTTCGGATGGTGAAAATGCAACAAAATCATCATATCAAAAAACAGAGCCAGGTAGAAGGCAGACCGGAATGTTTTCTTCAAAAAAACATCAATTATATTGAATAAGTTCGTGAAAATAGTATCTTGAGGCAGCCGGCGGGGAGGGTGCTTTACGCAATGACACAAGCACTTTCTGTTTTCCGTTGCCCTGTGCTTTTTGTTCTGTTAGTAATTGCTGCACACATAAATTGTATACCATAAACCGGGGGGTATCGTGATTTCGTTTACTCAGGTAAATAAGTGGTTTGGGGATTTTCATGTCCTCAAAAATATAGATCTTGAAATAGAGCAGGGTGAGGTTGTTGTCGTCTGCGGTCCGTCCGGATCGGGAAAAAGTACACTCATCAGGTGCATCAACAGGCTGGAGCCAATCCAGGAAGGAATGATCGTGGTGGATGGCATGGATGTGAACGATCCGCGCACCAACATGACCCTACTCCGGGCTGAGGTCGGCTTCGTATTTCAGCAGTTCAATCTCTATCCGCATATGACGGTGTTGGAGAACATTACTCTGGCACCGTCCCTGGTTCGCCGAACCGGTAAGACAGATGCGGTGGAAATTGCCATGGAGCTTTTACATAAAGTGGACATCCCTGACAAGGCTGGAGCCTATCCTTCTCAGCTTTCAGGTGGGCAGCAGCAACGTGTTGCCATTGCCAGGGGGCTGGCGATGAAACCGAAGATTATGCTTTTTGACGAACCAACCAGTGCCCTTGATCCGGAGATGATCAATGAGGTGCTCGACGTTATGAAGTCTCTGGCACGGGAAGGAATGACCATGGTCTGTGTAACCCACGAGATGGGTTTTGCCAGGGAAGTCGCTGACAGGGTGATTTTTATGGATGACGGCAACCTTGTTGAACAGAACAGCCCGGAAGAGTTTTTTCATAATCCGCAGAACAGGCGGACCCAGGATTTCTTAAGCAAGATCCTCAGTCACTGACAACAGGGGACTGGGGGAGAGAAGAAGCCTTCCGGCCCGATGCCGGAAGGGTAATACATTCATGACGAAGAGGAGAATTTGTATGAAGCTGTTTAAAGTAGGTGCTATGGCCGCAGCATTTTGTCTGGCAACAGCAGGACTGGCTATGGCCGGGCCGACCTATGACCGCGTTATCGGCGATAAGGTTGTCAAGGCTGGTATTTCCAATAAAGGAAAGCCGTTCGGTTTTATCAATGCTGAGAACGAATGGGTAGGTTTTGATATGGACGTTGCCAAGGAAATCGCCAAACGTGTCGGCGCGAAACTTGAACCGGTTGTGGTAAACAACAAGACCCGTATCTCTTTTGTACAGACCAATCCGCCGAAGGTGGACATGGTTCTCTCCAATATGACCCACAAGCGTGTTCGCGATGAGAAAATCGATTTTTCCATCACCTATTTTTTTGACGGGCAGAAGTTCCTGGCCCCGGTTGGTACCGTAAAGGAAGGTAAAGATCTGGCTGGTAAAAAAGTCGGTTCCATGCAGGGAACCACTTCTATCGTCAATGCCAAAGCATACTTGAAAAAGATGGGTGACAGCAACCCGAAGGTAACCGGTTACCAGAATGAGGTTGAAATGTTTGAGGCACTTCGTTCCGGTCGTGTCCAGGCGATCACGACTGATTCTACGCTGCTTATTGCTCTGGCCGCAAAAGAGCCTGGAAAATATGAGCTGGTCGGCGAGTTCATTTCCGACGAACCCTACGGTATCGGTCTCCCGCAGGACGACTCCGCATGGCGTGACCTGATCAACTTCACCCTGCAGGATATGTGGAAAGACGGAACCTATATGACCATTTACAACACGTGGTTTGGTGCGGACACCGAGACCCCGTTCCCGATGACCGAGAAAATCGAAATGTGGCCGTAACAGTCGACACATATCTTTGTCCCGGATCTCTCTTGAACAATCAGTACATCCAGTATTGCCTGAACTGATGAGATATCCGGGTTAGAATTACTATTCTTTATTCCGGAGGGATCGTACTTCCCTCCGGGAGATGCATCACAATTTGAGCAATGCTGAAACATTATCTGAATAAGGGTTGGGTCCAAAACCTCATACTATTGTCGATCCTTGGCCTGGTCATGTATTATTTTGGGTTTCTGTTTCATTTCGACTACCAGTTCAACTGGTCTGTGCTTTATAGCGAAACGGAATATGGCAACATGGGGGAAATGCTCCTGCACGGCTTGAATCTTACTGTGCTCATCTCCCTCTACTCTGCTGTAATTGCTCTGACGCTCGGTACCCTGTTCGGGCTTGCCCGGGTGTCCAGCTTTAAACCGGTATACGGCTTTGCTACTGTTTATGTAGAGTTTTTTCGTAACACCCCCTTGCTGGTGCAGCTCTTCTTCTGGAACTTTGCTCTACCTGCAGGTTTGCCTGAAGAGGTGAAACTCAAACTTTTTGAGCTCGATTTCGAGTTTTGGGTGGCAACGCTGGGCCTGGGGATTTATACCAGCTCGTTTATGGCTGAGATAATTCGGGCCGGTATTCAGTCTGTACCCAAAGGGCTGCTTGAAGCCTCTTACAGCTCGGGTATGACCTTTAACCAGTCGCTCCGGAAGATTATTCTGCCCCTGGCCTTTCGTGAGATCATTCCACCGCTTGGCAGTGAGTTTCTTAATAATATGAAAAACTCATCGCTGGCTATGACCGTCGGTGTCGCAGAAGTGTGCTGGTCGGCGCAGGAGGTGGAGGCGCTGACCTATTCCGGTTTTGAGGCAACGGCTGCCGCAACCGGAATTTACCTCTGTCTTTCACTGGCAATAGCGACATTTTTGAACCTCGTTAATGCCAAGCTGAAAATTGTCGGTAATAATGGTACATCAACTCTCAGAAAGAGTGCGGATCTGCTGTTTGCCCCCTTTGTATCGGTTTCGAATGTGATTTCAGCACTGTTCTGGAATTTGGGGAGCGCTCCCCTTGATTCACGCACACTTTCTCCCACTAAGGCCTTCTGGCTAAAAATCAGGACAACCGCCTGGTCTCTGACTGTGATTGCGGCCAAGGCGGCGTTTGTGATTTTCCTGCTCCTGCTCCTGTACCAGACCTTCAAAGGGATTGCGTCATTTAATTTCCAGGTTATCCGAGACAATATCATGGCCTTGCTGATCTGGCGTTTTCCCAAAGGCGGCTCCTCAGAGGTCTTCATGGGGCTGGGGGGACTGTCCATGTCCATCATCATGGCGGTCATCTGTATCTCGTTGAGCTTTTTTATCGGTCTGGTTGTCGGCATCGGCCGTACCTCGACCAACCGGGCGGTCAAAATCCCGAGCCTGTTTTATATTGAATTGATTCGGGGGAACCCGCTTATCATGGTTATTTTCTGGGTCTATTTTTTTGTTCCACCCATGCTGAAAATTCAGCTTGATGTCTTCTGGAGTGCAGTGCTCGCCATGACTGTCTTTTTTGGCGCCTATATTGCCGAGATTGTCCGTGGCGGTATTGAAAACATCCCTCCCGGCCAGGTCGAGGCGGCTAAGTCCACTGGACTCAGTTATTACCAGACCATGCGCAGGGTTATTCTGCCCCAGGCGCTCAAGCAGATGCTGCCCGCTATTGTCGGTCTGTTTATTGCTGCCTTCAAAGATACCTCCCTCGCCTACATTATCGGTGTCATGGAACTCACTACAGCTGCCTATTCCATTAATAATCGTCTTATGCTCTATCCGTTCGAGATTTATACGACAATTGCCGTGCTCTATTTTGTCTGCTGTTATTGCATGAGTCTCTATGCAAGACGTTTGGAGCGAAAACTCAGCCCGGAAAATGTGCGGCTGGCTATGTGATTTGCAACCCGTTGTTCTTTTCACAAAAGGTATTGAATCCTTTGCCTTTTTGAAGGGATTGGTTTATCAAACACATAATGGAGCGAGTTCTTCAACTGTTGCCGGCGTAGAGTTGACGGCAACTTCTATATCTCAAAATATTAGAAACTGTTGGAATACGGGAAACCAAAAGGAGCATTACATGAACGTTTTTTATATTGACGGCAGCTTTGTTCCGGAAAATGAGGCTGTTCTGCCGGTAACGGATCTTGCGGTACTCCGCGGATATGGGGTTTTTGATTTTCTCCGAACCTATAACGGGGTGCCTTTTCATCTGCAGGAGCATCTGGAGAGGCTTGAACGATCGGCACGGCTGATCGGTTTGACCTTGCCCGTATCGACTGACGAGTTATCTTCTATCGTTGGTCAGACGCTTGATAAAAATGGTTATCCGGAAAGTAATATCCGTTTGGTTGTTACCGGCGGTGACAGTGAAGACGGCATTTCTCCCGGACCTAATCCGCGATTAATGGTTATGGTAACGCAATTATGGGAGATGCCGCAGGAGTGGTATCGTGACGGCGTAAAGGTGATAACTGCCCATCTGGATCGATACATGCCGGAGGCGAAAAGCATCAACTACATACCGGCAATCCTCAATCTCCGGGAGGCCAGGGATCGGCAGGCGATAGAGTCCCTGTATGTTAATCCACTGGGTTACATCAAGGAGGGGACAACTTCAAACTTTTTCGCCTTTTTCGGGAACACCCTGGTGACACCGCCAGACCGTATTCTGCCCGGGGTCACTCGCAAAACGGTTCTGGAGCTTGCCGCAAAAGAATTTACTGTCGAAGAGAGGGAAATCCACAAGGATGAGATCCGTCTCATGGATGAGGCAATGCTCAGCTCCTCCAACAAGGAAATCGTTTCTGTCGTCAAGATAGACAGCGTTTCTCTTCCCGGCGGCGGCCCAGGAGAGAGAGTACAGCGTGTTGCCGCCTTGTTTCAGGAGTATACAGACCGGTATGGCAAGCAGTAATTGCCATCAGAAAAAAGGAGGGCCGGCGCATGACCCTCCTTTTACCAGAAGAGACGGAGGTTGATATGGCAGTCGTCGCTTCGCTCTTCTAGTTGCAGCGTATCTGAGTATTTCGCGTATTGGTGTTTACCAACAGGGGAAACGGGTGCCAGTTGTTGGTGGTCCCTATGGCCCTTATGCTGCTGCTGTGCTGGTTTCTCCTAACTTGCTGGTGGATCTCCGCATTAATTGGAAAGGTAAACGTCCAACTAGCCACAAAGCATGTACTGCCAGTGGCAGCACGATCTGAAAAGCTACAGGAATAAGCCAGAGATACACAATAATCTCAGTTAATTGTGACATGGTACCTCCTGATGCAGCAGCCTACACGTCCGTTCTGGGTAAACCTGGGATGCATCGTTATGGAATAGTGGGAAAACTGCTATTCAAAAATGATCTTAAGATTCCTTCTATCATAAAAACGTGGCAATGCTCAAGAGGTGATATGCCTATAAAGATTGGGTAGAACTACTGGTTGTTGTGATATAATTATTAACTTCAGTACGTTAATAGTTATTCTTTTTTAATAAAATAAACCAAAATAAATTTTAGGCGGAATATTGTTACATTATAGGTTATGGTTCTAGTCGCACATTTTGCACACCGGGCCGTTGGCGCAGATCTGAAAAGGAAATGAGGTTTGCTGCTATTGAGTGTTAGGGTGGTGTGCGCTTCCTAATTTCACAGTTAATGGCAATAGCTCTCATTTGTTTTCAACTCTCCCTTATCATGGCATTTATGTTTGGTCGTGCATTTGTTTTCTTGTTGGCTGTATGATACACATAGATTGTGCAAGGGGGCACAAATGAGGATTCGCGAATGACAAGCAAGTTGATGCAGCCCGTTCAGCGGGATTATCAAAAAAAATATTACAAACTGATCGGTAAAGCGACGGTGGGTATAATCCTCTGTTCCTGGAACTATCGTGACAGGACGATCCGTATCCGCACCTTGAATTCCATCGCCTGTGACCTGTTGTCTTTATCGCAGGAGAAGAGTGTCGGAGGTTTGTTGAAAGATGAGGCAGGGGAGGAACTGGCAACTATAGGGCAGCGTTCCATGCTTCATAACCTGCGGGTGGAGGAAATCTTGTCGTTCGGGAAGGGGCAGGGGGGGGCAATTGAGTTGCGAGTCACGTCTTATCCGGTGGCTGCTGATGAACTTGCTTTTATCTTGGTTGGGGAATGTGGGGCTCCAGATCGAGACAGTAGCAACTACAAATATCTTGATGAGTGGGGAAAAACTTTTGATGCTATAGAAGATCTGGTGACTATTCAGGATATGCAAATGCGCATAATCCGGGCCAATCGTGCCGCCCACGAGACGTTTGGATTGGCTGTTGGTGACCTTGTTGGGGAAAAGTGCTACCTGGCCTTCCAGGACAGTCCGGTACCCTGCGAAAATTGTCCGGTGACGATGACTGCCTCAGATTGCGGGGGCCACCGCAATTTGATCCATAATTCGAAGGTACAGAAAACCTTTGATGTACGCTCCTCTCCGATAACTGATGATGATGGTGAGATGAGATGGATTGTGCACATAGCCCGCGATGTCACGAGGGAATCTGCACTTGAAAGGCAATTGCAACAGGCCCTGAAGATGGAAGCCATAGGCACCTTGGCCGGTGGCATTGCCCACGATTTTAACAATATCCTGTCAGCTATTATCGGTTACGGGTATATCGTCAAGGGGAAACTGGATAAAAAGAGCCCTCTTCAGGGGGATATTGAACAGATACTATCGGGTGCCGACAGAGCTGTTGACCTGGTTAAGCAGATCCTCACCTTTGCCCGCCAGGAGAGCCATGAGCAGTTGAATCCACTCAGGATTCAATATATTGTTAAGGAGGTTATGAAGTTGATGCGCTCCTCCTTGCCGGCCACAATAGAACTCAAACAACAGATCGATAATTCCTGCAGACCTATTTTGGCTGACCCAGGTCAGATGCACCAGTTGGTGATGAATCTTTGCACAAACGGCAAACAGGCCATCGGCGCTGATCACGGCACGTTGTCGGTAACATTACGGGAGGTGACGGCGAACGAGTTGCAGACGATACCAGGGCTTGAAGCGACCGTGGAGGGCGACTATGTCTGTCTTGATGTACTTGATACAGGCTGCGGCATGGATCAGCAAATGATGGAACGGATTTTTGATCCTTTTTTTACCACCCGCATTAAAGAGCATGGAACCGGACTGGGGCTTGCTGTTGTCCACGGGATAGTTAAGAAGCATGATGGTTTGATAGCTGTAGAGAGTGAGGTCAATGTAGGTTCAGTCCTGCATGTGGCTTTCCCGGTGACGAAGCAAGGTGTTGTCGCTGAGATTGCCGAACAACACGAGGTGCTTACCGGCACCGAACGGATCATGGTTGTGGATGACGAACCTGCGTTAGGCAGTGTTATCAGGAATATATTAGAAAGGTTGGGCTATAAGGTAGAAGTGTATACGGAGAGTCTTGCCGCTGTCAGACATTTCAGGGAGGATCCGGATTGCTGTGACCTGGTTTTGACAGATATGACAATGCCCGATATGACCGGCAGTGAACTTGCCCGGGAGGTCCTCTCCTTGAGACCTGGTCTCCCGGTTATTATGCTCACCGGTTTCAGCGAGGTTATTGATCGTGAGAAGGCCTTACAGATCGGTATTCGTGAATTTCTTCTGAAACCAGTGAAAAAGAAGGTGCTTGCAAAGGTTATAAGGGAGGTGTTGTCCAGTGGCGCGAATCCTTATAGTTGACGACGATACTGTTCTAGCCGAAATGCTGAGTGGTCAGATGGAGGCAGCCAGGCATGTGGCCACATCTGTTCATACTTTGGGTGAGGGCTTGGCTCAGGCCCGTACGAATCCTTATGATGTTATCCTGCTTGATGTGCAATTGCCTGACGGCAACGGCCTTGATGAAGTACAGACTTTTAAGAAGGTTGCTTCTGATCCTGAAATTATCATTATTACCGGGCAGGGGGAGGCGGATGGTGCGGAAAAAGCTATTCGCAGCGGTGCCTGGGGATATATTGAGAAGCCTCATGTGATCCGTGAGTTATCCTTGCAATTGACGAGGAGTCTACAATTCAGGCAGGAGAAAAGGAAAATTTACAAGGTACCGGTTGCACTGAGGAGGAAAAATATTATCGGTTCCGGCCAGGCTATAAGCCGTTCGTTGGATCGGGTTGCCAGGGCGGCCTCCTCTGATGTGAGTGTGCTTGTCAGTGGTCAGACCGGGACAGGTAAGGAGCTGTTTGCCAGGGCTATCCACGAGAACAGTAAACGGTGCGATAAATCCTTCGTAGTGGTTGATTGTGCGGCTTTGCCGGAAACGCTTATCGAAAGCACCCTGTTTGGGCATGTTAAGGGTGCCTTTACCAATGCGGAAAGAGATCAGGACGGTCTGGTCAAACATGCCCACGGTGGCACCCTGTTTTTGGATGAAGTTGGGGAGCTCTCCCTTTCTGTACAGAAGACCTTTCTGCGTCTGTTGCAGGAACATGAATATCGACCTGTGGGTGCCTCCAAACCGCAATACAGTGACTTCCGGCTGGTGGCGGCTACAAACCGGGACCTTAATGAGCAGGTTCGCCTGGGGGAATTCAGGGAGGATCTGTTATTTCGGTTGCAAGCCTATTCTATTGTTCTCCCACCGCTTTCCGAGAGACGGGAGGATATTAAGGAACTGGCGCTCTCTTTCATCAACCGGTTGTGTGACAGATACGGTGTGGAACATAAAGGTGTCGCAACCGATTTTATCGATATCCTGGCCGGTTATGACTGGCCAGGTAATGTGCGTGAACTGTACCAGACCATGGAGCAGGTCTTTACCAACCCTATGCTGGGGCCAACCTGTTTCTCGATCCATCTGCCCGAAAAATTCCGAATTCTCCAGGCCCGCGCCGGTTTTGAAGAGAAAAAGATGCCACAAGCGATTGATGTCTCTGCCACATCTTTACCCCAATGGCGTGAATACAAGCTGCTGTGCGAAAAAGACTACCTGTTAAAACTGCGCGGACTTGCCGGTGGCAATATCACCCGTGCCTGTAAGGTGGCCGGCATGTCGCGAACCCGTCTCTATCAGCTACTTGAAAAACATGATATCAGTTTTTCCTGACTATTTCGTTTTGTCAACCCGATCCCTGATGGCACTCCATTCAATATATCGGCATTTAGATTTAGGTCTGAAATAGAATGACCTGAACTGGTTTGGAGACTTATTACTACGTCGCTAAGCTCAGTCTTCCCGTCACTGAGGCATGTACCCCTCTGTAAAAGATATTAGCTAAAGCGTCTCCCATACTGTTGTTGATATAATTTGTATTCCAGGTACCCTCAGACCTTAAATCAATAATAATATCTTTTTCAGGACAATGCATATGACCAGTATAATACCTCCATGGGTTACTCTGAGTAAGCTCATAGTAGAGAAAGACGGTACGGGAATCACCCACTTTCTAAATTCGCTGAGCCAATCAGAGACTGCAAGAGCGATCTCTCGATTATCAGAAAAAGAACAAAGTTGTCTTCTTGGGCTGTTGAGTCCTGGGGATGCTGCAGTTGTGATTGAGGACATTCCAGAGACGAATGCCGTTGAACTGGTGGAAGATATGCCTCCCAATCAGGCTGCTGCTATCATGGAAGAACTCTCCAGTGACCACCTGGCTGATGTACTGGGAGAAATGGATAGTGATGTAAGTGATCAGATTCTGTCCCAAATGTCCGCCGAAGAGGCCGCTGAAGCGAGAAAACTCCTGGCTTATGATGCTGACTGTGCCGGCGGATTAATGATTTCCGAGTTTTTGGTCTATTCATTTAAGAATAGAATCAGTGATGTTCTTCATGATTTGCAGGCACACCATGAAGAATACAGTGACTATCATGTACAGTATTTTTATGTGACGGATACCAGTAATAAGCTGGTTGGTGTCCTTCGCATCCATGACTTGCTTTTTCCTTCGCCCAAGACCCGGCTTGCCGAAATTATGATCAAAGCTCCTCTCAGTGTGTTGGATACAGCGACGTTGACAGAACTGAAAGATTTTTTCGAAACACATCGCCTCTTCGGTGCACCGGTTGTTGATTCTGTCGGGAAACTTGTTGGAGTGGTTTTACCACGAAGTGTGGAAGAGGCTTATAACAAGAAGAAAACGAAAACATTTTTACGGTTAAGTGGAATTATAGGTGGTGAAGAATTTCGTACAATGCCGCTTTGGTCCCGTTCCGGGCGTCGATTATCATGGCTGAGCATGAATATTGTTTTAAATCTCATAGCAGCCAGTGTCATTGCCTTGTATCAGGACACTCTCGCCGCAGTTATCACATTGGCAGTCTTCCTGCCAATGGTAAGTGACATGAGTGGTTGTTCAGGAAATCAGGCTGTGGCTGTTTCTATGCGTGAGCTCTCCCTCGGCTTGGTTCGACCCAAGGAGTTGTTGTGGGTATTGGCCAAAGAAGCCAGGGTCGGAGTTATTAACGGCATTGTGTTGGGGATGCTGCTTGGTGGTGTTGCATTTTTATGGAAAGGGAATCCCTGGCTCGGGTTGGTGGTCGGGGGAGCATTGGCCGCAAACACCTTGGTCTCTGTCAGTCTTGGCGGTATGCTTCCTCTGGTTTTAAAAAGGTTTAACTTAGACCCGGCACTTGTCTCCGGTCCTCTGCTTACGACGGTTACTGATATGTGCGGCTTTTTCTTCGTCCTCAGCTTTGCCAGTGCTGTCCTGGTAAAACTTGGAGGAATGTAGACGTAAATTCAAGATGGCTTCAAGATTCCTTTGTTTCTTCAGATGGTTCAACAACAAGGACTCTTGATCCTAACTCTTCCAGGACCTGTTGTTCGAGGCCATCTTTTTGGGCTCTTATTTTTGTGAGTTTGTCCGGGCTGTGTTTTCCCGGGAGTTTACCCAGGTGGCAGATCGGTTCACCGGGGCTGATGGCTGGTAGACTCGTCATGCCCATAACCACCCCGTTAAACGGGGCATGAAGTGTGCCCTGTTCCTCGCCGAGAATGGTTGTGTTGGTAGACAGAGGTTGCCCTTTTTCAACTAAATCCCCCGGGGCAACATGGAAATGAAGGAATCCCCCCTGTTCTGCTCTAATCCACTTTGATTTCTCGATAACAATTTGATAAGGAGGTTTTTGTTTCTTATTGTTAAGCATTTGGAGTTCGCAAAGAACATTCTTAATTCCACGAACTGCGGTTTCAACGATGCCTGGTTCCACTTTCCATACTTCACCTCCTTCCATAATAATTGTCGGACATCCAGCTAAACAGGCTTCTCTGCGGAATGATTTTTTGGGGCCCTTACCGTTCATGATTATTTCAGTGCCAAACGCTTCAGCAAGTCTGCGAACCTCAGGATCAGTGAGATCACCCCGAACGGTTGGGTAGTTTGTGCGACGGACTGAGGCCGTGTGCAGGTCGATCCCATAATCACATCTCATTACAATCTCGTTAAAAATTGTATGAGCCATTCGACTGGCAAGGCTGCCCTCAGCAGTCCCGGGGAATGAGCGGTTCAGATCACGACGATCCGGCAGGTAACGTGAGTGTCGATCGAAAGCAGGAAGATTAAGTACCGGCACCAAAATGACAGCTCCCCTGAGAAGACGGAATTCATCATCCTGGATAAGTTGACGTACAGCGCCGCAGCCGTTTATTTCGTCACCGTGCAAGGCGGCTGTAACGAAAACCACAGGTCCGTCTATAACCGCCCGACGAATGTGAAGCTGAATCTGTACGGTCATACTACTGTAGCTTTCACCGACTACCAGTTGTACATTGCGTGACTCTCCGGGAGGTATTTTTTCACCGAACCAGTCAGTAATTGATTGTTGGTTTTTGGGTTTACTCATGGTCTGAAACGTCCTTTTCTACCCGGATAGAGATCGGTTCAATGGTTCCTTTTTCCTTGAATACTTCTTCAGCCACGGGTAAATCTGGCAATTCTTGTACTTTCGGTCTTCTTTTTCGGCGGGTCTTGCTTGGGATCATGTCACGCATCAATTCAAGTTTACCGAAGCAGAGCAGTCGGTCGCCTGCTTGCAATTCCCTCTGAGATCGAGGGTTCGGTATCACTTTTGCATCTCGATGGAGTGTCAATACGACAATATCTTTCTCTCGCAATCCCGAATCAAGTATTGTCCTGCCTATATATTCGGAGCCTTCCGGGATATGAATTTCAGCAACTCCGTAACCGCTGCTGACGGTGAGGCGTTGACGCAGATCAATTTCCGGGAAATTTACCTGGTTGGAAATGTAGTCAATTATAGATCCCGCGATGTCAAGTTGCGTACAACCCTCTATGCCTTCCAGTCCCGGGGACGAATTTACTTCCATAATCTGCGGACCATCTTTACCCTCAAGGAGGTCTACACCGGCTACCTTAAGTCCAAGGATTTGGGCAGCCCGTACTGCGGTCTCCCTGTAAATTTCATCAAGAATCACCGGCTCAGTGACACCGCCTCTGTGAACATTGCTACGAAATTCCTGGCCCTGGGCAACACGGCGCATTGCACCCACGACCTGATTTCCAACCACAAAAGCCCTTATGTCTCTCCCCTTGCTTTCTTTAACAAACTTCTGAACGAGGACACTCTGTTTTTGACTCTGCAGCAGCTCGATTATTCCGGCAGCAGTACTGATTGAGTTGGCGAGGATTACGCCAATTCCCTGCGTCCCTTCTATCAATTTGATAACAACAGGAACACCGCCAACTCTTTCAATTGCCGGCAGAACATCTTTTTTGTCTCGAACAAATGTTGTTTCCGGAATTCCCACATTGTGGCGGCTGAGTATCTGTAAACTTCGCAGTTTATCCCTTGAATTCGCAATACTGGCAGACGAGTTGGTGCAGAATACATCCATTTGTTCAAATTGTCTTACAACAGCGGTACCAAAGTAGGTAATCGATGTTCCGATTCTGGGGAGAACCGCATCATATTGAGAAAGGCGTTTTTGCTTGAAGTAAAGGTCCGGCATGCCTTTTTCAAGATCAATAGCAAACTTCAGGGTATTTAAGACTTTGACATTGTGCCCGCGCTGGATAGCCGCTTCACGAAGTCGTCGTGTGCTGTAGCTTTGCGGGCTGCAAGATAATATTGCTAGTTTCATTACATTCCTTGTTCTTTAGGTTCGGGCTTTGTTTCCCGATGTCTGCTGCTCTTTTTCCGGCCTTTTGGTTTCCCGCCATAATAGGACTTTCCGCCATCAACTAAAAACCGACCTCTAAAGGCTTCCCGGCCTAGCAGCATCCTGAAGCCCATTTCGTCACGACTTGCGAGGGTTAATTCAACCGGCCACCTTTTACCGAGTAGTTCAACGTTGGTAACAATAACCGGTCGCATTTTAGCGATGCCGCTGGAGCTTTTAACGGATCTGAATTCAAGCACCATTGCTGTTAAAACAACAGTTTTATTATTTGAACGCTGTACTGGCTGGACTTTAAAGCGTACCCATTTCTCTCCGTCCCTGTCAAAGGTCTTCAAATCAAAAGCGTGCAATGATGAAGTTCGTGCTCCGGAATCGACCTTTACCTTTATGGATTCGATTCCAAGATCGGGAAGTGCTACCCATTCACGCCACCCTATAACTGGCAACATCTCTTTTTTCTTAGGCATTTATTATCATTTCCAGGTGATTTCTGCACGTTTGTCAGGAGGTGCAGAATTGTCACTTTCACACTCCCAACTCTAATGAGCAAGGATGAGAAAGATAAGATAGCTACACTATATTAAATAGTATATTAATAAGAAAATGCTATTTTTATAGATCTCTGTTGTTGACGGCTATGACTTCTTCACAAGCAATTAATGTGAAAGTTTTAGTATGGTTGAGGCAATCAATTTTAATCAGAGCAGACAATGTTAAAAATCCCTTTCTCAAACCTGCTTCTTGTTTTTTCCTTATTTACCCTTGTAAGTTTACTGCCCTTTCCTGCAGCTGCGGAGGAAAAAACGAAGGGTGCGGAGGATAAAACCATTGTGGTGACTGAGGAGCAGAAAACCACGTTCATTAATATCTATTCCTGGGCTACAATACTACCTAAAGAACTTATTGACCTCCAGAATAGAATTCATAAAGAAAATAGAAGTAAG
Organism: Desulfopila sp. IMCC35008; assembly: GCF_010646885.2. Classification (GTDB taxonomy): domain Bacteria; phylum Desulfobacterota; class Desulfobulbia; order Desulfobulbales; family Desulfocapsaceae; genus Desulfopila. Next base: position 3,656,916 of record NZ_CP050700.1, on the reverse strand, counting down.
TCTATAGAGGAACAGCTCCCGAAACTGGCTGAAGAAATAGATGCGCTCCGGTGGGATACAACAGCAGCCCAGACCAGCGCGGAATTACAACCTTTGTTGGTTGACAAACTCCAGGAGCGAACTCAACGGATCGGGGCGCGTCTTAATAATATCACTGAGTCAGTCGACAGGCTTATTACATTTCTTTCAGAGAACAGAAAACAGTGGATAGAAAGGAAGGAAAAGGTCCTGAACATTGATGAAACCGAAGAAATTCCACTTATTTTGGAAAAAGACCAATATAGGAAAGTTTTAGAAACCGTTGACGAAGCGATACGCCTGATAGAAGAAAATCTTAATATCGTTCTGACTACAGGGAAACAGATTGGAGATCTGCAAATTACACTCTATTCTGTCGATTCTGATCTCCAGGCTTTAGATACAGATCTGAAAGTGACTTATGTACAGCAGACCGCTCCCTCAATGTTGTCCGGGGATTTCTACTCCCGAATTAATATTGCTCTGTTTACCCGGAGTTTTGCTCGAACCAAACTGTTCATTGAAGATCATTTGAGCAATGTAAAGCAAAATTCAGGCTATGTGTTTCTGGGTTGTCTTGGGTTGGTGTTGCTCTGTATTGGTATCTATAAGACCAAAGACTTTCCTCCAAAGGACTCTCAGTGGCAGCCCTTTGCCAAACGTCCTGTTGCAACAGCTATTTTTATGGGTTCAAGTATAAATGCAATAACCAACATCTTTCCAGTTAACGCTGATCTTCAGCAACAGTGGGAAGCTCTTTTGCATGTAATCACGCTGTTTGCAGTTATTCGCCTGACAAAAAATCTTATGGCAGACAAGGAGAAAAGAAGACTGTTGAAGCAACTGTCGTTTTTTCTGGCGATAACAATGACTCTTTTTCTTTTGGGTCTCCCCCAGATATTGATTCTGCTCTATGTATTCTATGTTTCTATTGCAGCTTTCTTTTATTATCTTTCCAGGCTCCCGTCTACCAGGAATAGAAAAGCCTCTGAAGTCTGGCTGCAACGAACCTGGGGATTGTTCCCATTACTTATCATTGTCGCAGGAGTGGCAGGTTATGATCAACTGGCGGTTATGCTCTTCTCGGTTTTCTTATCCACTATTATTGCCTGCCTGATAGTTTGGGTTTTATATCTCTTCCACCTTGGTGTCCTTGAACTTGTTTTGTCTCTTCTTCCGTTTCCCCTGATTAAAGAGAATCTTACGGATATTCTGAAAAGTGTCCGGCCAATTATTGCCTGGTTTCACCTTCTTATTTTAGTAACAATTCAAAGTGTTATATGGGATATTTATCCAACCATCAATAAGGCTTTCGTAGAAATTAACAACTTAGGATTCGATCTTGGTGGTGAAAACATCTCATTGAAATTCATCTTTACCATCGGTGGAGTTTTTTATGGGGCGCTGCTGGCTTCCAGAGCCTTACAGGCTTTCCTGATAAAGGATGTACTCCCTCGTTATAAAGTAGAAAAGGGGGTGCAACTTTCAATTACACGGCTCGCCCATTATGGCATTCTTACTATTGGTTTCCTGGTCATGCTTCGGGTATTGGGTTTTCAGCTTAACCAGATTACTTTACTCGGCGGCGCTCTTGGTATTGGTATCGGTTTTGGGCTGCAGGCGATAGTAACCAACTTTGCAAGCGGTCTGATTCTTTTATTTGAACGTCCCCTCAAAGTAGGAGATACTATCCAGGTAGGAACTGAATGGGGCGAAGTTAAACAGCTTGGACTACGTGCAACCATAATCCAAACGTTTGATAACGCAGAAATTGTCGTTCCGAATTCAGACCTTATCACTGGGCAGGTTACCAACTGGACTCTTGCTGACAGGAAGGTCCGGGTGAAAATACCTGTTGGTGTTGCATATGGCTCTGATATCAGTAAAGTTATGGAAATCCTCATATCATGTGGGAATGCAAACCCAATGGTCCTCAATGCCCCTAAACCCAATGTTTTCTTCCTTGCTTTTGGAGCAAATTCACTTGATTTTGAGTTGAGAGTGTGGATTCCTGAGTTTCTAGATAAAATACAGGTCCTGAGTGATTTGAATATAGATATTGAAAATGAATTCGCTATCAACAATATAGAGATACCCTTCCCTCAATCAGACCTGCATCTGAGATCTGTTGATGAGGGAGCAGGGGCTCAACTTCGTGGTGAAGTTTTTTCTAAAATGGCCCCCGAAAAGAGGTGACAGTACGACAATTGAGATCTTAATCAGCACTTTATGTTCAAGGATTATGATGGATAATAATGGATTGATCCATGGTTTGTTGTTGGATGGAAATGGGGCCGCCCGCGAGTTAGGATGGGATGAGATTAATAGCTGGCAAGCAAGTGACGGGATATTGTGGATTCACCTCAACTATACTTCACCAGCTGCCTTGAATTGGCTATATGAAAAAAGCAATCTTGATCACTTGATAGTTGAAGCTCTTATCAGTGAAGAAGCAAGACCTCGCTCAACTGTCATAGGTAAAAGCACCCTCTTAACTTTACGAGGGATAAACCACAATCCTGGCGCAGACTTTGAGGACATGGTGTCTCTGCGAATCTGGGCTGAAGAACAAAGGATTATTACTACCAGACAACGCCCTCTGCTCTCTGTTACTGATCTAAAGAACCAGCTTATACAGGGGAAGGGGCCGGTTTCGGCAAGCCATTTAATTATTTCGATCACAGAGTTCCTGACATCATATATTGAAAGAGCACTGGATGGCATTGAGAGTACAACTTCTGAACTCGAAGAGCAAATTTCCTCTTCTTGTGATGAGACGTTGCGAACACAGATCTCTTCTATGAGAAGAAATGTGATTATCCTTCGCCGCTACCTGGCACCACAACGTGAAGCGATATCAAGAATACAGATTGATAGTGTTTCCTGGTTTACTGAAAAAGACAAAAGACAACTACACGAAATAGCAAATATCCTCATACGAGTAGTTGAAGATCTTGATTCACTGCGTGACAGGACGAGTGTGGCCCGGGAAGAATTCACCAATGCTCTCTCTGCTCAACTCAATTCCAGATTGTATTTCCTGTCCATTATAACAGCAATTTTTCTACCTCTTAGTTTTTTCACCGGACTACTTGGTATTAATGTAGGAGGGATACCTGGTGCATCATATAAATGGGCATTTCTCATCGTCGTTTTTCTACTTATGGGTATAGGTATCTGTCAGTATTTCTATTTCCGAAAAAAAGATTGGATTTGAATTTCCGAACACGAACAACCGGTGCAAATTTTAGATCTTATCTTATCTGCCTGATCCGATTGTTGCGGCATCAGTTTTCCGGCTCAATCCCAGGTAGCTCAGCCTCTTCTTCAGCGGATGAGAGAGACCGGGTAGATTTTTATCCTTACAGACGAGCGAACGAAGTGTGATTTCGGTATCGATCATATGCCTGTAGTAAGAAATTAAAGTCGTGCCTCGACATTGGACAAAAGGGTAGGGTTCGGACGGGAACTGGTTAGCCCGGAAATATCGCGAGTTGAGATGGCCTGCCAGTCAAGGCACACAGGGCATTGCATTACTCGGGTCGGCAATTCCCTGTTGCACCGGAAGTCGCTTGCCAACTGGTTGGAATATTAAATTGACATGATGGCCATGAGAAATCCAGGCAGACCATAGTCTAAAGTGGCCGACCACATTCCTTTGGCTGCTGAGTACCTTTTAAAAGATATTTACTGTAACCTTTTTTGTACCTATCGAATTGTTACTGTAAACATTTGTGTGACTGTCCATAAAAGTTAACACTTTTTCGTGTTCCTGATTGAGTTGTATACCTGACGTTTGGTTGCTGTATGTTCCTGTTCTGTTTCTTCTATTTCTTTAATAGAGACCACTTATTGTTACTGGCATATTTCCTGCGATAGAGGGCGAAGGGGGAAGTGATTCCGGCGAACAATAAAAGAATGTGTACAGTGGATTGGGGGTTATGCGAATATTTTTCTACTCATGCAAAACAACATATTGCGGCAATGATTGCGTCTATTGGAGATGTCCGAAGAGGTGCGTTTCTCGATTACAATCGCTGCCGGTACTTGAGGAGATGACCGATCTCTCAGAGGCAATGGTTTGCGCACGTCCAATTGCAAATATACCCAAGAGCGGTGATCTCATGTTCCTGTTTGCCGCAAGCTGGAGTGAACTTGAAGAGCTTATTTCAATGCGGGACCGTTTTGAGGAATTGAAGGTTATCCTCATCACTGATATCAGAACACAGAAGCGTGACGAAGGTACGTTTCATCAATTGCAACCGCGTTATATCGCGGCCATGGATTCAGTCAATATGGATGGCCTTGGTGAAGTTGTAAGCCGGATGCTGGCCAACAGCAAAGTCGCAGTATAGAGGGGGAACAGGCATGGTACGGGAAAAACTCTTTGCTTCATTTCTGCTCGATGAGCGTGAAGGGCTTGAAATTGCCCTCCAGGCAGAGAGCGTGATGGAAGCGACTCCTATTCATGGCAGGATAATGCCATTACCCGGAGGAGTGGATTTTCTAGAAGGAATTATGCATCTTCGGGACGAAACCATCCCGGTCATTAATATGAAAAAACGCCTCGGTCTTGCTGATTGTGCTTACAGGGATGATGCTAAGGTTGCCGTCGTTAGCTTGTATAATCAGCAATTCGGTTTGCTGATGGATGACATCCGCGATGTGTTTCGGGCAGACGCGGAGGCGGTTGTTCCACTCGGAGCGGCACTGCAGACTGAGGACAGAATTATATCCTCACTCATTCACCTTGAACGGGGCAAGAGGGTTGCCGAACTTCTTGATCTTAAAAAATTATTTCTACGCGGGGTGGAGGAACTTGAAAATAGCCTGGGCCCTGCAAGTCGGGAGGGAGAAAAAAAACAGGTAAGCCGCTCCCGCTTTGTTGTTGTGACCTGTAATGGACAAGAATACGGCATTCCTGTTGAATGCGCGCAGGAGATTACTTTCCTGACCGAGATCGATGAAATGTTCAGGAGTGGGATTCTGGATGGTGCACTGGAACTGCGGGGACGTACCATACCCGTCATTAACTCCTCTCATCTGCTAAACGGCAAGCGTACAGGGGAGAGTGACCATGCCGAAACGAGCAGGGTGTTGGTGTTGGCCCAAGACGATTGTGCCTTCGGGATGATTGTTGAAGACGTCCTGGAGATCCTGTCGGTTCCGGATAATGAGATACTTAGTCTTCCTCCGGGGCAGGATGAAAACATCACCGGTCTTTATGCGCGGCCATCCGGAAAGAGTGTGATGCTGCTGAACATGGAAAACCTCGTCTGTAACGAGATTGATGAAATCAAGTCTATGTCACGCATAAAAAACGGTTCCAGTTTCGTTGTTGACCCGGCGGGCGACACTGCAAGGTCGACCCATCATCTTATTACGGAAAACTGTTACCTCGTATTCTCGATAGTGAAAAATTACGCAATAGAGCTGAAAGATGTGTACGAAATCATTGAGGCTGACGAGGTGATGCGTGTACCCGGTGATTCAGGCTTTCGCAGCGGTGTCATTAATCTGCGCGGGCGGGTGGTTCCGGTTGTAAATCTGCGCGGCTTTTACGGCTACCCTCAGAGGGGAGGAGATAATGTCCAAAGACGGCTGATAATCTGCAGCGGTCACCATCATACCGTGGCCCTGGAAGTGGATCAGGTCGTTACTATCTACAAGCAAGAAACGTTTCATACCACTCCGTCACTCAATCCGCAGTTGGCGGAGAAAAAGGATACCCTTGACCGACTCATTGAGTTTGATAACGGCACAGGGGTGGTGGAGCATGTGCTGGTCGTGAACACCTACAATCTGGTGCGTAATCATCTGGAGTACGGAATCGGTAGTGAGGAACCGGTACAACCGTCTTGATAAAAGGTAATTGAAAGAGAAGATTAACTTTCTGCAATATGAGGGAAACTATGGCAACTTTAGACAAGAACATTAAGGAGAGCGACATGGATACTTCATGTCTTAACCTGTTAAGGGAACCGGGTTACATCGTCAATGACAAAAGGATTATCACCTGGGCAAACCAGGCATTTCTGGACACCTTCAAGCTTGAGTCGAAAGACGTGCTAAACTCTATGACCTGTGAAGAGGCGTGTCAGGTCCATCTCTGCGGCACCAAGGACTGCCCGGTTGATAAGTCGGCCAGGATTAATAAACTTGTTGAAGCTGAGGCCATTCAAAAACGTGATGATGGTTCGGTCCGTTACTATAAATCGAAAGCTGTTCCGGTAAACGGTGCCGGCTCCGGCACTTTTGTCAGTTTGAGTGACATTACTGCGTTGAAAGATACGGAAGCGAAATTACACCAGTTGTCAAACGGTTTTGATGCCATCCCGACACCGATCCTGGAAATCGATACCACCTTTACTATCACTTTCATCAATCCGGCCGGTGCGGGTGTGGCAGGTTTGACGGTTGATGAGGTGGTCGGTCAGAAATGCTACGACATCTTTAAGACACCACATTGCAAGACCGAAAAATGTGCCTGTGCCCGCGCCATGAAGACAGACTCTGTTGTTACTGAGCAGACTATTGCGCGCCCGTCAGACGGGGTTATCATCCCGATTAAATATACTGGTTCACCGGTCAAGGATGCCAAGGGTAATATCAAGGGCGCAATTGAGTATGTTCTTGACCAGACGGAGGAGTCAAAACAGAAGCAGGCGGCGGATGAGAAAATCGAGAACCTGAATACTATCCCTACACCGATCATGTCGATTGATACGGATTTTGCCATCACCTTTATGAACCCGGCCGGAGCAGCTGTTGCGGGGAGGACTCCGGACGAATTGCTCGGTCAGAAATGTTACGATATCTTTAAGACTCCGCACTGCAAGACTGAGAAGTGTGCCTGTGGCCGTGCCATGAGGACAGATTCTGTCGTTACCGAATACACTATCGCCCGCCCGGCAGAGGGGGTAATCATCCCGATTAAGTATACGGGGGCGCCAATCAAGGATGCCAAGGGGAACATCAAGGGGGCGCTTGAGTATATCCTCGACCAGACCGAGGAAGCGAAGCAGAAGCAGGCGGCGGATGAAAAGATTGAGAACCTGAACACAATTCCAACCCCGATCATGTCGATTGATACGGATTTCAGTATTACCTTCATGAATCCAGCAGGAGCTGCCGTCGTTGGCAAAACCCCTGATGAACTGATTGGGCAGAAGTGTTATGACCTTTTTAAGACGCCTCATTGTCAGACCGAGAAATGCGCCTGTGCTCGCGCCATGAAGACCGATTCGGTGGTAACCGAGCAGACAATAGCTCGTCCAGCTGAAGGGGTCCTGATTCCGATCAAATATACTGGTGCTCCAATCAAGGATGCCAAAGGCAACATCAAGGGGGCGCTCGAATACATCCTGGATCAGACGGAAGAAACGAAGCAGAAGCAGGCCGCGGATGAGAAGATAGAAAACCTGAACACGATCCCGACGCCGATCATGTCCATTGATACGGATTTTTCGATTACCTTCATGAATCCGGCAGGTGCGGCGGTAGCAAATAAGACTCCTGATGAGCTCGTGGGAAGGAAATGTTACGATGTTTTCAAGACTGCTCATTGCCATACGGACAATTGTGCCTGCAGCCGTGCGATGAAAACCGACTCGGTGGTTACGGCGCAGACCGTGGCCAATATCTCACCTGAAACTTCCGTTCCCATAAAATATACAGGTGCTCCGATCAAGGATGCAAAAGGCAATATTAAGGGCGCTCTGGAGTATATTATCGATGTCTCGGCTGAAAAAGCCGTGGAGAACCTGATCAGTAGCGCTGTTGGGGAAGTGGACAGCCTTGTTGCAGAATCCAAGGAGCAGATGGATGCTGCAAACCTTCAGGTTGATGAAATGAATGCGCTGATCGATGAGAACGTACAAAAGCTCGATGGTACTACTCTTACTGTAAAGAACATGGTCGAAAGTTCCAAGGAGATGGTCGCCTTGTTTGAGGAGTCGAACAGGTTGGCGGTGAATCTTGCAAAAGAAGCGGAAACAGGGAAGTCCGCCGGTAAGGATGCGGAGCTTAAGCTCGCCGAAATCAACACCACCATGCAGAAAAACAATGAAATGGTGGATGGTCTGGTGAACCAGTTGGAGAAGATTTCCGGTTTTGTCGATATCATTAAAGAGATTGCTTCCCAGACGAATCTGCTGGCCTTTAACGCAGCGATTGAGGCAGCACGTGCCGGTGATGCGGGCCGGGGTTTTGCGGTGGTGGCCGATGAGGTGAGAAAGTTGGCTGAAAACAGTTCCAGGTCCGCCATTGATATCTCTGATATTGTTAAAAACGTGGAGAAGGAATCACAATTCACGATCCAGGCCATGCAGCAGGGAATGTCTATGCTGCAGGATGGAGGCCGGGTTATCAACACGGCGCTTGAATCTATGGATACTATTTCAGAAGGTATTGTGACTATCTCCGATTCAGTCGATAACCTGAGTGTGAAGGCGGAAGGCCTAAGCAACAACGGTATTGAGGTTATGGGGGATATTGAAAACGTCTCTGTGGCCTCGAAGGAAAGCCAGCAGTCAACCCAGGTTGTTAATAAGACCTTGAGTGAGACGGTGGAGGCCTTGGATCGGCTGGTGAATTCAACAACGGACCTCCAGGAAGCGGTCAATAATCTCTAATCTCTCCTATGGACAAGGCAGCCGTGGTGGGTAATCCACGGCTGCTGCCAATGACTATGAACCTGTTCGGCGATAGAATAATGAGCCCCCGCCTCTGTTTGCGCAAGATCGAAAAAGACGACTTGCCGTATATCGTGGCCTGGAGTAATTCAAAGGAAGCGTACGGAGATTTTTTGACACCTGAGCAGCAGGATGCTGAAAAAACGCTGGATGAACTGGAAGCTGGCAGCCTCTGGAGTGCACAGGGCAAGACCTTTGTCATAGAGGTTAAAGACGAGGATATGCCCGTCGGAACCATTCATTACTGGCTGAAGCCGGGAAAAGGTAATCGGGCAGTTATCGCCCTGAAGATTGCGATTCCCTCGTATCGGAACAAGGGGTATGGGACCGAGGCTCAGAAGTACCTGATCATTCACCTTTTTCAGAAGATGCAGCTTGATGGGGTGGAAATGTATACCGATATCGGGAATGTTGCCCAGCAAAGATGCCTGAAAAAGCTTGGTTTTGATCTGGCAGAATCACTGCAGTACGAGGATGCCCAGGTAAAAAGGACCGGTCACCTGTTCAGGCTGAATTCCGAGCAGTTTTCGCAAACCTCAATATATCACTATTTCTATGAATAACAGGTGCGGGCTTCTTTTTGACGAGAGGTATTTTCATCACAGGATTGATGGTGTATCGCTGGAAAATCCCGATCGTATCCGCAATTTGTACAGTGAGATCCGCAATCGTTATGAGGGCAGGTACGTAAGGCTTCCGGCCCGTGAGGCAACAACAGCTCAGATAGAAGGGGTTCATTCCCCGTTTTATCTTGACCAGATCCGTAACCATGCCATAAAGCCAGATCCGTACTCCTATGATCCGGATACCTACCTGATGGAAGAGTCGTTTGCCACTGCCAGGCTGGCCGCGGGAGGTTGCCTGGCTCTCTGTGATGCTGTGATGGCAGGTGATCTTGATGTGGGGTACGGCCTCGTCAGGCCGCCGGGGCATCATGCTGAACCCGGCCGGGGGATGGGCTTTTGTGTCTTGAATAATGTGGGGATTGCGGCTCAGTACCTGCGGGATTTTTACCAATTGAGTCGGATATTGGTGCTTGACTTCGATGTGCACCATGGTAACGGAACCCAGGAGCTGTTTTATGAAACCGGCGAGGTCCTTTTCGTATCGGTTCATGAGCGGGATATTTTCCCAAATACCGGGGCGAGCAGCGAGGTAGGTCGTGATGCCGGGGAGGGGTACACCATCAATGTGCCGACGCCCTCTCATTTCGGGGATGATGAATACACGTTCCTGGTGGGGAAAATAATGCAGGGAGTGGTGGAGCAATACATGCCTCAGGTGATCCTGGTCTCTGCAGGATATGACGGTCATGCCGACGATCCGATCAGTGCGACCATGCTTTCGACGCGCTGGTTCGGTACGGTGACCACCATGCTCAAACAATATGCCGCAGAGAGCTGTAATAACAGGTTGATCTTTATCCTTGAAGGGGGATACAACCAGGAATCATTACAGGCGTCGGTGCTGGCAAGCCTGGATAGCCTCATGGCGCCAGCAGCTGGACGTGTCGGGGTGATGCACTCGGAACGGGCAAGCCGTATACTGCGGGATCATCCGTTAAAAAAACGTTGGAATATTTTGTAAGGGGAAGATAATGAATGCCCGAATCGACGAAAGTGTCCTTCAAACCATCTTCCACGAATGCCGCCAGTGCGGAACCTGTTGCAGGAAGTACAGGAAAATCCCTTTATATAAGGATGAGGTGGAGTTTATAAAGAAGATGGGAGGGCATGTCGGGGTCAATATTTCCATGGGAATGATTCGGGAAAAAGGACTCAGGCTGGCGACAGTAGATGCAGAAGCGGAGGGTAAGATATTTATGATTCACCCGGATGAAAAGGGCTGTGTGTTCATGCAAAAGCGAAACAACAAATACTACTGTAAGATATATCATTACCGTCCCAGAACCTGTCGTGGTTTCAGGTGCAATATGGCCGACAACAGTTTCCTCTCCCTCTTTGCCGATGACGCCACCAGTCTGCTTGGTCAGGACAGGTTCGGCTTGCCCTTAACAAAGAAATAGCGGGATTAGTATTTTAAGGTCTATTCAATGGCTCACAATGAGCTTTTCGAAAGTGTCAGCCTCCGCTGTTTGAAGAAAAGATAAGTCGAAGTTACTTTTTTAGTGGACATCGATATGAAGATTGTATATTCTATTAGGTTACCCTGTAACATGTAGGGTGTCCGTCGTTTTTTTCGAAAGGATGGACGAGCAAACAAGAATTCAATTCCTTGAAATAGAGTCAGTTGCAAAGGGAGTTGCAGGGAGCTGTAGCTCCTTAATTATTTTCATTACCCAGTAAAAATTCCATGAGAGTGCGGGGTCGGTATATGACCGGCTTGCGTTGGTAGAGGAAAGCAGCCATGAGTAAAGATTTATCGAAGGTACGTAATATAGGTATCAGCGCCCATATCGATTCGGGCAAAACGACCCTGACCGAGAGGATTCTGTTCTATACGGACAGGATTCATGCGATCCACGAAGTACGTGGCAAGGATGGCGTCGGTGCCAAGATGGACTCCATGGAACTGGAGAAGGAACGTGGTATTACAATCCAGTCCGCCGCCACTTACTGTAACTGGAAAGGAACCGAAATCAACATCATCGATACCCCGGGTCACGTTGACTTCACGGTTGAGGTTGAGCGTGCCCTGCGTGTTCTTGATGGTGCTGTTCTGGTGCTCTGTTCTGTTGGTGGTGTACAATCGCAGTCCATTACGGTTAACCGTCAGATGACCCGGTATAATGTCCCGCGTATTGCCTTCATCAATAAGTGTGATCGAACCGGTGCTAACCCGATGAAGGTGACCGAACAGCTCCAGGAAAAGCTAGAGCTGAACGCTCACATGTTACAGATGCCTATCGGTCTGGAGAACGATCTTGAAGGGGTCGTTGATCTGGTAACCATGAAAGCGATCTATTACGATGGTGATAACGGTGAGGTAATCCGCGAAGACGATATCCCAGCTGCTATGCAGGCTGAGGCAGACGAAAAACGTGAGGCGCTTCTTGAGGAAGTTTCCATGTTTTCCGAAGAATTGATGGAGGCAGTGCTTGAAGGCGGCGACATCGATCAGCAGCTCATCTGGGATGCCATCCGTAAGGGAACCCTGTCTCTGGATTTCACCCCGGTTCTTATGGGTTCTGCCTACAAAAACAAGGGCGTCCAGACACTTCTTGATGCAGTTGAGAGATACCTGCCGTGTCCGACAGATGTAACAAATCTGGCGCTTGACCTGAAAGAGGACGAAAAAGAGTTTGCGGTCACCAATGACCCTGAAGACCCACTCGTGGCACTGGCGTTTAAACTTGAAGACGGCCGTTACGGGCAGCTCACCTACATCAGAACCTATCAGGGTACACTGACAAAGGGTGATACCGTATTTAACAGCCGTACCGGCAAGAAAGTGAAGATTGGTCGTCTCTGCCGTATGCATTCCGATGAGATGGAAGAGATTGATTCATGTGGTTCCGGTGACATCGTAGCCCTGTTCGGTATCGATTGTGCCTCCGGTGATACCTTCTGTTCCGAAGACATTTCCTGTTCCATGACCTCCATGCACATTCCGGAGCCGGTTATCTCACTTGCTATCATTCCGGTGGACAACAAGGCTCAGGTTAACATGTCCAAGGCGCTGAACCGATTTACCAAGGAAGACCCGACCTTCAGGTCCTATGTGGACAAAGAGACCAATGAGACCATTATCTCCGGTATGGGTGAGTTGCACCTTGAGGTGTATACTGAGCGCATGAAACGCGAGTACAAGGCCGAGGTTGAGGTTGGTGCTCCTCAGGTTGCCTATCGTGAGGCAATTTCCCAGAGAGCCGAGTTCAACTACACCCATAAAAAACAGACCGGTGGTTCCGGTCAGTTCGGTCGTGTTGCCGGTTTCATGGAGCCGATGGAAGAGGGCGAGTACGAATTCGTGGACAATATCGTGGGTGGTGTTATCCCACGTGAATTCATCAGCTCCTGTGACAAGGGTTTTAAGAAAGCCGTTGCCAAGGGTAGTCTGATAGGTGCACCGATCACAGGTGTACGCTGCACTATCAACGACGGTGCATTCCATGCGGTTGACTCCTCTGACGTGGCTTTTCAGCTTGCCTCTGTCGGAGCATTCAAAGAAGGATACATGAAGGCCAAGCCGCAGATCCTCGAGCCGATCATGAAAGTTGCCGTAGAAGGTCCTACCGAGTTCCAGGGTGCGATCATGGGCTCCATTAACCAGCGTCGTGGTATGATTATCGGTTCCATGGAAGAAGGGCTCTACAGTGTAATTGAGGCAGAAGTACCGCTTTCAGAGATGTTTGGTTACTCCACCGTCCTTCGCTCCCTGACCCAGGGTAAGGCGGAATTTACCATGGAGTTCGCTAACTTCAAGCCAGTACCGAAGAGTGTCGGCGAAGAGCTGATCAAGGCGTTCCAGGAAGAGAAGAAGAATAGTTGATTCTGATCCTATAACAGGATAGAACTTAAATATTGCATGTCGGTTTTCGAAAAACAGGCCGACGGGAAATTATAAAGAGGTGGGTTGCCATGGCAAACAACGATTCTGTAGTGAATAATCCGCTGCGGGCGCTTGGTCTTGAGGATAAGGCGAAAAGCGGTCTCCGCTCCATGGGTCTGGTCATGTCCAGAGCCGGTCTAGGAAAAACAGCAATTCTGGTCCAGTTTGCTCTTGATTGCATGCTTTTAGGAAACAGGGTGCTGCACGTCTCTATTGGTGAGACAGTTGGCAAAACAAGAAGCTGGTATGATGATATTCTCTCCCTGCTGTCAGAAGGTGAGTCTGTTGAGGATATTCCTGCGATTATGAACAACAGGATGATCATGACCTTTAAGGAGTCCTCCTTTAGTCGTGCCGTTCTTGAAGAGCGTCTTAACGACCTCGTTGAGCAGGATATTTTCAAACCGGAATGTCTTATCATCGATGGCTTTGATTTTGGGAGTGCCAGTCGCGAGTCGGTTCAGGAGATGCGCACTTTCATGGAGCAGAGCGGTTTAAAAATGATCTGGTTTTCATCTGTACGTCATCGTGAAGACCCGCGGACCAGTGCAGACGGTGTTCCGGCACCATGTCATGAAATTGACGACCTGTTCGATACCGTGCTGGTGATTAATCCCGAAGGTAACGAGATGAACCTGGATATCCTCAAGTGTGAGGAGTGTGCAGTTGACCCGGGTACAACCTTAAAGCTCGATCCTTCGACCATGCTTATTCAGAAAGCGTAAGTATATGGCATCAAGGGCGGAACGATGATTGTTCCCGATTAAGAACCGAACGGGATTCTTCATGATGAGGAATCCCGTTTTTTTATGGTGCATGGATAAATGAAATTCAGACCCTGTATCGATCTCCATGGTGGGACCGTAAAGCAGATAGTCGGCTCTACCCTGAGCGATCAAAGCCCGGACTCATTACAGACAAATTTTATCGCCGATAAATCATCTTCCTGGTATGCGGAGTTGTATAAAAACGACAACCTTACCGGTGGTCATATCATAAAACTGGGACCGGGCAATGATGAAGCCGCCACAGAGGCTCTGCGGGCGTGGCCTGGCGGTATGCAGATTGGTGGCGGTATCACAGCTGAGAATGCTGTCCAGTGGCTTGACAGGGGGGCATCACACGTTATTGTTACCTCCTACGTATTTTCTGGTGGTGTTATCGACAGAAGCAGGTTGAACAAACTGGTTGACAGGGTGGGAAAGAAAAGATTGGTGTTAGACCTTAGTTGCCGAAGAAGGGGAGATAACTATTTTATCGTGACAGACCGCTGGCAGAATTTTACAGAGGTTGTCATTTCCGGGCAGGTTCTTGACGAGTTGGCTGAGAGTTGTGACGAATTCCTCATTCATGCGGCTGATGTGGAAGGAAAATGTTCCGGTATTGAAAAGGTACTGGTGGAAAAACTTGCGCTCTGGTCACCGTTGCCGACAACGTACGCTGGTGGTGTCCGTGACAAAGCTGATATGGAGCTTGTACAGACGCTTGGTCAAGGACGCATCGATGTCACGATTGGTAGTGCGCTCGACATCTTCGGGGGCAGTACAATCACCTATCGTGAGGCTGTAGAGTTCTCAAAATAGGAGGAAATGAGCCCTCCTGTGGACTCATTCTTGACCTGTATTCTATCTTCATATACAATGCAGGTTGTTTGTCTATATTATGATTATTTATGAAATATTCAGTTCTTTAAGGATGTTAAGACGATGACTCTTGATAAAGAACAACAGCGTAAAGATATAGAAAAATTCATTCGCAAAATGCCAAGCCTCTCCACAACGGTGGGCAAGGTGATGGAAGTTTGCAGCCGTACAGATGCCTCTCCCAATGAGTTAAACAAGGTGGTGTCTCTTGACCCTGTTCTCACGGGACAGGTCCTGAAACTGATCAACTCGGCCTATTACTCGCTTGTCGATAAGGTAACCACTCTGACCAGGGCGATTACCATGCTTGGCATGAATACGGTGAAAAATATGGCGTTATCCACTGCTATTATTAAGACGGTGGGCGGTGTCAAGAAATCACGAGTTATCCCTACAACTAAATTCTGGCAGCACTCCATCGGGGTGGGGGTCAGCGCCAAGCTATATGCTGCTATCCAGGATATGCCGGTTATGGAGCGGGAAGGGTTGTTTGTGGCCGGTCTGCTGCATGATCTTGGCAAGATTCCTTTTGGTGATGAATATATCCAGGTTGTAAATATGGCCCGAAATGAGCAGATTCCGCTAATCGAGGCTGAGCAGGAGGTGCTGGGGATCGACCATCAGGAGGTAGGACGTATGATCGCTGAAAAGTGGAAACTTAACGAAGAGATAACCAATTGTATTAGCCAGCATCATAACCTAGCCACAATTTCAGAGGATTCTACCAAAAGGATAGGCTACGTGGCACTTGGTAATATGTATACCGATATTCTCGATGTTGGTTTTGCCGGTAGTTCCTTCCCTCGAGAATCAGAGGTGACCGAACTGCTTGAACTACTCGGTCTGAGTATGGCTGATTTCGGCAGTATCGGTGAAGATGTGCAGAAGGAGATTCAAAAGGCTGAAATGTTTCTACAGATCTAAGCGGGTACGATTATGAAAATACGATTCTGGGGTGTTCGTGGTTCTATTCCCTGTCCTGGGAAACATACTCAAAAGTATGGCGGCAATAGCGCCTGCATTGAGTTACGTGTCGGGGAAGATGACCGGCTGATCATTATTGATGCCGGTTCCGGCATCCGGGAACTTGGCACGTCTCTGCTTGGCACGGATTTGCCTAAAGGACCGATCGATACCCAGATCTTTTTGTCCCACACCCACTGGGATCATATAATGGGATTTCCTTATTTTACCCCGATCTATATACCAGGTACGAAACTGAAGGTGTATGGTCCCGTAACTTTTGAGGATGACCCATTAGAGGATGTCGTGGGTGGGCAGATGAAATATCGGTACTTTCCCGTAAATATGGGAGAGCTCGCTTCTGATATCGAATATATCCGGTTAAAAGAGACCCCTGCCATCGATTTAGGCCGAGGCCTGAATCTTGTGACCAAACTTCTCAATCATCCCATTACCGCTCTGGGCTACAGGTTTGAGTTTGAGGGCAAAAAGGTGTGCACGTGTTACGATACCGAGCCGTTCCGGAATCTTTTTATTACTGATCCTGATCATCTCGATTATGACGAGGCAATGGCTTACGAGGGGGAAGAAGTGGCAAACGAGCAGAACCAGGCTATTGAAGACTTCTATCGTGATGCCGATCTGCTGATTCACGATGCCCAGTATACGGCTGATGAATACCAAGCCAACCGGATTGGATGGGGCCACTCCAGCTTTGAATACGTAGTGGAAGCAGCTAACCGTGCAGGCGTGAAAAAACTGGCTCTTTTTCACCATGATCCGGACCGTACCGATGACCAGATTGACGAGATGGCGAAGATGTACTGTGAGACTGGCAAGTCTGGTGATACCGAGGTGTTTTTTGCCAGGGAGGGGATGGAACTCAAACTGTAACCATTGGCTGGCAGTTTCTATTAGATCTCAGGCCATGCCGTACCGCTTTTTGACCCGGTCCACACAGGCTGGATCTGCCTGGAAGGGCAGGAGTGGAGACTCCGGTTGCGGAATAGCCAGCTCGCCGCTGAAGGGTGTTGCGGCCACATTCAGGTTGTAGGCTTTAATCATCAATGTTTCCAGATTTACGGTATCCTCAATATTATATGCCAGGAGTGTTTCAAGGGCTTTTTCGTCGTTGTACTTCTCATATTCCTGCCAGAGCAGCACGGCGAAGTAACCGTCGACCCCGTCCAGACCGCCGCGATTGATGCCGAGCATCTTCTCACACCCCTTGAGGCCTCCCTTGAATCCAAGGCGGGCAAGGACATAGCGAAGATCTATTTGGGCATGGTTGAGCTGTATACGGAAATATCGTTCCAGAAAAGGGATATCGAAGGACTTCCCGTTATAGCTTACCAGCACCTTGTAGTGGTAAATATGGTCGAGGAATTCCTCGAGATTCCGGCCGTTAACGTAATAGCGGACCTCTATGCCGTCATAGAGGGCGATAGTGGTAAGATCCGCATCTTCAGATAATCCTGTTGTTTCGATATCAATATAGGCTGTCACATCTCGATAGTGGGGGAAAATACGCCACTGCTCGTTGGCTGCCAGGTGTGAGGTGAAAAAGGATGGATCTGTCAGCAACGCCTGTTCTGATTTGTGAAGCAGGTCCGCTGCTTCTTTCAGGCTGCTGTTTTGCAGCCTGACAGGTGGATGATCCTGCCACTTCTTCCAACAGGTGACGCCGGCCTCCCATAGCCGCTTTTCGGTAGCCTGGCCGATTCCGGGAATATGACTAAAAGTGTGGGTGAGCATGAGTCTCCTTAACGAGGGAGGATTGGATAGTTAAACGTTATGGCTCTTGGCCCCTGGCGGTGCCTACTTTACTGTATTGGTAAGAAAATGCAATCTCGGCGAGAGGTGTTTGCAGGTTTAAAAATCAACGGGTTATGGACCACTTTTGCCTGGATATTCCTTACGATGTTGTGATAGGCTTTTGTAGTGAGCATCACGAGCAGTAACAGATTCTTCTATCCAGGAAAATCTTATTAAGACAATATGCTGACTGATACCCGCATGGAAACTGAAACCACATATTTTGCCCCAGCCGAAAGGGCATCAGAACAAGAATTGGCCCGTGAGATCAAGCTTGCCGCATCCAGTCCGGTGATGTCCGGCATCCTGAAAAGCGTTGGAGGATTAATAGCAATTCTTGATGGACATCGCCAGATTGTGGCAATTAATGATTCTTTTGCACGCATGCTTGGCATCTCTGATGTGGAAGAGGCAATGGGACTGCGGCTTGGTGAGGCTGTGAACTGTATCTATTCTGCGAGACAGCCGGGAGGTTGCGGTACCAGCGAGTATTGTTCGACCTGCGGTGCTGTTATCGCCATGGTAACAGGAATGGCAACAAAGGATACAGTCGAGCGTGTTTGCGCAGTTACCATCAAGGATGATTGCAGCACGAAAGATATTGTCATGAGGGTACGGTGTCAACCTGTTGAGTTGGAGGACACAGATTTTCTCCTTTTATTCCTCCAGGATATCACCGAACAGCAGCAAAAAGCTGCGTTAGAGAGAGTGTTTTTCCACGTCTGGAACAAACAGTTCATTCCAGACGATATAGCCCGCCGTATTTTCCAGCGTAATTTCAGCACCAAGGCTGAAGAGGGCAGGGGGATCGGTACTTATTCCATGAAACTGTTCGGCGAACAGGTGCTAAACGGCAAGGTGTCTTTTACAACATCTGCTGAGAATGGTACCACATTTACCCTGGAACATCCAATATCATAGCCCCCTCTTGCTCCTTCCATCCTGTATGGTATATTGCTTCGTCTAGTTTGTATTGCTTTGAAATTGTCGTGGGATAGACCGTTGTTACAGGTGTCCCTACATAATTGATGACTTGTATTTTAACCAAATATATCCGTCGGGGAAATCATGGAAAGAATTACCTGGAGGAACACCTTTAGTGTCGGTGTGGCTGAGCTTGACGACCAGCATAAAAGGCTGGTGGGGATGATCAATCGTCTTATTGATGAGCAGAAAACATTGACCACACCAGAGACTATTGCCGAATTGATCACAGAAATGACTGATTATGCACTTGAACATTTCCGGGCGGAAGAGTACCTGATGGCGGAGTATGGCTATGAAAGAAAAGATGAACATGTCAAAGTTCATCATGACTTCATTAACAGGACGCAGGGATTCATGGCTGCTCCGGTCGGGCCAAACTTATTGTCGAAGGAGTTGCTGGAGTTCTTAAAATCATGGCTGGTTGGCCATATCTTAAATGAAGATATGCAGTATAAACCTCTTTTTCAGCAGAAAGGAGTGTCCTGATAGAGGATGACTTAGTAACGCCTGTACATTCGATCTTGACATAACTGAATGAACGTTTACTATAGGGCAGGAAGTGATCAACCTGAGAGTGAAATCGAAAAATACTCATGTAAGCGTTTTAGGTTGAACTGATAATTTGGAAGAGTCAGTCCGCAAATGATGTATGAAAGATGAAAATATATAAATGAACGTTTAGTTATGAAAAGGGTAAATATTGCTCAACTGGTGATTGTAACAATTACAGGACTTATAATTATGACAACAAGTTGTGTTAGAACAAACACAGAAACAGCAGAGGTTTTGAAGAGAACACCCAGTGGGGAAAAGCTCTCACGGTCTGGTGAGGTCGCCGTCATGGAGAAGATGTCGTTGGGTGAGCATCTGGGGATGTACAAGAAATTCTTCTTCGAAAAAGGCCAAAAATTTCCTGCGGAACCCCTCTCCCAGGAAAAAACAGATCTGCAGCAGTTGTTGGCTTCAAACTCCGGCAGTTTAAAAGCCGCCTGGCTCGGTCATTCTTCCCTGCTTATCAATATCGATGGTTTTGTCATCGTAACGGACCCGCTGTTTGAGCGAAAGGTTTCACCGGTTGGGCCAACCAGGTTCAACGGGGAGTTTCCGGTGGATATTGCTGATATACCATTTGTTAATGCGGTCATCATCTCCCACAACCATTACGACCACCTTAACAAGTATTCGATTAGAAAACTTAAAGACAAAACCAATGTTTTCATAGTGCCACTGAGAGTCGGGCAGACACTTATTAAATGGGGAGTGGCAGAAGACAAAATCGTCGAACTGGACTGGTGGGGAGAGACACACCCACACTCCGGGTTGACTATTGCAGCTACTCCGTCACAACATTTCTCCGGAAGAGGCCTGTTCGATCGTAACAAAACCATGTGGGCTTCCTGGGTCATCGCGACGGAAAATCACAAATTGTTTTTCAGTGGGGATAGTGGATATTTTGATGGGTTTCGTGAAATCGGAGAGAAATACGGCCCATTCGACATCGCCTTTATGGAGTGCGGCGCCTATAATGAGCGCTGGCCTGATGTTCATATGTTTCCTGAACAGACAGTCCAGGCATTTACTGATCTTGATGCCAGGATACTCCAGCCGATTCACTGGGCAACCTTCAATCTTTCCCTTCATGCGTGGTATGAACCGATTGAGAGATTAATCGATGAAGCGTGGAACAGGGAGATTACTGTTTCGGTACCCATGATTGGGCAATTGGTTGATTATAACAAGGAGCTGGAGGACGATAAATGGTGGGTTTCGGCGATGGAGTTGAGCATGCAGGAAGACAGGCAACCGAATGTCGCCGTTCAATATTCAGTAGAAGATCGTTTTATGAAACAGGAGTAAAAAATTTCTATTAATCCTGTTTAACTTTTCTACGCAGAGATTTAACTTTCCCTCTTTTCACTTTTGAATCAACCCTGCGTTTCCTGGAATTCCGGCTTGGTTTGGTCGGAGTCCGGGCCTTCTGTTCGTAACCCGCCTCGCGGATAAGCCCTTCAAGCCGCAACAAGCCATCTTCCTTGTTTTTTTCCTGGGTCCTGTGGGTCTGCGCCTTGATGACGATAACGCCGTCGTTGGTAATTCGTCTGTCATGCATGGACAACAGTTTATCCTTGTACCTCTCAGGCAGGCTGGAAGCCTTGATGTCAAAACGCAGCTGTACTGCAGATGAAACTTTGTTGACGTTCTGGCCCCCCGCACCCTGCGCTCTGATCGGTTGAAAAATTACTTCGGATAATGGGATCCTGACACTGTTTGAAATGATGAGCTCTATATCTGTAACCATTGTTCTCTGCCCTGACGAATATATAGGATTGATCGGTGTTGCATGAATGAATCTCTGGAGTCAGGAATGTACCATTATGCTGTGACGGTTTTGACAGAATGATTAACGAGTTCCCGTCCTAAAACTGCCCTTTGGGTCAGTATCTTCGTTATGCTCAAAATTTTATCCTCCGGTAAGTGAGGAACGAGACTCCGAGATATCAATTATATACCTGTGGTAAAATTCTTCACATGCCTCGATCTGGACCAGATAAGCGTAGACTTCGAAACACCTGGTTTAAAGATGGAAACTAACTGAAAAAAGAATTGATATTGAACAGGAGGCAAAAACTTGGCAGGAGGACAAAAAGCAACCATGTTACCAGTAATGAAATACCAATAAAACTCTTGCCAGTTTCTACCAGTGCCGTTTGCATGGCCAGGTCGGGATTATTGACCGTATCATCGTAGGACAGCCACCAGATAAAAGAAGCTATACATACGGTAATTGTCATTGCTACGGGCATAAAACCTATAAAACTGTATTCCTGAAAGGTGGTCATGATACCACGCCCGCCTCTGCCGAGCCCAATTCCAAAATGGAGCCCGATCGCTGCCCAGAAGATCATCAGACCCTGGCCTAGTTTGTCACTTTTTTTCTGTTCCGGTGTTTGTGGATTTTCACTCATTATACTCACTTTAGATGATTCTGTTAATTTGTGGCTTGACTATAGGGGATAAGCTGAAACATGTCAAATAGTAAACCCTTCATCTTCACGTTGAGATCTTCGATCGTATAAACCGCCAATTTCCTGCACGCTCAGCAAGGAATAAGGATAAACCCGGGTATGGTAAAATGTTGAGTTTATGGTTATAGTACAGGAACTACTGAGAAAAAACATTGTGGAAACTGCATAATGTGACGATGTGAAAGAACGCGCAATCGGTTGAAGTATGGTAACGGGGGAGTGATGGCAGGAGAAAGGTTCAGTTGTCCAAAATGCGGACACAGCCAGAGTGGCGGAAAGGAATGTGCTTCGTGCGGCGTAATTTTTGCCCGCTATAAACGTGTTCTGCAACGAAAGAAAGAATTGGCAGAACAGGCAGCAAAAGAAGCCGAGGCTGCCAAAAAGAAATCAAGCACTCTGGTCATGGTTGTTATGGCGCTCGCCCTGGTAGCTGTTACCGCGGGCGGGACCTATTACTTTGTTACACCAGGTAAGAGTAAGCAGCAAAGGGATAGCCTGATTGTAGCTGATGTTCCCTCGGGCAATGTGGAGAAGGCACGGCCTCAGGTACAGGAAGCAAGGGACCGCAAACCGGTTGAATCCTCTCCGGAGCCGGAAGTGTTTCAAAGCAGCTCTATCGAGTATGCCCGGCAGGCAACCGTTTCTATTGAGACGCCCTGGGGCACCGGGTCTGGCTTTTTTGTCAGCAGCAACTTTATCGTGACCAACCGGCATGTCGTCGAACTCAATCAGGATGAACTGGAGAAGTTCAGGCATAAAGTGGAAACAAGCCGGAAGATGATTGATCTTGAAGAAAAGAAGATCCGTAAATATCGGCAGGAAATGAAAAGATTGCCCAAAGGCCCGCAGCGGGAACAGGTACGTATTTACATTACCGAGATGCAGAAGAATATTGATAGAATCATGCCTGAACAAGAGAGGGCGGAAGAGCGGCTTCAGGAGATGGAGAGGCAGACCGGCGCCGGTGATTTAAAGGTGATCCTGGCAGATGGAAGTGAGCACTACGCCAACTTCCTGCTTATGAGCGAGAATTACGATCTTGCCCTCCTTGCCATTTCGGTGACAGAACATCCGGTATTAAAGAGACCTCCGGGGAATTACCGTATTAATCAGGGTGATAAGGTTTTTACTATAGGAAGCCCTGTGGGGTTAAGGAATACAGTGACCTCAGGGGTTTTTTCCGGAATGAGGAAATCTGCTATTGACGGACAGATCCTGCTGCAGACAGATGCTCCGATTAATCCTGGTAACAGTGGTGGTCCGCTTATCGATGAAAAAGGATATGTGCGCGGGGTAAACACCATGATCTTTAGAGACACGGAGGGGATAGGTTTTGCGATTCCCATTGAAAAGGTCTTTGAGGACTTTGGTGCATCTATCTATTAGCCCGAATTTCTCGTCAGTTCAGCTTGCTGATTGATGGCGGTAACAACCGTCTGATTGTCGGTTCAGGTGGCATAGGGTTCTAACTTTTGACAGCAAACTAGAGTTTGCTGTCAAAAGTTAGAAAAAAAAGTTTGTCGTTTATGGCATACGCTGAAGCTGGTTAATTGCGTCCGCGCATGGAACCATAGCAGATCTGGCCGGTGGATCCGTCGATGGTGACTGTCTGGCCGTTTTCAAACTGGTCAGTGGCGTTGGTCACATTGCATATAACCGGAACCCCTAGTTCCCTGCCTAGAATTGCCGCATGAGAGGTGAGGCCCGCCTGCTCGGCGATGACACCGCGAACGCGGGTAAGGTTATCCACCATAGAGTGGTCAGTTGCAGAAACAACGACGATCACCTTCTTCGGCAGATCCTGCCAATCCTCTTCGGTCCTGATAACCCTGATCTCACCATCTGTCATGGCGGTCCCGATGCCTTGACCTGTAAAACAGATATCAGCAACAGTGTGGACCTTTAGCATGTTGGTTGTTCCCGCTGTCTGGATGGGCAACCCGGCAGTAATAACCACCAGGTCGCCGTTTTGGACCAGTTTGGCCTGGGTAGCAGCGTGGATCGATCTGTCGAGATGGTCGTCCATATTGGTGGCCTTGGCACAGGAGATAGGGGTTACCCCTCGAATCAACTGCAGTTGGCGAATGGTCTGCTGGCTGGAACTGACCGCAATGATCGGGGCCTTGGGGCGATAACGGGCGGCCATCCGGGCTGTTGACCCCGACATAGTGGTAGCGATGATAGCCGCGGCTTCCAGATCTGCGGCGGTGGCGCAGCATGCATACGAGATTGAGTCGGTGACGACTGGTCGCCTGTATCTTAGACCTTCTGCCAGGATCGCTTCATAATCAAGTGACCCCTCTGAAATTTGCGCACAGCGCGCCAGGAAGTGGATAGCTTCCAGTGGGTTATTCCCAACAGCCGTTTCAGCTGAGAGCATTACCGCATCACTGCCGTCGAAAATAGCATTCGTGACATCGCTGGCCTCCGCTCTTGTGGGGGAAGGATTGATGATCATCGATTCCAACATCTGGGTTGCAGTTATAACCGGTTTCCCACTGAGGTTTGCCGCCCGGATCAGCCGTTTCTGGATAACGGGGACCTCTTCAGCAGGCATTTCTACACCAAGGTCTCCACGGGCTACCATCAAGCCTTCCGCGGCGGCCAGGATCTCGTCTAGATTCTCAACACCCTGGCGGTTCTCAATTTTGGCAATGATAGCCTGGTTACCGCCGCCGTCTTCAATTATCTTGCGAACGGCCCACACATCATCAGCTTGCCTTACAAAGGAGGCGGCGATAAAATCAACCTCCTGGGTGACCCCGAAGGCGATGTCTTGCTCATCTTTTTCAGAAAGAGATGGCAGTTGTACAATCATGTCCGGCAGTGCAACCCGCTTCCGGCTGCTTACCGTCCCACCAACCAGCACTTTGGTGTGGACCTCACCATCCTGTATGTCTGTGACCTTGAGCTGTAGTTTACCATCATCAAGCAGGATCTTGCAGCCGATTTTGACATCGTCGGCAATAGAAGGATAGTTGACACCAAGCCTGTCTTGTCCGGTTTCACTGTCTTCATCTACCAGTATCAGGGAACTGCCTTGCGGGAGTGTGAGAGCTTCCTCCATTTGCTGGACCCGGATTTCGGGTCCCCTGGTGTCGAGCAGGATAGCTGTATCTGTGCCGAGCTTTTCCCTCGCTGTTTTCACCAAATCGATCATTTTCTGATGGCTTGCCCTGTCTCCGTGGGACAGGTTGATTCGGGCTACGTTCATACCGGCCCGTATATATTGGATCATCTGGTCAACGGTGCTGCAGCGCGGCCCGAGGGTTGCTATAATTTTCGTTTTATTAGTTTGCATTTGTAAAGTGTTATATGGAAAGCGTTTTCGGCTTGCGTCAGACGTTTGAATACTCCTGCTATATTTCTATGAAAAGGGCCAGGATACAATACGATATTGTTTGCTGATGTTATCAATGGAATTGAAAACTCAAGGTGCACCGTTGCATGTCAATAGCCACGCTGTCGTCATGTAGATGAAATTCCTTGGGATAGTGTGATTGCTGAATGAAGGGTGCCACCTTACGCCTCCACCGAAATGCCTGTTTGGCGAAGAATAATTTGTTATAAGCCTTCATCCCCGTGGTGGTTTTCCCTTGCTGTTTGTCTTGATTTTACAAATAAAACCAAATTTTCGGTGAGAAGTGCAGGTTAAACATGGTAAAGATGCCACACGGGAAAAGAGCAACACAACTATTCAGTTTACTTTAGGGTGTAGTTAAAAATATGTCCAGAGAATGTATCCAGGGAATTCGCATTGTCCTGACAGTAACGATGTTCCTCCTTGTGACAATCAATATGCTGCCGGTAGAGTTGGCAGTATCGCTAGTGGTTGAACACGGACCGATCGAGATGCTGACCGTCATCGGCTATTTTATCGCAGCGTTTGGGCTGGTGGTTCTACCATTTTTCAGGCCGGGCGTTAGGACTGTGCTGGGTGGTTTCCTGGTGTTGTTGCTAGGATTGCGCGAACTTGACTTTCACTCAAAATTTACCACCATGGGCATCTTTAAGAGCAGGTACTATCTGAGTCCGGATGTCCCTCTGCCTGAGAAGGGGATCGTTTCTCTTTTGATGATTCTACTGGTTATTGTTCTTGTCTATTTCTCACGTACCCATTTCCCTGGGTTCCTGGACGGGCTGAAAAAAAAGGAATCTGTAGCCGTCAATGTCGGTCTGGCGCTTCTCTTTGCGATAGGCAGCAAGGGCATGGATTCCATATCAGCTTCTTTGCACTGGATTGCTGCCCTCTATCATGAAAACCCGGCAAGATCTATGCAGATAAACGAAGAGGTCATTGAACTTGCTATCCCGCTCTTTTTACTTTGTGCTATCTATCATCTTGCTGGAAAACGGAATGTAGAAAAATCTATCTCATAGTTTCGCTGTCAGGAAGGAGAGGCGTTATCATTGCCCGCAGCAGTCCGGGCGCATTCAAACCATTGGAGAATCGTTCCGCTTACATTAAGAATCTGCTCGCGGTTTTTTGCGGTGGTAATTCGTTTGACCCGGCGGATCTGGCAGATTGGTCCGGTATTACCAGTGTCGTCGGAGGGTACGATATCAGGAAAACCATTACAGTGGCATTGTTTCTGCCGCAACGGTTGGCAGTAGGCATTTGTTTCTGCCATGCGGACTGGGTCGATAGGGAGCAGGATTCTGGATGAGAGGATGAGGTGGAAATGAGTGACGATAATTTGTCGAAACAAATTGGTTTTCTTGTGGAGATCGACAAACTCAAAACGGTTTTTCGGAGGACCTACGTTCTCGGTACAGACCGTCATGAGAATGATGCAGAACATAGTTGGCATCTGGCCCTTATGGCTCTCGTACTTTGTGAATATGCCAATAAAGAAGTGGATGTCTCCCATGTACTGAAGATGGTATTACTTCACGATATTGTGGAAATATATGCCGGTGATACCTTTTGTTACGATATCGAGGGTAATGAAGGGAAGGCGGAGAGAGAAAAACAAGCCGCCCAGAAACTCTACAGTTTGCTTCCAGCAGTTCAGAAAAATGATTTTATCGTGATCTGGGAAGAGTTCGAGAAAGGAGAAACTACCGAATCCCGTTTTGCTCAATCGCTCGATCGCCTGATGCCCCTGCTGCATAATTATTACTCAGAAGGCAGGGCCTGGAGAGAGCATGGCATTACAAGGCAGCAGGTTTTACAACGAAATGCCCATATTGCAGACGGATCCTGGGAATTGTGGAAATTCGCTCAAGAACTGATCAATGACTCCGTGGAGAAGGGATACCTGTTACCTTAATGTGTGGAAATCAGGAAACGATTTGAAAGAGTAAGTACGTGCTTTTCAATCAATACCTTACAGCAATGATTGTTGTTTCTTTTCGGATAGCACTCTTTTTTGTGTAACTAGCGAATGTGCACTTTTAAAGGGATGCATCATGTCAATCAAGGAGAGATTGCCAGATCTACAGCAACACAGTCACTTGAAGTGTCAGTTGGGAGCAAAGTTGTAACATGTGGGGGTCACTGTACTCGAAACCTCTGTAAACTTTGTTTCAGACTAATTGCTATGTTTGACAGTTCTTTTGATGATTTTTTTACTACCTCCCCATTAACTTCTATTTCTCTAATTTTGCTGTCGATCTCAACGACATGATCACTCATGGAAACACTTTTTACAGAAGTTTCTGCAACTGTCTGGCTAATTTCACCGAGTACCTCTTTAGATTCACTTATGTTGGTAGCAATCTCAGCGGTAGAAACTGTTAGCCCTTGAATTGAGGTGCGAATATTGGTCACAGAGCTATTAACTTCACCAATAATTGAAGAGATCTCCTCAATAGTAGTAACACTGGTATTAGTGTTAAGTTGGATCTCTTCTATCATTCCTTTAATTTCTTGAGTTGCAACAGCAGTCTGTCTCGCAAGATCTTTTATTTCGTTAGCTACAACAGCAAATCCTTTTCCTGCCTCTCCGGCCCGTGCTGCTTCAATTGTGGCGTTTAGTGCGAGTAAATTAGTCTGTTCAGATATTTCTGTTATCGTCTCAGTAACTTGACTAATTTGTTGCGCCGATCTACCTAGAGTGTTTATTGTGCTGTTTGCTTTCTCAACTGATTGAACAGCCTGCTCTGCTGTAACGCCTGTCTTTTCGGTCTCTTCGGCTAAAATATTAGTATTTGTTTCAAGAGACTCAACAGAAACGCTTATTTGAGATGTATTTGCAGTGGATTCTTCTATAGCAACGGCTACCGAATTAGTATTCTGACTTACTTCCTCAGTGCTACGAGCTACATTTGTTGAAAACTCGTTGGCTGTGTGGATTCTTTCAGTCATCTCTGTTGATATTGTATCAAGCCCTGCTGATTCAACTTCAAGCTGTTTGCTTAACGTCTGTGAATTTCCAATCATGTCCCTCATACTGTTAACCATTATCCCAAGATCACGGGTCAACTCTCCGAAGGAATCTTGTACATCTGAGTGTGGGGAATGAGTTAGATCGCCACTCGCAATACTTTTAACCTCCTCGGCGATTACTTTGGGTCTCAAATTTAAAATGTTGACTATCAGGAAATTTGCCCCTATGCCAAACAGAGCTCCACCAGCAAGAACCATCACTCCTTGCGTCATTGAAAGATCATAACGTATCAAAATCAAACCTGTAGCTAAAAGTGGCAAGGCACCGGCTATTCCAACTCCAAAGAATAGCAATAATGGGAATGGTATTTTAGTAATAAGTTGAATAAAACCACTTCTTGATCGCGGCATATCTGCTCCCAGTTATTTTTTATATATTTCCAAAACCTATACCATCAGGTTTAGAGTAATACAACAATTGGGTGAAAATTTGCATTTGAGTCATAGGGTATGAAGGCCTTGATTTCCTTACAGGTAAATGGCACGAGTATAAATATATTGGTAGGTAGGATGAAACCTCTATTGGGATTTGTCCTGAAGTTATGACGCAAACAACAGGAAAGAAATGAAATGAAGAGACAGGTATCATGGTGTCGTTCACTCTTGGTTGTTTGGTTGCTGATGTATCTCGGTGGATGTGCAGAAAAGAACAGGTACGACGATTTGTGTGGAGTTTCCCAGGCCGATGTTGTCGCGATTCGTGACAAGAGGACCGAGTCAGGGCCTTCGATCGGTCTTGCTTTTGGAGGTGGAGGGGTGCGTGGTTTTGCTCATCTGGGAGTGATAAGGGCACTCGATGAGGCTGGAATTTATGCAGATCTGGTAACAGGTTCTTCTGTGGGCGCCATTGCAGCTGTGCTGTATGCCAGTGGTATGGAATATGAAGATATTGAGGCTGCTGTACTCTCTGTAAAACCGGCGGATGTGACGGATGTGGTTTTCAGTGATGAGGGAAGGGTCAACGGCAGGGCCCTGGCGGAGTGGATAAACGGGGTTACCGGAAACAGGAGCCTTGAGCAATTATCACTCCCAACTGGCATTACGGTTACCGACATGACACATCATGAAAGTCTGCTTATAGTGGAGGGTGATGTGGGTCGGGCGGTGCAGGCATCGGTGACTATCCCCGGGACATTGGTGCCGGTGGAGGTAAATGGTTCCGTCTGGGTTGATGGCGGATTGCTATCTCTGGTTCCTGTCCGGTTTGCCAGAAAGTTGGGGGCCGATATCGTTATCGGTGTGGATGTGTTGTGTGGTTTTCCCCTGCCGCTAAAAGGGGGCCGCGCCGGTATGTTGACCGCCACCCTTCAATTGCAGAGCTGTGTGGCGGCTGAGCCTGAAATGATGGAGGCTGATTATCTTATCAGGCCGGGAGTATCAGCAGGCGCGGGCAGGACATATAGAAATCGTAAAGATGCCATTGATGCCGGGTATCAGGCGGGAAGAGAGTTTGTGAAGATGTTTATCAGCCGATAGTCGCTGACGGATCCGTTCTTTTACGTCTTTTTTGGAATTGCATGTAACATTCAAAGAATCAGTGCTGTTCAGAAGGGCGGCGTTATGGTATAGTTTTTCGCCCCGGCAGTGGAGCGGAGCAATTGAAATGAATATTGGGTGATGATGCCCGACAACAATATAGAGGCGAATAGTATGGCAGAGGCAAAGCGCGGTGACAAGGTAAAGGTTCATTATAAAGGTACCCTGGAAGACGGGTCCATTTTTGATAGTTCGGAAGGACATGATCCCTTAGAATTTGAAATTGGCAGCGGACAGGTTATTGTCGGTTTTGACGAGGCGGTAACCGGTATGTCTCCCGGAGAGAAAAAGAGTGTCTTGATACCGGTGGAGAAGGCGTATGGAGAGTACAGCGGCGATCTGGTCATGACCGTCCCGCAGGAGCAGGTCCCGCCCGATCTGAATCCGGAGGAAGGGATGCGGCTTGAGGTCGGTGGTCCAGAAGGCCAGATCATGTTGGTCACCGTTATGGAAACCAATGACGACCACATTATCCTTGATGCCAATCCGCCCCTGGCCGGAAAAGATCTCAACTTCGATCTGGAGCTGGTGAGCATAGGATAAGAACCGTATCCTGTCTGCAGTTTTATAATATCCCCGTCGCATGATAGATGTAACGGGGATTTTTTTCTCTTTTATCCTTTTTTTAATCAGGAAGGGACAGTTCTTTGAGCCGGGTAGAAGGGGGAGACATTTCTTTTAAGAGACTTCCTGTCTACTGAAAAAAGGTGCGTGATTAGAGGTGAAATGCACCGGGTCTCTCTTGAGGATCGCCTTAATTCTCGGTTCTCTCTTAAATTGACCCTCAAGGAAGTGGCGGATCGCTTTCCTGTTCCAGCCCCGTGGATGTTCAAAATCGCAATAAATCGACAGGTCAGCCTCATAAAAATCATGGATATCAAGGTCGTCGATTTCAGCGCTGCCAATCGGTAAGTTGAAGATGGCGAGATTCAGGAAACTGATGCTCCGGTGATGGGCAGCAACAAAATGCAGGGTATCCCTCGCCTCTTCCTCGGCTTCACCTGGTGTTCCGAACAGGATGTAGACATAGGTGGCAATGGAGGCATTTCTCAGAGCTGTGAGTGCCCTATGGGCCAGATTCAGGTCGATTCCTTTGTGCATAGTATCCAGCACTGCCTGATTGCCGGACTCAAGTCCAATTTTTAACAGAGCACAACCTGATCGCTTGAGTGCCTGGCAGAAGTCTGGGTCCGCCAGATGTTCACTAAACCTGACAAACCCGTACCACGGTGCTATGGGTGGCTGGTGTGTCATTGATTTCAGCACAGCTGGGCTTATGGCATTGTCGAGCAGATGGATGAGTTTCGGTTGGGTCTTGTCGGCCAGGGTTGCAAGTTCGCTCCGGACCTCCTCTACAGGAATCGGCTTAAAAGGATTTCCCTCACTTGTCTCGGGGCAGAAAGAGCATTTTCGCCAGAAGCAGCCGGTGGAGCTGCTGTACGGCAGTACAAATCCAGGAGATGTATAGTTATATTCGAGAAGATCCGTGAAATCGGGTTGGTAGTCTTTTCGTGATAGTTTGGTTTTCTCTACAATATCGAGGAGCTGAGTTTCTCCAGCACCCGCCACCAAGTGGTTAATTAAGCCTTCAAACTGGGTAAGCTGACCTTTATTTTGCAGCCAGGTGGTTACCAATCCCCCCCCGAGGACGATCTGTATCTGTGGGAACACCTGCCGCACAAAACCAACCATGGCAAAGGTGCAGAGAGCCTGGCTCAGGTAGTTGAGCGAGAATCCAATGAAGGTTGGGGTGTGGGCTTCAATCAGTTGGGTCAATCGTTTGGAGAAAAACGGATAATAAATATTTTCTGCGAACCGGCTGCTGCTGGCCAGCAGGTCATCACTTTTCAGTGGTGAGAGTGCAGGGTCCTGGTAATTGGCGAGGGAGAGCTGTATACCCGATCTCTTGCCGGCATTTTCCACCACCTTGTTCAGGTCGGTGACTGCCCTGGTGTAGCGTGAGAGGTTGAGGTAGGTGTCGCAGTTCCGGAGAGTATTGAGATGGTTATAGCGATTTTTCCATGCCCTTTTGCTCCAGGTATCCTCAGCAGGCGTGCTGGTGTCAAGTAGATAATGGAGACCTTCAATATTCAGGTCACAGATTACACATTGCTGACCACTATTGCGAAGAGCACCCGCCAGTAAGGGGATGCCGGCAGGAGGTTCTGCTGGTTTGGTCTGTGGAGGGTGGATAAGCAGCATAGGTTCTCAAAGAAAATAAAAGTGTGAATATTTGGTGAGGTCTGTATTACTTTTCTTGCTCTTAGTAAATTTATACTTACATTAGCAACTGTTTTATAGTTGGCGTGTATATTTCGCACATAAAAAAAATAAAAGTTTAAAATGGAAAAAAAATGGAATCTTTCAGTCGTCTGATAACCCCTTTTCTGGTTGTGTTGTTTGGATTATTTATACTTGGTAGTGGTCCCTTGACCGATACGGTGGATGCCAAGGCAAAGTTTGGCGGTAAGTCATTTAAATCTTCACCGTATAAAGCCCCTGCATCAAAGACAACCACGAATACAAAAAAATCGAGCGGGTCTTTTGGTAAAGGATTAGCCGGAGGCCTGCTTGGTGGTGCTCTGGGTGCCATGTTGTTCGGCTCTATGTTTGGCGGTGAGGGCATGGGGATCTTGCCTCTCCTGCTGTTGGGTGGTGTTGGTTATTTTCTTTACAGGAAGTTTAAACAGACGCAAACGCAGGGGGGCTATCACCAGCAGAGTGGGCCAGGATTTCCGGGTCAGCAAGGGACCGGGCAATCCGGTCCGTCGACACAGGGGGCCGGTGGTTTTGATGTGCCGCCGCCTGCTCCTGGTTCTCCCATGGCCGTTGATGCCGGTCTGGCCGAAATTCGCCGCAACGATCCCGGCTTTGATCCAGATTATTTTCTGGAGATTGCTTCCGATGTCTTTTTCCAGGTCCAGGCGGGCTGGATGCGCCGGGAGATAGACTCATTCAAACACCTGCTGGGCGACCAGCTGGCCACTGAATATGCTGAACATTTTGCTGATATGAAGGCTCGTGGCGTCATTAATAAACTGGAATCCATTGCCGTTCGGAAGATTGCCATCGATTCTGCCGGTAACAACGGCACCGAGGATTTTGTCACCGTCCTGTTTACAGCAAACCTGCTCGACTATACAGTGGATGATACCACCGGCGATGTGGTAGAAGGGTCCAATACTGAACCAATCAAGTTTCAGGAAAAATGGACCTGGGCTCGCCCTGTTGGGACTGATAACTGGCGTCTTGAGGGTGTACACGGGCCTGAGTAACCCTCCCCTCTGGTGATTGAAATACGAAAATACAACTTAGTCATCATCCCAAAACCTGATATCGGCTCAAAAATCAGGTTTTGGATGGTAACTAACTTAATAAGAGCAAAGGAATACGTACGTGGATTTAAGCCAGTTTCGCAGAGAATACCTGAAAGGGGGACTGAACCGGTCAGACCTCAACCCCGATCCCCAGATCCAGTTCAGCCGATGGTTTGAGCAGGCCCAGGCGACACATATCGCGGACCCCACCGCCATGATTCTGGCTACGGTCAATGCTAAAGGACAGCCGAGTCAACGTACGGTGCTTCTAAAATATTATGATGAGAAAGGGTATGTCTTTTTCACCAATTTCGAGAGCAGGAAGTCGCGTGAGATTGGTGAAAACAACCGGGTAAGCTTGTTGTTCGTCTGGCTGGAGTTGGAAAGACAGGTACAGATTAACGGTCGTGCCGAGAGGATATCCGCTGCAGAATCAGCCAGGTATTTTATGACACGCCCCAAGGAGAGCCAGATTGCGGCCTGGGTTTCCAGTCAAAGCCATAAGCTCAGTTCTCGCCAGATCCTGTTACAGAAATTTAATGAGATGAAAACCAAGATAGGGGAGGGGAAGGTGCCTCTACCCTCATTTTGGGGTGGCTACCGTGTGGTTCCTGAGGAAATCGAATTCTGGCAGGGCCGTAAAAGCCGCCTGCATGACCGGTTTCTCTACACACCGTCTGCGGAATCCGACAGTGGCTGGAGGGTTGAACGTCTGGCACCTTGAGTTGCCAGCTTCCTATCCTTTGACAACGGCCAGCGGTTGAAGACGGGTGAGCGGTGCGACAAGGTCTTTCTGGCGAGAGAGTACTTTTTCTATATTTTTATAAGCACCGACAGCCTCTTCCAGGTTCCTCTTTGAGCGGACCGCGTGTATGATATGCTGTTCTTCCAGTATGGTTATTTCTTTTTGCAGGTTCAGCGTCCGCTGGGCCTGTTTTCTGCCGAGTTTTCTGCCCGCTCCGTGTGAGCAGGAGCAAAAACTGTCCGGGTTGCCTTTTCCCTGTACGATATAGCTACTGGTTCCCTGCGAACCGGGGATAATACCGATTTCACCTTTCCCTGCCCTGGTTGCTCCCTTGCGGTGCACCAGTACGTCTTTACCAAAATGATGTTCCAGTGTGGCATAATTGTGGGCAATATCTATGCGTTCGAAAAAATGGACAGGAGAACAAAACTCCTGGATAATATCCTGGAGGCGCTCCATCATCAGCTTACGGTTGGCACGCGCGAAATCGACGCAATACTGCATCTCCTGCAGGTACAATTGGCCCGCTTCACTATCAAGTGGCAGGAAGGCGAGCTGCCAGCTGGTCGGCACGCCTGACATGTGGTTGGTGTTATAAGCCTGGGCCAGGTTGTTGTAGTGACGGGCGACCCTGTAACCGATATTCCTGCTGCCGGAGTGGATCATCAGCCAGATGTATTCGTCTTCATCACGCTGAATTTCTATAAAATGATTGCCCCCGCCCAGAGTCCCGAGTTGGCTGCGGCCGCTTTTGTATTCTGATGAGACCACAGGAAGATCCCGGAGGGTTATGCCTTTAGGCGGTTGAGGCATAAACTTCGACGGCTGTGCATTTTTATGATGTTTAAAGCCCAAAGGAATTTCCCGGCGGATCGCTCCCATGATTTTTTTGAGCTCGGACCGGTCAACGTTTTTTAAGGTGGTCTGGACGGTACAGACTCCACAACCGATGTCTACACCAACGGCATTAGGGATAACCAGGTTGTCTGTTGCTGCGACTCCCCCGATGGGCATTCCGTACCCGACATGAGCATCGGGCATGATAGCTATATGGTGGTGGATTCCGGGGAAATTCGCTAGATTCCTCGCCTGTTGCAGGGTGTCGTCGTCAATGTCGGGCAGCCAGAGCTTGATAGGCCGGGTCTCAGTGGTAATAGTTCGTTCCATGGTCTTTACTCCTCACTGGAAATCTCAGCCAGGGACCGCTCAATAATTTCACCGAGTTTCTTCTTCTCCTGGCCAATATTATTTTCTTTCTTACCCGTTACAGCCGAAAAAAAGGAACTACAGATACGCAGCCTGGCTGTTGACCAGTTAGAGGTTATGTTGAAGGAATGGTTTTCTGTTTCTGATTTTATAGAAATATTCTCATAATCCCTTCTGCCGTGTGCCCAGTTGATGGTGTGTTTATAATAGAGTAAGGCTCGGTTTATCAGAACAAACAGCAGGTTGATGTCTGTCGCCGGGCCGAGCCGAAGTTGTTCCCCGCCGATGCGAACTCCGAACACACCGTCCTGCGATAGTTTTTTTCCTCCCCACAGCGCCCCGATGGCCCCGGCTGCCCCGGCCAGTCCGGTTACCAACCCAAGGGCCATGCCACCCGCAGCAATATCGATACCGGCCCCGATGGCTGCAGCACCCAGGCCACCGATGATGACGATTTGGGTTTTGGAAAGCCCCATAACGCTCCAGGTTTTTTCACTGAAAAGTTCTTCATGGAGCAGGGAGTGTGCTGGCAGGGAATAATCAAAAATATTGTGTTTATAGAGACCGCGTATTCTGCGGTGGGCTTTCTTTTCTTTCTCACCGATTGTTTTATGATAACTTCTGGTGAGCTGTTTTTGCAGCTCTTCCTGGTCAGTTGTGGCGTTGAGCGGAGCTGAAACCGTGTATTGCAGACAATCGGTAAACAGATCGAGCAGGATATGCATCGTCTGCCTGTTCCGTGAGGCCCAATCGTCTTTGAATGCAACGACAACTTTATCCAATATAGGGTGCCAGTCCTGATCGATGGACTTTAACGCTTCCAGCAGCAGGATCCTCTCTGCGTAGGTGGCCCGGTGGGCATTGAATACCCGGTTTGAGTTGAAAGTCTTTCTGAACTCGTTCTTCCAGCTGTCGAGGTGGTTATACCGATCATCCTTACAGTTGATGATGGCCATTCGGGGACGACCGCTGAGGCGAAGTATCTCCATTTCCGCCCTGTCCACATTGCGGACAGGCCGTGAGCCATCGACAACATAGATAATGCCGGCTCCCCGCTCTATCGGCTGAAGAAGTTCTATATCGTCGTGAAGTTCCGGCACGGTCTGGAATTTTTCCCGGAACCGGGTGATACAATCCCCATCTTCCTCGGTTAGTTTTCGAAGTTCGGCTAGGACTCTGGAGGGATTCTGGAAACCGGGGGTGTCGGTAAAACGAAGTACCTCTCTACCGTCTATACGGACGGGAAATGTCCTGCAGACAACGGTCTCTCCAGGCGTGGCGCTGACACGAACGGAGTCATCTTCTGCCAGAGTTGAGAGGACCGACGATTTCCCTTCATTCGGGTGGCCAATAATTGCAATTTCCGGAGAACGTTCCACAGCGTTCATGATCCACTTCCCGGGATAAGAGACAACACTTCCAGGTACGGATCGCCAAGGCTCCCTGTTTTTTGGTGCCAAACGGCGTTGTGGCCGGCATCGGTTACCGGCGTGAATATGGTGTTTGCATCCGGGCGGCCAAGCATCCGTATTCTGATAGCAACGGTGGGCCCTGTTACAGCTCGAAGTGTTTTCAGGAAGACCAGGAAATCCATGAGTGGGGGCATCCATGATTCAACAATAATAAGAAAACCTGCTTCAAAGGTGTGGTCGGGCTGCCCGAGCATTTTCAGTAACGTTTGATCGCTGTCGTAATCCACTCCGAACCTGTGGACGTGTTCAGGGCTGAAACCCTCATCCTGCAGAACGGATCGGAGTTCATCTATCGTGCAGCTGTCGTAGCAATCATCCGGCAGCAGTACCACGATTGGCAGAAGATTCATCCCGGTTGATGTGTTGGAGGGGGCGCTGGCTTTTTTCTCTCTTTCTCCTGATTCTGGCCGAGGTTCAGGGGGTGCCTGGGTGGTGACAACAGGTGTCTGCATCCGGCGGATTATCTGCTCGACCTTCAGTGGCAGGGGGGAAGGGATGAGGTCGTCCTGCTGTTCCCGGTATCTGCCGTAAAGGTAGAGTAGCAGTCTGGGAAGAAGGCTGTAAACCAGTACGCACATAAGCAGGAAGGGCCACCAGGATATGAGGTTTTCCGTGGCCAGGTGAGCAATTCCCTCTTTCAGGATTATCCTGCTGCCTTCGACTTCCGTAAGCGTTGGATAACCCATTCCTTCCCCGAGAAACCAGGACCATGGCAGGGCGATCCAGCCTGCGAGTTTATGGAGGGTCTGACCACTGAGTTGCAGGGTGGATTGCCAGCCAAAGGCCACATCGCTGACGCTGATCTTGAGAAATGTGGCAGCCAGCAGGCCGACATTAAAGATGACGGCTGCACCCTGAAGGAGCGAGAAGAGTGGCCAGTAAAAAATCGTGGCGTGAACACGGAAAAAAGATCTGGCCTGTCCGTCAACCGACTGAATTTGCTGCAGGCGGCTCCCTCCAAGCGTCTGTCTTGTTTTTCCGGCAACAAGCTGGTAAAGCCTGTCCGCCAGAAGGGAAACCAGCATGACAGCTGCCGAACGTGGTATGGCTTTTCCCAGCGTACCTGTTACTGCTCGCCTGAACAGGAGCAGCAAGACCAGCAGTAACTGAAAGAGGACGAAAATGGCGCAAAAAGGCAGGACATTTACCGGCGTATCCCCGGAATAGCTGAAATAGAGGACCCCTGCGCCAAACCCGGCGACCAGGGCGAAGAATACCAGTACCAGTCGCAACATGGTCATTATTTCGACTGCTATAGTGCCGGGCAGCCTTTTAGTATTTTCCGACCCTGCTGCCCTGGTGTCCATCCAGGCTCGAAGAAGACGGGTCGCGGAGATGCGCTCTTTGTTTTGCAATTCTGCGGGAAGTTGCAGAAAATAACTACGATCCCGCTCGTGAAGCTCGGCATCGTCTGTCTCCTCATCCAGCTGGATGAAGTATTCGAGGTTGATAGAGTCTTTATAATTCCAGTACGTTTTCATGGCCTTACTATACCCTGTTCAGGGACAAAAAGTAAGAGTCGGGCGCTACTGTTTGGCTAGAAAGGGGCTGGTACGTGAAAGTGAACTCTCTTGTTACTTTCAGGGTGGGTAAATTCAAGATATTCGGCATGAAGCAGCATCCTGTCTCCGTCACTGCCGCAACCGTACAGGCTGTCGCCGACAATGGGACAACACAGGCCCAGATGGTGGGCGGCATGTACACGCAGCTGGTGGGTCCGGCCAGTGAGTGGAACGAAACGGATTCGGGTGCCGGCTGCTTCACGGGAGAGTCGGGTCCATGTGGTGACCCCCATTTTTCCCTGCTGCGGGTCGTATACCTGGAGTGGTCTGTTGGCAGGGTCAAGCCTGAAGGGAAGCCGGATTTCTCCGGAATCACCATGGATCTCACCTTCAACGATGGCTTGGTAGTGTTTAATAACAGTGCGGTCCATGAACTGGCGGTTTAAGTGACGATGGCTTTCCCTGGTGACAGCGACTACCAGCAGGCCCGAGGTATACATGTCGAGGCGATGAACTGCCGGTTGCTCAATCATTTCCGGGAACATGTTACGTAACCGGCTTGTAACACAATCCTGCTTGTCTGCCCCGCGGCCGGGAACAGAGAGCAGACCCCCGGGTTTGTCGGCGATGACGAGGAATTGATCGTGGTAGATAATTTTCAGCTCACCGTGGATCATGATTACTCCTGCATAGCAGGAACCCCAGTAAAGGTTGGCACTTTTCGGCACAGGAGGGGTAGATGACGCCGTGTTTCCTCGTCCCCGATTTATTTTTGCGTCCCCAATAGAATTCAGCCATGCCTACAGGCCTGAGTTGCCGGGTTGCAGCCCAGACGAGCAATTTGGGACCACAGCAGTCACCTGTACCGGTGGGCAGGCCTGAGCCAATAAATGCTTTTTCAAGTGAGATGGAAGCGCCACGGAAATTACGTAATCTGTATATCGAAAAGATATCCTGCATAAGTTTTCTGGAGAGTTGTTTTCTTGTAGTGCGTAGTGTCTGCCATTGCTTTGTCTGAGGGGGGATTTCGGCTAGTTTAGAGGTTATCCCCTTTATTTCCCGTTCCCGCGCATCGTGGATACGGTGGAACAGTTCAAGATTAAAAAGTGGTGGTGCCCATCCCGGAACCTGCCAAAGTCCGTTATATTGGCCGGAAAAAGCATGCAATACCTGGTGAATGCCATCCGGGTTCCTGGCAACCATAACTCCGAACATTTTGCCCCTTGCCTCACCGAACAGAGACTTGGTGGAGAGGTTGTGATCGGGTGGTGTTTCCTGCTGTAGCAATATAGAGGCGGAGCTATCCAGTCTGTCCATCAATTCTCGACAGTAGGGGAGCGCCGGGTCAAGCGGCAGGTAATGGGATGTCTTGCAGGCCTTGCAGTATCCATGGGTTGCGGAGATCGGTTGCGCAGCGTGCGTGTCGTTTATGTAATTCATTTATTCAAGCAGTTTTTACCCTTTTCGGCTATGAATAGCCAGGATATGAAACATAATCAATGAACAATCCTATTTGATAAGGAAGGATATGACAAACCCGGGAGAAGTATTCAGGGATCTGGGGCCCGATCAGGTGCTGAACCTGGTGGAAGGGGCGCTTGGCGTGGTGTTGACCAACCTCTTTCGGCCCCTCAACAGCTATATTAACAGGGTTTATGAGCTGGAGAAGGAGGACGGTTCCGGGCTTGTCGTCAAGTTTTATCGGCCGGGTCGCTGGTCGGAGAGGGGGATTGCTGACGAGCATCGTTTCCTGCAGGAACTTTCTGCCGATGAGATTCCGGTTATTGCCCCTCTGCAGTTACAAACTGGTGGTACTGTTGGAAAGTATCATGGGATCTGCTATGCCCTTTTTCCGAAAAAAGGCGGGCGCAGCGTGGATGAGTTTGATGATGATCAGTGGCTTCAGCTGGGGCGCTTGCTGGGGCGGGTACACAGCATCGGTTCACGCTCACCTAGCAGTGAGCGGCCCTTGATGTCGCCCACCGCTTCAACCCGGGAGCAACTCAATTACCTGTTAAACAGTGGTTTGGTGTCTGAGCGTATCGCTCCTGAATTCGAGAAGATAGTTACCCGTATTATCAAAGAGACGGCGCCTCTGTTCGACAGTGTTAAGCCGATTCGTATCCACGGTGACTGCCATTTTGCCAATATCATCTATCGTCCCGGCGAATCTTTTTATCTAATAGACTTCGATGATATGGTAATGGGTCCACCCGTCCAGGACATCTGGATGCTGCTCCCCGGTACCCTTGAGGAGACTTTTGTGGAAATGGATATCTTTCTGGAAGGGTACGAAATGTTTTATCGCTTTGATCGCAGGACGTTTCGTCTGATTGAGCCGTTGCGGGCCATGCGTTTTGTTCATTATATGGCCTGGTGTGCTCATCAGGTTCTTGCTGATGGGCACACCAGGGTCATAGACGATTTCGGAACCGAAAACTACTGGCAGCGGGAAGTAGATGATTTGCAGGATCAACTGGAGAGAATAGGTGACACCGTAATACCTGGAGGTAATTTCTGAGAATAAAAAGTGTATCTACATGAAATTTTTATCGTGCAGGTGGGTGACTGTCTGATTAATGGAGCCCAGACGTTTGGTCACAGATTTCATGGAGATCACCTCAACAACGCAGATTATCATAGTGCCAAAAGACAATCCGATACATAAGAAAAGTGTAACGATAAGAAATTCCATTTCCCTGTCATAGCCCTGCAGCAGGTCAGGAGAGATGAATATTTCATACACTGCAAACATGGTGACGGTAAGCAGGATAGCTGAGATGATTATGGGCAGGAAGCGTTTCATTATTGTCGTTTGGGATGCTGTTGCATAGTAACGTTTAGCGCCTGGTATCAGTATTGAAACTAGATATAATTGCCGTGGTTTCATCGTTGTCAGGTGGAATTATATCTGGCCTGTCGGACGTCACCTGTCTCTGCACCCCACCTGTGTTCGAAGGTTGGTCCGACAAACCTGATATGTACTGCTGGTGTTGCTGATACTGCTAAAAGGTGCAAAAAACTACGATTACTTGCTGAATATCATGGTAAACATCAAAATATACTGCTTGTACTGCTGTATACATACTGTTTTGCACCGTGTGACAAATAATAAAGCAAGCGGTGTGCCATTTTGAGCTACCTGCCAATCTTCCCATCTCCCTGTTGCACCTTGAAAGGGTGATAAGTTCTTGTATACGCATCTCTATTATGCCTTGTGTGATGTTCTTGACGGACTCCATTTCAGTGAGACACAGAGGGGGATGGTGCGCATGGCCTGGCATATCGTTCAACGGAAATCGTCCAGAAAACAGGACAGGATGCTCCTCTCTCTAAAACTCTTTAATTGGATGCAGATTGTTTGAATACTCAGCTGTGCTGATATGTTGTATGTTTTCA
Source organism: Desulfopila sp. IMCC35008 (assembly GCF_010646885.2). Classification (GTDB taxonomy): domain Bacteria; phylum Desulfobacterota; class Desulfobulbia; order Desulfobulbales; family Desulfocapsaceae; genus Desulfopila. The sequence goes on along the minus strand of NZ_CP050700.1, from coordinate 3,615,691 downwards.
GTCTATTGGGGTTTCTGTTACATGTTGTTTCCAGTTGTGAAGACAGCTGTCCGGGAAAAAGGATTTCTGGTGGTACCAACTGCTGTTGTCTTGAAATCGTCCGATTATCTTGTAATGATATAATAAATATAAATCAAAAGTGGAAGCTGCAGGTGATTGGTTATTTGGTGATACCTAAGTGGTTTTGAATATGCAACCGATCTCTTGGGTAACAGGTAATATCCGGCCTGCAAAGCGGTCAGGATCAGCAGGTTGGTCGGAGCTGCTTCTCAGAATGTGATTTTTTGAAATGTGGAGTGAGAATGTGGAATCAGCCGATCTGAAAACCAGAATATTTTCATGGATGGATGATTTAGCCAATAATGCTATTGAGCCGGAGTCAGACCACGTTGCATTTGGTCGGCCTCTTATCGGTTTCGCCTCTGGTGATGACGAGCTCTTTCAGTTCCTGAAGCAGGATATCGGAACCGATTTTTATCGGACACCAGCGGAAGCTTTTCAGGCTGCCTTTCCTGGGTGTTACAACGAAAGGAGCAGGAAACTTTAGTTGTTCTTGACTACTTTTGAGGTATTATTGATCTTTAAAGGAAAATTTCCATGTGATATGGATATTTCAGCCGAGAAGTAACAAAAGCATTTGTTCGAGATACCCCAGGTTGTTTTTAATAAGTTTGGTGGTCATGGAATCGTAATCGAGTCCGAACCGGTCGCGGAGCATCTTTTTTCTTCGTCTGAGCAGTGAAAAGTGATGCCATTTTACCGAGTATGGCAGGGAGTAGTTTATGATGTTTCCTCGTTGCGGTACATTGCATGTGAGTTGGCCCGGAAACAGGAGCGTGAGTTCCCGTGAGATATTTTGTACATCTTCCGGTTTGCCGCTCCAGAGATTGCAGCAGAGCAATCCGCTGGGACTAAGTGAGCGGGCACAGAGCTCAAAAAACTCCCGGCTGTAAATTCCATCCGCCATTCCCTGCTCATCAAATGCGTCCAGCAGGATCAAGTCGTAAGGTTCGTTCGTCCTGTTCCTTTTTATATAATCCACTCCGTCTTGACAGTGGATGGACACCCTTGCTGAATCGGGGAGATGGAAATAACCCCTGGCAAGATCGATAACCTGTTCCGAATGGTCGACCGCGTCGATTTTACTCTCAGGCAGTACCTCATGCAGATAGCGTACGAGGGAACCTGCACCAAGGCCGATTAGCAGGATCCTTTTCGGGTTCGGTACAAAAAAAAGTGACAGCATCATGTACCGCGTGTATGGGAGTGCAAGATGCCTGGGGGAACGAAGAGACATCTTACTTTGCAGGAACCTGCTGTTGAAATAGAGATAGCGGAAATCATCCCGGTCATAGATTTCTACCAGGCGCTCTCCCCACATGGATTTATGAACGAGTTTTTTGCTTTGGTTTTGCATAATTATTAAAATAACCTGTGACTGTAAACGGACAGAGAATATCATACAACAGCACGCAGGGAATGTCCTGAAAATACATTTAAAAAAAAGAGAAGAGTAACCTTGACTGGGGTCTGAAGTATCTGGCATACTGGAATTTATAAGATGCTTTACTGAATCTCGGTGACGAACGAGGGGGACGCAATTGTCAGAACAGGAAAGAAAAGGCAAAATCCTCATCATGGACGATGAGGACATGATAGGAGAAATCGCCTGCCAGATGTTGATTCATCTGGGGTATGACGGTCATCACGTAAAAGACGGCGAGGCCGCCATTGAGGAGTACTCACGTAGCCTGGAAGATGGTGTCCCATACGATATTATTGTCATGGATCTGTCTATTCCCGGTGGTATGGGTGGTAAGGAAGCTATCGGCAGAGTGCTCGAGATTAACCCGGATGTTAAGGTACTTGTATCCAGCGGCAACCCGGCTGATCCGATCATGATGCAATATGGCGACCACGGTTTTAAGGGTGCTATTAATAAACCGTTCGATTTGGCCTCCCTTCAGTCGACTCTGGATTCATTGATTTGAAAAAATGTTCCGGCGACACCTTCCGATGTGTCGTCGGTCTTTTTGCTATTCTTATTCCGTCTCCGGAAGATACACTCCATCATTTTACTCACCTGATTACAATATGACGGCAAGAAAAACTGTAATTCGGGTGATGTATTTCACCGCCGTCCTCACCTTCTGTTCCCTTTATGCGGCGCAGCCGATACAACCTGTTTTTCAGCAGGAGTTCGGGCTTAGCGGTCTGCAGGCTATTCTTTTCACCACCCTCATGATGGCACCACTGGGAGTAGCTCCTCTCTTTTATGGTATCCTGCTTGAAGCCTATCCGGCCAGGAGTCTGTTGCGAGGGGCCGTGCTGCTGCTTGCTGTTCTTGAGATACTGTTTGCCTGTACCACCAGCTATGTGTTTCTTCTCACCATTCGAGGGGTACAGGGACTGCTTATCCCGGCCATCCTTACTTCTCTCATGAGTTATATCTCGTATACTTCTCCGGCAGATAAGGTACAGCATAATATTGCCATGTATATCGGTTCGACCATCATGGGCGGATTCCTGGGACGGTTTTTGTCCGGACTCAGCACCGATATTTTCGGCTGGAGGTTCTTTTTCTTTTTTCTCGGTGTTGGCTTGCTGGTCTGTTTTATTTTGCTGGGTGGTTTAAAGAAAGATATAAAGATGAGTTATGTCCGGTTGAGAACGGTCGATCTTGTGAGGCTTCTCCGCCAGCCTCAGTTTAGGTATCTCTATTGCTGTATCTTCTGTCTGTTTTTTGCCTTTGCTGCACTGATGAATTTTTTACCATTCGAGCTTCGCAGGATGGAGGTGTCACTTGGGCAGACCGGTGTCGGCCTCCTGTATCTGGGGTATATTTCCGGTGTGGTTGTTTGTATGAACAATTCACGGATTATATCCTTTTTTGGCAATGAAATGAGAGCGGTGTCTGCAGGGGTCCTGATTTTTGCTGCAGGAACTCTGGTGTTTATGGCGGAGCAGTACCAGGTGATGTTTCTTGGGATGTTTGTTTTCTGCACGGGATTTTTCCTGGCTCATTCATTGTTGTCAGGTCTGGTCAATAAACTCGCCGAGGCCAATAAGGCCTTGGCCAATGGCATGTATATCTCATTTTATTATCTGGGCGGCACCTTCGGTTCATTTCTTCCGGGTATTGTGTTCGAGCATTTTGGCTGGCACGCCTTTCTCTGCGTATTGTTGTCGATGCTGCTGGCAACGTTTTTTTTCCTGCAGCTGCTGTCACGTGACAGCAGCTGAACCGTACAGGAGCCGAGGCTTATGGCTTCTGGAACTCCTTTTCAATCACCAACATTTTCTTCCATTTACCCGTCCGGTAGCGGCCGGCTGAAAGAAGGAACAGGACAATGATGAAGAGAAGCACGCAGCTCCAGGCTGCCTGCACGCCCATGCCAAAATAACTGATACCGAAATAGACGGGCAATATCAGGCAGAAGAGTGAAGAGACACCTATGGAAATCATCAGGAACCGTGTATCACCAGCTCCTTTCAATGCACCGCTGAAGACCATGTAAAGTGCGTCGAGAAGCAGGTAAGCGGAAATGATGCGCAGCAGCTGTATGCCAGTACTCATAACTGTGCTGATGGAACCGGCCTCACCACCTTCCTGGATAAAGAGGGCCAGTATTGGTTCGGGCAGGAAGATAAAAAGAAGATCGATGACGACAATGTAAGCCAGCAGCAGGTGGATGGCCTTTCTTACAGCAGTTTGGGCCTCAGGGACATTTCTTCTGCCAAGAGCCTGGCCTACCATGACTGTTATCCCCTGAGACACACCCATGGACGGCATAAAGGCTACTGCATTGATGGAGAGCACAATATTCGTTGCTGCCAGTTGCTCTGTTCCGATTCGTCCTACCAGCAGGATGAAGATGGTAAAGGCCAGGATATCGAGGGTGAACTGGAGGGAGCCGGGAATACCGAACTGCAGCAGGCGAAGGAGTAGCTTCAAATCAATTTGATAAGCGGAAAAGACCCCGAAATCCTTGTTGTTTTTTGGTGTGAATATTAGCAGGGCCAAGAGCGCAAAGTTTACGCCCCATGACATGACTGTGGCAATTGCCGCTCCGGTAACACCCATTTCCGGTAACCCCCATTTTCCGTAGATAAGGGCATAATCGAGCGGGATGTTGGCGACAACCCCGATAAGGGTGATGATCATGACAGGCCGGGTGATGCCGCGTCCGGTGAAAAAGGTGGACAAGGTACAAACTGCCACATGCAGGAATGAGCCTTTGCACAGGATCGAGAAATAGATCTCCTCCAGTACGCGTACCTCGTCTGCATGTCCGGCAAAGGCAAAAAGGGGGCCGGTTATAAAGAGTGCTAGCAGCCAGCAGATACCTGCGGAAAACAGGGTTAAGTAGATGCCTTGCCAGAGCACTGCGCCAATACGTGTAGTGGAGCCGCTCCCGAAATACTGGGCGATAAAGACCCCGGCATAACCGGTAATTCCACCGAAAAATGCCAGGAACAGATAGGCGCTGATGCCGGCCGGGACGACGGCTGATATCGCCTCTACGCTGTAATTACTTAGGAAAACACGATCTGTGAACTCCATGACGGTCGTTGCGGACATGCCGAGAACCAACGGCAGGCAGACCCGCAATACGTCGCGGTATCCCGATCGGTGGTTCTGTTCTGGTTGTCTGGTCATGGCAAGCCTGTGTTGGTGTTGGGTTTACGGTGAACGCTTGTTATTACATCAGTAAAAATTTAATGTATAGTAGATTTTAACGGTAAAATCATAATCTTTGGGTATAAGGAATGGTACGGGTCGATAAGGAACTATGCAGCAGGTGCGGATTGTGTGCAAAGGTTTGTCCTCATAAGCTTTTTGAGGTGAGGGCAAAGGAGGTCTTGGTTACCGCTGATGGGTGCATGGCTTGTGGTCATTGCCGGGCCGTCTGTCCGGTGAGTGCCGTTCAGGTGACGGACGTGGCGGATGTCCTTTCCTTTCAGACATTTTCTGAACGTACTGAGAGTATGGCGCCGGGGGATTTTGAGACAGACAGGCTGGTACAATTGATGCGCTCACGGAGGTCCTGCCGTAATTACAGGCAAGACGTGGTTGATATTGAAATCCTGGAGGACCTGGTCAGAATAGGCACAACAGCGCCATCGGGCACCAATAGCCAGTCGTGGCAGTATACTATACTGCCGCGTAGAAAGGATGTGAAATCATTGGGGGAGCTGACCGCCGGATATTACCGGGAGCTTAACAGTCAGGCGCGGAACCCGGTGTATCGGCTCTTGGCAAAAATCTTTGCCGGGGATGCCTTGGGCAAGTATTATCGGGAGTATTACGACTCGGTTCAGGAAGCATTGCGGCAATGGGATGAGGAACAGGTTGATCGCCTGTTTCATGGTGCTGCCGCAGCAATCCTGGTTACCGGTGAGACCACCGCCAGCTGTCCGGCTGAGGATGCACTGCTGGCAACCCAGAATATCCTGCTTGCCGCCCATGCTATGGGGCTTGGCAGTTGCCTGATAGGGTTTGTAGTGGAGGCGGTGCGACGAAGTCAGAAAATGAAAAAGGCCTTGGGCCTGGGTGGGACGACACGGTTGTACAGCGTGATTGCCCTCGGTTATCCTGCCATAACATATCAGCATGTGGCAGGAAGAAGGAGGGTGCAGCCTCGTATTCTGCACCTGGCATAATCAACGGGAGAAATTGATGGATCAAAAGAATGATATGAATGATTTGGAGGTTACCCTGTTCTCGTTTGGGTTTAAGTACGGGGCTCCTGTTGATGCAACTATTGTCTGGGATGTGCGTTTTCTCCCGAATCCTTACTGGGAAGAGTCGCTCAGGCACCTGACGGGCAGAGATGAAAGTATTAAAAGATATGTTCTTCAGAGTCGAAGCGGTGAAGAGTTTTTGGCGTTACTGGTACCATTGCTCAGGTTTTTATTGCGTGAAAACCGTACGGCTGACAAAAAGACATTGCGGCTTGGTGTTGGCTGCACCGGCGGGCATCATCGCTCTGTTGCAGTGGTTGAGCATCTGGCAGAACTGCTGGCCCGGGACGGGGTCTCTCTAAAGATTGAACACCGTGATATTGATAATGAATAATGGGGGTAACTGATTAAGGTAAACTGATTGCCCCTAACGTCATGATCGATAACACAATCAGGACAAAGGCCGAGCAGACAAAGAGGGTGCCAAGCAGCAGGTAGACGGAGCATTTCAGGCAGTAATGTAACAGGTTAGCAACGAGCATATAAGAAAGCCTGAAAACAACAGTAAGGATGGTGAAAAGCAGGGCAACAATCCAGGTAAAGCCGGACAGTATAGAGATGCCGACCGTTTCATGCTGTGAAATGGAGGTAAATGAGTTGGTGCTTTGAGGAGGATTTATACTGTTCATGCTGTAATGACGGTTCTTTTCTACAGATTATAAGATTATTGCCCTTGCTTTGTTTTACTTCTTGCAAAGGTGAGGCCAGTTTCATGGCCGGGCCACAAGTGTTACTCGCTATTTGATTATTATATATTTTATTCAGTACCTTAGGTTCATGGAATATTTCCTTTTGGCCTGCTGAGCTGCAACGTATCCTCTATCATATTCAGTTTGAGTGTTGCATCTGGCGGACAGTTTCATGGCAAGTGTGGTACTTTTCCCACAAATTTGTCATTGTCAATTCTTCTCATTTCCGGCCGGGTGTTCTTGTGGCTTGCACTATCGGAAAAATATATCCAGATATCCTTTACGGCTGGGTAAAAAATATCCAGTATGCATCGTGAATAGATGAAAGTCAAACTGTGGTTAGTGGCATAAGTGTAGTTATAATAGTACAATATGTATTGTCTTCTGTTGGTGGCACGCTGTTTGCTTGATAACAGGCAAGATGTGACAACAATCCTGCACAGCAGGAAAGACAGCAAAACAAGTCAACACAGGAGACATTGATATGAAAAAGAAAATTATGACAGTAGTCTTAGTAACCGGTCTGGTAGCAGCAGGTGCAGCCTCAGCAAATTGGAATCGTGGTAATGGCATGGGGATGAACTACCAGAATTGTCCTCAGTACCCGAATGCGATCGTTCAACAACAGCTTGACCCTGCGGTACAGGGAAAACTCGACAAGTTTTTCGCCGATACCCAGGAGATTCGCAAACAGATTATTATGAAGCAGACTGAAAAAAGAGCTCTTCTGCAAAGTAATAACCCCGACCCGGCTGCCGCGTCCAAACTTGCGGGTGAACTCTTTGACCTGCGCAACAGCATAAGGACCATGGCTGTTGAGGCCGGAGTCGACCAGTATGTAGGTCCCCGCGGCATGATGGGTGGCAATGGTCAAGGATTTGGCCGGCATCATGGCGGTAAGCGAGGTGGCGGAATGATGGGTGGCGGTAACTTCTAGTACTTCCCCTTCCTCTTTTACCATGCCCCTGTTGACCACTCCCCTCTAGGTCGGCAGGGGCTTTTTTTTTGTTTTTTTGCAGAGTGAGGGAAATTATATCCACATCGTTTGATTCTGTGTAAGAAAAATGGGAGGATACATATCATGTATGAGTAGAAATGAAACCTGGCCGAGCCGCTTATGATCGCTAGCCCGAATTCACCTTCAGTTCAAATGGTACCGGTTTTGAGGATTTTCGGCAGTGTACTATAGTCGTCTCTTTAGACTGTTGAAACATTGAAGAAGATGATAGCAGTCCGGATTGCATCCCGAGGGCATTCGAAGTCTTGGCTTATCTCTTTCAGGGCACTATTGGTAAACATTGTGTACTATTTGGCAATCGATGCAAAATGCTGAATACCATACAATAGCTGGTTCAGAACCAAATCGACACAAGGTTTATGCCAATTTCAGACCAAGGGGGGGAGTGATCAGGGTCGCTGGTAAATTAATGCAATTATTTTTAAAATTCCTCAAAAATCAATCTCTTATCAACAAGATGAGGCTGTTGAATATTTTAGGTACAACAGTCGTCATGTTTGTTGTTCTTGTTTTCTTTTCTATTCTCTACTCATTTTTCGCCCGCCAGGAGCTGGCCGACAGCCTGTTGGCAGAAGCACGTCTGCTTGCGACCAATACGGCACCAATGCTTGTTTTCCAGGATAAAGATGAAACCAGAAAGCTCGCTGCCTCATTTAAGCGGACGAGTAATTTGCTGAGGGTCATAGTTTTTGACCAGAATAATGACATATTCGTTGAGCTGATCAGCGGCGGAGAAGAAAATACAACCTCTTACCGGACACGTGTGCCTGCTATTCACCGCGACAGTACAAGCTTTGAATCGCAAAAACTGGTGGCGTTTGCACCTGTTTATGTCCAGGAGGAGCGTGTTGGAACGGTTGTGCTGGAAGGGGGGCTTGATACCATCAGGACAAACCTGTTGCTTTTTGTATATATTGGCGGGGGGGCCACGATTCTCGGTATTCTACTGTCAGCGCATATTCTGAAGAGGATGCAACAATGGGCGCTGGGGCCTATTCTCGATATGTCGAAGCTTGCAGAGAAGGTTGCAACAGATAAGAGTTATCATCTACGCGCTAATGACGATGGCAAAGATGAGGTTGCCCGGTTGGCAACCCGCTTTAACCAGATGCTGGAACGTATTGAGGCCTGGGATAAGAAACTGAGTATGGAACTGGATCAGAGCAGGGAATCTGAGCGACACCTGGATGCGCTAGCGCGCACCGATGAGTTAACTGGCTGTCCAAACCGCCACGCCTTTAGGACTGATGTGAAGACCGCGGTGGATAATGCAGTTAAGGGTGATGAAACCACTGCATTAATGTTCATCGATCTTGATGATTTTAAACAGGTCAACGATGTGCACGGCCATCATTATGGTGATGTCGTGTTGCAGATCGTGTCTAAACGGATAAAGACCATCCTCCAAGGCACGGATACATTATATCGTCTGGGCGGCGATGAGTTTGCAGTCCTTCTGACAGGCGTGTATGGGGAGAAGTCGGTCGCAGGTATCTGCAAGCGTCTGATTGCCGCAGTTAGTAAGCCTATTGTTATTCGGGAGGCGGAGGAAACAATAACCGTTGGTGTTGGCGCAAGCGTTGGGATTGCCTCATGTCCCGAGAATGCCCGTAAAACCCAAGACCTTTTGCGCATGGCAGATTTGGCTATGTATGCAGCAAAAAATGAGGGCAAAAACTCCTATAGGATATTTGAGCTGGGAATGGAATAGGTAGCTGTGATACACTTCTTTTTACTATGAAATGTTCTCTCTTTATTCTGCGCGTCCTTCCCCTTTGGATGCTTCTTGCCACAACCCCGATTCATGGACTTGCCGAGGTGCAGGATCTGGATGATTTTTCCCTCGAAGACCTGGGGACAGTCGGGCTCGCCAACGCTCCCAGGTCGGTGACAGCCAGTACTGCTGCAAGAGTATTGCAGACAACGGCCAGTTCCCCTTCCGCCGTACGCATCGTAACTGCCGAAGATATCAAAACTTACGGTTACCGGACCCTTGAGGATATCCTGCGGAGCCTGCCTGGCTTATATACCACAAGTGATGATTTTAACACCTTCCTCGGGGTGCGAGGCCTGGGGCGTCCCGGTGATTATAACACACGTGTCCTCATTCTGATTGATGGTGTGCGGGTCAATGACAATATTTATGACAGTGCCCTGGCAGGCAGGGAATTTCCCCTCGATGTCGGTCTGATTGAACGGCTTGAGTATGCACCCGGTCCCGGGTCGGCCGTCTATGGGAAAAATGCCTTTTTCGGGGTGGTAAATGTCATAACAAAAAATGGTCATAGTTATAACGGTTTTGAGCTTGCAGGCGGGGTGGGGAGTTTTGATAGTCATAAACTGCGGCTCACATACGGGGACAGGTACGATAACGGAGCCGAAGTCCTGCTCAGTATGACTGGATTCAAGGAAGCCGGTGTGGCACCTTCATATAGTGAAGAGTCGGCTGAATATGACAGTGATTTTACCGAAAACGGGACTTTTCTTGCAAAATTTTCCTACGACTCGTTCCAGGCGGAAGTTGTCTACGGTACAAGGAGGCGTGGGGCGCATGTCTATCCCGAAACCGGCCTGATAAACGAATATGATGAAAATCGTGATGAACGGCTAATCATCGATACCAGGTATGCAACCACACTTAGTGATACCTGGGCTCTTGAGATCAACGCGACCTATAACGAGGCACTGTATAGAGGGAGTTTCCCGTATATTGATTACGAGGAGAGCGGCGAACGTGAAATATTTGTTGAGAATTCGCCGGGAAGGTGGTTGAGCGGTGGATTTCAGGTTGTGAATACGCAGTTTGAGAACCACCGAATCCTCTTTGGGGTGGAAGGACATGCAGACCTGGAACTCAGAAGTGAAGGGGGACTGGAGGGGTCAGAACTGGATTATTCTGACGAAGATGAGTTTCGAAGTTATGGGGTCTACATCCAGGACGATATATCACTCTCGAAGGGTCTGACCCTGCTGCTTGGTGGCCGGTTCGATGAAACCGAATTTGGTTCGAAAACGAATCCGCGTATCGGCCTGATCTGGCAACCCCGTGCAGACCGTAGTGTCAAACTCCTGTACGGCAGCGCCTTCCGAACGCCCAACTTTTTTGAGGCCAGCAGCTTGTTCGGGACGGAGGACGAAGGAAGTCTCGATTTTGAGGAGATACAAACGGCCGAGTTTGTTCTGGAGTATTACCTGAATCCGTCAACCCGTTTTTCCGGAGCATTCTATTATTATCAAATTGATGATGTCATAGAGGAAGTTTTTGCTGATGACGATTACACGTTTCGAAACAGCGGGTCGATAGATGCTTTGGGTGTTGAGTTTGAGGCTGAGACACGTTTTTCAAACGGGATACGTGTAGATGTGAGTTATGCAGTTCAGGAATCGGAAAAAGAGAATGGACAGGGGTTAAGTAATTCTCCCACCCATCAGCTGAAAATGCGTTCTTCCATCCCTCTTGGTTATAAAAACAGCAGATTGGGGGCTGAGGTTCAGTACATAAGTGAACGTATGGGGACGAACGGTGTCGAGCTCAATTCGTATTGGCTTGGTAATCTTACGGTAACCGCTGAGCTGAACGATGATATCGATCTTTCTGCCTCAATTTACAATGTCGGTGATGTAACGTATAGCGATCCGTACCGGCTTATGGAGGAAGAGGCAACTGGTACACCTCAGGAGGGGTGGTCCTTCTTTGTGCAGATGGATGTGAGGTTTGAGCTATGGTAAGCCGCCAAACCATACAGCTGCTTGGTGCATCACTTCTTGCGGCCATGTTGTGCCTGCAACCGGTAAGAGCCGGGACCGTGGTCGAGGAGGATCTAAAGGCTGCATTTGTTTATCGTTTCACCCAGTATACTAAGTGGCCTATATCACCAGAAAAGGAATTTCGTCTTTGTCTTTACGGTTCCACAGAGGTTACGAAGGCGATTGAGCAATTATCCGGGCGGCTTATTCAGGGCTCTCCCTTGTCGATTACCAGACCTTCTTCCGGAAATATACCGGAAGGGAAGTGCCATGCCGCATTTCTGGGAGTCGAAGACAGAAATCAGCTGCGCAGCCTCGTCCAGTCGCGTGCTGATCAACCGATCCTGCTCATCAGTGATATGCCTGGTGCTTTTGATGAAAGAATTGATATCGCCTTGTTCACAGAGCCAAACAGGGTGTCTTTCAGCATCAACAGGACACAGGCCCATGACCGGATGTTGACGTTTAGCAGTCAGATGCTGAAACTGGCGAATAAAATAAGATGAGATCCTGTCTGTTTACATACTGATCAGCTTTATGATATCTTTTGGGTAAAGTTTACTTCGAATAATAAGTATGGAGAGAAGGTATGGATGCTATTTTAACTATCGTCTTTTTTGCCACACTTTTATACCTATTTGTCCAGTTTGCCCGTCAGGAGTGCATCCAGGACGAATATGAAGAGGCCATTTTTGATATCGAGGGGCGTCTGGACTGGGCTCGTACCAGAAGGGTGTTCCCGTTCGGTATGACGGCGCAGCTTGAGGTAGCCGGAGAACTGTTGGGCAGGGCTAAAGATCTCTGGCAGGCGAATCAGTGGCAGAAGGCCTATCTGGTAGCCCTTCAGTCCCAGGAGGCAATGAACAGAGCCCAGTCAATTTACAGTTCGGTTATCATTGCCCGTCAGAGAAGGGCTGCCGCCAAATAGGAACGATAAAACGACCCAGCTCTAGCTTGTCCTATTCTTTGAGAAAATTATGGGCATCACGTATGTCTGCCAGGAATTCCTCGGTGATCGCCGGATATTTCTCACGGATCTCTTTAAACGATAGGTCGTTTAAGCGTATGCCCGAGTTACCCTGGACCCAGGCGCTGCCGCTGCCAAGCATGTTGTAGCGTGTTTTGGCAAATGTCGTTAAATCCCATCCTCTGGCAACATTATAGAGCCAATGGATGAATCGGAGGTTGATGTTGCCGGGGGTAATTTCCCTGTCGGGAAGATGGTGCCAGAGGTGTTCGGGGCGTCTGTGGCCTGTTGCCTTCTGCATTTTTTCTTCCAGCTTTTCCAGTACTGAGATAAAGGGCAGGGCGCTGTTGGGTGCCAGGTATTCAAGGGTGCGGAGATGTTCATCAAAATCTGAGACCCTGCTTGCACCAATGGAGATGGAGGACACACCCGGCTGGTTGAGACAATACACATCGTTAAAGAGGATGGGGCTGAATGGTTCGCACAGTTTCGTAAGCGATGGCGGGGGGGTATGCAGCATGCCGCCCTTGTCGGTCGGGCTGATAATATAGACACCCATATCCCGCTCGGCTGCACGTTCTATTGCAGGTCTGTTGACATCGTAAATATAATACCAGTGGATATTAATGTAGTCGAAGCCGCCGTCTTCCTCATGGTTGATTGCTTCCAGAATTACATCGAGCGGACCGTGGCCGGAGAACCCGACATGGCGTATCTTGCCTTCTGCCTGGAGTTTACGGGCCGCATGGAGGCAACCGCCCTTGCGGCAGCAGTTCCACAGACTGCTGTAATCATTGATTCCGTGAAGGCCGAGCAAATCAACATAGTCCACACCCAACCTGTCAAGTGAATCGTGGACCTTTTGGATAAACTCATCGGGGTCGCGTGTAGGACCTGCCTTGGTCTGCAGAATATAATCTTCCCGCTTGAATCGAGGCAGAACAGCCCCTAACTGTCGCTCGGAGGAACCGTAGCCGTGGGCCGTCTCAAAATGGTTTATGCCATGGCTGAGAGCCGCTTTGGCAATTTCTGCTAATTTGTCTGTCGATTCCTGGGGCAGGGATTCAAGAGGTTTGTCTGTCCAGTCGTGCATGGAGCGCATACAGCCGAAACTTAACACCGGCATTTCTAGCTCTGTTTTACCAAATCGACGGTAAATCATCGGGAATCCTTGTGTGTCCAAAGTTGTTGTAATAGTATTGAAGGGATCTCTTACAATACTTAAAAATCACTCTAATCAAAACAGTTTGTTCACGAAACGGGAGGAAGAACATATGAAGGTGTTTCCTTTGGCCTGTTCCTTCGATAACTATTCGTACCTGCTTGTCTGTGAGCAGACAGGTCTCTGTGCTGTTGTTGATCCGACAGAGGCATACCCTGTCTGGCAGAAGGCAGAAGGATTATCGGTGCATCTCACAAAGGTTTTTTGCACGCACCACCATCACGATCATATAGGTGGTCTGGCCGACTTGCTGGATGAACAACCCGATCTTGAGGTCTACGGTTTTCATTCCGACGAGGCCCGGATTGTTGACATGACCCACACCTTGCGTAATGGGGATAGTGTACAGATAGGCGAGCAGACGGGGAAGGTTCTGCACAGTCCCGGCCATACCAGCGGCAGTGTCTGTTATCATTTTGACGGGCACCTGTTTACCGGTGATACCCTGTTCGGAGGAGGTTGCGGGCGGCTTTTTGAGGGAAGCCCGGAGCAAATGCACAGCTCACTCAACAAGATTCAGGCGTTGCCTGAATCGACAAAAATCTATTTTGGCCATGAGTACAGCGAGACCAATATGGCCTTTGCAATGACGGTCGAGGCAGAGAATCCCTTGGTTCGTGAACGATTCAACAGGGTGAAGGAGTTGGTAAAGCTCGCCTTTCCCACAGCGCCTTCCACTCTTATAGACGAGAAGCAGACGAATCCTTTTCTTCGTTGTGATTCGCCTCTTATCCGTGAGTCCTTAGGTGAAAATGCACGAACCTGTAGTGATGTTGAGGTTTTCAGGCTGCTGCGTGAACGCCGTAATAGATTTACCCTGTGAAAAAAGGGCAGATGCTGGTAGGTGCCGGATACGGCGAGCAGACCCTTTTTTTGAACCCTGCCGGAAAAGCATCGTTGACCTGCCTGGCATAATCGTATAGATGTCTGTGGTTGTTCGGTATCTGTTTTTGTCCGGATGAGAGATCCGGGCTTGTGAATCACACCATCGACAGGAGGAACTCCATGAAGCGATTAATGATGGCCGTTTTAATGATGGCCGTTTTCACGGCACAGGGTGCATTAGGGCAGACATATACGATTTCTGTTAACCAGTTTGTTGAGCATCCTGCCCTGGATGCAGTCTTGAAAGGTTTGCAGGATTACCTGAAAGACAACAATATCGAGGTAAAATATAATATCCATAATGCCCAGGCCAACATGGGGACCGCTACCCAGATTGCCAAACAGATGATCGGTGAAAAGCCGGACCTGCTGGTTGCCATCGCGACCCCATCCGCCCAGGCAGTTGCCCAGGCAAACAATAAAGCGCCTGAGGAGATGAAACGTCCTTTTCTCTTTACCGCCGTTACCGACCCGGTATCCGCGGGACTGGTTGAAGATATCAACAAGCCGGGCGGGTTGACAACCGGTGTTTCCGATCTGCTGCCTTTAGCAGAGCATATCAGGATGGTGACCACCTATAAACCTGGCATAAAGAAGCTCGGCCTGCTCTATAATGCAGGGGAAGCGAACTCCAAAGCCAATCTCGCGGGCATCAAGGAGATCGGCAAGGATATGGGTTTTGAAGTTGTAGAGGCAACCGCCTCAAAAACAGCCGATGTCTATCAATCCGCAAAAAGCCTGATTGGCCGTGTTGATGCCGTGTTCGTTCCGACCGACAATACCATCGTTTCCGCTCTTGAATCGGTGATCAAGATCGGTGTGCAGAACAAGTTGCCGATCTTCTGTGCCGATGTCGATTCGGTAAAGCGCGGGGCCATTGCCGCTATGGGTTTTGACTACTATAAACACGGATACCAGACAGGTGCCATGGTCCAGCGGATACTTAAAGGTGAGAAACCGGCAGATATCCCGGTCGAATTCCAGAAAGATCTCCAGCTTCATATCAACAAGGTCTATTCCGAAAAAATGGGTCTGGTCCCGCCCCGGGAGCTTTTAGAGAAAGCAACAAAGATTTACGAGTAACAAGCGGATCCGGATATGACATTATATGCAGCACTTGGTGCCGTAGAGCAGGGATTTGTCTATGGCATCATGGTAATTGGGGTGTATCTGACCTTTAGGATTCTCGACTTCCCCGACCTTACGGTTGACGGTAGCCTGCCGCTCGGAGCAGCGATTTCGGCAGTGGCCATTACCCACGGCGTCAACCCCTATCTCTCCCTTGTTTTTGCCCTGGCGGGCGGATTTTGTGCAGGAATGGTCACTGCGGTTCTGAACACCAAGTTCAAGATTCTGCACCTGCTGGCCTCTATCCTGACCATGATCTCGCTCTATTCGATCAATATCCGTATTATGGCCGGGCCTAATATTGCACTGCTCGGTGCGGATACGGTGTTTGATTCCGTTATCAATATGGGCGTGTCTTCCCAGTATGCGGGTATTCTCATTTTCGGTCTGTTCGCGACCCTGGTGGTGCTCTTTATCGTCTGGTTTCTTTCAACCGAACTTGGCCAGGCAGTTCTTGCCACCGGTGATAATCCACAGATGATTACAAGCCTTGGCGTCAACACCCACTTCATCATCATTCTCGGTGTTGGCATGTCCAACGGCCTGGTGGCCTTGAGTGGAGCCCTGGTTGCCCAAAATCAGGGCGCTGCGGATGTGGGCATGGGGATCGGTACTATTATAGCCGGCTTGGCCTCAGTCATCATCGGGGAGACGGTGTTCGGCTGCAAAACCATCGGCAGAGCATTTACGGCCGCGGTACTCGGTTCTGTTCTCTACCGACTGGCCATTGCCCTGGCACTCGGGGTGGAGTTTGGCAACTTCAAGTTTAATCCCAGTGATCTCAACCTGATTACCGCGATCCTGGTTATCTGTGCGTTGATTGCGCCCAATATTAAGAAGAAACTGGTCCAGAAGTGATTAGCCTCAAGAATATCATTAAATATTTTCACAAAGGCAGCGTTAATGAGGTCTTTGCCTTAAACGATATCAGCCTGCAGATAGAGGAAGGGGATTTTATCACGGTCATCGGTTCGAACGGCGCAGGGAAATCAACGCTGTTGAACTGCATTGCCGGTTCTTTTTTCCCGGATAGCGGTTCCATCGTTATTAATAAGCATAACGTGACCGACTGGCCTGAATATAAAAGGGCAAAATTCTTAAGCCGTGTGTTCCAGGACCCACTTCTCGGTACCTGTCCCTCGGCGACTATTAAACAGAATATGGCCCTGGCCATACGTCGCGGAATGAAACGTGGACTGGCCCAAGGTGTCAAGAATAAGGACCTGGATCTCTTTCGGAAACAGTTGACCCACCTGGGTCTCGGTCTTGAAGAAAGACTGGGAGACATTGTCGGTCTGCTTTCCGGTGGCCAACGTCAGGCCCTGACTATGTTAATGGCCACCATGATTCGTCCCGAAGTATTGCTGCTCGATGAGCATATCGCAGCTCTCGACCCCAAGACAGCAAACCAGATTCTTAACCTGACGAGAGACATTGTTCGGGAGCAGAATCTGACCACTCTGATGATCACCCATAATATGAAGCATGCCATCGCTTTTGGCAATCGATTGGTCATGTTGCATCAGGGCAGAATCATCCTGGATCTGAAAGGTGAGGAAAAGATGAATCTTACCGTTGAGGATCTTCTGACCCAGTTTTATAAATCACAGGGGGAAGAGCTCGCGAACGATTCCCTTCTGTTAGGATAATTGAGATTCGATGACAACTGTTACGCTCATCAATGATCGGGTGAGGACCTGTTACCATGATGAAGATATCAACTGTGCGACCACAAGCTTGAGGATACTCGCTGAGCTTTGTGGAATTGTGTTGAACCAGCAGGTTGTAGACGCTGCAATCGGCATGCACGGGGCAGGAGGCTATGGAGCCCAATGCGGCCTTGTTGAAGGAGGCCTGATGTTTATCGGTATTATGGGACGAAAACACCGTCTGCCTGATGAGGTCATAGTGGATATCTGTCGGGAATTTGGTCGCCGGTTTGAAGAGCATTTTTCCAGTCTGCAGTGCAGTAGTCTTCGACCGGAGGGTTTTCATCCGGAGAACCCACCCCACCTTTGTGAGAACCTTACCTGCCGGGCCACTGAATTTACGGCCCGGTTTGTGGAAGAGCAGTTCGAAAGGAGCAGGTGCTGTAGATGATCCAATTCATGGGCAATAAAGTTTCCATAGGACTTGATGAGGCCCTGGCCTTGACTGCCAAGTCGATTGAGACGCTCACTACAGAATGGGTTGAGTTGCAGGATGGTGCTGAACGGATCGTGGCAAGCGACATCTGTGCCCGTGTTGATTCTCCCTCAATCGATGCTTCTCTAAAAGACGGGTTCGGGGTGGTTTCCGGTGATGTCCATCAGGCTACTCCGCAATCGCCGGTGATGTTGCAACTGGCCGGGAGTGTTGCGGCAGGTGATGCCCGTTCGGTAAGCATAGAATCCGGCTCGGCGATACGCGTACTGACCGGCGCAAAGATTCCGCAAGGGTGTGATGCGGTAGTGGCTGAGGAGTTTACCCGTGTCTCAAATGGTCGGGTCGAGGTCAGAATTGACGCTGCTCCCGGCAGAAATATCCTGCCACGAGGATGTGATGTTCAAAAAGGTGGTGTTGTGGTGGAGAAGGGCAGCCGAATAGGCCCTGGAACCCTCGGGCTTCTTGCCGCAGCCGGGCATAACCGTATAGAGGTTGTACGTAGACCGGAGATCGCCCTACTTGCCACCGGCGATGAAATTGTGGCACCCGGCAGACCTTTGCCTGAAGGGAAGTTATATGCCTCGAATATCATCACCTTGTCCGCCTGGTGTAAGAGATACGGCTTTAAGCCTCATTTGCAGATAGTGCCGGATGATCCAGCCAGGATTGAGGAGGCACTGCTTCACGGTTTCTCTTCCTGCGACGCAGTATTAACCAGTGGTGGTGCCTGGACCGGGGATCGGGATCTGGTGGCAAAAATCCTTGATCGCCTTGGCTGGCAGAAGCTGTTTCACCGTATCCGCATCGGTCCCGGAAAGGCTGTAGGGTGTGGCCTGGTCGACAAAAAGCCTGTTTTTATACTTCCCGGAGGGCCTCCATCCAACCTGATGGGTTTTTTACAGATAGCCTTACCCGGATTGCTTCAACGCGCTGGCAGTTCTGAAACAGGACTGCCGGAAATGCCTGTTAAGGTTGAGCGTGAGTTGGATGGACGACATCTTGACTGGACCCAGTTTATCTTCGGGACACTCACCCCCGTTCCTGATTCAGATCATCCCCTTTTCCGTCCTATGAGTCGGGGCAGCAGGCTGCGCTCCATGGCCGAGGCCCGGGCAATAGTAAAAATCCCTGAAGGACAGACTCTTCTCCCCGCAGGTTCTGTTGTTTCCGCTCAGATCCTTGGGTAGGTCACGGTTTCTTTTTTTTCAGCCCTTCTTTTATTGATCTTCCCCAATCATCCCCCGTCTACCTATTGGATTTTGTTATTTTGCCCCTCCTTGTATCGTTAATTCCTATTTGAAGTATTCGCATTAGTTTCGTATAAACAGGCACAGAAAGTGAGGTTGTATCTTAATAACTAGCTGGAATGGAACTGTTATGCAGTATGCAGGAATCGATATAGGGTCAAGGACGATAGAACTCGTGGTGGTTGACGAGGCAGGTGAGGTGGTCGCCAGTCACCAGGAGGATACCGGTTTTGATCCGATTACAAAAGCTCGTAAGATGATAAACGGCACCTCCTATGACCGGATTATGGCAACTGGCTATGGACGCAATCTGTTTGAGCTCTCGTTTGATGCGCCCACTGTTACCGAGATTAAGGCACACGCTACCGGGGCAAGGGCTCTCTTTCCAAAGGCTGGAACCATACTGGATATTGGCGGGCAGGACAGCAAAGCCATTTCCCTGCTGGAGAACGGCAAGGTTCAGAAATTTGAGATGAATGACCGTTGCGCAGCCGGCACCGGAAAATTCCTGGAGATCATGGCCACGCGACTTGGTTTTGAAATAGACAGGTTTGGGCCGGAAGCGCTCCTGGCCCAAAATTCCCTCAATGTCTCTTCCATGTGCACTGTTTTTGCCGAGTCGGAAGTGACATCGCTTATCGCGAAGGGAGAAAAAAGAGGAGAGATCGCACGGGGCCTGCACGAGAGCGTGGTTCGGCGGGCGGTGAGTATGATTAACCGGGTAGCCGGGCAGGGTGAGCTGGTCTTTACTGGCGGTGTGGCGAACAATCCGTGTATGGTGACTCTCCTGGCTGAAACCCTTGACAGAGAAGTATTGGTACCTCGTGATCCTCAGGCGGTTGGTGCACTTGGAGCCGCTTTACTCTTACTAACACAATAGGAAAAAGTATGACCGCATCCATATTGAACGAACTGCAGCAGGCAGCGGAGCAGAATCTTGTTGATATTGAACACGCAAAAGACCAGGGTCGCGGGGCTATAGGCTTTTACTGTCTATATTCCCCTACGGAAATGGCTGTCGCAGCAAATGCCATACCATTGCCACTCTGCGGGACACGTAACGATCCTGTTGCCGTGGCAGAAGAGACCCTGCCGAGAAATCTCTGTCCTCTCATTAAGTCAAGTTACGGCTTTGGTGTTGCCGGAACCTGTCCCTATTTTCAGTTTTCCGATGTGATCATTGGTGATACAACCTGTGATGGTAAAAAGAAAATGTTTGAGCTCCTGGGTCGTCATAAGCCGACCCATGTCCTGCAGCTTCCCCAAGGGTGTGAGTCGGAGTCATCCCTGCCACTCTGGAGGGGTGAACTGGACCGTTTCAAGGAAATTGTAGAAACCCATACAGAAGTACAAATTACGGATCAGAGATTGCGTGATGCGATTTCGCTTATGAACAGGGAGCGTCAAGCCAGAAAAAACCTTATGGATGTTAACCGGGTAAAACCTGCTCCGTTGCGGGGTTCAACCCTTATTGAGGTTCTTTTCAAGGTGGGCTTTCTGGCCGATAAAGAGAAGGGGATCGCCCTTATGGAGAAGGTAACGGCAATGGCGAAGGATGGGGTGTTCCGCGATGATCCGGAATCTGCCTCTACACGAAAACGGATCCTGCTAACCGGAGTTCCCGTTGGAGTGGGCAGTGATAAAGTGATTAAAATTGTAGAACAGTGCGGCGGCGATGTGGTCGCCTTTGAAAACTGTTCAGGATATAAGCAGGCTTTTCAGGTGGATGAGGATCTTTCTCCCATGGAAGCGCTTGCAAAGCAGTACCTGGCGACACCATGTTCGGTGATGAGTCCCAACGATGGGAGGTTCGACCTGTTAGCTGAAATGATGGAAGGATTTTCAGTCGATGGTGTTATCGATCTCACCTGGCAGGCTTGTCATACCTACAATATTGAGGCTCACCTTGTAAATGAGATGGTAACAGAGACAAAGGGTATACCTACTCTGCATCTTGAAACTGATTACGCTGAAAGTGATACCGAACAGCTGCGGGTCCGGATCGAGGCGTATCTGGAGATGTTGTAGTTTTCCTGCCCCGATAAATCATGGGATATAAAACCGGTTGAAAAATACGATTTGTTTTCAACCGGTTGTTTCATTTTTGTGTTCCAGGTGGTTTTCTTGAATTAGTCTGAGTCTTTCAGAACAACCCAAAGGGCATGAATCATGCCTGGTGCATAAAAGAGAAGACAGAGCAGGATGTTGATAATGAGGTCTTTTCCAGCACCACTTTTCAGGAATACGGCGATTGGTGGCAGTAACAGTGCGAGCACAACAAGTAGTATTTTATTCATTTTTTCCCTGTCTTGTAAAAGATGTGGAGGACTTTTTCCCGCCGGTTAGAAAACGCCTTAAAATAAGGATTACCTGAATTATTAGCGGTTGTGCTTAGTTAGGTCAATAGAAATATCTGCATATTTCCAGTAAACTCCCGGTTAAACGACCGAGTTGGTTTAGATTAGAGGCACCAAAAAGTGATTGGCACTACCAGGGGGAAGAGTGTAAGCATTGCCAGAAAAACAAGCCTGACAAGGTGGTGCATCTGCCATGGAGAATGCGGTTGAAAAGATGTTTTACAACTCAGGAGATATCACTCTCAAGAGTGAAGAAGGGTTTGCAATTGGCTGAAGTGATCTCTCACTGACAGCACGAACACATCTGCTGACAAACGAGGACACACTTAGCGAGTAAAGAGGGCAGACAACAGTTATAATCAGCAAAGTAAGTATGATTCGACCAGGGGAATCGATACGTGTTCCCCAGCTGCTACTCCAGATGTCGTGCAACAGGGGAACGAAAGTCATGGTGTATGCGATAGGTCCGATGAGTCTTCGCATATTTTGGTAATTCTCTCTCTGATTCAGGAACTGTATTTAAGTTTTACGACCTTTTCAGCATGGTCATGCTGATGTTGAAAAGAGTGGGCGATAAGCTGGACCACTCCTTTTATGGCTCGCCCGATGGCCCTGTAATGTTCCATTCTGCCTCTTTTCAGGATTGGCTCATACTGCCGGTAATGGGTTTGTCCGGTTTCTGGTTTACTTGGTGTCCTTTTCATGTTTCACCTCATTTTGTGGTGTGGCAGGTATGGACAAGACTCTATCTTGTCTTGACATGAGTATATGGTGATGAATATTATTCAGTCAATATTGAAAAATGGTAATGAGATGTGCAAAAATAAACATCGAAGTGTATTGCAAATAATGTCAGAGAGTTTGATGCCCATGCGTCATAACCCCAAACAGGCCATATTTTTTGGTTGTTACTGGTAAAAGAACAGAATTGCAGGCTATGAAGAATATGAATTGGGATGATATCCGTTATTTTTTGGCACTCAGCAGGGCGTCGACTTTTATCGGGGCGGGCACTGAATTGAAAGTGACCCATAGCACTGTTTCCCGAAGAATTACGAACCTTGAGGAGTCTCTTGATACTCGGCTGTTCCATCGGTCGGAAAAAGGATGCAGGCTCACTCCCGCCGGGGAAAAGCTCCTGCCCTATGCTGAAAGCCTGGAAAGTACGTATATCAACATAGAGGAGCATGTCTCTGGCAGTAACAGTCAACTCTCAGGCTCTGTCAGAATTGGCGCACCTGATGGTATCGGCAATTGTTTCCTGGCCCCAAGGCTGACTGTATTCCAGCAGGATCACCCGTCCCTCCAGATTGAGTTGACTGCCGAGCCAATGTATTACAGTCTTTCCAAAAGGGAGATAGACATTCTGGTGACGGTGCAGAAACCGACCGTTGGAAATGTTCTTGTACGCAAATTGACCAGATATAAACTGGGCCTGTTTGCGACCCCGGAATATCTCTCCTCAGCAGGGCCTGTTTCAACAAAAGAGGACCTGAAGGGACATCGAATGATCGGGTATATCGACGAACTCCTGTTTGATCACGAGTTGCACTTTATGGATGAAATACTGCCGGGGCTGAGTACAAATTTCAGGTGCTCCACAGTCGTCGCCCAACTCAATGCCACGCTTTCAGGAGCCGGAATCGGGGTTATTCCTTTTTTTATGGTGCACGGGCAAAAACGATTGATCCAGATTCTGCCTGAACTCACTATTGAGCGAGGCTATTGGCTGAAACTAAATCCGGAGTCAAAGCGACTTGCGAGGGTTCGTTCCACCATTGACTTCCTCGTTGGTCAGATTGTGACTGATGAGGATCTGTTTTTATCGCCACCTCAAGACGTGGGGAGCGAATAGGTTGTGTTTACTATACTCTTATCCTTTGGAAAATTGAAGTAAGGCTTCTCCTGCCAGTTGGTAGCTGATCCACTCTGATTTTGGTTTGGCGCCGATGGAGTGGTAAAATTGTCGTGCCGGTTCATTCCAATCAAGTACACTCCATTCGAATCGCCCGCATCCTTCAGCAACAGCAATGCCAGCTAGGTATTTCAGGAGTTTCCTGCCGGCTCCACCCCTTCTGTATGCAGGTGATATATACAGGTCTTCAAGGTACAGCCCCTTTCTCCCCTGCCATGTCGAATAGTTGTAAAAATAAACCGCAAATCCGATGGGGGTATTACCTTGATTGCAAATTAATGCTTTAACAGTGGAATCTCCGCCAAAGACTGATTCCCGAATATCATTTACAGTTGCAACTACTTCGTGTTCAGCTTTTTCGTATAGGGCAAGATCTTTAACAAACATGTGAATTAGTTTTGAGTCGTCAGCCACTGCTTCTCGTATTTCTATCGTATTCATATTTCGTGAGTGATTGAGGTTATATGATAACTGTAAAAAGAAGGTGTGAGTTGAAAGGTACCACGGGCCCCTTTGGACTGGCTGTAAGGGGATGTGAGGTGTAAACACTTATGGATAATGCTATTTTGGGTTAAATGGTTCATTGAAGGGCGATGAAAACATAGGAATAATTGGTCAAAATCAATCATCCGCCTCTGCCTCCAGTGATGAACGATCA
This sequence comes from Desulfopila sp. IMCC35008, assembly GCF_010646885.2. Lineage (GTDB taxonomy): Bacteria > Desulfobacterota > Desulfobulbia > Desulfobulbales > Desulfocapsaceae > Desulfopila. Next base: position 3,591,968 of record NZ_CP050700.1, on the reverse strand, counting down.
CATTGCAGCCAGGTTTGAGACAACAGTTCATAATTTGGCATATACTTCATAAGGTTTCAACCCTTACGAAATGAATCTCGCCCAAAAGAATCAGCGATGATCATTACTACAGAACAGATACTCTCCCTTTCCTCACATATTGTTAATCCATGTCTGGGGACCAACCATACTTGGAGGTGCACGATTAGAAACCGTTATCGTGAAGCTGCTTCCTTTAGAATGGATCAATAGCTTGGGGAGATGATGCCAATTTATCTTGCAAATTGGCTAACCATGCGGGAACTCGCTTCATGAGGTGCAGCCCCGACGATAAACAGGAAGTATCTCAACCTGGCTCGATCCTGCACCTTCTTGAGGTTTTCTTTGGATATGTAAGCTTTGCAGTTGCTCCATTTCTTAGCGTTTTCAGGAAAGTAGCCAGGTCTACCCTCACAGGAACTGCCACAAGCCATGCAACAGGTGCAGTAATGTTAACTTCTCATTGGCAATATTTTCAACTGAGCGGTCCTTAGAGCTTGTGGGCCGCTCAGCATCGTTTAGAATTTTGAGTTTAATGTGGTGTTATTCAACTAACACGACTTCACCCGGCCGCCAGGTCTGCTCGAGCCATGGCTTGAGCGGGCCATACATCCGGAGTATGACGAACCAGCTCTTGCCGGGAACAGTTTCAAGCCAGTTGTTTTCGTACCCTTCCGGGGCCTCCGGAGCGAAGTAGATGTCTGTCGATCCATCATCGTTCTGTTTGATGCCCTTGGTCTGGCTACCCACGGTTGGGAAAAGCTGGCTGGTTTGGAGCATTGAACGGGTCTGAGTGTCGTAGACGGTGACTGCCCAGAAGTTGTTAACCGGCGGGTCGGCGGGAATGTGCAGCTTGTAGGTCTTACTACCGTCGAAGGGCTGCTTGACGGAATCGACATAAGCAATTGCATAGTCCGAGCCGTTGCCTTCTCGGGGTGTGGCCATGGCCGGGGTTACCGCGGTATAGGGATAATGGAACATCACCCGAGCATCGGTGTTTATGGTCTCACCATCAGGGCCGTTAAAGAACACATTTCGGTTCAGAAAACCCATGATCCACGAACTGTTGGTGTCCGGATAAGTCCGAATCTCTTTCATGTTCATGTCGTAGCGGGGATACCAGACGATCGACCGAGAGACGGCGTTACCGAGCGCTACCCCGTCAGCGAGGATCTTTTTCATCCGCTCGTCAGGTTCGAATTTTTTACCTTTTTCGATGCCGATAGAGGCAAACAGCCCCCTTGTTTCGGGATCGAGCCAGCCCAGTGGTTCATACTGGATTATCTCGTTAAGATGGTCGTAGAACTCTATATTGTTGGGGTGAATGGTGTTGAACGACTTGTTTGATCCGCTGATGAACTTCATGGCTGGCGGATTGTCTGCCTTGGCAAGCGGATAAACCCTGAGGGTGTTTTTCACGAACTCGGCAGCCTGTTCGATCCCGTCGGCAATCGAAGCCCGCAGGAAGATCCAGACCCTATAGGTCTTCGGCCTGAGGACGGTATAGCCAGCGGGCACCTCGCCCTCGTAGCCCGGCGGGAGATAAAGGTACTTCCCGGCTTTAAACAGGTCGTTAATGTAGCGGAAATAGCTGTCGTTTGCTGCGCCAAGAAGTCCGTTAGGCACCTCCACGACGGTTGGACCGTCCCGCTTCAGATCCAGATCAGGTGAGACGTAGAGTGTAGAAGTATTAGCCGTCAGGAACAGCGATTTCGAGTTCAACAGCCTGTCGGTGAAGACAACCTCGTTAGCCTGCACCGCGCCTAGCGAGTGCGCTCCCTCTATAAGCGCGACGACCGAGCATGCTGGTATCCCTTTCAGGAAGACATCCATAGCACGCGCTGTATCCAGATAGTCGTATATCTTCTCGGCGGTCTCAGGGAGTGGAGCACCGTCCAGAAAGTCCAATGTTCCTATGGAGGTGGCTACCTCATTCGGGGTGGAAATAGAGTCGAGGACTCTCTGGCTGACTTCGGCGAAAGCCGTGCCCCCATACATCAACGCCAATAGTGTCAATATTGCAATCTTTTTCAATTTTGCACCTCCTGTTTAGGCTCTACTTATACGTATTGCAGTTTAAATATGTTCGCCACAATTATACGGACTTCCAATGAAAAAGCAAGATAACAACTGGTAATCTCATGAAATCTTTCAAAATCCAGAGCTAGGATTATCCTGGTACAGGTAGACCTGACTATTTAATTGAATTTGACCAGAAATGGAGCAACTGTAAAGCAGAACTTACCAAAGACCACCTCTCATAAGTGCAACAGAACAGCAATGAGTGGTTTCTACTGGAGCGACAGCAACATACGTTATCGCAAGTATTGATGATCGTGTTGGCAATGTTAACTATTTAAGCAAACCTGCAAATTCACCTTCTGCCTGTGCAGGTAGGCCCCGGCAGTCCATTCAAATCACCTCATGGGGTATAATTGATCAAGGCACTAACGCCCTGAACCCCAACGCAGGAGGAGTATTATGAAAGTCTCACAGGCAGTCGATTTCCATCTGCAGTATCACCGGGCCAACTCGAAAAAAAAATACGGTCAAGACAAGTGAGTTTGTCCTCTCCAAATTTGCGACACGTTTCTGCGATCGAAAACTAGCCAGTATATCTCAGGAAGAGGTACTGGATTTCCTTTTGACCCTGACAAAGGACAACAAGCAGGCCACGAAGAGAAATCGCTACTCCGTCCTCTCGTCTTTTTACAACTTCAGTATCAACACAGGTCTGCCATCCCTGGCCAATCCCTGCAATACAACAGTCATCAAAAAGATCTTTAAGCGCCCTCTACCCATTCAGTGGCAGATCGTTGACAAGGATACGGTTGACGAGATTATCTTTCGGACCACAAACAAGCGTAACCGCTTCATGCTGGAACTTATGGCCAGGGGAGGCATGAGGGTCGGGGAGATTTTGAATCTTCTCACACCAGACGATATTCAGGAGTGCTCACTGGCAATTCAAAACCCCATGAGTGGGAGAAAAACAGAGACGATTTATGTTCCACGAAAAATCCCGGGAAGAATAAGTAAGTATATCCAGGCAACCGGTATTAACCAGAACGAACGGATCTTTCCCATTTCTTATATCGCGGCCTGGTCAATGGTCAAAAAGGCCGGGCAGATTGTTGGTATCGAGTTGAAGCCCCATGATCTCAGGCGTCATGCTGCGACGTATGCTTCACGGTCAGGAACGCCTATAGAGATCGTCAGCAAGGTCATTCTGCGCCATGCTGACCTCACCGCGACTCGGAGGTGTCTCCGCAAAGTCAACGACACAGAGGCCATCAGGTGGATCGAAACACTGTATGGGTAGGTGATCGTATCAGGGCGGGGAGGCTCCTCGCCCTTGAGAGCAACAGGAAGCACCTCAAGTTGAATCAATTGACCAGATTCGTTACCTTCGACCTGCCAATGTCAAGCCCAATGTTCAGTTACCGAATTTAAGCTATCTTTGGTAATCTCTTCTTTGCAGTTGCTCCATTTCTGGCATATTTGGTAAAGAATGAATTTGAACTGTTCAGCAAGTTTAACTTGCTGATTTTCTTATATGGAGAAGATTACCAAAGCAAAGTATACATTGCCGAAATTCTTGGTTTGAATTGCAGCACTCTGGAAGCGCGTATGCATAAATTGGGTATTCAAAAGCAAAATATTTTTGAGCACCGTAATAGTCTACATACTGATAGTTTAATATCGAAGTCTCACCTTGTTTACCTATCTCCAAAGATGAATCTTTGCCAGAAATCCAGGCGAGATAAATTATCTCCAGTTGCCAACCACCACGGTTCATGAAATATCAAGGTTAAAGGTCATATATGACCGAATGGTTAAGTGCAACCTTATCCGACGAGCTCTCACTTATTTTGACATTTCTGTTTGTGTTATTTCTTCATTTAATATCAGCATGATGAATATCAAACACAGGTATATCAAGTATTAGGCATAGAGATTGCTACATATATCAGGGTTGAGCTAAAGAAAGCCTGAAGTAACAAATTTGCAATCAACGCTTGAAAATACTGTAGCAATATTTAAAGAAGATCATTCCTCATCAAATAGTGAACCAGGAGAGTGATATGAACATACATCTAAGTCTGACACCGGTACTATCAGTAGCGGCCGGTATTCTCATATTGGTGGTACCACGTCTGTTGAACTACATCGTTGCTGTATACCTGATTGCTATCGGTCTGGTCGGATTGTTTGGGACAGGTGGATTTAATATGTAGTAAAAATAAATCTGGTGATCGAGCAATCATCAGATAGGAGACTATCATGAAATCAGGCACACTAGATAAGATAGAAGGCAAGATTCACCAAGTGAAAGGTAGAATTATAGAGGCCGTCGGTAAGGTCACCAAAAATCGTAATTTAGAGAATGAAGGGAAGACTGAAAATCTTAAAGGAAAAGTTCAGGATAAAACTGGTCGGCTCAAAAAGTTAATTAATAAATAATTCACTGGCTCAAACGGAAAAGGTACTGGTGTCATATGTGTTCAATTGTATAGGAAGTCCGAGGGTCGATTTCCCACCGGACGGACAGGATATCCCTAAAATGTTGGGAAATATTTTAATGCATTTCGAGAGGTTAATATGTCCAATTTAAAAAAGATCTTAATTGCTGTACTTTTTGGTTTTCTGTCTCTTACAGTTGTCTCATGTGACCAGAAAGGTCCGGCAGAAAAAGTTGGAGAGAATATTGATAAAGGAATTGAGAAAACAGGTGAGACAATAGAGAAAGCCGGTAAAGCCGTGGAAGAGGCAGGTGAGAAAGTCAATGAAAAGATAAAAGACGCAAAACAATAAAAGAAAATCCTACACTGGTTTTACTGAAATAACAGAGGATTTTAGCGTGTCTTTTTGACGGGAGTCTCATGTTTATAGACTAAGGCCATAATCAAAAACATGACATTTGCTTTACTCTCGGCATCGGCAGCCCCCCAGTTGCTGAACGCCAGTTGAAGCTGCTGCCCTTTTCCGCTTAACTCCATGTAGTCATTGACCCCCTGTGCGCGCTCCAGCGAAACCGGAGTACCTCGAACGCCTGTAATACCGGCCACCTGTGGCTCACGGGGCCCGAGTTGGCGATACAACTCTTCCATCATACGGTAGGTGCCACGCTCCTCATCCGTTGTCGCAGTGCCTATCCAGTGGCTCATCTGCTCGCGCTCATTGCCGATTTCATGCCGCTGCTCCAAGGTCATATCGTTGTGGATCAACAAAACCTTGGCCGGGGTACCTTCAAACATCTTTAGCATCTTAGGAGCGTCTGTTTCTCGTTGACCATCACGACGCGCTACAGGCATCAGAAATAAAAAAAGGGCAATCATTACTGATTGCCCTTTTCTATATGGAGCGGGAAACGAGATTCGAACTCGCGACGTCAACCTTGGCAAGGTTGCACTCTACCACTGAGTTATTCCCGCGCTTTTTCGTTGCTGGGAGCGATTATATACCAAACCAGAAAAACGAAGTCAACCCCCTCTTTTCTTTCTTTTGTAAAAAAAGAGAGAGGGGGGGCATTTCAATTCACACGTTTCTTTCCCTCCCACTCTTTTTCCCGCAACTTGAATTTTTGTATTTTGCCGGTAGCAGTTTTGGGCAATTCACGGAACTCGACAAACTTCGGAGCCTTGAATCTTGCGAGGTTATTCTTGGTGAATTCAATAATATCCTCTGCTGAAGGAGTCGTTCCGGGCTTAGGCACAACAAATGCTTTGGGAACTTCGCCCCATCTCTCATCCGGCAACGGAATGACGGCTACTTCCTGGACATCGGGATGACCGTAGATGACATTTTCCACTTCTACTGTCGATATGTTTTCACCACCGCTGATGATGATATCTTTTTTCCGATCCATAATCTGGACGTATCCGTCCGGATGCATAACCGCAAGATTGCCACTGTGAAACCAGCCACCCGCAAAGGCGGTTTCAGTAGCTTCAGGATCCTTATAGTAACCTGTCATTACATTGTTGCCACGCATGACGATTTCTCCAATGGTCTGGCCGTCGCGAGGGACCGGCTCTATGGTGGCAGGGTCAACCACATCCATATAATGGGTGACAATATAGGGAACACCTTGCCGGGATTTAACCTTTGCCATTTCCGCTTCACTCAGGTTTTCCCAGGTCGGTTGCCAGGCACAAACGCTGTGAGGTCCATATACTTCCGTTAAGCCATATGTGTGGGTGATTTCAGCACCTATTTTTTCCATGTTGCGAATTATGGTTGGTGCAGGGGGAGCTCCGGCTGTCATTATTTTCAGCTTATTGCTCATCTTTACCTTGTCGGCGCCCGGCCAGGTCGACATGATAATAAGAATAGTTGGTGCCGCACAAAGGTGGGTAACCTGTTCCTGTTCGATGAGCTTATATATGTCCTCCGCGACTACGGCCCGAAGACAGACGTGGGTGGCTCCTGCGGCTGTAATCCCCCAGGTGAAGCACCAGCCGTTGCAATGGAACATGGGAGTGTCCATAAGTACGCAGAAGAGGCTGTTACTCCCGCTTCCAGAATCTCGCCTATTGCGTTCAGGTATGCGCCCCGGTGATGATACATAACCCCTTTGGGTCTGCCGGTTGTACCGCTGGTGTAATTAATTGCAAGCAGCTGGTCTTCAGAGTCGATCTCCGTTGGCGGAGCTTCGGGCGAGGCGGCAGCTAAAAAGGCTTCGTACTCAAGACTGCCATCTATGGTAATGTTATCATCTATATCACAAACCGTTACTATCGTTTCTACCTTGTGCAACTCTTCTGGTTTCAAGAGAGGTGCAAATTCACTGTCGACAACTACTACTTTTGCGTCCGAGTGGTCGATAATATAGGAAATTTCAGCGGAAGAAAGCCTGATATTTACGCTGACCAGAGCGGCGCCAATTATCGGTACACCATAATGAGCTTCCAGCATTGGTGGTATGTTGGGGCAGATGAATGCAACCTTATCCCCCTTGCCGACACCTTTTTCTTTTAAGGCGTTGGCAAGACGGTAAACCCTTTCAGCAAATATTTTGTAGGTGAATCGATTATCTTTATAGACGACGGCTGTCTTGTCCGGATAAACGAATGCGCTCCTGGTCAAGAATTCTACCGGGGTCAGGATGCTCTTGTTAACAGTTGATAGCTGCATAAAATCTCTCCCTTTAGCTTGTTGAAATGTAAACTGAATACATAGCAAACCTACCGAGCGCTCAGTCGCCATTGACACGAAACCTTACAGAACTGAGACGTTAAAGACGGGTTCGTCTTACAAACACCTTTTCAGGTCATATGATTACATTAACATGAAATCTATTCAAGATATTCTGTGGATATTTAGATGGTTAGTGCGTTTTACCGAGGAAACTGGAAATGAGGTTTGTTTTGAGTCTCAAGCTCTCTGCACAGGTATGTACACATTCTGCCCATGAGCGGCGCTGTTTGGAATGGCTACACTCTTCGGCCCACTTTTTGCGATATCTGGTCGGAAAAGATATAAGAGGGTAAGTAAGACTGAGGATAGAGGTTGCTCGTTCTCAAGTTTTGAAAAGAGGGTCCCAGTCGATTTCACGGAAAGTGTTGTGCAACATGTGGTCGTCGTTGGCTACAGTGACCTCCAGGTGTGAAAATGTTTTTTGGGCGAGAGGAAGGACCCTGTCAGGAGGACAGATAGTATCATGTTTCGCGAGAATCAGGATGGTGGGGACCACCACTTTTGTCCGGGGTGGTTTATATCCTTCAAAGTTTAATGCCGGTGCAAGCAGTACAAGGCGGTGTACCCGCTCCGGTTGGCTTATCGCAAAACATGTTCCCATCAGCCCTCCGTAGCTGGAGCCGATCAGTAAGAGATTGTTCTGGCCTTTACAGAGCTGTTCAAACTGATCGAGACGTTTCTGAAGTGGGCCTGAAAAATCAGGGCAGATAATAACTGGGTAGTTTTTTTTCAGGAAGGTACCCTTGGTACCTTTTCCTGATGATTCCAGACCGTGAAGAAAGTAGGGTGTTATCATGACCTCTCCGGGGTGTGATGTGTGCGCAACAGGTTAAAGTCATCGAATACAGAATAGAGTGCAGGTATAACGAGCAGTACCAGTATGGTTGTCATCAAGAGGCCAAAGACAATGGAGCAGGCAAGTGGCTTAAGGATCTGTGCCTGCATGCTGCGCTCCGCCAGCAGGGGTAACAGCCCCATGATGGTGGTAAGCGACGTTAACAGAACAGCCCTGAACCTGTCGCGACTTGCACTGGCTGCAGCCAGGCTTGTTGTGATCCCCCTGTCCATGTGGTTGCGAATGAAGGTAACCAGCAGGATGGAGTCGTTTACCACGATACCGGCCAGGGAAATGAATCCCATAATACTTGGCATGCTCATGTCCAATCCCATAAGGAGGTGTCCCCAGATAACCCCGATAAGTGCCATGGGAATGAGTATCATAACGACTATTGGTTCAAAATAGCTGCGAAACTGTATACTGAGTATGATAAAGACGCCAAAAATACCCATGAGAAAGGCCTTGATCATCCCCTGCATAGAGGTGCTGCCTTCCTCAGCTTCACCTGCAAAACTCACTTTTATTTCCGGAAACCTCTCAAGGAAACCCGGCAGGAAGTTCTTCCGGGTGTCCTTGATAATCTCATTGCCATTGGCCAGGCGGGTATCTACATCACCGGTTATCGTCACCGTTCTGAGAGAATCGATACGGGTAATGGCCGCAAAGCCACGACCCTGCTTGACAGAGGCCACCGACTGTAACGGCACCCTGTCACCTTTGGGGCTTATGAGGTGAAAGGATGACAGGTCGGTGATGTGTTTCATGTCCTCTTCGGCAATTTTTACCATGACCTCATAAGATTCACCCCGATATTGTATCTCGCTTGCGACACTGCCGTAAAAGGCGCTTCGCAACTGACCGGCAATGGACTTTGCTGTAAAACCCATGGCGTGGGCACCCTTGTTCATGCGAATTCTGAATTCGGGTTTCCCTGGACGCAGGTTGTCATCGAGGTCGACGACACCTTCATAGCCGCCCAGCCAGCCGAGCAAACTGGTTGAGGCCTGTTTCAGCCGATTCAGGTCGTTCCCCTTGAGGTTTATCTCTATGGGCAATCCACCTGGGCCGATGCTCGGCTCCTTGAAGTTGATGCTGATGATATCCGGTATTTCTCCAACATAGTCCCGCCATTGACTGGTGATTGCAGCGAGGTGGGTGGTGCGGGTCTCTGCATTGAGCAAATCGACAGAGACCGTGGCCACGTGTGGGCCAGCCTCACCGGCATCGGCGTTGGTGTTGTACATTATAGAGATATTTTCGACCAGGGATTGGTTCCGGTCCTGTTTCGGGGTTTCTTCACTGTCGATTCTTTGTATTGCGGTGACCACGCGATCAACAACCTGTTCCGTCCTTTGAAGTGGGGTTCCCTGCGGCAGTAATATTCTGGCTTGCAGCACGTCGCCTTCGATATCCGGAAACGGCTTGAACTTTAAGAAGCCGCCTGCAACCATCGACAGGGAGCCCAGAAAAAGAAAGAGGACACCACCGAGAAAGAGGTAGCGATGAGCCACCGCCAGATCGACACATCTGCCAAGCACCTTCTCACGGATACGGTCGATGAAGCGGTCAAAACGTATCCTCACGTTCGATTTTTTTTGCGGATCATAGCCATGCAGGGAGTGGGCGAGATGGTTGGGAAGAATACCGAAGGCCTCCACAATGCTTACCGTTAACGTCAGAATGAGGACTACTGGGATGGCATAAAGGACTTTCCCTATATCCCCCTGCATTGACAGTGCTAAGGAGCCGAAAACAAAGAGTGTTGTAAGAAATGATGACAGCACGCCCATGGCAACTTCGGAGACCCCATCGATGGTTGCCTGCATGGAATTCTTGCCTTTTTCAAGGTGGGCGGCAACGTTCTCGGCGATGACGATGGCATCATCCATCAGGATACCGATGGCTATGAGGAGACCAACCATGCTCAGCATATTAAAAGAGAAGCCGATCTGTTTCATGAGGAAAAAGGTCATACAGAAAGAAACAGGCAGGCCCATGGTGACCCAGAACGACATCCTGAAGTTAAAAAAGAGCCAGAGAGTCAAAAAGACCAATAACAGTCCCTCAATGCCGTTTATGGTAAGCATATCAAGCCTGTCCCTGACAATTTTCGAGATGTTCTGGGTAATGGTCAGCTGGACACCCGGAGGCGCTGTTTTACTCTCCTGCTCCAGAAAAAGATGCAGCTGGTCCATAATGTCCAGGGCATCTTCCGACTTGTTCTTGTTGATCTGCAGCAGTGCTGCCCGTTGGCCGTTGAACCGGATGTTGTTCTCCCGGTCCTCAAACCGGTCGCTTATCTGAGCAATATCCTTAAGGGTCACTTCGCTGCCAAGGCTATTGGAGAGAATGACGATGTCGCCAAGCTCCTTTATCGTCTTACGCTCTTCTGTAAAGCGGATAATATAGTCGGTATGCGATGTTTCAAGCGTGCCCGATGGCAGATCAAGTGACTGGTTGCTGAGGATCTCCTGGATATCGGTGATTGAAACTCCAAGCTTCATCAGGTTGTAAAAGGGAATTTCGACAAGGAGCTGGTGTTCTGAAAATCCCTGGATGTCCACTTGGGATACCAGGGACAATTGTTTGATGCGGTTTTTAAGTTGTTCGCTGTATATCTTCAGGTGTGATTCGCTCATCGGGCCGGTCACGGCAATAGAAAGAACCTGGTCGCTGCGGTTCAGTCTTTTGACGAGAACGTCTTCAACCTGGGCCGGAAAATTCGAGATCGATTCAACCTCGGTTTTGATATCGTTAAGGAATTCAGTCGGATCTGCACCGTCCTGCATTTCAAGAGTGACGGTTGCCTTGCCTTCGGATGATCGTGAGGTGACCTTCAAGAGGTTGGCAATACCCTCGACGGCCTCTTCGATCCTTTCGCTTACCGATGATTCCACATCTTCAGCGTTCGCCCCTGGGTAGATGGCCGTGACCGATACTTCGGTAGAGGCAAAATCGGGAAATGTTTCCCGTCTGATATCGCCGGCTACCATGATTCCGAGCAGGAGAAAGAGCACCATCAGCAGGTTTGCCGCTGTCGGATGGCTGGTCAGGGGACCGATTATCTGTTGTATTTTTTGCATTCTATCGATCCACCCTTATATCTCGTCATCGAGTGCGTCTATTTCTGCAGTGAGTTCCTCGTCGATCTGCGGGGCAAGGAGCATTCCCTCGACTGCCGGGATCAGGTCTGTAGTTATAACGGTTGCATTGCCCATAAAGCCCTCCTTGATAATGGCGAGGTTGCCCATCACCATCTCGACTTCAACAGGCAGGCTTTTGAGCCTGCTATCTGCATCGACGGTATAGACAGTTCCGTTATGGATGGCCTGGACGGGCACAATAAAACGATTGGTACGCGCCCGACCCTTCAGCTCGACCTGGGTATACATATTTGGAACCAGGGGCGGCCGTTCACCAGGTTTCACCTGGTCATAGGGGTTTTGAACTGACACGTAGACTGCAATGGTGCCGGTTGACATATCGATTGATTCTGCTGTTCGCATAAATGTACCATCCCACTCAACAGTCTTGTTAAAGAGGGGGATGCTGACCTTTGCCGAAATACCAATAACTTCTCTTATTTTGTCCATACTCGGTGACTGTTGAAAAACAGGTAAAAGTTCCTGGGGTGAGGTGGAAAGCAAACCTGCAAAAGCACTGGGAGAAAGTTGAACCGGTATTTCGACTGCCGAGATGGATATTGCTTCAATCAGTTGGGTACCTGCCGGTGCGAACTGGTCCAGCTCTATATTCACTTCCGCAATCCGACAGTCAAAGGGTGCCCGGATGATGGTTTTTTCGATATCAAGACGTCGCTCACTCAGATTTGACACCCCTGACTCCTTCTCTGCCAGTAATGCTTTTTCCTGGGCCGGAATGAGTTTAAGAGTATTGAGCAGACTGTTAACGCTGGCCTCCTGGGCCAGCATGTTCTTTTCTTCGAGCTCCAGATCTGAGGCTGAAATATATCCCTTGTCGTAGAGGTTTCGCTTTCGTTCCATTTCCTGCCGGAAGAGTCTTAAGGCCTGTTGCTCGATTTCCAGCAGTTTTTCATTATTTATGCGCTGTTGTTCAAGCTCAATCAGGCGGGCCTCTACACTCATCACGCTGGCGGCACCACGGCTCTCCGCCAGTCCATAGGTTTGAGGGTCTATCCTTACCAGCAGGTCACCCTTAGAGATGAAAGCTCCTCTTTTTAGTTCCGGATGTATCTGAATGATTCTGCCGCTGACTTCAGGTATCGCCTGCCAGGTTTCTGTCGGCTTAACATAGCCGTAACCTGTTACACGGGGGATGACGGTCCTGGCCTTTACTTCGACCACGCTGACACTCCTCTTTTTTTCTGTCAGCTCTTGCCGAACCGGTGCTTTTTTGTTGCTGACCATCAGAAACAGGAGTACGAGTCCTGCAGCTACCGGCAGGAAAAAGAGGATTTTTTTTGAAATTTTCATTCTGGCTTGATCCGTTGTTCGATGTTTGACTTCTGTCTTTCTGAGCCGGAGATGGCATTCCAGCAGGAATCTGCAATTTCTGCAATAAGTGGTTTGTTCAATTTAAAAAATCCCTGTCCGGAATGTTTGAGCATAAATGATAGTGTTCCCATGGTAAGACCTACCAATACCTCGAATGGCAAGTCCTTGAGCAGATTTTGTTCAATGGCCTGATTAAGTATCCTGTTAAGAGGATAGAGGTGTGGTTTTATACCTGGGTTTATTTTCAGTTCATCTAATATATTTAGCCGATATTCAATGCCGGCAGGTGAGTTGATATACTGTTCTATGAATCGGTAGTGAACGAGGTTGGTTGCGCCTGTTGAGAGAAAATCACAACAGAATCGTATGTATTGGCTGTGCACTTCACTATTAGGATCATAATTCTCACGAATTGGGCGAAAGGTGACTGTAGATACGTACTCCGCAGCATGGTCGATAATTTCAGACTTATTCCTGAAATACCTGTATATGGTACCTTCACCGACGCCAGCTCTTTTTGCGATCCGGGCCGTTGTCGTCCCGTCATACCCCTTTTCGGCAATAAGGGTTATGGTGGCTTTAAGGATGTTAAGTTTTTTTGGGGGGCATTCCTGTTCTGGTGTGTTCATACATGATCTTCTTCTCAGGGTTCGGAGTGAGCATTCACTCCGCAACTTTATCCCTGTTTAAAGGGTGTGTCAATGCAAAACAGATTTACCTTTATCATCATGAAATTACTCGGGATGAGTGTCGATAATTCCGTTTCTTCCTGAATCATTCTTTATTTTTTCTTTACATTACTTATTCTTTTCTCTGTAATTTTTCCGGGTTTTCCTGCAAGGCGAGCCCATCACATCCAGCGAAGGTAGATACGAATGGCAACTATCGAAGTATATTCCAGCGATCGTTGTCCTTACTGTGTGAAGGCTAAGGCACTTCTCGACCGTAAGGGCGTAGAGTACAAAGAGATAAATGTGACCGATGATGACGAAGCCCGTGTCGCCCTGGTGAAGAAGGCCAACGGGGTACGAACGGTACCGCAGATCTTCATCGATGAAAATCATGTCGGTGGCTGCGATGATCTTTACGAGTTGGATCGCAAAGGAGAACTTGACCCGATGATTGGGTTGTAACCTGAATTCCTCATAAACATCTCGGCAGGATGATGGAGCGCTCTGTTTATGAGGAACTTTTGCGAATGGTATCAGGACGCCTTTTTTGAGGCTCCGAGCAATCCCACCTTATATCCGGCGGCTCTCAGTTTTGCCGTCGCCTTTGAATTCAGTACGAGCATCGTAAGGATATTGAGCAGGGGAATAAACAGGAGGATCAGCACAAATATCTTCGTCAGGATACTCATGCCCAGCCCTTTAGCTAGATAGTACAAGCCTACAAGTGCCACGATTATTGACACGATGTTGACTAGCACGGCAACCTGGCCTATTGCCGCCTGTACGAGATAGGCGGATATGTTGATGAGGATCGCGTAAATTACCAGTTTCTGTCCTTTTTTGACCTTTTCGGTCTCCTCTGCATCGTGAGCAGGATCTCCAAGGGGTGCTGCCGGTGCTTCGTAAGGGTTTGTGTCTGTCATGATGGTTGCTCTTCCTTTGCTTTACGAGTGGAAATAGTATTACCCGACAATCTTCCTGGCAAATTCGATGGCCTGTTTCTTTATGTCATCTCCAAGTTGATCGGGTGTGGTACAACTGCCTATAAAAAGATCACCGGCGTGAATCGCCATATGTGGTTTTTGCAGACGACTGAAGGCGGTAAATACAGGTTCTGCATTATTGTCGTAAGGACCTGCCCCTGTTACCAGCAGTGCCTGTCGTTGTCCTTCAACCAGCGAGGCATGACCAGGTTTGTGATAGTCCACGTAGAGGCTGTAGGTCCTGTCGATAAAAGATTTTAACGGTCCCGCCAGTCCCCAGAAATAGAGGGGAGATGTAAAGAGTACCAGATCTGCGTTAACCATGGACTCCAGTAGTTCACCCGCATCGTCCTGCTGGATGCAACCGACAGCCTCCGGCTTGTCCTTGCATTTCATGCAGGCCAGGCAGCCTTTGATGTTTTTGTCCTGCAGGGTCACGGACTGGACATCATGTCCTGCACCTGTCAGCTCCTTTTCGATCCAGCCCAGAATTGTTGCGGTGTTGCCATTTTTGCGGGCGCCGCCCTGAAATGTGAGTACTTTCATTGTAGTCCTGTTAAATTGAAGAAATATCGGGAGTACAGATAGAATATTCATGAAGAGTAGCGGATAGGGAAACAGTCCGTCAATGTTTTGTTTGTTCTTATACAATATTGCACTGTGACAAGGCCTGATTGCTCGTATTTCTACTGAAGATTTCGGGTGAGGGCACAGCAAGCTCAGGATAAATCCCACCGAATGTTGCGCCTGGTACTGGATACCATTCCCGTACGGGTCTTCAGGAAGGATTATGAGTGCCGCTATCTTGGCAGGGAAAACCGATTTTTATCTTGCTTTCGCCGATCAGACAGAACTTTTCCGCCTTGATGATCGTGAGGCGATTGCCCGGTATTCCCAAATGGTGTTTGTTATCTGCACGGGATCGCCAGAGTATGAGCTTTCGGCCGATGTTCTGGCTGAAGACTGTGTTTCAAGTGAGGTGTTTTCAAAACTTGTGTCAGATATCAGGAGTGTTGAACAAATAATTGTTCGACTGCTTGAGGATGATGGGACAAATCTTGCTTAACCGCCAGATAGCTGTATTCCTTTGTCGTAATATTCCTGCCACACATTTTCCGGGACCATGCTCCCTCCTGTCGCCCATACCAGATGAGTGCTATCAGCTTGTGTCCTCCCGGGGATAGTATTCTGTTCAAGGTATTTGTTGAGACGTGCATATCCTGAAAATCCAGCAACAGCGGAAGGTTCAAGCCTGAGTCCCTCGGACTGTGCCAATAAGACCAGTAGATTGTACATTTCCTTATCGGAGGTGGTGAAAATACCCGATAGAATGTTCTGTACCATTCTGCAGACCAAACCGGAAGGTCTGCAGACAGCCAGGCCATCAGCGATGGTTTTGTTTTCCACACCAAACTCACAAGCGGAGACCCGGTCATGAAGCCCTGTAACAAGTCCTGTAAGCAGGGCGGGTGATTGGGTCGGTTCAACAAAAAAACAGCGAACATGGTCGCCAAAGGCGAGCTTGAGGCCGAAGGTCACACCGCCAGGTCCGCCGCCTACCCCGCAGGGAAGGTAGACAAAGAGTGGATGCTCAGCGTCCACCATGACCCCTTGTTGCTGAAATTGCTCTTTGAGCCGTTCTGCAGCGACTGCATAGCCAAGGAAGAGGTCCCGTGAGTCTTCATCGTCCACGAAATGGCAGCGTGGGTCAGTTGCTGCCTGTCTTCGACCCTCTGCTACCGCAACACTGTAATCAGCATCATATTCCACAACGGTGACGCCTTTAGAGCGTAGCATCTTTTTTTTCCACTCTTTAGCATCCGACGACATGTGAACCGCGACACGAAATCCAAGGCGGGCACTAACTATGCCTATACTCAGACCGAGATTACCGGTGGAACCGACACCGATTGAATAGGTGCTGAAAACTTTCCGAAACTTTTCCTCAGCAAGTACAGAATAATTGTCAGTCGTTTTCAAAAGACCATTCCGGATGGCGATTGTCTCGGCATATTTGAGGATCTCATAAATACCCCCTCTGGCCTTGATAGAACCGGATATGGGAAGGTGACTGTCCAGCTTGACCAGCAGAGATCCGGGTACCGATACATTGTATTGATCCGCAATCGTCTTCTGCATTTCAGGTATGGCCTGCATGGGGGACTCAATTTCTCCTCCATTCTCCTGCGTTTCGGGAAATTGGCTGGCGATATATGGCTTGAACCTCTCCAGTCTATCTGCTGCATCTTTTACGTCAGCATAACTGCAGTCGAGACTGTTCCGGATCATGTCGAAAGTCTTGACATGAGGGTTGAACCAGAATGATGGTTGCAGGTTTTTTACATCCTGCAGGGCCGGGAATTCAGTCAGCCACTGATCAAAGGGTTTGTCTTTAAATGTTTTCATCTTCAACGTTCCCTGTATGTTTTGTATGGTCAGAACATGCCGTGAGATCGGTTCCTGCCGATGGTTGAATCTATGTTCTCCGCTCTTGATACAATATTATACAAGGGACAAAAAATCAGTTCATTTCGTCTGAAAGGTTTGGTATTGTAGTATGTAATTAAAATCTTTAATTGAGGATCTTATGAAGCTTACGCGCAGAACATTTATAGCTGGAAGCGGGGTTACAACGGCCCTGTTGTGTTTGCCGTCTGGCCGTGTCCAGGCTGCTGTCGGGCCTGATTCGTATGCAACCCTGATTGACTTGACCAAGTGTGATGGTTGTGTCGGAAAATCCGCCCCCCTCTGTGTTGATGCATGCCGTGAAGGGCGAAAGGATGTCTTCCCGCAACCAGCAAAGGAACAATTGAGGGACTACTGGCCGCAGAAAAAACATGAGGACTGGTCTTCAAAAAAGAATTTGAAAGATCGCTTTACTCCCTATAACTGGATATTCCTGCAACAGGTCGAGGTGGCGGATAGGACTATCTCGGTACCGCGTCGCTGTATGCATTGCGATAACCCACCCTGCGCCAAACTTTGCCCGTTTGGGGTCAAACATAAAACAGCGGAAGGCCCTGTTTATATAGATCATGACTTATGCTTTGGCGGAGCCAAATGCAGGACTGTCTGTCCCTGGAGTGTTCCGCAACGGCAGGCCGGGGTCGGACTTTACACTCTCTGGCAGAAATATCTGCCTGTGGGAGGCGGTGTGATGTTCAAATGCGATCTCTGCCGGGATCGCCTGGCCGCTGGAAAAGAGCCCCATTGTATCGAGGTGTGCCCGCAAAAAGCGATGCAGATCGGCAGGCGTGATATTATCATGACCAAGGCAGAGGAGCTTCGCGATACATACAGCGGGGATCTCTACGGTATGACCGAAAATGGTGGCACCTCGACCATCTATGTTTCGCCGGTACCTTTCGAGGAGATCGACCGGGCTCTTGTTGCGCAGGAAAAGGAAAGAGCAGCAGCAAAAGGATATAAAACTGTACGCTTTAATAAGCCTGAAAATATGCTTGAAAAGCAGAAAAACTGGGCATTGCTGACTCTTCTTGCGCCACTGTTCGGCATCGGTGCGGCCCTTGGTCTCGCCGGTAAAAAGAAGGAAGGGGAGGAATAACCGAAATGAAGACAGTACTTCGACATTCACTTACGGTACGTGTAACGCACTGGCTGATAGCCCTAAGCGGTATCCTTCTGCTCTTTTCCGGTTTTGGACAGATGCCCATGTATAAACGGTATAACGTCGTCAAAATTCCAGGGCTGGGCTGGTCCGATAATTTTGAGATCACGTTGTTGTTGCACTATATCGGTGCGCTGTTCTTTACAGCCGGAATCGCCTTTCATCTGATGTATCATTGGAAGAGGAAGGAGTTTGGTATAGTACCCCAAAAAGGTGATATTGGTGAATCGATCAAGGGGCTGCTGTCAATGGTTGGGCTGGCCGAGGAACCGAGTCACGGGAAATTCCAGGCTAAACAGCGGGTTATTTATGCTGTTTTTGGTTCGACCGGTTTGATCCTGGTGGCTACGGGTCTGGTCAAGTCCTATAAAAACCTGGGTGCCATTATAGTCGATCCGATGTTTTTACAGTTTGTGGCCTTCACCCACACCATTGCAGGTATGCTCTTTATGGTGCTGTTTCTGGCCCACGTTGCCGCCTTACTTCTTTACAGGCCACTTATCCCCTCCATGTTTACTGGGAGAATTGACAGGGAATATGTAAAGAAACATCATTCAGAGTGGAAGGTGGAGTAGCCTGTAGCTTCGTGGCATAAAAGAACACACCACTACGGTCTTGCTGCAATCCTGGCTAGTCAGGAGGGGGAAGTAATATACTTGCTAATTGTTGGGCAAACGTGGCAGGTGAGTTGAGAAACTCTTTACAGTTTGCTGAGCCAAGCGACGGCCTCTGGTTTTGAACGGAATATCACTTGCTGGACGGCACCGTCGTCCCTATAGACGTCCAGCAGTCTGAATAATCCGAATGTCAGGTCGTCGGGGGCAACGATAGCTGCTCTGGATGATTGGTGAAACCTGCACCGTGCATATGAGGCTAATGAAATCAGCTCGCTTGGTGTCAGCTCCAGTCCACAGCTTAAATCCCATAACCTTGCTGGAGGCTGTCCAGCCTGCACAACCGAATCCACGGTTCTGCAAAACTCGTCCAATATAGGTTTCTTGTGAAACGTGATGACGGTAATCGCGTTTTGTACCGTTATTGTGCGGAGTTTTTCCATCGTTGGCTGTCTTGACTATCTTTTCATTGTCTATACTTATGATACAGCTCTCTTTTGGCCTATTTCCTTAAAGACTTCTCTTTGTAAGGAGTTAAGCCTTCTCAGAATATCCGGCAGGTTTTTAACGTCGCGGAGATCCTGGATAACCGTTTCAAGAATTGTCAGCTGTTCTTTGTTAGCGGCGGCGTCGAAGTACCAAGAAACGGCGGTTTGAAAGTGCAGCCGTTAAACACGACTTAACCGCCGCCGTAAGTCGACCACCGGCGACGGTTGGTTCTTTCCTTTTTACATTTCTACCTGCGCCTTCATTCTGTAAC
This sequence comes from Desulfopila sp. IMCC35008, assembly GCF_010646885.2. Classification (GTDB taxonomy): domain Bacteria; phylum Desulfobacterota; class Desulfobulbia; order Desulfobulbales; family Desulfocapsaceae; genus Desulfopila. The sequence continues at coordinate 3,572,781 of NZ_CP050700.1, read as the reverse complement.
TTTTCCCCTCAATAACAACCGTATCCGCATGATGCAGGAGTCTGTCCAGCATTGCCGATGTCAGTGTCGCATCATCATTGAAGATAGCCGGCCAGTCCTTGTAAGCCCGATTTGATGTAATGAGTATCGCTCCATTCTCATACCGTTTACTGATCACCTGGAAGAGCAGATCGGCTCCTCGTTTATCTATTGGCAGGTACCCAAGTTCGTCGAGTATCAGCAAGGAAGGTTTGAGATATTTTTTTAGACATGTTTTCAGTTGTCCGCCTGTTTGAGCAGCGGACAAAGTGTTGATCACATCAACCGCCGTAGTAAACAGTACGGAGTAACCACGCAGGCAAGCTTCATAGCCGATAGCGGTTGCAAGATGGGTTTTACCCAGGCCGACGCCGCCAAGGAGGATGGCATTGGCTTTATCGGCAATAAAGTTGTGCCGGAAGAGGTGCTTCACTTGCATTTCGTTGATTTGCTCCGGCCAGTTCCACTCGAACTGATCGAGGGTTTTAATGACGGGGAAGCGAGCCATTCTGATCCGGCGCTGAATGGCATTGTCCCAGCGCAGATCTGTCTCCCCGCGGATAAGTTGCTCAAAGTATTCCTGGTGGCTCCAACCGTTTCCGGCCGCCGTCGCTGCAAGTTCTTCGTGATTGTTTTCCATAAATCTCAGCTTGAGATAGTCGAGTTGCTCTGTGAGGTGTTGCGGTTTGCTATTCATCCTTTTTCCCCTTTGCGTACACGTCCATATTTGGCTCTTTGAGTTCAAGATCCAGGAGGTCGGAAGATCTGGTCAGGTGCAGGGCACCCTGTGGTTCTGTGAAGTATTTTCTCTGCTCAAGGAGATTGGCGATATAGTCACAGGAGAAAGCCCGGAACTCCAAGGCATCCGCCATGGCTCGTGCCACCCGCTCTTTCGAGTAGATTTCCGATAACCCGACGATTTTCCTGATATGATGCATTGTGTTGAGGTTTTTCTCGACAAGCCCCTGGTGGTACTGTTCCGAGAGTGAAGACAGGGCCAGAAAGCGCATAAGGACCTTCTGATCCTTAGCCTTACGGCGCTGTTGCAGCAGTGCTTTCGGGTGATCAGGATCCTCTATGTCCTGATGCCTGTCGTAACTTCTGGTGTGCCTGGCGATAAGTTTGTTGTCATGATAGATGCAGAGTCGGTCCGGGTAGGTCTTCATCGTCAGCCGGATTCCGGCATATTCCGCCGGGACGGAATAACGGTTGGTGTCGAGGGTTATGCGGAACTGGCTGGTTGCTCGTATCTGGGAGACCGTACCGATATCGTAGGGTTCGGACGGCAACCCGGACAGCTGCTCCTCTGCGAACATATCCTTCGGTCTTTTCCGTGTTTCCCCATGGTTTCTGACGTTGGCAATGTTGGCGAGCCAGTGGGCAGCGGCCGGATTTACGGTCTTGAAGTCACCGGGATCGAGTCCCGCCAGGAAGTTCTTCTTGATGTAACCGACAGCATTCTCTACGATGCCTTTCTCGTTACCTTTACCGACACCACAGGGAACAATGGTGAAGCCGTAGTAGTTTGCAAAATCCAGATACTTTGGGTTGAATACCGGGGCTTGTCCGGTGACCCTTCTCAGCACCGCCGACTTGAGGTTATCGACCATGATTTTGTCGGGTACGCCGCCGAAGTACTGCAGGGCACGCTGATGGCAACCGAGAAAGTGCTCCATGGTCTGGGAGACGGTAAACTCCGCATACATCATGCGGCTGTGACAGAGCACCATGACAAAAAAGCTTAACCGCCTCCGGGTGCTTCCAACGCGAATGGAGCCATAAGAGCCCCAGTCCACCTGTGCACACTCACCTGGGCCAAAGCTCAGCTTCAGATAAGGCTTATGCCGTTTCGGCCGGACTTTCCGGACATACTCTTTGACGATGGTATAGCCTCCGTCAAAACCTTGATCCTTGATCTTTTGGAAAACCTGGGCGGCGGTAAAAGGGTGTCGCTCCAGCATGGACAGGATGTCGCATTTATAGGGGTCGAGTTTACTTGTCCGATGGCCCGGTAACCTTGGCTGGTAGCCATTTCGTTCCATCCACTTGGAGACGGTACGGGGGTTAAGCGCAAGCTTTTCTGCGATCTGACCCGCTTTCAACCCTTCTTCCCTGTAGGATTTTATCCGGCAGTACTGCTCGTACGTTATCATCGTACCCCTCCCGCCAGTTGCTGCAGGATCTGTCCGAGTGAAGTTGCCTCGGAATCCGTCTGCGCCAGTTCTCTGGGCTGTTCCAGGGCCAGCACTTGGTATAACGGCTTCCGGTACGCGACCAGGCGGTGCTGCACCAGAATACTCCTGGCTTCCGCCAGGCTGAGAGTGTCCATGTTGAGCCGCTTGCTCAGGGTTTTCTCACTGTAATAACTCAGTCCCTGATTGTCTGAGACCGTAACCAGGAACAAGTACAGCGCCGATGCCTGGTGGCTGAGCTGATCGATGTACTTCTCACGGACCAGGCGGTGATCCAGCCAGCTGAACTGTTCCGGCACCCTGCGGATCATGTGCGGAAGTATGGGTTGTTTTTCTACTGTCATGACGACCTCCTTTATCTATTGATGGTTCGGTAAGAATATCCCGCCCCAATTGTTGCAGACGAAGGCCGGTATGGACAATGTCATCTTGTAACAGTGAACCGCTAAAATGTGCCAATAGGCCCACAAGTACGATGGGATAGCTCGTCAAGAGATCTTGTAACGGCTCTTTCGTTAACTTTGGCTTATCCTCTTGTTTTCTTTTGTTATTTCCAGACGAGTGATCTTGTAACGCATTTCGTCTTAATCGCTGCTTTTGCCGGTACCCTGGATTGTGCTCTCTCCATGCCTGTACACGACGGACATTATCCGGTCCCCGAAAGTAGTTTTTGTTTTCCTCTTTTTGCAGCCACTTCTCCTGGGCGGCAGCTTTGCTTGCCACCCTGCATTCCGGTTTGGAGCAGTAGCGCTGCTTATTTCTGTTACGATGATCCGGGATGAATAACTCCCGGCAATGCTTACATTTCCGTCGTCGTGACCGTGCCATATCCCTGTGTCCTCCTGAGGGATATGTTTACTGATTTTGAACTGTAACAGGTAAGAAAAAAGGAAGAAAAAGAAGCAGGAAGAAGAGAGTGTTACACACTTGGTGAGAAGTAAAACGAAGAAGACGGATTACGTATTTTCAAGCCGCCCGGTTAGGGGTAGTTCCAGAACGCCGCTGACATTCTTCGAACCTGTTCTTTTCTGTTTGTTTTTTATCACACATAGATCCAAAGTATTCCTTCCGTTTTTCTGGATGTTGGGCAGCGCCTGGCTCAACTAAACGCTTCCGGCCTCTTTTCATGTTTGTTTGTACTCTGATGCGGGTCCCGATAATGTCGGCCGCGGGAGGAATATCCGGTTTGCCAAATCTAACCCGTCTCTGCACCCCACCTGTGTTCGAAGGGAGATTTGGCAAACCGGATAAGTACTGCCGGTACATCTGAACTGCTGATACAACTGTACAGCTGATACGGCTAAGTTCCCACCGGTGCGGTACTCCTTGTTTCCTATTACGAAAAACTCTCATAACACTACTCTGTAGTGCTCTGCACCGTGTTTCTTTCTAAGCAATTGTCATGCCAGGAGTGAGGATTGTAAGATCTTAAATAAATTCTGCTTGTTATAAATGAGCTTGTCATCAAGAAGATCTGCCACACCCTGTGATTCCTGAAAAAAGGACAGATATATTCCGGTTTCCAGGAATGAGGAAATGAGGAGAGGAGCATGGATGGGGAGGAAATAGGAGAGTGACAATCAATGTGTGATGGAGTGCCTGTCAGGGGTTATTGTAAATAAATCCGTATGTATTTCAATATGTTGAGATATTTGCAGGGGTAATATTACTAAAGTGAACATCAGCAGTTAATAATTATGCGTATGGTAATATGAATATTTAAAGCTGAGACTTGTGATTCAGTGCGGATTTATAACTCCGAAATAATTTCTCTCAAACGCGGTACAGGTATTTCCTCCATTGACAGTACCAGCGTATATCCGACTTGTCCTGGGAGACTGTCCGACAATGCCCTTTCTCCCCAGTTCTTCGTTATTGTATAAAAAAGATCTTGGAATATCACACATGCCTGCGTCAAGTATGCTAAAATGTCTCGATCTGAGCCACAATGGTAAATCTCCGACACGCTTCTGGAGAAGTGAGTAGATGAGAGGGGGGGCCACGTCGTTTTTCCGAAATGGACCAACTCAGTATGCGCTGCTAAGGAAAGGTAAATATATTGTTCAATATCGCTCTTGGCGCAAAATTAATTAATTCTTAAGGACGAAACGCAAATCACAATGACTTTCCCAGAATTCCCTGAAGTTGGCTTTGTATTTTGGAAGCTTCGTGATGCTACGCCATTTTGACTTCTTATTGAATTTTTTTATCACCTGTGCAGGTTCAAAGAAGGTCAATGCATTTTCAACGGTTAAAACAAATGGTGGGTTATCGTGAGCCATGTTTATCCAGCTTGAAATAATAGAGCCACTTCGATGGTTCCCCTCGATAAATAATTGAGGTTGCCCCACTATTGAAATAAAGACCTCGGAAGCGACTTTATTGACCGACCGCTCACCTTTCAGGTGTTTTTTATAATACTTCCTGATTATTGGGATCTGTTTCGAAAACTTCTCAGCAGTTGCTTTTATTGCCTTCTTGTACTCATCCCTGAGAATATAATCTTCGCCATAGTGGACACGGTTGTTGATTTCAAGCATATCTGGTCCACCATATTTGGAAAGTAATCCGTAATCATTTTTTTTGATGAAAAAGTCGATATAGTCCCAGGTGTTAAGCAGATTGTCCATCAAAGGTCTGTTAAATGGAGTATCTTTTCTTCCCACCTTATGTTCGTCAAGGAGGTTATCAATACTTTCCCAATTCTCTAACACGCAGATATATGAGGATTCTATCTCTTTAAGGTTTGGTCTGTAAGGCATAGAGGGATGGTTGTTGATAATAACACGAATTCTAAGTGGGCTTACTGAAACTCGCCGTTAAGGTAGATGTTGATAGGGCCGCCTGGGGACCTCATTATCTGTTTCAAGTGCCAGGTGAAGGGTACAACAGGCACAATTGGTGAGGTATACTTATGCATGAAGCGTCCGGTAGTATGAAATGTGCTGAAGAAACATCTATAATCGTAGTTGATTATGTTGTCGCAGGGGGGGCATGGTTCTTTGTGATATGTGTTCTAGAGAGCCTGTAGACTGATATTGTGGATGTTTTCATGTTATGGTCTTATTGCGCGTAAGTAGCCATACTTTGCTGGGAAAAAGACTCGTGAGGGGCCGCATTCATCACCCAGCTCCCACGAACCTGCAGAAATATCACCATTTTCCTGATGGTGCCAGTAGCTGCCGTCCAGTTTTATTTCAACATCTCCGTTTTGTCGCAGATCAAAAAGAAGAAATAGCTCTGCCAGCTCTTTGTCTGTCGGCATTCGCCAATCGTCGTATTGTCCTTCGTTGAGGGAATTGAGAAAGGCATAGGCCTGCTCAACTGATCGTATTTTTCGTGATCGTTCGAGTTGCCACATGGCTCCGGTCTTGGTGTCCAGGAAAACGGAATCGGATTGCATCTTAAAACGGGCTTCAGCCAAGGCAGCTGTTAACGGTACCAACAGCAGAAAGCAGAAGATGAGGAGAGGTAGCAGTACCAATTGTCGTCGAGAGTATGGTAAAGTCATTTTGAAATACCTGTTGAGGGTGTTTTGAAAAATAGTTTTTATCTTTCTTACTATTCTGTTCAGTGTTGGTTTTTTGTCAACTCCTTGATGCACTTCAGCACTGAATAAATGTGGCCAGGAGAAAAGAAGCGGATGGAAAAAGTGATGTTTCAGACCGGGGACGGCTTAGAGCTTGAAGGGCTGCTGGATAAAACATCTGGCCAGCGTGGTGTTGTTATCGTACACCCGCATCCGCTTTATGGCGGCGATATGGTTAACCCGGTAGTTGAATCTTTGTCTATTGTCTACAGGCGAAAAGGGTATTCGACGCTTCGTTTTAATTTCAGGGGTGTCGGGAACAGCCAGGGAGGCTACGATGATGGTGTCGGGGAGCAGAAGGATATTCTTGCCGCAATTCAGGTGCTGCAGGAACTGGGAATGACAACCATTCATCTGGCGGCTTATTCCTTTGGCTCTTGGGTGGTTGCCAAAATCGATTCGTTTCCAAAAGGTGTCGAAAAACTTGTTTTTGTATCGCCGCCACTGGCTTTAATGCCTTTTGCGGATACATGCACATTACCCTTGCTGGATCTGGTGGTAACCGGTGAGGATGATGAATTTGCACCACCCAACCTGCTTGAAAGCACGGTGAAAAAATGGAACCCCGAGGGACGTCTTGAAGTTGTCGATCATGCCGATCACTTCTATTTCGGCTCATTCCCCGACCTGGAACGTATTGTCGGGAGCATCCTGTAATTCGTTTATTAATGAGGCTGGTAAAAAATGTCGAGTATAGCACTTCTTCCTGATGATGGCAGAAGTCGGGGTCTTTATCTGGATAATAAAATACTGCCCGATAATTACATGGCTGATTTCACCTTGCTGGGGTTTGTGGTTGATGATTACCAGCTGGCTGTGCGCCTGTTACGGGATAATGGGTACCGCCTTTCAAAGCAGCCGGGCGGGACGGACATCCATTTTCATTCACCTGAAAGCCTCATCCGGATCCGTTCCCTTTTGCGAACTCATGGTATCGGTTGTGATATATCGGATGTGGCCGATACTCTCTACCAGGCTTGATAGCTGGTATGCACCGCCCGTTGGGCGGATGACGGTGATCTCGTAAAGTCTTCTCATCGTGCCCTGAAAGGGATCTGGCAGTAGGAAATCCCTTGTTCTGGTTGAATACCGTTTTTGGCAAGGAACATGGTGAGGGAGTTCATTGAGATTGTGATGTTTGGTGTCGGGCCGAGGAAAAGATGCTCGAAGGCAATGGGGGATCCGTTTCGCGCTGAGAGGTTGAATTCGAAATATGGAACCAGCATGGATGCCCCTTCCCGAAATAGAACCGGTGCCGTAAGGTAGTCTGTAATGACCGGGGAGATAACACGCCACTCCTCCTCTTCAGTGAAGGATGGGTGTTTGAGAATTGCAGCAATTCGCAGCAGGTCACTTTCAATCATCTCGAAGGCGGGGTGATAGGAAGAGTTGTTATTACTCTCATGTGTCTCCCCTACGATGTCCTGATCTTTTGCCAGAATCTCAACTGCGTCTATGACCTGGCTTATTAACCTTTTCTGCTGCTCACTGTCGTAAATACATTTGCCTATCTGGAATGATTGGCGCTCGGCACACTCCCTGATGTAGTCCGGATCAAAGCCGACACTCACCCCTTTGCCGTGCCTGGAATATCCCCGCCATTGGCTAAGCAGGTTACCGTTTGAGCGAAAAGAGGCGGCAAAGAGCATATGGCCGTTTGTGATTCGATGGGTGACCCAGTCGAGGAACTGGTTGAGCAGGTCCGGTCTTGAATGACCGCTGCGTATTCGGCGGGTTATTTCAGCCCCGATGAGATCGGCGGTGTGCTTGAGCTCCGCCGAGTCATTCATGTAGCGGATATCACTTGCCCACAATGCCCGGCTGTCGACAATGCCAAGCAGGCCGTCGAAACCTGTATAGTGATACAGGCGCTCCTTGGGGATATCTGCATAGAGTCTGGAAGTTATATCCTGAATCATAGCGTCGGAATCATGGAGACGACAGTGTCGTGTAGTGGAAGGGAATAGAAAAAGGCCGGATTAAAAATCCGGCCTTTTTCTGAATGGCTGTTAGTTTGGCCGCTCGAAGCCGAAGTCAAGTTTTTGGCCGTTATCGTCGACAAACCAGTCGTTGAGGATATCCTGTTGTTCGATATGGCTGATAAATTCATTGGATGACTCAAACCTGGCAACAATTTTTTTTATCGTGCGCATGCTATCCCGATCGATGAATATAGTTTTCAGGCCTGCCAGCTCCCTGTTCCTGTAGACAACGGAGGCGAGCATGGTAAAACATTCACCGGTGTTGGTTGTCACCTGCACGTGATACTCTGTATTGTTCAGGGGTGGTTTATCGTTTGATAAACCGATCCCACCTGCACTGATATTTACAGCCTGTGCCTTCACCCTGCGTGACTGCCTGCAGGAGAGTGTTGCGTATGCTTGTAGCGGAATTCTGATATGCGCCCTTTTGTAACCCATGATACCTCCCATCCGTGGTAAAGGTTGCATCAGTTAACCACTGGCCGGGTCTTCTGATGTTTCCCCCGCCAGATCGCCTCCTTTCTCCGGAAACGAAACAGGTGATAATCCTTATCACCTTGCCAAATGATATATCATGCGGTGCTAAAAATGAAGGGGCACTTCAGGCTTTAGCAGGCCCGAATGAGTGGCATGTTTAATTCCTCTATTAATTTTTGTGGGTTAGGCTCACCAAATTTTTTTGAATTTTTTACTCGATAATGGTCTTCAACCGATTGTGATAACCTTGTCAGCAAGCTGGGTTGCTGTGACGATATCGAGCATGTTGGTGGTACCACCGACTTTTTTCCTGTCGGTCAAGCAAAAATGTTCAAGGCATGTGCCGCAAGCCAGTACAATAACACCATTATCTTCGTACTCCTTAAGTTCCGCCAGTACCGGTGAGGTGTCGATGGTGAGCGTGACTCCCTTATTGACAAATATCAATTGCCAGAGTTCGTCCCCCATCTCTTTGATGGTTTTCAGGTAGCTGACCATCAGTTTGCTTCCCAGCGACGGGTCACCGGAGCCAATGCTGTCACCGGTGACGAGTACAAGGATTTTAGCCGTATCCCCGGTTGATGGGGCCTTTTGTTCAGCTGTTGTTGCCTGGGTGGGGGCATTTCCCTCCAGCACTGCTTCGAGTACAAAATCAGTTCCCTGTTTCGATTCATTGACCTTGTATCCCTTGCTGCCGAGGAACCGGCTGACATTCTCGCTGGATGCCTGATTGTCAACCAGTACAGTTACCCCCCGGGGTGCATCGCTTTCGATAGTATCTTTTACGAGTAACACCGGGGCCGGGCAGGTCAGCCCGCGCGCATCTACTTTCTGGCTCATACTCTCTCCATTATTGAATAACTATTTCCACATTCGTGTTGGTCTGTGCACGACCGATAATTTCTGCGTCCTCTACACCCTCGGATCGTAATCGATCTTTGAGGGTATGGGCGTCTTTTTCGAGACATCCTATTAACAGACCTCCTGAGGTTTGCGGGTCGTACAGGATGTCCCGCACAACCGGGTCAAAATCATCGGAGGTCTGTACCATGCCCTTTCTGTAGTCCCGGTTCTTGTGGGCTCCTATTGGTACAAATCCCATAGCACCGAATTCCTTTGCTTCATCAAGTATTGGGATAGCATGACTCTCAAGAGTGACTCGGGTGGAGCTCCCCTCTATCATTTCGGCTAGATGGCCGAGAAGGCCAAAGCCCGTTACATCGGTGCACGATGATATAGAGAAATCTCCCATCACTGCTGCCGCCGTTTTGTTAAGTGTCGCCATCAGTTCGGTGACTTTCCTGATTGTCGCTGGTGATGCGAGATTTCCCTTGATTGCGGTGTTAATGATACCCATGCCAAGCGGCTTGGTGAGGAGGAGGCAGTCGCCATCCCGCAATCCCCTGTTGGCGAGGATTTTTTGCGGATGAATAAAGCCGGTCACGGAGAGACCATATTTTAATTCTTCGTCTTCTACGCTGTGGCCACCTATAAGAACAGTTTCCGCTTCTCGTATTTTTTCCGCACCGCCTGCCAGTATTTCTTTCAACATTGCAGGGCCAAGCGTGGTGATCGGATAGGCAACGATGTTCATGGCCGTCTTGGGTATGCCACCCATGGCGTAGACATCAGATAACGAATTGGCAGCGGCTATCCGGCCAAAGTCAAATGGATCATCAACTATCGGGGTGAAAAAATCTACCGTCTGGATCAGGGCAAGATCGTCCGATATTTTATAAACACCCGCATCGTCGCCTGTACTGGTTCCGATCAGCACGTTCTCATCAGTTGGAAAGGAGAGATCCTTTAAAATTCCGTCCAGGTCCCCTGGAGCGATTTTTGAGGCTCAGCCACCACCTTTGACGCATTTTGTCAATTCTGCTTTATATTCGGTCATATGCTGTTTCTTTCAAGTGGACATGCCAGTTGTTGAATGTTGTGAGTATGAAACGCTCCGCAGTGGGGGCAGGGGATGTGTACCGCAACATGTCCCGCAAGGTACCTCTCTCCCATGTGGTCGGTCTCAATGTGATATCCTTTCTCGAGGCTGTATTGATCAGTTCCGTACTCCATCTCTGTTACGGGGCAGGTAAAATAGAGTTCCACTTAGGACAGTCCCCTGTTTATAAATCTGAGTGTTACCGTCCAATCAAAATGGAAGACGGTTTGGCAGAGTGTCTTTGTGTTCAGCAAAATATGGGTAATGGGGTGGGATAGTCAATACAATATTTCCGATGGTTTTGGCGCAGTCAATAGAAAGAAACTATGTGGCGATTATATGCCAGTCACCTGAAGGATCGAGATCTATTGTTTCGATACCCGGAAAACCGGAAACACCATCCGATGTAATAACAAGGTCGGCAGAGTCCAGTAGCGGGAGTGCGCGTGCTTTGACCTCGCCGGAGTGGGAGGTTACAACAAGGTGAAGGGCTGGGCGGACGACCTCCGACAGACTGTTTGATTCGCTTATAATGACACTCTTTTCTGGTAGTGTTTTCCGAAGAGTCAGGAAATCTGCCTGTATCGATGTTCTATCACCCTGCATGTAATAGACTTCCGTCGCACCGGAACGCAGCATACGGGAGGTGTCCTTTTGCGTGTCTCGGCTGGTTTCGCGAAACAGGGTTCGGCCTGTACCGATGCTGGTATGGTTTCCGTGGAACAAGTGTTCATCGGGGAAAATTGCTGAAACTTTCAGGCCAAATATATCCGTTCGAGCCGAAAATCTGGCAATGAGGCGGCAAACCAGCTCAGTCTTTCCTACATTGCGGCCTGTACCGCTTACAATCAGCAAGTGGTTATCGTAAATCATTTGTTGGCTCACATGCTTTCCGCACAGGTTACGCAGAACGGGTTGGCCGGATCTGCTTCTAGTCTGCGCTGATTGATCTCTTCATCGCACATGGCGCAATACCCATATTCATCCTCATCGATTCTATCCAGTGCAGCTTCAATACGGGTCAACTGGAGTTTCCTGCGTCGTTTCGTTTCAAGTGCCATCTGTTGTGACTGCATGGCATCCATACGGGAGAGTCTGCCGACGCTTGATTGATCCAGTGAAACGGTCCTGGTGGTCTCTGCTGCTTCCTGTTCGGCGTCCATCAGCTCCTGCTGCTGTTTAAGAAGAAGCTCCCGGAAGTGACCTGTATTTATATCGCTCATTTCTTTTGAAGTATGTCAAAATCGGTTAGTTTAACAAGAATATCCAAGCCGTCTGGAGTGACAGGTTCTTTTTCATTTAGCTCAAAAATATGTTCTACAGACATAAACTCTCCGCTGTCAATTTCCTCTTTCTGCAGTATAAATGGTCCAGGGTGAACGCATCTGAATACATGGCCCCAGACCTTGTTCTGAGCATCTTCGTGAAAGTGATCGAAAAGAAAATCGAGTGCGAGACCGGATACGCCAAGCTCTTCAGCGAGCTCACGCCGGGCCGATTCCAGATAATCCTCACCGGCGAGTACGACACCGCCAGCTGCCACATCCCAGTATCCGGGGAATACATCTTTTGTCATAGTTCGTTTCTGTACAAAAAGACGGTCGTTCGGGTCAAAGACGAGAATATAGGAGGCGCGGTGAATCAGCCCTTGTTCCCTCATTACTTTTCTGGGAACAGCATCAATGACCTGATTGTTTCTATCAACGATCTGGACGATTTCTTCAGCTGGCAAGTATGTCTGCATAGAATGGTTTAGTGCACTTTCTGTCTGGTAAATGTTTCGGGAATCCTAAATAGTTCCCGTCCTAAAACTACCCTTCTGCCCAATCTCAGCGTTCCGGCTAAACTATTTATCCTCCGAATATCGTACATATGCGTGCGGTAAATAATTTAGCCACGCCTCGATATTGAACAGAATGCTGAGTTTTAGGATGGGAATTAAGTAGTTCCTATCCAAAACTGCCTTTTCGGTCAATATCTTCGTTCTGCTCAAAAATTTTTCACATACCTCGATCTGGAGCAGATAAGCGCAGACTTCGAAACGTCTGGTTTTAAGAAGGAAACTAAATAATTCGTATTATGTAATATTTGGTTCTTCCTGTGCTTCTATCTTGTGATACAATAAACATATTTTGTCTCTTTCACATATTTTTTCACATACAAAAAGGGAGTGTACTCCGGTCGTGCTACGCTTTCTCTTATCAATAATGTTCTGCATACTCTGTTTCACGGTTGCAGATAGTGATGTCGTTATGGCGGATACTTTGCCCGGGGATGAGGTCCGCAGGGATAAGGCTGTTTTCGGGGTACTGGCCAACAGGGGCCAAGAACAATGTCAAAGGAGATGGATCTCCACCGTCGACAATCTCAACAACTCAGTGAGTGGCGTCAATTTTCAATTGCAATGCCTTTCTTATAGAGAAATATATGATGCTGTTTGGGAAGGGAAAGTCGATTTTATGGTCGCAAATCCTGCTATCTACACCCATATAGAGGTTGTTTACGGTGCCTCGCGAATTGCGACCTTGGTCAACAGGGACTTCGGCTCATCCGAAACGGAGTTTGGGGCTGTTATTTTTTCGCTGAGGAAACGAACCGATTTAAAGAATCTTGCAGCTATAAGGGGAGCACGGATAGCGGCTGTCGATGCCACTTCGTTTGGAGGCTGGTTGTTACCGTTATTTACCCTGACAGAAAATAGCACTGTTAAGCGGGATGAGCAAATAGATGTAATTTTTACCGGGAGCCATGATGCGGTCGTCGATCAGGTGTTGAACGATGAAGCAGATTTTGGCTTTGTCAGGACCGATACCCTGGAAAAACTTGCAGCGCAAGGGAGGGTACGTCTTGAGGATCTGCACATATATGAAGACTATGCCGTCTATAACGATCGTTTTCCGTTTGTACTGAGCACAGGACTTTTCCCGGAGTGGCCTCTGGCCAAGATGAATCATACGGATGAATGGCTAACCCGAAAGGTGGTTGCGGTTTTGTTGAATATTGCGGACGTCCCAATTGACGGTGGGCAGGGTGCCCCATCTCAATGGACGTATCCGCTTGATTACCAGCCGGTTCGTCATTGCTTGAAAGCACTGAACGTTCCACCGTATGCAAGTACCACCATGACCATGAAACAGGTGCTGGTGCAATACCTTAAAGTCATACTTGTCATTATCTTCCTCCTGACGGTCGGGACCGGATTGATTGTCTACTTTCTGGGCCTGAACAGGAGATTGAACCATGTCCTCGATCAGAGAAGTCGTGAACTTATCGAAAAACAGCGTGCAGAAGAGGAAAAATCAAGTCTCATAGAGGAGCTGCTCCAGAGTGAGAGGAAGTTCCGCACCTTTTTTAACTCGGTTAATGATGCGGTACTTGTACATCCCTTTTGTGAAGAAGGCTTTGCTCCCTTTATCGAGGTCAATAACGTCGCATGCAAACGGTATGGGTATAGTCGGGAGGAGTTTTGCACCCTTACAGCTGCAGATATAACGGTGCCGGATGAGGCACGTCAGCACGCCAGTCGGGAAGGACGCAAGAGTTTGTTGACAACAGGTTCGCTTATATTTGAGACGATTCATCGTACCAAGGAAGGTAAGCTGTTTCCGGTGGAAATCAGCTCAAACATCGTTACGCTGCAGGGACGTAACGTTATTATCGCCATTGTCCGGGATCGCCGTGCCCGCATGCGGGTCGAGAATGAAAAGCGAAGGTTGGCGGCGGCTATCGAACAGGCGACGGACATGGTCGTAATCACCGACGTGCAGGGGCGTATTCAGTATGTAAACCCCGCTTTTTGCCAAAACACCGGTTATGATACCGATGAGGTGCTTGGCCGTAATCCGAGATTTCTGTCGCGGGGCCTGAGCAATCAGGGTGTTCTACGGGAAATGTGGACAGCCTTGAAGAGTGGGGAAGTCTGGCAGGGGCGTGCAAAGTACACCCGCAAGGATGGGGCGGAAATGCTTATTCATATAACGGTTTCACCGATTAAGAACCCGTTTGATGAGGTGACCAACTTCGTATCTGTACAACGTGACATGACCCGTGAGGCCAGTCTGGAGCAACAGTTGCACCAGGCCATGAAAATGGAGGCAATTGGCACGCTGGCCGGAGGCATTGCTCACGATTTTAATAATATCCTGTCTGTTATCCTGGGGTGCAGCCACTTGGCCCAGAGAAACCTGGAATCGAATCATCCCGTACAGGACGAGTTGAAACAGATTGTCGCCTCAGGGGAGCGGGCGACCGATCTGGTGAAACAGATCCTCACTTTCAGTCGCCGGCAGGCAGAGGAACTGCAGCCGGTAAAATTGCAACATGTGGTGGAGGAAATCGTGAAACTGATGCGTTCCACCTTGCCCACAACGATCCAGCTCCATGAAAAGATCGATATGGAGTGCGGGGCGGTAATGGCGGATGCGACCAAAATGCACCAGGTATTGATGAATCTCTGTACCAATGCCAAGGATGCGATGGGGCAGGAGGGCGGTTTGCTCAGTGTTACTTTAACGAGGCATAAGCAACTTCGGGTGGAAAATGGTGGTACGTCAGTTCTGAAGCCCGGCCAATATGTGATGTTGGAGGTACGTGATACGGGGTGTGGAATGGAACCAGAGGTTGCCGAGAAAATATTCGAACCTTTTTATACGACAAAAGAGGTTGGCTCAGGCACCGGCTTGGGACTCGCCGTTGTCCATGGTATTGTCGAGAGCCATGGCGGACAGATGCGTGTTGTCAGTGAACCAGGTAAAGGGACAGCCTTTCACCTCTATTTACCGGTGGCAAATGGGGATTCCATGATTGCAGGGGCTCTTGTGGATGACGGACCTGTCGAAGGAAGTGGCCATTTGCTGCTGGTAGATGATGAGCCGGGGATTGCGAGGATGATGCAGTTAACGCTCGGAACCTTTGGTTATGAGGTTACCACCAGTCTGGATGGGGAAGAGGCGTTGGATAAATTCAAGATGGCTCCGGATCAATACGATCTTGTCATAACAGATATGACCATGCCCAAAATGACCGGACTACGGCTTGCCCGTGAAGTGGTAGCCATTAGGCCTGATATTCCTGTCCTGCTCTGCACCGGCTACAGTGAATATATCGAGGGGGAAAACCTTCGGGACAATGGTGTCAGGGAATATATGTTAAAACCTGTCAACATGGTTCAGCTTTCCCGGAAAATACAAAAGATACTGGCTGATGAAAGATCCAGGTAAAGGTGAAATGCCCCCTGGTCATTCGGTTTTAAGTACTTTGTCTTCAGCCGAAACCAATCGTAAATCTATGGGGCCATAGTTAAAGAGCAGGGTATGGAGCAGCCAGATATAGAAGATGACCGCCAGGACCGCACTTGGTGCATAAAAATAACCGGCAGGGCAGAGCACAAGTACCGTGAACCAGTGCAGAATAATGGTTTTTTTTGAGTGCAGTCTTAAAGGGAAATCCCCATGCCTGCTGATAACAGCGAGACCACTGAGGTTCCAGCCGTAGAGGGCGGTGAAGGCGTGCAGCCGCAACAAGGGGAGTTGCCTCTGCGGGTCGTAGCTGTCAGAGAAGGCGACCAGGATATAAATAATCCCGGTAATGGAGGTTATCAGCAGAAACAGTATGCCTGAAGTGAGGAAGGCCTTTTGCTGAACCTGGATGCCCTGGTGATAATAGAGGTAGAGGGTGAGGGCCACCGCCAGGAACAGGGTGGTGGCTATCATGACCTGGGGTACGAACCACCGGGCCAGGATAAAGACGAAGAACACGATAACCCCGAGGTTGATTGTCCAGAACAGGGTCTCTTTGATATGTACCGTAAACTCCATCTCATGTTTCTGCATCAGCGAATAGATTACCGACATGGAAATCAGTGAGAGCGGAAATGAAAATCCGAGAAAGAAGGTGTCGAGTTTCAGTTTCTCCAGATAAAACCAATGGGTGTATACGCTGTTGAGGATAACAGGAGAGGAGAGTATCAGGCTCATCGACAGGCAGAGCAGGGAGGCCTGATGAAACTTCCGGGAAACGCTTTCCCTGATGTTGAAAAGGTCTCGGGGGACGATGGAGCCGAAGTGATCGATACGGACTTTTTCCGTGATTGTGGCCAGAAACAGAGGGATAATAAGGGTTGGGACATACCACTCTAAAAAACTGAACAGGGCGAAGCAGATAGAGAGCAGGAAAAAGAGCCTTCCTTTTTTTGAGAGTCGTTTGCGATCCTCTGTAAAATAAATAAGCAGGGTGCCGCCACTGCATAGATTGAACAGGAATATGTGGAGCCGCTCGAAGTTCATTTCCTCCGTTGGAATGAGGTGGTGCATAAAACCACACCCGAGGGCAATGCTCATAATGACAAGCAGTGTCGTTTTCAGTTGTCTGCTCAAGGTCGTTCCTCCCCGTGACTGCCTGGTATTTTTTTCCCTAATATTCTTCGTAATGTGGATTCCAGGTTCTCATGGCGGAATCTAAACCCGGAGTCTTGTAATTTCCCGCATGATACGCGACAGCTTGACAACATGATTTCAGAGGCCATCTGCCCGAACACTGTTGTTAAAAGAGTCGCCGGCAAGGGATGCACCCGTGGTCGTGAAGTGACCCGGCTGAGAATTTCAATCAATTCCTTGTTGGTGACAGGAGACGGTGCGGCGATATTGACAGCACCAGACAGCGTTGGTGTTGCGAGGCAATGCAGCATCGCGGCTGCCATATCATCGATGCTCATCCAGCTGATGTACTGGTTTCCCGAACCGAAATAGCGGATGTAAGCAAGGGGCGATGTGCTGATAAGACGGTTCAGGGCACCTCCTTGGGGGGTGAGACCGACTCCAAGGCGCATGAATATTGTTCGTATGTTACTCTTCTGCGCCGGAAGCGCAGCTTTTTCCCATCTTGCGCAGACGTTGGAGATGAAACCGGTGCCGGGGGGATCCTCTTCAGTCAGCAGGGTGTCCGCTCGATCACCGTAATAACCAACGGCAGAGGCGGATAGAAATACCTGGGGTGGGTTGGGCAGGGCGGCGATTGTTTCGGCCAGTAATTGCGTGCCCTTGACACGGCTTTCGAGTACCCGCCGTTTTTTGGCCTCCGACCATCGGGTCAGCCCGATATATTCACCGGCCAGATGAATGACCGCATCGACAGGGGGCAGGTTGCCGGTATCAATTTTCCCCTTGGCTGGCTGCCAGTAGATCTCCTGTTTGTCTGTATCCGGTTTTCGCCTGACCAGGGTAAAGACCTTATGTCCACCAGTAGTGAGCATTGGTACCAGGGTCTTGCCAAGTGTGCCGCTGGCACCGGAAATCAGGATGGAGAGAGGCTTTTGGCTGTATCTTTGGTGGAGCAGGATATCCTCATAAAGGACATGCTGTCTGTACTCAAAACTCCGCTGTAATTTTTTCCTGATCTGGGTGGCAACAATGGGAGGAAGCAGGGCCTGGCCGGGGAGACTGAAGTTGATGTGATCATCAAGTTTGCAGCCTGCTTCGGTGTTTGAAAAGCTGTGTGTATGGCTAAACTGTGAAAACGGACCCCGGTGCTGGATGTCCTTAAACCGTACACCCGGCACATCCTCAATGTGGTGGGCCTCCCAGAGCAGTGGGATTGGGCCTATGTGTATTTTGAGTAGAACCTTCCCGCCTGGTTTTATCGATCCTACTCTTCGTATGAGCGTGTTCCTTTCCCATGGGGGTAAAAGTCTCTCCAGTGCCCCTGGGCGGGCGTGGTAATCGTAGAGCTCCCTGGCTGAGCAGGGATAAACAGAAGAATACGTGAATGTGGAGACATTGGTCACGGGGCTCAACCTTTTGGCTATTCAGGGGACTGGGGATTCATCCGCCTCTTATGGTAAACATCAGTTTAATGAATGGCAATTTCTTTTAAGGTTTTCGGGCATGTTAGTAAATGAGGATTTGCGAATGGTTTTTCTGATTGACATCTTCGTGATTCCGATTCACTATGGGCATGATGTGTGCATATGAACGTATCACGGTGTGGTATTGTTGCCCGGAATTATTCTGTAATCTTCTATATCCTTAAAGGGAATCGTCATGGGAAAATGTAAAATTGTTGTTATCGGCGGGTCTGCTGCAGGTGCAAAAGCAGCGGCCAAGGCGCGGAGGCTGGATCAGACTGCAGAGATAACCATTATTCAGAAAGATCCGGATCTGTCCATGGCGAGTTGTGGCTACCCTTATTATGTGGGGGGCACCTTCGAGAATAGAAATTCTCTTCTGGCAACGCCTACAGGTGTAGTACGGGATCCGTCATTTTTTCAGAAGACCAAGGATATCAACGCACTGGTTGAGACGGAATGCCTTTTGATTGACCGGGAAGCAAAAAAGATTGAATGCCGGAGCCTGAAAAACGGGGAGATGCATACCGTCGGATACGACAAGCTGATACTTTGTACCGGCGCATCACCACGCCGTTTGCCTGTCCCCGGTACGGATTTGCTGGGCGTTACAGCCCTGTTATCCATGGCTGATACGGATTTTCTGCATCGTGTCTCCACTTCCGGTGAGGTGAAAAATGCGGTTATAATCGGCGGTGGTCTGATCGGCGTGGAGGCGTGTGAGGCCCTGGTCAATCGTGGTGTCAAGGTGACACTGATTGAAATGGTCGATCAGGTGTTGCCCATGCTGGATTTACAATTGGCAAAGCTTGTTGAAAACCACATGGAGGCCAAAGGGGTAGTGGTATTCAGCGGCACTCGGCTGGCAGAATTTACAGGTGAGAATGGCAGGATAAAAGAAGTGCGCCTGGCAGGTGGAGAGAGTCTGCCATGTGATCTGGCTGTTATGGCAACAGGGGTTCAGCCAACAGTTAAACTGGCTGCTGATTGTGGGCTGAATATCGGGCAATTGGGTGGTATTGAGGTCGACAAGTTCATGCAGACCTCGGATGAATCTATCTATGCAGCTGGGGATTGTGTCGAGTGTGTCGACTTGATAAGCGGTAAAAAAGTACTGGCCCCGATGGGTGATTTGGCAAACCTGCAGGGAAGGGTTGCCGGTGAAAACGCAGTACTGGGTAATAGCGTGACCTTTCCCGGAACGACCCGTACCGCTATCTGTAAGGTATTTGATTTCAGTGCAGGTGTAACCGGGCTTACGGAGAAGCAGGCACGTGAGATCGGTATGACGGATATTGAGACAGTTGTGAATGCAAGTCCCGATAAGCCTGGTTTCATGGGAGCCGGACTGTTGATCAGCAAATTACTTATTGAAAAGAGCAGCCAGAAAATTCTCGGATATCAGTGTACGGGCAACGGGGATGTGAGTCGTCAGTTGGCAACGGCGGCCATGGCAGTAACAGGCGGTCTGACCATTTCCGATATTGCCACTGCCGATCTTCCCTACGCACCGCCTTTCTCTCTGGCCATCGATCATTTTATCGCCTCATCACACCTGATGCAGAATAAGCTAAAAGGCAGGATGAAGTCGATATCGGCAGAAGAACTCCACCAGCTTGTTTACAGTGGAAATACTCCTTTTCTTATTGACGGCAGGGGGCCGGATGAATATGAAGTATTACGTCTCGGAATCGGAGAGAAATACATCCCATTGGGCATGTTGCGCAGCAAACTCTCAGAACTGCCGGCGGATAAAGATGCAGAAATAGTTTGCTTCTGCAAGATATCCCTGCGAGGATATGAAACAGCGCTCATTCTGGAAGCAAATGGCTGGACCAATGTAAAGGTACTGGAGGGTGGTATAATGGCCTGGCCCTATAAACGAGAGAAATAGAACCGGCAGACGGACGGTCGGTATCAGGGGGAATCAGTGGACGGTAAAAAGAACGGGAACCTGTTGGAAAGCCATGAACATTGTGTTGTCTGCGGGAGGAACAATCCGTTTTCACTCGGGTTGCAGTTCCAGCCTGTGGACGGTGAGGCGGTGGAAGGTTTTTTTACCGGAGGCCCTCACTTGCAGGGGTATGAAGGTATACTGCATGGCGGCGTAATCTCGGCGGTGCTGGATTCGGCTATGGCGCATTGTCTGCTGCTCCAGAATATCAAGGCGGTGACGGCTGATCTCAGGGTGCGGTTCCTGCATTCCATTCCCTGCTCCAGCAAAGTGACGATCAGGGCCTGGCTGACCTGTGCTGTTTCTACCCTTTATGAAGTTAAGGCAGAAGCCTGGGTGGACGGCAAGAGGATGGCCCGGGCGAAAGCAAAATTTATGGAAAACGGTGAAGTCGGATGAGCACGTTTAACCTGACGGTTGTTGTTGATAATAAGGGCGGAGAGGGCCTGGAAACCGAACACGGCTATAGTTTACACATTGAAACGCCATCAGGAAATATCCTTCTGGATACTGGTCAGAAAGATGCGCTGTCTACTAACTGTAAGACGTTGGGAATAGATCTGCATGAGGTCACGGCCCTGGTGCTCAGCCATGGTCATTATGATCACACCGGTGGAGTTCCGGAAGTTATCCGCCATAATCGAGAGGTTGACATCTATTTACATTCGGCCGCATTTCATCCGCGGTACAGTTTGGATGGCGAGAAACCGAGTATGGTCAGGATGCCGCTTACCGCCATGGAGGCGGTTATGAATCATGACGACATGCGGATTCACTGGTTGACCAGGCCGTTGTCCCCTTTTCACGGCGTCGGAATTACCGGGCCTATCGCCAGGAATTATGCTTTTGAGGATACCGGTGGCAGTTTCTATCTCGATCCTGAGGGGAAAAAGGTCGACACCATAAAAGATGATGTGGCGCTCTGGCTACATGGAAAAAACGGCCTGGTGATCTGCCTGGGTTGCTGCCACTCAGGACTTCTCAACACCCTGGAGTATATTACTGTCAGGACGGGTGAAAAACGAATCGATACCATCATTGGCGGCATGCATTTGCTTCATGCCGGCAGTTCGAGGTTAGAGAAAACTGTTGAGGAGCTGGGCCGGTATGATATCGGTCGGATTATTGCCTGTCATTGCAGTGGGGAAAAAGCCGTAGAGTACCTTGATAAAAATCTGGCGTGTGATGTGTCCTTCGGGCATGCCGGCTTACGCTTATCCTTTGGCTAGGTTGTCAGAAATTTCAGGAAATTCTGGCTGTGGCAGTGTGAGAAGAGGTACTGAAGGGTATAGGTCAGTTTGATTTTTCACGGCCGGCGGTTTCGTCTGCCAGCTCCTTTTTTCGTGCCTCTGCTATTCTCCTGAATATCTCTATCACGATGGGCAGTTTGCGGAAATTCTTGGTGGTTATCCTCCGGACAACCACGTCACTGTCGGCTATGACCGTAGCCGTACGTTTCTGTTCATTACCGAAGTAGGCCATCTCTCCAAAAATATCACCGCCCTGCATGGTTGATAACAATTCGCCAGCTTGATTGTAGGTCTTGGCCGTGCCGTAATCGAGATAATAGATACCATCCGGGGGATCACCTATATTGATGATGGCCGAACCCTTGTTGTGCCACTCCAGCTTGAACATCTGTTCCCACTGGGTATCTTCAATAAGGGTATGAAACACATCGTAATCCATCGCCTTCAGTAACTGCTTGGAGAGATGATACAACCGGTCACCCAGCGTATCCCTCTTCTTTTCGGTCAGCATCATGCCCCGGGCGTTGAAACTGGAATCGGGATAGGGAATCTCGCGAATGTATTCAAGAATCCGGAAGATGGCCTTGTCTTCCTTGCCAGTTAGCTCGGTAAACATCGCCTGTGCTTCCACAAGCTTGGTGCGCACCTTGGGGAAATCAGGCAGGATACCTTCAAGAAGGTTGCCGCTGAAGTGATCCATCGCTTCATTCTTCCGTGCTATAAACTCGCGTAACTTTTCCTCGTCGGTGTCGATCGGGCAGTTGTTTATCCCCGGTTTGTAAACCGAATAGGCATTCATCGGATGCAGAACCGAGGAGAGGCTGAATTTACCGATACTTACCAGATAGTCGTCCTCTCCTTGCTGTTTCCGGGCAACCTCACGGTCCATGAGCATTGTGGTTCCGAAATGTCCGCACAACTCCTCAAGGCGGTTGGCAATGGCAAAGCAGGTACTGAACTTTGCGGTTTTGCCAAACAGTTCCGCCTCGATAATATTACCGAGGAAGATACCCATCCTCGTGGGAGGAATGTGGTTCTGGCTTATTGCCGAGGCGAGTTTAATGGCTGTCTGGACCGCCCGGGTGGAGATGGTTGCATCGGTATCACCGGGATTTTTCTTGAATACGATGAGAGCACCGTCACCTGCGGACGGTTCCAGGTCAACCGGTTGGTTTTCTGGTGTTACGATAATGTCCCGTAGGCTGTGGTGGTAGGCAATGATAAAGTTTTTCAGTTCCTCCGGACACATGGCAGAGGTGAGCTGGGAGTAGCCCACCATGTCTGTCATCATCACAACCACCTTCTGTTCCGGATTGTGATGGCCCGTTTTCGTTACCGCTTCACTCATTTGAATTGGAAAACCCTTTTTCTCACTTCTGTTGGAGAATGTTTATCTCGCTCTACCTTGTATTTATAACAATGATAGCGTACACAAATCTTTCGGACAACGTCTAATGCCAAGCGTAGTTTTGCTGAACTTTTCGACAGAAAGACAATAAAACATTAGGCTGTCCGAAAAGATTGTCTATTCGCTCTTCCCCTTCAATCAAATACCGTTAAGTCGGTGGGCAAACTCCTCTGAAGTAAAGGTGTACTCCTGCGTACCGTGGGTTTCTACCGCAAATGAGGCACAGACTGATCCGAGACGGCAGCTTTCAGCAAGGTCTTTGCCCGCGGCCAACCCGGAGAGGAGCCCACCCCGAAAGGCGTCGCCGCACCCGGTAGGGTCGACCACTGTCTCCGCCCTGGCTGCCTCAATTTTGGTACTGCCTCCGTTGGTATAGAGCATGGACCCCTCTTCACCGAGGGTTATGACGGTTGCATTTGCGAGTGCCATGAGTTCTTCCCGGCTCTTCCCGGTTTTATTGAGTATCATGTCAAACTCATAATCGTTGACAATGAGCAGTGGGCAGTCAGTAATAACATCAATCATGTCTTCTGCGGCGATGACGGGAATTTGCTGGCCCGGATCGAAAATGTAGAAGATTCCCCTCTCTTTACATGACCGCGGATAGTTCACCATGTCTTCCATGTTTCCAGGGGAAACTATCATGAGTGTTTCTTTCGGGTTCAGCTTCCCAAAATCCAGGTTTGAGCTATGTTTCATGGCACCAGGGTTGAAACCGGTTATCTGGTTGTCTCCCTTATCAGTGGTAATGTAGGCACCTGCGGTAAACTCCTCCTCAATTACAACTATTCCCTCTGTACTGATATCGTTTTTATCCAGCCACTTGAAATATCGCCGGTAATCGTGGCCTATGGTTGCGGTTATGGCAGAACTGTTACCCATAAGTGTTAAGGCATAGCTAATATTGCCTGCGGTGCCGCCAAAGTTTTCCGTAACATTGTCAACCAGGAAGCATACATTGAGTACATGGATCTTATCGGGCAGTATATGGTCAGAGAACTTTTCCGGGAAGGTCATGATCCGATCATAGGCGAGAGAGCCGGAGATTGTAATATTCATTCAGGATTTCCTTGTGTAGCGTTTTAGGATGGCCGGGTAATAGGGTGATCGCAGCACTTTCCCGGGCCGGCCAAACCCTTCGGTGCCATCTTTTGACGGGCATATCATAATTCGCAAGTGGCAGTGTGGCAAAGAAAATCTGATCAATTGACTTGCAATACAGCTAATCCTGCCTTTTTGGCATGGTCTGAAAAGCGCCACGGTTGTAAAGAACCAGATTTGCAGGAAAATATTTTTACAATTGGGCAGGAAAAGTGATAGGGTCAAAAGGTGGTTGGTAAAACGATTGGAAAAACCTCTTCGGGAGACAGTATGGTCGGCTTCATAAAACAGCTATTGCCCAGGAAAGTAAAAACCAAGTTGCTGGTAATTCTTGGTATTCTCATTACTGCTATGATCGTCATACCCATTACGCAGATATATACCTCGACGATTAGAAATGCCTTGTCAGGATCGGAAATGAGTCTTCGCTCCACTGTTTTTCAGGTACGGGATAAGATGATCACAGACAAACTTGAACAGCTTACCCTGGTTGGCGTGTCGGTTGTTTCCATGCCTTCCGTTCAGGATAATGTCAAGTTCCAGAGCCGTAGTGATTTGCTTGATATTTCCCGGCCACTGCTTGGGCGGTTACGGAAAACCATGGAAGTTAATGTCTTTGCTTTTCACCTGCCGCCCGCAAAAACATTGCTTCGGGTAGAGGATCCGGATCGATTTGACGATGACGTCTCGGCTGTCTACGGTTCTGTTGTGCAGGCTAATAAGGAGGAGGAACAGGTCGTCGGGCTGGAAATGGGAGAAAATGGTCTGGCTCTCAGAAGTGTAGTACCCGTATTGTACCTCAATCGTAAACATGTCGGCACTCTTTTGCTGGAGGCACCACTCAATGATACACTCGCAGAGGAGATAAAAGAATTCGCCGATATGAACATCTCCCTTGTTGTTCCGGACGGAGACGGTTTCCGCTACCAGGCCAAGACCCACAACCTGACGATTCCTGAGCGAAAATTTGCGGCACTGAGAAAGATATTGGATTCCGGCGAACTGAAAGTGCAGCGTGTCTCAAAAAATGGCAAGGAATTTATGACAGCCTACCTGCCATTACAGGACTATACCGGCAGGAATGTCGCAATTCTTGCACTGCCGAAGGATATCAGTTCAGTGCTGGCTGCGGCGAAACGGTCGGCTTTAACCTTCGCCGGTGTGGGGCTGGTTGCGCTGATTGTCATTCAGGGAATCGTCTACCTGTTGTTTCAACGGCTGGTCGATAAAAATATAAAGCAGCTTACCTCTGTTCTGGAATCGGCAAGTCGGGGCGACCTGACAGAACGTGTCGATAATTCAGGGATTGTTGCGGTTAATTGTTCATCTATCACGGAATGTGGAGTAAAGGAATGCTCCATGTATGGCAAGAAGGGATATTGCTGGGAGGAGGCGGGTTCCGCTTCAACACATGTTCAGTGCCCAAAGATTCTGAGTGGGGAATATAATTCATGCAGTGAATGCAGGAAAGTGTTCGGCAATGCAGTACAAGATGAATTTTCTGAACTTAATGCCTATATCCATGCCTTCATGGGAAATGTTCGTTCCATGATAGGTGATATCCGTGGTTCAAGTGTAAGCCTGAACGGGTCTGCGGACAATTTACGCTCTGTATCCATGGCTATCGACGAAGGAACCTCCAATGCAGCGTCTCGCGCCGAGTCAGTTGCTGCTGCCGCTGAGGAGATGAGCTCGAATATGAGTACGGTTGCTGTGGCAACGGAGCAGGCGGCAGCCAACGTGAAGGTTATGACCTCGGCAACCGAAGAGATATCCGGCTCGGTGGCAAATATAGAAAATTCAACAACCCAGGCAAAATCGATCACCACAACAGCTGTAAACGAGGCGAGTGCGGTGTCGGCCAAGGTTGATGAGTTGGGCAGCGCCGCCCATGATATAGGCAAGGTGACCGAGACGATTGCCGAGATCTCGGAACAGACGAACCTGTTGGCCCTTAATGCAACGATTGAGGCGGCAAGGGCAGGGGAAGCCGGGAAGGGGTTTGCCGTGGTGGCTAATGAGATCAAGGAACTGGCAAGGCAGACAGCTGAAGCGACCGGTGAAATCAAGCAGCGTATCGATGGTATCCAGAATTCAACGGAGGCGACGGTTGATGGTATTCGAACCATCTCTGATATTATTACAGAGATAGATACTTTTGTCGGTAACATCACTATCGCTGTTGAAGAGCAGGGTTCGGTGATGACTGAGTTAGTTGCAAATATCTCCGAGACCGGAGAGGGGATTAACGAGGTCGCAGCGAATGTGGCGCAGAGTTCCAGGGTGTCCAGTGAAATAGCCGTGGATATTGCCCAGGTGAACCAGACTGCTGTAGAAATTTCCTCGGGAACCGGCAAAATTCTTGAGAACGGTGAAGAGCTCAAGAGGCTGGCCGATCAACTCCAGCAACAGATTGAAAAATTCAAGGTGTAGTCACGCTCAACGGCCTCCAGAGGAATTGCCTGAAAAAGGTTGGTGAATTGAATCGTTTTAACGAGTAGTATAGCGCGACCATTTCCTGGGGGGGGAAGGTGATGAGAGTGTGATATGAACTGGTGTAACTGCATTGTTTCCCGTAGATATAATTTGGTTTCTGCCGGCAGGGTACTCTGTCTCATCCTGTTGTTGCTGACCTGGAGTGGGCCTGCCGGGGGTGTTGTCTCCTCTGCCTCGAAGGAGCCGGTCACTATAGCGGCAATATTTGCCCATACCGGTCTCGCTGCAGAGTCCAATGCGCCGATCATTGAGATGATCGAGCTGGCGGTGGAGAGAGTTAATCTGTCGGGTGGTGTGCTTGGCCGACCACTCCGAGTTTTGCAGCTGGACAACCTCTCTACGCCTATCGGTTCGAGGGACACCGCGATAGCTGCCATAAATGCCGGGGTTACGGCAGTTATTGGTGCCCACTGGAGTTCTCACTCCCTGGCTATTGCTCCCCTACTGCAGAAAGCCGGGATTCCGATGATAACTCCCACGTCGACTAATCCCCGGGTTACCAGGGGGCGCAATTATGTGTTCAGGGTCTGCTTCCTCGATTCCGAGCAGGGGAGAAAGACAGGGCGTTTTGCCGCGGTGAATCTGGGGGCAAAATCCGTAGCGATATTGAGTAACATTGATCAGGAATATTCCATCACCCTGGCTGATTATTTTGAAGAGGCGTTCGTCCGGTTCGGTGGTAAAGTTCTTTTTAGCGGTGAATACAGAGGTAATGCCACTGATTTCTCTACTCTGATAGAACAGCTGCTTCTGCATAATCCTGAGTTAATTTATATCCCTGGTTATACCAGAGATGCCGGATTATTCATTAAACAGGCACGTGGTATGGGGCTCACGTCAACGATCTTTGGCGGGGATGGCTGGGACGATCCTTCAGGTATTGCCGGAGATGCCTTAAACGGTACATATAAAACAGTTCACTATCACCCTGATTATCCCGGCGGCGAAGAGAAGGAATTCAGCTGGTTATACAGCTTGAAAGACGAAAAGAACAGTTTTTCCCTGACCAATCCGCTTGCCTATGATGCGGTTATGGTCCTTCGTGATGCGATAGAACGGGCTGGTACCAGCAACGCCTCTGCGGTTCGTGATGCCATGGCGGCAACTGTTTCTTTCAAGGGAGCCTCAGGAACGTTGAACTTTGATGCTAACGGTGATCCTGTTGGGCGAAAGGTTATAGTTACCAGATATAACAAGGGCTGGTCGGTTGTCAGAACTATGTCGTGCCAATAGCAAATCCTCTGGTATTCCGGAAAAATATTGGTAGTTTGTAGTAGTATAACATGTTTTAATGAGTGTCCTCAGGCAGCCTGATGAACGGGTTGCCGTTCTTATGGCAACTGCTTGAATCCGATGGGTTCCGTTTCGTGATGTTCAATCGTTTATCTGTCAAAATCATATCTGCCATGGCCCTGGCCATGCTGGTCATTGTTATGGTATTCCTGGCGTTTATCTATCCTCTTGAGGAACAGAGGGCCAACGATCAGGTGAAACGGGTAGAAATACTGCTCGATACTATTTATAAACAGAGAAAATATGATTTTGCCAACCAGCTATTCGCAAGGCAGCAGCTGGCCGTCACCGCCACTTTAAAGGAAATTGCGGATGCCGTTCAAGATGTTGAAAATGTATGTCTCTATGACCCAGACGGTCTGGTGTTGGAATGTTCATCCACGCCGCAGTTAATTCCCCCATCATTTCTCCCGATAGATGATTTTACCGGTGAACAGGTCTTTATTGAATATACGTCGGACAAGGGGAGCCAGGCAGGTTTTTATCTCAATGAAATAGAGGTTATTGGTGAGCGGGTGGCGTTTCTCGGGATATTTTGTAATCTTGAATCTATCCGGCGTGCAAATTATTTCATGTTTTCCGTTGGCCTCTTTCTCCTTGGTCTGTTCCTGACGGGTATATTGCTCAACACCTATCTTTTTAAAGAGGTTGTGCAACCCCTCATCCTTTTGCAGAATGGAATGCGAAAAACTGCCCAGGGGATTCTCGGAGAGAAGGTGGAACTGGATCGTAAAGATGAATTGGGAGACATGGCACGGACATTTAATGAGATGTCCGAAAAGCTCATGCAGAACCGTGGAGAACTCGATCGTCACCATACCAATCTGGAGCAGCTTGTCCGCGATCGCACTGCTGAACTCTTTCAGGCCAAGGAGCAGGCTGAGAGAACTGAAGAGAAACAACGCCAGCAGGCAGAGCTTATGCGGATTATGATGGAAACCATACCGCATCCGATTTTTTATAAGGATATGAAAGGGAAATATATCGAATGCAACGACGCGTTCATGAAATTTCTCGGCCGGAAGAAGTCAGATATTATCGGCAAAACGGTATATGACGTGGCACCACCGGACCTGGCGCCGATGTATAATGACCTGGACCTGGAACTGCTGGGAAATCCCGGGACACGTTCCTATCAGTACCCTGTTATCGGTGCAAACGGAGAGAGCCGGGAAGTCTCGTTTAACAAGGCTACTATTTCCGATCATGCCGGTAATGTTATCGGGCTTGTAGGCAGTATGCTGGATATCACCCAGCTGGTCAGGGCACGTGAGGAGGCGGAGGTTGCCAATCGTGCCAAAAGTCAGTTCCTGGCCAATATGAGTCATGAGATACGAACCCCGATGAATGGGGTTATTGGCATGATTTCCCTGTTGTTCGATACCGAACTGACACCTCTACAGCAGGAATATGTCAAGACGGCAAAAACCAGTGGTGAGACTCTGCTCAGGGTTATCAATGACATCCTGGATTATTCAAAGATCGAGGCGGGGAAACTTGAATTTCAGGAGGTGGAATTCTCTGTACATGAAATGGTGAGGGACTGTCTTGAAATCCTTCAGTGCCGGGCTGATGATAAAGGTCTGGAACTGACGACTGTGATATCTCCGGAAGTGCCCGGAGTACTGTTTGGGGATCGTGGCCGGCTGCAGCAGATCCTGCTTAATCTGGTAGGAAACGGCCTCAAGTTTACAGATAAAGGTGAGGTGCGGGTCTTTGTTGAGGTTGTCGAGGCAACCAGCCGCGATATAGAACTAAAGTTCAGGGTGTGCGATACGGGCATCGGGATAGACATCGAACAGCAGGGAGTGCTCTTTCAATCTTTTTCACAGGTTGACGGCTCAAGCACCCGTCAATTCGGCGGAACCGGGTTAGGGCTTGCCATCAGCCGGCAGCTGGTTGAGATGTTTAACGGCATAATTGAGGTGTTTTCACAACCGGGCGAAGGAGCCGAGTTCTGGTTTACCGCACGACTTGGTCTGGAATCTTGTGGGACGGCAGATTCAGATGTGACTCCAGGACAGGAAGAGAGGGGATTATGGCAGGCCTTGACCGGTGACGATTTGGCCCAGCTGGATACTTCCACGTCCCACCGTATTCTTGTAACAGAGGATAACTCCATCAACCGGCAGGTAACCACCGCTCTCCTTGAGAAACTGGGATACTTTGATGTGGATGCGGTTGAGTCGGGGGAAGATGCGCTGACGGCGTTGACTGAGCGGGATTATGACCTGGTCTTGATGGATTTATCCATGCCCGGACTGGACGGCTTTGAAACTACAAAAATTATCCGGGATGGTTACAGTGGTATCAGAAATCCCGAAATACCAATCATCGCCCTGACTGCGCATGCCATGCAAGGAGTCAGGGATCGCTGTCTGACCGCTGGTATGAACGGGTACGTGAGTAAACCAATGGCCCTGGAACCTCTGGATAAGGCGTTGCGTGCAGTGTGGCCGGGACCAGATCTTCAACTTGCTGATATTCTTCCTGCCGGGGCGGTTGAGGTTGTTGCCGAAATGGAAAAACAACAGGCTGTTCTTGATTGGGACGTGCTGGTTGACAGATTGCTGGGTGATAAGGAAACGGCTGATTTGATACTCTCTGAACTCTCTCTCCAGTTACCGCAGCAGATGGCAGAACTGGAAACCTTGATCATAGACGGCAACCGTGTGGAAGCTGGTAAACAGGCCCATAAGATAAAGGGGGCTACGGCAAATGTCGGGGCCGAGTATCTTTGTTCTGTCCTGGCGGAAATGGAAGATGCAGCTGAGGTGGACCAGTTATTCCGGATGCGTCAACTCCTGCCCTCGGTGCGGCAGCGTCTTCATGAACTACTTGAGGAGATAACCAGGATCCGTAGTTCGATAAACTCATCTCCCACCTGCGATTAACCCGTTTCTGTGATGAAACGGGTTCTTTTGTACCTGTTAGTCTATTTTTTTTCGATAACCTTCATAACAGCTGAAAAGTCTTCGTCATCGCTGCCGTTACGTTTCGCCTTCAAGTATAACTCATTGGCGGCGGCTACCGTGTTGAGGGGCTGGTTGTGCTTTTCACCCAGTTCCAGGGCCAGGCGCATATCTTTTTGCATATGCTTGAGGGGAAATGCCGGGTTATAGGTGTTTGCAGCCATGAGAGGGCCCTTGAGCTGGAACATCGGGTTGTTGATGGCACCTTGGGCAAGAACCTCCAGGATGTCTGATTTCTGAAGCCCCACCTGTTCACCGAGTGCCAGACCTTCACTAAAGGCGGTCATCATTGTCCCCATTACCATATTGATAACAAGCTTTATCTGGGCGCCCTGGCCTATTTCAGGGAAATAGAACGATTTCTTTCCCATTATTCCCAAAGGTTCTGCCGCGTCCCTGTACAGGGATTCGTCTCCGGCACAGAGGAAAACGAGGGCGCCGTCCTCAGCCGGTTTCTTGCTGCCGGATACCGGTGCCTCTAGAAATCGGCCACCCTTGCCCTGTATGGTTTGGCAAAGTGCACGGGAGGTGTCGCTGTCGACAGTAGAGATGTCGATATACCCTTTTCCCGCCGTCATGGCCTGGGCAACTCCATGCTCTCCAAGGCAGACCGCTTTGGCCGCTTCGGGATCGGAGACCATGCCGAAGGTGATATCACAGGCCTCGATTACTTCGGCCGGGGTTTGGGCCTGGTTGGCCCCCATGTCAACCAGTGGGGTGCATCGTTCCGGAGTCCTGTTCCATACGGTTACGTCAAGACCGGCCTTGAGCAGGTTGGTTACCATGGCCTTACCCATGATTCCGATTCCTAGGAAGCCGTATTTGGTCATATTATTTCCTCCAAAAAAATGAATAGTATTTTGATAGTGTGTCTTTCTGTTTCACTATAAGCCGGGCTGAGACAGTTGGCAAAATGAAAACCGCTTTTTATCGTAATCTGTTGGGATGCTCTTCCATAAACTGCAAGATCCAGTAGAGCCACGGCATGACCAGGCAGAGGGAGGCGGTTGAAATAAGCCAGCAACTATTGGCGAGATCCAGGTCCATGTCGTAAATAGATGCAGCCAACAGGGAATTGAAGGCGGCAGGCATTGAGCTCAGGATCAACACAACTTTCAGGACCAGCCCGTCTTCCATACTGCCGAGTCCAGTCAGCCAGGCAAGGGTTGTGGCCCCGGCCGGCACAAGCAGGGACTTGATGAGTGTAACCAATATCCCTTTGGGCAGGTGTTCCGTTAGCCGGGAGAGACGCATTCCCATGCCGATAGAGACGATCAGGATAAAAGTCCCGGCCGGAATAAACAGGGCATTAACCGTTTCAAAAACAGGGGGACGGCAATGTGAGCCAGGTTCAGGGTCAAACCGGTGAAGAAGGCGGTCAGTATTGTCGCCACAAAAGGGTCCGTCATGACCGAGAAGGGTTTGGTACCGAAACTTCTTCCTTCGTTGCTGTGCCCTGAGCTGAAGTACCTGGCAATGGGGAAACCGATCGTATAGTAGTATATTTCCTCAAATATCTTGTATAACGCCACCAGTGCAAATCCAGCTTCTCCCAAAAACATGTAGCAGATCAGGGCGCCAATGGAGCCGATATTGGTGAATGAGCTGCAACAGAAGAGCACACCCTTCTGTCGTGGTGTACTTTGGGTCAACCTGGCAAGGAGAACCCCGTAGAAACCTCCTGTTACCAAGGCAAAAAGTCCGACCAAAGGGAGCAGTATGATTCGGAGATCCTGGAAATTAACCACCTATACTGCCGCCATAAACGAAACGGGCATGAAAAACAGCAGGCCGATTTTCTGGAGGATTTTACGAAGGTCATCGATGGGCAGGGGGAGTTGAATGCGACCTTTGATACTTCCGGAACGGATGGTATATCCGAGTGCTAAACCGGTGAGTATGAGAGTGAGTGAAAAGAGGAGCTTTTCCATGATAAACCGAAGTTTAATTAATGATATGTTTCGAATCATACTTATAACCATCTGAATATACTAGACTGCATCGAAAGACGATTGCAAGTATTTAAGGAAAAACTAACGGAGCAGCATTGCAGGTCTTGCAATGTTTTCCAAGATCATGTAGATAAAATGATTAATATGTCAGTACTATTTTTGGCCTGAATTATCCTATAACTCCGAGCCGAAAAACCTAAGATCGATTGACGGTCACGGTTTGAGGCCGATAGGGTTGCACTGGAAACGGGGCAGCCTTCCGACACTTGAAAAGGAGTCTGCATGAATGCATCTCGAACCGCTTGTTCCCTGCCAACTTCACGTCTCATCGACAAACACGGCCGTTCCGTTACCTACTTGAGACTTTCCATTACCGATCGCTGTAACCTCCGTTGTCGTTACTGTATGCCCGAAAAGGGCGTCAAAGTCTTGGGTCATGGTGAAATTCTCTCTTATGAAGAGCTTGAACGACTGGGCAGGCTCTTTACAGGTCTTGGTGTTCGTAAAATACGTATCACAGGGGGAGAGCCGTTTGTCAGAAAGGGCTGCCTGGAGTTCATGGAGAGGTTAAAGACGAACAATCCCGGGCTTGACCTGCGGCTTACTACCAACGGTGTCGCCGTCATGCCGCATCTCGCCGGTCTGAAACGGCTTGGCATCGACGGTATAAACCTCAGCCTCGACACCATGGACCCGGATCGTTTTCTGGATGTTACCAGGCGGGACAGGCTGGAAACCGTGTTGCTTGTTTTTCACGAAGCCCTGCGAATGGATATTCCCCTGAAAGTAAATAGTGTCGTACAGGTAGAGACCGGTGATGAAGATATCGTTCAGCTGGCTCAACTCGCCCGGGATAATAGTGTGGCTCTGCGTTTTATCGAACTGATGCCGTTTTCCGGCAAGGCCCGTTCTGATTTGTGTCGTGGAGAATCGCTGGCTGAAAGATTAGAGCGACTCTTTCCGGGGATGGTTGAAATTTCATCGAATGACATTGAGACCGCCAGGAAATTCTCTGTGCCTGGCTTTAAGGGAACGCTGGGTATAATCGAGGGGGAATCCAGACGTTTTTGTGCCAGTTGCAACAAGGTGAGGATCACTCCGGCCGGTTTGTTGAAAAACTGTCTGTATGACCGAGGTGTTCTGGACCTGCGTGAGCTTATGAGGAGCGGTGCTGAAGATCAGGAGATTGAGGCACGCATCATCGATAGTGTACGGGCAAAACTTGTCGACGGACATAAGGTTGCAGAGCAACAGGAAAGACTCTGTGAAGACTCAATGGCAACAATTGGCGGTTAAGGCATGATATCAGTTTCAGAAGCGTTAGAGATTTTAAAGAACAATCTTCCCGAACCGCGCATTGTCCGGGTTTCAATCAATGAGGCATTTTCCCGCAGGCTGGCAGAGGATATCCACTCTCCCGAGCCTTCACCACGCTATACAAGCTCGGCGATGGATGGCTATGCGGTACGTTGGGCCGATCTGCATGAGCTTCGTGATGATACACCCGTTTCGTTGAACGTTGTGGGTGAAAGCCAGGCGGGTGTTCCATATGCAGTGCGTTTAGAGGCTGGCGAGGCCGTCCGTATCAGCACCGGTGCAATGATTCCCG
Source organism: Desulfopila sp. IMCC35008 (assembly GCF_010646885.2). GTDB lineage: Bacteria > Desulfobacterota > Desulfobulbia > Desulfobulbales > Desulfocapsaceae > Desulfopila. The sequence continues at coordinate 3,538,709 of NZ_CP050700.1, read as the reverse complement.
AAGGAAGTGATACGGTTATCAGGGTGGAAGATACTGAGGAAGAAGGGGGTATTGTTCTTATCAGGAAGTGTAAGAAAGAAGGCCAGGACGTCCGTCATGCAGGTGAGGAGTTCGGCCAGGGGGCAAAAATTCTTGATAAGGGGCTGGTATTAAAAGCTCGCCAGATTGCCTTACTTTCAGCGATTGGTTGCAATTCAATACCTGTTTATGATAAACCCCGGGTCTCTCTTTTTATCACCGGAACGGAGCTGGCCCACCATGGTGATGAGGAGATAAAACCGTTTCAGGTGCGTGACTCAAATGACCCGATGCTGCAGAGTGCTATCAAGGAGGCGGGCGGCGTCGTAGCCGAGAGCCTTCACGTAGAGGACGATCTGGAGGTGACAGTTCGGCAGTTGAGGATGGCGCTTGAAAAACAGAGCGATATTATCCTCTGTTCAGGAGGGGTGTCCGTAGGACGGCATGATCATGTGAAAGAGGCGGCAGAGATGGTCGGGTTTGATGAATTGTTCTGGAAGATACGTCAGAAGCCGGGGAAACCTCTCTATGTTGCAAGGCGTAATAGAACCTTGCTGTTCGGGTTGCCCGGCAACCCCGTGTCTGCTTTTATGTGTTTCCAGAATTTTGTGATGCCCAGTCTTGCCTCGCTACAGGGAGTGCAATACCTGAAAAAGACCATTACCGCGGAGGCGGAGGTCCCTGTTGTCAATATGGGTAAGCGAACCGACTTTATCAGGGTTGATATTACCAACGAGCCCAACTCAGTTCCAACCTTCAGACCTATAGCTCGTCAGGGGTCGCATATGCTCACCTCGATAGTTGAGGCGGACGGATATATTGCGGTGGAACCTGGATGTGATCTCAAACCGGGTGATTTGGCAGAGGTGTTTGTGTTTTAAGTTTTTTCATTTCACTTCAATCAGGGTTATGGCAATATTATCCCTGCCGCCATTATCGTTGGCCATATTGATAAGGATCTCCGCCTTTAACTGGGGCGGAGCATCATAAGCAAGAACGGAGATGAGTTCCTCCTCCCTGACCATGGTGTAAAGTCCGTCTGAACAGAGCAGGAACTGGCTACCGGGCTCCACTTGTCCGGTGATGATATCGACATCGATTTGCATATCGACGCCCACCGCCTGGAGCAGGACATTTCTGAACCTGCTTTTCTCCGCATCTTCACTCGCTATCACACCTTGGCTTATCTGCTCATGGAGTAATGAATGGTCTGTCGTCAGTTGGGAGAGTGCGTTGCCGGAATAGAGATAGGTCCTGCTGTCGCCCACGTGACCGAGGAGATAATGGTCTTCATAAAAAGTGAGCAGGTCCGCCGTGCAGCCCATACCGATCAGTTCCGGCTTTTCCACTACCTGCTGGTGGATCTTTTTGTGAGCCAGGTTGAAGCATGATTGGAGCCTGGCAATGGCTGAATCAAGGGCCGTGGGGGATGTATCACCGAAAACCTCGTCTGTTGCCTGCCGAAACAGGGAACTCGCTATTTCACCGCCGGCCTGTCCCCCCATGCCGTCGGCAACCAGGTAACAGTGCTGTTGGGTGTCGGCGTAACAGACATCTTCATTTTTTTCCCGTACCAATCCCGTATCTGTCTTGCAGCATGCTTCAATCGTTTGATTCATGAATAAACGTCCTTTCCCTTACTCTTTGATACGTGTATGCCCCGGCAGCAGCTATCGTCTAAAAATACGACACTGTTATGAAAGTGTGAACCAGGCAACCTGGCGGTCTTGGTATGCTGTAGACGTCGTTTCCCCAACAGTGCGTATCTGCCTGAGAAGATTGTCGGGAATTTATGCAGCTGCTATTGTGTCAGGAATTAATAATATTTTAATCGTTGAAAATCAAAAGAATTATTATAAGTTTTTGGTAAATGATGAGATAATGGATCATTTAGCCTGACAACAATTAACGGGAATCTGCAGGAATAACTCAATGCAAGGAATACGAACACGACAATCCGCTGATAGGTACGTGCCACTCGATGTGATCGGGAAGGGAGGTATGGCGGAGGTGTTTCGTTGTAAACTGGTGGGTGAGAAAGGCTTTGAGAAACTGATCGTCCTGAAAAAATTGCTGCCGGAAGCGGCGAGGGATTCTGAGCTGGTGACGAATTTCATCGATGAAGCGCGGCTCGCCGCTCTTCTCCAGCACGAGAATATTGCCCATATATATAATTTCGGTGAGTTCGACAATTCCTTTTTTATTGCCATGGAATACCTCTTCGGCAAGGATCTTCATTCTATTATGGTCCAGGCACGGGAGAGAAAGCACGCCATGGGGGTTGAGCATGCACTCCTTGTTGCTCTCAAGATCTGTGAGGGTATGGAATACGCACATAAGCTCAAGGATCTCCGTCAGCGCCCCCTCAACATCATCCACCGGGACCTGACCCCGCATAATGTGTTTGTTACGTATGACGGGAACGTCAAGATTATCGATTTCGGTATTGCCAAAGCAGAACTCTATGATCACCGGACCCAGGCGGGGGTGGTCAAGGGTAAGATTTCCTATATGTCGCCCGAACAGCTCGTCGGCAACGGCATTGACCGTCGTTCAGATATCTTTTCGATAGGTATCCTTCTCTATGAAATGTTAAGCGGTAAACGTATGTACAGGGGAGATACCGCAACTCTTATCCGGAAATGCCTGGCTGTGGAGTACGACCCGCTGGAGACGGTCGCACCGGGTTTGCCAACGGCTGTTTACTCAATACTGCGTAATGCCCTCATAAAGGATAAGGAGAGAAGGTACCAATCCTGTCTTGAGATGATTCGGGATCTTGAGGATTGTCTTTTTGCAATCAAGAAATATTCACACCGGCAACTCTTGAAAGAATACATCCTCACGTTGTTTGGGGATGAGTATGAAAAGGAAAAAACCGAATTGTCGGGTCTGCGGGACACGGAAGATGATAGTACCGAGTTCAACGGGGCTGATTTTGGTTCTATCGAACAGACGATTATTGAGGATGTAACTCTACCCGAGTTGCCGGAGCAAACTGTCCAGACCACATATCTCAACTATGAGAATCCCTCCTTGAAAGGCAAGGCACATACGTGGCTTGTACGAATGAGGGGCAAGATGACAGATCTTCTCGACAGGTTGGGTTGGAAGACCTGGGCCGTTGTTGGCGGCGGGCTGATTGGTGGCGTAATTATAATGTCTGTTTTCAGCCGCAACCCTGGGGGGGCGGAACCTTTGATGCTGGGCCTTAAGCTGCCTGCAGAGGTGACCACGGATCTTGCAGATACAGGGCGTAATCCGGCCTTGCAGGAGCAGATCAAGGATTCAGCACGTGAAATACTCGTTGAATATGTCTCCACTAAAGAGGAGCTGGAATCATTATTGGCGAAAGGTCGTACTGCCATTACAGAAGGGCGGCTGACGACCCCAGGCGAGACGTCTGCTCTCAAGTATTACAGGGAAGTGCTCAAGAGGGATCCCGATAACAATGTTGCCATGGATGGTTTACGTGTTATTGGGGAACAATATGCAGAGCTGGTTGAAAAAAGCCTTGGACACAGGAACCTTGCCGGGGCCAGGGACTTCCTTGAAAAAGGTCTGGCGGTCTCACCGGACAATCACCGTCTGGCTCTCCTCAGGGAGAGGATCGAACGCGAAAAACTGGAACACGTCGACTATTTACGATCCAAGGCGGAGGAGGCCTTGCGGCGTAATAAATTGACCACACCCTACAACCAGAGTGCATATAAATATTACAAGGACATCAGGCAGATTACGGGGAACGGGGAAGATGCCCGGGAGGTGCTGCGACAGATCGGGAATCGATATGCCGTTCTCGGAGAAGTGGCACACAGGGACTTCAAATTCACCCAGGCTCGTAGTTACGTGTCAAAAGGGTTGGAGATAGCCCCTTCAAACAAGCGCCTTCTGTCTCTCAAGCAGGAACTGGCCAAGAGTAAGCCTGAAGTTTTTTTCAGTGGACTTGAGAAGAAGCTGAATTCAATTTTTCAGTAAAAATGATATGGTACCCCGCCCCGTTGCGTATTGTTATCCCCAAAAACGATGAACAAGTTGCTTAAACCATGAGCGCCTATCTTCTTCTACCGGTGTTGCAACTGGAGGAGGTTGCGGTTTCACTTGTGGTTGAGGGCTTTCAATCTTTCCCGATTCTGATTTGATTAATTCCCTGTATTCACTGGTGTCGAGGATACGGGTCTTGTCGTCGCCCTCAAACCCATCATCCAGGTCGCTTTTGGGGATAGTGTCGGACAGATCGAAAAGGAGTGTGTGCTTACCGATAAGGATAAGATCCCGGTGCCGCAGGTTGTGCATGGAGACCTTCTTCTTGTTGACAAATGTGCCGTTGGTAGAATCAAGATCCCGGATAACGAAGGTTGATGCGACGGCCTCTATCCGGGCGTGACTTCCTGAAACGGCCATGTTGTCGATGACAATATCATTTGTAGTCTTTCGACCAATGCTGCAATTCTGACCGATGGCGAGTGGATGGTCAAGTATTGTTTTATCTTTAAATTTGAGTGTGATTACCGGCATAGTTGTTTCGTTCCCCGTGATATAAAACATTGTTGACAACGAGAAAGCATTTTAGCTTCTGTTATAGAAGGATGTCAATATTGTTAGTATCTTTTTGTCAAGAACAGCCTTGTTAGGATATTATTAAGAAAGGAAGATTGGGTTATACCGTGGTGGGAGGTGAAATAATGTGAGGGTCGGCCCCCCATTCGGTTAGAATTATTTGTAATTTTTCAGGGAACGAGGCACTATATCGGTGAAAATATGCAGAACCCGATTAGAAAAGTGGGAAAGGAGGTGATATACCAGGTGCCTCACCTCTATTCTGTCGGGCAAAACGAATACAACAGGAGGCTGTTATGAAGTTAATAAATATGGGTATTGCAGGCATGATATTGCTTGTGACGACATCGTGTGCTGATTCAACACTGACAAAAGGTTCACAGGGAGCGATCGGTGGGGCCGCAGGTGGGGCAGTATTAGGTCAGGCTATCGGCCGGAATACAGAGGCGACCTTGATAGGCGCGGCCGTTGGTACCATGCTTGGTTATATTGTTGGCAACGAGATGGACAAGTTCGATAAGCGTCAGTTGAATTATGCATATGAGAGAGGTCCTTCGGGACAACCTGTCTCCTGGGTCAATCCCGACTCAGGTAATTCGTATCAGGTGGTGCCACAACCGGCTTATACCGGTGGGTCCAATCGTGTTTGCAGACAGGCAGAGATTATGGCTACCATTGATGGCAGGCCGGAAACAACCTATTCGACCGCCTGCCGTAACGATCAGGGTCAGTGGGTACTGCAGAACTGATGAGAGAGTAGAAACAGTACCGGACTCTAAAAAAGAAGTACCGAATGTAAAAAGGCCCTGCCCGATCATTGAATCGGGCAGGGCCTTTATTTATACTCCGTACGTGGGATATGTCTTCTAGAAGTGAACCCGCAGTCCGGCTCCAACCTGACCGTACAGGTCAAATTCGTCCAATTCATCTACAGCTGAACGAACTTCCGCATAAATAGAGAGTTTGTATGCGTCTGGTTTTTCATAAATCTGGGAGCCGACGTTGAAGATTACATCCAGATCGCTGTCTTCAGCGTCGATATCGTCGTCCCCGTCTGAAATCCAGCCACCAAGACCGATGCCGGCATACCAGCGAGACCAGTTATAATTGGCAAATACGTCAATGATAAAAGCGCTTGCGCCATCGGTACCTTCAAGTTTGGGTGCCACACCGACCATTCCGAGGACAGAAACGTTATCAGTGAGGTAATGCTCGTATCCGATTCTGGCAACGAGGTAGGTGGCAGGATCAACTTGGTAGAGCAAACCGAGATCGGCAACAAACGGCATCAGCTTCGGAGTTGTTGCAGGAGCGACCACAGGTGCAGGTTGTTCGGCAACGGTTTCAGAAGGGGCCGGCGGTGCAACAGGAGCAACCGGTACTGTAATCGGTGCAATAGACTTGAGGGCAATATTACCGCAAATGAGCGGGACGGAGAAAGTGTACCTTTGCCCGTCATGGTCAATGTCAAACTCATACGCCGGGATCCGGTTGTCAGATTCCCATACAACATGGTTGTCTATCAACAATGGGCCCTCGCCGTTACGGCGATAGAACATCCACTTCAGGGTTGTGCCTTTTTCGTACTCAACCTTGGTGATTTCAGCCTTGCCGACCTGGCTCATGAAAGAGTCATAAACAGGTCCGATTCCGGCAGCTTTGAAACCCACCTTGATTTCCCACTTTTTTTCGGCGACCATGGTGTACAGATCACCGATTGATGTCAGTGGTGGCTGGTAGAACGGATGATTACCCATGGTAGTAATCGCCTGGGCTGAGTGAGCCATGAACAACATGAGCATCATTGCCAATATCGTATGTACAAGATATCGGGTCTTCATTTGTTTTCTCTCCTGTAAAGTGTGAAATGGGTAAAAGAATACCATAATTCACCGATGGGCCCGGTGATAAAAAACAATATCCGTATTGGCATCTGGGAATGATAGATTTCAGATTTACATATCACTGTTACTCTGTCAATCCTAAAAGAAAACCGTGTCATATAATATGGTCAGGTTGTCATGATTGGTCAGTTTTCGTTATCATATGGGAAATGATTTGGAATAGTTGAACTCTCCTGCTTACTGCCCCCATTTCGGAAGGCGACCTTCTTCTTCAGTAATGGTGAAAATGTCGGGGCTCCAGTCGAGCCATTCCTTTTCCGGTTTGGGGTGAAGATGAAACTGGTAACCGGAACTTACCGGGGAGCCCATTGCCTCTTTTTCCGGTGTGGCAAATGCGATACCGCCTGCCATAACCGAATCCAGCGATTGAGTGGCAACGGAGAGGCCAGAAAACAAACCACCTTCGACACGTACTCCTGAGGCATTCCAGAAACGGGTATTTTGGTGGACAATCGGTGCATACCGTTCCTTGATGTTGATGTAGATAAGTACCACCTTGAAATCAAAGGACAGGTCATAGCCGGTGACCTCGCCAACCTGCACCCGCCGATAGTAGATGGGAGAGCCCACCTGAATAGAATTGAGCTCTTTTGCCTCAAGTAGCAGGTTGAGGCCGGGAAGGTTCGGGAGTAGTTTTTCCGGTGGTTGTTCACGGCCTGTAAAGGTGGTGAGAGGCTTGCCTTTGCCGGGTTGGATAGCAATGAATGCACCGAACAGCACCGTCTCAAGGTTCTTGACACCGGTGAGGTTTATTTTCGGTTTTGCCAGCCAGATCTGGGTGTTTTCCATAAACAGGGTATCGTACTTTTTCTCGATATTAAGCTTCACCTCAACTCCTTTCATATCCTTGGTAAAATCAAGGTCGGTAACTTCTCCGATGTCGATACCGTTATATCGTACAGGTGCTCCGACAGCAAGGGTTTCACCACTGGTGAAGGTGACGATAACCCGATGACCGTCCTGCGCCTTGGCGGAGGCGAGCGAGGGATAAATATTGAACACCATGTTGCTTTTTACTGATTTTCCGCCTTTGGGTGTGAAAAAGTTGATTCCACCGGTCAGGATTGATTCCAGACTCTCGGTTTCCACCGATACCCCGCTTGAACCTGCAATAAGCCGTATCCCGCTGGAGCTGTAAAAGCGTGTGGCGGAAGTAATCAGGTGGGAGTATTGCTCGTCTATACGACACGAGAGATGTACGTTTTTGCCGTCCTTGGCAAGTTTGAAGGCCGTAATTTCACCAACGCGTATCTTTTTATAGAGCAACGGCGTCCCTATGCGGTATGAATCCAGATCCTCAGCTGTAAGCCGGATGATCAGTCCGGCTTCCTGTTCCAGGAATGGGTGGTTCGACAGGGCGCTTTCAATGTTCGGATAAATAGGGAACAGGCTGTTTTCCATGGCTTGAGGTTCCTGGTTATCCTGCATGTTGGTCAGAACCCTGATCCCACCCTTGAGGATACTGAGGAGTGGGTCGACAGACAGGGATATACCGGATACGGAGGCATCCATGGAAAAGCCTCCCGTTTCAAGGAATACAGTGTTCTCCCTGATGATATCTGTATAGGGGGCGTAGATGAAAATAGTTTGTTCCACCGATAACCGGTCGGTAGAGAGCTCGGCACCTATGACTTCACCAATCTTTATTTTCTTGTAATAAACAGGGGCACCTGTTGCGGCTGATGTCAACTCGGGGGCGGTAAGCCTGAATTTCTTGCCGGGCCTTAAAGGAGTGGCGATTGGAGGGGAAGGCAGGATCTCGAAATGATCGCAGAAATCACCCTCGCCAGGTTGGAACGTGATATAGGAGCCGGTGACCATCGTGGAGAGGTTTCTCACACCGCTCAATGACAACACCGGAGAGACCATCCAGAATTTGGTGTTTTCCTTCAGGATGAGGTTGGCCCTGGGGTCTAGCAGTATGTGAGCTGTTACCGTGCGTTCCGGATCATCATTGATGGTAATGAGGTTGACAAAACCAGCCTCGAGACCTCGATACATCACCTTGGTTACTCCTTCGGTGATGCCTGTGCCTGAGGCAAGCTTCAAGGTCATGGATATACCATATTGAGAGGCCTGGTAATCTTCATACAAAGGAAACACATCCCCGTTTTGGGCAGGCGTCGAATCGATAGTGGTATCTGGTGTGGAAACAACAATGCCTCCTACAAAGAGCGAGGAAAGGGATTCCATCCGGACTTTGAGGTTGGTCAGTTTGCCCGAAAACGAGATGCCGCTGGCATCATAAAACCTGCTGTCCCGGTGAATGAGATGGCTATAGTCCGGTACAATAAAACAATCTATCAGGATCGATTCGTCTTCCTGAAGTTTGTAGGACTGCACTGAGCCTATCTTGATGTTCTTGAAATAGAGTGATGAGCCTTCCTGGATAGAGCGCAGACCGGTTGAGCGCAGTTGAATGTGTAAGCCGGGGGTGTTTGCCGGGACAGGAGGAGCGGTGGGCAGGGCCGTGTACATTCTGGTTTGCTGCTCCGACTTCCCCTGCTGGATACCAATATAACTGCCGGAAAGAATTGTATCGAGGCCGGTGATACGGTCTGCGGATATTTCTGGTTTTACCAGCCAGAACTTAGTGTCTTCCACCAGGTACTCCTCGGTTAACCGATCCATCCTGATGGTCGCCTGCACTTTGTGTTTGTCAAGATCCGGCGTGATCTTTTTCACAATTCCAAGTGGTATGCCCATGTGCATTACCTGGGTCTTTTCCGGTACGATGCCGCTGGCATCTTCAAAAAATACTACTATTTCGATACCTGCTTCCTGGTAACTTTTAAAAAGCAGCCAGCCGCAGATAAGAATGGCCACGAGGGGGAGGGTCCAGATGGGTGAGATTCCTCTGTTCTTTTGATTGATAATCTGTTCACTCATTATGGTATGTACCTGAGGTGGTGGTTTCAGTACGGCATCGGTCCCACATGGTCCGCGGATCGAAGACGATCGCAGCCATCATGGTGCAAACAACCACCATGCAGAAGAATGAGGCACCGGGCGCCGTGTGGACAGAGGTGAAAAAGCCGAAGTCAACAAGCACGGTGAGTAGGGCGATAACAAAAATATCGAGCATGGACCAGCGACCGATAAATTCTATAAAGCGGAACATTCCCGCCTTTTGTTTCAGGAAACGATCCTGGCCGGAACGTATGGTCAACAGGATGATAACAAGTCCAATTATTTTAAAGAGAGGTACAAGAACGCTCGCCAGGAAGATAATTAAGCCAATGCCGTAAGATCCTTCTTTGAAAAAGTAGATGATTCCATCAAGGATGGTGGATCTGTCCGGGATACCGAGGAAATCCACCTGCATGATCGGCAGCGTGTTGGCCGGGACGATAAATATGAGTGATGTGAGGACCAGAGCCCAGGTCCTCTGAACACCGTGTTTCTTACGCAGGTGAACAGTTGCATCGCAGCGGGGACAGTGTACCTCCTTGGATGTAGATTTTGTATGCCCCACCAGATATCCGCAATCGTGGCAGCGCATCAGACCATAATCCCGCGCCGTAACCTCGTCCTCAAATCCTCCAGGGGGGAATGAGAGATCTACAGATGCCAGGTTGTGGTTGCCTATTTGTTTCCAGAAGAGCTCCCTGTCTATGGAGGCAGAGGCTGCGACACCTAACAAGACCAGGGCGGAGAAACAGAAGAAACCGATTCCGTAATCGATCGACGCCATATCGTGGACCTTTATCAAGGTAACGAGAATGCCGAGCAGGTACACTTCAGTCATTCCCCATTCGTCAAGATGCAGAAGCATCCGGAACACGTTCTTCAGCCAGGATGGGCGTTTGTTAAGTCTTATGTGCAGTGCTGTAAGGCAGGTAATTGTTAATTTGATCAGCGGCAGGAGTACCGCTGTAAGTGTCACCATAACTGCAACCAGGTGATAGCCGCCCTGAAAGAAGCCAAGCGCTGTCTGCAATACATTGCCCGATACAGACATGCCGATAGAGGTTAGGGTCATGAGCGGCAGCAGCATCGCCGGAAAATAGAGGAAAAGACCGGCAGCGGAGAATGCCAGCACCCTGTCCACACTGTTATTACCAGCCTTGACCACAGTGCTTCCGCACCTGCTGCACACGAGGTGGTGTCCTTCACTGACACCGCGGGCTTCGAGGAGGAGATCACAACCGGGACAGGCGGTGAGGATAGCAGAGGTCGGTTGCTTACTTATATGATCAGGAGCGTCTGTACAGCTCATTATCCGAATTAGAAAATTTGGAGAAAGAAGTTATCCGGTCGTGCCGGGTCAGAAAGAATTGTTACCCTGTTGTTGGTCCGGAGTCAAGCAGAGAGCGTATTCTTCTCGAAACCGTTGCTGTTTCAAGGTATTGTGTCAGAAATGATAACCTATCACCAGCAAGGAGGAGTAATGTCAGATAACAAGTCCTTTCAGGATCATTATCCGGAGATTTTTCAGCACTGCTATGGTTGCGGGCCCCTCAACGAGCATGGGTTGCATATCAGGAGCTTCTGGGACGGTGAGGAAAGTGTCGCCGAGTTTTCACCCAAAGAGTACCACCTTGCCTTTCCCGGCTATGTGTATGGCGGTTTGATTGCCTCACTGATTGATTGCCACAGTATTGGCACCGCTGCTGCTGCTGCATATCGGGAAGAGGGCAGGAAAATTGGGTCTGAGCCCAAGTTTCGCTATGTTACAGGTTCGCTTCAGGTTGATTATAAAGCACCTACCCCTTTGGGCCCCAAACTTGTAATTCGCGCAAGAGTTGAAGAGATCAAAGGACGAAAGACTGTGCTTACAGCATCTGTATCAGCGGGTGATACCGTTACTGCTACCGCCCGAGTGATAGCTGTTCGCATGCCGGACCACCTGCTTCCGTAAGCTCCGGTCCGGTGAGAAATCCAGGTAGGTCTCTTTCTCTCCGGTCCGGATATATCGGTCATCCCTGGGTGTTTAAAAGAGAGACCAGCGTTTCGTTGACATTATCTTGAGCAAGCGATCACCGGCAAAGTCGACAGCTGCCTCCCGGAGGGGAAGCCCCTCTTTGTCTGATTTTTCAAGAATGTAGGCCGTATTTTTTCTGAGTGTCTCCTCAATTCTCGACATGGCCCCAAGCTGGCTTGTGCCCTGATACTCACAGGCCGCACAGATAACACCACCGGCATTGACAATAAAGTCTGGCAGGCAGGGAACACCCTTTCTGTGGAGATAAAGCTCTGCTGCAGCTGTGCAGGGAATGTTCGCCCCTTGGGCGACAAGCTTGGTTCTAAGCCGTTCAACATTATCCTCGTTGAGAACATCAGGCCGTGCCGCAGGTATCCAGACATCGCATTCCAGAGAAATCAATTCGTCGGCTGAGATCACCTCGCCATCAGGTGAGGTGTTAACCCCTTCACCGTCTTCCTTAATCCGCCGGAGTTGATCGATATCGATTCCGTCTCCTTGGAAAATGGCTCCTGTTGAATCGGAAACAGCGATGATCCGGGCACCTTTTTCGTGCAGGAAGCGGGCAACGTGACCCCCTACCGCACCAAATCCCTGGACCACTACCCTGCAACCTTCGATAGAAAAGCCGCAGAATGGGGCGGCCACATCAATAGCATGAAAAAGCCCCCAACCGGTGGCCCCAATCTCATCAAGCGGTATGCCACCAAGTTCTGCCGGTACCCCAACCACTCTATCCATTTCATCCTTGATCCAGGCCATGCATTCTTCATTGGTACCCATGTCCGGAGCCAGGATGTATTCTTTTATGTCTTTCAGGCAGCAGGCGAGAGCCCTGATAATCACCTCCTTTTTGACCTTCTCCATTTTGGGGTTTCCATAGACTACTACTTTGCCGCCGCCATGAGGAAGTCCGGCAGCTACATTTTTCAGGGTCATGGCCCGAGCCAGCCGAAAACACTCCTCGACGGATACATCAGGTGCCATGCGGATACCGCCTATGGATGGTCCGGCCGCAACGTTGTCTACAACCAGTACTGCTTTCAGGTTGGCTTTTGGTTCGTACACGTGGAGGATCTTTGTCGGTCCGAATTCATCGGCAAATTGTGTAAGTTCGTCCATGATTTCACCTCATTGAGTTAACCATTTGACAATACCGGAATACGTATGCGTATATGCTGAAAATGATATGAAAGTGGCGAGAAGTTGGGATCCTTGGACTGGCATGTGTCATGACGTGCCCCCTCAATAGGGAACTACCGGGCGGGAAGCGCAGGAGGCTCATGTGCATACCCGTCTGCAGTTGCCTTTCAAATTGGACGGATACAGCCAAGTGTACATTCGCACGGAGGTGCTGAAGGTCATAACTACTTGTTATTGTGACCCTCTATATTTAGTATACTTACTTTGTCAGGAATGGCAAACAGTGCGGAACAGGTCTTGGGGATTCTCGCGAGAACGTCAGCAGCTTCAGGGTGTCGTTTTAACCTCTTTTGATGAGGGTGGAGGAGTGACTATGATATTGTTCAGGTCGGCATCTTTCTCTGCCGCCTCATAAAAAAACATGGCCGGTCCTGATTTTCTTTCCGGATCGTCTGCCGGTTTACGCGGGTATTTTTCGGTTTTTTCCTGATGTACGCTGCAGCCCCCTGCTAAAGAAAAAAGAAGGGCTGCTGCAACGATGATGAGGCAATCTTTTATTTTCATTTCTTCGTTACTTTATTAGACGAACCTTTAGCCAGGAACAATTTTGACAAGGGATCGGAAGTGATCATCACATAAACAGATGATATCGTATTGTCTTCTTCCTTTTCAGTAAATATTTTGCCGGAGCTGGAGAGCTTGACTGTTACCAGGCTTTCAGCACCACCGCTTTGTCTGGCGAAGTCGAATTCGTCCTGTGAGATCTTGCCTGATTTATTGTAGGTCCAGTAGACAATTTTATCGTGGGCCATGGCCGTCGGTTCGCCATGTCTGAACATGAGATCTCCAATGATCGATTTCATCTGTTTTCTGGTTGCTTCCGGATATTCTTTATAGATACCGAGAATAATGCCATTGTCACTCGAGACAACGACAAAAACCTCACCGTCCTGAAATTTATGGGTGCCTTGCATCGCCTTATCGACGGGTGATCGGGCAGCCATCTTCTTCTGACTGTCGTTTAAAGAGGAACCGAGGATGTAGGTGCCAAAACCAAGTTTAAGTCCGGCTACCTCACCGGCAATACGGTCCAGCTCCTGGTCAACAGTGGTTGCCGAGAGATTCGTGGTATATAATACGAATATGATAAGTCCGAAGAGCAGGGAAGCTTTATTTTTCATGTCATTCATTTTATTTTAAGAACGCCCCGGTACTGCTGAAGGTACCGGGGCTGGATAGAGCTCGGTTAAAGGAGGCGCTGTTACTGCTTATAGCGTTCCTTCTGTTCCGCCTTGATTGCTTCCATTACGTCTGCATCAAAGCCCTTCTTGTACCAGGCATGCTCCGGCTTGGCAAGAAGCTCACCGACGACTTTCTCATACTTCTCTGCTTGTCCGTGTTTTTCTGCGAGATGCATCAGTTCCGGAATAAACTTGAAGTAGAAGTTGTGAGCGACATCGTACATACCGTGCCAATGGGTATAATCCGGTCCGCTCATGGCCGCACCGTGACGTGCACGACGACCCTCGTGGTGCCAGAGTTCCCACCAGTGCCAGCCGAGTTCGGTATGGAAGGTAGAACCGTAAATCAGTCCGTCTTTCATGGCCATTCCGTACAGCTTCTGTGCCGGCTTGGCAAACTTTTCATTATACGTTACCACAAGCGCGTCGAACTGCTTGTAATGGTTGTCAATTTTCTGGGCACCGTGACATTGCTTACAGACACCCTTCATGTTGTTCCGGCGGTCTTCCCAACTCCAGACCTCAACAGCTTCTTTTTCGACCGGGACAGTTTTCCATTTGCCGCCAGTCATCTTGAATTCCTTGTACTTGACTTCAGAGCCAGGTTGTGGAGCAATTTCACCAGGAATATCTTTTTCGGTACCGTCAGAGAAGATTGCTCTGTTAAGTTTAACCGATACCTGAGGGCGCAGGGTCCAGGAGATCCTGTCGCCAACGTTATGAGTATTCTGGGAAACGGAGCCGTCGGACTTCATGTAAGCGCCGAGGTGACAGGTCGCACAGGTCGGTGCAGTATAGTAATCCTTGCCCAGCACCCATTTTCCTGCCTTCATGATATTCATGCCGTTCATGCCATGTTCGCGTGAAGCTGCGTTATACGCGATACCATGCTTGGACTCGTTGTAAATCTCCATCTGTGGGTGATCCGGCCCAAGGTGACATTTGCCACAGTTTTCGGGTTGACGGGCGGTAGAGGCACGGAAACTGTGCTTGCCATGACAGGCGTTGCAGGTGCCGGCATATCCGTCGGGGTTCAGGCGACCAACGCCGGAGTTCGGGTAGGTCATAGGATCGAACATGACCGCACCGGCTTCGTTCTTGAGCGTTGTACCTTTGTCGTCTTTTAAGACCGTAAGGTTGGAACCGTGACATTGCCAGCAGCCATTTGCGGCATCGGCCTTGTCTTCCAGAGAACAGATGACTTCACCAAGCACGTTGTCCAGTGACGCCATGATCCGACCGGCTGCCGCATGGTGAGAAACCTGCTGTTCCTTGACTTCACGCTCATGACAGTAGCCACAGTCTTTCGGGCTCTGGACAGTCTTGATAAAAGCTCCCTCATGCATGTAACCGGTGATATCACCCTCGTCTGCCGCATGACAGTTGTAACAGGCAACTGCACCGTCACGGCCTGCTGCGTGCGGAGAATTTTTCCATTGCTGAACCATGGAATTGTTCTCCTTGAGATGGCAGTTAATGCATTTAACATTGATTTCCTTGTTCTTTTCGTTGGTGACGTCCATAGAGACTTTTGTGGTAGCAAAAGCCGGAACAGCAATGAAAAGTCCGAGGATCATCATGCAAAGCACTCTACTCCAATGTTGCATTTTACTTCCTCCTAATAATGGGTTACGTCTCTGATTGCCAGGTGGACCCGGCAAACCGCAAGCTCTTTCCGGTACTTTTTTCTCCTCCTGTAGTGTGTGTTGGTGAGACATTTAGTGGTTTCTCATTTTTGAAGTGACCGATATCAGGATGCATCCGTCGCTTCTTCCTCCATCCATAACGGGAATATTTTCGATAAGATAAAAAGTATAATGATCGGTGCCGACATCACGATGATGGCAGCAAGGATTCCCTCCCGACCCATCCATTCAGGGGTAAAAAACACCTGTCCCCTGGTGGAGTTGGACATGAGCTGACCGCCGATAACGACATTCCAGCGCATGAGGAGTACCTGTATGAGGATCATAAAGGAAACGATAGGGGCAATGAACAGGACGATTCGGTCTTTTACCTTAAAGAGGCAGAGCCACATGAGAAGAAAGAAGGGAATAACCGAGAAAATCTTGACCTGCAGTACCCAGTAGGTGGTGTAAAGCGGCCCCCATAACAGGCTCTCAAGTACATGCCAATGATGGGTCGACATATAGGCATGACTGAATACTTCAAGCATTTCGAAGACGAAATCGAGGATGAAAAAGCCCCATAAGAACTTTATGGAGGTGCGTACACATTTGATATCGACCTTCCTGCCGGTCATCTTCATGATCAGTACATACGAGAAGATAATGCCGGAGATACCGGAGACACAGGCGGACAAAAGGAAGATGACAGGCATGAGCGGCGTTGCCCAGAGGGGATTCGCCTTTATACCACCGAAGATAAAACCGACATAGCCGTGCAGGACACAGGCCATGGGAATGCCGATACCAGCCAGGAAATTAATGATCTTGTGATCCAGTGCCAGCGACTCTTTTGAGACGTTGTCATTAAAAAAGGCGAGAAACGCGTATATCGCCCTCATGATCCCCTTCGACTGCATCCACAACCCGACCATGGTCGGACGATAGATGAACAGGATTTCATGGAGCAACAGGATAAAGTAGGCAGAATAGATATATCCGAACCCCGCCATGGCGGATGTCGGATTCGGGGTCAGAAACATGTTGAACGACCTCTCCGGATGACCCAGGTGGAGCAATAGCGGCCAGGTGGCACAGCAGAGAAAAGCCAGGGCAAAGACCAGCGAATAGCGTGAGATTGGTTTAAGCTCCTTGATCCCGAAGACATGGTAGAGAGACGAGACAATGAAGGCTCCGGCAACAATACCGGTTATATAGGGATAGAGAACAATCATCAGCGACCAGTGGATATGAAGGTCGTTGGGAAAGACATAATTGGTTAAAGCGGATACGGCATCACCGTGGTGCACGACAGCGCTCATTAGACCACCTCCCTTCGTAAGCCCACATAATGGAGAGCGGGCTCATTGCCCATATCGGGTTTAAGGACGGAAATAACGTGGGGTTCGTGTAAGATCTTCCAGACCTCGGATGTCTTGTCGTTGAGATCACCGAATTTACGGGCACCTACCGGACAGACTGTGACACATGCAGGTAACAGCCCTTTACGGACACGGTGATAACACCAGGTACATTTTTCCGCAGTTCTGGTTTCAGGGTTGATGAATCGAACGGAGTATGGACAGGCCTGGATACAATAGGAACAGGCGACACAGCGGGTCTTGTCGACGAGCACGAATCCGTCTTCCGTCTTGTAGGTGGCCCCGACAGGGCAAACCTGGGTGCAGGAAGGCTTTTCACACATATTACAGAGCTTGGGGACAAAGAAGGTGTCTCTTGTCGGGTGTGGCAGCCCTTCGCGTGGTTTGGTGTAGCCGTCCAGGCCGCCGTTTGGTGAGTCGACGTAGACCTGATCGTGGTCATCTATGATATAGCGCTCCACCCAGGTACGATAGTTACCGTCGGGAACATTGTATTCGGCCTTGTCGGCAATACAGCAGGAGCCGCAACCGATACAGGCGGTGATGTCAACCACGAAGGCGAACCGCTTACTGGTAAAGAC
The DNA here is from genome assembly GCF_010646885.2 of Desulfopila sp. IMCC35008. Classification (GTDB taxonomy): domain Bacteria; phylum Desulfobacterota; class Desulfobulbia; order Desulfobulbales; family Desulfocapsaceae; genus Desulfopila. The sequence continues at coordinate 3,521,331 of NZ_CP050700.1, read as the reverse complement.
GCCCTTTTCATCCTGCATGCCTGGGATCTGTTCGACATACTGCCGGGTCGTGGCTGGCATCGGGATGACAAGGAGCAGGGAGCCGGCGATCGAGCCGCCGAGGACTTTCTTGATAAAGGTCCTGCGGTCCTGTTGTATTTGTTTTTTGATATCTTCCATTGCTACTGTACCTCCGTTAAGCCCATCATTTCCCGTGCCTGGTTAATCCACATCAGCGGATCGTGAACCATGTGGCATTGATTGCAGGTATGGGTCATCCGAACCTGTTTCTGCTCAAGATGTTCAGGAAGACCAACCATCCTTATCGACTTACGTGGCCTGGCCTGGATAACCTTGTTGTGACAGCGCAGGCAGAGTTGGCTAATCTCCTGGTCACGTTTGACAGGCATAGTGCCGATTTTTTTGCCGTCTGCAATGTGGTTGCCGTAAGGGCCATGGCAGACCTCGCAGGAAACCGTCTTATGGACTCCGCTTTTATGAATTGTGCGAACAGGTTTGTGGCATTGAAAGCAGGAATCATTTGTACCAAGCCGTATTGGTATGCTCTTCTGGTCTTCAATGTCGGCACCGCGGTAGTGACCGTACTCTCCCATGGAATCGGGTATAAAGACCTTCCGGGCAAAGAAGCCCGCAACTCCGAAAATGATCAATGCTATTATCAGCCTGATCAGGTGGGAGTTATATTTGGATCTTGACTCCTTATGCACGTGAGACCTCCTTGGAAGTTCAGGTTGGAGAGAGGCTGAACCTGGAGGTCGCCTTCTCTTTCAAAGTTCGGTTTTAATGAGTATTGCAAGTTTAATTCCAATTGCTTAACTCCATACTTTCAGTATGTTGGCTGATGTGTAATGTCTCTGCGCTACCCGCTGGTAACGTGCCGCGTTAGGAGTGATACCACTTGGTAACACTCTCAGGGGTTTTGCCAACTGAGCTTCAGACTGTTTTCCCCACAGCTGTCTATGCATTCCCCGCAGTTCCAGCAGAAGGCACTGCGGCCTTCGTCTTTTTGGGGAACAAGTCCCATCGGGCAGCTCCTTTCACATTTTCTGCAGCCGGTGCAGTTCTCAGGCAAAAACTCGACAATCAGCTTTCTTTTTCTACCGATGAAGGCCAATAATGCGCCAAGCGGACAGAAGGTGCGGCAAAAGAACCTCCTGGTAACGAATTCCAGCAGCAGGATCGCAATGAGAAGAACACCTTCAAAAGCCATCGATCCGAAAAAAACGAGCATCATGATTTCCCTGCCTACCAGCCCCGGTGGAGAGAGAAAAACAAAAATGGGCTTACCCAGCACCATGGAGGTTACAAGCTCTGCAGTCAGAGTGAACCAGAGCACCCATTTCGCAACGACCAGCCTGTTGCGGAGCTTTTCGTGCTTCGAGATCTTCTTGCGCAGCCTGTCGGTTAGCTCCAGGAAAAATGTGACCGGACATATCCAGGAGCAAAAGACCCGGCCGAGCAGCAGCGCGATGGTAAACGGGATAACCATGCCGATGATCGACGGCATATAGATCGACTTTGTTATCAACAGGCTCTCCAAACCCTCAAGAGGGGAAACAAACCAGAGCGATCCGATGCCGATGGATTGATACCAGCCCTGAATAAAATTGTTGTGCAGGTAAAAATTGATAAACGGGTTAACCAACACAACAAGGAATGCACAAAACAAAACAATCAATCGTAATCCACTGTATCCCTTGTGTTTGTTGACATTGTTACCGTTTGGTAACTGCCGTTCCGGGTGACCGTTTGGTTTCATTGAGTCACCTTCCTGGTGGCATAGATCGGCTCGATATTGATAGCTTTCCGACCATCGGCCAGGGTAATCGGACAAGCGTTTGTACATAAACCGCAGCCGGTACAGTGAGAAGCCTCGACCACAGGGCGCAGTTGTTCAAGCCGTATAGCCCTTTCCGGAAAAGGGCACTTGTCGTAACAGGTCCTGCAAAGTGTCAGGCCTTTCCAGGCGGCACAACTGAATTTATCTATTATCGCCAGCCCCATTCGTGTGTCTTCCTGCTTCACTCTTTCCAGGCTTCCGGTGGGGCAGACATCGACGCACTTCATGCAGAGATAACATGGTATTTTTTCTGCCTCTATAACAGGGGTTCCTGCATGTACTCCAGCCCGGATATCGAGCATGATAACCGAGCGGTAGGGACAAACTTCAACACAGCGCCCACAGCGAATACATTTGGCCGGAAAAACCTCTTCCGGAACACCTCCGGGGGGCCGTAACCTGTTGGTTGTGACAGGACTTGCCAGCAACTTCGCGCTGGAGTGTCCCGGCGAAAACGCCAAACCGGTTACGGCGGCAGCCAGTCCCTTCAGAAAAGAACGACGTTTCATTCGTCGGTATCAATCTCGATGGGGCCGACCGGTTTACGAAAACCGAATGGCTTGGCGAGTTTTTCGCCCGTGGCCATACGGTCTGCCTCATCTTCGGTGTTAAGGTACGTCATACCTACATTAAGGATATATTGGTGCTTATTGATGGTATCGATTACAGCCTCCATATCCTCCGAGGACTCGGTATCCAGTACGGCCACAATATTACCGTTTTCATCCGCACCGTGGATCTCCAACTCCTTGTATTGTTCAAGATCTGCCAGCACCTCGTTCTTCTTTTCGGGACGGCTGGTTATAACAACTCCACCTATAGGCATTTTGCCTCCGGCTTACTGTGGTAAAAATTAATAGTATGTGAAAAAGGCGACGGCCGGAGCACAGAGCTGCACCCGACCGCCAGGTAAAGTTCTAGACTATGTAAGGCTTAAGCGGTTTCGGGCCGGAAACCCGTTTGACCTGAACCGCACAGATCTTGAATTCAGGCTCCTTGGAGCCTGGATCGTAGGCGTCCTTGGTTACTTTGTTGATCATCCTGTCTTTATGCTGATCGTGCCAGTAAGCAAAGACCATACCCTCGACTGGTCCTTCATATACTTTTGCGGGCATTAAATTAACACCGCGGCGGGATTTTATTTCCACCATATCACCCGGCTTGATACCAAGTTTTTCTGCATCTTTGGGGTTGATTTCCACATAGGCGTAGGGGTTGGCTCGCAGCAATTCCGGTACGCGACCGGTCATGGACATGGTGTGCCAGTGGTCGATTATCCGACCGGTTGAGAGGTAGAACGGGTATTCGCTGTCCGGTATCTCTTCCGGATCGGCCTGCTCACGTAGCCAGATCCACAGCTTGCGGTCAGGATGGGCAGGGCCGTAGAATTGGTAGGGCAGGTCGTTTTGGGACTCGGTATCCGCCATTGGATCGCGCCCCTTGACGAATTTTTTTACGGTACCGCCTGTGAGGGCATATTCTTCAGTGGGAGCAGGCCACTGGACACCATCCGCCATCTGTTCAAGTACCTCGTAGGTAGCGCCACGCAGGTCGTTGTCGCGATGGGCGGTGAGTTTTTGGGAATACTCGTTCCAGATAGCCTTTGGCAGCTCGTACCCTTCCTCAAGCCCTTCAAACGGTTTGATACATTGGGTGATGACCGGATCGTTCATCTTTTCAGCCAGTTTCTTCGCCCATTCCCTGATTATCCATACCTCTGGTTTTGCATCACCCGGAGCATCTATCGCTTTTCTGGTGATCTGAGATCGTCTTTCGGTACAGCCGTAGACACCGGTCTTCTCAAAATGGAAGGCGGTCGGCAGGACCAGGTTCGCGGTCTGGGTAGTCAAGGTATGAAAAATATCGGTGGTGACGATGAAGACGTCTTCCCGCGCCATTCCCTTGTTATAGAGGTTGCAGTTTGGCAGGGACTGGACCGGGCTGGTACAGTTGATCCAGACCGCCTTTATTTTTGCCTCGTTGATAGCGCTGAACATGGCCATGGTGTGCAGGCCCGGTTTGGGTGGTATGCGTCCTGCGGGGACGCCCCATGCCGCCTCGACCTGGTTTCGCAGTTTTTCATTTGCGACTGGGCGGTGACCCGGCAGGATGTGGCAGAGTCCACCACCTTCACGCACACCGCCGCAAGCATTCGGTTGGCCTGTGAGAGAGAGGGAGTCAGCACCATCTTTTAACAGCTGGCCGGTGAGGATGTGCAGGTTGTGGACCAGGTTATTGGCCCAGACACCTCTTTTACGCTGGTTCAGACCCATGGTCCATAAACTGACGGTTCCTTTAGATTTGGCAAACCAGCGAGCTACCTCACGAACGTCATCAGCACTAAAGCTGTCACCGCACATTTTAGCGGCCGCTTCAGGTGTATATTTGGCGAGCTGCGCTTTATACGCTTCGAAATCAACGGTTTCTTTTTTGCCATTTTTAATGGTGGTATATTTGGCGAGAAAGTCCTCATCGTAGAGTTTTTCCTCGATGATAACGTTGGCCATGGCGTTCAGCAGTGCCAGATCCGTACCCGGTTTGAACTGCAGATGTTTGTCAGCAATTCTGGAGGTCTGGGAGACTCGTGGGTCGACATTAATAACCTTTACTGTATCGGGGTTGTCGAGTTTACGCCTCATTATTCTCCTGAACAGCACCGGATGAGCCTCTGCCGTGTTGGAGCCGATGATAAAAAAGCAGTGCGCCTTCTCTAAGTCTGAATAACCGCCAATCGGTTCATCGGCACCAAAGGAGGTAAGGTAACCGCCGACCGCACTGGCCATACAGAGACGCGGGTTGCCCTCCACGTTATTGGACTGCAGACCGCCACGCATAACCTTTTGGAAAAAATAGGTTTCCTCTGTCAGCGCCTGGCCGGAGCCGTAATAGGCAATTGCTTTACCACCACCTCCCTTATGAGCCTTGGCGAATTCGGTGGCGGCTATATCGAGCGCCTTATCCCAGGAAATCTCCTTGAACTTGTCCGTTTTTTTCTTGCGGTAAAGAGGTTTAACAAGACGCTCCGGATGGCGCATACATTTCCAGAAATGCATGCCTTTCATACATACATAACCGAAGTTTGTTCGTGATTCAGAGACGCCACGGAGTCCCATCGGTTTACCGTTTTTCGTTCCGAGTTCTACCCTGCAGCCTACACCACAAAGACGGCAACTGCCGCGATGCCAGACCACACCTTCATCGGCTTTTGCATTATTGGCATCATCTATCGACAGGTTCATGCTGACATAGGATGCGGCAGAGAGCGCTGCCGCCTTCTTAATAAAATCTCTTCTTGTCTGTGCCATTATGTTCTCCTTCGTTTGTTCAGTTCAGATGTCGGCTACTTTTTATTCTTAAACGAGTGGGGCACATGACATTCCCAGCACGGTTTTTCCTGAGGACATTTGTCCAGCATGTTGGTGTGGCAGGTTGCACAATCCTGCTTGGTTGGGGTGAGCCTGAAGGTTTCGAATGTGCCGTGACACTGGTAGCACTTCACCATGGCGATGCCATGGACGGAATCAAACCACTCTTTTTCCACCTCGGGAGTCGCTTCTTTATGGCATTCTGCACAGTCCATCAGCATTTCCTGCTCGGTGAGTTCCGGGTGGGGATCTGCTTCTGATTTGCCGGTTACAGGCGGTACGGCTATAATCAGTGCTGCCAGTAACGTGAGGATTAATCCTGCAGAGAGTATCTTATTTTCCTGTTTCACCATGTTCCTCCTCTTCGGATACATTTTTTTGCCAATTGCCATGGTTAAGCTACGATTGATGTTTCATACATCGTGAATATGGCAGATAGTGCAAATGCTGTTCCAATCAGACAATGTTATGGTTTCAAGTAGTTACCGGAATTCTTGGAATTCGCTGCTACTTTCTGGTTACAGATCTCTTATGGGTTTGTTACCGATAGGTAACGATTCCTGAGAGTAGTCACAGGAATCTTCTTGAGGTGATTGGAGACTGGTAAAAAAACGAACCTGTTGTTACCATGCGGTAACGGGATAGCATGTTGCAAGGTAATGTATTAAAAACAGGGGCTGGACGTATTGTTGAACGATTTCTGTTGCCCGGCTCCGATCACGTGTTATGTAATGAACGACTTCCGCACTAAAGAAATGGAGTGAATGTTGCAAGGTTTATAAAGATCTCTGAAGAAATTTACCTACCCAAATGATATCGAAAACAGGGCTTGAACACAAGGTGTCCTCTAGAAAAAAAATATGAAACTGAGATTTCCATCATTCATCCTGCTTAGGACAAAGTTCATCATATTTATCGGCGCAATTATTACGGCCTTTTACGGGTATATCCTCTATCGTACCAGTGTTTTTGATGAGACGATGATTATGCGGCAGGCCGAACAGCAGGCCAGAATGCTCCACAAACAGATATTACTGACCAGGCAATGGGCTTCTGATCATAACGGACTGTTTGTTTTAAAACAAAAGGGAGTCGAGGCCAATCCGTACCTTGATCTTCCGACAGTGACTGATGCGGCCGGGCATATCTACTTCCTCAGAAACCCGGCAATGATTACCCGCGAGCTTTCCCAATATGCGAAACGCGACGGGCTGGGCTTTTTCAGGGTGACCAGCCTCAAGCCCGTGAATCCGGCCAATGAACCCGATGATTTTGAACATGATGCCCTTCATGCTTTTGAAAAAGGAGCTCTCGAGGTAATGGATGTAGCCGAGGGGAGCGATGGCCGGACAGTCCGGTTTATGGCTCCCCTGGAGGTGACAAGTTCGTGTCTCAGTTGCCATGCCCGCCACGGCTATCAGGAAGGGGATATCCGCGGTGGGCTCTCCATTACCATACCGGTCAGTTGGGCGGATGATCTTATCTCCCGGAATATTCACAGCCTAATTCTGATAGGTGTGCTCTCCATACTTTTTGTGACTGTTGCCCTGTTCCTGATGTTCGAAACCCTTATTGTCCACCGCATCAGCAGGTTGACCAGGGCGATGGATGCTTTTCCGGACGAATTGCCCGAACAGCACCTGTTACCATCTGTCTTTAAGGATGAGCTTGATACGGTGGATGAAAATTTTATCCTGTTTTGTGAACGATTGAAACGCTCCAGGAAAGAGTTATTAAAAGCAAGGAACCAGGCTCACTTGAGTGAAAAGATGGCATCCTTGGGTATTCTCACGGCGGGTATTGCCCATGAGGTGAATAATCCCCTTGGGGGCATGCTCAACTGTGTCAAGTCAATGCGGGAAAATCCGGGCGATGACGAACTTGTGAGTCGCTATTTGCCGCTTCTGGACAAGGGAATGCGGCAAATTGAGGGGATCATGCGTCAGCTTCTGAATTTCGGCAGGACAGAACCCTTGCAAACGCGCCTGATCGATGTGAGTAATTTGTTTGGGGAATGTATGGAACTCCTCTCCTACCGGCTTAGAAATATTGCATTAGAGACGGAGATTGAAGTTGTAAAAAATCATCAGCTTGATGCCGAGGCGTTGAAGCAAATCATTATCAATATTGGTTTGAATGCCATCCAGGCGATGCCTGATGGGGGGATTCTCACTATCGGTTGCAGGGAGAAAGAGGACGAATTAATTCTCACCTTCAAGGATACGGGAACCGGGATATCCGAAGAGGATATGCTGCATATTTTCGATCCCTTTTTTACGACCAAGGATGTGGGTGAAGGCACCGGTCTCGGCCTGGCGGTAACCTACTCGCTGGTGCAGCGAATGATGGGGGAAATTACAGTGGACAGCAAGGAAGGTGAGGGGACGGTTTTTACGATAACAATTCCGATAAACGGGCCCGTACAATAGAGAGGATGAACAAGATGGCAAGAATCCTTTTGGCGGAAGACGATGAGATTATGCGTATCTCTGTCTACGACAAGTTGAAAAAATACGGATGGCAGGTTGATGAGGCACCGGATGGGCTTAAAGCCAGGGAACTCTGTGGCAGGAATGTTTACAACCTGTTGATTTCCGATATCCGCATGCCAGGACTGGATGGGCTTGGCCTCTTGCAGTACGTGCTTAAGCAAAGCCCTGATACCGATGTAATTATCATGACCGCTTACGGTTCGGTGAACGATGCTATTAATTGCCTGCGTGAAGGAGCCTCTGAGTACATTCTGAAACCCTTTGACATGGATGATCTTATTATCAGGGTGAATCGTCTGCTCGAGACCCAGGCAATGAAGGCAAAATGTGAAATCCTGGAAGAAAATTGCAGGCAGCAGAATGAAAGGGAAATGATTGGGAACGGTCCAGCTATGCAGCGTGTCTATTCTGTTATTGAGCAGGCCGCCCCGACCAATGCCACGATCCTGATTACAGGTGAGTCCGGCACCGGTAAGGAGATGGCGGCGCGCGCCATTCACAGGGCGTCTGAACGTCGCGACAATCCTTTTGTCTCCATAAACTGTGCTGCCATACCCGAGGGGCTGATTGAATCAGAGCTTTTCGGTCATGAAAAAGGGGCCTTTACCGGAGCCGACAGGCAGCGGAAAGGGAAATTCGAGTTGGCGGATAACGGAACCTTGCTGCTGGACGAGTTGGGTGATCTTCCCGGTCCGCTCCAGGCCAAACTCCTCCGGGTTCTTCAGGAGAGTGAGTTCGAGCGGGTGGGGGGGAGTAAGACGGTAAGGGTGGATGTCCGGGTGCTTGCCTGCACCTCCAAGAATTTACAGCAGGAGGTGGAAGATGGTAATTTCCGGCAGGATCTGCTCTATCGCTTACGGGTCATACCACTTGAGATGCCACCATTAAAGGACAGACGGGAGGATATCGATGAACTCTGCCGTTTCTTTATCGCCGAGTTCAACACCTTGCATGGCAGAAATGTCTCTATTACCGCCAAGGCGGTTGCCTGTTTGCGCCAGTATGATTTCCCAGGCAATGTAAGGGAGTTGCGGAACCTTCTTGAGAGGGCGGCTGTGCTCTGCCGCACACCTGAAATTACTCCTTCCGACTTGCCAGCCGAGCTTACCCGGCTCTATGACCAGGAAGACGACGATTATAACCTCTCTACTGCGGTGGCTAAAGCTGAGAGGCGCTGTCTGCAAAGCGCCCTGCTGCAATGTGGGGGGAATCGAACAAATGCGGCCAAAATGCTGGGCATAAGCAGGAAAAACCTGTGGGAAAAACTGAAAATGCATGATATTGCCTGATTTGATGAAAGGTGCTATAATTTCAGCGTCTTTAACAAAGAGAGGTGAGTGGAGTGGTTACTACAGACGGCAACAATCTTGAGTTATTAAAGCGAATAGCCCGACTTGAACGGCAGGTCTCTTTTCTGCTGGCCCATCTCGGACTTGAATATAACGACGATATGGAAAGTTCGGCAGAAATAGTCGAGCTGGTGCGCCTCGGTAAAAAGAATGAGGCAATAAAACAGTTTCGTGAAGAAACCGGTGTCGATCAGCAGATGGCCGAGCAGATTATCAGCAAACTCGAACGATAAGGTTGGGAAAACAGTCATCCCGCTCTCCCGCTCTCAATATTATACCACGGATCTATTTCAGCGAGTGGGGCAGCGACTCAATAAACTCTTGTATCTCATCCCGCACCTTTCGGTAAGGGGCGAGCTTTTCCTCTTCTGACCACTCTTCCTTAACAAGCTTCGGTGGATCATCAAATCCTTGATGCACCCTTTTGCCTGGAAAATAGGGGCAGGTTTCACTGGCATGTCCGCAGAGAGTAACGACCCAGTCAAATTCTGAAACAGGCAGTTCATCAATAGTTGTTGATTCCTGGTTGGAGATATCGATCCCCGCCTCTGCCATGACCTTGAGGGCAAAGGGATTTATACCATGTTTTTCAATACCGGCCGAGTAGGCCATAATTTCATTGTTTTTCAAATGTCTCGCCCAGCCTTCAGCCATCTGGCTACGACATGAGTTACCGGTGCAGAGAAAGAGTATGGTTGTTTTTTTCAATTTGTTGCTCTCCATGAAGCACTATACCTCATTGTCGAACCAGGTAACGGTTCGTTTGCAGAAACCAACAAGCATCAGCATTACGGGAACCTCGATCAGTACTCCGACAACAGTGGCAAGCGCTGCACCGGAAGAAAGGCCGAAAAGCATGACTGCAGTGGCAATGGCTACTTCAAAATGATTGGAGGCCCCTATCATGGCAGCGGGTGCCGCATCCTGGTACTTGAACTTGAAAAGCCTGGCGGCCCCGTAGCCGATGGCAAATATTAAAATAGTCTGTATAAACAGTGGAATGGCAATCCAGACAATAGTCAAGGGGTTGGAGGTGATAACGTCTCCCTTGAAGCTGAAAAGGAGGACCAGTGTGAGAAGCAGGGCTGAGATTGTAACAGGAGTCAGAACACCCAGAAATTTCTCCTTGAACCACTTTTCCCCCTTGGTGCTGATGATCCACCTGCGAGAGAAATAACCGGCGACAAGGGGAAGGGCTACATATATAGCGACGGATAGCAGCAGGGCCTGCCAGGGGATCGGCAATTTACCCACTCCCAGCAGGAAACCACCGAGTACACCGTACAGCAGCAACATGGTCAATGAGTTGAGGGCGACCATTACAAGAGTCAGTCCGTCGTTGCCCTTGGCTAAATAGCCCCAGACCAGCACCATTGCGGTGCAGGGAGCAATGCCGAGCAGGATGCAGCCGGCAAAATAACTTCTCCAAAGAGGGATCTGCAGCATTTTCACACCTTCCTGCATCACCACGATACCTGCGCCATGTTCGGCCCCGACCGGAAGGTCCAGGCCGAAGGGCAGTTTGACGATATCAATCGCCTCTGCCCCTATAAAGGATTTGAGCAAAAAGCCAAGGAAGAATATGGAGATGGCGTACATGGTAAAAGGCTTAATGCACCAGTTGAGAAAAAGAGTCAAAAAAACCGGCTTGCCACTTTTGCCAGCCCTAACGACAGAGGCAAAATCGATCTTCACCATAATCGGGTACATCATGAAAAAGAGGCATAGAGCGATGGGGATGGAGACAACCGGGGCCCCGTTGACATAGATCGACATACCGTCCAGGGACCGGGCCAGGTTTGGGGCAACTTTGCCCAGCAGGATTCCACCGACAATACAGAGTCCCACCCACACGGTCAGGTATCTCTCAAAGAGACTCGTCATTTTTCTCTCATTATTTGCCTTATTTTTCATAGTTGTACTTTTCTCCTGTTTTTGTCACACACCAATGGCCGATAGTGTGTCTAATTTAAGAATGCAAAAAACATAAGACAAAATATATTATCATGAAATTTTGATATTCTAAACTCCTTAAGCTATAGTTATTTGATAAATATTATCAAACCATTATAGTTTTGTTCTATAAACCAAAGGAGGAAGCACACGTGGAATGGTTTTTGTCTCTCTCACCGGTCCAACAGGCTTTGGCCGGGACCTGCTTTACCTGGTTCATGACGGCACTTGGAGCGGGCCTGGTTTTCTTCTTCAAGTCCATTAATCGAAAAGTAATGGACGGCATGCTTGGCAGCGCTGCTGGTGTCATGATTGCTGCTAGTTTCTGGTCTTTGCTTGCACCGGCCATACAAATGGTTGAAGAGGCGGGAGGGATACCATGGGTTCCGGCCCTGCTCGGATTTTTGAGTGGTGGCGCCTTTCTATGGGGGGTCGATAAAGTATTACCCCATCTTCATCCGGGTTTTCCGACAAGTGAGGCGGAAGGCGTGAAGACAAGCTGGCAGCGATCTGTGCTTCTGGTCATGGCCATTACATTACATAACATTCCTGAAGGATTGGCCGTTGGTGTCGCTTTCGGTGCCGCTGCCGCAGGGCACCCTTCCGCATCCCTGGGAGCTGCGATTGCATTGGCAATAGGTATTGGCATCCAGAACTTTCCTGAAGGTGCAGCCGTATCCGTGCCGCTTCGCAGGGAGGGTATGTCCAGAACAAAAAGTTTCATGTATGGACAATTTTCAGGTATGGTTGAGCCGATTGCCGGTGTTTGCGGGGCACTCGCTGTGGTTGTGATGCAGCCTATCCTTCCTTATGCTCTGTCGTTTGCGGCTGGTGCCATGATTTATGTTGTCGCTGAAGAGCTGATACCTGAATCACAGGCCGAAAAGCATTCAGATATTGCTACTATAGGGGTGATGATAGGATTTTCGATTATGATGACCCTTGATGTGGCACTTGGGTAAATCAGGCAAGTGAATACATTTTCTTGGTATACGGGTATATTATATGGTCATTTGCCATATAATCGACTGAAATGAAATACAAGGCAGTACTCAAAACAACGGAGTCGGAGGTTGTCATGGCAAAAGATAAAAAGAAGGGCGACAAGAAGAAGGGCGAAACGAAAGAGCTAAAGAAGGGTAAGAAAAAAGACACTAAAAAAGAAAAAAAGAAAGACCTCAAAAAAGAGAAGAAAAAAGACGTGAAGAAAGAGAAGAAGAAAAAGCTGAAGAAAGGTAAAAAAGACAAGAAAAAGTAAGCTGTCTTTTCACTTTTTTTATAAAGGTTACTGCACTATTGTAACCTTTATGAGTGCAGGGTTACAACTATCCAGGTCTGCCTGTATCGTTTAAAAGTGGAAAACGTTTCTAATTCTTTTCCCTTCTTCACGTCCAAATTTTGCTTCCAGGATAAAATAGAGTGAAAATTCAGGATCCCTGTCGTTTTCTTCCCGGAAATTGACTCGTGGTTTAATTTCATAGAGCAACCATTTTCGGTGAAGTCGCTGGCGGTAACGGAATTGCAATTGAATGTCTGCCAGCTCATGGGTTGGTCTTGTTTCAAAGGAATTATACCATTCAAGCGCCAGAGCCCTTCTTTCTGAGATAAATCTATAAAAATTAAATGAGAGATCGTAGGGCAGGCCGTCTTCGTTTTCGTACCAGTTAAGAGATGCTGTCGACCTGAACAGCCAGTTGCTTGAGATGTGTCGCTCCAGATCTAATGAGAGAGTATTTTCCCAACCGTCATCAGTGTAGTACCGCAAACGCTCGACTATCCGACTCTGCCAGGGGCCCAGGTCGAGATAATAGCGGTAGCGGAGTCCTGTATAGACTGCGCTGCTGGAAAGTCCAAAAGTTCCGGAGATATTATACTTCTCTCCAATTTTGAAAAACTGCTGGATAGCTGCCCCGAAATCATCCCTTGACCTGTCCTCATCTGAGGGAGAATCGTTTGTACCCGAGCCGAAATCGTCATCATCGTCTTCGGAACCGAAAAGTATCAGGTTGGTTTTTCTCGATATCTTCGGCAGGTGGATTCTCCATTGGAAACGCGGGCTGATATCAATATCACCATCATCAGTTATCTTCGTTGAGAGTTTAAGTTTTGCCCGGCTTTTGTTCAACTCGGCATCATAACGGGTGTCGTCAAAGAAGGAATCGAACCATTCCGCTGTATCAAAAAGAGTTTCAGATGCTACTTTGTGGACGTCATCAATTATTGTTTGTTCTTCAGCTGAAATACTATCGTTTACGTTCGGATCGTTAGTCGACGCTGAAAGACCGGGTGCGGTAACGAAAGCAATGCTGATTAACACCATAAATGCCCTGAAGAAGTCAGGGTTCCAGAGAAAGAATGAGTGGCTGCTGTGCGTGCCGGGTGGTTGATGTGTAAGGAAATAGTCAAGCATAAGGTAGGGGAACCTCATTTCAGTGTAATCGCATAGATACTCACGTATTTGTACGATCTGGAACCTTTGAAAATTTTCCTGCCATGTGGTAACGGGAATGAATGAAGAATACTATCCTGATTTTTTTTATCATACTCCAATTTTGTATAGTTCTCAAAACATCTGACGGTGCAGAGCTTTATTTTCTAGGTGGAAGCCGGGTGCTGTTATACAAAATCATCAACTGGTGGTATTACTCGCCGCCTGGTGAGGGCGATCTGCTATGCGGAGACAGTCTGGAGTATGTAAATACCGGCAATGCCAAAGTCCACTTATCCGGCAAAAAGACTCAGATGAAGATCACAATAGATGGCGGATTTGCACCGTTACTTTCTGTTGTCAACAAGTGTGAAACCTGTCCAGCTGTCTATACCGCAGTTGGTTTCTGGCAAGATTCTCAGTATTTTTCAGGTGAACGACCGCATTTACTCATTGAGGAGTTACCTTTTTCCAACGAGTACGCTCTAACCATCGAAGGCATTGATCGCAAAATGTTTGAAACTGTCATGGCATGGGAAACTGATCTGGTGTTTACCTTGTCCGGGACAGTGCAGGGCCTCCAGAACGGGAAAATTGCTTTGGGCGGCGCTGAGGATATGCTGGGGAAGTGTCAAACTGTAGAAGGAGAAAAAGCTCATCAGCAGACAACGTATTTTACAGTAAGCCGGTCTGTGGATGAGCCTGTACTGATGCGATTTGAGATTCATTCTTCAAGTGGGTGATAGCTGCTCTTTCTCAAGGACGAGGTACCAAAGTGTATATTATCCGGCCGTATACAGACGTTGGGATGTACAGTGGTATCAGCACATAAGCGTTGCCATAGAAAATCAAGCCATTGTTCATAGCCGAGATCCTCTTCATTGACTTTAAGGAATTCTGCGATAAGAACAGATTTGCGGCGTGTCGAAATTGCATTCCACCCGTCCGTAAAATGATTCATGATGTACGCCCTATTGGTGTGTGTTGACCAGTCTCTCGCTAAGATACTCGTCACTGTAGTTGAGGATTCCGACCTTTATCTTACATTGGTGTGGTGAAATGGTAGGTGTTCAATTTTGTTGGTTGACAAGGTGTAGTATTTCATTTAATACTTATGTAATTCCAGGCAAAACATACCTTTTCTGATGATACATTCAGTGATTGCTAACAAGGAACATTTGTAATTCAACTTGTGGGAGTGGTTCATGGATACCTCGTATTCCCTTAAGACCTTCAGGGGAGATCTCTTTGGTGGTTTAACAGCTGGCATTGTCGCACTTCCCTTGGCTCTTGCCTTTGGGGTCGCAAGTGGGTTCGGGCCTGTTGCCGGGTTATACGGTGCCATCGCCACTGGTTTTTTTGCTGCGCTGGCAGGTGGGACCCCCACTCAGGTTTCTGGACCCACCGGGCCGATGTCTGTAATTTTTGCCGCTGCAGTGGTTACCTTTCCTGAAGATGTGGCAGCTGTTATCGGTGTTGTCTTTTTAGCCGGCGCGCTTCAGATACTTTTCGGATACTTGAGGATTGGAATTTTTGTGCGGTACATCCCTTATCCGGTAATTTCCGGCTTCATGAGCGGTATTGGGGTTATCATCATTCTATTGCAATTGCATCCGCTGCTGGGTGGTGCCAGTGTTGGTTCACCGCTTGAGGCTGTACTGCAACTGCCTGCATCAATCGCACATACCAATTTTTTTAGTCTAGCACTTGCTGTCGTTACGATGGCTGTAGTATTTTTCACTCCGCCGAAAATAAGCAGGACGGTTCCTTCTCCACTGCTAGCACTTTTAGCGGGTACGATCCTGTCTGTTGTATTTCATTTGCCCGTTGCAACTATCGGTGATATCCCTACCGGTCTTCCGGATTTTGCCATACCGATGTTCCCCATAATCCTGCTGCCAAAAGTTATTCCCATGGCTCTTGCCCTGGCTGTCCTGGGGGTGATCGACTCGTTGCTCACTTCGGTTGTGGCTGATTCCATGACCAAGAGTCGGCATGATTCAAATAAAGAACTGGTAGGGCAGGGTATAGGTAATATTGCTGCTTCCTTTATTGGTGGTTTACCCGGCGCGGGTGCTACCATGCGGACGGTGGTCAATATAAAGGCAGGAGGAACTACAAGGGTATCCGGTATTACCCACTCTCTTTTTCTGCTGGCTATTCTTTTAGGCCTCGGGCGTTATGCTGCTTTTATTCCTTTGCCGGTGCTGGCCGGTATTTTGATGAAGGTCGGTACTGATATTCTCGATTATCGTTTGCTCAGAATGATAAGACGTATTCCTCGACAGGATCTGACGGTAATGCTTGCCGTTTTTCTCATCACGGTCTTTGTCGATCTGATTGTCGCTGTTGGAGTGGGTATCACATTGGCATCATTGATGATTACATATCGAATATCGAGCCAGGCCGAAATCGACGTCAAAGGGGTCCCGCATCAGGAGTGGCATCGGGATCTGGAGAAGAGCCTCGAAGAGGAGACGCGCTACGGAATTCGTACACTCTCTGTTATGGGTGCCTTTTTCTTCGGCACCACTGCAAAAATGCAGGAACAGGTTAGCAGGCTTATCGGCACCAAGGTCGTTATCATCAATTTACTGGATGTGCCATTTATGGATCTATCAGGATTTTTTGCCCTAAGCGAGATGATAGACAGGCTGAAATTCGAAAATATCAAGCCGATCGTGGTGGTGAAAGAGAATGTGGGGATTCGACAGCAGATGATTGATATGGGATATGGAGACATGCTCGGCGCGGACGGTATCCACACCGATTACAATGACGCCCTGCACCTGGCCTGGGAGTACCTTGAAGAGGGGTGAGTGAGGAGGGATCTAATGGACTCCCTCAATGTGTTCAAATGAGAAAACCCACCATTTTCCTGCCAGGTCATCTCCTATCTGGAAATCAGGAAGATCTATCTCAATAGCATTGGGAAACTTGTTTTGCATAAACTTGATGTAGTTGAGTGCCTCAATCTCTCTTTTGAAGGGGCCCATTTCCACATCAGGGTACATTCCTTTCTTTTGGGCCAGCAGAAATTGTCTGGCAGCGATCAAATTCTGAGTCATGCCTACATAAATTGCCATGGCATCTCCTTCTTATTGTTCACTTTCAGGAGTGGTCGAATAGTCAGGCCACAACTTCTCTATTCGAGTCTGTCAGCATCCGTTTGCTGGAAATGCAGGCGCTCGACCTTGCCTTCTGGTCTTGAAAAGGTACCACGATTGAGGGGCGTGTCCAAGTAAAACCTGGAACGCTCCCCCATTAATTTAAGAATGGAGGAGCAGTAGCCAGGAGAAGACTTCAGCTTAAAGCTCGATGGTAATATTCGGGTAGAGGCCTTCCATTTCACCAAACTGAAAGGGTTGAATTGTATTGAGCGAGAGGTTCTTGTTTCTCTGAGCGTGACCGGTGTTTTTCTCACCGTCAAAAAAGGCCCCGTTTACGTCCAGGATATGGTGGATACGGTCTTTAAATGCCTTAATAAAAAGTTTGCCTTCTCCTTCAAAATGTAAACGGCCTTGGTGGAATCCACCTGTCTGCTTCTCAAATTTTTCAAGAGAAATACTGTTCTCTTCCAGATCGTTCTGGTTCCGGATAAGACCCCATACAAGATGCCCTTCAGGGATTTGCAGTGGCTCCTCGTTATCAATGATTGTATGCGGCATGACCACACAACCCTTGCCTACACGAAGCCTGGCCTCGGATTTTCCCTGTAGGAAGCTGTTGAAGCCAACGAACACATCCTTTTCAAGATCGGCCTCAATAATTTTTGCACCGTGCGCCGTTACGTTGTTCCCCTCAAGGGTGGAGTTGATGATATAGCAGTTCTCTTGGGCATTGGAACCCTTCCCGAGAGATGAGTTGCTCAGGTAAGCCCTTTGGGAAACCAGCACATTGTCAGCTATCTGGGTTTTGGGCAGCACTACCGCGTATCTGTCGAGTGAAGCGGTTTTGGGTACGGAATCAATCGCTTCAAGATTGACTGCGTCAAAAACACGTTGAAAGTCCTCTTCATGTTGTTCAATAAAATCTATAATTAACCCGTGAGGTAGGTCACCGGCCACGACCGCTGCGTATTTGCGGAGCAGGTCGGGATCGTGACGGTAATAAAAGTTGAAATTGCCGGGGCTGTTGACCCATATTGTACCGGGGGCGATAGTCTTGTGACTGATTTCACCGGCCTGAATGTACGAATAGGTGCCGATAACACAGTCGTATATAGTAGTCAGGTCAACGGTTGCGAAAGGGCCTAGGAAGGCACCGGCTGTGGGTGCTCCGTGGATGTTGGCATAATCCATGGAGAGCGTATCTGTAATGAAGAATGTTTCAGGTGTTTCAGGGTCGTGCGAGAAGTTATGGACAAGGGTCTTGACCAGAGCGGAATTCTTGATGTCGACCATTTCATCCTGCTGGAGGATGATATCAAAGCCCTGGCACTTAAAGGAGTGACCTTGCCGTTTCAACTCGTCGCCACGGATATCCGTTTTATAGAGTAAAGAGTCAGAGATCCTGCATTTTCCGAGAAAATAGCTGCCAGCCAGACCTGAATTTTTGAAAACAAGATTAAGCGGATGATCGGTGGTTATACCGTAAAAAGCATAAAATTTATTCATCTGTTCGGGTTGAATGAGGCCCGAAGAGTAAGGTTCAGCATCAAAATCAAGTTCCCGGAGGTTGATGTTTACTTGCTGAATGATCCTGTCGTATAGTTTTTGTAACTCGTTCATCTCAATCCTTTAGGTAGATGGAATGTTCGGGTTGTTGAAAATCTGATTCAAATGCAGCTGGTGACATTGATTGCCTGAAAACAGTTATGAATCAAGACAAGCTGACTGCATTTTATTGGAAATAACTGAAAAAACATCGGACATTCGCAAGATTCCAATTATTTCTTCATCGCGGGTAACCAGCAATGAGAGATGACTTCCCACCACCAGCCTGTGGATGGCAACATCAAGTGAGCAGTCTTCTGAGACAAATTCACCGGCAGTGGGTTTTTTCATAAAGTCTTCTACACGCTTTTCTGCAGCAGCCCGCAGGGATGCCTGGTTAAGGATAGGTCCTTGCAGTCTGTAGTGCTCACGCTTGTTGGCGATGTACTCGTGGCTGAAGCCAAAATTTTCAAGGTTTTCAACTTCAGTGTCCAGGTCAAATCGAGTTTCGACGGCTTTTATTATCCGCAGTTGGCTGATTTTACCGACAACCTTTTGCTGCTCATCGAGGACCAGGACTGCCCGGTGCTGATACTTACTTTCCGTGTACGAATCCTGAGCTTCTTTCAATGACAGCATGGCATCGAGCAAGGATGTACCGATCGTGACTGTGGCATATCCGTCAATTGGTACCATCAAATCCTTGACGTATTTCTTTTCCATTCAGTGCTCCCTCGTTGTTAATATTTTGGTACTGTTCATACTGTTTATAATCAAAGTCGTGTTTTCCGTTCTATGGAAAATACAACCAATGCATTCATCGAAGTTGTCCGGGTTCCGTTTGACGGATCCATAAGTGCCATTTTAACCATGAAATTGATTGCCTAGCAAGTTTAAGCAACCATGCTGTGATAGAAAAAATTCACTATTGTATTTTTATGAATAAACGTCATCTTCTTCTTCAGTAATGGTGTGGCAGAAAAAACTGGTGCTGAGGGCGCCTGGTCTCAGGGGACGGTGATGGTAGATATAATAAAAAGACGAAACCATTGATGACGGGAAAACGTCATGATTGTATTGAAATTCGTTGAGGATGGATTGGCACGAAAGAGGATAACCCGTATCAGGATTCACCTATCAGGTTCATGATCTTTTTGTAGTCAAACTGTTTTGAGAATCGAGTCAGTGTATCTGCCAGTTCAGTACTATGGGGTCGAATTTCCTCAATTATCAGATCAATCCTGTCTGCATCACACGAATTGGTAGCCTCGGCCAGTCTTTCAAGAAGACCCGCTGGAAGATTGGCCATTATAGCATTACGATCCGTAGAGGAAGTTAGCCTGTCAGCAGACTGTGATTGTTTCACCTTCACAGTGTCCTCATAAATATATTGTATGCCTATATGTTGCGTCATAATCTTGAAAATCTCAGACTCCCGGAATGGTTTTCGTATAAAATCATTGCATCCACTTTTGAAGGCATGCACCTTATGTTCTGCAAAGGCACTCGCTGTTAAAGCTATTATCTTTGTATCAACAGAAGACGGAGAATCCTTCATTAGTGATTTGATCTCTTTTGTTGCTTCATAACCATCCATCACTGGCATGCGTAAATCCATCCAGACAAGGTGAGGCTGCCATGTTTTCCACACTTCAACGGCTTCCTGGCCATCTGCAGCTTCTCGGACCTGAAAACCGACCTTCGTGAGTAACGTGACGAGTAATTTTCTACTCGGTTCATTGTCTTCAACAACAAGGATTCGACAATCCGGTTGCTCTGGTTTTAATCCAACAACCTTTGATTCAGAACCTGGACCTGCAGTAGCAACATTATCTATTTCCTCAAATTGTACGTCGAAGTGAAAAATAGTTCCTTTGCCCAATTCACTCTCAACCGTCAATTCTCCCCCCATGATCTGGACAAATTTCTGGCTGATTGGTATTCCCAGACCACTCCCCTGTTTAGATTCCTGGCCGCTGGTTGACTGAACAAAGACATCAAAAACCATACTTAGTTCATCCTTGTCGATTCCTACGCCCGTGTCTTCAACCGTGAACATGAGCCGCTTGTCTTGAGTAGTGACCTTGAGTGAAATGCTGCCCCTTTTGGTAAACTTAACCGCATTACCAAGGATGTTGATCAATGTCTGACGGAGTTTTCCCTGATCGGTACGGATGAACTGGGGAACGGTGACATCTTTTTCGACAGTGAGGGTGAGGCCCATCTCTTTGGTTCGAAGGCTGAACATTTCCTCAATCACAAACAACAGTCTATAGAGATCAAAGTCTTCTGGTTGCAGTTCAACGCGCCCGGCTTCAATTTTGGAGAACTCCAGCACATCACTGATTAAGTCCAGCAGATGCTCACCGCTTCGGCCTATTGATTCCAGGTTGCTGAGCTGTTCGTTGGAAAGGTTCGAATCACGCATCATCAAACCTGAGAACCCAAGAATAGCATTGAGTGGTGTACGCAGTTCATGACTCATATTGGCAAGAAAAGTACTTTTTGCCAAATTGGCTGACTCCGCTTGGTTTTTCGCGCTCCGTAACTCTTCTTCTGCATTCTTGTGATCGGTGATATCACGGGCAACGAATACAACCGTATTGGCAGACATCGGAACGATGCGTGCGTCAAACCAGAACTCAGAATCCCGGATGTTCAAACTGTAATCAAATTTAATGAGCTTATGTGCCTTCAAACTTTGATGAATTTTATCCAGAAAGAAGTTTGCCTGATCTGTCGGAAATGTGTCATGTAGACTCTGACCTTGCAAGTCAGCCATCGGTTTATAGAGGAGTTCTTGTGACGTAGGGGCGATTTTCAGATATTTGCCCTCGTCGTTCAACATGATAACCACATCGGTCATCCCACTGAACAGAGCGCGCAGCTCCGCCTCTGATTCACGGAGAGCACTCTCCACTCGCTTAAGATCGGAGATATCGACAATTGAACTTATGACGCTCTCCAACTTGCCGCTGTCGTTCAGTATAGGAGCCGCTGAAATCATCACTTTTTTTCGCTGCCCTTTTAAAGTGAGAAGCTCAACTTCGTAGGTCGAAGAGATATTATGATGTCGTTTTTCCCTCTCTCTTATGACGACATGCTGGAATGGAGGAGCAATGAAATCGATAATGTTTTTCCCCAGGGGCTCTTCAGGTACTTCCGCCTCGATCATTTTGAGCATAGCGGGGTTGAGGTAGCGGGTTGTGCCATCCGGGGCAATCTGAAGAATTCCGACCTCACTATTATCGGCCAGAGAGCGGTAGCGTCTCTCACTCACCCTGAGTTTTCTCCGCTGTAGCCTGATCTGTGCATTCCATAAACAGATAACCAAGCCAAAAAAGATTACCCCGGCAGATATCTGGTAAAACAATGTATAATCGAACCGTTTTTCAACGGTTACCGCAATCCACTTCTGTTTAATCGCTTCTCGCTCTTTTTCAGATATGGACGCAAGGCCTTTGTTTATTATCGACACAAGTTCTGGCCAATCGTTGCGAACGGCGAAGTAAAGGTTCTTTCCCTCGGCTTCAGCTAACCTGGCCATTTTGAGGTTGACGATACCTTTTCTGTTAATCGTGTATCCGGTCATATTTTCGTTACCGATAAACACGTCATTTTTGCCTTCTGATACCGAAAGAATGGCCTCCTCGGCCGTGTCGAATAGTATTGGCTGGATATCGGTATTGTCCTGAAGAAATCCATGGTGTGAACTGTTTCTCTGCACAGCCACCTGCTGACCATGCAGATCCGCAAGGCTATTGCCGATACTTGAGCCTTCTTCTGTTACCAGTACCCGATAGAATGTCTGGTGCGGGCTGGAATAGGTAAGAAATTCCTTTCTTTTTTCAGTCATGCCAACACATGGCAAGACATCAATTCTTCTAATCTTGGCCTGCTCTACGGCTTCATTCCAAGTCAGATTGGGGGCTATATCCATGGTAATGCCGGTTCGTTCACTGATAAGCTGTACATAATCAGCACACATTCCCCGGTAGCTGCCGTCGACGTCTATAAATTCAAATGGTACAAATTCAGGATCAACACCAAGGAGAATCCGATTGTGTGCAGCGAGCCATGTTTTTTCTTTTTGAGAAAAGTCGATTGCAATATCAGCTTTCTTTTCTTGCTGCCCGAGCCATCTGGAAATTGATTGAAAGTATAAGGAGTCGTTATCGGCCTTGAGTTGACGCAGATGTTTGTCGATTGCTTCTAGAATGGGCTGGTTTGATGATGATTTACGAGCGGCGAAACGAAGCTCAGAAAGACGGATGATAATTGTTGATTTTTTGACGTTGAATTTCTTCTCGTTTAAGTCTCCATACAATCTGGGCAGTATGCCTGCATCGACTTCTTCCTTCTCGATAAGCCGGAAAACATCTGCGTACTCACCGACACTGGTAAAGGAAACTTCCAGATCTGCATTTTTCGTGACCTCCCTGAGCGATTTGAAATAGATGTCCTCTTCCAGACCGGCGACTTTTTTACCGTTAAGACCATCAATTGAATCCAGTTTGATTTTGTGTGGTGTGTATACCTGACCCCAGTTGGGAAAAACGGTTTCATTGTTGAAGTCATATTTCTTGGTACGCTCTTTTGAAAATGCAATGGCAGTTAATAGATCTATTTTGCCATTTTCAAGTAAGCTCAAACAGTCAGCCCATTTACAGGGGACATACTCAATCGTCCAATTTTCCTGTGCTGCAACATGTTTGAGAATATCTACATAGACCCCGTGCGCAGCTCCATCATCATCGTGAAAAACCAGCGGAAAATCCTGATAAACGCCGACTCTTACCTTTGTTGATGCTGCAGATGGACGAACTAGCAAGACACTGACAAACAGGATTGTTGTTAGTAGCAAAGGCAGTTTTTTGAATGACTCCAGGATGAGGTGTGTCATATTTGATGATCCGTTGAGGTTTGGGGGCAACTCTCATCATCAGTACTTATCAGTAAGCATTCTCATCTTCATTGATGAAGTGGGTTGGTTGTGCTTACCTGTGAATTTTAGCAAAACAGGACTGGTGCAACAAATGGTTATTTTCAAGCCAGAAGGGTATATTATATCTGGGCCGGAAAACGTGGTTGGAGGAATAAATCTGACTCGAAGAAGAAAACACTTTAGCTGGGGTGCTTGTATACTACAAAGCAGAGCCAGAATATCTGGCCCTGCCTGGTATTGTGGGAATTGAATTCATGCAGCATCGTGTCGTCTTAAATGGCGTGTCTGGTGTATAGTTCTGAGGCCGGCGACTCTTTTTGAGATTTCCTGGCAGGTCTGTAAGCCTGTGCGGCTTGACCTGCAATAGTTGCCACGAGTCTGTAAATGGCCCAGAGACAAAGAGTACACAAGGGAATGATGAGAAGAAGAATAACGGGAACAAACCATACACCAACGATCATTTCTGAAATAAACATAGCTGAAGCCTCCATTTTGTTACCTGTTGACCAGTCGTTTTAAACGTGCCGATTACGACTGAATTTCGGGTTAGATGATGTAGTGCATCTTACCTACCCATATGGGTAGTTGTTCATTTTGTGGATTTTGCCTGTATCAATACAAGTGTCATGCCTGAATAGAATTTTTTCGTAAAACTGCTATGATTCTGGTCTGATGTAGAGGGAGGTAGGCAGAATGTGAGGTCGTTGGAGGTGTATGAAAAAAGAGTGCCTATACAGATGTGTTTAGGCAGAAGTGTTCAAGTCCGGCGCACCATCACTCTTTGTCGTGTTGAGCGAAGCGATACACCATGAGTAGTTGCCTCATGTTGTATCCCCTATGCCATATTTTAACAGTTTAGAGTATAGGGTTGCCCTGCTCATTCCCAGAAGACGGGCCGTCTTGGCCTTATTCCAATCGGTTTTATGGAGTGTACTTATGATAGTATCCTTTTCAGAAGTCGTTTTTCCCGATGATGGATCAGTTGGGCTGGGAACATCCAGGTCATAACAACCCTCTGATACTGCTGAAAGAAATTCAGGTGGCAGATGTTCTTTTTCGATAACGTCGCTCGTGCAAAGAGCGCAGGCATAATGAATGGTACTTTTCAATTCTCTTATATTTCCAGGCCATTGGTAGTTTTGAAAAAGCCTGGTCACATCGTCATTTAAGCCCTGTATATTCTTTTTCAATGATCTTCTGGAAGTATCCAGGAAATGATTGACCAGTAATGGGATGTCATCATTTCTTTCGCGTAAGGCGGGCAATCGTATCAAGATACTTTTTAAGCGATAAAACAAATCCTCCCTGAATTCTCTTGTTTTGACCTTTTCCTGTAGATTCTGGTTTGTGGCGGCAACTACCCGTACATCGGCTTTCAGGGTTTTTGAATCTCCTATTCGTTCAAACTCTTTCTGTTCAAGAAAGCGAAGCAGTTTGGCCTGGAAGTTTGGCGAAATATCACCAATTTCATCGAGAAAAAGTGTTCCCCCTTCAGCTGCTTGACAGCGACCTACTCTGTCTTTAACCGCTCCGGTATACGCACCGCTTACATGCCCAAAGAGCTCACTCTCCAAAAGACTTTCTGATAGGGCAGCACAGTTGACTTTGATGAACGGTTTATTTGACCTGTTGCTTGCAAAGTGTATCGCATCAGCAATCAACTCCTTTCCCGTTCCGCTTTCGCCAGTGATAAGGACGTTGATATCCAGATCGGCAGTCTGTTTAAGGAGCGTATAAATCTTCTGCATACCATCGGTTTTGCCGATTATATCGTAATAACTGTGTTGCTCCAGCAACTCTTTCTCGAGTTGTGCGAGTCGAGAGATATCTCTTATAACCAATACAGCTCCCCTCGTTTCGCTACATTCTTTTGCGAGAGGTGCGGCGTTTAAAACAAGGGTTTTGCCGTTTTGGTGTCCACAATTGCATTCAACCCGATATTCCTTAACCTTTTGTTGTTTCGTTACAGCTTGTTGAAGAACTTCGGCACAAGGACCACGGCCTTCTTGCAGCCTCTGCTGAAAAGTTCTTTTATCCCCTGGAATGTTGCCGCATATGGAATGTAGTGGCTTGTTGGCATTGATGATTTGTAGCTGGCTATCAACTGTAATAATGGCGTTGTCTATACTGTCGAGTATAGTCTGCAGCATCATATGTGCTGCTTCTTTTTCAGATATGGCGGTTTGTAATTGTAAATGGGTTTTGACTCGAGCAAGAACTTCCTCTGTTCGAAAAGGTTTCGTAATATAATCAACCCCGCCTGCCTGAAAGGCCTTGAGAATCTCCCCGACCTCTGTGAGTGCGCTGATAAAGATTATCGGGATATGTGCTGTAGCTTTATCTAATTTTAATATGCTGCAAACCTCATAGCCATCCATGTCTGGCATCATGATATCCAGCAGGATGAGATCGGGAATCTGTGTTTTAACAGCTTTGAGGGCAATTTCCCCGCTCAAGGCCGGCCTCACGAGATAACCTCTTTCTGTCAACAGCTGGCGCAATACGGATAGGTTCTCAGGTGTGTCATCAACAATCAGAATGTTGTTTTTCCTGCTCACGGACTGAGTCATATCTTCTCTTCTCCCGGAGTCTGATAAGCCTCATATTATAGCGTTGGCTAACTACAAGTTATTCTATCAGATTTGAAAATGAAATGTATTAGAGAATTTGTGTTCAATACTATTTACGAGCACTGCGGTGTAGACACACTTTAGTGATATATGAGAAATATAGGAGTTAAATCAAAAGACTACATGAAAAATGGTCATCATAATCGTGGTCTGGAGAATTCCGGTTGTCCTGGCGTCGAATATTTCTAGACCCAGATAATTCAAAAAGTAGCTCCTAACACATCTGTTTAAACAGATGTGTCTAGCTGTCACTAGCTTAAACACTTTCCACGTTCAATCTTCCAATAATGGGTCGGGGTAATTGTATAATATTATATGCTTTTTGAGATGATTTGTTGTCGGGAACGACTTTTGCTGTTGGATAGTTGTCCATGGCATTATCATTTGAAATGGTGCTCCTGTTGCAGGCACCAAATTTATAAAGGAGGGAATGAAATGGAATTTATATCTTATAGAAAACGTATTGTTACACTCGCTATCATTATCTCTTCTGTTGTCATAATACTTACCCAGGTTGCATATAGCATCCCAACGGGAAATCCTGAAAATGGTCAGAGATGGTATAACATGAACAATTGTTCATCGTGCCATGGGGAGAAAGGTCGAAACGGGTTAGCTCCAGATGTTGCAGGTTTGG
Source organism: Desulfopila sp. IMCC35008 (assembly GCF_010646885.2). Classification (GTDB taxonomy): domain Bacteria; phylum Desulfobacterota; class Desulfobulbia; order Desulfobulbales; family Desulfocapsaceae; genus Desulfopila. The sequence goes on along the minus strand of NZ_CP050700.1, from coordinate 3,495,037 downwards.
AGTTGGGATTCGGTTCCTTTCTGAAAAACCTTAGAAAACCGGACTCCGTATCGAAACCCACCTATTCAGAATCTGAAATTTCCAAACAAGACGCACTTGATATCTATGCCTGGTTGAAAAGAAATCAATAAATGAATCATCCAAAGATCCAAGCTCACCCTTCGCATGATGTTGAGCTACTTGGTCACCACTCTGATGCTACTACGGCTTTCTTATGAAAATAGTGCACGATTTGGAGTCATACACCAAAATATTGAAGGCAGTGTCGAAGGTGGATTATAAGCAAATCTACGTTATGTTCATAAGAATTTCGTGTCAAAATGTGATCGCATGGCAGTCGAAAAAGAATCTCCATTCACATAAATCATAAACCCGCAATACATTCGTATCTGTGAACGAGGGAGCTGGCACCTCTCTTTTTGATGGTGTATGTGGGCCTTGTTGTTGTGTTGATCCACATGTCGTTTGGTGGTCTCTTTTAACCTGTCTTCCGCAACTGTTTAGCTGTCTCAACAAGTCGTTGTATTTTATCTCGACTCTCAGTCAGCAGGCGGCGATCCTGATCAAATATCTCAAGAGTTATTGTAGCGTCATAGCCCAATTCGACTAGTCGGCTAATAAGAGTTGAAAAATCAACCGTACCCTGCCCAACGGCCAGGTGCTGATCCTTCTTTCCAAGATTGTCACTGATATGGAGGTGTCCTATCCTGTCTCCGAACCGTTCCACCATTTCCAGTAACCGGTATCCTGCAGAGGCGTCAATATTGGCATGTCCTGTGTCCAATGTCATTTTCAGAGTCGGATGTCTTGCAAATATTTCTTCAAAATCCGCTGGCTCTACTCCCAAGATATTCCTGGGCATCATGTTTTCCAGACAGATCTCAATTTCCAAGTGTTGTGCAGCAGTAACCATCTTTGCCAGAAACTCAAAAAAATAGTCTTTAACTGTATATTTCACAAAAGGCCCCATACCAAAAACCATACTTGGGTGCAGAACAACTTTACGGGCCCCGAGGTTTGCAGCAACCCTAAGGGAATGAAGCATTTCATCAACAGATGAGTGTCGTATTGTTTCAGTGAGATCAGCAGTCAGGACAAAGGTAGGCAGATGACAGAGTAAACCAAGTTCGTTATCCTGTAAGCTCCTTTTGATTACACTCAGATCCCTCGATAGAGTGGAGTAGTGTGCCATCGGAGGGTCCATCGTCAGCTCAAGATAGTCAAATCCCATTTGAGCAAAGGTTTCAATTTCTGCTAATAATGGTGATACAGGAAAGTTCATTGCGCCATATTGCATTATTTATTCACCTTAGTTGAGTCCAACACTGTATGTTTCACCCAAGGCCCTGCACATCATCATAGGTGCGTTTCTCAGCCTGGCTTTCTGAAAAAACCACTGATGATTAGAGCCTTGTGTTCAGGAGGAATGTCTGAAAATCTTATCATAAGTTTTCAATCTATTGATACCAGGTTCCATTAATATGTCCCAGTATCAATCGGTTGACATTGCTTACCTTAAGATACTGCTTTACCGGGAGGCGGCGGCTATTCGCAACATGATAATGGAGTCATCAATGCTGATTTTTCCATCACCATTAATATCACTATGCAGTTCATCTCCCTCTTTTTCTTTTCCTGTCAGCACCTGTAAGGCGGAGACTGCACGTTCCAAATTCGGTTCTACCCGACGAACAGGACCAATATACCGGGTTGCGAGAACGATGTTGTCCGTCCATCGAATCATGGTTTGTGGATAATTATCTGTTGTCCGATGCAGATTCAAATGCATGTCTGTCGGGTAGAGTCCTTCAATATCCCGGTATCGCATATTGGTGACCCTTGATTGTAGTACTCCGTCAATCCAGAATCGCGCTTCACCATCATCCTCTCCCGGTGTGTTGAGATATAGTCCCACTTCATAGCAGTGCCAGCCGCCAAAATCGATGTAGGAAAAAGGGTCTGCGTAGGAAGAGAATCGGTACGGTACATTGCCCACTGGCGGGTCGCTTATCCGGATGGTTCCTAGGGACGGCACTGCTGTTTCAGGTGAAGGGTTGTAGCTGTAAAGGTGGCCAACCCAGAGGTATCCGTCGTTTGCCTGGGGCTTGCTGCTCAGCCCCCAGCCAACAAACTGGGCCTGAGCATTATACCAGTTGGTGCCATCGCAAGGAGTATTGGTACTGCTGGAGTTTGTCGGGTCACTGAATACGCCAAACCCTTTTACCCCAACACCCGATTGACCGTCCTGGGGCCGAAAACTGTCATCGAACATAAAGCACATCCGCACAAAATAGGTCGGCCTCTCTCCCTGATGTGCCTCTTCCGGTATCTGGTAACGTGTTGTCGGACCGTTGTACCCCTGCGCCCAGCGGTGCTCCCCACTATGTTTTCCGGTATAAGCGTGTGTTGAAACAACATTGGTGTTGAGAAGGTATCGGTCTTCTTCAGTCTCTATGGTCACAGTGCCAGTTTCAAAATCTTCAACTGCTAATACATGTGCGTTTGCAGTTATTCCGATATCATTAGGATAGCTGGCGGCAAGTCCCCAGTTCACTCCCGCTTCAAGGCCCTGTTGCCAATGGTCCGGCAGTTCATGTGCGTAGCTTTGCATCAAATCAGTAGCCGAAATGATAAGACAGAAAAATAGAATACATCTATGGGTGGGGGACCCGAGCATTGTTTGTACCGTTTCCGTCCAGACTATTCAACTGGTTTGCATGACTCTCTGTGTCTCTAAAAATAACATATTTACAGTGTGTTGCACTTCTTTGTAGGATGAAAATAACTTGAGTGACTGACTATTGCAATTACTTTTTCCGGATAAGGGGTACCACTCAAAAGAATGGTCATCAGGGTCTGCCATTCCCGTGTTAAGATGTCAACGTCCGCAAAATTACGCTGCCGGGTTTCCAGCACGAAGTTGTCCCTGTGATGGTGGAAATGGGCCCGGTTGGCAAAAAGAGCTTGCTGAATAGGGGACTATTCTGGAAGAAAGGCCAAAATATCCACATGAGTTCAGGGTCTCTTTCAAGGAGATTCTTCTTGCCAATCTTAAGCCCATAGCTCAATTTTGATACAAACACACGATCACACATTCGGCTGATATTAAGACGCAATTTCAGCATGTGCAATTGAAAGGATCGCTGTTGCCCTCCTGTCTCTATTAATTCCGACGTAGTAGTTATCGTTAAAAAATTCACTTGTTATCCTTACAATATTGCAAAAGCCACTCGAGAGAAGAAACCGTTCAATAGTGTCGTTATGGAGCCCGAAAAGAAGAGGCTCATTCGATTTTTCCGCAATTTTCAGCCACCCTTTCGCCTCTTTACTTTCATGTGTTCCATCAACTACTTCACGATATGTGTGATCAAATATAATAGAACTTCCTTGGCCCTTGTTCTTTGATACAAACAACAGCGTTTCATTTACTGTTGCCTGATCAATATACATGGTGACACCTTCCCAAATGAATACTGTTTTTAGGCTGTTGTCATATCCATTATTGGGCAAACAAGACTGAAGATTATCTTTTTTAAAATCAACCGGAACGTATGTCACATGATCAGGTAGTGCCTGAAATATCTTAAATAATTTATTTTTCTTTACTTTCTGAGTAGCAGGATGATCAACCTCAAATATTTTTACGGAACTTTTCAGCTCATCAAACCGATAAGCTCTTGAATCATATCCAGCTCCCAGGATCACCAACTGTTGGAGGCCACTTTTTATTGATTCCTGCAAATACTCATCAATATACCTGGTTCGTGCCAGGAAATACTCATGAAATCCTGGTACGATATTTTTAAATACTTCCAGTGCTGTCTCTTCAGGCATCTCGGTTTTCCCTATAACGGTGAACCCGGGAGGAAGAAAATGTCTGGCGAAAGGATCATAGCATATTCTTTCTCCGATGTTTTTAGATGAATCAAAGGCTCGATGTGCCGCGATGATTGCTGCTGACCTACTTGCTGTTTGATTTTCCATGATAATCCTCCAATTGAAAAGAGTTATTCAGGGTTGGATAGAATGTATCATATTAAATTAAGGAAGTATTATTCGAGATGAATAAAGAATTATCTGAAATGAACGAATAGCTCTGATATTATTTTTTGCTGGCGATCTTGGTTGCATAGGAGGCGTCCGAGAATTGATATTGCGAGCATAAATTTCCCGCCAATGGCTTGGTGTGAGCAAAGATGGTAATTCTAAGACAAACTCCTGGGAACCAGTTAATTTAATCAAATTTTTTCATGTAAGTTTTAGGAGAAATACCAAAATAGTCGGAAAAGGCTTTTGAGAACGAAGGAAGACTGTTGTAACCGACTTCATATGCGGTTTGGCTTACATTTGATCCATCTCTTTCAAGAAGTTTTTTGGCTTTTTCGAGACGGCTCTGTCTGAGGTAGCCAAAAGCCGTTGTGCCGTATATTCTCTTGAAATCCAGATTCAGCCTCGTATGCGAAGTCCCAACATTCCTTGAAAGTTCAGATAGGCTTGGTGGATTTTCAAGGTTATTATTTAAAATTTCAGCAGCTTTCATAATACGCACACTGTCATCTTTTGATAACCTCGGCGGTTTTTTTGTGCCCGTTTTAGGTTGTATCATCTGATCGATCTTATAGGTGATCAACTCCATCGTTTTGCTTTCCAGGTAGAATTGCCTCATCGTCCCTGAATAATTGCAATTGAAGATCTGACAAATGACCGTCTTCATTGTCCTGGACATCCTGGCAGTATGAAAAAAGCTTATCTGGTCAGATCCGGCAAGGATATCTCTGAAAGCGAAAGGCCCTATATCAAATTGCCCGTTGAAGTAGTTTAATAGAACAGATGGACTTATATGTATACTTAGTTGATGAAGGCGGTGGCCTGCATTTACGAAAACTGCGCCATCAATTTCGGGCGAGAAACTGGTGTAACTATGCTGGACCATTCCATCTGAAAAATCCCTTCTGAATCTGGTATCAATAAAATGATAATCAACCGTTCCGCTACCCGATAGAAAAAAAACAAATTTGATGAATTCTTCTTTTGCCGAAATCATGTTCTTGATTTCACTACGAGTGGTTACATCCATAAGAGAGAGAATGAGACCTGGTTTCAATTTACATATCCAGTTTTTGTTATTCTGTCTTCCGTGAAAATATTCTGCCAGGAATTCAAAGGATTTTTCCTCTTTTAAAGGGGCGGATCCGGCGACAGTTGCCCAGATAAACTCCTCTGAGGTCTTGGTTGTAATTACGTTGTTCAACATGACCAAAACACCTTGGTGAATTATGAATGCTTTCGGGGTGATTATGACTTCTTGTACTATCAATCACTATATCACAACTTCTAATAACTGGGTAAGTACGCCGAGTTTGATCTCTACACTCACTGTTGTCCCATCGTGCATTCCAGAATAAAAGTTTCGGGGAAGTAGGTCCTTGGCGACAGGCGTAAAATGACCTCGAAGTGTTTAATCATCTCAAGAGTTTTTTTGCCCTGTTTTCAAAGCATACGAGTGGGAAACCAAAACATGTTGCTTTATAAAATGATTAGATGATAAGGATGGGACTATTAATAAGATACATTTTTTTTTGTAATCTCAACTGTTTTGGCGCGGGTATCAATTATCTCCAACTCTTATCCTAAGAAGGAATTCTGCCTCACTATGAAATTGAAAAAAAACATATTATATTGATACTAACCATATTGTTGAGTACGCCAGTCAATATATCAGCCTATGACTCCGACACAGATGGTATTACTACTCTGGCAGATGCGGTTATCTCCGTGAAAGAACCTCGGCTGATGGAAACCATCCACACACTTCAAGTTCTCACTGGGATGAACCCTTCTCCAGATGTTTATTTTTCACGTAGTACTAGTGGGAATATTGTCACGGAATTAACAACGGGTATCATGTGGCAAGATAGTTCTCCAAGATTTAAGACTGAAGCGGAGGGTATTCTATATTGTAACGAATTTGTTCTCGACGGGTACGATGATTGGCAACTCCCGGCCTTTGCCGAATTGCAAAACTTCTTCAAGGGTGTTCACGACGATACGATTTTTGATTTGCGATATTGGAGAACCTTTAGCGGATGTACTGCCGCCGTTGCAATCGGCGGCTATGTCAAAACCCCGGTTGGCGCAGAAAGATATGGCGGTGAAGTTGGGGACCGTATCAACTTTACAGGGGGAGCAGCTGCAAGATGCATCAGAGTTGCCCCATAGTATTGCACTTACTTCGGCTTTAACACCTTCACTGTCGCATATTGCGATTCAAGAGCAGACATCTCTCTGGCCAGGTTGGTGCCAAAAGATAGATCACACTAGTAACTCTCAAGAACACTTTTTCTGCTATCGAAGATTAATGGGCTCACATATTTTGACTTGTCATCATTCAATATCCGTATACAGGTACTATTAACCTGCAGAAACTTCGGATAGATTAAAGTTTTCAGGAGGAGGTGTAGCTGACAAGAGCCTCCCGCAAGCCACTATTGGACAGAAATATTGCCATTTTGGTCGTAAGAATCAGGCTGTTTGAAGGGGAGGGTGGCCTGAACCATGGACATGATTAATTGGTGGCGAAAACGGGGTTCTTAGGATAGGATTGTGCAGATAAATACAGGGGGTAAAAATGAGAAAAGTTATCCTCCACAACTAAAGCAACTTCTTATCTCTTCACTATCAGTTACATAATGAGGAAGACTTTCCGATATCCTGTTTTTTCGTTTCTCCTCCTCCTGACAGCTGTTCTTTTTTTCGGAACACCATTGACACTGTCTGCAGCCGATGTTCCACCGCTCAAATCGCGGGTTAACGACTATGCCGCGATGTTTTCAAAAGACACCATCCAGTCACTTGAGAATCAGCTCGAGACTTATGAACGTTCTGACTCCACGCAGATTGCCGTTCTCACCATCACCTCACTCCAGGGTGACTCGTTAGAAGACTTTTCCATACGCGTCGCCGATGATTGGAAAATCGGCCGTAAGGGGTATGATAATGGTGCCCTGCTGATCATCAGCAAAAACGACAGAAAAATTCGCATCGAAGTGGGGTACGGCCTTGAAGGAAGTCTGACAGATCTTCTGGCTGGAAGAATTGTTGATACCATTATAAGCCCGGCTTTTAAACAAGGGCAATTTGACAAAGGCGTTCAAGACGGTGTTCAGGCCATGATCAGGGCAACTCAAGGCGAATTCACCGGAGATGGCACTGCCGAAAGCGGCATCATCGTTGCCGACTCTCAGACAGCATCCGGTGGTACAGGTCTCAGCTTTAAGGAATTCATAGTTTTCCTGACGATTATCATCGTCATCTTTATCAGCACAAAGATCCTGGGAGGCCATATCACCATAGCCGCTTTCGCAGGTGTCTTGATCGTTCCGATCCTTGGTATCATCTTTACCGGTAACGGCGGTACAGGTTTTCTTGGGTTGCTCGCCATTGCCGGTTTTTTGCTCGGAGCACTGGTCGGCTTTCTATCACCCGCCAAAAAAGTGTTTTCTTCACACGGTGGAGGCGATGGCGGAGAGGGGGGCGGTTCTTCATCCTCCTCAGGCGGTGGATTCAGCGGTGGTGGCGGCGGTTTTGGTGGCGGTGGCTCGTCGGGAGACTGGTAGTACGCCGAGTCATTATTATTCTCATAACCATCTGTTGATGATCTTTTGATGAGCCGAAGCGATCACCATAGTAACCAGCAGGCTCCCAGGCGCCTTTGATCTATCGGCTATCTTTACGACCCGATATTTTCGTCGGAACCCATGAGTCCACTACGAACAAGATTGCTGCAGAGGGGGACATTTCATTAACCTGGTTGCAGGCGTCCGGTTTTCAGAGTGGCAGATCTGATCAAGAAGCGTTAATCTTGTCTCTTAAAATGCCAGAAGGCTTAAACGTAATAACTCTTCTCTTCTCAAGCATGAGACTATCACCGGTCTGGGGATTGCGCCCCTTTCTTTCTTTTTTGTCCTTCACATTGAATTTGCCGAAACCACTAAGTAGTAGATCAGAGCCATCAATGAGAGCTCCTTTTGATAGTCGGAGGAACGTTTCCACAGCATCAACTGCTGCTTTTTTTGTCATAGTGCTATGCTCTTTGTAAACAGCTTCAACGAGATCAGCTTTCGTTAGTGTCATTTTCCCATGCTCCTATTTTTGAGAAGAAAATTGAATAAACCCAATGAGACATAGATATTTAACAACGAGAGCACCGGTATTTCCAGTAAGTATTTGGTAAGGTATTAAATTTACATAATCATCTAGAAACAAAAACGACCGAACACCGAAGCATCCAGGACCTCCTTGTTTTTGTATGTTCATTCGCACTTTCATTACACTGCAAGAAGTTCTGCTGGCCTTTATTTATCTGTTTTTACATAACTACTTCTGGGACAGCTTCCTGGTCAGATCCCAAAACATCCCTGATCTTTTCTCCTAATTGAGACAATGTGAATGGTTTCTGAATAAATCCTTGGCATCCACGGTTTATAATTTCCCGAGCTTCTCCATCGATACTGTAACCACTTGAGAGTATAATTTTGACATTGGGATCAAAATTTTTCAGCTTATCAAAGAGTTCTCCACCATTCATTTGAGGCATTATCATATCAACAATAAACAGATCAATTCGTTTATTCTCGGTTCCAGCAATTTCTAAAGCCTCCATGCCTGATGAAGCAGTTATAACATCATAGCCAAGCATGGAAATCATTTCTTTTCCCACCTCAATAATCATGGGCTCATCATCAACCAAGAGAATTGTGTCTGTACCTTTTTGTGTTTCTGGAGATGGTTTTTCTTCAGAAAATATTTCTTTCTGTGAGCATGGTAGTAGGATGGTAAAGCATGTACCCTCGTTGATCCTACTCTCAACAGAGATAAAACCGTGGTGATTTTCAATGATTCCATACACCATGGCGAGCCCCAAACCTGTACTTCCCCCCAAAGAATTAGTAGTAAAAAACGGATCAAACACTTTTTCTATATCATCTTCACTAATACCTTTGCCAGTGTCGTTAACAGCAACTCGAACGTAGTATCCAGGTTTAATGGTTTTGACCTCTGCGGTCTTTGAATCGACCATTATTTTCTCGCTTGTTATAGTTATAGTGCCTCCCTGGTCCATGGCGTTTGATGCATTTAACAGCAAGTTTACGAACACCTGCTCCATTTGGTTTTCATCAACTTCAACTACACTGAGGTTATCTTTAAAAACAGTTCTAATCTCGATTGCTTTTTTTGCAGGTTTCACAATCTCAACACTATTCTTGATAACAAGATTTATACTGACCGCTTTGAGTTCATATTTTCCACCTCGTGCAAAGCCAAGTAACTGAGAAGTTAGATTTGATGCTTTTTGAATATAGCTCTCCATCAGTTCAAGTTGAGTAAAATGAGGATGCTGCTCTTCAAGACCTGCCTGAATGATGGATATACGCCCCTGGATTCCCATAAGTAGATTGTTGAAATCGTGGGCTACGCCACCGGCAAGAGTACCGAGAGATTCAAGCCGCTGGGACTGTTGAAGTTTTTCCTCAAGAGTTTTCTGTGTTTGCTCAGTTTTCTTTTTTTCAGTGATATCTCGGACAATTCCTTTTATGCCGGTAAGAGCATTGTTGTCATTCAGAATTGAGGAAAATGTCCCTTCCAGGTATCGATTTGAACCGTTAGATAGAATGACTTCAAACTCTATATGGAGGGTAGTTTTTTGTGAGTTATAAATATCCTGAAATTCATCAGTAATCGTGTTTGTTTCTAAATTCTCTAAAAACTCCGTAAAACTGGTGCCAACAACTTTTTCTAATGGCTTATCCAGCATCCTGCACATTGCAGGGTTAGCCATTGTTATTATGCCGTCTTGATCTTGCTCAAAATAACCCTCAACCATAGTTTCAAGAATGGTACGGTATTTTTTTTCGGAAGAAATCAACGCCTGCTCATACTGTTTACGTTCAATGGCCAAGGCTATTTGGTCAGAGACTGAAATAAGGGTATTTAAATCCATTTTGTCAAAAAGTTCGGCATCATGATAACTCAATGTGGCCATAACGCCGATTACTTCATCTTTTATCTTCAATGGAACACCTAGCCACAGCTCTGGAACTGTTCCAATAAGTGTTTTTGAGTCACGTCTCTTTTCGAGTTCATTTTTCCTCAAAAAAACAGGAGTGGCATTTTGAATGACACCACCGGTTAGGCAATTGTCGAGTTGAAGCTCGTCACAATAGACATCATCATCATCGTAGATATCTCTATAGTATGGAAAGCTAATCTGTTCGTTTTCTTTATGATATAAGGCAATAAAGAAGTTCGTCAGATCCATGATTTCACCAAGAATATGATGAATTGATCCGTATAACTCGCCAAGATCCTTCGAATTCCTGACTGCATTCGAAATTTTAAAGAGGGTTTGGTTGAGCTGCTCGGCTCTTCCTAAAGATAAGGAACCTTTCCTTTTGTTAGGTGGGTTAGCTGAACAGAGGGTCGGAGATAATATCTTGTCCAAATCGTTATTCATAGTTGAAACTTATTGATATTGATAGAGTTAAATTGCTTTTTCCGTATAAATCATTCAAGGGAAGTAATGATATTATTTTTTCTGGTTGTTGCTAATCTAAAGCAAGTAATCCTGCGTGAAATAAGCTGAACTTTAGTGGCAACCCAATATTTTTTAATACATTCTATTTTTTGCTCAAAAGCAACTACTAAAAAGTTCAGCCTACTATTGATCGTTCTCCCCTGCACACTCACCATTTATGCTAAAAGAAAAGTAATTTTACCGCTCCAGGTGCATCAAGGCTGATGGAGCAACTTTTCTCTGATTGTGAGACTGGGAGAGTTAACCAGAATACCCCACACAGAATTCCCCAAAATATTTCTCCACCCTTCCTGTGGAAACTACTCGACCTTACTTTTTCTTTGACCTCGTTATCACCAATTTCAAATCGTATTATGCAGATATAGTTGACATGGAAACTGTTTATGTGTATTAGTTGAAATGGAAACTAACCTGGGGGAAAGAATGGATTCAGAAAAACAAAGAGAAGTACAAAAAAGTAAAAATATTGAAACACAGCTTGTTATGTCATTGATAAAGAACGGCTTGTTTCTACAAAGAAAGTTGGGTCAGGTCTGCCAACAATTCAACCTGAACACAAATCAATTTCTTGTAATTAATGAAATAATCCTGAAAGGTCCTCTCAGCCAGAAAGAATTATGTAACAGGCTCCTCTTTGAGAAATCCAATATTTCTAAAATTATAAAGACATTGCAGGATAAAGAATTAATCAGTGTGTCGGTTGCTCCCGCAGATCGACGCTCAACTCTGCTTATTGAAACCGTTAAAGGAATTGAAATCTGGAAAGATTGTCTCCAGTCTTTTAACCACTCATCCGCAGATTTGATGACTTCTCTATCGGATAGAGAACTTCTCGATATACTAGAACTACTGAAAAAAACAGGTCAATCATTTAGCTATATGGAGTCTCAATAAGTATATGTTTTAAATGTGATTATCTCAGGGAGTGCTTTATGGGGAAAAATTTCAAAAACGCTATGGAGATATTTCAGATCCTTCCTAAAACCAATTGTAAAGAATGCGGTCAGAGTACTTGTCTTGCATTTGCAGGAGCCGTATTTACCGGCAAGGTTGGGTTATCTGCTTGTACTTATGTCCCCCAGGATAAATTGCAGCAATTTGGAGGAAGTAAGAAAGGTATCAACCCTATTGAGGAAGAGTTCTATGCTGTTATAAGGAAACTGCAAACGGGACTTCTTTCACTTGATATGGAAGAGAGAGCCAAAACGGTAAAGGCTGAATGCGAAGACGGGGTTATAACTATTCCTATCTGTGGAAAACGTTTCAGCATTGACCGACGAAGTAAAGTGACGACCAATATCCATGTAAACGGCTGGATTCTCAAGTCGGTTCTTAACTACCTTATCTATTCAAAAGGAGTACCCCTTAGCCACAACTGGGTCCCACTTCGTGAGCTGCCAAATGGTAAAGACTGGTATCGACTTTTCGGTCAACAGTGTGAAAATATACTTAAAGGTACGGCCGACAAATACCCGGATCTCTTTTCTGACCTGGTGGGTATGTTTAAGGCTGAAGAAGTGGTTGACCAATATGAGTCTGATGTTGCTGTTATCCTCTATCCACTGCCTTTGGTCCCTATGCTAATATGTTATTGGCAACCTGAAGACGGTATGGAATCTTCGCTTAAACTGTTTTTTGATGATACCGCAGAGTCCAACATCGGTATGGACGGCCTTTATACCCTCGGAGTCGGGTTTGCGTTAATGTTGGAGCGATTATCAATGGTTCATAGTTCAAATCAGCCTTCGCAAAGGATTAGATCAAATGGGATTAAATGACACATTAAAATGCCCTGGTATGGATAAGACCTTATCAACCTTCCCAATCGAGTTTGATTGCCCTCAGTGCAATGCTATCGTTGAGATCTGGTCAGATGAATTGAAGTGTCGATGTACTCAATGCGGAACAGTTGTTTTTAATCCTGATCCCTCGGTCAAAAAACCAGACCCAAAGACGTTTGAATCGAAGGCTAACCCTATTGATGAGCTTTTAGAATTAGCAATGGACTTTGGGAGTAGTGCTGTAACAATACTTGATGCTGATCATATTCAAATTGATAATCAAATAGCAGATCTCTGTCGGGAAACCAAATGTCCCAATTATGGGTCATCTCCAACTTGTCCACCACATGTGAGAGGACCTGATTGGTTAAAGAATAACATACATAAAACATCTCAAGCGATCATGGTAGAGATTGAGGTTCCGCAAGAGCAGATGTATTCCGATAAGCGCAAAGAAATAAGTAAACTTCTGCATTTTATTGTTATACAAATCGAACGAGCCGCCCATGAGAAAGGGCTAGTGCAATCAACTGCATTTGCAGGCGGCTCATGTAAAAACATTCAATGCTCAGAACATTCTTACTGCAACTTTCTGAACGGCGATGGTATATGTCGACATCCAGACCTATCTCGACCATCGGTTTCAGGATATGGGATCAACATGAACCATCTTCTTAAAAATGCTGGCTGGTTTAAAAAGAGCAATAATTCTTTTGCACCTACAAGTTCACATTACGGATTGGTACTCATTGGCTAACTGTAACATCTCACCCAATCTTCACGGTTGGCTGAAATTATGCCGTCACCATTGTTATGTTGTATGAAGTAACGGTTGGTCTTTTTTATGTGAGTCGGTAGCTTTTATATCTTAGCAGTATTGGAAGTGAGAAGATTTGAACTACCGACTGGTCGATACATACGCGGTCCGCTGAGTGTGTCGATACACATCCGGGGCACTTTGCGACGTGAGGTTGGCAGGCAAGATTCAGCGAGACCAATTGAGCGAAGCTGAGTGAAAATGAAATGCATGATTATGTAGAGCCTCCTCAGAAAAACACCGTCCATATTACGCGGCAACGAGCCCGGCAGTGATCCGCATGGAGAAATTGCCGAAAGCAACAGCTAAAACCTTGGTACAGAGTCTGAAAAGTAGAGCCAACAACGATAGCGCAAGATTTTTACTCAACTTCTTGAGCAGAACCATGAGGTTCATCACCAAGAAGATACAGTTGATCCATGCTTCTGAGGTCTTTTGCAGCTTGGCTCGGATATAGTTGAGTCGGTAGCCGTTTTTACCTTGCCCGAACTTACCTTCAATCGGGATTCGTTCCCGACTGTCCTGGATTCGCTGTTGCTTCATTTTTCGAATCTTTTCTGTATTCTCTGCCGATTGCTTTGGGGGACGGCCAAGTGCTTTACCGCCAAAGCGAATTCCTTTTTCCTTGAGGTACTTTCGGTTATCTCGCGAGCCATATAACTGATCAGCCAGAACAACCTCTGGGTAATGACCAAACCGCTGTCGATAATCCTCCACCTGCTTTTTCAAATCCTTACTCTCATTGAACGCATCCCAACCGATATGGTCAACAAACGCCAGGCCGTCTTTCATACTGACACTGATCTTGGCGCCGAATTCAGTTTTCTTGCTTGCCTTGCCGCGCACTATCGGACGAACATGGGGTTGAGATATGGATACGATTCTGTCATCACACCTGTTTTGCCGGTTTCTGTACATTCCGTCCTGCTGCGAATACAAATGCTGAATGATCCAGTATTGCCGTTGCAGGCCATGCGGTAAGGGAAAAGGAGCGCTTCCCAAAGAGTCAAGCAGGGACGATATGTGCTTTAAGTTTCGCCTCAGGTACTGCAATTGCTCACGCAGCGCGCGACGGCGAACCTTCACGCTTGGCTTTTTGTTTTTGGCAATCTTCAGATACTGTTTTCTCGCTTTACGGCGATAGGTCCTCGGCTTCTTAGTGTAGTCACTCAGAGCATACAGTTCATCGATCAGCTTCTCGGAAATCTCGCGAGCCTCATTGAGTAAGCTCAGATCGGTCGGGTAACGAATCGCCTGCTCCGCAACTGTGGCATCGAGAAGCAGTTTCCCTCGATTTTCCTCTTTCGCTTTTCCTGTACGACGGGGCTTACCTATCTTTTCGAGGATAACTTGTTCAAATCCGGCAAACACTTCAGACCCCATCCGTTTTCGGATATCTACAAACAAGCTGGCCGCAAACGGTGGCTTATCCACATAACTGCTGAAGCCTACAAAGTACTGGAGGTACGGGTTTTCCTGGATCTGCATAACCGTCTCCTCGTCACTCAGAGTCAGCTTATGTTTGATGATCATTGCCCCTATCACCAGTCGCGCATCTTTACCAGGTCGCCCCTTTCCCGGATTCATAGTCTTGTAATAGCATGTAGCCAGGTCATCCCATGGGATAACTTCGCTCCATTTCACCCACCGGTTTTGCGGATTCAGCGAACCACCAAAGGGGAGGCTGAATCCATCCAAACTGAGTTGCTTACTGCTCGTATATCGAATCATGTGCAAGCCTTTTGAGGTATATGTCGTTGAACTTCTACATATTATACCAGATACAAGGAAGGTATGCTTGCAATTACAGTCGGTTATCTATTTCTAAGGAGAATCTATGTAAAGAATTATTATGGAGTGAACTTGACTTTCATCCAAACCTCTCTCCAGCGTTCACGTTTTATTTCAGGAGATAGAGTTTTGGGAGAAACCGCAATAGAACTTTGCAGTTCATGACCCTCAGCAAACAAGTTTGCATTAACAGTGCCTTGGATGCCATTTTTAAACTCATGAGTTACTCCGATGAGATCATGGCAAGATTTGCACTGCCAGAAGATGGCTTGTCCAGACCCTTGCTTTAACTGTTCAAGCTCTTCAGCCTTTGTAATTTGAAGCATTCCATCTGGGTCTGATAAGTATGAAGCACTTCGTGAGGTGCAGAAATCACAATCACATGCTCGTGGTGCATAGGTGTCAATGGGCTTGGGAAGAGAGAGGTTTACCTGAATTTGCCCGCATCTGCAAAAGCTTGAATAATGCATATGTGTCTCCAAAATCGAACGTTAAATTCAGCGGCCCAAGGTTTTATGGGTCCGCTGGAATAACTGCTTAAGTGCAAATTTTCTTTTTTTTGAAAACATAAACATAATTGTTCCCTTCACTAAAACTTGCACTAATCAAATCCATATTCAGTTCTGATAGAAATTCTTTATATGCTTTTTCCCCAATACTATAGTGGTTAACTGTGTACTCCCCAATCTTTCCAGTACATTCGTCTATTTCCTTTCCACCGGTAAATAGAAAACGACCTTCCGGCTTCAACAATTTGCTCACATGTTTCATGACTTTTTTCTGTTGCTTAATAGGTAAGTGGCAAATTGCGCCCCAACTGAAAATAAATTCCCATTTTCCGGGAATTTGACCGATATCAGTCATGTTTAAAAGCATGTATTCTCCGTCTTTGACATTTTTCGAATACGCATCCAGCATTGGTTGACTCTTATCAACCCCAATATATTCTTTCACAATTGGTGACACAACTTTTGCAATTGGGTGTCCGGTACCACAACCAAGATCCAGTACTTTTATTTCCTTTCCCAATATATCAACTACGTTGAGAATGTCTTTAATCCCAATATTACTTCGCATTGAATCATACGTTGAACCAACCTTGTCGTATATACTCATAATATTTTTGTCAACTTAACGTTTACATCAGGCCATCACTGGCCACTGCCATGTGTGGCATGGTGAGCCAGTACTTGATCCACTCCTCCCGCCATGGCATAAATATTACGATGTTCCGGCTAGGGTCACTGGCAACAGTCTCCTTAAACGTCTCGCGATTGAAAAAGCTGTCTGTTTTGGGGTCAAAGATGGTCTCCTCGTAACGATTACCCTGAATGTCTTCCCATACTTCAGGGCGGAGAAAATCTGCAGAAATAACGGTTCCGCCTGAAGCGTATGGATAATGCTCGGACCACATGTTAAGGCCCTTGGCCCGGGCGAGCTGAAGTTTTTCTTCTATTTCCCACCATCCGTAATCGTTGTTGTGTTGCACCAGCAGCGGCGCATCGAGAAGATATGCATTGGTAAATACTTCACCAAAACCGAGGGCGGCTTCTGTGGGCGGCTCGGACGAAAGGTGAAAACGGGTATGCACGGCAGTAAGACGTCCATAACGGGCTGCCGCACGCTGGGCCTCGAAAAATGCATAGGTTGTCAATCCCCTGGCCATGTAGGCAGGAATCGCAGCAAGACCAAGGGCCCCCTGCCGCATGTCTTCATCAAGCAAGCGTGACACCTTGTTCATCGTTTCGACAGTGTCTTTGATCATGGCCCCCAGCCCGCAACGCCGTCTTCACCTGCGGCATGCATGTAATGGGCCGCATTAGCCATATCTACGGGCTCGTCAATGGCCGTTTCCGGATCATGTACAATCATTCGGTTCAACGCATGGCTGGATGTTGTGCCATAATTGACCTGCCATCCTTCTTTAGCCTTTTTTTCATACCAGTCTCCCACATGACACGCACCGGCTTCAAGATCCATGGCGGTAGTCACCCCATCCCGCAGAACCATCTTAATGGTGAAGGGATCTACGCCATGGGCGTGGGTGTCAATGAAACCGGGAGCAACTACGAGGCCCTTTGCGTCGATCTTTTCGGCACCGGTTATATTATCTTTTGTGATGACTTCTATCCGTCCGTTTTTTACACCCACGTTGGTGACTGAATCATACATGGTCTCCGGGTCCATGACACGGCCGTTCAGAATAACAAGATCATAGTCTTTGGCGAAAGACACAGAGGTCGTTGCAAAGAAAAAAACAACGGGAGTAAAATCCTATAAAGTTGTTGAATCATAATTCGCATTCCTTTGGCAGCTATAGCTCTCTGCCATGCTAGGATCCTGTCCGAGTTTATGGATTTGTTGAGTGCCGGGCACGGCATACGCTCTTAATGGTGAGTCTAACGATACATGATTCCAGTTGGTTAGGCAAGTCTCAGGCCAGGCCTGATGGAGGGGAAGGGCGTAGCGTTATTGCAAGGGGCTGCCGGTAACGGCAGTTCTGAAGGCAGCAGTTTTGCTACAGCAAAGCAGTGCGAAGGTACGGGACGACGTACAGGAAACGAGTCAGGCGGGTCTGGTCGGGACGAGTCCACAGATAGCGTAGACTTCGACATATGATTAAGTCCTCTATCCATCGTTTAAGGGTCAGAAATGTATACTCGGCGTTCACGTACCGAAAGACGTGTGTTCACCCCGAGAGATCTCCTATGTGCCAAGGAAAAGTGGCTGAGGAAGAGGGGTAATCAGATTATATTTTGTCTTATATTTCATAACCAAAGTGAATTTATGCTAGTAACAATAGGGGGATAAGTATTGCAAATAAAATTAATAGATCCTCGGTATTAGTAAAAATAAATAACCTCCATACTTTGTGTTTTTGAATATAGTTTCGCTCATCAGCCGACGCAAAAAGCCACGCGGCTGATGAGCGAAATTATGCATTTGGACTATTTAAATGAGTAAAGTATTCCTTCAACTTGTGTTTACCATATTCAGGGGCAAGCATATCCATTGCCATGACTGTCATAAAGAACTCAACTGGACCATAAACCTTGCTTCCAGTAAGTAGCCGGACCAGTTTGAGGATAGCAATCCTTATCCAATCTGGAATATAAGTAATTTTCGGTCTAGTACCCAAAATATCAAAGGCTATTGATGCAATCTCATTTTGAGTTAGAGTTTCGGGGCCACCTATTTCAACTTCTTTATCAGGCTTGTCGATAGCATCTACGCAAAAAGTTGCCAAATCTTCACCATGGATAGGATTCGCTTTCAACTTTCCTTTTCCGAAAAGATATATTCTCCCTTTTTTTGCCATATTGAAAAATTCTGACATATCAGAGAAAAACCCATTTGGACGAACAATACAATAATCTATCTCTGACTGTTTCAACTGCTCGACAAACAGCTCTTTTGCCTCGCATATTTTTAAATTACGTAGCTTTTTACCATTGAGGACTGAAACATAAATAAATTTCTTAACTCCACTTTTTTGGGCTTCTTTCAGCAAATTCATGTTGGCTTGATAATCTACATCCATATAGGTAAGACCATCTTTTTGTTGTGTAATACCAACAGTTGAAATAACAATATCAATACCTTTACAGCACTCTTTAATGGAATCTGGATCAGTCAGTTCAGCCTTAAGCATTTCATTGACTTCAATATTGTTTTTCTTCAATTTTTCTGGGTTTCGAGCAATAGCCCTAAAAAAACAGGACCGTTGTTGCAGCTCCTTTGCAATATAGACTCCCAAGTAACCCGTTGATCCTGCCAATAAAATTCTTTTCATATTGTCCTCAACACATCATGCATAACGAGTCAGTAGGAAAAGGTCGTCGTTTGCAGAATTTTGACGATTCCCCTATGTTTATCTGCTAATTCGATTATTTAACGGCACTTTCGGCATGGTTGAGCGGTGTTTTACATGCAATTCTCAGGACTAAGGTTATAATATGCAACAAAATCAATACTTAAAACAGGAAAAAACACTTTTTCTAGAGGCTCAACGTTGAGTTAACTGGGAGCGCGCTGTTTGCGCGTCCAAGCGGAGTGCAACGGAGCGATGTTGAACGACTTGTTAGCTGATATCATTTGTTTCTGAGATCTTAGGGTCGTATCTGCTATTGAACTCTTTTGATGATTTTACTTCCTTCCAAAGTTGCACAATATATTCAAATTCATTTTGAAATGGTATCTCGAATACTGGCATATCGGTTGAATATTCACAATTTCGGCAAAGCATGAATAACCAATCTGGTTCATCAAAATCATAAAATAAACGCCAAAGCTTTAGTTCTAATGCAAGAATATCGAAAGATTTAAGATAAAATTCTTTATGTAATTGACATATGTACTTTCCTAAAAACAGCTCTTTGTCAAATTCACTGTTTGGGCTATAACTTTTAATTATGTTTAGGCAATGTTCTTCGGCTTCAGTTTCATTTACAGCACCAGCCAAGCATGAAATATCAATATCTCCATTATCCTGATTTCTTTCTAAACAGTTGACCGCCCAGTCTATACACTCAGAGATAGGATGAAAGAAGTATTTGTAATAAAAATACTTTTCTTGAAGTGAATGAACATCCATTTTTCTTTTAAGCTAACGTTTAATATGATGCATCAAAGTGATAGTGTTGTATTTGTATATATGATTTGACATTCGATTTTCAGTTTACACACAATATAACCGTTGAAAACGCATGTGACTGATATAGCATTACAATTGGTAACATACTTTATTCAACTTCCTTCCACAAGGAGAAAGCATTGGGATAATGTGCCTGCATGAAAACACGCATATACCCATGTTATAGCGCTACAGTATAATACGAATTTCCATTATCAAATAGCTCCAATAAATAGTTATTATTTTGAAATTCTTCAGCTAATAGTGATGTATAATACGGATATTCCCCGGCAATACAGCAGCCGCATAATACCTAGCTAATCATTTCTGTTTTACTAACATGTCGAATGTGCGAATGTAATCAGTGAAGGATTATGGGGAAGGTCGGGTCTTGCAGGAAAATTATGCGAGAGTTACTGTCAAAGGTGAGAGGAGGAGTTTTAGTTTTGCATTGAATTGGCACCCTGTCTCTTTCTTTTTTATACCACAATAGGGTACCAAAAGAAATTCACAAAATTCTGGGATTTCGTGGGATTGGGGAAAAGAAAAAGGGCTCACGATGTGTCGCGAGCCCTTGAATCTACTGGAGCGGGAAACGGGGGTCGAACCCGCGGCCTACATCTTGGGAAATCGAAATGCAGGAATCATCAGCAAGTTAAATGCCGTTTCTATAGGCAGTTAAGTATGATTCGATATTTAGATTAGCAGCAGTAGAAAGATAGAAAGCCTACTGAGGGGCCTATCGTGAAGTGAGATTGTTGTATATGTTTGTTGTGATACAGGTCTGATACGCGTTTGGCATGGTAAAGGGGATTCGAATCGAGAGATGTCTTTTTTGTGCATCATCAAACCCACAGGGTTATCTATTCTTTTTGAGATTCATTGTCACTTACACGATTATGAATGAATATCGGTCACCATACCACTTTAAAAGGTTGCGGGTTCGGTGAGCATAATCAGAAATCAGGGTAGTGCAGGAATGGAGTAACAGGCCGTAAGAATATTGCCTATATATCTGCATGTGATGATAGAGAATGAACTTCTTCTTAATCCAGTCACAGTAAGAACGCTCAGTGTGAATAGAATAATGCTTTATTCACAATACTTCCCGGACTTCTTCGATTATTTTTTCTTTTTTATGTTGTACTTAGCAGACCTGTGGTAGAATTATTCGAATTCTGGAACTGACATTCCAGACGATAAGCTATACCGAAAATCATGTCCGGAGTGCCTGGAAACCAGCCGCCACCGTGGTTAACGGTGCTGCGCAACCGATAACCACGGAGTCGACTGGACAATATTACCATGATAATCGAAGCGCAAACGCTCCATTATCATGGCAATATTGCCAGTCACTCCGGACGTTATGTTTCTAAAAAATGATAAAATTCCTAATTCAAATATCATTAGTGGCTTTTTTGAGCTTTCACAGTCCTTGTTTATCTCAAGAAAGTTCTGATCATTTACGTCCCTGCGCAGATGGCCTTATGGGATTTCAATTCCTTGATGAATACAATACTTATCTTAAGCGCTACTTTTTCCTCGAAAAAAACGTTGATAACTTAGGTTATTTTACTAGAATTTTGGTTATGCCTTCTTTCCAAAAAGAAGAGTATCTTTCTATTTACCAAGATGGTGAAGTTTATAATTTGCTAAATGTAATCCCAAATGAATCAGTGTGGGTATCTTTACAAAACTCAAAGCAACAAGAGAAAGATCCAAATTTCCCAGATATAAACAAAATTCAAGTAACAAAAAAATCTAAGCAAGTTTCAAAAGATCTTTATGACGCTATAAATGAAACTATGTGGAAAATGGTTATGAAATCAAAATATCCACCTGGTAATCTATTTGATGTGCTTGATGGATCAAACTATATTTTTTCTGCGGGTTTGGGTGTTTGTGCGATGACCACTGGTCAAGGAGGTGAGAATATTGAAACTTTAATCAAGATTACTCATATGCTTCTTGACTATGCAAAATCAGACAATTCATCCTTCGATGAGGAGATGAAAATTATTAATATCTCCAAAGTATTAAACGATAATATTTAACACAACCAGGCATTCCACCGGACAACCTTAAGCTTGCGGTAATGCAATACGAATCGGCAAAAGAAAATTCATATAAGATTCAGCTTTAGTTGCCTAACGTCGGTTGCCGGTGATTTCAACGTTATCTAAAAATGGAAAATATAATCATTTATACCTTTTTATTTCTTCCTGAGATATTGGTAAGCATTGGTATTTTTTCATTAATTAATAGAATAGTGTTTATTAAAAACTCAATTAAAACCTTGGGCGAAATCTCAGGAGTTCAGAATTACAAAGTTGCTAGTTCAGCAGGCGGTGGTAGGGCACCTAGCACGGAAAGGACAGTCTATTATTCAGATGTTCATTTTTATGATGAATCAGGTTGTCGTCATAATTGTATAGTCGGTTTTGCTAATCGCTTTCTATCCCGTAGAGTTGGAGATAAGGTGCCAATTATTTATAATAAAAAGAATCCCAAAATATCTTTTTTGAATCATTGGTTCATCGTATGGGTAACTCCAGTATCAATTCTATTTATCGGTATAGCATTACTGTATTTAAAATATAAAAAAATTAGATAACCAGACGCTCCAGTGGATTTGCTAAGGTTGGAGGCTTTTTGAAAATGAAGAGGTGCTAAATATTTCCCATTTTAGCTGAATATTTTGCTTTAAATCCTCAAACCACTGAGCTTAACGTTAGCCCATATTAAACATAATTTTTTGATATAAGTCCATCAAAGGAGGTATGATTATTACGAAATTATCATGTTTTTTTATTCTGTTCTTATTAATATTTATACCCGATTTTGCCTTTTCGGAATCGGTTAGAATTGCCACAGTTGAAATGCCGCCTTTCGGTTTTTTTGCAGAAGACGGGAAAAGCACCGGAGTTTTATATGAAATTTCCAACAAAATTGCTGAAGAAGCAGGTTTTTCATACACAAACATAATTGTTCCTTTTCCCCGTTTAATAAATGAACTTGAAATGGGAGCCAAAGACTGCGGAATTTTTCTTGAGAGCAGTAAACATGATAAAATTGCATTGAAAGTTGCTTTTATACTGCCTTTGGAAAATGTTGTAATTGGAAGAAAAGGAACTGATTTCAAATTTCTCAGCGACCTGCATGGCAAAACAGTTGCAACAGTCCGAAATGCAAAATATGATACTGCCTTCACAGCAGACAAAAATATACAGAAATATCAAACAAATGGTTACGAACAA
Source organism: Desulfopila sp. IMCC35008 (assembly GCF_010646885.2). Taxonomy (GTDB): domain Bacteria; phylum Desulfobacterota; class Desulfobulbia; order Desulfobulbales; family Desulfocapsaceae; genus Desulfopila. The sequence goes on along the minus strand of NZ_CP050700.1, from coordinate 3,472,164 downwards.
AGTATACAAATGGTTATCAGCGGAAGATTAGATGCAATGATCGGTCCTAGCATGGGACTTCTGTTTACTGAAAAAAGAATGGGCTATTCAAAAGATATGTTTGGCAAAGCTCTTATTTTGAACACAAAAAACGCATATATGCAGTATTCACTCAAATCGGCAGACAAGAAAAAAACAGAGGCACTAAAAGCCGCAACGGAACGTCTTCATAAAAACGGAATAATTCAAGAAATAATAAATAAATACAGCAAATAAATGTGCAAAATAAACAAGATTGTTTTCAGAATAGCTTTGTAAGAACACTGTTGCAAATTTCTATTTGCATTAAATACTTCAGCAAATATTTTGTTCCAAAATTGTAATGTGTGATTACTTGAATTAACATGCATTGTCTTTATTGAAAATGGCACAAAATATATGATGAGGTGCTTATTAGAAATCATTGAAGCAATTATGCATAATAAATGGAAATGGGCTAACCCGGCGCTGAACTCGGACGCAAAAGGTTTCCGCTCCCTAGCGGTCGCTCCAACCTTTTGCGCCGGTTAGCTTAACGTTATCTGTAAAGATGAAAACAACACTTAATACATTCGAACCAAAACATTACGACGAAGTCCTTGCTCTATGGAAAGAATGTGATGGCATTGGGTTAAGCGAGGCCGATTCAAAAGAAAACATTCATAAATTTCTAAATAGCAACCAAGATCTAAGCTTAATTGCAGAACTAGACAGTGAAATTGTTGGTGCAATATTAGTCGGTAACGATGGGAGGCGAGGTTACATCCATCATTTAGCTGTGTCGCCAAAATTTCGTAAAAGAGGCATAGGTAAAGGCTTAGTAGAAGCAGGTATCGAAAAATTAAAAGATATAGGTATAACTAAATGCCATCTATTCATATTCACTAACAATAAATCTGGGAAACAGTTCTGGGAAAAGTGCGGCTGGAGTTATAGAGAGGAATTGAGAGTAATATCTAAAAACATAAAATAATACTCCAGATAACATCTATATGGCCTTCCGATGTCAAGAGATAATATTCACCATTGAAGCGAAAAAAGGTCACAATTAACCGATTAACCAACGAAGTATCAGATCTTTTGACAACGAACTCGTTTGCTCCAACTTTTGTCTTCAATCGTGGGTTTCAGCGCCGTAAGCGTCTGCACCAAACATCTATAGGGATTACCTGATTTGCCACATCTATATGGCCTTCCGATGTCAAGAGATAATATTCACCATTGAAGCGAAAAAAGGTCACAATTAACCGATTAACCAACGAAGTATCAGATCTTTTGACAACGAACTCGTTTGCTCCAACTTTTGTCTTCAATCGTGGGTTTCAGCGCCGTAAGCGTCTGCACCAAACATCTATAGGGATTACCTGATTTGCCACACTGCTCTTTGACAACCAGGGTGCTGTCTTCAGACAGCCTCAGAATATATTTCGAACCCTTATTCCGGCGCAGTCAAAGCTATCGGCTTGTTTCTAAAAGAAACATCCAGTTAGGGTGTCACTCGGATAAGGGGCAGAGCACGATCGTACGATTGTCAGCGATCTGTATGCTGAAAAGGAAAAGGGGAGGAGTGCCAATCAAAACCCATGAACTCCATGGTCTTAATCCACTCTTTGGGGGTGATCAACGTCACATACAAGGAATAAAGAGAGCCGGACTGACCGTAAATGGTTTCAGTTAGACAACAAGCTCCTCCTCCCCAATTCTCATGCTACCGCAAAAAATTTATCGATATCAAAAGCCTCCTTGTTCTTGAGCAGATAGTAAATTGCCCTTCCCAATTTGTGTGTATAAATCCCCAGAGCTTTTCCTTTGTTGTACTTTCTGGTGAGTTTTGAGACATAATATTTTGCCTGCTGTGAATCCCTGAGCATGAGGATTGCTGCCTCTTTAATGGCCCACTTGAGATGGTGATTACCGATTTTCTTGTTTGAATTTCCTGCCCATTTGCCGTCTGATACTTTGGTCGGTCTTATGAGTCTGGCATAGGAGGAAAAGTCCTGGACTCTTGGGAAGCGCTTTATGTCGTGGACTTCGTAAAGGATCACCAGGGCAAGTATCTGGCCGACCCCAGGAATTGAACGGAGCAGATAAAGGGAATGATAATCGTGCTGTCTTGCTGTTTTTTCAAGATGCCACTCAAGTTTACGCATCACCCCGTTGAGTGCCTGGATCATCTCAAGATTGACCTCAACGCTTTTGCGCACAGCAGGGTCGTCGAACCGCTCAGCGACACCGTCATGATTGAACTTACGGGTCAACTTTTTCTTCATCTGGGGAAGATTATACTGAGTGTTGGTGTTTTGAATATGAGCAACCAACTCCCCACAACGGCGTGAAATATACATTCTGCGCCTTAAGAGGTCACGGGTTGATCTCCACTCCTGCGGATAGGGGTAGGCTGTAGGGAAATTGCCGCCTTTTAAAAGTAAAGCAATCTTGTAGGAGTCGATTTTGTCGTTCTTGGTCTTGCTTCCGTGAATAGCCTTCATATACAAGGCGTGGCCAAGAGTGAAGGGGATGTTGTGTTGGGCACAGAAATCAGCGAGCCAATACCAGCAGAATACACACTCTACTCCAATGATAATGTCATCTAAAAAGGTCGTGATGAGTGAGAGCAGTTCATCGGGGTCTGTTTTAATGTTCTTGTGAACTTTAACTTCCCCTTTGCTATTGATAACGCAGACATACATTTTTCTGGCATGTAGATCGATTCCACAGTAATACTGATGTTGTTTGCTATAAAATTTCATGCTATGGCCTCCTTTGGGTGGTGGGGATGTGGTTGGTGGTACTTCCACAATCTTATCTCACCTGAAGGAAGGCCATAACTATTATCAAAGCGTTTCGCTGGACTCGCTGAAGCTCGCGTGTGCCACGAAGGAAGGAAATTACCACCTTCCGTAACTTTATGAAAGATGAAGGAGGGCCCTTCGGTCTCAAGTTGCAGGATCAGGGATCAAATCACCTACTGCTGCTGTGGTAAAGAGCCATGGTAGTGAGCGAGTAGGAAAAGGCTGCTGTTGTGGCAGTCAGATGTGCAACAGGAAGATGAACGCAAGTGAACCATCGATGAGGTGTCGAAATCAGCGTAGACAGACGTCATCAAAACCAGTGCTTCGCGAGCTGACCTGGGATGAGTGCGGGGGAAACCTGTTTACTGCCCGCATGGTGACCGGCATAGAGATGGCATGATTCTGTTGCAGGCTTTTATGAGGAACGTGGGAACCTGTCGTTCAGATGGTAAGGTGAAGCTCGATCAGCGGACCTGTTAGAGCTTCGCCGATGCTGGGCACAGGGGCAGATCAGCCTGTAGTAGAGATGAAGCCGCTGTAATGGCGGTGGATCGAAGGGGCTGAACTGTTCAACTGAAGATCTACGTCAACCAGTAATGGGAAGAGCGTATGTCAACGGTAAAACCATTTAGTATCCCGAAATCACTTGTCTGGGAAGCGTATCAACGCGTCCGCTCTGGTGGTAAAAGTGCTGGCGTAGATGGTCAGACTCTTGAGGACTTTGAGGAGGATCTGCGGGGGAATCTCTATAGGTTGTGGAATAGAATGTCATCAGGCAGCTATTTTCCACCGCCTGTGAAACGAGTAGAAATCCCAAAGAACTCTGGTGGTACGCGTCCTCTTGGCATTCCGACCTTCACAGATCGCATAGCTCAGACGGTGGTAAAGCTTGAACTTGATGCTTTGCTTGATCAACATTTTCATCCAGATTCCTATGGTTATAGACCAGGGAAATCAGCTTTTGATGCACTTGCTCAGACACGAAGCCGCTGTTGGAAATATGGCTGGGTGTTAGACCTTGATATCAAGGGTTTCTTTGACAATCTGGACCATGGTCTGTTACTTAAAGCCGTGTATCATCACACCACTTCAAGGTGGCACAGACTGTATATCGAGCGTTGGTTAAAGGCTCCGGTACAATCCGGCTGCCAGCAAGAGCTCGTTGTTAATCGTGGCACACCGCAAGGTGGAGTGGTTAGTCCATTGCTGGCCAACCTGTATCTCCACTACGCTTTTGATGTGTGGATGAGTAAACATTTCCCGCATGTCGTATTTGAAAGATATGCGGATGACATTGTTGTGCATGCAAGAAGTCAAAGTGAGGCAGAACTGCTTAAAGCAGCTATAACAAAGCGGTTGGAAGAATGTAAGCTTGAGCTGCATCCGCAAAAGACGAAGATAGCCTTTTGCAAACAATGGAATCGTCCAGGGGATTGGCCGGCAGTGTCATTTGATTTCCTTGGTTATGAGTTTCGTCCAAGAGAGGTGGTGAATCAGAGGCAAGGACGCTTCACAGGTTTCCTTCCTGCAGTAAGCAAGAAAGCCTTGCTTCGCATGCGTAAGACGATCCGCCAATGGCAACTTATCAGTATGTGCCACATGGAACTCGAGGACATCTCAGAAGAATATAGTGCTATGATCCAAGGCTGGATACAATATTATGGTAGATATTACAAAAGGAAACTGTTTCCTTTATTGAACTATATAGATACAGCGATATCCAGCTGGGCATGCCGTAAATTTCGCAAATTCCATGGGAGACTGAAGAAGGCGAGGGAATGGGTTTCTCGTCTTGCTAAAAGAGAGCCGACGCTTTTCCCACATTGGGAAATGGCTTTCTCTAGCGGTTGAACAGTAAGAGCCGTATGAAGCGAGAGTTTCACGTACGGTTCTGTGAGGGCTTAGGGACAACCCCGGGCTACTCGATCGGTGAACTAACCGTTCTGCGTAATAAAAATATGAAGAGATGAATGCTTCCATCAAGGTAAAAGGTATTCCAAAAGGTTTTTCATTTCCTATAACTCGTAAGAAATTACGGGAGTTGATTCGGAGTATGGATGCACACTTTACCTCAATCGTAATGGAAGGGATTTCTATGTCTGAGCAATTCAAAACAAAATCATTATCGTTTATCACAGATCGCCATGTTGGCATTATTACGGCAATACGTGATGGTGAAGGGTTTACATTTTGGCTTGAAATCAACGCTCTACGTGATGAAGATGTCGTCCCATGGCGAGACTCGGTAGAGGCATGTCTTTCTAACCAGATTTCAGAATGGGTTCAAAAAAAGCAAGAATTACCAGAAACAGCACCCCAAGAGCCTTCCCAGTTGTTTCTTGGGTTTGATATTGAGAAAGGGAAATGTATTTCCGCTTGCCATGAAGTCAGTAGGAAATAGAATCACAGAACAAGGCATTCAAGCTGACCGTGCCGCTGGGTTTTTATGCGTTATGACTTTTGGAACAATCCACATTCTTATTCCATATCAACCTGAATGTGGCACGGCGGCTTAATTCAGTCGTTATCACGTCGCTTCGCGCCGTGATAACGTCCGGAGTGCCTGGAAACCAGCCGCCACCGTGGTTAACGGTGCTGCGCAACCGATAACCACGGAGTCGACTGGACAATATTACCATGATAATCGAAGCGCAAACGCTCCATTATCATGGCAATATTGCAGTCACTCCGGACGTTAGACATTAAAATGAAATACTTATCATATGCATTGCTTTTTATTGGAATATTAATGATCTCTGGCTGCTCCGATCCATGGACTGATATTTCTGATAAATATTCAATAGACAATACATCTACTAGCAATTTCAAATCTGGTAGAGATATAATTCTTTTAAGTCCTAATCATAAAGGAAGTCATTCATATTTAGGAATTTCACATTCATTGCAAAAAGATGGATTGTATCTGAAAGTTCCTTTTCCAAATACTTTTTTCAAGAAAACTATATATGTTCCTTTGGAAGCATTTACAAAATGCTATCATCAAAATGAAAAACCTAAGTACAATACAAGTCTATGGATTCAAAGCGTAGAAGTTGAGGTTGGATTAGATTTTAAAGATGATTCCATTTATGAATTCTGTAAAACAAATCAAATTGAGATAATAAATAAACACTCAGTAAGTGGTTATTTATACTAATATAAATTGTCTAATGAATAAGGATAGATTATGGTTCGCTGCGCTCACACAATCTATTTTTATTCGTTATGGAATTTTATTTTGGTTTTCTCTTCTTGCCTTTCTCTCTTCATTCGTATGAACAATTCCACCGTGAATTCCTCCATGATTTCCACCACCAATAAAAGTTGGGCCGCTATTATGACCACCACCTTTTAGACCAGGAAATAACACATGTGCCATAGCTGAAACAATGACACTTGCTACTGTGCCGACCAACAACTCTATAGCAAAGGTTTTTAAATCAAATGTTGTGAAGATAAAGAAAAAAAGTACAGTAGCTATCACTCCGCATAAACTACCAATGTATATTGATCTTCTACAAGCAATAGCGGCAATTATTACGACAATTAATATTGAACCGTTTTCCATAGTTAGTGTTATGTTAGACCCTGTAATTTTAATTGAAGTTAATATTTTTTATCCATAACGTATAATAGACGAACTTCGCCTTTCGGGGATTGGAGCTCCACTAGTGAGTCAGGATGGGTTGGTTTGACACATAATCGTATCTTTTTGAAGAAATTATCAGCTCTTCCCAGTAAAAGTCTCAAATAACAGAAATGTATAACTATTTTTCATGTATATACTAAATAGAATAAGATGGCAAACACGTATTCACAACTCAACCATATTCGCATTATGCGCAAATAACCGTCTTATACGACTGTGCGCATAATAAGAGCAATTCTGATATTATTTTTGCTACAAGGTGCCTGTCTGGCTTCCTTTTGCAGTCTGTTTCTTGACGCAATATGCGCAAATGGCCGTGTTAAACGCACTACGTCTAATTGGAAACAACCAGATCCAATGTCAAATATGAACACATTAACAGCAACATATATGTTCGCACTTTGGGGGTGACACCTTGAAACAAACTCATTCTTGGGAGTAACTTATTCAACAAAGCGCCACTAGAGGTTAGGATTATTGAAATAAAACTCAGCAATATCTTTTTCAACAAATCATCTTGGCTAATAGAACTGTAGTCTATGGCGCCACGGGAGTCGAACCCCCACTCGACCACTATGCATAAAGCATTCAGGCAGGGGCGGGACACATCCGGGACACCATGAATGTTTGGATTAGCGGCTTGCGGGCTTGCGTTTACACAAGTTTATTTGATGCACTTGTAAAAAGACTCAATATGCACCAAGGAAAATGAAATTCGCCTAGTTATATGATTTCACATCCAAACAATGAAACCATTTTCAAAATCAATTTTGAAAGGATTGTCTTTCAAAAAATCAACTCCTAGCAAGCCCGTATTATGAGACCCGGCGACCTTTGATCCACTAATACTAAAATTACGCTTTGAGCGTGAACCAACCTTAATGTAATCGATCATTGCTCTTTTTCCGAAAGACTTACTACCGTTGGCATTTGTCGCAGTAAATTGTCTTCCGTAGTTTACTTTCAACTTGTTTAGTTCCCTGTATGGTACAACCGTATGACTGCACCCAGTATCAAGAAGCATATTCAGTTTTATTCTTTTGCCAGCATTACTCAATATCACTGGCACGTATACTTGATTACGGACAATATTGACTTTTGTTACCTTGTGATACGTATTGATCTCTGTTTGAACCTTCAACGTCTCATTATTTGTTGGGAAATTTGTATTCGAGAAATGCATCTTCCCATCTTTATCTTGCCATGAAAAGACCTTACCTGAGGCGGAGTAGGTTGGATACTGAGATGAATATTGGTTTTCACCCCTTCCGGCTTTAGGAGTTTTGCTATCTAGGTTGATAGTCCTAAAAACAGGTGCAGGGTTAGAAGGCCTTTGCGATGCTTCTTCAATCACGATGTCGGATCTGTCACCTGAACTACTGTGAACCATATCCGAGTATTTTTTAACGGTGTTTTTATGAAGCCAGTGACGATCTAAAAAAGGAAAGAACTCAGGTTTTACAGCCACAAAAGTGTATCCTATAGAAATAATAGCGATAATTACAGCTGATGAAATAAAGATACGCTTTCGCCTTAATCCATTCAGTTCTCGTTTGGGGATATCAACATCATAAGATTTGTTGTCTTGGTCAAAATCGCTTTGCCAAAACTTACTATCTTGCTTTCTCCCACCGTGGGCTTTGTGAATCAATATTTTTGTTAGCGGAGAAACTTCATCCTTACGATATTTTGCCATGTTTTTTTGACCTATCGCCATAAAATTTTATCATATTTTTCCTGGTTGTTTTCCTAACACACCCATCAAAACACGTAAATTACTACACAGTGGTATTGCGTGGATTATTGCGAAATAGCTAGCAGTTAATGATCAGCCTTTTTTGCGATCAAAGAGAAAGGCTCACGCCCTTTCCGCTTCACATCTATAGGCTCAGCGTAAACGGAAAAAACAATCAATAAAAAAAACAGCGATTGACAGCTTGTCTGCACAACTGGTCCACTCCACAGTTTACGCCAAAAAGGGTACTTGGTACCCCGTTGTGAGAGAGATGGTGTTATAGCGATTCGGTTGAGATGTATGGCTTTATTTCAAAAGAGGGTTGCAACAAGTAGGAAAAAGTGAAGCAGAAGCAGTTCAAGTGTGGCCCGTTACTACTGAGTGCATCTTCAATAACGATAACTTTCAGGTGAGGATGTTCACGCCTGAAATCTTTGAAAAATCTTTTAGCAGCATTGCGCTCACAATCATTTTTACGGGTGCCGTCATTCTGGGTTATCATCTCTGGAAAGACAGGGATGACAACTTTACACCCTGGTTTGACAAAGCAGGCTGCATACATTTGCTGATGGTACAGGGTATTCCCGTTCCTGCTCTTTTTTCCCATACAGTACGGTGAAGAAACTTTTTCAGAGCTGTAGAAGCCGGTGCCGTCACCACTGAGGAGATAGTGCCCATCATAATAGGCCATCTTCTCGAAGTCCTTCCCTCGTTGTATTTGTCTGAATACAGAAAGGAATGGGGCTCTCAGTACAGACAAGGGTAACGGGTCCAAAATTGTACGCATCTGGCTGTCGCAAGGGATATTTGAAAGGCCATAGACTGAACGTAGATTATGATCTTCTTCACTACGTCTCTTGTCAAACGCCAGAAGTGATTGATCTTTGAGCTGAAACATAGCAAATGCGGACATCAAAGCATCATCAAAGGTTATTTTCGAGTTCGCACCTCGGCTGTCCGGGATCTTCTGAAAATCTAGCCGGATTGCTGCAAGAAGTGAATCTGCATTGAGGTGTTTTCTCACTTTTCTGCCTGCTAATGTCAGAGTTAAGGCTTTGCTTGTGTTGTATACTAATAATCTCATCACGTCTCCTATGTATATACATGATATTCCGTAGAAAACGCGCGACATTTTTTACTGGGGATGTCAAATAAAAAATGTCATGTTTGTGGATATTTATTTTATGTTATTTCAGTCTATTGTACTCATGCCTTGGGTCAAATGTTTACGAAAGCTCAAACTTAAATAACACCTATTTTCAATCACATAAAATTCAGCCGGGAATCGCTTTGGGAAAAGCACTTTCCGTTTCTGAAGTAGCAGGGATTCTTAATCTCGATACGCGGAGTGTGCGTAAATATTATCACAATCTCGGTGGGATTAAAGTTGGTCCTCGCAAGATTGTCTTTTTCGAGAAAGAGGTTGTTAATGCCGTACAAGCACAAAGATGGATATCGGGGACAGGTGAAGTGGTTCGACGGCATGAAGCAACGAAAAAAACGAAGTTCTTCAAAACCAAGAGAGAGGCCAAGAAATGGGAAGTGAAGGAGGCGGAAAGATTACCAGAATATACGACAGTCACGGAATCTTTGGGTAGTTGGGCTGTAAAGTATTTAGATCATGCAGAAATCAAGTTTGTTCCCAAAACATATTCTGCCAAACGACTTGTCTTTGCGGTCTTCTTCCGATATCCCGGTATTGATAAAAACCAATCCGTAGATACTTTGAAACGCGATAAGTGTCTCGAATTTCTCAATCATACTTTTCGAGTACAGGGTGGTTCAGGTGTCAATCAATATCTCAAAAATTTGAAGGCGGCATGGAATTGGGGTATTGATTTTGCCAACCTTCCAGAGCTAAATCCTTTCTCCAGGATTCCAAGGTATCCTATTAATCCTAATCCTCGTTATGTTCCTCCCCTTGAAGATTTTTGGGCAATTTATGATATAGCTAAAGAGCAGGATAAAACATTACTTTTGGCATACTTACATACGGCTGGACGTAAAGGAGACTTGTTCAGGTTAAAATGGGAGCATGTCGATTTTTCCCGTCGTACAATCACTCTAATATCGAGGAAAAATAAAACAGCTACGTGGATACCTCGAATCATTGTTATGTCCGATGCCTTGTACGATTGTTTGAAAGAACAAGAGGAACGCGTAAAAGACAGTAAAAATCCCTATGTCTTTATTTCCGATAGTACTGGTGAACCTTGGGTATCTCGTGAGAAAATTATGCGTGAGCTATGCGCTGAGGCGAAAGTGAAGGCATTTGGTTTTCACGGAATCCGCCACTTGTCTGCCTCACTTTTATATCACAATGGTGTACCAATGACAGAAATTCAAAAAATCCTAGGACATTCAAATTTGACTACCACTGAAGGGTATATAAAAAGCCTCGTTGTCGAAGAGGTCGGAGCTTCATTTTTACCTACTCCGGCGAGGAGAAAATGAAAAAGGCCTACCGAACAGGCCTACCAAGACAAAAAAAAGGGCTCACGATGTGTCGCGAGCCCTTGAATCTACTGGAGCGGGAAACGGGGGTCGAACCCGCGGCCTACAGCTTGGGAAGTTTAAGTCCTGTGTATCGTGGTGTTTCATGTGGTAACTATAGTACCCTAATAATGCATAGATAATATCACATCCTGTTTCTTGAAGTTTCTTTGAGTTTCGTCTATAATGTGCCCTATACGTGCCCTATGACTTGATAGGGCACAAGTCGATATGCGGAGGAGGGCACATGGCATTGAGAATTAACCTCACTAAGTCTACCGTTGATAAATTGCCTTTTGCAGAAAAAGGTAAACAAAAAGATTATTACGATGAAGATGTGCGATCCTTCGGGGTTCGAGTTAGCCACACTGCCAAAACATACTTCGTTAGAAAACGTATTAACGGTAAGCACAGTCGGGTAACGATTGGCAAGCATGGGATTATAACCGCTGATAAGGCTCGAAAGGAAGCGCGTCTTGCCCTTTCTGATATCACTCGTGGGGTTGATCTAAACCAGGAGAAAGCAATAAAGATGGTGAAGGGGATGACTTTGGGAGAGGCATATGATGATTACCTTGCTGCTAAACCCCAAATGAAGCAGAAAACTATTGCTGTTGATAAAAGTCTGATCAAGTGTCACCTATCTGCTTGGCTAAAAAAGCCTATTAAAGATATTACGGAAAGTATGATTCAAAGGCGGCATCTTCAAATTGCAAAATCTTCTGGAGAGAATACTGCCAATAATGCAATGCGCCTGTTTCGGCGCATATACTTATTTGCCTGGCGATCAAATAAGAAGTCAGGCATGCTTGATCGGGATTTAATTAAGGATGCTTTGGACGGGCGTTGGTTTAAAGTCGGAAGGCGGCAGACGGTGCTACAAGCACATGAACTTTCGCCATGGTACAAGGCTGTTCAGAAGGTTAGTAATCCCGTAATTCGCGATTATTTCATGCTCTTACTGTTCACTGGTTTAAGGGAAACAGAAGCCAAAACACTCCAATGGTGTGATGTGGATTTTGAAGGCAAAACATTCATCATACGAAAAGAGATTTCTAAGAATAAAGAAGAACTCATTCTTCCAATGAGCAATGTTGTTTATGAAATACTCAAACAGAGACACGAATTACAGGAAAATAACTTTGTGTTTCCTGGTACAGGAAAAACCGGCCACATCGTTAATACAAAGAAGCAGATCGCTTTTGTGCAGCGTGAAAGCCAAAAGATCCTCAATGGTGTAGATTCTGATGATGAGTTCGAGGAAATGTTGAAACAAAAATCTGTTGATCAGTTGAAGCCAGGAATAAGCTTTTGCCATCACGACTTACGCAGGACATATATTAGCATAGCAGAAGGCGAAGTGTCGTATTCCGTTCTCAAACGTTTGGTGAACCATAAAGATAAAGACGTGACGCAGGGGTACATTGTCATGAGTGTTGAAAGGCTAAGGCTACCTATGCAACAGATTACCAATGCTATAACAGCTCTTTTTGAAGAGCCAAAAGAGACGAACGTTGTTCCGATTGAGAGTGGTAGGAAAAAGGTGGTTGCTGGATAGCAACAAGTTCATCGGGCTAGGGTAGCTCCCGAAAGGCCGCGTCCCTGGCGGTTTGCCCGGTGAATACTCTCAGGGAATCTTGAGGGAAGTGATATGGTTGTTCCGCAACAGTTTTATTCTTTAAAATCTTTAGCAAAGATCTGGCATCGAGACGATACTGACATTTTAGGAATGGCCGCAACTGGTGAGCTAAAACTGGCGCTAGTGTATGATGGTCCATATAAGAAGGGATATAGGTCTCGGTGGGATAGGAAGAAAGGTGATGAATCGCTGTCACGAGATCCTGAAATGAGAGAGTTGAGCATCAATACTCGACAGGAAAGGCTAGCGCAGATATATGAGCGATCGAAAGGCAGTCCGGTAGATGTTGATAAGGATATTCGGCCGGCACTATGGTATGTGCTGCCTGGCGATGCAGTTCGCTTTACAAGTAATTCTCCTGTAGTTGTTAGTGGATTGCTGGAAGTTTGGGCAAGCAGGGAGGATGGAATTAAATTCCCTGTTAATAGCAAGGGTGCGGCAGTCACTTTTTCCAGGGATAACCTGTTAGTATTGCGGGAAGATAAAAAGGCGTATGAAGACATGAACCCTGTTGTTTGGATTGATGACTGGTCTTCAGAGGAGGTGCTGCATGGGAAAAAGGAGATAGAAGATTTTTTGAAAAGGTCAGAATCAACTGTTGAAAATTGGCGAAAACTCCCTGGATTTCCCATAAAGAAAGGGCCTACCGGTAAACCTATTACTACAAAAAGCCTCCTTAATAGATGGCTCATGGGAGAGCGATTTTTATAATGAACAGAACGTGAAAGGGAGAAGGGGCTATGGCTGCTCAGGTGTTACATCTGTTTCGGGAGTAAATCTTGAGTACTTGTTAAATCAATTCCAGTTTATCCAAAAAAATCAGCTATCAAGTCATGATACTGGCGTAGATTACCTTTTTTAGAAATTATGCCCTTAATGTACCAATCAAACCATTCATCGACAATTTTTACTGCGTCATCAGAAAGCCGATAGTCTGTAGCTTTGTAGCTATTATAATGTGAGCCAATAGTCTGTAGGTGATCGAAACGTAAAATTGAGATGCGCACTTTGGAGCTAAGAGGCAGTTGTTCATAGAATAGCTGTGGGCATCGAGCGTGTCGAATACCTTCGATAAACTCCTCAGGGAATCCGCCACGAGTCCCGTCCTGATCTCCACCGTAATATGGAGCAACGAGAATTGTTGATGTTTTAAGGTGACCGGCCATCATCTTTTCTCGTGATTTTGGCAAGCCTGTTGAAAAAGGAAGACAACTAAGAACAAGGCAGGGTCTTTTCTTTGCTCTATATCCAGCCCAACACTGATTTCCATCAAGTGATAAAGCAGCAGTTGGTAAATCGAGATATGTTTTTCTCTCAGAGATTCTTAGCCGTTTTATTTGTACATGCGCACCACCATGATCACGTGGTGATTTCCGACCAGTCGGTTCTATTACAAGAGGCTCTTGACCTGGATAAGAAACGTATGCCCATATCAACCTACCTCTATTTAAATCCGTGCTATTGTCACTTACCCACCAATCACCAGACAGACACAACTCTTGAATTGAATCGTCTGGAAAAGGCATCAGTATTTTTCCATCCTTCTAACTGAACTCTTCCAAACAGAATCATCGAACTCCACATCATGTTTTCCTACTGGCAATGGAGGTCCAGCCAAGTCGTCTAACCACTCAAGGCCTTTCTCCATAGTCTCATCATTCATGGGTGCTATTTGCGCTTCAACATATTCGCTTCTTGCTGATCCCGACAATTCCTCAGTCTTGGCTCTTTTTATTTGATTGAGTCTAGCTTTAAATTGTTTTCGTTTTTTGCCTGAGAGTTTTGTCATTGCAGGAGTAAATGATTCTGCAGGTTCAACTACAATTGGCTCCGTTACTAAAGTAAAGTCAAGTGTCTCACCTGGTGCAGCATTCCGCATTGGTATCGTATTGTAGACGTAATCAAGCAGATCCGGAGTGTCCTTTCCGTATTTGCTCACAAAAACACGTAAGGGCAGAGCTATTGATAATGGAACCTTGTTACCAACCTTTTCATATGCATCCTCATAATCATTATCTAAATAGGACCATCGAAAATAGTCATTGCTGCCATATTCGGAAGGAAGCCTCTTTTCATTTGCACCAAGCGCTTTAACTGCTAAAGGAATTTCCTCATGGGCTTGAGCAGACCAAGGACCAAAATCATAGAAAACCCATGAGACATCAGTGAATGTTTTCCCATTGTTTCTTTTGGCAAATAGCAGGTCGGCAAGGTAGGCAAATTTCAGCAAGTGAATAGGTCCAAGCTCCCACCTCCAGTGGTCATCATCTTGCCTAGCACAAAGGAGGACGTATTGGATGATGGTATGAAGATTGTCTTTATTCAAAATACACCACGGATAGTCTTGGAACACTGAAAGGAACCAATCAGTACCATTTTATCACATATTAGTCACGAAAATTGTTAAATCTATATCGGTTTGCCTAGCAATATGATTTACAAAAATTGTTCTCGGTAATTTGGTCTTTCTGAACATGTCCTGATATATCCCGATGTATTTCTATAATCCTCGTATATTTGCCATGTTATTAGCTTAAAATGTAGTATATTCGTGGGAGAAAGGATGTTAGGGTGAAAAGAAAACTCAGGAGAGACTAATGTTCGGAATGGACCCTGCAGGAACCTTTGGCAGTGCATTAAGCCTGTTTATCAGCATATTTTTACTTATTGCCGCGATCCTATGGATATTTGTACCATTTTGGGTATGGCGAATACGAAATGAGAACATAACGCAAACTGCAATATTGCAGCGAATTGAGCGGGGAGCATGCACGATTGCCAAAGATGATCAGAGAATATGCGGCAATTGTGGCAAAGAAACAAAGGCAGAAGGTGCATGTGAGCACTGTTCATCCTTTATGTGATATACAGCTCGAGCCATAATGTTTATTTATCTGTGGAATTGGAGTTAAGCACTTTCACTAAAATTGACGACTCAATGGTGATAAATGATCTTATATAAGTACGTATCATTTGAAGTAGCACGGCTTATTATTGATTCTGCATCTATTGGTTTTTCCTGTGCTGAAGATCTTAATGACCCATTTGAATGTACGGCCTTTGGGTTCATGGAGTCTAAAAATTCCAGAGTCGCAACGTATGCATACAGAGGCAGACTGTCTCGACAGTTCGGTGTATTATCACTTACGAGACAACCATTAAATGCGATAATGTGGGCGCATTATGGTTGTGCTCACCAGGGAGTTGTTGTTGGATTTGACTCTGTTGCCGCCGGATTTGAACACAAAGAAACATCAATAATCCCATCTCAATATGGGGAGGTTATTTATACATCGTCTAAGCCCGTGAATATTTCCATTCCAAACATCCAAGAGATGCTAACGGTTGGAAATGAGATTACTGATTTTCGGGCCGATTATTACAATATTATCAAGCGGGCATTTTTATATAAGTCCTTGGAATGGGGTCATGAGGAAGAGGTTCGAGTAGTTAAGAATATCAAAAGCAATCTTGGCTATCATGGTGGTGGTGGAAAATTTACGAATCCTTCTGGCGAGTGGATGAAAATAATGCCACCAACTTTAGGGCGTCCAGTTTACTGTTTATCGATACCAGATTCATCTATCGTTGAAGTGTATCTAGGAACAGAAGTTTATAAAAATGTATCAAGGTTAGGCAGTTATACTCGTGAGGGATTAGATGAAATTCTTCAATCATGGAACGACAAGGGGATAGAGGTTCTAAAATGCGAAGTAGACCATTCCTCTTGGCGGATATTAGCCAGCAAGCGGAATGTGGTCTCGAAAAACTGAAGCGAATCTTTCATGTTACATTAACCCATTACTCTCCCACATCTGTTTCATATTCAAAATATCAACAAGATGCTGCTCCCAGTTGTCACGGGAGAATATGTCACCGTATTCACGCTTATATTCATCAAGGACTATCTGCTTTATCTTGCTGGGTGTAACTTCCCATTCCAATAATAAGTCTTCTCTCTGTGCTTCCGTCATTCGTATCTCCGGGTAGTAATAATTGTCCCGGCCAATATATAAACGGTATCACACAGAAATCTTACCAAGTAAAATATGTGGAAAGATGGATAAGGTTAGGGCTTTTAGTGTGAATGTTGCTGCCTAAAAAGGCAAGACACGAGGTGGTTTCTGCTAATCTCAACTTGAAGATGGAAGGTGAAAAGGTTTGCCGTTTCAAACGTCAAAAGGTTTCTGGATCTCAAATCCGAATAAGCGTTTCAGGGTAATCCCGCGTGGGGAAATTACTCAGGAGCGGGGTGATAGAGTGTTATACACATGGGTCTTGAGCTTAATTATTTGCAAATAAAAACAATACTGTTTCCCTTCTGGGTTTGTTTCCGACACGTCCAATATTTGTGAATTCCATCTACGTTCACAACATCCAACAACTCTCTGTTAGGGTAGAAGTACATATCAAGAACATATGATTCGGACATAGCTAAGCCAACATAACGATTTCCATTTTTTTCAAAATTAACGATCCCTTCGTCACTATCCCAAAGAATCCCTTCCGAGTATGTTGTCATCGAACAGAAGCCGTTAAAACATTCTATCTTGTGGTAAAACGACTTCGCATAGGCGCTTGCTGAAATGATTATACAAATTAAGTGAAAAACAAATGTCTTTTTCATGGGCACTCTAACAGTTGATAAATACATTTTTCTGAACTTTAGGGGGGATATTGAGGAAATGTGTCAGCCTTCCCATCCACAATAAACCCGTATTAATCAGCTCGGCCATTACTTTCAATCTGCTGCTAAAGCGTTTATAGCTTTGCCCAGTTTGGTTCCGACTTCTCTGCGAGATGCAATATGAACATGATACCGCTGCATAACGACGGTTGTTAAAGCTTCCTCAGACAGGGCATTATCAACTGCCGATTTCCCCCACTCTTTACTCCCCTTCAGTTGCTGTATGCCTATTACCGCCTCTATTAGTGTCCCCGTCGGGGATGGTTGAAACCCCTCGCCTTTAGGCGAAGAGAAGATTAAAATTGTCGCTATGCGACGTTACAGACTTGGATCTCATACAAAAACAGACCTGAAGGTGCACATAATTTGGATCCCCAAGTATCGAAAAAAGGTACTGAAGGGTGAAGTTGCTGTGCGCACTCGTGATATCCTCAGGCAAATTGCATATGAACATGAACTTGAAGTGATCTCTGGCAAAGTAGCGAGCGATCATGTTCATATGTTTATAGGGTATCGACCGACCCAGAATATAAGTAAAATCGTTCAATGGTTAAAAGGAATCAGCTCGCGGGTCCTATTGTCCGAATTTACCCACCTAAAAAAGCAATTTTGGGGCAGGCATTTATGGGCTCGAGGTTACCTTGCCGTGAGTTCAGGCAACATAACCGATGAGATGATTCAACAGTATATTGAAGAGCATGAGGGTGAACCGGTTAATGCCGACAACAGTCGATTTCCAATCGACCCCTCTTGAACCCCTCGTCTTAAAGACGAGGGTTGTTTAGTGCCTGTTCAAACCAACCATGTACGATATCTTCGATTACTCTCTGGAGATTTATTCCCTCAGTAAATTCTTTTTCTCTACAAAGCCGGGCTGTCATATCTTTAAAGACTCTGAAATCGGCATTGATCATCAAGGTATTCTGATCTTGTAGATACTTCGCTGCTTTATCTTCAATATCGTTTTCGTCGCGAGTCCCATCCTCTATCGATACCCATTTAACAATTGGGAATGGGTCAGAATTGGTTTTGTCACACTGGACTCCATCTCT
The DNA here is from genome assembly GCF_010646885.2 of Desulfopila sp. IMCC35008. Lineage (GTDB taxonomy): Bacteria > Desulfobacterota > Desulfobulbia > Desulfobulbales > Desulfocapsaceae > Desulfopila. The sequence continues at coordinate 3,454,099 of NZ_CP050700.1, read as the reverse complement.
CTTTTGAAAAAGATGATAAATGTTGCCGACTTCACCATCTCTTGGCCCTTTCGAAGAGTTCCCAACTCTATTGCCTGATCCTTTACCACCTTTGGATTCAGTGCCAGAACCAGGCGCTAAGCCAACCTTGACGGATGACGATGTGTCAGAGAGATAATCACCGTGTGGTTTTGGCATATACCGGCTTACCTTATACAAATCCATAATGCCTTTGAGCCTTTCTTTTATGGATTTCACATGATCTTTTTCCGTTCCTGCAGCAGATTTTTTACTGATAAAATCAACCAGCTCTTTCGGCATATCTTTCCGAAACTCGAAAGCCCAGTCAGCCCAAGGCAACTCTTCACCATTCAACAGAAGAGCCGTGCGAGCTGTATTGGTTGTCAAAGCATTGCCGTTGATAGCTAAAGGTTCAGCATACAGTACAACATGCCTCATACCGAAAAGAACTCCAAATAGTTGTAGCCGTGCTACACCTGCCCGAGCGGTAAGGCGGTCATACAGTTCGTTCTGATACAAAGCGGCAACGTGGCCAGCAGATTCTATGTAACCGCTATTGCAGCTGATGGATTTTTCATCTTTCAAAATCCACCAATGGACATTAGCTGTTTCTAATCGCTTCACCCCTGATGTTACGGCATGACTATCCAAATAGGATTTTTGGCCAATAAGTGCACGTAGGACATTTCTATCAGAGTCGGTTCGCGGACTCGTCCAGCCTTCCCTGGCTTTTATTTTTATATTGTCTGGAAACTTAAAATATCTGGTATTTAAATATTTGGAAATCCATCGTGATGGAGAAACAGCGTTTGAGGGAGCCTCTATTGTGCTTTCAAAATCAGAATTCCCAAGCAAAATAACCTTCGTGCCGTGTTGATCAATCTCTGCCGGTTTTATGTCATCATCCAGTTGGATATAATGCGAGAAAGTGCCGTCTTCAAGTTCCCACTGGTGGAGTCCATATTCTCCAGTTTCAGGGTCTTTTTCAAGCTGGATCATTGCCCCTTCGCTGTCCTTCCATGATTGGTAAATGACTCCATGGGGGTTCCTTGTGGCTGCTGCTATCTTTGCACCTATCCCATAGTTTGAGGTAAATGATTGAACAGTACCTGAAGAGGAAAGCTGATTGATCAACACGAGCATTTCTTCCCCGGTCATCCCGTCACCGGTATCTATAACGCACAGTTTCTGCACCTTGGAGTCGCCGAGGTCGTAAGCGGTCCAGTCTACATCCCAGATTATTTGTCCCGGCTTGCCTGTCCGCTCAATGGCCTCAATTCCATTCTGTGTTAACTCCCTCAGGTACTGGAGAGGTGAGCAGTCTTGCCCCAAGCGATCCAATAGAAATCCTACGTTATTCACGGTCATTGCTAAGGTACTACCCCCACCTGCAGAAGTAGGCTTGTTTGACATGTTGCCCTCCTATTACTGCGTAGTATCTGTGCGCCTTTTCGTGGAATTCGTTTAGTAAACAAATATGACAAAAACCGGAAAACACAAGGTGAGTGTTAGGTGAACGCTTGCATTACTTGGCAAAGTGGGGTAGCATTTATTTGTCTCTGGCAAAATCCAGTGACCGGGTTTGGAAGCCCGATTCGAAGGCGGACACACCGCCATTACAATTTGCACTGGCGGTATTTTTATGTCCGGAGTTCAGCATTGCTCTTTCTTTGGGCGGGCTGAGCAGGGAGCTCACGCTCGCCGGCCCTTCGACCGGTCTTCCAACCTGCTCAGTTCCGTCCTTTTTATTTGGAAGTGAAAAGGGCGGAAGTTTCCAAACCCATTTCGAAGGAGCAAACCATGAGTACAACAAATCAAATCGAAGTAACCCACAATCAAACAGTAACAACAACCTATACCCTCCCTGATCTCTCTGAAGGTCCGAGTGAGCAAAGAATGGCTGGAAACATCGAGATGATTGAGGCTGTTTTATCATCTAGGGAAGAATATGCTGAATATGTTGATGTCAATCACAGTATGCAACGTATGTTTTGGGAGATCAAAAATCAGCTATACTTATTCGAGCAATACAGAGAGGTAGTAGAAAAAACATTAATCCCCACTCACAATACTCTGCAAAACCTCAACCCTATAGGCCGGGTTGTTATCCACTTGCTTGAAAAAAATGATCATGATGGTCTGATTGCTGACAAGTTGTTTCGTGAATTAAACGAGATAATCGAAAAACGGGAAGCAGCAAAGGAGGTGTCAGAATGAGAGCCAGAAAGGTTCAACCGGAATTCTTTCCGGCCTTTCAGATTGATACGGAAGGCTTGCTTGACGAGTAACCAGGAACGGCAGTCATTTTCAGCGCCCGGTTCTTCGGTTCAGGGCGTTTTTGTTTGATCGGTTAGAAGTTAACAGGGTCACAATTATATGAAATTACGAAGCATTTGTTGATCAACTCCTCAAAATATTTTAGAGTGCCATCCCATAGGGGAAAGAAAATCTTAAAGGAAAAGGAGAAATGCATGACACTCACAAAAATTGATCTAGCCGAAGCCCTGTACAAGAAAAATGACACCATGACAAAGAAGGAGGCTACCGAAGCGGTAGCGTCCTTTCTAAGACTATCCAAGAATGTTCTTATCGGTGGCGATGACCTTCTCATGAGCGGATTTGGGAAGTTCAGCGTGAAAGAGAAGAAACAGCGACGTGGGCGGAATCCACAGACCGGCGAGAGCCTGATGTTAGATGCCCGTCGCGTTGTGACGTTTCATCCGTCTGGAAAGCTGAGGGACAGGGTGAACGGTTAGAAAATAGTGTTGACCATTCTAAAACGTTGAGGTCGTGAAAGGCTCTAGAGTATACGATGGCAAAAAGCATAACATTGAAATTGTACTCTAAATGGGTGTATGTTGTTAAATTTGTAGAAGGAATATGCGAGATATAGGTTGGAATTAACTATCCTCTTGATTTCAGAATGTTAGTACTTGCTTTTTTAGAAGGGTACTTAAACGAAACATGATCAATAGGCATTGGTTGGGGATCATATCATTTTAAGATTCTAAAAATATGTTATTATTTTTGTAGCCGTGTTTGCTGTTTACTTTCCAAATCAAAGAAAGATATGTTATCTGTTTAATTTTCTTATTCAATCATTCTTAATCTATTAAAATGCCACCTATTTTCATTCCAGAAAAGGAAGACTTAGAACAACGAGAATTGCATTTGAGCATTTTGAAAAAAGGACCAGAAGCATGGAATAAGTGGAGAAAAGATAATCCTGCAATTTGTCCTAAATTGTTTGGTGTTGATTTGAGTGATTTGAACTTACAGCTTCGTGACAGTAGTGAGATTACAATTGGAACTTATGTACGTAATAAAATAATAAAAAATGATGAAGGATTGAATTTGCAATGCAGTAACTTAATAGGAACGACTCTGAGTGGATGTTATCTGCAAGGAGCTGATTTTCGTGGTTGTTGGGCCGATTCTGCTGACTTTTCTGGAGCTGATCTAAGGGGTGCAATTTTTTTTGGTTCTGATCTTACTGATGCAAATTTTCGCAATGCTTCTATGAGAGGTTGTAAACTTGGAGGCGATCCTTCTGCTATTAATGATATACGAAGACTGTCAGAAATTTATCGTGGTGATTCTATAGTATTAGACGGAACAATATTTGATGTTGCTGATCTTAGATATGCAGATTTCTCATCTGCATATATGTCTGAAGCAAGTTTTGAAGGTAGTGATTTGAGGTATACCATTGGCTTTTTGCCAGATGGGAATTTAATCAAAGGAGCACGGTTTGATTCAGTTGAAGGTTCGACTTGGAGGAGTAAAGAAAACCCATGGTTTAAATTATCAAGATCATATACAGGCCCTCAGATGGCTTTTAATATCCTATTTACTATAATTTATTTTATACCATATGCTGGGAAAATGCTTTTTTGGAAAGCAATAAATGTTTTTCAACAATTTCATCCGGATTTTATCGAGAAAGGAACATCAGTTGGTAGATTCATATTTGACTTGAGATGGAAAGAGTATGATCTTTGGCAGCTAGCCATTGGCTTTGATAAAGGGGGAGTGGAGTGGTTAATTGCTATTTTACTTCTATTTTATAATTTCTCACGGGCGATATTGACATATATGATATCGAATATGAGGTACAGGGAAGAACAAACAGGTTTAACACCTTATTACTCACACCCCTTTAAGATTGATAAGGACTTTAAAATGTGGTTTAATTATTTTCCAGTCACTTATGGTTGGATAGTATATTTTCATAAAGTTTTACAATTGATTTTTCTTCTCGCGGCTATTATGTTTGTTGTCAATTTCTACAATTTACTTAATACTTCTGTGGGAATACCTGTACAATAAATAACACAAACACTTTTTCTTAACTCAACTACATAAAAAAATAAATAGGACTGAATACTTACCAATTCGGAGTTGTTTGTTCTTCCTGTTAATTATAGAAACTCCACTTCATTAAGCAAACTCATACGTGAAGAGACATTTTGCAAGATACTCATTCAGTATTGAGCAAGGCTGAGAAAAGGCGAGAATGGTTCAAATTTCAACGTTTGGCATTTCAAGGGTTCTGGTGTCCATTCTAGCCAACCGTTGAAATTCGATGCCAATATTGGTGTGTTTAGCAGATAATTGAAGGTATATTGATATTCGTAGAGGTATTTTGAAATATCCTGCTCAAATCAAATCCATCGAACTGCGCACACTGATGAAGGGCCGGTATCAGGGATTTGGCTTTTCCTTCTTCCTGACCTCTAAGCCACTCCTCTCAAGTATCTCCTCAAGCTTGGCATTAAGTTCTTCTCTGGTCAGATTCCGGTAAGGATTCAACTGTTCGTTATCCTTCGCGTACATCCCTTCAATTTTTTCAAGGGCCGATAGTGAAGCATCCTTATTCCACAAACGAACCTCTGCAACCTCTGGTCGGTTGCCATATCCGTTACCCTCACGACTAACGTGGAACTTCACAGAAGACACGCAAGCAGCGGTGTCGTCGTCCCACTCATGTGGTTGCTTCAGATTACCGCCTGCATCATACAGGTCACGGAAGTCGAAGAAGGCAATGCGTCCCCGCTCCCGCATGATCCGCTCACGGGTAATACGATACTTATCAGACAATTTCTCATTCTCTTCAGCCTGGAGCTCTTCAATTCGTCTATTGACCTCAACAATCCTCAACAGTCTTTCACTTCCCTGCGAAGCCCCATTTTCACTATAGCCCGCGCGGATATACGCCTGAGTCGCGTTGTGGTCAATGATGTATTCACGACAGAATTTTTCTCTTTTTGATGAGAGCTTGATAGCTTTTCCTGTTTTTTGTTTCGGTTTGTCCATATTTTGCTCCATTAATTGTGCTTGCAACGATTAATGAACAGCTTCACTGATTCCTCAAGGTATGTCTTATCGAGGTTTTTAGAGCCATTGGTAACGACTTTATCGGCGAGTTCAGAATCTACTAATTTCATGATCCCTTCAATTAACCGCTCAGCTTCGTCATTAGAAAGACCCTTGCAGGCGCATAGGAAAAGCTCATCTCCGCAGACGGGGCATGCTTGACTCGGACACCACAACAGATGGTGATCGCCTGGGAGTGCACGGCAACCAGGGCACGTATCACTCACGATGGTATAATCAGCAACTGTACATTCCTCGCCGAATTTCAACCGGTCGTACATCGTATTCATGATAATCCTTACCCCTGAATTCACAGGGGTGATTTAATTTACTGTGATTGACGTTGTGCCATGATTTTGTCGATATATGCGGTCTGGTCTTCTGGACTCATTTTGAAGAATGCCTGCTTCTTTTGTGGTGGGAGGTTCTTCATAATATATCGGCGAATTTCTTGGCGTTTAACCTCAAGAAACTGCTCCTTTTCTGCTTCGGACATGCCCGTCGCCCTGGCAAGCCAACGCTCTGCAAGCGAGGGTGCTCCTGGCTGGAGATCTTCTATTCGCTGTGGGCCTTTCATCGGTAGAGGGCCAATATTAGCTCCAGGCTTGACGTACTTATTCCGTTTTCCGCTCCCATCAACGGGGAGTCGAACTATCTCACCTTTGCTGTTCGTTGCTAACGGGGCAGGCTGTAGAGTGGTGTTCTCGTCACCACCTTGGACAAAATCGCGTGCGCCGTCGAGAGTCCTCTGTATAAAACCCTTGTCATCGCTGGCTTTTGTCGATTCATTACCTGCATTGAAGCCTATGGTTTCGGAGATCTGCTTGAAAGGTGAATCATATTCTGGAAGTGAGTATGAGTTCTCTGTACCATCAGCAGAAGTGTCTGTTCCACCTGGGTATGCCAGATTGTACAGTGCTGGCCGGTTCGACTGCCCCCACTCCGCCATTGACATGAAAGATTGACCGGCGTTCATGGCATCATTATCAAACTTCTTCTTGTCAGCATTATATTCTTTCTCAAACTCGAGCAGGTATTTGGTGTTGTCTTGCTGCCCCTTGCCACTCGTTTTGAGTTTTTCAAGCTCCATAGAGTTTGCATGTTTGTCGTTAGCCAGCTTCTTATCAAACCGATACTTCATCTCTGCCTTGTACTCTTCCTTTTGAATGATGAGTTGTTCTCTTCTTTGCAACTCTTGCATTTCCTTTTGCCTGGAATTCTCTTTCATACGTTGCTTCACATACCCACCCGCTGCTCCAAGTGCCCCTGCCTGTAAAACATTTCCAAGATCCATCTTTTCTCTCCGTTGTTATTGGCCCTACCAGTTCAACGAACCACTGAATTGATTGGCCGTGATTATTAAGGTCATCCAGCACTTCATCATGCCGTGTCAGCTGTGTATTTCTATAGTTCTCAAATGTATTGCCTCATTTTCCAGGGTGAGCCATGCAAGACACGATTTCCAGCGCATTGCAATCTCACTGGTTAAGAAGTCTTGTTGCTCAGCGAAACGAATTCGCTGTAACTTAATCGTGAAGACCCTATTCGTGCAGTGCCGGTAGCTCCTGCTCTATTTTTCGCGACAATTACCTCCGCGATACCCTGAAGCGGATTGTCTTGTTCCTTGGAGTAGACCTCATCCCGATATAAAAAAAGTACAGCGTTGGCATCTTGCTCAATCGCCCCGGAGTCTCGTAAATCGGCCAGCATTGGATGCTTGTCCGTGCGCGACTCCAACCCTCTGTTGAGCTGCGAAAGTGCGAGAATAGGAATGTTGAGGCTCATGGCAAGCTGTTTCAATTCTCCGCTGATCTGTGCAATCTCTCTTTCCCGGTTTTGGCCGGTCCCTCGCATGAGCTGCAGGTAATCCACAATGAGCAGATCTATCCCGCCTCTCATCGCCAAACCTTTAGCCGCTGCTGTAACCTGGGTTGCGGTTAAGGCCGGTCGGTCCAATAAGTGCAATGGGAGTGTTTTGATATCCTTTACGGCTTTTCCGATTTTGAGACGTTCATCGCTTGAAAAGGTACCGTTCCTGATACGAGACAAAGGCGCCCTGGAAATACGGGAAATAAGTTTTTCCATCAATTCGCCTTTGGACATTTCTAAGCTAAAAAAGGCTACGGTCTTCCGTGCACGGGCTAAATTTTCAGCGATATTTAGCGCCAGGGTTGTTTTTCCCATAGAAGGGCGTGCAGCCAGAATGATCAGGTTTGTAGGCACCAATCCGCTTAAAAGATTGTCAATGTCTACATACCCTGTAGAGATGCCTGCCATTCCACCACCATTGGCCGCACGGTCATCGATCTGCTGCAGGGAAGTCTCTGCAAGTTCTGAAACTGCTGTGATTTTGGACGAGGTTGCATTCTGGGTGTCGAATGCAGTTGAGAACCCTTGTATGACATTATCGATATCAAGTCCCGCCTGCAGATCAGCTTTGGCGTCATCGATACTTTTCAGGAACGCCCTTGAACGGGAATATCTTTTTACGATTCCAGCGTGACTTCTCGACGGGATGACACTGCCATCTGACAACCCAGCAATTCTGGTTGTGTCTCCCTGGTCCAAGCTCCCGGTTCTACGGATATGATCGACCAGAGACACGATATCGACACTTACTCCCTGTTTAAAAAGATCCTTTGCGGCAGTAAAATACTTGCGATGATGAGGCATGTAGAAATCTACCTCACTGAGATTTTCCAAAATATCTGGAACACTTGAAGGCTTGGTTACCATGCTTGCGAGAACTGCCTTCTCTGCATCACCGTCGAAGAGTGGCTTTTTAATATCCATTACGCACCTCCTGTGGTACGGAAGCTTTTGCAGGTTAATGGGTCAAAATTCTCTTGTGAAAGGTTTCTGCAAGGGAAGGAGGGATCTTGGTTGTACTGGCACCGCTTACAATCACAACCATCAGGACAGGAATCACAGTCCTCCCATCTGCGACCAGACAACCATCCTTGTGCCATTTTAGGAGTACGACCTTGGTCTACGAGAGCTTGCCGTCCTTTCGCCTCGAAGGTAGCCCCGGCAATGATTATTTCCATCAAGGCGGGACTATAGATGTTCAAGAAGGCATCAGCAGCTTCAGCTTTACCTTTTCTATAATCGAAAGATTCCCAGAAACGGTTGAAATCATCGAGTACCTGTCCTGAGAGTTTTTTCTTTTTCTTCGAAAGATAAACTGCAGCTTCCACCTCTTCTGCATCATCAGATGCAGTAAGTTCTTTATGGTAAGGAAAGGAAAGGAAAGGGGCATTGCCGTCGGCATGCGGGTCGGATGCTTCGGGCATGCTAGGCGCATGCGGTGTGCATTCTTCTCGCTTTTGCCATCTGGCTTGTGCTGCGTGCCGTGCCTTCCTTCTGCGATCTTCCGCACCGATAACCCAAGGCTGATGATCGGCCCAATCATGAAGGCTGTATGTTCCCTCGGAATCCTTTTCCAGGAACTGAAAGTCGATAAGTGCTGTAACCAGGTCTTCTGGATTTCCATCCCATTCGCTTTCGAAAGCAATGTCATCATCATCCCAGCCAGTGAGGCGACCATCTGGCCTGCTGGATGCTGCGCCAATCCAAAGGTAGATCAACGCCAATGGTCCTTCAGTACCTAGGCGTTTACGCAGTTTCCTGAATTTCCGATGGGTGCGGATGGTAATATCTATTCGGATATCCTTAACCATGCGCCACCTCACGCTTCTCCAGGCCTGTTTTCTGAACCTCCTCGGCAATCCTCATTAAGTGGGCATGCAAGATCGAAACAGCCTGATCACCATTAAGCATACCGTTTGCTACCAGCACTGTGATATTTTGCACATGACTACCAGATTCCAGCCCAAGCAATTTCTCGATGGCTGAGCCGAATACCCTAATTTTTAAGTAGGCGGTCTGCAGTGCTTGATCCTGAGTTTTCCCAGCTTCGTGTATAGTGTGGTTGCAAATATCCATGATCACACCTCCATTCCAGGTAGCATCTGCTGCTGGTTAGGCCGAAGGATATACATGCCGACGCGGTGAAGATAGCCTTCCGGGGTAACGTCATCCACCCAGACTGTCTGAATCGGGTGGCCGAGTTTACGAAGTTCACAGACCCTCATTCCCGGATGCATGGTGTCGAGTTTATGACGTGCCTGAAGAGTCGTCAGCGATCCGGTCGTTTTAAGGTGGTGCAAGATCCGCTGACGCTGTGAGGCTGCCGAGTTGTTACTGCGGTCTTGAAGATTGTCAGGAAGGTTGGTATAATTGCGGTGTGATTTGTTTTGAACCCCTTGTAATGCTTGGTTGGCTGCCACAAGGGGTTTTTCTTTTTCTTTCATACCTGTGCCTCCCGTTGGTGATCTGCCTCAGTAGTGCTACCAAAGCAGGGGAGGGATGAAATGTAGTGTTGAACATCTGAGAGCCGATACCTGACGGCTCTTCCTAGTTTTACAAATTTTGGTCCTTTTCCTTTAAGTCTCCATTGTTCGAGTGTGCTGTCTGCCAGCCCCAACATCTCTTTGACTTCATCCTGTTGGAGAAGTCTGTCATTACTGCTTGCTTCCATGTTTGCCTCATTCGGCAAAGCCACTTTCGAGAGATGAAAAACGATTCACCCCTGTGTGACTGATTGAGACAATTATACCACTCTATACTACAGCACACAAGTAGAAAGAGGTGTAATAACGGGCAGATAGCGCCATGTTTTGTGAGGGGAAAACGTAATATCGGGGTAGAATACAGGTAAAAAGGCCGTAAAAAGGCCGTAAAATTCCTTAATAAAAAATATGAAAAAAAGTTGGAGATGAAATCAATGAATAGAGGCTAGGTAAATCTTCACCTACCGTGCCCTATATGTGCCCTTCGGGTGCATGAAAAACAAAAAGGGCTTACGTTTTTGCACGTAAGCCCTTGAATTTGCTGGAGCGGGAAACGGGGGTCGAACCCGCGGCCTACAGCTTGGGAAGCTGTCACTCTACCACTGAGTTATTCCCGCATTTTGTCCACTGAGTATATGGAGATGGGGTCGAGTTGTCAATCGGATTTTCAGTATAAAATGAGAAATGCAGAAATTGCTGCATAACAAAAATAGTATGATATCAGTTGAGTATGATTTGTATACAGTTATCCAAGGGTCTGGCCTGTGTTGGCATTGCAGTAATCGTCATGGATTAATCTGATATATTATGCTTTCGGATCGCAGGTCTCACTCCCGAATTTTTCTACAAAACGACATGAGGCAAATTTTGTTGCGATATTGTTGTAGGCGGCCACCCATGCTTTTCTTTCCGGCATCCTGGCAGGATTAATAGGCAATACTCCTGGTCTGGGTCTCATTCTCGCTTCAATACCAATTCTCCATGGTTTTGGACTCACTCGAGCTCGAAAACAATTTTGCTTCCGGCACATCTGGATATATGTGGGGTCGGATTTGATTGCTTTGAAAAAACGTTGTGTATCCTCACTGTCCGGATCAAAAGTCCGGTGCATGACAAGTACCCTGAAACCGGCCGGTGTTCGATAGAGGCGAAGATGCCAATCCGGGTTTTCTTCTGAGAACTGCACTATTCTATCTTTTGCCCTTTTCTCTGCCCCGCCTGTTTTATGTAACATGATGTTAAACACAATATCGGCTAGAAAGCCTGAAAGTATAAACGAAATATAGATAAGAACTATGAAAGCAGCCAATGATTGCAGATAGAACCCAATGACAGAAGTAATAGTCAGGAGGATGAGCAAAAGGGTAACAGAGAAGCAGATGCTGGGTCTCTGCTCAAAATCAACATCCGCAAATAACACATTGGGGCTGTTGAGACAGAGTGCTCCATATGAATTCCTGGTGATAACCAAATCATTGTGGCGGAAAATATTTCTTCACGTATTGGAACCCCGTCTGCCCCGTTATAGAGAATTTTGGGTTCTCGTTTGTAAACCTTTTCACCGGATTCTATTCGTTGAAGTGCCTCATTGGCCCTGACATCTGCCATTTTTTGCGCGCCTGTTTCGCTTTTGTCCGACCAGCGGAACCGTTTAACTGTTACCTGGCGACCATCTATCCTTTTCCTTATACTGCTCTGTGCTCAATATTAGGGAACTATCATAGCAGGTGTATGTACCCTTATGGTGTGGTTGCATTTTCTGGTAATGCCTTTATGTAAACATCCTGTGTCTGGAAGGGGATCTCTATTCCTTCCTCCATAAATCGTTTGTATACCTGTTCATTCAAACTATCCATGGTTCGACCGCGTAACGCCGGATTGGGCGCCCAGCAAAGTAGCTCGAAATCGAGGCTGGATGGGGCGAGAACCCGAAAGCGTATGCGGGGAGCGGGGGATTGACAAACCAGTGGCTCGCTGGTGGCTATATCCATCAGTACCTTGCGCATTTTGTCGATATCTGTACCGTAAGCAACACTTACTTTAAGGCGTATGCGCAGCCTTTCGTGGGGGCCTCCCGACTGGTTGATAATACGGGCATTACCAATAAGAGAATTGGGAACTGTAACCTCGACATCGTCTCGGGTCAGAATGCGGGTGCTTCTGAGACCAATATGAGTGACTTGACCACGATCTGTGTTGTCGAGGACGATGTAGTCGCCAACCTTGTACGGGGCGTCCGCCAGTATGAAGACTCCGGAAAACAGGTTTGAGAGGGTGTCCTTTGCCGCAAAACCAACAGCAATACCGACAATTCCTGCCGAGGCCAGCCAGGCGGTCATGTTGATGTTCCAGATGAGGAATATTGCGTGGATACCGGCAAAGAATATGACAATCTTGGCCCCATTGTCAAACAGGGTGAGGGTCCGTTGCTGGAGGAATGTATATCTGTCGGTGAGAGCTGAAAAACGCTCAAGAAGAAGGTGCGCCAGCCTGTTGAAGAAGAGTACCCAGACTATGACTCCGGCAGTTTGTACGGATCGCTTGGCCATGATTTCCAGGTTGTCGGTGAGCGGCAGCAGGTAGATACCATAAAAAAAGCCGCTTGCAACCAGGATATAGTAGACTGGAGGGCGCAGCAGGCTTGCAACCTGGTCATCCAGCTCCATTCTTGTCTTCACTGTCAATCGACGCACAATCCTGAATAATATCCAGGTGCCAAGGGACGCGAGAGTGAAAGTGACAAGAATTACCGAAATTCCTTGAAGCCAGGGATTACCTTGAAAAAGATCAACGACCGGCTGCAGCGTTTCCATAACAGGAATTGCTGCTTCATTGGAGTTGTCGACTGCACCATGGGCGATATCACCCCACAGGAAACGCTGGAGGCAGAAGAAGGCGGGGCCTGCGGTTGGCAAGAACTGTTTGTTTTTCATGCGATCAGTATAAAACATAAAGTTATTTGAATAACAGCATCATATCGGGATAGGCTAACTTTACCATCGATGACGGCAAGGGCAAATGAAATATCATCTGAGTTACCGGGGCAGGAAAGTCACGTCCTCGTTGACACCTCCATCCATATTTACTATATGTGTGGGCCGCAAGTACGTTTTTGCAGGGGTGGCAGAGATGCCTGAGATGATACCCATCGAACCTGATCCGGTTAGGGCCGGCGTAGGGAATTGCAGAAATTGATGTGAATCCTGCCACAATTTCACCTTTTGAGCCGTTTCGGCTTTATCATCCTCATCTTTTGCTTCCTGTATGTATTTACTTCTATCACAGGGAGTCATTATGACAGATTTTGCTTTAAAAGCAGCCGAGAACCTGGAGAAAATCCGGGCCAACAAGCCACTTATCCATAATATCACTAATTTTGTGGTGATGAACTTTACTGCGAATGCCCTGCTGGCAGCGGGGGCGTCACCGGTTATGGCCCATGCAGAGAACGAGGTTGAGGAGATGGCAGGTTTTGCTGGTGCTCTTGTCCTCAATATCGGGACTCTTACCGATACCTGGGTAGATTCAATGGTCAAGGCAGGTAGTCGGGCAACCGCACTAGATACCCCAATTATTCTCGATCCGGTCGGTTCAGGGGCAACGGTCCTTCGAACCACAGCCGCTCTCAGGATATTGCGGGAGACAAATGTCCGGGTAGTCCGGGGCAACGGCTCTGAGATATTGTCGCTTCGTAATGAAGAGTCGAAAACAAAAGGTGTTGATTCCCTTCATAGCGTAGACGAGGCTGCAGAGACGGCAACAACTTTAGCTGGTGAGCTTGGCAGTGTATTGGCCATTACCGGTGAGGTGGATCTGGTGACGGACGGCTCTGAAACGGTACGGGTTGAGAACGGACATTCGATGATGCCTCTCGTGACCGGCACCGGTTGTGCCGCTACAGCCCTGGTTGGTGCTTTTAACAGTGTTGACACTAATCCGGTCAGTGCGACGGCCACAGCTCTTGCTTATTATGGCCTCGCCGGTGAATGGGCCGCTGAAAACAGCTCCGGTCCCGGCAGTTTTATGATTGCCTTGCTTGATGCCCTCTATCAACTGAGCAGTGAGGATGTAAGGAAGGGATGCCGGATAGTTACGGGGTGAGTGATGGTTATTGATTACTCCCTTTACCTGGTGACGGATCGCAATCTCTGTGGCTCGCGATCCCTGCTGTCTATAGTGGAAGAGGCCGTTGCCGGGGGGGTGAGTTGTGTACAGCTTCGCGAGAAGGACCTTGATTCACGGCAGTTTGTGGAGCAGGCAAAGGCTTTGCAATCTCTTTTGCAACAACTCGATATCCCGCTAATAATTAATGACAGGGTTGACGTGGCGCTGGCTTCAGGTGCCGCTGGTGTCCATCTTGGTCAGAGTGATATGCATATCAGGGATGCCCGTCCGCTTCTTGGTGATACTCTTATTATCGGGGTGTCAGCCGAGACGGTTGACGATGCGGTGGCTGCAGAGCGTGAAGGGGCCGACTATATCGGGATCAGTCCTGTTTTCTCCACCACCACCAAAAAGGATATCGCAGAACCCTTAGGGCTGGAAGGCGTTTCCCGGATTCGTGAATTGGTACAAATCCCTCTTGTGGGTATCGGTGGTATTTCTGAACACAATGCGGCTGAGGTGATTGACCATGGTGCAGACGGGGTGGCCGTGGTTTCGGCCATTGTGTCGGCCGATTCTCCGGCTCGTGCCTCCGCCTCGATCCTGCAACAGGTCAAGCAGGGCAGGAGGGAATAAATTTGGATGTTCCCGCGATATATTTCAAGGAGGTATGTCTCGATTTTGAGGGTGTATCGCTCCTTGATAATTTCTGTTGCACTATACCCACCGGAAAGTGTAGCTGTCTGCTCGGCCCAAGCGGCTGCGGCAAGTCAACAATACTGGGGCTTATTTCCGGGCGGGATTTACCCTATACCGGAGAAATAGTTTTTCCGTCGGCAGTGCAAGCCGTCAATCAAATAAGCTGGATGAGTCAGGACGATTTACTGCTGCCCTGGCTAAACGTCCTTGATAATGTTGTATTGGGGGCCAAACTTCGTAACGAAGCAGACACAATATGGGTCAATAAGGCCGAGAGGTTGCTCGGACAGGCTGGTTTGGCTGATGTTGTCTCAAATTATCCCAATCAGTTGTCGGGCGGAATGCGGCAACGGGTTGCTTTGCTGCGGACCCTGGTTGAAGATCGACCTGTCCTGCTGATGGACGAGCCGTTCTCCGCGCTCGATGCCCTGACCCGAATTAAATTGCAGGATCTTGCTGTTCGCATGACACGCGGTAAGACCGTGCTGCTTGTCACCCACGATCCGATGGAAGCGCTCAGGATCAGTGACCGGATTATCGTTCTTGGTGGTTCACCGGTACGGGTTGAAGCCGTTGTCGATATGGAGAGCCCAGCCCCGAGGGATCTCCAGCAACCTGAGGTAAGCACGAAATATGCGAGACTATTAAAACTGTTGCTGGGAGAGGGCGAGGTATGAAAATTGTTCGTCCGCTTATCCTTCTTTTGGGCTTGACCGGCTTGTGGCAACTGGTGGTGACAGTCACGGGCGTGCCGGCATATATCCTTCCCGGGCCAGTACCAGTACTCAAGGCTATGGCGAACCAGTACCAGCCACTGTCGCGCCACCTGCTGATAACTGCGGTGGAAATAGGTGGTGGTTTATTGATCGGAACCCTGCTGGGGGTCTGCTGCGCCCTCACCATGATCCTGCTGCCAATAGTTAAAAGATGGCTTCTGCCAGTCCTGGTGGTCAGCCAGGCGATTCCTGTTTTTGCGCTGGCACCAATTCTGGTGCTTTGGCTTGGATACGGAATGGCCTCCAAGATCGGCATGGCGGTCCTCATTATCTTTTTTCCGGTTACCTCATCCTTCTATTATGGGATGCAGAGAGCAAATCCGGAACTGCTGGAATTGGCAAGGATTATGGGTGGAAGGCCGTTGGCAATCCTGCGGTGGATTGTTATTCCGTCGGCACTGCCTGCCTTTGGCTCGGGATTGAGGGTGGCCGCGGCTGTTGCCCCGATCGGGGCCATAGTCGGGGAGTGGGTTGGATCGAGTTCCGGCCTTGGTTATTACATGCTGCATGCAAATGCACGTATGCAGGTTGATAAAATGTTCGCAGCCCTGGCTTTGCTGGCCTTGTTGTCATTGGCCATTTACAGCATTATTGACAGGGGAGTTACTCTACTCCTCTTCTGGGAAGAAAAATAAAATAAGATAAAAAAGGAATACCACATGAGAAAATGTTGTCGTCTGTTTCAGATTGCCGTTCTGGCAGCCAGCTTCTTTGCCTGCGGGACTGCTTTGGCCGGTGAAAAACTCACTGTACTTCTCGATTGGTTTATCAATCCAGATCATGCGCCCCTGTTTGTCGCACTTGAAAAAGGATTTTTTAAGGAACGCGGTCTTGATGTTGAGTTTATTGCCCCGGCAAATCCCAATGATCCACCGAAGTTGGTGGCAGCAGGTAAGGCTGATATCGCGGTCTCGTACCAGCACCAGCACCAGATGCAGATCGATCAGGGATTACCGCTTGTCAGAATAGCCACTATGGTTGCAACTCCTCTTAATTCACTTGTTGTTCTCGCCGATGGACCGATAAAAACTGTTGGTGACCTGAAGGGGAAAACAGTCGGTTATTCCGTCGGGGGATTCGAGACGGTTCTGCTGAAGGTGATGCTTGAAAAGGAAGGTGTGAAACTTGAAGACGTTAAACTGGTGAACGTGAACTTCTCACTTTCACCGTCGCTTTTCACAGGTCAGGTTGATGGTGTTATAGGTGCTTTTCGAAATTTTGAGTTAAACCAGATGGATATTGAAAAGCGGCCCGGCAAGGCTTTCTATGTTGAGGAACATGGCATTCCGCCGTATGATGAATTGATCCTGGTAGCCAATAGAGAAAAGCTTTCGGATCCCAAATTGCGCAAATTTGTCGATGGCCTGGAGGCTGGGGTACAGTTTCTGGTGAATCATCCTGATGAGAGCTGGAGGCTTTTTGTCAGTGGTGACCGGCAGGATCTTGATGATGATCTGAATAAAAGAGCCTGGCGGGATACATTGCCCCGTTTTGCTTTAAGGCCCGGTGCACTCGACACGGTTCGGTACAGTCGTTTTGCCTCCTTTTTGCAGGATCAGGGAATCATCAAGGATATTCCGGCTCTTGAACAGTGGGCCGTGGAGTTGCAGTAACTTTACAATCATATTCATCAACCAGAAGTACAACAAAAAAGGGGGGCAGGATTGAACTGCCCCCCTTTCAGGGTCAAAGTAGGTTCTCAGAAGTTTCTGCTGTTTGTTGTTGCTAGCTGATTTCGATTTGTTTTTTCTGTTGTTTTTCCGGTTTTTCAATCTCCAGCTTAAGTACCCCGTTGTCGTATTTCGCCGTCACCTTGTCGGCGTCGATTTCAAACGGCATGCTGAAGGTCCTCTCGAACTTTCCGTATCTTTTTTCTTTACGGTAGAGGTGTTCGTCCTTTACCTCGTTTTCATCTTTTCGTTCATAACCCAGGGTAACCAACTTTCCTTTAACATCGAGTTTAATGTCTTCCTTGGTGATTCCCGGCATGTCGGCATCGACAACGATAATATTGTCCTTTTCATAAATATCGACCTGTAAACCGTTTGCTGTATCTTTTTCGGTCATCATATTGTGGCCGAAAAACGGTGCACTGAAATCGTTGAAAAAGCCGTCAAAAAGTTTGTCGATATTGTTCTCTTTGCACTGCATTTTGTTTCTGCGGGGATTGTAGTGAACCATATGCATAATTTATCTCCTGTTGTTGAAGTCTGGAAAGCCTGAAAAACCCTTTAGATACAAGCTATTCCATCGTTTACTGTTGATTGCTGACTAAATTAATATTCAAAGTAATCCGGTTTATCTCTGTACTCGAGAAGGTAATAATGATATTATTCATGTCAATAAGAAAAATATTACTAAAACTAAAATATACATAAAAGTAATAAGCTAAAATAGTTACAGCATAAAAGGTGCAAAAATGAAAGAGTCTAACCTTTTGATTAGATTGCAATTTTCCGATGGAGCATCCTTGGGGTTGCGTGGACATCAGTCTGTGAGGACAACCTTCAAGCTTTCGGAGCGGTGCATCAATGCCCTTTCGATTCTTGCTGGGCAGATGGGGATCAAACAGAAATCTCTGTTTGATCATCTTGTTGATGATGCCCAGGCACTTGAAACGATTGCCAGGGAGTATGGAGGGTCTAACCCCTTGAAATCAAATCGTGTTCCTAAGACATATGTCATTTCGAGGAGGAGCCTGGATCATCTTGAGGAGATATCGGCCCGTTACAATACTCCACGCGATGTCCTTGTTGAGTACTCCATAGAACGGATTTTACCGCTCCTGGAGCAGGAAAAAGAAAAACACACGAGGAGAAAGGATATTTTCGCTGCTCTCACAGATCAACTTAAGGACAGCCTGCTGTTATTGGAGAAGGCGGAGCGTGAGCTAGGGGAAGAGGATCCTTTAGTTCTGGAGATGCGGTCGATAGTCCGGACCAGCGGTGCTGGTTTTAAAAGAATTTTGAGTTTTATTGAGAAGGGCAAGCGAATTGAGGATTTCTAAGACCTAACCGAAATTGTTGAAACTCCAGCTACATATCGTATACTGACACCTCAGCACTCCCATTATAACTTTCACCTGGGAGCGTGTCGGAGAAAACCTTTTTTGACCCATCTCTTCGTTATTTGCATAAAATTTATGCTCGCAATATCAATTCACCGACACGCTCCTGGCTCTTTATGGAGGTCCGGCATGAAACGATCTGTCTTGCTGTTGGTGGTAGTTGCACTTTCTCTTGTTGGCTGTGTCAGTAAGAACGAACCGACAAAGTTCATTCCTGTCACCGTTGTAACGGACCCGGTTGATTACACCAGGGACATTAAACCGATACTCAATAAACGGTGTGTCGTCTGTCACAGTTGTTATAACTCACCCTGCCAGTTGAAGTTGAGTTCATTTCAGGGGCTTGATCGGGGAGCGACTAAAAAGAAGGTTTATAACGCAACCCGGTTGAGGACCATGGACCCGACAAGGCTGTTTGTAGATGCTGATACGACAGAAGGCTGGCGTAAGAAAGGGTTTACGAGTGTCACTCAGTCGAGTGATATAGCAGGGGGAAGCGATTCCTTCCTTTTACGGTTCATCTTTCACAAGACGGATGAACACCCTCAGAGTGCCCAACATCTTGAAAATCCAGAGTATAAGGATTTTTTCAATGCACCGGTCAATACCTTTTCTCCTGAGGAGGAGGACCTCACGTGTTCTGCAACCTCTATCGAAGTCGATGAGTATCTAAAAAAACACCCAAACCGTGGTATGCCTTACGGGTTTCCTCCGCTTAGTGAGCTTGAGTTTAAAAAAATCCGTGATTGGCTGGTGCTTGGGGCCCATGGGCCATCACCCGAGGAATCCGATATAAACAGCTATATCATTCCAGATGATCGGGCAGTCGTGCAGCAATGGGAGTCGCTTCTCAACGGTGAAATATATCCCCAAAACCCGGAGAGGGATGTAAAGCGGATGATGACGGCACGTTATCTGTTTGAACATCTCTTCCTGGCCCATATCAGTTTTGACCGAACGGGAGATCGATTTTATGAACTCGTCCGTTCCGAGACACCACCAGGCGTGCCCATCAAGATAATTGGAACAATAAGGCCTTATGATGACCCGGGAACTGAGCAGGTGTATTACCGTTTTCGGAGGATCACGTCGACCATAGTACACAAAACCCACATGGTCTTTGAATTTGACGCCTCGTTTAAAAAGCGAGTTGAAGAGTTGTTTCTCGATCCTCCCTGGCTAAACGAGCCAGTTCTGCTGGCAGAATATCACGATCCTGACGACCTGAATCCCTTCGAGGTCTTTAAGCAAATACCGCCGAAGTCACGTTATAATTTTATGCTCGACAATATCCACTATATTATAATGACCTTTATTCGGGGCCCTGTTTGCAAGGGGCAGATCGCGTTGAATGTGGTTCGTGATCATTTCTGGCTGCTTTTTATAGATCCGGAACATGATCTGACCGTGACAAACCCTGATTTTTTGCCGGCAAATTTTGAACATCTTGAAATTCCTTCTGACCAAAATTACTGGTACCGGCTGCTATGGCGATGGTATTTTATGAAGCATCATTCCTATGTCGGAAAATATGTTGAGGCGCGCCGACTGCTCTATGAGGACTTTTATGGATCAAAAGGCCCGGATCTGAATGCAATCTGGAAAGGGAGGACGGCTGCTGACGGTATACCGGCAAGTGCGAGTCCTGTACTGACTGTGTTCAGACATTTTAACAGCGCTTCTGTGCACCAGGGAACGCTTGGCGGACTGCCGAGAACAATGTGGGTAATGGATTATCCTGTTGTAGAGAGGATTTATTACGCCCTGGTGGCCGGGTTTAACGTTTTTGGCAACAGGGGGCATCAGGTGGCGACCCGTCTCTATATGGATGGACTCCGGCAGGAGAGTGAAACCTATTTTCTTGATTTTATGCCACAAAATGTGAGGGATGAAATGATGAAGGATTGGTATGGTGATATCAACCCTGAATCGATCGATTATAAACCGCTGCGGATAGCAAGTGGCCACAACTATTCTACAGGTGATCCCAAAAGGGAACTCGTGGAGGCGTTTGTGGCCTCAATCCCGGACGGTTTCAAGGTTGGTTTCGACTATAATTATCTTCCGGATGGTCAGGAATATCCAGATCTTCCTGATTCTTTTGAAAATGTTGATGACTATATACAAGGTTTTCTGGCAGTGTCAGAACCAGGCTCCAGGTTTTTTAAGCAGGTAAAGGAACATGGTGCCAATGTCGCCTTTATCCGAATAGTTGTACCCGGTGGTGAAGACGTGGTTGTATCCATGGTGGTTAATCGGTGGCATAAGGATGTCCGCACCATGATCAACGAGGAGGAAAAGCTAGATTCCACCAAGGATCAGGCAGATTTCATAAATGGGTATATTAGCTCATACCCCAATTATTTTTTTGTCGTTAAGTACACTGAGCTCCCTGATTTTCTTGCATTGTTGAAAGATTTTGACAGAGAAAATCCCTGTCATGTGATGCGCTTTCTCAAGTACGGTATAAACAGGGAACGAACAGATTTTTGGGAACATTACGACTGGTTCCAGGAAGATTTTCTAAATATGTTTCCTCATACCGGTGGTATATTCGACCTGAATCGCTATTACCAGATGGCGGTAGGGAGTCAGGGGAGGCAGTTTTATGAAGAGAAGTGTCAAGAGACGGGACCGTGAGAATTTCCTGCAATGAGTCTTAAAATAAAAGGTTGATTCATAATCTACCTCTTCAGAAGAAACTGATTCTTCTGGTAGGTGTAACGACCGGGATGGAGCTGCTGGTTTTTACACTGATCTCTGTTTATCTGCAGATGCGGGTTCTGCGTACCTCCCACGCATTGAAGTGATTCCAGTTGGGAGATCGCCTTTGAAATAAGTGATACTGGTAACGGTCTGGGGTTGATTGAGCGTAAGTCGCTCCTGCTTGAGAGGGTTGAGTAGAGCATCAGGGGGCCGGATGGACCACAGCTTTGTCAAGCGGCTCATGCCTATATAGGGGCCGTGACGCATTTTGCGGCGGAAGAAAGCTGTAAGCTCGTTTATGACCTCGAGAAAATGGGACAAGCCGGTGACACGGCAGGTGCAATGGTGATTATGAAGGAATTGCGCAAATCGACTGAACGGCTGGCAGTGGAGTTGCGGGAGCATATCAGATAGTTCTCATCCCAAAACACCAGATGGTAATAATGTTGCCAGGCTAAAAAAATGTCCTGTATCGATTTGTTTTCGATACAGGGCTTTTTTTAGAATAGGTTGGCGTTTATTCAGGAAGAGAGATTAAACCCTGAATCCTGTCAAGCTCTGCAAGGGACTGCACATAAACAATGGCTGTGCGGTTTTCCTGGCTTAGCGCCTGGGAATACGCCTCCTGCGCGGCGAGCACATCCAGAGTGGTTGAGCGTCCCGCCTCAAATTTTGCCTCCTCTGCCTCCAGCCTTTTCTTGGTTGCCAGGCTCGTCTTGCGGGTAGCCTCCATCGCTTTTATGGCAAGTTCCACATCGCGGACGGTGGTTCGGACTGACTTGGTTATTTGTAACTTGAGAAGCTGTAAGTTGGTGCGGGCCTTGCTGTGGTTGGCCTTTGCCTGGCGCAGGCGCCCACGGGCCATTGAATTGTCAAGCGAATGGGTGAAGTTGAGTCCAACCTGCCAACCAAGGTCCGGGTCGTCAATACTGGCGCTGATTGCTTCGCTATAACCATCATCGGTTCCACCGTATGCAAGACCGCCTGAAAGGTTCAGCTCGGGGCGCAGGTTGTCTTCTGCGATCATTTCGTCGAGCCGGGCGGCCTGGATGGCAAGTTCGGTGGCCTTTAAGTCCGGGCGGTTCTCCAGGGCATTGTTTAAGACAGAGAATGGTTCAAGAGTGACAGGCGTTGTCAGCGGGGAATCGGTTGGTTCATATTGGATCAGCCAATCACCGGAATTCATCAGCAGCTTGAGATTGTCTTCAGCGGTACCGATTGCTCTTTCGGCCCCGATCAGGTCTTCTTCCCGGCGGGCGACCTCCGACTGGGGTTGGTACACCTCAACCTGAGCCAGCTTTCCTGCAGATATTTTCGCCTCTGTCTCCCCGAGGAGTTTTTGAGCGAGCTCAAGGGAAAGCTTTTTAACACTGATATCCTGCCAGGCAAATACCAGATTCCAATACCCCGTCTTAACCTCTGCGGCAAGGTCGGCTGCTGTGCTGTCAACCTGGTAGGAAGATGCATCGTAATTTTTTTCGGCGGCCTGCACTGCTGCTGTCTGGATGTCAGAGCCCCAACCTCGCAGGAGAGGTTGGGCGAGACCCATATTCAGGCCGGAAGTGTATACCGGGTTTAGTATCATTGCTGTCGAATCGCTGTCGTAACTGTTATTTTGCCAGCCAAACTGGAACTCAGTACCTGTAGTGAAACGTTTTGCCAGGTTTAAATTGAAGTTTCCCGTGTCTTCCTGCTCCGCTCCCCCAATCATAAGTTGGGTGGCTTCCTGGCTTTCATACCCTGCCTGGGCCGTGATGTTCTTGTCGAATCTGCTTTGGGCAATATCTACATTACCACCAGCAATTTCAGTGTCTTCAAGGGTGAGTTTGAGGTTCAGGTTGTTCTGGAGGGCTCTTTCCACAGCCTGTTTGAGTGTCAGAGGCTGGGTAGCTTCGGCTCCGTTTACGGGTGCAGCAGCGAAGGGCAGTAACAGTGCGGCGCCCAAACAGAGCTGTGAGAGTATTCGATAATTCATTTTTTTTCCTCTTCAATCACCGGTTCACCGGCGAGCCGGTAGTACATATTCCAGTAAATCTTGTTGATTGAGCCATCCTGGCCAAAGAGTGAGCTAAGGCGCTCCAGTAAATAATAGAGAGTAGGGACCACAACCAGCGTCAGGAAGGTGGCAACCACCAGCCCAAAGATAACAACAACCGCCATTGAACGCCACCATTGACTTGATTCGCTGACCCAGGACATGGTCCAGCTGTGAAAATCAAAAGAGACGCCTGTAACCATGGGGATGAGGCCAAGAATGGTGGTGACAGCCGTCAGCAACACTGGACGGAGCCTGGTCGCCCCGGCAGAGATTACCGCATCCCTCAATGCATATCCTCTCTGCCGGAGTTTATTCGTATAGTCGATGAGCACGATGGCGTTATTAACCACAACTCCTGCCAGTGAGATGACACCAACACCGGTCATGATAATGCCGAATGGTGACTGAAAAAGCATAAGGCCCAGGAAGGCACCACCAAGCGAGAGAATGACTGAGGTCATGATTATAAAAGGTTGGATAACCGAATTGAACATCGATACCAGAATCAGGAAGATGAGCAAAAGAGCAACCAGGAACGCCTTGGTAAGAAAATCCTGGGATTCCTGTTGAAACTCGAATTCACCTGTGAATTTAACATCATAGCCGGGTGGTAAATGAAGTTTCTCGAGTAGCTTTTCGGCATCTTCCCGGGCCACCGGACCGGTCGTCTTGGTCTCATCCACATTGGCTTTAACCGTTACTACCCGTTCGCTGTTTATTCGGGTGATATCCCCCATGGTACCGGCAAACGAAATCCTGGCAATGGTAGAGAGTGGGACCATCTGACCTGAAGGGGTCGGCAGCAGCAATTGGTGCAGGATGTCAACCATTTCACGGTCGGACTCCTGCAACTGCACAGTGATATCGAAATCTTCGTCACCCTCACGGAAGGACGAAACCTCAAGACCGTTGTAAGCACTTTTAAGGGCAAAGCCTATGCCATCGGTAGTGAGCCCGAACAAGGCGGCTTTCTGGCGGTCGATGAGGACCTGGACCGAGGGGATTCCTTCAACGAAATCATCGCGAATGTCCTTGACGTTAGGTATTTTTGCAAGATACCCTTTTATCTGCCGGGCAATTTCTCCCAGTATGGCAAAGTTATCTCCTGAAATCTCGATATTGATAGCGGCACCGGTGGGTGGGCCCTCTGCTTCCATGGCTATGGTGATCTCCCCGCCGGGGATGTCCCTGATCCTGTCCCTGATGTCGTCTACTGTCTCGTGGGAAGAGCGATGTCGATCCTGGAGCTCCAGAAAACGTACACCGATATGGTTCGGCGTGTTTGCGGAGAATGCAGAGCTGCCTCCTGGGTTGACGATCCCGCGCATGTATACATTCTTGATATTTTTGAGATCGGAAGGACCATTATAGACCTCTCCATCAGGTTTGGTGTACTGTTTAGGGGCCAGTGCCGTAAGAGGTGTCAATGGTATGTCGTTGTCGTCTCGTGCCTGGGAATCTGCACCGGCAATGGCAAACTCCACCCTTCTGATGATCTGGTCAATATAATCAAGGTCGGCACCTTCCGGTACGTCCACATTGACATACATCCCCTTAGGGTCTATCTCCGGGAAGAATTCCACGGGTTTTTCGAGACCGATGACAAGTAACCAGCCTTGTATCATCAGCACCAGTATGCAGAAAGCCGACATGATAACCGTGTATGGTTTGTCGAGAGAATTATTGAGCAGGTGTGCATAACGGGTCAGTAAAAAACCTTTTATTTCCGCTGGCTTTTCCGCAAGCGCATTATTGCCTAATGTACTCTTTCCTGTGTTTCTGGTATCCCCGCTCTTAACTTTCATAAAAATGGAGGCCATGGCCGGGTTTATGACCATAGCCACAAAGAGGCTCGATGATAAAGTGATGATAAGGGTGAGAGGGAGATAACTCATAAACTCGCCCATAATACCAGGCCAGAAAAGCATGGGCGAGAAAGCCGCCAGCGTCGTGAGGGTGGAACCGATGACAGGGTAGGCAACCTCTGAGGTTGCCCGCATAGCGGCCTCCACCCTGCCCACACCCTGTTCCATGAACCGGTAGATGTTTTCTACGATGACAATGGCGTTGTCGACCAGCATGCCAAGTGCAAGGGTCAGGCTGAACAAGACCACCATGTTGAGGGTGATGCCCAGGAGATACATGACGGTAAACGACAACAGCATGGAAAAAGGGATAGCAAGGCTGACAAGCAACGCATTGCGTATACCCATGGCAAAGAAAATGACGATCAGTACCAGCACCAGGCCGGTAAGGATGTTGTTCTCGAGGTCTGCTACCATCAGCTCAATATCCCTCGATTTATCCATGACTTTTGTTATCCTGGTGCCGGATGGCCAGTTGATCCTGTCCTTTTCGATAATCTCGTCGACGGCTTTGCTGATACTGATGATATTTTCACCGGATCTTTTTTTCACCGATAAATTAACAGCTGACCGGCCATCGAGACGGGAGCGGCTTGTCTCCTCCTTGAAGCCATCGATTACCCGTGCCACATCCTTGAGGTACACCGGGTGACCTTCGTGGGTGCCGAGAACAAGACCATAGATTTCTTCGGGGGAGTTGAATTCACCGGGTACACGCAACTGGAAACGACCGCCGCCAAGGCGGATGTTGCCACCCGAGGTGTTCTGGTTTTCACTCTCTACCGCCTGCTGCAGGGAGCCGATGTTGAGGCCGTAATAGGCCAGCTTATCGGTCAAAACCTCGACGCGAATCTCTCTTTCCAGCCCTCCGGTGACATCGACTTCGAGTACACCGCTGACACCTTCGATATCATCCTTTAAATCGTCGGCAATATCCTTTAGACAGGGGAGCCCGCAGGTCCCGCTTAGTGAGAATACCACAATGGGCATCTGGGAAAAGTTGACTTCGAAGACAGAAGGATCTTCTTCCAGATCACTCGGCAATTCGCCCAGAGCCTCGTCGACCTTGTCTTTTACGTCCTGAAGTGCCTGGTCGATGTCTGTGCCGGTAATAAACTCGACATTAATTGAGGAAAGCCCTTCCGATGAAGCGGATTGTAGTTTTTTTAATCCTTCAAGACCTTTTAACTTCTTCTCAATCTCGATGGTAATGGTTGTTTCTATATCTGTTGGCGAAACGCCCCGGTAGCTGGTCGAAACGAAGACGTTCGGAATGGTGATATCCGGGTCCGATTCACGCGGCAGGACCATGTAGCAATAGACACCGAAGATAATCAGCAGCAGCGCCAGTACCACTACCGTGGTGCTTTTCTTTACGGCTGTATCAGAGATTATCATAACATCAGTTCCTCAGGGGCTTTGGCAGCTTTTACGACACGGACCTGCTGGCCCGATTCAATATCGCGATGGCCCTCAACGATCAGTCTCTCGCCTTCCTTCAGGCCTTCCGGTATCTCGACCATCCACTGTTCCATGATGCCGAGACTGATGTCTCGTTTTTCTGCGATTCCGTCTTTTTCAATAAAGACGAATTGTTCGTTATTACGTGAAATTACACTGTAGAAGGGGATGGCTATGGCATCTTTCACGGTCCGCTTGACGATATCGGCACGGATGAACATGCCCGGCATAATCTTGCCGGAAAGGTTGTCGATCTCCAGTTCTAAGTCGTACAATCGGGCGATGGAACCGGGCGCAGGGGAGAGAAAGTGTTTTTTTGCGGTAAGCATCATGTCATCCAGGGCCTGGATGGTTATATCGACCGCATCAAGTGTGCGAATCGCACTCACATCAGATTCGGGTATACCGATAACACCCTTAAGCCTGTCTATTTCAAGGATTCTGGCGATCGGGTCACCGACAGAAAGCTGCAGGCCCACCTTGGCATCGAGCCGTTCTATTACACCGTCCATGGGAGCAGTGATTTTACAGCGTGAGTATTGCAGTTCCGCTTTCTCCAGATCCGCCTTTGCCGTCTGCATCCCTGTTTTTCGGCTCTCCAGGTCGGCAGTTGGGATCATTCCCTTGGTGTAGATTGATTTATCCCTGTCAAAATCTGCCTTTGCCAAGTTATATGCGGCCTTGGCCCGGTCGATGGCTATGCGGTAATCGGCTTCTTCAATGCGGGCGATGACATCACCTTTCTGGACCCTGTCACCCTCCTGAATGAAGACCTCTTCTATGGTACCACTTATTTTGGCCAGTAAGGTAAGGTCTGTCCATGGCTCGATACTGCCCGGCAGATTGAGGCGGTCGGTGATGACTCCCGGGACAAGCTCCAGGGTGACAACGTTAACAGGCGGTTTTTCCGTTGAAATGGCTGATGCCTTGTTGGCGGCAATCAGTTCGCTCTCTTTCTGTATTATGGCAACCAGCGCAAGGATCAATAGTATCATTAACAACAGGACAAACCTGGGCAGGTTATTCCAGAAAAAGAAGAGCAGGCGGTGCTCCTTCTGTTGGTCGGGACTGGGTTTATAGTTCATGTGGGTGTCTCGTCTCAGTTGGTGTTTTGCTTAATGGTTGTAATCCATGGATAATCTGGGTAAAAAGCGTTCGTAGTGCTTCTTCTGCTTCCTCTGTCTTGAGCAGGTCTGTATACCAGGAGTGCAGTACGAGCAGGTAA
Source organism: Desulfopila sp. IMCC35008 (assembly GCF_010646885.2). Lineage (GTDB taxonomy): Bacteria > Desulfobacterota > Desulfobulbia > Desulfobulbales > Desulfocapsaceae > Desulfopila. Next base: position 3,426,430 of record NZ_CP050700.1, on the reverse strand, counting down.
AGGGCAAAAAAATGACCACAGATGTGCAGCAACTCAAGGTCTTCCCGCAGCTCTCCACGATCCTGTGCATTTTTGATAACGGGGAATATCATCTCAAAATACCTGTTTTCGCTTTCGTTATGAGAAGTGAGGAGCTGTTTTCTCGGGAAAACACTCTCCTGCATGTAGATCCTTCCGAACTCCGGATTTCGTGTCACATAGGTGAATTCTGCCAGGAATATTGTCACCATTTGATCAAGTATATTCTTTGAGGTATCGCTCTCCGATGTTAACCGTTCGTGGATAAATTCCAGCTCATCGTCGCAGAACGCCTGGAGGATATCCTGCTTGGTTTTAAAGTAGCTGTATACCGTCCCTTTACCGACACCTGCCGTTCTGGCAAGTTGGGCAATTGAGGTTTTTTCAAACCCGTATTTTCCGAAGAGCTCGACTGCTGCTGACAGAATTGCCTTTTTGGTTTTCCTCTTTTTCTCTTCTCGTGTACCGCTCATATTTTCCAAAATAACATTTAAAGATTAAAACTCGACCAGGGTCAACTTTTAAACCAGGCAAAGTTTGACGTCAATAAAAAAATGACCGCGGTCGAAAATATTCATCAGGTATTCATATCTATTTGATATGGTACCGCAATAAAATGAGGAGAAGCGAAACGAAGATAGGCCGTTTATTAAAAGTATTTTAAGCAAAAGATTAAAAAGGTCCTGTACTTTTGGCCACCCATTACTATATCTATAGGTGGTTTTGCAAATGCGGTCCTGCGCCGCCGATTACTTATGGGTACCTCGAAAATTTGCCAATCTGCTCAACTTTGTTGTTGCACTCAAAATTATATCCACGGAATATCAGCTGTATACCTGTGGTTACGTTTTTGGATGCGCCTAGAGTTTGAACGATTTACCTGATTTTTCAAGGCACCCTCATATTGTAAGAATTGGAAGGGGAATGGAGCTTCAAGTCGCTGTCAGTGAGATGATGAGTCAGTTTGCCGAACTGCTGCCGTTTGGTTATGCATTTGGTGCCGGCATGGTTTCCGCAGTCAACCCGTGTGGTTTTTTTCTGTTGCCCGTCTACATGTCCCTCTACCTTGGTGCGGAAGAGAGTGATTTTCAGGAGCACTCCCTCTTTTCGCGAATTGTAAAGGCAGGCTGGATAGCCGTTGTCGTAACAGCCGGTTTCGGCTTGCTGTTTGTTCTCGTTGGCTCTGTTGTCTCCGCAGGCGGATATTTCCTCATGGGTATTGTTCCATGGTTTGCCGTGGTGGTTGGGGTGTTGCTTACCGCTCTTGGTATCTGGTTATTGCTCGGGCACACGCTGTCTTTTCCTCTCATCGCTCATCTTGCCAACAAGATGGGGGATCCACGCGACATTTCCACGGGTGGCTTTTTCCTGTTTGGAGTGACCTTTGCCATCACCTCTTTAGGATGTACCTTGCCCATTTTTCTTGCCGTGGTCGGGAGTGCAGTAACCACAGGCGATGTGCTGAACGGGCTGGCCCGGTTTGTCAGTTATATCCTCGGCACCGGTTTTGTCCTTTTTGTTCTCATCCTGGGGATTGCCCTGGTCAAGAAACGGCTTGTTGTCGGTACGATTAAGCGGCTGGTTCCTTATGTGCACAAAATATCAGCCATATTCCTATTGACAGCAGGGGTGTACATTCTTTATTACTGGCTGTCCAGTGGCCTTCTGCTGGGTTCCTGAACCCGGTAATACTTTCCTCTTTTTCGTCAACGGAGTTAGTAATGTTACATCGCGGGGTTGTTGCCGCAGTGTTTGCGTATGTCCTGTGGGGACTTCTTCCCGTGTTTTGGAAGAGTCTGGCTGCGGTGGTTCCCTATGAGATCCTGTGTCACCGGATGGTTTGGTCACTGCTGTTTACCATCGGCCTCATCATGGTAATGGGTCGGTTGCGTTCACTCCACGAGGCTTTTTCAAACCTGAAAAATGTGGCTGTATTTCTGCCAGCAGCCTCGCTTCTGGGGGTTAACTGGCTGCTCTATATCTGGGCGGTCAATAATGGTCATGTGATTGAAGCGAGTCTGGGCTATTTCATTAACCCGCTCATTACCGTGCTATTTGGCATGTTTTTTTTAAAGGAGCGACTAAGGGCAGGTCAGTTAGCCGCACTTCTGGTGGCTCTGTGTGGTGTTGTCTACCTGACTGTCTGGTACGGGCAGTTCCCATGGGTTGCTCTGTCCCTTGCCTGTACTTTTGCACTCTACGGGCTGTTGCATAAGAAGACCTCTGTTCCTGCGCTTGAAGGCTTGAGCCTGGAAACGATGGTATTGTTTGTGCCTGCACTGGTGGTCCTCATTTATAAGGAGAAGGCAGGAACTGGGTCCTTCGGACATGTGGATGCAGAGTTGACACTACTCCTGATAGCAACGGGTGTGGTAACTTCACTACCCCTGCTGTTTTTTGGGTACGCGGCCCAGAACATCCCACTTTCGCTTCTTGGGCTGCTTCAATATATAGCTCCATCTATAAACCTGGTGCTCGGGATACTTCTTTATGGGGAACCGTTCCCATTTGTCAGGATGTTCGGTTTTCTACTGATATGGATAGCCTTGCTCTTGTATGTTGGGGAGGGAATGGTGCAGCGGGCCCGGCAGAAGGAGGCCCTTAGGCATTAAATGACCGGTTCTTTATCGTCCTGTTCTTCTTTTGGGGGCATATAGGGTAACAGAATAATAAAGGTTGTGCCCATGCCCGGTGTGGAATCAACCTGGAGATCTCCGTGGTGGTTTTCCTTGATGATAAACGAGGAGACGGAAAGACCGAGTCCGGTCCCTTTCTCTTTGGACTTGGTGGTGAAAAAGGGTTGGAATATTTTCTTTTGCAGGTTTGTTGACATACCCGGGCCGTTGTCTTCGATTTCCAGCCTGGCTCTGTTGTGTTCCTTTATAAGGCGCAGGGTGAATGAGGGTTCTTGGGTTCCTGCATCCTGCATTGCCTCTGCCCCGTTCTTGAGGATATTAAAGATTACCTGCTGAATCTTGCTGGAACTGCAGTAGACTTTTGGGAGTGAGTCATCAAAATCTTTCCTGATGTCTATGGCGTCGAATCTACACATGTTTCGAAGTGTGTAATCCTTTTTGGCGAAAGCAAGTGTTTTGTTTACGATATCGATGAGGGAAGTATACTCAAACTCACCAATCGACTTCTTACTGTACGAGAGCATATCATCGACAATGACTCCCGCGCGCAAAGCAGACTCGTGAATATCGCTGAGCATCCTTGCCAGTTCACGTTCCTTTGCATAGGCATGGATATGTTCAAGTGTTGTCCCGGCTTTTGAAGCGGCTTCCAGGTTGGCCTTGTTGTCGTCCGCAAGGCGGCTGGTGATGACCTGGGTGCCAAGTGCGATAGTGGACAGGGGGCTCCTGATCTCATGGGCGATACCGGCTGAGACACCGCCTAAAGAAAGCATCTTGTCTGTTTGGGATATCAGTTCCTGGGTTTTCTTGTATTCAGTGAGATCAACGCAAGAACCTTCAAAATAAAGGAATTTGCCCTGCTCATCATGGACGCTGTGAAGGGTTTCCAGCACCTCTATTTCCGACCCGTCCCTACACTTTAAGGTGATTTCCTGTTTTACCCATTGCTCTTTCTCGCACCTGCTGAGAAGTTTGAGACGGTCCTCCGGCGACGGGTAGAATTGGGTGCGAATATCAGTGTAATAATCCATCATCTCTTGCGGAGATGAACATTTCATCATATGCGCAAGGGCCGGGTTGACCTGGATGAATGTGCCTTGGGCCGTTGATTGGTAGAGTCCTTCCTGGGTATTATTAAAGATATCCCGGAAATTCTTTTCACTCTGCCTGAGTTTTTTCTCCGCCCGTTTCCTGCGATGGATGTTGATGGAGAGGATAGTAATAACAACAATCAGTGAACTTGTTACCAGTGCGGCCCCGATGAGTACCTTTTTATGTTGTTTCAGAAAATTTGGGGGAAGGTTGAAAACCTGGGACTCTGTCGGTAATCTGGACAACGCAATATTATGTTTTTTTAGTTGTTCGTAATCGAACATAAACATGTTGGGACTCGATGTTACACGGGGGATTTGTGCAAGAGGAGTCCCGTTGAGTGAGGAGAGGGCGAGGCTTGCAACTGCTAATCCCTGCTGCTTGCCGCTGGTGAGTTTTCCGCCAACAATACCGAGACCGAAATTGAAATCCCAGGCACCGAACATGGGCCGATTGGCCTGGCGCGAGAGTAATCGCATGGTCTGGTCATACTCAAAGGTCATGCCATTTTTGTCACGGAAGAAAAAGGTATAGAAAATCACGCTATTTTCAGGGAGGCTGGATATCTTGGTGATAAGATCCGCCATAGCGATGTCTTCAAGGAAGGTAAACTCCACTGAATTCTGAAACCCGCTGATAGCCTGTTCAATCTCTTTATGAACACGGCGGCCCGTAACAGTGGTGTCGTTGATGATAAAAATCTGCCGGGTTTCCGGCAGGGTATCGAGAATAACCTGAATGGTTGCGGAGATATCCGCTTTTTCTGTTACGCCGTAAAAATTATCCAGCCCCTTGAGGGCTTCTTCCTCAAGGTAGTTCGTGCCGCAAAAAAAGATAGGGGTACCTGGATACAGGGTACTTCCGAACTCTTTTAGAAAAATGAAGGCTGTATCGTCTGTGGCAATAATCAGGTCTATCGGGGTTTCAATATACTTCTGTCCCAGCCAGAGGGCTGCTTGATAGTATCTCTTGTCTGAATAATACCTTTTCATATCGAGGTATTCGACATGCAATGATATCTCGTTTTCTTCAGGTGACAAGCCTTCCAGAATCCCACGGTAGGTGTCGTCGGTCCATTTATAGCCGACGTGGTATGAGTGGATGATGAGGACGTTGCGTTGCAACGATCCGTGTGCATCGTGTGGAACAGACAGGAAAATCCAAGGCAGCAACAGAAACAGCGGTAAAGTAGTGGTGACTATTGATGACAGGATTCGTGTAAATGATATCATAGGTAAGTTGTATCAAACAGGTTCTCTATCTACAAGGTAACCTCTACCGATTTAACTGTTTTTGCTGTTTTCGGACCTTTTTGCTGCGGTACATTTCTCTGTCAGCCTGTTCAAGCAGTTCTTCAGGGGAGAGTGGCTGGTGTGGGTTTAGTTCGCTGAAACCACAACTTAAGCCTGTTTCCCAGTCCGGGTGTCTCGTTTTAGACAGAGTCTGCAAGCTTGCCTCTGCGGGAACAAATATGCGCCCCTTTTTCGAGCGTACAGTTTGGGAGCAGGGCGATAAACTCGTCGCCTCCCATACGGCAGAGAAGGTCGTTGGCTCTGATCTTTTGTCTGATAGCCTCGACGGCCAGCAAGATGTATTCATCGCCTGCCTTGTGGCCATATGAATCATTAATTGTTTTCAGGTTGTCCAGGTCAAAATAGCAGAGTATGAGGGAATGTTTATTTTCTATTGCAATATCAACAAAGCGTTTGATATTTGATGAAAAAATTCCCTGTTTTTGGTGCCGGTTAAGGGATCGAGTTCGACTCGTACCGCCAATTTGTTATGGTTGTGGTGTTGGCGCATAATTCGTGTGGCCTGAATGAGCACAATAAGAAGCAACAGACCGAAAATTACGAGGACGAGGTAGATGAGTTTCCGGTATTGTTCTAAAAAAGTGAGCTGCCTGTTGAGGATGTGTACATTGTTGGGAAGTTTATCAGTATCGACTCCGAAATGATGTGCTATATTATGATCAATGGTTGGAATAACCGGGCTTGTTTCAACGACCGGTAATGTTGAGATGGTGTTGCCGGTAAGAGTTGCTATTCCGAGCTTTCCAGCTGTTTGACCCTGGTCAAATCCTCCGGTTATGACACCACCAATGATCCCGTTGCCCAGGTAGAAATCCCAGAACCCCAGGACCGGGCGGGCTGAACTCCTGGTAATGAGTTGGGCACTTTCACTGAAACTGAAGCGATAATTGTCCTTGTCCATGGTAAACGACATAAGCAGGACCAGGCTGTTTTCATCAAGGCGTGCAACCTCGCTTTGGACCTGTTGCATCGACTTGTCCTCGCTGAAGGTAAGTTTAAGTTCCTCAGGCAATTGAGACCTTATGTTTTCAAACCGTAGCTTGTTTGCCTTGCCTGTTGTTGTGTTGTCGTTGACGATGTAGAGCAAGCGTGTATTCGGGAAAAGCTGCAACCCGAGTTCGATGGTACCAAGCATATCCTAGGATTCTATGACGCCCGTCATATTACCACCACGAAATTGCTGTGGATTTTGCAGGTAATTAACACCACAGAAGACGACCGGCGTGTCGGGAAACAGGGTGTCCTTTAAGGTCCTGACCATATTGTAGGCATTGTCATCGGAGGTGATAATCAGGTCAAGCCTCCTTTGCTCATACTTATGTTTTAACAGGTTGAGTACTGCGTTAAGGAATCGTTTATCCGTGTGCCGCTTGGTATCCATATACTCGGTGTAGGTGTTAATCGGCACAGGTGAGTTTGCAAATGAGGAGACGATGCCTCCATAATATTTCGTTGGCCCCGTCTTTTACTATTGGTACGTCAGCGGGGGTAGTACCCTGCAGGATCTTTTTGCCGATTTCAGCTGCTGTTTCCCCTTGCAGATACCCGGAAGTCATGACTCCGCCGATTATTCCATGATTGAAATAGAAGTCCCATACGGCATAAATAGGTACTCCGGAGGCCTCACTCAACAAAGATGCCGTGTAGTGCGGGTCGTAATAATCACCTGTATTATCGATAGAATAGGAGAGGAGTAGGACCATCGTGTCGTTATCAAGGGTGGCGATCTTCTCACTCAGTTCTTCAAGAGGATCGTCACTAAGGAACGTGACTGAGAATTGAGATCGCAGTTCCGGCATGATGGTGGCGAACCGCCCGCTAATATATTTGCCGGTAACGGTATTGTCGTTAATCACCACAATATTCTTGAGCCCGGGCTGGAGTTGTCGTGCCAGCTCAATTGTCCTTGAGATGTCGGTAAATTCGAGTACACCTGTCATATTCGGGTTGACGGCTTGGTCTGTCAGGCTGGTATCAAGCGTGTTGGCACCACTGAAGACAACTGGAGTATCAGGGAAAAGTGATGCGCCATAAGATTGCAGGAATTCGATTGAGTGATCGTCACAGGCAAATATCAGATCGAAGGTCTGTTCCTTGAATTTTTCACGGTAGAAGAGAGTCAGTATGTCCAGGTATTCCTTGGAGCTTTTACGTTTAGTATCCATATACTCCACCCGGATATCCGCTGTGGGAAAAGAAAGCAGCATGGTTGATTCGATGGAGCGAACTGTTTGATCTGCCCAGCTATATCCTTTGTGGTAGGAATTCAATATTAATATTTTGGGAAAAACATCAGCACGGTTGCAGGAGGCGGAGAAAACAGTACCGCTGAGGATTACAAGGACAAAGAGTGCGAGTCGATGTATTACTATAGTGTTGTCATAAAAAATGAATTGCACCGGAAAGTGTAGTTTTTCCGGTGCATAAAAATGGCTGGGTCCTGACGATAGCGTACTGTCAGATCTTAAAACTGTCTACAATGCTTTTCAGCTCTTCGGCCAGCTTTTGCAGATCACTGCTTGAGCTGTGGACACCTCGGCTACTCGAAGAGATATCCTCTGATGCACTGCTAACCTTGGTAATGTCCCGGGTGATTGAATCAGCTACGACTGTCACCTGGCTGACATTCTCATTTACCTCAGTCAGCCCAAGGGCCGCCTGGTTAATGTTGTTGGCAATCTCTTCGGTTGCTGTGGATTGCTCTCCAACAGCGGTGGATATGGTGGAGACGATTTCATTGACACTGTTGATAACGTTGGTGATCTCCTGAATCTCAGAGACAGTCGTGGTGGTGGTCGATTGCACGTCGTCTATCTGTTTCTTGATATCAAGCGTTGCTTCCGCTGTCTGCTTGGCCAGTTCCTTGATTTCGTTGGCAACAACAGCAAACCCTTTACCCGCCTCACCAGCACGTGCTGCCTCGATAGTTGCGTTTAAGGCCAGCAGGTTGGTCTGTTCCGATATTTCAGTAATGGTCTCTGTGACCTTACTTATAGCATCAGCAGAGGCTCCCAGTTCTTCCATCCGGATGGAGGTTTGAGCCGCTTGTTTGACAGCCTTTTCCGATATCGAGTGGGCATTTTCGGAGTTGGAGGCTATCTCGTTGATGGTGGCTGTCATCTCCTCGGCAGCGCTGGCCACCATGGAAGTGTTGGTTGTCGATTGTTCCATGGCAGAAGCCACATTATTCATATTGACACTCATTTCCTCAGCCGCAGAGGCAACATTGTCGGAGAGGTCGGACGTTTGCTCGGCATTCTCAGAGAGGGTCTGGGCTATGGTCGAGAGGCTGGTCGCTTCACCACCTACAGCGATGGTGTTTCGGGAGATCCTGCCGATCATATCCTGCAGTTTTTCCAGGAAGATATTAAACCATCCAGCAAGTTCTGCGATTTCATCCTTTGCCTTGATTTCGATTCGCTTGGTCAGGTCACCTTCTCCTTCAGCGATATCCTGGAAACTGAGTACCATCGATTTTAGGTTGCCGACAATCCCGACAACGATAACCAGGCAGAGGGTGATGATTCCCGCGAAAATGATACCTGAAGAGATAAGCATCCAGATGATGCTCTTTTTCACCTGACGGCCGATGTCACTGCTCATCTCCGCTTTGTATGCATCAATATTATCAAGGTAGACGCCGGTACCGAGCCACATCTGCGTGCCGGGAATCATTTCAGCATAACTGACTTTTGGGGTATCGTTCGTGCCGGGCTTGGGCCAGATGTACTCAACGAATCCCCCCCCGCCTTGGGCGGCATCTCGTAATTCGCGGATAACATAAACACCGTTTTTGTCTTTGGTGTCTTTGAGATCCTTTCCGTGAAGTGATTTCTTGACCGGCATGGCAACATTAGTGGTATCTTCATACACAAAAAAGTAACCGGATTTGTCCTGCTCATAGATAATGCCATCTACGAGCTTTCGGATGATCTCTACCTGTTGTTCCTTATCGGTTATGCCCTCAAGAGCATGTCCCACAGCCAGGGCCATGGCATGTGAGGAGACCTGTACTTTCGCCTTCTGATCTTCCAGCATGATCGTTCCAGCTTTGCTAATTCCCAAATCACGGGCATCAGTACCATTTTTCACGGCGTAATAGAGCATGACCAGAAACAGGACGAGAATCGCCATGATAATGAGGTACATTCGCTGTTTTACGGTAAACCTGTTCAACATAAAGTCCTCCTTGTAGCAAACCCCGATTACTTCCCCTGGCAAACGTATTCCGGGTCGTTACAGTTGTGGCAGGACGGGCCCCCATGCCCGTTCCATGTGTGTTAATAAACCAGAAATAAAGGCCTCTTACAGTTCCCTTATTTAAAGTATAGAGGCGCAATACCACAATGTGAAATAAATTATTGGTAAAGTTTCACGCTTTCTTCATTTTTACGCGAAAAGAATATAATGAACGGTATGTTAACTGATTTGGGAAAAGAAAAAAGGCGCTGCCAAATGGCAACGCCTATGGGAGGTGGTACTTATTGACCCTTACTTAGATTTTAAAGCTCTCAACCACGCTTTTCAGTTGATTTGCAAGTTTTTGCAGATCACTACTAGAGGTATTGACCTGACCGCTGCTGGTGGTGATATCTACGGCAGCACTATTAACCATGGCAATATCCTGGGTGATCGTTCCCGCAACTACTGTCACCTGGCTTACATTTTCGTTTACCTCGGAAAGGCCCATGGCTGCTTGATTGATGTTGTTTGCGATCTCTTCAGTTGCGGTTGACTGTTCACCGACGGCGGTTGAGATGGTTGCAACGATCTCATTGACGCTGTTGATGACGTTACTGATCTCCTGGATCTCGCCGACAGTAGTGGTAGTGGTGGACTGAACCTCGTCGATCTGTTTCTTGATATCGAGGGTGGCCTCTGCCGTCTGCTTTGCAAGTTCCTTAATCTCGTTGGCTACAACTGCAAAACCTTTACCTGCGTCACCGGCCCGGGCGGCCTCAATGGTGGCATTGAGTGCAAGAAGATTGGTCTGCTCTGAGATTTCAGTAATAGTTTCGGTAACCTTGCTGATGGCATCCGCTGAAGCGCCCAGTTCAGCCATGCGTACGGAGGTTTTCTCGGCCTGGCTGACAGCTGTTTCAGAGATCGTATGGGCCTGTTCTGCGTTGGCGGCAATCTCGTTGATGGTCGCGGTCATTTCTTCTGCAGCGCTGGCCACCATGGAGGTGTTCGTGGTTGACTCTTCCATGGCTGCGGCGACATTGTTCATGTTCACGCTCATCTCTTCGGCAGCTGAAGCGACACTTTCAGACAAAGAGGTTGTCTGATTTGCATTCTGGTCCAGCCTGGCGGAGATTTCAGAGAGGCTGTTTGACTCCCTGTCAACATCGGCGGTGTTGCGGGCGATGATACCAATCATATCCTGAAGTTTTGTAAGAAAGGTGTTGAACCAGCCGGCCAATTCTGCGATTTCATCCTTAGCCTTGATCTCGATCCTCTTGGTGAGATCACCCTCACCCTCGGCAATATCCTGGAAGCTGACAATCATGGATTTGAGGTTGCCGACTATTCCAATTACAATGACCAGGCAAAGAGTAATGATACCACCGAAGATCAAACCGGCGGTAATAACCATGGTAATAATAGATGTTCCAACCTGGCTCGAGATATCTTCTTCCATCTTGGCCTGGTAAGTCTCGATATTATCAAGGTATACACCTGTGCCTATCCACATTTTCGTTCCGGGGATAAACTCGGCATAACCGAGTTTGGGAACGTCTCCGGCCCCCGGTTTCGGCCAGATGTAGGTAACGAAGCCGCCACCTTTCTCAGCCGCATCAAGAAGCTCTCTTACCAGGTAGACGCCGTTCTTATCTTTCGTATCTTTCAGGTCTTTGCCCTGAACTTCCTTTTTGGGTGGGAGTGCGACACAGGTCGTGTTTTCGTAGACGAAAAAATAGCCTGATTTGTCGTCTTCAAAGCGTATTTCATCTATCAGTTTCCGGATGGTTTCAACCTTCTGATCGTGATCTTCTATATCCGAAATTGCATTACCAACTGTGAGGGCCACCGAATGAGAGGCGATTTGAATTTTTGCCTTCTGGTCAGCGAGCATTACCTCGCCTGTTTTGGCGATACCCATGTCCCTGGCCTTGTTGCTGTTTTGTATGGCGAAGTAGGTCATTACCAGAAAGAGTGCCAGGATTGCAGCTATAATAAGATACATCCTTTGTTTGACTGTGAATCTATTGAGCATAAAATTCCCCTATAAATTTAGGATACTGGGTGGTAGATATTTGATGGGTCGCGGTCTATGGGTACGGATCAGCGCATCTATTATATGTTGGCAATTCAAAGAAATGAAATAAATTTTTAGTAAACAATTTGGAATCTCAACAGATTCATCTCTTTAGCCTGTTGAAAAAAGAATTTCTTTAAACGTGTTGTAACTAATGGCCAGCCTTGAGCTTGTCACTGTTTGTGGTGAAAGATTATCCAGTGTTTAAGAGCTGGTAAAGGATATATGTTTAACTTTATATAGGTACTGAAAAACAACTATGGATTGTGTAAAATGCCTTGTGAGTACAGGTTGTATAATTTGAAAAACAGGTAGAATAATTTGGTGGTAACGATGGAGTATCAATACCTGCAATTGGCAAATGATCTTGAGTTGAAAATTCGATCCGGAAATTACAGGGCGGGAGAGAAGCTACCGTCTCTCAGGACCCAGCGATTACGGACGGGGCGTTCAATTTCGACAGTGTACCAGGCATACAATGAACTGGAAGATCGTGGTGTTGTTGAGGTCCGGGAGAAATCCGGCTTCTATGTCAAACCACTTTTAGATAAGGTGCTGCCGCGGCCATTGAGTGACCGGAGAACCATCGAACCTCTGAAGGTAACGACGAATACCCATGCCATGATTTTGCAGGAGTATATCAATAACCCGGAGATGTTGCCTTTGGGTACTGCCATCCCGGCTCCGGAGTTGCTGCCACTCAAGCAGCTTGGTCGTGAACTGCGCCAGGCGGCAGCAGGATATACAACAGGGGCGATGATAGGGTATGGACATCCCACAGGAGTCCCGGAACTTCGAAGTGAGCTAGCCAAAAGATCGGTCGGCTATTTTTCGAAGGAGCGGGGAGAAGAACTCATTGTGACCGATGGCTGTCTTGCGGCCATCGACCTCTGTTTACGGGCAATAGCAGGGGAGGGAGACGTCATCCTTATTGAGTCACCCACTTTTCTGTGTTACCTGCAACTGATCGAAGACCTGAAAATGCGGGCGCTTGAAATTCCGGTTGATCCGGATAGTGGTTTTGATCTGGATATGGTCGAAAAAGCACTTGATGAACACGATGTAAAAGGGGCGCTGGTTAACGGCAATTTTCATAATCCACTTGGTTACGTGCTGCAGACGAAAATGAAAGAGCGACTGGTGGAGATGCTCGGCAAGCGTGAAATACCGCTTATCGAAGATGACATCTACGGTGATCTTCATTTTAGTGAGACCAGGCCGGTACCGTTGAAATCATTCGATACCAAAGGGTTGGTCCTGTACTGCTCCTCGTTTACCAAATCCCTTGCTCCTGATCTGCGAATCGGCTGGACCATGCCGGGACGTTTCAAGGAGCGAATCAAGCGGATCAAATTTAATCGTTCTGTAGCCTGTTCCCAACTGAATCAGGTGGTTGCTGCACGATTCCTGGCTAGTGGGGCCCACGACCGGCACCTGCGCAGAATGAGAAATTCATTGAAGAAACAAGCAGCCAACCTGGTAATGGGGATTGCCCGCTATTTCCCGCCAGGAACACGGGTGTCCTCTCCCAAAGGTGGCCTGACGCTCTGGGTTGAGCTCGATAAGCGGGTCGATGGGCTGAAACTCTTTGATCGTGCCGCAAAAGAGAATATCGCTATTATTCCCGGCTCTCTTTGCACCGTAACCGGCAGGTACAACCATTGCCTCCGCCTCAATTTCGGCTATCCGTGGGATGATCGAATGGAACATGGAATAGAGAGGCTTGGCCATCTCATCGACGAGATGATTGCTGAGAATAGTGGCTGATAATCGCATTATTTCTCTGTTTTAAAAGGATCATCTTCTTCTGATAACACTTTTATTATCAGCGTAAAGAGGATAATCCGCAGCGACCTTTTACCTTAACCCTTCAGCCGCTATTAAAATATGGTCCAATTAACACAGATCCTGCTTATTGTCTTTCCCGTTTTCCTCGTTATTGGCCTTGGGTTTGCGCTCCAACGGACCAACCTCTTCAGCAGGGACTTTACCGTCCAGCTCAACAGACTCATTTTCTACGTGGCCTTGCCAGCCCTGCTGTTTCATAAGATCAGTTCGGCTAATTTCACCACCAGTTTCAATGGTCAGTTGCTGTTTGGTTTGCTGGTCTCAATGGCGGTTGTTTTTCTCGCGAGTTATCTGTATGGATTGATTCGGGGATATCCTGCTCCTCGGCTCGGTGCCTTTTGCCAGGCCTCTTTTCGCAGTAACGCTGCATATATAGGTGTTGCCATTGTTTTCAGTGCTTATGGGGAGGAGGGGCTGGCGGTAGCCGGTATCATTATTGGTTTTTTTATACCGATGCTTAATTTTCTCTCGGTTGTGGCGTTATTGTTACCACAGAGGAATGGGGATACAAAACCGACGGCCGGAATCTGGCTGCAGCAGTTGGGGCTGAATCCCCTCATTCTTGCCTGCCTGGCAGGAATATCCTGGAGTTTGCTTGAATTGCCAAAGCCAACGATTATGGACCGGACCCTGGACATTGTCACCGGCATGGCCCTGCCATTAGCTCTTCTCTCTATCGGAGCCTCTTTTTCAATGGATCGCCTGAAAGGAGATATCAAAGTAGTGGCAATGGCATCACTGTTCAAAATTGTGGTGATGCCCTTTGTTGCAGTGGTTCTCTTGAAGATGTTCGGTCTTCGGGGACAGGATCTGGGAATAGGGTTTATTCTTGCCGGGGCGCCAACTGCCGCAGCCGCCTTTGTTATGGCCCAGCAACTCAACAATGATGCTGAGTTGTCCGGTTCCATAATCATGGTTTCGACGCTTTTCTCACTTGTTACCTACACCGGCGGCTTGTATCTTCTGTCATTTTTGCAGTTGTAGGCCAGCTGCTGACTATTTCTTTTCAGACTGGCGATAGCGTCGTTCCCTCTCGGCAGTATCCTGTCGGTAATAGGCGGCAAGTACATTGTAAAGTTCCGGAATTTCTTTTTGCAGCCTCAGGGGACGGTCGAAAAAGAGCTCTGTGGCAACCGCGAAAAATTCAGCTTCGTGGATGGCCCCATATGGATCGAGGACACTTTTTCTGCCATTCTCTACAGCCTTTTTAAGCTGCAGAAATTCGCGGGTGAATATTTTCACCCAGTCCTGAAAGAGTTTCCTGTTGTACAATTCCGGGGTACCGTCTGCCGAGCCATCTCGCATATCGAGGATGTGGGCGAACTCATGGTACACCACGTTATGCCCGTGTTCCGGGTGGCGGGCTCCGTTGATGACAGCATCCCACACCAGGATAACAGGGCCGCGCATGGAGGCCAGGCCAAGGATCTGTTGGTTGTCGGGTACGATAGTGGGAGTTGAATCGAAAAACGATTGTCGCAATCTGGGCAGTGTCACTGTGGTCGGATAGACAAGAACAGACTCAAGCTCATGATATTGAAAAGAGGGTAACCCTAATACAAGCAGGCAGGCCTGGGCGGAAATAACGACCTTGATTTCATCTGTCACCTCAAGCCCGCCGCATCCTTCAAAGTTTTTTTCGGCAATAAAAAATTGTATCAGTTGTTCCAGTTGCGTTCTTTCTTGCTGGTCAAGGAAGGAATAATGGGTAACTGCTTCATTTAGAATTGTGCGCCAAAGGGTGGGGAATGGTTTACTGAGGAGCTTCCTGCGGCGTCTTTTCCTGAACCAGGTAAACATTTGGCACCATTTAAGTAATAATGATAGACTGCAATGTGTAAACGTTTCAGCAACTGCTCTTACCATATTGAAGTAATAAAATCCTGAATGTTTTTATGGCGCTGCGTTTTTCCCTTGAGTTGGATGAGTATCTGTTTTACATCAGAATATGTTTCAGGATAGCTTTACTAGAGTTGATGAAACTTTGTTTCAAAATCTACCTGGGAGCGTGTCTGAGAAAACCCTTTTAGCCCATTTCGTTGTTATTTGTAAAAATATAATGCATGGAATATCAGTCATATGGCTGTGCATAGTTTTCTGCAAATGCCTCGAACCGGACCCAAATGGTAATTCTCCGACACACTCCTGGATAATCTTAGGAGTGTGTATATGGCCCATGTTGAGTTGAAAGGGGTGGTGAAGAGGTTCGGCACAACTGAGGTTGTGCACGGTGTCGATCTTGAGATCACCGATAACGAATTTATTGTTCTTGTTGGGCCTTCTGGCTGCGGTAAGTCCACTATCCTGAGGATGATAGCCGGACTGGAATCGGTAAGTGGAGGGGAGATCCATATTAACGGAAGACCGGTTAATGAGGTTGACCCGAAGGATCGAAACGTGGCTATGGTCTTCCAGAATTATGCCCTCTACCCTCACATGACTGTTTATGAGAACATGGCATTTAGCCTCAGGATGGCGCGAGCTTCCCGGGATGAAATAGAAAAGAAGGTGCAGGATGCTGCGGCAATACTGGAGTTGACCCCCTATCTGCAACGAAAACCGGCGGAATTATCCGGTGGCCAGAGGCAGCGTGTAGCTATGGGGCGGGCCATCGTCAGACAACCTGCTGTCTTCCTGTTTGATGAGCCGCTTTCCAACCTTGATGCCCAACTGCGGACCCAGATGCGCATGGAGCTTAAAAAGCTCCATTTAAAAATGCAGACCACCACTATCTATGTGACTCATGATCAAGTGGAAGCCATGACCCTGGCAGACCGTATTGTTATCCTGAAAGACGGATATATCCAGCAGGTAGGCACTCCCATTGAGGTCTTTGAGGAACCAGTCAACAGGTTTGTCGGCGGATTTATCGGTAATCCGCCCATCAATATTGTGGACGGGGTTATCAGTTCTACAGAAGGCGCTGTAAGCGTTAGGTTTGGTGAGATAGAATTGCCACTTCTCAATCCTCCGCAATTAGCAGAAGAGACCCAAGTGCTTGTGGGGATACGCCCTGACGCGATAAAGGGTGGTAATAACCTGAACATGTTGAGTTCAGAGTGGAGAATTACAGGGGAGGTACTGGTGGCAGAAATTTTGGGAGGGCAATCACTCATTGAATTTACGGCGGGAGGCAACACTATGGTTGCCGAACTGGAAGGGCGCATTCGTATTCGGCCCGGTGAGAAGGTTGAATTGGCAATAGATGCGGAGAGGTTGTTGTTTTTTGATCCGCAGACAGAGGAAGCCGTTTATTAGTATGTTGAGGCAAGTTGCAGTAAGGACGGGAGATACCCGTCGAAATCCCATCAAAAGGAGGAGCAGATGAAAAGGTTGGTAACAGGAGTATGTGTTGCGATGACTGCAGTTGCATTACTGTTCGGATCTCCGGCCGCACAGGCAAAGGATCTCTCAGGACAACTGGAAATATTTTCCTGGTGGGCAGGGGACGAAGGTCCGGCCCTGCAGGCATTGATTGATCTCTACACCAAACAGAATCCTGGTGTCGAAGTTGTCAATGCTACTGTAACCGGTGGTTCCGGTGTTAACGCCAAGGCGGTCCTGAAGACCAGGATGCTGGGTGGCGAGCCGCCTGATTCTTTTCAGGTTCACGCCGGTCAGGAGCTGATCGGTACCTGGGTAAAAGCGGATCGTATGGAAGATCTCACCTTCCTGTTCAAAGAACAGGGCTGGATGGATGTCTTTCCGGAAGGACTGGTCAAGAATATCGGTACAGATACGGGTATCTGGTCTGTTCCAGTAAATATTCATCGTTCGAATGTTGTCTGGTATGTTCCTGCGAACCTGGAAAAATGGGGTATCAAGGTACCCACAACCTGGGATGAGTTCTTTGCCGCTGCCGAAATCCTGAAAGCCAAGAACGTTGTACCATTGGTATTGGCCCAGAACTGGACCGCAAATCACCTTTGGGAATCTGTCGCGCTTGCCTCGCTCGGGGCCGATAACTGGGATGCCCTCTGGGCAGGTAAACTGGCCTTTGACAGTCCGGAAGGAGTGAAGGCATGGGAACTGTTCGGCAAAGTACTTGAGTATACCAACAAGGACGCGTCTTCACTGTCCTGGCAGCAGGCGACGGATATGGTAGTTGACGGTCGGGCCGCATTCAACGTGATGGGTGACTGGGCTGCCGGTTATATGGCAACCACCAAGAAACTTAAGCCTGGTTCCGGTTTTGGCTGGAGTGCCTCTTTTGGTACCGGTGGACAATTTATGTTCCTGGCCGACTCCTTCGGTCTGCCTAAAGGTGCGCCTAATCGCGATAACGTTATTGCCTGGCTCTCCACCCTTGGCAGCAAAGAGGGAAGTGATGCTTTCAACCCACTGAAAGGTTCCATCTCAGCCCGTACAGATAGTGACCTGTCCAAGTATAACGAGTATGCAAAGTCAGCCTCAGCTGATTTCGGTAAAGATCGCATTGTTGGTTCTCTTGCCCATGGTGTTACTGCCAATGAGGGGTTCATGAACGATTTTGCCTCGGTTATGGAGATGTTCCTCAAATCGAGGAATGCTGAAGCTACTGCCAAGGCAGCCCAGCAGGTCGCAATGAAGAATGGTATTGGTAAATAGGACTGCCAAGACTACGTAACCGGATTTCTGGTCGGGGTCAGACCTCAGGTCTGACCCCTCACGTGATTAGAAATGCAGTCGTTGAATGGAGTTGTATATGCGCAGTAAAGACAGATTAAAGGCGCTGATTACCCTGTCGCCATCCATCATCCTGATCGGGATATTCGTGTACGGATTCATCGGTAACACATTCTGGATATCATTGACCGATTGGGGTGGAGTGGCGGCCCTTGCTGAAAATCCGGTAAAAAATTACGCCGGTTTTGCGAATTACGTGGATCTCTTTACCGGATTCCTGGGCGGTAGTTTCAGACAGGATCTCGTGAACGCAGTATACTATTCTGTCTTTCTGTTGGCAGGGGCCATCGGCATAGGATTGGTTCTTGCTATCCTGCTCGATAATAAACCGAGGGGCGAGGCATTTTTCCGCACCGTTTTCCTCTACCCTATGTCGCTCTCCTTTATTGTTTCGGGAACGATCTGGCGTTGGATGCTCGCTCCTCAAGGTGGCGTAAATCTGCTCCCGACCTTTGCCGGGTATGAACCACTGACTTTTCGCTGGCTTTCGAGTAATGATGCGATACTAGAGTTTAACTGGCAGAATTTGTTGCCTGTTTTTTTGCAGATATCGGCATTTATACTTATTCTTGCCGGATTCCTCACGATCAGGAAAAATTCAAGAAAAGGGCTGCTTTTCCTCATGTTGCCCGGTGTTGTACTTGGTGCTGCAGGGTGGTTCGGCGGGGAGTTGCTGCCGAAGGCACTTTTTATGGAGGAGGTGCACGGTTTCAATACCGCCACTTTTGGTATTATTCTGGCAACTGTCTGGCAATACTCCGGATATACAATGGCCCTCTACCTGGCAGGGTTTACGGGAATATCCCAGGACCTGCGAGATGCAGCCATGCTTGATGGGGCCACGACTGCCGGCTATTACAGGTATATTGCCCTGCCTATGGTGAAGCCGATAACCATCTCGGCGGTTATTATTCTCTCGCATATATCTCTGAAAATGTTCGATCTCATCTTCGCTATGACCGGACCTGATAATGGTCAGACGGGGCATCCTGCCCTTAATATGTATTTGACCACTTTCCGGGCGAACGATTTTGCGAGGGGCGCGGCAATCGCTATCATCCTCTTTTTTATTGCCGCCCTGTTTATCATTCCCTATCTGGTTTCCAGTTATAAGCAGAGGAGGACCAGGTAGATGAAACAAAAAATGACTATCGGAAGGCTCAGCATGTACGCTGTTTTGGTATTGCTGGCTATGATGTATCTCCTGCCTGCCTACCTGACAGTAGTTACTTCACTCAAGTTCCCTGGTGATATTACGCTTCCGCAATCCTGGGATCTGCCACCCGTTATCAATACTGGCAGTTTCGGCGAGGCGTTTGACTTACTTAAAGGAAATATCCTCAATTCGGTTCTCCTCACGATTGGGGCGACCGCATTGTCAACACTCCTGGGCTCTCTGAACGGCTATGTCTTTTCAAAATGGAAATTTCCCGGGAGTGAGATAATTTTTACACTGTTCCTGTTCGGTATGTTCATTCCCTACCAGGTTATCCTGATACCATTGTTTCAGACCTTACGGGCAATGAACCTGTATGGTGGCCTGCCAGGACTGATCCTCGCTCACGTGGTGTATGGGCTTCCCATTACCACCCTTATTTTCAGAAATTTTTATACGCAGATACCGGATTCCCTGATGGAGTCCGCATCTCTTGATGGCGCTGGATTCTTTTCTATTTATAGAAAGATTATCTTCCCGCTCTCCATACCGGGTTTTGTTGTTACATCCCTATGGCAGTTTACCCAGGTCTGGAATGAGTTTTTATGGGGGATCTGTCTGACCCGGCATACCTCGAATCCGATCACGGTCGGGTTGGCGCAATTGGCAGGTGGACAGGCGGTGAGCTGGAACCTGCCCATGGCAGGCTCTATTCTTGCGGCCCTGCCTGTGCTGCTGATCTACATTGTACTTGGCAGGTATTTTATCAGGGGGTTGCTGGCCGGTTCTGTAAAAGAGTAGTCAGTTCTCTTTTAAGGAGAGGCTGATTCGTTTTCGCGGGATGTCAACCTCAAGAACACGCACCGTTACCTGTTGACGGGTATGAACGACTTCGGACGGATCTTTGACAAACCGGTCGGCGAGTTGGCTGATGTGGATCAAGCCGTCCTGATGAACTCCTAAATCGGCAAATGCCCCGAATTTAGTGACATTGGTGATAATCGCGGGTAACCGCATGCCCGGTTCGAGATCTTCTATTTTATGAATGTTCTCGGCAAAACGAAACTGGCTGAACTCGGGACGTGGGTCGCGTCCGGGTTTACGCAGTTCTTCCATAATGTCACCTAAGGTCGGCAAGCCTGTCTCTACGGTTACATAATCTTCTATCCTGATTCTCTGCTGCAGCGCAGGGGAGTTGATCAGGGTGTCGGTGTCGATATTGAGATCTTTAGCCATGCGCTTGACGACACCGTAACTCTCAGGGTGAACACCGCTCCTGTCCAGGGGATTACTGCTTGCTGTGACACGTAGGAATCCGGCACACTGTTCAAATGCTTTGGGGCCGAGACGTTCTACCTTCAATAGTTCCTTGCGGCTGGTGAACCCACCTTTCTGCTGTCGATAGTTCAGGATCTTCTCTGCGAGCAGGGGACCAACTCCGGCAACATAGGTGAGAAGTTCTCTGCTGGCGCTATTTAATTCCACACCGACACTGTTGACGCACTGTTCGACAACATCGTCGAGCCCCTGTTTTAAGGCTGTCTGGTTGACATCGTGCTGGTACTGACCCACACCAATTGATTTTGGGTCGATCTTCACCAGTTCGGCAAGCGGATCCTGCAGCCTCCGGCCTATGGATATGGCCCCGCGAACAGTTAAGTCAAGATCGGGGAATTCGGCCCGGGCGGTTTCAGAGGCTGAGTAGATGGAAGCACCATCCTCATTTATCATAGTAATGATTATTGCAGCTGGCAGGTCGAGTTCACGGATAAATGCTTCTGTTTCCCTTCCTGCGGTGCCGTTGCCTATCCCTATGGCCTCAATTCGGTGTTTTTGTACAAGCTGTAATACCGTTGCTTCGGCCTGGTCACGCATTGCCGCCGATTGGGTTGGATAGACAGTTGTGTTTTCGAGTAATGACCCCTGTGCATCCAGGCAAACAAGTTTTGCACCGGTCCGAAAGCCGGGATCAAGCGCCATAACCCGCTTCTGGCCAAGTGGTGCCGCCAGGAGGAGTTGTTTAAGGTTCTCGGCAAATACCTGAATTGCTTCGTTGTCTGCACGTTCCTTGAGGCTTTTACGCAGTTCATTTTCCATTGAGGGTGCGATCAGCCTGGTGTAACCATCTTCGATGGCTTTTCGAAGCTGGTTGATGTCGCCAGTTTTGGAATTGATATGAAACCTGTAAATGATCTCAAGGGCCTGTTCAACTGGAGGGCGCAGGGAAATACGCAAGAATTTATCTTTCTCACCCCGTAGCATGGCAAGCAGCCTGTGTCCTGCAACTTTCAGGGCAGGCTCCTGCCAGTCAAAGTAGTCGCGGTATTTTGCGGCCTCCTCCCGATGCTTTTTTACAACTTCAGAATGTATGAGACCCTTTTGGCCAAATAGTTTCCGGAGTGATTCGCGGGTTGGCTGGTGTTCGCTGATTTTCTCAGCGATAATATCACGGGCTCCGGCATAGGCCTCATCATGACTCATCTCAGCAGGTATGTCTTCAAGCAGCTGCGAAATACTGGTTTGCTGAGCATTTGGTCTGGTGTAAATGGCTTCGGCTAGTGGTTCCAGGCCTGATTCGCGTGCGATCATGGCCCGGGTGCGTCGCTTTGGTTTATATGGGAGGTATATATCTTCCAGGGCGGTGAGGTTTTCAGCTCTTTGCAGGGATGTTTTGAGATCCGCGGTCAGGTGTCCCTCCTTCTCCAGGCTGTTGAGAATGGCTGAACGGCGTTTGTCGATTTCCTGCAGGAGTTGGAACTGGTCCCGGATGGCTGTTATCTGCAGCTCGTCCAGTGAGCCTGTTCTCTCCTTTCTGTAACGTGCTATAAACGGGACTGTACCACCATCCTCAAGGAGTTGCAGGGTGGAGGTGACGTGGTTGTCAGCTATTCCCAGGTGCCGGCTTATGGCAGGGGTGTAGGTATGGGCAACTGTGGTCATGGCGTATTGGGCTGGTAAAGGATCAGGAACCTGCAATTCCTGGGCGGTTCCGGGTTCGGTCGAAATTCATAAGAACATTGTGTCGACTTAGTTTTAATCCATGCATTACGAATCAAGTAGTATTGTAATGTCCCTCACTAAATTATGCACAATGTTCAACAACGGGTCCGTCCATGCGAACTGTCTGAGTTGATGAGAAATTCGGGCTAGGCGAGTGCTTCTGCGATCTTCAGGGCTGTTCGTGTGGCTGCGACATCGTGAACTCGGAGTATGTCTACATTGTGTCGAAAAGCGAATGCTGAGACAACTGCTGTGGGCAGGTCGCGTTCAAGAGGGACATCGAGACCGGTGAGATTGCCTAGAAAGGACTTACGAGAGTGACCAAGCAGTACAGGACATCCTAGCTTATTAAAATGGTCGAGATGTTTTATGATGCGCAGGTTGTGTGCAAGGGTTTTCCCAAAGCCTATACCCGGGTCGATAGTGATGTTTTTTTTGGCAATCCCGCAGGAGGTGAGGTGCCTGATGCGTTCTTCAAAAAAGGATGAAATCTCGTCGAGGACATCGTCATAACTAGGACGGTCCTGCATATCAGCGGGAGTGCCCTGCATATGCATGATGATGACAGGACAATCGTGATCTTTGGCCACCTCAACTATTGCCGGTTCCTTTTGCATGGCACTGATGTCATTAATGATATCAGCTCCAGCATCTAGTGCCTGGCTGGCAACCTCGGCTTTGGTGGTATCAATGGAGATGGGGATGTCGAATCGGGAGCGGATGGCCTTGATGATGGGGACGGTTCTTTCAAGTTCCTCTTCCAGAGATACTGGTTCTGCATAAGGACGGGTGGATTCTCCTCCAATATCGAGGATATCAGCGCCATCACCAATCATTTTCTCCGCCTGGGAGATTGACAGATCGGATGAATAGAAATGACCCCCGTCCGAAAACGAATCGGGGGTCACATTCAGAATGCCCATTATCCGTGGGGATAATGACTTTTTGCTCATGCGGTTTTATCCCCTTCAGGAGATTCCGGTTTATCTTCAGGTGCCTCGGGTGGCGTTTCTTCTGGCGCCTCTGAAGCATCTTCCTGTACCGGTGGCTCGGGTTGACTCTCCTCAACCGGAGTTTCGTCGGCAGCTTTCTGTTCCGGAGCAGCAGCTTTTCCCGCTGATGCCGCTTTCGAAGCAGCATGTTTCCGTTCTCTTTCCGGAAATTGACCTGGTCGAAGTTCATAGATCATCTGTTCGATATCATCGAGGACGATGGTCTCTTTCTCCAGCAGGTCTTCAGCCATCCGTTTTAAGATATCACGATGCTCATCGAGTATCGTGGTGACTTTTTCTAAGGCATCAAGGATTATCTGTTTGACCGCCAGATCAATCTGCCGTGCTGTCTCTTCACTAAAGTCACGATGTTGGGCAATCTCGCGACCGAGGAAGATCTGCTCTTCTTTCTTACCGTAGGTGAGAGGACCGAGCTCGTCGCTCATGCCCCATTCGCAGACCATTTTCCTGGCCAGTCCGGTAGCCCGTTCCAGATCGTTTCCAGCACCTGTAGTGATCTCATCAAAGATGATCTTTTCGGCTACACGTCCACCAAACAGAATGCAGATCGAGTTAAGCAGGAACTTTTTGGAGTGGGTATATTTTTCGTCTATCGGCAGCTGCATGGTGAGCCCTAATGCACGTCCACGCGGAATAATGGTGACTTTATGGATAGGGTCTGTATCCGGTAGCAGCCAGGCGACAAGTGCATGACCAGCCTCATGATAGGCAGTTACCTCTTTTTCCTTCTCGGTAATAATCATGGAGCGGCGTTCTGCACCCATCATGATCTTGTCCTTGGCTTTCTCGAGTAATTCGAGATCGATCTCTTTGGCACCAGTACGAGCGGCCATCAGGGCAGCTTCATTAATGAGGTTCTCGAGATCTGCACCAGAAAAACCTGGTGTACCACGAGCCAGGATTTCCAGATCTACCATTGGGGCCATCTTGGTTTTCTTAGCGTAAATTTCAAGAATTTGCTGGCGACCGCCCACATCTGGGACCGGTACTACAACCTGCCGGTCGAAACGACCCGGTCGCAGAAGTGCAGGGTCAAGAACATCGGGCCTGTTTGTCGCGGCAACGATGATAACACCGTCATTGGATTCAAAACCATCCATTTCCACCAGCAACTGGTTCAGTGTCTGTTCTCGTTCGTCGTGGCCACCGCCGAGTCCGGCACCACGGTGTCGTCCTACCGCGTCGATCTCATCGATAAAGATGATACAGGGGGCATGCTTTTTACCCTGGGTGAAGAGGTCACGAACCCTGGATGCACCGACACCGACGAACATTTCGACAAAATCGGAACCGGAAATCGTAAAAAAGGGAACATCCGCCTCACCTGCAATCGCTTTTGCCAACAGTGTCTTACCCGTACCGGGAGCACCTGCAAGCAGGACTCCTTTAGGAATACGACCACCGAGTACGGTGAATTTCTGAGGATCTTTGAGGAAATCGATGATCTCTTCAAGTTCTTCTTTCGCCTCGTCAATACCAGCAACATCGGCAAAGGTGACCTTGTTCTGTCCCTGTTCCATAAGGCGTGCCCGGTTTTTACCGAATGAAAGAGCACCACCCTTGCCACCACCCTGCATCTGGCGCATAAAGAAGATCCAGACACCGATCAACAGCAACATCGGGAACCAGGAGACGAAGATGGTCATGAACATCGAATCCTTCTGGACTTCCTTGACATTAATATCAACACCCAATTCTCGGAGCATTGGCACCATTTCACGATCGGCTATCGGATAAATAGTTTTGAACGGTTTACCATCCTGGGTAATACCGCTGATAATATCACCGTCTATCTGAACCCTTGTTATCGCCTTGTTTTCCACACTGGAGATAAATTCACTGTATGTGATGGTGGATGATGTAGCTTGGGGTTTGTTAAACAGGTTAAAAAGCAGGATCATGGTTAAACCAATCACCAACCACATACTTAAGTTTTTATAAAAAGTATTCAAAGAGTCCTCCAGTGGCTCCGGAAAGTCATTTTGTGTTACGCTTACGCTAACTCTTCAAGTTGTATCAGAAAAAAATGAAGAAAACCAGCTGCCTCAAAATCGCACCCATAATTGTAAAACATTATGGGTGGATGTCGAGGGCTGACCGGTTATTTTTTGTAGTATCAGGTAAAGTATTGGACGGGCTGAACTCCGGGCACATGCTCTTTTATATCCTGCATAGCTTTAACAACGGCTGCCGCGCCTGTGATGGTTGTTGTATACGAGATGTGGAAGTCGAGAGCGGCACGTCGTATTCTGTAGGAATCCTCAGTTGTTCGCTTACCAAGAGAGGTGTTGACGATCCAGACGATTTCCCTATCCTGCAACTTGTCGAGGATATGCGGACGTCCCTGGGAAATTTTATTTACATACTCACAGGGAACTCCTTCCGCTTTTAAAAATTCTGAGGTACCCGCAGTAACTACCAGCTTGAAACCAAGCTCAACAAGTTTTTTGGCTACAGGCAGGACCGCTTTTTTATCACTGTCACGGACACTGATAAAAACATTTCCGGAAAGTGGCAGGGTGGAGCCGGCAGCCAAATGTGCCTTGGCAATGGCCAGACCGAGATTGTCATCAATACCCATGACCTCACCGGTTGATTTCATCTCCGGTCCGAGCAGGGTGTCGACCTTGTCGAAACGGTCAAACGGGAAGACCGCTTCCTTGACGGCCCAATGGGAGATATCCGTTTCTCCGGTTACACCAAGTTCCTGAAGTGTCTTGCCCATCATGACCTTGGTTGCAAGTTTGGCTAATGGGACACCGGTGGCTTTACTGACAAAAGGTACGGTCCGTGAAGCACGGGGGTTAACCTCAAGTATATAGAGCACCTCTTCTTTCACCGCGAACTGCACGTTCATGAGGCCTACAACCCCAAGCTCCTTGGCCATGGCCCGGGAGGCGTCCTTGATCTGCCTTATGATATCTGCAGATAAGGTATGCGGCGGCAGGACACAGGCGGAATCACCGGAATGAATACCTGCCTCCTCCACATGTTCCATAATGCCGCCGATGATAGTTGTATTGCCATCACTCAAGGCATCAACATCTACTTCAATAGCATCCTTTAAGAATTTGTCGATCAGGATGGGATGTTCCAAAGACGTTCCGCCGACGGCGACCATGAAATCACGGATTCCCTGATCATTGTAGACGATACGCATGTCACGCCCGCCAAGGACATAGGACGGACGGACTACAACCGGATAGCCGATACGGTTGGCTGCATCAAGCGCCTCGTTCAGGTTATGTACCGTATCGTTGTCGGGCTGCCGCAGGTTCAGCTTTTGCAGGAACTGCTGGAACCGCTTCCTGTCCTCTGCCCGATCAATGGCATCCGGCTGAGTGCCGATGATCTTCACCCCGGCTTTTGCCAGTGGTACGGCAAGATTAAGAGGGGTCTGACCACCAAACTGAACGATGATGCCATCAGGCTTTTCCTGTTCGATGATATTAAGGACGTCCTCCCTGGTAAGCGGTTCGAAATATAGTTTATCAGAGGTGTCGTAATCGGTGGAGACGGTCTCCGGGTTGGAGTTGATCATGATCGACTCGACACCGATCTCCCTTAAGGCAAATGAGGCGTGGACACAACAGTAATCAAACTCGATACCCTGGCCAATGCGGTTCGGGCCACCTCCGAGGATGACGATCTTCTTGCAATCTGTCTCAACGGCCTCATTTTCCATCTCGTACGTGGAATAATAATAGGGAGTGTACGATTCGAATTCTGCACCACAGGTATCAACCCTTTTATAGACCGGTGTTACCTGTTCACTGCTACGCAGTGTTCGGATGTCGTCTTCCGATGTCCCTGTCAGGTGGGCGAGTTGCAGATCTGAGAACCCTTGTTCCTTACAGGTTCTGAGAAAGGATTTGTCCAGCCCCTGGAAACCTCTTTGGATAATCTCCTCTTCGGTTTCAACAATCTGGTTGAGGTTGTAAAGAAACCAGGGATCAATACCCGTCAGCCTGAACATTTCCTGAATATCCATGCCGCGCTTCAGCGCCTCGTAGACATGGGCGATTCGCTTGGAGTTCGGGACCCGCAGGCCGTGTTCAAGATCTTCCGGTTCAATATTGGTGAGAACATCTTTTCCGTCGCCACCGAAACCGAACCGGCCGGTTTCAAGAGAGCGCATCCCTTTCTGAAAGGCTTCTTTAAATGTTCGGCCAATGGCCATAGTCTCGCCAACCGATTTCATGGCGGTAGTGAGAATATCGTCCGCTTCCGGGAATTTTTCAAATGTCCAGCGCGGAATTTTGACAACACAGTAATCGATGGTCGGCTCAAACGAGGCGTATGTTTCTCGCGTTATATCGTTCTTGATTTCATCCAGGGTATATCCGACAGCCAGTTTCGCCGCAATCTTGGCGATGGGAAAACCGGTGGCCTTGGAGGCGAGTGCTGAGCTTCTCGACACCCTTGGGTTCATTTCGATAACCATCAGTTCGCCGTCTTCGGGGTTCACTGCAAACTGGACGTTCGAGCCTCCAGTCTCAACTCCGATTTCCCGGATAATGGCAATGGCAGCATCCCGCATATCCTGGTACTCACGGTCTGTGAGAGTCTGGGCAGGTGCGACAGTGATTGAGTCACCGGTGTGTACACCCATGGCATCCATGTTCTCGATGGAACAGATGATCACAACGTTATCGTTGCGGTCCCGCATAACCTCAAGTTCATACTCTTTCCAGCCGAGCAGACTGCGTTCGAGCATGATCTCCGTGGTCATGGAGAGGTCGAGCCCTGTGGTACAGAAGTCCTCAAGCTCCTGTCTGTTATAGGCAACACCACCGCCCGTCCCACCTAAAGTAAAGCTGGGCCGGACAATAATGGGGAATCCTATTTCATCGGCTGCCGCCATTGCATCTTCCAGGGTATGGACGATTGCCGATTCAGGAACCTTGAGGTTAATGGTCCGCATGGCTTCCCGGAACTCATCGCGGCCTTCCGCTTTTTTAATGACATCAATGTCAGCGGCCAGCAGCTCAACATTATATTTGTCGAGAATACCGGTTTCAGCAACCTTGATGGCAGTATTGAGAGCGGTCTGACCACCCAGTGTCGGCAGCAGGGCATCGGGGCGTTCTTTTTCGATTACCTTGCTGACAAATTCTGGTGTGATCGGCTCGATGTAGGTGGCATCGGCAAGTTCCGGATCGGTCATGATGGTGGCAGGGTTGGAGTTGATAAGCACAACTTCATACCCTTCCTCTTTCAGGGCTTTGACCGCCTGGGCGCCGGAGTAATCGAATTCACAGGCCTGACTGATAATAATAGGGCCGGAGCCGATTATGAGGATTTTCTTAATGTCTGTTCTTTTCGGCATATTTTCTGGTCTGGTATCGTGTGAGTTGTAAACAGGGTTGTAAGAGAACCGAACAACGGAGAAAATCAGCTCCGCATCATATCGATGAACCGGTTGAAGAGATAAAGGGAGTCGTGTGGTCCCGGTGCGTGTTCTGGATGGTACTGGACAGAAAACGCGGGGTGTGTCTTGTGACGCATTCCCTCTACGCTGTTATCGTTGAGGTTGATGTGGGTAATTTCTATCTGGTTGGTGTCAAGGCTGTCGCTGTCGACACAGAAGCCGTGATTCTGGGCGGTGATTTCCACATGACCGGTGGTCAGATCCTTGACTGGCTGGTTACTACCGCGATGGCCGAACTTGAGTTTGTAGGTCGAGCCGCCATAGGCCAGGCCCAGCATCTGGTGCCCCAGGCAGATTCCGAAGATCGGTTTTTTGCCAAGCAGCTCACGGATAGTGTCGACAACACCCTGAACACCTTCCGGATCACCGGGTCCGTTTGAGAGAAAAATGCCGTCCGGATTCATTGCCAGAACTGTTGCAGCATCAGTGGTGGCCGGTACAACCTGGACCTGGCAGTTAAGTTCGGTGAAGATTCGCAGCTGGTTATATTTGAGACCGAAATCAAAGGCCACAACTTTTAGAGGGGAGGTTAATCCCTTTTCGGCAGTGCTAAAGGCCGTGCCGGGAACCGGTTTGTTATCGGCCCAGCCGTAGGGAACCTCGCAGGTAACACGCTTTACCATGTCCTGGCCTACCAGACCGGTCCAGTTTTTAGCTTTTTGCATCAGCGAATCCGGGTCAAGATCCTCTGTGGAGACGACGCCTTTCATGGCGCCGGCCGTGCGGATATGCCTTACCAGGGCACGGGTGTCAAAACCCTCCACTCCAAGTACACCGTATTCCTTTAAAAAATCGGCCAGCGGTCTGGTTGAGCGGTGGTTGGAGGGAATGCGGTTGTATTCCTTTACCAGAAAGGCCATCGGGTGGACCCGTGAGCTTTCCATATCCTCTTCATTGACACCGTAGTTGCCGATGAGGGGATAGGTCATGGTGACGATTTGACCTGTATAGGAGGGGTCGGTGAGTACTTCCTGGTAGCCGGACATGGAGGTGTTGAAGACAATTTCGCCCACTGTCTCTCCGGGGCCGGTAAAGGACTTTCCTTCAAAGATCGTGCCGTCTTCCAGGGCTATTAGTGCTTTCATCAAACTGTATCCTCAGTATTGTATCTAAATCTATACCGGTGGGCGGTACGTGGATGCGATGAGCTGTTCGGAGGGTAATTCTGCACTGTCAACACCATTCATAGAGAGGAACTCGGTGCCATGGAACTTGTCGAAAGTACCCGGAACATATAATCAGGGTGCGCAGAAAAACCCTAATATATAACCTATAACCGAGATTTTCGTCAATAGGAAATGGTTCAGTTCTTGTGGAAATCGATTCTCAAGATGGTTGATAAGGTTCATCCTAAGGTGGTACCATTAATTGCCTATAGCGGTAACAGACTTCATAAGGAATCCCCAGTCATTGGATAAATACTAAAAGTTAGAGAGGGCTATGGATACAATATTAAATGGCAAAGTAGCCGTAGTAACAGGTGGTTCAAAAGGAATCGGTCGGGCGATATCCGGCCGTCTCGCAGAGTTGGGGGCGAGTGTCGTGGTCAATTATGCGAGCGGTTTAAAAGAGGCGGGTGAAACCGTGCGTGAGATAGAGGACGGTGGCGGAATTGCAATAGCGGTTCAGGCAGACATGTGCAGGGCTCATGATGTTGCAGCCCTTTTTGAACGCACGGATAACACTTTTGGACGGCTCGATATACTGGTGAACAATGCGGGCATGTTATTGAACCAAACAATTTATGATCTCACCGAAGAAGATTTTGATGCAATCGTGGCGCTGAATATAAAGGGTGTCTTCTTCTGTTGCCGGGAAGCGGCACATAGAATGGTTGATGGAGGCAGGATAATCAATATTTCATCTACCGTTACCCGGATGTTGTTGCCAACATATGGCCTGTATGCAGCAACCAAAGGTGCAGTGGATCAGTTGACCCGCGTTCTGGCTAAAGAGCTAGGCTCACGCCGGATTACGGTGAATTCACTTTCGCCGGGGCCGGTGGATACGGAGCTGTTCAGGAGGGGCAAAAGTGAGGAGCAGATTCAGGGGATGGCGGCGATGGCGGCATTAGGGCGGATTGGGACTCCGGCAGATATCGCCGATGCGGTTTCCCTGCTGGTTCGGGAAGAGTCGTCCTGGATCAGCGGCCAGAATATTGGCGCTAATGGAGGTATGGCTTAAGTACAAAACAAAAAAAGGCCGCAACCAGTGAAGCACTGAATGCAGCCTTTAAGTCTACCTGAAGCGAGGACCTATTCGCCGAACGAGTCAGTAAAAAGCTTCTCGATCGCTTCGCGACCGGCATCGTTGAGGTAACGGGTACCGGAACCGACGAAAGTATCATATTCGATTTTTGGAGTGTCTTCCTGCCAGCTGTTGTTGGTCCAGGAGAACCACTGCTTGTTGGGCTGGTCAAAAACATGAAGGGGACGGTTGAACATCTTGGCCAACTCCACAGCCCAGCCGGTACCGCCTTTCACCGATCCGTCTTCCTGGATGGTACCGATAACAAAAACCTGGTGTCCACTGTTTACCATGTGGAAAATGGTCTGCAGGACCTTCCGGATTTTTTCGGTTTCATAATAGGTGCGGTTGAGCATTCTGGAGGCCAGCTCCATGGAGATATCGCCTCGCTCAAGTTCTTCCTGATCCAGGATGGTGACATTTTTTTCACGGGATAACCGATGGCCCTCAAAGGAGTAGATAACTTCCTTGACGCCGTATTTCTCGGCGGATTCACCAAAGGTGGCTTCCGCCCCTTTTAACCCACTGCTGAATAATGTGCAGTTCTCTTTGTTCATACAATGACTCCTTGTGTCATA
This sequence comes from Desulfopila sp. IMCC35008, assembly GCF_010646885.2. Classification (GTDB taxonomy): domain Bacteria; phylum Desulfobacterota; class Desulfobulbia; order Desulfobulbales; family Desulfocapsaceae; genus Desulfopila. The sequence continues at coordinate 3,395,174 of NZ_CP050700.1, read as the reverse complement.
AAGATATTTTTACGGTAGGCCAATTGTATACATACCTGGCGCCAAAAACAACCGGTGTTACGCTTTTTTTTGCCCTTTCAGGAAAACTCGGCAGGGAGCGGGATATCCCTCAACCGTGAGCCGGCTGTTTTCCGGATTGATAAAATCATTGTATGATTCAAAACACATCCATTCTGTCTTTCGCTGTTCATCGCTACTCATGGGGTGGTTGCAGAAGATCCGGATATTCGAAAAACCAGCCTTTTTCATCCAGTTGTAAATGCACTGTCCCGTCGGTACGAAATAGGTGCCGGGAACCTTGGCGTAGGTGGAGTCGGGAAAGAGGGCGTATGGTTCGTCACCCGGTATAGCCTGGGATTCAAGGATAAGGGTGCCTCCCGGTTGCAGGGCCGTAATAATATCACGGAGGGTGTCGACCGGGGAGGGGCGGTGGTAAATGATACCCATCAGGAAAACCGCATCGAAACAGTCGGAGAAGAGGTGGAGATGTTCGATGCCGAGCAGATCAATTGCCAAATTCTGCTGACCAGCCATGCCATTCAAGGCGTTAAAGCAGTAATAATGCTGAACAGAGGGCTCAAAACCAAGGATGAAGCGAGGCTTGTGCCCGGCCATCCTGAACATGTAGTAGCCGTTGTTGCAGCCGATATCCGCAATGATTTTTCCCTGCAGGTCCGGCAACTCGGGAACTATCCTGTCCCACTTGCGTTCGCTTCTCCATTCAGCATCCACATCAATACCGAAAATTGAAAACGGACCTTTACGCCATGGCATGAACTGGCGAAGATTATCACGGATGATATTCTGTTCTTTTGCTGTAACTTCATCTTCGGTGCCGATTGTGACCTGGTCAATGGTGAGATCGACATGAGCCGCTTTGTATTGTGAGAGAACTGAGTAGGGAGTGCGGTAACGGAGAAACCCTTTCTTCTCCTGGTTTACCCACTTCTGGCGTTTATTGTGAACGGATAAAAGTTCGTTGGTGTTGATGTGTTCCGGAAAATAATCGAGATATTGCATGGGGAGTATAAAAACGGTGTCAGGCGGGTTTTACTGCGACAAATGAGCAAAAGTTAAACCATTGAAAAAATGTCTCGACCGGCTCGAATCCTACGTTTTGCAGCATAGTCCTGTTTTCCTCCATGGAAAAGGGGATCAATACATTTTCAAGAGCTTCCCGCTTTTTGGCAATTTCCAACTCGGAGTAACCCCTGCTTTTCTTAAATCGGTGATAAATGTCGATATACTCGCGGTTGAGCCTGCGGTCGTGGGAGATAATCTTCTCACTGAGCAGAAGTATGCCGCCCGGCCGCAGTGAATCAAACAGGTTTTGTAAAAACGATTCGCGCCGTAATGGCCTGATGAACTGGAGGGTATAGTTCAGGATAAAAGCACCTGCATCGTGGTGGCGCATGGTGGTGATATCCTCTTCAAGAAAACGAATGGAATCCTTTTTGGTATAGAGTTCTGTTTTTAACCGAGCTTTTTCCAGCATGGCAGGGGAGCTGTCTATGCCGACGAAGGAGTAGTCCCGGTCCTCGAGCAACCTGCAGAATTCAAGCAGGGTGGTACCCGTGGAGCAACCGAGATCGTAAACGGTGTCTCCCTTTTTGAGACTTGAAGCAAGAAGATTGGCGGAAGCCCGGATCACGTCTCCGTAATAGGGGACGGACCTGTCCAGCATGTCATCAAATACTTCGACGACGTGATCGGTAAAAACAAAATCTTCCTTCACGGAATCCACCTTAAACAGCTCGTCCTGCCGACCTGAGATCTTCACCTTCGTTACTTCTTGTACCACTTGCCGTCTGCCCCCTGGAACCACTGTCCTTTCTTACCCTTCTGGGCGATCATTTGGGCCCTGCGTTGACCGACCAGCGTGGGGTTCACCCCTTCTTTTTTAGCGATTGCAGCATAAACCTTTTTTCGGTCATTGTTTTCTGCAGTGACGACATCCTGTTTGGATTTATCGCCGGACCTGAACTCAAGCAAGCCCTTGTTGTTTTCACCGACGACGCCAGCTGCTTTCAGATTGTTAATGACGGGGATACGTGCTGCCATCCTGTCCTTTATCGAGGCTCCCTGTGAGATACCGGGAACCGCTACAAACAGGCCTATCATCATGAGAAGGGGAATTGCAATTGATCGATTAAACATGGTATACCTCATATCTGGTTGGCTATTCAGTCTCAATTTCGTCAAGATCACCGAAGAAATCATCAAGTGCCCGGTCGACTTTTACATTAACGTCGATTGTGATATGGATCGGTTTTATTTCTACAGGTTTTATGTCTACCTCATGCTTTGTACAACCACCGAACACAATCGGCATAGCGGTGATGGTGCAGCAAAAGAGGATAGTTTTCAAGTCCATTTACATGTTCTCCAATATTTTTTGAAGGTTCTGCCCATACTTGAACATTTCCCGGAAAGGCAGATGAAAGTTTATATCCAACCGTAACGGATGCTGAATACCTGATCCTTCCGTTTTTTTGACGAGGTGTCCATTTTTATACCCGTATGGCAGCGGGATCGCTGGTTTACCGTCAATCTGCATCCTTATTAGCAGATCTTCGTCAATACTTTTAAACGTCAGTTTGGTCCAGTTATATGAAAAATTCTCCAACGCCTGGATCGAATAATCGAGATAAGCGGCCTGGCTCATGTCCGGTAGGCTCTGCTGTAACATATCTGTGTTATTAAAACGGACTATACCACTATTACCAGGGGTGGAAAATAGAAATCCGTCGTCAAAAAACAAACCATTTTTTGAATACTCCACAGGAAGTCTGCCGTTTAATGAACCGTCCCCGTCGGTATCGGAGATACCTAGCTGGGTGAGCAGTTCGGCGAATTGCAATCTGTCGCAGTAAAGGGTGGTGGTAAAAGCTTCACTTTTTGGAGTGATTCTGGTAGAGCCGATCTCAACCTTTCCGCCACACCAGCCAAACCTGGATTTTTCAATAAACAGCGAACCATCGCTCTCAAGCTGATAGGATATGGAACCTTTATTGATGTGGATGGTATTAATATCAATGGAATCCAGGGTGAGCAACTGGCTTTTCCTGCTGCCTGTATGGGGGAGGTTGTCGAAGGCGAGTTCGGTTGCTATCCCGTTCACCGAAATATTTTTTTCCTCCTGTCGAACAGAGCCGTTTTGCAGTTTAAGTTGGAGAGACCCTTTGGGGGTTCCCCCGGTGAAGGAAAAAATTCCGCTGGCGGAGACTTCTGCGGAAATATCAGTGCCGTCCGGGAGCGCTGTAAATGCGGGGAGAGAGTTGTTGTTTATTTCGGTGTTCTCCATTCCATAGGTCAGTGTCAACTCGTTAATCGGGTCGTAACTGCCACTAAAGAGGATACGAACAGGGCTTTCCTGATGACCGGTAACGGAACCGCCGAACTGCAGTCGGCTGGTTGCGTTGGGGACAGTGAACTGCATTGTTGTTTCTGCCAGATCCTCACCCTGATAGGTGATGGAGGGAACGGATATCTTGCCGGCGGTCACACCCATATTGTTTTCAGTCTCAGGAGTATGAGTGAAGGTCGTTTCTATAAGCCCTATATCCAGTTCCGGTTGGTCTGTTTGTAAACGTTCCAGTTGCAAGCTGCCGGTTGCAGTTAGCCCTTCCGGTGTCCTGATTAATTGTGTAGTAGCAGTAAACGGGCCGGTACGGACAGTACCTGTTGAAAGTGGGATCTGTTGCCTGTTACTCGAAAGGGATACAGCCAGGGTCGATTGTCCGGAACCATTATTGCCATTAAATTTCAGTCGGAGAGGCTCGGTTAGGAGATCACTGCCTATTGTGCCGGTGCCTTCCAGTAATCCACGCCGAGGTTGAATAGTACCGTTCAACTGGGCGGAAACGACTTGGCTGGCTGTAATTTCAAGTCCAGATATTGAGTATTCGAGTTTTTTGTCACTGCCGTTGAAGTGAACTACCAGGGGCTCATCTTCACTTGACTGGATATGCACGCCACCTTTTTGGAAGTTCAGTTCTTTCAACGAGAGAGAGGCGGAGAGTTGATCGAAGCCTGTAAGGCTTTCCGGTACTTCAAATTTTGCACGTAACTCCACTTGGCCGTTCAACGAAGAAACAACCTGCGGAGCAAGTCGCTGGAGGCCGTTGAGGTCGGCCATGGAAGCAGCGAGGTGGACCTGCACATGCTTCTCATTTTTCTTCAGGATTAGGGACAGAGCGGCAGGGAGTGGATTGTCCGTATCAAGATCTACAGAGAGCTCTTCGATATGGTAAGAGCCGTTAATCCGGTCTGTGGTTTTTATTCGTATGGAACCATTAAGGGAAAAAGGCAGGGGAGGTTTGTCAGCCGTATGGAAAATCGCACGGCAATGAAGAAAACGTATTTCCCCGATAGAGACAGGGAGGGTAGTGATGATCCCTGTGTCCTTTCCTTTCTGCTTATCAGCGGCAGGTGGCAAACCACGAATGCGTAATTGACCATTTGTCAGGTCGAAATTGACGACAGCTCCTTCCACCTGTATCGAATCAATTTTTGCTTGCGCGATCTGTTTCGGTGAATAGTGTATTTCTACCCTTGGAAAAGAGAGTGCCGACTGTTCCTGGGTACCGAGAAAGCCGCTGATCACAGTCCGGGTAAGTGAGAAGGAGTCGACCCTCACTTCCCCATGACCCATGTATATTTTTTGAAGAAGCTGAGGACTGGAGGTGGTTACCGCATATGGAAGTACGGTAAAGAGCAGGGTGTGGCAAATCAGTAAGAACAGTATAATTGTTGCTGTTATGATTAAAAAACGTTTCATAATGGGTGGTTATCTGTCAAATCTGTCGGCCGGGAAAGAGCGTTCAAAGCGTGAAAAAATGAAGTTGCCCTTGCCATTGAGACTTGAAATAAGTATATACCCTATGCTTTGATGTTACATCCAGAATACAACTCGGATGTCTATTGTTGATCCCGCCAGGCAGTACAATAACGATATTACACTATAAAGACCAAAACACCCTTTAATTATAACAGGGCAGATACAACACAGGTTGCAGATATGTCAAAAGATATCGACTTTAATGAGATTATAGCAAAATATAAATCCGATCCGTTCGACTATATCGATGTGTGTGCGGTGCATACCGGTCGGGTTCAGTTCAAGGTTGTGCTGGGGGATGAAGTGGTTGCACAGTCAGGTGAGTGGAACCAGATACCGGGAAGTCCGTTATACGAGATCAACAGGGAACGTAACCCTAAACTTATTGCGGCCCGGACAAATGGCACAATATCTGAAATCCGGGATGAGCTGGACGGACAATTCGTAGAAGCGGGTGAAAAGTTGTTGACCATTCGTCATCCGCTCAAGAAGAAAGAAATTATAGAAGGGATCTTACGAGAAGTTCTCGTCCTTTTCTCGGCACCGGAGAGTGCGAAATATTTCTTTGCCATGGATATTCAGTCCCGTATTGACAAGAAAGGTGCCCGCTCTGTATCTATTGAGCAGGGAGATGAGATTATTACGATGTCGCTGATGAAGCGAGATACACCCGTTTATTACAACGGGGAGGGCGGTGTTATTCATTCCGTCTATTTCAAACCTGGCGTGTCCGTTCCACAGGGTGAGCCACTTATCGGTGTCTGCCCGACAGAAAAGCTTCCATTGATACAGAAAATCATAACCAAGGTAAAGGCGGATTGGGATTCTGAATCGCTCTCCTGATATTATTTCTTTCTCATTACTCTAATGGCATCAGGGAATCGGCCGACAGTTCAAGAGCTGCAGCAGGCGTTACGGGATGAGTTGGGTTTCAGGTCTCGCCAGATGCCTGTGGTGATGGCCGAGCAGATACTGCGCTTCGGCAGTTTCGTCGGGTCGGTTATTGAATGTCACGACAACCTCGACAGAGCAATGAACCGTGCTCGCACCATAATTAATGGTGTCGAGGTTAAAGGCGGCTCAGTTGCCAGCGGTACGGTCATACTGGCCGACACCATGCGTGGATCCAAAGGTCGGTTTGACAGGGTCTGGCACGCGCCGGAAGGTGGTGTCTGGGGGTGTCTTTTACATGCTGACACCCTGCTTCCCCAATCCAGGGGGTTCATCCCCATGGCGGTTGGTCTTTCCTGCTGCCAGGCGATTCATGTCGTGGGTGGTACAAGTGCCACCCTGCGCTGGGTCAATGATGTGCTTATCGACGGGAAAAAGGTTGCAGGTTTTCTGGTGGAAAGCACTGTTGGCCCCGTTTACGGAGAGTTGTATAATCTTGTCGGTTTTGGTATTAACATTAATAACAGCACCTTCCCGCCGGAGCTCTCTGATATTGCGGTATCGCTCTGTGAGGTGTTGGGGGGAGATGTCGATATCCAGGCCTTTACTACTCTCTTTCTTGCCAAACTTGCCTGGAATTTTGGCATCATCCATTATGAAGAAGCCCGTGGGCTGGGTGGTGATGGATTCTCCGGTGCCCAAGGGACGCACCTGCTCCTGGACAACTGGCTGCACTTCTCCGATACAGTGGGAAAACGGGTTCGATACGGCTTTGATGTTTTTACCAACCCACAATATGATGCCCGCGTTCTGGGTCTGGAGCCGGATGGCGGATTACGAATGAGCCTGGACGATGGTTCAACCATCGTTGAGCATAGCGGTGAGATCCGCTACCTGTAATTGATTATTATCATTATCCTTCCTTTATTGTATTCGAACTCTTTGCGAACATCTGTCGCAACATTTTCCAGGAATGTATTTCCCTCTGTAATATATGTCTGCCGTATCGATGCAGGATGTTAAGTCCTTCGTGGATGGATCGGGTCTGCATCTGTAATCCCGAAAGTTGTTTTAAAGAGATATCCTGGGCATCGCTTAAGTGGGTTATGGTCGTGGGAGAGAGGGGGATGAGTGAACTTGAAGGTGCCGGAGAGCAGGAGGTGCAGATAAGTCCGCCGGAAAAGATGTTAAACCGGAATTGACCCGCCGAAGGAGCTGATGTGCCGCATTGCGTACAGCAATCCATCTCCGGTCTGTAGCCGATATAATCAAGATAGCGGAGGAAGAAGAACAGCAATGGCCTGAGTGGCGTGTCCCTGCGATCCAGGCTGTCGAGTGTCCAGAGAAGCATCTTGTAGAGTTGTTCATCTGTCTCACCCTCCCGCGTGCCGAGAAGCATCAATTCCCGAATCACGGAAGCCACGCTGTATCTTACGATGTCAAACCGCAGGTTAAGAAAGGCGGCATGCAGTTCAGCCTCTTCCAGCAGAAGCAGTGATCTATTGCCTGATCGGCGCAGTTGGAGGCGAAGGTAGGTGAACATCTCCAGCTTGTTGACAAACCTTCTCCTGCTCTTTCTGGCACCTTTGGCAATGGCGGTAATCTTGCCGCTATCAGGGCAGTAGAAGGTAACTATGAGGTCTGATTCCCCGTGATCACGGGTTTCGAGGACTACACCGTCTGTCTCACTGACTACCGCTGCCATGTATTCCTATTCGAGCAGGTATTCAGGGATGGTTATGGTTGATGTATCGCCCTTTGTGTCGGGCAGGCTCAAGGGGATATCGTTGAGTGTTAACTTGATGTCACTTTGACCCGGCAAGACGAGAACCAGTTTTTTGTCAGCAGGCCATATGACGGATTGACCTGCTGAATAGGTCAGTTCCTGGGGCGGATTGTCATCTATTGTTACTGTGACGGTAGTCGTAGAGGGAAATTGAGCTGCTACGATGTATTTGGCTTGCTGGTCGGCGGGCTCTGTCCTTGAAGGGGGCGACAGTGCCGTGCTGATTATTGCCGTGCTGGCCGGTTCTCCTTCTGCCAGGATATCGTTTTCAACATCTGTTACTGGTGATGTCTGCTCCTGGGTCGTTTGCTGGGAAATACCGCGTAATTTAGCACTGAGGTATGTGGCGGGATTAATGGAAAGGTACCAGCAAACGGTCCCGGCAATGACAATCAGTAACAACAGGAAGAAGCCGAGAGAGGATATGGGGGAAACACCGGTGGGTTCTGCCATACCGCTAATTTGTTTGGCTTTCTTTCCAGGAGGCTGAGGCTGGCTGGGAAGAGTACCTTGTTTCGCTTGAACAGACGGATGCGAGTTGCGCTCCATGAAAAACCTTGCAACGATTTCATCCTTGTTGAGTCGCAAGGCTGTCGCATAATGGGCGTACAGGCCACGGGCGAAGGCGTCGGCCGGCAGTGCGTCAAAATCATCGGCCTCAATGGCCCTCAGTGTTGAGGCGGAAACCTTCGTTTCCTCGATAATCTGTTCCAGTTCAAGCCCTCTTTCCACGCGGGTCTTCTTTAGAAAACTTCCTAAGGATTCAAACTTGTTTTCTGTCTGTTTGTCGCTTGTTTCGCTCATTTTTTGGTTATCTTTTTCTTTCTTTAGAATCCGCTGCTGATTGCGATGCCGCCTTACATTTTCTGAATATAAGCATTCTGCTTTAGTTCGGTAACCCAGATGGTGTAAGCCTCCTTCATCTGCTTATCGAACAGGATACGCTTGATCTCATCCTTAACGGACTCAAAAGGTGCCTTCATCATAATCTCGCCATCGCCCATGGAGAGGAGTTTGAAGAACTGATACCCTGAGCGTGTTTCAACGATCTCACTCACCTCCCCGGTTTTCAGGCCTATAACGGCATGTTTCATGTATTCGGCCATATCTCCCGGTAAGAATGTGCCCAGGTCACCACCATCGACAGCAGAGGGCAGATCCGAAAATTTCCTGGCAAGTGTTCTGAAATCCTGACCAGATGTTGCAAGTTTGTGAACCCGTTGGGCCCTCTTTCTGGCGTCTTCTTTTGCACCAGGGACATCTTTTTTGTCTGCGGAAGACCAGTTAAATCCCATCTGCAGGAGATAGTAGGAACCCTCGTCGACCTTTGAGGTATAGTTGAGGTCGTAGTAATCGAGCATCATCTCATCTGTAACAATGATTTTACGCTGCACATCATTACTTATAAGTTTGTTTTGGAGCAGTTGGCTTTTAAGGGTTGAGCGGTACACCTCTTCGGTCACACCGCTTTCGTGGAGTTTGCCCACCAGATCCTGCATGGTCATGCCGGTTCTGCTGAGAACATCCTGTAATGCCTGTTCCACTTCTGCATCGGAAACGGAAAGCTTTTGTTCTTCGGCTTTCTGGGCAATCAGTCGCTTGTCAATGAGGGTGTCGAGAATTTGTTCCCTGGCCTTCATGAGTTCGTTCTGTAATTGTTCTGAAGGAACCGATGCGGCGATTCTCTGGTAGATACCCTCTGCTTCCTCATCGAGTTCGGAGAGTGTAATGATATCATCGTTTACAACCGCGACAATACGGTCGACCATTTCCGCGGATACCGTCTGGAAGTAAATGGTTGTAAAAAAGAATACTGTCAGGATGAAGATATAAATGCGATTCATGAGCAGGTTCCTGGATATTTGTTCAGTAGTATCGTATTTGAAAATAACTGATCGTATGTGAAACGGTGTCTCCGGTATTCAATCTATTTTTCGGGAGGTGTCAATCAAAAATAGCTCATTATCAAGCTGGAATTGCATTTCCGGGTAAACCTGCCGATGTTGCCGTACCAGTTGACTTTTTAACGAGATCGAATATCTTGTCGCAAGAGTATAGCATAGTTTCCATTTGAAAACGGCTCTTTTCTCTGCCACCACTGTCGAGTTATGTGAGAGGGGAGAGTGAGAAAAATGGTTGGGAACTGATTGAGAAATATTGATTTTGAAATTCCTCCTGGAGTAAAGAATGAAAAATACCGGACGTTTACTCTGCCTGGCATTTGTTGCGTTTATTTTCAGCTTGTCTGTCGCAATAGGCGGCAGCGCTCAGGCCGCAACCCGGATGCCGGATTTTGCCTTAAATAGTGTGCTTGACGGTAAGGCTGTCAGTAGTAGCAACTTTGAGGGAAAGGTACTGCTCGTTACTTTTTTTGCAACCTGGTGCCCCCCCTGCATTGAAGAAATTCCCACTTTGAAAGAGCTGCACAGCCAACTTGGGGCCGAAGGATTTTCTGTGGTGGCGCTGTCTGTGGATCAGTCTGGTCCGGCGGATGTCGCAAAAATGGTTAAGAAGAAGGCGATTAATTATCCCGTGCTGATGGCCGATGAAGAGGTTATGAAAAATTTTGGTGGGGTATACGGTATTCCGGTGTCTTTTTTGGTGAACAAAAAGGGAAATGTGGTAAAAAAATACACGGGTTATGTTTCCGGCAAGACTCTGTTGAAAGATATTAAAAGTATATTAAAGTAAGTAGTATACGATATATGACAGGTTAATGGGTGATTGACAATATCCTATCACTGGAGTATATTAGTAATTAACTAAATAGAGTGTGACGCTGTAGGTGTGCATAAATTGATTTGCTGAACAAAACGTTTGGTAAAAACATGTTATTTTAGGAGAAAAGTTATGAAAAAAGGATTGGTAACACTGGCAGTAGCCCTGGTATTCGCATTGTCAACAGCAACCGTTGGTTTTGCAGCTAAAGTAAAATGTACCGTCGATGCAGTTGATGGCGACAAAGTCACCATGACCTGCGAGAAGGCTGATAAATTTGCAGCAGGCGACAAAGTGAAGGTCTCCCCTGCTAAGAAGAAAGGCGCTATCGAGGGCTGCTAATTGTTAAATTGACATAGTAACTCGTATTCGGTATTTTGCTGGGTCGGTTGACGTTGAGTCAACCGACCTTTTTTTTTGCAGATCTGTCAGGACAGCCAGATCCGGTAGAGCTCTGTTTGTAATTTTCACTTATCTTAATTGTCATTTATGGATTTTCCCGAACTGTTGAAGGCCATCTTGCTTGGAGCAATTCAGGGGCTGACCGAATTCTTGCCGATCTCGAGTTCAGGTCATCTTGTTATTGGCTCAAAGCTCCTTGAATTTGAGCAACATAGCGTGGCTTTTGACGTATTCCTGCATCTTGGCAGTCTGCTTGCGGTGCTGCTGGTTTTTAGAAAAGAAATTGCGGCTATGATTCTGGCCCCAATTTTCTGGCTGCGCGGGAGCCTTGAAGAAAAAGACAGGATGTACCTGCTTTGGGACCTTTATGTTATTATTGCCTCTGTTCCGGCGGTACTTGTTGGACTGTTTTTAAAAGATAGGGTAGAGGTCTTGTTTTCCAGCCTGCCGCTTGTATATTCCATGTTGGCAATAACCGCATTTTTGATGCTCACTTCCGGATATCTGCAAGATCGAGGAAAAGAACTGGGCTGGTTTCGCGCTCTTCTTATTGGATGTGCCCAGGCCTGTGCAATCATGCCAGGGTTATCCCGATCAGGTTCTACTATCTTCATGGGAATGCTGCTGGGTGTTGATCGAGAGGTTGTTGCCAGGTTTTCTTTTATCATGTCGATACCGGTTATTTTTGGTGCTGCTGTTTTGCAGATAGGAGATATTGCCGGTCAACAGTTCACGGAGGGTTCATTGATAAATCTGGTGGGGGGGACGGTTATGGCCGCTGTTTCCGGTTATTTTGCCATCGTACTTCTTCTTGATATCGTCCGCCGGAATCGGCTCCAATATTTTGGATATTACTGTCTGGTTGTGGCTTTGACCGGATTTGCTCTGTTGTTTTTCTCTAACGTGTCGTGATTTATGGATATTCGAACTTTACCCGAAGATGAAAGGGAATTATATAATTCCATCAGAAAGAAATATAAACTTACTTTTGACAGGCTACAGCTTGGAGACGATACCGTTCGTTTGTTGAAAGTTGCCGATCTAGAACAATTCCTGGATGGTAAGGATCCTTTTGCCAATGTCTCGGAATTCCCTTTTTGGATAAGGCTCTGGGACAGTGCAATGGTACTGTCATACCTTCTGCATTCACTGCCGGATGCAAAAGGACAGCGACTGCTTGAACTGGGGGCCGGGCTTGGGGCTCCGGGGCTGGCAGCGGCGGTCAACGGTTTTGATGTAACCCTGAGCGATTATGAGGAAATTATTCTCAACTTCGAAAAGGTGAGTGCGGCGGCGTCAAAACTGGATAATGTCCAGTGCACCATGCTGGATTGGCTTGATCCGCCTGAGATGGAGCAGTTCGATGTCCTGGCTGGTGCCGAAATACTTTTCAGGGAAGAATTTTTTGATCCATTGCTTTCGGTTTTCAGGAAATACCTGAAGCCGGGAGGCATTATTTATCTGGCTCATGATGGCGGTCGTAAGAGTTTACCGAAATTTCTCAAGGTGGCGGAAAATGAGTACGATATTAGTGGCAAGGTCCAGAAAATACGAAAGGATGGTAAAGATGTCACTATAATCATCAACCGTCTTCTCCTGAAAAAATCATGAGCAACCTGATTGTCAATGAGCTATTACCCGATTAATCTGGATATTACCGGTAAAATATGTCTGGTGGTAGGTGGTGGAAAGGTCGCATACCGTAAGGTGCGTTCTCTGCTGGGTGGGAACGGTCAAGTCATAGTGATCAGCCCAGAGGCCGTTCCCGAAATCCGGCTCCTGGCCAAGAGGAACGAGCTTACCTACTACGAACGTGTATATCGGCCAGGTGATCTCAAGGGAGCCGTTCTTGTCTTTGCTGCAACGAACTGTCCTGACACTCAGGAGCTGGTAAGGGCGGAAGCCTCGAAGCTGGGGGTGCTCCTCAATAGTGCCGATAGTCCTGATAACTGTGATTTTCAGGTGCCTGCCAAGGTGCGACGGGGGGAATTGCTGATTACAATTTCAACTGGTGGCGGTTCCCCTGCTATTTCGCGTATGGTCAGAATGGAACTTGAGGAACAGTTTGGACCGGAATACGGGATTTTGATTTTTTTGTTTTCGCTCATCCGGGAACAAATCGTGCCAGGGCCGACAAGTTCGGATGAAAACAGAAATATGTTTCGCGAACTGTTGCTATCGAATATCCTGATAGATGTTCAAAACAGGCGTTGGCAGCGGGTGCAGGCCAAATTAGACAGACTACTGCCCGAGAGTGTGGACAGCGAGGCAGTGGTTCAGAAAACTATTGAGTTTGCTGAAGATGAATTTGATTTGATGACCTGAACCACCATTTCAGGGTAACCATTTGTGATGGTTGAACTTCCTACCAGGCAGAACATATGATCAATGAATTAAATTATCTTTTTTTCCAGGGGGCATTCGGGACTGCTATACTGTCCTGCATTCTCTACCTGGTCTTTTTTATCGGGCAAAAAGAGAAAGTACGACAGGTTGGCCGGATACTGCTGCTGGTGTCCGGTATCCTGCAAACCCTCTATATCGGTTCGAGATTTATATTGGCGGGCTATACCCCGATTACCACCCAACATGAGACGGTCTCATTTTTTGCCTGGTCTGCAACATGGGCCTATCTCAGCTTTCGGTGGCGTTATACTGTCAAAAATTTCGGTACATTCGTGTCTTTGTTGATTGTGTTGCTGCTTTGTGCTGCAGCCTTTGCCTCACGTGATATCGTACCGCTTAAACCCGTTCTGCAGAGCCCGTGGCTCCCCGTTCATGCAGGTACATCACTTCTGGCATATGCCTTTTTCTCTCTCGCTTTCTGCGGTTCTATCATGTACCTGCTGCAGGAGCGGGAGTTGAAGGGGAAGAGGTTTGGCTATTTCTTTTCACGGTTACCATCTCTTGATGCCCTTGATCAGTTGAACAATCACTGCCTCACCACTGGTTTTGTCTTTCTCACCCTTGGCATGATAACAGGTTCGTTATGGACCAAGCAGGCATGGGGTGTTTACTGGCAGTGGCACCTCAAAGAAATCTGGTCGCTGGTTGCGTGGTTTGTTTTCCTGCTTCAGATCCATCAGCGATTTACCGCGGGCTGGAGGGGCAAGAGAGCGGCTGTTCTCACCCTTATAGGCTTTGGTATTGTCATCTTTACCCTTTGGGGTGTTATGTATCCGCTTGGAGGTAGCAGTACATATGGCGGATGAAACATTTATCCTTCTCGGTCTAAATCATAAAACCACACCTGTCGAGGTGCGGGAACGGGTCGCTCTTTCAGGTGGCTATGAAGAACCGCTTGCCAGGTTACGGAAACTTCCCGGATGTCGTGAGTCGTATCTGCTTTCAACCTGTAACCGTGTAGAAATAGTTGTTGTCGCAGCGTATAGTCCCGAAGTGGAAGAGAGCCTCATCCGCTTCTTGTTCGGGAATGATATAGAGATATCGCAGTGCCGCGAATATGTATATATCTATTCGGGAAAAGATGCCGCTCATCACCTTTTTTCGGTGGCTGCCAGTCTCGATTCACTGGTGGTGGGGGAGGCGCAGATCCTGGGGCAGTTGAAGGAGGCCTACCGTTACGCAACGGAAAGTCATTGTACAGGGCCATTATTAAATAGGCTTTTACATAAGTCATTTTCCGTTGCCAAGAGGATTCGAACTGAGACCGGAATAGGTTCATCTGCCGTTTCCATCAGTTCCGCCGCAGTTGAACTGGCCCGTAAGATTTTCGGAAATCTTACAGATAAACATGTGCTGCTGGTTGGGGCAGGAGAGATGGCAGAACTCGCGGCTCAACACCTTGTCGGGCAGGGCGTACAATCTGTCACTGTTGCCAACAGAACCCTGTCCCGGGCAGTGGATCTGGCCCAGCAGTTTGATGGTAAGGCAGTTTCATTTGAGGAACTTGTCATTCAGCTTGAAAAAGCTGACATCATTATCAGCTCGACCGGTGCCCCCAATGTTATCCTAAAAAAGGAGCAGGTCAAGCCGGTGATGCGTGTTCGCCGAAATAAACCCTTGTTTTTTATAGATATTGCAGTGCCGCGTGATCTCGACCCGGAGATGAACGACCTGGAGAATGTTTTTCTCTACGACATAGACGATTTGAGCCAGGTCGTGGAGATGAACCGCAGCGAGCGCGACCGGGAGGCGGCCAAGGCGACCAGGATTGTGGATGAAGAGGCAATAAAGTTCCAGCGCTGGTATGAAGGAATGGCGCTTACCCCGACCATTATGGAGTTGCGTAACAGGGCTAATGAGATCTGCCAGGCCGAATTGACAAAGACCTTGAGCAGGATGACCGAACTCAGTGATAAGGAGCGACGATCTATTGAAAAGATGGCGTCTGCCATTACCGGAAAAATGTTACACGGACCACTCATGTTTTTAAAAAACGAAGGCTGTCAGGGCCGGGATACTACACAGGAAAAGGTTGAGACGGTACGTCAGGTCTTCGGGCTGGAGACAGGGGCTGACAGTGAAGAACGTGGATGATTATGTCGCCAACGAGTGGTATGTTGTTCGTCATTCAGGTGAAATCCCGGAAATTGCCTTTCACTCATCACTTCATTATCTCACGGAGTCGTCGGATGGCCCGAATCTCACTCTTAAAGACCAGCAGGCACAGGTGCTAAAAGAGGCCGCTGCTGAGCGTTATCGTGAAATTGTCCTGCGTGATTTACAGCATGAGAACTGTAGTAGTTCAAGCTATCGTGGTATCCGGCGATCAATCGTGAATTATCATCGATACACAGAATTTTGCCGTAGGCAGCAGCTTGAAGATCCCGGTTTTGCTGGTGAAGTTGCTGCAAACCTTATGCTTTTCCTGGCGGTTGAACAGGTACGTGTGAAAAAGCAGGGCAAAGATTCAGTGGTGAATTGCTCGTTTGAGGAACTAAGCTGTTTTGCCAGAGTGCTCGGACTTGTAGAGGACGATTTACCCTGCCATTTGGGAAGACTCTGCCGGGACCGGTCGTGACTTAGTTTTACTGATTGGGAGCTGGATATTTTATCCTGTTCTTTTCAAGTTTTTTCCTGGCGGCAGTCAGGGGGTCAAGCCCGTACGATGTGGCAAGTGTCGTCAGGTAGATCATGATATCGCCGATTTCTTCCTCGAGATGTTCGACTTGTTGATGGGAGAGCTTGCTGCTTTGAGCTGGTGTGAGCCACTGGAAAATCTCAACCAGTTCAGATGCTTCGACACTTAGTGCCATCGCGAGGTTTTTCGGGGAGTGGAATTTTTGCCAGTCCCGCTCCTTGATGAAGGTTTTTATTTCAGATTGTAATAATTTCATGGCACCCGGTTATGTTATAGTATTTGTTCAGTGGGTCTGGTATGAATCGTTGTTGATGGTGTGGTAGTCAATCCAACTGGTTATTGCATTGTATCCTTTTGCTTCCAAAATTGTTCTTATGAAATTCTATCGTTTGCTGTCCATTTGTGTCGTCTGTTTGTTTGTTGCCTTTCTGGCAGGTTCTCCTGTGTTTGCAGACCAGGGTCAGGCCGGGGTTGATGAGAAGAGAAACCGTTTTATTGGTTTGATGATCAGTCGTCAGCTCCCCGCCATGCATTTCAGCGAAAAAGTCGTTGACGATGCCCTGGCCATCGATGCCTTTGATTTGTATATCAAGCAGCTTGATTACCAGAAACGATTCCTCTTGAAGTCAGACGTGGAACAGTTACGTTCTTTTGCTGACCATATAGACGATAACCTCTACAGGGGAACAATTTCCCTGCCCGGTACCGGTTTTGATATCTTAAACGAGCGGATCGGACAGGTCGAGAAAATTGCTGAGGATATTCTGAAAGAGGATCTCGATCCCAAAGAGGGGGGGGATTATCAGACTGATCCTGATAAACTTGATTATCCCGAAGACCTGGAACAGTTACGGGAGAGATGGCGTCATATCCTGCGAGTTCAGCTCAATAACCAGTTCCTTGACCTTGAGGAAGAGCAGAAGGATGAAAAGGAGAAAAAAAGCGATAAGGAGTTGTGGCAAGAGAGTCGCGAAAAAATAGCCAAAAGAAACAGCAACTTCTTTCACCGGCTGCACCAGGAAACACTTCAGGATCATTACGACCGTTTTTTTAATGCGGTGACCCGGGCTTTCGACCCCCACACCAATTATATAGCCCCGGCCAGTAAAAAACAGTTTGATATTAACATGCGGGGAAGCCTTGAAGGGATAGGGGCCCTGCTGCGTGAAGAGGATGGCTTTATAAAAGTTGTCCGAATTATTCCTGGCAGCGCTTCGGCGAGACAGGGCAGGCTCTCTGCAGAGGATATTATCCTGGCGGTTGCAGAAGAAGATGGTGAGCCGGTTGATGTGACAGATATGCGTCTTCGTGATGCTGTTCAGTTGATTCGTGGGCCGAAAGGATCCGAGGTGCGGCTCACAGTCAAAAAGCATGACGGTGTAAAGGAAGTTATCCCTATTGTCCGGGATGTGGTGCAGATTGAAGAGACCTTTGTCAAGAGCGGCATCATTGAGGACGGGAACAAGAAAAAATTAGGTTATCTAGTTATTCCGAGTTTTTATCGGGATTTTTCCAGGAATGGTGCCCAGGGAGGGCGTAATTCGAGTGACGATACCCGAAAGGAACTCAAGAAACTCAAGGAGCAGGGTATCTCGGGAATCATCCTTGATCTGCGTAATAATGGGGGCGGCGCCCTGGTTGACGCGGTGGAGATTACCGGCATGTTTATCGATTACGGCCCGGTAGTTCAGGTGAAGACCAGCAACGGCAATGTTCGTATCCTGCGTGATGAGGATTTCGGGGTTGAATGGGACGGCCCTCTGGTTGTGCTGGTTAACAAATTTTCTGCTTCCGCTTCCGAAATTGTAGCTGGTGCATTGCAGGATTACGGTCGTGCTGTCATCATGGGTGGTGCCCATACCCACGGTAAGGGGACAGTCCAGACAATTGTCGATTTGAACGAGAATATTCCCCTCCTGCATATCAAGAAGTATGATGATCTCGGTGCATTAAAAGTGATGATCCAGAAATTTTACCGGGTTACCGGTGGATCGACCCAATACAAAGGGGTGGAACCAGATATCGTTTTACCGAGTCTGCTCGCCCATGTGGAGTCGGGTGAACGCTACCTGGAACATTCCCTGCCCTGGGATTCAATCGAATCTGTTGAATATGAAAAAGTTACATCAAAACTGCCACTTGATACTATTCGTGAAAATAGCCTCAAAAGGGTCGAAGATGATGAAGGCTTTATTATCATCAGGCAGGAAATGGAGAAAGCGGCAAAAAGGGCCGAAGATACCCTGCTTTCCATGAATATCGATGATATGCGTGCCAAACGAGAAGAGGCGAGGCTGGCCAGAGAGAGGATCGGCGAACACTATGGCAAGTATCGGAAAGATGAATCAGGCGATGATGACGATGATAATGCTGACCTGACATCGGAACAAAGGCACGAGGAGTGGCTTGAAGATGTACGTGAAGATCCGTATGTGCTCGAAGCGGGGCGGGTGGCAATAGATATCCTGAACTGGCAAAAATGATATAGAAACCAGGTTTTTGGAGCAGAACTGATCGATTTCCCACCACTTACAGTCCGGAAAAATAGTCTTGAAAAAGCGCCGGAAAGATGATAGAAGTGCGCTTTTGTGAATGGTCATTCATTTTGCACAATAGGCCTTTGTGCATGATCAGGGTGACGATCAATGTATCAGATTTCTTACTTAAGATAATAGGATTGGAAGGGCATGGATCTCGATCTTGCAGAAGCGTTTCGGAATTATCGCAAGAAAATTGTCGATCAATGGGTGGAATACACCCTATCTACGTATAAGTCATCCGACTTCTTTTTAAAGGAGAAGGATAAGTTTGCAAATCCCACGGGTGTAAATATCAGGGAAGGACTCGATGAGCTTTTTGTCCTGCTCTCAAAGGGAATGGATTCTGAAGAGTTCAGAATGCCGATCGACAAGATCATGAGATTGCGGGCTGTTCAGGAGTTTACACCATCCCAGGCCGTCGCTCCGTTAAACGCGGTCAAGCATATTACCAGGGATATTCTGGCAGCAGACAAGGAGCGGTCCGTCTTTATAAAGGATCTGTATGATTTTGAATTTGCTGTAGATCTGGCATTGCTTATGGCGTTTGATGTTTATATGGAATCCCGGGAGCGTCTTTACCAGGTCCGTATCAATGAGCTGAAATCAGGTAGCCATATCCTTACAGATTCGAAATGTCCGTCGAAAAACCTGCAGGAAACACCGCAGGATAATTTTATATCGGTAAAGAGTAATTAACTGGTCTCTGTGCGAAAGATAGTCGGGCTTTCGTGTGGTTTCCAAAAACACAGTTCAATTGAAGCGAGGTAAGACATGAAGTACGCCTTATCATTTGCGGCAGTCATTGCCCTGGTAGTGATTGCCTGGCTGGGGTCCCAGATACCCGGAATGCAATATTTATTCGGTGTTGCACTTCCGTATCTGGCCATTGCGGTCTTCCTGGGCGGTTTTATTAATCGGGTTGTATGCTGGGCTAAGTCTCCGGTTCCATTCTCGATTCAGACCACCTGCGGACAGGCAAAATCGCTTGATTTTATCAAGCATGACAAACTTGAGGCTCCCCACACTACCACTCAGGTTGTCGCCCGTATGGCTTTGGAGATTTTCTGTTTCAGGTCTCTGTTCCGAAACACTCATGCAGAAATGCATGACGGACCGAAAATCACCTACGAATCATCCAAGTGGTTGTGGCTGTTTGCAATCGTGTTCCATTATTCCTTTTTCATGATAGCGATCCGCCACATGCGGTTGTTCCTCAACCCTGTACCGGATTGGATCTACTGGCTGGAATTTGGTGACGGACTGTTCCAGGTTGGTGCGCCCACCTGGTATATGTCAGATGTTGGAATTGTCGCCGGTCTGTTCTTCCTGTTTGCCAGGAGGCTGAGCAATGCCAAAGTCCGTTATATTTCGCTCGCCAACGATTATTTTCCGCTGTTTCTTCTTTTCGGTGTTGCATTGACCGGAATCCTGATGAGGTATTTCTTAAGGACAGACATTGATATCGTAAATATCAAGCAGCTGGCTGTAGGTCTTGTCACCTTGCATCCGACCATAGGTGCTGAGATTGGATCGATTTTCTACATCCACCTCTTCCTTGTTTGTGTACTGCTCGCCTACTTCCCGTTTAGTAAACTGATGCACGCAGGTGGTGTCTTCATGAGTCCGACTCGTAACATGAAGAACAACTCCCGTGAAGTTCGGCATATCAATCCGTGGAATCCGCGTATTCTTCCTCATTCCTATGCAGGATATGAGGATGAATTCCGTGAATTCATGGTCGATGCAGGTCTGCCGGTAGAAAAGGAGTTGCCTCCTAAAACGGATGAGGAATAATTTAATCCCAATACTTGCTTATAAGGATCAATAGCGATGTCAGTTCCAAAATTAGAACAATTATCGAAAAGCGTAGTGCAGGGACCATCCATGGCAACCGGGGCAATTCCCACCCAGGACTGGATGGATATCCCCGTCGTTTTCAAGCCGGGCAATTACGCCTACCCTGCCAAAAAGGACAAAGTCGAATATCTTAACAGCCAGAAAGGACTTCATTTTCCGAACGCCCGTGAGTGGTCTCCGGAAGATGATGACTGGAAACTTCCTGAAGACTGGAAAGATATTATCTTACAGGGTCTTAAGGAACGTCTGGATAAGTTCCGTTCCCTGAAAATATTCATGGACTGCTGTGTACGTTGTGGTGCTTGTTCAGACAAGTGTCACTTCTATCTCGGTACCGGTGATCCTAAAAACATGCCGGTACTGCGGGCCGAGTTACTCCGCTCAGTATATAGGAATGATTTTACCTGGGCAGGCAAGATTCTCGGTAAGATGGCCGGTGGTCGTGAAATGACCGTCGGTGTCTTGAAGGAGTGGTTCATGTACTCCTACCAATGTACCGAGTGTCGCCGCTGTTCCGTATTCTGCCCGTACGGCATTGATACTGCGGAAGTCACCATGATGCTGCGTGAGTTGCTGCACCTTGTGGGTGTCGGTATCAACTGGATCCTGGAGCCTGCCTCCAACTCCAACCGTACCGGTAACCATATGGGATTGCAGCCACACACCTTCAAGGACAATGTTGAGTTCCTCGTAGATGATGTGGAAAACCTGACCGGTATCAAACCGAATATTACCTTTAACAGAAAGGGTGCCGAGGTACTTTTTATTACTCCATCTGCTGACGTCTTCGCCGAGCCTGGATTGTACACAGCCATGGGGTATATGATTCTTTTTGAGGCTATCGGCCTCGATTACACCTGGTCGACCTACGCTTCTGAAGGTGGTAACTTTGGTCTGTTTACCAATAATGAGACCATGAAAAAACTCAATGCCAAGATGTATGCAGAAGCAGAACGTCTTGGAGTGAAACATATTATCGGCGGTGAGTGTGGGCATATGTGGCGTGTACTTCACCAGTACATGGATACCATGAATGGCCCTGCTGATTTCCTCGAGGTTCCGAAGTCACCGATTACCGGAACCGTTTTTGAGAATGCTGCCTCAACAAAGATGATTCACATTACCGAGTTTACTGCGGATCTGATCAAGCACGGCAAACTTAAGTTTGACAAAAGCAGGAACAGCCATGTAAAAGCGACTTGGCATGATTCATGTAATACCGCAAGGGCCATGGGGCTTCTCGACGAGCCACGGTACGTTCTCGACCATGTTGTTGATTGGGTTGAAATGCCGGAAAACACTATCCGTGAGCAGACCTTCTGCTGCGGGTCAGGAACAGGCCTGAATACTGATGAGATCATGGAACTTCGCATGCGTTCAGGATATCCTCGGGCCAACGCTGTTAAGTACGTCGAAGAGAAGTACGGTGTTAACACTCTCGCCTGTGTCTGCGCCATCGATAGGGCAACTTTGACGTCACTTGTTGATTACTGGACCCCGAATGTCAGTGTCTGTGGACTTACCGAGTTGGTTGCCAACGCCATCGTTCAGGAGAATGAAGGCGAAAACCGGGCCAACCTCGAAGAAGGCCTGCGGACAATGGTATTTTAATCCTGACCGGAATAGAGGAGTATGACTCATGTATAATAAGAAAACAGTAATACCGGGGTTGGCAATCTTTGTTATCCTCGTAACATTTCCTGTCTGGTTCAACGGATTGTCGGCCGGTCCCGTACCGAAGCCGGAATTGCCGCCGGGTGGTGAAAAAGCCTGTGTGGCTCCTGCCAGTGAGATGCGTGACACGCATATGCAATTACTCAATGAGTGGCGTGACGATGTCCTGCGTGACGGTAACAGGCAGTACGTTAAGGTGGGCAGTAAAGAGTATCGTAAAGGATTGCAGATGGCCTGCATGGAGTGTCATAGCAATAAAGAGAAATTTTGCGATACCTGTCATGATTACGCATCTGTTAAACCATTCTGCTGGGATTGCCACTTGACCCCAAAAGAGGCAGATTCGAAGAAGGAGACGCACTAATGGATAAGAAAAGAAGAAAATTCCTGAAGATGGCCGGTGTTACAGCACTTGCCGGCATCAGCGCCCCTGCGGTTGTCAAGTTGACTGCCGAACCTTCGTTTGCCTCTTCCCAGGCGACAGGTCACGGGAATGATGATGCCCATAACGCTGCTGCCTCAACTGAAGCAGCCCATGGAGCGGTCGAAGAGGCACCCCAGGGTATCCGACTGGGCATGGTTATCGACATGCGGAAGCTTTATGGCAAGCCTGAGCTGATGGATAAAGCTGTGAACGCTTGTAACAAAGTACATAACATCCCGCATTTTGAAGACAAGAAAAACGAGATCAAGTGGATTTGGAAGACCCCGTTTGCCAATGCTTTTCCCGAGCATTCAAACTACCACGCCTCGAAAACTACCAATGAAAGTGATTTTCTCGTCCTGTGTAACCACTGTGACGAACCTCCCTGTGTAAGGGTCTGTCCGACTAAGGCAACCTTTGTATTGGAAAAAACAGGTATTGTGGCCATGGACTATCACCGCTGTATCGGCTGCCGTTTCTGTATGATGGGTTGCCCATATGGAGCCAGGAGCTTCAACTGGTTTGATCCTCGTCCGCACATCGAAGAGTACAACAAGGACTTTCCGAGCCGCATGCGTGGTGTCGTCGAGAAATGTAATTTCTGTGGTGAGCGTCTCGCACTTGGGCAGGAGCCTGCATGTGTGGAAGCGGTCAAGGAAGCAGGCGCTATTGTCTTTGGAGACCTGAACGATCCGAATTCCGAGATCAGGAAGGTCCTCGACAAGGAGCATACGATCCAGAGGAAGCCTTCTCTTGGAACGAAACCGTCAGTCTTTTACATAGTGTGAGGGTGTCATGATTGAAAAAGCATTGAAAGGCAATAATGCCTATTGGATGTGGCTGGCATTCTTAGGCGCTTTTGTAGCTATAGGAGCTGTCTGCTACCTGAGGCAGTTTGTATATGGTATGGGGCTCACCGGAATGGGGCGAGATCTCTCATGGGGTCTGTACATTTCACAATTCACCTTTCTGGTTGGTGTTGCGGCTGGAGGGTTGATGTTGGTACTGCCTTACTATATTCATAATTATAAAGTATTTGGACGAATTACCATCCTGGGTGAGTTTCTGGCAATATCCGCTATCATTATGTGTCTGATGTTCATTATGGCGGATATCGGGCAACCGCTTCGCGGACTGAACATGATATTGCATCCGACGCCAAATTCCATGCTGTTTTGGGATATGGTTGTACTGCTGGGGTACCTGAGTCTTAACGTAATCTGCGGCTGGGTTATCCTCACTGCAGAGAAAAAGCAGGTCAAGCCACCAAAGTGGGTATACTTTTTTGTGTATCTTTCTATTCCTTTTGCGGTTTCCATTCATACCGTAACGGCCATGCTGTATTGTGGTTTGCCGGGCCGCCATTTTTGGCTTACCGCTATCACAGCCCCGCGATTCCTCGCTTCCGCTTTTGCGGCCGGGCCCGCTCTCATTGTGTTGGCCTGTCTGATAATGAAGCGTGTTGCCAACTTTGATTGTGGTAAAGAGGCGGTCAATAAGCTGACGACCATCATCATGTACGCCGCTATTATCAACGCCTTCTTCGTTCTTCTGGAATTCTTCGTGGGCTGGTATTCAAATATTCCTGGCCACAAACATTCACTTCAATATCTGTTCTTTGGCCTTGAGCATCATGGACACGTGTACAACAATCTGGTACCGTTTATGTGGACGTCCGTCGTGCTCTGTTTCGGTGGTCTCGGCCTCTTTGGATACATGAAGATAGCCAAGATGGACAATGAGTTGCTGGTGGCCATCGGTTGTATCGCCATTTTTGTTGCACTCTGGCTTGATAAAGGTCTCGGTTTTGTTATGGGCGGCCTGGTGGTTAACCCGTTACATGAGATCGTTGAGTATTATCCGACTGCAAATGAGATCGGTATCACCCTTGGTATCTGGGCAACCGGTTTTATGCTTGTTACAATCCTGTACAAGATAGCCATCAAGGTTGATGCAGAAGTTCATTAAGAGCTTCTCTGCATAGATTCTTGCAAAAGAGCCTCCTTGACGGGAGGCTCTTTTTTTTTGCACAATGTGTGGATAAGATCTGACATAGCGTAAAAAGGTTGATTTGTTTTGAACCCTAAACAGGTATTAATTGTCTACTATTCTTTCAGCAGCCAGACAAATCGGCTTGTACAACAGCTCGCTGCCGGTCTGGAGGAGAGTGGTGTGTCTGTCTGGTTGGAGCGGCTGGAGCCTGCTGTGAAGATCGATCTGCCATTTACCTCAAGTTGGTCCATGTTCAAGACCATGGTCTCATCTTATTTCCGCAGTCGCACTCCTGTGCTGGCTCCATCGTATCCTGAAAATGTTGATTGGGACCTGATAATTCTTGGTGGTCCAACATGGTCGTTTTTCCCATCCGGTCCTGTGCTCTACTACCTTGATGCTTTTGCCGGAGACGTTGTCAGGGGTAAAAACATCATTCCCCTCATATCATGCCGAACGTATTGGAGGATGCACTTTAATTGTCTCAAGGAGATGATCGGGGAGTGCGGGGGACAGATTCTGGATCCCATTGTGTTTAAGCATTCTGGTAAAGAACCTTGGAAGACAATAGGTTTATGCCTGAAGCTGTTGGGTCGTTTGCCGAGGGGGGAGGAGTCTTGGTTTAGAAAAAAACACCCTCGTTATGGACACGCCCCTGAACAATACGAACTGGCAGCACAAAAGGGACGTGAGTTAGGCGAGAAGCTTGTTTCTTCTTCGTAAATGCCTTATTATCTCCTGCGTCCGGGGATCATGGCCACTGGCCCTGGAGGTAAAGGTTGAAGTAGAAAAGGATCTGTTTTCCAAAAAAGAGATAAACAAAAGCTGCCAGTGAAAGAAAGGGGCCGAAAGGGATGCGGGTATGTGAGTCTTTTTTCTGCAGGGCAAGACTTGCTATCCCTATGATAGAGCCGCTTAATGAACTGACAAAGATTATAAAAGGCAGTGATTGCCAACCGAGAAAAGCACCAAGCATAGCTAATAGTTTGATATCCCCACCACCCATGCCATCCTGTTTACGCACTAAATAATAGAATAGTGCCACAAGATAGAGAACACCACCACCAGCTCCAATCCCGATAAGGGAGTCGAGCCAGTTGACATGTGGGTTGATTAAGGAAAAGAGAAAACCGACAACTATTCCGGGTAGACTGATCACGTCAGGGATTATCTGGTGATGTATATCGATAAAGATGATTACTACGAGGGCAGCAGCAAACACAAAATATCCTGCAGTCGCAATTGTTAAACCGAAGGTGTGGACAATCGCTGCAGCGAGCAGGGCCATGAGGAGTTCAACAACCGGGTACTGGATCGAGACCGATGTCTTGCAATGTCGGCATTTTCCGAGTTGGACAAGATAACTTATTACAGGTATATTCTCATACCATGAAAGTGGTGTCATGCATTTCGGGCAGTGGGATGCGGGGAAGACAACAGAGCTGCCCTCGAGTGGGAGTCGAAGGATGACAACATTAAGAAAACTGCCGACAATGGCACCGAACAGTATTGCAAAAATTATATAGAAGAAATCTGGCTGGATCATGATATGGTCTGGTGATTAAATAAAGGCCACCTTGTAAAACTGCAAATACGCCAAACTGCATCCTGCTATGCAATACTTCATCCTCGGTTTACGAACTATCTGCCTGAGGTATAGGTTTTGAATGCAGATGAAGTTTGAAACAATAAGCTGTTTTTTCAAGGTAACCTGGAATGAATCCTGAAAAAAACACAACTCATCTCATAACGAATCAACCTGTAACTATGCCACAATATCAGGAAAAAACAATAGTAACCCGTGTCGAGAGACTTAGCGAAGAAAACATGCGCTTAACACTTAAGGCACCGGAAATCGCCGCTGAGGCCCAAGCAGGTCAATTTGTCATGATCCGAACAGCCTTAGGTATGGACCCGCTTCTCAGGAGACCGTTCTCCATCCACCAGACAGATTCCAGCGGTCATATCCAGATCTATTTCAAGATCGTTGGTAAAGGTACTGACCTGTTGGCCCACGTCCGCGAGGGAGAGGAACTATCAGTGCTCGGTCCCCTTGGTAAAGGCTTCAGGATCCCGGAGAAGGCACCTGTCTGTCTCGTTGGGGGCGGCCTTGGCATCGCTCCCATGCTATTTTTATGTAAAGAGGTCTGTCGGGTAAAGAAAGGGTGTGGCAATGACACGCTGGTTCTTGGAGGACGTACGAAAACAGAGGTTGAGCCGCTGATTGAGGATTTTCAGCAGATGGGGCTTAAGATAATTGCTACCACAGATGATGGTACATATGGCGAGCACGGAAATGTGACGGATGTTTTGAACAGCATTCAATTGCCTGCCGACACAGTAGTTTTTGCCTGTGGCCCTGAACCTATGATGGCAGCAGTTTCCGGCTACTGCAAAAAACATGGCCTTCGTTGTCAGGTTTCAGTTGAAAGCGTTATGGCCTGTGGTATGGGAGCGTGTCTCGGTTGCAACAGGACTGCCGCTGATGGGGGATATGTTCACGTCTGCCTTGACGGTCCGGTTTTTGATGCAGAGGAGATGGTATGGAGTTTGTAAAGAATAGTGTGGATGGGCCGGACCTGCGGGTGAAAATCGGTAGTATCCATCTTGATAATCCAGTGATGACAGCATCAGGCACCTTTGGCTATGCCCGTGAATTTGAAAACCTGATGAACCTTCACCGTTTGGGGGGAGTTATTGTTAAAGGGATCTCCCTCTTTCCCAGAGCCGGAAATCCTCCGCCCAGGATAGTGGAAACCGCCTGTGGCATGCTCAATGCAATAGGCTTGCAGAATGTTGGTGTTGAACGTTTTATAGAAGAGAAGATGGTCTACCTTGCCGGGCTTAATGTCCCGGTGATTGTGAATATACTGGGTGGTTCAGTTGAGGAGTACAGGGAAATTACAAAACGCCTGGAAGGTGTAGAAGGCGTTGCGGGCATAGAGGTAAATATTTCCTGTCCCAATGTGAAATGCGGTGGTGTAGCCTTTGGCGGTGATCCAAAGATGGCTGCGACTGTGACAAAAGCGGTTAAAGAGGTGTGTAGTGTTCCGGTGATTGTCAAGTTATCCCCAAATGTGACGGACGTTGCTGAAATTGCCAGAGCTGTTGAGGATGGAGGGGCAGATTCCGTTTCACTTATCAATACCCTTATTGGTATGGCAATCAACCTCAAGACCCGGCGTCCCGAACTTGCTAACGTTATAGGGGGACTCTCCGGACCTGCTATAAAACCAGTCGCACTCAGGATGGTTCATGAAGTTTCTCGGGCCGTGTCCATTCCGGTTATTGGTATCGGTGGGATTGAAACTGCCGAAGATGCTCTTGAATTTCTGTTGGCCGGTGCTACTGCCATCCAGGTTGGGACAGCCAACTTTACCAATCCGAGAGCCAGTGAAGAGGTGGTGGAAGGGATAAGCAAATACGTTCAGGACGAACAGTTGTCCTCTGTAAGGGAACTGATAGGTGCGCTTATTGTATGATGACAATGTCTATGGGTGCACATGCCGGTAAGGCCAGAGTTTATGCCGCAGTTGCTGCCTAAACATCGCAAGCTGTTCTGGCAAAGACGTGCAACGCTCAAGCGTATTGTGTTGTGATTGAAATCCCGTTTGATGCGACGAATAACCCGTATATAACTGGAATTATCTCAGAGTCTGAAACTGATTTTCTTCTTGCCAACAGGCCTGTTTGGAAATATGGCGAGTACAAGGGACATGAAGAGAGCCGAATAAGGGTTCTTGCTGGAAGGCATCGATTATAGAGGCACTGCACTCGGACATATTCGGTAAAGGTTGTATCGACAGACCAGGCAACTTCTACCCTGAAAATAATTTGTAAATAATAGGTATGTGCTGGTATGCAGATAAATGGTGAAACGCTCCTCTATGGTATTATAGGCAACCCCGTCCGTCACTCTCTTTCCCCACTCATGCACAATCGTGCATTTCAGGCGCTTGGGATAAACAGTGTCTATGTTCCTTTTCCCGTGACAGATGTGGAATCAGCCATTACAGGGGTCAGGGGGTTAGGGATTGGCGGCACGAGTGTAACCATACCGCATAAGCAATCGATTATGGCTTTCCTGGATTATATCGACCCGGTTGCCGAAAAGATAGGGGCCGTAAATACCATCGTTGGGGTACAGTCTGAAGGGAGAACAGAACTGCATGGCATGAACACGGATTGGCTTGGGGCAAATCGAGCACTGGAACTTGAAATTTCCCTTGCAGGCAAGGAGGTCATCCTGCTTGGTGCTGGTGGTTCGGCCAGGGCTATCGGCTTTGGCCTTATTGAGGCCGGGGCGGGTGTTACGATTTGCAGTCGCACCGAACAACGAGGCAGGGATCTGGCTGCAGTACTGGCCTGCGATTGGGTATCACTGCATGATGTGGATAGTCTGAGCGGGGACATCCTGGTGAACGCAACGTCGGTAGGCATGCATCCCCATGAAAATGCAACCCTGGTGGCAAAGGAAAGCCTTTGTGGTTACCGGGTGGTCATGGATATTGTTTATTCACCACTGACAACCCGATTGCTGAAAGAGGCTGCTGAAGCAGGCTGTGCTATTGTCTCAGGGTTGGAAATGCTTCTCTATCAGGGCGTTGCCCAGTTTGAGTTATGGACTGGCCGCAACGCCCCTGTTGAGTTGATGAGAGATACACTGCTGAATGCCACTGCAAACAAATAAACATTACTTGCGATTATACGAACATGATTGAAATAACCCCTTTACCAAATATTGATGCGGCACTTGCCGTACCCGGTTCTAAAAGTCTTACCCAACGAGCCCTTATCGCTTCAGCACTTGCATCAGGTACAAGCAGGTTGCTTGGTCCCCTGAAAAGTGAGGACACTGAGTATTCCTCCAAGGCACTTGCCGAGATGGGGGTTACCATGGAAAAAAGGGATGATGGCTGGAGTGTTGAGGGGCAGGGTGGGGTGATTAAACCTGGTGATAATCCCATTTATCTCGGGAATAACGGTACCGCCACCCGTTTTCTCACTTCTGTTGCATCTTTAGGGAAGGGCGACTTTGTTATTGATGGTGATAAGAGAATGCATGAGCGTCCTATCGGCCCTCTTATGCAGGCATTGCAGGGATGGGGGGTTGACATTCAATCGGTTCATGGCACTGGTTGTCCCCCGCTGAATATTAAAGCGAAAGGATTGCTTGGTGGTGAAACCGTTTTACCGGAAGGGAAATCGAGCCAGTACCTCTCATCGTTGCTGCTGGTGGCACCCTATGCTGAGAAACCAGCCGTTCTGCGGGTGGAGGGGGAGGTCCTCTCCAAACCCTATGTTGGCATGACACTGGCTGTGATGGCAGATTTTGGCATCTATGTGGAAAACTCACCGGATTTCAGTTGGTTTTCCATACCACAGGGGTGTTATTCCGCAAGGGAATATCAGGTTGAAGGTGATGCTTCCAATGCCTCGTATTTCTGGGCTGCGGCAGCCGTAACCGGCGGCAGGGTTACAGTGACCAATGTCCCTGTTCCTTCCCTTCAGGGAGATGCCATGCTGGTCCCCTTGTTGGGGCGGATGGGCTGTGATGTCACAAGTGAAAAGGGTGGAATTACAGTAACGGCAAACAACCCTCTGCAGGGGATAACCGTCGATATGGGTGACATGCCTGATGTCGTGCCCACCCTGGCTGTTGTAGCTGCCTTTGCCAATGGTAAGACAGAGATAAAAAACATAGAGCATCTCCGGATCAAGGAGTGCGATCGCTTGAGTGCGGTGGTGACGGAACTCTCCAAGATGGGGGCTAAGGTAGAGGAATTCCAGGATTCAATGATAATCCACGGTAATGGTGGCGAAGGATTGCACGGAGCTGAGATTGAGACCTATGAAGATCATCGCATGGCCATGTGTTTTGCGGTGGCTGGTTTACGTGTACCTGGAGTAAAGATTACCGGGGAAAATTGTGTGGCCAAGTCGTTCCCTGATTTTTGGCAAAGATTTAAATTGTTGCGTGGTTAAGCTGGGTGGACTGATCTCCGGTGAAGATTCTGTCAAAATCCGAGTTGGCTATATTTAGGCTCATGGGCTTCCATCAGAATGCTTTAAAAGATTTTGGTAAAATGTTTGTGAGAAATTCGGGTTAATGGTGGCTTTTACGTTGTTCTACGGTAACGATTGAACCGGGGCGACTGCCTGTTAGGAGTGCCGCAGAACCACCCGATACACTTATTTCCAGATGGTCGTGGCTGTCGAAATGAGCCAGTAGTTCACCGTCGCCGACATGCCCGTAACTCTTGGTCATTCCGCTGATGCTATACGATCCAACGTGGACGATTATGTCATGGGTGGGGGAGAGGTTGGCCAGTTCAGAGAGGGTGATATTGGTGCATATATTTCCGAATCTATCAATGTGGATTATTTCACCTATGAGTCTGCTGGATTGAATCTTGCTTTTTATTTGCGGCACTATAACACAATCACCACATGTCAGTTGATCACCAACTTCCTTTATATTGAGCCCGGCTGCCAGATGGGCTGCAACGGGTGCCATGATATCTCTGCCATGAAAAGTATTAGATACACGAGTGTTGAATAGAGATCTGTTCGTAACGGCATGAATTGCTTCGAGGCGATCCGTATCCCGAAGGATTGGGCTGAGCAACCCATTGTCCGGCGCAACGAACACCTGGCCCGTGCTTTTTGTGGCAAGGATGTGCCTGTCAGTTCCCACCCCCGGATCAATAACCACACAGTGTATGGTTCCAGCTGGGAAAAAAGGATATGTGCGCTGCAGCAGGAATGCTCCTTCTTTAATATTCCCATGTGCTACGAGATGGCTGATGTCTACAATGGATGTCTCGGGCGCAATAGAGAGGATAACGCCTTTCATGGATGCGACAAATTCGTCGGCAAGGCCAAAATCAGTAGTCAAGGTAATGACTGGGCGGTAGTCCATATTAGATGTCCCTGATGGTCAATCTTTAGCGATAAGGAAAAAGAGATTGGCCGTCTGTTTCATGTTACCTGCAGCTACTTCACTATACTTGCCACTACCGAGAAATAAATCGACCCTCCCCGGTCCCTTGATGGCGGCTCCAGTGTCTTGAGGCATGACAAATCGGCGAAGTGGTACCCATTTGAGGATTGTGCCGTCCGAATCGATCTGTGGTTTTTCTGTTAAGAGATAACCAATAAGTTCTGCAGGAAGTGTAGTGCGGTCAATGGCTATAGATCTTCCGGCGGTAAGTGGTACACCCATACTGCCACTGGGGGGGCTGCTATCGCCCCAGGTAAAGAAGATATATCGTGGATTATGATGAAGAACTCTTTCTATATCTTCAGGGTATGCATCAAGGTAGCTTCGTATAGCAGGTACAGACGCTTCAGCTAAGGTCATTTTATTTTCATCGACCAGTAATTTTCCAATAGAGTTGTAGGTGTGACCATTATGCCCTGCAAACCTTACGGTTTGAATAGTTTCATCGGGCAAGCGAATTCTGCCTGATCCCTGGACGTGCAGCAGAAAGGCGTCAAAACGATTTTTCAGGTATACCAGTTCCTGGCCCCGGAGATATCCTTTTGTCTCAATTTCTGAACGGCTCCAGAATTCGATGAATTGCCCTTCTGGGTCAAGTCGACCGACCAAGGTATCGTTTTTTCCTTCCGTGTTGTTTTCCTGTCTGGATATCAGTTGTCGAGGTCGCTTGTAAAGTGGGTACCTGTAGGTTGAGTCAGGGTAGAGGCTCCCTTCAAAAAGCGGTTCATAATAGCCAGTGGCTAACATTTCACCAAACCACCTGTCGGATTTGCCGCTGGCTTTAAAAACATGAAAGGATGTTTTGATTTGCTTGTTGAGTTCCAGGGTTCCTGGTGTGTCCCTGACTATCCTTATAAAGAGTTTGAGTGAGTCTGCAAGTTGCGATTTGGTAAATCTTTTATCAAGGACTGAAGTGGTATGGTCTGACGGAAGTGAATTGATATAGCGGAGCTGACTTTCGGCGACTTGAAGCAGGGATGTACGCTTGTAATCATCGGTGAAAATGGGATAATCCTGTTCGGGAAGAAGCCGTACAGGACTTCTTGTGCAGCTACTGAAAACCAGGGCAACAATAAGGGCAAGAACGAGTCGTCTCATCAATCGGATATTTTGTTTTGCTCTGTTGAGGGGTAGAGTCTCTGACATTGACCATCGTGTGGAGTTGTGATGGAATATTCAATCAGGAGTAGAGCTTGTTGAATGTCTGAAAAAATCTATCCAGCTCGGTTTCCGGCAGGCTGTTTATTCCGGCTGCTGCTGCCCGGCCGCCACCACCGGGGAATTGTTTGCAGAGAACATCGGCGTTTTTCCTGTCGGCAAGTGGAGCCCGCACACTAATACGCAGTGTCCCATCCGGATTGTGAGTAATGAGGGCATGGGCGGATTCGGGTTTGGAACGGGCCTGTTTGTTACTGAAGTTGCCGGAAATTCTCCTTGCCCAGGATGCATCCGGAAAAAAGAAAACCCTGTTTTTCCCCTTGGTAGGGTGTTCGGTTATGGAAGAGGCACGCTCTGCATCTTCTTTAAAACCTTCCCGCAAAGTAGACAGTTCTTCTGCTTCGTGGAAAAAAATGAGCGGATCCTCGAAATGGGAAACAGATCGGTACAGTTCTGCCGGATCAAAATGCAGGTCTTCGAGTGAACTCCCATATCCGTTGTAGTTGAGCAGTTCCCCTATTTCCCTGAATTTAAGAGCATCACTATCGGTGGTGCTGTACTTCCTGATGAGTCTGTCGGCTGAACTGTGCAGGTTGTCGCCAAAGGCACCACATACCGCCCAGCTTGCAAACATGCCGTCAAGAATCTCGTTGACGAGGAGCGAGGTACATACCTCTGCTGAGGTGTTGATCGTACTGGTGAGAAGCGGATGTTTCGGGATTGGATCGGCTGAATGATGATCGATATAGCGTATTCGATTATCGTTTGAGAGTAATCTCTCCAGGTCTGACCTGTTACTGTCGAGGGAAACATCAAGAACCGTGAGAGTACAGTTATGGCACTTTTCGAGGTGGGGGCTGGCAAGTAGTCGGATATCGCGTTTGACACCTGTAATCAGTTGCGCCTCAGACTTTGGTTCTCCAAGGCGCAACTGATGCAGGGCGCAGATGCCGTCCGCATCACCGTTGAAAATGTCGTAATGGGTCGGCATGCGGATAAAGTTAGTAGTTTATACCCAGTGGTGTTCCGATATTCGCCAGGTTGAAAACCAGCAGGTACTTGGTTTCTTCCGGGGTATAACGTGTCTGGAACTCCACAGACCAGCACAGTGCCTGGTACATGAGACCTACATTAGCCACATTTGTTTCATCTTCAGAGATGGAATGTTCAAGTTCAAGCTCGGCATACCAATTCGCAAACAAGGCAGCCTTGAGGTAGCCATTGATTTGCTCGATATCACTTGAGTCGTTGAAGCTGTAATCAAGGCTGAAATAATCACCGCGTGAGTTGGTATAATAACCTTCTATGCGGTGCTTGACGAAACCGTCCCCATACGTATCAAAATCAGTCTCGTAGACTAAGGAGAGGCGCTCTATCGGAATAAGGTTAATCCTGAGTGACACATCAGAAAATGGTTCGTCAGATTCAGAGCTGCGCAGGTCATAACTCTGGTAGATTTTCACAAAACCCATCTGACGTGTAATCTCATCAGAGAATGCATTGAAATAATTGTCAATACCATAGGTGATGAGGTTTGCCTCACCTATATCATCCACGCCGTCAAAGTTAGGCAGATCGTCCTGATCTACATCGGGAATATAGTTGTATTTTACGTATGGTCTGAATTGGTGATCGAAGTCGTTCGCAGCATCTCCATCCGTATCGAATGCCCGCATAAGGGTCGTGGCCACTTCAAACTCGGCGTCGGCTAGTAATCTATCCTGGGTGTCGTCTTTTTCCCAGACAGCATCCCCGAATGTGTCTATCATGTAATAGGTACCCCTGACCCCAACCTCACCCCGAGATTCCAGGTATGGTGAAAGAGGAATAGAGGAGCTGAGTGCGGGACGAATATCGACACGGTGGCCACCAACGCCTTCTTCACGCCAGTAATTGACATAATCAGCGTTCCATTCAAAAGACATGCTGGTATCACCAAGTGGCACTAAACCTTTATAGGTTAATGATGGAAGCTTCCAGAGCTCTTCAGAGTCAACATCTTCTTCCTTGGTATCGTTTACGGCCAAAAAACTGCCTTCAAAAGTCTGACCGCCCCAGGTCTTTACTACCTTGAGTGTGTTTTTTCTTGTATAGTCAGTTCGGTTGTCAAAGCCACGGCCGAAAACCTCCTGGTATCTCTCGTCTGTTTCCTTAAAGCCGGTATAACCACTATTGAACTCTGTAAGGTAATCCCGGTCGGAGACAACATCCAGATCAACCCTGGCTATCCAGTCGTTGGCAAAGGTGTGGTCGGCTTTACCACGAACCCAGTACCGATCACTGTTGGTATGGGTGAAACCAGTGTCTTCATAATACTCTGTTTCAGAAGGGTCCGTCTTGTCATCGTTTATGTAGCTTCCGATTATTGAACCTTTTGAGAAGGTGTCTTTTACGTAACGAAACTCCGCACCAGGCATAAAACCACGGTCGGTGTAATATTCGGGGAAAAACGTCATATCCACCGAATCATTAATGTTCCAGAAAAAGGGGATATTGAAACCGAAGCCGCTGTTGTCGGATTGGGAAAGCTCAGGAAGAAGAAAACCTGTTTGGCGGGTATTCTTTACCGGCACCACCATATATGGTGAATAAAAGACTGGCACTCCCTTGATGTTAAAAGTGGCATGTTTCATGAACGCATAACCACCTTCCTTGATCACTGTGTCGGAACTGCCAAAACTCCAGGGCGGTGTTTCACCGTTTTCGATTTTACAGGTGATAACCCAGCCTTTTTCAATGTGGTAGGTGTTATATCCTGTCTTCTCGATAACCTTCCCTTCCAGGTGCAGGTCATCTTCTTTTCGTATGATAACTGCATCGGTAAACGAACCGGTTTCAGTGTTGAGGTCAATCTTGCCCGATTCGGCCAGCAGGGTGTCGTCCTCTTTGACGACCTTGACATTGCCCCTAGCCTTGATCTCCTCCTTGCTTACGTCATAGGCGATCCAGTCTGCTTCGATATGAAAGGTTATTTCGTAGAGAGCTTCCGCATCAATTTGCTCAATTACTTCGGCAGCTGTGATTTCAGTTTTTTCAATCTCTTCTCCGAGAAGTTCGTCCCAAGATGTAAGGTCTTCCTGAGAAACTTCTACTTTGGGAGGTATCATAACCTTCTTCTCAAGAATAATATTTCCTTCGGCGACTATCGACTGAGGATCCTCATATCTGGTTATTTTGTCCGCCGATATATTCCATTCGGACGTTGAAACAGACTCCGCATCAGCAAGTGCCGGAAGAAGCAGTAGAGAAGAAAGTGCACAAGTGGCAACATACGTTTTTAATCCAGTTAAGTGTACCGGGCGGGATGTCACAGCATGCTCCTTATGAGAATTTTGTCATATGCTATATGATGAGCGATATGACGTGGTAACAGTTTTGATCCAGGTGTTTTATCGATCCATCTGATGATGGACACAAATTCAATATGAAAATTGTAATTATATAAACAGTGAAGTGTACGTTTCTACTCGTTGAGTGTCAAGTTTAAAGTCATAGATTTACCTTGATTATAAGACTGATTTGTCTTATTTAATGCCTTACATATTCTTTTCGTGAAATTTTCATAAAAAAGAGTATGGGAAATACGCTTTCCAGACTCGTCAGGTTTATGGTTCACTTGACTCAGTTGAAAAGTCGTCTGTGAGGTTTCCTCATTTTACTATCTAAATATTCTGCTGAAATGCGATAGTCGGAGGGCGATTATCTACAAACCGAAGCGCCTATCATGTAAATGGATAACAGGGTGTTTCTTGAATCATGAGGAGTGATTTTTCGGTTCTACTGGGGCCGTTTAATAAAGCCGGTCAGGTCGTCAAACTTTTAATGACCGGGAGGATGTTGTATCCTCAAAAAAGAAATTGGAGACAGTTGTTTTATCAAAACCTCCCTGCCGGGTCCCGATTCGGTACTAACAAATATTCTATTGCCGTGGGAGGTGATTTGAGTGAGTGGCTGTCGTAGATGGTGGTGGATTAAAGGTTTAATATACTGACATCACCGAAAAGTATTCTGAAACTGTGTTGTTGCATGCGCAGCATTGAATAACGCGGTTGAGGAAGACGTTGTGCGAAGCACTCTTGTGCTATTGAAGTACAGTGCTTCGGCAGGGAATTTTTATGACTGAAGAGAAAAAGACAGAAGAAAAGAAGAATACCAAGATAAAGGCAACAACAGGAGCATGGTGGAAAAGTACTGTAATTGAAGTAGAGAAAGAACAGGATTCAACACCGGTTTCAGCCACCCCTACGCCTGCTGAGGAGCAGGACGATTCCTCCCCGAAGAGCCCCGCAAAACCTGCTGCAAGGCGAAAACGAACCCCTCGTAAAAGTAGCCCGGTCAAAAGCAAAACGACAGCTGAGGAGCCTGATGAGCAGGCAGCGGAGAAGCCTGTCTCTCAAAAGAAGAAGCCAGCACCGGCACGTCGCTCAAAACGTGTGAAGCCAGCTGTAACGACCGATTCTGCTGTTAGTGATGAAAACGCTCAAGAGGTAGAGAAACAACAAAAAGGATCCGAGACGCCTTCTTCGCCTAAAAAAACTACTGGGCGTTCACCACGGAAAAGTTCGTCCACCAGAGGCCGGAGAAAACCGGCAGACTCTCCTGCAGATACAAGTGGCAGTGCTGTCAAGGGTGAGACACCTGTTGGAGAATCTGCTGAAATCCTGCCTGCGGAGTCACCGACCACTGAAAACGATGAAAGTTCAACTGGTGCGGCTATTGCCCAGCCCAGGAAAAAGCCTGCCGGTAGAAAACCACGCAGTAGGAAAAAGCCCGCAAGCCCCAAAAAAGATAACGTTGACAGCAGTGAAACCTCAGGGGCCGACAACAAACAATCTCAAGATGAATCAGCCAAAGATCAGGGAGAACCTGAGACACAGCCCACTGAAAACGCAGGTGAACTTCCAGATGAGACTGATACGGACGTAAAAGGTACAGGGGCTCAGAAAGATAAAGTCGTACTCAAATTGCTCATCAATGCTGAGGAACCGGAAGAGTGTCGTCTGGCCTTGCTTGAAAACGGTCGGCTTGAGTCTATTCATGTTTCTACTATTAACCGGACTCTGACCAAGAATAATATTTATAAAGGGCGCATCGTCGCCATTGAGCCGAACCTGCAGGCCGCCTTTGTTGATTACGGCACTGAGAAAAATGGTTTTTTACCGTTTAGCGAAATTCACCCTGAGTACTACAAACAGGAACTCAGTGCTACCATTCAAAAGCTTGTAGATGAGCATCAATGGAAAAAGCTGAGTATTACAGATGTCGTTGAAAAGGGGCAGGATGTACTGGTGCAGGTGGTGAAAGAGGAAGTGGGAAGGAAAGGTGCCAATATGACCACCTACCTCTCTCTGCCGGGTCGAAGCGTTGTCTTGATGCCTGGTTCGGACTCGTCTGGTATCAGCCGAAAAATATCCGGTGAAGAGAGGCGCTCGCAGCTTCGAACCGCTATGAGCGCCCAGAACATCCCTGAAGGTATCGGCTGGATTGTTCGCACCGCCAGCGCCGATATCACAAAAACAGCCTTGGCTCGTGATGTCGGGTACCTTCTCAGTCTTTGGGAAGAGATCAAGAAAAAAGCCCAGGAGCTGGAAGGAATTGGCCAGGTCTATGAGGACCACCAGAGTGTTCTTCGTTTCTTAAGGGAAAACTTTGATCCTGATATTGAGGAAATCCTTGTCGATGCTGATGAGGCCAGGGATCAGGTTAACAAGTTTATCTCCCTGCTCCCGTCAAAGCACAGAAATGTCAAAGTTCGCCTGCACAAGGGCGCACGTCCGATATTTAATCAGTACAGTGTCGAAGATCAGATTGAATCTATCTATCAACCTCACGTGAACCTGCCCTCAGGAGGATCAATTGTTATAGATCCAACAGAGGCGCTGGTTGCTATCGACGTGAATTCAGGTTCGACCAGTAAGGGGAAAAACTTTGAACAATCGATCTATCAGGCCAATATGGAAGCAGCCAGCGAGCTTGCCCGGCAACTGCGTCTCAGGGACCTCGGTGGCCTGATCGTTGTTGATTTTATTGATATGCGCAATAAAAAGCATATTCGGGACGTGGAGCGAGAGGTGAAGGTTGCCATGAAGCGGGATAAGGCGAAGGTCGACTTCAGCAGGATCTCAAAATTTGGCCTGATGCAGATTTCTCGACAAAAGCTAGGCGCTCCTATTGAAGCAGGCAATTACAGGGTTTGTAAACATTGCAAGGGCAGGGGAATCGTTCGATCGGTAGAGACCCTCGCTCTTTTCTATCTGCGTCGAATTCAGACAGGCGCCAGTAGAAAGCATGTCGAAAGAGTTGAATGTCGCTTTCCGATGGATGTGGCCCAATACCTGCTTAACCAGAAAAGACATGAGATTCAGGAGCATGAAAGCCGCTATAATACTGAGATAACAATCATCCCCGACACCACAATGAGCCCAGTGGATAACGAGATCCTGCTACTCAAGAAAGAAAAAGAGACAACGGGCAAAAAACAGGCTTGATGTCCGAATCAAACTAAGGTATATAGACACCACTTTTGACGCACCAGTAGCTCAGCTGGATAGAGCAACGGACTACGAATCCGTAGGTCGGGCGTTCGAATCGCTCCTGGTGTACCAGAGATTACAAGGACTTACAGTTTAGGCTGTAAGTCCTTTTTTCGTTTAGTTAGATGGTGGTTAGATGAAACCGGCATTTTTGTAACAACGTCCTCAAGCACCTATACATCGCCAGCAATATATCTCGTTGATTACAGGGAGAGGTCGTCCACAGTGCACGGCATAAAAAACCAGTGTCGTTGCTCATCCGGTACGTGGAATAATTATTCCTTCTCTCCAGCTACAAAATTGTACTGATAGCCACCCGGTACCTCGCCTTCTATATCTCCGTCCGGGGTAACCGTCAGAGTGAACATCTCTTCACCAACAGTGCGTCCGCCAAGGACCTTCCCGTCGGACACCCACAGTTTCAGATACTCTTCTCCGCCGCCGTCTCGGCGTAGGATATGTGTAACTTTTTGCTTTTCGTCTTCATCGCTATAGTTATAAAGCTGTCCATCCTCGATGATGAAATAAGAGCTCATGATGCACCTCCATCCTCTTCCGGCCATACAATGTCAGCAATTTCATTTACTGTTGTCAGATCAAGAAGGCCACTCGACCTGTGCAACAAAAGCACTGTCTCTGGGTAGGTACTTCGGTACCCTGACGCCGGGTATTACTTCATCATGTTTGATAAACACAGGTGTTGGTGTATCGAGTATAGAGAGAGGGATCTGTGGGGTTCTCTTCTCCTGCGACGGCTTTCGCGTATGGGACGATAAGGTTATCGACGGACCTTCTGAAAAAATAGGATGGTCCTTTGGTGCCGGGGTCACTCCGGACTGCTTGTCCAATGCTTCCAGGCGTTTCCTTGAGATAAGTTTCTGCTTCTTTTGAGTTTTAGACATGGCTCACCTCCCGAAGTTGCTCTACCTTATCGCATCGCTCCCAAGAGAACTCAGGAAGCTCTCGTCCAAAGTGTCCATAAGCTGCCGTCTGGGCATAGATAGGACGCCGCAGATCTAAAGACTTTATAATACCAGCCGGAGTCAGGTCAAAAACGTCCATAATTGCTTTCTCTTTGACGATTCCGGCCCCATGGGTGGTCAACCATCACAGAGACGGGTTCTGCTACGCCAATCGCATATGCGATCTGTACAGTGCATCGATTGGCAAGACCTGCTGCCACAATATTCTTTGCGACATACCGGGCAGCATATGCTGCAGAGCGGTCAACCTTACTCGGGTCCTTCCCTGAAAATGCACCACCTCCGTGAGGGCATCTACCACCATAGGTGTCAACGATGATCTTACGTCCTGTTAGACCGGTATCTCCATGAGGGCCACCCACCACGAAGCGGCCTGTGGGGTTGATGTGTATCTTAAGATCGGCGTTTGGGATAACAGCACGGATGATCTGTTCCCCGACTACCTTGCGGACAGTATCAATAGACACGTCCTCGTCATGCTGAGTGGAGAGGACTACCGTATCGACTCCTACTGGTTTGTCATCTTCGTAGCGTATTGTTACCTGGCTCTTGGCATCGGGTCGTAACCAGTGGATAGCTCCGGATGCTCTCAGCTCTGCCTGACGTTGCACTAACTTATAGGCCAGGGTGATGGGTAGAGGCATCAGCTCTGGTGTCTCCTCAGTGGCGTAACCAAAGACCAGGCCTTGATCACCTGCGCCACCTGTGACCACTCCCTGACGAATGTCACCAGACTGCTGATTGAGTATAAGTCTGATCTCACAGGTATCAGGATCAATACCGGGGAAGTCACGACTGTAACCAGTGTCTCGAAGAACCTGTCGTATAATGTCGGGAGTTTCTTCCTTAATGGTCTGGAATAGCACAGGTGGGGAGGTGTGGAATTCTCCTGCTACTACTACCAGGTCATCTGCGATAAAGGTTTCACAGGCAACCTTGGCCAGAGGATCATTACAGGTGATGGTTTAAATTGCCTGTACCCACCTTAATCATGTCTCGAATCTGTTCAAAAAGCAGGGAACTCATCAAAGCGACCAGTTTGTTCTTATTCTTTGGATAAGTTGGGCAAAACCTTGAATAGCTGTAAGTTTTTTGAAAAGACAGCTGGAAAAGAATAGCTTTGCGGAAA
Organism: Desulfopila sp. IMCC35008; assembly: GCF_010646885.2. Classification (GTDB taxonomy): domain Bacteria; phylum Desulfobacterota; class Desulfobulbia; order Desulfobulbales; family Desulfocapsaceae; genus Desulfopila. The sequence continues at coordinate 3,354,200 of NZ_CP050700.1, read as the reverse complement.
CTGATTCTTATCACATTCATTTACACTGCAGCCACTTGCAGACAGGTAACCTGCAAGCCCCTAAAAAATTAACCAGCATCACTGCTGTCCCATAAATAGTTATGTAAATACAGATAAATAAAGGCCCGGAGAGCTCCTTGTGTTATAATGAAAGTGCGAATTAACATTTAAATACAAGGAGATCCGAGCCATGGCACATTATAACACAATACTCAATCAAATAGCCTCATTTTTACCGAGACATGATTTTGAAAAGCTTGCCCAAAAACATCATCAGGGACATAAGTTTCGCTCCTATAGCCGTTGGAGCCAATTTATGGCAATGACCGTTGCTCAACTTACCGGCAGGAAGAGTCTGCGAGATCTGGTTAGTAACTTAGCTGCAAAGGGTAAGCGCATCTATCACCTCGGCATGAAGCAAACAAGCAGGACTACACTTGCGCGGGTGAATGAACAACAACCACATGAACTTTATCAGGAGATGTTTTTTAAGCTTTTACGGACGTGTGAGGAGCATGCTCCTAAACATCGGTTTAAATTTAAAGGGAAAATTCTCCTCTTGGATGCTACGACCATCAATCTCTGCCTTACTGTATTTCCATGGGCCACATATCGCAAAACCAAGGGAGCAATCAAGTTAAATTTTGGCCTTGATGCAGATGGCTACCTACCAGTATTCATGGATATGACCGAGGGTAAAAGACACGAAATTGAATTGGCCAGAGCACTCAAACTTCCAGCTGGCTCATGTGTCGTTTTTGACCGCGGCTATACAGACTACAGTTGGTATGGTGATCTCGATAAAAGCAATATCACATTTGTTACAAGGCTAAAAAGCAATTCCGGTGCCTATCAATTTGGAAATAGGCGGAAACCTGATACCGAAGATGTCGTCTTGGATTGCAAAGTCAAACTCCCTGGGCATCAAGCCACCTTTCGCCAAGTAAATTATGTTGATCCGGAAACAGGTAAGGAATATCAATTCCTTACCAACTCAAAAAAGATAAAGGCTTCCGAAGTTGCAGCTATCTACAAAGAGCGTTGGCAGATCGAACTCTTTTTCAAATGGATCAAGCAAAACCTCAAGGTTAGAACCTTTCTTGGTACTTCACCAAATGCCGTACTCACTCAGCTGTGGATAGCATTGTGTGTATATTTACTGCTTTCCTATTTCAAGTTTATGGCAAAGTTCAGAGGATCGATTTCAGAGATCTTGAGAATATTGCAATTGAGTCTGTTTGAAAGAAGACCCTTATCTGATCTCCTTAGGCCGCCTGACAAAGTTCACCAAGAGACTAATTCTCCGCAACTTTTATTGTGGAATTAACTGTGGGACAGCAGTGAACCAGCATGCATTTCAGAAACAGAACGATCACTCTTGTAGGCTTCAGGTGGTGAGCAAGAAACAACGCACCGGAGAAAACCACCACCTACCCCATGTTCGCTGTATGCAAGGGCAAGATAACTCGGTGTATGAAAAAAGCTTGCACTTCCAAAATAAAATTGCTAAAAGACAGACAGAGCGTTCTTTCTGTTTTGCTACTACGCAGTCGAAATCCCTGTTGTAATGGCTAATCCAGCTACGCGCTATTGATGATATCAGAACAAACATTCTGCACACAAGGGGGTGCCTTATGAACACTGCAGTCAAGACAGGCTTCAAAGAGGAGCTGAACGCACTACTAGGTGATCGAGTCAGATTTGACGAAGTTGAACGTTTACTCTACTCACATGACATGGGGGTCATGCCGAAACAGATCAAGCGATTTATCAAAACGCTACCACATGCAGTCTGTCAGCCAACCACAGAGGAAGAGGTTATGGAGCTGATGCAGATAGCAACAAAATACAAAATCCCTGTTGTTCCACGTGGTGCGGGGACCGCGGGGTTTGGCGGAGCAGTCCCCACTAAGGGTGGGATTGTTGTAGACACAGCTCGCTTGCAGGGAGTGATTGCCCTCGACAAAGATGCGTTAACCGCCACAGTACATGCAGGAACTGTTTTTAGTGACCTGCAAAGCACACTCATAGAACAAGGTCTTGCGCTCCGGTTGTATCCGTCCAGCGCTGTATCTGCTACGGTAGGTGGCTGGGCTGCAATGGAGGGCGCAGGCTATGGCAGCTACATGTACTCCTACTTTAGTGACAATATTACTTCCCTCACACTGATTCTCCCTACCGGAGAAAAACAGGTTCTCGCGGGAGAGCAGTTGAAAATGGCAACCGGAACCTGCGGCATCACCGGAGTGATCACCAGCATCACCATTAAGATCATGCAGCAGTCGGATGAAAAAGTGACCCTGCTGTCCTTCGATACCCTTTCTCAACTGAGCACTGGTGTCTCCGCAATGAAGGGACTCGGTATACCGGCCTGGTCATCCTCCATACTCCTCCCTTCATTCATTTCACTCATGAACGAAGCTGATGGCCACACGACGCTCGATTCCAACAGATATTACCTTTCAATTGCCTATCTTGCCCGCGATACCGCCGAAGCGGATGCATCCATTAAGGCACTTATCCTAAGCACCGGGGCGCGAAAAGAACCTGGTGACCTCGCTAAAAAAGAGTGGGAAGAAAAATTTTACCCGATGCGATTCAAAAAGCTGGGACCTTCCCTTATCGCAAGCGAGGTAGTTATCCCTGTGGAAAAACTTGAAGAGTTTGTCCAGCGAGTTGAGAAGAAATTCAAGGGAGCATTTGCGCTGGAAGGCACAATGATAGGCTCTGGTGAAATTGCAGTTCTTGGCTTTATGCTTTCCGACGAAAGGAAGGCCGGGTATCCACTGGCGTATGTCAGCTCTCTCTCGGTACTTGGCATAGCAGAGAAACTCGGCGGAAGAGTGTATTCCACCGGACTGTATTTTGCCAACAAGTCTCAAGAGCTGCTTGGAAAAGACCTGCTTCAGGATCTCTGGGCATTCAAGCAGTCCGTTGATCCGCACGGAATAATGAACCCGGGGAAAGTGATCCCGGCCAGCCTGGATAAAAAGTCACCTTCGTCAATGATATGGAAAATGATGTCTGCCGCGGGGCTGGCAAAAGACATTATCGGACTCACAGGGCGCATGCTCTGCTCCTTTGAAAGCACTGGATTAAGCGGCAACATCCCCGCCGCACTTGAGGATGACACGTTCTCGTGTGCCCTTTGCGGATATTGCAGACAAACCTGTACGGTATACAGTGCCCAGCCATGGGAAAGCAATTCCCCCAGGGGTAAATACTTTCTCCTTAATCAATACTCTCGTGGTGAGATAAAATCGAGCGAAGGGTTCATCAAATCACTCAACATTTGCACCACCTGTAAAAAGTGTGACGATGTCTGTCAGATCAAATCCCACAATGCACACAACTGGCTGATGTTGAAGGAGTGGTTTCACCGCTCGGATTTTATCAACACCGGACTTGATACGATCAGAGACAACGTACTCGGCACTGGAAATTTCTGGGGTGTCCCCAAAGAAAAACAGGAGCAATGGCTGGACGTTCCCACTCAAAAAACAGGAAAAATCGGATACTGGGGTGGCTGCTGGGCAAATGTGGTGATGCCGAACATGGCGCAAAACATAACCCGTATCATCGACAAAGCAGGTGTTGATTTTGTCAACCTTGGCGATTCAGCTACATGTTGTGGGCTATACCTGCTTTTAGGCGGCTATGCCGATGACTATCAAGAGTTTGTTTTGAAAAACATCCAGAGCATGAAAGATGCGGGAATTGAAAAACTTGTGCTCTCCTGCCCGGGATGCTACGCGAACTTTTCTGAGAATTACAAGGCAATCGCTGATGCTGCCGGGGTCGATTTTGATGTCAAGTTCGTCCATGCGACAGTGTTCATGAATGAACTGGTTGAAAACGAGCAACTTGTGTTCGAGAATCCTTATCCACACACCATCACCTACCACGATTCCTGTCACATCGGGCGCTGGTTCGGTCACTACGATGAACCACGCAATGTGTTGAAGGCAACCGGAGCAAATGTAGTCGAGATGGAGTCTACGCGGGAAAAATCGCTCTGCTGTGGACTTGTTGCGGCCTTTGACAACCTGCAGGTGGTGAGCGGTTCCGGCTTGAAGCGGGTAAACGAAGCAGAAGCCACCGGCGCAGATTTTGTTATCACAACATGTGCAGGGTGCGGCTCACAGATAAATGCTACCTGTAACGCAGCCGGTACAAAGGTGAAGCAGAAAGATATCACCGACATTGTCGCAGAAGCACTCGGCCTGCCGGTGGATGATCCCACTGAACGTATCGGCACCTACATGAGCGCAACGGTTGAAATGCTGCAAAAAAGCGGTATGAAGAAAAGAATCTACAAACAAAACAAAAAATAATGTACCATGCAGTGCAGGCGGAATTCATCCCCCTGCACTGCTTTGCTTTTTCTTGCATTAATACAATTTCATCGGTATTTTTGTGAAACATTTGTCGCTGAGGGAACCGTGCCTACTGCAACCGTTGACCTGAACACCATTCGTGAAAAGATAATGCTTTCAGCACGCCGGCTGTTTGTTCAGAATGGATATTACTCCACAAGCATCACGGATATCATCAAGCACTCACAAACAAGCACAGGAGCAATATATCACCACTTCCCCAGTAAAGAGGCAATCGCCCGGGAAATACACAAAGATGCAGTGAGCGAATACCTTCACCGATATGCAACACAAGTAAAGCCCAAACAGTCTTTCAGCGAAAAACTCACCGCATATGTTGCCATGATGTTCGAGTGGACAGAGGCAGATTCCGACATGGTAACCTATCTCCTCTATGCAAGGCCTGCGGAAATACTCAATGAAAAATCCACTATCTGCTCGTCGGAAGGGATGAAGACCATTAGCGAATTTCTCACGGAAGGCGTCATCCAGCAAGAGATCAGTATCAACAACTACCATGTCGCAATCGGTCTTATCTCCGGCACCATTGCCAGGCTGATAGACCTGAGGATTGACGGTTTTATCACCACTCCACTCACGGAACTGGCAGAGGAAACAGCAAATAAAATACTATCCGGCCTGAAACGCCAGTAAAAACACAGAACCATCACTGCAAACAACACCTCCCAAATCATAAGGCGTGTATGCAGAGCCGAAATCAACTATTATTGAAGTGGTAAAGTAATAATGGATGTAATGCTTCTCTTGGAATTGGAGAATCCCCCTCGTTGAGTTAGTTGGTTGTTTCTTCTCTTTCAACGCTTTTCAACTGCCCTCTACCGCCGCAGGGAACCCCGTCAAGGCCCGATTCCGATAAAGGGCCCCAACTGAATGCCCGGCAGAGGATATTGGGACTTGGTGGGGTGGATTATTTCCCCGGATGCCCCCTGAACGTTTTTTCTTTCTCGCTTGCCGAGCCAATTCAAGCTTCTCATCTCGTTCCCGGAAGATTTCCTGGGATCGTCCATTTAGTTTATCGATCGGAGCAATATATCCAATGGCACTGTTGAGGCGAACATTGTTGTAATGATGTATATAATCACCGACCACTCTTCTCGCATCTTCAAGGCTCAGCAGTACTCCCGGCCTGATGCATTCCCTTTTCAAGGTGCCGTGCCATCTCTCTATTTTGCCATTACTCTGCGGATAATAGGGAGATGTTCTAACATGGGTCATCCCAACAAACCTGATATACTCCTTAAAGTCTTTTGAGACAAACTGTGGACCGTTATCCGATATGATCCTTGGTTTCTCTTTAGGGAATTGTTCCCTGGCTCTTTGTAACACAATCTCAATGTCCTGCTCGGTCATCGATTCCCGTAACTCCCAGTGGACGATATATCGGCTGCACCCATCTAGAATGGTGCACAGGTAGTAAAAAGTCCCACAGATATTGATGTAGGACATGTCAATATGCCAGTGCTCATGTATCCCAAGGGGTTGAGTGAAACCATTACCCTTCTTCGACTTGCCCTTACTCCACCTCTGCAGTAGACCTGCACCGCTCAATACCCGGTAGGTAGAACTCGGGCTGACGGCGACAATATTGTTATCCAGCATCATGAAGGTGAGCCGTCTATAACCTTCAGCCGGGAACTTGTGATGATAATCGATTATTGCCTGCCTTTCCCAGGCTTCGAGCCAGAAGTCTCGTGGTATAAGGCCATTGTGCTCGTTGGCCTTGCCGTACCTGTCCTTCCAGTTGTAATATTTGCTTGATTGAATTTGCAGCCAACCGATATATTTCACTGCGGGGAGACCTGTTACCTCTGACCAGTACCTCACGAAATCTATTATACTGTCCCGAGTATCGTGAGGCACCCAGGCTCCTTTCAGATCTCCCCAAGATCTTTTTTTAGCTTGACGTGCTCCTCCATCAATTCAGAGAGCACTTCGTTCTTACGCTGAAGTTTTTGCTCCAGAGCTTGAATTTTGGCCTCATCCTGCTTTTTCTCGGTTGTCTTATTCCGATCAAAAGCGGCGGCACCGTGTTCAAAAAACTCTTTCTGCCACCTATAAAAGACGGTCGGGTGAAGATTGTATTCGTCACACAGATCTGAAACAGGGACATGATCAACAAGGTGCCGTTTCAAGATGGTTACTTTTTCTTCCCCTGAACGATTTTTTCTTTTCCTCTTCATTGAGTTCTCCTTTGGTTGAGTATGTTAACTCAAACAATAGAAAACTCCAATTCCCGCTGAACCAATACATGGACACTTTCTTGAGTTTGGATTTCTATTCAACAAGGAGTTATCGTTTTGACCAAGAGAAGAAGAGAATGTGCGCAGTGATTCAAGGAAGAAGCTGTTAGGCAGATTCTTAAGTACGGATACAAAATTACAGAAGCAGTAATGAATCTTGGAGTCCAGCCAAAGTATCCTACACAGGTTAAAGAGTACAGCTTCAGACGAAATCGCTATAAAGCCATACGTTCCCGCCAAAAACAACTTTACTGATGTAGGCAGTATTCGAGTATGTTTTAGATGTTATGCATACAGTCACAAATCATTTTCTGAGAAAGACAGGTAAGCGAGACATTGCTCTATTTGATATCGGTCAGTGGGTTGTTGGTTGAAATTGGCAGATGTAATATTTTCAGTTCCCAGGTTGCCTAATTTTTAATATGTCTACTGTATCTAGAAAATAACGTTTTTCCATAAACCTAACAACAAAAAAAACAGAATATGCTACGCGGAGTCCATGAGATGTTACAGGATTACACGACATCACGGCCTCAGAGACTAGAATTGGCAAGGCTAACCATTTAAGCAAACCTGTAATTTAGGACTATTCCTGTGAAGGTGGCGGTGCGCCTGTCCGGTAAAAAGAGCTTGCTGGTTGTAAGAGGATTCTGGAGGAAACAGGAAGCACCTAAAGCTAGAGGGAAAGGCTGAACTGCTCACCTTCGCTTTGGCAATGTTAAGTTCAAGACTCTGTTGCTCAAATTACCTTGTCTTTGGATATCTATAGTTTGCAGTTGCTCCATTTCTGATCAATTTCATGGGAGCAGGCAAATCTACCTTATCAGAAACACCCTTAGTCCTTAGTCTCCTTCCTTTCTCTCTGGCTTGAGATCGCCAGTGGATATCTTTATCTGTCAACTTGCTTATAGCCCCCTGACCATCTGCTTCAGTTTAAATTTGAGGGACAGCCATTTTTGTGATAACCTTTTTTGAAGATAGCATTTGAAGTTGTTAAAGAATTAGACTTATGATTCCTTAGGTATCATGTCGGAAATCTTCAATGCCCCCCCCCCAATCACCATGATTAGAATAACAGCCAATACAAGTCTTAGAATAACTTTGTGTGGATGGATTAACGAATGAAAGAAAATCTACAAAACCAACTAGTTGAAATCGAACAAGATGTGCTAACCAAATGGCAAGATATTGTCGACATAATCGCTGAGTTGATTGATATTCCTGCCGCACTTATCATGCGCCTTGTTGAATCTGATATAGAAGTTTTTGTTTCCAGCAAAAGTGAAGATAATCCTTATCGTCCTCGAGATCATGAGCATTTTCTGGGGTCTGGATTGTATTGTGAAACTGTTATAAATACAAATGATAAGCTTTTGGTTCCTAATGCTCTTACTGATGAAAAATGGAAGAATAATCCAGATATAAAACTCAACATGATATCATATTTGGGTTTCCCAATTACTCTGCCAGACGGGAGACCATTTGGAACCATTTGTGTTCTTGACAATAAAGAGAATGCATACTCTGAAACATACGAAAATCTTATCAAGAGTTTCCGTGAAATAATTCAGTCCCATTTGGCCCTCATATATATGAACACTATATTGGGTGAAAAAAACAAAAGCCTTTCTGATTATATTGCAGAAATAAAGATTCTTCGTGGTATTGTTCCAATATGCTGTGTTTGTGGGTTAATTCGTGATGACACAGGAGTTGAACACGGGAAGGGGGGCTGGCTTAAAGCAGATAAATTTGTCATTGAAAAGACCGATGCTCATGTGTCCCACACGTATTGTCCCATATGTTATGAGAAAGCAATGGAAGACGATACGTAAATTTTTTCATGATCATTTTTGAGTCATCTAAGTATTTTCTAAACTGAACCTTGCTTGCCATTGTCATAAATTCATCGGTTTTCAAGATAACTTTCGGCATATATAATCTTTTCCATCTGGGAATAAACTGCATTCCAGCTCTTAACATTGCCGCATCCAACCTAAGAACTTTCTCAAGTTACCTCAGGTTGAGGTTACTACTCGGAGGTTACGCTTTCCCAAATTCCTAGATACAAAAAAGGAATCTGAGAGCAGAGCTTATCCATCACCTTCTCTTTGGGAAACTTTACTTTGCAGTTACTCCATTTCTGAAGAATTCTCTTTACATATTCTGACCTACTTAGGAATTATGTTGCGACTGTGCCGAGCATTTGATTTACATTTCCAAAAGACATCTCTTCTTCTGAAAAAAGTGACTATTTATCTCTATCTCCGATCTGGAGGTGCAACTAGCAAATCTTCGCAGGTCATGTCGTGCATCTCCGGTAACTCGATGGCAAGTTTTCAGGAGTAAGGTACTGATCAACCATAATAGAAATGATCTGAAAGGTCAGTTTATCCTTAGCCTTTGTCAAAGCAGTGACAGCTGTGATGGGATGTTCTTAATTTACCGTTGAATCTATTTTTAAACTTGTGTGATTTAAGTGGAAAGATATCATGTTACAAAGAGGCCTGATACAAAAGTACCAGACCTCTTTGGTCATCTATTTTTTATAGTTGGGATAATCGAACGAATGACAACCAGCACAAAGTGATTTGTTCTCTTGGTGTTCTCCATGACATTCCATGCACGGTACATCCTTGCCATAATGCATATTGTTATGGGGATTTTGCCATTTTTCATCGTCAGGGCGGGATGTAGCTTGTATCAATTCGTCTCCATCGTGGCAGTCGAAACAAACGAAGTCAGGTGGAAAAGTAGTCGGTTTAGCATTATTATGACATGAATCGCAGGAGTTTCCATTATAAAGATCAGCATGATAGCTCCGGCCTTTTTTATCTCCAAATTGCTTCAGAGTCTCTCCAGCAAAGCATGTGCCTGCAGCAAACAGAGCTGCAATTACTATAAGAAGTACTTTCAATTGTGGTTTCATAACTTCTCCTTGTTTCATGCAATTATGATTTCATCATCGTGCGGGATGCAGTCATACCCATAACCATGCAGTCGGGAATTGAACAACTACCTAATCGACTTACACCATGCATACCTCCTGTAACCTCTCCACCGGCATAAAGGCCGGGTATTGGTTCCCATGTATTAGAATCAATCACACGTGCATGTACATCAATTTGGGCACCGCCTTGGCAATAATGAACCTTCGGCCAGTTCCGAACCACCACAAATGGGGCCTGAATGTATTTGCCTTCAGCTTTACCCATTGGTTTTCCAAACTGTTCATCAATTCCTGACTTGACGTAGCCGTTATACTCCTCAATCTGTTTTTTAAGTGGCTCTAAAGGCACCTTGAAATGAGCAGCAAGGTCTTCGACATTGTCAAATTTCCACCCCACGCCATATTTGAGTACTTTTTTCATGGTGGGATGCTCTTTAGCATGTTCATAACTTGTGATAGTTATTGGTGGAAGAGGAGAGCCATCATCGTTGCGAAGAGCGAGTTGCGCGTCAGACCGTGTCTTCCTGTCTGCAATTTCATTCATGAACCGTTTACCTGTTTTAACATAGACGGAAATAGAATGAGCAAAATTGTAAATTGAGTAGTTTGAAACATAGCCAAAACCATCCTCATCTGGTGAAGCCCATGGTCCGGTCTGTATATACGCCATATGAACCGGAACAGCACCGACTCTGAACATCTCAAGAAGAGCTTCCCCTGTTGCGCTGGGAGGATTGGTGGAGGGAACTTCTTCGGTAAGGGTCGGATCCTGGGCACTCCGAAGTCCCACATTTCTGGCAAAGCCACCTGTCGCAATCAAAACACCACGTTTGGAACGTACATTTACCGGAGTACCCTCAACATCACGCCCAAAGTAATGTCCCATCAGCATCTTTGCACCGATAACTGTCCCTTCGTCATTAAAAATAAGGCTATCGAATTTAGCCCTGGTAACAAGTTTTATACCAAGTTTTCTGCATTGATCTACGAGTGGCCGAATTATACCAGCACCACATGCCTCTATCGTCTGGTATGTGCGAGGTACTGAATGTCCACCGAGTTGCTGTAAATACGGCACATATTCACTACCTGCATCAAGGGTCATCTGAAGCGCTTCATTGGCGTGCCTAGCAACATGAAGCAGGAGGTTCTCATAGGCCACTCCACGTCCTGCTTTTAGCTGATCCGCTGCCATTGTTTCAGCTGAGTCTTCGATTCCTTTTTCCTTTTGTAATGGTGAGTTTGGAACGGCAAATAAACCTCCATTATATGTGGAGTTACCGCCAAAATACGGCATTTTGTCGTAGACAATAACATCCTTTGCCCCTAACTTTTTTGCTTCAATTGCGGCTGCGAGGCCAGTAAAACCAGAGCCGATAATGACAATCTCGTGCTCTTCTCCCCAGTTTACTTCATTTTCTTTGGCCACGGCATTCAACGCAGGAACAGCCAGTGATGCCGCACCAGCTATCCCCATACTAACGAGAAACCTACGACGATCTGTCTGAAAGTTCTTCTTTTTTTCCATAATTTTAGCTCCCTTTGGTTAGTTTTTTCTATCCACGCAGGCGCAAGATATTGAATTAACAGATTAAAATCAACTACTTGGGTGCTTTCTTACTAAGTGATGGTATGTGTGACTGTGTAATGTTTTTAAGTTACACAAATAACCACTTTACGGAGTCAGAAAAAGATTTGAAAAACACGCTTTTGATATCTTCCTTGAGCAGAGGCGGCTAACGATGACCTCAAAGCGGAAGATTTGATGAAAATCTCGATGTAATACCCAGCAACGATAACATATATGAACCTGCCCTGCAAGGTTGGTGAGGTCCATTAAAACCGGCCTAATTGGGTCGGTGATAAGGTAAAAAGAGAGGGCTGATCTATTTTTCCCCACATATAATTGGGCATTGATATCAATTCTAATTTGATCTAGGAATATAAGGTATATATTGCCAGACCAAACCCTCAGAAACACTAGTCATTATCAAACATTATACTTCTACTGTTCAGATAATCACAATTATTTTCAAATTCTTAACAACAATAAAGCAATTTCATATTAGAGCTTAGTCCATGAACACCTTCGTCTCAGTCGTGAGAGGGAAGCCTGAGCTGATGCCTGAGCAGGTAATTTCAGCAGCGAAACGTTGAATTAAATATTGCCAAATTAAAGGTGATGAATTTTGTCATCTACTCAAACGAGAGGTGTTTCCTGTGCAGATTAATGGAACGCAGGTTGTCTTTACAACAGGTATGACAGACAATTATCCATGGGGTATGTTTCTCCCATCTATCATTACGAAATTATATAAGCATTGAATAACTCATCAGGAAATATGATGGCCAAGATATTATAAAACGGTTTTAGAATTTTTTTTAATAAGAAAAACTGGCAATGGGCATATTCACTAGGAATAAAGGTGACATATCCAGAAAAAGAGTGGGATATCGGAAGTTATCAGATCGAACGTAGAGATATGTGAAAATTAATGGGAAAAAAGGTAAAAAAAGTAGGTTTTTAAAAATTATCAAAGTCCGATCGATTTTTTTGAAAAAGCTAAACTAGGCCCACAAAGCAATGGATTATCATTTAATGCAGCTGGGAGAGAATGTTATGTTGAAGGTTTTGAGGAATATGTGTCTTGTGGCAGCAATATTCGTTTTTATTACAAATTCAGCAACTGCCGATCAAGTCGTTGTAGTGCCTCTAGGGACAACTGTTAACATTGATGCCCCTATTCCATGGAAAGGTCAATGGAGGGTAGGTACTTATTACACTACCGGAGATGCTGTGCAGCATAACGGCAGCAGTTACATCTGCATTAAACCCCATATTGCAGGGTAAAGGACAGAATCCTTTGACAGCGTTTGGGATTTACTGGCCGCCCAAAGGCCAACTGGAGAGACAGGGCCTGCCGGAACAGCTGGAACTACTGGACCAACTGGTCAACCAGGAGCCGAAGGACCACAAGGGCCGCAGGGTGAACAGGGCGAGCGAGGACCGCAGGGTGTTCCAGGAGATCCTGGAGCAGGACCATTTATTGGCGAAATACGAATGTTCGCCGGTCAGTTTGCTCCCACAGGTTGGGACTTTTGTGACGGGCAACTGTTAGATATTGCTACATATCAAGAACTTTTTTCCATCCTAGGAACAACCTACGGTGGTGACGGGCGCACAACTCTTGCCCTGCCGACCTTAGGGGGCGAGCGCCTATCCACGAAGGCCAGAGCTCTAGCTTGACTAATCGCCGCCTTGGTGAAACAGGAGGGGCGGAAACAGCTACTTTAACAACAAACCAGCTGTCACCCCATAATCATGCAGCATCGGGTACCATCAATGTATACAACCAGGTAGCAACGCTTTCTCACCTGAGGGAATTATCTTCTCCATGCCAGCCAGTCCTGCCAGCGATTATTACGACGATACTGCAAATGCTACCATGGCCGCGAATTCGGTTCAAGTCACAACAGAAGACTCTGGTGGTAACCAGCCTCACGCCATAATGCAGCCATTTATTACAGTCAACTTTATCATCGCTCTGCAAGGTACCTACCCTCCTAGAAACTGAGGACAGAGCAGGCGGGCAGAGATTGTTTTACATTTCTTAACTTAACTCTTTTGGCCATCCTGCCGAGGTAAGGGGGAATCTTCATTTATCTCCTGCAGAAAAGTATTAAGAAGTTCTGTAAAAACCTCCTCCGATTTCGAGTTACTTTTGTGGAAGGGGTTTAGGATACCGTCCAGAGCAGAATCCGTTTTCTCAATATGTCTTTTGGTAAATATGTATTCCTTTACCATTCGAGGCCCTTTCATTAAAGATACCTCAAATCCGTAACTGAATTCCGCTTCAACAGGAGCCATTGCACCGGTCAGTAAGGCTTGTGCTAAAGCTTTCGGATCAATTGCCCGGTAATATTCAATGGTCATGCTGTGTGGTGTGGGTTCAGCACCAGCCTCAGCTTCTTTAAAGAGGCATTTTACGCAGAACAATCTGTCCCTGATGAACTGTTCCGTATCAGCATCACGGTATGTCCCTTTAAACTCTACTCTAACAGGTGTGAAAGGACGCATGTTCTTCAAATGCAGAGATGTCCTGGGGGCACAGCCCAAGGTAAGCACACCACTGCAAAAAAACAGAGAAAGGCAGAGAATCCAAAATAATCTCTTGAGCATAGTCACATTCCTTTGATAGCGACATAATAGTAAAATATCTGAACAAGAGAGCTTATCCACCAATAGCCATCAACGTGGTGTCAGCATTCTGCAGGGTCCTCCGCATCTACAGAGAAACGCCGATTGGTTGTTGTTCTGAAAAAGATCCGTTGGTTCCAATATTTCAGTTAGAGCATCAGCGATCGAAACAAAGTTTGCCTCGGACAATATACAGTCAGCATGGAGATGATAAAGGTGCAGGTTATGATCAGCAATGAAATCCCAGGCATAACTTAACCCCATATCAGGGTCAGCCGTCGAGTATCTCTCTCGAAGCTCCTCTCCGACTTCCTCTTTGTTTGCAAATGCGATAATCTCAAGGCGCAATCGAATTTTTACAGCTTGTTTTCCAATTGTTGCATAACTGGTATAAAGAATGTCTGATAAATCATTCTTCTTATTACTAGCCAGATCAAAATTCCATGGTAAATCTTTTACTAATGAAAGACAGGCTGTTCCGGTCCCCGGTATTATGCAGTCCTTTTCTTTAAACGCGGCAGCTTGCATTTCGGCAGAAAATATAACGGTTGGTGATAATATTGCCACTAGTGCACCAGTGGCAGCTGCCTTTCTAGTAAAAAGGATTATGGATAGTAATTTATCCCAATACTGTTTTGTACTAATACTCTCCCCCTCCTCATATTATTCTATTGCAGACATAGTAGTAAAGTTCAGCTAAGGCAAGCTGTCCTCATTTTTGTGGCATCATCTGCTGATCCACAACGTTTAGGTCTTCTAGCGCTTCTAGTACTGACTTATATTCCCGATCCACTGAGCGATCATTGGTAACCAGCATAACTTCCCCAAGTAGCTTTGCAGCGTTTTCAAGCTCTCCTTCTGCCTCATATAGAACAGCTGTATTATAGCCCGCTGCTGGGTTTGAGGTAGCTAGCCAGCGTTGTAAAAAAAAGATCGCGAGCCTGGACAAGACGCCCATCTTTAGTCATCTGCAAGGCCAGTTTCATCTCAGCATCATTCATGCTGTCAGTTTTCATGCTCCTGCTTTCATAGGTAATATAGGGAGCGAGGCGTTTAACTATCTGTGTAATAATAACGTCTACACAGTCGTTAAACCAATATTCCTGGTGATTGAGCTGATACCTCTGTTTTCTCTCAACCTCCTCAACCCTGTGCTCTGTGAATCTTTTCCTTTCTATGAGACTATTATCCGCTACACGTACAATTTTATATGAAATCGAAAATTCTCAGTCCTGCCGCAGCCAAGGAATTTGGTGGATAATCGTTTTCTGGAGCTGTGGGTCATAGACTTTTTCTTCCTTAAAATATTCTTCCAGTTCACATTCTGTCTGTTCCACCTTACCTACAAATATCGCTTTAGCATTTAACAATTTAGCTTTTTCTATAAGCTCCTTTTGGGAACGCCTCCTTACGGGCACCCATTGACGTCATATCCACGATGTCAAAATAACCAGTATCGCGCAAAGCGTTAAAGATTTCGTTTGTAGCATAGGATGCCGCCTTACGAGCATGTATATCATCGCCATAGTTTAACCCCGCACTGTTAGCAATGATACCAATCACAAAATCCTCTACAGAGTCTATACTCCCATGATAGTAGTCAAAATCGGTGAGGGCAAGGCGGCGCATGGAAGACATATCAACCTCAGCAGGTCGCAACCTCTGCAGTTTAACGGTTGGACTGCAGCCAATGAGGAAAAACATCATGCCAACCAGGACAATAGGAAAAGCTTTCTTCAATGGTATACACATAGTTTTTTCATTCATCAAATAATGTTCAACTCAATCAGCACAAAACTTGCCCTTAGCCTAAAGAGGATTTGCCGATTCTCCTGAAAATACTATAAATAATCGGCATAATAAATGTCAGGTAGATGGCCTACTTTTCCTGAATTAGAGCTGATTATCACATTAAAAGATATGTTACCGTCAAATAAAAGCGTAATCCACCAGTTTTACTGATGAGTCGCACGGAACCAAATTGTTAACCTATTCAGTTAAAAGTCCTATGGTGTCTATATTGTTGTAGCCACGGGCTTGTTTGGTATCGAGCACCAGCCGAACAGTGGCTATCTCTAATGGATCCTTGAAGCGTATAACGCTCACCCGGCTTTTCTTGATCGGCTTCATGGCACCGGACCAAAGTCGGGTCTTCTTCATGGGACCCATTACAGTCTTGGACTCATCCATGCTGTAGTAGTTGTCTATGCGATCCACAGCAACTATTGCGCCAGGGTTGAAGGTCTCCACGATGACGATGGCCTTGGCTTTTACCGGTTGTAGCCAGTTATCGTGGCCCTTACGGTTCCAGGTGCCAATGACGAACTCCTCGCCCACGTCTGGGTCCTGAGGCTCCCAGACCCGGGAGTGGGTCCGTTTGTGGTCGGGGTATACGTTCGGACCATAGCCGTCACAGAGCCGTCGCCAGTTATCGCTCTTGGCGTTACCCCTGATATCACCGGCACGGCCCACGTGGCTGCCGTCGGCGGTGTTCATGCACCAGACTATGTTGTTATCCTCGGCGTCCAGACGAGCCTGATCCCATTCTTCCAGGGTGGACCCCTCAATTGCAGCGTCCACGGTGAGTTTGCGGGCCTCCATGAACCGGTCAACTTCGCCGACCTTTTTCATTATCATGAAACCGGCTACCACCAGCACCAGCAGGGCCGCCACTCCCACCAGCAGCAAGCGCTTCATTAGTTCCTTCAGGGGTAGAGGTTCCTTCGGGGACTGCTCATCAGTGTGCTCTTTCTGCCGGGGCTTTTTGTTTTTCTTTTTGGCCATTTGCGTACCTCCGTTGAAGGAAATTATGCAGTTATGGACTTGCTCCAGTTAATGACAACCACTGCGTGCATGATCAAGTCAATCAGGGTCTTGAGCAAGAGGAATACAAACAACGCCATGACAGACTCCGGGCTATAAATGGCAGCTATGAATATCACCAGGTGCATTGGCAGCACCCTGGCATAGGGCAAAAAACACATACTGGCGATTCCTGGTGTCGAAGCGGCGTCCTGGCGCAAATGCTGGCGATAAGAAGCGGCATGGTTGATTCCGAACAATAGCACACCCACCATGGCCGCGAGCACCACCTCCATGGGTATCTCGTCCAAAAAAGACAACAGAAAGATCAGGTAAACCAGGTGAAAAAAACTAAAATGAATGGCAAAGAAATTGGTCATCCAGCGCTTGACCGCTGGCGTAGGCTCTTCGATGCGTTTACCATTGATCTTGAGCCCGGTTACCGAAAATTGCTTGAGGCGTCTAATGCGCAGCCAGTTGAAGACGCCGATGATCACGCTCTGGCACCAGTAGACCCACATGAGCGGAGCCAAGCTCCAGCCCTGGGCCAGGGCCATGATCATGGTGGCCAGGTTGGCGGCCAGCAGCCACAGTATACCGGGGCCCACTTCACGAATGAGATCGTGCAACTCCTGGCGGGTTTTGGGTTGCATGTCTTGGGCCATATGGCAGGTGGAATAACTTTTGTTCCATAGTCAGTGCCACTTGCCCTCTGGCTTATATCACAATGATAAACTAGGGGTAAATGATACAGACTTTTTGGAGTGGCTTATGTTTTGATATAGATAGAGGAGTTTTACAAAGACTTTTATTTTACTCGAACATAATCAGCGACCCACTGGATCTTCAGAGTCTCACCTTCAATTGCTGCAATACCACCAGATTTTTCTCCACCTGCCTCAAATTTAAGATAATTTCCATCCAATGTCCATTTTCCTTCACTGGCTTTGCCTGCGTAGTTAACAAAATGCCCAGTACCATCAGCCTTCAAATTCAATTCTCTAAAAACACCTTTCTCTTTTTCAGAATGCCATTTGCCTGGAAGAATCTCTGCATCCAAAGCGTAAACAATAGTAGTACTAACAAACAGAAAAAACAAAGAAAACAGTACATAAACCAGAGCATTTCTCTTCATCGTAATCTCCTTAATTGAATGTATACAATAAAAAAACTCCTCATCTAAACAACTCGCGTCTTTAAGACGAGGAGTTTTAACCATCCCCGATATAGACACTAAACTGTATACGGTTACCCACTATTTACACGTGCATTGATTAGCCGACATGGCGTATACTCACCGCATGAATGAATTTTGACTGTTTTTATCTACAACTGCTCCTAGCAGATCTATCAACTCATATCTATCTTCATCAGTCAATCGGCCAACCATGCCCCAATCGATGAAACACAATTGCATTTCATCGCCAACCAACATATTGCCAGGATGGAGGATCAGCATGAAAAAATCCATCTTCTAGTATCTGCTTCGTAGCTGTATATAGACCATTCTTTGCAACTTTTTTTCTCAATACTTGGAAATGCGGTAATTTCCTTAAATATGAGTCCATCGAAATATTCCATCACCAAAAGCTTTTTTGAACTGAGATCTTTGTATACTTTTGGTACGTAAACATCACCATTTTCGATATATGAGTGGGCAATGTTCATATTGTTCAATTCACGAGTGAAGTCTAATTCTAGCAAAAGTGTTTTCCGCACTGTTTCGGCTATCTCAGGAAGTTCATAACACCTCAATTCTTCGAATTGATGGTCAAGAAAAACACTTATTGATTCAAGAATATCCAAATCAGATAAGATATTCTGCTCTATTCCCGGGCGTTGAATTTTAATAGCCACCTTCTCGTCAGATGAACGTAATCTGCCCTTATGAACTTGGGATAGAGAGGCAGCTGCAACCGGCTTAGAGTTAAATATCGAAAAGTGTTTACTGGTTGGGGGCCAAGACTATCAACAACAACCTGCTCGATCTCGTTGTAACTGACTGGTGTTACATCATCTTGTAACTTTTCCAGTTCATGAAGTAATTCCTCTGGTAACAAGTCTGGTCTCAAACTCATGATTTGCCCGAATTTGATAAATGTTGGGCCCAATTCCTCCAGAACTTTCCGAATACGCCGATATAAGTCTAAATCAGCATCTATGGGACTTATTTTTTTCAACAAGTCGGTCCCTGGCATGTCCAATCGCCCAACTACTTCATCAAAACCGTATTTGGCCAGTATTACGACGATATCGTTAAAACGTCTAATTTTTTGTAAATCCCTGATTTATAGCATAGTATCCTCGATGATTTTAGGGTAATACTTGCTGGTAATATTGATTTCAGACTTGATGATCAGTATACAGCCAGGCTGTTTTAAGCTTCACGGCCCACTCCTGGAAGAAATCTTCTGTTTGTCCGAACAACCTGTTTTGATGACCAGATCAGCAAAGCATCTCTTTGAGTTTTGGCAACAACACTTCCCTAAGCTCAGGCCGATCGAGAGCAAAGGCGACATTGGCGAGTTGAAAACCGGCTTTATCACCGCAGTCATAGCGTTTCCCGTCGAACTTAAACCCGAACACTGGCTGTTCTTCCAATAGTTTTTCCATAGCGTCGGTAAGCTGTATCTCTCCACCGGCACCTTTTTCATTTCTGCCAAGATATTCAAAAATACGGGGCGTCAAAATATATCGACCGATTGCAGCAAGATTAGACGGAGCCTGCTGCGGGTCAGGCTTCTCGACCATCGATTTAACCCGGACACTTCCAACTGAGGTCTCTCCTGGTTCTATAATTCCATAGCGACCCGTCTCTTCGGGGGAGACTTCAGTAATAGCCATCATTGAAGCACGAAGACGTTCAAATTCCTGGATCATCTGATGAAGGACAGGTACTTCGCTTCGGATCAAATCGTCTGCCAAGAGGACGGCAAACGGTTCATCACCAACAATATCCCGG
The DNA here is from genome assembly GCF_010646885.2 of Desulfopila sp. IMCC35008. Lineage (GTDB taxonomy): Bacteria > Desulfobacterota > Desulfobulbia > Desulfobulbales > Desulfocapsaceae > Desulfopila. The sequence goes on along the minus strand of NZ_CP050700.1, from coordinate 3,334,651 downwards.
GCACACCAGATGGCATGGCCGAGTCCCAATGGTTCGCTTTGACGGGTATAGACGATATTGCCGGATGTATGGAGCAACGACTTGACGGACTTGAGAAGATCGGTCTTATTTCGTTCCGCCAGCGTCTTTTCCAGTTCAAGGTCAGAGTCAAAATGATCCTCTAGAGCGCCTTTGCCGGATCCAGTGACAAAAATAATCTGTTCGATGCCAGCGGCGAGCGCTTCTTCAACGGCATACTGTATAATCGGTTTATCTACCACCGTGAGCATTTCCTTGGGCATCGCCTTCGTGGCCGGCAGAAATCGGGTACCGAGACCGGCAACGGGGAAGACCGCTTTTCTTATTCGCATATTTTTCACCTCTAAATAAATTAAATGATGGGCACAACATTTTTTGCCCATCACCCACTTCTTCTGTGGTTGTTCGTTATGTTGGTTCTTCTTGCAACCTTTACGTTCTACCAATAATACGGATACTTATAGTGATCGAAAATAGATATTTCAGGAATGCCAATTGAAATTGTGGGTTTTTAGAGAAAAACTACCTCTCAGACAACCAGTAAAAACTGTAACCCGGGATGACGAGACTGTTTTTAAAGATTTCCGGACGTTCCCCTTTAAATAAATCTACTAGTGATCGATATTGAACTCGCCAGTTGCTTATATCTTCGAGATTGAGATGCTGTGGTTTGTTACTGAAGTTGGCAACAACCAGTACTCGCTCACTTGGCTGTCGTATATGGTAACGTCCAAAAACAAAGAGATGCTGATTTTCGACTTCAATTAATTCACGGTTGTTGAAATCAGCAAAAACATCAATTTCCTTTCGTACAGCGATCATCCGCTTCAAGGCGGTGAATATTTGAAACTCAATAGTTCCCGGAGTGTTCCGTTTTTCTGCCTTATCCCAATCTATGGACGGCCGGTGTACCCAACGTGAGTCTCCATTTTTATTAGGATCATTTCGGTAGGAATCGTCATTTAATGTACCTATTTCATCTCCATAATAAAGAAGCGGGATTCCACCAAATGAGAGTATCATCCCATGCAGCAAAAGAATCAATTTGATTGAGTCCGTGATAGCTTGATTGTCTCCGGTATCCAGAACATGTTCAAGTCCGGCCAGGGAAGCCAGGGAACCTGATATACGTGTGTCGCCAGTCTTTGGGTTTTGCCCAAAAGGCAAGCCTCGGGCGTGAGATTCATCGTATTTCCCGGTGAAATACTCAATAAGAAATTTTCTGTGGTGACTGGGGTCATAGTCGCAAAGCATGATGTCGCGATCATCAAAACCAAGCCCTATGTCATCATGGCATCGCACATAGTTGAGCCAGGTCGCCCCGTCCAGTTTGACCGGCAGGTTCTTTATTCCCTGATTGAGCAAACGAGCATTTTTAGTTGCCACAGCGTCCCACAACAGCGCCATAAAGGTTGCATTATAGGCAATCTCACATTCCTTAGCTATGACAGCATCTTCTCCGAAATATTTTATAACTTCTACGGGAGCGACTATGGCCTCAGCAATAAAAACAACCCCTGGCGCTGAGACTTGACAACAGTCCTTCAGCAGTTGAAGGATCAGGTGAGCTTCACGCTCGTTTTGACAAGTGCTACCGATTTTTTTCCACAGAAAGGCTACTGCATCGAGCCTTAAGATATCGGCGCCCTGATTAGCCCAAAAAAGGAGAATGTTGAGCATCTCAATAAAGACGGCAGGGTTACTGTAGTTGAGATCCCACTGAAAATCGTTGAAGACAGTCATTACCCAGTGATTCATGTCTTCATCCCAGGTGAAATTTCCAGGGGCAGTTTCTGGAAATATTTCGGGCATACTCTGCTCGAACATATCCGGAATATTTCGTGTAGAGAAACAGTAGTAATAATCCTGGTATTTCTTCTCTCCTGCCTTAGCCTTCGTTGCCCAATAATGTTTGTTTGAAGTGTGATTGACGACAACATCGAGCACCAGTAGAATATCACGCTCTTTCATCTCGCCAGCGAGTGCTTGAAGATCCTCCAGCGTACCTACTTCAGGGTTGATCTCTCGAAAATCGCTAACCGCATAACCGCCATCACTGCTTCCTTCCGGGCAGCGCATAATCGGCATCACATGCACCAGGTTAACCCCTAACTCCTGGAAATAGTGTAACCTTTGCTGTAAATTATTCAGGTTTCCAGCAAATCCTTTACAATATAGGGCCATTCCAACTAACTGTTGACTGAGAAACCAGTTGTAGTCTTTTTCTCGGGCCAGATCAAGCTGACGGAGCGTTTCCGGTCGTCTGATATATTGGAGGGCCATGGTTTCAACAAGCTTTTGGGCCTGTTCTGCAAAATCGTCTCGATCGCCGTAAAGGTTCTGAAATAGGGAATGGATTCCGTAAAAGTTCGCTCCTAGGCGAGTATAAAAATGCCGCAAATCCTGTTCAGATATTTCAGGTTTGATACGGTTAAGAATATCATTCAAAAGTGTGTGGGATACTTGTTCGTACATACTTTACCTTAAAAACAATCAATGATTGATTATGCAGAGGGTAACTTCAAGGTTACTTGTATAAAAGTGAGGAAATGAGCTTCACATGGAAGTTCCAATCATTAACTGTTGCTCGACCCAGCCATATGACCTTACTCGCAAAAATACTTCTGTATACGTTTCAGCTGTGAGAACAAGCCGGCTTGATCACCATGAGCCTTTAAGTGATAGGTAATATTATAAGCAGTGCACTGCCAGGATCTGTTATTCGGTTGGTAAACAATCGAATAGCTATTCACAAAATATAAAGTCAGGATGGTTCTTTATGAAACACGGACTTTTTTAATAATCTCTGGCAAATAGAACGAAATGCCCTGTAAAACACCGGCAGAATAGTTCCCACCTAATGTAAATGACTTTTGATTTGCCAGATAAAGGGCTCTTGGCCAACCATTTTTTTCGGCCAGTTCAAATGCCTGCTTTTTGATATTTTCATCAGCATTAGCGACAAGAACCGAGGGTATCTGACTTCCCAGTACAGGGAGGTCGTTGCCACTGTCACCGCAAAATATCGTTTCTTCCAGGCCAAAATCGAGATACTTCTGTAAAAATTCGATGGCGTGTAATTTCGTGGCATTCTGAGGCAGTATATCAAGTAAACCGACTTGTTCCGGTTCATCTATACTCATGATAAGACTGGTGGCTATGCCCAGCTGCATCAGCAGTTGATCAACTTGCTTAAGGATGTTTGTATGATCACTATTCACGGGTAGATAATAACTTAGCTTATAATCATTCTGTTTGCAACGCTCCTGTATTTTCAGCTCCGGCAGCCCTCTAAGTTTCTGCTGTAATTGATTATGGGTTTGGCCCTGCCAGTCTTTTGCTATCTGTTCCTGCCATGATAACAATTCAGTCCAGTTAGTATCTGTTTTCTGGTATATTTTTGTACCTACGTCAGTGATTACGTAAGCAGGTTCCGGCAGATTGAATCTCTCAATTGCCTCTACAACGAGTTCCAGGTGTCGTCCGGTAACATAAGCCAAAGTGATTTCAGGTAAGCTGCAGAGTTGACGGAATTGCGCACGAGCATCCGGATGTTCAGGGTGATTACCATTGGGGATAATCGTTCGGTCCATGTCTGTACATAGCAGTAATCTATTGGTCATCATTGCTCTTTTTTATCTCTTTTGGGTCTTTGCAGGAATGAAAAAAATCGTAATATTCGAGTGCCTCTAAGATGCCTGCTGCATTTGGAAGCTTTGAAAAATAGATTCGCTCAATATCATCCAACTGTGACAACTCTTCATGGTGTCGATTGGCAACCACCGCTGCCAGAGTGTTCCCGCGCATCATATCTTCATCAGCTCCTGATCCGCCGGCAACAAAAACAGATTCAAGTGGGATGCCCAGTTGTTCAACTACGTAACGTAAAGCCATGCCTTTTGATGCACGGAGTGGGAGAATGTCAAGAAACTGGCCAAAGGCGGTCTGGATGAAAAAGGTCAATTCCTCCCTGTTTAGCAACTGTTTGATCTCCTCAGCATCAATTACTTCTGGATCAATATAGTAACTGAGCTTAAAACGACTCTGCTCACAACTTGGTTGAATTTTCAAACCCGGAAGTTCGGTGAGGAGGGTCCTTATTTTTCGTGGTGACCATTGATAGTCTATATGCTTTATCCATGCAGTATCGGTCGTTAGCTTTGGGGCGTGATAGATTTCGCTACCACTACTCGTAATAAGCACATCCGGCTCTGGTATTTTATGCTTTTTCATAAGTTTCAGGGCGGAATCGAGGCGTCTTCCCGTAGCGATTATAAAGTGGCTACTGGTACGATTTTGCCTGAGGAGCCCTGCTAGCTGGTGAAGCGACTGCTTTTTGCCTATCAGGTTATGGTCAAGGTCACTTACAACGGCACGATCCCGATATAGAGCAGTTCGTTTTTTCACCGGAATTCGAAGTAACTGTTCGGAACGTTCAGCGATTGGTTTTACAATTTCAAGGTAACGCTTTGCGTGTGCATCCCATGAGTAATTTTCCTGAACACCAGTCAAACCATTGGTAGAAAAACTCTGCCATAAAGCCTTATCTCGAAGAAGTTTTATGAGAGCGTCTGAGATGCTTTCCGGTTCTAAAGGATTTACAAGAAACCCATTATTACAGTTGGCAATAATATCTTGAGGGCCACCATCTTCAGTCGCCACAATTGGCAACCCGCAAGCTGCAGCTTCAATCAGGGTCAAGCCAAATGGCTCAGTAAGGGCTGGATTGACAAAGACCCCTCCAAGTGCTGCGGCAATCCTATAAATTTCTGGAACCTGATGACGCTGATGGTGTTTGGGCAGAGTCACTTTGCCGTAAAGATCATAGCGGTCAATTGCGACCAGCAGTTCATGAAAAACCTCCTGCGCGCCAACTTCAAGCTCATCAATATCGTCTCTGTTGCCAGCAATTATGAGTAGATTAGATAACTCCTGCAATTCGTCTGAGAGCCCAAAAGCTTCTATAAGTGCGGTGATATTTTTACGTCTGTCTGGTCGAGAAAGGGCCAGAACAATCGGTTTGTGTGGTGTTTTCAAATGCTTTGCCAGCTCATCGAAGAAAGGTGTTACTACTTCTTCACCTGTTCCAGGAGTGAACTGATTAAGATCGGTTCCCGGGGGAACAACACGCATTTGATCAGGTTGATAATGATCATAGAGCTCATATTGTTCAACAATTTCCTGACGAGTACTGGTTATTACCCGTTCCGCAGAAGCCAAGGCCGATTCTTCCGCCTCAATTCGTCTACTCATATTGAAGCGAGTTTCAATTTCCTGCGCTTTCAAACCGCTTGCTAGAAGTCGACTCCGTTTGACACGGCCCAGGGAGTGGCCAGTGTGAACTTGTGGTATTCCAAGAAGGCTGGCAAGGTGAGCACCAACGTATCCTGCGTCGGCATAATGGCTATGAATAATATCTGGGACGCAATCACTGCTGCGAAAAAAATCAGCCAGATTGTCTGTAAAAAAATCGAGATGTTCCCAGAGTTCTTCCTTGGCAAGATATGCCTCGGGCCCAGCATCAATACGCACAATTCGAAGGTTTTTTTCAAGTTCCTCTATAGGTTTCGCATAATCACTGGAGACATTTTCATCGGTCACACGCTGGGTAATGAGGTCAACCTTAGTAACACCAGGCTGTCTGGCCAGGGCTTGGGCAAGTTCAACGACATAGAGTGTTTGTCCGCCAGTGTCTGCATCGCGGCCCAACTCCAGATTGTGCCACCGGATCAATCCATGTATACTTAGCAGGACAATATAAAGTCCATTCTTAGGTTTGCTCATCATTCACTCTTCTTGTCAAGATTAGCGTTCTCAAAAAAAATATATTCCTACCCACTCTTGTCCAAAATAGTTTTAATACTAAGAATTCTCCTGATAGCAGGTGGTACGAGGTTTTCATGCCAATTACTTCGAATTGGCAACATTAAATATACAATTTGTGGAGGGAGGGGCGCAGTTTCCATTATTGACGACCTTCTTCCGTACCTCCTCTGTTGTTTTAAAGAGCTATGTCTGCTACCAATGGCAAATGATCTGAAGCGACACGGCTCAGCTTTGTGGAGTGTGTTCGTATTTTTGTAATTTTATTTGCAGGCCGAACCAGTATTCGATCTAATTTGAGAAAAGGTCTTATCGCTGGGAAAGTTGCCGGAGAATGGACCTTTGTAAACCTTCGTTGCAACTTACGAGAGGGCCACCATAGATTCAAGTCCCCAAGCAGAATGCTCATATCGGCATCTACCACATTAATTATCTTTAATAATTTATCAATCTGCTGGTGTCGCTCCGGGATACTTAGGCCAAGATGAGTCGCCCACAATACAACATCCTGACAATTATGGTTTAATGCTACTTCGATCACACCGCGTGGCTCTCGTCCCTTCACGCTGATATCAACACGGTTGACTACAGAAATAGGCAGGCTTGACAGAAGAGCGTTGCCATACCGCGATTCAGCCACAGTTAGCGTAAACCCCTCAACAAGTTTCATTTCTGTTGAGGCCGCTATATGGGCCAGCATATCATCCGATATTTCAGGATGTGAGGTAACCTCCTGCAGAGCAACAATATCGGCATTTATTTCACCAAGAACATCAGCGATCCTTCTGGGATTCTTGATACCATCCCGTCCCATACCCTGGTGGATATTATATGTAGCAACTCGCAGAGACATCACGATCCTTGTAGTTTTTTCTTATATAAATATCGGTTTTTTATCCATTTTCGAAAAGAAACCAGGGTGATGCCGAATAAAACGACTACTATAAACAGAGCTGCAAAGGTTGTGATATCTGGTCGACGCAAAGATTCAAAGAGTCTGTCGGCAACAAAGGAAATTGCTGTAATTCCAGGAATTATACCTATAAGAGTACCTATAAAGAAATCCCTCAAAGAAATTGCTGATACTCCGGCCATGAGATTGATTAATGAAAAAGGGGCCACAGGAATAACCCGAAAGGCTATGACTGCCATGAGACCGGATTTTGAAAGTCGCTGGTTCACCCGATTAACGAGACTGCCCGAAAACCGGCTAACAATATTTTTACCTAGAACATGACCAAGCAAAAACACCATCACTGCACTGAGTGTTGTACCGAGCAATGCATACCACCCACCCCACCATGGACCGTATACTATTATAGTCGCCATAATCAGCAGGGTGACTGGAAACGAAACCAGACCTAAAACGACATACGCCAAGGGAACCAATAGAGGACTGAATGGATGGGCTTCGAGCCACCGGGCAAACTCTGTTACTGAGTGAATATTGAGATATTGCACTAAGGGAGTCCAACGCCAGATCGCTGCAAACAATAGAACGATCACTATCATCACGATAATTTTCAAAAAATGGTGGTAGGCAGGTCGTTGGCTTTTCGGGCTGATAAAATAATCTAGAAACTCTTCAGGTTCGACTGGTTTTTCCGGGTCGAGAAGCTCTGACTCGGGCAGCCACTGATCTATTTTTCCCTCAATTTTACCTTTTAGTGGTATCAGAGTTCGATCTCCTTCGCGCAAGGAGTCGATTGCTTTTCTAAGCGAACCAGACTCAGCGAACACTTCAGCCACTTCGCTTTCCGAAACGCCAAGATGTTCTGCTAGCAAACGATTGCGAACAGACGTTATAGTTTTAGCAGTTTCCCCTCCCTCTTCACCAACAATGGAGAGATCACACTCTGAATCAAGGCCAAGAGATCTATTGCTGAGGTTAGAGGAACCTACGCGTGCAAAACACCCATCTATGATCATTACCTTTGCATGCACCATAAGCGTGACATATGGATGCGTTGCCAATTGTGGGTAGTAAACACGCAATCGATCGTGAACATCGGCCTCCCACAAGGTAAGCAATATCCTGTTACGCAACACATCCATAGTATGTTGTTCTAGCCAACCTCCTGTCTTTAATGGTAAAATTATAATAACCTCAGGGCCGTTTTCCTCACTTAGTCGCTTTGCGATCGCCTCTCCTATCCGATAAGAACTGAGATATTGGTTTTCAATGTAAATGGAGCTGCGTGCCCTGGCTATACTATCCAGATAAAGCCTTTCTACTTCCCGAATTTCATCGTATTCTTTATATTTTGGCCGGGTCCGGCTTATCGCGACGGATATATTTTTAAAATCAGGTGTCACATCGACCGGCCAGATATCCGACACTTTCTTTTGGTTCACTTCCAGCGCCGCTTCTCCGCAGGCTCGATACCAGCGCTCCCGAACCAGCTTCCCGAGAACCACAGCGGCCTCACCATCAACCATCATCTGTACATCGTGAAACGGTGGATATGCTTTGCCGTCAGGATCAATACGCCGCTCATCGTCGGGCCGATGCTGCGAAGTATCCCAGCGCCACTTGCTGATATCAAGGCCGCCGGCAAAAGCTACAGCATCATCGATAACGACAATTTTCTGATGCTGGGATGCACCGACAGGGTGTTCACCGTCAAGGCAAAAATGAATACGTTTATGGGTGCGCCATTTTAACTTGTAGCGTGGAAAAAATTCCCGCTCCATGGCGTAAATCATGGCAAAATCCCAACTCAAAAGATAAATATTGAGCCTCTTTCTTTTTCTCACCAGACAATCGAGGAACTCTCCCAGAGTTGCCGGATACTCGTCGCTCTGGCCATTGCGCAACAGACGCAGACCACTGTGCAAGTCCCAGCCAACAATGATGATCGACTGATGGGCCTTTTGCATTGCTGCATGCAAAGCCGCAAAGTAGGCTTCCCCATCAACAAGGATCGAAACCCGACTAGCGGGTTTCACCAGCCAACAATTTCCTTTTGGTTTAAATATTCTTTCCACTGGCACTCGCCCGGATCATAGTGGTTAGCTAAATGATGCCTTCAATTATGGTATCTCCATTGACAGAACCGGCCAGAGAGCAAAATCACTGTTTTTCTTATAGCCCACGCCAACAGCTCCTTTTACCAAATACAGCACATAGGCCCAATCGGTTGCAAATGAGCTGGTGGTTGAAGACCAATAAGACTGCTGGATATCAGAAAAAGGGTGTTCCGGTGGGAGTGCCGGACTATGGGATGATGCATCGACAAGACTCTCTAACTCATTGATGGTCGGCAATCGCCAGGGTAGTCCTGTTTCCTGTGCATAGCAACCAACCGTTGTTAGAGCTTCAATCCAGGTGGTAGTGACTTTGCCTAAACTTCCGTGAGCATGCCAGGTAAGGCCTGTCAACTCATCGGAAACACCAAATTCCGATTGGGTAAACCGAGGTCTGGGCCAGGCAATCCCGGTAAGAAGAGATGCATCCTGCTTGCTCTCATCACAGGACATTACCGAACCTCGTTCATCGTAACACTGTTCTGCCCCGGTGCAGGCCAAAATGTCGGAGTGACCGCAGACCGGCCAAAGCCAATAATATCCGTCCTTATTGCCATAAAACATTCTGCCACCCTCCAGGTGTACGTACCATGCATATCTTGTCGCGATAGCAGCGGTGGTCGATGTCCAGAACCAACCAAGAAATATATTTTTGAAAGGATGACCTCTGGTAAGCGCAGGTTTTTTTGAGCTGTGATCAATAAGACTTCGCATCTCACGTCGATTCGGCATCCGCCAGTCGTTTCTGCCGTATCGCACTTCTTTATTCATCTGCTCAACAAATTCCAACCCTTCCTGCCAGCTCAATGGGTAACCGGATGGACAACTGTTTTTTGTCCAGGTAAGACCTGTAGCCCTGTCCACTACAAGATAGTCGCAGGTCGTTTCAAAGCGCTCGGCAGGCCAGTCAATACTGGTCAGAAATTCAGCATCCTGACCCGAATCGCGGCATTCAATTACATCACCTTTTTCATTATAACAACGTTTCAAACCAGTAGACAGAATATGGCTGGAATTCATTACTGTTTATTCCTCCTTGCCTCACCTATTCTAATACATTCATTGTGGGGTATTAACAGAACAAGCCCGTCATGAAAAATATCCATTTACTTACTGATAGTTAGTTACATCGAGCCAAAGGAATGATATCAATTTATTTTAACCCTGGCAGCTTCAATGGCATCCTCTACGTCCTGTTGGAGGTTCTCAATTTCATTTTTTAAGATAGTCTGGTCGACTATGCCGCTCTCATCAAAGACCGCGAGTTTTTCTATAACTGCTTGTTCTTTGGCCACTATGTCTTCGATCACCTGATAATGCTCAATCTGATCATCCGGTTTGGTTACTTCCGCGATTATTCTGAACTTAAGAACTTCTGCATTCCAATTTTTTATTTCTTTTTCAATTTCGCTAACAAAATTATTCTCGTCGATCATTGTATATTCCTCCTTCTTTATACTGCTAAATTTCGTGTTGGTTCACTTCCGTTCTTCTGATGCTTTCTGGTTGTGTATGATAATTTAGTCATGACACATGACTAAATACATACATTGAAGACACTAGATCACTCGGTTCATCACAGTATTATCCAGAAATATCCTCCTCAATGAGGATATTGTTATTGAACTTAATAGTCGCTGTTAGATGGAAACCATGGAGTGGAAATGACGATACGCTCCTTAAAAGAGTTCTTGCGTACTCAAGGAACACGACTTGAAACAGATTGACGCAATAGCTAGAATATTCCTATGAAATATAAATATATAGCAAACAGGATATTTTTTAAGTACCAGCGTCTGTCGATGTTGTGATACAAAAACTGCCTCAATGCGCAACAGATTTATCTCACGCCAAATAGACACAAGGAGACAATTCATGGAGAAATATGATGTCATCGTTATTGGAACCGGCACAGCTGGGCAGACTGCCGCATTTGATCTCGCAGCAGAAGGACATAGTGTTGCCATTATAGAAAGCAGTAATACGCCGGGAGGAGTTTGTGCTCTTCACGGTTGCCAGGCAAAAAAATGGTTCTATGAAGTGTCTGAAATTGTTGCCCGCTGCAACCATCTTCAGGACATGGGAATTACAACTCTTCCACGGGTTGACTGGCAGCAAATTCTCATAGAGAAAAATACATTCACATCTAAGGTACCGGAAAATACCATAAACAACCTCCGAGGAAATGGCACCACATTCATTGAAGGACAAGCAACATTTATCGATAAATTCACCGTATCCGTCAATAACTCCAACCTTAAAGCCTCCGCCTTTATTGTCGCCACTGGCGCAAAACCTATGATCCTGCCCTTTGAGGGAAATGAATATATGATAACAAGTGACGAGTTTCTTGAGCTGAAAACTCTACCTGGACGTGTCGCTTTTATTGGCGGCGGATTCATCTCCTTCGAGTTTGCACACTTCACGGCTCGTCTGGGTTGCCGGAAAGGAGATGTCTATATTCTCGAAGCAAAAGACAAAGTGCTGTCTCCTTTTGATCAAGACATGGTCCGACAGCTTGTAGAAGCTTCAGAAACTGAGGGAATCAACATTCAGACCAATGTCTCTATCGTATCAATACAAAGGAGCCGCAACGGTTATACCGTTGTATTGGAATCCGGTGCTGATCTGGAAGTAGATCTGATTGTCAATGGCGCCGGCCGTGCTCCAAACATTGACTCATTGAACCTGCCTGCCGCAGGTGTGGAGTTTTCCAGAAAGGGTATCACGGTTGATCAGCATATGAAAACTTCTGCGGATAATATTTTTGCAATCGGCGATTGTGCAGAAAGTCTCCAGTTTGCCCGGGTGGCCGATATGGAGGCACATGTTGCAGCAAGGTCGATAATTGATGCAAAAAACAGTGAACTGTCGGCCAGTATTGATTACAGCGCAACGCCTTCAGTCCTTTTCACCTATCCGCAACTGGGTTTTTTAGGAAAAACAGAAGAACAGCTTAAAGAGGAAAACATCAATTATTGGAAAAGTTATGATACACATCTCAGCTGGCCGACATATCGCCGAGTTGGCTTGAAATATGCGGCCTATAAAATTATGGTCGACAAAAATGATCTCATACTCGGTGCACATTTCATATCTGACAACACAACTGGTCTGCTCAATACCTTTAAGCAGGCAATGATAGACAAGGTTCCTGTTACCAAGCTTTACGAGAACAATATTATGACGCCTTATCCTTCACGGGAAAGCGATATTCTCTACATGTTAGGCCCGTTTGTTGAGTAGAGCAGAGCCTGTTGGGCCTGGAAATGCCACACCGAGAAGTGTGTTAACGTTTTCTTATTTTATCGGCAATATACTTACTGATTTTCGATAGATTTTCTGTGTCGTCCAGAAGAGCTGAAAGTGGTATCTCTGCCCTCGCTGCGCTCCTATGTCCTCCAGCAGAACCAAGTTTGCCGAACAGTCGCTTTGCAACCTTTCCCGCATCTAGCCGAAAACCTACATTCCTCATAATAATAATTAATTTCTTACCATAAATTCCGGAGACGATGCACCAGGTAGCCTCCGCCATCTTCATAAAAAAATCGGCGAGAATTACCAGTGCATCGGCATCCTTTACCACACCCATATGGATATAGGCTGTATCACCGATAAATTGCAGCTCTTCGAAAGCCTTGCGGAATGCGGCCACATTTTTCTTGTTTATTTCAGATGATTCAATTTTCTTGATAATATTGATATTGACGTAGGGATAAAGATACCTAAAAGCTTTGACATCAGCACTGGTTGAGGTTCTGGTAAAATTATCAGTGTCGGTTTTGATTCCGTAAAACAGAGCAGTGGCTAGCTTTCTTGAAGGAGTAACGTCTGCTGCCTTGAGGTATTCCGTCATAATGGACGAAACGGCACCGTATTCCTCGCGTATATCAATGAAAGGGACTTTCAGCAAAGGATCGGGCGGATGATGATCAATAATAATACTGAAGTCGGTATTGTTTAAAGATTTATGATGATGTGGTTGTGAGTCAACCATGACCCACTTCGTCACCTCACTGGTGTTCACCTTTGTAATGTATGGGACGGTAATCTTCAAATCTCTAATCATAGTGAGATTATCCGAACGTTTAATGGCATTGACCCGGCAGAGAAGAGTCTTCTTTACCTTTCTCCAGAATAGTCTTTTTAAAGCCAAAGCACTCGCAATGGCATCCGGATCGGCAACAATAAGGATACAGACGATATCATCGGTCGAGACAGTCTCAAGAAGCCTTTCATAACGGCCTTTATGGCTGGTTGACGGAGTTGGAGAGCTCATAAGGTGTTTTCCATGAAGAAATACTCCCGTCTCTGCTGGCAGCTGCCAGCCCGGAAGTGTATATATAAGTTAACTGTAACCATTCGTCCTTATTAACATAGGTTTTAGGATATTTTCATTTGCCCCAACCCGAGCGCATTACCTATAACTGAGCCAGAAGAGACGCTCATTACAATCGCCGTGATGAACAAAATGTTCTGCTCATGTCCTCATACTCGGTCATGAGTGCGACCAACCCAATAATCACACCGTCGCGTCCCCAAACTCTGTCATAGTTTGCCTCTTGTGGGGACTTACTATTAAAAAACATCTTCGAAGCAAAGTGATAGAATGAGCAATGGAAACATGACGTTCATTGGCATTTTGAAAACCTTTTAATAATTTAAGAAAAATTAGCGGAAATGGATATCAGGTAAACCCAGTATTAGTACTCACACAACACCCTAACCTCACCGACTCTACTCGCAGATTATCGTTATCTAAAACTCATTACAGAAGGCGCTTCTCAACTCTCAACCATGAACTCGCTCATGTTACAATTACCAAAAAGCTCCTGAAGCGCAGCACAGAATCATTACATAGAAGAAGGTTACACAGGGAAGTTAACCCACCAATAGAGAGCGTCATTGCACTCTCCCAGGCAACTACTCTATCTATTTTAACAAAATAAGTTCTTCTACCCATTTTCTGGTTACCAGCCGCATCTTAATATATTTAAGAAAAGAATACTGGTCTTCATTTCCTGTCAAAGCAGGAATGGGGTGCAATAAAAAAAAATGGGAGGGAATAATGACTAGTTTGAAAAGTATTAAGGAGATGCAGGGATATGAACTAGGTGCCCAGGATGGCAATATAGGACGATGCAATGATTTTCTCTTTGATGATAGCACTTGGACAGTCCGCTATCTTGTTGGTGATACTCATAAATGGCTTCCAGGACGCAAGGTGCTTATATCCCCAATTTCTATTGGTTCGGCGGAACAATCAACGCAGACAATCAGTGTAGGGCTCACTAAAGAACAAATAAAAAACTCACCAGATCTCGGCGTCGATGCTCCAGTCTCAAGACAGTATGAAATACTTTTCAATCATTATCATGACTGGGGAAACTATTGGGAAGGGCCTTTGACTTGGGGGCACTATCCATTTCCTCGTCTGCTGCAACGAACAGAGGATTTACAAAAAGAAGTAGCCAATGATAAAGAGGAAAATCACCTTCGATCGAGCCACGAAATACTTTCTTACTCCATTAAGGCAACTGATACCAAAATCGGCCACGTTGAGGATTTTATTGTCGATGAGGAAACCTGGTTAATAAGATATCTTGTCGTTGATACCAGCAACTGGTTACCAGGTAGTCGAAAGGTCATTATTTCACCAGACTGGGTTGAGCATATTGAGTGGAGTGATGGAAGCGTTGAGGTCGGCGTTTCTAGTAAACAGATAAAAAACAGCCCTGACTATGACCCAGACATAACTTTAGACCGTGATTACGAAACATCTGGTGGCACGGGCGGGTGAACTACCAGCCACCTTTAAGCACACTGATGATGCAGGAGTTCCTGATCGAGCAATCATCGGCCTGGGGGACTAGCAGCACATTTCACTCTCATGGGCAACCTTTCAACACTTGTTGCAGCGGCAAGCCTCTCTTTTCTCTTCACTTTCACAGTTGTATGTGCCTTAGCTTTCTGGCATAGAGCAGGGAGCCGGTTTGTCACTAGTATGGGTACACTGGGCACTGGAGCAGCGACATCGACCTTAATGATCTGGTTGGACGAAGCCGCTACGCGGCAGACACCCTCCGAAACATATCAAGTTGCATTTTGTAACCCATTGCTTTTTCAGTAATAAGAACGAGCCGACAATGCAAGATACTTTTGTCGGCAGCAACCCTTATTACTTGAAGGAGGTTACAATGAACTGCAAGATGCCAAGCGATCCGCAATTTTCGACACATTATCAAAAACACCTCAAGTGCCTGAAACTCAACGGCCTGCAACCAAAAACAGTGGAGGCGTACTCCCGGGCGCTCAGGCGCATCGGCAACTATTTCGATGGCGAAATTGCCGACCTTTCCCCAGACGAGTTACTCGACTATTTTCACGACCTGTTGGAGTCCAGATCCTGGAGCGCGGTCAAACTCGATCTCTATGGCCTGAAATTCTTTTACACCCATGTCTTGAATAAACCATGGCAGGATATTCCCCTGGTCAAGCCGCCGAAAACCTCGAGGATCCCGGACATATTGTCCGTTGAGCAGCTCAATGCCTTACTGGCGGCAACCACCACCATCAGCTACAAGGTCTTTTTCTTTACCGCCTACAGCATGGGATTACGCCTTGGCGAAGGGATCAACCTGAAAGTTGGCGATATCGACCGCACCACTATGCGGGTCCATGTTCGAAACGCCAAAGGCAACAAAGACAGACTGGTGCCGATAACTGACTATACGCTCCATGTATTGAGATCCTTTTGGCAGATGCACAGGCATCCGCAGTTTATTTTCCCCAATCGCAAAAGAGGGTTGAAAAAGGCCCACCTGGCCGAGACTCCTCTGGACCGGGGCGGTATTCAGGTCGCAATGAAAACCGTTGTCGAGGAGCTCGGGATCAAAAAACAGATCTCTTGCCACTCGCTCCGTCACGCCTTCGCCACCCATTTGCTGGAAGCTGGTGTCGATCTCGTCGAATTGCAGCAGATTTTAGGGCATGTCAGCATCCTGACCACCGCGCGATATACGCACTTAACCACAAAAACCAAAAACAATGCCTATCAGGCAATCAACACCCTGGTTCATTCCGTTGATATTCAGTGGGGAGGTTGGAAATGATTCTTCTCTCCTCCATTATCAACCATTTCGAAACGACTTTTCTTGAGAAGTACCAAGATGTTCTCTTGCCCGGCCATAAAAAAGCGCTGCGTGATATGAAACGGTGCAGGTCGAAGCAGGGGTTGCATATGCTGGCAAGCTGCTCCGACCTGGACTGCACCGAGCGGGTATATATCCCGCATTCCTGCGGCAACAGGAACTGTCCCCATTGCCAGAACCACGAAAACTGGCAATGGATTGAAAATCAACTCGACAAGCGGTTGCCCGCCACCTATTATCTGGCCACCTTTACCTTGCCGCAACAACTCCGCGACCTCACCTGGAAGAACCAGAAGCTCATCTACTCACTGATGTTCTCCTGCGTCCAGGATGTTCTGAAGACATTTACCAGCAACGATAAAAAACTGCGTGGCTCGGCAGGATTCACCACCGTATTGCATACCAAAGCCAGAAATCTCGATTTTCATCCCCATATCCATGTGGTCATGCCCGCTGCAAGCATCAATGAGAAAAGTGGCATGTGGCGGGTGAAATCCGCCGGCTATCTTTTCAACCATAAGAACCTGGCCAAGGTCTTCAGGGCAAAACTGCTGGAGGCCGCTGTCGACCAGGGACTGTACGTCCCTGCAACTACCCCGAAAGATTGGGTGGTTGACTGCAGGGATGTCGGCAACGGCGATAAGGCCTTCATCTATCTCGGCAAATATCTATACAAGGGCGTCATTCAAGAAAAGGACATTCTGCGCTGCGAGAATGGCGAAGTCACATTCAGATACATGCATGCTGAAAGCAAAGCGTATCGAACCAGGACCGTTAGCGGAGAATATTTTCTCTACCTGTTGATGCTCCATGTTTTACCGAAAGGTTTTCAAAGAACGAGATGCTACGGCTTTCTCCATCCCTGCAGTAAAAAACTTTTAAAACTCCTGCAGTTGGTAATGAGGAAACCTCTCTTTTTCATGCTCAAACGGAAAAAAGAGCGGGCAACAATCACCTGCCCACGATGCGGCAAGCCAATGAATATCGTAAAAACACGCATTCGTAAACCGACCGCCTTGCTGACTGCTTGCTTAACCTGAACATGATAGGAAAAACGGTTATGTGACCTACAAAGACATACGCCTTTTCAAAATCCGATTTTATCGGCAATGGGCAACTATGCCTAAATATGGGCAATTTCCGTCTCGACTGAAGCTTCCAACCTGAAAAAACAGGTAAGAGAGCAAGAGACTATTTTTTTTCTCCTTCCCAATTGCCCTGTTCACCACCCCAGCATAAAAAAGCAATTTTCTATAATAGAGACCGGGCTTGTCCAACAAACGGTTCAGATTGTGGCTCGCTGCGCTCTCACAATCTAACCTTATTCGTTAGTCAACGAGGATTTATTTACTCTCTGTGTTTTTGAGAGGCTTGGTGCTGGTTACTGTTTTTTTACGTTCACTCATTCTTCGCTATTTGTAAGTCATGGTTGATTAGGTTAAAAAAAACCTGCAAAACTAAACTATCTGGTGATATTTTCAGAATGCGAGGAATAGCTGAAGAGATACTTAAAATGAGGCAAGAAAAGACCTTACTATTTGGCTATAATTACCGCCTTCCCACTCCTGTATCAATTATACGGGCACAACACAACATATCCGATACCCCCCTGTAGATGCATCGCGTATTAAAAACACGATGGACATATCCCTGGTTCGCTTTTATGGTATATTTTTCTTAACATGAACGAGGATTGCCCATTAACAAATTTCATCAAATGTGATGCACATGCATAAGAAACACAAAGTCTTCATCGTCGAAGATCACCAATTGTTTCGAGAAGGTTTGAAATCAATGCTCAACAGTCGTGGTGATATTGAAATAGTTGGAGACGCTGAAGATGGTTTAGATGCAATCCGAAAGATCAGGCAAGTAAAACCCGAAATGGTATTACTCGATCTTTCCATCCCAAAGATCAGCGGCATTTCGGTGATGAAGGAGATAAAACGAGATCTTCCCGAAATCAAAATCCTTGCATTGACGATACACGAGTCGGATCAGTATGTTCTTGAAGCATTTGACGCGGGAGTAAATGGTTATTGTATAAAGGATGCAAGCCGGAAGGAATTAATGGTTGCAATCGACAGTGTCTTACAGGGAAAGTCCTATATCAGCCCGGGAATATCAGATCAGGTAATTGAAGGTTATCTAGATAGTAAAAAAACACTCAAGGAAGAAAGTGACTGGGACACCGTTACTCAACGCGAAAGAGAAGTCCTGAAACTTTTGGCCGAAGGGTATTCAAACAAGGAGATTGCTGGTTTTCTCCATATCAGCGTGAAAACGGTTGAGAAGCACCGCTCAAATCTCATAAGTAAACTGGATTTACACAATGTTGCTCAACTGACTACCTTTGCTATTCAGAAAGGACTTGTTGAAGCCAAAATAATGTAGCAGCCTTATTTCAACACCTTGGTACAAACAAAAATGAGCTATTAGGTATGGAACTCTACCAATAGCCGGAACAATATATGATTGATGAAATTTGGACAAATCACAAAGACAATGTGCTGGAAATAGGAACGTTCCGGGTACTCGACAATGCTCCTATTCCAGTATTTGTTGTCACTGATGACGGGCACCTGCTCTGGGCCAATCGTATTGTCCAGCATGAGCTAGGAATTGTTGCCGGAGATACCGCCGCCACCTGTAAAGATCTACTTCACTCTCTTGAGCCATATCCCCCCAAAAATAGTGAACTCAAAGTGTCAGATTTTTTTGATGCGGGTAAATCTTCAGACACTTTCCAAATCAGTGTAAGATCTGACCGAGACGAACCTGTAATTTGGGAGTTTTTTACGGTGATACTGGGTGATTGTAAAGATTGTTTACAGACCGCTCTTTGCTTGGGACAGGATATAACTGGTACAGTTATTCAACAACAGCACATGAAAGAATTGATGGATCAACTAGAGCAACAAATCGCTCAAAGAACCGAGACATTAAATAATACAATTGCTGAACTTGAAAAGGAAATCATGGAAAAAAACCGTATCAGCGATGCCCTGACACTCTCAAGAGAACGACTAAAAAAGATATCCAGGCATACTTTGGATATTCTTGAAGCAGACAGACAAACTATTTCAAAAGAACTCCACGACAGTATTGGAGCGAGCCTTGCGGCAATAAAATTTAGTCTTGAAGAAAAGGAGATTGTGCGAAGCAGTAATGGCAACAAGCTCGACGACTCTTTGGATAAAGAAGTAGGCTACCTCGCCGCAACCATCAAAGAAACAAAGCGAATCTCTGCCAATCTCCGGCCCTCGACCCTGGACGATTTGGGATTGGCCGCAACCATCGCCTGGTACCTCCGTCAATTCCACCGCCTGTATGGGGATATTAAAATAGACTATAGTTCTGAAATATCCGAGCAAGATATTCCCGAAGCAATGAAAATTAATATCTACCGCATTATCCAGGAAGGGTTGACGAATGCTGAACGACATAGCAACGCAGATATAGTTCAACTTTCTCTAGAATACTGCGATGGCGGACATTCAATCTCTTTATCAATTGCAGATAACGGATGCGGCTTTGATGTCAAAAAGACATTGGCGAACAAGGACCCTCTTGGTGGCTATGGTTTAGTTGCCATGAGAGAGCGTTGTGAAATTTTTGGAGGGTCATTTCACCTTGATTCAAAAACAGATGGAGGTACACGAATGAAGGCTATCCTACCACTTAAGTGACACCTGCAAAATCATAGGTACCGTCTGACAACTAAGGTGTAAAAAAACGTTATCACTACTCATCATGTGGTTTTCCGTTGTGTCTCAGATAGCCTGACAGCCCCCCTCCCCAGGCATTCTTTCCAAATACCATTTTCCATTAATAGAGAGCAGTGTCCTGAGATTGCTTTGAAATATTGTGCCCTTTCCATTCAATCAAGCCTCTTTGCTTTAACTGAAAACCTGCATTTCCCAATTATACCCTCAGTGACATGGCTTAATACATTGTCGCCCCCATGGTAGAATACCTCATTTGACACCATAGTTGTTTATATCGTTTTTACAGTGAAACAACCATGAGCAGCATAAGAGCAAAATTGAGCACACTCTCACATAAGGTTTTTCACTTCCACGCTCAAAACATAAAAGAGGACATCATGAATAAAAAAGAAGCCTATGAACAAAAGGTACAAGCCCAGGTGGATGAGTGGAACGCCGAAATTCTAAAGCTCAAGGCTCAGGCCGCAAAGGCTAAGGCTGAGGTGCAAATAAACTTTAACAACCAGGTCGAAGAGCTGCAGCAGAAAAAGGAGACTGTCAACGAAAAGCTCATACAGTTAAAAGAGGCAAGCGGAGAGTCATGGGAAGACCTTAAGGCAGGTATTGAAGAAGGTCTTGATTTACTAAAAACCACTGTTAACTCAATAATATCCAGGTACAAATAACCAACATCACGGCTCAGGTAAAGAAAGAATGATGTGAGGGTGTCTCAAAAGGTGTCCTCGTAATCCTAAAGAAGTATTTGTAACAGGGGAATTTCATGAATTTACTTTACATTCTGCTGGTAGTACTGCTGGCGACCAGACTGTGCGGTGAGGTGGCAGAGCGATTGAAACAACCGGCACTTGTTGGTGAATTGGTTGCGGGTATAGGCCTTGGGCTTGTCCTGCACGGTTATTCTGCCAGTTTGCCAGTACTTGCTGCTTTAACAGGAAATGAAGTTTTCAAGTGACTCACCGACCTCTCGATTTTTTTTCCTCATGCTCCTGGCCGGTATTGAACTGCGGCCTCGGAACCTAGTAAAAGCCTCTGGACCAGCGATCGGTGTGGCGGTTGGTGGTATGCTACGCCCCCTCCTCCTCGGTTTCGCCCTTGGCTGGTTCTACTTGCCTGTTTCAGAGTATAAATTTGCTCAGTCTTTGTTTCTCGGCACCGCCCTGGCAATTACAGCAGTACCGGTATCCGTGAAAATATTAATGGACCTTGGGCTACTCAAAACACGACTGGGTCAAACAATAGTTTCTGCGGCTCTTTTTGATGCCATACTCAGCTTGATACTTCTTGCTGTACTTACGGCAGTTATAAAGACCGGTGAGGTACACCATACTGCTTCGGCATATCTCACCTTTGTGGCAATTACCGACGATGGAGCTGCCAGGGAAGTCCCACCGCTTCTTCTTGAAACAGAGGAGGAGCGGCGGCGGCATATGGAGGCAGAGAAGCGCAGAAGCATGAGGAGCCAGGAGCAGGAAAATCCATAATAGATAAACAGCAATTTACAGTCCGTCCGAATAAATATTCAGTTTGAAAGAAGCCGGAATCCTGGAATCCTGTTTGTTTTGTCGCAGGGCTGACAGGGGGGGGCCGGAACCGCCTCTGGTTGGAGCTTGTTGATAGGGTTGCAGCAGACTATTGCCGAATGATCGTGTCTGCCAGGAGATTCAGCCTGCGGTCAGTAACTATTTATAATTAAGAAAAACATTCTTTAAGTATATCGTGTTTGGGAAAAAAAACGGGGTATCCCCTTAAACGGAATGACCAAAAACACATCCGTGAAATAATTAGAATATATGGGGGGAAAGTGGCTTTGGGGTCTATTGCTTCTGCACCATTATCTGAGACAACCATTATAATAGTGTTGTTGTATTCATCGATTTCTAGATCAGAGTAGCCTAAATCATCGGCCAAGATAAATAGGATATTCGGTCGACTATCAGGTTTCCCCCACGGGCCTTTATGATGCCTCGAATACTCTGAATGCCTATTGTTCTCTGTTAGTTGACTGGAATTCTCATACTTTACCTGCGATTGGCCACTTTCTTGTGGGAAACCGTTATGGTGTGATGCACATGTTGTTGAAAACGGAAAGAACAAAGAAAAGACTACAGGTGTACATAAATGCGCTTTTTTCATGTTTCATTTTCTCCTTTAAACAAATTATATTGTAATGCTTCTCTTGGAATTGGAGAATCCCCCTCGTTGAGTTAGTTGGTTGTTTCTTCTCTTTCAACGCTTTTCAACTGCCCTCTACCGCCGCAGGGAACCCCGTCAAGGCCCGATTCCGATAAAGGGCCCCAACTGAATGCCCGGCAGAGGATATTGGGACTTGGTGGGGTGGATTATTTCCCCGGATGCCCCCTGAACGTTTTTTCTTTCTCGCTTGCCGAGCCAATTCAAGCTTCTCATCTCGTTCCCGGAAGATTTCCTGGGATCGTCCATTTAGTTTATCGATCGGAGCAATATATCCAATGGCACTGTTGAGGCGAACATTGTTGTAATGATGTATATAATCACCGACCACTCTTCTCGCATCTTCAAGGCTCAGCAGTACTCCCGGCCTGATGCATTCCCTTTTCAAGGTGCCGTGCCATCTCTCTATTTTGCCATTACTCTGCGGATAATAGGGAGATGTTCTAACATGGGTCATCCCAACAAACCTGATATACTCCTTAAAGTCTTTTGAGACAAACTGTGGACCGTTATCCGATATGATCCTTGGTTTCTCTTTAGGGAATTGTTCCCTGGCTCTTTGTAACACAATCTCAATGTCCTGCTCGGTCATCGATTCCCGTAACTCCCAGTGGACGATATATCGGCTGCACCCATCTAGAATGGTGCACAGGTAGTAAAAAGTCCCACAGATATTGATGTAGGACATGTCAATATGCCAGTGCTCATGTATCCCAAGGGGTTGAGTGAAACCATTACCCTTCTTCGACTTGCCCTTACTCCACCTCTGCAGTAGACCTGCACCGCTCAATACCCGGTAGGTAGAACTCGGGCTGACGGCGACAATATTGTTATCCAGCATCATGAAGGTGAGCCGTCTATAACCTTCAGCCGGGAACTTGTGATGATAATCGATTATTGCCTGCCTTTCCCAGGCTTCGAGCCAGAAGTCTCGTGGTATAAGGCCATTGTGCTCGTTGGCCTTGCCGTACCTGTCCTTCCAGTTGTAATATTTGCTTGATTGAATTTGCAGCCAACCGATATATTTCACTGCGGGGAGACCTGTTACCTCTGACCAGTACCTCACGAAATCTATTATACTGTCCCGAGTATCGTGAGGCACCCAGGCTCCTTTCAGATCTCCCCAAGATCTTTTTTTAGCTTGACGTGCTCCTCCATCAATTCAGAGAGCACTTCGTTCTTACGCTGAAGTTTTTGCTCCAGAGCTTGAATTTTGGCCTCATCCTGCTTTTTCTCGGTTGTCTTATTCCGATCAAAAGCGGCGGCACCGTGTTCAAAAAACTCTTTCTGCCACCTATAAAAGACGGTCGGGTGAAGATTGTATTCGTCACACAGATCTGAAACAGGGACATGATCAACAAGGTGCCGTTTCAAGATGGTTACTTTTTCTTCCCCTGAACGATTTTTTCTTTTCCTCTTCATTGAGTTCTCCTTTGGTTGAGTATGTTAACTCAAACAATAGAAAACTCCAATTCCCGCTGAACCAATACAATATGAACTTGCCTAACTTACGCTCCACCTGTTTCCTCGTGATACACTATCAACCCGGAACTATGATGAAGCACCCTCCAACCCAGACGAACGACAACATATCGTGTTTACTTTTTTCCTTCTTACTCAACCCACGCTCTTGTATGCATCGCAGCGATTTTTACTAAATGCTCTCCTGAAGATTAAAAAAAAGCCATACGACACCCTATCTCAAAATGGCCACAATGCAGTACAGTTGAACCGCAATACGGTATTTACAAAGAGGTGTCAAAAAAAACTGAAAGGAATGTAGAGAGTCGTTAATCTGTCGAGAACTGGCTTTTGGATATGGGATGTTACTGTTTTTGGCGATTTGTGATTAGACGGGAATTAGACGTGTTAAACGAAATAGATCCATAGAAATCGAAAGAGGTCGGGGGGAAAACGAAAACGCTGTTTTGGGTAACCGTTGTTTTATGAATAACGGCTAGCTGGGGGCGGTACTGAGGCGAATACTATTTATCGAGTATGTCTCTTATTTTTATGTGTAAAGCAGAGGCCGAGAATGGTTTTTGAATGAAATTCGTTCCTTCTTCCAGCATGCCTTGATGGCTGATTACGTCATCACTATACCCAGACATATACAATACTTCGAGGTCTTGCTTGACCTCTTTCGCTTTTAAATATAGATCTTTGCCATTTAGATTTGGCATTACGACATCGGTTAGTAGAAGATGTATCTGTCCTTCATATTTATGGATTATGCCTATACCTTGATTCCCATCAGCTGCAGTAAGAACAGTATACCCCTTCTGTTTTAATAAGGATTCTGTCATCTCAAGTACTTGTTGGTTGTCTTCTACGAGCAGGATTGTCTCATCTCCCTCTAAAAGACTATGTTTAGGCTTCTTGATTTGCTGAGGTGGCGATTTGTCGGCTGAGACTGGTAAGTAGACAGAGATGGCAGTACCACTACTTCCCTGGGTGTTTTCAATAGAGACAGTACCCTTGTGTTGGGTGATGATTCCATATACGGTTGCTAAGCCAAGACCTGTCCCCTTGTCTCCTTTGGTGGAGAAAAAAGGCTCAAAAACTTGACTTCTGATGTTTTCAGGAATGCCACATCCAGTGTCTCGAACAGATAATTTAATATATTCACCAGGTGATGGGACAATCTCCAGGTGGGTGTCTTTTTGGGGGAGAAATACACGACTTGTTTCGATAATGAGTTTACCTCCTAACGGCATCGCATCTTGTGCATTCACCACCAAATTCATTATTACTTGTTCTAATTGCCTGATATCAGCACGTACAGGAGCTGAAGTGTCGGATATTTGAGTTGTAATTTCAATATCTTCTCTCACTGTTCGTCTGAGGAGTTCTTGGAACTCGAGGACAACAGAGTTTAAGTCGGCTGGTACAAAGTCTAGAGTCTGTTTACGGCCAAAGGCTAATAATTGCTGAACAAGGTCACGTGCTTTAAAACCAGCATTAATAATTCCATTAATTGCTTTCTTATTTTTCTTTTTTTGATCAGATTCCAGGAGAAGTAATTCTGCATATCCAATAATTGGGGAAAGCATATTGTTGAGATCATGCGCAACTCCTCCTGCCAGTTGTCCGATGGCTTCAATTTTCTGTGATTGGCGCAACAATGCTTCAAGCTTTGCCTGCTCTTCTTCAGCTTTCTTGCGATCGGTAATGTCAATCTGGATACCGTCCCACGTAATGACCTCATCAATGATTTTTCGTGGGCTGGAGGTAAGTTGGAACCATTTTATTTTACCATTTGGTAAAATAAAACGAGCTTCATGACGAAACATCTCCATCTTTTTGATAGCGTTCTCTTCAGTCTTTATTAAAGCGGGTAAGTCATCAGGGTGTACCTGGCTGTACAGGACATTAGCGTCAGCTCGTACAGAGTCGACAGTAACTTCATTGAGAGTACGAATATTATCGCTGATATAAGTAAAATTACGCCTGCCATCAGAAGTGCTTTCTACTTGATAAATCATCGCATCGGGTAAATTGTCGACTACTATGCTGAGCCTGTGCTCACTTGCGAGTAACTCCTCTTGGTTTTTTTTTAACTCGGACTCTGTTTTCTTGAGTTTATTGATTAATTGAGTTTGTTTGACATTCTGATAGGCTACAGAGGAAATTTGATTTGCAAGCGTATAAAGCATGGAAGCAATGTTTCTAAAGCGCTCCAAAGACATTGCTGGAACTTCTCGGTAGGCATCTAAAAAGTCGTTTACATCGGTATTAATTTCCTTGGCGTAGTTCGCCATCTGCTCTTCTGTCTGTGTCTCGTCCCTGACTTGTCCTATCAGCCAGTTGGCAATATGTCGACCTTCCACCGTGATTCCAGCACCTGCATCCCATAAACCACCGCTCATGCAAGTTTGAACCGTGGGTCCAACTAGGCTTGGGCACCCAATAATTGCGTCTGATTTATAACAGTTTGAACGACCTTTATCCGTATTGCGGATAATTTCGCTGCACAACCTGCAAAAATTACTGGGCTTGGTTATTGGTACCCCCTCTGGGGTGGTGATAATAGAGGCAACTCCCGTTGCAATGGCAAACTCATCTTGCAGTTGTTGTATGTCATCGATAGCAAAAAGGTCTGAAAAAGATATTTCATTTTTCATATTAAGACGAGTTGTAAGGTCTTCTTAGAGGTGCTGGCCATGTTCCTGGAGTAATAGTAAATCCATGTTAGAATAAAGAATC
Source organism: Desulfopila sp. IMCC35008 (assembly GCF_010646885.2). GTDB lineage: Bacteria > Desulfobacterota > Desulfobulbia > Desulfobulbales > Desulfocapsaceae > Desulfopila. Next base: position 3,308,508 of record NZ_CP050700.1, on the reverse strand, counting down.
AAATCAGTTACCGGATATTTATGCAGTATACATTAGAATTGTTCTGAAACTACAGGAAATTTTTTTTTCATGCTCTCACGCCGATTAGACGATTATGAGACGTTTAAATTGAAATAGATCCATTTATTAATCCGTACGTCGAATAGTGTACATTGGAAGCAAAATGTAAGGGTATGTATTTGCGTTTCAATATCATGATGCAGCAGGAGTTTTTTTGATTTCAACACTGAACGACTATCGACTATAAGTCGATGGGTTCGTTATTCGGTTGAAGCCGACTTCAGCCAAGTTTGATTGCTACGCAAATGACATTTTTATGACCTGCATGGTCTTCGACCATTTTGTTAAACATGACTTCGCCTAAAGGCGAGAGATTTCAACCATCCCCGATAGGGAAACTATAAGATCATGCGTCACCTGATTATCTGTGTAATATTTGTTGATTATCCTGCAGTAACCTTAACCATTGGATTGAGAGAGGGTTATTACAGCTTGTTCGCTACATCAGGAGCTATGGTATTTTACGATCCTGCAAGCCAGCGTTCATAATCTTCGAGTTCGATCCCTGCGTCTTGAACACTACCAGCATTGAAAATAGATTGGATAGTAGAGAGGTGATTGCTCCATTTGTCCTGAAAGGCTTGTTGCTCATGCTGACCGAGTGCTTCATCCTCCACCTTGCTGCATGGGGCAGGGAGTTCTAACGAAGAGTATGGTGTATACACGCATTTTTTTCCCATCGTCATCGCTTTCAAGCCAAGATCGGCCAAGCCCAGGACCGCTGGAAAATTGGCGTAGTCGAATCCTCCCGCTTCCAGATAGAATTCTCTGGATATCAAGCAGACATGTGGGGCCGGAATACAAATTTCTTGAGGGCAGTGGATTCCGTGAAGGTGAATTTGGTGGAACTGTAAATAATCCCTATAATAATGGGCTGATAAGTTATTGATATTAGGGGTTGTGTAGGAGGGGCCGTCCCCAGCTGGGTAGCGGATCTTTCCACACGTCATCGCAATATTGTCCTGTTCAGCTATCGAAACAAGTTCTGTCAGCCAGGTGCCGTTCATTCTACGAGCGCTCTCATTGAGGAGGGCGATATATTTCGATTTCGAATCGATGATGATTGTATGGAGCGACTGATAGAGTCCGCACTCTTTTTCCTGATCATGACGCTCAAAAGGCATGAATGTGTAATTTCTGTAGCCCGTGGCTTGGCGTAGGTTGGAGCACGTTACTTCCGGGGCGATATTGTCTTTTATATCATTCCACAACAGAACCGTAACTTCGGGTTCTGCTGGCAGGTGACGCTTGATTCTGTAGTAAAAATTCAAATCTGTGTCATGAACCGTTCCTTCAATACCGGCTTGATCTAAATAATCCTGCAGCGCTGTTTTTCCTGCATCATGGGCATAGCTCTTTTGGTCGTGGTTGATCGATGTCGATGTTTCGCTGGCGCGCCAGTGATAAAGTATTTCCGGAATGTGTATGATCTTATCTGTCAGCAGCGAAAGTCTCAGGAGAAGGTCAAAATCCTGTGCACCGTCGCACTCAGAACGGAAACCGCCAGATTTTTTAAACAGCTCAGCAGAAGTGACGGTAAAATGCGTTATGTAGTTGTGGCTATGCAATAGCTCCCTGTTAAAATCGGGTTTTCGAAATATTGACAACCGTTCTCCATGTTCCCCAATGAGATCTTCGTCCGTGTAGAGAATATCTGCTTGGTGTTCTACAATATTTTTCGCGACCAGATAGAGGCAATGAGGTGCAAGCTCATCATCGTTATCCAGAAAGCCCAGATATGACCCTTTGGCCAGGGTTGCAGCCGTATTGGTTGCAGCCGAGATTCCTTTGTTTGTCTCGTGGAACGTTACCTGAATACGCCTGTCATATCTCTCCCATGCTTTCAGCTGTTCTTGCATACCAGCTCGACTACTCCCATCATCAGCGAGACACAATTGCCAGTTTGGGTAGCTTTGATTAAGCACGGAACGTATACAATAGTTCAGGAACTCTGGTTTTGTATTGTAGACAGGGACTACAATTGAGATAAGGGGTTTTTCAGGCAGATTCTCCACAGTACCATTTGCGTAGTAGGCCTTACCATGTCCGCACTTTAAATAGTGTTCAGCAGGGGTGCAGTGGTCGAGTGTATGCCCATATTTTGTAACATAATAAGCAGGATCAAAAGTTGGACATTGTTCTGATGAAACCGTAGAGACGTTCAGCAGGTAATGAGTAAACGGATCCTGGTCCGGAGCAATTGATCCTACAGCCTTTTGGTAAGCGTTGGAATGGAACAGTGGGGTGGGGCTTTTCCCCTCCCTGAAGCCATGGATTCTATAGTGGGAAATGGCATCCATGATAGTTGTATCCAGGCCGGCTGCCGTGACCAGATACCATTGTTGATTGAAGAGCAGGCCTGTATCCCGCCGCTTGTGCTTCTCAATCTTCAAGTATGCACGGAGAGGGTCCAGTCCAGCTGCTACCTGAGCAGGATAATTGTTCACGAAGGTGTCCTCATCATAAAAAGGACCAGGTCTGTTGCCGGCCTTTACCCCTTCTTTCAAGTAATGGACAAATGGGTGCCCTGAGTAATTCTCGGGTAAGTAGATGTGCCTGTAATATTCTGAATCAAATAAAGGGTGGGGGTCGCGTGTTCGACATGAGTCTGACTGGGGGGCGGGAGCTGTGTAGAAGTCGGGATCAATTGCTGAAATGTAAGGGATGAGACTGAATTCCTTGTTCAAAAAAATCTGTTTCAGAATTCGGGCACTGTTTTTGATCTGACTTTTCAGAGATGCAATAGTCATGTGTTATTACGAGAATGCAAAGTAAATTTAAGAAGAGAGTCAGCTAGACCCTTATTGGCGGCTGGTGTAAGTGGCGCTATATTTATATCAATAAATGGACAATTTCAATGCTATCCCAAAAACTATAACATATTAAACTTTCGGCAATTTGTAGTTCTGGCGCAAAAACGATCATAATTGGCGCAAGGCTGTATGTCCATCATGGATGTAATAACGTATACTTGCGTCGATATTACAGCGCTGCCGGTAACGACTGAACCGGGATCAATAATTACTGAATATTTACCTGTAGCTGAAATTGTCTATCCGGATAGATGTATAACTTATGTATACCAGGAGGATATGACAAGATGGAGAAAGCGCACTACCTTGTTATCGACGATGATGAATGCATCCGAATCTTTCTGGTTGCTGTTTTTCAAAATGAAGCTGGAGTAACAACAGCCTGTGGCGGCAGGGAAGCACTCAACCTGCTGGACCAGCATCAATATGATGTGATTATGAGTGACGTGCGGATGCCTTATCTCATTGGCCTGGATTTTTTTCAGGCGATTCGGACAGTAACTTCTGAAGTCGCAGGTAAGTTTATACTCTGTACCGGAAACGTGATCGAAGAGGTAACTTCTTTTTGTTCAGAACATCACATCTAACTTTGTGCAAAACCGATGATGGTTGATGATATCAAGGCAGCTGTCCATTACCTGACCCGGAACTTTACTTTCGAGAATTATGTTGCGGTGATCAAGTAACTTCCCTCCCTAACAGAAACCGCGATATCATTCTATTTTGCGAAATGCCTAATAGTAATGATCTACAAATTATTATTTTCCATAGTCGTCGTGATCACTCTCTTTTAAAGTGTAACTCGCTAAGCATTCAGCAATAATTGATTAAGCTCAAAGGTTCATCTACCCTCCAGGTGGTATCCCAGTTAAATATTTTTGCCTAACCTGCTGAAAGTTCTTCTTGCAAAACGGGGGTAATTCTCTACACTGCTATTTGGGCGCATTTTCCTCCCAAGTGAAAACCAAACTGATACGATATATGGAACCTTTTACCCCACTTGTCGCCCTGGCTTCCGCTGCCGGTTTTGTCTTTAAGAAAATGACCGGTCCTGAAAAGAGTAAAAAAGGACGGCTCGGCAAGTTTTTGTCACGGCGCTCAAAAATTAAACCCGGTCAGCTACAGAAAAATGGGACCGGAATAGACCTGGATGAGATAGAGGAACTTCCCGACTACCTCTTTATAAAAAAGTTGGTAGATGCCCAATTTCCAATAGTATTTGTTACTGGGGGGGCAGGAACGGGAAAAAGTACTTTTATCAACTGGCTCATGCACCACTATTCCGGCAATGTGCTGCTCGCAGCTCCAACCGCTATTGCGGCTTCCAATATTGATGGCAAGACCCTTCATTCCCTTTTTCAGCTTCCCTTGCAGTGGATTACCCAGAAAGGGATTAAATCAGCTCCGTATAGAAGCGATATCAAAAATGCGAGACTTCTGATAATTGATGAAATTTCGATGGTAAATGCCAACCTGCTTGATGGGGTGAGTGCCTTCTTAAGAAAGAACAGGGGCGTCGATAAACCTTTTGGTGGCTTGCCTGTCATCATGGTTGGGGATCTTTTCCAGTTACCTCCAGTTGTCAAACCGGGCCTGATGGGATTTTATGAGAAGTTTTATGCCGGAAGGACAAAATTTTATGCAGCGCGTTCACTTACCGAAACATCAATCACCTATTACTCTGTCGAACTCAACCAGACTTTCAGGCAGGCGGATAAACTCTTTGTCGATGTGCTTGCCGATATCCGGGAAGGGCGGAATGTTGGGAAGGCACTTGAGGTTATAAATTCCCGATGCCAAATCACCTCAACGCCGCCTCCGGGTGCTGTCTGGCTTGCCCCGAGGCGTTCTGAAGTTGAAAGTGCCAACAGGGCGGAGCTGAATAAGATAAGGGGGCGTTTGTTTAGGTTCCAGGGCAAGGTCAGGGGTGATTTCAGGGGCACTGAAGATAGTTACCCATCTCCAGTCTCACTTGAGCTAAAGGTTGGTTCACAGGTGATGTTTACCCGTAACGATCCCAAGAAGAGGTGGGTTAACGGTACGGTTGGCACGGTTGTGGAAATTGGGGAGACTCTATCGGTTCGAACTCAGCCGAAAGATACGGTTGTCGAGGTGACTCGAATGAGTTGGCCAAATTTCAGGTATGTATGGAACAAGGCGAATAAAATGATCGAAAAGCAGGAAACGGGAAGCTATAGCCAATTTCCTTTGATTCACGCCTGGGCAATTACAATTCATAAAAGTCAGGGCAAAACGCTTGAAAAGGTTCATCTGGATCTTGGCAGAGGAGCCTTTGCCTTTGGCCAGACCTATGTCGCCTTAAGCCGGTGTCGCGAATTGAGCGGTCTTTCGATTTCCAGGCCCTTGAATGTTTCTGATATCAAGGTAGATCGAGAATCCCAAATCTTTAATGACCATCTGCATGACCTGATGGAAAAGCTTCCCCAGGAAAAGATGCTGGAGGCTATTTCATATAACTGTCATATTTATGAAAAAGGATATCCCCGCAAAAAATCCTAACCCCCAGGGTAAAGGGCTGAGTTCTGCCGTCGGCCTCTTGACAGAGACTGTTGCGGCCATGGCAGTCCCCCCGCTTGAAGACGATAGTTGTGACAGGATTGTCGAGGATTATCTCTGTTCCTTGCTGGTGTTATCGTGTTCTTTTTCTTTTCGTCCCGTTGCTGATAGGGAATATTTCATCTATTTCCATGATTCCAGGCTGCTGTTATCTCTCATTTCCCCTGCTGAGGGCGGTATGGATATTTATGATGAGTACTGGGCTGCCTGCAGGCTCAAGAACGATTTTTGCTGGTCGGTTCAGTTGAGCAGCGAGGATTTAAAAGAGAGATTAACCAACAGTTTCCCGGCAAATGTTCCGGAGAAGGAACGCCTGGAATATTTTTTTAGCGGTGTCCAGCGTGGTGAGATTGGCAGGTACGACAAAAAGCTTGGGTATTATCAGAATGTCCTCAATTATGCCTTGGGAAAGAGCATTGGGCTGCGTAGCAAAAGGCTTTTAGAGCTGGAAGAGAGTTCGACAGGTCATACAAACAAACGAAAACTTCCTGGTTCCACCATATAGTTCTCGTCCCGAAACGACCCTTTCGGAGTCTTTGCTCACCTGCTCAATCCACGCGTTGGGGATAAAGTTTTTATCCTCATAATATGGACTATATGCTTGCGGTATTATTTTAAGTCACGCTTCGACTTTGAAAGGAATGCTTAGTTTTAGGATGAAAACTAAGTAGAAAGTGGTTTAATGGCGAATCAGCAATATCCTGTTCATCTCGGCAATTCAGCTTCAGGTCCGAAGATGGACAACCCTGTTATCGAAACGAATATATTGAAATAATAAGCGATGGCTGAGAAATCAAAGAAAGGCACCAGAATACATGTCCTGCTTTTTTCCCTATTGACGTCCATTTGTGTATTCAGCTATCTGTTATCCAGGATATCATTTGATGATGTCCTGGAAGCAATAAAGAATATTTCCGTCTCATGGCTGGTTCTTTTTCTTCTTTTTTCTGTCTCCATGAGTGTTTTCAGGACATGGCGATATCAACTGATACTCCATGCTTCCGGGGTGCATGCCGCCTCAGTACCACTTTTTCTGATAACGATTGTTCGGAATTTTTTCTCCGATCTCCTACCTGCGAGGCTTGGCACGCTGGTTTATATTTACCTGGTAAAAAGTCGTCTCGGCTTGCCACTTGGTCCCGTTGTTTCCAGTTTTGCCCATGCCTTTGTCTTTGATATTATCTCGCTTTCACTTCTGATACTACCGGCAGTTGCTACTGTTGCGGCGGGGGAGATGTCCCGTCCTGTATTGATTATTTCCGGCCTGGCACTAACGTTAGCAAGCATTCTGGTACTTGTTTCCCTGCCATGGTTTTGCCGGGTCGGTAGTATGTTTGTTGATAAATTGAAGATCCTGCCTGCCAGTTTCAGGGAGAAACTGGTGCAGATGCTGATTGATAGTGCAGGCCATCTGCTTAAGGCTCGTCAGCAAGGTATATATCTGCGACTCCTCATGCTTTCGTTTGCGGTGCGGGTCTGTAAATACGGTTCCCTCTATGCCCTGCTGCTGGGATTGGTTTTACCCTTTGGATATATGATCGCAGACTTTCCTGTCAATAAAGTCTTTCTGGGCTTATGCAGTGCTGAGTTAGCCGCCAGCCTGCCAATCTCCGGAATCGCCGGGTTTGGTGCGTATGAGGGGGCCTGGGCCCTGGTGTTCCAGTTGTTGGGGTATCCCGAGCAGATAGCAGTTGTGTCGAGTATTGCCCACCATCTCCTGACCCAGGTGTATGGGTACGGCCTGGGTGGTATCGCGTTGTTGCTCTTGCTTCTACCGTTTTTTAATAATGGCGGGTCAGAAGAAATTGCAGGCACCAAAATAGAGGAGCGATGGTTCTGGATGAAGTATCTGGTAAGTGTTCTTGTGGTAGTTGTATCAGCGGTGATGCTGATGGCCTTTGTTGTGGATTCCAGTGTCGGCGAGACTCGCAGCAAGCAACTAATACGGTCTGGTGTTGAATCATCTACCGGGAAGAAGATGAGGATTCCGCCAGGTCGCCTGGTATATGAGCGGCCCGATGGCATCTATTTGTACGATACGGTGAAAAGGAAAGAGAAACGGATTGCCAGAGAGGGACGTAATCCACGGTTTTCCCCGGATGGTGAATTCGTTGCTTTTATCAATGACAATTCCATTATGGTTGTAACGGACGGGGGCAACAGGCTACGTGAAATCGCGCGCTCTGAACAACCGAGAACCCTCTGTTTCGCGCCAAACGGTACCATTCTCTTTTCTGACGGTAAGGCGATAAAGCGAGTTAACCCCAAGACACTCGAAGTGGAAAATATTCTTCGCGACGGTGTAATCAGGGAGCTTGCCATTAACCAGGAGGGTGACCGCCTCGCAGTAACGGTCAAATCCGCAACCGGGCTGAGGGTAAAAGCCATAGACCTGAAAAGTGGTGAAATACGTACGGTATCGCGTGGATGTTCTGCCACGATCTCCCCGGATGGGCGTTATATAACGGTAAACGCCAGAGATCACAGGAAACTATACGTGTTTGACTGGAAGAGTCTGGAAAAACAATTTTCCATTCCCGCTCCAGGCGGCGGAAAGTTCGACAACCATTACTGGTCAAGTAGTAATCATTGGCTGGTTTCCACGGCGGAAGGGGATCGCCAGGATATCTATATTCACCACGTTCCGTCGGGTTGGAGCGACCGCATCACTGATACGGGTGATAGTGACAGGGCCGATTTTTTTGTAGTACGTTAAACAGGTTTTTTTTCTTTTCTCTTTCCTTCCCATCTGTCTGGCGGATCCCAATTCGTTCACCCAGCCCCTCATTTTGTTCTAACAATAAAGTAATAGTGTAAAGTCTCTGATTTCAAGGGACTCTGACTGGAATTTCTAATTTCTTCGTTAATTCAATACGAAACTGTATGAAAAAACTGTTAACGAGATTATGAATTTTGGTGAGGTGATGATCGAGACTTTCAAGACCTATAAGGAAGAGGTCTTAAGCGGTGTTTTCCTTGGAGAGAAGCACAGTTACAAGATGTCCGAAGAGGTACTGGAGGCTATCGTAAAAGAATTCGGTTAAAATCTGGGGATATCTTGGACTGATTGAGATAAAAGTATCCGCAAGCAGAAAAAAGCAGGGTTGTCTTCTCCGCCAGAGGGATGATCCTGCTTTTTTTGATTACTGCTGCCATCCAGGCTGCAGTAATTCGTGAAACGAGTAACCCGTTACCCAATTGAAGAAGAGGTTTGGTTATAGGGGGAATAAGGTTCGTGTTATTGAGTAGCATCCATAGTGAAACGGGTTCCCTTAAAACTCAGGATAAGACCGTCCCAGGTGATTTCTTCAAGTCGTAAGCCGTTGCCCAGTCCTTGTCCTTCTCTTACAATCCTGTTGTTGATGATAATCATCCGTTGTCCCGGATCATCTGAATAGGTATGTCCTGCCAGCGACAGCCTGGGGAGATGATCACTTATGGTTGTGGCCAGATCGTCGTAGCTAGGAAGTTGAAGTTCCTGTTGCCTGCTGAATGGGGGGGGAGGGGTCACGACAGTTTTTTCTTCAATGATAATGGGCCGTGGTTCAACGATCACCTTTTGCGGCTTGACCTGGACCTGTCGTACATGTTGTTGAGGTTGGCTTTCAATTTGCGGTACAGGTATCTCTTGCGGTGTTTCCTGTTGAATCTGTTGCCGTGATTCCGGTCTGTTTTCCTGAGTCATAACCCCAGGCAAAGTAGTCTTCTGCTCAAGTATCGGCTCCCGTCTCATGTACATGAGAAACGAAGCGGCAATCAGGAACAATATCAGTGTGCCAATCAGGAGTGTTACAGGTTTTTGCGGGTAGGAATACTTGCGGCCCGGTGCAGGATAAGGGGTGTGATGTGCCTGAAGATCGGGCACACTGTCCTTGCGTCGTTCCCGTTCGGCTTTTTTGAGTGCTTCGAGAATATAAGACATGGATACTATTCCGCTGCCTGTGGTTCTTCTTCATTAAAGATAAACTCTGACAAAGCCGGGAGCCTGACAGGGGGGGTGATGTTTATCCTGCTTGGGCGTGATTCCCCTGCCTCTTCTTTCCCGGGTGTTGCTGCCTGGACAGTTTGTTCCTGATGGGTGGTCTGGTTGACGAGAGGGGTGGCACCACGTTTACCGGTGTTGAACGGAATACCTATATAATAGACAAATGCCACAAAACAGAGGGCGATCGGTAATAGTAAGGAAAGCCTGAAAAAACTGTTTTTGAAAAATGCCGGTCGAGGAGGTGGTTCGGTAAATATTTCTTCACCTGCACGTTTTATGATCCTGATATCTACATGGTCGCTGTTTTCTGCATATGCCCCAAGTAATGCCCTGTCGCAAAGAAGGTTAATAAGCCGTGGGATGCCGTTTGTGTATTTGACAATATAGCCAATAGCTTTTGCGGAGAACAGTCTGCCGGTTTCATTGCCGGCAACAGAGAGTCGGTGGTGAATATAATTGTTGATATCATCAGGTTGCAGTGCCGTAATATGATAACGGCTTGTTATTCGCTGGTTGACCTGAGAGAGTTTCTCATGTTCGAGAATATCGCGTAACTCCGGTTGGCCGATGAGGATGATACGCAGTAATTTATGGGTATTGGTCTCAAGATTGGTAAGCAATCGAAGTTGTTCCAGCACTTCCGGTTCAAGATTCTGGGCTTCGTCGATGATGAGGGCGGTAGTCCGTCCTTTGGAGTGGGCATCAAGCAGGTGCCGGTTGAGCCGGTCAATATAATCCTTGTTGCTCGGATTTTCTAACTCCGGCAGTATCATCAACTCTTCACAGATGGCCCGGACCAGTTCTTCAGCACTCAATTTTGGGTTGAAAACGAGGGCGACATCTGTTGTTTTGGGAAGTTGTTCGAGGAGGCAGCGGCAGATTGTAGTTTTGCCGATCCCCACGTCACCCGTGAGCAGGACCAGGCAACCATCACTGTTGATACCGTAAAGCAGATGTGCCAGGGCCTCACGGTGGGATTCACTCATGTAAAGATATCGAGGATCCGGTGAGATGGCAAAAGGCTTTTCTGTGAGGCCGAAGTATCGGGTATACATAAACAACTTATAAAAAAATGGAGTGACCGGATGGTTTTTCTTGAACCGGTTCACAATTTTAAAATACAGTTAATAGTAGATCCTTAAATATAGGGCAATTAATCTACTTTTACAATATCCGGTATTGAAGTGTGGAAAGGCACAGGTGACGGGGGTGTTTGACCCGGTGTGTCGACTTCAGGGGAGATAGATATCCTGCCAGTATGGAAGTTGTTTGAATTTTTAATTAATTCTGTTAAAAATGCAACTGCTTTGTCCACGTGATACCATTGAAAAAAATGGCTGTCTCGCCCAGGGGCAAGGCATGCGAGAGAACGTACCGCAGGCATGTTGGATACTTCTTTTGAGCATCATGCTAAGATGAGGATTAAGGGCATTTCCGGACAGCCTCCTGGCGCGAATTTCTCATCACTTCAGCTAGGCGTCCTATACAGTGTTTTCTTTAAAACAAGATAAACTTCTTACCTGAACTTAACCTGGAAGAGCATTCAGCATGCCTCTGTACGAATATAACGCGCTGGACAGCAACGGCAAAAAACTTAAAGGTGTGGTGGATGCCGATAACGAGACCCATGCCCGTTCGAAGTTACGCTCAGACGGGAAATATCCCGTATCCATAAAGGAGGGAGCCGGTAAACTTCGAAATCCAGCTCGATCAAAGACCCGGATTTCTTTTTTTGAGCGAATAAAACAGGACGATATACATGTGATGACCCGCCAATTAGCGACTTTGCTCGGTGCGGCCATCCCACTTGTCCAGGCACTCTCTTCCCTGGTCGACCAGACCGACAATCCGGCGTTAAAACGAGTGATCGCCCGTATTCGGGAATCGGTAAACGAGGGGTCGACGCTAACCAGTGCCCTTGGAGAGCATCCCAAATTATTCTCTGCCATTTACGTTAATATGATTCGGGCCGGGGAAGCATCCGGTTCCCTTGATGTGGTTTTGGAAAGACTGGCCGATTTTGGAGAGAATCAGCAGGCCTTGCGCGGTAAACTTAAAGCGGCGCTCGTGTACCCTATTATCATGATGGTTATCGGCTCTGCTGTGTTGTTTATCCTGGTCACCTATGTTGTGCCCAATATTACCCAGGTGTTTGACGATATGGGGCGGGTGCTGCCTGCACCAACGCGTTTTCTGCTCGCCGCAAGCGATATTTTACAGAACTACTGGTGGTTGCTGCTCTTGTTGGCAGTTGGGGGCATTATGGTTTTCAAATTCATAATCAGTCGACCGGCCGGTCGGGCTGTCTGGGATTTATGGAAGCTGAAGATGTTTATATTCGGTCCGGTGCTCCGTAAAATCCTGCTTGCCCGCTTTGCTTCCACACTTGCCAGCTTGCTTGAAAGTGGCGTGGGCCTGATTGTGTCCATGCAGATTGTGAAAACACTTATCGACAATGTCCGGATAGCAGATGTTCTCGACGAAGCGATGGCAGATATCGAGAAAGGAAAAACGATGGCCCACGCCCTCTCACAGTCGCCCTGGTTTCCGCCGATGTTTGTACAGATGATTTCCATCGGTGAACAGAGCGGAAGTCTTGAGCCGATGCTCGAAAAGATCTCTTCGGCCTATGAGAGGGAGGTGGAAAACGCGATTATGGGAATGACATCGCTCATAGAACCGTTGATGATCGTAATGATGGGTGGAATTGTCATGTTTATCGTTCTCTCAATTCTTCTGCCGATATTTGAAATGAATCAGCTTGTAGGGTAAACTTTTGATAAGGGAGTAGCCGTTGACAGCTTGATGAAGCTGCCGGATTTGTCGATTCAGTTTGAATATTTATCGCTGTTTGGTGTATACAGAGAGAGTACCGGTTGTTCTATTATCAGTACTTACTGTCTCAATATCGAATAACGATTGGGGGTGTTGTTGTGTCCAGATCGAACATTTTGCTGTTTCAATGTGTCGTATGCTTCCTGATATCAATCTGTTATCCAAACTTTGGCTACACTGCTTTGTTGGATGCTGATTTTGGGAGTCAGGGCGTTGCAGTGACCGATTTCGGTACCGGTGACGACCAGGCGGCAGACCTCGTGGTGCAGCCGGATGGTAAAACAGTTGTGGTGGGGTATAATTTCAACGGAGCGGTCAGGAATCTGGCTGTAGCCCGTTACCTTCCGGACGGCACTCTTGATCTAGACTTCAATGGGCAGGGATTTGCCACCTTCAGCCTTGGGACTGGAGATACTGTGGCCTCTGCGGTTACCCTGCAGCCGGATGGTAAAATCCTCCTCGTCGGGTCAACCAATAACGGTGATGCGGATATGATCGTTGTTCGCCTGCTTGAAGACGGCACCCTCGATAAGCCTTTCGGGAACGGTGGACAGCTGGTCATTACCCGTTCGGGCAGTGAAGAGACTGCTTCAGGGGTGGCTCTTGCTGCAGACGGGACTCTCTATATAGCTGGTACCTCTCAAGTGGATGAGCAGAATAGGGCGGCAGTCGGAGTCAGGATTGATTCTGCCGGAGTCGTTGATGAAAACTTCGGTGAAGACGGTTTTGCGACTGTAAACGGATCCGGTGATCTCACGGTGAATGATGTTGTTCTGCTTTCAGACGACAGGATGCTGCTGGCCGGGGGGCTTGTTCAGGAAGAGTCGGTGGATATAGCCCTCATCCGGATTGGTGGGGATGGGGGAGTTGATACGGCCTATGGTAACCAGGGTTTGGTAACCCTTGACCTTGAAGGAAAAGATTCTGAACTTCATGATCTGCAGCTCCTCCCGGCAGGTGGCCTGGTCGCGGTTGGTTTCGGAGATAATGGTGTGTATCGTGACCCAATCGTCTTGGTTTTGACACAAGACGGTGAGTCCGGCGATGATGTAACCGGGGATAACGTGGCCAGAATTGATCTCGGCTATGATGGTGTTGCTTATGGTGTCGGCGTTCAGGCGGACGGGGTTATGGCTCTGGCCGGTGTCGGGCAGACCGATTCTGGAAAAGATATTCTCTACATGCAGATGGATCCGCTGAAGCTTCCGGGAGTGGGCACCCAGGTAGAGGCAGAAACAGACTCAGGGGGCGCAGATGAAACCGAGTCCGATGCTTCAGGGCAGGCTATTGTCTATGATGTAAATGACCTGATTGAAGTATTGGTTACTGATATTGGAGCAAATGAAGATGAAAGCCGGGCGATTGCCGTCCATCCTGCCGGAGGTGTTGTTGTAGCTGGTTTCACAAGTGATGGAGCGGACAGCGATTTCGCCGTTTTGCGTTATAGTAGTGAAGATGGAGGTGGGACCAGCCGGAGCGCTGCCATTCCTGGTGTTGCTACCGGTGCGTACTTTCTCCAGACCTTACCGATCTCAAATGTGAGCAGAAACAGTGCGGTAACTGGTGGTAATCTCACTGAACGTGTGACGACCGGTGCCTGTGAGGATTATTGTGAGTACAAGTGCGAGGATGGCGATACTGACTGCTACGATCTCTGTTTTGAAGAGTGTCTGCCGGGTGAGGTAAGCCAGCGTGGGGTTGTCTATTCTATTATTCCCCATCCTGTTTACAGGGAGTCAACAGACGATGCTGATGAGTCTGAATCATCAGGTACCACAGCAACCGACGAAAGTGGCGGGATTTTTCCTGATAGCGGGAAGAGCTACAATTATGATGTGGTTCGAAACGGGCAGACTTCCGATGGCAGCGGGATCGGTATCTATGGGAGTGATATTTACGATATCACTCCCGGCCAGAGGTATTATGTGAGGGCTTACGCAGTTCTAGCCGATACTACCGTTGTTTACGGCAACGAATTGAGCTTTATAACGGACGACGCCTGTTTTATTGCCACGGCGGCGTACGGTTCTTTTCTCGATAAACATGTCTCTGTTCTTCGCCAGTTCCGTGATCGTTACTTGAAAACATCGAGATTTGGGAGACATTTTATTTCCTTTTATTATCGGAACTCGCCACCTGTGGCTGATCTTATCCGGCAGAGTGATGCTGCCCGTGCGGTAACCCGTATCGCCTTGCTGCCGGTGGTTGGTTTCTGTAGTCTGAGTCTCGCCGGATCGTTAACCTTGGCCGTCGGGACAGTTTTTTGTGTACTGTTGTTAACAGCGTCAACCGCTGTATTCCTCAAAAGAAAAAAAGCTGGGTTATTATGAAAGTATGCAGTTGCAGGAAGTGTGTTACGAAGATCGCTGACCAAAAGGGTTTTACCCTTATTGAGATATTGGTTGTTCTTGTCATTATCGGGATTCTGGCCGGCTATATAGGCCCGAAACTTATGAGCCATCCAGGAAAGGCGAAACGCACAAAGGCGTCTGTCCAGATAGAGGGTATAGAGACGGCGCTCAAGATGTATAAGCTTGATAACGGTATGTACCCCTCAACGGATCAGGGGCTCCAGGCACTGGTGGAAGCACCGACAACGGGTAAACTGCCACCTAAATGGAAAGAGGGCTACCTCGAGAAGAAAAAGGTGCCTTTGGATCCTTGGGGAAATGAGTATATATATCTTAGTCCTGGTACCCAGGGCGATTACGATTTGAGTTCCTATGGTGCTGATGGTGAAGCGGGCGGAGAGGGCGAGGCTGCTGATATAAATAGTTGGGAACTGGAGTAACAGTCAGATCCCGATGTCACCAGTTCAGGTCGCTGAAAAGGGAACGCAGCCCACAAAACAGGCTGCCGGTTTTAGCCTGTTGGAGCTGATTGTCGTCTGCGCGTTGATGGGTCTGTTGCTCATGACCGGTGTACCCGCTTTTCGGCAGGCCCTACTTGACGATTCTCTCAGGAGTGATTCCCGGAAACTGATTGGCTATATCAAGACAGTGCGGGAAAAAGGGTTGCGTGAACAACGGGCCTACCTGCTCTTTCTGGATCTGGCCGAAAACCGGGTATATCACCGGCTGGATAATCCTGAAAAGCCGGAGAATGACAAGGAACCGGAGCTGGAGGAAAAATCAATCCTGCACCTTGCTGATGAGGTAACAATCCGCGACTTTTGGAATCAATCCGGTGGTATTGTTGACACTGGTCTTGTAGAAATATGGATCAGCAGGCAGGGGTATCTGGACCGGAGTATCATTCATCTTGAAAACAAGGATGGTGATGGCGTCAGCCTGCTTTTATCCCCGTTTGTGCCGGACATTGAAGTCAGGGATGGCTATTATGAGCCGGAAAAATAGTTTACACAATCCTATTGTCTCCAAGCATGGCGGGCAATCACCAGGCCTCACTTCCTTGTTTCATTGTATACGGAACACCTGTGGCTTTACTCTTCTTGAAGTCCTCATTGCCATATCTATTATTGCTATAGCCCTGACCAGCCTTTTTAGTTCCCAGTCATCAAGTCTTTCACTTGCCATCGATGCTAAGTTTAATACCACTGCGGCCTTGCTTGCCAGGGAGATAGTCGCTGAATATGAATCGGGTATCAGGTCGTATATGGCGGACGAAGGTGATTTTGGTGAAGAGTTTGCCGGGTACAGCTGGAAAACTGAAGTTGAGGAAGCAAGTTTTGAGCAGCTTGAGCTGGACGGAGGAGAGCACCCCTTATACAAGGTTGATCTGACTGTTTCATGGAATGAGAGCAGTCAAAGTTCAACTTTTACCTGGTTCGGCCGGGAGCTCAGGAAGGATGGCTGATACACATGATAGCAACAAGGTGAGAGTGATGTCATCAGCCGGATTTACCCTGTTGGAGCTTTTGCTTGCCATATTCGTTTTTTCCGTCGTTATTACAACAGTGTTTGGGGCCTACAGGACTACTTTCCATAATGTCCAGAAATCTGAGTTCCAGGCTAAAATGGAGGGGCAGGCCCGTATAATACTCGAACGGATAGAAGCGGATCTTGAATCGACCTTCGCAGGTGATGGGGGGATAATGGACGGTGAGCAGGAAGATGTGGATGGGAAGAGGGGAGACCGTCTCTCTTTTACTTCTACTGCGCATCTGCGCTTTAACCGGAATGATCAGTATGCCGGGGTAACAGTCATTACCTATTCAACTGTAGAAAATGAGGAATCCGGCCTGTTGTCGCTTTACAGACTCGATAATCCACTAACACCGGTCGAGGAGGAGCAGGCTGACGAGGAGGAACAAGGGGAGCTGCTCGGGGAAAACCTGAAAGAGTTCAAGCTGACCTACCTCAACTCCGAAGGCGACGAACAGGATAACTGGCAAGGGAATGACAATGAAGCTTCGGATAACCAGGAAGAAAAGCAACTACAGTTGCCGGTAGTAATAAAGGTTGAACTGCGTTTCGGAAATCCCATGGATGAAGAAGAAAGCCGATTGTTTCGTACAGCTGTTGCCATCCTGCCGGGGAGGTTGTCTGGCAATGATAAAAAATAGAACAATCCTTGGCAATAATGAGGGTATGGCCCTGCTTATCACCATTATGGTAATAAGTCTTCTTGTGGCGGTAACAATCCAGTTCAGCAGGGGGATGAGACAAAACTACCTGACAGCGGCAACCTCCATGGATGGATGGCAACAGCACCTGATTGCAAATTCTGCTCTTAATATCGGTAGCCTGCTGCTTGAGAATGACGGTGAAGAAAACGATTTCGATAGCTTACAGGATGTGTGGGGAACACTGGAAGCTGAGGTATTTCAAGGTTTATTTGCAAGAGGAGAGCTGGAACTCCAGGTGCAGGACCTGTCCGGTCTGCTCCAGATCAATAGCCTGGTGGAGCATGGTAAAGAGGGTGAAAACAACAATAATGCAAATGAAAACAGAGAAATATTGAAGCAATTGCTTCTTTCCGGTACTTTTGAACTGGAAGGAGAAGAAATGGCCAGGGATATTGTCGATGCCCTGGTGGATTGGCTTGATGAAGATGACAGAGAGTCTGATTTTGGGGCCGAGTCAGGGTATTACCGCTCGCTCAATGAACCGTACTCATGCAGGAACGGTGCGGTTGCTACTATCGAGGAGCTGCTGCTGGTAAAAGGCATAACCCCTGAACTCCTTATGGGTGAAGGAGACAACAAAGGGCTTGCTGATTTTGTTACGGTGTTCGGCAATGATGGAACCATCAATATAAACACTGCTCCCGGAGAGCTTATTCGGGCCATGGCACCGCAGCTCTCTATGGATATGATCGATACACTCACTGAATACCGAAAGGAAGAGGGTAATCGGGAGAACCTGAAAGAGAAAAACTGGTATAACTCTGTTTCCGGCTGGCCGGGTGATATTATACTGCCGGAAAAGGTCATTACCACCAAGAGTACCTATTTCAGGTTGGTGGCGGCCGGTTCGTTCCATGACCTGCGACGTGAGATTATCGCAGTGATGGAGCGAGATAAGGATAATCACGTTGGGATGCTATACAAGAAGGTGGAGTAACGAGTGGAAACACTGCTTGCCATACATATCGGGCAGAATGAGATAAGCGGCCTGATACTCGAAAGCGGACAAAAGGCTTCCCAGGTCCGGGACTATGGGGTGGTGCCACTAGATGATGTCGACATTGCGGGGTCGTTAAGGGAGCTTGTTGAACTGTTAGGCGTAACCGGTGGAGGTTGCCGGGTTTCTCTCTGTGCCGAAAGGTTCCTGTTCAGGAACCTCAAACTTCCCTTTAAGGACAGACAGAAGATAGAAAAAATACTGCCACTGGAAATTGAGGAGCTGACCACCTGCAGGAGCAGTGATATCCATTTCGATTTTCTGGTCTATCCTGACAATTCGGACGAAGGGGCAATTATAACGGCAATGCTGGGCCGAGAGCAATTGATGGAGCTGTTGGCCGGTTTGGAGGGGCTGGGCCTGGACCCGGAAATCATAACTGTGGCAGGACTGCCGGAGTGCATCGACCTTATCCAACAGTATGGGGAGCACAGCTCGTTTTTGCTTCTTGATATGGGATTGAAACAGACAACTCTTATCGTTGTTGAACTCGGTCGTCTGATGCTGATTCGCCCGCTGAATATTTCGGCCGAAGAGGTTATAGCGGAAAGTGATGGTGGCAGCAGGCTTGACAGCTATCTGGTTGAATTGTTTGGCACTATCCGCCAAACAATGCTCAGTACCCGAAAGACCGTTTTCCTGAGCGAGGAAATTCCCTGTTTTGTTACCGGTACAGTTGGTGGTGCACCCGCAATATTGGCGCGATTACAGGAGGAGCTGGTTCAACCTGTAAAACTGTATAGTGCGGGGCA
Source organism: Desulfopila sp. IMCC35008 (assembly GCF_010646885.2). GTDB lineage: Bacteria > Desulfobacterota > Desulfobulbia > Desulfobulbales > Desulfocapsaceae > Desulfopila. The sequence continues at coordinate 3,289,901 of NZ_CP050700.1, read as the reverse complement.
GCGACCTTTACTGAAAATTGTCCCGCCGGGAGAGGTTGAATGGGATGAGCATGACCTGAATGGAACTCTCTCACTTGCTTTGTGTGACAAGAAGGATAAAAACCTTGTTAACCTGAGAAGTGGGCAGTTCCGGAAACGTCAGTCAATCAAGAATCTTCGCAGGATGGGTGTAAAGGCGCTGATTCCCGTGGCGGCACTATGCGCCGGTCTGATCTTTTTTTGTCTGATGGATATTCGCAACCTCAATGCTGAACGTGACAGGCTGCAGGCAGAGATAATTGCCGTATTTAAACAGACCCTGCCGGAAGTAACAAAAATACAGGATGCCCGAAAACAGATGGAGGTAAAGGTTCGGGAAACCCGGGAACTTTATAGCGGAGTGGGCAACGGGACTGCGAAATTTCACAAACTGGACCTGCTCGCCGAATTGTCCTCCCGGATACCGGCCAGTCTTCCTCTTACGTTGACCCGTTTTGTGGCCGATGGTGATGATCTGCGCCTGAGAGGTGAGACAAAGGATTTCAATATAGTAGACAGTGTACAGAAAGAACTGGAAAAATCTGATTACTTCAGCACCGTCGAGATTGCCTCCGCCAACCTTGCCCCGAAAGGGGAAGGCGTTCGTTTTGAGCTGAAACTGGAGTTTACCCAAGAATGAAACGGCTGCGCATACCAGAGAAAACGCTGGCGGGGATAAGGGCCAGATCAGGAATCGACCAGCTCGGCCAGAGGGAGAAGGTGACCCTGGCAGTGGGTGTGTTTTTTGTTATAGGTGTGCTGATCTTTCATTTTATGATTTCGCCTTATTTCGAGAACAGGGAACGTTTGCAGAAATCCATTGAAAGAAAGCAGAAAGACTTGCTGGAAATGCGATTGCTGCAACAGGAATATGGCGAGCTGCGCAAGCAGGAAGGCGGCATTAAGACAAATCTGGCCAGACGGCAAAAGGGATTCACCCTGTTCACGTTTCTCGATCAGCAGGCGGCAGCGGCTGATGTCAAACAGCAGATAAAATATATGAAACCGTCTGTGGTGGAGGGGGACGACGAATTTTCAGAGTCCCTGGTTGAGATGAAGCTGCAGGAAGTGGATCTGCCCCATCTGGTCAGGTTTTTACGAGGAATTGAATCCGATGTCAATGTGGTTTCCGTCCGCAGGATCTCTATTCAGGCCAGTTCGAAGGAACAAGGAATGCTCGATGTGATACTTCAGGTCGTAACGTTTACGGAGGCTGGCTAGCAATGGCGATGATGGTACCTGTTCGCAGGTTATTTATCTATTTCATGTATGGGCTATTGTTGACTGGTGTCCTGCTTTATGTACGATTCCCAAAAGAAGAAGCTGGGGATTTCCTGGCTCGAAAACTTGAGGCGGCATTCCCGGCAATTGAATGCTCATTTGGTCCTGCCGGATATGTGGCTCCTTACAGTGTTTTGTTCAAGCATCTGCTGGTCTCCCGTAGAATTGACGGCAACCCCTTAATAATGTTTAAGGATGTGCAGGTTACACCGACTTTAGAAGGGTTGGGACGTGCTTACACGGTTACGGCGACCCTACATGGTGGTACGGTGAGGACAGAGGTGATGATTTATCCTTTCAGGAAGGACTTTGAATTCTCCGGCGTAGAGGTTGCCGGTGTTCGCTTTGAAGAGCTTGAATCGCTTACAAGCGGGGTAAAAAGGGAACTGTTTGGTACATTCGGGGTTACCGGTCAATATTCCGGATCATGGCAGGAAGGGGCCAAGGGAAAGGGGAGTGGGCAGTATGTACTTGTGGAAGGTAAAACTGTTCTGAGGCAGCCTATTCTTACCCTGAGGGAATTGGAGATCAAGCAGGTTACTGGCGATTTTCAGTATACTGACAAGAATATAACCCTGACGAACGGGGTAATGAAAACAGACGGTTTTACGGCCGATTATGGTGGTAATGTTCAGGTGATCGGCAGATTCTCCGGCTGGCGCTTAGGGTTGAACGGGAACCTGGAAATTGAAAAGGAATTCCTGAAAAAGAAACCCAGAATTTTACGGGTAGTGAAACGGCTGCAGAAACAGTACCAGAAAAATCAGATCCCTTTCTATATGAAAGGGACGACCGGGAATCCCCGGTTCGCCTTCGGTAGCGGGTGATTCAATGGACTCGAGAATTTCCCGGATACTCCCGTTCCTGTTCATAACAGTCGGCTGTGTTGTAAGCGTTGAACTTTTTTATTTTACAGTGGAAAAATTTGTCTTTAGTGAAAAGATGAGTCCCCAGGTCGCTCAGGAACAGACCATCGTACAGCCGAAAGATAAACCGGCCAAGCGACAGACACCTGTGGATTATTCAATAATCACGAAACGCAATCTTTTCGGACAACCACCGGAGAAAAAGCTTGCAGCCAAGCAGACGAATACCAAGGCTGAGGAATTGGAGCCCACTTCCCTGGAGCTCGTTCTTATGGGTACTATTTTTGGGAAAAATGATGAAGACCGGGCGATTATCCTGACTAAAAAAGACAGGAAACAGGATATCTACCGGGTGGGTGACCAGATACAGGGGGCGCTGATCAAGGAAATTCGCCGGGGAAGTATCGTCTTAAATGTAGATGCCCAGGACGAGATCCTGGACATGAGCGAGGCGGGCAAATATGCACCCAAGGCTCCTCCCGGTCCTGTGGCGGCTAATCTGCCGCGCAGAAGAGCTGCAGTGATGCCGGGTATACAATCCGATACTGAACCTGCAACAACGACAAACAGGCTCAGACCACGGGTGGTTCGTCCGACGCGGAAGATAATCAGTTCAAGAAGACAACCTGCAGAGGACGCCCCTCTATCTGATTCCGATTCAATGGAGGCGGAGGAAGAAATAAATGTTTCCCCATCTGATTCCGATTCAATGGAGCCGGAGGCGGAAACCAATGTGCAGGACATAACAGAGTAGCAGGGAGAAAGTGTGGCAACGAACAATTGTTGTGAAGTGAATAAAGCGGGGAGAATTATGGGCCGTTTGTGGAAATACATTGTCCTGTTTGGTGCATTCCTGATGCTGAGTGGTCTGGCTTCGAATCCAGGATATTGTCAGCAACAGACAGTTATTGGTGATAAACCGGCGGTCAGCGGTAAAAAGTTTGTGACGCTTGATCTCAACAATGTCGATATTCGCCTGTTCATTCAATATATCAGTGAGTTGAGTGGCAAAAATTTTGTGATCGATAAGGCGGTGCAGGGCAATGTGACGATCCTGTCTCCGACCAAAATATCGGAAGATGAAGCATACCGAGTCTTCGAATCTGTTCTTGAAGTGCATGGTTTTACTACTGTTCCTTCCGGGTCTGTTATAAAGATTATCCCATCCGCTGCTGCCCGGTCAAAAAGTATCGAGACCATTAGTTCCGGGATGACTGTCCATCCGGAAGATAAGGTCGTTACTCAGCTTGTTCCACTCAAACATTCCTCCCCGGATGCCATGAAAAAGGTGCTGACACCACTTGTCTCAAAGACCTCGGTGGTGATTGCCCACTCCCAGTCCGGTATGTTGGTCTTGACCGAGACGTTGTCAAACATCCAGCGCCTGCTCAAAATAATCGAGACCCTCGATGTGGAATTTACTGAGGAGGAAGTGGCGGTGATCCAGCTTGAAAACGCTGCCGCTGACTCTATTGCCAAGATTCTCAACACCATTTACCAACGTACTGGGGCCGTTAAGAAAGGAGCTGCCCAGAAGACATCAGTTAGGGTGGTTCCCTATGAGCGGGTAAATTCCGTTGTGGTGCTGGCAAGTTCAGAAGAGGTTGCCCGTGTTCGTTCACTGGTTGCCAGACTCGATACCCCCGTTCAGCGGAACGAGGGGAATATTCATGTCTATTATTTGCAGAATGCCAATGCAACGGAACTGGCCAAGGTTCTTAACGCCCTGCCGGAAAGCAAAACAGGTACTACGGAAAAAGGTAAGGCTCCACCCATTTCAACAAACGTCAAGGTCATGCCCGATGAGGAGACCAACTCTCTGATTATCACTGCCAGCCGTGAGGAATATGCCGTCCTGGAAGGGGTTATAAAGAAGCTTGATATCCCGAGGCAGATGGTCTATCTGGAGGCATTGATACTTGAAGTCGATACCACCAAGGATTTTGATGTTGGTGTTGAGTGGGCGGCAGCAGGTATGTTCGCCGACGATACAGGCCAGTTGGCAACTGGTTTCACCAGTAACTCAGAGAGCCCTTTTGACAGTATTGGCGGCATAAGCGGGGAGAACCCAACCTTACCTTCCGGCTTTTCTCTTGGTGTCCTCAAACAGGGTATTGAGATTGGTGGGGTCACCTTCCCCAATATAGCAGCTATACTGCGTGCCTATAAGAGTGATACGGACATCAATATCATTTCGACTCCCCAGATCCTGACAACAGATAATAAAAAGGCAGAGATCAGTGTGGGTGAGAATGTGCCCTATATCACAAGTCAGAATACCACGGACAGCTCTCAGGATTACACCCAATATGAATATCGTGATGTGGCGACAACCTTGAGGATTACGCCGCAAATCAATCAGGCGGACACGATGAGGTTGGAAATTGAAACCGAGATAACACGGCTTGCAGCCAATTCACTTGAGTTGAGGCCGACGACCTTTAAGAGAACGACCTCAACGACGGTCATCGTGAACGACAGCGATACCATCGTAATAGGCGGAATTATTGGTGAGGATGCCACCTTGAGTGAGAACAAGGTTCCGCTATTGGGTGATATTCCTTTTCTCGGCTGGTTGTTTAAAAGCAGGTCGACAACAACCGTCAAGACCAATATGTTTATATTTATCACGCCAAGAATAGTACGAAATCCTGCAGATATTGCCGGGGTAACCCTGGAAAAAGAAGACAGTATCGGCACCGTGCTTCCGGGTGTGAGGGAGACTCTCACCAAAGTCGCGAATCCCAGGCATGCGGTGACCCTTGCGGAAAGAGGGTATGAGATGCTGATGGCCGGAAAAATCAAGGAAGCCGGAACATATTTTCAGGAAGCGCTTGCTATTGACTCAAAGAACCCATTTGCCTTGCTCAATATGGGAGTGGTGGCTGAGCATAATAAAGAATATGGAAAGGCCCTGGATTATTATCAGGATGTCATCATGTTAGATACCAAGGCCGTGGCCTTTGAAACCAGCGATCCTGAAAAAGAGGGGCTTTCGCTAACCCAAATTGCCAGGGAGAACTATGAACGGCTGAAAAAACAAATGGAAAAAAAGTGATATGGCATACATGGTCGGTAGTGGCAGGATGAGACTCTCGAAATGAAACGACTCGGTGAAATATTAGGTGATATCTCAGGTGTTGAGCCTGAGGTCGTGAATGAGGCCATCAAGGCCGGTCTTGAAAGGGGTGATCGAGTGGGTGAGGCACTCATGCGATCCCGCGAGATTGATGAATTTGACATTTTGAAAGCACTGGGCATCCAGTTCGGCATGGAGGTTGTCTACGCCCTGCCGCCTGAGATTAATACCGATTTCACTTCCCGGTTGCCGATCAGTTTCCTGAAAAAAAACAAGATGGTGCCGATCACCACCCCGGAAGGGAGTTTTCTGGCCATTAACGATCCCACTCTTTTTCAGTCGGTCGATGAGGTGAGGAGAGTACTTGGGGTGGAGGAGCTGAAGTCTGTACTCTGCCCGCATCAGGCGATAATAAAGGCCATAAACTATTCTTATGACATGACGCTTGATACTGCCGAAGAGGTGATGCAGGATATCGACGAGGAGGATCCTGAGAGATTGTTTTCGGAAATAGAGGAGGTGGGTGACCTGCTGGATGATACCAGCGCCTCACCTGTTATCCGCCTTGTTAACCTCATGTTTTCCCAGGCCGTCCGCGACGGGGCGTCTGATATTCATATTGAGCCCTACCAGAACAGTATGAAAATTCGCCAACGTCTGGACGGTATCCTCTATGATATGTTCAGCCCTCCCAAACATGTGCAGTCAAGCCTGATCTCGAGGGTAAAGATCATGGCGAAACTCGATATCGCAGAAAAGAGATTACCCCAGGATGGTCGTATCGAGTTAAAAGTTGGTAATAAAGAAATAGATGTCCGGGTATCCACGCTCCCCACTTCCTTTGGTGAACGGGTGGTGTTGCGTCTGCTCGATAAATCGTCTGTGTTGATTTCCCTCATCGATCTTGGCATGCCGGCGGATAGGCTGGAAAAATTCTCCAAACAAATTAAATCTCCGAACGGTATTATTCTGGTAACCGGGCCCACCGGTTCGGGTAAGACCACGACCCTTTATGCGGCACTGACATCAATTAACAATACCGATATAAACATCATCACGGTAGAGGACCCGGTGGAATACAGGATCTCGGGGATCGGCCAGGTACAGGTGAATCCGAAGATTGATCTGACCTTCGCCTCGGGGCTTCGCTCCATTGTCCGTCAGGATCCTGATGTTATCCTGGTTGGTGAGATCCGCGATACGGAGACGGCTGAAATCGCCATCCAGTCAGCACTGACGGGCCATCTTGTTTTCTCAACCCTGCATACCAATGATGCTGCCAGTGCCATTACCCGTTTGCGCGACATGGGCATAGAACCTTTTCTTATTGCCTCTTCCATAAACGCTATTCTCGCCCAGCGACTTATACGAATACTCTGTGAGAACTGCAAGGAAGCCTATCTTCCCGATAAAGCCGAGCTCAGGAAAATTGGCTTGAATCCGGAGAAGATGGAAGGGAAAAAACTTTTCAGGGAAGTGGGTTGCTCTAAATGTCATCATACAGGGTATCGCGGCAGATATGGTATCTTTGAATTGCTGCTGATGACTAAAGAGTTAAAAACCCTTGTTATGCAGACGTCTGATGCCAATGCGATCAAGCAATTCGCGGTGGCCAAGAATGGCATGATTACCCTTAACAGGGATGGGGCAATGAAAGTTTTACAGGGACAGACAACTATCGAAGAAGTCTATCGGGTCTGTCAGGCTTAGACCATATTTCTCATGACCATTGTGCAAATTACCTGAATAAAATGAAGGTTGTAAGCGATGACCAATAGATGATTTATGAAAATCGGACAATGGTCATGATGAAATCGGGATGGGAGTCAGCCTTTATCACCCATTTTTTTTTTCAATTTCTGTTCAATTGACTCGAACATGGCTTGTTTTTTCCTGTCCAGCTCCGCCTGAATTGTTTCTATCTTTTTCTCATCCTTCTTCTTTTTGGCCATAAACTGTTCAAGCTCCAGTGACAGGCCTGTCTCTTCACTGGTTTCACGGGGCAGGTTTTCAATGCCGATGTGATCTTTAATCGCAAAACGGACCGAAAACGGATCTGTCATTTTTTCCACGATTCCTTTATCAGCCAATTTACGACCGGTTGCCAGTCCCTGTTCGATTGATATATCCAGCATGGTGCAGATCTCATCGATTGATGGCTGGGTGCCGGATGTATGCTGGAGCAGCCGCATGGCGGCAACAAAGAGGTGTGCTTCGGTGTACGCGTCCATAATTATAAGTAAGTAGATGATCTTTTATCTTTTATCGATTCATGAACCTGGAGAAACTTATCCCGGTTTCGTTCATAACACTCGACGATCATTGGGTCGAAGTGCTTGCCTTTTTCTTCCTTCAGGTACGATTCTGTATGGGCGATGGACATCGGGTCTTTGTAAGGCCTTTTGGAGAGCAGTGCATCAAATACATCGGCAAAACACATAATTCGTGCAGACAGTGGGATTCCATCGCCTTGTAACCCCACTGGGTATCCATTGCCGTCCCAGCGCTCGTGATGAAACATCGCTACTTCATGGCCGAGCAATAAAAATGATGAACCGGTCTTACGGTACAACTTCATGAGCAGTTCGCCGCCTATTGTAGTGTGGTCCTTAATAATTTCAAATTCTTTTGGGGTGTATCGCCCTCTTTTATTCAAAAGTCCGTCCGGGATACCCTGTTTGCCGATATCGTGCAATACACTTATGTTTGCGATATCTTCAGCGACCTGTTCGGTTATGACATGGGTTTTATTATGTTTAAGGAGATCTGTTGCAATAATCCTGCAGTACTCTTTTGTGCGTCGGAGGTGCACACCACTTTCTCCACTTCGTTCGGAGGCTAATTCTGCCAGTGCAGAAACCAGGTCGTGATGATCCTGAAGACGTAACGTCTGTCTTGCGCCGTTAAGGCGCAAGGCCAGTTCCTCTTGTATGATTGGTTTGGTTACATAATCGTCTGCACCGTTTTCAAGGGCCCTGATGACGGAGTCCTTATCCTCACGAACTGTGAGAACCATAATGTACGTATAGTAGCGTTCCTGGGCTCTGATGGTCTTGATGACCTCAAACCCGTCAACTAAAGGCATGTTGATATCGGTGATAACGATACGGATCTGATCAATATGGTCGGCCCAGAGCTCTAATCCATCCTGACCGTTTTTCCCTGCAAGAACATTAAACCCGAGCTTTTCAAGTTTTGACAGCAGCATAAGAAGTTGGGTTTCCTCATCCTCTACAATGAGTGCGGTGGGTTTAAATGAGAGGGAGTCGAACATAGTTGCTCCATGTCAGAAGTAGGTGATGGGGCTATATTTTCACATTTTCCTTATTGAATCATAATCGTTCGTTTATTGACAAGTTAGAAATCAGAAAATAGTACAGACCGTGGTTGAGAAAGGGTATATCCAACAGGTTTACTAAAAGAACTTGTATGATTGAGTCACTATCTGCTACCATCGGGTAATGGCTCACATATTTTATCTTTTTCTGGCCATGAAGCTTTGAAACTCTCTTCTTGCTCCATCTTCCACCATAGGTCCGATATGTTTGATAAGCTGATCGATTTTGTTACCATCAACAGTGATATCGTCGAGAAGTTTTTTCGGCGTCTGCAATTGCTTGACAAGAAATTGATGCTCGGCAGTGAACTGTGGGATGAGTTTGTTCTCTACTGTGACGACAACCCCGGTCTAGGCCTGAAGACATCCCCACTGGCAGGTGGAGTCTCCAAGGCGCAGGAGGCGGCGATGGATAAGGAGTGGCTGTATCTCTCCATTCGACCCAAGGTGGCCCGGTGGCACTATTTGAAATACAATTTTTCCACCCGCCTGCTGAGGGAGACGACCTGCAACGATTTCCTTGTTTTTAAAGAACGAATGGTCTTGGGAGAGGAGCAGCAACAGCAGGTTCTTGAGATCGACCTGCAGCCGTTTGAAAGGGATTTCCCGAAGATGACCCAGATCCGCTCAATTGGTCACGGTGTTCAATTCCTGAATCGTGTTTTCTCATCAAAACTATCTCATAAACTGACCGGGGGAGATGAACTGATTCTCTCTTTTCTGAGGGTGCATGGTTACGGCGATCAGCCGTTTATGATTAATAGTGGGATTGATTCCGTGGATCAGCTTCGCTCTGCGCTAAGCGACGGGCTCGATTACCTGAAAACCAAAGCCGAAGACACCCTCTGGCAGGACATGGCAAAGGATTTGGGACAGCTCGGGTTTGAACCTGGCTGGGGTCGACGGGCGGAACAGGTGCGTGATAGTTTGAGCAGACTGGCTGATTTACTGGAAGCACCTGATCACTCGAACCTGGAACGGTTTATTACCGGTGTGCCGATGATCTTCAATGTGGTGGTTCTCTCCCCCCATGGTTATTTCGGTCAGGAAAATGTTCTCGGTTTACCGGATACCGGAGGGCAGATCGTATATATTCTCGATCAGGTGCGCTCCCTGGAAAAGGAGATGCAAAAACGTATTTATGACCATGGTCTGGATATACAGCCGCAGATCCTGATTGTAACCCGCCTCATACCGGAGGCTGGTGATACTACTTGTAACCTGGCAGAAGAACACGTCTGCGACACTGATAACGTCCATATCGTCAGAATACCATTCCGACGTGAAGACGGCTCGATTCTACCAAACTGGATCTCGCGTTTTGAAGTGTGGCCGTACCTGGAACGATTTGCTGATGAGGCGAAAAAGAGTATCGTGAGCCGGTTGGGGCGTCGGCCTGACTTGATTATTGGTAACTATTCGGATGGTAATATGGTGTCCTACATCATGTCCCGTGAACTTGGTGTGACCAATTGCACTATCGCCCATGCTCTTGAGAAGACCAAATATCTCTATTCCGCTTTATATTGGAAGCAGATGGAGGAGCAGTATCATTTTTCCTGCCAGTTTACAGCAGATATGATCGCCATGAATTCGGCGGATTTTATCATTACCTCAACGTATCAGGAAATTGCAGGATCAGAAGATGTAGTCGGCCAGTATGAGAGTTATTCCTCGTTTACCATGCCGGGGCTGCAGCGTGTGGTGCAGGGGATAAACCCTTTTGACCCCAAGTTCAATATCGTCTCGCCTGGCGCCGATGAGGATGTATATTTTTCTTTCTCTTCGGAACAACGATTTCACGAATTTCATGATGATATCGAAGAACTCCTCTTTGGCGGACCGCATCCAGAAGGCAGAGGTGTTCTTGAAAACAGGGAGAAACCAATTCTCTTTTCCATGGCACGTTTGGACAGAATCAAGAATCTTACCGGCTTGGTCAGGTGGTTTGCCGAGAGTGAAGAGTTGCGAGAAAAGACAAACCTGGTCATCATTGGGGGAACGGTTCATCCGGACCGATCGGGCGACGAGGAGGAGCGTGCCCAGATCCGGATAATGCACGAACTGTTCAATAACTGCGGCCTGGATGGGCAGGTCCGCTGGCTCGGAGTACGGCTGGATAAGCGTTTATCGGGCGAATTGTACCGTTGTATTGCCGATCGTAAGGGGGGGTTTGTGCAGCCTGCATTTTTTGAGGCGTTCGGTCTGACAGTTATCGAGGCGATGGCTTCCGGATTGCCTACCTTTGCCACTCGGTATGGAGGTCCTTTGGAGATCATTGTCGATGGTGTTTCCGGCTTTCATATTGATCCAAACTATGGTGAAACATCAGCCAGGATCCTGAACGATTTTTTTGCGAAATGTGATATGGAACCGGACTATTGGCAAAGGATATCGAGTGGTGGTGAGGAACGGGTCAAAAACAACTACACCTGGAGTCTCTATTCCCGGCGATTATTGTCACTCACCTGTATCTACGGCTTCTGGAAATACGTCACCAACCTGGAACGCCAGGGAGCCAACCGGTATCTGGAGATGCTTTATCACCTGCAGTACAGACGGCTGGCTGCCGAGATGGAGAGTGGTTGAAGGGATATGTCTCCATCCGTGTCCTTAGGCGGAGAGCGGGCAAGATTTAGCCCGGATTTTTCATCAGTGCAGGCGGCGTCAGGTTCGAAGTTTTTTTAACAGTGGATTAAAGTTGGTTCCCATCCTAACACTGCCCTTTTGGTCAATATCTTCGTTATGCTCAAAATCTTATCCTCCGGTAAGTGAGGAACGAGACTCCGAGATATTAAGTATATGCCTGTGGTATAATTTTTCACATGATGAGAAAATCTGGCTAGTTGGCTCTGTTCATTGCTCAAATCCTGAATGGATACAATGCTCATGAGAAATACAGGTCAGATGATGGAATAGTGATGCAGCCCTTCAATAATTCCGGCAGCATATTTTCCGTTGGCAAAATAAATTCTGGGGGAGCTCCTGAGGGGTTCCAGTTCCTCACTGTGGTTACCTACAACCAATCCTCTCGTCTTGGCTTGCAGCATGTCCGCATCATTACCTGAGTCTCCAGCAACCATGATGTGCCGGGGTAAAAATTCATACTTATATTGCAGGTAGTTGACGGCCTTGCCTTTGGAGGCACGAAAGGGCAGTATATCAAGAAACTGGCCATGGGAATATATTACCTGGCAGCGCAGTTTGTTCTCTTTGAGGGCGTCATTAATCTTTTCCAGGCGGTTGTCCTTGTTTTCGAGATAGTAACTTATCTTGTGGCTTCTTTGGCCTTCAGCTTCCTGGAATGAGAGAAAATCGAAATCCTGAAGAACATCTTTTATGGCTTCGGGTTTCCAGGCATTCGAGATGTGACGTTGCCACCCCTTATCCATGTGCATATTGGGACCGTAATACATTTCTGTCCCGACAGAACAGATCAGGATGTCCGGAATGGGAATGTTGTATTCGGTCATGGCCTCAAGTGTCAGTTCAAGGCTGCGACCGGTGGCCACACCCCAGGCGAGATTTTTACGATGTTGTTCGAGGAGGTCGAGCAACATGTAGAGACTCTTGTTGTCGCCTATCAGGGTGTTGTCGATATCGGTGATCATCAGTTTATTGAGACCGGTCAACCTTTTTCCAAATGACGGTCGTTGCATATGCCGCACTCCTTTTCTACGGTCTTCAGATTTCTTCTTGCAATCCGGGAGCAGGTTGCAATATTCAGTGACGGCATTTGCACAGTGATTACTCCAGGAATAATGTTGTCGAACCCCGTTAATACCGTTATTGGAGAATCGGTTCCATAACTTGGGGTCGACCAGGATTTGTTTTAAGGCTGAACCAATCTCATCAGTATTGCCAACATCAACCAGCAGACCGCTGTCGCAGTTTTTGATGATATCGACAGGACCACCGTCGTTGGTTGCCACTATGGGCAGACCGCAGGCTGAGGCCTCGATCAAGGTTATACCGAATGGTTCGACAAGGGCTGGGTTGATGAAAACGCCCCCTTTTTCAGCACACATACGATACAGGCTGGGCACCTCAGTATTGAAGTCATGCTTTTTGGGGATGGCAAGTTTTCCATAGAGATCAAAGCGGTCCATCTGCAGGAGCATGTCGGTCAGCACTGCTTTTTCGTTCTCGCCCATTTCGTTTATATCCTGACGGATGCCTGCAAAAATAGCCAGGTTGGCCAGTGCCTGTAATTCGTTATCCCTGCCATACGCCTCGATGAGTCCGGCTATGTTTTTTCTCTGGTCGGGTCTGCAGAGGGCCAGGATAAATGGTTTGTCAGGTTTGGCCCAGAAGCGGTGAAGTTCATCCTGCAGGGTGACGAGAACCTGTTTGTCTTCTTCGGATACCAGATCGCCGTCAAGCTGTACATCATAATAGGGGTAAAAAGGCTTAACATCGATACCTGGAGGGATGACGCAGCAGGGTGCATCTTCACCGTTTTCATAGAGCCCATACTGTTTCTCGATCTCCTGGTGGGTGGAGGTAATGATCATATCCGCTTCGGAGATGATCTGTTCCTCGTGATCAATACGGGTCGACAACTTGTATCGACGCTGGATCTCGGATTCCTTTATGCCTTCTCCAAGCAGCTTGGCGAGTTTGTTACGCCCCATCGAGTGACCGGTGAAAATAAATGGGGTGTCGAAGGCATCGGCGAGTTGCAGGGCGACATATCCGGAATCGGCATAATGACCATGGAAAATGTCCGGATGCCGGCCTTGGGAGGTTATGAACTTGATGGTTTTGTCGACAAATTCTTCAAGATGAGGCCAGAGTAATTCTTTTCGTATGTATTTCCTTCCGCCGCATTGAATCCTGATAATCCGCGCTTTGTCTGATATCTGTTCGATTGGTTGTGCGTAATCGTCAGATACCCTGTTATCATTGATAAGCCGCGTGACAAGGTCGACCCGGGCAACATTCTCATGGGCGGCCAGATGTTTTGCCAGTTCGACCACATATTTTGTCTGACCGCCGGTGTCGGCATCCCGGCCAAGTTCCAGAGAGTGTCCGCGGATAAGACCGTGAATACTATGCAGCTGAATATAGAGTCCCTTCGTAATCATAAAAAGGAAATTTAGTAAAAGTGGAATTCACGGGGGAGATCAAGCTACAGGCCCGTGAAGGGAATAGTTTGTAACATATCGGGACATATGAGAAAGTGTAATCCCGTTTCGGTACAGATATACTATCTCATGAATTTGGAATGATTGCAACCTGAGGAGAAAGAATGACCGGGATTCACCTGGAATAGGAAACAAAACCCCCGCACCATCAGAAAATGCTGCGGGGGGAAATAGAAAAGGTCTTGCCTTTCTTAAATTTCGGCCAGGTTCTTGAGGAAATCGAGAAAGACCTGGTAGTGATGGGGTAATGATCTCTTTTTGGCGATGGCGATATAGAGGTTCCGCTCCATGCTCACACCTTTTACCTCGATTTTCCTGAGGGAGCCATATTTCAGCTCTTCTTTTACGGCGTGCATTGAGATAAACGAAACGCCAAGATCATACTTGACGGCTTCTTTCACCGCTGTGCTGGAACCGAGTGTGGCGGCAATATTCATCCTGTCAAGGCCGATATTTTTCTCACTCAGCAGGACTTCAGTGTTCTTGAGTGTGCCGGACCCGTTTTCCCGCAGTATAAAAGGGTGCTTGAGCAAATCGTTCGGTTTTATGGTGTCCGGAATAGGGTTGTCGGGCGCAGCCACCAGGACCAGCTCATCATCGGCAAAAGGGATATAATTGATCTGGCGTGCCGGGAGTTTGGCACCGACTATTCCGAGCAGCAGGTTATTTTCCTGGATGGCGGTCACAATCTTTGCTGAATCGTCAATCTGCACCTCAAAGGAAATCCGAGGATATTGTTGCTTGAACTTTGAGGCAATGGAAGGCAGCAGGTATGCTCCAGGTATGGTACTTGCCCCAATCACAAGCTCGCCGGTGACTGTTTTACCAGCCATAGCGACCTCATCTTCAAGCTTTTGCAGATCTTCCAGTATGGCCACTGCTTTCGGGTAGAGGATGTTGGCTTCCTTGGTCGGGATGATGGATCTTCCCATTCTGTCGAACAGGGAACAGTCCAGGTAGGACTCAAGGTTCCGGATGTGCTCACTTACTGTTGGCTGACTGGTAAACAGTTGTTCTGCTGCCTTGGTAAAGCTCTTATTCCTGTAAACAGCCGTAAATATTCGTAGGTGCCTGGTTTCGATGGTTACGTCCCCCCATGGATGTAGTGAAATTTCATGAAATCATAATACGAAGTTATAGGAATTACCAGTGTAATTCCAGTACCTGCATAAGATTTCCATATCTTTCCTACTCCTCATTCAACAGGGGGGTCGAGAGGTACCTTTCACCTGTGTCAGGGATGATGAAAACAATGGTTTTACCCGCATTTTTTTCCTCTTTGGCAATCTCGCGTGCAACATGAGCTGCTGCCCCGCTGGAAATTCCGCAGAGAATTCCCTCTGTGCGGGCCAGTTCCCTTGCCGTATTGAAGGCGCTGTCCCCATCGATGGTAACGATTTCATCGACTACCTCAAGGTTGAGGATGTCCGGTATGAACCCTGGGCCAATCCCCTGGATAGGGTGTGGTCCCGGCTTACCTCCGGAAAGTACAGGTGACGCTTCGGGCTCCACGGCAATGGTATACAGATTGGGGTTCAGTTCCTTGAGGCGTTCCGAGCAGCCGGTAATGGTCCCGCCCGTGCCTACACCGGCAACAAATATGTCGATGGTACCCTTGGTGTCCCGCCAAATCTCTTCTGCTGTTGTCTTCCTGTGAATTGTTACACAGGCAGGGTTTGAGAATTGGTTCGGCATAAAACTGTCCTCAATAGACTCTGTTATCCTGCGCGCCTCCTCGATTGCTCCGTTCATTCCTTTTGGTGCCGGGGTGAGGATGAGTTCTGCCCCCAGGTGTTTAAGCAGTTTACGCCTTTCAATGGACATCGATTCCGGCATGGTAAGGATCAAACGAATCTGTTTTGCGGCACAGATAAATGCGAGTCCAAGACCTGTATTGCCACTGGTCGGTTCGACGACAGTCGTTCTTTTTCCAAGAATCCCGTCTTTTTCAGCAGCCTCAATCATGGCGGCTGCAATCCGGCACTTGACACTGCCGAGCGGATTTCTTGATTCCTGTTTTCCGATCAGGGTTGCACCGCATCCGGCGCCAAAATTGTCGAGGGAGATAAGAGGGGTATTGCCTATGGTTTCAAACAATCTGGCAGTCATTGTTTATCCTGTGGTTGAAATTATTACTTAACTGAATTGGAATAGATAAGTTCCGGACGTTTGAGCAATACCCGGGTATCCGGGGCTACGCTCTCTGTGAGCCAGATATTACCGCCGATGATGGAACGGGCACCTATTACTGTGTCCCCGCCAAGAATAGTTGTATTGGAATAGACAATAACATCATCTTCAATGGTCGGGTGTCGTTTGGTGTGCCTCAGTTTTTCGCCGGCATCACGGGGGAGAGAGAGGGCACCGAGGGTGACACCCTGGTATAATCGTACGTTGTTACCGATAATGGTTGTCTCGCCGATAACAACTCCTGTACCGTGATCGATAAAGAGACCCGGTCCGCAGGTAGCACCCGGATGGATGTCGATACCTGTCTGACTGTGGGCATATTCTGTCATGATGCGGGGAATGATCGGTACCTTAAGCAGAAAAAGTTCGTGGGCCAACCGGAAGATTGAAGTTGCCAGGAGGCCGGGATAGCTGAATATCACCTCATCCGGATTTTCTGTGGCCGGGTCTCCGTCCAGGGTCGACCGGATATCTGAAGCAAGGATGGAGGCAACTTCCGGCAATTTTTCGATAAACTTAAATGCTATCTGGTGGCTTTTTTGCTCGCAGTTGGTACACGGCAACCCGTTGCGACGGCAGTCGTGGCGGATGGCCATGGTGATTTGCTCGGAAAGTTTATCGTAGAGGTCAGTTGTCTCCTTGCCAATACAGTACTCGAGGTTTGAGGCATGGAGTTGGGTGGTGGTGAAATACCCGGGGAACAGAATGCGTCGTGTCTGGCAGACGATATCGATAATCTTTTCGTGGGAGGGAATGGAAACCGGACTGATATGATCGTAACATTCTTTTGCCTTCCACGAGTTAAGTAATTTCTTGACCACCATCGGCACCTTGTCATGGTGGGATGTGGAAGAGTGATGGACATGATCGCAGAGGGCCGAAAGTGAGTTCTCTACCGATGAAATTTTAGTTTGCATAATCGTAAGTTATCCGGGAAATGCGGGTTAATCTTTTTTTTCGATAACGAAGATTCCGTATGTCGCCCGCAGATTAGTGAAATTGTGAACAATATTACCACCACTATTAGCACTGTCGGTGTTGATAGCAATCTCCTTGACTATGGTGTAACCGACATCACGGGCGAATTTCTTGAAATCCGATAGGGTGATGACCCTGATATTCGGGGTGTCGTACCAGGAGTATGGGAGCTGGTCGTTCTTGGGGGCAACCCCATTGAGCAGCAGCTGCAGTCGGATAGTGTAGTGGCTGAAATTGGGAAAACTGACGATAACCCTTCTGCCGATACGGGAAAGCGAGTACAAAAGGCGGGCTGGTTCGAAGATCTGTTGCAGGGTCTGGCTGAGTATAACGTAATCGAAACTCTTGTCCGGGTAGTCTTCCACCTCCTCGTTCAGGTCACCCTGAAGTACGGAGAGTCCCCGGGAGATGCAATGGGCAGCCTTATCCTTATCCATCTCAATACCGGTACCGTTAATCTGTTTGTTGGCTGTCAGCCAGGCAAGCAGGTCGCCCCGGCCGCAACCAAGATCGAGCACACGGCTACCGGGGTCAATCCAGTCGGCGATGACCTGCAGGTCGAACCGTATGGCACCTGAATCAATTGATACCATGCAGAAACCCTCCTATCAGGTCGGTTAATCTCTTGTCGGGTATGAGAAAGGCGTCGTGTCCGCAATCGGCTTCTATCTCACAAAAACTTACATCCTGACCGGAGCGTTTCAGAGTCTGCACCAGCTCTTTGGCTTGGTAGGTCGGATAGAGCCAGTCTGAACTATATGAGATAACAAGGAATTTTGATCTTGAATTTTCGAGTTCTCTCACGCATCGGTCTTCTGTAATGCGATCCTTTAAGTCGAAATAATCGGCCGCCTTGGTGATGTACAGCATGGAGTTGGCATCGAAACGCTGGACAAACTTGGTACCCTGGTGGCGCAGGTAACTCTCCACCTGGAAATCAACCCCGAAGTCGTAGGAAAAGTCGTTTTTATCCTGCAGCCTGCGGCCAAATTTACGGCGCATTGCATCATCAGAGAGGTAGGTGACATGGCCAACCATACGTGCTACGGCAAGCCCTAAATCAGGTTTGGAGTCATTATAGTAATTCCCCTGTTGCCAGTTCGGGTCTGCCATTATCGCCTGCCTGGCAATTTCATTAAAGGCAATGGCCAGGGCCGAGTGTCGCATGGTAGTGGCGATGGGTATTGCGGACCGAATCATCTCCGGATAACGAACACACCACTCAAGGACCTGCATCCCCCCCACGGAACCGCCGATGACAGAATGCAGAGATTTTATACCGAGATGGTCGAGTACCATCTTTTGGGCCTCAACCATGTCCCCGATGGTTACCATAGGGAAATCGAGCCCGAAGGGCTTTCCCGTATCTGGATTCGTGGAGCTGGGACCGGTGGTACCCATGCAGCTTCCCAGGATGTTAATACAGATCACGAAATAGTGATTCGTGTCGATCCCTTTGCCCGGACCTATCATGAAATCCCACCAGCCCTGTTTATCCGGCTCGTCTTCATAGTAGCCCGCGGCATGGGCATCGCCGGTGAAGGCATGGGCGATCAGGATGGCGTTATCCTTCGTTTCGTTTAAGGTGCCCCAGGTCTCAAATGCAATCTCTATCGGGCCGAGTTTCGCTCCGCTTTCGAGCACCATCTGCCGGGGGGGGGCAGCAAGTTCTATGATTTGCCGATGGACCACTCCCGCTGAATCGGCGGGAGTGGTTGTGTTATCTGCAGGCTGGCTCATAAATAGAATACAAAATATTAATGTGCGTTTTTTATCGCCTGGTCCAGGTCGGCAACAATATCGTCAATATGTTCAATGCCAATCGACAGCCGGATCAACTCATCCGAAATGCCGCTTGATTCGAGCTGTTCGGGGGAGAGCTGGGAATGGGTTGTCGTTGCTGGATGAATGGCAAGGGATTTGGCATCACCGACATTGGCCACATGACTGAAAATCTGCAGGTTCTCAATAAATTTCTGACCCGCCTCACGACCTCCGCGGATACCGAATGAGACCATGCCGCCAAATCCGTTTTGCAGATATTTAGCAGCAGCCTCATGTCCGGGGGAGCCTTCAAGGCCTGGGTAGTTCACCCAGTCGACATCCGGATGGGCCTGGAGATGCCTGGCCACTGCCAGGCCGTTCTCTGAGTGACGCTCCACCCTGAGCGCCAGGGTCTCGATTCCCTGGAGGAACATCCAGCTGTTGTCGGGGGTGATGCAGGCGCCGAGATTCCGCAAGGGTACCAATCGCATGCGCAGGGCAAAAGCCACGGGGTTCAATTCTCCGAGATCATGAGCATAACGCAGGCCGTGGTAGGAGTCGTCCGGGACGTTGTAGAGACTGAATTTCGGATTGGTCCAGTCAAAGTTTCCGGCATCGATAACAATGCCGCCAAGCCCTGTGCCATGTCCACCCAGCCATTTTGTGAGTGAATGAATAACGATATCCGCACCGTACTCAATGGGGCGAAGCATGCTGGGCGGGGTGAACGTGGAATCGACAATAAACGGTAGTTGCGCCTTTTGAGCAATGGCAGCAACGGCGTCGAGGTCGGTCATGTTAAGTGCCGGGTTGCCGAGTGTTTCGCAGTAGATGGCTCTGGTTTTGTCGTTTATGGCCTTAGCGAAATTTTCCGGATCGGTTGGATCCACAAACCGGACAGTAATGCCAAGTTGGGGCAGGATGGAGTTGAACTGGGCATAGGTGCCGCCGTACAGGTTGTGAGCGGCCACAACTTCATCACCGTGTTCGCAGATATTTATTATTGTATAGAAAATTGCAGATGTGCCGGAAGAGAGTGCAAGAGCGGCTTTGCCACCTTCTAGTTGCGCCATTCGCTGCTCAAGCACGTCCTGTGTGGGATTGCTTATCCGGCTGTAGATATTTCCCAACTCTTTGAGGGCGAAAAGGTTTGCCGCGTGTTCTGTCGAGTTGAATTGATAGGCACTGGTACGATAAACAGGTACGGCGCAGGAGTGACCTTCCTGTTCAGGTGTGTATCCCGCATGAATTGCAAGTGTTTCCAGTTTCATATATGTATCCTTCAATCTGGTTTTGTATCGTCAGGGAGGAGGGTTACTCCTACTGCTGGTCCGCCTGTTGCTTTGCGAAATCTGCTTTTATATGGTCGACGAAATCGCGTATTTTCTCACCATTCTGGCTTCTTGCTTCCGGGTCTATCCTGAGCAGCTCTTCCCAGCTTGCTATGGCTCCTTCAGTATCGGCAAGGTCGTAATATTTAACGATTCCTTCGTTCAAGCGGGAGGGCAGATGACCGGGATCCATCGCCTTGGCCTTTTTATACCACTCAAGTGCTTTTTCAGGCTGCTGGGTGCGCCGATACATTGTTCCAAGGTCGGTGAGCAGGTTGGCATCACCGGAATGGTACTTGAGGGAAGTGGTATAGGCACTAATTGCCTTGTCAAACTGGTCAGAGTCGTAATAGAGATGACCGAGTTGTACCCAGGCCTTGAAATTTTCAGGGTTACCCGTTACTTCTGCTTCAAGGTTTTCTATAGCAGAGGCGTTTTCGGCCGCATGTTGTTCGGTAGTATGTCCATCGGGTGCTGAAGTTGAGCCAGAGTCGAGTTTATATGCAGCGAAACCGATGCCGCAGACAAAGCCGATAATAAAGACGATAAGGTACCCAAGGATTGGAGTACTGCTTTGTTTTTGTTCAATTTTGTTGGCCATGCATGCTCCTGCCTGAGTTGTAGAGATGATTGATGTATTTGTGCACTGTTGATCACATTTTCCTGCAACCTTGAAAATAGTAAGACTTTTTTTAAAAAAGGCTAACCTGAATGATGTGTGGTCAAATAAAATTACCATATACCACACCGTGGTACTATGTGACAATCATTCTCAACGGGATAAGGTGAAAAATGACAGGGTGTACTCTTTTTTTTTTGCACAATACGATATAAAGAAGGTAGATAGTCGTCCAGGGTGCATTACTATTGATATAATCATGAAAAGATGGGAGCCGGAGGATGGCTTCATCACGTTCCGCAGGTACCCGCTTCACTCTATACTATTTGGCAGGCCGGCAGCTCTATTAGTGCTGCCAGGGCGATATTATGCCGGGAGGGCATTATGAAGGTACAGAAGAAAGTTGTTTCGAAAAACGGACTGAAGAAAAAAGGAACTCAGGCAAAAGCTGATAAAAACAGTGAAGTAATAAGAGAAAACATAATCCATCATCTTCTCAGTTTTCAGGGCAGGGATCCGGAACGCTCAGGGCCTCCGGATATCTGCAGGGCCCTTGCCTATACCATGCGCGATATCATGGTGGAAAAATGGATCGCAACCCAGAAGACCTTTTATGCCAAACGAAAGAAGAGGGTCTACTATCTGTCCCTTGAGTTCCTTATCGGGCGTTCGTTGCTCAACTCCATTATCAACCTTGGGCTGGTGGAAGATGTGAAAGGTGCTCTGGCCGAACTTGGTTATGAATTGAGTGAGATCTGCGATAAGGAAGAAGATGCAGGACTTGGTAATGGTGGTCTGGGCAGGTTGGCTGCCTGTTTTATGGATTCAATTGCGACTCTCAAGATTCCGGCGTATGGCTATGGTATCAAATATGAATACGGACTTTTTAATCAGCAGTTGATAGACGGCCATCAGGTGGAGGCACCTGACAACTGGCTGCGGTATGGTTCTCCCTGGGGTTTTGACAGGCGTATGCCGGTTTTTCCTGTTCATTTCTACGGGAATGTTACCACCTACCAGGATGAGTCGGGTAATTATCGGGCCAAATGGGTCAACACCAAGGAGGTGATGGCCATGCCGAGCGATATGTTGATACCGGGTTTCAAGAATGATCACGTTATCAATATGCGCTTATGGACTGCCAGGGCCTCAAGGGAGCTGGATCTCTCCGATTTCAGCAAAGGCGATTATATCGGTGCTGTGGAATCGAAAGTGAGCTCGGAGACGATCTCAAAGGTCCTCTATCCTCCGGATCACAACTATGCCGGTCAGGAGCTGCGGCTCAAACAGCAGTACTTTTTCGTTGCTGCTACATTCCAGGATATCATGCGAAGGTACACCAAAAAACATGATACCTTTGACCTGTTTCCCGACAGGGTAGCCGTGCAGCTCAACGATACCCATCCGGCCATCGCCATACCCGAGCTGATGCGGTTGTTGCTTGATATCGAGGGAATCGGCTGGGAGAAAGCCTGGGATATCACGGTCAAGACCTTTGCCTATACGAATCATACCCTGATGCCCGAGGCGCTGGAGAAATGGAGCGTGGAGCTGATGGGAAAAGTGCTGCCAAGGCATCTGCAGATTATCTACGAGATTAATCACCGGTTCCTCGAAGAACTGGCCGAGAGGTATCCGAATGACATACAGAAACTGGAGAAACTTTCCATCATAGAGGAAAAGCCGGTTAAAAAAGTGCGTATGGCCCATCTTGGCATTATCGGCAGTCATTCTGTTAACGGCGTGGCAGCCCTGCACACTGAGCTCTTGAAGACCCGGATCTTTCAGGATTTCCATGAGTACTATCCGGGAAAATTCAACTCCAAGACCAATGGCATAACTCCTCGTCGGTGGCTGCTCCAGGCCAATCCCGAATTGGCTGATCATATCAGCAGCCATCTCGGCTTTAACTGGATCACCGACCTTGATGAATTACATAAGCTCGAGAAATTTGTCGACGATAAAAAGTTCGTCAAGCGCTGGATCGAAATCAAGAGGGATAACAAGATACAGTTGGCCGATTATATCAGTAAGAGAGTGGGGGTCGAGGTAGATCCCGATTCCATGTTCGATGTGCAGGTAAAAAGGATTCATGAGTATAAAAGGCAATTATTGAATGCCTTGCATCTCATCTACCTGTATAAACGGATGTTAAGAAATCCCGGTGAGGATATTCCACCTCGCACCGCGGTCTTCGCCGGTAAAGCAGCACCTTCCTACTGGCGGGCGAAACTTATTATCAAGCTGATTACCTCGATCGGTGAAGTGGTCAACAATGATCCACGGATCGGTGATCGCCTCAAGGTGGTTTTCCTGCCCAACTATAACGTATCCCAGGCTGAGATTATCATGCCGGCAGCAGATCTCTCCGAGCAGATATCGACAGCGGGAACGGAAGCGTCCGGAACCGGTAATATGAAGTTTTCACTTAATGGTGCACTCACCATCGGTACCCTGGATGGGGCCAATATCGAGATCCGCGAAGAGGTGGGTGAAGAAAATTTCTTCCTCTTTGGTATGACGGCTCAGGAGGCGGAATTTGAACGTCTCAATCCCAGCCGGACACCGCATCAGGTCTGCCAGCAGAACGAGGATATCCGGGAGATTATCGAGTCGATTAGCAGCGGTGCTTTCAGCAGAGGGGATAAACAGCTGTTTAAGCCACTGGTGGATTCCCTTATGGACCAGCACGATCAGTATCTGCTGATGATGGACCTCGAATCGTATATCGAGTGCCAGAACGAGGTCGCCGGACTGTTTAGCGATACCAATCGCTGGCACCGGATGGCTATTCTGAATGTGGCACGGATGGGGAAGTTCTCCACTGACAGGACGATTAAGGAGTATTCTGAAGAAATCTGGGGGATACCGGTGGCAGAGCCAGAATAGGAATCAGGAGGTCTTGAAGCAGGGGAAGGGGGCATACTTGAGGTCGGCCGGGGCTTAGCCCGGAATGCTCATCAGATTGCAGCTTGACCTGCAGTCATATATCAAGTATCTAACCTCCCAAACGAAAAAAAGGGTTTCAGATTACTCTGAAACCCTTTTTGAAATTCTGGAGGCGGCGACCAGAGTCGAACTGGTGAATAATGGTTTTGCAGACCACTGCCTTAGCCACTTGGCTACGCCGCCAAATTGTGAGGGCACTTTATACCACAGTAGATAATTTTGACAAGAGGTAAATAGAAAAAAATGGGTATGGATCTGAATGCGCTCGTCCGGGTTAATAAAGAACGGCTGAGTGAACTGGAAAAAGCAATGAATTATCGCTTTACCGATCTGCGACTGCTGCAAAAAGCCCTGGTACACTCATCCTACGCTTTTGAACAGTCTCAGGCAGGTAAAAACAACGAGCGACTGGAGTTTATCGGTGATGCTGTTCTCGACCTTGTTGTGGGGCACCTTCTTTACCAGAAATACGGCACTATGCGGGAAGGTGAGCTTACCCGGTTGCGGGCCGCGCTGGTAAATGAGACACATCTTGCAATTATGGCACGTCAGCTTGATCTTGGGCATCACTTATGTCTCGGAAAGGGAGAAGACGCCTCCCAGGGGCGTAATAAATCCTCCATACTTTCCTGTGCCTTTGAAGCGGTGATCGGTGCGGTTTTTGAAGATGCGGGGTATGAGGCGGTTGCGGAGATTGTCTCGGCACTTTTTATGCCTGCGATAGAAGAGAAAAAAGAAGAGATGCTGATCGCCGATGCCAAAAGCAGGCTGCAGGAAAAATTGCAGGAGAAGCATAACGAAGGCCCCACCTATCGGCTCGACAAGGAAGAAGGCCCGTCACACCAGAAGATGTTTACTATCTCTGTTCTCTTTCAGGGGGAGGTGCTTGGTTGTGGCGAGGCCCGCTCCAAAAAGGAAGCAGAGCAGCGTGCCGCTTCTGCAGCCCTCAAGCTGTTGCCCTAAGATGGCTGTATCCGGAAACCTTGTCATTCCCATCTTTATTTCCCACAGGGGATGTCCGCATCAGTGTCTGTTTTGTAATCAGTTCTCCATAACGGGTCAGGGTCCTGATCAGGAACACGGCACCCTGTCTATTGCAGAGACGGTTGAAGAATGGCTAGGAGATACTATCCGAAACTCCGTGCAGGTTGCCTTCTACGGAGGATCCTTTACCTGTCTGGAGGATGACGAACAGGTACGGTTATTGATGCAGGTGCAGCCGTATCTGGCTTCCGGACAGATACAGTCCATCCGCCTCTCCACCCGCCCCGATTGTGTGACCAGGGAAAATGCGCATTTATTGTGGAACCTTGGGGTGCGTACAATCGAACTCGGTGTCCAGTCCCTGGATGATTCTGTACTGAACGCTTCAAGAAGAGGGCATAGTGCGGATGATTCTATCCGTGCACTTACCCTGCTGCAGGAGGTGGGATTTGAGACAGGGGTACAGTTGCTGCCGGGACTGCCGGGAGAGACCACCCGCTCTTTTTTGCAGGGAGTGAAAAGGGTGGTTGAACTTCGTCCCGATATGGTACGTATCTATCCCGCAGTTGTGGTACAAAGGTCGCCGCTTGCCGAGATGTTTGATCGTGGTGAATATAAGCCGCTGAGTCTGAACCGGGCGATTGGCCTGACGCGACGTGCCAGGACAATTTTCGAGAAGGCGGGGGTACCGGTAATCCGCATGGGACTGCAGCACTCAGAGACGCTGGAAAAAGAGTTGGTTGCCGGCCCTTATCATCCCGCCTTTGGAGAGCTGGTCGTTTCACGACAATGGTTTGTAGATGTACGGAAGAAGTTACGTGAATTGGTGGATGATGAGCATTTGGATATCCATATTTGTAATCGTGATCAATCAGCGGTTGTCGGCATGAAAAAACAAAATATTCACCGGTTGCAGGCCCTGGGCTTTGCTGACCGGTTTACCTTGATTGCAGAGAAAGACAGAGCACGGGGAGTAGCGCATTATGTTGTCAGTAAATCATCTTGATATCCGGTACGGGGATAAACACCTTTTTAAGGATGTATCGGTTCAGGTTTATGAAGGAAACAAAATAGGCCTGGTTGGTGTCAACGGGGCCGGGAAGTCCACCCTGCTCAAGATCATGGCGGGTGTTGCGGCCACCGATGACGGGGTTGTCAATAAGGCCAAAAGTGTTACTGTCGGCTACCTGCCCCAGGAGTCCAACGAGCTGCTCACCGGCAAGACCCTTTATGAAGAGGCGGAAGGTGCCTTTGCCGGGCTCCTGGAGATGCAGGAGGATGTTCTGGAACTCAACGAAAAACTCGGCACGCTTGATGCCGACTCCGAGGAGTTCCGGCAGGTACTTAAACGCCAGGGCGAGATCCAGCATCAACTGGATAGTAGTGAAATCTATTCCATGCAGGCCAAAATCGAAAAGGTCCTGCTGGGGCTTGGTTTTAAACAGGATGATATGGAGAGGTCGGTTACCGAATTCTCCGGTGGCTGGCTGATGCGTCTCAAACTGGCGAAGATGCTGCTGGAAGCACCGTCGCTTCTGCTCCTTGATGAGCCGACAAACCATCTTGATCTTGAGTCACTTACCTGGCTCGAAGAGTTTTTGCGAACGTACAACGGCGCCATGATGATTGTCTCCCATGACCGGATGTTCCTGGACAGTTCGACCACGGCAACCTGGGAGGTGAGTTTTGGCAGGGTGACCGCCTACAAGGGCAATTATAGTTATTACCTGAAGGAAAAAGAAGAGCGTCGTACCATTGAGCGGGCTGCTTACGATAACCAGCAGGCCCAGATACGGCAGACCATGCGATTTGTCGATCGCTTCAGGGCAAAATCGACCAAGGCAAAACAGGTTCAGAGCAGGCTAAAACAACTCGATAAGTTGGAGCTGATCGAGCTGGCCGACGATGAGATGACCATGAAGTTCTCGTTTCCGCCTGCACCAGCTTCCGGGCGGGATGTATTGCAGGTGGAGGGGCTCTCAAAAAGCTATAATGGCAAACAGGTCTTCAAAGATGTGAACCTGCAACTGCAGCGGGGGGATAAGGTTGCTGTGGTCGGTGTTAACGGTGCCGGTAAATCAACGTTGCTCAAGATCTTGTCCGAAAATATCGAAAAGGACAGCGGTGAGGTTCGGCTCGGTGCCAACGTGGTACTCACCTATTTCGGTCAGCACCAGGCCCAGGAGTTGACGCCGTCACTCTCTGTTCTGGATACCATGGCCCTGGCGGGAGAGGATATGACCATCACCCGCATGCGCTCATTGCTTGGTGCCTTCCTGTTCCGGGGCGAGGAAGTGGAGAAAAAAGTCTCGGTACTCTCCGGTGGCGAGAAAAGCCGCCTGGCCCTGGCCAAAATGATCGCGACGCCTGCCAACCTGATGCTGCTGGATGAGCCCACCAACCACCTCGATATGAGTTCCCAGGAGATTCTGCAGGAAGCCATGGGGCAGTACGAAGGGACTATTGTTGTTGTCTCCCATAACCGCTATTTTGTGGACAGTTTTGTGAACAAGGTGCTGGAGGTGAAAGACGGCCGGGTTTCTGTGTTTGAAGGAAATGTCGCGGAGTACCTGAGAAAGCTGGAAGAGGTTGCCGAGCAGGAGGCCCTGAAAGCTGCCAAGCGCCCGGTGGAACAGGAAGAGAAAACTGCTCAGAAAAGTAGTGATAGTTCGAACCTGAGCCGCAAGGAACAGAAAAAACTCGAAGCGGAAAAACGCCAGGAGCGTTCCCGGCTTGCTGGGCCATGGATAAAAAAGGTCCAGGAGGCTGAAGCGAAGATCGAGGTCTTGGAAGAGGAGAAGGACGAGCTGGAAGCAATTATGGCGGACCCGGAACTCTATTCAGATGAGAAGGCATGGTCGGAGACCAGTAAGAAGTATGATGAGTGCAAGCGACGGCTTGAGCGGTGGTATGGGTGCTGGGAGGAGGCCCAGGAAAAGGTTGAGGCGGTTGATGCTGAGTTGCAATAAAAAAAGGCCGGGATTCAATCCCGGCCTTTTTTATTAACTGCTGATTATACTATTACTTTTTCCGTCGGCGACTTATACCTGCCAAACCGGCTAGGCCTGTGCCAAAGAGAAGCATTGTTGCAGGTTCTGGAACTGGATCGGCAAATAATTGACTCTGATTGTCTACTCTATTTTCATACAGATCATAACTAGTAATATTGACAACCTGAACATTAGTTAGAAAGGTAGCGGTATAAGCATCCCAGTCATTTGTTTGTCCAAGTGTAGTTTCCCAGTTGTCAGTAATCCAGGTAACAATATCATTCTCATCACTAATTTCGTCTTCAAAATACCAGATAGCTTCTTGAACTTTACTGCCAAGGTTGAGTAGACTGAAAGATTTAAATTTGTCAGTTAGGACACTCTTGTCATTTATATAAGTGTTCATCAGCCATTTTGTTGCATTTGAAATGTAATCCTTACCCTCTACTGCTCCGAAGCCACCGTCTGAAGCATAATCTTCAACACTCTCGACGGCATATGTTTTTCCTGGACTAAAGAATTTGCCTACTTCCAGGCAGAAAGTTATATAATCGTAATCTATATTTTCCGTTGAGTTTGTTCCCTTTAATATGAATTCACCACCATTATTGCTGCCATCTCGATTAACTCCTAATGTTAGTGTTATTTCGTCACTGCCAGTAGGTGTAGCATAAAGATTGGTCACAAATAAAGATGATACGAGTAGGCTAGTTGCAACAATATTGAATGTATTAAACTTGATCTTTTTCATTTCCCCTTTCCCCTATTAAATTTAATGCTCCGGGAAGCCCCCACTTCCCGAAGCCCCTCGTTTCTGATTGCAACCCTTGGTGGGTATGGATCGGTGTATCACATCAGAAACGGCCGTACTATTCCAGCGGAAGTTTTTAAGTATTATAAAACTAATGCGAATATGTTCTCTGAACAATAGGTGAAAATACCTAGTTGATACTGGAAGGTTACTGGTTTATGAATAGGATGTGTTGTGTTATCAGAGGCTTTGGCTGTTTAATAATTTTTCACTTTTTGGTTTTTTCTTTCATTTTACTCCCAGTAGTATCCTGCTGAAGGCCTGATAAGTGATTTTTCCATGTTCTGCACTGTGCGAGTTGGTCCCGTGACGGTACTTCTGCTGTTTGAAAATGTTGCGGGGCAGGAAAAATAGTTCTCGGAATTCTCCAACACTGGATGTAGACTTCCTGGGTGAAGAGACTATTTGTTTGATATTCTATTCCTTATTACGACAAGAGGAGAAACGATATGAAAAAATGGAAATGTGCGGTCTGCGGTTATATTCATGAGGGAGATTCCCTGCCGGAAGAATGTCCGCTCTGTAAGGCATCCTCGGATAAGTTTGATGAGGTTGTGGAGGACACCGTATCATCCGATTCATCTACCCGTTACTGGAAGTGCACGGTGTGTGGTTATATACATGAGGGGGCCAGTCCTCCTGACGAGTGTCCTCTATGCAAGGCCTCTTCCGACAAATTTGTGGAGGTGGATGCAGAGGGGAAGGAGATTACCGGGGCAAAACCGGTCTCGAAACCGCTACCACCGAAGAAGGATACTGCGAAAACTGGTGCAAAGAAATCATCGATCATCGCCCGGCTGAATTCAAAATTTCACCTTCACCCCATCTCTGTCCATACCCCGAACGGTGTGTTGCCGCTGGCGGTGCTCCTGCTGGCTGGGGCAATTTTCCTGCGATTGGAGACGTTCGAAAAGGCTGCCTACTATAATATGCTTTTTACCCTGGCGGTTATGCCGGTGGTTATTGGTACAGGTTTTCTGGAGTGGAGGGAGAGGTTTAACAGCACGAAGAGTTTTCTCTTTATAACCAAGATTTTCTGTGCCAGTGTGGTCACCCTGAGTTTAAGTATTCTGGTGCTGTGGCGCTTTGTTAATCCGGGTGTTGCAAGTGCTGAGTCGCCTTACAAATGGATTTATATGGGATTGGCGGTTGTTATGGTAGGGGCGGCAGGTATCGCCGGGCACCTGGGCGGGAAGTTGGTGTTCGGTTCAAGGTAAAGGACCCCTTGATTTGTGTCGATGAACCGGAAGCGGCCGCTATGGAGGCGGTCGCCATGGGGTCAGGCTTAAGCCTGACCCCGAATAGGTCGACCACGAATACCTAAACTGTTTGTTGCCTAACGGGTAGAGACAGGAAAACCATTTTTATCAAATGTCCAGTCAGCAAAGCCGAACATGTACGGATGGTCCGTTGTGCGCATCCGCCACATGTTTTTATGGTTCATCTGCAGGACCCGGCTCATGGTCGCGAAATCGAGCATCCAGCCATTTTCCCCGTGTTGAAAGAAAAAGGGGGAGTGGGCCCTGGCAGAGATGGGGTAGCGGATGATCCCAAAGGTCCCGCTGGTGAAGGTTTCATGGGGCTGTGCTTCTTGAAGTGAGCGGTATTCGTTTTCCTGCTGCGCGTCAGTAACCACCCAGTTGGCGAAGAATGTTCGGGTAGCCGGGGTGAACAGCGGCAACTCAGGGTCCTTGATATGGAGATGCAAGACCTTCAGGTAGTGCTGCAATGTAGCCTCCGGAGTGTCCTGAGGCTGGAAGAGCTCTCGGTATTCTGATTTTTCCTTGTGAACAGGCCCTGTACCTATGTCTGCTTTGATTTTTGCGCCACCCCCACCAGAGAAATATGCGAGATCCGGTAGTTCCTGTTCGGCACTAAAACTTTCCCCCTCCTTGTCCTTTTCAAGTCGTGTGATAAACAGCTCTGTTGCCGCTTCAATTCCGGCAGCTACCTTGCCAGCGCTCAGAAATGGAATCATCTGCCGCCGTTCGATATAGCCCACAAAGATATCGGGGAACACTCCCTCAAGGTCATACCCAACCTCGATACGTACTTGCTTTCCGATCGGGTCCACCAGAAATAACAACCCTTTGGCACCACCTGTTTTTTTCCCGAGATCACCGAAGATCCTGGCTGCCTCCCTGTCAATATCCACCAACTCATGGTCCGAGATGATCAACTTGAAATGGATATCAAGGTCGCGTAACAGTGCCTGGTTAAAACCTACCAGGTGTTGCCGTTCTCTCTGATTGAGCAACTTTTGCTGATCTTCCAGAAAGTCGCTTTCATTATTCTGATAACAACCTGGCAGAATCAGAAGCAGCAGGAGAAGAACAATCCGTAACAGATTCCAAAAATGGAGACGAAACATATCTCTACTCCTGCAACAAAATATACCGATTATTTCCGGGCGAGCGATTTCACCAGCACTTTGGAGTTACGCTGTAGATTATACATTTTCTTCCTGCTGGCAGGCAGCGCCTCAACCTCACTTTCCCTGAATCCCTGGCCAATAAACCAGTGGGCGGTCTGGGTGGTGAGGGTAAAGATATTCTTCATTTTCAGCTCTATACCTTTTTTTACTACATGGTGCAGCAGGGTGGCAGCGCGACCGCTCTTCCTGTACTCAGGGAGGATCGCCATACAGGCGAGTTCACCGCTGTCGGAACCATTAATCGGGTAAAGAGCGGCACAGCCGATAATCATGCTGTCTTTTTCCATGACGATAAAATGGTCGATCTCAGTTTCCAGCAATTCACGCGATCGTTTGACCAGTATCCCTTTTTGTTCAAGAGGTGAGATAAGGTTCAGTATGCCCGCCACATCCTCCACCTCTCCCTTGCGAACAAGCTCGTAGTCGTCACTATAGACCATGGTGCCGGAACCATCGCGGGTAAACAGCTCCTTTAATAATGTGCCATCTTCGGTTGATGATATGATGTGGGCACGGGGTACCCCTTTTTTGCACGCGCCATATCCGGCACGCAGGGAAAAATATGTATTGGTAGGGGCGTGGCGGTCTTCGCCTTCCAGAAACTCTTTACACTGATGGAGAGTGAGGTCACGGTAATGTGTGCCGTTTTTATCATAGATGGGGCCGTCATCGTTAAACAGGATAACTTTATCTGCACCAATCGCGGTTGCCACAGCCGTACCGATTTCGGCAAAGGAGAGGTTGAACACCTCACCGGTTATTGAGTAACCCAGCGGGGAGAGCAGGGCCAGACAGTGCGAGTTGATAATTTCTCGTATAGCTTCTCTGTCGACGGATCGTACCTTGCCGGTCATCTGGTGATCCACGCCGTCCAGAATGCCCCGGGGCATGGCGGTGATGAAATTTCCACCCCTGATCTTGATCTTGGCCCCATACATCGGCGAGTCGGGGAGGCCACTGGAAAAAAGCGCTTCCAGCTGCCACCTTGCTCCACCGATGGCTTTTAGTACATGGGGGAGATGCGCCCGTTCAGTGATTCGGGCACCCTGGTGAAATTGCGAATGGATTCCTGCAGCATTTAACTCCTGCTCGATCTGCAGACGGGCGCCATGCACCACCACCAGGCGGATACCGAGACCAATCAGCACCGCGATATCGCTTATGATGTTATCGAATCCAGGCTGGCCGAAACAGTCGCCGGGGATCATGATCACAAAGGTCTTGCCGCGATGGTCGTGGATATACGGCGTCACATTGCGGAACCATTTCAGGAAATATTCATCGTTTGTATTCACGCGAAAATATGGGTTGAGATTAATAAATCGGAAATTGCTGTAACTGTCTGATCTTATCTGGTTTCAGGTGGCTTTTCAATCGCTATCAGGAAATCCTCAAAGCAAGAGCCGGGGAAGGGGAGAAAGTTTATGGGTGGCTGAGGTAGATGGAGATCTTTTCTGACAGGAGAGGGACACTCTTTTCCCGACAGTTCTGCAGCCCTAATGGCTGCAGAACTGTGACTGGATGGGGTGACGGCATACTGATGAAAAAGTCTGCCTGCCCTTGAACCGGGAAAACTAAGCTGCAATGAGAGCTTTATGCATCAGTGTACTCATCCACAGGAAGATACGGTGTAATATCCTTCACGTAGCTTGTTTTTACATTGTAGCCGCCTTCCCGCAGGGCATTTACCGCCATTAAACCGTCCCTGGAGCCGACCCGGATCACCAACTGGGTGACACCCGGATACTCTTTTTCCGGCCAGCTCAGGATGCTCAGGATGTTGACCTTTGCATCCCGCAGGATGGCGGTAACATCGGCCAGAACCCCCATGGAGTCTTTTACCAGCACGCCGAGACGAACAGCATCATCGCTCATGCCAATTGCTTCAAGCAGGACCCTGTTGACATCCGTTGAGGTGATGATACCCGCCAGTTCATCGTTTTCCATTACGGGCAGTGAGTTAATGTTATGCTGCATCATGATATAAGCGGCCCTCTCGATAGTCGTATCGACAGATACCGTGACAACCGTTTTTATCATGATCATCTGTACAACAACCTTGTCGAGAAGGTAGTTCAATTCGTGGGTGGAAAGAGATGTGGCAGGCGAGGCCCAGGCCTGTTTCAGATCCTTATCGGAGAGTACACCGACAAGTTTGCCCTTTTTATCAACAACAAGAAGGTGGTCGACGTCTTTTGACTCAATGATATTACGGGCCTCAACCAGGCTTGTTTCCGGCAGGACCGTTACCAAGTCCGTTTTCATTATTCTGCCTATATACATGTGGAACCCTCCGGTAGGTATTTTGTTGCTGTACTTGGGTGGCAGACCGCAGGTCTGATCCCGGCAAGCCTCGGACCATATACTTTTATAGTTCTATTTTCCTATATTATAGGTGAAAACATGCAGTTGTCAAAGTAAACGAAGAGGTGCCGAAGGTTTCAGACCCTGGTGACGGGAAAGCCACCGTGTAATGGAGGTTAATTTTGTTAATCGCTAATGGGCAGAGGCCTATGAAAATTTGAAAAATACTTGCCTGAGCCCTGCTTTTCAGAGTAATCTCCTCAGGCTCTTCAAAAGAGTTTACTATATGCGAAAAAAGGCTCTCTTTAAATATGGTCCGGGCCTGTTCGGAATACAAAAAACCACCAGGAGATATTGTGACAAAGATACGTGAAAAAACAGTGTGGATGTCAGGCAATGAAGCCATAGCCCTGGGGGCCTGGGAAGCTGGCGTGAAGGTTGCTTCCGGCTATCCCGGAACTCCCTCGACGGAGATCATGGAGAACCTCTCTGGATATGAAGGCGTCTATACGGAATGGGCACCGAATGAGAAGGTGGGGCTTGAAGTTGCCATCGGAGCCTCTTTCGGTGGTGCGCGGGCGCTGGCCACCATGAAGCATGTGGGGGTTAATGTTGCTGCCGATCCGCTTTTTACAGCTGCTTATACAGGTGTTGTCGGTGGGCTGGTACTGATCAGTGCCGACGACCCGGAGATGCACTCCTCCCAGAATGAACAGGATAACAGGAATTACGCCTTTGCTGCCAAGCTGCCGATGCTGGAACCGTCGGAGCCGGGAGAAGCAAAAGAGATGATGAAAACCGCTTACCAGTTAAGCGAGGAGCTGGATACGCCGGTTATCGTTCGCATTACCACCCGGGTAGCCCATGTAAAAGGGGTGGTGGAGGAGGGGGAGAAATTACCCCCTGCCACTGAGTGCGCAGTACCCGAGGCCCCTCAGAAGACTGTCATGTTGCCTGCCCTGGCTCGGCAGCGCCGAGTGGTTGTCGAGGAGCGGATGACTCGGTGCATGGAGATGGCGGAAACCGCATCTTTTAACCGGATCGAGCAAGGGGATACCACCAAGGGATATATCACAGCCGGTGTCTCCTATCTCTATGTAAAAGAAGCGTTTCCCGAAGCGGCTGTCCTTAAGCTCGGCATGTGTTGGCCGTTGCCTGAAAAGTTGATTCGCAAGTTTGCTGACTCTGTGGATGAGCTCTATATCGTAGAGGAACTTGATCCCTTCCTGGAAAATCATATCAAGGCTATGGGGATCGAATGTAAGGGCAAGGAGGTAATTCCAAATCAGGGTGAGCTGAACACGGATATTGTCCGGCATGCAATTGCACCTGAGAAAGATCGATCATTATTTGAGTCGGTGGAGCTGCCGAACAGGCCGCCGAACATGTGTGCCGGTTGTCCCCATCGCGGCATCTTCTTTAACCTCTCACGCATGAAGGTGTTTGTGTCCGGCGATATCGGCTGCTATACCCTTGGGTTCCTGCCACCCCTCTCCGCTATGGACTCCTGTGTCTGTATGGGCGCCTCGGTAACGATCGCCCATGGAATGGTCAAGGCATTGGGTGATGAAGGACATAAAAAGGTTGTCTCTGTTCTTGGAGATTCCACCTTTGTACATTCCGGTGTGACCGGTCTTATTAACAGCGTCTATAACAACAGTGGCGCCACAACCATTATCCTCGATAACCGTATCACCGCCATGACCGGGCAGCAGAACAACCCGACCAGTGGCTACTCCATCAAGGGTGAAGCGGCCCATGAGCTTGATATCGAAGGATTGTGCCGAGCTGTTGGCGTCAAACATATTTTCGTGGTGAACCCGCACAATGTGGTCGAAACCCGAAAAGTGCTGAAAGAGGCTGTGGAGCTTGAAGAGCCTTCTGTTGTCATCAGTAAGGCCCCTTGCGTGCTGCTCCCTGAGATGAAGGAACGCAAACCGGTCAGTTACTTTACCAACCAGGAAAACTGTGTTGGCTGCATGAGCTGTATCAGACTTGGTTGCCCGGCAATCAGCTGGACAAGCTTTAAGGAAGGTGAGGCCGA
Organism: Desulfopila sp. IMCC35008; assembly: GCF_010646885.2. GTDB lineage: Bacteria > Desulfobacterota > Desulfobulbia > Desulfobulbales > Desulfocapsaceae > Desulfopila. The sequence continues at coordinate 3,254,775 of NZ_CP050700.1, read as the reverse complement.
GGCCAAAGGGTTCAAAAAGAAACAGAAAGGTGTATCAAAGATCGACGAGATACTCTGTAACGATTGTGGTCAGTGCGCATCACTGTGTAAGTTCGATGCTATAACCAGAAAGGAGGAAAAGTAATGGAAGCAACGGGAAATATCCTCTTTTCAGGGGTTGGTGGCCAGGGGATCCTGCTGGCAAGCGAGGTAACGGCTTTGGGATTGTTGGCCAAAGGGTATGATGTAAAGAAGAGCGAGGTGCATGGAATGGCCCAGCGCGGTGGCTCTGTCACCGCCCAGTTGCGCTATGGATCCAAGGTCTACTCGCCGCTGATTGAACCGGGGTGCGCCGATATCCAGGTCGCCTTTGAGATGATGGAAGCGGTTCGTTACCTGCCGTACCTGCACAAAGGCTCGACGGTGATCGTCAATACCCAGATGATCCTGCCGCCTGCAGTTGCCACAGGCCAGACAGAATATCCTGAAAACGTACTGGATGAGCTGACCAAAAGAGACATCAATGTGGTGCCGGTTGATGCTTTTGATATCGCCAAGGATGTTGGCGAGGTACGAACCGCCAATGTGGTGATGGTCGGGGCAATGTCGGCCTTTTTACCGATCGATGCGGATGTGTTCGAGCAGGTTATCCACAACCGTGTACCTGAAAAATTCAGGGATGTAAATGTGAAGGCGTACCATGCCGGGCGTGAAGTCGGAAACGGTTAAGCAGGGAGAGAAGAGATGAGCACCATATATTGGGAAGAGGAGATGGAAACGCTGCCGCGGGTCGGTCTGGAGTCGATTCAGCTGAAAAGGCTGCAGCGGCTTGTTCACCGGATGTATGAAAAGGTGAAACCGTACCGGGAGAAGATGGATGTGGCAGGGGTAAAACCAGCTGACATCCAGACCCTGACTGATTTAGCCAAGTTGCCGTTTACTTATAAAGATGATCTGCGCGACAATTACCCGTTCGGCCTGTTCACCGTACCGATGGACGAGTTAGTCCGGGTACACGCCTCCTCGGGAACTACGGGGAAGTCGACCGTTGTTGGTTACACTAAAGATGATGTGAAACTGTGGTCAGGCGTGATGGCCAGAGCCTATTGCTGTGCCGGTGTGACCAGTGGTGATATGGTACATAATGCCTATGGTTATGGCCTCTTTACCGGTGGTCTCGGCGCACATTACGGGGCCGAGCGACTGGGGGCAACGGTAATACCCATTTCCGGCGGCAACACCAAACGTCAGATCGGCATTATGCGTGATTTCAAGTCCACCGTTTTGATGGCTACTCCGTCCTATGCGCTGAACCTGGCGGATGCTATGGCAGAACTGGACGTTGACCCTGCCTCTCTTTCCCTGAAGGTGGGGATCTTCGGTGCTGAGCCGTGGAGTGAGAACATGCGCGAAGAGGTGGAACGAAAACTCAACCTCAAGGCTGTTGATATCTATGGGCTCTCTGAGATTATCGGCCCTGGCGTTGCCATGGAGTGTCTGACCAGCGATGGTGGTATGCATATCTTTGAGGATCATTTCCTGCCGGAGATCATCGATCCCGAAACAGGTGAAGTATTGCCGCCAGGCGAGAAGGGCGAGCTGGTCTTTACCACTCTTACCAAGGAGGCCTTCCCGCTTATCCGCTACCGCACAAAGGATATCTCACGCTTGATGTATGAAACCTGCTCCTGCGGTCGGACTTTGGTTCGTATGGAGAAGGTGACAGGACGTACCGACGATATGCTTATCATCCGCGGTGTCAACGTCTTTCCGTCGCAGGTAGAGCATGTTCTGATGGGTGTGGAGGGCGTTGAACCTCATTATCAGATCGTGGTGGAGCGTGATGGTAATCTCGATACCATGCAGGTGCTGGTCGAAGTCAGTGAGAGCCTGTTCTCCGATGAGATCAGGAGACTTGAGAAGACGTCCCAAAAGATCCAGATGGATATCAAGGATTATCTAGGTGTTACCTGCACGGTTAAGCTGGTGGAACCAAAGACCATTCAGCGCTCCGAAGGAAAGGCACAGAGGGTAATCGACAAACGGAAATTGTAGGAAAAGGTTTACGACAGCCCTGCTGTTTACTAGCTGGTTGTTCCGCATATCTCCAATATTGCGGAATAACCAGCTTGCAAACAACTGGACCACTGCAAATCTTTTCGAGAACACGACTAACTGGTAATTTTACATACTATTTTTCGTTTCATTGGTGATATACTTCGTGGAAGGCCCATACCCGATAGAAATGGGTGTGGAAACGAGGGTTAGCTGAATCAATTATAAGGAGAAGGGCAATGCGTGTAGAACAAATTGCTGTTTTTTTAGAGAATAAATCTGGGCGATTGGCGGAGATTACGTCGATTATTGCGGCAGAAAATGTAAATATCCGGGCCTTGTCGGTGGCTGATACCGCTGATTTCGGGATTTTGCGGTTGATCGTCGATGATGTTGAGAAGGCAAAAGATATCTTGAAGAGTAATGGCTTTACCGTAGGCATTACCAACGTCCTGGCGGTGGAGGTAGCCGATCAGGTGGGTGGTCTTGCCACCGTCCTGAAATCCATTGAGCAGGCAGGCTTGAATGTCGAGTACATGTATGCCTTTGTCAATAAGAGCAGTGAAAATGCTGTTCTCATTTTCCGTTTTGAGGATATGGATAAAGCGATCGATTCTTTGCAAAAAGAAGGCTATAAACTGTTGAGTGGGGCGCAGATCTGTTCCCTGTAATTACAACGTAACTCCCAAATCATCTTCATTACGGCAAACAGACTATGTACTGGCAACAGCAGGAAGAGTGCATGGAGCGTGGAGATCTGCAAAAACTCCAGCTCGAACGATTACAAAAGACCCTGACCAGAGTCTCGACTCATGTCCCGTTTTATCGCAACAGGTTCAAAGAGCTGAACCTGGATGCCACTAAAGTTACCTCTATCGAGCATCTGCGTGATTTTCCCTTTACCCTGAAGCAGGATCTGCGGGATAATTACCCGTACGGACTTTTTGCCGTGCCTCTGCGGGATGTGGTGCGGGTACACTCCTCTTCCGGGACCACCGGTATGGCCACCGTGGTGGGCTATAGCCAGGGGGATATCAAAACCTGGTCGAACCTGGTTGCCAGAGTCTTATGTGCTGCAGGGGTGACCCCTGACGATGTTATCCAGATCGCCTTTGGCTACGGACTGTTTACCGGTGGTTTTGGCCTCCATTATGGGGCAGAACGGCTTGGTGCCTCTGTTATTCCTATCTCAGCTGGTAATACCAAGCGACAGATCCAGATAATGCAGGATTTCAAGACCACTGCCCTGGTCTGCACACCGTCCTATGCGCTGAAAATGGCCGATGTGATGATGGATTTGGGGATGAACCCGAACGGTCTCTCTCTCAGGTACGGACTGTTTGGGGCTGAACCATGGTCCGAGGCGATGCGCAACGAAATTAATGATCGGTTAGGCATTATCGCCACCGATAACTATGGGCTCTCCGAGATCATGGGGCCTGGTGTTGCCGGTGAGTGCCAGGAGTGCAATGGACTGCACATTAATGAAGATCACTTCCTGGTCGAGGTGCTGGATCCTGATACCCTGCAGCCGGTTGAACCGGGCGAGATAGGTGAACTGGTTATTACAACCCTAACAAAAGAGGCCTTCCCGGTTATTCGCTACCGGACCCGTGACTTGACCCGCCTGATGACCGAACCCTGTCCCTGTGGCAGAACACTCACCCGCATGCATCGTGTTATGGGACGCTCTGACGATATGCTAATTATCAAGGGTGTCAATGTGTTCCCGACCCAGATCGAATCAGTGCTGTTTGATATCGAAGGCACGGAACCCCATTATCGGCTTATTGTGGATCGCGTCAATAATGAGGATAAATTGACGGTGATGGTGGAGGTTGTTGAGTCGATGTTTTTCGATGCCATGAAGAAACAGCGCACCCTGGTAGATACGATTAAGAAACGGCTCGCCTCTGAGCTCGGCATCGGAGTCGATGTTAAACTGGTCGAGGAGCGAACCCTCGAACGTTTTGAGGGGAAAGGAAACCGGGTCATCGATAATCGGGAGTTTTGACTGGATTCACATTTGGCGAGGGTTGAAACTTCGATATGTGCTTGTAAACAAAGGGGAAATGTATTTTTGTGCATTTCCCCTTTTGTAGTGTGAGGATAACTCTTGCCGATTGTTTTAAGGCTGCAAGCTTTCAAGATATTTAGGACATTGCTCTTCCTGGTTTTGATGTGGTTTACGAACAGTTTTACCGATTCACGGTTTTATTCCTATTTGTTGTGCTTTCCACGTCAGTAGGGTTTGAGGCGGTAGGAAAATAATGGACAGGTGGGTGTTTTACTCTGATTGGCATCTGATCTTTCAAGTTGCATAATTACTCTATTTTCAGTCTATGTTGTCTCCGCATTTTTATCGTATCCGTCATGGTCAGCTGGCAAAGTCACCAGATGACAGCTCTCAAGCCAGCAACTGGTTGCCAGCTATGCAAATGTTATGGTGGTCGTGTGGTTTGTTAAATTTTATGAGGAGCCTTTACTGCTGGAGGAAAAGTAACAGGACCTGATTGAGGCCAGTGGTTCTTTTCCTGCCGAGATATTATTGATTTTCTGCCACGTTTCCAGGGACATAAAGTTTTGCAGAGGCTGGGGTACCGTCTTGATTTTTGGAAATGTATTTTGCAACGCTACATCCCAGAGATCTGAGTAACGAAGCAGGTCGTCTGGGTAGACCACACTTCGTTCAGTTCCTTCAGGCAATGCTTCGAAAGGCTCAATAATATTGAGGAAGCCATAGTCATCTGTGAGCTCTTCTCCTTTCTCGATATTCCTAATGGCGATCTCTATTTCGTATGGCGTTGAGCAGCAGTTTGAGGCGAAACTGTGGTTGATATAGCGTCCGTTATCCCAACAAAAAATATAGTTCCCCTTATTATTACGGAAAGAGTAGGTTAATAGAATCTCTCGGAAGACCGGGGTGTAATTATCCATCTCCAAAGGTGATATTTCCCTGTCCAGTGGGTCCCTGCACCAGACGATGGTTCCGGCTGGGATCGCTTTTGATGCAAAGAGGCCCCTGCCTTTTTCCAGGCTGATGAATCTGACTTCTGTGTCTGGATGAATCATGGTTTTCTTAGTTGTCGATATTTTTCTGGAGAACGAGAGCGTTGCCGCCATCGCTGTAATAGGCCGAACGGGTGGTGGAATATTTGAAACCCATATCGTGATAGAGATTCAAGGCTGGCTGATTATGTTCCTGGACTTCCAGGGTAATGATACTGCAGTTATAGTTTTTTGCGATTGATTCTGAGCAGATAAGCAGGTTGCGGCCCAGGCCATTTTTACGGGATGAAGGGCTTACACCTATTGAATAAACGCGCATTCTATTACTGTTTTTACGCCATAAGAGAGCTATGTAACCAGCAATCTTGCTGTCTAGTTCGGCTTTTATAATCAAACCGTTTGCTTTGGTGAGCAGATACTTGAATTGTTTTTTGGTTATCCGGTCATAGGTGAACAACTCTGCTTCAAGTTCTGTCAGGCTGTTCAGATCGTCTGCCTGTGCTATTGAAAGTTCCATATCCGTTTAGCCTCTTCGCTTGGTGGCTAGGCGTCTGGTAAATTCCCGCAGTATCATGCGGTATAATTCCCGGCCAAGTATTTTGTCTTCAACCCCGTGGTCGATAGAGGGATTGTCATTTACTTCGATAACTAAAGCCTGATCTCCCACGACTTTTATATCTACCCCATAGAGACCGCGGCCTATTGGAGTTGTTGCTTTGTTGGCAACACGAATTATCTGCCTGGGCACGGTATGCACAGGAACCGTCTCCACCCCTCCGGATTTTGTTAGAAGCCCTGTCTTGTGGTGGTAGATTTGCCAGTGTCCTCTTGCCATGAAATATTTGCAGGCATAGATGCATTCCCCATTAAGCAGGCCGATACGCCAATCATAGTCAGTGGGGATAAACTCCTGAGCAAGCAGGATAGAAGAGTGACGAAACAGGTTTTCCAACTCGTTGCCATATTCTTCAGCATTGGATATTTTTTCCACCCCCACTGAGAATGACCCGTCGGGTATTTTTAAAACCATGGTGTTGCCGAGGGTCTCAGCTATTTGAGGATAGCTATAAGGTTTATTACGAAAAATGAGTTTTGAACGTGGTGCGGGAATCGAAGAATTTTCCAGAAATTCCTTAAGATACACTTTATTTGTGCAGCGAATTATTGAAGACGGATCGTCAATTACCACCATGTCAGCCTGTTCCGCCTTATGCGCCAATTTATAGGTGATGTTGTTTACAGCTGTTGTCTGCCTGATAAAAAGGGCATCGAATTCCATCAATCGACTGGAATCATCTTCGGTAATAAGTTCGGCATTGATTCCCATCTTTTTTGCTTCGTTGAGAAACATATTAATTGCTTTCTTGTTACTCGGCGGAAACTGTTCTTCAGGGTTATGGAGTATGGCTAAATCATACCGAGTTGGCTTTTTGGTACGTGGTTTTCGCCAGACCTTTTTATTGAAACCATCAAGGTGTTGCGCAAAAATATCCTGCTGATGATTATCAAGTTCATCAAGCGAGAGATTACGAATTTTAGTTATATGGAATGGCTGAGATCCTTTAATATTGACACGTAAGAGAGGGACAGTGTAGTGGTCAAAAATAAATCTACCGAGTTTTTGCAGTTTTGGGTCTTCACATTTGCCGAAAAACAGGTCGAAACTATATTCTTTATCTTCTGGGGAAGAGGATGCAATCGCCTGGCATGTACAACGCGGGAGCAGGGATTGATCAATTTTTATCATGATATTGTCGTCCAGCCGGTTGAGCGCTTCTATACTCGGTAATATCTTATGGTTACGTGCCTGAGCGAGAAGAGAGCAATAGTACCCTTCTGATTGATAGCTGAGATCAGAACAGAGGTTGATTACCATGTGCGAGTGTTGATCGAAGCCATCATGCTGTAAATAGTGATCGGCGGTAATGATGCTTTCCGAACGATAATATGGCGTCCATTTTTCGAGTGAATCGATGATAATCAGTAATGATTTCATTTTTATTGTGTTTTTATGATGAGGGTCTTGAAACGGTTGCCATATGAGCAAAAGACACGTCAGGCCCGGTCATTCATGTCGCGATATTCAAGATTTTCCCTGCCACAGTATTCTGCTCTGGGTCGAATAAGCCGGTTGTCTGACCACTGCTCAAGTATGTGAGAGGTCCAGCCGACAACTCTGCTGACGGCAAAGACAGGGGTGAATAATTCCCGGGGAAGCTCTATCGCATCGTATAGCGAGGCGGTATAGAGATCGACATTGGGGAAAACCTTGGTCTTTTCAAGAACAATCCTTTCTATCTCCTGAGTAATTTCAAAGGTATTTTTCTTGCCGGTCCAGTCTGTAACCTTTTGGGCATAATCTCTCAGTATTCCTACCCGGGGATCTTCACATCTGTAGACGCGATGGCCAAAACCCGGCACTTTTATCCCTCTGGAGAGCTTGTCGAGAATTATTTTCTCTGCATTCTCAGGTCTGTCTATCTCTTCTATCAGCTGCATCACCTCCATGTTGGCACCTCCGTGAAGAGGGCCCTTCAAGGTACCGATAGCGGAGGTTATGGTAGAGTACACATCAGACATCGTCGCCGCAGTCACTCTTGCTGCGAAGGTAGAGGCGTTGAGCTCGTGATCCGCATGTAGAATGAGGGCAGCATCAAACGCACGTTCAATGAGCGGGTCAGGTTTCTTGGCGAGCAGGGTATAAAGAAAATTGAAGGCAATTCCATGCCCGGAAATTGGTTGGACAGGTTCCAGACCTTCTCTGAGTCTTTGATGGGCTGAGATCAGTAATGGTATTCGCAGGGTAAGGCGCTGGGCTTTACGCATACAGGCGTCGAGGCGAGTGTTACCGCTATCTGGATCCCAGTGTCCCAGTGATGATACGGCGGTTCTGATGACCTCCATGGGAGTGGCAGCTTTTGGAAACATTCTCATTATCATCACGGTTTCCATGGGAAGAGACATCGAGCCGGTAAAACCATCAAGAAATGCTTGGTATTCTCTCTTTCTTGGCAGACAGCCATACCAGAGGAGGTAGGCGACTTCTTCAAATGTCGACTTTCTGGCAAGTTCCAGTGCGTCATATCCCCGGTAAACCAATTTTCCGGTCGCACCGTCTATAAAGCAGATTTCAGATTCACAGGCCACAATATCTGCAAGACCTGCCTCGGCCTGGATTGTATTCGAAAACTTCTTGTCATTTGTCAAAATGTTCTCCAGTCAGTTTGAATTTATTGGTCTGAATCGTTTGAGTAATCAAAATATGTGCCATAATGAAATCTCAGATATGTGGCTGAAGTATCGTTATAATAATGAAGTCATATAGACCGTAGATCCATAAAGAGAAACCTGTTTCTTGTATGCTGGAATATGTTGTAATATCAAAATCTTATTGTTGTGTATTATGTGGTCGAAATTTTTAGAAAATTAATTATAATTGGAATTGCAGTGAGTTGTTCGGTGGCTCTATCGCTCGTTCCCGCCGTGCTACATGTCAAGCTGCAAAAAAAAGTGGAAAAATGATTCTCTTATCTCTTGAGAAGCGGGTTTTCCGGGCAGGAAAAGAGAAAATTAATTCCTGAAAAGGTTGAATAATGTTGATACGAATGGTTCTAGCGCTGAAAGATCTGTCTCTGGAGCAGATACTTGAAGAGAGGATCTCGATTACTGACATAGAAATCGAAGGGATCCGCAATCAGGGAAATGTCTGGCGAAGGGTCGTTCAGAGTTGTGCTGATATCATTGTTATCAGCGACTCGGTCATTCCTGAACCTGTTGAATCAAGCCTCGGAGTACTGAACGCTCTGCCGGAAAACCCAAGTACTGTGATTTTACATGATATTGACTCTACTGAACTCCAGGCCGGTTTTATCGCGGCGGGGGCGCATTCTGCTCTTTATTCCGGTATTCCAGAGCATAGTCTGTTCAGTGCTCTGGAATCAACGGTGGAGGCCCGTCGTCAGCTTATGCAGCTGAAGTGGAATCAACGCCGGGTGAAGATCAAGCCTAAGATGGCAGATTTTTCGTCAAGCAGTGAGATCATGCAGCTTTTTATGGAAGAGGTTGGTCAGGTGGCCACCAGTGAGTCTCTGCTTCTGATCACCGGCGAGACAGGGGTAGGCAAGGAGCATCTGGCCAAAGTTATCCATGCTGAGAGTCCCCGGTCAGCCGGACCTTTTGTCGCGGTCAATACGGCTGCGCTCCCTGAACAGTTGTTGGAGAGCGAACTTTTTGGCCACAAACAGGGGGCGTTCACAGGAGCAACCAGATCAAGGCGCGGAGCATTTGAACAGGCCCATGGGGGCACTATATTCCTCGATGAGATTGGTGAAATGCCGCTTCATCTGCAAACAAAACTGCTACGGGTCCTGCAGGACTATGAAATTCACCCCGTTGGGGCCGAAAAACCATCCTGGGTGGATGTCCGTGTCATTGCGGCAACCAACCGTGATCTAGAGGAAGCCGTTCAAAACGGTACGTTCCGTAAGGATCTGTATTACCGACTGAGTGTGGTTCATTTACAGATTCCACCACTACGTCTCAGGATTGATGATGTCCCACACCTCACTCGCAGGTTTGTTACTGATTTTCGCCATAAAATCGGTCGTGATGTCCACCATGTTTCGGAGCAGGCCATGGAGGCCTTGTGCAAGTATGAGTGGCCGGGAAATATCAGGGAGTTGATGAATGTCATTGAACGCTCTATGCTATTATGTCGAACTGGTACGATTACTCCAGATGACCTGCCCAGTGGTATTCAAAAACGGAAAACTCATGATGAAGAAGGATTTATCAAGGGGCCGCAGGAAACATCTGAGTGGCTTGAGAAAAGCCTTATGGAAGTGGTGGGAGACGTGGTCGTTCAGACCGAGATCCGTTATCTCGACATGGTGCTGAAAAGTACCAGGGGACGTGTTAAGGAGGCTGCTGAGAAGGCAGGGATAACCTCCAGAAGTCTCTATAATAAAATGCAGAAGTACAATTTGAGAAAAGAGCTATATAAAAAATGATCTGTCATCCTGCTGCCTCAACCCCGGGAAAATAGGGATGAGGCTTTTACTGGTGCAGACTGATATATACCACTCACTGACTGGACGGGTGATAACGTCTATTTCCTTCAATGATGAACCTTTAAAAATGGAAATCAACTTCCGAGTCTATTCTTTCGATTCATCATTCAACCATCGTAATTTATAAAGATCGTTCCGCCGGCTTTCGATATTGCGGACACTGCCTTGAGAGCGCAGTTCTTTAATGAGGTCCATGTCCAGGTCGGTAATGAGGGTGGTTTCAATACCTGGCGTGGCCTCTGAGGCGATGGCATCGTGCGGATATGAGAAATCAGAAGGGGTAAAAATGGCGGATTGCGAATACTGAATACCCATCGTTTCAACTTTAGGTATGTTTCCAACACTGCCTGAGATCGCCACAAAGCACTCATTCTCAATAGCCCGGGCCTGGGCGCACCGTCGTACCCGAAGGTAGCCTGTTTTGGTATCAGTCCAGAAAGGAACCAGGAGCATTTTCATTCCTTTGAGAGTCTGTATTCTGGCGAGTTCCGGGAACTCGATATCATAACAGATCAGGATGCCGATTTTTCCTACGTCTGTGTCGAAGACCTTGAGATCATGACCTCCTGAAAATTTCCAGGAGACATCTTCATCGGGTGTAATGTGTATTTTTGTCTGGCTGTCCCATGTTCCGTCTCTTCGGCAGAGAAAACTGACGTTATACAATTTACCGTCTTCACGGAGTTGCGGAACACTTCCCGTTACAATGTTGATATTGTAACTCAGAGCCATCTCGGTCATGGCTTGACGCAGGTCTTCAGTAAACCCTGCCAGCATGCGCATGGCTTCTGCCGGATTATTTCCCTCATAGGTATGGATGAGGGGGGCGTTAAACAGCTCGGGAAAAAGGATTATATCCGCTTTGTAGTTGCTCACTGTGTTGACAAAAAACTCAACCTGCTGCATGAAGTCGCTGAATGAATCAAAACGCCGCATCTGCCACTGAACAACCCCGAGTCTGGCAATAGATTTTGTTCTGCCAATTAACTTGGTTTTTTTCTGGTAATAAATATTTATCCATTCCAAAAGCACTGCATTACCACGGGACTGGTGATCTCCCGGCCAATAATCATCAAGCAGGTTGCGGACATGAAAGTCGTTTGAGAGTTGAAAGGAGAGAACAGGGTCGTATAATTCCTTGTTCTTAACTTTTTGAATGTATTGCTGGGCGGACATTTTTTTTGCATATTTGTGATAACCCGATATCCGTCCGCCAAGCAGGATTCCCTTGAGGTTCAGGTTTTCGGCCAGCTCACGCCGTGCGTCGTACAGACGGCGTCCGAGACGCATTCCCTGATACTCGGGGTCTACAGAAACATCTATACCATAGAGATAATCACCTTCAGCGTCGTGGGACTTGAACGTGCCGTCACTGACAATCTGGTTGTAAGAGTGTTGGTCTCCGTAGAGACTGAAGTCGATGATGAGGGACAGGGCAATGGCCACCGCTGTTCCATTATCTTCAATACATATCTGGCCTTCCGGAAACTTATCGATAAGGTATTCGAGTTCCTTTTCTGTCCAGGGTGGAGCGACGCCTTTATACACTCGCTTTGATATCTCACGTAATGCATTATAATCTTCAATGCGGAGATGTCTGGTTTTCAGCTTGTGTTCAATTTCATCGATCATTGCTTTTCATGCCCCTGCGTAGAGTTCAAAATAACAATTTATCTATTTATCAGTCGTCATGTATATAGAGTACTATCTGACTTAGCATGTAATTCTGAAAGATGGAAATACAAGAGGAAAGTTTGATGCAGGCGACAATTCACCGTGTCTGGATTCGCTCTCATCTGGAATTGAATGCTATATAACGGGTTAGGACCTCTTTTCTTGTTGAATGGTAAGAACATTTCGTTAAGGTGGTTGGGCAAAAGGAGCTCGATGTCATTGATTTAATTGGAGCATAGAAGATGTTCATAAAGGAGGCTAACCAAACCTACATCTCTATTGTTCTGTTATTTTATCCGACATTTGTATTGACTTTGTCCCTCTTATCATTTAAACGCAAAACTCTCATTATTATAGATAAAAGGTGGGTAAAACTATCACCTCTTCTCGCTTACAGGTATACGAGGTGTTTGACATGACACAGGATTTTTTTAACAAAAATGAATGGAGCATAAAGAGTGCAACCGAGTATTACGGAATTGCCAAATGGGGAGCAGGTTATTTCTCCATAAGCAGTTCCGGTGATGTGGTTGTCAACCCTTCAGGAGCAGACCACGGCCCCAGTGTAAGTCTAAAGGAAGTGGCTATGGAGGTTGAAGCACGGGGGCTCTCCATGCCTGTACTTTTAAGAATTGAAAACATCCTTGGTTCACAGATTAAACTCTTGCACGAAACATTTCGCAAAGTCATACGAGAAAACAACTATCGTGGAGTATACAAGGGTGTCTTTCCCATTAAGGTGAATCAGCAGGAACAGGTTATAGAGGCTATTTGCCAGTTCGGTAAAGAGTACAACCACGGTCTTGAGGCAGGTAGTAAGTCGGAACTGATTGCTGCCATCTCCATGCTGCAAAACCGTAGTGCCTGTCTCATATGCAATGGCTACAAAGATGAAGAATTTATAGATCTCGGGCTGCATGCTATCAGAATGGGTTTTAAAGTTTTTTTCGTGGTTGAGGTTCCTGGCGAGGTTGATCTTATCATTGAACGAGCTAAGCTTCATAAGCTCAAACCAGCACTTGGTTTACGAATAAAACTGTCGACCCAGGCAGAAGGGCAATGGTCTGAATCCGGTGGTGACGCCAGCGTATTCGGCCTCTCAATGAGCCATACTATCGATGTCATAGAACGGCTTAAGGCAGTAGATATGCTCGACTGCCTGCAGTTGCTGCACTACCATATCGGTTCGCAGATTCCTAATATCAGTGATATCCGGGCCGGTGCCATGGAGGCCAGCCGTATCTATGAAGAACTGGTGTTTGAAGGTGCTCCCATGGGATATCTTGATCTCGGTGGAGGGCTTGCTGTTGATTACGACGGCTCAAACACCAATTCCCACTCCAGTCGTAATTACACCATGGAAGAATACTGCTGCGATATTGTTGAATCGATCATCACCGTACTCGATAAAAATGATATTCCTCATCCAACTATTATTACCGAATCTGGTCGGGCCATCGTTGCCTACTATTCAGTACTGTTGTTCAATGTTCTGGATATCAGTTCATTTGAACCGCCACCAATCCCCGACAAACTGCCGGTTTTTGACAACGACCTGATTGAAAACCTGATGCTTATCTACAACATGGTTTCTGAAAAAAACATTCAGGAATGTTGCAACGATGCCCTGTTCTATCGAACCCAGGCGCGGCAGCTGTTTAAGCATGGCCAGATATCCATTCGTGAACGTGCCCTTGCTGAGAACCTTGTGCAGCACACCTTGGTTAAAATATCCAGGGTATCACGGCAACTTGATCACATCCCCAGAGATGCACAGAAAATCAACAATCTTATCTACGATATATATTATGGAAACTTCAGTCTGTTTCAGTCGCTTCCTGATGTCTGGGCCATAGACCAGATATTGCCGGTCATGCCCATTCACAGGTTAAATGATGTTCCGACCCGACAGGCGATAATCTCCGATATTACCTGTGATTGCGACGGAAAGATTGATAAGTTTCCTGATATTTCAAATGAAAACAAGAGATTGATGCTTCACCCGTTAAGAGACAACGAGGAGTATTATCTTGGTGTATTTCTGGTGGGCGCGTATCAGGAAACACTCGGGGATTTGCATAATCTCTTCGGTGACACTAATGTTGTTTCAATCCATGTAAACGACGATGGCAGCTACAAGTTTATTCGCGAGCTTGAGGGAGACTCGGTTGCCGACGTACTGACCTATGTGGAATATGATCTTTCTGCCATGAAAAACAGATTGAAAGATCTGGCTGAAAATGCTATCCAGGGCGGCTTCATAACCGCCAGGGAACGTAAATCGATCCTCGCCAGTTTTGAGGAAGGATTACGGGGTTACACCTATTTCGAAAAAGAATAACAGAATGTCACTACAGACCCATTACATTTTGAGGAGAGATTATGTCACGAGTACTCATTATCGGAGCCGGCGGGGTCGGCAATGTTGTGGCCCAAAAATGTGCACTACACAAAGATGTCTTCACCGACATCTGGCTGGCAAGCCGTACCGTCACTAAATGCGATGAGATTGCAGCAAGAATTAAAGCACTTTGCAATATCGAGGTTAAAACAGCACAAGTTGATGCAGATAAAGTACCTGAGCTTGTTACACTTATCAACAAGGTCGCGCCGGTATTAGTTATAAACGTAGCCCTGCCTTATCAGGATTTGTCCATCATGGATGCCTGTCTAGAGTGCGGAGTTAACTATCTGGACACTGCAAACTATGAACCGGAGGATACCGCTCATTTTGAATATAGCTGGCAGTGGGCATATCAGGAAAAGTTTAAAGAAAAAGGATTAATGGCAGTTCTTGGCTGCGGTTTTGACCCAGGTGTCACCAATATCTTCTGCGCCTGGGCCCAAAAGCATCTGTATGATTCGATTGAGGCTATAGACATACTCGACTGCAATGCCGGGGATCACGGCCACCCCTTTGCTACCAATTTCAATCCGGAAATCAATATACGGGAAGTGACACAGGAAGTTCGTCACTGGCGAGATGGTGAGTGGATAAAAACTCCCGCAATTCTTAACGATGACTGCGTTCATTTTACCTTCGATTACCCGGAGGCCGGACCGCGTGAGAGTTATCTGCTTTACCATGAGGAGATGGAATCTTTGGTTAAGCACATCCACGGCCTTAAACAAATCCGTTTCTGGATGACTTTTGGGCAGCCCTACATCACGCACCTTAAAGTGCTCGAAAATGTTGGGATGACCCGCATTGATGAGGTGGAGTATGAAGGTAATAAGATTGTACCAATCCGCTTTTTAAAGGCTTTGCTTCCCGATCCCGGTTCTCTGGGGAGCAATTATACCGGTAAAACAGTTATCGGCTGTGTCTTCAAGGGAGAAAAGGATGGCAAAGAACTGAAAAAATATATCTACAATGTCTGCGATCACGCCGAGTGCTACAAGGAAGTGCAGGCCC
The DNA here is from genome assembly GCF_010646885.2 of Desulfopila sp. IMCC35008. Taxonomy (GTDB): domain Bacteria; phylum Desulfobacterota; class Desulfobulbia; order Desulfobulbales; family Desulfocapsaceae; genus Desulfopila. The sequence continues at coordinate 3,239,574 of NZ_CP050700.1, read as the reverse complement.
AGGCCGTCTCCTACACTACAGGCGTTCCCACCATGATTGGAGCCATGATGATGCTGAAAGGGATTTGGAAAGGCAGAGGAGTTTTTAATGTGGAACAACTTGATCCGGACGTTTTCATGGAAGAACTAAATGCCAACGGCCTGCCATGGCAGGTTGTCGATTTTGACGGCAAACTTCCAGAATAGGTACCTGAAGTGACAAGCAGCAGAACAACAGTGTTTGACCGTCAGACCCTGGCTGATTTTCCTCTTGAGATCATCGGCCAGGTGCGGACACCATGCTATCTTGTGAGTGAAGACGTGCTGCACCGCAACTGTAAACTGCTCGACAGTATCCAGAAGCGGACGGGAGCCAAAATTCTATTGGCCTTAAAGGCTTTCGCTCTGCCTGCTGTTTTTCCATTGATTCGTAACTACCTGCATGGGGTCTGCGCCAGCGGTCCAATTGAGGCACGGCTCGGGCGTGAAGAATTCGGCAGGGAAGTACATACTTACGCTCCGGCCTATACATCGGCTCAGATGGAGCGCGTAATCCGGTATTCAGATCATATCCTTTTTAACACCATCAGCCAGTGGCAAACTCATCGTGATGCAATTCATCGGGCTGGAGCTGACGTCGAAGTCGGTTTGCGTGTCAACCCTGGTCATGCAGAGGTGGAAATAGATCTTTACAATCCTTGTCTTCCAGGTTCTCGCTTTGGTCTTGGACCTGAAGATTTGGAAGATGTTGATCTCGCGGGGATCTCAGGCTTGCACTTTCATGCCCTTTGTGAGCAGAATGCGGATGTCCTGGTGAGGGTTCTTGAACATTTCGAAAATCGTTTTGCCAACTATATCGACCAAATGCAGTGGATCAATTTCGGCGGAGGTCACCATATCACCCGAGCCGACTACGACGTGGATCTGCTCTGTGAAACTATCACCGCCTTTCGTAAGCGGCACAATAACATACCGGTCTACCTGGAGCCCGGAGAAGCTGTGGTGCTTAATGGTGGAGTATTCGTGGCCAGTGTTATTGATACCATGTACAATGGAATGGATATCGCTATTCTTGACTCTTCGGTCGAAACCCATATGCCTGACGTATTGGCCATGCCGTACCGACCCCACGTGGTGGGGAGTGGTGAACCCGGCGATTTTCTGCACACCTACAGATTAGGAGGGGTCTCCTGCCTGGCTGGAGATATTGTTGGGGATTATTCTTTTCCGGCTCCCCTGGAACCGGGACAACGACTTGTGCTCACTGACATGGCCCTCTATTCGTTTGTGAAAAACAACACCTTTAATGGAGTGGAACTCCCCTCGATCTACACCTGCTCCCTCACAGAAAGCACACCTAAGCTGGTTAGACATTTTGGGTATGAGGATTACAGGAGCCGAATCGCATGACACTACAGCAGTTGAACTTCCATGGTGAAGATGTTGTACCGGCCATGCCGGAAGATGCTCTGTTTCACATTATCCCAGTGCCTTTTGAAATATCTGTATCTTATGGGCGCGGCACAGCTTATGGACCAGCGGCTATCCTCGAGGCATCCCGGCAGCTTGAGCTATTCACTGGACGTAATATCCCGGCAGAACACGGCATCTATACAGTCCCTCCGGTCAATTGTAGTGGTTCCTGTGAGGATACGTTGAGGCGTATTGAAGAACAGGTAGCAACAACATTATCGCTCAAGAAAATCCCGGTAGTCCTCGGCGGCGAGCACACTGTTACCTGTGGGGTTATTGAGGCCTTCAGAAAACAACATGAAGATTTTGGAGTTATCCAGTTTGATGCCCACGCAGATCTGCGCGACAGCTATGAAGGGTCTTCTTATAGCCATGCCTGCGTAATGCGCCGCATTCATGAGAAGAATATCCCAATCTACCAACTTGGTACCCGTAGTTATTCTGTTGAAGAGCATCGTTACCGTGAAGAACACAATGTTCCATATCGCGATAGTGAAGATATTTGGAAAAATGGAACGGATCTGCTTCTTCCTGAAGATTTTCCCAACAAGGTCTTTATCACTTTTGATATTGATGGGCTTGACGGATCTGTCATACCTGCAACCGGTACCCCCGTTCCCGGGGGACTCGACTGGTATCAGGCGATGTGGTTGATTGAGGCTATTATGCAGAGTCGGGTTTGCATCGGTTTTGATGTGGTGGAACTCGCCCCTGTTGACAATCTACATGGCCCCAACTTTGCCGCAGCACAACTGGTGTATAACATGATGAGTTATCTGACCGACAGTAAGCTTAATCGGGATTATTGGCAACTCACCAGGTAATACCTTTACGTCTGGGTAGAGTTTTTCTCTTTTTACTACTTGTTTTGATTAGATATTCAAATAACGTGACTCGATTTGCGAAGGTAACATTTGCTCTTTTTTGTCTGGGTTGGACAGTCTCGTGCACTGTAGGGACGGTACAGGCCCCAAAGTCAATAGCCAAGGGGGAATGTGTCGTCTTGTTGCATGGTATGGGGCGAACCTATCGCTCGATGCAACGTTTAGAACAGGCGCTTCAAAATCAAGGGTATCATGTGGTAAACATCGACTACCCATCAACTGAATATGGAATAGAATATCTGGCTGATATGGCCGTTAGCAATGGAATTTCGGTTTGTGAAGAAAAAGGTGCAAATGTAGTCCATTTTGTTACCCACTCACTTGGTGGAATCCTGACTCGTTATTATCTCGAAAAGAACCGGTTGGATAAGCTTGGGAGGATCGTGATGCTTGGGCCGCCAAATCAGGGGAGTGAGGTAACAGATGCCCTGGAAGACCAACTGCTATATCGTTATTTTTTTGGACCGGCAGGGCAGCAGCTTGGTACAGATCCTGATAGTTTTGTAAACTCTCTTGGACCTGTTTCTTACCCCGTTGGAGTTATCGTTGGTAGTGAGGCAGCTTTCTTCGACAGGTATTTCAGTGATATTATTCCGGGGAAGGACGATGGAAAGGTTTCTGTTGAGCGAGCTAAAGTGAAAGGAATGTCAGATTTCCTTATTCTGCCTTATGCACACCCTTATATCATGGAAGAGGATGAAGTGATTTCCCAGACACTCCATTTTCTAAAACATGGCAGTTTCCTCCATCAGCGTGATTCAGATTTTGCCGGGTCTGACAACGGAGAACAGTAAGTCAGTTACTTGTTTGTCTGTTGCCCTGTTGTGAGAAGCACTCCTTTTTAGATATTGAATATAGAAAGAGCCTGTTTTAGTTGGCAAGAACCCAATTGACTGTTTGTTCTTCAAGGTGGTCATAGAAAGGGTTATAGCGAAGACGCATCAGGTTTTCTATAGGTGTTTTCAACAGATTTTTTTCTCCTCGTGGTTCAAGTTTTCCAAGTGTAAATGAGTTGCTGTCATTCTCATCCGGAATTCCATATACCGGATCATCAGAGGGGAAAGGGAGAGAAACGTGGGATAACGCATATATATCTCTGGGCCAATGATAAGGGATCGGGACTGTTTGTGTTGTCATCGACATTTGCGCCCTGTTTCTGCTCACGAGCGCACGTGTTTGAGGGGATACATTGGTTATCAGGGAAAAATTGAAAGGGAGCGGTCTTGTTTCTAGATGTGCAAATTGCGCGCTTGGATCATTTGTCAGGAAGAAGCCGGTGTCAGCTTCACGGTTTATGTCAAAAAGGACCATCTTGTGATTATTGGGGGCCAGGTGGAGCATCAGGTCGTCAGCAAGCGACTTGGGGGGGATTGTTGAATCTGCTGCTGATATGAAGGCAAGTGTTTTGGGGAAGTTTTCGATACCTTCCCCGGTATCAAGGCGGCTTATCTGGTTGGCGATCTTCCTGGTAAGCCGGTAAATTTGTACACCTGCATTTACGGCAAATGAATTATACTTATACGGATCATATTCCGGCTCAACGGAAAGCCAGGCGAGTTGCTCAAGGCCAGGTATCCTCGATAAAAGTTGTTTCCACTTTGCCAGTACCGCAAGAGGGCTGACAGATATCGCCGGAGAGATGAGGACAAGTCCAGACGGTACAGGGACGTTTTCCCCCTCTAAAGCTGACAAGGTATATTCAAGAGCTAATGCGGCACCGTTTGAATAGCCTATGATGTAAAGAGGGACATCTTTGTTGATTTCCTTTTTTAGAGATTGCATGGCGAGTCGTACAGATGCGGTGAAATCCTCCATTTCCACGTGGACGAGGCCACCAGGCGCTGTTCCATGGCCAGGAAGGCGTAATCCTAAAACGTAAACCTGTTCACGGTGAAGCTTAAGGGCAAGTGCCCGAAGGCTATAGGGCGAATCCGACAGCCCATGGAGCATCAGTACAGCGGCACGTGGCTGTTGAGTTGTAAGCTCGAATGTTGTATTCCAGTTCTTTGAAAAGGTTTGCGGGTCACTCCAGCTGCCGGATGAATATCTGTTGAGGTAGGTATGCTCTTGTTTTGGGTATTTGGACGTGATTCGAGAGCTGAGTTGGCTGAAAAGCTCTTTTTCTGATAATCTGTATTCATCTAAATTCTTTATGCGCTCCTTCCTGCCAGCAGAAAAATCAGCGTCAAGCATCTCTGTATGCCATAATTCCAGATCCGGTCGTTTGGTTTCTCGAAAAATGAGCAGACATAAGGTAACGATACAAAATCCTGAAAGCATATAAAAAAGAATGACGAATAGTTTTTTCATATTCCAGTTACCTTTTATTCAAGAGGGAAAGTATGTTTTGATGCCAGTGGAGGGCACTGAGATGGGTCCGGGGACCTCTCATAGTGTTATATAATTGATGGTGGGCCATTAAGCAAATTATCAGAATTGATTGCATATCTATTGACTTGCGACGGATCAGCTCAGTATCCAGTGGCGATTTTTCGGTGCAGGGATTCAATAGAAAACAATTTTATCTTGATCTGTTATACACATATGTAATCTGGATATGATATAGATAAATTCGTATGTACCTCACTTAATTAACATAGTATACCATCGTAGTGGTGCAATATGGTTTTGGAAAGATACCTGATTCTTGTTTTTCTTTTTGTTGTGGTCTCAATTGGCGCTGGCTGTCAGCCAAAGGTATATCTTATGCCTTCTCCCGTCGGGCTTGATCCCAGCAGTGAACTTTTCCACAATCGTGAAGATAACAAGGATGACAACCTTCTGTATACCCTCTACGCAACAAACAGGTTACCTTTTACAAAAAATAAGAAGGGTGATTTATATTCAATATTTCCATCAGATACACTGAAGTTGGGTTGGGTTGTTCACCGTGTAGGCGATGAACCAATGAGCTGGGAAGAAATCTATCAGCAGTCGCTTGCCAGAGAACGGGAAAAAGAGCTTGTTCTTACCAGTGAACATATTCGGGAAGTGGTGAATCTTGATATTGAAGATGATTTGTTCAATCTGTCGCCACAGGCCGATGGACTTTTCGATCAGATAGATGAATGGTTGGATAGATCCTTTGATAAGGACATCCTTATCTACGTTCATGGGGCAAACTGCAACTTTTATCGCGCCACTGCCCAGGGGGCACAATTCTTTCATTTTACCGGGCATAACTCTGTTGTTATTACTTTTTCATGGCCATCGGCCGAGAATATTCTCCGGTATAAAACGGATGTTGCTCACGCCAGGAAAACGATACCTGCCTTTACCAGACTGATTGAGTTGTTGGCGACGCATACCCAAGCCAGAAATATTAATATCCTGGCATATAGTGCCGGTGCTCAGGTAGTAGCTCCGGGGCTTGCAGCGTTAAGAGATCAGTATATGGATGAGCCCAGCGAGGCAGTCAAACGCCGGCTTCGTATCGGTGAAGTGTATTTTGCTGCGCCGGATACGGCATTTAAACCGTTTATTTCAAGGTATATGAAGTTTAAAGACTTGGTTTCCCGCACTACGATTAATCTTAACTCAAACGATTCTGTCCTCAAGTGGTCTACTTTTCAGAATGGTGTTTCACGACTTGGTCGACCAAAGCTTTCAGAGTTGAGTGACAATGAAATAGCCCTGCTGCTTGAGGCGATGAAAAGCACACAGCTGAATGTCATTGACGTTGGTGGATCTGAATCGCTGGAAATCGGGAGCGCTCACGATTCCTGGTATAATCATCCATGGGTAAGTATGGACGTATTGCTTCTTCTGCTTTTTAACGCCAACCCGGAGGAGAGAGGACTCCGCGAATACTGGGCGGGTGATGAAGCAAAATTGTATCGCTTTCCTGAAAACTATGATCGTGACCTTCACGATGTATTGCGTGATAATCAGGAAAGTCTTGGTGAGAAACTGCGCCTGAAAGGGCAGGGGCCGCAACAGGATTGACGGGATCGGCAGCATCCGCACGTTGGAACTGGGAGAGAAAAAACATGACTCATACATGCAGTAACAACGATAGATGGAGAAAGCCGCTCTCCATCTATCGTTGTTACCTTGTTTAGGCGCTGCTATTTAGTTCCCGTCCTAAAACGACCCTTCTGCCCAATCTCAGTGTTCCGGCTCAATTATTTATCCTCCGAATATCGTACATATGCGTGCGGTAAATAATTAACCCACGCCTCGATATTGAGCAGAATACTGAGTTTTAGGATGGGAACTATTTATTATTCAATGGCTAAATAGTAATACCTGTTAAGATCAACCAGCCCAGAATTTTTCTTGTCTGACGCGGTAAATGCGTTTTGAAACCAGTCATATACCTCCCAGAAGTTTTCATCTGCCCGGTTAACGCCGTACTTGGCAAGCCTTTTTACCAATGCATCACTCCCGTCATATGTGTCAAGAATATCGAATAAATCCGGTAGATCATTATAGTCGACAATGAGAAAATAGTTAGGATATGAACCTATAAATCCAGGAAAAAAATCAGCCCTGTCTTTGCTTGGATCAAGGAAGTGCTCTTCCCGAAACAGAAACCTGACGTTGTCGTGCCATCTGTCAATAACTGATGAGATGACGACATCACCTCTTTCAGGGACATTGGTAATTCGTATCCAGGCCACGTTGGCGTTATGGTTGGCAACGTGCCTGAAAAAAGAAATACCCGGTGCGGATACCGCAATAAACCCTGTGATTATGTCATCCAGAGAATTATACTGTGTGGGGATGTCAGGATATGATTTGCCTGCTTCCAGATAATTCAGCCCAAATACTATATCTTTCGAAATGATATGATCCTGTACCACCTTTTCAATGAACTCACGATTCGGCTCAACAGTTGCGAAAGTAGTAGCCGCTGGCATGGGGGAGGGATAGTAATGCGTTTTCTCCAGGTTAATACCGGTATACCACTTTGACATCATTGGGCGTCGAAGGTCTTCAGGGAGGAAGTCGAGGAAATAGCTTTCCCCTTCGATCCGAAGTGCATCCATATACAGCCTGGTCGCAAGTTGATGCCCTGCTGTTCCATACACATCAAAACCGGCTACCAGAGAGTAGTAGATTCGTTCAAATAGGGGATAGTCAACAACCCAGAGAGTATTGGGGAGATTGCCCAATACACCCTTCTGTACAGACGCACTGTCAAAGTGCCTGAAAACCGTGAGAACAGGAGTGTCATCAGGCTGATTACCTTTCCATATGGCCTCTACTCCCAGCCCCTTCGGATATATGGCGGCATAGAAATCCTGCCTTGCCTTATAGTAGGTTGTCGCCTTCTTATAGTGCACATTGTTTATGAGGGTTTTATACAGCTTATTGTTACTGCCATTTTCTCCGGGCATCCTCAGGTTGTCGGACTGGAGTTTGATAAACCCGGGATGCTTAACGGATAAATCATATTCCGGATCAAGAAACATGATCCAGAAATGATCATTGATAACATTTAAGGCAATCTGCCCCTTGCAGACCGGGCCGCGTATAAATGTCATGATTGTATAATGGGCATTGTCCAGCAGCCATTGATATCTGGAGCGAATTGGTATCTGTTCGTATGTTTCAAAAGGATTGGCACTTGTTGTCTTATTGTAACTTACGATGTGGGGCGGTTCTACCCAGTCTGGTGAGATAAACAATTCGTTGATGCGACTCAACTGCCCCTTTCCAAGGGGGAAAACCATATGTGTTTTGTGGACAATCGTTGAATAAATTTTCCGAAATCGATAGTAAAATGTTTCTATCCCCGGATCATCATAAGGCCGAACGGTGGCAATAATGTCAATTGCTTCTCCGGACCCTGTTCTTGAACGGACCAGTTCGAAAAACTCATTACTTCCGGTCTCAAAGGTGATGTGCGCCAGAAACAGGTGATCGTATAAATATCTCGCTGTCATCCGGTATTTGGGAGCCGGATTATTGAGAAAATCTTCCCATGTATTCAGCATTTCCTGGTCTTTCACGGAGATTGTCTTGAGTTCTTCCTGCTGTTCAGCTGTTGGTCCATGTGCCCCCTGTATCATCCAGCCGGCTATGGTATTGAACTCTTCCTGTTTGAGGGGCGGAAAACCAAATGGCATGCCACGGTTCGGGTGTTTCTTCAAAAACTTCTTGATTTCAGTACCACTTTCGCCACAGGTTAAATCGCTAGCCTCAGGAAAGTACTCTCCACTTACATCAGGTGAGACTCTTTTATGCTCAAGAAGCATATACATGGCAGATTCGTCATACGACTGTTCTCCTTCGGGCAGGACACTGAAAAAGTTTTTCTTGCGCCACTCCTGTTCGGAATGCGCATCCACCAGCAATCTGCTGGGGTCCATGGTTTTTAATCGTCCGCCATTATAAATGCTCTCTTTGCTGGCCCCGCGCTCCAGGCCATCCCACGAACTCAGTTTAAGTTGACAAGGAGAATTATAGCAGGAGTGACATACAACGCATCGCTTGACGAGAATTGGTTCTACGTCTGTAAGATAATCAATTTGACGACTGGGCGGTTCAAACTGGTAAGCGGGATGTTGCGGTGTAGGTGCGACACAACCAGCGAGAAAAAAATATAGCAATATGCTGACAGGGAACAATAAATACCGCATAATATCTCCTTGGAATGCAAATAGAGTTACGTTTCAGGTTTTCTTTTTGGCTATCAATAACTTTTTCATGTGAAAACGTAAAGTACTTGGTTGTATCTCCGGTAATCCCGTTACTCCCCCCACCGTCTCTCTTCAATCTTTCCGTGCTGGTTATAATGGGCAAGGGCGCCGTGAATGCCCATGATCCCGTTACGACCAAAATGAGCATCTGAGCCCACATCAGGGTATCGTTTCCAGTACACTTCAGCCAGTAGCCGGGTCTCTTTGAGGTCCGGTGCATTGTTTTGGATATAGTGGTTCAGGTAGAGGCGTTGCTGCCTGGTTTGGGGTGAAGTGCCGGGTGAGGTTAACAATCCCAGCAGCCAGAGGGTAGCCGCCATGACCATGACACCTGTCACCAGGATAACTTTCCAGTTTGTAATAACCAGTTTCATGGTTTGATCTCCAGGTGGAGCCATTCGCTCCAAAGAGAGCTTCCTGTCTGTCGTACGCGAACCCTGATCGGGCTCTTGGCTACCAGCCAAGTCTGCCAGTAGCGACGACTGATCGTACCGAAATCCTTTTTGTTCCCCTTTACGTCCAGTCTGCCGGTTATCTGTGACACGCCTTCGCCAGCCTGGTATTCGAGGACATAATTTTCATTTACTGATCCGCTCCATTCCAGGGTGAATCTATCCTGCATGTCGTTATAGCCATATTCTTTTCCAGTTGCAGGATAGAGCCAGTATGGTTGTTCCCCGGTTTCCGCCAAGGCTGTTTCAGACTGCCTGGCCGGCATGTGGGTACGGCTTTTAATGAGAGGGCGAAGGATGTCAGTCATTTCCCGAACACGTTCCGGATGTCTGGAGGATATATCAGTTTTTTCGTTCGGATCCTGCTGAAGATCGAATAAACGGGCCGATTCTTTACCTTCCTTCGTGATTTTCAGCAGTAGTTTATGATGTTTTATTTTCGTCGCATATTCGAAATACCTGATATTGTCCGTGTCTTCTTCGGCAAATCCGCCACTGCTGGTCATCGCTTTCCAGGGGGAGGGGCTGGGATCACGAAAAAGATCTCTGCCGGCGCACGATTTTTCGGCCTTGATGTTTAGTAAACCGAAGATAGTTGGCATAATATCTTCGTGGTTTGAATCAAGTGAAGTGTTTACCTCTTGATTCTTTACCTGAACATCCGGAGGAAGCCAGACAAAGAGAGGGAGGCGCACAATTTCTTCGTGGAGATGGCCGAGCTGGGTTGTTGAGGCATGGCCGACCAGACCACGTTCTCCATGTTCGTCACCGTGATCGGCGGTGACCACAAGTATTGTGTTATCCCTGAGGCCGCTCTTGTTCAAAAATCTCCAGAAGTCTGCAAACCAGTCGTCGAATTCCCGAATAGTACTTGCCTGGAGCTGGTGGACGAGTGGAATATCTTCCTTCTGGAAGGTTATCGACTTATAGTGGACAGCACTTTGCTTCAGAACCTGTTCCAGTCGTTGGTGTTGGTCGGCGGGAAGCCGTTTATCACGAAGATCGTCGAAGATCCCCGTTTCATATTTCTGGGGGCTGGAGTAGGGCAGGTGTGTGTGAACGTAATGGTACCAGAAAAAAAATGGCTCTTGTTCTTTTTTTCTTAACGCCAGCCAGTAAAGCGGGTTGTCTGTTTGCGGACGGACGGTCAGACCGGTATTTTTGTAAATATCCATGCCCATGAAGCCTTGGATGCCTTCTACCCTGTAGCCGAGATCCTGCATTTTCATCAGGGGCGTCTGGCGCTCTGGTGAAAGGGATTGGCCTCTTGTGTGAACCCCTGTTTCGTATGGGGAGAGTCCGGTGAGGATCGAGATGATATTGGATCCCGTCCAACCTGAAATGGCCCGGTGATTTGTGAACCGGTACCCCTCTTGGGCGATGGTGAGAAGGTTAGGTGTCATACCTGTTCCAATCCGGTCATCCCTGAGGCTTTCAACAGTGAGTATAATGACATTGCAGGGTTTGGGGGACATCAGCTCCCTGTATGCATACCAGCCAGCTGTCGCAAAGAGAGTAAACGACAGAGTAATGACGAAAAGTCTCATCCTGCTGTATGTGTGTCTGCGTGTCATCAAGGTGAGTTGCCGATTAGAAAAAGGTGTATGCTGATACCCGGGGAACGGCTACATAAAAAAGCAGGCAGAATGCTGTACCGCTGACAGCGGTAATACCATGCTTCCAATCATGCCTGAACTGATCAACATATGACGAATAAAAAACCAGTGAACCAAATAGAATCATGGATGGCCAGAGAGGAATGAAATGGCTAGCTTTATAGAACATCATGGGTATAACAAGGGCGAGCACGCCTGTCAGCAGACAGAGCAGGTAGAGGAGCGAAACAGTTGTACCTGTCCCCTTTTCACTGGAAGCTGTTTGAGGGGGCAAACTAAAAATTCCAAGACCATGCCAGATGAGCGCCCCTCCCCATGCCCCAAGAGTGTTAACACTCATGTCTCTTAAACCGTAGGTCCTTGAGGGGTGCAGCCCCTGCAGGAATTCATCATGAATGCCAAGTATAGAGGCAAAACACGCTGAGAAAAAGAGGAGCCGAATTCCGTTCAGTTTCTGAGACATGGCATAGCGAACGATAAGTGCGAGTATCATGTATTCGGCAACATGGATACGCTTTACCGGATAGTTTGGGTCAGGCAGGGCGAGTGCAGTCATGCAGATGATGATACCTGCTAACAGGAATGGTCTGCAGAGAATCTTTTTGTTCTTCTTCTGTTCCCGCAGAAAATATAAAAAACTGAAAACCGCCAGCACCAGTGTGGCGCATATCGGCAGGAGCAGCATGACCAGTGGGGGGAACAGGCCGTTGAGTGTTTTCCAGAGAGAAAACAGGTTCACATAGATCGGGATAAGCAGAATTGAGAGCGCGTATCCACCAATGGATTTCATAATGAGATAATAGTAATGCCTTTTGCGGGAACCTTTAAAAGAGCAAGACCGGGCAACTCACATTATGCAGCACATGGTTGGCCACAGAACCGAATATGACATCCCGGATCTCTCCGCCTCCTTCATGCCGGCCGATAACGAGCAGCTGGAACTCCTGCTTATTTGCAATTTTCGTGATGATTTTTCTCGGATCTCCGGTCTCCAGTATCAGCTCACAGGTAAAACCGACCTCGTGGAGTTGGGCGTGATACTTGTCGAGTAATGCTTTTCCTGATTTCATGGCATTTTTCTTGACCATATCCAGCTGAAAATCAGGAATCATCCTGTAGGCAAGTTGGTCCTGGTTGATAACGTAGAGCAGGGTAAGGTTGCGGGAAAATCGTTTGCGCAGTTCGATTATATGCTCAATAGTCTTCTGGGCAGTTGGTGAATCATCAACGGGGATAAGAATCTTTGGATCCATTTAGTCCTCCTTGGTGAATGACGAAAACTACAGGAGATATTGTTACTCTCACATAGAAAAGATTACTGTTATGTCTGTTAACTATAGCACGATTATACAACTCCTTAACCACTATTACCAAATTGGGTTATACAAAAAACGCTTTACCCTCCATATCCATAGATGAGGCGCGGCAGCAACAGCACGATGTCGGGCCAGAATGTTAAAACCAGCAGTATCGCAATCTGGATAAAAAGAAAAGGCATAACTGCCTTGGATACATAAATGATATTCCTGTCAACCGTGGCACCGGTGATATAGAGGCTGACTCCCAGCGGCGGTGTGCAGTAGCCGATACCGAGGTTGATGGTCATCAACAATCCGAAGTGCATGGTATCAATGCCAAACTTTGACAAGAGCGGCAGGAAGATCGGAGTTAGGATAAGGGTAGCCGAGATGATATCCATAAACATACCGATGAATAGCAGCAGGATGTTGACGGATAACAGGAACACCCATGGAGAAGAAATGTTCTCCACTACTACAGTGGCAATTTTGCCGGGAATTTGCTCGAAAGTGAGATATTCGCCAAATACTGAGGCTCCTGCAACGATTACCAGCAGGGTGGCGGATGTGACGGCCGAAGAGACAATGACCTTTTTGATATGGCTCACCTTCATGTCACGGTGAATGGCGATTTCCACAAAGAACGCATAAAAACAGGCAACAACGGCGGCTTCGTTAGCAGTGAACAGACCGGAATATATGCCGCCAAAGATCAGTATCGGCAAAAACAGAGCCCAGATGGATTCCTTAAGGACACTCAATGTTTCCTTTGATGAAGGGCGTTCACGCTTGGTCATGCCCATTTTTTTACATACAAAATAGGAGTAGGCAGACATGGCCAGTATGATAAACAGACCGGGAATGAAACCGGTAAGAAAGAGCGCCTCCAACTGGTCGTTGCTTACCATCGCATAGAGGATCATGGCAATGGAGGGCGGGATAATGACACCGAGAATGGGGGCTGTTGTCATCAGGCCTACGGAAAATTTTTCGTCGTATTTATTATCGATAAGGGCCGGGATCATAAAGCCGCCAATGGCAACCACTGTGGCTACGGTTGAGCCGGAAATGGCACCGAAAAATCCGCAGGCGAGTACTCCGGCCATCGCCAGTCCGCCAGGTAAGTGACCGACAAGCACGTTGGCCGTCTTGATGAGTTTCTCGACGATGGAACCGGTGGTCATGATATTGCCGCATAAAACAAAAAACATCACCACAACCAGGGCGAATTTGTCCATACTGCGATAGAGCACCTCGACAACTATCTGCGGGTCTATACCAACCAGGTAAACAAGACCGACAGTGCCCGTGAAAAAAAGAGCCATGAAAACAGGCATGGTGGATGCGAGGCAACCGAGAAGCAGGGCGAATATAAGCAGGTAGCTATTATCCATTATGCGCCGCCTCCTGTGATATCGTTTGTATCAAGCCAGTCTTCACGCATTACGATCAGGGTCCTGATAAACATCATTCCACCCATAAGGGGAAGGATGGCGTAAAATAACCATTCCGGTATCCGCAGGGTGGCTGTCAGGGCGTATTCGTCGCCGTACATCATGAGGGTCATCTGGGTACCCAGGTAGATCATCACCCCGGAGAAGATGAGCACCGCTATATGGGAGAACAGAGTGAGTGGTTTTTTCAGCACCGGTAACATCTGCGGCAGGGCGTCAATCCGTATAAGGGAACGGTTTCGGATGGCAGCAATACAACCGATATAAGTCGAGAAGTAAATAACTTTACGGACCACCTCGTCAGACCAGTAAAGGCTGTAATCGTTGGTGGCCTTTCTGAGGATGACGTTAGCCATTGCTGTTAACAGGGCGGTGGCGACTGCACAAAACAGTGACCACTCCTCTATAAAGAGAAATGTTCGGTCAATTCTGATAAAAATATTTTTCAACATACCAGTTCCGGGCGATAAAAAACAAAAAAGGGCCGATGATGCTAATCGTCATCGACCCTTGAGTATCTGTAATGCAATTTCGCAAAAACGGCTGAAAGACCCAGCCATTTCCAGGTTTGCTCTACTTGAGTGCCTCCCGTACCTTGGTCAGGTATTCAGGTCCGATCTTTTTGCTCCATTCTTCCAGGATCGGTTCGGCCTGCTTCTTCAGTTCGTCGATATCCGCATCGCTGAGCTTGTGGAATTCGACTCCTGCCTCTTTCGCTTTGGCAACCTGTGCGTCATGCTGTTTTCGGGTCAGAGCGCGTGTATTCTCACTCTCTTCCTTGATAACATTGAGGAATGTTTCCTGCAAGTCTTTTGGCAGTTTGTTCAGCCAACGCTTATTAACCAGATGCACAAAAAGTCCCTGGGCGTAATTGAGCTCGGTGAAGTTTTTGGCGATGGTGAATTTCTTGGTGATGTTACAGACAATCGCGGTGTGGTCGAGACCGGTTATAACACCTGTCTGCAGGGCTTGCGGCACATCCGGCCAGGGCATGACTGTAAACTTGAGCCCCCACGCCTTGTAGGAATCGGTATTGACCGGAGCTTCCGCAATTCTGAAATTGACATTCTTGGCATCGGCGATGGTTTTAACCGGTGTGGTGGTGGCCCAACCGTAAGGGCCATAACCGGTTACGTCGGCAACGAGCAATCCCTGCTTCTGGGCACCGTTCGCAAAAGGTTCCCACAGTTCAGGTGTGTTACGGAACGTGTCGAGCTTATCAAAGGTGTCGATGACATACGGCAGGTTGACGATTCCCAGTTTGTCAGAGACATTGGCAGCTGCAACAGAGGAGGAGAGCATACCCTGGACAGCACCGATCTTCAGTTTGGAGATAACGTCTTTTTCACCACCCAACTGGGCAAGCGGCCTGAAGTCCACATAGATACGACCGTTTGTTTGCTCCCATACCGCATCACGGATTCTATAACCCGCAGCAACACCCTCAATAACCGGGTGGGAAATGTTTGAGAGGATATAGGTGAATTCCGCTCCGCTCGGATCGAATTTCGGTTTCCAGGCGGCAAGCGGATCCTTTTTGGCTGCCGCTGTTGCCAGGGCAGGAATTGAGAGGGCCAGCAGAACAAGGGCGATAAACTTCTTCATTAACGAAATCTCCTTTTCAGGTTGTTTCCTGCTTAACTTTTTGCAATCCGAAAAGTAGCGGGAAATGGGGTAGTAAAAAGCGGTTTTCTGACCTCTATACGTGGAAATCATTACCATGATTAGTTTTGCATATCAATATTTTTAAATAAAAAAATACGGTAAAAACGGGCGTTCGGTGAATAAAATTAACCTGCAACTGTGCAGTTCTTAATCCTGTCCGAATAGTGGTGTTAACTGGCGCCAGGTCTAACAAAGATGTATCCTTATCTTTTTACGATATATTGGGTGGTTACAAACTGGTTGGTGGTAAAATAATAGTTGCGTTTACCCGGCACAGTTCAGTAGGTTGAATCGGTGATAAGTGATCTATTCAAGAACATTTGAGGAGGGAGTGATGGGTTCAATGCGAAAGATTTGGAAAACGTTCATCGTTGTCATGTGCTGTTTCTTCTTTACTGCCGGATTGGGTCAGGGGGCGGATCCTCTCGCCAAATGGCAGCCTGATTTTGATCCGAGTGGAGCGAAGTTCACCTACCTGTTGTCCTGTGTAGGGCATCCGGCAATTGAGGGTGTGGCGGTCGGTTACAAAATCCGTGACAGGGTGTGGAAGGAAACAGGCGGTCAGCTCTATGTTGATTTCAGGCCGCTCAGTCAGCTTGGTGGGGAAAAGGATGTTATCAATAAACTCAAATTTGGTGCCGTCCAGGGGATGATGAGTTCCTCTGTTGCAGCGGCCAATATCGCTCCCACATTGGGTATCGTGAATTTACCGTACGTTGTCGATACATTTGAAAAACTCGATGCGTTCCGG
Organism: Desulfopila sp. IMCC35008; assembly: GCF_010646885.2. GTDB lineage: Bacteria > Desulfobacterota > Desulfobulbia > Desulfobulbales > Desulfocapsaceae > Desulfopila. The sequence continues at coordinate 3,223,356 of NZ_CP050700.1, read as the reverse complement.
GCTAACAGTGAGACCTGGGAGCCGTTTCGTGATGCAGCACTGTCCAAGAATATACAGGTGCTCGACTTTACCGGTTATGGGAGTTATGGCTGGGCCACTACGAAGCCGGTTAAAAGTATGGCAGATGCAGCCGGGGTGAATTTTAGAATTGCCCAGGCACCTGTCAATATCGACTCCTACAAGGCGTGGGGGCTGAAGTTTGCTGTACTGCCCTGGCCGGATGTACCCCAAGCACTGCAGACAGGTGTAATTGATGGGCTGGATCACACTCCCATTGTCTGTAATATCTCCAAGAAATTTACCGTTGCACACTATTACACTGAGCTGAACTATGCACAGGGGCTCTACGTTCACCTGATCAATAAAAAATGGTTGAGCAGCCTGCCCGAAGATATCCGGACAACACTACTCAAGGTGGTTGCTGAAGAGAGTGAGGCGGCGAGGAAAAAGACTAAGGAGCAGCAGGAACTGCAGATTGCAGCTGCTAAAGAGGCTGGAGTCACCTTTATGACCCTGAGTGAGGCCGACGTGGATATCATGAAGGACGGCGCAGAGAAGGTGTATGCTCAATGGGCCAAGCGGATCGGCCCTGACTATCTGGGTAAAGTGCGTACTATCTTGAAATAAGGATAAATAGTCGCAAGAGAAATCCCTGGCAAAGTCTGTTTTCCGGGGTATAATTCAAAGGTCTGGTGTGCTCCTGAGTAGAGCATGTCAGACCTTTTTTTATAAATGAATTCGGGATGATCGATAGTGGTACCTCATTCCGATACAATATCTATCCGTATATCCGGAGAAAAATAATGAGAGACCATAACAGGGGAGCCGACGAACTACGACCGGTTACCATAGAAAGAGGCATACAGTTGCAGGCCGATGCATCGGTTCTGATCAAAATGGGTAACACCCATGTAATCTGTGGTGTGAGTATTGAGGAACAGGTACCCCCATTTCTGATTGGCAAGCAGCAGGGCTGGATTACAGCGGAGTACGGGATGCTCCCTTGTGCGACCAACAGCAGGTACCGTCGGGAGACCAACGGCAGATCGGGTCGTACATACGAGATCCAACGGTTGATCGGCAGAAGCCTGCGGATGATGGTTGATCTTCGGGCTCTTGGCGAGCGCACCCTGCGGGTGGATTGTGATGTGTTGAACGCCGATGGCGGCACCCGAACCGCATCGATCACCGGTGCGGCTTTGGCGATAAGGGATGCTGTTGATAAGCTTGTCCGGGATGGGCGGCTTGCCGAGAGGGTTGAAGTGGTGCCTGTTGCCGCCATTTCTGCCGGCATTGTAGATGGTACTCCCTTTCTGGATCTGGACTACAGTGAAGATTCCCAGGCAGAAACAGATGCCAATTTTGTTATGGCAGGCAACGGTAATTGGATTGAGATCCAATCGACGGCAGAAGGACAACCCTTTGCTGAAGACAAGTTTATCCAGGTGATGGGGCTTGCACGAAAAGGGATTTCCGAGCTGTTTACCCATTGGTAAGAATGACACTCTAACGTTGTTATGTCATCAGAAGAGAAGACAATTATACGCGGGACCCGTGAATGGGCTGTTGCAAATATCGACTGTTGCACCGGCTGCCCTCACGACTGCAGGTACTGTTATGCTCGTTACGATGCTGTCGTCAGAAAAAGGCAGATACCTGCTGAGTCCTGGCGGCAGTGTGTCGTGCGCCAGGAAGACGTGAACCGGACTTATCCTCTCTATGATGGGCAGGTTATGTTTCCGGCAACACACGATATCGTGCCGGAAATACTAGATGATTGCATAACGGTTATCGCACGTTTGTTGCAAGCCGGCAACAGGGTACTGATTGTCACAAAACCCCATAAGGTGTGCATCGAGCGGGTATGCAGTGAATTTTCCTCTCAAAAAAAACAGATCCTGTTTCGGCTTACCATTACCGCCAGGAATAATGAGTTGCTACAATTCTGGGAGCCGGGCGCGCCAGGTTATGAAGAGCGAAAAGAGTGTCTTCATATCGCCTGGAGCCGTGGGTATGAAACCTCTGTGAGTGTGGAGCCAATGCTGGACAGTGAGGATGTTGTTGACATGTTTCATGATCTGGCCCCGTTTGTGACGCATTCCATCTGGATCGGCAAGATGAACCGTATCGACACGAGGGTACAGGTGGCGACGGCAGAGGAGCGGGAGCAGGTAAACAGGGTATCTGCCGGACAGGATGACGCAAGAATCCGGAAAATATATGACAGATTGAAAATGGAGCCGCTGGTGCGTTGGAAAGAATCGATTAAATCGGTGGTCGGCCTGGAACTTCCGCGGGAAGCAGGGCTGGATACCTGAAGATGATTTCGGCAATATTCGATCGTAAAAAGCCTCATTAATATATGGTGTTATGGTAAAGAATATCCTTCAACGCTCAGAAGACAGCAGGAGGACACGTGCTCTCCACCGATTGACGGTGGCGCTTCTTTTTGCCGTAAGTCTGCTGAGCCTGTTTATCATCCACGAGAATGTTTCGGCAGTGTTTTGTGCTCTGGCAGGGGCTCTGCTCTATAAGGTCGGTACTGACAGGTCAGCCGGGCTGACACGTCTGCTTGGCTTGGCCCTGCAGCTTGCCGGTTCGTATGTGTTTCTTGATATTGTTTTTTATCCTTTTCAGGCGGCTTCGTTTGCCAATTATTATTTTTACGGTTGCCTGCTCATCGGCTGTTCCGCTGTTTATACTGGCTTTTGTATCGATCGATTGCAAAGTTCCCCGAAAAAATGGGAGGGGGCCTTGTCCTCCTTCATTATTTTCTGGGGTATGTGCTGGCTGTATTATGGTGGGATTCGTGAAATCAGTACGCACTCGCTTGGGGTGGGGAAGTATAATATGCTGCTTCTCTATTTTTGTGCCGTAACCATCGTCATGACTATCGTTTCAGAAAAACTGCATTGGCTGCGTCTGTCTCTTGCGCAGATTATTCTGTTACCCGCCGCTTTTGTTTGTGGTTTGTGGGGGCTGGTTGAAGTTTCCGGGTTCTATCATTTATTCGGGTCCAGAGGATGGATTGCCTGGATGGTTACATTTTTTTGTCTTTACAGGCTGTTGCATCATTACGATGGAATCTGGCCTGCAAGGCTGGTCGGTTTCTGGCATATTGGTTGTCTCTGGCTGGTCGTAATTGTTTTTGCTCATGAAGTGGGCTGGTTCTGTTTTACGAGTCTGGACCTTCCATTTTTTCTCTGTCTGTCAGTTCGTTTCGGGTTGACCATGCTTGCAGGCCTGTTTGTTCTCCTACTGAGAAATATGAAGGTCTGGCCGGTAACAGGGTACCGTAAATATTATATCTGGGGAGGGATACTCCTGCCGGCTGTGGGAATTGTAGTTCATGAGTTGGTTTTGATTCTCGGGGGATGATTGTGAACGATGTTACGTGAAAAAAGATATTTCGAGACGCATCTGAGCCGCACTTTCCATATCATATTGTTGCTGGTCCTTGTCGTTCTTCCTTTTTCGGTATATGCATCGGAACCGGAGGCGCAGATTTCCTGGGAAGATCTTTTTTTTGGACTTTTTGGTGGCCTGGCCCTATTCCTTTTCGGTCTGGATCAACTCTCGGAAGGATTGAAAAAAGCAGCAGGAAAATCACTGCAACGTTTGTTGTCAAAGCTGACAACAAACAGGGTGTCGGGGGCGCTTACCGGCGCCCTGGTCACCGGGATTCTCAACTCCTCATCTGTTACCACAGTGCTGGTAGTTGGTTTTATTTCTGCCGGGGTGATGAGTCTGCAGCAATCTGTCGGGGTTATAATGGGGGCCAATATCGGTTCGACGGTTACTGCCCAGATTCTTGCCTTCAATATTGCCAAGTACGCGCTGCTGCCTGTCGCTGTGGGTTTTTTCATGTTGTTTAACAGCAATTTGCGCGATCAGGTCCGGCATTGGGGGCTGATGATACTGGGCCTTGGCCTTGTTTTTTTCGGGATGTCGCTGATGAGCGACGCCATGTACCCGCTACGCAGTTATGAACCGTTTCTTGACGTATTACAGCGCATGGAGCAACCGATGTTGGCTATTCTTGCCGGGGCATTGTTTACGGGCCTGGTTCAGTCGTCTGCGGCTACGGTTGGTATTTCCATCGCCATGGCTGCGGGTGGATTACTGAGTTTAAACAGCGGCATCGGTCTTGCATTGGGAGCTAATATTGGTACCTGTGTTACTGCCCTTATGGCAGCCATGGGAAAACCGCCTGAGGCGGTTCGGTCAGCGGTGGTACATGTCGCTTTTAATGTTGCAGGGGTGCTGATCTGGTTGCCATTTATCCAAAAACTTGCGGAGTTGGCCATAACCATTTCGCCGAACAGTGTGGATTTGGCAGGTGCAGCAAAAATGGCTGCTGAGGTTCCTCGCCAGATAGCCAATGCAAATACTATTTTTAATGTTATTAATACTATTCTTTTTCTTCCGTTTACCGCCTTTTTTGCCTGGTTGGCCAATAAGCTGGTCAAGGATCTGCCGGAACCGGCCGCACCGATCACACCTGTCTATCTTGACGAAGCTCTGCTCGAGGTCCCTGCGATGGCTCTTGGCGCAGTTCGCAATGAGCTGACTCGAACCGCTGAGGTAGTGCAGGAAATGCTGGAGCGGTTCCGAAAAACTTTTGCCAATGCAGGTGATGCCGAACTTAAGGCCTTAATTCAAATGGATGACAAGGTCGATATCCTGGAGCTGGCTTGTGTAGAGTATCTTGGCAAGGTAAGACATTATTCTCTCACAGAGAAGGAAAGTGCTGAGCATCAGAAATTGATGACCAGTGCGGTAACCATGGAAACCCTGGCAGATGTCATTGAAACTGATTTGGTTAAATTGGTCGAAAGGGCTCGGGGAATCAATTATAAGAGAAGCGAGAGAACACGGGAACTTTTGAAGGGACTGTACTCTCATGTGTATGAGGCATTGAACCTGGTGATTGTCGCAGTTCGGGACAATGACGTAGAGGCGGCACGTGGGGTACTGGCTCTGCAATCCGGTATAAACAGGTTACAGCAGGACTTACTCATGCGAAAGTCGGAAAGGCTTGGAATGGGGATCGATATGCCCGATGCATTGACGATTGCCCGGTTGGAGGTATCGGCGGCAGATAAACTGGTCCGCATGTATAGCCTTTGCAAGAGGATTGCCAAAGCGCATCTTGATACAGAAGGGTAGTTTAATCGGATAATTGGCAGTGGCTATATGACTGTTGACAAAATTGTATGCTTCGTTAACCTTTATATGAATTAATTCATTTCCAATAATCGGTGATTGTATGACAGCACGACGGGTAGTAGTAACCGGACTTGGGCTTGTTACTCCACAGGGTACAGGGGTTGCGAAAGCATGGAAAAACATCTGTGACGGGGTCAGCGGGATCGATACCATAAACGGTTTTGACGCTTCTGAGTTTCCAGTTCGCATTGCGGGCGAGGTGAAGGATTTTGTAACCGAGGAGCATTTTGATAAAAAAGCGGCCAGGATTCTTGATCCTTTTGTCCAATTTGGCATTGCCGCTGCTCGTGAAGCGGTTGCTGAGAGCGGTTTGCAGATGACGGACGAGAACAGCCTGCGGATTGGGGCCATTATCGGTTGCGGTATGGGCGGTCTGCCGACTATCGCCCAGCAGCATGAAATGGCACTTGCCAAGGGGTACAAACGAATTTCCCCCTTCTTTATCACGCGGGCAATACCCAATATGCCATCCGGCCATATTTCTATGGATATTGGCACCAGGGGACCGAACCTGACCATAACCACAGCCTGCGCGGCTGGCACAAATGCGGTCGGAGAGGCCTATCGGCATGTGAAATATGGTATGTGTGATGCGGTTATCGCCGGGGGCACGGAAGCGGTTATCTGCCCGCTTGGGTTGGGTGGTTTCACCTCCATGAAAGCCTTGTCCAGACGAAATGACAGTCCTGCCCAGGCATCCCGGCCTTTTGACCGTGATCGGGACGGTTTTGTAATGGCGGAGGGGGCCGGTATGCTGGTAATGGAAGAGTATGAACATGCCCGGGCCAGAGGCGCAAACATTATCGCAGAAATAGTTGGTTATGGTTTAAGCAGTGATGCCTATCACGTCGCCGCTCCACCTGAGAATGGTGAAGGGGCTGTTGAGGCGATGAAGGCCGCTTTGGCAGATGGCAGCATTGAGGTGGGTATGGTCGATTATATCAATGCCCATGGTACCTCGACCCCCTTAAACGACAGGTGCGAGACCATGGCCATCAAGACAGTATTCGGTGAAGCAGCCGGAAAACTTGCTATCAGTTCGACCAAATCAATGACGGGTCATCTCCTTGGAGGTGCTGGCGGAGTGGAGTCTGTCTTCACCGCTCTTGCTGTCAGGGATCAGGTTGCCCCGCCGACCATTAATCTCAATAATCCAAGCCCTGAGTGTGATCTTGACTATGTGCCGCATACTGCGCGGGAGATGACCATAAAGGTGGCTATTTCCAATTCGTTTGGGTTTGGTGGGACAAACGGAGTTATTGCCATACAGCGATTTGATGAGTAGGCGACCAGCTTAAACACGGAGATCCCCGACACCCGTCTCGCCTATCGTGTCGTTGGAAGTCTCAGGCGTTTGCTGGTCCTTCGTATGAGAGGATCTTGCCCGGGCCAGATTTTCAAATAATCCGCTTTCCTCATTGCTGGATCCGCCGCCGATGATGGTGGATCAGGTTTCGTTCGATATCGGCAAAAGTGCAGCAGAACTGCTGCTTATACAGATTGGTATGGGTTGTGATAAAGGCAGACCGGTGGTGTCGGCCGGAAAGACACGGCTCATTGTCAGGGAGTCCACATGAACATGCAGCATGATGCAAAACCCCATCGAAGGCGTAATCCGCTGACTGGCGAATGGTTGTTGCTTTCACCCCAGAGAACCCAACGGCCCTGGCAGGGGAAGGTGGAAGATGGCACAGTGCGGTTGCGCCCGGAACATGATGAGGGATGTTACCTCTGTCCGGGCAATACCAGGATGCAGGGGCAGGTCAACCCAGACTATCCATACACTTATGTGTTTGATAATGATTTCAGTGCGCTGAATGACTGTGCAAAATACTGGAAGTGTGATGAGGACGGATTGTTCCAGTCGGAATCGTCAGACGGTACGTGCCGGGTTATCTGTTTTTCCAGGCGGCACGACCTGACACTTGCGGAGATGGATCATCTTGCCTTGACGAAAGTTGTGGAGGTTTGGAAATCACAAACCGCTGAGCTTGAGCAAAAGTATCGATGGGTACAGGTTTTTGAGAATAAGGGGGAAATAATGGGTTGCTCCAACCCGCACCCCCACGGTCAGATCTGGGCCAGTGATTTTATCCCCCAGGAACCTGCCAAGGAAGAGAAGTGCCAGGCAGAATATCTTCAACAGTATGGACGCAATCTGCTGCTCACCTATATAGAGAAGGAGTTGGAGAAAGACGAACGGATCGTGGCGGTAAACGAACAGTGGGTCTGTCTTGTACCCTATTGGGCGATCTGGCCTTTTGAGACTCTGCTTGTTCCCAGACGGCATACCTTGAGGATGAGTGGGATTGATGCAGCCCAGCGGGATGGACTGGCAGCGATCATGAAAGAACTGCTTGTTCGGTACGATAACCTGTTTAATACTTCATTCCCTTATTCGATGGGCTGGCATGGTGCACCGATGGGAGATGGCGATAGCGATCACTGGCAGCTGCATGCCCACTATTACCCTCCTTTGCTTCGCTCTGCCGATATCAAAAAATTCATGGTCGGTTACGAGATGCTTGGCTGTCCGCAGCGGGATATCCTGCCGGAGCAGGCTGCTGAGATGATTCGTTCGCAATCTCTCATCCATTACAAGCAGTTAAAGGAGTAACTCATATATGCAGCAGAGTTTAAACGTAATGGAGCTTCAATTATGCGAGAGATTCGTTCGTGAATTTGACGCGCCACCCGAACAGATCGTCACCTCTCCCGGCAGGGTCAATATCATTGGAGAACATACCGATTACAACAATGGCTTTGTCCTGCCCATGGCCATAGACCGTTGCCTGATGATGGCGGTTTCGAAGAGGCCGGATGAACTGGTGAGAATTGTCACTACCGATTTCAAGGAGAGTATTGAGTTTTCCTTATCGCACCTTGAAAAAGGCATATTCACCTGGGGTGAGTATATCACCGGATGTATTTGGGTGCTGCAGGAGAAAGGTCTTCAGCTTAAGGGGTTCGATATGGTGATAACCGGTAATATCCCGGTTGGGGCGAGTCTTTCATCATCAGCGGCCCTGGAGGTAGGGATCCTTAAAGCAGCTTCGTATAGTTCCGGCTTTAACTGGGATCCCGTTGACATGGCCAGGCTGGCACAGCGCGCGGAAAACGAATGGGTTGGCATGAATTGCGGGTTGATGGACCAGATGATCTGTGCCTGCGGTCAGCAAGGTCATGCGATCTTGATCGATTTTGCTGACCTGAGCCTTCACCCCTGCCCGCTGCCGGAAAACAGTTCCATCGTCATACTCGATACAACTACCAGGCGCGGGCTTATCGATTCGGCCTACAACGAACGACGGCAACAGTGTGACAATGCGGCAGCGGTCATGGGCGTCGCAACTCTGCGCGAGGCAGATGAGCCACTGCTGGCTGAATATAAAGGACGTCTCTCGACCCTGGAGTATGCGCGGGCAAGACATATCATCTCGGAAAATGTCCGGGTTAAGCAGGCGACGCTGGCTATGAGCAAGGGGGCCGGCAAGGAACTTGGAGAGCTCATGTACCAGAGCCATTGCAGTCTGCGGGATGATTTCGATGTGTCTGGTGAGGCGCTGAACATGATGGTTGAGTGTGCCATGGAACATCCTGCCTGTTATGGTGCCCGCATGACAGGGGCTGGTTTTGCCGGTTGCGCAGTTGCCCTTGTTGCCAAAGGGGATGAACAGGGATTTGTGCAGGAAGTTGCAACTGAGTATGAAAAACGGACGGGTGATGAACCGCGGATTTATGTGTGTGTGGCATCCGATGGTACCTCCATTAAGAAAGTGTAGAAAAAAGACATTTTTTACTGCACTTCATCATCATTGATGACCAGGAGTCGATAACAGGTTTTATAGGGCTCAGTAATCATTTCCTCTTGCCTTCCTGAAGCGGTGCGGCTTGCGAATATTCTTAATGGGGATGGTGTCCCATCGAATTCTGAAAAATTCCTGATGAATTGATGAAAAATCCGGGCTATTAACGTTAAGGAGGAAAGGATTATGCAACTGGTTATCGGCAATAAAAATTATTCATCCTGGTCCCTGAGGGCGTGGCTGCTCCCAGCCGTACATAATATTGCGTTTGAGGAAATTCGTATACCACTCGGGACCAAGGTTACCAAATCTGAAATACTTCGGTATAGCAAGGCGGGCAAAGTCCCGGTTCTTTATGACGGTGATGTGGTCGTCTGGGATTCGCTTGCCATACTTGAGTATATCTCGGAACAATACCTTGACGGCAAGGGGTGGCCGGATGATGTCTCAATGAGAGCTGAGGCCCGCTCATGCTGTGCAGAGATGCACTCCGGGTTCTTCACCTTACGTGAGGATATGCCGATGAACTGCCGGGCGAAAGGACGACAGGTACTGATATCGGAAAACCTGCAAAAAGATATAACGCGCGTCGATGATATCTGGTCTGCCCTACGGGAAAAGTATAGTGAAAAAGGTCCCTGGTTGTTCGGTTTGTTTTCCATAGCGGATTGCATGTTCGCCCCGGTTGTTTTCCGGTTTCAAACCTATGGCGTGACTGTATCTGAAACGTCTAGGATGTATATGGAAACTGTGCTCAGCGAACAACGGGTCAAGGACTGGTTGCGAGCTGGTGAGGAAGAAACTGAAAAGATAGAGGTTGCGGAAGTTGGATAGTAAGCGAAGGTAACTCAATGGATATGAGAGCCGTACTCCATGCCTTCCTGTCCGTTTTCCAGGTAGGGGTGACAGGAGTTTTCTCCAAACTTACCCTGAAAAACGAATAGTTAGGTGATGATGGTTCATGCAAAGGGGGGGGCAGGGGCAAATAGCTACATCTCAAAGTCCCATTTTTTTCTCAAGTTCAGCTATCTGCTGCTCGAGTTCCTTTCTTTCCTCTGGGCTGAGATCTTTCCTGTTGAGGGCGCGTTGCAGTCCTGCAAGTATCATTTCTTCACGATACTCTGCGCATGTGTATCTGTTGGCCTTGGGTGGTGTTTTATCATTGTCCACTTTATAACTCAATCTCCTTTGCCGTCATCCTTACCATGCAATTCCATAATTTTTTCTTTTGTTCCTCGTCAAGATCGATGTACTGGACGGCGAAAGATCCTTCTTCAGACCGGACAACCCGGCAGGAGACGGGTAATGTCGTAATCTCGTCACTGTCTTCTTCGAACGTCAGGTTGAGAGTGAGTTCATCATCAAGGGAAACGGGAGCGGAAGCATCCTGGACTGCGCAGCCACTGATCGAAATGTCGGCCAGGGTTGCTGTACCATTCGTAGTTTCAGAGTTATAGCTTATAGGCTTCAGGTTGAGGGTGAGTCGAACACCATCTCTGCGGACTGCATTTTCCAGGGTTTCCTCAGCCTCTTCGAGCGTTGAGACGGTAATCGTTTCATATCCTTGGAATTTTTCGGCAAAGTTGATTATCTGTCTAAAGATAAGGTGTCCGTCTTCAACAACTCTTACTACATACCCAACCTCGTTGGTTATAAGGTAATTCGCTATCTTCATGAAAGTCGGCAACCCGCTCAATGAGGATAAGCTGCATTTGGTAAGGTCAGTGATGACATCAAAACCGGGTTTCAGGTCGGCAACACAGAAACGTACATCGGTGTACAGGCTGTCCAGTTTCTTTTTAGTCAAACGGCCTTCGATGGTGAAGTAGAGTCTGTTCTTTTTTATGTCAGCTTTTACCGTTGCTTTTTGCATAAGTGGGTTGAGGAAACAAGGAATAAAAATATATAGTAACGGCGTCTCAATACAAGGATGTAGAACACCACCTGTTTGATTATATAGAATTATCAGCAGCAGTACAAAATATGATTTTGTTTAAGTTGGAAATGTTTTTATATGCTGTAATTACGAGTGAATGTGACCTTGTCGCTGTGGCACGAGGTCATCTTTCCGGAAGATAATGGAGAAGGTCGGCAGGAGAATCTGGAAGGAAGCTCGTGATCTCATCCGGTGAAAAATCAAGCCTGGTAAAGAGGTAATGCTCGACTTCCTGGCACTGTTCAAAGTTTTTACGAATATAGTCTTCCCTGATTGCTTCGTTGTTGCTGTACTTATCGATGATGTATTCGAGCCGTTCACGTAGTGGGACGACCTGGTCATGTTTTACCCGCTTGTCCGCATAAAAAACGAGTTCTATGGCACTGAAATAACCTTCTTTATAGGCTTTTCTGTTGAATTCGGACAGCACAACGTGGTTGGCGACAATTTCCCCGATTGTCTCGAAACCTAGTTCCCTGCACATATCTCTGCCGATATCAGCATGTTTGCAGCCTTCCCTGATGCATTTTGTTTTGGCAATATCATGCATCAGGGCACCGGCTACAACCAGAGATCTTGATGGGGGCGCAGGAGCTGATGATGCCGCATGGAGTCCTTGAAGAATAATATCGGCCACGCGGGCTACCATGAAGGAGTGCCTGCGGATATTCTCATACATGGAAAATTCTTCCATGTAAGTCAGGCAGTCGTGTATTGAGGGAATCGGTGTATTCATGACGGGAAGTGCGGGCAGGATGACGCCCTGCCCGCAGGGAACTACCTGCCGCTCAGTTCGTGGACGAACTCGACGGCATATTTTGCCTGTTCGGGTGGGGTAAACTGGTGAATACCGTGTCCCAGGTTGAAAATGTGACCATGGGCATCACGCGCATCATCAAGCAATTTTCCGATACGTTGTTTTAGTTCGTCTTTTGGAAGCAGCAGGGCGAACGGATCAATATTACCCTGAACCGCTTTTTTGCCAACTTTATAGATTGCATCCCTGATGTTAATCCTCCAGTCGAGACCGACGACATCGGCACCGGAACGGGCAGAATATTCGAGCAGGGTAGCTCCGTTATTGGCAAAATAAATAAGCGGTATTTCAAAGAGTCTCAGGCTTTCCAGGATTCTTTGTACATAGGGAAATACAAACTTTTCATAATCACAGGGCGCGAGTATACCGGCCCAGCTGTCAAACAGTTGCAACGCCTGGGCTCCGGCTTTGGCCTGGGCCTGCAGGTAGATGGTTGTTGCCGCAGTGATCTTCTCCATTAACAGGTGGAAAAGATGGGGCTGTGTATACATCATCTTCTTGGTGTCCCAGAAAACCTTGGAGCTCCCGCCTTCCACCAGGTAGGTGAGACAAGTAAAAGGCGCTCCGGCAAAACCGATAAGGGGCACCTTGAGCTCTTTCCTCAATAACCGGATTGTTTCCATGACAAAACCTGTCTCTTCATCCGGGTCCGGCAGGGCCAGGCTGTCAATAGATTCCTGGTCACGATAGGTTTTTGCAAAGACGGGGCCTTTGCCTTCATGGAAGTCGAGTGGGGCTCCCATCGCTTCCATCAGGATCAGGATGTCGGAGAAGAGGATGGCCGCGTCCATATTGAGTATATCAATAGGCTGCAGGGTTACCTCGACACAGAGCTCCGGCGATTTGCACAGTTCCAGGAAGGTGACGTTGCCTCGCACTTTCTGGTATTCGGGCAGATAGCGTCCGGCCTGGCGCATCATCCAGATGGGGGTGTAATCCGTTTTTTCACCTCGGCAGGCTTTCAAGAAGGTATCGTTCATAGTTATATATTAGATGAAATTGTGGACCCTTACGGGTTTTTCAGCATCTTTGCCGGAGTATAGCTGCAGAACGGTTCCTGTGCAAGATAATCTCCATGTATGGCGTATGATCTGGCCCGGCAGCCACCGCATACATTCACATACTCACACTGACCGCAGCTTCCCTTGTAGCTCTTGAAATCCCTCAGGTTGAGGAAAAGCTCAGACTCTTCCCATATTTTTTTGAACCGAGTGGTTTTAATATTCCCTGCGGATTTTGGGAAGTAACTGCACGGAAGCACCTCGCCGTCCACATCTATCAGACAGATTAATTGTCCGGCGAGGCAGCCCTTGGAGCCGCCAGTGGAAAACTTGAGGTTGCGTCGTTCGAACTTCTCACCTTCTTCCTTGGCTTTCTGGCGTACAATCCGGTAATAGTGGGGCGCACAGGTCGGGCGCATCAATAATTCGTTTTCCTCTTTCTCAACCTGGTAGTGCCATTCAAGGATTTCGTCATATAAGTTTTCAGGGATCAGCTCTTCCATGATGTCTTCACCGCGGCCGGTTGGGACGATCATGAACATATACCAGGCGGTAGCGCCCAGCCCTTTCACCAATTTATAAATCTCAGGAATTTCATCTTTGTTGCGGACTGTAAAAGAGGAGTTTATAAGAAACGGGATCTGATATTTGTTAAACAGCTCGATAGCGTTCATGGTCCCTGCGAACGCCCCCTTTTCATTACGAAAATCGTCGTGTGTTTCAGCTTTTGCTCCGTCAAGGCTCAACGATACCATCTTAATGTCGGCCGCCTTGATACTTTGACAGGTGTCCTCTGTTACCAGGGTGCCGTTGGTGGCCAGGCACATCCTGAAGCCGAGATCGGTCCCGTAGCGGGCGATATCGAAAACATCCTTACGAAGCAGAGGTTCGCCGCCAGATAGTACGATAACAGGGCTGGCGTAGGATGCGATGTCATCAAGAATCGCTTTTGCTTCTGTAAAGCTGAAGTCTGGATGTCCCTTAACTTCCTCTTCAGATGAGGAGCGGCAGTGGACGCATTTGAGGTTGCACCTTCTGGTTATTTCCCAGGCTATCCACTTCGGTTCAAAATCCATATACTTTCCTTATATAATGGGTGTTTCAGGGCATGCTGGTTGTTTCTGAAATAAATCAATTCAAAGATAAACATCTTATCAGGAAAAGAAAGTTGAGGACACCGGAATATACAATTCAGGGTTTGCCGACAAGAATATATTTGTTTCCTTTGTGTTTTTTCTTTGTAAATTCGGGTCGGGCGACTATATTCGGGCGGTTTCTATTCGCTGTAAACCTTTATTATTGGATTCAAATGGCGTATAGTATCTGCCCACCACCAAGACCGTGTCCATTTAAATCAAGGGATGAGTTGAACGACTGTCCCGAAATTGAATAGAAGAACCATGATTATACAACCCGTATCGAATACCTCGTCGGAAGGTGAAAAGATCATAGAAAATCTGTTAAACAGGTTTCAGGATGCTGATACCTCCTGCCAGCACGCCGTGGAAGAGATTTTACAGCAGGTGAAGGAGAATGGCGATGAGGCAGTTGCTGAGTTCAGTCGCAAGTTTGATTCGCCAAACCTGACCGTGGATCAGCTTCAGGTATCCACGGATGAACTTAAAATGGCTTATGAGCAGGTGGATGAGGACTTCCTTGCCTCCCTGGCTCTTGCTGTCGAACGCATCCAGTCCTTTCATGAGCGGGAGATGGAGGATTCGTGGCTGCAGACACGGGAGGATGGTACCATTGTCGGTCGTTTGGTGCGACCTGTCGATTGTGCCGGCCTTTATGTCCCTGGCGGGAAGGGTGGATCCACTCCTCTGGTCTCCTCGGTATTGATGAACGGAATTCCGGCAGGTATTGCCGGGGTACCACGACGGGTTATGGTCACCCCGCCGGATGAAAATGGAGGCGTCAGTCCACATCTTCTGGTGGCAGCCCAGGAAATCGGTATCACCGAGGTATTCAAGGCCGGGTCTGCCTGGGGGATTGCGGCCCTTGCTTACGGTACTGAGCAGATTCCCAAGGTGGATGTGATCGTGGGGCCGGGTAACCAGTTTGTCACCGAGGCCAAAAGGCTGGTCTCCGGCATGGTCCGGATCGATATGATAGCCGGTCCCTCAGAGGTGCTGGTGGTGACGGATGATTCAGCCAGCGTTGAGAGCGTTGCGGCTGATATGCTGGCACAGGCCGAACACGACACGCAGGCTTTGGCGGTTGTGGTGACCACTTCGCAACGGGTGGCCGATGGATTACCTGCAGAGTTGCAAAAGCAACTTACTGCACTTGGGCGAAAAGAAATTGCGGAGCAGTCACTGCGTGACAGGGGCGTAATCCTCGTCGTTGAAGAGCTGGAAGAGGCCATTGAGCTTGCTAATGACATTGCCATAGAGCATCTCGAGCTGATTATTGAGGATCCATGGGCCCAGGTGCCGTTTATCCGCCATGCCGGAGCTATTTTTCTGGGGGGCCATACTCCGGAGGCTGCTGGAGACTATATAGCCGGACCCAACCACGTCTTACCGACCATGGGCACGGCCCGGTTCGCATCGGCGCTCGGGGTGGAGACATTCCTGAAAAAGAGTTCTATCATCAGCTACTCTAAGGCTGCGCTCAAGGCGGACAGTGAGCATATTCAAAGACTGGCAAAACTTGAAGGGCTGACGGCGCACGCCAATTCTGTGGCGGTTCGGGTGAAATAGGTCGTATCGTTGAAACAGGATTTATTTACATCAACCATAGCGGATGGACTCTCCCGGCTGGAACTTTCTCTGGATAGTGCAGGTATAGGGAGACTCTACACATATTATGTGGAGCTGAAAAAGTGGAGTCGCCGGGTAAACCTGATCGCAAAAGGGACAGCTGATAAAGAAATCATAGAAAATCATTTTCTTGATTCCCTCACCCTGTTACCACTATTGCATGATGACGACCACTTGCTGGATATCGGCACCGGGGCGGGCTTTCCCGGTCTGGTACTGAAAGCTGCTATGCCCGGGTTGCATGTCACCCTGGTCGAGCCGCGACGAAAGAGGGTTACTTTTTTGAATCATATTATCCGGACAGTTGGCGTCGGGGATGTGGGCGTTTTTGAATGCAGGGCTGAAGATGACACACTACTCCCTGCTGACATGGGGGTTACCCATGTAACCAGTCGGGCGGTAACAGAGATCAGTGGCTTTCTTGACATGACGGCACGTTTTGCACAGTCCGGTGCATGTGTAATCTGTATGAAAGGCCCACGCTGGCAGGAAGAATTGGAAAATGCTGCAGAGCATATAAAAAATGGTGGTTTCAATTGTTGTGAAAAGAGGATTTTCCATTTACCCAACTCCGGTGCAGAAAGGGCACTTGTGTTGTTCACCAAGGAAAATCAAGACCATAGTGGTAGCTAAATCGGTATTGTGCTGGTATAGTTGCAAGTGGGTTAAATTAAAAGATAAATCCAGCAATATTGTGCATGTGTGTTGTGCGGGCTGGGCGTAACGAGGTAGGTTCGATGAAGAAGATAGCGGTTCTTGCAGGTGATGGTATTGGTCCGGAAGTGATGGCCGAGGCGATTAAAGTGCTCGATGCAGCACAGAAGAAATTTTCGTTTGAGCTTTCCTACACTTATGCCGATGTGGGTGGTATTGCTATTGACAATCATGGCGAAGCGCTGCCGCCTGAGACTCTCGAACTCTGTGAAAACAGCGATGCCATCCTTTTTGGTTCCGTTGGCGGGCCGAAATGGGAAAGTCTTCCTCCGGAGAAGCAGCCGGAACGGGCTGCCCTGTTGCCCCTGCGTAAACATTTCGACCTGTTCTGCAACCTGCGTCCGGCTAAGGTTTTCAAATCCCTTACTGCGGCCTGTCCGTTGCGCCCCGATATTGTCGGTGAGGGCTTTGATGTACTGTGTATGCGTGAACTCACTTCCGATATCTATTTCGGTACCCCGAAAGGCAGGGAAGGAGAGGGCGACGGTGAACGAGCTTATGATACCATGGCTTACACCCGTGGTGAGATAAGTCGCATTGCCAGGATGGCATTTGAGGCGGCCAGGATCAGAAAGAACAAGGTGACCTCAGTAGACAAAGCAAATGTGCTGACCACCATGGTTCTGTGGCGTGAGGTGGTGATGGAGATTCACAAGGAATATCCGGATGTCGAGCTGAATCACATCTATGTTGATAATGCCACCATGCAGCTTGTTCGGGATCCCCATCAGTTTGACGTTCTTTTATGCGGCAACATGTTTGGTGATATAATTTCCGATGAGGCAGCAATGCTTACCGGTTCCATGGGGCTTCTTGCTTCGGCTTCGCTGAATGCTGATAAGTTCGGGCTCTACGAACCGGCCGGTGGATCTGCTCCAGATATAGCCGGACAGGGAATTGCCAATCCAATCGCCGAAATTTTGTCTGCTGCCATGATGCTGCGTTACAGCTTCGGGCTGGATGAAGCGGCCGATGCCATTGAACGGGCGGTTGAAGCGACCCTGGAAAAGGATATCTGCACCGCTGATATCGCTGTGGATAAATCAAAGGCTGTATCAACTGCTGCCATGGGTGATGCCATAGTGGCGGCCCTGTAAAAAGAGGTCAGTACAACGATGAATTCCGCTGCAAGTGGGCTCATGCTCGTGGCCAACAGGGCATCCCGAAAGCTGGGATATAAAGTTGCCGCCCAACTCGGAATAGGTTTTAGCGAGATGGTGACCAAGGTCTTCGCCGATGGCGAGTGTTATCATGCTTTTCCGGAAGCTGTTGCCGGAAAGGATCTGGTAATTATCGGGGCGACCCATAATGAGAACTCTTTCCAGGAACTGCTCGACCTGATCCAGGGCGGCCGGTTCTGGAATGCGGCCTCCATCAACGTTATTATCCCCTATCTCGGGTACTCCACCATGGAGAGGGCCAAACCCTTCTCTTTTGAGATTCCGAAAGGAATTACCCGAGCCAGGCAGATTTTCAGGTCCCGCCCTGATTTCGTGGCCTTTGTCGATCTTCATTCCGAAGCGATAATGCATGCCCATGCGGGTGAGGTTCGGACCCAGCATGTTTGGACCGATACCCTGGTCGTGGACAAGATCAGCAGTCTCGGGTTGGCGGATTTTGTATTGGTGTCACCCGATTACGGGTTTTCCAAACGTGTCGCCCGGCTGGCCAGCTTGCTCGATTGCCCGCACACAGCTGCTGATAAGGACCGGTACGATACAGATAAAACGATTGTCAGCCAGGTTTCGAGCGTGGTGAGGGGCAAGACCGCGGTTATCTGCGACGATATGATCCGCACCGGCGGTTCAATCCTGCAGACAGCGGAGCGCTGCCTGCACGCAGGGGCTGTCGATGTGGTCGTATTGGCAACGCACCTGGTTCTGGCAGGTGAGGCGATGGAGAAGTTTCAAAAAAGTCCGGTAACCCGGGTGATTGGCTCTGACAGTTATCCGGGCCGGGAAAGTGATGATCTTATAAGTGTGTATTCGGTTGCACCTTTGTTGACAGAAGTGTTGCAGAGACACCTTCATCTTGTTTGAAGGAGAAACGGCTTATTAACCGTTCTCCGGTTTGCCTTCCAGGAATCTTTTGATGAGGATTCCTGGCCGGTCTGAAGGAAGTAATGAAGAAAGATCTCATCGCAGATCACCTGAAACATTCGCTCTTGTTTCAGGAGGTCAGTCAGGCCAACCTTGAGAAGTTTGCTGACTCCTGCCGGGTGCAGATAGTCCCTGAAGGGGACTATGTGTATCGCCAGGGGGACGTCAGTGAGGCGTTCTATGTGATCGCCCAGGGGGAGGTCGAGCTGATCATGGAGCGCGAGGACGGCAGCTCCAAGGTCGTGGGGCGTATCTCCCAGGGCGGGCACCTGGGTGAAACGGGGTTGCTCACCAAAAAAACACGTTCCGTCAGTGCCAAGGCACTTTTTGATCTGGTCCTGATCACATATGAGAGACGAATTTTTCGCTCGGTCCTGCTTGGTAATCCCCTGATCCATAAACAGCTGGTCGCTGTACTTTCCGAGAGATTGCGTGTCGCCTGGCTCGATCAGGCCGAGAGTGCGAACTCCGGGGGGAGTCAGGACCGGTCCAGTATTGATGATGTTATCCTGTTCAAGGATAAAAATATCTCCCAGATAAAACTGCGTCGACTCGAAAAGAGGCGTAAGAACATTATTAATGAGTCTCGGACGGCACTGGAAGCGCAGAATGTCATCTCAAAATTTTCGCAGAACAACGATCCTTTTATCCTGACGGGTGAATCAGGAACCGGAAAACAGATCATTGCCCGGCAGATACACGCTGAAAGTGATCGAAGCGGTGGTCCATATGTCGAGATAGACCTGCGGGAGCACGACCCGATCCTGCTCGAGAAGATGCTGTTTGGTACCGAGCAGTCCAATTATCCCTATGCCCAGGTACGGCAGGCAGGCATCTTTGAGAGGGCCTGCGGCGGGACCATTGTTTTTCTGCACATTCGACTCATGCCCCACGATCTGCAGCGCAAGATCGTGCGGGTCATCCAGTCGAGTACCTATACCCATGTGGATAGTGATCGTCCCATCGGTATGCAGTCGAGGATCGGTTTTATCTCCGTTTTTGATCTTGATCATCTGGAGAATTCAGAGAGAATTGTACCGGAATTGATGGACCTGTTCCGTCTGCAGACCTTCAGGGTGCCGTCGGTCAGGGAACGCAAAAGAGATCTCCCCCGCCTGATTGAACATTACCTGAATCGCTTTAACAGGGAGTTCGGTAAGTCCATTAAATCCGTATCGCCGGAGACCCTCGGCAACCTGATGAACTACGATTGGCCGGGGAACCTCACCGAGCTTTCCGGGGTAATGAGAAGAGCGGTGATGCTGGCTATGAAAGATGAGATCCTTGCAGATCATATCATGCTCGGATTACCTAAATCGGAAGGGAAATGGGAGTTTAACATTTTGCGGTTCCCCCTGGTGAAAAAGTTTTTCACCAGTAAATATTTTCCCGGCATCCCCCAGGCCTTTGTCGGTTTCGTACTGGCGGTCACTTTACTCGCCCTTTTTATCGGTCCCAATGAACCGGATAAAAACTTCGGTGTCATTATGAGTTGGTCCATTGGCTGGCCGCTTATGTTTTTCTCCTTCTTTTTCCTGGCGCGTACCTGGTGTTCCGTCTGTACCCTGGCAATGCCGGGTAAACATCTGCAGAACCTGGTTAAACCAAAGCGTAATACCCCTGCCTTTATTAAACGTAATTCAGGTTGGCTGATGGCCATCTTGTGTATTGCTGTGATGTGGGTGGAGATCGTCTGGGATGCCTATCGAAACCCGTACCTGACCGCCTGGATAATTCTGGCTGTGAGTATCGGTTCCTGTATTTGCAGTGTGCTCTATTCCAGGCGCGCCTGGTGCCGCTATCTCTGCCCACTGGGTGCGGTGAATGCGATATTCTCAATGCCTTCGGTGCTTGAGCTCCGCTCGAACAGGCATGTCTGCCTCAACAGGTGCCAGGAGCATAGTTGTTTTGGTGGTGGCGAGGTGAAGGGCGGCTGCCCTATGTTTCGTCACCCTTATCTCGTCGATAATAATAGAGATTGTATAATCTGTGGCGACTGTATTAAGAACTGCACCAACAGCTCTATTCATCTTAACCTCAGGCTGGCACCGCAGGAACTCTGGTCACTTGAAACCCCGCGGAGGGCGGATAGTTTCCTGATAGTTGCCCTCGGGGCGATGTTCTTCCCCTTTGCCCTCCATGAGACATTTGGCGATATCTCTCTATCGTTGACGGAGAAAATTGCCGGTTATGGCGTCGGAGTCCCTGTCTGGTTATCGGCAACTCTCATTTTCTTTGCCCTCATTCTTATTTTCCAGGCTGGATATTACCTGATGGTGCATGTTCAGGCCTGGCGTGCGAAGATGGATCAGGAATTCCTGCTGCCAATGCTGGGGTATGGATTCATACCCCTGATACTCGGTGGCTATCTTGCCGTGCATTTTGAGATGTTTGTTGATGGCGCCTGGCGGATAGTGCCTGTTATCAAGCAGTCTCTTGAATTCGAGGCCAATTTTCAGGGGAGCAGACTCCTCAGCCACGACAGTACCTATGTACTGCAGCTCTTTTCGGTTGTGGGCGGACTGCTCGCATCCATGTATGCCACCTACCGTATCATCGACCGTATCCAGACCGATGGGCCAGTCAACCCTCGTTCGCTTATCGTTCCGATGAGTTTCCTGGTTGGTATGGGTGCCCTTTTCGTCTTTATGGTGTAACTTTTCATATCTATTCTCTATTGTTACTACATATTCAGCCTGTCAAGATGAGTATGTTATATCCGCTATTTTTATCTTCCCCTCCGTTTCATAGGTCTTGGCAGCAAACTGTCTACCGCGAACGTCTCATATCCATTGTGTCGATTTGATGATAATCCATGTCTTTCCTGGCATCTATTAATCGAGTACCTTCACCACATCATACATACTGCTCACTAAAATTCAGTTCCTATGGCATTGCTTGAACTGGTGAAAATAAGGGTTAACCCTCAGTTACCAGTCCCTTTTTTTATATCTTTTCAGGAAAATATAGTGTCAGGGCTCATTTTCCCATAACCATATGATATACTTCGATGAGAAAGATTCTAAAGGTGAAAAGGGAATGTGAATTTAACAATTCAAGTAAATGGAATTATAAGAGATTAAGAGAAAACCTTCAGCAAGTGCCCGATTTTCATTTTAAATAAAGCGGGTTCTGGGAAGAGCCATTACATGAGACAACAGAGTTTATTGGTTCCTTGCATCTTCATAATGATTTTATTCGCGGTTCGTTTTGCTTCCATACCATGCCACGCTGAGGATTTGGTCCATATCGGACTTAATTACCCGGAGACTGGTGCTTACCAAGTGCAGGGGCTCGATCAGCTGCGGGCCGCCACTCTTGCTGTAGAGGAGATAAACGGCGCCGGAGGGATTCTGGGTAAAAAGGTGAAGCTGATTGTCCGTGATTCCCAATCAATGGTCGATGTGACCTATCGGAACGTGACGGAGATGATCGAAGAGGAGAATGTTTCTATGGTATTCGGCGGTTCCGCGAGCAGTGTTGCCATTGCGGCTGCCGATGTCTGTCGTCGGAAGGGAGTCATATTTTTTGGCACACTTACTTATTCCACGGCAACAACCGGGGCTGAAGGTAACAAGTACACTTTCAGGGAGTGCTATAATTCCTGGATGGGGGCAAAAACACTGGCATCCTATCTCAACGATCACTTTCCGGCGGACAAAAACAAGTATTTTTACATAACTGCAGATTATACCTGGGGACATACCACTGAAGCATCGATGCGTCATTTTACTGGTACCGATAACAGTAAAGATCATAAGAGGATAACGACACCTTTTCCAGGAGCAACAGATAAGGATTTTCGAAAGGTTATCTCGTTTGCCAAAATAATCGATCCTGATGTCCTGGTTCTTGTACTGTTTGGTAAGGACATGAGTACGGCAATCCGCCAGGCGACCATCCAGGGACTGAAGGCGAGGATGCAGATTGTGGTGCCTAACCTCACCCTGGGCATGGCCGAGAGCGGCGGCCCGAAGGTTATGGAGGGAGTGATCGGTACGCTGCCTTGGACCTGGATTGTTCCTTATAAGTATGAGTATCCCGAGGGGCAGTCCTTTGTCGAAAAATTCACGGAACGATTCGGGAGATATCCGAGTACGTCCGGTGCCTCAGCGTATACCATCCTCTATGAATACAAGGCTGCAGTTGAGCGAGCCGGTACGCTCCGCTCCGAAGACGTCATCAGTGAGCTGGAGGGACACACCTACCGGAGGCTGAAAGATGATCAGACCTGGCGAGAGTTTGACCACCAGTCTGTGCAGACAGTTTATGCGGTCAAATGCCGACCCGCCACAGAAGTGATGAAAGACAAGTACAGGCTTGACTATTTTGAGATTATCGATTTGCTGCCGGGTGAAGAGGCTGTCAGAACGCGGGAGGAGTGGAACAGCGACAGGGTTAAGGCCGACAGGCCCCTTCAGCTGGAGTAGCCAGGATTTCCCATAAACCTTGTATCGAATTGGGTTTACCCGGGCATTGCCTGGCACTTAGTATAGTCGTGTCAGTTACCAGATCATGCAGATTGTTCACCAAAGGCCAGCCCATGCTGAGTGGTCTTCAGCCGTGTTATAGACGTAAATATAGCAGATTGTGATCTGTTGCCCAAAACGTTGAAGTCAGCATCGCCTGAACTGGTGGGACATTAGGGTTAGCCTGGAGAACAATCCGGAATCAGGAAGAGCAGTTGATCACCATGCAGGAAATAACCAGACGAGGTTTTAAGACCATGTATTCAGTGAGTTTGCGATACAAGATACTTGTAGGATTTCTGTTTTCCATCATTCCTATGCTGGTCATTGTGGCTATTACCTACTTTCCCGCCAAAAAAAGTGCTCTTTTGAGCAGTCACCGGCAAATAGCCTTGATCGGAAGCAACGGTGCTGAGCAAAGCGAACTTTTCTTTAAAAGCGGGACAGCCACCTTCGCTTCCTGGATCGCGGAAGACGTGTATGGGATGGCGATTGAATTTGAAGCGATAAACGATATGGAGAAACATTTTCCGACAATGCTTGCGGAAAATCCAGAATTTCAGCTTCTTCTGTTGGCCGATGACCAGGGGCAGATAATGGGAGAGGGGGCAAGAGCGAACGGCAGTGACAAAGTCTCCCTGTCAGGAAGGGGACTGCGGAATATTAAGATCCTTAAAGACAATCCGGGAACTCCGGTTTTTATCGTCCCCGGCACGCCTTACGAGAAGGAAAATCAGGCTGGGCCGACGTTTCTCTATAAATTCAGGACAGCTGATTCCGATGGAAACCAGAATGGGTATTTTCTGGCTTATCTGAGTACTGATACGTTACGTGAAATTACTGCCTCGATCAATAGCGAACTGACAAAGAGTGGTTTTCCGAGGAGCCGGGTTGAGGTGGTTGATGTGGCAACCGGTGACGGTGTTGCCTTCGCCGGTACGCCTCTTTCGGAGGAACAAAAACAGTTCCAACCGTCTTTACGCAACATTATGAAGAGTGAGGTCGCCGGTGATATCGGCGTATATAAAACAGGTAATCGTGTGGAACATATCGTCTACTATCCGCTTGAGATACTTGTTGATTCACTTGAATCCGGGATTTTTGACCGAAATCGATTGAACCTTTGCCTGGTGGTCACTGTACAGGGTGAAGAGATTATGGCAGGAGTAAAGAGAACCTTATTCATCTCAGTCACAGTGGCCGGCCTGGGATTGCTGGCCACCGTAATACTCGGTCTGTTGACCCAGAAAACTATCACAAACCCGATTAGTAATCTGGTCAGCGTGCTACAGCAATATGCCGGGGGCAATACCGATGTACGCGCGGAAGTGAAAAGTAACGATGAGATAGGATTTTTCACCAGCGAGTTCAATTCTATGTTGGAGGAGGTCAACAACTCCGGAAAAGCTCTACAGGAAAGTGAGTCCCGTTTCAGGCAACTTTTCGATGATTTGCAGGATGCCGTTGGCAGTAAAAATTATGCTTTCCGATTTTCCTCGCAATCCCGGGATGACGATCTGGTTGCTTCCCTTAATCATATGTTGAAGACGCTTGAGGAAGCATCGCAGAGGTCTGAGGATGAGGATTGGCTTAAAACAGGAGTGACCCACCTCAGTGAAAAGGTTAGCGGGGAGCATGACCTGAGAAGTATGTGTCAAAATGTTATCACTTATATTGCCGGTTATACAAAGGCGCAGGTTGGGACCATTTTTACGAGATGCCAGGATGATGAGCAGGCTGAGAATGTCTTTGAGCTCATGGCCTCCTACGCCTATCGCAGCAGGAAGGGGTTGGCAAACAGGTTTAAAGCCGGCGAGGGGCTGGTGGGCCAGGCGGCACTTGAGAAAAAGGTGATTCTTTTTACCGATGTTCCTGAAGATTATGTCTGGATAGAATCGTCATTAGGGCAGTCGATTCCGAGGACTATCATTGTTATCCCGCTGATTCATGAGGAGGAGGTTCAGGGGGTCATTGAGCTGGGAGGCGATTTTGCCGTTGATAGCAGATTGTTAACTTTTGCCGAACAGGTCAACAGCGTTATTGGAGTTGCCATCAATGGAACTATTGCCAACGACCGGTTAAAGGTTCTCCTGGAGCAGACGAGGAAGCAATCTGAGAGATTGAAGAGCCAGCAGGAGGAATTGCAGAAAGCGAATCAGGAACTCGAGGAGCAGACCGAGACCTTGAGGGAGTCGGAAGCAAGGCTCCAGCTTCAGCAGGAAGAACTGCAAACCAGTAATGAAGAAATGGAGGAGAAAAACCAGCTGCTTGAGGAACAAAAAAGTGTGAACGAGGAAAAGAATCGAAATCTGCAAGAAAAGCAGCGTGAGATAGAGGAGAAGGCGAGACAACTCGAGCTCGCGACAAAATACAAATCGGAGTTCCTGTCTAATATGTCCCATGAGCTGAGGACACCTCTGAATTCAATCCTGCTGTTGGCGAAAATGCTGGCTGACAACGATGAGAAGAACCTCAGTGAGGACCAGATTGAGTCGGCGGCATCTATCCACAGAGGCGGACAGACGCTGCTCCATCTGATAAACGATATCCTTGATCTCTCAAAAATCGAGGCGGGACGTGTGGAACTCAACATTTCAGCCATCAGGCCAGCGACTATCAAGGCCGACTTTGAGATGGAGTTTAATCATCTGGCTAAAGAGAAAGGGCTCGATTTTAAAACAGAGATTGGCGATAATCTTCCCGATACGATAATTACAGACGTGTACAGGCTGGAACAGATAATACGCAATCTGCTTGGCAATGCCTTTAAGTTTACTGAACATGGGGGTGTTACCCTGAAAATTACCCGACCGGATTCAGCAAGTGAAATCAGCCGGGTCGACCTTGACCCCGGGAACACAGTACGTATATCGGTAACCGACACCGGTCCGGGTATTCCCGCCGATAAACGGGACCAGATCTTCGAAGCGTTCAGGCAGGTTGACGGCTCAATCAGCAGACGTCATGGCGGTACCGGCCTTGGACTTTCCATCTCAAGGGAGCTTGCCGACCTGTTGGGGGGCGAAATTACAGTTGAGAGTGAGACAGATAACGGAGCAACCTTTACCCTCTATATCCCTCAGATACTGACTGTTGTGGAGGGTGGATCGGAACCCTTCGAGGTGCCATTACCAGCTCCGGCAAAAAGGATCCCTAAAACCGAGGAGACCACGCCAGAGACCGATGCGGCCACGCCAGTGAGACCCGAGAGTCCTACAGCAATGGCACCTGAGCTGGAGGTGAAAGAGATAAATCCGTCGGAAAAACGCATGCTGATAGTTGAGGATGATCCAGAGTTCTCCTCGATACTGGCCAATTTTTTCAGGAAGAGCGGATACGAGTCCATTATTGCCCCGACTGGTGAAAAGGGGGTGAAGTATGCCATTGAATATCAACCTACGGCGATCATCCTGGATATCGGGCTGCCCGGTATTGACGGCTGGACCGTTCTTGGCGAGTTGAAAAACAATTCAGATACCAGACATATCCCCGTACATATAATGTCCGCCTATGACGATTCGCAGGAAGGGTTGAAGAAGGGCGCGGTCGGGTATCTCACAAAGCCCGTCAGTATTGATGGGTTGCGGGCTGCTCTGGGGAAGATTGAGCACGTCCTTGATAATGATGTAAAGGAGCTTCTGGTCGTGGAAGATGACAGAGATTTACGCAACAACATCCTGAAGCTGATGAGTACCCGGGATATCCATGCAACCACAGCCGAGACGGGACAGCAGGCGATGGAACTCCTTCGGGCAAACATGTTTGACTGTATGATCCTGGACCTCGGACTACCTGATATCTCCGGTTTCACCCTGCTCGATGAAATTGAGCGGGACACTTCCATTGGCCGGTTACCTGTCATCATTTATACCGGTCGCGACCTGACCATGGAGGAAACGGATAAACTTCAGAAGTATTCATCGAGTATCGTCCTTAAAAACGCACGTTCTATGGACCGACTATTAGACGAAACGGCCTTGTTTATGCACCGGGTTGAACAGGAGATGCCGGAATCTCACAGGAAAATTATCCAGGAGATAAGGGAGAAGGACAGCGGCATTAGTGGCAAAAGGGTTCTGCTTGTTGATGACGATATGCGAAATGCCTTTGCACTGAGTAAATTTCTCAAGAGCAAGGGGGTGGAGGTATCCATTGCCGATAATGGTCAAAAGGCACTCGGTCTACTCGAGAGCGAGCCTGTGCCGGACATTGTCCTCATGGATATAATGATGCCGGTAATGGACGGTTTTGAGGCGATGAAGGCCATCAGAAGCAGGCCTGAGTTCAAGGATCTTCCGATTCTCGCACTAACCGCCAAGGCGATGGATACGGACCGGGAGGAGTGTTTACGGTGTGGGGCAAACGATTATCTTTCCAAGCCCATTGACACCAAGAAACTGCTCTCAATGTTAAGAATATGGATGTATTAGCTAACAGGTTTTGTGTCGATTAGGCGGGGCTGGTGACAACTATCCTGAGCATTTTCTGTTCATCAATTGAAAGGGTGTCTGATGGATGTCGAAGAACTTGAAATTGATCTGCTGCTTGAAGCGATGCTCAAACGATACGGCTACGATTTCAGGGGCTATGCACGGGCTTCACTGACCCGGAGGATACAAAAGGGGCTTGAGGAAGCACAACTTGGCAGGATCTCGGAATTGATTCCATATATCATCCATGATCGGGAGTTTACGAAAAGATTTGTACGGAATCTCTCGGTACATGTTACGGAAATGTTCAGGGACCCACTTTTTTTCAGGTCTTTGCGGGAAAGAGTCCTGCCCTATCTGGAGACATTCCCCTTTCTCAAGATTTGGTCGGCGGGTGTGGCGACAGGGGAGGAGGTCTACTCCCTTGCTATCCTCCTCAAAGAGGAGAGGTTGTACGACAGGACGACGATCTATGCCACAGATTTCAGTGACACTGTGCTTGAAAAGGCAGAAAAGGGCATCTACTCTGCGGAACTCATAAAGAAAAGCACGCGTAATTATCAGGCTTCAAATGGGAAAGGGTCTTTTGGAGACTACTATTATGCAGAATATAAATCGGCAATTTTCGACGGTTCACTCAGGGAAAATATTGTTTTCGCCAACCATAATATTGTCACGGATGGTGTTTTTGGAGAAATGCACCTGATACTTTGTCGAAATGTTCTCATCTATTTTGACAACAAATTGCAGAACCGGGTTCTGAGGCTCTTTACCGATAGTCTGAGGGCAAACGGTTTTCTCTGTTTGGGCAGCAAAGAAACAATAGAGTTTTCTGAAGTGAAGGACTCTTTCGAACACTTCACTGAGGGGCAGAGAATCTACCAGAAAAAGAGGGGCTAGAAGGTTAAGGATGCAAGATTATGAGGCGGTGGTGATAGGTGTTTCAGCCGGAGGAATGAAGGCCTTGCGGGTTGTGCTGGCAGGGCTCGATCCCCGTTTTGATGCACCGCTGATCATTGTGCAGCACCGTATGGAATCATCAGACAATTACTTCATTACCTATCTTGATCAGCGTTGTCGTCTCAAGGTCAAGGAAGCGGAGGAAAAAGAAAAGATTACCAGGGGGATCATCTACATTGCTCCCGCTAATTACCATCTTCTGATTGAAAAAGGCGGTACATTTTCACTCACCGTTGACGAACCGGTTAAATATTCCAGACCATCCGTAGATGTTCTGTTTGAGACTGCGGCTCGCGCCTATAAAAATAGATTGATCGCCGTTATCCTGACCGGAGCCAATTCGGATGGGAGTGCGGGGATTGTTAAGGTGAAAGCTGCAGGCGGGTTGACCATTGCCCAGAATCCGGAGACTGCGCTATCACCTGTCATGCCACAGGCAGCTATAGCAACCGGGGCCATCGATTTTATTTTGGAACTTAACGATATTCCAGTTTTTTTAACTGATTTACTAGGGAGTAAATATGGTGTCAGGGATTGAAAAGACCAAGGTTCTTATTGTCGACGACATACCGGAGAATATCAAAGTCCTGGAGAACGCCCTCGCGGATCTTGATCTGGAAATTGTTTCTGCCTCCTCTGGAAATGAGGCATTAAAGGCCACTTTATACAATGATTTTTCTCTCATAATTCTCGATATCCTGATGCCGGGAATGAACGGATTGGAGGTCGCCGATATGCTCAAACAGGATGAGGCGACCTCCGATATCCCTATTATCTTTGTTACGGCAATGGACAGGGATGAGGACTATGAACTAAAGGCGTACAGTAAGGGAGCGATCGATTTCATTTATAAACCGCTTAACTTGGTCGTCCTGATCAGTAAGGTCAAGGCCTTGCTTTACCTCTACTCAATGAAGAAAGATGTTGAAAGGGCGTTTATAAGGCATGAAACAGGGAAACCCAAGATACTCATTGTCGATGATACACCGGAAAATCTCCTCGTTCTCAGGAAGCTGCTGGCCAAGCTCGAGGTGGAGGTGATTGAAGCCCGCTCAGGAAATGATGCTCTCACAAAGACCCTCTACAATGATTTTGCTGTTATTTTTCTTGATGTCCAGATGCCGGAAATGGACGGATACGAAGTTGCTGAGATCCTGAAGTCGGAGGATAAGACCTCCGGAATTCCAATAATCTTCATTACCGCCATTGACCGTGACGATACCAAAGAAATCAAGGGGTACGATAAGGGAGCTGTCGACTTCATCTTCAAACCGTTCAACGAGTTTATTCTGCTCAGCAAGGCGCGGGTATTTCTCGATATATATAAAATGCGGGCAGGACTTGAAGGGTTGGTAGCAGAAAGAACTTCTGCACTGGAAGAGACGAACAGAAAATTAAAGGACCAGATTCAAAGCAAGGAGATCGTCGAACAGGAACTACTCAAAACACGTACCTATCTTACCAGCGTGGTGAACTCAATATCGTCAATCCTGATCGGGGTAGACAATAAGGGTGTAATCATTGAGATGAACACTCAGGCGGAGAGGTGTTCTGTCCTGTCCCGGGTCGAGGCTCTGGGGAAGTCGGTTGAAGACGCGTTCCCGTTTCTTGCCCAACCGCTGCTGGAGTTGATGGAGCTGGTCGGCAACAATGAGCCGGTGGAGAAAACCAGTGTGGTGGTGGAGGTTGATAACAGGAAGATGATATACAACCTCGCAGCATTTCCCCTTGTCGGAGCAGGCAGTGAACAGGTCGTAATCCGTATCGATGATATCACGGATACAAAGGAAATGGAAAACGAGCTGAATCAGCGGCGGCATATGGAATCGCTTGGCCAGCTTGCAGGTGGGGTCGCACATGATTTCAATAATATGCTGAGTGCTATTATGGGCGCGACGGAACTGCTCGGGATTAAGATCAATGAGAATCCTGATAATGCGAAATTGATAAACAGCATAATGACATCAGTTGAGCGTGCAGCTGACCTGACGGGGAAATTGCTCAGTTTCGCAAGAAACAAGGGTGGGGAAAAGAGTTTTGTAGATATGCATCGTATTATAAAAGATACCGTAAGTATCCTGCAACGAAGTATTGATAAGCGAATTCGTTTAGTTGAGAAGCTCGACGCCTCCAAACCCACAATCATGGGGGATGATTCTGAACTGTCAAACGCGCTATTGAATCTAGCGATCAATGCCAGAGATGCTATGCCAGACGGGGGAGATTTGACTATTTCCACCATGAACATGGAAATTCATGACCTGCCTAGGAGTGAAAGGGGAGAGTTGGAGGCGGGGCAATATATCAGGATCAGTGTACTGGATACTGGAACAGGGATGACTGAAGAAGTGAAGAGCAGGGCTTTTGAACCGTTTTATACCACCAAGGAACCTGGGCAGGGTACGGGATTGGGCCTGGCAAGCGTTTACGGTACCATTAAGGCTCACTCCGGGTTAATCAGGATGGAAAGTACTCTGGGCGAAGGAAGCATTTTCACGATTCTGCTGCCCGTATGTGAGGCGGTTGAGTCCGAAAAGAAGCCAGCTGTGCAGGACGACACTGAGGTGAAACTCCAGGGAACAGCATTACTGGTTGATGATGAAGAAGTTATCAGGGCTGTAGGGGTAGATCTTCTCAGGGAGATTGGCATGAAGGTACTTACCGCTGAAAACGGTCCCAAGGCAATAGACATCATGAGGGAGAAAGGAGATGAAATCACCGTGATTCTTTTGGATATGATAATGCCGGTGATGAACGGTCCTGACTGTTACCGGGAAATCAGACGGATCAAACCGGACGCGAAGATCATCATCTGCTCGGGATATGCTCCTGAAGAGATGATTTCCAAACTTCGTCTGGAAGGACTTGAAGGTTTTATCCAGAAGCCTTTCCGACTCGACCGGCTCCGAATGGCCCTGTCTGCTTGCCTGGGAGCGCGTGGGAGAAAACCCTTTTGACCCATTTCTTCGTTATTTGCAGAAAATATATGCTTGCAATATCACTTCTATGCCTGTGCTGAATTTTCTGCAATTGTCTCGATCTGAGCCAAAATGGCAATTCTCCGACATGCTCCTAGGTAAGTATTGATTCCGATGTTCCGGGTGACCATGAGGACATGCGGGGGGGAGGGGGGGGATGAGCCCTGAAGTGCCTTGATTGCGCGTCTGGGCGATTTTGATTCTGAGCCACTATATGATTTGCTCCTGTTTCTCTCATTTGCTGTGGGGATTTTCACTTTCGCGCCACATGATATGTATCACACTCAAACAGAGTGATCTTTTTTAAAAATTATCAAAAATTACTGACTCTATTGTCATACACCTTCTTCTGAAGGTAATAACGGCAAAGGTCTCTTACGATTTCATCTAGTAGTGCAATCCCGCAAACCAGGCATTCTTGACAAGTGAGAATCGTGGAACTATATTAGCTTTACCTAATTATGTAAGGACCATATGAATTAATGGGTAATGTTAAGATACGTCACGGGCTTTACACAACAGGAAGGAGATCACATGAAACCGTCCCGAATACTTTTATGTTCAGGCACATCAAAACAAGATATTACAAGAAGAGAAGCCCTCGCTAAACTTGGTTTAGCTGTGGCGGCAATCTATATTGCTCCGACGCTTCTAACTCTAAGTGAAGCATATGCTAAATCAGGCAGTTCCGGTGGCTCTAGTGGTTCCGGTGGCAGCTCTGGTGGTTCCGGTGACAGTTCCGGTGGTTCGAGTGGTTCCGGTGACAGTTCCGGTGGTTCGAGTGGTTCCGGTGACAGCTCCGGTGGTTCGAGTGGTTCCGGTGGCAGCTCCGGTGGTTCAAGTGGTTCCGGTGACAGCTCCGGTGGTTCGAGTGGTTCCGGTGACAGCTCCGGTGGTTCGAGTGGTTCCGGTGGCAGCTCCGGTGGTTCAAGTGGTTCCGGTGACAGATCTGGTGGTTCGAGTGGTTCCGGTGACAGCTCAGGAGAATCACTTGGTTCAGATGATCGGGACAGCTTGTTCGAGGATTCATCAGACAGTGGTAATCTTTTTAATGTATTTAATGTCGAGGCAAGTTCATCGAATGACAATATTTAGCCAGTAGCTGGTTCCTCTGGAAACCTAAAGAAGCGAGATAACCTGCTTGAGTGTACAGATGAACGGGTCCATATATCTACAGTATGGCAATCTATTACAACCCGTATTTTTTAAGGGATGTGCAAATATTACTGAACTGTTGGAAGAAATCTCCCGTGGTGTCGACATTCAACGTATCGAATTAGTTCAACCAATTGTTCCTCAAATTATAATCAGCCGGGCTGCCTATTCTTATATTCGTGAATCAGCTTGGTTAGCGGCACCAGTAGTGTTCAAAGACCCAATAGATGCTGTTTGCGATCTTACTGTTGATCTAATGCACGGGCTGGTTGGGTCAATTCCCGGTGCCCTCTGCTTTCACTGCGCGGCGGTGGAGTTTGGTGATGGGTTATATATTCTGCCGGTGACTTACAGGGGAGGGAAATCGTTACTGTCAGCGTACCTTTGCTATCTTGGAGCTTGCCTTTACACAGATGACGCCCTGCTCATCACTCCTGATCAGAACGCTGGTATGGCAACCGGTTTACTTCCAAGAATCAGGCTACCTTTGCCAGACAACCTAAATGAATCGTTCAGAAATTTTGTGCGAGATCGTAGCTCTATCAGAAACATGCGGTACTGTTACCTGAAGCTTAATGACTCCGAATTGGTACCTTACGGAACAATTTCTCCCATTAAGGGCATTATCATGCTCAAAAGAGAATCGACTTGCGATCCTGTGCTGAAACCGGCTCAGCGAAAAACAGTGATTAAAGAAATAATTCTTAGGAATTTCGCCAGGGAAACGAGTCCAACAGACATCGTGGACAGGGTTACTTCATTAGTTGACAATTCCGATTGCTACCACCTCACCTACCAAGACGTGGAATCCGGAGCAAACCTCCTCATGAAAAGATTTGGTAGCCCATGAACGTGAATAAATTTAACCGGTTCCAATGGTCAAAATGAAACTCGATGATGTAACAATAATCACAAAAAGGACTCTTGATGTCAAAGAACGGTGCATAGATGACGAACTCTTACTCATGGATGAACAGGCTGGAACCATCTTCAATCTGAACTCCATCGGGGCTGCAGTTTGGCGTTTACTTGAACAACCGAAATCCCCTGTGGAGATCATACAAGTGTTGGCAGCAGCCTTTCCCGGCGTTGCAAAGAAACAAGTCGAAAAAGATGTGTACGAACTGATCGGAAAACTTAACGATATGGGGCTTGTTTTCTTACAAGCTGAACGGTAATCGCTTCAGTTGAAGGCGTTGCCTGTTCGTGTTTTAACATCCTTAACCAACTCTAGAGGGACTAATCATGTTCAGAAAAGGTCAAATCTTAAACAAGGCTATTCGTGGCCTGATTATATTTCTTATCGCAGGGTCTGGTGTCATGGCGGGCTGCACCAATCCTGTGGCTACTACTCGGTCAGTGCAAGATGCAGCTCCCCAGGGGATTCTGGACTTACCTACCTATATTCCAGGAACTGTATTTGTTTATGCAAGTGGCAGGTGGGACACTGTGGAAAATGTAGATAAAGACTCTGTGCAATGGCTGAATCACCGGGGGGATCGATCTGTCGGGAGCCACGATTTTACCTTCAGGCCCTTAAGTTGGGAATCCAAAACTCACGAAGGTACGAGGACTTTTGAACACGCTCAATTCGTTTTCGGCCGAAAGGCCTATTCCCTTTGGCCTCTTTCAGTTGGAAAAACTTCAGGATATTTCGAAATCAACAAATGGCATCCTAAAGGAGGACCGTTTAGAACTTACCGTGCATACTGGTCATGCGAAGTTGAAGGCGATGCCAAGGTGACAGTGCCAGCTGGCAAGTTCGACACATTGAAGGTGGCTTGTGCACGGTTTTCAGGGAAAAATTCAAGCAGTACGGCATTTGCACGTGAATACCGTGCCTGGTACTATGCCCCCGAGATTAACCATTGGGTTGCGTATGAAAGGGAATATCGCGGGGAGGACAGACGGGTGACAAGAAAACGCTTGGCAGCTATACTACCTGTGCTTGAAAGGGATGGTATATCAGACTCGGATAGAGTTGAAATGGATCGTTTTTTTCAGAACAGTTTACAGACTAGTCAGGAGGGTGTAACGCATGCCTGGCATTCCGGCTCCGGAGTTGTACAAATGGATATGACTCAGATGCAGACATTTCAGAGGAACGATCGAACCACTTGCCGACAATATCAACAGACCTTGATCATAGAAGGAAAAAGAGAAAAATATTATGGAGTAGCATGCAAGGGTGTCGAAAATAAATGGAATGTCCCACAGATTTAGAATTCCCGATTATCCTACACGTTATCTTGCCAAATTGAACATTTTAACGTTCTGTAATTCTTGAAACAGTACCATTTTCCCATTAAGGTGTCGGTTCAATTCTATGACAGGCATATTGGGACTATTGCCGGGAGTATGGGTGAAAATGTTGCCGTCTTGATCTTGATAGGTTTGGGTAGGCGTGTGCTGACCGGAGGATTGGACCTGGAAGACTCCTATTTCAGAGTTGTCTGAAAAAGTGAATTCTAATCACCAATCACCTGCAGGCATTCACTCCCATGGCCATAATTCACTGCCACTACGGTTTATATACTTTTTAACAAGTTCGGATGAGAGGGTTGAATCAATGCTCGCGACGAATTTGCTCAGCTTTGTTACATATATTTCCCTTATCTCAGGACTATGCTCGTACGTAAGATTTTTTAACATCTCAGCAACCTCGGCCCTTTCTCGTAAAACTGTGGCACTGTTGAAAAGCCAGTCACAAAATGCAATGGCCACATCCGGCTGGTGCGCAAATGAGGGACACTTTTGTCGTGGATGACAGCCTGTTGCTGAGGCGTGGTCTTGTGACGGTCTCATCCGGTAGAAGAGGTATATGAAACGTGGTTATCAGCAATGTGTCCATGTAAGAATCTAGCCCTTTCCTTTGATGGCCCATTGACAAGGTAGCAGTCGCAGGGGGAACTTTCTAAATTGTTCATATAGTTACAAATATCTGTAGTATGTAGATCGACTGATTTCTCAGTGTAGTAGGTACGACGTGATCTGACAAGTACCTGTTTTGAGGCAAAATAGATTTGAAATTCCTACTGTTCAGGTATTACGAGCTGGTAGCGAGTACTCACATTACAAAAAAGGGACAGATTCAGTTTAGAGCTGTTGCCCTCAATTGAAATTGGACAGTTTTTTGTTATGACAAGACCTTTGCGAATAGAAGATCCTGAGGCCTGGTATCAATTGATGAACGGTGGAAGGCGAGAGGGAAATACTTTTTTTGAGGCAGTAGAATTTGAGATGTTTATCTCCCCTCTGCAGGAGACATCTGAGATGTTTAGTCTCAGAGTCCCTGCTTATTACCTGATGTCCAACCACTACCATCTTCTTGTACAGACGCCTCTGGGCAATCTGGTTCGAGTGATGAGGCTTTTTAATGGCCTGTACGCAAACGCTTCAATCGACGAATGAATCTCGATGGTCAATTGTTTAGAGCTCAATATATGACAGCTGACCGTCAATGCATAGAATGCAAACCGATCACGTTGCCGTCAGGATCAATAACCATAGCAATAAAGCCATGTTCCCCGATGGAGAATTTCTCTTTTAAAATTTGCCCGCCATGCTCTTTGGCTCGGGCCGCTTCAACTGCACAGTCGTCACAGGCAAAATAGACCTGAGTACTGTTACCGCCTGAGGGACAGCCCTCCATCTTCGCCAGGGCACCCATAGCCCCCGGGCCGTCTTCAAGCATTGGAAACGTGAACATTTCCATGCCCTCGTTCGGCAACTCTGTCAATTCCAGATTCAACATTTTTTCGTAGAAAGATTTTGCTCTCGGCATATCCTGAACATAAATTTCAAACCAGACAACGGGATTAGTCTTCATTGCTTGCTCCTGTTTGAGAATGATATAGCAACGCGAATCACATCGCTACACTTTGCATTCGGAAAGTATTCCCGAATCCCTTGCCGTAAGGATAAACATGGCCCGTGACAACAGTATGTCAAGTTTCGTAAAGATTTTTCATTTTAGCGAGATTTTCTTTTACAGCTTGTCGCCAGCTGTCCGGTTCAATAATTTCTGCATCAGCGCCCAACCCCAGGATAAAAGCAAGGATCCAGGGATCATCGGGCAATTCGAGACGAGCAGTGATATAACCGTCTTCACCACAATCCAGCTCAGCACCTGGAAAAGAATCTTCAACCCTGGTGCGTACCGCTGGAGAAAAGCGTAGAACAACAGCCTGTGAAGGGCCATAATTAAATTGAAAAAAACGATGGATATCACCAGGGTCGCGGACGAGGAACGAGCCCTCGGCAAGGCGAGGGCCTGAAATGCGTGAGAGACGAAAAACTCTAAAATCACCTCGTAGCCTGCAGTAAGCGAGGAGGTACCAGGCGTAGCCTTTATAAATCAGTGTATGGGGTTCCACTATGCGACTGGTGCTTCTGCCGGAAGCATCTTTGTAGCTGAAAGCCAACAGGTGTGTATCGTCGACAGCCCGCTGCACTATTTGCATAGTCTGATTAGGGGTTTCCATTGGACCCCAGGGGGTGAGATCGACAACAAAAGAAGGCTGTCGCCTGGGTAGTCTCGCGTCGTCGTCTTTAGGCAGGAGACTGACAAGCATCTCAATGATCCGCTGCAAATCCTTGTGCACCATTCCCTGATTGACACCCTGCAAGGTAGAGATCATAGCCTCCAGATCCCGCGGGGTGAGAAGCTGCCGGCTCAATTTGTAGCTTTCAGGGATTGCGAGACCACCCTCATACCCTTGACTGGTGATAATTGGAATACCCGCTCCGTTCAGGGAGGCAATATCGCGATAAATTGTGCGGATCGACACCTCGAAACGCTCTGCCAGCTCCTTGGCTGTTATCCTCCGACGATTGAGAAGGAGGACAATAATCGCCAGTAATCGTTCTATCTTCATAAGACAATCTTCTACGGAAAAAAATATGAGGGGTATGTAGTAAACCAGATGTGAAAACCTTTCATATAGTCCATAATTGCGGAAAATTCATCGCTAAGAAGATCTGTAAGGAAGAGAAGGTGGCGAACTACTGTACAATTTTCGCGTTAAATCTATAATTCCTCAGTATGAGCACTGCAAAGCACCAATGGGAGCTATCTTTAGGGACACACGCTGTTGTTATAAAAATCTGTGAATTGTGCAGCTTCACGTGCATTGTCCTGAATAGTCTCGTTGGCCAAGTCAGTAAAAATTTCGCTCTGATCTCCGACTGGCCCCGTGATACCTTCTTTACTCGCGTAAAACACACCGCTTTTATACGACTGATCCAGTAAACCATCGACAAATTGTTTTGCTCCGACTTCCACTTTGTGCATTTTTCCAACCAGACACATCACTCTTATCACCAGTTTGAACATGAGCGATTTAAATGACGAAGTAGAATTCGTGACTTCTGTACCTGCTGTTCCTCCCGGACTCATAGTAATGAGTCTCACATCCGGATATTGACGGGCAAGTGAAGACATCCACAGGGCACCCATGTATTTGACCGGAGCATACGGTTTTATTGAATCCGAATGCGATGTAAAAAAGAACCCGTCTGCGATAGTTGCAAATTCATTCACTGATGAAGTGGTTAAAATCGGGCGTTCATCCATTCCTGGAATTCCCCTTGCTGCTTCTGAGCTGACATACAGCCCAACTTTGGTCAACATCTTCTGTTTCAGCAATTTTTCCGCCAGCAGGACATGCCCCAACACATTGCCTGTTTATCCAGCCTGTTCCCAGCACCAAATGAGACTGTTATTGACATAGCGACAAATTAGGACTAAATTGTGGCATAATGCATCACTTTGATGCTTGCTGCATCAAAAACAGGAGGTCATTATGGGCACTGTATCATTAAGAATAGACCAGGACTTGGCACTTCAGGCAGAGCGTGAAGCCAGAATTCAGAATAGATCAAAGGCTAAGCAACTTGAATATTGGGCAAAATTAGGGAAAGCGATTTCGTCCAAATTAGATATTACAGATGCTTATGCCGTCTCTCAAGGCATAAAAACGATCAAACTCGAAATCCCGGCAGTAGGTCAGTCAATTCCCATTGATGCCGATGCTCTGTTCAACAATCTCGAAAACGACAGACGTAATGGTCTCCTTGCTGAAAAAGTTACAGGTGCGAAAGTGTACTATGAGGCAAGTCTTGAACATCCGGGTTACCTTGATCGCGTAGATTCCATCACTAAAGAGAGACAGACAGGTTCATTTAAAAATGGTGAATTCAAGGCAATCTAATGACGAACCCGAGACAACTCTGGGTGTTAGCTGGCGGAAATGGTGCGGGTAAGTCAACATTTTACAACCTGTATCTCGCCCGATATGGCATCAGGTTTGTCAATGCGGATCTTATAGCTCAGGATTTAGATACGAAAAATCAGGAAGCCATAAGTTACCAGGCCGCAACCCTCGCTGCAAAAATCAGAGAAGATCTACTCTCTCAGGGAATTTCATTTTGTTTTGAGACTGTCTTCTCCCATCCCTCCAAGATAGATTTTCTTGCCCAGGCAAAAGCCAATGGCTATCAAATCACTCTGGTGTATATCCATTTAGTGGACTCAAGTCTGAATGAGGCTCGAGTTCGGCAGCGTGTCTCTGAAGGGGGGCACAGCGTTCCGCCAGAGAAAATTCATTCGCGGATACCAAGAACGTTGCAACACGTCAAAACCGCCCTGTCACTCGTTGAAGAAGCAAGAATAATGGATAATTCATCCCGGGATAATCCATTTCAGCAGATCATAGTGATGAAATCCGGAACCTTTGAGCTTAAAACAAATCCTCTTCCTGAATGGGCGAAAGATTTGCTCCCCACGTAAAATCAGGGGACAAATTACTTTTTTGCCAGTGAGGCTTTTCACCATGGGCAATGCCAGCTTTGCCAATATGGTCAGGTCATCTCATCAAGGGAGAGCAGTTCATCCGGCTCTTCCTCCTTCAGGGCTCGTTTATCGATAGTTTTTTCCGGAGCCCTTATCATATCGTTTGCCAGTACCTCATGGAGCTGCTCTTTGATCAGCTTTTTCAAATAGCCGTCTTTTTCCTTGTCGGACAGATACCAGCCTTTATCCTGGGGCAGGTGTCATGCCAGATCTACAGAACCTGTACTGTTTATCGTGAGGACTCTCTCAACGATATTTTTCAATTCCCTGATATTGCCCGGCCAGGAGTATTGTTCCAGCCTGGTCAACGAACTGCTGTCAATGTTGATCTCGCGGGAGAGTTTCATATGCTTTGCATATTCATGGATGAAGGCATGAACCAGGAGAGGAATGTCCTCTTTTCTTTCCCGCAGTGGCGGAAGCTTAATGGGGAAGACATTCAGCCTGTAGAAAAGGTCCTCACGAAAGTCCCCATCTTGCAGCATGTTTTCCAGAGGACGATTGGTCGCAGCGATTATTCTGACATCGACGGGGATAGACTTATTTCCGCACACCCGTTCCACCACAAGCTCTTGGAGCACCCTGGGTAAGCGGACCTGTGCCTGGGCTGACAATTCACCCACTTCATCAAGGAAAAGGGTGCCTCCATCACCCCGCCGAAGGGCCAAACCTTTTGAAGTAATAGAGATCTTATATGCTCTGCCATGCGATGAACACGACCGGGGGAGCAATGAGGCAGGCGCGATGTAGGACATATCTCTATATCAGGCATCAATGGTATGATAATGTAGTTTTGTAAGCTATAAGATAAGAGATTGTTAAAAAATGCTTACGTGTTATGGCACCTGGTTTTCTTAATGAGGATCGGTCTGGTGAAGCACCATATGAACGCTTTCTGCAAGGCTGTTGAGGGTGTATGGTTTTTTAATGTGGCTGTCCAGGCCGAGTTCCTTCATTTGCTTTACCCGTGAGACGTCTGCATAGCCAGATACAAGTATCACTTTCTGGTCCGGTTGTCTGGTGATAATTCGGCGAAATGTTTCCAGGCCGTCAATTCCCGGCTCCATTATCATGTCCAGAAGGACCAGGTCGAATTTCTTGGTTTCAAGAAGGTCTACAGCCGCCTCACCGTTCATTGCGGTCTGGACAATATAGCCGAGGTAGGTGAGAAGGGAGGAGGCAATTTCACGCTGGACATTGAGGTCATCTACTACCAGTATTGCCTGACCGTTTCCTCTTTTCAGATCGGCTGCATCATACTCGCTCTCGGAAATAATCTCTCTCTGGGTGGCTGGGAAGTATATTTTAAACTCGGTGCCTTCCCCTTCCGCGCTGTTGACCTGGATATATCCGTCGTGTTCCTTGACGGTAGACCAGACGACCGGCATGCCGAGGCCGGAACCGCTCTGCCCCATTACCTTGTTGGTGTAGAACGGTTCGAATATCTTCCCGATATTTTCTGCCGGAATACCGATCCCGTCATCCCGGACGATAAGCATGGCGTATTCTCCTTCATTTACTGAGTCGTAGCCCGGGATGGGCAGGTCCAGATATTTATTTTCCAACAGAATCTCTACAAAACCTTTTTTGGAGATTGCCTCAGCACTGTTTGTGATAAGGTTCATCAACATCTTGCCCAAATGTACTGCTGAACCTTCAATTGCAAATGGCTTTTCCTTTTCGATAAGTCGAAATGTAACGTCAGGGTAACGATTGCAGAGATGGGCGTATTCCAGGCTGTTCATATAGTCCCCGACAATAGTCGAGAGGTTAACAACCTCTTTGATCGCAACATTCTGCCGGGCCAGGGTGAGAAGATCCTGGACAATCACTGCTGCTCGCTGACCTGATTTTTTTATCGTCTCAAGTGGTTTACACATTGGATCTGACCTATCAAGATTCGTCAGCATGAGTTCCGGATAATTAATAACCCCTGAGAGAATGTTATTGAGATCATGGGCTACACTTCCAGCCAGGGTGCCGATAACTTCCATGCGCTGTGCCCGTTGTAGTTTGTCTTCCAGGTGTTTGATCTCAGAGATATCGATAAATGCTTCAAGATACTGCTGTTTTCCTTCAAGGTATATTTTGCTGACCGTTTTGAGAATCGGTTTTTGGGTACCGTCCTCGCAGATGAGGCACTGTTCATCTTGGTAGATGTCTTTGCCGGACAACCGCATGGGGCAGCTTTTTATATCTGCGCTTCTTATAAACGAGTGGCATGGTTGCCCGATTATACGTTCCCTTGTTGTGCCTATCATCGATACAGCAGACGGGTTGATATCGTGCACCGTGTATTGCTCTGAGTCGATGATTATAATACCGATGGGTAACGAGGACATGATCTGTTGGATTCGGGCTTCTCGTTCAAGCGCCTTGGTTTCGGCCTGTTCCCGTTCAATAATTTCTTTTTCCAGTAATTTATTGGTGGTAATGAGCTTTTCCTGTTCGGCCCGGAGGGCATCGGTGGACTCTTCGGCCATTATGTATCGCTTTCTGAGCATGGCACTCATGGACATCTGGAGACGGACACCGAGAAGAACAAAAATGGCTCCTAAAAAGAATATAAGAGCAACAAACAGGTCTCCAATAACGTCGGTTCCAGTATAAATTGCCAGGGATACGGCCAGGTAACCAAGCAGGAAAAAGAATGTGAGTATGTGGTGTATCCTGTTGAACCAGCTAAGGGTTCGGGCCTCACGGCTGTCGAACCCTTTCAGGAAGCGGGATGATTTCAGAGCAAAGGTAAGGCTGATGGCCATGATGATGGCACCGGCCAGGATAAGGATGACTGAAGTTGTGGAAGAAGAACTCATAAAATAAGCCGATTGTCGGTGCCTTAGTCGGATAATTGACAGTACAAGTCCTGTAAAGCAAAAAATGTGCTGTATTGAGAGTATTTACCCTTAGCTTACTTTAGATCAGTTGGCTTTTTCCAATAATTATCCAAATATTTGCCAAATACTTATCTCCTGGCACTTGCTGTATCTTCGAAGGATTTACAGACGCAACCTGAGACCGGTAGCTGAACATCAAAAGAAATCAGTTCAGCTTTTACCGGCATGGAATAGGGTTGTTAGATATTCAGTAGGTTGTTGACCCTCTTAACAGCGCAAAAATCACCGCACATGGTACAAACCTCCTGCTCCTCCGGCTGGGAGGAATTTCTGTATTCCCTGGCCTTTTCAGGATCAAGCGAGTTCATGAATTGCCCTTCCCAGTCAAGCTTGCTCCTCGACTGACTCATCTTGTGGTCGATGGTGGCTGAACCTGCCAGTCCCTTTGCGATATCTCCAGCATGGGCGGCAATTTTTGAGGCCATGATTCCCTCCTTTACATCTTCAGCAGAGGGCAGTCGTAAATGTTCTGCCGGAGTGACATAACAGAGAAAATCTGCACCATGCATGGCAGCCACCGCTCCTCCAATAGCGGAGGTTATATGATCGTAACCCGGTGCGATATCAGTAACCAGGGGGCCGAGAACATAGAAGGGAGCATTGTGGCAGAGTTTTTTCTGTAACTGCACATTCATTTCGATCTCATGCAGCGGGACATGTCCGGGGCCTTCGATCATGACCTGTACATTTCTCCGCCAGGCCCTGCGGGTGAGTTCGCCGAGGGTAATTAATTCCTGGATCTGGGGAGCATCGGTGGAGTCCTTGATAGCCCCGGGGCGGAGCCCGTCTCCGAGGCTTATGCAGACATCATGTGCTTCGCAGATGTCCAGAAGTCTGTCGAAATGGGTATAAAATGGATTTTCCTTAGCATTTTTTTCCATCCACTCAAACAGGATGGCTCCGCCGCGGCTAACCATGCCACAGAGTCTCTCATTGGTTTTCAGGCTGGTTATGCATTTGGAGGTGAGGCCTGCATGGATGGTGATAAAGTCGACTCCGTTGGCGGCATGAATCTCAACAGTTTCGAACCATTCGTCGATGGTTATCTGTTCGGTGGGTTTGCCTGTACGGGTGAGGGTGTCATAAATGGGTACCGTACCGATCATCAAAGGGATTTCCTTAACTAACCGCTTGCGGAATCCTTTAGTGTCACCAGAAACACTAAGGTCCATGATTGCATCTGCTTGATATTTCATGGCAAGATGGGCCTTGCTTAACTCTGCCTCAAAGGAGCAGGCGTCCTTTGAAACGCCAAGATTGACATTAATCTTGGTCTTTAATCCCTGACCGACACCGACAGCTTTCAGGCAGTGAT
Organism: Desulfopila sp. IMCC35008; assembly: GCF_010646885.2. GTDB lineage: Bacteria > Desulfobacterota > Desulfobulbia > Desulfobulbales > Desulfocapsaceae > Desulfopila. The sequence continues at coordinate 3,179,932 of NZ_CP050700.1, read as the reverse complement.
GATGCTTATTTGCCGGTATAGCAATCCGACCGGCGGCCACATGTGCCAGTAACTCTTCACGGCTGATAGTTTCGTTTTCCAGGACCTGTACCATCTGGGGGGTGACAAGCCCCTTACGGGCGGCATCCATCTGGGTAGTATAGGCAGTGTTCATTATCTTTCTCCTGACTCAATTGACCATTTTGAATGAAGGAGGTGCGTATTGTATGCCCTTGAATGAACCTGTGCAGAGCGAACGGAAAGGGAAAAGAATAGAAAAGGGGAGAAGACAATAATCCTGTTTTGAACACTTTCCCTACGCCGGTGCTAACCGAATCAGGTTCCAAGGGTTGAAGCGTTCCGCTTCTCTCAGCTATAAAAGCACCCCCAGTGATTTAAACTGAGTCTATTTATTTAGAATCGACCATGTTTGTCAACGCCTATTTTATAAGGCGTTTAAAAAGGATACAGATGGTAGTTGTAACGTGAAGAGGCATAAAAAAGAAATCGGGCAAACCGTACTTCCGCTGGCTTACCCGATGGGGGGGGGCTGAGTCATGTTTTGAAAGTGTGCTTGGGGTCACACACTTTATTTATTGCATATAATGTGCCATATTGAAGTGATTGCAAAGTTCATGATAGTGTGTTTCGGGAAAAGTACATATATTCAAGATGATGTGACATAGTGGTATATCTTCACAGTGAATAAGATCAGGTGCTTTTCGATGATTCAGACATTGAATTACATAATTGAATTACTGATAAGTAACCCCGATTACGTATTTGTTGATCGGGCCTTTGTTATTGTTCGACGCAGAGTGAAGGGCGGAACCCAGTTTTCATCGGATTATTGATTTTTCTTTGCCAATTCAGGCGTCAGCCCCTATCATTTAAAAAATAGTGAACTGTTCGAAAAGGGGAGTGACTGCATGAAAAAATTACTGAAAATTGCCGGATTTCTATTTCTTGGTATTGCCGTTCTTGGCGTCGTGGCCGTCGTGGTCGTATCCAAGCTGATTGATGTGGAACAATACAAACCCCAGATTGAAGCCAAACTGGCTGAGGCAAGCGGTGTACCTGTACATCTTGGCGGCAATCTGCAACTTTCCTTTTTTCCCTGGGTGGGTCTCTCTTTTTCAGACTTGCGTATAGGAAACCCGGAGGGGTTCAGTGCTGGGGATATGGTTACACTGGCTTTATTTGAAGCGCATCTCAAGGTGATGCCGCTGCTCTCAAAAGAAGTCGTGATAGACCGTATAGTTCTCGACAGTCCCGAAATCCATTTGGAGACGACAAAGCAGGGGATAGGGAACTGGATGTCTGTGGGGAACTCATCGGGGCAGGAAGAAGTACAGGAGAGAACGGAGGAACCTAAAAGTACAGCGGATGGTTTCGGATTGAAATCACTGGTGGTCGGTGAAGTCTCCATCGTCAACGGTGCTGTAACCTTTACTGACAATGCGGCTGGAATTACCAAGAAAGTGTCGGATATCACCTTGCGGTTGACCGATATAAGTTTTGATAAGCAGATTACCATGGAGTTCAACGTGGCATTTGATGGTCAACCGTTCGGTTTGCAGGGGCAGTTCGGTCCATTGGGGGCAAATCCGGGACAGGAAGATGTTCCATTTGACATTTCTCTGCATGCGGTCGAGGAGCTAGAAGTCCAGGTGAAAGGGGTATTGAGTAATCTGTTCACAGAGCTGGGATTTAAGGTGCAGATGGAAGTTAAACAATTTTCTCCCCGGACCCTGATTGGGAAAATTGATCCTGCACTGATACCTGAAACCAGTGACCCATCTGCTCTTGGTGCTCTGGCGTTGAAACTGGATATTTCGGGCTCCAAACAGCAATTGGCAATCAACAGCGGTGAGATGAAACTCGATGATTCTACGGTTTCCTTCACTGGTGGCCTGCCTTCGGTTTCACCGCCTCATCTGGTGTTTAAAGGCCAAATGGACACCCTCGATCTCGACAGGTATCTCCCACCCAAAGGTGAAGAACAAGCTGTGGGAGAAGAAGAACAGGCTGGGACAACACCGAAGGTGGTCGATTACGGCCCCTTTCGGACACTGGTTCTTGAAAGTGCATTTAAGGTGGGTAGTTTGAAAGTGCATGGGGGACGTATTGAAAACATAGATCTCTCGCTAACAGGTCGAGACGGGCTTTTCAACCTTGAACCTCTTACCTTTGATCTCTATCAGGGTAAAGTGGAAACTATGGTGCACGTGAACGTTCAGGGGGACAAACCGAAAACAAAGCTCGACGTAAATACATCCGGAATCATGGTCGGCCCTTTGTTAAAGGATTTTGTCGATAAAGATTTACTGGAGGGTGTCCTGGAATCAAGTGTATCACTTGACCTGGTGGGCGATACACCTGAGGAGATTAAAAAGAGTTTAAACGGGTCTGGAAATCTCATGTTTCGGGACGGGGCCATCGTGGGCATTGATCTTGCGGGAATGGTGAGAAATATCCAGACAGCTTTTATCGGAAGTGGTGCACAACAAAAACCCAAAACAGATTTCGCAGAACTGCAAGCCCCTTTTGTGCTGACAGACGGCCTGTTTTCTACGGAAAATATCTCCCTAAAATCCCCGTTATTACGGATTACGGTCAAGGGCTCTGCTGACCTCGTTGAGGAAAAACTGGATATGCGTATCCACCCGAAGTTTGTGGCAACACTCGTTGGCCAGGGAGATACCTTGAAGAGGTCGGGTTTGATGATCCCGGTGATCGTCGACGGAACGTTTCAGGAGCCGGAATTCAGTCCGGATGTTGAGGAGATGGTCAAAAGCCAGGTGGTTGACGAAGGGCTGGACAAAGTACTTGAAGAGAGTGGCCTGACGGAAAAAATCGTTCCCAAAGAGCAGGTCGACACGCTCAAAAAAGGGTTGAAAAGTCTGCTGCCTAAATTCTAGACCTGATATTTCGCGAATCGGGTTAGTTACCAACCTGGAACCAGGTGGCTTGCTCGATATCGAGGCAGGTGGAAAATAATCCCACAGGTATATGGTAGATATCTTGGAGTATTGTTTCTTACTTATCGGAGAATGGAATTCTGAGCATAACGAAGGTCTCGACCAAAAGGGAAGTTTTTTAGGATGGGACGAGATAGATTGCTCGTCAAGGCGTACAGGGTGATAGAGAGAGAAAAAAGGAACGACTCTTATTTCATCCTGTGAGCTTCCCATCCTGGAGCCGATACGTTCGATCCATTCGATTGGCCAGTTCAATATTGTGGGTGACCATGATGACAGCCAGGGACCTCTTGCGGCAAAGGTCTTGCAGGAGATTAAATACCAGGTTGCCTGCGCGGGCGTCGAGGTTACCTGTCGGTTCATCTGCAAGGAGCAGGGACGGGTTCATGATAAGTGCCCGTGCAAGAGCTGTTCGCTGTTGCTCTCCCCCGGAAAGCTCCCCAACCCTATGACTGGCACGATTACCTAATTCAACCTGATCGAGCAGGCCAAGAGCACCGGCTTCTATCTCACTCCCTTTTTTACCCGCTATCAGGGCGGGCATCATCACATTTTCGAGAGCACTGAATTCCGGCAACAGGTGGTGAAACTGGAAAATGAAACCGATTGACTTGTTTCTGAATTTGGCGAGCTGTTTCTCTTCGAGCTCCGATACTGATTTTCCCTCAAAAAACAATTCGCCGGACGATGGTTCTGCGAGAGTCCCGAGGATTTGCAGAAGGGTGGTCTTGCCGGAGCCGGATGCGCCCATGATGGCTGCCATCTCCCCGGCTTTTACGGAAATATCCAGGCCGTCAAGGACTGTGAGATCCGTTGCGCCACCGGTATATACCTTTGTGAGGGCACGGGCTTCATAGAGGGCGGTCATGACAGCACCTCCGCAGGTTTGACCTTTGAAGCTTTCCAGGATGGATAGAGTGTTGCGGTCAGGGTGATGATGATGGAACTCACAGCGACGATTGTCACATCGAGCGGCAGGACCTTGATTGGTAAGGTGGTCATCGGATAAACGTTGGAGGGGAGCTCGATAAACTTGTACCTGGAGAGGATCTCACATAAGCCAAGACCTCCGAGGACCCCGAAAATAGTGCCTGATATGCCAATGACCAGACCCTGCAGAAAAAAGATCTTCATAATAGAGCCGGAGGTGGCTCCCATTGATTTAAGTATGGCAATATCCCTCCCCTTTTCCATGACTACCATGATGAGTGCACTGATGATGTTGAGTGCGGCGACGAGGATGATAAGGGTCAGGCATATGAACATGCCTATTTTTTCAAGTTTAAAGGCGGCGAAGAGATTCTGGTTCATCGACATCCAGTCCTTGATGACAAATCCTGGCCCGAGATGTTCGCCTATGACTCTGCCGACAACATCCGCCTTGTTGAGGAGGTCATATTTGATTGTCACCTCAATGCCGTGGGCAATGTCGCCTTCACCGAGGAATTTCTGAACATCCTTAATGGCCATATAGGCAAGGGTGGCATCATACTCATACATCCCTGTTTCAAAAATACCGCTTACCCGGCAGGTCTTTACCTTGGGAATAACACCCATTGGCGTCAGTGGTCCGGAAGGAGATATCAAGCGAATCCTGCTGCCGGTGGTAACCCGCAGTTCACTTGCCAGGACTTTGCCCAGGATGATGGAGGGTACCCTGGTATCCTCAACCTGATCAAGGTCGTGGATGGATCCGGAAATCATCTGCTTTGAAAGACCGAGCACGTTTTCTGCGGTTGCCGGATCGATGCCACGCAACTGGACACCGTTTCCCCCTGCACTCGAACTGACAAGCGTCTGGGCATAAAGGTAGGGTGTTGCGCCGGTTACCTCCTTTACGGTCAGGATCTGTTCACGCACCTCGTGGTACCGGGGGATGGCTCCTCCGAATTGCTGAACAATGATATGAGAATTGATACCGAGGATCTGGTTGCGCAGCCCTTCGGTGAAGCCGGAATAGACAGACAATACCACTATCAGGGCGATGACTCCGACGGTTATGCCAACCACGGAGAGGAACGATATCAGTGAGATAAAGCCCTGTTTATGTTTGGCGCGAAGATACCTCCGGCTGATAAACCATTCATACATATCAGGAGTCCTGTTCTGCTGTCTCGGACTCCGTCTGTTTTTCCTGGGTTCCTGCTTCCGGTTTAAGATGCGGGAACAGAATAACGTCGCGGATTGAGGGCGCGTCAGTGAGCAGCATGACGAGCCGGTCGATACCTATACCTTCACCTGCGGCGGAAGGCATGCCGTATTCAAGAGCACGGACATAATCTTTATCCAGCTCTGGATGGATCTCATCATCTTCACCACGTTCTGCAATCTGTTTTTCAAAACGCCCGAGCTGGTCAACCGGGTCGTTGAGCTCGCTGAAGGCGTTGGCCAGTTCCCTGCCGGTAATAAACAACTCAAAACGGTCAGTCACCGCTGGATCCTCTTCATTACGGCGGGCAAGGGGTGAAACCTCTGTCGGGTAGGAGGTGATAAAGGTCGGATCAATGAGTTTTTCCTCTACCAGCAATTCGAAAAGCTCTGTTTTGGCCTTGCCTGGTCCTGCCTGGTTTTCCAGTTTGATACCTTTTTCCTTGGCCAGGGCGATAATCGCCTCGTTGTCCTGTAGCAATTCAGCATCAAGACCACCCACTTCGATCAGGGCTTCATCCATGGTCAGTCGTTTCCAGGGAGGTGCCAGATTGACCTCTGTACCCTGATAGTTGATCTGCATAGTGCCGTTGACTTGCTCACAAATTGAGGAGATCATGTCTTCCGTCAGGTCCATCAGGTCGTGGTAGGTGGCGTAGGCTTGATAGAACTCCAGCATGGTGAATTCAGGGTTGTGGCGGGTTGAGAGCCCTTCGTTCCGAAAGTTGCGGTTGATTTCAAAGACTCTCTCGAAACCGCCGACCAACAGCCTTTTGAGATACAGTTCTGGGGCAATACGAAGGAACAGGTCCATACTGAGGGCGTTATGGTGTGTCCTGAATGGTTTTGCGGTGGCACCACCGGGTACGGGCTGCATCATCGGGGTCTCTACCTCCATGAAATCCAAACCGTTGAGGTATTCCCGAACCAGTCTGATAATCTCCACCCTTTTCCTGAATGTCTCCCGGGATTCGGGAGTAACAATAAGGTCTACATAGCGCTGACGATAGCGTGTTTCCACATCGGTGAGACCATGCCATTTCTCGGGGAGGGGCCGTACCGATTTGGCAATCATGGTGATGGAGCTTGCCTGGATTGATAACTCGCCCATCTTGGTTTTGAAAAGTGTTCCTTCAACACCAACTACATCACCCACATCCCATTTCTTGAACTGGGCGAAAAGTTCATCACCAAGTTGATCCTTTTTAACATATATTTGTATCTGACCGCTTTTGTCAGAGATATGGAAAAAGGCAGCCTTGCCGAATTTACGCATGGACATGACTCGCCCGGCAACGGAGTAGGATGTGCCTTCCTCGTCGTGTTGCTGGGCTTCAAGAGTCTGACCCTTAGGCAGGAGTTCCGCCGCTTTGTTTTCGGGCTTGAAGCTGTTACTGTATAATTTAACGCCTAGTTCGGCGAGGGCTTCGGCTTTTTCCTTTCTCTGCTGTATGGTCTGGTTGTCTTTGGTCATTACGGCTTACATCCTTGAGATATCTTCTTTCTGCACGCAGGAAAACGAGGCAGTGTCGCCCCGCCTGAAAATATCCGCTTTGCAGAATCAGGTGATTCGATAAAAAAAGCGGCAGGAATCTGCCGCGATAAAAACAAAACTCTACGTAACATTTAAGCTACCCTTAACGGGAAAAGCACATGATGTCAATTCTTTTCAAGAAGAACAAGGGTCTCAATATGGTGTGTCTGAGGAAACATATCCACAGGCTGGATTTGGCGGATGGCAAAATCGTTTTTACAGAGACCATCAAGATCCCTGCAGAGGGTTGCAGGATCGCAGGAGATGTATACCATCCTTTTTCTGCAAAGGGCGGAGAGCTCGGCGGCGAGGCCCGGAACTCCCTGGCGTGGCGGGTCGATAATGAGGCAGTCGAAACATTGTTGTTCTGCTACCAGTTTCTCACAGATCTTGTGGATGGGGCTTTTTATAAATGTGGTGTTTGACAGTTCTGCCTTCTTACTATTCTTTCTGGCGCTGCGAATAGCCGATCCCTGCCCTTCGACACCTATGAGTGATTTTCCCTGTCCGGCCAGGAAAAGAGAGAAATTTCCCATGCCGCAGTACAGGTCGAGAATGGTGTCTTCTTTTTGAATATCCGCAAAATCTACAACTTTCTCGATGAGGTGCTGGTTTTGCTCCAGGTTCACCTGGCAGAAGCCATTTAACTCCCATTCGAGTCGGTACGGCATTCCACCGATCTGAAGTTTCGGATATTCGACGGCCATATCAACAGCACATTCTTTTGGAGAGGCGGGGGTTAAGGGGAAATCATCCCCTGAGAAAAAGATTCTGTCCAGATTTGGTATGGAGAGTCGAAGCATATCGCTTTTCGCGAAATCAGCCGGCCGTGGTTTGCGGGTTTTCTTCAGCAGCAGTGTGACCATGCCGCTTTCCGGGTTCCAGCATAATTCCAGTTCCCGGCAGGTCGCAAGTAGTTTGTCCATGTCTTCCGACTCCACAAGGCGTCCCAGTACTTGATTGATTTCGGGCCGGGCAATTGGGCAGGCTGATACTGCGACAAGTCGGTGGCTATTGTGCTGCAGGTAGCCGATCATCTTTTCTTCGTTTACCTGCAGCCGGATTCTCTGCCTATAATATAAGGGGTGTGGTGCGGGCAAAGTTGGTTGAATCATGGTTTCGACCCCGGTTCCCCGGTCTCGAAATTGTCGCTTCATGAGGTCGATCAGTACCTTACGTTTAAGTTGTAACTGCAGTTCGTAGGAGGCATGTTGCAGGTCGCATCCGCCACAGGTCCCATAGTGTTTACAGGCAGGTTCGATCCTTCCCGCTGAGGGGAGTTCCGGTTCCTCCAGTTCACCAATAAGGAAGTTTTTCTTTTCCTTCTTGATTTTGGCGGTAACTCTTTCACCAGGCAAGGCATGGCGGACCATAATTTTGCGACCGTCGGGTAATTGTCCAAGTCCATATCCTTTATTGATAAAATCGGTTATTTCTATTGACTGGTGAATCATCTTTAAAATCGAGTCAGGTTGTGTAAAATGCCGCAATTATGTAAACCCTTTTTGCTATAGGGTGTGAGAAATTGTTAAACCTCTGGATATCAGTACTAATAAATTGAACGTGTATTGTCGAATCCTTTTCATATGTCTCTTTATGCTTGTACCCGCCGGAGTATTCGGTGCGGTCGGCGTTGATATCACTGTTACCGGTGTGGAGGGTGGGTTGTATGAAAACGTTCTTGCCCACCTTTCCATTTATCGGCATCGTGAAAGTGCACGTCTGACAACGGCAGATGTCAGACGGCTGCATAAAAAAGCGAAGGGTGAAATTGCTTCGGCACTTGCCCCTTTTGGTTATTACCAACCGCAGGTTGTGGGTCGTATGGAGAGGGATGGTGATACATTCACCGTTTTATATGAGGTGGATAAAGGTGAACCTGTTCGGGTGAGGAAGGTCGATATTGTTGTTGAAGGTGACGATGAGGCCAAGGATCTGCTCTTTGCCGTGCGTGAGCAGTTTCCTTTGCAGTCAGGTGATATACTTAATCAGTCCATTTATGAAAGAGGGAAAAAATCCATAATACGTACCGCCTTTAACAATGGTTATCTGGAGGCTGCATACCGGGATCAGGAACTGCGTATTGACCGAAAGAACAAGGAAGCGGATATTGTACTCAATCTGAGGATGGGGGCGCAGTTTGTCTTTGGTGAGACAATATTTGAGGAGAGCGGTGTACAATCGGAACTCCTTCGTGAATATATTCCCTATAAGAAAGGCGATCCGTATAAAACTTCGGAGCTGATTGAGTTCCAGAAGATACTCTACAGGACGGAATATTTCAGTAAGGTGATCGTTGAAGGCAGGGTCCAGGATAGACGTGAACTCGTAGTGCCGGTAAGGGTCTATTTTTCGACTCCTGAAAAATTAAATCTGTATTCCATTGGGTTAGGGTATGCCACAGATACAGGCCCAAGAGCCAGGTTTGAATGGCGAAACAAACTGTTAAATGAAAAAGGGCATACCCTGCTCGGAACAGTCCAGGTAAGTGAAACGGATTCGATGTTGGGATTTGATTACAAGGTGCCCTGGGGGAACCCTAATAACGACAAGATTGCTTTCAGTTCTTCCTACACCGATCAGATCTGGGACGATACGGAGACACGCCTGATCTCTCTTGGTATCGGACTCGAACACAATACCCGGTTTATGAGTCATGGCGGCTCTCTTGAATATCGTGATGAGGATTACAGTGTGGGACTGACCGAAGGCCATGTACGCCTGGTTGTACCAGGTTTTACCACAAACATGATTATGGCTGACAACCTGCACATCACTAAATATGGTATCCAGATATCGACGAGTGTCAGTGGGGCTGTAGAGGGTGCTGGGTCTGACGTTACCTTTGTTAAAGGCATTATCGGCGGGAAGGTCATTCTCTCACCGTTTGATGGCTGGCGGTTCATTGGACGGGGCAGTATCGGGGCAACGGTTGTTGATTCCATAGACGACTTGCCGCCGTCACTGCGATTTTATGCTGGTGGCGACCAGAGTGTACGCGGCTATGGCTACAAGGCAATCGGCCCTGAAGATGAGTCTGGTGCTGTGGTGGGGGGCAGGTATCTTGCTGTTGGCAGCATTGAGGCGGAAAAGGAGTGGAAGCAGGATTGGAGCATTGCCGCCTTTTGGGATGTGGGGAATGCCACAGATGATCTCAGCCTTGATTTCAAGCAGGGTGCGGGTGTTGGTGTCCGGTATCGACTTCCGTTCGGGCAGGTTCGGCTGGATATGGCCTGTGCCTTTCTCGAGGACGACCTGCCAGTGCGTCTGCATCTGACTGCGGGAGCAGATCTGTGAAAAAAGTTCTTGTAATAATTGTGCTCCTGGCCGTTCTGTTTTTTGGTGCAGCCGGCTTTCTGCTGACCACCGAGAGAGGCACGCGGTTTATGGTTGGTTTTGTTGACGGGATAAGCGGTGGAGCTGTTAGTGTACAACGCGTTGAGGGCAGTGTGCTCTCCGGTTGGGTCCTGGGAAATGTCTCCATAAATATTCCCTCTTTGAAGGTGGATATTTTTGAGCTGCAGATGAAGTGGCAACCAGGCCGTCTGAAAGAGAGGGAACTGGTAACCGATAGACTGGGAATTCAAGGGCTCTCCATCCGACTGCAAAAAAGTGGTGAAAGTACGTATCCGAAAAAAATCCCTTCTCTGCCGAAACCCGAGAAGCTACTGCTGCCGGTTACTCTTGTGATTGATACGATTGAGATCAACAATATGACCGTTTGGGATACAGACGGTTCTCAGTTGGCTGCCGTTGAGCACGTTCAATTCGGTGGTGGGTATCATGACGGGCGGCTGGAAGTGCAGGAATTATCCCTGTCCTCTGCCGGCAACAGCCTGGACATGAAAGGAGTGCTTGATACAGACAGGTCCTGGCAGCTTGATTTTTCCGGGAGTTGGGCCTCGGTGATACCTGATACGATCCCTACGGCCGGTTCCTTTACGGTTACCGGCACGGTTGAAAATCCTGTCATTAAGGCAGACCTGGTACAGCCCTCATCCGTTCATTTCGAGGCACGGCTCAAGAATCTTTTGGAAAAACCGCAATGGAGCGCTCAGGCCCAAGCCAATGAATTGCAGCTCGGTTCTTTTTTTTCGCCGCAGCAGGATATCGTTATCCACTCAGATGTTGATTTCAGAGGTGATCTGCAAACGTGGTCCGGAAAGGTGTCAGGGGAGCTCAGTGGCCCCGATATAGAGCGTGCGGATATTTCCCTTGATGTCGAGGGAACCAGGGAGTCCATGAAACTTGTCCGGGGAATGGTTGATACTCCGTACGGAAAGATAGAACGTTTAGAAGGGTCCCTGGAGTGGCAGGATGAACTGCGTTGGCAGGCAAGCATAGACCTGGCGGAGCTGACCCCCGGCATATTTGGTAAAAAATACGATGCGCAATTGTCTGCAAAACTCCATTCCTCAGGTGTCTATCGCCGTGACAACCCTCTTGTCGCTGAAATGCGCATTGAATCATTTAAGGGCATTATACACGGCCACCCGCTTCACGGTGAAGGAACACTCAAGGTCGCTGGTCACCAGGTAGAGCTGACTCATCTGGATATCTATAACGGTCCGGCGCATATCGCGCTTACCGGCGCGCTGGGCTACAGTCTGACCGAGTCGGCCATGCCCCTGCTCGATTGGACTGTTGGTTTGCAGCTTGCCGAATTCGACCCATCCCTGTTCCTTGATGAATATCCCGGAGTAATAGACCTGAGGGTCATGAGTCGTGGCACAATTGCACAGGGTGCGATTCAGGCTGATATCGACCTTCAGGAGTTGAGTGGTGAAGTCAGGGGCTTCCCTCTTTCCGGTAGTGGAATCGGCACGATTCGTAACGACAGTCTCGAACTGGAAGAACTGCATTTTACCAGCGGCCGTTCGGAGATCCGAATGAGTGGCAGGGTGGACGATACTCTCGGTATGTCTGTTCGTGTCCTTTCACCGGATATCGGAGAGGTCATTGCGGGGGCCGGCGGAGAGGTGAGCCTGCAGGGCACTATTCAGGGTTCCCGTGCTCTTCCTTTGGTTGATATGGAACTGCGCGGTAGCGGGTTGTATATCGAAGGCGGCCGTATCGAATCTATTATAGGAACCATGAAAGGCAGTCCTGATTTCGGGAGTGATCTTGTGTTTTCCCTTTATGCCCGGGATATCACGTCTGGTGATACTGTGATTAATGATATGGGCATACGACTCTCGGGCTCCGCTCAAAATCATGCTCTTCAGGTTACGGTCAAAAGCGGACTCCTTACTATGGTGACTGAAGGCGACGGGACATTTGACGAAGAACTGGTGTGGAACGGGATCCTGAAAAAGAGTGACTTGAAAATCAGAAACGGAGGTCACTGGAATTTGATCCGAAAGGCCAGGCTGACTGTTTCCTCTTCCGGACTATCCATGGAGGATTTCTGTTATTCCGGTACGGGTCAGCAGGAGGATATCTGCCTGCAGGGGGGATGGCAGAGTGAGAGTCAGCAATGGCAGGGGAAACTCAGGTGGAATGGGCTTAATCTTTCCAGATTTGACACCGAGCCATTTTTATCCGAACAGCTCTATGGCCGGACGGAAGGCGCGATATCTGCTGAGGGAAATTTGGAAGAGGTGTCCCTGGCCCAGGCGCATATTGGTCTTTTCGATAGCTCAATAGGCAGGAAGGGAGATAATGGTGACTGGGAGTTGGCAGATGTGGAGAGCCTGATGCTGGATGCAACCCTCTACAATGGTAAACTTCAGGGGGGACTGACAGTGCATATGGCTGATAGCAATAGCGCGGATGCAACCGTTTCCATTGTTGATTTCGGACGATTCGGCCAGGATATTCGGTTCACTGAAATTTCCGGAGCGATCAATCTCTCAGCCAATAATCTTGATTTTGTAGCTCCGTTAACGGAGTATTATGTCTATCCCTCGGGTGCCCTGACCGGCAAAATAGATCTGTTCGGAACCCTACTGGATCCGCAGGCTGCCGGTACGTTGGTGTTGCATGACGGTGTAATCGATTTCCCCACGTTTGGAGTACAGCTTGAGGATGTGGTTTTTAATGTTGTTGGCGAGAGCAATGTGCTGACTATCAGCGCGCAAGGGACATCTGGTCCCGGCAGGCTTTATGCAGATGGCAGCCTTACCTTCGGGCTCAATGATCTGTTGGGGGAATTTAATTTCGGCGGAGAAAATATCGATACCTTTCGTCTACCGGAATATGAGATCCGCGCCAATCCGGACTTACGGCTTGTTTTCGATACCGATGGCGGAGCTCTTTTTGGGACATTGTTTATTCCATATGCCTTGTTGACCCCGGAAAAGATGACCAATTCGCTCTCTGAATCAGATGATGTCGTGTTCCTTGACGACGAAGATGACAGGACGGACACCGGCTGGTTTTTTAAGACCTTGCTCGATGTCGAGTTGGGAGATGATGTGCGGCTCGACGGTTACGGCATCGCAGGATACCTGCATGGGGAGTTGCAGGTGGAGAAACTATCGGGTTCTTTTGTTACCGGCACTGGGGTGCTCACCATGCAGGATGGCCAGTTCTCAGTCTATGGCAGAACACTTGATATTGAAAGGGGACGCGTCTTCTTTGGAGGAGGCCACATTGATGATCCCGGTGTTGACGTCCGCGCCCAGAAGGTTGTCGCCGATCAGCAAGCGGGACCCAACGGTATAACCGTTGGGGTTGATGTGAGCGGGACCGCTGAGAACCTTGACTTCAAGCTTTTTTCCGACCCCTATATGGATGAAAGTGATATCCTGGCCTATATGGTAGTTGGCCGCTCCATGTCCGATACCTCCTCCGGTGATGAAAATATTCTCAGCTCTGCCGCCATGGCGCTTGGCATAAACCAGGGGACAGGACTCATTCAGGGGCTGACCTCTATCCTGCCGGTGGATGATGTCTATTTTGAGGGAGCCACATCCGGGGAACGGTTGTCGCTGGTTGTGGGGAAGAGATTGACGGATGAAATCTTTATCGGGTATGACCATAATTTTTTCGATCAGCTGGGTGAGGTAACCATCCGATATGAGCTGGGTCGGGGTTTTTATGTAGAATCGAGAACATCTGCCGATGCGACGGGCGCTGATCTGCTTTTTTCTTTTGAAAGATAACCTGTTTGGTTTTTGGGAGATAATAAGGTGACAAAACGAAACGGAAAACCGACGGTTCTGATAGTAGATGACGAGCAGGTTCATCGATTTATGCTCTCTTCCATGATCAAGGAGTGGGGGTGGCGCTGTGTTGAAGCCGACGATGGAACTACCGCAGTGGCCGCTGTGGAACAAAATAGTTATGAAGCCGTACTTATGGACATCCGGATGGCCAGAATGGATGGCCGGGAGGCATTTTCCCGGATAAAGGCGATGCAGCCAGCCTTACCGGTCATTCTGATGACGGCCTATTCCTCTGTAGATGATGCTGTTGAGATTATTAAAGACGGTGCTCACGATTACCTGACCAAACCTCTCGATTTTGACCGGCTCAGGCTGGCACTTGAAAGGGCAGTGGATCATCGGCAGGTCACAGAAAAAAAACAACAGGTGGCGCAAACCCCCCAAGAAGAGGGATTGCAAACCTCAATTATTGGTGAATCACCGGTCATGCTCGAACTGCTTGATATGATCAGCTATGTTGCGCCGACCGAAGCGACTGTTCTCATTTATGGCGAATCAGGCACAGGTAAAGAGCTGGTTGCAGAAGCCCTGCACACCAACAGTGAGAGAAAAGACGGGCCATTTGTTAAGGTCAACTGTGCGGCACTGGCTGAGAGTTTGCTCGAATCAGAGCTGTTCGGTCATGAAAAGGGAGCCTTCACCGGTGCAGAGAAGCAGAGGGAGGGCAAGTTCGTCCAGGCCGATGGCGGGACCTTGTTTCTTGATGAGATTGGTGAGACATCCCAGGCCATGCAGGTCAAATTACTGCGGGTCCTGCAGGAGCAGGAACTGCAGCGAGTGGGAGGAGAAGAAACCATCCGGGTTGATGTCCGTATCGTGGCGGCGACAAATCGTGATCTTGAGGAGGAGGTGAAGAAAGGAACCTTCAGGGAAGACCTCTATTACAGGTTAAATGTGGTGATGTTGGCCGTACCGGCACTACAAAACAGGCAAGGTGATATTCCCCTGCTCGTCGATTATTTTGTTGAAAAATTTGCCACGAAGAACAGGCGAAACGTTACGGGCATAACAAGCGAATGCATGAAGAAGCTGTCCTCTTATCCATGGCCGGGTAATGTGCGTGAACTGGAAAACGCCATTGAGCGTGGAATTATCCTTATGCGGGGTGAGGAATTGACGGAAAAAAGCCTGCCGCTTTCCATCCAGAAATACCAGGCACAGACGGAAACAACGTCTGTCAGTCAGCCGTCCTCCATCTATGAATCAGAAAAGATATTAATCCTTGGGACGATGAAAGAGACTGGGGGCAATAAGAGTGAGGCCGCCCGCAGGCTAGGTATAACACGGAAAACCCTCCAGAATAAACTCAACAAATATGACCAGGAGAGGGAAAGGTGATTTCCTTCTATATCTTTCTTCCTGATTCCCCCCTGCTGCACTGTACCCTAGCCGGAGATGGAGCAAACGTTTCAACGACCTCTATAAACCGATTCAGGCTTCCGAGGCGCTGCAAACCAGTAGTGCAGGCCCTCCACGGATAAAGTGGTTGAGCTGCAGGCTGAATCAAGTTTTTCTTTACTCTAAAGGCCGGAGCTTTCAGGATAATATAAAATTCTGAATTCCACGACTCCAAATCTTGACAATCTTTTCCGGCTACTTATTGTTCGCACAGGTTATGAAAATAGGCCGCAAACCAACAGGAATGCGGCTTTCCTGATTGATGAACATAATTCGCTGACAGTGGAGGACTGGGTGAGTAAAGAGAAGAAAAACAATGATCTTGAAGACGAGAAAACCACAATCGAGGAGAGTGTGGATTCTGAAGCAACGGTAGAGTCGCCTTCAGAGAGTGTTGCAGAAGAAGTGCAGGAGGAGGCCCAGACTCCTGAAGACGAGCTTGAGGCCGCCCGCAAGGAAGTCGCTGAGCTTCGCGACCAGTTATTGAGAACGGTCGCCGAATCTGAAAACTTCAAGAAACGGATGGAACGGGAACGTATGACCGCCCTGAAATATTCAGGTGAACAGATTTTCAGAGAGATCCTGCCGGCGGTGGACAATCTTGAGCGGGCCATTGGTCAGGGTGTGGTGGAAGGAGCTTCTGCCGAGAAGAACCTGGCCGGACTTTTGGAAGGTGTTCAGCTTACCTTGAAGAGCCTCAATTTGACTTTGGAAAAGTTTGAGGTCAAACCTGTTGAGGCGGTGGGCAAACCCTTTGATCCCAACCATCAGGAAGCACTTACCATGGAACCAAGTGATACCATTCCTGCAAACAGTGTCGTAACTGAGTTTGAGAAGGGATATTACTACAAAGACAGACTCTTGCGGGCTGCCAAGGTTGTTGTTTCCTCGGGTAAGCCAGAATAACTGCTTACAGACGCGAAAATTCAAATTGCGTTACTTGACAAATCATGGAAGATGACCACTTTAGAAGTGGTCAAACGCTATAGGTTTTTTATAAAAAAATAGGATTCTCGGAAACACATTATCCGATTTAGATTGATACAAGGAGAAAGAAGTCATGGGTAAAATTATCGGTATTGATTTGGGAACCACCAACTCATGTGTGGCAATTATGGAAGGCGGTGAACCGAAAGTTATCGCCAATGCTGAGGGCAACAGGACCACTCCGTCGGTCGTTGCGTTCGCGGATAACAGCGAGCGGCTGGTAGGGCAGATCGCTAAGCGTCAGGCGGTGACCAATCCTGAAAAAACCCTCTATGCAATCAAGCGTCTCATCGGTCGTAAGTTTACCGATGCAGAGGTAAAACGTTCCACCGACATCAGTCCTTTCAAAATTGTTGAAGGAACAAACGGCTCCGTATCCGTTGAGGTGGATGGCAAGGTGTATCGTCCTGCCGAGATCTCTGCCATGGTACTGGCCAAGATGAAGCAGACTGCCGAGGAGTATCTTGGTGAGGAAGTGACAGACGCGGTTGTTACGGTTCCCGCCTACTTTAACGATTCCCAGCGACAGGCGACAAAAGACGCCGGTAAGATTGCGGGCCTGAACGTTCAGAGGATTATTAACGAGCCGACTGCTGCATCACTTGCTTATGGTCTCGATAAAAAAGGCGAGGAGAAAATCGCCGTATTCGATCTCGGTGGCGGTACTTTCGATGTTTCCATCCTGGAGATCGGTGATGGCGTATTCGAGGTAAAGTCTACAAATGGAGACACGTTCCTCGGTGGTGAAGATTTCGATATGCGTATCGTGAACTGGCTTGCGGATGAGTTCAAGCGCGAGCAGGGCATTGATCTGCGTGGCGATAAAATGGCCCTCCAGCGTCTGAAAGAAGAGGCGGAAAAGGCCAAGATGGAGCTTTCCACAACTGTTGAGACCGATATCAACCTGCCGTTTATCACTGCAGATGCTACCGGCCCCAAACACTTGAATCTGAAACTGAGCCGTGCTAAGTACGAAAGCCTGGTCGATGATCTGGTCGAGCGTACAGCTGAGCCGTGTCGTGTGGCGTTAAAAGATGCTGGTCTTTCCCCGTCAGATATCGACGAGGTGATTCTGGTTGGTGGTATGACCCGTATGCCGAAGGTGCAGGCGAAGGTGCAGGAGATTTTCGGCAAGGCTCCGAACAAGGGGGTAAACCCGGATGAGGTTGTAGCCGTTGGTGCAGCAATCCAGGGTGGTGTTCTGCAGGGTGATGTTAAAGACGTCCTGCTGCTCGATGTGACCCCGCTTTCTTTAGGTATCGAGACTCTTGGCGGCATTACCACCAAGCTGATCGAGAAAAATACCACTGTTCCGACCAAGAAGAGTCAGGTCTTTTCGACTGCCGCCGACAATCAGCCTGCTGTTTCCATCCATGTTCTGCAGGGTGAGCGCGAGATGGCACAGGATAATAAAACCATCGGCCGTTTTGAACTGACCGATATTCCTTCAGCACCACGAGGCGTGCCCCAGATCGAGGTGACCTTTGATCTTGATGCCAATGGTATTCTTCATGTTTCTGCAAAGGATCTTGGTACAGGGAAAGAACAGTCGATCCGTATTACAGCGTCTTCCGGTCTCACTGAAGAAGAGATCGAGAAAATGACAAAGGACGCAGAGCTGCACGCTGAAGAGGACAAGAAGCGTAAGGAACTGGTTGAGGTGCGTAACCAGGCGGACTCTATCGTACATGCGACCGAGAAAAGCCTTAAGGATCTCGGTGACAAGGTTGATGATGAGACCCGGTCCAATGTTGAGAAAGAGGTTGAAAACGTTAAGGGTGTGATGGACAGTGAAGATGTTGATACCATCAAGAGCGCTATCGACGCACTCACTGCAGCATCCCATAAGCTGGCGGAATTGATGTATGCCCAGGCTTCACAGGAGAATCCTGATGCGGCTGGAGCAGAAAAAGCATCTGGAGCCGATGCTAAGAAAAAGAAAGATGACGATGATGTAGTTGACGCCGATTTCGAGGAAGTGAAGTAGTCTCGATTTCTCAACAGTTTCGTTAGCGAGCAATATGGGAGTAAGGGGATTCGTTTTCCTTACTCCCTTTTTATTTGTTTTTGCTGTATGGTATTCCAGTTACATATCTAACCTGAATTTCTCATATAGAGTGTGCTTTTGATTCTTGTTCAGTATTGCATGGCTCTCGGTATATGAGCTGTTTCAGGTCACATTTTCATGCTTAAAGTCATTTCATAGTGTGCCGTATCTTTAGAAATACTCTGGCAGTAGAAATTGTATACGATGATTACTCATCAGAAGATGAGAAAGCGACATAGCCAGAACTGAAGATGAAGTCGGGATAATTTCTTATTAACCAAAAAATCATTACGAGACAGATGAAAGTATTATCAGGTATTCAACCATCGGGGCAGCTGCATATCGGAAACTACTTCGGCATGATGCAGCCAATGATTACACAAATGAAGAGTTCGGAATTGTATGTCTTTATTGTAGACCTGCATGCCCTGACCTCCGTGCAGGATCGGGAAAAATTATCTACAGGTACCCTTGAGGCCGCTGCAGACTTCCTGGCATTGGGACTGGATCCGGATCGTTGTATTTTCTGGGTACAGTCAGACGTCCCTGAAGTGTGCGAATTAACATGGATTCTGTCAACGCTTGCACCGATGGGTCTGATCGAACGGTGTCACTCCTACAAGGATAAGGTATCCAAGGGTATAATGCCAAGTCATGGGCTGTTTTCTTATCCTGTATTGATGGCTGCCGATATCCTTCTTTTCCAGGCAGACCTTGTACCTGTCGGCAAGGATCAGAAGCAGCATTTAGAAGTAGCACGGGATATTGCCCAGAAATTCAATAACCAATTTGGTGATACATTCACAGTGCCTGAACCGGCGATAAGTGAGACAACAGCCATAGTTCCCGGTCTGGATGGCCAGAAAATGTCAAAGTCTTATGGCAATACCATTCCGATTTTTCTCAGTGGAAAACCTCTGAAGAAACGGGTTATGGCCATCGAGACAGATGCTACGCCGGTGGAAGATCCAAAAGATCCCGATGCATGTAACCTCTACCAGCTGTTGAAGCTATTTGCCACACCCCAGAGAATGTCTGAAATTAACGACCTGTATGTAAACGGTGGTGCGGCTTACGGCTATCTGAAACTTGAACTGCTGGAATTGCTGGAAGACAAATTTGCCGATGCCCGTTTAAAGAAAACTGAATTCCTTTCCGACCCAGCAGAACTCAGGTCAATCCTGGCCAAGGGAGCGGAAAAGGCTCGTGCAAAAGCGACTGTAACACTCGACCTGGTGAGGGAAAGGGTTGGCTTGAAATATTAATGCTTCCTCAGTTAATCCGACCATGGATCGCGTATTGGTTTTTTAAGTATTCTGGAGTATTTCAAAATAAGTTCCTGCAAGATTGTTAGTCTTGCAGGGTTCTCTGAATATTAGGTACAGGTCTTACTCTGCTATGTGGAAACCACTTGAATGTGTTAAGAGAGAACGGTTCTGCTATACCTGGTGAAATGCTCTTTTGTTTACAGTCTTGTTAATAAAGACGAGGTGGAATAAGTAACCCTGCAGTCTATCGAAGAGACTATGAACCGTCCATATATTCAGCTCGAAACAAAATTCAGGCAACTCGCTCAGCTTGAACACGCCCTTACCTTCCTGCAATGGGATCAACAGGTGATGATGCCGCCAAAGGGTAATGATAGCAGGGCGGCTTCTATTGCAGAATTGGTTGCTTTACATCATAAGTTGTTGACGACCAAGGAGACTGCCGATCTCATTATAGAGGCACGTGAAGAGGAGACGACACCTGAGATTTGCCGCTCACTTACAGAGATGGAGCGGACATATCGACAGTCAGCCTGTCTCCCTGAAGATCTGGTGAAGGCTCAATCGCTTGCCGGTTCGCGTTGTGAACATGGTTGGCGGAAGCAGCGCATGGGAAACGATTGGGTGGGGTTTCTCGCAAATTTCGCTGAGGTTGTTAACCTGTCCCGCCAGGAAGCGCAGGCTCGCCAGGATGACGGAGGGGATACATTCGGCACACCGTACGATGCCTTGCTCGATCTTTACTGTACAGGTGACAGCAGCGATTTTATCAACCAGGTTTTTCTTGAGTTGAAAGAGCAGTTGCCTCGTCTTTTGAACCAGGTCCTTGACCATCAGGGGCAAGATGGTGTGAAGCTGCAAGGCGATTTTCCCATTGATGCCCAGCTGGAGCTGAATAAAAAGCTGATGGCATCTCTCGGGTTTGATTTTGAAGGTGGAAGGATCGATGTGTCCATGCATCCGTTTAGCACAGGTGGGCGTGGAGACCAACGAATCACCACCCGCTTTCGGCAGACCGAATTCATGGAAGCACTCCTGGCAACAGCTCATGAAACGGGCCATTCAAGTTATGAAGGAGGTTTGCCCGAGAGGTGGGACGGGCTTCCTGTTGGGCAATCGCGGAATATGTGTATCCACGAAAGCCAGTCTCTCCTGTTTGAAAAACAACTCTTTCTCTCCAAGGCGTTCCTCGGATATTTTACCGGACAGATCCATGCTGTTCTGCCAGCTGCTACATCCTTTACTGCTGAACAGATTTGGGCGGCAAGCAGCAGGGTTAAGCCCAGCCTGATTCGAGTGGAAGCGGATGAAGTGACCTACCCGCTCCATGTTATCCTTCGCTTTGAAATAGAACGAGACTTGATCAACGGCTCTATCGAAGCTGCCGACATACCGGACCTCTGGGATGAAAAAATGAGTAGCTACCTGGGACTTTCAACGGCAGGGAATTATCGTGATGGCTGTCTCCAGGATATTCATTGGACGGATGGGTCATTCGGCTATTTTCCTTCTTACACTCTTGGCGCACTTAACAGCGCCCAGATTTTTGATGCAATCAAAAAAGCCCATCCCGACTGGCAGGAACTTCTTGGCGGTGGAGAGGTCTTGTTTGTACGTGAGTGGCTGCATGAGAAGATATGGCTGCAGGCAAGCACGATGGAATCCCAGGAGTTGATGAAGTCAGCCACGGGACAGGGAACGAATCCGGTTTTTTTCCTGGATCATTTACGTCAGAGATATCTCTCTTTGTAATTGTAAGAGATCTTCAGGGCCGGCCAGGTTTATAAACAGGGCTTTTTTATTACCGAGTTGCAAGATCAGGACTTCTTCCTTAACTCATTTAAGCAGTAAGAAAAAATATCAGAGAGCTATTGTATTGTGTACATCGTCTGTTCGATGGCAGGTGATGTTGATTGATCTGTATGTTGGTGTTCAAATACAGAAGTCCGGGTGGTGCGACTGAACTGTTTATTATTCTTAGTGATTTGAAGTTGAGTGTAGCCATGGGTTTTGATGAAAATGGATTTGTAAACTACCTGCTCTATGATGTTCTGGTTCGTAAAGGCACAGAGGTGTATTATACATACTGGGTGAAACAGTTCCTGCGGGAATATGACGCCGATGGGCTGGGATGGCAGCAGCAACTCGACAGTTTTCTTAAAAAGTTGAGAGTAGCCGGGGATTTCCAGGAGTGGCAGGCCGGGCAGGCTGAGAAGGCTGTCCGGACTTATTTCACCGGATTTAAAAATCAGCCGGAGGGCGAATCCAATCAGGGGGATCCTGGTAAACCGGTTGAAGGGAGGGTGCTGGAGGTTGATACCCTCCTGAGTAGTTTTAGAAAGATGCTGCGGAAGCAGAATTGCGGGGCCAGTACTGAGAAAATGTACCTTGGCTGGATTGAAGAGTATCTACGGTTTCAATTGAAAATTGATCCAGAAAAAGCAACATTTTCGAAAAAGGAACTTGAACAGGGGGTGTCCAGCTATATACGTTTTCTGGAAACCGAGAGGCAGGTTTCATCCTCTGTTCGGAAACAGGCCTTTACAGCTATTTTAATCTTTTTCAGCCTGGTCCTGAACCAGGATATCTCGAAGCTTAAATATCTGCTGGAACAGTAGTTGAGCTGAAGCTCTTTTCACGCCGAAAGAACTTAAAGGGGGTGACTGCTTTGCGGCAGCCACCCCCTTTAAAGCTTATGGTGTATGAGAAGTCCGGGTTAGAAGTCTACCAGCTCAACGTCAAATACCATGTAGGCATTTGGTGGAATCGGACCGCGTCCGGAGGGGCCGTATCCCAGATCCGGCGGGATAATCAGAACCCGCTTTTCGCCTTTTTTCATACCGAGAAATGCCTCATCCCAACCCTTGATGACGCGCCCCTGTCCCACAGGAAAATCAATCGGCGTGCCTCTGTCGTAGGAAGAATCAAATTTGGTACCGTCGAGCAGTTTGCCGGTGTAATGGGCTTTTACCATAACGCCGCTGGACGGTGTGGCATCTCCTTCACCTTCTGTAACGACAACGTATTTAAGACCGGAAGGAGTGGTAACGGCATCAGGCCAGTTGGTATCGATGAGGTTTAACTCTTTTTCCATGGCCTGAAGGGCTTTTTCCTTTTGATGTTTTTCGAAGCCGTCGAGCAATACGTCAAAAGCAGCCTGGTCAGACTTGAAGGCTTCTGCTTTTTTACCGACTCGGATGATTTCAACAGAGTCTATGGTATCTCCCTGTTTGATTTTGTCCACAACATCCTGGCCACTTACAACATGGCCGAAAACGGTGTGTTTGCCATCAAGCCACGGGGTGGGGACGTGAGTGATGAAGAATTGGCTGCCGTTAGTTCCCGGTCCGGCGTTGGCCATGGAGAGAACTCCTGGTTTTTCATGTTTGAGGCTCGGATCAATCTCATCGGGGAAGGTGTAGCCGGGACCGCCTGTACCGCTTCCGAGCGGGCAACCACCCTGAACCATGAAGTCTGGAATGACTCTATGGAAGGTGAGGCCATCGTAATATTTTTCACCCTTGGATTTTGCGCCGCCGCCGAGGTCTTTTGTCCCTTCTGCAAGGCCGACGAAGTTGGTAACCGTCAGGGGCGTTTTTTCAAATTCGAGAGCACAGACGATCTCTCCTTTTGAGGTGTTGAATTTGGCATACAGGCCGTCTTCCAGTTTTGATTTTGCCATCGATGATTCTCCAAAAAAGATGAATGTAAGTAGTGTGAGTACAGTCAGAAGTGACACTCTACGCATGGTTGCTCCATTTGAAAAGTGATAATCTCGCAAAATGTGGGGTTATAACCTGTCCGTGAAAATGTCTCCGGTACAGGAATTACCACCCTGCATGGTGCGAGTACGATAAAAATAAATCGTGGGAAAACAACCTGATCACGAATCTTCTGCAACAATAGTCGGTGGAATTGCTACCTGAAATGGCAAACCATTGCCGGTTGACTATCCTGATCTTTCCGGGTTAATTGACCGCGTACGGTAAGGAATTCATATGATGTCTTTAACCCTAACCAAATACCAATCTGGCCTGCCGGAGAGAAAGTTGTATATCGTTTATCAGTTATTATTGATCCTGTTGTTGTATCCCGCCCTGGTGCTGCTACTCGTTTATGTGCTGATTACGGGTAACCATCGTGAAGGCATTCGTCAACGGTTTTCACTCTATAAGCGTGTCGTTGGGAAGAAGAGCGGGAAAAGGGTTTGGTTTCACGCCGCTTCAGTTGGAGAGGTCCAGGCGGCCTCTCTGCTTATTGACGAGTTACGAAGAGTTGATGATTCGATTGATATAATTCTTACTACCATGACTATTCATGGCCGTATTTTCGCCGAATCGCAGCTGGATGATGTTACATGTCTGCTAGCACCCCTTGATCTGCCCGGCATGGTGGGGCGAGCGGTTCGTTTACTTGACCCTGACGTGTATGTCTGTCTTGAAACAGAGTTATGGCCGCTGCTGTTGCGCAAATTACATAAACAAGAAATCCCTGTTTTGATGGTGAATGGCAGGATGTCACTCAGGTCTGTACAAACGTATCATAAATACTCATGGTTCTTTAAGACAGTGCTGGCCAATTTTTCCAGGTTGTGCCTTATCAGCGAAACGGATCGTGAGCGCTTTCTGGGAGCCGGTGTCGCTGCTGAGAGTATTGAAGTGACTGGAAATATCAAGTTTGACAGGTATCTTCCCGATAATGTCAATGAATTGCAGGATAGGTATCGCAGGTTACTTGCTGTTTCCCGGGAAGAGGAGGTCTTTGTCGCCGGTTCTACTCATGATGACGAGGAAGAGCAGTTGCTGACAGTTTTCAGGGCTCTCAAAAAACGTAATAATATCATTTGGTTGCTTGCTCCGCGGCATCTGCAGCGGGTAAGCTCTATCCTGGAGATGTTTCGGCGAAATGATTGTGGTGTCGATCTGTTCAGTGATTTACAGGGTGGCAAAAAACGACAGTATCCAATTGTTCTGATTGATACCTTTGGCGATTTGTCAAAGATGTACTCTATTGCCACCTACGTGTTTTGTGGTGGCAGCCTGGTTGATAAGCGAGGGCATAATATCCTGGAACCTGCGCTCTGGGGGAAACCTGTGTTTTATGGCCCGTCGATGGATGATTTCAGGGATGGGGTAGAGTTACTTGAAAAGGCTGGCTGTGGATATACGGTGTACAATACAACCGATTTAGTGGAGAAAATAGAGCACTTCAGGGATAATCAAGGTGATTATCATCAGGTATGCCGACAGGCAGAGAAAACAGCAGGGTCTCAGCAGGGGGCAGCTGCGAGGCAGGCTGAAGTGGTTTTATCCTTTCTTTCAGGTGGGCAGGAAGATAATTAGGTCCCTTTAAGGGCCTTATCAACTACACCCTCCTCATTATGGATGGCCAGATGGTTTCGGGCCAATCAGTTCAACCTTGGTGCTGATCCTCGATGATATCCCGGGGCGGCGCGCCGTAATAGTAACAAAGTCTCCGGGTTGCGCGTCGAGCATCGCAATCCTTATATCTTCCATAGAGGATAGTGGCACGTCATTGATAGATATGATTGTATCTCCTTGCTTTAACCCGGCCTCGCCTGCTTTTGATGCGTGAGTTATCTGCTCAATCCGAATGTAGTTGCCTCCTTCCTGCTGGTATGATTCAAGCACAATTCCCATTTTTCCGGCAGTGGGAAGTTCATAGGGGCGTGACAGAAAATAATAGTCGGCCACCTGATCCATGTTGGCGGGGATGGACTCGCCGGAAAGGTTGAGTACTGAGGCTTGGTCGACATTGATTCTGCGTGCGACCCGTGGTGGAATACCGGAGTCTTTTCGGGTGTGCTGGGTACCTGCCAGAACGACCATCATTGTACCGGGATGGTTTTTGAGATAATCGGCAATATTTTTTGCCATCGTTTCATCCCAGAGTGCCTGAGCCTGAATAAAACCGGAACGTGTGCCCATACCATGGTTCCCGGCATCGTGGACCGCATAGACTTGAGACAGCCTTTCGCCGTATCCGGGTAGGTCTAAATCCCTCTCAAGTGGCAGTGCTTTTTGTAATTCTTTGCCGATCTGGTCTGTATTTCCTGTCCTGAAGACGGTGGAGACAATTCTTCTTTCCAGGTTAAGTCCGATCACTGGAATTTTCTTTTGCCGCGCCAGGGTGAAGATCTCCCGAAAGTATCGGTAATCGTAACTCCAGACAGCAAAATAGTCAGACTCTTTCAGAAAGGATTGTTCTGACATGGTGCCGTCGCCAAGTGTGTAGTTGTCCAGGGCCGGTTGACTTGATGTGGGGAACATCTCCATACCAATGGCCAGTTGCGGCACTTTTGCTGAAAGAGCTTCAATAAGCCGGAGCTGGAGTCTGTGGTCGCTGGCCGAAGTATGACTTTCACCAATATATATGACCTTCTTTTTACTGAGTTCTATGATCAGTTGATCAAAACTGTTTGAGGTCGGGACGGCCGCTCCCCGTGGACGTTCCTCAAAATGGAATGTTATTCCCTTGTCACCTGTGGCAATTTTCTTTTCCAGGATCTTGCCATTTTCAAAATAGAGTGAACTGTATTTGCCATAGTGGCCGAGCCGGTAGGCAACCGCTTTGCTTTCATGCAAATCGGTTGTATTCATGAGGACAGCGACACGATTGGGGTTGAGCGGATTGGTACGTACCTCAAGTGAAAACCCCTTTGTATTGGGGTCGTGACCACCAAAGAGGGAGCGATAGCTTTTCTGGTCTGTACCGAGAAACAGCAGGTCATGGTGGGCGAGCTCTTCGTTTGATACTTCGCTATCATGTTTGACAGTCCAGTCTCGGTGAGCAAGGTGGGATAGTATCGGCTCATATGCTGCCCTGGTTTCTGCTGATTCAGTTATGGTAAGTTTTTTTCCCGAGCCGAGAAAGCGAGACCATGAAGGTATTATTTCCGAATCTGAGAGAGTGCGCAACATGGAGTACTCCGGATCTATAGTAAAACTCATAGGGAGTTCGGGCAGTTTGAGCTCGATCCTCGTAGTTTTGTTGACGATATCTCGTTTAAAATAGTAATAACCCGTTCCGGTTGTTACCTGAATCGGTAATTGCAGGCTGTAAGGGGATTCTGTGGCTTGCAGAATAGTAAAGAGGAGCGAGGTGCCATCCACATTGACTTTCAGTTCTGCATCATGGATGAGAAGATCCGGTATATCAAGCCTGGAAAGTCTTTGGTTGAAAAAGGAGCGCAGGTTTCGGTTCGAAACATTTTCAAAAACATTTTCCAGATCATACCAGGATGCACTTTTTCCTTTGAAATCAGTATAGAATGTTTTGATGCCATCAGAAAATATTTCTGAGCCCAACAGTGAGCGAAGCTCGTGAAACAGTAACATGGACCTGGAGTAACCGACGGCACGATTACTTTTATCTCTGTCACCGGCATGGTTGGCGGAAATGAAGTTGGCCAGGGGTATGACGTTTTCCGGGTTTATATAACTAAGATAATTGATGATGTTTTCTTTCCTGTAGTTCTCTCCTTCATTTATATCCTGACGAAAGGCATGGTCTGCGAGGTAGGAAGTCAGTCCCTCGCACCAGTTACCTGCCTGCTGGTCAACACCAACTGCGTTTCCGAACCAGGCATGGACTATTTCATGACCAAGAGAGCTGTCGACGATAAACGGTAATCTCAATACGTTTTGACCAAACAGGCTAAAGGAGCCCATACTGAGTCCTGTCGGTAGTTTATTGGCCGCCACGATATAGTGATTGTATGGAAATGGGCCGATTTCCTTTTCATAGCGAAGGATGAGATCACGGCATTTTTCAAGATAGCTGTCTGCCAGCGTATCATCTTCAGAATAAAAGAGGGTATAGACAGAGAGACCGTCACGGATTTGTTTTTCCTTGATCACATAGGGTGCGGCCACAAAATGGATGGCGTCTCGTGGTGTTGAGAGGGAAGTGTATACCGTGTCGTCTATTCGCTTCAGAGGGAAGGAGTCAGTTTGGCTGATGGCATTGAAATTGATGGGTAAGCGTGCTGCAAGACGATACATTACAGGTTGGTCAGGCTGTGGATACCAGCTTGAAAGAAGGGTGATGCCGTCTCCGGCTATTCGATTGGTATGGTCATTTTGGATATTTTTCGAATAAGAAATATAAATCGTCCTGGCTGAATGATCTGCCGGTATTTCCAGAAAAACGCTGTTAAGTTGGTGCGCTTCTCTGGTTATACCGTTCTCTTGTTCGATGACGATTCCTGTAATGTCGAGCCCCCTGGTGTTGAGCCGCAGTGGTTGGTCAGCTGGCAGGCTGATCTGCGCGGTTCCGGTGAGTAGAGCCTGCTCAAGGTTGAAGGAGACCGCTAGCTGGTAGTCAGGGGGGTCAGGGCGGGCCGTGACAAATTCGGCCTGAATAAGCAGTAAAGAGGTGAGGAATATATAAAGGACGCGGTATATTGGCTTGTGGACAGTTTTCATGGCAAATAGGTTGTTGTCAGATAGTAGCGGTTGCTGTAAAAGTGTTTAACACTGGCAGACTCATCGGGCCCGCCCCAGACCTCTCTATGGAAGAGAAGATTACGTTACAGAGTAATAATGCAAGATCCTTTACGCCAAAAAAATATCGCATTGGGCAACGGCCCTGTGAAGCTGATAGCGATTAACTCACGCTATATTCATTCCTGTCTTGCCCTCTTTTACCTGAGGAATTGCCTGGAGCAAAACGGGGTATGCCGGGATCCTGAAATTTTCCAGGCGACCATCAACGATAATTATTATGAAACACTGCTCAGAATAGGTTCAGGGAAACCCCGCGTTGTTTTCTTTTCCGCTAATATCTGGAATTCGGGCCGGATCGAAAGACTTGTTCGTGATCTGCACCGATCATTAGTCAATTGTGTCTTTATCATCGGTGGTCCCCAGGCTGTTGTTTTAAGAAGCAAATTAGCCGATTCGGTATGTACGGTGGTTATCGGCGAGATAGAAGTTGTACCTGAAGAGTTCTATGAAGACCTTGCAAGGGGGAAACTGAAACCGCTATACAGACCAGCCCCTGGCAGGAAACGGATAAAACAGTTGGCATTCCCTTTTCGTGATGACGATTTCAGGGACCATTTGAAAAACAGGTATATCTATTATGAGACATCAAGGGGATGTCCCCACGGTTGCAGTTATTGTCAGTCTGCCTCTGAGAAAGGATTGTTTCATAAAGACCGGGAACAGGTAGAGCAGGAACTGACCCGGTTATTACATTATAAACCTAAAGTTGTCCGCTTTGTTGACCGTACCTTTAACGACCTGCCGGAGAGGAGCCTCGGAATTTGGCAGTTTCTTGCCGCGCAGAAAAGTGAAACCCTCTTTCATTTTGAGATTGCTCCCGATCGGTTTACCGAGGAGATGTTTACTTTTCTTGAGGGCGTTGAGTCTGGCCGGTTCCAGTTTGAAATTGGTATTCAAACGACACACGATAAAACGTTGCAGGCAATAAACAGGAGCATGGATCTTCACCATGTCCATGACATAATTGCCCGCCTGGTATCCTTGGAAACAATCCACCTGCATGTGGACCTGATACTCGGACTTCCCTATGAGACAGGCGAGACCTTTGCGGACTCTTTTCGTCATGTCTTTGCAATGGGTGCTCACTATGTCCAGATGGGATTACTGAAAATATTACCGAATACACCACTTTCGGAACAGGTTGGTGAGTTCGGATACAAGTATTGTGAAGCGCCCCCTTATTCTGTTTTGGAGAATAAATGGCTTACCCATGCTGAGATGTCGGAGTTGTACTGGTTTTGTGAATGTGTTGAAAAGTTCCACAATAACAGATATTTTGTCAGTCTGTGGGCGTACCTTAGAAAAGTGGATGAAGATATCTACTTGTTTTTTAATGAGTTATTAGGGGTGTGTCGTGGGGAGATGTTTTTTGAGCGGGCTCCCACACAGGCTTTTTTGACTGATTTGTTAATGGTGTATTGTAAAGATCGTGATGACTATGAAACCGTGGCTGATCTTCTCCGTTACGACTGGCTTCGGTGTGGTTTCCGCAAATTACCTCCAAGCCTGGTTGTTGGTGCAGGAGAAGAGGGCTCGGATGAAACCCGGAATATTCTTTATTCCGGGTTGCCGGAAAACCTGAACGGTGTTTTTACCAGCCGGGAAAGGAATAATTTCTTTAAAAAATCCGTTTTTCTTCAATTGAAGGACAATACCTGCAAAATACTTGGTATAGAATGTTGTGGAACAGGGAGGCGAATTGGGGTATTGACGGAACGTGAAGAGTCTCTGTATCGCCATAACAAGGTTGTTGTCCTGCCAGATATAGTCGCGAATATAGGTGTGTGTGAACAGTGAGGTAGCCCTGGCTTGTTAAAGACGGTTTTGGCCCGGCAAGGGGCAGTCAGACAATTTTAAAGAGAATGAGAGAACGGGATGAAGACATATAGTGTAAAGAAGATGAATGCGATTGCTGAAGAGGGATTGTCCCTTTTTACCGATCGGTTCGAGGTCTCCGAAAATGAACAGAACCCTCACGGGATAATTGTTCGAAGTTCACCTGTCGATGTTGATCTTTTTCCCTCCCTGCTTGCTGTTGCGCGGGCCGGGGCCGGAGTGAATAATATTAATGTCGAGAGGGCGACTGAAGAGGGAGTTTGTGTTTTTAATACTCCCGGTGCTAATGCCAATGCGGTTGTCGACCTTGTCTTTCCCATGCTTGGAGTATGGAAGCGTAATATCTACAGGGGAATTACCTTCTGCCAGTCGCTTAAGGATCTGAACCCTGAAGAGGTCAGTGGGGTAGTCGAACAGCGGAAATCCGCCTTCCGTGGTGAGGAAATTGCCGGAAAGAGTCTTGCGGTGGTTGGCCTGGGGCAGATAGGCATGCGGCTGGCGAACGGCGGAATTCACAGGAATATGGTGGTGCTGGGGTATGATCCGTCGCCTGCAGTTGAGAATATTCATAAACTTTTACCAGAGGTGAAAATCTGCAGTTCTTTAAAAGATGCAGTTGGCACTGCTGATGTGGTCAGTCTCCATTTGCCGCTTACGGATCGTACCAGGAATATCGTAAACACTGAATTCATAAAAAAGATCAAACCCGGTGCTGTCCTGGTCAACTATTCACGGGAGCAGATTGTTGATGAAGAAGCGGTGCTGGCGGCACTCGATAATGGGCACCTTGAAGCCTACCTTACTGATTTTCCCACTTCAGCCAATATCGGTAATGAAAAGGTTTTGACCACTCCTCACCTTGGGGCCTCGACTTCTGAATCGGAAGAGAACTGTGCACGGATGGCGGTTAAGGAGTTGTCTGCCTATCTTGAATACGGGAATGTAGTTCATAGTGTCAATTTCCCCAATATCGAGTCCACACCTTCTGACGATATACATACCCGGCTTATTGTAATTAACCGTGATGTTCCGGGGATGATCGCTTTTGTGTCCAATGTGTTTGGCACCTATGGTGTCAATATCGCCGGCTATCGCAATCAGTCGAACGGGAAGGTTGGATATAATATCATCGATGTGGAGACTCCGGTTCCGGCAGAACTCATTTCAGAGGTTGAGGCGAACAACGACGTAATCAGAACAAGAGAGATTGTGTTTAAATAATTTGAACTTTGCAGGTGTTGGGTGTTCCGTGTTTTTGGCTAGGTGATATTGGTTCTTATTTGCCGTAGTATAAAAAACATGACAGATAAGGTTATGTTATTGCATTACTATTTGCTGATTCAGCGGAAACTGTGAGTGTATGTACAAATATTTGTATGAAAAAGGGTCTTGGAATCCTCCTCCTGCTTTCTTTTGTTTAGTGTAACGTGTTGATAATATACGAACATGTATATAAAAGGCCTTTTGGCACGTGAAGTGCAATAAGAATTATGCTTTTATCTCTTCTCTCCTTTCTCCTTGAAAAGCCGATCTTGCCCCCGCATGATCGGCTTTTCATCTTTTATAGTTCCTGAATAACCCCAACTTGTTTCTTTCTTCTGCATGTTGTGTATTTGAACTTGCCCGACACTGTATATGACTTATTGTCTCGGTCATGTTGGAAAATGATCACAATAGACCGGTGTATCTATATCCTTGCCGTGATTACAGCAGTCAGCAGCTCGATCCTGCTATCGACCTGCTGATAAAAGGTATACTTGGAAATTACAATTACCGTGGGTGCACCGTACTGCTGAAACCGAATCTCATCAGTTCACGAGGGCCGGCACTTGCTTGCACCTCAAGAGAATTTATTGCCGGTGTGGCCCGGTGGTTCCTCGAACACGGGTGCCATGTGAAACTGGGTGATTCTCCGGCATTTGGCTCAGTCAGGTCGGTACTTGAGAGGCACGGTATACACGAGACACTTAAACCTCTGGATGTCGAAATCGTTTCCTTCAAAACCGTTATCACCAGAGATCTCGTTTCAGGTGCATCAGTGGAAATCGCAGCTGAGGCAATGGAATGTGATTTTCTGGTGAACCTGCCACGATTGAAGGCACACAATCAGGTGTACCTGACATGTGCGGTAAAAAATTATTTTGGTACAGTGGTTGGAATGAGGAAGGCGATGATGCATATGCGGCATGGCTCTGATCATAGTGAGTTCTCAGATATTCTGGTTCGCATCCCTGACCTGTTTCCGTCGTCTATTACCATTATGGACGCTGTGGAGGTTATGCATCGGAGCGGGCCATTGGATGGTGACCCGTTGCGGTTACAGGTGGTGGGTGCATCGCAATGTCCTATAGCACTTGATACAGCTGTTCTTCGTATGCTTGGACTTGCATCTGATGATAGTCCTTTATGGCGTGCAGCCCGCGATATGAATCATCCTGGCTGTTTTCTTGATAACATTGTATATCCGGCCCGAAACCCGGACGAGGTTGGTGAAGGAAGGTTTATACCTCCTGATACTCTTAATCCGATTCGGTTTAATCCATTGAGGCTTCTGAGTGGATTGATGAGGCGATTATCGCTTGCCTTTCATTCTTAAATATGCTGGAATAGGCGCCGGATTGTGAATCCTCAGTCCTTCCAGCTAATCTAAAGTTTAAAAATCAATAAAGTGACAATAAAGATAAGGAGTTTATTTCGTGATGTTTAACCTCAACGGTAAAGTTGCTCTTATAACCGGTGGATCCCGTGGGATTGGACGTGCCATCGCTCTTCGGCTTGCTGAAAACGGTGCAGATGTTGTTGTGAATTATGTCCGTCATAAAAAGGATGCTGCAGAAACCGCAGACCTTGTTGAAAAGTTTGGTAGAAAATGTCTTGTGGTAAAGGCGAATGTAGCGAAGCAGGATGATGTTGAAGCTATGTTCGCCGTTATAGAGAATGAGTTTGGCCAGCTTGATTATCTTGTGAGCAACGCCGCATCCGGCGTCCTCAAACCGGCAATGGAGTTGACCGAGAGGCACTGGAACTGGGCCATGGATATAAATGCTCGCGCCTTGCTTACCCTGGTCCAGCAAGGAGTGCGCATGATGCAGTCCGGTTCAAGGGTCATCGCAGTATCAAGTCTTGGGGCTATCCGGGCAATAGAAAATTATACAACTGTAGGGGCTTCTAAAGCGGCGCTTGAGTCTCTTGTCCGCCACCTGGCGGTGGAACTTGGTCCCAAGGGTATAAATATCAATACCGTTAGCGCAGGTGCGGTGGATACCGATGCGCTCAAGCATTTTCCCAACAGGGACCAGATCCTGGGCACTGCACTTGAGCGGACACCGCTGGGGCGTTTGACCACTCCGGATGATGTCGCCGATATCTCACTTTTTCTCTGTTCGGATCTCTCAGCCATGATCCAGGGGCAGGTCATTACCGTCGATGGCGGATATGCAATTCGCGGTTGAAAGAGCAGTGATCTATTCAGCGGTCAAACCGCTTGTTCTGGGATCGAATTCACCGAGGCGCAAGGAGTTCCTTGAACAACTCGGACTTGTCTTCACGGTTTACGGTCCGGAGATAGACGAGTCCGTGACTCCCGGAGAGTCTCCGGCTGCTTATGTTGAGCGTATGGCAGCTGAAAAGGTAAAAAAGGTCATGGGAATATATCCCGATCATTATATTATTGGTGCTGATACGTCTGTTTGCCTGGGAGATCGGATTCTGGGAAAGCCTGAAAGTGCCAGAGAGGCTGTACAGATGCTTATGGATCTGTCAGGCAGGGATCATGTTGTGTGCAGCGGTATCTCTATTGGCTGTCACCGGGAGCAGGTGCAGGCGGTTCTGTCGGTGTCCACCTCCGTTGTCTTTGCACCTTTTGACGAATCCGTAGCACGGGCCTATGTGGCATCAGGCGAGTCGTTGGATAAGGCCGGCGGCTACGGGATTCAAGGGAAGGGTACTTTTATGGTGGAGCGTATCAACGGCTCGTATTCGAATGTAGTCGGTCTTCCTTTGATGGAAACAGTTTCCCTGCTTACATCTCACGGTGTAATCGCTGTGAACGATACGGATGGGCCATGATGTCCAGTTGTTTGGTAATTCTTGCATAATTCCTTTTTCTCTTCTCCTTTAGATCTCTTCCGGTAACATCGACAAAACTTGACATTTATGGTTCTTGAGGGTAACAATCATTGGGGAAGCCTTTTATATTTTTAGGTTTTTTATAAATATACAAGTGTGTCAGGAAGTGGTTGCATGAGGCCACACCGCAAGGCGGAACGCCCTATATTACAAGAATAATCCATGCGCTTCCCATCAATCCAGGTTGTGAAAGGAGTGTTTTTTTGTCCGGAGTTCACCATATCTTGGATTTTGGAACAATTTTCAGTAAGATAGTAGTTGCAGACACACGCCTGTCAGGGAAATGTGACGGTGAGAGTTGCAGCTTATGAAAATGATCAGGAGTAACCATAGTCAGGAGCCTGTTACATGATTGAGGCATCTCATCAGCAGGAGTTGTTTGATACGCTGAAAGCGGTAAACAACGCCAGTGTTTCCATTCGCCTTTATCCGGCCAATTCACCGCAGATAACCAACGCTATTGAGCGCGGTTATAAGCAGTTGAAACAATTTCTGCGTAATCGCGGGACTTTTTTTCTCGCAATTGGTAGGGAGGGACCGGAAATAGGAGGGATGAATATTCCTGAAGAGACCTTGAAATCATTTGCCAATCTCACCATGTACAGGCAACTCGAGTTGCTTGGTCAGAATTGTCTTGCCATCGGTTCCGGTATAGACCGCACGACGTTCAGGAAAATTCTCGACCTTTTTGCAGCCAAAGTCGACCGCATAAAAGAAGAAGGGGGAGGAGCACGTTTTATTGCTCGTCTTGGATTAGGTAAATATTTTCCGGATGATGTTGAACAGGTTGGGGTC
Organism: Desulfopila sp. IMCC35008; assembly: GCF_010646885.2. GTDB lineage: Bacteria > Desulfobacterota > Desulfobulbia > Desulfobulbales > Desulfocapsaceae > Desulfopila. The sequence goes on along the minus strand of NZ_CP050700.1, from coordinate 3,145,134 downwards.
GCAGGTTCGGGTGGAGAACGACCCGCTCTTGCCCAGCAGGGCAAGGAGCATGCAAGAATCCCAGCTGAATATCTTAATGTGTTGTTGGGGATAGGCAGTGATTCAGATGTAATCTCCCGTGTCGGACAACTCATGTTTTCTGTCGAGAAAGGCAGTTCAATGTTGGCAGGCGCAGTGTGTGCTGTTATTGAAGATATCCTGAAAAAAGGGATCTTTGGTGCGGTGCCTGCTCTTGCTGACCTGTTGAGTAACTCAAGTCGATTCATCCCCGATGAGAACCGGGAGGCTATGGCCGAACAGACCGCGGCCAATCTCCTGAAGAGATTGAGCAATACGGGTACGGTACTTTTTTTCGCTCACCGCTTCCAGGATCGGTTTGGGGAGAGTGTCTCCTCTAAAGTGATTAATCAGGCGTCGTTTGAAGTTTTTGAAAGGGTAGTTGGGGTTTTACGGAGTAAAAGCGAAAAGTTGCGTGAGACCCAGACCAGTGAATCACCACAGTTGGTGTTTATTTCAGCTGCTCTTTCCCATTTGATGTCAACTGGGAAAGGGAAGCAGTTTCTCGGCCAGGAGAAGGCGAATACCATTCTGAAAGCAGGTGAACAGTCACGACGTGCTCAGAGGGTGCAGTCATCAGTAAAAACCCTTATGAAGGGTAACCGTGAGGTCCTTAAAAGCGATGAATTTTGTCTTCATCTCCCCATTATCGTAGAGAGGTTGAAAGGGGACGGCAGGGAGAAAGAGGTTATGGCCCTGTTGGGGGTCTTGCTTAAAGAGGTGAAGCAGAGCAGTGGGGATGACCAGGAACGTATGATCACCAGCCTGGTTAAAATTGGTGAGATTCTTGTTCAGGACAATCCTGCAATGGTTGAAGATCTTACCTTGCCACTCATTGGTTGGCTGCGGGAAAGCAAAAAGATCGATAAGAACAGTGAAAAGTGCTGTTTTGTCCTGCAGTCGCTCATGAACCATTTTTATCGGAAAGACATCTTTGACAAGGGTGACGCTATTCTTGCCACCCTGTTCAGGTTGCGTTCGGGTGCCATCGATGCACCCGCTGAGCTCAGAGCACAGGTTGCCTCGGCCCAGGATGGTGGTGTTGATCGTCAGGTCGTAAAAAAACTTCTGGAAATGACACTTGCAAATCCCAATGAGGAAGCGATGAGCCGCAGGATTACCCTGCAGGGGCCTGTCGTTTGCAGGTTCCTGGTTGAGTCTCTGATACGTGCAGAGCACAGCCAGGACAGGATGAAGATAATCGACTTGCTTACCAGGGGAGAGAAAGCCCTGGCACCGATTATTGTCGAAAAACTGTCTGAACCCATGCCGTGGTACGGGAAAAGAAATTTACTTAAGCTTCTTGGTGACAATGGCAATGAATCTCACATTGAGGTGGTTCATCCATTCCTGCAGACCGAAGACCTGCGTGTACAACGTGAGGCATTTATCTGTCTTTACAAGATCAGCGGCAAGAAACGAAAACAGGTGCTTTTAAGAGCCCTGAATGATGCCGGTGAGACTATCAAGCTGGAGATTGTCAGGGCTCTTGTCAATTTTGGTGATGTTCAGGTGGTGCATGGCTTGGGACAGGTGCTTCAGGACCATATGTACTATTCCGATGACTTCAGGGATAGCCTGCTGGCCGAAGTGTGTCGTGCGCTGGGGCATTGCCGGGTGCCGGATGCGGAGAAGGAATTACGAAAATTCGATTCACTTCGTAACACCAGGCAGGGGAAGAAAATCGGAGATAGAGTCTGGAAGAGTGTCGCGGATGGGTTAAATCAATTGGCCGAAAACCAACAGGATGAGAGAGTTCGACAGGCCCGGGCCAGCAAATTACGTAAAAACGCACTGAGCAGGGTAGGCTCTACCAGTTCTGCACAGCAGGGACGAGGAAGCATCACGGGGCTGGCTGAAGAGAGAAAAATCCAGGAACTTTTTGATAAAGGTAACATAAATCAGGCGAAGGTGCTTTTTCTTGAATTACTTACCAAAGTCCTGCGGCTGAGGAGATTCACCCAGGCAGAACAGCTCAGGGAATGGCTGCTTGCCTCTGATTCAACAGCGCTTGCGGAAGTAATAAAGGCTGCCGACATGATTGAAGAGGCTAAAATGTCCTCTGTCGATAGTGGTCATCTGAAACTATGGGCTGACTTGTTTGACACCTTGTCCAGTGAGGAGTTCAGCGCACTGTATCATAACCTGATGGTCCAGCGGTTTGATAGTGAAGCGTCTATCGTCAAGAAAGGCGAGATGCAGAATCTTCTCTATTTTATCAACTCCGGGAAGGTGAAATTGTTTTATCCCGATAAATCGGGTGAGACCCTTATCAAAACAGTGGGAAGCGGGAGTGTGTTTGGCGCCGAGACATTTTTTGGGACCTCGGTATGGACGCATTCCGCAACCGCACTTGGTCCTGTAGAACTTGCAGTTTTTACTCATAATCGCCTGGATAAACTTCGTGAGGAGTATCCGGGGATTGAAAGAAAGCTTCAGGATTTTTGTGAGAGCGAACCTCTTACACAGGACATATTTATAAAGGAAGAGAGTGACCGGAGGGATGATACACGTGTCCCTGTGTCGGGAGGGCTTGTGGCCACACTGCTCGGTGAATCAAAGCAGAGTGCAGGAGTTACCTTACAGGGAAAGATGCTGGATATCGCCACAGGTGGTCTCTCTTTTCTCATGGGTGTTTCCCAAAAGGACAATAGTCGTTTGCTTCTTGGTCGTACCGTGAAACTGACCTTGAAGACAGTCGATTCAGCTTCTCGCACTGTAGTACAGGACGGAACGATTGTGGCGATAAGACCACAGGGAGGTGCGGCGTTAGAGTATTCAATCCATGTGAAATTCAGGAAACCGCTGGACCCCGGCTATCTCGAAAAAATTGTGAAGATGTTATAGTATTTTTGGCGTCACGACGTTTCAGGAAAGATTTGTAACACCGCTTGTCCGGGCCGCTGTGAATGTGATGCAGATGATGGGAAGGAGACTTTAATGGATCGGCCTGATGATGCGGTTACCGCATTCTACCTCGATAACGTGGATGGGGAATGGCAGGAAAACGGATTCTATGTTGGTGTTTGCCCATTCTGTAAAGAAAACGGGCGCAACAAAGCAGGTAAACTTGCCATCCTGTTAAACCGTGAGTCTTTTTTTCACGGCTACTTTCGTTGTCTCTCAAAATGTGTTCCGGGCGGTTTCCCCTATTGGTTTGCGTCCCTGGCGGAATGTGATCAGACTACCGTGCCAGGGTATAACCCGGATCGGGACCTATCATCCCAGCTTCCGGATTATCCTGTAGCAAACATAAACTCAGAGGTCCTCAGTTATCATGATCGGCTCGCCGATCACCTGCTCGATTTTTTTTCAGAGAGAGAAATCACCCCACGAGATCTTCAGGAAATGCAGATAGGGTTTAACGGCCGGTACATTACCTACCCTTACACCCAGGCCGACGGTAATTGCTATTCGATACGTTGCGTGCATCCGGAAAAGGTTGATGATTATTTCTGGCATGGTGACGAGAGGTTTTCCCGAGATCCGTTTCATGTCTTCAACGTTCAGGACTTTGAACGTTGCACGGATGGTGCCATGTTTTTGTGTGAGGGCGAGGAGAACCTCCTGGTCCTGAAGCATTTGGGCTATCCAGGGGTGGCAGTTCCTTTCTACCATAATTTTGAAACCCTTGCTGCAGCAAGGTTTGAGAACATCTCTACCGTATTCCTGGTCACCAAAAACAGTGTAGAGTCGGATGCGGCAGCACGTGAATTAGCGGCGCGAATCGGTTACAAGGTCCGGCTTCTGCGGTGGCCTGCCGGTACACCACGTGGATACAGTCTGGTAGACCTGGCAAGAGACAAAAAGAAAAAGGTCGGGCAGGCAGTGAGTACGATGATACGCACCTCCAACGCCTTTTCCCCGTTTTCTTCTCCAGAACGTGAATATAGCAGGTTTATTCAGCGGCTGACAGGTCGTAGCGATTCTGCCTATACCTCTCTGCTGAGCGGTTTCGAAAGGCTTGATACTGCTCTTGAAGGTGTTCATGGTATAAATGTTATAGGTGGTGCACCGAAAGTCGGCAAGTCAGCCTTTGCTATCCAGGTAGCATCACAAATGGCTGAAAAGGGGATACCTGTTCTCTATTACGACTTTGAGAACGGGCGTCAGCAGGTGTATCAACGTATCCTCAGCCGACTCAGCAGGGTCAGTGTCAGTGATATGGCGCGCAATGATTTGCCTGAAGAACAGTTGAAATCGCTCGACAACGGTCGTCAGCGATTGAAGAGGATGTTGCAGAATTTCAGGGTGCTTAATGATCGCCAGGTGACGCCTGAACTAATGCGCAGGCACATTGACTTTATCCGTCATGAAAACCGTAGCAATTATACCACTGTTGTGATTGACAGCCTCCATAAGCTGCCATTCAAGGACCTGGCAGAGCGCAGGACCGGTATCGATGCGTGGCTGCGTCAACTGGAATCGATACGGGATGAGATGCAGGTCTCTTTTCTGGTTATTTCGGAGTTGTCCAGAGGTGACCAGAAGGCGTATACCGAGGAACCGCATCTCGGCATATTTAAGGGTTCAGGTGATATTGAGTACAGTGCTGATAATGCAATGGTGCTTTTTGAACCCCTGTCAACAGCTGATCAGGAAGAAGAGGAGCGCACCATGACCCTTTGGGTTGTGGCCTCCCGTGAGCACAGTCCAGGGCCAGTTGCAGAGTATAAGCTTGATTATCCATACTGGGGATTTATTGAGCGTCCTATGGCCTGAGCGGTATCACCTGCAGAATTTAATTATTTCACCCTGACAAAGGATGACCCCTCCGGCGTTTCCCTGTTTCTTATGGGACCGACGTTGAAGATATCAAGTTGAGATTCTGGCCTGACAATGAAAAACGCAAGTATAAAAAGTAAATACGGTGAACTTGTTGCGATCCTAATGGCTTCTGGTGTGGTCAAGGAAAAGGATATCAACTATGCGGAGCGCATCCGTGATAAGTTGACTTCACCGCAACCCCTCCTCAACATCCTCAAAGATCTCGGGCTGGTCAACGATGATAAGGTTCGTGAGATTATTCGTGAAACCAAGCACTCAATAAGGCTGGGTGACCTACTGGTGGAGTTGGGATACCTTACCGCCGATGATCTAACCGCCGCCTTCAATATCCAGCAGGAGTCAGAAAACGAACTGAAAATTGGCGAAATTCTGGTCAAATACAATTTCATTGATGGTCGTCAAATCGATCGTATCCTGTCGATTCAACTTGGTTATCCGCTGATCCAACCAACCATAGCCATGGTTGATCGTGACCTGGTTCGACGGATACCGTTTAAGACGATTGTCAAGCACCAATTCCTGCCGATACGGAACAGCGAGAGAGTGCTGCTCATTGCCTTTAATGATCCGACTGACAGTGAGGCGCTTCTCGCTGCCAGGAGGTTGTTTGGGGAGAAGATAACTCCGGCTGTCGCTGACCAGAAGGCGTTATCGGAGACCATCCGTATTCTTGAGAATGCCGGAAAGTCTGAAGCGATGGATGTGGATAGCAAGACTGTGGTCGGTATTGTCAATTCCACAATTATGGCCGCGATCCAGGAGGATGCCAGTGATATTCATATAGAGCCGATGGGAGAAAAGATCCAGGTCCGTTTCAGGATTGATGGGGTGCTCAGTCACCAGGGGGATTATCCCGGTGACATGATGCTGCAGATCAGTTCTCGGCTGAAGATCATGTGCGATGCGGATATTGCAGAGAAAAGGAGGCATCAGGGCGGTAGAATCCTGTTTGAATATAAGGATGGGCAGATTGATATCAGAGTCTCTTTTTACGTGACAATCCATGGTGAGAAGATCGTGATGCGGCTTCTAAGGCAAAAGGAAGAATTGCTTGATATCAACTATATCGGAATGGCACCGAGAATGCTGAGTCGTTTCCTGGAGGAGGCCGTCTATCAGCCGACGGGTGTTCTGCTGGTGACCGGTCCCACGGGGTCTGGAAAGACATCAACGGTCTATTCCTGTCTGCAGCATATAAAGAATCCCCAGATATCTATTATCACTGCCGAAGATCCGGTAGAATATGTGATGGAGGGGGTCGCCCAGTGTTCCATCGATACAACGATAAACAGGACTTTTGAGGAGACACTCCGGCACATTGTACGGCAGGATCCGGATGTTATCATGATCGGTGAGATACGTGATAAATTTTCGGCAGATATGGCAATGCAGGCTGCCCTCACCGGGCATAAGGTTATCTCAACCTTTCATACTGAGGATAGTATTGGCGGGTTGATTCGTTTACTCAATATGGACATTGCCCCCTTTCTGGTCTCGTCAACCGTTGTGAGTGTGCTTGCCCAGAGACTGCTCAGAAAGGTTTGTCCATCCTGTGCGACACCGGTACAACTTACCCCTTCCCAGTTGCAGCGTCTGGGCAGTGGTTTGAACGATCTTGTGGGCGGGAATTTCGTCAAAGGACGTGGCTGTACTGATTGCCGCCAGACCGGGTATAAGGGGAGGTTGGGTGTTTTTGAGTTGTTGGTGCTTGATCCTCTTGTACGAGACGCTATATTGGAGCATAAAACAAGTTATGAAATCCGGGCTATCGGGATTGAACATGCCGGCTTGATAACATTACTTGAAGATGGTCTGGTAAAGGCAGCGGCAGGTTTGACCACCGTGGATGAGGTCCTGAGATGTCTGCCTAAGCTCAGCCCACCGAGACCTCTTGCGGTGATAAGGCGATTATGTGGTGAGATTGAATAATGAATACAGCAGGTTCGTTTGTTGACGAAATAGAACGATTTGTCGAGCAGGGCAAGATCCAGCTTCCGGCCTTTCATCCCAATGCCCTGCGGGTACAGCAGGAATTGGTAAAGGATGAACCGAATATGGGGTTGGTTGAACAGATGATCGTTCGGGACCAGGCCCTTGCCGGTGAGGTGCTGCGAATAGCAAACTCTGCCTATTATAAGGGATTATCTGAGATTAAGACGGTGAAGGCTGCAATAGTCCGGCTCGGGATGCAGGAAGTGGGACGGATTGTGCTGTTGGCTGCATCCCGCAATCAGTATCGAAGCAGCGATAAGGAGATAAACCGTTTAACGGTAAAATTGTGGCAACATTCTGCCGGTTGTGGCCTGGCTGCAAACTGGCTGGCTCGACGCTGCAACTATCCTGAGCTGGCAGGTCAGGCTTTTTTTGCCGGTCTCCTGCATGATATTGGCAAATTGTTTCTTCTTACCGCCATTGAACAGGTGAAACTTCGAACTTCGGGCAAGATGACCTGGCCCCTGTTAATGGAGGTATTAAACTCCATGCATACCGGGGAAGGTTATAGCCTCATGAAACGGTGGAATATGCCGGATGAGTATTGTGAAGTAGTCCGGGACCACCATATGCCTGATATTGATCCTAAAAAATCCCTTATGTTGCTTATCCGTTTGGCCGATCTGGCTTGCAATAAACTTTCAATAGGCCTCCATACTATTTCCGATATCAACCTGGCGGCAACCACTGAGGCTAATTACCTCAATTTAAGTGAAATAGACCTGGCGGAGCTTGAAATCATGCTTGAGGATACGAAGATACTCGTCCAGTAGATGGCGAGTATCTTCTTTGGTTTTGTGAGGTTATTAAAATAACTATTCGGGAGCTTACAAGCCCGCTTGTTCCATCCATATCTGTAACGCGGCAAGCCCGGCCTCTTTTCTCTTTTGGCCGCGAAGGCGTTTGGGTACTTTCTTTTCCCAGGGCGGGAAGAGGCCAAAATTGACATTGGAAGGTTGGAAGCGTGCGGGATCGCTTTCTGTGAGATGTCGAACAAGGGCCCCCAATGCTGTTTCGGCTGGCGGGACCGTGGCTGGCAAACCGTTAATTTTCCGGACACTGTTTATGCCGGCAAGTAAACCCATTGCCGCTGATTCCACATAACCCTCTACACCGGAGAGCTGACCGGCCAGGATCAGGTCGTTTCTTTTCCTGAATTCAAGGGTTGGCAGGAGCAGTTCCGGCGAGCAGATAAAGGTATTGCGATGGATGGACCCATAACGGACAAAAACCGCATTTTCCATGCCGGGGATCATGCGGAATATTCTCTGTTGTTCCTTGTAGGTGAGTTTGGTTTGGAACCCGACCATGTTATATGTCAGCTTCTCCTTGTTTTCCTGGCGCAACTGAACAACTGCGTAAGGATCCTTACCGGTTCTCGGGTCGGGCAGGCCGACTGGTTTCATCGGCCCGAACCGGAGGGTGTCCTCACCCCGTGAGTTTATAACTTCAATCGGCAGGCAACCTTCGAAATATTTCGGCTTTTCAAAATCCTTGAGTGGCACATATTCGGCTTTTTCCAGTTCATTAATAAAAGCGAGGTATTTTTCTTTATCGAACGGGCAATTGAGGTAATCACCCGGGCCATCGTCATAGCGGGACTTAGAATAGACCACATCCATGTTCAGTGATTCAACATCGACGATAGGAGCGATGGCATCGTAGAAGGCAAGCCTCTCCCGGCCGGTCAGTTTAATAAGGGAGTCTGTTAGTTTTTCAGATGTGAGCGGTCCTGTTGCCAGGATAATCGGGTCTTTTCCGGGCTCCGGAATTGTTGATATTTCCTCCCTTACTATCTCGATATCAGGATGATCATGCAAGATTGAGGTAATCTCGCGAGCGAATAATTCCCGGTCAACAGCCAACGCTTTGCCGGCAGGTACCTTGCATTTTTCCGCAACGTTCATGATCAACGAATCACACCTGCGCATCTCCTCTTTAAGGAGCCCAACAGCTGACTCCGCATCATCAGAACGAAACGAATTGGAGCAGACAAGTTCGGCCAGATTCTCGGAGTTGTGGGCCGGACTGAAGGATACAGGTTTCATGTCGTAAAGCACAACCTTACAACCCTTCCTAAGAGCCTGCCATGCTGCTTCGCAGCCAGCCAGGCCTCCTCCGATTATGGTTATTGTCATCTTATTATCCTTATCTTTCTGTTTCACCTGAATGAGATATCAGGTTATGGGTATTCTATGGTTACAGGTACCTTGCGGCGCCCCCATTGCAAAGCATCTGAGTGGGAATCGAAGTAGAGATCAATCCGGTTTTTGCCCTTTATTGCACCGCCGCGATCTTCCACAACTCCCCAACCGTAGCCGGGTACATACATGCGGGTTCCGAAGGGGTAATACTTGGTGTCGGCGGCAATAGTTCCGTCATCAGGAAGGATGTACCAGGGCAGGATACGAAAGGGGATCATCCATGGATGGTACAGTGAATCTGTCGAGAGTAATCCAGGTTGTGGTTCATCCGGGTAGGTTCCGGCTGAAGTCTTGCCGTCGTAATAGCGACCACGATCCGACCCGGCACTGACGTAACGGTTCCAAAAATCGAGCTTAAGGTATGTCCAGCTGCCTCGTTCCCAGCTACAGCAGGAGGAGCAGCCGCAATAGGCAGTAGTCTCCATCATCCGCTTTACCGGTTGCTTGGCACAGCCTCCGGCCAGAAGAGAGATCACAAGGATCAGGAGAAGAGGGGACCGGGATCGATTCATGTTCTGTGAAACCATTTCTTAATCTCATTCATGCTGAATTGCTTGATGACAGGGCGACCATGCGGGCAGTGGGAAAAGAGGTCGGCCTCAGCCATCTTGTCAAGCAGTGCTTCAATCTCGCGGGTAGAGAGCGAGGTCCCTGCCTTGACCGCCGCACGGCATGCCATGGAGGAGAGGATCGTATCGATAATATCGCCGTTATCGCGATTGGTCGATTCACTGCCAAATTGCTCAAGTACATCCATGAGGAGTTCCGAAGGGTTGGAGCGGGAGGTTATAGCAGGAACTGCCGAAATAATAAAACTGTTGCCGCCAAACTCCCGGAGTGAAAAGCCCATATGTTTCAACTCTTCTGCGTGTTTCTCAACGAGTTGCTTCTGGAAGAGGGTGAGTTCCACCGTTTCCGGGAACAGCAGTTGCTGGCTTGCCACAGATCGGTTGCTGAACTGCGCTTGCAGCTTCTCGTAGAGTAGCCGTTCGTGGACAGCATGTTGGTCAATAACGACCATTCCGCTTGCAGATTGGCAAAAAATATAAAGATCGTCAAGTTGACCGATCACCTGTAGGCCGTGCCCCCTCCTCACCTGGGATAGGGGGAGGGGAGCAGGTTGGGACGGGCGGATGTCCGGTTGTGCAACTTTTTTTGGTTCAGCCAGGTTTTCAGGCAGTGGCTCGGCGGTAATCAGTGTAGCCGTTGAAGTTGACAGCGGTTGTTCTTCCCCGGCTGGATGTTTGCGTAGTATTGGGGAGTGCTCAGCAGCAGTATCCTTTGTTGTGATGGTAGTCTGGACTGGGGGTGTTAGGTGGGGCTGTTCCGGTTGTTGCCGGACGGAAAAAGGTTCATCCTTTACCTCAAAAGGATTTTCTGTCGGGCCTTTCTGGTCAACAGGAATTCTCATGACCCTGTCATTGTCGCCAAAGATGGCTTGTCGAAGCCGCTTTTGTTCAGCCCGCATCGCTTCGTTTACCGTTCTGGTGATGAGAAAGTGTACATCTCTGCTGTTGCGAAAGCGAACTTCGTGTTTTGCCGGATGAACGTTCACATCCACCTCTTGAGGCGGCAGGATAAGATGCAGAAGGCCCGCAGGATTCTTCCCTTTCATCAGGAAGCCCCGTAGTCCTTCTGCTACTCCATGACTCATCATCCTGTCTTTTACTGCCCTGCCGTTTACAAAAAAACGCATGCGCGCAGGGCCGTTACGAAGTTGTTCTGGTGGTATCAGAAACCCAAATGCATACTTGTCCATGCCGCAGTCCACTGAGCCCACCTTAAGAAACGGTTTGTCAAAATTGAGCAACAGTGCCAATCGTTGTTCCAGTGACTGGGAAGCGTCAAGGTAGAGTGTACGTTTGCCGTTGACTGTCAGGGAGAAGGTGACAGCGGGCTCGGCTAGAGCATAGTTTCTTACGACCTCGTCGATATGATTCAACTCTGTTCGTACGGTACGCAGGAATTTCTTTCTGGCAGGGGTGTTGCCAAACAGGTTCTTGATCTCGATAATGGTTCCGGTGCTGCACCCTGCCTCATGTACCTTGGTTAGTTTACCGTAATTGATCTCTGCCCGTGTACCGAGCTCGTTCTGGCCGGTTCGTGAGGTTATCACCATTTTAGAGACCGAGCCGATTGACGGGATGGCCTCACCACGAAAACCAAGGCTTGTAATTGCGGCCAGATCGGAGCCCTCCTGGATCTTGGATGTCCCGTGCCGTTCAAGGCTCAGTAAAACATCGTCTTCGTCCATTCCTTCGCCATTATCAATAATACGGATAAGTCGGGTACCGCCACCCTCAATTTCCACCTCAATCCGGTCTGCACCGGCATCGAGACAGTTTTCTAGTAATTCTTTTACCACTGATGCAGGTCGTTCAACAACTTCACCGGCGGCTATCTGGTTGGCGAGTTGTTCAGGCAGGATACGTATTTTAGGCATGGAATAAAAGGATTAGAGTTGCGGGTTCATTATGAAATGGTACATTGAGCGTCTGTCTTCATCCAGCAGTCATTGTTGTTCTGCAGAGCATAAATTTTTGTATGATAACAGTAAAACAGTGTCCTTGACTATACAAGGCATCTTATAAAGAATCATTTCCGGATGAACCCGGATTATATATCACTTTTACTCGTCACGTGTCAGCTCAAAAGAAGCCCGCTCAACGCGAATCACCACCCAGAAAACGTACCGTGCGGAAAAAACCGAAAAATGAGAAGCACATTATCGGCTTTTTGTTTGCAATATGCCTGTTTTTATCTGTCTTCTTGGGTGGGATGCTGTTTTCCTTAAAATCATTACACATTCCGGACCTCAGAACTGTCGCAAATTATCAGCCTCAACAGGCGTCGGTAATTTATGACAGAAATGGCAGGGTAGTGGAAAGGATTTTTACCGAGAACCGGACCGTTGTCACCCTGTCAGAGATGAATCCGCTTCTGCCAAAGGCCTTTGTAGCCGCAGAAGACGGTCGGTTTTACGACCATCCAGGGCTCGATTTTATCTCGGTATTAAGGGCGGCCATAAATAATGCCCGGGAGGGACGTCGCGGGCAGGGCGGTTCAACCATTACCCAGCAGGTGGCGCGTTCATTATTACTTACCCCAGAGAAAACCTATATTCGAAAATTCAAGGAAGCCATCCTCGCCTGGCGGATCGACACCATGCTGACCAAGGATGAGATACTCTTTATTTATCTCAACCAGATTTATCTTGGTGCGGGAGCACACGGCGTTGAGGCGGCAAGTCAGGTATACTTCGGTAAGCACGCCTCACAGCTTAACCTTGGAGAGGTGGCAATACTTGCCGGGTTGCCCCAGGCACCCAGCAGGTATTCACCCATAAAACACCTTGATCGGGCTGTTGCCAGGCAACGGTATGTCTTAAACAGAATGGCAGCAGACGGGTATATCGACGCGGGGGCGGCCAGGAAGGCCTATCATGTGGAGCCGAGGGTGCGTGAGTCGAAAGCCTCTTCTGACCCGATCAATGGATACTACCTGGATGTGGTCAAGAAACAGGCGGTGGAGCTCCTCGGAGTTCCGCTGCAAACAGCCGGAGCACGGATATATACACATCTTGATCAAGGTTTACAGGCTCATGCAGTGGAGTCGGTTGCCAAAGGTGTGCGGGCTGTCCGTGCGCGCAATGGGGCAACTGGAAATGCCCCACAGGGTGCCCTGGTTTGTATGGAGAAAAAGAATGGAAATGTCAGAGCATTGGTTGGGGGCGTCAGTTTTACTGCAAGTCCCTTCAATCGGGCTACTCAGGCTAAACGTCCTGTTGGGTCAACGTTTAAACCATTTGTTTATACTGCTGCCCTCATGGAAGGTTGGCAGCCCGGCTCGACTATCAGTGATGCTCCCATAACAATATCCGGCGGCAATAAAGGTGCCTGGCAGCCCAAGAACTATTCCGGCCTGTACCATGGTGATACCACCCTGCAGACGGCATTGGTGAAGTCGTATAACGTTGCCTCTGTGCGGTTGATGAAAAAGGTGGGTGTAAAGGATGTTCACAGGTTGGCTCAGTCGGCAGGAATCACCTCAAAAATGCCACCCGATCTCTCACTCGCTCTTGGTGCGGTGGATGTATCATTGCTTGAAATGACGGGATCGTACACCCCTTTTGTCAACAGTGGGCAGTTTGTTCAATCATCACTTATCAGTCGGGTCGAATATAACGGAACCAGTATCAAACCGCAGACAAAAAGGAGCCAGGTTGTACCTGCAGAAAAGGCGCAGCAGATGCGCAGGATGCTCGAAAAGGTTGTTTCGGAGGGGACTGGGCATCGGGCACAAGTGCTTGGGGCAGGTACTGGTGGGAAAACAGGGACCTCCGATGATAACAGGGATGCATGGTTTATTGGTTTTAACCGCAAATACCTCACCGGTGTATGGGTTGGACACGACCGCAATCAGCAACTAGGTGCCAAAGAAAACGGAGGCCGCACCGCCGTACCCATCTGGACCGATTTTATGGAGCATGCACGCTGATTCCTCAGCATAGATATTATGCAATGAGGAGAGCCCTGTTTTTTTCAAGCACCTTACCCTCTACCAGGTCTTCCAAGGCTCTAAGAAGGTGCTCCTGGCTGATCTCTGGGATGAGTCTTTCCAGGTTGAGACGGCTGAGTACGGCAATGTTCTGCATGCGTGGATCGGCAAGATCAGGGTGTTCAACCATGATGCAGCTAATACCTCTTGCCTTGCAGGCATTTTGGAGCTGCACTTTGGTGAGCTCATTCTCCTGGCCTAACCTTACCCCGAGTGGTTGCAGTACAGTATTATAATAAATGAGTGTTCCACCATCCTTTAAAGCGTAATCCATCCCCCGCAGGGCTTCATGCCTTTCAAGGGCAATAACCAGGTCAGCTTCCCGCTCCGGGATCATGGGTGAGAAAATGTTCTTGCCCAGGCGAAGATGGGAGATGACGATTCCGCCACGTTGTGCAAGCCCATGGGTGTCAACGGCTTTTGCCTCTACACCTGCGTAGTCGGCTCCCCGCAACAGGATTTCAGACAGCAAGCCTATACCCTGGCCACCCACCCCGCATATGTATATATTCAATTGTTTCATGGTCGTTTCCCGGGAGTTGCTTTATCGTTTTATCGCCTGGGCACTGCAGGTCTGGATGCAGGAACCGTCTCCGATGCACAGCTCATTGTTAACCGAAATAGAGCCATCCATGTTCCTCACGAAACTAGGACAACCAAATGTTTCTATACAGGTCCTGATGTTTTGACATGTGTCTGGGTCTATCGATACTTGATGGGTAATTTTACCTTTTGCCTTTTTTTGGTTTCTGGCAAAAAGAAGCATGCAGGGGTGTCTGGCGATGACAACATTGAACCCCTCTTCTGCCATGGCCTGAGCAATAAACTTTGTCAGTTCCTTTTGTTTGTAGGTGTCCGTTTCCAGTATTGTTTTCACCCCCATGCCTTCGAGCATTGTACGAATGGGGACTTTTTCGGTTATTTCATTGAAATTTTTTCCTGAAGCCGGGTGATCCTGATGACCGGTCATGGCGGTGGTACCGTTTTCCATAATCACCAGGGTGAGGTTATGATTATTGAAAATGGCGTTAACGATTCCGGGTAATCCTGCATGAAAAAAGGTTGAGTCCCCCAGGAAGGCGATGACCCTGCGCTCCGTGTTCAACAGAGATAATCCGGAGCCAATCGCGGTGGAGGCTCCCATACAGAGGAGAACCTGGCCTATGTTATAGGGGGTATTGTATCCCAGGGTGTGGCAGCCAATATCGGCGACGGAGATATCATTATCTTTCAACGCTGCGGCAATGGCGTGGAAGGCGCTTCTGTGGCCGCAACCCGGACACATCTGCGGTGGTCTTGCCGGAATCTCAGTACTAGTGGCCTGTAGGATTTTTGCGTCTACCAGGTTGGGCCAGGTGCTATGCAGGATTTGGCGAATCTTGTCCGGAGTGTACTCTCCGACCCAGTCAGAATAGTTGGCTTTACCGTAAATTTTGATGTCCAGGTTGTGGTCATAGGCTAGGGCCTTGATACTTCTCTCAAGGGTGTCGTCAAGTTCCTCCAGAACGAATACCTCCACGTGGCTCCTGAGAAAGTCGAGTATGGTTTGCCGGGGTACGGGGTAGACCATGGCGAGTTTAAGGATATCCGGTTGGTTATTAATGTTTCCTAGTACCTCACGTAGTGACAGGTAGACCAGTCCGGAAGTGATGATACCTTTTTTATTCCCTTGGCCCGTCAGCCGATGCAGGCCTGCTTTTGCGACCCGTTCCTCAAGCTCATCGAGTTGTCTGAGAGCTTTTTCCTTCATGGGATATATGGCCGAGACAAGAGGGATATAGGGTCCGTTTTGTACATCGAAAAGGGATACGTTGACCTTGCCGTCAGGCTGAAATGAATGAAACCGGACTTTTTCCTTGGCATGACACACATGGGTGGTGAGGCGGAGGATGATAGCCTTGCCCATCTCCTTTGATAGCCTGGCAGCCTCCAGATAATATCGATACACCTCTGATGGATCTGCAGGTTCGAAGATCGGTGTATAGCTGAGGTAGCCGTAGTGTCGGTTATCCTGCTCATTCTGGGATGAGTTGGCGCCCGGATCATCACCCAGAACAATCACCATCCCGCCTATGATGTTGAGCAGACTTAACTGTACAAAAGAATCGGCTGCGACATTAAGGCCGACGCTCTTGAAAAATACCGTGGAAAGATAGCCATTAATCGCTGCCCCGAAAGCAACTTCAGTG
Source organism: Desulfopila sp. IMCC35008 (assembly GCF_010646885.2). Lineage (GTDB taxonomy): Bacteria > Desulfobacterota > Desulfobulbia > Desulfobulbales > Desulfocapsaceae > Desulfopila. The sequence goes on along the minus strand of NZ_CP050700.1, from coordinate 3,129,347 downwards.
GCCACTTTTTCGTTAGTGGAGAATTCGAAGTAAAACGGACGGATTTCTTTTGGAACAGACTTGATCGCCGTGGCTATCTCGGGGGTTGGGGAGCCGGGGTAAGAGGTAATTACCTGGGTACCGGCTTCCACCATTGCCCGAACCAGTGCCGTGTTGCCCATGACAATCTCTGAGAACTCTTTATTACGAAGCAGCATGTCGCCCATTTTCTTCATGGGGGGCCTCCTGAAAAAACTTTGATCCTGCCTGAATGATTATCCATTTTCGATAGAATACCATGGTATCACGGAGCAGCAGTGGTAGTCAAAAGAACTTCGTTTCGACAGAGGAGTAACAGCAGTTATATTCCGCTTCGATATGGCGAAGTAAGCCCCACAGGGACAAGACGGAGTTTGAATGCACTCTAATCTGAAAGCGTTTATAAGGATCGGATCAAAATGAAGACCTGATCCTTCTACGATGGTCTGCCGAGCCTGAACCCTGTTGAAGCTTCCTTATAGATACGTTTTGTTGTCAGGGCATCGTAGACATCAGCAAGTGCCATTATTCTCGCGGCAACAGGAATATCTTCACCGGAGAGTCCTAAAAGATACCCAGAACCAACCCATTTCTCGTGATGGTGCATGGTCATTACAAATACCAGGCGCAGGCTTCTTGATGAAGATCTTCTCAGGATACCGCTGATGAGATCTCCCCCGATTTACAATGGGATTTCGTGGTATTAAACTCTTCCTGCGTCAGCTTGCCTGGTATATTCAGTATTCCGTCGGCAATACCTACTATGCCGATATCATGGAGTGGGCTGACTTTGGAAATATCGGAAGCATTCAGAATTACTATACCCATTGGATCAATAGGTGCATTCCCAGGAATTGTATCACTCGCAAAACAATTATTTCAAGGATGTCTCTCTACTGGGGAAACATTATTTATGCTCTTCCCGTCCATTCCTGTTCATCTGTTTTGCCTTTGCTTTTCTGCCTGGGCCTGTATGGCGGTAATCGCGACGGTATTGACGATATCTGCCACATTGCACCCACGACTAAGGTCGTTTACCGGCTTGTTCAATCCCTGCATGATGGGACCGATGGCTACCGCCCCGGCGGATCGCTGAACCGCCTTGTAGGTGTTGTTGCCGGTGTTGAGGTCGGGAAAAATAAAAACCGTCGCCTTGCCGGCTACCAGACTGTCCGGCATTTTCGTTCGGGCGACGGTTATATCGACTGCGGCATCATATTGAATCGGTCCCTCAATGGGTAAGTTGGGAGCCAGTTTCCTGGCTATCTCCGTTGCTTTCTTGACCTTGTCAACTTCCTCCCCTTTCCCGGACGTTCCGGAAGAGTACGAAAGCATGGCAACCAAAGGCTTGATACCGAACAGTTCGGCGGTTTTTGCCGACTCGATAGCAATCTCTGCCAGTTGTTCCGCATTCGGACGGGGATTAACCGCACAGTCACCATAAGCGAGGACACGGTCTTCCAGGCACATCAGGAAAATGGACGACATGATAGTGCTGCCGGGTTTGGTTTTGACAAATTCCAGGGAAGGGCGGACTGTGTTCAGGGTTGAGTGAACCGACCCTGAAACCATGCCATCCGCATGACCCTTGTACACCATCATGGTGCCAAAATGGGTGACACCGGACATCACATCCCTGGCATTGTCGGGGGTTATTCCCTTATGTTTACGAAGTGAGAAGTAGGTGTCCACATAGTCTTCGAAGTAGGCTGATTCGGTTGGGTTGATGATGGTAACGCTGGTGAGGTTGAGCCCAAGTGTCAGGATCTTCTCCCGGATGACATCCTCCCGCCCCAGCAGAGTGATTTCCACTGCATCACGGTGGATCAGGATTTCAGCAGCTTTTAATATCCTGTCTTCCTCACCTTCGGGTAAGACGATGGTCTGCTTGTCTGCCCGTGCTCTTTTGATGAGACTGAACTCAAACATCTTCGGAGTGGTAAAAAGGACTGAGTAGCCAATTATCCTGTTACGTAACTCCGTGGTGTCAATCCAGTTTTCGAAAAGGTTCAGTCCTGTTGCAATTTTGAGACGGTCTTCGGGTCTGATGCAGTTGTGTATTGCCTTGACCTTCATGGCGGTGGTGAAGGTGTCGTCTTGTACCATGATGATCGGCACCAGGTTGTTTAAGCCATGCAGCAGGGTACGCATGAGCTTATCGGGCTCCATATAACCTGTCAGGATAATACCGGCAATATTAGGCATATTAGAGGACCGGAACGCGGCCAGGGTGCCAAGTACAATATCAAGTCGGTCCACCGGGGTGATGATAAGACTGTCATCGGTTAATCTCGGCAGGAAGTTCCTGAGGTTCATGGCAGCAATGACAAAGCGTGAGACCGGTCTGTTTAGTTGGTTCTCACCATATATGACCTGGGCATCAAAGGTTGCGGCAATTTCAGCCATTGTCGGTCGGTCAAGTGCTTCCTCATAGGGTATTGAATAGATCAGGTCGACGCTGTCCTGTAATCCAATTTTTAGCGAGGTGATTATCTCCTGTTGCTGCTCTTCCGGGGTCCTGTTCAAGATGACGGCAAGTACTTCCGAGCCTTTATCCTTGAAGGCCTCGATACCATACCTGCAGGATTTCACCACATCCTGGGGAGAACCGCTGTGCGCATTGGCGACCATCAATACAGGGCAGCCAAGGTTGTTGGCGATTTCCACATTGAGGTCGAATTCGAGTCCCGAGGAATCACTTTCGAAATCGGTACCGAGACAAAGTACGAAATCATACTCATGTTCGAGATCGTTGTATTTATCGAGTACTCCTTCCAACAGCTTGTCGTGCTTTTTGTCACCGAGCAGATTACGCGCCTCCTGGATAGTGAAGGCGTACATCTTGTCATAATTTGTTTTCAGCTCATAGCGGCTGGCGATGAGGTTAATGATCTCATCGGCACCGTCTTTGTACCTTTCGGTGTTAACTACCGGACGGAAGAATGCAACCTTGCCGAGGTTCCTGACCAGGAAGTCCATGACTCCAAGAGTAATGAGAGAGAGACCGCTTTTGGGTTCCAGGGCCGAGATATAGAGGTTCTTGGACATGGCAGTTCGATAGGTGAAAAGAATTGATGAGGGTTGAAAATGATCGTCGAATCTATCTCTTATCCCCTTTACAATGGGATATCAATCAATAATTGGTGTTGTGAGGTGTTGCAGAAGAGGGGCAACAGAAAGGAGCAGACTCCCCCGGTGAACCTGTCAGTTGGACCGGGGGAGTGATAGATCGTTTTTTAACCGAAAATTCCTTTGAGGGTAAAGAAGAACAACATGGCCATAATGGCTCCGGCGGGCAGTGTTACCAGCCAGGAGATGATAATGTTGAGCACCACTCGAAGGTCAAGAGCACCTACCCCACGGGCCAAACCAACGCCAAGCACCGAGCCAACCAGGATATGGGTCGTGGAAACCGGTAATCCGGTTCGGGAGGCGAGAACGACCGTGGTCGCTGCAGCAAGTTCGGCACAAAATCCGCGGGATGGTGTAAGTTCTGTAATTTTCTTCCCGACTGTGAGCATAACGCGATAGCCGAGTGTTACCAGGCCAAGAACGATACCACCACCGCCAAGGAGTAATATCCAGATCGGCAAATCGGATTTCTGCATAACCTCACCGCCGGAACTGACGATGGAAACAACTGCAGCCAGAGGACCAATGCCGTTCGCAACGTCATTTGAGCCGTGGGCAAAGGCCATAGAGCAGGCGGTAAAAAGCATCATGGGGGTAAAGACCTTTTCAACACTCGCAAAATCCGATCCCTGGCTGGTTTTGACTTCTTCCTTAATATTTCTAATGAAGTACCAGCCGAGACCTGCAGTGAGGAAGCCGATACCTGCGGCGACTCCGATGCTTTGGGCAGAGTTGAGATTTACGTTGAGATGTTTCAGTCCCTTGAACAGGGTGACGAGGGAGATAATGAAACCGACAAGAAAGATGTAAAGGGGGGCATATCTCTTTGCGTTTCTGAGCGGTTGATCCGTATCGAATATGAGTTTTCTGGTCGATATAACCAACAGAAATGCGATGGTGCCTCCGATTGCCGGGGAAATAACCCAACTGGCAACAACAGAACCGACCTTACCCCATTTTACTGCTTCCGGTCCTATACCAACAATGGCAAAACCAATGAGCGCCCCAATAATAGAGTGGGTTGTCGAAACCGGCCAGCCCCTGGTGGAAGCGATCATCAGCCAGAAAGCAGCTGCCAGCAAGGCAGCCAGCATACCGTATACTAAGATTTCGGGATTGTTGGCTATTCCGGATGGGTCGATAATACCTTTACGGATAGTTTTTGTTACGTGGCCACCCGCAAGGACAGCTCCAAGGAATTCAAAGATAATAGCGATACAGATTGCTTGTCGGACGGTGACTGCACCGGCGCCAACGGAGGTACCCATGGCGTTGGCGAGGTCATTGGCACCGATTCCCCAGGTCATGTACAATCCGAAGATCACCGCCAGGACGATCAAGATGGTCCCATAGGCTGCAATAATTTCCATTCGTTCCCCCTATTTGGACAAAAACAGCAGAATGCGGTCTGCAATGTTTTCGGATTGATCGGACAGTTTCCCTACCAGTTCGATGATCTTGTACCAGAACATAACGGATACAGGGTCGAGTTGGGCTTCCATTTTAAAAAGGTTCTTTCTGGTACGATGGATGATATGATCGATATTGTGTTCGCTGCGACGAACTCGGGCGATCATTGCAGTAACCTTTTCCATTTCCCGGCCACCAAATCCAACCTCAAGCAGTTCGTCGAGCCTTTCGATCATCTCTTTGGCTTCAGAGGTGATTTCCATGGTACCTTCAAGAAGTTCATCAAGTGGCTTCTTGAGGCCTTCAGGAACAACCATCTCACGGTAGGTAACGATCTGGGAGATCGCTTCTGCGGTATCCGCAAGACTGTCCTGGTCGCTGATCAGACCGAGCAGATCTTTCCTGTCTACCGGCATGAAGAGCGAAGTAGGCATGTTGAGACGAAACGTCGACTTGATTTTGTCAGCATCGGTCTCAAGTGTGCTGATCTGGTCGGCAAGTTCCTGGATCTGGCTGCTGTTTTTCAGGTAGATAGCATCAAACAGTGGAGGAACCAGGCAGATACAGGAAAATACAATACGCATATGTTCCTGGATCGGTTTAAAAGGTGAGCGTCGGAATAATCCAGACAATGGAGTGGTTGAACGGATCGGCATGGTCGATATTCTCCTGTATTTCTGGGTTGTATGTCGCCTTGGAGGGTGCGTAGACGATTGACCTGTCGTTCGTGTTAGGGGTGCATTTATATGGTATTAGAAAACGAAGAATTTTCCCAGCGCTAGTTACTAAGTTTTGGCCGAATGTCAATGAGAAAATTCGAAATAAAAGAGAGGGGATGAGCGGTGCAATGTTCAAATCAGAGATTGTTAATAAGCTTTGTTATCGGTTCTGCCGGATAGCTTAACGGAACCATATCATTATTTATGTATTGCAGTACGCTCGGACCCTCTAAATGGGCGCTGTAAATAATATGATGATTCTTGATGCCACCGACATTCTTCCAGACTGAACCAAAGGGATCGAGAGGTGTATGGCCTACGATAAAAGGTGTTTTCTTTGGTACCCCGAGTGCTTTCCTAAAATTCTTGATGTCTGACTTATTGTATCCGCTGAGATAGTTGGGACGTTGCAGCCGGTTACGTGTAACTTCCCGGATCAGAGTCGGGTTTTCCGAGATGTGGATGAGTTGGTCGTAGCTGGCCTGGGTTCTGGGGGGGGCTGCATGGCAGCCGTAAAAATAACGAGAGGTTATAATATAGGGCAGGTTTCTGTAAAAACGTTCCATCTCTTCTGTATATTCAGCACCGCGAAGCTCAAAGAGCTGTTCACGCATGAGAACACCCTGGGAGATACCGTTTTTACTGACATCTTCGGAGAAACTGTCGTGATTGCCCCTGAGATAGAAAAAATTTTCAGGATAGGCGAGTTTGAAGGTGAAAATCAGGTCCATCATGAGGATGGATGATTCCATGTCCTCCATTTCATCATTTGTTTCTGAGTGAACGGCATCTCCCAGTATGATGATGGTAACGCTCTTCTTTTCAAGATGGAACAGCAGACAGTTTTCACAAAGTATTTTGAGCAGGTTGTCAACCTGGCCATGAAGGTCGCCGATTACAACAGGGATAGTGTCCTGATTCAGCTCAAGGATGCCACCCGGTTTACCGGAACGCGTCAGGGGACGCATTGGTTCGTGGTCCAACAGGTCGTTGGTATCGCGGATTTGCTGTAAAGCCTCACTCCGTGACCGGTGCTGTATCGAGCCACCATAGATGTTTCTCAGGGTGTAAAAGGAGTGTTGATGGGTGATGTCGACACGCTCCCGGTAATCGACATCGTCAGGACGGATCAGGGCGACGCTCTTTTCACTGTCAAGCGGGGTAAGGGTGAGGTCTCCGCGTTTATTGGTAACAGCTATATGGCGTCTACCTACATTCTTGGGGAAATTGAGGATACTGTCATATTCTTTATTGGACCTGCCAATAATAACAGTTTCCCCCACTTTTAGCCGGGCAAAGCCAATTGGTTGATCGGTAGCACAGCTGTCAGGGTTGGAGATAATCCAGTTTTTATTAACCTTCTTTTTCTTTACCCCTAGCGGGATTTCAGGGTGAAAACAGATTCTGTGACCGTTGAGGTCCATTTCAAACATTCTGCCATCGTGGGCGATAATATTAACCCCTTCGATCTTTTGCAACGTGTCGTCTATGGTTATCCATTTGGAGTCGTGCAGTCCGAACAGCTGTTTCCAGCCGTCGATGCTTTTCAGGCTTGGCCTTGGTAGTTTTGAAGTGATGGACCAGCGGGGAATGGCCGCTACTCCTTTTTCGGCTATTCGCATGGGGCGTCCATCCAATCCCAGTCGAATGTAAACATTCATACCGGCACGGTGCAGAAAAAGGGCGATTTCCTGGTACGCCTGGACCTGGCGGATGACCATTTCCTCGGTGAGATTGGTGTCGACGGGGAAGTACCCGTCATTCATTCGCTTTTCACGGCGCTCAAAAATAATTTTAGGATCGGGCAGAAGAAATTCGAATATATACCGGTTGATCCAGTTGGTCTGAAACAACCGGTCCCCATGGGGGGGGATCTTGATACGGGAGAAGTCAAACTGGAGCGGCGGAGAGGCATCAAGCCACTCACGGTCAAAAACAGTGAGGGATTCAGCTATGCCCACAAACGGAATGCCAAGATGTACTTCCCTTGGCCGGTAGATAAGAGTCGTGTCTTTCCACCATCCCTTCCTGGCCAGATCGATATACCCTTCATTAGGCCAACCACGGATCTGGTTGATATAATATGATTTCCCGGCACCCGGTGGTCCTGTGACCACGAGTTGCAGATACTCGAGACCGATAGGCAGGGCAACGCCCCTTATATCCTGGACGTCCTTGATGGGAACGAGTATTTTTTTAAGAAGATCTTCCATAATAGTTTGAGCATAGATATGAATTGGGAGATTACCTAAATCCTGAGCATGATGTCAAGCAACTATGTCATTGGTTGTTCCGTGAGCTCTGTTACGATGAAGATAAAACTACTATAGGAATAAGCGTGGAAAAACTATTTACCCTTGATGTGGATCGGGAATACCCGCTCTATGGTTTGCACCTGAAAATGGATGAATCCGCCCTTTACGCTATCAAGTTCATAAAAATGGGGGATCCTTTGCCACCACAGGTAATGGATGTCCCTGAGTCGGATATATACAGGGAGGTGTCAGACCAGTTAAAGGATTATTTTGCAGGTCGCCTGCGAACTTTCAGCGTTCCGCTTGAAATGCGGGGCACAGAGTTTCAGAAAAAGATATGGGCACTGATCTCAGAAATTCCATATGGCCAGACCAGAACATACAAAGAGATTGCTGAAGCGGCAGGCAGTATAAATCTAGCGAGGGCTGTTGGGGGAGCGGCAAATCGAAATCCAGTTCCGGTGATAGTACCGTGTCACAGGGTCGTTGGCAGCAGTGGAGCTTTAACAGGTTTTGCCGCAGGTGTAAATGTGAAGCAGTTCCTGCTTGATGTTGAGCAGGGCTATATCAGCTAAGCTTTGAATAAAGTGTGATATTATTGATGAAAGTGAAGGAATAGTCGGTTATACTAATAACAATCCCGTTTACAAAAGAGGAGAGATTGTTATGGAAATTATAGTTGGCTCTATCCCGCCGTTACCCGCTCAACCGCCCAAAACACCTGAAAAAGCGAGCCCTGTAATCCAGGCACGTCTATTGAATGTGCGACCGACCAGGAAGGGAATTGCGGGACCGTCGGGTATGGAACGAAGGAACAAACAAGGTAAGGATCCTCATAAGGGGCGAGTACTGACCATCATGGTCCCGGATTCTGATATGCTTCCTGCGGATGTGGATACACGTGAGTACAATGTTCATGTAAGGTTTGTCAGGAAATAGCAGAGAACCTTGAGCCCAAAAGAAAAAGCCCGTCGGTTCACTTCGACGGGCTTTTTTTTAGTTATGGCATTATTTATATGAAAAAGACAGCTTAGTTGGGATTCATTTGCCATATACCGCATGGGCAGGTGTCTGCACAGAATCCACAGCCTATACATTTTTCATCATCGGAAACATACTCAAACACACTCTCAGAGTCCACGAGGGTTTCCTGTCTGCTGATTGCTCCGGTTGGACAGATTGTCTCACAGAGATGACAATCTCGGCAGGAGGCACAGGAGAGGCAGCGATCGGCCTGTTCCGACTCTGTGGTAATGGTGGAAGCAGCAGATGGTTCATAGTGGGCAATAGTTATCGCCTGTTGTGGAATGAGTGGCTTCTCAAACGGTTTCCACTCTTCACCTTTAACCTTGGCGATAATGAACTCGGCAGCCTCTTTACCTGCCCCCAGGGCATTGGTGGCAAGTCCTGGACGTTCCACATCACCTACGGCAAGAACCTGCTCGTTTGAGGTAAGATGGGCCTTGTCAGTGGTTATCCATGCTGCGCCACCTACGGTCATGGTTTCCACACCTTCGGGGAGGAAGGAAAGAGCGGGTACATCGCCGATGGAGATAAAAACGGTCTGTGCCGGGATCAGGTCACCATCCGTAGTGACCAGCCCCTGATCGGTCACTTCCTTCGTCATAACCGGCCATCTGAAGGTGGAACCGAGTGCTTCGGCGGCCTCCTTTTCTTTACCAAATGCAAGTGGTTTCTGGATATCGACCAGGGTGACTTTTTCAGCTCCCAATCGGTATGCCTCGCAGGCGACGTCGCAGCCGACATTACCCGCACCGATAACGACAACCTCCTTGCCAACTTTCATGGGGGTACTGGTTTTGGTGGTTTTAAGGAAATCGAGGGCCGGAATCACCTTTTCGTGGCCAGGGAACTGTAAACGACGGGGTTCATGGGTTCCCACTGCAATGACCGCATAGTCAAATTCATCAAGGATCTTATCGAATGTATCTTTGGTGATGTCTGCGTTGAGGGTAACATCGATTCCGGGTACAGCAAGGAAACGTTTGATCTCTTCATCCCATATTGCCTGCGGTAGTCGCTCCCAGGGAATCACCTGGGCCAGTTTACCACCCAGAAATGAACCCTGTTCGTAGATGTGTGCGTCAATACCGGCACGTGCCAGCTGCCAGGCAACGTTCATGCCGGCTGGGCCACCACCGATAACCGCAACTTTTTTGTCAAGTGATTCAGCTGGCTTCGGTGGGGCGAAATGGCTGACGGCTTGCCCTAATACCTGCATGTTTATAGTGATGTCAACACCACCACGGGAACAGTTTTCCATGCAGAGATTCGGACAGACTGCTCCGCAGACTGAGGCGGGCAGGGGGGTATAGCCGAGTATCATCTCGTAGGCTTCGTCAATCTTTCCTTCACGAATGAGTCGCAGACGATCAACAGTCGGGATATGTATAGGGCAATAGAAAGTACAGGGGGCAGCTGATTCGCAGTTTGCCCACCACGGTTTTTTTCGTCGCAAATCACCTGTTACGATTACCGGGATAGGACTTCGGTCAAGTCCCGGGGCAAGATCGCGTAAAGGGTCACCCCCTAAGGCTTTGTTCCAGTGTTCGTTTCTGAATTCGGCCATAGGCATGGGACCGGACCACATGAGGGCCCGTTCCTGGGGAGTGACGGCAACAAGTAGCTGCCACTCGTCCCGCACGGTCATGGTGTCAAGCAATTCAGGCCTTTCTATGCGCTCGAGGAAGTCAACCATGTTTTCGGTCAGCCATTGCCACTGTTCGTCGCTCGGGTTGTCTAGCCGCGCATTGTTCCTGGAGTAGGAGTCGTCGATGGGGCCTCGGAAAAAGATAGTGCCACCGACCATACCGACACATGGGCGGTACCCGAGTATATTCTTACTGTTTTTTGGCTCGAATCCACATACAACCGCCGTCCCGCCGCAGTTGAATTCAGCAAAGGAGTCGCCTGTGGAACCCAATATCCACAGTTCAGGTTTTTCATATTCCGGGTTCCATTTAGTCATGGTAAGACCGCGGGCACCAATCGAGCCTCCGATGAATACCTTTCCGGCAGCCATGGCGTTACAGGCGCCGTTGGTGGCATCTCCCTGTACCGTTATTTCGGCGCCGATATTCAGGTAGCCGACATCGTCCGAGGTTGCACCTTTACAGGTGATACGGGTGCCTGGCATGCCCATGCATCCAAGTCGTTGTCCGGAGGGACCGTCAACAGTGATATGAAGACCGTCTTCATGCTGGAGACGTATGCCGATATTATGTTGACCGTAGGATTCCAGAGCGAGGGAGCTGGATGAAGCAGCTGCTTTTCTTACCAGCTTTTCAAACTCCATGGAACTGATTCGTTGGCCGTTTTGGTCAAGGCCTTTTACAACAGTCGTAGTCACTGATTACTCCTTATGTCAAATACTTCGGCGGGTAGTTTGAAAACCCGCCTCAATGATGCATAGTCTCTTGTTAGCAAATGTACTTAATCTGCAGTCTTCTGGCAGCGGCTTCATCGTTAATACCGAGGGCATCAGACATACCGATAGGAAGACTCTGGGACCGGCCAAGCGGTGCCATGATCTTTTTAACTTCGGTGTTGATCGACATAAAGACCTCTCCAACACGTTCGGCTACCAGATCGGGATCGAGCCTTCTATACAGTTTTGCATTCTGACTGGTAATACCCTTGGGGCAGATACCAACGTTACAGACGTTGCAGCGGTTTTTCTCGTTGCCTAGACAACCGGCAGCGGCCTGCATGATGTATTTACCGATGTGGACGCCGGAAGCTCCCAGCATGACAAGTGCCATACCGTTCTGGGCGACATTTCCGTTCTTGCCGATACCGCCTGCGGCGAAAAGCGGGATCTCGTTTTGTTTCCCCTGTGCGGCCAGGTCGAGATAACACTCACGGACACAGGAGGCGATAGGATGCCCGGTGGCATCCATGGATACATTGTACGCGGCACCGGTACCACCATCAATACCGTCGATCATTAAGCCTGCTGCATAGGGGTTTCTGACCAGGTTGTTCAAAACCGATTTCGCAGAGGTTGAAGCGGAAATTTTTGGGTAAACAGGAACCTTGTGATCAAAGGCCATAGACAGGGTCTGGATCATCTTCATGACACTCTCTTCAATGGAGTACAGTGTCTGGTGAACCGGCGGAGAGGGCAGGTCGACGGACTCGGGAACTCCGCGGAGTCTCGCGATCAGCTTGGACACCTTGTACCACATGAGCAATCCACCGTCTCCCGGTTTCGCTCCCTGGCCGTACTTGATTTCTATAGCCGCAGGCATGCATTGCATCTCAGGGATGGCTCTGATGATCTCATCCCAGCCAAAGTAACCGGAGGCAATCTGCAGGATAATATATTTCAGGTACGGACTTTTCAGGACCCAGGGAGGACAACCACCCTCACCGGTACACATAACTACCGGGATGCCAAGCACTTCGTTACAGTATGCCACACCCTGAAGCAGGCCGAGCCACATGTTGGGCGACAAAGCGCCAAACGACATGGAGCCGATGACAAACGGGAAAATCTCACGGGTTGGTGGAATCCAGCCGCCGTTCATCGTTTTGTTGAGGAAATCCTCCGGTGAGAGAACTCTGCCAAGGGTGGTGGTTACATTGAATTCATGCCGCCCGGCATCAAGGGCCGGATCCGTCAGCATGGAGATCCGGTCAAACATGATCCTGTCGAGCAGTGTTGCACCTTCCACATTTCTGCGGCCACCACGTTTGTTCGGTTCACCTTTACGGTTTTCAAAGAAGACAGATCTGTGCTCGTTACTGTTCGGGACTGGTATGATCGCCTCATTGGGGCAAACCATGGAGCACATGGAGCAGCCGATACAGGCGTTCTCCGGGTTTGTTTTCTGACGGATTCCGACGAATGTCCGGTAGTCGTTACCCCGTTTTTTACTCAGGATATCGAGTTTAGGCATCCGTTGCCGTCTGTATGTCAGCTGGATGGCCTCTTTCGGGCAGACAGCGGTACATTGCCCGCAGAGGGTACATCGATCTTCACGATGCTCGATGATCCATTGTAAATCCGGGTATGTTAAGCTGCTTGGGGTAACTGTAACTGATCGTGCTGAGACCATATGGATAATTCCTTTCTATCGGGTGGTATAATTACGGTATGTTCACGCATGGGCTGGAAGTCATTAGCGGGATCACGGTCAGGGACCATGGCATCAACGCCGCAGAGTTCCGAGGCGATAGCCCAGGCCCCCTCTCGTCCTCCAACGGTGGCTGGCCGGAGTTTTTTCTGGTCCATCACCAGCATGCAGGTTTCATCTGGCAGGGTACCGATCACTGCGTTGGGTCCGTCGATGATAAGTCTCTTGCAGGCGTTGCGCAGACCTTTCAAGAAATCTCCCTGGGGATGGACATCCAGTTCCTTGGAGCTGAGCGGTGTAATAATATGCTTATAGGCCTCAAGCGGGAGTTTAAGTTCTTTCAAGGTGTAATGCAGTATATGGGCAAATACCTCAGAATCCGAATGGTACCCTATATATCCTGGTTTGCCGGTGCCCAGCAACCAGTCACGGATCGGGACAAAGGCTGTATTTTCACCGTTTGTCATGGTGGCAATACCCTGGATAAAAAACGGGTGGCAGGCATAGAGATTGATACCATAATTGGTGTTCTGCCGACCCTGCGCCATACAGACCCGGGATTTGATCTGGTTATCCCAGAGACTAAGGGCGTTGCCTATCTGTAAAGGCCAGCCGACTTCTTTAATCATGGCAACATCAGGGTAAAATGAAAAAATAGTCAGGTCGTTGCCATTGGTTTCACCAATCTGCCTGAGTGCAAGCCGTGTCTGCAGCAGTTCTTCCTCGCGTTCCTCGATGGCGGACTTTTCTCTAAATCCTTCCGGCATCCTGTAGGCTCTCAGGAAATAGCGATACCTGTCCCTGGACCTGGTTTCCATCATCTCTGGTTTAAGGGAAAAACGGTGGTCGTATTTCAGTTCGTAACCACGCTCATCCATATACTCGTCGAGACGATTTTCTGCTTTTTTGGAGTGGGCGATACCTGAGAGTATAGGAAACCGCGGGTTGTATTTGAAATCTTCGAATTCCATTCCTCTGAGCAAGAGGCCGAGGCCGGAGCCGTCGTATCCTTCCTGCATGGCTTCCATTGCCTGGAGAACCTCGTATGGAGAGAACGGTTCATTCGCTGTTTTCAGGGCTAAACGACACATGCATTTCTCCTGATGTATTAATAGAAGTATGCCGGGGTAAGGCATGATTAAAGCGTCTATTGGATGCAAGCCGGGGGAATTCCAACCGGATGAACTAAGACAGATAAAAACGGGTAATGCGGTAATACCGAGGATGCATTTATAAAGAAGAATTCCCATAAAGTCAAGAAAAATGGGGGAAAGTGTGGACTGCAGGAGATTGTGCTTAATAATGTTCGGTCAAAATCAACTATTACCACTGTTTAATGTGTTGGTGGTTGGTTTTGTCGGTATGAGACCTGCATGTTGGCAAAAAAAAGCTTAAACCGCATAATATCGGTTTAAGCTTTTATCGTGTTGCGGCGGTATTCTTTCGGGAGACGGATTATTTCAGGATTCGACCGATATTTTTTACCTGGTCGACCTTCTGTTTAACCTCGGCAGCCTCTTTTATACCGGGGAGCTCATCAATGATGGATTTGGTATCATTTTCAACTTCGCCAACTCCTTTTTTAAACGAAGTTATGGCTTTACCAAGACCGTGGCCAATCTCTGGTAGTTTCTTACCGCCGAAGACAAGTACGGCTATGGCCAAAATTACTATGAGTTCTGGGGTTCCGAGACCAAACATGTGCTATTCTCCCAAACCTTCAGACAAGTGAAGAGACGGCACCTTCTCAGGCGGTCTTGTCACTATCACTTTCCTTGGTTTCATCTTCAATTTTTTTCTTTTCTTCAGATTTGGTCGCCTCTTTGAAGTTTTTGATGCCTTTGCCTATACCCGACCCTATCTCGGGAAGTTTTCCCGCTCCGAAAATAATGACTATAATAACCAGAATTACAATAAGTTCCGGCATTCCGAGTCCGAACATAAATATACCTCAGTTAATAAAAAACATACGTCTTTCACCGGTCTTGGCCGGGTTCCCATTACTAAGCCAGAACTGGAATGTAGAGTAGTATCGTTAGAAAGTCAAGCTCGTTGCATCCAGTTGAATGTCTGCCTCAAGGGCAAATTTTGCCGGCTAGACTGCGCATCTCTGCGAGCAGCTTTTCCTCATCAATAGTCTGCAGCTTCCTGTTTTTCATGACAACGCGACCGTTTATGACGCTGTGAACAACATCACTGCCACGCGCTGCATACACCAGGTGTGAAACAACGTTGTAACAGGGAGTCAGGTGTGGCTGGTCCATGTCGAGCACAATACAGTCGCATTTTTTGCCCACCTCAATAGATCCTGTCGTATCTGAAGCGCTCAGTGCATTTGCTCCGCCGATTGTAGCGCAGCCAAGAGTGGTTTCAGCATTCATTACGGTTGGGTCAAGGTTGATACCTTTGTGAACCTTGGCCACTGTTGAGATCTCCCCAAACATATCAACATCATTGTTGGAGGCAGAACCATCTGTGCCAATTGAAACATTTATCCCGGATTGCATCAGTTCTACAACAGGGGCAGAACCGGAAGCCAGTTTCATGTTCGATTCAAGGCAGTGGCTGACGTTGACGTTTTGTTCTGCCAGTAGCTCAATATCATGTGGGTCTAAGACTACACAATGGGCAGCGATCACCCTTTTGCTCAGTACACCCAGGTTTTCAAGATGCTGGACAGGCGTCCTGTGGTACCGTTCACGACAGGTATCAACTTCCGGAACGTTTTCAGAGAGGTGGATGTGCAGGTTGAGATCCAGGTCTTCAGCAATTTGCGCTGTTTTACACAGCAGGTCGGGAGCACAGGTATACACACTGTGTGGATCGACAGTGATAGAAATGAGCGGATTGTTGCGGTACTGCGTGAACATCTCATGTACATAGTTAAAGCCGTTTTCCAGCTCACCATACGACGGTGAAGGAAAATCATAAAGTACTTCACCGATCCAGGCCCTGATTCCTGCACTGTCCGCGGCCGCAGCCACCTCTTTAGCAAAGAGGTACATATCGTTAAAGGAGGTAGTACCAGACTTGATCATCTCGGCAATGGAGAGCAGGGTTGCCTTATAGACAATATCCGGGGTCAGCTTGGTCTCTGCCGGAAAGATGTGCTCCTGCAACCATGTCATCAGTGGCAGATCGTCAGCAATACCTCTGAAGCATGACATAGCCGCATGGGTGTGGGTGTTGACCAGTCCCGGCATAATCAACCCGAACGGGGTGTGCAGCCGCTCTGCCTTGGGATACCTTTTGTGTAACTCCTCATAGGGCGCTATCTCTGTAATGGTATCGCCCGTGACGGCGATGCCGTGATCAGAAAGTAGGCTGGACTGACTGGAGGTGGGTAAGAGGTATTTCCCACTGATAAGAAGGGTTGGATAAGACATTTTTCACTCTCTGAAATATTCACTGCTCAGGCGGCTTGCTATATCAGTAAGAAGTTGTTTGAGCCGGGGAGCGACCGCAGCAGCTGTGGCAATAATCTCATCAAGCAGTATGGGCTGGAAGTTATCAGGGTCGTTGACGTTGGAGACAACGGATAAACCGAGTACTTCCATGCCGGCATGCCGGGCGACGATGGCTTCGGGTACTGAAGACATGCCGACACCATCAGCGCCGCATTCTCGCAGCCAGCGAGTTTCGGCAGGTGTTTCCAGACTTGGCCCGGGAATGCAGACGTAGGTGCCTGAGAGGACGTTTTTGATGGAACAGCGGCCTGAGCTGTCTAATGCCATTTTTATAAGGCCAGGATGATAGGGCACGGAGAGATCCGGGAAACGAGGGCCCCATTCATCAATATTGATACCGCGTAAAGGATTTTCGCCGAGAAAGTTAAGGTGATCACGGATGACCATGATCGACCCCGGCTGAATTAGTGGGTTGAGCCCGCCAGCGGCATTGGTGAGAATTAATAATTGCGTGCCGAGAAGAGAGAGTACCCGTATCGGGAAAGTAACTTCTTTGGTGGAATATCCTTCATAAAAGTGGAACCTGCCCTGCAGTACTGCTACAGGCTCTCCGGCGAGGCGGCCTATAATGAGGTTACCTTTGTGACTTTGAACAGTGGAGCAGGGAAAGTTGGGAATGTCATGATAGGGGATGATACGATCGATATCGACGCTATCTGCAAAATCGCCAAGACCAGTACCAAGTTGGATTATGGTACGGGGTGAGATTGGCAATCGCGATCGTAGCCAGTCTACACTTTCTTCAACCTGTTGCCGGTAACCATCAAAATCCGTATCAGCCATGTCGCGCGTGAGTTTTCAGGTAATCCTGAATCAGGTTGGCATCACATTCCATCAGTTCACACCGTGAATCCTGCTCAAGAATACCCTCGAGCGCTTTGGGGACATCAGGCTGACGCCCTATTGCAGCATCAACGGCATCACCGAATTTCGCCGGATGGGCTGTCGCCAGACAGATCATCGGCACGCCCTGACGCTGGAATTTCCTGGCCGCGTGAACACCCACAGCGGTGTGCGGATCGAGGATGTAATTATGTTCCTTGTAAAAGTGGAGGATGGTCTCGCGGACCTCATCCTCTGTCACCCCCTTGGCATAGAAATCCCTGCAAATGTGATCTTTACAGGAGGTGAGATCAATTCTACCAGTGGCCTGAAACTCTTCCATGAGATCCCTTGTTCTTTCCGGTTCTCCATCCTGAAGAAAATAGAGATAGCGCTCAAAGTTGGAGGCAGCCTGGATATCCATGGAGGGACTGGTCGTCTGTTTGACATCTGCTGTGGAGTAGACACCATCGTTGACGAAGCGACTCAGGATATCATTTTCGTTGGTGGCCAGTACCAGCTTTCGGATAGTTCCTTCGGGAAGCATCTTTTTGGCGATATAACCGGCGAAAATGTCGCCGAAATTGCCAGTCGGTACCGAGAAATCGACGGCGGACTGGTTCTCGTGCTTTTTGATATGCAGGCAGCTGTAAACATAATAGACCACTTGAGCCAGCACCCGGGCCCAGTTGATGGAGTTGATGGCCCCGAGGTTGTATTCAGACTTGAAATCGACGTTTCCGAATATCCTCTTTACGATTGCCTGTCCATCGTCGAAAGAACCCTTGATGGCTATATTGAACACATTGTCGTCGAGAACGGTGGTCATCTGTTTTTCCTGGACCGGGCTCACCCTCTGATAAGGATGAAGGATGAAAATATTAATCCTCTCCTTGCCACGGACTCCGTATATCGCAGCGCTGCCGGTATCACCGGAGGTTGCGCCCAGAATGTTCAGCACCGAATCGTTTTTCTCCAGCAGATACTCGAACAGATTGCCGAGAAACTGCAAAGCAACATCCTTGAACGCCAGAGTCGGCCCATGAAAGAGCTCAAGTATATGCAGGTCACCGCAATGAGCCAGAGGGGTGATGTCAGCATGGTTGAAAGTGGCGTAGGATTTGTCGATGAGCTGCTGCAGGTCGTTGTTCGGAATGTCATCGATAAAACGTGACATGATCTCAAAAGCGAGCTCTGTGTATTCCATCTCTTCCCAGGTCGCAAGGGTTTCTGCACCGATGCGGGGGATGGTTCTGGGTATAAGGAGACCGCCATCTTCTGCAAGACCCATGAGAACAGCACGGGTGAAAGGGATGTGGTCGACCTGACCACGGGT
This sequence comes from Desulfopila sp. IMCC35008, assembly GCF_010646885.2. Taxonomy (GTDB): domain Bacteria; phylum Desulfobacterota; class Desulfobulbia; order Desulfobulbales; family Desulfocapsaceae; genus Desulfopila. The sequence goes on along the minus strand of NZ_CP050700.1, from coordinate 3,111,089 downwards.
ACTCAAGTATTGCATAGCAAGATCGTTGGATGTTATGAGACGAGGTTATTGGGAAGAGGGTTGTCAGTTTTCTTCAGGATCAATCCGTGCGGCGTCGTGCCAGAGACCCTCAAGGTCATAAAAGCCGCGCTGTTCGTGATAAAAGATATGGACGACAACATCCTCGAAATCCAGTAGCACCCACATGCCTTCCTGAATTCCTTCCGCTCTGGAGGCCTTGACCCTCTTTGATCGCATTTCGCCTTCGATGGCCTCTGCGAGTCCCTGTACGTGACGGGTTGACCTGCCACTCATTACAACAAAAAAATCGGTAAAAGACGCGAGTCCTGTTACATCGAGGATCACAACATCTTCACCCTTCATGTCCAGCGCTGTCTGGGCGCAGACTTTTGCAATTTCAAGCCCGGTTTTGTCCCGGTGTTCCTGTTTGAGTTGTTTCATGGTTGTTACTAGTGCCTTTTTCTTGGCTGACTGTCAATTTGTTTATGCGTTAAAAATGAAATTGTTTTCGTTTTCAACAGTGAAAAAAAATAAGGTAACTCTTTGAATATCTGAATGTTAGTTTTTCTTTCGGGGTTTCCGCGGCGGGAAATCAAAGGTAATTTTCCCGTTTTTTCCAAGTAGCAGGTAGGCATCAAACGGCCTCTTCTTTTTGGAAATAAATCCCTTTATCAATTCCGTTTTACCATCTGTGAGGAGTTGGCCAATATGGGTCGGCAGAATTTCCTTGCTCAGTATTATTTTGCTGATTTTCAACCCCATTTTGCTGTCACCGTCAAGAGCAGATCCTGACATATATCCGGCAGGGGTCTCGTAGACAGGTGTATTGTCGAGCGGTGAAAGCCCAAGTGGCTGAGATTGTTTAATGGCCTCAATATCAAGATCATCTGTTGAATCAGGAAAGATAAACTCGATCTTGCTTTTGGCAAGTCGTACCGAGGCGGTGAACGGTTTGCCGCGCTTTGAACGGAAATCACTGTATGGGCCAAGCGTGTCACCCTGTATGAGGCGAACGATTTCTTCTTCCGTCATGACCCTGCCGCCGAGAATCTTGCGAATGGATATTGTGCCATCTTCGGAAACATAGGCTGTAGGGGTGCTGAAAAACTTCTGATCACCGACGGGACTGAAAGAGGCCTCCACCTGAAACTCAGAAGTCTTGAAATTCTTGACCTTATCGGTGATGGATTGAGTCAGGTCACGAATTTCCTGCATAAAGGTTTCGCGGGTGAGTTCGCCCTTGAGAATACGGTTGAGTTTATATTCCCACTCACCTGTCATTTCCGGGCTTGCGAGGACATCTATTTTCATGGCCTCAATCAGAGAGAGGAGTTCAAAGGCTTTACCGGTGGGAGCAAGTTCCTTTCCTTCACGAACCACATATTTTTCATTAATGAGTTTTTCGATGATGGCAGCCCTGGTCGCTGGAGTCCCGAGACCGCGCTCTTTCATGGCGTCGGCCAGCTCGTCGTCATCGATCAGTTTATCCGAGTTTTCCATGGCGGAAAGCAGGGTTGCTTCTGAAAATCTTGGTGGAGGTGTTGTGAGGTGTTCTTCACTCTTGACCTTCTGGCAATCGATGGAGCTCCCTTCCCTGATTGGCTGAAGCAGGTTGTCTTTCTTGCTGTCGAGAGTGACGCCGTAGATGGCACGCCAGCCTGGCTCAAGCAGGATCTTTCCTTCAGTGAGGAATGTCTCCTGTTCTACCACGGAGAGTCTTTTGGTGTTTTGGTACACTGCTGCCGGGAAAAAGACGGCGATAAATCGTTGGACAACCATCTGATAGATCTTCTGTTCCGGCTCGGACAAACCTTTTGGCAACAGGGTTGTCGGGATGATAGCATGATGGTCGGAAATCTTACTGTTATTAAAAACCTTCCTATCCTTCTTCACATAGCCTTTATCAAGTGCCATGGCAGCAAAAGTACCGTATTGCCAGTTCTGCTGGCTGGAGAGGGTCTTTTTAACTGTCTGTACATAATCTTCCGGCAGATGCCTGGAGTCGGTTCGTGGGTAGGTCAGAACCTTATGTTTTTCATACAACGCCTGGGCGAGCCCAAGGGTGTTCTTGGCCGAGAATCCAAATCGTGAGTTTGCCTCTCGTTGCAGCGTTGTCAGGTCGAAGAGCTGCGGAGAGCGCTGGGTTGTCTGTTTGCTTGTTTCCTGGATTTTGGCAGGTTTACCGGTACATTTGGCAACAATCTCAGCAGCTTTTTCCGGCTCCCATATCCGGTCAGCCCGGGAATCCGGCTTGGCCGGATCTTTCTTGAATAAAGGGTTGATCCATTTGCCAGTGTAGGCCTGACTACTGTCACCAAATGATCCCTCGAGTGTTGTATATGGTACAGGGATAAATGCATTTCTTACTTGTTCCCTTTTAACAATAAGTGATAGAGTCGGCGTCTGTACCCTGCCGCATGGGGTAAGGAAGAACCCTCCTTTACGCGAATTGTAGCCGGTGAGCGCACGTGTGGCATTGATACCGATAAGCCAGTCGGATTCAGATCGACACAGGGCTGTATCCTCGAGGGGGACCATCTCCTGATCTTCCCGAAGGCTGTCAAAACCCTTTTTGATAGAGTCGCTGGTCATTGATTGCAACCATAGCCTCTTGAAAGATTTGCGGGCCACGGAGCTGTTCCAGACATACTTGACAATATATTTGAAGATAAGTTCACCTTCGCGTCCGGCATCACAACCGTTGATTATTTCTGTAACATCTTTTCTGCGAATAAGTTTTTGCAGGGCATTGAGTTGGCCTTTCGTACCGTCGAGTCCCTTTAATGGGAATGATTCGGGTAGAATTGGCAGGAGTTCGATATTCCACTTCTGGTATGCGGGGTCAATTTCCTCGGGATAGCAGATGGAAACTAAATGGCCGATGGCGAAGGAGACAATGTATTTGTCACTTTCGTAGTGTGTCTTGTGTTTTTTGAATTTACCGGGCAGGACTTTGACCAGATCCAGGGCAACGCTCGGTTTCTCAGCAATTATTAACGTTTTTTCAGTCATTATATATTGAGGTGCGCCGGATAACGGAGGCGGCTATGGTATCTGTCCGTAGAGGACAAATACAGCTGGCCGTTCAGTGGCAAATCCTATGTAGTTGTTGATTATGTATGGAATTTCCACCCGTTATGGGTGAAAGAAAAAATCCGCTGTGGTGATTAGTGCCGGAAAATAGAAAGATGTTGTATATATGTGTGTACCGTTTGTCAAATGTATTTTCAAATTCTTTTCCATGGGTTTTTCGGAAACATGTATCAGGCTGATTACGTGTTATTCCCTAAAAACAAAAGGTTGTGTCGGCTGGATGGCAGAATTTATAAGCGGGGAATTATTTTTTTTAGTACAGCAATGAGTCAGACCCGGTTGCCAGATCAATTCCCTTGTTTATTCGGGCTTCCTGCTTGACATGGCGTGATAAGTGTGATTTAATTGTTTGTCCGAAAGACTGAAATGCGCTCTCTTCCCACGTATAGAAGCGAGTGTGGCGGATAGAAGTTGAAGTAAGGTCGTAACGGATTTCCGGCATACCGCCTGCTGATCGTGCAGGACGGCTTTGGAAAGTGGGCTCTGCCCGCTTTTTTTTATGCCTGAAACCCTGTGACCCGAATCAAGTAATAAAACCGCCGCCAAGGTGTGGCAACAAGTTATGAGCGAATTTGTAATAGAAGAAATATCAAAATATGCAGCTTCCCTGTTGCCGACTATGGGGCTTGAACTTGTCGAGGTACAGTTCAGGCGTGAAGGACATGGCTGGGTCTTGCGTATTTTTATTGATAGTGAACAGGGTATCACCGTTGATCATTGTGCTGATGTCAGCAGGGAAATCAGCGCGTACCTGGACGTTGAGGATTTGATCGATCACCAGTATAATCTGGAGGTTTCATCTCCAGGGCTGGAGCGACCATTGAAGTCTGTTGCAGATTTCGAACGCTTTAGCGGCCAAAAGGCACGAGTGAAGTTACGGGAGCCCCTCGACGGACAAAAGATGCAGGTTGGAATCATCAGACAGGTGATTGATAACGATATAGAACTGGAACTTGAAGATGGAAAAAGAGTCCGGTTTTCCTTCGACAGTATAAATAAGGCCAGGTTGTCACTCTGAAATATCCGGCAACCCGAGAAGCCTGGCGGCGGGTGCCGAAAATACAACGGACTTGCAGTTCAATGATGGAGTAAAAAATGGTATCGGAGCTAAAGCGTATAATCGACCAGATCTGTAGGGATCGGGGCTTTGATAAAGAGTTGCTGGTTGAGGCCATCGAAGAGGCGGTACAGTCGGCGGCACGGAAGAAACTTGGTAGCAGGCGTGATATAGAAGTTCGATATAACGACGAGTTTGGAGAAGTTGAGGTATTCCAGTTTCGCAGTGTCGTGGAAGTGACTGAAGATGAGCAGACCGAGATTGCCCTTGATGAGGCGCTGGCGCTTGATCCTGATGTCCAGCTTGGAGACGAGTTGGGTGAGAAAATGGAAAATATCACTGAACTTGGCAGGATAGCAGCACAGTCCGCCAAGCAGGTTATCATCCACAAGATGAAAGATGCCGAGAGGGAAGTTATCTACGAGATGTTTAAGGATCGCATGGGCGAAGTTGTAAGTGGTATCGTTCAGCGATTCGAGCGTGGTAACATGATCGTTAACCTTGGCAGGACAGATGCGATTTTACCTAAAGACCAGCAGATACCCAAACGTTCTTTCAAGCAGGGGGATCGTATTCGAGCCTACCTGGTAGAGGTACGACAGACTGCTCGTGACTCACAGCTCGTTCTCTCCAGGACCTGTGACGATTTTCTTGCTAAATTGTTTCATATGGAGGTTCCTGAAATAGCAGAAGGTATAGTCAGGGTGATGGGTGTTAGCCGTGAGCCCGGTTTCAGGGCAAAGATTGCGGTAAGTTCATCTGAGAGTGATGTAGATCCGGTTGGTGCCTGTGTAGGTATGAAAGGGTCCAGAGTGCAAAATGTTGTTCAGGAACTGCAAGGTGAGCGTATCGATATTGTCACCTGGTCCCCGGATCCTGCAAAATATGTTTATAATGCCCTGGCACCTGCCCATGTGTCAATGGTCCGGGTCGATGAGGATAATCAGTCCATGCTGGTTGTCGTGCCCAACGATCAACTCTCCCTGGCCATCGGACGACAGGGGCAGAATGTACGGCTTGCTTCAAGGTTGCTTGGTTGGCGGATTGATGTCAAGAGCGAACAACGCTGGGCTAATCTGCAGGATCCTGGCTATCAGTCTCTTCTCGATCTCGGCGGTATTGACGAATCGTTGGCCGATCAACTACTTGGCAAAAACATTTATTCTGTTATGGAACTTGCTGAAGCGACGGTTGAAGACCTGCTTGCCATCCGCTCCCTCAATGAGGCTACTGCTGCCGAACATATCGCCAACGCCAAGGCTGCAGTTGAGGCTGGCGTAGTCGTTAACAGAAAAACTCCTGTGGAAGATGAAGAGGCAGGGGGGGGAGAAGAAGCAGAAACCGCTCAGGAAGAAGCTGTTACTGAGGAGACTGCGGCAGAAGCCGAAAAAGTTGAAGAGGTGGTTGAAGCCGATTCAGCTGATGGCGACACTGAGGATAATGTTCCCCCAGAAGATGTCAAAGGAAACGTCTGAAGCTCAAGAGATAACGATTGTGCCGCAGCGAACCTGTGTCTCCTGTGGGAGAAAGACAGAAAAAACAGAACTTAAACGGTTTGTATGGGGTGAGAATTCTCCCCTTGAAGATATTCCTGGAACTGCCTCCGGCAGGGGGGCTTATTGTTGCAGGAATGAAAAATGTGTGCACAGTATGAAGGTGCAGCAGAAAAAATGGAAAAGATTATTCCGTCTTTAGGAAATAATTTTTATAATAAGCTCATAAAGTCGGGCTTATCTGTAGATAGTGCGAAGTGTTTGCATGCAGATTGCTTGAGAGTGGAAATACGGGAGTAAAGAATGAGCAGGGTGAGGATTTACGAATTGGCCAAAGAGGCCGGAATGAGCAGTAAGGCGCTGGCCGACAAGCTGATTGATCAGGGGTATGATATCAAGGGTCACAGTTCGACGGTGGATGATGAAACTGCTGAGAATATCCGTAAGACAGTACTGAAGGAATCCAATACCGAGATGGTGGAAAAAAGGATCAGTGCCTCCGAGGGGCCGACTGTTATTCGTCGTCGTTCTACTGTAATACGACGCAGACCTCAAGCAAAGCCAGAAGCTGAGGTACCTGAAGAGGAATACGCAGATGAGCCAGCACCTGCCGATACTGAATCAGTAGTTGCCGAAACTGTTGAAGACCTGGCTGCTGGTCAAGTTATGGAAACCGAAGCCCCTGTGACGCCTGCCGAACACGTTACTGAAGAAGAGGTATCTGCCGAATCCGCCACTCCCTCGGATAGTGCAGAAAGTCCCTCTCAAGATACTGAGGTTCGTGAGGATGAATCCGTCAGTGAGGATGTGCCTGTCGGTGAGGATAAAGTTGAAACAGCGGTGATTGATGAGGTGCCCGAGGTGGAGCAAGTCGAAACTCCCCAGCCTGTTGAAACGGTAATAAAAGAAGCCAATGAGGCTACACCGAAAAAGGATGATACCGTTGTCGTTGCATCTCAAAAAGAGAAGCCGGAAGAGAAAAAAGTAAAGCCGAAGACCATTACTCCTCCTCCACGTAAAGGTATGGCCCGTGTTGTCGGCACAATTGAATTGCCGAAATCAAATACTGAGTCAACTCCATCGCGACCACGAAAGAAGCACAACAAACCGTCTCCTGCCAGAAAGGTAGGACGACCAGCCCCCGGCGGGGTAGGGGGGGCTGCTGCTGCTCCGGCTGCGCCGACAAGTGAAGACGCCAGCAGGGGTAAGAAACGTGGTAAGCGTGGTAAATCGGCAGATGAGGCCGATCGCTCCCGACGTCCAGCCGGCAAAGGCAAGAAAGGAAAGAATGTCAAATTTACCCATTTTGGCGACGACTATCAGCGGGGCCATGGCGGCAAACGAGGCAAAAGGGGTAAACAGAAGGTTGAGCGGAATATTGCGCAGGTAGCGGAGATGAAAGCCTCCAAACGGCGCATAACCGTTTACGACACTATTAGTGTTGCCGATCTGGCAGCCAGGATGAGTGTGAAGGCGAGTGAGGTTATCGCCAAACTCATGGGGCTTGGTGTGATGGCTACCATCAACCAGACTGTCGACGTGGATACCGCTATGATCATCGCTGCAGATTTCGGTTATGAAGTCGAGCAGGGTATCACTGAAGAGATCGGAATCCAGATGCTTGATGAATCCCAGGAAGGTGGCGAGATGGTGCAACGTCCGCCGGTTGTTACCGTTATGGGTCATGTCGATCACGGTAAAACATCCATCCTTGATGCCATCCGGAAAACAGATGTGGCCGAAGGTGAGGCTGGCGGAATTACCCAGCATATCGGTGCTTATCATGTACGGTCGAGTGCAGGTGACGTAACTTTCGTCGATACACCTGGTCATGCTGCTTTTACTGAGATGAGATCACGTGGAGCTCAAGTAACTGATCTTGTAATTCTCGTTGTTGCAGCAGATGACGGTGTAATGGAGCAGACACGTGAGGCTATTCGCCATGCCCAGGCTGCTGATGTGCCCATCATTGTTGCGGTAAACAAGATCGATAAGGATAACAGTGACCCTGACAGGGTGAAACGAGAACTTGCCGACTTTGAACTCATCCCTGAGGATTGGGGTGGTCAGACTATGTTCTGTGAGACATCCGCCAAAAATAATATCGGGATCGATGAGTTAATGGAGTCGATTCAATTGATGGCGGAAGTGCTTGAGTTGAAAGCAGACAAAAAGAGACAGGCCAAGGGCCGCGTTATTGAGGCCAAACTCGATAAAGGGCGTGGTGCTGTAGCCACCGTGCTTATACAGGAAGGAACACTTAAAGTTGGTGAACACTTTGTCGTTGGTCGACATGCCGGTAAAGTCCGGGCCATGCTCGATGAGAGAGGACGGAGTGTGAAGTCTGCAGGACCATCTATACCCGTCGAGGTACAGGGCTTATCGGGTGTACCACAAGCCGGTGACGAATTTATCGTGGTTACCGACGAGAGAATGGCCAAAAACGTCAGTCAGGTTCGTGCCACAAAGGCACGCGAGGTTGAGCTTGGCGCCAACTCCAAGATTTCCCTGGATAAGCTTTTTGAGAAGATGAGTGAAGGGGATGTGCAGGAACTCCGGGTTGTCATCCGCTCAGACGTCCAGGGTACACTTGAGGCCTTTGCCAAGGCGGCCGAGGAGTTGTCGACCAAGGATATCAAGGTACGGGTGCTTCATGAAGGTACAGGTACCATAACCGAATCCGATATTTTGCTCGCCTCTGCATCTGAAGCGATTATTATCGGCTTTAATGTACGTCCGTCGGTGAAAGTAAAAGAACTTGCCAGCAAGGAAAATGTCGATGTTCGCAGTTATGACGTTATTTATCATGCCCTTGATGATATTCGCAAAGCGATGGTCGGTATGCTGGAACCAACTTTTGAGGAGGATGTTATCGGCACAGCTGAGGTCAGGGAAACCTTCGGGGTGCCCAAGGTCGGAACCATTGCGGGTTGTGGTGTACTTGATGGCAAGATCCAGCGTAATGCCGGGGTTCGTGTCCTGCGTGAAGGTGTGGTTGTATATACAGGCAAGATCAGCTCTCTGCGTCGATTCAAGGACGATGTTAAAGAAGTCGCATCCGGGTATGAATGTGGTATCGGGGTCGAGAACTTTAACGATATCAAGGTGGGAGATCACCTCGAAGCTTTTGTCATGCTTGAAGTAGAAGCAACCCTGGAGTAACAGCAGAAAGTGAGTATTTGGGATCCGAAACAGACAATCGATGCCATAGGGCTCGGTAAACAGGGGCCGAAGCGGTCAGATCGAGTTGCAGAAGCCATACGCAACGAACTGTCTATATTGATGCTCAGGAAGGTGCGAGACCCCAAACTGGTAAACACCAGTTTTACCAGGGTCGAAGTGACTGATGACCTGAAAATTGCGAGGGTGTTTTTTACCACTCTGGATGGTAAGAAGAAGGTTAAATCCGTTGAGAGGGCATTGCAGAAAGCAAAGGGCTTCATGCGTAGTCATATTGCTTCAACTTTAAATCTTCGTCACACTCCGGCCTTGCAGTTCAGATACGATGAAACGGTTGACAAGGTGGCAGAGATTGAATCGATTTTCCGGGAAATAGAGAATGAGCGAAAAGCAGGCTCTGAAGATACCTGAGGCAGTTCTCGACGGGGTCAGGCATCCATCCAATGTGGTGTTGCTCACCCATGTATATCCTGACGGAGATGCCATCGGTTCTATGCTGGGTCTCGCCTGGATACTTGAGAAACTTGGCAAGAGGGTCTTTTGTTTCATGGAAGAACCGGTATCGCCTCATTATACCTTTCTACCCGGGAGTGAAAAAATCCAATCCAGCTTTGATGCTCTGTGCCGGTTCGTTCAGAAAAGTGATGATGATATCGTTACCATAGCCATGGATGCAGGTGATTCGAGCAGGCTCGGCAGGTATGAAGATGAGCTGCTGGGGCACTCACATGTGGTCGTAATCGACCATCACCGATCGCATAAAAATTATGGTGATGTGAGGTGGGTCGATCCCTGTATGTCATCCAGCGGCGAAATGGTGTATGAACTCGCTTCCGTACTTGAATGTGAGGTCCCTTTTGAGGCAAGTGTTAACCTCTATGCCGCTATTTGTACAGATACCGGATCTTTCAGGTATGAATGTACAAGCGGACGTACTCTCCTAATTGCTGCTGATCTAGTTGAAAGAGGTGTTCGGCCAGAGATGATGGCACGACACCTTTATGATAATATAACCCTGCCCAGGCTAAATCTTCTCCAACGCGTACTGGGAACCCTCGAGATGTATGGTGAAGGCCAGCTTGCTGTTATCCATGTAACAGCTGATATGCTTGAGGAGACCGGTGCTACAAGTGATGACGTCGAAGGTCTTGTCGACTATCCCAGATCACTTGATAGTGTTAAAACAGCTGTCTTTATTAAGTCGATACGACAGGATACGGTGTCTGTTAGTTTACGAGCCAAAGGCGATTGTGATGTTGCCGTGGTTGCCGAGCATTTTGGTGGCGGCGGTCATCGAAATGCCGCGGGTTTTCGTTTTCGGGACAAGACACTGGACGAAGTCAAAGCTGAAGTCGTCAAAGAACTATTTTTCCAGCTCGGGCTGGTTCACTGATTGGCCGGTTGCCTGAAAGGAAAAAGATGTCTGAGTTTAAGGGTGGTGTTTTCTTAATCGACAAACCTGCAGGGTTGTCCTCGTTCGGTATTGTTCGCCGGGTCAAAAAACTGCTTGGTATCAAGAAGGTCGGACATGCAGGAACCCTGGACCCCTTTGCCACTGGTCTTTTAATAGTATGTGGTGGACGGCCTGCCACAAAGATGATTTCCTCTTTCATGGATGGGGAGAAAGAGTATCTTGCAACGCTGTATCTCGGGAGAAGAACAACAACTCTGGACCCTGAAGGTGATATTGTTGATGAAAGAGATGTCCCTCATCTGAATGAGAAGGAGATTGAACAATGTCTTTCCCATTTCAGGGGCGACTTGATGCAACGACCGCCAAGTTATTCGGCGGTTAAATATAAAGGAAAACCTCTCTACCATTATGCGAGAAAAGGGATTACAATTGAAAAGGAACCTCGCCCGGTTACAATATATGAACTCGAAAGGTGTGGAGAGAGGGGAGCTGTAGGACCAATACATCCATTGCTGAAGCTTCGGGTTGTCTGCAGTAAGGGTACATACATACGGACCCTGGCAGACGATATCGGTACGAAATTAGGCTGTGGTGCATATCTTCAGGAATTGAGGAGGACCCGTAGCGGTGTCTTCTCGGTTCAACAGGCAATTCGCGGAGACGATCTTCTAGAGCCCTCAGAATATGAAAGAGTTATGGCCGGGATGATGTCTGTGGAAGATGTGCAGAAATTATTGCAATAATCATGATTATTGGATATAAAGTCAGGTCGACTGCATTTTGGCCACTATAGATGGCCCAGCGTGTATCATGCTAAAAAAAGCAGAACAATAAGTACTTGCATTATTGATGTGTTGTGCGAATAAAGAGATTTATGGGTACGCCACCTACTCTTGAAGGTCGCCAAACAGGCTACATTATAAGATGCGGCCTCCGTGTACGAGCCTATCTACCTCGGAAGCGGGAATGAAACTGATAACTATCTTGAAGAACGATTGAGTATAAAGCTACTGGAGGACTGTTGTGGCACAAACAACCGCTAAAAAAAGCGAAATTATCGAGAAATATAAAGTTCACTCCTCAGATACAGGTTCCTCAGAGGTGCAGATTGCACTGCTGACAGACCGTATCAAGTATCTGACCGAACATTTCAAGACCCATAAAAAAGATCATCATTCCCGTCAGGGATTGCTGAAGCTTGTTGGCCAGCGCAGGAGCCTGCTTGACTATCTGAAGAAAAAAGATATCACCAAGTACAGGAGCCTGATTCAGGATCTTGGTATCCGTAAGTAGTAATAGCTGCCGCAGGCACAGATACGTTATACGTACGGCAGTGCCATTCGTACCTCAGGTCGTTTTCTTCACAGGGAAGAAATATGCGGCCTGAGGTTTTTGTTGTTGTAGGTATGAGGAAAAAGAAAATAGCATACGGGGCTGGTGGATAATCCGGTCGGAAAATGGCGCTGGGCATTTCCCTGATGCTGAACATCTGGAGAAAACATGTATACAAAAGTTGAAGCCGAAGTAGGTGGGAAAACTATTTCCATCGAGACCGGCAAAATTGCCAAACAGGCATCAGGATCTATAATAATCACTTGCGGTGAGACGGTGGTGCTGGTTACTGCGGTTGGCGCAAAGAAGGCACGCCCGGACGCCGATTTTTTTCCGCTTACCATCGAGTATCAGGAAAAGCTAGCATCTGTAGGACGTATCCCCGGTAACTATTTCCGGCGTGAAATAGGACGGCCGAGTGATCACGAAGTCCTGACCTGTCGTCTCATCGACAGGCCTCTTCGCCCACTCTTCCCAGAGGAATATGCTTGCGAAACCCAGGTTATCGCAACTGTTCTCTCTGCCGATCTGCAAAATAATCCGGATGTACTGGCGCTTACAGGTGCATCCTGTGCCGTCACCCTGTCTGACCTCCCGTTTAACGGTCCGGTGGCGGGCGGTCGAGTCGCATATGTTGACGGGAATTATATCCTGAATCCGACCAAGGATGAACTGACAGATTCAGCAATGGATATCGTCGTTGCCTGCACCAGGAAGGCTGTTGTCATGGTCGAAGGCCAGGCAGACGAACTGACTGAAGATGAAATCCTGTCTGGTATCTTTTTTGCGTATGAGCAACTTCAGCCGCTTATCGATCTACAGGAAGATTTGCAAAAGACTAACGGTCGTACCAAGCGTGAACTTACACCGATTAGTGTCGATGAAGAGTTGATGGCCAAGGTTCGTGAGATTGCCGCCAATGATATGGAGAAGGTTGTTACTACCTCCGACAAGATGGAAAGATATGACCTCTATGACGAGTTGAAGGATCGTGTCGTAGCTGAACTCGACGAAGATGGAACTCGTAAGAATGATATAGGTGAGTACCTTTCTGATTACAAAAAGGACTTGATGCGTTCGCGGATCGTTGAACAGGAGACCCGGATCGACGGTCGTAAATTTGACGAGGTTCGCTCAATCTCCTGTGAGGTTGCTTATCTTCCGAAAACTCACGGTTCAGCCCTTTTCACCCGTGGTGAAACCCAGGCCATCGTGACCGCGACACTTGGGAGCGAGAGAGATCAACAGCGTGTTGAGACACTCGGTGGTGAGGTCAACCACAAGTTTATGCTGCACTATAACTTTCCTCCCTTTTGTGTTGGCGAAGCGCGTTTTCTAAGAGGCCCTTCCAGAAGGGATATCGGTCACGGTACTCTGGCAAACAGAGGACTCTCAGCCGTTATGCCTTCAGAAGAGGATTTCCCCTATTCCGTACGGGTTGTCTCTGAGGTCATGGAATCCAACGGGTCTTCCTCCATGGCGACTGTCTGCGGTGGTTCCATGGCACTTATGGATGCCGGTGTACCCATTAAAACACCTGTCTCCGGTATTGCCATGGGGCTAATCAAAGAAGGTGAGAAGGTTGTAATCCTTTCAGATATACTCGGAGATGAAGATCACTTAGGAGATATGGACTTCAAGGTCGTTGGTACCTGTGACGGTATTACCTCTCTGCAGATGGATATCAAGATCGACGGCGTAGACCGTGAGATCATGTCCAATGCCCTTGCCCAGGCAAAGGATGGCCGTATCCATATTCTCGGTGAGATGAAAAAAGGTATTGCCGAGGCCAGAGACGACGTCGCAGATCATGCCCCGAAGTACTTCGTTCACAAGATCAACCCTGATAAGATCCGAGATATTATCGGACCTGGTGGCAAGATCATTAAGGAACTGTCTGCCGAGTACGATGCCAAGATTGAAGTCGATGACTCCGGTATGGTGAAAATGTTCACTTTGAACGGTACATTGGCCGAAGCTCTGGTTGAAAAAGTCAAAGAGATCACCGCGGAAGTTGAGATCGGTGCTGTTTATAAAGGAACCGTTAAAACCATTAAGGATTTCGGCGCATTTGTTGAAATTTTGCCTGGCACCGACGGACTTGTGCACATCTCTGAGCTTGACACCAAGCGCGTCGCGAAGGTAACTGATGTAGTGAGCGAAGGTGACACCATTGAGGTCACCGTGCTTGATGTCGATAACCGCGGTCGTATCCGGTTAAGCCGTAAGGCACTGCTTCAGGATTAGTCTTAATAGTCCTGGAATATATCATGAAGGCCGACTCCGGAAATGGGGTCGGCCTTTTTTTATTGTCTTTCATAAACGCTAACGATTTGTTATGAGCCACCTAAGGAACGTAGAGGTTGAGATTTCATGGATCGAGCCTCAATCGACCAGGGATCTTCATCTGCCAGCTTATGAAACATCCGGGTCAGCAGGTATGGATATAGAGGCAGCTATTCAATCTGAACTTATTATTGAGCCGGGTCAGATCGTGCTGATACCTACAGGTTTTGCGGTTGCCATTCCGGCAGGTTACGAATTTCAGATTCGTCCACGGAGTGGCCTGGCAGTCAAACACGGGCTGACAATCATCAACAGTCCAGGGACTATCGATTCTGATTATCGGGGTGAGGTGAAGATAGGTCTTGTTCATTTGGGAAAAGAACCATTTCGATTAAAACGTGGAGATCGGGTGGGGCAGATGATCCTGGCACCGGTTGTCACTGCAAAATGGAAAAATGTTGAAAGTCTAGATGAAACGAAACGTGGAAGTGGCGGATTTGGTCATACCGGATTGAGGTAGCAGCATGCAATTTTCAGTGCTCGGGAGTGGTAGTAAGGGAAACAGCGTCTATGTTGAAAGCAATGGTACTGGAATACTGATAGATAACGGTTTTTCAGGCAAAGAATTAGACTCCCGTTTACGTAGAATAGGCAGGAGCCTTGACAATGTATCTGCAGTCTGTGTGACCCATGAGCATAATGACCATGTTCATGGGGTCGGGGTTCTTTCCAGGCGGTGCAAAATACCTGTGTACGCTAATTCAGGAACATTCCAAGGGGCTGAGCATAAAGTAGGAAAGCTGCATAAGAGGATGGAGTTTAATACAGGTGATAAAGTGGGGATTGACGGACTTGAAGTACACTCCTTTGCTGTTTCACATGATACCGCCGATCCGGTGGGGTATGTGATAAGTGATGGTAGCCGTTATCTTGGTTATTGTACAGATACCGGTACAGTCACCCGCTTGATGGAACTTCGTCTCGCTGGCTGCCACGCACTTATCCTGGAATTCAACCATGATCCTGAAATGCTCAAAAGCGGACCGTATCCTCTGCCATTACAGCAACGTGTGCGCTCAAAACAGGGTCATTTGTCCAATGAAGATGGTGCATCCTTACTGCACGCTCTCATGCACCCGACTTTACGTTATGGGGTTCTGGCCCATTTAAGTGAAACCAATAACCTGCCACATCTTGCAATTGATGCAGCCAGTCCTTGTTTTCACACCGGATATAATGCAGAGATGGTGGTGGCGAGTCAGGGACAGCCAACGGCGTTGCTGTCCCTTTGAGATGGTGAGATCACTTTGGTAAGACGATTCGTTCTTCTTTCTTGCGCTTGGGGTTGGCTCGGTACAACACCAGGGTTTTACCGATAATCTGTACCAGGTGGCTACCGGTTGCCTGGGCCAGTTCCTGCCCCCCATCCTGTTTTTGGGTGGAGCTGTTTTTCCCTATCTTCACTTTGGCTAGTTCGCGTAGCTTTAGTTCATGGTTGATGGCTTCTATGACACCTTCTGTAATGCCTTCCTTGCCTATCTGGATAGCTGCGGAAAGAGGGTGAGCCAAGCCTTTGAGGTGTTTTTTTTGTCTACTGGTGAGCTCAAAAAGCTCTTTTTTATCTGTGTCTGACATATTAACTCGTATTATTGTTTAAGCCTGTTTCAGCATTTTTTAGCCGAACAGGTTGCTAAATATCTCATAGCCGCCAACCCAGGTTCCGATAAAGGAGCCTAGACCGGTAAATATGAAAACAAGGAAGACCCTGAGTAGTTTGTTTTGCCACCAGCCTCTGAAGGTGGCTATATCTTCACCGACAGATTCAAATTCGCGAACTACCGGTGGGCGGGTCATGACCTGGATAAAGGCTGTAACATACCCAGCCCCGATGACTGGGGTGAGACTGGTGAGCGGGGCTGCAGTAAAAGCTCCGATGGTTGTCGCGGGATGGGCAAGAGCGAGCAAGGATCCTATTGCTGCGGGTATGCCGTTCGCCAGGACCCAATAGAGCAGATTTGCCCCTGCAACACTTATTCCCTTCATAAAACCAATGGCCACAATGGAACCGATGATCATGATCGGTATGGTCCAGCCAAGTATCTTCCAACTTTTTGAAACAGGAGGAATAGTTGTTATCTCGTCGAGTGTGTTGTTGTTGTCCTTTTCAAGATATGACAGAATTCCGGCAACATGACCGGCACCGACGACTGCGACGATTTTATCACCAGGTGCCTGTTTGATTTTTTCGGCAAGGTAGATGTCTCTCTCATCGATGAGAACCCGTTTAAGATCGGGGAAGGATTGACCCATTTCATCCATCAAGCCTGCAAGTACATCCTTTTTCTTCATTTCTTCAAGCTGTTTTTCGTCAATGTCTTCCGTATCAAAAACAGAAGCCAGCAGTGAAGAGAGGAGGTACGTCTTCTTGAATAGCGAGGTTGATTTCCAGGCGCGCCTTAGGGTGATGCGAACATCCCGGTCACATAGCGAGATGGGAATATTTTCACGGTTTGCCGTCTGGGCTGCAGCCAGCAGTTCAGCACCGGGAGTGACACCGAGTTTGCCTCCAAGACGCTTCTGGTAGGAAGCCATGAGAATACTGACCAGCAGGGTAGAGAGTTGTTTGTTCTTTATAACTGTTTTGAGATCGAGTGCCTGCCATTGGTCTTTCTTGGTCATGGCCTGATATCGCTGCTCGTCGAGTTCGATACAAACACGATCGGGGGACTCCCCGATAATGACCTTTTCAACAAGATTGACGGATTCCTGGGATACGTGGGCCGTGCCGACAAGAAAAATGGTTTTCCCATCTCGTTCCACACGATGAACGTCTGAGCTATACTCGTTCACTAATTCTTCTGTTTCTGTCATGATTTATGGCTATGAGGACTGGTAGCTGGATCGACGCATGTGCAGAACAATCTCCAGACATGTTTCTTTAACCCTATTATGCGGGCATCTACACAATAGGGTTCATGATCCAAAAGGCAAGAGGGAGGTGTATCGCTAAACGAGCTTTTACCTAGACTTTCTTCAGCTTAAGCCGACTCCCCGGGTGAATAAGGTTGGATTTAAGATTGTTCCATTTTCGGATCTGAGCAGCGGAAATATTGAACTTCCTGGAAATCTTCCAGATCGAGTCTCCGTTTCTAACCTGGTACCAGTCATACTGTTCATCAGCACCGGAAGATGATGGGATTCGTTTTTTATTGTCTGATAAAATAGTGATTTGGCTGGAAACCGGTGATTGCTCGGTACTGTTTGCGGCTAAAACCTTATGAGCTTTAGCAGTTATCATTGATGCTGTTTGCGTTGTACTGTTTGCCGGGCCACCTTCTTTCTTGATGTAGAGGGCAAGTTGTTGACCTGCACGAATACGGTGCACACTCTTAAGACCATTCCAGGAGACGATCATTTCTTCAGGGACACTGTATCGAGTTGCAATTTTTGAGATGGTTTCTCCATTCTTGATCTTGTGGAGAATCAGGTTGTCTTTGTAGGCTGCTAATTGTCTACTGTCACCTTCCGGTAAGAGTTGGTACTTTACCGTACTGTAAGGGATTCGCAAATTTGTGCCGGCGACGAGTCTCTGCGAGCGCAGGTTGTTAACTTTAAGAAGTGTAGTGGTATTGATGTTATATTTCTTGCAAATTGAATGAACTGTGTCTGCATTTTTGATGGTGTGGGTCTTGTAACCGGTGCTTACATAACGATGCAATCTGTCGATATTCTTCTGAGCCAAAACCATATTGCCTGGTGGAATTTTTACGAAATATTCACTTTTATTAAGCGGAGTCTTTCCTGTTCGCAGTTCCGGGTTGAGGTCTTTTATGGTTTTAACTTTACTGCCGGCAATGAGGGCAACTGCATCCAGGCTCAGGCCCGGGCCCACCTCGAGTGATTCGTATTCAAGCGGATCCGCATAATTGATATTGGTGAAGCCGAAATTTTCCGGGTCTTTACTGATAATAATTGCGGCGATCAGTTTGGGCACATACCTTTTTGTTTCAAGACGAAGGTGTTTTTTCTGGGCGAGATCCCAGAATGTATTGACGTTATGTCGCCGCATACCCGATCTTACCTTACCTGGCCCAGCATTGTAGGCGGCGACAGCAAGATGCCAGTCTCCAAACTCCTTATACAGGTCGGATAGGAAGGCGATTGCGGCGGTGGTGGACTTCTCCAGGTCGCGCCGCTCATCTATATATTTATTAATAGCCAGATTGTATTGACGTCCCGTCGCACTCATGAACTGCCAGAGGCCTACAGCGCGGGCTCTGGAGTATGCACGCTGGTTATAACCGCTTTCGATCATGGCAAGATAGGCCAGGTCCTGCGGTAATCCGGCCTTTTTTAATTCGGCCTTCATATAAGGGAGATAACGGGTGGAACGCGCCAGCCAGCGGCTGAAGATCTTGTGCTGCCGGGTCTTGTAAAGCTCAATATACGCTTCGACTTGTTTGTTCATGACGACTGGGAAATCGTATTTGACCTCCCTGGCGTTCATTGGCTCTGTTGCTTCTGATGTTTCATGCACCCACTGACCTGTTTCGCTCAGTGCTTCCAGTTCCTGATCCAGACACACTTCCTGTTCCGACAGCACAAGTTGCATCTCAGGATCGTCGTGTTGCTGCTGAACAGGTTCCTCGACAGACCCCTGGAATTCCTTTAGCAGGTTAAGGGATTTGTCAGCTATACAACCGGTAAGAAATAAGGGAATTGTGAGGCAGGATGACAGGATAAGTAATCTGAAAAGACTCTGACGCATAAGCAACAGTAGGTAACTCCATATTAGTATCGGGCCTGATCAAATGGATTGAACCGGTCCGGAAAAGTGTATTGAGATCTGTGGCATAACTGTGTACATTCTGGTCAGTTTTTCAGCTGTCACCACACTGGACCATATTTAAAACCGATGCGTCTTGAAAATGCAAGGATTATGAAACTTCAGCAATGCAGTTTCAGCAGGAAATACAAGGTTTTTTTTGAACAGGTCACGGACCTGTTCTTTGGTTGGCAATTGTCGGAAGGAAAGGCGCGAGAAACTTATGGGAAAAAACACGTTGAATTTCCAACAGATAGTGAAACGCTCTCTGTTTAAACGAACATATATGTTGCTGTTATATCGGCAAATTGGGCAGTCATGCTAAAAAAAATATTTCTGTTTTTATTCTTTCTCTGTTTTTCTGCTGCAGTTGCGGGGGGCGGATTCCTCTACTGGCAGATCGTATTAGAACCCGGAGATGAGATCGATGCCAATAATATTGATGCCATTCTGGGAAAAGAAAGCCCCGTTTTCTATAACGACAATCAGACTCAGCTTGGGGTCTTTTTTGATAAGGCCCATCGGCAATATGTGACATTTAGCGAAATTCCAACGGATTTTGTCAATGCCCTGGTCGCGGCCGAGGATAATCGCTTTTTCAGTCATTTTGGATTTGATGTGTTCGGTATTGCTCGTGCAGCCATCAAAAACATTGAGGCAGGGAGAGTTGTACAGGGAGGCAGTACCCTGACCCAGCAAACAGCGAAAAACCTGTTCAAGCGAACAGAACGATCCTTTAAGGCAAAGTTCAAGGAGCTGCTCTATGCGTTACGTCTTGAATACCATTATCCCAAGGAGAAGATCTTTGAGTTCTACGCCAACCAGTTTTATGTGAGCGGAAACGGTCACGGACTCGGGGTTGCCGCTCGCTATTATTTCGATAAAGAACCCAAAGACCTTAATCTCGTGGAGTGTGCCTTTATTGCCGGTAGTGTTAAACGCCCCAACTATTACAACCCGTTTATAAAAAAGACCAAAGAGGCATCAGATCTGGCCAGGGAAAGGGCACGTACCCGCCTGAAATATGTGCTGGATAAAATGCTGGAGCTCGAGATGCTTGGTTTTGGAGGGTATCGCGAAGCACTTTCAAAAAATATCAATTTTAATCAGGGCCAGGTCGGTTATTCCCTCGATTATGTCATGGAGATGGTGAAAGATGCTGTTTCCGGAGAGGAGGTGACACAAGCCCTGGCCCAGCACGGTGTCAATAACGTTTCTACTTCCGGTATCCGGATTATAACCACCGTGGACAAAGATATTCAGGAGAAAACACTCCATGCCTTACGGCATGATCTCTCTAGAATCGATGTGCTGCTCAGTGGTTATGAACGTGAAGAGGTGCAACAGAGATATGCTGAGACAACCTTCAAAGGTGACCGGGAACTGACAGTGGGAGCATTTCTGTTTGGAAAGGTCGAATCATTAGGAGAAAAGGGGGAGGATTATTTTTGTACTATCGATTTTGGGAGAAAGATCGGTACAGGTCTTCTCGACAGGAGGAGTTTCGAGCGATTGGCGGAGGCTCGCGTTAAATGGCAGAAAAACCTTTGGGCCGAGTCCCGGAGCGGGGATGTAAGGTCTCTTTATGAGCAATTGCAGATCGGTGATCTGGTTTGGGTTAGCGTCCGGGGAAAAGATGAGAACGGGACCGTCCTGTTGGAGCTGGAAAAATATCCGTTAGTTCAGGGTGGTGCTCTGGTTCTGCAAAACGGTGCAATCGTTGCCATGAGCGGGGGCGTGGAAAACAGGTTTTATAATCGTGCCGTCTATGGTCACCGTACCATGGGATCTTCTTTTAAACCATTTCTGTTTACTGCCGCTTTGCAGCTGGGCTGGAACAGCAGCGACCTATTGCGAAACAAACGTGATGTCTTTGTTTTTCATAATCAACCCTACTTTCCAAGGCCTGATCATAAGAGCCCTTTTGAGCAGGTTTCCATGAGCTGGGCTGGTGTGCATAGCGAAAACGTTGCCTCCATCTGGCTGTTGGCGCATCTCTGCGATAAACTCACCCCGACTCAATTTCGTGAGGTTGCCGATTACCTCGGGTTAACTCCGCGTGTAATAGATGGCGAGCAGGAGCCTTACAGGTCTTACCGGACCAGAATTCGTGACCGTTTTGGTATTGTTATAAATAAGAGTACCTTAAAGAAAGGGGCATTCAGGAATGCTGTCAAAAACAGTGAAGCGGATTTCATGTTTGAGAACATGGTTGATCAGTTCACGTTTTTTTCCAACCTTCATTATGGCTTGAATTTTGACCAGTATAGTGAGCAGGTCAGAGAAACCGGCAATTCCGATGAGCTGACGAATACTGAATGGAATGAACTTCAATTTCGAAGAGATGTACTCGATGTGAATTATCTCAAACTTGAGCAGATTCGTGAATCGTTACAAGTCTTTCGCAGCATGGTCGAAGATCCTTTAGGCGTCTTTCAGCAGGACCTGATGGAGTCGAAGGATTTCTCCCTTCTCTATTACAATCGGTTGATTGATAAATATGTTTTTCTTCCTGCCTCCAAAGCCAAACCGGATATGGAGTGGATTTCCAGGTCACGGCTTCGGGAGCAGATTTTTGAGATGATGCCCTGGGAGCGTGATGAATTCTGGCGTGAAATACGCCTTTACGACCTTGTTTCAGTCGGTTCGTTTGATCTGCTGGCGGCGCTTGTTGAAGAGGAGTATAAGAGGTTGCAACGTTTGCCACCTTATAGTTTTGAAGTGCTTTCAGCAATTGACGATTTCAGGATTTATACCGGATTGAGGTACCTGATTAGTCTCGCCTCAAAGATGGGTATTCGTTCAAAGATGGAGCCTGTTCTTTCTTTTCCTTTAGGAGCAAACGTAACTACTTTGCTGGAAACCACCAGGATGTACGAGACCTTGGTAACCGGCAAACTGACTACATATGGTCTGTCTCCCAACCAAGAGGAGAACGACAATCTGTTGATCATTGACAGGATCGAGTCCGAGGATGGGAAACTGCTTTATAAGCCTGAGCGAAGACATGTAAAGGTACTGGATGATAAAACCAGGATCGCTCTGGGGCATATCCTGGAAAATGTCATCAAGTTCGGGACCGGCAGAAAAGCTGATAAGCAGGTACGGTTGCAGGACAGGGAGGATAAGGGGAGTGAGATTAATAGTCTTGATCTGTCTGTTCCGCTTTTAGGAAAAACCGGTACGGCGAACAGATATACCAATGCCTCATTCTATGGATATCTGCCAGGTCTTCACGATGGTGCCGAAGGGCTGACTGTTGAGGATGGGTATGCGGTGGGTGTATATGCGGGCTATGACGACAATGATCCCATGCGCAAAGGTACTATCCGTATTACCGGGTCATCCGGTGCCTTGCCTGCCTGGATAGATATTGTCAATGAATTGGTTGCCCATAACGAATACGGTTCACGAATGGATCCTGTTGATCTTTCATTTTCCGGGTTGCAACTGCAATGGGAGCAGTTAGGGCAGCAGAACCTGGCCGTCGATAAGGATAACGGCGGGATTGTACCCGAACCTGTTACACCTGTGAGTGCTGCTAACAGGTATTCCCCTTCAATTCTCACTTTTGGGGAAGTGGACACAGCTGGCAGGTATGAACCAGCCAGATATTTTGAGCCGTTCTGGAAAGTAGCCGGCTCGGGTAGCAGATAGCTGAGAGAATTGAAAAGGATCCTTTGGTTGAATTGTAAAGCACATATGGTACCATTGTCGGTAGTCTGATTATTTAATCGTCCTTGTGCCATTCTCTATTACATCTTTAAATGGACAAGGGGCAGGGTTTGTTCACTGTCATGACAGGTGGATTTCTACAGGGAAACGGGAGGGGGACATTCAGACTGGATTATTGATAGATTAAACAATCTGTCATAATGTACCGATATATCATCGATAGTGTGATTTTGTAGGTTTGGCATGTTGAACGCCTCTGTTGCTATACATGCGCAATTATATCATTAACATTCCTTGTTTTATACTTTTTATTTAGCGATAATTATGAAAAAAAACATATATATAGCTGTTGGCGTATATGCCCTGCTCGGTCTGTCCGGCTGTTACCAACCTCCGAAGCGGGTAACACCGCCACCGGCTCAGCAGCAGGTACCGCAACAGGGCCAGAATTCCCAGATTCCTGCCACTGTAATCAATACTCAGGGCGAGAATGGAGCAAAAATGACCCAGCAGCCCCGGTATCTTGATATCACTGATACACAGCAGCTTAGCCTGGAGGATGTTACCCAGGATGAAGTGCTCCCCTCTATGAGTTATGTGAATGATCGGATTTTTGAATATTCACGCAAACTCGATCGCTGGAAAGAGTTGGACAACCAATCGCTGATGGTAAATGTCAGCCAGGAAGATACGGAGCAGATGGTCCGGTGTTTCAGGAGTTTGCAAAAGGTTCTCGGTGGTTACAACGAACTGCGGGAGAGTGTTTTGAATATGACTCGGATACCCGGCTCAACAGGTGGAACCAGTCGCGTATCCATGGGGGAATTACAGAAGAAGGATATAGCTTTTCTGGAAGGTCCCTGTGGCAGATTGTTGGCGTCGGGGGAAGACAGGGCTGCCGGCTGGGAGCAACGGGAAGAGGGTGCTGATCTCGCTCAACTTGAAGCCTTGATCGCCAGGTATGCGAGTAACAAGGAGTATGAGGAGGTGGTGCAGGTCTGGCTTCAGATTCCGCAGAGCCAGCTCGACAGGGTGAGCCTTGCTGCACGACTGTCGTATGCCAACGCCTTGATGTACCTCCATCAGGAGGAGGCCGCCGCCGAGATGTATTTGCAGGTCGTCGATCAGATGTCGGCATCAAAGGAACAGTCGACGGATCTTATTTCGCTCAGAAAGATGCTTGCCGATCTCTATACTGCAAGTGGAAACTTTATTGCAGCCGAAGCACAGTACAAAAAAATATCTGGAGATTACAGCAAGGTCGGGGAAATTGAGGAGTGGTCCCAATTGCAGCTTTCTATTCTTGAAAGAAGTTTGCAGGGAAGCCCTGAGCTGACTGAATATTCGAGTCTGTTGAGGAATTATCTCGGTTTTATTCCGGAAAAGGATGGGTACAAGGTTGTTTGGCAGGCCAATAAATTTCTCCAGAGTTATCCTTATTCTGCAGTTGCCTCAAACGCTGATATTATTAAGACAACGGCCCTTGCCAGGGCAGATGAGTGGCTGAATGCTTTTCTAGCCGAGGTTGATGCTTTTGCAGGGGAGGACAAATACCAGGAAGCTGTTGATCTTTTGGGTACCATTCCCGATGATATTATAGATGAAAAGAAACAGCTCGAGTTGAAGGCGCGGATGGATGAGTTGATGTTGGCTGAGGCAGTGGACAGGGAAACCCAGAAACTTGCGAAGGTTCAGGAACTGCAGCGCAAGTGGAATAGTGGTATGCTGCTGGTAAAAGGGGAGCGGTTTGACGAAGCTATAGATATTTTCACCGAAATGCTTGGCACTGAGTATGGCGCAAAGGCTGAGGAGAAAATTGAGGAGGTGTCTTTACTTGCAGCAAGGGCAGACAGGCGGAAAGCTGCGGATCTTTTTATACGGTATACCAAGACCTCGGATATAGAAGCTCAGAAAAAGCTTCTTGTAGAGTCTCGTCGGATGTTAAAGGATATCCTGGTCAAATATCCTGAGGTGGAAATTACGGAAAAGGTGAGAGGTAATATCAAACGAGTTGAGCAGGAAATGAACAGTATTGATCCAAATCTGCTTTCTGTCGCTGATAACGGTGGTAGTTATATGTCAACCCAACCGACAGACGCTTTTGATATTCAGGTGAGCCCGGAGGCCCCTGTGCAAGAGCCATCACCGATCCTGGAGGTTCCGCTGGAAAATTGATTTTTATGCAGATATTGCTGTAGTTGAGTAAAGAGGTGTCGTCGAGGAGATGACACCTCTTTTTTTTGCAAAAGTTAAGGATTTATCCGTAATGCATCCTTGTCTTACACCAGGGTTGGTTCCTTCCTTCGCCTGTTGGGTCCATAATCCTGGGACAGGGGTTTTGCGGTAGAAATTACCGAAAACTCCTGATCTCGAATAGTGCGGGATCAGCAGGCATGCTCGTAGAGTGAAAATCGAACATATCAATCCAAGGCACAAAATCTTACCGTAAAGCATTGTCAAAACAGCAGTAATAATATGAAATGACTTATATATTTATATATGTGACTGATATTTATGAAATGTTCGGGCTAGATGTATCTTGACTCTCTGGCATTTTTCCCGGACAATTTCAGGAGGTGGTAGGCAGTTAATGCACGCACCCTGATGGTTGTTGGAGTAGGAAACGATACACCTTGTCAGGGTTATGATTCGGACTGATGTGTACGGTTTGGTTACTTTGTGCATGTGTTTCCAGATGGTTAAAAATCAAGTAATAGTAGTATCTTGTTGCTGTGCATGTTAATAATGTTTACGTGTATTGTGATTATTTATTTGATGGCAATTTTGTTTACTATTTTTTTGTTTGATGAGGTAACGGCATGACGAGCGCGGTAAAAAAAACAAGCGGGTTTGATCAGCGATTGAGAAAGCTGACAAATGAGATTCATTCAGCTTCAAGCCCGAATGCCATAATGGTAGGACTGCGCAACAAGATCCTTAAAGTCTATAATGTGGAGATGGCAACTATCTTTCTAGTAGATGCCAAGAAGGGTCAGCTCGTTTCCTGGGTCTTGTTACCGGGTGATTCACTGCGAAAGATCCGGATGCCGATCAGCAGGTCATCAATTGTCGGTTTTGTTGCGGATACAAAAACAACACTGAATATATCCAACGTTTATGACCAGGAGGAGTTGACCCGCATTCATCCGACTCTGTCTTTTGATCAGTCCTGGGATACCAAATACGGGTCGAGAACCCGGCAGGTGCTCTCAACACCAATCGTTCATCGTGATAATCTTTTAGGTGTTATCCAGTTAATGAACAAGCATGGGGGAGCTGATTTTGATGTCCAGGATGAGAGACGGATCGGTGAATTGTCAGAAACACTTGGTATAGCTCTTTTTAATCACTATAAAACCGGAAAAAAAGTTCCTCTCAGGTATGAGGAACTGGTCCGTCGGGAGATTATTTCAGCTCAGGAGATGGAACGGGCTATGGTGATCGCCACCCAGCAGGAACGAGAGGTGGAAACCATATTGATGGAAAACTTCCTGGTAGCCAAGGCTGAGTTGGGAGATGCGTTATCCGCTGTATACAAGACACGGTTCGTCGATTTAAAGCAATCCCTCTTTAACGCAAAAAAACTGGTCCCCCTGGTTGATATTGAGTTGTTAAGGAGAAACCTGATTGTTCCACTGGAAAAAAAGGATAACAGGTTGTATCTGTCAGCCAAGGATCCTGCGAACCAGGCCGAAACAGAAAAAATAAAACACGTTTTTGGGGTGGAAGAAGCTCGCTTTTTCCTCTCTTTCGGGGATGACATCAGGGAGTGTCTCGATACCATTGCCCCACCTCCTGAAGAAGAGATTGAAGAAGAGTTTGAGGACGATTTTGAGGAAGAGCAGGAGGTCATTGAGGAGGAGGTTGAATTAGATAACAGTCCTGCAGTCAAGCTCGTTAACTCGATGATTGAAGATGCCTACTACGCAGGGGCTTCCGATATTCATCTCGAACCGTATGGGGCGGTTCAGGATTCGGAGGTTCGCTTTCGGGTTGACGGGCAGTGCATCAACAAGTTCCGTATTCCCAAGCACAATGTCAAATCAGTTGTTGCCAGGGTGAAGGTAATGGCCGATCTCGATATTGCGGAAAAACGAAAACCGCAAGACGGGAAGATAAAGTTTACCACCACAAGGGCAGACAAGGTCGAGTTGCGTGTGGCGACCATTCCGACAGCGGGTGGGAACGAGGATGTGGTGTTGAGGGTGTTGGCAGATTCTAAACCGATTCCGATAAAGAATATGGTGCCCAAGCGAATCCTGGACAGACTTGTACCGCTCCTTGAGAAACCACACGGCCTCTTTCTTGCCGTTGGACCAACCGGCTCTGGTAAGACTACAACACTCCATTCTTCTTTGAGCCATATTAATACCGTCGATAAAAAAATATGGACCGCAGAAGACCCGGTTGAAATAACCCAGTATCGGCTCAGGCAGGTACAGGTCAAACCGAATATCGGATATACGTTTGCTGCTGCCATGCGAGCTTTTTTACGGGCGGATCCGGATGTTATCATGGTCGGTGAGATGCGTGATGAAGAAACCGCGTCCATGGCTATCGAAGCCTCCCTTACAGGCCATCTGGTGTTCTCCACCCTGCATACCAACTCGGCGGCCGAGACGATTGTTCGTCTCATTGATATGGGACTTGATCCCTTCAACTTTGCCGATTCACTTCTCGGTATCCTGGCACAGCGGCTGGTACGGACACTTTGTGAGGATTGTAAGGAGGAATATCATCCAAGCCAGAAGGAATTTGATCACTTGGCCCAGAGTTACGGCATCCTTTTTTACGATCAGATGCAGACTTACTATTCAGACTCTTTCACCTTGTATCGTGCAGTTGGTTGTGAGGCGTGTAATAATATCGGTTATAGGGGGCGAGCGGGTCTGTTTGAGTTGCTGGTTGCCACCCAGACCATAAAGGATATGATTATAGACAAGGCCAGCTCTGAAGAGATCAAGCAGGAGGCCATTAACGGAGGTATGACCGTGCTTCTCCAGGAAGGCTTACATCTCATCTTTGAAGGGAGGACCGACCTCAAACAGGTGATGAGCACCTGCACCGCCTGATTACTCTGTGGCGGACTATTCCTTACCCAATTTTGGTGCCGCCCTCGTTACATCCTGAAGGGCTTGGATCAATGTATCCGGGTCGAAATAGGGTGCCAAAAACATTTTGTGTTGATTGAGGACTGTTACGGCCTTTTCTGCCAGGCGTGTGGCGGGAGAAAGCGCGCCGAACTCTTGTTTTATGTAGGCACCTGCAGCGCGAATCAATGCCTGCAAGATGAGCTTTTTATCTCCGTCAGCTTTGAGCCAGGCGTGCTCGAGTACTTCATGTACCTCAAAAAAGAGCTGGAGGTCCCATAGAATAACGGCCTGGCAAAGCGGGTCATCTTCCGTGACGGCCGTTTTGTCGATTGCTATCCGGTACATGTTGAGCCGGTTATTGATATAATCCTGATAGCATGCGGGCAAGGAGGCTGGATCAAAGCTTTTGGCAATCTCCATGGCGGGGATGATGCTCATTTCCTTCAGGCAGGTGGTGAGTGATGTGGAGAGTCCATTACGTATATCCCTGCTGAGTCTGTCATTGAACGGGTCGAATTGTATTACACTCATGCTTCAACCTTTTGGCCTTCATGTTGGCGCGGATGCTGGTGACTCTTTAACATATAGTAAAGAACGGGCACTGCCATCCTGCTGATCAACAGGGAGGCAATCTCCCCAAACATGAGTGATATTGCGAGTCCCTGAAAAATCGGGTCTGCCAGTATGACAGATGCACCGACTACCACGGCAAGGGCGGTCAGCAGCATGGGCCGGAAACGAATAGCCCCCGCATCGACAACCGCCTTATCCAAGGGGTACCCTTCACGTACCCTGAGTTCGATGAAGTCAACCAGGATGATGGAGTTTCGGACGACGATACCGGCCCCGGCCATAAAGCCAATCATAGAGGTGGCGGTAAAAAATGCTCCGAAGGCCCAGTGAGCCGGTAGTATACCGACCAGGGAGAAGGGGATGGCCGCCATTACCACAAAGGGTGTCAGATAATCCTTGAACCAGCCGACCATAAGCATGTAAATAAGGATCATGACTACACCGAAAGCGATACCCAGATCGCGGAATACCTCCAGGGTGATGTGCCATTCCCCGTCCCATTTCATGGCGGGCTCCGCTTCACTGAACGGTTGATTAAGGTTGTAAAGGGTGACTTTCTGCTCTGTGCCTCCGTAATTACGTCCGTCAAGCTCAGCCAGTTTCCTATTCATTTCGAAAATTGCGTAAACAGGACTTTCAATTGATCCTGCAATATCTCCGGTCACGTAAATGACCGGTTTGAGATTTTTTCTGTAGATCGGTTGTTCCACGGGTTGGTCAGTGACGAGGACAAGTTCTCGCAACGGAATCAGCGGACCATTAGGGGACGTATGGGATTTAAGTGAGATGTTCAGGATGTTCTCGATACGGGCCCTGTAGGCTGCCGGAAGTTCGAGTACCATGTTGATCTCTTCTTTCTCTTCAGGTTGATGATAGATGTCAAAAGAGTAGCCGCTGACGGCTATCTCGATGGTTCGGGCGATCTGCTCTTCCGTGATACCGTTGATGCTCGCTTTTTCCTTGTCGACGGTTATAATTTTTCTGGTTCGTTCTTCTTCGAGGTACCAGTCGATGTCGACCACACCATCTGTTGTCAGGAAAATCTCTTTTACCGAGCGTGCCAGATCAAGACGAGCTTCCTCAGTTGGACCATATATTTCGGCTACCAGCGTTTGCAATACTGGTGGGCCGGGTGGAACTTCGGCGACGGCAACTGCGGCACCGTATCTCTCAGCAATCTTACTGATGGCAGGGCGAACACGCAGGGCAATATCATGGCTTTGCAGGTTACGTGCATGCTTGGGGAGGAGGTTGACCTGAATGTCTGCGACAGTTGGCCCGGAACGCATGAAATAGTGGCGAACCAATCCGTTGAAATTATATGGAGAGGCTGTACCCGCATACACCTGGAAGTTTACAACAGCAGGATCTTTTTTGACGACCTCCGCCATTTCAAGGGCAACTCGTGAGGTGTGTTCAAGGGTTGATCCTTCAGGCATATTAAGGATAATCTGGAATTCACTCTTGTTATCGAAGGGCAGCATCTTGACCTTCACCATGCCCAGATACACCATGGAAAATGAGCCAAGGAGTAAAAGAATAATACAGATAAAAAAGAGCATCCTCCACAGCGGATGGGCCAGTAGCGGATCCATGATCAGGTGGTAGATCCGGGTGAACCAGTCGTCGGGGCTCTTCTCCTCATGGTTGCCGTTCTTGTTGGCGCTCTTTTTTAACAGATGAGTGGCAGCCCAGGGTGTTACCGTAAAGGCGATGAGAAGCGAAAAAACCATTGCCGCAGAAGATCCAACAGGGATCGGTCGCATGTACGGTCCCATCAAACCACCGACAAAGGCCATGGGCAGGATGGCTGCAATGACAGCCCACGTCGCCAGAATAGTTGGGTTACCGACCTCAACAACCGCATCCATGGCAATTTGCGTCCGTGGCCTGCCCTCATTTTCCGGCAGATGCATATGGCGAACGATATTTTCCACCACCACAATGGCATCATCGACCAGGATACCGATGGAAAATATCAACGCAAACAGGGTAATACGGTTTAAAGTGTAGCCATAGAGATAAAAAACAAGAAGAGTCAGGGCCAGGGTCGAAGGAATAGCGAGCATGACCACCATTGATTCACGCCAACCAAGGAAAATGAGGATGAGTACTGCAACACCGAAAACAGCAATGCCCATATGAAGCAGCAATTCATTGGATTTTTCTGCAGCTGTCTCCCCATAGTCACGGGTAACTGTGATATTTATATCAGAAGGTATCAGCTTGCCTTTATACGTTTCTACTTTGTTCAGCACTTCCTCAACAACGGCTACCGCGTTGGCACCTGGTCGTTTGGCAATAGAGAGCGTAACGGCCGGTTCCATGCCTGACTGGGCGGGAGAACCGAATAGCACATAATCTGCTGGCTCTTCCGCACCATCCGTAATGGTAGCAACTTCGTCCAGGTAAACGGGTTTGCCACCATATACTCCAACAACAATCCGCTTCATCTCGGCAACGGTTGAAAGGAAGGTCCCGGTCTGTAGCATCAACTCATAATCCATCCCTTTCAAGGAACCGGAATGAGATTGCAGGTTGACCTGTTGAATACGTGGTATGAGTTCTGTAATAGTCAGGTTGCGGGAGGCAAGCAGCAGAGGGTCGAAACGAATGGAGAGTTGCCTGCGTGTTCCCCCTATTATCTTTGTTTCCGCCACGTTATTAATTGATTTTATGCCATCGTTCACCTGAACGGCCAGTCTTCTGAGCATGGCATGATCGTAGCGGTTCGAATGAAATGTCAGGGCCAGAATAGGAACATCGTCAATGGTATGCGGCTTTATTAGGGGTCTGGAGACGGTGTGCGGGATGCGATCAAAGTTTGTTGCCAGTTTCTGATTGAGCCTTACTATTGAGGTTTCAAGGTCTTCTCCTACATAAAAGCGCACGACAAGCAAACTCTTGCCGGGCATAGAGGTTGAATAGATATATTCAACACCGGGCAGCTCATAGAGAAGTTTCTCCATGGGGACGGAAAGGCGCTGTTCCACCTCCTTGGGGGTGGCACCGGGCATTGAGACCATTACATCTATCATGGGAACCTTGATCTGGGGTTCTTCCTCCCTTGGCAGCATGACGATTGCAAGCACTCCCAGCAGGATGGAGGCAAAGATAGAGAGCGGCGTGAGCTTTGAGTTGATAAATGTGGCTGCCAGGCGACCGGCAAATCCGGGAGAATGCTTAATTTGGGTCATGATATATGTAGTGTATTAAATTAGCGTAGAATGACCGGTTGCCCATCCGTAATGGTTTCCTGTCCCTCGATGACGACACGTTCACCCTCCTTGAGGCCGGAGAGTATCTCAATAGAGTCCCCATATATCTCACCGCTACGAACCAGGCGGAGTTTGGCGATGTCCTCTTCAACCACAAAAACTCTCTCCATCTGGCCGATGGGAACCAGTGCGGATTGTGGTATTGTGAGCGTTTGCACCTCCTTTGTGTTCAGGGCAACTCGGACGAACTGGCCTCCGTATAGTTTTTCGTCTGCTTCAATGTCAAGTTTAATTGGTGCTGTTCGGGTTTGAGGGTCTGCGTTGGGGGCAACTTCGGCAACACTCCCTGTTATGGTCATTTCAGCACTTGGTACCTCTACTTGCAGTTTGTCACCTTGCTTTATTTGAAAAATATAACGTTCCGGGATGTCGGTTATTACCTGCAGATGCTTGTTGTCTTCGATATTGAGTAAGGGTTTGCCGGGAGTTGCAAGATCGCCTTTGTTGACATGTTTTCTGGTTACACGACCATTGATGGGGGCCTTGATACTGGTGTATTGCTGAAATGTGAGGGCCTCTGTATAGGCAGCCTCTGCTATTTCAACGCCTTCCTGCAGGGCACGTACACTCTCTCTTGTGGCGGCTTTCTGGCTGAGTAGCTTTCTTTCCCGGTCCAGATTCCGCCTGGCCTGATCGAGTTGGGCTTTTGACTGCTGAAGCTGGGCATCAATTTCGCCAGCGCTTATTTCAACGAGGAGTTCACCCTTTTCAATTTCAGAACCAAGTACAACAGGCAGATCGATAATCGAACCGCTTACCTTGGCGGCAATTTCCACCCGGTTTACCGGTTCAATGGTTCCGAGTAGCTCTATTTGATTTCGAACCGGCTCCAGGATTGCCTGTGCGACCCTAACTTCCTGTGCTGGGAGTTGTGGTGTTGTGACACCCTTCTGGTGTTCGCTGTTGCACCCGCTTGTTGAAAGTAGTGCTGCAAGGCCGATAGCAAAAAAGATGATAGAAAGAACGGACTTCATAGTGGTGCTCCTCAAGATTATTTCCCTGTGGGATACTGATTGTTGCCGGTAACCCTTAGCAGATTTGCGATAGCGATAGAGTTTTCGGTACGGGCTGAGGCCCTGCGTGCAAGCGCATCGGTAAGACGCATTTCCATATCGATCAGATTCATTGCGAGGATAACGCCTTCCTGGAATCGCAGCCTGCTTAACTTGGCACTCTCTTTTGCAACCTCGACCATTTTCTCAGTAACCTGTAATTTTTCAAGGGATTGGTTGTGCATGATAATACCACGCTGAAGTTCAAGGCTCAGTGCCAGTCGTAGTCTGTCCCTCTCTGCTTCACTCTCCATAAGTTGTGCCTTGGCGGTGACGGTATCATGTTCTGTCCGTGCGCCGTCATACAGGGTGTAGTCAAGTCGAACTCCGGCCATCCATGAATCGCCACTCTCGTCAAGAATCATACCGTGATCAAGCCGATATTGGGCAAAGGTGTCTATGGTCGGCAGGTTCCCGGACCTGCTGGCTTCAAGTGCCGCTCTGGCAGCTTCTATACGTCGGTCTATAGCTTGAAGTTCTTGCCTTTTGTCATAGTTCATTGTCTGCGGCAGTTCCTGGCTGGTGTCGGTCGTGGGAAGGGGCAATTCGGTGTAGTTCTCAATACCCAGGATGTTCCAGAAGATCTGGTTTGTAAGCTGTAACCGATGTTCAGCCCTGATACCTTCTTCCACCGCCCGGGCTTTTTGTAATTCCAGATTCAGCAGGTCTTCACGGAGCAGATCTCCAGCATCATAGCGCGCTTTACCTACTGTGAGGGAGGCGTCTATGGCTTCAATCGCTGATTTTCTAACCTGAACCATCTCCCTGGCCTGAAGTATGGTGTGGTAGGACTTTACCACTTCAAATGCCAACTGCTGATGGGTGACGGCAAGATCTTTATCTACCGCCATACTTGTTGCCCTAGCAGCCTCTGTCCCGGATTGAATTCTGCCGCCGTCATAGAGACGGTAACGGATGCCGGCTATTAATTGCAGATCGTCTGTGCGACCAGGGTCGTTGAAATCGATGGTATTATCAAAGGCTCCCTGATTCAAGATGTTGCCAAATGAGTACATCGGATTGTCGGTCTGACTGTATTCAGCTGATAATGAGACAACCGGCAGGCTATGTGTAGAGGCGGACCTGGCCTTTGCCTGTGCTCCCTCAAGCCTTTTTAAAGCGATATGGGTCCTGGGATTATTATCGAGGGCATATTGTACGGCACCTGCCAGATTCCAGGGGGAGGGAAGTGGAGGGGGCGCTTTTCCGGTATCGGCCAGGGCGAAGCCTGAGCTGGTGAGTAGACAGACCACACCGAGTAATCGTGTCGCAAATGCTTTCATGATCGTCTATGTACCCCTTTCATATTAGATGGATTCTGTTTAATTATATTGTTAAATAGAGTAGGACGAACAGCTTCGTTTGTCAAAGTAAAAAAGACAAAAATTTACAGTACCGCACCAAAATTATTGAAAAATTCTGTGAAAAACAAAAAAGAGCTGGCAGTTTATTGCAATTGTTCTCCTAAAACCCGGACAAGTTCGTCAATATTTACGGGTTTGGAGAGATAGCCGTTCATACCAGCCCTCATGCATTTTTCCTTATCCCCGGTCATCGCAAATGCTGTTAAGGCAATGATGGGGATATCTGAGAACATATCCAGGTCCTTGTCGTTGCGAATCTTTTTCGTGGTTTCAATGCCATCCATCTCCGGCATTTGAATATCCATGAGGATACAGTTGAATCGATCCCGCTGCAGGATGTGGATAGCCTCATAGCCATCATTGGCTATGGTGACACTATGGCCGAATTTTTCCAAAATAGAGCGTATAATCTGCTGGTTAATCGGTTCATCCTCGACCAACAGTATCCGGTAGGAGTCTTTTGAAAACTGTGTTGAACAGATCAGTGGGTTCGGTGATACTGCCGGGTTGCTGCAACGGTTGGTTTGGGCCGTAAAATCAAAGGATACTTTGGTGCCACGGTTTTTACGACTCTCTATATGGACGGTACCGCCCATCAGGGTAACCAACTGTTTGACGATGGACAGCCCCAAACCGGTCCCCTTGTATTTTTTTCGATAGGAGCTTTCGAGTTGCGAGAAGGGCTCGAAAAGATCGTAACTCTCAGGGCTGGGAATACCGATACCGGTATCTGTCACTGAGCAGTGCATTATCAACCCTTCTTCCTTTCGGGAACAGTCGAGTATAATTTCGATTTCCCCTTCCTCGGTAAATTTTACCGCGTTACCCAGGAGGTTTGAGAGGATTTGGCGGAAGCGTATCGGGTCGGCAACGATCTTTTCCGGGACAGATTCTGCAATTGAGATAGTGAAGTGGATAATTTTGCCGGCTGCTATCGTATTAAAAGAGGAGATCATTGAATGTAACAGCTCATGCGGCGAGAACAGTTCGTTGCGGATGGTTATCTTGCCTGCCTCGATCTTGGAGAAATCAAGGATGTCATTGATAATGGTCAGCAGGCTGTTTCCTGATTTGAGTGCTGTTTCGACCAGGTCCCGCTGTTCATTCGAGAGAGGGGTCATACCAAGAAGTTGCAGGGTTCCGAGGACCCCGTTCATCGGTGTCCTGATTTCATGGCTCATATTTGCCAGGAATTCCGATTTCGCTCGGTTTGCTCTGTTTGACTGGACTTTTGCAGCCTCAAGTTCCAGCATAATTTCTTTTCTGCCGGTTATATCACGAGTAACACCAATGATACCATTAAAGGTACCGTCAACACCCCAGAGAGGAGAGGCGATGCTCTCTATCCAGATGGTGGTGTTATCCGATTTTTCCAGTTCGACCTCCCAGTGTAAGGGAACTACGCCGGTTTTGAGAGGTATTTTCCTAAACTCTTCAAAAAGGGGGGATTCCAGAATTATGGAGCGGTAGAGCAGCACCATTGCCTGCTTTGGATCAAAGCCGGTAAGGTTCATAACAGAGGGGCTGATATATTTTGGCCTCAGCTCGGTGTCCGTGGTCCAGATGACGTCATGTACATTATCTGCGAGTAGCCGATAGAGGTGTTCACTTTCTAGCAAGGCCTTCTCTGCCTTTTTTCGTCCAGTAATATCCCTGGCGCCGGCCAAGACGAGCCTCTCTCCTTCGACCTCAATCAGCAGTGACGTTATTTCGACGGGAATTTCCTTGCCGTCTTTAGTAAGGTGTGTGGTTTCACAGCTGGCCCAGCCGTCTCTTTCCAGAATTTTGAGGACCCCCCTGGCCTGATCTTCACTTTGCTTTGCATTAAGGTCGCCAGGGGTGAGTTCAAGAAACTCCTCGAGACTGTATCCCATCCTGCGGATAGCCTCCTTGTTGACGTCCAGGAATGTGCCGAGAGGTTGATCGGGAGATTTGGGGTAAAACACATACATCGCATCGGTGGCATAATTGAAGTATTTCCGATAGCGGTTTTTGCTCTGACGCAGTTGGCTTTTGGTCTCAAGTCTTGCTGGCTGTTGATCACGGTCCTGCTCTGGCGGCGTGTGCTCGAATGCTTTCAGCCTGGACTCAAGTTCAGCGATTCTTTTTTCAGCTTGCAGAAGTTTTTGACGCAGTTTCTCATTTACCATTGGTGGTGCGGGATGTACATCAGTGGTGGATGACTTATTCATCGGTTGGATATCTGGTAGTCTCTCTGTAACTTTGCGTCGTTATAATAAATATCCCTGCAGAGTGGAGCTAATTAACTGGCAGAGAAAAACAACATGATTGAACTGCCCTGTTGTCAATGATTCCAGATTACTTCCAGAAAAGATGGTACTTCATCACCTCCTGTAGAGTCAATTGAAAAGAGGCGGAAGGTTGCTGGGCCCTTATTGCTACAGTGAAAATAGGAATAAGTACTAATGTATTTTAAGGTCTTTTGGAGGTCTGGTGGTTTCCGGGGCGGCTGTAAAGAGGAAAAGGCCTGTAAGAAGCGATGCGCAAACCAGGACACAGCCGATGAGTATGAGGGCGTACTCGAAACTGAATCGCTCAGACAATATCCCGATTAAAGGCCCAAGTATTGAGAAACTTATACGGATGATAAGGCTGCGGATAGAGAGGACAGTTGCCCGTATTTCAGATCCGCAATAGTTATTGGTGAGATCCTTGAGTACCGGGGTGGCATAGCCCCTGATAGCGTAAAAAAGGATGAGGGATACAATGCCGGCGATAAGAGGCAGCAACCCGAGAAGTATGTATCCTGCCGGAATATAAAATATGACAAGGAGAAGAGAGTTCCTGTATCCGAGGAGTCTTCTCGTTTTATGGGCCACTGCTGCAACCAGGGCGACGGTAAGGTTCAGCAATACCCACAGAGGGGTGATTGACACTTCATCCAGGCCGTTATAGACAAAATAGACCTGGGAGGTCCAGGCCATGCAGAGAGTGCCGGTGCCGATGACAGAAGAGAGCAGGATAGTGGCACTCAATTTCCTGTTGATAAAGATGGATTGATGGCAAATCGACAATATCTGCATAAGGCCAGGCCTCTCTTTCAACGTCTCCCTTTTGGGTTCAACCAAGAGAAGAGAGGCGGGTATGGCAAGTGAGGCGATCACCATCTGGCCGATATAAACGCCTCGATAGCTTATGAATGCAGCGATCAGACCACCACAAACAGCAGCGATGGTCTCCGCAAAATTACCGAGTGAGGTGATGCGTCCTTCGTATTGAAGGTATCTGTGCTGGTTCGATTCTGCCGCGAGACTGTCATAGAGAAGGGCTGAGTCGGATCCTGAAATAAAACTGCCCCCCAGGCCCAGAATGATTTCGGCCACAAGGAAATGACTAAAACCCGATGAAAGACTGTAGATGCCAAAACCTATTGTACCAAGAATTGCCCCGGCAATAAGTGATGTTCTGCGCCCGATCACATCAGCCATATAGCCGGAAGGAATCTCGAGAAAGGCAACACTGAGTGAATACACAGCCTGCAGGGTATAGATGTCGAAATCATCAAGCCCGTTTTCCTTGTAATAGAGGGCGACGACAGGCATGATAAGCATCAGCCATTTCGAAAGCTTAATCAGGTAAAGATTGTATATGTTGGTCTTGACGGTGCGGCGCATCAATGGTCACAAAAGAAAAAAGGGTTGTCCCGGGTGCGGGACAACCCTGATAATAGGCTACTTTGAAAAATTGCTAATTCGACTCGAATTTGGACAGATAAGCGTACACTTCGAATTTCCTTTTTTTTCAGAACAGTAAATCCGATGAGG
The DNA here is from genome assembly GCF_010646885.2 of Desulfopila sp. IMCC35008. Taxonomy (GTDB): domain Bacteria; phylum Desulfobacterota; class Desulfobulbia; order Desulfobulbales; family Desulfocapsaceae; genus Desulfopila. The sequence goes on along the minus strand of NZ_CP050700.1, from coordinate 3,073,589 downwards.
AGTTATGAGATGTGTTCGAGGCCCGGTGCCGGGAATCTTGAACAGAGTTCTTTAATTTCGGCAGCGGTCTGTTCAATGAGCTCATTATTATCTATATCGGCCAGTATCCTGTTGATTTTCTCTCCGATGTAGACCATCTCCTGTTCCTTGAATCCTCTTGATGTTACGGCACTGGTGCCGATGCGAATACCACTGGGATCGGTTGGCTTTCTTTTATCAAAAGGAACGGCATTATAGTTTGTTACAATTCCGGCTTTATCAAGGGCCTTTGCTGCTCTTTTGCCACCTATACCCTTATTGGTAAGATCGATAAGCATAAGGTGGTTGTCGGTGCCACCAGTTACTAAATTGAAGTTATTGGCCAGCAGGCTGTCTGCCAGTGAACGTGCATTTTGCACCACCTGAACTGCATAGGACTTGAACTCGTCTGAGGCGGCTTCCTTCATTGCTACTGCAATGGCGGCGGTGGTATTGTCATGGGGGCCACCCTGGATTCCCGGGAAGACTGCTTTATCGATGGCAGCGGCGTGTTGTGCCTTACACAGAATCATGGCACCCCGTGGCCCGCGTAATGATTTATGGGTTGTTGTCGTGACCACATCCGCATGGAGAACGGGTGAAGGATGGGCTCCTCCGGCAACAAGACCTGCAAAATGAGCCATGTCAACCATGAGGATAGCTCCGACTTCGTCAGCTATTTCCCTGAACTTCGCAAAGTCGGGGATACGTGGGTAGGCGGAATGACCGGCAATGATGATTTTTGGTTGATTGTCTATGGCAGTTTGCCGGATTGTATCATAGTTTAAAAGGCCTGTCTCCGGGTCTAAGGCATAGGAGCATGCATGAAAATACTTTCCTGAGATGGAGACCGGTGAACCATGGGTCAGGTGACCGCCGTGGGGCAGGGCCATGCCCAGGATTGTGTCTCCTGGCTTTATAAAGGCAAGGTAGACCGCAAGATTAGCAGGGGATCCTGAGTACGGTTGTACATTTGCGTGCTCTGCGCCGAAAAGATCCTTGGCACGTTGGATGGCTATATTTTCTACCAGGTCGATAACTTGCTGGCCTTCATAATAACGTCTGCCTGCATATCCTTCGGAATATTTATTGGTCAGGACCGAACCTGTCGCCTGAAGCACCGGAAGGGAGACATAATTCTCAGAAGCGATAAGCCTGATTTTATCAGCCTGACGCTGTTCTTCCTGTTTTATAAGGTTATATATTTCCTGATCCGAAGCGAGTAATTCTTGCATGTGTTCTCCTGTAATCGATCTGAAGCGGAAAGAACTAATAGAAAATCCGGTAAAGACAGATTGTCCAACTATGTTTAATTTATGTCTGTGTCGGGTGGTGAACAGCCCAATATACCCAAAACAATGGTGATTGAACAGGGGAAAATGCAGATTGACCATTAACTTTTTCTGATTTGGAGAGGGGTAAAGTCTTTAATGCAGGTGTTCTATGGTAGTTGCAGATTGTCGTTATTGTCAGTGAAAAATAGTGGTCGATTTATAGTAGCATCAGGTATCAATTGCGCTACAACTCATTTCAATTAAAAAGGTTTGAAGAATGAATGTAATAATGGATTTATGCATAGTCCCGCTCGGGGTTGGCGTTTCCGTGTCGAAATATGTGGTGGCCTGCGAGAAGATTATTAAGGAGGCCGGGCTCAACAGTTCTCTCCACGCTTATGGCACTAATATTGAGGGTGAATGGGAAGCGGTTATGAGAGTAGTTAAGAAATGCCACGAAGAGGTACATGCGATGGGTGCCCCAAGGATAACCACAACCATTAAGATGGGAACTCGGACTGATCGCGACCAGAAGATGGCGGATAAGATTGCCAGTGTTAAAGAAAAAATGGGCTGAGGAGTCAGTCATTGCCTATTGCAATGTGTTTTCTGATGAATTCATCGATACGGGGTACGGTTTTTTGCAGCAGGTCTTCACGTTCAAGATAGGGGCATGGATCATCGTACGGAAATTCTCTGCATTGCCTGGGTCTGGCAGTGTGGATTGAGCAACGGGCTCGCATTCTATCGTTACTGAGGAAAATGCACGACCCGTCTTTTCGTACCTTGAAGGTGTTTTTGCCATCCATATATAGTTTACGTACCTCGCCGTCAGTTATGTTAAAATGGATGGCGATACGGTTGATGTCAATTGCATCAAGGTAGAGTGTGGAGCTTTCCAGCTTATAGCAGCAATATCCGGGGCAGTAGTTGCAGTAGATCTTGTTAGTGGCAAGGCAATAGGGCAGATCTGCTGACTCATCAGGTGGGGTTGGCATGGCCTTTATGTTCCTGGATCGGGTGCAATACATAGAGGTGTGGTACCTTCCCTGTATGCGAGCGTCCTGAAGGGATGATTCCCATTCTTTGAAAAGGTGAAATGTAATCAAATGTTTATTTGTATATTCAGTAGATACATCGAAGCGCTGAATTCTACAACAGGAATCTCTAGATTCAAGATCCCGTTCTTCTGGAAAAGGTGGTGAGAAGTGATGGGGCTTATAGACACTCACTGCCATATAGATATAAAACGTCATTTTCCTGATTTTGAAGCCGTACTGGAAGAGGCATGCAGGGCCGGTGTAAGTGACATGGTGCTGGCGGGTGTTCACCGGACAGGGTGGCATCGGCTGCTTGAGTTGTCGATTCAGCGCAGGTATCTCCACGCTGCCCCAGGTCTTCATCCGATATATATGAAATATCATCATAGCGACGACCTGAAGGAATTATCCCGTATTACTGAGAAAGGTGGCGTGGTGGCTGTCGGGGAGATTGGTCTTGATTATCAGGTGGATGTCGACAGGGCTATTCAACAGCAATTGTTTGAGGCTCAACTCGATATCGCATCAAAGGCTTCACTCCCGGTACTTCTCCATGTGCGCAAGGCTCACGACCAGGCGTTGGCCACATTGCGGAGAAAGCGTTTCTCCGGTGGAGGCATAGTTCATGCCTTTAACGGGAGTTTGCAGCAGGCCGAACATTATATCGGTTTGGGTTTTATGATTTCTGTATGCGGAACAATCACCTATGAGCGATCCAGGAAGATTAGAAGGGTTGCTTCCGAGCTACCGCTCTCGTCACTGGTTCTGGAAACGGACTCACCCGATATCCCACCTGCACAACATTATGGGGAAAGGAACTCACCGGCATACCTCCCTGAAGTTTTAGGCGCTCTGGCCCGTTTACGAGCTGAGGATGTGGAGGAGGTTGCCACCTTAACCACGGCAAATGCACGGAAGATCCTCATCTTGCCATAAAACGTCTAACCTTCTCCCTATTTCGATTGGTGGTGTTGCTATTCAATGAAATAGCCTTATTAATTAGATGGAGTGATAAAATACTGTCAATCGTTGTTTTGTGATGGTAAAGTGTGTTAGGAATTGGCTTCGGAAAACATCGCTGATAGAGGGTTTACCCTGTCATACGATTAGTACTCAAAATAATACCCTCAATCCGGGATATGTGTGCCCCCAAGGTATCCAGATTCTCTGGCATATGAGGCTCGAATATATCAGGAGAACGATATGGCGTCTGGGCTTGAACTTGATCTGAAAGAAGACCGCCAGCATTTACGACTGCATTATAATGCCGATGTTGAAGTGGAAACATTGGATAGACGGTTTCTGACGGGGAAACTGAGGGATATCGGGTTAGACAGCCTGTACATGTTTACCCGTGATCGGAAGGAAGATTTTCTGGTGAACGGGGAAAATGTAAAGGTCAAGGTGACCATGCGTCGGGGGCAGAGCAAACTTACCCTTGATATGGAGGCACGGGTTGCCCGCCTTGACGAGAATGGTCTTGCCTTGAAGTTTAACCATTTTCTCAAATGGTGGCCGATCTTTGTGATGTTTCCTCCTTCTGAGTCAAACTGAGTTCCCGCAAACGCTTCCTTACGCTATAGACATATTATATCGAGGTTGTTCATACTACCAGCCTCTCAATGATCCTGTAGTTGTTTCCGGAGGCTATGGCGTGTTGTGCCCCTTGAATAGTCATACAGTATGTCTCCTTCTTTACAACTCTGCCACAATGGCATCGTCTGAATCCGTTACATATGCAGGTAAATCCCTGTAATCCTTTAATTGAACAAGAAAGACAGACTGAAAAATTCATCGATACGGGACATCTGAACATTTCTGAGATGATACTGTTGCAGACAATTGCGTTCCTCCTTGTATCCATCATTTTCCTGTTATCATAATACGTTATATTTTAGTATATACAGATGACAGGCTTCGAGTGGATGCTGGTCTGATTGTGTTAAAAAGGAGGAGGTGGATGTAATTGAATGAATCATACGATAATAAACATGCACTCAGGCAGCTTGAGATAATTTTTAACTCTTCTTCTGACGGTATCTGGACTTGTTCGGACCTGCCTTCATGAATTTAACAATTGTTACAACAGTGATAAAACAATAAGTCCAGCAGGCATCAAGTGGCTTCAGTCCTATTCTTTTCCCGGAAATATTCGGGAATTGAGGAGTATCATCGAAAATGGAGTCGTTTTCAGAGAGAGTAACCATCCTTGATGGCTTTATTGAAACTAGTATGGAGTCAATCCCCAAAGGTGAATTTAGTATTGTGGTTGGTCAGCGTAGGAGCGTGTCCAGTTCTCTAATTTTTATCACTTGAGCTTGATCTGGTTGAGAAGGAATGTTTTGAAAAGGCACGCAGAGAATGTTCCACGACGAGAGAGATGGCTTCAATGCTTGGAATCAGTCAGCCATCTGTTGTGAGGAAGCTACGGAAGCATAACCTCAGCTGACGGGTAACTCTCTCATCTTGATTCATGATTGAATCAAAATCGATCGTCAAGTCCCTTTTTCTGCATGATGAGTTCAATTCATTCATTGATTCAATTATGAATCAGCGGCTAGGGCCAGTTATTCCTACATCATCGAAAAATCATGATTCGATAATGTGTCAGATAGTCCTGGCCGCTATTGCTCGTGTCTTTATATGTCACGTAAAAACATATATATACGGTTATTTGTTTGAAGTGGAGCCCATTTTGCAAATTTAAAAAGCAATCAGTGGCAGGCCAGCACTAAGACTCTTTGCTGTGGTTGGAAAAACGGAGATCAGGGATAGTGTTCATGAGCCAGATAGAGGGGGCACCAACGGTGGAAATCCTCTTGCGAGTGAAGCCGCTCTTGCTGTACTTGATATCATCTAAGATGGAAATATTCTTGAAAAGGTACGAGAAACCTGAAAAACACCTCGTTCCGCCTTTCTCCGTTTTCAAGAGCGCAATGATAGTATCGGTGAAATGCGTGGTATCGGCCCAATGATAGTATTGGAACTCGTACGAGACAGGGAAGAAAAAACACCGGCTTCTGAGAAGGCTCGATCACCGGATAACTATTGTTATAATAGGTGCTTGTCATCCTGACTAGCAGTACCTATGGCAATGTTATACGTTTTTTAATGCCACTCGGTATTACGGATGAGCAACTACGTGTTGGAATTAATATACTTCAGGATGGGTCTGATGCTTTGGGTAATGTGGACAGCTATGAATCGTGCCCATACTATTGAGAATAGGCAATGAGTGTAAGGTAATGAGAAATAAGATAGTGAAGGAAGTGAGTAGGTTTGTTTTCAGGTATCAAGAAAGCGATAAAATATCGACAAGTTGGGGTGACCCAGTGGTTGGGTTTGCATCAGCTGCAGATCCACTCTTTGAGGAGTTGAAAAACGTTGTGGTTTCAACTCATACACTGCCTCGTGATCTGTTACCTGATGCCCAGACGGTGATTTCCTTTTTCCTGCCGTTTTCGAAGTCTATTGCCGCAACCAATATCAGGGGGAAAATGAGCTCTCCTGAATGGGCTACCTGCTATGTCGAAACAAATGAGCTGATAAAACAACTCGGTTATCACCTGCACGAAGTCCTCGAAAAAGCCGGTGAGAAATTGGTAGCCATCCCTGCAACCCATAACTGGATTGAGGATAAACTTGTCAGTAACTGGTCCCATAGGCATGTGGCGTTTATTGCTGGTCTTGGGAGGTTTGGCCTCAATAATATGCTGATCACGGAAAAAGGGTGCAGCGGTCGTATCGGGAGTCTGATTACCACCGGTGCGATACCTGCGGATAAGCGTCCTGAAATTGAGGCATGTCTCTACAAGTATGAAAAAAGCTGTAAAAAATGTGTGCAAAAGTGTGTGAACGAGGCCCTTTTCAAGGATTCGTTTGATCGATTTAAGTGTTATGCGCAATTGCTTGAAAATGTTGAGGAATATAAGAATGTCGGTTATGCCGACGTGTGTGGCAAATGTCTGGTTGCGGTACCGTGTACTCATAATGACCCGGTTAAACTAAAGCTGAAGGCAAAGAACTGAACAAATAGGCATACCAGGAATCTCCAAAGTGAGTAGAAAGCAATATATATGAAAACATTAGATATCAGGCAGTTAAAAGCATGCCAGGCCTTTGCAGGCGGTGAGTGGATTGAGGCTTCAGACGGTTCAACTTTTGATGTTCTTAATCCTGCCAGTGGGGATGTTGTAGCAACGTGTCCCGATTTGAGCAAATCTGAGGTCGCCGGTATCATTGTGAAGGCCGAGATGGCGTTCCAGGGATGGCGAATGACAACCGTAAATGAGCGATCGGTGGTTCTGCGCAGGTGGTATGAGCTGGTGATGGAGCATCAGGAAGAACTTGCGCGGATTATGACCGCAGAGCAGGGACGCCCTATCCGGGAAGCCCGTGCCGAAGTTGCCTACGGGGCCTCTTTTATCGAGTGGTTTGCTGAAGAGGCAAAAAGGACTTATGGCGACATTATCCCGTCAGGAGCCAATGACAGACGGCTGGTCACAGTGAAGCAACCTGTTGGTGTGGTTGCGGCCATCACGCCATGGAATTTCCCGAATGCCATGATTACCAGAAAAACTGCACCCGCCATTGCTGCCGGTTGTTCCATTATCGTCAAACCAGCCAGGGAAACACCATTATCAGCCTTGGCGCTTGGGTATCTGGCTGAGAAAGCGGGTATTCCGGCAGGTGTTGTCAATATTGTCACAAGTGCCAACAGCAGGGAGACAGGGCTTGAATTGACCACAAACCCGATTATTCGCAAGGTCACTTTTACGGGCTCAACCCAGGTGGGCAAAATCTTGCTTTCACAGGCCTCTCAGACTGTGAAAAAAGTCTCAATGGAATTGGGGGGCAACGCGCCTCTTGTCGTTTTTGATGACGCGGACCTGGAAAACGCAGTAAACGCTGCCCTGGCATCCAAATTCAGGAATTGTGGGCAGACCTGCATCTGTGCCAACAGGATTCTGGTTCAGGAAGGGGTATATGATGAGTTTGTTGAACGCTTTTCTTCAAAAGTTAGTTTGCTCAAACAGGGAAACGGTATTGAGGAGGATACAGATCTTGGCCCTCTTATAAATAAGTCTGCAGTATCGTTTGTTCAAGAATTGGTTCATGATGCCAAACAGAAAGGTGCGACGGTTACGGTTGGTGAGCATGTATCAGATAGTGTGACCGGAACCTTTTACCCTGCAACAGTTTTGAGAGATGTCCCAAGATCTGCACGCGTATTTAGGGAAGAAATATTTGGTCCCCTTGCTCCCATTTTCAAGTTTAGTAGTGAACAGGAGGCGATTGAATTAGCCAATGATACACCATATGGCTTGGCCGCCTATCTGTTTACTGAGAATATTGGACGAGCCTGGAGGGTTAGTGAGGCTCTTGAATATGGTATGGTAGGTGTGAATGAAACAGCAATATCCTCAGAGGTTATCCCATTTGGAGGGGTCAAGGAATCAGGGCTTGGGCGTGAGGGTTCAAAATACGGGATGGATGAATATCAGGAGATAAAACTAATATGTATGGGCAATATTTAACCTGACAGCCTCCTTTATAGTCTTTTTTTATCGATATGCTTCCTTCCTCCTGTATTTAATTTCTAAAATAGAAGCATATTGGTTCTCCAGTTGCTCGTCTTCGTTTTCGATCAGTTGCTGTTAGTAGCTACAGAGGGCGTTGCAATGATAGATCTTCTGGTTACGAAGCGTAGCCCGGATATTTCAGTTTTCGGTTTTTTAAGTAGGGAAGCAGGAGATTCAGGAATTGTTTGAAAAAGAAACCCGTTTGATGATCCGAGTCTCATTGTGGTATTGTCGAACGAAAAGAGGGGTGTTGTGTTATTGGTCCAGTAACTTCAAAAGAGTTTCATCAGGCCCCTTACTCTCCGCTTCACGAACGCGCTCACCGGGGTTTATCCGAGAAGCACGAGAATCGTGTGAGCGAATCCTGAATACAGATGGTTCAAAAAAACCAGCGTAGCCTGAGTTCTATTTTATTCTGGTTCATTTTCTCACCATATTCGCTGTTCTCGCCACCGCCAAGTATGGAAAAACGCAATCTTATTTCCCAGTTTGTTATACCGGTGTAGAGTAGCTCTGGTGTAATTGAGTAACTCTGGTCATCCAGGTTGTAAATCATAGTCAGGGCCGGAGTAAAATACAGTATATCCCCAGGCTCTTTCAGAGAAAAGCGGGCATAGATATAGTCAGTTCCAAGAAATGGCCTGGTATAACCCTGCTGGCCGAGCTTAATTGCTCTTCTCAAAATATCGTCTGACCCGCTTTCACTATATTGGGCCTCGCCCATAGTTACCATACTATAGAACATATCAAGTTCTTCACTACTGTATCCGGCTCCGTTATGATAATATTCGATGATAGAAGTAAGGTTGAATTCATTAAGGTAGCGAAAGCCTAACAGTACCGAATGGGCTGCATCCTGTATTTTGTAGGAATCTCTTCCCTCTTCAAGGTAGACCTTCTCCAAATCTGAGAAATAAGCGTATTCTCCGTGAATTTCAAAGTTTGTTGTGATATTGCGTGAAAAATCTATGCCAAACCTGGTGGACCTGGAGTCACCTGTATAGAAAAGTAAGTCAATATCTGTATCCAAATACAGGAGGTAGAGCTTGGCCCCCAGGTTGAGATTATCCTGCTGGCCGAAGTCCTCATTCACATTCTCGGAAACCGGTAATATAACTGTTGTCAGAGCGAGCGTTTGCAAATCACCGGCATAGCTTCTGATGATTTCCCCTTCTGCAGTGATATATCCCTCGAGAGCTTCATCTGGATTGTTGGGGTCTTTCATCCTGTTGATAAAACCAACCGGGTTCCAGGCATAGCCTTTGCCCCACTTGTAGGATTTTTTACCAAATGAGCCGTTAATGTGATTGGTTGGCTTGAGGGAAGCATATGCCTCAAACACATCGGTGTAATCATCCCACTCATCTTCCGTATAATACCCTGACGCACTGAGCAGCCAGTTTAAAGAAACTATATCCTTGACATAGGAGCCGTTGAGTTGCAGGGACGCAGATAGGCGATCCACCTGATCAACAGGGTCGTCGTAACGGTTCAGCAAGGCCAGGACCCCTTGCTCGTTCAGATTGATCTGCTCCCACTTAAACTCGGCGTAACCTCCGGCCTCGAATGATTTCTTTTCAAACTCCTCAACATCGAAGCTGAATTCGTCAGCTGTGGAAAAAGTTGGACCGCAGGCTTGACCTATTCCTAAAAGCAAATAAAGAAAAAATCTGAACTTGAGACATGAAAATATTCGCTGCATCATCAACGAAGCTCGTCAATCCTCGAGAGAAAATTCAAGGAGAAAACTTCATCTGCCAGTTCCCTTTCCGTAATCTTGGCAAACAGCATCACCGACTTATATCCCTTATGTAAAGGACTGTCAGTCTCCATCATTGATGGTCGTACCACGCCGCCTCCAAAATCCTTGATTTTGGAGTAATGTAAAGTCTTGATGAGCATACCACTTGCGGCATAACATTCTATATTGACAGGCAGCAGGGTTCTTGTGTCCACCGTCATTTTGAGACTGTCATACGCGACCGAATTGTTTTTGGCTTTGAGATCCAATAGGTAGTGATTTCCCTGTTCTGTCATTTCAATCGCATCATATTCTGCGCTGAAATCGAGTCGAAGAATGTCAGAATTATTAAAGATACCACCTATGACTGACTGAAGGCTTGTAATGCGAATCGGTTTCCCGACATTCGGGATATACAGCCACATGTTTTCGCCAAGCCGCAGGGTGGAGCGACCCTTTTCAGAAGCTGGCGAGATAAACAGGGCCACCATTTTGTCCTGTCCTTTTTTCACTGTATAAAGAACAAATTCTTTTTTTTGGCCATCTGGCTCTATATTGATAAGTTTACGGTACATCTCATAGGTACCCGGCTGCATATTGTTGTCTACCTGCTGCAGAACTGCAGCAGGTTCCATTGCTGATATATTTCCAGCAGGGAGGAGGAGCATATACATCAAACCAAGAACTATACTAAAGATTTTATTCATCATATTCTCCTTATTTGTATTAAACATGGCGAAGAGCTTCAATGGGATCCATTTTCGATGCTTTCCATGCCGGCTGCAAACTCCCTATCACGGCAATAGCAATGACAATAAGTGAAATAGTTACAATATCAGACAACTGGATAGCCGGAGAAAGTATGAGGCCTTTTTGCCTGCCAAAATCAAAGCTGACCTCCGCCATGTTAATGCCCCATATACCAATCAGGCTCACGACAACCCCGAGCAGGGTCCCGAAAACACCAAGCAATAGCCCTTCGGTAAGAAATAGCCAAAGGATTTTTGAGGGGTCTGTGCCTATTGCGGCAATGGTACCAATTTCATTAATCCGCTCATAGACAGCCATCACCATAACATTCATGATAGCAACAAGGACAATGGCTACCAGCATAATTTTGATAAAAAAAGTCATAAGGTCAATCATGCGGGCGATGTTGAAAAAGGGAGTCAGTTTTTTCCAGGTATGGACCTCGAAAACAGGTTTGTCCATTTTGTTACGAAATTCTCCAAGTGTTGCCTGCAGTCCGCCATAGACAAGATCGAGCTTGTCCATACCTTTTAGTCGCACGGCAATCTCGCTAACCTCTTTACCATTCAGGCGCAGCAAGGTGATAGCATCTTCAAGATGAATAAACCCATCACGGCCTCCTGGCCCGGAAATGCCTTCTAGGATGCCACGAACCGTAAATGACTGGCCATTAACCGAACCATCCTGGTTAGTGGCCACCAGGACGATTCCATCACCAACTTTTATTTTCATGCCCATGGCAATGAGTTCCGGAACAAGAATCTCACCTTTCTTGAGCAGTCCCTCCTTCTCACCTTTGATAATACGATCCTTTAACAAGGGTACGGTTCGCATCTCCATTTGTGGATTAACTGCATTGAGCCTGATGTTTGTGGTCTCCTTGTAGTTACTGAACATTGCACCTAACTTGATACGAGGAGAATATGCTTCCACGGCCTCGTTACCATTGAGCACCTGTTCGACCTTTGCCGCCTGCTTCGCATTAAGGTTACGATTGAGCGGCAGGCTGTCGATAGAGGAAAGATACCCTTTCCGATGGATTTGAATGTGACCTAGCATAGAGTCGGTGAGTTGACCGATCATCATTGTTTTAAAAGAACCGGAAACTGAGATAAACAGTAACACCGCCACAACTCCAAGGGTTATGAGCATGGACGTGAGCAGGGTTCTTCTACGATAACGGCGCAGATTCCTGGCAGCGATCTTGAGTATATTAAGCATGACGACCCTCCAACTTGTTCCCATCCAACAGTTTGCCGTCTTCCAGCGTGAAAATCGTCTCAGCGTTGGCGACGATTTTGGGATCATGGGTTGAGAAGATAAAGGTTGTGCCGAAGTCATCACGCATTTGCTTCATCAGGGAAATAATCATCATTGCAGTCTCCCTGTCCAGATTTGCTGTTGGTTCATCAGCAAGAACCAGTTCAGCCTGGGTGACCAGAGCCCTGGCTACAGCAACCCGCTGTTTCTGCCCCCCTGATAGTTGATGGGGGTATTTGTGCGTTTGCTCTGCCATACCTACAGCGACAAGCATTTTATCAACCTGCTGCCTGCGCTTGTCAACTGGCCAATTCTGTACCATCTGCAAGGGATATTCGATGTTTTCAAAAACAGTGAGTACCGGGATAAGATTAAAATCCTGGAAAATGAAGCCGATGTGTTTCCCCCTGAAACGTGCTGACTCCTTTCGGTTGAGAGCATTTACATCCTGACCTGCAACTTTAAGATTACCGTGAGTGGGAGGGTCAAGGCAGCCGATCATGTTAAGTAGTGTACTTTTACCACTTCCTGAGGGGCCAACAAATGAAACAAATGATGACGGTTGTATTGTAAAATCGACACCCCTGATTGCGTTAACCGGTATTTCTCCGGAAAAGTATGTCTTTTCCAGTGATTCTGCTTGTACAAGTGACATATGCTCTCCCCATCGGCAAATGTAATGTTTAACTGCTTACTTCCTCCCAACCGTAGCTTTTTGTACTGTCCTCACGACACTTATGAATCTGACATCTCAGATTATTGTGCAATTCACGTTCCACAAATATGGCGAGAGATATGTGTTAGATATTGTACGATAAAAACAATATCTGTAAATTTCAGCGTAGCTCAAGACTGTCCAGGTGGGTATTCCTTTCGCAGGTATCCTTCAAGACCGGGTAATACTTCCACACCACGTAGTGGTAACTTTAAGAGAAGGATCCTGCCCCGCAAGTTGAGTCAATCATCAGGTTGTTGATAGAAAACGACATTTGGGAATCTATCGATCCTTCCCGGGTAGTCTTTCTCGGGATATCGATACCACCTTGCCTATATGCAGGCGACAGGGTATCAATAGAGCAAATGTGTAATCTTACAATTGCAATATGTGAGGTATGGAGTGATGAAACAGAACTTTCCGGCTGAATATAAGAAAACGGTATGCCCGCTCGATTGCCCGGACAGTTGCGGCATATTGGCTAAGGTGGTCGATAACAGGGTTGTATCCTTAAAAGGTGACCCGGATCATGGTTACACCAATGGCGTTATCTGCCGTAAGATGCGTAGCTACAATGAGAGGGTGTATGGCAAGGACCGGCTTTTGTATCCCATGGTTCGAACGGGAGCCAAAGGGGCGGGTGAATTTCGCAGGATATCCATGAGGGAGGCGATCGCACTTTTCGCAGCAAAGCTCAAGGAAACAAAAGAGCAATTTGGCGGCGAAGCCATCCTCCCGTTTCAGTATGCGGGCAATATGGGAGTGTTGAACCGTAATGCCGGATACGGACTCTATAATAAACTTGGTACCAGCAGAATTATCGAGACGATCTGCTCTGCTGCGGCTGGGGAAGGATGGTCTCTTCACTGTTCATCAATACCGGGTAGTCCACCGGAAGTTGCAGAGGTGAGCAGCCTTATCGTTGCCTGGGGTATAAATGTTCGGGTGTCCAATATGCACTTCTGGCAATACATTTCCAAGGCCCGTAAAAATGGTGCGCAACTGGTTGTTATCGACCCGTACCGAAATGAGACAGCCAGGAGCAGTGACTTGCACCTGAAGGTATTGCCGGGCGGAGACAGCGGCCTGGCACTGGGGGTCTTGAAGTTCCTGCTTGAGGAAGAAAAAATCGATCGACAGATGCTGGTAGAACAGACCACCGGCTTTGCCGAGCTTGAAGCGTATCTGCAGAAAGAGTCATGGCACCAGATATATAAGGTGTGTGGCCTTGAAAAAGAAGTGATCGCGTCTTTTGCTTCATTGTTGAAAGACAACCCAGCAACATTTATTCGAATCGGCATAGGGCTCAGCAGGAATTCACGCGGTGGCATGAGTGTGCGAGCTATTGTCTGTCTGGCCGCGGCTCTAGGCCTTTTTTCCGGTCAAACAGGACAGGGGGTGCTGCTGTCATCAAAGGCATATACCGGGGATACCGATCGATTGCGATTTCCGGAACTGGCCGAAAAAGAGACACGTTTAGTCAATATGGCGCATCTTGGTCACGCCTTGACAACCCTTGAACCACCGGTCAAACTCCTATCTGTCTATAGTTCCAATCCCCTGACGGTGGCACCGGACAGCGGTATGGTGCGTAATGGGTTGATGCGGGAAGATCTTTTTACCATTGTTCACGAGCAGGTTATGACTCCTACTGCCCGCTATGCAGACCTGGTTATCCCTGCGACTACGTTTCTGGAGAATAAGGACCTGTATACAGGTTATGGCCATTTTTACCTGGGATGTGTGGATCGGGTTATTGAACCGGTCGGAGAGGCTGTGTCGAATTTTGATTTATACCAGCTGGTTGCAAGAGAGCTTGGTTACATAGATGCACCTTTCAGCCAGACTGTCGAACAACGCTTGAGTGAATACGTCTCGACCATGGAGGGGCTCCCGGAGAATTTTGAATTTGATCCGGATAATCCGGACGGCCGTTGGTATCAGTCATCCAGGCAGCGAGTTGGTCAGTCGGCAATGGAGATGTTTCAGGTTCCTTTCAGGTTTTCTGCTCATGTGAAACAGGGCATATCGTCCATTCCCTGCCTGTCGGAAGGGGATGAATTTGATGATAAGGATCTCTGTAGCCGTTTCCCCTTGAAACTAATCATTCCGCCCCATGCCGATATGCTGAACTCTACATTCGGTGAAAGGTATAGTGGAAATGTAGGGGAGGTGTTGATTCACCCGGATGACGCTGATAAATATACAATAAGCGACGGTGAAAAGGTGATTTTGCAAAATTTTCGAGGTAAAACAGTACGGTGTGCAAAGGTCAGTAGCGACACCCAGCCAGGATTACTCGTGGCAGAGGGCCTGTATTGGCAAAGCGATGATCAGAGCCCGGGCATTAATGTGCTGACCTCGCAGAAAACCACTGATATTGGTGCCGGCCCAACATTTCACGAGTCGAGGGTGGCTATCAGGCAGTTAGGGGAGTTCCAAAGCTTCAGGGAGGTCCCTGAATAGAAAAAAGCCATAGGATCATGGCAGGATGTTAAATCGAGTCAAAATCGATTCATGCTGCATATGGCGCCGGATATGGGAGTGGAATGTTTTTTCAGTCTGTGTGGGGATCTTATCAAGAAGCTGCACCAGGGATATTGTATTGATTGCATTCTGGGTTGGAGTGGTGATCGGAACTATAGTGCTGTCACGGATCTCCCGCCAGACCATATGTGAAGATGTCAAGGCCAGGCCCATGCCAAGCTTAACGCAGCGGAGATTCGCCTGGTGGCTTTCCACCATCATGACGATGCGTGGTTTGGCTGCAGTTATTTCGAAGTGATGTCTGAACCAGTGACGGAGAAACATGTCGTCATGCTCGTCTGATATGAAATCCTTACGGATCAGGTTCTCATAAGTGTGATTACCTCGGATTTCCCTGTCGTAGTATTCCCTTGAACAGACAAGCGTTAGTTCTTCATCGATGAGCGGGTCCATACTGTAGAGATCACTACGGGAGTCTGTCAGGTGCAATGAGGCCAGAACCAGGTCGATAATGGCAAAATCGATATGACCGTTTTTCAAGGACTTTAAGAGGGTATGCGATTCATCCAGCCCTATTGAAAAAGAAACACCAGGAAATTTTTGCCTGAATGCGTGGCAGATTCCCGGTAGATATGCCTGGCCGAATTCATATGGGGCACCGAGGCGAATCAATCCGTATGGACTGTCAGCCGGATGACGGATCTGCCTGAGGGTGTCGGGTAAGGTGGTCAGAAACGGCTCGAGCTTGTTGAATAACTGCTCCGCTGCAGAGGTTGGGATAAGTTTTTTGTGCGTGCGGGTAAAAAGCTGTACATCAAGCTCGTTTTCGAGCTTTTGCAAGTGCTGGCTCACAGCAGGTTGTGAAAGGTTAAGCTTTTTGGCAGCGTTACTGACACTATCCAGCCTATATACAGTATAAAAAATACGAAGTCGGTTCAGGTCTGTTTGCATAATTGATACTTATTCAGAGGATTATTTATATATATTATACTTATTACTTCGGCTCTGCTACTGTGGCAATCCTCAATGCAAAAATATCTCGTTTTAATTTTATATATAAGGGCCGAACAGTATGAATAAGTTAACAATTAGAAGGGTCGAACGAAACGATGTAGAGAGTTGTGCCACACTGGAAAAACTCTGCTATTCAGAGATCGAGGCCGCTACCAGGGAATATCTGGCAAAACGGATAGAGGTCTATCCCGACGGGTTCTATGTAGCTGAACTCGATGGCCGCATCATAGGCATGATTAACAGTGGAGCTACCCACAAAGACGACATTACCGATGAGGAACTAAAGAACCTTGTCGGGCATGTACGAAATGGTAAAAACGGGGTAATCTTTTCCCTGGCCGTTCATCCCGAATTCCAGCTACGGGGTATCGGCAGAAAATTGATCGAGAAGATCATCAGGGTCCTTGAGGAGAAACAGAAGCAGAAGGTCGTACTGCTATGCAAAGATGATCTTATTGGCTTTTATTCAGCCCTTGGTTTCAGTTATGGGGGGCGCTCCAGATCTAACTTCGGCGGTTTTACCTGGCATCAGATGTACTACGAACTGCCTCTCCCAGCTTGGATGATAACCCAACACCACAACTCGGCTTCGCTTGAATTCTAGCCCGAATTATTCATCAGTTCAGGCAGTATCGGTTTCGAGTTTTCTGGCAGTGAATCATAGTAGGCGAGATACACTGTTACAATACTGAAGAAGGTGCTGCCACATGGGCTGACCTTTGGTGAACATCGTGTTCGACTAGGTAATTGTACCAAAATGCAATGGGCTGGTACAGGACCAACTCGACAGATGTTCATGAGAAATTCGGGCTGATCAGCCGGGTCCGATAGTCATTCGGTTGTAATTCTCTCTGCAGAGTTGTCTCGCCAGTCGTGTTGACAGCAGTCCGCTGGCTGAATAATTGTTCTGTTTTCTATCGACCGGGTGACTATCGGTATTTTTATATATGACCTGTATTGATGACGTGTAACGGAAATTACAATGGAAGCAGGTGTTTCTATAATATCAAGGGCTTTGCTGCTCTTTTTTGTTCTCGATCCATTCGGTAACATTCCCGTATTGTTGTCTATGCTTAAAGAAGTGGAGACGAAGCGAATGCGGGCTATTATCATACGGGAAGCCTGGTACGGTCTGCTCATTCTGCTTGCGTTCCTGTTTATTGGTGGTCGATTTTTGCAATTGCTGCATCTTGAAGCAGGGGCTGTAGGGATAGCGGGAGCCATTATCTTTTTTGTAATCGGAATCCGTATGATATTTCCCGGAGAAGGGTCGAATCTGTTCGGTCTTTCCGGAGAACCGCTGGTTGTGCCGATAGCAATCCCTATGATTGCAGGTCCTTCGGCCTTGGCGACATTACTGGTTCTGAGTGAATCAGGCTCATCGTCAATACTTGAAACCTTACCTGCCTTATTGCTGGCCTGGGTGCTTTCTTCTGGCATTTTGTTGTTTGCGCCATTTCTTTTCCGGGTACTCCACGAGAAAGGATTACAAGCCATGGAAAAATTGATGGGCATGATCCTGCTGATGATGTCTGTTCAGATGTTTATTGATGGTGTCCGCTCAGTAGTGGTTTAAGGCTGCGTTCAACCGTTGAGCAGTTTTCTTGTACTCTCTTCTGAATTGTGGTTTATAGTTTCCGGCGAAAGGAACTCCTGAAGCAATACTTCCATTATTCCGAATATGAGAGCCAGGTTTATGAAAGAAGGTCAAACGATTGAGGGGTGGGTGGTTGAAGAGGAAAAGGTACTGCTGAAGACCTCAGTTGCAACTATAAAGTCAGGCCCGGTCAAATGCTGTCGAAGTGGGAGGGAAAAGGAATTCTTCCTGTTTGATTTCCCGGACTGGGTCAATGTTGTTGCCGTAACACCTGACAATAAGTTGGTTATGATTCGGCAGTTCAGGTATGGCTCCCGCCGATCAGAGATAGAGATCCCCGGTGGCATGATAGATCCCGGTGAGGATCCGGTCACTGCTGCGTGCAGAGAGTTGCAGGAGGAAACCGGCTATGTCGGCTCTGCCCCTGCTATAATCGGCAAGGTGTGTCCCAACCCCGCCATACAACGAAATTTCTGTTATACGGTTCTGGTCAGGGATGTTCGTAAAACCACCTCCCGCAGACTTGATGAGATGGAAGATATCGAATGTTTTCTTCAATCGTATGAAGAGGTTGAAGTACTTGTAAAGAACGGGACGATTAATCATGGCCTGGTATTGAATGCCTTGATGTTTTGCAGTTTTAGTTTTTCGGGGCGACGATGAAACTGGGGACACATATAAACTCAACTTTCCGAGTTGAGGGATACGTGTGAAGTCATCCACTCAAGCAACTGAAAATATACACATTTAGCAACAAAACCCTTTCATTTCAGGATATACTGGTTTCTCCAAAAATATTAATAAGATCAAGAAAGAAGTGCGAGAAACGGATCTCACCAGACAAAACCAGGAGCAACAAGAAGTCCAAAAAGCTGCAAGGCCGAATAGGCTCATGTATTGACGGGCATAAAATCTTCATATTCCTCAATAATTGCGGGATACGTAGATTACGAGGAGTATCGCCCCTGGCAATTATCACTGCGATCTTTCATCTGCCCCTTGAGGGGAATACCTTTTACAGAGGCATGGTAGTAACCAATGATAGTTTGCCTTTGAGCAAGAATGCTGCTTATCAGTTGCAGAAAAACCCACGCCACAATTGAAGGAAGTTCCTGCTGAACCTGGGGGGATGGGTTCAGCTTTTTTCCTCTGGATTTTATCGTGTTCTCTTCTGCCAAAGAGAGCAAAAGGGTGCATGAGATATAAAAAATTGGATACGAGAACTTGTGGTTACCACACTTCGTGGATTTACCATTTCTTTACTGGAGTTTTCAGATTACAGAGTGTATGTGTGCTACAACGTAGGAGGTTGATAACTGGGGATATATCCATAGTGAAAACAACTGTCACAAAAACGTATGTCCAACCCGACAATACCGCACTTTGGGTATGTCCTGAATGTGGTTTTCAGAAAAGTATCCCTATCAATAGATATCGCCATAAAAAGCACCAAATAAAGATTCGATGCAAGTGTAATACTTAGTTTAATCTCTTTCTTGAATTCAGAAGGTTCTTTCGAAAAGATGTCAACCTTGCTGGTGAATGTACGATTATACCCGGAGACGGTGAGAGTAAAAAGGTCATATTGACCGACCTTTCAATGGGTGGAATGTGTATTCAAGTGGGTTGTGCAGAGTTCTGCACAGAAGGCGTTCGAGGGATTGCAATGTTCACCCTTGATGATCGCCATAAAACTGAAGTAATAAAGAAATTTGTTGTCAAATCGACTATCGGGAACCGGGTACATTGTGAGTTCTTCAAAGATATAGAATACCAGAAGGAATTAGGCTTTTACTTAAGGAAATAGGCCGATTCTGAATTTATCAATATAAGTACTTGAGAAAACATCATGACACTGACAAAAGCTGATCTTGCAGAAGCCGTTTACAAAGAACATGAAACGATAACCAAGAGGGATGCGGTTAGGGCCGTTGAGTCATTTCTTCGCTTATCAAAAAACATACTCATTGCAGGTGATGATCTGCTTATTAGTGGCTTTGGGAAATTCAACGTGAAGAACAAAAAACCTCGAAAGGGCAGGAATCCGCAAACCGG
Organism: Desulfopila sp. IMCC35008; assembly: GCF_010646885.2. Lineage (GTDB taxonomy): Bacteria > Desulfobacterota > Desulfobulbia > Desulfobulbales > Desulfocapsaceae > Desulfopila. Next base: position 3,054,056 of record NZ_CP050700.1, on the reverse strand, counting down.
TGAAGATTTCATATTGGATGCCCGGCAAGTTGTTACTTTTCATCCTTCTGGCTTATTAAGAACCAAAGTGAATGAAAGCTAATATCACCCATCGTGGTATGAAAGCGAATAGAGAGTTAATGATTTTTGGAGTAACCCTGGCAGTCGTGGTGGTCACCATTATCGTCTGGACCCTGAAACCCTGGTGGGCCGGAACGATGTGAGTGCAGGTTTCTTAAAGATCATCCTGAACAACCCTTTCTTTGAGGTGCCAATAGCTACATTTTGGGTGATTAATAGACATAACATCTCTGGCCTGTTACTCCACTTCGGCAACAGTCTGATGCATGATTATACTTCTCCTATTGTTCAACGTGTCTGTTGCTACGTTTTTTCAGAAATGCAGTTTCGACTATCACTCTATCATTCGGCAATGAGACCGAAGCTATCATAACCGTAGTACGCTGTATCACCTACAACTTCAAGATCTATAGCCTGACCGTCAGCGGAACCAAGTTCACCATCTTCATACTTTATTGGTTCGAAGACTTTAACGATCTGCATATTGTTGATGTCAGTAACATCAACAACACCAACTCCATTGGGACCACAGGCGAGGACCGCATAGAGCTTACCAGTTGCTGGGTCGTCCCAGAGTTCAATACCTGATGCGGTACCGAGCAATGGATCGCTTTTGCTGTATCCTATATTGCCGACAAAAAAACCACTATGAACATCGGTAGGGTCTTTAGTGGTGTCGTAAATGGTTAGCCCATTGGTACCGTCCGCAACATAAGCATAGTTACCAATGAACTCGGCGTCATAGGCGTGATCCTGATAGTTGAATTTCTTAACTACTCCCCAATCGGCATTGTGTTCAAAACTCTCGTCAATACGCAGTTTCATCAACAAGGGAGCGCCAACCTCACCATACCCTGCTTCAATATCTGCAATACGCACGCGACGGAGACCGTTGCCTGAACAGAGCACCCATGTGTATTCCCTGTTTGGATCTCCTCTCAATGACCAGGCAGAATGAACTTTCTCGAAATGTATACATGTCAACGAGTGACCAATAAATAAATTACCGAATGACGGTAACTATTACTTGACTCATAAAATATGACAGTGTATTGATACAGTAATGATACAGTATTAATGAGGTGAGAGTATGTATAGTATTGATCGAGACTCTGACGTGGCATTGTATGTGCAAATACGTGATGCTATTGAGAATGCGATAAAAGAAGGGCGGTTGAAAGTCGGGGACAGATTGCCTTCGGTGTCAAGTCTGGCCAAAGAAATTGGCGTAACGCAGGCAACTGTAAGGAGGGCATTGCAAGATCTCACTGAATCCGGCCTGACAGATTCTCACGTTGGACGTGGTACTTTTATTCGTGAAAAAAGTGATGGTGAGGACAGGGGGAATGATCATAAACGTTCTGAGTTTTCACAACCGTATCGTAAAAATGTTGATGAACTAAAAATATCGGCTGCAAGACGAATGCGTACAGGGGTGAGTAAGGCACTGTACGATATTATGCCCTTAGCCCATAAACCGGGTGTTATCCAGTTGACCAGAGGGGTCCCGGATCCGGATCTTTTACCGGAGGGGTTTGTTGACGAAGTGTGCCGGGAACTTTTGTCCAAAGGTGATAAACATCTGGTTCAGGCGACAGAACCGCAAGGGATGTATGCCTTGCGTGCAGAGATTGCACGAAGGGAGAGTGAGAGAGGTGTGTCGGTTGGGCCAGACCAGGTGCTCATAACAAACGGTGTGAGCCAGGCAATTTCCTTGGTAGGGCAGTCACTTCTCGAAAGTCCGTATGATCTTGTCCTTGAGAGTCCAAATTTTCTTGGTGTGGCAAATTCATTCTCGGCAATGGGGCACTGGGTGGAGACCGTAAGGCGTGATAACAGTGGTCCGAATATGGAACAACTTGCCAGGATGTCGACAGGGGCACCGAAACTTCTCTATGTCTGTCCGTATGCTCATAATCCGACCGGTTTGAACATGACGACAGCGAGAACATTAGAGCTCGTTCGGTGGGCACGGGACACATCAGGGTTAATTTTAACTGATGAGATATTTCGGGATCTCCGGTTCAGGCCGTCGGATACCACAAGTCTGCTCAGAGAGCTGGGTGCGGAACAGACAATTGTTGTCAATTCACTGTCGAAGACCGTCATGACCGGTATGCGACTGGGATGGGTAATCAGTTCACCTCAAAGGATTAAGGAGTTGACAGGCTTGAAAAAACTTATGGATCAGGCCTCTCCGACACTTATCCAGGCAATGGCTCTGTCTATTTTCAAGAGTGGCAGGTATGAGGGCCTCGTTGGAACTCTCCAGGGAGTGTATGAAAAGCGTACGAACATCATGCACAAGGCACTCAAGAGATATATGCCCCAGGAGGTTACATGGTCGAAACCGGAGGGAGGTTTCTCGATGATGCTCGAATTGCCAAATGGCTATTCGAGCGTGGCCTTATTGTTGTTTGCAGTGGAGAAAGGTGTCTCCTTTTTGCCTGGGCCGCTTTTTGATATTGATCATCGCTATGTTAACGCAATGCGTCTGAGTTGCGCCTGGTCTGATGAACATGAAATAAAGGAGGGCGTGCAGTTGCTTGCAGATGCGGTTGGCGAATTTATCAGCAAGCCTCCTGAAGACTCAGGATTAAGCGGTCTTGGCGGATATCAGTGATTGTGGCAAATGAATACTATTGGGGGATTTTATGGATTATACAGTGGAGCCGCTGGTTGGAGAGGATGTCCAAAAGGCTGTCGAAATCTTTAACTACTATATAGAAAATAGTTTTGCGGCATATCGTGAAGAAAAAATAACTGCGGACCATTACAGGGCAATTATAGAGAGCGCCGAGGGGTATCCTAAGGTTTCTGTACGTGACCAAGAGGGTACATATGTCGGATTTGGCCTGTTGGTACCCCATAAACCAATACCAGTTTTTTCACACAGTGCCAACCTGATCTGCTTCCTTTTGCCACAGGCAACCGGTAAGGGGCTTGGCAAGATGGTCCTTGATTACCTGGAGCGAGAAGGGGTGAAGAGGGGGATACAAATTATTCTTTCTTCTATCTCTTCAAGAAATCCGGAGAGCCTCAGGTTCCATTTGAAAAATGGCTTTACTGAATGCGGGAGATTTCAGGATGTCGGTAAAAAGAACGGGAAGTTCTTTGATATTGTCTGGATGGACAAGCATCTGGATAGCTCTTCTCTTCATGCAGTTGAGAGGTTTGTTGGATGATTAGTATAGAATGCGAGGAGATCTGATTATGAATTATTTTACGGTAGAAATGATGTTGAAGGAAAGGCGCGAGGATATGTTGCGGGAGACCAAGAGATTGCGAATGATTCGTGAATATGAGAAATCCATGCAAGGTCGAAAAAGAGCGTTTGGGTTATATGTTGCAGAACTATTGATTTGGCTCGGCGAAGGCATCAGGGAAAGATATGCCAGGAAGATGGAATTACCTTCAAATTGTTAATATAATGAGGGTATAATATCTCGGTATATGTAGGAGTATTATTCATTGGATGATAATAGATAGCTGAACAGGATAGCTATTATTAATTCTACTAACAGCGCCGTCGTGAAGGGGGATACATGGTTACATCCATCATTCTTATTAAGGCTGAAAGAACGACAGTAAATTCTATCGCCGAACAGTTGGTCGAGCTGGATGGTATTTCAGAGGTTTATTCGGTAAGCGGCAAGTACGACCTGATTGCTATCGCCCGGTTGAAGACCAATGAGGAACTTGCTACTCTGGTGACGGGCAGGATGCGTGATATCGAAGGAATTGTCAACACAGAGACTATGCTTGCCTTTAAGGCGTATTCCCGGCATGATCTTGAATCAATGTTTTCTCTTGGAATGTAAAGTACCTCCTATCCCCGAAAGACCATTTTATACTATGCTTTTCTTCAAATTCATCAGATGGTCCTGTAGGGGAAGGTCCCTGTAGTTTTCCTTTCTCCGTTCTGGAGAATCAGCCACTGTTTATGCTATAATGATCTAATATTTCAAAATGTGGAAAGGTATACTCGTAATATCGGCATGTTGACTTTGGGCTTGGCTGTTAGTCCGGGGTGATGATTGACTGGTCGTGAGTATACCTGATGGTGTGAAAAAGAAATATCAGCTGCAGGAGGACTTTTTCCATGCCATTGTCTGAATTTGAACTTCGCAAGATCAATAAACTCATTTCCTCTTTTTGTGCGAAACGGTCACGATCCGAAGGAGTAAACCGGTGTGATATAACCTATCGGGTGCTCGATGACGAGGTGTGGATGTTTGAGCGCCGTCCCCGCTGGGATAACCCGAATGAGTGGAATGAATTTGCCTTTGCCAGGGCAAAGTGCGACATGGACACCCGGATGTGGACCCTGCTCTGGCAGGACCAGAATCTCAATTGGCATATTACGGCTGGACTGCCACCTACACGAAGCTTTGAGAGAGTAATTGAGCATATTGATTCCAACGAAACAATGCTGTTCGTTAGCTGATGAGGTCCTTTGGTTGTACGGACATCCCGTCATGATTTTCAACGGTTTACAAGAAGGTGTTTTAAGGGTAATACCGTTTGCAGGATGATCCCCAATAGAATGATTTTTCTTGTGGGGTATGGGGTGTCGGATGCTAGCATGATTCTCTCATTAACATTATGTCGATGTTTGCCAAAAGGTTAGCGCATGCGGTGCCTTCTTCGGCAATATTTTAGCAGTAGGTATAACTTATCATAATCTACTGTCAAAACGATGCATTAGGCTCCGCCTGAACTGATGAGAAAGTTGGGCTGGGGGAATAATCCGGCCGGAAAGATGTGATTAAATTTGTTTGAGCAAGGACTATATTATGATTAATCGTTCGGCATTGCTGGTTCGGTTAAAGCAGCCTTTTATCGACTGGATCAACGAGACCGATCCCTCTGATACCAGGGTAAAGCTGACTGCGGAAGAGGCTAATGAGGATCGTACGGTATACCTCATTGATGAAGATGAGACCGAGTTTGTTGATAAATGGTTAGATCTTAACTTCAGGCAGGTCTTTGAATGTGAGCTTGAAGACTGGGTTGTTGATACCGAATTATGGCCACATGACCTGACGAGGGAGCTGTTTGACGAGTGGTGTCTTGTTGAGTGTCATACGGTGGTTGTGGACACTGTCGGCTCTCCCATTGTGGAAGACGATATGTAGAAATTGTGTTGTGGCTTCTCGCTTCTCATGGTTTGTGCGAGTAAAGACAAAAGGCCCGGCTTCCCTTCGAAAAGTATAGGGAAGCCGGGCCTTTTTTATCGTGCAGCTGGTGGTTGTCGATTACTTATCAGCAAAAAACTTCTTTGTTTCTGAAACAACAACCGGAGTCAATAGCAGCAGTCCGATGAGGTTAGGTATAGCCATAAGTCCGTTCAGGGTGTCTGAGAGGTTCCAGACAAAGCTCAGCTTGGCGACCGCACCAAGTCCGATAAAGCATATAAAGACGATGCGGTAGGGAAGAATTGATTTTACCCCAAACAGGTACTCAATTGATTTCTCGCCATAGTAGCACCATCCGAGCATGGTAGAGTAGGCAAAAAGGATAATTCCCAAGGTGACAACGTATGCCCCACCAGGCATCCCCGCTGCAAATGCTTTGGTGGTAAGTTCGGCACCTGTATCACCGCTTGACCAGAGACCAGTGAGAATAAGAACCAGGCCGGTCATGGTACAGACTATAATGGTATCGATAAATGTCTGAGTCATGGAAACCAGCGCCTGGGTAACCGGGTGTTTGGTCTGGGCAGCTGCAGCAGCGATAGGAGCGGAGCCGAGACCGGATTCGTTGGAGAATACACCGCGGGCAACACCGAAGCGAATAGCCATCATAATTGTGGCACCCGCAAAACCACCTGTAGCGGCCGTGGGATTGAATGCCTGTTTGACGATGAAGGCAAGGGCAGCTGGAACGCCGCTGATATTAACCAGGATAATATACATTGCACCGATCACATAAAGCACAATCATGATGGGAACAAGAATACTGGTTACACGACCGATGGACTTGATACCACCGAGAACGACTGCGGCAGTACAGATCATCAGCACAATACCGGTAGCGAGGGGCGGAACAGAGAAGGTCGCTTCGACTGCATCGGCAACTGAGTTCGATTGGACCATGTTGCCGATACCAAAGGCGGCAACGGAGGCAAAAATGGCGAAAACGGCACCAAGCCAAGGCAGGTTGAGTCCTTTAGAGATGTAATACATGGGGCCACCGCTCATCTCGCCATTCTCGTCTTGTACCCTGTACTTGACGGCCAAAACGGCCTCTGCGTATTTGGTAGCCATACCGACGAGACCGGTAATCCACATCCAGAACAGAGCACCGGGACCACCAACGGCGATAGCTGTTGCCACACCTGCGATATTACCTGTACCTACAGTTGCCGAAAGGGCTGTCATCAGGGCCTGAAAATGAGTGATATCGCCAGGTTCATCACCTTCTTCCTTCCTTTTGACAAGTGCCAGCCAAAGTGCATGACCCAACTTGGTGAACTGAAGTCCGCGCAGGGCAATGGTGAGCCAGAAGCCAGTACCGACCAGTAGTATCAGCATGGGGGGACCCCAGGCAAATGCGTTAATTTTGCTGACCAGGGCGTCAAGGGCTGCGATGAATTCCATATAACCTCCTCGTACTATATGTATTTGGGTTTATGACCCGGTTGTAGACAGGGGGTGGGGCCTGCCTGAAAACTCTAGAGGTACTCTAATGGTATACAATCTGGACCGACTATATTCGATATGAAAAAAAAGGAAAGAATAAATTGCGGAATCGTGACTATTTGGCCATATAAATGCGATAAATGTAGTAATGATGAAGGTAAGTAGCGGTAAAGCTAAAATAATACAAAATTGAAGTTGCTGTAATTTTTCTAGAAAACACGGTCAAATAGTGATGGTCCATAAAAAAACATATCTTCTATCCGGTCACGGGAGTGAAAAAAAGAGAAAGGTATTGAGCTTCTGACCTCCCTGCACTACTATTGAAACTCTATGATATCTTTTATTGTTTCCCTAACACCTCTTTCATGCAGGTTGTTTTATTTTATTCAGTAGAGGGTCGAAATAATGCCGACTTCACAACATTGGGCTGATAGTTATGTTGAGCGTACGGTCTCTTCACAGGAGGCCATTGAGAGGATCAATTCAGGTCAAAGAGTTTTTATCGGCTCCGGTTGTGGTGAGCCACAGGAACTTGTCAGAGCTCTGACGAACAGGGCTGACCGTTTTAGCGGGCTTGAGGTTTTACGGCTTTTGACCCAGGAGACAATCTCTCTTGCGGCAATTGCTGACCGGACACGGGATGCAAGTTTGAACATCCGCACTATTTACTTGGGTGCGACTCGATCGGCGTCGATTGCCCAGCACCGGCGATTCATTACGCCAATGAATATGTCTGAGGTGCCGGCGCTTTTCACAACCCGTAAATTACCACTGAATGTGGCCCTGATTCAGGTTTCGCCTCCTGATGATTTTGGCTGGATGAGTCTTGGCATAAGTGTGGATGTAACCCTTGACGCCGCACGCTCCGCTGATTTTGTAATTGCCCAGGTGAATCCGCGGATGCCGAGGGTTATGGGGCAAAGCTTTATCCATGTGAACTACGTCAATCTCTTTGTGGAGCATGAAGAGGACATGTTGTCGGTTCCCTATACGAGAGTATCTTCGGATGTGGATAAGCTGATAGGTCAGCATATAGCACGATTAATCGAAAATGGCTCAACCTTGCAGATTGGGCTTGACGCCGCCTCGCAGGCAACACTTCAGGCATTGTCTGACAAGGAGGACTTGGGCGTTCACTCCCAGTTTCTCACAGATGATATCATGCATCTTTACGCTCGAGGCAATATCACCAACCGGTTAAAGGGGTTCAATGACGGGAAAATGGTTTCCTCTATGGCGGTGGGGAGTCCTGATCTATATGAGTTTCTTAACGACAATCCGGCGGTTGATTTCCACCCCTCCGATTATGTGAATGATCCGTTTGTTATATCCCGCAATAACAGGATGGTATCACTGAATGTTGCTCACACTATTGATCTCACCGGTCAAATGTCAGCAGAGGCCTCGGCCAATACAAGATTTGCAGGAATTTCTGGTATCCCAGATTTTGTAAGGGGGGCAAAACGTTCACCGGGAGGTAAATCCATATTGATGATCCGTTCCACCAGTACCGATGAGGATGGGACGGTGAAATCCAACATTGTCCCCTCTCTTGGGGATGTGGTGGTTGTCGTTCCACGTGGTGATGTGCACTATGTGGTTTCAGAATTCGGGGTGATCAACCTGTTTGGAAAAAGTCTACAGGAGCGTGTCATTGCCCTTATCTCCATTGCCCATCCCGACTTCCGTGAGGAGCTGTTTGAGGCGGCAAAGATAAGAGGCTTGATCGGTGCTGAAAGATCACTTGGTGAGGCTGTAAAAGCGGTGTATCCTGTTCGACTTGAACAGGATATTGACGTGGATGGAAGACGGGTCTTTATCCGGCCTTCAAAACCTGTTGATGAGCGGCGCATTCAGGAGCATTATTACAGCCTGCCAAGTCCGGATGTGTTGTCCCGCTTCTTCTGCCAGAAGAGTCATTTCACCCGTGCCGATGTGGAGATGCGCTCACAGACTGATTATGTGAATGCCTTGAGCCTGGTGGCGGTGACCGGCGAGTTTGGTTTTGGGCGGATAGTTGGCGTCGCAGAGTCGATTCGCTTGCATAATTCGAACCTTGCGGAGGTCGCATTCTCAGTCAGTGAGGATTTCCAGGGCAAAGGCCTGGGTAAATTGTTTCTCAAAAAGCTGGCTGAGGCAGCACGCGAGAGTGGCCTTGCCGGGTTGATTGCTTTTACCTCTCCCTCGAACCAGGGAATGATTCGCCTGTTTCAGACCTTGCCCTATAAGGTGAGTAAGAAGCTTGAAGATGGTGATCTGCTATTAACCTGCAGGTTTGACGAGATGGCGTAACCAGCCTAGAAATTATGGGTTTGTGTAGAGGGAGTATGGCAGATTCAGCAAAGAGTAAAAAAAAGGTAAAGGGTCGTGTTATTGTTATCACCGGAGATGGTAAGGGTAAGACCACTTCCGCCCTGGGGACTGCTTTCAGGGCCCTTGGGCACGGGCATAAGGTGTGCGTGATCCAGTTTGTTAAAGGAAAGGGAAGCTACGGTGAGCGGATTATGGCAGAGCAGTTCGAAAACCTCGATTGGTTTATCTGCGGTAAAGGTTTTCTCTTTAATAAGGAAAAGCTGGACGAAGATAAAAAAGTGGCCGAGGAAGGATTTGAAATGGCCAGGAAGAAGGTCGAAAGCGATGAGTACGACCTGATTATACTTGATGAAATCACCTACCTGCCGACTTATAATTTTCTTGATGTCGAAAGAATTGTTGATTTGATTAAAAATAGACCGGAGCGGCTTTCTGTTATCTTAACAGGGAGAGGGGCACACGATAAACTTATCGATTTAGCCGACACAGTGAGCGTTATAGAGCCTCATAAGCACGCATTTGAAAACGGCGTCAAAGCTCAGAAGGGCGTCGAGTTTTAGTACATTCCATTCATCATTGCAGTGGCCTTTCTGCCGGTCCTGGTGCTTTGTTTTCAGCGGTATGCGCGTTGCCAATATAGTTCCAGTGCCAGGCCTCCCATGGATAGCCTGACTCGTTTATGCGCGGATAGGTCTCCTTAAATCCGTACTTCCAGGCATTGTCTTGCAGCCACGTGTAGGTCAGAAGTTCCGCAAATTCCCAGTTGCTCGGATAAAAATCTATCGCTGTGCCCAAGGCGTGTTGTGAATATCCCGGTGGCGCTACATAGCGTATCACGTCCTCGTAATTCCTCCCCTCTCTCATCATTCGCGTAAAGATTCTCATCTGGTAATTGTAGCTGCGGAAGCCTGAATTGACGGTAAGGTAGACCCCATCTTCCTTGGCGGCATCCATAAGTACTTGGAGTGCATCCCGGGCATTTTTTTCAATATAGATCTTGGTACCGTTATGGGTGTGTGCCTTTGATATCATACGAAAATCGATGGCAGCCGGTGACGGTGCTGCTATTCGGTTCCCTGACCACGGTTCAGGGATGGGGTAGGTGTTTCCATCGATCTCAAAGGTTTCAAGTTGATCAGTACTTTGGGGGAGAGAGGGTTCTGATGCCAGGCATGATAGGCCTGAGACAGGGAGGAGCAAAAGAAAGATAATAAATACTATAAAGGTTTGGTGCATGATGTGATATTGCGTTTTCAGCAGTTTTGAAGGAGGTGGTTTGTCAGGTGTTGTTTGGGTGTTGTGAACTATGTCGTATCGTGAGTTGTTGTTTTTACATTAGGTTTGTTTTATGCAAAATGGAAAAACATTTTTTGTACATGAGGGTCATGAGTTGAAAGTAAGGACTATGTTTACAGTGTTCCGCCACGAACTTCAACCTGGAATGTATGATGAATGTAACCTTGAGAAAGAAACTGTTCGTGACCTTGATGGGGGCAACTGTATTCCCCATCCTTTTGAGTTGAATAAACTTATCGGGAGATTCTGCTACTAGCCCGAAATTATCATCAATTCAGGCGGTACCGTCCCAGGACGGCCTTTGGTGAACAGTATGTAACGTCTTGTAATCGATGCAAAACTGTTAGATGTCTCGTGATGAGCTGGATAAGAACCAAATTGACGCATAGTTCATGAGACGTTTGGTTTGCTCTGTTTTGGTATCACGAAATCTTAGGCCGGAACCCCAAAAGGGAGTTGCGTTATCGCATCTCCCTTTTTTTGTTATACCAATTGAGAACTTTTACAGGGGTGGTTAATCCACCTGGTGGAATATTTTTCCTAATGCTTTACAAACCGGACACTTTTCCGGAGGATTACCTAGTTCAATATACCCACATACCGGGCAAAGATAAAAGTCGGTTACATCCATATCTTTACCGCTCTTCACGGCCTCAAGCGCCTTCGTATAAATCTGGGCATGAACTTCTTCTGCATCAACCGCGAATTTAAACATCGTCTTTGCCTTGTGTCCGTCTGCTACAGCCTGGTCAACCATTGGGGGATACATCTCAGTGAACTCGAAAGTTTCACCGTCGATAGCAGCCTGGAGGTTGTCAGCTGTGGAGGCGATTGCCTCAAGAGCCTTAAGGTGTCCTTCAGCATGGATTCTTTCGGCTTCAGCCGTAGTTTTGAAGAGTTTGGCAATATTGGTGAAACCTTCTTTTTCTGCCTTCTTTGCAAATGCCTTGTATTTCTGGTTGGCCTGGCTCTCTCCTGCAAACGCTTCCTTTAAATTGTCGGTTGTCGTCATGGCGCTCTCCTTTTGGATGCAATGTTTAACAGAATTGCTGGTTAGGGAATACCTGCTGCATGAGGCAGATATGATGTGGAAGTCCAGCTCATTATACAGAAAACAACATCCCTTGAAAAGAGGGGAATAATATCTGTGGTCTTCTTTTACTGCTGTAAGCAGGCTCTGTCGTCGTCCGTTGTATAAATGATTTACTTCAGGAACACGGCGTTGTTGAATGAGCATTTGAAGGTTGAGCTTTTAAGTATTTAGACAGTTGGCGTGAAAGGTCCGGTTAGAATCTGAAAATTCTTATTCTGATTTATGAAATACAGACTACATTATTGTCGTTATGAGCGGTGGCGTATGTTTCTGTTGTGGGAAATGTGCAATGTTGGTTCTTGCGTTATTAAGTGTTTATTGTTGTCTGGATGGCAGTTACTGCGTGTCGCCAGCTCGTTTGACAGAAAATTACATGCATATCAGTGTCCTGGCCTGATTTGTCGGCGTCCGGCATACACTTTTCCTGGAGTGAGTGTTGACGTAAGAGTGTAATCTCTCTCTAACATATGGGCGGCCCGGGCACATGTTGAACATTTTGACCATTTGTCGTCAATTTATCCAATATAAAATTCGCTTATGCATGGATGAAGTCGTTCTGATAGAGGGGTGGAGTCGTAAAAAGAATGAAAAACAACGCATGCTAAATGTTGATTTTTCTCGCTTTACGGGGTAAAGCTATCGTATTATTTTCGGTGCTGGAATATTACTGACTATATCCAGCATGCCCGTTGCATAACGATTTTGCACTAGGTGAATGTTCAGTGGGAATACGATCTGCCCCATTGAGTTTCTCGGAGCATCTTCTAACTTCATGCCGGCCGGCTGAAGGTGTGGTTTCGTGTTGCCTGTTCCCCTTGGCCAGCCTCATTCCCAGATTCTGTATACAAGTCCTTGACCATTCGAGGATTTTTGATTTAGAAAGATGTGTTGGAGTATCTTTCTTGCTGGAATTGTTACGATTTGGTAGTAGTTCATTAAATGATTTAGGAAATCGTTCAGAGGTTTCCGTTTACGAAAAAAACAAGCATAAAGTCACTACCCGATTTCTACATCCTTGCAGGTTGAATTTCGTTGGTAATGTGAACGAATGGACATGTAAATGAATGACACAATGAATACAGCCTGTACCGTAAAATTTCTTCCTCACGACCGTGAAGTTGTTGTCGAAAAAGGCGATACTCTCATCCGTGCAGCACTGCAAGCGGGTGTGCATGTTAATGCGTCGTGTGGTGGTGGCGGGGTTTGCGGAAAGTGCAGAGTGCGGATTGAGGAAGGGACTGTTGCAGGCGGAGTCAGTGAACGACTGGATAGTGCAGAAGTTGAACAGGGTGACCGACTGGCATGCCTTGCCAGAGTTGAGGGTGATGTAACTGTCAGGATACCTGTAGAGTCGAGCGTAGATGCTAGTGTCCTGAATCAGCAGGTACCGCCCAGGCGAACGGCTTCTATTACAAAGGTCGACTTTGAATCCCTTAAGGAAGAGGGTCTCTTCCTGGCCCCGGTTGAAAAAGTTTACCTGGAGATGACACCTCCGGATGCGCAGAATAATATGCCGGATGTGACCCGTCTTATTGGAGAACTGCAGAACAAGGCCGATTTCCATAAACTTGAGCTGACCATTCCTTTTATTCGTAAATTACCTGTAGTGTTACGTGAAGATGAATGGAAGGCAACGGTAACCCTGGTAAGGCCGGTTCGGGAAGGTGGCAAGACGCTGATAACGAATGTTCAACCTGGTGATACTACTGCAACTAATTATGCTATCGCCCTTGATATCGGTACTACGACAGTATACGCCCAGCTGATCGACCTGACGACCGGAAGCTGCCTTGGAGAACATGGAGATTTTAACGGTCAGATCAGTTATGGCGAAGATGTAATTACCCGAATAATTTATGCGGAAAAAGGAGAAGGCCTGCAAACTTTGCAGAGGGTGGTAGTTGCGACCATAAATAAAATACTTGGACGCATATTTAAGGAAACCGGTATTGATAAGGATAATATCTCGACAATAACCATTGCCGGCAATACCACGATGACCCAACTACTGCTGGCAATCAATCCGAGTTTTCTCCGCAGGGCACCCTATGTCCCGGCGGCAACACTGTATCCGCCCTTTAATGCGGCCTCCATTGGTATTGATCTGGATGAGCATGCCCTGGCCCTGGTATTTCCGCAGGTTTCCAGCTACGTTGGCGGCGATATCGTTGCAGGTATTATGGGGACCGGTTTATACCAAAATGAAGAGCTGACCCTGTTTCTTGATATCGGCACCAATGCAGAAATCGTGATTGGTAACCAGGACTGGCTCGCGTGTACAGCCTGTTCTGCCGGACCAGCCTTTGAAGGTGGTGGTATTGAATTTGGAATGAGAGCGGCTCCAGGTGCAATAGAAGATTTTCTCATAGATCCCATAACGTGGGAGCCGATGATTGTTACCATCGGAGATAAGAGACCGAAAGGTATCTGTGGCTCTGGCCTGCTTACTATAGCAGCGATCATGTTTGAGATGGGTGTTATTAATAACAGTGGTAAATTCAATCGTGATCTGGATACAGATCGTATTCGAAAGAGAAATGATATCTGGGAATATGTGCTGGTCTGGGCTGAAGAGACAGAAATTGAGAGGGATATAGTCCTTAACGAACTGGATCTGGAAAATCTGATTCGGGCCAAGGGTGCAATATATTCAGGTTGTGTGACCCTGCTCGAGGAGGTGGGGCTGCCGATGGAGGCAATCGACCGCATTATCCTGGCGGGTGGATTTGGCAGTTATATTGATCTTGAGAAAGCTATAACCTTAGGTTTGCTACCGGAAATCGATGCGGAACGAGTAGCATACATTGGTAATGGGTCGCTGCTTGGTGCCCGGATGAGTGCCCTGACAAACAGAATTCGACAGGATGTTGTCGATGTAACGCGAAAGATGACCAATTTTGAGCTATCGGAAACACCCTCTTACATGAATAACTACGTGGCGGCGATGTTTATTCCCCATACGGAAATTGAACAATTCCCACGAGTGAAAGAGCGACTTGAAGCACGAACCAGATAAAACAAAAAAAACAGATAACGACCGAGGGGTAACGATGAAGAATTCGTTCGAATCGGCATAGGAAAGGAGAGACGATTTATCGGGATGAAATGACGAAAGTCACTTGTTTTTATTTTTAAGAGTTTGTTTTGAAAAAGGGGAAGGTTGAGTGCGGTGATTACAACCTTCAGGAAAAAAAACTCACCATTAAGGAGGCAAAAGTGGGATTTGAAATGAAGAAGGAATCCTATTCCGGTGGCATTAGAGAAATTTCCATAGGCAAAGGAGACACAGCTATCACGCTGGGTGGAGAGACAAGTTTTCCTTTTTACACGTTTGAAGGTGATATGCCCAATAAGCCTGTTATAGCCATGGAAATCTGGGATATGGAGCCGGATGATTGGCCAGAGGCTGCAGTTGCTCCTTTTAAAGATGTGATTTCCGACCCTGCTGCCTGGGCCAAAAAATGTGTCGACGACTATGGCGCTGACGCTATTGTTTTGCAGCTGAAAAGCACTGATCCAAACGATAAGGATACCAGTCCGGAAGCCGCAGCAGAAACCGTTAAAAAGGTTCTTGGTTCAATTGATGTCCCGCTCATCGTCTGGGGTTCAACCAACCCTGAGAAGGATGAAGAGGTCATGAAGGCTATTGCCGAGGCGGCGGAAGGTTCAAATCTTGTTATGGGTCCGGTTGAGGAAAAGAATTACAAGGGTATAGGTGCCGCGGCCATGGGGTATGGCCACGCAGTTATTTCCTCTTCCCCGATCGACGTCAACCTGGCGAAGCAGGTAAATATCCTGCTGGAGAATCTCGGTATGCCGATGGAACGTGTCTTGGTCGATCCGACGACCGGTGGTCTGGGATACGGTCTTGAGTATACATATTCAGTCATGGAGAGACTCACCCTCGCAGCGATGACCCAGGGAGATGAAAAACTCCAATATCCGATGGTCAATAATCTCGGAAACGAGATTTGGAAATGTAAGGAAGCCAAGCAAACTGTTGAAGAAGCCCCTCTTCTTGGTGATCCTGAGAGACGTGGTATTCTGATGGAGGCCGTCGGAGCTGTTTCCTACCTTATGACCGGTTCGAATCTATTGATAATGAGGCATCCTGAAGCTATCAGGATGACCAAAGAATTCATCGACGCCATGAGTGAGGGTGCTTCATTGAAGGACTCTGCTCCACTAAAGAAACTTCTTGGTGATGTTGAGGTTGATTTCGCAGCCCTTGCTCCGGAACTAGATCTGACCATTGAAGAAGAAAAGAAAGCAGCACCAGCCAAAAAGGCGGCACCGAAGGCAGCTGAAAAGCCAGCCGCAGCCGCTGCACCAGCCGCTCCGAAGGCTGAAGCCAAGCCTGAGCCGAAGAAAGAGGCTCCAGCGGCTCCGGCAGCTGATCCTGAAGCGGATGCAAAAGCCAAGGCCGAGGCAGAGGCTAAGGCGAAAGCTGATGCAGAGGTAAAAGCCAAGGCGGATGCAGAAGCAAAAGCTGCTGCTGAGGCCAAAGCAAAGGCAGATGCAGAGGCTAAGGCTGAGGCCGATGCCAAAGCGAAGGAAGAGGCTGAGAAGAAGGCCGCTACCGAGGCATACGAGAAGAGAGAAGCTGAAGAAGCTGCTCTCAGGGCTCAGCGTGCTGCTGAGCGGGCCAAGCATGCAACTGCTCCAGAAACCGTGGTAGAAGAGACTCTTACTGCGGCAGCTACCCAGCTCACCGTTCAGGAGAAAATTCTGGAAATGTTAAACCGTTTCCATAAGCGATAATAGCTATTCAATAAAGGTAAATCTGAGCAAGCGAATTAAGCCAAGAATTTACTTGAGGAGGTAACTCTGATGGCAGAAGCAAAAAAAGCACCCGCAAAAGCTCCGAAATTAGCAGACCCGATGGAAGCTTCCATAGAAGTTTCAACCCAGGAAATGATCCGTCGTGCCCAGAAACTAGAGATTGAAACAGTTTTTGACAGAGCGGTCACCATGAAACCTTGTGCAATTGGTATTCAGGGAATCTGTTGTAAAAACTGCGCAATGGGACCATGTCGCCTGCCACTGCCAAAAGGCGGTGTAGAGGGTGAGGATACCCGTAAAGGCCTCTGTGGTGCGACACCAAATACTATAGCAGCAAGAAACTTTGCCCGAATGATAGCGGCAGGTTGTGCAGCTCACTCTGATCATGGTCGGGCTGTTGCCGAAACCTTTTTAGCTGTAGCTAGAAAAGAGACCACTGATTACACAATCAAGGATCCTGCAAAATTGATCCAGATTGCACCCTATTTTGGTGTTGCAACTACCATCGAAAAAGACGGTGAGACCCTGGATAGAGATATTGATGAAATCGCCTTGGGCGTTGCTGTTGCAGCAAATGCTGAGTTCGGTAAGGTTGGAGGCACTCTCTCCTACTTGAAAAGAGCTCCCCAACCCCTGCAGGACAAGTGGAAAGAGCAGGGTGTTGAGCCACGTGCCATCGATCGTGAGGTCGTGGAGATTATGCACAGGACCCATATGGGCGTAGATCAGGATTACAAAAACCTGATGAAGCAGGGAACTCGTGCATCTCTGGCTGATGGCTGGGGTGGCGCGATGATCGGAACCGACCTGCAGGATGTCATGTTCGGTTCACCATCACCGCTGCAGTCCGAGGCTAACCTGGGCGTCATGAAGGAAGATCATGTCAACATCATTGTTCACGGTCATGAGCCACTGCTTTCCGAGATGATTGTAGCAGCCTGCCAGTCGCAGGAAATGATTGATTATGCAAAAGAAAATGGTGCCAAGGGAATTCAGCTGGCTGGTATCTGCTGTACCGCCAACGAAATTCTCCAGCGCCATGGCGTACCGCCCGCAGGAAACTACCTGCAGCAGGAACTGGCAATCATTACCGGTGCATGTGAGGCAATGGTTGTCGATGTCCAGTGTATTTTCCAGAACCTGGCCAACGTTGCAAAATGTTTTCACACCAAACTGATAACCACCCATCCGATCGCCAAGATGGAGCAGGAAAATGTCATGCACATCGAGTTCGACGAGCATTACGCTATGCAGGATGCCAAGCGTATCGTCAAACTGGCTATCGAGAACTTCAAGAATCGTGGCGCAGATGTCATGATTCCGCAACACAAGGCCAAGCAGATTGCAGGTTTTGGTGTTGAGTCCATCAAATATCATCTTGGTGGTTCTTTCCGTGGAGATTATTTTACACTCAACGACAATATTATCAACGGCCGTATTCGTGGTATCGCTGGTGTTGTTGGTTGTAACAATGCCCGTACCAAGCATAATGAAGAACACATCACCATCATTAAAGAACTTATTAAAAATGATGTAATAGTTCTGACCACCGGTTGTAGCGCCATTACTGCAGCTATTCACGGTCTGCTGACCCCTGAGGCAGCAGCAGTTCATTGTGGACCTGGACTCGCTGAAGTCTGTGAGACTGTCGGAATTCCACCTGTCCTGCATCTTGGGTCCTGTGTAGACAACAGTCGAATCCTGCTGGCAGCCACTGAGGTTGTAAAAGCTGGAGGTCTTGGCAACGATATCTGCGACTTGCCGGCAGCCGGCAGTGCACCTGAATGGATGAGTGAAAAGGCAATTGCCATCGGGCAGTATTTCGTGTCTTCAGGAGTGTACACCGTATTCGGTTATAGTCTGCCTGTTGATGGAGCGCCTGTATTCAGGGATCACCTGTATAATGGCATGGAAGAACTGTATGGTGGTAAGTGGGATTGTGAGCCGGATCCGATCAAGCACGCTCATAAAATGATCGCTCATATTGATAAAAAGCGTAAAGAGCTAGGTATTGATAAAGCCCGTGAGAGGGTTCTTATGGATATGGCTGACAGGCAAGCCCTTGGAATGGACTAACCTTCGACCAATAGTGAATTCGTTATTAATTATTATCCTCAAATAAGGAGGAAAGCATGTCAAGATTAGTAGCATTTGCAGCGATACAGGGTGGTTATAAAGTCGTATCTCAGGTGGAAGGTGAGTTGGAAAGAGCACTTCAGACCTATGATGCATCTACTAAAGTAGGATTCGGCAACACTGCGTATTATCTTCCGGTTATTTATTCTTTGACCGGTATGAAAGTTGAGACGCTGGAAGATCTGAAAAAACCTTTGGAGTTCGCACGTGGTTTATTGCCACCGCACCTGAAAGGGGCCAATCATCTTCCCTATCTCGGACCCCTGCTTGATGCTGGTATGGCTGGAATTTTTGCCTACGAGATCAAGGAAGCAATTCGGATGTTGAATGATCCTGATTTCTATATCCTCCAGGAAGATCCGGATATAGACGCCGGAAAAATCTGGGTTGGACCTGCGGACGATACCATTTTAAGAAAGCGTGGTGTTGAGTTTGTTGATGGTTCTGCTCCTGGTTTTGCAGCGATTGTCGGTGCAGCACCTGACGCTGAGACTGCCAAAATGATTATTGAAGACTACCAGAAGAAGAGTCTGTATATCTTCTGTGCCGCAAACCATAATGGCAAGACCGCTATTCAGCAGTGTCTTGATGCCGGTATGCAGGTAGGTTGGAATACCCGTATCGTACCGTTCGGGCCGGATATTTCTTCAGCTGTCTTTGCACTCGGTTTTGCCAATAGGGCAGCTATGGCATTCGGTGGGGTTCAGCCAGGTGATTATCGCAAAATGTTGATGTACAACAAAAACCGTATCTTCGCCTTTGTTAATGCCCTTGGTGATGTTGGAACAGAGTGGGCTGTTGCAGCTGCAGGTTGTGTCAACTGGGGCTTCCCGACACTGGCCGATACTGATATTCCCGAGATCCTGCCGACTGGTATCTGTACCTACGAGCACGTTGTCGCCAATGTTTCACACGACGAAATCTGTCAGAAGTCCGTTGAAGTTCGTGGTCTGAAGATTAATGTCACCGAGATCGACATTCCGTGCGCATTTGGTCCGGCATTCGAGGGTGAACGTGTTCGTGGCGGTGACCTGTTTGGTCAGATGGGTGGTGGTAAGACCCAGTGTACTGAGCTTGTAAAAATGGCCGAGATGAACGATATCGAGGATGCCAAGGTTGAAGTTATAGGCCCGGATATTGGCGATATGAAAGAGGGCGATACCTTACCTCTGGGAATTTATGTACAGATCGCCGGTCGTGAATTTCAGCCTGATTTTGAGCCGATCATGGAACGTCAGATCCATCACCTGATCAACTATATCCAGGGTATCATGCATATTGGTCAGCGTGACATCTCCTGGGTACGTATCAGTAAAGCTGCCATCGAGAAAGGTTTTACCTTGAAGGATATCGGTGTTGTACTGCATGCGAAATTTCATCAGGATTTCCAGAAGATCGTCGACAAGGTACAAATTACACTTTTCACCAATAAAGATGATGTTGACAAATTAACGGAAAGAGCGCGTGCGGAATATAAGACCCGTGACGAACGTGTCGACACCATGACAGACGAAGATGTCGAGACCTTCTACTCGTGCAGCCTGTGTCAGTCTTTCGCACCGAGCCATGTGTGTACCGTCAGCCCGGAACGTACCGGACTTTGTGGTGCTTACAACTGGATGGATTGTAAAGCTTCTTTTGAAATCAATCCTACCGGCCCGAACCAGCCCATTCAGAAAGGTAAGGTTCTCGACCCGGTACTAGGTCGTTTTGAGGGTGTCGATGAGTTCATTAAAGGTGCCTCCAAGGGTGCCATTGATACCTACAACTTCTACTCAATGGTCCAGGCGCCGATGACCACTTGTGGTTGTTGCGAGTGTATTGCAGCTATGCTGCCAAGCTGTAACGGTATTATGACAGTTGGCCGTGATTATGCAGGTGAAACACCTTCTGGTATGAAGTTTACCACCCTCGCCGGCGTTATGGGCGGTGGTGCTTCTTCACCTGGTTTTGTCGGTCACTCCAAATTCAACATTACCCAGAAGAAGTTCATTCTTGGCGATGGAGGTCTCCTCCGTATGGTATGGATGCCAAAAGCGCTGAAAGAGGAACTGTATGATAGGCTCAATAAACGCGGTGCCGAAATGGGTGTTGAAAATTTCGCTGACCTGATTGCTGATGAGACCGTGGGTATTACTGAAGAAGAGATTATGCCATGGCTCCAGGAAAAGGGACATCCTGCCATGAACATGGATCCTCTGATTGGCTAGAGCACACTGCGGCCAGCCCGCTCATTAGGTGAGTGTGGGCTGGCCGGTTTCGATATTTACATAAGGAGAACCAACTTATGGCGTTAACAGGTATACAGATATTTAAACTGCTGCCAAAAACCAACTGTAAGGAATGCGGTGTGCCAACCTGTCTGGCCTTCGCAATGAATCTTGCTTCCGGTAAGGCCGAGCTCGATTCATGTCCATATGTGTCCGATGAGGCTCGGGCCGAACTTGCAGAGGCATCAGCACCTCCGATTCGTCCTGTTGTAGTAGGTAAAGGTGTTCGTAAAGCGACAACCGGTGGTGAGACGGTTCTTTACCGTCATGAAAAAACATTTTTTAACCCGACTATGTTTGCCGGGACTATCACTTCTGACTCCGCAGCCGCAGATGTTGAAGCAAAACTGAAGGCATGGAATGCCTTGCAGTATGAACGTGTAGGTTTTAACCTGCGTCCTGAGCTGGTGGCATTAAAAGATGTCAACGGTGACAAGGATGCCTTTGCCGCTCTTGCAAAGCTCGTTGCCGAAACATCAGAATTCAACCTCATCCTGATGAGTGAGGATGCCGCTGTTATTGGTGCGGGTGTTGATGGGTGCGGATTTAAGCGCCCGGTAATATATGCAGCGACAGAAGCTAATGCAGATGATATGGGCAAAATAGCTCTTGATAACGATCTGCCGCTTGCTATTAAAGCCGATTCCATTGATGCTATCATTGCTCTCAGTGATAAACTGACCGCAATGGGTCTAAAAGATCTTATCATCGATACCGGAACCCGTGAACTTAAGCAGGCCCTTGAAGATCAGGTTGCCATCCGAAGATCGGCCCTGAAAGACGGAAACCGTTCTTTAGGTTTTCCGACTATCGTTTTCCCGTCAGAGATGACCGACAGCCCTGATATGGAAGCACTCGTTGCCGGTATGTTTGTAGCCAAATATGCGGGTATCGTGGTCCTGTCAGAGTTTACCACTGAGGTTATTTTCCCACTTCTGCTTGAAAGGTTAAATATCTTCACGGATCCGCAACGACCAATGACGGTAACAGAGGGTATTTACCCGATTGGTAATCCTGATGAGAATTCACCGGTAATGGTTACCACTAACTTTGCCCTTACCTACTTTATTGTTTCAGGTGAGATTGAGGCGAGCAAGGTACCTTCATGGCTGCTTATTAAAGATGCCGAGGGACTCTCTGTGCTTACAGCATGGGCTGCTGGTAAATTCAGTGGCGACGATGTCGGTATGTTTGTCAAGAAGTGTGGTATCATGGAGAAGGTAAAGCACACTGAACTTATCATTCCGGGCTACGCTGCCGCTATCGCTGGTGAGGTTGAAGAAGAACTTTCCGGCTGGACCATAACTGTTGGTCCGAGAGAATCAGCCCACCTGGCTGGTTTCCTTAAAGCCAGATAGTACGAACAGTAAAATTACAGCAGGGTGAAACTCATCCTGCTGTGTGGTAAACTGACAGGGCGGACGGAAGAACAATGACCGCCCTGATTTTTTAATGTATAGGGATGTTGACTACGAACTAAGCAACGGAGGAGTACAATGATTCTATTTGGTGAGAGCTTGAATGTTATTTCTACAAAGATAGGAAGAGCATTCAAGGAGCGTGACCCCAAACCGATCCAGGAAGAAGCCCTAGAGCAGAAAGAGCTGGGTATGGATTATATTGATATCAATCTGGGGCCGGCAAAAAAAGACGGGCATGAGTTAATGCCATGGGTCTGCCAGGTGGTACAGGAAGTTGTGCCCGAGATTCCTTTGCTGCTTGATACTTCTAACATTGCAGCCATCGAGGAAGGACTCAAGGTTGTTAAGCCATGTGCAAAGCCACATATTGTAAACTCCATCATGGCCCGTCCGGAACGGTATACCGAGATGCTGCCAATGGCTGCCAAGTATGAGGCAGACATTGTTGCTCTTATGTGGGGACCTGATGGACTGCCGCGTGATGAGAATGAGCGAGCAGCACTTGCCGTAGAACTGCTTTATGCGGCCAATGAAGCTGGTATCCCTAACGAGAAAATATGGGTTGATGGTATTGTGACTCCGGTAAATATTCAGCAGCAGCAGTGCATGAGCTTGCTGAACTTCCAGATGATGCTGGAAGATATAGCCCCCGGTGCAATGTCAACCTGCGGATTGTCGAATATCTCCAATGGACCGCCTGTCGAGCTGCGTCCGATCCTGAACACCACCTTTATGGTCATGCTTGGTCGTTACGGCATGAAGTCTGTTATTTCCGATCCGTTGGATAAGGGACTTACAGCTGTAGCCAAAGGAGAGCGACAGGATATCGTTGATGTTATTTATAAAACCATGGATGGTGAAGCACCCGATATCTCCACCCTCGATAAGGAGCTTGGTGATTACGTGAAAACCGTAAAGGTCATTACCGGTGAGAATCTCTTCTCAGATTCATATCTCGATATCTGATCTTTTTGTTTTTCAGATAAAAAGCTCCATCCATTTATGGATGGAGCTTTTTTTATTGGTTGTGATGGTTGAGCAGTTATAGTTCAATGATTATTAACTAGTAACTGTACTTCACGTTCGGTAGAAGTGAGTAAGTGGCACTACCGGATTGCAGATAAAATTCGAGTGGACTGATTATGGAAGACAAAAAAGCGTCGGAGAGTTGGGTGTATGTTTTCGTGAACGGATCGGCAGGACAGGAAAATTTCCTTGGCTTGTATAACAAGGAGAAGGATGTAAATTTTATTCCTGCTTTTAGAACCAAGGAGGAAGCCAACGATTGTTATCTTGATATCCCCAGGGAAAAAGGCGTAAAGCATGAATTGCAAGCTGTTCATATTGAGGAACTGTATGAGATTGCAGTGAAGAATAACTTCGAGGTGGCTATCGTCGATCAGGACGGAAAGATAGTAGCTGATTGATACCTTTGTAACTGTTTTAATAAATATTCTACAGGAGCACGTAAAGAGTGAGTTTGAAAATTGCCATTGGCGGAAAAGGCGGTGTTGGCAAGACAACTGTAACGGCTTTGCTGGCCCGTTGCCTTGCGGCAGGAGAGAAGAACAGAGTTATTGCAATAGATGCTGATCCCGTTGCTAATCTTGCAGCAGGACTTGGAATACCTGAAGACCAACCCATAACCCCTATTGCTGAATTACGTGACCTGATAGCAGAAAGGACCGGAGCGGAACCCGGGAAAATGGGAGGCTTTTTTACCCTTAATCCTAAAGTGGATGATATCCCCGAACGCTTTTCAAAGGAAAAAGACGGTGTCAAGCTGTTGGTTATGGGAACTGTGCAGAGCGGTGGGTCTGGTTGTATTTGTCCCGAAAGTACTATCCTCAAGGCCTTGATGACCCATCTCGTACTGTACCGTGAAGAAGTGGTCCTGATGGATATGGAAGCGGGAGTTGAACATTTGGGCCGTGCGACCTCGGGTTCAGTTGATGCCTTGGTCGTAGTTGTAAACCCAGGTGCCCGGTCACGACATGCAGCTCATAAAATACGTCAACTTGGACAGGATATAGGCATTAAAAAGATTCTGATTCTCGGAAACCGTGTTCGCGGGCCGGAAGATGAACAGCTGATACGGGAGTCCCTACCTGGTTTTGAAATTCTGGGATTTATTCCGGAGCACGATGAAATAGTAGCTTCGGACAGAAATGGTCAACGGCCTTTTGACGATACTATCGACAAGGCTCCGAAAGAACTGTTTTCTATTGCTGAATCACTTACGAACCTGTCATCACAATAAAACCAATGCCGGGGTGTTCACCTCTTATGAATCGAGAACGCTCCGGACAGTTGTTGCCAACTGGTCAGCCTTCACCGGCTTCATCAGATAGCCCCTGATCCCGTTTTCTTTCGATTTCGTTTCATTTATAAGGCCACTGTATCCTGTACAGAGGAGTATGGACAGGTTCGGTCGAATTTTCAGGATTATTTCAGATAATCAGGCATCTGTCATTACCGGGATGGTCATGTCGGTGGTCATGAGGTCGAACTGCAAGGGCTTCCTGTGGAAATGTCCAACGCTTCGGTGCTATCATGAAAGCATGTGGTGTGCTCTCTACCCCTATATGCCCGTTGTGCCCCTCTGAGTATCTCATCCAGGTCCATCTGCAACGCGCTCTGTTCACGATGAATGGTGTTCCTCTGCCAACTTTGGGTACCTGTGAATGGCGGAAATTATGTTATTAATGTCATGGACAACTCCGCCGACAAGGGCCCTGATTGCCCTTACCTCTTTCATCTTATCGATCGTAACAAAATCAAATTTTGCGATAAGGGAAATTTCATAACTACCTATTATAGATGCTGCACGAAATGAGTTTTGAATTTTAAAAGTCTTCTAGGCGGCTGTATGACTCTAGCATTCTATGACACTATCAGGTGTTATCTTCAGTTATAATTATTCCTGTTTCCAAGCTGTTGATAATGATGAGCTGAAGAATGCATCATTACTCTTAATTTTTAATTCAGACCAACTTTCCAACATTTATAAATATTTTTGGTAGTACCATGTATTGACATTCCCACTTTGTGGTAGTAAGAAATAGTATTAGATGGGATATATTCCCAGATAATGTAATTGATAGGACGAATACCGATGATAAAGGGTGATCATCGGTTTCATTCCAGGCATTCTGTAAACCCAATCGATAGGTGGAGGTTGTATGGCTAAGCTTAAGGAACTTATTCGACCGGAGGATATTACGACCTGTGATTCAACGCGGCAGATGATTCATAAGGCTCGAAAGGATGGTGTTGAACTCTTTTTTGACAGGGCTGAAAATATGCGCCCCTGCCCCATAGGCAATGATTCTGCCTGTTGTAAGCATTGCTCAATGGGGCCGTGCAGGATGAACACAAAAGATCCCTATGCCAGGGTGGGTGTTTGCGGAGCAACCATAGATACTATTGTGGCCAGGAATTTTGGTCGTATGGTTGCAGCCGGAACCGCAGCTCATACTGATCATGGCATGGCAATGCTGGACTTGTTCCGGGGGGTTATCGACGGAACAGTCAAAGATTTCGCAATAAAGGATACCGTCAAACTCGTTGAGGTCGCATCTTCCCTGGATATTGAAACTGAAGGGCGGAGCGTTCAGGATATTGCCACCGATCTTTATAAGGAACTCGAATTAACCTATACACAGGTTGATGGCGAAATACCCCTGGTTAAAAGGGTACCTGAAAAAACTCTTGAATCCTGGAGGCAGGAAGGCATCGTCCCTCGCGGGGCCATGAGGGAAATTATGGAGATGATGCACCGTTCGGCGATGGGTGTCGATCAGGATTATGAAAATATCACCAAGCAGATTTCTCGTACGGCACTGGCAGACGGATGGGGCGGCTCCATGGTTTCCACCGATATTTCTGATATTCTTTTTGGCACCCCTTCACCTGTGGAGGTGGAAGTGGATATGGGTGTTTTAAAGGAGGATCAAGTCAATATCATCGTTCACGGACATGAACCGATCCTTCTCGAAGCAATGTTGGTTTCAGCTGCCTCGCCGTCTATCCTCAAGATGGCTACGGATGCTGGGGCGAAGGGTATCAACCTTGTTGGTATGTGCTGCTCAGGTCTTGATGTATTGTCACGTCATGGGTTGCCGCACGCAGGGAACTTTTCATCAACGGAGGCTGTGCTTGTGAGTGGTGCGGTCGATGCCATGACGGTTGATATCCAGTGCATTAAGCAGGACTTAGTCAAGGTGTCTGAGTGCTACGATACAGCTTTTATAACCACGAACTACCGCGCCAAGATCGAAGGTGCTACCCATATTGAACTTGATGAACACGATCCTCTGGAATGCACCGACAACGTCATTATAAAGGCCATAGGACGTTTTAAAAACAGAAGTAAATCAATTGTTATCCCGTCACATACTGCCAAAGGCATACATGGGTTCTCTCATGAATATATCAAGTATATGCTGGGGGGCTCATTCAGGAGTGGTTATGAGCCTCTAAATGATAATATTGTCAACGGGCGGATACGTGGGGCTGCAGGTGTTGTCGGTTGCACCAATCCTCGATCAAAGCAGGATTTTTCCCATGTGGAGTTGGTGAAAGAGCTTATTAAAAACGATGTCCTCGTCGTTCAGACCGGTTGCTCCCAAATGGCACTTGCCAAGGCTGGTTTGACAACACCAGGGGCAGCGGCATTGGCGGGTTCAGGTCTTGCGGAAGTGTGCGAAACCGTCGGTATCCCACCAGTTCTCGGACTTGGATCCTGCGTCGATAACAGCCGTATACTTATGATCCTTTCTGAAATGGTGAAAACGGGTGGGCTAGGAGATTCTATTGCTGATTTGCCTGTGGCCGGTTGTGCACCTGAGTGGATGAGTGAAAAGGCAATCGCTATTGGTCAGTATTTTGTCGCTTCAGGTGTTTTTACAGTGTTTGGTCATACCTTTCCCATTACCGAGGGAACCAAATTCGAAAAGCACCTGTTTGAAGAGCTTGAAGGGAAAGGATTCGGAAAGTGGGGTTTTGCTGCAGATCCGATCGAAATGGCTCACCTGATGATCGCTCATATTGATAAGAAACGTCGTGATCTTGGTATCGATCAGGCTCGAGAGCGTGTTCTTGTAGATATGGCTGACAGGCGTGCATTATAGGATCTGTATATGATACACTGGAAAAGAGCTAACAGTATTGCACACTCTTTTCCAGTGTCGCCAGGGACAGTTGAGGTCACGCCAATATGATAATTTATGCGGACATCTATAGTTGGGATGGGAAGAAAACAGACGATCAGGAACCAGTTGCCTGGTTTCCAGGTTCGTATCATCTGAAAATATTTGATGTCCGTGATAATGTATCGGGGGTGGAGCCTCTCAAGCCATATATCTGCATTTATGCTGAAACAGGTCTGGGAATGTCTATTTCAGCTAAACCTGAAAAGTTTGTAAAAAGAATCTGTAGCGACTTCAATCTTGAGATGGAGAAAGTGCTTTGGGTGGAGGAACTTGGAGCCTCTTCAGGTGAATTTGAGATTGTTGTGTTTACCCGCAGCGGCAAACTTGGGGAAGTCGTTCTCTACTCAATATCAAGACGGGCTCCCATGCCTGGTGAACTGAAAAGTATTGAAAAAGAACTGGCGGCGCTCGAAAAAACTGAGCACATGAGTTGAGTACATCTCGATATTTGATTTTCATGACCCGACAGGAAATAAAAGAAAGAATTGAAAAACTCGAAGAAGAGATCCTGGACGTGAAAGGCCGTATGCCTGCTCATTCAGTTAAACCGCACATCATGAGAGAACTATTTGAACGAGAAGATGAAAAAGCGGAACTTGAAGTCGAGTTGAAACGCTTATCCGGATAAAATCGTTCTATCCCCCAACTCTGGCTATTTAGCCCTGTTTTTACTCCAAACCCTCGGAATTATATCCAACATCTGGCATTTTTTTAACTGATCCTTATAATAGAAGATGATGTTGAGTCATTGATAGGGAAGATGAAGGTGTTCCAGATGGATCCGATTGCTCTATACGAAGTATTAACTCAAGTGGAGGAGTGAGTCATGACAAACGAACATTGTCCCGGTTTTGAAAGTAACAAGTCTCTTGCTGAAGTGAAATTGAAGTGCCCGGCCTGCGGTACCGAGTTTGGAATTTTTTCCGATGAAACGGAGAAAACCGCTAAATGCCCTGATTGCGGAGTCGCTGTTGATCCCAAAACAGCAAAGGCGTAATACGTGAACCTGATTATTCAGGTAGTTACTGATTGATACCCTGTACAGCCGTAATAATTTCTGGCTGGCAGGGTATTTTTTTGGGTGATTTTTTTTATTTCTATAGCAAATGGAGAGAAATGATGTCCGAGACGTTTCGTGGTTTCCAGGTTAATAAAACGGAAGATGGACAAAAGGTTGAACTGAAGGATTTGACCGATGACGATCTCATGGAAGGAGATGTAACAGTCCGTGTTGAGTATTCCGCTTTGAATTATAAGGATGGCCTGGCCATGACCGGTAAGGTTCCTGTGGTTCGGCGTTTTCCTCTCACACCGGGAATTGATTTTGCCGGTACGGTGACTGAGTCGACTCATGCATCGTTTTCCTCCGGAGATAAGGTTGTACTGAACGGGTTTGGTGTTGGCGAGGTGCATAGCGGCGGGTTTGCAGAAAAAGCGAGAGTTAGAGGTGACTGGTTGGTGGGTTTGCCTGAGGGGTTATCGACCTGGCATGCAATGGCAGTCGGTACTGCCGGCTACACTTCTATGCTCTGTGTTATGGCCCTGGAAAAACAAGGTATTACGCCGGATAGCGGTGATATCCTGGTCACAGGAGCTGCTGGTGGAGTGGGTTCGGTTGCAGTTCTCATTTTATCAAAGCTCGGCTACCGCGTGGTTGCACTCACAGGCAGGATGGCTGAAGCAGACTATCTGAAAGATCTTGGGGCGGCTGATGTTATAGAGAGGCAACCATACAGTGAGAAAGCGCGTCCTTTAGGTAAGGAGTTATGGGCGGGTGCTATCGATGTGGCTGGGGGGAATACTCTTGCAAACGTCATCAGCCAGATGAAATACGGAGCGGCCGTTGCAGCTTGCGGACTTGCTGAGTCGATGTCGTTGCCTACCTCGGTTGCGCCATTTATTTTAAGAGGCGTCACGTTATGTGGGGTCGACTCGGTTATGGCGTCACTCGCCAAGCGTGAAGAGGCATACAAACGGATCGTATCAGACCTGGATTTTGAAAGACTAGCTGGCCTTACCCGTGAGATAGGTTTGGAGGATGTGCCAGCAGAAGCTGCAGCTATCCTGGAAGGAAGGGTGCGTGGCCGCACCGTTGTAAAGGTTTAACAGCGCCGAAGGGGATACCGGATTACAAAATAAACTGTTCGCTGATCTCTACCCGGTTTCTGCCATTCTGTTTTGCTTGATACAGTGCTTTATCAGCCATGGCGATGAGATCGTCCGGTATGCCTTGTTTAAATGGAACAGTAGAGCTGACTCCAAAACTCATGGTCACGTAGGGTCCGACGATTGAGCCATTATGGGGGATGCGTAGTTCAACAATTCTCTTTCGCATCTCCTCGGCTTTTCCTACACCTCCCTCGATAGTTGTATTGGGAAGAAGGATAACAAATTCCTCTCCCCCGAATCGGGCAGCGAGATCGGCTGGTCTTTGGAGCGTTGAATCAAGAATGCTGGCAATGGTGATCAGGCAGGTGTCACCTTCCTGGTGACCATATAAGTCATTGTACTGCTTAAAATAGTCTATGTCTGAGATGATAAGTGTGAGGGGTTGATCTTCCCGCAACAGACGTTTCCATTCGCGTTGTAACCGAAGATCAAAACGTCGCCGGTTTGCTATCTGGGTGAGACCATCGATATTGGCAATTCGTTCCAACTCAAGGTTTGCTTTCTCAAGCGCAATTTCGGCCGTCTTTCGTTTTGAAATATCACGGCAGACAAGAAGAATTGTATTCTCCCCAATTTTGTTACCGCTTATTTCAAAAAACCTATAACTTCCTTCGGCTGTTCTCAGTTGTCGTTCAATGACAATGATGTGGCCTGCGATCATAAAAGGAATTTGTGATGGTTGATTCTTAAGATCGTCGGGATGGATAAGGTTGAGGATGTTCTGGCCTGGAAGAGCTGAGGGGGGCATACCCAATGAGTTTTCCATCTGCTGGTTTGATTCAAGTATGTGGCCGTCTGGGTCTATCACCATGATGCCCTCTGCGGCCTGGCTGAATACAGTTTTGTACTGCTCTTCACTTTTTTTCAGTGCCTTTTCATATTCTTTTCGTCCCCTTATTTCCCGTTCGAGCATCCTGTTTTTCTTTTCTATTTCCAATCGATAAGTGTGTCTGAAATATTCGAATGAATAGGTGATGACGGAGATAGAGATATAGGCGAGGTTGAACCTGATGGCAAAAGAGTTCGAGTAGGGATGAGGCAGGGGAAGACCAAAAGGGTTCCAGAATATCAATTGGCATAACAGTATGGTTATGGTGCACCAGATTGCTCCCTCTATTGTGCCGAGAAGAAAAAAAGCAGCCAGGGGGGCCGTAAAGACCCAGAGACTTTTAGAGCCCTCTTCGCCTCCGATATATACCAGAAAAATGACGAGTGCGAAAAACAGAAGAGAATTGAAGCGGAAAACTCCATTGCCGCTGATGCACTTATATAGCAAGAACCAACCGGTAAAAAGCCCTATGAAGCAAGTTACTATAACCGCCGCCAGGAAAAAGTTTTCTTTCATCAGGCTGCTAAAACCGAAAATGAGCATGATCGGCATACCGGCCATACAAAAAGCGGTATAATGGCGAAACCTGTTTTCTATCTCTTTATCCAGGAAGTTCTGATCTCGGTTGATGATCAGTCTGGTGAATATCCGGCCCGGGAGGTTCAGCATAGACTCTAAATTATGATATATCGATTGGGATTTATGGATGGCTATTCTAGTATTTGAGGTCCTTAGAAGGGGAAAGTCAATAAAAACTTGAAGAGAAGACCACTTGTTAAAAGCTGCCTTGTGAGATGAAATCGAGTCAAGTGATGAATCAAGGTATTTAAAGTAAAGTTTATGTTGAAAATCGTTGATGTTGTAGAGTTTTTTGGCTAATCTTTGAAGGAAATGGTGTGATATCCTGCACTCCAGGTAATGGCGGGAAGCTAGACCGGGTACTATTTGGAAACAAGGTTTCAACATTGGCTTGAAGGAAGACCTTGGCCACCCTTATAACTAACAGGAAACAGAGGGAGTAATAAAAAATGGCAGATAAGGCAGGTAAGGACGACGGAACAAAAGGTTTTACTATCCTTTACCAGATATTGTTCGGTATGTTGATAATATCCATTATCCCGCTTGGTGGTCTCTGGTATATCAGTATTGAGAAGGCCAGGGTGGATTGGGAAGAATCCATTTACAATTCCATGGTCAGGGATACCCAAAGTCTTGCAGGGAAAGTCGATGACTGGACTTCGATGAACCTGAGATTGTTAAAACAAAATGCGCAACTTCCCGGCATGCAATCCATGTCTTCCGATTCCCAGAACCCGATCCTTAAAGCAGTAGCGAACACCTATGAATGGGTCTACCTTGCCTTTACTGTAAGACCAGACGGTGAGAATGTTGGCCGCAGTGATGGAAAACCTTTAACATATTACGGAGACAGGCAATATTTCAAACAGGTCATGGGGGGGCGGGATATCGGCCAGCAACTCCTTATGGGTAAGACCTCCGGCAAACCCGCCTATATCCTCTCACATCCGGTTCATTCGTCGAGTAACAAACTGGGCGGAGTTCTGGCTATTGCAATGACTCTTGAGGAATTATCGGCAACCATAACAAAAACTAAAATTGGTTCTACAGGGTTTGCTATTCTGGTGGACGACCAGAACCGATTGGTAGCGCATGGGGAGGGTAAAGTTGCCAATGAACTCCAGGATATGTCGGAGCATCCTGTGCTCAAGTTCAGAGATAAAATTGTTCCGAGCAATTTTATTTTTGAAAATGAAGGCAGGCCGATAATTGGCTATAAATATAAGACCTTACTTGGCTGGACTATGATCGTTCAGCAGGATGTGTCTGAAGCCTTCAAAGCGGCAGATAGGGCCCGTCAATATGCGTTGACCTTACTTGGGCTGACCTTGGTTGTGGTTTTGGTTGTTGGCTATATTCTTGCGAACCGGCTTTCCAAACCTATTCGGAACCTTACGGCTATTGCAGATAGTATCAGTAAGGGTGAGCTTGGTGCCGAGATCAATGAAACCAGTCGAGGAGATGAGATCGGCGCCCTTGCACGGGCTATTGAACGAATGGGCGTGAGTTTACAAATGGCGTTTGACAGACTTCGGAAGAGAAGAGCATGAGCGAAGAAACCTATATACCGTTCAGGGACCTTGTCAATGAGTTGGAGCAGTTGTGTAGTGCACAAAAGACAGGTGTTTTTTTCATAGCTACCAAGGCGAACCGTTCCGCCCAGTTGATGATGGAAGACGGTAAGATTGTTTTCATCTACTTTTTTAATAAGAGGGGACGGGATGGTCTGAAATTGATGACGCAGATCAAGGCAGGGCGTTTTCGATTTCAGGAGGGCCCTATAAATGCCAAGCCAATGGATCTTCCCCCCACACCTGAGATTATTGATTTTCTCCGCTCGGCGGCTTCGGGCACGGAGGCGGAGGGAATAGCAGATACTGTCGAGGCACCATCTCTTAAGAAAACTGATGAACCGACAGCTTCAAGCGCCGGTGCTGGATTAACACCGGATCAAAAAGACAAACTTGAGGATCTGCTGGCCGTTTATATTGGTCCGATGGCAGCTATTATCTGTGAAGATCATCTCGACACGGCCCCGGATCTTAACACCGCCATTGAGGCATTGGCATCAGAAGTTCCTTCAGCGGATCAGGCTGCCAGTTTTAGAAATGAGGCCCAAAAAAAGCTAGGCTGATAGCCAATTCAGATGGGGGTGCCTATTGAGGCACTCCCATCTTTTTCAAAAGATCTTTCATCAACTCCTTTCCACTCTTTGTTAACAGCACATCAGGAGTCTCAACACATGCCAGTTCTTTTTCATTGGAGTCGCCTTTCAGTGATTCCTCCAGCCTGGCAAGAGTCCGTGAGTCGTGCAGGATAGCCTGCTCTGTATTTGCAGAAGGGATTGTATCTTTGCCCGCCTGTTCAAGCATGGCACAAACAGCATCTATCATCGGTTCACTGGCTTTGAGTCGTGTAAGTACCTCGTTGGCAAGTTCGATGGATGCTTGATAATCCTGCTTTGTTACGTCCTGTACGGAATCAGCCATTTCATGGATATAGGCGCTGCAGAGAAGAACCGCAGTGTTGCCGTCTTCGTCTTTGGAAAGTTGTTCTACATATCGTGCGACACGCACTACCTGAGCGATTCGCCTGAAATCTGTCTTGAAAAAGCGTTTTGCTTCGACTGCCACTTTATCTTTTAACAGACTTTCCTGGCCGGCCACGAACTCTTCCGGCAAGTCCCCAATGCACTGCTCCGCAAACTGGCAATATGCTGCGCAGCCGAAATCCATTTTGGGATTCACAAAACGATGTTGACAATGATTGCATTTGCGGGTGGTGTCGTCTTTATAAAACTCAACTGACTTTCCACATTTGGGGCAATCTACCTCATAGATTGCGTCATCTTTCCAATATTGTGAATCCTGTCCTGGGCATTGCATTCTATTCTCCTCCTGCAAATATTAGGTAGTATGAATAAAGAGTAATACCTCTTTAACGGATGTGCTTTGACTTGGGTCAATTCTGGACAGGTTATATTCAGAAAAAGGAAAAAGGCGACACCATATTAGCGGTATCGCCTTATTTTTCACGCAGAGGTTTTTCAGGGAAGTACTCTCAGGCCGGTACTTTCTCTGTCAAAATTTTCTCTACGGCGGTAACTGCGAGAGAATCGTCCGGCAGGTCAATAAGGGATTTTGCTTCCATATCGAACTCGAGCAGGGCGGGATCGTGGGGGATGGTACCAAGAATTGGCAGTCCAATCTCCTGCACTTCCTTCATAAATGCGTCTCCCAGTGTTTCCGGAGCGCGGGTCACAATAATTCCAATTTCTTTGACATCAAGCTTGAGGGAGCTGAGCATATCATTGATTCTGCGAACAGCTCGTAGTCCCCTGAGGGCGTAGTCGGTAACGAGGTAGAGCGTGTCAACCTTGCCTGAGGTTCGGCGACTGAGATGCTCCATCCCTGCTTCGTTGTCAACAACCAGATATTTATAGTTGGCTGATAACCGATCTGTAAAATTATTCAGGATATTGTTGACCATACAGTAACATCCCTGACCTTCCTGGCGTCCCATCACCAGCAGGTCGAAATCTTTTTGTTCGATCAGTGTCTGCTCAACAAGGGTCTCCAGGTAGTTAATCTTGTCCATTCCAGATGGTACACCTTGCGGATCCCGCATATAATTCTCACGAATATCACCAATAGTCGTGGGAACCTCGATACCCATGGTTTCGCCCAGATTACTGTTAGGGTCAGCATCAACTGCAAGTATTGGTGTCTTGCCACTCTTGGCAAGTTGACGAATGACAAGTGTTGCTACCGTGGTTTTACCAACACCACCCTTTCCTGCAAACGCAATAACTTTGCCCATATCTTCTCCATGTTCGTAATTAGCCGCAACCGGATATGCATTGCGGAAGGATATTAAAGGTATCCTGGTTTTTTATCACGTTAACATATAACCACTCTAGAATATTTTGAAAGAAAAAAGCCGCTTCAGCAGAACTGTAAGCGGCTTTGATGTGATGTTGGTGTGAGTACAGCTATCAGGCGGCTGCTTTGGTCTTTGCTTTTCTTCGTTTTTTCTTCTCTTCTACCGGAGGGCCAAGCAGGGATTGCAGGGACGATATATTCTCTTCGGCTATAGTCTGGTTGCTGGCTAAGCCGAGTTGATCGGGTGATATTCCGAGGCACAATCCTAAGAGCTGGGGCAACAGTAGCACGGGGAGACTGTTCATGTCAGGATTTTCACTCTTAATGTTGAGTTGCGCCGTATCAAACTGCAGATGGCAATATGAACAGATTGGAGTGATATAATCGGCGTTTGCCCCCACGGCACCATCTATTTTTTCCATGAGCAGCCTGTTGGAAAGCTCATCGTTGATACCGGCCAGTGCTGCTCCGCAACATTCCATCTTGCCTGGCCAGTCAAGGCTGTTGGCTCCGACAACCTGCATAAGGTTTTCGGTAATTTTAGGAACAAATGAGTCGTCGAAGCCCGTTACCTCACGGGGCCGCAGAAGATGACAGCCATGCAGTACAGAAATATTAAGTTCGGTGTATCTGTTGGTCAGCTTCTCTTTGATGGTATCGGTGCCTATATCATCATGCAGGACTGTGAGATAGTGTTTTACTGTACATTTCCCACTATAGTTAAGTCCCTCCTTGGCAAGGACTACATTCAATTCAGCGGCGAGTTCCGGGTTTTTGGTAAGGACGTTTTTTGCCTTCTGCAGACTCTGGAAACAGCAGTTGCAGATAACCATGATATCAAGGCCGGCTTGTTCTGCCACGGCAAGATTCCTGACTGAGGGGAGGATATACGCCTTCTCGTCTACATTGCGTACCGGGTATCCGCAACAGTTGAAGTCCCTCATCTCTTTTAGTTCGACTCCAAAGAGTGCCATTACGGCCTCAGTGGACTGTGCATATTGCTCAA
Source organism: Desulfopila sp. IMCC35008 (assembly GCF_010646885.2). Lineage (GTDB taxonomy): Bacteria > Desulfobacterota > Desulfobulbia > Desulfobulbales > Desulfocapsaceae > Desulfopila. The sequence goes on along the minus strand of NZ_CP050700.1, from coordinate 3,018,364 downwards.
TTCTGGCTGGGATATTACAACCTTGGAAAAATGCGTATCTCATGAACGGTCTCCTGAATCGATCTTTTTCAGTGCTTCATTTTTCAGGCCATAAAAAATGTCGGTCAGTTCCACCTGGTTCGGACAATGTTCCTGGCAAAGATAGCAGGTCGAACAGCTCCAGATCATCTGGGAGCCCATAGCCAATTTTGAGTTGCCGATGCCAAGCATAAAAATGAGCTGATGGGGGAGTAAATCGAGTTTTGCAACTGGATCGTCGTAACTCCTGACAACAGGGCATATGTTGGTGCAGCGTTGACAGGAGTAGCAACTCTGGTAACTGACATTGGCAAGTTTTTTCTCCGTAGCCAGACTTATAGGCTGGACAATGTCGGTGAGTTTCTGGAAGGTCTTTTTAAAAAGATCTTCGACGGCTTTCAGTGCAGCGAGGTGGTTGTTGCCATTATATCTTGCCAGGGCCAACGGAAAGGAGAAGTGGCTGAGCAACGCTTTTTCAGGTGAACCACCTTCGAGAAGGGCATACCTGGATTGAATGAATATTTCACGTAAGTTTATGCCGGATGGGCAGATGTCGGTACACCTGTCGCAACTGGTACATACGTAAAGTCCTTCCTGAAGTTTCTTTCTGGTTGCCGGGCCGATCTGCTCACCGGCGGCGATATTTTTCAGAAACTGGATCTTCTCAGAAGGCAGAATGAAATCGTTGTTGAAAGACTCATAAAACATGGAGGATGAGCATTCTACTGAGCATGAACCACAATGGGTACATGCCGAAAGTCCTACCATCTGCCGGTTGAGTGCATTAAGGGTCTCATCGCTCTCTTTCCCCATGATTGATCGAATAAAGAGGTTGATCGGGGCAGCGATGATATGAAACATCTTGGAGAACGGCAGCCAGGCGAGAAGAGTCAGGCAAAAGCCTATGTGCAGCAGCCAGAAGAAGCCTAGTGCGCCTCTGTCGCCAATCACCCCGGAAACGATCCTGGTTACAGGGCGTAACGTAAAGCTGGCAAAGGCAGAACCGTTTGCGGTATGACATTCTATACAGCTCATGGAGTTGGCTTCCCGTCCAAGTTCAACCATCTCAGCAGCAACAGGGGTCTTAACATTTGGAGATACAAGACCGTTCGCCGCGACCCAGTATGATTCGAGTTGGACGAGTTCTTCATCCTCGAATGCACCGTATTCGTCTACCATTTCCATAAATACGGAGTATGAGGTGATCCGGGTACCTTCATAGAGCATACCAGAGAGAGCGACGCCTCCAACGAGGATCAGGGCGATCCAGTCGCTGGGGTAACTCTTAAGTCTTTTGGAAGAGAACAGGATACGGCGATAAACAGCCAGCCCAACTCCTACCAGAACCATCAGCCCGAAGAGGTTACGGAGAAAGAGATATGGGTTCAAGGTCGGCATGTAATCAGAGAAAATTTTCTCACTGAAAATTGATTCCATGCCGTGCATAAGGAGAAGGGAGATAAATCCGAAAAAGATCAAGGTGTGTGCGGTCCAGCGAAGCGAGGATTTATCGAACACCCGTTGCTGGAATAACAAATCTTTAAAAAAGGAGCTGATGATGGTCAGGAGCTTATTGCTTAAAAGGGTAGAGATCACACCTTTAAAAGCAGCGGATGCTCTTTCTCCAGGCGGTGCCGGTTGCGCAGATGGGAATATTGTCTGGGTAAACCATCCCTTACAGCGGATAAACACACCTGCCAGACAGATAAGTACAGACAAGACCAGAAGTACATTGAAAGTCATAATGATTCTCTCTACTCTCTAATTAATGGATTTGCCAGACTGCTGTTTCTTTGATTGTGGACGAACGATCGAAATGCGATCGACTGTAGAACTTACCTCCTTCCTGCTTTACTGGTGATGGAATATATTTTTCTCAATATCCCCTCAATTCAACCTACATTTATAACTGGTATTGTCTATTTAATCCACAACTCTCATAAATTTTTTTTATTATTTGTTTATGCAAAAATTGCGTTTTAAGGAGAGGAAAACCTTATCGTCCTGATTTTATTTTGAATCAACCTATTGATACGAAATGGAATTCGTCAGTTACAGGTTCTTCCGGTAATTCAAGGAGGATGGTTGTACCTTCTGGTCCGGTCTTTTTTATGGAAATATTGCCGTCATTTTCCTGCATTATGCCATAGGCCATGCTCAAACCAAGACCTGTCCCCTTACCAAGAGGCTTGGTGGTAAAAAACGGTTCGAATACTTTCAACTGGTCTTCGGCGGAAATCCCGGTGCCGGTGTCGCTGATTTCTATAAATGCACGATTTGTTTTCGTATTCCTGTACGTTGTCAGTGTTAGAGTGCCGGTTCCGTCCATGGCGTCAAAGGCGTTCATCAACAGGTTGATAATGACCTGGCAGAGCTGATTCTTATCCGCAAAGACCAGGATCTGGTGTTCATCAAAATTTTTGATGACTTCCACGTTCATGAATAGTTTCTGGTCACGGATCAGACCGAGACTCTCGTTGACCAGGTTATTAAGGTAGAAAACGGCGCGTGAAGGGCTTTGCTGGCGACTATAGGCGAGCAGGTTTTTCACTATTTCGGTACATCGTCCTGTGTCTTCCAAAATATATTTGAGGTTTTCAGCCAGGGGGTGTTCGGGATCAAGTTGTTCGCTGAGCATGGAGCCGTACATCAGGATGGAGGTGAGGGGATTATTGATCTCATGGGCAACACCTGCAGCCAGCCGACCGATTGAGGCCAGTTTTTCCGATTGAACAAGCTGAACCTCAGCGTCTTCCAGTTTTTTTGCAAAGGCTTGTTTTTCGCGCAGATCATTGAAGATAGCTGCGGTAGCTGCCTCTTTATTGCCTTCATAGATAATGGCAGCCGTCATTTCAACAGGCACCTGTTCACCGGCAGAGGTAACGATAGTGAATTTGCTGTTTGGCAACTTACCTCTTTCGCCAATATTTTCGTCGCGAAGCAGCCGCATGATCTCCCTGGCCACTCCAGGTGGGTAAAAGTCCTCTATATTTATGTGGTTGGCATCGAAAATGGTGTAACCAAACAGTTTTTCGGCTGCTTCATTCATCAGTATGATATTGCCCTTTCTGTCAGCAGCTATGATGCCACTCACTGAACTTTGCACGACCTTATCAATCAGTTCGCGCATCTCACTGTACTTCTTCTCCAGCTTTTTTACCTTGGTGATATCACGGATACTCTCGATTACGTACTCAACACTGTTGTCTTTGCCTATAATCGGAGAAAAAACTCGTTCTTCCCAGACAGTCTTACCTTCCTCGTTTGTTCGCTGGACCTGTATGGAATGCGGTTTACCGGTGGAAAGGGCTGTATGGTGAGGGCACCGTTCAGAGTCACATTCCTTGATATGAAAATTTATAAAGCCGAGTTCCTCATCCTGGCAGGAGCGACCAATAATCATCTCCTTGCTGGTCCCGAAACGTTTAAGAAAAACAGTGTTTGCAGCGATGACTTTTCTTTCGCGGCTGAGAACGAGTGTCGGGAATGAAAGTGAATCGAATACCCGGATTCGCCAGTCTATCTGGTCAATTAAGGACTGTTCCATATCATCTGTTGTAGAGTGAGTAAATCACTGGTTGCATAATCAAGCAATTGTGTTCTGATTCGTTTTACAATGGTACAGCAAAAGCCTCTGTGAGCATTCCGCGTGCTTTTTCCGCCTGACCGCCTGCAGTGACGATGTAAATCGAGGTGCCGGTACAGCCAATTGTATGCACCGTAATATCAAGGGGATCCAGGGTCTTGAAAACGTTATTGGCAATCCCGAAGCGGTCCTGAAAATGGGGACCGTGGAAGAACAGCAGGTCGACTGGTGAGTAGGCTGTGAGCATAAGGTCATTTCTCATGCCTTTAGCTTCGAGTCCTTTTCGGTAGTCGGAGATATGATCATGATAAGCGGCGAGGTATAGATGGGCCATATCCGGTGCGTGAAGCTGGAGCTGACAAAATAGAAATGTGGGAGACGTTTCTGCCTGTTGCTCAATATCGCTGAGAAAGGTATCGATACTGTATGTCGGGCATTTCAGGTGCAGGAGGGATATGTCGGCCTTGATGTCAAAACCGTAGACACGGACAATGGGTTCCCAATAGACGGCAATTGTTTCCAAATCTATCTCCTGAGTCTGTCATCCTTTTACGGATGCGCTAAAAACACACTTGCCGGATGGTGAATTCCTGGCGCAAAGGAGCATGATTCTCCGGTAAATGGACTATGTCTTCAAGCACGGCAACACTCCTGTCCAGATCTATGTAATTCATAACCAGCGTAAGGGCAGAAATAGAAGTACATAAGCCGTACACCGTTAGATCGTTATGCTTAAAAAGTTTCAAAACATTGAGCATCAATCGAATACTGCTACGGTGAGGGAACAAGGTAAGTGTTCCCGTTTGCTGGATGTGTTGTATCCTGTTCTGGCCAAATGAACGTAAGAGGTATTTCACTTCCTGACTGTTTTCGGTGGCGACACAGAGAGTTGAAACATCTGTGTCAGAGTTTGACGAGTGACAAAGATAGTGAATATTGATCTGCTGGGAAGCAATCGTGTCCAGCAGCCGTGAAAAAAGATCTTGCTGTGCATGATCATAGCGGCATGTAAAAAGTGCCAACTCTTCGCTCAGCTTTATGCCGCCCAGTCGAAAACGGCTGAAATTTTCTGTTGTCTCTTGTCCCATAAATTTTGTAGAAAATGATAAACCGATTATCCCGAAATCAGGATAATCGGTTTATTACGATTACAGCTGGATTATAATTAGTCTTCTTTCATGTCTCGTCCGCAGCATTATAGGTGTCTCTAATAACTCCTTTAGTTTCATTGTGCTACAAGGCTTCATTATGTTGCCGAGGCAGAAAGGGAAACTCACTGTCTGGCAACATTTGAGACATGATTCAGCCCTAAATACTGTCTTTTACAATTTCAACCAGCTTATCGAGATCAATGGGTTTGGGGATAAAGTCGTCAGCAAGAGTCGTTTTACCACCCATATGGGTATAATTTGTAGTTCCGATGGCCTCGGTGATGGCAGTCAAAAGAATGATGACGATGTCTTTGTATTCATCTGAAGCCTTCAGTTCATCACAAAGGGTGTAGCCATCTTTTCTTGGCATCATGACATCGAGGACGATCAGGGCCGGACGTTCTTCCTTAATCCTGTCCATTGCCTCGAGTCCGTCATATGCCTTGGCAATTCTGAAATTTTCGCTTTCCAGCTTCATGGAGACCATTTCCACGAGATCCGTATCGTCATCTACGACCAGTATCAGTTGCTTATCGCTCACGTGTACTTCCTCCTAGCACAAGGGTTAATTAACTTCTATGCACCTTATCATAAAAAATTGATTTTTCGTCCAATAAATTTGATGCTTGCTTGATTTTTATCGGAACCTTGCAACCGGTTCCGATAAAAAAAACACATATTCGGGTTAATGACACAAACGGTTCTTACCCTAAACCTGAGGACGTGGCAGCAGGCCTGCACGTTCGCAGATTTCTTCGACCTTTTCCTCCCAGTCGATGGCCATGATATGGAAGCCTGCAACACCCTCAACCTGTTTAAGCCTTTCAATCGCCTCAATACAGATTTTAACACCTTCTTCCGGTTGTTCTTCCTTAGGTACAGAGCCCATACGGTCAACCAGTTCCTGAGGTACATCCATACCGGGAACCTTGGTGGCCATATAGCGGGCAGCACCAACAGATTTCATAGGGGTGATACCTGCCATGATGTAGGTCTTCTTGTGCAGGCCCATCTCACGAACGCCTTCCATCCATTTTTCGAATTTGGGGATATTGAAAATACACTGGGTTTGGATAAAATCGGCCCCGGCGTTAATTTTCTTAGCAAGTCGCATGACACGGAGTTCAAAAGGGTCGGCAAACGGGTTGGCCGCTGCACCAATGAACATCTTAGGTACACCGCCTTTTATTTCGGCGCCGCCCTGAAATGTTCCTTCATCTCGCATTTTCTTGACCATCTGAATTAGCTGGATTGAGTCAATGTCATGCACGTTTGCTGCCATCGGGTGGTCGCCAAACTTGGTATGGTCACCGGAGAGGCAGAGCATGGTGTCAATGCCCATGGAGTAGGCACCGAGTATATCCGCCTGCATGGCAAGACGATTCCGGTCGCGGGTAACCATTTGCAGCAGCGGATTAAGTCCCATATCCTTGACAATTACGGAGGCCCCGAAACTGGACATACGCACCATGGCGGTCTGGTTGTCGGTGATATTAACAGCATCGACGATGCCTTCTAAATATTTTGCCTTCTCGCGCACTTTGTCGCCATTGGCTCCCCTTGGAGGGCCACACTCACCGGTTACTGCGAGATGGCCTGCGGCTAGTATCTTTTCTAACTTGCTGTCGGTTTTCATTCTGCCAAATCCTCTCTGATAATCTTACGGGGTCCACCACCGGTTCCTGTACGCCAGTCTTTCGCCTCATTTATCTGCAGGTACTTATCCGTCTGGCCGAGATCTTTTAACCTGTCCCAGATGAGTTGCCATGCGCAATCGACATTTTCATCAATCTCGCATTTACCCGTTGTGGAGCCGCCGCAGGGACCGTTCATGATACGCTTGGCACAGCGGGCGATAGGGCAGATTCCTCCGGTCTCGCCGAGTACGCAGTTACCGCAACCGTGGCATCTTTCACCCCAGACACCCTGTTTTTCAGAGGCGCCCATGAACTTGGTGTTAACAGCAGGGAAGACAGGCATATCCCTGTATCTGGATGCGAGTGTCTGGACGCCACAGCCACAGGCCATGGACAGGACCGCATCTGCACCGCCGATCATGGAGACGATTTCTTCGACATATTCCGGGTCACATTGACGCTCAAGGGTATGTTCCTTGATCTCAATTGATTTACCCTGTTTTAACATCGCCATTTGCAGTCCGGAAGCGAGCAGGCCGACTTCCTTTCGGCCACCGGCTGCACAGACGGTGACGCACTCGTTACAGCCGAGAAGAAGAATCCGGTTGTATGGTGCGATATATTCCATTATTTCTTCTAGGGGTTTTCGTTCAGCAGTGATCATTGTAATTCACTCTCCTTCTTGGTTTTTACCCATATCACGCTGCCTTTCCCTTGGCTTGGGAAATGGCAATATTTATCGGACTCGGGCCGAGTTCGCGAATCTTCTCGGTCATGTCCTTAGCGGTTTGGGCAAACTGGAAGCCCATTCCTGCGGACATTCTGAACATCTCAAGCCTCTCGCTTTCAATGCCTATTTCTTCAAGGTACTTTTTAACAAACTTGACCCGTTTAGCGGCCTTGTCGTTTCCTTCCTTGAAGTGACAGTCACCTTTTAAGCAACCGGCGACATAGGCACCGTCGGCTCCCTTTTCAAAGGCTTTAACTAGATGCAGGGCGTCGACCTTGCAGGAGCAGGGGACACGAATGATCTTCACGTTAGATGGATAGGCAATTCTCTGGGAGCCTGCCATATCCGCTGCGGTATATGCGCAGTAGTGGCAGCAAAAGGCCACGATTACCGGTTCAAAATTTTCCATTATGCCTCCACCTTGTCAAAAAGTTCCTCGAGTTTGGCGAGTATCCTGTCATCTTCAAATTCCATGAGCTGGATTGCCTTTGCAGGACATTCGGAGACACAGGCGCCGCATCCGTGGCACTTGGCCGGGTCGATTTCTGAGTATCTGTCTGCGTTGATAAAAGGGATATCGAAAGGACATGCCCTGACACATATGAGACAGGTAGCACATTTGTTCTTATCGACTCGTGCCACGCGTGCACCGAGGTTTATTTCGTCACGTGCCAGCATAGTGGCTGCTCTGGAGGCAACGGCCCTTGCCTGTGACAAACTCTCACGGATAAGCTTGGGTGAATGAGCAGCACCGGCCACATAAACACCAGGAACCGGCATGTCGACCGGTCTCAGCTTAATGTGATCTTCCATGAAGTAGCCGTCGTGGGTGAGAGGCAGTTTGAAGATTTTTGCAAGTTCCTCGGTTCCGTCATGATCGGCAATGAGGCCGGTGGAAAGTGCGAGATAATCAGAGCTTATTGTGACCCGCGCGCCAATGATAGGATCATCATAGCTGACATCGATCAAACCGTTGACCTCTTCGACAGTGGGTGGATTATCCGTCGTATACCTGACGAAGATAACACCTTTACTTCGTGCTTCCTGATAGTACTCTTCCTGGCGTCCGTATGTTCGCATGTCACGATACAGAATAAAGACGCGTGCTTCCGGGGTCACCTTAAGCAGGGCCAGGGCATTCTTGACTGCAGCCTGGCAGCAGATACGTGAACAGTTGGGATTATCCTCAACCCTGGAACCGACACACTGGATCATGACGACGTTGTCCCACTTCTTTACGTCATCACTTTTCTCGGCAATGGCTCGGGCAAGATCAAGCTGGTTGCCGACTTTATCACTTTGGCCAAGCAGATAGGAATCAGGGCGGTTCGCCTTGGCGCCTGTCGCCAGGATGGTGACACCATGCTCTATCTGACGATACATGAGTTGTTTACCAACCTGCATGCCAGTCTTGAACATGCCCGGCATACCGGAGTGATCAACGATAATGCCGCCGGTGATGACCTCGATGTTCTCACTCTCTTTTACTTGTTCAACCAGAGAGGCAAGAAAGGTCGGGACGTCATCTCCTTCAATGGTTTTGAGCAGGTTTCGGGCATTACCGCCAAGTTCGGCAGTTTGTTCGACCAGATACACTTTAGATCCCTGGCGGGCGAGCTCAAGGGCGGATGTCATACCAGTAACGCCACCACCAATAACCAGGACGTCCTTGTTCATCGGCAGGCTGTGATCGATAAGCGGTTGGGCCTGTAAGACAGCACCGACGCTCATTTTGATCAATTCCTTGGCCTTGGTGGTCGCCTTTTCCGGCTCGTTAGGGTGGACCCAGGTAGCCTGTTCACGAATGTTGGCAATCTCCAGCAGATACTTGTTCAGGCCTGCTTCTTTCAGCATATCCTGAAATTTTTCCTGGTGGGTACGAGGTGAGCAGCCACCAATAACTATCCGGTTCAACTGCTCTTCTACGATCGCTTCTTTCATGAATTTCATCGATTCACGGGCACAACCGTGACCAAGCGCCTTGGCAACAGCAACATTGCCAAGTGTCAAGGTATATTCGGCGAGAGCTTCAACATCGACAGCGTTACCGATATTTTCGCCACAGTCACAGATAAAGACACCCACCTTGGGTTCTTCACCGGAGACATCGCGCTCCCTGACAGGTTCCTCCAAAATGGCTTCTTCATCATCATCGCTGTGCTCTATCTCGATGGGCACAATGTCCGCTCCTGCAAGACAGGCGGCCGCGCTGGCCTGGACCATGGTTTCGGGAATATCTTTCGGACTCTCGAAGAGGCCGCTGACATAAACACCTGGAACCGAGGTCGCCTGGGCATTAAAACCATCCGTGACAGGGAAGCTGTCTGCGTGCATCTCAAGGCCAAGTTCGGCAGCAAGCTTTTTGGTGTCTTCCGCCACCTTGAAGCCGGTGGAGAGCACGACCATGTCAAATTTTTCAATAATCTGCTTGACGGTGCCGTCGTTGGTATAGGTCAGCTCAAGCTGGGTTTCACCTTCGGGCTGAGTGATACTATGAGGACGTGCATGGATCAGGTTGACACCGAATTCCTTTTGGGCGCGCTGCAGATACATTTCGTAATCTTTCCCGAATGTCCGCATGTCCATATAAAAGATGGTTGTCTCGATATCATCACCGAAACGTTCACGGGTGACCATGGCCTCTTTCAAGGCGAACATACAGCAGGCGCTTGAACAGTATGGTCCGGCACCTTTTTGCAACCCTCTGGAGCCAATACATTGCAGCCAGGCAACCTTTTTGGGCTGTTCGCCGTTTGAGGGACGAACCAACTTTCCCATGGTTGGTCCGGAAGCGGAAAGGATCCGTTCATATTCCAGTGATGTCACCACGTCGGGCATGGTGTCGTAGCCCAGATAGTCCAGACCGCTCGGGTCAAAGACCTGGGCTCCTGGGGACAGTACGATGGAGCTGCACTTGACCTCTCTGTCAAAGCCCATATCGTCAGGGTTGATAGCACCTGCCGGACAGATCTTCATAAGCGCTTCCACGTCCTTACATTTGTCAAGGTCGATGGAAAATGCCTGAGGGGTTGCCTGAGGATAACGCATACAGGTAGGCGCCCGATGATCAAGTCCGGGGTTAAACCGGACACATTCGGGAAACGCCTTGTGGCATTCACCGCAGGCCGTACATTTATCGAGGTTTATATAACGGGGGACTGTTTTGAGACGGGCTGTAAAATTACCCTTGTCCCCATTTACGCCTAGTACTTCAGTCATAGCCAGTAACTGGATATGCTGCTGGCGTCCACTCTCTGAGAGATTGGGCGCGAGCGTACACAGATCGCAGTTATTGGTTGGGAAGGTACGGTCGAGCTGTGTCATCAAGCCGCCAATCGCGGGTGCCTTGTCGACCAGGATGACGTCTTTTTCTGCTTCTGCCAGATCTAGAGCCGTCCTTATACCCCCGAGACCTCCGCCTATAACAAGTACCTTGTCGTTGGTTTGGAGTCTTTTTGTATTCTGCATTTCTACCCTTTATTTACGCAGGTTCAGCAGGGTCAAACGATACAATCGGTTGTTCCTTACTGATTATTGCTATCATTAAATCGTCTAACATCCCGCCGCATCGAGGATTTCCGGCAATTTATATTCCCAGCCGAGTGTCTGGACCAGAACACCTTGTGCGATGTCCTTTAAAGACGCGATGGTTTCGCCGGCAATTTTGATACCTTCCAGCTCGCGGTTTGAGGATTTACGGATCCTGCTGATCATTTCATCAGAAATCTTTGCACTGGAATCCGTGTTGGCGATATACTGGGCAATGGCCAGTGATTTAATGAGGAATACCGTGGGTATAACCGGCACACCTAGTTCCTTGATCTTCGCATATACTTCATTAAAGTAGGCGACATCAAAGACAGGTGGGGTGATGATATATTTAGCACCGGCCTCGATTTTGGCTTTTGCCAGTTCGAGTTGCTCCTGCAGTTCTTTATCATCACTAAATGGGGCGATGGTGCAACCGGTGTTGAAGGTCGGGATTCCATCAAGTTCAAATCCCTCCATATCCTTTCCATTCTGGAGCGTGGTGATGGCTTTGACAAGAGTAGTTTCATCGATATCATTCACTGGAGAAGCTTCCCTGTGGTCGCCCTCGGTAATATCAATAGAATGCGCTACAACGATATTCTGAATGCCGAGTACATGGGCGGCAAGAAGATCTCCCTGCAGGGCCATGCGGTTGCGGTCGCGGCAATATACATGGATTATGGATTCGATTCCCTGCTGCTGCATCAAAACGCCGCCGGCAATTGAACTCATCCGCATAATACCATTGTCCATACCGGGGATCACAATGGCATCTACCCTGCCCTTGATTCGGCGTGCGTCATTGACCAGCCTGGAAATATTGACACCCTTGGGCGTGTGCATCTCGGCCAGGACTACAAACTCGTTTGCTGTTAATCGCTTTTGAAAACTCATACGTTTTTTGATTCCTCCATATCAGTTCCTGTCGGATTGATTTTATTCCTCACGTTTTCCCTGAACTTATTAGAACAAGGAGCTTTCAGGATGGAATACATCAACTTCCTTCAGGTCGTCTCCTAAATAGGCTCTTTCGTTTGGTCCGAGAATCCCTAAAGAGAGACAGATGAGTGTCCACAGATGCACAGTGTTGTATGTGCCGCCATAATGGTGGCCGATATCATGAACCTGGGCGTGACAGTTGTGACAGCCTGTTATACAGTAATCTGCTCCGGTGGCTTGGATCTGGTCGAATTTGACCTTGCCGTATTCCCGGCGTTCATCGGTAAAACCGGATTGTAGAAAGCCTCCACCTCCGCCGCAACAGAAGTTGTTAGATTTGTTGGGTGTCATTTCAACGACATTTTCTTCTCCGACAACAGATTTGACTACATATCGGAGATCGTCGGCTGCAGCATCGCCAAAACCTTTGCGAATAATTTGACATGGATCCTGGACGGTGAACTTGATCTTCCTGTCCTTATTCCAGTCAGAGTTTACCTTCAGACGTCCCTCACGTATCCACTTGGCGTAGTAGGTGTATATGGATGCAACTTCAAAGTTGTGGTCAATACCGAATTTTTTCAGTCCGGCCCGGACTGAGAATGTGATGTGTCCTCATTCCGTATTGAGAAAGACCTTACACCCTAAATCATCAGCCTGTTTGGCCGAGACCCTTGTTACGTGTTCCCAGCACTTGTTGTCGGCAAGGAACAGACAGTAGTTCTCTGCAGCCCATCCCTTGGAACCGTACGTCCAATCCACACCTGCTAGATGCAGGATTTTCCAGAGAGGAACCATCTCGTCGGGTTCAGTTACCGGTTCCCGGGAGTTCTGGTTAAGGAAGAAGTGGGTACCCTCTTTGTCAATAGGGGCGACCATGTCCTTGAACTCGGGTTGTGACTCCTTGTACTCTTCAAGGACGTCCTCAACCACAAAGATGAAGTCGTCAGGAGCTGTTCCCATGGCGCTGTTGGAAGGGTTTCTGAGAGCCATGTCACAGGAATCCCGGATTCCTTTGGGGCGCTCATCCCTCGGCCAGGTGGCTCGGGCATTGAAAACCAACTGGGGAATGTCAATTTTCATGGGACACACGTAGATACATCTCTGGCACATGGTACACATCCAGACCCACGGTGACTTTGTAACATCCTCAATACCCATGGCACACATGCGCAGGAATTTCCTGGGATCCATATCTGCCAGGCCGGTGGCCGGGCAGCCGGACGCGCAAGCGCCGCAGGTGAGACAGAGGTTCAGGTTTCCCCCTTCCGGGAGAAGTTCCTTCACCTGGTCTATGAAGAAGTTTTCTTTCTTTCCTTTGATTTTGATACTGCTTTCTGCCATAAACTCAATCCTCGTTCTACCCCGTCATCAGTAATGTGACAGGAAAATTCGATTGTCAGTCAGAACAAACAACATCTCTGGCCGGACAGTTCTGTAACTGCCACTTACCTTTGGAATGCACCTCCGTTTGTTGGAAATTTGGTGTTGTTGCCATGTTCTTAGTTACAAGGCGTACAATGTTTGTGAAAAAGACAGCAAGAAATCCCTGAGTTTCAGCATGAAAGAACGGTCCCGATACACAAATTACTTTATGTTTTCGGTTCGTTCGGGTGCATGCGAATCTTTTTGGGGAAAAGGGAACAATACGACCTTGCTGCCGAGGGTGGCAACCGGGGTGAGGCAGGGTTTGTAATGGCGATTTTTGTACCATACCACTGCTGTGTTTCAGGTCGTCCGTTTCAGGAACAATGAAACCGAATTTTCCGGTGTGCAGATTGGAAAAGGGAAACGTTTCAGAGCTCCTCTTCTTACCATTCAGTCTGTATCTTTCTACAGACCGGGTTGGTAAAAGTCAAATGATTAGTCGTTGCTTAGAAACGGCGTCAACGTCTTGAATATGTTGCGAGAACGATGGGATGTAACGTGCACGTAAGCTTAATCCTTGGAGTTCAGAGGGTTTGCGGATGTAAGGGGGGGCTAATAATTGTCAAGAGAGGCTTTGGGATGTGGGTATATCAAAAAAAATGAAACAATAACTAAGTGTTAGTGAATACCTCGATGCAGGTAGAGCGCATCTTTTGGAACTACTTGTTATCGTGTGGGAAACGATAGGTGGAAATACGAAAACCAAAGAGAGTGTTACATTGTAGTCATCTGCCTTTTGGGAGGCAGTTCTTAATTATTTGAGCGGATATAAAAGCGGCCGTAAAACAGAGACGGCCGCTTGGTGTTGGGGCCTATGATGTTACTCTTCGATTGCAAAGCGAGCAAGTTCAGTTTTGCCCGGTACAAATTCGCCAATCGGTACCAGTTTTTTGTTGGATGCCATGCAGTCAACGACAACTTTCCAAAGACTATCAAGCTGTTCCGTTTCCTGACTGCTTTCAGGTGTGATTTCAACAACGTTCTTATCAATTGCAATTTTCATCGGTGTCTCCTCTTTGTGGGTGCTTTCTTTATGGCTAGATAAATCCATACCATCTTGGAGCAATATCTTACATTCATGCAAATTCGATGGAATACCCGTGTATTAAAGCAATATCTGTAAAATAAGCACCAGGATCCGTTTAGCCAGCAAAAAATGCCACATTCCGGTAGAAGACGTTAAAAACATCTGAAATCGCCAATCGTCAGGATCGAAAAGTAATTAAATACGTGACAAACACCAGAGCTGTACTATTCTTTATTTCTTTTAACATTGTACCCGGTCGTAACCGTAAAGAATCATTTTAACATTAAGGTTTTTCATATGTCTGATTTTACACCTAACTCGCTCCCGCTCCTTATTGGCAGTGTTCCTCTTAAAGATCATGGCCAGGCCGCTCGGATGATTTTCGATCATACCCCGGAAATTCCCATATGGCCGCAACTCCCTCACTACAGGGAGGAGGGGATGATTCCTCAGTTTATCCCGGGTTTTCCAGGTGTAACAGTGGAGGATGAAAAATTGTTTATTGATTCGGAGGGTGATAATTTCGATATGGAATTCCTCGCCTTTTTCGAAGAGTACCTACTGGTTACCGAAGGTGGCGGTGATATCGAAGAATCACGGTTTGCCCTGAAGGAAGATGTAGCTCGTGGATTTTTTGAGTTTTTGTCTGTTGCCCATGAGAGACGCGACGGACTGAAGGCCCTTAAAGGCCAGCTGACCGGGCCGATAACTTTCTGCACCGGGGTAGTTGACCGTGCTGGACGTGCCATTTTTTATAACGATCAGTTGCGAGATGCGGCCGTCAAGATGATAAACCTGAAGGGGCAATACCAGGCCCGAAAAATGGCTGAAATCTGCCCACGCCCGATAGTCTTTTTTGATGAACCCGGTCTTGCCGGTTTTGGGTCTTCTGCCTTTATTACTATTACTGCAGACGATATAGTTTCCTGCCTGACGGAATCTTTTGCCGGGGTCAAGGCTGAAGGCGGATTAACAGGGGTACATGTCTGTGCCAATACAGAATGGTCGCTTTTGTTTGAAGCGGGTGTGGATATTGTGAGCTATGATGCGTATTCCTTTTTTGATAAATTTGTCCTGTATCCAGAACAGTTAAAGGCATTTATTGATCGTGGCGGAATTTTGGCCACAGGTATTGTCCCCACCGATGGTGAGCTTATCGATACGGTGACAACCAAGGAACTTGTCACAAAATGGTTTGATCAGTGTGAGGCGCTGCAACAGATCGGAATCAAAAAAGAAACCATCTTCAGACAAAGCTTTGTAACTCCAAGCTGCGGCACGGGTACCGTGACCCCGGACCAGGCCAGAAAAGTGATGGAGCTGACCCGGGACGTGTCTGCTGAAGTGCGGCGGACATTCGTATAGGGTGACTGGGCGCTATAACTTTTTCTTGAAATAGTTGTCTATCGGTATGCCAAACCTGTTCATGACCTTATCGAAGAAACTATGCAGGGTTTCGAGCTCGTCAGGAGAAAATCCTTCTGCCAGCTGTCTGTTGTAATCAGCCACATGGGGGAGGGCAGCCTCACCTGTTGTTTTTCCTTTTGCCGTGAGGTACAGCCGATAAGCCCTGCCGTCCCTGGTGCAGGGCTTTTTGCTGAGTAGACCGTTTTTTATCATCCTTTCAACAAGGGTGGTAATGGCTGATTTGTTTTGCAGCAACTCCCTGCTGAGATCAACCAGCTGACAACCATCATTTTCAAGCAGATAAAATATAGCTGCTATCTGAGTAGAAGTAGCGCCGACCTGGTTGGCCATTTCCCTGTCCACGTTTTTTATAAGAATCCGGTGCACCAGGTTCAGTTTAAAAAAGAGCTGGTAATCGGATAAGCCTTCCATTATTTAATCTCGCTAATCTTGACGGTAATAGTGGCACTACAGACATCCGTTCCTGCCTGATCTCTTATGGAGACTGGAATATCCTTATCTCCGGCTTCTCCCCAATTAATATTTGACCCATCCGCAATGACGGTGATATCGGTGGTTGCCTTGGCCAGGTATTTGACGGACATTCCAATGGGTATCCACCTGAAACCTGCTGGTATTGATGCTTCGGTCATAAGCCCTGCGGCAGCTTCAGCGCCATTGCACATGGCAATGGCGTGAACGGTCCCGAGGTGATTATGAATCTCTTTCCGGTTTTTGACCGTGACCTCTGCATGTCCCGGACGTAATTCCTTAAAGAAAGGCTCGATTGTTGAAAAGTAAGGTGCTATCTTCGAAACCTCTTGACTGAAGACCTCGTTCCCTGCGGTCTGGAAGAGTTTATAAAGTTTACTCATGGTAGTTTTCCTCTGATAAGCGAATTACGGTTTATTCACATGCTTCTATCTGTTAGTATATGTTGTGCGTAAATCAGGTGCACATGTGAACTATATGATACACATATGTACTATGGGTCAAGCATTATCTACACGAATTTCGATGTGGCACCAAGAAGAGGCTAGGCAAAAAGAGAGGACGGTGCCCAAGATGATTAACTTGCACAAGGGCGAGCGGCGAGGTTCCGAGCAGGTTAAAAATCTTTAAGTAATTTATGTAAAAGAACTTTTCTGGCTTGACGAGATGCCGGGAAATAAGCTAAGCGTTGGCTCAGGCTTTTTATAAAAGAAATTTGGTGAGAATAACTCATTGGGTTCCGGAGTTCCGGTTCCCAATGTTTGTTGTTAGGCAATTGAGGGTGTAGTTGGTGTCACAATTGTGGTTCGAAATATCGAATATGTGCAGCGAAGAATACTCGTTACGCTGGCACGATTCGTCTGTTCGATCCTGCATATCTTAACCCGGAGGACAGTATGTTCAAGATTGTAAGACGCGAGGAAATGGCGGAAGGAACGGTGATACTCAATGAGATTGAGGCGCCAAACATCGCCAGTAAGGCAAAACCCGGTCAGTTTGTTATTCTGAAAGCTAATGAAGAAGGGGAACGTATTCCGCTTACCATGGCCGAGACGAATCCTGAAGCAGGGACTGTCACCATCATTTATATGGTTGTCGGTAAATCTACTGCTTTATTCAGGGACCTCAAGGTTGGCGACAGCTACCAGGATGTTATCGGGCCTCTGGGTAAGGCCACTCATCTGGAGAAGGTGGGCAAGGTTATCTGCGTAGGTGGTGGTACCGGTGTGGCTGTTCTTCATCCAATCACTCGTGCTTTAAAGGATGTCGGTAATGAGGTTACCTGTATTATTGGCGCCCGGACAAAAGATCTCCTCATCCTTGAAGATCAAATGAGGTCGGCTTCCCACGATCTCAGGTTGTGTACGGATGATGGTTCCTACGGACACCATGGGTTTGTTACTGATGTCATGAAAGAAGTGCTCGACCAGGGTGACGTGAAGCAGGTCGTTGCCATTGGTCCCGTGCCCATGATGCGTGCTGTCAGTAATATCACCAAAGAGTATGGTGTTGATCTGCTGGTCAGCCTGAACCCTATTATGGTTGATGGCACCGGCATGTGCGGTGGTTGCAGGGTTACCGTTGGTGGCGAAACCAAATTTGCATGTGTAGACGGACCTGAGTTCGACGGCCACGAGGTGGATTATGACGAGTTGATGCTGCGCCTGAGAGCATACGAAGCCGACGAAAAGAAATGTCATAGTGATTACTGCACGATTCGTGATGCCAAGTAATTAAGAGAAGAGATGTGTCCGGATCGGAAGTGCCATCCTGAAATAGTATTTCAACTATGGATACATCATAGACACTATATGTAGTAAGCGTTAGTCATACTTATTCAATCGTTTTACGTATATGGAGGAAGTAATGGCGGAAAGTGCAGCGAAGAAAAAGAATCCAAGAGTCCCCATGCCCGAACAGGAAGCTCAGGTCCGGGCCCGAAATTTCCTTGAAGTTCCCACTGGCTATACCGTGAAAATGGCCCAGGAAGAGGCCGCTAGATGTCTTCAGTGTAAAAAGCCGGCATGTGTTCAGGGATGTCCTGTCGGGGTTGATATTCCGGGTTTTATCGATCTCCTCAGCCAGGGCGACATGACGGGAGCCATCCGGCATCTTTGGACGAAGAACGCATTGCCTGCAGTGTGTGGACGCGTCTGTCCACAGGAGAGTCAGTGTGAAGGACTCTGTATTGTCGGCCGAAAAGGTGAGCCTGTTGCTATTGGCAACCTTGAGCGGTTCTGTGCAGATTATGAAAGAGAGAATGGTACTGGTGAATTGCCTCCCACCGCAGAATCAACCGGTAAGAAAGTTGCTGTCGTCGGCTCCGGCCCTTCCGGCCTGACCGTTGCGGGAGATCTGATTGTAAAAGGGCATGACGTCACTATCTTTGAGGCATTTCATAAGCCGGGTGGTGTTCTAGTATATGGAATTCCTGAATTTCGTCTGCCTAAGGCCATTGTTGCCCAGGAAGTGAATTTTCTTGAAAGACTTGGTGTAAAGGTAGAGTGTAATGTTGTTGTCGGCAAGTCTGTCACTGTTGATGAGTTGTTCGAGCAGGGTTTTGATGCGGTCTATGTCGGCGTTGGTGCCGGTTTGCCACGCTTCATGAACATTCCTGGTGAAAATCTTGTTGGTATTCTCTCCGCAAATGAATACCTGACCCGAGCCAACCTGATGAAAGCGTACGAGTATCCCAAGGTCGATACGCCGATTCCGATCGGAAAAAACGTCGTGGTACTTGGTGCCGGTAACGTGGCTATGGATGCTGCCCGTACCGCGATGCGTCTTGGTGCTGAAAATGTACGTGTTGTTTACCGCCGTTCACGTGATGAGATGCCCGCCAGAGGTGCTGAGATCCATCATGCTGTTGAAGAGGGAATTGAGCTGTATCTCCTGACAAACCCGACGAAATATATTGGCGACGAAAACGGCCGTCTTACCTCCATGGAGTGTTTGAAAATGGAACTGGGTGAACCGGATGATTCCGGTCGTCGGCGTCCTGTGGCTATTGAAGGTTCTGAATTCATTCTTGATTGTGATCTCTGTATCGTAGCAGTCGGATCCGGGGCCAACCCGCTGTTGACTGCAGAAACGCCCGATATGGAACTGAACCGATGGGGTAATGTAGTCGCCGATCCGAAAACAGGCAAAACAACCAAGAGAGGTGTCTGGGCCGGAGGTGATATCGTTACCGGTGCTGCCACCGTTATTCTTGCCATGGGAGCAGGTCGTGAGGCTGCAGATTCCATCCATGACTTTTTAACATATGGTTGGTAGGACAATAGTCTGAGGCTGATGTGTCCCCAAGGGCCTGCCGATATATCGGCAGGCCCTTTCTGTATCCAGCCCGCAAATTGCCAACTTCGTTACTTCCTCCCCGGGTGTGCCTCACAACGTAGAAATATATCTCAAATAAGTACCTGAATATGGGTGGATACCACGTACAGCTACCCCTTCATAGACTCTTCACATAACTGTTTTGAACTGTGTAATTGGAAAGAAATTCCAAGCGAATCAAGAGTGAGTGATTATCATTCTCAAATGACTTTTTGCAAATCATGTTGAGAAAGAGAATTGTTCAGCTCCTAACCCTTTGATCTCACGAGTCGAGATGGCCTGTGATGCAAGGTGCATCAAAAAGCAGCTTTCCTCGGATAGGTCGTTCCCTGTTGCAACGAAGGGGAACCTGCCATGTCCGCAGGCCCGAAGGGTGAAAAGTTAAAGTGAAAGACCTCAAAATCCTTGGTTGCAACGTGTACCCGGAAGGGGAACCGCAGAACGCTCAAAAACAGACTGATATGCTCTACTATTCAAGGAATAGCGGGAGCCTTTCATGAAGTTTCTGGGCTAATATTTCCTGAAATATCAAAAGAGGAGGGTTGTAATGTTTCGATATGTTGATCGTAAATCCCTTGTGCTCATTAGTTTGATTACTCTGTTACTTGCATATCTGCCGTCTCTTGCCCGTAGCGAAGTAAATGATCAGTATGCGCTTACCGGAGTCAGTGATGCTAAGGCCGTTTTTGATATACAGTTGAGTAAACCTGAAAAATTTGCGTTTTACCTGGAGGTAATAAGCAAAACGCATAAGGGGATTGTCGACCAAGGTGGGCACCCGGAGTTTGTGGTAGCTGTTAGGGGGCCTTCTATTCGATATATTTCAAAAGAGACATGGTCTTTTTCTGAAGAGGATCTGCAGTATCTCGAAACCTCTGCAAGATTGATTAAGGACCTAAAAAGCCGGGGAGTCAGATTTGAGGCATGCTCAATTGCTGCCGGTCTGTTCAAGGTCGATCATCAAACGTACCTTGCGGCAGTTGATCCTGTCGGTAATACCCTTATTTCATTGATTGGCTACCAGGCTCAAGGGTACGGACTCGTACCGATATACTAAAAGATGGGTATCTGAGGATGAAAAGCACACCTGGATTGAAAACAACTGTCCATCTTGTACTGCTGTTGATGGTAGCAACACATTTTCTCTACAATTTACCGACCACGGCGAGAGCGGACAGTCGAAAGTCTCTGCTGTCACTTGCCGGTGATTCCTACTTTGTTGACCACCTGAAAGGGACCATGTGGACGAAGATGAGAAGTAAGGAGTTCAGTTCTCCCGGAGATGTTCAACAGCATCTTTCGAGGCTTAACGAAGGGGAATTCAGTGACTGGAGGCTGCCAACCAAGCAGGAACTTTATGACCTTTTCGGGATTTTTGATATGAAGAATAATGGGAATGTAAAGATTAGAATTGAGGGTCGGTATTGGCTGGTGAATGATAAAGGGGATGTTGTTACAGGGGCCTGGGAGGTTGGAAACGGATGTGGACCTGAGCGAATTTTTTATACTGGCAAGAAGGGACACATAATGGCTATACGGCCCTGATAAAAAATGATTTGGGATGTGTGCTGCACAAAGTCTTCTTTGCCGCTGCTGGTCAGCATTGATGATTGAACAAAATATTGATGTCAACTGCAGGACATAGTATATCCCAGGATGTTTGTGTGTATGCAGGGGGATAATCCACCATACATTTCTAGAAGTTAACAAATGGCCGAAAAGCAAGTGGAGCCAGTAAGGGAATTTATGCCGGTATACCGATTTTATTGCAGCGCGTGTGGGAAGGAATTTGATAAAATTCTCAAGACCAAAGACACCACCTCAGTTACCTGCACCTTCTGTGGGAGTATGGAGATAGAGAGGACAACATCAGCGGTCAGTTTTCTGCAAAAAAGTGGAACGGGTATTGTGCCGGCGGGAGCACTTTCCGGCGGGAGTTGCAGGTCGGGTTTCTCTTGAAACTAGTCAGGCACTCCGTGTGAGTTGCCCAGGAGGTTACACCGTCTCCAGCTCAAGCAAGTAAAAAATGTAACAAATGCAATGCAGGTATCAATATGAGTGGAACACAACGGTCAAATATACAGAAAGGTCAGCAGGTAAAAATCGTACTGAAAAAGGATCAGAGAACTGGCCTGTTAACGGAAGGAGTTGTGCAGGATATTCTGACAAAATCGCCAACCCATCCCCACGGTATTAAGGTGAGGCTCACCAGCGGTGATGTTGGCAGGGTCAAGGAGGTTTGCAAGAGTCAGTAAGTCTCTGTGTAACATCTTTATTGTACCTGTATTTCCGTGTCTTTGAATTGAGTCATACCGGGCAGTGTCATTCGGGCTAGTCTGCAACGCTGAGCACATCACGACTGATTGCTTCAAATCCTGCAACCTGCAGACGGGCCGCAAGGCTTTTCAGGATTGCCCGTATAACGTTTGTGGATGGTCTGGCAGAGAGGGTTTGAACCTCAACAGTCTTGATGTCGAGGATAATCTCTTCCAGCAGGTCATATGATATGCCAGGTGAAGAGAGGGCTTCCTTTACCTTGGTGAGCAGCAAGTGGAGTGTTTTGAGCCCGCCATCGTTCAGGAATGGCGCATCGTTTAATCTTCCCAGCCCATTGCCGCCTCCTGCAACGCCGGCAAGTTGGAGTGCTTCAAGCCCTTTTGGGGTGATGCCGATGCCACCCGAGAGGGTTTTAAGTTCGATAAACTCATCAATGATGAGGTCTTCCGCAATGGCCGAGGAGTTATCCCGGTCCAACCCCAATGATTCTCCTACGTCGTGCATGGACACCTGTGTATCAGTATTTCCCTCAGTCATTGAATACAGCTCGAGCATGAAACTCCTGGATTCTGCGTCGGTTATGTCCATTAACGGGTCCTCTCCGGAATTGAAGGTCGTGTTCCTGTTGTCTTATGACTGGTTTATCTTATAGCTTTTCCCTGAAAAACACCCACTTTTTATGGGCAGGATTCGACCGTGCAGACTGTCAGTTACAGTTGTAGTCGTGCTATTCGTTTGGTTCTTGTCTATTGGCAACAGCATCCGGGTAATCGGGGAACTCTTTCCGATAATCTTGTGCTGAAGGCGATAATTGCATCTTTGACCAGGTCGAGATCTTCATTGGTGCAGGGAGAATCGCCCAAATCTTCAATCCCAAGATCTGTAAGGGCCAACTTGAATTCTGGCTGAAGTTGTAATTCGGCAAGCTGTAAGCTGAGCGATCCTGTTTCTGAATCATCAACGGCGATGCATCTGTCGGCATGTTCCATCAGCTGTTTGAGTTTGTTTACGGTGTCAGTATTCTTGAGATCAAATAAGTCCGTCGATATCGCTTTGCCCTCATCTTCGAGTTCTTGTGTACACTCCCTGATCAATCGTCCAAAATAGGTGTTGTCCGCACTGGGAATGATTAAAAGCATATTCATAAGGGGAGGCGTGGGGTTCACATTTGACTCCAGTAGATTGAAATGGTATCTGTCGTATCGGGCTCTCACTCAAAGGTAAATCCCGAGAGGTATTCCCTCAGTTTCTTTTTGTTCTCTGGATCTATCGGCGGACAATCATCCTGGTCTTTCACTCCCTCCACAACGAGCGATGCGAAAACGAGGCATGTCGGCTGATCGCATTCCTTACAGTTGGTGTGCGGGAGGAGTTTGAAAATCTCCATGAGTACAGGTTGCTTTCTGCTTTTGGTGCTCGGCTCTATTTCATCCCGTCGCTCCCAGGTTTCGTTAATTTCACGTTGTAACCAGTTCGCAATCTTGTCCGCCTCCTGGTCATCCATCAGAGCATTGATGGCAATTTTACGAGAGTGAATGGTGATGAGTTTGCCATAGACTTTCAGGGTCAAGGTCGGAGGGTCTTCGGTATAGATAAAGCCTCCGAGTTCAGTGTTGAGGTACGGTAAAACCTTGCTAATATCATTATCCAGATGGGCGTAACAGTGTACGCCCCTCGCACCCGGATCACAATGGGACTTGAAAATTTCAAGAGTGTAGTTTTCCAGTAACATGATCGCGTCCTCAGTGAATTTGATCTGTTGTTTTCCGTACCTCTAGGCGATCAGGCCAACATAGCCTTAATTTCGTCGACAGTTGGTACCTTGCCAACACATTTGACCTCGCCGTCAATAGCCAGTCCGGGAGTCATCATAACGCCGAACTTGATGATATCATTAAAATCGGTAACTTTTTCTATTTCGTAATCAAGACCTACTGCCTGTGCGGCCTCTATTGCATTTTTTGCAACTTCGTTACATTTCGGACAACCTGGTCCAAGAACCTGAATCTTCATGTTATACCTCTTACGGTGAAGGTGTTAAAAGAATGTTCCAAAGATCACGCCACTTACCGTGGCCATAACAATAACCAGACAAACAAAGACAATTGTTTTTTTGGTGCCAAGTACGGATCGAATAACCAGCATGTTGGGTAAACTCAGCGCCGGGCCAGCCAGGAGCAGGGCCAGAGCAGGTCCCTGGCCCATGCCACTGCCGATCAGCCCTTGCAGGATCGGTACCTCCGTCAGTGTGGCAAAGTACATAAAGGCACCGGCAAAAGAGGCAAAGAAATTTGCTCGTAACGAGTTGCCGCCGACCGCCATGGCTACCCATTCTGAAGGTATAAGTCCTTCGTGCCCGACACGACCCAGTAGAGCTCCTGCGATAAATACACCTATAAGCAGGAGAGGTAATATCTGCTTGGCAAAATCCCAGGATGAGGAGAACCATCTTCCTCCCTCACCCTTATCGAGACTGGTGATAACAGCGAGGCCAATAAAACCAAGGGTAAAGGCGATGATCGGCTGTGCCGGAAATGCCCATGCTGAAATGGCAACAACGAAACCGGTTGTGATGACTTTCCAGGCTTTCAGGTTGAACCAAAGAACCAGGATGAGAGCAAAGGCGATGGCGAAACCGGAGGTAAGCAGCCATTTCGAGGCATGGATCACAGCCCAGGTCCCATTGGGGTCCTGGGGTTTCCCCCAGTTCGCAAAAACCAGGATACCTACCATGGAAAAAAAGTAGAGTCCGTTCTGCCACAAAGGTCTGATGACTTCATCCT
This sequence comes from Desulfopila sp. IMCC35008, assembly GCF_010646885.2. Lineage (GTDB taxonomy): Bacteria > Desulfobacterota > Desulfobulbia > Desulfobulbales > Desulfocapsaceae > Desulfopila. The sequence continues at coordinate 2,994,022 of NZ_CP050700.1, read as the reverse complement.
CTGGCATGACCATGGGAATAGCGGCTTTCGCCTGGTCATCTTTCCTGAAGATAAATGCCATTAAGATACCGATTACAATACTGAAAATAACTGCACCAACACCTCGGGCGATACCCATCTTGGGGCCAAGCACACTTGCTGTGAGCACAATAGCCAGGACATTTATCGCAGGACCTGAATAGAGAAAAGCGGTAGCAGGTCCCAACCCTGCTCCCATCCTGTATATTCCTGCAAAAAGAGGAAGAATGGTACAGGAGCATACAGCCAGGATGGTGCCAGAGACCGACGCAACTCCATAGGCAAGGAACTTATTGGCACCTGCACCAAGATATTTCATGACTGATGCCTGACTGACAAAAACCCCAATTGCTCCGGCAATAAAGAAGGCGGGGACAAGGCAAAGCAGGACGTGTTCCTGCGCATACCATTTTACCAGGTGAAAGGCTTCCAGCATTGCATTGTCAAAACGCTGATACCCAACCGGCAGGTAAAAGCAGCCTATAAAAATTAAGACAATCCAAAGGAGGTTTTTCCATTCAGTTTTCCAGTTCATAACCTTAAATCCATGTTGTTACATTTGGCGAATTAACCAACCAAGGTTTAAAAAAAGCTAGCGTATCAGTTGCAGCTGGTCATCAATTTTAGCTCGAATCACTTTTTCAATACAGGGCATATAGTCGAGGATGCACGGCACCCGTAGCCGGTAATAAACCATCTTCCCGCGTTTTTCATCTTCAACCACTCCGGCCTGCTTGAGGACCGAAAGATGTTTTGAAATGGTAGAAAAGTCGGCGTCGATAAACTCGGCAAGTTCACAGACACACTTTTCACCATCAGCAAGCTGTTCAGCCATCCACAGCCGGGTTGGGTGGCCAAGGGCTTTCAGGACGTTTGCCTTTGCTTCTATAAGTGCTTTTTGTTTTTCATTCATATCATCACCTCTAGTGAACGTATGGTAAAACGACCAAATGACCATGTCAAGTGCTAAATTTCTGCGAGAATGATGGAGTAAAAGGTTTGATTGGCAAATGACTAACATTAATGACATAACTGAATAGATCAAAGGTCGATACTTTACAGATAGATCAAATCATCACACAAGTTCTTTCTTCTGAGAGTATTATCAATATTATTAATCTTTCTTATGTTGAATATTGTTAGCGGCGGCGTCGAAGTACCAAGAAACGGCGGTTTGAAAGTGCAGCCGTTAAACACGACTTAACCGCCGCCGTAAGTCGACCACCGGCGACGGTTGGTTCTTTCCTTTTTACATTTCTACCTGCGCCTTCATTCTGTAACTTTTCCCCTCAATAACAACCGTATCCGCATGATGCAGGAGTCTGTCCAGCATTGCCGATGTCAGTGTCGCATCATCATTGAAGATAGCCGGCCAGTCCTTGTAAGCCCGATTTGATGTAATGAGTATCGCTCCATTCTCATACCGTTTACTGATCACCTGGAAGAGCAGATCGGCTCCTCGTTTATCTATTGGCAGGTACCCAAGTTCGTCGAGTATCAGCAAGGAAGGTTTGAGATATTTTTTTAGACATGTTTTCAGTTGTCCGCCTGTTTGAGCAGCGGACAAAGTGTTGATCACATCAACCGCCGTAGTAAACAGTACGGAGTAACCACGCAGGCAAGCTTCATAGCCGATAGCGGTTGCAAGATGGGTTTTACCCAGGCCGACGCCGCCAAGGAGGATGGCATTGGCTTTATCGGCAATAAAGTTGTGCCGGAAGAGGTGCTTCACTTGCATTTCGTTGATTTGCTCCGGCCAGTTCCACTCGAACTGATCGAGGGTTTTAATGACGGGGAAGCGAGCCATTCTGATCCGGCGCTGAATGGCATTGTCCCAGCGCAGATCTGTCTCCCCGCGGATAAGTTGCTCAAAGTATTCCTGGTGGCTCCAACCGTTTCCGGCCGCCGTCGCTGCAAGTTCTTCGTGATTGTTTTCCATAAATCTCAGCTTGAGATAGTCGAGTTGCTCTGTGAGGTGTTGCGGTTTGCTATTCATCCTTTTTCCCCTTTGCGTACACGTCCATATTTGGCTCTTTGAGTTCAAGATCCAGGAGGTCGGAAGATCTGGTCAGGTGCAGGGCACCCTGTGGTTCTGTGAAGTATTTTCTCTGCTCAAGGAGATTGGCGATATAGTCACAGGAGAAAGCCCGGAACTCCAAGGCATCCGCCATGGCTCGTGCCACCCGCTCTTTCGAGTAGATTTCCGATAACCCGACGATTTTCCTGATATGATGCATTGTGTTGAGGTTTTTCTCGACAAGCCCCTGGTGGTACTGTTCCGAGAGTGAAGACAGGGCCAGAAAGCGCATAAGGACCTTCTGATCCTTAGCCTTACGGCGCTGTTGCAGCAGTGCTTTCGGGTGATCAGGATCCTCTATGTCCTGATGCCTGTCGTAACTTCTGGTGTGCCTGGCGATAAGTTTGTTGTCATGATAGATGCAGAGTCGGTCCGGGTAGGTCTTCATCGTCAGCCGGATTCCGGCATATTCCGCCGGGACGGAATAACGGTTGGTGTCGAGGGTTATGCGGAACTGGCTGGTTGCTCGTATCTGGGAGACCGTACCGATATCGTAGGGTTCGGACGGCAACCCGGACAGCTGCTCCTCTGCGAACATATCCTTCGGTCTTTTCCGTGTTTCCCCATGGTTTCTGACGTTGGCAATGTTGGCGAGCCAGTGGGCAGCGGCCGGATTTACGGTCTTGAAGTCACCGGGATCGAGTCCCGCCAGGAAGTTCTTCTTGATGTAACCGACAGCATTCTCTACGATGCCTTTCTCGTTACCTTTACCGACACCACAGGGAACAATGGTGAAGCCGTAGTAGTTTGCAAAATCCAGATACTTTGGGTTGAATACCGGGGCTTGTCCGGTGACCCTTCTCAGCACCGCCGACTTGAGGTTATCGACCATGATTTTGTCGGGTACGCCGCCGAAGTACTGCAGGGCACGCTGATGGCAACCGAGAAAGTGCTCCATGGTCTGGGAGACGGTAAACTCCGCATACATCATGCGGCTGTGACAGAGCACCATGACAAAAAAGCTTAACCGCCTCCGGGTGCTTCCAACGCGAATGGAGCCATAAGAGCCCCAGTCCACCTGTGCACACTCACCTGGGCCAAAGCTCAGCTTCAGATAAGGCTTATGCCGTTTCGGCCGGACTTTCCGGACATACTCTTTGACGATGGTATAGCCTCCGTCAAAACCTTGATCCTTGATCTTTTGGAAAACCTGGGCGGCGGTAAAAGGGTGTCGCTCCAGCATGGACAGGATGTCGCATTTATAGGGGTCGAGTTTACTTGTCCGATGGCCCGGTAACCTTGGCTGGTAGCCATTTCGTTCCATCCACTTGGAGACGGTACGGGGGTTAAGCGCAAGCTTTTCTGCGATCTGACCCGCTTTCAACCCTTCTTCCCTGTAGGATTTTATCCGGCAGTACTGCTCGTACGTTATCATCGTACCCCTCCCGCCAGTTGCTGCAGGATCTGTCCGAGTGAAGTTGCCTCGGAATCCGTCTGCGCCAGTTCTCTGGGCTGTTCCAGGGCCAGCACTTGGTATAACGGCTTCCGGTACGCGACCAGGCGGTGCTGCACCAGAATACTCCTGGCTTCCGCCAGGCTGAGAGTGTCCATGTTGAGCCGCTTGCTCAGGGTTTTCTCACTGTAATAACTCAGTCCCTGATTGTCTGAGACCGTAACCAGGAACAAGTACAGCGCCGATGCCTGGTGGCTGAGCTGATCGATGTACTTCTCACGGACCAGGCGGTGATCCAGCCAGCTGAACTGTTCCGGCACCCTGCGGATCATGTGCGGAAGTATGGGTTGTTTTTCTACTGTCATGACGACCTCCTTTATCTATTGATGGTTCGGTAAGAATATCCCGCCCCAATTGTTGCAGACGAAGGCCGGTATGGACAATGTCATCTTGTAACAGTGAACCGCTAAAATGTGCCAATAGGCCCACAAGTACGATGGGATAGCTCGTCAAGAGATCTTGTAACGGCTCTTTCGTTAACTTTGGCTTATCCTCTTGTTTTCTTTTGTTATTTCCAGACGAGTGATCTTGTAACGCATTTCGTCTTAATCGCTGCTTTTGCCGGTACCCTGGATTGTGCTCTCTCCATGCCTGTACACGACGGACATTATCCGGTCCCCGAAAGTAGTTTTTGTTTTCCTCTTTTTGCAGCCACTTCTCCTGGGCGGCAGCTTTGCTTGCCACCCTGCATTCCGGTTTGGAGCAGTAGCGCTGCTTATTTCTGTTACGATGATCCGGGATGAATAACTCCCGGCAATGCTTACATTTCCGTCGTCGTGACCGTGCCATATCCCTGTGTCCTCCTGAGGGATATGTTTACTGATTTTGAACTGTAACAGGTAAGAAAAAAGGAAGAAAAAGAAGCAGGAAGAAGAGAGTGTTACACACTTGGTGAGAAGTAAAACGAAGAAGACGGATTACGTATTTTCAAGCCGCCCGGTTAGGGGTAGTTCCAGAACGCCGCTGACAAATATTGCCGTATCTGGATTTGCTCAACCTGTTGAGCATAAAAAAGTGCTCGTTTTGCATCCATGCCACGAGGGGTTAACGTAGACTGATTCTATTCAGGAAGGGATAATGGAAGAATTGGAATAGACAAAAAAAGGGTGAACCATGAAAGGTCACCCTCTTTTTGTAGAGGTCTATTGTTGGTTGTAGCCCCACTTTTTCAAGGGAGCCTTAAATCAAAGGTTGTTCTGCTTATACCCGGTTACTATGATCGAATCTCTATCCTGCGGGGTTTAGCGGCTTCCGCTTTAGGTAAAGACAGCTTCAGAACACCATCTGTGAGATCCGCATTAACTTTGTCGACATCAATGGACTGCGGGACTGAAAATATCCTTTGGTATTCTACCTCGCCAAACTCCTCCCATCCTGTCGCGCCGGATGATTGCAAAGATCGCATCCCGGTTATCTCGAGCTTGCCATTATCAATGTTTATAGTAATGTCGTCTTTTTTGACACCTGGCATATCTGCGTGCAGTAGGATTTCGTCATCATTTTCATAGATATCAACCAGTGGTGCGATGGTCGGGATTTCACTGCTGCGTTCAGGCATTGACTCTTGCCGGGTGGTAATGTCTCTTTTATCGCTCATGACAGTTCCTCCATTTTGGATCACGCGTTCATGAAAATTATTAACCGACAGTGATTTGCTTGGGTTTTGCCGCCTCGGATTTAGGCAGGTTCATGGTGAGTATGCCGTTTTTCAGCACAGCTTCAACACGTTCTGCATTCACATCCGCAGGGAGGGTGAAGCTGCGGGTGAAAGAGCTTGAACCGCGCTCAATCCGGTGTGCCTTGTATCCTTCAGGCGCATCCGACTTGCGTGAACCGCTGAGTTCAAGGTAATTTCCCTGGATACGTATATCCAGGTCTTCCTTCGCAACACCTGGGATCTCAGCAATAATCTGTAATCTGTCACCAAGATCATACATGTTGGTTTTAGGAGCTCCCTCCGCTATTTTCCAACCTGGATCTGTACTGAATGATCTGTCGAAATCCGGAAACAACCTGTTTATCCTGGAGTGCAACAGATTCATGGTACTAAACATACGATCAATATCATTTGCTCTTGTCCACATAATCTTTTCCTCCTGTTTTAGAGTTCTCACTCCGAATCCCCAATGGATTCAAGCTGCACGAATCAACTTTGAAAGCTTTGTAAATACGTGCTTATTACGCAGTGTGTTTGCTTGTCAGTAGTTGATTATCACCTTGTGTCGCAGAAAATAATACTGACACGACATCTGTCAATATCGATGGGTTACTTTTTTAACAAAAAACTACATCATTACTTTATCAACAACTGTTGACATAGTAATGCAAAGTTCATAAAGTCAGATCATGGAGGAATAATCAGTGAATGAGAATACTAAAAATTATGCAGCTGGCGACCTGACTATAAACGATCTACTGTATAAACAGTCGGTCAGGGCCACTTTTAGGCTACCTAAAGAACTTATTGAATTACTTGGCGTAATTTCCGGACAGCTCGGAATCCAACAGAAATCTCTGCTTGATCAGCTGACAGAAGACACGGGGGAGCTGAAGCGGCTGGCAGGGAGTGCCCGGAGAAACAACACCAGCCGGGGCAAGGTTAAACAAAAAACTTTTGTACTGAGCAGGTACTCTCTAAATGCCATAAACAGCATCGCCAAACAATTAAGTATACCAAGAGATATCATAGTCGAGGTATCCATCAGGCGACTTCTGCCGCTTATCGAGACAGAACTCGAGAAACATCACAAACGAAAACTCATCCGTAATGAGATGAGAGAGTATCTACGGGCCGGAGAGAGACTGAAAAAAAGAACCCGAGATCTTCTCGGAGCCAATGACCAGCTTCTCGATATGATAGAAGAGCAGCTCCTGCTAACTGAAAAGAATATTGAAGAGATTGATCAAATAATAGAAAAAGGCATGGCCATGGAAGAGTGGTAGCATTTGTATAAAGAGGACGAGGTAAGAACATGAAAAGAGACCTTGTGTTTCATAATAGGATCAAAAACTTGTTTCACACTGTGGGCTTGCTGGTGATAATGGCGTCTGTGACAGGGCTTGTCGCGTATATGGTCATGGGGCCTGACGGCATCTGGATAGCCTTGTTAAGTAGTGCAGCATCTCTACTTCTCTCAAGGAATATTGGCCTGGAGCGACTGCTCCGCACAAGAGGGGCGCAACCGCTCTCTCCTGAGACACATCAGGGTTTGTATAGAATCGCAGCAACAATTGCAGCACGCGCCGGGCTATCGCGTGTTCCGATGCTTTATTACGAAAAGTCCGGAGTCATGAATGCTTATGCCAGCGGCAACAAAGCGAAGCCTGTTATTGTCCTTACTGACACCTTGCTTCGGACTCTGAACCTACGTGAAATTGCAGGAATACTGGGGCATGAAACAGCGCATATCAAAAACAACGATCTGAGGGTTATGGCCATTGCTCATCATGTTCAGAGAATAACCGGTTTCATGTCCCTGTTTGGTCAGGTCATTTTGATTCTTGCCTTACCCTTGATAATTTTGGGAAATGTCAGGTTTTCCTTGGCTCCCCTGCTCTTTATTATTTTTGCACCGACCCTTGTCATGATGCTCCAGATGGCACTTTCCAGAACGCGTGAGTTTGAAGCGGACGTGGTTGCCAGTGAACTGACGGGGGACCCTGCCGGATTGGCTCAGGCACTATACAGACTTGAAAAGTATCATCGTTACTATTGGCGAAATTTCTTTATTATGCCCTGGAGCTACAAGGCACCAGCCTGGTTGCAGACCCACCCGCCAACAGCTCAGCGGATTAACCGTATTATGGAACTCACTGGCACCGAAGCCTCCCGGATGAACTCCATGCGGTACAGTCAATCATGTGTACAGCGGCCTTTGCACTCCTCAATAGCCTTAAGGCATATACATTGTATCAATTACTGAGACGGAACCTGAGGAGAGCTAAAATGGCGGCAAGGCAAGGGTCTCATTCAAAAAGTAAATAGATCTTTGCTCATATAGTTTATGGAAGGGCTTATTGCTCTGGATATTTCTGAACAATTTCAGAAGGTATGTTCTTTTTCAGGAGGATCTGCAATGCCAAAAAACTATTACATTATTTTAGGTATTCCATTCAGTTCAACACAGGATGATATAAAGGCCGCCTATCGCAGACTTGCCAAAGAGTATCATCCGGATCATTACGGGAAAAATCATATGCCGTTCCAGGCAATTCATGAGGCCTACTCGGTCTTAGGTGATCCGGCGCAGCGGAAAAGCTATGACAGCCACCTCCAGGACAGAATTACTGTACAACATCATGAACCGGATGCGGTCGATTTGCCATCGCATGGCCGGGTTGAACCTCTTATTCCAAGAGAGGAAACAAAACCTACCCGAATAAGGTCTCTGGATCGTTCAATTCACAGCTATAACGATCTCTTTGACGGCTTTTTTGACAGACTGTTATCGACTTTTGAAGAAGACCGGCACCCAAGGTATACTCACAACAGTACCATAGAGGTCCAGCTTACCAGTGCGCAGGCGCTGAAGGGTGGCAATGTCAGGCTCAAAATACCGGTGCAGATTCGCTGTCCCAACTGCAATAGTTCAGGGAGCCGTGGTGTTCAGGGATGCTGGCGCTGCAACGGTTCGGGGTATCTTGCGGGGGAGCAGCAACTGCTGTTGAGCTACCCGCCTGGTGTTAAATCCGGTCATACGATTCAGCTTCCGATTAAACGGGTTGATGACCGGGATATCCAGCTTACAGCTATTATCCACATATATGAGAAGAGATAATGTCAGACCTGGTTATAAGGATCAGTATGCGACATATTGAAAGGACATGAGAAGTTCGGAATAAAAAAGAATGCTCCAATAGCGCACGGCAGCTCCAGAAAGGTATCTCTCTGTATCGCAGATAGCTTTGAGAGTTATAAGTGCCGTTTCTTATCGCAAAAAAAACGTCTGCATATAAAACTGCAACTTTCTACTGCTGTTACTCGTGAACAAGAAACGGTCCTTATTTATAGCAGTATACCGGGATCTGACCATAAGGAGTCTGTTATCGTATTGGACTGTCTTCACAGCGGAAGACTTCCAGCAGGCTGGGCGGCTCTTCTACCTGTCTGGCTGCGTCGCGAATGGCGGTGCGCAACCCTTCCTCAATAACGGGATGATAGAAGGGCAATGCCAGCGTCTCATGGACCGTGAGATTGCAGCTGATTGCCCAGGATATAAGATGGGCAAGGTGTTCGCCGTCGGGAGCAAATATTTCAGCGCCGAGCAGCTTGCCTGACGATCGCTCGGCATATATGTGCAGAACTCCGATCTCCTCAAGTTTTATAATTGACCTGCCCTGGCCTTCAAAACTAACCTTGCCGGTTACAAAGTCGATACCTTTATGGATTAACTCCTCGTATCGTCTGCCGACGAAAGCAATGTTCGGTTCACAGAAAGCTATAGAGAGAGGAACTCGCTCCTTGAAACATTGAGGATCATTAACGGCGTTAAACCCGGCAATACGTCCCTGGTCTGCGGCTTCATGCAAGAGGGGACGCCTTAGATTTGTATCACCAACCAGGTAAAGATTGGTACCGGGTATATTAAAATTTTCTTCCTGATAATAGGGGATGCCGTGTTTATCTAATGGTAGATCAAGGATATCCAGATTTAGCCGGTCAAGATTTGGACGTCGGCCCAGGGCTGTCAAAAGAAGGTCTGCCTCAATTTCTCGCTTACCAGTTATGAGCTTGAGGCTGCCATTGTCTGAAATACCTTTTATCAGATAATCATTAAGTGATACATCGAACTGTTCTGCAAATTTTCGGGCGATATAGTCGTTGATCTCAGGATCACTGAGCCCACCAAACCTCGCTCGTCTGCCAATTATTGTGGTCTTTATGTCAAGCCGGGACAACGCCTGACCCAGCTCGAGACCAATAACGCCAATACCCAGCACTGCAATCTTTGCCGGTAGCCTTTCGAGTTCGAAAAAACCGTTGGTGTCAATGATGAAAGAGGCATATTTTTTCAAGGGTTCAGGGACAATCGGTCTTGTTCCCACCGCTATAATAATAGTATCTGCATGAATTTGTTCATCTCCCAGGTCAAGGGTATACCGGTCGATAAAGCGGGCAGTTTTACGGATCAGTTTTGTATCCCTCCAATGAGCCATACCGGAGAGTACTCCGCCGACAAAACGGTCTCTTAGCTTGCGAACATGCCGCATCACTTCAGTTGTATCCACTGCCAGTTGTAACCCGTTATGAATACCCTGCTCCTGCAAATGGTGACGTCGGGCGAAATCGTTCGCCACCTGGATAAGTACTTTTGAGGGCATACAGCCGACACGGGCACAGGTGGTCCCCAATGGCCCATCATCGATGACAACATAATTTTGTGTTCTTTTCTCAACTTCACGGCGAGCAGTAAGGCCCGCTGTTCCTGCTCCGATGATGGCCACATCAACACGTCTCATAGCTCGGCACCTGTTATTTTTTCAATTCTCAAAACTGTATTTCGAAGTAGTAGCCTGGAAATATCCGTCATATGGCTGAGGTTAAATTCCAGATATGGTTCGGTCTTGATAAAAACCTCTGGTTTGAAGATGGCAACGACTTCATAAAGCCAGGTGACAGAAGCAGTTGGGAACCAACAAGTTTCTCAGGAACATTGCTTCAATTTGGTTGGAATCCGCCTATGGCGATGTTGGGGCAGCAAACATAGCCTGACTATGATTTGCTACCCAACACTTTGAATAAGGCAACGTTTGGCCTAATCAGAAATCCGGGTTGATGCTACTCTGTCAATTGATTCTTTTTTACATGGAAACATGGCTGCCCATAATCGGCTCACGGATCAGGATGCAGATGTTCCCATTTTTATCCCAGCATTTATTGCATGACAGACAGCGTGGTTTAGCCGTTTTGTCTTTTTGCCAGCGGTTGATAATATCAGGTTCGGAATGGAGCACCCTGGAGAGGGAAAAGCATTCTATCTTTGTGCTGTTAAGTATTCCCTCCAGTTTATCTGGAGTCCTGTGGCCGCCTACGGATATGACAGGAACCTTGAGTTGTTCTGCGATCCGTGCTGTTGCTTCAGCGAAGTACGATTGTTTTTCTACCTTGAGAATACCCTTTCGCCCTGGCCCCATATTTGGATATTCTTCATCATCAAGGTTCCCACCGCTGAATTCAATAGCGGCTATACCTCTCTTTTCGAGCTCTTGCGCGACATACAGACTCTCGTCTTCCGTCAACCCTTTGTCGGCCCAGTCATCTGTGCAATGCATCTTTATAAAAACGGGATAATCGGCTCCAACTTCCTTACGAACTGCATCCAGGACTTCAATAACAATACGAGCCCTGTTCTCGATGGGGCCGCCGTATTGATCGGTACGCTGGTTGTAATAAGGTGAAAGGAACTGGCTTAACAGGTAGGAGTGGGCTGCATGAAGTTCCACTCCGTCAAACCCGGATGCTTTCACGCGAGCAGAAGCAAGAGCGAATGCTGAAATGAGCGTGTTGATGTTGTCCTGGCTCATTTCGGTGGGAATAACCTTGGTTAAGGGGTGGGGGACAGGCGATGGTCCCCATATCTCACGGGAGTCCGGCTGAAAGGCTGTGAAGGAACCGCCATAGGCGATCTGCATGACGATGTTCGCGCCTTCTGCTTTTATTTTTTTTGTGAAATCGAGATATTCAGCGATAAAAGAATCATTGTAGATTCCTAGCATTCGTGGATTAGGTTGCTCTTCTTCCAACACATTTGCGTACCCCGTAATGATGGTACCGACACCTCCTTTTGCAAGATCGAGATAAACCTTTTCAAGCCGTGCGGTCAGGTGACCTTTATCATCGGCCATATTGAGCCAGGTGGCAGCTCGCCACAACCTGTTTCTGGCGACTAAGGAACCAATCCGAATTTCATCAAACAGTGTTTTCATGCCATCCTATCATGTTGAATAACCAGCCTAGCCATTGAGGATATTATATCCTCTAATAGCGCCTCCACCAATAAAATGTTTCATCGTAGAAAATGGGCAATTGTGGCCTGTTTTCTGTTTCCGATTGAATAATCGGTTAGGTATGCCTGGATTGTAATCGAATATAGAAACCCTTGGTCTTCTATCAAGGTCAGGGTTCACTCATGGGTTAAGCCGTGTGTATGAGTCATTGCTGCAACTTTATCAATAATGTTGCCTCTACCATAAGGAAGAAGCGTGAGACAATGAGTCACTTTAAAAAACTATCACAAACATTTTGGAACTACCATTACTAAGTCGAATTTTTTGCACATATTAAACAAAAACTACAGGTCTGTGGGGGACTTGATGAAATTATTGGGGTATGGTTGAATTTCATTACCTGGTAATTCAATAATATGCCAGTCGCATCAATACTATGAAAGTGAAGTGATTATGACAACGGAGCACACCATATTTCGAAAGTTTATTGTCTTTTTGAACGTACTATTACTTTTGGGATTATCTGTGGTGCACGCATCTTCTTCCAAAAAAGATGTGAATATAACGGGTAAAAAGATCCTCTGGGTCGATTCATATCACAAAGGGTATCCCTGGAGTGATGGTATTGAGACAGGGATAAAGAAGGCACTCCATCATGCCGGAGCACAATTGTACATCTTTCGGATGAATACGAAGCTCAATGATTCTGAAGATTTTGGTGTCGATGCAGGTTTGAAGGCATTGAAGGAGGTTCAACGAATACAGCCTGACCTTGTCATCGCGACAGATGATAATGCCCAAAAGTATCTCGTTGTTCCTTATTTAAAAGATACCGCTCTTCCGGTTGTTTTCAGCGGTGTCAACGGGGATGTTTCTACGTACGGATATCCGACCGGGAATGTGACCGGCATGATTGAAATCGACAGGGTTGATTTGCTTGTCTCACATATGCAGAAAGATGCCAAAGGTACAAAGGTCGGTTTCCTGAGTGTCGATGTCGAAACCGCCCGAAAAATGAGTGAAATTATCAATGAGAGGTTTTTTAATGGTGACATGGTTAGCTACCTGGTGAAGACCTTTCAGGAGTTCAAAGATCAGTTTCTTCGTGCTCAGGATGATGTCGACATGTTGATTGTTTATAACTATGTGGGGTTGCAGGGATGGGACGATATCGAGGCGGAAAACTTTATCGCCAATAACACCAGGATTCCGACGGGTGCTTTGCTGCAATTTCTTAAACACCTCACTGTTTATACTCTTGGGAAACTCTCGGAGGAACATGGGGAATATGCCGCGAATACTGTTTTGCAGATCCTGGCTGGGAAGGAAATTGTTGATATACCTCTGGCCACAAGCAAGAAGATCCAGTTAACAGTTAACCTGAGAATGGCCAAGAGCGCTGACATCACCTTCCCCCTGTCTCTACTCAAAACAGCTGAGGTCATTGGACGCGATGCGTATACAGAGTTCGCAGCAAGTGGGATAAAAAAGGAACAGGTCTATAACGACAAAAAGATCATGTGGATAGATTCCTACCATCAGGGATACGAATGGAGTGATGGAGTTGAAAAGGGGGTCCGTGAGGTTCTCGTTGACAAAGGGGTCGAGTTGCAGGTTCTTCGTCTGGACACGAAGCGTAATCAGGCCCCTGTCTTTGGAGAAAATGCAGCCAGGGAGGCTTTCCGGCAGATCAGCACCTTTCAGCCGGATGTCATTATTGCTTCAGATGATAATGCCCAAAAATATCTCGTTGTGCCCTATCTTTTGGCTGAGGAAATACCGGTGGTATTCTGCGGTGTCAACTGGGACGCGTCCATGTATGGTTACCCTGCAACCAATGTTACCGGAATGATAGAAGTTGAGCCCATTGAAGAACTTGTCCGGCTAATGAAAAAATATGCCAAAGGCGAGAAAATTGGGTATCTTGGCGGTGATGTTGAGACAGAACACAAAATTGTCTCTATTTACAACCAGAGAATTTTTAATAACAGTCTTGTGCCTTATTATGTTGATTCAATGAAGGAGTTCAAACGTCAATTCCTCAAAGCTCAGGATGAGGTTCATATCCTTATTATTCCAAATCATGCCGGTATATCAGACTGGGACGCTGATGTTGCAGAACAATTCATAGCAAATAACATTCGTATTCCCACTGGCGGCGTGTTTGATTTTATGAGCAGGTTTGTCATTTTTACCCTTGCCAAATCACCTGGTGAACAGGGAAATTACGCGGCGAAAACTGCACTTGATATTCTTAGCGGCAAAAATCCAGCGGAACTACCATTACAAAAAAACCGGCTCAACCGCTCAACTATCAATCTGAAAATGGCAAAAGCAGCTGATATAGTTATCCCGATCTCGATTTTGAGAGACAGCGATGTGGTAATTGGCCAGGAAACGCTTCTTCAGGAACAATAACCAGTAACCTGGTTCTCTCCTGTTTGCACCATATGCAATGAAATTACATTATAAAATTAATCTCACTTCACTGGGGATCCTGCTTCTTGTCTCACTTGCTATTGTCATTGCTGGCGGTACCGCAATTACAAAAATAAGTTATGAGTTGAACCGCAAGTTGATGATGAAGGAAATCAATACACTGCAGGCGGATATGCGGACTGCGGTAAATGTATTGAAACAGAGTGGCGTTTTTGGTGTCGAGAGTTATCGCCTGGCGGCCCAGAGAGACCTGCTGAATGAACTTAGAGAAAAATACAACTCCGAAGAGGATAGCGGTACACTGATTATTGTACAAAAGGATAATGGTGCTCCGCTTTTGAATGGCCCTGTAGGTATTGATGACCTGACTTTCTTAAAACGATTAACGGCAAATACTTCAGGTACACTCAGCCGCATTTACCAGGGTAAGTCACGCTTTTTCTGTTATGGAAGTTATGATGAGTGGGGCTGGTTGCTCATCCTTTATGAGGATAATGAGAAGCTGTTGGAAATGAGGAGGACTTTTCTCAAAAGCGTTCTGGTAATTATGGGCATCAGTCTCGCGGCTGGCACATCTTATCTGATTTGGTCTACTAACAGGATCATCCGGCCAATTCGTCAGTTGGCAATGACTGCCGATGAAATCAGTCATGGTAACTGGGATGCTGCCCTGCCATCCTTGAAAAGCAGTGATGAAATATCGCATCTTACAGAGTCTTTTCGGGAGATGTCGGTAAATCTCTCTTCAACATATACGAATCTCAATGAGAACCTGATTAAAATCAAGAAATCCCAGGAGGAGCTCTTCACTGAAAAGGAAAGGTTGGCTGTTACTCTTCGCTCTATTGGTGATGGCGTTATATGTACTGATACTGAAGGACGTATCACACTTCTTAACAAGGTGGCAGAGGAGTTGACCGGCTGGAGCCAGGAAGATGCTCTCGGGCAGCCGTTTTACAAAATTTTTTCAATCGTTGGCGAAGTGATTGGTGAACACCGCTATGATTACAATGATATTCTTGTGCGACTTCAAACGGGGAGTACTAATGGCTTTGCCGATCAGACTCGACTCCTGTCACGGCATCAGAATATTGAGCGTGTCATCTCAACCAGTGGTGCTCCGATTTTTGATGTCAAAGGTATTGCCCTGGGAGCCATTCTGGTTTTTCGCGATATCAGTGAGAGTGTGAAGTTGCAGGAAGAATTGATAAAAGCCCACAAGCTTGAGTCCGTGGGTATTCTTGCCGGAGGTATCGCCCATGATTTTAACAACCTTCTCACTGGGATACTCGGCAATATCTCTCTGGCGAAGCTTGTAACTAATGAAAATGAAGAGGTATTGACGAAGCTTGATACGGCAGAAAAAGCCTCTCTGAGAGCAAAAGATTTAACCGCGCAACTCCTGACCTTTTCCAAAGGAGGCGAGCCTGTCAGAAAGCTTACCTCACTCATCAAGATCATTGAGGAATCGGCCATGTTCGCCATGGCCGGTTCGAATTGCCGGTGTGAGCAATTTACTGAGGAAAATCTCTGGTCGGTGGAGGCCGATGAGGGGCAGATTAGTCAGGTCCTGCACAATCTGGTCATCAATGCCAGTCAGGCCATGCCGGGCGGGGGAACAATTGAGGTGGTCTCTGAAAATGTCATCGTGAGAGAGAGTGATGGCCTGCTCCTTGAACCCGGCAAATATATTTGTATTTCTGTTAAGGACAGTGGGTCAGGCATAGACAGGACTTCTCTCGCCAAAATTTTTGACCCCTATTTTACAACCAAAACAGGTGGGAGTGGTCTGGGGCTGGCCTCTGCCTATTCCATCGTCAAAAAGCATAACGGGCAGATTCAGGTCAACTCCGAACAAGGAAAAGGCTCGACCTTCAGTGTCTATCTTCCTGCCTCGAATCGCGAAGCTGAAACAGCCGGACACTACAATCAATGCATCACAAAGGGATCTGGTACGGTTCTTGTTGTCGATGATGAGGATCTTGTCAAAGATGTTACCGGGAAAATGCTCATATCACTTGGATACAATGTGGAATTCGCGAGTGAAGGTGAAACAGCGGTAAAAATGTACGAAGAACGCCTAACTGAAGAAAGCAGGTATGACTTGGTTATTATGGACCTGACCATACCCGGTGGGATAGGAGGTAAAGATGCCATTCAGCAGCTTAAACAGTTGGATCCCGAAATATTGGTTGTCGTATCTAGCGGTTATGCAAATGATCCTATAATGGCGAACTACCGTGACTATGGCTTTTCAGCGGTACTCTCAAAACCATTCAATATTGAGGACCTCTCAAGAACACTGTCTGAACTAAGATGTTAGTTCATGGGAACCCGTATCTTTCATTAGTCCCTGGTAAGGTTTACCGAGTACCGGTCGATATGCGGTAGTGACAGAATTCTGAATTTCCAAATCCTGTATGATGTAAACCATTTACTCTGGAAACATTACTATTATAAACACAGACATTTACGCTGCTTTTATTTGTCAGCAGGTCTGAGATTTTGGGCTCCCCTCTTGCTCGATAAGGGGGAGCATAATCGTGCTCTATCTTGTTCTCGATCTGTTTGACGGCATATGGGATCCGCTGGCGAACGCCCGCTTCCACTCACTTATCCTCTCTTCAATTTCATCACTCCAACTGTAGCCGGTGTGATACGGGTTGATTAGCAGTATGTGAGGTGTCTCGGCTGTTTCATCAGTAAAGTTTTGATTGCTCATGGCAGAGGTGAGGATGAGGCTCAACAGGATCGGCAGAACTATGAGTAATCGCACTTTGAGGTGCTTGTAAGGATACTGCGACAGTAATTCACTATTTATTGCACAGGCATGATTGCGTTAATTGGTGAAAAAAAAGTAGTATCAGTGAGTTGCATGGTGTTGATCGGGCTCAGTAGCAACCATTTGTCGCTCTCGCATGGGTTCTCCAATATGGAGACATATATAGTGGCAGCGCTGGTGCGTGAAAGTTTACAACAGATTTACCTTTTTCTTGAGAGGAGCAGGTGGTAGTATTCTGCAAAAAGATGCTCTATTTCATGGTCAGTCAACAGGTCTGCATAGTTTAATTGGCTGCGAGGATTCAACATGATAAGTGATTCTCGCATAAAATTGGCCAGAATTCAGTAAGGGAAGATTATACAGACAAATGATATCAAAACATCATTTGCTCTCGCAGGTTGATAAGATGGCTGCATCGAACATGAGCTCGATTTTCTCTCTGACATGTCAATGAAGGAACCGTACTCATGACGGGTATTCGTGCCGTGGGGGCTTGCCGATATTATATATAAATTTATCCTACGAATAAGACTTCTCTTTCTGTATCCAACTGACATGTAGTAGTGAAAATCGCCTTGAATAATTAAGATAGTGGGTTTGTCGAAATTTAGATAATCTGGAGTAGTTGGCAATGACCTCAAGTAATCACCTGGAAATATTTAAAATAGTTTTCCTGTATGCAATTTTTGGCTGCATCTGGATTTATTTCTCTGATTCAATTGTGCATTGGTTTGTCCAGGATCCTGATGTCATAACCTGGATAGCAATTTTTAAGGGGATCTTGTTTATTTGCTGCACATCGCTTCTGCTCTATGTCTTAATAATCCGGTTCAACCGCAAGATTCATCAATCTACAGTTGCCCTGCATAAAAGTGAAAATCAGCTCAATACATTGGTACAAACCATTCCTGACCTGGTGTGGTTAAAAGATGAACATGGCGTGTACTTGTCATGTAACCTCAAGTTTGAGAGATTTTTTGGGGCTAAACAGACTGAGATCATAGGCAAAACTGATTATGATTTTGTAGACACGGAACTAGCGGATTTCTTTCGTGAGCATGATCATAAGGCGATGGAGGCAGGCGGACCGAGTACAAACGAAGAGTGGATCACCTATGCGGATGATGGGCGGCACGCCCTGTTGGAGACGATTAAGACCCCTATGTATGATAGTGACGGGAAGCTGATTGGAGTCCTTGGCATCGGTCGAGACATCACTGATCGTAAGCGAATGGAAGATCAGCAGCGGGAAAGTGAGGATAAATTTCGTCTGACTTTCAGCTCCAGCCCGGATGCAATCAATATAAACCGTCTCAAGGATGGGCTCTATGTAGATATTAATGACGGGTTTACGCGAATCATGGGATATACGAGTGAAGACGTCATAGGTAAGACATCTTTAGAACTCAATATTTGGGATGATATAACTGACCGTGACAGGCTGGTGGAGATTCTGCGTACAGATGGCTACTGCGAAAACCTGGAAGCGGTTTTTCGACGAAAGGATGGTAAGTCCATTACCGGCCTGATGTCCGCACGGATTATCCCCATCAATAGTGAACCTCACATTATATCCATCTCACGTGACGTTTCACAGCGCAAACAATACGAAAAAGAAATGTTGAAAATTGAGAAACTGGAATCCCTTGGTGTTCTTGCGGGGGGAATAGCGCATGATTTCAACAATATTCTCACTGGCATCATAGGCAACACTTCCATGGCAAAAGTACATCTTGAAGACGGACACGCATCTCTTCAATCGATTACCGCTGCAGAAAAAGCAGCAGTTCGTGCCGGAGAACTTGCTCACCAACTGCTGACATTTGCCAAGGGGGGCGAGCCGATAAAAAGGATTGTTTCGCCCCACGCTCTCATTGAGGATTCCCTATCCATCGTCCTCAGCGGCTCAAGTGTTAAAGCTGTAGTCAACATACCGGATACGGTCCATGCCTTTGAAGCGGATGAAGGGCAAATGAGTCAGGTATTTAGAAATGTGCTTCTCAATGCTGTACAAGCCATGCCAGGAGGCGGTACATTAACCGTAGCCGCCAGGAACACCACGCTCTCAGAAGGTAATAGGCTATCCCTGCCGGTCGGGGAATATGTGCGCTTTACATTTGAAGATGAAGGTTTTGGAATTCCGCAAAGTATCATCTCGAAGGTTTTTGATCCGTATTTCACTACGAAACCGTCAGGGAATGGTTTGGGTCTTGCTTCTGCCTTTTCCATCGTAACCAAGCATGGAGGGCATATCGACATCTCTTCTGCGGAAGCCGAAGGCACGCTTATTACCGTTTTTCTGCCATCAACTGCCCATGTCTATTCAAATGAAAAGGATCAAGACTTCCCCGTGGAGTACGGAGGTCAAAACGATGGCGCGGTTCTCGTAATGGATGACGAAGCTGTAGTTTTGGAAATTGCTGAGTCGATCCTCAAGCATTTGGGCTACTCGGTAACAACATGCGATGAAGGGGAAAAAGCTGTTGAACTCTACAGGCAGGCATTTAAGTCGAAGAATCCATTCTTCATTGTAATCCTTGATCTCACTATTCCTGGTGGTATGGGTGGTAAGGAGACAGCTAAAAAAATTCTCACTGAGTTTCCGGAGGCTCGCCTGATTGTATCAAGTGGATACTCCAACGATCCTATTCTATCGCAGTATGGAGATCACGGTTTTATCGGTGCGATCAAAAAGCCATACAGCCTCAATGAATTTGCAGCATCCTTACGTCAAATCGAAATCAACTGATTTGTGAATCGAAGAATCCACTTATTCTTCGATATACTGTTGGCTCAACTCGTCTGTAATATTACCCTGATTTACGGCAATATAGCCTCTAGTCTAAAGCGGCGACCCCAAGACTTCTTTTTTAAGTGGGCAACTTCGGACAACCAGATCGGCGAGCTGAGTCCTTTTAACCATCTTGCTGATATTCTAAAGCAAACATTGTTACAGGCAGGAAGTCATCAGAAACGTAAATTGTCTGTGGTAGTCCTGGCCCTCCAATATTGTTATTTCAAAAAAATCTACGATAAAGTTACTGTATTTCAGGCGATCCGGATGGTCGATACTCTATTCATTCCGATCAAGCGCTGTTGCTGTTATAATACTACAATCATGGAAGAAGGTGTTGATTACAAATTCTTCATTTTGATAGTTACCATCTAAAAACGGCTCTTTTGGCAATATCTTCGTTATGTTCAAAATTTTGTCCTCCGGTAAGTGAGGTACGAGACTCCGAGATATCATTTATATGCCTGCGGAAAAAAATTTCACATGCCTCGATCTGGATCAGATAAGCGTAGACTTTGAAAAACCTGGTTTTGGTCTGGAAACTGGATA
Organism: Desulfopila sp. IMCC35008; assembly: GCF_010646885.2. GTDB lineage: Bacteria > Desulfobacterota > Desulfobulbia > Desulfobulbales > Desulfocapsaceae > Desulfopila. Next base: position 2,973,963 of record NZ_CP050700.1, on the reverse strand, counting down.
GTTAACTCAATCATGAAACCTGAGTGGTTAAGCTTTTTCTAATTTTTCATAAGAAAAGGGGAGTTTTAAAATGGTGCAACTAGGAAAGATTCAAAAACCTGATGCAGCGGAGTTTGCCGGAAAAAGAAAACTATATTGTATTGCGAATATTTATTCTTTTGAAGATGCGTCGGATGATTTTAACAACCTTATTGAACACTACTGGTATGAGGTGATTCAGCATATAGAAAAGATTGAAGTAGCAGGGAAGATAGAGAAGATTTTTTGCGAAATGATTTATCAGCATGGAGATGAGGCCCTGAGTGTATTGTCGAAAATAGATAGACACCTTTCAATAATTATTGAGAAGAAGATGAAAGAAGGTGCCGCACTGTTACCTTTGGAAAGTAAGGAAATACTGGGACCATATACTGACTGGGGGAGCTGCTTAAGTGTTGTTTTTACAAACGAGGTCTTCAATAAAGTCTTAGAATTCTACAAAGAGTATTCAGAAAAGAGACTTCAACATTTTCTGGATATTATTGAGAAAAACCTCTCTGAAGCAGAATCAGGGCTGCTAATAATGAAAGATGAAGAAAGGGTTGAACTTGAATTTCCGAAAGATATTGAAGTGTTTCTAATCACTCCGCCATCATATGATGATATCATGACATGGTTGAGAAAAACTCACGCAGAAACCTGATGTATCAATGAAGAAGAAAGAAGGTGATAAGTAATCGCTTTACAGGAAGGTGAACGATAGGAGCGATGTCCTTTTCTTTGCGAAGTTAATTGATTGTAAGCAGTTACACAATTTTATTTACAGACTTCATCCCCCGGCATCTCATTCCTGATGGCCGGCTCTCCGCAGAAGTAATTCAGTAGCATCCCAAACCAGGTTGACCTTATAGTTCCTCCATCACTCCAATGGGGGAGCTGGAATAATGTAAAGTAACCTTCCCTGATGATAGGTTTGCATTGCCATTTCCCTTCTTGCTCATATTCAGATGTAATTCAAACAACGAAATCGTTTCTGTCCGCGGGCTGTGTATGCCCTGATAATCAAAGATTTCCTCTGACAGGCATTACTCAGTGTGATGCCAATCACCTTTACACTTCTGCTATGAGGATGTTCGTAAGTAGAGTAAAATTTTAACAACTCAGAAATTGCCTGCGTTGAGTTTCTGGATTTTATTATACAGGGCGCGGCGGGAGATACCCAGGATTTCTGCTGCACTGGTACGGTTATACCTAGTGTATTCCAGAGTTCTGGTAATGACTTCTTTTTCCACTTCAGAAAGGCGCATTCCGACGCGAATGGGTATGGTGATATCATCATACTGACTGTTCATTAAACGTTTAGGGAGATGGATAATATCTAAAATTTCCTCCTGACAGTTGATGACAGCCCGCTGGATGACATTTTTAAGCTCACGCACGTTGCCTGGCCAGTTATAGGACTCTATACAGCTGAAAAAGTTGGAGCTGATACCGCGAATAACCTTTTGAAACTCTTCACATGACTGCTTGATAAAATGGTCCACTAGCAGGTGGAGATCCCCGTGACGTTCACTCAGCGGCGGCATGATAATGTGTAGTACATCGAGCCGATAATAGAGGTCTTCACGAAACCTGCCCCTGCGAATTTCACTCATGAGATCTGCATTGGAAGCGGCAATAACCCGCACATCGACATCGATATCGGTCTGACTGCCGAGGCGGTGGAACGATTTTGTTTCGAGAAGCCTCAATAGACTTACCTGCATTTTCTGGTCAATTGTAGCAATCTCATCAAGAAATATGGTGCCTCCAACAGCCAGTTCAAAACAGCCTTTGCGTATTTCGTTTGCGCCGGTAAACGCTCCCGCCTCATGGCCAAAGAGTTCGCTGGCAACAAGGTCGGAGGGTAGGCTGCCGATGTGTACAGGAATACACGGTTCATTTGCACGATCGCTTAATTCATGGATTGCCTGTGCTGCCAGTTCTTTCCCCGTTCCTGTCTCGCCAGAAATGAGGACAGGGATGTCCGTTGCCGCCGCCTGTCGGATCTGGCGGTATACCTGGTGCATGGAAGTCGAACGGCCAACCATTTGTTCAAAGGTCGTTTTTTCAACCTCGGATCGGAGTAGCAGGTTCAGGCCAAGCTGAGGCTTCTTTTCCATCGCTGTTTCAATGAGAAGCTTCAGCTCTTCTTCACTGACAGGCAGCAGGGAGTAGTGAAATGCACCAGCTCGAAGGGCCTGATTAGCAATTTTGAGGCGCCCGGGATGGGCGAAAAACAGGATTTGTGTCTCCGGGCATTTGGCTGTGATTATCTCAAGTATCTCAAGCGCCGATGACGGTTGCTGGTGGGTTACAGAACTTGAGAAAAGCATAATGTCAAAAGATTCATGCTCAAAACGATCAACCACTTCCTCAATGGATCGTTCATACGCCAGATGTAATTGGGATTCCAGATAAATTCTTCTAACCTGCTGTGCAAGTCCCCTCCCTTCATCAACACAGATAATTTTTATTTTTTGGGGGTCATTTTCCATATGAAGTGTGATGTTGTATGAAGTTTAGGAGTTTTAGTTGAGGTTATGAATTGATGTGTTTTGTGTTAGTTTGAGCAAAAAGTTTACATAACATATTCCCAGTACATTACAAGGGGGAATGCCTGATAAGTGAACTGTAAAAATCTATAATATGCAATAAAAACAATATTATTAGGTGTTTTTATGGGGGCATTTATTAATGTGGAAAATTACTGTTAATTGTTTCGGTCAGTTTTGAGAAAATGTACTGAATGGGAACTATGTGCTCATATTATTCTGTATACTGTTAAAAGGTGGCATTTATTGCCCACTGCTTCTCTTTCCTTGTTTTGGAAGATTTGTAATTTCAATATTTTAAGAATAATCTATTAGGGCGTATTCCCATGTTATGAGAGGCTATCCTGCCTTTCTTGCCTTCAAAAGTAGTTGTTGATACTGATACTGGCCTGTCTATTGCAAATGAGCCGTCGTGCATCGCTGAGCAGTTGTTGCTTCAATAGGACCGATATAGCGGACCTTTCATAACAACACAAAGCGCATAACAATACAATCGCAAGCATATAGCTCAAGTTAACTTTAGCTGCAAACTGCACTATAACGGCGTTAACATAGGTAATGTTTGAAATGGAGAAAGCATGAAAGAGAGTAATACCAAGAAACCTGTCATATGTGTCGGATCACCTGTTGTAGACCAGGTTATACAGGTGCAGGAAGGGTTTCTAGAAAAAGTAGGTGGCGAAAAAGGCGGCATGGAGCTTGTCGATTCAGCCACGTTAATTAATATCACAGAAAAACTTCCCACCCAGCCAGACTACACTCCGGGTGGTAGCGCAGGTAATACCAGTTTTGCCCTGGCCCGTTTGGGAATGCCCAGCCGTTTCTTAGGCACTCTTGGTGATGATTCTGCCGGTAATTTCTTCCGAGACCAATTGCTGAAAGCTGGAGGCGACGACACGGCTATCCGGGTTATACCCGATCTGCCAACGGCACAGTGTCTGAGTCTGGTTACGCCGGATGCCGAACGGACCATGCGAACCCATCTTGGTGCTGCCATGACCTTTGCACCGGAACATGTGGGCAAGGAAGACTTTGTTGGTTGCGGCCATGCGCATATTGAGGGCTATGTTCTCTTCAATCCCGATCTCATGCTGGCAACACTCAAAGCCGCTAAGGCCGCAGGCTGCACCATCAGTGTTGATCTGGCTTCTTTTGAGGTCGTCCATGCCAGTCGGACCATTCTCAACGAGCTTTTGGCGGAATATGTCGACATTGTTTTTGCCAATGAGGAAGAGGCGGAAGCGTTTGCTGGCAGCAGTAATCCGCAAACAGGGCTCGAGTCCCTGGCTGAACTCTGCGAGACGGTTGCCGTGAAGGTTGGAGATAAAGGAGCCTTGCTCTGCCACGCAGGAGAGTGTTGTCATGTACCTGCAACGATTGTCGAACAGGTTATTGATACGACCGGTGCCGGAGACTTCTGGGCCGCAGGATTCCTCTATGGTCTGCTTTCCGGTAAGTCCATGCAGGAGAGCGGCACCATCGGAGCATTGCTTGGTGGCGCCGTTGTAGCCTGTGAAGGTACAACCCTTCCCGAGAATCAGTGGCAGGAGTTACGCATCTCTGCCAGTTAAAAACAGATATAAACAAAGAATCGTTAATAGGTGGAACCCGCTCTTTGGGCCTGCAGCTATAGTATATAGCTGCAAAGGTTTGCTCACTGCAAGGCTCATCCGTGAGGGGGATACTGTAAACTTACAAAGAGGAAGAAGAATGTCTTTTGATGCTGATGGACCAGCTGCACCAGGAACTAAAAGTACCAACGACTTTAAGACCATTATGACTGAAGCTATTGGCGACGATGCTTCTGATTACAAAGTTGCTGACCTCGATCTTGCCGAATGGGGACGACGGGAAATTGAAATAGCAGAGCAGGAGATGCCCGGTCTGATGGCAACAAGGGAAAAATATGGACCGCAGAAGCCGCTTCAGGGTGTAAGGATTATGGGTAGTCTGCATATGACTATTCAGACCGCAGTCCTTATCGAGACACTGGTTGCCCTGGGTGCCGATGTACGTTGGGCAAGCTGTAATATCTTTTCAACACAGGATCATGCCGCGGCAGCGATTGCGGCGGAAGGAATTCCTGTTTTTGCCTGGAAAGGTGAAACCCTTGAAGAGTACTGGTGGTGTACGTTTAGAGCCATGACCTGGCCTGATGGAAAAACCCCGCAACTGATCGTGGACGACGGCGGGGATGCAACCCTGTTGATTCACAAGGGTGTAGATGTTGAAAAGAACCCTGAGTTACTGAAAGAAGACACCGGCAACCATGAACTCAATATTGTTATGGCCCTTCTGGGCGGTGTCCATGCAGGAGATCCTGAATTCTGGCACCGTGCTGCCAAGAGCTGGAAGGGTGTTTCAGAGGAGACCACCACTGGAGTACATCGGTTGTACCAGATGCAGAAAGAAGGTGCTCTGCTCGTTCCGGCAATTAATGTGAATGATTCTGTTACCAAATCCAAGTTTGATAATGTATTTGGCTGCCGTCACTCCCTCGTTGACGGTCTGTGTCGTGCTATGGACGTGATGCTTGCCGGTAAAACTGCAATGATTTGCGGTTTTGGCGATGTTGGTAAGGGGTCTGCCGAGTCACTTGCCGGGCAGAAATGTAGAATCCTTGTCTCAGAGGTGGATCCCATCTGTGCCCTGCAGGGATGTATGGCGGGCTACACCGTATGCACTGTTGAGCAGGCCTTGCCGACTGTTGACATTTATGTGACCACCACCGGTAACAAAGACATTATTACCGCTGAGCATATGAGCAAGATGAAGGATCAGGCAATCGTCTGTAACATTGGCCACTTCGATAACGAAATTCAGGTGGATGCACTCAATAACTGGCCGGGTGTACAACGCACAACCATCAAACCGCAGGTTGATAAGTATACCTTCGAAGATGGGCACTCCATCTATCTGTTGGCAGAAGGTCGGCTGGTGAACCTCGGATGTGCAACCGGTCATCCAAGCTTTGTTATGTCAAACAGCTTCACCAACCAGGTGCTTGCCCAGATTGATCTCTGGCTCAACAGGGAGAGTAAAGCGGCTGGTGTCTACATTCTCGACAAAAAGCTCGATGAGGAAGTAGCACAGCTGCACCTGGATAAACTTGGTGCAACCCTTACCCGAATGACCGCAGACCAGGCCGATTATATCGGTGTCTCCGTCGATGGACCGTACAAGCCGGACCATTATCGGTATTAAGCGGTTCGTTTTTTCAGAACTGTTTCCGCCTGGCAATATATGCCGGCGGAAACAGCAGGTGTATATGAAAAAATAGATTACACAGGCGTTAATAAGTTATTCAAGCGGAAGAGTTCAAATTAGCGCTGGGAAGTAAAGCTAGGGAAATGAGATGGGCAAGGAAAAAATCAGCGATAATGAGACACTGGACAGGGTTTACACAGCCACAAACCATCAGGAACTCATGAGTGCGTACGGCGACTGGGCCAAGCAGTATGAAAACGATACTGTCGGTGCCTTCGGTTACGTCGCTCATATTGCCACGGCAAAAGCTCTTGCCGATGTGGTTGACGATAGAAACAGCCTGATTCTTGATGCCGGATGCGGTACCGGACTCGTTGGTGAGCAGCTTGTTGAGCATGGTTATACTCAAATCGAGGCTCTCGACTATTCAGCAGAAATGTTGAAAGAAGCTGAGGCCAAAAATATATATGCGCGCCATATGCAGGCCGATTTAAGTAAGCCTCTTGATATCCAGGATAATACATACGATGCCATAGTCTGCACCGGAACGTTCACCTATGGACATGTGACACCCGACGGTTTTGATGAACTCGTTCGAATCACAAAACCAGGCGGAACAATTTGCTTTACCGTACGGGAAGGCGCATATGAAGACCACGGCTATGCCGAGCGGCTGCAAAAACTTGAGTCAGAAGGTAGGTGGAAGTTGTTGAACAGGTTCGATACAGACTATCTGAAAGAGGAAAATGTCCAATGTAAATTGTGCGTGTATCGTGTTTACGCAGAATAGTCCGCGTTACATAAAGGCTACCTTGAAAAATTGTCAATTTGCCAACTGTATGATGTGAGGACATTACAAACGTCAAAAGCTGTATCCCGGTTAATCTCTATCGAGAGAACACAAACGTACTATAGAAAGGAACATTATGAGTAAACTGCAGAGTAATCATGTTTTTACGTCAGAATCAGTTAGTGAAGGACATCCCGATAAAGTTTGCGATCAGATCTCAGACGCTATTCTTGATGCCTGTCTTGAACAAGACAGCAAAAGCAAGGTGGCTTGTGAGACTGCAGTCACCACTGACTTTGTCGTTAACCTAGGAGAAATAACCTGCAATGGCTGGTCAAATATCGATCCTGAAAAAATCGCCAGAGACGTTGTAAAGGACATCGGCTATGACCGTGCTGAACTTCTTTTCTCCTGCGACACATTTAAGTATCTTTGCCATATCCATCCGCAGTCAGCAGACATTGCCCAGGGTGTGCTGGAAGGTGCAGGGCTCTTTTCTGAACAGGGTGCCGGTGATCAGGGGATGATGTTCGGTTATGCCACAAGCTCAACCCCGTCTCTGATGCCAGCTCCAATTCACTACAGCCATCTGCTGCTGGAAGCCCTGCAGAATATTCGAAAGAATGGGCATATTGGATATCTTCGTCCGGATGCAAAAACCCAGGTGTCCGTTGAACATGTTGACGGTACGCCAACCAGAATCACCTCCATTGTTATCTCACACCAGACTGCTGATATAGACCTTGAGATAATCCGCAAGGACTTGATCGAAGTCGCCAAAACTGTACTCACGCCAACGGGACTCATTACCAAGGATACCCAGTTCTTTATTAATCCCACCGGGAAATTTGTCATTGGCGGTCCCCACGGGGATGCTGGTTTGACAGGAAGAAAAATAATCGTCGACACCTATGGTGGTGTCGGTTGCCACGGTGGTGGAGCATTCTCCGGAAAAGATCCATCCAAAGTGGATCGCTCCGCTGCTTACTATGCGCGATATGCAGCAAAAAATGTTGTTGCGGCAGGGCTTGCAGAGAAATGCGAAATCCAGGTCGCCTATGCGATTGGCGTTGCCAGGCCTCTCAGTATTAATATCGATACCTTTGGTACGGCCAAGGTTGAGGAAGAGAAGATACAAGAGGTTCTTGAAGCTGGAGAAATCTTCGATTTCCGTCCTGCATCCATCGCCCGTGACCTGGAATTGACAACTCCTCGCGGCTGGAGCTACAGGCAGACCGCTGTGGCTGGTCATTTCGGCAGAGATATCTTTCCTTGGGAACAGACCAACAGGGTCAGCCAGCTGCAGGAAGCTCTCGACATTTCTGCAATGGCCGTTGCCTAATAAAAAGTTCCAATAGCATAGAGTAATACCGTCAGGAAAATTCTGGCGGTTCTCTACTGTGGTAAGAGGGCAAGCATGCGGTGAATGACCTCGCTCTGTTCGCCTCTATAAGGTTCAGATAAAACTACAAAAAATTTTGGAGTGATGTGTCCATGGAATTATGGTGGGAGAGAAAAGGGTTAGCCTATAACGAGAATAATCAGGTAACCTTTGCGGGCAAAAATGTACAAAAACTCGGTGAGCAGCTCGGAACACCGCTTTTTTTGTATAGTGCTGACAGAATTCTCGAAAACATAGAGCGGGTGCACCGGGCTCTTGAAAATACTGGGTTGCCGAGCCGAATTTACTATGCGCTGAAGGCCAACCGATTTGGACCGTTGCTCACACTTATTAAGTCATCCACAGCATGCGGGGTGGATGTCTGCTCGCCGGCAGAAGTGCGGCATGCAATGAGCTGTGGATTTTATCCTTCAGACATATCCTACACCGCAACGTCTGTATCCAATACAGATCTTGATTTCCTCACAAAATTTCCCGATTTGAAACTCAATGCCGACGGCTGCAGCATGATTAGACGTATTGGCGAGCGTACTCCCGGCAGGTCAATTGGCATCCGTATCAACCCTGCCATGGGCACAGGATACGCTTCGAACGAGCTGCTCCGATACAGTGGGGAGAAACCAACCAAATTCGGGATATACATTTCTGAACTGGAACAGGCTATCCAGCTCGCAGAGAAATATGATCTGCGTATTGACAGGGTGCATTTTCATACTGGTTGCGGGTACCTGAATGATCAGCTCCCGGCTTGGGAGAAAATCCTCCGGGAATGTCTGGCAATGATTGAAACGATCCCAACCGTAGAGGCGATTAATCTCGGAGGAGGCCTCGGTGTACCGCTTACAGCAGAGGATGAATACCTGGATCTCTCAGAATGGGCTTCTGTAATAAAGCGGGTTTTCGGAGATACATCGTATGAAATCAACGTCGAGCCGGGAACCTACATTGTGAAAGATGCAGGAGTGCTGGTGCTGGAGGTCAATACTGTAGAAACAAAGGCTGGAAAACGTTTTGTCGGCGTAAACGGCGGCTTTAATCTAACGATGGAGCCGGTGCACTACAAACTACCGTGTGAACCGGTTTTATGTAGGCTGCCCAATCCAAAAGAGGAGTGTTTTGCGCCTGCTGCTCTAGCCCCGGTAACCTTTGCCGGTAATATAAACGAAGCCCTCGATGTACTCATTGAAGATCTTATGGCACCACCAATAGAAGAAGGGGATCTGCTGGCGTTCCTTAACGCCGGCGCATATACCTCTTCCATGAGTTCGAATCATTGTATGCGAGGAGAATTTTCAGAATATCTTTTGCTCAGTTAGATGAGGGTAAAAGAGTAAATGTTTGAATAAATAAATCAACAAAAAGGAGGATCACAGTGCTGATATACCCTCATGAATTTGGTCTGGACACGAATCACGGTTACCCGAAAAAAGAAGATTTTACGGTCTGTCGACGTGAAGACGGTAAAGGTGCCGGCGTCTACACCAGAAAAGATTTAAAGCGCGGAGAAATGGTTGCCAGGATTACGGGAAACATCGTTCCCACTGTAATGCAGCACACCTTGCAGGTAACTCCTACAACCCATATGTTCGATCCCTACTTCACCGGTTACCTTCTTCATTCCTGTGCACCGAATATCTATCTTGATATGACCGAGTTTGAGCTGTGGGCATTACGTGATATTGATACCGGACAAGCGTTGACCATGGACTATGCACAGACTGAAGATATACTTTTTAGACAGTTCCCATGTTTGTGTGGAACCCCAAATTGCCGTTTCTGGATCACTGGTCGTAAAGAAGAGGTGAGTCCAGAAGGGCTCGCCTACATTGAACAGCAACTGCAGCAGCATGACCGTGAATCAAGTGAAATTGTGACGCTGGCATGCTGATTGAGAAAGGGTATATGAATACCTCACGTGTGAACACCGAAGAGTTAAGTACCAAAGATAAACGCCATACGATTCACCCATGGGCCGACCTCGCTACAGCTTCCACCAAGGGAGATCACATAATCACGAGAGGTGAGGGATGCCATGTGTATGACAGTGACGGCAAAAGGTATCTTGACGGTATTGCCGGCATGTGGTGTGTCAATATCGGATACGGTAACCAGGAGATGGCGGAAGTTATAGCCAAACAGGCTGAAGAGCTTGTCTACTATACGCCATTTGGCGCGATGACAAATAATCTTTCTGCCGAACTGGGAGAAGTGCTGGCAGGGCTTGCTCCTGGAGATTTGAACCGCGTCCATTTTACCACCAGCGGTTCCGGTGCGGTTGATTCTGCGGTCCGTTTTAGCCACTATTATTTCAGTGCTCTCGGCAGGCCCGAGAAAAAACATATCATCTCAAGAACTGAAAGCTACCACGGCAGTTCGTACCTGACGGCGTCTCTGTCCGGCAAAGCTGTGGACAGGACATATTTTCATTATATGTCTGATATAGTTCATCACGTAACCGGGCCGAACCCATACCGCCGTGACGAGGGGCTGTCCCTTACTGAGTACTGTGATCAGCTTGTCGATGAATTTGAGAAAAAGATTCTTGAAATCGGACCTGAAAAGGTTGCCTGCTTCATCGCTGAGCCGATTATGGGCTCAGGTGGTGTACTGGTGCCGCCCCCCGGCTATCATAAGGCGATGAAAAAAGTCTGTGAGAAATATGAAATTCTTTATATCCTCGATGAGGTTGTCACGGGTTTCGGCAGGCTTGGGCATTTTTTCTCGGCAGAACCTGTGTGGGGGATCGTTCCCGATATCATCACAACGGCCAAGGGGATAACCAGCGGCTATCAACCCATGGGCGCGGTGATTATCTCCGATCGTTTGTATGATCGCATATCGGGCAGCAATGCACCTGAAACAGCCTATTTTACCAACGGATACACCTACTCCGGCCATCCGGTTGCCTGCGCTGCAGCGCTCAAGAATGTTGAGATGATGCAAAGGGACAACATCTGTGAACATGTGCAGGATGTCGGCCCGTATTTTATCCGGCAACTCAAAACTCTCGAACGCCACGAAATTGTCGGGGAGATTCGGGGGAATCACCTGATGGCCTGTGTTGAATGCAATATCAGTGGTAATAAGACAGCAGCCGAGAAAAAGGATATGACAGCGGCGCAAGCTGTAGACCAGTTCTGTGATCAGCAGGGTCTTATAGTTCGTCCTTATGAGGCGCTTTTAATTTTGTCCCCCCCTCTTATCATCGATAAGGCCGGGATTGATGAGATGGTATCGATACTCGATTCCAGTATTGAAAAAGCAACCGAGGCGTTACGGTCCGATGGGCTGATTCGGTAAACTTTTCTTACAAATTGCATCACATTATGGAGAAACCCATGCAGCAAAAAATTTTGATTAACGGCGCCCTTGTTGAAGGAGAAGGACGTGTCGAAAATATACTAAATCCACAAAACGGTGAAAAGATAGCGGAGATAAAGGGAGCAAGCGCTGCCCAGGTCAATGAGGCCGTGATGGCTGCGGAAAATGCTTTTGGAGCGTGGTCTTCCGTAGTTCCTGCAGAACGCAGTGCTCTTCTTATGAAGATAGCGGATGAAATTGAAAACCGATCTGAAGAACTGGTGCGTCTGGAGTCCCTCGATACCGGTAAGCCTTACGCACGAATGCTAGAAGATGAGATTCCCGCTATCATCGATTGTTTTCGTTTTTATGCCTCTGCCTGCCGTCTGCTTACGGGATCAGCTGCCGGAGAATATTTTGAGGGCATGACAAGTATGATCCGTCGCGATCCGGTTGGCGTTGTTGCCCAGATCGCACCCTGGAACTATCCATTGCTGATGGCAGCATGGAAAATTGCACCTTCTCTTGCGGCGGGAAACTGTGTTGTTTTTAAACCTTCCGAAAACACGCCCCTTACGATGCTTGAGTTGGCACCGCTTTTCCAGGAAATATTACCTTCAGGAGTTCTGAATATTCTAGCTGGTAACGGCCCTGAGGTTGGTGCTGAGTTGGCAAAACATCCGCGGGTTCGCATGATTTCCGTCACCGGTTCTGTGGGTACCGGTAAAGAAGTGCTTCGTCTTGCTGCGGGCAACCTCAAGCGGACACATTTTGAGCTTGGCGGTAAGGCCCCTGTGATTATTTTTGATGACGCTGATATTGCCAATGCGGTCGACACAATCCGCACTTATGGATATTACAATGCCGGTCAGGACTGTGTCGCTGCGTGCAGGGTCTATGCCGCTGATAAGATCTATGATGAGTTCGCGGAAAAACTTGCAGGAGCTGTCCGGACCATTAAGTATGGTGATATCAGCGATCCAGATGCTGAGATTCCGCCGCTTATTACAGCAAAACATCGGGAGAGGGTGGATGGCTTTGTACGGCGTGCTGTGGCCACGGGGCATATTGAAGTTTTGTGTGGGGGGAAGAAGGTGGACGGCCCTGGTTTCTTTTATGAGCCGACAGTGCTCAAGGGCGCCCTTCAGGATGACGAGATAGTCCAGCAGGAGGCGTTTGGACCAGTGGTCTCAATTACCCGTTTTGATAATTCGGTTGAGCAGGCCATAGCTCTTGGCAATGATTCGGAATATGGCCTGGCATCATCGGTGTGGACCAACGATGTTGGCAAGGCCCATGCCGTTGCAGCAAAACTGCAGTACGGTGCCACCTGGGTAAACACCCACTTTATGCTGCCCAATGAAATGCCCCACGGTGGTATGAAGCAGACAGGCTATGGAAAGGACCTTTCCATGTACGGCCTCGAAGACTATACCGTGGTACGGCATGTGCTTGTTGCACACTAACAGTCAGTATTGGACAAACTGGAATGCCTGTCTCCTTATTATGCAGAAAGAGACAGGCTGCCATGGGGTACAGATCTGTCAACTGTCTTCTGATTTTTTTGAGTCGCCTTTTGCTGTCGGCCCTTTCGTCTCTATACTTTCATATTCATAAAAAATGAACTCCGCCATTGAGGTGCACAATTTTTCACACGAATCTGCCGTTTGAGGCAATGTCAAAAAAACACAGCCCCCACAATATCTGTTTTTCAATACCCCCTTGGTGCTATTTAGAGTTGTACACAAAAACAGATGCACGAAAGAAACCGGAGATGAAAGTTTGAGGAAAGATACGATGTCAAAAAGTTATGCTGAAATAAACGAAAAAATAGCTTCTGGTAAAGCGGTTGTTCTTACCGCCGAGGAGGTTATTGGATATGTAGACAAGAAAGGGCTGGAGACAGCCGCAAAAGAAGTAGATGTTGTAACGACTGCAACATTCGGCCCCATGTGCTCCTCCGGTTGCGTTCTCAACTTTGGCCACTCCAAACCCAAAATACGTATTTCCGAGGCGTGGATTGAGGATGTCCAGGTGTATTGCGGCATTGCAGCGGTAGATGTATATCTTGGTGCGACCCAGCTTCGTCATAACGATCCGGCCAACATGTATTTTCCCGGAGAATTTCTCTATGGTGGCGGCCACGTTATCGAGGATCTTGTTGCCGGTAAGAAACTGCAGCTTTTTGGCCTCTCTTACGGCACTAACGACTATCCGAGAAGAGAAATTCGAACCATGTTCGATATCAATGATCTCAACCAGGCGATCATGACAAACCCAAGAAATTGCTACCAGAATTATAATATCGCCACCAATACTTCAGATAAGACGATTTATACCTATTTAGGCATCCTAAAACCCAACATGCGCAACATGACCTATTCGTCGGCCGGGCAGCTTTCTCCCCTGCTTAATGACCCGTTCTATGAGACCATAGGTGTGGGCACAAAGGTGTGGCTGGCCGGAGCCCATGGCATAGTCTATTCCCAGGGGACTCAGCATTGCGGCGATGTTGAGCGGGGAGAAAACGGCGTCCCCGTTGAAGGTGCTGGGACTCTTGCACTTTCAGGTAATATGAAAGATATGGATTCGGAATTTGTGAGAGGTGTCAGCTTTAAAGGCTACGGTGCTTCCCTTGCGCTCGGAGTTGGCATCCCCATTCCAATTCTCAACGCGGAGATCCTGAAAAGAACAACCGTAAGGGACAGCGAACTCTTTGGTTGCGTCATCGACTACTCGGAGGACTACCCACAGAAAACTGGTAAGATCCTTAACCGCTATTCTTACGAAGAGCTTCGCTCGGGCCAGGTCGAATTCGACGGAAAAAAAGTCAAAGTAGCTTCAATTTCCTCATATAACAAAGCCCAAAAAATTGCCGGTATTCTCAAAGCAGAAGTTGAAGATGGGAAATTCTTGTTAGCCGAGCCAAGTCAGAAGCTACCACTGAACCAGGGAATGCAGGGGCTCGAAGTAAAGGGGGTAAAATAATGATTACCCAAAAAGTTTTTCTCTACTTTCCCAAAAGTGAAACCGAAAAACCCATCGTTTACCAGTTGGTCAAGGAGTACAACCTTGTTGTGAACATTTATCGGGCGAAGGTTACTCCGGAAGAAGAAGGGTATCTCTCCCTTGAAATTACTGGTACAGAAGAAGATATGGAGCGCGCGTATTCCTATCTTAATAAGTTTGAAGTAAATATCCAAGCCGGAAATGTCGGCTTACACTGGGATCCAGAGAAGTGCGCCCACTGCGGTAATTGTATCGTCCATTGCCCCACCGGAGCTCTGCATTATGTTGACAAAGACAGTAGAACTGTCGATTTTAATGAAGATAAATGTGTGGAGTGCCTGGCTTGCCTACCCAACTGTCCCTTCGCTGCATGCAGTTCTGCCTTTTAAGGGTTTTACTTAATCTTGGCCACAAAGGAAGTTACTTTCATGCTGTACATCTAACTTTTACATAACCCAGAACTACCTTTCACATTCCGATACCAGTATGCGCAGTTTTCGAACATTTTCCTGGAAAGATACCCACCTGAAGGTGTATAGCAACGAGTTTCAGCTGATTACGGCAAGTATTGTCCATGAGCGCAAAAAAATTGAAAAGTACATTAAGCAGCATCCTGCATTCGCAAGTGCCCTCAAACCGATCAATCTTTTACCAGAAGCGCCACCGGTAGTGCAGAAAATGGCCGAAGCTTCTGGCAAAACCGGCCTAGGCCCTATGGCGTCTGTTGCCGGCACGCTTGCTCAATATGGCGTGGAGGCAGCACTTGAGGCCGGCTGTACTGATGCCCTCGTTGAAAATGGAGGTGATATGTATATAGCCTCCTCCGCGCCTGTTACCATTGGAATCTATGCGGGCAAAAATGCTATTGGGACGCAACTTGCCTTTCATATCTTTTCCGAAGACCTGCCACTTTCAATATGTTCTTCTTCAAGTAAAATGGGGCATTCGCTCAGCTTTGGCAATTGTGAACTGGCGACGGTCATAGCAAAAGATGCGGCACTCGCAGACTCAGCGGCAACCCTTGTCTGCAACAGCATTTCCAAACAAGAGGATGTGGAGCAGGTGCTTGATAATGTCGGCAGCATCGAAGGAATCCAGGGAATCCTGGTCATCAAGGATAACAATGTTGGTCTCTGGGGAAAGCTGCCGCAAATCGTTCGCAATCAGGATGATGAAACAGTTGCGAAGATAACCAGGGATCCACAGTCAGAGCTGGAATCTGATTGATTATCTATGAGCGTTCAGACATTCTTTTCACTATTGAGCCTTTGCTGCATTAGTCAGGATAACTTTTGTTATAACGTATAACTCCAGCCAGTGGTAGAAGAATGGGAGACACTTCCCAACCGGAACTCCATAATTAAGCTCCTTCTGTTCACTTTGAAGCGCCTAAGGAATGGCAAACAGAACCTTTGGTATTTTGCCAATCACTTCGACATTACATTGTCCTGAGTAAGGTGATTATCAATCGTGGATATTTTCAAAGATCACACAATTTCAGTGTGATAGAGTCTCATTGAATATCTAGAGTTAGGGTTGTCTAAGAAAAGTATTGACTCTTATATGTGAGCTATGTATGTTGCCGTGCGAATCAAGTTAGGCGAACCTTACATAGTTATTAATTGCAAAAGGAGTGATGGGAATGAAAAGAATGAGCCTTGCTGACTTACAAAGAGGCAAAAAGTACTTGATAACAGGATACAGAGAGACTGTCTCTGGGTATGGTGACAAGCTGTTTAAGATGGGTTTTGTAGAGGGAACACCAGTACAGCTTGCACCTGTAGCCTTGAAGGACCCGGTAGTTGTAGAAGTCAGGGGGAGCCGGATTGCCCTGAGGAAGAATGAAGCGCAGCTGGTATACGTAAAGGAGGTGAGTGATGCATAAGATTGAGAAAATAGCAATAGCCGGTGTTCCTAACTGTGGGAAAACCACACTGTTCAATAGCTTGACAGGTGCACGGCAGAAAGTTGGAAACTGGCCGGGAGTTACTGTAGAAAAGATTGAGGGATCCTTCACACTCACCGGAACCCGTGTTGAGCTGGTCGATCTTCCTGGAACATATAATCTCAGCCCAGACACTGAGGATCAAAGAGTAGCAGAACGAGTAATTGCTGATGCCGAATATGACCTTATCCTTAACGTCGTCGATGCGACGAATCTCTCCCGGAATCTCTTTCTTACCATGGAGCTCAAAGAAAGAACCAACCAGATTATCGTCCTGCTCAATATGCTTGATGTTGCAGAGCAGGAGGGTGTCGAGATTGATATCGATGCCCTGAGCGAGAATCTCGGACTGCCGGTTATTCCTGTGGTAGCCGTCGACAAAGTAACGGTGAAAAAGGCGATCCGGGAAGTGGAGGAAGCTGTTAAGCATCTTCCTTCACATGATTCCCATGTAACCGCTAAGGAAGTTATGGGCACGGTAAAGAAGTATGCATATATCGATTCAATCTGTGCCCGCGCTCAAGCTGAAAGGAAAGATCGGAGCGAGAGTTTCACAAATAGGGTGGACAGTATAGTCATGAATCGGTTTGTGGCGATTCCCATCTTCCTGGCCTCTATGTTCGTCACTTTTTGGTTTGCCATCGGGCTTGGCTCAGTGTTTATAGATTTTTTCGATATCATAGGTGGGTTGCTGTTTGTCGACATACCGTCTGAGGTATTGGCATCTATATCTGCACCTTCATGGCTTCTGGCACTGGTCGGGGGGATTGGCGCGGGGTGCCAGACTGTTGCAACCTTTGTCCCTGTGGTCTTCTTTATGTTCCTTGCCCTCGCGATTCTGGAAGATCTCGGATATATGGCTCGTGTCGGAGTTGTGGCCGATCGGTTTATGCGTAAAATAGGCTTGCCGGGCTCTGCTTTTATTCCCATGATTGTTGGTTTTGGTTGTACGGTTCCCGCAGTTATGGCTGCTCGGACTCTCAGCAGCAGGCGGGATCGGTTTATGACCATCTTTATGGCACCGTTTATGTCCTGTGGAGCACGTCTGCCGGTTTATGCTCTTTTTTGTGCTGCACTGTTCGGAGCGTATTCCGGTCTCGCTGTTTTTCTGATTTATCTTGTTGGCTTATTCATGGCGATTTTTACCGGTTACCTTCTCAAAAATACCTTGTTTAAGGGGACCCCTTCTCATTTTGTCATGGATCTCCCCCTCTACCATGTTCCCAGGGGCGGTGCAGTCTTCAAGAGTGCCTGGCTGCGGATGAAAAATTTTGTCAAGAGGGCTGGAACTATCGTGGTAGCAGCGGTGTTCGTCCTCAGTGTCCTTAACTCCATCGGTATTGAGAATGGAGAGGTTTCTTTTGGTAATGAGGATTCCCAATCTTCTGTGCTGGCGTATGCCGGAAAAAAAATCAGTCCCATTTTCGAGCCCATGGGGATTGCACCTGATAACTGGCCCGCCTCCGTTGCTCTGTTCACCGGTCTCTTTGCCAAGGAAGCAATTGTCGGTACTGTAAATTCCCTTTATTCAGCCATGGAAGTGAATGAGCCTAATGCGGAAATTGAGACTGAAAGGGGAGGCCTGGATGTGGCCGGTTCTATCGTCGAAGCATTTACGACTGTTGGTGAAGGACTCGTGGCTATTGTCAGTTCTGTCGATCTTTTGGGAATTGGCCTGGTCACCGAGGATTCCACAGTCATCAGTGAAGAGATAGGAGCGGATGCTTCAGTTTACAGGCATATCGCTGCACACTTTACTGTTTTCTCGGCATTTGCCTATCTTCTTTTTGTCTTGATGTATTTCCCTTGCCTGGCTGTTATCGGTGCCGCACGTCAGGAGATGGGTGGTTATTATGCCGGTGTAATGGCTGTTTATTCGACCGTTCTTGCCTGGGCAGTGGCAACACTGTTTTACCAAGTGACAGAGGGTCACAACTTCCTCTACATCATCCTCTCTATCGCCATTCTGTTCATTCTATATGGGTGGCTCTACCTGCTTGGGAAGAGAGAAAAAGATGAAGCCATACCTGTTTTTGCACCTCCAATCCGCAGGGATTGTTGCTAAGTATTCACGTGTCTATAACCCATAAATAAAAGAATGGTTATGAGAGCATCAGGCTTCACAGGCACAAGGCTGTGAAGCCTGATGTCTTTCGCTAAATAGACAGGGGAGCGTCGAGGGATGTCCCATTCCAAAGTTTGTCATGATGAACCTTGGGTGAACATTTTTATTTAGCCGAAATATAATTGACACTATAGAGAAAAATTGGTGCAATCTTGTACCCGAAAAAAAGGGTGGCTGGCCGAGTAGGTTATGCCATGCAGATTGTTCAATCCGACAGCTTCCTAGTCGTGAATATACAGCTCATCAATCTCATCCCATTCTTCGGCATCTCCAGCCCGTAATCGCGATAGCTTTTTATAGTGGAATATCAATGTCGCGATAAATTGCAGCCGCAGCTCACGACATTTTCCAGGGCTATCTGGTGCTAGTGCACAGGCTTTTTCATCTGGCATTGCCAGCAGCTTGTCTATTTCTGCCAAGAGGGTTTTCTTATCAGATCTCAAGAATTCTGATATAGGGAGTACAACAGGAGGAGCAAAATTGACACCCTCCAGACGTTTCGCCGTTTCTTCAATAGTCTTTCTATCCACTACCTCATCTAACTCTTTAACAGTAGTTTTAAGAGCTTCAACTTTACTGTTAAAATCGTATTCATCATCCATGGCTATCCCTTTCAATAATCTTGTTGCATATCTGCTTCATTTAATACACTACTACACTTTAACCTCCCCCCCCATGTTCAGCAAGTTTTCCATTCTCCAGGAAAACCTGGATTGATCGAGCACGTATATTGAGGTTCGGTCATTCCTCAAACGATCATGCAGATCGACACTGAATCGGACTGCTGGATCATATTCATTAAGGATACTATACTAGGAGTCTGTCGGATTGATGAAATACCTATCTTAGTTTCAACCCGGGATTTTCCCTCATTAACTTATCGAATTTCTAGCAACCGAGGAGCCTGGGTTGCACATGCAGCCAAAATCCTACCTATGTGGACAGATATAAGTAAAACGGACGCATATTCCTTATTTTGAGATTACTTTGTAAGTACATGCATACGTTTTAAATTCCAGGCCAGGGAAACAAGATCCCA
This sequence comes from Desulfopila sp. IMCC35008, assembly GCF_010646885.2. GTDB lineage: Bacteria > Desulfobacterota > Desulfobulbia > Desulfobulbales > Desulfocapsaceae > Desulfopila. The sequence goes on along the minus strand of NZ_CP050700.1, from coordinate 2,954,573 downwards.
CTCACCTGTAACATGTTCAAGTCCCCTTAAACTGAATTGCCGAAAACCGAGTACATGCTTGATGATCCCAAATACCGGCTCAACCGTACTCTTTCGAGCTGCGTATAAAACCTTGCCGACTTTTGTGTGAAGTCGATGTCGCATCGTAGCCTTACGGTCTGGATTTTTTACAAGAGATGGACTATCTGAACAACGATTCGCCAATGTCTGGTTGTGTTGTTCCTGGCCCACTGCAATATATGCTGTGATACCAGCTTTTTCTGCTAAGGCACAGTTGGCGTTACTGAAATACCCGTTATCTGCCAGGATACCCGTGAGTTCACCAAAGTCAGAACTATAACCTTGCAACTCTGCAAGCGCAGGTTCCATTTCCTGCTTATCGTTGGGCTTCTGACTCAAATGGCTGCACACTATCAATTGACTGGCTGTGTCTACACCCGCCTGGGCATTGCAACACTGGTCGAAGCCACCACCCGAGATGGGCATGATACGTGATTCATCATCTGTCAGGTTCACCTGTTCCTTGCTTGAAGGGCCTACTTTTGGCGGCTTGGGTGGCCTGCCCGGCGGTTTCTTACCAGTCTTCTTTTGTTTTGCTTTACGCTTTGCTATTTTTTCTTTGTAAGCCTTGTTTTCTTCGGTGTATCGTTCAGCTGCACGGGATTCGATTTCTGCCTTTGCATTTCTGATTGCTTCGAGTCGTTCTTCACGTCTTGATATCTCCTCAGGAACACTCATTCCATCAGGAAGATCTGCACAATCAGTCTGTTCAGCCTTTCTTAACAGGGTGACTATTTCTTCTTTGAGCTGTTGTTCCAGCTTACATGCGTGCCCATGACTCAACGCTCTATGTTTCGAAGCAGAAGCTTTTACTTTGGTACTATCAAGGCTTACTGCACCAAGCCTGAGGATGCTCATCTCATGAGCAATTCGAAGAATCTGAACGAAAATCTCTTTCAGGTGCGGGAGAAATCGTCGACGGAAAGTAGCGATTGTATCATGGTCTGGGTGCGTATTTCCTGCAATATAGCGAAAAGCGACTGAATCATGGGTACTTCTTTCTATTTTCCTACTGGAAAAAACACCTGTTGCATATCCATAGAATAACAAGGCAATCATCATTGCAGGATCATAAGCGGTACTGCCACGCCCGCCATATTCATTTCGGCTTGATGATATGTCGAGTTGATCGACTATCTCCACAACAAATCTGGCAAGGTGATCTTCAGGGAGCCAATCGTCTACACTCGGCGGAAATAAGAATAGCTGCTTTCTATTCCCACCTTTGAAATTTACACTCATATGTCTCTTAATAGGTTGATGTTATATGGTTTCTTGACAATATAACATATAGTGACCAAAAGTCCGACAGACTCCTAGTTCCAAATTGTCTTCAGAGTTGCTATTTGATGTGCGATCCAATTCTGGTTTTACATCCAGACTCTGATGCCTCGATAACGGCAGGATCCCACTAAGGTGCTACAACCATGGGTTCTGTGATGCGACCGTCCTGATTGCTATGCAAGAGCACGGGACGATCGCAAGGTCTGGCCCTATGTGAGACCTGACTACTCGGGACTATTGGCTTGCGTCGCGTCCGAATTGGCGCCTGAGTCAGGCTGGCCAAGCGCACCGGCGTCGATGGTGAAGCCGGCAATCGTATGTTGCCGGTCCCAATCCTCAATCTTAATGGGCTTGAATCGACTCTTGGGCTCCACCGGGAAACGGATCGATTTACCCGGCCGGACATCGAGCTGGAACTTATTTTCGCTCACGACAGGCACGCCGCTCACTATGACATAGGGAATGCCGGTGGTGGGCAGGCCCTGCTCGCTTGCCTTGTAGGTTGCGTGGTCCGTCACGGTCTCGGGATCGAAGATCGTGATGTCAGCGACCATGCCCTCCTGGAGGCGGCCTCGCTTCTGCATCCCTTCGATCCCGGTCAGGCCCAGGTGATACGCCGGCCAATAAGCCATCTGTGCGATCGTGAACATCAGCGGCACGCCGTTTTCACGAGCCGCGCGCAGTGTCTTGCCGCGGGACCCTGCCGTGCGCGGATGGCCAACGTAATCTTCCGGCGGCAGATCCCAGGAATCGATCCCTTTACCGGACCACATCGCATCGGAGGCGACGATCATGTGCGGCGTGCGCAGCCAGTAGGGCAGCCATTCATCCCGTTTGGGGTTGAAGGCAAAGATCGTGCGCCCGGGATCTGCCTTGGAGGTTTTTTCCCACTCTTCCTGGGTCAGGAACTTGTCCTGGATTGGATCATAGATGGTCTCTTCATACGCTCTGCCACCGGCGAGGATTTTGAATTTTTCAGGCGAAAAGAAATCAGCCGAAATCGCCGTCGAAGCTGCGGAATAGGGATAGTATTCCGACCAGACATTGTACCCCTCGGCACGTGCTTTCTGCAGTTTTTCCTCGTTCTCCCACCAGCCGTATTCGTTGTTATGGTTGACCGAAAATGGCGCGTCGAGCACCATAGCGTTGGCGAGGAGTTCGCTGGTGCCAAGCGTTCCCTCAGGGTTGCTGGGATTGCCGTGAAAGCGAACATGCGCACCCAGCGCGCGGCCATAATTTGCAGCGACCTCCTGTGTCTTGTACATCTCGAAAGTTGTCACGCCCTCACTCATGTAGCCAATGGTCGAAGCAAGGCTGAGAGCGCCCTGACGCAATTCCTCATCCATGTAGGAGAGTATCTGATTGAGCTGATCGAGATCGCTGCGTGTGACCGACCAGCCGGGCACGCCGTCCTCCTTAACAGCTTGAGCGCGCAGTTCGAAAACGGAGGTGGCGTCATGCCATCCGCTGGTGTCGACTTCCGGATCGTGAACCCGAGTCCGTGTCATTTCCTGGCTCACACCGGTGCCGTAGTTCAGCGGCCAGCCGGAGTTGTCCTTTTCGGCATACCATTCGGCAACGTGGATTGCGCCGGCCTCGAGGTCCATTCCTGTGGTTACACCATCGCGCGCCGCGAGCTTAAGTGACAGTCCGTCAAGTGCATGGAAGTGCAGGTCGATGAAGCCCGGCGCCACTACATGGCCAGCGGCGTCAATGGTCTCAGTACCGGCGATTTCGCCGGGGGTGATGATCTCGATCCGACCGTCCGTGATGCCCACATTTAGTTGGCCATCCAGCATTGTCTCTGGGTCCATGACCCGACCGTTCAGGATTACGAGGTCGTAGTCCTTCGCATGGGCCACCGACCAGGTCAGTGAGGCTATGATCGCCATTGCAAATAGTTTTCTCATTTCAAGCTCCCGGTTTCGAGTTTGGTCTTGTTTATCGGTTTTTGGTTGCTGTTATGATTATGTTTCATCCCAGTCATTTAGCTACTTGAGTCGGTCTTTCCCAAACGACTATCTATGTTGTGAACGATGTCGTATTGAGCACTCCGCTTGAGACTAATTTTGGCCCGGGGCTACCTCCTCGATCCCTCAGATCGCGTGATAGCAGCGGGCGGGGTCGAGTCTGAAGTAGTTAGCGTTTTTAAACCCTGCTCAAATGCGTCTTGGCCTTGTGCGTGAGCGTCGTGAATCCCAGTATCACCAGCAATCCGGGTGCGTCGAACTTGAGACCGGATATAGCATCAAAATGCGACCCTTGCCCTGAGACCGAACACCGCGATGACATTTTCATCCGGGTTGAGCGCAGGATCGACAAGGAGCTGGATGCTTGGAGTCAGGGCGAACTTGTCGATTACCTGTAATCTATAGAAAACCTCTCCTGTGAATTGGTCTTCCAGATTGGTCCCAAGGGTGCTCTCGTTGGGGCGTGACCAATGGAGTCCCACGCCCAGCAAGTCGTTGCTGTCTTTTGGCTGGTATCCGAACCCCAAAGCGAGAGCGGCTTCGTAAAAACTGCCTCCGTCTTCAGCCCAACCACCTCGGATAAAGGGCATCCATTGGTCTCCAACAACACCAGAGGCTGAGAAGACAACACCCCACCCGTCCAGCGTTTCAGCCGATTCGTGTTCATCGATTTGCCACAAGCTGACGTGGACATTATTCACCAGATAAAGTGCGGGCTGCGAGGAGGTCCAGCCGATTTCCAACGATTTGAAAGTTTCGAAATCATTAAAAAAGGTATCGAACCCGCCTCCGATATCATTCGACTCGGCGTTGGCATCGGCAATGCTGGCAGCGGCATATATTTTGTCTGAAACGAAGCCGCCGACCATAATGCCAAGGGCACCGTCCGGTAATCCACCGATCGTACCGGAGCCGGTCTCAAAAGCAAGGTTGCTGAACCCTGTCCATGGGCTAGCCAATACATACGCGTCAACATAGTCGGTTGTATCCAGAAACCCGGCATAGGCAAAACCACGCCCGTTATTAAAAACTTGCCGCCAATGAAGATGCGTTGTGCGCCATCCCTGGTCACTGAAAACGACGTTGAGAAGACCGGCGTACCCTAGTTGCGTCCCAAATTCGTTAGGCGCAAAATCAGTATAAGCATGCCGGTTCTCGAATTTGAAAACAATACCGCCGGTATTGTTCGTTCCACGTCCAATTAAATTCCACGTACCGAAGACGCGGAAAACCCCGCTGGCCGAAGTGTCTTCACCTAGACTTTCCGTCGCCGCAAAACCGAGTGCGTTGTAGTCGATACCAAAAGACAGGCCTGTGCGATCTGCAATCTTACCCTTCCATTCATCCCAGACTTTCAAAAGATTTGCATCGAAAAAACCTGGTTTGACTTCTTGATCAGAGTTAAGTTGATTATCAACAGCGTCAGGCCCAGTGATTGCTGTCACGGCCGACTGAGTCTCTGCTGCTTGTGCCTTAATAGACGGCGAAAAAAGGACTAGTATCGCCATGATCGCTGAGATTTTGCCAGTTATTTTGTTCATTTCGAATGTCCCTTTTAGTCGAGAGTAACCTGGCCAACAGCAACCTGCCACGAAAACGGAAAGCCGATGAATAACAGCAGACCAAGAACAACGGTCACGGTGTCATCGTAGGTATGATTGAAAGCTTCCTCCACCTTACCCGGCGAGTTCGTTAGGAAAATATCGGCGGTTGCACCAGCTTGTTCAGTGCTACCGACTTTTGAGTTCGGTTCCGAATGTATGTTGAGCAGGGGATTTTAGTGCACGGCAAACCCGAGGTCATTTGTCCGTATCTCCACATATTCCCGCTTGGCTTCTCGATCTTGATGACTTCAGCACCAAGATCAGGGAGAATAACGGTCGCGGAAGGGACTACTGCCATGGATGCAACTTCAATGACGTTGTTTCCTTCGAGAACATAAGTTATTTTTACGGCCTTCCTCTCTTAGATCTCTAAAACACTCACAGTTACCAGTATCAAAGCTCTTATTAATTCGGTAGTATCTTTTTCGCAGTACGCCCAGAACCGGACGATCCATTCAGACCAGCTTCCATACAAGCCTAATTTCGCAAAAAAAACAATCCTCCTAAATGGATGAAAAAAGGAGGAGGCTCTATATGGCTCAACATTGGTGGTAAAACGATTATAAGGATAAATTGTGAACTACTCCCCCCACAATACTTAACTGTTTCTTTGCACTAAAGTATAAGTGCAGTTGACAAACAAAGGGAAAGAACTGTTTTCGCCAATACCATCCGGGTTGGAGTTGTCACCGTCTAGTCTGAAGCGAAATTTTTTATAACGCCCCCCCCGATACTGAAATTCCACTGTCTGTTGAAAGAGGCAGAATCGGGGCATGTTTAAGGTGGAGTCTGCTATGTTTGTCATGCCGCTTTTTTAAAGAATTGATCTGCAACTTTGGAAGAGTGATGATCATCATACACTTCCATAGGCCGTTTCCCATCAAAAAAGGAATGGGGTCTCTGTAAATATCCTTAAAAAATAGACAATGCCTATTAGACTTATGTCCAATGTGCACCATGTCAGATGAGTGCTATGATTGTTGATTATCAGGAGATGATGAGAGAGGTATGTTTGATTGGCCTCCTTCCCCCTATGTGCTGAGTTTGATAAGGCTTTTGTAGATAATCCTTGATCGCCTATTTACATACAGACATTACACAGATTCCGTTTCCCCAACTATGAAATTGAAAAAACATACCAAATTAAGCCTTTCCACTAAAATATTCATAGCCTTAGTTTGTGGTATTATTACTGGTTTGTTTTTTGGTGAAATGACTGCTTTTCTTGAAATAATCGGTGAGATTTATATCAAGTTGTTGCAGATGACAGTACTTCCATATGTAATCCTGTCACTGATTGTTGGCCTTGGCAGCCTTGAGTACAAACAAGCTATTCTGCTTGCCAAGAAGGGGGGATTGCTACTCCTGGTGATATGGGCTATTACCATTGGAGTTGTTTTCTTATTTCCTCTGGCATTCCCTGACTGGCAATTTTCTTCTTTTTTTTCAGGCGTCCTCATCGAGCCCAAAGAGCCCGTCGATTTTGTCAAACTTTATATTCCTGCAAACCCATTTAATTCGATTGCTAATAACCTCGTCCCTGCGGTTGTCATTTTCTGTATTTCCATTGGTGTCGCTCTCATAGGCATTAAAGAAAAAGCCAGTCTGATTGAAGATATGAACGTGCTTATGGATGCGCTGACCAAAGTGACGAATTTCATTGTCAGGCTAACACCTATTGGTGTATTCGCTATAACGGCCAGTGCTTCGGGTACCATGGGGATCGGCGAGCTGCGGCGGATGGAAGTGTACCTGTTTACCTATGTGTTTTTCTCCCTTGCCATGTCATTATGGATTCTTCCAGCCCTTGTGACAACACTCACGCCGCTGAAATACAGGCAGGTCGTCTGGTTAACAAAAGATGCCTTGGTCACCGCTTTTGCCACTTCCAGCCTCTTTGTCGTATTGCCAATTCTCGCTGAAAAATCTAAGGAAATGGTCAGCCAAAGTGATATTGATCAGAATAGTGCCGAATCTGCAATTGCTGTCATCATTCCAACCTCTTTCAACTTTCCTCATGCCGGCAAGCTATTCACCATCAGTTTTATTCTCTTTGCTGGATGGTTTTCAGGATTTGATGTCGAACCAGCTGATTATCCGCTGTTACTTGGCAGCGGCCTCATGAGTTTGTTTGCCAACGTGAACATTGCCGTACCCTTTCTACTTGACACTCTGCAGATCCCCAGCGATACCTTCCACTTTTTTGTTGCTACTTCGGTAATCAATGCACGTTTCGCCACTCTTCTTGCAGCCGTGCACGTATTAAGTCTGACTTTGCTGACTGCTTTTTCAATGAATGACCAGCTAAAGATTCACTGGTTTAAGCTGTTCAGGTACATCGTTGTTTCCTGCTGTCTGCTGTTTACTGTCGTAACAGGGACACGGCTCATTTTGACGGCAACAATTGAATACAGTTATGATAAGGACACCCTGCTCGCTTCAATGCCTTTATCCCGTCAAAGAGTAGTGGGAAAGGTGCATACCGAGCCACCGGAGCCATTGGATATTAATCACAGTGAAAACAGACTGAAGACAATTATCGAGCGAGGTGTTTTACGAGTGTGTTATCCGGAAGACAACAACATGCCGTTTACCTATTTTAACAGTAAAAACCAGCTTGTAGGTTTTGAAATAGAGCTTTTTCAGGTGCTCAGTGCAGATCTCAATGTCAAGCTTGAATTCGTTCCAGCATCAGGGGACGACTTAAGCTCCTACTTTAATGAAGGGTATTGTGATATGGGAACAGGCCAGAGCTTGACACCGCTGCTCTCAACAAGACAGGGTTATACAACTCCTCATATTGATTACACTGTCGCTTTTCTCGTCAAGGACCACAGACGCCACCAATTCAATAATTACGACACGCTTCGGCAACAGGATCTTGAGATTGCAACAGTCGGCACATTATACTATCGAAGAATGCTTCATGATATGTTACCCAAGGCCGAATTACTCTTTGTTGATTCTCTATCCAGCTATATAGAGCATTACAGTGACAAAGCCGACGCTTTTGCCACATTTGCTGAAAAAGCATCTGCCTGGAGTATTCTTCATCCAGAGTATGCTGTTGCTACACCGCTTGGCAACAGCATAAAAATTCCAGTAGCTTATCCCATCCCACTTGGCGAAGAATCCATGGCTGACCTACTTAACAATTGGCTCAATCTTAAACAAAAAGACGGTACCATATCCAGTCTCTATAACTACTGGATATTAGGAGAAACAGAGAAAAAACATTCACCGCGGTGGTCTATCATTCGTGACGTTTTGCACTGGATATAGGTATCCGACCATTTATCGGTGCAAGCAGAAGTCGTCCCGGAGGGCGGTTGATACTGGGAAAACGATCTTTGAGGGGCGCTCAATTCCTTCGAGTCATTGTCTCTCATGTGCATTTTTTTGATACATAACAGATTGATCAAGAAGCATTTTATAGAATGCCAGCCAATATTTCATGATCTCCCGGTTATTATGCCTGTCAGCTTGTTTAATCGATATTTTGTGTTTCCTTCGTTCTCCACGATCATCGACAAGGTATATTTCCAGTTACAGCAGTAGCACATTCCCCTATTTCTCCCTCAATTTATCAATGTACCTTGATAGAGGTTAGAGCTGTTGATACAGGCACAAGAGTGCTGCGCTTCTCATAGTACTGGCTTTGATCTCTACACAGCCGGTTGCTCCAGAATTAAATCCGCGAAAACTCCCAGCATGATTACTGATTATGCAGGACAGCCATGAGTTGCAGCTATGTGATGTTGGCCTAATGTCCAATAGACAATAAACAATCCTCTATTATATATAAAAATCATAAGCAGTTTTCTTCTTTATTATTCTGTAGCTTGAACTAACGAAGGTACGCTCAAAGAGTGAAAATCAGACTTATCTACGATCATTGTCACATTTGTCTAATATAAATTTTTCGGGATAAAGGAATTCCTCATCAGATCATAATTTACGCAGACGAGAACGTACTCCATGAAAAAAACAATTTTATCTGTCGTGGCAGGAGCCTTTCTTTTCCTGACAGTTGCCCATCCACACACAACACTGGCGGCTGCAAGTCAGCAACTGAACGTTGCTCAGGAAGAGATGCTTAAAAAGAATTGGCAAGCCATCCAGGAATTGCCCAAAGGCCCTTACAGCGTAAACTACTGCGTTTGTACGGACGGCAAGAAGCTACCTGTACAAGCTGAAGACGGCACCATTTCCAACCGCTGCGAGAGTACCAACTTCTGCGGTGCGTTCCGTGCCCCAGTAGGTGAGGCTCTGGCAAGCACCGGTATGTATGTGGGTAATATATTCTCCAGTGATCTGTTTGAATGGGACAAGATATCTGACCACCATAATCTTGTTCGCGGTTATATCCTTGAAAACTATTATATTACAACGCATCCGAAATCAAAATTGGCTGAGATGCAGACTTACGGCGGACTTAAGGGGGCTGAATACGAAGCCAGGGATATGCCAATATTTCAGGAAAAATACCTGCTCGAACCAACGTTTAACGACTATCGACATTTTATTCTGTCTTTTGAGCTTGAGCGACGTTTTTTCACCCGTAATGATCAAAGCAATATTCAGGAAATTCGTGACCTGTCTATCAATATTCAGCAGGATGATAGTAAATTTAAGCCGTTGCGAGATGCTGTTCACGGCAGAATCTCTGCTTCCCTGATTCCTCTTCTATCAGATTATCGGGAGAAATTGCCTGCATCCAGAGAAAAAGAAAGGAATGATATTGCCAAACTCGTTGCCGACATAAAAGAACTCACCTCTCTTGATGAGTCTATTCTCATTCCTCAGATCAACAGCCTTTCGAGTAGCGAGACAAAAAAGCTGTTAAAGGATCTTATAAGCCGAGAAGGCGATGTTCCTGTTCAAAAGATAAACAATATGGCGGAACTCATGGTCCAGGCGCGACTTACGGTTGCAGGTAAAGAGGTTCCCGATTCCGATCGTCGCAAACTCGTTGGGATCAACGTTACTGGAGCTGCTGTAATCCACAGTCTTGGAAGTGAATTGATGGACAACGGTGGGCCCGAAACCGTTAGAGAATATCTGCAACTCCTCCGTGCCCTGGCTAATGCAACATATGGTACCGGCCTGATCTCCGATCGCGAGAGAAGGGCCATAGCCCAAGATTTTGACAGCTTATTGGCTCAAAACAGCTGGAACCGAGAGGATTTTGCCGCTCTTCTCGTGCAGGTACAACGGGTTATTGAATGGGCTCATGCTGGTGCAGTGTTGGCTTTTGGTGAGGTTTGGCCGTCATGGACGTACCTCATCCCTGATATCACAAGGATTACCGATGACATTGTCCGCAGCTCGCCCATGCTCCTTTTTGGCATGGCCTACAGTAATCTCGAAAATTATGTCTCCGGTCAGGAAAAAATAAGCCATCTCTTTTTCGATCGTGAATTTACGGAAGGTATACGGGCGCTGAACTCAGGCCTTGCTTACGGGAAACTGGCTGTAATCAAGCTTGATCAGTCCTATAACCGCGACCGGATTATTGCCTTGCCCGATACACCGTCCGATCTTGAACCTGCTGCCGGAATAATCACCCGCGGTGAGGGAAATGTCGTTTCACATGTGCAGCTGCTTGCCCGCGCTCTTGGTATTCCTAATATTGTTATTGCAAATCATCCTTACGACATTCTGAAACAACACAATGCAGAAGAGATACTATTTGTCGTTACCCCTGGCGGGCGTGTTTATCTCAAGACCGCCACCAATATGACTGCTGAAGATAAAGCCATACTGAAAGAATACACCCGCAGCGAGAAACGCACCGGGGATGGCAAAGTTTCCGGGAACAAGGCCAGGCTTCATATTGATCCTAATATGCTCGATCTCAAGCACTGGCAACCAATCCCCCTCGATAAATTGCGCCGGGCAGACTCGGGCGTTAAAACAGGCCCCAAGGCAGCATACCTTGGGGAGCTCAAACACATATTTCCTGAGCATGTTGCCAGGGGACTAGCGGTTCCTTTTGGTGCGTACTATCAATTCTATAAAAACGCCAAAGTGCTGGTTCCTAAAAGACTTGCCGGAAAAACTATTGCTAAACCGGGACAATCCCTTGATGACTTTGCCAAGCAAACCTATGCAACCTTTTTTAACAAGATGGTTCCTGCCGGAACATCCGATAGCGATCTGGCCGCCTGGATCAAACCACGGCTGGAGATAATTCGCTATTCCATCGAGAACAACAGATTATCTCCTGCGTTAAAAAAAGCCATTCGAGATGATCTGGGCAAACTCGGGCTGCTGAAAAAGGAAGATCCGGAACAGACCGTTGGGCTTTTTGTACGTAGTGATACCAATGTGGAAGATCAACCCAGCTTCAACGGAGCTGGTCTTAATCTGACCATTTTCAATCTTGGTTCACTGGAAGATCTATATAATGGGTTGAAAAAAGTGTGGGCATCACCATTTACTTTCCGCTCCTTTTCCTGGCGGCAGACCCTGATAGATGAACCGCTGTGGGTGCTGCCTTCGGTTGTGCTGCTGGAGACTATCCCAAATGAAGCTTCCGGTGTTTTGATCACTGCTGATATCAATACTGGTGACCAGACAAAAATGCTTCTTGGGACCTCGGAAGGTGTTGGCGGTGCAGTGGATGGTACTCCCGCGGAAACGCTGCTTTGGTCGCCGAATAATGTGAGGCTGATCACCGCTTTTAAATCTCCGTGGCGCCGCTTGATCATTCCAGGACAGGGGATAAAAACAGTACCCTCCACCGGCCGCGAATATGTCCTCAGCCCTGAGGAAGTGCAGGCGGTTGCCAAAGTAGGGAAGAAAATCAGAAAAACCTTGAAACCTTCTTTGGATACAAATGGTCAGCCAATGGCCTGGGATATAGAATATGGTTTTGCAGATGGCAAGTTGTGGCTCTTCCAGGTTCGTCCCTTTATCGGTAATGAGGACTTCAGTAATGTTCCGGCTCTTGCCAGCCTGGACAAAGAAATAACGAAAAACACCAAGAAGATTTCTCTGAAAGAAAAGATTCGATGATCGATCGTAAAGGAGCTCGGCAAATGGGAAAAACCAGTTTTTGCGTAATTATGAGTGTGATCCTTGTGACCGCAGTTTCCCTGCAATCTCTGTGGGCTGCAGACGATAATATACTAACTGATGAGGAATTTTTTACGTTGTCAGACGGAACCAATCTCTGGGAATTAGGCGGCCAGGAAGTTCGGGGACTTTTAGTGCGTAGACGTGGGGGAGGAGCTACGTTTACTGAAACCCAGGAAAAGCAGTATTGCCTGCTTAAGAAAAGCAGTCAGGTGCAATGGATGCTGACAGACCTGGACTCAGGAGATACCATCTCCCGCAGCTCTAATGCGGAGCAGGTTTTCTTCGGGGCATCAGCATCAAAAATATTTGTTGCTGCGGCCCTGCTCGACAAGCACGAGGGAATGATAACTAAAAACCAGCTAATTCTGATAAGCAGGATGATTGTCCGGTCCAGCAATGAGGCTTGGAAAGAGGTGCAGAGACAGGTCGGTCAAGACGGTAGTGATGATTCCGGTAGATTGAGCGTACAGGCCTTTAGCGAAAAAATGGGATATAAAAATCTGCGACCCTTTCAAGGGTGGATGACACACCCGGACGGTAAAAGAGTACATGGAAACGAACTAAACTCCCAGGCTGTGGCCAGATTTCTTTACGATACCTACCATAACAAATACCCAGGTGCTGAGATACTCTGGAAAATCATGCATGCCACTCGCACCGGTTCGAAGAAGATTGACAAGTATACTCCCAAATCAATCTACATCGCCGGAAAGACAGGTACATATCATGGAGCCAATGAGAGTAAAGAGACCGTTGATCTTGCAGTTATAATGGCACGTAATCATGCAGTTGTCTTCAGTGTTAACGGCAAACAATACAGTCTTACCATTCTCTGCAATACCGGAAAAGACGAGGATGTTGCGGTGCTGGGCGGTGGCTTGATGAGAGAGTACCTGGGAGTTGAAAAAGCAGTGCGATGTCCAGATAATTAAGAGACTTCACGTGAGCATACCCAATAGGACGGGAAGCAGATAATTCATTAATTGTCGTGGCGTTCGTGCGAATTCAAGATGAGGAGGATGGGAATGAAGAAAATAAAATATCTCGGTTTCATGGTTGTCCTGATATTGGTAACCACCGCAGACCTCTATGGCGCACCTTTCAGTGAGCGCTGGGCCAACCCTAAGCTTTATGGGGTGTTGTTCAACAATTATGATCCAAATTTTTATACAGGCTTTGTTCCCAGGGTTCAAAACAAAAATAATGTTACCATTCATCTCGGACGCGGTAATCAGGTACGTATACGGATGGTGCTCACCGATGAGGGCATAAATTCCTATATTGAGGATCAGGTAGCCCGTCACGCTCTTTACAAAGAGGTTATTGACAAAAAGTTAATTACCCTGACAACAAACAGATCTTGGGAGAGTTATGATGCAAAGGTTCAAAAAGAGCAGCTTGCTGAACTTGCAGACCGTAAACCGGGTCTCGCTCCTGACAAGTGGCGGCAGCTCAATCTCGATGCTATTGATCGGCTCAATCCCGGACGCCTCCATCATATAACGCGCGACTTCAACCGCATGGCTGCTGATTTTGCCTCATCACTCAGAACGGCCGAACCAACAGCAGACCTTAGGGAAAAGCTGGTACTCATTAATAGTTTCTTTCCTCATCGCATTTACCTCACAGACCTGACAACAGAACAGGATAGCGCATTCGGAGAACTACTTTCGCTTGCAAAGGCTGATGATACGGAAGCTTTTACCACAAAAGCTCAAGTGTTTTTCACTGATATTACCTCAAATTTGTATGCTATCAATGGCGGCAAATTAGATTTTTACGAGTTCACCACCATTTATCCTGCCGGGACCTACGATAAAATCACCACATACAAGGGGCATACAATGCCGCTTTTTACCACCACCGGAGTGTGGAATCTTATTCCGCGCGAACATGGATCCGGTGACACCGGCATGGTCGACTATATTTCCGATAAAGGATATTACGGTCTTATGCCGATGCTGCCTTACCAGTACGCAGGTGGCACTGCCTATAACGCTTTTCATAATCCCGGGATCAGCAACTGGATGGCCGGGCATCCCCTTATCCCCGAAGCGTGGAAAAAATCTACAGAAAACAGTAGGAATGGTAAACCATATCTCCGCGCTTCAGTTACCAGCAGGGGGCCCGTGTCTCATGGTTGTACCCGGATGAATCCTGGTCATCTGACGGAATTCCGTGAAATGCTCCCCTCGACTTCCGATGCAATGCAAGGTATTCGTGCGTTCATGAATAAGTCCCAATGTTATGACATCATCGATGTAGATGGAGATGGTACCGAAGAAGCCATGGGTGTTCAGTATTATATCGCTTTCCAGGGGAAATCCCGCGTCGCCAGCCTGATTTGGGCGCAGAATAATCGTCGGGATTTCTATGACTGGCTTTACGGTGATGAGATTGTTTATGGTGAACCAGGTGAAGTGACGGTTAAAGAGGCGGTATCGTGTGATTTTGTTGGCAAAAAGGCGGTTGAAGGACGGGTTTATGACAACATTGGTTTATATGAGGCGCCTTATGAACCTGAATTTCTGCAGTTTTACACCATAAATGGGATTAAAAACACGTCTTCCGAAGGCTATGAAATCAACAGGGAATTGCGGCGAGTCGGTTACGGGTATGAAATTGATCGAAAATTGTTAAAACTCGACTGAACGCATCACATAAACACTATAAGGCTGCCACCGGCAGCCTCATAAAAAATAAATCCTAACTATACCAACCAAAGCCGACGTGCCGTCAGTTCCCTCGGGCCCAAAAGAGTGCAGTGGCATAGTCAGTCAACATCAAGAGAAAGGTTGGGACACAAGAGTAATGAGGGACTCACCTATACAGGATTCATTCTCGGCGAGTATCCCGGAAATCAAATACCTCTATAACGTTGTTTGACAGTCAGCGGTGTTCTAACAGCAGATCCTTTCACAAGGATGTCGCAGACTGCATAATGATCGTCATTGTCGTCGGCAGTGAAGAAAGGTACGCGGCAGGGCTTGCCATGAAGCGCTGTTCGGAGTGCAGCGACGTCATAGAAGTTTCTAGAAATACATGTTTTTTTCAGCAGCATTCCACTTGACAAAAATAAGGAGATTCAAAATGATGGGAAAAAGAAAGTTAAAGCAAATTCTGTTAAAGACTTTAATTGTTTTCACTCTTGCGGTGCCGTTCGCCAGTCTTTCGTTTGCTGCAAAACAAGCTGAAGGAGAAATCGCCGATACGGCAGTAGCTGTTGATGTTGTTGTCGGTATCGATAAGGATACCAGAGTCATTACTTTGAAAAATGAGGCGGGCGAGAGCTATGAGTTCATTGCCGGGCATGAGGTAATGAATTTTGACCAGATCAAGCGTGGAGACATGGTGATCATGGAGTATTACTCGGGGTTTGCCTTCGCCTTGGAGCCTAAGGGAAGCGGACTGAAAGAGAAGGCTTCTGTTCTCACTATTCAAGTTGCGAAATCCGGGGAAAAGCCAGGAATGAAGATAACTGGAGCCAGGTATGTGGCTGCCGAGATTGTCAGTATCGACAAGGAGCACGGTGTTGTGATTCTTGAAGGAACAGATCATGTCCTCGCCTTGAAGGTAAGCGACAGTATAAATCTTGCCGACCTTCAGGAAGGACAGAAAATCGAAGCACTTTACACCGAGTCCTATGCGGTTTCCGTAATAGCTGCTCCCAAAGTGTCAGGAACCGTTAAGATAAATACCAAGGCTGTAGCAGTGGGTATTGGTATGTCATGGGGAAAAGGTACCCTTACTATGTATGATGGCTCTCTACATGATTTTTCCATACAAGGTTTGTCCCTGGTTGATGTGGGAGTTACAAGTGTTGAAGCTATCGGGGAAGTATACAATCTAGTCGAGGCAAAAGATATGGAAGGTATATTCGTCGCCGGAGAGGCTGGGGCTGCCCTTGTTGGCGGAGGTTCGGTTCTGGCCTTGAAAAATGGCAACCATGTGGTGATGAAATTGAAAACCACGCAAAAAGGTCTCAGGCTCTCTCTTGCAGGCCAGGGGTTGAAGGTGAAGCTCAAGTAACAAGCAAAGGCAGCCGATGAGCGCCCGGAGATGTTACTGACAGATCCCGGACATGATGTATTGTACAGCGCCAAATGCAACCTGTCACACCGTGTTATTAAGGCGGCAGGCAGCAGGGGAGGCGCTTTGTTCGGCGCGCTTATTTAGGGAGGTGAAGGTGCTGGGTGAGATTCCGTGATCGCAGGCGGGGAAGGGGTAGAAAAATGACGGTGGAATTAACTGGGTTACTTCCCATATACTGATAAAGATTCACCCCACTGAGTATTCCTATAGGATCAGTGTCCTCTTCGGGGATGGTTGAAACCCCTCGCCTTTAGGCGAAGTTAACTTAAACAAAATGGTCGAAGACCATGAAGTTCATCAAAACCTACTTTGCGAAGCAAACTAACTTGGCTTAAGTCGGCTTTAGCCGAATAACGAACCCATCTACTTCGAAGTGGATGAGTCATGAGTTCCTTGGAAAACCGTCTTCTGAGAAGGAGGACAAGGATGAACCTGCGGCTTTATGCCATTGAGAATGCCGATGACAATACAATATTAAGTTAGAATTCTGGCGGCAGCATAACAGGTTGCAACGATTTTCCAACCGCAATCCTTGCATTTTATACTGGACCTGTTAGTTTTAAACAACTACTCGATATTATGGTCTTTGTTGTGTTATCTTAAAATGAGAAAGCACATCAGGAAAAGAAGACCACGATTCGTGAAGTATGTTGTCGTCGGTGGAAATCGAACGGTGAAAGCAATCGTTGATGCTTTGGTAGGCACCGATCGGAACATCCGTCATGATTGACTATAATGTCTCCTGGAACCGCGAATGATCGTTTAAGGCCATACGTATCTTTTTCTGCTGGCTGCATGTCAGGCAGCATCGGCTATTGTTGTTCCTTTCCTGCTTTCCCTGTTTTTCGCCATCATCGCTATTACTCCTGTAAAATGGATGATCGACAGGAATGTTCCCTCTTTGGTTGCTATTGGGCTGGTATTGCTGGCTGCAGTTACTCTGGTTGTCCTGACCTCGATGATGATCGGTGCCAGTATCAGTCAATTCAATGAGTCGCTACCGGAGTACCAGCAGCGATTGTCTGACATGAAAGACAGTCTTATCCAATTCCTGTTGGTAAAAGGCATCGACATCAGGGATGCAGGAGTGTTGCATGCCATCAATCCCGGCGTTGTTCTCAAATATGCCAACAATACCTTTCTCCAGATAACAGACATCCTGAAAAATACTTTACTGATCATGTTGACGGTAATGTTCATTCTTTTTGATGCTGTTGAAATGCCGAAAAAAACAGCCGCCTTGCCAAACGGTGCCCATGAAAAAACGGTTAATCTTATCATAGAGATAATCCAAAGTACTAATAATTATATGGTGCTGAAGGCATTTGTCAGCCTGTTGACAGGAGTGCAGGCCTGTACTCCTCTATAACGGATGGAGGTGGAAGTGAACATGATGTCGTTTCCAGGCTTGAAGAGCTGGTTGAGGCGATGGAGCAGGAACTGGATGCAATGAGTCCTCTGACGGTGCTGATCGTTTTCACCCTTGGTGTGCTGATCGGCCGCCTGCTCTCCAAATGAGGAGAACGCCATGAACGATACGGTTTTGAAACTCAAGCTGTTAGCGAAAACCGAGGTGACGCTGGCCCGTATCCAGGCTCGGCGTACCGCTGGGCAAGCCATTTACATAGCAGTAGCCTTGTTTTTTGTACTTCTCGGCTTAGGGATGTTGAATTATGCCAGCTACCAGATACTGGTAACACTCTGGAGCCCGGCACTTGCAGCCCTGACTGTTGCGGTTATAGATATGGCCTTGGGTGCGCTTATCCTGCGGATTGCTTTCATATCAGGGCAGACAGGCGAGGAAGAGAAAATGGCGCAAGAAATTCGAGATATGATTCTTGTAGAGATAAGTGCCGATGTCGACACGGTCAAAAAGGAGTTTTCTAAAATAACCGACGATGTATCGCGAATACGATCTAGATTCAGCTCATTTGGCGGGAACAATAGAGGCACTATAGCGGAACTCATTCCACTGCTGGAGTTGCTCATAAAGGCCATACGGAGACAGAAGAAAACGCGAGAGCTGCCAAGAGGAAAGGAGATGTCAGATTCTTCCGGAAAGGAGGAATGAAGACTCGGCATCATCAACAAGTCACTTCCAAGCATAAAAGATCGCTTCAGATAATAATTTCACTCTATAAAAAAGCTCTTTCAAAATTCCCAAACAAGTTCGATCTGGTTCATATTGAGGCTATCGTTGTTATCATAAATTCCGGCATTAGATTGATGCAAGTATCTAAAACCTAATAAAATATGTTCTTTTAGATTGATCCTGAAACCAAGCGTCCCAAGAAAGAAGAAAGAACCTCCCAAATCGTATTCACCAAAAGTGTCCTCACTCATCAGGCCAGCACCTAAGCCAGCCAGTAGATGAATTTTCTTGTCAGGCGAGATAGATTCTGCATATCCTAAAACTGAAGGCTTGAATGCAGTTTCCCCTTCGCCATCAAGAGCACTTAACGTAACCTCACAGCCTGATTCCAATTTCCACCCTGATGCAAAATCATACGACCAAGGCAAATCGAACGATACATATGCATCGTATTGAGCTAGATCCGCCCCCGTGAAAGTGTGTCCATAGCGAATACCGATATCTCTCACATCGGCAAAACAAATATCGCTGGAAACTAACATCAGGCATATGGCAACACAAACAGATATTAGTCTATTACAAATCATTGTCCTAACCCTCTTTTCCTGAACGTAATACATGGTCATAATTAATAGTTACTGATTTATGCGCCCTATCTCCTCCACCCGAAGGAAGAGGCGTTACGGCGCCTGATAATATTATATAATTGGCCTATTACAATAATTCTTATTTAAAGGTTACAGGTTATCAAGTTTCTGAGATTCATACTTTCCAGGCTCCGGGGCATTTAAATTGGCGAGCAGTTTCTTGACTTCCGTGACCTCTTTCTCCAGCTTACGCAATTTTTTCATCGCTTCCGGCAGCTTTTGCAACGCAGCTTTTTCCTTGAGATCCCGTTTCAGTGGTTTGGCAGGTACTCCCCAGTACTGCCCGGGTTTGGTAATATTTTTGGAAACACCGCCCTTTGCACCTACGACAACATTGTCACCAATTTTTATATGCCCGACAACACCAACCTTTCCTGCAAGGATAACATTTTTGCCAATTTCAGTACTGCCAGAAATTCCCACCTGGGCAACGATAATGCTGTTCTCACCTATTATTACGTTATGCGCAATTTGGACAAGATTGTCGATAATTGTACCTTTTTTTATAATAGTTTTATCAAAACGAGCTCTATCGATCGAGACATTGGAGCCAATCTCAACATCTTCTTCGATAAGCACAGTACCTAATTGTGGAATCTTTCGGTGTTTGCCATCTACAGTTACAAAGCCGAATCCGTCAGCCCCGATGACCGTGCCGGAATGAATGATCACCCGATCACCAATCTCACAACGATCACGTATGGTAACATTAGGATAAATAAGCACATCGTCACCAATAATGGTGTCGTGCCCGATATATGCCCCGCCATAGATAATTGCGTTATCACCGATAACGACGTTTTCTTCAATTATTGCACAGGCACCTATTGCAACATTTTTCCCAAGCCTGGCACTATCAGCTATCACAGCCCTGTTATGAATTCCGTTTGGATGTCTAAACAGGCCTGGATTCAGATTTTCCATAATCACCGAAAAAGCATAGGAGGGATCCTTTGTCTTGATGAGAGTTTTTTCTGAATCGATATCAAAATCATTGGGCACCAGCACAATTGGTGCTTGGGTTCGTTGAAACAAAGGCAGATATTTTATGCTTGTACAGAAAGTAATCTGGTCGGAAGTGGCATTTTTGATATCAGCACCTCCCGATATTGTCGTCGCTGGGTCGCCGACAATAACGCCTTCAACAAACTCCGCTATTTCTTTTGCATTCATGTCGTTAGTCAATTGGGTGTAATTTGATAAAAAACAATTAATTCAGTGCAATAATGTGAATTACACAATAAAAACGCACCGTGGAGGGTGAAAGAAGTATTATGAGTTATCCAGTCCTAAGCCTGTCTGGATTGGTCTCTTGTTCAACATCCTGGATACTGTCAGCTGTCTCTGAACCTTCCTTATAATTTTTCCCTCCACACCCAGCAATGAACATTACCGCCACGATCAGTATTGCTCTCAGTACCAGCATGCCGGTCTTCATATTTTCGCTCCTTTCATTTTCTTGTTGCATCTGACAATCATGTTTCTGGCTGGCAACAAACATTTTGGCATACCTGGTTACGCTCGACAAAGTGTTAATGAACGAGAGACATTACTATTCCATAGAGTGTTGAGTGATTGATTGAGATATTTCTGCACTTAGCCGACCTAAGGCCTTACTCTGGGCACTGACGATTCCAGCAACGCCAGCAGGTACGTTGATATTCTCCTGAATTGAGATCCGGTTCATATCAACAATTGATTTATCCCTATCTCTTAAGATTACCCAGCTTGCCACGAGTGTAACATTATCATCCGATTTTCCATCAAAACGAACAATCTCCAGCGTCACCTTGTAGTCAATTGGAATAAACGATCGCCAGGGATGAAGTACAATTTTTTTTGTGCCAAGTAGAGCACTCACGTTCTCCGACAAGACATTGGCTATATTATCTTGGAGAGACCCTGACCACTGATCAAACTCAGCTCGCTTGATAACATTGTCATCAATCCTTGTTACGATCCTTGACTGGGTCAGGTAATCAGCAACTTTCACAGGTCCTATGCCAATTACGAGATTATTTGTGCTGCTGTTTTTTAGTTGAATAGATTCAGAAGAATCAACTGCAGGTGTTAATGTGTAAAATCGTGTTGGTTTAGTTTGCATCGTACAACCGCTAAACAAGACAACAGACACGAGAGTTGCCAATACCAGTGCAAAGTATTTTTTAGTCAACATAATATCTCCTCAATAGCTTCCTTTACCTCTAATGAGAGCTTCAGGATGTTGTTCCAGATAATCCGCCAATTGCCTGATCGAATCCGCCATATCAGAAATATTAACGAGTGTTTCTTCCAACTGGATGACAACAGGGGCATCTTCAGATACAACACCATGAATCCCTGTTAAACTTTCGTTCAGGTTGTCAGCTAAACTACCAACTCGTTTATTTACATCCTGAACCAACAGGTCAAAATGTTCCAGTATTAACCTTGTGTCATTGGAGAGTGGTTGGACCTGCTGATTTACGTTGGCAACTAACATCCTGGTATCAAGTATTGTACCTTCAAATCCATCAATAACTGTATCAATTCGCTGATCAAGTTTAGTGACAAGCTGCTGAGATGCATCAGCCGTTTCCCTCATAGATTTCAAACCATCAGATATGTCTGGATTATTGACCAGTTCATCTATTCCGGCCATAGTGCTTTTAAGGTGTTCAGCTAAACCGATGAAATCAATTTTCTGCAGTGTTTTGTACAACTTCTCAGTTGTTGAAGGTATCGTCGGAATTTCAGGGTGCGGAGATTTGATTCTTTTCATGTCAACTGGAGAATCCGGGTAATACTCAAGCTCAATCATGAGTTGACCTGTTATAAGGCTCTGCGTGCCCAGCACAGCCCGTAATCCTTGTTCGACGAGTTTTCCTATTGTTTCTTCAGAGGTTCTCTGGGAATATGAATTCTCGTCAACATGTAGACTGTCTACAACATGAAACTTGTCAGCATCAACCTCAATAATGACTGGAATATTCACGGTTAAATCCTGAGGATTTGCGTTAATTACAATGCTGGAGACCGAACCGATTCGTACTCCCTTGAACAGTACGGGTGCACCGACGCTAAGTCCGTTTATTGAATTGTCGAAATAGAGGACAAAATTAGTCGTTCTTTGAAAGAGCTTACCTGAGCCCAAAACAACAATGCTCGCAGCGAGTAAAAAAAACGCGATAACCACAAATCCACCGATCATCATCGTATTAGCTTGCTTTGCCATCCTACCTCCTTGTTAGCTCTTCAACGTTTCGCCACGGGTTAAAAACATATGTAGCGTCGGGTCTTGAGTTTCTTTCAATAGCTCGTTTGGGTTACCTGTCGCGGTCATGGTGCGCTTTGATACATCGAGAAAAACCGAATTGCTGCCTATCGCAAAAATGCTGGCAAGCTCATGTGTGACAACGATCATGGTTGTACCCAGGCTGTCCCGCAACTCGATTATCATATCATCAAGCCGACGGGCACTGACCGGATCAAGTCCTGCTGACGGTTCATCGAAGAACAAAATTTCCGGATCAAGAGCCATAGCACGAGCTATACCGGCTCGTTTCTGCATCCCTCCACTAATTTCAGATGGGTAAAAATCCTTAAAACCAGCCAGACCGACTAACTCAAGTTTAAACTCAACAACATCTGAAATCTCAGCCTCACCTAATTGCGTGTAGATTTGCAATGGTAACGCAATGTTTTCACCCAGTGTCATTGAACTCCACAAGGCACCGCTTTGGTACATGACTCCAGCTCTGCGAATAATAGTCTCTCGAGTTCGGCTATCCGCTCCCCAGAAATCAGTTTGATCATAGTACACATAACCTTTGCCAGGACGTTTAAGACCAATGAGGATCGTCATCATTGTACTCTTCCCACAGCCACTGCCACCCATGATAATGAAAATATCTCCATGATATATTTCAAAATTCAGATCACGCATCAGGATAAAATCATCGTATGCCATAGTAAGATCTTTGACAGTTATGTGCGCTTTTCGTCTGACCATGTCTTAAATACCTAATATATCACATATAATTGTAATAATTGCCGTCGTGATGATTATCCCGACTATAGCGGTTACAACAGCAGATGTCGCAGCCTCACCTACTGCTGATGCACTCCGCCCGCACTCCATCCCCCTCATGCAACCTGACAGTGCAACAATCACCCCAAAGAGCAACCCGCTGAAAAGGCCAATACCCAGATCCCAAAATCTTACTGCTGTAATAGTTTCACTGACATATTGTGTAAGCCCTATATCAAGCATAAAAACACCAACAACCATTCCTCCAAAGATCCCCATGATATTTGCATAAAGACACAGAAGTGGCATCATGATCGCGAGTGCCAGCATCCTAGGCAAAACGAGAAATTCCATAGGTGAGATCCCCATAGTACGTAAAGCGTCAATCTCTTGGTTCACCTGCATGGTGCCCAACTGGGCAGCGAAGGCCCCACCGGTCCTGCCAGCCATGACAATGCCGGTCATAATAGCCGCCATTAATCGTACCATCGCTATCCCGACCAAATCTGCAACGTATATCTGGGCGCCAAACAACTCGAGTTGAATTGCCCCGACAAAAGCCAGAATAAGACCCACTAGAAAACTTATCAGTGAGACAATGGGAAGAGCTTGACCACCGCACGTTTCCAGCATCAGAAAGAAATCCGTACGCCGAAAGGTCGCCTTTCCCTTCATGAATTTCATTAGTGCTAACGATACGGAACCAATAAAAGCAAAAAGTCTCCCGGTGGACTGATAAAGTTCAAGAGTCTCTTCCCCAACAATACGTATGAAAGAACGTGAGTTCTCTGCTGTTCGAGCATCTTTTTTCTCAGGAACAGCTGCAGCGAGAGCCAAGAGCTTTTGAGCTCCTTTGGGCAAACCGCTTATATCAATTGTTATTGAGTTATCTTCTGTAAATTTCTGGAGTCGTTTGATGAATGTTAGTAAGCCAGTATCCCATGCTGTTATATTTTTTGATTCAAATATAATTTTATTGGCATCAGTAGACATGAGTTTTTCATATACTTCTGCTGTGGAAGGTAGGTCATGACCTAGATTCCAGTCACCGCAAAGAACTATCAACAGGACAGTATCATTACATGGTGTATAAATTATTTTTGCCGGATTTTTCACATCTCGCATATCATATTTTTTTACTTGGCTTCGTATAATTTAAATTATCAGGTTTTATTGCGGTTAAAATCCTCTTCCAGATAGAAATAAAAATGAAGTTCATTATTATTTCTTAATAAAGTTAAATCAATTTTTTCACCGATTTTACCTTCTAGCATACTTCTAACTTGCCATAGATCTTTTCCTGTAACCGAATTCCCATTAATTGAAATGATAACATCATTACGCAGTATGCCTACACGGGCGGCTGGACCTCGATCATCTAAGCAGGCTATGAGCAAATTCTCATTATTTTTTATTAGATAAACCCCACTTTTATCGATATTGTCAGGAGAATTATATTTCTTTCCTTTTTTCAAGAAAACCTTTCGACCAGGAAAATCAATGGCAACTTCGTTCCGTTTTAGGAATCCAAGTCCTATTGAATTCTCATCCGATTCTCCCATCAGCAAATCTCGATATATTAATCCACCTATTTTTAGTTCTTTTACCCGAACTAATCTTTGTCCGGAAAATTTATTATTATTGACATTTACACCAAAATAAACATCGCTGATGTCACCAGTATCAATCAAGTTATCAATTGTTGCTTTTGTAAGTCTGCCCGAGAGAACGTCTAATGTATTAATAAGAAATGGGATCTTTTTTTTCCCAATGCTCATTTCCACAACAGGTAGTTCATTTTCATTCTCAACTATTTCAACCGCTGAAAATTCATTTTGATTTATAAGATTGCTGATATCTCTCATTGAGAGCAAATTCACTTTTATCAAAATTTATATAAAATGAATAATCGCTTAAAGCAGAAACGCCTAATGTTCCTTGCATATTTTTACCAAGGTATTTTGCGTAAAAGAATAAATGTGCCGCTATAATAGGTTGTTTAGAACGTAACTCATATGGCCCAAGTTTATAAATAAGAGGTTCAACGTGTTTTTTTTCAGAAGAGATAATTGGAAGATCCTTGTTGCGCGAATCAGTTATTGAATTTAGTTTGAAATTCAACGATACATCCATGAAATTTGATTTTTGACTGGAGTCCAATAATATATTATACTTTTCCTCTTGAATGATAAGTGGCAATACCAAGCCATGTTGGGGGTCATCAATATTTAACAATAATTGTGGTTGAGCACTCAAATTATTACAATCGAACACTATTAAAAATAACGAAAAGCCAACTATGATTTTTATTATATTAACACGATACATGTTTTTTCATTTTATTATATCTATAATTTAGATTAGTAAATATTTTTTCAGTAAAAATTACTACATATATGTAAAACCATATACTCTGAGTTTTTTTAATAAGTTTTTGTTCACGATATTCAACATTATATAATTCAAGTCGTTACAATTTTGATATTATCAGCACTACGAATATGGATGTCTCTTTGAGGGAAAGATATTTCAATATTTGCTTCATTAAATCTCTCATTTATTTCTTTGCGTATATCACTTGCCAACCTCAAACGATCTATGGCATCATTCGTCCAAACTCGAAGTTCAAAATCCAATGAACTTTCCCCGAAATCTGCAAATATAACTTCAGGGACCGGTTTACTTGATACAAGTTCATGTGTCTGCCCACTCTGTATTAATGTATCAATTACCATCGAAACATCCGATCCATAAGCTACTCCTACTCGAATGGAAACACGAACCAGGTGCTTTCCTAAAGTCCAGTTAGTCACCGCTTGCGATATCAGATCAGCATTGGGAATGATCACATCTGCTTTGTCATAGGTCTGGACATTAGTGGCACGGAGCCCTATATTTTTAATTTCAACCCACTTTTCCCCTAATTCAATACAGTCGCCGACCCGGACAGGTCGTTCAAAAAGCAGTACCAGGCCGCTAATAAAATTATTTACGAGTCCCTGCAGGCCAAAACCAATACCTACTCCAAGGGCGCTCAAAATGATGGTAATCTTTGTAAAATCAAGGCCAAACATTGTAAGTGCCAGAATAAGACCAACCAAGACGATGAAATACTGGATAAGGTGGGCAATCGATATGCGCACACCGCGTTCCAAATTGGCCCCGGCAATCTTTTCATCGAGGATCACTTTTGGCATTATCCAGGAGAGAATAAACGCACCGTAAAGGATCCCAATCACAGTCAGCAATAGTCCGACACTGATCTTTTCAGAACCGATATTGAAACCAAGTCCCAGCACCTCTCTTGTTGCTTCTGCCGGACTTCCATAAACTCCCCAAGCAGTGAGTAGAATTGGGAACAGCGCAAACCAGAAGATAAGAGCCTCAACCAAGTATCCAGAGCGGCGGGTAAGAAGTTCAGCTTCACTTCGCAGTTGTTTTATATTCCATACTATGGAAGAAAAAAATATCCACCGCAGACCTCCACGAATCATGTACATGAAGAGATAAAAGGCAAGAATTATGGCCAGGGTCACCAAAGTGGAGTTAAACAGGTAAGCAGCCAGACCTTCTTTACCCAGCAATTGTGCCAATACGATTACTCCGAGCAGAAGGTATCCAAGACGCAGGCCCCAGGTATACAATACCGAATTCGGCTGATTGTCGGCACCAACTGCCCAGCAAACCAAAAAAGAAATCGCCAGGAGAGAAGCCAGGAATATGTACAACCGAGATAAAGGCAGGGGCAGACTGATTGCATTTACAAGTTGTGATACAACGTAGAGGGTAATCACTCCAAGTATCCCTCGCCTTTGCCATGAGTCCTCAACCAGTAACATCAAGATACGAACAAAGGCAATGCCACCAATAGCCCCTGAAAGCAGACGCACCATCATCGGAACGTATTGATTTTCCGGAATCAGCAACTGTGTGAGGATAACAACGAAAATACCGGTTGCAAAAGGTCGTCTCGCAAGAAACCACCAACGTTCGGAAACACTCAAATTCTCTCGATTCCTATAAATAGAAAAAAGAATACCAAAGAAAAGAAGAAACTGAGCAATAAAGGCCCCCCTATGCTGGACAACATAAAGCCGGTCCGGCAGAGACAGTGTTTTCGCGTTGTCCAGTACCTTTTGCCACAAATTACCGCGAAACTGACTAAAGTACTCGTAAGAATACATGGGTGGGGACGCAGTAAGCAGGTAGTCGCGCCTCTCTTCTGTTATGAGGCTGTTGATCTCGACATTTAAGACAGCTATTTTTGTCATGACTGCTTTGTTCCTGGCCTGAAGCTCCAACGTCTTATCCAGCTTCTGTGATACGAGCTTCAGGGCCGTATCGATTATTTCACTCGCACTACTGAATGCAACTTTTAGTGGAGGGGAATCTTGTTCCATGAGCAGATCCGACTCCCAAGCCAGCCATTTATTTTTCTCGGTAAGCCACTCTGTTTTCCAACCTGCAAGGCGATTTATTTTACGGCCCAACGGGTTTCTTACATCTCCAAACAATGCCTGAACATCCCGAAGTTCCTGGCTGAGATCCATTAAAATAGACAATCTACCAGTCGTCGAATATTTTACCGTTTGCAGCCGAGCGCCTATTCTGTCAACCTTCACCTTTGATTCTGCATAATCTTTTTCGGCCGGGGCAACATCTAACATCTGTTGTAAATCATACTCAAGCTGCGCCAGGCTGCCTGCCAGATCCCCAGCCAAGGGGATAATGTCTGCCAGGTCTGGTAAAGGAAATGAAATTGATTGCTCGGCAGTGGAAGTCGTATTATCACCGGCCCACCCATGGAGTAAACCTGTAGTAGCAACAAAGATTATGCCCAGCAATATTATCCGCAGAACTTTAGCTGCAGCAAACCTCATCATTCACCTTTTCCTGAAATAAAGGCAACGCTCGTCAAATTCCCCTATCAGCAACCTTGTGTTTACAACCAGTCAGACAGGGAAATGCCAATGCCGATTTTATTCACATACTGGTTATAGTCGATCATGCTTTCTCCATAACCACTGAAGTACTGGACATATCCCTTCAGGTAAGGATAATCCCAGAGCGGGAAGCTCCATGACAGCTCTACCGCACCTTTCGAGAAACCTGACTCCAGGTTGTTGCGCGACATCACGCTGAAAACATGCTCTTTCCATTTGTAAGCCGCGCGGAGCTCACCATGGCCAAGGTAGTCGGTGATGTCCGGGTTATCGTCATCATCGCTATCCTCAGGCAAACGGTACCAGGGTTTGATCTCGAAGGCAAAATTCCCGCGTTCGAAAATAAGCGTAGCAAACAGCCGGTTCCAGCTCCGGGAAAGAACACCGCCTTGCCCGTTTGACTGATGATCGATACCAAAGTAGTTTTTTGTATTAGTAAAACCGAAGAGCTCCCAATTTGGACTGAACTGCGCCCAGAGTTCAGGTTCATGATTGGTTTCCCTGAATGGCCTGGAGACATCGCCATTATATAACTGCCAGAAAGAGCGGTTGGTGTAGGCACCATACACATCAACCGTATCAAACAGGTTCACCAGGAGCGGCACCTTGATACTCACCTGGAATTGCGCTTCGGTATCATCTATCTCGATAGCTGAGCTACCGTATTGCTCCCGGTAGGGATCGGAATTGTAGCCGACCGAGTTATAGGCCCCGAATAGGAGATAATTAGGTCTGTGAGCCATAATGGTAAATGGCTCCAGGACATTCTCCTTGTCTTTTCGGAAGCGCTCGGAAGCAACCCCAGACTCTTTCCCCTCAACCTGGTAGGTGCCGGCATTGATCTGCTCCTGGCATCTAAGACGCAGATCGCCGATCGTCATGGTGTCACTCACCTGATCCATCATGTCTGACATGCACTCCTTGAGATCATTCGCCATGCATGGTGCAGTGACAATCGGAGTCAAAACTATCAGACCGAACATCGTAAAAAACTTTTTCATTTTGTCTCTCCCGCTTTCCCGTGATTTGATTTCACCTGTTTGAGCAAGCGCTATAACGATCAAAACCTTCATTTATTCTTATCAGGAAACACTGCCTCCAAACAGGTCAACAGCTTCGAAATATTGGAAGTATTTTATACCACTGTGGAGCCACTAGCAGTCTTATCTTATCGGTTACGTTTTCTTAAGCCGCTCACCAACCTGACCAACTCCCCATCAGTCTGATGATGTAAAACACCAGACCTGTGGTACTCTCCGATGTAGGAGGGAACATTCTGTCTTGTCAGATAGTAGATGTTGAAAAATAAGTTGTTTTCAACCTGTTCTGTATCAGCATATGTGTTCCAACTGATCAGATTGTGGGAACAATGTGCTATTATTCAAAAATGAATGGAGGCTGTGGAGTTTTGGAAGGGATGCCACAAGATTATCTCCTGCAATAACATCATGACCAACAATAAAAGCAGGATACATCGCGTATGGTATTCCCTTATTTTTATCTACATTTTTCCCCGCATACAAGATTCGTAGTAGTATCGATAGTTAGACTCACGATCCTGGCTGCCTCTCATGGAACCACTAAGCAACCCCAAACCACCGGCGATTGCTGCCCCTCGCCCAGCACCTTTCCCTCCATCAATAAGAGCGCCGAACAAAGCGCCTCCTGCCGCACCACGCACACCACTCCCCAATGTGCTTCGTCCAGGTTCACTTGTAGATTCGGCCTGGTTGCGGGCATACGTACTACAGCTTGCCGCCCTGTCTGCGTCAGACTCAGCAATTACCGATGCCACTCCCCCCACCTGCAGACCGATCAAAACGATAAAAACTGGAATCATTTTTTTCATCGATTTCTCCTTACTCAATTATTTCAAAGATTTGGTAAATGCATCCATTACCGTCGCAGTGGGATTGGAAAGGCAGTAATCTTTAACACTGTCAGTCAATAGAAATGCTGCGTGAAGATCTAGTGTCTGATTGTTCTTCTTGCCAGCCAGGAAGCCGTGGTAAAATGCTAATCCGATCTCTCGGTCACTGTCATTTCCTCTCATTAATTCCTTACATGTCAGTTCAGTAATATCGATCTTGTTCTCAACTGTCGGCTCATTTGCCCAAACTGGCAGAACCATGAACATTGATGCACCAAGAACCAAAAGCGATACCATTTTTTTTGCTTTCATTTTCGTTTTCCTCCTGAAATAGTGTTGATTCACTCTTCTTCCACTTCCTTTCGAAAGATTCATAGGAATGTAAATACGCTATTGACTGACCGTTCTGTTTTTTTATGAATGCTAATAGTTGCCACCAAATCACATTCAATCTTTTTCGCCTAAAAACGTACAGATAGCACTGCTGACACATCAATGCCCTCTCTAATCATAACAACAAATATAGTACAAATTTGGAATGGTGTACATTGGCTATATGTCCAATAAACAATGCTTTTTTACTGCAATTTAAGATCGATTCTTACCTCGTTGAAATGAACAATGATGTTGAAGGAATTTGCTGGACTTTCTTAAGAGCGGTCATTCATGAGAAAATGCCCCTCTGCACATGCTCATTTCCTTGGAGGAAGAATTGAGTGGCTTCATCAAGTGCCCACCGCAGATGGGCATTACCAATTATCTTGCCAGAATAACACTTCTTTTAACTATTCGAATCCTTGTAACATTTTACCAGTCGGCAAGAGAAAGCAAACCCCTGAACTCTGAAGGAGCTGCGTATACCCTGGAACTTATACAGTAGATTCAGAGCCAGTATCCGCCCGACTCCGGGGATTGTTCTGAGTAGAACGTAGGAGACTGGATCGTGTGTATTGGCATTGTTAATGAAATCGGGCTCCAGCTCAGCATGATGGAGTTTACCCGTTCTGACAAATCAAATGGGCTGCGTACTATCTGATGTCCAAGTTTATGGTTTTTAAGATAGTTCCAGACATGCTCGTCGAGGTTGAGCCCTCTAACATTAACACCCTCAATATTTGTAACCGTTGCAAACAGGGGCATTCATCGCCTAATTGATGACAACAAAGAAATTCAAACTAATCACTCTCTATCGAGTTTATTGTATCAATTCAGGACCTTGTTTATGCCTCATTTCATGTAGTTGATGCTATGCTATTTAGGAGATCTTTATCTTAGTGGCTTCCTTTCTAGAATAAGGGTTGTATGGACAAGCACCTTTATTGTGGCTTATGGATTTTCATTCTCATTATTCGTTGACGTTTCGGGTTGCAAGTCCTTTATTTTTCTTTCCTGATCTGCCTGTTCAAACGATAATTTTAGACGAGATATATAATCTTTGGGAAACTCCCAGACTGGTCCGTCACTTCTCACGAGTCCACGTTTTTCAGGCGGCAAGTCATACATCAGGGTCATTAAAATATCACTCGAAACCCATGGGCTACTCCTGAAATACTGGTGACCTTTTCCTGAATCAACGCCGACGGCTTTACTGGCATCAATAACTCTGATTCGCTTTTCTTGAATCAGAGCCTCTCGAACTATCATCGATGATTTCTTCATATATTCAGTAGTCATCTGACCAAGGCGCCTTCTGCCAAATATCCAATTCGAGGCTCCCAATACGGAATCTTCTTCTGAAGAATAGATCGTCAAACAATTTACGGTATTCAACAAACCATCAAGGATATAATTCGCCAAAAGTGAAGTCGACTGGTCCCCACTAAGCAAAATGACGTTGCCAAGACGCAAACTCTGACGAACTGTCTCATTGTTCTGTTCATGATATATCATGCTTAGGTCGTGAAGGGCCTGGGTTGTTACCCGAGTACCCATGCTATTAATCCGTTCATTAATCAGTAGACATGTGTTATACTCCATCCATGAATATTGAAGATGGAAGGAAAATTAACCGAGAAGCCCTTGAAGCTATAAGAATAAGGGCTGTAAAGCGTGTAGAGGCAGGAGAGAGCCCTGAAGTAGTTATAAAGGCCCTTGGATTTACTAGAACCGTTATCTATGAATGGCTTGCGAAATATCGAGAAGGTGGTCTTGATGCTCTTCGCAGTAAGAAAGCCCCTGGAAAACAGCCAAAACTTAACGGAAAGCAGCTTCAAAAACTGTATCGAATTATTGTTGGGGTAGATCCTCGCCAACTCAAATTTGAATTTGCGCTTTGGACACGTGGCATGGTGCAGGAACTCATAAAACGAAGATTTCGAGTCAGCATGAGTGAGGTTTCTGTAGGTCGTTTGTTGAGAAAACTTGGGCTGAGCCCCCAACGGCCACAAAGAAAGTCGTATCAGCAGGATGAATACCTTGTTCTGAAATGGATGGCGGAAGACTTTAAGGAAATCAAGAAGCTTGCAAAGAAGGAGAAGGCTGAAATATTCTTTGGTGATGAGTCGACAGTCCGTTCTGATTACCATTCCGGTACGACTTGGGCCCCAAAGGGGAAAACGCCTGTGGTTAAAACCACAGGATCTAGGCATAAAGTTAATTTGATCTCTGCAATCAACCCTCGTGGTGCAATGAAGTTTATGGCCACGGAAGACAGTGTAAATTCTTCCGTTTTTATTGAATTCCTGAAGCGCCTTATTATCGGGGTGAAAAGGCCGGTTTTTCTGATTCTCGACAACAGCTCTGTTCATCGTTCGAATGAGGTTCGTAAATTTGTAGAGAGCACCAATGGGAAGTTGAAAATCTTCTTTCTGCCACCCTACGCACCAGAGTTGAATCCTGATGAGCACGTTTGGAATTATCTTAAGAACCATAAAATTGGTCGTCAAACCACCACCAATGCATGGGATCTGTATAAAAGAGTCATGAAGGTCATGCGCTCGCTCCAACGCAGACCAGAGACAGTAAAATCATTCTTTCAGCATCCGTGGACAAAGTATACGATTGTGTCTACTGATTAACGTTCGGATTAATATAAGCAATAACATGAATGTTCTCAGCATCAGTAGTATCTGAGAGATATCGAAGAAAGGTTCGCAAATGCCTGCCTGCCCAATGAGCTTTTTCGGTATCACCGAAGTATGCAGTTCCTTTATTTGTTGCAGGCCAGGAATAAGCTATAAACACCCCGTCATAATCCAGGTAGTGCCAGAGTTCAGTCGCTACAAGGACGGGGTCTTCAAAGTTTGTATTGTAGCCATGGACATAAATATACACGCCTTTATTTTTAGAGACTGAGAGCTTTGCATTTATTTTCCCGGCGAATTCTTTTCCCACTTTCTCAGGGTCGTCTGCCACCAGGCTTGGGTCCATATAGCGATAATAACTTCTATCAAGTATCCCATATTCCTCGATTGATTCAACAACGAGGGGATAGTCTTCTTTTCTGTTCTTCAAT
This sequence comes from Desulfopila sp. IMCC35008, assembly GCF_010646885.2. Classification (GTDB taxonomy): domain Bacteria; phylum Desulfobacterota; class Desulfobulbia; order Desulfobulbales; family Desulfocapsaceae; genus Desulfopila. The sequence continues at coordinate 2,921,465 of NZ_CP050700.1, read as the reverse complement.
ATCGATATTCGATGTAACTCATCCCAGAGGATATCTTTTTTACCGGAGATCCCAATATGGCTGATTCCAAGTCTGAGTAGGTTTGCAGGCTCGTCAGAATAAAAATCGCTAAGATTCTCTCCTTCATTTGGCACCCTATCAGTTACATAAAGAAGTCCATGCCATGGAGCGACATCAATTGGATTGGTGTCTGAAAAGGGGTTAACCACTCCAGTAGCATAAGCTTCTGGCGAAGGCATCATATTTATTGAATAAGGTGCGTCCGCACAGCCAGTAATGGTAACAAGAGAGAGTAGGATAATGTACCGATACCAATGCGATAAAAAAATCATGAACGACCTCTTCCTAGTCTCCGCTGACGGAAGGAGTTGATGTTAGAAATCCTGGCAGTCCAACTCTTGCACAAGAAGTACGCCTGTTGTAATTTCCTTAACTTTAGATTCCTTTCTAAGAAAGTATCCTGCTGTAAACACTACAAGTATCGAAGTGAGCACCTCACGCTATTCTTCTAAAATGTTAGTTTACAGCATTTATTACTGTTCAATGGCCAGATAATAATATCTGTTGAGATCAATCAATCCTGCATTTTCTCTTTCTGACACGTTAAATGCGTTCTGAAACCAGTCGTATACCTCCCAGAAATTATCGTCAGCCCGGTTAATACCATATTTCTTAAACCTCTCTATTGACTCAGCACCACCGTCATATACGTCTAGAAGATCGAGAAAATCAGGCAGGTCATTATAATCAACAACCATGAAATAATTGGGGTACGAACCTACAAAGCCCGGGATAAAATCAGCCCTGTCTTTTTCAGGGTTTAGAAAATATTTCTCCAGGAATAAAAACTTGACATTATCATGCCACCTATCGACAATCGACGAGATAACAATATCATCATGATTTGGTATATTCGTAATTTTTATCCATGCAACATTGGCATTAGTATTCGCCTCATGTCTGAAAAAAGAAACTCCGGGTGCTGAAGAGGCAATAAATCCAGTAACGATATCTTCAATCGAGTTGTAATACTGGGGAAGTGCTGGGTATGATTCACCCGTCTTGAGATAATTCGTATCAAAAGCGATATCATCGACAATGATATGATCGTTTACAATGCTTTCAATCAACTCCCGCTTCGGCTCCTCTGTTGTAAACGAGCTTCCTGCTGGTACAGGAGAGGGATGGTAATGTATCTTATCAAGTGTGATGCCGGTATACCACGATGACATCATTGAACTTCGTATGGCCTCCGGCATAAAATCAAGAAAATAGCTCTCTCCCTCTACTCGAAGTGCATCCATGTATAACCTGGTGGCAAGTTGGTGGCCAGCTGTCCCGTATACATCAAAACCAGCTACAAGGGCATAATAGATCCTCTCAAATAGTGGGAAATCGACAACCCACATCGTATCTGGCAAATTTCCCCAAACCCCCCGGTGAACTGAGGCACTGTCAAAATGCCTGAATACTGTCAGAAGTGGGTCGTCATCAGGTTTATTGCCTTTCCAGATCGCATCAACCCCTAAACCATCCGGGTAGATAATGGCGTAAAACTCCTGCCTCGCCTTGTAATAGTTGATTGCCCACTGATAGTGCACATTATCCGTGAGTGTTTTATACAGCTTATACTCACTCCCCTGTTCTCCCGGCATTCTCAGATTGTTTAACTGAAACTTAATAAGACCTGGATATTTAACCGATAAATCATAATCTGGATCAAGGAACATGATCCAGAAATGATCATTGATAACATTCAAGGCAACTTGCCCTTTGCAGACTGGGCCGCGTATAAATGTCATGATTGTATAATGGGCATTGTCGAGCAGCCATTGATATCTTGAACGAGCAGGAATTTGCGCGTACGTTTTGAATGGGTTGGCACTTTCAATTGCATCATACGATACGAAATGGGGTGATTCCATCCAATCAGGTGAGATAAACAACTCGTTGATTCGGTTTAACTGTTTTTTTCCAAGTGGGAAAACCATGTGGGTTTTGTGAACAATCGTCGAATAAATTTTCCGGAATCGATAATAAAACGTTTCTGTTCCGGGCGCATCGTAGGGCCGTACCGTAGCGATGATGTCAATTGGCTCCCCCGGCCCTGTTTTTGAACGGACCAATTCGAAAAAGTCATTCCCTCCGGTTTCAAAGGTAATATGTGCTAAAAACAGATGGTCGTAGAGATATCGCGCCGTCATGCCATACTTGGGATCTGGGTTGTTGAGAAATTTTTCCCAGATATCAATCATCTTCTGGTCTTCAATGGAGATCTCTTTGAGGGTCGCCTGTTGCTCGGCTGTTGGCCCATAGGCGCCCTGCATCAGCCAACCGGCAACGGTATTGAATTCTTCCTGCTTAAGTGGAGGAAAACCAAAAGGCATACCTCGATTTGGATGCTTATTCAGATAATCTTTCAGCTCAGTGGTATTTTTAGCACACGTCAGATCCTTGTCCTCCGGGTAATAATCTCCCTTGACACTGGGTGAAACTCTTTTGTGATCAAGGAGCATAAAGAAAGCAGATTCGTCATAAGATTGTTCGCCCTTTTGCAACACACTAAAAAAACCTTTCTCCCGCCACTGCTGTTCAGAATGTGCGTCGACCAGCAATCTACTCGGGTCCATGGTCTTTAATCGACCACCATTATAAATTTTTTCTTTGCTCGCTCCACGTTCCAAGCCATCCCATGAGCTCAGTTTGAGTTGGCAAGGAGAGTTGTAGCATGAGTGGCATACGACACATCGCTTGACGAGGATTGGCTCTACATCTGCAAGATAATCAAGTTTACGGGTGGGCGGCTTAAACTGGTAGGCAGGATTTTGTGGAGTAGGTGCGGCACATCCAGCAAGAATTAAGTAGAATAAAATACCTATGTATAACAAGATTTGCATTATCTCACCTTTACTGGAGTTTAGGGTTCTACCACACTACTGCAGAGACGAGTTGACATGCGAATAATACAAAAACCCAGGCAAAACTATTTTGCAAGGCTCATGCAAGGTTCAGCCTGTCAAGTATAGGATCGTCAGAACCCTTTAGAACGCTGAGAGAAAAAATGCTTTACTTCAGATATCCTGGAGCGTTAATCAATCCACGGACGTGATAATCATCACAGCGTTGTTTTATCCGCACTTCAATATCCTGGACTTTCCCATCATTGTCTGTCACATTTATCCGAATCAGGAACTCCCCACGTACATGGATAAATGATCGTGCATCGTACAAATTATAACCCTTCCCCTTGATTACCATGGTTGAATTGCCATCGAGAACTACTTCGTCCACTGTATAATAGGTAACTACCACTCTTTTATTATTATAGGTTCCATACCCTTTCACGATCTCAGGCTGATCAACTTTCGAAGACATCTCAGCTCCAAGAAATTGCTGTAGCCGCTCTTTACTCAAAATGGTGGGTCTTATCTCATACCCTGTCGTAATTTTCGTTCCCAACTCGTCCAAATGATATTCCTGGGTAATCCACTGAGGCTGGACCTTTTTTACCATTTCAATAATAATAGGCGAAAACAGAGATTCAAACTCTTTGAGATCTAAGTGATAGCCGATAACTTTACCATCTTTATTACTGAGCAACTCTTCATCAACATCGAACTTGTAGTCGCGTTCTCCTGGCTTGGATACACTCGTGATAGTATGTAATTTTGTCGATATTTGTTCGTGTTGAGAGTCAATCTCCCAGTAAGTTGTTGTCTTTAAAGTGCTAATCCGATTTTCACCATTCTCAGAATTGACTCTATGTTCCACCACCTTTTTCGTTGTGCCGTTACCAATGGGAACAACAACCTCAACTTGTTTATCAATGGGTTGATCGACCTTGTACGAAGGAAACTCTTCCGATATTATCACATTGCTGCTCGGCCGATTCGTAACTGCAGTTTCACAACCAACAACTAGCAATAGAATACAGGCAGTCATGCCCATTTTAATTATGTTCATCTTTAATAGCCTCTATTATAGATCTTGGTACTTGGCTCACTGGCAAGGCTCTGATAGTACCAACTTATAGGTCGGCAACTATGTGCATGACAGAACCGCCACCGCTTTTATAGAAATTGCCACCGGGAAACACAACGTCCCAATAGTAAAGGCTCACCAGCGCCTTGATGTCGAGAAATGAACTCTGTAACTCCTTCCCCACGAAGTCACCCAAATTAATTCCCGGTTTGCCACCATGCTGTATCGAATCGATGAGTGTGGAAGGAATGATTTGCTCCTTGCTGACCCTGTTCCAACTTTGGGTGAAAATCATGGCGCAGTGCCCTCTATAGTTAGCAGGATTGCAGCAGACAAAGCCAGAACCTTGGGTAGCCCTGGAAGATTAACTTCCGATGTGAAGTATTCTATAAAGTTTAGATATCTTATCTCCAATACTCATCTGTTGTATGAAGAAAACACTGGAGCAAGCTTCACTCACTTAGTTTTTTTATAGATCTTGTCATCCTTGATGATAATCTTAAGGTTCTTCTAGGTTGTGGGAAAGCAAGTGCAGTAATATCGGTTTGGATATTGCATATAACCAATCATGAACATCTATGCTTTAGTTACCTTTGATCCACCTTTCAATTACGTTAGGGACAACCGGTGTAATATTGAAACCAATCATCCACTCAGGACCGAAAAGATCAGGTTGTTCAACATAGTAATCAGCTTCAAGTTCGAATTTGATGGGGAGTTTACCAAAAATGATCGTTTTACTGACATTAAGGTTTAACGGAATGGTCCACTCATCAGAGGTCCAGTCGTAGTTCATTATAGGCGAAGTGCCCACAGCCCAGCCGCCGCCGGGAATCCATTTGATAACAGCCTGCAGCTGAGAAGTATTGAACTCGCTATCATCCCACCCGGTAACATTCCACTGATGGCTTGGAAATAAACCCCATACACCCCACTTATGGAATTTGGCTATCAGGCCCTCTGGACCGAGTCGCAGCTGCTTGCCTGCCACATCATCGTCGGTGGCAGTTGGCAAGGTGCCGACCATACCATATGCCCAGAGCCAGCCACTTTTTTCAGTTACCCCATAACCAATGTCAAAACCGATATCGCCCAGAGCACTGGTATCATCCCAACCAAGTTGGCCATTCTCCAAAACTGGTATTGGCTGGTCAAAAAGGTAGGGTATTCCTGGACGTATAAAAAGATTAGCTTTTCCACCACTGGCAGTGGGGTCCATTGAAAAGGGAAATACAGGCTGGAACAAAAGGGTATAGTTGTTCTGGTCGTCAGCACCAGGAAGATCCCCGGTGTACCATCGAAACTGATTTTTGAAAGTCAGGCTGGCCAAAGAGTTATTTGGGTTTGCCAGTTCTCTGGCTACTGCTTCGGCTGATTTGTGCTGCCGCTCCTGAGCTGGTTGAAGGTTTTTGCTTTTAGATAGAGGAAGGGCTTCATTCCTCTTTTCTTTTCCAGGAACACCTTCTGAATTGTCCTGTGCCATCCCCTGTGTTGTAATTCCAAACAACAATACAGTAAGGAGTAAAAATATCTTCATCATAATTCCTTTCCTTGAGGTCTTCTTTATCTGGAACACTCGCGAACCTCTTCTGGCCTCACTTCAGGGATGTGAACCTTCAGAATTGCTAGTTATCAAATGAGCAGCCTCCGCCTGCCAGATTCCCTTGGAACACAAAAACCGGATTGTGGTACCCAAGCTGGCAGACGGCTCGTTAAAAGTTACCGATTAGCAATCAATTACTTTTCTAAGGTATTTTTGTAGATCCTGCCGTCCTTCATAATGAGAACAAAGTTTTTACCTGGATCTCCAACCAGTTCGAGGTTCTCAAGTGGGTTTCCGTCCACGATGATCAAGTCGGCATAGGCGCCTTCCCTTACCACACCAAGCGGACCTTCCTGGTAGGGGTGGCGGGGACCACTCATTTCCAGTAACCTGGCATTTTCTGATGTAGCTATTTTCAGTGCTTCGTAAGGCGAAAACCATTTCCCTAATCGTACCAGGTAGTCGCTTTGCTGATGAGCCTTGGATGCATCGAGGAGTTGGTCTGTTCCAAACGCAATATTCACACCTACTTCTTTGGCCAGCGGATACAATCTGTCCACAGCGTCAACAACTTCTCTAAACTTCGCTGCACTAACTGGCTCGGACCATGCCATGTCTTCCCAAGCGACGGGTTGTGGACTCAGCCAGACGCCTTTTTCTTTCATCAACTCGAGGGTTTCCTTTGAAGCGAAGAACCCATGTTCAATGCACATGACCCCTGCTTCAACAGTCTTGCGAACCCCTTTGTCGTTCATCACGTGTGAATGTACATAGGTGTTATAGTTAGTGGCTTCTTCAACAATGGCCTTGATTTCATCCATCGAATACTCAAACACATCCAATGGGTCATACAGAGAAGACACTCCACCGCCGGTGCAGATCTTGATCTGCGTCGCACCAAATTTAAGAATGTCCCTGGTCCTCAGTCGAACTTCATCAACACCATCGGACGTCATGGACATCATATTGCGTTCCCAATAGTTGGTCGTTGATTTATCTCTCGGAGTCTCATTTAGACCATAATGATCTGCATGCCCAGCGGTTGGACTCATAAAAGGACCGGAGGGGAGAATCCGGTGACCGGGATATTCCCCAGTATCGATTAATTTCTTGATGGAAAAGGGGTTGCCTCCTGGATCCCGCACCGTGGTGAACCCCCTTAAAAGCGTTTCTTTCGCCGCTGTCATACTGCGAATGGCAACTTCGGCCATATCCCCTTTATCCATTAAGAGAACTGTAGCAGGTGTGGAGGCATAGGTCGTATGCCAGTGCGCATCGATGAGGCCTGGCATCAACGTGCGGCCTTCTCCTTCAATAACGTTTACCTTGACTTCTTTCTTGATCATTTTTTCAGGTTCGTACACCGTTACGACCTGATCTCCATATCCTGGAAGATCATTTGGGAGGATGCCGGAAACTTCTTTATACCCACCAGTTTTCACATCAACTTCATAAGTATTTGCTAATTTGATTGCTTTATCGATCTTCTTGATCAGGTTTTTGACAACAAGCACATCATAACCCATCAAAAGTTTCTTGTTCTTGCCGTCAAAAATATTTACATTTTTGATCAGCGTCACCTCCGACGGGATCTCGACTGCAGCAGCAGATAGGGAGAATCCCAATACCAGTGTAAAAATACTCAAAGTGATCATCAGCTTTTTCATAATAATAAACTCCATCTTCCCAGTTAACTGGTGTTTTTTAATATTTTTTTTCGAAGAAACAACAGGGGCAGGATCACAGAAGTACTCAAGCACTTTCGTGCTCCTGCTTCCCTCACACCCATGAAGTATGACCATTTTTAAGAGACCCATGCAGTGCCGCCACAGGATATCCGATCATTGCCTCAAAATTGAAAGCGAGCACGCAAACCAAACAGGGCAATAAAGTCTTCGTCCTGATTGAGAGCAGGGTCAGCATAAAGTTGAACACTCGGGGTTATTTGAAAATTTTCAGTAAGCTGCAATCTGCAGAAAATCTCACTTGTCCATTGATCATCGAGATCTGCAGAAAAAGTATCAGAGTTGGGTCGTCCCCAGTTGAGGCCTACGCCAAGAAGATTCCCCCCTGGCTTGTTCATGTAGCCGAAACCGGCGCTGACAGAGGCTTCATATGCACCACCACCTTCGTGGGCCCAACCGCCACGCAGGAAAGGTAGCCACTTGCCGCCTATGAGCTTGGATGCGGACGCATTCACTCCCCATCCACCTTGCGCACCCGTTTCTTCACTGTCATCCATCTGCCAGAACGCAATATGGACATTATCAACGAAGAGACTCTTGCCTCCGCTGGTGATACCAATATCAAAAGACTTGAATGTGTCGAAATCGTTAAAAAACGTATCGAATCCATCAAATACGCTGGTCGGGTCCGCACTTGCGTCAGCTATACCGGCAACAGCATAAATATTGTCTGTCAAGTAACCACCAATCATCGCACCGAATGCACCGTCCGGAAGAACGGCCTGTGTGTTTGAACCGGTTGAAAAAGCAAGATTGTGAAAACCCGACCAAGGACTCGCCAGTGCATATACGTCAAAATATGTCTTGACGTCCACGAACCCGAGACGGATAACGGCTCGGTCTTCAAAAAAATACTCTTTCCAGTTGAGTTCGGTCGTTCGGTAACCATCGTCATTGAAGACCGGTTCAGGTGCTCCGGCATAGCCGACCTCAAAACCGAATGCCTGGGGCGGAACATCTGTGTATTTATGCCGATGCTCGATCTTGTACACAATGCTGCCGGTGTTCTTGGCGCCGTGGTTCAACAAGTCCCAAGCGCCATAAATTCGGGCAATCCCCGAGGCCGACGTGTCGTCACCAGGACTGCTAGTGGCAGCAAACCCGACCGCGGTGTAATCACCACCGAAACTAAACCCCGTTTTCTCTGTGATACCGGACTTCCATGCCCCCCACCTCTCAAGGACGTTCGTATTAAACAAGTCCGCTTTTTCTTCTTGAAAGTCCTTCTCCAGTGTCTTCGGGGAGTCAGGGCCTGACAGTGGGTTTCCTTTGAGTGCGGCTGTTTCAGCAACAGAAGGGGACACGGTCGCTGCGCCCGCAGTGCCGTCCGCCGCAAAAACGAATGCGAGCAACATCAATATTGAAAACGAGATGCTCCAAAAATTCTTTTTTGCCATGATCTGATTTCCTGCAATACTGAACGACGTTATCGGTTGTTTTTTTGATCCATTAACTTTTTTTGATACCGAGACGTAACTCTGTATCAGCCTCCATTCTTTCCAAAGCATCAATGATTGCATCTGACATCTCTCCTCTTAGCGATTTGCCACTGGGTCGTATCAATTTGGCCTGCCACAGCCGAGGTTTCAGTCGTCAACAGCAGGCGTACCAGCAATGTGGAGATTGCACCTATTATTTTGTGTTTCTGCGCGATCGCCGCGCACTGCCTTACCGATCTTCCAGGCGTCCCGAGCCTTGCCAGAGGCCACAGCCAACTCGGGCACGGGCACCGACTTACTCTCTGCATCCATGGCCACAAAGATGAGGTGAGCACTGGTGCAGAGATCCTCCTCCTGCTGCCCTCGCGCATACCGATAGGCATCCACGCGAATGACCATGGATGTGCGTCCCGCATACACCACTTGGCTGTCGAATTTCAGGATGTCACCAACGTGGACGGGCAAACGAAATTGAACGGTTTCGACTGTGGCCGTCACACAATGGTGGGCATCTGAGGCAAAGCGATCGGCCGTTATGCCTGCGCAAGAGTCCATGATCTCCATGATGCGACCACCAAACATGTTGCCGACATGATTGGCATCGTTCGGAAACACCCTAACCTGGCAACTCATTATTTCAGCAACTTTCGCTTCGTCAACCATTTGCTGTGCCGTTGCTTCCAGTGGAAGACCAATGACTATTTCGCCTTCCAGTTTGGCGCCCGCTTTTCAGCAAAGGCGAGGGCACCTTCTTTTGAATCTTCGGTCCGCATGAGAAAATCAAAGCACTCTTTTTCAAGCCTGACGGCCTGGGGCAGTGGCATATCCAGCCCCTGCATCACCGCGATCTTCATCTTCTGCACGGCCAGGGGCGCGCTCTTGAGGATTTCACTGGCGATTTGAGTGCACTTGTCCATCAACTGATCCTCCGGAACCAGATAATTGACCAACCCCAGACGGTAGGCGTCTTGCGCGTTAATACGGCCGCCTGTGTAAAGTAACTCAAGCGCTGTCCCCAACGGGATCACACGGGGCAGCCGCTGGGTTCCGTAGCCGCCCGGTATCCAGCCGAGCCGGACCTCGCCGGAACCGAAATGGGCATCTTCCGTACAAACACGAATATCGCAGGCCAATGCCTGTTCCAAGCCGCCACCATTGCAGTGACCATGGATAGCCGCGATGACGGGCTTGGTCAGGGTCAACATTCGTGGATAAAGGCGATCAACGAAATCGTCTGCGTCTGGAGACTTGACCCATTTGATATCTGTTCCGACACAAAAGGCGCGACCCTCGCCGGAGACGATTCCCACCCTGAGATCGGGATCATTTTCAAGCTCTTCCCACGCATCAGCGATCGCGTTATACGTCTCACCATCACAGGCATTCAGAACATCCGGACGATTGATCTTGACGTGGACGATGCCACCTGATTTTTCAACGATAACTTTTTTCATAATTTCATCTCCTGGTTGCTTTTCATAGAATTAAGAATCTATTTGTCGAACAAGCCCGAGGTTGCTATCGGACGCGCGAAGCGATGAGCGGAGAGATCCTCATTGTTGACGTTAAAGTAAACAATCACAAGATCCCGCGCCGGTGACACGTAAAGGCCCTGTCCCATCAGGCCAAACTTCATCAAGTCTCCATCTGGCCATACAAGATCCCACTGGCGGCTGTTGGCGATAAAGTCATCCACGCCAACACGGTTGGCAAACACAGGACCGTCAAACCCGGCCATGATGAATTCGTGAGTTCGCACCTTTTTGTGAATGCGATCGAGGATCTCGTCAGTCACGACCTGTTCTACGGCGATTTCTTTCCAGCTCGGTGTATACAGCATACCAAAGCGGGCAAAGTCCCTCAGGTCACTCGAAACCAAGCCATGTGCTGCCGCGATACCATCAGGCGTCAGGTGTATTTGCAACACGCCCTCCGCGCCGACCTTCGACCAGACACGGCGGTCAAAGATTTGCGCCCAGCGATCGCCCTCAACAGCCTCGGCGAGGAGCACCAGCATCTGCGTAAGCCCCGAGGCATACTCGAATGCCAGACCAGGTTCGTCCTTTTTGGGCGTGCTTCTGAGCACATCCCGCAGCAACTCAACACCCCTGGTTTCATTCTTGAAGCCGAATTCGGATTCATACACCCGACGCGCGATGTTGTCGGGGTCGAAGCGGGATTCGGTGGTGTCCTCGAGATCCATGCCACTGGCCATATCCATGACATCACGTGTTGTGACCCCGTCCCAGTCGGTGCCCTTGAAATCGGTAATATACTTCGTGATTGGCGCGTTCTCGTCGATCTTTCCTTCGCTGACCAATTGATCGATAACGAGGCTGGCCATGGGTTTGGCACAGGACATCCAAAGATGGTGATCTTCGGGGCGTAACCGTGGATACTTCTCGTAGACGATGTCACCCTTGTGAACTACAAGAAACGCTTGGGCAAAATCGGCTTGCTCAAGGAACTCATCCAGGGTTAACGGCCCATCCAACTTGCTGACTTCCATCATCTTGGCTTTCACCGAGCCGATTTTCGGCATCTGCCGGGTTCCCAGCGGCATTACGGGCTGGTGCGAAGGGAGGATGGCTGTCGGCAGGAACTCGGACACGCGCACGTTAAAATAGGCGGAAACGTCGCCGCCGCTGAACAGTTCATTGTAACCTGCATTGCGCGTCTCTTTTTCGAGTTCCATCGGGAATCCGTCTATAAACTCAATTAAAGGCGTCGGTTCTTTCGCGACAACCGGCATGGCAGTTAACAAAATAAAGACCAGCAAAAGTGGCTTGTACGCCCTATTGATCAGGTTGAATTTAATATTCATTATTGACTCCACCTCTTGAGTTAAAACCTTTCTTTCAGTACATCACCAGGGCAACGTGAAGTTTCAGAAACTGCAGCAACCCGGGCCCTTGCCGGCAATCAGGACATCATTCACCTAGTATTTCGTGTAGTTCGGTTTACGTTTTTCAGCAAAGGCGGTCATACCTTCTTTCTGATCCGGTGTACTGAAAAGTCCGTGAAACAGACGGCGTGCGTGTTTTAATCCGGGTATCAACGGTGTTTCAGCCTGCTGGTTCACCGATTCCTTGCCCGCAAGCACAGCTAGTCGCGGATTGTTCGCAATTACAGTTGCAATCTTCATCGCTTCATCCAGATGTTTACCGTCTTCGACGGCCTTGGTGATCATACCGATCCGCTCAGCTTCTTCAGCACCAAACGGTTTTCCGGTCAGCACGTAGTACATCGCTTTGGCCTTGCCCACGGCGCTCGATAATCGGGCAGGGCCGCCACCGCCGGGGATAACCCCCAGGGTCACCTCGGTCAGCCCAAACTTCGTCGTTGCATCGGCAATGATGATATCGCACATCAGCGATATTTCGGTGCCGCCTCCAAACGCATAGCCTCTCACCGCGGCGATAACAGGCTTGCGCAATTCAGCAACCTTGTCCATGTAGGCGGCCAGGTCTGTGCGATAGGAACTCTCGAAATCCTGCGAAGCAATCCACTTGAGGTCGGCGCCAGCACAGAAAGCCTTGTCGCCCCCCGCAAGTATCATGCAACCAATGCTGTCGTCGGCGTCAAATTCCATCAAGGCATTGGTGACTTCCATTTCCACCTGCTCGTTCAGCGCATTCATTGCCTCAGGACGATTGAAAGTGACAATTCCAACGTTTCCCTTACGCTCGGTTTTCATAAATTTGTAATCGGTCATTCTGACTTCTCCTGTATTGAGCAGAGTATTATTTCATAAGCTATTTTAGCTAGATATAGTGTTCAACCTAAGGGTTCGGAATCAACCCCAGGCCGTCAAATCCCGTAATCATTAACTGCACTGCCAGTGCACAGAGCAGCAAGCCAACAATGCGCATTACAACCTTGAGAAAAGCTGGCGAAATCTTTGCAAAGATGCGTTCTGCCCCCAACAGAATTCCGAGGTTAAGGGCCATGATTATCAGTATGATCCCGACGAGTATCCCGACCTCGTAGATCGCAGCCATCGTCACACCCTGATGGAGAGTCGCCTCAATGGCCACAATGGCGACAAGGCCTTGTGGCGAGGCCATCAGCGGCACCGCCAGCGGGAAGGCAGCAATATCTAATGATGGCACAGGTGGCGGTTCGTCCGCGGATGTCTCTTTCTCTTCTGCGATGACCATGTTGAGTGCAAACACGAACAAGATGGCGCCGCCGGCGAGCAACAAGGCTTCGACACTGATCTTCAAACCCGACAGAATAGCGGCCCCGGCCAGCGCAAATAAGAGGCAAACCACTGTCGAGATCGTTACCGTCCGAAAGGCGATGGCACGTTTTAAGGCGGCATCAGCATTCTTGGTCATAGCCAAACTGACAATCGCGGCCTTCATTCCATTTGTAGTCGCCAACAGAAGAACAAATATTTCAAGCCAACCCATGACAGAAACTCCTTACTTAATGATAACGATGAATAGTTTTCGGCTTTTATTACCAAATTGGGCTATTCAGATTCAATCGAGGGTAGTCGCTCTCTCAATTGATTCTTTGCAATTCGATCAAGCGTTGAACGGGGGAATTCGTCGATAATGTGCACTGATCTTGGCACCTTGAAGTCGGCAAGTTGCTCACGGCAATGCGCGATAATCCGGCTACTCAATTCCTCTTCCGTAAGCTCTCTGCCGGCGTCACTAAGGGTCACGAACGCGGCGGGTACATCGCCCAGCATATAGTGTTTCTGCGCCACCACCGCGCATTCCATTACCAGCCCGGTTTCGCCGATTGCGGTTTCAATCTCCAGGGCTGCCACATTTTCCCCGCCGACACGGAGCATGTCCTTGTCGCGGGTCACGTAAAACATCCAGCCGTCCTCATCAATACGGACAACATCTCCGGTATCGAGTGCGCCGCTCGCATCAAATGCCCCTTCGGTCGCCTCGGCGTTCTGATAGTATTCCTTAAAAAGCGAAATACCTCTCTCTCCACGGATGAACAGTAGCCCCTCCTCGCCAGGTCCAGCCTGGGTTCCATCCTGCTTGCGGACCTCGACCCCATAGAAAGGCGACGGTCGCCCCATCGTGCCGGCGGGCCCGGGATTATCAGCATCTGTAACGATGCAGGACGACAGCGTCTCTGTCATCCCCCAGAGCGCCATAGTCTGGACACCGAACTCCTTCTCGGCATCCGGCAGACGCTCCAGTCCCATCAGCACGCGAACCTTATGATCCGGCACGGGGCGCCCTTTCAACGCCTTGAAAGCAAAGGGGATCATCGACACCCAAGTGACCCCGTGGGCGGCACACGCACCCCATAACCGCGACGCCGAGAACTTCGGGTGCACGACAACGGTTCCTCCCGACCACAATGCGGTGAGCAGGGAGATCTGTGCATTGGCATGGAACAGCGGCATGTAGATCAAAGTGACATCCTCACGCCGCAGACGCAAATTCATTGACATAGTTTTGCCTCCCCACAGGGCATTGGCATTCGTCCAGACCGTGGGCTTAGGGCGGGATGTGGTGCCGGATGTAAATTGGACCGCAAAGTTCCGCTCTGGGTCCCGAGGCAGTGACGGGAGAGGGGCATCGGTAAAGACCGCTGCAAAGGGTTCAGCCCTGAGTGCTTCAGTATCGCCATCCGTGGTCGGATCGCCGGCGACAACCATATTCGTTGCCTCGCCGCAGGCATCGCGTACCATCTTTGCAAAGGATGATTGCGTGATGGCACAGAGGGGTTTCATCACTTCGGCAAAATACTTGACATTCTCGGGTACCGAACGGGTGTTGGTCGTCACGGGAACTGCGCCAAGATAGGCACAGCCAAACCAGGCTGTCAGGAATTCCGGGGAATTGTCGAGGTGTATGAGAACGAAATCGCCAAGGCCAACTCCACGTGCATGCAAACCGGCGGCAAAACGCTTTGCATCAGACGCGAGTTCAGCATAACTCCACCGGCGTTCTTCGCCCTCGAAAGGCACCCAGACCACGAAGGTTTTGTCAGGCTGGCGCTCGACCCACTGGTCGAGCAGCCAGGTTACGTCCATTCCGTGAAACGCGCGTAGTTTTGCGGTATAGGATTCTTTATTTGTAGTATTCATTAAAACTTGTATCTACTCGCTTCCCTGGTGTGCATTTTTGTTAAGGGTTGCGCTTTTCCACAAAAAGCACATGCTCGGCGTAACAGACAACTTCGCCTTTTTGATTGTATGTGGTTTTCGCTTCCGTTATGAGCCCATGGGTCGGCGTTTTGGGATGATCCTCTTTGTGTGTTACCTTTACTTCGACGGTGATCGTATCCCCTGCGAAGACATTGTTCGGGTAGCGGATCTTATTGTAACCGTAGGACATGCCGTGCGGGTTCAGCGGTTCGCCCTGAAGGGCCAGCCCGGTGCTGATGCTGAAGGTCGCGTTGCCGTGCGCGATCGGCTCTTTGAAAGGCTGGGTCTTGCACCACTCCGCGTCCGTATGATGAGGCATCCAGTCACCGGAATGCATGGCATGCATGATGATATCAGCTTCGGTAATTGTCCTGCCAGCCGTCGTCCGGGTTTCCCCGATTTCGAAATCCTCAAAAAATTTTGCCACTTCTTTGTATTTTGTAGCTTCGGCCATTATGTTCTCCTTTATTTTCTCGCATGCGTCCCGTTTCCAGGATGCCGCCTATGTTCATGCTTTTCACTGCAGCCTGATGGCTACCAACATCCCTTCCCTCAAGAATCAACAGGTTAGGCAGATGGATTCCTTTTTGTTGCGTAGAGAATATGCTCGACGAACGCAACGGTTTCGCCCCTTTGATTGGTCGTCGTCTCTGTTTGTGTCAACAGACCATGGGTTTTGTGCTTGGGGTGATCCTGTTTGTCGGTGATTTTGACTTCGACCTTGATCGTATCACCCGCATAGACTGGGGCAGGATAGCGGATTTTATTGTAGCCATACGCCATGATGTTCGGGTTTTCCGATGAAGACTGGAAGATCAACCCCGTGCTTACGCAAAATGTCAGATTACCGTGTGCAATCCGGTGCTTGATCGGTTGTGTTTTGGCAAATTCCTCATTCGTGTGGTGGGGTTGCCAGTCACCGGAATGCATTGCGTGTGTCACTATATCCATTTCGGTAATAGTCCTGGCATTGGTCACGAACGACTCACCAATTTCGAAGTCCTCGAAAAACTTTGATTCTTCTGTCATGTCATTCCCTCACTTTTGAGGTGTAACTGCTATCGTTTCAGGCCGCTGAGATCAAAGTGCGAACTGGCAACACCGTCTCTCAGGGGCCCGATTTATCCGGGTTCAATCGCTGGCGCCTACCGAGGCAAGCCTACGGCGTGAGCCTCTGCCATCTTCTTGATATCGCCTTCACTGTAGCCCAGCTCATTCAGCACGCTCATGGTGTGCTCTCCGACCTTGGGTGGGTTCTGCGGCTTGACCTTTTCGAGGCCTTCACCCTCGACGTAGATCGGGCTGTCGATTGTCCTGATTCCGTCCGTTCCTTCAACTTCCGGGAAGCAGCCGTTGGCGATCATGTGCTCGTCCGTGGTGCACTCTGTGGTGCTTTGAACGGGACTGAAGTTCACCCCGAACTCCTTCAGCCGGGCCTTCACGGTCGCGAGGTCGTGCGCTCCGATAATCTTGTCCATCGCCGCAAAGAGCTCCGCGGCGTTCTGGTCGCGCGCCTGGGGCGTCGTGAAGCGGGGGTCGTCCTTCGCTTCGCTGGCGCCGAAGGCGTCGCACAGGTTGGCGAAGTTCTTGGGGTTGAGTTCAACGATCTGAATATATCGATCGTCTTTGGTCTTGTAGACGCCCCCGTTGACCGGGTTGGGCCATTCAGTGCGATGGAACTTCTGCATCGGCGGGGCACCGACGAGCGCCGCCTGCATCATGCTCGAATTCGCCCAGATGCCGCAGTTCATCAGCGACGTCGCCACGAACGAGCCTTTGCCCGTTCGCTGCTTGTGAAACAGGCCCGTCATGACTGCGCTGAAAAGGGCGATGGCGGTATTCAGATCACCGCCGCCCACCGGCAGTGGTACCGGATCGCCGCCCTTGGGCCGAAGTTCTTCCATCATGCCGGTCCGGGAGTACCACGCAGTCATGTCAAAGCCCGGCGCGTCGGTGTCCGGTCCCTTCATTCCGAAGCCGTTGACCCAGGCGTATACGATATCTGATTTGATAGCCTTGATCTCGTCGTAGGTGTGCGCGCACGCCTTCTGCACCTTGCGCGGCGAGTTCGTCAGGAAGACATCCGCGCCAGCTGCCAGCTTGTGCAGTGCTTCCTGTGCTTCCGGCGCCTTCAGGTTCAGCGCCACGGACTTCTTGGTGCGGTTCTGGATGTAGGTGGTGTAGGGGATGTCACTAGGCGGCATACCCTGGACCTTATTACCATAGCGCCATAGATCCCCGCTCGGCGGCTCGATTTTGATGACCTCCGCACCAAGATCGGCAAGGATCACGGTTGCAGAAGGAGCTGCTGCCATAGAGGCGACCTCAATTACCTTGATTCCTTCGAGAATTTTCGTCATTTTCATTATCTCCTTTTTTTATGCATTAAGGGACACGTGCGGCTATCTGCATGGCTGGTAACTTTCTAAAACTATTTAACATTTTATTAATCAGGCTACCGTCAACCAGCACATTGACGCTCTTGGCCAGATTCTCACTGACACCTTAAATACGTTCATTTGATGAACAGAATTACACTTTTATCCTTTCTAGTCTCATGTACGAGCACTGTCGGGAAGAGGCAGATACTCGCTTTCACAGCCAAATGGTTAAAATTTTTAGATTACAGGGTGTTTTTATAAATTTTGCCGTCCTTCATGATCAAAACGAAATTCGTTTCAGGGTCGGCAACTAAATCCAATTCCTCCAACGGATTTCCATCGACTAGGACCATATCGGCATAGGCGCCCTCCTTGATAACTCCCAGTTCTCCATCGCGATATGGGTTCCGCGGCCCGCATAATTTCAGTAATTCAGCGTTCGTGGAGGTAGCCATTTTCAGCGCTTCGTAAGGAGTAAAGTAGTTCCCTAGTTTCGTTAACATCTTTCCTTGCTTTGCAGGGGCAGCAGGATCAAATGCCAGATCGGTTCCAAAAGCCATTTTTACTCCGATTTCCTTGGCTTTTTTATAGACATAATCCGTTCCTTTGGTCACTCGTTTGAATTTCTCATTACTGTATGCGTTTTCAAATTCCGCATAGTCTCCATCATCAAAAATAGGCTGAGCACTTAACCAGACATCCTTCTCTTTCATCATTTTCAATGTTTCATCGCTCACCAGGTTACCGTGTTCAATGGATTTCACTCCTGCTTTAATGGCGGTTTGAATAGCTTCATCGGTGAATATGTGAGCAGCAACATAGGTGTTCCAGGTTTCAGCCACATCGACAGCCGCTTTAATTTCCTCGAAGATAAATTCCTGAACGTCCAGGTCATCATAGGAAGACGCCACACCGCCGCCTGCAGCAATTTTTATCTGCGTAGCACCCATACGGAGATTTTCACGCACACGGAGAATGACTTCCGGCACCCCATCTGCGGTCATGATCACCGAGTTTCGTTCCCAGTAGCTGATCGGATCGGTCATATTCTGCGGATGGTCATTTTTCATGCTATAGTCGAAGTGACCTGATGTCTGGCTGATGGGCGGGCCTGATGGGAATATCCTGGGACCAGGATGTGCCCCGCTATCTGTCAGTTTTTTAATAGCAAACGGATTCCCCCCCATATCTCTTACCGTAGTAAAACCTCGCAGTAAGGTCTCTTCTGCTTCTAGAAAACCGATGATAGCCATTTCACTCATATCACCAGTCAGTAAAATGCTCGCAGGTACAGCAGCGTAGTTCATGTGCCAGTGGACATCGATGAGTCCGGGGATCAAAGTACGCCCTTTTCCATCGATAATATTGACCTTGACTTCTTTCTTGATCATTTCTTCAGGTTCGTACACCGTTACAACCCGGTTTCCATGTCGAGGAAGATCAGTGAGGACCCCAACGGACATTTCTTTATAGCCGCCTGTTTTTAAATCAATTTCGTAAGTGCTTGCCAGTTCGATGTTTTTATCGATTTTATGAATCAGATTTTTGACCACGAGTACGTCGTAGCCCATCAAGCGCTTCTCACTCTTGCCGTCAAAAATATTGACATTTTTTATCAACGTTACCTCTGATGGAATGTCAACAGCCGCAGCGGTCAGGGAAAATCCCAATACGATTGAGAAAAGACCTAACGTGGCAACCAATTTTTTCATACTATCCACCTCCATTTTTTCGGCCCAGATCATCTTGTTTTATGTTTTTATATCTACGTTAAAAACACTGAGTTCGTAATGTCCGGTATATCTTTGGCAAAACAGCACAACCCCATCAGATTTTGTACTAAAGTGGTGCTATTAACGCCTTTCCAGTGATTCGATAATTGCCATGAGCGACCCTTCGAGAAATGGCTTTTGCAGGAACCCCAATGCTCCATGTGCAATGGCCATATCTCTTGTATCCGGCCCAGTTGTTCCCGTGGTCAGAATCACCGGCATGGTATAGCCCAGCACCTTCATTTGATCCAGCAATGAGAAACCGTCGAATAAAGACATTTGGATATCCACAATAGCAATGCCTTTCTGGCCAGATGGAACCGAATCAAGGAAAGCATGGGCGGACTCGAACCAGTCAACCCTCATACCTCTGCAGCTCAACATGAACTGTAGTGAACTGCCAAAAGACTGGTCATCATCGACAATAAATATCGGTATTGTTTTCTTTTTCACGCCAGGGCCCTTCTTCTATTGAAAAACGGTGAGGCAGCATGACAATACTTGGGATCTACCTTGCAATTATAGATACGCCAATGCGGATATGTAAATTGGACAATTGTCCAATACCTGTCAGGAAGGGACCTTGTGCACTATCAGTTCAGCGTATTTCTAATGAAACGCTATGCAACGGCACTCTGAGGTTTGCTGAAAATGAAGGTTATGGTCTTTCATTGGGGTTGAATATGGCAGGATAAGATAAATAATCAGACCGCTGGCGAAATACCTGCTTTTTGTGCCAGTCGCACAAGCTCTGCCACAGATGATGCCTTGAGCTTTTGCATCATTCGGCTCCTGTGAACCCTGATTGTTTTCTCTTTTGTTCCCAACTCATAAGCAATCTGCTTGTTGAGCTGGCCGGTAATTACCCAAGTCAAGACCTCCTTTTCCCTTGGAGTCAAGGTTTTGATCAATTCGTTAATCTGATCTTTTTCTCTTAGTTGGTGCATGTCAGCACAATTGCGCTCAATGGCTTCGTCAACGGCTTGCAACAGTTCTTCTGGTTTAAAAGGTTTGGCTAAAAAATCGATGGCTCCTTTTTTTATAGCCTTAACCCCCATGGGAATGCTGCCATGGCCGGTCATGAAAACGATGGGAAGGATAGACCCTTTATTTCTCAGGCACTGCTGAAGATGAAGACCGTCAATATCAGGAAGCTTAACATCCAGCAGCAGGCACCCGGGGTAGCTGATTTCGGCATCCGTCAAAAACGTAAAGCCGCAGGCAAATGTCTCGACTTCAAATCCGGAGATGCTGAGCAAGGTCTCCATGCTGTCACTAAAAGATGCATCATCTTCGACAATATAGACTTTTGCTTTGGAAGTACTCATTCAATATCCACCCGGTTCGTTTCTAAAGTAAATCGAAAGATCGTTCCACCTTCCGGATTTACATCTATCCATATCCGTCCGCCATGCTCCTCAATGATGGACCGGCAGATACGAAGCCCTACCCCCAAACCACTATTTTTGGTGGTGAAAAAGGGGGAGAACACTTTATCTTTCAGGTCGTCAGGGATACCGGAACCTGAATCACCGATGCTTATGGCAACCCATTCAGGTAGCTGCAAGGATGATTGGACTGTCAGAATCTTTGGATCGCTGTCTCGCATGGCATCTAAGGCATTGCTTATAAGATTCATGACAACCTGCTGAAGACGAATGCGGTCCCCGATCACCTGCGGAATGTTCTGATATTTTTCTATACGAAGAACGATGCTATCCAGATTTAAGGTGTTGCGAAATAACTCTAGAGTATCATCCAGTAGTTCATTGACATCCAGCAGTTCATTTTTGCTTTCCTCTTTTTTCACAACACCGCGAATTCTGCGTATAATCTGTCCGGCTCGATAAGCATCCCCGGCAATCCTTTCCAGGATGTCTTGAATTTTTCCACTGTGCTCTGGCAACTCTGAATGCAAAATTTGAACGGAGGTGACGTTATTCAGGATAGCCCCCAATGGCTGGTTGATTTCGTGGGCCAGAGAGGAAGACAACTCATTAATAGTCATGAGCCGATTAATATGGGCAAGCTCATTCTGAAGCGCCATCCTTTCTTTTCTCGCCCTTTCACGTTCAGTTATGTCTCGGGAGAAGAGAACAAGCTTACGCTTTTCCCCGGCTGACGACTCTATCGGATAGATGGTGCTTTCATAAATAGTTTCCGGGACTCTCTTATCAGTAAAACAGAGCGGTTTCCAGGTACGGATTACTTCTTGCAAGAATCCTTTTCTTGCTGCTTTGAGCTCATCCGTAAAATAGTCGAAGATACAGGTGTTGATCAGTTCCCGTTTTGTGCTTCCGAGGACTTTCGCTTTGGCTGTATTGAGATCCAGGATTATTCCGTCCTCATCGATGAGCAGGATTAGATCCGAAGGAGCATTCAGGAGCAGACGCGCCAGTTGCTCGCTCTTTTGCAGCTTTTCATGCGATACACCGAGGTCTGCGGTACGTTTACGAACGCGTTCGGTGAGGCTCCTGTTCCAAAAGAGGACCAGCAGGATCACTCCACCGGCCAATCCTCCAACGCCTGCCATCCAAATGATCATCTCACGAGAAGAAATACCGTGCTCATATCGCATGGTCACGTATTTGTTTTGAATCGCTAAGCGCTCTTGGTCAGAAATGCTGCCCAATCCTTTTTCTATGATACTACGAAGTTCAGGCAAGTCTTCGCGGATACCGAAAAAGTACCATAGATCAGCCAGTCCCGACGGACCTGCTACCTTAAGATTGGTCCATCCCTTTTGAGATATCATTTTGGACGCCATGGTAAGAGCGCCGACGTAGGCCGTTGCTCTACCCAAATGAACTGACTTCAAGGCCTCCAAATCCGATTCAAAAACGAGAAGTTTGAGTTGGGGATACTCGCGCGAGAACAATCGATGCAGGTGGGAACCATGTTTTACACTGACGGTTTTACCGGACAAATCCCTGATGTCTAAAACAGGTTGCTCGCTCTGGTCTGTGAAAACGACTTGAGGGCTCCGCATATATCCCGATGAATTGAGCATGACATCATCGAATCCCACCGAGATTCCTGTTCGTTGAATCAAGTCCGGTTCTATAGGATTCTCTATTATTTCAAGGCTCTCATCCCACAAGTTGAAGTAATCGTCATAGCGAAAATGAAGTCCCGTGCGCTGGGCAATCAAATCGAGAATATCAATAGTTATCCCGACTGTTCTTCTGTCATTCCCACTAAACATAAACGGTGGCATGTCGGTTATACCCACTCTCATCGTTTGATTTTTTTTAATCCATTCGGTTTCCTCTTCTGTGAATCCAATAAAGGGTACGTCTTTCCAGGGAATGTTCTCTGCGTACTTTTGAAAGATTTGTAATTTTTCCGCCTCGGTTATCGCTTTCAACCCCTTATTCAGAATCCCCACCAACTCGGGCCAATCTTTGCGGATGGAATAGACCAGCCGAAGAGGACGCTCATGAACCACATGCTGGATCTTGATTGCGGCAATCTTATTGGCCAGCGAGTTGTAATATACACTTGGGCCGGCCAGCATGGCGTCAACTTCACCACGGATTAACTTGTCTACTGCATCATTATGATCTTTTGTCTGAATAACTTTCACATTTGAAATATTTCCAAGAATTTTTTTCTCGAAAATATTTCCCTTTTGGACAGCCACTCTCCGGCCAATGAGATCCTGCAAATGTTGAATACCGAAGTCTTGGTCTGCGCGTGTATATATATATTTGAAAAGGGGGGCATATGTATTGCTGAAGAGAAAGTGTTCGCGGCGCTCTTTTACCGATGCGGATGAGGCCAAACCATCGATCCGGCGGGCCTTGGCCTGGTCCACCAAGTCAGTCCACTTTCCTGCTTTCAAAATGATGTTGGTTCCAAGCTTTTGATTAAGGAGTGAAATAAATTCGGCATCAATACCTTGAACGCTGCCATTCTCGTCAACCATCACAAGCGGTGTCCAGGCTGCATTCGTGCCCAGAATGATCCTGGGATGCTTCTTCAGCCAACCCCGTTCTTCGGCGGAAAGGGCCACCTGTGGGGAAGTAACGTTTGGGCCCCCATTCCATTTGGCATAAATGGCGTTGCGTTCAGCACTGGAAATGGCTGCCAGGCCCTTGTTTATAATGGCGACCAACTGTGGCCAATCACTGCGAACACCCATAACGGCGTTTATCGGGCGGTCCGCCATGACCAAAACAGGGCGCAAGCCGGTAAATTGGTTGGCGTTAATGACATAGGTATGTTGTGACAGGCCGAAAAAGAAATCGACTTTGCCTTCAAAAAGCATTTTCAGACCATCGAATACCGTTTTGACCCGTGTAACGGCGATGCGATCTTCATACGGCTCCACCAGCTCAGCAAAAGTGGTCATTGGGCCCACAATTGCTAATCTATATCCCTGTAAATTTTCGATACGCTTGATCTCAGAAGGCCCACCTGAGCGACCGAAAATAGTCAAATATGTCCTTATGGGTGAGTCTGTGGCAATGAGGCCTAATCGTTTTGCCGCTGCATGGCTCGTGGCAAGCCAACCGCTGACAGCCCTTTCCTGGACCATTTGACGACCGGAGTCCAGGTCAGTGACGACAATGCCGAAATCGGTTCCCAGTTTCTCATTCAGAAGGTCGAGTATGTCCTTCATGCTGCCAGTTACACTGCCATCTTCATGAGCAATCAGTGTGGGTTGGTAATCATTCGAATAGACAAACCTGATATCGGGATGGGCATTCAGCCAATCTTTTTCTTCGGGAGTCAGTCGGACATGGGAATCAGGCTTTTGGTTGAAAAAAAATCCCTCTGAAATATCGGGGGATCGGCTCAGACCTGTCTGGTATAAAATTTCGGCCATTCGTGCAAATCGCCTGGTATCAAATTTCCCGATATCCACCAGGTCGGGTAAAATCATCTGGTCGGCTATTTCTGCCTCAAAACGCAGTTGTTCCCGGCTGATCCCCGAGTTATAGCGCTTCAAAATTAAATCAATGACTGCTTCTTTGTTTTTCAGGGCGTACTCCCAGCCCTTAATGGTGGCGCGCCGAACCTTTTCCACACGTTCGGGGTGCATCAGGATTTCTTTCTCGGTTGTATAAAAATTATCACCGTAAAAATCGATACCGTAGTCTCGGGGATCAACAATTCTGATTGCAATTCCTTGCTGTTTCAGCAGAAATTGGTCTCTGGTGAGAGAGCCGGTCACAGCATCCGCATGGTCGAATGACAGAGTAGTATCGCGATACACCCTTGGCACAACATTTATACGCTCCATACTACCGAGTGTCTCAAGAAGCATTGCCCGGACTGCAAGAGCCGAATTACTGCGAGAGTTTTCAGGCAGCACAATGCTTCTATCCAGCAATTCGTAAGGGCTGAAAATGTTGCTGGATTTTTTGGTGATTAGAACATTCGGTGTATGCTGGAAAATCTGGGCCAGTAAGACAACAGGGTGGCCTTCGGCACGCAGCATCAAAAGTCCTGCATCACCCACTCCATATTGGGCGCGCCCTCTTAATACAGGCTCGTACCGTTCTGATGAAGGAGCATTCCCTGTAAGGGTAACGGTGAGTCCTTCTTCTGCATAAAAGCCTTTATCAATTGCGGCATAATATCCAGCATATTGAAATTGGTGCGACCGGGGCAGCAGAATTGTGACGTTCTCTTTTATGGAGACTTCTGCAAAAGCAAGATCGCAACTTATTCCGAAAAGAAGTATCAGAGTTCCCGCAAGGTAAATCGTCAAGTAATGAGATATCACTTGATAAGCCTTCTCTAACATTTCCGTAAATTCCTCTCCATATGCCATCAATCCAGCAACCATCGTTCTCAGGCAGATATTTCAAGAAAACGTATTTTTTTCTAAGTATTACCCCATCCATCAGCATGAGTTTTTAGTCACTTTTTTTCAGTCAGCTAATAACAAATGTCATGACCAGATGGAATATTCTCGTGACCTTCTTCATTTTTATAGTCTGGAAACCGTCTAGCAAAGCGAAGCCTCCCTCACCAAGCTCCATGTCGAAGCTTTTTTAGCCAACCGCAAGCCTAGAAAGAGCAACTACTTAAAAGGGTTAGGTCATAAACCAGGAATTTATTCTTATTGATTGGTCTGATAATCACTCAAGTTGGCAGATATTATCGCTTGATGGCAGTTTTATGCAAAAAGCCTCTTTCGATTATTTTACAATGCTATTTTGATAGATTTTGCAGCCTTTTATGATCATCACGAAATATTTATTCGTCGAAGCAACGAGATCAAAGTCTTCCAGAGGATTACCATCAACTCGTATCAGGTCAGCCGAGGCACCTTGTCCTCCAATGTAGTATTGCGTCGAAATTCAAGATTATATCAACACTACTACAAAAAGACAATCCTCCCAAATGGAGGAAAAAAGGAGGAGGCGGGTCTGTATGACTCTACATAGGTGACAACATGGTGATGAGGATGCAATTATAAGTTAGTCTTTTGGAAGCAGACCAAGTTGCATCGCTTTCCAAACAGCCAGACGGCGGTTAGGAACTTTGAGTTTGCGATAGATGCTTTTAGTATGAGATTTAACAGTGGTAACGGATATAAAAAGCTTCTCAGCAATTTCTTTATCGGTCAGCCGATCATGCAGTAGCCGCAGAACATCAAGTTCGCGGTTGGTCAATACACTTGAATCAGAGGTTGTAGCAATCTGCGCGCTCAAAATGGAAAAGTGCGCTGCAGGAGCGGCTGAATCAGCTGAAGGCGTCTGGTTCTCGAACGAATCCAGCAAGGATTTCGCATACAGATTCCCTGGCCGCGTTGCCGATAAAAGGCTGAGTAACTCGGCCATGAGCGGGCCCCGGTCAAGAAAAGATCGTACCAATCCGAACGGTTCTGCCATATTCAACGTCTTTTCCAATAATTCAAGCGCCGCGTTGTGCCCTCCGGTGTATTTCAGAGCCAATGCTTTGATTGTCAAAAACTGGATCTCCAGCCGTAAATTGTGGTGCTTCCTGGCCATTTCCAACCCATTTTCGATGCAATCCAAAGCTTCGTTCAAAGCACACTCATCACCTTTATGAACCAGGTATTCGGCCTGCGTCACCGACACATATAATAACCAGTACCGGGTGCTGTCGTCTGTGAATTTGTAAGGCACAGGATCTGACAGTATTTTTCCGATGGAAATCGAGTGTTTGACTTTAAATAAATCAGACATCTGCTTTGAGAAAGGGTCCTTTGTTTCAATTGCAAATGAATAAGCCGCAGCACTGTATTTTTTTACCTGCTCCGCATCTGCTTTGGCTATGCCGACGAGTGCCTTGCCAAGCAGTGCCTCGTGGTACACTCTTGTGGTGACCCGGTAGCGCATTTTCTCAACTTCACTAAAGTACTCTGAAGCACTCTCAAGCTGGTTGCACTCGTAGGCTGCAATGCCCAGAAAATAATATGCATACCCTAACCAGTAATCCGCCTGATTTATCGTTTTATGGAGCGTCAGGATAGACTTTACACTCGCCTCCACCGCATCCCAATTCGCGCCATAGGAAAAGATTGCGGCTTTGGTCACAAGGATATGACCCGAATTGATACTGCCTGCAGCGCAATCTTCTGTCAGCGCTTTGTTCAGCATGAGCAGAGCATCATCCTTCTCCCCACAGAAAAACATGCAGGCAGCGGTATAAACTAATGCAGAAGTATGTAAATAGTTATGATCCTTAGGAACAAGTTGCAGACCCTGACGGGCATAATGAAGACCCTTTTGGACATCTGGTTTAAAAGTTTGGCAAATTGCGCGCTGTGCCGCAATATCACCCAGAAGGCTTTGAGTACGGTCTTCAGGAGTGGTACAGTTCGGCTCTTTCAGTAGCGATTCGGCCTTGTCAAGCAAGGAGATCATACCAGCAAGATCCCAGCTGAACAATTTTTGGAATGACTTGGCCACCAGAAGCGCTGGCCTCTTATTCTCAACTCCACGTGGGAACAATTTCAGCCAACGGGTTAGCTCCCTACGGGAAGGATCCCGGTCGATAACCGCATGCATCTGGCTTTCGACCAGCTCAGTAGCCGTATCGAAATCTTCGGCGATGATCAGGTGCCTAAGAGCATCCTCGATATACCCCTGTCTGGCAAACCACTCTCCAGCACGGCGGTGAATCAGAACTTGTTGGTTCTGGGAAAACTGTTTCCTCATTTGTTGGATCAACATCTCCTGAAACAGATGGTGGTAGCGATACCAAAAACTATTTCCGTCGAGGGAAATCAGAAACAGGTTTTCCTTTTTCAAACAATCAATGAGTCGTCCACTTTCCGGAATGATGCTATCATTGGCCATCAGATGGTCGCATAAGGGTGCACAAAAACGCTCCAGTATAGCAGTCATTGAAAGAAAATATTTTATCTCTTCCGTCTGTCTGGTAACGACTTCTCCAACCAGATAATCGACGATTCTCCCACTTCGACCTATAAAGTTCCTGGCCAATACTTCAGGATTTTCAACTTCGGCCAGAGAAAGCTGGGCCATTTGAAGACCGGTAATCCATCCCTCTGTGCGGACGACAATCTGATTGATGACATCACTGGATAGATTTCCTCTCATATTATTTGTGAAGAAAGTTTGAGCCTCTCCATCCAAAAAACGCAAATCGGTTGCGTGTAACTCCGTAAGCCAGTGCTGGATACGCCACCGAGCCAACGGTAAAGGTGGTTCCAGCCTGCTGACGATGATCATGCGCAGACTATCCGGCAAATACTCGACCAGTCGAGCGATCATATCATGCACTGGTTTGGAGTTGATGGTGTGGTAGTCATCAAGAGCGAGAAACAGTTTTTTGTTCAACAGAGTCAGGTCAGATATCAGAACATCGGCAAGGTATTCAGGGGGTGGCAATTCCGGGGATGCTAACAAGGCCTCAGTTTGCATGCCAAAATGCGGGAATATTTTGCGAATTGAGGCGAGCAAATACTTGTTAAAACGATCCGGATCACTGTCGTGTTCGTCTAGAGAGAGCCACGCCGACGGCCGGGCAATATGATTCAGCCATTGCACGGCGAGTGTAGATTTACCGTAACCAGCAGGAGCTGAAATAAGTGTCAGTTTCTTGCTTCGTCCGTTATCCAGGAATGTTTGTAGGCGCGAGCGCTCAACCCACCTGCTGTCTACCTCTGGCAGATTGATTTTAGTGAGCACTATGTGGCAACAATTACTATTCTTTGTCACAATTTCTCTCAAAAGAATTTTTTCATACAATTATAAATCTTTAATCTACTTTCTCTACTTCTTTTGCATGATAGATGCAACAACTCGAAGGTCAATTCGGCCAACTTGACTTAACTATTCTAGAGGTGACAGGAAACCACCTCAAAAAATTTGAATAGGCTTCTAATTGTAATGTTATCAATTTGAGTAAATCTGCGAGCTGACCTTCTTGCATCTTCTCATCGAACAGATCCTACAATCCAGTTCCGAGGATGTTAGGTGTCTGACAAGATAGCACGGTATGATTGGTGAAAATTGTAATAATAAGATAGTTATACGATAAATCAAATTGTCAAGAGTATACCCTTTGCTGGCGTCAGGGTAATTTAACAATACACGTCAGTATAGAACCGTTTTCATATTTTTTACACATGCTACCTGGAGTCATAGACTCCAACCTGACATCTTAACCAAGAGGTAACATGGTGGGGCATAGAATAGGTTATATCCGAGTAGTACCCTTGATCAGAATCCGGAACGATAACTTAAACATGTTCACGTTGATAAGGTCTTCACCGACAAAGCATCAGGTAAAAATGTTCAATGCCCCCAACTAGATCTGCTTCTTTCTTTTGTCCATGAAGGCGATACAGTGGATCAGGGAGGATGAATGAAGAATTTTACCTATCACGAAAAGGTTCGAAAAGATATTCGAGACCGTTTACCTTTATTTCGTAAACTGTTCGCAGCATGTCGCCTAACTTCCCTTTCGGGAAACCTTTCCCGGCGAACCAGACGACATAAGGTTCGGGTAGGTCTATAAGCAACCTGTCTTTGTATTTTCCAAATGGCATGCGGGTGCGGGAAAGTTCGAGAAGGGCTTGTGCAGAACCCGGGCGGGGAGGTTCATTACTGGAATTCCTACTCATTTTTTTTCACTCTGCGGTACTGGTCTGTTCGTGAGGTAGACACCGGACAACAGGATAATACCTCCTGTAAGGACCGTCACCTTGATTGATTCACCCAGGAGAAGCCATGACAGCAGAATGGAAAAAAGAGGCACGAGGTTGATAAAAACAGATGAGCGTGAAGCCCCAATTTTCCTGATAGCCATATAGTAGAGGGAAAAACCTATGGCTGTCCCGAATATTCCCAAAAACAGAACAGAGCTCCACTCGGTTTTGGAGAAGGTGAAAATTTCACCGAGGGCACGTTGGGAGAGGGCAAGGGGAAAGAGCAGGATTGTGCCAATTAATGAGGAGTAAAATACGGAGGTGAGTGGTGGTAATGTCGCAAGTACCGAGCGCCCGATAAGTGAATAAGCGGTCCAGCTTAAAACACAGCCGAGGATAGCCGCTTCTCCTTTTCCGAAGCCCCCCTTGAACAACAGGGACGGATGGCCGTTGGTAATCACAAAGAGGGCACCGACCAGGGAGATGATGATTCCCAGAAACTGGAGCGGACGTAGCTTCTCTTGAAGAAACAGAACTGCGGCGATGGTGATCATCAGAGGGTTAAGCGCTATAATCAGGGATGCGCGCCCCGCCTCAATATGTTGTAAACCGAGAAAGAAGAAAATGTTGTAACTGAACACCCCGGTCAATCCAAGCAGGAGCAGTTTGAGCCGGACCTGCCGGGGAGGCATCATAATTTTCCCGTCTATAAACCGAGTAAGAACTGCCAGGACGAGGGTGGCGACAGCAAAGCGCAGAAATGCCGAGTTCGATGGAGTTACGGATGCGCCGAGGATCCTGCCGGCAATAAAGGTGCCGCCCCAGAAGAGTGTGGTAAATACCAGTGAGATATAAGTGGCAAACACGATAGGTCGATATCCTGTATCCTGCAATGAAATCAGCCGGAAACGATCAGTGATCGGTCCCGGCTGCAGAACTGATAATCATCACGATATCAGATTTTGAAACGTGATACAAGCCCTGTCAGGGTGTCAGAGAGACCGGAAAGGTCGTCTGCAGATTTTTGCAGATACTCACTTTTGGCTTTCACCTCAACCGCCTTCTCTTTTACCTGGTCGACGCCATCAGAGACCATGGTGGTCATCTGGTTGCTTTCGGCAACATTCTGGTTGATTTCGGTAATTCCCTGCGAGGCCTGGCCAACGTTCTTGACTATTTCATTCGTGGTGATGGACTGTTCCTCAACTGCTGTAACAATGCTGTTGACCACGTCATTAACGTCCTGAATGACTGTTGTGATAGACTCGATATCAACAACAGTAGTACTGGTCTGGTTCTGGATTTCATGAATGGCCTGCTTGATCTGGCCGGTAGCGTTTGCCGTTTCCCTGGCCAGCTCTTTTATCTCGTTGGCAACAACGGCAAACCCTTTGCCCGCCTCGCCTGCCCGTGCAGCCTCGATTGTCGCATTAAGTGCCAGCAGGTTGGTCTGCTCGGAAATTTCGGTAATGGTTTCTGTAACAGTACCGATCGATTTTGCCGCATCCCCCAATCCCTGGACACCTTCATGGGAAACCTTAGCCATGGCAACGGCCTCCTCTGTGGTTATTCTGGCGCGGGAGCTGTTGTCGGCAATCTCCTTGATGGTGTTACCCATCTCTTCCGAGGCAGCGGCAATCATGTCGAGATTGGTGGTTGACTGTTCCATGGCTGCAGAGACAGAGTTCATATTGTCTGACACATCGCTGGCGTGACCGGAGGCTTCATCTGCAATTTTTGCCGTAGAGTCTGCGTTACCAACCATCTGGTCGGATATATCGGCAAGTTCGCTTGAGGCCTGTGAGAGTGACTGGGAAGAACGCACGATATCCTGGAGCATCTCTTTTGATTTTCCTACCATTAATTCAAGAGATTCTGCCAATTTACCAATAGCATCGTCACTCTTGGACTCAAATTGAATGGTGTAGTCGCCTTCACCGACTTTGGCACTTTTTTCAGCTAGTTCCTGTAGTGGCCTGTTAATGGTCCGAACCAGTAAAATGGTTACGATAATACCACCGGTAATGACCATCAGGCCGACAAGAAGGTTGTTTTTCATCATGGTGATGTCGAGCCCTTTTATTATGTCTTCGTGTGACATGCTGAGCCCAAGGTAAGTTCCCCATTTGTCGATAAACGTAACGTATGTGGTCCTGGTAGTACCTTCAAAGTCATACTCGATAAATCCCTTCTGGTGACCCTGGAGTTGCGGGATCATTTTGAATAGATTGTCACCTGTCTGTATGGTCGGGTGGGTAAGGATGTCCCCTTTATTGTTGTAGGTAAAGAAGTAACCGTTGTTTAACTTTGTTTCGTTTAAGAAGTTTGCAATCTCATCAGAAAT
Source organism: Desulfopila sp. IMCC35008 (assembly GCF_010646885.2). GTDB lineage: Bacteria > Desulfobacterota > Desulfobulbia > Desulfobulbales > Desulfocapsaceae > Desulfopila. The sequence goes on along the minus strand of NZ_CP050700.1, from coordinate 2,890,031 downwards.
CATGAGCTGCCCGCAATAGACAGCACCGACAACCTTACCGCCACTGCCTATAAGAGGAGCGTATTCGGTAATGTACCAATCGTTGACTACATAAGCTTTGCCCTTGAACACCTCACCGGACATTATAGTTTTGTAAACGGGACTGTCTGAAGGAATGTAGGTCCCTATAGCCCTTTCCCCATCTTGTTTCATGACGGTTGTCGAGATGCGTAACAGTTTATTATCCACAAGTTGAAAAATGGTAGCGGAGCTGCCGGTATGTTTTAATACCGAGTCAACAATGTCGTTTTTACCAGTAATATAACTTCCTCCCGCCATCATTTTAGGAAGTTCGACTTTTTCACTTTGTTTGGTAATCTGGTGAGTAATGGTAGTTTCGATAGCGTTGTAATTATCCAGAATTATGCTGCCACGTGATTTTAGTTCTTTTTCAAACATCCCGATGTCACTGTCAAGCTTCTTGCGTATGGTTTCATCATAGGTAAGCAGGGAGTTCATGACCGCTTTATGCATATGCTCCATGGCGTCCTTGCCCAGAGTCAGAAGGCCATTATCGGCCATCCTGATTGCGTTACCCGATGTGATTAAGATTGATATGACGCATATCAGGCAGACAGAGACAAATAGTTTTGTGGTAAAACGGAATGTTCGGAATTTCTTTTTTGCCATGGTGGTGGACCTTTTAGTGGGTTGAAAATGGAGTGACGCTCACTGGTATGAGTGTGCTAATATCATGTATTTGTTGATTATACAGATGAATAGCGAAAAGGGAGACTAAATTTTTGGTAAAGTTCTATCCGTAGCAGGAGATACAAAAGTCGTGGCGAGGATAGGTTTTTAATTGGCTGGAATCAATTAGAATGCATTGAAGGTGACAACGGCTTCACATGATACTCTGTGGAGTAAATGTACCGCCATCCTTGTTACTTGCCCAATCATTAAAAAAGAACGGGACGTTTTGACAGCTTTTCTGTAAAGTTTCCAAATGATTAATTAACGGATTTGTGAAGAAGGCAAAAAAATCCCGGACCGATAATTTAAGAATGTATCAACTCCTTCTCTCAAAAATTAGACATCTCTATCGCAAGTATGACTGGTTTACTCTCATTGTCGTCTTGCTGAGCCTGCACATACTCTCGGCAGTGCTTCTGCTTTATTTCGATTACGAGACATTTGCCCAGGAGACGCTGGCAAGAACTTTGTGGAAGGGTACATGGTGGTTCTTTGTTACGGCTACAACGGTGGGGTATGGTGATATAGTACCTACAACTGTGCCTGGACAGGTTGTGGCAATTTTCGATATGATATTCGGAATTGGTTTGATGGCCACTATTATCGGGGCCGGGACTGACAGGTTTCTTGAACGGAGGAAGTTACGGGTGAGAGGATTGAAACAACTTCAACTCAGCAATCATATAGTTGTGTTGGGTGGTGGCGCCAAGAAGAAAGTCGACAAGCTGATCGGTGAGATTCGTAATGACCATCTTTATTGCAAGACAGATATCGTTATCTGTTCAGACGCCTATGAAGAAAACCCGTTCAGCGATGATATTGAATTTGTTCGGGGGCCTATTGGCTCAGATGATGTATTGGAAAGGGCTTGTGTGAAGGATGCAGGTTTTGTCATTATCTACGGCTATACCGACGATGAAACGATTCTCACAACCCTGACAGTTGATGAGATGAACAGGCCGGCATTTACCTCTGTTTATATCAGGGACCGCAGTAACATCCGACATATCGACAGGATCAACAAGGCCCGGGTTGCCCATCGTTTTATTGATGGGAGGCACTATCCGCGTATCCGGGTTATCACGCGCCTCAATGACCTGATGCTGGCCCGGGAGATAGCCAATCCCGATCTCTCTGCAGCACTGTTGCTCCTTATGGATACCACATCCGGGTCAACTTTTTATTCGATCCAGGCCTGGCCTGGCCTGGATAAACAGATCCCGATTCCGCGGGTGCGTCAGATGTTGAGAGTAAATGATGCCCATGCGCTGCTTGTAGGCTTAAAGAGGGACGAGGATGGTTCGATTATTATGAACCCGGAAGAGGCCCTGAATGTTTATCCAAACGATCTTCTCTTTGTGATAGCTCAGCACAGGCCCGATGTAGACTGGGTGTCGATGATACAGGATGTACAATAGTGTTGATATGCCACAATTTACCACAATAGCGAGCTATAGAGATATCCCTATTGCTGAGCTTGCAAGGGCAAAACTGGAATCCGAAGGTATTCCTTGTCATTTGCTCAATAAACACCATATCGGAGTGAACTGGCTTTACTCCCAGGCGTTGGGAGGTGTCCAGTTGCAAGTGCTCTCTGAGGATGCACAACAGGCTCGCCAGATTCTTGATGCCGACGAATCAGCCAGCCTTGAGTCGGAGGACCTTGATTTTCCCGAGCTGGATGATACGGACTATTGTGAGCGCTGTGGTTCTGCCAACCTTGAACTTGTTGATTACAAGAGATTGTCCGGGGCATTGATATTGTTGACCCAGTTCTGGCTACTGTTCTGGGGCAGGAAGTATAAGTGTAAAGAATGCGGTCATAAAATGAAGAAGGGATAATAAGATTCTGCTGCTGCCCAGAAGGAAATGTTCGTGAACAAGTTTACTACTGCAGATATCGTGCGGTAAACCGTATGACAGGCTCCCCGCTGCTATTATAAATCAGCAACTCATCGGCTGTTATCTTGAAATAATCAGCAGTGGAGAGTGTCTGGAGAAAAGAAAATTCCTGTTCCATTCCCTCCATACAGGCCATTTGTGTTGAGATTATCTGGCCAAAATGCAGACTTTTGTCCTCCAGCTTAAAGGAGCCTGAAAAATTGTTACACCCCGAGAACCCCCGTACCCTGTTATTTTCAGATTCAAGTACCATGTAGAGTTCTTTTCCATCGGCGCCCAATTCCATAGTTTTTCCCAGCAGCATGTCCAGTTTCCAATAGGTATTGGTGAGGGTTGAATCTGGTTTTGCTGGTGTTTTTGAACCGGCACTCTTCTGTAACATAATTGTTATGTGATCATTACCCTGCGGTTTGAAAGGGTCGATTCTTTCGGTGGAAGAAAAAAGAAGTTGTTCGCCATTATATATTTGTGCCCTGAGGTTATAACTCTTTTTCTCCTTGATAGCTGCAGGGTCGTAATTGATCGCGACCTGATATGGTGGTCCACCGGTCGCCTCAACTGCAACCTTGCTGAGCATCTCTGATGTTGTATCCATGCGGGAAACATCTTCGAGGGTGACGGAGACGATGGAGCCGGGAGGGAGCATCATACGTTCTCGATAGAATACGGATGTCTTGAGCGTTTTCATGTCCGGATTGGTCTGGGAGGTGCCGGACCCGCTGCCTGCGCATGCCGATAATGTCGTCAAAACAGCAATCAGTATAGTGTACAACAGGCCTGTAAAGGGAGGGAATGTTGGTCCATTATATAAAACGTTCACGAGGATATCTCTATGTTAAATTGGGGGGGAGAGTGAGCAGCATGCGTTTGAATCAAGGGTAGTATACCCTGATTTTATGTATCCGTCGGAAAATGGCCAGTGGTTTTTGGGGTTAGGGGTGGATTTTTGAAATTTTCCTGAATGGTTTCCGGTTGATGACCAGGAGCCCCATGGTTACCAAAATGATCGATCCAAGCAGCGATGAAGTAACAGGGTCCCCCAGCAGCATGATGCCCAAAAAGACACCTGAGACAGGCATAATGAAAATAAAGGAATGCAAGGTGGTGGCTCCATATTTGCTGATAAGGCCGTTCCAGATAATGAAGCCGAACGTGGCTGTGACCACAGTCTGGTAGAGCATGGCAAGGATGACCCTGGGAGACAGCGAGATAATCATTGGTTCATCGAACAATAGGGCACAGACCATATAGATCGGTGTTCCTATCAGCATTGGGTAGAGTGTTATCTGCAGCGGATTGTAATCGGCTATGATTCTTTTGACGAAGGTGGCATTACACCCCCAGAATATGACACCGCAGACAATGAGCAGATCTCCATGCAGTGAGTGATGGGTGGAGACCTTTAAACTGTCACTGAACAGCAGGACCACACCTGTAAAGCCGAGCAGAAGACCTACCACTTTGCGTGTATTGATCCGGTCGTTCGGAAGGAGGAAGTGAGCCAGGATCATGATGACAAATGGTAGAAGGTTGGCGATTAATACACCGTGTGAGGCGGATGTCCGGCTTTGTCCTGAATAGAAAAAGGATATCTGAAAAAAGAATATCAGGGTCAGGAAGAGAAGTTGGCTAAACTGTTTACGGTTAATACGTATATTTTTATGGGTCAGGCGGGAAAAGGTATAAAGCAGCAGGGCCGCGCCGCCAAAGCGAAGTGCCGCCGTGGTATAAATGCCTATACCGGTAAGGGAGATCTTCACGGCTACCGCATTAGCACCGAACAACATACAGAGAAAGGTTGTAAGGAGAATCGTTTTAAGGGGAAGTGCCCCGTTTGCATTACCTGAATCGATAATAGTCTTTTCCATGCGATGTGGGGTTGAGGAAACGGCTATTTGCCGCTATCCGGTAAGTGAAAATCAGAAAATAATGAAAATGTTAAGACATCATCATCGCTTTACGCGAATTCAGACGGGATGTAAAGAAGTTATGTGTGGGGGGCGAGAAGGATTTCCATCTGCCGAACGTACTCATACATCACGATGGAGGCTGCAACAGATACATTGAGGCTTTCAACCTTGCCGGACTGCGGGATGCGTATAGGACTTACTCCTTCGTACTTGTCAGCATCAAAGCTGATACCGAACTCTTCGTGGCCGAACACAAAGGCACTGTTAGCCGGAAAGGAGATCTCATTGAGGGATTGTTTGGCATCCGGCTCAAGGATAAAAAATGAATACCCCTCGGGGTGCAATTGCCTGTAGCACTCATCAAACGAGTTGTTGAATACTGCAGGCACCCATTTGAAAGAACCTTTTGCAGATTTTACTTCAAAGAAGTTGGTGCCAATCAGGTGAACAGATCTGGCGCCGAAGGCATCTCCACTGCGAAATATCTTACCGATATTAAAGGAGGGTTTGAGGTTGTCCAGGACAACAACAAACTGATAGGCACCGGGTTGGGCATAAACGAGGTTATGCCTGCGGTGTCGCTCGTATCGCTTTTCTGCATACTTCTGTGCCTGCCGCCTTTTTGTACGGGTTGCCCTGGATACCATTTTTGTACCTGATAGGTGCCCGGGCTCGCCGTCTTATATCTGGCTAGGAGACAGTTGCTGCCGCTTAGAGTGATGCCCGGTCAAAAGTTCGCTGAAGGGATTTTTCACCTAAATAATCAATACCCATATCGATGGTTTCAAGCATTCGGTTGCTGTCCCTTGTCACCAATCCCGAAACCGGGATGGTATTGGTGATATGGGTGCCGTAAAAAGGAACATTTTGCAAGTTGATATTGCGAATCAGTTCTTTTTCCTCTTCAAGCACTTCCAATTCGGAGGCCTGATTAAAAAGTCCTTTCTCTACATCGTCGTGCAGTTGTGTTCCCTCAAAAACACCAAGGGTTGAGGCCCATATCATCTTTGGAGAGGTGCTGTTGATAAGCTCAGCGGTCATCCGGGCGTTATTGACACCTTTGTCTTTCCCCCCGATACCGAGCATGATAAGGGAAATATGATCTATTCCTGCACTATTGAGTCTGTTAAGTTGTTCCCTGGCCTGGATAACGGTAATACCCTTATTGACGTTTTTGATAATATCTTCGGAACCGGACTCGATCCCGATATAAAAATCGTTAAAACCAGCGGCTTCAAGTAAAGAGAGATCTTCATCGCTTTTTTCTGCCAGAGATCGAACCGAACCGTAGGTCGAGAGTGTTTTACATTCCGGGAAGTAATGGTGCGTCAATGCCCATATCTCAAGAAGTCGATCCGTTGGCAAAGACAAGGGGTCCCCGTCAACCAGGAATATCCTTTCAGCCTTAGAATACATACTCCTGGAATACTGTAATTCCTGGGCAATTCTTTCCATTTCAACTGCGCAGTACGGAAGTTCCTTATACATATTGCAATAGGAACATTTATTGTGCTTGCAACCGACTGTTACCTGCAGCAGCATGGTGTCAGTTTCAACCGGTGGGGTGTAAGTTGTGCCGTGATACATTGTTGTTCTCCCTTGTCAGGCGCCTAACCTAATAGAGCGATATTGCATGCGAATTTGTCGGTGGGCTTGGGAAGTATTTGTAGCAGTTTTTTGTAGAAAAACCAACTTATCTTACAAAGAATTGTCCACTGAAGGACTGAATTCCCCCATTCCTGACAGGGAGATGGATAGATATAGGGACTCGTGAAATGGAGCAGGTGCCGGGTATTCATATGAAAATGAGTCGAAAGGGTGTGAACATCAGATTTTTCCTATTAATGTGCATCTGGAGTTGCTGAATCAGTCAGGAAATCTTACTCTTATGAAAGTGCTTTATAGAGATTGAGAAAATTCATCTGGAGAGAATTATGACGCCGGAACAGTATGACTTTATAATCATTGGAACCGGCCCTGCCGGCTTATCCGCAGCCATGACAGCAGCCAAATGCCGAAACAAGGTGCTGGTGCTTGAGAAAGAGGATTCCCTGGGTGGCGTCTGTGTAAATACCGGAACGTTTCCCAGCAAGACTCTGCGCGAGGCGGTTCTCCATCTCACTGGTCATCTAAAGAAACATGTGTTTGATGAACGGGACTGCATTCCTGGTGGTCAAGACATTTCCATGGACAAACTCAAGTCAAGACTTCAGCGTGTCCGGGTGCAGGAGCACTCCATTATCGATCATCAATTGCGTCGTAATGGGGTGGATCTGGTGCGTGGTACAGTATCTTTCATTGATGGTCATACCGTTCAGGTACAACAGATAAGCAGAAGTGAACCTCTGGTTTTTTCCGGTCGTTTTATCGTAGTTGCAACCGGTTCCCAACCTCGCAATCCACCGGAGATACCGTTTGACGGTAAACGTATTGTCGATTCACGGAGCATCCTCGATATGGAGCAACTGCCAGCCAGCATGATTATTCTGGGTGGTGGAGTTATCGGTTCCGAATATGCCACAATTTTTGCCGCAGTCGGGGTGAAGACCATTTTACTTGATCGGGGGCCGAGACTCCTCAAGTTTCTTGATGGCGAGATAAGTCGTCAGCTCCTGAATAATTTCCCGAATGGTAATGTCGAATATATCAATGATTGCGGCGATTATGAGATCGCAATAGAAGGGGAGAGTGCTATTGTCAAGCTTGATAATGGTACTGTGTATAAAGCAGATACTCTGTTTTTTGCTTTAGGCCGCGAGGCGAATACTGCTGAATTGGCCATTGAAAAAGCCGGGCTCGCCTTAAACGAGTATCACTACATCAAAGTGAACGACCTGTACCAGACCTCTGTACCTCACATCTATGCGGTAGGAGATGTAATTGGCTGGCCTAGTCTCGCTGCAACCTCAATCTCCCAGGGGCGGTTGGCAGCACTCAACGCGCTGCAGAAAAGAGTCGATGGCTTTCCCCGTATCTTCCCTGTTGGCATCTACACAATACCTGAAATATCCTATGTCGGGATGACCGAGGAAGAGGCTCAGGAAAAGGGTTTCAGGTATGTGATCGGGCGCTGCTTTTATGAAGAATTACCGAGAGGACAGATTTCCGGTGAAGCTGATGGTATGCTGAAGATGGTGGTTCATCGTGATACCAGGGAAATTCTCGGGGTGCATATTATCGGTGGCGGGGCAACGGAGATTATTCATATCGCGCTGATGGCACTCTGCCACAATGCCAAGATAGATCTCTTTGTGGAGAATATTTTCAATTATCCCACGTATTCAGAGGCTCTGAAAATAGCCGCTCTTTCCGCCCTTAACCAGATTGAGCATGTTGAATGCCCTTAGTCTCTCTAAGAGAGTTTGTTGTGTTGCTATTTAAAAAAGGTTATCAGAAAACTTTTCATTGCCTTTATTGTCATTAGTATCATGCTGTTGCAGCTTATGTCCTGTGCGCCACGCCACCTATTTTAGAAAAAATACAGGCATATTTTGATATTCCGAGCATTATTTCTATAAATAATGAAGAGCTGGGGAGGAAGGGCATTCTCGGACAGCCTCCTGGTGCTTTTACTCGCTTGCTGGCAGATCAATACTGCTTGATTATGCCGTGTAGTTGGACGGGAACTAACTCATATAGTCGTGTCGCCTGTGTGCTTTGATAAAATAGTGCCGGAAACGGAGTTGCTGGAAGCTCGAGCAACTTATTCAGCTCTATTCAGAATAATACGTTTGGGGTTTCCTAACAAACTTATTCATACTTTCTCTACGGTCCGGAAACGTGACCATTTGGAGGGGGGACACAGGAACAATCTCCAACTTATACCTTGCTTTAGTGGATAAGATTGCCAGTAAATTCCTAATCTTCCTCATGAGTATTGTAATATTTGAATGGAAGCCCTTTTTATGTGAGGATGCGGTTTTATCGCATTTATTCTGTTAAATTATCAATCAGTCTGATACAATTGAGTATGCATTGTTCTGTCGCAACAATTTGCACAACAGTTTTATTCCACCTTACTAATTTATATCGCCAACATACAGTGTCCTTAATGAGCTGTTAAACATAATCCCCACCAAAGGGAGGGCTATATGAAAACGAAACTGATCATTTCTATTCTTTCAAGCTTTTGTATCTTCTCGTTCTCTACGGCATTTGCAAGTGACTATGTGGGCTCAGAGAAATGTTTTGACTGTCATGCAGAACAGTATAATAAATGGCAGGCATCGGGGCATCCATGGAAGCTCCGCAAGGTTGAAAAAGCGAGATATGCAAAGCTGCCTCTGCCACCGGGGTATAGCTGGGACGATATCTCATACGTTATTGGAGGAGCTGTTAAAAAGGCCCGGTTTATAGACAACGATGGATACATCATTACGACAGCCAAGGATGGCTCTGAGGCAAAAACACAGTATAATCTCGAGGATGGGAGCTGGTCGTTTTATCACAAGGGAGAAAAGAAACCCTATAAGTGTGGGCCTTGCCATATGACGGCCTATTCGAAAGAAGGGCATCAAGACAATCTGGAAGGGATGATTGGGACGTGGGCAGAAGATGGTATTACGTGTGAGGAATGCCATGGGCCCGGCATGGATCATCTGCGCAATCCTGTCAAAGAAACAATCAAGAAAGTTGCAGAAGTGGATTTATGCGGTAAGTGCCACCAGCGAGGTGGAACCGGCCCAGAACCACCGGCAAAAGGGGGATTTATCCGTCACCATGAGCAAATTAATGAACTCAAAGCAGGTGCTCACGGAGACCTTTCCTGTGTTGAATGTCATAATCCTCACGAGCGTGCGATTTTAGTCAAAAAGAACTTGTGCACTGATTGCCATGAGGCAGTCGCTGCAAGCTATGCTGAGACCTTACACGGCAGACAGGATACTGAATGTATTGAGTGCCATATGCCAAAGGCCAGCAAGTCGGCAATAAGTGTTGCCAGTTACACTGGTGATGTGCGTACACACATTGTCAAGATCAATACGGCAGCTGATGCCAACATGTTCAAAGAAGTTGAGAAAGATGGCAAAAAAGAAATTTACGCAAAGGGTTTTGTTACGGTGGAATATACCTGCCTAAGCTGTCATGGTAGTAGAGACAAAGCATGGGCATCTAAGTACGCAACTAATTTCCACAAAAGCAAATAGTAGTTTTTCCTGATACTGGTAACATAGAAACAACCGCAAGAGCCTCAGCGTTTTTGCGGTTGTTTCTGTTTGATAATGCGAAAAAAATGATTCCAGGATTATGGTTATGGTAAGTAGTCAGATCAAGTCGCAAAAGGAGTGTTGATGACTCGTGTCAAATTTATTCCTGTGTACCTCATACAAAGCTACAGAATGTTGAGTGTTCCTCAAGATGTAGGTCATATTAGTAGTTTCCCCGTTTCCTGTTTAAAAACTCAGGACCACCACTGTTATATACAATCTCTCCCTGCTGAATGGATTTTCGATTTTTCGTAACATATAGTATATAGAAAGCGGGAAAACGAACTGGTGATGACAACTCCTGCTGCTAATGGTTACGTTCCTCCCCTTACCAGGGATATCTGCAGTTATAGTTGCTTCTACCTGTATGTTCCATTAAAAGTGGGTTGGTGGATGGGGAAAAAAATATTTTATGTTTTGGCAGTGCTGGGAATTTTCATATTGCTCGGTTTCATGGCTGTTTACTTTTCCACAGGCAACAAAGATATCACGCTGGATGCAGAGCATTCTGATACCCGGGAAGCAACCTTATACCATTACTTCTCAGGCTCCTTAAGTGGCGGCATCAACGAGATGCTGGAAAAAATTAATCAGCAGCAGGGGACGACCCAGGTTGTGGCCCATGCCCTTGATCATGAAGCATTCAAATCGATGATCACAGAATCCATGACCCAGGAAATGGCTCCGGACTTGTTCACCTACTGGGCAGGAGCAAAGACTCAGACAATGGTTGACCAGCAGCTGCTCGAACCGATTGACGACCTCTGGGAAGATCTGTCCCTGGACGACCGGTTCCCCACACCTATTATCGAGGCTGCCAGCACATATAATAATCAGAAATACCTGCTGCCGATTACACAGCATATCGTAGTTTTCTTTTACAACAAACAAATTTTCAAAAACGCTGATATAGACCCACCCGTCAACTGGGAACAGTTTATCGAGGCCTGTGACACGCTCAAACAGGAGGGGATCACTCCTATCGCCCTTGGCGCACGAGAGCGCTGGCCGGCACAATTCTGGTTCGACTATCTCCTGTTACGAACTGCAGGACCAAAATATCGTGCAGCCCTGATGCGCGGTGAGAGGTCTTATCTCGATCCTGAAGTGGTCAGTGTATACGCGACCTGGAGTTCGATGATCCAGGCAGGTTATTTCAACACGGATGCTAATGAAAAAGACTGGGCACAAGCAACTGAAAAGGTCTGCAAAGGAGAGGCTGCAGCAACTCTGATGGGAACCTGGGCTATCCAGCTGTTTACTGGGAACAACTGTCGAATGGAGGCTGAACGCGATTTCGATTACTTCGTTTTTCCGACGATTAGCCCCAATGTACCCGGTGTTTCAGTCGGTCCAATAGACGGTATCGTCATGACCAGAGAGACTCGACATCGTGTCATTGCCGCCAAGGTGATGGCCTACGCATCCGAGGAGGCCCCGCAAAAACTCATGAGTACAGGATCGGGAGCGCTCGCCCCGAGCCGTGAGGTTCCGGGAAGCTTCTACTCTACCTTCAAACAGCGCCTTCTTCAAGAAATACAAACTACAGAATATTGGGCATTTAATTATGACCTTGCTACACCTCCGGAAGTTGCTGAAAGAGGGTTGGACAGTTTTAATGAACTGATCGCCTTTCCTGGAGAATATCAGGAAATCCTCAAATACCTGCAGGAAACATTGCATGAGCTTTTTGTCTATAGAAAAACAGAGGAGAGCATTGATTAACTTTTCGAAATACCAGAGAAGTCAATGAGATTTAAAACTAAACTTGCACTTGCTTTTTCGAGCGTACTCGCTCTCACCGTTGTCGTTGCAGTTACCAATTGGTGGGGGCTCGGGGCGGTTATCGACAAACAGCGCAAAATTACTCACCTGACCTCCACAGTTGAGCAGCATTTCCTGGAAATCACTGATATTGAGCAACATTATCGAGCCACCAGGGACTCGGTAGATACTCAGTCAATGAAAGACAGGGTCGAACAACTGCGCCATCTTCTCAAGGTCCTTCCTAAGCCGGGAAACAGAACAGGTAGCGAAACCCATCAAGGTCTATTTACGGAACTTGATCGTTACGAATCAAGTTTTCTTCGTTCCAGTAATTCAGTACTTGCCATGCGGACGATGAAAAGCAGAATGTTGAAGGAATCCGGAAGGTTGCTTGAAAACGCGCAGAATCTCGTGGACAGGACTATGTCAAGCAAAGAGCGAGTACCCGCTTCACATCTCGCCTATCGCGTCAGCCTTATCCTGATAAACGGCAACAGATATCTTCTGGAGCCAACTCCTGCCAGCCTCGTTGGTTTAATGAGTGCGATTGAAAGCCTTTTTCAGTTCACCAGAAGTACCATCCCGCTGATGCCGGAGGATATTCAGAAACTCGAAATCTACAGGATCGAGAAGGCAGCAGCAATCTATCGGGAGACCGTTACCTCTTTCTTAGAGGAAAAACAACGATTGGACGACGCGGAAGTTTCCATGAAGGACGCTCATGATTCCTTCTCCCAAATATTAAGGGCATACCTGGCGGAACAGCATAGAAAAAACGAGGAACATATCAAGGCACTGCAGTCAATTTCAATCCTGATTTCTTTCGCCGCCGTCGGCATCGGCATGGCAGCTGTCCTGTTTCTCTCAGATATGATAACCCGCCCGCTCAATGAACTGAAAAAATCGGCCAGAAATATCGTAGAAGGCAATCTCGATACCTTTGTTACCAAGACAGGTAATGACGATATCGGCGAACTCGGTTTCGTCTTTAACGAAATGACCGCTCGTCTGAAGAAAAGCTTCGCCGAAATTGAGGAGTATCGAGAGCACCTCGAATCCCTGGTCAACAAACGAACGGAAAAGCTTGAGGCTGAGATTCAACAGAGGGTGCGGACAGAGGAGGAACTGAGAAAGAGCAACGAGAGACTGAATAATATTTTTGAACAATCCTCGATGGGTATTGTTATTTTTGACAATAAATTCAACATCGTCGAGTGGAACCCCGGCTGCGAAAAGATCTTCGGCCATACCCGCGATGAAATTGTCGGCAGGCCTGCATCCACCATCGTTCCTGAAGAGCTTCACGATCGTGTGACTCAATTGTTCGACTCTCTGCTGAGTGGCAATCAATCTACCAAAAACCAAAATGAGAATTTCACCCGCGACGGTCGCAGGATTCTCTGCGACTGGTATAATACACCTCTCACGGATTCCGCCAACAATGCCATGGGCATGCTGTCACTTGTGGAAGATGTTACGGAACGGATGCATGCAGAGCAGGAACTGCTAAAGGTGAAAAAACTGGAATCCACCGGAGTGCTTGCCGGAGGGATTGCCCATGACTTCAACAACCTGCTTACAGCAATTCTCGGCAGTATCAATCTTGTCATGCTAGACGACACCCTTTCCGCCCGTTCGAAACAGCTCATAATGAGTGCCGAGAAAGCATCAGAAAGGGCTCAGGCCCTGACTCAGCAACTTCTGACCTTTGCTAAGGGTGGAGCTCCGCTCAGGGAACAGACATCCATTGCAGATGTTATCGTGGATTCGGCAGGTTTTGTACTCAGGGGCAGCTCCACCTCAGTGACCTACGAACTGCCCGATAATCTCTGGTTCGTAGAGGCCGATAAAGGACAGATCAGCCAGGTCATTCAGAATATCGTACTGAATGCCTCACAGGCAATGCCAAATGGAGGCCATATTCGCATTTCCTGTAAAAATCTTTCCAGAGAGCACGCGGTGAATGAGCCACTTCTCAATGGAATTGACTATGTAACGCTGACTATCGCTGATAATGGTGCCGGCATGCCCCAGCAGGTTTTGGAGCGTATATTCGATCCGTATTTTTCGACCAAAGCCGGAGGCAGCGGGCTGGGTTTGGCGATCACGCTGTCGGTAATCCGTAAGCATAACGGACATATAATGGCAGAATCCACCCCGGATGCCGGTACGACATTCACCATCTTCCTCCCGGCATCCCTGGAGCAGGCAGCGCAGGCATCCTTGGAAAAAAGCGAAATCACCACCGGCCAATCGGCAACCATCCTGCTCATGGATGACGAACAGATAATCCTCGATGTAGCAGGGGAGATGATCCGTACACTCGGTCATACAGTTTATTTCTCGAAAAACGGAGATGAATGCCTGCAGGTATACAAACAACTGTTGGATAATGGTACCCCTCCCGACATGGTGATCATTGACCTGACAATACCCGGAGGTAAGGGCGGAGAGGAAACGTTTCGCGAACTGCGGATGATCGATCCCAAAATCAAGGCAATTGTTTCCAGCGGTTATTCGAACAATCCGCTGATGTCCACATACAGGAAATCCGGTTTTTATGGTGCAATATCTAAACCTTATGTCGTGAAAGAGCTCAGCCGGGTCATTCAAACAACTCTGCAGTCAGCAGAATAGTTCTGAAGTTTCATTTTCATTCAAGGCCATAAGCCCAGTACGTGCGGCATCATCTTCTTCAGTATTTTGGCAATGGACATAGCCAACTATTTTCACTGCAAAAATACTTGTCAGGGGAAAGATAATAGTGAAACATAACAGGTGTGACATTAAATGTGCAACGGTTTAGTTTCTGTAATCACAGGTATTTATACCACGTATGGTGCTGTCCAGTGTTTATCAATTCCTGCTTGTTAATCTGTTGACCTGACTATTGGTTTATAGTTTACAGTTCCTTCTTTTAGAGTACCTGGGAGAATTGCAAATTCGCTCAACTTCATTGTTGCCTTCAAGATTTCATCCTCGACATATCAATACATGATTGCGGTAAAATCCTTGATGCGCCTCGAATTTGAGCAAATATTTTGATTTTTCAAGGTCTTTAATCGCTAAAGCATGGAACCGAGAGGAAGTGAAAATGACCTTCATAACACGATTTGTGAATTCAGCATTGCCGGATACAACGAAAGGAATTGCACTGGCTCTTGTGTCCAATGCGCTCTTTGTTGTAGTTGGAGTATGTGTGCGTTATCTCAACGAGACGATTGATGTTTTTCAGATACTTTTTTTCAGGCAGTTGGTTTTTATGACCGTCCTGATACCAGCGATCTGGAAAAATCTTGATGTCCTGATGAAGCCTCGTTTGATCCAACTTCACTCACTTCGTATTATCGCAGCATTTTTTGCACTTCAGTTGGGTTTCGTTACGGTGAGTAATATGCCACTTGCCGAGGCAACCGCTCTAGGTTTTACCACCGTGCTGTTTGTTGCTCTGATATCAGGTGTATTCCTCAAGGAATCGATCGGTAAATCACGTCAGTTCACCTTAATTGCTGGTTTCACAGGAGTCATACTGGTAGTACAACCTTCTTTTGAAAAGATGACGTTTGTTTACATCCTCACAGGATTGGGCGCTGCAATGGCAGCAGCAGTTGCCATATTTTGTGTGAGAAAAATTGCCAGTACTGAATCAACCATTACCCTGCTGGTATACCAGGCCTTGTTTGTAGGGTTGCTTGCTTTTGTTCCCAGTTTACTCAATTGGCAATGGCCTACAGCGGACGAGCTGACACTTCTTATGCTGGTCGGATCTCTATCATCCATAGCACAGTGGTTTGGAGTTACAGCATATAAGTATGGTGCAGCAAACGTGGTCTCAAATGTTGAATACACCAAAATGATTTATTCGCTTCTACTGGGATACCTGTTGTTTTCTGAAATCCCTGATATGATATCCTTAGTGGGAGCTGCGGTTATAATTACAAGTGTACTTCTACCATATTTTCTTGCAAAAATAATTGGGTGGCAGCAAAGGATGGGTGAGATTCAGGCCGGACGGTAATAGTCTTCCTGATAAAATTCCGGTCTTTGAAACGGAGGAATTCCTGGTGGAATTTGAGACAGCTTTATTGTTTTTTCTTACGGTCTTTCCATTAATCTGTACCCCCGGTCCTGATATTCTTTTTACCGCATCACAAGGTGTAACCAGGGGGAGGGGGGCCGCCATACGTGCTGTTATCGGCGTTTTGCTTGGCTATACGGCGCATGCAATCCTTTCTGCTTGCGGTATTGCTGCTCTCGTCTCTGCCTCACCGTTTCTTTTTAGTGTGCTCAAATGGGCAGGGGTGATGTATCTCTTCTTTCTGACTGCCCAAATCCTTTATTCAGCCTGTCAACGAAAAGATCGTCTGGAACTTCCGGATACGGGAAAGATTTCTTTATGGCGCGGCTTTCTCACGAGTTTTCTCAACCCTAAAGGACTGCTTATGTATCTTGCAATCCTGCCACAGTTCATCTCGCCTGAGAGTAACACCGCCACACAAGCTTTAATCTTATCAGCCATATTTATTGCAGGCTGTGGGGTTGTGTACCTGGTTGTTGGTCTATTGGCAGCTCAGGCACGTGGCCTGAATATCTCCGGCCATGGCCGACGAAGACTGGAAACTGTCGCTGGGGTAATGCTCGCCTGGGCAACGATCAAAATGGCAACTCAGGTATAATAACAGGAGTATGAGATACTATGGCAAATAAAGAAACGGCCACTCTTAAAAAGGAAATGACCTTCACAATCAGTAAACTTGCCGGGAAATTTGGTCTGTCCCGATCAACGTTACTCTATTACGATGCACAGGGACTGCTTTCCCCGGCAGGACATCAACAGGGGGAGTATCGAATATACGGGGAGTATGAGTTCAAGAGGCTGGAGAGAATATGCATGTACAGAGATGCAGGGATTTCACTCAAAGCGATCAAAAAGATTCTTGATATCCCTGATACTGATTTTACCGAAATTTTAAGTAAACGATTTGAAGAACTGAATAAGGAGATGAGAAAACTTCAGGACCAGCAGAAAATTATTGCCGATCTTCTCCAAAATCAGAAATTACTGAAGAAACCAAAAAAGATGAACAAGCAAATGTGGAGTTCGATTCTGAAGGCCTCGGGGCTGTCTGAAGAGGGAATGCGAAACTGGCATATCACATTTGAAAAGGAAGCTCCGGAGCAACATAAAGTTTTTTTGCAGTATCTCCAGATTTCTGATGATGAAATAGAACTCATCAAAAGTTGGGCTGTGGACCCTTCAACGAACCCTTAACCAAATAATTTTACAACAATATTCACCAGCCGCCTCTCCCTCAGGTTGTATCGACTATAAAACAGTCTTCAAACTCTTTATTGCTCAATCGACAGAATTTCACTCTTGCCTGATGCCTGTTTGGCAGATGATTATCTGTCGCTACCTGTGGCTTGAAGATGACAGGATTGGGCAGGAACGTGACCTCCTTAAAAAGGATGTCGTACTCGTTAAAAAATGAATTGGG
The DNA here is from genome assembly GCF_010646885.2 of Desulfopila sp. IMCC35008. Taxonomy (GTDB): domain Bacteria; phylum Desulfobacterota; class Desulfobulbia; order Desulfobulbales; family Desulfocapsaceae; genus Desulfopila. The sequence goes on along the minus strand of NZ_CP050700.1, from coordinate 2,873,015 downwards.
ACGACTGATTCTGGTGTTGAGGTGTTTTTTTCGGAACTGATCATTTTTCCGGGTATGAACGAGTTGCAACTGTTTCTTCAAATCCATAATGCGTGTTCCTCCTTGTTGCCACAATAGAGACCCGTGCGTGAAAGATATAGATCACTTTACTCTAACGTAAAATGTGAGTGATTGAAAGTTCTAATGTCCTGTTTTTCCCTTTTTAATACTACAACGTAGGGGGACAGCTCGTTGATTTTGGATAAATGCTCAGAACCTATGTCGTTGTGGTATACAATTGTCAGGAAGGCCTGAAGATACAACATGGTTCGGAGTATAGTTGATCTTCACCGTACCGTAGAAAACCATTTTCCAGGTAGCTTGACGGTAGTAAGGAGAAGAAGCCGGGTAGTGTACTGAACTGTGCTCGAAAAGAGGAGAGAATCGTGAATATCGGGACCTTGCTGCTCCACCATAGAGTGCCCCATGATAAATGGGGAGAAGTACCGGTTGCGGCTGTTATTCTCCAGGCGCAGACCACCGTATCAGATGGCGATATCCTGCAGTGGACCAACAAAAGGGTTGATGCAAAATTCCAGCGGCTTCATAAAGTTGTAATTATGGATTCATTTCCCGCGAGTGTGGCTGGGAAAACACTGAAGAGGAAAATCAGGGACTCTTTGTTGTAGCTGTGGGGGTATAAATAACTTTTCAAGCAAAGATGTATAAGCTGGGATGCTGGCAGATAGCATCCTCAGCCACCGGCCAGTCTGGCATTGTACCCCAACTGCAAAAGTGATTGAACCAGGAGTTCCCGATGATCTCCCTGAATCTCTATAACCCCATTTTTAATGGTGCCGCCTGAACCGCACTTTTTCTTTAATTCTTTGCCAAGTTTTTTCAGCTCAGTCTCTTGCAGTGGCAGTCCTTCAATTAAACTGACTCCACTGCCTTTTCGTCCCTTGGTCTGTCTTTTTACCCGAACCACGCCATCGGAGGCCGGACGGGGCTTGGCGGTGCTGCAGCAACACTTTTTGACCGGGTGTCCACAGCCAGGACACATACGGCCCGTATCGGTGGAATAAACGATGCCCTGCTTTCTGTTTTTCTTCATCGTATCGTATCTTCAATTATATGGCATTTTATTCTAACGATAACTGGTATTGCGGTTAGTGGCCGGTTGTGAATTCCTTTTCATATCCAATCGTGAAATGTTGTTGGGTGGTGTTACGGATGGCAAGGAAATGCTTATTGTTTATGTCAAATGGGCAGACTGGCTGAGAGCAGTGTTCAAAACCAAATCGTTTGTAAAACCTGGGATCTCCAAGAACAAAGAGTGTTTCTCTTTTAATCTCTTCCTGACGCAGGGAGAAGTTGAGTAGTTCTGTACCAATCCCCTGATTTTGCATCTGTGGTGATACTGCCAAAGGAGCAAGATGCAGGCCGCACACCTCTGTCCCATGAAAGGCCCTTGAGTAGGCAATGTAGGCTATGGCCTTATTCCTGTGAATGCATATCCACTCATGCAGAGGCTTCCCGTTTCTATGGAGATTCTCAACCAAACGGACTTCATAATCACCTTCAGGAAAGGTCTGCTTGAGTAAAGCCGAGACTTTTGGGTAATCATCTGGTGAAAGTGCGCGTATTTTCATGAACTGATATCATTTTTACTCTATTGGTCTTTATGACGTTTTTCTGTGAAGCATATCGTTTCATAACCGGAAACGTTACCTGGGATAAACCACATTCGTGTTTGTACTCAGGCAGTATCTTCTATCCCAGCAGCCGATGATACCCGAACTCGTCAGATGCCGATAGCTAAATTGTTGTGAATATGTTGCCGCAACATTCAGGCCTATATCGTTCCCATCCTGAAGCTACCCGTTCGGAGTCTTTTGCTTAGCAGGTCATCATATTCACTATGCTCAAAATCTTATCCTTGGAATATTGATTGGATGCCTGTGGTAAGATTTTCACATGTCTTGATGCGGACCAGATGATCGTAGACTTCGTAACACCAAGTTTTAGGATGGTAACTATACAGAAATGTGTTGATTTCATGGTGTGAGGATTTGATTTACGCCTCGACTTTGAACAAAAAACTAAGTAATATGAAACAGAGCATCTTATTGATAAGCCATGCATCTTCAATGGAAGCATATACATCATCAGGGGGCAGTATTTTTTTATGATTTACGGAAGTAATCTGGTATGCTTATTTGGAAATTGTTACTGTCAATCTCTGAAGGCACTAGAAGCGCAATGCTTTTTAAGGATAGAAAATGAAAATACTGATTGTAGACGATACCAAACTTTCGCGTATGATGATTCTGAAACGCATGCCTCCGCAAATTAAGGAGTCATCGACTATTTTACAGGGGGAAAATGGTCAGGAGGCCGTCGACCTGTATAAGGAGCATTCTCCAGATATCCTTTTTCTCGATCTGACTATGCCTGTAATGGATGGTTTTGAAGCTCTCAATCATATTATGGAATATAATCCGAAAGCACTAGTTTATGTTATTACAGCTGATATTCAAGCAAAGGCTGTTGAAAGAGTTACGGCTGCCGGTGCCCGGTCCCTGGAGGCAAAGCCAATTAGTGAAGAACGGCTGGCCGAAATTTTTTCGTCTCATAAGGATTTGTCGATATGATTAGTAGCGACCAGAAAGAAATTCTTGGTGAGTTGATTAATATTGCCTTTGGGGCCGCTACTTCGTTGATAGCTGATCTTTTTGATAACTTTGCTACGCTGAGAATTCCACTGATTGATGTGATTTCTATAGATGAAGTAAATCAGGTGGCAAAAGAAGGTGTTGACAGTGATAAATTTTATACCACAACTCAGCAGATTAAAGGCAGCTTTCAGGGTGAAATCGTTCTTGTTGTAGGCGAAAAAAGTGCCAGGAATATGCAGTTGGTTATTGGAGAAGACGAGAACAGTGATGAAACGAGCCTTTTGCAGAATATACTTGAAATAGCCAATATTCTAGGATCTTCCTGTATGGGGAAACTTGTTGAGCTTCTGGACTCAGAAATAGGTTTTTCTCCTCCTTCCATCAGGCACACTGATCTTGTTGTCCAAAACATATCTGAATCCCCATATACCCAGGTTATTATCATTAGCACGGTGCTGGAATTCAAAGAGCTGAATATCAAAGCAAACATGGTCATCATGTTTGGTGACGAAATGTACATCAAGCTTTGTGAAGCGCTGGATAATTTCCTGGAAAATATTTGATGGTTGATGAAGCAAAAATCCTGGATACCGCCGAGAATGGAATTTTGGTCGTTGACAGCAATCTCACCATTCTTTTCTGGAATAACTGGTTAGCTGTGAACACCAACATACTAAAAGAGCATGCCCAGGGACGGACCCTGGAAGAAGTGTTTCCGGAGACTTCTTTCAAAATACTGAATCGGAAGATAAGGATTGCCTTTAGACTGAAGTCGTCAGCATATGTCAACTCAACGGTAGACAAATATGTTATCCCGATCAGACTGGAAAAAATCACCTCGTCGCGGTTTAAGTATATGCGACAGGATGCTGTCATTACTGCAATAAACGAAAGTGAGGCCAGTGTTATCATCTATGATACGACATCACTGGTTGAGGCGAAGGCGATAATTGACGAGCATCTGGAAGTCGTAGAAAGGCAGGCATCGACGGACCAGCTTACAGGGTGCTATAACAGGAAGATGTTTCATGAGCGGTTAGTCTCTGAAACCGTTCGGGCAATGAGGCATAACTGCTTTTTTTCAATTATTATATTTGATGTCGATGATTTCAAGTCGGTAAACGATACTTATGGTCATCTGGTCGGTGATGAGGTGTTGAAGGTCATTGCATCTGCTGGTTGTAGAGGGATCAGGAGAAGTGATACTTTTGCCAGGTGGGGAGGGGAGGAGTTCATTATTCTATTACCGGAAACCCGTCTCGATCAGGCAACTGTTGTTGCAGAGAAAGTTCGCCGGGCCATTGCGGAATACGACTGCGGCGAAGCCGGACCACAAACTTGCAGTTTCGGTGTCGCTGAGTTTATGAGCACTGAGGGTGTCGATAGTAATCTTATAATATATCAGGCGGATAAGGCTTTGTATTTTGCCAAGGAAAATGGGAAAAACATGGTGGCGGTATTTGCCGATGGTGAAGTTCGTCAGGTGTGACAGGCTATCCACCTGAGCTTTTTTGTTGTGTTCTCTCTTTTTGTCGAGCATAGAGCAGTTCCAGGTGAAGTTGCTATGCTCTACTGATTGAGTTCGAAGGTGTCCGAAAAGGACGCTATCTATTTTGTTTATGGCAGGTGTTCTTCGCTCTGATAAATGATCCGGTTTTTCAGAAGTGCCTCAAAAGAAAACTGCCAGTCAAAAATTCCCCAGGGATAGAAAAAATTTAAATAATTCCCCTCCATCCTAAATCCTTGACCCAGGTCAAGGATACCCCAGACCAGACCGGTTATAACTAAGGCATAAATCAGGTCATCAACCCAAGATGGCTCTGTCGGAACCATTTTTTTAATGTTTATCCGCCTTCAGGCCACATACGGTATATCCGTCAATTTGTGGACCCTGAATCAGGGATGAAATAATCAGATAATCCAGAAAAGGAGTAGCCATGTTCTGTTTTCAATGCCAAGAAGCTGCAAAAGGAACCGGTTGTACAATCCAGGGTGTTTGCGGAAAAAAAGAGACCACCGCAAATCTTCAGGACCTGTTGATCTTTGACCTCAAGGGTATTGCCGTACTCGCCAAGGGACTCAAAGAGGCCGGAGTAGCCGTCGATAATGGTACAGGGTTATTCCTGGCCCAAGGTCTGTTCACCACTATTACTAATGCCAACTTTGATGATGCCAGCCTTGAGAACTGGGTCAAACGTTCCCAGGCTGTTAAACAAGGCTTGAAATCACAACTGGATGCACTTGCCTCTCCGGTAGAAAAAGTTGGCATCATTTCGAAATTGAAGGGATTTTTAGGTCTTGGCCAGGAAAGCACGGAAGAAAACCTGCTGGACGCCTCAGCGCTTTGGTTTTCCTCCGATCCTGCTACTTTTCAGGAAAAAGCAAAAACCGTTGGGGTACTGGCCACTGAAAATGAAGACATACGCTCGCTGCGTGAGCTTCTGATCCTCGGTTTGAAAGGCATTGGTGCCTATGCGGAGCATGCAGCGGTACTCGGTGTCGAGAAGACCGAGATTTATGAATTTATGATTGAAGGTCTTGCCTCAACCACTGAGGAACGTTCGGTAGATGAGATGGTCGGTCTCGTCTTAAAAGCAGGGGAGTGCGCGGTTACCACCATGGCAGCTTTGGATGGAGCTAATACCAGTGCCTATGGCAACCCTGAGATCAGTGAGGTGAATATCGGCGTAGGCGACAAACCCGGTATCCTGGTCAGCGGTCACGATTTGAAGGATCTGGAAGAACTGCTGATTCAGAGTGAAGGCGCTGGTGTGGATGTATACACCCATGGTGAAATGTTACCCGCCAACTACTATCCCGCATTCAAGAAATACGAACATCTAAAAGGCAACTATGGTGGTTCCTGGTGGCATCAGAATAAAGAGTTTGAGTCGTTTAACGGACCTATCCTGATGACCACAAACTGTATTATCCCCATTAAGGATGACCACTCCTACAAGAACCGAATTTATACCACCGGTATGGCCGGATACCCGGGAGTTACTCATATCGCCGACAGAGTAGGTACAGCGGCCAAGGATTTTTCCGCTATTATCGAGCAGGCCAGGAGTTGTGCGTCACCGCAGGAGATTGAGACCGGGACCATCGTTGGTGGCTTTGCCCATGATCAGGTACTGGCTCTGGCTGACAAGGTTGTCGATGCCGTGAAGTCCGGCGCTATAAAACGCTTTGTGGTTATGGCGGGTTGTGATGGACGCCAGAAAGGTCGTAACTACTTCACCGAGGTGGCAGAACAGCTACCGGCTGATACCGTTATTCTTACTGCAGGTTGTGCGAAGTATAGATATAACAAGCTCAATCTGGGTGATATTGGTGGCATTCCAAGGGTGCTAGATGCCGGTCAGTGCAACGATAGTTACTCCCTGGCGGTTATCGCCCTCAAGTTGAAAGAAGTCTTTGAGTTGGATGACATCAACGAGCTGCCGATCTCTTTTGACATCGGCTGGTACGAGCAGAAAGCTGTAGCGGTGCTCCTGGCGTTGTTGCACCTCGGGGTAAAAGGGATTCGTCTCGGACCCAGTCTGCCCGCCTTTGTTTCCCCGACTGTACTTAATGTACTGGTGGAAAACTTTGATATCAAACCAATCACCACCCCCCAGGAGGATATTGCCGCAATGATGGAAGGCAGGTAATATTCAGGGTGTTTCATCCCTGAGATGAAAAAAGGGGGCAATCTGTTCGATTGGCCCCTTTTTTCTGTATTGTCCACTGTGCTATAATGCGTTTTCTGTCTCGATAATGTACCCGCTTGAGCTGCAACTTGTACTGTCTCCTGTCTTAAAACCAATCGTGATAGTTTTACAGAACTCTATGAGATTGCGGTCGACGATTATGGAGAACTGTTCTTTATTAAAGATGACGTCGTTTTCCTGCGGGTCGTCAACAACCAGTCCCAGTCCCGAATTCCCCATAACAGCGACTCGTATTGCCGATCCTGTATTTGCTTCCTGATTCAGTAGTTCTTTCATATAGCCGAGGGCTTCTTCGCTTGCGTTCAACATAGTTGCTCCTTGTTTTTCTCTTCGTTCAGCTCGCTGAGCCCGTACAATACGGCATCGGTTTTTCATTTCAAGGTGTTTGTATGAGGTGTGTGAATTATCCTCTACAGTTTGAGTTAAAGTACTTGGCCATGATATACTGATGGTATCTTCAGGATCATTTCGTCTTTGAATTATTCAAAATGGGTTCCAGGCATTATGGATGACGAGGAACCGACGAACAAGAGAGGTGACGATATGGCTATAGCTGTGATCAAGCCGGAAGAAGCATGCCTGAAATGTCCCCCTGAGTCCTTAGGTTTTACCACCACCCTTGAAGTCGAAAAAGTGATTCATATCGCAGGGCAGGACCGTGCAATGGACTCTGTCGAATTTGGTATTGGTATTGAAAAGAAGGGCTTTAATCTTTTTGTTATCGGTCCGCAGGGGAGTGGTCGGCACACGGTGATTCGCTCCTTTATTGACCAGAAAGCTATGACGGGGCAGCCACCAAGGGATTGGTGTTACGTCAACAATTTTCAACACCCTCATAAACCACTGGCCCTTGATTTCGAAAGAGGAGCGGCGGTTATTTTCAAAAAAGAGGTTCAGGATCTTGTGGATTTGTTGAAGGTCACCCTCGGATCCGTATTCGAAGGGGAGGACTATAAGGCAAAGATCAAGAATATTAACCAGGATTTTCAGAACAAAGTCGATACCCTCTATCACGATATTGAGGCAAATGCAAAACGGGAATCGATTGGTGTGGTCAAGAGTGAGCAGGGGATTATGGTTGCACCTATAGACGGCAATGGAGAAGTCCTTGATTCAGGGTCCTACCTCAAACTTCCTGATGATACGAGAAAACGAATAGATAAGCTGGTTGAAAAATACCAGAATGCTATTCAGGATGGGGTGCAGCAGATCACCCTTTTTAAACGTGAGGCTGAGGCCGCAAAGAAAAAGCTGAAAACAGATCTGGCCCGGCAGGTGGTTTCAGGGTTTACCAATACCCTCAAGCAGAAATACCAGAATCGTGAGAAGTTGCAGAATTACTTTCAGGATGTGGAAGACGACATTGTCGAGCACGTCGATGATTTCCTCTATCGGGCAGAAGACGGCAAAGAACAGATAATGGTACTCATGAATTTGCAGGCCCCGTCTTTTGAGAGATATGAGGTGAACCTCCTGGTTGCCAACGGAAACGATTCCGCACCGGTCGTATACGAGGATCTTCCCAATTACCAGAACCTTCATGGAAGGATAGAGCATCTTGCCAAAATGGGTATGCTCTCAACCCATTTCACTCTGATTAAGCCTGGCTCTCTGCACATGGCCAACGGCGGCTATATTATTATTGATGCCAGAAGGTTGTTAACAATGCCGTACGGTTATGAAGGGTTAAAACGTACGCTGCGATCAGGCCAGATACGAATTGAACCTCTTGAACGGATCTTGGGGTTGATGAGTACGGTTACTCTTGAGCCAGAGCCAATTCCATTGCGAGCAAAAGTTGTGCTAATTGGTGATGCCTGGCTTTACTACCTGCTCAAACAGTATGATCCTGAATTTGATTCTCTTTTCAAGGTGCAGGTCGATTTTGAACACGCTATGGACCGAACCCCGGAGAACCTGAAGCTATTTGCGTCGCTTGTCACGGGCATGATCCAGAATGATGAGTTACGCCAGATGGATGCCTCCGGAGTTGCCCGCCTGGTGGAATACAGCTCACGGAAGGCTGAGGACTCCGGCAAAATATCCCTTTTTCTTGAACATCTTGACAATGTGATAAAGGAGGCAGACTACATTGCACAGAACGACGGATGCGACAGAATTGGGGGGGAACAGGTCCAGAAGGCTCTTGATGCAGCGGAGTATCGAAGTTGTAGGCTGCGAGACAGGATGTTTGAGATGACTGAGCAGAACATCCGCTATATCAGTACCAAGGGGGAGGTTGTCGGTCAGGTGAACGGCCTGTCAGTGCTGACTCTTGCCTCGTACTGTTTCGGTTTGCCCTGCAGGATCACCGCCCTTACAAGGCCGGGGAAGGAGGGAGAGCTTATTGATATTGAAAAAAAAGTGGAGTTAGGTGGGCCGATTCACTCAAAAGGAGTGCTTATTCTTGAATCGTTTATGCGCTCCAGGTATTTGCGGTCCATGCCGATCGGGTTCCGTGCTTCCCTTGTTTTTGAACAATCGTATGGTGGAGTGGATGGTGACAGCGCATCATGTGCCGAGCTTTGTGCGCTGCTCTCTTCACTGGCCGACGTACCTATTAAGCAATCTATAGCTATTACCGGTTCGGTGAGTCAGAAGGGGGAGGTTCAGGCCATAGGCGGTGTGAACGAAAAGATCGAGGGATTTTACGATCTCTGTAAATCGAGAGGGCTTGATGGCAGCCACGGGGTTATTATTCCTGCTGCAAACAGGCGTCATATGATGGTTAAGCAGGAAGTCATCAAGGCAATGGAGGACAAACAGTTCTTCATCTGGTCAGTGGAGCATGTGGACGACGCAGTCGAATTGCTCACGGGGCTTGCTGCCGGAGAGAGAGATGGAAAAGGCAATTATCCTGACGATTGTATAAATGGCAGGGTCGAGGAGACCCTCAAGAGGTTTGTCACAGACATGCGAGACTTCACACGTCCACCTAAAACATGGAAAAAACGATCATAGTTCTCCTCATTTCCAGAAGGGGACCCTGAAGTGTGGCACAGTAGAGATGAACGTGCTACTATAGCCATCCTTGATTACGAATGACAGGGATGGCTTCCCCCCCCCCTGCTTTATAAATAATTTCCATTTTTTCACATAGGACCATTTATGTTTCGCGCTTTTTTTAAGACCAGGGAGTGGTTTGTCTGGGCCTGGGGCGGAGGCTTGTTTCTGATGTTTTCCCTCTTTTTCCAGGTACAGTTAACGGTAAAGATAAACAGCTGGTATGGCGGTTTTTATAACATCCTCCAGAAGGCAACCGAGCATACGGTAGCAGACTTCTGGGCTGAAATGATCAAGTTTGCCTACATCGCTTTTCCCTATGTCCTGATTGCCACTATCACCGCTTATTTCACCAGAATCTATGCCTTCAAGTGGCGGGAGGCCATGACCTTTTCATATATAGAGAAATGGCAGAAGGTAGAAGAAGAGATTGAGGGTTCAAGTCAGCGTTTACAGGAAGATATTTACCGGTTTGCCCGGATATTTGAGAGCCTGGGACTGCAGGTTATCAGGGCCCTGATGACTCTGGTAGCATTTTTACCCATCCTTTGGGAGTTGAGTAGTGGTGTTGATCTGCCGCATATAAAAGATATACCGGGTAGCCTTGTCTGGGTTGCCCTGGTTGTCTCTTTAGGTGGCTTACTGATTTCCTGGGTTGTAGGTATAAAACTACCGGGACTTGAATACAATAACCAGAAGGTGGAAGCAGCATTTCGTAAAGAGCTGGTCTACGCAGAGGATGACAAAGACAATTTCGGCAAGACTGAGACGCTGGTCGAACTGTTTACCGGGCTGAAGATCAACTATAACAGGTTATTCCTCCATTACGGTTACTTTGACATCTGGGTGAATTCCTTTGAACAATTGATGATAATTGTACCATACATCATTATGGGCCCCGGGCTATTTACAGGACTGATCACTCTTGGTGTTTTGGTTCAGGTGTCCAATGCTTTCAGCAAAGTACGGGAGTCTTTCTCGATTTTTATTTCCAATTGGACGACGATTACTGAACTTCGTTCCATCCACAAACGTCTGAGGGAGTTTGAGGCAAACATTGGTTATTGATGAGGGTAGAATAGTTATGATGGTAAGGAGACTGGCGGAAGTGACAACGCCTCTGCCAACTCTGTACAATCCTGCAACACGACTGTTCCCCTGGTGAATTGCACACTACCCTGTATGCCGACAAAATGGAGGCCGGTTTCAATTGCCGCATCGTAGTCGGTCAGCGCATCACCAATAAAAACGCATTGTTGGGGCACAAGATTGTACTTGGCCAGCAGATTCCTGACATGGACCGGTTTTTTGACGGGTGATCCGAGTACCTCACTGAAATAATGATCCATGTTTCTCCTGTTCAACACCAGTTTCAGTTCGTCTTCCGGGGTGCCCGAAATAACAAAGATCTGTAATGCAGTATAATACTTTTCGAGGAAGCCCTGAGCTCCCGGTATCCAGTCGGCACAAACGACCTTGTCGAGAACCATTTTTGAATAATGTTGAGATAATCGAGTGTGCTCTTCGGCTGATAATGGTACCTTCATTATCTCTTCAAAGGCGTACCGGATTTTCTCAACCCTGCTTATCCCGCCATGCAGACGGTGGTACTCGATAATTTCACGCACCACCTCGTCACCATATTTTCGGAACAAGTCCCTGAATGCGTCTGTCTTTATACTGACAGAGTCTGCCAGGACGCCGTCGAAATCGAAGAAAAGTGCTTTTGGAAATTGATGATTCATCTATTTCAGGATATAAAGAATGTTGGTGCCGAGGAAAGGGTTGCGACTGTGAAAAATCATAGCATACTTCCCTCCCGGTGACCACTGCATACATGATTTGAAGCCCAGAATAATTGGTCATAAAGGAATTATGATACGTTGTAAGGCAAACGCATGAAACCAAGCATTGAAGAAGCAGAAATTGATTTTTTTTATGTTGCCAGACAACCTATTTTTGATCAGCGCGGGAAAACATTCGGCTATGAACTTTTGTTCAGAGGCAGCAGTGAAACTGATACGGCCGACATAGACGACCATGATTATGCAACCATGAATGTTGCAACCTCCGGTTTCATCAAGTCTCAGGATATTTCCAATAGTTCCAAGAGGATCTTTATAAATTTTACCAGTCCTCTTGTCTCCAGTGGTTCCCCGCGTGCCTTGCCACCACTTATAACCGTCATCGAACTCCAGAATGATGTCCAGGATACTACTCAGTTCATCGAAAAGGTTAAAAAGCTCCAACAGGAAGGGTACCGTGTCGCGCTGGATAACTTTACCACCGGTAATGATTATGCTGGCTTTGTCGATCTTGCAGATATTGTTAAGGTCGATGTGCTTGGCAAGGATGAAGATGAAATTCGTCTGATCCTGGCGGAGCTCCCTCGTAAGAAAGTGTTAAAACTTGCCTACCGTGTCGATTCAAAGCCAGTCTATGAATTGATGAAAAAACTCGGTTTCGATCTTTTTCAGGGCTACTTTTTTGCCCGGCCTGAGAATCTTACCGGCAGATCTATAAAGAGTTTTCAGGTAACAAAGTTAAAGATCCTGGCGGCAATTGACGAGCCTGATATTGAGACGGACACCCTGGTAAACCTGGTTGCAAGCGACCCGGCTATTACCTATCGCCTGCTCAGACTGCTGAACTCGGTTGCTTTTGGATTTGTAACAAAGATTGAATCTGTTCGGCATTCGATTACCCTGCTTGGGGTAGATCGTATCAAACAGTGGCTGCGTATGGCCGTTTTATCTGATCTTCTGTCGACCGATAAGCCACAGGAGCTGTTTGTTTTGTCACTTAACAGGGCAAAACTGCTGGAGGAACTCGTTACAGTGGGTGAAATCACCAGGCACAAGGCAGAGTCGCTTTTCTTGTTCGGTATGTTGTCCCTGCTTGATGTGATGCTCGATATTGAGTTCAGGGAAGTCCTGAAAAAATTACCGCTGCCGGAGAGCTTTCAGCAGGGGTACCTGAATCCTGAGTCGGAGATGGGACGTTATCTGGAGTTGATGAAAGGGCTGGAGGTGGCCGATATCAGGATTTTACTGGATTTGTGCAAGGAACTTGGAATTAGACCGCAGCACTTTGCCGACGCGGCTGTTCGGGCAAACAAGTGGACGGACAGTATTGTGACGGAGATGTTGTAACTCGTCGAACACCCCCGAGAGGGCGTGTAACTGGTATAAAACTACAGCATGATGAGGTGAGAAATGAGCGGGCACGAGAAGATGTCACCCAGGATACTTTCCTCAAGTTGGGGTAAACTTGATGTGGAAAACCTTGGCCGCGGCAAAGACTACAAGCTCTGGCCCGGCGGTGGCCGGAACTGGGACTGGTCTGAACACGGGACCGGACATGCCCGCGGCATCCAGATCGGGGATGTGGAGGAGGTGATAGCAAATGGTGCAAAGGTTGTTATCCTTACCAGAGGCGTTCTCTCCCGTCTGCGAATTCCAAGAGCTACAAGATTTCATGTTGAAAAACAGGGTGTTGAGCTCATTATTGCCTCTACCCGGAAAGGTATCGGTCTCTATAACGAGTATGTGGATAAAGGCGTCCCCGTTGGAGGTCTATTCCATTCGACCTGCTGACCAGTGAGTCCTTGATTCCGAACACTTTGATATTGTCATCAGCAGTTCTCGTTATCGGCTGGAAACTGGTAGCCGATGATGCCATAACAGAATGAACTCAGTGAACCCTCTCAAAGAATACTCGGAGACAGCATGAGTAGTCCTTATCCCAGAAAGGTTATCACTCCTCATCGGCCCATTCCCATAGAGATCCCTAAAGGTGTTACGCCAACAGAATTTTATAACAGCCCTTGCAATCTGAGGCATCTTGCCCGGGAGAACGGCCTGTTGAGAACCGATGAAGGCTTTCTCCTTTACAGAAAGGCGTTCGGCCATTCCAACCTTTTTGATACCTCGATAATATTTGATACCTCAGCGAAAGTGCTGGACCCGATGGGCCGCCCTGTCAGGCGGGATCAGCTTAGCCGTAAAGAAAATCTCACCTTTAGCAGGATGACAGGCGTGGTCTTTCAATACATGCTTGAAAAGTATCCTGATCCAGAGGAGCACCTGGTATTTTGTGGTGAAGCCAGCCTGGATGCAACGTGGCCTATAAATAAACCGGGCGTGCCAAGCATTCGAATGATTCATAACCATTTCATGGTGTTTGAAAAGGCGCTGATAGCCTCATCTTCCGCGGCGGCGGAGGATGACCCCAACCTGACCGACAGTGGGCACAATGGCATCTTCTTAAGCTATCTCAGTGATATCTACCTGCGTTTTCTCGAGATCCTTGACCTCAAGGTTTTACGGCCCATATCACAGGATGACGGCAGGTTGTCTCTAACTGGATATCCGCAGGGGTTACCCAGTTGGGAAGTTGTAGGTGGGACAGCAGAGCTTGGCAAGGGACAATTCTGGAAAGAATATGATATGGTGCTTAGCGGGTTCCTTGAGTTTTACCGTGCATTCTTCAATCTCGTCGCCTCCGGCGATACGAAGATTCCGGCCGGGTCTGCTTATGCCGACCAGATCGAAGATATCCTGCTTTACAGTGATCAATTTCATCAAGCGGCACGTATACTCAGGCTACAGGTTATTGAAGACCCCATGTTCGCAAATGAGATACGTTGGCAACCTGCATACAAACAGCTCCTGTACAGGGATGACAGGGGACGCCTTATTGTTACTATTAGCCAGAATTCTGTAGGTAATGCTATTACCGAGCTTCTTGGAATTGTCGTGAAACGTATATCAGATGCCGGTGCTTATGCAAGAGTTGAGAAGAACCTGGTGGACCAGTTGCTTGAGCTGAGAAATCGTTTAATCAGCTACAATCTGGGTTCCGCTTTATCTACGCCATCATGGCCAAACGGTCGTTTTGTGCCGTTTGAGACTACTGGCTAACCGTTGTCATAGCGATACTGAAAGTGCAGGTGAGATCTGCTCTATCGGAGTTGCTTCAAGGCATGATCAAGCACCTGGAAATCCCGACAGGTTGCTCATCATGGCGGATAAGGCTCTTTATCGCGCTAAAGAAAATGGGCGAAACAAGGTCGAAATATACTAGATCCGTAGCGAGCCCTCACCGTAATTAACAGCTTCAATCATTTTTCACTTTTTTTCATCTGCAGGTAGCGGTTTTTCCTTGTTCCGGCTACATTTTAGCATCCCGTAAATTTGTAATTGGGTGGTGTCTGCCACCCTTTTTTCAGGTGATCTGTTGTGGATTATCTACATGGAACAGGAGATGCTATGAGTTCGCGATTTATTATGACCGCCTTTGGCAGGGACCGGGTTGGGATTGTTGCTGACGTTACCCGGCTGCTTTATGAAAATGACTGTAATCTAGAAGATACTAATATGACTATCCTGGCCGATGAGTTCTCACTCAATCTGTTGTTCTCGTCCAGGCAGGGAAATATTGAGGATGTCCTCTCCGGCGAATGCAGAAGACTTGAATTGGAAAAGGGGATATCCGCTTTTGTTCGACCAATCGGACCCAGGGCTTCGGCAGCCTCCAACGGATTTACTTCACACACCCTTCATATCGAAGGGCTTGACCAGGCCGGTATTGTTTATAAGACAAGCAGGTTTCTTGCCGAAAAGGACATCAATATCATGCACCTCAACAGTTCGGCGAAGCCATCGCCCGAGAGTGGTGCTCCTCTCTACAATATGGATATCCATGTTCAGGTTCCATCAGACCTCGGTAGGGAGCAGATGGAAGAGAAGCTGAATGCCGTTGCCGATGAACTGCAGGTTGATATCACCGTCGTTCAATAGTATTCTAAAAGAAAGTATAATTAAAATCATTGCTTGCCGGAAGAGATCCGGTCAGTGGGGGAGTGGGAGGTATTACTTCCCCACTGATGGATGAGTGCGCTTATAATTCCTGTAAAAATACCCCACCAAGAGGAACAGATATGGACCAGCCGTTTACTATTCGCTATGCGGAGCGGATGAATCAACTCCCGCCATACCTTTTCGGTATGATTAATAAGATGAAAATGGAAAAGCGATGGAGGGGCGACGATGTGATTGATCTCGGCATGGGCAACCCTGTGGACCCTGCTCCGGGGCCCGTGACAGAGAAGTTGTGTGAGGTTGCCGTCGATCCTAAAAGTCATCGATACCCGGTTGCCGGTGGTATGAAAAACCTCAAGCGTGAAATTGCCCTGTATTACAATCGGAGTTACGATGTGGATCTTGGCGGTGAGGAGGATGTGATCTGCACCATCGGTTCCAAGGAGGGTATTTCCCACCTGAGCCTTGCCTTGTTGGGCCCGGGTGATACCGTACTGGTTCCGGCACCGGCATTTCCGATTCATGTATATGCGGCGGTGATCGCAGGTGCCAACGTCCTGCGCATCCAACTCAGTGATGAAGACACCTTTCTCGCCCAGATTGAGGGCATGTGTAAATCGTTGTATCCTGCACCCAAACTGGTAATGCTCAACTTCCCCCACAACCCTACAGGGATGCTGGCCTCGAAGGAGTTGTTTGCCGGGGTTGTTAAACTGGCCAAGAAATACAACTTCATGGTCATCAACGACTTTGCTTACGCCAAAATCACCTTTGACGGCTATGTCGCACCAAGTTTTCTTGAAGTGCCGGGGGCTATTGACGTGGGTGTGGAATTTGGCTCCTTTTCCAAGTCCTACAACATGGCCGGCTGGCGATTAGGTTATTGTGTGGGGAATAAGGAAATTATTGGGGGGCTGGCAAAGATCAAGGGGTATTACGACTATGGTATTTTTTCTGCCATCCAGGTGGCAGGCATCGTTGCCATGCGTGATTGTGACGATACCATCTCAGAGCAGGCAGCAGTCTACCAGAAGAGGCGTGATGTACTCTGTGAAGGGTTGACCCGGATGGGGTGGGACGTAGAACCTCCCAAGGCTGGTATGTTTGCCTGGGTCAAAATTCCAGCTCCCTATGATCGTATGGGGTCTGTCAAGTTTTCTATTGAAATGATGGACAGAGCCAACGTGGCGGTTTCTCCAGGTGCCGGTTTTGGGGAGGAGGGTGATGGGTATCTGCGCCTTGCCCTGGTTGAGAACGAGCACCGGATTAGTCAGGCATTGAAACAGATGCGCAGAGCCCTCAAAGAGATTGATGAGGAGGTTGAGAAAGGGACATTCGACCTCGATGACAGGGGTGAGTAAATTGATTGAAGGGTGTTCTTTTGTGTTACCGATTTGTGATACTAACTGTACAAAAAGAGTTCTCTTTTCGGTAACATATTCTGTCTGGAGCAAATGATCCGCCAACCTGTTCCCTGGCAATCAAAGTTCAGGCTTTAATATGATTGCCAGGGTGGCCTCGTAAAAGTGCTGAAAATATAATCAAAGCTGAGCGCATGCTGTAACCCAGTGGAACTGACGTGCGTTGAACAAGAATACTACAATGCACTTGAATAGAATACAAATTCAGATTTTCGAAAAACTAAGTAGTGAACTCAACCTGGAAATGGAAGACTATCTGTTCCGCTTCTCAAAGGAAAATATTTCCAGGACCATAAAAAAACTGGACGACCTCACAGAAAAAGAGGCGGACACCTGGATTACAAAAGCCTACTTGAAATCACTTGGCTAGCCTGAATTTCTTTTCAGTTCAGGCGGTACTCTTCCTCAATATCTTCTCACTATCAAACGTTATCACACCTGTAGTAATTCATATAGCTGCAGACAAATCAAGCTGAATTATCAGATGCTGAAATGTGCAGGGTGAGGTGGGTATAATAGTAAAATCGGATGATAAATTTTTTATAATAGAGAATAACGATTTGACGAATAGGTTAAGTATATTTTATTCTGTATTACAACGACATATTTATACTCACTTCTATACTATGAGGGATACAATGATCAAATATATCCACTGTTCCCGTTCTATTCCCGGTAAACTTTCTCTTCTTCGACGGTCAGGAAAACAAGGTGAATTCGCAGCGGATCAATTCAACTACCTCATACATGCCCTGCGCCAAGGCTGTATGTTGGAGTCAAGAGTATATTGCAGACGAACCAAAAACGGTGAGAAACGAATACGGAACTGTATAAAGTATGATCTCGGTAATGGGTACCGTCTGGTTACCGTGTTGAAAGGGAATCGCCTGTTTATTCCATTTATTGGTGGTCATGACGAAACAGGGACGTGGATTGATCGACACAAACACGATATTTTTTCTAAAGACGATCCATCCTATGACTGCGAACAGGTTGTCTGTTTAGAGGAAGAGAATAGTGATCAAGAAGAACTATATCCCCTTGAAGAGGAAAGGGATATATATGAGGAACACATTCGTGCCTTGCTCGATGAATCGACCTTGAAAGAGATATTTCAAGGTTTATATCGATAATATGTTGGAGTGACTTGGCAGGCGAAACCATTACTCAGCCGAATTGCACGATCTCCATTGATGGGAATGTGTAATCTGCCAACAACAACTTATTGATGAGCTGTGGTGTTTTCCCTGTTGCCAGAGCTACAATTTCAGAGCATTGAAGGGCGGCGATTGAAACGGCACTGTACACCAAGGTTCCGAGATGTGCCTCGACCCCGCGCTTGGGGCTGTCGCCCCTTGACCCGTATATCATCTCCAACCCGATGGAATCCGGGGTGATTGTAGTGACCTGCCCGGCTGTCCCGCCAATAGCTCCTGATATAAATGGAATGGATAAAGCTTTACAGGCATCTTCCAGGGTGAAGCGGCCATCGATGGTGTCGAGACAGTCGACGGCTATTTGGGCGTTTTGCAAGATGTCAGCCCCATTTTGTGCAGAGAGAAAATCCATTACCGGGTGGGTAATGACTGCAGGGTTGACTTGCTGCACCCGGGTTGCGGCGGCATCTGCCTTTGGTACCCCAAGGTTTTTCACAGAACTGAGAAGCTGTCTGTTCAGGTTGGATTCGTCAAAGACATCTCCATCCACGAGTGTGAGAGTTCCGATTCCAAGCCTGCAGAGAATTTCTGCTACTGCACCACCCAGGCCGCCGAGACCAATAACGGCTACGTGGCTTGTAAGAAGATGGACCTGGTCGTCAAGGGAGAGATAGTTTTGGTTTCGGCAGTAACGTTGCGGCGTGATTCCGTTTTCCAGGGCCAGGATCTGGATCTCTTTTCGGCTTATACTGAATTTTGCAGTCAACTTACTCTCATCGCTATGAGACAGGGCCAGGTAATCGGAATTATCAGGACGCTGTCTTTTCACCGCACAACTACGAATGGTATCAGTTATAGTTTTCACAAGATGTTTTGGTCCCTTTCTCTTAACTCTGCTGTTTGATGGTGGTTTGGATTTCGCGATCAATCAGGATCAGGTTTACGATTTCCTGCAACTGGTCACGAATCATTTCTTCAACATCCTGCAAAAGGGGTTTGGATATGCTTTTCCTGTCTGCGTCGCGGTTGTAGGTTTTCGTCAGCTTCTTATGAGTTGTCTCGACAGTTAATCGCAGGCTGGTTGTGACTTCTGCTAGATACAGACCTTTATCTCGAGCAATATCAGCATGGAGTGAAACAATTTCAATCATGATGTAGGCTCCCGGCTCTTCCCTGGTGAGTATCAAACCCTGATCAGCAAAACCTTTGGCAAGCTGGTCGGTGAGGATACTGTTAATCGAAGGGTCTGCCAGAATCTTAAGTTGTTGCTTCGTTCCAGGGTGGTAGGTTATGACCTCGTTTTCTTTTCTTTTGTCCCGTGCGGTTATCAAGGCAGATTCCCTGTCAACATAGACACCAGCCTGTTGCGGAATGATGCCGAAATCGAGATACGCATTTTTGTGAACCGGTGTACCGCACCCGGCCATAAAGAGTGTGAAGGCAAGCAGCACCGGGAGCAGGAACTTGAACAGTTGAGCCTGTTTTGTGATGACTTCGTTTGAGTGGATTTTCATAAATGAGATGTTGGTTCTGGTTGTGTAAATTTACTTACGCTTTCCACGGATTACCCTGGTTTCGGTAATAACAAGGTCCAGGATTTCATCGTGTGGTTGTAAGGGAGCTCGCTCGACGATCTGCAGGTCGTAGGCGAGGGCTATCCTGTGTGCCTTTGGAATTGCCGACACAAATCGATCGTAAAACCCGCCTCCGTATCCGAATCGGCCGCATCTCCGGTCGAAAACAGAGCCGGGAAGTATAACTGTATCTATAGATTCGGGTGGCACCAGGTTGGTCGTAAGAATTTCCGGTGCCGGCTCGGGGATATTGCAATATCCCGGTACAAACTGTTTATCCGGATCTGTGATGTGAATAGCATCCAGTCTTTTTTCCTTTACATAAGTTATGGGAACACAGACTTTTTTGCCGTTTTGGATGAGCGTATTTAAAAGTTCAATCGTTTGAACCTCCGATCGAAAGCTTACATAGAGGAAAATAGTAGAGCTGTCCTGAATTTCGTCAAGAGTCATCAGAGTTGCACAGATAGCGGAACTTTTTGTCGACCTGTCGGCGGCCGTCATACTGTCCCTTTTGGCTAAAATCCTGCTACGCATCTGCTTGCCGTCTTCCATGGTGTTTTTCCTTATTGGCGTAATGTTTTTAAAGCCTTTGAATGATGTAGAGAAAAGTTGGTACGCGGCTCAGCACCTTGAGCCTATTAAAGACAAAAGTCTGTGCCCTTGAGGGACTGCCGAACTTGAGGGGTGAAAGGTAGATACACCCTTTAGGCTTGTTCCTGTCGAGACTGTCTCGTACGAGATGTAAAAACGAAGGGACATGGTTGTCAGGCAGCCCTTCGTCGAAAACAAAATTGGCCGTGATCTCGGTTGTGCTGTATGTGTCGTTGATGGCCTGTATCCGTTGAAAGCAGTCTGTTACGAGCTTGGAGCTTATCGGTTTTCCCAGCATATCAAGTGTTTGCTGATCCGCAGATTCAAGTCCGATATTGATATACACAGTATACGGTAACTGTTCAAGCTCCTTGAAAAAGGATTCAGGTGTGTTCAGCAGTGACGAAGCGGATCCGAATAGAAAGGCGTTGCAACCCGACATATAATTCGTGGAAAAACCGAATTCTTGGTAACAACTGTCAAGTGTTTCCAAAAGAGTTGGCGAACCCCTGTGCAGTGCATCATGTTCACCGAGAAATATGGAGTTGTAATTGGTGAGGTCGCGGCCGTATAACTTCTTGAGTTTCTGTATCTGGGATTGTATCGCTTCAGTACTTTTCGGCGAAAACGGTTTTTTATTTTTTACTTCACAGAAACTGCATTTGTAAAGACAACCGTTTGCCACTGTAAGGGGGATGACATTATAATCGACATGGCGTGTATCAGGAGGAAGTACAGTCGAACGACCGCCGCAAATCGAGAAGAGGTCTGCAGCCTTTGCAGCAAGTGATTGCAGGTTATTCTTCGCTACATTCTGCAGGAAATGACGAAAATCGTCCGGCGGTGATGTTGCTGTCTCAGCGATATCTGTGATACGTTCAGGCCATGTTTCAATAACTGTATTAACTTCATCCAGCTGAAATGGTTTGCCGCCCAGAAGTCCATTGGTGGTATAGGGCATATTGGGCAGATAATATTCACCGGTGGTTTCATATACCCCTGTATATCCTCCGGTTGAGTAGTAGATCCAGTCGTTGCCCATTGTACGTTTCAGCCATTCATGGGGGTGCGTCCAGCCGCTTCCTTTGCCTTTCGCCCGGATAATTTCGCCGTTGAGGTTGAAATGGAGTTGCAGGTCCTGCGTTTCTACTTCAGTAAAGACGCCAGCATGAACGGGAAAACTCATGCGGGTATATTTCCTGCCCCCGCGTTTGTTAAGTGTGATCCTTATGTCGTTTGAGGAATAGAATTGTGTTGGAGGGATGGCAACTGGAGCAGCAGGGGTGCTCCCTGGTATTGTTATGTCCCGATATGCGTTCACTGATAACTGGTATCCAGACTGTTGCGGTTTAGTTATGCTATGAATGGGAAGGTGTGTATTCAATGTTCCCGCTTCATTTCTTGTTGTGGTATAACAGTACGCAGAACTATACCAGATACTTTCAGGCATCGCAGGAATTCTTTATGGGAAAATGTACCAACCATCCGGATCGGGAAACAAACTATCGCTGCCAGAAGCAGGACTATTATCTTTGTGACGACTGTCTTCATTGCAAAGATCCGGAGTTGTATTGCAAGTTCCGGACTGCGTGTCCCATATGGTTTTTCTATAAGGAACGGCTGAGGGAATCGAGACAGAAGAACGATAAGGACCCGAAAAACGATGACTGATTGTGCGATCAGCCAGGAATCTTTGAAACGTATTCACAGCCATGATTGGGATATTACCCCCGGAGAAGCCGTAAACCTGCAAAAGCAGCTTTGTCCTAAGGTGCGTATCTGTGATGAGTTTTCTGATATACAGACCATCGCAGGTGTCGACGTCGGTTTTGACAAAATGAGCAATACCGGCAAAGCAGCGATTGCTGTTCTTGGATTTGGTGATTTGAAGATTCGTGAAAAGGCAACTGCAGAAGGAGTGCTGCGGTTTCCTTACGTACCGGGACTGCTCTCTTTCAGGGAAATGCCGCTGATTCTTGAAGCGCTCCGGAACCTGTCAAGCCTGCCCGATATGATCATTTGCGACGGCCAGGGTACAGCCCACCCCCGACGATTCGGTATCGCCTGTCATCTTGGCGTTGTCACTGGGATTCCATGCATCGGCTCTGCCAAAAGCCGGCTGTGTGGTTCTCATGGTGATATCCCCGAGACGAAAGGAGAGTGGACCCCTCTATATCATCGTAATGAGGTGATTGGCGCGGTAGTACGAAGCCGCAGAAACGTCAAACCCATCTATGTATCTGCCGGGCATAAAGTTTCCCTTGAGTCCGCGGTTACCATCGTAATGCATTGCATCACCCGTTATAAGCTGCCTGAGACAACCAGGCAGGCTCATAAGCTGTCACTGTTTAATCGATAATCTTTTCCTCGAAGCCAATGATCAAGGAGGGGGGAGGGCTTGTTGTCATGAGAGCTGTAACCTGGTACCCCTTTTGCCACTTTTTCATTTCGCCATTTGCAAATATCTGCTAGAAGAGCATGTCTTTAACCATTTCAGGCATTTCGTGCTGTAAATATCTGTGCATTTCTAGCGACGACCAAATATGCAAACAGACGAGGTAGATATGACACCAGAAATGAAAATTGGACTTCTCGGGTCATTTTATTCCACGTATCCTTGAGACGACCTTTTCTCATTTTAGTATAAATTCAGCCTCTATCATGAATACGATTACAGCCATTCTTGTTATTATTTCAGCGATTATGCACTCCAGCTGGAATGTATTATCCAAAAGTGCATCACCTACGATTGGTTTTTTCCAACTGACTACCTTGGGAACTATTCTTTGGTTTTCACCTGTTTTATACTTTACCGCAGACCTTATGTCAGGGATGTCCCTGACCCTCTGGGCAATCCTGCTCATAGCCGGGTTGTTTCAGGCCATTTACTACATTGGCCTAGCCTGTGCTTATGCGCGTGGGGCACTCTCTATTGCTTATCCTCTGGCACGCTCGTTTCCCCTTCTGATTGTTACGGCGCTGACATTTATGGTCGGTCGCGGAAGCGAAATCTCTTACCTGGCACTTGCCGGCATCTCGGTCATTATTGTCGGTGCTTTGATTCTTCCCATGAAAACTATTCGGGACCTCAGGTTTGAGAATTATCTCAATGCATCCTGTGCCTTTGCTCTTATTGCCGCTCTTGGTACTGCCGGTTATTCATTTGTTGACGATATCGGGATGAATCTGCTGAAACGTGTCCCTGATGAGGCATCGGGCTGGATGCGTGCCTTGCTGTACCTTGTACTGGAATGTGTTTTCACCGCATTTTGGCTGCAACTGCTTATGATGACTTCCAGGACATCTATGGACCATTTTCGGACAAACTGGCGTTCTTTGCTCAAACCAGCTCTTTTGGCCGGACTGGCAATCGGTGCGACCTACGGGATTATCCTGCTGGCAATGACACACGCCCAAAATATCAGTTATGTTGTCGGACTACGTCAGCTGTCCATTCCCCTGGGAGCAATTATGGGTGTGTTTATCCTGAAGGAAAAGGCTTCCTATCCACGTTTTATTGGGATAACCATTCTTTTTATAGGGCTTATATTGGTTTCACTAGGATAGGAACCAGGTCAACGCCTGGTGAACCAATATCCCTGATCTTCAAGAGTCGTGTGCAGTTTTTTCTCTTTATCTTTAGTGAGTGAAGTCTGTATATTGATAACAACTATGACATCTCCCATCTCTATTGGCTCTTCTTTTTACATCTTGACGAGCTCAGCACGCATGGAAAAGGCGGTAGACTCATCATCAAAATCAACTACAATAAGATTGTTCATGGGGCTCTCCTTTATTAGGTGAAGTGATCGACGAAGGTTGATCCAATGGTAAAGGGATGTCGGAATTGTTGTGCGTTAACCGTCGTTCTCCAATGAAAGCAGGTAGGATCTCAGGTTTTTTGCGCTGTTTGTCAGTCCCAGTTTCTGGCGTAACTTTTTACGATGAAAATCTACACCACTTACCGATATACCAAGCACCTCGGCAATTTCCTTACTTGATCGACCGCTACGTACCATATTGGCCACCTCAATCTCCTGGGGCGTCAACATGGTGTGAACTGTAGTTAAACTACGCAGGAATGGTGAGACAATATCTCGAAGATTCGTGTCGATAACCTCGGTCAATGTCTGTTGTTTCTCAGACAGGCGTCCCTGAAGAAGCTGCTCTACATAGGGGAGGACGAGTCTGTCAACATTGATATAAATTGTCTCCTCAATGCGCTTCTTATCCTCATCCCGCTGCCGCAGGAGTACCCTTAAGGCGATATTGGTCTCTTCCAGCCGTTCTCGCTCACTGCGCAGTTCACTCTCTTTTTTCTCCAGTGCTTCCTGGATTTCCATTATCTGGGTTATGTTTTCATGGGTAACGATAACCTTGTTTCCCTTACCTTCCCTGAAGGGGACAACCCGTACAGCATACCAGCGCCTCTCATGAGGTGCATGACAAGGATAATGGGTCAGAAACTCCGGTAAATCACCAGCCAGGACTTTTCGTATTCCTTCTGCGACATTTTCTGCTTCATTGTCGTCTGAGTCAGTGGTAGACTCTTCACAGACCTTGAGATAATTGACGCCAATACCGTCAACATCCTGCTTCATCCCATTTTCCCTGGCGAACTCCTGCCATGCCCTGTTGGTGTCTATAATCACTCCATTCTCATCAAGAATTGCCACATGAGCAGACAGGGAGTCGACAACAGTTTGATATAAACTGGGGTCTAACATGATATTCTCCTGATAGTAGTTTTAACTACCATTAAACTATAAATCAGAACCCATTGTGTCAATAGGGTTTCAGATTATTGTTACTGTAACAGAATGCAGAAAAGACGTAATAACTGCACCTGAACAATAAAATGAAACCACAGAGGTAATGATATGAAAAGCGGATATGAATCACTCGCATGGCTTAATGATAAAGACGGCAAAGAATATGTGTGTTCACTTGATAATCAAAAGGATAAAAGATCCTTTGATCAGCTGAGCGATGAGGAAAAAGCCAAATGCGCTGACGTTAACCAGATTGTAGGAACAGAAAGGTGGTAACAGCATAAGGAAAAGATCGGATCCCGGGTTGCTTTCGCGACCTGGGATTCTATCCGTTGCCATTACCCTTAACTACGGTACGGGCAAGATCTGTAAACACAAGGTAGTGGAGAGGCAGAACAGAATACCAGTAGAGCCTCCCGAGAAGACCGCGGGGGAGAAAATGAGCGGTCTGAACGAGTTGATTTGGTTGGATGTCAAACTCCAACCATGCCTGGCCGGGAACTTTCATCTGGGCGTAGAGTAAAACCCTTTTTCCCGGTATGAGGTCAACTACTTTCCAGAAATCCAGGGCATCACCTATTCTTAGCTCATCACTCGATCGCCTGCCTCGGTTGAGCCCGTATCCACCTGTAACCTTATCCAGTATACCGCGAATTCTCCACAACACATTGTATTTAAACCAACCGTTCGGACCGCCAAGTGAACAGACCGAGCGATAGATGTCATCCTGTGTTCTGTCCGGACCAAAGGGTACAATCCTTACATCCCGTAATATCGCACCCTCTGGATTGTCAAAGTCCTTAATATCGCAGGCTATTTCAGCACTGCTGTCGCACCAGCGGCTGAGCACCTGGTTTTGCTCAAGTTCAGCCATGGCATCCGAAACAGTCTCTTTAAAAAGTGCCGGTTTTATGTCCGGGTACATTTTTTTGGCATTGTTATTTTGCAGTACCGTTTCGCTTTTTAATCCTTCAACAAGGGCTGAGGCGAGTTTAAATGGGATCGGGGTAAAGAGAATCAGCCAGTATGAAGAGAGGCGAGGTGACAGGACGGGAACCGGGAATAGATATCTTTTGAGTCCCATCATTGCTGCTGCCTGCTGCATCATTTCCTGAAAGCTGAGTTCTTCGCAGCCGATATCAACAATAAGATCACCATCAACAGACAGCTCAATCGATTTTTCCAGGTAGGACAAAACGTCGTTAATGCCAATGGGCTGGGTACGGCTGCGCACCCAGCGAGGGGTTATCATGACCGGCAGTTTTTGGCAGAGATTACGTATAATTTCAAAGCTGGCACTCCCCGAACCTATTATGACTCCTGCTCGGAGCCATATAGTCTGAATCTGATCCGCCTTGGCAGACAATACTTCACCGGTCTCAATACGACTCAAGAGGTGTTCACTTGCACTTTCTTTGACCCCCAGGCCGCCGAGATAGATGATTCGTTTGACCCCGCAAGCGATACACGCTTCCCTGAAATTTTCTGCACTGTCGCGGTCAAGATTCCTATAGTCGGCAGTCGTACCCATGGAGTGGATAAGATAAAAAGCTGTATCAACACCATGAAGAGCCATTTTTAAAGAGGTAATGTCAAAGGTTGAGCCCTCCCTAATGTCGACACGTTCCCTAATCGATGCCTGTAACTTGTTTTGATTTCGCACAAACAACCGGATGTCTACATGAGCACTCTCCAGAAGCCTTTGGGTGAGGCGCCTGCCGATATAACCTGTAGCACCGGTGATCAATACTTTTTGTTTGGGGGGACTCTCAGGCATGGTTTCGTAACCTCAACTCGGTTGGGTGGGGTTGCAGGTAATACTGCTTCTCCAGATACGAGTCATTATATTTCCTCACATAATGATTCAAGAGCGTTACGGGCACAATAAGGGGGACGTGATGTTTACTGTAGCGTTCGATAACTTCCAGCAGTTCCTGCTTCTCATCACTTGATATTTGCTTTTTAAAATATCCCATCATGTGCATCAAAACATTTACATGTTTTTTCACTGTCGGTTTCAAACGCATTGCCGCCATAAGATTCTCCTGGTAGACGGCAAGGAGTGCCTCGCCTTCCATAACTCCTGCTTTTGCGACAATGCGACCAAGTTCCCTGTAGTGCTTTTCACTGTGGGAGCGCAGCAGCATTTTATGTTCGGTGTGGAAGTGCACCAGTTTGTCAGGCGTAAAACCACGTACTATTTCACGCCATCTTCGATAGACAAAGACTGATTCAATAAAATTCTCCCGCAGAACCATATCGTGTAACCTCCCTTCCTCTTCAACCGGGATAAGTGGGAAGCGCTCCTTGAATATCCGTGCAAAAATGCCAACTCCTACAGATCTTGGGACATTGTTGGCATCGTAGACTTTCACGCGCTCCATCCCGGAAGATGGAGACTTACTCTTAAAGATGAAACCACAGAGGTCATTCTCCGCAAGTTTTTCAACACGTGCAGCCGCCCATTCCTGCATTTTTTGTGTGTGATCTATACCTGTTTTACCAGTTATGAGCCGCGGGTTTTCCGGATCACCGACAAGTCGCATGGATTCTCTAGGGATGGGAAGACCGCATTCGACTTCGGGGCAGACCGGGACAAATTCAAAGAACTGCCCCAATGTACCCGTAATGTATCGATCGTGTTTATGGCCACCGTCAAAGCGAACCTCATTGCCAAGCAGACAGGAGCTGACTCCAATGGTTATTTTGCTGATTTCGCCGGTTTTCATGGGTCTCTCTTTTTTTAGGTTATTTATTTTGTAGTATAATGATTAGTATAGCACTGTAGGGAGGCAACACAAGAATACTTGGAATTTAAATTCAGCCTTACCGGAAGATTAGATTAATCCATATGTATCGACGCAATACAGATATCTACAGGAGAGGACGACAGCTGCGATCAGGGAAGTCTGGCATGGGGCCGGTAGTATATTGGATGTCAAGAGACCAGCGGGTGAGTGACAACTGGGCTCTGCTTTACGCGCAGCAGGAAGCAATAGTTCATAAAAGAACGCTTTTGGTCGTATATTGTTGCCCCCCTGATTTTGTTGGAATTACGAGTCAACAGCTCCACTTCATGGTAGAGGGGCTACGTTCGGTCGCGACGCATCTACATAAAATTGGGATAGGCTGGATCTTTGTACAGGAGTTGCCTGACATTTTTTTGCCGAACTTGGTCCGTGAGGTCGATGCCCACAGTCTGGTGTGCGACTTCACTCCTCTTCGAATCCATAAGGAATGGAATACGAGCATTATACAACAACTTACTGTTCCTTTTAGAGAGGTGGACAGTCATAATATTATCCCCGCCTGGGTTACATCCGCCAAAAAAGAGTATGCTGCCTATACAATACGGCCCAAAATAAAAAGATTGCTTGGCGAGTACCTGACAGATATTCCTGCAGTATCTGCTCATCCGTTCCCATGCACAGACCCCTTTTTCGGAGGGCACGAGATGTGGACGGTTCCTGATTTTCCGGGGTTTCATAGCCCGGCAATTCTCCCCTTTACTTCCGGGCCAGACCAGGCACTTGCTGCTGCCCGGAACTTTGTTGACTATAGGCTTCAAAACTACGGGACAAACAGAAATGACCCCTGCCAGAATGGGCAATCCGGTCTGTCGCCTTATCTTCACTTTGGTCAACTCTCTGCCCAGCGATTAGCCAGTATGGTGCTGACAGCAGGTTGGCCGGAAGAAACTACCGAACCTTTTCTGGAAGAATTAATAGTCAGGCGGGAACTCTCAGATAATTTCTGTTTCTATGAAGATAAATACGATGGTGTAGAGGGGTTCTCGAACTGGGCCCAGAAAACCCTCAGGGAACACTGGCACGATACAAGGGAATTTATCTATACACTTGCTCAGTTTGAAGCGGGTGAAACTCATGAAGAGCTATGGAATAGCTGTCAGCGCGATCTCGTCTATAGTGGCAAACTGCACGGATTCCTCCGTATGTACTGGGCAAAGAAGATACTTGAGTGGAGTCCGGATCCGGAAACTGCCCTTTCTTTTGCCATAGCGCTTAATGACAAATACTCGCTGGACGGTCACGATCCAAACGGATACACAGGTGTTGCCTGGTCCATAGGGGGAGTGCATGACAGGGCCTGGGGGGAGCGACCAGTTTTCGGTAAAATCAGATATATGAATGAAGCGGGGTGTCGCAGGAAGTTTGATGTCGATTCGTATATTACCAAGGTAGCTCAACTGACTGGCATTAAATAATTGTCATTTTACAATAAGCATTCAGTTCAATATTGAGGCGTACCTCTTCTCCAACCAAAGTCAAAAGCGGCATTATGGTAGTTGTCGCTACCAATATCCTACTCATTCGTTCTTGTTGCTCGATGGGGCATGGTCCTTATTTTCTTAATTATGGAGAGAAGTACTACACAAAAGGAGAGGATTGTGATGAAATACATACTCATATCTATTTTGTTTATCTTTATTAATGGTTGCTCAGCAGTAGACATCCAACAATACCGGGAAAACAACCCTCAACTCAGCCTGTTTGACTATTTTAAAGGGCAGACCAATGGGTACGGAATTGTTCAGGATAGAAAGGGCAGGCTGACACGTCAATTTACGGTGGATATAACAGGAACTCTAGAGGCTGATGGCACTCTTCAACTTCTTGAGAAGTTTGACTGGAGCGATGGAGAGAAAACAACCAGGACCTGGAAAATCAGTAAAAACGGCGAACACTTTTTTACGGGAACAGCAGGAGATGCTGTCAAACCCGCTACCGGAACAGCATATGGGAATGTGTTGAATTGGCAGTATCAGCTGAATCTGGAAGTGGATGACAGGACCTGGAAGATTACCTTTGATGACTGGATGTTTCTGGTGACGGAACAGGTACTCATCAACAGGGCAAAAATGAAAAAGTTTGGTTTGACGGTTGGAGAAGTGACAATTGTTTTTAATAAATAGCCAGGTAAACGGTGCATAGTATGCGACTCAAAAAGATCATCTTTATACTACTCTTTATTCTATTTTCTGCGACAGCTCATAGTGAACCAGTAGAGAGCATGACACTGCATGGAGCAGGGGAAGCCTATTACCTCAAATTCATAAAGGTCTATGATGCGGCACTTTATACTCGACATCCTGCAAGTGCAGAGCAGATTCAGAGAGGTGAGGTCTCAAAGTGCCTCCTGCTGCAATATGATGTCTCCCTGAAACAGCAGGATTTTGTCAAGGCGGCAAATACTGTTCTCGGTCGCCAGTTTGCGACAGAACAGCTGGAAATGGTTCGCACCGAACTCAGGCAACTGCACGATAGCTATATCGATGTACAAGATGGGGATCAATATAGTCTCTGTTACGACAGCCAGGAAAAACGTACCACTCTTTCGCACAATAATAAGGAACTTGTCAGGATATATTCTGAAAAATTCGCTGAAATCTATTTTAGTATCTGGCTTGGGGAGAACTCTCCTCTGGACGACACCTTAAGGGACAATCTCCTTGCCCGTAATGAAGGTACCGGTAGGTAAAGGAAGGAGTTTCAATGGAACAATTCCTAAAAGTATACCAGGAGCTTACTGCTGAGAACCTTCATTTGCTGAAGGATATATACAGTACTGACGTACGTTTTATCGATCCTGCTCATGAGATTAATGGCCTCAGCCAGCTTACCGAATACTTTGCGGAGCTCTATCAGAACGTGGAAAGTATAGAATTTACCTTCCACGATGTCCTGCAGCACGATGAGTCCTGCTATCTGCAATGGGTAATGAGCTTTCGCCATAAAAGTCTTGCGGGAGGAAAAACTATTCATGTGCCGGGAACAACCTATCTCCGGTTAAACACTGACCGGAAAATATGCCATCATCGGGACTACTTTGATCTGGGAATGATGCTCTATGAACACCTGCCGCTCCTCGGGCGGTTGCTTATCCGTATTAAAAGGAGGCTTGGAAAATGAACATTCTCATTACCGGAGCAACCTCAGGAATTGGTCAACAGCTGGCGCTTGATTATCAGGCACAGGGGCAGCAGGTATGGGCCGTAGGGCGGAATCCGGAGGCGCTTCAGGAACTGCAGATTAAGGGACTGCATACAGGTCAGCTTGACTTGACGCAGAGAGAGCAGAGCCTTGAGTGGTTTGCAACTTTACCCCAACTGGATCTGGCAATACTCAATGCCGGAAACTGTGAATACATAAATCTCCCGGAGTTTGACAGCAGTTCGGTTCAGAGGGTTATGCGGGCAAACGTCGAGTCCCTGGCGATATCTATTGAAGGGGTTCTGCCGCCTTTGAGAAATAGTGAGAACAGGCAGCTGGCCATTGTGGGTAGTTCAGCAGCCTACCTTCCCTTACCGAGAGCTGAAGCCTACGGCGCGTCAAAAGCAGCGGTGGCCTACCTGGCAAAAACTCTCAGGATTGACCTTATGAAAGAGGGTATCGATGTAAGCCTTATCTGCCCTGGTTTTGTCAAAACCCCACTTACTGACCTCAATGATTTCGATATGCCGTTTAGAATTACTGCCGAAGAGGCGAGCAAAGCTATTCAGGATGGAATCAGAAAAAGAAAGGCAGAGATTCATTTCCCTAAAAAGTTCACGCTGATGTTGAAGCTTTTCTCATGGCTGCCTGACCCGTTATGGACGCGACTCGCTCAAAAAATGGTGAGATGATGGAACGACAAAAAATTGCCATAATCGGCAGCGGTATATCTGGACTCACCTGTGCCCACCACCTTGCGCCAAACCATGATCTGATAGTATTTGAAGCCGAAGATTATGTCGGTGGACATACCCATACAGTGCAGGTGGAAAAAGAAGGTGAGATATCTGATATCGATACTGGGTTTATCGTCTTCAACGATCGGACGTATCCGGAATTCATGAAAATGATGGAAAGCCTGGGCGTTCAGTACCAACCCACAGAAATGAGCTTTTCTGTTCGCAATGATGCCATTGATCTCGAATATAACGGGAATACCCTCAATACCCTTTTTGCTCAGAGACGTAACATAATTCGTCCTGATTTTCTTGTCATGGTGCGGGACATCGTTCGTTTTAATAGAGAGGTGAGGCGTGCGGCTGATAATGAATCACTGACCATAGGGGATTTTCTTCAAGGTAGTAAATACGGTTCTCTCTTCAAGGAAAACTATCTGTTGCCGATGATTTCTGCGATCTGGTCCATGGGGCTTGATAGTTGTAAAGACTTTCCGTTACAGTTCTTCGTTCGATTTTTTGACAACCACGGTTTGCTCAATATTGTCAACAGGCCTCAATGGTTTACTATTATCGGCGGTTCGTCCAGTTATATAGATCCTCTTACTGCTCCGTTCAGAAACAGTATACACTGCAGTACGCCGGTTGTCCGTGTCGAAAGACATGATGATTCGGTGGATGTCGTTACCGGGGCCGGTATTCAGAGTTTTGATCAGGTCGTGTTTGCCTGTCACGGGAACCAGGCGCTAGCCTTGCTGGCCGACCCGACAAATGGTGAAAAAGACATATTAGGTAAATTTAGCACCTCCAGCAACTCTGTCGTTCTCCACACGGATACCTCTTGCCTGCCCCGCAGATCGCTTGGCTGGGCAAGCTGGAACTACAACATGGTAGATAGCGCCAAAGAGCAGACGACACTCACCTACAACATGAATATTCTCCAGCGATTAACAAAAAAGCATACGTACCTGGTAACCCTGAACCAGGAGATCGCCAAAGAATATGTTCTTCAGGAGTTTACCTATCATCATCCCATCTTTTCTCTTGATGCGATTAACGCCCAGGCCAACTGGGAGAAAATATCCGGTAAGAACAGGAGCCACTACTGCGGGGCCTATTGGTTTAACGGCTTTCATGAGGACGGCGTGAAAAGCGGTCTGCGGGTTAAAAAGGCCATAGAGGAGGTGTCATGAAACCTGCACTCTATATAGGCACCATCGCTCATAGAAGAAGAATACCAGTGGACCATACGTTCCAATATCCTTTTTTCATGTGGTTTCTCAACCTGGATGAACTCGATCAGGTACCTGAGCTTGGTAAATGGTTCTCCCAAAAACGTTGGGCGCTGAGCCGATTTAACCGGTCTGACTATTATGGGGATCCGAGTGTTCCACTCGCTGATGCGATAAGGACGCGAATGGAAGAGCTCACCGGGGAACCCGTGAAGGGCCAGGTGTGCGGTCTTATGAATATGCGAACACTTGGGGTCTACTTTAGTCCGGTAAACTTTTATTACGGCTATGACGAAAGGGGTACCTTTAGCCATTTCCTAGCAGAAGTGTCTAATATACCCTGGAACGAACGTCATCAGTACAGCAGCTATGTTGGTAACGGTGAACTGTCACCTCATCACCCGAAAGAATTCCACGTTTCCCCATTCAATTCGCAAGACCAGCATTACAGCTGGCAACTGAGGGAGCCCGGCCCTGAAGTCTCTGTGCAACTTCAAGTGAGCGATGAAAGGGGACACATCTTTACAGCCATGCTCGGTCTTACCAGGCATCCGTTCAGCCTTGAGGTGGTGCGAGCAAGACTCATGAGAAAACCGGCCATGACTTTGTCCATTGTAGCAGGTATCTACTGGCAGGCATTTAATCTGTTTAGAAAAGGTGTTCCTTACGTCCCCTATAAGAAGGAGATGATATGAATGGCATAACCAACACTTCCACTTGTGACGCCAGATCCACTAAAAGAAGTTTTTCTACCAGTTGGCTGACACGGCTATTGTATAACATGCTCGAAAATCTCTCCTATGGTCAGCTGATCATTCAGGACGGGGAAAATGTACGGACTTTTGGGAATAACAGCTCGCTTCGAGCCCACGTTACCATTAACGACAGTCGGGCGTACCGTAAGATTCTCCTTGGCGGGTCGATCGGTGCAGGAGAGGCGTATATCAACAAGCTGTGGGATGTGGACAATCTCACCGGCCTCGTCCGTATCATGGTTCTCAACATGTCGCTTCTTGACCGAATGGAAAAAGGGCTTGCCTGGGTGAACCGTCCTTTTGACCTTATCAGGCACCTGCTTAACTTCAACGACAAGAATGGCTCAAAGCGTAACATTCTGGCGCACTACGATTTAGGTAATGATATGTACAGGGCTTTTCTTGATCCTTCCATGATGTATTCCTCCGGAATTTATCCAAGCAAAGAGAGTACCCTTGGTGAGGCTCAACACAACAAACTTGATGTCATCTGTAAAAAACTCAACCTTAAACCGACGGATAAGGTGGTGGAGATTGGTTCTGGCTGGGGTGGGTTTGCCATACATGCTGCTCAAAATTATGGCTGCCAGGTGACGACAACAACAATATCGGATGCACAATATGCAGAAGCACGGCAGCGTATTGATGCGCATGGCCTTACAGATAAGATAACGCTCCTGCAAAAAGATTACAGGGAGCTGACCGGGAAGTATGACAAGCTTGTCAGCATCGAAATGATTGAGGCTGTAGGGCATAAGTATTTACCGGATTTTTTCAGGAAATGTGAAAAGTTGCTCAAACCGGAAGGGAAAATGCTTATTCAGGCAATAACAATTGCAGATCAAAAGTACGCACAATATGCGCGTTCTGTTGACTTCATCCAGCGCTATATCTTTCCTGGAGGCTGCATACCATCAAATGCCAGAATGGTGCAGCTGATCGCTGATAAAACGGACATGGTCGTTCGTCAGATCAATGACTTCGGGCCGGATTATGCCCGTACCATACAAGATTGGCGTCATCGTTTTAACAACAGCTATGAGTACCTTTCGAAAAAGGGATACGATGAAACCTTTAAAAGGCTCTGGGAGTTCTACCTCTGCTATTGCGAGGGGGGCTTTATTGAACGATCCATCAGCGTTGTCCATTTGGTGGCAACACGGCCCGGTTATCGTTAAGGATACGAAAATGAAACTTGTGATAAATGCCCTTGTATATCAGGCTGTATGGTTTCTTGCTATTCTCTGGGGAAATACAGGGGCTCTGTTTGGCTGTATACTTATATTGATTCTTCTCGCGACTTCTGAGCAGAAAATCGCTGATATCAGAATGATTGGCTTTTTGATATTTCTGGGCCTGCTTGTGGATGGTACTTTGCAGCAGGTAGGATTCTTCTCGTTCAGCAACCCTGGTTTGCCCATTCCATTCTGGCTACTTGTTATCTGGGTAGGGTTGGCAATGACAATACACCATAGCCTTTCATGGCTTAAGCATAACCTGCCGCTGGCAGCTATTTTTGGAGGTCTGGGCGGTCCGGCGGCATACTGGGCAGGAACACGTTTGGGAGCTGCCTCGTTTAACTGGTCACTATCTGTCTCTTTATGTATTCTTGCCGTGATTTGGGCTCTCCTGTTTCCAATAATAGTTTTTTACGGTAGAAAGGTGCATCCTGTTAAGATGTATGATGAAACACCCCTAATTAAAACCTGATATTTCGAAAAGGAGTTAAGATGAACTTACACGATTATTTTACAGATAAATCCGGATTTGGTGTTATTTCAACATCCAACAAAGAGGGAGAAGTAAACAGCGCTGTATATGCCAAACCCCACGTTATAGACAGTAAAACTGTTGCTTTTATCATGCGTGACAGGCTCACCCATAAAAACGTGCTCGAAAATCCTCATGCGAATTATATGTTTATCGAACATGATCATGGTTTTCATGGGGTTCGGTTGAGCTTGACTCTGCTGGAAGAGAGCCAGGATCAGGAACGGATCAATTCCTTGTCAAGACGCCCTTCCAGTAATGACAGCGGGGAGGGAGAAAGATTTCTTGTAACTTTTACCGTGAATAAAGTGTTGATGCTTGTCGGTGGAGAAGAAGTGCCGTTCTAGTAGTTTTTGCTATTATTTTACCTCTATTTGGCCCTTATTGAAATCGAGATGGACATCCTTATATTGTAAGGTAAGAAAGCAATGAAGCAGCAGAGAAAAACGTTAAATGATGAAATCTTGCTGTGAAATAGCTGATTGCAACGAAATGTTCTACTCACTATAGATGGAGGATGTTATGAAGGGTCAAGTTATCTCGAAAGAATTTAATAGAATGGTATGGGTACGCGATAATCAGGGTGCAGAATATGCCTGCTCTATCGATCAAGACCGAAAGGTAAATAGATTCTCCTTAGAAATAGATAACCGACTGTAATTGCAAGCATACCTTCCTTGTATCTGGTATAATATGTAGAAGTTCAACGACATATACCTCAAAAGGCTTGCACATGATTCGATATACGAGCAGTAAGCAACTCAGTTTGGATGGATTCAGCCTCCCCTTTGGTGGTTCGCTGAATCCGCAAAACCGGTGGGTGAAATGGAGCGAAGTTATCCCATGGGATGACCTGGCTACATGCTATTACAAGACTATGAATCCGGGAAAGGGGCGACCTGGTAAAGATGCGCGACTGGTGATAGGGGCAATGATCATCAAACATAAGCTGACTCTGAGTGACGAGGAGACGGTTATGCAGATCCAGGAAAACCCGTACCTCCAGTACTTTGTAGGCTTCAGCAGTTATGTGGATAAGCCACCGTTTGCGGCCAGCTTGTTTGTAGATATCCGAAAACGGATGGGGTCTGAAGTGTTTGCCGGATTTGAACAAGTTATCCTCGAAAAGATAGGTAAGCCCCGTCGTACAGGAAAAGCGAAAGAGGAAAATCGAGGGAAACTGCTTCTCGATGCCACAGTTGCGGAGCAGGCGATTCGTTACCCGACCGATCTGAGCTTACTCAATGAGGCTCGCGAGATTTCCGAGAAGCTGATCGATGAACTGTATGCTCTGAGTGACTACACTAAGAAGCCGAGGACCTATCGCCGTAAAGCGAGAAAACAGTATCTGAAGATTGCCAAAAACAAAAAGCCAAGCGTGAAGGTTCGCCGTCGCGCGCTGCGTGAGCAATTGCAGTACCTGAGGCGAAACTTAAAGCACATATCGTCCCTGCTTGACTCTTTGGGAAGCGCTCCTTTTCCCTTACCGCATGGCCTGCAACGGCAATACTGGATCATTCAGCATTTGTATTCGCAGCAGGACGGAATGTACAGAAACCGGCAAAACAGGTGTGATGACAGAATCGTATCCATATCTCAACCCCATGTTCGTCCGATAGTGCGCGGCAAGGCAAGCAAGAAAACTGAATTCGGCGCCAAGATCAGTGTCAGTATGAAAGACGGCCTGGCGTTTGTTGACCATATCGGTTGGGATGCGTTCAATGAGAGTAAGGATTTGAAAAAGCAGGTGGAGGATTATCGACAGCGGTTTGGTCATTACCCAGAGGTTGTTCTGGCTGATCAGTTATATGGCTCGCGAGATAACCGAAAGTACCTCAAGGAAAAAGGAATTCGCTTTGGCGGTAAAGCACTTGGCCGTCCCCCAAAGCAATCGGCAGAGAATACAGAAAAGATTCGAAAAATGAAGCAACAGCGAATCCAGGACAGTCGGGAACGAATCCCGATTGAAGGTAAGTTCGGGCAAGGTAAAAACGGCTACCGACTCAACTATATCCGAGCCAAGCTGCAAAAGACCTCAGAAGCATGGATCAACTGTATCTTCTTGGTGAT
The DNA here is from genome assembly GCF_010646885.2 of Desulfopila sp. IMCC35008. Taxonomy (GTDB): domain Bacteria; phylum Desulfobacterota; class Desulfobulbia; order Desulfobulbales; family Desulfocapsaceae; genus Desulfopila. The sequence goes on along the minus strand of NZ_CP050700.1, from coordinate 2,835,787 downwards.
GAACCTCATGGTTCTGCTCAAGAAGTTGAGTAAAAATCTTGCGCTATCGTTGTTGGCTCTACTTTTCAGACTCTGTACCAAGGTTTTAGCTGTTGCTTTCGGCAATTTCTCCATGCGGATCACTGCCGGGCTCGTTGCCGCGTAATATGGACGGTGTTTTTCTGAGGAGGCTCTAAATAACAAAGAAGATCTCTCAAAAAATGAACAAAAAAGCTGCATGAACCTTAATGTTGTTCTGGGTGACAGCTGGTAGCAGGTTGTTTTTGATATTGAAACTGAGAACAGCAAAACCCCCTGCCGAAAGGCAGGGGGTTTTGCCATTTTATAATGGTCCACATAAGACAAGGCGGCTTTTTTTGATGAAATATACTGGCTAAGTGTGTTTCCCACTCAGCCAGTATAAGTGTAGCAATCACTGGTTTGAATCGCTAACATTTCGCCATGTTCATGCCAACTATTGACTATCGCTTGAAAGGTCTCCGTAAAGAGACCCATATCGATTTTATATTTTTCAGCTGTATCGACAACTACCTCGAGAATTTCAAATAATGGTTCATTACTTTGACACATTTTTGCTATATTACTGGCAATATTCAGTAAGACTGCAAGTCGTTGTGTTTGCCCGCTTCCCAGGGCCAGGTTATCATAATCTTCATGAAAACCTGCAGCGAGGGCATAATTGGCAGGCATGCCCCAACTCAAAAACAGTTCGGTGGTGAGTTCGGCACTGTCAATACCAAACATTTTCAACTCCTCCGAGTTCATCGGAGTATTAGGAGGTTGGTCAATAAGTATACGCCCATACTCTTTGGGGAAGATAGTTGCCAATGATAACTTGCCGATATGAGAGAGAAGACCGCAGACATAGAGTTCGTCAGGATTAAACTCTTTGTTGAGTTTCGCAATTTCAAAAGCGGCCAAAGCCTGAGCTAGGCTGGTTTTCCAAAAAAGGGGATAATCAAAGTTTTTACAGGAACCTGCCTTGTTATTGGTTAGCATAGAAAATCCCAATAACAGGTTTACCACGTTTTTTATGCCCAACCTTACAGTCGCATTATGGACTGATGCAACCTGTACACCTGTTGACATCAATGAGGAGTTCGCATATTTAATAAGTTCCGCTGAGAGAGCAGGGTCAGCTTGAATCAGATCTGCAATGTCATTTAAAGAAGAGCTGTCACTGTTGCATAGTTTCATTAACTCAAGGACAGTGCTTGACGGTGATGGAAGTGTAAAGTCAGAGCTTAGTTGAATAAATGCTTCTTTTCGTGCTAATTCGCGTTTTTCCAGTTCTTCACTTTTAACGTTCAATTTTTATCTCCACAAACTGGTATTAAATAGTTGAGTCAACATATGGACACAATGAGGAATAAGCTTTAGGGGTTGAAACGAACAATTTGATTCTCATAATGTGCTCCAAAGTCGATAATATCCTTTTTTCCTTTATAGCAATTGCAGAAATACCCGTCTGTAATGGGTGAGGCAAGTCTGTTTCTGGTACTGATAATCAGACAAAGACTTCCACCATCTGTGTTTGGTAGTAGGAAATCGGTAAAAATGTTACCAGGAAGGTTATACTCAAGGGTCTTTGCTGCCGGTAAACCGGCTCGGGCAGTATGAAGCTGCAAACCTCTGGATTGCATCGTGTGAGGTGAAAATTTGAGAATTTCCCCGTTATTATCTTCAACCAGCGCCTTTTTCATCAGCCATCCTCCCCAATAAGAACATAGAGGGTGTCTGAGCAAATGTAAAAGGCCTTCCTCGATATGAAAAGACGGGCGACAATTAATGATCAAACAACCCTACCTTATCTGCAACCCGGCTACCTGTTTTGCAGGTCCGTGGCTTTGCGTCCTCAAGTCACCTTGAGTTTGCCTTTGCAAGATAGTTTATGTATTTAAGATTACCATCTACAGGTATCGTTGTCAAAAAGTGATGGACCAGAAGCGCTCAGGAACTAAAATTCCCAAAGATTTATGACTCGTTGATACATAAAAGAGGCCGTAACGTCATACCGCCCTGGTTGATGGTGCAAGTCGTTTGCAAATTTACTGGTCCTATTGTCTTGCCACGTTCCAGACCGCATCACAGTTATGAAGGGCGGGGTTATCCAGCAGGTTGACAGACCGATGAATCTTTACCGTTATCCCCGGAATCGATTCATAGCAACCTTTATTGGTTCTCCGGCTATGAATATGTTGCCGGTAAAAGTATTTGAAAAGCCAGGGGTGCTTGTCCTGAAATGCGAAAACGGCCTGAAGTTAAGGCTTTCTCCGAAAGAGGCTGAGACAATCAGTGTCTTACGATAGAGGCCAGGATTCTGCTCGTTGTTGGGACCGATAACTTGGTAGGGCGTACAATTGCTGCTGTTGCCTTTACCAGGTGAAGAGGTATGAGGCAGATAGGATTAAGCCGACGGTAACTACCATGATGAGCAAGGTATACCCACCGGATATTAGCCAGAAAGTGTCACTAATTTTCCCAAGAAAAATGCCAAGGGTGAACATGCACAGGCCACCGGTGAAGATAGCCACCAGAAAAGGGGAAATGGGCAGGGCATATCCTGCCTTGGCGAGTAAGAGTGGTGATATGATCACAATTGAGATAAGTAAAGGAGAAAGACCGTTAACGAGTGCTACGAGCATTGGAAGGTACCTGCTGGCACGGCCATAATCACTGCCATGAAGGTCTGTCAACAGCGCCTGTTCGAGGTCGTGCAGCTCTTTTTCCCGCTCAGCCTTCTCACTGAGATAAGCGCTGGTGACACCGCTCATGAACAAGGCGATGGCCGCTCCCATACAAGCTCCTAGGGCAATAGACAGGTCCTGCATGCCGGTTGCATAGAAGCATGTCAGCATTCCCAGTGTGGTTAGAGCACCATCAAAGCCATTGGTGATGGAATAGCGGCGAAAAATATTTCTGGCACGCATGATATGTAGAAGAAAGCGATCTTTATGCATGAGAGGACATTGCTCATTTTGGAGACGATCCGTGCACTTCGACCTCATCGATACTGTGAATGGATGCTCCCAACTGCTCGATGGTGCTTTTGATATCATCAAAGCAGAGGTTGTTGCCTTCTATTGTGACGATTGTGCTTTCCGTAACTCTATCCACTTCGGTGACCGTTGTTGTAACCCGGTAGTCATCTCCAAGAGCGGCAAGTGCAGTTGAGAAGTCAAGTGCATTTGGTTTGTGCGGCTTGAGTACATCAAGAATAAGCTTTCGGGTCGTGGGCATCGGCTCTTTGAGTTACATTGTTCGATATCTATACAAGATATACCTGGTCTGGGAGACGATAGAGAAAATCATCTGCATTGTATCCGTCACTGTTCCAAGGTGAATGGTGACGTGACGGGTGTACTGTAACGCAATACCTGTTACTTAGAGCTTGTTTTTGTTGCTCTCGTTACATGATAGGTTAAAAAGGTTACCGAGTGCAAGGTCAAGTACTACAAAACCCATCGCTCACACCGGTCCGGGTGATGTGCCGAGTTTTCCCTTATTTATAGTTATTCCGGTTCCATAGGTTGAAATATCCACGGGTGTATGAGAGTCCTGCATTGATTTTACATTTCATTCATCGTCGTAAAGATTAGCAGGTCGTCTTTCAGGCACCTCCCGGCGTTCAATCTTGCCGGTGTACCATTCTGCCGAAACATAAAGCGAACAGAAGCAGCTGCCATATTCTATAATATCGGGTTTACGATAAACACAGGGACAGATGATGTCGCGGTCATCATCCCGTGTTCCGGAGGCGAGTCGACAGGGACAAGCCATATAGCCGTAACGTTTTTTATTTATAAGAAGACTGCGAAGCAGCTCGTAGGTCTTTTCTTTATTACCGTTTAAGTAATATCCTTTGGGTTCATTACTTTTCTTGAGCATGTCGAAAAGGTCGTCGACTTCTGTCCGGATGCCAATTGTTTCTTTTATCTCCTGCACTTTATAACCGACGATGACCTCATCATCGACTACGACAGTAGGGAAGGAGCATTTCGGGTTAACCTTTTTCAACTCTTTTATGGCCTTTTTCTTCTCCTCTTTCGAGAGCTCATCAGCCTGGATGCATTGGAAGGAGATTTCCAGGTCGTCAAACATTTTTTTGATAGCCTGGCAAAAAATGCATGTGCTTAAACTATAGAGGGTGATGTTTTTGTGAATCATGGTGCACTCTACCGCCGGTTGGGAGGTTATGATGGTTGTTTAAATTCACGATGGGCAGGATCAGTCCGTTATTAGAATTAAAAATCATAACTGTTTTTTCCGCAAGCTGTTTAAGGGAAAACCTATATTCATATTATTGTGAGAAAATAATGTCATTTTGTAATCAGCTGGAGAATCTTGCAGGGATCATAGATGAAGATACAAGCTGTAGAAACCCACACTTAATCTGAAATATTATGATTCAAACGATAAACTTAACCGGACAACCCTAACTAAAGATTGTTATGGAAGAAGGTCAGGTTTCAGGATTCTAGATTAATGTTAGGTTTTGAGAAAGGTCGAATTTCTTAGATACAAGAAGCACCTAAAGCTAGAGGGAAAGGCTGAACTGCTCACCTTCGCTTTGGCAATGTTAAGTTCAAGGCTCTGTTGCTCAAATTACCTTGTCTTTGGTAAGGTACAGTCTGCAGTTGCTCTATTTTTGAACTATTCCAGATGAATAGGCATGTCTGCCTTCACAGTAGATCTTTAAATAATGAGTAACTATCGAGAATCAAAAGCTACATCCAGGCAATGTTAAATCAGGGGGCATCAATGACTGATTTGAAAGTACTATAAACGCCGACGATGGTCAGAAATGGAGCAATCGCTTCGGTTGATTGTCTGTGAAACATCAGCAATTTAGAATGCTCCATTTCAGACATGTTTTTTCGGTACGATAACAAGCAAACTATCAGGAATAAGGTCCAATTTCGAGGAATACCTACAAGTTAGAATTTTCAAAGTATATCCTCATCGAAATGATCATCGAGATGAATCGATGGGACATGTCTTCGAAAAAAATGTTACATTGTAGTATTGAAAAATCGAAACCAATGGCTCTCTGTTGGAATGAAATAGTGCTTTTCGGATAATGAGAACGAAGCGATTCTCTAAACTCTATGGAAATGCCCCCATGATTACACTTATCTACCGACTATTATTTATCCTCTGTCTAACTCTGAACGTCTTGCCCGCTCAGGCTGTAGACAGAGGACCACAAGGCGTTGTCCGAGTAGGCATTTTCCCGTTCGAACCATTCAACTTCATGGATGCAAATGAAGTGGCACAAGGCTTATACCCAGACCTTCTCAGAGAAATTGTTAAAAATGAAAATTGGTCAGTCAAATTTGTTCCGGGAAGCTGGGCAGAAGGATTGAAACGTCTGCAGAAGGGAGAAATTGACCTTATTCTCTCTGTCGCTTACTCACCCGAAAGAGCCGAGGTCATGGATTTCAACTTTGAGTCGGTGGCTGAACTCTGGGGGCAGGTTTTTTTCAAACCGAATAGCAAATTTAAAAATATCAACAACCTCGAAGGGCATCGAGTTGCAATCATGCGTAAGGACATCAGCGGCAGCAACTTCATTGCTACAACTGAAAAGTTAGATGTTCATTGTGAAATAGTCGAATTTCCCACACACGCCAAAGTGTTCGCTGCAGTTCAGGAGGGGAATGTGGATGCTGGAGTCGCCCCACAGCATTTTGGACTACGCCATGCCAGGGAATTCAACCTTGTTGGCAGCTCAATCATGTTCAGCCCCTTTTCTATTTACTTCGCCAGCAAGAAAGGAACACAGCATGAATTGCTAAGCCTCATTGATGCCCACCTCTCCCGCTGGGAAAAAGAGCAAAATTCATTTTACTACGAGCGTCTTGATTACTGGTTAGGGAATCGGAGTCCCAAAACAATAATCCCAACCTGGCTTATCTATGCATCCATTTTCGGCACTGTTTCAATCCTGGCCTTTGCCGGTTTTTCACTGATATTAAAGAGGACAGTGAACCGTCGAACCAGAGAATTACAGGAGAGCGAGGAAAGGATGCGCCTTTTTTTCGAGCGCCAAATTGTAGGAATGGCTATCACCACTGCAGAGAAAGGTTGGGTGAAAGTGAACGATAGGTTACTTCAGATGCTTGGTTATTCACGTGACGAACTGGCTTGTCGAACCTGGGAACAACTGACTCACCCCGAAGACATTGCAACGGATTTGGCTCAGTTCAATCGACTATTGTCTGGTGAGATTGAGGAATACTCCCTTGAAAAACGGTTTATCAGGAAAAATGGGTCCGCAATACTGACTAACCTCTCTGTTGGATGTGTTCGTCATACGGATAGTTCAGTGAATTTTATTGTGGCCTTAGTAGATGACATTACTGAGCGGAAGCAGGCCGAGGAAGAACTCTCAAAACAAAAGAAGTTGTTTGAAACAATGTTCAATACCATCCCAAGTGGAGTTATTATTACCAACACAAATCGTGAAATACAACTTGCCAACAAGGGGATGGAATCCACCTTCGGGTATAACCCAAATGAACTATTGGGGAAAACTACTGAGATGTTTTATGCAAATCAGGATCATTATCAGCATACTGGAGTTGTTGTTTTTGGAAAAAAAGCTCAGAAGCAAGGCGATCAATATATCACATATTATAGGAATAAAAAAGGATTAGTTTTTCCTGGTGAAACATTCGGGGCCAAACTATTCGACGAAGATGGGCGATGGCTGGGAAACCTTGGGATAATGCGCGACATCACTGAACGTATACGACAGGAAGATGAAAGGATAATGCTACAGAAGCAGCTTTCCCATGCTCAAAAAATGGAATCAATCGGCGCTCTGGCCGGTGGCATTGCTCACGATTTCAACAATATCCTTGGGGCAGTTCTTGGCTACGCAGAAATGGTGCAGGACGATTGTCCGGCAGGATCAACGATGAGAGGTCATATCGATCAGGTCATCAAAGCGAGCCACAGGGCTAAAGAGCTAGTCAAGCAGATCCTCGCTTTTAGCCGCCAAACAGAGACCGAAGAAAAGACTCTGCAACCAGCTTTAATAATAAAAGAAGCAATGAAAATGTTTCGCGCCTCACTACCTGCGACCATTGATATACAGCAAAATATCGATCCGGAGGTGGGGCAGATTCTCGCCGATCCGACCCAGATACATCAGATAGTTACCAACCTTTGTACCAATGCCTTCCACGCCATGGAAGAAACAGGAGGCACTCTCACCATTTCCCTGAAAAATCAAGAACTCACCCACACCGATTTATTCAGCGAACCCGAGGTGCAGCCTGGGCTTTTCGTACATATGTCTGTCAGTGATACCGGCTCTGGAATAGCGCCCGAAGTCATGAAGAAAATATTCGATCCCTATTTCACGACCAAGGAAGTCGGTAAAGGGACAGGGATGGGGCTTGCCATCATCCACGGAATAGTAAAGAGATCTGGTGGTTTTGTCTCCTGTCAAAGTTCACCCGAGGAGGGGACCACTTTTCATGTATATCTGCCTATCAATGCAAACACGGTCTCAGGCGAAACTGCAACTGAACCTGTTGACCTCATCCAACCCGGAAATGAACGTATTCTCTTTATTGATGATGAGGAGATGCTGGCTGAAATGGCTAAGAGTATGTTGGAGCGACTCGGATATAATGTAACCATTAAGACAAACAGCATCGAGGCCCTCAAAACCTTACAAAATCAGCCTGACCAGTTCGACCTGGTCATCACCGATCAGACAATGCCCGGCATGACAGGAAGTGATCTGGCGAGCCGCATACTGCAGATACGAGCTGGAATGCCAATCATTCTATGCACAGGCTTCAGCAATCAGATTTCAGAAGAGAAGGCAAGAATTTGCGGAATCAAAGGGTTTGCGATGAAACCTCTGGCTAAAATAGATCTTGCCGCTCTTATAAGGAAAGTGCTGGATCAACAAAAATGATTAACATAACACCATCGCCAGGATCAAGTTCTGTAACTATCTGGACAGACCAAATTATATTGCAACTACATCTAACTATCCCATGGCTTATGGGTTGAAAATGTGCTTTCGTCTTTCATAACTAAAGGGTAAAATCGAATTCATTCAGGTAAATAATAATTCTTAGGCATGAAAAAACGTGTTGACGGTACTATAACTCAGTTTGGGGGTACTAAATGACATCAAAGCCATCATACGAAGAGCTTGAACAAAGGGTACAGACTCTTGAAAATGAACTTGACAGCCACAAAATCCGTAAAGATTCTGATCGAATCAATCAGCAGTACCTAGAAGCAATCCTCAACAACACAAACATGCCAATCTATCTGAAGAATGCTGACTACAAATACATCTTCATGAACCGTCAGTTGGGGTACCTTGCCCATGTGGCCCATGACCAGGTGCAGGGCAAGGATGATTTTGCTATCTTCCATGAGTCAACTGCACAGCTTTTTCGTTCACAAGATGAAGAGGTTGTTGAGCGTCGAGCTTTGATAGAATTCGAAGAGACCATTCTATTGCCCGATGGAATACAAACATTTATGACAGCCAAATTTCCACTATTTGACAATGAAGGCAAGGTGTCTGCTGTCGGCGGTGTTTGCACAGATATTACCGACCGTAAGAAAGCAGAATGCGAGTTAAGAGAAGCTGAGGAAAAATATCGTAGTATCTTTGAACATTCTCCTCTGGGGATTATGCATATAGATAAAGAAGGTATCATTACAGCAAGTAACGAGAAATTAGCAGAAATTCTTGGTTCCAGCACAGAGAACCTTGCCGGCTTTGATGTGCGCCAATCTTTACAAGAGAAACAAGCGCAGGCTGCTATAATCTCAGTACTTTCTGGTCAAATATCTCATTGTGAAGGGTATTACAAGTCTGACACTGGTTGTGAAATCCCATATGTTCGTTGTGTTTTTGCGCCAATATCTACAAGTGACGGATCAATAGTCGCTGCTATTGGTATCATTGAAGATGTTACCAGTCGAAGGAGAGCAGAAGAAGCACTTCAGACAGCACATAACGAATTAGAACAGCGCGTTGCTGATCGTACGGCTGAACTTGACCGAAAAACAGAAAGACTTGTGGAGACCAATGTCGCTCTCAAAGTTTTGCTGGAAAAGCGAGATGAGGATATAAAAGAACATGAAGAGAAGGTAATGTTTAATATTGAAAGATTAATCAACCCATACCTGGAAAAATTAAGAATTAGATGTAACCACGCTTCTCAAGAGGCTCTCCTCAAAATCATACAAGTAAACCTTGATGAAATTACATCTTCCTTTACGCATAATCATAAAAGCATCCTTTCAAACCTCACCCCTGCCCAGATTCAAATTGCTGATTTAATCAAACAGGGACAGACAACAAAGGAAATAGCATCGCTTCTAAATCTCTCCCCATCAACTATTGCCTGCCATCGACAAGATATTAGGAAAAGACTTTCCTTGACAAACCAAAAAACAAACCTCCAAGCGGCTCTCACAACCAATCCATAATGACTATACCCCCTAGTTGTTTTCTAGTTGTTTTTCACTCATTGTCAATGCCGGTAAAGTAACCGTATAATTCAAGCACGGGATCAGAATATGAAGGGTCTTTTACCTGATTTCATTCGCCTGCTATTTTTTTATTGCTTGTGGACTCTCGCTCTTTGTTAAACGGCCCTCTGCAGTTGGAAATTTGTGAGACAACTAAGTTACTGTTTACGGAATGATTGTTTTTCTCTGCCATTAGGCAAACTTTAATGGAGGTACACCATGTCATTACTTCAAGAAACCATCTTCTACATTTGGTTGCTACCTGTTGTTGCTCAAATTGTTCTTCCTCTTGGTATGTTTCTGATATGGTCAATCAAGCAAGTGTCGATTATCCAATTTAGAAAGTCCACAGTCTCAAAGTCGATTGCTGCAAATGAACTGCATCGTTCTGGGAGCGCAACCTAGTCACAGCATTAAGTATTTCATTCTATCTCACAGCCGTGCCCATTTGGTCCAGAAAACGACTAAACATATTATTATGCAAACCAGAGATGTAGCAATCTGTGGATCATTTACAGTGGAAACTGAAGACCATCAAGTCAAACGAGTGATTATCTGTCAGGATATTGTTACTCATTACGATAAAGAAAAAAGCTACGCCAAATATTTTCGTTTAGAATCTCCTAGCGGAATTGCTGTTTATAGAACTGATAATCCATCTCTTTTTCAGCTTGGGAACGGCACTTTACTGAAAAGAACGAGACGTTAAAAGTTCTATCCGTCCCTTCTTGCAGTTTTTGTTATTGATAATTCACAGAGAATCAACCGAGACCCTTGCTCCATTTCTGCCCATCATCGGCGTTGATAGTACTTTCCTATCAAGTGTTGATATTGGCAGTGCGAATCTCTTAAGATTCCATTTTTACCTGCTGTTCACCTTATTCTGTTCTCTCAGGTGTCCGGTCAGAAATTCGCCCAGACCCTATCAGTCGTTACCCTCACAGGAACAAGCTCAAGTAGGAGTATGAAACCAAATCCAGCACCTTCGATATGGCAATGTTAACTGCAAAATGCTGTCGCTGAAATCGCTTTAAGCAACAAAAAATCAGCTACGCTTCAACACCACAGAGTTAGATGCTCTTTGGATATCTCTTGGTTGCAGTCGCTCCATTTCCGTGCAGTTTCAGACTGTCTGCCAAATTTACCATATCAAGCAACATCTTCACTCAAGAGTGAGCTTCAAAATCCAGTAGAGTCAGTTGAAATCTTCCAAGACGTGAACAGGCGGCGATCAGTCTTTTGTCAGCCTTGCGAGAAACCTATCTTCCTTAGCGTCTAACAGCTTATAGCACTGCCATCCGTGCAATGTGCTGACACTTTTGAGCAGATCAAAATCAATATAGAGCCAGCTGAATGGATCGGACCGCATGACCTTATAAATCATCACGAACTCCGTTTCTCCTGGGTATCGTTCATCATCTTCGGGTGGCTTCCCGCAGTCTGCTGTAAGATCTGTTGAATCAACGAGGACTTGTCCACCCGGTGCAAGCAGATCGCCTGCGTGCTCTAAAAAGAGATTCAAGCCATCAAGGGTGCCGCACAACCCAGCCCCGTTCATAAGCATCAGGACGGTATTGTAGGAGCCGGTTTCAAGCTCGTGTAAATCCAGATGACGAACACTCTTTACCCCCCGCTCCTCCATGACAGCAACGCATCCCGGAGAAATATCGATGGCGTCAACCTCAAGCCCCAATATCTGTAAGGCAAGACTGTGACAACCGCTGCCTCCTCCAACATCTAGAACTCGCCCCCTGCATTCAGCGAGTGCCAGCTTATCAAGCTCTTCCATTTCTAAAAAGTGACGAAACATGAAATCACCGCGCATGGGAGACATCTCCTGCGAGTCGGACCAGGCTGTTAAGAACGCGTTCGAATCTCCCCTGTGATACTCCAGCAGCATCTTTCCCAAGGGATCCTTCATTTTGTCAAATATTCGCGCCATTGTTGTTCGACTCTCTCCTGATTCGTTTTAATGGATGCTTGGCAGTTCCTACCTGCCAAGAATCGGACTCTCTGCTTATATCTGAACAGCTGTGGCGGATATAACAAAAAACATCGATCAAAGCACCGATAGACTCGTTGTAATAGAAATAATAAGTCTGATGTGGCGTGCATAAAATAAACGATTGTTATCCTCCTGCGAACTCGTTGAGTATGTAGTAAATTCCACCATTAAAATTGCCACGTTGAAGGTGTGAAAATTTAATTCAGTACCAAACTAAAAGTGCTTCCTGTAACTAAAGAAACAGATCGACCCGAAAACTTAACAGCAAAGAAGGAGCATGGAGGATGGCCTTATCCATGAGATGTTACAGGATTATACGACATCACGGCCTCAGAGACTAGAATTGGCAAGGTTAACCATTTAAGCAAACCTGTAATTTAGGACTATTCCTGTGAAGGTGGCGGTGCGCCTGTCCGGTAAAAAGAGCTTGCTGGTTGTAAGAGGATTCTGGAGGAAACAGGAAGCACCTAAAGCTAGAGGGAAAGGCTGAACTGCTCACCTTCGCTTTTGGCAATGTTAAGTTCAAGACTCTGTTGCTCAAATTACCTTGTCTTTGGTAAGGTTAAGTCAGCAGTTACTCCATCTTTTTTATAGTGTCGCCGATTGCATAAAGAAAAAGAGGTGAGTCGATGATTTAGTGGAAGAATTTTGCGGAAAGGTTAGGTGTTATTTGCAAAACAGTTGCTAATCACCCGAATACCATGCTGTACCATTAAGTACAATTTTGAATTCTGACGTACATGCTCCCTGGGAGTCCCATTTTCTCGACAGCTTGTCCAATCAAAAGAATAGAACGATAACACAGCAATATAGCAACAAACGCTAGCGGATTGAATATTCTCAAGATCCATGGAGTGGTTTTTGCTAGTGGTATTTATCCCTGCGGAAAAAAAGATAAAACAATATCTTTTCTGTAAATTCCCTATCCTTTCATTCTTTCTACAAACCAGGGCAGAATAAATTTGCAAAGAGGGAGGGGAATTAAATAGGATCAATGTAGTATTAGATGAAATTTGAGGAAAAGTTAGGATGTGCTAACTGCGCGATGGTTTATAACTAACACCTGGCAACAGGCTTACTAACGCGATTTAATAACCATGGGCAAAGGATGAAGAAGATGGGTGATGATAATTTAAAAAAGAGCAATGGTTTAACCCGGCGAGAGTTTGTAAAATACTCCGCGGGAACAACTGCATACATGTCTTTATCGGCGTTTGGTTTGTCCGGCCCGGCGTTTGGTATGACCGGCCCGATTTTTCTCCTGACCAAGACAGATGGCTACCCTATTGATTCCTTAGTGTATACGACACTCCAGAAGACGGTCAAGCTCACTCAGGACTTCTCGTCGATCATTGCTCCTAAGGATCTGCAAAATATTTCAGAATATGACGGATACGGATATGGAGTCTGGGAAGATGGCGGGCCGCTCCCCTCTGTCCCGCGTGCTGATATCATGGCGGGTGGGATCTATACACCGCCGGCCACTTCCCCCGAAACGCTCCTGAGATTTTTCACCATAAGCGATATCCATATCACCGACAAAGAGTCTCCTTCCCAGTTGATTTATTTGCAACCACTGAACGAAAAAGGGTTTGAGGCCGGTGTCACATCGGTCTATTCGCCAACCATGCTGTATACAACCCATGTCCTTGATGCCGCCGTGCAGACAGTTAATGGCCTGCATAAAAAAGATCCTGTCGATTTTGTCATCTCCCTCGGAGATACCTGCAACAGCACCCAGTACAATGAACTGAGGTGGTATATTGACGTCCTTGACGGCAAGATTATTAACCCCAGTTCAGGTGCCCATGCGGGAGCCGGTAACATTGATTATCAGCAACCGTACAAGGCAGCCGGGCTCAATCCGGCGATTCCCTGGTACCAGGCCATCGGCAACCATGATCATTTCTGGCTCGGCTCAATCCCTCCGGATGCCGGAGATCTGCGCAAAACGTGCACCAGCGACGAAGTCATTGCCATGGGCAATGTACTCTACAAAGCTTCCGACATATATAATACAGACCCACCGCAATACTATATGGGCGTCATTGATGGCTCAACCGAGACCGGTACGATTATCAAAGCCGGTGAGGTCGGGGACTTCACCAGTCCGCCCACGGTGGTCGCCGACCCGGACCGGCGTTCGCTTAGCAAGGCAGAGTGGAGAGAGGAATTTTTTACAACCTCTACACATCCGGTCGGCCACGGCTTTAATCTGGTTCCCCCAGACCAGGATGAGGGTTTTGCCTGCTATAGCTTTGTGCCGAAATCAGATATCCCGATCAAGGTGATTGTCCTCGACGATACCCAACGGGAAGATGACGGCGACACCGGTATTCATGGCCGCGGATTTCTCGATGATGCACGCTGGACCTGGCTTCAAAATGAGCTTGACGCCGGTGACGCCGCCGGACAGCTCATGATTATTGCGGCGCACGTACCGATCGGTATCAGTCCCCATGCCAGTGTCATTGGACAAGATACCTATATGGATTGGTTTGATAATTCCGCCAAACCCGGGAATATGCAAAATGCTGTCGACCTGGCCGGGTTCATTGCAGAACTGCACAGCCATCCGAACCTTCTCATGTGGATTGCCGGTCATCGCCATGTCAATACCGTCAAGGCCTTTCTAACCGATGATGTCGACCAGCCGGAACGAGGCTTCTGGCATGTTGAAACCTCGTCGCTCCATGATTTTCCCCAGCAGCTGCGTATGTTTGAGATCAACCTTAACAGCGATTATACCATTTCAATCAAGACCACCAACGTTGATCCTGCCGTCAAGGAGGGGACACCTGCCTGGACGGCACGCAAGTATGCCGTCGCCGCACAGCAGATAGTGAATACGAACCTCCGGCCATCATTGCCCAGCGCCGATCCCACCCTTCCAGGATATCCAGCTCCAACGGCTTTTGATCCTTCGGTAACGTTGACCAACGACGGGATAGATCCCAATATCGGCTCCTACAACGCCGAACTGTTCAAAAAGTTGAGTCCGGTAATGGAGGCAAAGATGGCCGAATTGTTCCCCGCCTAAACCGGAACGGAGCGCAAAACGCGAAGTTGGTTTTACTGAGAGGCCATCGCCCAGAGTTTTTTATCAGTTGGCGTGGAAATATTAATTTACCTTATTACCAATGAAACTCAGCCAGTTTCAATTTCCGCGACGTAACCGGCTGAGTTCTAACGGCTACGTCGCCAAAGCGTGAAATCATCTGCCGAAGGTCGAAGCGCCTGTTGAACCTGTAGCAAAATTCGGCAAGGTATCGGTAGAAGGTGTTTATTGTATCTAGGAAGTTACGCTCTTCATAAAACCTAACAAAAAGCAAGTAATCTAGAAGTTAAAGCTTCTCCATGAGATGTTACTAGAACGCACAATATCACATTGGCAGAGACTCGCATTGGCAAGGTCAACCATTTAAGCAAATCTGCAATTTAGGGATATTCCTGTGAAGGTGGCGGTGCGCCTGTCCGGTAAAAAGAGCTTGCTGGTTGTAAGAGGATTCTGGAGGAAACAGGAAGCACCTAAAGCTAGAGGGAAAGGCTGAACTGCTCACCTTCGCTTTTGGCAATGTTAAGTTCAAGACTCTGTTGCTCAAATTACCTTGTCTTTGGATATCTTCGGTTTGGAGTTACTCCATTTCTGACCAGTTCTTTGCGGTTAACAGGTCCTACATTCTCAGGAGCAAGTTCAACTTGCAGGTGAGTTAAAATTTTTGAGATCGATATCAGAAACTTATCTTTATTTATTATACAATAAAATGCAATATAATAACGGAAATACATTTGTTTAACCTGGAATTTATGTTATTGTAGCATCTCCAAATCGTGAAATGCTCTTTCGATTCTCTGATAATTGAAAGCCTTTTATCACTCACCCTTTGTGCTTTGCGCTGCCTTTCAGTTTTTTGTGCCTAAGTTATTTTAATCGGCACGAATAAAAGCAATACTTTTTCATACTTGGCCTCCCTATATGACACCATATTGTACTGTATGGTCACATCTAGCTAGTTTAATTCATGGTTCAGGTAGCGAGATATTATTTTTGTATTCCTAATAGCACAAAAATGGAAATAAACGTGCAAAACAAACCAAGTTACGAGGAGCTAGAGATCAGGGTTCAAAAGCTGGAAAAAACACTAGTTGAACAGGAAACTGTCAGTAACGAATTGGAAAAAGATCGGACATGGTTTAAATTTTTCTATGAAAAAGCTCCTCTAGGCTATCAGTCACTTGACAGGAATGGGAATTTCCTTGAGGTCAACAAGGCATGGTTGGACCTTCTGGGCTATTCACGGGAGGAGGTGATCGGAAAATCTTTTGGTGATTTCCTCCACCCCGAATGGAGAGATCACTTTAAAAAGAATTTTCCACGATTTAAGGCTGTTGGAGAGGTACTCGGTGTCGAATTCGAAATAGCAAGAAAGAATGGCACCTATATACTTGTGTCTTTCAACGGTAAGATAGGGAAAAACGCAGAAGGCGACTTTCTCCAGACCCACTGTATTTTTCGTAACATCACCGAAGAAAAAAAGATTGAGGAACAGCTAAAACGTAGTGAAGAGCGTTATCGCTTGCTGTTTGATGAATCAATAAATCCCATAGTGATATACAATCACCGCTCGATACTGTTCTGGCCTCAAAACTTATTCAACAGCATCTTTTACTGTAGATTGATTCCAATTACGTGACATGAAAGTCGGCATTAAATAATGTTGTTTTAGTTAAAGCCTCCACAAGGTAAGAAATTATAATGTATGAAATTAACAAATTAAATCAGATAATTCTTGATAGTTTACCGCACTGGGCAATGCTGATTGATGTGAAAACAAGGACCGTCTTATCTGCCAATAAATTTGCTATGGAAGGGGGAGCGCAAATTGATTGTCAATGTTGGGATGACTTTGCACACCGAAGTTTTATTCCTGAAGAACATATACAACTCATAGGAAATAATCCAGAGCGAAAAAGGGACAACAAAATCAAATGTGATTTTTGTCTGGCAGATGAAGCAATGGAGTCTGGTAAACCCGAACGCAAAGAGGTGGAAATTGATGGAACCATTTGGGACACTTGGTGGGTGCCAGTAGAGAAAAACATATATCTACATTACGCAATTGACATAACAGAAATCCGACAAACTCAAAAGGAATTGAAGGAGGCAACAAATGAAATTAAAACATTACAAGGAATAATTCCAATTTGTATGCATTGTAAAGGTATTCGCGATGACAAGGGGTATTGGAACCAACTTGAGAAATATATTACTGAACATTCAGAAGCTCAATTCAGCCATGGTATTTGTGAAACGTGTTTGGAGAAACATTATCCGGATAAAGAGGATTGAAATCCAAGGTATTTGTCCAACCAATAGCTTCACATTGTTCTCAAAGGGCACAAGCTTCATTCTTGTTGCAAAAGTTGATTCTCTGTTCGGCAATGATCTTATCGTTAATATTGCAATCTCGAAGGTATTAATATTCTACTAATGTTTCAGCTTTACCTTCTTCCTGTTAAGGTCCCGATCTGTAGGAGTAAAAAAAAACTCCATTTCCGAGATGTAGGGGTTCAAACCTTATAGAAAATGGTTGCAAACCTCACGACGCGCTACATAATGTGTGTATCACAATGGGAAAAATTATGATACCAGTGTGATACGCAAAAATTAGCATTTTTTTATTAGGGACCAATTCTAATGGCTGATAGACCAACCTATGAAGAATTACTACAAAGAGTTAAAGAGCTGGAAGCCGAAAAGATTCAAGCCCATGTAGAAAAAGTTTCCTCAACTAAAAACAGTGAAGGGTCGGCAGGAATAATTCACTCAAATACAATTCGCCAAGATCCTTTACAAGTAATTGATCTTGGTTCTTTGATTGGTGTTGATGAAATACAGTCAATCATGGATGATTTTTGCTCTCTGACGGGTATGGCGACAGCCATCCTTGATCTCAATGGCAAAGTAATCGAAGCGACCGGATGGCAGGATATCTGTACCAAATTTCATAGAAAGAATCCTCAAACAAGCCACAATTGTACTGAAAGTGATCTCTTCTTAGCAAAGAATCTCAAAGCAGGAGAATATAGAGACTACAAATGTAAAAATGGTCTAAATGATGTTGTTACTCCTCTCTATGTCGGGACCAAACACCTTGGGAATATATTTACCGGACAATTTTTTTATGATGATGAGCATATTGATGAAAAACAATTTGTAAAACAGGCTGAAAAATATGGATTTGACAAGAAAGCCTATTTAGAGGCATTTAAAAAAATACCGCAGTACAGCCGTGAAACTATAAATCATTTGATGAGTTTTTTAACTAAACTTGCCACCTATATTTCTAGAATCAGTCTTGCCAATATCCAACTTGAGCAGGAAATTAAAGAACGTCAGAGGACAGAAAAAAATCTTTCAGAGAGTGAAGAAAAATATCGCCTTTTGGTTGAAACTGCAAATGAGATGATATTTATAGCCCAGGATGAAACCATTAAATTCCCAAATCCTAAAACGTATGCAATCTTGGGATACACTGAGGAGGAATTGGCAACGTTTCCGTTTACTAATTTAATTCATCCTGAAGATAGAAAAATGGTTGTCCAGAGACACCGGCAGAGACTCAATGGAGAAAACCCTCCGGGAAATTATGAGTTTAGGATCATTAATAAATCGGGTTACGAATTGTGGGTCCAGATCAGTGCTGCCCTGACGATATGGGAGGGTCGACCTGCGACAATCAACCTTTTACGGGACATTTCTGAACAGAGACGATTGGAAGAACAGCTGCGACAGTCTCAAAAAATGGAGTCCATTGGCACACTTGCTGGTGGAATCGCCCATGATTTTAATAACATTCTTGGTGCAATCCTTGGATACGCAGAAATGGTTCAGGAGGGTTGCCCAGCAGGATCGGCGATGAGAAACGATATCGATCGAGTCGTCGAAGCGAGCCACAGGGCAAAAGAGCTGGTCAAGCAAATTCTAGCCTTTAGTCGCCAAGCAGAGTCCGAAGAAAGAGTTGTGCAGCCAGCTTTAATTGTAAAAGAAGCAATGAAAATGCTTCGTGCATCACTACCCAGGACTATTGACATCCAGCAAGAAATCGCCCCTGAGGTGGGACTGGTTCTCGCAGATCCAATTCAGATTCATCAAGTAATAACTAATCTTGGCACCAATGCTTTTCACGCCATGGAAGAAACAGGTGGCACTCTCAACATTTCTCTTAAAAACAGAGAATTCACCCCGGTCGACTTGGTCAGTGAACCGTACGTGCAGCCTGGACATTTTGTTGAAATCTCTGTCGGAGATTCAGGCCCAGGAATAGCACCTGAAATCATGGATAAAATTTTTGATCCATTCTTCACTACAAAAGAGGTAGGCCAAGGAACAGGGATGGGTCTCGCCATTATCCATGGCATAGCAAAGAAATCTGGTGGCTTTGTTTCCTGTAAAAGTTCACCGGGTGAAGGGACAATTTTTAATGTATATCTACCTGTCCATGCAGTTGCGGCGCCATCAATCGCTGAAAGAACATCTTTTGAGTTAATCCAAACTGGTGTTGAACGTATTCTCTTTATTGATGATGAGGAAATGCTGGCCGAAATGGGAAAAACTATGCTTGAGCGACTCGGTTATAGAGTAACCGTGGAGACAAACAGCATCGAGGCCCTAAAAACCATACAAGATCAGCCGGACCGCTTTGATTTGGTCATCACCGACCAGACAATGCCTGGTATGACTGGAAGTGACCTGGCACGACGCATATTGCAGATACGCCCAGATCTGCCGATCATTCTCTGCACAGGTTTCAGCAATCAGGTTTCGGAAGAAAAGGCGAGAATATATGGAATAAAAGGGTTTGCGATGAAGCCTCTGGCTAAAAAGGATCTTGCCGTTCTTGTAAGGAAAGTGCTGGATGAAGGATAAGAATCCGCATGACACCTTCGCCAACGGCAAGCTTTTCAACTCTGGGCCAGCGCATTAATATAGCCACATCGAAGATAAGTATTTTGAAGTTGTGTTTCTAGTTAACACTACTACTGTCCAGGAAGTTATGCTTTCATAAATGCCTAACAACAAAAAACAATTTCATATTTGACCTTGTCCATGAGAGGTTACAGGGACGCATGATATCACAATGGCAGAGGCTAGTATTGTTAACCTCAATGAAAACTTTTTGTAATTACCCTGTCTTTGGATAAGCTACAGTCTTCATTAGCTCCATTCATGAACTATTCCAGTGACAAACGCTATTCCATCCTTTCAGGAGAAGGTCAAGTTTAATGTCGCAAACAATGGATTAGGTTGGTCGAGCATATCTTTGGTGAGCGAAACGCATCACAATACCGAATAAGGCAATTCTTGGTTATCGGGAATACCACACCTCCCTTTAATTTGAGTAGTCACTAATTAAATCGCAACTTTCACATCACCAACTGCTGTTTGCTGACGATTGGTTGTGACTAGTTGTCGTGCTGAATAAGTGAATTGAAAATGATACACGATCGACAGTTTTCTATCTTCTCAGTGTAGGTAGAGTCGCAAGTGCCATTGTAAAGGGTACCATACATAAACCAGCACATATTTCCGCTCTGAAACTCCCTGCTCCAGATCAAGTCGAAACAATCTCATGTGAGTTAACTTTTAAGCGCCCGGCGGACCTTACTGTCCAACTCATTTCTCGTGAAGGGTTTCTGCATAAAGTGAATATTTGGTTCAATTTTGCCTTGCTGAGAAAGATGAGTTGACGAGTATCCGGACATAAACAGAAATTTGAGCTGTGGAGAAAAAGAGAGAATCCTCTCCGCAAGATCCCTTCCATTCATCTCGGGCATGATCATATCTGTCATGATCAGATTGATTCTTCCACTGAAATCTCGTGCTATATTAATAGCCTCGGATGGACTGTTTGCAGTGAGAACGACAAACCCTAAGCTTTGGAGCATCTTCGCGATCATTTGCAGGATTTTCTCCTCGTCTTCCACCAGTAATATGGTCCCGCAACCTTGTTGTGTCCGCTCCAGGAGGCTTCCTTCCTGTATTTCCGACACTGTTTCCCCGTGCCTCGGGAGGAAAATCTTGATGGATGTTCCCGACTCCAGTCCATCACTTTCGGCATAAACAAAACCATTATTCTGCTTGACCACCCCATAGACAGTGGCGAGACCAAGCCCTGTACCTAGATCAACCTCTTTGGTAGTGAAGAAAGGTTCGAAAATTTTCTCTAGAGTCTCCTTGTTCATTCCACAGCCGTTGTCGCTGACAGTCATCAGAACATATTCGCCGGGGATACTTCCCGGTAAAGAGTCACAATATGCATCGTCCATGACAACATTCTCTGATGTAATTGTGATTTTGCCAACGCTTGCAATAGCGTCACGTGCATTCACACAAAGATTAACAAGGATCTGCTCGAGTTGTGATGGGTCTATTTTCACAGGCCAGAGACCAGTTTGAGGCAACCAGGAGAGATTGATATTTTCACCGATCAGCCGTACAAGCATGTTCAGCATTCCCGTCACGGTATCATTTAAATCAAGGACCTTGGGCACCGCCATTTGCTTACGGGCAAAGGCGAGGAGCTGTCTGGTCAGAATTGCAGAGTGTTGGGCCGCATCGTGAATTTCTTTCATGTCAGCGTAGATTGAATCAGACTGGTCGATTTTCTCCATGACGATTTCAGCAAATCCGAGAATGATTGTCAGCTTGTTATTGAAATCATGTGCCACACCACCTGCCAGTCTGCCAATTGACTCCATCTTCTGGGCCTGTTGAAACTGGGCATCAACCTTGGCTTTCTCTTCCTCTACCTCCTTTCGTTCAGTGATATCGCTCAGCACGACTCGGCATGCCGGTGCACCAGTCTCATCCTCGGCTAAGTTGGTATTTAATCGAACCCAGCATGGAACTCCGGAAGTGTTCACGATCCGCAGTTCACACATTTGTGGCGCACCGGTCTCAAAGAGCTGCTTACGGTGAAGATAGTAGATGTCCTGATCTTCTGGAAGGATATAGCGACTGATTGGCTGTTTCTGCAAGGTACCTTTGCTCACCCCTAAGAGAGCGGCAACAGACAGATTAGCCTCCAGAATCAATCCGGCCTCACTCAGTGTGCAATAACCGACCGGAGCCAGATCATAGAGTTCGAAATAGCGGTTTCGCGCAGCATTTAATTCAGCCTGTGCTCGTCGGAGTTCAACGTTCTGCATTTCAAGCTCTAGCTGATGAACCTGTAAATCGTGAAGCTTCCGCTGGATTTCTTCGGGTGTCATCCTCTCTAGCTGTTTGGGTGAAACGTCTGCGTTTTTCCGGAGAGCCTCTTCAGCTCTTTGGCGCAACTGGGCATTAGCTTGTTCTGGATCTGTTGGGAGCTTCGTATCTTGAGTCGTCAAGGTCAGACCTCTTAATCATATCCTGCTTATTTAGCGAGTCGCTCTGTTGTCGCAATCGCATAGATCTGGCCGGTCGTATCTATTAAAGCAGTCGAAATTATCGAGACTGCAGCGATTTCACCATTTTTACAGACCCGTTCTGTACGGTACGGTTCCAGAATGGCAGCTCTGCTCAGCTGTCTCACTCTGGCAATCGCTTCTTCTCGCAGTTCTTCGGGAATAAAGTCTCGAGCATTCATCGTCATGGCTTCGGCCTCACTCCAGCCGTACATCCGTTCCGCCGAAGGATTCCAGGCAAGGATGGCACCATCGAGATCCTGTACTGTCATGGCGTCGCTGGTATCGTTTACTACTGCAGCCAGGCGGCTCAGGGTATTCACCTTGGCAATTGCATCCTGATTATTTTTGCTCTCCGTGATATCGACAAAGGTGATGACTGCTCCTTCGATGACATTATAGAGCGTCCGGTACGGCTGGATACGCACCCTGTACCACTTGCCTTCGCCGGTCTGGGCATCAAGCTCTATTGGGATGAGAGTATCCAGCACGGTTTGAATGTCATTGACAAGGTTATTGTAGTCCACGAGTTTGGAGACAATATGCCCCACTGGCCGCCCCACATCACTTTTGATAAAATTAATGATTTTCGTCGTGAACGGCGTGAAGCGAAGAACACGTTGCTGAAGATCAACAAAGACCGTCGCGATACCGGTACCAGCCAGCAGATTGTTCATATCGTTGTTCGCCTGGGAGAGATCTGCAACCTTGGTCTGCAATTCTGCATTGACCGTTGCCAACTCCTCATTGACCGATTGCAATTCTTCTTTTGATGTCTCAAGCTCCTCATTTGTTGATTGCAGCTCCTCGTTAACCGACTGCATCTCTTCATTTGAGGATTTGAGTTCTTCATTGGAAGTGTCCAATTCCTCAATAGTACTCTGCAGGTATTCATCCTTGATGCGAAGCTCCTGACTGAGTTTCTGGATGTCAGTTGCAGTTTTCGGGCACCCCCCTGTAGAGGCGTGAGGCGAATCTGAGCTCTCGGCAGCAGTAGACGCCGAACCTGGGCCTGTTTGTTTTTGCTCAAAGAGAGAGGCTTCTTCCAAAATGACAAGGAAGAGTGCTGGTTCGTTCTCTGTCATTGATTCTTGCAATACCGGGTGGACAGTGAGATTGACGCTGGTAAAATCACCGTTTGTCTTCACCTGAAGTCCGGAATGTCGCACGGCGCTTTTGTTCACGGCGGCTTTTTGCAAGGCTGAGATCAATGAGGGACCGAGTCCCTTGCGGGCCATTTTCAGAATATTTGTACCAATCTCACCGGGGGGCAACTCGAGATACATGCCTGTGCGTCCATGCAGATAGGCTATGTCACCCTTTATATTGACGAGGATAGCGACCGGTGCAACCTGTTGCAGGATTGTCTGTTCGGTAAGGTGGCGCAGGGGGAATCTTTCTGGGCTGGCGGATTTCGCAACACCTTGAGGGACCATCTCCCTCACTGTTGTCGTTGGGGGAAAAAAGGTTGCCGTCCTTGTATGGTGGTATCTCCCAAGGTCATCATTACGCTTGTAGAGCTTTGCTTTCCTGTCGATGGTGGAGAACAACCCGTCAAAGTCTCCAATGGTCTCAGAGGTGCCGAGAAAGAGCACTCCATTTGGCTTTAGTGCATAATGGAACAAAGGGATGAGCTTCTTCTGCAGGTCGCCATTAATATAGATCAGGAAATTTCTGCAGCTGAGCAGATCGAGTTTGGAAAATGGTGGATCTTGAATCACATTCTGTTCAGAAAAGACCAGCATGTCCCGGATAGCTTTGTTGATCCGGTACCCACTGCCGTCCGGTTCGGCAGTAAAAAAACGATTGAGTCGTTCCGGTGATACATCTGCGGCAATACTTGCCGGATAGATACCTGCACGGGCAAAAGCAATAGCATGGCTGTCGATGTCGGTGGCAAATAGTTGCACGGGATAGCTCTGTTTCAACGATTCAAGGTGCTCCTGGATGAGAATAGCCAGAGAATAGGCCTCCTCGCCGGTAGAACAACCTGGCGCCCATACACGGATCGTCGAACCTTCAGGCTTATCCGCAAAAAGACCTGGAATGACGTGTTCTTCAAGCGAGTGAAACGCTTCCGGGTCGCGGAAGAAGTTTGTCACACCAATCAACAGATCACGAAAAAGTGCCTCAACCTCCGTTGGTGTTTGCCGAAGAAAGAGAATGTAATGATCAATGGTCTCAATTTGCTGGACGGCCATACGTCGTTCTATACGACGATTAACCGTATTCGTTTTGTATTGGGAGAAATCATGGCCGGTCCCGGCCCGCAGGAGGATAAAAATTTTCTTGAGAGCTTTGTCAGCCTTGGCTGTCGAGATCTGGCCAAAGGGCGAGCTCATGCCGAAGGATTGCTCGACGTAGGCAATGAGTTGGGCGGCCATCGCTTTTGGCTGCAGTTCGTAATCCACCAGACCAGTATCAATTGCGCTACGCGGCATGCCATCAAACTCAGTGGAAGCAGGAGATTGGACCATGACCATTCCCCCTTCGCCCTTTATTGCACGAACCCCCAGGGTGCCGTCACTGCCGGTGCCTGAGAGAATAATGCCGATAGCGTGCTCACGCTGATCCAGAGCGAGTGAGCGAAAAAAGAAATCAATGGGCAAGCGCTGGCCTCGCGGTGCTGAAGGTTCCAATAATTGCAGTGTTCCTCCCATAAAGGCCATATCGCGACCAGGGGGTATGATGTAGGCGCAGTTCGGCTTTACCATCACCCCATCCTCGACATCGAAGACGTTCATACGGGTGTAGCGCCTTATGAGATCGGAAAGAATGGACTTATGGTCCGGAGCAAGATGCTGGACCAGAACAAAGGCCATACCGGGATCACGATCGGCCGGCATTCCTGAAAAAAAGGCTTCGAAGGCCGCCAGCCCTCCTGCCGATGCGCCTATTCCCACTATGGGAAAGTTGACGGGGCTTTTCCCAGGCTTTTCTACTTTTTCCTCAGGTGATTTGTTGTTGTCAACCTGCCTATGATTTGGCCTCTTGTTCTGGGGTTTGGGAGTTTGTTTTTTCTTCGTGGCCACGGCACTTTTACCTCGACATCGTTGACATGCTATCAGGAAAGGAATCAAAGATTAATTTTAACATAAACTTGAACCAATAAACAGAATATTCAAAAAGATATCTGTGTTCATGCTTGGCCAAAATAAGAGGCCAGGTTCTGAAATAATCATACCCTGCGGCCCCGTGGACTTCTCTCATTGACTATGAAATGACTGGAGGTATGTTTATCAATTCTGCTACAATGATTCTGGCGAAAACGAGGAGTTGAATACGGCAGGTAAATACAATTACACTGGTAAATTGCATGAAATGGTCAAATGAGTATCGCATCGGTATTCCGGCGATTGATGCCCAGCACAAGCGTCTTTTAGAACTGATTCAGGAGTTGACCACGGCGTTGCACTCCGGTTTGCGCGGCAGTGATGTAGCGAGAACTATTTCAATGGAATTGTTCATAACTAGAGCATTTTAAGAATCGATATTACCAAAGAACACCTCTCGCAATTGCAGCAGGACTCGAAGTTGAGGGCCAACTGAATCCGGGAAGTTCTGCTTTTTCAAATCCCTAACAGGAAAAATGCAGTCTATGACTTTAGATAATCCATGAGATGTTACAGGATTACACGACATCACGGCCTCAGAGAGTAGAATTGGCAAGGTTAACCATTTAAGCAAATCTGCAATTTAGGGATATTCCTGTGAAGGTGGCGGTGCGCCTGTCCGGTAAAAAGAGCTTGCTGGTTGTAAGAGGATTCTGGAGGAAACAGGAAGCACCTAAAGCTAGAGGGAAAGGCTGAACTGCTCACCTTCGCTTTTGGCAATGTTAAGTTCAAGACTCTGTTGCTCAAATTACCTTGTCTTTGGTAAGCTACATTCTGCAGTTACTCCATTTCTGAACAATTTCAAGGGAGTAGGCAAATCTACCTTATCAGAAAGTATTAATTTTTGAGTTAAACTCTCAACCGTTCTTGCCAGGGGGGGGAATCTCTTGCGAATGGAAAGCCCTGTATAGAGGAAATTAGGAGGGGGTAGCTGACTTGACTGTCAAGTTCGATATTAAGTACGTATTCAATAGATTAGGTCTATATCTATATTTTTAAGTACCAAATAATTACCGAAATACATTTATTCAACCTATTTTTAGTGTTATGCTAACTTTGTCGGATTGTGAAGTGGCCTTTCGATTTTTTGATAATTGAAAGCCTTTTATCCTCACCTTTTTGTCTTTGCGCAAACTATCAGTTTTTTGTGCCCTTCAGCTATATCGCCTGAGCCAATCGACAGAAATCAAAACCACTTTTTTAAACTGGGCGTCCTAATATGGCACTATTCAGTGCTGTATGGTCGCATCTTGCTAGTTTAATTCATGGTTCAGTTATTTTGATACCAACTTCGCCATTAAACCAGCTAGGACAGCTCTGTTGCTTGCCGCTGGTACCGGAGTAGGCTCGTACTTTAACCAGGCAGGACTGCAAATAAGCTTACGAAAAATAATTTATTCACAACTATCTATCCACGATGCAATTCTTCATAAGAAGTCATGATCAAGCACATGGTCATGTTGATTCAATAAGAAGCTACTAACCCCGGTAAATGGGAAAAAAGCCGGGATAAGTTCCTTCAAGAAATTCTTTTCCAAGAAGCAAGAAAAGAATTTCTAAGTCACTAATACGCTAAGGATAAATGCCATTGATTGATTCAGCTAGTTTGACAAAAAAACACTTGAGCCCCCATCAATTAAACATACCGCATAAGCTGTTTGGCCGTAATAGTTCAAAGCAGTTGTTGCTATCGGCTTTTGACAGGTCAAGCTGCGGCTCTGGAGAAATACTTCTGGTTCCTGGGCAATCAGGAATAGGCAAGACCTCTCTGGTTCAATCACTTCAACTCCCAATAGAGGCAAAGAACGGCTGGTTTGTCCAAGGTAAATTCGACCAGTATCAACAGAATACTCCATATTATGCAGTCAGGCAGGCTTTGTTGCAGTTGTGGCAAAAAATGCATCCCGATACTGACGGTGAAGTTAAATTGCTGCATGGAAGAATCAGGCAGGAAGTCGGTGATCTTGGCTCACTTCTGGTGACGCTTATTCCTGAAATTGGTCAAGCTTTTGACAAACAGACACAGATAGAGGAAATTGGTCTTTTTGAGGCTCGCCACCGTTTTGCCAGTGTAATCAAAAAATTTCTTCAGGCTGTCTGCCTGCCTGACCATCCAACTGTCATGTTTATTGATGACTGGCAGTGGGCCGATTCTGCATCTCTGGAGCTGCTTAAACAACTTCACCTTGAGACTCCCTTACGGTATTTCCTTCTGATTGCTTCATATCGTGATGACGTAATTGGCAAAAATCACCCCCTTGCTTCTGTATTTACAGGTTTACAAAGTCATCACACCCCTCCCGAAATGATTGAAATTAGGGAACTTACGAAAACAGATATTAAGGATTTAATCTTTGATGCACTCAAAGGTCCAATAAATGGTTTTGATGAGTTGACAGACTTTATCCTCAATCACACCAAAGGGAACCCCTTTTATATACGAACCATGCTCGAATATTTTCATGAGAATTCAATCCTCTGTTATGATCCTTCAGGAAACATCTGGAACTGGACTGATGACAGTGACTCCTTACCAGAAAGTGTTGTCGGTATGTTCGTAGAACGCCTCAAGCATTTTAACCAAACGACTCAAAAGCTTCTGTCTCTCGCTGCTTGTCTTGGGAATCGCTTCAGTCTTTTAGATTTGAGCATGATTAGTGGAGAATCTATAGAATCGTGCAGGTCAACCCTCTCGCTTGTCGCAGATTTGAATTTGCTCTTGCCGGAAGACGCTGTTGGCAGTGAAAAAGCATCGCATCCGGACTCTTACAGGTTTATACACGACAGAGTGCAGCAGGCGGCTTTTCTTTTGATAGAAAAAGAAAAACTTTGTGAGACCCATTTAATTATCGGTCGTCAACTCCTATCAAGTCTTTCGGAAGCAAAACTTGATGAGCATATCTATAAAGTTCTTGAGCACCTCAATTCTGCCAGTTCTCTCATAAATACTAAAGATGAAATAAATCGGATGATACAGTTGAATATGGCTGCTGCGCGTAAAGCGAGATTGGCGACTGCTTTCGGCGCTATGTTAAAATTCAACCGTGCAGCGCTTAGTTTTGCGGAAAAAATTGAGGGAGGTATTAACGAATTCTGGAAAAACCATTATGAGCGTGCCTTGAATCTGTTCAGGAATCTTGCTGAAAGTGAATTTATAGAAGGAGATAAAGAACAGGCTGAAAGTATCATTCAGAAATCACTGAAGTTTACAAAAACCTCTGTTGAAAAAGCAGAGACACTCAATATTCTTATTGTCCACTACACGTTGCTCGCTAAATATGTCGAAGCGATAGAGGCCGGCCGTCAAGCTTTGCTGGAACTTGATATTGTCCTACCTGAAAATGATTTTGAACAATTTCGAGACGAAGAGATTTCGCTGTTTCAAAAACTTCTTGGAGACCGGACAGTTATGTCACTGGCTCAGTCACCAGTCATGGAAGACCTCGAGAAGCGAACCGCCGCTAAACTTCTTATCACTTTAGGCCCTCCCTGCTACAGAACTCACCAACGGTTATGGAGTGTCATTGTTCCGAAGGTTGTGAACCTCACCATCACCCATGGTCTTATACCGCAAATCGGCTACTCACACACTGCTTTTGGAGGGCTTTTAGGCTGGGTACATAATGATTATAAAACAGCCAGAGAGCTTGGTGAGCTGGCTGAACAGGTCATGGTGTCTACAGTTGAATCTCCATCTGATCAAAGTGTTTTTTATCTTATGATCGGCAGTTCGATACGGCACTGGTTCAAACATTTAAGGGATGCCAGTCAGGACTATCTCAAGGCCTATCAAATAGGTTCGCAGGGAGGAAACCTGCAATATGCTGCATACGCTTTTGGTCATAATATGTATTGCCGGTTTTATCAGGCGATTCCAATCTCTGAGTTGATTTATGAAACACAGCAGTCACTTGTCTTCAGCAAATCGCGGCGTAACCAGTGGGCCATTGATATGCTTGAAGGTGGACTGTTAATTTTTAATCAATTGTCTGCTGAAACCAAAAACAACTCTGACAATCGGCTTGAAGAAGAATATCTTGACCAAGTAGAGAATCATCACAACATCCAGGTTTTGTGTATTTATCGAATAGTAAAAACATTTTCCCTTCTTCTGTTGTGCGAACACAAAAAGGCTTTGGCACTGTCAGATGAAGCCGAGCTATTGATGTACACGGTAGGCACACAAGGATTGCTGCCATGGCCGGAGCATGTTTTTACACGCTTTTTAATCCTTTCCGGACTCTATCGAAATGCAGATAGAGAATCACAATGTAAGTGGCGTTCTGAATTAAATCGGATTTTCGAACAATTGCAACTTTGGTCAGATTCTTGTCCGGAAAATTACAACCACAAACTTTTGTTGGCTTCTGCAGAATTAAAACGGCTTGATGGCCATGTTACTGATGCCTTGGTGTTCTATGACCAGGCAATCAACTCAGCAAAAGCGGGTGATTTCCTTCAGTGGGAGGGAATAGCCAATGAACGGATGAGTCTTTGTTGTCAGGAATTTGGCAATGATACGTTGGCACAAATTTATTGGCAGCAGGCATATAGTATTTTTCATCGCTGGGGTGCCTCTTTAAAAGTCCACTTAATGGAAATGGAATTTTCTAACCGTATTCTGTCTTGGCAGCAACATGCTTTACCAGAGAAAATTGATACCATTGAAGCTGATTTGAACATAAAGATTTTTCTTGAAAAGCAGGTCGAAAACCTCAGAAGTCGTGCTTTGGAAAAAGCGGAAGTATTGCAAAGCAGAGAAATCAGCAAAGAAGCTGCTGACCTGGCGAAGGCAACTGAACGTTTACGTCTGGAAGTTGTTCAACGCAAACGGGTAGAAGATGCGCTTCGGATGAGTGAGAACCGCCTCAAAAACCTCATTCAAAATTTACACGCAGGTGTTGTTGTTCATGCACCCGACACCAGCATACTGCTTGCCAACGAACAAGCGTCAATGCTGCTTGGATTGTCAATTGAACAAATGATGGACAAGACCGCCATTAACCCAGTCTTGCGTTTTCTTTACGAAGACGGTTCCGAGATGCCGATTGAGAAATATCCTGTGCGGGTGGTTATTGCGACGTTAAAGCCGTTACTGGGCAAAGTACTCAGCATCAACAGGCCGGGCACCGACGACCTCATATGGGTCTTGGTGAATGCCTTTCCTGAACTAGACAATACCGGGCAATTGCTGCAGGTAATCGTGACTTTCGTGGACGTCACTGAGCTCAGGCAAGCTTTGGAAGCATTGCGCAAAAGCGAGGCCCTGCTAAATGAAACCGGACGGAGCGGAAAGATCGGCGGATGGGAAATCAATCTCAACAATCAGGTGTTGGCCTGGACTGAGGAAACCTTTCGCATCCACGAACTGCCGCCTTCCCGTCAACCCGATATTGCAGAAGCCATTAACTACTATCATTCGGACGATCGGAGCATGATCTCCTCGGCGGTACAATATACGATTGATACCGGCACCCCATTTGAATTAGAGGCACGTTTGATCACGGCGAAGAGCAACCAATTGTGGGTTCGGGCTACCGGGCAAATCATCACACAGGATGGGCTGAATATCGGAATCTGTGGAAGTCTTCAGGATATCACCGAACGCAAGCAGGCCGAAGATGAAAACCAAAAGTTGAACATACAACTCCGACATGCCCAGAAGATGGAGGCTATCGGTACCCTGGCCGGGGGGATTGCCCACGAATTTAACAATATGCTAACCATCATCATGGGTAACAATGAACTTATCATGGAAGAATTACCCCAATACAGCTTGGCCAAAGAGAGTGCTGAAGAGATCCAAATTGCAGGATTACGCGCCAGGGATGTGGTGAAACAGCTATTGACCTTCAGTAAACAGGATGATTCTGTTAAAAAGGTAATGGATGTTAAACTTGTAGTACAGGAATCCATGAAACTTATTCGCTCAACAACCCCCGCAAATATAAAGATAGAGCAAAATTTGTCAGCAGATACATATCTGGTCAAGGGCAATGACTCTCAAATAAGCCAACTCCTAATAAATTTATGCTACAATGCTGTTGACGCTATGCTGGAAAAGGTAGGTAAACTCACTGTTAAACTATCAAATGAAACCATTGAAAAACAACAAACCAAGTATCATTCAAAGTTAAATCCCGGGCAATATACTAAGCTAATGGTCAATGATAATGGTATCGGAATGAATACTGAGACTCTTGAGAGAGTATTTGAACCCTTCTTTACAACCAAAGATGTTGGAAAGGGTTCAGGTCTTGGGCTGGCTATCGTTCACGGTATCGTAGAGAGGCATGACGGTGTGATAATTGTCGACAGTCATCCTGGACAGGGAACTGCTTTTACGATACTTTTGCCAACTTATGAAGGCCCGTTCAAGCAGGAAATAGACAACCAAAATGATCTACCAACCGGAGATGAATACATTCTGTATGTTGACGACGAAAAAGCGATAGCGCATCTTGGCAAACGCCGTTTGGAAAGTCTTGGTTACAGAACTGAATCAACCACCGATCCGTTAAAAGCACTAGAAATGGTGAAAGCAGATCCACATAGATTCGACTTAGTGATCACAGACATGGCTATGCCAAATTTGACAGGTGA
This sequence comes from Desulfopila sp. IMCC35008, assembly GCF_010646885.2. Lineage (GTDB taxonomy): Bacteria > Desulfobacterota > Desulfobulbia > Desulfobulbales > Desulfocapsaceae > Desulfopila. Next base: position 2,804,095 of record NZ_CP050700.1, on the reverse strand, counting down.
TCAACTGATTGTTGAAATCTTGAAAGTTCGGCAGGATATGCCGACAATCATATGTACCGGTTATAGTGCTAAAATGTCCGATAAAAAGGCAAAGGAAATGGGTGTCAGTTCATTTGCCATGAAGCCTTTGGCTAAATCCGATCTGGCAATAAAAGTACGGAAAGTATTGGATGAAGCGAAGAATTAGATTTAAGAATCGCTCACCAATTCATGACCAGGAAAAAGGCCACACCCTGGTCTCTTGCTCTTCCACATTGAAGATCGTGTTTAACTCTATAATGCATGAAAGATTGTAAGGCTAAATCTAGAACAAATTGATGTTAGCTCCAGATTGACATTCCTATATACGCAATTATGCTCCTCCAAAATCCTTCTAAGTAACTAAAAATTATTTTCTCTTAATTTTAGTTACTTAGAAAGTTTGGTTCAGTCTCGGCTGAATGGGGCGCTAACAACAAAGAAGCAAATTCAGATTAGAGCTTGTCCTTGAATCTCCCCGAAATGACAAGCAATTCGAGTAACTGACATTGCCTCTAACGCTCATAAGACCTTGTCTTTGGTAATCTTTATTCTAAAGATACTCCATTTCTGAATAATTCCATTGAAATGCCGAGTTCTACCCTGTCAGAAATAAGCTCAAATCGGACGTTGAATTCACAGCAATGTATTGCCAGGATATACAGTATGATATACAGTATGGTGCCTCTATCGCATTCAAGGAATGGCTCAGAGGTAGTAAGTAAGAAAGGATGATACTCTCCTAAGCCGACGGACTCAATTTTTTTGAGCAGGGGATCTGAATTACTTTTTTTACTTTGCATCTACTTCAACCGGGTTCAGTTCGGCACCGCTGACCCGCAATTTACTTAAAGTCCAGAAATCATTATTTGCCTGGAGAACAAAATAATGATGCGATACAATGGAAAATACATACGTTACCATTGTAAACGGTTCAAAAGGTAGCTGGAAAAGACAATACTCCATATACATCAGTTCTGGTGCACGACGCAGTCGTGGTTGACACATATGACTACACATTTCTCGGATGCAGGTAAGGATACGACACGCAGGCTCGTTGAAATTGAATCAAAAAATCGGATCACCTCAAGATCCATCGGAGAGATGGGCGATCGGCCAGAACTTCTCAAGCAATATCTTGAGTCTTCGATTGCGAATACTTTTTCAGAGCTGCTTTTCCGACTGACACACGAAATTTATACAGAAGATAAAGCTACTGAATTATGGCGAGGCATACTTGCTCACAGGAATATTCTCAAGGAGCAATTAGCACGTGATGTGGGTATGCTTGTAGCTGCCCTGGATTATCTCACAAATATTTCCGGTGATATTTTAAACCCCAAGATTATAGACGATCTGCAGCTTGAAGCCGCCGCAGGTGTAGCCACACGCGATTCCTTAACGGGACTCTATGTTCGGGGGGTGTTTGATTACTCCCTGAACCACATGGTGCAAGAGCATCACAGGCACCATCGAGCCCTGTCATTGCTCCTTCTTGATATTGATGATTTCAAGAAAGTAAATGATTTGTACGGGCACCAGGCAGGGGATGATGTACTTCGAGTTATAGGAAAAACCATTCTCGATAATCTCCGCAAGACTGATTTCCCTGCCCGCTATGGAGGTGAGGAGATTGCTGTAATCTTACCACAGACCTCACTTCTTCAGGCTATCGAAAAGGCCAATGCACTTTGTGATGTTGTGCGACACTGCTATATCCAAGGCTGTCCTTCAATTACCGTGAGTATAGGAGTTGCCTGCATTCTGGAGCCGGAATTACTCACAGATGCCAATCAACTGGTAAGGCAGGCTGACAAGGCGTTATACATTGCAAAATGTAATGGAAAAAACAAGGTGGCGAGTGTTGCCTGACATCTTCGTACATTCACTTATGGAGTGTCTTTGAAAGGGTGCCTTATTACTCTATGTAGAGGACGCAAAGGGCATGTAAACTGTAATTAAAAATATTTCAAAACAATGTGTTGCGTGGCTCAATTGTCGGTTTTTGCTGCTTGCGACAGAACCAAAAATCTCTACGTTTTTCTTGAGTTGAATAATGAGTGAAATGTGTGAAGTCAGTCAGCTCGAACAAACGGGTGAGTAGAGATGCAAATGCGGAAAAACTTTCTACTCTTTTTTGATGAAATTCTGGGGGCAGTCAGAGAGCCACTGCTTCTCCTCGATGATGAGCTGCGGGTGGTAAGGGCCAACAGGGCATTCTACCAGTTCTTTGGGGTCGATCCTGGCGAAACAGAAGGAGAGGTCATTTACCATCTCGGTAATCATCAATGGGATATTCCCCGACTCAGAGAACTCTTCGAGACCATCCTGCCCGAGAATACCGAATTCAATGACTTTGAAGTTGAACATACCTTTGAGGCCATCGACTTCAAGATTATGCATCTCAATGCTCGGCGTATCTGCAGTAAGACTGAAGAAAACCAGTTGATTCTCCTGGCAATTGAGGATGTGACCGAGCGCGAATATAGTAGGCGGAATCTTGATGAAATTGTGAAGCAGCGAACAGTCGAACTCCGGAAATCACGGAAAAATGCAGAAGACAGCAGAGAAATTGCCGAAACCGCTCTTGAAGAGATTAAAAAGTTAAAGGATCAGCTTGAAGTTGAGCGAGCGTATCTGCTGGAAGAGATCAAACTTGAGTTCAACTATGACAATATTATTGGTCAAAGCAACGAAATCAAATACGTTTTCTATAAGATTGAACAGATTGCTGCAACTGACACAACTGTCCTGGTACTGGGAGAAACAGGGACAGGCAAAGAGCTGGTTGCTCGAGCTATACACGATTTGAGTCAGCGTAGAGATCGTGCCATGGTCAAGATGAACTGTGCCGCTCTGCCTGCAAACCTGATTGAGAGTGAGCTGTTCGGGCATGAGAGAGGCGCCTTCACGGGGGCCAACACCAAAAGGATAGGACGGTTTGAACTTGCCAACGGCACGACCCTTTTTCTTGATGAAATTGGTGAGTTACCCTTGGAGCTGCAGCCAAAGCTGCTACAGGTAATAGAAAGCGGCAAATTCGAGCGGTTGGGTAGCTCGCATACGCAAAATGTCGATGTGCGCATTATTGCCGCTACCAATCGTAATCTTGAACGAGAGGTACATGAGGGGCGATTCAGGAAGGATCTCTGGTATCGGTTGAATATTTTCCCTATTACCTTGCCAGCGTTGCGCGACCGTCTGGATGATATTCCGCTCCTGGTAAAATACTTCGTCCGAAAGATAGCCAAGCGGTTAGGCAAGAAGATCGACATCATACCCGCAAGTGCAATGACAACCTTGCAGAATTATGGTTGGCCTGGAAACGTACGTGAACTTGAAAATGTCCTTGAACGGGCGGTTATCAATTCGTCCGGGCCTAAACTCAATCTCTTTGATGAATTGAAACAATCACCCAGAAGTGCCACGCCAAATGTCCAAACGCTTGAAGCGGTTGAACGAGAACATATTACCCGGGTGCTTGAGCAGACCAATTGGAAAGTGAGCGGAAAAAACAGTGCGGCCGAAATCCTTGGTATAGAACGCAGTACCTTACGCGCCCGGATGCGTAAGTTAAATATCCGTAAGGTGTAACTTCTGTTTCACCCGAAAATTCTTACTGCTAAAGTGAGGCAAGGATTCCCTCTCGATTTTCAACCAGCGTTCAGTTGTCTATCGGGCGCTATTGGTTCTTTCGGGGAAATGTCTGTTAATCGTTGGAGACAGTTTGGTTGCCTCCCAGTTGAATAGTCAGTTCATATTCTCCTGCGTTGGAACTGTGCTGAATCTCAAACCCCAATTTCCTGCCTAAGGCCGACATGCCTCGGTTTTCTTGTAAGGCGATACCGAAAACTGTTTTGAATCCTTGTTTTTCTGCAACTTTCAGGCAGTTTCCAAGCAGTTTTGCACCGATTCCTTCACCTTGCCAGGCATCTCCCACCAGGACAGCAAACTCACCGGTTTTGCCATCTGCATCTCCTATGATTCGGGCAACACCCAGGATGGTGTCGGTATCTGCATCTTCATCCATGGCCACCAGTGCAACCTCCCGATCATAATCGATCTGGGTAAAGCGGACCAGCATCTCAGGCTGTAATTCTTTGATATGCCCAAAGAAGCGGTGGTAGATAGTTTTCGGGGAGAGGACGTTGAATAAATCTACAATAAGATGAGCATCCTCAGGTTTAACCGGGCGAACAAGAATGCGGCGTCCACCGGTACTGATAATATGGGATTCGTCCTCATCCGGGTAGGGGGCGATCACCAGGTGCAGGGGTGAGGCCACTCTAACCGGTGAAATGAGAATTCGTGAATTCGCGACGATGGCGTTACCATCTTTAATCAGAACTGGGTTCATGTCCAGTTCTGCGATCTCAGGGAAATCGATCAGGAGTTGAGAGAGCCGTGTTATCATCTCTTCGAGCTGCTCCAGGTCTGCATTAGGACGGTTGCGATATCCCTGTAACAGGGTGAATGCTTTGGTCTCCTGCATGAGACGACGGGCAAGCAGCCGATTCATAGGTGGCAAGCCCAGTGCTCTGTCATGCAGCACTTCCGTGTAAATGCCGCCCATACCAAAGAGGATAATCGGGCCGAAATTTGCATCTCTCCTGGCCCCGAGGAGAATCTCATAATCCGGCCTGGCAACGTACGGCTGAATCATTACTCCGGCGAGCCGGGCATCGGGCTGATGTCGATTTGCCGAGGCCATGATGTGGCTGTAGGCCTCACTGACATCTGTATCGCAACGCAAATCCAGTTGTACTCCACCGACATCGGTTTTATAGGTGATGTCCGGCGACGACAATTTCATGACCAGTGGATAACCCAATTCCCGTGCGATATCTATGGCCTTGGCCTCAGTTGTGGCGACCTTGGTGCTCATGACCGGAAAACCATAGGCCGCAAGTATGGCATTGGAATCCATTTCCGAAGCGACTCCTCCGGTTGGTATAGCGGTAATGAGCTTTTGTGCCTTTGCCTGATCGAATGCCATAAACGGAATACGCTTGGGCGGAATCTCCAAAAGCAACTCAAGGCCTCGCGAATATTCGACCATATAGAGAAAGGCTCGAACGGCTCGTTCCGGTGTCTCATAGGTTGGGATTCCGGCACTGTTGAGTATTTGCAGAGATTGCCAGATTGCTTTTCCACCCATCCAGCAGGCAAAGATGGGATGGCGATGTCCCTTGATGGCTGTGACGACCATTTTGGCCACGGCAATCGGCTTTGTCATAACCTGAGGGGTCAGGATAACCAGTATTCCGTCAATATTTTTTGAACCCAGGCATATCTCAAGAGCTTTGCCAAAACGCTCCGGCGTGGCATCGCCAAGGATGTCGATGGGGTTGCTCCGGCTCCAGAAGGATGGCAGGAATGTATCGAGGTCATGAATGGTTGCAGTGTCAAGGATTGCCGGCTCGTGCCCGAAATGGGCGAGGGTATCGGTAGCCATCACACCCGGTCCTCCGCTATTGGTGAGGATCGCCAGTCTTGAACCTCGCGGCAGCGGTTGTTTGGCCATCAGCTCTGCACAATCAAAAAGCTCCTCGATGGTATCGACGCGCACAATACCGGCGCGTTTAAAGGCGGCGTCATATACCGCATCTTCTCCGGCCATGGCACCGGTATGAGAGCTCGAGGCCCTGGCACCGGCGGCACTTCTTCCTGACTTGAGGACAATAATGGGCTTGATCCGTGATACTGAACGGGCTGCACTCATGAATTTCCGGAAATTTGATAGGCTTTCCATATAGAGCAGAATGCTTTTCACCTGCGGATCGTTACCAAGGAAATCGATCATGTCGCCCATATTGACGTCAAGCATGGAACCGATGCTGACAAAATGGCTGAAGCCGATGTGCTCTTTTAACGCCAGATCAAGAATAGCTGAACAGATGGCACCGCTCTGGGAGACAAATGCCATGTTCCCTAATTCCGGCATTTCGGTGGCAAAGCTTGCATTCAGATGTACTCCTGGCCGGATAATGCCCATGCAATTAGGTCCAACAATACGAAGGTGGCCCCTGCGGGCGACCTGTAGAATTGTATTTTCTATTTCCCGTCCCTCTTCACCAACTTCCTTGCCACCTGTAGAGACGATAATGGCACTGCCAACCTTTCGTTCCACGCATTCACTGACAATATCGACAACGCTGTTAATCGGTGTCGCAATGATAGCAAGGTCCACTCCCATCTCAAGATCAGAAACAGATGGCAGGCATGTGAGGCCGTTGATGGTCGAATACTTTGGATTCACCGGCAGCAACGTGCCGGAAAATCCAGCGGCCGCAAGATTTTTCAGCAGGGTATTGCCGATCTTCCCTGGTTGAGCACTGGCACCTATCACGGCTATGTGACGCGGGTTAAATAGGCGATGCAGATTCTTCTGGCTCATGGTTTTCCTCTCACACTCTCTCTCAATATGGATCAATCCTTAAAGGTGGTGACAGCATCTTCAAGAGTCGATTGCAGGACTTTCCAGGTGTTTTCTACGCCGTCTACCAGCTGTTCCCACCCCTCATCATGCGCACTCTCCAATTCAAGTAGTCTCTTTTTCGTGCTGGCGACATGCTGCTCAATCTCATCCACATGTTTGGCATGTCTGGCACGAGCATCAGTATCCAACCTTTTCGCCTGATCCTTAAATTCAGATAACCGGGCCTGAATTTTTTCCAACTCGGCATCGATCTTCTCTTTGTAGGCATCTTTTTTCTTCATGACGTTACTCCTCTGTGGAAGGTGAACGATCTGTGCAGGCTTCTAAATTTCATGGGTGTTAACTCATCAGTTCCAGTAGGCAGTATCAGGTCGCATACCAGAGCACAGCGAAATAATGGCACAGGGTTCCGGCCATAACAAAGAGGTGCCAAATAAAATGGCCATATTTCAGCCTGGAATCGGTTGCGAAAAAGGCTACACCGATTGTGTAAAACAGCCCCCCGGCAAAGAGCAGCCACAAGCCTGTTCTGGGGACTTCGGCCAGAAATGGCTTAACCGCGATAACGGCAACCCATCCCATCAACAGGTAGAGAGAGGTGAAAAGTAGCGGGCGGGAGGCGAGATAGAACATTTTCAGCGTTATGCCGATGAGTGCCAGACCCCAGATCACACCGAATAACCACCAGCCCCATGGTCCGTGTAATGCTCCAAGTGCAAACGGGGTGTAGGTGCCGGCGATAAGTAGAAAAATGGCAGAGTGCTCAATGACTCGAAAGACACGTTTGGCCTTTCCCGTGGGTAGCGCGTGATAGAGCGTTGAAAAGAGATAGAGGGTTATGATTGTCGCGCAAAAGATAGTTGTCGCAACGATGAATCCTCCGTTTTCATATCGTGCTGCCTGGGTTATGAGATATGGTGCTCCGACAAGGGCGGCGATGAGCCCTATCCCATGACTGATGCTATTGGCAATTTCTTCTGCGAGTGACTGCTGACGAGGTTTCTCTACAACAGAGATACACATGTCGAGTCCAGATCCATTTGACTGCACTGTTCATCCCTTTCTTTTACCAGTGACCAGCAAAACAATACCGCCCACTAGACAAATTCCGCCGACGATTGGTGGAAGCGGCAGTGTCCTGGTTTTTTTTGCCGTCATTTGGATGGGACCGAGATCTACGACTTTCTCGGTTGCCGTGTAGCTGATACCTTGATAGGCAAAGACTGCAATCCCCAAAGCTATAAGAATGACAGCTATAACTGTATATGATTTCATATCGTCCTCTCTGTTGACATCATGATAGACCAAGAGTTTGAATGTGATGTTGTCTAGAGTTTTCAAACTCTATTTTTTCAGGCTACAAAAGCCTTCGACCTTTGATGATGTTCAGTAGAACAACAATAACGGCAAGTATCAGCAGGACATGAATAAACCCGCCCATGGTGTAACTGCTGACCAAACCGAGTACCCACAGAACTAAAAGTATTACAGTAATCGTCCACAACATACTATTCTCCTTGTAAAAATATAAATAATGACCTGAAACTCGTATAAACCCTGATGAGATTCGAACATGTTTAGTTGTCGTTCAAATCCAGAAGTGCGTCAACAACCATACCGGTTCCGATGGTGATCAACAGAATATCGCTTGCCACACGTACGTAACGATGATGTGATGGCAATGATCCCGGTAAAGAGAAGTGTCGTGAGAAAATTCTTTCGCATAATTATGTCCTGTTTAAAAATATGGGTTATCCCGGTTTTATTGATGTGCTGGGGCGTGACCTGTCAGCCAATCACGATAACTTGCTGGGCATAACCCATCTGCTAACCGATCCTGCTAACTGCGGCTTTATTTCACCCGCATATCATTTCGGACTCCGCTCACCCCTTTGACATTACGGGTAATCTCTACCGCTCTGTTGATATCGGCCTGGGAATTGACGAAGCCGCTGAGTTGGACAACCCCCTTGAACGTTTCGACATTGATCTCACTTGATTTCAGCGTATCGTCATTAAAGATTTCGGCTTTGACTTTGGTTGTGATAACCGAATCGTCAATATACTCTCCGGTTCCCTCATGTTTTGCTGTCGATGCACAACCCAGGAAGGAGAGCATGAAAAGAATGAGGAGAAAGTTTGCGGGCAATTGTAGCGGTTTTAAAAGTGATAGTGACTTCATAATGATCCTCTTTAACTGTGAATGTTTTTGATCGTTGTTTTCGTCGTCGCTTATGCGACGTATCCTATTTGTCCCCTTCACCGAGGATGAAGCCGGTGATTGCACCAACGCCTCCACCTACAACAGCATTTGTGACCGGGCTCCCTCCGGTGATGGCACCGAGTACTGCGTCGCCACCAGCACCATTGTCAGCAAGTCGGGCTTTGTCATCTCATGGGTGGTTGCAGGTCCGTCGTTACCCTCCTTTTCTCCCTATCCTGCCAGTAGTATGATGATCCATCTCGGATCGTTTTACTTATAGAATTGCAAGTGCTATGCCCAGAATGTGACAAATTGTATAGTGGTGATTAGGTACTCGATATTAAATAAAAATATAGAGAGGTGGCTGTGGTGGAAAGGGCGTTGGCAATGGTATCAGAATGGTGATATAGAACCAGTGGTCATATTTGGCCGATTACACCTCTTCACCTTGCTGATGAGGTGTAATGTCTGCAGGTATGGAGCCTCTACTCAAATCCTGTTTTTCGTGCAAAGCGATACCTGCCAGGTGATCCAGTTCGGCCTCTGTTGTCGAGGGAAGAAAGCGCTTTCGATACAGTTCGTCGTGGAGGATAGTCACAACTGCAACCAAGGGGGCCGCGACAAGAACACCCAGTACGCCGAAAGCGGCAATACTCAGGAGCATAGAAAAGATCACTGCCAGCGGATGTAATTTCATCCGCTTCGCCATTATGTAAGGAATGATCACATTATTCTCGAAGGCTTGAACAGCAATATAGACAAGTACGACCCAAAGCGGAGTCAATCCTCCTTTACCGAGAGCCAGTAAAAGTGCCAGTACAGCACTGAGCATCGGACCCAGAAACGGAATTGCTTCCAGGACACAGGCGACCAGTCCCAGGACCAACGCGTCCATGAAACCGAAGATTGGCCACATCATAATGAAAACCAGCGTACCGATGGTAACCATCGCCAGCAGTGTCGCGCCGGCCCAAATGGGGACAAATTTGCTAATACGTTGCAGGATAGTCACCGCCTGGTCGTGGTGGCGCTCAGGGAAAATCGCAAGTATAGCACCAAAAATCGGGCGGGGATTCATAAGCATAAAGACCACCCCGAAAAAGACCGTTACCATGACAACGAGTATCTGCGCTCCGTTGAAGGCCACTGCGGTGAAACTGCCAAGTGCATCTTTTATCATTCGGCTGAGACTGGCGCGAAGCGTGTCAGCCTCTTTGGGAGAAGCCGCGGGAGCCGATTTTTTATGTGGTGAAGCTGCCTTGGGCTTTCCTGGTAGAGAATTATCCTCAGCTAATTCAGTACTGACTTCCTCCTGGAGTTTTTCTTCGAAAATGACGGATTGTTGCTCAAATTTAATCAGGGGTTTCTGAAGACGCTCCCAGTAATCTGGTAAGGTGTCCGAGATGGTACTTACCGAGGCTTTCATTGGGCCGAAAAATGCCCAGCATGTCAAACCAATCACCACTATCGATCCGACAGCGAGGAGTCCGGTTGGTAATTTCCTACCACCTCGTCTGGCCCTCATCCAGGTGATCACTGGATTAACTGCAAGAGAGATCAGCAACACAAGCATAAATGACAGCAGAATGGGAGAGAGGAGAGAGAACGTCTGGATGAAGGCAAAAAGCGCTGCTCCGAGTATTATATAGAACGAAATCGAATATGGTTGTGGTTCTGCTGTGCGTTTCATTGGCATGGCGCTTTCCATTGAGACTTGTGGAAAAGTCTCATCTATTTGAATGGGAAATTTCCGGACACCTCCCTCGTCGTGAACTGTTTTGTTTGTCCCAGCAGCAGACTGCCGATCCGACACTAACTGCGATTGCCCTTGCCTTCGCGCAGAATTCCAAGAATCTGCTCAATAATGGCCAGTGACAGGCCAAGATTTGAAGCCGTATTAAACATGGTGCCCCAAATGGTATGAACCTCGACATGAACCAGTTGACGGCGCAGGTTACAACATATAGCAAGGTGGTTTTTCTCTTTCTGGATCTTTTTCAGTTCTTGGTTGAGAAACATGTCAGGTCCTTTTTCAGTTCTGCAAGACTCTGTTCGAAGGCCAGCGGCTTTTGTCCCAGGTGCCGGCTGAGGGCGATGAAGGTGATAACTCCTGCAAGCAGGCTGGTTGCTGCTGCGGTGACAAGTCCGTAAATTTTCCACTCGGGTGGTAAGATGTACACACCGGCCAGAACCAGCAGCAGAAGGCCAAGCATGGAAAAGACCACCCCAATACAGGCCAGAAGCCATGCCTGGACCAATCTGATCTTGGCTTCACGTAACTCCAAAGCCAGCAGCTCCAACCGATCTTCGAGGATCTGGCCGGCCAACCCACTAACGCGACCGGCAGCCCCGGTCATTCTGGAAATGATCATTGGCAGTCTGGACATGCTATTTCCTCGACATGAACCAACCCAGCAGCAGGCCACCGATAAATGTCCCTCCGATGGCATAATAGGGTTTTACATGAATGAACTCATCAGCGATCATAACTTTGCCGAGAAGCTGCTTTTCAAGATCGCCGTATTCGCTTTTGCCGGAATCCAACCGCTCCTTCAAGGCCTCTCTGGCTGATTTGATCCGTTCGTCCAGTTCGCCGGATGTGGCATCCACCAGGGCGCGGGAATGATCAATGATGTGCTGCATTTCTTCACTCATTTTTTGTGAATTATCTTGTGTGGTTGCCATTTTTGATACTTCTCCTTGGTGGTAGTACTTCGATTAGTGTTTCACTGAGGCAGACCAGTGACATGCGCGAACCAGCCACATTGTCCTTCTTTCATGAAAACAAGAGATTGGGTAATCCCTGCATGAACAAACCTCAGGGCCAAAATTCGCTATTGATTTGGCAAAACCGGTACTGGCTTATCCTTGTTTTGCTTCTCCAACTTGATCTTTTGCTTTTGATCCTGCTTTTTGCTGTTCTGTTGATTGTTTTTTCGTTTGTCTTTTCTTCCACCTTTGTCGCCCATGATCATTCTCCTTTTTTATTTCATTTTTTCAGCTAAACGCTGTTTCAATTTTTTTATGCTGGGAAAATCTTCCTTGTCCGACCCATGTAAACCGTCTGGGGGGAGCTCTGCCTTAAAATTTTCGACGGCTTCCTGAAGAGCTGAATGCAATGTGCTCCAGGTATTCTCCACACTGTCCTTAAGACTTTCCCATACGTCTTCGTTTGCATCGGTTACGTCTCTCAGCCTCGCTTTTGTGGCATCAAGCTGTTGCTCAAGTTCAGCAACATGCTCATCGTGTCTATCTTTCGCTTCGGCAGTGAATCCCATGCCCATGGCCCGAAATCTGGCTAACTCTGTTTGGGCACGAGCGACCTCTGCTTCCATTTTCTGTTTGAAAATTTTCCTGCTACTCATGGTTTCTCCTTTGCTAAAAGCCGATTACGACTGTAATTCGGACATTTGGTTATTGGGATCGTATACCAAACCTCAATTCCTTGGTAGCGGCCGATTCTGTCTTTATATCGCAAGCATCGTGCCGGATTGAACTATCTGAAAAACACTTCTTTTAACATTTAGTTATCATAGAAGAAGTTTGCTGGAACACTGATACGCGATACATCCGCATGGTCATCCATCGCAGGTCATATATGACCATATGGTTGGATATGACCCGGGATGAGGAGACCTGATGCTTCTGGTGGGGAGGGCTGACGGTTGAATTTTTTCTAATTCCCGATATTCAGGTGGTAGATGCAATCGTACGAGGTTCTGCGATGAATACCACCGAGTTCAAATCCACGGGTGCTTCCGTGCATTTTCTATCATGGCAGTATCAAAGAATGTGCCTACATATCCAACTTTTGTGGAGTTGATCGACGAGTTGTCATGTTCTTCCGGGGTTGAGGATATACCGTCTGCTTCTGCCTGAACAGTTCGAACCAGTTCGATGGCGGCTGGATGTATACGGCGACTGAGTTGATCTGCCGCTTGATCAAGGAACCATCTGCCAGTTTGATTATTACACCGCCTGATTTTGTCATTTCCTGAACGATACCGTACGATCGAACAAACTCCCTCGACCCACTTTCAGGGTGGTTAGCTATGACGCTGTCACCTTTTTTCATGTTTTTTCCTTTCGTAAAAGATGTAAGGGCATTCGTTTGTTTTCATGTTCAGACGAAAAGTGCCGGTAAGGAGGCACGTTCCGTTGAGCCCTAATCATTCCGACCAGGTAAAATATATCCTTGCCCGTTGTTGGCTCGTAATGGAAACAGTGCGCTCCTCGCTCTTCAAGGCCGATGCTTCCGGAAGTGTAGGTGATTCACCCCATCTGCAATACATCGGGGAGGTATTCTTCCATGTTTTTTTCATTGTTTTGGGCCAGAACCTGGGAGATCATCCTCGCCAAAAATCCGACCACGAAAACGGCTTGCCATCTTCTGAAAATTTTCATCTTTCCCCTTTATGAAATATTATCAGACGTCCTGTAATCAATGTCATTACAAAAAACTGTAGCCACTTCATCTTTTGCCTATTTACCGTAATATCTCGAAAAGAAGCTAGGTTCAGGCCTGTCGGCACAGTTCATGAGCTGTGTGTGTAGTCGAGATTTTTCACACCGGTCGGTACCGGAAATGGTCGATCGTCACGCCTGCGGGGCATAAACATGCGGGTTATTGCGGGTTATATAGGGTATAGCATCCCACAATTCCCGTACGAAGTATTGGGCACCTAATTCTATCAGGCTACTTTGCTGCTGGTAGGCAATGTATTCATCGTGAGCCTGCTCGATGTTTTCGAGAAATCATTACCTCATATGAAAACCACTTCCGCCGAATAGGCCTATCAAGCCAACAATAATGAGATAACCTGCAACGATGTAATTGAGCAGGCGGGGAACAACCAAAATGAGTACGCCAGCAATGAGCGAGACCAACGGGGCAAGACTTATATTCATATTCATCTGTATCTCCTTGAATTCCATCGTATGTCAGGCAGCATTGTGAATGCCCTTTTATATAGAAATTATCAAATGCCTCCGGCACCCTCTTCGTTTTTGATCCGGTTTTTCAGGGCATACATAGTTGTTGATCCGGAAGACCAAAACATCAGCTTCCCTTCTTTCACCAGGTCATTGGCCACATTTTTTAATTCTCTCGGCTTTGTATCAGGATCACAGGCGTAGAAATCTTTAATGTACAGCTGTGGTTTTGGCGATTTTGCCGCTTTTTCGAGAATTGCGATTTTGAGCTCTTCGTGTGTTAGTTTCATTACAGAACCTCGTATAGGATTCGTCAGCAGCCAATCTGCCAAACATGAGTGGAAATTTTCAAAAACAACAATATCCATTAACTAAAAGCAATATCTATGCCGTTTCTGTTTTGTGCAGATGGTCGCTTGCATCCCGTTGGTATGTCGTCAAAAATGTGCGTACATGCATTCATGGCACAATCACCGTTAGACATGCCAAAACGGTTAAATGTAACCAATGGTCAGATCTGACCACTACTTGGAGGTAGAGGAGGGCGGTTGCGGTTTAAAAGGAGGTGCAAGATCAGTCGTTTTCTTTTATGTGAAACTGGAGAGGTGAAAATTTATCCAATCACTTCCTCGCTGTTTTTTTTGCATCTTCAACAGCCACGCTCTGCTGGAGCTTTTGTTTTTCCAGCTCTGCATTTAAGACATTGAGTGTTGCCTCTGTTTTTTTGAGCGTGGTGATATCCTCAAAGGTGATCACCACCCCGTCAATCACATTGTTGGTTGTGCGATAGGGACGAACGCGCATACGGTAGAAGGTGCCATTCTTGCTCTCGACTTCTTTTTCTCGCATACCGAGTTTTTCTATGACATCATTGGCGTAGTCCGCCAGATCTGTATCGAGGAGAGTTGTGGCAAAATGTTTGATGGAGCGACCGAGGTCGATGGCCGAAAGTGGAATCAGCTCAACCGTTTTCGGCGTGAACCTTCTGACACCAAGATCGAGGTCGAGAAAGATCGTGGCGATCTGGGTGCTGTCGAGCAGGTTTTTCATGTCATCATTGGTCGTCGACAGTTCATCTATACGGCTCTGCAATTCGGCGTTGACTGTGGTAGCTTCTTCGTTCAAAGACTGCAGCTCTTCCTTTGAGGTCTCCAGCTCTTCATTGGTGCTTTGCAGTTCTTCGTTGGTGGATTGCAACTCCTCATTGGAAGTTGCCAGTTCGTCGATAGTGGCTTGCAGGTTTTCCCTTGTATGCCATAATTCCTGTTCAAGCATTTTCACATCCGGGCTTTGGGCTGGTTCCCCTGCGAGTGGTGGCTTCTCTTGATTATTTGAAATCTTGGCGGTTTCCCTGAAGACGACCATCATCAGGCCACGAAGGGCGGCGTGTCCGAGGAGAGGCTCGACCGTCAGATCGACAGGTATATAACCGCTGTAATGTTCAATGGAGAGCCCTTCGCGGACAACTTTTTGGCTGTTGCCTGCAACTGCGCGGATTGCTTCAGTCAGCTCCTGCTTGAGCCCAGGACGCGCCATGTTCAGGATATTGACGTTGATTTTGCCGATGGGCGGCTCGAGGTACCTGCTGGTACGACCATGGAGATAGATGATGTTGCAGGCCTCATCGATAATGACGCAGGGCGGAGCGTCGCTTTGTTGCAGTATCGTTTCTACAAGCTGAAAGGCACTCAGCTCTTCCACCCTTTTGATAGGTTCCGCCAGTTGTGGTGCCGCATTCTCGGCGATGAATGGAGAGGTTCGAAGGTCCACCATATTATTGCCTGCAGTCGAGATATTTTTACGGCGGTATATTTTCCACTTCCTGTCCAGGATAGTGAAGAGGTCATGGGCCTGGCCGATGGCTTCCGATGAACCGAGAAAAAGGATGCCAGCCGGCTTCAGACTATAGTGAAAAAGGGGGATGAGCCTCTTCTGCAATTCAGCACCGAAGTAAATCATAAGATTACGGCAGGAAAGCAGGTCAAGCTTGGTAAATGGAGGATCTTTAATGACATTCTGCTCTGCAAAAACCAGCATCTCACGGATCGATTTTTTTATGCGGTACTGATTGTCCTCTCTGGTAAACCAACGGTTCAGACGTGCTTCACTCACGTCTGCAGCGATGCTTGACGGGTAAAGCCCGCTTCGTGCACTATTGACTGCGTGCTCATCGATGTCGGTACCAAATATCTGGACATTGATGCGACGATTGAGATCTTCCATGACCTCCTGCAGAAGGATGGCAATGGAATAGGCCTCTTCACCGCTGCTGCAGCCGGTAACCCAGACGCGCAAGGTATAGCCGTTCGGCTTATCCGTCAGCAGTTCGGGCAGGATTTTTTCCCGGAGCACGGAAAAGGCCTTGGCGTCCCGAAAAAAGCTGGTGACCCCAACCAACAGTTCCCGAAACAGAATGTTCCTTTCAATCTCACTTTTCTGGAGATAGGCAACGTAGTCTTTGATTGCATCGATCTGGCTTATGTGCATCCTTCGCTCGATGCGGCGCAGAAGGGTATTCTTTTTGTAGAGAGAAAAGTCGTGTCCACTTTGAGAACGCAATATGATACAGATTTTTTGCAGGGCGTCAGGTAAAATCACGTCATCGGTGAGGGGCGGTGATTGTGTTTCGATACGGGCAGCATGTTGAAGGTATCTGACGAGTTGTTCAGGCATTTCTGCAGGCGGCAGGACATAGTCGGCAAGCCCTGTAGCAATGGCGCTTCGCGGCATACCGTCATATTTTGCAGATTGCTCGTCCTGGGCCATCACCATGCCGCCTTCGGCTTTTATTGCCCTTACTCCCAGGGTTCCATCGCTGCCGGTCCCGGAAAGGATGATGCCAGTTGCGTTTGGCCCCTGGTCCTGGGCCAGGGACTGGAGAAAGCTGTCAATCGGCAGGTTGACACCGCGCGGACGGCTCATTTTCATGAGTTGCAGAGAACCGTTAAGGATGGAGAGCGTGTGATTGGGTGGTACAACGTAGACCGTGTCCGGTTCGACCCGCATTCCGTCCTTGATCTGTAAGACCGGCATTTTGGTGTGCTTCTGGATCAGGTCAGGCATGATGCTGCCGTGGGTTGGATCGAGATGAGGGATCAGGATAAAGGCTGCCCCAGCATCAGCTGGCATGGCGGCAAAGAACGTTTCAAATGCTTCCAGGCCACCAGCGGAGGCGCCTATGCCTACAATGGGCAGCTGAGCACGCGGTGCGGAAAAGGTTCCGGGCTCTGTCAGAGAGGGGTGGGCACCGGTTGATTTTTTCCTGGGCGCAGTTTTTTTCTCACCGCTGGTTGTTTTGTCTGAACGCAGTAAATTTTTTTTCACTTTTCCAGCGGGCATGGTTCAACTCCGTTACTACTCTGTAAGGTGTAGTGTGCAGCCGTACATGAAGGTTATTCGATGCGTACCAACCTGTTCGACCATCTGAAAATCTATCTCGTTCAGCATGGATATAAGGAATCCATTTTTGCTGCAACCCAAATTTTAGTAATATTTTTCATCTGATATGTTTGGTGGTTCGAGAACTGGTGGCAGTAATCGGCAGACCTCAGCATATGGTGAGGAGCCCTCCATATGCTGAGGTCTGCCGACGACTAATCAGACTCTATCTGCTCAGGGCGTGAAATGCCAAGCTTTTGCATTCGTGCTCGCAGGGTGCTTGGATGAATATCAAGGAGCATGGCGGCTCCGCCTGTTCCTTCAATACGCCATTGGGTTTCAGTGAGTACTTTCAGAATCTGGTTGTACTCTATCTCTTTCATGGTTTTTCCTGAGGCGGTTTCAGCAAACGGCGAAAAATCCGGTCTATCCTCAAGGAGGAGAACAGCCCCAGGGCTCAGGATCACGGCCCGCTGGATAATACTCTCCAACTCCCTGATGTTGCCAGGCCATGGATAGTCCTGTAACCGCTTCATTGTTTCTTTGGGGATCGAGGTGATTTGTTTCCCCATCTTTTTGGCAAATTTTTCCACAAAGGCTTGAACCAGGAGAGGGATGTCGTCTTTTCTCTGCCTGAGCGGTGGAACGGTAATAGGGAATATATTCAGCCGATAATAGAGATCCTGTCGGAAACTGCCATCATGTATAGCCTCCTCAAGGTTGCGATTGGTCATGGCCAGCAGCCGCACATCGACGTTAATGGTCTTTGATGATCCTAAACGCTCGAACTCCCCGTGCTGAACGACATGAAGCAGTTTGGCCTGTAGTTCGGGTGCCAGTTCGCCTATCTCATCAAGACAAAGCGTTGAACCATCGGCGGTCTCGAAGCGTCCGGTCTGTCTCGTGTCTGCCCCGGTAAAAGCGCCTTTCTCACGGCCGAACAGTTCACTTTCAATAAGGCTGGGTGGGAGGGCAGCGCAGTTGACGGCGATCATTGGCCGGTTCCGGCGGGAACTTAAGCTGTGGATAGCGGCGGCGATGAGCGCCTTTCCAGTACCGGTCTCACCGAGTATCAGGACTGTTGTGTCTATCGGCGCTACCTGCTCCACTCGATATAGCACCTGTTTCAGGCGCTTACTCTGACCAATGATATTGGTAAATGTGTGTTTGGTTGTTGTTTTGGGCTGAAAATAGATGTTCTCACTCACTAACCGCTCTTGCAGGGTCTTGATTTCTGCCGTAGCCTTTACCAAGGCTTCCTCTGTCTGCCGATGACGAATTCTCTCTTCTGCTATCTGCTCAACGTTTTTACGCAGGTCATCCCTCCGTTCCCACATACGTCGTTCTGTGCCATCATGAGCATAGGATGAAGAATCTGAATCCAGCGGCGGTGAGCTGGTATTTCTGATGCGGCATTGCATCACTTGTTGCTCATTGACGGTAAAAACACTGCTGGTAAATTCCACCACAATGTGCCTGCCGCTCCTGGTAGTAAGTGGAATATTGATATAGTGCACAGAGCCTTTGCTTTGCAGTTCCGATATCGTGTTTTTCCATGCTTTGATATTCTGCAGTATCCCGATTTCCCATATTTTCTTGTCGGATATGTCTTCACGGCTATAGCCCAGCATCTCCATCAGGAATGGATTGATATCCGATATTTGCCCGGTCTCGACATCAACAATGAGAATGCCCTCTCTAGCTTCTTCAAAGAGACTGCGGAATAAGGTCTCTGACGCCTGCAGGGTCTCTTCCAGTCGTTTTCGTTCTGTGATATCGGTTACAGAAGTCTGACAGCATAAGTGTTCTTTCGTGCAGTCAATGGAAGGGATACTGTCAAGTTGGACATGAAATTGCCTGTCTTGATTTTCAAAAGGGGTGAGAGTGCAGGTTTGTCGGCTTTGAGTGGAAAATACTTTTTTGAGATGCAGGTAAAATACATCGCTGTCATCCTGGGATAAGCAAAATGAAAATGGCTTATTGAGTAAGTCCTCCGTGTTGAGACCCAACTGTTCGCTTCCCGTATGGTTCACTTCAAGTATTCGGCCTTTGTCGTCAAAAGTGAAATAGCCGACTGGTGCGTGATCGTAGAGATACACATACCGGGCCCACGATTCTTCGAGTTGAAGTCGGGCTGTCTGTAATTCCTCATTCTGAAGCGTGAGTTCGAATTGATGGATCTGCAGTTCTTGAAGAAGATCTGGGATATCAGCAAGTTTGATATCCTGAATGCTGATCGGCTGCGCGCGAAACAGGTCTTCTGCGCGCTTGCGCATTGCAAGAGAATCTTTATCAATGGTTTTCTTTTTATCGAAAAGATTCTGGGGCATAGATCCTCGTGGGTTGATTGTTTTCAACAAGAGGTTGTCTGAGAAAGCCAATTCGCTTCATCTTGTTGACAGGATGTGAGGCTAAATCCATTAATATTAGGTTTATGACTATGGAATGTTTTTCCTTCATATCTATTTCTGAGGCGAAATTTTAATCTATGATAACTTCCAGGGAAACCGGAACTGAATGTAAGACTCTCAATTTCAGTCTACAGTTCAATGAGGGTAAAAACAAGTTAGGTTGTTATTTCAGTGAACGAGCCATTCACTTCAGAGAGTTCCTGAACGATCATCAGAAAAATCAGAAAAGTTGCATATGGCTAGCGGTTACATATGACCATTCGAGCGAAATTCTAAAGTATAGCCAATGTCGGTATAAACAATAATATCAGTATATTAAATTATTTCCCTGTTGTGCCTTTGGTTGGCACAATAATTGAAGTGTAAAAAGTAGGGAAGCAATACCGCTTTACCTGCTGGTGGTCTCATCGGCTCTTACAAAGATCATTTGAAGTGAGCCTGGTGTCGGCCTTCTCGGAGTTTCAACCAGTATTTACTTCAATTTCAAAAGGAGAACGCAGATGTTTGAAACAATCGCCATTATCCTCATCGTCCTTTGGCTTCTGGGGCTGGTCTCATCGTACACTATGGGAGGATTCATTCATATCCTGCTGGTCCTTGCAGTCATTGTGGTTCTGGTTCGACTGGTCCAGGGCCGCAGAATTTAGTGTGCTCCCCCTGAGGAAAGCTCATCAACTCAGCTGCTAAAGCGAGAGATTGATGATCGCTGGTTTACCCTGCTGGCTCACTGAGTACCCATAGGAGCGTACTAATATGATGAATTACGTAAACGGATGGATGGCGGAATGATGGGCGGAAATACTTGGATTTTCCTCGGCATCTGCATGTTGGTGGTAGTCCTGCTGGTTGTATTGATCAACAAGGTGTCGCGAAAATAGTGCCCGTTTGGAAGTCGTTTCATTTTACCAAAAAGGAAAACCATGCTGATTAAATTCTCCACCGAAAAATCCCTTACAGCGGTTTCAGCTGCCCTGCAGCTTGCCGTCGCCGCCAATCATTTTGTGATTATCCAGGTGCACGACCTCCATGAAACCATGGATCCCAATGGTAAGGAAATCGTCCGTCAATGTTTGGTCTTTGAGGTCGGTCAATCGAAAGAAGAGGAAGCTCTCGAACGGAACACGAGCATTTTCTCCGTATTACCCAGTCGAATTTTCATGTACGAGGAGGACAACTGCACCGTTCTGGCTACATTGAAACCAACCGCCCTCCTTGCGGAAATGTTTCATATGCATCAACTGCCGGAGGCGGATCAGGAAGTGGAAAATACCCTCATAGCCATCATGAAACAAGCGACGGGCGGCTGATGAGACTAAGGATGATTGAGCTAAATTACCCGATTTTTCGGGGTAGGATAGATTTTGACGATGCTGTCACCGCAAGTGGTTATTATCATGAAGGGTTCGTCGAGGTGGCAGGTCGACTGCAGCAAAAGTTTATACGAGGACCTGTTGTTGTGCTATAACGGAGTGTATCCGCCATTTTACTTTGGCCATACATATTGATAACCAAAGAAAAATATTGGCAGAGTCATTTTTGACTCTGCCAATATTTTACCGATTAGATCAGTGTTAATTTTTTTTTCGTCTCGCTAATCCAGCGAGGCCAGCTAAGCCGGTACCAAAGAGAAGCATGGTGGCCGGTTCAGGCACGGGTGAAGCTGCAACAGATGCTGACCATGAAAAGTTTGCTTCATCAGCTCCTTGTCCGGTGAAATTCCAAACCCCCGGGGTATCGTCATACCCGACTCTATTCATCACACCCAATCCATAAACATGAATATCATTGGAGTCGCCATCCGAACCTTTGTCCCAGGTGAGTGAACTCATTTCAAAAGATAAGTTACCAGCAGACCAGAGGCTTACGTCTTCGACATATGTGTAACCAACAAACTGGAAATCTGTAATATTTCCAATCGTTCCGATGAGACTTGTAAAACTACCATTTGCTCCTGATACGACGAATGTGTTGTCAGCGTTGTTAAGCCAAGCCCCAAAATCAATTCCCGTCGCTAGTTCTATGCTAACTTCCGAACCTCCGGCATTAACAGGAGTATATAAACCTGTCATGCTTAGTCCACCTTCCAGCATTGGAAGAGCATTGGCCGCCCCAACCACACACAGCGACCCAACAATTGCCAGAGCTAACGTCTTCAAAAATGATTTTTTCATTTTTCTCCTTGCCTTGAAAAGGCGATTTAATTGCAGGATCCAGATTCGGAATTGAACCTGCGATCCTTCAAAAGAAAAATCCATTCTGAGGTTTGGGCAAAATTCCTCTTGCAGGAAGATTCTTCTGTCACCTCTCTTGAGCAATTTGCATGCCACGCTGTGAAGTGAGTAATTGCATCACATAGCATATTGTTTTGATATGATAAAAGAAGGTTTGGGCGCTTTTGTGGGAATCGGTAATATTCTCCAAAAGAAGGTCATATCTAACCAATGGTGGCATTGAACCATTTCCTCAGCCTTGCTAGCGTAACTCTTCAAAACTGGATTGCTGTGTTTAGTGAACAGTCTCTGGATCCCTGTTTAGTCCTGAGTATGAAGAGGCCTTGGTATTTGATGAAAACAGCATAAGTTGCGCACCATCCACGTGGTTATATATGACCACAGCTCAAATATAACCCTTGCTCTATGATTACCTGAATGGGCCAAATACACCAAAATATGACAAAATATATCAATAGACGGATGAGATTGCGTGATCTGGGTCGCTAGATCCTGGCATAGTGATTGCTTCATTTATTAAAATACTCATTTAGGACCCTTGATCGAACTGTTTCGGGAAACCTAACGAAAGCATGAAATAGTAGGGCTAAAATAATTATGCAGGAAGAGATCTTTTAGATGGAAGCGGGAACCATATTAATTCTGCTCTTTATTGTAGCCACTGCAGTGGCGATTGCCGTGTAACGCCTGGCCATTCCGTATACGGTGGCTCTGGTCATCACCGGCCTCGGCCTGGGTTTTGTACATGCCATTGAAGCCCCGCACCTGACCAAGGCACTTATGTTTAATGTCTTCCTGCCGGGACTGCTCTTTGAGGCTTCTTTCTACCTCGAGTTCAAGCAGTTCTGGCGCAACCGAATCACCATCCATTCGCTGGCTATCCCCGGCGTGGTGGTGGCAATTGCGCTGACGGCCATGATCTTGACACCGGTTGCAGGAACATTGCACTTTGTCCAGGACTTCAACTGGAAACACGCACTGGTCTTCAGCATGATTATTTCAGCCACCGATCCCATCGCCGTTGTGGCGATCTTTAAGAACCTTGGAGTCCCGAAGCGTCTGTCTGTACTGCTTGAAGGGGAGAGTTTATTGAACGACGGTACCGCGATTGTCTTCTTTACACTCAGTGTCGCGCTGGTGACCGGCAAAATGGTGACACCCGGTGGTCTGGCCTTCGATTTTATTAAGATCGTTGGTCTGGGCGCACTCATAGGAGTCGGCGTCGGCCTAGCCGTTTCTCAAGTCATCAAACAGGTGGACGACCCGATGATCGAGATCACGCTGACGACCATCGTCGCCTACGGTTCGTTCCTGGCCGCCGAACACTTCCACTATTCCGGCGTTATTGCCACCGTTGCGGCGGGTATGCTTTGCGGCAACTACGGCGCCCGTGTCGCGGTATGTCGCCATCAAGCAGGATTGCGGTGGAGTCGTTCTGGCAATACCTGGCTTTTGCTCTCAACTCCATCGTTTTCCTGCTTATCGGTCTTGAGGTGCAATTCGAGGCATTGCTCGCCTCTTGGCAGGCTATTATGGTTGCCTATCTCGTGGTCACCGGAGGCCGGGCGTTGATCATTTTCAGTGCCTCGGCATTGCTGCGCCGGACGAGGGAACAGATCCCCTGGGCCTGGAGTACAGTCCTTACCTGGGGTGGTTTGCGCGGCGGGCTCTCAATGGTGCTGGTTCTCAGCCTATCTAAGGATTTCCCCCACCGAGAATTGCTGGTGTCTATGACTTTCGGTGTCGTTATCCTGTCAATCCTGGTCCACGGGCTGACGATGTCGCCACTGCTGCAATGGTTGGGTGTTGTGCGTGAACATCATGAACACGATCAGTACAAGTTGACCCGCGGCAAATTGCAGGCAGCCTATGCGGCCCTGGAAGAGCTTGATCGAATGTTACACGTCCATTTCACCAATCCGGAGGTGCTTGATGACCTCCGCGCTGAATATAAACAGAGAGTCGAGCGGGTAAGGACCTCCCTTCTCGACCTGCATCTCGAAAGCAAGCAGCTTCAGGCATAGGAGCTCCAGTGGGCGCGTCGGCACCTGCTACTTGTTGAAAAGGGCCAGGTTATTGATGCCTTCCGTACCGGATCCCTTAGTCAGCGTATCCAGGAGCGATTGCTTGCCGATATAGATGCCGAGGTATTACGTCTTGAGTCGGAACAGTTTGAAGAACCGGATAAGAAAAAAACGTGATGATCTTGCGCGCCTCCTGATTGAAAAGGAAACCATTCAGGATGAGGGGCTGAGAAATAGCGAACCCTTTGTCCTGATATCGGTAATTGTGATATCGACATCACTGTTGAATGTGATTCGAAGAAAGATAGCAATATCAGGGATGGGTTGACTTGATGAAAGACGATTGATTCTCATATCCGATCATTGAATCTACAGATAAAGCAATGGCAATAGGAATGAAAACATGCCCCACATTATAAGGACAAGGGGGATGCCTACCTTGAGGAATTCGGAAAACGTATATTCTCCGGCGTTCATGACTAAGAGATTGGTTTTATATGCCATAGGGGTGGCATAGCTCATATTCGCTCCGAACAGGACTGCCAATACAAAAGGTTCAGGTGTTAATCCCATCTGACCTGCAATGGAAATAGCTATGGGGGTACCGATAACAGATGTTGCATTGTTGGATATAATATTCGTAAATATGGCCATCATCAGTATCAATCCACTGATGACGAAAGCAGGTGAGGCGTTACCAGCCAGGGCTACAAAAACCGAGGCAAGGTATTCTGCACCTCCGGTTTTAATCATTGCCGTTCCAAGTGCCAGACTGGCAACCACTATCAGGATAACCTGAGCGCTCAATGCCCTGGTGGCATCACGCCAACTCAAACAGCCGGTAATAATCATCAGTAAGGCCCCCATAGGGGCGCTGATGGCAATGGGCAACAAACCGAACGCAGCAGTGAGAATTATGCCCTTCATTATAAACATGGCGAGTGGTGCCTTCTTCGAAAAAGGCAAGTCTACTATGGCATCAAGGATCAGCACCTCTGAGCGTTTCTTGAGTTCTGATATCTGCTCACGGGGCCCCTGTACGAGCAGAATGTCACCAACCTTCAAACGAATATCGCTGATTTCATCGTGCGTCTGCTTGATTTGTCTGCCTGTACGATGAAGTGCCAGCGTAATCAGGCCGTACCGCTCAGCAAATCGGTGGTTGCTGAGAGTACTGCCATCGAGTCGAGAGCCCTCTATAATGACAACTTCGGCTAACTGTTGATCCGGCGCCTGCAGAGGATGATCTTCATCAATAGCAACATCTTCGGTATCAGCAGGATAGAGGGTACCCTTGAGAATTTTTTCATATTCTTTAAGGTGAACCGGGGTGTCCCTCAATACCAGGTGATCACCGGCCTGTAACACAAGGTTGGGCCGGGTAAACAGTTTTTGTTCACCTCGCTCTACAGCTGTCACTTTCATCTTCCCATCTGTCAGTTCCACAGCTTTCGACAGAGCAATTCCGACAAGCGGACTATCCTTTAAAATGGCTAAATGAGCAGCAAAAATTCTCGGGGCACTATCTGTAATAGCAAGGTCACGCTTGGCAATCAAGCGAGGTGCAACAAGCCAAAGATAGGCAATCCCAACAGTTCCGGCAATTACAGCAGGCACCAGGAAATCAAACATTTCGAATTTTTTAAGTCCCATCTCGGCGGCCACCGAAACTACAAGCAGATTTGTTGACGTGCCAATCGTTGTGCAGGTTCCACCCAGCAGGGTTGAGAATCCCATAGGCATAAGAACTGACGACGCTGGAGACTGAGTTTTCAAAGAAACACTAATAAGAACAGGGAGTAACAGTACTACAACTGGAACATTGTTGATGAAGGCACTGATAAACGCACCTAGCAATAATGTGAGCAATAAAGAGATGCTCGGATTGGTTTTCCAAAGTTTGGCCAGGACCCGTCCCACAGGTTCCAGCGCACCCGTACGCAAAATCCCTTGCCCCGCAATCATAAGAGCACAGACAGCGATAAGAGCCTCATTGCCGAAACCGGAAAAGAAACTCATCGCATGAAGGACTGTATCACCTTCATGGTATGGAAAAAGCTCGAATCCCACACTTAAGGCAACAAGGATAAATAGGCTCGATGATTCAAGTGGTATTTTTTCGCGACTAAATAAAAAAAGTGCGATCACGATCAATATCAGTACAAAAATGGTATGGGGGTTGGGAGGCAAGGGAAGGTTCATCTATCACCAGCTTTTTCTGAGAGAAATAGCTAAATTCGTTTTTAACTTTTCGTAAAACCGGCAGGTATCTGCCGGTAAAAAACCGAAAAGGGGAGACTGCCAACGGAGAAAGCCAAGGAAAAGTACTGATATTTACGCCTGGCTCAGAAAAACCCTTGTTGTACTCACGAGTACTTATAGCGGTCGGGGCACAACAAACATCACTCAGGTGAATCAAACGACAAGGCCCAACATTTTGAATCAGCTCAACCGCCGGCTTCGCTCTAACTGTTATTTGCAGTGTTCATTTTGCCATCTCAAATCAAGGAAGACTCTGCCACTACTTCAAGTTGAGGTGACAGAGATTTTTTTCGAGATGAAGTATTGAACGTCATTCTCACTAAATGTGGGCCCAGATTGATCATTATTGCGGTCCGCTCCATCTGTCGGGGCCTTGAAAATCTCGAAATATTCCAGGTGTTATCCGCCTCCGTATAGAGAGTAGAGGTTTGAAATCTGAGATGTAAAACATGGAAAGGGGAGCCTTCAAACATCCAGAGGGAAAGGCAAAACCCTTAATTTCAGTCTAGTGTGTAAACACAAAGAAAACAAGTCAGGGCATCTCTCTTCATATGCTCGCACAGCTTCTGTGTTTGTGGCTAGAATGTTTGTTTTTTTGGCGATCTCATTCACCAGACCCTATAGGCAAAAGGTTATATATGACCTTTTGGTACAATATGGCCTTGGGTCGTTGTGTATTAATGTAATCAGAAGAGAGCCTTTATGGTATTTGATGTAATGATATCAGTGTGATGTCTGATGGATCCGCCAATGATTCATGGCTGGCGCAAATATTGCATAATTTTGAGTATACCGGTTATTCTTGCTCCCTTGCATCCCGAGGCTGGCACACAACCACAGGGAAACTCTCGGTGGCTTGATGCAGTGGTCATTACGGCGATTTTAGGGGCAGGCATAATCGATGGAATAAAATGAAATAACAGGAGATATCTCATGTACTCAAGAGAAGAATTGTGCAAGAAAATTACTGATCTCTATCCCGACATCGGCAAATGCGGCATCGATATTACGGTAGAATATGATACGGAACAGAAGGTGTGGCTGGTTGATTTGAAAAAAGGCAGCCATGAGCTGAAACATCATCTGGAAATACAGGATGCCGATGCTTGCATGGCAGATGCTCAATGCGTCTCTCTTGGCCTTGATATTGATCAGCTGAAAAAAAATATCGCCGGGCAGCAGTATTAACGGTGAAGAGTATTTCAAGTAGCAGTGTTCACACTGTAAGGAAGGTGATGAAATGACCGACAATGATAATTTCGTCAAAAGCATAGAGCATCAAATGCAAAAAAGACATGAAGAAGTTGTTAAATTCCGTGTCATTGCCGAGGTTGCAGATCCTGATGATCAGATTGAATACTATCAGATTATCGAAGATATCATGGCAAAAGATACTGCGGTTCGGGAAAAACTCATTACCTATACTGAAAGTGATGATGTTGATCGGAGCAGCTTGAAAAATGAAATTGAAGCTCTTCATCAACTGTTAAGAGGTGCCATCGAATCTGCGCAAATCAGGATCAACTGATAGTGTGAGATTCTTGCTCTAGAGGCCGATAAGGAGCTTGGATGAGATTAATCCAATTCTGCAAAAGAAAATTTCAGAGATAGAGAGTATCGTGACATAACAAAAATATACATGACATGATCAGAATGTCTGTTATCTCCCGTAATGATTGTATTGCTGAGCGTGGTGCGGATTTTCATGTTTTCTTCTTGACCGCCTTTTAAACACCTGCCTTGTTCGTTTCCATTAGAAATATTTTTGATGGGCCTGAGTAATCCTGCCATGAGGCAGGCAATAAAAATAACTTGTGGCAATCGGTCTGTTTTTCTAACTGTGCCAAGGTCTAAAAATAAACGAACGCTCTTATAAGGGCGTCGCAACATTCAAAGATAATTATTATGAAGAACAGTATTCTCGCTTCAGTATTGGCTATAGGAATTGCAACTGCAGGTCTCTCTTATGCATATGGAGGAGAGGGCTGCGGTTGGGGGGATAGCTATGATATGATGGATAGAGGTGAAGGATGGGGGATGATGAGTGACGACTATGGCGGAATGGGACCAGGAATGATGGGTGGTGGCCGTAGCGGGATGGGGCCTGGAATGATGGATGATCAAAGGGCGTATAATAATAGCCTAGGCGGAGTCCGTTTTGGTCCAAACGGCTCACAAACCGGCTGGACGAGTGAAAACTATCAAAAATTCATGAACGATACTGTTCAATTGCGCAAGGAAATGCATGATAAGCGTTTCGACTATCAGGAGGCTCGGAGAGACCCCAAAACCACCAAAGCACAACTTGCCGAATTTGAGAAGGCAGTGATTGATCTTCGCTACAAAATCGCAGAAAAGGCTGATCAGTATTGTCAAACCCCTCCGGCGAAGTAATCTTTTATCTTGAGGCCTGAAAAGAAATACATATCGGGCAGATAGGAAGAGTATAATTTTTTCTCCGAAGAGAACAAGCGGGTTATGGAACAAAATAATGGAGAAAAAATTGTAAGAAGTATCAAAGGAGGTGGCCTATGGCAAGCAAGGGTAATGGAACATCCCTTGACCCCATCTGCGGCATGAAGGTGGATAACGAGTCCGCACTCTCTGCAGAACGTGACGGAAGGACATCCTATTTCTGCAGCGACCACTGTCGGCAGGAATTTCTGGCAGCATCAGATACATCCGAAAAACCCAAGAATGAACCATCGGGTAAGGCCATCTATACCAGTCCGATGCACCCCGAAGTAGAACAGGATAAACCCGGAGAATGCCCGAAGTGTGGTATGGCATTGGAAGCAAAGACAGCGACGGTCGTCACGGATGAAGGAGAAAATGCCGAACTGCGTGACATGACCAACCGTTTCTGGATCGGCGCTGCGCTGGCATTACCAGTGTTTATTCTGGCGATGACGCACATGATCCCGGCGCTGGATAGTCTACCCTGGATGAAAAGCAACGCCTCGCGCTGGCTGCAATTTGCACTCACCACCCCCATAGTCCTGTGGGCTGGCTGGCCGTTTTTTCAACGGGGCTACCGCTCGGTCATCAGCCGTCACTTGAACATGTTCACGCTCATCAGTATCGGTGTTGGAGCTGCTTTTATTTTCAGCGTTGTGGCGATGCTCATACCTGGCTTGTTCCCACCTGCGATGCTCCATGAAGGTAAGGTTGCCATCTACTTTGAGGCCGCCGGCATGGTCACCGTACTGGTGCTTCTCGGCCAGGTGCTCGAACTGCGGGCTCGCTGTCGGACCGGCAGTGCCATTAAAGCCTTGCTCAACCCCGCCCCACCCACGGCGCGACAAGTCGTGTCAGGAGGCGATAAGGAGATCCCGCTTGAGCAGGTGAAGGTCGGCGACAGGTTGCGGGTGGTTCCTGGTGATAAAATCCCCGTCGATGGCGAGGTGGTGGAAGGCCACTCCAGCGTCGAGGAGTCTATGGTCACCGGTGAGCCGCTACCTGTGGAAAAGGATGTCGGTGATAAAGTTACCGGCGGCACCGTCAATGGCTCAGGCAGTTTTGTCATGACGGCTGAACGTGTGGGAAACGACACCCTGCTCGGCCAGATCGTCAATATGGTTGCCGAGGTCCAGCGTAGTCGTGCACCCATTCAGGGGCTGGTCGACAAGGTCGCGGCTATCTTTGTGCCGGTGGTGCTGGCGACCGCGGTGCTCACCTTTGTTGTCTGGATGTGGCTGGGGCCGGAACCTAAGCTCGCCCATGCTGTCGTAAACGCCGTTGCTGTCCTGATCATCGCGCCTGCCCCTGTGCCCTTGGACTGGCAACGCCTATGTCCATCATGGTGGGTGTTGGAAGGGGTGCGCAGGAGGGAGTACTGGTAAAAAATGCTGAGGCTCTGGAACAATTGGAAAAGTCACTACCCTCGTCGTCGACAAGACGGGCACCTTGACGGAGGGCAAACCCGAACTCATCGACGTCCTGCCGAGTGATGGCTTTACGCCTGAGGAGAGGCTGGAGTTGGGCGCCTCTCTCGAACAGAATAGTGAACATCCGCTTGCGGCTGCGATTGTACGGGGCGCCAAGGAAAAAGACATCGTTCTTGCAGACGTCAAGGACTTTCGCTCGGTGACGGCTGGAGGGGTTGCCGGCACCGTCACTGGTCGTTTGGTGATGGTCGGCAAACCGGATTTCCTCAGAGACGAAAAGATCTCCGGCCTGGAGCATTTGGAGGCCTCTGCCGAAAAACTACAAACAGAGGGGAAGACTGCGATGTTTGTCGCCATTGATGGCAAGCCCGCAGGAATCCTCACCGTCGCCGACCCGATAAAGGCCACTACTACAGAAGCTGTCCACGAGCTCCATGCACTTGGTCTGGAACTGGTCATGCTTACCGGCGACAATTACCACACCGCAGCAGCTGTGGCCAGTAAACTTGACATCGATGTGGTCGAAGCGGAGATCGAACCAGCCGGTAAATGCTCGCTGCAGCCACCTGCAAAGCATTGGAGTTACTGATCTTCCACAGGTTGATTGGCAACAGATTTTGAAAGAGAAAAACACCTTCACCTCAGATATACCTGAAAACACAATAAAGAATATTCGAGGCAACGGAATTACTTTTATTCCAGGGAAAGCAACATTTATTGATCAGAATACGATTTCTGTAAATAAATCTGCATTCTCAGCCTTTTCTTTTGTTGTTGCCACCGGTGCACGTCCAAAGGCTCTACCTTTTGAAGGAAATGAGCACACAATAACAAGTAATGACTTTCTTGAACTACAATCGCTGCCAAGAAGTATAGCGTTTATTGGTGGAGGATTCATATCGTTTGAATTATCTCATTTTGCGGCTCGTCTAGGTAGTGAGGCAGGAGCTATCCATATTCTTCAAGCTGGCGAAAGAGTACTCTCACGTTTTGACGGAGACATGGTTGAACAGCTTGTTGAAGCGTCAGAAGCAGAAGGAATTCACATTCACACAAATGTCTCTGTCATGTCAGTTCAGAAAGATGATTCCGGTTATTCTGTAGTATTTGAATCTGGTGATAACCTGAAGGTTGATCTGATTGTCAATGCTACCGGTCGTGTTCCCAACATAGACGCATTAAATCTGTAGACTGCAGGTGTAGATTTTTCAAAAAAGGGCATTGCTGTCGATCAGAATATGAAAACTTCAAACAACAATATCTATGCTGTTGGTGATTGTGTCCACACAATCCAGCTCGCTCGGGTGGCCGACATGGAAGCACATGTCGCAGCGAGAACAATCATATCAGCAAAGGAAGGTGTGGTAGCGTCTGGTATTGATTACACAGCAGTTCCTACAGTCCTTTTCACCTACCCTCAACTTGGGATGTTGGGAAAAACAGAGGAGCAACTCAAAGAGCAAAACATAAAATACTGGAAAAGCTATGATACAAATCTGAGCTGGCCAACATACCGTCGGGTTGGTTTGAGGTTCGCGGCATATAAAATGCTGGTTGATGAACAAGGCCTGATACTGGGAGTTCATATTTTGTCAGATAACACTACAGGCTTGCTCAACACCTTTAAACACGCAATGATCAACAAAACCCCAGTAAAAGAAATCCATGAAAACAGTATTATGACGCCGTATCCATCGCGTGAAAGTGATATTCTTTATATGCTAAACCCTCCTATTGAGTAAACAGGATCAGTATTTCTTCTTGAATTTGCAGGGACTGTGATCCTGGGGATATGGCTTTGAACCTCAATTGGACGGAAAAGTGCTTTGAGCTCACATCATAATAAACGCCGGGGTTGATGTCGGGAGCCGAAATCCATGGCGAATTCGGTTTCCAGTTGAGCCCAGTGGCCTGTAGTCGCTGGCTAAGATGAAGTAACCAGTAACCATAGAATTTGAAAAAAAGTACACTAGGGGAGTATGGACTGAATGTTTCAAAAAAAAACCATACCCTTGCCTTCGGCAACGAGAGGTGGCTGAAAGGCTGAAAAGTGTTCCATGCGTCATTAAATGAAGCTATCATCATCTTGAGACGATTTTTTCGATCCGGGAAATGTTCTTGCTGCTTATTTTTTTTTCTGCCGAAAGTATATGCTGAACTGTGTCCTTCAGTTCCTGAAAACTATACGGTTTACCCAGAAAGGCCTGAGGGCGCTCAGCGTGTTTGACTCCTTCCATTACCTGCTCCTTACTGTAACCACTAGCCAGGATCACCGGAACAGCGGGCATGATTTGCCGCAGGGCGAGTAACAACTCCCAGCCGTTCATGCGTGGCATGAGCACATCGCTGAGCACAAAACGGATTTCATCTTTGTGCTCAAGAAATATTTCTACAGCTTCGACGCCGCTTGCGGCTTTGAGGACACGAAAACCGATGATGGACAGCATTTCGTCGGTGATCTCCAGAACAATCCTGTCGTCATCAACCAGCAGAATTGTACCGCCAGCTTGAATTTTTTCAGAATTCAAGTTGTAGTTTGGCTGGTGAACAATTTTTTCAGCAAAGATCGGCAGAAAGATCTGGAAGATACTCCCCTTTCCTTGAACGCTCTCTACTGTGATGGCACCGTCATGTGCTTTTACTAGCCCAAGTGCAACCGATAAGCCAAGACCTCGACCAGTGAATTTGGTGGTAAAAAAGGGCGAAAATATTTCTTCGATGTCATGAGTTGCAACTCCACATCCTTGGTCAGCTATTTCCAGGCAAGCATAACGGGTGTTATCAGGCTGCCAGTCAGCGGGAAAACGGCTTGAAGAGGGAGGAATATTAACTGATGATACGGTCTTGACGCTCAGGTGAATTGAACCGGGTTTATCGCCGGCTGCCTCTGCTGCATTTTCTAAAAGATTGGTCACGATCTGTCGAATATCATCCGCATTTCCCTTTATAACCGGGCTGGGTAACAGCAAATCGGTCTTCAAGACCACGTTTCTTGGCAGGGTAACTTCAATCAATGGCAGGATTTCCCTGCAAACTTTGGAAAGCTCTAACGGTTCCTTTTTGCCAGTGACATGGCCAAGGTAAGTGAGCATGAGTTTGCTCACTTCACTTGCTTGAGTTGCCTCTTGTCTGGCCATGGTGAGCAAGGGGATAGCTTCGTTCCCAGAGGGTAGACTGTCAGAGGACAGTTCGAGGAACCCCATAACGGCGTGAAGTTTGTTGTTGAAGTGGTGCGCGATGGCTGCGGCCATACGTCCCAGGCTTTCAGCCTTCTGTAGTTGCCGATTTACCGATTCCTGCTTCATCTTTTCATCTTCAATTATTTTCTGATCAGTAATTACTTGAAAATACACTGTTGTTACATTGTGGCCAGGGTAAATGCGGACATCATACCAGTTTTTGTAAGGACTCGTTGCAACCTCGACCTGAAAGGAAATTGCCGATTGTGTGCGAATGGCCTCGGTGTACTTTTCTTCAATTAACGAGCCTTGTATAGTAGGAAAAGAAGTAAACAGGTTCTGTCCGATGACGTCGGTGCGTTTTTCCCCCAATATCCGCTCCGCCGCGGTGTTGAAGTAACTGACGACCATGTCATCCGTAAAAGATATGAACCCATCGGTAATGCTGTTGAGAATTTCCTGGTTCTGGCGATGCATTTCTTTAAGCTCATCTGCGTCCCGTTTTCGCTTGCTGATATCGCTCAATACAACCCGACTTTCGGCTTTACCGTGTTCATCAAGTGAAATGGTAGCTTCCAGTTCAGCCCAGAACGAGGTTCCGTCCTGACAAATGAGACGAACCTCACATGTCTGTGCTTTGCTGGTCTCGAAAAGTCGTTTTTTGAACAGATAGTAAATATCCTGGTCGTCATTCTGAATAAATCGGAAAAATGATTGCTTGATGAGATTACTGGGATTGACTCCTAAGAGGTTCGCTGCTGTGAAGTTAGCCTCCTGGATCAACCCCTTTTCGCCAACGGTGCAATAACCTACGGGAGCCAGATTGTAGAGATCAAAATATCGAGCCTGCAGTTCGTCAAGTTCGAGGTATGTGCGCTGCAGTTCCTCATTCTGCATCTCCAGCTCGATCTGGTGCACATTGAGTTCGTGAATGAGGCGTCTGGTTTCGGCAGAGTCAAGGGTTTTGGATTGCTGGAGAGTTTCAAGGTGGAGGAGCCGTTCCTCGGCCTGCTTACGCAAAGTAGGTATTGAACTCAAAATTGGACGGGAATTGGACTTGGTCTTATCCCTAGTCATAGCATCTCACCACTGTAATTCGGAAATGAATTTCCACGTTGAAGGTCAGGTGGAAAATAGTTGTACTACCTTGTGGAGCAAGTCATGTTCAATATATTAGAGGAATATAGGTATATAAGGTAGGGTTCTTAATCTGGCTGCAAATGTCAATGAGGGCCAAGAGGCGAATTCTGGCGGCCAGGGTTCTCTTCCTCCAGATACGCGTCTTCAATGTCGCGACGATGCCGAAAGTTATCCCGTATCAGAAATGTGGCATCCATACTGCGACCGGCTCCTGCTAAAGGGACGTTGTAGTCAACGTTGCTGCTGACGGTATCAGGTGTAGGAATCCAGGTTAGCCGTGTCGATACTATGGCACTGAAAAAAAAGATTTCACCTTGGCAACTATCTGGTTTTCAGTCAGGCTGTCACAGGGTTCAACTGCCGCAATGCGCACGTGTTCGCCTTTTATTTTCTCAATCTCTTTTGACAGTTCAATTTTCGCCTCCCCTGGGCCCAGAATGTAGAGTGTGTCTACTTTACCAGTCTTTTCGATTACCTCTTGATAGAAATTATGAAACTGGTGCTTACGGCGCTCGTCCGCTGTTTGTTCTTTTGATACTGACTGAGCCACGTTTGTGCCAGAGGCCTTCCAGCCACCTGATGGACGAAAGTGGCTTTCGGCGTTCGACTCGATCCGCTCAATCGTTGTTTGGGCGTCGTGTAAAGAGACTAGAATTGCCTCTTTGTGATCGATCCAGATCCCCATCTTTTGTATCATGGTGCGATCAGATTTTGTCATATTGCATCCTGTGTTGTGTCATTGTTTTTTTTCTGTCAGCATCTCACAAACGACTCGCGTACCTGTGTAAGTCTGCTCTGAAATTTTTCCCGGTCGTGGGGGAACTCGATGCTGCTTTCGGCCAGATCAGCCAGGCATTGCACTTTATTCTCGACGTGCCTGCACCGACCAGAGTTGGTTGTTTGACCTGCAATGGTTTGTAGTGCACCGAGCATCCGCAGCATGATCGCGACGTTACTTGCACCGTGCTGTCGTACCTGGTCGAAAGACTCCGACAGCAGGCTCTCGAAGCTCGGGCCACGAGCAATGACTCGCAGCTCTCCATTCTCCAAGAATTGTGGGGGCTCAATCCTACGTGTTGCAAGTTGAACCATTATCGCCGCCAGGTAATCAACACACATAATTGCGGTGGTTGTGTCGTTAATGCCTGGTGAAAGAGCCTTCATTGCGATGTCCACGATCTGCCGAATGCCAAAGGAGGCATCCTGGTCTACAGTGCGCTGGTTGCTGATGATATAAATAGAGTTCAACCTGGCTGTCATCTCATCGCTTGGATTGATCAGGT
The DNA here is from genome assembly GCF_010646885.2 of Desulfopila sp. IMCC35008. Taxonomy (GTDB): domain Bacteria; phylum Desulfobacterota; class Desulfobulbia; order Desulfobulbales; family Desulfocapsaceae; genus Desulfopila. The sequence goes on along the minus strand of NZ_CP050700.1, from coordinate 2,768,708 downwards.
TCATTACCGAGACGAGTGGTGTCCCCTGTATGATAAATTCTCCTACTCCGCGGTCCATCCGCAAAATGACTCGCTGTTCCTGAGCTATCGCAAACAATGTGCTCATGTTGACGCTCTCGATGTAACCGGTTTTCCAGGCGGAAATGGCAGTCCAGGGGCGATGGACTAGAGACGTCAATAAAGCATCGGTTCTGTTTTCGTCATCATTGTCATCCAGTCGTTCTGGAAACAGCTTATCCACAGTCAGCATTGTCTCCTGGGCGGCACCGGCTATAATGCTCGACGCCTGGATAGACATCGAGATGTGGTGGATGAAGAAGATCAGAACACCGATCCCAACAAAGGCGAAGAGCAAACCGACCAGCACTGCCAGGGCAGGGACAAACATCCCCTCATCCCCACCCCGGATGGTCCGGAGTACAACCAGGCAGTAGGCGAAGATACCAACAAAGACGCCGAGCACACTCTGGTTGACACGATTACGCATAAAATTACGAATGACTCGCGAGGTGTATTGACTGGAAGTCTGAGAGAGAGCGAGGATGGTAATGGAGAAGACTAATCCGGCTACGGTGATCATTGAGCTGGCAACGGTGGTAAGCAGGCCACGGGCTCCGGCCGCACCTGATCCGAAGAGCAGCGGCCATCGTTCGACAATCTCCTGGTCGAGGTTCGTATCCATAACTATCAGGATTGTGGCGAGCACTACGGCGTCCAGGACCATCACTGTGGGGACGAACCAAAAACTCGACCGCTTTTCCTGCCACCAATATCTGAGTTTCGTCAGCATTCGTGGTTACTCCTCTGTGTCTGGGCCGTTTTTTCTTTTTCTGGCGAATTCGATCACATAAATCAACACGATGGCTCCTGCAGCAGCAGTGACCATTGAACCTATCAGACCGCCTGCAAAAATTGCCAACAGCCTGAACAAGAAGCCGCCTATAACGCCGCCGATAATGCCCACAAAAATATTACCTGGGAGACCAAAGCCTCCACCGGGCACTAACCGTCCCCCAAGCCAACCGGTAATTGCTCCAATTACCAGAAAAATCACCAAGCTTTCCATGTTCATTGTATTCCTCCTGAAGTGACAATTCCGTGTACCAGCAAATATCCCTCATCTGCCTCTATTGGGAAAAAACCTTTCGTTTCTGAATGGACACAACCTGACAATATTCTTGCAATCTTTGTGCCAGGGGCTCCGTGCAAAATTTGGTGTCAACGATCGTTCTGGTATACGACAATATTTAGTGAAATGTTGGGCCTGGGCGTAGCTTCGAAAGTGAGGGATCGAAGGTCATATATGACCATTTGGCCATATACGACCTCAAGTGTGTCGGTGGCTCAGTACACACAGCTCCGGTTACATTCGAAAATTTCTCTCAGAAAACAAAGGGGCTGGGCGTGGTCAATGAATGTGGATGAACTCTGGCATGATGATTGCTTTATTGTGATTGTGGGTACACTTCTGCAAAAGTTCATTACGTGTGGAAGATATGAAGAGAAAACTGAGGAGAATACGATGAGTAATAAAAAATTACTATTGGAGAAAATAGAAAAAGACCTTGAGCAGGCCCAAAAGAAACTCATTGATTTCAAGGCACAGATGAAAAGCGGAACAGCCGCAGTGCGTGCCGAAAACACTGAACGCATACATATTTTGCAGCAGCGAATAGAGGAGGCGAAAACCCGGTTGTCTGAATTGAATCACCTCCCGGAGAGCGTGCCTGAGCAAATCATCGACGGGGCAGAGGATGCCTGGCGCGCGTTACAAGATTCGCTTCGGGATGCCGTATCAACCTTTGAAGGACACCATTAATCTGTTTGAACGACTTTCCAGGATCCGGTTGGAATGAGAGGTGCCGCAGCTATGATTATTGTCAGAACAATTCTGAACACCCTGCCGGAGAAGCAGAAAGAGGTTATACAAACGCTTCTGTCAATGGTTTCACCACCTGCAGACGGCACTGGACTTCTTCATTGGGGAATCTACACTGATATCGAAGACTGCAATGTTTTCCATTTGATTTCGGAGTGGGAGAACCGCAGGCATCTCAATCGTCACCTGAATTCTGATACCTTCAGCGTATTGCTCGGTACCAAGAGTCTCCTCTCGAAACCGATAGAAATTTATATTCACCAGGTTGCTGCTGTTGAGAACATCGATGTCGTTTATGCAGTGCGGAAGGAGAGCAGCTGATACATCGCACACTGCTTATAAGGAGGATATTGCTGAAATGAATGTTTTGCTCGTGAATCCCAAATTTCCTGAGACGTTTTGGTCTTTTACCTACGCCTTAAGTTTTATCGGCAAGAAATCGGCTTTTCCGCCTCTTGGCCTGCTAACTGTTGCCGCCATGCTGCCTGATGAATGGAATAAGCGCCTTGTTGATCTCAATACCCAAAGTCTCTCAAACGAGTCACTGCTGTGGGCGGATATGGTGTTGCTGACCGGCATGGCCGTGCAGCGTGCCTCTGCCCGAAACATAATACACCGATGCAGATTGATGCAGGTGAAAGTTGTTGCCGGTGGCCCTCTGTTTTCCTCTGAACCCGAAGCATTTCCAGAGGTCGATCATCTCGTGCTCGACGAGGCGGAAATGACGTTGCCTGCATTCCTTTCGGATCTTATGGCAGGCAAGGCAAAAAAAACCTATCGGGCGCTGGACTTCTGCAATCTCAACACCATTCCGGTTCCCTTGTGGGAGCTGATACAGACCAGGCAATATGCTTCCATGAACATCCAGTTTTCCAGGGGATGCCCTTATAACTGCGAATTCTGTAATGTCACAGCACTGTTCGGTAGACGGTCGCGGACAAAGACACCGCAGCAGATAACCACTGAACTCGATCATATCTATGCGACGGGCTGGCGCGGCTCAATATTTTTTGTTGATGATAATTTTATCGGTAATAAGGGCTTTTTAAAAACCCGCTTGCTGCCGTCTCTGATCGAATGGCGTAAAGGGAAAAAGGGATGTGTATTCTTCACAGAATCCTCAATCAATCTCGCCGATGACCCTGAGTTAATGGAATTGATGGTCCAGGCCGGGTTTGATTCTGTCTTCATAGGTATCGAGTCACCTGATGAGACGAGTCTTACTGAATGCCAGAAGCACCAGAATACCAACCGTAATCTTCTCGAAAGTGTCAAGAGAATCCATCGTTCGGGCCTACAGGTGATGGGAGGCTTCATTGTCGGATTTGACAGTGATCTGCCATCAATCTTTCAACGGCAGATCGATTTTATCCAGAACAGTGGCATCGTCATCGCCATGGTCGGTATGCTCCAGGCCCCGCCGGGAACCCGCCTTTTCGAACGACTCAAAGAGGAGAGCCGCATCGTGCTGCTCTTTTCCGGAGATAATGTTGACGGTACGACAAACATCATTCCCCAAATGGGCTTAGAGAATCTTCTGGGAGGCTATACGTCGATCATGAAGCATATATACTCCCCGAGAAACTATTATCGGCGGGTCAGGACATTACTCCGTGAGCTGAAGGCGCCCAAAAGTACCATGCCCCTGAACATGCAGCGATTCCTGTCATTTTTTCGAGCCGGCTTTCGCCTGGGTGTTCTCGGCAAGGAGCGTTTCTACTACTGGCATCTACTGCTCTGGACCCTGACCCGCAGGCCCAGCCAGATAGCCTTGGCTATCACGCTTTCAATATACGGCTATCACTATAGAAAAATATGTGAACTCTATATTGATACAGACAGGTGTGGATACCAAGAGCAGGGAAACTGATGTTTTGGGCTCACAAAGGCATTGCGATCAGTTGATAATGAAGGACCAGGCTCAAAGTAACGAGTCGATATGTATACTGTCTCCATAAATATTCACCTGAATATACACGGGGACAAAGGAGGCTCGCCATGTCTGAATGGAACGAATCCCTTGGGAAATCACTCAAGCAGTTTCTCGAAATGGTGGAAACCCACGGTCTGAAGAGAAGTGATTTCAACCCCCGACAGGTTCTATTGCTTATCGTTTTTCTGGTTGCCGCGGCACTGTTGGGAACTTCCTGGTACACCGTACAGCCGGAAGAAACCGGAATCGTGCAACGATTCGGTAAGGTTATGCGCTCGGCCGGCCCAGGGCTGCATTTCAAATTGCCGCTTGGTATCGAAACAGTTCGGCTGTTGCCGACTGCCCGGGTTTTAAAAGAGGAGTTCGGTTTCAGGACAATGTCCTCACTGCCGGGCGAGAAGACCCGTTATGAGCCGAGCGGCTCGTATAAGGATGAGTCACTGATGCTCACCGGCGATCTCAACGTGATCGATGTGCAGTGGATTATCCAGTACCGCATTGAAGATCCGATTCTCTATCTGTTCCAGGTACGTAATACACCCAAGACCATTCGCGACACCGCCGAGGCGATCATGCGCAGGGCTGTAGGCAATCGCCTTGGCAGTGATGTTCTGACAACCGGTCGGGTTGCCGTTGCCAGTGAAGCAAAAGTCGAGATTCAAAAGGTCCTGACAAATTATCAGACTGGTGTGCGCCTGGTTACCGTCGAGCTACAGGATGTAACACCTCCGGACAGCGTGAAGCCTGCCTTCAACGAAGTGAACGAATCACGGCAGGATAAAGAACGGACCATCAATATAGCCCAGGAACGGGCCAACCGCGAGATCCCGAAAGCACGCGGCGTTGCAACCCAGAGCATCAGCGAGGCCGAAGGTTATGCCCTTGAGCGGATTAACAGGGCCGAAGGCGAGGCAACCCGCTTTTCAGCGATACTGGCTGAATATCAGAAAGCGCCGCAGGTTACGCGCAGACGACTCTACCTCGAGACAATGACCGACTTTTTGGCTGAGATGAAGGGGCTTTATATCGTCGATAAGGATCAGAAGGCGATGGTTCCCTGGCTCCCGCTGGAGTCTGCCGAGGGTGCTTCAGCCGGAGGAGGAAAACCATGAACAAACAATTAAAAGTAATCGGTATCGTGGTCGTGGTGCTGGCTTTTTTAGGCGTGTCCGGAGTCTTCTATACCCTGGAAGAGGGCCAGCAGGCAATTGTCGTCCAGTTTGGCCGACCGGTGGGTGAGCCGATAACCGAGGCTGGTCTGCATATGAAACTGCCGTTTGTCCAGGAGGTCCGACGCTTTGAAAAACGGTTGCTTATTTGGGACGGTGATCCAAACCAGATCCCTACCAAGGGGCGGGAATTCATCTGGGTAGACACCACAGCGCGCTGGCGGATTGCAGATGCCAGGAAGTTCCTGGAGAACGTTGCCAGTGAGGAGGGCGCCCAGTCTCGTTTGAATGATATCCTCGATTCCGTAGTGCGGGATCAGGTGTCGAGCAGCGAACTCGTTGAGCTTGTCCGCTCCGCATCGTGGGAGCTCCCCGAGCAGGAGGCGCTACAGGATATCCCCAAAGAGAGAGAAGAGGAGTTAAAGCGAGCAATAGCCCGGGGCCGCGAGGAGATAACCCGAACGATACTGACCGAAGCGCAAAGGATCATTCCGCAATATGGTATCGAGCTGGTCGATGTGCGTATTAAGCGTCTCGATTATGTGGAGAGTGTCCGGGAAAAAGTCTACGAACGGATGATCTCGGAGCGCAAGCGCATCGCTGCCCAGTTCCGCTCGGAAGGCGAAGGACGCAGTGCCGAGATTCTCGGTGAGATGGAAAAGGAGCTGCGTCAGATTCGCTCAACAGCCTATCGCCGGGCACAGGAAATCCAGGGTGCTGCAGATGCACGGGCCACAGGGATATATGGTTCCGCCTATAATAACAATCCGAATTTTTATGCCTTTCTGCAGACCCTTGAGAGTTACAAAGAGAAGCCGAACCAGAACTCCGTGCTCATCCTCACCACAGAGAGTGATTTTTATCAATACATCAAAAAGGCGAATCCTGATGGAATGCAGTAGGCACCGGTGGGTACATCTTGGAGGGTGGGCGTTGAACAACGCGAGCCGACCCGAAGTCGCGCAGGGAGGCAATATATGGGCCTGACCACACTTATCGGGTATTTTACGGAGAAGACAGAAGCTCAACTGGCTTTTAAGGGGCTAGCAGGCAAAGGCTGCCGGAGGCTTGTGCTGCTCAGCAAAAATGCTGACAGTGAGGTTCAGCAGACAGCTCCTTTTCTCTCTCGCTACGCTTACTTTCTTATCGTCGCCGCGATTTTCTGTGGTGTGCTTGCATGGAGCACCCCTCCTCTTTTCAGATGGTATAACCTGATTGAAAGACAGGAATTTTATGGGTTGCCGTTTCATCTGGGCGGGTCCGCCTTTGCTCTTCTTGCGATTCTTATCTGGCTCCAACGTTTCAGTAATTGCGTGGAAAAAACCATCTTGCAGGAGCATGCACGGTGGCTGATTCCCGGAGAATCAGTTGTTATTCTGCAGGCGTCACCAGAATCTCTCAAACGTCTGGTGATATTTCTTCGTGAAAGCAACACGATTCCTCCACAACTCTTTATCCAGCATCCGAGTTACGAGCGACGTTCAGCCACACGAACACCAGGAGTTCGATTTACTCTTACACAGCTTACCAGGCATGCTTTCCGTTATGCCCGCAGGCAAACGACAGCTCCAAAGTTGCGAAGCGGTGTTGAATTGCTCCGACGCCTGAAACAGTCGGGCAAGTGGGTTGAGCGTGCCTGCAGTGACCTCTCTGCGGCAAAGCGCCTTGAGCAGAAAGCTACTCCTGCGGCCGATTGGATTCTTGATAATGAGTATATCCTTGAGCGGAATGTCCGCGATGTCTTACGAAACCTGCCAAAGCGATTTTTTCTAAAACTGCCTGTACTAGCCGCAGACCCCTATCGGGGCATGCCATATATTTATGGGTTGGCTAAAGACTTTGTTGCCCATACTGACCAGTATTTAGACAGAGATAATATTCTGGTGTTTCTCGATGCATGTCAGGATGAGCGCGTACTGTCGATTGGAGAATTGTGGGCAATTCCCCAAATGATCCGTATTGCCCTGATTGAAAGTATCCATAATATGGTAATCATCGCCCTGGGTGACCTGCGCGAACGTCAGCTTGCTGATTTCTGGGCAAACCGGCTTATTACTGCCAATCAACAGGATTCCAATACCCTTTTCGCAGTACTGGCTGAGCTTTCAAAAAAAGAGTTTCTACCCAGTCCGTATTTCAGTTCGCAGCTGGTTGGCCTCCTGTACGATGAACCCTCTGTCTTATCACCGGTTCGAGACTGGCTTGAGCGTGTACATAAAAAACCGCTGCATGATCTCAATATTCGTGAGCAGAAACGGCAGACTTGCGAGCAGGTGTCCTGCGGAAACGCCTTTACCAGCTTGCGTCAGCTCACAATGCTTGACTGGCGTGAGATGTTTGAGAAGCTCAGTCGGGTGGAACAGATCCTGCGAAATGAGCCACGTGGCGTCTACAGCATGATGGATTTTGCTACCCGTGACCGTTGTCGGCAAGCAGTTGAAGAACTCGCCTACAATTCCGCTCAGGCTGAGGAACATATTGCCGAGCGTGTCGTAGAACTGGCTGCCCGGTCACTGCAAGAATCGGCAGATGATGACCTGCGCAACTATGTCAGTAGCTGGCTGATCGGTGAGGGACGCAGGGAACTCGCAGGGTTGATCTCCTGCCGTGAAAGTCTGCGTCACAGAATACTTGCCTGGACCTACCGGCATCACACTTCGGTCTACTTCGCCTTTGTGGGCTCAACCCTGACCGCATTGGTAACGGCAATCGTCGGTTTTTCTCTGCATTCAGGTTTCATGGTGACCTCTTGGTCGCAAACCATGATTGGTCTGGGATGTATCGTTCTGGCCCTTGTTGTTCCGGTCAGTCAGTTGGCGATTGAAGTGGTCAACTATGTCGTTACACGTTTTTTACCTCCCCGCTCCTTAGCAAAAATGGATTTCAAAAAAACCGGAATTCCTGACGAATTCCGGACCCTGGTCGTTGTGCCGGTTATGTTGGCGGATGCCGGGACAGTTGATGCTGAGGTCGAAAAACTGGAAATCCGATATCTGGCCAATAAGGAAACCAACCTCTTTTTTAGTTTGTTTTCCGATTACACCGATGCGGATACGGCAACACGACCTGCAGATGCCTCCTTGCTGGCTCGGGCTATTGAGGCTGTTGCAACACTCAACCAGCGGTATGGGGATGAACGTTTTTTTCTGTTTCACCGGGAGCGAACGTGGAGCGAATCAGAACAGAAATATATTGGCTGGGAGCGTAAGCGCGGCAAACTGGAAGAACTCAACAACCTCATCGACGGCTCGAGGCCGGAGAATGCACCATCTCTCGTCTATATCGGTAACGAGCAGCAATTGGCCGACATTCGCTTTGTTATTACCTTGGACAGCGATACCCGTCTTCCGCACTCCACAGCCAGGAAAATGGTGGAAACGCTCGCTCATCCGCTGAATCAGCCGCGCTTTGATAGTGAGGGCAGGATTGCCGCCGGCTCCTATACCATTATTCAGCCTCGGGTGAGCCCGACCTTAGAGAGCTCAAGCGCATCACTCTTTAGCAGGCTGTTCAGTGATCCAGTTGGCATCGACCCCTATACTGCGGCCGTTTCCGATGTGTATCAGGATCTCAGTGGAGAAGGCAGCTATCAGGGGAAAGGAATCTATGATGTGCGCGCTTTTGCCCGCGCACTCTCAGGACGTTTTCCGGCGGAACGCATCCTCAGTCATGACCTGATCGAGGGCGCGTATGTCCGGGTAGGGCTCGCCAGCGATATTGAGCTCTATGACGATTTCCCAGCACATTACCAGGTGTACAGTAATCGTTCGCACCGTTGGATTCGTGGCGATTGGCAGATTGCGACCTGGATGTTGCCTCGTGTTCCGCTGGCAGGAGGAGACCACGCCCGAAACCCTTTGTCAGCTCTTAATCGGTGGAAGATATTTGACAACCTGCGAAGAAGCCTGGTTCCCTTTGCCAATATTGTTTTCCTTGTACTGGCCTGGTCTGTTTCTCCACAAATGGCTGGGCTTGCTGCTCTGGTAGTTTGTTCGCAGCTGATCTTTCATGCTGTGTCACACAACTTTACCATGGCAACCAGTGGCAAGAGTTTACGGCTTTTTTCGCTCTCCAAATTGATTCATGATCTCTTACGGGCTTTTGCCGATGCAGCCTTTCTGCCCGGCCAGGCAGCTGTCTCTTTAGATGCAGCGATTCGGGCAACATTCCGTACGAAAATTTCAGGCCGCCACATGCTTGAGTGGACAACCGGGGCAACGGTCTGCAGTGTGTCTTCATGGAAATCACTCTTTGCTCTGACCCTTTCACTGGGAAGTATTGCGAGTGTGGTGCTGGGGGTGGCTGTATGGCAGGTGGCTCCAGGAAGTCTTGCCCCGTCAGTACCATGGCTTGTTCTCTGGTTTTTCGCACCTGTGCTCGGCTGGCTTTTGAACAGAAAGGTTGTCGATAAGCAGAAATCTTTTCGCGTATCTGAGAGGGATATTCGTTTCTTAAGAATGGTTTCCAGGCGTACCTGGCGTTACTTTTCCTCATTTGTCAACACGGACACCAACTGGCTCCCACCCGATAATTATCAGGTCGCTCATCAGGATCAGTTGGCTATGCGGACCAGTCCCACCAATATCGGACTCTATATGACCAGCGTTCTTGGGGCGTATGATTCGGGTTATCTGACCATTAATCAGGTAGTAGACAAGCTGACCAGTACCATGGCAACCATCAGGCAATTGCAGCGCTATCGAGGCCATTTGCTCAACTGGTACGATATAAGCACACTGCAGCCACTTGAGCCCCGTTATGTTTCGACGGTGGACAGCGGTAACCTGCTTGGCTGCCTCTGGGCTCTGGGGCATGGTCTTGAAGAGATTGTGCAGTTTCCTCTTCTGGAATCACGAGCTCTCGCAGGTATTGCTGATACCATCGGGATAGTCCAGGCGGATTCGGTAAAACCTGCGATGTACAGTGATCTTGAAAATATACTGACACAATTTCTCGTTAAAGAGCAGGCAGCGCCAGCGGATATCCTGGCGATACTCGGTATGCAGCGGGCCATCGAGGCAAAGATAAGTTCTGTTGCTGGCATTTCAGCAACTTCGGGTTGGGAATATGAGCTGCAGCAGCAGATAGAAGCCTGGGCTGTGGGCAGCAGTCGTTATCTTTCATGGCTCGAAATCCTCTCGGAAAAAACTGAAGAGGAGCTTGCCGTACTGGGCTCCGAAGCATTGTCTGCCATTCGTCATGATCTGCAAACGGCGCCCTCACTTGCTGCGCTTGCCGGCGGCAAGATCGGTTCTATCAACATTGTTAACAAACTTCGCGCATCCACTGTTGAACTTTCCGCAGAACTTGCCGGTTGGCTTGACCGGGTTGCTGAAGCGTTTGCCACCTCGCAGTGGCTGGCCGGTGAGACATTAGCGCAGATTGAACGCCTGATAACTGAGATCCGGGAATTGTCTGAAGAAATGCAGATGGGTTTCTTATATGATTCCGGACATAAACTTTTCTCTATTGGTTATAATGTTTCCACCAGCTGTCTCGATGGTTCACGGTATGATTTGTTGGCCAGCGAGGCGCGTTTTGGCAGTTTTGTCGCCATTGCCCGGGGTGATGTGTCACTTGAGCATTGGTTTGCCCTTGGCCGCCTCTATGGCGCTGTCGGGGGAAAACGTGTTCTGCTCAGCTGGACCGGGACCATGTTTGAGTATCTGATGCCGCTGCTGTTCCAGCGTACATATGTCAATTCGCTGCTGGATAAGGCTGCCCGGGAGGCTGTTGGGATACAGGTCGCTTATGGACGAAAACATCGCGTCCCCTGGGGTATTTCCGAATCGGCCTTTGCTAATCTCGATCTCAATAAAACCTATCAGTACAAGGCGTTTGGGGTTTCAGCGCTTGGTTTAAAACAGGGCTCAGAGGAACAACTTGTGGTTTCTCCCTATGCAACGCTGCTGGCCTTGAATGTGGTGCCGACAGAGGCAGTGAAGAATCTTCAACGCATGTCAGCCATTGGTTTGCTTGGTGATTACGGGTACTACGAATCCATTGACTATAGTCGAAAAACAGAGCGGGAGGGTGGTCGCGGGGTCGTCATCGAGGCGTATATGGCTCACCATCAGGGCATGGCCTTTCTGGCACTGACGAATTTTCTCTATAACCAGCCATTTTCCCGCCGCTTTCATAGTGATTCTCGGGTGCAGGCTTTTGAAGCTTTGCTCCAGGAGCGTATTCCTTCACTGCCACCGTTACATCTGGCGGAGGCCATACACCGTGAGCCTGTATTGCTGCTCGAAGATCTGACATCTCCGGCAGGCACCATCTTTACCTCCCCCCATACACCATGGCCCAGAAGTCTGCTGCTCAGCAATGGCCGTTACGGTCTGATGGTAACCAACAACGGTGGTGGATACAGCCAGTTGGGAGATCAGGAACTGACACGCTGGCGAGCTTATCAGACCTCTGATTCGATGGGGATTTTCTGTTATATACACGAGGTCGATCGCGATCGTCTCTGGTCGGCCACCTATCATCCAGTTGGTGGCGAAGTTGAAGGATATTCAGCAGAGTTTACCCTCGATCGTGCTGTCTTCCGGCGCGTCAATGAGGATCTCCACACCGAGGTTGAGGTAATTGTCTCCCAGGAGGATGATGCTGAACTGCGGCGGATTACCTTTATTAACCACTCGTCTCGTGAACGGATACTTGATCTTACCAGCTATGTGGAGCTTTCCATGGCACCACATAATGCTGACCTACAACACCCGGCCTTCAACAAACTCTTCATCCAGACGGAGGCTCTCCCAGAACAACAGGTGCTTCTTGCCTACCGGCGACTTCGGAGTGAACATGATCACCCCCTGGTTGTCGCCCATCGCCTATTGGTCCATCACAACGGTGATGAATTTTCGTATCAACCCAACTGGCAGTTTGAGACTGATCGGGGACAATTTGTCGGTCGCGGCCATACCCTTGCCAATCCCATGGGAGCAAGACGGGATTTAGGAGAAAATCAGGGATTTGTTCTTGATCCGGTCATGAGTGTCCGCCAGTCTCTCACCTTAAAACCGGAAGAGCGCGCTCAGGTTACGCTGATACTTGTTGCCGGCAGTACCAGGGAAGAGGTACTGCTGCTGATTGATAAGTATAGTGATAGTCATGCAATAGAGCGTGCCATGAATTTTGCCTGGCGTGCAGCCCAACAGCAGTTGCAGGTTCTGCAAATTCAACCCGATGAGGCGCGGCGGTTTCAGCAGCTGGCAGGCCACTTGCTGTTCCCTCGTCAGCGCCTGCGTGCGCCGGCCAAGCGTCTTGCGGAAAACCGTAAGGGTCAATCGGGTTTGTGGCCGTATGGGATTTCGGGAGATCTGCCGCTGGTGCTTGTCATGATAGGAGATGTGCGGGACCTCAGCCTGATTCGCCAGATGCTGCAGGCTCACACTTATTGGCGGATGCAGGGTTTCGCTACCGATCTACTGATTGTCAACGAGGAGTCCGGCGGGTATCAGCGACCGCTTCAGGAACGGTTGGAACAGATGATTCAGGTGTATGCTCTTGCCGCAGCTGCGGATCGAGGCGGGAACGTCTATCTGCAGCACGCACCTCAGGTGCCTGAGAGTGACCTGAAGCTTTTCACAGCTACGGCCAGTGTGGTACTGCTGGCTGCCCGCGGTACCCTGCCGCAACAGTTAGGGCGACCAATCGAAGTTGCCGTTCAGTTGATGAAGTTGCCGAGAAAATCAGCACTTCAGGAGCCTTCTGCACCACTTCCATTCCTGGAGTTGCACTATTTCAACAGCCTTGGCGGTTTTACTCAGGATGGTAGCGAGTACGCAATATACCTCGGTCCGAATATCAATACCCCCGCGCCATGGGTAAACGTTATTGCCAACCCGATGTTCGGTACGCTGGTCAGCGAAACCGGTTCAGGTTTTACCTGGTTTGGTAACAGCCAGCGCAATCGCCTGACAGGCTGGTCCAATGACCCGGTAATCGACCCGCCATCCGAAGCCGTCTATATCCGGGACGAAGAAACTGGAGAGTTCTGGTCGCCTACTGCTGCCCCGATCCGTCAGGAAAGTGCCTATCGGGCCAGGCATGGGGCGGGATATACGGTGTTTGAACATAACAGCAGCTCTATTGAGCAGGAACTGACTGTTTTCGTACCGGTGAATGATGACGGAGGGGAACCGGTCAAGATGCAGCGGCTCAAACTGACGAACAGCTCATCGAGGCCTCGCAAGTTGTCGGTAACGTATTATGTGGAGCTGACCCTTGGTGAAAACCGGGAAACGTCCTGGATGCACACCGTAACCGAATGGGACGAAGATACTCACGCTGTGCTTGCCAGAAATTATTACCATCCCGAGTATCCGGAGCGCATTACCTTTGCCTCTATTTCTCCAAGGGCAGAGAGCTATGGTTGTGATCGCCATCACTTTGTTGGCCGTAATCGCTCACTTGCCAACCCAGCAGCAATGGAACAGGTGCAGTTGTCAGAGCGAAGTGGTGCGGGATTGGACCCCTGTGCTGCGCTCCGTGTCACGGTAGAGATACGACCTGGTGAGGTGCGTTATATCAGCTGTCTGCTTGGCCAGGCTGGGACAATAGAACAGGCGAGGGAACTGCTGGAGCGTTTTCAAAATGATGATGCTTTTACAGTGGCTTTTAATGAGACGAGATCCTGGTGGAACAGGCTACTAGGCACAATTGCAGTGCAGACACCCGAGCTTGGCGTTAACCTTCTGGTGAATCGATGGCTCCAGTACCAGACCTTAAGCTGCAGGATCTGGGGCCGTTCAGGTTTTTACCAGTCAGGTGGTGCCTTTGGTTTTCGTGATCAGCTGCAGGATGTCATGGCCTTTCTCGCTGTTCGTCCTGAAATAGCCCGTGAGCAGATTCTGCTGTCGGCGAGCCGGCAGTTCCAAGAAGGGGATGTCCAGCACTGGTGGCATGAGCCGTCCGGCGCTGGTATTCGTTCCCGAATTTCTGATGATCTGCTCTGGCTCCCATATGTTGTCGCAGAGTATGTGCGGGCAACCGGTGACAGTGATATCCTGGCTGTCGAGGTGCCTTTTATCCATGCACCTGAGCTTGAAGACGATCAGTATGAACTCTTTATAGTACCTGAGGTCACTTCTGAACGGGCCTCGATCTTTGAACACTGTAGGCGGGCCGTCAGTCGCGGCTTGACTGTAAGTTCCCTCCATGGCCTGCCTTTGATCGGCACAGGAGACTGGAACGACGGAATGAATCTGGTGGGTGCCAAAGGGAAAGGAGAAAGCGTATGGCTGGCCTGGTTCCTGTGTGATGTGTTGGAAAGAATGGCAGAGCTGTCAATATCTGTAGAGAGGATCGAACTCCGCGAGGACTATCTCACCAAACGGGAGAAGCTCATTCATCTCATCGAAAAGGAGGCATGGGATGGCCAGTGGTATTTGCGTGGCACATTCGATGATGGCAGCCTGCTCGGTTCCGCCACAAACAGCGAAGCGAAAATCGACTCCTTGCCCCAATCCTGGGCCTGGCTTTCCGGGGCAGCTGATCCGACACGAGCCAATGAGGCGATCGAGTCTGCCTGGGAGCATCTCGTTCATGAGGATGAACGGGTTGTGCAGCTTTTTAAACCACCATTTGAGAGTGCAGATCCCTCTCCAGGATATATTAAAGGGTATCCGCCAGGAGTGCGGGAGAACGGTGGTCAGTACACCCATGCAGCCCTCTGGATGGCAATGGCGATGGCCCGCAAAGGTGATGGCGAGAGGGCGGCAAAGCTGTTGCGCCTTCAGAATCCGATTGAACATGCCCGTGATGCAGAGGCAGTCTGGCGTTATAGGGTAGAGCCCTATGTTGTGGCCGCTGATGTCTACCGGTTACCAGGAAAAATCGGTCAGGGGGGATGGTCCTGGTATACCGGTTCAGCATCGTGGATGTATCGAGCCTGGATCGAAGAGGTCCTCGGTGTGCAGATAAGAAATGGTGAATTGCGGATACATCCTGTTTTTCCTGATAGCTGGGATGGGTTCAGTGTCCGGTTGAGGTACGGAGAGGCCATATACGACATCAAAGTGGAAAATTCCCATGGCTGCGGATGTGGCGTAGAATCTTTAGAGATAGATGGCAAAGTGCAGACTGAAGCAACACTTTGCCTTGAGAAAGATCCCATCAAGCACCGGATAATCGTCAAGATGGCAGATCATCAACAATCACATCTGCACGCAGGAAAACTTGCTGAGGTTCTGTGAGGGGTTTCTTGAAAACGATCGTACTCAAGGAGACTGCGACACATGAGAAAACGGCAGAAAGAAGCACTGTTGGTTGCCTTTTTACATGAAAAAATACGCTACGAAAGACTTGGGGAATATATTACACGTCTCATCAAAGATGACCCTCTGGCTCCGAAGCACAATTTTCACACAATCACGTATCGCGTCAAAGATGAAAGAAGATTTATAGAGAAAATAGACAAAGAGAATACAAGTCCTGAGGGGATTAATTCACCGATCACCGTAAAAAACTTCCAGGAACGGATTGGCGATTTACTGGGGATTCGGCTCATCTGTCTGCGTCTTGCCGATATTAAAATTGTTGAGGCATATTTTCAGTATCTGGTCACCATAGACATCACCATCCGGAGCTCTCTCTTCACTCAAAGGACTGACGGACTTGGCGTTGGATCTGCGTTGGAATTGGAATCATTGCGCAGATGTGCTCTGGCGGGCAATTGATCTGGAGATTTGGGAAGGTACGGAGGATCCGTGGCTGATTCTTGAGAGTGTCTCGAGAACGCGGTTGGAAACGTTGGTGCTCGATACGGCCTTCATGGAAGAATTGCAGAGCCAGCTGGCATATCGCAAAGCATATCTCAGCCAAACAAAGTGGTATGACGAAAGGTATGGAAGGGATATGCTGGGATCTGTGGCCTACTTCAGCATGGAATTCGGCTTGAGTGATGCCCTGCCCATCTATTCCGGCGGCCTGGGCGTACTCGCAGGTGATTTTCTCAAGACTGCAAGTGACCTGGGCATCTTGTTGGTGTAGAATTGAAACCTCACGATCTCAGGCGTCATGCTGCGACGTATGCTTCACGGTCAGGAACACCAATAGAGATCGTCAGCAAGGTCATTCTGCGCCATGCTGACCTCACCACGACCCAGAGGTACCTTGGAAAGGTCAATGATACTGAAGCAATCAGGTGGATAGAAACACTGTATGGGTAGGTGATCGTATCAGGGCGGGGACGGCTCCTCGCCCTTGAGAGCAACAGGATAGTGTAAATATCAGGTGGAAATGGATTCTCAAGAGCTTCCCCTTACAAATCTCAACGCCCGATACGAAAGTAATCAATCATCCGATGGTAAGAGAATGGAGCAGACTTCTCGCCTCTTAATCTAGAAGAATCAGGAAGAGAGAAACGCTATTCGGTTTCTACCATTTTGTTTTGCTTCGTAAAGTGCTTTATCTGCGTTATCAAGCATTGAGAGAGCATCTACATTATCATCCTCTGTCACTTTCATGCATGCCCCAATGGAAATTGTCACAACACCATAATTGCTATTGTCAAAATGCTCTATTTGCAAACTTTCCACATTGGCTCTAATTCTTTCTGCAATTGACATAATTTGCTCTCTATCCTCAACAGACAAAACAACAGAAAACTCTTCCCCGCCTAACCGAAATGCATAATCACCTTTTCTTTGTAGAGAATTATTAATGGATTGCGCAACCTTCTGTAAGGTCAGGTCTCCGGCATTATGCCCATATTTGTCATTGTATTTTTTGAAATTATCTATATCCAAATATAGAACACCGATCTTCTTTTCAATAGGCCTAGTCAGCAAATGAGAAAATATCTCATCGAAAGCCCGCCTGTTTAAAAGCCCTGTAAGTGGGTCATTTTTACTCAGTTGTTCTAGTCGATTAACGTAATTTTTCATTTGCGCCAGCAAATTTACGAATGATCGAGAGAGAGTGCCAATTTCATCGGAGCGGTCTGCACCAGGAACGTTGTTAACTTGAAGAGAATCAAAATCATTAGCAATATAATTAGACAATTTATCAAGTGGATTTGTTATCTTATATGATAAGAAGCCTAGCAATACAACTGAGAGTAGTATAGTCAAAACAGATTCGAGCAGAACAGATCTTAAAATACCTTTTTGAATTTCTGAAATTTCAGAAATATCATAAACAAATGATATTTCACCACCATTACGATTCGTTGTAGGGAGTGAAATGAATAATATTTGTCTTTCAGAATCTATAAATGTCTGAGACTTTGCAAATAGATTTTCAAATTTCTCTTTAAATTGCTGGTTGAATTCGTGGTGAAGGAAATACTCCTCTTTTGCATCAATAGCTCGCTGAATAAGAAATTCAACTTTTACGTTATCTTTCTTTGGTTTCAACAGTATCTTTTTTAGTTTGTCTATCTGCTGTGTAAGTTGATCTTCAAACCCCTCTGGGTAGAATGCTCGCCAGACTTCTCCTATCTCACTATCATACCTTGCAATATATTTTGTTGAACTATAATCGCTTATTCCTTCGGCTTGTATACAAAGTAATTTGTCATTTCTCCTGAGTTCATCCTTAAACTCAGGAAGTTGTACGTTTGCATAGTTCTCGCCAGAGATGGCTAAGGAGAAAGTACTGACAATTGAGTGAGATGATGCAACATGGAATGCCTGAACAGTCCCTTTGTAATGCTCCATTTCATTGTTGAAATGATGGTAAGACAAACCTCCAATTAAAATTACAATCAAAGCGAAATGAGAAATGAATATCTTTGCTTTAATAGAGAGTTTCATAAATTACTTAAAAATCTCTATAATTGGAGTCGCACAGGTTCCATTTTTACATATATCGGCATAACCTTCATGACACTGATAACATGCTTTTATTTTTAAAGATGGATGTGTATCACTGATATCTACACCGTCTCTGTTGTAAGTTCCGTAAAGAGGTTGACCGGCCATATGCTCAGTAACAAAGACAATATCTTGATCTTCATAGATAGCAACGGCCGTAATGCCGTCAGGATAAGGCCCATGAGATTTATACAATTCAAGTTTATCCTCAGGAACAAAAATATTGAGTTTTGTCCCTTTTCCATTATTAATCCAGTTGTATTTTTTTACAGTTTCCTGCAAAAAAAGAGGCGTCTCTTCTGGCAACACTACATCTTTGCCAGGAATTACACTTTGCTTTACTAGGATCATTGAATCAATATTTTCAGGAAAAGAAGCAATTGATTCAGCACAGGTGAGCGATGGGAATAAAAGCAGTAAACAAATCAACAACGATAATTTTTTTCTCATAATATTCCTTGAAGTTAAGTTCATCTCAGTCAAAATTTCCATGCCCACAATTAGTGGTTACGTAACTCTATAAGTGTCGTATTAAAAGACTAAAGTCCAGGTTGCCTCCATTATGACAGTACTTTCCTCCTCTCCGCTACCCTCACATGACCAAGTACCAGAAACCATCAAGTCAGTTTTTTTTTGAAACACATGTTGTTGCAATGGTAGAGGGTGTTATTGACAATGTTAACCGTTTAAGCAAAACCGCAAATTAGGACTATTCCTGTTTCTCTTGAGCCACGTCTTTGCAAGAAGTTGCTCCATTTCGACCAACACCTTTGGAAGATACTACTCTCTAACCACCCAAAGTGTAACTATTGGCAAGTCAAAGAGTGGGGTTGTTCAGGATGATCTTTAAGAAACCTGCACTCACATCGTTCCGGCCCACCAGGGTTTCAGGGTCCAGACGATAATGGTGACCACCACGATTGCCAGGGTTACTCCAAAAAT
Source organism: Desulfopila sp. IMCC35008 (assembly GCF_010646885.2). Taxonomy (GTDB): domain Bacteria; phylum Desulfobacterota; class Desulfobulbia; order Desulfobulbales; family Desulfocapsaceae; genus Desulfopila. The sequence continues at coordinate 2,749,964 of NZ_CP050700.1, read as the reverse complement.
CATTAACTCTCTATTCGCTTTCATACCACGATGGGTGATATTAGCTTTCATTCACTTTGGCTCTTAATAAGCCAGAAGGATGAAAAGTAACAACTTGCCGGGCATCCAATATGAGATCTTCACCGGTCTGCGGATTCCTGCCCTTTCGAGGTTTTTTGTTCTTCACGTTGAATTTCCCAAAGCCACTAATAAGCAGATCATCACCTGCAATGAGTATGTTTTTTGATAAGCGAAGAAATGACTCAACGGCCCTAACCGCATCCCTCTTGGTTATCGTTTCATGTTCTTTGTAAACGGCTTCTGCAAGATCAGCTTTTGTCAGTGTCATGATGTTTTCTCAAGTACTTATATTGATAAATTCAGAATCGGCCTATTTCCTTAAGTAAAAGCCTAATTCCTTCTGGTATTCTATATCTTTGAAGAACTCACAATGTACCCGGTTCCCGATAGTCGATTTGACAACATATTTCTTTATTACTTCAGTTTTATGGCGATCATCAAGGGTGAACATTGCAATTCCTCGAACGCCTTCTGTGAAGAACTCTGCACAACCCACTTGAATACACATTCCACCCATTGAAAGGTCGGTCAATATGACCTTTTTACTCTCACCGTCTCCGGGTATAATCGTACATTCACCAGCAAGGTTGACATCTTTTCGAAAGAACCTTCTGAATTCAAGAAAGAGATTAAACTGAGTATTACACTTGCATCGAATCTTTATTTGGTGCTTTTTATGGCGATATCTATTGATAGGGATACTTTTCTGAAAACCACATTCAGGACATACCCAAAGTGAGGTATTGTCGGGTTGGACATACGTTTTTGTGACAGTTGTTTTCATTATTAATATATCCGCAGTTATCAACCTCCTACAATGTGATATATGTACACTCTGTGATCTGAAAACTCTAGTAAAGAAATGGTAAGTCGGACCAAGATCGATAATTATGAGGCAATGGCAACCATTATCTCTTGTGGGTTTTAAATACTACTTTCCAGTCAGTCAGAAAAGCCACATAGTTTGCACGACCACAAGGATTCAGCATGATGGTTAATAATCGTATAGAATTATTCACTGGACAATAATTTACGGTTGGTCAACTCCACTGTTGTATCGTGCAGTGTGGATCGAAGATATTTCCTGCCAGGATCAATAGCTTGGCAGGATCGTCATGTTAACCTCGTTCCCGTGCAGGTCGTCCCTGCACTCAATTGTACTCTCAGCAAAAACACCTGAACAAGTTGCTCCATTTCTGGAACTATAGGCGAACTCACATTCGTGTTTATAGCATAAAAGTAAGTGCTGAGGCTCTCTGCCCGGCATAACTGACGTATCGACAAGTTAAAAAGAAAAAAAATTGGGGGCTGTCCCTTCTAACACCTGAAAATGAGCATGAACATAGAAGTGCAGAAGCAGTTTAATTTTCTTCAGAAGTTGCTGGTAATGTTAAACTATCCGTCAAAATGCTTATCTACGGCGGTTTTCAGTGACTCTCGAGAGATCAAATTGCCAATTCCTCGTGTAATTCGCTAGACGAGCCAAGAAATATATCAAGTTGAAGTTGTATCCAGATTTTAAGAGGTATTACCTGCCAATCCCAGTAATTCATCAATGACAAGATCCTAGAGTATTATTTTCAATTGTAACACCTGCCACCATTCCTTTTCAAAGGTGGTGTAAGTCAATTGCTTACCGATAAACCAATATATACCACAGTTGTCCATCGCTAATAACTACTGTATCTTCCATGTCTTTGGGGAAATGTGTAAAACTATTTTAATCATTTGCTTCTGACTGGATACAGTTAAAATGAAACAAGTACTAGGAAGATTTGAAGTTGTCGATAAGAACAGACTTTCTCGATCTGTTACAGTCAGTCAGGAGAGCTTTATCGACGTAAATGGCGTAGTGGTCAACCATAGAAAGATTTATACAATCGGTGATCAGGACGGAGAGGAGTTGGTCCCTGCTGAAGATCCCACAATATACTTGCAACAAGATGGCTCCTGGCTTAAAAAAGTTGGGCCAATTGAAACCGGAAACTTGTAATCGTATAGGATTAACCAGTTTCAAGTTGAAGATTAGTCGTGCCAATGAGAAGATTTCAGGCTATTGGTAAGGTTTACCTTCTTCCTGGCAGATAGACCAGACTAATTCATTGAAACTAATCAGAGATGGAGCAACTGCAAAGAAGAGCTTCCAAAGATAAGTTACAATAGAATTGTCATATGAGACTACGATTTGAGGCTATAAACTGTCAGATCAAATTTTGATTTCTAAAGATAAATATAGTGAAAGACACTACAGGCGGGGGTCTATCAATACGTATGTTAACCATAATTACTCCCTGTGTATCAATGTGTCTGTATGTAAGGAGTTTCTGCCGACCAGGATGTACCAGAGGACCGGAACGATAATAATCGTTAGGAGCGTTGCCGTACAGAGCCCTGTGACAAAGGTCATGGCCATGCTGCCCCAGATTGTTGAGTATTCCGGTATGCCGAGCGCCATAGGGAGCAGTCCAAGGGTTGTCGTAACAGTGGTCAGCAGAATTGGCCGTAGCCTGATAGCTGTTGCCTCCTGTATCGCCCTGCGACGTGATTGTTCCTGCTGGTAACATTGGTTGAGAAAGGCGACCAGAACGAGCGAATCGTTTACGACGACTCCTGTCACACCGACCACCGCGACAAAACTGTTAATGGTAAAGAGCGTACGGCTAGCAAATGTGCCATATATCACACCTATAATTGCAAAGACTACTGCTGATATAATGATAATCGGCTGGAGATATGATCTGAACTGAGTTGCCAGAATGAGGTAAATGAGCAAAAGGGCTATCACAAAAGCAAACATCAGGGATCTGAATGACTCCTGGGTTGATTCATGCTCACCTGCAAAACTCATTACAGTACCTGGAAATCGATCTTTTATTTCCTTATAATATGCGCGGGTCTTTTTGATCACCATAGCTGTAGAGATGGGTGCACCGGCGCTGATGTTTGCCGTCAGGGTAATTGTCCTCTGATTCTGAAAGCGATTCAGGTATCCTGGTTCCAGAGAAAATGACGGGTAACAGATATCACTGAGTCTGATTGTCGATTCGGCCCTGTCGATAATTGGAACCTCCAGCGCATCTACCAGCTGGCTGTTCTCCGGCAGATCAGATTTGAGCTTGATATCAATTGATTCGTCTGCCAGGTGCATTTTGCCAACATATGCACCATCGAAGGCAGTAGCCGCGAGACGAGCAACATCCTCAACCAGCAGGCCGTATTCTGCTGCCTTCTCCTTATCAATCTTTACCCTGAGTATCCGACTGCTGGTCCCGAGGTCGTTTTGCAATTCCTGTAGCCACGGATGAAGTGTCTGATCCTTCTTGAGGAAGTCTTCAATTAGTGTTGCCAGGGCTTTAATATTGTCCTCATCGGTGCCAAGGACCCGAATGGTAATGTCTGATCCGGAAGGGGGGCCGTCCTTTTCCGGGCGAATAGAAATTTTGGTGTGTTCCGGGATAAGCGGAGTTAGCTTTTTCCTTACATAATCAAGGTGAGCGATGACATCATTGGTCGGATAGTCGGTAAACTTCCTTCTGTTTGAATCCGGGAGGGTGACAGCAACGTGACCGAGATGATTGCCGTATTGCGGGGAAAAATCCTCGTTTATGTAAAAACCTGCAAATCCAAGGGCCGACTCATGAACCGAAGGTCCTTCTTCCATAATCTCCCTGGCAACCTGTTCTACCAGCTTATTGGTGGTTTTAAGAGGGGTTCCTGACGGTCCGGTAAGCTCAACATAGAAAAGGGCGTAATTATCAGGGAAGAACTGAATCCTCATGAGGTTGGTATACCCAAGCAGTGAACTCAGGAAGATAAACAGTGCTCCTCCCAAGCCCAGCATCAAGAGAGTCAATGTTGTGTACTTCAGGCGCATGGTCAATTCGATCAGGGGCATGACCGATCTTCGAACGATACGCATTATCGGGCCTTCCTTTGCCTCATGATCCGGGTCTGTGACTGAAACAGTTATTCCAGGCCCGAATTCCAGGTAATGGATGGGGAGGATCAATAAACATTCAAGGAGTGAGGCAGCCAGGGCAAAGGTAATAGTTTTAGGCAGGATGGCAAAAAAATCCCCAACCATGCCGGTCATGATGAGCATGGGTAAAAAGGCAACGGCTGTGGTCAGCGTCGCTGAAACAACCGGCAGGAACACTTCAGAGGTTCCGGTAATGATGGCATTTCTGACAGAAACTCCGGATTGAACGTGTCTATATATATTTTCGACGACAACAATGGCATCATCAACAATAATTCCGGAGACCAGGACAAAGGCGAATAACGAGACTTCATTAATCGAGTTGCCGGAGAGATACATGAATATGATGGTCACCAGAAACGCAAAGGGGATACCGATGGTGGTTAGGCATGCATTGCGCAATCCCATGAATTTCCAGATAATGAGGCAGACCAGAATCGTGCCAAGCAAGAGATTGACGCCGAGCACCCGTATTGAGTCGTGAATTTTCCTGCTGGAATCCTGTGTTACTGTCAATATAAAGCCCTGTCCCTCATAGGAGGGGGTGAGCTCCCCGATAAGGTTGCGAACATCGCGGGCTATGGCAAGTGCATTACCCGTCGAGCTTTTCAGGACTTGCAGTGTTACGCAGTCGGACCCGTTGACTGATGCCATAATTGAAGGGGACCTGTAGCTGAAATAACCGGCCTCAAGTAGTTCACCAAGCAGCAAATAGGATCCGTCATTGTTCGCACGTATAACGGTATCATTAATGGTGGCCTGGTCGCGAAATTGCTCGTCGACCTTTACCACGAACTCTCCATAAGGCGTCTCTGTATGCCCGGCCGGGATTGAGATGTTGGTTGCCTGAAGAGCATCGATAACCTGGCCTATAGTAGCGCCATGACTCCTCATTTTCTCAGGTGAAATGAGTAAATGGTATTCCCTGGCGAAGTCTCCGGTCAGCCTGACTTCCTTAACTCCCTCTATCTGGCGTAACGGGATTCTCAGTTCCTCGGCAACAAGCGTGAGACTCCTGTTGGACACATCTCCGGAAATGTTGACGCTGATTGTTGGAAACCAGTCATTTACGTCAAGAAAATTGAAAACAGGTGGTTCGGGGAGATTCGGCAGTCTGTCCAAAATGGAGAGAACCTGTAACCGGACTTCGTTGAAACGTTCTCTATAATTACTGTTATCGTTGAACTTGATCACAATATTCGATCGTTCTCGATAGCTTACAGATCGAACGAAATCGAGCTCTTCCACCTCATCTATTGCTTTCTCAATTTCCTTGGTTACCAGTGTTTCGACATCCTCAGGGGAGGCGCCCGGCAAATAGGTGTTAATGTACATCTTGCCGAATTCGATATTCGGGTACCGTTCAACAGGCAGATGGAAGAGGGTGAAAGTGCCAACCAGAATCAGGATAACGAAGAGTAAATTAAACGCAACTCGTTGATAGAGGGTAAATGATATGAACCTCTCTATCGGCTTCTGCATCTATTCCCCAGAGGGCGTTGTCGGGGCGGGTGAGTTACGATAACGCTGGCCCTCTTCAAGCTGTTTACCGGAAATAATCGTTGAGTTGCCATCTTCTGTGATACCGAGCACTATTACCGGGATGAGATCGCCTGTCGATTTTTCTAACCAGTGTGTATCATAGCGGCGGAGAAGGGCACTTGCCGGTACGAGGAACGTTTGTGTGACAGTCTGACTCTCTATTACCAGTTCTGCCCGCATGCCACCTCTAAGTTGATGACCTGCCAGATCAGAATGTGAGGCATCAACCTGAATTTTCACCTCAATCTTTCTTGTCTTCGGATCGAATACCGGGGAGCTAGTGTATATTATACCCGGAACATACTTCTCAATATCCGGGAGATAAAGTTTGAGTTCAGTGGCGCGTAAGAGCGACTGCAGTTCTCGAAAGGTTACCGAGAGAGGTATGAGAAGTCTGCCGAAGTCACCAAGCCGGGCAATAGGCTGGCCCGACTGAACCAGCTCTCCAGCATCGATAAATTTCTCTATCACAACCCAACCCGGCGGAGCCGTTATTGTGTGACGGTTAAGTTTCTCTTCCAGTCTTTCCTTTTCGTTATCAAGCTTTTTCTGGGCGATTCTATGAAGATCCGCAGCAAGGCGAACTTCATCAAGGCGAGCTTGTGGTGTTGACTTTTGAGCAATGAGGCTCATATACCTGGCGAGCGTTTTCTCTTCCTCGATGAGCTGGCGTTCAGCTTCTTCTCTTGCCAGCAGGTTTGCCGTCAGGTCGAGTTCGATAAACGTTGAGTCAATTCGGGCTACAAGCCGATTATCTTGTATTCTATCACCTGTATCGGCAAGCATAGATATGCATTTACCGGTAATTTCGCTTGATACTGTTATCTGTTTGAATGGCTGGGTATAGCCGGTCAATGTGACACTTCTATTGTAAGGACGTAAAGTTACTTGTCCCGTGTCGGTCGCGAATGCGGAGCAAGAGAGAATAACAACGGAGAAAAATATAGAGAAGGCCAGGCCCCCTGATCGCAACAGGTAAGTCTTCCTTTGATGTATCCTGTTTACACGTAAGGATTCTAATTCGTCAGCAATGCCTGGATGGTTTGTTGAGGTTTGCTTGAAAGAGGTATACCCTTTTCTGCAATGGTGAAACAATAAAAGACAATGGTGCTGGATAGTCCTGTACATAATGTCAGTTTTTATCTATTTGCCTGTTTCAGTATGCATAGATTTCGAACACCCTCTTCGGTACGTTGAAAATTACCACTACACCTTCTTGGAACAAACCGCGTTTTTATTTTTGGAAACAATCTTTTAGGCCCATGCAGTCATCATACAATACCAGTGTCGCCTGGGTCAAATTTCACAGAGGTAAAACGTATATATCTCTGTGAAATTCAGTGCACAGTATCCAGGAGCTGGGAAAGTGGTGGATGGTCACCGGCAATCTTCTCTTTAAAATGATAGAGTATTAGTCCTTTAGTGTTGATGGTTACGGCCCCGCCTAACTGCATCGCATCTCCTTGCAATGAACCCGGTAGTGTACCGGAAAATAAGAGTTTCGTCGCATCTGTGAGAGATTTCAAACCTATCACTTTCGTGATACCGGAGTCGAAATCAAGAAGTTTGTAGGCTTTACGTTCCGGATCAGTGTAAAGTTCCCCGGTGTATCCCGTCTTTTCCCTCAGCTTCCTGAAGTGTTGTGTGCCACCATTACCGATAACCACCAATCGAAAACCTCGCTCCCTGAAAGCATGCTCATTTTCTGCCAGTTCAGCGACCTGCTGACGACAGAATATTCACCCGAAATGTCTCACAAATACCAGCAAGGAAGTCTGTTTTTCCCAGAATGACTGAATCTGAATACGAGACTCATCTTCTGCCAGAATAAAGTGTTCCGCAAACATTTTTGTAACTTGTGTACCCGTAAGATTTTGGTCTGTCATGGTTGTTCTCCTCACTGTCAATTCAGTTCCCACACTACATCCACCCTTCCTTCCCATCTCAGTGTTGCGACTTTCATTTTATCCTTATAATATCATATTATTTGCTTGCGGTAAAAATGACAGTCGCCTCGATTTTGCCCAGAATGGTGTGTTTCAGGATCGATGACTATTTAGTCATGCCCCATATGAAAAAGAGGGGATCAGACAGTTGTGTCGTTCGATAGTGCTTATCATCAATGGGTCTGGAGAGACCCCTGATTGATTCGGTTTGCAGGTTTTTAAATAACCCACTTCGTATTAAGAAACCAAGTACCATACCTTGTCGTTCAAATGGGTGAAGATGACTCCAGGGTTGTATCTGCTTTCCTGGAAACCAACGGTTTGAGACTGCTATAGCGCAAAGCCCACCTGGCCTCAACACTCGCGCGACCTGGATCATGATTTCGTATGGTTGAGTGAGGTACTCGATGGACACGGTGCAGATAACTGCATCGAAACAATTATCATCAAACGGCAACAGGGGGGATGAATTAAGATCATGAACCACATGGTCAGTTAGCATTGCATTAGCTGCAAGCTCTGTTTTATTCAGTCCCAGACCGGTTATTTCACTATCCACAAAATCCGGAGGGAGATGGGAGTCATGGCTACTCATCAGGTCGAGAATGGCTGCACCAGGTTTAAGGATGCGGGAATAAAACGTACGAACCTGTTCCACTTCACAGAAAACTTAACTGATGCTCTTTGGGCAGGCTGCATAGAAGATCTCCAATGGGTATTTCAGCCCTGTCTTCCTGGACTGTGAAAAAATAATCTGTACAGTATAAGATTAAGGCTGGGTGCAGAGTTTGCTATAGGGGTATTTAGGTGGCAAGTTGACAGCTAACAGTGACATGTTTAATGCTGTACTCGTTATGGTGATAAGTGTTTATACTTTTTCTATATGAAGCTTAACCAACATATTACAAATATTCCGTGACCAATATCGGAGGGAGCTATGATCTCACCCAAAATACAGGTGGTAGTATTGGGAATAATTGCCACAGTAGCCATTGCAGGACTTACTGGAGCCCATGAATGGATGGCCCCCCAAAAAGCCGGAAAAATAGAAAATCCAGTTCCATATGGAAATGAATCGGTTAATAGGGGCAAAGAACTATATTTGGACAACTGTGCAGCCTGTCACGGTGAAAATGCCACAGGACAAAAAGCAAAAGAGATTGCTCTCAGTAAAGACGCTCCGGATTTAAGGAAACGGTTGGCTACACATTCTGGCGGAGATTTTTTCTGGAAAATTCAAGAAGGAAGAGGAGAAATGCCATCGTTTAAAGATGATCTTGAACCTACAGAGGTATGGGACATTATCAACTTTCTCAAGACTAAGAACTAGCTGCATACAGTAATAGTCTTAGCCCTGCGATCGCTTATGCTATTGGGCGAATGCCACATCAGGTTATTGTAACGTCGTCTTCGGTGATGAAGTATGTAATAGGGCCAGCATAAAAATTTTAGTTGCAGGAGGAACATCTGGAATTGGCCTCCTTACTGTTATTTTGATAATTCTAACGATCCTATATGTAACTATGATTTTATTATGTTGAACCCAACTGCTTCATCCTCGCAAATTCGTCAATGTTATTCTGCTCACTCTCTCGTGGTACAATTATTTTGAAAATTGCGCCTGAAGGTGACCCAGAAGCATAAACAAGATCTCCACCATGATCTCGTAACACTTTTCTACCGGCAGCCAGCGCAAGGCCACTCCCATGTTTTTTGGTTGTAAAAAAAGGGGTAAACAACTTGTCCAGATCTTTTTCAGAAACTCCTTTACCTTCATCAGCTACTTCCAGCTGACAGGTATCTCCCCCCCTTCGGGAACGAAGGAATACCTTCTTTCCACGTTCAGAAACTTCAAGGGCATTATCAACAAGACTGTGGATGGTACGTTCCAGCGAATCACTGACTATCATCGTTGGACAACCCACAGGATCCATTTGCAAAACCAATTCAATTCCTTCTTTTCTGGCCTTTTGCTTATAGTGATTATAGCTGGCCTCAAGCAAAGTATTGAGGTCAGTTGAGAGAGCCTGCTGCTCTTCTTCCGGTATATAGCGTGAGAGTATTTCAACAAGGTGATGGAGTCTTTTTATTTCCTGTTTGAAATTTCCCTCTTCACTAGCATCCTTTAGACCTGAAGCCCGAACATGAATCGTATCCAGACTGTTTACAACATCCTTGATCTCAAAACTGAGTGTGGCTGCGGCTCTTGCCAATGCTGTTACTCGCTCTCCTGCAACGAGTTTTTCATGCTGGCCTTGCTGTCTGTCTCTCAACCAACCAATAAGAAATGAAACGAGTAAATACATAGCAAGCTGTGCCATGATAATCGGGGTCATTGATGGGGTGTGCTGCCCTTCATGATTCAGAACAAGGGGAGCATATATAATACAGACAACAAAAGCCACGACCAGACCAGGCCGTAAACCAAACCAAAAGCTAGCCAGGATAATTGGAATAAAAAACAACTCACGGTGCAAAATATGCAGCCCATACTCCGATTGAACGGTTTGCATATGCAGGAATGAAATGGCAAGGATAAGTACGAAAACTATAGTGCCTTTGAAATATGTCATATATCATCTCCAGGGTATCACTCATGTGTTTGAGTATGACTTGCACAAATCGAGCCAGAGCACAAAAAACAACGCTATAATACTGTTTGTATTTACTTTTTACCTGTATCCATTTCTTCCGCTCCAGGAAAAGACTCAAACACTGTCCAAAACTGTCTAATATTTGTACAGCCATGTTTGTTTCTGGCTATCATGTTGAACCAAGCTGTAATTTGTTCAATTCTCCATACGTTAGGATGAGGACTTTTCAGCGAGGGGCAAACTCAAACATTTCTCTTACGTTCACATATTTTGGTGCAGTCAGATCGAGTTTCCACAGGTTGTGGGAAACCAATCTGCCCATAGACTGCTGACCGTAATTCTCGCTTGGATATTCTCCCAGGATGGCTTTACCTGCCTCTTGGTTTATGTTCGCACGCCGCAGCCATTGGGCAAAAGCTACGCACAAACTTAGCAGGAACGGCCTTGCCACAAATATGAGTGCTGATTTAATTCTATTCATGACTTTCCGCCGCAGTGAACTTGTCCACCCCTATTTGAGCTGACGGCCTTCTAAAGTGTTTGACGTTGCCCTATTCTCACACATTATTTTGGGTGGACAAGTTTTACAACCCCACGACCACCAGTTACCAATTGAACCCAGCCTGTGCATGATATCTCTAATTACTATTCGCAGGACATAACAGTTTGATTTCGCGAAGGGATTTATAAAATCGTTGTAGATGTGTTCATCTGGAATGCAACGGAAATACATCAGGCAATTCACAACTCTCAATCCTCGTAAGGCTATTGAGATGTTCTCAATTTCATTCAGAGTCTGAGCAGATGGGGGAAGATTTGGACAATGAGGTTTCAGATGCCCTTTATTTGGACAGTAGTTTTCAACCAGTAAACTTTTTAATGCCTATATATTGGACAGGTTAATCATGTCTATCTGGAGACAGAAATGTGACTCTAAAGATAATGTAAATAATTATCAACGTGATAGGTAGTTTCAGCCTCTCACTGTTAACCCTGGCACACGTATTGCTGATTTTACTAAGTGATTAGTAATTCCAGGCTATGAATTTATAGATAAAGAGAGGTAATGAAATGAAACAGAAAAGCATCATGCTTGCACTAGCGGCCAGCTTACTACTATCCGGTTGCAATATGGCCTCGATCAGTAACTCTTTAAAAAGCCAACATTATATGGCTACGGGTGATTACCAGCAGGGAGTTAAGACATTCGCGAAGTCGGTTCGGGAAACCCCAGACAACGCGTCAGGGCACTATTATCTCGGACGCTTCCTGCTGGCCCAACATAAATATGACCAGGCCCTTCCGCACCTCAAGACAGCTGCTCGCCTTAATCCTGATGAAGACTATTACTTCTGGCAAGGTCTTGCCTATGGTCAGTTGGGAGATAATGCAAATGAAAAAAAAAGTTACATCCTGGCTCTAAAACTGGATAGTGATCACTCACAGTCGCGTCTATATCTTGGTCATCTTAAACTCAAGGAGAACCAATATAAAGAAGCGCTGCAGCTTTATGATTCTGTGTTAAAGCAATACCCATCCAATCCGTCAGCCCTGTACAACCGGGGACTTACCTTGCAATTTTTGGCAAAGAATGTTGACGAAAAAAATGCCTGGTTAAAATATCTCGACTTATATCCTGCCGGTTATCTGGCCAATCGGGCGGCAGATCATCTGAACAGTCTTGGTGATTTCTCCTATCGCAATTATTACCTCGGCAAACGTACAGTCACCCTGAAAGAAATCCGTTATTCGTCCAGGTCATCAAACCAACTCAGCAGCACATCATATCCATCCCTTAAGCTTATTGGTGCAATACTGGTGAACCGACCTGAAGAGATTCTTCAGGTTGTTGTTTATGAAAACGGTAATCCGAGTCTCGCACGTAAGAGGGCTAACAGCATCAAAACACATCTTCTGGACAGGTTTTCTGAGATAGAAGAGCACCAAATTCAAGTCAGTTGGTTCCAAGGTCCTGAAAAATTAAAAATCGGCAAGAAAACATTCAAAATACAAAGCTCAGTACGATTCTTTGGAACCGGAAAAGCTTAACGAGCAGAAAAACTACAACGTAACTCAAAGAGTTTATAGATTCAGGAGCAAAGCTATGAAGAAAAAGTATTTACGCACTGTATTGATCGCCCTGGCAGCCGTTGCCCCTCTGGCCTCAAATGTCATGGCTGACCCAGAAGGTGGCCCTGCTTACACTTCGCCTGCCGATGTTGATTCAGATTTTTATGCAGCGCAGGAGCATGCATATTCACAAGATTCGACTCTGATGAATGCCATTAGCAATGCAGATCAGGCTCAGGATCACCTGCTGGACATGCAGGCAACTGGTTCGGCCGGCCAAATAATGAAAGCCGAACAAATCCTGCATAACGCAGAATCGATGGCAAGCACAATGTTATCAGGAAACTCTGGAGTGAACACCGGTGATATAGAAGTAATGCATGAGGGTGGTCTTACCTGGTCTCAGGTTGGCCGTGAACTTGGCCTAGGATCAGGTTTTGGCATGACTGGTGGGCTTGATCAGGCAGCTTATGGTTCTGGAATGGCAACTGGGTCCGCTGGTGGGCAGTACGGTTCGCAAATGGGAATAAGTAGCGATGAAATGCAGGCCGCAACGTCGAGAAGTTCCCTTTCTGGTTGGTCTGAAGGTCACGGATACGGATTGAATACAGGTGTCCACAGCGGCTCAGGTGGTCAGATGATTGGTGGTGCCGGTGGTCTTAGTAACGGTTATGGAGATGGTGGCATGAACGATGGGGTTGATATGGGTGGTGGAGGCGGCATGAGCAGCGGTAGCAGCTCTGGCGGCTCTGGTATGGGCGGAGGAAGTGGCTCATCCAGTGGCAGCAGCTCAGGCAGTGCCGGCGGCATGGGTGGTGGAGGAGGCGGCATGGGTGGTGGAGGAGGCGGTATGGGTGGTGGAGGAGGCGGTATGGGTGGTGGAGGAGGCGGTATGCGTTAGTGTTAAATACTTTGCTTATTCAATAGCAGGCAGGGCTGGTTTTAAAGACAAATCGAGTGCCAGCCCCACTCTTTCTCTATTGCTACCACTGTTCAATGACAAAAACTACACCTGACAAATGACCCCTGATATAAATGCCTTGATGGACATTGAGTAAATCTGAAAGAACTAGAGTTACAAATTCAATAACTTGAATTCTATCCCGCATATTTCATAAAAAAACTCCGTGCCGCAGAAGTATGGCGTCTATATTCAATCACTTACTGCTTCTATTTTCTCTTGCTGCCACAGTTTTCCACCCTTCGGGTGAGCTGGTATGGCAAGCTATCCTGTGTTGCAACTGGAAATTGCCTACTCAAGTAGCGCAATTTCCAGTGCGCCTTGACTAGCAGGACATCTCGACTCATGACCTATGCGGGTAGGGAAATTTTATAAGTTTACACAGTGTTTATGAAATTTCCGGGTTAATTGGAAAGCTTCATCGTAATGATTTGCTTCAGCATTTACTCTTTTGGGTCCAGAAATGTTTCAACAGTCTGGGCCCCAGATATGTGGTTACTATCAGGAGAACAACAAGAAGAGAGAAAAAGGATTCGGTTATCAATCCTGCGACTAATCCAATTTGAGCAAAAATGAGACCGACCTCTCCCCGTGGCAACATACCGCATCCGACAACCCAACGATCGGCAGCTCCCTTTCGCAGTAGGGCTCCGCTAAAAAATTTCCCCACAAAAGCAACCACAAGAAGGGTGAGAAAAAGGGCGAGCTCTAAAAGGCTTTGATAATTATTAAGCGATATTTCCGGAAAACGTACGGAGGCACCGATCAGAACAAAAAAGAGAGGTGAAAAAGATCTGTGATTGGCTTCAAACCCGATTCTATTTGCTCTCGTTCTTCCACCGCACTGAATGCTACTCCGGCGGCATATGCCCCGATAATCATATCAAGACCAACTTCATGAGTTATTTGAGCCAGTACCAGCAGATAGCCAAATGCAGAAATTACAATAAAGTGTATACAATTCAGCCAGTGCAGAAAACGTAAACCCCAACGAACGAGAATCGGGCCAAGCGTAAATCCCGCAAGAATAAAGCTCACCCCGGACATGACTGTCAGCAGGCCGCTACCCGATTGCCCATCAGGTTTGCACTACGGCAAGGATGGTAGAAAGAAGAATGAGTCCCAATACGTCATCAAGAATAGCGGCACCGGTTATGACCAACCCTTCTTCGCTCTCTAAACAGTTTAACTCTTTCAAAACAGGTACTGTCACACCGATACTGGTGGCAGTTAAGGTGGCCCCAATAAAAAAACCGGTAATTGGCTGGTAACCAATAAGAACCGCTACCAGAAAACCTAATCCTAATGGCAATAGCATACCAGTGAAAGCAACCGTTACCGCCTGTCCCTAAACCTTTTGCAGCTGATCAAGCCGGCCCTCAGTTCCGATTCGAAAGAGCAGTACGCAAAGACCAATTTGAGCAAACTCGTTGAGAGGGGATGAATTGTCATGTTGTTCGAAAAAAAGACCCGGTGTAACATTGAGTCCAATAGGGCCAAGTATCACTCCAGCCAGGATAGCCCCGAGAATAGCAGGTGTGCCAGTACGACGAGTTACCTCTTCAAAAATCTTAACCACCAGTATAGTAAGGGGCAGGAGAAAATGAATACTCATCGGGCCACCTCCATGCCGTAGTACAAAAATATCAGCTGGTGCTATTCAAGCTTGTATTCCTTGATTTTGTTAAGTAGCGTCTGCCGGGCAATTCCAAGCTTTTTGGCTGTCAGGCTTTTGTTGTGTCCGGTTTTGTCGAGAGTTACCCTGATAACTTCTCGTTCCATATCACGTAAAGTGAATTCATCATGAACTGCCGGCTTTGCTGTTCCTCCAGCCCTGATCTCTTCAGAAAAGAACTGCGGTGGCAGTTCATGTGGAGTGATCTGTTCTCCCGTACAGAGAATAACGGCTCGTTCTACGGTGTTTTCAAGTTCACGAATATTCCCGGGCCAATGATATTGAATCAAAAGGTTCAAGGTTTCCGGGTGAACTCCTTTGATATCTTTTCTGTTCTTTTCTGCATATCGATGCAGAAAAAAAGTCGTAAGCTCAGGAATGTCAATACTTCGCTCTCGAAGAGCTGGCAAATGGATTGGCACCACCGATAGACGAAAAAAGAGATCTTGCCTGAAGGTCCCTTCTTCTACCATCGCCTCAAGATTCCTGTGTGTTGCTGCCAGCAGACGAACATCAACTCCAACTGTTTCGGATCCACCCACCCGCTCAAATTCCCCCTCCTGGAGAACGCGTAAAATTTTGGCCTGGGTTGCCAAGCTCATGTCACCAATTTCATCCAAAAAGAGGGTTCCGGTATGGGCCAGCTCAAAGCGTCCTTTTCGCCTCGAATCAGCTCCTGTAAAAGAACCAGCTTCATGGCCGAATAGTTCGCTTTCCAAAAGATTTTCGTGCAATGCTGCACAATTCAGTTTAACAAACGGCCCGGAGGCTCGATGGCTGTTATGGTGCAAAGCATGGGCTATGAGTTCTTTTCCCGTACCCGACTCACCTGTGATCAACACGGTCGCATCAGTAGGTGAAACCATATTCAGTGTTTCAAACATTTCCCGCATAGCAGGACTCTTCCCAATGATGTTGTCGAACCCGTATTCCGTATCAAGTTGTTTTTTTAACGTCTTATTTTCATCTGAAAGGGTCTTGAAATTGAGTGCCCGGGAAATGGTCAACCTGAGTTCATCAATATCTACCGGCTTGGTGACATAATCAAATGCCCCCTTCTTCATGGCCTCCACTGCACTTTCCACTGAAGAAAAAGCTGTGATCACAATTACCGGGATTGAGATATTTTCACGGAGCAAAGCTGTCAGGGTGGCGAGCCCGTCAAGCCTTTTCATTTTCAGGTCAAGCAGGATGAGGTCCACCTGTTTTTTAGCAAGAGCCGGCAGGACTTCATCTCCATCCGTAGCCTCAAACACCTTGAAATCAGGTCCGTTCAGATTGACCTTCAGCATGGTTCTGTGACCATCATCGTCATCAACCAAAAGAATATTTTTACGTAGTTTATCCATTGCTAGGTCCCCATTCCTTTAGGTAACAACAGAGTAATTGTTGTACCTATACCTTTTTCTGTTACTACTTCAAACCTGCCATGATGCTGCTCCGCTATCTGATGACTTACAGCCAAGCCGAGACCGATACCAGTTTTTGTTGTGGTATAAAACGGATCGAACATTTTTTCCCGTTCACTCTCCGACATACCGCATCCATCATCTTCGACAATGATACCAACCTCATGCTCATATTCCACACAGCGAAGAGATATTCCAGCTCCTTCCTCGGTGGCGTTTATGCTGTTTTTCAGTAGATTCAACAACACCTGCAGGATTAGATCAGGGTCAAGGGAAAGCATAATGCCTGTATTGGATTGCCAACTAAACTTCACATTGTGATTACGCATATCCGCCTCCATAAGAGTGGCCGTCTTCCTGAATAAGGCATCAGCTAAAACAGGTTTTATTTCCGGCTCCCGTGGTCTGGAGAACTGCAGCAACCCTGAGACTGTCTGGTTCAATCGGTCTATCTCACTGATCATCAGTTCAGAGTACATCTTGCCATCATCTCCAACTTCGGGTTGTTTTCCAAAAAACTGCGCAAATCCCCGAAGGGTGCCTAGCGGATTTCTGATCTCATGGGCGATACCGGCAGCCATTTTTCCCAGCGCGGCCATCCTTCGGGATCTCTCCAGCTGAATTTCCATGTTTCGAATGGAGCTCATGTCCCGAATTATCAAGACCTTACCTATTCTTTCATCTTCGCAGTTCACTAATGGCGAACAACTGATACGAAGAGGGACTTCCTTGCCATCTCTGCTTTTTATTTTGGCAGGGTGTTCATGATTTTTACTGCATGATTCTACAATGGCATTGGAACAGGTTGGAAAAGCATCATTAATATTCCGGGATACCAGGTCCTTCAGAGGGTGACTGAACAACTCTTCTGTATTTCCGTTACAGGAGACTATCTGATCGTCAGCATCCAAAGTTATCAGGCTTACCGGAATAGACTCTATGACACTGTCTGTATACAGCTTCATATTGGCAAGAGTTGCACTTGTCGTCCGCATTTTTTGATAGAGATAGAGAACATACAACCCTGCAGATCCAACCAGAAACAGAATTGCTCCCATAAATAGCGCATGCCGTGCATCCTGCTTTCTCGCAAAATCAAATTCTTCGGTTAAAAGTCCAACGGAAATGATCTTTCGACTCTCTTCCAATTGTTTAAGCCACTGTTTGCGTAACTCGGGAGGCATATGCATGCGACGCATGTGGTCTCCAAGAACAAAAGCTTTGGAATATGTAAAAATCCCTTTTTTCGCATTTAAATGCGTTACAACATTATCGGATTCAAGCATTGATTGCAGTTCTACCCGCGAGAATGTATTAGGTTCGGGATAACCAGCCTTATCGATGAGGGACCCATCGGTATCATAGACAGCAATAAAAAGGATATCCTCCTCTTTACTGTTTTCTATCAATAATATGTGCACAGGGTCTGTACCACCCATATGATGCATCATGACCATTGATGCTCTGCTTCCCGCCTCAATGGAGCGGATAATTGTTTCTCCCTTGTCCTGAAGAAACTTCTCCATGAGAAACTCAGCCCGGTTTATATTCTTCAACGTCGAGAATGTCAGGATTACAGCAAGAGTCAAGGTCGCACACAACAATCCCACCGCTGTGCGTGATATACGCAATGGCTTCGATGATTGCGGTATCGCAGTTTTAATCAGTTTTGATTCGGCCATTAGACTTTCTTTATCCTTATCTATTGAATTCTTTACCAGGTTTTGATGATCGCGAGAGTTATATCATCATTTTGCGGATAGTCCCCTCGAAACCTGGCAATTTGGCCGGTTATTTTTTCTATGAGCTTTTCTGCTGGCAAATCATAGTATGTTTTCATCAGTGATTTTACTCTCTCCTGACCAAACCGCTCACCATGTTTGTTCTCCACATCCCATACACCATCACTGCCAACCAGGATAACCTGCTGCAATTCAGGGAATGTCATAACATTATCTGAATATGAACTTTCCTGATCAAAACCAAGAACAAGGCCATCTCCTCGTAATTCTTGAAAGGTATCATTTTCCGGGCAATACAGGAGCGCCGGCTCATGACCGCACCGCACCCAGTTGAAGAATCGATTTTCCCTATCAATCTCAAGGTAGAACATTGTCACAAAATTACCGGAATGTGAAGTATCCCTGCACAGCAATTTGTTCACATCGGTGGCAACCTCACCGTGGCCGCCAGAGCAACATGCTCTTCCTCTCAGCAGTGCACGAACTGTCGCCATCAGAAGAGCGGCACCTATACCATGGCCAACCACATCTCCAACAACCACAGTTGCTCTACGTTCCTGGTGAGAAGAGAATAAGAGGTCTATGTAATCCCCTCCTGTTTCATCGCAATACAGCGTTACTCCAGCAATCTCCAAACCGTCAGTAACGAAACTTTCATGGAAGAGAAGATTCTGCTGCACCTCGCGGGCAATATCCATAGCCTCCTGTAGCTGTAGTCTTTCCTGAAGTTGATCTGCCATCAGGTTGAAGTTTGTCGTCAATACGCCAACTTCATCTCGGCTATCGACAATCAATGGTTCTTTGAACGTACCCTGTGCCAGATCCTCGGCTGCTTTGGAGAGCTTGTTAATAGATCGCGTTGTTTTCCCTGTAATAACTAATACATAAGCAAGAACACCCAGGATACCTATCCAGAGAATAAGATAATAATATTTCTTAAACTCGAGGATTGGTTTTAAGACCTGCTTACCAGGTGCGATAATGACAAGCGTCCAAGGCGCCTGGGTAAGACGGTAAAATCCACTTACCTCTTCAGGAGGACTACCTTTGCTGAAGGCGGTTCCGGAATTCTTATTCTGGAGAGCCTGCCAGGTATCGTTTTCCAATCCTTTATCGGTACCGAATTTTTGGACAGCCACATCTCCCTCTGCTTCAATAAACAGGGATGTGCTGGTGAGGATATTTCTGTCATCATCAACAATGAACGCGTGATTACTTTTCCACCAGGGCGATTTGACGATCTGGTCAATGAGATCATAAAAAGATAATACCACCTCGATATGTCCGCTATTCTCGCCTTTGGCATCTTGAAGAACTGCAATAAGCGAAACAGTTTCACTGAGAAATTCTGTATTATATTGAGGAGGTGATATGGAAATATTGGTTATCCTTTGTCCATCACCTTGCCTCAACTTCCCAGATCTACTCATGGGGGTGGCATGCGGCAACCCTTTGTCATTCCACTCATGATTGACCTGAACTACTCCATCCAATGAATGCAACTGATCAAGGAGCAGCTTTATCTCATTCCATTGAAGGTTTTTCTGTTCCTTATTTTGTAGAAAGCGCAGGATCTCCTTGGGTCGCATCAGCCTCATATCAACATAATGGGCTGATCGTTGAAGCTTTGTTATTGCTGTTTCCTGCCACTGTTCAAGCAACACCTGGCGAACCAGGCGTTGCCCGATACCGCCAATGCTAGCCATAATCAAAAACGTTGGCAGCAATATAAAAAGAGCTGTCTTCTGTTTTAAGCTGTTAGGTCTTAAGGCCAGCAATTTCTTCAGCAACATGAATAGATTTCTCACAGGTAATATTTGCCTACAGTTTGAACTCAATCATTGTATATGGGAAAATACTTTTTTTTTGACAAACCATCCTGGTCCATCTTTAACAACTTTATGTTTGCAATGTTTACGCCAGAAATATAGTAGAGGATAATGGATGTCATAACACCTCTGAACAACGTAATAAATACGCAAAGCGATCTGCCAGGCACTTCTCCGCTGTATCATTTCTAGACACCTCCCCTTGTAAGAGGTGTCTAGAAATTAGGCACAATGCTTCTTTGAATCAGTCTCAATGCAATTCGACGCACAAAATATGTATTAGGTATCAATACATTAAATCAAAACGATCCATTATTTGAAGGAGTGGCACAACCTTTGCTTCAATCAATATACAACACAATTTGTATCCTGGATCAAACTGTGCTTATACTCAATCATAATCTGAGTATCCAAACAAGGAATGATACAGCAGGTTTAGAGGATACTGAAAACGCTCAACTCAGGAGAATACAATGAAAAAAATCGGTCTACTTGTTGCTTTACTCTGTCTCGTTCTCTCAGGAAATTCCATGGCAATGAAAGGAATGCAGCACGGCAGTGACAGCAAAGACGGAGATTTTACGCACTCTGAAATGGTTGGTGGCATGCACACCGAATTTAAAGTCATGGACCTGGCCAGCATGAATATGAAAGATCCGGATGGGAAAACTCATCACGTGATGGCAACGTTCATGCGCGGTGACAATAAAGTCACCAAAGCAGTTGGCAAAATTAAACTCATTTCTCCATCAGGAAAAGAACAGCTTGCTCCTTTAAAAGATTATGGAAGTGGTGTTTTCGCTGCAAATTTCACAATCGATGAACCGGGTAAGTGGGGAATAATCTGCCTCTTTAAAGAAGAAGGCGGAAAGCACACGGTAAAATTTTGGTATAATCACATGCCTATGTAGTTTCCTGTAAACCACCTATCCTGGCCCTCTCTCCTTCTTTGCCGGGGATAGGTGGTTGTTGCTGCCCCCTACCTTTTGTAGCAGCATTTGAAAGGCTGTAGTTCTATCTAGTATCCGGTCACACAATAGAAACACAAGGATGTGTGATCAAGCAAACGGCAACTTACAAAAAATCTATTTATAAGCTCATTGCAAAACGACTCTCCTGGGCGTCACTCCTGATCGCCGCCCTGTTTTCACTGGGCTCCTTTTACCATTCCAGACAAATGATATATAATGCTGTTGTGCATGTATCAAGCGCTCAACTTACCTTTATAAAAGGCGAATTGCTTGAATCTATGAAAACTCAACCGGAAACGGACATAATCTCTGCACTGCAGGCAGCAATCAGCTACCCCCCCGGCAACTGAATTACATATCAAAGAAGGGGAGTTTTCTCCATGATGTAGGAAAAATAGGTATCAAAGACAATATCTTGCGTCCCGACGGCCATATAAAGAACCCTTAAACTATGCTGAGGCGATTTCATGTATGAAAGAAAAATTCGCCGGTCACTTTGACCCTGAAATATTCAATAAATTTCAAAATATAGCAGAGTGTCTTTACACAGAATATGCTGGACGAGAGGATGAACGACTTAAAGAGCAATTTGAAGAGATAACAACAAAATATTTCCATTGCGACTGTTGTTCATGATCGACCCAAAATCAATCTCATTGCTCATAAATCGATAGCTAGATGTATACATTGTATGGACGAAAAACATCACTGTCTAAAATTTGGGCACTTGATAGTGGTTATTGCCAAAGTACTTCCTACCAGTCAGGAGAAATTCGACACAATATCAATATGATCAAAAAAAATACCAGCCCACCTGTATCAAATGGTACATAAAATGCATTGAGTCACCAAGAGTTTCAGAATAAATGATAGATCCCCGAGCCTAACATTTGGGGTACCAGCTTAATTTGATACTCAGTGATCTGCTGATGCACTAGTCTAACCAAATAGCACGTATTCCCAAGGAGAGGAACAATGCAAAAATCGCTAGAACAAAATACCCGAAAGCACAGCCTGCGTTTGGCATTTCTGCAGGGAATTGTCTGTTTCAGTGTTCTTTCTTCTGTTGCGGTGAAAGCGGAACCTGCTATCACCTCTAATGTTTTGAGTATCGAGGCAGCAGTAGAGTTGGCTCAAAAAAATGATCCATGGCTAGTCAAGAACAAACACACGCAGAATGCTGTTGAATCAATGAGTGTTGCTGTAGGTACCTTGCCTGATCCCAAAATGACCGTAGCCCTTGCCAATCTGCCAACAGACACATTTGACTTCGATCAGGAACCTATGACGCAGTTTAAGGTTGGCGTTACCCAGATGTTCCCGCGAGGCGATACCCTCGAACTGAAACAACAACAACTTGAAATATCCGGAACACAGTTTCCTTTTCAGCGCGGAGATCGTCGGGCCAAACTCGCCGTGATGGTAAGTGGTCTATGGCTTGAGGCTTACAGGGCACAGGAGAGTATCGCTCTCATTGAAAAAGACAGACCTCTCTTTGAGCAACTCGCAGACGTGGCGGAAGCAAGTTATGCATCAGCCTTAGGCAGGACTCGTCAACAAGATATCATTCGAGCTCAACTTGAAATAACCAGACTTGACGATAGACTCACAAAGCTCAGGCAAAAGCAGGAAATGGCAGTTGAACAGCTTTCACAGTGGCTCAGCGAAAGTTTTCGTGATCGTTACCTCGATACAACCGGTCCCGCCGCGCTTGTCTCCTGGTCAAGCCTTGAGCTCAAACGGAATATTCCCGATGTACCGATGCTCAATAAGGACCTCTATACCAGTAGATTGGAAGCCAACCCGCAAACCCTCTATGAGTATTTTTCAAATCACCCGGCAGTTAGCGCACTCGATAAAAAAATTGAAGTCAGCGATGCAGGTGTTGAATTAGCCAGGCAAAGCTACAAGCCCGAGTGGGCTATAAATGCAAGCTATGCGTATAGAGATGATGCCCAGAACGGCAGCGACAGAGCTGATTTTGTCTCTGTTGGTGTTACATTTGACCTTCCATTTTTTACCGAGAAAAGGCAGGACAAACAGGTTGAATCCGCCATGTCCCGTTCACTTTCAGTTAAGACAGAGAAATGGATGTTGATACGAAAAATGATTGCTGATTTTGAAAAATCCAGAACGCAGTTAAAACGCTTGAATGAGCGTCAGAAACTTTACGCGAACGAGCTGCTGCCTCAGATGAATGAGCAAGCCGAAGCTTCGCTTACGGCCTATACAAACGACGACGGGGATTTTGCCGAAGTTGTCAGAGCCAGAATTGCCGTATTAAACGCACAAATCAATGCACTCAATATCGACGTAGACATGCAAAAAACAATCATACAACTCAACTACTACTTTATGAAAAACGCCGAGGAGATAATTGCCGGCAATCGTGATGCAGGAGAATTGAAATGAGCAAAGGTGCACAAGTATTTGTAGCCATAATTGCCGGTGCTGTCATAGGAGCTGCCGCGACCTATGTTTTTTACCCGAAAATCAGCGGGTATCTTGGACATGCTAACGAACAGGCAGTCACTGCAGAGAGTGGCAGTAAAGAGAAAGAACCGCTCTACTGGGTAGCTCCGATGGATCCAAACTACAGGAGAGACAAGCCCGGTCAATCACCGATGGGAATGGATTTGATTCCAGTCTACGAGGAGGATGCAGGAGGTGACGATGCTGGCCCCGGAACCATAAAAATATCTCCGGACGTAGTCAACAACCTCGGCGTTCGAACAGCCAATGCTGAACGTAAATCGCTGAACTCTGCTATACAGACAGTGGGATATGTTACCTATGATGAGGATCAGCTTGTCCACATTCACCCACGAGTCGAAGGCTGGGTTGAAAAGCTCTATATCAAGGCTTCCGGTGATCCGGTGAAAAAGGGGCAGCCCCTCTATGATATTTACTCTCCCGCCCTTGTAAATGCCCAGGAAGAGCTCATCCTTGCTCTGGACAGAAAGGCAACCAGGTTAATCTCAGCAGCGGAAGATCGCCTTAAATCACTACGCGTTCCACAATCGCTTATCAGGGAACTGAAGAAAAACAGAAAGGTCCGGCATACGGTTACCTTCTTCGCGCCCCAAAGCGGCGTGGTAGACAATCTGAAAATACGCCAGGGATTTTTCGTCAAGCCCGGGTTAACCATTATGTCCATAGGAACACTCGATCAGATCTGGGTTGAAGCGGAAGTCTTTGAGCGTCAGGCATCTCTAGTTGCTTCCAACCTCCCAGTTACCATGAGTCTGGATTATCTCCCTGGCAGGGAATGGCGCGGAACTGTCGATTATGTCTACCCTACACTAGACCCCAAGACAAGAACCGTCCGAGTACGATTACGTTTTGATAACCAAGACCATGCCTTAAAACCTAATATGTTTGCTCAGGTTGTAATCCATGCAGAAAGCCCTAAGCAATCACTGCTAGTGCCAAAGGAAGCAGTGATCAGATCTGGACTCTCAAATCGCGTTGTACTCGCACTTGGTGAAGGTCGGTTCAAATCGATCAACGTCAAGGTTGGCCGATTTGATGAAACATATGCTGAGATCCTCTCAGGACTCTCCGAAGGTGAAAAGGTCGTTGCTTCAGCGCAGTTCATGCTTGATTCCGAATCAAGTAAGACTTCCGATTTCAAACGCATGAATCATGGTGAAGAGTCAGTACCCGGCAATGTCTGGGTAAGTGCAACAATTAACAGCCTGAAGAAGGATCACAGGATGGTCAACGCCACACACAAGGAAATCAAAGCATGGGACTGGCCGGAAATGACAATGGATTTCAAGGTAGCTGAGTCTGTTGATTTCAGCACCCTGCAAAGTGAAATGGAGTTGCATGTAGAGATAACCAGAATTCAGGAAAATCAGTACGAAATCACAAATATTCATATCCCCGGTTCCGATAAGAGTAAAAGCCTGGATGATCTGAGCTTTGATGATATGGATCTTGACGACATGAGCCTCGATGGTGAGGAATAGAATGACCCCAAATAACAGGTGAATTGAAATGATTGAATCAATTATACGCTGGTCAGTCACGAACCGTTTTTTTGTTCTGCTGGCAACCGCAATCCTGGTTGGAGTCGGGCTCTATTCTCTCAAGAATACACCGGTCGATGCTATCCCAGACCTCTCGGATGTCCAGGTTATTATAAAAACCACCTATCCGGGGCAGGCTCCCCAGGTGGTGGAAGATCAGGTGACCTACCCGCTTACAACTGCGATGCTGTCTGTGCCGGGTGCCGTAACAGTTCGTGGCTACTCCTTTTTCGGCGACTCGTATGTCTACGTTATTTTCGACGAAAAGACAGACCTCTACTGGGCACGAAGTCGTGTTCTTGAATATTTGAGCCAGGTTGCCCCATCACTCCCGCCCAATGCACGGCCACAGTTAGGGCCTGACGCTACCGGTGTCGGGTGGGTATATCTTTACGCCCTGATTGATAAAACAGGGAAAAATGATATCAGCCAGCTCCGTTCACTGCAGGACTGGTTTTTAAAGTATGAATTGCAGACAGTACCAGGGGTGTCCGAAGTTACCGCCGTCGGTGGTATGGTCAAGCAGTACCAGGTAAAAGTAAACCCTGATAAACTGCGAGCTTTTGGCATCACTCTTGCCAAAATCAAAATGGCCATCAAAATGGGCAACCAGGAGATAGGTGCATCTGTTGTAGAGATAGCTGAAGCCGAATATATGGTCCGCGCTACCGGTTATCTCCAAAATGAGAAAAATCTCGGAAACATTCCACTGGGAGTCAATCAAAACGGCACACCATTATTGTTGAAAGATGTCGCTGATATTGGGGTAGGCCCACAGATGCGGCGTGGAATAGCCGAACTCAATGGTGAAGGCGAAACGGTGGGTGGCATTATCGTCATGCGGTTTGGCGAAAATGCCCAGAAAACCATCGATGGCGTGAAGGCGAAACTTGAAGAGCTTAAAAGCGGGCTACCGGAGGGCGTTGAAATTGTCCCGGTCTATGACAGGAGTGCTCTCATTGAGAGGGCTGTAAATAACCTCTGGCATAAGCTTCTGGAAGAATTCGGCGTTGTAGCACTCGTCTGTGTGGTTTTCCTCTTCCATGTTCGATCATCGCTGGTTGCCATCATCAGTTTACCTGTTGGCATTCTCACAGCTTTCATCGTAATGCACTTCCAGGGATTGAATGCCAATATCATGTCGCTTGGTGGTATCGCCATTGCAATCGGGGCGATGATCGACGGGGCAATCGTCATGATCGAGAATATGCACAAGCATATGGAGAAGACTCCGCTTACCAATGAAAACCGCTGGAAGGTTGTGGCTGAGTCTGCAAGTGAGGTTGGCCCTGCCCTGTTCTTCAGCCTATTGATCATTACCGTAAGCTTTGTGCCTGTCTTCACCCTTGAAGCCCAGGAAGGACGAATGTTTTCTCCGCTCGCCTTCACTAAGACCTATGCCATGGCCGCATCCGCTGCTCTGGCCATTACTCTGGTGCCGGTGCTGATGGGATATTTTATTCGCGGCAAGGTGCTGCCAGAGCACAAAAACCCTTTAAACAGACTACTTACGGCGATCTATATGCCGGTCTTACAAGGTGTATTACGCTTCCCAAAGACCGTATTGTTAGCTTCGCTCCTGATTCTTTATATTGGAATCTGGCCTCTTGATAAAATCGGCAGCGAGTTCATCCCACCACTGGATGAGGGCGATCTGATGTACATGCCGACAACCTACCCCGGCATCAGTATAGGTAAGGCAAGAGAACTTCTGCAGCAGACAGATAAGCTTATTGCGACCGTTCCCGAAGTAGTATCCGTGTTCGGAAAAGTTGGACGTGCTGAAACGGCAACAGATCCGGCCCCTCTTACCATGATTGAATCATTCATCCAGCTTAAACCGCAGGATCAATGGCGACCTGGGGTTACCACAGAAAGCCTGAAAAAAGAGTTGGACAAGCTCGTAAAGCTCCCAGGCCTTACTAATGCTTGGGTTATGCCGATTAAAACCCGTATCGATATGCTTGCCACTGGAATCAAAACACCAGTGGGTATCAAGGTCGCCGGACCGGACCTCAAGGTTATTCAAGGAATTGGCCAACAACTGGAAAAGGTGCTGATCGATGTGCCGGGCACAGCCTCGGTCTACTCAGAGCGTGTTGCAGGCGGCCGTTATATCAAAGTGGATATCCAGCGTGAAAAAGCGGCCCGTTATGGCTTAAACATCGCCGATGTTCAGCAGATTGTTGCCACCGCTGTAGGTGGAATGAACGTAACCCAGACAGTAGAAGGGCTGGAGCGTTACCCAGTCAATATCCGATATCCACACGATTACCGTAACTCACCTGAGCAACTTTCAATGCTGCCTATCGTTACCATGAGCGGCCAGCGAATCACCCTTGGTGATGTGGCCAATGTTTTCATCGAAGACGGACCACCAGCTATCAAAAGTGAGAATGCCAGGTTAAACGGCTGGTCATTTATTGATATCGAGGGCGTAGATGTCGGCAGTTACGTTGTTGAGGCCCAGAAAGTCGTGGCAGATACAATCGAACTGCCAGCCGGCTACTCCCTTACATGGTCCGGTCAGTATGAATACATGCTGCGTGCCAAGGAAAAGCTCACCTATGTGGTACCGCTGACGCTTGCGATCATCATCATTCTGCTCTATATGAATTTTCGTAATATGATCGAGGTGATGATCATCATGGGGACACTCCCTCTGGCGATGGTAGGGTCAATCTGGTTGATGTACCTCGAAGGGTATAACTTCTCAGTTGCTGTCGGTGTTGGCTTTATCGCACTAGCCGGTGTTGCTGTTGAAATTGGGGTTATCATGCTCGTTTATCTCAACCAGTCCTATCACAAGATGATTAATGACTGCAAAGCAGAAAATACCTCGCCAACCCTGCAGCAATTAACTGACGCTGTCCTTCATGGTGCAGGAATGCGTGTTCGCCCGGTTATGATGACCGCTGCGGCTATTGTCGTTGGTCTTCTCCCGATTCTTTATGGTACCGGAACTGGATCTGAAGTTATGAGCCGTATTGCGGCACCCATGGTTGGTGGAATGGTCAGTTCCGTCATTTTAACCTTGCTGGTAGTACCTGCAGTTTTTTACCTATGGAGGAAACGATCTATTTAGTTTCCATACGAAAAGTAGGGATTTCGTTCAAGATCAAGGCGCGACTGGAATTTTTACCGCAGGCATATAGCCGATATCGGAGTCTTCGCTACCTCCGAGGATAAAAATTTCAGACGTTACGCTGAGGTTAAGCGAAAGAACAGTTTTCGGACAGGAACTATTTAGTTATCTACAGCATATGATGTACGGAGAGGCTCTCACCTCAACAGGTAATGCAGGCGAACCTCTCCAGCCTGCAAAGCTCAAAGGAATGTAAACTCAAGGTGAATGTATGACCTATAAGCCTCAAATTAAAAAAGACACCAAAAAGGTTAAGAACTGGTCTGTTATCATTATAGTAATGAGCATCATAGTGATTGCGGTAGCTATGTTATTGTTAACACAAGAGGTAAAAACCACTCCCCAGCAAACGATTAGTGGTGGTGGAATACTGGCCACTCCCATTAATTACCATGACTTTGGTGAGGTATCACTTCGAGGTGGTGTAATCTCCACTGAAGTTCCATTGGTCAATATAGGTGAAGGTGTTTTGACAATTACTTTTATGAATACCTCTTGCGGTTGTACTTCCGCACAGATCATAAATAAAGGAAAAATAGGGCCGATCTTTGGTATGGCCTCACATGGCAAATCTCCGGCTGATTGGCGAACAACAATTGAGCCCGGAGAGAAAGCTTCTCTGAGAGTTTACTATGATCCAGGAGTCCACCCTAATTTTAAAGGTACAGCTACACGGGAAATAACTATCATCTCAGACAGTAAAAACAATGGTATTCAGACCATACGTATAAAGGTGAATCAAGTTGACTAGAAATGATACAATTCGTTTAATCGGTGTACTGTTTACAACTGTCTTGATAATTTTGACCCTTCGCCCGGCTTTTGGACATGGAACCAAAGACAAATCGCTTATCAGTCCTGCCGAACTGGCTAGCAATATCGAGAGTTATCATATTCTGGATATACGAAGCAAAGAAGATTTTTCTATCGGACATGTACCAAGAGCAGGCTCTTTGCCACTTGTAGAATTGTCTTTACAAAATCTTCAGAAAATGGGCGTTGATAATAGTAAAACTATTGTTATTTACGGCAGCTCTGAGAAATCGGCCCAGAAGGGCAAACTTCTTCTTGAGGTGCTTGGCTTAACAAATACTCGCATCCTTGCTGGAGGATTTACTCACTACGAGGAAGATCGACAACCTATCCAAAAAGGGGAACCTGAGCAGCACCAACACTTCAGCTCAGAATCTCAAAGAATTTCCACCCTCACGGTCAATCCCAAAGACTATGATTTTGGAATTATTACCGGAGCAAATGGAATTGTAACAACTACATTCAAGGTCGCTAACAACGGAAATAGAAAGGTTCAAATCACTGAAATCACAACATCTTGTGGCTGTACCTCAGCAAAAATCGCCAATACTGTCATTGGCCCTGGAAAATCATCTTTACTCACGGTGTTCTTTGATCCCAATTTCCACAAGGAACCAGAGGGGAAATTTTCCAGAACTGTCTTCCTGCAAACGTCAGGAGGTCTCGAAATTCAGGCAAAAATCAATGTTGAGATAGCAGGTCAGGAGCTTTGACAACATCCTGTTGGCTTGAAATCAATAATCTCTTTCATTGTTTGCCGTTTACCCTACCTTTTTGGCCACCAAAGCCAACATGTATAAAAAGTACGCGTTCCCCCATATATAATTTAAATATGATTGTCTAAAATTTAGACACCATCCCCAATGTATCGCTATTGAGAATGGTTATGCTGACAATATATTTATATTAATAACAAAACGTTGTGACAAATCGAGAATTTCCTGACGGAGATGGCATAGCAACTGCAATGTAATAAGCAAGATCGAAAGCAGGTGGTTAATCATTAATGAAATCCATTCGGAGCTGGTTTTCCGCCATATACGAATCACAACAAGGAGTACACAATGAAAAAAATAGTTATAGGCTCTCTTCTCGCAGTTGGTCTTGCTTCTGGTATTGCATATGCACATGGCAACAACGGGAATGGCCACATGATGGGATATGGAAATAGTGGTTATGGTATGATGGGTGGTGGCATGATGGGCGGTAGAACCTTTGATTGCCCTGGTGCTGCATGGTCTGGTCAAACTGGAGCAAATGCTGAAGCAAACCAGAAATACCTTGAGCAAACCTCAGAGCTCAGGAAAAAAATGCACGATCTCCGCTTTGATTATATGGAAGCGTATCGTAACCCAACTACCACTCAGGAAAGCCTGGCAAACATGCAGCAGGAGATGGATGATCTTCGTAAACAAATGTTCGAGATCTCCAAGGGACTCCGGACCGAATAACGTCTCCTGGTCTATATTCGAAGCAACCTCCCTCTCAAGTGACCCATTAGCCGGTGTTGCTCTATGCAGCACCGGCTTTTTGGTACTATGAATCGGTAATGCTAAGTATGGATTTATAGTTTCATTCTCTATTTAAGACAAAAACAGCCCCTATCCAGATCAAAAATGGATAGGGGCTAATTCGCAATTATAAACCTAAAGATCAATCCTTTAGACCAGAGTATCCTTTATGTTTACTTCCTGGGTTATGGTCTCCGGAGAAATGATCATTCATATCCTTCACATGCTGCCCGAAATCTCGCCCTGAATCGATGTTATCGTGATGCCCTGAACCTTGTGAAGTAGTACCTTTACCACCTTTGTCTCCACCTCCTTTTGCCATCCCCGGCTGAATTGAGGTGAAAGTAAGGGTTAATGCTGCAATTGCAATAAACACTATATTTCTTTTCATAATCTGCTCCTTGTTGTGAAATATTCTCATGCAGTAGCTTTCTCAGTAGGAAATCTACTACACAGCTTTTAACTCACCTTTCTAAGTTGCAATAGGGATGCCGATTGGCTATTTCATTTTGGTATAACACAAATACACTTATGTTTTCAGCCAGGTACGCATAACACTCCTAACATTGTAAAGAGGTAATGATATCCAGGCATCCAATTTCTAGGCACCTGAACGTTGGTTTAAGAATGAGATTTGTCTCGATTTTATGCACAGAAGAAAAATTGATCTCTTGCAATAGCAAAAACTATCAGCAGGTGGGCTGCCAAAAACTATCTATGATACCGTTACCGTAGAAAGCAAATGACCAACTGTTGAAGAATGAGTGGTTAACAGAGCTGAATGGCAAAATTGGGGATGAGCTTTGTGATAAATATGTTGAGTATATGTCGGAGGTGTCCGGAAACTGACGGACTGTCCTATTTCAAAAGCACGGGTTGACTATCTCTCCATGGCGGCCAGTTAAAATTCTGATAAGTACTTGTATATGGAAAATTCTGTACACCTCTCTACGTTACATGCATTTTTTATTACTCAAGGCTTACTAATGGGTATTCTGTTCCTTTTCCGGTATTTTGTGAACCAAGTAATAGACCAGGCCAGTTGCCAGCAAGACTACGCCTGTTGCAAACACATATAAGGAGTGCATATCACTGTAATCAAGGATGATAACCTTTCTGGCGACTGCCATAAGAGCAGTAGCCAGAACGATTTTTACATGAATTACATCATCTCGAAGGTACAAAATAATATTCTGAAAAATTTCAATGGCGATGAGCACCACCATAAAAGCTCCAAACGTTGCTAGGACATCTCCCATTGTCAATATGAAATAGGGAGGCACCTTTAATCTCTCGTAAAGTGTCCAGCCAACGTCAATAACCCCGAAAATAATGACCAGAATCATCAATGCTGCAAGCATCTTGAGGCTGTAATGGATGATTCTTTTTAAAAAATACAGAAAAGGATCATTTTCTTTTTGTACCTGTTGCATATGATTATCAAATGATGAATGAAGGAGATTTATGTTCCCCCCTGTCCTTACAGGGTGACCGGGGAGACAAATCCATCAGGTTTTACGGCCAATAAAGAACAGGAAATATCACTGATAATTGACTCGGCGGTGTTTCCTATTAACAGACCGGGAATCCCGGTTCGTCCAATAGTACCAAGTATCAAGACGTCTATCTCTAATCTCTCAATTGCCCGTTTTATTACTTCTGCTGTATCACCTTCCTGAACATGCACATGCTCAGGGAGAGGGGTGATTTGGGCATCTTCAAATAGTTTCGAAAATTCTTCTTCACTATCCTTTTGAATTCCGTCTTTAATTTTTTGTATTTCGTCTACAGATACTTTCAGTCGGGGACTTGTCAGCATAGACTCCGCTCTCAGGTACCAGGCATGTAAGTAGTGAGCTTCGCCTTTTTCTCTTTGTGCCATAGAGTGGCAAAGTTCGATGATTTTTCGATTGAGATGGTCGGACTCCTCCTGATCTGTTGTCACATCTACCGCTGCCAATACGCGCTGATACTCTGCAGAGGAATGAGGTTGAATGAGCCATATGGGGCATGGGCATTTCCTCAGCAATCGCATAGCTAAATTGTCAGTTCCCGTGCCCGCCATCCTGAGGTTTTGTTTGACGACAAGGTCATTATCATGTCGCATGACATGTTGGATTATTGAAATAAATCCTTTCCCCTGTAACACTTCAGATGTTACCGGAATTCCCTGCCATCTGTTGTGTTCTGTAAATGCGGAGGTTTCAGACTCGAGCTGCTCTCGTATGATTTGCTCGTAGCTGTCTTTTGGGTCAAAAAATTTGCGGGCAAAAGAGTTGAAATAGCTTCCATCAAGTATACGAACAATCTTTACAGTTGCATTATTAAGTCTGGCAAGTGATTCAACCTTTTTTGAAACGTGATCTTCCTCACTGATCTCTCCATCAATAACGTAAAGAATATTCTTAAATCGTTTCATGAATGTATCTCCTCGTATAACCTTAATGATTCGTCGGGTGTAAAGAATCTGTGCTGTTACATACAATCAATTGTAATTCCTATCAAGTAAACCACAAGGTCTATTGTCTGGAGGCTTTTGCGCAGTCAGCTTTTATGTGAGAACTTCATGTTGGACTTAAAATTGTATGGGGATACGAGACACCACCCATTTCACCAAAGATAAAAGCTGGCTCTTTTTCTTAAAATTTTAACTGGGTAGAACATGCTGCTGGCGCAGTTGTTTATCCCATAGCAGACATGGAGTGGCAGCAGGTGTTCTTCACGGGGATGGCAGTACCTGGCATGAGGTGCTTTTTCCCAATTTATAAGGGCTTCCCTTCGGGCAGACTCCATAATCTCTCTGCTGGTGCATGTTTCTATGAGCCATTCTTCAAAAGCGTTGTTCATGTTCTCTTCCTGAAGAGAAGTGGATGAAAAGAAAGCACGCATATTGTGGAATGAAAATCCTGAACCGATTACAAGCAACCCTTCTTGCTGGATATCGGCCAGAACTTCTCCTATCTCGATGTGTAAAGATGGATCCAGGTTGTTCACAAGAGAAAGTTGTACACAGGGAATGTCTGCCTCCGGGTACATAATCTTTAAGGGGATAAACATTCCATGATCAAACCCCCTCGAATTGTCGATAGCTGGTTCAAATCCTTTGTTTTTCAGAAGGGAATATACTTCCTTGGCGAGGTGGGGATGACCTGGTGCAGGATATTTAATACGGTAGGTTTCTTCAGGGAAACCTGAATAATCATACAGTAATTCTGGGTTTGCATTACCGGTAATTGTCGGCTGTTGCTGTTCCCAATGAGCACTGATTAAAAGAATGACCGATGGTTTTGGCAGGTCTATTCGTATTTGGAGCAGGAGATCTATCATTTCCTGATGACTCTCGTCTCCCATCAAGGGGAGTGGCCCGCCTCCATGAGAGATGAAGAGCGATCTGTGTTTTATTCTTTTCTCCATACCGATTCATCTTGTGTTTGTTGTTTAATCTCTTGGTGATGGCCTTAGCACTACTTTTCCGGACACAATGAGTAACTTTCCTTGCTCCCAAAAGGATATCATATTTATTTCATATCTTTGGTGTATTTATAGTCGTCCAGAGGATGATTTGGAGTTTGCTTTCTCACGAGCAAGCCGGTGTATCTTGGTTAATAGGGTGTAATGGTAGTTCCAACTACCGTTTAAGCCTTATTGTGCTCTTATTGATTATGAGTCTACGACGCTTACATTATAGGCACAGCTAAAGGAGTAAAGTTCTTTACGAGGGAAATGAATCACAAATTATTTCTTGTTGTAGAACTAAAGCTGAACAACGAAAAGACAGATGAAGACGCTGTCATGATACATGATAAATAACTGGAGGTCGTCATGAGAGGACAAATAATTTCTAGTGAATTCAATAAAATGGTATGGGTTAAGGATGAAAAAGGTGCACAGTATGCCTGCTACGCTGAGAATCATGAAGACGTATCGAGAAAAGAGGATCTTTCTGATGAAGAGCAGAATAAGTGCATGAACCTGAATGCAGTTATTGGTGACAGCTGGTAAGCATGAGATGTGAAAGCACTGTTGTAAATAACTATGACCAGCAAATAAAATATCAGGGCATATAAAATACTGCCTATTTATCAAAAAGAGATATGGAGGCGATCATGAGAGGGCAAATAATTTCTGAGCAATATAATCATATAGTATGGGTAAAAGATAAAGACGGCGCACAATATGCCTGCTATGGAAATGGAGATGATAAAGTGAGGAGAAAAGAAGATCTTACCTATGCAGACCAGCAAAAATGCCTCAACTTAAATGTGGTCCTGGGCGACACCTGGTAGGCAAACTGCAGTTCTAATTAATAAACCCCTGTTGGATATTTTTCCTGCAGGGGTTTATTATTTGTAAATAATAGAAAATCATAATAGATTTTGAATACAGGGGAGCTTCATGTGAAGTACTGCTCAAATTGTGGGAATAGAGTATCAAGTCTGGTTCCGGATGGAGACAACAGGCCCAGGATGGTCTGCCTCAAATGCCATACTGTATTTTACCACAACCCTAAAATGGTTGTGGGCGCAATTCCTGTATGGGAGGGGAAAATTCTGTTATGCAGGAGAGCTATTGACCCTTCAAGAGGGAAATGGACACTTCCTGCAGGTTACCTTGAGAATGGTGAAACCTTAGCCGAATGCGCAATACGTGAGACAGAAGAAGAGGCCGGAGCGACCATAGTAAACCTGATTCCTTATGCAGTTGTGAACCTTCCACACATCAATCAGGTCTATTTTATGTTCCGGTCCAATCTCTTGGACGGTACCTACCAAGCAGGAGATGAGAGTCTTGAAGTCAGCCTTGTCCGGCCCGATGAAGTCCCTTGGGACGATCTTGCATTTACCTCAATTCAGCAGGTATTGAGGATGTATTGCCGGGATCTCAGTTCTGAGCGGTGGACTTTTCACATGCATGATATCGATTCACACAGATGAATTTGATGCGCAGTGGAGATGACGGGAATGATTTGATGTTTCGATATTGCTATGTCATCCATGCCAGGAATATCAAGACGTTGGCTATTGTAACGGCCATCGTTTTTTTTTGGTTAAACTTATTAAATCTACTGAGGTCGATATGCGTTATCCCTTTTTAACTGCTGCATTTGTGTTTTTCAGTATGCTGTTGCCGATGTCTATTATGGCTGGAAATCCAACGGCTAATACGGAACGTAAAGGTCCGCCGACGGGATGGTCAACCTTTACCCGGGGTGGAGCGGTATACCAGTTCGATAGTGATCTTGATGAAGGCGGCAGTTATGAAGTCAGCAGGTTTAATATTCAGGCTGGTATGGGTTATACGTGGGATCCAAGAACATCTCTATCACTGGGGCTAGGTTATAGCGCTGACGGGTACTCCTTTTCTCAAAGTGAAAGAAACGGTATTGCCGGGATGAATCCATGGGATACCGTGCATTCCCTCTCGCTGAGCCTGCCACTGAGATATGGGTTGTCTGATGAATGGTCAGCGTTTTTTATGCCCTCCCTGAGATCAACTGGAGAGTCTGGTGCATCATTCGGTGATACCCTGACCGGAGGGGTGCTTGCCGGTGTGG
Source organism: Desulfopila sp. IMCC35008 (assembly GCF_010646885.2). GTDB lineage: Bacteria > Desulfobacterota > Desulfobulbia > Desulfobulbales > Desulfocapsaceae > Desulfopila. Next base: position 2,714,129 of record NZ_CP050700.1, on the reverse strand, counting down.
CGTACAGATTTGGTGATAGATTGACAATTGGGCCTGGGCTGGGTGTAATCAGCCAACTTGAAGAAAGTGCTTCGGTGTTTCCCATCCTGATTATTAACTGGAAGATCACGGACCGTCTAAGTCTTGAAACTGGACGTGGATTGGCAGCAACACTTGGCCCTGGATTAAGCCTGAACTATCGGGCCAGCCAGCAATGGAAATTTGCGGTTGGCGGACGTTATGAAAAATTGCGGTTCAGACTCGATGAGAACGGTAAGGTTGCGGGGGGTATAGGAGAGGATACCGCCATTCCGCTTTTCGTAAACTGCACATATAGTTTTAATCCGAAAGCGACAATAAGCCTGGTAGGAGGTGTTGAGCTGGAAGGCGAGCTGCAGGTAGAAGATAGTGATGGCAATCAGATTGCAAAAGAGTCCGGCGACCCGGCTCTTTTTGGCGGTATTACTTTCAGCTTGAGACTCTAATCGTTTAAGACTCTGGGCGGGAGTCCCTATGCAAGGGGCCGTTTTCCGGTTACCAATAGATGACAGCAGGAGGCTCACGATGCGTAACATACTATTTTCTTTTGTGTCATTCATTCTCGCAGGTTGCCATGGATATCCTGCTGCTGTGACACCTGTCAGTGGTTTCGAATTAGAGAGATATCTGGGAAAATGGTATGAAATCGCCCGACTGGATCATTCTTTTGAGCGGGGACTGGAACGGGTAACGGCTGAATATTCCCTGGGGGGTAATGGCAAGGTTAAGGTAGTTAACAGGGGCTTTGCAATGAGTACAAACGAGTGGAAAGAAGCGATTGGCAAGGCCTACCTTGTTCGCGAGGCGGACGAGGGCTATCTCAAAGTTTCGTTTTTCGGCCCGTTCTATAGTTCGTACGTGATTTTCGGTATGGATCATGAAAAATACCAATATGCCTTCATCTCCGGACCAAGTGAGTCATACCTGTGGTTGCTGTCACGGACACCGAGTGTTGATAAGGGTGTTCTGGATCTCTTTATAAAATCAGCAGAACGAGCTGGGTTCGATACCGACAAGTTGATTTATGTCCCTCAGTAATCGCACCTTAGTGGAAGGGAGATGTTAGGCGCAAATTGTAACAAGCGTCATGACGATAAGTGAGGTGCACCTCTTTTCAACAATTCATAGCGGCATATCTCCATGTTCAGGGTTGACTGTTGTTAAAAGGCAAATACTTTCAAGTCATAATATTCGATGTCGAAATAAATGGGGCCGTTATGAAATACAATCAACTTACCAAAGAGCAACGACATGGCTTGAATGTTTATGTCAAACTGATGGGTGCCGCCAATCATGCTACCAGTCGAATTCATCGGCACCTTAAGGACGACAACTTAACAGTGAGTCAGTTTGCAGTTCTTGAAGCACTCTATCATCTGGGTCCACTTTCCCTGGGCGAGCTGGTCCGGAAAATATTGAAGAGCAATGCCAATCTTACGACGGTTGTTGATAGTCTTGAGAGAAAAGATTTAGTTCGGCGCGATCGGTCCGGTACTGATCGGAGAAAAATTATTGTTCACTTAACAGATTCCGGTGAGGAATTAATTGTTCGGGTTTTTCCCAGACATGCCGAGGTTGTTGCAAAAGAATTTCACTTTCTGGGTGGCGAAGAAAAAGCTGATCTAATTAAAATTCTTAAGAAATTCCAATAAGGTCATTTTCAGGATTAGATGATTCGATGTCGAAATAAATAGTTGAGGAGCCTGAGTTTTAATAAGATCTCAAGTTTTGAGGGGGGACAAAATATGAACCCGATACTTCACAAAAATACATCTCGTGGCTTGGCGGACCATGGCTGGCTTGTGAGTCGGCATACCTTCAGCTTTGCGAACTATTACGATCCCCAGAGAACCAACTTCGGTCTTTTGAGGGTTATCAATGATGACATTGTCAAACCAACAATGGGTTTTGGCACACACCCTCATGAAAACATGGAGATTGTTTCGATTCCATTATCTGGTTCCTTACGGCACCAGGACAGCATGGGGAACAAGCACATTATAGCTGCCGGTGAGGTTCAGATTATGTCGGCAGGAAGCGGATTGACCCATTCGGAATATAACAACTCTGATCAGGAGGATGTAAATTTCCTGCAAATCTGGGTGTTTCCGAAGAAAAAAGACATTGAGCCCCGTTATGGTCAGTTACGTTTTGAAAGTGTTGACCGGATAAACAGGTTCCAGACCCTGGTCTCTCCTATACGCTCCGATAATACAATCTGGATCAATCAGGATGCATGGTTTGCGATGGCAGATATTCAAGCTGGAAAAGAGATTCGGTATGAAAAGCAAATGAAAGGCAATGGTGTTTATTTATTTTTAATTGAAGGTGATGTGGCAGTTAATGATTTTTTTCTCAAAAGACGGGATGGACTTGGGATTGAAAAGGGTGATACCATAAAGGTGCTGGCTGAAACCGATGCACAATTGCTGGTGATAGAAGTACCGATGACGTAGGGGAAAAGCCTTTAATTCTAGGGAGGGCATGTGATGGAACAGTTACATATACTAGGGATTTGCGGAAGTTTACGTAGACAATCAACCAATCGTGGATTGTTGCAATATGCCAGGGACAATGCACCGGCAGGACTTGAAATTCAAGTCGCCGATCTTGCTGATGTACCTTTTTATAATGCAGACCTTCAGGAAATACCCGAACCTGTAAAGAAATTACTTGATGGTATAGGGCAGGCTGATGCATTGCTTCTTGCATGTCCGGAATATAACTATTCGATAGCACCTCCGCTTAAAAATGCCCTTGACTGGGCATCCCGCGCCCAGGATAATCACCTGCTTGCCGGCAAACCAGTAGCGATCGTGGGTTCCGGCGGAGGGATGGGAACCGCCAGAGCTCAGTACCATCTGCGACAGGTCTGTGTGTTTTTGGATTTACACCCTTTGAACAAACCTGAAGTATTCAGCAATGCATTCAGCCCGAGTTTTGATGAAGAAGGAAATTTGGTTGATGAGAAAATTCAGGAACTGGTCATTGAACAACTGAAAGCTTTGCAGAATTGGACGAAGATTCTGCAGCCATAGTTTTCAGTGCAATGTGATGAGCTAAAAAAAACGGTTTATGGAAGGGCGATCAGACTTGGAAGATGCAGATATCCATCAGGAGATAATCATTGTATGACTTTCTGGTCAGCGGGAGGTAGCTCATCATCTCAAACATGCTGGGTGCTTGGTGGCGGGCAGTTTGGCCGACGTGCTATTGAACAATTGAGAACAATTGATCCAGCTTGCGAGATCGTGGTGGTAGACAATCGGCAGATCCTCGATTTGCCAAAAGAAATAAAGGTAGTTTGTGCTGACGGAGTTGCCTGGTTTACCGAGAATTTCACCTCGGCAGCGAGGGTTGATGCAATTGTTCCGGCACTGCCAATACACCTGGCAGCAGATTGGCTCACAAGAAGGTTCAAAAGTGAGTTAGGATATGTGCTGCCAGTTCCAATACCGGATGCTCATCTGCACCACTTCCCACATCCTCTTCGTCTGAGTTCCAGCCGTTTGGTAACCTCGCATGCTGACTTTATCTGTCCTGACAATTGTCCGGAACCTGCTGACATTTGTACTTACACCAAAAAGCAGCGGCCACTTTCATTGGATCGTCTTCTTGCCACACTGGTCATTGGGGATTTTATCCCATTGATCCTGACAAGTCGTCAGTTCGCACCGGGAGTAGGGGGCTTTTTCCCTGAAGATCTATGGCGCCTTCTTGAGAAGTTCAGGGCGATACCCGGCACGCCAGCCCTGATTGGTACCGCTTGCAAATGTCATGGGATTGTTGACGGTCTCTGCTATAACGTGGAATAGGTCTACTTTGGAAATACACTAACATCATGTCCGGCCTGACGCATCAAACCGGACATGATTTATACCATCAAGAAATTAAACTTTAAGGGGAAAACCGCCTGCGGCCAGGGTCGCAACCACTTTCTCTTCAGCTGCCTTTATAACTTCCGGAGTTAAAGTTTTCTCCCTGTCGAGGAATCTGGTTCGTAAGGTAACCGCTTTTTCTTCGTCATTCATTTTGAAGACATCCACTACGGTAACGTTTTCAAATTGCTTAACCTTCAGCCTTTTCATGACAAGCAGTATCTCGCTTACAGGAACCTGGGAACCGGCGACCACGGTACAGTCGAAATCGGAACCAGGGAATTTAGGTAGAGCCTGGTATTTGGTCTTGTCTTTTATTAAAAGATCCATGAAATCGGTGATATCAAAAATCGCCAGAGACAGGTTCCCCTTAATCTTTAACTGCCGCGAAATAACGGGGTGGAGCGTATTCAAAAAGCCGCAGGTTTTCCCCATGACCTTGATGTCCACGTACTCATTCGGGTGCAGTCCGGGCCAGTCAGGCTGGACCAGGGGGTTTGGGAATTTCTCATTTATTGGCTCAAACCTGGTGTTGAGATTGAGATAATTCATGAGTGGTTCCATTACATTCATGAGATCCATGAAAGGAGATCTGTCCTTATCAAAGAATACCACGCCGAGTTGGTAACGATCCCTGCTGTAACTTTCTCCTTCCAGCTCCTCATAGGAGCGGCCAACCTCAAAAAGCCTGAAAGATGGGAAACTTTTCTGATTCTGGGCGGCCTTCTCCAGCAAAGAGGGGACCATGCTGGGGCGCATTCGGCTGAGTTCAGGTGACAAGGCATTAACCAGGGTCAACTTCTCATTTTTGACCGGCCAGGATACCTGGTCCAGGAGCTTTTTCCCGACCATGGGGTAGGTCATGACCTCAAGGGCACGGCCGTTAAAAACCATGAAGTCCTGGATACGCCGCTGCATAAGTTTTGCTTCTGAAAGACGGGTTGTTTCAGTCAGGTTAACCGGGGAGACGGGTGTGATGTTGTCATAACCGATAATGCGACCAATCTCCTCTATGATATCATCTTCGAATTCGATATCCTTGGTGGCCCGATAACTTGGTACTGTTACCTTCAGGGAGTCCTGATTTTTTTCAACCATGAAGTCCAGGCTTTCCAGAATGGCAACAACCCTTTCTTCGGAGACCTCTGTACCAAGCACCCGGCTGATTTTATCAACAGAGACAATGATTTTCAGTTCCGGGGTCGGTTGGATGCCATCTTCCTGCATCCCTCCCACAACCTTTGCCTCAGGACAACTCTCTTTCATGAGTTCAACCAGGCGCAGGATGGTCTGTTCAAGTTGATTGGTGTCCAGACACTTCTCATATCGTTGAGAGGCGTCGGTCCTGAGACCAAGACGAACACTGGTCTTTCGAACTTCAGAATCTTTCCAGTTCGCGGATTCCAGAAAAATCCTGGTGGTAGTATCACTGATTGAGGAATCAAGGCCACCCATGATGCCACCAATTCCGGAAACTCTTTCCGCATCGTAAACCATGGTGTCACTGGCGATCATTTTTCGATCCTGTTCATCCAGGGTGACGAAAACACTATCTTCTCCCATGCGCCGGACATGGATCTCACCTCCCTTGATGGTATCCCGGTCATAAATATGATTGGGCATACCTGTCTCGAGCATGACGTAGTTGGAGATGTCCACAATATTATTTATGGGTCTCATGCCGCAAGCGTTCAGCCGGTCCTGCATCCATTGGGGACTGGGTTTTACGGTAACATTATCCATGCTGAGTCCCTTGAATCCAAGACAGCAGGATTCGGGATCAACATGAATCGTCACGGGCGGTTTTTCATCAGTATATTGGCCACGCAGATTTTCTTTCCAGGTTTCGGAAAAGACATCCTTGAGCGGTGTGTCAAAGATGGCTGCAAACTCACGGGCCATGCCGTAATGCCCCCAAAGATCAGGGCGGTGGGTAATCGACTTGTTGTCGATATCAAAAATGATATCACTCTCGGCGGCCAGATGTTCGGCCAGTGAAATGCCAACAGCTGCATCATCGGCTAAGATCATCAACCCATCATGATTGCCGCTCAGGTTCAGTTCATCTTCGGAACAGAGCATTCCTTCGCTCTCAACCCCCCGAATTTTTTTCGGGACGAGGGTAAAACCACCGGGCAGAGTTACTCCAACAGCTGCAAAGGGAACTTTTTTACCAACTTCTACGTTGGGGGCACCGCATACTACCCGTTTTTCACCTGTACCGGTTTCAAAGGTTACAAGACGCAACTTGTCTGCGTCGGGATGGGGTTCTATGCTGGTGACCTGGACGACCTTTACCTCGTTTAGATGGGCACCCGTGGTTTCCACATCCTCCACTTCACAGGTGGCAAGGGTGAATTTTACGCCCAGCTCCCGTGGTGTGATATCTTCGGGAAGAGCCACATAATCCTTAATCCAGTTTATACTAATATTCATACCAACTCTCTCCCTAATACGCCTTGAACTGTTCTATAAAACGCAGATCCCCACCGTGAAGGTGGCGAATGTCATCAATGTGGTAACGCATCATAACCAGCCTGTCTAACCCCAGGCCAAAGGCAAAGCCATTCCATTGGGTCGGATCGATGCCTCCCGCCTTCAAAACGTTGGGATGCGTCATGCCGCAGGGGAGTAGTTCTACCCAGCCTGTATGTTTACAGACCCTGCATCCCTTTCCAGCGCAGATAAGGCACTCAATATCCAGCTCAAATCCTGGTTCCACAAAAGGAAAAAAACCGGGGCGTAAGCGTACATTGACCTGCTGACGAAAAATCTCTGCCAGCAGTGTCTTCATGAAATAGATGAGGTTGGCAACAGAGATATCTCTTCCAACCATCATGCCTTCCAGCTGGTGGAAGGCCATCTCGTGGCTTGCGTCGGTAGCTTCACAGCGGAAAACCTTACCGGGGCCGACAAACTTGAAAGGGGGCTCATTCGCTTCCATGCCCCTCACCTGTATTGTGGAAGTGTGGGTACGCAGGAGATGTTTCATGTCGGCGAACCAAAAGGTGTCCTGCATGTCCCGGGCGGGGTGGGTGTCGGGGATATTCAGGGCCTCGAAGTTATGAAAATCATCCTCAATATGAGGGCCGTCGAGAATGTCGAATCCCATGGAAATGAAAATATCTTCAATTTCACGTTGGATAAGGGTTACAGGATGAAAACCTGCAGCCTTGAGTCCCTTGGCCCGGACTGAATCGGTGAGAGTAATATCCTGCCAGTTTTTATTGAGCGCGGCATCGATCTCTGTGGTCTCAATTTTTTGCAACTGCTTATCCAGACTCTTTTGCATTTCCTGTTTAAGCTCGTTGGCGGTGCCTCCAACCTGTTTTCTCACATCCGTGTCGGCATCTCGCATTCCTTTCAGAATGTCGTTGAGCCGGCCTTTCTTGCCGAGATAGGTGGACTTGAACTCGGCAAGACTATTCCTGTCTTGCAATCCAGCCACTGATTCTCGAAATTCATTCTTTAATTCTTCCAGTTTCTCCAACATGGTCCGCTCCTAACTGTCTATTCCACAAGACATAAAAAAAGGCTCCCCGAAGGGAGCCTCGATTACCACCCAAAATGGTCGGGACTCCCTTTTATCCATCACCGATAAAGAAAAACAAAAATATAAAATTATAAAAGAAATATCCTTTTTCACACGACATATTTTCTGTCGCCGAGAGAGGCTTGATCTTCTGGTAAGTCAAAGTTGATTTTGACATATGCTGCATCTATCTCATAGTGTTATTACGAGTCGGCTGACAATGTGTATGTTATTGCCATATATTCACCATTTTTAATGAGTGCCCACATGGGTACCATAAAATTACCAAAAAAACAGTGGTGAAATTGAATAATTGTGCAAAAGAGGAGGGGGTTCTCCCGCTTAAATTGTCTCGTTAAGTATATATTTGTGGCAAACAGGTGAAATATTCATTCGGACGATCAGGGGGGAGGCAGTTGTTGTTGCCGTGAGAATGTGCTCCGTTTTTCATATTCAGTCGTTGCCGTTAGTTCCTTAATTATTTGTAATATTTAGTGGATAACGTTAAAAGTCCCCTTTTCTTAAGATCTGTAAAATTATGCAGGAGCGGTGTAGGGCATGTTGTGCTCTATTGAAAACAGGAAATGCAAAAATATAGAATTTATATAAAGGTCTCAGGAAGGATTTAATATATGACTATTCTCATCAAATCAAAAAAGCAAATCGAAGGTATCAAAAAAAGCTCAAGATTGGCGGCTGCGACTCTAGATTTCATCTCCGATCACGTTCAAGCCGGTATAGATACTGAGTACCTTGATGACTTGATCCATAAATACATACAGGAAAATGAAGGCATACCGGCACCACTGGGGTATCGTGGTTTTCCAAAATCATCCTGTATTTCACTTAATAATGTAATCTGTCACGGAATACCTTCGAAAGACTTGGTTTTAAAGGATGGTGATATTCTCAACATTGATGTGACCACCATCGTGGATGGCTACTTCGGTGACACCAGTCGTATGTACACGGTTGGGGAGGTCTCGGATGAAGCGAAAAAGCTCATCCGGGTAACCCGGGAGTGCCTTGAGCTTGGAATTCAGCAAGTGCGGCCCAAAAAACGATTTGGCAATATCGGTTTTGTAATTGGTAAGCATGCAAAGGCTAATGGGTTCAGTGTTGTTCATCAATATTGCGGGCATGGTGTTGGAGTGGAATTTCATGAAGAACCACAGGTCCTTCATATATCGACCAAAAAAAGTGGTATGCGAATGAAACCCGGAATGATTTTTACCATTGAGCCAATGATTAATGTCGGGAAAGCGGATGCATCTGTTGATGACACAGACGGCTGGACTGCACGAACAGTGGACGGGGAACTATCTGCTCAATTTGAACATACTGTTTTAGTGACTGATTCAGGAGTTGAGGTATTAACGGCCGGAAGCACAGTATAGCGCTACATCATCCATTTTACTCCGCAATGAAAGGCAAATCCTAAGACGAAACGGGGACTTTAGCTGACAGTATATCATTGAAGGAGAGAATGGTCGTTTAAAAAGACCCAGATGCGTTGAAATATCGGTAAATACGCTGAGATATAAGCATGTGATCGCCTTTGCATCAGTTTCTGCAACCTGCCCGTCATTAGACGGTGCACTACCTTTAAGAGGCGATAAGTAGTAGTTTTATTTGACATCCTCCACGCCCTGAAGGGCGTGGAGGCCAACTGAGATACGCCGCTTGGCGAATATTTTTGAGCAAGACGCAGATAAGCACCCCAATAACCAAGGCCCACAAAAACAACACCACCTACCGGATCAATATCAACAGGGGCCGCTATAATGAACACCGGTTCGTTGTTTTGGCAACCCTGCAGCATCATCTAGGTAATGAATCCTGCTATCCTCCTTCCTTGCAATACTCTGTTTTGACATCCAGCAAACCGCAACACTGAAATACAAAACGATCACACTTGTTTTTACTTGGATTTATCACTCTTTTTTTAATAAAATACCAACCGAGGATAGTAACATGAAAAAACTGGTAGCTCTCATCTTTTTCTGCACATACCTGATCGGCATTGCCTATGCAGAAGCCGGAGATGTCTTCCATCTCGGCTATTCGGAATACCGGCCTTCATCTGGAATGAAAACGGGAAACCAAAAGGAATCTATGTATACGTGCTCAGGGAGTTATTTGAACATCGCCTGGGGCGCCGGATAAGTTTAGTCTTTAAAACGCCACAATGAACTGGAGCCAGAATTTCTGTGTATCCGACTTGTACTCATCGGCGTTATAGTCTGCATAAGCGGCCTGAAGTGTATAGTTTTTGCCGAATATTTTAGTCAGCATGACATTAAATTCTGTTCCATAGTCGCTACCACCTTCATCGGCCTGGAAATCGTGGTAGATCAGATCGACCTTGACCCCGGCGATTGTACTGCTGAGGATCCCGTACAGGTCACGCAATCCGTTAGGAGGTACTGTCAGAAATAGGTCAGCCCAGCCATTAAATCCATGGTTGGTGCCCAGGGGTGTCTTAAAAGAGACACCATTGTCTGCGCCCAAGACCTCGTAAGCAATTTTTCCACTGATGTTTGTCAGCATGGAACCGCTATTTGGTGCCAGGAGGCCACCGATAATGTGATAATAATCGGCAGTATAGTCTTTAGGGTTATCCTGGTAATTTGACTGGCTGGCATATTCCGCCGTATAGAGCAGCTTAAGGCTGTCCTCCGCCACCGCAGCTTTGCCGTCAAAGCGTAGACCAAAGGTCTGGGTAGAAAAGGCATATTCAAAAGGGCCGGAGTTGTCCGGATCGTCATAGTCCAGCCAATAACCATACCCGGTGAGTGAGCCGAAATTCCGGAAGGTATATTGCAAGTTAAGCAGGGGTGATTTAATATTCACATCCTTGCTGGTAATGGTACGGATATTCCAGATATAGGTCACATTGGCAGAGAAGTCCCCAAGGTGGGTGTTGAGCAGGTTGACCGCATCAAAGGTCTGCTCCATCTGCCGCCAACCGACAGCGCCGACAAACCTCTCGTTATCCAACAGTATTCTCTGGCGGCCACCCTTGATTACTGTACCTGGAATAGTATCAAAGGAGAGCCACCCCTGATTCAGTTCACTCTCGGACGGATCGGCAATGACCGCATATTCTGTTTTGCCGTTTGTTGTATCATTGTAGTCGTCTTCAAATATCGGGGTATTGCCTTCGAACTCGGCAAAGGCTTGAAAACCTGCAAAACTCGGTGTCAGATATCCGAGGCGCAGGCGAAAGGGGTCACCTTGGGTTGTTTTAAGACCATCCTGGTCCACATACTCAAAACGATAGCGCAGGTTGAAAGTAACCTGTCCCCAGTCACCTTTCAGAGAATCCTGAATCGAATCATTGATAGCAATGTCTGCAGCAGGAGCAACTTCGACTCCTATGAGTAAGGCGAGTGTTGTCCCCAAAATTACGATCCTTGTCGCCACCCCTGATGTCCTTGCACTTCTTGTTAGACTCCTTTTCATCTCTCTTCTCCCATGTATGAATTGAATAAAATAACGGGAATAAGACTGACTTGTTTTTACATTTATCCCAATGAGTATCGAACAATACAAAAGAACAATAATTATATGTACATGATGTAGGCTCTCGGATTTTAGCGAAGATGTTCCTTTTTTAGTATCTTTGACATTCAACTCGCATTTTGACTATGTGACCAAGCTTTGAGTAGCCTGGCAAAAAAGGACACTATCTGATTATCTAAAATGTGATGTATATTTGCAACCTCTCCTTTATTGATCCTGGTTTAACCAGAATTTCCGTAGGTAAAGATTTTCCCTGGCAAACCTTTGATGGAAAGAATACCTCATGTTCACCTTCCTGTCTTCGATAAGGACGGGCCGAACCTGTTTTCATCTTTAACAAGAATTGAATATATCAAGGTTGTGCCACTGGTTCCAGATAGTCCGCTGAAATTCAGTTCGATTACCATCGAAAGCCGAAGGGGCTGGTCACCTTTACTATTGCACGGTAGGATAAAAAACAACCGCAGGGGACAGCTGTTTCGATTATTCAGCGGACACTAATTATGACGAGGAGATCAATACGGTATTGCAACGGGATGCAATGGCAATTGGATTGTTTGGCCACTGTGATCTTGTATTTCATGAGACCGAATTCGATAATACCGACAGTGTCAATAGTTCCAAAATCAGGAAAGGAAAACATATCAAAGGAGCAGTATTAACCCACTGTCAAGCTCGGGCAGGGGCAAAAAAAAATATAAAGCCCGCCCTTGCTCTGCGTCAATTACAGACAGCGGGCTTTGCCGATAGGGGAGGAGTCTGCTACTTGGTGAATATCCTTACAATCCCGTTTTGCTCAACGGTATAAGCAGTGCTCACCTTCAGACCTTTACCAAGGGTGTTCAGGGTGCGCTGGCCGAATTTCTTGATATTGGCCGTCAGCCGATTGCGGTTGTGTGAGTGTACAGAAATCATTTTTTTCTCCTTTGTGAGTGGGGTAGATAATTGGGCCGTTATTTTTGATTTGGGCTTTATCTTAATCGAATTTCCACAGAATGAGGTAGTGCTGAATAAGCAACAACGTCATCGTGAAAATATAACACCCTGTTGTGGTAGCGATATCAAATAGGTCCCCTGTGTTATCCAGAAAAACGCTGGATCAAGCAGGTGAAATATGACGGGTTATGTGAGATTTCAAGATGTCAAACGTCTCAAGGAAATTGAGCGAGAGAGTACCCCGAATACTATATATTTTTATTTTTAATATCATGGGCTGGCAGGATGAAACTGAAATTGTGAAAATTCTGCCTATCATCATTTGTGAGGGTAGGGGTTAGGTAGTTTTTTGGAGTGTTGTGGAAAGATAAACATTACTAGAGGGGGGAACTGTGTTTGCCAGATGAACTAAATACTTATTAATACTAAATTTAGGGCAATGGAAATGATAAGACCCATTCGACTATACGGTCAGTGCATAACAAGAAACGAAATATGGGAAGATTCTTTCTATTATGACTAAATAAAGAAGTAATCCACCCGTAAGAAAGGTGGAATACTTCTTTATTTAACTATCAGATATTATTTCATATATAGAGAGTTGTGGATCTGTCATGAAATATTGGAGCTAGCTATTCAACTGGATTTCGATCCTTTTCTTGTCCCATGGACCACTCATACCAGGAACTGTCGAAATTTGAGACCTTGGGCCAGCCGAGTTCGCGTCCGTAGAGGAAAGCAAGGCTTGATCGCCAGGCAGTACCGCAGTAGAAAGCGACATGCTTATCGCCAACAATGCCGTTTGCCGCCCACATCCTTTGGATTTCTTCGGGAGCTTTGTAGGTTCCGTCTTTATTTATGTATTCCGCCATATCCCAAGGTGTTTTGCCTGCTTTGGCCCAGAGTGCGCCCTTGATTCTGCCCCTGGTGGGAATGTAGGGGTAGGGTGCTGATTCACCAGAGTATTCTTTTTCTCCCCTGGTATCTCCAAGAATGAAGCCCGTGTTACCCTCTGCTATCGCCTTGCGAACAAAAGCGATATCAACCAGGTATTCTGGATGCAGAGGGGTATCGGTGCCGAAAGATTTCACCGGCGTTCTGTAGGTCGGGTCCGTTATCACGTCATAGCCCGCTTTCTCCCAGGCATTCAGACCACCGCTTAAAAGTGATACTTTTTGTACACCTGCGTACAGCAATGCCCAGGCAACACGGGCGGCGGCGAGACCGTCATTGTCGTAGAGGACGACCTGTGTATCAGTGGAGATACCCATATAGGCGAATGCCGGGAGCAGGTACTCATCAGGATAAAGGTTCCACCAGTTTTTGGGCAACTCTGCGCTGCTGCTAAGGCCTTTGGCAAGGTCCTGGTCGGCGGTTGTGCTCCTGCCGAGATCAGTTGGCGGAGTGGTCGCTCTCGGTTTGAAGTCGTCGTACTCTATTTCATCTGTGTTGATGTGCATTGCCCCGGGAATATGGCCCTTGTTATAGATTTTATCCGGCCCGCCCCAACTGACTTCGAAAATAAGTGGTTTCGCCTGGTCTTTCCCGGTCATAAAGGAATGAAGTTTATCAGCCGAAATGAAAATGCTCTGCTGCCCCTCAGCGGCATTGCTACCCGGCGCGAAGCACAGCAGGAAAGGGATGATGTACATTACGGTTTTATATAACATTTTTTTCATTTGTGTTTCTCCTTGTGAATATATGGTTGCATTTCAACGCTTCTTGCCATGTATTCAGGCGAAAGACAAATATGAAGTCCCGATTGGAAGTCATCTGTTTATAGGTCTGTATTATACTTAGTTCTCATCCTGAAACTGCCCTTTGGGTCAATATCTTCGTTATGCTCTGATCTTTATCCTCAGGAAAGTGAGGAACGAGACTCCGAAATATCAACGATATGTCTACGGTTGGATTCAATACCTGCCTTGGGCTTGAACAAAATGCTTCGTTTTTTGATAAAAACTAATAAGTAAAATTCAATCTGAACTTTTGAGTTTGCCATATGTACGCTCAGCCTTGTTGGATAGTTCCTGGAACGCTCTTTATTGTATTAAGAGAAGCACGGAAATGTAAGGATCATTTCTCTAGTGTTACATAATTGAAATGTTTGACACAGGCTGACGTCACATCCATTACAATCAAAGTCATAAATTCTCATGTCAATATTCTCCTCTTTGGGCAAGAGAAAAGTAGAATAATAGAGAGTTGCATCCTTCAATTTTGTTTATCACGTTTCATAGTTCGCTACCCCTGTGTGGGAAAATTCAAAATTGTGACATCGTGGCATTTTGCTTGCATTATTGTTCCACACCTGTGTTGCGGATGAACGTGTATGTAGATTCTGTGTATCGGATTGGTATGAACCTAAAATGATCTGGTTATAAAATGAATGATTTATCGATGTTGAATTCTTTATGGGTGGTTATTGCTGCGACTCTCGTTTTCCTTATGCAGCCGGGTTTCATGTGTTTAGAGTCGGGTCTTACCAGGTCTAAAAACTCCATAAATGTTGCAGTAAAGAACCTCACCGATTTCATTGTTTCTGTCCTGACGTTTTGGTGTTTTGGGTACGGAGTGATGTTCGGCCTCTCCCATGCAGGCGTTCTTGGTACTTCGCAGTTCCTTATCAACTTTGAAAATGGTGAAACATCGGCAACCTTCTTTTTTTTCCAGGCAATGTTTTGTGGGACGGCAACTACCATATTTTCCGGTGCTGTGGCCGAACGGATGAAATTTTCTTCATATCTTGTGATAGTCGTACTTCTTTCAACTCTTGTGTATCCAATCTTTGGTCACTGGGCCTGGAACGGGTTAGATAGCGGCTCTCTCACTGGCTGGCTTGGAAAAGCTGGATTTGTTGACTTTGCAGGGTCTACCGTTGTGCACAGTGTTGGCGGTTGGGTTGCCCTTGCTACTCTTATCATAATTGGTCCCAGAACGAACAGGTTCAGCGAGGAAAATTCATTTTTCGGATTCAATGGTAGCAATCTGCCTCTTTCAGTTCTTGGCACTTGTCTTCTTTGGATAGGTTGGATCGGTTTTAACGGTGGATCAACTCTGCTCATGGATGAGAATGTTCCCAGAATCATCGTCTTCACTATACTTGCCGGGGCTGCCGGTGCGCTGAGCAATCTTCTTGTAGGGTATATTTTCACCAAGGTCCCCAGAGTGACCTTTCTTATCAATGGATCGTTGGGGGGGCTGGTTGCCATTACTGCCTGCTGCCATTGCGTCGGATCGATAAGTGCCGTATTTATTGGAGGCATGGGGGGGCTTATTTGTTTTGTAGTGGAAATAACGCTTATTCGACTGAAAATCGACGATGCAGTGGGTGCCGTTCCCGTTCATCTGGGCTGTGGGATCTGGGGAACGATAGCAGTGGCAATTTTCGGGGAACCCGAGCTCATCGGCACCGGCCTTGGATTCTGGGATCAGTTATCAGTTCAGTTGCTGGGGATTGTCACAGCGTTTGTTCTGGCCTTCGTAATACCACTTTTTTTGATTGGTAGAATTAACAAAATCTTTCCTTTGCGCGTATCAAAGGAAGATGAACATAATGGGCTCAACTATTCTGAACACGGCGCTACCACGGAACTTGTGGACTTATGTCGTGCCATGGATGATCAGGCGCAGACAAGAGATATTTCAATAAGGATGCCTGTCGAACCTTTTACCGAAGTAGGAATGATCGCAGCCAGGCATAATCAGGTAATGGATTCCCTTGAGGCAGCACTGTCGCACACAGATGCGGTAGTGTCCCTGGCTAAGGATGCAATAGTTACCTTTGTCAGGGATAGCCTTGAGATAATAAATATCAATCCAAGTGGCAGGGTGATGTTTGGCTTGAATGACGGCCTGTTGCTGGAATTTCCTCACCTCAATGACCTCTTTGAGAGTTCAGATTTTGTCAGCATAAAACCTTCCCTGTGGCGGGGTAAAACAATTGAAACCGTAGGCAAGAGGAAGTGCGGCACTCTTTTTCCTATGCAGGCTGTAATTACAGCGGCGGGCCAGGGGGATAACAGTTTTTACATTGGTACCTTCAGGGATATTACAGAACTCAAGGAGCGGGAACAATCTCTCAAACAGTCTGAGCTTCGATACCGCGAACTGTTCGAGAATATCGGAGTTGCAACACTGATGATAAACTCTGATACAACACTGGCAATGGCGAACAGGGAGGCCGAGGAGCTTTTCGGGTATACCAGGGAGGTGATGGAAAAGAGCAGCATGAGTTTTTTGGAGCTGCTTCCTGCAAGTGAGAAAGAACGTCTTCTTCAGTATCACACCAAGCGCAGATCCGATCCGGATCAGACTCCTTCTGCTTATGACGGCAAGGTGATGGACAGGTACGGCAATACCAAGCCTGTATATATTAATGTCTCTCGTATTGCAGGCTCCGATCATACAGTTGCGACTGTTATGGACCTGTCTGAATTGCGTCAGGCGCAGGATGGACTCAACAAGCAAAAAGCCTATTTTCATCAACTTTTTGAAGGTACGGCCCAGGCAATTGTTGCCCTTGATTCGAGGCAGCGGGTGGTCAGCTTGAACCAAGGGTTTGAGAAACTTTTTGGGTATTCAGAAAACCAACTCAAAGGGTGCTCTCTGGCTGAATTCATAGTTCCCAAAGATTACCATGATGAATTTTTCATCATAGAAAAAGCTGTGCGGAGTGGTGAGCTGGTTAAAAAGGAGACAGTGAGAAAAACGAGTAATGGCAAGATGATTCCAGTTTCCATCTTGAGCTTTTCTATCAAGGTTGATGAATCCCTTGAGGGCTTTTTCTATATTTATGAGGACATTACGGAACGAAAAGAGTTTGAAAACCAACTCTTCAAGCAGGCGTTTTATGATGGTTTGACCAAGATTCCAAACCGTATTCTTTTTTTTGAGCGGGTAGAACGAGCCCTTGAAAGGAGAAAACGGAAAAGTGATTACAATTACGCAGTGATGCTCATGGATCTGGACAGGTTTAAGTGGGTTAATGACAGCTTTGGACACCTCACTGGCGATGAACTTTTGCAGCGTGTTGCAAAACGTTTCCTGTCCTGCGTCCGGAATGGAGATACGATTGCACGTCTAGGAGGGGATGAGTTTGCTGTCCTCTTGGAAGATTTTGGTAAATCATCAAAAGTTATCGAGGTCGCAAATCGGCTGCAGCGGGAAGCCCAGCGACCTTTTCTCATTGGCAATACTGATGTACATGTCAGCGCAAGCATAGGAATTGTTCTTAACACTAGTAGCTATCTAACCACAGAAGCGATTTTAAGAGATGCAGATATTGCCATGTATAGGGCCAAAGAGCTTGGTAAGGCGAGGCTTCAGGTCTTTAACCGTACACTTCATGAACTAGCTTCCCAGGCACTCCAGCTGGAGAATGAGCTACGTGACGGAATCAATTCTAATGAACTGCTCCTCTATTATCAGCCAATAATCGATATAAACAGCAGGTCACTGGTAGGGCTTGAAGCCCTCGTCAGGTGGAACCATCCCAGACTTGGAATCGTTTCCCCTGACACTTTTATTCCTATCGCTGAGGAAACAGGCCTTATTCTCAGCCTGGGGGAGTGGGTCCTGCAGGAGGCATGCAGGCAGATGCAAGAGTGGCAGGCAACACTCCCGAAAGCCGGTGGTATTAAGATGAGCGTTAACCTTTCTGCGAAACAATTTTTGCAAAAGGATCTGATTCAGTTTGTGCAGGGAATCCTAGTAGAAACAGGGCTCGAGCCCTGTCTTCTCAAATTGGAAATCACCGAAAGTGCCATAATGGAAGGAGGGCACAAAACTGTTGAACTATTGGGTGGTCTGCAGACACTTGGGATAAAGCTGGCTATTGATGATTTTGGTACCGGCTACTCCTCGCTTTCCTCCCTGCAGCGTTTTCCCATCAATGATCTCAAAATTGATCGTTCTTTCATTCGAGAGTTGGGCGCCCGGGAAGAGTCAAAGGAAATAGTAAGAACAATTATTGCACTTGCTCATACCTTGAAACTAGGACTGGTAGCGGAAGGAGTGGAAACTGAAGAACAGTTTAGCATATTAGAAGGGCTTCAATGTGATTGTGTACAGGGGTATCTTTTCTCTGAGCCGCTTCCTGCTGGCCAGGTTAAAGGTGTCATAGAAAAATATATACCATCATAGTGCTCTGTCGGCACTTTAACAGGGAAGAACGTGCTGATCATCATTTGCAGTAATGGCCGGGGCTGAATATCTGGAAGCGCCTTAAAATAATGGGGAAGTAGTGATGGTTTACTTTACTTGTATCTGACATGAGAATTTGGGACATTCGGTAAAGTACCTGTATTGACAGGGCCTATCTTTTTGAGTTGAGACCCATCTTGCCTGAGGAGAATGTTAGGATCTCTGGTAGGAATTAATTCTTCACCTGTTTCGTCATCAATATTGAAAACTTTTTTATGGCTAACTACTACGCCATTAACATCAATGTGACTTTCTTGACTTAGGGTTACTTGCATGGTGATCCTGTTTTGGTCAATTACCTTAAAACTACCAAGTACCTGTCTCATTGATTGATGTCCTGACGTTTAATTGCACTATGTGCGCGCCAATAGTTGTTGACATGATTATCGTACAGCTTCCAGCGAATATTGCATTTATCCTTTTAAATTTACTATCGTTCACCAGTTTAGACAACTGTAGTACTTACCTGTTTTATTGTAAGCCTTTCCCTTACAGGTGACTATCTCTCGCGAACAAGAAAAAATTATGTAAAAAAATTTGGAGATGTTCTCGGATTATACCTGAATCGTATTCATTCATCGGGCACAAAGGAAACAACCTCAATATATGACAATGGGTATGAAAGATATTAAGTGTCAATAATGACAAAACATATCAAACATATTCGTGTGATGATAAACCCTGTTCCCATAATGAGGAGTGTATATCTTTTTCACGATAACCTTGTAATAATTGCATGATCCGGTTTGAAACTCCGAAAAGCAACATGTCAGATTGGGGCATTATTTTTACGTCTTAACTCTCTCTGGATGGCCAAGCCGATCTTTTCAAATGTATAGGGCTTCTTCACAAATTCTCCTGCGCCCAATCGTTGAGCCTCTTTGACAGAGTCTGTTTCTGAAAAACCACTGACGATGACGGCCTTCTGGTCAGGGCTGATTCGTAATATTTGGTTATATGTCTCGAGTCCGCTTATACCAGGCTCCATTATCATATCGAGTAACAACAGGTCAACGGGGTGCTTCTTTACATATTCTATCGCCTCTTCACCACTGGCAACCTCCTTGGTGACATAGCCTAATTTTTTTAAAAAATTGCACGCAATCTCCCTTTGGCTGGTGACATCATCGATGACCAGGATGGTCTCCCCATGTCCAATATAGGATGTAATCGGTATCGATGAGGTTTTCTCACTGACTTCTTCTCTGGAGATTGGAAAAAACAACCGAAACGTGGTGCAGTTATCGTCACTTCTAACATCGATATAGCCTTCATGATCCTGGATCACATTCCATACTACTGCCAAACCCAATCCAGTCCCGCTTCGCCCCATTGTCTTCTTGGTATAAAATGGTTCGAATATTCTTTCAATCTCATTGGCAGGAATCCCTGCGCCGTCATCGGTTACGCTTAAAACGGCGTATTCATCAATGTTAACGTCTTCATAGCCCTTTAAAGGTTTATCTATATAGATGTTCCGTGTCGACAGGGAGACTGTGCCGCTGCTTTGGATGGCTTCTGAAGCATTTGAAACCAAATTCATTATCACCTTACGAATATGGGAGTGAGAGCCTTTGATGTTGAGCAGGTTGGCATCAAGATCAGTGTGGACCGTGACGGACGGATGAAACTGGATTAGCTTATGAAACTCCGGCGATTTAAGATAGTCGTTTACCAGCCCGTTGATATTCAGGATCTCTTTGCTGATTGCCACCCCTCGGGCAATTGTTAACAAGTCTTCGACAATTGCTGCTGCACGATTTCCTGCTTCCTGCATTGTTTCGATTGGCTTGCGGAGATTGCTGTCACTGGGCAAATCCATTAGAATTAATTCAGGGTAGCTGACGATGCCGGATAAGATATTATTGAGGTCATGGGCAACACCACCAGCCAAAAGACCCAGGGATTCCATTTTTTGAGAGCGTTGGATTTGAGCTTCCAGGCGTTGACGTTCGGTGATGTCACGGATTGCAGCAATGTGAACATCCCGGCCCTTATAGTTAAAAAGGCTGGCTGAAATTTCTGTTGGGAATACAGTCCCATCTTTCTTTTTATGATACCGGACCGGAATATATGTATCGCGAGTTTGGGTGGCTTTGCGTGTCTCATTTGGTTCGGCAGAAAAATCTGTATTTCTCATCCGCAGGACTTCTTCACGACTATACCCATAGAGCTCGAGGAAAGATTTATTAACCTCCAGCATTTTACCCGTATTGATTTCAATCACAGCCAGTGCGTCTGATTCCATTTCGAACAATGTTCGATACTTATCTTCGTTCTCCTTTAAGGCCTCCTCTGCTCGCTTGCTCTCACTGATATCCCGCAATGCAGTTATGCGAACATCTACCCCCTTTAAAGACGTCATACGGGCCTGGATCTCAGCTGGGAATGTGGAACCATCCTTGCGGAGTGCGTTTACCTCATAGGGCTTTTCATATCCAGAGAGAATATTTGATTTAACCCTTTCCCGATCACCGGGTGCGATCCAATCCGTCCCGTGTCTGCCGATTGCTTCATCACGTGAATAACCAAACATCCGTTCTGCTGTTTCATTTTGGTCAATGCAAATACCTTGCCCGGATATAAAGATAGCCTCGAAAGTGGCATCCGACAACGCCTTGAACCGCTCCTGGGAATTTTGTAGAGCTTCCTCAGCATTTTTCTTGTTAGTGATGTCATGAACGACTGAAAATGAGTATTCCTTACCGCGGATCGATATTGGATTTGCGTACACCTCAACATCGCGTAATTCGCCATTGGCCAATTGGTGTTTATAAACGTAATAGGACCGATCCTCCTCCAATGCGCGCTCAATTTCTGCCCGGATTTCCAGCTCTGGTGTGATATTGAGATCCGGAATACGTTTGGTTAACATGGTGGCGTAATCATAACCGTAAAAATCAAGGGCAGCTTGATTTGCGTCGATGATAGCAAATGTCGACAAGTCAACGATATACATCACGGCACTGTGCCCCCTGAACATCCTTCTGAATGTCTCAGAATCCACAGTCAATTTTCCATCATCAGTAGATGTTAGCATTTTGTCCATGGCAATTGTCTTTCGGATATGTTCGGTGAACGAGGAAGGTCATGGGGAATTATAAGAAAAATCCTCCTGTATCGGAGCATCACTACATGATGTCCATGAGCAGTGTATATACATAAATGCTATCGAAACGAAAAGGAATAAGCAATCAAGAAGTTCAGCGCCAGGTTGAGAACTGTGGCTTGAATCTGATTACTGATCGTGGCTTGACGTGCCAGCATTTTCAAGATCATTTACCAGTTCGACAAAACTGGACTGAATGTCGTCAGCATTTTCTTCTGCCGCTGCCTCTATGTCCACCAGCTCAACGTCAGGGTTCAAGGCTGCAGTAAATGGGCTTGTTGTTGCCATTACAACAAAATCACCCTGTTCCTCTATACCGATATCCACTCGTTGAGTTGACCGCCAGACAGCAAAACAAGCAACAGAGCTTAACATGATGCCGATACTTCCATAAAACGCCTGTGGACCAACAATATCCATGGCAAAGGCGGTTAAAGGAGCCCCAATTGCAGCCCCTATTGCACTGAGCAACACAAGCGTACCGCTGGCAGCAACCATTTGGGTTGGTGTGAGGTAATCGTTAGTATGTACGCAACAGAGAGAATATAACGGCATAGCCAAGCCACCAACAGTGGCCACCAGGCCATAGAAAAATATATTCTGACTAGTGAATTGCATCGCAATAAATGAAAAAAACGCTCCAGCGGTACAACTCATAATAATCACCTGTATCGGGCCAAGGCGGTCTGACAACCAGCCCAGTGGGTATTGAAATAAAAAACCACCGAGAATCAGCGTACCCATAAAAAGGGACACATCTCTAACTGACAAACCAATTTCGGTTGCGTAAACAGCTCCCATTCCAAAAAATGCACCTATCGACATTCCGGCCACGAACATACCAAACACACCGAGAGGAGAAACCCGGTAAAGGTTTAAAACACTGACATTTTCCATTACCTCGAATTGCGGCGCCCTGGCGGTTGATAAAAGTATCGGGATCACAGCCAGGCTGATGAGAAAGGAAACAAGTACAAACAACTCATAACTGGAAGGGTTGGCAATGTTGAGTAGCATCTGGCCACCCGCCATCCCCCCAAGAGAAACCAGCATATATATGCTTAATAATTTGCCTCGCGTGCCATTTTCCGAAGCAGCGTTAATCCAGCTTTCTGAAACGATATATATTCCTGCATAGGCAAAACCGGTAACAAACCGCATCGACCACCAGACCAGCGGGCTAACAAAAATTGCCTGTACAAGGATTGAGGTAGATGCAAGTGATGCCAAGGCACCAAAAGTGCGGACATGACCAACTCTGCCGACCAGCTTGGGCACTATATTGCAGCCGGCAATAAGACCAATGAAGTAACCGGACATGACCAGACCGGTAATAGTTTTTCCAAAATCTTCAATTGACGCACGAACTCCAAGAAGTGTTGCTTGCAGACCGTTACTTAGCATGAGCAGGCCAATACCAAGGAACAAGGCCCAGCAGTTTGAGATAATATTCAGCATATTTGATCAAAAGGGACGCACTGTAAAGTATCGTTAGAGAATAGCAATATCCGAGAAAGAGTATAAAATGAAATTTTTCCCCAACTGTTTAATTCCCTTTTAACAGTAATGCTAACAATAATGCCCTGTCTATAATACTTTGTCTTAGAATGAATTCAGACTTCTGCTTATCAAAACCTCCCATGGGGCCGAGCCCATCTACTTTGCCTATAGCCATGGGAATGTTGCAGATATCTGCCGAACTCCATCGGTGCTCTTCGGTAATAGAGCTATCTACACTTTTAGCAATTTTGCAAAGACGCCTGAACAATTCATTATTCTGAGGAGTTGCAGGTAAAGGTTGACGAGTTACCCCGCCGTCAAGTTGACTCTGTAGAACTTTTGAGAGTTTTCGAGGTAACGTTGTAATTTTGCGTATGCGCTGATCAATTTTTTCGAAATCCTCAATGGCGTTAAACCTGACACTGATTTTGGCTGAACCGTATGCCGACATCTTGAATATGTTTGATTGAAAGTCCGTACTGTAAGGCGCAATAACGTTCTCTTCATCGTTCTTTCCGATATCAAGTACAGAGGCTATAGCCTTAAAGAAGTGTGAAGAGGCAATAGCAACATTCTCAGAGCAGCTTGAGTCTATGAGCTTCAAGCTATAGTTGTAGGATGCCGAGCCAGACCGGGAGGTTATCACACTCCCTTCCGTGTTGCCGCCATGAAGGCTGACTACGTGCTTCGCTTTTAAAGCTTTTTGGGATATGAGAGTTTTAGAAAACTTGCCTGAAACCGATGAGTCGGTAATTACAAAGATCCCAATCTTGATTTTTTTTAACAGTTTGGCAAAACGAAGAGCCTGCAGGGCGGAGAGGCATGTAACAACACCACCTTTGTTTTCCCATATACCCGTACCGTAGAGTCTATGCTCAGTAGCCTGGTAGCTCTCATGACGGGACATTTTTACGGAATCATCAACAGGCATGAGCAGTAGGTAGTCGAGCTCATCTTCCATGGTATTTGTCAAAAACATAAGGTTCCCAACCTCAAATTGCGGGTATATCTCGTTTGTGAAGTTGAGTTGGGTGAGATGTGTCTTTATTAGATCTGTACAACTGTTTACGCCTTCTATATTACGCAGGTGGGTATCTATATTCACAAACTTCTCAAGCATCGCCTCAGTGTTTTGCTGGCGGCCTCGTAAGAAGGTGCGAAGGCGGTTTGAGGTGGGTAATGTCCTGTTCTTTTCACTTGGCAGGGAGGAGAGGTGAGTTTCAGAAAAGTAGCGTACCGCTGCCACGTCGAGCATTTTATTTACTAAAACGCAATAATCGTAACCTGCAACCTTGGCAGCTGCAACATAGGAGCCTGTCTGCCCAAGACTCGCCATTGAATTGATCTCAAGAAGGTAGATATTATTGTTGGCGTCTACTCGAATATCTACACGTGCAAAATCCCGAAGTTCCAGAGCCTGGAATGCACGACGGCTGAAGTCTGTGAGTTTGTCTGCAAAATCATGTGGTATATCGGCTGGACAAATTTTCTGCCTGGGTTTTTTCTTCTTATCCTCTTCCGTCTGGATGGCGTCCGGATCGCCTTCAAGATCAAACTCAAGAACTGGAAATGCTTCTACAGGTGAATTACCGAGTAAACCCACGGCAAATTCTCTACCGGGTATAAACTGTTCTACGAGTGCCTGTTGTTTAAATTCCGTGATGATAAAATGAATGGATTCTCGTAACGCATCTTCGTCATAAACGACTTTTAAGCCAAAGGAGACACTTTCCATCTTGGGTTTTACAATTACAGGGAACCTGACGTCGGAGAAATCCTCATGGGGAGAACTGAAAACCCAAAAATCGGGTGTGGGGAGCCCTTTATTCTGCCAAACCACCTTGGTCATTACCTTGTCAAGAGCAAGAGCATGACCTGAGGGCGTCGAGCCAACGTATGGTATGCCCAGCATCTCGAGCATTGAAGGCAGATGAGTGTATCGGCTTTCACCTTGAATACCGTATGCCATATTGAAAACCATGCCCATCTGTTCTCCGTCAATAGTTCGTGGCATAAAATTCTGCAGTCGCTCTATAACGTACATGTTGCCGTCTATGATGGTTGTATTGTGTCCGGCTTGCTCCAGGCAACGGGAAACCTTCTTGACATTTTTCTCGGAATAAAACTCTTTGTTCTGCATTCCGAATTTATTGAGAACACCGCTGAGGTCTTTGTTGTAAATAATCGCAACTTTCAATGTGTTATCTCCAGAACCATAGTTAACCAACTACTCCGCACATATTTAGAAAATTTTCAACCATTATAAGGCCTTGAGGGCCAGAGACCTCAGGGTGGGATTGAAAACCGTATATTGGTTTTTCCTTATGTCGGATTATTTCATTCGGGGTTGTGTCTGACTCTGCCAGGGAAATAAAATCCGGCGAAATTTCAGAGACATGGTATGAATGTTTTTTCACAAGGGAGACCTCTTTTGTGGCCAGTCCCTCAAAAATCTTGTCATCCTGGGTGATGCGGATAATCTCTTTTTTCTGGTGATACTTTTCGAGTTTTTTGATACGTCCACGATATGCCGCAGCAATGATTTCATGGCCCAGGCAGAACCCTATTGTCGGCACATCAAAATTCATGAGGGCGACAAAGTTTGTAGTGAGGTTTAATGGTTCATATGGGTTGCCTCTGCCACCTGAAAGAATAATTCCACTCACCTCCGATTTTGCAGAAAGAGTTATTGGCTGATTATGGTCAAAAACCACATAATCAAAGTCCTGCTCTGCAAGGTATTGCCGCTTAAATTTTTTAATGAAACTTGATTGGTTGTCTATAATGAGGATCATTTTAATCTATCCTGGTAACTGAGAATACATAAATAAAATGGATTTTCTGTTTTGAAATGCAGATGTAATCTTTCTTACACCTTATCCTATCATATAGGATATGATAAAAAAGGCCGGGTTACGAATTGTACCCGGCCTTTTTGTGGCAATTTTGTGTGGGTGGTCTTTAACCACCTTGATTATTAAGAAAACATATTTTTAATTATCATCAAATAGCAATTCCCCAAAGTAGTCATCGTCGCCATAATGATCATCTGCCATTGTTAGTTTCACAGGGTTTTTGGATTCGATGATATAAACAGTTCCGCACTCGTAACAGTTGATCTCATCACCTATTCCGAAATAATATTCTATCGGAATGTACCCCAGGCATATCTGGCATTTGCCGAAACGGTCTCTGTCACTCTGGTGTTTATTAAATTTTCCCATCCCAACCTCCACTCGGTTATTATTTGTTAAGGGAATATCCTTAAAGCTAGCCTATCAAAGACTATGCCAACTTTGAATTTGAATGTAAGGTGCTGGAATTACGTTTAATGCATGCAAGAGAGAGATGCCGCAGAGATACTTGATGAGTGATGTCAATGTTCCGAAAAACTAAATGTGTAGATATATGCATGTGGTTATGTTGCTGTTATTCCATGCATATGCTACAGTTTTCCGAATTGCGTTCAATTTTCCGATTTCTTGAAGTCTTCCTTCTTTAACCCATGTATTTTCATTTTATTATATAATGCCCTCGGTGTTAATCCGGCAAGTTGGGCTGCCTCTCCAATCCTGCCATTAACATATTCAAGCAGTTCGACCAGATATTTCCTCTCTGCAGATTGGGACAATAAGTTCTTGTAAGACTTCAAAGTAGTACCTGGGCGAAAGGCGATGTCAGTCAGATTTGCGACATCCACAGATGTATCTGCGACAGGGATACCCAGGATTTGTATCAGGTCTGAAGTGATTGTAGGACTCACAGCCAACATTACCGCGCGCTCAATGACGTTTTGCAACTCTCTAACGTTTCCGAACCATGGGGCTGAAAGCAATAGGTTCATGGCTTGACCGTCTAATCCTTTTACATATTCTCTTCCATTTCTTTTTTTTCGATTAACAAAGTGCTGTACAAGAATGGGAATATCTTCAACCCTGTCTCTAAGAGGTGGGATGTGTACTTGAAAGACGGCGAGTCGATAATAGAGATCTGACCGTAGTGTACCGGCGTTGATCAGTTCCGTTGGATCCGTATTGGTAGCGGCAATAACTCTAAAGTCAGTGTAGATATCAGTACTGCTGCCAAGTCGATGCAAGGTTCGCTCTTGAAGTACACGAAGAAGTCGAATCTGCATTGCCGGTGACATGGCTTCTACTTCATCAAGAAAAAGGGTTCCGCCGGCAGCGTTTTCAATTTTCCCGATTTGCCGACTTTCTGCCCCGGTGAAGGCACCTTTTTCATATCCGAAAAGTTCTGACTCAAGAAGTGTATCGGGGAGAGCACCGCAATTTACGGCCATGAAAGGACCCGTGCGTCTGCGTGATTCATTATGGAAGATATTGGCTAATAACTCCTTTCCGGTACCTGTCTCTCCAACAAGGAATACAGGTGATTCTATTGGTGCAACATCTTTCACAAGATCAACCAGTTTGTCCATTATTGGACTCTTCGTAACAATTGTTTCCAGCCCCGGTTGCTGGTTCAGATATCCGGCTAGATACCTCTCTTTGTTTTGCTCCTTTTTGTTGTGCATCATTTTCAAAAATGCTGAATAGCAGTTTTTGATATCTTTTCTATTTAAAACGTCACTTTTCCCCGGCCAGGAAGATGCCGCTTCTTCACCATCTTCAGCCATAACAAATTGAAATGGAACAACATGTGAATTGACCAGCTCATCAATTGTTAATTCATTTAAATCTTTATGAGATGCATCAATTATCCAGCAATCAAAAACCCTGGAGAAAGCTATAGAATAGAAATCCGTGGTGGTATTAATAGTAATTACCCGGCATGTCGAGGCATCGAAGGTTTGTTGGAGCTCTTCATGAAGATCTGGGAAGCCAAACGCAAGTATGTTGTACATAACAGGTTAATATTTTTATGTTATTATTGTGTCATAATTTCACTTACAATGATTGTACATAAATAATCAAACATGTCACTGGAATTGTTTAGTAAGAAGGTTTCCTGATACTCTAATCAGGCGGAACGATAACGTATAATTAATTTCGCACATTTCGTCGAAGAACCTCTTTTTTTTAGTCCTCATTCTTTTCTTATGCTTTGACAAGCTTCAGGATGCGTTGAAATTCGGTATTCGCAGACAAAGCGAGTGGGCACCATATATGCACCACTTCTGGATAATGGCGATGTTTGCCTGCACTCTTTTTATTCTCCAGTTTGGCAAAGATATCATTTCAAATCTCTATTACCTGAAAACCGGTAAGGAATTAATTCGCAAATAAAAAGCCGAGATGAGCTACAGGGTCAAAGAGGGGAGAGATGGGAATTGAAGCGCTGACTGGGATGCTGCTCGTCTGTATTTTGATCATTTTCGCACTAGGGGCTCCGGTTGGTCTGGCCTTAGGCGGCATTGCCATGATGGTAGGATATTTCACCTGGGGAGATGCTGTGTTTAACGTAATCCCTACTACAATAGAATCGACCTATTTTTGTTTTATTCTGTTGGCTATCCCATTGTACATTTATATGGGTCAGTTCTTTACCAAATCAGGTATTGGGGACGCCATGTTCGATGCGAGCCAGATGGTTATCGGGAAGGTTCGAGGCTCTATTGCGATAAGCGTCATTGTTGTCTGCTCAATGATTGGGGCCATGGTCGGTATTATTGGCGCAGGTATCATGACTTCCGGCAGTATCGCCTTACGCCCGATGCTTGATCGCGGTTATAATGAACAGTTGGCTCTAGGGGTGATAATGGCGGGGGGGGGGCGCTGGGAATCCTGATCCCTCCTTCCATTCCAATGATTATGTTT
Organism: Desulfopila sp. IMCC35008; assembly: GCF_010646885.2. Classification (GTDB taxonomy): domain Bacteria; phylum Desulfobacterota; class Desulfobulbia; order Desulfobulbales; family Desulfocapsaceae; genus Desulfopila. The sequence goes on along the minus strand of NZ_CP050700.1, from coordinate 2,685,650 downwards.
GCTGCAGCAACCCATAACTCTATCGGTAAAATGTTTATCGGAGCAATGATGCCTGCACTGCTGACTGTTACCCTGTTGATTACGTATGTCGTGATAAGCTGCAAATTTAATCCTAAGAAAGCCCCAATCTCGGCCGCCGATTCAGAGAATAGGCAACGTCCATGGATAGAGAAACTTGGGGTCACCCGTGATGGTGCCCTGGCGATGATGCTTATTGTTGCAGTTCTTGGTTCCATTATCACAGGTATTGCAACTCCTACTGAATCAGGGAGGGACCATAGGAGTTGTTGGTGCAATTGTTCTCTCTATACTTTTCAAACACTTTAAAACCGAAATGTTCCTGAACGTAGGGTTGCAGACCGCGACGCTCGTCAGTGTCGCGATGTGGATCATTTTCGGAGCCTCTGTGTTCAGTAATTTTCATCTGCTGATGGGTGTTCAGTCGATAGTTTCCGACTTCGCACTCAACCTTGACCTGCCTCCGATATGTGTTATCATCGTGCTGATGTGTGCACCACTCATCACACCAATAACGGTATCACTTGGCTACGACCCGGTCTGGGTCGGGGTTCTGATGATTTTAAACATCCTTATCGCAGTGCAGACACCACCCTATGGATTTGCCCTTTTCTACCTGAAGGGGATTGCACCACCAGGGGTGGGGATAGCAACGATTTACAGGTCAGTTGTTCCATTTGTCATGGTGAATCTGACCGTCCTCATCCTCTGTATGCTGTTTCCGCAGATCGCCTTATGGGGCCTACCCAATAAGGTTCTTGGATAAGGGATATACAGCTGCCAGTGGGTATACAAACATTATAACAACAACATATGAAAACGAACTAATTAAGGGGATACCATGAGTTCAGCAACGAGTAACAGCGATCTCCATGATCGACGAGAGAAAGTCATTGCCAAAGGCAATATCAGCGGCACTACTTCCTATGTAGCAAAAGCCAGCGGCGCAATAATAGAGGATATCGAAGGGAGGGAAATTATCGATTTCGGTGGTGGTATTGCGGTAATGAACGTCGGCCACTCTCATCCTAAAGTCGTTAAGGCGATCCAGGACCAAGCCGCAAAATTCACCCATACATGTTTTATGGTTTCACCATATGAATCGGCAGTAAAATTGGCAGAGAAACTCTGTGATGCCGTGCCAGGTGACTCTCCCAAGGCAGCGATGTTCGCGAATAGTGGTGCTGAGGCTGTTGAAAATGCAGTTAAAATCGCAAGATATTATACAAAAAAACCTGCAATAATTTCTTTTGACAGTGGTTTTCACGGTCGAACCCTGTTGGGCATGTCCCTGACCTCCAAGATAAAACCATATAAATATGCGTTAGGGCCCTTTGCACCTGAAGTGTATAAAATGCCTTTTGCAAATTGCTACCGGTGTCAGTTCAATCAGGAATATCCGGGTTGTGATCTCGAATGTGCAAATCATCTGGAGCATGTCTTCACTAACGTTGTTGCCCCCGAGCAGACTGCAGCCATCATCGTTGAGCCGGTACAGGGGGAGGGGGGATTTATTGCACCACCAAAAGATTATTTCCAGCGGCTGAAATCGATATGCGAGAAATATGATGTCCTCTTTATTGCTGATGAGATTCAGACCGGAATAGGACGTACAGGTCATATGTTCGCAATGGAATATTATGGTGTTGAACCGGACATCACAACCAGTGCCAAAAGTCTTGCCGCCGGGATGCCATTAAGTGCAGTTATCGGTAAAAAAGAGATCATGGACTCTGTCCATCCTTCAGGAATAGGAGGGACCTATGGCGGCAACCCGTTATGCTGTGAAGCTGCCTTGGCAGTTTTTGATATAATTGAAAGCGAAAACCTCCTGCAAAGATCCGTTGAGCTCGGAGAAACCTTAGGCCGCAGGTTTAAGACTTTTCAGGAATCGTTCGATATTATCGGAGATGTACGTGGCCTGGGGCCGATGATTGCTCTTGAACTCGTAAAAGACAGGACGAAAAAAACACCGGCTGCAGACGAAACCAAGGCCCTTGTGAAATATTGTTTTGACCGCGGGCTGCTTATTCTCAGTTGCGGAACCTATGGGAATATCATAAGGTTTCTCATGCCACTTGTGATAACTGATGCACAACTCGAGAAAGGTTTGGCTATTGTAGAAGGTGGTTTGGCGGCTATCAGCAAGTAAGTCGTGTCAGTCAATTTATTGGGAGATGAAGATGTACGGATTCTATAATCGCATTTTGACGATTCAATTAACAACTCAGGAATATGTAATTGAAACTGTTAGCGATGATGTACTGGAGAAATGTCTGGGTGGTAAAGGTCTTGCCACTCATCTTCTCCTGGAGCGTAACCCGGCAGGAGTTGATCCTTTTGCCCAGGAGAATAACCTTATTGTTGCCACCGGGCCCTTTTGCGGTGGACGACTCTGGGGTGGCAGTCGCTACGGTGTGTACACTAAATCTCCCTTGACCGGCTATTACAGTGAATCTTATTCGGGCGGGAGAGTGCCCGAAGCAATCGATGCAACCGGTTTTGACGCCATCATTTTTACCGGTAAATCCGAGAAGCCGGTGGTACCGGTAATTACCCCCGAAGGTGTTGAGTTTAAGGATGGCTCTGCACTTTGGGGTATGGATACCTTTACCGCAGAGGCAGAAGCGATGAGCCGATTCGCATGCGATACTGCCACCTTTAGTAAGCGTGGTGCTATCGCCATAGGGCCTGCCGGGGAAAATCTTGTAAAATATGCAATTATTGCCAACGATAAATGGCGTTGCGCAGGCAGGACAGGCGTAGGGGCTGTACTTGGTTCGAAGCTGGTAAAAGCAGTGGTGTTCCAGGGTGACCGGAAAAGGGAGTACGCTGATATGGAGGGTGTTGCAAACTATGCTAAAAAGTTTGCCTCAGACAATCGTGAACACCCCGGGGTTAAGGCCTATAAAAAGATGGGCACCACCATGATGGTATCCCTGATGAATACAGTAGGAGCATTTCCGGCGAAATACTGGTCTCAGGGGTCTTGTGAGCATTGGGAGGACATCAGTGGGGAAAAGTTTCATGCTGAACACGATGTCAAGCCCCATGCATGTGCGAAATGCTTTATGGCCTGTGGCCGAATGGCCACCCTGAAAAAAGGAAGACATAAAGGGCTGAAACTCGAAGGGCCGGAATATGAAACAATCTATTCCTTCGGCGGCCTTTGCATGGTGGAGGATATGGGCGAGGTTGCCTGGCTCAATGACATCTGCGACCGGTTGGGCATGGATACGATTACTGCCGGGAACCTTTGTGGCCTGGTCATTGAAGCCGTATCACAGGGCCGTATAGAGTATGATATTGAGTATGGTAACGCCGACCAGATTGCTCAGTTGCTGCAAATGATTAACGATCGTGAAGGAATCGGTGAGGTGTTGGCTGATGGAATCCTCTCCGCCGCAAAGGAATGGGAGCTGGAAGATCTTGCCGTCCATGTAAAAGGGCTGGAACCTGCCGGATATGATCCACGCAAGTTGAAGGGGATGGGGTTGACCTTTGGAACATCACCTCGGGGGGCATGTCATCTGCGGACTACTTTTTATAAGCCTGAATTGTCAGGGCTGATACCCCCGGAGCGGGTAAACGAAAAGGCCGTGATGCTGATAGATTATGAAGACCGTTTGAATATCTTTGACACCCTGACCCTTTGTCGCTTCTACAGAGACCTCTACAGTTGGGAAGAACTCGTTGAATCGCTCAGGTTGGTTACGGGCCAGCCCATTACCAAGGAGGGGTTGCAGGAAATTGCCCGGCATATCCTGCATATGACACGTATGTTCAATATCGGTGAAGGCTTGACGGTGGAGCAGGATAGATTGCCGAAACGCCTGTATAAAGAGGTCCTCCCGGAGGGCGGCTCTTTACCGGAAGACGAAATGGAATATATGCTGCAAGACTATTACCTTTTGAGAGGGTGGAGCAAGGAGGGTATTCCAGTAAGCTGAAATGCCCTGTACGCGGCCTGTTGATTGTCTCAATCTTCTGTGCACTGATCAGGTTTATGCACCAGGAGTGTAAAACTGTTTCCTGCCCGGATGGCAAAAGATGAGAGACGTTACGTTTTCACAGCCGCACTATCCAATGCTTCAGGGGAATCGGTCGTATTCATGAGTATTGGGAAACTCAAGGTGAATGTTGTTCCTTTTTCCAGTTCAGATTGCACATCGATATATCCCTGATGGGCCTCGACAACTTCCTTAACCAGGGAAAGACCGAGACCGGAACCGGTTATGTGACGAGTGGCTTTTCCCTTCACCCTGAAAAATCGATCGAAAATGTGTGGGAGATCATCCTGACTGATGCCGATCCCGGAGTCCTTGACAACAAGGTTAACAAAACCTCCTTTTACGTTGGTGGAAATAGTAACCTTACCGCCATCGGGGGTGTATTTAACGGCATTGGAAATGATATTCATGAAGGCGGTTCGTATGTGGTCGTAATCGACGTTAAAGATCCAGTCCTCCTCACATGGTTCGTAGCTGAGTTCTATTTGCCTGCTCTCTGTCTGGTGGCTTATGATATCCAGGATGGTATCAAGGATCTCATGCCCCCTGACCGGTTCAAGTTGAAATTCAACCGTGCCGCTTTCCATCTTCGAGAGGTTCAGGAGGTTGTCTATCATCTGTAACAGGTCCTTGGTGCGGATCGTCATTCGTGTATGCATTTTGTTGCAGGCCTGTTCTGCTTCGTATTTACAACCCACCTGGAGTGCATAGATCATCTGCTCGATGGAGGCGAGGGGAGACTTGAGTTCGTGGGCAACCATGGCCACGAAATCAGACTTCATTCTGTCAATTTCCTTATGGGTGCTGATATCCTCAAAAACAGTTACAGAACCGATCACCTTCCCGTTCTCTGCTGTAACAGGAGCACAATGAGCGCGCAGGTATTTGCGTGAGATGGCTCCTGGTGGAAAATCACGGGTGACAACAACTGATTTCTCCATGGCCTGTTGAACCATGGATGAGGCGGAGTCATCGAGTATCGAATGTGAGAAGAGCTTGCCGATAAATGGGTCCGTCTGGATCTCGAGTATTTTTATGGCCGCGGGATTATGATGAACAACGATGCTTTGCTTGTCGGTGATGACAACTGCTTCAACCATACAGCCGAATACCGTTTTTAACCGGCTTTGCTCGTTCTCGATGGCGGTCAGGCTTAAGGAGTGTTCTTCACGTAAGCGCTTGGCCTCTTCTTCTAGCTGAATACGTTCTGTTGCCCGTCCTACTACTATACGAATATAATCAGGTGTAAACGGTTTGCCTACAAAGTCGAATGCCCCCTGTTTCATTGCGGAGACAGCTTTAGAAACTGTGGCAAAACCGGTGATGACAACCACCTCGATGGCGGGACGGTTTTCCTTTATCCATTCCAGTACTCCGAATCCGTCTATACCCGGCATCATAAGATCGAGGAGAACGATTTTGTAGTCATCCTCCTGAAGCATCTCGATACCTTTTTCGCCGTTCTCAGCTTTGGCTACATTATAACCACGACCTCTAAGAGCTCTTTGGACACCCTCACGAATTACTTCCTCATCATCAATTATGAGTACACGAATGTCTTTCATAGTTCTCTCACGTTAAAAAATCATGGCTACAGTGGTTCCCCTTTCACGCAGTCGAAACTGCGAGAAAGGAGGAGTCTCGGGGCAACTATCTCTTATTTCAGCCAGCTTTTGATAAGTCCCAGTAATTCCTGAGGATCGACCGGTTTGGGCATATAATCCTCTGCCTCACTCTCCAGCATATCCCGGTGGGAATATTTACTGGTCGTCACCCTGTCGGCGACTGCCGTCAATAAAATAATCGGGATTTCCCTGGTTGCCGGATCGGTCTTTAATTTTGCGCAGGCTGCATGGCCGTCCATATTCGGCATCATGACGTCAAGAACGATCAGGTCAGGTTTCTCTTCGGCGACGGCATCAAGACCCTCCTGCCCATCGTAAGCGACACGAACGTTGTAGCCGCCATTCTCAACAATAACCCTGACAGCTTCAACAAAATCAGGATCATCGTCTACAAGCAGAATGTTCTTTTTCTCTTCCATGTTATTCCTCCTGGTTATCACATCGTGTTAATGTGTTTTTGCCTCTTTGAGCATCCTAAATTGGTTTCTCGTTTATTGTGCTACGTGTCAGTATTGGCATTTAGATACATGGTTGGGTCAGTCGACTTGCGGTCTGGGCAGTAGCCCGGCTCCACCGATAATTTCTTCGAGTTTTTCTTCCCATTCGATGGCCATGACATGGGCTCCGGCTATGCCTTCCATCTCTTTGAGTTCATGGATCTGTTCAATGCACATCTCAATACCTTTTGCAGCCTGTTTTTCTTTGGGCTCATCGGCGATACGTTTAATGACATCGTCAGGGATATCCATGCCTGCCACAAACTTTTTCATGAACTTGGCCATACCGGCGGACTTGAGCGGGGTGACTCCTGCCAGGATTTTTACTCGCTCGTGCAGCCCTTCCTTTTTGGCATCTTCCATATATTGCTTGAATTTATCCATATTGTAGATGCACTGAGTCTGCACAAAATCGGCACCAGCATCCGCCTTGAGTTTAAACCGGGGGACACGTATTTCATAGGGGTCGGCAAACGGATTAACCGCACAACCGATATAGAATTTAGGCGCTCCCTGCAGCTTTTCACCTGATGGGAAGAGACCTTCATCCCTCATAACCTTGACCATGTGAATCAGTTGCATTGAGTCGATATCAAATACATTTTTCGCCTGCGGGTCATCCCCGAATTTCTGGTGATCGCCGGAAAGACAGAGGAGGTTTCTTACACCCATTGCAGAAGCTCCGAGAAGGTCCGATTGCAGGGCGATCCTGTTGCGGTCCCTTACCACCATCTGGATGAGCGGTTCTGTCCCCGATTCCTTCACCAGCAGGCACCCGGCTAACGAGCTCATTCGTACAACCGAGGTCTGGTTGTCAGTAATATTGCACGCGTCAACATTGCCCTTCACAAAAGCCGCCTTCTCCCTGACGATATCAGGATCTGCGCCGCGCGGTGGACCACATTCAGCCGTTACCGCAAAATGACCTGCTTCCAGAACTTTTTCCAGATTGCTTCCTGATTTCATCAGACCATGTCCTCCCTGATTATGCGGCGCGGGCCGCCGTCCCTGGATGTTGACCATCCTTTATAGGGTTTTAATTTGCCGTAATTGTCCATCTGGTCAAGTGATTTGAGTCGGTCGACGATCAGTTGCCAGCCGCAGGGAACATCTTGTGCTACTTCACATTTTCCTTTTACTGAACCGCCGCAGGGGCCGTGAAAGAGTGACTTGGCACAGCGGCTCACCGGACAGATTCCCCCGGTCAGGTGCAGTACGCAGTCACCACATCCCTGGCAACGCTCTGCCCACTCACCCTGCCGTTCGGTAACGCCGAGAAAGCCGGTGTTAATACCTGGCAGGATGGGGGTCTTGTCATAGGTTTCGGCCAGGAACTGGATACCGGCGCCGCAGGCGATAGAAAGCACCGCATCGTAATCTTCGACATAAGGGCGCATCAGTTCAAGGTATTCAGGATCGCACTGCCGTTCCAGGCAGACTTCTTTTATTTCCAGATTCTTGCCGTCAGCCTCACGGGCCAGTCGAAGTGTAGATGAGAGTACCTGAACTTCCTTTTGCCCACCAACCCTGCAGACGGTGACACAACCAAAACAACCGGCGACCACAATCCGGTCGTAGGGCTCCACCATTTCCAGTATTTCTTCTGTCGGTTTCGGTGTTCCGGTGATCATTGCGTTATGCCTCCTGAGGAACGGGTTTTGTTTGCGGGTTGCGTATCTGGTTAATCCTGCTCGGGCCGAGTTCATCGATATGATCGGCGAACTCGTTGGCATAGGCGGCAAATTTAGCACCTTCTCCGGCGCTGAGGTTATACATACGTAACCGCTCGCCACCCATGTTTATATCATCAAGAATTTTTATAACTCTCTCTACTCTCGCCTTGGCGCGGAGGTTGCCGTTTATATAGTGGCAATCCCCTTCAAGGCAGCCGATGACCATTACACCGTCTGCGCCCCCCTCAAAAGCTTGCAGAATCACTGCTTCCTCGATCCTGCCTGTACAGGGCAGCATGACAATAGAGATGGATGGAGGGTATGGTCGTCGTTCCGAACCTGCCAGGTCCGCAGCTGAATACGCTCAATGACGGCAGGCGAAGGCGACGATCTTGTTGTCAACTGTTTCTGTCATTGCACTTCCTCCTTCATGTCAGCCTGTTGTGTGTCTTCCGGGTGAATTTTGGCAAACAGGTTGGCGTCGTTATATCTACCGAGGTAAATTGTCTTAGCGGGGCATTCTGCAACGCAGATGCCGCACCCCTGGCAGAGGGCCGGGTTGATTTCGGCGGTGTGTTCCTCATTAATAAATGGAACACCATACGGACAGGCTCGGACACAGGTCAGGCAGACCGCACAATTTTGAGGCTCGACCCTGGACACCACCGCCGACATGGTGAGCTTGGCCTGGGTAAGGATGGTCATGGCCCTGGCAACAGAGGCCTGGGCCTGTGAGATGGTTTCAGGTATGTTTTTCGGGCCGTGTGCCGTACCTGCCATAAAAAGTCCTTCTCCTGGCAGATCGACGGGGCGCAGCTTGGCATGGGCCTCGATAAAGAAACCGTGTCGGTTTCGGGTGCAACGCAGCATGGATGAGAGCTCATCCGTTTCCCTCGGTTTCAGTCCTGTGGAAAGCACCAGCAGGTCGGTTGAGAGGTTGATATCCATGCGGATTGAAGGGTCGTACAGACTGATGTCGATACATTCATCTTCAAAACTGCATTGAGGCATGTTGTTTTCTAAATCGTAGCGGATGAAATTGACACCGCTCTGCCGTGCCCTGCGATAATCGAGTTCAGAGAGCCCATAGCAACGCATGTCGCGGTACAATATGTCTATCCTGCATTCGGGGTTAAGAGCTTTTAGGGTGAGGCTGTTTTTCACCGCCTGGTTGCAGCAGACGCGTGAGCAGTAATCCTGATAATCCGGGTCCCTGGAGCCGACACACTGGATCATCGTGATACTCCGGAACCTGGATACAAGTTCAGGATCGTCGGCCATCATCCGTTCGAATTCGGATTGGGTCATGACATTTTCTGCAGTACCGAGATTATAGAGGTCTGGTCTGTTCTCCTCAGCACCGGTGGTCAGGATGACTGCTCCGTGCTTGAGGGTTCGGGGAGCGCCCGCAGGAGTGATAATTTCTGTTTCAAAACAGCCGACAAAACCGGAATGTTCCACTACTGCGGAACTGGTGTAAACCTTTATCCTCTCGTGCTGTTCAACCTCGCGAATCAGTTGACCAATATAGTTTTGGACAGGCTCACCGGCGGTCGTTCGGCGGAGAGTGTTAAGATTACCGCCCAGTATCGGCTCCCGTTCTATCAGGAAAACGTTGCAGCCCTGGAAGGCTGCTTCAAGCGCTGCTGTCATTCCGGCGATACCGCCGCCGATAACGAGCAGCCTTGTATCCACATCAAATTCCATTTCATGCAGCGGTTCTGCTTTGCTTGCATTGGCAATAGCCATTTTGGTCAGCCGTTTGGCCTTTTCTGTGGCCTTGTCCGGATCGTTTGGATGGACCCAACTGCATTGATCCCGGATATTGGCCATGTCGAAAAAGTACTTATTCAAACCTGCCTGCCTGAGTGTTGACATGAAAAGTGGTTCATGGGTCGTGGGCGAACAGGCGGAAACGATGATGCGGTTAAGCCTGTTTTCTTTAATGATCTCCCGCATCCTCTCCTGAGCATCCTGCGAGCAGGTGTAGAGAGGTTTATCTACATAAACCACATTGGGCAGGGTGCTGGCGTATTGCATAACCGCCTCGACATCGACAACGGAGGCGATATTGGTACCGCAGTGACAGATAAATACACCAATACGCAACCCATCTTCGGCTGGTGGTACCAGTTCTTCGGGTAGTACTTCCTGGGTAATGAGACTGTTGCGTACCGTGGCCAGGGAAGCGGAAGCGGCCTCGGCCGCACCGGATGCCTCGCTGACTGTTTCCGGAATATCCTTAGGCCCATTAAAGGCACCACTCACGAATATTCCGGATCTTGAGGCAGCCAGTGGCTTGAAGGTATCGGTGACTGCAAATCCGTAGCTGTCGGTCTGTATTTGGAGCAGCCCTGCCATCTTTTTGCTCGATTCACTTATCTGGATACCAACCGAGAGCACCACCATGTCAAAAAGTTCCTGCTGCCTGTTGCCCTCTTCGTCAAGATAGCGTAATTCGAGGTTGCCGGTCTGCGGGTCTTCGAACACCCGGCTGATCATGCCGCGAATATAGCGTACGTTGTTTTCCTTGGCGCGGGTGACATAATCATCGAAATTCTTGCCGAACGAACGCATATCGATATAGAAAATGGTTGGCTCGATCTCTTTATCATGCTCACGTGCGATGTACGCCTCTTTGGTGGCGTACATGCAACAGACGGAAGAACAGTATTCCCGGGAACAGGAGTGATCCCGGGAACCGACACACTGTATCCAGGCAATTTTTTTGGGGTGACCTCCGTCACCAGGTCTTTGGACTGTGCCAGATGTAGGACCGGAGGCGGAAAGTAAACGCTCGAATTCAATACTGGTAACAACGTTGGCGTAATCGCCGTAACCGAATTCACGCCGCAGTTTCGGATCCGACACCTCGAATCCCGGAGAATATATCACCGATCCGACCGCGATAGTTTTTTCAATGACCCTGTCTTCATAGTCGATGGCGCCGACTCCGCAGATGGAGGCGCAGAGACCGCAGTTGCCGGTATTGAGGTGGATGCAGCTCTTCGCATCTATTGTCGGCACGCGGGGTACAGCCTGGGGATAGTGGATGTTGACAGGTTTGCGTCCGCCTAGTCCTTCGTTGAATTCATCAAGCAGGGGAGTTGCCTGCCTGTTGCTTACTGCATCGATAGACAGATAATCAACGGGACATACTGAGATACAGGAGCCACAGACCTGGCAGATATCGACACCCGCTTCAATCCCGTTTTCGTGAATCTTCAGCGCGTTAATGCCCATGACCTCCTTGCACATAAGGGTACAGAGACCGCACCGGATACAACTGTCGTGGCGAGTATCACCTCGATCCTTGCGTATGGCTTCTGACCGGGCTACCAGTGCGGCACCCATCGATTTGTCAAGGTCCGGGGCATTGGTAATAGTAATCGCGGAAAATTTGGCAGGGCAGGCACTGAAGCAGGCGCTGCAACTGGTGCATTTTTCCTGATCAATGACCGCAACGGCTTTTTTTTCCCAGGTTATAGCATTCTGGAGACAAGCCTTATAACAGAGTCCACACTTGCCGCAGGCCTCCTGATCTACCGTAAAGGTCCAGCCGCAAGTATTGAGTGGGGTTGGGGGAGAGTTGCCGGTGATTACGGATTTTATCTTGGCCTTTGGAAATTTCCCCTTCTTCTCTTCGTTTTCGATTTCAGGGAAAAATGACTGGAAGGTTACCGGGCAGTTCAGCTCGCACAAACCGCAGCCTGTACATTTCGCAATATCGACATAGCGGGCACGACAACTGATTCTGGCGGTGAAGTTGCCTTCCGTACCGCTGAATCCGACCAACTCGGAATGGGTTAAGAGCTCAATATTCTTGTGTCGACCAACCTCTACCAGTTTGGGTGATACGATACACATGGAGCAGTCGTTGGTCGGAAAGGTCTTATCCAACTGGGCCATCTTGCCCCCGATGGCCGGTGAACTCTCCACCAGATAGACCTTGAAACCGCTTTCTGCGAGATCAAGTGCCGACTGCATGCCGCTGATACCACCGCCGATGACAAGCACACCGCCTGTCGGTTGTTTCGATTTGTTATCGACAATGTGTTCGGTAAGACTCATGAACCGTCCTCCCTGATAATTTTGGCTTCGGAAAGATGCTGTTCAAGTATACTGGCCGGAACCAGGTGCAGGTTTTGCTGTTTGCTCGGATATTCGCCACGCAAGGCTGCAATAATAAGTTCGGTAGCGTAATAGACCGGCAGGTAGCTGTCCGATACTCCGAGTTGCCTGCTCTCAACATTGGCCTGGCACATGGGGCAATCTGTCACCATGGCTGTAGCATTACCGCGTTTGGCGGCTTCCACGATGTCACCAACAAGTTTTTCGGCGATATCGGGTCGTGTCATGGTCAGGCTTCCGGAGCAACATTCAGTCCTGTGCGACCAATTGACCGGGGAGGCCCCTACGGCCGTGACGATATCCTCAAGGGTGGTCGGCATCTCGTGATCGGGGGCATCGGTAATATGTGGCGGACGAAGGGAGAGACAACCGTAATAACAGGCCACGTTAAGGTCTTCAACTGTCTTTTTTACATTGCTGCGGATACGTTCCAGCACCTCAGGGCGGGACAGGAACGAAGAGATATGGAGAAGCTCGAATTTCGGTTCGTAGTGGTTGACATCCCAATAATAGCAATCTTCCTTTAACGCCTTGTCCGCAGCTTTTAATCGCTGGTAACAGGCGGGACAGGGTACCAGGATATCCTCCTCCCTGTCACCGACCAGTTCGAGATTACGCATGGGAAGCCGCATGGCTACTTCCTGGTTGGTCATGTGGGCTGACGAGGCTCCACAGCAATTCCAGTCAGCTATTTCGATCAGTTCAATATCGAGGAAGGTGCAAATTTCAACAATCGTTTCATTATAGTCACGGGCGCTGCTGGAAAGCGAGCAACCGGGGTAGTATGCCATTTTCATCGTTCATACTCCTTTCCTTTGCCTTCGAATATCTCCTTGATATCGGATTTTCCATCGATCGAGTGCGGGAAGAGGCTGAGCTTACCTTTCGAAAACATCGACATGCCAAGCTTCATGTCGCCCATCAGATCGCCGGAACGTATCTTATATGCACCCAGCATACCTATCTCGTATGTGCGGCCCCAACGTTTCACTGACTCCAGAAAGGAGAGATGAAACTGCGGGATTCGCGGCTGGGCAGGAACCACTCCTTTGCGCAGGGCAAGCTCACGCAGGATGTCCATCAACCTGGTTATGTTGATATCATTGGGGCACCTCGTGGCGCAAGTGTCGCAGGCCGCACACAACCAGATGGTATTGCTGGCAAGCAGGGGCTCCTCCATGCCGTATGCTGCGAGCCGAACAACCTCCATGGTCTTCAGGTCGAAAAACTCCGCTACCGGGCAGCCTGATGAGCAGCGGCCGCATTGGTAGCAGGACTGCACATCGACCTTTTGTTCCTCAAGTTTACGAAGGAGTTTCCTGTTGCCCTTGACCGGTGAAATTGCGGTGCTATTCATGTTCTTCTCCAGCGGGAATTTCCGGAACTGCAGGAAAACGGAGCGCGAAAGTTGTTCCGGAGGCGGATGATTCCGCAACGCGAATGGTTCCCTTATGTTCCTTTACAATTGCATACGATACGGAGAGGCCGAGTCCTGTGCCTTCTCCCGGCTTTTTGGTTGTGTAGAACGGATCGAAAATCTTCTCTTTGTTATCGGCCTGGATCCCCGGACCGGTATCCGTTATAAGTATCTCAGCAAGCTCGTTATTGGCCCTGTTTCGGCTGGTGATAGTAAGTGTCCCCCCCTTATCCATCACCTGGACACCATTAACGATGATGTTCATCATGACCTGATTGAGACGGATGGCATTGCCGAAAATGAGGGCCAGTTGGTTGTCGAGTTGAAGCCGCACGTCGATATTGTGAAATATCGGCTGATTCTTGAGGACTCCCAACGTTTTCTGGATGATGTCGTTGAGGTTTATCAGCTCCATCTCGTAGCTGGTCTGGTGCGAGAATTCAAGCAGGTCGGCGACAATGACCTTACATCTTTCCGCTTCCCTGATGATAGTTCGTAAGTCTTCCTGTATCGGGTGATCTTCACCGAGGTCCTCAAGGGCCATATTGGCATAAAGCATTATGCCGGACATCGGGTTGTTAATCTCGTGGGCGACACCGGCGGCGAGCCTGCCCAGTCCGGCCATTTTTTCAGATTGCATCAGCATCTGGTGGGTCTGCTCCAGGTCTTCTTCGATTTTCTGCATGGCCCGAAGATCGGTGAAAATGCCGTATGTTGCGATTTCCTGCTCTCTGTCGTAGATGATGCCACCTGAGAAACTGACTGGTATTAACTGCCCGGTCTTATGAATGACGGACAGTTCCTGGTGTCGCAGCTTACCTTTTCCCCCATAGTTGTCACTTCGCATGCGTTTGATAACTTCGTAGGCGATGCCTTCCTTGTACAGCCGGGTCACATGAAAGCCGGAAAGTGTCTCCTGTTCGGTATAGCCGAGCAACGATTGGGCTCCCTGATTGAAGAGGATGAGGTTCCCCTTCATGTCTGCTGCGATAATGCCGTCGACCGAAGAGTCAATAAGGTTGTGGAAGAAGACGTTTCTTCTGCGCAGTTCCTGCTCAAGCAATTTCAGGTGGGTTATGTCTATCAGGTAGAGGATGTAGTAGTCCGGCCGGGAGGCGGGGTAAACAAAGGCGACATCTAGTATTCGTTTATCATTATTGCCTGATTTACGGTCTATTTCCTGACGAAAGCGTGACTGGGTTTTTTCCTGGGCAGATTGAAGGGAGTCGTCAATGAGGTCGAACAATGTCTCATGTCTTGGCGAGAGCAGTTCCTTAATTGAGCTCGAAACCAGTTTCTCGTAAGGATAATCGAGAAACGTTCCGGCAGCAGGGTTGGCAAATACAATTTCGTGATTGAGGTTCACGACCATGACACCGTTGGGGGTCTCTTCTAATATCTGGTAGAGATACCCTGTGATCTTACGGTTATCAGGTATGCCCTGGTCTTTATGGTTATTGGTCACGGTCGGCATATTGAAGTATTACTGGTCGATCATTTTAAGAAATTCAGCGAGCCTGTCTCCCCAGCCAATGGCGAGCAAAACGGTACCGTCACCGATTTCTTTCAGGTCACTGAAAAGGTCAGCCGCGAGTTGCATCCCACCGTCCTTCTTGACTGGATAAGTCATCATTTTTTTGAGGAATTCCTGTGGTATTGCCGGTGTGCCAGGCAAGTTATTGAGGTAACGGATCATGGCTACCGATTTCAGGTAGATAATCGAGGTGTAGAGTTTGAGTCCGGTGCGCTCGGCAGCAGGTAGAAATGTTTCGAGTATATTGAGGTCGTAAGTTGGGCCAAGCGAAACAGAACTTACCCCCATATCCGCCATCTCATCAAAAGAATCAGCAAGTCTCCTGTTCTCGGTCGCATCGTCGGTAAGGTCCAGGGAGACACCGTAGCGGAAATCAGTCTTGCCTTCCAGTGGTTCGCCTGCCAGGTCGCTGCCATCGTTAAGTGCTGCCAGGCATTTGAACATGGTCATGAGATTAAGGTCTCCGCTGGTACCGACTACCGGTTGGTCCCCTACCGCCGGATCATGACCTTCTTTCAGTAGAATATCCGTAATGCCGAGCGATGCGGCTCCAAGCAGATCGGCCTGAAAGGAGATCTTGTTTCTGTCCCTGCCGTTGATTACCATGACAGGGTCGATTTTGTTTTCCTTTAAGGCGAGACAGGGAGCCAGCGGTGACATCCGCATAATGGCGTGTTCACTGTCCGTTACCCGAATGGAATGGACCATACCCCGTATTTGCCGGGCGGATGTAATAAATGAATCGAGATTGGCTCCCTTGGGGGGGTCGATCTCGGCTATGACGCTGTATCCGTTAGCGGATGGAGTGGTAGTTGTGGTTTCTTGAACGTCTTCCATGTCTTCTCCTGGATGAATGAATCGTTTGCTCGACTAGCCGAATATCGTGACCGAAAAACAACGTGTAGAGATGAATCGGGGTGCCAGGGGATAAAAAAACTCTGTATTGTCAGGTAAATAGGAGGGGTGAAGTAATAGCGCAGGCCCTGTTCAGGAGTGCGGTGAACCGCCGGGCGAGCCGGCTGAGCCCAAAGGAAGGTGTGCCAAGATGCGCTGGAGTGATGCTGAAGGTCCATTACTCGCCCTTTGTCTGCTGCAGTAGCCTCGGTGAGGAAGAGACCACCCGCATGTTCAGTGTATTGGGAAAGGATTGTTCGTAATAAGTCCTTATTTCATCGCGCGTTACGGTATCAATTTACCGGGTCTGAAATTTAAAGTCAAATCAGTTTGATTGTCTATATCAGAAATAATGATAACCGTTTTCGATGTTTGCTGATTGGCTCAAGTTTCTGATATTGTATGATATAAGTGATTTTTTATTGGGTTGGGCCTGTTGGGTAGTCTTGGAATCGTGATTTGAAGAGAAACGGATTGCATAACCATTTGTTTTGTATGTTCAATTGGTTAGTATCAATTTTATTTATTATTCATTTTTGTAAAAACATGTATCACAATGTGGTGGTGGAACCGATGTCGGAAGAGAAGTTTTATGATGGGAGGGACCATCTGCAACTTTATGATGGATTCCGACTCGTAAATAGGATAGGCTGAGTGTAATATTGCAGAAATAATTAATCACTAACGGGTTGTAATAACTTTGTTGCGGACATATCAGGAGGTGGTTGGATGAACTTGCAAAAGATTTACGAGTATGCCCTCCAGCGGGAAAAAGAAGGGTACCAGTTTTTTAAGAGTAATGCTGATAAGTCAGGCCACGCCGCGGTAAAGGGTGTCTTCCAGAGGCTTGCGGATGAAGAGCTCAAACATATAGAATACATTAATGGTCTGCTTAATGACCTCGACGACCAGGTGAACAAGGTAAGTGAGGCTCTCGAGGAAGACGACTGGTTTGAGGGAAAGGCCAAGGAAGAACTTCTCGACCAGACCTTGATTGAATCAATGATCCCGGATGTTGCCGTCCTGCGGACAGCGTACCTGATAGAGAAAGATCTCTCGGAGTTTTACGAGAGAGCTGCCGGGCAGGCTGAAGGTAAAGGTAAGGAGGCACTCAACAAGCTCGCCAAATGGGAAAGGGGACACGAGTCCTTTTTTAAGGAGCTTCACGACAAAGTCTACCAGGAATACACGGAGATGCCATGGGGTGGGTGATCCCATCGGGCTTTGTTTTTTAAAGAAAAAAGTCCCTGACCGATTCGTATCGGTCAGGGACTTTTTTGTATTTGATTGCAATCGGGGGTCAGGCTTAAGCCTGACCCCTTCGGCAGATGGTACATGTCACTCAGCCATGGTGAACCTGCCATCCTTTACCTGCACCATGACCATGGAATCCACATCGAGCCCATTATGGTCTTCCGGGGTGATGTTATAGGTTCCGGAGATACCGACATAGTTTTTAGTGGCTTCGATCTCGTTTCGTAAGGCATCCTTGTCGGTCCCAACTTTTTCAATGGCACCTGCAACCATCATGATGGCATCCCAGGCATAACCGGAATGGGTGTTGATCGGGAATTTCTTGTCGTATCCTTTCTCTTTATAGAGCTTGATAAACTCCAGGATAACGGGTTTCTGTGGGTCATCGTCCGCCAGTTCGTCGGCTACCATCAACTTTGTTGCAGGCATGCGGTCGCCTTCGCTGGCTGCGCCTGCGAGCTCAATATATTTGGGATCGGGCAGACCATGGCACTGAAACAGCGGCAGGTCAATACCGAGCTGTGCCTTGTTCTTGGCGATGATAGACCCTGCGGGTCCGATGGTCCAGGCGATGATAGCCTGGGGAGAGGCGTTCTTGACCTTGGTGAGCTGGGCGGTCATATCGGTATCACGGGTACCGAACGATTCCCGGGCAATGATCTCGATACCATATTCCGGTGCAAGTTTTTCCATCCAGCGTCCACCGTCTTTACCAAAACCGTCGGCTGCTGAAAGCAGAGCTACCTTGGAAATCCCTTTTTCCTGCAGATAAATAAAGAGTCTTTTAACAGCAATACTTGAACGCTGCGGCGATTTAAAGACATACTTGAACGGTCCGAACTTGCCGCCCATAATAACGGGGTCGCCGCCAACGGTCATAAAGGTGGGGGTCTGCCCCTTGTCGACGACCTTTTTGACATTCATGCCGGTGTCCGTCAAGGTCGGTCCGATTATGGCCACAACGCCATCCTTATGGATGAATTTCTTGGCGATGGAAGCGGTTTTTGCAGGGTTGGCTTCAGTGTCGGCAATGACCAGTTCAATCTTCTTGCCGTTGATGCCGCCTTCGCTGTTAATCTTCTCAACAACCATTTCCGCAACAAGTTTGGTTGGTGTGCCGATAAAAGCAGCACGGCCGGACAGGTCGAAGAAGGCTCCCAGCTTGATGGTATCTGAAGCGTAGGCTGCCGGTGCGAGCATTGCGGTGAGTATCAATGCGGTGAGTAGCTTTTTCATGCTTTTTTCTCCTCCTTTAGGTTTAAACGATTTCGTCTTGAATCCTGTTATCAAAAACACGCTGGCTTTTCCTTTCGGAGCGCGGAAGTGAACCATAATCGACGAGTTCCGTTTGCACGGAGACCAGGAGTTGTTTCTTGACCTGGTGGCTGACCTCGTGAATGAGTTCGGGGGACCTGGACCCGTCAACACCTTCTGCCCGTTCGACCACAAGTTTCATATGATCCCGCTCCGCTTCGTCCCTGTTGAGATGAATCTGGTATTCAGAACCAAGACCGGGAACGGCTGAAAGTATGGTGTCTATACCTGAAGGATAGATATTTACACCCCTGAACTTGATAGTATCGTCCGAGCGTCCTCTGATACGTGAATGTCGTGGTAGAATTGAACCGCAGGTACATGGACCGGGAATAATCCTCGTGATATCACGGGTGCGGTAGCGAATCAGAGGTGCACCTTCCTTGCAGAGGGTGGTGACCACCATCTCTCCCCATTCTCCGTCCGGTACTGGCTGCAGTGTCTCGGGATCAAGTATTTCGAGGATGTAATAATCACCCCAGTAATGGATGCAATCGTGGTCGGAACATTCTATGCCTGTGCCGGGACCATACAGCTCGGTCAGCCCGGTGATATCAAAGAGCTCGGCACCGCCAAAAAGATCGGATATTTTTTGACGCATGGAGCGGCTGGAACGTTCTGAGCCGTAGATAATCTTCTGAACATTGATTTTATCGGCTATACCCCTCTGGTGGATTTCCTCAGCCATCAGCAAGGCCATGGAGGCGGTGGAGCAGAACACGGTGGATTGAAAATCAAGCAGGAACTGTATCTGCATATCGATATTGCCGGGCCCAATGGGCACAGCCAGGGCCCCTATTTTTTCACACCCGAGCTGGAAGCCCATACCTGCTGTCCAGACACCATACCCAACCGCGACCTGAACACGATCAAGTTGTGTGATGCCGGCCATCTGGTAGCAACGGGCAAAAAAGCCGGTCCAGTCGTCAAGGTCTTTCTGGGTATAACAGAGCACCTTGCGCTTGCCTGTTGTCCCGGAGCTGGCGTGTACCCGAACTATCTGTTCATAAGGAACAGAGCGAAGCGGAAAAGGGTACCCGGTTCGAAGATCTTCAGCGGTGGTAAAGGGGAGCTTTTGAATATCTTCAAGAGAGTTGATCGAATGGGGTTTGATACCGGTTTGGTCAAATTTTTCGCGGTAATGGGCCGACCCTTCGTAGGCGTGGGCAACCGTCCATTTCAGCCCCTCAAGCTGGTGGAGTTTCAGTTCCCCTTCGTCCTTGAAGGATGGCATAAAATCGTGTGTGTGCATCAATGGTTTCTCCAGACGTATATTGGTAAGACCCGCCGCACCAAGTCGGCTGGCTGCAGGATTTTCGTCACTTGCGGCACCAAGGAATGCCGCACGAAGAACAGGGTCGTTGAGCAGGCGCGAGCTTTTTCCCTGTTCTATTATTTTGCCGTTTGCAAGAAGGTAGGCCTTGTCGGAAGCGGAAAGAGCCCTGGCCGCATTCTGCTCGACAAGCAGGATGGTTGTGCCGCTTCTGGCGAGTTGGCGGATAATGGCAAAGATGTCGTCCATGATGAGCGGGGCAAGTCCGAGGCTTGGTTCATCAAGCAGTAACAAGCTTGGTTTTGCCATCAAAGCGCGGCCCATGGCCAGCATCTGCTGTTCACCGCCGGAGAGGGTTCCTGCCTGCTGGTCTTTTCGCTCCGATAGTTTTGGGAACCTCTCGTATACCTCTTCTATTCGTTTTGTCTCCTCAATCGTTGAGAGATTAAGGGGGATGGCCCCTAACTGAAGATTTTCGTACACCGAGAGGTCGCTGAACACTTCCCGGCCTTCCGGTGAGAGAGAGACACCAAGTCGCACCATGCGGGCCGGAGTGCCTCGGGTTATATCTTTTCCATTCAGGGTGATAGTACCGCCTGAAGGAGTTTCGAGGCCCATGATGCATTTAAGAAGGGTTGATTTTCCTGCGCCATTTGCACCGACAAGTGCCACAGTCTGTCCCCCTTCTATGTTCAGGTCTATGCCGAAAAGGGCTTGGGCCGCGCCATAATGGGCCGTGAGATTTTTGATGTCCAGCATCAGGCAGTGGCCTCCATCCGTCCAAGGTAGGCTTCTAAAACCAATGGATTTCGCCGTACGTCATCGGGGGTGCCGGTGGCTATGCAACGGCCGCTGTCGAGTACCACCACCTTGTCGGCAATCTCCATAACCAGCTCCATATCGTGTTCGACCAGCAGGATGGTGTGACCGGCACGCCTGAGAAGTTTCAACTGTTCTCCCACAGCGCCCGTCTCCTCGCTGTTGAGACCGGCAACCGGTTCATCAAGGAGGAGCAGGTTTGGTTTCCCAACTGTAGCCCTGGCGAGTTCAACACGTTTTTTATCTCCATAGGCAAGGATCTCGGCAGGCCAGCTTTTTTTACTTTCAAGGCCGAACCTGTCGAGTGCTTCAAGGGATTGCAGCCTGAGCTGTCGTTCTCGATGACGAAGGTACGGGAGGCGAAGCATAGCCATGACCATGGAGCTGCCTGCCTTACAGGTAAGTCCTGTCATCACGTTATCAAGTACATTGAGCCGGTCGAACAGGCGCAGGTTCTGGAACGTCCGGCTGATGCCCAGGCGACTGATTTCATGGGCTTGCAGTCCTGATATTTCCTGACTGTTAAAGAGGATAGAACCGCTGGTGGCAGGTAATACACCGGTAATGCAGTTTATCAGTGTCGACTTGCCTGCACCGTTCGGTCCGATCAGGGCAGTAAGTTGGCCTTTCGGGACATGAAAGCTCACCTCGCTTAAGGCCGGCAAGCCGCCAAAGTTTTTACAGACCGATTCAAGCAGTAACATCGTTGCGCCTCCGCAATGCCCAACGGACCTTTATGATGTCGATAATGCCGGAGACCAGTCCCTGTGGCAGGAACATCAAAACCAATACCAGAATACCTCCATGGACAAAGTCCTTGTAGGTCTCGAACAGATCCATCCATTCGGGGAGCAGGGTTATGAGGCCAGCTCCGAAGAGGGAGCCCCAGATAGAGCCCATTCCGCCGATTACAACCATGATAACCAGGTCAGCAGAGACAAAAATGCCAAATGAATCCGGACTGATAAATGAGTAGCAGTGGGCAAAGAGGCTGCCGGCCAGCGAAGCCATGACGGCGGAGAGCACAAACACCTTTACCTTGGCATTTTTGGTATTCACACCGAGGGATGCAGCGGCGGTTTCGTCTTCGGCAAGAGCAGATAGTCCACGGCCGACCCCGCTTCGCACCAGATTGAGGCAGAGCAGCAGGCAGGCCATGGTTATGCCCCAGAGCAGGTAATGTAAACGTACTTCATCGTCGAAGTAGAACCCGCCGAAACCAAGAGAAGGAATACCGGAAAACCCGCTGGGACCACCGGTAACCGTATCCCACTCCAGGAGGATGCTGTGGACAACAAAGTTAAAACCGAGGGTGGCCATGGCCAGGTAATGACCGGTGAGTCGCAGGACGGGAATGCCAATAATGAGGGCGATACTGCCAACCGCAAAGGCAACCAGTATCATGGATGGCCAGGGTGACAGCTCATAGGTTCCTGTCGTTATAGCTGAGCCATAGGCACCAAGAGCAAAAAATGCGGCGTGGCCAAGTGAGATTTGGCCGGCGTAGCCGATAAAGAGATTGAGCCCAAGTACCACAATGGTGTTGATCGCGATAAGGTTTGTTATTCCAAGGGTGTAAGGATTGTCCTCAAAAAGTGGGAAGAGCACCAGCAGGGAGGTCAACAGGGTTACGGTGAGACCTGTCCGGTGCAGGAAGATGAAATAGAGGAACTTATCGCGTGCGGACATCATATTATTTTAGTCCGCTTTCAAAAGCTGCAAGGTTCTGCCCAATAAATTTGGGCGGTGCCAGTTTGGTAATGGCGTTTATGCACTCTTCCCTGGTACAAAAGAGTGCTTCTTTATGAACCGCCCTTCCAAGCAGAACAAGGTTGGCGAGAACGGCCTTGCCGATGCCCCTGGCAATTTCGGATCCGTCTATGCGTTCTCCCTCTCCGGCAGTTGCGGAATTAATAATGAGTGTGCCATCCTTTTTGACCAGAGATCTGTGCACCTTAAGGTTAGCATCCCACAGTACTAGAGCTACATCCGCCTGGCCTGTTCTGATAAGGGGTGCCGCAAAGTTTCCGATTTTCAGAGTTGACAGGACTGTGCCTCCACGTTGAGCCATGCCATGACTCTCAGATGTGAGAACTGGTATTCCACGATCAACTGCAACCTGGGCTATGACACGGGTAAGAAACAGCACACCCTGTCCACCAATACCACTGACGACTATCTGCTGTTTCATTACTTGTCCTCCTCAATAATTGCCTCTACCGGGCAGATGGCGATGCAGGTGCCGCAGCCGTGGCAGCGATCGGTGTCGACTCTCGCAATGTCATTGCCTTCATCCATGGAAAGAGCAGGGCATTCAAACTCTTCAACGCACTGGCCGCAGCCGATACATTCATCACTGATGGTTACGGCCGGTCTATCCTGGCTCTTGCGCACGGCGGGATCCATCAGGCACCCGTGGCGGGAGATCAGCACAGCAACACCGCCGTCTTCTTTGCGGGTATGGGCGTCTGCATTTTTCAGCAGATTTTCAAAACGATCCTGATCATAAGGATCGCAGCTCTCAATAAAATCAACACCGCAGGCCTGAACCAGGGGTTCAATGGCGATGGCTTTTGTTTCTCTGCCACCCGCAGCTATGCCCATGTGGGGTACTGGTTGCCCCCCGGTCATGGCGGTAGTGGCGTTATCGAGAATAACGACGATGATCCGGGCATCCTGGAAAACGGCGTTAATGAGTGCAGGGATGCCAGCATGGAAAAAGGTTGAGTCTCCAATAGTGACAACCACGGTGGGAATTTCACCGCCGTCCTGCTTATACGACTGGTAAAAGCCGGCACCCTGACTGATGCAGGCTCCCATGCAATGTACGGTATGCACCGCGGCCAGATTCATACCCAGGGTGTAACAGCCGATATCCGAAGGGAAAATGCCATCCGGGAAACATTTCTTGATGGAGTAAAAAGCTGTTCGGTGTGGGCATCCGGGACAAAGGGAAGGGCGTTGCCCCTTCCCTGCAGGGGGTGCGATTTCCTCTGCTTCCAGACCAAGGAAGTTGGTGAGGGCAGTGTATAACCTGTCCGGAGACAATTCACCCTCTTTGGGAAGGGCACCTGACTGTTTACCGTGAGCTCCCGGATGGGCGAGTTGCATCTCCAGGACAGGATAGGTCTCTTCGAGAATGAGTATGCTCTCGTAGGTATCGCGCAGGTGGTTAATAAAATCGGGATTGAGCGGATACACCAGAACCACCTGGTACAGGTCGATGGTCCCTGTAAGTCCCAATTCGTCGAGAAGATCCACCAGGTTTGCATAGGCTATTCCAGAGGCGATGAGCGCTGTTTTCGGGCGTCTGCCGTCTCCTTTGGCAAATCGTGGTTGCCAGTCAGCTTCTTTGGCAATCTGTTCAAGCTTGGCATTCAGGTTTTTGTGAATCGCCGGTAAAAAGGCAGGGGTTGCACACCAGCGCCCGGTATCCGGCTCGAAGGTGGATTTACGATCAAGCGTTACGGGTGCTTCCAGTTCAACGCTTTGACGTGAGTGACAGACCCTTGTCGTTGGGCGAAGCACGATATTCATCTCATATTGTTCCGACAATTGATAAGCCGGTTCAATCAGGGCCTTTGCCTCAGCAGGGCTGGCAGGATCAATAACTGGTACTCTCCCCTGCAGGCAGAATAGCCTGGTATCCTGTTCATTCTGTGAGCTGTGGGGGCCAGGGTCGTCTGCTACTACTGTGAGCATACCGCCTTTCACACCAAGATAGGCCGTACGCATAAAAGGATCTGCAGCGACGTTGAGTCCAACCTGTTTCATAACGGCGACAGATCGTTTACCGGTATAACTTGCGGCAAGGGCAACCTCGAAGGCGATTTTTTCATTGACCGACCATTCGACATGAAGCGGGCTTTTTGCCTGGTCTTTCCGGTTTATAATACTCTGCAGAATTTCTGTGGATGGGGTTCCTGGATAGGCTGCGGCAACCTGGCAACCGGCTTCGATAAGACCGCGGCCAATTGCATCGTTACCCATCATAAGTTCTTTGGTCATGTTGTCCTTAGGGGTAGGTAGTGTATTATTTTCCTAATATGCCTTTGGGGCGAATAAAAAGTACGAGTAAAAGTATGACAAAAGCAACTACATCCTTATAGGCGCTGGATATATATCCTGCCGATAATGATTCGAGTAACCCCAGTCCTAATCCGCCGATGACAGCGCCGGGAAATGAGCCGAAACCACCAAGAATGGCAGCAGCGAAACCTTTTAAGCCAAGGAGTACGCCAACATCGTAATTGAGTGTTGTGATCGGGGTCACAAGTACACCTGCAAGCCCACCGAGTGCACCTGCTATACCGTAACTGGTTAAGCGGATACGGCCTGCAGGGATGCCGACCACAGCAGCGGCTGTAGGGTTAGAGGCTACGGCACGCATGGAGAGCCCCAGTGATGTCCGGTAGAAAAACCAGATGAGCAGGACGATGGCGACAAGGGTCAGCAACAGTATCCACAGGGCCTGAGGTAAGACGCTTGCACCGAAGATGTTGATTGGCCGGTCCGGCGTCAGGGGTGGGAGGGCCATTCTGTTGGTCCCCCAGATGAGTTTTATGACTCCACGCAATATGATCGACAAACCGACGGTAAGAAAGATAAGCACTAGATGGTGATTAGAGCGGGCGGGGCGCAACCCGAAACGTTCGACGATCATGGCCACGATGGCGACACCGGCAATGGCGAGGAGCAGGCCGGGAACCATGGGTAACCCGGCTGCAAAGAGGCAGGAGAACATCAGCATGCCGCCCAGGGTCACAAAATCGACCTGAACGAAATTTACAATGCCCATGGTGTTGTTCACCACGCAGAACCCGAGGGCGATCAGCGCATAGATGGCACCGCTCGTCAGGCCGGAAAAAATGTATTGCAGTAAATCCTGAAACATCGGGATGGGTGGGCCTCCACGACGACTGTTGACGTCGTGGACGCAGCCGGTAGCGAACAGGGCACGACGAGAAAAATGTTGATAAAAATAAATATCGTACTAGTGTACTAGTACATGGATGCAAAGGTAAATTACATTTCAGAATTAGTCAATCATTTGCTTGCGCAGAAGAGTGAGAAAGATATGGAAAAAGCGCTGCGTGAGCTTCTCACTTCAAGTGAACTGGTTGATGTTGCGAACCGGTTGCAGATCTTCCAGATGCTGGAGCAAGGGGTGCCGCAACGTCAGATTGCCGAGAAACTAGGTGTTGGCATCGCTACGGTTACCCGGGGATCGAATACACTTAAGGCCCGAAAGGAGCAAATGTAGAAAATCCTATTGTTCTAATGAATGCAGGGTAACTTCCCCCGATGGCGTTTTGAATTGAGCAGACAATGTAGAACTTTTTGAGCAGGAAGCTTGTTTTATCCGGATCAATCCATCAGCGCCAATAGAAGAGAGCATCGATTTCAGCCACGCAGGGTTGGTATGGTGACAGGTGAGTGACTTGAGATGCAGACCGACATCATACATGTCTGCTGCCGGGTGTGTCTTTGACGGCCACTGGATAAGATAAGGGAGAAAACCACCGGCCAGAAGTCGGCCGTCGGCGGGCAGGCCAAATTGCCAGGAAAGGTGGTCCCTTTGTAGTGTTTCCGGTGTACCGAAGGAACACCTGCTGTGTGCCAGAACTTCTTTGATATTGTTCGTATTTGCCACCCAGCCTATCAGCCGGGGACTTCTCTGAAGGCTCTTAATCATCAACGGGTTATCAAGGTCGAACCACCTGGGACGTCGTGGCGGTTCAGCGTTTGGGTTGATTGCAATGATTTCCAGGAAACTATCCGTGCCTAATGAAGCAAGATGGTTATGGGTTCCCATTTGCGGATGTATACCACCGAAAGGAATGGTAACTCCAAGTGTTTCTTCTACATACGCAACACCTTGTTCAAGCGACTTTGCTGCAATTACAAGATGATCCAGTTTGTTGATGATAGCTTCCTTATTCATTGTCACTCATGTCTTTTAAGAAATGTCATTTGCAGGTGATCCCGGTCCCTCACTGAAAAAACTTAGGCAGGCCCCATCATGACACTTTGGTTTTACAATCAGGTGAACCTTCGATGATTATCAGGTATGAACGTATTTGCGAGAAAGTATTGACATATCTGGCTGTATATCCATCACTAATAGGTTGGGGTAGTCGTTGCCTATGTCTAATGACACTGCGGTATAACCAGACTGTAACCGGATAATGCATCATTTCTCACCGCTGAATTACCGATCCTAAAGATATACTATGTGCTGTTTGTCACTTTTTGTAAAAGAGTATATTGCACTAGCATAAAGTGACCCTATGGGTAAAATCATGCTGCCATTTCCCCCATGGAATGTGTGCTTGTGGGAGAAGCCAGTAGGAATTATGATTGATTTAATTTATACTTATCAAACACCTGTGATGAATGTATTCTGGTTTCCTGTACATTGGCCGTCACAATTAGTACAATCATAATTATGATCAGAATAACAACTACAAGGAGTTGAATTTCCAGATACCGACACCACTATTTTTTAAACATCATGCACATAAGAGAAAATGATGAACAAGGTTAAATGTAAAAGGCTGGTAACCTGTACAGCATAGTGTGTTCCAGTGTCGGTTACTCGACTGTTACAGTTGCACACCCTGGAATGCTATATAATTGAGGTTGGATAATGCCTGGAGGTCGGCATTAAATTTTAGATGAAACCAGGTGTTCAATAGTGCTTTAATTCGTTTTGCTTGATTTCGCTGAAATTCGTCGGTTATTTAAACATTATGAGAATCAATAAGTAGACTGAGGTACAAATGAAAAAGATACTAGCTGTTTTAATTATATTATTCTTGTGCTCTCCGGCTGTTGCAAAAAATGAAAAGAAAGACAAGAAAATACCACCAGGTTTGCAGAAAAAATATGAAAGAACTGGAGAGTTGCCTCCGGGATGGCAAAAAAAGTTGGTCAAAGGTGAAGTTATAGATGACAGGATATATATAATTGGAAAGAAGAGTGAAATAAATATTGAGGAGTATCAAATTGAACCAAAAGTAGGGACAGAAGTATTAAGAATTGAAGATAGAATAATCAGAATTAAAAAAGACACCAAAGAAATATTAGAGGTGTTTGGTATCAAAGCAAAATGGTGAAAATAACACCCGATTGTCCCTGTTTCCCGGCAACATATCCGACGCAGGACTACTCGTTTCAACTGGCCCCATGGACTCATTTATGGTGCAGAGACCAGTGAAAGGAGCCACCCGGAACCTTCTTTGAAGAAGCAGCAGAGTAAAAGGGGATGATCCAACAATAAGACAAACCAAATCACAGCAAAACAGTAATGGTGGATAATCGTTGGTTAGCTCAGTGCTAGAAATAAAATGAATGAAGATACCAGGGCATTGATAGCAAATAAATTCAGGAATACACCTTTGGGGTTTTCACGAATAAAGAAAAATTTGGGAATTCTAAATTATTCTAATGAGGAAACTAAAAAATATTTAAGAAATATAATTTTATCAACCCCTCTGGGTGATATTGAGGGAAAAGGTAAAAACTATTATTTTAAGTGCACAATAAATGATGTTGTCTTGACCGTGAATTCTCAGACTTTCACTGTTATAACGGCCAAGAGAGTTAGATGAAAATCCTCATAGCAACAATTGGTACCCGAGGTGATGTGCAACCTTATGTCGCCTTAGGCCGTGAACTGAAGAAGTCAGGCCATGGAATCACCATTTGCACCTGTGCACACTTCGAGCCCTTCATAAGGGAACACGGTCTCGACTATTCCTACGTGAACAATGATTTCATAAATTTCATGCACTCACCCGAGGGGAAGACCATCCTTGGGAATGCTAGAAGCATATGGAAGACCCTGGCAACGCTTGGTTCCGTGATCCCGAAGCTTGGTAAACTCCAGGAGCGGCAGATGTCAGATGTCTGGGTTGCGATCAAGGAATACGCTCCGGACCTGGTTCTTTACCATCCCAAAGCAATCGGAGTGCCGGACTTCGCTGAGAGACTCGGAGTTCCATGCATGTTGGCCTTTTGGCTCCCGATGTATGTGCCGACAGCTAGTTTTCCGGCGATGGGATTCCCAGAGCTCCCTTTAGGATCCGGGTATCGTCTGCTGACGTATCATCTCATAAGAAGGATTTTGACGATTATGAGTAAAAGAGTCAGGACGTGGCGCACACAGAACGGGCTGTCACCGCGCAGCCCTGGTCTTATGATGCAGCTTCCGGATGGTCGTCCGATCCCGACGCTGCATGGATTCAGCCGACACATAATCCCTCCTCCGAAAGATTGGCCCGAGACTGCAGTAGTGACAGGATACTGGTTTCTTAACCAGGCTGAACACTGGAACCCTCCACAATCGTTGACCGGGTTTCTTGCAAAGGGTGAACCGCCAGTCTACTTTGGGTTTGGCAGTATTTTCGGACGTGATCCGAAACGGGTTACTCAGGTTATCCTGGAAGCAGTACGGCGCACCGGCGTTCGAGCAATTCTTGCCACGGGTTGGGGAGGTCTTGAATCAGTTGTTTCAGCACCATCAGGATCCGTCATGTATATCGAAGATGCACCACATGAATGGCTCTTTCCGCAGGTTAGTGTTATCGTGCACCATGGTGGCTGTGGCACGACTGCAGCTGGACTGCTGGCAGGGAAACCGAACATTATCTGTCCTTTTTTTGGGGACCAACCCTTCTGGGGACGGCACGTTGAGAGGATGGGAGTCGGGCCATCTCCTCTACCACAAAGTAAATTGACTGTTGATCGTCTCTGCTGCGCTATTGATACGGCAATGAATGACTCGGCCATGCGCGAAAATGCTGCACGTCTGGGGCGCAGTCTCCGTGAAGAGAACGGCACATCGAATGCGGCTGCTTTCATAACTCGGTGGATGGGAAACAACTGACTCAACGAGACCTGAAGAATATCCGGAGACGATTATGGTAATCTTGTCGTTTCACCCGGCTTGTTCGTACGTAACACTTTTTACAATATTAACATGGCATATAGCCTTCTTTTTGAAACTTTAATCCCCTTCACTGCAAAAAACAAATCAAAGCCGATACCGTCTGAATTGATCAGAAGCCAAGGGCAACCAGGTACATAATAAAGTTCATTTCATGTGATTGTTATGGAAATACTACAAGCTGAAAGAAAAGATTGTGAACTCCTAGCGTCAATAGTCAGTAAAAGTAATAAAGATGTTGCAGAGCTGTTTGGGTTAAACGTAAATAATGCTCCAAAACATCCTTCTTTCTGTACATCTGAGTGGATAGTATCTGAACTGGATAGAGGTCAAAAATATTTCCTCTCAACAGAAAACGGTATGCCGTGCGGTTGT
Source organism: Desulfopila sp. IMCC35008 (assembly GCF_010646885.2). Classification (GTDB taxonomy): domain Bacteria; phylum Desulfobacterota; class Desulfobulbia; order Desulfobulbales; family Desulfocapsaceae; genus Desulfopila. The sequence continues at coordinate 2,655,866 of NZ_CP050700.1, read as the reverse complement.
GTGGCATTTGAACAACCAGATAAAGACACAGCCTATTTGAATAGATTATCTGTTGTACCGGAGTTCAGGAATAAAGGGATAGGAGGTGCCCTCGTTCAGCATATCATCGATTACTCGTACAATAGCAAGGTCAGGGATCTGAGTATAGGGATAATAGCAGAACATACTCATCTGAAAGAATGGTATGAAAAACAGGGGTTCAGGGAAGGTGCATTGAGACAATTTGCTCATCTTCCTTTCAATGTCCTTTATATGCACTATGAAATAGTCAAATGATAATCAGTCGTATACTGCTGCTCGCTATGCTCATTATAAATCGATGAAGCGCGTCGTTTGTTTAAACGTTCCTCAAGTTTGGCGGCAATAGTCGCAACCTCAATTTGCAGCGATAAGAAAGTGCCTGAATCTTCGAAGAGACAATGTTAATGAAGAAAGACAGTCGATGAAAATTAATACTAGCAGATTTTCCTCTCATGGATGCATCATTTTGATATTCTACGTTATTATGTGTGTATCTGGCGGTGATGTATCTGCTGGTGAGTATCAAACCAGATCAGGTAAATCTTTAATTATTAAGGAAAGTCATCCTCTTGGGCAAAGTCTTAGTGATATACACCTGAGATCGTCAGGATTTGAGTTCGAACTCAATGAAAATATAATTAACAGTGATCCAATCCAGGCTGTTCATGTAGCAGATCTTGACGGTAACGGTTTTGACGAATTTTACATTGTCACCGTATCCAGTGGGTCTGGCAGTTATGGAAATATAGTAGCCTTTGCCTCGAATAAAGACAAAAGCTTATCTTCGATACATTTTCCGGAAATTGAGGGCGATGAGGAAATTTTTCATGGTTATATGGGGCATGATACATTCCGCCTTTCCGCTCACCGGCTCATAAGGACTTTTCCAATTTATGTGTCGGTAGATAAAAATGCGGCACCGAATGGTGGATTACGGAACGTGCTATACGGGCTATTCAAAGGAGAAGCTTCATGGCAGCTCAGAATTATAGACACTGGTGATGAAACCTGACGAATGCCAGAGAAGCACCTATGATTAAGGCATTAAGCCTAGAAAGTTAAAGCAACATGGCAGGAATAATACAGATTTCAGCTTCATCTCCTTCCGTTTTTTTGCTCTTCATGCTCTTTGATGAGCTGTAGAAGCTCTGCAGTTCCTTCACATACCAGTTTTTGGCATTCGATCATCTGGTTTTCATCACCAAATCTCTCCCGAAGTTGGCCGCAATGTGTCGTTTTGTGTTTCCTTAGAAATGCTTCACGAAACAGTGCAGTCAAGTCGGCCGGTGTATCCCAACTTTTCCCCTGTTTCGACCTCCCGTATAACAGGCCGAGAACGATTAATGCTCCGGAAATAACGCCACAGGCCTCATCAAACGATTTCCCGAAGCCTCCTCCAAAGCAGGTTGAGCATGTCAGTGCCGTTTCTCTCTTATGGGTATCGATCTGTGGAAGCACATCGCATGCCGCCGCTACGACAGATTCTGCGCAATGATACCCGTTAAAAAAATACTCGCCGGCTTTTTCCGCAATAGTCGTATATGGATTGTTCCTTGTCATGTGTGACCTCTTTCATATATATTGATCGTCATGAACTATTAGCAGGCAAAATAGATCGTGTAAAACGATTTATTTTGGTTGTTACAATCGTTTTTTTCGATGGAGGCCACAATGGAAATAAGGCAGTTGCGAACATTCAGGGTTGTTGCCGAGGCACTTAATTTTACCAGAGCAGCAGAAAGCCTGCATCTGGCACAGTCTTCTGTCTCTGCCCAGATAAAGGGACTGGAAGAAGACCTTGGAGTAAAGCTTTTCGACCGTATCGGGAAGAGTGTCACACTAACAGAGGCTGGCTTGAAACTGCTCGATTATGCGGGAAGAATTGAAGGGATGACAGAGGAAATCAGAGGGGTACTCCGGCAGGATCAGCAACTTTCTGGTGAACTGGTGGTAAGGGTGCCGGAAACGGTCGCATCCGTGTACCTTCCAGAAGTTACAGCTAGATATCATCAACTCAATCCGCATGTCAAGATAACCTATATCAATTGTTCAGACCTGCAGCTGGCAAAGGAATTACGATCTGGCTGTGTCGACCTGGCTTTCCTCATGACGGATGAGTTGAGTATGAAAGATGCAGATGTCGAATTTATAAAAGAAGAGACATTAGCTGTAATAGCTCCTGAAAGCCATCATCTCTGTGACCGGGGCGAGGTGCTGTTGCCAGATCTGGCAGGAGAAACACTGCTTATGCCTCAAACTGATTGAAGCTACCGCAGGGCGTTTGGGAGGTCTCTCAAAGAAAAAAACATCCGGTGCAAATTCATGGAATTCTCAAGCATTGCATCATTAATGCGTTGTGTCGAGCTGGGAATAGGGCTTTCTATCTGTCCTGTGGTGCGGTTGGCCTCTCAAAAACAAGGGATTAGAGAGCTTGCCATGGCCCCATTTCGAACCTCTATCGTGATGATAAAACATGTTGATAAATGGAGTTCCCCGTTGCTAAGCCAGTATATGGATATTGTCAGAGCAGTGATGAAAGAGTAAGGCGTAGGAGTAAACTGGCATCGATCAGGTTACTTTCTCCTTAACCAGTAAAATTTTTCGGAAGTGTGTAGAGAAAACGACCGCTTCATTCACCGGTTCGTCCGTAAGTCAGCCACTGTCAAGGGCAACCTGAAAACACTGATCTCCCTTTTTTCGTCACCTTCCAGCTCCTTATTCTTCTCTGTCATTTCATGGCGACACCGAAACGCTCTACGCCATACTTTGAGTTGGTCTCCGGGTAATCAGGTGCGTTTATCCATCCCAGCTCTTTCAGAAACGAGGTGAGTTCCTCAGGCCTTATACTCCATAGCCATGGTTCTCCTCTCATCTTGAGGCTCCACAACATGAAACCGGTGCAGCGGCCGGCGTCAGGTCTCCCGTCAACTCCTGTTGGTATGTAGGTGAATGCGATGCGAGAATTTGGGCCAGTAACAGTCTCACATCGGCGGAAGAGTTCCTTGACGGCCGCTGAAGGAAGATACATGAGCAGGCCTTCGGCAATCACAACTGTCTGGGTCGACTGGGCCCAAACCGTGTCGGACTGCATGATCTCCACAAGATTCCGCTCGCCAAGATCTTCTGATATCAGCGTGAGATTGTCTGGCTGTCCGATCTCGGCTACTCCCTTCGCCTTAAGGCCAGCCGTGGCAGGATGATCGATTTCAAAGAACTCCACATCGGGAAACTCGGACGCGAGCCTCCAGGCCATCATGTCGTAACCTGCGCCCAGGACAAGGACCTGACCGGCACCTGCCGCAATCGCCATCCTTGCCTGCCCCTCACAGAAAGCCTTCCTGTAGGCGAATGCCTCGAATTGTCCGGGCAGCAGCCAGTCGAACCATTCGTAAAGCGCGACCATTCTCGGAGAGTGCGACCACCGTATAACGCGTTTGCTGGCTACCCCGGAAGCAAGTAGTACCTTCTCGGTCGCTTCCACGAATCCGGTGGGCAGAATATGATCCATTCCTGGTTTTGATCCCAGTGTGACAATGTTGAGTGCAACCTTGTAAGCAGTACTACTTGGCTTACCTCTACGCATGTATCGTCTATGCCTCGTGAGAAGAACCTGTAATAGGCAACTTTCACTATTTTTCGGTGCATGCTTTTTGGTGGAAAATAGCACCTGTTATACTGCTGAGTGGTAACAGAGAATTATTATAGATAGTATTCTAAAAACGATGTGATACCAAATCTTTAATAGTATATGTTTGGGTAATCTGTTAACGGTGATACGGAGTTTATAACTAAAATCAAATGGTTGGTAATCATAAGCTCGATGTAAGAACATTACATCAACCTTAGTTTCTGTTCAGGTAAGGCTTAGCAAGATAGATTAATGGGAGCATGTCGAGTTTGAGGCGACTCCGAAGCAGAACAGGAAACATATTTACGGGATACGACTGATGATAGTGTATTGGTTCAGCGGGAATTGGAGTTTTCTATTGTTTGAGTTAACATACTCAACCAAAGGAGAACTCAATGAAGAGGAAAAGAAAAAATCGTTCAGGGGAAGAAAAAGTAACCATCTTGAAACGGCACCTTGTTGATCATGTCCCTGTTTCAGATCTGTGTGACGAATACAATCTTCACCCGACCGTCTTTTATAGGTGGCAGAAAGAGTTTTTTGAACACGGTGCCGCCGCTTTTGATCGGAATAAGACAACCGAGAAAAAGCAGGATGAGGCCAAAATTCAAGCTCTGGAGCAAAAACTTCAGCGTAAGAACGAAGTGCTCTCTGAATTGATGGAGGAGCACGTCAAGCTAAAAAAAGATCTTGGGGAGATCTGAAAGGAGCCTGGGTGCCTCACGATACTCGGGACAGTATAATAGATTTCGTGAGGTACTGGTCAGAGGTAACAGGTCTCCCCGCAGTGAAATATATCGGTTGGCTGCAAATTCAATCAAGCAAATATTACAACTGGAAGGACAGGTACGGCAAGGCCAACGAGCACAATGGCCTTATACCACGAGACTTCTGGCTCGAAGCCTGGGAAAGGCAGGCAATAATCGATTATCATCACAAGTTCCCGGCTGAAGGTTATAGACGGCTCACCTTCATGATGCTGGATAACAATATTGTCGCCGTCAGCCCGAGTTCTACCTACCGGGTATTGAGCGGTGCAGGTCTACTGCAGAGGTGGAGTAAGGGCAAGTCGAAGAAGGGTAATGGTTTCACTCAACCCCTTGGGATACATGAGCACTGGCATATTGACATGTCCTACATCAATATCTGTGGGACTTTTTACTACCTGTGCACCATTCTAGATGGGTGCAGCCGATATATCGTCCACTGGGAGTTACGGGAATCGATGACCGAGCAGGACATTGAGATTGTGTTACAAAGAGCCAGGGAACAATTCCCTAAAGAGAAACCAAGGATCATATCGGATAACGGTCCACAGTTTGTCTCAAAAGACTTTAAGGAGTATATCAGGTTTGTTGGGATGACCCATGTTAGAACATCTCCCTATTATCCGCAGAGTAATGGCAAAATAGAGAGATGGCACGGCACCTTGAAAAGGGAATGCATCAGGCCGGGAGTACTGCTGAGCCTTGAAGATGCGAGAAGAGTGGTCGGTGATTATATACATCATTACAACAATGTTCGCCTCAACAGTGCCATTGGATATATTGCTCCGATCGATAAACTAAATGGACGATCCCAGGAAATCTTCCGGGAACGAGATGAGAAGCTTGAATTGGCTCGGCAAGCGAGAAAGAAAAAACGTTCAGGGGGCATCCGGGGAAATAATCCACCCCACCAAGTCCCAATATCCTCTGCCGGGCATTCAGTTGGGGCCCTTTATCGGAATCGGGCCTTGACGGGGTTCCCTGCGGCGGTAGAGGGCAGTTGAAAAGCGTTGAAAGAGAAGAAACAACCAACTAACTCAACGAGGGGGATTCTCCAATTCCAAGAGAAGCATTACAATAGTATGGTATAGACAGTTCCATTCCATTGTCCAGTGATGCTGCCTTACATGGTGTGAAAGTAATATGTCCGATACAGAAGAAAGTGACTGAAAATATGAAAAAACGCTCTGACATGGTCCAGACATATCTGCGATCTCTTGGGTTGACAGGCAGGGAATTGGATTTTTCATTTTTGAATGATGTTGTTGTCCGGCATGTAGGTAAATTTGCCTTCAGCAGTGTTGGATGCCAACTTGGTGAAGATTTACCGCTTGATTTCGAATCCCTGTTTCAAAGAATTTTTATCCGACGACGCGGTGGTTATTGTTTTGAACAAAATGGCTTTTTATATGAAGTTTTGGAGGAGCTTGGATTTTCGCCAAAAATTTACCTGGCGCGAGTAATTTACAATCAAAATATTCATCCAGGGCTAACTCATCGAATCACTATGGTTGAGCATAAAGGGCAACAATATGTGCTGGACGTAGGTTTTGGTCCACTGGGACCAGGGATCCCGGTTCCCATGTCAGGAATCGAATCGAATGATCGTGGCAATGTTTTTCGCGTGGCTGAAACTCAACCTGGTGAGTATCACATGCAGGTTATGAAAGACGGAGAATATTTTTCTCTGTATCGATTTGAACTTTCTCGCTATGGTCAGGCAGACTGCGAGTTAGGGCATTTCTATTCACATCGACACCCCGATGCTGTTTTTGTTAATCATTTAGTAGTATCAGTTATACATGATAGTAAAACCATGTCCTTACGCGATTTGGAGTATTGGATAATTTCTAAAACCAGTACACAAAACACAAAAATTAACGATTCTGAACATCTTTATGAAATACTTGTCGGTGAACTTGGGGTTCAGATAACCGAGGACGAAAGTTGTCAGTTGTACGAGAAACTGAGCGCAAGGCAAGGGCGTTGATGCTGCCGACTTCAAGATTTCACTTTCGCACTACCCACACTGGTTATGGCTATTTCTGCTGCTCTAAAGTGATGGATTAGATGAAAAGAATACTTGGGTTTTATGGCTGTAATAGATTGAAAATAAAAGAAAAACTGTCAGTGCGGGCTGGATATGATATACCGTTTGTATAATACGCAGCATGTTTGACTCTGTATATGCATGTTAACTGGAAGCCATAGCGTAAACTTAACCGAAAGAATTTGATTATGAATATCAGTAAAAGGGCACAACAGATAACGCAATCTGAAATCAGGGCAATGACCATTCTCTGTAACAAGGTGAACGGTATCAATATGGCGCAGGGGCTTTGTGACCTCAAGGTACCTGATGTTGTTCAAACCGGAGCAAAAGAAGCTATTGAGATGGGCAAGAATGTATATACATCAGCTTTAGGTGAGCCGTATCTTCGCGCTGCAATTGGTGAAACGCTTACCAGGAATTATGGCAGAAAGATTGAAGCCGGGAACGTTCTTGTAAGTAATGGTGCTACAGGTGCACTGTATTGCCTGGCAACGACCCTCTTTGATGAGGGGGACGAAATCATTCTCTTTGAACCGTATTATGGCTATCACGTGTCCACCCTGGAGTCATTGGGATGCAAAATCAAATACCTTAAAACCTTGCCCCCAAATTATGAAATAGACTTCGATAAACTTGAAGATGCGATAAGCGAGAAAACACGGGCAATTCTAATTTGTAATCCTTCAAACCCTAGCGGTAAGGTTTTCAGCAAAGAAGAAATGTCGAGGCTAGCTGAGATTGTTGGGAAAAATGATATCTATCTTATTAGTGATGAGATTTATGAGCATTTTGTTTATGACGGGCTTGCCTTTACTTCAGCACTCAGCTTGCAAGCCATTAAGGAGAGAGTCATTGCTATATCAGGATTTTCTAAAATTTTCTCAGTTACCGGATGGCGTATTGGCTATGCAATCTGTGATGAATCAATAATAAGTGCCGCCTCGGAGGTGAACGACCTTGTATATGTGTGTCCGGCATCACCTCTTCAATATGGGGTGAATCAAGGGATTAAGTACCTCCCAAAGCAATATTACACCGACGTTGCACGCGACCATCAGCAGAAGCGGGATACATTTATTTCTACACTCAATGAAGTTGGGCTTGCAGCAGACTATGTAAAAGGTGCGTATTATGTCCTGGCTGATCTTTCGTCATTACCTGGTGATGATGACAAAGAAAAGGTACTTTATCTCCTCAAGAAAACATCAATAGCTTCTGTTCCTGCCAGGGCCTTTTTCAGTGACCCAAATGGAATTAATCTCGCCCGATTCTGTTTCTCTAAAAAAGAAGAAGAACTTGAAGAAGCATGCCGGCGGTTAAGGAAGAACCTTTGAGCCTCTTTACCATGCTCCGCTAATGCTTCCCTGCCGAGACCTGGAATCTAACCCCTGAAGCAACAGAGATATCAAATCACGAGAACAGTCATGACCGAAAAAAATACATGTGAAAAACACGGAGAGGTTTCCATCTGGGTCGTCTGCAAACATGTGGGTACCGGAAGTGCTGAAACAATCATATTCAGCGAAAACCAGAGTGCCCTTTGCTTTGATTGTGCACATGATTTCAAGAATCTTACAGAGAGGAGTGTGGTAGGAATGTGCGAAGAATGCCTTAAGGATTTCACCGCAAAACTGATGATAGACACTCAAACATTTGCAAATCTTAAGGCGAGGGTCCTTGGCGTCGAACACCTCAAGGGAAAGAGCTGGCACCCAGCAGGGAATACCGAAACGTCTTGAAAAAAAAGGGTGGGCAAAATAATTCACTATCTCAAATAGTTGAAGTCAAAATATCTATATTGGAGATTCACCGAAGCCATAGTCAAAATCTCTCTTATAACCAGAGAAAATGTTGCTGTATTATCCAGACGCTGTAGACAGCTCAATATAGCAGCGAACAGGTTTATGGCCTTCTTACTGATTTGCGCAGGTTTTTGGGATTTTCTCCAACAAAAATAGAAAAGTCATCACAAAAGATATGAACGATACATTTCAACAAATAAGCCTTACTGGTTTTATGAAACATAATGGCGGTTTAGAATTCAAAAACATTTCTGAGTCTGATTACCAATTCAGGGCCAGAGTACAAGACATTCATTTAAATCCTGGTGGTATTACCCATGGAGGCTTCATCATGAGCCTGATGGATTCAGGAATGGGGACAGCTGCTCACCGGGCTCTCGATAAGAACGCAAAAGCTGCAACAATTTCCTTCGATGTCAAATTCATCTCCGCCTCTAAAACCGGGGATCAGCTGCTGGGCACCGCAAGGGTTCTTAGAAAAACACGGTCCTTGGTGTTCATGCAGGGCGAAATACGATGTGGCGAATTGCTCATTGCAACTGCTGAAGGAATTTGGAAGGTGTTATAACACTCTGTAGAGCCAAGATATCTATTATAAACTTAATTGTATTATAGTATTTGCCTTGGCAGTTTTGACCCTATCCCCAGAGCTGGAGGCTGAGGCTGTATCCTTAGGGAGAGTAGTCAGAATATTCTATTTGGTTAACTTTGGCCGTAATATCAGGTGAAACCTCACGTGTCATTGATCATGTCTTTAAGCGTAATTTCCTGCAATTGTGTTGGTAGATCGGGTATAGAAGAACAGCGTATGTCTAGAATAGTCTTTGGCTGAAAATCAATATATATATCTAGATTTTGACTGATTCCTGGGAGAACAATATGACAGAACAGAAAAACAATAGACTGCTTATACTATCGCATAATGCGCACAAGTATGCGAAGCTCATTGCAGATGCAGGCTTACCCGATTTACAGATTACTCCTGCTGTAACAGTTGAAAAAGCGCGCATTGTGGCTAACCAACAGAACATACTGCTGGCCCCTCCTGACTTGGCTTATGAAATTCTCCCTGCGATGACAAACCTCCAGTGGCTGCAATCCACCTGGGCTGGAGTCAACAAACTTTTAGGAGAGGGTTGCAGACAGGACTATCTGCTGACAGGGGTTAAGGGGGTGTTTGGACCGATTATGTCAGAATATGTGTTCTGTTATATACTTATGCATGAACGAAAAGCGCTCCAGTGTTATGAACTCCAGAAAGCCAGAACGTGGGAAATGCCTAGACCCGGTCTGCTTCGGGGCAGGACAATAGGAATTATGGGCGTTGGATCTATAGGACTTGCTATAGCGCAGACCGCAAAACATTTTAATATGACGACGTATGGTTATTCCAGAAGTGCAATCTCAAAACCAGAAATTGACAGAATGTTCCAACCTGACAAGATTCTCGATTTTGTCAGCGACCTTGATTACCTGGTGTCGGTATTGCCACAGACCCTCAACACAAATCACCTTATTAACAGTACCGTATTAAAAGCCATGAAAACGGATGCATTGTTGATCAATGTAGGTCGAGGGAATGTGCTTGACGAAAAAGCTTTAATAAGAGCTTTAAACTCACAGGATATTGCAGGAGCGGTGTTAGATGTTTTTCAACAGGAACCGCTGCCACAATCGCACCCGTTATGGAATACAAAGGGAGCGATCATAACATCACACAAGTCGGCTTTAACATATCCGGAGGATATCACACCAATATTCATTAATAACTACAATCGTTTCATCGCGAGACAAGACCTGCAGTTCTGTATTGATTTTGAAAAGGGGTACTGACCTTCATCTGTATTACTCAAGAACAGCAATTCTCTCCGTTATGATAGCTCTCCTTCCCTTAATTTCGATAGCTTCTATGTTGATCAATTCTCCTTCAATCTCGAGCCACATCCCGTTGAGTTTGGTGAGCTTGTCCTGGTCAGCTGATTGTAAAATAAGCTCGTAAGAGTCACCTTCAGAAGTCTTGATCGAGAAACCAGTAGTTTCTCCACCAATAGCAACAATCCCAGCTGTAATAGCTCCCTGGACCGTAACCTGCTGGATATCATCGCCTTGAAGGCACAGACCGGATCGCTCATCATAGATGATTCCGGAATCGCAAGAGCATTGGCTCGCATGCCCCCAAAGGTTCAAATCATTCGTACATATCCCTACTACTCTTTGTCCAACCCGTGGTGAAGCCATTGCAGGGGAAAAGGTGAATAATACAACACAAATTGCCATGGTTGGTGTTATCTTCATTTCATGCTCCCTGGTATAAAACGATCAAAAACGTTAATCTGGCAGTCAAGACACTACTTGAAGGACGGTTACGTAATGACAGTGGTTTCAGGCGGTCAGGTAAATTTCAATATTCAACTGTGAGTCAGGGTGTAAGATACACAGAATACTATCATGATATCAATATCGGATTACCAAAAAAAAATCCAATACCGATGATATTGTGGAGCCTAGGTTTTTCGTACGTTGAGAAGACTCTTTGAAAAAGCTGCCCCGTGACTTTACAATATGACAGATGGCAGAAGAAGATCTGGTGTCAATTATAAAAATTTGAAAGGATCGTCATGAAAAATAAGCTTCTCATGCAATCAAGAACTCTAACGTTTCCTGTTGTTTTCGCCCTCCTTCATCTCTTTTGCACAGTGGTTGTAGAAGCTGGTGATGTAGCGATAGAAATATCTACATTTGATTCGCTTTATGAACCATCCGGGGTTGTTCAGGTGAAAACAGGGGCGGTAATAGTTATTGAAGATGAAAGGGGAACCCCTCTCTATTTTGTTCGACCTCAACAACGCTCCGAACGGGGTGTTCTGGCACGAGGTAAATCTCTTTCCGTCGGGGTAGAGGTTGATGACCTTGAAGGAATTACTGCTTCCGGTGATTCCACTCTTTTTGCAATTACCTCACATTCAGTTACCCGAAAGGGTAAAAGAAAAGAAGATCGAGAGCAACTCTTGAAGCTGAAGGTACAAAACAATTCGGTAACTTTGACAGGTGAAGCTCATTCGATACAACCCTATGTGATTAAACAACTTCAGCAATTACAGGAATTTGATGAAATATTGATGGATGCAATTAATATTGAAGGATTGAGTTTTGATAAATCCGGGAAGAAACTTCTTGTCGGTCTCCGTGAACCACTATTTAACGGAAAGGCGATTGTTCTTGAAATTCTAAATCCATTCTCGCTTTTTGAAGACAATGAGCCTCCTCTGTTCAGCGATCAGTTGATTCTGTTAGATGTCGGAGGAAGTGGTATTCGTGCGATGGAATACTTTCCTCAATTGAAAAGGTATCTTGTCGCGAGTGAAGTAACCAATAAAAACGGGAAGAAACGTTCGAGGGTCTGGGCGTGGGACGGCACGAAACACAACTCTCCAACGAAAGTTGTGTTGCCAAAATTAAAAGGAATCAGGAATATTGAGGGATTGGCTCCATTGGTATATGAGAACAAACACTTTCTGCTCATCGTTTGTGATGATGGTAAGCGAGGTGAAGAAAAGGGGGCACACTATGTGTTAATACGTAACACTGAGTTCTCTGTTAACTGAGTAAACCCTGGATTATGAGGGGAAATGAAGCAAAATTAGCAGCTTTGGCTGAATAACTTTGACGGTCGTACTATGCAGCACCAGTCTTCTGTTGTTTTGAATAGAGAGAGATCTGTCATGTGGCAACGTTAACCTCTCCAATCAAAAAGGTATCCAGGCAGATAAGATGTAATGCTTTACTGAGGCGGGATAAATTCACGACGTGCCTGTGCCGCTCTTTCGCGTATCGCACACCCCTCTAAATGGTCATTCACAAGTCCCATGGCTTGCATGAAGGCGTAAGCGGTTGTTGGGCCAAAAAACTTCCAGCCGCGTTTTTTAAGATCTTTGCTGAGTAGTTGTGATGTCCTTGTTATAGTTGGAGCGGGGGCGTTGTTGTCATTTTTCCCGATTCCGGGTTCGCGGGTATCAGGTTCCCAAGACCATACGTACTTCGCGAGGCTACCGAATTCATCAACGATTTCAAGTGCCCGTTGAGCATTATTAATGGTCGCCTCGATTTTTCCACGATGGCGGATGATGCCCGCATTTTGCAAGAGGATGGCAACATCTTTATCATCGAATGCAGCAACTCTGTTAAAGTCGAAACCTGCAAACGCATCTCTGAAATTATCACGCTTGCGCAGAATGGTTAGCCATGAGAGTCCTGACTGAAAACCTTCTAAGCATATTTTTTCAAAGAGTCTGATGTCGTCTGCAACTGGAAACCCCCATTCTTTATCATGATATCTACGATAGTCCGGTGGTTCATGTCCCCACCAACAGCGAATGAGATCATCTTCAGCTCTGCATAAAACCTTATTGTTTAATTCGGACATCTTTTTCCTGTTTTTATATTTATAACAAATTGTTTTTTTGAATGGAGAGTGATTTTTTAACCACCTCGATCAGTTCCTAAGGGCTCACGGGATATCTTCCGGTGCATCGAGAAATGATCTCATTGTGGGGGACGCGTCAAGTGGTGCTGATGTACGTAATATATACTTATATATCAATCTGTCATCAACCACATTACAACGTCATCTTGTCGAGGACGAGTACCAATACCCCGCAAATACGAGACACTGTAATTGCCGGTAAAACATGAAGCAGCCCTTCCTGGAGCGCATAGTTGATTGGCTACATAATACTGACAATCAGATAAAAAGAATTATTGTTACTAATCTGCTTCTACTTTTTACTTTCCCAGTACGAGTGAGGTGCAAATGCGTCACGCAAGCGTTGTTTTCTTAACTATTGCATACCTTTTCATTTTTGCCTCTGAATCCTTGGCAAAAAAATGTCCCAACCAATCCATGGTGGATGTTCTTGCTGGAGATGGTGAAATCGAAGCCATGATCTGCGATGCATCCGACCATGCCCTTCATCTGCTCAAACAGTACGATCTATTGCCGAAGAGACAAATATTCATTGAGGTAATTGAACAGGGGATTGACCATCTTGGTTATAAGGCGTTTGGCAGCTATGATATCCGAAAGGATAAGATACAAGTCATGTCATTTCGATCAATTATTGAGAATAACAATAACCCAACCATGTATGATGAACCATTTGATCGTATTCATTATTTTGGTACTATTGTGCATGAAATTACCCATGCGGTTTTCCACCATCATTCAACAGCAGATGCGCCTGGGCCGGCACCCCAGGAATATCTGGCCCATGCCATTCAACTCTCTTCGCTTCCGGAAAACAGAAGGAATCAAGTAATCCTGGCAAACAATGAAATTGCCTGGGTGTCTGGGGATGCGATCAGTGATATTTATATGGCTTTACAACCAGGGCGATTTGCGGTGAAGTCCTATAAACATCTTACCTCGATGAATGACCCTCAAAGCTTTATCAAAATCCTTTTAAATGCCAAATGGTTTTATGTCTATATCCCATAAATAGAAGAACAACCGCCGGTACTTAAGCTTTTAATATTGTCTCGAATATTGCTGGATAACTTCTCAACCATCCTGAAATCTTATGAAGAGGATGAGTCCTGCCATTATCAAAATGAGACCAGTTATTGAGGTAACTGTTGGAGTGCTTCCTCCAAGAAATAGAATTCCTCCCAAGAGCGCAAATATGACTTCGCTGGCCTGGGTAGCATCAACTCCGGCAAGTTCCCCCGGTGTTGATGCCAAATTCCTGGCAAAAAGAAATAGAGACGTAGCAAACACCCCGGAGAGAAGTGCCACCAATAAGGTGTTTGCTATCTGGTCTGCACTGGGGGCAGGGGGGTGTGATGTGAGGATGAGCACGGCCCAGAGAGGGAGAGACCCTGCAGTCATAAGGAGCACCTTATTAAAGACGTTCTCAAGCAATGGGGAGGCAATGTCAGGGATCCTGGTATTGCCTCCATGGCTTGCTTCCCATACCAGTTGATTTCCGAGGGGGTAACAGAATGCAGCCAAAAGTACGGGGGCACCTCCGTATAAAAGGGCTTTCAGGCTAAACTCCTCAATGTGGGATACATTAACGAGGAGGACCCCTATAAAAATGAGCAACGAAAAGAGCCAGACACGATTTTTAAACGAATGCCCGAACAGCATAAACACAAATAGGCTTGCCACAACAGTGAATTGCCAGGTCGCTGCTATGACCCAGCCTGGTGAAAAGTCGGCACTGAAACAGATGAGTGAGTAGAATCCGCCGAAGCCTATACTGCCGGTAAGAACCCAGAATTTCCAGTATGAGTTGAAGAGACGGGTAAGAGCCGAAAGTTGTTGTATGCCGCCATTAAAGAGTGCAATGCCTGTCAGCAGCAGAAACATAAAGAGGTAGCGAAGTGAAGCAGACCAGACCCAATGCCCTCCTTTCAGGCTCATGAGTTCATTGAGTATAAATGTTGAGCTGAAAAATGCACCGGATAAGACACCCAACAACAGTAATTTCGCCATTTATCTGACTCCTCTCTGGACCCTGATTACTGCAGAATTGATTGAAAAAGGTAGTATGGTGGTGTTAACCTGGTGGATGAAGTCCTTACCACTTATAAGCAAAACCTGAAGGCATTAGACTGCCACTTCAGCCTCCCTGGATGCTGAAAACTAGAAGAGAATATATTATCTGTCAATGGGTTGATTGCGACCAGATAACAATAGGCACTCAAAATAATTAAACGCTCATTATATGGCTATGGCCTGCAGTAGAAAGATGGTGGCCTGGTCTGGTAAGTGTTGTGTCGTTGAGTGTCCTTGAGTAGGTTGGGTAGAGGTTTTTCGTTCAGTATGCAAAATTCGAGTCTGGTAACAATTGCAGGGAGATTATTATGGCTGTGGCTCAACTCAAATATGGGATAGGAACCATTCAATTCTCGTTGTCCGGACAGGTTAAGGAGTTAAAGGTTGGCGATCCAGAAGTTGATATAAATAAAGAAAACTTTATCGACAAGTTCACAACTCTCTTGAGTGAAAAAGCTGAGGTTAAAAATGCTGCCATCGTTGTAGCCGATAAGACAAGACTCTGCGGGTATGAAACTATTCTGCCATGGATTGTGCAGGCTTTGCATGCTAAAGGGCTGGGGCCGGAGCAGATATGTTTCTATATCGCCTATGGAACCCATCCTCCGCAATCAGATGAGGAGAGCCGGGCAGCGTATGGAGAGATTTTCGATCGCTACACCTTTGTCCATCATGACTGTCACGATGAGGATACTTTTATACAACGAGGTGAAACAGTAAGAGGAACTGCCGCAAAAGTAAGGAGGGATGTGATAGAGTCGGACCTCATCCTGACCGTTGGTGCAATCTCCCACCACTATTTTGCAGGATATGGGGGAGGCAGGAAACTCCTTTTCCCCGGGGTTGCTGAAAGAAGTGCGATCTACGCAAACCATAGCCTCTTCCTGGATACAGAAGAGAAGAGCCTCTCAACAGGCTGTTGGCCAGGTAACCTGGAGGGGAATCCCCTGGCAGCTGATCTTGAAGAAATCCATGACATGCTACCTGAATATTTATCGATCCACGCTTTACTGAACAGTAAGGGAAAACCTGCACAATATTTTTTTGGCAGGAGTTATGACAACTTCCTGGACGTTTGCAGAGAACTTGATCGCTATTACCGGGTTGATGTGGATGAACAATTTGGTATGGTTCTCGCCTCAGCAGGAGGGTACCCGAAAGACATCAATATGATTCAGGTTCATAAATCGGTCCATAATGCTGCAAACCTTGTTAAAGACGGTGGTACACTCATAATTCTTGCAGAATGCAGAGATGGGGTTGGGTCAACGACATTTTTGCCCTATTTCCGGATGGGCGGTAGAGAAAACACCTTTGCGGAACTGGTGAATGCGTATGCCGGCAATGGTGGGACGGCCCTTGCGATGATGGAAAAAACAAGCCGGATAAACATTGTGATGATGACTCGGTTAGAAGAAGAGCTTTGTCGGGAAATAGGAGTACAACCAGCTTCACAGGAGGAGGTTCAGGCTTTGATTGATAAACACACCGGGTCTTTTGCCTTCATATCCAATGCCTCCCTTTTTACTTCCAGGCGAATGACCTGAGTGTGCTGATCATAACTGGTAATGACCTGATTCGTCCTTTTTAGGACCAAGAACCCTGAGGTTGGGAAACATCTTGCGGCCTATTAGGAAAGAAAGGGTCACGATCAAGAACAGGGTGAGCAGTTTCAAAACTGAGAGTCCATCCGGTGCCCCTTTCAACAGTGCGGTCTCAAAAATATCGACGAGAAACCATAATCCCATAATCCGGTATATTCCCCCGTGAAACCTGAAGGTAAAATAACAGAAAACGAGAGGTACTCCGGCTGTCAGTACCAGAAATATTGTGGGTTCACCCTGTGGTATCGGGAGTCCGCTAATGATACTTAAAACTGAGTAGACGATAAGCAACAGGCAGAGCAATGCGTTATGACGCAAATATCGGGTACGCAGGCTGTCCTCCGGTATGGAAGCAATACAGTAGGCAATTTTGCCAGTATCAGCTGGGTTCGCAGCAGACATACTTGTAAAAATATCTCTTCGTGAGCTGCCGTGCTGCAGTTGTGCGAGAGCACTTTCCGTTATCTCCTTAATTCCCATTGTCCCAATCCGTTTTTTTTAATTAATAAGTGAACCTTGTGAGGCTTAAAAACAAAGAAAGTTTTGCTTTCTGAACCCACCTTGAAGCAATGGGGTCGTAATGGTAAAATAGATAATAATAAGCATAAAAGCGTCAGGAGGCTATAAGATGATTATCTGGCTCCCCACTCCCCTGTACCATTTCTTTCCGATGCTCTGTGTTATTATCGGGTTCTTGGTCATTATGTTTATGCAAAATTTGTTCGGGGTTTTGATTGCTGCCTGCCTCTATATATACTCCTACAGGATATTGTGGCTCAGGTTGCCAACAGAGGGAACTCAGGAAAACTGAAGAATTCTTTTGGCGCCTTTTGCATATCCACGATTTGTCTCAAAAGGATTGCAACTTCGTAGTGCATCATTTGTGCGCTGTCATTTACCATTTCCTGCATCGTATTCCTGCTATGCGAAAAGTTGGTTTTCTTTACACCCCACGTTCGTAGTATAAACACGAGTTCATACATTTAGCCCTAATTTCTCACCAGCTCAGGCGACACCAGCTCGACACGATGTTCCTGGGGGCATGAAAAATCCAGGTTAACCTGGATTTTTCGTGAGTCGAAGTGGCCATCTCTTCTCGCCCGATAGGTGAAAAATAAGAGTGAAAGTTCTCATAATATTTGGGTACAAAATGTACCCGGAGTTGCACCTGTAGTCGCTTATTTAACACCCGGCCCTCCAAAGTAATCAAAATATAGAGAGCGTTTTTACGAAATGTTCGCGTTGATGCTAACTCCGGGCAACAGTGTTGCCCGGAGGTGTCACATTTTAGGAGGTTTCAGGTTGTTAGTCAATTAATCTCCAGGCTCTACTGTATTTAATATGATGTAAAAGTAGTTGTTTATCTTGTGTGTCATTGAAATGTCACAAGGTGGTATAGATTCTGCTATAACCTCTCTGTTACAAGAAAACGTGCTGTATGACGTATCGACTGAGGGGCCGAACAAGGAAATTCATACAGCACAGAACTATTCACCTAACGGGAGGACATTCATGTCTAACGCACAACGGAACATGCCGGTTTTTATAATGTCCGGCATACTTCTCATTTACGGGCTTATCGCTTCCTCTGGAGCGCTGCTGCCTGTCATGAAATACCTGAGCACCCATAAAACAATGGATCTTCAGGTTACACTCAGTCTGATCATTGCCGGGGTCGGAATTTTGGGGGCTGTAATCAATACAGTCCGGGAACCCCAGGACACCATTCTGGATCGCTTTTTTTTGCGTCCGATTGGTGGCATTATTCTGCTGCTTGCGCTGGCCATGTTCATTCGCTGGTACGCCGAGCCAATGGTTAAAATCTGGAGTAAGGCGCTGGAGCCTGTACTCGGATTTGCAATCTACAAGATCATGAACCTCAACTACGTTGTTCTTGGTCTTCTCACCGGTGTTGTTATTACCAATACAGTCGGGATTCCCAAGTTTGCCGGTGAAGGTGTGAAGTGCGCCCGTTTTGTTCTGAAAATGGGTGTTATCATGCTGGGTGCACGGTACAGTTTTGCCGAGCTCGCAAAACTTGGTGTATATTCTGTATGGTTGATCGGTTTCTTTGTTCTCGGAACCGTTTTCCTGGTTCTCTGGCTTGGCAGCGTCTTCAAGCAGCCCAAGACCATGACCGGCGTCTTATCTGCCGGTATGGGTGTCTGTGGTGTTTCTGCCACTGTTGCTGTTGCACCTGTCGTCAAAGCCAAGAGTGAGGAGATGGCATACACAATCGGTACCATCCTCTCGTTCGGTATTCTTTGCATGTTTATCTTCCCGACCGTGGGTAAGATGGTTGGCATGAATCCGGTGCAGTTCGGAGCATGGGCAGGTACCGGAATCCTCAACTCTGCTCAGGTTGCCGCTGCAGCCCTTGCGTTCAATGCTGTTGATATCAAGACCCTGAAAGTTGCTGAAATTTTCAATATTACCCGTGTACTTTTTCTGCCTATTATTGTTTTGGTACTCGCTACCTGGTTTGGCAAGGAGTCCGGCCAGAAGCTCAGTTTCAAATCTGTTGTTATTGATAAATTCCCAATTTTTATTCTTGGTTTTCTGTTGCTGTTTGTCATGTCTTCCATGGGGCTTTTTTCGCCGCCGAACCATTATAAAGGGAAATTCATCGATGTAAGCTATAACGAACGTACACAGATCACAGATGAGGAATGGAATACTCTTGATGGGGCGCTGAAGGCAGGGACCATTACCGGGCTCACCGAGGTGCAGATGAAAGCTGTGCAGGATCTTCATAAACAGCACCAGATTGCAGGTAACTTTGAAGAACGTGACAACAAGAAACAGTTTGACCTGGTGGGCCGTGAACGTATGACCGAGCTTCAGGGTGTTCTTGCTGCTGCAAAGGCAAAAGAGATTAAGCTTGATAGTGAAGTTAAAGGTGTTATCAAGCACGCAGTCAAGCAGGTTCACAAGAAATCGAAGACGGTCACCGTTCTCACCGATTTCATGATCTGGTTTTTTGCCTTCGGCCTCATTGGCCTTGGCATGCAGATCACCAAGAAAGCAATTTTCCAGGCAGGCGGCTGGCCACTTGTTATTGGTGGCATCTCGGGTATTGCCAAGGCAACATTATCCTTTTTTGTTGTTCTCTGGCTGGTTAAGGATGTTGTTTTACATTGATAGGAGATAGAATATGAGTGAAAATAATAAAGACCAAAACGAGAACGGTAAAAAGCTGGAAGAAAGAGCACTCTCCGTATTTTCCAGTGAACGAAGTGAAGACATAACGGCCCTGGTGTTTTGCCTGATTACCACTTTTGGGGTGCTCCTTTTTACCAAGTGGCTCGTATAATCGGTCATTAACCGTTCAAACTCCCTGGCAGGAAAAAGAGGGGAGAGATTGACAAACTCGACCCGTGATTGCAATAATATATTGTGATCACGGGTTTTTCAGTTCAAAAATAGTTGTATTTGCGAGTATCTCATGTTTACCAATATTCTGTTGTGCACACATGGTTCAGAAGGGGCGAAACAGGCTGAAAAATATGTTTTCGAAACCATGCTTCCCGGGGTGTCGGATGTTCAGCTGACTATACTTACCATCGTTGACAAGGACTGGTCCGTTATGACTGGGGATGATTGGCTGAACAGCTCTGGAACCAGGAACAGGTTTATCGACTATGTCGATGAACAGCTTGGCCGTGAAATTACTGAAGACTGGGAAAGGATTCGTGTCACTTATTCAGTATCTGAGAATGTCCGGTTCATGAAAGTTGCTGGCGATATTGAGGAGACCATCGCCGAGGTCGCCGAAGAGTTGAATTCTGAGGTTGTGGTACTGGGCGGCTTTATGAAAAAACCATTTCGGCTCACCTCTGTAAAAATGTCCCCTGGTCTTGCGGCACGTATATCAAATGAGAAACTACATCCTCTTCTTCCATGTCCCTTGTTGACAGTCACCTGAAATATGAAGAAAGAATACGAGTTAAAACTGCAGATCACCGATAAAACCCTGGAGATATTCCCAGGAAAACTGATTGATGCCGAAAAGCTCATTCGCCTCAATCCACTCTGGACGGTTCTTTCGTTCAAGCAGGATGGTGATACTTTTCAGGCTGAGTTGAAAGACTACAGCTCTGAGAGAGAATTTATCCTGAATGGCAGTTTTGTGAGCGGCACGCCTGCGATGCTCAATGTGGAATTTACTGAAGGGGATTATAATTTTCTTTCCATCACGCCGGTTAAAGACAACTATCTTGCGACGGTGGTTTATACGGATCCTGAATTTGAGGAGGAATCTGAACTGGAGCGCCATACTGTCATGTGGCTCAGGGGGATTCAGGAGTATCTGCGGCTCTATCAGAAAAAAACGATAAACACCGTTTTGTTTCGATACATAATGAACCGTATTGTCCTGACAATGACACCGTCACAACGGAAGATTTGTCTGATGCTTTTGCGACTGACAGTTGTTGAAGTTGTGGTGATTCTCATTATTGTAATCGGCTATGTGTTTTTTGTGCTAAACCGCAACTAGAGAATATATCACCTGGTCATTGTTTAAGTAATAACAGGTTGTGGCGTACTGCTTGGTAGTTTAGCCCCAAGGTAATGGAGAGGAAACGTGTCAGAAGATAGACGCATAATGAAACAGACTCGTGTGCAGACCAAGTTTTTGCTGGGACTGGCAGCTATTCTTCTCTTTTTTGTCGGATTGAGTTCCGTAACCGTCTACCATAACGCCAAAAAAACGCTGGAAGAGGAGGCCTACGAAAAGACCGAGCTGGTTATGACTGCCATGGCGGCAAACCGGAAATATGTTCGTGAAATACTTCGGCCTAAGATGTACGAGACGCTTGAAGATGAAACATTTATCCTCGAGGCAATGTCCTCGTCATTCGTGAGTCGTTCCGTTATGGAGAGGGTAAATGAAACCCTCAAGGATTTCTCGTATCGCAGGGTCGCGGTCAATGCTCGAAACCCTCATTACGAGGCCAACTCCATCGAAGCTGAAATGATTGACAAATTCAGGGAAAACCCTGAAATGGATGAGTGGCACGGTATTGTTGATTTCGAGTCCAGGCGATATTATATGCGTTTTCAACCTGAATACCTTGCAAGCTCCTGTACCTATTGTCACGGGGATCCGGCAGATGCACCCCGGAAAATAATTGATCTGTATGGCGATAGCAGGGGGTTTTATCGAACCCCCGGAGAGGTGGTCGGACTTATCAGTGTTGGCCTTCCCGTTGATCTCAGTCTTGCCAAGATCAAGGAGTCAGCTATTGCAGCTTTTATGGTCGGCATTCCACTTATCCTCGCTCTTTATACAATTATCAGCGTATTTTTTAATCGTTTTATTGTCCAGAATCTCCACAACCTGCTCGATATCTTTAAAGAAGCATTAAAAGATGAGAGGGACGTTAGCGATGAGACATACTCACGGAACATAGATGAGATTGATGAACTGAATCAAGCGGCAAAAGTGATTGCAAGTGAATTGAAGAAGAACAGACAGCAACTTGAGAACTATACCGAGCAGTTGCTGCAGGGGAAGGAGTTACTGCAGTCGGTGTTCGATGGTATTTCGGATCCTGTCATCTTG
The DNA here is from genome assembly GCF_010646885.2 of Desulfopila sp. IMCC35008. Classification (GTDB taxonomy): domain Bacteria; phylum Desulfobacterota; class Desulfobulbia; order Desulfobulbales; family Desulfocapsaceae; genus Desulfopila. The sequence continues at coordinate 2,633,869 of NZ_CP050700.1, read as the reverse complement.
CTTGACCATTGTGCACGTATTAAAATAGTAAACCAGGAATTTCTTAAAAGACACGGACTTATACTCGAAAAAATACTTGATCTGACTCCTCTTGAGTTGCAGCTGCAAAATCAGTGTCCGCTTACACTTTGTGAAGATGTGTTCCGGGAGATGCCGGATGCACCGGTAACAAAAGAAGTCAGGCTTCCGAATGGAGAGATTTTTCTTATCTACTTTTACCCGATTCAATCAACAATAGGGGTTGTGGATAACCTGGTTTGTTATGTTAGGGATATTACCGAGCAAAAGAAGCTTGAAACCAAAATACAACAGACCGAAAAGCTTGTTTCAATGGGGCAGCTTGCCGCGGGTATTGCTCACGAGATCAATAATCCACTTGGGGTCATTCTGTGCCATATTGACCTGTTAAAAGATGAACCAGAGTTGTCTGATGAAGCTAAAGGTGACTTGAAAATTATAGAGAAACATGCAGGAAACTGCCGTAACATTATTGCCGATCTGTTAAAATTTGCACACCAGCAGAGGACTGTAAAAGCGCCTGCTTCGATAAATCCCATTATCTCTGAGGTGGTTTCGATGGTTGCATCGCAGTTTCAGAAAAATAGAATTGATATGGTGATGGAACTCCAGGAAGATCTGCCGGAGTTACTTCTGGATGTTGATAAAATCAAACAGGTGATCCTCAACCTGCTGATAAACAGCTCACATGCGATCAATAAAGACGGGACGATAACTATACGCAGCTCGTTAAATAGAGCTACTGATAGTTGTACCGTCGTGGTTGAAGACACCGGCGTAGGTATAGCTGAGGAGAAAATTGCGAAAATATTCGATCCGTTCTTTACCACCAAGCCACCGGGCAAGGGTACGGGGCTTGGGCTGTCCGTCAGTTATGGCATTATCAAAGATCACAATGGTGACATCAGGGTAGAGAGCAAGACTGGACAACCTACCAAATTTATAATTTCCCTGCCGGTAGTGGAGACAGGACATGAATAAACACCACTTGCTGATCGTTGACGATGAGGTGGATATGTTGAATGGCCTCAAAAGAATGATTGCCAAAGAGTTTCCCGGTATCTCGGTGGCCACCGCAGCAGGCGCCAAAGAGGCCCTTTATTATCTGGAAGATAATGATGCAGAGCTAGCGCTGTTGGATATTCAAATGCCGGGAATGAGTGGCCTGGAATTGCTTGAGGAACTTACTAACCATGATCCATGGATTACCGTGGTGATGATGACAGGTTTTGGCACCATTGAAACTGCTGTTGAGGCTATTAAGCTCGGAGCTTATGATTTCATAACCAAACCTTTTGACCGGGAACTGTTGACCAGGACCATGAGCAAGGCGCTCGAACGTTCTAGGCTGCTGCGAGAGAATTATAATCTCAAGCAACAGGTATGTGATAAGCAGATTGCCACAGAATTTGTTGGGGAATCCGAGCCGATGAAACGATTTCAATCCAACCTGCAGACGGTGGCACGATCAAATTATACAGCGCTTATCCGTGGTGAATCAGGTACCGGGAAAGAACTGGCTGCGCGAGCCATTCACACCCTCAGTAAACGATCAGACAAGCCACTTGTCATGGTTAACTGTCCGGCTATACCGGAACACCTTCTGGAATCGGAACTGTTTGGTCATACCCGTGGCTCTTTTACAGGGGCGACCCATGACCAGAACGGACTTTTTGCAGATGCTGATGGCGGTACGATATGCCTTGACGAGGTGGGTGATATACCAATTGGATTACAGGCCAAACTACTTCGTGTCCTGCAGGAGCAGGAGATTAAACCGCTCGGTGCCTCACGAACCAGGAAAATAGACGTACGAGTCATTGCCCTTACCAACCTGGACCTGGAAAGTATGATTGCCGACAGGCAGTTCAGGGAGGATCTTTTTTACCGATTGAATGTCGTTACCCTCACGACCCCGAGTCTACAGGAGATCAAGGAGGATATCCCTGCATTGGTAGCACATTTCAGTAAGAAGGTGGCATGTGAGCTAGACCTCCCTCTCAAAAGATTCGATGAGCGCGCATTGGCCGCTCTTTGTCATCGGAAGTGGCCGGGGAATGTACGAGAACTCCAGAATGTCATTCGCAGGACTGTTATGTTCTGCCCTGAGGAGGTTATCACTCTAGAGTATCTGCGGGGTGTTGAACCACCGCAGCCGCAGGGTGACAAAAATTCCGATATGATCATGATCGATGGAGAGCTCGAGCCATATAAAGAGGCCAAAGAACGGTTGGTTGATTCGTTTACTACGGAATACATACGAACCCTGCTGGAGAAAACCGGGGGGAATGTAAGCCACGCCGCTGAAATTTCGCAACTCTCAAGAGTTGCACTGCAAAAAATCATCAAACGTCACGAGATAAACGCCAATGACTTCCGGAAGTCGTAGAAATGAGGAAGTCTTTTACTTTGATATGACAGTTCAAATGAAAAAACGCTCTATACTCACACCAATTTTAGTCGGTTTAGCCATTGTTGCACTGATGGTTATCATGGCAGTGACGAATGTGTTTCAGCCACTTATCCAGTTTATCCATACTGGTGAGATAACGCCAATAGAGGCAATTTGGTGTTTCCTGGCTACCGTTCTGGCTTTTGGCCTTACCCTGAAGTTTCTCATTATGCTGGGTGGATATTTTTTGCCGAAAGCAGAAGAGAGACGGGGGCGGGATGATCGCAAGTGAGCTTTATAAAAAATTTATCCTTACCTGTAGCCATGGCTGTACTGTGTAGTGACGGGTGTTAAAATATCCCGAACTCAACCCCGGCAGCAAGGGTGTGCCCAAGTTCTTCAATTTTCGCTAAATCCTGTTTGGAGGGTGGTCCTGTAATACGAAGGGGAGGCTGTACTTTTTCCCATTTGTAGCCGGCTGCAATTCTCTCGATTTGAGTAATTGCCCCCCTGCCGTCATTACCTGCACACACGAACACTACGTAAGACAGCCCAATAGTTTTTTCCCGGGCAACATTATAAGTACGATCAAAAAAGTCCTTAATCATGCCGGCCATGGTTCCGAAATACTCGGGTGAGCCTATCGCAAGACCGTCGCAGTGGAGCAAATCGGAGAGAGTCGCATCACCCGCCCTTTTGCAGACAATGTCGACACTCTCTTCCTTTGAAGCTCCTTTAGCAAAATGGCGGGCCATGGTTTCCATGGTGCCACCTTGTGAGTGGTATATAATAAGAATGTTTTTTCTTTTTCCTGTCATGGTAATGTTTTGGTCAGCTGAAAAAATAAGACCGCTGAATAAGGGTGAAATGTATCACAATTATTCAGCGGTCTTAGCGTGAAAAGCCAGGAAGAGACTGGTCTTTATCAGGCAGCCTTTTTAATGTTGACGGCGCACACTTTAAGCTCCGGGATCTTACAGATTGGATCGTGAGCTGGATTGGTCAGGATATTGGCGCAGCTTTCAATAAAGTGAAAAGGCATAAATACCGAACCATCTTCAACGCGTTTGGTGATTTCAGCTTTTATATCAACACTTCCTCGTCGTGACGAGACTGTCACAATATCACCATGCTTAATTTGCATGCGTGCAGCATCATTTTGGCTGATTTCAAGAAAACCTTCCTTAATCTCAGCATCAAGGGTCGGCGAATTCCTGGTCATGGTACCGGTATGGTAGTGGGCGAAAACCCTGCCTGTTGAGAACCAGAAAGGATATTCATCGTCAACAATCTCGGCAGGCGGTTTGAATTCGATTCCATGGAACAACCCTTTACCGCGGGCAATTTTCCCTTTGTGCAGGTAGCGGGTACCTGGATGGTCCTCAGTGGGACAGGGCCATTGTATTCCTACACCTTCAAGTCTCTCATAGGTGATACCGCCGTAAGACGGGGTGAGGGATGCCATTTCAGAAAATATTTCTTCAGGGCTGTCATAGGACATCGGGTAACCGAAACGGGTTGAGATATCCTGAATTATCTGCCAATCCTGACGGCCTTCGCCGAGCGGCTCCACTGCTTTGCGAACTCGGGTTACACGCCGTTCGGTATTTGAGAAGGTACCGTCCTTTTCGGCAAAGGAAACGCCAGGCAGGACCACATCGGCCAGCTCAGCAGTGGCGGTAAGAAAGATATCCTGGACGATCAACAGCTCTGTTTTTGCCAGTGCCTTTTTGACATGTGTCACATCCGGGTCACTGACCACGGGATTTTCACCCATGATATAGAGCGCCTTAACAGTACCTGTATCAATTCCTTCCAGCATTGCAGGAATGGTCAGGCCAACTTCAGTTGAGACCTCATCAACCCCCCACGCCTTGGCGAATTTTTCGGCAGCAGCCGGGTTGGTGACCGGCTGGTAGGCGGTATAAACGTTTGGCAGTCCGCCCATATCACAGGCACCTTGTACGTTGTTCTGGCCTCGAAGAGGGTTGACCCCGCATGACTCTTTGCCAAGGTTACCGGTAAGCATGGCAAGATTTGCTACCGACTTCACATTATCAACACCAGTAGTATGCTGGGTTATACCCATACAATAGACCAGAGAAGATTTCTCAGCGGTGGCATAGTATTTGGCGATCTGGCGAATGGTGTCTGCTTCGACGCCACAGACATCGGCCGCCATCTCCTCGGTAAATCCTTCAATAACTTTTTTACAAGCTTCAAATTCTTCTGTTTGGTCATCAATAAAAGCCTGGTCATGCCAACCATTTTTGAGGATGACATGCATGATACCGTTTAAAAGGGCTACATCGGTCCCCATCTTATGGCTGGCATAGATGTCGGCAACTTCTGAGATATGCACCTTGCGGGGATCGATAACTATCACCTTGGCCCCGTTTTTCTTGGCCTTAAATATACGGGTAGCTACCAGTGGGTGGGCCACAGTCGTGTTGGATCCGATAATAAGAATGCAGTCGGCTTCCTCCAATTCGCTGATGGAATTGGTCATCGCTCCACTTCCGAATGATGCGGCAAGACCTGCCACAGTTGGAGAGTGTCAAAGCCGGGCGCAATGGTCAACATTGTTGGTGCCGACCCCCGCGCGGGCAAATTTCTGATAGAGATAGTTTTCTTCGTTGGTCACCCGGGCAGAGGTCAGAAAACCTATGGAATCAGGTCCGTTTGCCTCCTTGATTTCACGAAGTCGGGTGGCTGTGTAGTCAATCGCCTCTTCCCACTCGACTTCAACCAACTCGCCGTCCTTTTTGACCAGCGGCTTTTTCAAACGGTTCTTGTTGCGGATAAACTCATGTACATTCCATCCCTTAATGCAGAGTTTCCCCTGATTCACGGGACTCGTTTTACATGGAATGGTGCCGATCGGCTCACCGTCGAGCACTTCCAGGTAGAGATTGCAGCCACAACCACAGTATGTACAAGTCGTGAGTACTGTCCTGTAATCCATAGTTACTCCTTACACTTCATATCTTTCAACGCGGCAGCAAGCCGGTTGGTTGAAGCTATTTGTCTATCTTGTTGAGTGGTGAACGCTGTCCACGCTTGATTCCGGTTTGGAAGTCAAACTTGTCGCCCATAATACTGTTAACTTTCTTATAAAGTGTTCTGAGCGGGATATCGGAAGGACAGGCTTCTTCACAAAGACCGCAATCAATGCATCTGCCTACCATGTGCATGGCCCTGGTGTGATGAAATACCGGAATCTCGGGTGGTAACTCACCGCTTTTTACCAGTTCGTCACACTTCAGACTGCAGTCGTTACAGAAACACATCGGGCAGACATTTGAACAACCGTAACACTTGATGCATTTGACAAACTCATTCATCCAAAAATCAAATCTGTCAGCAAGAACCATGTTGTCCACTTCAGCAACAGAAGAAGATTCTCGGCCTTCGGCAACTTCCCCGGCAACAATGTCCTGGGGGAAAGGCTGCGCACATTCGCAGGCATCAGCCAGTTCCTGCGGACAGGCTATACCTACGGTTACTACCTTTTCAGGATTAAGCTGGTTCCAGGTATAAAGCGTGGTTAAAGCTCTGTCATCACACCCTCTGGTTAGTATTCCAAAGGTGTCTTCCGGATACGCCTTATAAATATTGGTCAGATATTTGGTGAGCGGATAACGGGCATCTCCTGCCTTATCCTGGTCTCCCAAAACCATGATGTCGAGTTCGTCCACGCTTTGGTACAAATGCGGGGCAACATGTCCATTTTTCTGAGCCAGTCCGAGAAAACCTTTAATTTCCCCGGAGTCCAGCAACTCTTTGACTTTGTCCTTAATTGCTTCAATCATTTCGTTACTCTGCCTCGATGGGTTCTACCACATCACCACGATAATCCTTCTTTAGCGGCGAAGGTCCTAATTCGCGCAACTCCTTAATAAAAGTATTGAATTCGTGGACAAGCTCGGGTGCTTCTGCCGAAGATACCCAACTGGCCTTCAGGCGGCGATCATCTATGCCGCTGAACTTGAGCATTTCCTGCAGTACGGTCACTCGTTTTTCTGTAGAATAATTACCATACAGGTAATTGCATTCGCTGAGGTGTCATCCACCGACAAAGACACCGTCTACCCCCTTCTGGAAGGCGAGGAGTATATGGTGTGGAGACACGCTCCCACTGCACATAACCCGGACAGTACGAACATTCGCCGGGTACTGCAATCGACTGACCCCAGCCAGGTCAGCAGCGGCGTATGCTCACCAGGTACACAAAAAGCATACAATTTTCGGTTCGAAAATGTCGTTACTCATCTGTTAGTTCCTTTTATTTGGGTTCTTAGTGCAAAATCGCGTATCAACATCAAGTTATCGGATGACAGTTATATGGCCCGGATCTGGGCCAGGATCTGCTCCGGTTTATATCCTCGTAATATGGCACTGTGCGAAGGACAGGTGGAGGCGCAATTGCCACATCCTTTACAGAGAATGTCTTTCACCTCGCAGACACCTGTATCGCGGTTGTATGTTATTGCATCGTATGGGCAGACGTTGAGACAACCCATACAGCCAACGCAGGTCTCCTCAAGGATTTCGGCAACAATTGCGCTTTTTACCAGCTTGTCCTTAAACAGGATTGCACCGATACGTGACGCGACGCCAAGTCCCTGCGTTCGTGCTTCAATGGAGGTTGCAGGATAACGGGCGCTGCCGCAGATGAATATTCCGTCGGCGGCGAAATCGAGCGGACGAAGCTTGGCATGAGCCTCCAGGAAAAAACCGTTTTTATCGGTCGGTACCCGCATGAGGCCGGCGACATCTGCAGCATCCTCACGCGCAACGAGTGGTGTAGAGAGCACCACCAGATCGCTCTTGAGTTCCTTCTTGGTTCCGATCACAGCCTGTTCAAAGGTGACCTTACCGTTACCGACCTCGGGTGTGGTCTCTCCGTCATAGACATGGAAATGTATTCCCATACCACGAGCATCCCACAAGAGCTGTTCTTTCTCGTCTCCGTACATTTGCATATCGCGGTAAATAACATTCACCTGGGCCAGCGGAAACCGGCTCTTAATATACATTGCGTTCTTTACGGCAGTGAGGCAACAGATTCTGGAGCAATATTCACGTTCATCATTACGGGCACCGGCACATTGGATCATGGTAACGGAGGTGCCTTTGAAGGAGCCGGTTCTAAACTGCTGCTCAAGCTCCATCTGGGTGATAACGTTATCACCGTTATGACCCAGTAACCCGTTCTCAATGAGTGGTACCGCACCGGTTGCTACAACGATACAACCTACAGTTTCGTTAATCTTGCCGTTTTCTGTTTCGATGGTAACGGCAAAGTTGCCGATATAACCGGTAATCTCCGTGACCTTGGAACTTGTAAACGGGGTGACGCCCGGAATGGATGCAACCTTGCCTGCGAGATCTGAAATATAATCTTCAGCAGACTGCCCGTTTTCCAGTTGATGCAGATTTCTGAGTAATCCGCCAAACTGGGCTGCTTTTTCAACCAGCAGTACTTCAAGTCCCATACCGGTGAGTGCCTCAGCTGCAGACAGACCTGCTATACCGCCGCCGATTATGAGAATTTTCCTCGTAAGGGAAGATTCAATATCATCCTGCGGTTCAAGAGTTGTACTCTTGGCAACACCCATCCTGACCAGATCCTTGGCTTTGGAGGTAGCTATGTCTCTTTGCCCCATATGAACCCATGAGCACTGATCACGGATATTGACCATCTCGAAGAGATAAGGATTAAGTCCTGCTTCGGCACAGGATGAGGCAAACAGGGGATGGTGCGTTCGAGGGGAACAGGAAGCGACAACAACTCTGTTAAGATTATTATCCTCTATCGCTTTTTTTATCTCGACAATTCCAGATTCCGAACAGGTGTAGAGGTTTTCCTTGGTAAAAACAACACCTGGGAGAGTGCCTGCATACTCGGTTACGGATGAGCAGTCGAGATGACCGGCGATATTGGATCCACAATCGCAGATGAAAACACCGACACGTAGATTCTCTTTTGTATTTTTGCTCTTCTTATCCATGTCCATTCACACCTTTGTCAGGAAACCTTGAGAAGATTTTCGTGCGTTACGGCCTGCACTGCCCTTGATGCGGCGCTGGATGCCTGGGCAACGGATTCCGGGATGTCCATGGGGGAGTGGGCACAGCCACAGACAAAGATACCTTCCTTGCTGGTGTCCAGTGGTTTTTCCCGGCTGGTTGTAAAGAAGCCGAACCGGTTAATCTCGATGCCAAGTATTTCGCTGAGATCATGCATCCCCGCAGTAGGTGCACAAGCCGTTGCAAGCACTACCATATCGAATTCTTCACGCTTGACCACCTGTTCCTGGGTATCTTCGTACACCAGCACAGGGTTGTCATTGGGGCCGCCGACTATCTCAGCGACGCGGCTGCGTTTGTAAGTGATATTAGAGTTGTTGTTGCCCCGTACTTTATACTCATCGAAACCTTTACCAACCGCACGTATATCCATACCGAAAATGGTAGAGGTTGTTTCGGTGTCATGTTCGTGCGCGATGATGGCTTCCTTGATGGAGTGCATACAGCAGAAACCGGAGCAGAAGGGATAAAAACGCAAATCCCTGGAACCAACACACTGGATAAAGGCGAGCTTCTTGGCGGTGGTAAAGTTTGCCGCACGCTCTTTTAAAGCTGTTAACTCCTTATCAAGTGCCAGGTGGTCTTTGTATTTTGCGGCCCATTGCTCAAGATTATCGTCGCCCCCGGACCCTTTTGCCTCATACTCCTTAAAAAAATCAACAGAACTCTTACCGTTTTTGTCTTCAAAGCGGGCGAGTGTCCTGAGTGAACGTGTTTCCTGTTTTTCGAGTTCCTTGATTCTCTTGGTAACCGTTATATCAGACGGACGATCCATATGGCCGTGGGTTGGACCGCTCGCGCTCAGGAATCTTTCAAATTCGATAGCTGTTACAACATTGGGCAAATCGCGATAGCGATATTCCGGAATCTTGACCGGATCGAAAACATCGTACCCTACAGCAGTGATTATGGCCCCGATATCAAGATTCAGAACTTCATCTTTTTGTTCGAAATCGATAGCATTAGCCTCGCATTTCTTCTGGCAGATACCGCATTTTTTTCCGTTAAACACCCGGCAATGATCCGTATCAATGGCATGTGTTGACGGTATACCCTGCGCAAACCAGCTGTAGATAGCTTTGCGGGTGGAGTGCTTTTCGTTATAGAGATCGAGGACGTCAGTTGGGCATTTCTCGGTACAGGCACCGCAGCCGGTACATTTATCCGCATCTACATAACGGGCCTTCTTGCGGACTTTTACCTTGAAACAACCGACACTTCCTGAAACCTCTTCAACTTCACTGTATGCCAATAACTCTACATTGGGATGTCGACCGACATCCAGCATCTTCGGCGAGAGTATTCAGATGGCACAGTCATTGGTGGGAAAGGTTTTGTCGAGCTGGGCCATCTTACCACCGATACTTGGCAATCGCTCTACCAGGTGTACCTTGAAGCCCATCTCGGCAAGATCCAGTGAAGACTGGATACCTGCAATACCTCCACCTATAACAAGCATGTCCTTGTTCACTATCTACCTCCTGTTAAGGCAGTTAAAAGGGTAGCCTAAAAACGTGTTTTAAAAGGTACCCATTAAAAAAAAATATCCTAGGCGGCCTCTTCGAGTGCTAGAGGGCCTAGTTTAGTTATCTCTTCAGAAAAGCTTGTGGCTACCTCGGCGAATTTCGTTCCTTCTGCAGAAGAAATCCACTCGAGACGAACCCGATGAGGATCGATACCAAGTATCTCGACGAGTTCCTTGGCAGATCCGAAAACTTTTTCAGCCTTTACATTACCTTCCAGGTAATGGCAGTCGCCGATGTGTCAACCGGCGACAAGGATACCGTCGGCCCCGCTCTTGAACCCTTCCAGGATAAAGTTGGGGTTAATCCGGCCGGAGCACATGACTCTCACAATGCGCAGGGTCGGCGGGTACTGAAACCTGCTGACGCCAGCCAGATCCGCTGCTGAATAGGCGCACCAGTTACAGGCAAAGACTAGAATATTTGGTGTAAATTCCACGGACATTTCATCATTCCTATAAATATATTTATCTGTCAAACGCCGTTTCAACCATTGTTAACACTTCTTCATCGCCAAAATGTCGGATTGAGGCAGCACCTGTCGGGCAGGCTACTGCACACATGCCACATCCCTTGCATAATGCTTCCTGCACGGCGGCGATTTTTACGTCATCTTCGTTTGTCACAACACTAATGGCGTTGAATGGGCATACCGATTCACATTCGCCACATCCTCGGCACATAAAATCTTGCACGAAGGAGACTACACCCTCAACCGTTATCCTGTCTTTAGAGAGTGTTACCGCAGCTCTTGAGGCAGCAGCAGCAGCCTGGGCTATGGATTCCTCTATCGGTTTCGGGTAGTGGGCCATACCGGCCAGGAAGATTCCAGCTGTTGCAAACTCAACGGGCCGCAGTTTAGCGTGTGCCTCGTTAAAAAAGCTATCACTGTTGCATGATAATTTGAACATCTGGGCAAGCGGTTCATTGTTTCGTGGTACGATGGCAGCAGCAAGGACCAGCAGATCGATTTCGATCTCGATATCCATGTCGAGAATATGATCTTTTACTTTTAGCAGTAATCCATCATCAGAGCTTGTTACGACCGGCTTATTATCGACATCGTAGCGAATGAAAATGACCCCTTTTTCACGTGCTTCTTTATAGAGCGATTCGCGACGACCATACGTACGGATGTCCCGATACACGACAAACACATTTGTATCAGGATTGGCATCCTTGAAGTTGATCGCAGATTTTATGGAGTGGGTACAACAAACTTTAGAGCAGTAAGGGCGCTCCGGTTCACGCGAGCCGACACACTGGATAAAGGCGACGGAGTCAACCTGGGTGATTGTCTTATTGCCTTCACCCCAGGCTTTATCGAGTTCAAGATGAGTCATGACCCGGTCATTCTGCCCGTATAGGTATTCGCCAGGTACGCTTTCTACCGCCCCTGTGGCGACGATAACAGCACCATGTTTGAATTCAAGGTCTTTGCCCCCCTGATCCACGGTAGTTTCAAAATTACCGATAAAACCTGACGAACTCTTCACCGTTGATTCAGGATAAACCGTTATTGCCGAATGGTTTTGAACATTTTCAACCATCTGGGACAGGTTGTCGCTGATTGACTCGCCCTGCCATGTTTTGGCGAGCACACGGGCATTTCCACCAAGCTCTTTTTCCTGTTCGACGAGGTGGACGGCGAAACCCTGATCAGCAAGACCAAGAGCAGAAGTCATACCGGCAATACCACCACCGATAACAAGTGCACTCCGGTCAACGCCAATCGATGGTTGGCTGAGGGAGGTGATAAGACGGGTTCGGGCTACCGACATACGGACAAGGTCTTTTGCCTTGATGGTTGCCGCTTCCTTATCATTACTATGTACCCAGGAACACTGGTTGCGGATATTAGCCATTTCAAAGAGGTACTTGTTCAGCCCGGCATCACGCATGGTTTCCTGGAAGAGTTCCTCATGTGTTCGTGGTGTACAGGCGGCTACAACAACCCTGTTGAGTCCCTCTTTTTCTATAACCTCCTTCATCTTCATCTGGCTATCCTGGCTACAGGTAAAGAGGTTCTCTTCAACATAGGTAACCCCAGGCAACCCTTTAGCCATCTCGGCAACAGCAGGGACATCGACAGTTCCACCTATGTTCGTCCCACAGTTACAGACGAAAACACCTATCTTGGGCTCTTCGGTTGCTATGTCTTTTTCATCCGGATAGGTTTTCGTTTTAGTCAGCTCACCGCGAGCCTTAGCCAGATCGGTTTCGGCCCAGCAGGCAGCGGCGCTGGCTTCCATTACTGAGTAAGGGATGTCTTTTGGTTCCTGAAAAGCACCACAGACATAAATACCCTCACGGGAGGTCTTGACCGGCGAAAAACAGTCCGTATTGGCAAAATTGTCACTGTTTAATTCGATTTCGAGGGTGCCCGCCAGGTCGATGACCTCTTTGGGCGTCTCCATACCGACGGAAAGGACTACCAGATCAAACTGTTCTTCCTGGGTTACGCCTTTATCATCGACGAACCTGAGATTGAGGCTTTTTGTTTCGGTGTCTTCGACAATGGAGTGGATTCGGGTGCGGATAAAACGAACGCCCTGTTCATCACGAGCCCGGTCGTAATAGGATTCGAATTCCTTGCCGTAGGTTCGCATATCCATATAAAATATGGCGGTGTCGAGATCGGTATGTGCATGTTCTTTGGCAATGACCGCCTCCTTGACCGCATACATACAGCAGACAGAGGAACAATACCCGTGGGCGCAGCGATTAATGTCACGCGAGCCTACACATTGCAGCCAAGCGATTTTCTTCGGTTCTTCGCCATCCGAAGGTCGCACAAGATGTCCCTGGTAGGGGCCCGTGGCACTGAGGATACGTTCCATCTCCATGGAGGTGACAACGTTCGCATAATTGCTGTATTGGTAGTTATCCAGGTCTTTGGGTTCGTATGGTTTAAAACCAGGTGCCAGAATAACGGAACCGACATTCAGTGTGACGATCTCTTCTTTCTGGTCGAAATCGATGGCATCGGCCGGACAGATTTTCTTACAAAAGCCGCACTTGCCATTTTTATTGAAGTAGATACAACTGTCAGCGTCGATAGCATACTTGAGTGGAACGGCCTGCGGATTGTCGACGTAGATCGATTTTCTTTTGGCAAGATCAGCGTTAAAGGGGTCGCTGACTTTCTTGGGGCATTTTTCAGCACATTCCCCACAGGCGATACATTTATCCATATCGACGTATCGGGGATGTTGAACCAGTTCAACATCAAAATTGCCAGCGTCACCGCTGACAGATTTGATTTCTGATAACGTTTTAAGCTCGATGTTCAGGTGCCGGCCGACCTCGACCAGTTTAGGTGAGATTACTCACATCGCACAGTCGTTGGTGGGGAACGTCTTGTCCAGTTGGGCCATCACCCCACCGATCGAAGCCGACTTCTCCACCAGGTAGACATAAAAACCCGAATCCGCAAGGTCGAGTGCGGTCTGCATTCCTGCAATACCACTGCCTACGACGACGACCGAGCCTTGAACGTTTTGAGGATTTACTGAGCTCATCTCATTTCTCCGATACTAAATATTCTCTGAAAGGTAGGCGTAAAGGTCCTTGACCTCAACATCAATATCCGTATTTGACTTCGCACACGACAGATGGATCTGGCATTTGGGACAGGCGGTGATGATCGTTGTTGCACCGACCCGTTCGGCCTCCTGCAGTCGCTTTATCTGCATGGTCTTGGAACAGGAGGAACATTCCATCCAGGCTGTGGTCCCACAGCAAACGGCGTTCTCCCTATTGTTTTCCATTTCCCTGAAATCGCTGTCCGGTACAAGGCCGAGCAATTGCCGTGGTTCTTCATATATACCTGTCCTTCGGCCCAGGCGGCAGGGGTCGTGATAGGTAACCTTACCGTTTCCGGATTGGCCAAAGGTAATATCAGATTCCGGCAGTTTCTGGGCGAGAAATTCTGATATGTGCAGTATCTCAAAGGGGAGTTTACCGACGATATCGGGATAACTTTCTCGAAAGATCGAATACCCTTCAGGGCAGGAGAAAATGACTGTTTTGGCTCCCGACTGTTTTATCATCTCGACGTTGTGTCTGGCGAGTGTGGCAAAAAGTTCTTTGTTGCCACTCCAGAAGGCGTCGTGACCGCAACATTTCTCATCGTTGCTCACGACGGGTTCGATGCCGAGTTTGTTCAGGAGGGTCAGAATTGACTTGGCAGTATCGATCATCTGCAGATCAAGGTAACGAAAGACAACGTCCTGATAGGGCAGGCAGCCGACAAAGAAGAAGTACTCTCCTTCTTCCTGGATCTTCATGCCCTCGGTCCAGCCAATGCGATTCTGGTTCAGGTTGGTAGCCTGCAGGGATGTGAGGGTCTGGAAAACCCCGTGATGACTTTCACGGGGAAGGTTGGCGGCAGCGGTGGCCTTTTCCCTGTAGGTTCTGATGAACTCGGGGAAGTCTATACCAACAGGACAACGGTCACTGCACCGTGAACAACTCAGGCAGGCCCAGATATCACTGGATTGCAGGATATCTCCATCAGGTTCTACCAGGGTTCTCTTAATCATTTGCCGTGGTGAAAAACCGGGGCGGTCATAGCTTATGGGACAGCTACCAGTGCATACCCCGCACTCCATGCAATAGTCGATCTGCTGTTTTGTGAGCTGCATAGTGAAACCTAATTATAGTATGAAAGTTCAACGGTTAGCTGCTACAAACTTCAGGAGTCTGCCTGACAACGGCACTATGGTTAATTCTGTGTTCTGACTACCTCCTGATTGGGTGTTTGCTGCACAACCTTAGTACAATGCTGATTCCGGGTGAAAAACTGCGACATCTTTTAACTCATCGCCGAGATACGTTCTTTCGTTTGGACCGAGTATGCCCAGGGAGAGAGCAAGTATGGTCCAGAAGTGAACAACGTTGTAGTTGCCACCGAAATGATGCGACAATTCATGTATTTGGGCGTGACAGTTATGGCAACCGGCGATGCAGTAGGTAGCGCCTGTGGTCTGAATCTGGTCATCCTTAATTTTGCCATAAGCCAGGCGTTGTTCCTTAAACCCTGACTGGAGGAAACCACCGCCACCGCCACAACAGTAGTTGTTGGATTTATTTGGTGACATCTCGATGATATTTTCCTCACCGACTGCAGCTGCTATCGCATACCTGAATTCGTTCGCTATATGGTCCCCGAAACTTTTGCGGACAATCTGGCAGGGGTCCTGGATGGTAAACTTGATTTTGAGATCTTTATTCCAGTCGGAACTAGGTTTAAGTTTACCTTCACGAATCCACTTAGCGTAGTATTCGTAAATGTTTTTGGTTTCGAAGTTGTGCGCTACGTTGAATTTTTTCAGTCCGGCCCGGACTGCAAATGTGATGTGGCCTCATTCTGTGTTGAGGTACGTCTTGACCCCCAACCTGTCGGCCTGGGCTGCCTTTGCACGAACAAGATGTTCCCAGTTCTCGTTGTCAGCAAGGAAGAGGCAATAGTTTTCAGCGGCCCATGCTTTACTGCTGTAGGTCCAGTCGACCCCGGCGAGGTGGAGTATTTTCCAGAGGGGGACCATCTCATCCGGCTCGGTCATCGGCTCGCGCGAGTTCTGGTTGATGAAGAATTCAGCTCCTTGCTTGTCGATGGGGGCTTGCATGTCAGCAAATTCCGGCTGAGCCTCCCTGTATTCCTCAAGGACATCGTTTACAACAAAAATGAAATCCTCAACAGGTGTACCCATAGCGCTGCATGATTCACTTGCGACGGCAACATCACAGGAATCACGAATACCCTTGGGACGCTCATCCCGGGGGCGGGCAGCCCGGATGTTGAAGATCATCTGGGGAATGTCAATCTTCATAGGGCAGACATAGACACAGCGCTGACACATCGTGCACATCCAGGGCCAGTCTGATTTGAGGACTTCTTCGTCCATGCCGAGAACCAGCATGCGTAAGAACTTCCTGGGGTCCATATCCTCAAGTCCTGTGGCGGGACAACCTGAAGAACAGAGTCCGCAGGTCAGACAAAGACTGAGGTTGCCCTCTGGAAGCAGGGCTTTGATGTCATCCAGAAAAGATCTTTCGGCTTTTCCTTTAATTTTTATTGCCGTTTCAGCCATGTTCAAAATTCCTTCTAAATAAATATTTATAAGGGTGACAAGCCGGTATTTGGTAATAATCAGGCGCCAAATATTAGGTGCGTCTAAACAAAACGTCGTCACCTCTGGTGCTATTTGGATCGTCCAACAGACTATCTTATTTTGTTGCGGTAATCAACTTTTTTCAAAGCATTTAAGATAAATGGTAGATGCCATAATTCATTGGAATTCGGATGATGCTTTCTGGATAGAAAATTTCAATTAGTCTGAAATGGCAATGCCGTGATATAATCACACTGATACAGTGATTTGGTCAAGTTAAGGAAAGATATAATTTTTGGCCTTTTATGAGATTAGTAATTATATGTATAAAAGTACTACGGTGTGGTATTATTGGGGTCGTGGTAAACGAATAATTACAATTTCAGTGGGGTCGAGAATGACACGTATGATAGATCAGGTTGAAGAAATATTGGAATCAATTTACAGCAAAAATTCTTCTGGTGGAGATAATATAATAGCAATACTGCAGGATATTCAGAATGAGCTTGGTTATATCCAGGAAGACGCAGTGGATTGGTTCGCCAGGAGAACAGGGATACCTGCTTCCCGGTTTTACGGCGTGGTTACGTTCTATTCACAGTTTCATCTGACCCCGCGTGGGAAAAACATCGTGACAGTCTGCTCGGGAACAGTCTGTCATGTGAAAGGTGCCCCGCGAATCGTCTCACGCCTTCAGCAGGATCTTCATCTTAAGGATGATAACGGAACCACGAAGGATATGCAGTTTACAGTCGAAAACGTAAACTGTGTCGGGGCCTGCAGTATTGCACCTGTGGTTCTGGTCAATGAGAAAGTGTTTGGCAAACAAACACCCGAGAAGATGATCAGGAACCTCAAACCTTACAAATAATGTGGCTCTCGTGAAGAAAAACGTCGTTATAAATATATGTATGGGCACCGGTGGTATTGCTGCCGGCGGGGACCAGGTAATGAATGCCTTTGATGAGGAACTTACAAGGGCCGGTGTGACCGATGCTGTACTTAAGGAACATTGCAAATTGCATAAAGTGGGGTGTCGTGGGTTTTGTGCCCGGGATGTGCTCGTGGATATATCTATAGGCGAAGAAGGCTCGACATATCAATATATTGAACCCTCCATGGTTAAAAGACTTGTCGATGAGCATATAATTGGCGGTCAGCCTGTAAAAGAGTGGCTGGTAGGTGAGGATTATCATGTCTTTCATGATAATCAGACCAAGATAGTGTTACAGGATCTGGGTCGGGTAGATCCTGAATCGATTGACGATTATCAGTTGGCAGGTGGGTATTCCGGTTCGCGAAAGGCACTTGGGACAATGAGCCCGGCAGAAGTCATTGAAACCGTAAAGGGTTCAGGTTTGCGAGGTCGTGGTGGTGGAGGATTTCCTGCCGGGTTAAAATGGGAATTTTGTGCAGCTAACGAGGCGGATGAGCGGTTTATCATATGTAATGCGGATGAGGGCGACCCAGGCGCTTTCATGGATCGATCCATCATCGAAGGTAATCCCCACGCAATTATCGAAGGGATGATAATCGGGGCCTATGGTATCGGTGCGCAAACCGGCTACATCTATATCAGGGCTGAATATCCTCTGGCGGTTGAAAGATTAGGCATCGCTTTGGCCCAGGCCAGGAAGGAAGGGCACCTTGGGGAAAAAATATACGGAACCGGTTTCAATTTCGATATCAAGGTAAAACTAGGTGCGGGTGCCTTTGTCTGTGGTGAAGAAACTGCTCTTATTGCCTCCATCGAGGGGGAGCGGGGGATGCCGAGGTCGAAACCTCCTTTTCCAGCCAATAAGGGATTATGGGGAAAACCAACCATAATCAATAATGTTGAGACATTCGCCAATGTTCCACCGATAATTTGTAACGGTGCGGAATGGTTTTCTTCTATCGGTTCAGAGACGAGTAAGGGGACAAAAGTTATTGCGCTCACTGGGAAAATCCGGAACACCGGCCTCATTGAGATCCCCATGGGGATGCCTTTAAAAAAAATAATCTATGATATCGGTGGCGGTATTGAGGATGATAGGCTGTTTAAGGCAGTCCAGACAGGTGGCCCGTCCGGCGGGTGTATTCCTCAACAGCATATCGACCTGCCCGTTGATTATGAGGGCTTAAGATCAGTCGGTTCGATGATGGGTTCAGGTGGGATGGTGGTGCTTGATGAGACCGATTGCATGGTGAATATCGCTAAATTCTTCCTGACCTTTACTCAGGAGGAGTCGTGCGGGAAATGTGCACCGTGTCGAATCGGCACCAAGAGGCTCCTGGAAATATTGACCCGCATAACAGAAGGGCACGGAAGAGATGGAGATATTGAGCTGTTGCAGGAACTTGCTGAGGATGTACGCGATTCAAGCCTGTGCGGTCTCGGAATGTCTGCCCCTAACCCAATTCTCAGCACTATTAAATACTTTCGGCATGAATATGAAGCGCATATCAGGGAAAAGAAATGTCCTGCAAAGGTGTGTAATGACCTTTTGACTTTTCTTATCAGGCCGGATCAATGTGTTGGCTGCGGCTTGTGTAAACGTGCATGTGGGGTAGGTGCCGTTGCCGGAGAGCAGAAGCTGGTTCATGTCATTGATCAGGATAGCTGTATCCGATGTGGGGCCTGTTATGATGCCTGTAAGTTCAATGCGGTAATAAAAGGGTAGATTGAGTAATGAAAACACTGTTAATTGATGGACAAAAAGTTACGGTCCCCCCAAACACTACACTGCTTGAGGCCGCTCAGCAGCTGCAAATAGATATTCCAACACTGTGTCATGATCCACGTCTGGCACCCCACGGAGGGTGCCGTTTATGTATTGTTGAGATAGAAGGTGCAGGGCGTCCCGTTACATCCTGTACTACTCCTGCCGAGGAAGGTATGGTTGTCCTTACTCAGAATGACAGGCTCAACAGGTTGCGTAAAACAACAGTTGAACTGTTACTATCCGATCATCCAAATGATTGTATGGTTTGTGTCCGGGCAGGAAACTGTACTCTTCAAGAGCTGGCATACAGGTATGGGATCCGCACAAACCGCTTTGAAGGTTCTGTTCGCGACCATGATCGCATTGATGAAAACCCTTTCATCATGAGAGAGCAGAATAAGTGTGTTTTATGTGGATTGTGTGTGCGGGTTTGTGATGAAGTACAGGGTGTGAATGCTATCGGATTTGCAGGACGGGGCTTTGAGACAAAGGTTTGCTCACCATTTGAGCATGATCTGGATTGTGAATTCTGTGGCCAGTGTGTGTCTGTATGCCCCACGGGCGCCCTCTCGGCAAAGATGTGGGCGGGACACCCACGGCATGAAGGGGTGGAAAAGACAGAGACGACCTGTGGATATTGTGGTTGTGGATGCAATATCACACTCCATAGCCACGGCAATGAAATAACAAGAATTTCTTCACGGAGTGACAACCATAATCGTGGCTGGCTATGTGTTAAAGGGCGATTTGGTTACGAATTTATCAATAGTCGGGATAGGTTGACGACACCGCTGATTCGCAGACAGAAGGGAGGAGTGCTTGAGCCGGCAGGTTGGGACGAGGCTCTTGATCTGGTAGTGTCAAAATTTAATGAAATTAAAACTGAATATGGGAGTGACGCCATAGGTGGGTTGGCTTCTGCACGCTGTACCAATGAAGAGAACTACATGTTCCAGAAGCTGCTTCGGAGTGGTGTTGGTACCAATAATATAGATCACTGTGCCAGATATTGACACAGCGCGACTGTGGCCGGTCTGGCCGCAAAATTCGGTTCCGGGGCAATGTCAAATTCGGTTGATGAAATTGAAAATGCCGGGGCACTGCTCGTTATAGGTTCAAACACCAGCGAGAATCATCCGATAATTGCCCTCAGAATGAAGGCTGCAGTGCGCAAGGGCGCTCAACTTATCGTTGCAGACCCCAGAAAGATACCCATCACCAAATTTGCAACGCTGTGGTTGCGGCAGAAACCTGGCACTGACTCGGTCCTGCTTAACGCCATTATGCATGTGATCCTGAAAGAAGGTCTTCAGGACGACGTGTTTATTCGGGAACGCACCGAAGGGTTTGTGGATTTCAGTACCTCGCTTGAAGAGTTCACCCCTCAACTTGGCGAACAGATTACTGGTGTACCTGCAGAGGATATCATAAAAGCGGCATTTATTTTTGCCGGTGCTGAGAGTGCGGGAATTTATTATGCCATGGGGATAACCCAGCATGTAATGGGAACCAATAATGTTCATGCAGTCGGTAATCTCGCGATGGTGACAGGTAATATTGGTAAAGCCTCGTGCGGAGTTAATCCTCTCAGGGGGCAGAATAACGTGCAGGGTTGCTGTGATATGGGCTGCCTGCCAAATTATTTCCCAGGTTACCAGAAAGTCGATGATCCTCTGGTTCGGGAGAAATTTATGAATGCCTGGGGGGGGGAGCTTTCCGGTAATATCGGTCTGCCGGCTTCTGAGATGACGTCCGCCATGATCGAGAAAAAGATACGAGGTCTCTATATATTCGGCGAGAATCCTGCCTTATCAGATCCTAACACGAACCATGCTGTTAAAGGTTTCTCCAGTCTCGACTTCCTGGTGGTTCAGGATATTTTTGAGACCGAAACGACACAACTGGCTGATGTGGTCCTGCCGGGAACATCCTTTGCTGAAAAGTCCGGTACATTTACCTGCTCAGAACGTCGTGTACAGTTTGTTCGGCCAGCGATATCCCTTCCCGGGGAGGCCCGTAAAGATCTTGATATTATAAGTGATATTTTCAGCAGAATGAAAGGTGTGGAGTTTGTCCCTGCCAATCCAGAGGTGATTTTCAGTGAAATCTCAGGATTGTGGGCCGGCATGGCAGGAATGAGTTATTCCCGACTGGGTCGTAGTGGTTTACAGTGGCCATGCCCCACTGAAGATCACCCCGGAACACCCTACCTGTTTAAAGAAGAGTTCTCCCGTCCGGGGGGGAAGGCTCTGTTCACGGTCGTTCCCTATGTTTCATCGAATGAATTGCCGAATGAAGAGTATCCATTCCTGCTTACCACCGGCCGGGAATTATTTCACTACCACACCGGCACTATGACCCGGCGGTCAACCGGGCTCGATGCAATAGCACCAAAACCTTATATCCAGCTTAACCCGGTAGATGCAGCAGCACTTGGCGTTGACGATGGCGAAAAGATTAACGTGCGTTCCAGGAGAGGGGCAATTTTTCTGGCTGCCAGGGTGACGGAAATAGTACCCCAGGGTGTTGTGTTCATACCTTTTCATTACAAGGAGGCGTCTGCCAACATTCTCACCAATGATGCTATGGACCCCATCTGTAAGATAATGGAGGCGAAGGTCTGTGCCGTGTCTCTTGAGAAATAACCTTGCTTCAAAGGGATAATATAATATAAAGATACTACAAGGATACTGTTCGTCTTATTTGTCCGGTTCGTGTAAAATATATGGAATCCTGTCAGGGGAATTGGGTGGTGAACTCGATTCCCCGATTTTTTGTAAACGTTAAAATGGGGATGTCTGTGGAGCAACGGATCGTAATAAAACACAGTGGTATCGAAATACAAGGATGTGTCAGCGTCATACTCGTTCCTGACATTGCCCTGAACGAGCCTGGCTATATCAAAACATTTACAGCTCAGTCAGGGTCGCACTCCAAGCACGAATTTCAGGCCATGGCCCAGATGGCATACTATCAGTATCAGGATGACGAACTTGATCTTGTAACTGCTGACGGAGAAATACAGGTATTTTATCAGGAAACTGTTGAGGAAATTGCATCTGGTATGGTTATCTACCGGGATAAAGAGGGAGAGTTTCATGTTGTGATTCATGATTCGCTCAATAAAAAGAAAATGCTTGAGGCTACAAACAGGTACTGTACCCGTTGGGTGCGCCTCGATATCTAAAGGACGTGGAACGTGCAGCAACATAACTCTTCCGGAACCATTCAAAAAGTTACCGTTTTTCAGCAGCAGGGGAGTGGGGAACGTAAAATCAAGGGAATAAGGAGTTACGGCGCAGGCTCCATTGAGCTCGAGGTGGTATCTATTGAAGAGGTATTGCCGCCGGTGATTGATGACGGAATGGAGTTTCTACCTGAGACAATCGAGGCGGATCTGGTTCTCGATTTTCTTAAACACCAGGATCTTTCACATGACCTGGTTGCTCTCTGCCATCGATTGCAGATCCCGATAATCTCATCAGGAAAAAAAATTCCGAGTAAGTGGGTGCATACGCCGCCGACGTGATGTGGCTTATCCAGGCAGGTCGGCCTGGGACACTATGGTGAACTTTTTGGAGCCCCTGAATATGAGGTGGATGTAGAAGACGGTATTATTACAGACGTACGTGTAGTCCGAGGTGCTTCCTGTGAAGCGACCTGGGAGGCCGGGCGCAAACTGATAGGCAAGACGGCGGCAGATGGGCCCCGGCAGATGGGGTTGGAGGCGCAGTTCTTTTGTTCTGCCGATCCGGCAGGATGGGACCCCATTTATGGGAAAAGCCCTGTCCACTTTGCCGGCAAAGTTCATAGTAAGGCTTTGGCGTCGGCCATTGAAGATGCTCTAGGCAAAAAAAAATGACAGGTACTGTTTGTGAATCGTTTTGGTTTAATGTTGCCTTTTGTCCAGTCGTAATTATCAAATAATAAAAAGAATGATCACGACAGATTATATTTGTCACTATGCAGCGATCACGTAGCCTGCAGGAATTGTCAATCGACAGGAGCCCGGCTTTGTTATAACAACCAGGCATAGTGATTTACCCGTACGAGATTGCTGATAAATATTCATTTCTGGAGAACCTACATATGACGGAAAAAGCTACCCTCAGTATCGATGGCAAGCAGTTCGAGCTGGATGTTTATACCGGAACTGAAAATGAACGAAGCATAGATATCACAAATCTGCGCTCTGAAACAGGTTGCATCACCATGGATCCGGGTTTTGGCAATACCGGATCCTGCTTCTCATCCATAACGTATGTCGACGGCGCCAAGGGGATCTTGAGATATCGAGGGTATCCTATTGAGGAGGTAGCTGAAAAAGCATCATTTGTTGAGATAGCCTATCTCGTTCTTTACGGAGAACTGCCCAATGCAGAGCAGTTGACTAAATTCTCCAGTGCGTTGCGAGAGCATGCGCCGCTTCACTCGAATCTGCGCACTCATTTTTCAGGATTTCCGGAATCGGCACCTCCCATGGCAATTTTGTCTGCCATGCTGAATTTGGTGTCCTGCTTTCATCCTGAAGTGTTGAAAGTTAATGTCCAGGGTGAAGCGTTTGACAGGACTGCGGCACTTCTTCTCTCAAAAGTCAGGACCATAGCGGCATGGGCGTACCGCATTGCAAATGGTAAGCCGATTAACCACCCAAACCCAAATCTCAGTTATTGCAGTAATTTTCTGCATATGATGTTTTCGGAACCTTATCAGGAATATGTCGTATCACCGGTTATAGAGAAGGCTCTTAACCTGTTCCTGGTCCTTCACGCAGATCATGAGCAGAACTGTTCAACTTCCACGGTGCGGGTTGTGAGCAGCTCGCGGGCCAACCTTTTCAGCTCAGTATCTGCCGGTGTCTGCGCTTTATGGGGGCCGCTTCATGGTGGCGCGAATGCGGCGGTGATTGAAATGCTGGAGGAGATTCAGCAATCAGGCCGGCCTGTTACAGATTACATTAACATGGCCAAGGCCAAGAACAATAGTTTCCGACTCATGGGTTTTGGACATAGGGTTTATAAAAACTTCGATCCGCGTTCGAAAATTCTCAAAAAGCAGGTACATGACGTATTAAAGGAGCTGAACAAGGAAGATTCCTTACTGGATATCGCCCAGGAGCTTGAGGAGAAAACCCTCCAGGACGATTACTTCGTAAGCCGAAATCTGTACCCGAATGTGGATTTTTACAGCGGCATCCTCATGAGGGCAATCGGTATCCCATTGAATATGTATACTGTGATGTTTGCCATCGGCCGCATGCCCGGGTGGATTTCCAACTGGCGCGAACTCCATGAGCACAAACAGAGGATCTCCAGGCCACGCCAGATCTATACCGGTGAAACAACAAGGGCCTACGTACCGCTTGAAGAGAGGTAGCTCGATAAAGAGTAGGTTTGAGATGAGACGAAAAAGGGGCATTTACAGTGCCCCTTTTTCTTTTTTGGAACGAGAATATTATAGAGGTTGGGAGGGGTGAGAAGTGGCTTTCCAAAACGCAATGGAGATTTTTGCACTGCTTGATAAATCAAATTGCAGGAAGTGTGGAGAGAAAACCTGTCTTGCCTTTTCCGGAGCAGTCTATACCGGGAGAAAGAAAGTACACGAGTGCCCGATATTAATTGATGAATATATAAACGTTTCTACCCGGAAAGGCAGTGTGGCCGCTGGTCAGGACTCCGCTTTAGATGAGAATGGGCTTGATCAACTTAAGACACAGCTTGCGGACCTCGATTTCAAGGAGGCTGCCCAACGCTGTGGTGGCAGGGTAGAGGGAAACATTCTTAAGTTAAAAATTCTCGGTAAGGATTTCGGTGTGGATGCCACGGGAGCTTTTTATACCAATATCCACGTAATTACATGGGTGACCATGCCATTTTTGCTGTATGTGCTGCATGGCGCTGGCAAGAGTGTGTCCGGGGACTGGATATCGCTTCGCGAGATGAAGGGCGGTCGTGAGAGGTATGCCTTGTTCCAGAAGAGGACAGAGGATGATTTATGTGCTGTCGCTGACACCTATCCCGACTTTTTCAGTGATATTGTGCAGATGTTTGATGGTTCGGAGGTGGAAAGCCGGTTTGCCTCTGATATATCTGTAGTCCTCTACCCGCTGCCAAAAGTCCCGATAATGATCTGCTACTGGAAACCTGAAGATGGGATTGGCTCGAGTCTCAATCTCTATTTTGATGCAACCGCCGATGACAATATCGGTATCGACGGAATCTATTCCCTCGGAACAGGGTTGGTGAATATGCTCAATAAACTTGCATTACAGCATGGATTTACAGTTAATTGACATTTTTTGCTATCTCCGTTCGTGCAGACCTATAATTCTGATTCAATAATTATTTTTTTCAATTCCTCTTGAACTTTAGGTCCCATGGTCTTGTGAACCTTTTTGGCAAAATCCAAATATGGTTCATGCCCGTCAGCTGAGGTAAGGACTTCGGGTTTTGAGAGAACGTGGAGTCTGATATGTTCGCCAGTCTCCTTTTTTATGAGTTGTTCAAGTTTTCTCACACGATCGACTTCAAAGGTCATAAGACTTGAAATCTCTACAAGAAAATGTATCTGGGCATCTAAAACTGTGTGATTCAGGGCGATGAGCGAAGCTTCCGGGAGTTCTGCAAACCAGTCTGCCAGGATGCTTTTGGCTTTATTTATAGCATTTTTTTGTGGTGGAGTGAGGTCTTTAAATCCGGTCATGGCGAAATGATATAGCCCTTCGCTGTCGTAGAGGGTTGACTGCTGATATCGCACGACAAGGTCGAGATCGGGTTCTTCAAGGATCTGGCGGAGCAGTTCTTCAGCCTCCTTAAGGTTGCCAAGATCGAGTGGCGATAAGCCGTCGATTGATGCGACAACGACAAGGCGTTCATTGTGTTTGAAAATGCGGACGTATTTCAGCTGAACAGCTGGTAATGCGGTCAGATAGTTTCTGATTGTGCTGTTTGCCAGCTGCGTCTGGATAATCATTTTGCTGGGAGCTTCACTTACAAACTCACCATCGAGGTTGAGTTGCATTATTTGGGCCAAATTGCCGGGTGCCAAAACCGTTTCGGTAAGTGTGCCACGAATGGCGAGCTTGGTCGGTTTGCCTAAAGCAACTTCTAGCTTTTCCTGAAGGGCGTTGACGAGTATTGGGGAAATCTGACGGCTTGAATAAACATCGGCAAATACATAAATGATGTCTTTATCCTCGTTGTATATAGATTTTTCATAGGAAAGGGTAGGGTGGTCTTTTAGTGCCTGTGAGAGTGTGGTCCGGATTGTGTTTTTTACTGCCCTGTCGTGGCCAATTTTAGCAAGAGAATGGCTGAGCAGAACGGCAATTATAAAGAAACTTATAATCGGCAAACCAAATTTTTTAACGACTACTTTTTTATCCAGGCCGTCATATTCCCTGGACATTTTGAAAGCCCAGAAGACAATGGAACCGACCAGGAGGATAGAAAGAAAATTGCTGAAGAAAAGTAGAAAAGAGCCAATGCCGCCACTGTAGGCCCCTAAAGAAAAACAGAGGCCGGTGTTGGCAAGAGGGGGGACTATGGCCGTGGCAATGGCGACACCTGGAAGTGCCGGACTTATCTTTTCATCCACCAGGGCATAGGCACCTGCAAAGCCAGAGAAAACAGCAACCAGGAGGTCGAACAGGTGAGGATTCGTCCTGGAAATCATCTCCGGCGTAGGCTCAAGTCCGGGATAAATAAGCCCCAGTACATAGCCCATGCCAACTGCAGCAACAACACCTACAACCTCTGCCTGTATAGCATAACCCAACAAGCGTGCATCATTGCGAATGAGGGCAAGTGAGATGCCAAATATCGGGGTCATGAGAGGGGCGACAAGCATTGCCCCGATGATAACCGCTGTACTGTTGGTGATGAGTCCCAACCCGGCAATCATGGTGGATATCACAACCATGAGGTAAAAGCGTAATCCGGGTTCGGACCCTTCTGCGATATCGGCATGAACCTTACGCAGGCGTTGAGGGCTTGCTGATAAACTTCCTGTAAAGAAGTTGCTGTCGGACATTTCTTTTATATAAATATGGTTAATTTTCTGCAGGAGGCAACAACAAGGAAAAGGTCGTTCCTTTACCTACCTCACTGCTGACGGTGATCGAGCCGTGGAGAGAGTCGACAATGGATTTTACGATAGCAAGGCCGAGCCCGGTACCATGGATTTGCCGGGTGTTGCTGTCCTTTACTCGATAAAAACGGGTGAAGATCTTGTCGAGATCTTCCTGGGAGATCCCAAAACCGGTATCGCTAAAGTCAAGGCTCAGGTAATCATCTCTCGTTGTGGCGGCAATTTTTATTGCACCGCCTCTGGGAGAATATTTGATACTGTTGGTAATAAGGTTGGAGCAGATTTCTTCAAGATGGGTGGGGCTGGCCATGAGATCAGGCAGGTTTTCTTCTGTCTCCACCACGATATTGATGTCGTTTTCTAAGGCGTAGGGTTGATGGAAGTTTTGTTGTTCCTTGAGGAAGTCGATAACGTTGATTCTTTCGCTCTCGTGAGCGACGAGGCCGGATTCAATTCGTGAGAGATCAAGGAGCTCTGTCACGAGATTGTTAAGGTTCAGCATCTTGTCAGAAGCCCGCTCAAGTATTTCACGCTGTTTATCTGTCACCTCTCCTGCGAGTCCGTCCAGTATGATTTTCAACTGCATCAACAGTGAGTTGATCGGGCTGCGGATCTCGTGGGATACCATTGACACGAAATCGGATTTCATCTGGTCCATGCGTGTGGCAGCAGTTATGTCATGAAGCACATTGATTGTTCCCAGTGTCGTCTCGGATCGACCGCG
The DNA here is from genome assembly GCF_010646885.2 of Desulfopila sp. IMCC35008. Classification (GTDB taxonomy): domain Bacteria; phylum Desulfobacterota; class Desulfobulbia; order Desulfobulbales; family Desulfocapsaceae; genus Desulfopila. The sequence continues at coordinate 2,606,210 of NZ_CP050700.1, read as the reverse complement.
GAATGGTGCACAGCGAACACTGTATATGCGGTCATTGTTATCCGAGCTGTCCGGCCGAGTATATTCATGGGTCAGTTCTGCGAAGGTGTCGGCAGGCATGGCCAGCGCTTCATCGATGGATTTCAGGAGTTCCGGGTCAGAAATCACCTCATCCACTTTCATGCCGACGGCACTGGTTCCCGTGTAACCAATCATGTGTCGAAAGGCGGGATTGGCCAGTACAATCCGTTTCTCCGGGTCTGTAATGAGCACACCATCCCTTAGCTTGTGAACTATCACTCGCAGTCTCGACCGTGTCGTCGCTATATCCTGTAAGGCATGGGTGTAGCGTAACGATTTGCTGACCACGGCGCGCAGCTGGTCCGGCGTGAAGGGTTTTGGGATAAAGTCAAAGGCCCCTTTTTTCATGGCCTCAATTGAATGTTCGAGAGTTGCGTAACCGGTGATAACGATAACAACCGTATCTGGGTCTATATCACGTACGCGCTCAAGAACCTCGAATCCCGACATATTCGGCATCATCAGGTCAAGCAGGAGGATATCGTAATGATTGTCTTCGATCATTTTCAACCCGGTAAGACCATCCGGGGCTGTATCTACGGTAAAGCGCATCATGCTGTTAAGGACCATCTTACAGGCGTCTCTGATGCGCGGTTCATCGTCTATGACGAGAATATGTGGAGTTGCCAGGCCATTAGGTGAAGCGTCTTGATCCATTTCCCTCTCCAGAAGGTACTAACAGGTGGAATGCAAATAATAAACGGAGTTTCTGGCATGGTAATACAGGCAACACTGATTTTAAACATATTTCTGCAGAGAGGATGTTGGCTTGAAATTGATAATTTGATCCTAGGCGATAGGAGTCAGACATATTAATTCAATTGATGAAACAAGCGATAAATCGCTGTTTTTTGCCCTACAATACATCTAAACCATATAATTCATAAAAAACATTTATCATAACCAGCATTATGTATTATAATGGCCGAGGCTTATAAACATGCGCGATTGTTGTCTAACTGTTGTCATCAGAAAAATGCCCGTAAGAGGTGCTGGATCCAACAGGAAGTAGACCAGCATCCTGAAACTGCCTGGACTTACAGAAGGAGGTCTTGTTTTGACAAGGATTACCCCCGGACAGGAAGGAAAACAGAAGATTGGTTCTGTTGTAGTTGTGGGATCTGGAATAGGCGGCATGCAGGCCGCTCTTGATCTTGCCAACAGTGGTCTTCTGGTACACATGGTAAATGAGGAACCGTCTATTGGCGGTACCATGTCGCGACTGGATAAGACATTTCCTACCGGCGACTGTGCCATGTGTATGATTTCTCCAAGGATGGTAGAGAGCAGTCGTCATCCGAATATCAAGCTCCATACCCTGGCCAGGGTGACAAAGGTCGATGGCGAGGAGGGAAATTTCACCGTCACCGTCAGTGAAAAGGCCCGCTATGTAGACGCCGATCGGTGTACGGGTTGCGGTGCCTGTGAAGAGAAGTGTCCATCACGCGTTCCTGATCTTTTCAACCAGGGGCTTAATAATCGTAGGGCAATTTATGCCCTCTTTCCCCAGGCTGTGCCTAATACCCGCGCTATAGATAATGAATACTGCCTGTATCTGAATAAAGGTGTCTGCAAGAAGTGTGAAAAAGTTTGTGACGCCGACGCTATCAATTTTGAGGATACGGATAAGGAGTTTGAGCTTAATGTCGGTTCCATTGTTCTCACTCCAGGACTTCAAACCTATAATCCAGCGATACGTGAGGAGTTCGGATACGGTCGCAATGAGAACATGGTGACCGCCCTCCAGTTTGAGCGGCTTCTTTCTGCTTCCGGACCGTGCGGGGGACATGTCGAACGACCGTCTGATGGGAAGCCACCGAAGAAAATTGCCTGGATACAGTGCGTCGGTTCCAGGAATGAGCATAATGCCAACCCGTGGTGTTCTTCCGTCTGTTGTATGTATGCAGCGAAGCAGTGTGTCATCGCCAAGGAACATGACTCGGATGTTGAGCAAACTGTTTTTTACATGGAGTTGAGGGCCTTTGGCAAGGATTTCGATAAGTTTATTGATAAGGCCAAGGCGGAGGCGGGAGTTCATTATAAAAGGGCTATGGTCTCCCAGGTTGTCGAAGATCCTGAGACCAAAAACCTGTTAATTCATCATGTAGGCGATGACGGAAAAACAGTTCGGGATGAATTTGACATGGTGGTGCTTTCCATCGGTTTTGAACCCAGACCGGATAGCGGAGGTTTTGCCGATATTTTCGGAATTGACACCACTGAATACGGTTTTGCCAAAACATCACGCTTAAATCCGGTTGAGACGAGTCGCAAAGGGGTCTTTGTGGCCGGTATTTACCAGGGGCCAAAGGATATTCCTGAAACTGTCGTACAGGGAAGTGGGGCGGCCGCCCAGGCCATGGCTTTACTTGGTGAAAAGCGGGGCACCGAAGTAGAGGAAGTGGTGTTGCCGCCGGAGGTCGACATTACCGGGGATGAACCAAGAGTCGGGGTTTTCGTCTGTCACTGCGGGATCAATATTGCCGGCACTGTTGATGTGCAGAAGGTTGCTGATGAGGCGGCAAAAGAAGCCAATGTTGCCCATGCCGAGACAATCATTTATGCTTGCGCTCCGGATGGACAGGAGAAGGTGAAGGATCTCATAAAAGAAAAGAAACTGAACCGTGTGGTGATTGCATCGTGTACACCGAGGACACATTCCCCGCTTTTTATGGATACCATCCGTGAGGTGGGTTTGAACAAATTTCTGTTCGAGCTGGCAGACATCCGGGAACAATGTTCCTGGTGTCATATGAACGATAAAGAGCATGCAACCGAGAAAGCGATAGATATTGTAAATATGAATATCGCCAAGGCCCGGCTGCTTGACCCGGTCAGTCAGAATTCTGTTGGCGTGAATCACACCGCTCTCGTTATAGGAGGTGGGGTTGCCGGGATGACCTCAGCTCTGTCTCTGGCCGGGCAGGGATATGGAGTGCATCTGGTCGAAAGGGAGAAGGAGCTGGGCGGTCTGGCTAAGAGGGTGCGCAAGACCCTGGAGGGGGATGATGTTCAGCAATATCTCAGCAGTTTGGTTGCAGATGTCCAGGCGGCTGAGAACATTCAGGTGCACTTTGGCACCATCGTGGAGGAGACCGATGGGTTTGTAGGTAATTTCTCAACCAAGCTCTCTGATAATACGGTCATCGATCATGGCGCAATACTGATTGCGACGGGCGGAACAGAATACCAGCCGACCCAATACGAATATGAGGGGGCAGACAGGGTTATTACTCAGCGTGAATTCGAGGACCTGCTGGCAGATAAAGGGTCTTCCAATGAGCAGACCTATGTGATGATCCAGTGTGTTGGCTCCCGTGAAGAACCAGACAACTACTGTTCAAGGATCTGCTGCCAGGATGCTTTGAAGAATGCCATAGCCGTCAAAGAACAGACGCCCGATGCTCAGGTTGCTGTTCTGTACCGCGACATGCGGGCCTATGGGCTCAAAGAGGACTTTTACAAAAAAGCCCGCGATCTCGGTGTCCTGTTTTTCCTTTACACCCCTGATAACAAGCCGGTCGTCGAGCCGGGTGCAGATAGCTGTAAGGTGAGCTTTGATGGTAAGGTGCTCGGTCGTGAGATGGTGATAGATGCTGACTATGTTATTCTTTCCACCGGGCTTCGGCCGCAACCTGATATTGAGGAATTTTCAAAGAAATATAAGCTTACCTGTAATCTGGACAAATTCTTTCTCGAAGCCCACGTAAAACTGCGGCCTGTAGATTTCCCAAGTGAGGGGTTTTTTCTGGCCGGGCTTGCCCATGCACCGAAAAACCTTGAAGAGACAATAGCGCAGTCGTTGGCTGCGGCGGGTCGGGTAGGGGCTCTGCTGTCGAAAGAGAAGCTCTCTGTTTCCGGCGTTGTTTCAAAACATAATCGAGATATATGTATGTCGTGCCTGGCCTGTTTCAGGGCCTGTCCGTTTGGTTCTCCATATATTGACGAGGATGGCATGGTGAGTCATAACGAAGTGAAATGTACCGGTTGTGGTATCTGTGCCGGTGTTTGTCCCGCCAAGGCCTTCCAGGTTAACTTTTTCCGGGATGACCAGATCAAGGCAATGATAGATGCGGCAACAGAGATCTGATAACTATACCGACATGAAAAATTTTCAATGATGCCTTCAATCAAGAGGAGAATTCATGGCACCTGAAGAGGAAGTGAAAGAAGTCCGCGAAAGTCCGGAGGCAAAGGTGCACGATGTGCCCGCAGACTGGCAGGCGAATATAATCGCCTTCGCGTGTCATTACTGTGCTTTTGCTGCAGCAGACCTTGCCGGGGTTATGCGGTTATCTTATCCGTATAATGTGAAGGTGGTACGACTCCCCTGTACGGGAAAGCTTGACCACTCCTATGTGTTACGGGCATTTGAAAGGGGGGTCGACGGTGTATTCGTCGCGGGATGACTTGAGGGTCAATGTCATTTCCTGGAAGGAAATCTTAACGCAAAAAAACGAGTATTCCGGTTGCATAAATTGCTTGAGTCCGTAGGCATCGATTCAGAGAGGTTGCACTTCTTCAACCTGTCGGCAGCGATGGGGCCGAGGTGGGCCGAAATCTGTACCGAGTTTACAGAAAAGATTCAGCAACTCGGCCCGTCTCCGGTCTGGCTCGCTCTGAGAAAGAAGAAAAGTCAGGAAGTTCAAGAGGAAAAGCAGACGGCCTGATACTATACATGATGTTTTGGAATGCGGTAATGAGAAAGGAGCCCAAATACAATGATAGTAGGTGAACAGAAACCGTTGGATGAAATATGGGAGATGGTTCGTGAACATGCAAATGTTACGGTGTTTGGCTGTAACACATGTGTAGCCGTCTGCCACCAGGGGGGAAACAAGGAAGCCGAAGTTCTCGCCTCGCTGCTCAATATGAAAGCCACCCAGGAGGAGGTGAATGTCAAGTTCATTGATAGTGGCATCGAGCGACAATGTGAGCATGAGTTTTTTGAGAAGACTCAGGAGCTGATCGAGAAATCTGAGGCAGTGCTGAGCCTGGCCTGTGGGATTGGGGTTCAATTCATGGCTTCAAAATATCCAAGTACACCGATATATCCTGGCCTCAATACGACATTCCTGGGAGATGTACCGGAAACGGCCCTGTTCGAGGAAAAATGTCAGGCATGTGGCGATTGTGTTCTCGGGAAAACGGCAGGAGTTTGTCCTGTCAGCAGATGTGCCAAAAGGGTACTTAACGGACCTTGTGGAGGCTCGACAACCGGTAAATGTGAAATCTCAAAAGATGTCGATTGTGCCTGGCAGCTCATTATCAACCGTCTTGAGGCACTCGGGAAGCTCGATGACTACGAGAAGCTGAGTTCTATCAAGGACTGGTCCAAAGATCGGTCCGGTGGACCCCGATCCTTTACCCTGGAGGACTTCTAATCGTGGAACTGAAAACAGAAAGTACACTCGAGAAGGTTTTCAAAAGCGGACAGATCGCCGTTACCAGTGAGTGTGGTCCGCCAAGATCGAGCGATCCGGCACATATCATCGAGAAGGCAGACCTGATAAAAGACCATGTTGACGCTATCAACATCACAGACAACCAGACGTCGGTAGCCAGGATATGCAGCCTTGCAGCCTGTGTGCACCTGAAGAGCAAGGGGCTGGAGCCAGTGCTGCAGATGGTGACAAGAGACAGGAACCGGATCGCATTGCAGAGCGATCTGCTTGGAGCTGCATCTTTTGGCATCAACAATGTACTTTGTCTCTCAGGTGATCACCAGAGTTTTGGCGATCACCGACAGGCTCAGAATGTCTTTGATCTGGACTCCATGCAACTGATTCAGACAGTTCGGCATATGCGGGACGAAGGCAAATTTCTGAGTGGAGATGAAATCAAGGTGCCGCCATCCATGTACGTTGGTGCTGCCGCCAACCCGTTTGGCGATCCTTTTAAGATAAGGGTTCCGAGGTTGGCGAAAAAGGTTGCGGCTGGTGCTGAATTTATCCAGACCCAGTGTATTTACAACATGGAGCGCTTTGAAGAATGGATGCAGGGTGTTCGTGACCGTGGACTGCATGAGAAGGTATATATCATGGCAGGTATCACCCCTATGCGCTCAGTTGGTATGGCCAAATATATGAAACGTGCCGTGCCCGGCATGGATGTACCTGATGAATTGATTGACCGCCTCGCAGGTGTTGAAAAGAAGCAGCAGTCACAGGAAGGTATCAAGATAGCGATTGAGCAGATTCAGCGCCTCAAAGAGGTGGAAGGTGTAGCCGGTTTCCACATCATGGCCATTGAGTGGGAAGAAAAAGTGCCTGAGATGGTCGAAGAGGCTGGATTGTATCCTCGACCAAAATTTGATTAGCGGTTCGGGGAGGGTATTAGAGGGTGGGGCGATTGAATACTGCCCCACCCTCTAACTTTATAGGGGCGATTTATTAATGATGATGGTGGTGGTGATGGTGATGATGTCCATCGCCATGATCTGCTTTACCACCGGCACTCTTCAGCGCTTTTTCAAGGGCTACGTTGGCTTCCTTCATTTTTGTAATGGCTTCGTTTATGGCAGATGCTATGTCGGCCTCGCCGTCATGTTCTGCTGTATGGCGCCATTTTTCGAATTCAGCGGCATGGCCTTCGTTATGTTCGATCCAGTGTTGAAGAAGAACGCGTAGCTTTTCTTTGTTTTCCATGGTGTCTCCAGAATATTTATTTAGGCAACGACTTGTAACAAACGAAATGTTTTGAGGTTATTGCTGCGGCTGAAGAAAGACCGTGCCGGCCAGGAAGTCAATATTGCGGACAGTGACCCCGGGGATTTCCTTGACCCCTTCAAAAAGGGAAGTGATGGCAACGGCATTGTCAAGAATATCGAGTTTTGTGACATTTTCCATAACCGGTTCTTCGATGCCGTCTTTATCCATTACGACTTTAATTTCACACATGGGTGTCTCCGTGATAAGTGTAGTAGTGAGAAGGCAGATAAAAAAAGGTGCCAATAATATTATTATACAACGACGTCCAGTAATAACGTAAACACTTAGGGAGCGTCAATAATCAAATACGATATCGTCCAATATCGGTGTTTGGATACGTTAGATGGGGTAATTGGGCGTTTTGGACAAGGTACCTTTCTGGTTGCACTCAATAGCGAGTGATTGGGCCTGTGCGGGCAGAATGTATAACAAATTGCTTCAGCGGGTGTGCATGTTGTGCCGGGCTGCTTGCGATTGGGGTCCTTAAGTGCCTTACTGATAAATGAAAAATTGCAGAATAAATGAAGGTTTAATTTTGATTTCAAGAAGATAGTTAATAATATTTTTGGACCCTGCAGGAAAATGTGAAGTTCCCCCTGATTTGTGTGAAAATCACTTGCAAGAGGGGAATATTTTAGGGTAGGGTGCCGATAATATTGAGGGAAAGATAGGCCGGTAACCAACAGTCTTTGGGAACCATTATCAACGGTGGCGATTTCACCTACCACCTTCACCTGAATCAAAGGAATCGTTATGTCATTAGATCCAACCAAACACGCGGACTGGGAAATTGCCGAAGAGGCAGAAACAAGGATGTTGACGATCTATCAGATTGGTGAAAAACTGGGGCTCACGAAGGAAGAGCTGTTACCCCAGGGTCACTATATCGGGAAAATTGACTTTCAGAAGGTTCTTGCACGCCTGAAAGACAAACCAGACGGGAAGTACATTGATGTGACAGCAATATCTCCGACACCTCTAGGTGAAGGAAAATCCACTTCATCCATGGGGCTTGTTCAAGGTCTTGGCAAACGTGGAAAGAACGTATGTGCTGCTATTCGCCAGCCCTCGGGCGGACCGACCATGAATATCAAGGGTTCAGCTGCGGGCGGTGGTCTGGCACAGTGTATTCCACTGACTCCGTTCTCACTTGGTTTTACCGGTGACATCAACGCTATCATGAATGCACATAACCTGGCGATGGTCGCTCTGACCTCCAGGCTGCAGCACGAAAGAAACTATACGGACGAGCAGCTTGAGCGCCTTTCCGGTATGAAGCGTATCGACATCGACCCGACTAAAATCGAAATGGGTTGGGTTATGGATTACTGTTGTCAGGCACTTCGTAACATCATTATCGGTATTGACGGCGTGAATGGCAAGTCAGACGGATTCATGATGAAGTCCAAGTTCGGTATTGCCGTTTCCTCAGAAGTTATGGCAATCCTGTCTGTTTCCAAAGATCTGAAAGATATGCGTGAGCGTATGGGTAAGATCGTTGTGGCATACACCAAGAAAGGTAAGCCGGTTACCACCGGCGATCTTGAAGTTGCAGGCGCGATGACAGCATGGATGGTCGATGCCCTGAACCCAAGTCTGATGCAGACACTTGAAGGCCAGCCGGTAATCGTTCATGCCGGACCGTTTGCCAATATCGCTATCGGTCAGTCTTCAATTATTGCAGACCGCGTTGGTCTGAAATTAGCAGACTATCACGTAACCGAGTCTGGTTTTGGCGCTGATATTGGATTTGAGAAATTCTGGAACCTCAAGTGTCGTTACTCCGGCCTTGTGCCTGACTGTGCTGTTATTGTTGCAACCATTCGCGCTCTTAAGTGTCATGGTGGCGCGCCGGTACCGGTACCGGGCAAGCCGATGCCTGAAGAGTATGCCTCCGAGAATGTAGAATGGGTAGCCAAGGGTTGCGATAACCTTATCCACCACATTAATACTGTTCGTAAAGCAGGAATTTCACCGGTTGTGTGTATTAATGCGTTCTACACCGATACCGATGCTGAGATTGCCAAAGTTCGTGAACTCTCTGAAGCGGCTGGTGCTAAGGTTGCTCTCTCCCGTCATTGGGAACAGGGTGGTGACGGTGCGCTGGAATTTGCCGATGCTGTTATTGAGGCATGTGAAGAGAAAACTGAATTCAAGTTCCTCTACGAGCTTGACGAGCCTGTTAAACAGCGTATAGAAAAAGTTGCTACAACTGTATATGGTGCTGATGGTGTTGATTATTCAGCAGCCGCAGAAGAGGCACTTAAGCGCATCCAGGGCGACCCTGATCTTGCTGGTCTCGGTCTCTGTATGGTCAAAACCCATCTCTCCCTTTCCGATAATCCTGCATTGAAAGGCACTCCAAAAGGATGGCGCCTGCAGATCCGTGAGGTTCTCACCTACGGTGGTGCAGGATTCATCGTTCCTGTTGCCGGTGCTATCAGTCTGATGCCTGGAACTGGTTCCAATCCTGCATTCAGAAGGGTTGATGTCGATGTTGAAACAGGTAAGGTTCAGGGTGTCTTCTAACATCATCTGAATATCTATCAGAGAGACCCGCCGGTAAAGGTGGGTCTCTCTGTTTTTTTCGCAGTGTCAGCAACTCAAAGGGAGAATGCATTCATGACAGCAGAAATTATCAGTGGTACAGAGATACGCAAAGAGATCCTTGCAGAACTGGAAGTTGAAGTAAAGGAAATAAAAGAGAAGTATGGGAAACCACCAGGACTTGTTACCATCCTTGTTGGCTCCAGCCCCGCTTCAATCAGTTATGTTACCTTAAAGGTCAAAACAGCGATAAGCCTGGGTTTTCATGAAATTCAGGACGATCAGCCAGAAGATATATCAGAAGCAGATCTGTTGGCTTTGATTGAAAAATATAACAATGATGACGATATCCACGGCATCCTTGTTCAGCTTCCTTTACCCAAGCATATTGATGATAAGAAGATACTGAACGCCATTAATCCTGATAAGGATGTTGATGCCTTCCATCCTGTTAATGTCGGTCGCTTGATGATCGGTGGTGAGGAAGCAATCTTTGCCCCATGTACTCCTGCAGGAATTCAGGAAATGATTGTTCGTTCCGGTACTGAAACATCAGGAGCTGAGGTCGTTGTTGTTGGCCGTTCAAATATTGTTGGTAAGCCGATCGCAATCATGATGGCCCAGAAAGGTGTGGGAGCGAACTCCACCGTAACAATCGTTCACACCCGTACCAAGGATCTCGCCGCCCATTGTAAGCGTGCCGACATCCTGATCGTTGCGGCCGGTGTACCGAACCTGGTAAAGCCGGAGTGGATCAAGCCGGGATCAACTGTAATAGATGTTGGTGTGAACCGTGTTGGTATGAACGAGAAAACCGGAAAAGCTATCCTGCGAGGCGACGTCGATTACGACGAGGCCTGTAAGATCGCTGGTAAGATTACCCCGGTACCTGGTGGTGTCGGACCGATGACCATCACCATGTTGATGAAAAATACCGTGAAGTCTGCCAGGATGCATTTATCGAAATAGTACCTGTCAGCAAATTGAGAATAAAAAAGGCCGTGCGAATTTTCGTACGGCCTTTTTTTATTCTGCCTTGCAGACCTCATCACCTGATTTGGGTCTGTGGGTACACTCTTCGGGGACGCCCTGACAATCCTCATGGGAGCAGGGTTCAATATGAATAATAATGTCTGAATTCGGCAGCTCATCCTCTATCTTCTCTTCCAGCATCTCGGTTATGCCATGGGAGGAATCGACAGTAAGGTTCTTGCAAACCGTGAGGTGAAAATCAATAATTCTGTGGGAGCCGGATTTCCGGGTGCGCAGATCGTGACAATTCCACTGATCGCACCCCTGATTCCGGATTATATTCTCAATGCTGTTACGCTCAGCTTTCGGAATTTGCTCGTCGAGAACATCTTTCATTGCCTGTCGGATAAGTTTGTACGATTCCGACATGATATAACAGGAAACCAGGATGGAGAGTAGTCCGTCAAGCCAGGGAATATCGAAAAAATACATAAGGACCAGGCCGCCGGCAAGGGCAAGGTTGGTATACACATCCATCGCGAAATGGAGGGAGTCTGCCTGTAATGCTGGTGAGTCTGTTTCTAATGCGACTTTGACGAGATATCTGCTGATCAGCCAGGAGGCAACAACGGACACCGCCAGAACGACGATCCCGTTACCAAGCTTTTGAGGTTCTGATCCGGTTATCAGTCGGTTGATCGACTCGATTAAAATCCAGACACCGGAACCTCCTATAATAAGAGCCTGTACCAGGGCTGCCATGGTTTCAAATTTTCCATGGCCATAGGCATGGGAGTCGTCTGCCGGTTGTTCGGCATGCCTGATTGCCAGAAAGTTCACCGCTGACATCAGAATATCAAGTACTGAATCGATGGCCGAGGAAAGAACAGCCATGGAACCGGTCATGATTCCCGTGATGAATTTGAGTATTGCAAGGCTGAGAGCTGTGGTGATAGAAAGCTTAGCCGCGAAGAGTTTTTTTGATGAATTATTCATGAAAGTGCATTTGATATGTAAACTTCAGTGTCCACCCAGCAGGTGTGAAAAGGATGCCCTTTTGTTTAATCACCAAAAGACACAAGGTCTATAAAAAACTGAAGGTGGTGATGTTTTCTTCTTGTGCTGCTCTTAAGGGTGAGGCTATACGCCGAGGTATCTAGTCTGCACCTCTTTGTTGACGCGAAAGGTTTCAGTGGTGCCAGACCAGGTAACCCTGCCTTTTTCCATTATGTAGTGACGTTCCGCGATATCCATCAGTGCCTCGATATTTTTATCAATTATCATGATTGCCAACCCCTTTTTTTTGAGAATGCCAAGTCCACGCCATATTTCTGTCCGGACCAGTGGGGCCAGTCCTTCTGTTGCTTCATCGAGGATAAGGAGAGAAGGGTTGGTCATCAGGGCACGACCGATAGCCAGCATCTGTTGTTCACCGCCGGAGAGTTGGTTGCCGAAATTTTTCAGCCTTTCCTTGAGCCGTGGAAAGATGACGAAGATATCGTCGGGTGTATAAGGGGTTTTATTCTTAGAGTGATTAGCTGATGTCCCGATAAGGTTTTCGTAAACAGTAAGGTTGGGAAAGATTTGACGGCCTTCAGGGACAAGTCCGATTCCCAGTCTGGCAATTTTATAACTGGGTAATGTCTCGATACGTTTGCCTTGAAAAGAGATCGCGCCGGAGAAGGGAGCTGTTAAACCCATTATGGAGCGAACCGTGGTTGATTTGCCCATTCCGTTCCTGCCGAGCAGGGTGACAACCTCCGCCTCAGCAATAGAAAGGGACACACCAAAAAGGGCCTGACTGGAACCATAACGGGTTTCAACATTTTCAAGTGTGAGCATCTTACTCTCCAAGATATGCAGAGCGGACAAGAGGGTTCGCCCTGATCTCGTCAGGAGTGCCGGTCGCAACATTATGACCGTTGACCAGAACGGATACCCGGTCCGCGAGAGAAAAGACGACATTCATGTCGTGTTCGACAAGAAGTATGGTTAATTTGCCCTTCAGATTTTCAATCCGTTTAGACAACTCTACAGTTCCTCCTGGGCCCATTCCAGCCATTGGTTCATCGAGGATCAGCAGTTTTGGTTTGCCGACGAGTGTCATCCCGACTTCCAGTTGACGTTTTTCTCCATGAGAGAGATGACTCGCCGTCTCATCTTTTCGTTCAAGGAGACCGACATAGTCAAGGCTTGCCGCCAGGTTACGGCGTACAACCGCTGCGCTCATACTGCGGCGCCAGAACATGAAGTTATGACTGGTGTGGGCGAGAATGGCCAGCGCCATATTTTCGCCCACAGTGAGTTCTTCAAACAGTGAGGTGATCTGGTAGGAGCGGGCCAACCCAAGACCGGAACGGCTGTAGGATGGCAGTCTTGTAATATCGTGACCGTCAAATATGATGGAACCGTCATCGGCTATTAAATCACCACTCAATTGGTTAACAAAGGTGGTTTTGCCCGCGCCGTTAGGACCGATAAGGGCGTGAAGAGATCCCTGTTCAACTGAGAGGGATAGATTCCGTGTTGCCTCGAGTGCCCCAAAACTCTTCATGAGATTTATAACTTCAAGAAGCGGTTTCATTTTTTCGCTCCTGTTAGAAGACCGTAAATGCCACTTTTTGCAAAGATGACAACAAGAATAAGTATCGGTCCCATAAAAACCATCCAATGTTCCGTATACATGGCAAGTACTTCTTCAAGAAGCAGGAACAGTGTGGCTCCGATAACGGGTCCGTAAAAGGTGTTTAATCCACCGAGGAGGACCATGACCATCAGCTCACCGGAAAGTGTCCAGTGTAACAGGCCGGGACTGACATACTCAGTCTGGTTAGCAAGTAAGGCTCCGGCAAGTCCTGCTCCTGCTCCACCAATTACGAAACAGGTGAGTTTATACCAATATGAGTTGATGCCAAGTGTCTGGATTCTGCGATCGTTGTTTTTCGCTCCCTGTAGCACCAACCCGAAACGGGATCGTGATAAACGTATGGTAAAAACGAGGAAAAGCACCAAAAAGAAAAAACAAAGATAGTAGAAGGTTGTATCATTACCAAGGTCGAGATTGCCCAGGCTGTTCCTGGAGTAGAGAGAAAGGCCGTCGTCGCCACCGTATTTTTCTAAAGAGACGAAAAAATAATAGAGCATCTGGGCAAAGGCGAGGGTAATCATAATAAAATGCATCCCCCTGGTTCGCAGACTGAGAGCACCAAAAAGAAGAGCGGCCAATGCAGAGATACAAACAGCAATAGGGAATACGACCACCAGGTTTTCACTGCCTGTTACTGTTACCGGCCAGGTGAGCAAAGGTTCAGCTTCGTATCCGTGATGGTAGAATATACCGACGACATAGCCGCCGATGCCGACATAGGCAGCATGTCCAAGGCTCACAAGACCACCACAGCCTAGTAACAGGTCCAGACTGACAGCAGCGAGTGCATAAATTAGAATACGGCTGAAGAGGGATATAAGATACGGCTGGTCTGTTGCGTGAGCCGCTAGCGGGAAAAATGCGAAGAAGAAAGCTCCCGCAAAGATAACAGCAATATGCCTGTATGATTCTTTCATGTACTCTGGACGGGAAAGAGACCGTGGGGCCTGAAAATAAGGATTCCAGCCATGAGGATGTAAATTGCCATGGACGAGAGGGAAGCAGCCACTGTATCGGCGGTTGAGCTGTTGAATATAAGACGGAAGAGGGTCGGTAGAAAGGCTCTGCCGAGAGTATCTACCATGCCGACCAGAAGTGCACCAGTAACTGCTCCCCGTATAGACCCGATACCGCCGATCACGATAACAACAAAGGTAAGGATGAGTATTGATTCCCCCATGCCGGATTCTACTGCCAGGATCGGGCCCGCCATAACGCCGGCAAGACCGGCAAGCATGGCTCCAAGTCCGAAGACCAGGGTGTAAAGTAAGGATATGTTGACACCAAGGGCTGCAACCATTTCCCGGTTTGAGGCCCCGGCCCGGATCTTCATGCCGAGCCGGGTATGGGTAAAAAGGTACCAGAGAAAAATGGCAACCAGAAGCCCCAAAACGATTACAGCGAGTCTGTAAATCGGGTAGTAAAGACCCGGAAAGAGTTCTAAACTGCCGGCGAGCCAGGGAGGGATATCCATGAACAAGGGCTGCCTGCCCCAGATGATCCGGGCCAGTTCATTAAAAAACATGATTAGCCCGAAGGTGGCAAGTACCTGATCGAGGTGTTCTCGTCTGTAGAGATGTCTGAGTACCAGGAACTCCACTAACATGCCTGCAACGGCGGCAGCTGAGAGGGCTGACACGACCCCGAGCAGGAAGGAGCCGGTCTGGGCCGCCACGGTTGCACCGACATATGCACCTATCATATAGAATGATCCGTGGGCGAGATTGATGACCTGCATGATCCCAAATACCAGGGTCAATCCGGCGGACATCAAAAAGAGGGTGATACCGAGTTGGAGTCCGTTCAGGAACTGCTCAAAGACTAGAAGCATGATAATAGAGAAACAAGACCCTCGCAGCGAGGGTCTTTGAAAAAACGTAACAACGGATGATTACATGGAGCATTCGGCGGCGTAAGCGTCCTGGTGGTTACTGAAAACCTTTTTGACGGTTTTATTAGTAAATCCTTCGTTAGTTTTAATAACTTCACGTATGTACAGATCCTGTACCGGGTGCTGATTGGAACCGAAAGTGAACGAGCCGCGGACGGAATCAAACTCAGCTATTTTCAGTGCTGCCCTGAAGGCAGAAAGATCAGCGAGATTCCCGTTAACGCTTTTCAGGGCGCTGCCGATGAGCCGTGCGGTATCATACCCCTGGCTGGCGTAAAGGGTAGGCATCCTCTTGTATTTTTCTCTATATGCCTGAACAAACTGCTTGTTTGCCTCATTATCCAGGTCGTGGGTCCATTGGGAGCCATTCTTGACACCCAGGGCCGCACTACCAACAGCGTTTAATATGCGTTCGTCAAAGGAAAAGGCAGGACCGTATACCGGGATTGTGTCACGTAACCCGGCCTGGGAGTATTGTTTCAGAAAGTTAATTCCCATACCACCCGGTAAAAAGAAGAAAACCGCATCCGGTTTGGCTGCGCGGAGCGTTGCAATCTCAGCGGCATAATCCGACTGGCCTAACTTCGTATAGACTTCTCCCGCTATACTTCCTTTATAATAGCGTTTAAATCCGGCAAGGTGATCTTTACCGGCAGGGTAATTTGGGGCGAGGAGATAGACGTTGGAATGACCTGCCTCAGTGACATATTGACCGACAACTTCGTCGAGGTTATCGTTCTGGTATGAGACGCTGAAATAGTTTTCATTACAGCCTTTTCCAGCGAGTTTTGATGGTCCCGCGTTGGCGCTTAAATAGACAACATCCTGGCGAACGACTTTGGGCACAACGGCCATAGCCACATTGGAGAAGACAATACCGGTAAGGATCTTGACTCCGTCCTTTTTTATAAACCTCTCGGCGATCTGTTTGCCTTTTTCCGGTTTACGGGTATCATCTTCAACCATGAGCTCGACCGGGATGGATCCCAGCTTGCCGCCTTCCTGGTCAATGGCCAGTTGAAAACCGTCCCGGATATCTTCACCAAGGTACCCGGCTTTGGTTGAAAGGGTTGTTACCATACCTATCTTCACAGGTTCGAGTGCCATAGCCGGGACTGCGCAAACCAATGCAACAGCCACTGCGGTCGTCAGTAGTCTTTTCATTTTGATACCTTTTCCTGAGTCGTATTGAAAAATCCTGCAATTTCATACACTGCAATTGAAGCTTTAGCAGTTGAAACTAGAAAAACCAATCAAAAGTTGCAAGCAGTATTTTAATAAAATTAGGTGGAATTGCTGAAATGCTTAATAAAAGATAGGCTAGTCGCGACTGGATATGAATATATGAAAGTCATGTAGAGGCCAACACATAACGAAAGAGTGAACAACTAAACCGTGAGTACCGGAACTTATTCCCTGAAGAGCCGTACCTGTTATGAATTCTGTAAAGTTCAATCAGGACGATACATACCAACTGTCTTGTAAAAGTCATCAGGGTTCAGCAGGGTGTTGAAATCTGCAACTTTATCGGCCATTAGTAAATTAAGACAAGGTACTTGGTCGAGTATACTCGTAGTGATCAATGAGCGGACCTCAAACTGGTAATACCGCTCTCGACTTAGTTCCCGTCCTGAAACTGCCCTTTCGGATTCTGCGCAACCTTGCCGATATCTTCGTTGTGCTCAAAATTCTGTTTTCAGAATATTAACTGTTTGTCTGTGGTAAATTGTGTCACATGTCTCGACGTGGATCAGATAAATGCAGACTTCGAAATACCTGAATGAAGGATGGCAACTACTTATCTGTCGAAGCAAAGCAATAGCCCAGGTAGGCAGAGCCAGATAGAATAAAAACATCGGCTAAATTGAATATTCCCGTTTGGACGGGGCCTAAAGCCAGAACGATAAAATCTATAACACCACCCTCGTTTATAAAGCGATCAGTGAGGTTTCCAGTGGCACCGGCCATGATGAGAGCAATAGAGGACTGTCGATATTGGTTCAGACCTTTCTTGTTTATAAGATAGAGCAGCATCAGAAGGATTAGAGTGCCAGTACCCCAGATGAGGAGGGCATCTTTAACAACCTCCGGCAGGAGTCCGTAGTACCCAAGAAAGCCGCTGTGATTCTCAACAAGGTGAAGTCGCAGGGTGCCGAATAAATAAGAGACTGGTTCACCCGGACTGAGGTGACTGGCAGCCATTGTCTTAGTCAGCCTGTCACCGCCAAGTGCAGCAACGAAATAGAAGAGTGTAGCAACCCTGGCAGTCAAAATACTATTTTTCGTCTTTTACGATTTCCCTGACTACAACGTTGTTGACTCCCTTGGGAGGTTGAACACATCGCGATCTGTAGAGCATATCGATGGAGTGAAGATCGTCGTCCAGCTTCGCTAGCTCTTCCTGGGTAAGTTCCTGTTGCTTTTTGTCAGTTGTTTTTTCGGACATGGTCAAATAGGAGTTTGTGGTGGATTAAAGTGTAATGATGTTTTACCAGAAGATAAGAAAAGAATTACTACTTGGCAATAGCCAGTCTTGCTGGTCATCGTATTTTGCAGATGCGTAATGAAAGATAAGGTAACAAAGGCTATATGAGTAAAGAAAAAATTCTGTCAATTTATAATTGGGGTAGCAAACGAGAATCATTAGATGTATATGAGTAAAAGATCTTGCCAGGGGCTGTTGATACCAAGCCCGGGAAGTGATTAGTTGCTGAATGCCTTGAATATTTCAAATTAAATCAATTTTAACATATACAGATAAAGGACTGAAACAGTGTTGCGTTTTATTAAGCGGTATGCCGCCTTATTTTTTGTGACTGCTGCTTTTCACTCTTTTTCAGTTGCAATCGCCTCAGAGAACATACCGATTACACTGAAAGAGGCATGGAGCATGGTTAATGCTAATAACGATGCTCTGAAAGCGGCCAGGGCCGGGGTGAAGCAGGCTGAATTTACCAAACTGGGGACCAAAAGTCTTAATCTTCCTGATATTTCCCTGGGAGCAAATTATCTCTACCTTGACGATGATGTTGAGTTATCACCCGATGAACTTTTTCAGAGCATGGAGGGGGGCATCATCGCAGCGCAGTTTGCAGCAGGTCTTGCGCAATCTTATGGATTAACCCCAACTCAACTTAATGGTGGGTTGACATCCACCATCTCCGAGCGAGAACTTCTCAGTAGTTCCATCCGTGGCTCCTGGCCGCTTTACACTGGTGGCAGGATAAGTGCAGCACAGGATATCGCGGTTAGTCAAGTACAAGAGGCACGGTATAATCTTCAGCAGAAGAACCTTCTTCAATTTCAGAAGCTGGTACATAATTATTTCGGAGCTGTGTTGGCCCAACAGGTCCTCAATACACGCCGGGATGTGGAATTGGGTCTGGGGCAGCATCGTGATCATGCCATCCTGCTTGAACAGCAGGGGCAGATCGCCCGGGTCGAGATGATGCAGTCAGAAGCGTCTTTTGATAAGGCGGTGGTTGACCGGAAAAAAGCAGAACGGGATCTTGAAATTGCTCGGCTGGCCCTGACGAGGATGTTGAAATCATCTCAGTCTGTAAGACCGAGCGAGGAACTGTTTATTGCTTCGTCGCTCCCTTCCGTCGATGAATTCATTGGTGACACACTCCGTAGTTATCCTGGCCTTGGTATCCTCGATGCCAAGATTGAACAAGCGGCAGGACTCGCCTCTATTGAAAAGGGTAAGTATCTCCCCAGCGTTGCCGTCGTAGGTAACTATAGCCTTTATGAGGAGGAGAGCCTTGCGACATCCCTGACACCCGACTGGTTTCTAGGTGTAGGGGTTTCTATTTCCTTGCTGGAGCGTTCCGGTCGGTCCGGCAAATTTCAAGCAGCCCGGAGTGCAATGCAGAGGTTAGAGCATCTGAGCCATCAGGCCCAAAGCGACCTGACACTGTTTGTGGAGAAAAATTACCGACATACAATGCAGGCCCTGGAGGAATTCTACGGCCTGGGTTCAAGTCAGAAATTAGCGGAAGAAAACGTTTCCTTGCGCATCAAAGCGTTCAATCAGGGATTGGGTACCTCGCTTGACGTAGTTGATGCAGAGCTTTTTCTGGCAGACGTAAAGACCCAGCGAGCTGTGGCCGCCTTTAATTATGTCGATGCACTCGGTCAATTGATGGGCGTCAGTTCCAGTCCCGAGACATTTTTCACTTACCAGAATAATCAAGGAATAGAGGAATGATAACGCGTTTTTTGCATATAATCCTGACAGTTTTGATGCCTGCCTCTCTTGTCGTCTGGCTCTGTTACACTTTTTGGTACGCCTACCAGCCCCAACCTGTACAATTGCAGGGGCAGATTGAAGCCCAGCAATACAATATCAGTTCGAAGGTTGCCGGACGTATTGATAACGTACTGGTCCGAAAAGGAGATCCTGTGACGAAGGGACAGCTGGTTTTCACCATTCTGAGTCCCGAGATCGATGCCAAATTGGCTCAGGCCATGGCAAGCAAAGATGCAGCAGAGGCAATGGCTGAGGAGGCTCACACCGGTGCCCGGAGACAACAGATAGAGGCTGCCCGTGACCAGTGGCAGCAGGCGAAGGCTGCTGAAGATCTCCTGGAGAAAACCTTCAAGCGGATAGATACCCTCTATCAGGACGGGGTTGTACCGGAACAAAGGAGGGATGAAGTCTACACCCAGTTACAGGCAGCACGTTATGCCAGCAATGCGGCCTACCAGATGTATCACCTTATCAAGGAAGGGACCCGAGATGAAACCATAAAGGCTGCGGAAGGGAAGGTGCGTGCGGCAGCCGGAGCGGTAGCGGAGGTCAGGGTATATGAAGAGGATACACGGGTGGAAAGCTGGCATGATGGGGAAGTGAGCCAGATACTTCTGCATAGTGGGGAGTTAGCCCCTCAAGGCTTCCCTGTTGTTACTATCATGGATATGAAGGATGCCTGGGCTGTATTTCATGTGCGTGAAGACCGGCTTGCCGAGTTTGAGAAAGGTCATGAGTTTGCAGCGCATATCCCAGCAATTGGGAACGATACCTATAATTTCAGGGTTGATCATGTGGCCGTAATGGGAGACTTTGCAACCTGGCGGGCTACTGATGGAGGTGCCGGCTTCGATATGCGAAGTTTTGAAGTTGAGGCGCGCCCTGTTCATCCAATCCAAGGATTGCGCGCCGGAATGTCAGTTCTGATACCGGAATGAAAAATTTGTCATTTATGACTTTACTTTACGGTGAGTTCAGTGATCTCGGGCGTGATCCGTGGCTGTTGGCTCTTGTTACCTGGGTACCGTTGTTGCTCTATGCAACCATATGGTGGATTTTTTCCCAGGGAATTCCCACCGAACTCCCGATCGGAGTGGTGGACCTTGATAAAGGGCGTGTCTCCAGAGGACTCATACGGCACTACGGAACCAGCCCATCGTTGAAGATTGAACAGTCATTTCCCTCTGTGAGTGATGGTGCTGCCGCCTTAAGGGCTGGTGAAATCTACGGGCTTATCGTACTGCCGGAAGGATTGGAAAAGCAATTGACCCGAGGAAATCCTCCGCAGGTGAGCGCCATTATCAACAGCCAGTTCCTGCTGGTCGGCAAACTCATAGGCAGTGCCCTGCAACAGGCTCACGGTACCTTCACAATCAAAGTAGAGATTCTGAGAAACATGACTGTTTCCACTCCGCTACCAGCTGTAGCCTTGTCATCGGCAATGCCCATCGGCAGCCAGATTACCCCGCTCTTCAACATGAGTAAAAATTACGCATGGTTTCTCGTTTCCGCCATCCTGCCTGCAATCTGGCAGATTATCATGGTCGCAGCTACGGTGCTCTCAATGGCCTTCGTACAAAGGCACTATGGTCTTCATGCCTGGCTTGAAGGTGCACCCATCACTCGTCTTCTTTGTAAATCCGCTTTTCTGGCACTGCTCTTCTGGGGACAGGGGGCGCTTTTTCTCTATTTTTTGTATGTCGTGCTCGGCTGGCCCATGCATGGAGACTGGTTCCTACTCCTGATCAGTCAATTGGTAACAGCGGTTGCCAGTATAGGTTGTGGTTACCTGATCTTTTTCCTGACCAAAGATGGTGGTCGGAGTCTTAGCCTGGCAGCAGCCTATGTCGCACCAGGACTTGCTTTCATGGGTGTGACCTTTCCGGTAACCGACATGACCCTGCCAGCGCGTATCTGGCGAAACCTGATTCCGGTGTGCCATTATATCGAAATTCAATTTGGGCAGGTGAATTATGGTATAGCTGCGTCTTCGGCTCTTCCGAAATTACTGAGCCTTTCCTTATTTCTACTCCTCTTTATTCCAGTTTTTGTCATGAGCAGCAGAATGGTTAAACGGAGTCAGGGGGCATTGCCGGGAGACTCACCATGACTATCCCTGAACTGCTGCGTCATGAACTACATGCTGTTTTTACTAATCCGGCTGTTTTACTGACTGTCTTCGGCGGTGTCTTTTTTTACTCCATTCTCTATCCGCTCCCTTATGCCTCGCAGGTACCAAGAGATCAGCGGGTTGTTGTTGTCAATCTCGATGGCAGTCAATTAAGCCGGAGTCTGGAACGAATGGTAGATGCAACACCCCAGGTACTGATTGCTGAGCATGCTTATACTTTAGAGGACGCACGTCAGCTCTTCATCAAAAAAGATATGGCTGGTATCCTCGTTATTCCAGAGCATTTTCACAGGGACCTCTTGCTGGGACGAAGCCCCACTCTCTCCTATGCAGGTGATGCAAGCTATTTTTTGGTTTACGGGACGGTGCTTGAAGGTATGGCACAGGCTGGTGGAACCCTGGCCGCTCAAGCCAAGGTTACCCGTATGGTTATGTCTGGTCAGAGCCAGGCTCTCGCTGCTGAACAACACAGCGCCATACACCTCAACATCCGCTCAGTTTTCAACCCCACTTCAGGTTATGTAAACTATGTCATACCAGCCATTTTCGTATTGATTCTCCATCATACACTGATTATGGGAGCAGGAATACTCGGAGGAACTCAGAAGGAGATGCAGGCTGCCGGTAACGGGGGCTACTGGCTTGAAGCACCACCATTGAAGTTAATAGTGGTTCGGGCAAGTCTGTTGGTGGCAATCTACTGGTTGCTGACAATGTTCTATTTCGGTGTCAGTTTTCAGTTTTATGACATTCCACGGCGGGCGAATCTGGCGGAGTTGAATCTTGCAATATTTCCATTTCTGCTCTCTTCCGCTTTGCTTGGGATCTGTCTGGGACAGATATTACCCCGCCGGGAGCATACCATCCTGGTTGTTCTCACAAGTTCAATGCCGCTCATCTTCGGATCAGGATTTGTCTGGCCCGTTGAGGCGATTCCAGCCCCCGTAACGGCAATCATTAGCTATATTCCAGTGGTGCCCGGTATCAAATTGTTTCTTGGTCTCAACCAGTTGGGTGGTACCTTTAAAGCACTCATCCCGTTGTGGCAGCAACTCTGGATTTGTGCCATAATTTACGGTCTTTTCGGTTGGGGCTTATTGCATCATCGGAGAAGATCGGGTTAAATTCCAGGAACAAGGTTAGCTTACAGGTTAGGCTATCGTCCTGCGGGAACTGAGATGTTCTTTGCGTATGGAACATGTCCTGTCGATGCAGCAGGACATGTTTGTCAAAAAATGTCTGGGAACAATTATGGAAAAAAATACAAAATTTAATATCTGGTATGTCGTAGCTGCTATTTGGGGAGTGCTGATTCTCCAAAATCTCATTTTTGATCAGTTTCGGCCACAAATTATACCCTACAGCGAATTTATTAAAGCTGTATTGGAAGATAAGGTGGTCGAAATAGCCGTGGGGCAGGACAAGATCAGCGGCAAAATGAAAAAAGATGACAGTGATGCCGAAATCCTGTTCACCACCATCCGGGTTGATACGGACCTTTCCCAGAAACTGTCTGAGCATAATGTCAGGTTTTCCGGTCGGGTTGAAAACACCTTTTTCACAACTCTTTTGTCGTGGGTTATCCCAATTTTCATCTTTTTCGGCATATGGTATTTGCTTATGAAAAAGATGCAGGGGGGGCAGGCTAGTATTATGAACCTTGGTAAAAACAAGGCAAAAATCATTGGAGAAAAAGATATTGAGACCCGTTTCCCCGACGTTGCTGGCGCTGACGAGGCCAAGGAGGAATTGCAAGAGATTGTCGATTATCTGGCCACACCCGAAATCTATTTAGAGGTAGGTGGACAGATGCCCAAGGGAGTGCTTCTGGTTGGTCCTCCAGGAACAGGGAAGACCCTGATAGCAAGGGCTGTTGCCGGTGAAGCAGGAGTACCGTTCTTTTCCTTGAGTGGGTCTGACTTCGTCGAGATGTTTGTCGGGATGGGGGCTGCCAGGGTACGTGATCTCTTTGTTCAGGCGCGGGACAAAGCTCCTTGTATTATTTTCATTGATGAGCTGGATGCGATCGGTAAGGCGCGAGGGGCCGGCGGTATGACGGGTGGCCATGATGAGCGTGAACAGACCCTGAACCAACTGCTGGTTGAAATGGATGGGTTTGATACCCAGAAAGGGATAGTCATTATGGCAGCAACCAATCGACCGGAAGTACTCGATCCTGCCTTGCTGCGCTCAGGCAGGTTTGACAGGCAGGTATTGATCGATCGCCCTGACGTTAGAGGCAGGCGTGCTATTCTCGACATTCATGTTCAGAAAATAAAACTCGACGAAAACGTCGAACTCGAGGTTATCGCCCAGAAAACTGCTGGTTTTTCCGGTGCTGATTTGGCCAACCTGATAAATGAGGCAGCCCTTCTTGCAGTAAGGAACAAAAGAAAAAAGGTTATCGCTGAGGATTTGGATGAAGCTGCAGACAGGATTATCGGCGGGTTAGAAAAGAAAAACAGGGTAATCAACCCAGAAGAGAAAAGAATTGTTGCGTATCATGAAGTAGGGCACGCGCTGGTAGCAACGCTTACACCCGGCAGTGAACCGGTTCATAAAATTTCAATCATTCCCAGAGGACTTGCCGCTCTTGGTTATACACAGCAACGTCCAACTGAAGACCGCTACCTGATGAGCAGGTCAGAACTTTTCGGTAAGATAGATGTGTTGCTTGGTGGCAGGGTTGCAGAAGAAATATCCTTTGGCAGTATTACGACGGGTGCAGGAAACGACCTGATGCGTGCCACCGATATTGCCAGAGCGATAATCGTCGAATACGGAATGGGGGAGAGCCTGGGGCTTGCCTCCTACCCTAAACAGCGGGGACCGGTATTCCTGCAGAATGAATATGGAGGTGGCGGAGGCATAGACTATAGCCACGAAACAGCAGCACAGATAGACAGAGAGACAAAAGAGATCCTGGACAGCCGGTATGAACATGTTAAAAAGCTGCTGAAAGAAAAACAGGAGACCCTCAATACTATTTCAGAAAGACTACTTGAAAAAGAAATATTGTTTGAACAGGAATTTGTCGAGATGGTAGGAACTGCCTCTGTAACGGAATAAGAAGACCGCAAAAAAGTAGATTACTCGTATCTCAAGTTACTGGGAAAAACTATAACCGAAATAGGTACTATCCTTCTCAGCAGAAAGTAATGAAGTACCATGATGGAAGTGAGGCTGAAATGAACATGAGGATTTGAAAAGTTGATTTGAACTCAGGTTTTTTCTATCTGGCGGCGGAATCTGACAAGCATGTCATTACGGATTTCCTTATGGTCAAGGTGAAAAATATCGGCTGGGAAAAGGAGTTCAGCAACCCCGCTATCAAAGATACGACGTACCTCATATTCATCATGTGCGACATCCTGCTGGTAAAGATAATTGAGCCAGCTTCGGTTGGTATGGATGATGAATTCGACTCGCATACCGCCTAGCCTGGCGAAAAATTTAAGCATAGGTGTTTTTGCGCTGGAACCGGTGGCTGTGGATTGGTATACAGCGTTGCCGGTGAGGGTGTCTGAGATATCTTCAAGGACCATAAATGAGTTGGCTTTTCCTGCAGATCTTGTGAGATGATTCTGGAATATTTTAACATCCGATACTGAATCCAGAACCGCCATGAGTCCCAGTTCATCATCAACGGCTACCGCCGGGTTTTTCTCATTTTTCCTTAGGAGTTTGAGTACTTTTGCTTCCGGAGGTTTTTTCCTGATTGAGACATATATAGGCCACTCCCGTCCGTCTGTAACAAATTTTCTTCTTTTAATCAGGGTCAATTTGGTACCGTTACCAGAGGGGATATTCTTTCTTTCATCCGGGGTGATTACCCGTACGGATGTGCAGTGAAAGTCCTCAGGATCATGCTGTGAAAGGAGATAAACGATGTCGTGTTCACCAATTTTTTGTTGTGGACTCCACACGTAATCATTAAGAAAGTGCAGAAAGGTTGAAAATTTCTCTTCAATAGCAGTCTCTCTTTCCCGTTGGTCGATACTGGCAGCAAGATTCATGAGCTGCAATTTCCTGCGTGCCTCAAACCGTGCCTTTCTATGGTACCTGTCGTTAAAAATTATCAACAGTAGTTCAATAGGGTCATTAGCAACTTCTATCTCATTGGTCGTTGCGATATGTGATGAGTATGGCTTTAAAATTTTGTTGCGTAAGCTGTTAACAACGGCGTCAGCAGTTCGTGCATAATCATGGATGCGAGCTTCGATCTCTTTTACTGTACCATCAATGCCAAACATGTTACCAAGTTTGACATAAGCGCGCCGACCACGAGCAGCCTGTTCTTTATGATTTATCAGGAGTTCACGGATTTCAATGAAATTGTTGATTTCGAGGAATTCAAAGACCTGGCTTCTGATGGCACGATATTTGGTAATATTATTCTGATCCTGCTTGAGATTTCGTACCCATTCTCTTGTAGTTGAAGAGAAAGGGGACGCGAGGGTTACTTTTTCCTCGACGGCAAGTGGGCCGTTTTGGAGCAGGGAGGTGAATACACTGTTTTTTTCAATAACTGACATGATCGTTTTTACGTATAATTGGACTGGTGAGACTGGCAAATTATCGTGTTCTACACTAATGTCAAGCGAATGTTCAGAACATCGTTGAGTGGAATTGAAAAACAGTTTGAACTGGACATTGCTGAGTAACTGATTATCTGTTAGAAGTCTTTTTTGGCTACCTTTTATAAGTGAAAATTGTTCGTTTGGGAATGAGTATCGGACGGGCAATGTTACATCCTCAATAAACATCGGTAAAACTATGTATCGTAATTTTGCTATTGTACCTAAAATTATTTTTGGTCGCGGGGCATTTAACCAGCTTGGAGATATTCTGCGGGAGAAGAGAACAACCCCTGATTCATATGTCGTTTTTATCATCGACGATGTGTTTGAGGGGGCTCCTCTTGAATCAAGGATACCTCTTGAGGATAAGGACTTTCTCCTGAGGGTAAATGTTGATGAAGAACCGAAAACCACCCTTATTGACAGTCTGGTCGGTCAAATTCGTGCATATCATCCTGTAAAACCGGATGGTGTGATCGGCATTGGCGGCGGTTCTGTATTGGATATAGCCAAGGCTGTGTCACTCATGCTGAATAACCCCGGTTCATCTGCCGATTACCAGGGGTGGGATCTGATAAAAAATCCTGCGGTGTATCACGTGGGCGTACCGACCCTGGCGGGTACCGGTGCCGAAATATCACGAACTACTATTTTAACAGGGCCTGAGAAAAAACTTGGTATAAACTCGGACTATACCATTTATGATCAGATTCTCCTTGATCCTGAATTAATTGCAGATGTTCCCAAAGACCAGTGGTTCTATACCGGTATGGATTGTTTCATCCACGATGTGGAATCATTGAATGGCACCTTTTTAAATGAATTCAGTAAGGCTTATGGGGAGAAATCACTTGAGTTGTGTCGTCAGGTGTTTTTAGAAGACCACTTGGATAAGGATGATAAATTGATGATGGCATCCTATTTCGGTGGAATGTCTATTGCCTACTCCCAGGTTGGTGCGTGTCATGCCCTCTCCTATGGGCTTTCTTTTGTCCTTGGAATTCATCACGGGATTGGCTGTTGTATTGCTTTTGATTATCTTGAGGATATTTATCCGGAAGGTGTTCGTGAATTCCGACAAATGATGGAGCATCACAATATCAGTCTGCCGCGAAACCTGACAACCGATATGTCCCCCGAAGATCTGGACAGAATGGTGACAACAGCACTTAATCTTGAGCCATTATGGGAAAACTGTCTCGGTTCTGACTGGCGGAACCTGATGACTCATGAGAGGGCTCTCGAAATTTACAAAAGGATGTAACTGCGGGTTTACAGGACCATGACAAAAAAGCCCCTTAATGCCGGACCAGTTTCGGTAGCAAGGGGCTTTTTTTTTACAAGCAGGTTTTTTGAAAAGATATGATTTACAGGAGTAGTTTGTCTATTGCATCCAGCAGATCGTCTTCGTTGTAGGGCTTGGGAATATATTCATCCGCTCCCTGTTTCATACCCCAGAATTTATCACTGGGTTGAGACTTGCTGGTAACCAAAATGACTTTAATGCCCGCTGTTTCAGGGTTTTTCTTTAGTTGACGGCAGATTTGGAAGCCGTTCTGCTTGGGGAGAATAACATCCAGCAGGATGAGATCCGGCTTTTTCTCTGCGGCTATTTCGAGGGCTTTCTCGCCTTCGTCGGTGGTAAGAACCTGATAACCGTTACTGGTGCATACAGACTCGGCAATATGCATATCGGTGGGGCTGTCTTCTACGATCAGAATTACTTTGCTCATTTCTTCAATTTACCTATTTTTTCAGATACGCATCAATCCCTTCTTCTTTCCATACTTGAAGGGTTTTTTTGTCGTTATCCTTAATTTTAATACCTATAGCGTTTACAGGTACTTTATGTTTTTTTTGGATTTCAATCCAGTTCTTTTTTACTCTTTCATCCAAACTCATCGTCTCCTCCGATTCATCTCCACGAGTAGTATGTGAGTAATGTATCTGGCAATGACCGGTTGCCAAATCTATTTACTATTACTATCTCTGACAGTTACATCTTCATAAATTTAACTATTGTCTGTAGATCCGGAACTACCAGAAGAGTCTCATTATCCTGGAAAAATGCACCGAGAATATGCTCTTCATTCTTTTTCAGGGCACTACCGGGTGCCGGGGTGGTTGCAAACGATAACTTTTTCATACGTAACGGATGCGCAGCCGGTATTATAATCTTGACGAGTTCACCTTTTGGGTCGGTGGTTTTCGTGACAATATACTTATCTGCAGGGGTCTGCCATTGACCTTCCAAACCAAAATGTGTTTCAAGGTCTATAAGGGGAAGTGCCTCATCTATATAGCGTGCCCTGTCTGGAACATTTTCGCCTGAAGTAGTCAGCGTCTCTATTTCAGTAAGGATAAATTCAATCTGGTTCCTGCTGAAAAGCCAGTATATATGTAACGTACCTAAAGGGGCCGTATTGGCGCCTACAACAGCAACTTCTCTTTCTTCTTGCATCGTTTATCCGGTCGTTCAAATTTGGTTACAGATGGCTGACTGCCATTGATTTCAGCAGTTCAACAAATTCATCTTCCTGATACGGTTTGGTGACATAGGAGTCAACACCAAGTTCTTCTGCCTTTTTCCGGTGTTTTTCGGATGCACGGGAGGTAAGCATAACTACGGGAATAGATGACAGCTTGTCATGGCCAACTCGTGCAGCAAGGAATTCGTATCCGTTCATCCGCGGCATTTCAATATCAAGTACGATGACATCGGGTGTCAGAGATTCAAGCTGTTCCATGGCATCAATTCCATCAACTGCCTGGTGGGCCTGCCATGATTGTCCTTCAACCATGCGGGCTATGCTGTAGCGTACACTGATGGAGTCATCGACGATAAGCACCTGCAGAGGAGTTTCCCGTACCGGAATGTCTTCCCGCTCGACAGTTTTGACAACAAGGCTTTCCTGGGCTGCGAGTTCAAGCAGGTTAAGGATAGGAATTACCGTACCGTCACCGGTGACGGTAACGCCGTTAATACCTCGTACGTAACGTAGATGACTGCCGAGATCCTTGATAACGATCTCACGCTGTTCAATTACCGAATCGATCTGCAACGCTTTATGAGTGCCGTCGGCTTCGATAATGAGCATCAGATTCTGGACAAATGTTTCATCATCTTCAAACGACTCTAGTTGAAGGCGGGGAGCCAGTTGGATCTTTTCAATTATGTTCTCGCCCCACTTAAGCTGATTGTCATTTCCTGCTGCGAGTTCTTCCTTGCTGGATTTATGTACCTCGACAATGTCCTGGATAGGTACAGCGAATTGCCTTCCGCCAACCGTAATAACAATAGCCCTGTTGATGGAGAGGGTAATTGGGATATTGAGTTCGAAAGCAACACCTTGGCCGGGACTGTTTTCAATCTTGACACTTCCCCTCAGCTCCTGGATGTTTCTCAGGACAACGTCAAGACCGACACCGCGACCTGAGATCTGGCTGATATCTTCCTTGGTTGAAAAACTAGGTCGGAAAAGATGACGCAAAAGCTCTTCATCAGGGTAGTTCACACCTTCTTGCAGAATGTTTTCGGCGGAAAGTTTGGCCTTCATCTTGTCGATATCGATTCCCCGGCCGTCATCAGTTATCCGGATAGCAACATAACGGTTTTTCTGTTCTGCATTGATGTGAATGCTGCCGGATTTTGGTTTTCCGGCTTCCAGACGGGAGAAACTGTCTTCGATGCCGTGATCGATACAATTCCGGAGAATGTGCATTAAGGGGTCTAGTGTTTTGGACCAGATAAATCGATCCATATAAACATCTTCACCGGTAATAGTGAGCTTGACATCTTTCTCGAGGTTGTTGGCCGTCTGGCGGACAGTACGGTACAGGATCCTGGAGATGGAGGAAAGCGGGGTCATGCGGATGCGCATCAGTTTTTCCTGCATCACCCCCATGGAAAGTTGCTGCTTACTTACCTGGCCCTTTATTTCATTGGCGACGGAATTCATCTCAGAATGGATCGCATTAACATCAATGGCGATTTCGTTCAACGAACGGATAATGAGGTTCAGCTGTGAGTACCTGTCGAGTTCTATTGGATCAAATTCGGAAAGCGTGGATGTCGGCTCTTCAGCAATTGATTGGGCGCCAGGTATGGGTGCAGGACCAAAACCATAAAGGGACTGGGCCTCGAAACCGACTTCGAGCTCTTGTGTCTTGCGGTTCAGGGCCTCACGGGTGCTGTTTAAATCGATCAGGGATTGATTCATCTGCTCCATTAATTTCTCAATAGAACCGCGCGCGACAACTAGTTCACCTTCAATACCTGCAAGCTCATCGAGATCGTCAAGTTTTACACGAACATTACCCGCGGTTCCAGGAAGTGCCGTGTCAGCTTCTGGTTGTGCAGCGGCTATTTGATGGCTTTCAACTGTAGCCGGTATTTCCGGTTGTTGAATGGTATTTGCAGGTACTGGTTGGGGAAGGGGCGACTCAGAAGCTGCATCTGCCGAAGCACTGCTCCTGGTATTGAGATAAGTTTCTATCTTTTCAGAATAGATTTCAGCTGACGTCCTGTCTTGCCCGGTAGTGTCTTCTGAAAGACGCTCAATAATGTCGATACCATCTGCAATAACAAGTACATCGTCTGGATTGATCTCATCTGAATCGTCATGCAACCAGTCAAGCAGATCCTCAAGACTGTGAGCACAGGAAGAGAGATAATCAAAACCTGTCATGCCGGCAGCACCTTTTAAGGTGTGAACGGAACGACGCATTTGCGACACGGTATTAAGCAGGTCAGGGGTAAACGTCATTGCGTCGACAACACTGCCTTCGAGACTGTTGAGGGTGGAGTTGATAACCTGCAGGTGTTCTTCGCATTCTGCCTGAAAGATGGCAAAGAGTTCCTTTTCCTCGTCAGACAGGACGCGTGCTTCCGCTTCAACGCTGGCTGGTGCCTCCTCAACATATAACTCTTCTTCAATAGAAGGGCCTGCATAACTTTCAGGGTCGGCTGTTTCTTCAAACAGAATCTCTTCCTGCTGGTTGAAGATTTCGTCGATTTCAGTTTCATCAATAAAATCATCATCAATGGAGACATCCTGGTCAGCGTCTCCACCTGAAATAAGAAGGTCAGAAAGGGCGGTAAACTTGTCCTGAATACGACCGACAACTGCTTCTCCTTCACGTGGATCAAGACTGAAGATAACATCGAGATAGGTGAGGAATTCTTTCAACAGTGCGGGTGTGTCAGCAGAAATAAGTGAAGGTGTACGACCGAGGGTCTCAAGCAGGGTGTGAAAGTTCGTCAATAAGCGATGTTGACCGTTCAAACCGGCAGTTTGAGAACATGTGGCCAGTGTGGATACAGCACGACTCATTGGCGAGATGAATTGGGGCACGAGTGCAGGTACGTTTTCGGATACTGAACAATCTGCAAGTTCCTGCAGAAGTGGAAGGACGGAGCGAAGTGCATTGAGACACTCAAGCCTGATGGTATCGAGTTCGGATACTGCATCTGCGTCTGGCTCGCTTGTAACGGAAGTCCAATCGGCCTCGAACATGTCGTCTTCATAAAAAGATGTCTGTTCGGGTGTATGTCTACCGTATCCGGAGGAAAGAATATCCTTGAAATGTTCTATCTCTGCGTCCTTGGATTTGTCGGTGGCGGAACAAAATTCATCAATAGAGTCATGGACCCCATAAAGAAAATTCAGCTCCACAGCGCTAAGCGATATATGTTCTTCGAGGTTTGCGGCCAGGAGGTTCTCTGAGCGTGCCGCAGCGGCACTTAATTCACTAAAGTCAACCTGCGATGCAGCCCCCTTAATGTTATGGAAAATCCGGAAAACTTCCTGCATGACCTCCCAGTCATCGCCAGATTTCTGGAGTGTGGATAATCCCTTGCCGATTCGAGGCAGATATCCCTCAACCTCTTCAAAAAGTATTGCGGCTAATTCTTCTCGTGGTAACTGCGACATCAAATAATCTCCTGGAGAGCAGGGCGAAAGATAATCCAGTACCTCAAATAGTACGGCGGATATGGATTCTTAAAGGAAAAGGTGCCATGCATCTTTCTATGCGTCGTAATAATTTAGTAACCTGTCGAAAGCAAAAAAGGATCTCGCCTCAAGTAGGTGAAAGACCTCATCATCAATAACAATACTCTCTTGGAAAACTTCAGGTGCAGCCTTGTGAAGCAGTGAGTTTGTGACAACGGTTCGATCGGAATCTGGGCGGGAAATGGTTGCGATGATTCTGTCAATGACAATGCCTACCTTCATCTGACCTTTTTGCAGGACCACGAGCCGGCTGCTCTTTTTTATATCTGTCTTCATACTGAAAAAGAGATTGTTCAGGTCAACTACCGAAATGATTTCTTCACGGAGACTGACAATGCCTAGAATCCACGCAGGGAGGTTCGGAAGAGTCGTGATACCTGGTAAGTGACCGACCTCGTACAGGTCGTCGATAGGTACCGCCAGGGAAAGACCTCCGGCTGTGACCTGGATATACCTCCTCAGTTGTTCCTGCACACCTGACAGGAAAGGAGAGTAGGAGGAATGATCCTTGCTGTCCCTGGCAGTTGCCAGCTGAGAGTCGATATTTTCAATAATGCTCGATAATGTGTTCATAAAGTCAGAGCGGTAAAAGTTTCCAAACCTTTTGTACCTTAGATGTAATTGTTGATCAATGCCAATAATTTCTCAGGGTTGAAGGGTTTTGTTATATATTCGTTTGAGCCAAGAAGCATGCCTTTCATCTTGTCCGAAGGAGCTCTTTTGCCAGTGAGAATAAATACGGGAGTCGTTGCATAGGCTGGCATTTTCTTGATTTTTGGTAAAATGTCATATCCTGTCATGTCAGGAAGCATAACATCAAGCAGTACAAGATCAGGTGCAATGGCTTCAGCGGTGGTCAGGGCTTCTTTACCCGTAGCGGCCTCAATAACGTTGAACTTTGACCGTTTTAGAATCATCTTCAACACTTTGCGGGACGTCGGGCTGTCCTCAACAACAAATATGGTTTTTGCATCGGGATCAAAATCGTCTTGTTTCTTTCCAACTTCCGGACCTGTTTTTATAGCGGGTTCAGGGGGAAGAATTTCTTTCTCAATTTCAACGGCTGGTGCAGCAGGAGTTTTTTGTGCAGGTGGGGCTGCTGTTTCTGAAACAATGGGTTGAGCGTTCGGCAGGTAAACAGAAACCAGGTTTGTTAGTTTTTCCGGGTTAAATGGTTTTGTGACATATTCATTTACACCAGCTGAAAGGCCGCGCATCTTATCTTCGGCAGCCTGCCTTCCGGTAAGCATGATAACCGGAAGGTTAGCGATATGAGTTATGGCACGTAACTGCGGTAGTAGCTCATGGCCGGTAGTGTCAGGGAGGATAACGTCAAGAATTATCAGGTCGGGATGGTTCTCCTGACATTTCTCTATCGCATCTTTTCCGTCTTCCGCTTCAATTACTTCATATCCTTTCCTCTTGAACAACATGGAGAGGACCTTTCGTGAAGTTTTACTATCCTCTACGAGAAGTACCCGGTTACCTGACCCGATGGTGGTAATCTTTTGCCTGTCAACTGTTGGTGCACCACCCGATTGGGTTTTTGCAACGGTTGTCAGAAGTGTCAAGCTCTTGGCATAGAGGTTTATTCTAGGTGACAGTTTCCTGGCTAACCGCATAAACTTCAGCGCCTGTTGATATTGCTTGAGGTTGAAGTACCCTACAGCAAGAGAATAGGCGACTCGACTGTTTGACGGTTCAAGCTTCATCGCTTCTTCCATC
The DNA here is from genome assembly GCF_010646885.2 of Desulfopila sp. IMCC35008. Classification (GTDB taxonomy): domain Bacteria; phylum Desulfobacterota; class Desulfobulbia; order Desulfobulbales; family Desulfocapsaceae; genus Desulfopila. Next base: position 2,572,681 of record NZ_CP050700.1, on the reverse strand, counting down.
AGAGCGATTGTATACTTGAGATCATCACTTTTCAGGAGTTCAGACTGAGGTTGACTGCTGATAATGAGGAATGCATGGCAATGCGGGCACAGTCCACTTTGTTTAGAAACTAAGGACCAGCAGAAGAAGCACCTCTTTACAGTGGATTCCGAGCCGTCTAACTGGGGCCGAATCTTGCGCGCCTCTCGCCAGACTTCCTGATCGTGGTTACCCCACCGATATGCCTCATCAAGAGCTTTACCGATATAATCCTGCCTGCTGATAATGCGTGATTGCCACAGCCAGGCTGGGTAACAGAATCGGTTTGAGCGAAGAATCGTTATCAGTTTTTGTCCAGCCAGTTTTAGGTGAAACTGGGAAAACAACATTTTTGCTTCGTGTAAAAGCTGTTTTTCTTCTGCGTTAGTGAGTGGCGAAGTTGTTTTTTTCTGTCCAGAAACAATTTTATGGATTTGCGACAGGGTAAGGGAAATCGTTTTCTGTATTGAAGTGTCGTTTTCTGTGACTGTCAGTTCAGGGTCAGAAGCCTTCACAAGACTAAGTATAGCACCGTTACCGTGCAGGAAGTCAGCATTAGCCGAGATTACTTCACCTTTCCTCACATGGATGACACCATGCCGTTCTCGGCTTTGGACTACAAGATCAACATTTGCCTCCTGAGCGTGGAGATCTCTGAGGAAATAAATGAGGCTTTTGGGCTTTTCAGTTATGCCTGAAGTATTTTTTTCCATTCTTGTTCAGCTGCGTCCAATGTAAGGAATGAACGAAAGGATAACCCTGTCTAGCAGGTTCCGGAAGGGGGTGGGGATGAATAGTAACCAACCTAATCCCTTCTCTAAAATGAACTTCATTTGTTCAGATCCTGGTCCTGAAAACCCTTTAGCATTACAAAGGGTTTTTTTCTCTGCTACGGACAGACAGAATCGTGGAATGTAAACACGCCGTCTACAATCTTTACAACAATTGCACATTTCTCCGGGTTGCCACTGGCGTTAAAGTTGAGCATTCCGGTAGCACCTTCCATATTGCGAATTTTTACGATCTGGTCTTTTACAGCAACACGATCTTTTAACAGGTTGCCTGAAAGACCACCTGTGTTTTCGAGTGCCTGTAACAGGACACGGACGGAGTCCCAGGTGAGCGCTGAGGGCTCATCCGGTAGTTCGTTATAGGCTTTTTGGTAACTGTCGACATACTGCTTGTTAACACCTTTCGCTTCACCCGGTGCGTAGTTACCAGTAAAGTAAAGTCCATTGCAGTCTTCGCCGCAGGTCCCGGTCAAGTCGCCACCAGCCCAGGAGTTGCTGCCTATTATCGGTATAGTGAGTCCGATTTCCTTGGCTTGACGTACTATAAGAGGGATTTCGTCGTAATGTTGAGGAGTAAAGAGAACCTGTGCACCGGAGTCCTTGATTTTTTTCAGCTGTTTACGAAAATCGGTTGCACCGGTACGGAATTCCTCAAAAGCAACAACAGAGCCTTTACCATTTGTTTTTTCAAAGGCATCACGAAATGCTTTTGCCATGCCCCTGGGGTATGCGCTGATAATATCGTAGAGTACCGCTGCTTGTGTAGCATTAAACTCGCTGGCGACAAACTTAGTTAGAACAGGTCCCTGAATCGTAAATACAAAGCAGGTCCTGAACACAAACGGTCTGTCTTTAGTCGTTATAGGAGATGTTGACCAGGGGGAAATCATAGGGGTGGAAAAAGAGTTTGCCATTTGGCCGACAGGGATCGCCAGGGCACTGAAGTTCGGTGCAATGATGGCGATTACCTGTTGCTTTGTAACTTGCTGTATAGCAAGATTTGAGGCGTCCGTGGCGGTTGACTTATTATCTCCGTAAATAAATTCAAGATCATAAGTTTTATCACCGATCTTGAGACCACCCTTGGCCTCAACTTCCTTGCGAATGAGTTCTGCAGCATTTTTTGAATGACTCCCGACCAGTGCAAACATCCCTGATTGGGCTATATTAAAACCTACTCTAATCTTTCCGTCTGCTGCTGTTGCAGTATTACAAAGCATCATGAATGATGCCAGCAGGGCCAGCGGGAAGAAATGTAACCGTCTCATACTCACCTCCGGTGGTGAATGAATAGTGGAGGAGATTCCTGGCAGAAGTCTCCTCCGTAACATCGATTTAGACCGTCTCCTCGGATTCGTCGGCGATCTTAAACATCTCAACAGCAGCACGTAGTTCCTGGGCTGTTGTACGGAGTGCATCCATGGAGGTCGCGGTTTCCTGGGAGGAAATCGAGGATGCCTTACTGACGTCACCAACTTCCTGCATGGTGCCGGAAATCTGTTCAGAAACCCGTACCTGCTCGTTGGTTGCATCTGTAATAGCTTCAATGAGATCAGCCAGATGCTGAGATACATCTTCAATCTGCTGAAGTTTTTCATGCGCGCCGTCAGCAAGCTGTGAGCCCTGTACAACCTTACCAATACTTTCGTCCATACGGTTACTGACGTTCTTTATCTCTGTCTGGATATTGTTAACAAGTGTTTCTATCTGTTTGGTTGAACTACCTGAACTTTCAGCAAGTCGCTGAACCTCGTCTGCAACAACAGCAAAACCATGACCAGCGTCACCGGCCATTGCAGCCTGGATGGAGGCGTTCAGTGCAAGGATGGAGGTCCTGTCTGAAAGCTCATTAATAATTTGTACAACGTTACCAATCTCGAGCGAACTTTCACCAAGACGTTTAATGGATCTGGCGGTTTCGTTAATCTCTTCACGAATCTCGCTCATAGCAGTGTTCGTCTTCTGTACAGCTTCCGCACCTTCACGGGCGTTAAGACGGGACTTCTCGGAAACCTCAGCAGACTTCTGGGCGTTCTCAGAAACCTCTTTAATGGAGTTAACCATATGATCAATCGCGCCAATAGCGTCTTCAACCTTGTGAGCCTGTTCGATGTTCTTGTTGGCCAGTGACATCGTCTGTTTGGTAACGTCCGCTGATGTTAAATCAACGGAGCCGGTCGCTTTCTTAACCTTTAAAATAATGTCAGAGAACTGTTCGGTCATGGCGTTGAACGAGTCGGCAATGGCACCTGTCATATCTTCGGTCACCTCTGCACGCCCTCGCAGATCACCCTCGGTCAGGGCTGAAATCTCCTCGAGGAGTTTCATGATCGATTCCTGAATAGCATCACGTTCTGTCTGACTCTGGATAAGAATGGTGATGTTATCAAGCATGGCGTTCAGTGCATCGGCCATGGTTCCAAGTTCATCCTGGGTTACAACGGGGGTACGGGCGTCGAAGTTACCCATGCCAATTTCACCGAGAAGATCGACAATGTGGTTAACCTGTTCGGTCAAACTTTTGGAAAGAACGATGGCGATCAAAATACCGAGAAGGATAGCAGCGATGGAAACACCAATCACAATTTGCCTTGTAAGTGTTGATGTGTCCTTCATCTTATTGGTTGCAGCCTGCTGATTATTGGATGCGTTTAACAGGAATGCATCGATAACAGGCTCAGCTTTTTGTGCAGCCTGTTCGTAAGCTTCGATTCTGGCATTCAGCTCGGCATCGGTATCCTTCACCTGATTAAACCAGTTAGACAACTCGTCGAGTTGTTCCGCGATCTTCTGCCTGGTCGGTGCCGGCATGAGGGAGACATCAATGAGATCTTTCAGGTTGGCAATCTGGGAGGTAACATTAGCTGCTCCCTCCCTGGTTGGGGTGAAACGGTATTCCTGGATGACTTCAAATAGTTCACCCGCGTTATCTTCAATGACGATGTCATCGTGTGCTTCAATCTCATTATCAAAAGCTTCTATGGCAGCGTCTAACTTTACTAATTCGCCGAATTCCTTATCAACACGAAGTTCCAGAATGTTTACCGTACCTATGAAGGCACTGAGGTACTCGTTGATTGAGTCCATAGCGGATTGGGCGGCATCAATGTCGCCCTGAGAAGTCAATAACTGCTGGATCTCGTATAGGGTCGCATATGTTTGGCCACCCATCTCCGTAAAGGGAACAAGATATTGGGCTTTTGCTTCCTGGATACCAATAGTGGCTTGCTTGAGCAGAAATTCCTTTTCAAGACTCTGCATTACGCGCAGCGAGTTTTCCGTTTCAAGACTAAGCCTGCCCACTTTGACCTGAACATCGATCAGCTCATCTCTTGTTTTTTGGGAAATCTGGTCAAATACCAGAGTCACACCACTGACGGCCAGAGTGAGTGCAATCATGATCATGAAAGCAAGGACCAACTTGCTTCTGATACTGAGCTTTCCTGTTAATCGTGTAAAAAGGGATCTTTTTACAGCAATGTCCTTATTCTCGCTTTCCATTACTCCTCCACAAAATGCAGATTCTGCTTGTTATTTGATGGTTCAAACCGATGCAGTCAGTTACAGGTGCAGCCTGGGTGTCTCGGTGGGGGGGAGACGATACGGGTTTGCGGCGGCAATGCACGGTTTTTTTCCATCATTTGATGAATTATCAACTGAAATTGAATGATTCCTGTCCAGCTGATGAATCTATAAAGATGCACGTAAGTAGAGCAGCTTGCGTGCAATTTCCTCACTGTTTCTGGCTTTTTACGGTTTTGCGGTCCTGTTACGGGACCAATTTTCTAAAGGTGCCATATCTAGCTTGTTTAACATAATAAATCTGCCGCTACAATAAATGATCAAAACTGGTTTGTCTAGTGATGTTTCAAGGAATCTGTTAATCTTTACCAAAAAATAGCCTCGCCCCAGATTATATAGGAATATGATTCTGGGAAAGACTTTCATTAATATGCAGAAGAAAGAAACATTTCCAAATGACAATCAATAGTAAAGCTGTGATGAACAAGAATACCAAGCTTCAGGAACAATTGCTTTGTTGGTTCAGAAGTAACAAGAGGGTGCTTCCTTGGAGAAAAACCTATAATCCATATCATGTCTGGGTGTCGGAGATCATGCTTCAGCAAACCCAGATGGAACGAGGAATACAATACTTTACTAAATGGATACAGAGGTTTCCAACGCTTGATTCGGTGGCTGAAGCAACCGAACAGGAAATACTCAAATATTGGGAAGGGCTTGGTTACTATTCCAGAGCCAGAAACCTGCATAGGGCTGCTGGTATACTAAAAAACCAATACGGATCAGAAATTCCGTGCGATATTGTATCGTTGCTGGACTTACCAGGAGTCGGTCCTTACACCGCTGCGGCTATATCCTCGATAGCGTGCAATAAGGATGTCTCTTTAGTTGATGCCAATGTGGCGCGTATTTACAGCAGGATTTTCGATATCGATAAGCAGGTAAAAAGCGGACCGGGAAGAAAGGCCATAGATAAAATATCACAAGAGTTGATAGTACCTGGACAAATGAGGTTTTATAATCAGGCCTTGATGGATCTGGGAGGCCTGATCTGCATTCCCGGAAATCCACGGTGTTCAAAGTGTCCAATATCATTTCACTGTCTGGCGTTTGAGCGGGGAACTATCAGTCAGCGTCCTGTTTCTACAAAGAAGAAAAAGAATGTTTCTATCAGGATGGCAACAGGGCTACTTGTGCATCGGGGACGGATATTTATTCAGCAACGGCAGGTTGGTGACATCTGGGCAGGTTTGTGGGAGTTTCCAGGTGGGCAGATGGAAAATGGTGAACATCCTGAACAGACAGTGGTTCGTGAATATCTTGAGGAAACCAGGCTGCGTGTTCGAGTGACAGGTGAGATTACGATAGTCACCCATTCGTACATGCATTACCGGGTAACGCTTTATTGCTATTATTGTGAACTGGAGCGAGAGAGCGAGCCTGTTTTGACAGCAGCTGATCGATATCGATGGATTGGAATGGCAGAATTACGTGAATTCGCATATCCTGCCGGACACCGAAAATTACTCGAATATATCGAAACAAATGAACAGGACAGGTTGGTAGATATCTGTAGTACATCGCTTCAGGGGTAAGGTGTTGGACGGGAGGTGCAGCGGGTCAGGATAATAGTTTTTGTACTTCCCTGGTGAAGCTGGCTGTGTCTAAAGGTTTTGTGAAAACGTTGACAATTCCGTATTGAGCCATCTCTTTTTGTTTGAGTTTGTCGCTGTATCCTGTGCAGAGAAAGATTGGTATTGAAGAGTCGCTCTCATGGATTTGTTTTGCTAAGTCCATACCATTCATTTCTGGCATCGTGAGGTCGGTTATAACAAGGTCGAAAGTGCCCGGATCACATTTTTTAAACAGTTCAAGAGCGGATAGAGGGGTCTCCTGAGCAAAAACCGAATACCCGCAACGCTCAAGTACACTCTTGTTAACTGCCAGCAAAGATGGTTCATCATCAATAACCAGGATGTTTTTTACCTGGTTACTGGATAAGGCGGGCGCTGGTTGATCATTGAGCTCAGCTTCTTTTTGAATGCAGGGGAGATACACCACGAATTCACTGCCTTCCCCTGGTTTGCTGGTTACGGTAACGAAGCCGTCATGACTTTGCACTATTCCATGAACCGTTGTAAGACCGAGTCCTGAACCTTCGCCGGGTCCGCGGGTTGTGAAATAGGGATCAAAAATCTTGTTGAGCTGATGAGCGGCTATGCCTTGCCCGGAATCCCTGACTGTAAGTTTTATATATGTACCCGGCTTCGTTTCCTGCTGTTCCCCCTCAACCGATGAGATATCCTGGTCCGTTACAGTTACAGTCAGGGTGCCTTTAGCGGAACCGATGGCCTGAACGCCGTTTGTGCAAAGATTGTGAAGCAACTGATAGATGAGAGGAGGGTCGGCAGCAATGACGCAATTGTCAGTATTGTTTTCGTAGTGAAGGGTAATATTGGCAGGAAGTGTGGAGCGCAGCAATTTCACGGTGTCGCCAATGAGAGGTGATATCTGTATGGCCCGCAATTCCTTACTTGATTTCCGACTAAACGAGATAAGTTGTTGGATTATTTCCTTGGCACGGAGCCCTGCAGTTTTTATCTCGTGTACATTCTGGTTGGCCGGATTCCAGTCAGGAGTATCGATAAGGGCTAACTCAGCATTTCCTATAATAATCCCCAGTATGTTGTTGAAATCGTGAGCGATACCCCCTGTGAGGTTGCCAAGCGCCTCCATTTTCTGGGAATGGCGCAACTGATGTTCAAGTTCTGTCCGGCGACTGTACTCCCTGCGTAAAATAATTATCTGTGAGATGAGGCTGGCATAAATCTCAAGAGGACGGACAATCTCAGCAGTTGGTTTAAGACCCGATTTTGAGGTGTCGACTGAAATTATGCCGAGGAATTTACCGTTCTCATCATTCATTCGCACAAAGAGGTTGTCTTTGGGATGCCAGAGGTGTTCGTCAGCGGGTTTGGCTTCTTCACCATAAATCGTTGCCTGCTGGTTCAGAATATGGCTTAGAGTATAAGGTATATAATAACTGAAGTTCCCGATTTTAATGCCGAGGCTGAAAACATTGTCGTACCAGTTTTTGGCAAGATCGGTTTTGCGTACTTTGTCCAATATCTCGTCTGATACTCCGGCATAGCCAATAAGCTCCCTGTATGGCGGTTCGTTCCGGAACAGGGATATGAGAACACGTTTGAAATCTGAGTGCTCCACAATGGCGTTGCTTATTTCGGAAAAGAGCTGTTTTTCATCCTGGATGGTTAACATCGCAGCAGCAGAAAGACTGAACTGCTCAGTTTGCCGGAAATAGTTCTGAAGTTTCAGCTCACTTTTCAGGAGAGCGTCCTCTGCCTGTTTGCGAGCGAGGATTTCCCTTTGCAGTCGTCTGTTGAGCAAAAACAGAATAGTAGCAATAATGACCAGGGAACCAAAAATCACAAGTAGTACTGCCAAGAGACCCGGGGAAAGCTGAAATCCCCTTGTCAATTCGATGCTGGTACTATTTAATTCGGGAGATGTGGCTGCAAAAAGGGAAGGGGGGGAGAAAAGAAAAATGGAAAAACAGATGCTGGGAAGAATGCGGCAATGTGTCGGGGAAAAACTGGCCGCCATGAGTTATGCCTCGAATTCGAGAAGGACGGGGCAGTGATCAGAACCCATTACTTCATTTAAGATTCGGGCATCCTGTATCCTGTCTTTCCCTGCAGAGTCAACGCAGAAGTAATCTATCCGCCAGCCTATATTTCTTGCCCTGGCGTTAAACCTGTAGCTCCACCAGCTGTACTGTTCCGGCTCGTTGTTAAACATACGGAACGTGTCAAGATATCCGGCCTCAAGGAATCGATCCATCCACTGTCGTTCTTCTGGGGTGAATCCTGCATTTTTTGTGTTTTTATCTGGATTTTTGAGGTCGATAGGCTTATGTGCAACATTGAAATCGCCACAAAGGACAACACATTTCCTGCTGCGTAACTTTTCAGCAAATCGGAGCAATTCTTTATTAAATGCCAGCTTGTAATCAAGCCGTTTCAAACCTTCACCGCTATTGGGGAAGTATATGTTGATCAGGAAGTAATCAGCAAACTCCAGGGTGAGTACCCGGCCTTCTCTGTCGTATTCCTCATTGCCTAATCCGTAGAAGACGTTTACCGGTTCCTTGCGGCTATACACTGCAACGCCGGAATAACCTTTTTTCTCCGCACTGTGAAAAAAAGAATAATATCCGTCAATGTTTTTCAGGTTGTCAGAGAGTTGGTCTGGCTGCGCCTTGGTTTCCTGAAGCGCCAGGATGTCGAAGTCAAGCTCCCTGACAATGTCGATGAACCCTTTTTTTTCTACTGCTCTTAGGCCGTTGATATTCCAGGATGCCAGGAAAGTTGTGGGCCTGTTCGGGATTGATTTCTTTTTCGTTTTTATAATTCTGGGGGTAACCCCTATTTGGGGACATTGCGGGGAAAGCGGACAGATGTCACATTGTGGACCTATTGGTTTACAAAGAGATTGACCGAAGGCGACCAGGATAGAATTTACGGTAAGCCAGTATTTTTCAGGCAGTATATCGCGAAGTGCCATCTCGGTTGCCAGAGGTGTCCCGGTTTGAACATACCCCCAGATGTTCATGATGCGGTGGACATGGGTATCCACGCAAATTGCAGGTTTTCCAAAGGCTACGCTTCTGACCAGGTTAGCGGTTTTTCTCCCGACACCGGGCAGTGTCACAAGTTCGTGTATGGTATCCGGGACTTTACCCTCAAACGTTTCAAGTGCTGTGGGAAGTTTATTGAGATACACAGCTTTATTGCGGAAAAAACCCACAGGGTGGATGAGCTTTTCAATTTCGTCTGTGGTGAGTTGTGAGAGTTGTTCAAGTGATGAGGCCTTTTTAAACAACCTGTTAACGGCGGCAGCGGTGGTTTCGTCCTTGGTCCTGGCAGAGAGAATAGTCGCTACCAGCACTTTGAACGGGTCCCTAGTTTGAACAGCGATCAAGTCAACCACGGGGACATCCTTGTCCTTTACAAATTCACCAACTGTTAAGAGAAAGGAATGAATGTCGATCTTTTTATGCAATTGAATATCCCGTTTGATTTGAATTACCAGAAGCGAACGGGCCCGGTATCTATATGGACAAAATCAGAGCGTCTGTAGTAGCCAACGCCTCCTGTCTGCAGTTTCCTGGCAATATCCCTGAGATGTGATGTTTTAACATCGGACAGGCGAATATCTATTGCCTGACCTTTCATATGGTAACTGGTCTTTGCCACCCCATTGCTTCTGGAACGCAGCATGTTGTTCGTTTGTGGCGACCGGTAGCCGGAGATTACTTCGTACACACCGTTGCTTCCGGTGAGGTCCTGAATTTTCATCAAGGTACTGAACAACCTGATGTCCATGGGGTGCGTGTCACCGGTCCGGAAGTCGCGCAAGAATGTGAAAAGTTTTTTACGGTCCCGGGTGGTGTAGTGGCCGTTTGTAGTTGAAACGTCGAAAGTTTCCCCTGTATGGGTGTGATAGAAGGACAACGTTCGAGTCCTTGGCAGGCTGCCTAAGGCGCTCATTGGGGCACAAAATGCAAGGCCGCCGAGAGCGGTGCCGGCGGCATGGATGAGAAATTTCCTGCGAGTCAAGCTCTTGTCGTTTCCCTTAAATTCAGTCATGTGCTGGCTGGATGCGGTTAACTATAAGTCTTTATTGTTAATTTACAGCGTGCAATAATTTCTGATCACGAGCATAAACGTCCTTATTAAAATGGATCAGGCCCTCTTTGTCAACCCAACCGGTCTGGTACGTGATATGGACCGGTACGGGGGTATCCAGCGGGATAACCTTTCGTTCGTTCTGGAGGTAAAGATCCTGGATCATCTCAGGTGTGAATTTCTTTTGTTGAAAGTCTAAAATAAACGATGCCAGTGCGGGAGGATCGGATACGCGTATACAACCATGACTTAAAAACCTCTGGTCACGACTGAAAAGATCCTGGGAGGGAGTGTCGTGTAAATAAATTGAGTGTTTGTTTGGGAAAACAAATTTTAATTTTCCCAGGCTATTCCAGGGACCAGGGTCCTGTCGAAGCCTGAAAACTGACATTTGCGATGGAGTTATCGTATACCAGTCGATTTCGGTAGAATCCATTTCGATAGCATCGTCATACCAGCTTGAAAACAGTCTGATATGTCTCTCAACAAGATGAAATGGATTCTTGCGCAGAGCAGGCAGTTGCTCGTTTTTTGCAATACTTGGCGTGATGGTCCAGTAGGGGTTGAAGACAAGATATTTCACATGATCACTGAATATTGGTGTCTGGTTCTGCAAATTTCCGACAACAACTGGAATATCTAGTACCGTCTCGTTATCAACAATACCCCTGAGAGTGAAGTCGGCAATATTGACAAGGATATATCTCTCGCCGAGTTGGTGGGCCTGGCGGTGCCAGCGAGTAAGGTTGAGTCGTACAGTTTCAAGCCGGTCTCTAACAGGAATATTCATTGCATCCAGGGTTCTTAAACCGATAACACCGTCCGTCGTGAGGTTGTGCCGTGCCTGAAACTGCAATACCGCTCTTCTCAAGGTGTCGTCGTAATTTGAGTTTATGTTTTGGAGGGGCGTGTCATGGGGTAAGTCTGTTCTAAGGAGTCTGAGTTTAACTGCCTTAATTCGTGAATCTTTATCACCTGGTTTTAGCGGAGGACCTTCGGGGATCGGGAGCCACCCCCCGGCAGCCGCAATAGACTGATACAGTCTTAGGGATTCTTGTAATCCCTTGTAATGGTAGTGACTGGGGGCCTGGTTTTTGAGGAATGTAAAAAAATCTACGGCTTCAAGGCACTTTTTTATCAGTGTGACCGGATCAAAAGAGTTTTTGGAATTGTTCGTTTCACCTATCATTCTCCCTGCCTCAGAAGATATGGGGAGATCCTTTTCTCCATGCAGATCATAGAGGTATTTAACAAGGCCAAAGGTGAGAAGTGTCTCAAGTTGGGCGAGATCTTCAGGAGTTTGGGACGGTAAAACATCCTTTATCTGTTCTATTTCGTATTTCCGGGGATTAAGACCGTGGTCAGAGCTGTTTTGCAGGTGATGCACAATAGCCCATCCGGCTTCTGTCGGTCCTTCCTCGTCTACCCAGAGTGGGTAGTTGTTAACGGATAGATAGATGGTGGAGAGGCAGAGTGCCCTGTTGTTGACGATGGATTTTGTTGGTGTTATATCGACGGTCTTCAGTGGCGAGCAGACAAGGTATTTCGTCATCGCCTTTCTGATCTGAAGAGTGTTGCCGTTGGCCGGGAGCTGCAACAATGCCAGGAGCGCTAAAGGTAACAAAAAATAGAAGGGAAATTTCCGGGAGAGAATAAAGCTTTGCTTCCCGGTTGGGTCCGGTCGGTATGGCATGAATTATTGCTAAATCATTTGTTTGGCGTTACTGATTGAGTAAGTTCACATATACCTGATAGCTTTTATCATGTATTTTTGTTCTTGGCAATTATACCGGTGGATCTGACAAGATAAATGTTCTAAAGGAGGAGCGCGCAGGTACCGTAGAGATACCTGCGCGCACGTGTGAATATGCCTACAGTTTGATGGTATCGGCAGAGAAATTCAAAGTTGCGAAATAGTCTTCTTTTGTTTCTTCCCTACGGATCAATTCCACAGTCGAATCGCTGCAAAGGAGAAGCTCTTTAGGGCGTAACTTTCCATTATAGTTGAAGCCCATTGCACTACCATGAGCACCGGTGTCATGAATGATCAGGATATCGTTTTCTTCAATGACAGGTAGATTTCTTTGAATTGCGAATTTATCATTGTTTTCGCACAGCGAGCCAACTACATCGACAACCTGCTTGTTGTTATCTGTTTTGCCATACACCTCAATATGGTGGTAGGCGCCGTAGAGCGCGGGCCGCATCAACGCACTCATGCAGGCATCAACCCCGATATAGGTTCGGTAAATATCCTTACGATTAATTGCTTTGACGACTAAAGCACCGTGAGGACCCGTCATAAAACGACCGCTTTCCATGTAGAGTCCGGGCATGTACCCGTGACGACTTTTGAAATTGACAAAAAGTGTTGTAATTTCGGCTCCCATCGCTTCAAGGTTAAGCGGTTCCTGATCAGGTCGATACGGGATACCAAGACCACCACCAATGTTGATAAATTCAAATGTGATATCGAGCTCTGTAGAGATTTCTTCTACAAGTTCCAGCAGCATTTCTGCTGTCTGGACCATGTAACTGTACTGGAGTTCGTTTGAAGCGAGCATGGTATGAAGGCCAAAACGTGTAGCCCCTCGCGCTTTTGCCTGTCTGTAGGCTTCCACTATTTGCTCATGGCTTACACCATACTTAGATTCTGTCGGAGTGCCAATGATGTCGTTGCCGCTACGCCTTGCGCCTGGGTTATAGCGAAAACAGATAAGGTCCGGTACTGCCGTAACCTTTGGAAGAAGAGATATATCATCGAGATTGAGAATGCAGCCGCCATCTGCAAAGGCTGTTTCAAATTCATCGGAACCAGTATTATTAGAGGTGAACATGATCTCTTCACCCCGACCGCCTGCCTGTCTGGAAAGAATCAATTCGGTGTTGGAACTGCAGTCAAAACCAAATCCCATGTCTTTCATTATTTTTAGAATAGCAGGGTTTGGTAAGGCCTTTACGGCATAGAATTCACGAAAATTATCGATGCCGGAAAAGGCGTTGCGTAGTTGCCTGCAGGTTTCCCGGATACCTTCTTCATCATAGATATGAAAAGGTGTTCCATAATGATCGCATATTTGTGGAAGGGCAGGATATAACCTGTCTGCAAAAGATGATGACAGCGGCATTTCTTATTCTCCTTTTCCGTTCTTGAGTGGAATTTTTGACGTTTCTTTATGTGTCTCGAGTACTGTTGTGGTGCTGGTTGTTCTGACTCCGTCGAGCACCAGTATCTTCCGTTTGATAAGTTGCCCGAGCTGGTGAGTACCCGCTGTTCGGACCTTGATCAGATATCCGTCTTTACCTGCAATATGGTGGACTTCCTGGACCTCAGGAATGTCTGATAAGAGTTCAGCAAGGCAATTTTCGGCGTAACTATGCGGTTCTGCTTCAATATGGATGAAAGAAATTTGGCCGCCACCGAACATTTCCGGATTAAGCCGCACTTCATAGCCGTCAATGATCCCTTGCTTTTCCATCTTCCTGATACGCTCAAGAACTGCGGATGGAGCCAGTCCTATCTGTCGGGAAACCTCAACATTTGGAATGCGTGCTTTCTCTTGTAGTATTTTCAGTATTTCCATACTGATTTCATCAATCATTCTATTATTCCTCCTGTGTTGAGAATAATATTCAGCATTGAAGATGAAGTCAAGTGAGTAATTCTCTTAAAGGTAAATATATGTGAAAAAATGCATCAATATAGCCTCCTACGCGTGAATATGTTCTGTTCATTTCCGTATTGGCGAATATTGTTCTGATCTGATATCCTTATTTAAGGAACAACGCTCCGTCGGAATTACTAAATGTTCAGAATACGTAAAAAGACGAGGAATAATGACTGGGAAAGTACTGTTTTTTGGACTGACGACCGTTGATATCTTTAATTATGTATCATCGTTTCCTGCCAGCAACGAGAAGGTGAGGGCGATAGATCAATTGGTTTCGGCTGGAGGTCCTGCTGCCAATGGTGCCGTTAGCTGCAGTGTTGCCGGAAATAAGTGCACCCTTGTTTCATGTTTAGGGCGGCATCCTCTTGCCCAGTTGGCACTGGAGGATCTGCAAAAGTATGGAGTAGACGTTATTGATTGCCTAAAGGACCCTGACAAACTACCTGTGCTCTCAACCATAACTATTGATCTTGGTAGTGGTGATAGAAGCGTGATCTATACCAATACTGATTTATGTTCGATTGAAATAAACAGTACATGGAATGATTTGTTGAAAGGGGTTTCTCTCATCATGCTGGATGGATATTTTATGCCTCAGGCAATTGAAATCGCAATGGAGGCAAAAAGAGCGAAAATAAAGGTGGTGCTGGATGGAGGGAGTTGGAAGGTGGGAGCTGAAAAACTTTTACCCTATGTTCAGTACGCTGTCTGTTCCGCTGATTTCTATCCGCCCGGTTGCACCGATCATGATGAGGTGATTCAGTACCTGCATGATACAGGGGTGGAATATGTGGCAATAAGCAGGGGAAGTCGTCCCATTATCTACTCAATTAATGGGCAAACAGGTACTGTGGCTGTTGCCCGGCAGGAAGCTGTAGATACGCTTGGGGCCGGAGACATTCTGCATGGAGTGTTCTGTGCCTGCCTGGTGGAGAATGATTTTGTTAGTAGTTTACGGCGTGCCTCGTTAATCGCGACCCGGTCGTGCAGGTCTCGGGGAACACGTCGCTGGATCGAGGATGGTTTTAAATAATCGCAAAGTGCTCCCTTCTGGAGTTACCTGGGGTTTATCCAAATGCTCAGCACTCTGTTCAATATCGAGGCGTGGCTAATTTATTAGCCACACGCATATGTACGATATCCGGAGGATAAATATTTTAGCCGGAACGCTGAGATTGGGCAGAAGGGTAGTTTTAGTATGGGAACTATTTAGGGAGCTTGGTAAACTTTGCCCCTTCGAGAGTCAGGTTGTACATCAATCCCTCGTTATCGAATACAAAACCGACAACCGGAGAACTGATATCGATGGAGTTGATGTCCTCGCCGACTCCCCATTCAAGTAGAGCCACGGAACCATCAACACCGACTTTCCAGCCACTACTGTTTTGGAAATGAAAAAGCGATTCATCGGTCATAAATACAAGTACCAGTGACTTCCTTTGGGCACCAAGCTGAAAACCAAATGAGGCTCCTGCTGTAGAGTAATAGTCAACAATATCGTCCCCGACCAGCAGTGCACCCTCACCGTATTCGCCACCAAAAGCGATACCTGCTTTTACCACAGAAGGGAACACGAGCACCCCTTCACTTTTCGTTAAGAAAGCATCACCACCGTTTATCGAAGAGCTGAATCTTTTCAGGGTATTGTCGATACGTATAGACAGAACGCCGTCTGCATCCGGGTGGCGAATAGCACAGCCAGAAAAAAGTGAAAGAGAAAAAAGAACGATGAGAATACAGTTAAAGGGTGTGCGCGATCTTGGCCATTGTCCAGACATGATATCAATCTCCTCCATCAACTAAGAAAAAGGCACCCCGTGCAGACATAAAGTGCTTCTTAATTATCTAATATTATATCAATAATATCTTAATTACAATTTATTGTCGATTATATAATTTTCAAGTTTTCCTTAACCCTGTCAACCGGTTTCATGATAGAATTACTCTGTCATTTTTATTTAACAGAAAATGCAGATAGAATACTTGTGATTTCTTTTTAGAGATTTTCCATTTGAGGTGTCCTGCATATGAGTTCTGTTTCCCTGATTGTGCCGACATTAAATGAATCAGATAATATAGATTTACTCTTACATCGTGTTTTTGCGATAAAAGAGCTGCGAGAGCTCGATCTCGAAATTGTTTTTTCTGATGGATCCTCAGCAGACGACACCTGCTCACAGATCAGAAAGTGGCAGGAGGATTATCCCGTTCGGTTAATTGAGAGTGATGTGAACAAAGGCTTGTCGGCTGCAGTTATCGCTGGTGCAGCAAAAGCCCAGGGCGAATATGTTCTGGTGATGGATGCTGATTTAAGTCATCCGCCAGAGAGTATTCCCGAACTACTTCATCCCCTGCTGTCAGGTGACTGTGATATGGTTATCGGCAGCAGGTATGTTCGTGGAGGCAGTACACCCGACTGGCCACTGTCCAGGAAGATATCATCTGTCCTGGCTACACTGCCGGCACGTATTTTTACGGATGTCAAAGATCCGTTGGCAGGTTTCTTTTGTTTACGCCGTGAACGCCTTGTAAATCTTGGTCGTGAGGTGAGCGGGTTTAAGATAGGTCTGGAGGTATTGGCCACAGAAGAGCAGCCTTTTGTAGTGCAGGAGGTGCCTATTATTTTCAGGGACCGGTGTTACGGTGATTCAAAAATGGGTTTCACCGTGATCCGTGATTATGTGAGACAGTTACTTCAGCTTGTGGGGATCGATTTCACCCATTTTCTATCGCCACTGGCGATTGTATCATTGATTCTGGGTGCGGCTGTTGCCGATTACTTATTTTCAATGGCTTTCATGTCAGCAGGAGTTAGGCCAATTACCTCACAGTGGGTTAGTTTTTTACTTACATGCGGCATAATTGGAGGAGGTATTTGGAATCTTTCAGGGAATACGAGGCAACGACATTCCCAACATGAACTGTCAACTATTGTCATAACTGGGGTATATGGTTCCATGCTGCTTTTGTTCCTGCGATCTGCAGTAGCCCTACAGCTGGGCACCATCAGTGGATCTTCATCAGGCCTCTTCCTGCTTTCCTCAGGCACTGTAATAACAGGCTATATCGCTTCTGTCTGTTTTGTTTTCTCTATTGGCAAGAAGAGAATAAGCGGTGAACTGGTCATCCGCTTTTATCTGATTGCTGCTGTGTTCTACCTCTTCATCCTGCGGCTGTTCTATATAAATCTTGTGCCATTAAGCCCTGAAGAAAATTTCACAATTGAAAAGTACGGTGCAGGCCTTGGTGGAAGTCCAGTTTTTCCTGATGTATTGAGAAGTTTTGTCTATAAGTTCGTGATGCTACTTACAGATAATGCACGGTTTAGTTTTAGGTTTGCTGCGCTTGGTGTCTGGTGGATAGCACTTGTCTGCATGTTTAACTTGAGCCGGGATATGCTCGATAGATCAATTGCTTTTAAGACTACCCTGCTGTTTAGCACTTTGCCGTTCATTTTTTTTGGAACATTTGGTTATACAGATGATACCATTCTGGTGCTTGTTTGGAGTGGATCACTCTATGTTCTTAACCGGTTTCTTGTTGTGGGGGACAGAAGGGCATGGGTATATGCGGCAATTATACCTGTCCTTGCAGTCTGCTATGAGCCGTTTAGTTTGGTTTTATTGCTCGGGAGCGGGTTATATTTAGTTCTGCATATCAGGAACAGGTCGTATCGCGAAAAGCATCACCCTATGGCCTGGATGATACTGGTATGCGTCACCTCTGCGCTTCTCTGGAAAGTTTCCGGTTTTTGCCGGTATTCTGATTTTCAAAACGGTGTATCGTGGATAAATCAACTGGCAGGTCCTGAGTTTTCATCTTCGCCAGCTCTTCTGCTTATTCTGATTACTCCCGTTCCTCTTCTCGCGACGGTCTTTTGTGCAGTAAAGTGTGGAAAGGCGAATGGTCACAGCATGTATCCTTATAAAGATTTATTCAAACCTGAGAAAAAACAGTTCTTTCTCCTCCTGTTTGTACTGCCATTTGTTGCCGGTCTTTTAATGTCTGTGATAAAAGAGGATTATTCCTGGTGTGGCGGTGTTGTATGGTTGGCAGCACTGCCTTGCATTTCAGTAACATACACCAGGCCGGGGCCGGGCAATCATCGTAAAATTGATACCTTTTTGTATCGTGGGTGGTGGATAACCGTACTGTTTTTGATCCCAATATACGGTTATACTCTTTTGGGTCAGGTGCTGTGACTACTGATTTCCATCAGCCAGCTTCATCGGATCCAGCAAGCAGATCAATTTCTCTTTTGTAATATCGGTTTTCTCAAGGGCAACATCAAGAATCGGACGATTTTCTAGTACTGCCGTCTTGCCTATTATCGCTGCCTGTTCGTAGCCGATCTCCGGTACCAGGGCAGTGACCAGAATAGGGTTTTTTGATAACGACTCGCTGCAGCGTGCGATGTTGACATGTAAATCGTTAAATACCTTATCGGCCAGGGCATAACAGCTTCCTGTTAAAAGTGAGAGCGCGTGAAGCAGGTTGTCAGCAATCAAAGGCAGCATTGTGTTCAGCTGGAAGGTTGAAGATTGGGCAGCAACAGTATTTGCGCAATCAAATCCAGTAACCTGGGCGGCTGCCATGCAGACAGCTTCAGGTATTACGGGATTAACCTTGGCGGGCATTATGCTTGAACCAGGCTGTAGTGGAGGTAGTGTAATTTCACCGAGTCCTGCAAGTGGGCCCGAATTCATCCAGCGTAAATCGTTACTGATTTTTAGCAGTACGGTGGCCAGGGTCTTCAGGTGTCCACTGGCTTCCAGAGGTGTGTCAAGACTGCTGAGACCTTTATACGCCAAGGGAGAGGCTTCAAATGATATATCTGTGATGTGCGACAGAAAACGTATCGCTTTGGTTGCGAAATCCGGATGGCAATTCACACCGCTGCCAACAGCGGTACCTCCAAGCGGAAGACGTGACAGTCGTGGCAGAAGTGATGAAAATCGTTCCCGGCATTCATCCAACTGGAGGTTCCAGGTTAAGAACTCGGCAGAAATCTTAACGGGCAGGGCATCCATAAGATGTGTTCTTCCCGTTTTTACAATATGTCTGAATCTTTCAGCATTTCCGGCGATGGAGACCATCAGGTGGTCAATGGCTGGAAGTAAATCTTTAATAATGCCGGTTACAGTGCTGATAAGAAGTGCCGAGGGTATTACGTCATTACTGGACTGGCCGAGATTGACATGATCATTAGGGTGGATGTCGATGTTTTTCTGGCGGCAAAGGGTAGCAACTACCTCGTTAACATTCATATTGGTCGAGGTTCCGGAACCGGTTTGATAAACGGGCACTGGAAACTGATCCATATGGAAATCAGTCAGCAACTGATTACAACATTTTACTATGATGGATCCCTGTTCAGGGTTGAGTAAGCCGAGTTGTTGGTTGGTATCGGCAGCTACAAGTTTAATCAGCAGTAAGGAGCGGATAAACTCTGCTCGCATTTTCTGGTCACTGATTGAA
Source organism: Desulfopila sp. IMCC35008 (assembly GCF_010646885.2). GTDB lineage: Bacteria > Desulfobacterota > Desulfobulbia > Desulfobulbales > Desulfocapsaceae > Desulfopila. The sequence continues at coordinate 2,553,493 of NZ_CP050700.1, read as the reverse complement.
AAATTGTCTACTGCCCTTTGAGTTTGAGCACCATAAAGCGTATGTGCTGGAACTTCAACCGGCCCCATACTGTCATATTCCGTACGCGTTTCCTTCATGGCTTTCTCCGGAGGCAAATGATGTGTTGTGGGAACCGAGGGAGAGAAGAGATGCGGCTGCACAAGTGGTGTGCAACCGCAGGAATAATGGAATTATCTACTCGGCTTTCCACAACCCGTGCAGGTTGCAATAGGCTCGTGCGGTAACCTTGTCAGCGGTAACAGGGAAGAAAGCAGCGGGTTTGTCACCGGCTTTCAAAAATTCGCGATAAACAGTGCCACCAACGATGAGTTCAATCCATTCGATGAAATGCTCATCGGTCATCGGATGGTCGACAGAGCCAACATTGACCTGCCAGCCATCAGCCTTCTTTTCAAGGGCAGGAACATGCTTTTCAACCGCAGCGTCTGTTGTGTTCTCGGTCATTTTGGTCATGTTCTGACCACAGCAGACTAGATCTCCACCGCCTGCAGCGAGAACTTCAACAATATTTCCACACAGATCACATTTGTATACTTCCAGTTTTTCAGGCATTGGCAAATCCTCCGTCTATTAAATAAGTAGGTTACAGGGAACCAAGTAAAATTCTTCTATCGCCAGATTTTCACAATGATCAAAAAAGTCACCCCAGGAAAAGATTTCATCTCCCTGTGGCTATTCTTTCCACACGCCAAAACCTTGAACGAAATGAGTAATTTTCTTGGTATCCACTAGGTTCACCCGGCAGAAACTCTATCGATGCCGCAGAAGGAGACCGGCGGGGGACAACTTGTCACCAAAAACGTGATACAATGGATTGAATCACAGGCATGATTTATTTGTCAAATCCTGTGGCAGCAATAAATAGTACTTGCGTCCACGGCGAGCAGCCGTGGAATCCATATATATGCAGTTTTGATCAGTGGAACCAGTCCTTGCGTTCACCACAAAGAATATATTGCTGTTGTGTTAAAAGTAAACAGTAGCAAATCGGATTTTAATAAAAGATAATAAAAAATTCCAGGCAACTGGCTATACTCAGAGAAATAGAACCAGAAGATATTTTTAATTCATCGCAAAGGAAAGGAAAATGGGACAACATCTTGTTCTTGCTGGTGCTGGTCATGCACATATGGTCACCTTGCAGAATATTTCCGTTTTAATCGGCAAAGGACATCGGGTAACTGCAATTGGCCCCTCGGAACATCATTTTTATTCGGGAATGGGCCCTGGAATGTTGGGTGGCACGTATGCCAGCGATGAGATAAGCTTTAACAGTAAAAAGGGTGTTGAAGGGCAGGGTGGAACGTTTGTTAAAGATCTGGTGGTCCGGATAGATTGTGAAAAAAAAACGGTGACACTACAATCCGGTACTGAAATTGGCTATGACGTTCTGTCGTGTAATTGTGGTAGCCAGGTGGTCTCCAGCTTTGGATATGGAGAGATACCTGTGTATCCTGTCAAGCCAATCGAGAATCTAAAAAACCTGCGACAGGCAATAAAACAGAAAAAGACGGGAGAACCGGTTTGTGTTGCAGTAATTGGTGGAGGGCCGTCATCGGCTGAGGTTGCAGGAAACTTGATTCAACTATTTGTACAAGATGGCAGACCCGGTAGTAAGGTTCATCTGCTTTGCAGGTCTCATTTCATGTCTGGATTTAATGAAAAGGTACGGAAGTATTGTCGGGGATATCTTGCCAAACAAGACGTCATTATAGCTGAAAACACCGGAAATGCCAGCCTGGTTGGCAGAGAAGTTGTGCTTACTGATGGAAATCGTATAGAAGTGGATTTTGTAGTTCAGGCTACAGGGGTGCGCCCAGTCTCACTGTTTAGCGACTCTTCAATGACTACTGGACCAGACGGGGGATTAGCTGTGAATGAATACCTGCAGTATGTGAATGATCCTAGCATTTTTGGTGGTGGTGATTGTATCAGTTTTATGCCACAGCCATTATCCAAGGTTGGTGTGTATGCTGTGCGGCAAAACCAGGTGCTTTATAGCAATCTTGTTGCTGCCCTAGATGGAAAGGGCTTGCAAACGTTTGATCCAGGCGGAGAGTTTCTGTTGGTTTTTAACCTCGGCTGCGGTTACGGCGTCTTGCAGAAAATGGGATTTGTGTTCAGGGGGAAGCTTCCTTTTTGGATAAAAGATCTAATCGATCGACGCTTCATGAAGAGGTTTCAAGGATAGTAGTCCAGTCTATTCTATGTAAGAAAAAAGTTTTGCAATTGTGCCAATAGTAATTATTACTATAAAATCTGAAATTTAATATCCTACCGTTATTACAAACCAAAAGAACTTGTAAACACTAAAGCACATATCTGTTTGCAAAAGTAAGGAATGATGAGGAGTTCTCAAACATGGGGAAAAAATGCTGTTTGAAATTTAAAAAGAAAGGAAAACAGTGCAAAAGCTGCCCTGTTATTCTCCCTGAATCGTGGGAAGAACTCTACCTTAAAAAGAAAAAGAAAGTAGAAAAAAACAAGAAGAAAAAAGTTAAGAAAAAGAAGAAGGCAGCGAAGAAAAAAGAACTTAAGAACAGTAAAGCCGCCAAGAAAACAAAGTAGTTTGTAAAATTAAACAAATAACAACAAAATAAGGAGATACGAGTAGCCATGATAACAAAAAAGATGAATGATGCATTTAATAACCAGATTAACGCTGAACAATTCTCTTCCTATTTGTATTTGTCTATGTCTGCCTGGTTTTCGACCAATGGACTACCTGGCTTTGCTACCTGGATGAGAGCTCAGGCCAAGGAAGAAGCTTTTCATGGTGACAAGATGTTTGATTATCTTTTAGAGCGAGGTGGCAAGGTTGAATTGCAGAAAATTGATAAGCCTAAAGGGAAGTGGAAATCTCCCCTTGATGTCATCAAGGATGTTGCTGCCCATGAAGCAAAAGTGACAGGACTTATCAACGATCTGGTTGATTGTGCCCTCGAGGAAAAGGATCATGCTTCGAATATATTCCTGCAATGGTTTGTTGCTGAGCAGGTAGAGGAAGAGGCATCGGTAGGTGAGGTACTTGACAGGTTGAAGATGGTTGGTGACAACCCATCAGGTATGTTCACCATGGATCTGGAGATGGGAAAACGCGTATTTCAGGAACCAGTTGCTGAGTAGTTATTTATGTCCCTATAATGTTGACTTTATTGCCGCTATAACCGAGCTTTTCTTCACTGAAGGGGCCTTGCTCCTGGTGATGGTTGAGAGATAGGGAAATCAGGTATATTTAAAAGAGGAGTGTCTATATGACAATCGATTGGGCGTATATGAGAAAAGGCTGAGTTTCCTGCAAGAAGGCCTGGACGGTCTTTTCAGAGCGGGAGTTGAATGTTAAAGAAGAGATTAATGCTTCTAAAGAGACCGTGAGTGGCGATGATGTCTGGTCGCTATTGGCAGAGGCACCTGTTGTTTATGTGGCAAGTGGACAGAAAATTCTGGAATTTAAACCTCTGGAGGCCGATCGCGAGGAATTATTGAAAAAAGTTACCGGCAGGACCGGCAACCTTCGCGCCCCGGCTCTTCGTATTGGTAAGGAGTTCTATGTCGGTTTTAATAATGACTTGTACGAGCGTATTGCTTCTCAGAAATAACAAGTATATGGGTCAGGACGAAAAAGTTACAGCCATAGACCGGTAGTACCTGTTTATGGCTGTAATCCGGATAATAGCTTATTCGTGGTTATTGGAAAGATACTCAGCAACCCCTTCTGCGGTCGGTTTCATTGCCTCTTCACCTTCCTGCCAGTTTGCCGGGCAGACCTCTCCATGTTTTTCTGTGAATTGTAACGCGTGCAATACCCGTAGTGCCTCATTCACGCTTCTGCCGAGTGGTAGGTCGTTGACAACCTGGTGACGAATGATTCCCTCTTTGTCTATCAGGAACAGGCCTCTCAGAGCTATACCCGCATCAATGAGTACCTGATAATCTTTTGAAATCGACTTGTCCAGGTCAGATACTAAAGGAAAGCTGATATTGCCGATACCACCTTCTTTGACAGGTGTGTTTTTCCAGGCCAGGTGGGAAAAGTGGGAATCAATTGAAACTCCAACAACCTGGCAGTTGTTTTCTTCAAATGTCTGTACTGCCTTATTAAAAGCCAGAATCTCTGTTGGGCACACGAAGGTGAAATCGAGTGGATAGAAAAAGAGCAGCACATATTTTCCGCGGTAATCCGACAGGTTGAAATCCTCTTTGAAGCTGTTATCAGCCATAACAGCTGTGGCCGTGAACTCTGGGGCGGGTTGGGTTACGAGTAATGTCATATTCTCTCCTTTAATGTCAGGTGCGCATTATACAATTAGGACGGTCTAACTTGATGGGTAAAATAAAACCGCACTGGTTTAGAAAATCAGTGCGGTAAGTATGGATTTAGTCGGCTTTCCAGAAAGAATCTTTCTCTGCACCGCAAAATGGACATACCCAGGTATCAGGTACATCTTCCCAAGCGGTTCCGGGATCAACACCATTTTCGTGATCACCTTCTTCTGGATCATAAATATAACCACACGGGCATTCCCACTTCTGCATAGAGCATCCTCCAGTAAATGTTAATGGTAATTATTCCTATTTGTGCCAGTATATCTCTAAACAAATGGATGTCAATATAAATAGTATGGGATCTGGAAAAAAAATTAAAGACGCCAATGGCTTATTTTCCACATTTAAGTTGATCTGCGGATAATCTCCTTTGATGGGATGAGTGCTGTGGCAGTGGCAGATACTATGTTACCGGCAACACCAGGTCCATCTCCGGCAACGAATAAACCCTCAATACAGGTTTCTAGGTTATTGTCGGTATCTATCTGGGTGGCAAAGAATTTGATCTCTGGTGCGTATAAAAGCGTTTCATCGTTGGCAACACCTGGAATTACAGAATTTAGCTGATCTAAGCCATCGATCAGGTTTGTAAGAATTCTTTCCGGCAGTGCCATTGCAATATCTCCGCAAGTGACATTTTTAAGGGTCGGCTCAATATAGCTGTTTCGTACCCTGTTCCAGGTTGAACGCCTGCCGCGTTTTAAATCACCATAGCGTTGAAGTATTGGTTTGCCGCCACCGATAAGGGTTGAAAGTTTACCGATGGACTCACCATAGGCTTGATTATCTTCTACAGGGTCTGTCAGCACAACCTTGGACAAGAATGCAAAGTTTGTATTTTCTGATTTTTTGTCCATATAAGCGTGACCGTTGACACAGACGAAATCCTGGTAGTTTTCCAGTGCCACAAAGCCACCGAGGTTGGTGCAGAAAGTTCGTGTCTGGTCGTCATATTTAGAGGTACGTACAAAAAAGGTCGGATCGTAGATGATTGAACAGAGATCCTGCATAATCTCGTTGTGAACTTCGACCCTTACACCAACCTCAATCCCTCTCTGGGAGACATCTATATGATGTTCGCGAGCGATATTGCCAACCCACTCGGCACCAACACGACCTGGAGCGAGGATAACATTTGGTGCCTCGTAAGACCTGCGGTTCGACCTGACACCGGTGATTTTGTTGTCATCAACCAGAATGTCTTTTACCTCTTCTGAGTGATGAAAGGTGACGCCGAGGTCTCTTACATAATCAGCCATGGCTGCGATATGGTTTGGCAGGTTGTCTGAGCCCAGGTGTTTTTGTTTTATGACCAGTAGATCAATTCCTTGTTTCCTGGCCTGCTTACGGATATCTTTTGCCTTTTCCATATCGGTAGGGAAAACCTGTCCATCCATGTTGAAACGATTGTAGATTTCCTCGGTCTCATCTATGAGCTTCTTGGCTTCCGAGACAGGCATAAACTGGGTGAGGTCAGTTTTCCCAAGTTTGTGAATGAAGTTAAGTTTTCCGTCGGAAAACAGCCCGGCCCCTCCGATGCCACACAATATGTTGCAGGGGCGGCACTTGATACATCCTCCGTCTTTGATCGGGCAGGTACGTTTTAAGGGAGCCTTGCCTTTTTCAATGAGAAGAATCTCTAGGTTTGTGTGTTCTGCAAGATAATAGGCTGCAAAAAGCCCGGCGGGGCCACCACCTACAATAATGACATCAAATTGATTTTTAGTTTTTTGTGGGGACATCCTGATACCTGTTTAAATGGTTAATTGGAGTAAATCGCGCCACCGCGCAGATTTACTCCAGATGACAAGTGGGAGTCAAGGGTTTTTACTGATTCAGGGATTTCGATAAAATAACCAGGATATTTCAGCATTCGAGATGGCCTGCCAGTCAAGACGGTAATAGATGAAAATGTATTCAGAAGTTGCGCCGTTAGTCGTTTACTTATTACCTGTCATGCCCAAAAAACAAGACAAGCCGAGGGTAATTTATGATATATCCACGCTAATTCATTCCCATCCTAAAACTGCCCTTTGGGGCAATATTTTCGTTATGCTCAAAATTTTCTCCTCCGGTAAGTGAAGAACGAGACTCCGAGATACCAATTATATGCCTGTGGTAAAAGTTTTCACATGCCTCGAGCTGGACCAGATAAACCTAGACTTCGAAACACCAGGTTTTAGTATGGAAACTAATTCGGTTAAGCAAAAAAAAGGCCCCGTTTAAAACGGAGCCTGTCGTCAACTTGGAGTCTGAGTTGATCTGCAGAAAACTATTTATCTGTTGTCGATTCCGGCTCCTTTTCTTCTGTGACTGTTGGGGCAGTCACTTCCTGCATGCCGAAGCCAAGGCGGAGTTTATTTTCAATCTCAAGGCACATTTCACTATGGTCGGTAAGAAAACGTTTAGCGTTTTCACGACCCTGGCCGATTCTCTCATCTTGGTACGAGTACCAGGAACCACTTTTATCAACGATATTATTCTCAACGGCCAGATCAAGAAGATCCCCTGTCTTTGAGATACCTTCGCCGTATATGATGTCGAATTCTGCAATCTTGAATGGTGGGGCAACCTTGTTTTTTACGACCTTAACCTTGGTCCGGTTACCAATTACTTCCTGGCCATCTTTTATCTGAGCGAGTCTGCGTATATCAATTCGCAGAGATGAATAAAACTTCAAGGCATTCCCGCCCGTTGTCGTTTCCGGGTTGCCAAACATAACCCCGATTTTCATTCGGATCTGGTTGATAAAGATGAGTACAGTGTTTGAACGGTTCAGTACCCCTGTAAATTTCCTCATTGCCTGGGACATAAGGCGGGCCTGGAGTCCAACATGGGAATCACCGACATTGCCATCTATCTCGGCTCGCGGAACGAGGGCGGCAACGGAGTCGATGACAATGACATCTATCCCGCCTGAGCGTATGAGGATTTCGGCTATCTCAAGGGCCTGTTCTCCAAAATCCGGTTGGGATACCAGCAGGTCGTCGACATTAACTCCGAGTCGTTCTGCATAGCTTGTGTCCAGGGCATGTTCTGCATCAATAAAGGCAGCGGAGCCACCACGTTTTTGTGCCTCGGCGATTACATGGAGAGCCAGGGTGGTTTTACCAGAAGACTCTGGACCGTAGATCTCAGTTATCCGACCTTTTGGGAAGCCGCCGACACCTAGTGCTATATCAAGGCTGAGGGCACCTGTCGGAATAGACGGGATCGATTCAGCCTCCCGGGTACCGAGGCGCATAATCGAGCCTTTTCCGAACTGGCGTTGAATTTGGTTTATTGCATTGTCTACACTGTTGGATCTATCTTTGGAAGCGCCTGCGGCCATAACTTTCTCCCGAATAATCGTTGGTATGTTGAGGTTGAAAACAGTGGCTGTATATGTACCACAGTTATTATAATTTGCGTATGTTTCTGGAAACGTAACCGGCAAAACTTAAAAAAACCTTAAATATCATGGTATTATTTAAATTATGTTATTTTGAGCCTGGGTATGTGGTTGTGATCGCCGAATCAGCAAACCGTATGCTGGAATCAGTATGCCATAGCAGGGGTGTCATAGAGTGACTACCCCCCAGAAAAAATATTAAGGCTGCAATAAATATTTGCGGACGAGATCCAGACCCGTCTGTGCGGTCATCTCGCGAATCTGGTGACGGTCGCCTTCAAATAGAAATTTGGAAACCCAATTGCCGTCCTTTGTTGCAATGCCGATATAGACAGTACCGACCGGCTTGTCGTCAGTTCCGCCGCCGGGTCCGGCTATGCCGGTAACAGCAAGGCCAATATCGGCAGAACTCTTTTCACGGATGCCAACGGACATCTCTTCGGCAACAATGCGGCTGACGGCGCCATGTTGTTGGAGCGTATCTTCTGAAACACCTAAGAATGAGGTTTTAAGTGAATTGGCATAGGAGACTACCCCCCCGAGGAAATAGTCTGAGCTTCCTGGTACATTGGTCAGCCGCTGGCTTATTAAGCCACCTGTACATGATTCTGCGACGGCCAGGCATCTTTTCTGTTTCGCGAGAAGAGCTCCGACAACCTTTTCCATGTTTTCACGATTGTGCCCGTAAATAGAATCACCCAAAGCTGTGTCGATTGCCTTGCAGCAGGACTGAAACAGTTTCTTGGCGTTTGCCGCAGTTTTATCACGAATGGTTAGGCTTAAATGAACTTCAGGGAAAACAGGGTAATAGCCTATATGAACTGCATCATCGAGGTCGAGACTGTTGATACGCCGGTTCACTTCTGCTTCCGGCAGGTTGAAAATCCGGAATATCCGCTGATACGTCGATAACGTATGTGATGAATTCCAGGTAGCAAGACCTGGAAGGACGTGTTCAACCAGGAGATGCTTCATCTGTTCCGGTATTCCCGGCAGAAAATAGACGGGCGTTTCGTTATGGACAAGTCTGTAACCAGCCATGCGTGAATCAGGACTGAGTACTTCTGCGCCTTCTGGCAACCACGCAAGCTTTTCGAGATCTCCAACCGGTGCGGTTGTGATCTTGTCCAGGTAATGGCGGACATTTACCAGTACATCAAGATTTGGCATGGTAGGTCGGTTGAGAGCCTTGGAAACAGCTTCGTTCGTCATGTCGTCGTCCGTCATGCCCAGACCACCTGTGACGAGTACTGCATCTACTCTCTCCAGGGCTACATTCACCGCTTCGCCAATAAGTTCTGGTGTATCACCAATAGTGTGCATGGCATATATTTCATGCCCGGCATCGAAAAGATGACGGGCGGCAAAACCACTTGTGGTATTCAGGATACGGCCGGATGTCAGTTCATCTCCGATGGCTATTATTTCAATTTTCATATCTTTTTATATGACCTCACCTGCAACCCATGACCCGTCGCTATGAACAAGGCGAACATTGACCACCTTGTTTTTTAATGAATCATCACCTTCAAAGCGTACAGCGATATAATTGTCTGAAAAGCCTTTGAGGCGATTTGCAGCGTCTCTCTTACCCTCGACGAGGACCGGTACAACTCTGCCAATTTGTCGCTTATAAAAGGATTCCCTTTTCGCGGTCCCAATCTTCCGCAATCTATTTACTCGCTCAGCTTTAATATGTTTCTTGATTTTGTTCGGTAATGTGGATGCGACGGTGCCTGGTCTGTCGGAGTAGGGAAAGACGTGTAAATAGGTGCAGGGAAGCGAGGATACGAAATCCAGTGTTGATAGGAAATGGGCCTCACTTTCACCCGGGAATCCAGCGAGGATGTCGATACCGATAGCTATCTCAGGAACCTTTGCGACACAACGGTGAACCGTTTCACTAAATTCTTTAGTAGTATAGTGTCTGTTCATTTGAGACAGAATTTCATCGTTACCGCTCTGCAGTGGAATATGCAGATGGGGCATGAGGTTGTCGCGATCCTCTATGAGTTCCAGCAGGGCATCTGTTATTTCCGTTGGTTCAAGTGAGCTTATTCTAAAACGAGTTGATTGGTACTCTTTGGTTAACGTGTCGACCAGGTCAATGATGTCGTGTCTCTCATGCAGATCCTTGCCATAATAGCCGAGGTGTATGCCGGTCAGCACGATTTCCTTAAATCCCCCTTGGATGAAACAGTCAGTCTGTTCACGTATTTTTGCGAGTGGCAGGCTCCGGTTTGGTCCACGCGTATACGGCACAATGCAATAGGTGCAATAACTCTCGCATCCATCCTGAACCCTCAGGTAGGCCCTGGTCCTGTCTTGGAAGGAGTTGACCGGGAGATCACAGATAGTATCGGCCTCCATTATTGAGCCCAAGATATTTTGTGTGGGTTCTGATTCCAAAGAGGTAGCTGTTTCAACCAGCTTGTCTTTTTTTGAGTTTCCTATTATTGAGTAGTCCCTGTTTGCGAGATCCTCAAACGCAGCTATCTCATCACTGGCGATTTCGGCGTAACAGCCGGTAATGATGATTCGGCATTGCGGGTTGTTTCTTGTCGCCTGGCGGATAAGCTGACGCGACTGGGCACCAGCACGAGCGGTGACAGCACAACTATTGATGACGGCAATATCAGCCTCTTCGATTTGTGGCACAAGTTGGAATTCATCTGCCAAAAAGCCTGTGGCAAAGGCGGCAGATTCAAATTGGTTGACCTTGCAGCCGAGGGTCGTGATAAATACTTTTTTCATTTTTTCTATTATAGGATGATACCTGAACCGAGCAGTTCGGTATCGGTATAAAAGACAGCAAACTGCCCGGGTGTAACGGCACGCTGAGGTTGGTCAAACAGAAGGGTGGCCGTGTGGTTTTCAAGGTTCTCAATTTTGGCTGACGACCCCCGGTGGCTATACCTGATGCGTACTGTATATTTTTTGTTCTGCTGTGGTGGTGTCATCGGCAGCCAGTGCAGGCCTTTTATCTGAATACGTTTATTGTAGAGCTCTTCGTCTTTACAGACAATGAGGCTGTTTGTGTTTGTGTCCATGCCCGCCACATACCAGGGAGTACTGTCAGGTATGCCCAGGCCGCGACGCTGGCCGACGGTATAACGGAAGAGACCCTGGTGCTGGCCGAGTGTCTTCCCGTTTTCAGTAACAATAGGGCCTGGTTGTACCTGCGCAGGGTAGTGGGCTGCAAGATAATCACCCACTGTCACATCCCCGAAAAAACAGACATCCTGGCTTTCGGTCCCGCCAAAGCCATGGAAACCATGTTCGCCAACCAGGGTATAGATATCTTTTTTGTGAAATTGGCCGAGTGGGAAAATTACTTTCTCCAGCTGTTCCCTCTGCAGTCGTGCCAGAAAGTAGGATTGATCCTTGAGTGGATCGACCCCCTGATGAAGATGGTTCCCTGTCGAATCCTTGATAAGTTGGACGTAATGGCCTGTGGCCATAGCGTCCATTCCGGCTCCCAGAATTGCCTCCTGGAACAATCCGAATTTGATCTCCCGGTTGCAGACCATACACGGATTGGGAGTAAGACCCGAAAAATAACTCTCCCTGAAGTAATCGAGCACCTTTTGCTGAAAGGAGGCACGAAGATCTACTATTTCAAGATCGATTCCAAGTTGGTCGGCAACGGCGGTTACCTTTTCAAGCTGTTCATCGTAATCAGGCTGGGAGAGCCGCATGAAAAAACCTTTGACCACAGCCATCTCTTTCAAAATGAGGGCGGCAGCGGTTGAATCAACCCCACCGCTCATAGCTATTCCTATCTTTTGGGGGTTCACTGAATTTCTTGCAATCGTATCGGGGTTCATCTATTAAGAGTGTGGGTTGTACCCTTTCTGAAACCGGCGCAGGTACGTTCGGTTTTCCATGAAAATGACATTACAGATTAATCGACAATGACAGAAAAAGAAAGCAACAAAGAAGAGACCATACGAATCCCGGAGCTCCTTGCTCCAGCAGGTAATTTTGAAAAGCTGGTCACCGCTGTGCATTATGGTGCCGACGCAGTATATCTCGGGGGAAAAAAATTCAGCCTCCGGGCCAAGGCCGGAAATTTCAGTATGGACAAGATGGCTGAGGCAATACAATACAGTCATGAGCATGGTGTGAAGGTATATGTGACGGTAAATATACTGGCCCATAATGAAGACCTTGTTGGACTTGCCCAATATCTGAAAGACATTCAAGGGATGGGGGCAGACGGCATTATCGTATCAGATCCCGGTATCCTGGCTGAGGCCAGGAAACATGTTCCTGATCTCCCGGTACATCTTTCGACTCAGGCTAACGTGACAAATTATGCTTCCGCCTCGTTCTGGACGACACAGGGGGTGTCCCGACTGAACCTGGCCAGGGAGTTGTCGCTTCAGGAAGTGCAGGAGATACGGAAAAGTATAAGTGCTGAAATAGAGGTGTTTGTGCATGGTGCACTTTGTATTTCCTATTCCGGCAGGTGCATGCTCTCAAATTATATGACTGGGCGTGACGCAAATCGAGGCAATTGCGCGCATCCATGCCGCTACAGTTATAAGTTGGTCGAAGAAAAAAGGCCTGGTCAGTTATTCCCGGTTGAGGAGGATGAACGGGGTACGTATATTTTTAACGCCAAGGATCTTTGTTTGCTGGAGACCTTACCGCTACTTGTAAATAGTGGGCTCGACTCACTCAAGATAGAAGGGCGAATGAAGTCGATCTTTTATGTAGGTGGGGTGGTACGTATCTACAGAGCGGCTCTTGATTACCTGAAAGAGCTTCCGGCTGAACAGTGGTTGCGACCTGATGAAATTTCGCTACCCACAGAGTTCATGGAAGAATTACTCAAGACAGGAACGCGAGGAGTCAGTGATAATTTCATTCATGAGAAGCCGGGAGAGGGGGAGATGAATTATATCACCTCACGCGTTGAACAGACCTATGAGCCTGTTGCAGTCATACGTAGGCCTGGTGAAAGCCATTTTGTGGAAATACGCAACACCCTCTTTCCCGGAGAAGAGGTGGAGTTTATGGGGAAAGGGTTTGGTGTAAAATCCACAAGGATTGTTGGTATGTATGATGAAGAAGGGAATAAGGTGGAAAAAGCCAATCCCGGTAACAGGGTTCTGCTGCAGACAGATCCGGTAGCACCGGAGTATCCGATTCATACAATTTTGCGCAGGAAAATTGTGAAAACCGCAGGGTGAGCTCGGTCATGGGTAAAAAAGGTCTGGCGTTTAGACCATGGGCGGGGTAAAACAGTAATCGATTATTAAACGAAATTACGCGTTGTTGAAGAGTCTACAAAAGCATTTTGGATAACAGTGTTATCTACAAGTGCAATCCCCACAGCAAAGAAGGAGAGAGGCATGGCAGATTTTATATATCAGGAACCGTTTCCCCTGGGAAAAGCCGATACAAAATACGCGAAAGTCGAGGGATCCGAAAAATATGTATCGGTCGAAACCTTTAACGGTCAGGAGATCATAAAAATTGACCCTGCTGGCTTGACAGCACTCTCCAATCTCGCCATGAAGAATGTCTCTTTCCTGTTACGCTCCGCCCATAATGAGCAGGTTGCCAGAATCCTTGAGGATGATGAAGCATCAATGAATGAAAAGGGAGTTGCCGTGGCTTTTCTGAGGAACGCTGAAGTTGCCTCACAATTTGAGTTGCCGATATGTCAGGATACAGGTACCGCCATTGTTATGGGCAAGAAGGGGCAACAGGTCTGGACCGGTTCCAACGATGCTGAAGCTCTCTCTCAAGGGGTGTACAAAACGTATACAGAAGAAAACCTGCGTTACTCGCAGACTGTAGCTCTTGATATGTATACGGAGAAAAATACCGGGACGAATCTGCCTGCCCAAATTGATCTGTATGCGGTCGAAGGCTCGGAATATTCGTTTCTGTTTATTGCAAAGGGTGGGGGAAGTGCAAATAAAACGTATCTGTTCCAGGAGACGAAGGCTCTGTTAAATCCGTCAACACTTGAGAACTTTCTGGTTGAAAAGATGAAAACCCTCGGGACTGCAGCCTGTCCCCCTTATCACCTTGCTTTTGTTGTTGGTGGTACGAGTGCAGAAGCCAATCTTAAAACGGTTAAACTTGCCTCTGCCAAATATTATGACACATTGCCAACAACAGGGAACGAGCATGGCCGTGCCTTCCGTGATGTAGAGCTCGAGGAAAAACTCCAACAGGCCGCCAGGGATACCAATATCGGAGCACAGTTCGGTGGGAAGTACTTTACTCACGATATACGTGTTGTCCGGCTCCCAAGGCATGGTGCATCCTGTCCTGTCGGTATGGGTGTTTCCTGTTCTGCTGACCGGAATATAAGGGCGAAGATTAATAAAGAGGGCCTCTGGCTCGAACAGCTGGATACCAACCCTGGAAGACTCATACCTGATAAATACAGGGGAAAGCATGATCATGGGGTGAAAATAGATCTGAATATGCCTATGAAAGATGTCCTTGCAGAGCTTACCAAGCACCCGGTGGGGACGTCGCTAATGCTTACAGGAACCATTGTTGTGGGGCGGGATATCGCTCACGCCAAGTTTAAGGAGATTCTTGATGCCGGAAATGATCTTCCCGATTATCTATGCAACCATCCGATCTATTACGCTGGTCCGGCTAAGACTCCAGCGGGTAAGCCATCCGGTTCTTTTGGACCAACAACAGCAGGCCGTATGGATAGTTACGTTGGGCTGCTTCAGGCCAAAGGCGGCAGCATGGTGATGATTGCCAAGGGGAATCGGTCACAGCAGGTAACGGATGCCTGTAAGAAAAATGGTGGTTTCTATCTTGGTTCCATTGGCGGTCCTGCGGCTATACTTGCTGAAGAAAATATCAAAAAAGTGGAGTGTATCGATTATCCTGAACTGGGCATGGAGGCTGTATGGAAAATTGAAGTCGAGGATTTCCCGGCTTATATATTGGTGGATGATAAGGGCAACGATTTTTTCACAGGCCTGATGTAGCTCGTGCCATCCCCCATATGATAAGTATGGAGCAATAATCAAGGGGACCTATCAACTCAATTTCAAAGGGGCAGCCTAGATGGTGCCCCTTTGTTATATTGTGAGTGTCATTTCTATATATAAAAAACTATTGTTGTTGGGAGAGTAAGGCTGTAAATTTCATACCACTCTTAACATGGAAAGGGAGTGTAATGGCATAATCCCGAAGACGCAACGCAGGGCGGGAGACTGTCACTACCCGGAACCGGGGGGCGGTTCGTCTATTCCAAAGTGTTTCTTATCTGTTAGCTTTCCTGTACTGATGATGAAGTGTGCCAGGCCTCGGGAGTAATCTCCTGTCAGTGCAGTTGGCTTTGACTTTGTAATCATTATGAAAAATAGTGGATACTGAGATGACGGAAGGTTCTAAAAGAATTGTGTTTCTGCTGTTTGTGTGTACAGCTGTAACACTTCTTTATTATTTTTTGTTTTTTGCCAGGGCCCAGGTTGACCTGACGATTCAATCTGAGAAGAATTGCTGGTTTAAGATTTATTGGGCTGAGGCGGGAGAACCTTTTGCGGAAAAAAACATGGCAAAAGTTTGGATATCAGGGAAAAAAATGAAGTACAAATTTTCCCTGACTGATATGGAGCAGGTTGAACGGTTGCGCATCGATACCCATGAATATGAGGGAAAGGTCGCTGTACATTCAATCGTTATACGCCAGAAAGGGTATAGTCCGATTCGGTTGTCAACAGCGGCGGATTTCAAAGGGTTACAACTGGGTGATCAGATACGTAAAAAATGGATAAAAAATGATATCTTTCATATTGTTTCCTCTGGAGATGATCCTGCCCTGATCTTTTTCCCGCAATTGGAAAAGGCTGATTATAATTATGGGCGTGAAGCAGCGATCTTACTTGCCTTGCTGTCATTTTCCCTCCTCTGTTACTACACCCTTGGCTTTCTGGCTACTGATTTCCTTTTTGTTCCGGTCTTTCTATCTGTAGTACTGGTGCTCGTGGCCACTATGGCATTTGTCAGCAGGGGAAATGTTCATCCTGATGAATATGTCCATGCAGGTGCGGCTCAGTACTACAAATCAAACTGGCTTCCTCCTCATATCCTGTCTGAAGAAATCAGTTGTACCTATAGTCCTTACGGCGTATCGCGTTTGAATGCAGATGAAATTTATTACCTTGTCGCGGGGAAAGTAGCTTTTCTCACGGAGCCATTTTTTCATGATAAATATAAAAATGAGAGAATGTTCGGTGTTATAACCCTGTTCTTCCTTGTTCTGTATACGCTGAAAAGTGTCCCGGCAAGGGTAGTGGCCCTGCCACTTTTACTGTCGCCCCAGATCTGGTATTTGTTTAGTTATTGTAACTCCGGTTTTTTCGCCCTGACCCTGGCTTTTGTTGCAGGATGCCAGGTTGTAAGAAAAGAAAGTATGCTCAACAGATACCTTTTTACAAGGGACGAACAGACCCCTCTCTGGTACGGTTTGGTGTGTGGCCTTGGGTTCGGTTTACTGTTGCTGCTTAAGCACAACTATCTTGCATTTACTCTTTTCACTCTGTTGTGTTACCTTATTTTCTTTTTTAGCAGGGTTGGTTGCGAAAACCGAAAAAGATACGTCATGAGAGTGTTGCTTATATGTTGCATGGGGTTAGTGGTTTATGGATCAAAGAAAGTGGCTGACTATACCGTGAATGGCTTTGAGCGGGAAGCTCTTTTGGAAAAAGCCCAGGCCACTTGCTCTGACAATAAACATGATTACGACGGAGTACCCATTGAACAACAAGTATTTACTCTCCACATGAAGGAGAGAGGGGTGTCACTCAAGGATATGGTGAATGTATACCACTGGGGAACAAAGACCTTTAAGTCCTCCTTTGGCCTTTACGGATATTTCAAGATTGATGCCCATACAAGCTATTATAAAGCCTTTAAATGGTCGATTATTGCCTTTCTCTGTTATGTTGTTGGTGTGATTGTTGTTTTTGGCAGCATGGATGTTCGATTAATATGTTCAGGTGCAATTGTCTTGGCTGTCTTGCTTACTGCATCGTCGTTGTATCATTCCTGGGTCGGTGATTTTCAACCCCAGGGCAGATATCTCTTTCCTGTGATCGGCATGGCAGGGGCCGTTTTTGGCCTTATTCGGCACCACCTTTCCGAACGCTGGGTTGGGGTGTTCTCGCTTTGGTTATTTCTTCTTTCTACTTATTCTTTTATCTTTATAGCTTTACAGCACATCCCTCGCAGTGTTTGATTATTAGTGCGGTATATATTGGATGACAATGGTTTTTCCCGTTATCAAGAAAAGCTTGAGCGCAATATCTACGGCAGCCTGATAGGCACAATGCGATTACAGTTAATTCTTCAGGACTAATTAGATTCTCCTTAGAAATAGATAACCGACTGTAATTGCAAGCATACCTTCCTTGTATCTGGTATAATATGTAGAAGTTCAACGACATATACCTCAAAAGGCTTGCACATGATTCGATATACGAGCAGTAAGCAACTCAGTTTGGATGGATTCAGCCTCCCCTTTGGTGGTTCGCTGAATCCGCAAAACCGGTGGGTGAAATGGAGCGAAGTTATCCCATGGGATGACCTGGCTACATGCTATTACAAGACTATGAATCCGGGAAAGGGGCGACCTGGTAAAGATGCGCGACTGGTGATAGGGGCAATGATCATCAAACATAAGCTGACTCTGAGTGACGAGGAGACGGTTATGCAGATCCAGGAAAACCCGTACCTCCAGTACTTTGTAGGCTTCAGCAGTTATGTGGATAAGCCACCGTTTGCGGCCAGCTTGTTTGTAGATATCCGAAAACGGATGGGGTCTGAAGTGTTTGCCGGATTTGAACAAGTTATCCTCGAAAAGATAGGTAAGCCCCGTCGTACAGGAAAAGCGAAAGAGGAAAATCGAGGGAAACTGCTTCTCGATGCCACAGTTGCGGAGCAGGCGATTCGTTACCCGACCGATCTGAGCTTACTCAATGAGGCTCGCGAGATTTCCGAGAAGCTGATCGATGAACTGTATGCTCTGAGTGACTACACTAAGAAGCCGAGGACCTATCGCCGTAAAGCGAGAAAACAGTATCTGAAGATTGCCAAAAACAAAAAGCCAAGCGTGAAGGTTCGCCGTCGCGCGCTGCGTGAGCAATTGCAGTACCTGAGGCGAAACTTAAAGCACATATCGTCCCTGCTTGACTCTTTGGGAAGCGCTCCTTTTCCCTTACCGCATGGCCTGCAACGGCAATACTGGATCATTCAGCATTTGTATTCGCAGCAGGACGGAATGTACAGAAACCGGCAAAACAGGTGTGATGACAGAATCGTATCCATATCTCAACCCCATGTTCGTCCGATAGTGCGCGGCAAGGCAAGCAAGAAAACTGAATTCGGCGCCAAGATCAGTGTCAGTATGAAAGACGGCCTGGCGTTTGTTGACCATATCGGTTGGGATGCGTTCAATGAGAGTAAGGATTTGAAAAAGCAGGTGGAGGATTATCGACAGCGGTTTGGTCATTACCCAGAGGTTGTTCTGGCTGATCAGTTATATGGCTCGCGAGATAACCGAAAGTACCTCAAGGAAAAAGGAATTCGCTTTGGCGGTAAAGCACTTGGCCGTCCCCCAAAGCAATCGGCAGAGAATACAGAAAAGATTCGAAAAATGAAGCAACAGCGAATCCAGGACAGTCGGGAACGAATCCCGATTGAAGGTAAGTTCGGGCAAGGTAAAAACGGCTACCGACTCAACTATATCCGAGCCAAGCTGCAAAAGACCTCAGAAGCATGGATCAACTGTATCTTCTTGGTGATGAACCTCATGGTTCTGCTCAAGAAGTTGAGTAAAAATCTTGCGCTATCGTTGTTGGCTCTACTTTTCAGACTCTGTACCAAGGTTTTAGCTGTTGCTTTCGGCAATTTCTCCATGCGGATCACTGCCGGGCTCGTTGCCGCGTAATATGGACGGTGTTTTTCTGAGGAGGCTCTAATTAATGGTGGACTTCTTTCATCTGACAATGCCTGCCGTAATAACAACACCTGTATTTCGCTCATGGGTGTACACATCACCTCCAACAACCGATAAATAGAGGAAAGAAAATAGGATGAAAAATATCCGGATGATTAATCCACCTGTTTATAGTGGCTCGACAGTTCTCTTTGATTCGTATCAGGACCTGCTGGCCATATCTGATGGATCCTATGATGGAATCACTTATGGAACTGATAGGTTGCCGACTCAGCGGGAGTTTGAACAAAAGTTATGCGCACTTGAAGGTGGTTTTTTGACTCGGGCCTTCCCTTCAGGGATAAGTGCAATTGTGAATACTTTGATGGCCTTAACCTCGAGTGGAGATCATATCCTGGTCGTAGAAAATGTGTATGGTCCGACTGCTCAGTTCTGCTCCAGGATCTTAGCAAAGTATAACGTCGAGTTTGAGGTGATTCCCGGTAACGTTGGTGAAGATATTGAAAACTATATCAAGGCAAATACCCGACTTATCTTCCTGGAAGCTCCCGGTTCAAATACCTTTGAGATTCAGGATATAGAGCAGGTTGCTGCAATCGCCGGTTCAAAGGGGATCTGTACAATTCTTGATAACACCTGGGCGACGCCCCTGTTTCTGGATCCTTTTAACTATGGAGTCGATATTGTAATCCAGTCTGTAACCAAATATATCTCAGGGCATTCCGATGTCTTGCTGGGTACCGTGACGACAAATGAAGAATATTCGAAGCAGGTAGAGGCGTTCTATACTACGATGGAGTTGTTCGCTCCGTCTCAGGATTGTTATCTTGCACTGAGGGGACTGCATACCCTTGGGGTTCGCTTGAGGCAACATGAAAGATCAGCCTTGAGGCTCGGAGAGTGGCTGGCATCTCATCCCCTTGTTGATAGGGTTCTACATCCTGCCCTGGAGGAGCATCCACAACATGCCCTTTGGAAGAAGTATTTTAGTGGTTCATCCGGTCTGTTCGGGTTCACCCTGAAAGATGATTATTCAGAAGAGAAGGTGTCTCTTTTTTTGGACAAACTTAAGTTATTTGGAATAGGCTTTAGCTGGGGTGGTTTCAAGAGCCTTGTTACCATAGGGGAATATGACCGCCCTTTTTCTAAAATGATAGCTGGGAAAAAAGTCATTCGTCTTCATGTAGGACTTGAAGACGTGGATGCACTACAAAACGACCTTGAAGATGGTTTGAAGGTTTTTAAAAACAGTTTTGTAAAATCGGAGAGTAAAGCCAGAGAGTTGAGAACGGTATGAATATAACACTTGTCCAGCAGGATGTTGTTAAGGCTGATAAGGCTGCAAACTTTCGTACTACCCGAAGGCTCGTTGAACGTGTCGTTAAGCAGGAGGCCAGGCCAGGCTTGATTGTTCTTCCTGAACTTTGGTCTACAGGTTATGCACTTCAGGATTTAGCCACGCTTGCAAGCGAGAATGGTGATGACGAGGCAGAGTTTCTTGGTGAAATTGCACGTGCCTACGGAGTGTGGTTTGCCGGTGGGTCTGTGGCCGCAAAAACAGTTGATGGAATTGTTAACCGAGCCCAGGTCATCAATACAAAAGGTGAGTTAGTAACCCAATATGACAAGATACACCTGGTGCCGATGTTTCACGAAGACCGTTATCTTATTGGTGGTACCAAAATTTGCAAATATGAGATCGAAAGCAGACATATCGGTCTTGCCATTTGTTATGATTTGCGCTTTTGCGAATTACTTCATAACCTTCGCCTCTCTGGAGCTGAAATTTTGATCATTAGTGGTCAATGGCCCATGAAAAGAATTACTCACTGGCAAATTCTTCTTCGGGCGAGGGCCATTGAAAATCAATGTTTTGTTATTGGTGTAAACGCTGCCGGTACGAGGGACGGACATGGCGGTAATTCTATGGCAGTGGCACCTGATGGAAGAATCCTTACAGAATTAGGAGTGGAAGAGAGCTATGCCACAGTTTCCCTCGATCTTGACGAGGTTGCAGAAGTTCGAAAGGCAATTCCGGTAGTAGATGGCAGGAAGCCTGATCTCTACAGAAATATGGGGTGAATGGGGCGAACGTGAAGAAGAAGGTATCTTCGATGAGGTGTAAGAAATAGTGATCCTGTTTTAAACAGCCCTCGAACGTTTTTTGAAGTTTAGTGTGGTACGTCAGGTGCTGATAATTTTGATTTAGAACAGTATTGGAATGCTTTTCTATCCTCATTTTGGGTGTGGCTTAAAAACCAGTTTCTCAGTATCGAGATCAACTCAGAGTCCAAAACGTAATTTCCATCCAGGACCTCCCTGTACAGGTCATACACTTTCTGGTGAAAATCCTTGTGCATACGATAATGCTCAACGATGTTAGGATAATTGCAGCGTTTCATGATCTCTTCCTCGTTCTTGAAATGGGTCGAGGTGAAATCAAGAATGTCTTTTAATATCAGTAATCTATTTTCTTTTTCATTTTTTGAAGTACCGTTGAGTAATTGATGTTCCAATTTATTTAATAGGTCTATCCATTGTTGATGCTGTTGATCGATATCAGGATAGCCGATATCCAATGATTTGTTCCATTCAAACATATACATCACCTCCAGCGGGTTATTAATATTTATTATTATTTATATTGTTACTTTGTGGCACAAGTCAAGATTGTATCTATGGTGACAGAGCAATTGCTGGGGTGATTCGATCGGTTTGTCAGGTGAAAACGGGGCGTTACTTGTGGATTAGTTACTATCCTGCAATTCTTGAATCCAAACAATGTTGAAGAGAAGAAAGAAAATGACGTCGTAGCATACAGGGCTATTTGCCTTGAATAGTATTTTTATCAATATTGTTTTACCAACTACCAGCTAAGTAAATAGTAACGAATATAGACATAACCCATGGATAAAAAAATGGTCAGAATCATCACTGGTAGACCGTATTTTAAAAATCGAATAAAACTAATCCTGTGACCCGCTTTTTCACTCATGCCAACAATAATCACATTGGCCGACGCACCAATGGGTGAGCCATTGCCACCGAGACAGGCTCCAAGCGCCAATGCCCACCAGACTGGCATCATCGCCGTATGCTGAATACTTTCTGCCGTAGCTTCACCAGCTGGTATATTGTAGACCTGGTGAATCATATCAATAAGCAACGGATTCATGGTAGCCACAAAAGGAATATTGTCGACGATGGCAGAACAGACTGCAGAAAACCAAAGCATTACCATAGCTAACAGAGTCATATCGTCCGGCTGCGGATTGGTAACGGCGATCATCGCGGTTGACATCCTGGCCACTAACCCCACTTTGACGATACCGCCGATGATTATAAACAGGCCGATAAAAAAGAAAATTGTCGGCCACTCAACTTCTTCAAGGATACTTTGAGGTTCCTCGCCCGATATGAGTAAAAGAGTGGCCGCCCCCATAAGGGCGACAGTCGCAGGCTCATAATGAAGGAAACCATGCAGTATAAAGCCGAGAATAGTGAACCCTAGAACGAGCAATGACTTTTTCAGCAGCAGCGGGTTTTTAATTTGTTCTTTTTCATTCAAAGATCTGATTCGCAACTTCAACTCTTCCTTCACATACAAACGGCTACCGAAGACAATTTTCCAAACAAACATCCAAATGAGAAAGATAATGATAACAGCCGGGGTCAAGTGAACGATAAAATCCATGAAATTCAAACCCGCCTTGGAGGCAATCATTATGTTAGGCGGGTCGCCGATGAGGGTTGCAGTTCCACCGATATTTGAAGCAAGGGCTTCGGTAATAAGATAAGGGATAGGATCAATCTCCAGCTGATCGGTTATTAGCAAGGTGACAGGCCCGAGCAGCAGGACGGTGGTCACGTTATCAAGAAACGCAGAACCGATAGCTGTTATTACGGCAAAAAGGGTCATGATCTGAAATGGCTCACCCTTTGCGATTTTGGCACATTTAATGGCTACATACTGAAAGACCCCGGTCTTTGTCATGATATTAATTATGATCATCATGGAAATGAGCAGGAAGATAACATTCCAATCCACACCGAGATCTGCATCGTTAAAGGCCTCATGCTGCAGAAGTACTTTCGAGATAAGAACAAAGGCCGCCCCCAGAAGAGCCACCTTGGTTTTATGGAATTTATCTGAGATGATGGCGGCGTAGGTTACCAGGAATATGCTGGTCGCGATCCAAAACATGAAATACCTTTATTGGGACCTTTTATCAGAGTTTAACAGTTGATAGATCAAAGAGTTCCGGTACAATAAGATCTGGTTTAAGACAATAATCAGCAAAGCGGATCAGAACATCCAGGCGAGTCAGTTCGCCAAGCAGTCTGCCATGTTCATCCACTACGGGAAAGGCATGGCACCCTTCCTGAGCAACAAGGGCGTCGGCTTCAAGCAACTGGCTATGAAGGTGTAAGGAAATATAGTCAGTTACCATAAGGTCTCTGGCACATATGTCCCGAACCTTCTCCACCTGCTTCTGTATAAAATCTGCACTGTCGGTCAGGGAGCGGGCAAGATCGGCAGTCATGTATGAGGGGACGATCTCCTTGATCAGGTCAAAAGAAGTTATGATTCCGAGTAAATGATACTCTTTATCAACGACATAAATTTGCCTCTGTTCCTGTCTTGCTATCATACACAGCAATTCCTTGTAGCGACGAGCGGGATCGGTCAAGAGGAGTTTGGTTCTCATGCAACTGGAAACATTCATAATAACTCCTAGCTAAAAGAAAGGGATACAAATTATCGTAGCACTTTATACCAGCAACCGAAAGGGGTAAAGGGGGAGAAGTGCATTTCAGGATGACCACCCTCACTGCATAGAGAGAGACCGCACTATCACCATTGTCAGGTCGTCAAATTGTTCAGTACCACACTGATGTTTTCTGACCGCTTCGATTATCCCTTTACCCACTTTTGAGGCAGACGTTTTCGGCATTCTGTTAATTGTGCGATAAATACCGGCAACTCCAAATATGTTGTTTTGCCGATCGATTGCGTCCGTGATTCCATCGGTATAAAGAATCAGCATATGGTCACTAGGAAAATCGATAACCTGAACCTCCAACTCGACAGTATCGAAAACGCCCAGCGCCTGCCCCCTGTCATTCCCGAGTTGCTTTATCAGCCCCTTGTCATCTATCAAGAGAGGTCTCTCATGTCCGGCACGTGAATAGGTAAATTGTTGAGATGTAGAATTTAAAAGCCCTAAAAGGACCGTTACAAAGACGCCTTTATCATTCATGTCTACAATATGGCGATTGACCCTTTGAAGTACTTTTTGGGGTGACACTCCTGGCTTTGTCTCAGCTCTCACAAAACTGCGCACCATCGACATAAACAATGCAGCCGGAACCCCTTTATCGGCGACATCACCAATTGCTATTGCTATAGAATCGTTTGTCAAAGGGATAAAATCATACGTATCTCCACCAACCGCCTTTGCAGGGATCATGTTGGCATAAAACTCGAACCCCTTAAGATGAGGTAAAGAGCGTGGTAGCATGCTTAGTTGGATTTCACGTGCCAGATTCAGCTCATGTTCGATTTTTGAAAACTGCTCAAGCTGGGTGACCTGCTCAGAGACCCGCGATTCCAGAATTTCGTTCCATTGTATGAGTTCTTTTGATTGAAGATTGAGTTTTCGGCTCTTCTGTTTGATTTCCTTAAACAGCCGGACGTTTTCAATGGCGATTGCAGCCTGGGCAGCAAAAGTGTCAACGAGTTCCATCTGTTTCTGTGTGAATGGCTTGACAATAAAGCGCCGAATTAAAATGGCGCCTATTGGTACACCTTTGCGGATCATGGGAGCAACAAATATAGTTCGATGACCGCATTTCTTTGCAATGGCATAACCTTCCGGGAATTCATCCTTCTCTGCCTGCAGGTCGAGTACGTGAATTGGCTTGCGGTCGATAATCACTCTACCTGTCACCCAGTCCCGATTAATAGTCCTCGCACCTCTTATAGGCCATAACTGTGTCTCGCCATATTTTGCAACCAATCTTAGTTCATTGCCTTCGACCTGAAGGATTGAGGCATCGTTTGCATCACATAATCGTGCAGCATTTTCAGCAACTGTTTCCAGCAGGGATCGAAGATTTGAAGGGGAGTTGGAGATAACATTGAGAATCGCACTGAATGCCCTTTTCTGCAGAACTAATTCAGACAATTCATTTTTTTTCCTTGCAACATCTGAAAGCAGATTATCAAATACCTGCTTTGCGAAGGTGTTAACCTCTGGCAATAAGGCATTCAGGTCAGAAATTCGTAACAAAAGAAATGAGCTTGGTTCAAGCGTCTTAACCGAAGTGACCTGAGAAATACTGTCAGATTCAAACCCACCGAAATAGTCACCTGTACCATACCTGGCAACACTCATAAAATCACCTGCGGCGCCAATAGAACAAGCCTCGACCCGACCTTCAAGGATGAGATACAGGAATTCACTTTGACAACAATTTTTCAGGACTATCACATCTTCAGGAAAGTTTTTTGTTACTCCCATCTGCATGATGTTAAGGGATTCGTTAATTGTGAATCCTAAATCGGTCAGTATTTTTTCCCCTTTTGTCGTCATCATCAGAATACTCCTGTGATGAGGGTCAGATCTCTACAGCATTAAAGAATGAGTTTCAAAAAATTACAAAGCCGGGCCTAGTATTCGTAAGAGCAGCCCGGCTGTCTTGGCAAGACCCGTTGCTTTCTGTCCTTATCGCGCGATAGGTTTACTTTTACCTTTACATAAATTATACGATAATGGCCTGGGGGAGTCAAAATGTTGAAGGGTATAATCAAACTGTACTCACCCTGGAAAAAGAAAAAGTAGAGCTCCTGGACAAGGTCATATGAAATAAATAACTTCATAACACCCATCTTGTTCATAAGCTTTTAGGTAATGAGAGAGACAGCAATTTTGAACAAAGAAATGGTATCTGGAAAATGTCGCTCCAGATCTTGAAAACTGGATTAGGTTACAACACCTGGGCGTATCAAATATGAGAAAAAGTAAAAGGAAACTACAATGGTCAAGAAAAAAGGTGATATCGAAATAGCTCGAGACATCGTGATTGAGAGACAACTTAAAATGGAATACGAAGAGTGGTTGAAGGATGTTAGCAAAGAAAGATCTCCTGAAAACGCTTATATGTTCGCTATGGAGAAAATCAAGATCAGCGGCGGCTATGACTATATGGGGAAAAAAGACCGGGATATAATCTTAATACTCGAAGATAAATTACCCAATCAATTCAATTAATATGTGACTCATGGGCAGCTTATGCCAACGGCGCAACATCTGGTGATTAAAAAACTACCACCACCGTAAACCATTTTGGGAAAGTAACAAAATGGCCAGAACAGCATGTGTTTTTAGTGGGGATGGGGTGAGGGCAATAAAAAAAGGGTTCCAACCAAATCGGTTGAAACCCTTGAATTTGCTCATGGTGACCCCAAGGGGACTCGAACCCCTGTTCCCTGCGCGAGAGGACGAGTGTGTGTTGTATTGTTTAGTAATATTAGGTGTATAGGCGTTTGGAGAAAACGTTGTTTATACATGATGTGAACGCAAAAAGCCACCACGGCAACCACACAAATATAACCTGGCACCTGTGGGAAGATTTGAGAGTACTAGTGGTCATGAACTAGACCGTGAGACTCGGACCAACTCTATACGACAATCTTCTTTGCTGCCTAACAACCTCGAAGCCTCGCTGACCAGCCCCTTGGATTATATATCAGTTGATATGTTAGACTTACGAACAAATCAACTGGAGGCAACGAATGAAGAGAAAACGTTTTTCTGAGGAACAAATCATACGCATTCTGAAGGAAGGAGAGGCAGCCAATAATATCAGGGAACTGTGTCGCCTACACAATGTTACCGAACAGACATTTTATCGCTGGAGAAACAAATATGGTGGTATGGAAGTTTCCGATGCAAAACGTCTGAAGGCCATTGAAAAGGAAAATACAGAACTGAAAAAGATCGTTGCTGAGTTGACACTTGATAACCGTATGCTGAAGGATGTTGTATCAAAAAAGTTGTGAGCCTTGCCAGTCTTCGCTGCGTTTCTGATTATCTTCAATCTGCCTATCGAGTAAGCGAAAGGCGTTCATGCCGTATCATTAACGTTAATCGAGCTACGAAAAGGAACAAAACCAAACCGGGACAAAGAGCTGATAAAGGAAATTCACTTTCTGTCTGAAAAATATCCACGGTTTGGTTATCGCAAAATATACGACAAGCTCAAAGAAAAAGGTTGGAGTGTAGGCAGAGAACGAATTTGTTTGATTCGGAAACATGAAGGGTTGCAGGTTATTAAAAAGGTGAAGAAAAAGCGGTTATTTGGAAAAAGTACAGCTCAGCTGAGCAAGGCTGAATACCCTAATCACGTATGGAGTTATGATGATATTGTCTCCGACCAAACTGCTTGCGGTAAACGAATACGATGTTTGACGGTAATTGACGAGTTTACCCGATATGGTCTTAGTATCGACACCGGACGTTCCATAACATCTGGTCATATTCAACGTGTTCTCCAGGATCTATTTGCGAAATGGGGGGCTCCAACATGTATTAAAAGTGATAACGGCCCAGTGTTAGCGGCGGCGTCGAAGTACCAAGAAACGGCGGTTTGAAAGTGCAGCCGTTAAACACGACTTAACCGCCGCCGTAAGTCGACCACCGGCGACGGTTGGTTCTTTCCTTTTTACATTTCTACCTGCGCCTTCATTCTGTAACTTTTCCCCTCAATAACAACCGTATCCGCATGATGCAGGAGTCTGTCCAGCATTGCCGATGTCAGTGTCGCATCATCATTGAAGATAGCCGGCCAGTCCTTGTAAGCCCGATTTGATGTAATGAGTATCGCTCCATTCTCATACCGTTTACTGATCACCTGGAAGAGCAGATCGGCTCCTCGTTTATCTATTGGCAGGTACCCAAGTTCGTCGAGTATCAGCAAGGAAGGTTTGAGATATTTTTTTAGACATGTTTTCAGTTGTCCGCCTGTTTGAGCAGCGGACAAAGTGTTGATCACATCAACCGCCGTAGTAAACAGTACGGAGTAACCACGCAGGCAAGCTTCATAGCCGATAGCGGTTGCAAGATGGGTTTTACCCAGGCCGACGCCGCCAAGGAGGATGGCATTGGCTTTATCGGCAATAAAGTTGTGCCGGAAGAGGTGCTTCACTTGCATTTCGTTGATTTGCTCCGGCCAGTTCCACTCGAACTGATCGAGGGTTTTAATGACGGGGAAGCGAGCCATTCTGATCCGGCGCTGAATGGCATTGTCCCAGCGCAGATCTGTCTCCCCGCGGATAAGTTGCTCAAAGTATTCCTGGTGGCTCCAACCGTTTCCGGCCGCCGTCGCTGCAAGTTCTTCGTGATTGTTTTCCATAAATCTCAGCTTGAGATAGTCGAGTTGCTCTGTGAGGTGTTGCGGTTTGCTATTCATCCTTTTTCCCCTTTGCGTACACGTCCATATTTGGCTCTTTGAGTTCAAGATCCAGGAGGTCGGAAGATCTGGTCAGGTGCAGGGCACCCTGTGGTTCTGTGAAGTATTTTCTCTGCTCAAGGAGATTGGCGATATAGTCACAGGAGAAAGCCCGGAACTCCAAGGCATCCGCCATGGCTCGTGCCACCCGCTCTTTCGAGTAGATTTCCGATAACCCGACGATTTTCCTGATATGATGCATTGTGTTGAGGTTTTTCTCGACAAGCCCCTGGTGGTACTGTTCCGAGAGTGAAGACAGGGCCAGAAAGCGCATAAGGACCTTCTGATCCTTAGCCTTACGGCGCTGTTGCAGCAGTGCTTTCGGGTGATCAGGATCCTCTATGTCCTGATGCCTGTCGTAACTTCTGGTGTGCCTGGCGATAAGTTTGTTGTCATGATAGATGCAGAGTCGGTCCGGGTAGGTCTTCATCGTCAGCCGGATTCCGGCATATTCCGCCGGGACGGAATAACGGTTGGTGTCGAGGGTTATGCGGAACTGGCTGGTTGCTCGTATCTGGGAGACCGTACCGATATCGTAGGGTTCGGACGGCAACCCGGACAGCTGCTCCTCTGCGAACATATCCTTCGGTCTTTTCCGTGTTTCCCCATGGTTTCTGACGTTGGCAATGTTGGCGAGCCAGTGGGCAGCGGCCGGATTTACGGTCTTGAAGTCACCGGGATCGAGTCCCGCCAGGAAGTTCTTCTTGATGTAACCGACAGCATTCTCTACGATGCCTTTCTCGTTACCTTTACCGACACCACAGGGAACAATGGTGAAGCCGTAGTAGTTTGCAAAATCCAGATACTTTGGGTTGAATACCGGGGCTTGTCCGGTGACCCTTCTCAGCACCGCCGACTTGAGGTTATCGACCATGATTTTGTCGGGTACGCCGCCGAAGTACTGCAGGGCACGCTGATGGCAACCGAGAAAGTGCTCCATGGTCTGGGAGACGGTAAACTCCGCATACATCATGCGGCTGTGACAGAGCACCATGACAAAAAAGCTTAACCGCCTCCGGGTGCTTCCAACGCGAATGGAGCCATAAGAGCCCCAGTCCACCTGTGCACACTCACCTGGGCCAAAGCTCAGCTTCAGATAAGGCTTATGCCGTTTCGGCCGGACTTTCCGGACATACTCTTTGACGATGGTATAGCCTCCGTCAAAACCTTGATCCTTGATCTTTTGGAAAACCTGGGCGGCGGTAAAAGGGTGTCGCTCCAGCATGGACAGGATGTCGCATTTATAGGGGTCGAGTTTACTTGTCCGATGGCCCGGTAACCTTGGCTGGTAGCCATTTCGTTCCATCCACTTGGAGACGGTACGGGGGTTAAGCGCAAGCTTTTCTGCGATCTGACCCGCTTTCAACCCTTCTTCCCTGTAGGATTTTATCCGGCAGTACTGCTCGTACGTTATCATCGTACCCCTCCCGCCAGTTGCTGCAGGATCTGTCCGAGTGAAGTTGCCTCGGAATCCGTCTGCGCCAGTTCTCTGGGCTGTTCCAGGGCCAGCACTTGGTATAACGGCTTCCGGTACGCGACCAGGCGGTGCTGCACCAGAATACTCCTGGCTTCCGCCAGGCTGAGAGTGTCCATGTTGAGCCGCTTGCTCAGGGTTTTCTCACTGTAATAACTCAGTCCCTGATTGTCTGAGACCGTAACCAGGAACAAGTACAGCGCCGATGCCTGGTGGCTGAGCTGATCGATGTACTTCTCACGGACCAGGCGGTGATCCAGCCAGCTGAACTGTTCCGGCACCCTGCGGATCATGTGCGGAAGTATGGGTTGTTTTTCTACTGTCATGACGACCTCCTTTATCTATTGATGGTTCGGTAAGAATATCCCGCCCCAATTGTTGCAGACGAAGGCCGGTATGGACAATGTCATCTTGTAACAGTGAACCGCTAAAATGTGCCAATAGGCCCACAAGTACGATGGGATAGCTCGTCAAGAGATCTTGTAACGGCTCTTTCGTTAACTTTGGCTTATCCTCTTGTTTTCTTTTGTTATTTCCAGACGAGTGATCTTGTAACGCATTTCGTCTTAATCGCTGCTTTTGCCGGTACCCTGGATTGTGCTCTCTCCATGCCTGTACACGACGGACATTATCCGGTCCCCGAAAGTAGTTTTTGTTTTCCTCTTTTTGCAGCCACTTCTCCTGGGCGGCAGCTTTGCTTGCCACCCTGCATTCCGGTTTGGAGCAGTAGCGCTGCTTATTTCTGTTACGATGATCCGGGATGAATAACTCCCGGCAATGCTTACATTTCCGTCGTCGTGACCGTGCCATATCCCTGTGTCCTCCTGAGGGATATGTTTACTGATTTTGAACTGTAACAGGTAAGAAAAAAGGAAGAAAAAGAAGCAGGAAGAAGAGAGTGTTACACACTTGGTGAGAAGTAAAACGAAGAAGACGGATTACGTATTTTCAAGCCGCCCGGTTAGGGGTAGTTCCAGAACGCCGCTGACACCCAGAGTTTGTATCAAAGCAGATCCAGCACTGGCTCAAGCAGATTGGTGTAAAAACGCGCTACATTGACCCTGGAAGCCCTTGGCAGAATGGACACAATGAGAGTTTCAATGGAGTTTTCCGTGATGGTTGCCTTGATAGATGGCTTTTCTATTCAGTCCAGGAAGCGAGGCGTGTAATTGGTTCTTGGCTTGAGGAATATAACACTGAACGACCGCATGGAGCGCTGAATGGTATTTCGCCTGCGAGATATGTGAAGAAAATCAGAGAAAAAACAAGAAAAGCTGCTTTAAAAAGAGAAAAACACTAACTTTCAAACTGGTATAGAAAGCTTGGGTTGCTCATCGCCATTAAAGTTGGCGCATGAGGAAAAATAGGCAACATATCAAGTCGAAGTAGTATCTAGATATTAAGAGGTGGTGATTGCCAATCTCAATAATTCATCAATGACAGATACGAAAATAGTGTTGACCATTCTACAACCTTGAGGTCGTGAATGGTTCGAGAGTAGTATCGGTCACGCTCGTCCTTCCATGAAAAGCATAGAGGGCGGTTCGAGCCCTGGTGGGTTCTACCGTGGAAATCTTCATGTTGCCTAAGAACATATCAGCCAAAATGCAGAGTGTCCGGACCGAGATGCTGGAATTAATCTTCCTACTTAACCATCGAAGGTTAATTAAAGCTGCTAAGAATAATATTCAGGTATGAATTGCACAATCATTGTGCAGAACCTTGAATTTTATTAATATTATTAGTGACAAATGGTCTTACAATCACAGCGATATTATTATGTTATAGAAATATTAATTAACATTGTACTTATGGAAATAAAGAAAATATATTTCATCACTTCAAGGTAATTGCCTAGCGTGAGTGATAATAATTCCTGCATATATGGGTAGTTATACCTATTGACCGCATACTCCTATTTTGCTAGGCTGGCATATGGGCTTTAACTATTTGATTTAACTAGGAGGGGGCTACTCCTTGGATTTTGCTATTTAACTCTATACTAAGGGAAAGATTAGTCATGTTTAAATTACTGAAGCAACTATACTTTGTAGCTATTTGTGTTTTCTTATTGACTCCTCTAGCAAAAGCAACTCCACTACAAAATATTATTATCACTGGAAAGGTCGTTCCTGATAATACCTCAGGAACATTGGCAGGTTATGTTGGAGCAGACTTTGTGTATGAAGCAAGCTACCAATTAGATACCACTATAGCAACTGACATTGGGACAAATGATGGTGGATGGACGGTTTATGAACTGAATGATGGTGGTGTTAAATATCAAAATAGTGCATCGCTTTCTAATGGGGATAGCTATGTTTCCAATTATGTCCTCTTTGAATTTAATGATAATTTAGTGGAAGACTGGGCTTCACCAGAGCTTGGCTGGCTTAATATAGGTGTGGATAGTGGCACTCCGCTAGACGCTGTAGTTCTCGGTTTTCATGATCCCTTCATAACAGATGAAATACAGTTCTACGTGACTTTGCTATTTGAGCATGACCTTTTTGACGGTTATGACCCAAACGGATTACCTCAATCGATTAACCTAGCCAAATACGTTGGTGGAGGTGGAGAATTTTCACAATATGATGGGGACACAAGCAATTGGCAAGGGTGGGCACAATTCAGAGTGGATAGTGTGAGTGTAAGTAGCACACCAGTTCCCGAACCAACAACCATGCTCCTTTTCGGCACAGGCCTTGCAAGTCTCGCTGGTTACAGGCGTAAGCAAAATAAATAAGCTACATGAAGAAGGGTACCACTCAGGCAGGGTCAGTAATGGCTCTGCCTTTTTTATTGCGAGACTGATGCTCAATACTCGTATAGAATCATGCACAGGAGAACAATCTGCCGTTGGTCAATTCCACTGTTGTATCGTGCAGTGTGGATCGAAGAGATCTCTTGCCAGGATCAATAGCTTGGCAGGATCGTCATGTTAACCTAGTTCCCTTGCAGGTCGTCCCCGCACTCAATTGTACTCTCAGCAAAAACACCTGAACAAGTTGCTCCATTTCTGGAACTATAGGCGAACTCACATTCGTCCTTATAGCATAAGAGTAAGTGCTGAGGCTCTCTGCCAGGCAGAACTGACGTATCGACAAGTTAAAAAGAAAAAAAAGTGGGGGCTGTCCCTGCTAACACCTGAAAATAAGCATGAACATAGAAGTGCTGAAGCAGTATAATTTTCTTCAGAAGTTGCTGGTAATGTTTAACTATCCGTCAAAATGCTTATCTACGGCGGTTTTCAGTGACTCTCGAGAGATCAAGTTGCCAATTCCTAGTGTAATTCGCTAGACGAGCCAAGAAATATATCAAGTTGAAGTTGTATCCAGATTTTAAGAGGTATTACCTGCCAATCCCAGCAATTCATCAATGACAAGATCTTAGAGTAGTATGGACCATGCCAGAGTCAACAGAAACATCCTGGACTCCTGATGGGGCCTACCATACTATCGGTCACCCCATAGTGATCTAATATGCGGATATAGAAAATTAGAAATATGCATAATTTAATGCCACCCAACAGCTCGAAATGAAATAGAAAAATTGCTCTCGGCAAGATTGTTTGTTACTGTTTGGTCGGAGTTAGTTGCAACTGATGGCGGTTTGCTGTGTTTTATTCTCATCATTTCAGCTGAAAGAGCGATAATGCTTGAGGAAGATGCGTAACGAACAATATGTAGTGAGCCGAGGAATTTTATGAGGAATTTCTTTTTATTGTTATTAGTAGTTGGGGTGATGGTAGGAGGTTGGCAACCGTGCCATGGTGCCAGATCGACCCCGTTGATTATCGACCATAACAATACGAACCTCTGGCAGGTTCCTGAGTCTGCAATCATCCTAGCAAAAGAAAAGTTGCACATTGCTTATGGTCACACATCACATGGTAGCCAGCTCATTGCAGGCATGGGGGGGGCGAGTAACCAGTTGGACGTTTTTATGTCCTCCAATGGAGCAACCTCCGGTGTATATATCTGGAATGACGGCCCTCTACAAGGTGCCTTGGATCTTGATGATTATGCCATGGGTGGTGATGTCGGCTATTACCCTCAGTGGCTCAATAACACAAGGGCATACCTTGGTGACCCTGACCCAGCGACAGGTAGGGGAACAAGCCATTCTGACGTCAATGTTATCATCTGGTCCTGGTGTGGCCAGGCATCCGGTCGTACTGAAGAGACCATGATAAGTACTTATCTCCAACCGATGTCCGAGCTTGAGGAAGACTACCCTGGCATTGTGTTCATTTATATGGCCGGTCACCTAGACGGAGGTGGTGCAACAGGAAACCTGCACCTGAGAAACGAGCAGATCCGCACCTATTGCCGCGAGAATAACAAAGTGCTGTACGATTTTGCCGACATAGAAAGCTACGATCCCGATGGTCTGGTAAATTATATGGAATTAATGGGTAACGATAATTGCGACTATGACAACGACGGTAACGGCTCGCGGGAGAGCAACTGGGCGTTGGATTGGCAGGATAATCACACTGAAGGTGTCGACTGGTGGATTTCTGGGGCTGCGCACAGTCAGCATTTGAACGGGAACAGAAAAGGTTATGCAGCCTGGTGGCTTTGGGCAAGCCTGGCAGGATGGAATGATCCTGATGGCGCAGTGGAACATGCGATAGCCATCTTGCAATCCCAGACAGGAGCCACTCCCGATCTGTCAAATGTTGGCCCTGACATAAACGGTGACTCACATATAGGGGTGGTGGAAGCCATTAATATGTTGAGGGTCTCGGCAGGACTAGAATAATCTTTGATGCGAAATGTAAGTTGTTTGACCAGGAAGGACAAGCGAAATATATTTTCGGATTAACCATCTGAGAGTAACTGATTTACGACTTCTTTCTATAAACCTCGCTCTTAAAGATACTCATTCAGTATTGAGCAGCTTTCGGCAAAAGGAGGCTGTAGAAACCAGTGATCCCTGTAACCCTTGCTTTCACCAGAAGATAGGAGAGTACTCTCGGGCATGAACGAGGCCGTGAGACTCTGACCAACTCTATAGGGGTAGTGGGCATAGTGGAAAGCCAATTTCCGGAACAGGATCACCGATCAATATGTGAATAATATTCGCCAGTTTTGTGTGAATAGGTGATGAGCAGGTCCCCCTGCTCTCCTAAGCTTTTAGGTAGACATTACCGCTTGCCGAGAACTGCTTTTTGAGCGGTATATTCTTTTTCAGTTATTTCACCTGAAGCAAAGCGATTTCTTAATATGTCAAAAGCGGTATCGACTTGTTGGGATTTGTTGCTGGAAAACAATGATTTTGCGATTGCGTATATTGCAAATAAAATAGCCCCCCAGAAAAACAACGGTAAAAGCCATCCAAAAAACCAAGGACCATGCCCAAAAGAAGGTCCGTAACCACAAAAGTTTGAACCCCATTCACCAAATTGTTGTCCCCACATCTTGAATCTCCTTTTAACAATGGGTTGTATTAATGTAGACACCTTTTATCTAGCAACCATTGTGCCACAATGTTGCAGGAAGCGTATTGTCCTAATTGTCTAATATTAATACTAATATTGAAATTGATTGTATAGATAAAAGGAGGCTTGAAAAGAATGTGAGTAAAAACTACCCAGTTGACAAAATGTGGTATCTAAAAAATACCCAACTAATCTCTACGTAAGTATGAGATCAGTATTGCGACTCATTTTTGATCAAACGGCGCATGTTAGGCGAAATGGAAGGAGCATGACATTACCAATCAAGCAATTTCTTATTTTTTGATCTCGAACAGAAAGCACTCACCATATATGGATGGAAAATAGAAGGAATGGGAAGGTATGAACTTCCCATTGCTCAGTAAATACGAGGTAAGTAACCTATGTCGGGACACATCCGGGACACCATGAACACATTGCTCACCAGTGAGGGCCGCTTTCCGGCCCGAATCTGGTTGAGTAAAATGTTATAATAATTTTTTACATCAGATACTCACTTATGGGTATAGGCGTCGATACGTTCCGCAATATTGGCTTTAAGATTTTTGAAAAACAGTGAATAGTCAAAGGCGTGATAGACCCCTTCCGGAAAATGGCCGCCTTGGACAGTAACCAAATCGATATTCTCGGGTTGGACAATGAGGCCGCCATCTACAATCTGAGCCGAAGTGAAATGGGGGTAGGTAGTAGCCGTTCCTGTTGTATCAAAAAAAACAGAGCCAATGTTCTTTTTAGCAGGGACAAATACGCTGTCCGTGGTCCATGATAGGGGATTTACAGCCAAGGCACCCTTCTTGAGAGTCGGTGCTGCTGATTGTCGCCCTGCAGCCATTGTATTGTAGAAAATGACACATCCTGTTTGGTCTGAACTTTCACACATGTGTACATAGGGGTTAGCAGCAAGTTCTGTCGGGGTCAAAGACCACCCTGGTAGCAAGGCTGCAATGAGTCTCTTTTCGTTGCCGGTAGACCCCCAATGCTCAAGGAGAAGATCCGTCAATATCATGGAACCCTGGCTATGGCCTGCCAAGAAGAATGGGCGGCCGTTATTTTCATATTTTAGGTAATAGGACAGAGCGCGCCAAATATCATCATGAACGATCTTTTGCAATGGTGCGGCATCGGCATCACTCAAACCCAGGCCAGCTAAATTCATCTGGCGATACATTGGGGCGTAAATATTCGCTTTTCCTTCAAAGACAGAAGCCTGAGTGTTTACCATCTCCATGGCTGCTGCCCGCATGTCAGGTATAGTCGTATCCATCATCCAATCCTTATCATTAAACAGGACCGTTGGATAAACGAAAAAGACATCAACCGAGGCAGTGGGAGAGGCAGGCTTGACTAGCCAGCTTCCCGGTACCGCATAATCTGGAGCTTTTGGCAGAGCCTCTACATCTAGTGGTGGCATAGCCTGGCTGGGAAAAACTGTCACCAGGCAAAAAACAGTTATCAAAATTATTGAATGCAAAACTGGCAACATATTGTTTTTCATGTAAAATCCTAATCTATTTTTGTGGTTAACGGAAAGCTGAAGGGCACGACGTTAAGAGCGTCCCTCTCAAGCGCCTTGTTCGGAAAATATATTTATAATTCACAGTTTATCGCAAGCCAAGACTTTGCCTTTTGCTCCAAGAGAGGTCTTACCATCTTCACCTTTTATGCGTCCACGTAATTCTACGATATCGCCTTTAAGTTTCTCATTTGGAGTTACTTTAATAACCATCCACTCCAGGATTATCTTTTCGTCTGCAAAAATTGGACGACGGAACCGAACCCAAAACTCTAGGCCCAACATGGCTCTTTTTTGAAAAATGGGATGCTGTTAATGAAAGCAATAATGCTGTTGTATGTGGTCCACTTGCTGTCAATCTACCAAAGCGAGTATTTTTCGCGAATTCATGATCATGATGTGAAGGATTGATATCGCC
The DNA here is from genome assembly GCF_010646885.2 of Desulfopila sp. IMCC35008. Taxonomy (GTDB): domain Bacteria; phylum Desulfobacterota; class Desulfobulbia; order Desulfobulbales; family Desulfocapsaceae; genus Desulfopila. The sequence continues at coordinate 2,516,422 of NZ_CP050700.1, read as the reverse complement.
AACACCATTTGCGAAGTCAGATACAATAGTTTTTGAAAAAGAAATTTCAGTTGAAAAACGCTCTTTCGGATATGCCTTTGTATTGGTTCAGCGGGAATTGGAGTTTTCTATTGTTTGAGTTAACATACTCAACCAAAGGAGAACTCAATGAAGAGGAAAAGAAAAAATCGTTCAGGGGAAGAAAAAGTAACCATCTTGAAACGGCACCTTGTTGATCATGTCCCTGTTTCAGATCTGTGTGACGAATACAATCTTCACCCGACCGTCTTTTATAGGTGGCAGAAAGAGTTTTTTGAACACGGTGCCGCCGCTTTTGATCGGAATAAGACAACCGAGAAAAAGCAGGATGAGGCCAAAATTCAAGCTCTGGAGCAAAAACTTCAGCGTAAGAACGAAGTGCTCTCTGAATTGATGGAGGAGCACGTCAAGCTAAAAAAAGATCTTGGGGAGATCTGAAAGGAGCCTGGGTGCCTCACGATACTCGGGACAGTATAATAGATTTCGTGAGGTACTGGTCAGAGGTAACAGGTCTCCCCGCAGTGAAATATATCGGTTGGCTGCAAATTCAATCAAGCAAATATTACAACTGGAAGGACAGGTACGGCAAGGCCAACGAGCACAATGGCCTTATACCACGAGACTTCTGGCTCGAAGCCTGGGAAAGGCAGGCAATAATCGATTATCATCACAAGTTCCCGGCTGAAGGTTATAGACGGCTCACCTTCATGATGCTGGATAACAATATTGTCGCCGTCAGCCCGAGTTCTACCTACCGGGTATTGAGCGGTGCAGGTCTACTGCAGAGGTGGAGTAAGGGCAAGTCGAAGAAGGGTAATGGTTTCACTCAACCCCTTGGGATACATGAGCACTGGCATATTGACATGTCCTACATCAATATCTGTGGGACTTTTTACTACCTGTGCACCATTCTAGATGGGTGCAGCCGATATATCGTCCACTGGGAGTTACGGGAATCGATGACCGAGCAGGACATTGAGATTGTGTTACAAAGAGCCAGGGAACAATTCCCTAAAGAGAAACCAAGGATCATATCGGATAACGGTCCACAGTTTGTCTCAAAAGACTTTAAGGAGTATATCAGGTTTGTTGGGATGACCCATGTTAGAACATCTCCCTATTATCCGCAGAGTAATGGCAAAATAGAGAGATGGCACGGCACCTTGAAAAGGGAATGCATCAGGCCGGGAGTACTGCTGAGCCTTGAAGATGCGAGAAGAGTGGTCGGTGATTATATACATCATTACAACAATGTTCGCCTCAACAGTGCCATTGGATATATTGCTCCGATCGATAAACTAAATGGACGATCCCAGGAAATCTTCCGGGAACGAGATGAGAAGCTTGAATTGGCTCGGCAAGCGAGAAAGAAAAAACGTTCAGGGGGCATCCGGGGAAATAATCCACCCCACCAAGTCCCAATATCCTCTGCCGGGCATTCAGTTGGGGCCCTTTATCGGAATCGGGCCTTGACGGGGTTCCCTGCGGCGGTAGAGGGCAGTTGAAAAGCGTTGAAAGAGAAGAAACAACCAACTAACTCAACGAGGGGGATTCTCCAATTCCAAGAGAAGCATTACACCTTCATAAAGGATCTCTCTATGATTTTACCTAAATGAACGTAGTGATAACCAGCGGCCCACCGTGTTTTTCCCCGCAGTGCCGCCTGTGTTCTAGCCGTCTGCGTTAAGCGCTTGGTTGGGCCTTTGCCCCGATGTTTTCTATAGGAAAAGTTAAGCAAAAACAGGCTCCACCCAAGTCAGATTTTTTAAGTTGGGTTGCTCCATTATGTTGTTCAGCACATATTTTCATAGACAAAAGACCTAGACCATTGCCCCCTCTTTTGGATGTATAGAATGGTTCGAATATTTGTTCATGCAAATTATCAGGAACACCTGGCCCATTATCATGAACCTCTAATGTTGCCAAATTATCAACTTTATAGAATTTAATGAGTAACTTTCCCGAAAAGCCTGTTTCTTCAGCAGCATTAAGCATTATGTTTATTAACATTCTTTCGATAAGTATAGAATTAATATCAATATTTAATGATTCTTCAATTTCATGAGTTATGTCACAATTTTTTAATTTGTTATGTTTTTTGGCAAATTGAATAGTATTTTCAATAACATCAGACATATTTGTGATTTTATGTTGTCCAGGTATATAATTTTTACCATTATCCATCATTCTTTTAACAAGAGAAATAAGCTTGGTAGAAGCATCATGAATATCTGCAATTGACTGTAAATCTTCATCATCCCTCCTTTTGCATTCTTCCAGAAATTCTATGTTACCGAGGATGATAGTCATTAAGTTGTTAATATCATGGCAAACTGATGCTGAAAAAATACCTGTAATAACAATGGGTTCTGATGAAAGAATGCTTTTGTTTTGACGGATTATTAGATCATCCTGTTGCTTAATTCTATTTAGAGTTAAAAAGCTTAGAAAAAATAAAATACCCCCTGACACCAGCGCATACACAATACCTTTGTATTGTTCAAAGTAGGCTAAATTTTGTACAGTTATTGAAAGTCTTGAGGTTACCTCCCCAGAAATAACTATGTAAAGTGAAAGTAATACCACATATAGAATTGTTATATAACAGGCGAATTTAAGTGGATTTATCTGTGATTGCTCATCCAATCCATCTCGAAACATGGAAGTTTTTAGTGAGGAATCGATTGTCATATATTTACCCTCATTTTTAGTAGCCCAACGTTTAATTCACCGGCGAGCTTCAGCGCCGAATGGAGCGTAGCGGAGTGGTGTGAAACAGCTGGTTAGACATTTTATTATAATTTTCTTTTACTGAACTGGAATTATAAGTTTTCTTTCACTTTATTAGAAAAGATAGTTTTTGTAGTTTTTTTGCCTAACCCGAAATGTGCGATCAACGGATATAAGCCAATTGATAGGACAATGAAACCAATGAAAGTATAGATCAATTTATCTGTTAATGAGTAAATTGAATACATAAGCAAACCAGCCACAAGCAATCCAACACTAGTATCTATGAGTATTTCAATAAAAGTTTGGATCATTTTACTTATGTATTTGGTTATCCTGTGTGTGGCTTTTCCAATGTTTTCAACTTTTCTTATGTCTAACAAGTTATTTTCTGGTTTCCGTATAGCTCCAAAACATAGAAAATTCTGATCATGTAAAAACAGCCAGCTATCCTGTTTTCTGCTTTATATCCTGATAATTTCACTGGATATCAAGTTAACAGTATAACACACATGAAACTTCCTTTTATAATTATATGCAAAATGTTTAGTCGTTAGGTAGGATGCACGATATTAATCCGAACGTTAATCAGTAGACACAATCGTATACTTTGTCCACGGATGCTGAAAGAATGATTTTACTGTCTCTGGTCTGCGTTGGAGCGAGCGCATGACCTTCATGACTCTTTTATACAGATCCCATGCATTGGTGGTGGTTTGACGACCAATTTTATGGTTCTTAAGATAATTCCAAACGTGCTCATCAGGATTCAACTCTGGTGCGTAGGGTGGCAGAAAGAAGATTTTCAACTTCCCATTGGTGCTCTCTACAAATTTACGAACCTCATTCGAACGATGAACAGAGCTGTTGTCGAGAATCAGAAAAACCGGCCTTTTCACCCCGATAATAAGGCGCTTCAGGAATTCAATAAAAACGGAAGAATTTACACTGTCTTCCGTGGCCATAAACTTCATTGCACCACGAGGGTTGATTGCAGAGATCAAATTAACTTTATGCCTAGATCCTGTGGTTTTAACCACAGGCGTTTTCCCCTTTGGGGCCCAAGTCGTACCGGAATGGTAATCAGAACGGACTGTCGACTCATCACCAAAGAATATTTCAGCCTTCTCCTTCTTTGCAAGCTTCTTGATTTCCTTAAAGTCTTCCGCCATCCATTTCAGAACAAGGTATTCATCCTGCTGATACGACTTTCTTTGTGGCCGTTGGGGGCTCAGCCCAAGTTTTCTCAACAAACGACCTACAGAAACCTCACTCATGCTGACTCGAAATCTTCGTTTTATGAGTTCCTGCACCATGCCACGTGTCCAAAGCGCAAATTCAAATTTGAGTTGGCGAGGATCTACCCCAACAATAATTCGATACAGTTTTTGAAGCTGCTTTCCGTTAAGTTTTGGCTGTTTTCCAGGGGCTTTCTTACTGCGAAGAGCATCAAGACCACCTTCTCGATATTTCGCAAGCCATTCATAGATAACGGTTCTAGTAAATCCAAGGGCCTTTATAACTACTTCAGGGCTCTCTCCTGCCTCTACACGCTTTACAGCCCTTATTCTTATAGCTTCAAGGGCTTCTCGGTTAATTTTCCTTCCATCTTCAATATTCATGGATGGAGTATAACACATGTCTACTGATTAATGAACGGATTAATAGCACGGGACAACCTTGCACTGATAGGTCTTCACAATATGCCCTCCTTGTAAGTTTAAAATATGAAAAGACAGATAGAGAGGAGGATTCTTTTTCTGAATTTAGGCATTGGAATGTCCACATTGTAGGATATGTCTTGGTTTGTAAACTCGCTCTGCCAGATTTTGCTATCCTGCTTTCTTCCACCAGGTATTTTATTAGTGAGTACTTTTGTGACTTTACTTGGGACTTGTTCGGGCATTTTGCCCTAATCCTGTCTGAGAATTTTAAATGTGTATTTTCAGCAGTCTCCCTAAGGTGTCAGATCTTGTAAGTATTTGTAATTATATGTTGAGGGTGCATGTTAGGCAGTGAAAAGAAATAGATTTAAGCTATATGCGACCCTGGAGATTTTGAACCATTCTCTTTCAGGTTCATTAACGACAAGTTCAGACAGCCTGATAACGGACTTCGTTAGTTCTCAACTGTGTAGCGGTCAATTTTTTTTGATGGTGGGGGATAGGGTGGGGGGGAATGAAAAAAGCACTTACAGGATGATACCTGTAAGTGCTTGAATTGTTTCATGGTGACCCCAAGGGGACTCGAACCCCTGTTCCCGGCGTGAGAGGCCGGTGTCCTAGGCCACTAGACGATGGGGCCATGAATGAGCGTGTTTATACCTGAGTCGATATCATCTTGTCAAGAAATTGTTGGAGTTTTTTTGAGATGTATGATGGTTAATAAATGAGACGCCCCTTTCATATCCTGTTAAATCGTTTTGTCACCTGTCTCAGGTGTGTCGCAGTCTCGCCAGTCAGAAATTCAGGGGCGCACCGCCATCCCCAATTCCCTTTTGGTACGCCAGGGGTGTTCATTCTGCAATCGTTCCCAAATCCCAGGACATCCTGAAGCGGGATTATCGATAGGGCAGCGATAGAAGAGAGTGCCAAGTAGATCATGTCGTGATGTATGGGGGAGTGGTCGTGCATCTCACGGTTAGCCAAGTGTTTTACTGTACTGCGAATCTCATCATCCAACTGGTTGCTGAGGAACCATCCGACAGTCGTGTCATTGTCATGAGTGCCTGTATACACAACGCAATTAGGGGTGGTGAAGTTGTGTGGGAGAAAACTGTTGTCCAGGTTTCCATCAAAGGCAAACTGGAGGACTTTCATGCCGGGAAAGTGAAAATCCTCTCTTAACTTATGGACTTCCTCTGTAATTATGCCAAGATCTTCTGCGATTATATTTAATGGGCCAAGTTTTTGAAATATAGATGAAAAGAACTCTGGACCAGGCCCCTTGAGCCATTTTCCGTTTACGGCATCCTTGTTTTCTGCCGGAATCGCCCAATATGACTCAAAAGCCCTGAAGTGGTCAATCCTGGCAATATCGACAAATTCATAGGTCGAAACGAGCCGTTGTACCCACCAATCAATGAGATTGTTCCTTATCGTTGTAGACAAGGTGTTCCATTGATATAAAGGGTTTCCCCATCGCTGGCCTGTTTTGCTAAAATAGTCTGGAGGTACGCCGGAGACGAGGGTCGGAAGGCTTGTCGATTTATCAAGACAGAAAATCCCCTGATTTGCCCAGACATCGACACTGTCGAGTCCCACATAAATAGGGATGTCACCGAAAAGGAGGATGTCACGTTCCCTTGCTTTGGCTTGCAGCTCCAGCCATTGTTGGTGAAAAATAAATTGTTCAAACTGATAATAAAGTATGGAGTCTCTCAGTTTTTCAACCTGTTCGGCAATGCATTGGTTTTGCCGGGTCGCCTCCTTTTTCGGCCAGTCAAACCACCCTTTTTGACCATGTTGTTTTTTCAAGCTCATAAAGAGGCCGTAATCGGTTAACCAGGGGTGTTCGGTGCAGTAATCAGTAAACTCAGGAGGAGGGGATTTCCTGAATTCCTGAAACGCCTCCTGCAACAGCTTGGTTTTATAGAGTTGGACCTTGTCATATTCAGTGCAATACGGGGAAAATGCAGGATGATCCAACATACTGTATTTGGTGATAAGGCCTTCTTGGTAAAGGAGCTCTGGTGAAATCAGGAGTGGAGAGCCTGCAAATGCGGCTGTCGACATGTAGGGAGAATTATCAAAAAGATCATCTGTTGGGTTGAGTGGTAGGAATTGCCAGCAACGTTGTCCGCAGTCTTGCAGATAATTAAGGAAATTCCAGCTGGCCGGACCTATGTCACCTATTCCAAAAGGTGAGGGAAGGGAGCTTATATGGGCCAGAATGCCACTTCGTCTGTTATTGGTTAAAAAGTTTTTCATAATTTGTCATATTACATTGAAAATACGTCGTTCTGAATGAGGAGGATCATGTTTTCTGACGTGTGAACATGAGTTGTTATCCTTTGGGGAGTGAAAATTCTATCTAATTGCCAAGAGGATGAAGTCGTCGCCTTGCCTAAAGACCAATGAGTGCTATAATGTGACTCAGGCGATACTGGCAGATCCGTTGATTGTGTCGCTATGCAGAAGCGACTGGCATCTACGGATATAATAGCCTTGATTTGTTTTCATACAAGGGTGAAAACAATTGGTTAATTGGTAGAAATATGCGTATAAACAGAGATAGGTGACATAACGTTTGCATAAATAGTATCAATGCGGTAATGTGGGAATTTTGGCGAAATTTACTGTTTGATTCGCTGTGGCGTTTGTAATCACCTGATATCTTAACAAGTGTTGGCAATTTTTTGATTGCCGGACTCGAGTATACAAGAGTCTAACGGCTAAGAATCGCAGTGATCTTACCAATAAATATTAGCAATGGAGTTGTGGCCCTGTGCTGTCTGAATTAAAAGAAAATCTTCTGAAAGCAGGTAAATCTGAGGGATGTATCAGTTTTGACGATCTAAACGAACTGCTCCCTGATGAAATCAAGGATCCCAATGCCATTGAGAAAATATTTAATTTTCTCGGTGCTCATGACATCGAAATAGTAACGGTTGAAAAATCAGGTGAAAAGAGAACTCTTTCCGGTGAAGTCTGGGAGAGGAAGGCTGATGGTTCAGAAAATGGTTCCGATGAATTGGATCTCGCTTCAGGAGTAACAGAGGAAGAGTCACATGAAGCGGAGGAGACAACAACTACCTACCTTCGCGAGATGGGGCGATTCGACCTGCTGACGCCTGAAGAGGAAGCAAAGTACAGCAAGACTATCCGACAGGGTTTCGAATCTATCATTGTAGCCGTCCGTGAAGATAGTTCAGGCATCAAAGAGATGCATCTCTTACGCGAGAGAATCGATTTATGGGAAAAACGGGATCCGACCCTAAAGCCTAAAAAGCAGCAGCTCAATTTCATGCGGTACAGTGTCAACAGTGCTGCACGCCGATATCCCGACATTCGGGACTTATTTGAACTTCAGGCGAAAATAGAGGCTTATTCGCGTTCTATTGAAGTGGCAAAAGATACAATGATCAGAGCTAATTTGCGTCTTGTTGTATCAATTGCCAAAAGATATATGCACCAGGGGTTGACTCTTGCTGATCTCATTCAGGAAGGAAACCTTGGCCTTATGAGGGCCGTCTTTCGATTCGATTACACCAAGGGTAATAAGTTTTCGACCTATGCAAGCTGGTGGATCAGACAGGCGATTACCAGGGCTATCCTCGATAAAACCAGAACAATCAGACTTCCTGTTCATTTTTTGGAGCTGAGGAGCCAGTTTTTCAAAGCCTTTTATGCACTGTATAAAGAGCTTGGAAGGGAGCCGACACCGCTTGAGATTTCCAAGGCGACTAATTTGCCCATGGATAAGATCCTTTCTATCCTTGAAGCATCAAGAGAGCCAATTTCCCTCGAAACGCCAGTAGGGGACGATGATTCAACCTTAGGTGATTTTCTTGAAAACCAGGAATCTCAATCGCCATACGACGCGGTTCAAAACAGGGAACTCGCAGGAAGGGTTACGGAGATACTTTCAACCCTCAGTGAACGTGAAGAAAAGATCATCCGTCTTCGTTTCGGGATTGGAGAAAAGGCGGAATACACCCTTGAAGAGATTGGAAAACGATTCAACGTTTCGCGAGAACGTATCAGGCAGATTGAAAAGAAAGCCCTTAACAGGCTTCGACATTCAAGCCGTCGTGACAAATTGAAGTTCTTTATAGATTGATTGTAACCTCTACCAGTTTGAGCCGGGATTCTATCCCGGCTTTTTTGTTTCTATGCAAAACTCGATAAAACGTGCCGGACTCGGCGATATATATGACAAGGTTGTTGAAGGTGAAAGGTTATCCTTTGACGATGGACTGCGATTGTACCGCAACAGCAATATACTAGCTGTTGGCGCAATGGCCAATATCGTGCGCGAGAAGATGAATGGCGACAATACGTATTTCATCTACAACCAGCATATAAATTACTCTAACATCTGTACCAACCTCTGTAAGTTCTGTGCTTTCGGTAAGGAGAAAGATGCCGAACTTGCCTATGAGATGACGGTAGACGATGTGAAACGAAAAGTACAGGAACGGCTGGATGAGCCGATCACAGAGATTCACATGGTGGGTGGTATTCATCCGGATTTACCGTTTAGCTATTACCTGGATGTATTGCGTGGCATCAAGGAGGTTCGTCCCGATGTGCATATCCAGGCATTCACCTGTGTTGAGATTGGGCACCTGGCCGGTTTAGCAGGAAAGTCGGTTGCGGATACACTCGAAATATTAAAAGAGGCCGGACTGGACTCTATTCCCGGTGGTGGTGCAGAGGTGTTTGCACCGAGAATCAGGGAAATAACCTGTAAGGATAAACTACCGGGGAATGAGTGGATCGAAATCGCCAAAACAGCTCACAGGAGTGGTCTGAAAACAAATGCGACCATGTTGTATGGCCATATTGAGACACTGGAAGAGCGTATGGAACATTTACATGCGCTTCGTGATGCTCAGGATGAGACGGGTGGATTTCTGGCGTTTATACCACTTGCCTTTCATCCCAAGAACACCGAAATGTCAACGCTTTCCCGCTCAACGGGTATTGATGACTTAAAGAATATAGCAGTAGCAAGGTTGTTTCTCGATAATTTTCCTCACATCAAAGCGTATTGGGTCATGATTGGGCCCAAATTAGCCCAGGTGTCGCTTAGTTTTGGTGCTGACGATATGGATGGAACTGTTAAAGAAGAGATTATTACCCGTATGGCCGGTTCGGAATCCGGACATACCATTGGTTCATCCACTCTGGTTCGGCTTATCCGTGAGGCAGGACGAACACCTATTGAAAGGGGTACTCTGTACAATATCATCGAAACCCATCCAAGAACAGACAACTGAGGTGGGTGACATGGATATCCAATCAATTGCAGAAAAAGTAGACCAATCCCAGAGGATCAGCGATGAAGAGTTCCTGTTGCTCGAAAGAACAGCAAGTCTCCATGACCTTGGTTTCATGGCAGAGAGTGTTCGTTGGCAGAAACATCCTGAAAACAGGGTGACCTATGTCATTGATCGTAACATTAACTATACCGACACCTGTATTTCCGCCTGTAAATTCTGTGCCTTTTTCAAGGCGCCTGAAAAAGGCAATGGCTATGTACTGGGTAAAAACGAGCTTGGTGATAAAATCAAGGAAACACAGGACCTGGGGGGTACCCAGATCCTTCTTCAGGGCGGGCTGCATCCTGATCTTCCGTTTGACTACTACCTTGATATGTTACGATTTATTAAGGGTACAGGTATTCACGTTCATGGTTTCTCACCTCCGGAAATTCACCATTTTTCCCAAATAGCCTCCAGACCTACCACTGAGATTATCAGCCAGTTGATTGATGCAGGTCTCGACTCTATTCCGGGTGGAGGAGCGGAGATTCTTTCCGACCGGGTCAGGGCATCCATTGCTCCCAGGAAGTGTAACGCTGATGAGTGGATACGAATCATGGGAGAAGCTCATGACCAGGGGTTACGGACTACGGCCACAATGATGTTTGGCCATATAGAAACGGTAGAAGAACGTCTGGAGCATCTACGTCGACTTCGGGATCTGCAGTATAGAACAAACGGTTTTACTGCCTTTATTCCCTGGCCGTTCCAGCCTGACAACACCTTACTGGCTGAAGTTGAAGGAACCTCGGCAGTAGGGTATCTTCGAATGTTGGCCTTGTCCCGGATATATCTCGATAACTTTGATAATATTCAGGCGTCCTGGGTTACGCAAGGACCGAAGGTCGCTCAGCTTTCCCTCTTTTTCGGGGCAAATGACTTCGGTAGCACCATGATAGAAGAGAATGTTGTTGCCGCTGCCGGAGTCAGTTTTAGGTTGTCGGAGCAGGAAATCAGGAAACTGGTAACCGATAGTGGATTTGAGCCATGCCAGCGCAGAATGGACTACACTTTAGTAATGCCTTGAGGATGTATCCCTTTAAATAAAGTCGTAAAGGTATAAAGCATGAACAGAATGCGTCCTGTTGACGCTGACAATTTAGATAAGATTACCATCGATCACCTGCTGCCAGAGGTATGCGAGGTTCGTATCGGTATGGTGAATTACATCAATACCGCACCGATTTATGAAACCTGGAAGAAGTACCCTCTTCAACCCGGGTGGCATGTACTCGAAGCACCTCCATCGACACTGAACAAATTGTTGGCTCAAGGTGAACTTGATCTCGGTTTTGTGTCGTGCTACGAATATGCAAGGAATCCTGAGAAGTACGAAATACTCCCCGATCTTTCAATAAGTGCTAGCGGTCCTGTCGGCTCTGTTTTTCTCTTTTCGAGGAAAAAGGTGGGGACGGCCAGGTTCCTGAAGGTGCTACTCTCCAGCCAGTCTGAAACATCTGTCGCCCTCGTTAAAATTATTCTTGAGGAGTTTTATAACCAAAGACCTGACTATTTCGTTGGGGTCATTGATGACGCAAGACAAGATGGGTGTGATGGTGTATTAGCGATTGGAGATGATGCTTTACGACTGAAAAAAGCTGGTATTTATGATTATTGTCTTGACCTCGGTGAGGTCTGGACCCAGCAGACAGGCCTGCCTTTTGTTTTTGCTGTTTGTGCGGTTCGCCGCGAATTTGTAGAAAAAGAAGCGGAGCTTCTAGAAAAAGTATATCACAAACTGCTGAGATGCAGGGAAGAGGGTTGCGCTGAGTTAATGGGAATATGCAAAATTGCCGCGCCTCGTATTCCCATGAACATTCATGATTGTTATCATTATCTGAAAGGGATTGAGTACGATCTTGGACAGAAAAAGGTTGATGCATTAATTGAATTTTTTACTCACCTTATCCAGAGGCAGGAGGTTGAAGCCAACGCCTTGCCATTGAAATTTGTAAAAATATGAGTTCGTTACAGTCGATAATGAGGTGGAGAACAACATGACGCACGAAAAGCTGCTTGTTGCGGTAACAGGAGCAAGCGGTATGGTCTATGTTCCTGCCTTACTAAACGAGTTGAGCCAGGGGGATGTAATCGTGCATGGGATTTGTTCCTCATCCGGCAGGGAAGTGCTGGCAATGGAACAGGGGCTCCAGCCTGACAACTTACCCCATGTGGAAAAGTGGTTTGACGAGAAGGATTTTTCTGCCCCCCCGGCCTCAGGTTCCAGCGATTATCAGGCGATGGTTATCATTCCCTGTACTATGGGTACACTTGCCTCTGTTGCCAATGGGCTGTCTATCAACCTGATACATAGGGCTGCCGATGTGATGTTAAAGGAGAGGCGGCGGCTGATCTTGGTAGTCCGGGAAACACCGCTTAACAGAAATCATCTTCAGAATATGCTCAAGGTTCATGATGCAGGAGGAATAATCTGTCCTGCCATGCCAGGATATTACCTTAACCCCAAAACGATTGAAGAGGCAGCGCGGACATTTGCCTGGAAGGTTACTGATCTCCTCAATATAGTTGTTCCCGGCCGTAGGAGGTGGGAGGGGAAAATAACATGATAAAAAAAATATCCATCCTGCTGGAGATGATTCAGTTTAAGCTGACTGTTTTTGCCATGCCTTTTGCTTTTACCGGCGCTTTCCTGGCCGGTCGAGGTTTTCCTGATTTCACCACTGTCCTTTTGATTATCATGGCAATGGTTGGGGCACGGACCTCAGCAATGGGTTTTAACAGGATAGTGGATTATCGTTTTGATAAGGCCAATCCCAGGACTGAATCGAGGGCTATCCCTTCTGGTGAAGTGAAGATGGTTGAGGCATGGGCACTTGTAATGGGTTTTGCCCTGATTTTTTTCCTGGCCTGTTATTTGCTGAACAGCCTGACCTTAATGCTTGCGCCGGTTGCCCTGTTTTTGACATTTTTTTACTCTTTCACTAAACGCTTTACTTCCTTTTGTCATATTGTTCTTGGTCTGGCTCTTGCCTTTTCCCCTCTTGGGGGCTGGGTGGCAGTAGCAGGAAGCCTGGAAGGATATCCCTTTGTATTATCGTTAGGGGTACTGTTCTGGGTAGCCGGCTTTGATACAATTTATGGCTGTCTCGATGCCGATTTTGATAAAAAGGCAGGGCTTTACTCTCTACCATCAAGGCTCGGGAGGGTCAATGCCTTCCGTTTAGCCGGGCTTTTTCATATCATTGCCTTCCTTTTTTTTACCCTTACGGGGTTTATGGCAGGTTTGAACTGGTTATATTTTGTGGGTCTTATCCTCTCAGGCGGAGCATTGCTCTATCAACACATACTGGTCAGGCCTGAAGATCTTTCACGTATTCACGTTTCTTTCTTTTCCATGAACGGGTTTATCAGCATTGCGCTATTTCTTGCTACCTGGTTGTCACTTTTGACGGAAGGTGGTGGTTGAGATGCGTTTTAAACCGATTCATTTACGGGCAGTTGCTACGCTTACGGTGTTGTCAGCCTGTACACTGGCAAGCGAGTGTTTGAGTGAGGAGTCTCAAAATCTCAAGGATATCCCCTACGGTGTAATGTCTGCTGAAATGGTTCGTATAGCCTACAGTGGTACCGAGAAATTGAAGTATGCCATTTCCTGGACTGGTGGGGTCAAGATCGGGGAATTGCATATGGAAATTCACCGTGACAAAGACGAAGGGTATGAACTTGATGCGTACGTCACGACTGAGGGAACATTTATGAATAGTATCTATCCTGTTCACGACACGCACACAACCAGGGTACGCGGGGACGAACGGTTACCGTATTTTTATGAGGTTTATCAGGAAGAAGGGTATAGCTATACTGCATATCGTATGACGACGTACGATCAGGAAAAAGGAGTTGTCAAATATCGTAAAAATGACCAGCCTGTACGTGAGTTCAAAATTGATGGGACTTCACATAACGAGTTTTCCGCCTTCTTTGCATCAAGGCTTATGGAATTTAAAGATGGTGGAGCCATTATTGTTCCGGCCTTCGCTGATAAAAAAAGGGCAGAAGTCGTTGTTAAGACACTGAGCCGACAAATGACTTCCCAAACAGTGCTAGGTGATGTCCAGACAGTACTGGTCAGCCCGATACTTAAATTTAAAGGGTTGTACGACAAGAGAGGGGATACGGTTATCTGGTATACGGATGATGAGTGCCGGGTGCCGGTACAGATCAATTCGAAGGTTGTTGTTGGCTCTATCACCGCCAAACTCGTTTCATATGAAAACCCTTTATGCCCAAGGTATACCACTACAAAGAGCGTATCGAGCAAGAAAGAAGATGAGGCTGGTGGGTAGCAACACTTACTGGACCCTTAAAATATTACAATAGGAGTTACGAAAAATGACAGAGCCAATTGTACAAACAGATTTTTCTGACCTGAACATTGTTCACCGAGGAAAAGTTCGGGATATGTATACTATCCCCGGACATGACGACAAACTGTTGATGGTCGCAACGGACCGTATTTCCGCATATGATGTGGTCATGGATGATGCCATTCCCGGTAAGGGAGCAGTCCTGACCAAACTGTCGCTGTTCTGGTTCGAGTTGTTGGGTGATATAGTAGAAAATCATCTTATCACAGCAAATGTAGACGAATACCCTGAAGCATGCAAACCATATGCTGATCAGCTTCGTGATCGATCCATGCTTGTAAAAAAGACAAAACCATTGCCAATAGAATGCATAGTACGTGGTTATATATCCGGCTCCTTCTGGAAGGCCTACAAAGTGAATCGGGTCGTGTGCGGTTTTGAGTTGCCTGAGGGAATGAAGGAGTCTGATCAGTTCCCGAATCCTCTTTTCACCCCTTCAACCAAGGCTGAACTCGGTGATCATGACGAAAATATCTCTATCGAGCAAATGGTTAAAATCCTTGGCAAAGAACAGGCGGAGAAGGTTGCAGATATCAGTGTTCAGCTTTATCAGAAGGCTGCAGAGTTTGCCAGGGAGAAGGGAATAATAATTGCCGATACAAAATTTGAACTAGGTGTCATTGATGATCGTATCATATTAATTGATGAGGTGTTGACTCCCGATTCATCAAGGTTCTGGCCAATGGATAAGTATGCACCAGGCCAGGGCCAGCCCAGCTTTGACAAACAGTTCCTGAGGGATTATTTATCATCGTTGGAATGGGATAAAACGCCGCCGCCCCCAACACTTCCTGCGGAGATTGTGGAAAAGACAAAGCAGCGTTATGAGGAGGCAGTTTCCCTGATTACAGGTAAATAAAATTCACTTCATATAGCTGTTCCTGCACACCCAAAGGCCCGCAAACGGATTGACATTTCAAGCTGTATGCGGGTTTTTTTTATATCTGTACATTCGGTGGAATGTTATCTGTTGCAGCGATATAGGAAAAACTTTTCATAATTGTGACGTAATAATGATACAGTACAGGAAGCCACCACTTCATTACCTTTGAAAGTTCTATAGTTTACGGGGGCACGGCATGGTAAAGAGATTTCTCATCTTTCCTCTACTGGTTCTGCTTGGTTACGGTCTTATCTCTAATAGCGATTTTGCCACCATAGCTGCGGGTGTTGCAATTTTTATTGTTGGGATGCTGTTTATGGAGGATGGGTTTCGGCTCTTTACCGGTGGAACCCTCGCACAGATTCTCAAAAAAACGACAGGCACCCTTCCACGCTCAATCTTCAGTGGGTTTCTGTCTACCGCCATCGTCCAGAGCTCCTCTCTTACCTCTGTAATTGCCATTTCGTTTGTAACGGCAGAACTTATAAATCTTTCACAGGCTATAGGTATCGTTTTCGGTGCCAATATAGGTACGACTGCCACTGCCTGGATCGTCGCAGCTTTCGGCATGAAGATAAAGATCTCAGCCTATGCAATGCCTATACTTGTCTTCGGTGTTCTATTTACCTTCACCAAAAAACAGACCTATCGTGGAATTGGCAATATTCTGTTGGGGCTGGGTTTCATTTTTCTTGGTATTTCCTTTATGAAGGATGGGTTTGAAACCCTTAAAAATGGAATCGATTTGTCACAATTTGCTGTTTCCGGATTACTTGGTATTGGTGTCTACGTATTTCTTGGTGCAATTGCCACAGTCATAATTCAATCGAGTAGTGCGACTATGGCTCTTATTATTACAGCGGTCGCCACCGGTCAAATCGAGTATGTCAACTCTCTTTCGCTTGCCATAGGAGCTAATATAGGGACAACTGTTACAGCCGTACTTGGGTCTCTCACATCGAATGCCAACGGCAAGAGGTTGGCCGTCGCACATCTTATTTTCAATATTGTGACCGCACTTTTCGCGATCCTGTTTTTGCCTCTCCTTCAACAACTTGTTATAAAGATTAGTTCCGTTGTAGGGATTGGTGATGATGACATTGCCATGCAATTGTCACTCTTTCATACTATTTTTAATGTGAGCGGTGTGCTGATCGTCACTCCTTTTATGGGGAAGTTGGTAGGCTACCTGGAGACTCTTTTTATATTTAAGGGAGATCGCAGGGGGAAGCCGATATATCTTGATCACGAGGTAATTAAGACACCAGGACCGGCTCTCACAGCTTTGGCAAAAGAGACAATGCATCTTTATGACATTGTCACCAATACCATCTTGAAAGCAGTAGGAATAAGCAGGGAGGAAATCCTGTCAGAGGTTGAGTGGCGGAGAATTGTTGAAAAGGCTCCTCGTGGTGACGTCGATGTCGACGAAATATACGAGGGGAGAATTAAAAAACTCTATTCAACTATCCTGCAGCATGCTGTTCTGGCCGAATCGAATATGAATAAGAAACAGCGCAAACAGGTCTACAAAATAAAACTTGCAAGCAGGGAGATTGTAGAGGCCGTAAAAGATATCCGAGAACTTCAGAAAAATATCGGAAAGTACCTGCAGAGCGACAATACTGCTATTAAGGGAGAGTACAATTTCTTACGTGCAAATCTCGGTGAGGTTCTCCGAAGAGTCGAAGATATCAGAAGGTCACCTTATGACTACGATTTACTTGGTTTGGTGGAAGTTGCCAGGGAAAAAAACAAGAATCTGGACAGGGTTGCATCTAATCGGCTCAGCAGGCTGTTAAGGGATGGTGAAATTACAGAAAATATGGCGTCTTCGTTAATGAACGACAGTTCCTATACCCGCATGATCGCAAAAAACCTGCTTAAAAGTGCCGCTATTCTCTGGGCGGGTGAGATGGAGACGGAGATCACTCCTGACACGCCTGCGGCGCCTGCAGTTGGGGAAATTTAAGTCCTGACAGATAGTTACCTGTTTTCTGTGCAGTACTTAAGCACGTCCTCAAGGTTTGTATCTTTAAACTCATATCCACTGGCAAGAAGTTTTTCTGGTTTTGCACGGGTGCTGGAAAGTAACATTTCATCCGCCATCTCACCAAAAAGAAGGCGAAGCATGAAGGGGGGCGCAGGAAGGCGGGCCGGACGATGAAGCACCTTGGCCAGGTTTTCGGTGAATTCCCTATTGGTGACAGGCGTTGGTGAAACAACGTTCACAGGTCCGTTAACGGAAGGGGTGTTAATAAGGAATTCTACAATCTTTGTTATATCGCGAATTGAAATCCAGCTCATATATCCAGTACCTTTACCGATGGGGCCACCAAGCCCTGCCTTGAATGGGGGCAGCATCTTGTGCAGGGCTCCTCCCTTGGGGCTGAGCACCATGCCAAATCGCAGGTGGACGACACGGGTACCAAACTCTTTCGCCTTTTTTGCCTCTTTTTCCCATTGCTTGCAGACATCTGCCAAAAAACCGCCGCCGAGTCCACTGTGTTCATTAAGGAGCTCATCTCCGCGGCTCCCGTAAAACCCTACGGCGGAGGCGCAAAGCAGGGTTTCCGGCGGAGTTTTCAGGGTCGCGAGGTACTGGACCAGTTGCCGGGTCCCCTCAACCCGGCTCTCCAGAATGGCCTTCTTCCGTGTTGTTGACCATCTGCCATTTGCAACATTTTCCCCTGCAAGGTGTATGACGTGATTGAATGGTTGCGAGTCGTCATCTTCGGAAAAAAGGTCCCTGGTATCCCAGAAGGTAGAAAGGGATGCATCTTTGTTACGTTTCAGGCAGCGGATGTCGTGACCGGCGGAATGCAGACTTTCGATAAGGGCACTTCCTACAAGTCCTGTACATCCTGAGATTAAAGTTCTCATGTCTCTATCCTGTTTGTGGTGGGAGTTATTTATTTAATGCGAGTGGTTTTATACGGCTAGCCAGTAAATGTCGTATAGCCATTACGGGATGACGCAATATCATTCTTGGTCCGGCATAGCGCATGATTTCACGAGCAAGGTTGCGCATGTCTTTTTTGTAACAGTGGACTGTACAGTTGGCGCATGTCGGTTTTTCGGCCTGAAACGGGCAGTTGGCAAGACGTTGCTCAGCGTATTTGAGAAACGAGGTGCAAGTGCCACACAGAATACCCTTCGTGGTCTGGTGGTGTGAAGCGCAGTACATTTCTGTCATTGCCTTAATTGTACCACGTTCATTGTCCATCCTGTCAGATCCAGGCATTAGTCGCTTCCTGTGTGTCTTTTGAGTTTTTCGACAATTTCAGTACACACCTGTTCCTGGCTGAGAAAACTGCAGTTAACTGTAATATCCGCATATTGGGTGTACAAGGCATATCTCTCATCAAAAAGTTCCCTGAATGTCTGGTCTGGGCGTTTGGCCAGGCCACGGGTCTCATAATTTTCTATACGCGATCTCAGACAATCGAGATCAGCATCAAGAAAAATAAAATATCCATCCTGTTTCAGGTGCATCATAGCTTTATGGGAGTACGGTACAGAACCGCCGGTCGCTATAACGTGATTTTTTATATCCACACCGCATACAATGCGTTCTTCAATTTCCCGCAGTGCCATATGTCCATTACTATCGATTATCTCTTGGAGGGTGCGTTGTTCGTCAAGCTGGATGAGTACATCGGTATCGACAAAGTCCCTGGCAATTTGTTTGGCCAATATGATTCCCACCGTCGATTTACCTGAACCAGGCATACCTATGAGTACCACATTAGATTTCCTCTTATTTTCATTCATCTATTAATATTCTCATTTTCATTTAGCAAAGACTATAATTCTGTACATCTGAACTGCAAGGCTATCTATACTTTGGTTCGCTCTACTTTGTATTTGCCGGGTTCTAAATCGCACTTCTTTCATCCGTGAAGTTTTATCTGTCCAGGTATCAGTTGAACCAGAATAAGCGAGACGCCACTGAGTATTGCCCCCGCGATAAAGGGTATACGATAATCTATCAACCAGAGCAGACCACCTACTACCGGAAGGATAACGGCGGCAATATGGTTGATGGTAAAACCAACAGCCATACTCGGTGCAATATCTGATGGATCGGCGATTTTCTGAAAAAATGTCCTGATGCCAATAGCAAAATTGAAAAATATGTGATCGGCAATGTAGAGGAAGGCAACAGTTAATTTACTGTCAACAACACTGTAGGCAACAAAAACAAAGATCAGGGCCCCATATTCAAGTGAGAGTACCTTACGTTCACCAAATCGGTTGATGGATCTGCCGATGAGTGGAGCGAGAAAAAAGTTGATCAAATTGTTGAGCAGAAAGAGCAAAGCGATTTCGTGCAGTGAATAATCAAATTTTTTGACCAACAGGAAAACGGCAAAAGCGATAAAGATTTGCCTCCGGGCACCTGCAAGAAAGGTAAGGGCATAATAGAGCCAATACTGTTTCCTGAATATCATGTGCTTATGCTGAGGTACCAGATCCGGTTCCGTGGGATCGGTTGTCATTACCCAGCAACAGACTCCGATGATAGCAATACCGAACAGCAGGTACAGGTTTCTGTAATCAAGAAAGGAGGCAAGAGCAAAAATAAGGATAGAGACGATAATGTTTGAAGCAGAACTTATGCTTCGCAATTTCCCGAATACTAATGGTGCTTGTTGTTTATCAAAATATTGGAGAGTGAGTGATTGGTTGGTTGTTTCGAAATAGTGGAAACCAAAACTCATAAGTAGCGTTGTGAAAAGGATACCTCCAAAACTTGGAAGCAGACCTGTGAGGCTTACTCCTAAACCAAGGATGAGGACAGCTAAGGCGGAGAGTTTATGCTCCCGGATAAAGAGGAGCACATAAACGACTAGAAGGGAAAGGAATCCAGGTATTTCCCTTACAGACTGAATCATCCCCACGTGGTGACCATCAAGACCCAAAATATGAACGGAAAAATTGTCGAACAGGGTTCGCCAGAGATGTAGGCCGCCTGTGGCACAGATAGTGAGTACCAGCAGGTAAATATACATCGGTTTTTTGGTGATTGAAGTCATCATTTTAATGTTTATTAATTAACTGAAAATAGATTTTTCCAGTAGTAATTCTGCGGTCGGAAGTGGTGATAGTACTGTAGACCGTCACTGCTTACAAGCGTACATTTTTGTGAGCTTTAAGAATATAATCGTGAATGGATGTCCTGAATTCACGGAGAGTCTGAACTTAATAATCATGAAAAAGAATGATCCAGATTGGACTCCTTTCAATGTTTTTGTTATGTTATAGGTCGATGGAGTAAGAATATTGTTTGGTAATAGAGCAATATCCCTTTTTTATTTAACTAATAATTACGACAATTAAGTGAGTTATGTTTGATAAATTGATAGAATGGTTCGATTCTACACACATTCATGAACAGATTCTTGATGTAGAGTTCGTCGCACTTTTCACAAATCCCTGGTTTGCTGTGCCCTTTGGTAGTTTGATCGCCTGGATGCTTTATAAACAGAGCTGGAAAGAAATTATTATCATTGGCGTGATTATTGCGGCGTGGTGGTTTTCAGGAACAGACTACATGGCTTCACTGATAGTAAATGGAGAAGTTCAAATTGAAAAGGTCCTTCCTGTTGTATTTGGAGGAGCCGCCGGGCTGGGTCTTGTAATATACCTACTTTTTGGCAGATCGGACTAGCTGGAGAACGAATGCGTTTTAGAAACGGCATATTCATCATCACGGAAGATAATCACTGTCCCCTTTATAATATTGGGGAGGAGATGAAGATCAGTGAAGGTATACTCAACCTGCCGGTGGCTAAACCCACTTGTCTAACCTTGGCGAACGAGTTGTTGTATATAGCCTCCGATGATGAGAGCTATGAACGGCTGCAATACGGTGAGAAGAAGAAAACCAAGTTCGATTGCGGTGGGTGCACCGGATTAATTCGTTTTGAATTCAAGAAGGAAAAAGGTTTTGAAACACTGCAGATGAAGCTTCTTGCAGCCTCCGAGAGAAAGGAAAAAATCAAGAATGTGGCACAGTATGCCGGACTGCTCAGGACCGTCGAAACGTTCGAGCCACTCCTTGATGATGACCTTCTCGATCTTGCCACCATGATGGAGTTCAAGGATTATCCGTGGGGATTTCCAATTGTTCAGAAAGGGGATCCGGGGGTAAATCTTTTTATTATTGTGAGTGGAAGAGTAGAGGTTATTGACTCTGAGGGCATCACCCTGGCCGAGATGGGGCGAGGTGATGTGTTTGGTGAAATGAGTCTGCTCTCAGGAGATCCGGTTACACTTACTATTATTGCCTCGGAACCGTGCCAGATTGCAGTTCTGAATCACAAGAATTTCAGGCATATCCTCACTAAATTTCCTGCTCTCCAGGTATTCTTTTATAAACTGCTTGTTAATCGTATCACTGTTATCAACCAACAGCGAGCTGAGGAACTTGCATCGGGTATGGTTGGCCAGATTGCCGATATTCCGGTTGTGGAACTCTGCCAGATGATCAACTCCAATCAGAAAACCGGTGTCCTGAAACTTGAGATGGAGAATACCAGGGCAACCCTGATGTTTAATGAAGGTGAATTGATCTATGCGGATATTAACAATCAGGAAGGAGAGGAAGCATTTTTTTCCATATTAGGGCTTAATTCAGGACGATTCAAATTTATTCAGGGCTTAGCTGCAGCTGATAAAAACAGGGATGTTATCGGTGGTTTTATGGGACTCATCATGGAAGGTATGAAAAGACTTGATGACGAAAGAGAATAACCGACTTACCTTTTTATGCACTCTCGATTGATTTAGCTTCTTCACTTCCCGTTTACCATATTTCTACTTGGCTGTAACATGTTGATGCTTAACATAAGGTGTAACTCGTTTTCATCCTAAAACCAGTAAGTTTGTTCAAGATAAAGGCGCGTCTGGAAATTTCACAACAACATATGCATGATATTCCCAGGATACGATTTTCAGTCGCAACGTTGAGATTGGACAAAAAGGGCAGTTGTAGGACGGGAACAAACTTTACACATCTTACGGTGAGGCATGAACAGGCGGAAGACAAAACAGACAGTTTTTCATATCCTGCAATCAACTCAAAGAACAGAAATTCATAAGCAACTGGAATGTCTTAACCCTTTGGATACCATTAGTCCGCTTTTTTCTGCTCTCTGTGCCACAAATGATTCTGTTCGATGGAATGGTATATATTGTTTTGGTATTGTCGTGCCTGCAATCAGGTTGTCCAATGAAGAGTCAGCCAGAATAATCATGCGTCGTCTGCTCTGGAGCCTCAATGATGAATCTGGCGGTATAGGCTGGGGGGCACCTGAAGCCATGGCCGAGATCATGGCTCAGGATGATAAACTGATCCATGAATACCTGCATATGTTCCTCTCATACATGAGAGAGGATGGTCCGGAATTATATGCTGACGGGAACTTCCTTGAACTCCCCATGCTCCAACGCGGGTTATTATGGGGGGTTCTGAGGCTATGTGAAACAAGGCTCAAGTTATTACTCGAAAATAAGGTGGATAAGGACGTGGTCCCATATCTGTCTTCAGAAGACGGTCACGTTCGGGGCCTTGCTGTCTGGTGTTTACTGGAGATGGGGGACAGCACTAACAAGGAAACAGTCGGTCGGCTGGTCACGGACGGCTCCACACTGGAAATATACAGGGAAGGTTATGCGCAGGAATTCACGGTTGGTAGTATCGCCGAGAAATATCTCCGATCGAATGACCCTCATATGTGAAATACGTTTCACTCCTCAAGAATACCGGATGGCATAGGAGGCACCTCATCACCTCCCAGCAGGTAGCCACCATCCATCTGAACAACCTGGCCTGTCACATAGGTGGCGTCAACGGCCAGGAAATAGGTAAGATCAGCTACCTCTTGCTCACTTGCCGTTCTTTTCAGGAGGATTCTTGCATAGAGATCTTCCTTTTGTTGACCTGTCAGGATCGACCAGCCTCTGGTGTTTTCGCCGTGGCGACTCCTGACCAGTCCAAGCATGATTTCATTAACCCTGATTGCCGGTGCTGATTCCCGGGCCCAGGTTTCGGTGAGTGTTCTAATTCCTTTGTTTGCGGCACTATACCCATCGTTAAAAAAACAGGCAGCAGGACCACTTCGTCCGGTATGGGCTGCAATGGATGAGATATTAATAACACATCCCGCTCCTGCCTTCTGTAAAAGTGGTGAAAAAGAATGGTAGAGATTCCATTTCGCTTTCAGGGTTGTGGCAAACTCCAGATCCCATTGTTCCCGATTGTGCTCATGGTCATATGTTCCATGAACAACGGGCATCCCACCACGTTCGATATTGTTTATCAGATAGTGAACGATACCAAAACGCTTGCGGATCTGGTTTGAGAAATCTCTAACTTCATCAAGGTTACGTAAATCACATCTACACTCGTAAAAGGGTATTTCTTTTTGGGCAAATTCAGCCACCATTTCCTCAACAGATTCAGGCCAGTCTAACCAGGGGAGGAGGAGGGTGGCCCCCTGATCTGCAAATTTCCGTGCAATGTGTCTGCCGATAGACCTGGATGCCCCTGGTATGAGGACTATTTTTCCTTGAAGAGGAAGTGTCGAGACCATTTTTCTTTGGTGGTGAACGGGCTTGTATTTTAGTAATGAGGAACTATTCTTTAGCTGGAAGTATAACGTTCTTATAAATACAAATATACAGGCAAATTAATGAATTGCATATTTAAATATCTATGGCCTTCAGTAGTGGGTGTTGTTCTTTGTGTGGCTGCCCTTGTGGGAGGTGTCCAGAAGAGTTGGGCAGATGATACCAGCTGTATTTCAACCGGTTGGCCGTCCGACCTCAGCGACCTTAAACCAGATCCACTTTTGAAACGCGGTATACTTGCCAATGGCTTTCGTTATATCCTTCTTCCCAATAACGAACCGGAAGATCGTGTGGCGATATATCTCAACATTCAGGCAGGGTCGCTTCACGAACAGGAAAACCAGAGAGGTGTGGCCCATTTTCTTGAACATATGTTGTTTAACGGGACCACACATTACCCTCCAGGGGAATTAATCGATTTTTTCCAATCTATAGGGATGAACTTTGGGGGGGATACCAATGCTCACACCTCTTTTGATGAGACAGTATATAAAATTAATTTACCGCAAGGAACTGAAAAATATTTGCGTGATGGTATGCAGGTCATGGCTGATTTTGGTGGTGGAGCACTTTTGAATGAGGAGGAAATTGACAGGGAGAGAGGCATAATATTAGAGGAAAAACGGTCACGGGATTCCGCTTCGTATAGAACGCATGTTGAAAGTAACAAGTTCAGGATGCGGGGCACACTGATGCCGGAACGTCTTGTGATCGGCGAAGAAGTGGTGTTGCGGAATGCGAACCGGGACCTTCTCAAACAATATTATGACTCTTGGTACAGACCGGAAAACATGGTGCTGGTGGTTGTCGGAGATTTTGATACATCCTTGACCGAGCAACTAGTTGGAGAATATTTCAACAACCTGAGGAGTAGTGAAACCACCTCAGAATGTCCTGATTTTGGGAATGTCCAGCATCAAGGTCTGGAACCGTTCTATCACTATGAGCCTGATCTGGGGAGAACGGAGATTTCAATCCAGACCATATGGAATCAGCTCCCCATAGCTGATTCTCTCGCTTATCAGGCACAGGAACTTCATAAATATGCTGCTATTCTTATGATGAATAATCGATTGGAGAGAACTGTTGAGAGTGAGGACACGGGTGCAACGGACAGCGGATACTACTCTGGTGATATACTCGGCAAAGTTGGCTATTCTGTAATCACCTCGAGAACGGATGGTAAAAGTTGGAAAAAGGCGTTGGCTTCGTTATCGAACTCACTGCAACAAGCCTTGGTGCATGGCTTTCTTCAACAGGAACTCGATATTGTGAAGAAGGACCTGCTGGCCTCACTTGAATCTGCTGTATCTACGGCTGAGAGCCGAACATCGCAAGAGTTGGCAGCATCTATCATTAGAAGCTTCAACGGCAATAGGGTGTTCCAGTCTCCAGAACAGGAACTGGAGCAATACAAGGATATTGTTTTGACAATGGATCTTGGGGAGGTAAACGATTTATTCAGGAAGGGCTGGCAACATTCAAGCAGGATTGTCAGTGTCACTGGTGATGCTTTGTTGGACGTTGAATCTCCGAATAAGATGATTGCAGACTACTATCTCGAATTGGAAAAGATAGTACCGTCACCACTGGTTGCTGCCCCCAAAGAGGTTTTCCCCTATTTGAAAGTGCAACCAGGGAATTATTTAATTATGGAGGAAAATGAACTTCCCGAAGTTGGAGCGAAACGAATTGTTTTAAGCAATAATGTTGTTCTTACTTTCAAAAAAACGGACTATGAACCGAACAAGGTGAGGGTTGTTGTCGATATCGGCACTGGTCAATTTGCTGAACCGAGACCCGGCATGAGCCTGGTGGCACAGGAAGTACTTAACGATTCTGGCACGGGGACATTGAGTCGAACCGAATTCAGTGATGTTCTTGCAGGCACAACCATCAATGTCGATTTCAGAAGTGGTGAGGGCAGCTTTCGTTATAGTGGACAAGCAATCACAAAAGATTCTGAACTCCTGTTGCAAGTGTTGCACGCATTGATACGAGATCCAGCTTTTTCCAAGGATACGTATGACCGCTCGATACAACGGTTGTACCATATGTATGATCGTCTTGAGAAGGATATTAACGGTCCATTACGAGGAGATGTGCAGCGCTTTCTTGCTGGTGGAGACACCAAAGCCGGCCTGCCTCCACGGGATAGTCTCAAAGGTTTTTCCAGGGATGATGTGAGGGAGTGGTTGTTTCAGGAGTTGGCGTCATCGTCGATGGAAGTTGTTCTGATAGGTGATTTTGATTATGAGCAGATGAAAGCAGCTGTTTTACCATTATTCAGTGATCTCGGGATGAGATTACCTATAGAAGCGGTGACCGACAAACGAACATTTCCCAAAGGCGAAAACAGGACTTTTGAGATTGATAGTCCCATTGATAAAAGTGTTGTGATTGTCGCCTGGCCGACAACGGATATGATGGATATCGAACGAACCCGAAGGCTAAATCTTCTGGCCCAAATTTTTAAAGAAAGGGTGCGGACGGTCATTCGAGAAAAGCTCGGTGCGTCCTATTCCCCAAGCGTATACAGCAGGCCCAGTAAAATATACAGGGGCTATGGCCTGTTTGTCGCACAGGTTGTCACTTCACCTCAACATTTGGAATCTGTTCGCAACGAGCTGCTAACCATTGCTTCTGACCTGAGAGAACATGGCACAACAGCTGAAGAATTGCTGAAGGTGCAGAAGCCACTACTCACTTCACTTAAAGACACTATAAAAACGAACAATTATTGGCTCTATTCGGTTTTGGGAGAATCGGTTCGATATCCGCAGCAACTGCAGTGGTCAACAACCATGCAGGATGATTATGGTTCGGTAACGGTTCAGGAGATTAACCAACTTGCAAAGACGTTTTTACTGGCGGGTGTTGAGGCTGCAGTTGAGATTCGTCCGCAGCAAATTACGCCTAGGTGAAGAAATAGAATAAAAACATATGTTTAATATCGATAATAACCGTTGTTCAGGAAGGAACAAGTTCTTTTCTTTGACGTTAAAATCGGCAGGTAACTTTCTCCCCAACTCTTCGTTATTTTATAAGAATATAACTCTTAATATCAAATACATGACAGATAGTATTCTCTAAAATTCTTCGATCTGAGAAAAAATATCTATTGTCGGACAGGCTCCTAGCCAATAATCCAGAGGGCCATGTTTTCGGTCTGTTTTATTGTCCGACGGGTAACTCCCCCCAGAAATCCCTTGGACCCTGATTCCGGGCGCCTTCCTATAACGATGGTTCCACATTTATGTTTTCTGGCACAACTTATAATTGCCGTACTTTCTTCCATGGTGGTGGGGACGGGGAGAGATCTGATGCATCTCTCCGGAATGCCTGCGTCGGTTAACAGGCTGGCTGGGCCTGTGTAGAGGCACCCGTTACCGGAAAGATTTGCATCACACCATTCTTTTCCCCATTTATCATAAAAATTTTCAGGTTTACAAACAGGGGCAGAAGAGAGGAAGCTGCGAGTGTGAAACAGGAAAAACTCTATGTCACTCCTGTCTTTAAAGATATGGGCCAGATGATCTATCGCCATCATGGAGTGAGGGGTGCCATCTACCGGTACAAGCATCCTGGTCGATGTAACAGCACCGTCAAGTATCCACAAGGGTATCGTCCTGCTCTTGTCAAAGAGTGAGGAAGAAACGGAACCCAGTAATAGTTCCCCCATAAGGCCAACTCCCCTTCGTGAGACAAGTAAGGCATCGAAGAGATGTTTCTCGGAATAGGTGAGGAGGGCAGTAGCAACATTAGCCCCCTGGATTGTATCTGTTGATATCCTCGCCTTCTCCAGGCCGCAGCTCGCGAGCTTTTCAACACCTTTATTCAGACACTTGCCCGCGGCTATCTGGCTCTTACTCATCGGTTTCTGGGGCAACAGGCTGTTACGCTCGTCCTCTGGCGGTGGGATAGGGCTGCTTCTTCCGGTTACACAGTGGCAAAGCTTAATATAAACATCATCCCGATTACCAAAAAGGGATGCTGCATATTCGAGGGAGAGACTGCTTGTTGGGGAGTCGTCTATGGCAATGAGTATTTGCTTGTTCAATTAATTCCTAGTCTCCTTAAAGGCTGAAGCGGGCCTCACTTCTCTTTTCCGTATAATTATTGTTGAAAAATAGTGTGGATTCGCTGGGGCAACGGTGAGATCCCGAATAATTCGTTCATCTACCATGCCTGCCTTCTCTACATAGACGGCCCTATGGGTCAACCCGGTTTCCTGTAAAATTTTACAGATACGATCCATCACCCTGTGAACTTTCATAAGTATTATAGCATCAAAATCGATTAAAGTTTGACGGATTTTTGATTCTGAGAAAGTGGCAGGTATGACAGCAAGCTTGTCATCACCAAGGCAGACGGGGGTGGAGATAGCTGCGGAACAGCTGGACATCGCGGGGATTCCAGCTATGAATTTAACATTCACCTCAGGTCGGATGCTGCATATTGTATCGTACAGATAGTAACCTGTGGAATAGATCCCAGGATCACCAAGAGTCGGAAATACCACATCTCCCTTGGTATCCATCAATTCCAGAACCTTCCTGGCCGTATCTTCCCAGGCGATCAGGACATCGCTCTTGATATCACGGTCGAGATGAATTTTTTTCATTGGGAAATGAACCTCTATAACCTCCTTGCGGGATAGATCAATCGCCTGGTTCACAATAGATAGCGCCGTAGACAACCCATTTCTTGAGGCTTTAGGCGCTACCAGGATTGAGCAGTCCTGTAGCTTCTTGTAGGCTTTGAGCGTGAGGAGATCTGGATCTCCGGGCCCGGTACCGATGATGTAGAGCGTTGATTTGTTCATGATCCCGTTTTGTGCTGAGTTTATGATGCGTGATATCAACCGGTGGTTTGTGGGTACAAAATGGATTGTATTTTACTGATCCCTTCCAGCAGTCTCATTGTTGGTCTTGAAACCAACTCTTCTTCAATCAGGTAGACAGATTTTGTCTGTACGGCCTTTATCAGGGTAAAGCCAGGTTCTTTGTAAATATCATCAAGCTGTATACGGTTCATCCTTCCAACCTGGCTTAAGTAAATATCTATATCCTGGCCGAGGCTCAGTAACCTTTCTTTACCATAAGGGGCAATATTGCTATTGTTTCGAGCTACAGCGTCAGTTGCGATGTTGACACCGCCTCCGGCAGCCAAGGCGAAGATGGTAATGGCGTCCGGTGAAAATGTTTTCATTTTACGATGTATTGATTCAAAATAAACTTTAGGACGCGAATGCATATCCTGGGGAATGCTTCCTTGCACCTGTTCAATGGATTCCTTGAACTGTTGTTCCATTTTGTCGGCGTTTTTCCTTTGCCCGCAAAGCATGCCGAGTTTATGCCAGTATTCGAACATCGCCGTGACGGAGGTTGGCTGGAGTGAAACAATGACAATGCCGGATTGACGCAATTTGGCCATGAGCTCAGGCTGCGACCTGGAAATCATAGGGCGGATCAGGATAAGGTCTGGTTCAGCGGCCAGGAATTTTTCAGTGTTATCCCGGTAGCTGAATTTTTGCTTCGATTCGATGCTGGTTGGGAAGGTATCTGAGGTAGATACGCCGATAATAGCGTCTAATGCCCCAAGTGTGGCCAGGTTTTCAGTGTGAGCAGGATAAAGAGAGATGATTCGTTTAAAAGGCTGCGAGAAGGTGATGGTGTTGCCTTCATCATCCGTGATGGTGGCATCTTCGCCACTACAGGCTTCAGGCGCCGTTAACGATAAAAAAACATATAGAAATATAACGTAAGATAGGTGATTAAGGTGTTGCATGAGTATATTTATACTGAACATGAACTTGCTGCCACGGGGTCGGCGTGATATGTCCCTCTACACCAAATGCACCTGACAACAGTTCATTGTTTAATGTTTTTTCAACCGGTCCGTTACTGATAAGATGACCATCTTTCAGGACGAGGAGTTCATCACAAAATGCGGCTGCGAGATCCAGGTCGTGGATGGCTGCTATCACTGTCACATTTCTATTTAAAACTTTGGTTTTCAGGGCTTGCATAATGTCAATGGTGTGCTTGATGTCAAGGCTTGCAGTTGCCTCGTCCAGTAACATTATTGAGGTATCCTGGGCCAGCGCACGCGCAACCAGCACTCTTTGTCTTTCACCACCGGACAGCCTCGTCACGTACCTCTGGCTCAGGTGGCGGATATCGAGGGTCGCAAGTGCTTCGTGAACAAGTTGGATGTCATCGGGTCCAGGGTTTCCAAAGCGTGAAATATACGGATGTCGGCCCATCATCACAACGTCGAAAACCGAGTACTCAAACTCCATTGCAAAGTTTTGGGGCACAAGAGATAGAATTGAGGCAAGGAGTTTCCTGGAGTACGCAGAAATACTTTTACCCTGTAGAACAATCTCTCCATCTGTCGGCCTGGTAATATTGGCAAGAAGATTAATGAGTGTGGTTTTGCCACTGCCGTTTGGCCCGATGAGGCCGTAAAAACATCCCGCATGTAATTTCAGGTTGATGTCTATCAGGCTGGTCCTGCTGGGATAATCATAGCGGCAATTATGAACCTCGTATTGACAGGTATTAGCGTTCATAGGCCGCTCCAAGTTGCTTTTTTCTAAAAATGTAACAGAAAAAGGGACCACCTATAAGTGCGGTCAGAATGCCTATTGGTATTTCATGAGGAAGTACAGCCCGCGTTATAGTATCTGCGAGAAGCAGTAGAGTCGCACCGGCCAGAAAAGATGCGGGGAGTAACACTCTGTTGTCAGGACCCGAAAGATGACGAATGATGTGAGGAACAATGAGACCGATAAAGCCTATGACCCCGGCAGATGAAACACAGACCGCCGTAAGTATGGATGCGCAGACTAAAAGGTATCTACGAATATGGGCGCTGTTTACGCCAAGTGTGTCGGCGGTGGACTGGCCAAGAGCCATGATGTTCAGGTCGCGGGCATAAAACTGGATAAATAAGACGCCGGGCAGCAGTACACATAAAAGAATTCCGACATCCTGCCAGGATTTACCGATAAAGCTGCCCATGAGCCAGAAAATGATAGTGTTAACCTCTTCATCTGCAAGATATTTGATAAATCCAATAGCGGCAGATAGAATTGCGGCAACAATAACACCGGAGAGTATCAGGGTGTTAGAAGAAAGACGGTCATCTCCTGCAGCGAGGTAAAAAACCGCAAAAAGAGTTGCCATGGCTCCGAGAAAAGCAAAAACGGGTACGGAAATCATGAATGGTACAGTTATTCCAAGAATAGGCAGGATAAATGCGGTTGAGGCTCCAAAAGCTGCACCAGAGGATATTCCCAGGGTATAAGGGTCAGCCAGAGGATTGAGTAAGATAGCCTGGAATACACCGCCAGCAAGTGCCAGGCCGCCTCCGACAAGAGCGGCTGCAAGGATACGTGGAAGCCGCACATCCATTATGATAATGGCGTTTGGCTGTGAACTGTCTGGAAGTGGTAGTGAGCCAAATGGGATAATGGAGGAAAGAACAGTGTGGATTACGTCGACGGCAGGAATGCGTATGTACCCCATGCCGCTTGAAAAAATCACGGCAACACCAAGCATACAGAACAGCAGGGTATGCAGGATCTGAGGAGGAATTCTTGTTGGCAAGGAGCGATGCCTTTTCAAATTTTCCAAAAAAAAATCCCGGATCAATTACAAATTGATCCGGGATTACCCAAACTATCCAAAACCATTCATCCGAAAAACCGTCCACGATTTCTACAGGATATATTCAGGCAGGTCTTCTGACTTCCGGATCTTCCTCGTCCCGAGCCTTCCCAATACCTAATGGTATCAGTGGCAGTCATTCGGAACTTGTCCCCGGTTACAGCGGCGGGCCCGTTTTCGACTTTAACGAAATTCCCTTTTATGTCCTGCCATTCTTTAAAGAATGACTACGAACACCTGAATACTATTTTTATATTTACTGTCTAAGAATAACATATCAGGCGATTAAGAGACAATAAAAAAGGACAATGATAAGGTGCCGAAAAAAAAAATAGCAAATTGATGTATCAACATGTTACAGTTTAACAAGAAATAGCAGTTGAACTGTATGGAGTCGCACAGAGGCGCACCTGTTTCTATTTTGGTGGGGAACTTTTTCGGAAGAACAATAATTTCGAACCGGAGAGTGGAATGAAAAAGAGTGAGTTACAATTGGATGCGGCGTCAAGGGTACGATCGGATGGTATATACAGGCGATATCAACGTCGTAAACTGAGCAATTACTCTGGTGATATTGCAGATGAAAATCTTGTTGTCGGCGGTGTTGTAGAAAATGTCTCGGCGAACGGGTTTAAGCTTTCTGGTGTGTCCAGTGCCTTTCGGGCGCAGAAGTATAGCTATAAAGTGATGGTTTCTGGTGGTGGAAAATATTTTAAACTTATGGCCCGTCCATGTTGGCAAAAAACTGGCACAGGAACCAAAGATATTGGTTTTAAGGTGATGGATGCCTCGTGGGAGTGGTATGAGTTTGTTCTGGAATCTTTTGACAAAGATCTGGGTGAAGCACACACGACCTGATAGGGTTCACATAAAATAAAAAATGGCCCGTGCAGATTCAATTTGCACGGGCCATTTTTTATGCACCATGAGCGATGTGAAAAATCAAGGTGTAAATCGAATACCTGATAGTGCATAAATGCCTTGAGGATCATCGCTTAAAAGGGATGCTTCATGTTCCTGGAAAAGAAATTTCAGCAATTTCCGGAGTGTTTCAGGGAGAGCAATACGATGTGGTGAGGCATCAGCCAAAACTTCGGTAAACCGTTGAAAGAACATATCGGAAAAGGTTCCTTGCTTTTCAATATATCTAACTGAATAATCTGTAACACCAGCAATTTCAGCCGCGACTTTTATGGCGTCATTCAGATACCCTGTTTGGTCAATAAGCCCAACCTTCAGCGCCTCCTTGCCAGAAAAAACACGTCCCTCAGCTATAGGGCTGAGGGAGGTCTTGTTTATATTCCGACCTCCTGCCACAATTGTTAGAAAGCGATCATAACCAAAATCGACAGAGAGTTGAATCGACTCCTTCATTTGGTCCGATAATGGTTGTGCAAGATTAAGACCGGCAGAAAGAGAAGTACTGCCTACCCCATCACTGTGTATCCCAAGATATTCAAGGGAACGTTCAAACGTCGGAATAGCACCAAAAATCCCGATTGAACCAGTCAGGCTGGTGGGGGCAGCAATAATTCTATCCGCTTCAGCCGCAATCCAGTATCCACCTGAGGCAGCTACTTCACCCATGGATATGACCACTGGTTTACCACTTTTTTTAAACTCCAATAGTTCCTGACGGATAACTTCTGATGAGAAGGCCGAACCACCGCCTGAGTTGATTCTCAGGACTAATCCCCTGATATCTGCATCCAGCCGTGCTTCACGTATTTTTTCCGTAAGAGTTTCACTACCTATAATTCCGGGAGGTTGTTTGCCGCCGACAATATTTCCTTCAGCCACAATAACCGCAATCGTATCATTGTCTTCACTTTCAGTGACTGCATAAGTGTTCTCAGGTGCCTGGTAGCTTAAACTTGACAGCATGACAGGTTCTTCATCAGGTTCCTGATTGTTTTCTGTGGCCAGGTATACAACAAGTTCATTTCTGGTGAGTAACTTATCAACAAGGCCACTGTTGATTGCCAATAGGGCCGTGTCGCCCCCTGTAACAAGAAGATTACTTGATATGTTTTCTACGTAGTCGGTAATATCATACTTTTTTATGCCGCGATGATTGGCGATCGTATCGGAGTAGATGTCCCAAAGATCGTCAAGCCATTTCTGGTTCTGGTAGCGAGCCTCTGGAGACATATCATTTCTGGTAAGTGGTTCGATTGCTGATTTATATGTTCCCACCCGAAAAATATGATAATTAACCCGCATTTTGTCGAGAAATGATTTGAAATAGAGGGGGTAGGATCCGAAACCATGAATATCTACACCGCCCATCGGGTTCAGAATGATGGTATCAGCGAACGAAGCGAGCAGGTACTGCTTTTGGGTGTAAAAATCCTCGGCAGCAATAACTTTTTTACCGCTTTTTTTGAAATCATTAAGCGCCTGGCCAATGACCTGCATCTGATCAAGGCTGATCCTGCCAATTTCTTTTAGGTCCAGCAGAATCATGGTGACGGATTCGTCAGTGGCAGCACTCTCAATGGTGGTGAGAATACGACGTAACAGGAGCTTGTGCGGTTTCTGGTCGATTCCGAGGTATTCTTCGAGGTACCTGTCAAAACCAGGATCATGTCGGTTTTCTTCGACAATATCGCCGGAAAGTGTGAGTCTTAGGATTGCATTTTGTGGAGGTTCGGTATTGTCGTGCTCTTGCAATAGTCCTATTATCACCAACATCAAGATTGAAAAAAAGAGGATATTGAAAAAGGTGTTTCGCAAAAAGGTGAATGTGCTGCCGATAAATGAAAAGATGGCAAGGATGATCTTTATCAGGTTTTTCATGATGTCTCTGTAAAATGAAGTGATAGGTTACTGGCAGGTATGATAAACACTATATGGATGTGGTACAAGTTGCTCAAAATGTATGATGGCAATAAAGACGGGAAAAGATAATGTCGCTTGCTCATTAGTGTAAATGAAACGGAAGGCGGAGCTGAAACGGTTGTGAGTTCATGGGAACGAGTGAGGATATACTGATACCTAGCAGACGTATTTTTTTTGACCCGATCTCGTTATTTACTGTTAACTGTGGCAGGGCAAAAAGTATATCTTCCAGTGTAAACAGGGGGGTCTTGTAGGTTGATGACCTGGTAATTGTTTTGAAATCGTGATAACGGATTTTAAGGGTCAGGGTGAATCCATAACACTTTTTATTGGCAAGGGTTGAACTGACAGATTCAGCGAGTTTTACCAGGATCTCCTTGATGATTTCGGGGTCAAGTGTGTCTTCGGAAAGTGTTCGTTCACTACCGATGGATTTTCTGGTGCGACTGGTTTTAACTTCCCTGTTGTCTATGCCACGGCATATATTATAGAAATATGACCCTGTCTTGCCAAAATGAAATTGCAGTTCTTCTTTTGAAAAACGACGGAGATCACCTCCTGTTGAAACGCCGATTCTTTCCATCTTCTTCGCGGTTGCTTTACCAACACCGTAGAATTTTGTTATAGGAAGTGCTGCCAGAAAATCAGGAACCATCCCCGGTGGGATTATAGTGATTCCATTTGGCTTGTTAATGTCGGATGCGACCTTGGCTACGAACTTGTTGCAGGAAACACCTGCTGATGCCGTAAGCCCGGTCTCCTGGAAGATTTTCTCACGAATTTTCTCGGCAAGCAATGAGGCGGACGGTTCTTCTAAATGATTTACTGTGAGATCAAGAAACGCCTCATCAACAGATAGCGGCTCAACAATATCGGTAAATTCATGAAATATGTTCATTATTATGGCTGAAATTTCCTGATAGCGCGACATTCTGGGGCGGATAAAGATTGCTTCCGGACAGATTTTTGCCGCCCGGTAGCATGGCATGGCGGAATGCACACCAAAAGATCGTGCTTCATAGGAACAGGCTGCCACAACTCCTCGTCCCTGAGGACGTCCGCCGACAATAACAGGTTTGCCCTTAAGGGTCTGATTGTCCAATTGTTCTACGGACGCGAAAAATGCATCCATGTCAATATGAACAATCTTCCTGTTACTATTCATCTCTTCCTGTGGTAGTCTTTGTTTTAGCCTGTTGCACGTGTTCCTGTACGTCGTTTCTGTCCCCGGGTGTAAATCTGGGAGGGGCGATTAACACAAAGTATAAATAGAAATCAATTATTTTAAAATGGATAAACGAACCGGAATAGAATCGAATATGCTCTTTCAGGGGCTGCCGGCAGAACAGATGGATGCTATTGAGGCAATAGGTATTGTGCGGTCGTACGGCCGAGGAGAAGCAATATTTTTTGATGGGGATATTTGTAACGGTTTTTATATCGTTCTTGAAGGGAAGGTTAAAGTCTACAAAATGTCTTTTCAGGGTAAGGAGCAGATTTTACATATTTTCGGAGAGGGACAACCGTTTGGTGAAGTTCCGGTTTTCCATGGTTCACCTTTTCCAGCCTCTGCCCAGGCTCTCATGAAAACAAAGGTGCTTTTCTTCCCGCGTCAGGCATTTATTGATCTCGTTACCGGTACACCTGCTATTGCTTTGTCAATGCTGGCCGTCTTATCAATGCGCTTAAGGAAATTTACCAGCCAGATCGAGAGCCTGTCTCTCAAAGAGGTCCCGGCAAGGCTGGCATCTTATCTACTGTTTCTCTCAGAGGAGCAAGGCGGAAGGGATACTGTGGAGTTGGAAATATCTAAAGGCCAGCTTGCCAGTCTATTGGGAACGATACCAGAGACTCTGTCACGGATATTTTCAAGGATGAGTGATGAGGGGCTTCTCCAGGTGGAGGGGAAAAAAATAACCCTGCTTGACAGGTCAGCATTGGAAGAGAAATAAGGGCAGGTCATTGAATTTCTGATTTTACCTGGTATGAGATTGCAGATTGGTTACTCCCTTCAGAAAAATGGTATTTGTTCTCATAAACAGTAACTGCGGGAGGTATTTTTTCTGATTCAAACAGGTCATATCCTTCTTTGAGGTTGAGCCAGAAGGGGTACCAGTTGTTTGTCGCGTGGGCCTGCATATTGGACTTGTTAAGGCGAAAGGGGAATATATGTACCTCGAATGCATCCTGCCCGTGGCGAAGTGCGGCATCTGCCAGAGTATATATCTCATCCATTCTAAAGTCGGTCATGGCAAAGCAGCCAACAGAAGAGCATCGTCCATGCACCATGATGTTTGAACCCGTACGGGCATTTGCCATGTCGTATTCGTTAGGGAAACCAAGGTTGAATGCCAGATGGTAATTGGACCATGGGTTCATCATTTCAGCCGTTACCCGGTAAAATCCTTCCGGGCTCTGTTTGTCGCCTTCTTTGAGCTTGGGCCCGATGTCACCTGAATAATCACAGATCGTGTAGATCTTATACAACCTGTATCGCAGTCCCTTTTTGACCCACAATTCAAGTTCCGCCTCCTGTTTGAAAACTCGAATAAATATTGGTGAACCGATCCTGCAATTGATTTCTTGCAACTGCTTTTCAAGAACAGGGCCAGCTCGATAGGAGGCCGTGATTGATTCTAGGCTTATGGGCGGAAGGGCATGAGATTCACTAAGGTCAACTCCTGCACTGCAGGCTGCTCCCCCCCCAAAGTCCGCGACTAGCAGTAAAAGAATGAATGATAGTAAAAAAAATTTCACAAAGTACCTTTGCTACTTTCTGTTCTTTTTAGTGCCTGTATAGGTGAAGGTATTTGCGATCATGCGGTAATGGCTACCCTTGTCTATGGCAATTACTTTGCCGCAGGGGCAGTACAATTTATGGTCAACAACTTCAACATGATACTGTTTACCAATTCTGTCTTTATGGCACCGCACGACATGACCATGTCCGAATTTTTCATATTTCCACAGCTTTTTCCTGCAGGCGGCACAGTGTATTGTGAGCATTATAAAGTTAAATGTGGTGTTATGGCTATATCTTTTGATGTATACGTTCAAGCTCGGCTACATCATTGAACCTGTGAAAGCGGATTTTTCTGGAACGAGGAAATTCTCGGGAAATAGCTGTTTTGAGAGTTTTTTTAAGGGAGGTTAATTCAAGATCACTATTCCGTTCAACATATCCCTTCTCTTTCATGATCACTCTATTGTTGGAGGTACGTATCAGGGCTACGCTCCTGTTGCGTTTATAGGACATGAGTTCTATGCCGCTGCCGATGGGGCGTGTTGTAATAATACGAAGAGCTTCTTGAAGGGCTGAGTCGAGGTTTATTAATGCCATCTTAAAAAATGGATCTAATAGAGTAACGAGTTCAGACGAGGTTGTTTAGGCTCCTCAATCATGTCCCCTTGTCGGGCTCTTTGGAGGCCGAACATGGCCAGCATGGCATCATCCATGCAGAGTTGGTAGTCCTGGGACGATATAATAGTCTGGCTGACCGGATTTATAAATCTCGTCGATACATACATCGTTCTGTTGGTGTAGGAATAGGTGCCGACCAGTATCGCCTGAACATTGGCCGCACCCTTTAATTTTTTGAGATCCCGAGAAAGTATCGATTCACCAGCACCTTCTTCAATAAGGAGGTTGCCGGTCAATTTAAGTTCTTTAACACTGTAGCCGATCTGGACGAGACGTGAGTTGATATGCTCCTGTACAATCCTGCCGAACTTCGAGGTTTTTTCCAGATCATTATTATCAACAAAGGTTGTTACCAGAATTGGCATATTTGACTGCTGGGGGATGAGAGGTGGGAATGCATCGGCTGTTAGATCTTCAGCTATGCCATAGGCAAACGTAATAAGATCTGTCTCATTGCCAAGGTATTGTTCGAAACGGGTACAGTTGAAACTTGAGCAGGCGGAGAGAGACAGAAAAATTACCAGGAGTTGCCCATATTGAAAAAAACGTGACTTCAGAAACTGTTGTAACCTGTTCATTGGGCCTTGACCTCCTCTATAACTGTTCCTGAGGTTACCTCTCCAGTAATAGGAGCTGGTTGTACGATATTCGGCGTTGTTTGTACTTTTGCATGTACCGGTTCTGCTTCAACCGGTTCAGGCGGTGCGATGAGTGGGATAGTGGCTGTTTCCGGCATAGTTGAACGATAATGAAAAGAGTCCTTATCATTTATATAATATATGTCGGAACCGCGATAGAAGTAGGTGTCACCCAGTACCATGGATGTTGTTATGATCACTTCGTAATGACTCTGGTTTACGAAATTTTGGTTGGCGACGTCAAGTCCAGCAGCGGTAGCGATGGTTGAGAGTTCATTGGGAACGTTGCGCAGGACCATGATTCCCGTAGTCAATGCTGTCATAAGCCCGGGTCGTACCGTACGCACTCTGTTGGTTCTATGATAGACGAGTTGCACCTTGTAGTGGACGGTGACTGATTCGTCATCAAGTTTTTGTTTAACCGGCACGCCAAGGTTGACTAAGTCTGTTATCAGGAGATCTCGAAAAGCCTCTTCAAAAGTGCTTGTTTCATAGGGTGTGCAAGGGAGGTCTTCGTCACCGCAGGTAGAACGGATAAAGACTGGTTTTTCAAGATGATCACTTATAATAAGCTCATTATTAACCCGATTAGCAACATCCTTTGCCAGCACGTTCCAGTGATGTGCAGCCTGCATTTTCTGCTGCTCGGAAAACTCATAATCAACGGGTTCCGGAATGCGGCCGAGACAACCTGAGAGCAACAACAGAATAGGCAGGAATGCCATTCTTCTATACATAATAATCTCCTGATATGAATAAAGGTGCTCAGACTGTATCGGACAAACTGAGGAAAAGTAAAGCAAAAACCTTATCTGTACGGTTATATAGAGTAATGAGATCTGAACCTTTTGCAAAAACAGGTCGAACCGCTCTATGTAGCGACATAAACTGATCGTTACATGCATTCTGAAAAGAGAAAATACATGACAGTCGATTTACATATTCATTCAACGTACTCCGATGGTACAGAAACCCCTGGTCAATTGGTTCAGCGTGCTGTGCAAAAAGGGTTGAAGGCAATCTCAATAACCGACCATGATACTGTTGAGGGGACTGTAGTTGCCATGAATGCCGGAATTATGAAGGCCTTAGAGGTGATACCAGGTATTGAGTTTAGTTGTGTGCATAAATCCCATCATATGCATGTTCTTGGGTATTATATCGACCCCGCAAACCAGGATCTCCTTTCAACCCTGAACAACATCCAGCAGGCACGCATTGACAGAAATTGTCAAATTATTAAACGACTGAATGGTCTTGGGATTGAGATCAGCATGGAAGAGGTTTGCGAAAAATCACCCATCGGGCAGACCGGCAGGCCACATATCGCCCAAGTTCTTATGGAAAAGAAGGTGATTCCCAATATAGATAGCGCCTTTACTCGATTTTTGAAAGTAGGGAAGCCCGCTTATGTTGCCCGAAAAGTTCTGCAGGTTACGGAAACTATAAATGTTATTCGTAGAGCAGGTGGTGTTGCCGTGCTCGCCCATCCCGGATCGATAGACAATTCGCTTCGGAAAATTCCGGCAATTTTGAAAGAACTGAAAAAGGCAGGTTTGCAGGGGATTGAGGTTTATTATCCAATTCACACCAAGAGGGTGGTTAAAAAGTTAAAATCCATGGCTGATTGTTACGACCTTGTAGTGACCGGTGGGAGCGACTATCATGGAAGTATACGGCCGGGAACCGATTTGGCCGGGGCGAATGGCTTCTATGTCCCTGATGACATTCCTGAACAATTAAGAATCGCGAAAGACTCCGCTTGAAAGGCGTGTGGTGCTCTAATTTTTTACCTAATAAGGATCCGAAAAAATGTATTCAATTCTGATAGTTGACGACGAACCCAATTACCTCATCGTATTGTCTGAATTATTGCGTGAAGAGGGATACGAAGTATTTACCGCCGGGGGCGGAGCCGAGGGGCTGGGGGTTGTGAAGGAAGCTGATCTGGACCTCGTTGTCACCGATATGCAGATGCCGGAAGTTGATGGTCTGCGATTATTGGAGCAGATAAAGGAGTTTAACCCGGATCTGCCTGTTATCATGATAACAGCCTATGCTGAAGTGGAAAAGGCAGTTGCCGCTATGCAGGCAGGTGCGTTCAGCTACCTTGCAAAGCCTTTTTCCAATGAAGAGTTGCTGGTAAATGTTCAGAAGGCTGTGCAGTTATATAGCCTTGTTCGAGAGAACACTCGTCTTCGTCGTGAAATAAAGGGGAAGAAGAGCGGCTTTAGCGGTATGGTTGGGAAAAACCCACGTATGCAACAGGTATATGAGCTCATTGAAAAAGTTGCGCCAACACCTGCATCTGTTCTTATTTCCGGCGAGAGTGGTACGGGCAAAGAACTGGTTGCCAAGGCAATACACATGAACAGTTCGCGGGAAAAGGAGCCATTTATTACGGTGAACTGTGCGGCACTGTCCGACAACCTGCTGGAAAGTGAGTTGTTTGGACATGAAAAAGGTGCTTTTACAGGCGCGGTGGCCATGCGAAAGGGGCGCTTTGAGATTGCTGATAAAGGCACAATCTTTCTTGATGAAATTGGTGAGATACCAATTGTCCTGCAGTCTAAACTGCTCCGGGTT
The DNA here is from genome assembly GCF_010646885.2 of Desulfopila sp. IMCC35008. Taxonomy (GTDB): domain Bacteria; phylum Desulfobacterota; class Desulfobulbia; order Desulfobulbales; family Desulfocapsaceae; genus Desulfopila. Next base: position 2,475,616 of record NZ_CP050700.1, on the reverse strand, counting down.
CTTCAGGAGAAAAAATTTGAGAGGGTTGGAGGAAGTAAGACTTTTGAGGTTGATGTCCGAATTATCAGTGCTTCAAACAGGGATCTGAAAGAAGAGGTAGGCCAGGGGCGATTTCGGGAGGATCTCTTTTACAGGCTGAATGTCATTCACGTATCTCTTCCTGCATTGCGCGAACGTATGGATGACATGCCCCTATTGGTCGATTATTTCATTAACAAGTTTGGTAAAGAACTTGGCAGGCAGGACCTGAGTATTTCTCAAGAGGCAATGAGGCTTCTGATGACATTGCCATGGGAAGGCAATATCCGTGAGCTGGAAAACACCATTGAAAGGGCTGCCATCCTCTGTAACAACAATATTATAGAGGCAGATGATGTCCAGCCGGATTCACTGCAGCCTTTACAGGAAAACTCATGGAGCCAGGGGCTGGATCTGAAACAGCTTGTTCCTGCTTCGGTAGGGCTCAATGAGGTACTCTACGCGGTGGAGGAAAAGATGTTGCATCAGGCGCTGGATGAATCGAACCATGTTCAGGCAAGGGCAGCAGAAAGTCTGGGTATAACTAAGAGCTTGCTACAGTATAAGATGAAAAAGTATGGGATTAAAAAGAAAAAGTAATCCTTTTCGCCATGCTGGTCAGTTATCCTGGCTTCCCCAGTGAAGTTTATTACGCAGAATAGTGAAATAATCCCTGGCTGGGGAGGCAATAAGTAGCAGAGGGTGTTCGGCTACTTCAATCTCAAGAGTGTCTCCTGCACGCATTTCCCAGTGCTGTTTGCCGTCGACAATCACCTGGGCGCAGTCCGCGTTGTCATTTCCTTCAAATACGGTGGTGATATCAGTTGTTGCCGGCAGGATGATAGGCCTGCTGCTCAACATGAAAGGGCATATGGGCGTGACAAGGATGGTGTCGAGGCCTGGGTGGACGAGTGGTCCGCCGGCTGAGAGATTGTACGCTGTTGATCCTGTTGGTGTTGAAAAGATAAGACCGTCGGCCTTGTAGGTCGTGATATAATTACCACTTGCATAGGCCGCCAGGTGAAGGAGCCGGTCAAGAGTATTTTTATTTATGACGACTTCGTTGAGTGCGTATGTGTAAGGTTGTTTTGTGTTATCACGGAGGAGACGGGTCTTCAACATCAATCTGTTTTCAATAGGAATCGGTCCGTTGAGTATACGGGCTAAGGCCTGTTCCGCTTCGTCTTCAGTGAATTCGGTCAAAAAGCCAAGGTTTCCTAGATTGATTCCGGCAACAGGAATGGAATACCTGGCAGCTTTCTCGGCAATGTGCAGCAGGGTGCCGTCCCCACCAAGAATTATCAAAAGGTCCAGATCATCGGTGATAATGTCACGTGAGGTGGCAATAGCTCGTGATTGCAGCCAGGTATCGAGCCTTTCAGCATAGCGGGATGCCCTGAGGTCGTCTTTCTTGATAATAATACCGACCTTGGAGACATTCAGGTGGTCTATGGTGGTATAAGACTTGTTTGTCCCGTTCATGATTCTTTTCCCGGCCTGCTCCAGGCATAACTTTCTTGCATTGGTGAGCGGATGACGAATACAATAAAAACAACTTACGGATGGTGTCTGTAGTAATGTACTTGATGATGAATTTCAATTGATAATTCATATAATAAGGGTATGGTTTGAGAAAATACTGTCGATTTGGCTTGATATGTGAAATTATTCTAACCTTGGAAAGAACTGGCAAATAGAAGCCCGGATGTGAGATAAGGAGAGTTTGATAATGATAGATGAAGATTTGTTAGCCATTCTGGCTTGCCCGAAGTGCAAAGGATCTTTGAAGTACCTTGAAGCAAAAGATGGACTGGCTTGTGGCAGTTGCATGTTGTTGTATGAAATACGCGATAATATCCCGGTCATGCTGATTGAAGAGGCTCAGGAGTTGAAACCGATAGATATGCAACAATAGATTCTTTTCATGGTGAAAGGAGGTTGAGATGGTTGGCGATAGTGGTGGGGGAGATATTGCCAGGCAATCACTAAAACAAGGTTCGCACAGTGAAAAAAACTCTTTTGAGCTTATCAAAAAACTTCTTGAGCAGAAAGTAGAATCAACCGGTTCGGCCGATATTCAAACGAGGATAAATGAAGCCTATGCGTTTGTTCGAAATGAGATCATTTCGAACAGCTCAAACCCGCGTGAGCCTGTCAAATTCGGGACATCCGGGTGGAGAGGGATCTTAGGGGAAGACGTGAATCTGCGGACTGTTGCTTGTGTCACTCAGGCAATAGTTGATATGTACCAGACGGCAGATGACGGAATATTTGGGTATCTTGGTGTCGGTTCTCTTGCCGAGGCGAGAGAGCGTGGATGTGTGGTTGGTCATGACAACCGGTTCGGCAGGGAAATGTTTGGTTGGGTTGTCGCTCGGGTTCTTACCCGGAACGGTTTCAAGGTGCTGTATGCGGGGGAAGCTACCACAGGGGCATTATCGGCCGCTGTGCTCATGAAAAAAGCCGCTTTTTCGGTAAACCTGACACCATCACATAATCCGCTTGAATATGGCGGGTATAAGTTTAACGCGGCTGATGGCGGACCGGCAGCAGCAGAATTGACTTACAGAATTACTGAGTTGACCAGTTGCCTTTTGCAAGACGGATTTCTTTTCGATGTAATGGAACAGGATATCTGTGATCCTGTCCAATTGGAAGGAGTTGTCAGAGTGGATGCTCTTGGATGCTGGAAGTCACTGGTCCGCACCAGCAGAGAGATCCATCAAGTCGATCTTGATGCAATAATGCAATCGTTTACCGGAAATGATGACATTGTTGTTGCTGTCGATTCCGTGCACGGTGCCTCACGTCTTGACATTACGTCACTCTTTGGCAGTTATGCAGGTGGTAGGTTAGTATTATTAAGGGAAAATGATGACCCTACCTTTGGCGGGATAGCACCTGAACCATCCTCTGCAAACATTCAATTGGTAACGAATGTACTGGCACAGCGAAAGGAAGTGCTGAAAATAGGGGCGATAATCGATCCTGACGGTGACCGAATTCGTTTTACAGACGGAAGCACTGAAATAAGTATGAACCAATTCGGTGCAATGGTGTACCATTTTCTTACCGTTTATAAAAAAATGTCGGGTATGGTAGCAAAGACTGTGGCGAGTTCAAATCTAGCCAATAGTATTGCCAGTGTGTTTCGTGAGGAGGTCTTTGAATCCCGTGTCGGCTTTAAGGAGTTTAAGCCGGTTGTGGGAAAGGCGCTGGTTTTTTTTGAGGAGTCAGATGGCATTTCTATCATTGGACACACCCCAGAAAAAGACGCGTATATCGGTTTGCTGCTAGCCATGGATATAGTTCTGACCACCGGTAGGAATCTGGGAGACTACTTAGCTGAGATAGAAAATGAATTTGGTGCTTACTACCCCGATCGCGATGGGGTGGAGGTTCAGGTGAAGGGGAAGGAGCTTCTTGACCGGCTCGAGCAGTTGGAAAAGTATGATGTCGGCAGTGTGGTATCTGTAGGGTCTGATGTTATGAAGATTGAGAAAGTAATCGATATTGATGGGCGGAAAATGATATTTGAAGATGGCTCCTGGCTCATGATTCGCCCATCTGGAACTGAACCGAAAGTCAGGTTTTATGTCGAATCACGTACTACTGAAGGAACAAGCCATTTGGTAACCACAGCGAAGACTATGCTGGAGGAGATCGGGCTGGTATAAAATGTTATTTCCAGGACCTGGCGTCGCTCGGAAATTTCAGTTAATCAGCAGAGAAGGGGAATTCAAGCTGAATTTAGATAAAGGCTGAACAGTTACATTGCTTTTTGGATGGCAGGTATTATTATCAGCTAGACTAGAAACATTTTACTACCATCCAGTTTTAAGGAGATATCAATGTGGGAATATACAGATAAAGTTCAGGAGCACTTTCTTAATCCGAGAAACGTCGGGGAAGTTGATAGGGTAGACGGCACCGGCGATGTTGGTTCACTAGCTTGTGGCGATGCCCTGAAACTAACCTTGCAGATTGACGACAACGATGTCATTACAGATGCAAAGTTTAAGACATTTGGTTGTGCCAGCGCGATCGCTTCATCGTCCGCTTTGACCGAAATGATCAAGGGGATGAAGGTTGATGAAGCCGAGAAAATCACCAATGAGGATATTGCTGATTTTCTCGGAGGTTTGCCCAAGGAAAAGATGCATTGCTCGGTAATGGGACGTGAGGCACTTGAAGCTGCTATTGCAGATTATCGAGGGCTTGCCTTGCCCATGGCCGAGGGTGAGATCGTCTGTGAGTGTTTTGGAGTCACGGATATTGAAGTAAAGAGGGCAATTCAGGAATCGTCGCTTCGGTCTGTTGAAGAGATCACAAACTTCACCAAGGCAGGTGGCGGGTGCGGTAAGTGTGAAGATAAACTTCGGGCTCTTTTGCAGGAAAGCACTACTGCAAATATTATTCAGACAATCGAGCCAGCCAAACCGAAGAGATTGACCACACTCCAGAAAATAAAGAAGATTGAAGAGGTTATTGAACGTGAAATACGGCCGGGCCTCAAAAAAGATGGTGGTGATCTTGAGCTGATTGATGTGGATGGAGATTTCGTCTCGGTATCGCTTCGCGGGGCTTGCAAAAGCTGCACCAAGTCCCAAACGACCATTAAGGAATATGTAGAGAAAAAACTAAGGGAGTTTGTCCTGGAAAGTTTGATAGTGGAGGAAGTAGACGCATGAGTTCTTTAAATAGCAAAGTCGTCTATATGGACAATAATGCTACTACAAAAGTGGCACCCGAAGTTTTTGAGGAAATGATACCGTACCTGACCGATCTTTATGGTAATCCTTCCTCTATGCATACTTTTGGAGGGCAGGTTGGTGAGGCCGTTGAGCAGGCGAGAGAGCGGGTTGCCTCACTGCTTGGAGCAGAGCCTCAGGAGATCACCTTCACTAGTTGTGGGACGGAAAGTGACTCTACGGCCATTCTCTCAGCCCTGCAAACCTTTCCCGAAAAACGCCATATTGTTACGACTCGTGTTGAACATCCGGCAATAAAAAACTTATGCGAAACCCTCGACACCCTGACAGGACACAAGCATCGTGTGACAAGACTGAAGGTTAATTCAGAGGGGCAACTTGACCTGAAGGAATACGAGGAAGCTTTGTCCGATGATACTGCAATTGTGAGTGTCATGTGGGCGAATAACGAGACCGGTGTCATCTTCCCTGTAGAGGAAATGGCAGCAATGGCCCATAAAAGAGGGATACTCTTTCATACAGATGCAGTTCAGGCTGTAGGGAAGATACCTATGAACCTCAAGGAACTTGATATAGACTTTTTGTCAATGTCAGGGCACAAACTCCATGCCCCAAAAGGTGTGGGGGTCTTGTACGTTAAGAGAGGAACTGCATTTGTTCCATATCTGTCAGGAGGCCACCAGGAACGTGGGCGGCGTGGGGGCACGGAAAATGTGGCTTCAATCGTTGGTCTGGGTAAGGCGTGTGAAATGGCTTCGCAAAATATGGAGGAGGAGAATTCCCGCGTCAGGTATCTTCGTGATAAACTTGAGGAGGGCTTGTTAAAAGCGGTTCCGAAATCCTTGCTGAACGGTGTTAAAAAAGATCGGCTGCCAAACACTACAAATATCAGTTTTGAATATGTTGAAGGAGAGGCGATTCTATTGCATATGAACCGTTACAATATTTGTGCCTCGTCCGGTTCTGCCTGTACCTCAGGGTCTCTTGAACCTTCACATGTCCTACGCGCAATGGGAGTGCCGTTTACAGCAGCTCATGGTTCCATCCGTTTCTCCCTGAGTGTGTATAACACAGAGGAGGAAATCGATTTCGTACTTGAAAAAATGCCAGCCATTATTGAATCATTACGACAGATGTCTCCATTTTGGAAAGGTGAATAAATATGAGAGTGATTGATCCGTCATTTGAAATACAGGAAGCGCTGGATACCGCACCGATGGCAGAGCGCCTGGAAGCATGCGGCAGAATCTGCTATAAGAGTGAAGATAAAATAACACCGGAGTCAGCTGTACCTTTTGTCCAAAAGATAGCCGCACATGGGCATAATTCGGTTTTGGAAATGGCTGTTGCCACATTTCGGGTTAACTGTCACCCTGACCATGTTCTGGAATTTTATGCCTGTCAACCCAAGTATTTTATAACGGATCGTATCGACACCGGTATTATGATAACCGGGTCTATCCGGGCTTTCCGTGAAATATACGTGAAATACAGTGATAACCAGGTTGTTAATGATTTGATGGTTGAACTTCACAAGAGGTATCCTTACCTCTTCGAAGGTGTATTTGATCCTGACATTGCGATGGAAACGGATACGTCTGTCGGGATCGAGAAACTCAGTCTTGAAGAAGTTGAGGATCTGCCTTCTGAATTGCTCGCACGACATAGATATGTCGGAGTCAAGTTTATCGTCAATCGTGCCGTAACACATGAACTGGTTCGTCACAGGCCTTGTTCATTCCTGCAGGAGAGCCAAAGATATTGCCGATACAGTCAGGAACAGTTCGGCAATGAAGTGACCTTTGTAAAGCCTGTTTTTTTTGAGGAAGATTCGAATGAATATCAGCTGTGGCAGCAAGCCATGGAGGATACCGAAAAGTTGTACATGAAATTACTTGAGACATCTACAGCCCAGGCGGCACGTACTGTGCTGCCAAATTCCTGTAAAACTGAAATTATCACCTACTGTAACCTCGAGGAATGGCGGCATATATTCATGCTTAGAACGTCACCAGCCGCTGAGCCCTCCATGAGGGAAATTATGATTCCGCTTGAACAGGAAATGAAAAAGAGATTTGCCGTATTATAGGGTTGTGTCCTGGTAACATGATCTGGTTTGAACGTTATGGCCCCTTGCCTGCAAAGGTAAGGGGCTTTTTTCTTTTAGTAACGAATATTCCTTAAATTTCAGGTTGCTGAAATAGGTTTGTCCTGGTTTTTTTGATTTGAATAGGGTTGTTGTCTGGTACATTCCACCTAAACAATGGTAAGATATACAAAAGTATGTAAAAATTATTATTATTTACATAACGATTGGGATAAGATATATGCGATAGTATAATCTTTTATTCACTCAGAAAATATTATTAACCGTTGCGTCTGGAAACCTTTAAAACACTAGCTGGAGAGGACTACTTCCAGGCTTCATCGGAAATTCATACAGGGCCCATAGCGAAGGTGTTGTGTTGATATCGTAGAACTTTTCGCAGGTTGCAAGATTTATGGCTGAAAAAGCAAATAGTTTGGCAAAAAATTCCACACGTCGTAAGACAGTGAAGGACCAGTCAGGTGCCGGGAAGATAAAGATTGGCGAATTACTGAGCAAAGCCGGATATATTACCCCGACACAGCTGGAGACTGCCAAAAAGGATCTGAAGAAAAACGGCGGGAGACTCAGTTCAATTCTCCGGCGGTTGGAGTATATTGATGAAGATACTGTCTTTAATTTTCTAAGTCGGCAACATAATTATCCACCTGTTATCATTAGAAATGAACCTCCTTCTAAGGATGTGCTCAAACTTGTATCCTACGATACTGCCAAGGAGTATATGGCATTCCCACTCCGGATGGCAGGTAACACCTTACAAATCACCATGGCTGAACCATCAGATTCCATGGCTGTTGAAGAACTTCAGGACGCTCTAGGGAAAGAGTTATCCGTTTGTGTTTCCACCGAGAAGGATATTATTGAGGCGTACAAGAAACACTACGGGATTTCTGATGAAGAGGTGAAAACATTTTTCCAGGATGTTGAAGAGGCTGAAGAGGAATTAGAAGTTACCCAGGTAGACGACTTTGGTTCAATCGTGGCGGAGGCGGCGGATGACTTCGAAATTGAGACGGATGAGGAGGAGAGTTTCGGGGATCAGTTTGCCGCCTCAGATGCACCGATTATCAAACTCGTAAACGGCGTTCTGATAAAAGCGGTGCAGGATGGGGTCTCCGACATCCACGTGGAACCATATGAGAAATCGATGCAGGTTCGGTATCGAAAGGATGGCTCACTGTTTAAATCCATGAACCTGCCACTCAATATCAAGAATGCCCTGGTGGCACGATTGAAGATCCTGGCCGGACTCGATATTACCGAAAGACGTGTGCCCCAGGATGGACGTATCAAAATGCGAATGGGGAGGAACAGGTCTGTCGACTTTCGTGTTTCATCCCTGCCAACCCTTTTCGGAGAGTCGGTGGTTCTTCGTATTCTTGATAAAAATTCGCTTAATGTTGATCTCACCATGCTTGGCTTTGAGCAATCCACTTTTGAGATGCTCAAGAGATGTTTGAACAGGCCACAGGGACTGCTGCTTGTTACCGGACCAACAGGTTCCGGTAAGACGGTTACTTTGTATTCTGCCCTGAACTCACTTAACTCAGAAGATATCAAGATTCTTACAGCAGAAGATCCAGTGGAATTCAACTTCAAGGGGATCAATCAGGTCAACGTTAATACGGAAGTCGGTATGACCTTTGCTGCCGCCCTGAAGGCTTTTCTACGTCAAGATCCTGATATTATCATGGTAGGTGAGATTCGTGATATGGAAACAGCTGAAATTGCTATCAAGGCTGCCATGACCGGTCACCTCGTTTTTTCCACCCTGCATACCAACGATAGTGCGGCCACGATTGGACGTCTTATCGATATTGGTATTCCCCCGTATATGCTTGCCTCCTCTGTGACCATGGTGTTGGCTCAACGTCTCGGCAGAAGGTTATGTCAAAAATGCAAAAAGAAGATGAGTTACTCACATGATGAGCTTCTCTCTTTTGGCTTTAAGGAGGACGAGTTCGATGAACTGACCATATACGGCCCTGCTGGATGCGGGGAGTGTAACGGTTTAGGGTATAAAGGACGGGTTGGTTTCTTTGAACTGATGGAAACCACCGATGAAGTAGCGAAAGCAATAAGTTCAGAAGTTCCGGAAGACCAGTTGCGTAAAATTTCTGTTCAGGAAGGGATGACTCCTCTCAGGGAAGCGGCCTTACAGAAAGTGCGGGACGGAATTACGAGTGTTGAAGAGGCACTGAGACGCACCGTTGCCCATAAGGATAGTTTACCAGCATATCTCTTAAACCCCGATGTAGAAGAGTATGAAGATAGCGACGTCATCATTCGTGAGGGCAACACGGATAGGGATTTTTTCAAACTGATCCGAGGTGGACTTACTGTTATTAAGGGTGGCAAGAAGATCGCTGAATTGACGGAGCCAGGGGAGTACTTCGGAGAGATGGCCGCCATTTCAGGAGAGCATAGAACGGCAACTATTGTGTCACAAGGAAGGTCAACGATAAAAAGGTTTCCTGGAGATAAACTCGATGAGGTCATTGAGAAATATCCAGATGTTGCCGAGCATCTTTTCAAGACAATGACGACTCGACTAAAAAATTCTAATCAGATTATCCTCAAACTTGCAGGTGGCGGTCAACGCAGGCCACCCGCCACTCCACCCAGAAGGAATTAGTGATTTACACCTTACTTGTTGTGACAATCAGAAAAGATAAAAAAAAGCTATTAGGAAGGTAGGCAAGGAAGATGTACAAGCTGTACTTTACCCAATCTACGGAAATAGTAGACCCTCCATATTTTCGATTCGGGAAACGGTTTTTTTGTATACTTATTGGTCACTGCCTTTCATTAGATGTGGTGGTTGCAGGATGAATATTGTCATATTTCAGGAAGGAAGTCCGGGCCATGAAAAGCAGAGTCTGGCCGTATTAAACGAACTGGAAAAACTGGTGGATATCCAGGCCCGGTTCATTAAACTAAAAAGGTTATCCAGCCTCGAAAAATTGCGCAGCCTGCTTCATTTGTATTTCTACGCTGACGGTGGATGCCGACATGTGCTCAATAGCCCTGACCTGCTATTAGGGACAGGTACCCAAACCCACCTCGATATCCTTGCCACAAAAAAAAAATACCGCATACCGGCAGTTACCTGTATGGCGCCTGATTTTTTTTTAAGAAACCGGTTTGATCTTTGTTTTGTGCCGCGTCATGATGGGCTGGCGGAAGCAGACAATATTTTTCTAACTGACGGACCACCAGTAACGACTGGCTTTAGCCAAAAAATCCCTGGCAGTAAGGGGCTGATACTTATCGGAGGGCCAAACGCCTACAGTAAAGGCTGGGAAACTGATCACATTTGCTCCTATGTGCAGGCTATAACAGAAAAGAGAGATTCTACTCACTGGACAGTATCCACGTCTCCAAGAACCCCCGGCGATACCTCTGCAGCATTACAAAAAATAGCAGAAGCTAGTCCGGAAGTTGAATTTTTTCATTTCAGGGACACGCCTGCAGGTTGGGTGGAGAAAAAATATGAGGAATCAGATATCACATGGGTGACAGTTGATTCCATGTCGATGATTTATGAGGCCTTGACTGCTGGTTGTAAAGTCGGATTACTCCCACTGGATTGGAAAAAGACGGATAATAAATTCAAAAGGAGTATGAATGAGCTTGTTGGTAAAGGGTTAGCTGTTGATTTTCGTGACTGGCAAACGGATAAGTCTTTGTGGCGTGAGGGCATACGTTTCAACGAGGCGCAAAGGTGTGCTGAAGAAATTGTGAGAAGATGGTCGATAAAAAGCTGAAAATAGTCCAGGTCCTTCCAGAACTTGATGAGGGTGGGGTGGAAGGAGAAACCTTTGATTTTGCAGTGTACCTTGCCCAGAAAGGTCACGAATCCATTGTTATTTCCGGCGGTGGCCGGATGGTTGAGGCCCTTGAAAAATGTGGTTGTCGACATATACATTGGCCTCATGTAGGCGAAAAAAGTTATCGATGTCTTAAATACATTAACCGGTTCAGGCGATTTTTCCAGGATGAGAATATCGATATTTTCCATCTGAGATCACGTTTGCCTGCATGGCTTGGGTATCTTGCCTGGAAGACACTGCCACCAACCCAACGACCGGCCCTTGTTACCACCTTTCACGGATTTTATTCCGTGAATAGTTATTCCACAATTATGACCCGTGGTGAACGGGTTGTTGCCGTCTCAAAAACTATTAAGGAGCATATTCTCGACAACTACGGAACCAGTGAAGACAGGATATCGCTTATTCATGGCGGGTTTGATGAGCAGCAGTTTAATGCTGACAATGTCACACCAGACCGCATTGACACATTGCGTGAACAGTGGGGAGTCGAGCAAGGGGATGATCCTGTAATTATTTTGCCGGGGCGTTTGACCCAGTGGAAAGGACAGGACTATTTTATTGACAGTCTTGCACAAGTTAAAAGCCCGTTTCTTGCGTTGCTTGTTGGTGATGTGACGGATAACCCGTCGTTTACTAAGAAGTTACAGGAACGCATTGAGAATTACGGCTTGCAGGATAAGGTTAAACTTGTCGGACACTGCAACGATATGCCAGCTGCTCTCCTGGCAGGTGATCTTGTTGTCTCTGCGTCTTCAACCCAGCCTGAAGCTTTTGGCAAAGTAGCGATAGAAGCTATGGCCATGGGGAAGCCAATTATTGCCACTGCGCATGGAGGAAGTCTTGAAACAGTTGTAGATGGAAAAACCGGGTGGCTGGTCGAACCCTTGAATGTCCGACAGATGTCAGAGAGGATATGTAAGAGCCTGGCAAACAGGGATGAGTTAAAGAAAGTTGGTAGTGCCGGTCGCCAGTGGGTTCTCGATCATTTCACTGCCGACGTGATGTGCAGGAAGACCGAAAATCTTTATTTCGAGCTGCTTGAGGAGAAAAGAAAACGATCAAGCAGGGAACAAATTACCGTAATGCAAATGTTGCCTGATCTTGATGGTGGAGGGGTTGAACGGGGAACCCTGGAAATGGGTGGTTTTCTTGCATCAGAGGGGCATCGATCATTCGTTGTTTCAAGCGGTGGCCGGATGGTTGAGCAACTTGAGAATGAAGGGACTGTTCATGTTCCGATGAAGGTCGGAAGCAAAAGCCCCATTGTACTAAAATATTTTTTTCCCCTTCGTCGACTGATAAAAAAGGAACAGGTTGATATCCTTCACCTTCGCTCCAGGATGCCTGCATGGCTTGGCTATCTTGTCTGGAGGAGCCTGCCTCAAAAAAATCGGCCAGTGCTTATTACCACTTTCCATGGATTTTACTCAGTGAACGCCTATAGTGCCATTATGACAAAAGGGGAGGGTATAATCGCTGTTTCTGAATCTATAAAGAACCACATAACCGAGCATTATGGGAAAAAAGAAAATGTCACGCTTATTTTCAGGGGAGTTGATTCCACACTTTTTGATCCTGATAGAATAGAACAGGGTAAGATTGAGGCTTTAAGGAATAAATGGCAAATGAGTGGTAATTCTCCGGTTGTGATGTTGCCAGGCCGGATTACACGTCTAAAGGGGCAGGATATTTTCTTAAAAAGCCTCCAGTTGCTGGGAAATACCGATTATATCGGTGTATTGGTTGGTGATATCGTTGAGAAATCAAACTATTATCAGGAACTGGTCGAGCTAATTTCTTCGTATGGGTTAGGGGATAAGGTGAAAATGGTCGGCCATTGCAGTGATATGCCAGCGGCATATATGGTGGCAGATATCGTCGTTTCAGCCTCATCAAGCGAGCCTGAAGCGTTTGGCAGGACCACTGTTGAGGCCATGGCCATGGGGAAACCTGTGGTAGCAACTGCCCATGGTGGCAGCCTGGAAACCGTTGTTCATGGAGAGACTGGCTGGCTGGTACCACCTTCGGATTCTGAGGCGATGGCAAATGCCCTGAATGAAGCATTGTCTGTGGGTGAAGAAGAGCGGTTGCGGATAGGCCATCGAGGCCGGGCGCGAGTTGCTGCCAGGTTCACTACGAAGTCAATGTGCAACCAGACGCTACAATTGTATAGCCAGGTACTCCGTCAACGTGATACAACCCGCAATGCCTTAAATTAACGTATTTAATAAATTTATTTTCCTTTTCCACCATCAATACGAGGTGGTTGAGGCGGCGTTAAGCTGGTGGCGTCTTGCGTCGCATCCTTATTGAAAATTGCCTTGATCTTCCCGAATAGCAATTTGATCCCTCGCCATATCCTGGGCAATATCCAGATTGTCAGGCAGATAAATAGAATGAAACCCGCCAGAAAAGCCAACGGATAATTCAGCGCTGCCCAGAGTCCTCCGACAACGGCCACATCCTCGGCAACCGAGGCCGTCCAGTTAGTGAAGGGTTCGGGTGAACTGTTTATCAAAACCCGAGAACCTGCCTTTACCATGTGGCTGGTTGCGGTAACCGTGCCACCTAGTATCCCAGCTGTCACAGAGAGTGCTGGTGTCACATCTCCAACGGCCGCTGCTGAGAGGATGACGCCAGCCGGAATTCGTATAAAGGAGTGAATAACATCCCAACCTGTGTCGACCCCAGGTGTTTTGTCTGCAAAAAATTCCACACAATACATAACTGCAGCTGCCATGATTACAAGCGGGTCCTGCACTACGACGAGTGTTTCCGGTAAAATGATGTTCCCGGTTGCCCCGAGAATGCCGAGCATGCCAATCGTTGCGTAAAGATTGATACCGCTTGCCCAGGCTGTTCCCATGGTCAATGCTATGGTTGCTATGACACTTTGATAAGGATCCATGGTAATCCTCCTTAAGATTTTTTCAATTGCCTATCCAAAAACTCACATTGCAATGGAGATAAATCGAATTTAACTGCCACGATTTCCAGAAGCTTTTTATGTGGTTTATCAGGACCTCTCTGTTGTAATAGAGAGTATTCCTGAATTGCTTTGCGCAGTGTATCCCCGGGCAGAGTAGTTGGTAAATTAGTGGCCATAAACGATCTCCATAAATTTATCGAGGTTTGTAAACTAATCCGCAAAGAGGCGGGACGGTGATTTCACAACTAAAAGGTACCTGACCATGAGGTTGAACCTCCGGTTTGACGATTGATTGGGTTTCAACATCACTGCCGCCAAAGGCGGTATCGTCAGAGCTGAAAACCAATTGGTATTCTCGTTCTGTAGGAAATCCCGTACGATATCCGTAATGTGTTTCAGGGGTGAAATTCAAAAGACAGACAAGATGCTCTTCTTTGTTACTGGCATGACGGACAAAGGAAATGATTGACCTGTCTCGATCCTCAAGATCTACCCATGTAAACCCCTGATGATCAAAATCAAGCTCAAACAGCGGGGGCATGCGAGCGTAAAATGAATTCAAGCTTTTTACGAAATCGTTGAGTCGTTGATGGAGGCCCGGTTTTTCCAAAAGATGCCAGTCAAGACTTTGCTTGCAGTTCCACTCGTTGTACTGACCGAACTCTCCTCCCATAAAGAGTAGTTTTTTCCCGGGATGAGTCCACATGTAAAAGAGTAACAATCTTAGATTCGCAAATTTCTGCCATTCATCACCGGGCATTTTGGAGAGCAGGGAATTCTTGCCGTGGACAATTTCGTCATGAGAAAGGGGAAGGACGAAATTCTCTGAAAAGGCATACATAATAGAAAACGTTAACACGTTATGGTGGAACTTCCTGAAAATGGGATCTTTAGAGAAATAACTGAGAATATCGTTCATCCACCCCATATTCCATTTGAAATTGAATCCAAGACCTCCCTGGTCTGTAGGTTTCGATACTCCGTAGAATGAGGTCGACTCTTCAGCAATCATCAGGGTGTTGGGGTACAGCTCAAAAATGATTGAATTAGCATGTTTGAGAAATTCAATTGCTTCAAGATTTTCTCTGCCTCCGTAGCAGTTCGGTATCCACTCCCCCTCTTGGCGTGAATAATCAAGATACAGCATGGAGGCCACGGCATCCACCCTGAGGCCGTCTATATGATATTTGTCGAGCCAGAACAGGGCGCTGGCAATAAGGTAATTGCTGACCTCTCTTCGTCCATAATTGTAGATATACGTGCCCCATTCTGGGTGATCACCTTTCCTGGGATCTTCATGCTCAAAGAGAGCAGTGCCGTCAAAACGGGCTAATGAATGCGCATCTTTGGGGAAATGAGCTGGTACCCAATCAAGTATAACCCCAATTGATTCCTGATGGCATCGATCAACAAAATGCATGAAATCCTGAGGTATTCCGTGACGGCTGGTTACACTGAAAGGGCCAGTTACCTGGTATCCCCACGATTCATCCAGTGGGTGTTCCATAATTGGCAATAGTTCAATATGGGTAAAACCCATTTCTTTAACATAGGGAATGAGCTGGTCTGCCAGTTCGATAAAGGTGAGAAACCTCTCGGGATCATCAGGATCTTTTTTCCAGGATCCCGGATGCAGTTCATATATAGAAAGCGGGGTATTGTACGGTGACGTGGTGTTTTTCTGATTCTGCCACTCTCTGTCATTCCAGCTGTAGTTGTCCAGATAGCTGACGATAGAGGCGGTGCTTGGGCGAAGCTCACTTCGGAACTGAAAAGGGTCAGATTTCTCAAGTATCTGTCCCGATGCTGCTCGTATTCTGAATTTATAGAGTTCTCCTTCCCCGACTGCCGGAATAAAGAGTTCCCAGATGCCGGATCCTCCAAGGGACCGCATAGGGTGAACACGCCCGTCCCAACTATTAAAATTCCCAAGCACGGAAACACTTTGTGCTGTTGGTGCCCAGACCCTGAAGATTGTACCGGATATTCCTGACAACATTACCGGATGGCTGCCCAGATGATCGTAGAGTCTATAATTCGTCCCCAGATTAAAAAGGTAACTGTCGGTTTCCTGCAGTTGCGGCAGAAACCTGTAAGGATCATTTATCCTGTCGGCATACCCATTGGAGTACTCAACCTCAAACTGATAGGTATATGGGTCTATATCCGGGTCGGCGAACCAGTTCCTGTCAAGGTCGACAGAATAGATGTAATTTTCATCTATGCACTCCATTTCTATCTGCTTATCGCCTGCCAGCAGATGGACTTTGCGTGCATGTGGCTGAAAAGTACGGACAGTGACCCGGGTTTCATCCTCATTGAAGTGGACACCAAGGAATTGGAATGGGTCATGATGGCAGCTGTGCAGGAGGCGGAATATGTGTTCTTTCATAATGTATATAATCATCCATAAAGAGGAAAAAAAGTGGTCACTCTTCGACCGGCATCTCTCATTGTAGGGAATTAATCGAAGTTTGTCATGGTATTATCATGTTATATCAGATGATTTCTCTAAATCTACACGTCCTGGAAAGTTGATGGCCGGCTTGACTCTACGGTGAATCCTTTGATACACTACCACTAGAGTAAATAATATGGTGAACTAAGAAGCCATTTAAGAAAAACATTGTTTAGATAGAACTGATGAGTGACACAAAAGCACCTATAATTGAAAGCCTTACAGGCTCATTTTTAGTTTCGACAACCCAGATGCCCGATCCTCGCTTTGAAGAGCAGGTCATTTATATCTGTGCTCATAACAAGGAAGGAGCTATGGGGTTGGCAATCAATAAACCAAATCACGCTTTTTCCATGGTTGAGGTGTTACGAGGAGCCGATCTCCCTGTGCCTCATGAAGAACTTCCTCCGATTTATGTGGGTGGGCCTGTTGAGCTGGAATCCGCTTTTATATTGTATCATTCGGATTACAGGACTGAGTATCAGCTAGAGGTAACAGAAACAGTTTCGATATCGAGAGAAACAAAGGTCCTCGAAGACATTGCACTGGGCCGGGGACCCGAGAAGTACCTTTTTCTTCTGGGCTATACCGGTTGGGGACCAGGTCAATTGGAACGGGAACTGGTAGATGACGGGTGGTTAACTGTACCAGCAAGTGACCATATTATTTTTGATATGGATTGTGAAGAAAAATGGAAAGCAGCAGCCATGCAGTATGGTATTGATATCGCTACATTTGGTGATGTGATCGGATACTCGTAACTGGTAGATATAATATAAAAAAGGGTGTACTTCATAAAGGAGTACACCCTTTTTTTTTGCCAATATTGTATATTGACAGGTTGGGACATTTTGGAAAGGACATGTTTGCCCCGATTTTATCAGTGTGACCATGCTCAACACAAATGTGTGCCGTGTATTTGTTGTTTATATTTGAGAGAGGTTGCCTGCCTCGTTTTAGGATGGAAACTAACTTGCGGATTTGAACGAACCCCCTCGTGTCTCAAAGCAAACTATAATTGTTCGATAAGGATGTAGGTATGCAGGAAACAGATATTATATTTCAGTGCACCCGTTGCGGTTATTGTTGCCATGGCGAGACAACCGTTTCCCTTGATGAACATGATCGGGAGAGGATGTGCAATGCGCTGGGTATGTCGAGTGAAAAAGTCGCGGAGAAATACTGGCGAATTACCGGAAATATCGTACAGATGAAGGTGGTCGACGGACATTGTATTTTCTATTCAGAAGGGTGCAAGGTGCACACCGGAAGACCATGGAGATGCGGGGAGTGGCCTCTTCACCCTTCCATCCTTGATGATGAAAACAATTTCCACACTATTGCTGAGTCGTGTCCTGGCATAAAAAAAGAACTTGGTTACGACAAGTTTTGTGAGATCCTCGCAACAATTCTAAAAAAAGGAAAACGTATAAAATGTTAAGAAACAACATTTTATGATTTATTCAGACATTATGGCTCAATTATGAAACATGAGTTACTACTCTTAGGTCGAGCCAAGGCCTCGTATATTGAGGAAGGAATATCAGAATATATAAAGAGACTGAGTCACTATACCCAGTTTTCAGTAAACCTTTTGAAAGGGAAAAAGAATAAAGCCAACGACCCCAAAGCTGAAGGAAGGTTGCTGCTGGCTCAAATTCCTTCAGGTTGGCAGGCCGTTGCTCTTGACCCACTTGGGAGACAGTTTACCAGTGAGGAATTTACTGCCAGGATCAATACCTGGGAAAGACAATCGGTGAAAGGTGTGTGTTATCTGATAGGTGGTCCATTAGGGCTTTCAGACGAGGTCAGAAATCGGGCAGATCTTCTTTTTTCGTTGTCAAAAATGACTTTCACCCATGACATGGCCCGTCTTCTTCTGGTGGAACAACTATATCGAGCGTATACGATTAAAAACGGAGAGAAGTATCATAAGTAAGGTGTCAGGTATACATCAAAACGGGAGTTTTTCATTGCAGTCGTATGGGTTGGTTTGAGATTGGCCACGTGTTCCGCTCCCTTTGGTCTTTTGACGACAACTCTTTTGCCTGCATGCTGAAGTGCCAGACGTAGTGTTTCATCGGAATCGTCGTCTTCACCGACAAGGTCACGGATTACCCGCATTTCAATCCTGTTTAAAGCTGTTTTCTTCGAGTGTGGGTACATCGGGTCAAAGTAGATCGTATGTGGTTTTTCCTGAAAGGTAGCTAAGATATTTTTTGCATCACCGGTGTACAGTTGCATTCTTTTTGCCGCTTGGCCGATTGATTCGGGATTCTGCAAAGCGCGCAGGAGGCCGTCATCCAACAGGGCTGCAATTATAGGTGATCGCTCGCAAAGCAGAACCTTACAACCAAGGCTTGCAAAGACAAAGCTGTCTCCTCCGAGACCTGCGGTTGCATCGAAAATTAACGGTCTTTTTCCGGATGATATGCCAACGGCCTTTGCAAGTGGCTGGCGAATCGTAAGGTTCTGATGATGTCGATAGCCTATATCTCCTTTTTCAAAATCAACCGACAATGGTTTGGGCCTGATAGTTTTTCGGGATGTACCATTTATTATGAGCTCCACAAGTTCATCGGTATAATGGAGAGAATAAGGGGTTTGTGTATCAGGTTTAGTGAAAAAGGTGAGACCGTTATTTTTTGCAAATAGTTTGGCTTTTTGTAGAATTGAAATCGAAACTGAGGTACATGAAACTGATACTATAGCTTTCTGTGGCATTGTACTCTTATTGTTAAAATAAGTTTAATAACTCAAGACCCAAGACGCTTGCGCCAACAAGGTCAAGTGGGGTAATCGGTGAATGGTAACTGCCCGTCACCATTCACCGATTAACTATAATACTATCGTAACCGGAAATGAAAAATGCAAAACGAAAATGTTGATGTGGTCGCCATAATACCAGCCCGTTATGATTCCAATCGTTTTCCCGGGAAACCGCTTGCAAAGATTTGCGGAAAACCCATGATACAACATGTTGTTGAGAGGGCCAGGAATGTAGACCTGTTAAGTCGGGTGGTTGTTGCAACAGACGATCAACGAATAGCCGATTGTGTTACCTCTTTCGGTGGTGAATATGTGATGACCCGGCCGGACCATGTCTCCGGGACAGACCGTCTGGCAGAGGCCGCTGAGCTTGTCGGTATCTCTGAGCATGACGTCGTTGTGAATATCCAGGGTGATCAACCGCTTTTTCCTGCAGAGGTCATAGAGCAGGTTGCACGTCCGATACTTGATGATCCGGCTCTGCCAATGTCAACATTGATATACAAGATCGTCAGGAATGAAGAAATCTATGATCCGAACCACGTTAAAACCGTATTCGATCGAGATAATCATGCACTATATTTTTCAAGAGCGCCAATTCCATTTCAGCGGCATCCTGAAGAGGACATATCTCCTACATACTACAGACATCTTGGATTATATGCATATAAAAAGGGGTTCCTGTTAACATTTGTATCCCTGCCGGAGGGAGAGTGGGAGCGGTTTGAGAAGCTTGAACAGCTTCGGGCTCTTGAGTATGGATATAAAATAAAGGTTATCCTGACTGACCACGATTCGATAGAGGTCGACACCCCTGAAGAGTTGAAAAGGGTAGAGGAATACCTTCTTCAAGGTAATTCTTAGTCCGAACCTTCTGATTACCCCATATCCATAATGATGGAATATAGAAGGGATAAACAGTATGCAAAGAAATAATGACATCGAAAAGTTGCTTGATGAGCTGCTTACAAAACGGGTGTCGCCAATTGAGCTTTTGCCACATGAAGACCTCCGGGAGAAACTGATTGATCTCGTTTTAAACGGAGAGCCGGCAAGCAACTCACGCTCAATTGTACGTGGTTTTACAAATCTCACGTCTGCAATAAGGTCCAAAGACGTGGATGGGGTTAAGGTCGTTGTGTTTGGCGGCGGTACCGGTCTGTCAAATATCATAGGTGGTGATTCACGATCGGAGGGGTGGGCCGCTAACCCCTTTTCCGGATTGAAAGAAGTTTTTCCCATGACCCGGTCCGTCGTTTGTGTAACGGATGACGGCGGCTCAACGGGCGAATTGTTAAAAGATCTGCCTCTTATCGCAATTGGCGACATTCGGCACGTCCTGCTGTCATCAGTAAAACTTGTCAATATACAGCGTGCTTACCAGATTACACCCAAGCAGGCCAGTGATGTCACCTCTCTTCTGGCCCAGATTTTCAATTACCGGTTTAACAGCAGGCCTGACAATGCCGCAGTACTTTTTCATGATTGTTGCAAGGAACCTGAAAGCCTGCCTCGTGGGGTAAGAGAGGTTGTCCTGTCATTGATTGAGCAGCTGTTTACCGACGGACGGTTAACAGCTGTACTCAGCAGGCCGCAATGCCTTGGTAACCTGCTTATAATTTCAGCAGTGTACCGATTTCTTGATCGGGGGTTGTCTAATGAGGCGCTGGCAACAAACAATGCATTGCTCCATAATGCTATTTATGACGGTTTGCAGTTCCTCTCTTTTATTATTGGCGTCGATTCAAATGCGGTATTGCCCTGTACGACAACACCTTCACAATTACGGATTGTGTATGCAAATGGTGTTCAGACCAAAGGCGAATCAAAATCATCTGTATCAAGGCGTGGATATCCTGTCGATTCGGTTCATGTCGATTACAGCAGTGAACCGCAACCATACAGCAGAGTTATAAAGGAAATCTCAGAGGCCGATATTCTCATAATGGCTCCTGGTAGTCTTTATAGCTCAATAATTCCGGTTTTTAAGGTGCCGGGTATTGCTCAGGCTGTGCGAGACAACACCAGGGCCTTGAAGTTGTTGATTGCAAACCTTTGGGTACAAGCCGGTGAGACGGATCTCAGCCTGTTGGACCCCGATAGAAAATTCAGGGTGTCGGATATGATCCGGGCTTATGAAAAAAACATTCCTGGTGGTACGAGAGGACTTTTTGAGCAGGTGCTTTGCATCTCATTAAAGGACGTGCCTGCATCTGTAATTCAGCGATATGCGGTAGAAGGGAAGATACCGATTTATCTTGATCGCTCTATTGTGCGTAAACAAGGTTATATCCCTATTGAATGTGGTATTTATTCAAGTGCAGCAATGGCTGAAAGAGGTGTCATTCAGCACGATCCCGAGAGTCTGGCCCAGGTTGTAAAGGTCCTTTATGCAACCAGGGACTGTTTGGAAAATGAACAGATTGGCGGCAAGCCTGCAGGTGGAAAACATGGCTTAGGAACGGATGAAAAGCAGCGGGTGTATACGATATTACCCAGTACACGATATGGCCAGGTTCGAACAAGGTTATCAGAGATAGAATTTATCTACCCTGAAAATGACAATCTCCCTGTCGCTGCAGAAAAACTTATAGATATCTTTACGGAAATAGTCTGGCAGCATCATGACATCCCGCTTACTCACTTAGGTTACATGAGAGGGATTCGTTTTATGGATGTCGACGGATGGCCACGTAATCAGCGCTGGGACAACGTCTATTCGTTTTTCGATCCAGAAGATATGATGATAAAGATTCGGGTAGATCAGTTTGAGGATTCAAAAAAGCTGGAAACGGCATTTCTGATAGCGCTCGGGCAGTCACTTCTTGGGAATTATGCCCATGCCAAAATGGTAAAAGAAATTTCCAGTGATAACCTGTTTCTTGGTAAGGTATATCATCTCTATCTGCGTGACGAGAGTGAGAGAGTTACACATTTTAGTTCTGTTGAATTAGATGACTACCTGAGATTTTCAAGGATGTTTCCCGGACCCGATCTTGATCATTACACCCGGCTGATTAATGGCGATGAAGGGTTTACACCGCCAGGGTTATTAATGGGGTTGATGTATGCCTGGTATCTTGAGAATATGCTGGCCACGCACATCGAGTACAAGATGGCGGTCATGAAGATTCCACAGACAAACCTCATCCCGGACCAGAAAAAAATGGTAGTGAGGCGAAAGAAAATGATATCCTTTTTCAGGGACGTTGTTTTCTCCTGAATCACTCCTGCTGCTTATTGGATCACCATGGAAGGAAATATAAAAATACTTGTTATCGATGATGAGAAAATTGTACGTGATATTGTTAGGTTATGGCTGGGACGGGTGGGCTTCGACGTGCGTGTTGCTGAAAATGGCCGTATCGGTATAGAAATGCAACGAGCAGATCCTGCCCAGGTTGTTATCTGTGACCTGATTATGCCTGAACAGGAGGGGATGGAGACTATCTCCCAGTTGCGAAAGGAGTTTCCTGATACCGGGGTGATAGCAATATCCGGAGGGGGACAAATCGCTCCGGATGCGTATCTTAATGTTGCCGGGCAGTTAGGTGCCTTTAAAATGTTCACTAAGCCGCTACCTATGGAAAAGGTGGTAACAGCCATCAATAGCTGGGTAGAGGGTGATTTCTAAAACCATCCTTTACTACATTACCCTCACATTTTCATGACCACCAAAACACTTGTCGTTGATAATAATCCGGTTCTTCTCCGGGCTGTCTCAGCTTTTCTCGAGAGGGAGGGATGTGTCGTTACGACTGCCACAAACGGCCTTGAAGCACTTAATGTTATCAAGGAGGACAGGCCGGATATTATTTTTACCGATCTCGTTATGCCGCTTGTAGGTGGCGAACAGCTTTGTAAGATTGTTCGCAACACGCCGGAGTTCAAATCAATTTTTCTCGTTGTTGTATCCGGTATTGTTTTAGAGGACCTTGAAAATATACTCTCAGCCGAATATTACGACCTTTGCATTGCCAAGGGCACACTCAAGGATTTACGGGAACACATTCATGAGGCACTTGAGCGATTTCTTGCCAGTAAGGATGGGGAAAACAAGCATGGCGATACAGTAACAACCAGGATCCCTGAAGGGTTGAGAAAATCGAATATCGCAATGGAGCTTCTGTCAGAAAGACGGCACCTTAAGACGATACTCGAAAGTTTGCATGAAGGGATTATCGAGCTTGATAAAGAGGGAACGGTTGTGTCTGCCAACTATGCGGCCTTGTCTATCCTTGAAGTACGGGAAGAAAGTATTGTCGGCAAGAGTTACAGTACTTTTCCCTGGCCGGAATACGCTGAGGAAATTAAACGTTGGGTCAAAAGCAGGGTTGTCGATAAAGAGAAAGAGCTCATTGTTGGTGAAGAAGATCCCATTCATTTCAAGGGAAAGGTGATCACCCTCACATTTATTCCTGTCAACAGGGGGGAGACTGTTTTTTCAGTTTGCATATTACGTGATATAACACGACAGTATAGGGCAGAAATGCATGAACGTGAGTTGGATAATGCAATGGGACTCCTGCGGAAAATGGAATCCCTCAGTTCCATGGCAGGTGGTGTTGCCCACGACTTTAATAACCTTTTAACTGTTATCTGTGGCAATCTTGATCTGGTGATGCATCAAAAAGATATGGGAATGCCGAAGGACCAACTTGACCTTATTGCGTTTGCCCATACGGCAGCATATAAAGCCGTTGATTTGGCAAGGAAAATATCACATTCATCACCCTTTGGCATTGTCAGTCATTTTGAAACAGATCTGGAAGAGCTTGTGTCTGGCTCAGTACAGAGCTTTAACCGTGAAAACAATTCCAATTGTCACCTGAATGTGCCGCAGGATAAGATCACCGTCAAAGTCGATCAGCAGCAAATGCATACGGCCATAGAGAATGTATTGCAGAACAGCCTCGAAGCCTCTGACTCAGAGTTTATTGATATTGACATCTCCATTAAGACATTTGAAGAAAAGGCGGTAATAAGCGGTCAATATATTCCTGAAGGGAGCTATGCCTGTGTTGCTATAACCGACAAGGGCAGGGGGATCATCGCAAAAGACCTGATGAAGGTCTTTGACCCATATTATTCGACCAAACAAAGAGGTGCTTCAAAAGGTATGGGGCTTGGTTTAACTGTGGTGTACTCAACAATGCGCAACCATAGTGGATATGCCCTGGTCGAATCAGAAGTGGGGAAGGGAACGCAGGTTAGCCTGCTTCTGCCTGTAAGCAAGGTCGAAAAGATTGCAAAGGGACTTAACTATAATGTCAATGGTGATAGAAAGATCCTGCTGGTTGAACAAGATGTCCAGGCGAGACAGATTTGTAAAACAATTCTGGAATTCATTGGTTGGACTGTTTTTACAGACGAAGATCCGGATCGTTTGTCTGAAATCGTGTTTCACGATGAAGGTGATGAGTCATGCGTCCGCTTGATCTTTATATCCAAACAGTACTTTGATCGCGCTGAATTCCAGCAGTTCCTTCAGTTCGCGAAAGGGGTTGCTCCTGCCGTGGACATTGTTGTTACAGGTCTTCCAGCAAGAGACCAGGATGCAGAACTCTATTGTGAGCAAGGTGTTAATACAACCCTCACCTTACCATATACATTTGAGGGGATAAAAAAGGTGCTTGGGGAATTGTGCCTTATGCCCCTATAGTTCAGCCTCTTCTGCAGCCGTAGATCAGGGGCAACCAGCAAACCATCTATAAATATTACAAGCGAAATATAATATTCAGGAAAAGTAAGGGTCAGGTTTTTACCGTTTAGGTTGAGGTTTCTTATTTCCTACGCCTGTTTTTCCTGTTCATTATAAGAAATCCTGCCACAAAGAGAGGGAAACCGAGCAGGGGCTGTTGGTTGTGAAGCAGGAATAAACCGGTCATGCAAAGCAGAACACCAATAAGTACTCTATTCATGCGGTTTCATTTTATTAACATTTAGCCAATAATTTCTGGCGGAATTTTTGTAACTTTTTGGGAGAGATTGGTTGGGAAGTTTTAATTTCCGGCGAAAACAGGGATATCCTATATTCACCGATAAGTACTTTATACTGTTTCAACAACTCAACCGCTTCATCATTTAATTCATCTTGTTTGTCAGTCAATTCCCTGCAACTGGCCAGGTGTGGCTTGAGTTGTGCCATCTTTTCGCCGTCTTTTGAAGGGTTTGCATAATATCTCTCTATCCTGATGTCGAGGCTTCTGAGCTGCCTGATGGCTGTTGCTATGTCATGCTTATCCTGTTCCCCGAAATAATGTACTGGCACAATTTCATCCATGAGATTGTTGAAATCCTTAACCTTCTCTGCTGAAAAAAGATGGCCACTTTTATCAAGTTTGCAAAAACGATTCAGCCTTTGCCGCACTTCGTTTTTTTTCCTGATAACAGTGATTGCCTCATCTGCGAACTGCTGGGCCTGCTTAAAAAAACCTTTTTGCCGAACCTCTGCTACGTTATTTTGAAATACTTCCCTTTCAGGTATTTCGCCATTGATAGAAGGGAAGAGCGTGCGCATGACGAAAGATATAAATTGGCCGCGCAACTCCTCTGTTTTTATCCCCTCCATGAGAAACGCCTTGGTTGATGGGCCGGAGAGTAACGATACTGCATATTTACGGAAGGATTTATATTCAGCAGCAAACTGTATCCTGTACAGATACTCAACACCCTTGCGGTTGTTTTTCCGTGCCAGGTGACGATCAGTTGTGAAATCGACAGCGACCGCCCCTTTTTCAGGTTGTATAACCAGAAACGGGTAAAAGAAACCGATAATATCGTTGGCGGCATTGTGTACCGGGATATTGCGAGGCAGATCATGAAAAGCCCATTTTTTGGTGGAAAGTGTTTTCCACTGGTTCAGAGATTCTGGCAGTGCTACCTTCTGGGCAGATTTCTGGCTACTTCCCGGGGTGGATGGGGTGAGAGTGTCAGACAATAATTTTTTGAAGTTTCTGCCAGCTGCAACTTTATTTCCATTATTATCGATAAGTACGAACCGGGCCATGAGATGGGTCGGAACCTCTGCGGGCCAATCCGACCTGTTGATCTGCAGGGAGTAGAGTTTATATATGCTGCTTTCAAGACTATGATAGAGAGACCCTTTATAGATGTTGAGGTCATCAAGTAGTCTGTCAACGGCGACATTGACAGGGACGAGGTGTCGCCGCAACTTTTTGGGAAGTCCCTTGAGTAACAGAGTGACTTTTTCTTTCAAAAGGCCGGGAACAAGCCATTCGAATATTTGGTCAGAGATGGTGTCTGCTGACATTAAGGGAATCTTTACACTCATTCCATCCTCTTTGCTGCCAGGTGAAAAAACGTAGTCTACAAGGAGTTCAATCGATCCAGCATGGATAGAGTTCGGATAATCGGCAAGCTGATTTTCGTCGGGCCTCCTGTTAAGGACATCCGCATCTGTCATAAGCAGTCTTTTATGTCCGTGTCGTTTCAGGTACCGGTTGAGTGTTGATTTATCGCAGACATGTGCAGGGAGTTTGTCAGCATAAAACAGAAAAAATGAACTCTCATCATTTAGAATGCTGCCGCTTCGGAGCTTATCCTCTTCCTTTTGCCATTTCTCAATGAGGGCTCTGTTTTTATTTAGAAACAGATACTTGCCTTGCAATCCTCCTTCAATAAGTGCGGCCTGGATGAAAATTCCCCTTGCCACAGGAATGTTTTGATCATTTTGTTTTGGGAAATTAACCGTTCTGGCAGCGACAACCACTAGCCCAAACAGGGACACCTTCTCGTCGGCAACCACTTGCCCCGACTTCTGGTTCCAGCGCGGATTAGACCAGGAATATTTAACAAGGTGGCGGCCAATACACTCAAGCCACTCAGGTTCGATTGTTGCAACTGTAAGTGCATAGAGTCGGTTTGTCTCAAGAAAGGAGCCGGCGACGATCCATTGACCACCGCTTGTGAACTGATGAGATCCGGGAAAGATCATGAGCTCTTTATTGGAGCCATTTTGGTATATCTTTCCTTGTTTTTTGCAGGCAATATTGCGAAGAAATCCGGTTGTCAGTGCCCTGTGCACCTGTTGGTAAGAGGCATCCTCGTTATTGTCGGTGAATTCCGGGTTTCTTTTCAGGAGCCTGTCTAGCTGTTCGTGGAGGTCAAACCACTCACGCATCCTTTGAAATGAGAGGTAATTCGTCTTGCAGTATTTTTTTAGTTTCGACCAGGATCGGGAACCTCCCACTGCTGTATGGAAGTGATTCCACAGGTTCAGGTATCCCATAAAGTCAGAATGCGGGTGAGAGAACTGCTTATGCACTGCATCGGCTTCTTTCTCCTTATCGGTGGGACGGGAACGAGGATCCTGAATGGCAAGGGCTGCGGCAATGATTTTTACTTCCTTGAGACAGTTTTCTGCACTGGCCTCTATCAGGATACGCGAGATGCATGGGTCAATTGGAAAACCAGCCATCATTTGTCCGGTTTTTGTGAGCTGATTATCTTTGCTTATCGCACCGAGTTCAAAAAGTAGCCTGTAACCGTCACGTATGGCTGGACGTTGCGGTGGATCTATAAAAGGATAGTCCTCAATAGAGCCAAGTCGCAGTGATATCATCTGCAGTATAACTTCTGCAAGATTGGATCGTTTAATTTCAGGAAGGGTGAATTCTTCACGATCCAGATAGTCTTCCTCATCGTAGAGCCGGATACAGACGCCAGGACCTACACGTCCGCAACGTCCCTTTCGTTGATTGCAGGATGCCCGGGATACTCTTCGAACTGGGAGACTTGTTGTTTTTGATCGCCCACTGTAGTAGGACATTCTGGCAAGACCGCTGTCCACGACATAGCGTATCCCCGGAACGGTAAGTGATGTTTCTGCAACATTGGTGGCGATGACAATCTTACCATGGTGATGCGGCTGGAAAATCTGCTTTTGCTCATGTGAGGCAAGTCTGCCAAAAAGAGGGAGTACTGAAGCCGGACTGACCTTATCGGCCACGAGTTCGCAACAGGTACGGATATCTTTCTCAGTAGGCAGGAACGCGAGGATATCACCTGGTGGTTCATTCCTGAAGATTCGGACAATTGTTTCTGCACAATGTTCTACATATCCACTCCTGTCATCCTGGCTGGTGTCTGGCAGAGGTTGATACCTGACTGTAACTGGGTAGGTCCTGCCACTAACGGAGACAATAGGTGCATTACCAAAATGTTTTGAAAATGCGTCGGTATCAATTGTGGCTGAGGTGACAATAAGCTTAAGATCCCGCCTTTTTTGCAGGAGGTTTTTGAGGTATCCAAGCAGAAAGTCTATATTGAGACTTCGCTCATGGGCCTCATCCAGGATGATGGCCCCATACTGGCGGAGGAGTTTGTCGTTTCTGCTCTCCGCAAGCAGGACGCCATCGGTCATGAATTTGATGCGGGTATTTTTATTGGTATGATCGTGGAAACGTATTTTGTATCCGACCAGGTGCCCGTCTTTCCCAAGTTCTTCGGCAACACGTCCTGAGATGGAGGTGGCAGCGATGCGTCTCGGTTGTGTGCAGCCGATAATTTTATCGCCGATATCTAGGTGTTCAAGGCATATCTTGGGGATTTGGGTAGTTTTTCCCGAGCCGGTGTCGCCAGCTACAATGACCACTTGGTTTGTGATAAGTGTTGCAGCAATTTCCTCGATTTTTTCGACTATGGGGAGCTCTTGAGGGTAAAAATATTTCATGAAAAATCGTGGCTCGGGGTGATGATTTATGTTATGTCAAATGAGTAAACTGCAATAATATAGTTTTATTTGCTGCCTAATGGCTGTGTGCCTGTCCTTCCTGCGACCAGGGATGGAATTGTTTTTGCAGAATGCGCGATGAAATATCAAACCATGACCTATTACCATAGGTTTTAAATTTCCGTCACCACAATTTAGAGGCGAATATGAAAGTACGCAAGGCGGTTATTCCCGTTGCCGGGCTTGGTACCAGGTTCTTACCGGCCACCAAGGCCATACCAAAGGAAATGCTGACCATCGTTGATCGACCTACTATACAATACATAGTTGAAGAGGTGGTTGCATCCGGTATAGACCAGATAATATTTGTAACAAGTGAAGGCAAGTCTGCCATTGAAAATCATTTTGACTACAACTTTCATCTCGATAGCGTACTGAAGGAAAAAAACAAGGTTGCCCTGGGAGAGGAATTGAACAACATCTCAAATCTCATTGATATCGTCTCTGTCAGGCAAAAAAAACCATTAGGGCTGGGACATGCTATCTGGACAGCCCGCCATGTTGTTGGCAATGAGCCGTTTATGGTCCTGCTTGGTGATGATCTTGTACTTGCCAAGACGCCTTGCGCCAAACAGATGCTCAACCTGTTTGATGATGTCGGAGAGTCGATCGTAGCTGTTCAACGGGTACCTGCGGACCAGACATATCAATATGGCATCGTGGAAGGAGAGAAAAACGGCAGGGACCGTACCCACAAAGTAACCCGTATGGTAGAGAAACCCGCACCGGGTACCACAGATTCAGATATGGCGATTATCGGTCGATATATTCTGATGCCTCAAGTATTCGACCTTCTTGGCCGGACAACACCGGGCCATGGAGGTGAGATCCAACTCACAGATGCCCTGCTTGCTCTTTCTAAAAAAAGGGCAATGTACGCCTACGAGTTTGAGGGGACCCGTTATGATGCCGGGGATAAGCTTGGTTATCTGAAAGCAATTCTCGCTTACGGACTGACTCACCCGGTATTAAAGGAAGGGCTAAAAGCTCACATCAGGGAGATCGCCGCTACCATATGATGCTGTTAGAGGTTGCCGTTGCCGCTCCAATAGGAAAAACGCTGACATATAAATATGATGACAGTTGTTTACCTTCAGGCGATGTGAAAGACATTGTTGGCAGGCGGGCACTGGTACCTCTTGGACGACGCAGGATTACAGGCTATATCCTTGGTGAAGCTGGTTCTGTCGAAAAAGGTGTAAAAGTCCGGGAAATTAGCTGCCTGCTGGACGACACCCCTTTGTTTCATCGGGAGATTATTGATCTCTTTCGCTGGACTGCGAAATACTATCATTACCCAATCGGCGAGGTTATAAAAACAGCCCTCCCGGCCGGTCTCACTCCCCACTCCGTTAAAATACTCAGCCTGTTTGAAGATAAACATGATGAATTTATTCTGAACATAGGTGAGAATTTACCGGATTGGGGAGAAAAACTTATAACCGTTGGCCGACTGACGAGTTCCCAAAGCCAGGAACTTCTTACCGGGAAAAAATATCGAAAATCAATCAACGACTTGATTGAAAAAGGGGTTCTCCGCATTGAGGATAGCCTTGTCCTGGATACTGTTCGAGAGAAACGCGAGACCTGTTATTTTTTGAAAACAGAATTACCTGATGAACTGACTCAAGGAGAGGCTCCGGACAGGACTAATTATAAAAAAGTACAGAAGGATATCCTCCACAATGGTAGTGGACTCAAACTGAGTGAGGCCAAAACACTCTATTACCTTCACCGGTTTTCAACCGCTAAAGGCAATAATCGGGTTCCGAGGAAGGAACTGGTTGATGCCTATTCAGGAGCCTCTGCAACGATTCCTGCCCTGATTGAAAACGGTTTTGTCGAGCAGGTTGAGAAAAGGGTTTTCAGAAGTCCGCTGGGAGAGCAGCTTCCATATTTCGCAAAACCGATCAATCTTACGACAGGGCAGCAACAGGTTCTTGAAAAGATTATTCCGGCCATAGAAGTGAAACAGTATGCCCCATTTCTACTTCATGGGATAACTGGTAGTGGCAAGACTGAAGTGTACCTGCGGGCTGCGGAAAAAACACTTGATTGTGGCCGAGATGTGCTGGTCCTCGTACCCGAAATAGCCATTGCCACGCAGCTTGAGGCACACTTTGTCTCGCGTTTTGAAGAAAAGGTTGTACTTCTGCATTCAGGGTTATCCAAGAGTGAAAAATATGACCAATACCATCTGGCGTTGAGCGGTTCAGCAAAAATTGTCATTGGCGCACGTTCAGCCGTATTTGCACCACTTAAGGATATTGGACTCATCGTGGTTGATGAGGAACACGACAGTAGCCTGAAACAGGACGATAAGTTGAGATATAACGGTCGGGATCTTGCCATCGTGCGGGCGAAACGATGTGGTGCTACGGTGCTGCTGGGCTCCGCCACGCCTTCTGTTATCAGCTATCATAACTGCATGACAGGAAAGTATACCCTGCTGTCACTGCCTGACAGGGTGGGGGATCGAAAGCTTCCAGCCGTTACTGTAATTGATCTTACCAAGGGGACTCCCGCAGATAAAAAAAATTTGTTTCGATTGCCGCTGAAAAATGCCCTTCGGGAGAACGTGGAAAAATCACAACAAAGTGTCATCCTCCTTAATCGCAGAGGATTTGCCGCTTCTGTCTTGTGCAAGGAATGTGGCCAGCCGGTACAATGTAAGAATTGTAATGTCTCGCTGACCCGACACCAGGCGAAACAAAAGCTCATCTGTCACTATTGCGGCTACGATGTGCATGAGAAAACGGTGTGTGCATCGTGCGGGTCGACATCGCTTGTGTCGGTGGGGATTGGTACCGAACGAGTGGAAGACGAAGTCAAGCAGTTGTTTCCAGAGGCTCGAGTTGCCAGGCTTGATACTGACACGGCAGCAGACAGAAAGGTGTTTCTCCGGCTCATCAAGGAGATGCGCCAGGGAGATATAGACATTCTTGTCGGAACCCAAATGATTGCCAAAGGGCTACATTTTCCAGGAGTGACATTGGTCGGTGTCGTCTGGGCTGATGGTGGACTCTGTATTCCTGATTACAGAGCAGCCGAAAAAACCTTTCAACTCATAACACAGGTGACAGGTCGGGCCGGGCGGGGTGATGTGCCCGGGAGAGTCTTTATCCAGACAATGAGGCCTGATCACTATGCGCTGCAGTATGCCAGGGAGCATCGGTACGAAGCTCTGGTAGAAAAAGAATTGGCCCTGCGCAGCTCACCACTGTATCCGCCTTTTGTACGACTTGTAACAATTCATATAAGTGGTGAAGACGAGTTGAAGGTCAGCCGTTGTGGTGTAGATATTGCCAATACCTGCAGGCAGTATATCGCTTCTGCAAAACTTGATCTGGAACTGCTTGGTCCAGGCCCTGCCCCCATCGATAAGATAAAAAACCGGTTCAGGTGGCAGTTACTGCTCAAGGGGGCAAACCTGGAACACCTGCACCGGCTCTGCTCTTTTATACAGGGCACAAATCGAGAGATTTGCTCTGCCGGCTGCAAGATTGCCCTCGACGTAGATCCTGAAAATATGATGTGAGCAAGGTTCGGCGGTTATCTGTTTACTTGCCTTAGGCCAACTTCATTGTTGCATTCAAAATATTATCCGTAAAATATCAAACGGATACCTTGGATGAAA
Source organism: Desulfopila sp. IMCC35008 (assembly GCF_010646885.2). GTDB lineage: Bacteria > Desulfobacterota > Desulfobulbia > Desulfobulbales > Desulfocapsaceae > Desulfopila. The sequence goes on along the minus strand of NZ_CP050700.1, from coordinate 2,443,396 downwards.
TTTTGAATGAGCCTCGAATAGAAAAAACTTTTATGGCTTTTCAAGTTTCTCTTTAGAACGAAAACCATTTCTTCTTGGCCTGATGAAGGGAGACTTTATTCCTTCCCTTGTTTTTTGCATCATACAGGGCTTCATCGGCCTGACTGATGAAGTTGCTCTTGGAGAAATCGTCTTCTATTCCCGGTTTGCTGGCCGCACAGCCAAAGCTTGCTGTAACATTGTAACTCTTAAGGTTGTCTTCAAAAGAGTGTTCCTCAACAGCGGCTCGTAACTTTTCTGCGACGATCATCGCTTCGCCATCTGTCGTATCCGGCAGTATGATTGCAAACTCTTCACCTCCATAGCGGGCGAGGGTGTCGTATTTACGCAAATACTCTTTGAGTAATTTGCTGAATTCAACAAGTATGAAATCACCGGTCTGGTGTCCGTAGGTGTCGTTGAACTTCTTGAAATGATCAATATCGGCAAGTAGCAGGGAGATAGAGGCCTCGGATCTTCCTGCCCGACTTATCTCCTGATCCAGAGTGTTTTGGAAATAACGATGGTTGAAAATTCCTGTCAGGCCGTCAATGTTGACGAGGTTGTCGAGTATTCTGTTTTTTTCTTCGAGTTCGCTGGTCAGGTTCTCAAGGGAGATCTTAGCTTGAATCAGCTGTTTGTTCATCTGGTCGTAATCAAGGTTAAGAAGGCTGAGGCGAATGTTTGCCTCCTGCAGGATCTCCTGAACAGATTTGGTGTTCTTAATTTTGAGATTGAAATAGCTGCCGGCCTGATCAACCTGGAAGTGAATTTCTGTGAGAACCGACTCAATGGCTTCATGGCTTAAATTCAGTAGTTTTTTCGCCTCTCTTTGAAACGCTTTGTGGTGCTCCTGTGGTTTATCAGAGAACAATATATTAGTGAGGTGGTTTGAAAGATATACTGCCTTGATGGTTTGATCAATCTTCTTGCTGTCACCTTTATAGTTTTCAGGAGCATGGTGGTAAACAATCGGCAGCAGGAGAGCCTCGGGGAAGCCCCATGCTTTGGCAACCTCAAAACCAATAGTCGCATGATCAACACCAAACATCTCCACCTCGATAGCGGTCGCTTCCTCACCATCGTCTTCAACTCGTTGCAGGACTTGGTCATATTCCGATGAGAGGGTTCTGGCCAGTATCAGTTCACCGAGATTTTGCAATAATCCTGAGATGAAAATCTCCTCGGTGTCTGCCCCTTTCACCTTTTCAAGAATAAGTTTTGAGGCTACTGCTGAGGCCAGAGAACGCTCCCAGAATTTTTGAAAATTGAATCGACTTTCGTTTTTTCCGGCCTTTATGGTTAAAAATGAAAAAGAAAGGACCAGGCTGCGGACTGCATTGGTCCCAAGAATGGATACAGCCTGTTTTATTGAGCCGATCTGTTGGGGAAAACTATAGAAGGCCGAGTTGGAAACTTTCAATATCTTGGCAGACAATGATATGTCCTGTGACACCAAGGCAGCTATGTCAGCAAGTGTTGTATCCTCTTTTGTGGTTAAAGAGATAAGTTTGGTGGCGACATTAGGGAGAGTCGGCAACTCTTCGGAGGTCGTGACTTTTTGAAATATTTCTTCTCTATTCATAACTCTCTGTAGTTACTAGTTAAAGGAGTGATTATGTGGACAGTGTTTGTTAGTACGTGTCACTGATTATAACGTTAAAGCCACGGGATTAGCAAGAAGCACTCGTTAAAAACAATTCACTATGCCTCATCGCGAATGTGAGGTGCAGTGCTTGTTATATGACTAAACTCATTGTCGGAAAAAGAAGGCCGGAGAAAACCCTAAAATGAATCAACTGGCTCAGGATAACTACAGACTTCTCCCCTGAAGTTTCTAAAGACAAGATCTCTGCCAGACTGCAGGAGGTAGTTTGGGGTCAAGGGAATTTTACCTTTTCCACCAGGGGCATCGAGTGCATATATCGGTATTGCCATACCGGAAATATGTCCATACAGCTCTTGCATAATCTGGATACCGCACTTCGTGGTGGTACGGAAGTGGTTGGTGCCGCGGGTAAGATCTCCCTGGAAAAGGTAATAGGGTTTAACCCGGATACGGAGCAGTTTGCAAAACAGTTCTGCAAGAATCTTGCTGTTATCGTTGATGCCGCGAAGAAGGACCGTCTGGCAGCCAACAGGTATGCCGGCATCAGCAAGCATGGTACAGGCTCTAATGGACTCCTTCGTCAGCTCTGCAGGGTGGTTGAAATGGGTGTTTATGTAAAGCGGGTGATGGCTACTGAGCATTCGTACCAGTTGCGGCGTGACCCTCATCGGCAGGCTCGATGGCATGCGGCTGCCTATCCGAATAATTTCAACGGATGGTATGGAACGAAGTTTGGTAAGAATTCTATCAATTGTGCTATCGGGAAGGTGAAGGGGATCGCCTCCTGATATGAGGACTTCACGTATGGTGGGATTACTCCGGATATACTCAATGCTGCGATCAATGGCTTTCTTGGATATTGCCATCCGCTCGGTGCCGACTTTTCGTTTACGGGTACAAAAACGACAAAACGCACTACATTGACCTGTGACGAGAAAAAGAACCCGATCCGGATATTTATGTACGAGGTTTGGTGTTTTACTGAGATCTTCTTCGCCAAGGGGATCAGGGATACATGTAGTGTCTTGAATTTCCTGAACATCAGGAACGTATTGTGCGCGAATTGGATGTCCGTGTAGACGAATCTGGTTCAGTATATATGAGTTGATCCTGACAGGAAATTGATTGATTACATCAGGAAGTTCAATAAAATCACATCCAAGATGTTTCTTCAAATCTTCAGAAGTGGTAATACTGTCTTTCAAAATAGTTTGCCAGGTTTCCATGGGCGGACATTATGTGAATGGGGAGTGGGATTGTCAATACGTCAATTTCATGAGATCAGGAGAATAATTAAGCAATGTCCAAGATACAGTATAAATTTAAATACGATGAATACGGTAATACCAGGGAAATAGTTGTCTATAGCAGTGGAACCGGTGTGAGTTCAATGAGCTTTGTGAACAAGGGTACAGCCTTTAACAGTAAGGAAAGGGTCCAGTTCGGTCTTGAAGCATCCCTGCCTCCAGGAATCCGCGATATTGACGATCAGGTTGCTAATACCCGACGTATTGTTGAGAGCAAGGTGGATGATATTGAGAGATTCATTTTTGTTCGGGCACTGTACGATCGCAACGTAGCCCTTGCTCATGCACTGATCCGTAGCGATCTCGAGAAATACATGGGCATTGTCTACACTCCAACCATCAGTGAAGCCGTTAAAAAATACTCATCCCTTTACAGACAGGCAAACGGCCTGCACTTCAATCCCGGTAATATAGATATGGCGGAGGATATATTGCGCCGGTACATGAACAGGGATATCAGGGTAGCCGTTGTTACAGACAGCCAAGGCATACCCGGAATGGGAGATCAGGGAGCAGGTGGCATCGCAATATGTCTAGGAAAACTGATGCTCTATACCCAGGGTGGAGGGATTGCGCCCTGGCATTGTCTGCCAATATCGCTTGATGTCGGTACTGATAACGAATCATTATTGACAGATAGGCAATACCTTGGTTGGCGAAAAAACAGATTGCAGGGTGAGGAGTATCTTTCATTCATCGGTCGCTTTGTTCGGGCTTTCCGGAATGTTTTCCCGGATGCCATCTGTCAGTGGCAAAATTTTTCACGACCTAACGGGTTCAGCATTCGCGACGCTTTTGCCGATGAGTTGATCTCGTTTAACGATAACATTCAATCAACTGGTGGGTTGGCTCTTGCTGCAATTATGTCGGCCATGCGGAAGAAAAAAGAATCGATCCGTAATCAGAAATTCCTGGTACTGGGTGATGAATCTGAAAGTATAGGAATTTGCGAGCAGATTCTGTCGATGCTGGTTAACGAGGGATTGGAACGTAAAGACGCCTTGAACAGTATCTTCCTTGCAGACAGGGCTGGCATGATCACAGAAGAGCAGGTTGGTGAGTATTACGTTAGGCCTTTTGCTAAGGATCCATCTCTTTTCAGGAGTTTAGGCGTGTCTGCAAACCCGACTATACCAGAGTTTATTAAACATGCAGGTATCACTGTCTACATTTCGACCCTTGAAGGTGATGGCTGCATAGATAAACAGGTTGTGTCGGCACTTCTTGAAAATAGCGAAAGCCCTGTGATCCTGCCGCTTCACCCGTCCACGGATATGAGTGATGTATGCGTCAGGTCTATTTATGATTGGAGCGGTGGCAGGGCGTTGGTTGCAAGTGGAAGCACGAAAAAAGAGTTCACCACTTCAGGAGTAGAATGGCAGGTAAGTCAGGCTCATAATGTGCTGATTTTCCCTGGAATCGCTTTAGGGGTTCTGGCATCAGGTGCCCGTGAAATCGTACCCCAGTTCTTCACTGAGGCCGCCCGGACGGTTTCTGGAATGGTGACTGGGGCTGAACTCGAAAAGGGAATATTGCTCCCTCCCTTGCATGACCTGGAAAAGATCAGTAATAAAGTAGCTCTTGCGGTGGCGATGTGCAGTGTGAAGGAAGGGTTGAGCAGACCCTGTGCCTTTTCTACTTTTAAACATGAAACGGATGAGAGCAGGCTGCGTGAATTGATCAAGAGAATGCGCTGGGAACCGAATTACCTGCCGCTTGTTGCAATGTAACAAGGAGGGGTGAGGGTTTGGCAAAAAAAAAGCCCTGCCGAATGGCAGGGCTTTTTCTCTGATATACTAAAGTTCTAAGCAACTTTTTGAACATTGTCAGCGGCAGGTCCTTTGGGGCCGTCAACGATTTCAAAACTTACTCGTGATCCCTCTTCAAGAGATTTAAATCCTTCAGATTGGATTGCAGAGTAATGGACGAATACATCCGGTCCACCGTCTTGCTCGATAAACCCAAAACCTTTTGCGTCATTAAACCACTTCACTGTACCTTCTGCCATTGTGACTACTCCTTTTGTACTCAGGCTCCCCCAAGGAACCTCATAATAAAAACACCAACACTTTCGTCGGCTGACTTTCAGCTGATTGCCAAAACAAAAAAGACACTTCCAATTGGTATGTGCGGTAAACCATTATTTAACGGGTAAATAAGGATGTTTTGAACCACAGCGTTACAAGCCGTTTAGCACAAACCCTATGTAAAAGCAACAGTTTTGTGTGAGGAAACAAGATTTACTGTAAATGTTAGGAGTAGTTACGGGAATGGTTATTAAAAACTGTTAGTCATGCATGTATCGGTATTCCAATTCCATTCTATTTGAATAGTATATTGCGGGTCGAGTTTTTATTTATTCCAATGAGATGTGAAATAATCAGAATTTGATTGGAAAAAGCAGTGAAATACGGAAAGAGGTAAAAGCAGTTGACATTGCTGAACCCCACTGTTTAATCTACCAGCGTTATATGAATTATGTATGTAAAATGTCTTTTATCCGCTACTTAAAGTATCATATTGCCAGAACATTAGCTTTAAATTGATGCCAAAAAATATTTAGAGGAACTCTCTTTGCTCGCTGAATACCCTTTTTCATTAAATACCTTCACCATCGCCGGCCATAAAATGAACTATCTGGATGAAGGAGAGGGGCCAGTCGTCGTACTCGTGCATGGCAACCCGACCTGGTCCTACTATTACCGAAACCTGGTGCTGGAACTTCGTAAAAACCATCGGGTTATTGTGCCGGATCATATCGGTTGTGGTTTATCTGATAAACCACAACAATATAGCTACACACTTTCACAGCATATATCAAATCTTAGCTCTCTTTTATCTTCTCTGGAGTTAACCGAGTATTCACTTGTTGTTCATGACTGGGGTGGGGCTATCGGGATGGGATGTGCAGTGAAAAATCCAGATCAACTGCGAAAGATAGTTGTACTCAATAGTGCTGCTTTCAGATCCTCCAGGATACCTTTCAGAATCAGTGTCTGTCGATGGCCTATTCTGGGACCATTGATTGTCAGGGGGCTAAACGGTTTTGCCCGCCCTGCGACATTTATGGCAGTGAATGTGCCACTGAAAGAAGATGTAAAAAAAGGTTATTTACATCCATACAATAGCTGGGCAAGCAGAGTAGCTGTGTCGGCATTTGTCCAGGATATACCCCTTAAACCTTCTCACCAGAGCTATGACACACTGGTAGAAGTAGAAAATGGTTTGCAGGGTATTGCAGAAGCAAAGATACCAATGCTCATCCTCTGGGGTGGTAAGGATTTTTGTTTTAACGATCATTTCTACGATGAATGGCTGGATCGTTTTCCCGCTGCGGACCATTACTATTTCCAGAATGGTGGTCATTATATTCTGGAAGATAAAGCGGAGGTTATAATACCCCAAATATCTGAATTCTTAAGAACGGAGATGGAAAAATGACAGGGAAACCTGTTGTAAATATCGCTGATATTTTCTCCCAAACTGCTGTAGAGCAAGGTGAGAAGACGGCTGTTATCGAAGCTTCTTCCGGAAAAAAACTGAGTTTTAAAAATTTACTCAAACTTTCAGACGGCTATGGAGGATACCTCTCTGAAAAAGGTGTTCACCCAGGCGACAGGGTCATGCTCATGGTTACGCCGTCTATCGATTTTATTGGCCTGACATTTGGCCTTTTTAAAATCGGTGTGACAATCATTCTCATCGACCCGGGTATGGGATATAGGAATCTTCTTCGATGTATTGAAGGAGTTCGGCCCGATATCTTTATCGGGGTGCCCAAAGCGTATTTATTCTGCACCATCTTTAAGAAGCCTTTTCATTCCGTTCGGAAAAAATTCTGCTGTGGATCGTCTTTTGGTATATTGGGCCAGGATATAAGAAATAAGGCTCGAAGTTGGGGGCAGACGTTCTCAGCTTATAAACCCGTGAAAGACGATCTCGCCGCAATAATATTTACCACTGGTTCAACGGGTCCCCCAAAGGGTGTGCGCTATGAACACTCAATTTTTGCCTCTCAATTAGACCGTATTCGTGATTATTACGGGATTAACGCCAGTCACACTGACCAGCCAGCTTTCCCACTCTTTGGTCTCTTCTCCGCAGCACTCGGAGCGACGACAGTTATACCTGACATGGATCCGACAAAACCAGCACAAGTTGACCCAGTTCGTTTTGTCGCATCACTGCAAAAATATGATGTGACATATTCATTTGGTTCGCCAGCTATCTGGAATGTGGTGAGTAAATATTGTTGTAAGAATAAAATTATTTTACCAGGTCTGCAAAAAGTTCTTATGGCAGGTGCACCGGTTCCTGGTGAAATGCTGAAGAGGGTAACGTCCATACTCTCGCCAGCCGCAGAGGTCTATACTCCATATGGCGCGACCGAGAGCCTCCCGATCGTTTCTATCGAGAGCCGTGAAATTCTTGAGCAGACATTGACTCAAAGTAAAAGAGGTAAAGGTACCTGTGTCGGGCGACCTCTCCCTGGTATTGATATAGAGATCATTCAAATCGATGAAAATAGAATTGATTCATACCAAAATGTGCGGCCGGTTGCCACAGGCGAAATTGGCGAGATTATTGTCCGGGGTAATGTTGTAACCAGGGCCTACGAGAATAACAGTGAAGAGACGGCCATGGCCAAGATAAAGGATGGCGCAGGGTTCTGGCATCGAATGGGAGACACTGGCTATATCGACAAAGAAGGGCGATTGTGGTTCTGTGGGCGTAAAGCCCACAGGGTGAAGACTGTTTCAGGAGTGCTGTATACAATCCCCTGTGAGGCAATCGTTAATGTTCATCCTGATGTGTATAGGTCGGCCCTGGTAGGTGTACCTGTTGACAATTACAAAAATCAGGAACCAGTCCTTATTGTTGAACCTGAAAAATCCTTTACTGGGGATATCGACTATTTGCTGGAAGGGGTTCGCAACCTTGCCGCGCAAAGTGATATTACGAACACTATTAAAATTTTCTTGGTTCATAGAGATTTCCCTGTTGATATCCGTCATAATGCAAAGATATTTCGTGAAAAACTGGCTGTGTGGGCGGCGGAGCAAATAGCGGGCTGAGATATGAAAAAGATACTTGTAACTGGCGGTGGTGGATTTGTTGGTAAGAGTGTGGCCAAAATGGCAGCTGCAAGAGGGATTGAGACAACAGTAATAGGACGAAACAGTTATCCCGAAGTTGAAAAGCTCGGGATTCGCTGTGTGCAGGGTGATATTCGGGATGCCTCTTTTGTCAAAAATGCCTGCAGGGATGTGGACACAGTTTTTCATGTTGCCGCCATAGCCGGTATCTGGGGTCCATGGCAGGATTATTATTCTATCAATGTACTTGGCACGGAAAACATCATTAACAGTTGTCGTGAAAACAAGGTGCCAAATCTTGTATATACATCGACTCCTTCAGTTGTTTTTAACAGGGAAAGTATAAAAAACGGAGACGAAAGTTTACCATATCCGGAAACTTTTCTTTGCAACTATGCAAGAAGCAAAGTTATGGCAGAAAAAATGATACTGGCTGCCAATTCGTCAGCTCTTTCTACCTGTGCCCTGCGTCCCCATCTTATCTGGGGACCCGGAGACCCTCACCTTGTTCCACGGCTTCTGGAAAAAGGACGGCGTAAACAGCTCAGAGTCGTCGGAAATGGCAACAATCTTGTAGACATCTCATATATCGAAAATGTTGCCCATGCTCATTTATTGGCAGGTGATAATCTCTCTGGGCCTGCAACTGCAGCGGGTAAACCTTATTTTATCAGCCAGGGGCAGCCCGTCAATTTATGGGATTGGATTAATGATTTGTATCTCAAAACCGGGATTGAACCAGTAACCAAGTCAGTGCCATTTACGCTCGCCTACTACGGCGGTGCAATACTGGAAACAATGTATACTGTTATTGGTAAGCGGCAGGAGCCAAAAATGACACGATTTCTTGCCGAACAGCTGGCCAAATCTCATTATTTCTCTATTGCCAATATAGAAAGAGACCTCGGATATCGACCGGTTATTTCGACCGAGGAAGGTATGGAGATACTTCTAAAATGGATCAAGAATTTATGATGAAACGATTCAGGGCAATCCTGGCAACACTTCTGGCACTACTTGTATTCAACCTGACCCTCATGGAATCAGCTCATGCCTTTAGTATTGGGGAGGAACGGGAAGTAGGGGAGAAGCTGTTATATTCAGTGCGGACTGCTTTCCCGTTGATTGATGATCCGGATCTCGTAGCGTATCTGACAACTTTAGGTGAAGATGTGCTTGAAGTTACCGGAATCCAGTATTTTGACTACCACTTCTTCCTTATTCAGTCTAACGAATTCAATGCTTTTGCTGCTCCTTCCGGGCTGGTTTTCTTCTATACCGGACTTATCAGCGCCATGAACAGTGAGGAGGAGTTTGTTTCTGTGTTAGCCCATGAGATAGGTCATGTGGTGAAACGACATCTAGCCGGTCGTATTGAAAAAGGAAAGATTATCGGAGTTGCCTCCATGGCTGTTGCCATTGCAGCCCTTGCCCTTGGCGGAGGGGAGGCGACTCAAGCATTATTAACAGGCTCCCTGGCTGCTGGACAGAGCGCAACCTTGCATTTTAGTAGAAAGGATGAAGAAGAGGCAGATCGACTTGCCTATGACTGGATGAAACAACTGGGCAAGGATCCGGCAGGGCAGGCTGCCATGCTCAAGACCATGCGCAGGGTCAGCCGATATAGAAGCGAAAAACTCCCTCAATACCTGCTCACTCACCCAAATCCTGAAGACCGTTTGGATTATGTTGAAGGGTTGATAAGCAGTGATCATGAGTTACCCAGACGGAGAGAGGAACGAGATCAATTCAACTTCCTGCGTTTCAAGTACAGAATTATGAGTAAAGTCAGTGACAGTGTTGTTTACCGAGCACACCTGGCTAACGTGCTCAGCGATTCACGCTCAACAGAATTTGACCGTATTATGGCGAAATACGGTCTTTCACAAATTGAAAGGGTAGCAAATAATCATGTACGCTCCCTCAAACTCTTGGACGAAGTGTTGGAAGTATTCCCGGATAGGCAGATCCTGTACACTGATAAAGGTGTTTCTTTGTATAGCGCAGGTCGTCTAGCTGAGGCAATCTCAATCCTTGAGAAGAGTTGGGCGCTCGACAATGAAGACCTCTACGCAGCCGAGTACCTGGCTCGATGTTATCAGGCCCTTGGCGACTTTGAACGGGCAAATACTCTCTACAAAACCGTTTCGTATGGTTTACCTGAATATTCGAAAATCTATTTTGAGCTTGGCAAGATAGCAACCAGCCGCCAAAAACAGGGTGAGGCTTCGTTGTATCTTGGAAAGTATTATTTGTATGAAGGGAAATTGAAATTGGCGACCTTCAGCCTGCACAATGTTGCAAAGTTGAAAACAGCTGATGATGCGGTCCGGAAAGAGGCAGAAACACTCCTTGAACAGATTAAAAGGCTCGAGAAGAAATAGTTGTGGTGGATTGCCGGGCACTCTGTTCGGAGAAGTTGCTTTTTACCTTCTCATTGAGACTCAAGAAGGATAAGAAATTCTGTATTTCCTTTGGGTCCCTTAATGGGTGAGGTAATAACACCCTTATCTACAAGTCCAATGGATTCTGCAAATTCCTGTATTCGCAGAATAGCCTCACGATGCAGTTCAGGGTCTCGTACCACACCGCCTTTGGCGATTTTTTCCCTGGGCAGCTCAAACTGGGGTTTTATAAGGGCAACAATCTGAATTGTCTTATCAAAGAGGCCGAATAGCGGTGGAATGAGTTGTGTGATGGAGATAAAAGATGTGTCCATGACGGCGAGTTGCACTGAGTCCGGCACTTCTGTTCTGGTGATTTTCCTGGCGTTAAACCGCTCGATGACAACCACTCGCGGGTCCTGCCGGAGTTTCCAGTCAAGCTGACCGTACGCAACGTCTACTGCGTAAACCTTTGCTGCACCGTTTTGCAGGAGACAGTCAGTGAAACCTCCGGATGATGCTCCAACATCAATACAGCATAAACCTTCAGGGTTTACGGGGAATGTGTTCAGTGCTTTTTCAAGTTTATAGCCGCCCCTTGAAACATAGGGACACCTCTCCTTGACCCGCAGGGTTACCCCCTGTTGGTATGAACTGCCTGCCTTATCAGCGACTACTTCATCAACAAGTACTTCGCCGGCACCAATAATACCACGCGCAGTTTGGATGTCAGGAGCCAGGCCTTTCTCGACAAGGAGCTGATCAAGCCTTTTTTTCACGTATTATCTAGATACACAAGAGCGTTGTCACTTACAGATTGTTCAGTTTATCCTTGGCAATCCCGGCTTCCGGAGATGACCCATAATGGGTGATGATCTTTTTGTAAATCATCTTCGCAGTCTCATTATCGGCAAGACGCTCGAATGCCATAGCCTGTTTCAGGGTTGCTGAAGCGGCTTTCGGGTGGGTTGAATGTTGTGAGATGATCTTTTGGTATTGGAGAATTGCCTTGTCGTATTCTTTTTGTGCAAAGAGACTTTCTCCCATCATAAAGTTTGCGGTGACAACGGTATCTTTGTCATTGTTTGCTGAAGCAGCCTTACTGAAGGCTGAATACGCCTTGGCAAATTGATTCTGGTCAAATAACACCTGCGCTTCGTGTAGTGGAGACGCTTCGACAGGAGCGGTTTTGGCATTACCTGAGGTGGCCTTGACTTTGGTGGCGGCTACGTCCTGAGTAGTGGTTTTGGGTGTGTCTGCTGGTTTTGGTGTTGAGCTTGTGCTCGGTTTAGCGGTTGTTGATGCAGCAACCGAAGAGCGTGTGGTAAACACCTGTTTTTTCCTGTCAGCAGTAATGTTTTTCACAGTACCTGATCCGCTTTGCATAGAGGTACTGGCTGCAAGTGCCTTGGCTTTTGCCTCATCTGCTTTTCTCCTGGCCTCTTTGGCACGTCGCTCCGCATCACGAACCCGTGCATCCTGAATGGCCTGGAGATTTTCCTCCTGTACTTTTAGTTTTTCGTTGAGTTCGGCAATGCGTGCTTCTTTTTCTAACTGCTCCTGCTGGATTCTGCGTAAGGCTTCTTCACGTTTTTCAGCCTCGGAGGTCGCAATATGGGTAATATTCTGCTCGAGATTTAGGTTTTTTTCCTTGAGCATGGTGTTCTGACGACTCGTTTCGTCTAGCTGGCTTTTGAGGCCGAGGATCTCACGTTCCAACTGGTCCATCTGGTTGGAAGAAGCAGCCTGTCGTCTCTGAATATCACCGACTGTTGTTGATTTCATTTCCTCAAGCCGTTTGTTAACAACATGCAGTTGGTACTGCAGTCGCTTCACTTCATCCTGTGAAGCACAGTTGGTGAGAAAAGGTGCAACAGCTATAGCCAGGAGTATATTTCGAAAAGAGTTTTTCATCGTTCTCATCTATTTGTAATTATATATATTTATCGAGACCACTGAGGGTAGGTGTGGCTTCCCGGAAAGGCAAGGACCCTTCTCTGGAATGAACCGTTCTTCATGATAGCGTAGATCTGGTGTTTTTTGCCATCCCTTTTTGAAAAGATGATCTGGTTACCGTCCGGGGACCACATTGGCGATTCATGGTGACTTAAGTCAGATGTGAGCTGCTCAGCAGGCGCTCCCGGTTCTGGTTTGGTGGTGAAGAGTTGGTAGACACCGTCACGAAGGCTTGAATACACAATAAGGTCTTCCTTCGGTGACCATGAAGGTTCAGCGTTTTCAGACCCCTTGAAGGTGATACGCTGGGTATTTCGGGTGCGCAGATCCATCACGTAAAGCTGTGGTTTACCGCTCCTATCCGAAACAAAAACTATACGACTCCCGTCAGGTGACCAAGTCGGTGAGACATTAATTCCCGCTCTCTTCGTGAGCTGTTCAATGATACGACCTTTGTCATCAAGCATAAAAAGATCAGGATTACCATTGACTGAGAGTGTCAGGATCATTTTTGTGCCGTCGGGTGACCAGGCCGGGGCCAGGTTCATACCTTTTCTTCTTGACAGTGCGCGGGTAACCTTGGATTGGTTGAGTTTCGTGATATACAGATTGGCATTGCCGGTGTGGTATGAAGTATAGCTAAGTGCTTTGCCATCCGGTGTGAAGCGTGGGGAAACAATCAGGTTTCTGTGTCTGGTGACTTGCCTCAGTTTACGGCCCAGTATGTCAGTGAGGTATACTTCCTTCGCGCTTTTGTTATGTGACACAAAAGCAATCTGACTTGAAGCGATTCCTCTGGTTCCGGTTAGTTCCTCAATAACATCATCACAGAACTTGAAAAGCATCGTTTCTTTCTGTTTGATGGTTCCGGAAAAGGATTTGCCCATCATGGTTTCATTGCCTGCAACATCAAACAGGCGCAGTTCAAGGGTAATTCCTTTTGAGGTCAGGGCATAGCTGCCTTGCACAACAAAATCGGCACCCAGGTTTTTCCAGTTGGTGTTTTGTGTCCCACCGTATTCTGAAGAGGGTATGATTAAAATAATCCCATGAAACTTCAGGGCTTTGGCAAGAATGTCAGCAAGATCTCCGCCAAGTTTCTGTTTCTGGCCATTCAAATCTTTATTCAGCAACCAGGGAACGGCAAATGAGATTTTGCGTGCTTCAGGGGCAGAAATATCGAGATAAACACGATCGGCTCCATGACTCAACTGAGCAAAGAGCAAAAATGATATGAAAAATATATTGAATTTTATGAGGTTGAAGAATTTCATAGGTAGTAGGTTGTGTATGTGAATTAAGATTATCTTATTTGTCCGGGGGAGAAAATCAGCCCTATCTCCAAACGCTGCTTTTTAAGGACAGGCGGTATGGGGGGGAGTTTCCCGACGTCCTGCAGGGTCTTGGTGACAAATCTGTCGAAGATGCGATCTCCTGATTTCTTTTCAAAAAATGAATCAGCTATCTCTCCATTTTTACGTATAGTAATAACAACACTGGCACTTAGTGAAGGATCCCATGTTTTGTATTCGGGAAGGCTCCAGAGTGATTGCAGCCGGGAGTTTATGGTTGCATAATATTGTGTCTCAATGGAACTCAACTGTCCGCCTGAACGGGCGGAAGATGGTGTGTCCCCAGTTGAATTAGTGTTCCTGGGCGTCGGTTTGGTGCGAACCTGCTGCAACATCTTTTTTTCGCGCGCGGCCTCTTCAGCCAAAAGTCTCGCCTGCTCATCGGCCTCCTGCTGAGCTTTGAGCATCTCAGCAAGTTTCTGGCGTTTCAGCGCATCCTGGTTGGTCTTTTGTGGCTCCGGCTTTTTGACAATTTTCTTTTTCTTCTTTTTCCGAAGAGGTTTTATCGATACAGCTTTAGGCGGAGCGGCTAGTGGTTCCGGTGCGGGTGGTGCAACAGAGACAGCTTTTTCTGGTACGGTTTCCTGAAGAGGTTTACTCTGTGGCTCGGGTGCACTGATTGACTCAGGTGCTGCCGGTTGTTCAGTAAGGTTGACAAGGTTGACCGTATAAATATCTTCATATCGCGGTTTTACATCGAAGATATCAGGTAGATAGACGGCGGAAAGCCCAACGAGTAGATGAAATCCTACTGCCAGATTGAGTGGGATTTTCCAATGGTTTCCCGTCATATATGTCACCCGGTATTGCTGTGCCACGTATTATTTTTTTTCCTCTGCAGGTTTGGTTACCATGCCGAGCTTGTCAAAGCCAGCCGCTTTGATATCGGCCATCAGGTTCACAACTGCACCGTATTGTACCTTCTTATCTGCTTTGAGATAAATTGGTTGTGATTTCTGTTCCGGTGAGAGCTTGTCAAGCTGTTGAAAGAGTACAGCCTGGTTCATCTCGGTTCCGTCCAATTCTATTTTACCGTTCTCATCGATAGTGACAACGTGTATGTCTTCATCCTGGCGCAAGGCCTTCGACGTCGTTTGGGGGAGATCCACATCAAGTCCCTGGGTCATCATCGGTGCCGTCACCATGAAAATAATGAGTAAGACAAGCATGACATCGACAAGAGGAGTGACGTTGATATCCGATACCAGTTTCTTTTTTCTGTTATTGGTTGCAAAACCCATAGTTGTCTTGTGCTTCCGGTTCTTATATGTGTTTTCTGGTTAGGAATTAGCTCATTTTTCTCACAAATGTTACCTGCAAACATCCGTGAAACTTAACATCCCTGTCTGATCTTCCGTATCGTATTTTTCATACCCGGCTGAGCAGATCCCGTTCGACCAGGTTGAGAAAATCTGTACTGAATTCCTGCACTTCATCTCCGATAGAATCAAGTTTGTTGGCAAAATGGTTATAGGCAATAACAGCTGGAATGGCAACGGCGAGTCCGGCGGCGGTTGCAACGAGGGCCTCAGAAATACCGGGTGCGACGACTGCCAGTGATGCGGATCCTCTTTGGCCTATGTCGTGAAATGAGACCATGATGCCCCAAACGGTACCGAATAACCCTATAAATGGGGCTGCACTTCCGGTAGTGGCAAGAAAGGGAAGGGCAGAGCCCATCTGGTTGATTTGTTTTGCTTCCTCTTTACGAATAGCCCTTTTAAGATTGTCCATGGTGGCGAGCTGCATATCAAGGGACTCGCCTCTCTCTTGATTTTCCTTTCTATTTCGTATCTTGTTGATCTTTTGCAGCTCGTTATAACCGGTAGCAAAGACAGCGGCTTCAGGGCTGTATTCAAAATCCTCAGCGACCTTGTAGGCTTCGCTTAAATTGGTCGATGACCAGAAGGTGTCGAGGAAGTCCAAACTGTCCAGCCGGACAGTTTTGAAAAGGCGGTATTTCATAAAGACAATGGACCAGGAGGCGATTGAGAAAATCAGCAGGGTCAGCATGACGAGTTGGCCGACAGGTCCTGCATGGAGAATCATATCTGTTATGGAAAGCTGCACGTGATCTGTTCCTTAGGGTTGTTGTTATGTAATTTGGCCAGGGACTGACCTGTAAGATGAAGTGTCAGTTTACAGCGATGGTATTGTACCCGGTTTGGGTAAAAGTTCAACATGCCTGTTTGCAGTTGTCCTGTTTCTGGATAGTAAACAGACCACTGAAACAAACTGAAATTACGCCGAATCTGTTACGGTACATGCGAAATTGGTTTGCACTGCAATCTTACCGTCAACTCGTATGGTTCCCCGCATAAAACAGACATTGGAGAGAATCTCTTTAACCTTCACATTAATTTCCAGAAGGTCTCCAGGCAGCACTATACGCTTGAATTTCGCACCTTCTATTCGGGTGATAACAGGAACGGTACCTGCACTTACAAATCGACCGTTTTCACGCATATAACATAGGAGCAATGCTCCTGACTGAAAGATGGCTTCACAGAGCAGAACGCCGGGCATGATTGGGTTACCAGGGTAATGTCCCTTGAAGATGTCCAGGTCATCTGCGACTATCTTTGACGTAACGATGGAATCGCCCTCAACTGCCTCAATTTGGTCAACCCAGAGAAAAGGTTCCCTGTGCGGTATGCGTTGCAATATATCTTCTTTGGAGTAGTCTGCCAATTATAACCCTCCGTTGATATCAAGGACTGAGCCTGTGATATAACCTGCGCGCCTTGAGGCCAGGAACAGGACTGCATCAGCAACTTCATCAACTGTGCCGAAACGTCTCATGGGAACCAATTTTTTGTATCCACTTAACTGTTCGGCCGGCAGGTCATTGATGAAGTCCGTGGCGATAAAACCAGGTGAGACGCAGTTGACCGTAATTTTCTTTTTGGCAGTTTCTTTGGCGAGGGATTTGGTAAAAGCGATTTGACCGGCTTTTGAAGCACCGTAGTTTGCCTGTCCGGCAAACCCTAGATTCGCTACTGGAGATGTGATGGTAATGATACGACCATATTTATTCTTCATCATGAGAGGAATAACTGGCTTTGACATCAGGAAGGTACCTGTAAGGTTGATATCGATCACCCTGTTCCAGTCTTCCCCTTTCATCATGGCGACGACAGCATCCCTGCGTATACCTGCATTGTTGATAAGAATCTCTATTGAGGAATGGGTCTGTTCTATCTCTGTATAAAATGCAGTAACCTGTTTTTCGTCGGATATGTCGCATCGGTACAATCTGAGTTTGTCACCGTACTCCTTAAAAGAGTTGGACATTTCTTCAGCAGCCTTTGTGTCGCCGCCATAAATACCAAGGACCGTAGCGCCGCGTTTGAGGAGTGTTTTACTGATTGCCCTGCCTATTCCGCGGGTTGCTCCTGTAATTATCGCTGTCTGATCAGAAAAATTTTCCATGTTCTTCCTTTTCAACTGCGGAGATAGGTGTCCACATCATTGGCGACGATAACACCGTAATTAATTGCACCAAGCCAGCCTGACATAATAATGCCGACAGAGCCAACATGAAAAAGACCTGGTACTTCTTTGAAGATGGAACGTGAGATATCAAGTCCCTCGAATTTGGTTCCGAAAGAGGTCCCAAGAGTATGTAAAGTGTAACGGTTGAAGGTGAGTGGGGTCGCTGATTCCATCCAGTCAATCTTCCCTTTCACATCAGGGAGGTAACGAGAAAGATCTTCCACGGCACGCTGGGCCATCCTCTCTTTTTCAGCCCGATATTCGTCATCGCTTAGTGTCGCCCAATCGTCATAGCGGCTATTCATCGAAGCTACTATAGTGTAGCGGTTGTGGCCGGGACGTGTTTTCGGGTAGTAGAGTGAAAAGGTCTTAGAACGGGTATGCAGATCAAGCAGTTCTGCCGAATCAAACTCTTCGCTGGTAGAGGTGAAAAGCAGATCTCCAACATCTTGGATTGATTCTTCCTCCTTGATCCCGATATATACCTGGCAACTTGAATTGTTAACCCTGATAGCATCAGCTCTTTCAATGAATTCATCGGAAAAACAGGAGCGGTCAGTAAGGTTGTGAATAGTATTGGTAATACCGCTGTTGGAAACGACGGCACCAGCTTTGATGACTCTGCCGTCGACCTCAACACCAATAACCTTATTCTTTTCTGTTACGATCCTGTCCACCCTGGATCGAGTGCTGATGGTGACACCGTTTTTCTCCAACTCATCCGCCATCATATGAATTAACTTGTCGGTTCCGCCTTCAAAGGTGTATACACCGCGGTTCATAAAGTTGGAAAAAACGATGCCATAGGTAATTGCAGGATCGTCCAGTGTCGAACCATTGGCGTAGGTGATAGGCTCCATCAGAAGCCGGTGGACGTCTGTTCTGCCAGGAAAAAACTGTTCAAACAGTTCCCTGGTTGTCATGGTCTGGTCATCGTAGAAATTCATTCCGGCAACAGTGGTGAAAAAGTCGTTGATGACGGTGAGTGGAATCTTGAACTTTATGTTGAGAATGGAGGTGAAGTCATCCTTGTCAAAGGTTGTTCTCAACGAAAACTGAGGATTGTCAAAAACGATGTTTTTTAACTGGACAATCGACCCCATGATCTCCCTGTTCCAATATTTCTTACAGGTCTTGATCATCCCAAATGGGAAACCATGCAGGGAAATGTCGAATATATGGCCCTTTCGCTTAAACCATGTCGCGAGTCCCCCGAGTCTGTGATGGTGCTCAAGAAGGAGGACAGAGTGGCCGCAATAGGCAAGACGATTTGCGGTGGTGAGACCACCTAGTCCGGAACCTATGACAATAACATCGTAACTGTCAGAACAATCAGAAAATGGTACAGGCATATCTGCTTATAAGAAAGTAGAGGGAAGTATTACCGGTTATAAAGGTTGAAGTTTCTAAAACCGGGAGAGAACATGTTGATTCACAATTGAAACACCGCTCAGCATTGAACCGACAATCCCGAGAAAACCCTGATCTGTCCCTGCAAGAAAGAGGTTTTCGAGACCGATATCTCCATCTTTAATTTTCTTGGGGCTGCCGTAAATGGCGCCATTTTTCTTTGCTGTATACCTCTCGATGGTGAGAGGGGTGAAAGTGTCTTCATATACAACGTTTACATTTAATTTACCAACGATTTTCTCTATAGAACGACGTGAGTGGATACGTGCGGTCTCTTTTTCCTTGAGGTACTTCTGTGGGTATTCCTTTATGGTCTTCCAATGTCTATAGGATGCCAGGTGGGTGGAACGCATTTCAACATGAGTGCCGGGTACAAGATTCTCAAAGTTAAAGGGGAAGCAGATAACACCACTATTGAAATCGGTAAAACTCTGAGGCTGCCTATAGTTGAAAACTTCACCTGAGTTATAGAAAATAACTGTTCTATCTGATGGAAGTTGATCCCTGTCCTGAGAGTGAAATTGGTAAATGGATTCTATGAAACCGAGCCTGTCTTCTTTTGTTTCAGGCAATTCTTGATCAAGAAGGTCGAAGGTCTCTTCGTAGCCGGCGGTGGATATAATAAAATCCGCTTCAAGGATATCGCCGGATTCCAGTATGATCCTGGATACCCGTTTACCTTTATGATCACGTGTGAGGCCTTTGACTCGGCTACTGAGTCGGATAGTGCCGCCAAGGGATTCGAAATGTTCTTTCAGGCTATCCAGGAACTCCTTTATACTATGTTCCGGTCGAAACATACCTTCAAGGAATATGGCCTGAAACATGATCGTGAACTGGGAAAGATCCATATCATCCTCGACGCTGGACCCGTAATACATAAGTGGGCAGAGGAGCATGTCGATCAATAACGGATCTTTTATCAATTCTGCAAGAAATTGACGGGTGGAGCGAAAAGGGAGGGGTACAAAAGGATCAAAGTCACGCATAAAATCGACAAGTTGAATAAAACCGTCGATGGAATTTGGGAACTTTTGGGCTATTTCATTCTCCAGTAAATTAAAATCATTGGAAAAAAGAAGAGACTGACAACCGTAAAAATGTACCTCACTTGTTTTCTGCTGGAGCAGGGTAAAGTTTTTCCTGTTCAACTTCAATTGCCTGAAAAGGCGATTGAGCGGAGCTCTTTTTTCTCCGGGTTCTGCATAGTTTGTTATTGCGTGCAGACCGGTTTCAAACAGGGTTCTATTGCGATAGTAATAAGAGTTTAATCCACCAAGGCGAGAGTGCTGCTCCAGCAGGACAACATCGGGGATAAATCGGGCGAGGCGAATAGCGGCGGCGAGCCCTGAAAGACCGCCGCCGATGACGACACAAGGGATTTTCACAAATACGTTAGACGTCTTTCAAAAGGGGTTCCAGGTAGGTGACACAACTATTAAGGGTTGCAAGCTGTGGGTAATCCTCTTCAGGAATCTGTAGCTGGTGTCTCTTTCTCAGTTCCATGACAATGTCGAGGAAGTCCATGGAATCGAGATCGAGTTGATCACGGAGCGGTTCATCAGGGTTAAGGCTGTCAAAATCCGCTTCATCATCAATATCTTCAATGATCTCAAGAACGAGATCCTTAATCTCTTCGGTGGTCATCAGTTTCTCCAAATTCTCTTTAAAGCACGACGGTTATGTCGTTGTTTGCGGTATATCCATTCACCTGTATACGGTGTGATTTGCAAAACTCCTTGTATACCATAGACCGGCACTCTTTTTAAGGATTTTTTGAGTACAGGTCCTTTTTTCAGCTCAAAGCCTGGCTTTCATGCTTTTTGACAATCACCGTAGAGTTGATGCCGAGCATACCGAAAGAGTTATTTAGGATGGTTGTGATATTCTCCGCCTGGGTTGGCTCATTAATAACAAGATTGTTAAGGGCGCAATCAGGATCCAGGTTCTCCACATTAATAGTCGGGTGAATGAGGTTGTCGTCGAAGGTGGGAAGGTTACCGGCAAGTTCAAGGACTCCGGCTGCTCCCATTGCATGACCGATAATCGATTTTGTATTATTCACATAAACAGAGCTGTCATTTCCGAACACCTCACGGATTGCGCTGCACTCTTCAACGTCACCCTGTTTGGTACCTGTTGCATGGGTGTTGACGAGGTGAATATCCTTCGCGGTCAGCCCCGCCCGCTTGATGGCAAGATTCATGCATTCAGCCTGGCGCTTTCCGTATGGCAGCACAAAGTCTCGGGCATCTGAATTCATGGCATAACCAATGATTTCACCGTAAATATGGGCTCCTCGTTCAAGAGCACGTTCCAGCCGTTCCATTACATATATACAACCACCTTCAGAGATAACAATGCCATCTCGGGATAAGTCGAAGGGGCGGCTTGCTTTTTTGGGATCTTCATGAGAGCCAAGTGCGTTCTGGGCCTTAAAGGAGGCAAAGATGCCAAAGGAACCGGTCGATTCCGAAATACCTCCGGCCAGAGCCATATCGATTTCTCCAAGTCTCAGCATCTGAACTGCCTGAATAAGAGATGCGTTACCTGCGGCACATGCGGCACCAATGGAGTAATGTGGACCTGTTATACCAAGATTGAGGGTTATTTCCCCTGCGGGATTGTTAAGTACCGTACGTGGATTGTGATGATGGGTCCAGTAATCGGTATTATATTCATATTGACTGATATTGTAGACTTCGTTTTCTGTTTCAACGGTGCCATGCTCAGTCAGGCCAATATAAACACCGATCGTGGAAGGATCGTAAGTGTCTTTTTCGAGCCCTGCGTCAAGCAATGCTTCGTTTGCACAATACACCCCGATACAGCCGGCGCGTGTTCCTTTTTTATTTTCTTTCTTTTTTCTATATTTTGTTTCAGGGAAGGTGCAAAGACCGGCGGGTGCCTTACCAAAGTAGCGGAAATCCTGCATCGTGATTTCACTCTCGCCATTCAGTAGTTTTTGCCGATATTCACTGAGTGAAGATGCATTTGGCGAGGTGAGGCCTACACCGGTAATGACAATTCTGTCTAGATTTTTTTGCATGATTGTAATGTGAGTTAAGGCTTTTGATAAAGGAAGAGATACATTGTAGCACCCCTGGGTTTTCGTTCAATACGGAAATTTAAAAAAAGAAGGCTCTCGTCTGCCTAAAGGCGACTTGACAGGGGTGCATGCACCCAGCCTGCTTTGCGCGAGGGCAACAATCTATGATAAATATCATGAAAAGACAAGAATAAGGTGTTGGTTCCCCTGCAACCCCCATCGGGGGGATGTGCAAGCCAATACAAATAATAGTTTAGTTCCCGTCCTAAAACTACCCTTCTGCCCAATCTCAGCGTTCCGGCTACATTATTTATCCTCCGAATATCGTACATATGCGTGCGGTAAATAATGTAGCCACGCCTCGATATTGAACAGAATCCTGAGTTTTAGGATAGAAACTAGTTTACTTTGTTGTACAACGCATCGAAAAAATCAGACAGCTTACCATTTGGTCAATATAAGGAACGTTTCTTCTTTCTAGGCCTTGAAATTTTTCCGGTAATGATACCAAAAAGAAAGACGGCAGAGCCTGCCAGGAACCAGTATACATTGCTCTTTTTCTTCAATTCCAGGTTCTCGGCCGTCAGCTGTTCGATCTTTGCCCTTTCGGAGCCTTTGTAGTCCTGAAGTTTTTTGATAGTTGCATTGAGGTTGTCAATGTTTTGCTTGTTCTCTTTATCCTGTTCTGCTTTTTGGGCGATGAGATTTGTGTGGGCTTCTTTTATTCTCGAAAACTCCTCAGTGGCCTTAAAATCAGGTGTGGACATAAGCTTAGCCACTTGTTCCTTGAGTTCTGAAACCTGGGTGCGCAAGGTGTTTCGCTCGTCAATGAATTGTTCTGCCTCACCACTGGATGGTATAGCTGTAAATTTTTCTTTTAGACTTGCAAGTTCACCAATTGCTGTGTCTAACTTCCGCTGCAACTCTTCCTTTTCATCGCTGAGCTGCTCTAATAACAGAGATTTTGGCAAGGTGTCTTTCACATATTGTTGAGATATCCAACCCTGTTTGCCGTCTTCTGTTTCTACAAAGTAATATTTTTCTTCAGTACGGATGATTTTCAAGGGGTCGTCAGAATAAACAGAACCAATAACAGTATATGGCGATTTAATACTGCTGCGGATATTGATGACAAGAACGTCTGAGACATATTTGGTTTCAGCAGCAACACTTCCAGTTGTGAGAAGGATCACAAAAAGTTGTGAAAGGGTAAAAGCAATACCAGAAATGAACCGGTGTCGATATTCAGTCATAAATAACTCCGATCATGACAGGACATCCTGTCGATTAGCAGTAAGGTAATGATGAGAAATGCAGGTTAGGTAAAAGCTATACATGCGGTTGGGTGCCATGTCAAATTTAACTTGCAGAAAGGGGAGAGTGGATTACCCCTGATGCACATGATTTAAACGAGAACGATCGACGTCCTGCATGAGGCAAAAAAGAAAATGTACCGAAAACTGATTGTGATGAAAGAAAGTGGCAATTATTCCAAAGAGCAAAGGTGTACGGGTTGGCGTAAAAAGGAGAGTTGGACTTATTAATGAAAGTATAGAAATAATTAGTGTTTCGGTTGTAGAATTTGCTATAATGTCAGATCCCTAACTTGTGCTTTGGGCTCACGGTAAAGTAGATACGATTTTTTTATATATGGACTACGTATGCAAGGGTATGCTGGATGAAGATAGATAAGAAAATGCAGGCCAACGCCCTCTCTAAGGTGCAGCAACTGCTGCAAAAGAGTGAGGAGGAGAGGAAGCAGCGACGCCTTGAGAGGGGAATAACTGATTTCTCAACAGGCAAACATGACATGCTGCATAACGATGAGTTGGCGATACAACTCCCTGCCTACATAATCAACCTTTTCCAGATCGGTGAAGACGAAGAGGCAATAACCGTATTACGTGTTCTTGGTGAATCCGTTATTGGCGAAGATGTAATGCTGCGAAAGCGTGCAGTTATGGTTCTTTCCCTCTTCGCAGAAGAATTGTTCGCTTCAGAAAATCAGGAATACTTGCTCTTTTTCACAGGACTACTTGTTGAGTGGCTTTCCCGCGAAACAGAGTTTATCGCCGGGTATGAGGTTATCGGTCGTCAGATTGAACGAGCAGGCACCTGGCTGATGGAGAACAGGTATTGGCAAGAGACTGAATACCTCCTTGCCACCTTGTATAATATTCAGACCGGAGTTATAGAAAAAAACGACTTTATCAGGAACACCACCGCAAAAATCCAGGAAAATCTTGGTACGAAGAAAAATCTTGAAAAGCTCTTCACAGATTACATGACCGGCAGTGAAGAGGACAAGCAGAGTCTGGAGCAGTTGTTTTTTTATCTCAATAAGCATTTTGTTCATTTTGCTTTTAAAAAACTGGACAATGGTTGTGGGGAAAAAGAGAGGAACGCCCTTATCGTACTCATTTCCCAGTTGGGTGGTTCTGTTACACCAATACTTAGAGACCAGTTGCAGGACAACCCAACTGCCACCGTCGTACACAACTCCATTGAGATTATTACCCGACTTGGAGACAGTTCGAATTATCCCCTCATAGAGAGGTTCCTGACCCATCCGGATCTCACTATCCGGCGCGAGGTCGTCGAGTGTATAACAAATCTCGGTGGAGACAGTGTTACTGCCCGCCTACTGCGAGCCCTGCAGCAGGCGGATGATACGCTTAAGATAATGATTATACGCAAGTTGGTGCGAACTGATAAAAGTGAGGCGGAGTCAATCCTGCATGAGCAGTGTTCTCAAATACTTAGTCAGAAAAGGATCAATAATGTTATTCTCCTGAATACCCTTATTGTTGCCTTGAGAAAATATCCATCGGCCAAGAGTATAGAGATTTTGCAACATCTCAAGTCGAGGTTCCCTGAACTAATGAAGGATGGACGGTTCAGGTTGCAGGTTGAAGAAACTCTCCGGTCTATGGAGTCCTACATCCGGCACGAAACCCATATTGAGAAGCATAAGGCAATTGATGTCAGCTTTCACGAGGATCCGATAGAAGATTTTCTCTCCCAGAAAAAGACCCAGGGGTTTGAGAAGGACCTTCAAGTCCTTATTGGTGAAAATCGTATTGATGACGCGTCTTCAAAATTGCTCTCCAGAGCAATTGAAGCTGCCCGTGAAAAGGATTTTGTAACGGCAGAGCGAATGCGTGATCGTATCCTTGAAATCCATCCACAGGCTTACTCGAAGGTTCTTGAGGCTGAAGAAGTTATCATTGAAGAGAAAAAGACCTCTGTACCCCGCAGTTTTATCGATCTTTGGGAGGGATTGCGCGGGGTGATGGATGACAGGGAGATCGAATCTCTCTACCGGGGGCTGAAGAAAGCAAAATACCGTGATGAGGAGATTATTGTCCGTGAAGGTGAAATGGATGACAGGATGTACTTCATCAACAGCGGTACTGTTTCAATGAGTTGCAGCACCGGCACAAGGGATGTGTTTCTGAAGAGACTGAAGCAGGGAGAATTTTTCGGTGTTGAGCAATTCTTTTCAGTTTCGGTCTGGACCGTAACCGTTGCAACTCAGTCGGATGTCGATCTCTATGTACTGTCCAGGCGCGAGTTCCAGGAAGTTTTGGAAGAAAATCCAGCCATGTTGCAAAAACTGGAAACCTTCTGTTCAAATACCAGGCGAGTTCATGAGCTCATTGACATGGCTGGCGAGGAGAGGAGGAATAGCCCACGCTATAATATTCATACGAAACAAAAAATCATGTTGCTCGATAGTTATGGAACCGTAGAGACACGTTCGCTTACCAGTGAACTAAATGATATTTCAGAGGGTGGTTTTTGCTTTACCATAAAGATAGCCAACAGTGAAAATGCACGACTTTTACTTGGCCGACATATCAAAACGGAATTCAGACTGTCCGGCGGGAAGAGCATGGTCTGTGAGGGGCTGGTCGTCGGAGTTCAACAATACCAGCGCAAGAGCAAGGAGTTCCGTGTCCACATCAAAATGCTTGAGAGTATGGCGACTGAAAAAATCCAGGAAGTTGTTGAACTTCTTGAGGTCTGATTTACATCATTCAATAATGAATTCTGAAACTGCTCTGGTATCGAGCAACACTTTGCACCTGCGTCACCTCACGGTTTCCCCTCCGGTGGCATTGGCTCCGATGGTTGGTCTTTCTCATTCAGCAATGCGCTCTATGCTGTTGTCAATAGGCGGTGTCGGGCTGTTGTATACAGAGATGCTGGCCGCCAGGCATATACCGCACGAAAATCCTCAAAGTTCACCGTTCCTGGTTCGTGGCAAGGATGAAAACCCTCTCGTCTACCAGATATACATCTCAGATGAAAAATATGTGCCTGAAACGGTTAAAAAGCTCGAATTGATAGGTGCCGATGGGATTGATATTAATCTTGGCTGTCCCGCTCCCCAGGTACGCAGGAGTGGTGCCGGTGCGTTTCTGGCTGAAGATCAGCAAACCGTCCGGAAGATAGTTGGAAAGATGCGTAAGTCAACAGAGCTGCCGATAAGTGCCAAAATTCGTCTCGGCAGAACACTGGATCGACAAAAGCTTATAAATTTCTGCAGGATGCTCGAGGGAGAGGGGATTGATATGATTGCCGCTCATGCCAGGTTGCATGGGGAAAAGTTCTGCCGAACTCCACGATGGGCTTGGGTTGGTCACGTTAAAGAATGTGTAAAAATACCGGTGTTGGCAAATGGTGGTATCTTTAGTATTGAGGACGCCAGACGATGCCTTGAGGTGACTGGTGCAGATGGCTTGATGCTTGGCCGCGGCGCTATTGAGAATCCTTTTTTGATGAAGGAAATCGGCGAAAATATATTTGGTGCAGAAAAGAGTGACTGTGTGGTATCTGCGCAGGACCATTATATTCGTTTTATTGAACTGCTGGAAGATCGGTTTGCCCTGGAACGACGACTTGGCAGGTTGAAACAGTACACGCATTACTTCTCGAGAGCATTTAAATTTGGTCATCAACTTGCAACAACTATCCAAAAAAGCGAAAATATAGAAGATGCCAAAGAAAAAGCCGGACAGTTTTTTGCCCGGAACAAGCCCGATATGTTCTTTCCCTCATGAATGAAAAGGCAGGGAGATATCACAATGGAAAAAGACCGCTTCACATCTTAAGCACCTCAGAGGAGAGTATTATGATAGAGCTTATTAAAAAAGCGATGTTTACAGGAATCGGAGTCGCCGCCCTGACAAAGGAAAAAGTTGAGGATGTAGCAAAGGTTTTTGTCGAGCAGGGGAAGCTGACCGAACAGGAAGGGAAGAAACTGGTAGAGGAGATTCAGGCACGCTCTAAAGAATCGCAGGAAGAGCTGACTGGCAGGATCGAGGCAGTGGTTCAAGCCAGTATTGCAAAGCTGGATATTGGCAAGGCTTCTGATTTGGAAGCATTAAGGCAGGAAGTGCAATCCTTGAAAAAGCAGATTGAAGAGCTGGAAAAAACAGAGTAGCCAGGGCTATTGTTAATTCAGCCTTGATTGTACTTTCCTGACCAGTACAGTGAACTCGTTAAGCCGTAAGAAGTGGAGTACGATGCAATAGAGTGCTGCAGCACATACGATGGTAGTTAAGACTCCAATAAGCTGCTGCAGCACATTCCCCCCCATCATATCGCCCATCAGGGCTTTACACCCGACAACTGCGATGGCAAGCACCAGGCTGCCAGCCACGGTCTTACAAAAACCATTGAGAAGATATCTCAGGTCAAGTCCGCCAATTTTCAGGTAGAGTACTGATATGAGAAACATGAAATTTATCAACATCGTGATGGATGTAGAGAGGGCAATTGCAAGATGTTGAAAGGTGTCTATGGTGAGAGTTATGAAAAATATATTCATACCAACAGCCAGGAAACTTGCGATGACCGGATAGCGTGTCTGGTCGATCGCATAAAATGCCGGTACCAGAATCTTGTTGGCTGAGTAGGCGAATAGCCCAACAGCGTAACAGGAGAGGGTGGCTGCTGTCGCTCTAGTGTCGTGGTCTGTAAATACCCCGTGTTCGAAGATTAAGCGGATAATTTCTTCAGAAAGAAATATGAGGCCAGCTGTAGCAGGGACTGTAAGTGCAAAGACCATGACCAGAGATGAGATAAGAGTCGTTTTCATCTCATCAATTTCTTTTCTGGCCGCCTGCTTTGCAAGTACCGGCATCATGGCAATGGAGAGGGCTACTCCGAATATTCCGATAGGCAACTGCACAAGTCTGAATGCATAATTGAGCCATGAGACGGAACCTTGGGCACACGACGCTGCAAAATTTGTATTGATGAAGATGTTAAGCTGAACGGCAGAAAGTCCGATTGTTGCCGGTCCCATTAGTCTAAGTATTCTAAGAAGTCCTGGATCTTTCAGGTTAATATTAGGTGTAAACCTGAAACCAATTCTACGTAATGCCGGGAGCTGAATGGAAAGCTGCATAAAACCACCAATGAGCGTTCCTATGGCCATGCCTACTATAGGCTCCTGTCCGTAGCGGGGGAGGATATATGCAAGAGAAACTCCACCGATAATTGAGCCGAGATTAAAAAAACTTGAAGCGAGGGCAGGAACAAAAAAGCGACCTTTGGTGTTTAACATCCCCATGACGACAGCTGCAAGAGATATAAATACAAGGAAAAAAAGCATGATTCGTGTCATGTAGACGGTCAAATCTGTTTTGCCTGGCTCTTTTGCAAAGCCTGGGGCAAGCAGGTCTACTATTGTGGGGGCAAAAGCGCAGCCAAGCAAGGAGAGTACGCTTAGTCCGATAACAAAAACACAAAGTACGTTTGATGCAAGTAACCAGGTTTCCTCTTTTGTTTTATTGGTATCATAGTCTGAAAAGACAGTGACAAAGGCAGCGGAGAGAGCACCTTCCCCAAAGAGATCGCGCAGCAGGTTGGGAATCCTGAAGGCCACAACAAAGGCATCGTAGGCATAACCGGCACCAAACAGGGCGGCAAATGCCTGTTCCCTGACAAGCCCGAGCAGCCTGCTAAGCATAACAGCTATTGAAACAACTCCTGCCGATCTGGCAATTGTAGAGCTGTTTTTAGAAGATTTGTTCAATGATGTATTCCCAAGAAACAACTGGATGATATTATTCCCGCCGAAAACATACCGTTTATCAGACAAATTTGCCAGTCCTTGGTGGCAAAAAGTAATAATCGAATCATAGTCATAATTTATTTTTTTCTAAACCTAAAGCCTGTGATGTTCATGCTTGACTTTGCTGATTGAAATTGAATATATGATTAGTGCTTTACGCGAATTTTTACTTCGCTAATTGTGTGAGAAGGCTTGTAGGTGTAAGGTTGTTTTCCGGCGTCGCCGGTTTTTTGTTCACAGGTATCTCGTAATTTGTATTTCAATATTGACGGAAGGGTGTTGCTCTCTTTAGTTGAACTATTGAATAACCTTTGATTTCTTTGAGGAGAATAATATGCAGGACACGGGTAAAGTCAGGAATATTGCAATAATAGGTCATGGCAACTGCGGAAAAACCTCTCTCGCGGAAGCGATGCTCTTTACCGCCGGAAAAATCAAAAGGTTAGGGAAGGTCGACGATGGCAGCTCTGCACTCGATTATGAGGAAGAGGAAATTAATCGCAATATTACCATCAGCTCCAGTTTCCACAACTATACCTGGGACAAACATCAGGTTTACCTGACAGACACGCCTGGTGATGACAACTTTCTTAATGAGACCCTTTTTGCCTCAAGCGTTTGTGACGGGGTTGTGTTTACTATTGGTGCCGTATTGGGCGTCAAGGGTCAGACAGTTAAGTTTGCAGACATCGTTGCCGAGAAAAAACTTCCAACCATCATCGCAGTAAACAAAATGGACCGTGAACGGGCCAATTTTGAGAAGACCATGGACGAGATCAAAGAATCTCTTCCACTGTCACCGGTAGTACTGAATATGCCTATTGGGTCAGAGGAAGACTTTAAAGGTATTGTTGACGTGGTCAGTGGTAAGGCCTATTTGTTTGATGGTGATAAAGGCACGATGACAGAGACGGACGTGCCATCTGATCTTGAAGACGATCTTGCCATACTGCGAGAATCGTTAATGGAAAGTGTTGCGGAAACCGATGACGACCTGCTGGAAAAATTTCTCGAAGAAGGTGATCTCACTGAGGAAGAGATTCTGAGTGGACTGAGGAAGGCGGTCAGTGAAGGCGAAGTTGCTCCTGTATGTGTATGTGCTGCGACAAAGAATATGGGGACTTCAACAGTCCTTGATTTCATCAATACTTATCTGCCTTCACCTGATTCAAGGCCCAACCTTGTTGCAACAGTCAAAGGCAGCGATGATATTGTTGAGAGAAAACGATCTATTGATGAGCCGTTTTGTGGTCTGGTCTTTAAAACCATGGCAGACCCTTATGCAGGCCGGCTGACCCTGATTCGTATCTACAGCGGTACACTCGAAGGGGATAGTTTTTATAATGCCAGTAAAGACACCACAGAACGTTTCGGTCAACTGTATGTACTTGAAGGTAAAGAGCAGAGGCCTGTTGACAGTGCAACACCGGGTATGATTGTTGCCGTTGCCAAATTGAAGGAGACGGTGACTGGTGATACACTTTGCACCCAGGATGCACCACTCATACTTGATAGCCAGAAACCTCTCGCCCCTGTCATTTCCTTCGCAGTAAGTGCAAAGAAAGGTGACGAGGAGAAATTGTTTGGCTCGATAACCAAGATGCTTGATGAAGATCTCACCTTGAAACTCACCCGGGAACAGCAGACGAAACAGGTGCTTATATCAGGTATGGGTAAAGTCCACCTTGAGGTTGTCGGCTCCAGGATTAAGCGTAAATTTGGGGTAGAGATGGAATTGGAGCTGCCCAAAATCCCGTATATGGAAACTATTCGAGGCAGCGCCAGGGTTCAGGGTAAGCACAAGAAGCAGAGTGGCGGGCGAGGTCAGTTTGGTGACTGCTGGATAGAAATTGCCCCGCTACCCGGCGAAGGGTATCAATTTGAAGACAAGATTGTTGGTGGTGTTATCCCACAGCAGTATCGTCCGGCCGTCGACAAGGGAATTCAGGAGGCAATGGAACGAGGTGTGCTCGCCGGTTATCCTGTTATTGATGTAAAGATAACCCTGGTAGACGGATCGTTTCACTCAGTTGATTCCTCGGAGATGGCTTTCAAAATCGCCGGTTCACTTGCTTTTAAGAAGGGAGCTCAGGAAGCGGGTCTGGTATTGCTGGAACCGTATATGGATATGGAAATTCGGGTTGGTAAAGATCATGTCGGTGATGTCATGGGGGATCTGAACTCACGACGCGGCAAGGTTATGGGTATGGATTCCGATGGAAAATCTGAAATCATCAATGCCCAGGTACCACAGGCTGAAATTCTATCATATGCAACCGAACTGACATCGATGACAGGCGGTCTTGGTAGCTTTACCGTTGCATTCTCCCATTATGAGGAGGTTCCCTCCCAGATATCTGAAAAGATAATTGCTGAGAAGGAAAAAGAGGATTAGTCAGCGGCCATGGATGATAACAGGAGGTTAGCCATCACTTTTGGTGTCGTTACCATGAGTGATAAAGGGTCACGTGGGGAGCGTGAGGATACCAGTGGCGCATATTTACAGGACGCACTTGCAGGTAAAGGCTACCGTTTGGCCCATTACTCTGTCATTCCTGATAAGAAGGATGTTATTATCAAAACTTTGACCTCCTTGGTAGATGATGAAAAACTCTCCCTTATCGTGACCACTGGTGGCACTGGTGTTGCACCGACTGATGTTACGCCGGAAGCCATGGTGGAAATTCTTGACAAGGAAATACCCGGCATCGCAGAGCTAATGAGACTTGAAAGTCTTAAGAAAACTGTACATGCAGCCCTATCCCGAGGAAAGGCTGGGATTCGAAAGGAAACTCTTATCATTAACCTCCCGGGAAGCCTCAAGGCGGTGCGTGAAAACCTGGATGCTGTCATCGATGTTCTGGATCACGCGATAGAAAAAATCCAGGGTGATGAAGGGGATTGCGGGAAGCTGTAGGGAAAATCACGAAGAACCAAAAAAAAACAGGCGGTCTCCCCACTATTGGGGAACCGCCTGTCTTTGTATTTTGCCTGGTTAAGGTTTAGAAAAGAAGTTCAACCTCATTTTCATCTTCACCCTTGCTCGCTATTTTTCCGATTATACATGCTTCTTCACCGGCTGCGTTAAAGTGATGGGCGATATCGTTGGCCTTGTTCTCAGCGACGATTACCATCAGCCCGATACCCATATTAAAAGTTCTGTACATCTCATCGCTAGGAATCTTTCCCTTGTTTTCAAGGAAGTCAAAAACAGGAGGGCGATTCCAGCTGTTGGTATCGATTACTGCCTTGTACCCCTTGGGGAGTATGCGAGGTATATTGTCTATGAATCCACCACCGGTGTTGTGGATCATACCGTTGATCGGATAGTGTTTAAGGACGTTTAAGACGGACTGCACGTAAATGCGTGTCGGTTTGAGAAGTTCCTCGCCGAGAGTGGAATTGAATTCGTCCATGTGTTGGTCGACAGTAAGTCCAAGCTCTTCGAAACAGACCTTGCGTACCAGGGAAAAGCCGTTGGAGTGAAGGCCACTGGAGGCGAGTCCGATAATCATATCACCATCACGAACGTCAGAACCGTCAATGATAGCGTCCCGTTCAACGATTCCTGTGACAAAACCGGCCAGGTCGTAATCGTTATTGTTATAAAGTCCTGGCATTTCGGCAGTTTCACCTCCGACAAGAGAACACCTTGCTTGACGGCAACCTTCTGCTATGCCCTTGACGACCTCTGTCGCAATATCAAGGTCAAGCCGGCCGACTGCGAAATAGTCGAGAAAACTTAAAGGGGTCGCTCCGCCAACAATGATGTCATTTACACACATTGCTACGAGATCAATACCTATCGTGTCATGTTTACCACATAGGTGAGCTACGGCGAGTTTTGTGCCAACGCCATCAGTAGAATTAACAAGCACAGGATTACTATACTTGTTAGTGTCAATAGCTATTAACGAAGAAAACCCTCCCAGGTCATTAAGAACACCAGGGCGATGTGTGGAAGCTACCTCTTTTTTGATCCTGTGTACAAATTCATTGCCTTTGTCAATGTCGACGCCGGCATCACTGTATCGTGACGATTGAGTCTTGGTCATAGTAGTAGAGAAAAGTAGTCGCTGATAAAATTATATGGAATGCAAAACCTTATGGTATTGTATTCACTCGTCTTAGAAATTGCAATTGAATATGTGATGATCGACTAAGAGGTCGTTCGAGAATAGGCTTTTTTTCTCAAATCGAGTCATTTTATAATAATAGGCGCAGTCATGTGTTTGATAATCCGAGCATTATCATTATATAATAATGAAGAGCTGGGGAGAAGGGCACTCTCTGACAGCCTCCTGGAGCAAAGATAATCATTTATTACGTATCCTGATAAAACCTATAATTCAGTATATTGCCTTTATCAGAGGGCTGAACGTTTACAGGGCACTGTATTCTGCATGGCTGCTGAGAAGCACTCATGGGTGTTTTTATAGCGGCCCGTTGAAACGGATGGCCCTGGTCCGCTTAGTTTACTGAAGAGTAGGGAGGATAAGGTGATTTACTGAGTGTCCTATCATAAATACTATGATAATGGAATATATTATTTTGCTAAGGTTCAAAAGAATATAAGAAGCGTAAACGTAAAAAATTGGTTCAAAAAATGAGGGCATCTACCGCTTGAATTGGAAAGGTGTGTCTGGTAGATAACGGATTATGAAATTAATGATTCTTCTAATCGGAATGGTATTGATACTGGAGGGCTTGCCTTATGCGGCTGCACCAGAGGTGATGCGTGACTGGCTTGGGAAATTAAGTCAATTGCCGGCCTCACAGTTGCGAGCGTTTGGGTTTGTCGCCATGCTAATAGGGCTGCTTATATGCTTTGTCGTCCAGAAAACCACCTTCTTTTCATAAAGATACGTTGACACTATCCTCTTGTCGCGAGGATAGTGTCAGATACGGCTGGCGATCCAGAGATCGCCTTGTATCCAATCTCCTTTTTCTTTTCGTAAATCGGCATCTTTACAGACCAGTACTTCCCAACCGTTCAGAGCCAAAGTTTCATGAATATAGTCTCGTGAGTGAGCATAACGGCCTGATGGGCGAAGTTGGTATCTCCTCCCGGATGCTGTTTTCTCTGTTGAAAAGCAGAAAAGAGCGTGTGCTGAACTGCAATTTCTTATCGTTTCGAAGAATTCATTTAACTCGCCCAGATAGATGAATACATCGGCGGCTAGAATAAAATCGTATGGTTGGTGATCGATTCGTTCTTGCAGAATATTGAGTATATTACCTGCAATGAGGTTGGTGTAGATGTTTTTCTCCCTGGCACGTTCTATCATCTTTGGGGATAAGTCGATGCCATGAAACTCTTTGACAACATCCTGGAAAGCAAGTGCGGACAGACCGGTCCCACATCCAAGATCGATTCCTCGTTCAAAAGACTCTGATGTTCCTCGAAATGTATCCATTACCGTGCGAAGTTGCTCCGGCACTGAATAATCGAGTTTTTTTGTAAGGCTTTCCTCGTATGTGGCAGAGTAATTGTCGAAAACCTCCTTTATGTATTCGTCCGGGGGCTGAGTTGGTGTGGCCCCCTCAAGGGCCGCAATCATGTGGGAGGCAGGGGCATGATTGGGGCGGAGTCGAAGTAGTTGCCTGTAATAATAAAGGGCTCGTTCCAAATCACCTGTCAGGTGGAATGTGAAGGCGAGATTATTGGTGGCAGCATCATTTTCAGGGTCGTGGAGCAGCACCAGTTCATAGTATCTGATTGCAGCTTTCGTTTCTCTATTCTCACGGTAACAGCCAGCGAGATTATATAGTGCATCTAGATGTTTGTCGTTAAGTTCCAGGAGTTGCAGATAGCTGGCAATGGCAGAGTGTGTATCTCCTGAAGCCTTTTGAGATATTGCCAGGTTAAAGAGCATATCCTGGTCTTCCGGTTGCATCGTAATGCCAATCTTAAATTGTTCCGTAGCTTTGGTATACTCCTTGAGGTCGAAATATACGAGTCCGAGGTTGTACCTGAGTAAAGGGCCGTCAACATGTGTGAGCATATGCAAGTAGATAGCTTTCGCTCTATCGTACTCCAAAGAGTTCTGGTATTCACAAGCCGTGGCAAACATGTCATTGATTTCGTCGGCTGACAAAGGGGTGGTGAACGTCATAACACATTAAAAATTGGTTAAATTTCCTAAAAGAACAATTGAAAGGTAAAAGGGTTTGACCCGAGTATGGGAATAGTTGTAATGTACGATATTTTCGGGTCAGTATACCCAAGAGTGGTCACGAATTTCAACAATGGTTTTATACCTTCCTCGAACTGCGGTAAAAATTATGGAAGATAAGGGAAGAAGAGAACTTATAGGTAATGAGGGAAATGTAATCCTCGATATGGTTCGCAGGTTAAACCGGCGTGGTGCCAGTGAAAACCTGAGAAAGCTTATCTCCAAAACGCATCCGGCCGACATGGCCTGGGTCTTCAGACACCTTAATGATGAGGAGCGAAAGCGCATATTCAACATTGTTGCCCAAACCGAATATGTAGGCGAATTCCTAAGCGAACTAGACGATGCCTTGGTCGTAAATCTGGTCCAGGAATTGAGCGTCCAGTATATGGCGGATATTATTGGTAGCATGCCGTCTGATGACGCTGTCGATATCCTCGAAATTTTGCCGGAAGAAGTAGCAGAGACTATTCGGGAACATATGGCCAAAAAGGATAGGGAGGAGGTTGAGGATCTTCTTCAGTACCATCCTGAGTCGGCCGGTGGTCTTATGTCACCGGATTTCATGTGTCTTGATGAAGAACTGACCGCCGCTGAGGCGATTGCCCATATCCAGAAAAAAAGTGAAGAGATGGAGATGGTATTCTATCTCTACATAATCTATGGGGATGACAAACTAGCCGGAGTCGTATCTCTTCGTGAACTTCTTACCCACCCGCCTCACCGGCAGTTGAAGAATATCATGAACCCAAATGTAATTTCCGTTACCACCGATACGGACCAGGGGGAAGTGGCACACGTGGTATCCCAGTATAATATTCTAGCTGTTCCTGTCGTAGACTCTAATTATAAGTTGGTGGGGATCGTCACCGTAGATGATATTATCGACGTTATCAGGGAGGAGGCGACAGAGGATTTCCTGCAAATGGCTGGTGCAGGTAAGGATAGGGAAATACTGCTTAAATCGACAAAGGATAACGCTGTGTTGCGGGCACCGTGGTTGTTCGCATCTTGGTTGGGGGGGGTCATGGCGATGTTTATCATCGGGGCGTTTGAGCATGAACTGAAACAGGTTCTTGCCCTGGCCTCCTTTATCCCTATTGTTATGGGTATGGGTGGCAACATCGCGACACAATCATCAACTATTATCGTGCGTGGGATTGCCACAGGCAGGGTTAATATTAATGATTTTATTCGTCTGATTTTCAAGGAGATGAAGGTCGGTATGATACTGGGGATAATATACGGTATCTTCCTTGGCGTCGTCGCCTATCTCGGATTTGCTGAGCCAGCAATGTTGGGTGTAGTCGTCGGTTTGTCGATTTTTTTCTGTATGACAATGTCGGCAACTGTTGGGACGCTTATCCCATTAGTACTGAAAAGGTTCGACATTGATGCGGCGATTGCCACCGGACCCTTTGTGACGACCTCAATCGATATCCTTGGGGTATTGATGTATTTTTATATTGCCAAGACTTTTCTGCATCTTTGAAACAGGTTTCATTTCTAAAGGTGGACAAGAGCCATGAGTCGCAAACCTGCACAATCCTGGTTGCCTCTAATCCTTTTCGTTCTGGTGATGATCGGGTTGTGGTTGGTCTTCAACCCGCTGCAGAGACGTTTATTCAACCCTCAGGCAGAGCCGCGGGCTGTAACTGCCAGAGGGGATTTGGCAGCGGATGAACTTAACACCATAGATATATTCAGGGAGAATTCAACATCAGTTGTGTACGTTACCTCTATCGCTCTGAGAAGAGGACTTTTTTCCCTAAATGCCGTTGAGATTCCACAGGGAACAGGAAGCGGATTTGTCTGGGATAGAGAAGGCCGCATCGTTACAAATTATCATGTCATCAGTGATGCCAGCAGGGTGCAGGTGACGATGGCTGACCATACCAGCTGGAAAGCGGTATTAGTCGGTGCCGCACCGGATAAGGATCTTGCTGTTTTACAGATCCTGGCACCAGCCGAAAAACTTCGACCTATACCCCTTGGTACCTCCAGTGATCTCCTGGTTGGGCAGAAGGTTTTTGCCATCGGCAATCCTTTTGGTCTTGATCAGACCATTACCTCAGGAATTATTTCCGCACTCGGGAGAGAAATAAACGCCATTACCGGTCGGACAATCCAGGGTGTTGTGCAGACCGATGCCGCCATTAATCCAGGTAATTCAGGAGGCCCTCTCCTTGATAGTGCCGGTCGCCTGATTGGGGTGAATACCGCAATCTATAGCCCCTCGGGTGCGTATGCTGGTATTGGGTTTGCTGTCCCTGTAGATGAGGTGAACAGGGTTGTTCCCCAACTCATACGGCATGGCAAAATGATAAAGCCAGGTATAGGGGCGACGCTTGCGGATGAGCGACTTGCCCGGCAACTCGGCGTGCAGGGCGTACTGATCCTGAATATAGAAAAAGGCGGGCCTGCGCAGGAAGCAGGGCTTCGACCAACGACTCAATATAGGGGTGAAATAATCCTAGGGGATATAATTACAGGCGTGGCAGACGTTCCAGTCAGGAACTATGATGATTTGCGGGAGCAGTTGGAAAAGTTCGAGGTTGGCATGGAGGTGATTGTCAATGTGTTCCGGAACGGGAATACATACGACGTCCCTGTCAGGCTTGGAAGTATTAATTAAAAGAGCCAGCACCTGTCGTGACATAACGACAGGTACTGGCTCTTCCTCCTGTTAACGCTATTGTTGCCTACCCTTGTCCGCAATATTGCGTGAGCGGGCAAGTTCCCTCATATCGCGCGCCTTGTCTGACTCATCAATTATCTCTCGGCCGACGATCTCTTCAAGTACATCCTCCATGGATATTATGCCGGTCATCGAACCGTATTCATCAACCACGACGAACAGGTGTTGCTGCCGATCAAAAAAATCCACCAGTATCCTGTTTAATGGTGCGGTTTCCGGGACAAAATGAACGGGCTGCATAAAGTTTGACAGAACTGCGTCATCGGCACCTTCGGCAGCGGCTTGCAGGATGTCCTTTCTCATTACGATACCGGTAACATCGTTTGGCTCTTTTTCATATAGAGGGATGCGGCTGTGACTCGAAAGCCTGTTTATCATGCCCATTGCATCAGCGACGGTGAGGTCTTGTTCAAGCGAGAAGGTAACCGTACGTGGTGTCATCGCCTGGCGCACCATTTTATGTTGTAGTTGAAGTATGTTAGCAATAACTTTCTCTTGATCCTCTTCAATTTCCCCGGACTCTCGTGAGAGTGCAGCTATTGTCTGCAACTCTTCGGCAGAGATATTTTCATCTGATGTTTTTTCCGGTAACAGACGGGTAATTGATCGGCAGAGCCAGACAATTGGTTTAAGTACTATTACCATCCATCTCAGGGGGTGCGCGATAAAGGGGGCAAGGCGATAGGCGAAATTGACGCCGATTGTTTTCGGTAATATTTCGGAAAAAATAAGGATGGAGAGGGTAAATATTGAGGAGAACCAGATTATATTGTGGTCTCCATACAGTTTAGCCGCAGCCGCACCGGCAATAGATGCTCCAACTGTGTTGGCAATGGTGTTCAGGGTCAGGATGGCGGTTATCGGTTCATCGATATCAGAACGAAGATCCTGAAGATGAGAGGCGGAGCTATAGCCACTTTTTTTGAGCATTTCAACCTGACTGGCGGAAAGAGAGTATAAAACTGCCTCACAGACGGAGCAGAGGGCCGAAACGCATATCGCTAGTGAAACTGACGTGATTAGGGTTTGTAACATGGTCATAGTTTATGAAAGATAGGGAGTAGAGATATTTTAAGAGCTTCTCGTTATATAATGAGATGTTTTCATAACCGAGATGCTTAAAGGTGATTACCGTAGTATAACAGTACTATTTAGCATTATTGGTTAATTATTGGTAATAATAAATCTGATACCAGCTGAAATGATATTACTCGTGAGAGTAGCAGCCATTACATAAGGATAATATTAATGATACATACAGAAGTTGTTGTTTCTACCGAAGACCCGATAAGTTTCAAAGGTGACCTCCTTGTTTGTTTTGTTGCTTCAGGTAGAAAAGATAGCCTGGATTGCGATAAGAGAATTTTGCAGGTGGTATATGAGATTCAGCAACTTGGGGATTTTTCGGCAAAGGAAAATGAATGTATTCTACTCTACCCTTCGCAACATCCAAAATTGCTGAATAGCAGTGCCAAAAGGGTTCTTGTTATAGGCTTGGGTGAAGGCAAAAAGAAAAGGTCTGAAGCAGAGCTTGCAGAACTATTTCGATTAGCTGGTGGGACGATTAGCAGCTATTGCGAAAAATATAAAGTTTCTGACATGATGATATCTGCCGGTCCGGATCTTGGCTTTAACCAGGCTCAACTCGCAGAAAGCCTGATTGAGGGCGTCTTGCTTGGTGATTATCGTTTTTCCAGGTTCAAGAAAAAGGATGAAAAAGAAAAACCCTATGTGGGGATAGAGAAAATTCTTGTCTCAGCTGTTGGCTGGAAAGTGAAAAGTACTGCTCTTCGCAGGGCTGTCAAGAAAGGTGCTTATACTGCTGTTTCGGCTAATGAGGCCCGTAATATGGCCAACGAGCCGGGTAATCACTGGACCGCAACTCACTTTGCCGAATATGCCAAAACAATGGCTGACGAATTGAATCTTAAATGCAAAACACTTAACAAGGCTGAGATGAGTAAGCTGGGCATGGGAGGGATTCTGGCGGTGAATCAAGGATCGTCGGAACCACCAAAACTTGTTGTTCTGGAACATAACCCGAAAAACTCCAAAAAGACGATTCTTCTTATTGGCAAAGGTCTGACTTTTGATTCCGGTGGGGTAAGCTTAAAACCTGCCGCCGGAATGCAGGACATGAAATATGATATGTGTGGTGGCGCGGCAGTACTTGGAGCAATGCGGGCCATAGCTGCAGATAAACCACGAATCAGGGTGGTGGCAATTGTCCCGGCAACGGATAATATGGCTGGAAGCGCTGCCTTGAAACCGGGTGATATAATTAAGCACTATAACGGTTTGACATCGGAGATTGTTAATACCGATGCAGAAGGTCGACTCATCCTGGCTGATGCCCTGGCCTATGGCATAGAGAAATATAATCCGGATTGTGTGGTGGATGTCGCGACGTTGACTGGTGCTGTCATAATTGGCCTGGGCCATCACTATACCGGGTTGCTCTCCAATGATGACAAGCTTGCCGGGAGATTGCTAGAGGCAGGGGATAGAGCTGGTGAGCCTGTCTGGAGGCTGCCTCTAGGCAAGGAGTATAGTAAACAGATAGAATCGAAGGTTGCAGATATTAAAAATGCTGGTGGACGTCCTGGCGGTACAAGTACTGCTGCTGCTTATCTGGAACATTTTGTCGGTGAGACGCCTTGGGCTCATCTCGATATTGCCGGGACTGCCTGGGATTTCACCGAAAAAACATATATCCCGAAAGGTCCCTCGGGAATTATGGTGCGTACACTTGTTCAGCTGGTTCGGGATTGGCGATAAGAGGCGGACTGCAGCAACTCCTTTAAGGAAGTAAAATCGGGACTGTCATAGACTGCCTTTCTCATTGAGGAACTCCCTGGCAGTCCCTTAAAATACCTGCCGAGCTGGTTTTTGATGTAGCCAAGCATCCTGCTTACAGGTAGAAACTGCTCCATCAATAGAGCATGTTCCAAGGCGCCTGCAACAATCAGAGATGACTCTTGCGGTCTGTCACTCTCAGAAAATATCCAGGGGTTGCCGAGAGCTGCGCGTCCAATCATGACTCCGTCGCAACCTGTTTGATCCATCATGGTACGGCCATCCTGATGGGTGAGGATATCGCCGTTGCCAATGACAGGGATAGTCACATTGTTTTTAACTTCCCGAATATGGCGCCAATCAGCGGTACCTGTAAAGCCCTGTGCCCATGTCCTTCCATGTACTGTTAGTGCCGAAGCACCGTTTGCCTCGGCCATTTTGGCAAATTCTACACAGTTAATCGTTTTGCTGTCCAATCCTGCACGAAATTTAACAGTCACCGGTAGATTCGTGTTACTGCAAACATTTTTAATAATGAGTGCAGCTGTGTCAATTGTTCCCATTAATGCCGCCCCTGCTCCACGCTTGGTAACTTTTTTTACCGGGCAACCCATGTTGATATCTATCATATCACCGGCAAAGGAGCTGACTATGGCAGCCGCTTCCCCCATTAGGTCCGGGTCGGCCCCAAAAATCTGAAAGGCAACCGGTTTTTCCTCCTCAAGTGAGAGAAGCATATCCATGGTCTTCTGCTGTTGGTAATGGAGACCATGACAACTGATCATTTCTGACACAGTATATCCTGCTCCATATCTTCTGCAGAGCAGGCGGAAGGAGAGGTCTGTATATCCTGCAAGTGGGGCCAGGACATAAGGTGAATCAAAGGTCAGGGGGCCGATAGACAACATGGTGTGTTACTGCTTAGAATGGATAACTGGGAAGATAAGGTGATCTCGCTGGCGTTTGTTGTGGGCACTTGCCCAAATATCTGTTTGAGCAGGACAAGCGATGAGCAGGAAATAAAGGCGGCATCTGTTGTGTGTCGATACCGCCATAACAAGAAAACACAATTAAAGTTTAGGTAATTCCACTAATGTTTGCTGGTATATCTTCTGACTGAGATCGTCAATAATTGTTTTAATCGCCTCATCTTGATTGTCGCTCGTTTCAGAGGAGCTTGCACCTACGAGATACCCTTCTGTCCACTGTTCTTTTGGCACTTCCATGACGACCTTGCCGCTCGTAAGATCCTTAAGGATGTATCTGACTGTCAACTTGACTTTAATCTCAGAAGTTGTATTTCCGGCACCATACGAGAGACTGGGGATACTGATGGAAACAACCTCGCCGGCCAGCACAAG
The DNA here is from genome assembly GCF_010646885.2 of Desulfopila sp. IMCC35008. Taxonomy (GTDB): domain Bacteria; phylum Desulfobacterota; class Desulfobulbia; order Desulfobulbales; family Desulfocapsaceae; genus Desulfopila. The sequence continues at coordinate 2,401,602 of NZ_CP050700.1, read as the reverse complement.
GTCAGCGCCTTCTTTTTGTTTACTGATCTTAATAGAACCGGATTTCTGAAACCATCGAACCAGGCTTTGATAAATATCAGAATCAAGACCGAGTTCGCTGGTTCTGTTTTTCCAATTGGTGATATAGATGACTTTTTCAGGTCCTGAATAGACATACGGGTTGTAGTATCCGCAGGAAACAAGAAGAAACATCAGAAACGGGACGACAAGTAAATATCTGCTGTAGGTTTTCAACTGAAATCTCCTCGTAGTGTGGTTTTATATTTTGAATGGCACCTAGTAGTTCTGTATTTACTAGGTACACAAACTATAAATAGTAGTATTAAACAACAATATTAACAAGTTTCTTCTTGACGACGATGGTCTTTTTCACCTCTTCACCATCTATAAAGCGTTGAACATTCTCATCCGCATGAGCCATTGTCTTCAAGGTTTCGTCATCAATATCAGCAGGGACCTGTAATCTTGAACGTACTTTTCCACGTACCTGTACCACAATGGTGAGGAGATCTTCCTTGGCTGCCTCTTCATCGTAATTGGGCCACTGCTGCTCTTCAATGCCACTTTCCTTGCCTATGGCATGCCACATCTCTGAACAGAAATGTGGGACCATCGGGAACAGAAGGACAAGCATGGATTCAATTGCTTCGCATATCGCCGCATCTTCTGCTGGTTCACCTTCTGCATTGTCAGTTGTTGCTGTCAAGGTATTGAAAAGCTCCATAACACCACTAATAGCAGTATTGAAATGAAAATTGTTTTCAATATTTTCGGTTACCCTCCTGATAGTCTGGTGGGTTTTTCTATGCAGGGCCCGACTGTTTTCATTCAAATCTGTTGGTAATTCTGAGTGGGTGGCAAGATGCGGCCGTAAAGAAATAAATCGGTAAACACGGTTAAGAAAACGTGAACAGCCTTCAACTCCCTGGCTATTCCATTCGAGATCTTTTTCGGGCGGAGCAGCAAACAGGCTGAAAAGTCGCGTGGTATCTGCACCATATTCGCCAATCAGGTCGTGTGGGTCAACAACGTTGCCCTTTGATTTGGACATCTTTGAGCCATCTTTTATTACCATGCCCTGAGTGAGAAGATTGGTGAAAGGTTCATCAATCTTCAGATATCCGAGATCACGGAGCATTTTGGTAAAGAAACGGGAGTACAGAAGGTGAAGGATGGCGTGTTCAACACCACCTATATACTGATCAACAGCAAGCCAGTATCCTGCCTTGTCCTTGTCGAGTATATCCTCTTCGTGCCTTGGACAACCGTATCGCATATAATACCATGATGATTCAACAAAAGTGTCCATAGTGTCGGTTTCACGGCGCGCACTATCCCCGCATGCCGGGCAGGTTGTTTCATAAAATTCGGGGCGCTGATGCAGGGGGCGGCATATTCCGTCGCCAGGGTTCACGTCTTGGGGCAGTTCGACAGGCAACGAATCAAGAGGTGCAGGCACTATGCCACATTTGTCGCAATAAACGATAGGGATGGGGGCACCCCAGTAACGCTGGCGAGAAATCCCCCAATCACGAAGGCGATAGGTGGTGTGTGCTGAGCCAAAGGTGTTGGTTTCGGCATATTGGATGATGGCCTGTTTGGCTTGCTCCGATTCCATACCGTCAAATTGTCCGGAACCGGTTAAAGAGCCGTAAACAGTCGAGGCGTTTTCCATCTCTTCAACGACGAGTGATTCACCCTTGGGGATAACGACCGGTTTAATCGGCAGGCTGTATTTTTTTGCAAATTCAAAATCTCTTTCATCATGGGCAGGAACAGCCATAACGGCGCCGGTTCCATAGCCAATAAGTACAAAGTTTGCGATATAAACAGGAACCTTTTCATTATTAAAGGGGTTGATACAATAGCGGCCGGTGAAGATTCCTTTCTTTACCGGTTCATCTGCAGGTCCCTGTTGTTGTTTTTCACTTCGAATATCTTCTATAAAATTTCGAATTTCCTGTTCGTTTTGCGAGCCTGAAATAAGGGTGTCGACCAAGTCATGCTCTGGTGCTATGGACATGAAAGTCACACCAAATATGGTGTCAGGGCGGGTGGTGAAAATTGAGATTTTCTCTTCAAGTCCGTCAACAGCAAAATCGCAGGAGAGGCCGGTGGATTTTCCAATCCAGTTCCTCTGCATGGTAACGACTTTTTCTGGCCAGCCTTCAAGCTTATCAAGATCGTCGAGCAACTCTTCGGCATAATCGGTGATCTTGAAAAACCACCCATTCATCTCTTTGGGTTTAACTTCTTCATCGCAGCGCCAGCAGAGCCCATCGATAACCTGTTCGTTGGCGAGAACGGTCTGGCATGAATCACACCAGTTCACAGAGGTGTTTTTCTGGTAAGCCAAGCCTTTTTCGAACATTTCGATGAAGAGTTTTTGTTCCCAGCGGTAATATTCCGGGCGACATGTTGCAATTTCCCGGTCCCAGTCATAAGAAAGCCCTAATTGACGCAATTGGTTCCGCATATAATCAATGTTGTCATAAGTCCAGACTGCTGGGTGGCTGTTGTTTTTCTGGGCAGCATTTTCGGCGGGAAGCCCAAATGCATCCCAGCCCATGGGGTGAAGTACATTATAGCCACGCAACCTCTTGTAACGGGCAACTACGTCACCAATGGAGTAATTACGTACATGGCCCATATGAATACGACCAGAAGGGTAGGGGAACATCTCCAGCACATAATATTTTTCCTTATCCGCATTCTCGGAAACCTTATTAATTTTCGTTCGTTCCCAGTGTTCCTGCCATTTTTCTTCTATGGATTTAAAATCGTACCTGCTACTCGTTTGAGAACTGGTCATGTCTGTTCCTTAGTTCGAAATAATTGTATACTGCCACCCCTGAAGTTTCAGGGAAAAAGCGAGGTGGTTGCTGACCAAATGGTTTACTGTCAAGATCTTGCCCGTAAAAATGATTATTTATCTATCTAAAGGGTGTTTACGATAGTATATACCTGCTATTATTCATACTGTCCGTAATCCTCAGCACCGTCATAGGTGCTGAGATTTTCAAACATAGTGAAAGAATTCAGGAATGTCAATTTGACGGTACCCGTTGGACCGTTTCTCTGTTTACCGATAATGATTTCGGCAATACCCTTGTTTGGGTTGTCCTCTGCCTTGTTGTACACCTCATCCCTGTAGATGAAGGAAATAACATCAGCATCCTGCTCAATTGCTCCAGATTCCCGCAGGTCAGACATCATGGGTCTTTTGTCGGTACGGCTTTCCAGGCTTCTGTTCAGCTGGGAAAGGGCGATGACTGGGATTTTGTGTTCCTTGGCCAGGGCCTTAAGTGAGCGTGATATCTCGCTGATTTCCTGGGTCCTGTTTTCAGTGCTGGATCGCCCCCTCATAAGCTGGAGATAGTCGACCACGATAAGGCCTATGTCATACTGTGCAGCGAGACGACGCACCTTGGCCCGCATTTCAAGAACGGAAATGGCCGGGGTATCATCAATATATATAGGGGCACTCTCCAGGTTGCCAACAGCGCGGCTAAGTTTAGGCCAGTCCTGGTCCTGCATGCGTCCGGTACGAATTCGCTGAGAATCGATACGCCCTACCGAACTGAGCAGGCGCATAACCAGCTGCTCTTTGGACATCTCAAGGCTAAAAACAGCAACCCCTATTTTACTTTCAATTGCAGCATTCTGTGCAATATTCATGGCAAAAGAGGTTTTACCCATTGAGGGCCTTGCAGCGAGGATAATGAGGTCGGAAGGCTGTAGCCCAGCGGTCATTTTGTCGAGTTCGTGATACCCGGTAGGGACACCTGTGATAAGTTCTTTTCTTTTAAAAAGCTGTTCGACTGTCTTAAATGCGCCGGGAACAATTTGCTTGATCGGAGTAAAGCTCTTGTCGCTTTTGGTACCCGCAATATCGAAGATTGCCTGTTCTGCCTCATCTACAAGTATGTCGATATCACCCTGTTCTTCATAACAGCGTGCGGCTATATCGGTATTGACTTCGATCAATCGCCTGAGAATGGATTTCTGACGGACTATTTTGGCATAGGAGCTGATGTTAGCAGTAACAGGGACGATTGAAGTCAGGGTTGCCAGATATGCTGCTCCACCAACTTCGTCAAGCTGGTTGGAGTCCTTTAAAAGATTAGTGACGGTGAGCAGATCGTGTGGTTCGTTGCGATCGAAAAGCTCGATCATCGATTCGAAAATGATCTGATGTGCTTTGCGGTAGAAGTCTTTGGCCTCAAGTAACTCAAGAACCGTACCGAATGTTTTGTCCTTGAGCAGGATGGACCCAAGCACAGACTGTTCGGCTTCCAGGTTCTGCGGAGGAATCCTGGATCCTTCATTAGATATAGAAGCAAACTCATTCATTACTGTACGGGATTAGTATAATTGCTTTAAAAAGAAATAATTTGCAAAAAAAAAACACACCGAAAGGCCGTGCCTTTTGGTGTGTTTCGAAAGGACCTTCGACAGCCGGCAATCAGCCGTCTAAGGTATACATCTAAACCTGCCTGTTTGGCAATACCATTATACTTCTGTTGCTACTGGTACAACCTTGACCGTGATTTCTGATACCAACTGGAAACCAACCTTTACAGGCACAGAAACATCGCCAAGATTCTTGATCGGATCGGAAAGAACAATTTGCTTTTTATCGATGACAATATCCGCTTCAGCAAGTTTGGCACAGATGTCTGCAGCGGTAACGGAACCGAAAAGGCGTTCGTCTTCACCGGCAAGCTGTTCAATAATGATCTCACGGCCTGCAATTTTCTTGGCAAGTTTCTCTGCTTCTTTGCGTTGTGCTGCAACTCGGGCCTCGATTTCTGCTTTGTTCTGCTCGAGAACAGCTAGATTCTCTTTAGTCGCTATTACGGCTTTTCCCTGGGGAAGAAGGTAGTTACGTCCATAACCGGATTTTACGGTAACGACGTCACCTTCCTGGCCGAGAGTCGAAATGGTTTCTTTAAGGATGAGTTCCATGATTAACTCCTGTTTTTATTCCTGAAAAATCCATCATTTATGAAATTAAATGGATTTTAATATACATTACGGTTGAGCGGCTTCAACGTCGGTGTTTGAGAGTTTCCTGAAATCGACCCATGTATCAAATACCCCGATAATCAGGAGTATAATCGATCCAACCTGCTGAAAAATCAGCATGACGTAGATGAATGATCTGAACAGAATCGGTACATTCCACTTATTCATAAAAAATACACTTATGGCAAAACCCTGAAAACTATAAATTGTACTCAGTACAATAATAAGATTGACAGCTATCGGCCTGATTAGATCAGATGGTACGAAAGCCAACCCGGTACTCACAATAACAACCCAGATGAGTTTATCCGGAAGTTGCCACAACCTGAAAAGTGGCCAGAGCTGACGTTCACAATGTTTTGCTACCAGTCGGTTTCCCAGCACCATTGTCAATATGATGACAAAGAATGCACTACTTAACAGTAAACCGGGGAGTACCAGTTCAATAACTGCCTTTATCTGGGGCAACCCATTCTCAAGGAATATCTGTCCTGTCTCATTTGACAGTGGATTTTCCTGATATTGGGCTGCCATTTCATCAATCCACAGGTTTATTGTCTGGATCGATTCTGTGTAAGGCGACGTTCCGGTTATGAGTCCTGTTACACCTATGAGCAGCAACCAGCCTATAACAAAAGCTGCCGCTCCCTTCAAGCCTGCGATCGAAGGTGTATCTTTTTGAAGAGCTGAACGTGCCAGGAAGTACCCGACCGGTATGAGCGAATATGATACCAGCAATGCACTGAAAGTTTGACTCAGCAGCCCGACGATAAGTGCCAGCACACATCCCGTGAGGACGTATTTAACTCCAACCTGAAGCCCGTATTTGTTAAGGAAAAAAAACACGAGTAAAGGCAGGAAAATGTGTATCCACCCAAAAAGTGCCCAGTCAATACCTGGCAGCACTGAAGCTGCAGCTATTAGCAGAATATTGCCGACTATATTGCCGACTGCCGGTTTTTCTACCTCCCGCTCCACCTTGTTGTCGCCTCTGTAGTTAACCCTGGGAATTTCCGGAATACGGAAGCAGGGCGATATGCCGTGCCTGCTTGATTGCCTCGCAGAGTTGTCTCTGGTGCGTAGCGCAGGTTCCCAGAATCCGACGAGGAATTATCTTCCCTCTTTCGGTAACGAAGTTACGTAATGTTTTTACATCCTTGTAGTTTATCTGAAGTTCTTTATCCGCACAGAAACGACATACTTTTCTGCGGGAAAAAAGTCTTTTTTGTGGTCTTGGGGCCATGATAATAATCTCCGAATAGTTCGTTGATAAAAAAAGTATTATTCAGCGGATTCTTCTGCAGCAGGTTCTTCTGTTGCCGGTTTCTCAGCAACTGATTCCTCTACCGTGTCTTCTTTGGGTTCATCAGCCTTGGGGGCTGTTTCATCAGAAGTTTCCTCAGCTGCTACAGCAGCATCATTACGGGCCTGGGTCTCGGTAATTGCCTGCTGAATTTCTTCTTCGCTGATGCTATCGGCGATTTTGATGGTGAGATATTTCAGGACAGAATCGTCAATGCGAAAACGCCTTTCAATCTCAGAGACTGCAGCGGGGGTCCCTGCATAATCACAGAAAACGTAGTACCCCTGAATTTCTTTCTTGATTGGGTAAGCGAGTTTTTTCATACCCCATTTGTTCAGATCAATAACACTGCCACCTTCATCGCTAATGATAGTTTGCGAATAGTCGACAACCTTATTAATCTCTTCTTCGCCAATGCTCGGACGAAGGATGAAGATCAATTCATACCTGCGCATGATTCCTCCTCGTGGACGTTAATTAATAACGGGAATATCCCGTAATGGCCCTCGCTTACTGTATAATTGCAGAGAGCGAAGAGGTGTTAACCCGACTGTCGGGCCAACTGATTTATTGTATTTTTCCGGTACGCATTGCGACCGAGAACCGCAAATAATACAGATATTGGGCAATACTGTCAATTCATTTCTTAGATTTCTCAAGCGCTTTGATTTTTTCCCACTGTTCTCTCAGTTCCTGTTCGGATGATATTTCTACCCCGGCAAAAACGTGGGGATGACGACGAATGAGTTTCTTATTAATATTATGCAGCACAGTATGTAAGGTGAAATTTCCATTTTCCTCTTCAATTTCAGCTATCATAACAAGTGTAAAGAGCAGGTCTCCAATTTCCTCACAGATGTTATCAGTGTCCCTGTTTGATATAGCCTCAAGTAGTTCATTATATTCCGAATCAAGGTATTTAACCATGGATTCTGTTGACTGCCTGCGGTCCCATGGGCATCCGTCGGGACCACGCAGCGTCTTAACTGTTGTTACTAAATCTTCAAGATTTGCCTTTTTGTATGACATAGTGGTATTGTTAGGAAAGAGAGTTATCTTGTTTCAAAGGTAAGAAGGAAGCGGAAGGAAATCGGAAGGTAGAAGATATTTACCATTTATTTATAACCAAAAGTGATGAAATCAGTTGACATTCCTTCCCTGACCAACTAAGTAGCTTTTCTGAGAGTGTAGCATTGAAGACCGGGTGAGACGGTCGAGTAAGGGTGGAAAAGCGGTAGAATACAGCAAATTGTCATTCGCGTCACTGCATTTCACCTAAATTGAGAGAGTGTAGTATTAGTTTAGTAAATTTACGTAAATGAGGGTGCAAATGGAAGACGAAAGAAAACAGAAAATATTACTTGAAAAACACAAGGATATAGCACGTATCGACCAGGAGTCCAAGAGGACACATGGTTGGTATGTCCGGGTCAGGTTCCTAGGTAAGACCCATTCAAAATTCTTTTCAGATAAAAAGTGCGGGGGGCGGTACTCCAGTCTTCTTTCAGCCATTTCCTGGAGAGACAAGACAGAAAGAAGGTTGGGTAAAATTCGTACCAACAAGCACATGGTTACAGTATCCAATTCCAGCACTGGCGTTGTAGGTGTACGCTTGAACGAAAAGTTGAACCGTTACGAGGTGAGTTGGGTTACCCATCAAGGCAAACAGGGGAAGACCTCTGTCTCTATACGCAAACACGGAAAAAAAGTTGCCTTTTCGAAAGCCTGTACCATTCGTCAGGAAAAGGAAAAAGCTCGTTTAGAGTTTAGCGTTTAGTATCTCTTGAAATCTGTTGTTTATTAAAATCCCGGTTTGAGTCGTTTTAGACCGGGATTTTATTTTGCCCAATAATGACTTGGGAGTGCGCACCTGATGTGCTGGTTCCTTGGTGGCAGGTATTGTTCTGATATAACAGATATCCGGAAGTGAATATGCCACTCTATGAATGAGCAGGAAATGTCGGTTGGAAAAAGAATATCGCCAGTCTTATAAAGATATTGACAAGAATTTTGCAGTTGGGTAATATTAACAGCTTCGAATTTAATTAGCAGAAGCGTGGATCGAAAAGAAAATTCCAGAATATGAGGTTGAAATAATGTACGCAATTATCCGCACCGGCGGGAAACAATATCAGGTTGAAAGCGGCGACAGGCTGCGTGTTGAAAAACTCGTTGGAAACGTCGGTGACACTGTCGATCTCGACGATGTTCTCATGGTCGTCGATGGTGAAGAGGTAAAGGTTGGTCAGCCAGTTGTGGAAGGCGCAAAAGTTGTCGCGAAGATCTCCGAGCAAGGCAAATCAAAGAAAGTTATCATTTTCAAAAAGAAGCGACGTAAAGGGTATCGCCTCAGAAAAGGACATAGGCAGGACTATACCTCCCTGTTGATAGAAGAAATTCAAGCGTAATTTGTGCCAAATCCATATAGGGCATGTAACACGCAGTAGAAAATTGCAAATAAGGAGTTAACAAATGGCACATAAAAAAGCTGGTGGTAGTTCAAGGAACGGACGTGACAGTGCTGGTCAGAGGCGTGGCGTAAAACGTTTTGGTGGGCAGGTCGTAAAGGCTGGAAATATTCTTGTTCGGCAACTCGGGACCAAAATTCACCCAGGAACCAATGTTGGTTGCGGTCGTGACTACACTCTGTTTGCAAAAGTTGACGGCGTTGTAACATTTGAAGATTTCGGAAAAAACAAGAAACGAGTTTCCGTTTATCCCGCAGCCTGATACATCCCAGACAGACCGGTCCAATTATTTGTGCCGGGAAAGTAGAGAAAGCTCGGCCCTTTATTTCATAAAGGGCCGAGCTTTTTTGTTTTCAATAACTCCCCTTTTGCACAGGCTAAGGTACATAATTCACTAGAGGGTATTTCAGGTATGGCATTTGTCGACGAAGCAAAGTTTCATGTAAAAGCTGGAGACGGTGGAAACGGATGCGTCAGTTTCAGGCGAGAAAAATTTGTTCCCAAAGGTGGCCCCGACGGAGGTGACGGAGGGCGCGGCGGGAGTGTGGTCATAGTCGCGACATCGAAAATCCATTCCTTGATCGATTTTCGCTTCCGGTCTCACTTCAAAGCTGACCGCGGTGTTCATGGAAAAGGGAAAGATATGCATGGTGCGGGTGGTAAAGACTGTATTATTAATGTACCTGTAGGATCTATTATAACAGACAGTGAGAGTGGTAACATCCTTGCTGATTTGGCGCAGGAAAATGACAGCTTTATTGCTGCTAAAGGTGGTGATGGCGGCATGGGTAATCCTCACTTTGCCAGCGGTGCCAACAGGACTCCCAGGTTTGCAACCAAGGGCAAGGAAGGCCAGCAACGATGGTTACGGATTGAACTTAAGCTGATAGCCGATGTTGGCCTGCTTGGGTTGCCGAATGCCGGAAAATCTACCCTGTTGTCAAAATTATCTGCCGCCAACCCCAAAATTGCAGATTATCCGTTCACTACACTTGAGCCTCAGCTTGGCGTTATGCATTACAGCTACCATAAACCATGCATAATAGCTGACATACCTGGCCTTATTGAAGGGGCACATGAAGGTGTAGGGCTTGGGCATAAGTTCTTAAGGCATATAGAGAGAACCTCAATTTTGTTGCATGTAGTCGACTGCTCGGATGATAAATATATGGAAAATTTTGAAACCATTGAAAACGAGCTTTTATCATATAAAGAGGAACTTGCCGGTCGGTTGCGATTTGTAGTATTAAATAAAATAGATTTGGTGGACCCGGAAATGGTTGAGGAGGTCAAAACTGAGTTTAGAGAGCTTGGGCATACAGTTTTTGCAATTTCATGTGAAAATGAACAGAATATCGAACCGTTGAAGAAGGCAGTGATGGAGCTACTTGAGGAGTTTCATCTTTCAGAAAGAACGGATGGTGATCAAGAAGTATAAAGATTTAAAGACACTACAATTAGACGAATCGCATGTCAATTCAATGCAATCATAAAGATGGCCTTTTTTACCGGCAAACAGCTTTTGATAAGGCTCGAAGGGTCGTCATCAAGGTAGGTAGCGCTGTCCTCACTGACAAAGACGGTGTGAATAAAGAGGTGATTGGTAATCTGGCGAAACAGATCGCCTTTTTGCATAACAGTGGGCGTGAGGTGATCCTGGTCACCTCAGGTGCCGTTGCTGCCGGCCGGCAAAAGCTTGGGGTTCCATTCGATAAAAAACTTGCTATTCCAGAAAAACAGGCATTGGCTTCAGTTGGCCAGATGCTGCTTATGCATGCATATGACGAGGCGTTTGAGGCAGCAGGTGAAAAAGTTGCCCAGATATTGTTGACGCATTCGGATCTCGCCAACAGGAACCGGTATTTAAATGTCAGGAATACCGTTCATTCATTGTTCAGGTTTGGTGTTATTCCAGTTATCAATGAAAATGATACGGTTTCCATTGAAGAGCTTCGCTTTGGTGACAACGATTATCTGGGTGCTCTGGTATCCAACCTGATAGAGGCAGATCTGTTTATATGCCTCACGGATGTCATTGGGTTATACAATGGGAACCCAAAAACAAATCCAGAGGCAAAACCAATCTATACAGTTGCAGAAATCACCCCTGAGGTTGAAGCCATGGCAGGTAATGTCAAGAGTGCTCTTGGCACCGGGGGAATGCAGAGTAAGATCAGAGCTGCAAAGCTTGTAGCTTCGTGTGGAGGCAGTTCATTTATCGGTCCTGGTAAAGAAAAAGCAATATTACAACAGTTGTTCAGCGGGGAGATGATTGGTACCTTCTTTTTGCCTGCCAAAACAAAACTTGCAAGTCGAAAACACTGGATCGCCAATGTTGTAAAACCGCACGGACGTTTGAGACTTGATGATGGCGCCTGCCGAGCCCTGACTCAACAAGGGAAAAGCTTGCTCCCGAGTGGGATCGTCACAGTTTCAGGTGATTTTGGTGCCGGTGATTCTGTTGAGTGCTGCAATAGTGAAGGCAGGGTGCTGGCGGTAGGGCTTATCAACTATTCGGCAGCCGACATCCAAAAAATAAAAGGGGTTCACTCAGACCGGATAGAAGATATCCTTGGATATAAAGACAGCGATGAGGTCATGCATCGTGACAACCTTGTTGTTCTGCAGTAACCCTCCGGAATTATATTAAACATCTTTTTGAGGACGATTATGACCGGCTCAGGCACATTGGAAAATCAAGTAAGGGAAATGGCCAGGCTTGCAAAGAAAAGTTCTGCCTCTCTAGCACCTGCATCCACGGAAAAGAAAAACAGCTGCCTGCTTACAATCGGTAAGCTTCTTGATGCCAAAAGGGAAGAGATCAAAGCCGAAAACCAGAAAGATCTGGTTGAAGGTAAAAAGAACGGGCTTTCAGCTGCCATGATCGATCGTCTCAGGCTCTCTGATGCCGTTATTGATTCGATGATAGATGGCCTCGGGGAGGTCTGTAACCTGCCTGATCCTGTCGGTGCCTTTGAAGATATGTCATTGAGACCGAATGGTTTGCGTGTTGGCAGGATGAGAGTGCCTATAGGGGTCGTTTCCATGATTTATGAATCAAGACCCAATGTCACGATAGATGCAGCTGCTCTTTGTCTGAAAACAGGCAATAGTGTCTTGCTTCGTGGTGGATCTGAGGCAATTCATTCAAACCTCATCCTTGCAGAAATTATAAGAGAAGGGTTGCTGCAGTCGGAGTTAAGTGGTGACTGTGTACAGGTTATTCCGGTGACTGACAGGGAGGCGGTTAATCATTTACTTCAGCAGGAAGATTATATTGACCTGGTGATCCCCAGGGGAGGGGAAGGGCTTATACGTTACGTAAGTGAAACATCGAGAATCCCTGTCCTGAAGCATTATAAAGGAGTTTGCCATATTTATGTTGATTCTGAGGCAGATCTAGAGAAGGCCGTACCCATTATCATTAATTCAAAAGTACAGCGACCTGGTGTTTGTAATGCCCTTGAGGGGTTGCTGGTACATAAGGACATTGCCGAAACGTTTATCCCCACTATCGTGAAGGCGTTACATAAAGACGGTGTTACCGTTAAGGGTTGCAAGCAGACAGTCGCTCTGGCAGAAGGTGTAGAGCAGGCTGCCGATGATGATTGGGGAACGGAGTTCCTGGACCTCGTTTTGGTAGTGAAGGTTGTCGATTCAGTAATCGAGGCTAAGGATTACATCCAGCACTACGGTTCCAACCATACTGAATCGATCCTTACAGAAAACTATACCACTGCCATGCAGTTTTTAAGTGAAGTAGATGCTTCAGCTGTCATGGTAAATGCCTCGACCAGGTTTAATGATGGAGGTCAGCTCGGTCTTGGAACTGAGATTGGTATCAGTACCACAAAGCTGCACGCTTATGGCCCTATGGGCTTAACTGAACTCACGACACGTAAGTTTGTGGTTTTCGGCATGGGGCAGATTCGGGATTGATGACGAGGATAGGGCTTTACGGCGGGACGTTCGATCCGGTCCATATCGGGCATACCCAACTTGCTGAGGCCGCTATCTGCGAGGCAGGTCTTGATCGCGTGCTGATGGTGCCTGCTGTGGTTCCACCCCATAAAAGCGAACGTACGGTAACACCTTTTGACCATAGGGTTGAAATGGTGCGGCTTGCACTTGTCGATCACCCTGGAATTGAACTCTCTCTTATAGAATCGGAATTGCCAACCCCTTCGTATACCATAGATACGGTTCGCCTACTGCAGAGATTGTTGCCAACTACAACAGAGTTGCACTTTATTATCGGCATAGATGCCTTCGTTGAAATAACAAGTTGGAAGTCATATGGGGAGCTTCTTTCAAGGGTCTCTCTGCTTGTCGCAATGCGGCAAGGTTTATGTCCACAGTTACTTGAAAAGGTTCGTGATGAACTTTCGTATAGCAAGGTGGCGAAGCGTTGGGTGCATTCTGGTGGACGAAAAGATATTTTCTTTCTCAGTTCCCCTATAGCTGACATTTCATCTTCGACAATCAGGAAACAGTTGTTGAGTGGGGCGTTCCAGGTTGAGGGAATACCAAACCAGGTTATGCAGTATATTCAAGCAAATAACCTCTACTTATCCTGCAAGTGAGTAACAAGGTGCGCATCTGTCATTCCCTGCGATTAAAAATTTTACCTGATTGTGATATTTACATTATTTTAGTAAATATATACTCTGTTTAAGAAGGGGGGAAACCTTCATGCACCAAGGCCGGCAGGCAAATCTAAAATAATTTTCTAACGTAACTTTGCATCCGGTATTAATGTTCCATATTATCAGTGACATGGTCTAAGCGGTAGCCCGATAATACAGACGTGCTTGGCTTTGACATTTTAGTTAAAATTTCATACCTGAACTCTTTATTGAATGCATTCCGGTTCTACACTGAAAAGCGGCCAGGAAATTGCCGTGCTGATAGTTGACGACTCTATTGTTTTCCGTCGTTTTCTGCGTGATATGTTTGAAGGTTCAAATATCGCAGTTATCTGTGGGGAAGCCCAGAATGGTATCGAGGCTTTGGATGTCATGCTGAGGGTTGACCCGGACGTGATCATGATGGATATGGAGATGCCGCTTATGGACGGCATGACTGCCCTGCAGCATCTCATGATTCACCGGCCCTTGCCCACTATTATGTTTTCGAGTCTTACCTGTGAAGGTACCGTCAGGGCCTTTGATGCCTTGAAAAATGGGGCTGTTGACTTCATGTGCAAGGATTTTATTTTTCAGGAACATGACCCCAAGCGCCAGCGAGAAGATATCCTGAAAAAAGTGGTCCGCGCCTCACGGATGACCGTTGAGCACATAGAGCCGGTTGTTGAAGCAGGGGTCGCCCTGCAAAATCGGCCACCTTCCGTTAAACAGGTTTTGTTTTGCGAAGAGTGTGGTTCACGCAACCTGGTTGATCCAACAAGTGTCGACATAACATCGGCTGTCTGTTCTCAATGCGGTGATTCTCTTGTTGTTCATAATATCCGTGACGTGCAGGACTATCACGAGTACATCCAGTTTGTTACAATCCTTGGTGGAGGCGAAGGAGCATTTAGGAATCTGCTTAACATTATCCCCAGCCTGAACTCGAAACTTGTAGGCTCAGTCATCGCAGTTATCTACGGCGATGAACGACAGGTGGATACTTTTACCGAATACCTTGATGCTGTCTGTGCAGCACGGGTTTTACGTATTCAGGAGGGTATGCGTCTCGAAAGGGGGTGCTGTTATATTGCTGCAGCTTCTGACTATATATGTCTACGGCCTCAAGGTATTGGGTACACTTTAAAGAAAGTGAAAAACCTCGACAAAGAGGTAGGGTCAATCGACTTACTGATGGCCTCTATCTCTTCTAACTTTAAGGAACGAACGGCTGGTGTTTTATTATCCGGTGAGGAGATGGACGGTTTACGTGGCGTCTCGACTATACTGAAAAACATGGGCATCGCTTATGCCCTGGATCCAACCGACTGTCTCTGCCAGAAACTTGTTAAAAAGGCCCTGGAAACTACCGGAATTGAACCAGTAAGCGGAGAACTTGAGCTGTCAAGAAAGATCAACGAACTCCACAACACCCGGGAAGAGACTGAAAATGACGGGTAATTCAGTCGGATCTCTAACTTCAGCAAGTGATAACTCCCTTTGGGAGGAGCAGGTGCCATTGCTGAAAGAGGGGTATCATAAAGAGTTAATCAGGAAAGCCTATGGGGAGACTTCTCTGGGGCAACGGGTCTACCCGCCACGGGACCTGGTGTTTCAGTCAATGAGGATAACGAAATTCAGTGAGGTGAAAGTCGTTATCCTGGGTCAGGATCCTTATATTAACGAAGACCGAGAATTAGGACCGGAAGCACATGGTTTATGTTTTTCAGTTAAAAATGGCATTGCGATCCCTCCCTCTCTCAGAAACATCTTTCTTGAGATTAATAACAGTATTTATAAGGGGCAGCCAGGACGGACGGAAAGTGATTTGACAGATTGGGCAGAACAGGGAGTTCTTCTGTTAAACGCGAGTTTAACCGTTATTGCCAAACGATCAAACTCGCACGCTTCACTTGGCTGGCATCAACTGACAGATAACATTATTGAGACTCTTTCAAAAAAGAGAGAGCATATCGTTTTTATGCTCTGGGGAGCTTTTGCCCAGAAGAAAGAGCCGCTTATCGACAAGAGTAAACATCTTGTTCTAAAAACAAGCCATCCATCACCGCTCTCGGCTCATCGAGGATTTCTCGGTTCCAATGTGTTTGTAAACTGTAACAACTATCTGCACCAGCATGGCAGGGAGATTATTCGTTGGTAAACCACACTTCGATAACAAGTGGTGTCAACTTATAATGGTCCTGATGATGTCACGTTTACCAATAATGCCGACCAGTTTGTCATTTTCAACCACAGGCAGGGTGTGAATATTCTGTTCGCTCATAATGGTGGCCAGCTCATCAATGGCCGTTTCTGGAGACACTGTGCGCGCATTCGGGGTGTAGATATCGTTTACTGTTGAGCCGGCAATTTTTCGCATCTCCTGTTCCATCTTATCCGGACTCTCCAGATAGATAAACGAGTCGAGGATGGAGACTATTGTGGGAATGTGGACCTTTTTGTTTTGGTCGATGAGGTCACTTTCAGTTACAACACCTAAAAGCTTACCGTTTGTATCCACAACCGGAACACCGCTTATATTCTTATCGGTCAAGAGAGTTGCGAGTTCCTTGACACTTGTGTCAGGGGTGACAGTTATCACTTCCCTGGACATTAAATCATCAGCTGTTTTCATATCGTTTCACCTCTCTTCGAGTAGGCCATGAAGGGTCGAAGGTATGGCGTCTGCCACTTCACTGGCGGTGTATCCTGACCCTGTTTTTCTAAAAATGGAATCTGCCGCAATCCCGTGCAGGTAAACAGCTGCGGCGGTGGCTTTAAGTGGCTCGAGTCCCTGGCAGAGCAGAGCACCGATAACGCCGCTTAGGACGTCCCCCATGCCGCCGGTTGCCATTCCAGGATTGCCGGTTGTGTTGATAAGAGCCTGTCCATCCGGGGTCGCTATTATGGTTCCTGCGCCTTTTAATAAAACAATGTTGTGGGTCTCCCCGGTGTTCAGCTGATTACATGCCTCACGGGTGGCTTCCAGTCTGTTGTCCTGGATTTCCTGGATGGACCAGCCAATAAGACGGCTTAATTCTCCAGGATGTGGAGTGAAAATGCGCAGCCCATGTGTTGTGGTGATCGATTCCCTGTTTTTGGCCAGGATATTAATTGCATCAGCATCAACAACAAGTGGAACTTTGGCCAGCCTGTAGATGGCAAGGGTGAATTCTGTAGTCTCTTTGCCTGTTCCGATTCCCGGACCAATGACAGCGGCTGTTTTGCCAAGAAGGCTTTCGGCAGCATGGTCGATACTGTTTATGGAAAAAAAGTTCTCAGAACCTGGGAGTACTTCGGTCATTGCTTCGACCAAATTGTTTTCAAGTACACTGTTAATGTTCCTTGGACAACACAGAGAAACAAGGCCGCTACCACTTCTGATTGCACCACGGGCAGTAAGGATAGCTGCACCGGTTTTTCCGGGAGATCCTGCAAACACAGCAAGGTGACCATGGCTTCCCTTATGGGAGGATATCGAGCGGGTAAGCTTTCGTGCCATTTTCAGGAAGGTTGCCTCATTAATAAGTTCTGTGGCAATCCTGGCACGTTCTACGGCCTCGTGAGGTATGCCGATGTCGATGAGGTGAAGCTGGCCTGTTAAGATTGAACTGTCATGTATGTAGTGGCCCGGCTTGGCACATCCGTATGTGGCAGTGAAGTCGGCTTTTACACATGCCCCCAGGATTTTGCCGGTATTTGAGTCCATGCCGGAAGGGCAGTCAGCGGCGATAATCGGTACGCCGTGTGCGAAGTCACGATTATTTATGAGGTCGATAATTGTTTTGAACCTGCCTGATACAGTTCGGTCAAGTCCGGTGCCAAAGATGGAATCGACAATGGCATAGCATGGAAGACCTCTTGATTCTATTTGTTTGTATAGAACGGATACGGTCTCAACTCTGGTGTCAGTGTCGATAAGATGGAATGGAAGGCGGAGTTTCTGGACTATGGACAGGTTGAGGGCGGCATCCCCTTTCATTTTATCAGGACTTACCAGGAAAAAGAAGATGGGGTGGCTGCCTCTTTGCAGAAGGTGGCGCCCGATAACCAGCCCGTCTCCTCCGTTATTGCCTGGACCGATAAAAACACAAGTAAAGGTTTCTGCCGGCGGGCCGAGCTCCTGCTCCATCATTTTCACGGTGCCTACGCCGGCATTTTCCATCAGCACGATACCTGGGATATTGAAATCTTCGATCGCGCATTGATCAAGTGCCCTCATTTCCTTTGATGTTGGCAGTTTCATTATGGCTCCTCAAGCAATAAAGGTAGCATTTATCAGTAGCTGCCCACCTGATAGGTAACCACTGTCATATTACATCGATATGCAGATATACAAAAAGTATAACATCCTTGAGGAAAAACACCATAGCAGCTTGGAAAATTTGGTATTTATTGGGGATTTTCAGTAGAAGAAGCTTGTTCAAGCAAATTTTTGCAATAGTCACAAGGGGAATATCCCGCATCAATTGCCACATCTGCACTGCTGAATTCAATGGTGCATTGATCGCTGCGATATTCACTGCATTGTTCAAAATGGAATTGAAAAAGACCGACATTGGCCCTGACTGCGCAAACTCGCTTACTGTCGGTTTCACTATATGCTGCAACTTTCCTTCTTCCTGGCAGAAAAACAAGAATGAGTTGAAGCCCCATGTTGAGAATTGCCAAGAGTGGGGCTATAAATAATTTGTGGAATATGCCATACAGAAAACGCAACCATGATGGTGCAAGTGATTTTTCACTGAAAACCCGTTGGACGCTGTAGAGGGTAATAAGCAAAAAGAAAACATCGGGCATCCAGAGCAGAGCTGCAATACCAAGCTGGCCGAAATCACCTTCTTTGGCAATCATCTTGCCCATGGTGAAAAGCACATAAAAGAGGATGAATACGGCGAGGCCAAACGGCACCCCGATTGCTTTCCGGCCTGGACCTGCTTGCAGGCCCAGGGGCAGACCCAGTATGGACAGGATAAGGCACCCGAAAGGCAATACCAGCCTTTCGTGGTATTCGATAAGCATCACTCGACCACGCTTATTGTCGATGCCAAATCTGTCGGCAGCCTCAAGCAGTTGGCCCATGGTCAGCGTGCCACGATGTACGGAATTAACTCCGGTATCAGGGGGTTGCAGGGGGATGTTAATGGTGTATTTACCAAACTGGACAATTTGGGCGTCTTCTTCCTCAGGGCGATGAAGGCTGCCGTCATGCAGGACGATGGTGACCATCATGCGGTCCAGGTCGCTTTTCATGGTGCCGGTAGCCGCCATGGTAATCGTCGGATTCTCCTGACCTCGCATGTCGGAAACCCAAACCTTCTTCCAGACTCCTGTTTTTTCGTCTATTTTGCCAACATGGACTACGATGTCTCCCAGGGCCTCGGTGAACTGATACTCCTTAATACCTTTGTCCACCTTTTCTTTTAAGAGTTGGTACGTGAGTTGCTTCATGGCAATCTCGCTTACCGGGATCAGCTTGATTGAAAAGTAGCCTGTAAATATGGCAATACAGGCAGATATTGCGAAAACAGGTGGAATCACATGATAGAGACTGATCCCGCTGGCCTTGATAGCAAGTATTTCAGTATCGCTGGAAAGCCGTGAGAATCCGACAATGACCCCCATCATAGAGGCCATGGGGATAGTGTAGAGGAACATGTTCGGAAACATGTAACAAAATAATCGTATAAAGTCCCCTAACCCGATACTGAGTTCAAGGGCAAAGTTAAGAAAGGGGATTAGCTTGACAAGAAAAAACACTGCATTCATAACGACAAATGCAGCAAAGAAGGGTGCCAGCATTTCTGTTGCCAGATAACTATATAAAAGTACTGGTTTGCGTGAAAACAAGTTCATATAGAACAATAGTCGTCGATTGTATTGCTGTCGTCTTCGGTAAGACTAGAATTTTGAATCGACCAGCGGCTCTGTTATAGTCACTTCGATCCAATGTGGATCCCACCATTCTTTAGGGGTTGCGAAAACCCCATTAACAAGCATGGAGAAATGCAGGTGGTCTCCGCCTGCCATTCCGGAGGCGCCTGTAAGGCCAATGACATCTCCTTTCGCTGCCATATCATCGACGGCCACATTGATCTGGCTGAGATGAGAATAGAGGCTGAATACACCCTGACCATGATCAAGTAAAACCATATTGCCGTAAATGCCGAGATAGTCAGCAAACACCACCTTGCCGCTATTGGCTGCCTTGACATCTGCACGACGTGTTGAGGCGATATCCATACCAAGGTGTACCTGCTGATCAATTGGATTACCTTCGTAAAAGTAGGTGCGGTGATCGGCAAAACCAGCTCGGGAGCTACCTGACATCCTTATAAACCGCCCATCCCAAAGTTGGTCTTCTGAGGGGTTGGCACAAAGCTCCGAAATTTTCTTGTTATTGTCTTTTCTGATTCCGCGGTTGGCCATGAGGTACTTTTCAAGCATAGAACCCGTCATTTCAGGGTAATATTGCTCGAATTCAGGAATTTTCTTGTTCAGAAAACCATCACCGACATTGATCCTGTCTTTTTTCTGGGGAGAATTTTTTAAGGTTACGGAAAAAGGTACTGTTACCGCGTTGCCGGCCACATCTTGTGCAATGATTCTGGATTCTTCAATGGTTGTTGCATCATAGGGCAGGGCAAAATAGGTAATATAGGTGTTTTTCCTGCCGTCTGGTACAGGATAGCCTGGATTGAAGTGTCCGTTGATCACAACACCGTGCTGGCCGCCTGGGTCAGAATTCTGGTAAATTGCAATCCCGGCCCCACCGGGGACGATATATCGTTCACTGTGAAGAATACGGACCTTTGGCGGTTTGGTGTCGAGCTTTAGTGTCTTTAGAGCGGTCGTATTGTTCCCAGAGAAAAATCCCCTGAAGGAGAAGTCAGTGGCTGTCACCTGGATGGTTACTTCTCCATCCAGAAAGCCGAGCTTTGAGGCATCGAACTCCACCTCTCTGCTGGTCATTGCCGGGCCTACCTGGCCGATATACGTTTTTCTCGGGTTTTCTTCTGTCAGGAGTGGTTTCTTTTCTCCGCCCTGGATAGCATAGACCTCTATTTTTTTCAAACCATTGCCGACATCAGCAGCGTTGATTACCAGGAGATCGTTGCGCGCCAGGAACTCGGGCAAAGCAGACAAATCGACAGTTGGTTTCTTTCCTTCGAAAAATAGAAAAAAACAGGCAACGGTCGAGCCGGTAATGAGGAAAAGCAGGATAAAGAGGAAAGTTCGTCCGGGAGAAATTCTCCTTTTTCTTTTCAGTGACATAATCGGTAGATATAATTAAGTGAATAATTGGTTGATTATCTTTGCCAGATTATTTCATATTTTTCCATATGAAGGTCTCGGGCGGGGGCCACGACAATGCGTTTACCCGTTTCATGTTCAAGCTGGGCCATTGTCAGTTCTTCCTCGGTGGCTAATAAGTCCGCGATACGAGGGTGGACCCGAAGAGTGACAGTATTGCCACCTGCATTTCTGGCGTTTCTATGGATTTTCCTGAAGATATCATAGCATATAGTCCTTCTCGATTTGAGCATTCCTTCGCCGGCACAGTAGTGGCACGGTTCGCACATAAGTTGATAAAGGCTCTCGCTGTTTCGCTTTCTGGTCATCTGGACCAGTCCGAATTCAGATAACTTCAGAATATTGATTCGGCTCTTGTCTTTTTTGACCGCATCTTTAAAGGTTGCGAACAAGGTCTCACGATGCTCTTCATCTTCCATGTCGATGAAGTCGATGATGATAATTCCACCGATATTACGAAGCCTTAACTGGTAGGCAATCTCTACAGCTGCCTCCATGTTGGTTTTGAAAATGGTTTCACTGAGATTATTTTTACCGACAAAACGGCCTGTATTGACGTCGATTACAGACAGGGCTTCCGTGCTTTCAATAATGATATATCCGCCGGATCGAAGCCAAACCTTTTTTTCTATGGCCCTGTTGATTTCAGCTTCTATCCCATGTGCCTCGAAAATTGGAGTTTCGTGTTTATACAAATTGAGTTTAGACTGAAGTTCCGGGGCAAAGGTGTTAACGAACTTGCTGATTTTTTTAAAAGCTTCCTCGTTATCAATGTAGAGCTGGTCAACGTCGGCGGTGAACAGGTCCCTTACAGAACGAAGGGTAATATCGAGATCCTCGTATACTGAAGCGGGAACTGTAGGGTTCTTGGCAGCATCCTGGATTTCCTCCCACAAGTGAAGAAGGAACTCCATATCTGCTTCGAGTTCGGAAAGGCGCGCATTTTCTGCTACTGTCCGGACAATAAAACCAGCACCTTTAGGCCTGATCGTCTCAATTTTTTCCTTCAAAATTGAGCGGACGGTTTCGTCTTCTATCTTACGTGAAATACCGATGTGATCAGTGAGTGGTATATAGACGAGATTTCGGCAGGGCAGGGTTATGTGACAGGTCAATCTTGCCCCTTTTGTACCGATGGGGTCTTTGCTGACCTGGACGAGAATCTGCTGGCCCTCGGTCAGCAAGTTCTCTATGGCGAGATGTGGTGCACGTCTGTTCGGTCTTTCATTAAGTTCCTGTTCAGGTTGACAGGTTGGTACAGGAGGAGATTCTTCTGACGCTTCAACTTCACGCGAGGAATTCTCAATATAAATATCGTCGACATATAAAAATCCGGTTCGCTCCAGGCCAATGTCAACAAAAGCGGCTTGCATACCAGGAAGTACACGAACCACTTTTCCCTTGTAGATATTGCCCATGAGGCCTTTCTCAGTGGGACGTTGCAAATGGAATTCACTAAGAATCCCATTTTCTACAAGGGCCAGGCGCACTTCATAGCTCCTGTAGTTGATAAGAATTTCAGTTGTCATGATGTTGCAAATATAAAATATTCAAATTCCCTAAAGGGAAGGAGTTTATTGCTGAATATAACAGTATACAGTAATTATAGGAATGGTCGCCATATATAAAGAAGAAAATTCAATTATTTTACTACAGAATCATGACAACCTGTCCCGTCACTACTATTATTCCCACCTACAATCGTAGTTCGTTTTTAGGAAGGGCAATTGACTCTGTTCTGGTACAGACCTGTAAATGTGACGAACTTCTCATTATTGACGATGGTTCGACTGATGGGACGAAAAAACTGGTTGAAAAGTACAGAACAGATAATCCACAGATTCAATATTTATGGCAACCAAACAATGGTCCTGCCTCTGCACGTAATTTAGGGATAACTCGTGCCCGCAATCCATTTATTGCCTTTCTCGACTCTGATGACCACTGGCATCGTAAGAAAATCGAAAAACAGTATGGTGCAATGGTTAAAAGTCCTGAGTACCTGATAAGTCACACTTATGAAAAGTGGTTACGGAATGGGCAGCATCTCAACCAGAAAAAGATACATATTCCCCGTCATGGTGATATCTTTGACCATTGTTTGTCGCTTTGCGCAGTTGGAATGTCGACAGTTATGGCGCAGACTGAATTGTTTAGAAAAGAAGGGCTCTTTGCTGCTGAATTGCGGTGCTGCGAAGATTATGATTACTGGCTGAGGGTAAGTCGCAACTACCCCTTTCTGCTGGTGGGTGAACCGCTGACAATAAAGGAAGGCGGGCGTGAAGATCAGGTATCCTGGCAATATCGTGTAGGTATGGACAAATTACGTATCACCTCTCTCGTGAACCTCCTTGAAAACTTTTCACTTTCTAAGAAACAGAGGATTCAAGCCTGTCAGGAGGCCATAAAGAAGGCTACAATATATGGGAATGGCTGTATACGCTACGGCAAAAAAGACGAGGGGGCGCAGTACCTCTGTCTTGCCGCAGATATCCACAAACAACTTCAGGAAAAATAGATACTCGATGGACGTATTGAAATCATGGCGTGACCCATCCTCTTATATCACGACGTTGCATGTTGACGAAGACTGTAAGAATAATGAATATACCAAGGAAATAATCGAGAGGTTTTCAGGTGACGTTGTTATTGTACCGGTGGGACAGTCGCCTGTTGTCTCCGAGAGGGACTTTCCAGCCAATCTCTCGGATGGAAAACGTCACCTCTACCTCACCAGGAACAAAGGACATTTTTTAAAACCGTGTCCAGCCACCAGGGAATACAGATGTTGTGATTACCATGTGTTGAACACTGGCATGAACTGTCCTATAGATTGTGTATATTGCATACTGCAAGCGTATCTCAATAACCCATGGATTTCTTTTTACGTGAATTATGAAGGAATGCTGGATGAGATAGAGACGGAATTATCTGCTCATCCGGAAGAGTTGTACCGGATAGGCACCGGGGAGTTTACCGATTCTCTGGCAATAGATTCCATTACCCGCCTTAGTGAAAAACTCGTACCGTTTATGGCAGCAAAGAAAAACGGGATGCTGGAGTTGAAAACAAAAAGCGGTGTCGTTGATTACCTTCAGGATCTCGAGCATAACAGTAATACCATTGTCAGCTGGTCACTCAATTCAACTCGAATTCTGCAAAAGGAAGAAATGCGGGCGGCAAGTCTTGCCGAAAGGGTCGAGGCTGCAAAAAAATGTATTTCATGGGGGTACCGGGTAGGTTTTCATTTTGACCCAATTGTCGATCATGAGAACTGGGAGAAAGAGTATTTCGAGACCATTGATTATCTTTACAGGGAGCTTCCCGCCGAATCTATCGTCTGGATTTCACTTGGTGCTTTGCGATATCTTCCTCACCTGAAAGATATTGGTGTTCGTAGATTTCCTGGTTCAACTATTTATTTTCAGGAGTTTATAGAGGGGCTGGATGGGAAATCACGCTATTTCCGTGATAATCGGACTCAACTTTATCTCTCAATTTACAATCGGTTAAAAAAATATGCAGACGAAAAAACAGCTATTTATTTCTGTATGGAAAGTGATGAGGTATGGCGCGATGTAATGGGTTTCGTGCCTGAAGAAAAGGGTGGGATTCACACCATGCTTGAAAAGGCATTCTGGGGCTATAGTGTCGGAGGGTGAGTGGATCACCTTTGTTTTTTCAATACATATTCCCCTTGTCCTTTATCTATTTTTACGTATATTAAGCTGTCAATTAGAAGCAAACCACAGGACGCGTCAGCGTTTTAAATTCAGGAGAACAGTGTCATGATTAATAAAGCAATTCTTATCGGCAACCTTGGTGCCGATCCGGAAATGAGATATACCCAGAGCGGTACACAGGTGGCCACATTCAATATCGCCACCACCGAAAGATGGAAAGGGCAGGATGGCCAGATGCAGGAGAATACCGAGTGGCATCGGATTGTTGCCTGGGCAAAGCTTGCTGACATCTGCGGACAGTACCTGCAAAAAGGGTCCAGGGTGTATATTGAGGGAAGGATTCAGACCAGGAAGTGGACCGATCAAAACGGGGTAGACCGTTACACCACAGAAATAATCGCCAAGGAAATGAAAATGCTTAGCTCGCGAGGAGAAGGCGGCGGGGGCGGTCAAGGAGGTCATGGCGGTGGGGGGGGGTATCAGGATAATTCCTTCCCTGACTCATCACCTGGCTTTTCCGATCCGGGTACAGGAGAAGATGTGCCGTTCTAGAGAGTACCTGAGAGTCGTTTTGTAAAAAAAATGTATCAAAAAGCCTCGCATTGCGGGGCTTTTTTTTATTTATCGTATGTGAATTTTATTCTTTTTGATTTGGTAACCACTTGCCTTCTCGGGAATATGAGTCAGAGTTCCGTCGAAAAGTGCTTATAGTCTATCTATATTTCGTCAATCAGTGGTTGTCAGGTAGCCAACCTGTAAAACAATAACAAGGTACTGGCTTTTTTCTGAGTCGCAGAATTCCTGGTTCCTGCCTCTTTTAAGGAGGGAATCGGTCCTGAGGATCACTAGACGCACATGAAATCTTCCGGGAACAATTCAATGTTCTGCATAACGATAATGTTTATTGATTATGCTCCTGTTTTATCAGGCGATAGAGACCATTGAAAACAATTTAAGCCCATATGAAAATTACTTGTATTATATGGCTTCTGCCACCTTGACGAGGAAGGCTTACATTCCTATTGTGGAGGTAATTGAAAAAAGAGGTAACCTGACTTATAAACATATAATTAATGTCGTGCAGGGATGGATTATTACGAAACTTTAGGCGTTGCCAAAAGTGCAACCTCGGATGAGATAAAAAAGGCGTACAGGAAGCTTGCCTTGAAGTATCATCCGGACAAAAATAAGGGAGATAAGGCAGCTGAGGAAAAGTTTAAGAAGGTGAGTGAGGCTTATGCTGTTCTTTCCGATGCAGAGAAGAAAAAGCAATATGACACCTATGGATCTACAGACTTTCATCAGCGCTACTCCCAGGAAGATATCTTCAGGAACTTTGACCTCAATGACATATTGAAACAGTTCGGGTTTGGTATGGGTGGTGGTCAGAGGTCTTCCGGCTTTATGAATGGCATGGGCGGTGGGCAACAATTTAACTCGTTTTTTGGCCAAGGCGGAGGAATGGGTGGAGGTTGCGGGGGTGGCGGGTGTCACCAGCCTGAGAAAGGTCAGGACATGACCTATCAGATAACCATTACCCTTGATGACGTACTGAACGGCTCTGAGAGAAATATTTCCCTTAGGAAAAACGGTCAGGCCCAGCAGGTATCTGTAAAAGTTCCCAAAGGAATTGAAAAAGGAAAAAAACTCCGGCTGAAAGGGAAGGGTGGAGCTTCACGAAACGGCGGGCCTGCAGGGGATCTTTACCTGAAGGTTGACATTGCCCCACACCCTGATTTTGAGCGTGATGGAGACGACCTTATCGTGACCCGCCTGATAAATTATAGTGAGGCGTGCCTTGGTGCCAAGGTGGAAGTTGAAACACTGGAAAAGAAAAAATTCGCGGTTAAAGTCCCGTCCGGGTCAGTAAATGGATCCAAGCTGCGCATCCGTGGATATGGCCTTCCCGTTGGCCCGATTGGTGAACGAGGAGACCTTTATGTGAAACTTGCCGTGAAAGTTCCCGAAGAGCTTAGTGACGACCAACGGGAGTTGGTTGAAAAACTTAAGGATGTCGGTTTATAAAAAACTGAAGAAGAGAACAGGTTTAAACAGGGCTGAAGCCATATTGGTTTCAGCCCTGTTTATTTTGTGCATCAACACACCGATCATGAGGGGCTTGGTCTAAGGTCAATACTTAGAATCCGCGTATGCCAACCAGCCACCGGCACTGACCAGGTCTTTATCAAAACCGTTTATTTCAAAAGAAAAACTCTTTTCCTTTCCTGATGAGCTTGCAAGCAGTTGCTGTTTCTCCATGTTGACTGCGAATGAGAGTGTCCCTTCCATGTTGAATAGCTCGTTGATGTCTTTCCTTGGCAACTCAATTGCCAGGATGCCGCAATTAAACATGTTCTGCCTGAATATCCTGGCAAAACTCTCGGCGATAATGATATTGATATCATTTACCTCAAAAGCCCATACCGCATGTTCACGCGAAGATCCACAGCCGAAGTTTCCACGGCTAACGACTACCTTTGCGTCCTGAAGCTCTTTGCCCTGCGGATCAAATGACTGGCCTTCCAGGAGTAAATCTTCCAGCAGGTGAGGTTTGAGAGCAGCCTTACTGATTTCGGTGAGATATTTTGCCGGGATAATCTCGTCGGTGTTAATATCGTTTCGATCTAGAAAAATAGCGGTTCCACCAAATTCTTTCATAATTTCCTTCCTCTTAAACCAGATAATCTCTCGGATCAGTGATGACGCCTGTAATGGCTGCCGCTGCGGCACTGAATGGGCTCATGAGGTGTACCATGCCGCCTTTACCCATACGTCCGTTAAAATTTCTGTTTGTTGTTGATGCGCAAACCTCACCTTCTGCAAGAACACCGGAGCTCATGCCGAGACATGCACCACAGGTCGGATTAAGGACACAAAAACCGGCATCCATGAAGATTTTGATAATGCCTTCTTCAAGTGCCTGACTGTATATTGCAGGAGTTGCAGGTGTTACGATTCCCCTTACACCTGCAGCAAGTGTTTTGCCCTTTAGTATAGATGCGGCATCACGCAGATCCTCAATACGACCGTTGGTGCAGGAACCGATATATACCTGATCTATAGGGGATCCGGCTAAATCGGCAACATCTTTTACCTGATCTGGTTTGAAGTCGAAGGTAACCTGCGGGGTAAGTGAGGTGACATCTATCTCAATAACCTGGGAATACTCTGCGTCAGTATCGGAATGCCATTTGGCAAAGTCTTGTATTGCGTCGTCGATGCTGGTGTAATCTTCCTGGATAAAAGGCCAGAGGTATTCAGCCGTCACCTTGTCTGGCATGCAAATGCCGCAGGTCGCCCCGGCCTCAACAGCCATGTTGCACAAAGTCATACGGGCTGCCATGGTCATGGCGTCTACAACAGGCCCAACAAACTCTATTACTCGATCTGTTGCTCCGTTAACTGATATATTTTTAATAATCGCGAGAATCGCGTCTTTTGCAGTAACCCCTTTCGGCATTGTTCCGGCAAGGGTGACCTTCATGGTTTTGGGTTCACGAAAGGAGCAGACACCTTTATATATACCCACCTCAAGATCTGTGGTTCCGACCCCGGCAGCAAATGCACCGAAAGCTCCATGTGTACATGTGTGTGAATCACCCATGATAATGGTGTAACCTGGCCTTGCAAAACCTTTCTCAGGAAAGAGTGCATGGCAGACACCGTTTGCACCAATATCAAAAAAATCTTTTATATCGTGTCTCTTGGCCCAGTCACGCATGATTTTTCCCTGCATGGCAGTTTTGGAATCTTTGGCCGGGGTGACGTGGTCGATGACAGCCTTGATTTTAGTATTGTCATAGACTTTATCCATGCCCTTTTCCATCAGGTCCATAATGGCAATCGGGGTTGTTATCTCGTGACAGAACACGGCATCAAGTTCAAGCACCATGTTTTCTTTCGAGGGTTGATCGCGTAAATGTGCAGCAAATATCTTCTCTGCTATGGTCTTGCCCATATGTGTACTCCAGTGTGTTGATTGATGATGACTCCCCGGAAGAGATACTCAAGTAAAACAGGGTCTGACATCCGTTTTATATCGCCCGGGAACAGTGAGGAGTTCCCGGAGAGTTCGACATTCTACTCAAAAAGTGATATTCTTGCTACATGATATTAATGTCACATGAATCCAGTATGTTATATTGTTCCCTGTAACGGAGTTAAATATGCGTATACGTCTATCCTGTATGGTTTTGTTCCTATCCTTTTTAGTCTGCAAT
Organism: Desulfopila sp. IMCC35008; assembly: GCF_010646885.2. Classification (GTDB taxonomy): domain Bacteria; phylum Desulfobacterota; class Desulfobulbia; order Desulfobulbales; family Desulfocapsaceae; genus Desulfopila. Next base: position 2,372,961 of record NZ_CP050700.1, on the reverse strand, counting down.
TTGAATGCCTTTGGAGCACATGGACTGTCAATCGACGGAAATCTCAAATATCCTGCCGGGTTTGAATATTTTGAATACACATCAGCCAAGGCCCAGAAGGGAGGAGACCTTGTACTTCATGACATAGGAACCTTCGACAAGCTCAACCCTTTTACCTTGAAGGGAGAGGCCCCCTGGGGGCTGGATCTCCTGGTTTTTGAATCTCTTGCAGAACCGAGCCTGGACGAACCGTTTTCCGAATATGGCTTGATTGCAAAAGATATAGAAGTGGCAGCTGATCACCTCTCCGTCATTTTTACAATTAACGAAAAAGCGCGTTTTTCAAATGGTATCCCAGTGACGGTTGAAGATGTAGCGTATTCGATGAATACCTTGAAAGGATCCGGAGTTCATCCTCTATACCCTTATTATTATAAAGATATACAAAGTGTTGAAATTCTCGACAATGAGCGTGTGCGCTTTAGTTTTTCGCAAAAGAATCGAGAGTTGCCGATGATTGCCAGTCAGATTCCGATCTTTCCCAAAGACAGCTTTGAAAAAGATGACGGGAGTTTGATTGGTTCAGGCCCTTATATTGTCAGTTCACATGAACGAGGCAAATATATCACCTATAAACGCAATGAAAGCTATTGGGCAGTCGACCACCCTGTTCGCCGAAATATGTTCAATTTTGACACGATCACGGTGAAGTTCTATAAGGATCAAACTATCTCACTGGAAGCGTTTAAAGCGGGTGATTTTGATTTTATGTCGATCAATATCGCCAAACAATGGGCCAGGGACCTGCATGGTAGCGGCTTCAGTTCGGGTAAGTTGATCAAGAAATTTCTGCCTCATTCACTTAATGCCGGTATGCAGGGGTTTCTCATGAATAGTCGTCGCGAAATCTTTAAGGACAGGAGGGTGCGGCAGGCAATAGGGTATGCTTTTGATTTCGAATGGACTAATAAATCGCTCTTTTATGATCAATACACCAGGAATAATTCTTTTTTCTCAAATTCGCCATTTGCCGCGACCGGTCTTCCACAGGGGCTGGAGTTGGCGTATCTTACAGAGTTTAAGGATGAGCTCCCGGAGGAGGTGTTCACAAAACCACTTCAGCCTGTTACGACTAAGGGAAAGGGAGGATTGCGAAGTAATCTCAGGAAGGCAAAAAAACTTCTGATTGAAGCTGGCTGGAAAGTCAAAGATGGAGTTCTTGTTAATGATAAAGGTGAGCCGTTTTCCTTTGAGATTATTCTGGTTTCCCAGACTTTTGAAAGGGTAATGGCATCATTTGTTGCAAATCTCAACAAACTCGGTATGGACGTTCGATATCGAACTGTTGACCCGACACTCTATGTTGAGCGAAGAAAAACGTTTGATTTTGATATGATTGTTACCACCTATGGCCAATCCTTATCGCCTGGTAATGAGCAGAGAGACTACTGGCATTCAAGTGCTGCTGACACCCCGGGTTCAAGAAACTTTGCCGGAATTCGCTCAAAGGCAATCGATGGCTTGATTGACAGGGTTATTTACGCAACGAACAGTGAAGAATTGACAGCGGCTTGCAAGGCTCTGGATCGTGCCCTGTGGTATGGGTATTACCTGGTGCCTAATTGGTATACCAATGGACACCGAATTGTCTATGCCAACAAATTTGGTCAGCCTGAAACGTTACCACTTTATTACTCAGCAAGTCAGTTTCTTATGACATGGTGGGCAACCAAGTAGGCTATTTCCCATTCCTCAGGTGCAATCCAAAAGGAGCTGATTCCTTCTGCCTTGCGACTAGATTAATAATGTGATTCAATATTATATCAACACCTTGATGGTATAAAAAACAAACCAATGACCTTGACGACGCATTCATTATTTTGATACAAGGAGATAATGTTCCTTATTGTTAGGGACGCTCATGTGACGGAAATTCCGTTATGTACGTGGCGAGTGACACCGCCAGCAATTAATTGGAGGATAGCAGGATGTCAGAGCGTGTGAAAGGTAAGGTGAAATGGTTTAACGCAAGCAAAGGTTACGGCTTCTTGGAAAGACCAGACGGGCAGGGTGATGTTTTCGTCCACTACAGCGCTATCCAGGGAGAAGGCTTCAGGAGCCTGGAAGAGGGGGAACCAGTTGAATTTTCAGTTGCCAAGACAGATAAGGGTTTGCAGGCTGAAAACGTGCACAAGTTGAACTGATTGTAGACACTTACCTGAAATGACCCCATGGGCTGGCATTAGCCAGCTCATGGGGTTTTTTATTTCCACCAGCTGCTCGTTCTTTCCTATCATTTTTCCTTGTTTTCTACTAAACTGCTCGTCTTCTGATCAGCGTTTAAAAACTTATCTGCACCAATTTATGAAGAACTATTCACTATTGCTTGAAACTGCACAAAAAACTGCTCTTTTCGGGGTGCATCTCGGTAAGGTTGCTGAAAAAGGGGATGTTATCTGTCTTGACGGTGATCTTGGTGCCGGGAAGACAACGTTAGCCCAATCAATTGCAATTGGTCTGGATGTCGCGGATGGTGTCTATGTGAGCAGTCCATCGTTTGCAATACTACACGAATATCCAGGAAGACTACCAATCTACCATATGGATTATTATAGACTCCATGATTGCACGGAAGTCGAGGATCTAGGTTTTGACGAATATATTTATGGTCAGGGGGTATGCATTATCGAATGGTCTCTCAGAGCTGCTGAAATCTTGCCGGCTGATAGTCTGCGCCTTACCCTTGAAATTGAAGATACTCATAAGAGGCGGGTTACATGTGTTTGTAAAGAGGATGTTTGGCATAAACGACTGCAATCAGTGATCAAACAGGCAGGTATTACAGAAACCTGAAAGACGGTTTGTTTTTAAGCGGATGTGAATTAATAGTATCTGTTATACTGGAATTGAACGTTAAGTGACTACGCCTCTTTGATAAGAAATAAAAAAAAGTAAGCAAAACTAACATAATGAAGAAGACAAAAATTGAATTTAGCGATTGCCTGAAAACATTCACCATTGATCAAGATAAAGCAATTCGGCCAGAAGATACCCTTCAAAGGTTCTATAGTCAGGTCGAAAAGCTGGAAATAAATATCCTGAACGAAGTGAAAAGAATTGATAATGGACGACTGGACATCCCTGTTTTCTTTTCCGTGTGCGGAGATGATGCGTCAAAACTTACAGGGACCAAGAAGCAAATGGGTAAAGGGGCGTCCCCTATACAGGCGGAAGCCTCTGCCTGCATGGAGCTTGCGGAGAGATTCTCCTTTTTCTCATTTAAAAACAACGAGGGGAATTTCCTAAGAGGAGATTATAACCAGATGCGCAAGGGTGGGTATCCTGTTATGGATATCAGCCTGCTGCTCGAATCTGTTCACGACTCGAAAACATCGGTTGAAACACTTGAAAAATTACTTGAGAATCTGCCGATGCAGTGGGCCTGGGCGACCAATATTACCACCGGTGTCGAAGAGCTGGTTCCTTTTTCCTGGTTTTTTGCCATTAACGAGTTCAATGGGCCATCTGCTGGAAACACCTACGAAGAAGCGGCACTTCAGGGGTTGTGTGAAATTATTGAACGCCACGTCTGCTCACTTGTGAGTCACGACGAGATAGAAACACCATTAATCGACCCTGGTAGTGTAACCGATGAGGTCGCATGTGATCTTCTTGAAAAATTCAAGAAAGAAAATATTGAGCTGTACCTGAGTGATTTCACTCTCGACACTGGCATCAGTACTGTTGGCGCACTTGCCATAGATCGCTCGACTTTCCCTGGGAAAAGCGAAATAGTGTACACCGCAGGTACAACCCCGAATCCTGAAAAATCTCTTATTCGTGCAATAACTGAGGTGGCCCAGTTAGCCGGTGATTTTAATACCGGTTCGAACTATGTTGCTTCCGGTTTGCCCAAACCGCTTTCCATGGAGGAAGTACGGTATATAACGGATACAGATAAATGCACGGCCGTTCCGAAGATGAGCGATCTTTCCGATAACAACATGAAGGTTGAGATCGAGAACTGTATCGAAATCCTGAAGAAGAAAGGAATGCAGGTATTCATGATCGATGTGACCCATGAAAAGCTCGATATCCCGGCCCTGTACACAATTATTCCTGGAGCTCATTTCAGGGAGAGGTCACGAATCAATGACGTGGGTCTTTTTGCCTCAAAATTGTTGTTTGATCTCGTTGATGATCCAACCCTGCTGGAAGAGAAACTCAAGCAGCTCGAAACCCTTTTGCCTGGGGCCTATTATCTTGAATTTTACCGTGGCAAAAATTTTGTCCATATGGGATTCCCCGAATCTGCGCTGGACCACTTTGACAGGGCCCTCAGTTTATCCCCGGAGCAGGAGGATCTCCCGTACATTTATTCCTACATGGGGAGTTGTCTCAAAGATATTGGTCAGTGGGACGATGCTATTTCTGTTTTGCAGCAAGGATTGGAAGAAGATGAAGAACGGCCGGATATGCATAACACACTTGGTGTCTGTTATTATAAACTGGATCGGTATGAGGATGCCATCACGCACTTCAAACGTGCCATTGATCTCAACCCCGCTTCAGGCATCGACTATGCAAATATCGGTGTTAATTACAACCGGTTAGGGCAAAAAGAAGAGGCTATCGAGTATTTCACGGTTGCGTTGACACTCGATCCCACCCTTGATTTTGCCCGTAACGAATTGGCCACACTGACGACAGGGGACGAAGATTAATCCATATTTTTTAAGGGACGATTAATAACATAAGCACCAGGATATAAGACCATGGTACGATATGTGAGGGCAATTGCGGCGGTTATTCTTTTAGTTGTTGCGAGCACCTTCGTCACCCCATGTCAGGCTGAGTCTGTGGCTCTCATTAAGGAGAAAGCCAGAAGACTCTATTTCGGTGACGGGGTGCAACGTAACCTGCCGGCAGCGCTCTCTCTGTATTTGCAAGCTGCCGCATTAGGTGATCCAGAAGCGCAATATATTGCCGGTGGCATGTATTTTAAGGGAAGGGGGACAGAAATCGATCGGGAAAAGGCCTTCTCCTATCTTTATCGTGCTGCCAAGAATGGTAAGAGTTCGACTGCATCGCAAAAAATAATTGCCCAATCTTTTCTGGTTGGAGAATCTGTACCTAAAAACTTTGATGAAGCGATTCACTGGTTCAAGCTTGCAGCAGAAAGTGGTGATAGCGAAGCGCAAAATGAGTTGGCTTTCATTTATTTCACCGGTAACGGCGTAAAAAAAGATTACGAGAAAGCTTACCAGTTGTTTTCTGATGCCGCCAAGTTAAATCACCCCCTGGCTCAGTATAATCTTGGGATTATGCTCTATTCAGGCGAAGGGGTCCCAGAGGTTGACTTGCCCGGTGCCTATGCATGGTTTTCGATTGCCGCCACAAATGGACATGCGGAGGCCGGGCAGGCTGTTGACTTTCTTGAAACTGTTTTAACAAAGGATGAGATCATCCAGGCGCAAAAAAAATCAGAAGCACTCTACCAGTCGATAAAATCCAGAAAATAAAATGATAGTTTCACATATCATCCTTTATTGCCGTAATCTATCGTCCTTTCACAGCTGATCCCTACCAATAATACTATGAACGTTAGCGTTGTCGCAATTACTTCTGAGGGTCGGAAAACTGCCGACCTTATAGCCTCATCACTTGCAAATTGCACCCATGACAGAAGTAGTGACAAGGTTGCTCAGAAAATCGAACGCCTCTGGTCTCGATGTGGAGCCCTCATCTGTATTATGGCAACAGGCATTGCCGTTCGTTCTATAGCTCCGCTTGTAAATGATAAAAAAACTGATCCCTGTGTACTCGTGCTGGACCCGAAAGGTAAATTTGTCATCAGTCTGCTATCTGGCCATCTTGGCGGAGGAAATGAACTGGCTGAGACGGTGAGTCGGATAACCGGTGGCATCCCGGTTATCACGACGGCAAGCGATGTCCTTGGCATGACCGCACTCGACCTGTGGGCTCGCCGTAATGATCTTGTTGTTGAGGATTTTTCAAAACTTACTCGGATAACATCTGGTTTTATTGATGGAAAAACGACCAGGGTATACTACCACAATAGCAAAATTATCCTTCCGGATGATCTGCAATTAACACCCGCAATTGAAGATGCCGATCTTGTAATAACCTATAATAAAAACATGACATTCAAGGGACTCTGTTGTATACCGAGGACGTTGTATCTTGGGGTCGGTTGTAACCGGGGAACCGGGGTCACCGACATCAGGAAATCGTTTGTCGAATTGTGCCGAACTCATAATATTGAACCAGTGGCTTTCGCCGGGATTAGTTCGATAGATGTCAAGGATGATGAGGAAGGCATCCTGCTTTTTGCAGAAGAACGTGGAATCGATCCCGTGTTTTTTTCGCGGGATGAACTGAACACGGTAAAAGATGTCTCTTTTTCATCTGCCGCAATGAAAGCCGTTGGTGCCCAGGGAGTTGCTGAACCTGCTGCAATCCTGGGAGCAGCCGATAACGGTGATGATACTGAATTGATTGTTCGGAAAATGAAATGGAAAGACGTGACCATGGCGGTTGCGGAAAGGAAAAAGAATACATGGGACTGATTAACGTCGTTGGAACAGGACCCGGAGGGGTCGAACATATAACCCCCGAAGCCCTTGATTGCCTCAAAAAATCTGATGTTATTATTGGCTATTCAACCTATTTGGAACTGATTTCCCCTTTTATCGAGGGGAAAAAAGTACTTTCATCAGCCATGATGCAGGAAGTGGACAGGTGTATCCGTGCCTTTGAAGAGGCAGACGACGGTGCGACAGTTTCTATTGTCTCTGGTGGCGATCCTGGCATTTATGCCATGGCTGGACTGATTTATGAAATCGCTGTTGAACGTGACAGTGATGTCGATATTCATATAGTTCCCGGAATTGCAGCTGTGAATGGGTGTGCAGCACGCCTCGGAGCCCCACTTATGCATGACTTTGCCGCAATCAGCCTGTCTGACCTCCTTACGCCATGGGAGGTGATCGAAAAACGGTTGGATGCAGCCGCTTCGGCCGATTTTGTTATCGCCATCTACAACCCCAAATCGAAGAAGAGGAAGGATCATATCGTAAAGGCCAGGGATATTGTCAGTCAACACCGCAGTGGAAAAACGCCTGTGGGTATCGTGACTGCCGCAACCAGGGGCCACGAGGAGATCCATGTAACAACTTTGGATGATATGGATATGGACAAGATTAACATGCAGTCCACCGTTATTATCGGCAACAGTAAAACATTCTCCTGGAAGGGCAAATTGATCACTCCCAGGGGGTACAGTGATAAATATAGACTGACAAAGTAATATTCCATGGCCCATAGATTGTATCTTCTACGTCACGGCAGTACCGGTGCGGATGGACGCTTTATAGGCACTACTGATCTCCCTCTCAGTGAAGAGGGGCAAGGGCAGGTGAAGGCGGTTCGTTCAGTTGTTGAGTCGGCGGCCATTGATGCAATCCTTTGCAGCCCCATGACCCGCTGTGTACAGACTCTCGATCTCCTCAATGTTTCAGTTGCGAGTGAAACCATTGAGGAACTCAGGGAAATTGATTTCGGTCTTTGGGAAAATCTCGATTTTGCATCGGTCAACTCACAATATCCGGATGATGTATCCGACTGGATGAAAAGTCCTGAAACTTTTTCATTCCCTCGAGGAGAGTCTCTCCCCGGTTTTCTCAAGCGGCTTCGGAAGGTGAAAAAGATAATTGAGGATCATCCTGACGACAAAGTGTTGGTTGTTTGTCATGGTGGCGTAATCCGCTATATGATTTGTCTCTTTTTACATCTTCCACTCTCGTCTGCTATGCTGTTTACCGTTTTTCCCGGTTGTTGCACTCGCATTGATATTCATGATCAAGGTGGGGTTTTGACAGGGTTTAATCTCAGTGGGGAAGTAAATGGCCAGAATTAAGCTTGTCACAGGTGGTGCCCGCTCGGGAAAGTCATCATATGCGCTGGAGTGGAGTGAAAAGCTGGGCAAGCAGAGATGTTTTATAGCGACCTGCCCAATAACCGATTCTGAAATGAAAGACCGCATCAATGCCCATCAGCTTGAACGGCAAGGGCGGGGTTGGGCGACACTTGAAGAAGAGCATGATATTGAGAATACAATCATTTCACTGAAAGGTTCATACGACACCTTGTTGATCGATTGTCTTACCCTCTGGATTAACAATCTCCTCTATGAGGCTGAACAACAAGGACAGAGTTTTGGCGAAAAAGACATGGCAGCCCGGGCAGAAAAACTGGTACTTGCTGCCGAACAATTTGATGGTAACATCTGCTTTGTCACCAACGAGGTCGGTCTTGGTATTGTTCCGGATAATGCCTTAGCCCGAAAATACCGTGACCTGGTAGGGCGATGTAACAGGATTGTCGCCAACAGAGCCACAGATGTTGTCCTGGTAAGTTGTGGCATCGCTATGGTCCTGAAAGAATCCTGAAGATGACTTGTTCCAGGAAACGTAACCGGAGCGTGCAGGGAATTTGGCACGGCAGCAAATATCTAACACGCGCCTGCAGAAAATATAGTAACTACGATTGTATAATTTTCATATCAGAGGAAGAGTATGGGTTTACTTGAAGAGACAAAAGCAAAGATTTTCCCGCAGGATTCTGAAGCAAGGAATGCGGCAAAAGAAAGACTTGATAATCTGGCCCTTCCGCACTGGGCACTCGGCGATATTATGGATCTCGCTATCGACATAGCGGGTATCACCAAAACAACCAAACCTTCGATCAAGAATAAGTGCATTGTCACAATGGCAGGTGATCATGGGGTTACGGCAGAAGGGGTCTCAAAGTTCCCAAGTGAAGTGACACCCCAGATGGTTGTTAACTTTGTCAAGGGAGGGGCTGGGATTAACGCTCTTGCCCGACAGGCCGGTGCAGATGTCTTTGTTGCAGATTTGGGTGTGGCGGCAGATCTTGGCAAATTGATTGAACCCGGTTCGTTTATTGACAAGAAGATTGGATACGGCACCAGCAATATAGCGATAGGACCTGCAATGAGCGAGGCCAATGCCATAAAGGCGGTTGAGGCTGGCATAGAGATAGCAAATGATCTCGCCGGGAAGTATGACCTGTTTGGGACAGGTGACATGGGCATAGGCAACACCACCCCATCCACCGCCATTGCTGCCATTTGTACCGGCAAGGACGTGGAGACGTTAACGGGGCGAGGCACAGGTTTGGATGATGATCAGCTCAGCAAGAAAGTAAACACGATTAAAACCATTTTAGAGATAAACAAACCGGACCCTAAAAATGGCATTGATATTCTGAGTAAAGTGGGTGGTTTTGAAATAGGTGGTATAGCCGGTCTTATTCTCGGTGCGGCAGCCAACAGGAAACCGGTTTTGGTCGATGGCTTTATTTCTACCGCCGGTGCCCTTGTTGCGTACCGTATTGAACCTTTTGTCCGTGACTATATAATCTGTGCGCACCGCTCCATGGAACCCGGACATAAATACATGCAGGAGGTTCTCGGATGTACAAGACCCCTGCTGGATCTCAATTTCAGGTTGGGAGAAGGGACAGGAGCTGCGCTTGCCATGAATGTCGTAGAAGCCGCTGTGGCTGTACTGACAGAGGTCCTCACATTTGAGGAAGCCGCTGTGGCCGGAGCGGATAAATAAGATACATATGGAAGGCTCCGGCTTGAATAATGAAGGTGAACCTGAGATATCGTTCTTTATTGCCCTTCTTACCGCTGTCCGTTTTCTTACTATCATCCCTGTAAGCTGGAAAGCCGACAGGGATGAGGACCATTTCGGGACGAGTATTATTTTCTTCCCCTTGGTTGGTTTAATAATCGGTTGCCTTGGCTCAGTCCTGGTCCTGATAGCGAATCAGTTTCTGCCAGGAACCGTTGTTTCTTTTATACTTCTCATATACCTGGCCGCGATCTCAGGATTTCTTCATCTGGATGGAGTTGCCGATAGTGGCGACGGGCTTCTTAGTTACCGACCGGCCAAGCAGTCCCTGGAAATCATGAAAGACAGCAGGGTAGGGGCCATGGGCGTAATTGTAATTGTCTTCCTGTTACTTGGTAAGTATAGCGCTCTCTCATCAATCCCTGTCGCATACCTTGTTTCAGCGGCACTGGTGCTTCCAGTAGGTGGTCGTCTCGCCATCCTCTTGACCATGACCTTGTTTCCCTATGGCAGAAGGGAAGGGGGCCTTGGAGGGCTTTTTTATTCTCCAATGAGCAGGATAGGTACTTATTCTGGCGCAGGCCTACTCTTTTTGACGGCCATAACTATTTACGGTTTCCTGACAGCTCTCGTGCTGACTGGTGTCGTTATAGGCACTGTACTGCTGTTCGGTCTATTCTGTATGAAACGGCTGGGGGGAGTGACCGGTGATACTCTTGGAGCCGTGAGTGAGTTGACGGAGTTTTGTCTGGCAATGGTTTTGTGTTCCACGTATCTCTCTTAATCCATATTTAAATCGATACATGAAGGCGAGATAGAAAGTTATGAAAATACCTGGAAGAAACAATACAGGTCATGGTGGCAACATACATGGGGTTATCAAAGAGATAGGCTGCCGGTATGAGGATCTGCTTGATTTCAGCGCCAACATTAATCCCATAGGTCCCCCGGAGTGGCTTCGGCCACTCATAAGCAGGGAGCTGGACAGGGTGCTTCATTATCCCGATCCGTATTATGAGGAATTGGTCACCTCCATTTCTAAAAAATATCACGTGTCACCTAAACAGGTCGTGCCTGCAAACGGTTCGACTGATATCCTCTATCTCCTGCCAAGGGTGCTGCCCTGTAAGAGAGCGGTTATTCCTGTCCCATCCTACATCGATTATGAACGAGCGGTCAGGCTTAGCGGTCTTGATATAGAATTCGTTGTCCTGGCCGAGGAAAATGAATTTGCGCTTGATACAGAATTGCTTGAAGAAACAATACTTCCTGGCGATTTAGTCATCCTTGCCACTCCAAACAATCCAACAGGCAATCTTGTTTCATCAAGGGCAATTATGGAGTTGGCTACGGCACACTCCGACTCGTGGTTTTTAATCGATGAGGCGTTTCTCGATTTTGTCCCTCAGCAACAGAGCGTTGGTGGACGGCTTGAGAATATCATCACCATGAATTCCATGACCAAGTTTTATGGCATTCCCGGCCTGCGTCTTGGGTTCGGCATCTTTCCCACTGAAATTGCAGCAAAGGTAAAAGAGCATCTCCCACCCTGGACAATAAACAGCCTCGCCCAGACTTTTGGCAGCAGGGCACTGGCAGATATCGATTACGAAGAAGAAACATGCCAGGCAGTCAGTCGGTTACGTTACGATCTGTATCATGAACTATCCCAATTTACGCAGTTGCATGTCTACGAGGGGGCAGCCAACTATCTGTTTGTCAAAATCATTTCCAGATATTCGGCACCTGAGCTTGCGGTAAAACTTTTACATAAAAAGATTCTTATCAGGTGTTGTGATAACTATCGAGGCCTGGATGATACCTATTTCAGGATTGCAGTACGGAGTCATAGGGAGAACGATCGATTGGTTGAAGCACTCCAGGCAGTACTGGAACCGGGCAAACCACGATCAAAAAGGCAAAATAAAAAATGCCCGGCGTTAATGTTTCAAGGGACATCGTCGAACGCGGGGAAATCTGTTCTCAGCGCAGCGTTTTGCAGGATTTTACTCCAGGACGGTGTCAATGTTGCACCCTTTAAGGCTCAGAACATGTCGCTCAACTCTTTTGTCACCCTCAATGGTGAGGAAATGGGCCGGGCTCAGGTCGTTCAGGCCCAGGCCGCAAAGCTCGATCCTGATGTGAGGATGAACCCTGTGCTGCTGAAACCCAATTCGGATACGGGGAGTCAGATCATCGTTAAGGGTCATCCTGTCGGTAATATGTCGGTACTCGATTACGACAAGTATAAACCCAAGGCGTGGGAGGCGGTTGTTGAATGCTATGATAGCCTTGCGTATGAATATGACACCATAATCCTTGAGGGCGCCGGTTCTCCCGGGGAGGTGAATCTGAAAAAGGATGATATTGTCAATATGCGAATGGCTGCATATGCCGACTCCCCCGTTCTGTTGGTTGGGGATATAGACAGGGGCGGGGTGTACGCTTCCTTCGTTGGTACTATGGAGGTCCTTTCGGAGTGGGAGCGTCAGTTGATTGCCGGGTTCCTGGTTAACCGATTCAGAGGGCAGCAGTCGTTACTGGAGAGTGCCCACGATTACGTGTGGTCCCACACTGGCAGGAGAACCTTCGGGGTGGTACCTTACCTCTCAGAACTGGGTTTGCCCGAAGAGGATTCAGTGTCATTTAAGAGTGGCATTTTTAATCGCCGGGCTGAATTGGAAGATAATGTTGACATTGTGCTCGTAAACTTCCCGCACATCTCAAACTTCACCGATGTGGAACCCTTTTTGACAGAACCGGATGTGTCACTGCGGGTCGTCGATAATGTGGAGGATATTGGTGAGCCCGACGCGATACTGCTTCCAGGGTCCAAAAATGTTATTGGTGATCTGCACTTCCTGATAGATAAGGGTTTCTCCGATGTGCTGCAAAAAAGGGGTGAAAATGGCTGTGAAATTGTCGGCATCTGTGGTGGTTACCAGATGCTTGGTCATGAAATCAGTGACCCGCTCGGTATTGAATCGGACAGGAAAACACTTCCGGCTATGGGAATTCTTAATATAAGTACGGAGTTGAAAGCCACAAAGCGACTAACGCGTCAGCAGGGTGTGCATCTTGAATCCGGTCTTGTGGTTTTTGGGTATGAGATACATCACGGGGTGTCCGCGTCGGACATGAAAGACTGCCTTCGTTTTGATGATGGTAAATGTTGTGGTTCAAGGTCCGAGAGACATTATATTTGGGGATCGTATCTGCACGGTATATTTGACAGCGATCCGTTTCGGAGATGGTTTATCGACAGGTTGAGGCAGCGAAAAGGTTTGAGTCCGCTTAATCGTATCGTCGCCCCTTATGACCTTGAAGCCTCCTTTGACAGGCTTGCTGAGACGGTGAGGGGGAGTGTCGATATGGATGCTATCTATAGTCTGTTAAAACTGTGATCAATGTCTTTCATATTACTCTTTACTCTATCGTTATTGCTCGATTTTATTTTTGGTGACCCTCGTAGCCTTCCACATCCGGTACGGGGAATCGGGGTGTTGTGTGAAATTTACGAGAAATTGTTCAGGAATTCCATGCAACGCCCCTTTATTGAGGGCCTTTTCTCATTTGTTTCGGTTCTTGGATCCACAGTTTTATTGATTGCAGGCTTGCTGGCACTATTACAACAAACTGTACCGCTGCTCGGCACCCTCTTCTCTGTTTATTTGGTCTATAGCGGTATTGCCTATCGTGATCTCAAGAAACACAGTGTTGAGGTCTACCAGGCACTTAAAAGTCAGACCGGCCTTACATCTGCGAGGATAGCTATACAGCAGATTGTTGGTCGGGATACCTCCCAACTCGATGAAAAAGGTATCTGCAGGGCCTGTGTGGAAACAGTGGCAGAGAATTTAGTGGATGGTGTTTTATCCCCTGTTTTTTACGGAGTTCTATTTTCTCTGATACCTGCTGACCCTATTTTGAGCCCCATCTCCATGGCTGCCCTCGGTATCTATTTTTATAAGGCAATCAACACCATGGATTCTATGTATGGCTACAAAAACGATGCATATAGAAGATTTGGCACCGCTGCTGCCATAATTGATGATGTGGTTAATTTCCTCCCGGCTCGTCTAAGTGGTATTGTCCTGACGGGTGCGGCCTTTTTTCTGCAACTTGATTATCGTCGGGGATGGAGAGTGTTTATAAGTGATCGGCTCTCACATGCGAGTCCGAATGGCGGACATCCTGAAGCGGCTGTGGCCGGTATACTTGGTGTGCAACTTGGAGGGGATTCTGTTTATTTCGGCAAGGTCGTACATAAACCTACAATTGGTCTACCGGTTCGGGACATAACACTTGAAGATATTCTATCCACTAACAGGTTGATGCTTGGCAGCAGCGTTTTGTTTTGTATAGGAATACTTACTATTCGGTTATTGGTAGCGGGGGGGTAAATGACACACCGACCAGAATTCCTGATAGCGGCAACGAAGAGTGGCTCGGGGAAAACATTGTTAACTCTCGGAATCCTTGCTGCACTCAGGAAGCGCGGCTATAACGTTCAGCCATTCAAGTGTGGACCGGATTTCATTGATCCAAGCCTGCATCGGCTGATGGTTGAAAGAGAATCCTATAACCTTGATCTCAGGATGATGGGCGATAAGGGATGTCGTGATAGTTACAAGCGATATTCCCGAGATGCGGATATCGTGGTTACAGAAGGGGTCATGGGCTTGTTTGACGGAGGCATTGCCAGCTCTGCCGAATTAGCAAAAAAACTTCGTGTCCCTGTGCTTCTCATTATCGATGTGCGATCGGCTGCTGAGAGTGTTGCCGCCATTGTGAAAGGATTTGAGATGTATGATCCAGATGTGAAATTGTGCGGCGTTATATGCAACCGAATCGGGTCGGAAAGACATCGTGATCTTATCGATCAAGCTGTTAATAGTCATTGTAAGACACCAATAGTGGGTCACTTTCCAAGAAATGATTCATTTGAAATGCCATCCCGTCATCTCGGACTGCACATGGGACATGAAATCGGCCCTGAGCTACTAGAGGTTGATACCTTAGTGAAGGCAATTGAGGGTAATATTGATCTGGATGCCATCCTTAATCAGTCAGGACAAAAACTCAGCATGTCTCAGGGTGATATCCAACAGAAAAAATCTGAAAAAATGAGGCTTGCAGTAGCATACGATGAAGCCTTTTGTTTCTATTATCCAGAGAATTTCGATATCCTTCGCAGGCATGGCATTACCCCTGTTTTTTTCAGCCCACTTTATGACGAAGCTGTTCCGGAAGATGTATCCGGTATTTATTTCGGGGGGGGATATCCGGAACTTCATGCACCTCAGCTCAGTAATAACGGTCCAATGATCGATTCTATACGTGCCTGGGCGGATCACGATGGATTTGTTTATGGAGAGTGTGGCGGCTTTATGTATATGTGCTCATCGTTGGCAGATGCTCAGGGAAACGTGCATCCTATGACAGACCTTTTTCATGTTAAAGTGCAGATGAAAGAACGGCTGAGCAGCCTTGGCTACCGTGAGGCTACCTTGCTTCACGATTCCCCAATCGGTAACTCAGGCGACATATGTTATGGTCATGAATTCCACTATTCAGAGATAATTGAAAGAGACAAAGAGCTTGATTTTCTCTATAAATTACAGGATGCCAGACTGGAGGGGTGCTTGCGTGGCAATTGTCTCGGCAGTTATGTCCATCTTCATTTTTCCCGAACCGCCTTTCTGTTAAATACCCTGCTCCGCCGCTTACCAGATTCCTGCTGATCAGTTTTCACGTTTTTTCATGTCAGGACTCAAGAGAGGATTTTATATCAAGCCAATATGGTGAAAAATTGGGAACCTGGTTTCCTGTTTTGTGATTCTCATGCATTATCACTTTGTTGTCGTCTTGACTTTTGTCTGTTGTGGTGCTACTGATGACCAGTCAAATTCAGGTCAACAGCAGGAGTTGCGGCAGAATATGTATATACGACTCCCAAAATAATTGTTTCTAGAAGAGGAAGAGAAATATGGAACGAACATTCGCAATAATTAAACCGGATGCTTTCAAGGCAGGGAACGCAGGAAAAATTCTGGCCAGGATTTATGAGGAAGGTTTTAAGGTTGTCGGGCTTAAGAAACTCTATTTGAGCAAAGTTGAGGCAGAAGGCTTTTATTATGTCCACAAAGAACGTCCGTTTTTTGATGAGCTGACAACGTTCATGTCCAGCGGCCCTTGTGTGGTAATGGTGCTTGAGGCGGATAATGCCATAAAAAAATGGCGTGACCTGATGGGCGCGACAAACCCGGATGATGCCGCTGAGGGTACTCTCAGGAAACAGTTTGGAACTTTTGTCGGGGAAAATGCCACCCATGGCTCGGACGCACCAGAAACTGCTGCATTTGAGATGGGATATTTCTTCGCTGGCCTTGAGTTGCTATAAATAAAATGTACGATAAGAAGGGCACCAGGTTAATCGGTGTCCTCCTTATCGTTATTAACCCTGGATTGCACTACACATAGCAGTCTGCCTTTGTGTAACCGTACGTTCACTTCATCACCCTCCCTGACCTGTGCACTGTCGGTGACCACTTTTCCACCGCGACTACCACTCTCCAGTTGAACTATGGAATAACCTCTTGCAAGGGTTGAAAGAGGACTGACGCTATTGAGCAGGGCCGCTGTACCTGCAAGATGTTCTTCCTGTTGTTTCAGGATATCCACCATTCTTCGTTTAAGGTTTTCCCGTAAATGATTGAGGTGCTGCTCCTTCATTTTTATCTTTGCAAGAGGTGCCTGGTTCTGCAGACGAAGATAGAATTGACTGATGCGGTTTGCCTGCTGATTGAAATACTGCTCCAGACTGTAATGGAGTCGTTCGGTAACCGCATCAACGCGCAATGCTGCATGATCCACCTTTCCAAGATACCCCTTGAGGGCACGTTTCTGCTGTCGTAGTCGTTCTGCTGAAAAATTCAACTTTGTATAAAGCGCGCGTGACATACTGCGAACCTGATTCGAAATGACAGAAATCAGGGCAGCAGTGTCAGGTATTATCGCCTCTGCTGCACCGGTTGGTGTCGGGGATCGCAAATCTGCACAGAAATCAGCAATGGTATGGTCGGTTTCATGGCCGATCCCTGTTACTATTGGAATTGCTGAATTATATATGGCCCTGGCTACAAGCTCTTCGTTAAAGGCCCAGAGGTCTTCAAGGGAGCCACCACCTCGACACAGGACAATGAGATCACTTTTCACTTCCCTGTTGACCCTTTCAATGGCGTTTGCGATCTCACTGGCGGCCTTTTCTCCCTGAACTGCTACCGGATATACACTGATGGTAGCCGAGGTTGCCCGATTACTGCAGATCTTCAGGAAATCGTGGATAGCTGCACCTGTCGCAGATGATATGACTGTGATTGATGATGGAAAAGGGGGGATCTGCTTTTTTATTTCTGCAGCAAACAACCCCTCGGCAGAAAGTGATGCTTTCAGGGCTTCAAATTGTGCCTGCAGCACTCCTGAACCATGATGATCAACTGTGTCGACTATGATCTGGTATTCGCCACGGGGTTCGTAGACCGAGAGCCGTCCTCTGCAGATTACCTGCTGACCGTCTTGTAGAGGTTGCTCGAGATAACGTACGTTGCCTTTAAACAATACACCACGTATCTGTGCATTTTTGTCCTTTAAGGTGAAGTAGCTATGGCCGGAAAAAGGCACACGGAGATTTGATATTTCACCCTGGATTGAGACAAATCGATATTTACTTTCAAGAATATTTTTAATTTGAGATGTTATCTGGCTTACAGATAACACGTTATTGTCAGAAAATAGGTGCATATTCAACTGGTTAAATGGTTGCTTTATTATCTCGACGAGTGACGTTTACGGATGGACAGTGAAACCTCGATATATTATACTCTCACATTTTAAAATGGCTTGTTAATATTACCCTCTATTTTTCTATACGGAGTACCTATATGTCTTCAGATAGTGCGTTTGAAAAACGATATGTTGACCCTAAAGACCAATCCAATGTTGAAGGGTTGCTCGAACATTTTAACCTTCCGCCCAAAGTCATTGTGTTCCTGCGAAAAAATAAGCGAAAGGTTCAGGTCGCGATTGCAGTGGTGCTTATTGCCGTTGTGGCCTTCTCTTTATATAGGTCATACCTTGAAAAACGGGTTGAAGAGGCTGCTTCAGCACTTGCGGTTGCAGTGAAAGAGCCTGTCGAGTCCCGGGCCGGAGCCTTGCAAAATGTCGCAGGCAAATATGATGATACCACTTCAGGAACATGGGCAAATGTTGAACTGGGGCATCTCGCCATGACCGAAGAACGTTATGAAGACGCTGCCGGCATTTACCTAAAAGTCCGAGAAGGATTAAAGGAAGGTAATCCCCTGTACGGGTTGGCTATGACCGGTCAGGCCCAGGCGCTGGAAGCAGCCGGGAAACAAGATGAGGCATATGCTGTTTTTGATTTATTGAAAGTTGTTGAAGGGTATCAATATACAGCCTATTCGGGACTCGCAAGAATTCTTGAAGCCAAAGGGGAGATCGATAAAGCGATTGCTATCTATGGGCAGTATCTTGCTATCCTGACTGCTGACGAGGGAAGTGACAGACAAAATACAATCATTGAGGAACGAATTGCACGGTTGAAGACTAAAAAATGATACTGCTGAGCAAGATAAGTGAAATCAGGAGTCTGGTGCAGGAATGGCGCCAGAAAGGGGAAAGCGTTGGGCTGGTTCCAACGATGGGCTATCTGCATGAAGGGCACCTTTCCCTTATGCGTTGTGCCCAAAAAGAATGTGATCGAATTGTTACCAGCATTTTTGTGAACCCTATGCAGTTTGGGCCAAACGAGGATCTTGACAATTATCCCAGATCTCTTGAAAGGGACCGTGAGCTTGCTGAAAAGGAAGGGGTTGATGCTCTGTTTTGCCCACAGGACGGCGAAATGTACGGGAGCAACTATCAAACAACCGTTCGCGTCCAAAAACTATCGCAGGGGCTTTGTGGCGCAGATCGTCCAGGGCACTTTGACGGTGTCGCAACCGTAATCACCAAGCTTTTCAATATTATTACACCCGATGCTGCGATTTTTGGCGAAAAAGACTTTCAGCAACTGGCACTCATTCGGCAACTGACACTAGATCTCAATTTTGATATCAGGATTATCGGCCATCCGATTGTGCGTGAAGCAGACGGTCTGGCCATGAGTTCAAGAAACAAATATCTTAGTATTGAGGACCGGAAGATAGCTACTTGTATGTACACAGCCCTGCAGAAGGCAAGAGTCCTGTACCGGGAAAAAGGTGAAGGGATGCCGTCAGACGAGATAGAAAAACTTGCCAAAGCCACGATAGAAGCAAACCCGCAGTGTGCAGTAGAATATACAAAAGTCGTACATCAATTAACGTTACAGTCGATGGAAAAGGTCACTGATGATTCTGTCTTGACTCTTGCCATGAAGGTGAGTGGTAACGTGCGACTTATCGATAATGGTTTTTTGGCTTTATAAACGAAATACATCATGCGGAGTAAACAATGCCGGGATTTGAAATATTTGGTGAAGAAGAAAAAAAAGAAGTGATGGACGTGCTGGATACGGGTGTGCTGTTTCGATATGAATTCCCGGAACAGCGGAAAGGTGTATACAAGGTCCGGGAGTTTGAAGAGAAATTTGCCACCTATACCGGCACGCGATACGCCCAGGCGGTAACCTCAGGCTCTACTGCTTTAAAGGTTGCCCTTACCGCTCTCGGGGTTGGGCCCGGAGATGAGGTGATTACCCAGGGGTTTACTTTTGTCGCAACCTGGGAGGCTATTCTTGAAGTGGGTGCGATTCCTGTGTTTACAGAAGTTAACGCAACCCTCAATATGGATCCCGCAGACCTGGAAAAGAAAATCACAGAAAAAACTGCCTGTATAATACCTGTGCATATGCTGGGTGCACAGGCAGATGTGATCGAAATAGTTAAGATCGCAGACCGTCATGGAATCCCTGTTCTCGAAGACACAGCGCAGGCCGCAGGCGGTAGGATTCAGGGCAGGCACCTGGGGTCTTTTGGTACCTGCGGCACCTTTTCATTTGACTCGGTCAAGACCATGACCACGGGTGAAGGGGGAATGATTATTACCGATGATGAAGAATTATGGCGCACCATGTCCGAGTATCACGATCATGGACACGATCATGTTGTGAACCCAGGTGCCCGGGGTGGTGAAGGTCGTCGTTTTGTAGGATTTAACTACAGGATGATGGAAATCCAGGGTGCTATTGGGATCGCGCAACTTGCCAAACTCGACACCATGGTGCGTGAACAGAAAAAGACAAAGCAGCGTATCATGGAAGCAGCGTCAGATATTCCTGGCGTTCAATTCCGTAAGCTTATAGATCCGGATGGTGACAGCGCTACATTTATCTGTTTCAGCCTTCAGGACCGTGAACATGCCAAACGTGTCAATGTTTCCCTTGCAGCTGAAGGGTGCGGCGCAATTAACTTCGGCGAGAACACCTGGCACTTCTATCCCAAATGGGAGCACCTGCTGAGTGGGGCGACAACTGTTAAATCCGGTTGGCCTTTCAGGGAGCCTGGTGGTAAACGCAGGGTTGTATACGACGCCGACATGCTGCCTCAATCCGCAGACATTGTGGGCCGAACACTAGTATACCCTATTCCCATAAAAATGGATCCCAAACGGCTTGAGCAAATCTGTTCAGCTCTTATTAAGGCAAAAAACACATAAGAAAAAGGGGGATTGAATGTGATCAAATCCCCCTTTTTCTTTAGGCAGTAACTTATCGCCTGTTCCGGCTACCTATAAAACTTATGTGAACCGAATTGGTCGACATAGGTGTATTGTGATGTCCAGTATGGATCAATAGTATCTAAATGATAGTGAGTCGCCCCGTGGGTAATATCGTTTGTCTGCAGGGCTATATATACTGATTGAAGACACTGAAGGAACGCCTTTGTATCATCAGGCACGTAAGAGTTTTTCTGAAACGTCCAACTGAATTGATATGGTTGAGTTACTATTTCCTTAATGGGCAGATTCTTTTCCTTAGCCCGGTTCAAGGTGACATGTACGATGGCAACTTGTCCCAATTGAGGCTCGGAACGAGCTTCATGGTATACGTTTAGTGTCAGCCAAAGTAAACCTTCGAGTATTGACACGACGGCCCTCCATGATCATCAAAAAAGATACTATCTACTGTGAGAAAAACTTGCTGAGGATAAATGTATATAATCCCGTTGATAACAGTATGTTGCGTGATAAAAAGATATTAACTAATTGTAATTATTGTGAATTTGCTTTTCTTTGATTTCAAGTGACAACTACTCACTATAGAATATACCATGGAGTGGAAAGGTCAAGGTAAAACTGGTCATATTTCATCATAATTTGTCATAATTTCATGTTGTGTTTTGCAAATAGCACGATATCACAAGGTGATAAAGAGACATGTTTAACCATGTCATAATGTTTTGTTGATTCTTGCTATTTTACCTTTCAATAATCGAAGGGTTTTCCCTTTCGTCCGGAAGGGAAAACGATATCACTTCAAAAGGATGCGAGGCAAAAAATATTGTGGATGGAAATGAAAAGCTATCATAAAGAATTAACTTTTGAAATTCCTTCCCGTCGTAGTTTTTTAAATATCAGCCCTGCTGTGGATAAATGTTGAAAGGAAAACGGTGTGCAGGAAGGGATAGTGTTTGTCAATGCCAAACAAATCAAGTTAAGCATATCGCCTTTAGCTTTGTTGGGACAGATTGTAACTCCTGACAGGCACCCAACTTCTGCAGGTCACGATTTTCCGTATAGATAACCTATGGCTGCAAGCCGTGCCTGCCCAAGCCTGATGTACCTTGGAGTGGTTGGATTTTCAGAGGGAAGGGGGATAAGGAGGCACTGCCCCATGAGCAGTTATTTTATGGTATACATTCACCTCCCCATGGGGTCGAATGTGAATTTTTTGGCAGGCAGGGTTGTCTGGAAGCCTTGAGCGGGATAGAGAATGAATCTTTTTTACTGCGGTGCTCTAGCACAAAAGTATTTCCCCTAATTTTTTCAGTTGCGGGGCTCTGTGCAACACTATTATAGGAGGAACAGGGCAGAGAAGATAGTGTGTCTTGGTCCGTGGTGTCTGTATCGATGGTAAAATCAACGAATAGTTAAGGTTTTTTTATGCTGCGTGAAGATGTCAAAAATACGTTGATCAAAGTTGTTGGAGCTGAGCGATATCTGGACAGGATCGAGGAGCTGGCCTGCTATGGTTATGATTCCTATCTTGAGGAGTCGCTTCCCGAGGCTGTTATTTTTCCTCTGTCAACAGAGGAAGTGGCTGCCATTCTGCCGATCGCTGGTAAACACAAAATTCCTGTTACAGCTAGGGGGGCAGGGACAAGCGTATGCGGGGCTCCCATACCCATACAGAAGGGGATAGTGCTCTGCTTCTCAAAAATGAACCGGGTGTTGGAGCTTAATACCCAGGATAGATACGCAGTGGTTGAGCCGGGCGTGGTTAACGGCGACCTGCAGAAAAACCTGACCCCTCTGGGGTTCTTTTATCCCCCCGACCCCGGCTCTATAAATATTTCCACCATTGGGGGGAATGTGGCGCTCAATGCAGGCGGACCGCGCTGTCTGAAATACGGTGTTACCATGGACTATGTACTGGGCATGGAAGTGGTTTTACCCTCCGGCAAGGTGGTAAATCTAGGGAGCAAGAACATTAAGGACGTGACTGGCTACAAACTTTCTGCTCTCTTTTGCGGCTCGGAGGGGACTCTTGGGATCATAACAAAAATAATCCTGCGAGTGGTCCCTTTGCCAGAGACAGCACGCACCATTATGGTAAGTTTCGGCAACCTTGACAACAGCGCACAGGCCGTCTCCGATATCATAGGTTCCGGGATTTTGCCGGTAGCCATGGAGCTGATGGACAAGGTGACCATCTCTGAAATTGAAGATACCTTGAAGCTTGGTCTGGACACCGAGGCAGAGGGCACCCTGCTCATTGAAGTTGACGGGATGGCTGAAACCTGTGAGAGGGAGATGGCCAGGATTAAAGAGAAAGTCAAAGAGCACGGTGCGGTGTCCCTGACGGAGGCCGCCACCGCTGATGACAGAGAGAATCTCTGGAAAGCGAGACGTTTTGCCTATCCGGTTTTTGCCAAAATCGGACCGGATATAATCACCGAAGATGTCACTGTTCCGGTGAGCCAGGTTCCTTCGATGGTGAGAAAGATTCGCGAAATACTCAATAAATATAAGGTAATGGCTGGGATTCTCGCTCACGCTGGCGATGGCAATATGCATCCTCTCATACCGGTTGACCGGAGCAACCCTGAAGAGATGGCAAAAGTGCATAGGGCGATTGGCGAGATTTTTCAGGCAGCGATACCCCTTGAAGGAACATTGTCTGGAGAACACGGCATAGGCCTTGCCAAATCAGAATATTTGCCGCTGGTGATGGATGAAAATACGCGAGAATTCATGACGGTTATCAAAAGGGCCGTGGATCCAGACAATATACTTAATCCGGGTAAGTTTGTATGAGCAGGAAACAAACAACCAAATGTGGGAAATGCGGCTTTTGCCTGTCGGTTTGTCCTGTATACAGCGTTCTTTCAGAAGAACAGTCATCTCCCCGCGCCAGGGTTCAGTTGATAAAAAACTACGAGGAGGGGCGATTGAAAACCTCCCCACTGTTAAAAGAGATTATCTCGAAATGCCTCATGTGCGGTTCATGTTCCGCCAGCTGTCCCTCTGAAGTAGATCATTACTCTCAGTTTATCCGTATGAGATCAGCGATGGTTGAGGATCACGGAGACAGGGTCGAGATCAAGAGCCTGGTTTATCTGCTGGCCCGGGAACAGAGGCTTGCTCTTGCGGCGTCGGTGGCCAGACTGGGGCAGGGCTTTGTGCCAGACAGGTTTGTCCGGAAGTATAAGCTGGCAAATATTCCCATAAACAGATTTCCTGCTTTAAACCGGAAACCATTCAGAACGTCGGTGGCTGAGGAACATTCTGTCCCGGGGCGCTCACGGGGAACCGTGCTCTATTTTACCGGATGCGCAACCAATTACATATATGATGAGACAGGGTATTCGACTGTTTGTTTGTTAAAAAAAATGGGATATCAGGTCATTATCCCCGCAAAACAGACCTGCTGTTCCATTCCCATGCTCTTCCATGGCGCAGAGGAAAGAGCAAAATCAAATATTCTTCAAAACATTGAGTGTTTCAATGCGGAGGAGGCGGAGGCAATAATTGTCGACTGTCCCACCTGTGGCTCAGCTTTGAAAAATGAGTATCCTGCAATGGTGAGGAGATACGGCCTCAACCCTTATCGTGCCGAAGCAATCAGTGGCAAAGTCATCGATATCATGTCCTTTGTATACGACAGGCGAGACCAGCTCGAAATCGACCCAGCTCTGTCGGAAAAGCAGGGAGGCTTAACCTACCACACCCCCTGCCACCTGAAAAACTGTTTCGACCCAGCTGACAGGCTGCTTCGAGAACTTGACGGAATAGAATATTTGCCTGCAGCAGACAGCCAGGAATGTTGTGGCGGCGGCGGCACATTTTTTTATGAGTATCCTGATGTCTCTCGGGTTCTGGCTGAGCGGAAGGTAGATAATGCCAAGAAAACAGGTGCTGCCCTCTGGCTTACGGACTGCCCCGTGTGCCGGATCAATCTTTCAGGTCAGCTTGCAGATGAGGATTCAATTGTCATGTCCCACCCGGTTCAGTTTCTTGAAAAAATCCTGCGCTAACTCCAGTCAGCCTATAGCTTATACATTGACATAACTATCCGCATATACGCTCTACTATAGATGGTGCTGTATTGGTTCAGCGGGAATTGGAGTTTTCCCTTGTTTGAGTTAACATACTCACCCAAAGGATAATTCGATGAAGAGAAGAAGAAAAAAAGCTCAGGTGCAGAAAAAGTAGCTATCTTAAAAATTGACCTAGGCTGCAATATTTGCAGGTTCGACAGGGGCAAGAAATGGCATGATCATCTCTCCCGCTTCCCGGGTCCTGTTTATAACATGATTAAAGACAGAGTGAGCACCATTGCTCTTCATTTCGACCAACTCCCAGCATTGCGGGTTGCTGGAGATCGCTTTCATTAAGCCAAGGTGCTGGGTGTGACCTGCTTTATATGCCTCAACATGACCGAGAACAGGACAGCCGAGAAGGGCCATATCTCCAACAAGATCAAGGACCTTGTGGCGGATAAACTCATTATCAAATCGGAGCCCGTCTTCATTGAGGATTGATTTACGGTTCCAGTGGATGGCTATTACATTCTCAAGGGTTCCGCCTAGTGCCAGGCCGTTAGCCCACAGTTCTTCAACCTGTTCCACGTAGCCGAAAGTTCTGGCTCTTGCAATTTCTTTTGCAAACCTGTCGGCGTAAAGATTGATGGTGTATTTCTGGGTCTTAATCAGAGTGTCGTCAAAATTAATTACACCTGTAACCATAAATCCATCATGAGGTTTAATAGATATTTTTTTGTCACCTTCACTGTAGTAGATCGGACTGGTGATTCGTAAAACCTTGCGAAGCCCTGACTGTCGAATCTTTCCGCATTTCTTCAGAAGTTTGAAGAAAGGATCTGCACTTCCATCCATAATAGGCACTTCAGGTGAGTCCAGTTCAATATCTACATTATCAACACCGTAGCCTTTCAAGGCGGCAAGGAGATGTTCAGTTGTGGAGATGGTGCATCTACCGTCACCAATGGTAGTTGCGAGACGAGTGTCCACAACTTTATCCATGTGTGCTCGCACAAAATAACCGGAGTCGATATCTGTTCGGAGAAACCGGATACCGTTGTTGACCGTCGATGGTTTGATTGAAAGGTTGACCGTCCGTCCTGAATGTAGCCCTACGCCACAACAGCTGATTTTTTTTCTAAGTGTGTACTGATGCGGATCGATCGGTAATGACATAATATTCCTTAAAAAGAGATGGGTTGCACTTAGAATTATGCAACTATTATGCCATCACCAGTACGAGGGGTGTGATATTTAATGTTAAGCAATTACAGACATATAACAACGTTCCGCCCTTGAGCAAGAGTGAAGTCCCCGTGTGTAAAAAAACACACATGTGTCATTTGACCTTCACCTAACCACTTGTCACTACCAAGGTTTTTATCAGGAACTCTCCCGATGTAAGAACGTCTCTAATCGGCTTAAAATGAAATCCGTCAGTGGTTCGGAAATACTGGTTTCGTGTGAGAGGTAATAAAGGGGGACTGAAAAATCGTTCTCATTCAGCTTCACCCTGTCCTTTAGCGTTGTGATTGCGGCGACTGCTCCACTACCCTCTATTGCCCTGTTTATTTGAGCTTTCTCTTTATTCGTGTAAAGGGCATGATCCTTTAGACAAATCCTTTCAACAGGATGGATATCGCAATTTTCGAGTGAATCATAAAAACGCTGTGGATTGGCAATACCTGAGAACGCGAGGACAGGAAGTGGAAGAGATTCTCTATCTACTTTTTTGTTCTGTAAATCAAAAACAAATGGTTCTGAATAACGGGAAAGACAGACAGGAGTATCAGGAAAACGTTGTTCCAGTAACTGCTGAAAAGAGTGAGCACGAGTGTTGTTTTCGCTGGTAATGCCGGTGAGTACAAAAATATCTGCACGATGAAGAGCGTTGACCGGTTCCCGCAGATCGCCCCCCGGGAAAACTCTGCTGTTACCTGCAAGCGTTGTTGCATTAAACAATACTATATTGATGTCTCTCCTCATGGAGAGATGTTGAAATCCATCATCGAGGATAATTATGTCAACATCAAAATGATCCACCGCATGGCGGCATGGCAGTATTCGTTTTTTGCCTGTGAGCACTGGCGTAGACGGAAGCATCGAGGCAAGAAGGTAAGGTTCATCTCCCGCTTCCAGGGGGGGCAATAGAATAGCCGAGCCATCTGATACGATGTTGACGTTATTCCTGGCAGTTCCGCCATATCCACGGCTTACAATTGCGGGTCGAAATCCTTGATCGTACAATGTTTGAGCAAGCATCAGGACCATTGGTGTTTTACCGGTTCCGCCCATGGTGAGATTACCCACGGAAATAACCGGTACATCAACAGCAAAAGACTTCAAGATAGATTTACGGTACATGCCGGCACGCACTGTCTGTATGGCACTGTAAAGGGGACCAAACGGTCTTCCTGCAAAAAAGAGAAGATCAAGGGTATTCATGACATAACATCTTAATGGAATGGGCTCATTTGCCAGATGGTAGGGAGTAAGGGCAAATTTTCCTTTATTTTTTTTTAAATGCTGCGTAAAAAGACATTTATATTCTTAAGCTGTACGCGCTTTATTTGCAATTTTGTTTTGAAAACCTTTGTTTTTTAGAAAGGTGTAGTTTATCCACCTAACCCTGAGAGAGGAGAATGGTATGAAAAAAAGAATGCTTGTTGCAGCAACAGTAGCCATGATGGCCATGGCTGCCCCAACCATGGGCTTTGCAGAAACAATTAAATTTGGTGTTGCCGGAGCCCATAGTGGCGATCTAGCCTCGTATGGACTTCCTTCAGTCAACGCAGCAAAGCTTGTAATCGAAAAAGTCAATGCGGGCGGCGGTATCAACGGCAAGATGATTGAGCTTCTGGTAGAAGATGATGTGTGTAAACCAGAAGTTGCGACTAACACTGCAACTAAGCTGGTTTCTGAAGGTGTCAATGTTGTTCTCGGCCATATCTGCTCTGGTGCCACTAAAGCTGCTCTTCCTATTTATAAGAATGCCGGAGTTCTGGTAATGTCTCCTTCGGCAACAAACCCGGCCCTTACCCAGAGTGGTGAGTATCCGAACTTTGCCCGTACCATCGCACCGGATGATGCACAGGCCGAGATAGATGTGAAATTTGCCCTTGACACCCTTGGCTACACCAAGATCGCTGTTGTTCACGATAAAGGCGATTACGGTAAGGGTTTTGCTGAATTTGCAAAGAAATTCCTTGAAGAATCCGGAAAAGCTGAAGTTGTCCTGTTTGAAGGTGTAACGCCGGGTGCTGTTGATTACTCCGCTATCGTACAGAAGATTAAGCGTTCCGG
Source organism: Desulfopila sp. IMCC35008 (assembly GCF_010646885.2). Taxonomy (GTDB): domain Bacteria; phylum Desulfobacterota; class Desulfobulbia; order Desulfobulbales; family Desulfocapsaceae; genus Desulfopila. The sequence goes on along the minus strand of NZ_CP050700.1, from coordinate 2,345,231 downwards.
TGCCGAGGCTGTAATGTTTGGTGGATACCATCCTGAAGCTTCCAAAATCATTTCCATGATGCGTAAAAAACGTCTCAAGATCGACTTCATCTCTGACGATGGCGTAAAAGACAATACCTTCATCAAGGTAGCAGGCAAAAACGCCGAAGGTGCATACGCTTCAGGCCCCAAAGACACCACCATGAACCCTCTCTCCATCCAGGCTGTCAAGGAACATAAAGAGAAATTCAATTCAGATCCAGGTGCATTCTTTGAAAATGCTTACTCAGCAACGCTGGCCATGCTGAACGCTATCGAGAAAGCTGGCTCCACTGATCTTGATGCGCTGAAAAAAGCCCTGCAGACTGAAAAGGTAGATACTCCGGTTGGCCAGATCTATTTTGACGAGAGAGGCGACGCTATCGGCGTAGGCTTTTCTGTATATCAGGTCAAAGACGGTCAGTTTGTAGAGCTGTAAGAGCATCCCGCATCATTACTAATACTACCTGAAGCAGGCAACCTGATGTATCTGCCTGCTTCAGGTACTTTTTTTTGTGGTAATATATGGATTATTTTATTGAACTTCTTTGCAGCGGTCTCTCTCGTGGGTCGATTTACGCCCTCATTGCCCTAGGTTATACCATGGTGTACGGTATAATCGGGCTAATCAACTTCGCTCATGGCGAAATATACATGATTGGGGCCTTTACCTCATTCATCGTTGCAACCGTCCTTTCAATTTACGGTTTTCCACTTCTTGCTATTGTTGTTCTTGCCGGAGTGGCCGCAGCTGTCTGGTCAAGTGCTTATGGTTACACTATTGAAAAGATAGCGTACAAGCCTCTTCGACATGCACCGCGTTTGTCCCCACTTATCAGTGCTATCGGCATGTCGATATTTTTGCAGAATTACGTCCTTCTCGCCCAAACTTCAGACTTTTTGCCATTCCCTGAATTGATACCAGAGTTCGCGTTCATGGAACCGGTCGCGCACGTGGTCGGTTCTTCCGACCTGGTTATCCTGGTGACGACAGCTGTGGTCATGCTGATACTGACCTATGTCATAAAGTTTACCAAGATAGGCAAGGCCATGAGGGCCACTGCCCAGGACCGCACCATGGCCATGCTTGTTGGCATCAATGTGAACAGGGTTATTTCGGCCACTTTTATTATCGGCTCTTCACTTGCTGCTATTGGTGGGTTGTTGATAGCTTCCCACATTGGCCAGATAAATTTCTATATTGGCTTTCTGGCTGGTATCAAGGCATTTACCGCTGCTGTCCTTGGTGGAATTGGATCAATCCCGGGAGCCGTGCTTGGCAGTCTCATTCTCGGTTTAACCGAGAGTTTTGCTACGGGCTATGTTTCCAGTGATTATGAGGATGTTTTCGCCTTTTCACTACTGGTCCTCATTCTGATATTCAAGCCGTCGGGCCTTCTCGGCAAGGCAGAAACGCAAAAAGTGTAACAGGGCAGGATTTATGTTTTCATTGAATGAATTGAAAAAGGGTTTTTTTATTTCCCTCTGGTTTGTGTTTCTCACGTTCCCGCTGATGGTAATAAAAGTTGACCCAATTGAAAGGATTATAAGATGGAGATGGCAAAATGCCTTATTTATCGCTATCGGGACATTTTCCATTTATCTCATTATACAATTTTTCAAGTACCGAAAAAACCGTCTGCAGGAGACCGAAGAGGCCACAACTGAAGAAGGAAATGTAAGTCTTATCCATAAGGTAATTGCGAATCCTCGTCAGAGAAATATTCTTTTTGGCGTTTTGTTTGTGGTTGCTTCTATTTTCCCATTTTTGTTTTCTCCGTATCAGACCAACATCATGATCACCGCACTCATGTATGTGGTCCTTGGACTCGGTCTCAATATTGTTGTTGGTATGGCGGGACTGCTTGATCTCGGTTTTGTCGCATTTTATGCAGTTGGTGCCTATTCCTACGCTCTTCTAAACCATCATTTCGGATTGGGATTTTGGACTGTTCTGCCAATTGGTGGAGGGCTCGCTGCACTTGCCGGCATCATACTCGGTTTCCCTGTTTTGAGATTACGGGGTGATTATCTTGCCATTGTAACCCTTGGCTTTGGGGAAATTATTCGACTTGTGCTGGAAAACTGGAATGAATTTTCCAAAGGCCCGAGCGGTATCTCAAATATCTCCCGGCCCGGTTTTTTTGGTATTGAACTCTCTCTAGAGCAGTCTTTCCTTTATCTTTACTTTATCACTATCGGTTTTCTTATATTCACTATTTTTGTGGTAAACAGATTACAGGATTCACGAATGGGCAGGGCATGGCTTGCCCTGCGTGAAGATGAAATTGCCTGTCAGTCCATGGGCATCGATAAACAGAAAACAAAACTTGCGGCATTCTCACTCGGTGCTTTCTGGGCCGGATTAATGGGGGTTGTATTTGCAGCCAAGACAACATTTATCAACCCGGCAAGTTTTACATTTCTTGAATCAGCCATTATTCTTTCCATCGTTGTCCTTGGAGGAATGGGGTCCATTGTCGGTGTCATCTGTGGTGCTTTCATCCTTATATTGATGCCTGAATATCTCCGAGCACTCTCTGAATACAGGATGCTGGCTTTTGGTGCCATTCTCGTCGCAATGATGGTTTTTCGTCCCCAGGGACTTATTGCCAATGTGAGACGAACCTATAAATTTAAGAAACAATAATATATTACGCGATACACGATGACCAAGCCAATTTTACAAGTCAGTGGTCTGACAATGGATTTCGGTGGTATCAGGGCGTTGAACCATCTTGATCTCAATGTCCATTCTGGTGAGATAGTTGCACTCATTGGTCCCAATGGTGCCGGTAAAACCACTTTTTTCAACTGTGTTACCGGCATTTATTATCCCACAGAAGGTGACGTGCTTCTTAACAACCCGAAAGGTGGCAAAACAATAAGCCTTAAAGGGTTAAAACCCAACAAGGTTACGGAGAAGGGTCTTGCCCGGACATTTCAGAATATCCGCCTCTTCTCTAAAATGACAGTGCTCGAAAATGTCATGATCGGACGTCATTGCCGCACCCACGCTTTTGTTATCGGTGCAATCTTTCGTCCTCCCAAGGTGCGAAGAGAAGAACAGGAGATCATGAATATCAGTTATAGCCTGCTTGAGAAAACAGGTCTTGCCCAGTATGCTAACGAGCTTGCACAAAATCTCCCGTACGGAGCACAGCGACGGTTGGAAATTGCCCGTGCCCTGGCGACAGAGCCTATACTTTTGCTACTCGATGAACCAGCAGCTGGCATGAATCCGCAGGAAACAATGGAGCTGGTTGACCTTATAAAGGAAATATCAAATGACGGCCAGGCCATATTACTTATCGAACATGACATGAAACTGGTTATGACCCTTTCACACAAGATTTACGTCATGGATTACGGCAAAAAAATTGCTGAAGGTGATCCAGCCGAAATCCGTTCCAACCCTGATGTTATTAAAGCTTATCTTGGAGAGGGTGCAGATGCTTAAACTTGAAAACGTGCAGGCTGCATATGGGAATATCCTTGCCTTGAAAGGCGTTAGTCTCGAAATCAACCAAGGAGAAATTATCACTCTTATCGGTGCTAATGGCGCAGGTAAAAGCACTACTTTGATGGCAATATCAGGAGTTGTTCCCTGTCGATCCGGAAAAATCAGGTTTCAGGACCGTGAAATACAGAATATGACTTCAGATGACATCGTTAAGATGGGTCTTTGCCAGGTTCCTGAGGGACGCCACATATTCCCGCAATTGACGGTTCAGGAAAATCTCGATATGGGAGCTTTTTTACGCAATGACAAGGCTGGCATAAAAAAAGATCAGGAATATGTGTTCGATCTGTTTCCCATCCTTGCCGAACGTCGCCATCAGGACGGAGGCACCCTGAGTGGTGGTGAACAACAGATGCTTGCAATGTCCCGTGCACTGATGGCCCGGCCAGAGCTTTTACTTCTCGATGAACCATCAATGGGACTTGCGCCCCTGGTCATTAAACAGATTTTCGAGATCATAAAGCAGATAAACAAGGAAAACAACACCACAATATTTCTTGTCGAACAAAATGCAAACCAGGCCCTGCATATCGCCGACAGGGGGTATGTTATCGAAAACGGGGAGATAACACTATCCGGTTTTGCTGCGGATCTACTAACCAATCAGGACGTGCAAAAGGCCTATCTTGGGATATAGCCTGTCTATCTATTTGCACGACTATTCTTAAAGAACGAATATACAGGGCATTTCCGATCAGGATGGTCCTTTCAGGAGTCTTCGGGTTATGGGGATTATTAAAGCAGGAGTTATAGGCGTTGGTTATCTCGGCAGATTTCATGCCCAGAAATATGCAAGTCTTGATAATGTTGAGCTGGTTGGTGTTGCAGATAGCAATAATGAACAGGCCCAGGCTGTAGCTAAGGAGTGTAATTGTAAATCATTTTCCGACTACAAGGATTTGCTGCCGTTAGTCGATGCTGTTTCAATTGTTGTTCCAACCAGCCTTCACCACCAGGTTGCCCGTGACTGTCTTGATGCCGGGGTTGATATACTACTTGAAAAACCCATTACCGTAACCCTGGAAGAGGCAGATGACCTGATTGAGCGTGCTGAAAGTAACCAGCTGATACTGCAGGTCGGACACCTTGAGCGTTTCAATCCTGCAGTACAGGCGATGGAACCGTTTTTGACACATCCTGTTTTTATTGAGAGCAACAGGATTTCGGTTTTTAAAAACAGGGGAGTTGATGTGGATGTAGTGCTCGATCTCATGATTCACGATATCGATATCATTCTTAATATTGTTAAATCACCGATAAAGATGATTCATACGGTTGGAGCACCGGTAGCCACAAAAACGACGGACATTGCTAACGCACGACTCATTTTTGAAAATGGTGCAACCGCCAATGTAACGGTCAGCAGAATCTCCCGCACAAACATTCGGAAAATGCGGATTTTCCAGCCTGGATCATATATAAATGTAGATTTTGCGAACAAGAAGGTGATGACCATTCAACTTGAGGATGAGTTGATGGAGTCGGGTATGCCGAAACAAAATATAGAGGTTGCAACATTTTCAGATGGTGATGCCCTTTTAAGTGAAATTCGGCAATTTGTAGATCATGTTATAACCAGAACACAACCAGCTGTGTCCGGGCGGGAAGGACGAAGGGCTCTCGCTATTGCTCTCGAGGTTATGGGGCAGATAAAGGAACATCAGAGTATGGATGTCTTTCAGGAATATTTTAACAGCCATTGAAGATCATGAAAAAGGTACTCGTTGTCACCGGTGAAGCGTCTGGTGATTTGCATGGTGCCAATCTCGTCAAGGCTCTTTTACAAAAACACCCGGACCTGCATTTTGCCGGAATGGGTGGTTCCGAGATGGCTGCTGCCGGGGTTGATATACTGTTCGATGCCCACAAGGTGTCTGTTGTTGGCATCGCAGAAGTGTTCTCCCACCTTGGCGACATTATCAAGGCCCAGGCAATACTTAAAAACTATCTGAAACGTGAAAAACCTGACCTTTTAATCATTATCGACCTCCCCGATTTCAACCTTCTCATCGCCAAGAAGGCAAAACAGCTTTCCATACCTGTCTTTTATTACATTTGTCCCCAGGTTTGGGCCTGGCGGTCATCCAGGGTCAAAACTATTGCCCAGCGTGTCGATACTGTTGGAGTGATACTGCCGTTTGAAGAGGAATTCCTGCGTCAACGTGGCGTTGATGCCCAATATGTTGGCCATCCGCTTCTTGATTCTGTGAAGGTAACGCTCAACAGGGATTCGTTTTCCGAAAAGTATCGGATACCTGCAGGTTCAATCTGCGTTGGCCTCTTGCCTGGCAGCAGGGAGAAAGAGATTTCAGCACTACTGCCTGATTTTCTAGAGAGTGCGCTGCTGCTGCAAAAAAGAAGTGTGGAACCGATATCATTTCTCCTGCCGCTTGCTTCAACTATCAGGAAGTCTTCTCTCTACCAATCAGGGTTGCGAGAATTCGAAGACCAACTCGATATCCGTGTGATAACCGATGACAGGTATAATCTCATGGCGAGATGTGATGCGGTAGTCGCGGCATCAGGTACTGTCACGTTGGAGTTGGCATTACTCGATACGCCTATGGTGGTAACATACCGTGTTGCCCCGTTTACCTATAGAATTGGACGAATGCTTATAAAACTGAAACACTTTTCTCTTGTTAACCTGATAGCTGGAGAAGAGATCGTGCCAGAACTTTTACAACAGGAAGTTACTCCTGAAGCAATATCCAACCAGCTTCAAGAACTCCTTTTCGATCAGGAAAGCAGGACGAAATGCATAATGGGTTTGGAAGCGGTTCGAAAAAAAATGGGGGGAGAGGGCGCTTCAAGCCATGCAGCTGATCTGGCACTGAAAATTTTGGATAATTCCTGACGCGACCCGCCGAACAACCGATGGATGAATATAATGATGAAATGGAAATTGAGCTTGAAATTAATGGTGTCCTGGACTTGCACGCATTTTCACCAAAGGATGTGAAGTATCTTGTGCCGGATTACCTTGCAGAGTGCCATGCACGCAACATTCTGGAGGTGCGAATTATCCATGGTAAGGGGATTGGCAATCTGCGACGGACTGTTCATTCGTTGCTTGAAAAAAATAATATAGTAAAAGGATTTCGACTCGCCGGTGAAGATAGAGGGAATTGGGGAGCGACGATTGTTGAGTTGATTCACCGGGAGTGCGAGCGGGAAAATCAGAAATAGTTTTCAGCAAAGGAGATCTCTTTCTTTCCTAGAGTGTAGTTCCTTTCGATCCTATCAAAGGGGCATGTAAAGCTAAGTTCACATGCTGCCAGGTGGAGCTCTACCTCTGCCTCTTTTGAGTCGTATCTTTTGTCCCCAACCAAGGGGTGTCCTATCCCGGAGAAGTGTTTCCTGATCTGGTGATAACGCCCAGTCTTTATTTCAACCTGGATAACAGTTTTATTGTTTTCCTGATGAAGTACATGATATTCCGTCAAGGCAGACTTGCCATCCAGTGGTTCTGTTATACTCCCGTCTTTTCCAGGAGCGGCGAGCAATCCTCGAACAACAGCCAGGTAACGTTTGACAATTTGACGTTTTTTGAAGAGTTCTGAAAACTTGCCAGCTGCCAGTTTTCCATGGGCCAGTATCACCAGTCCGCATGCTTCTCGATCAAGACGGTGAACGAGATACGGTTTGTGGGTTTTCAGTGTCTTACCGGCTACTCGCAAGAGGGAGCAGTGGTCTCCGAATCGACTTCCCTGGCTGAGCAAAAGGGCGGGCTTATTCCATATACTGTAATGATTATTAATTACAAGCGGCTGAACAGGTGGCGGGTTGCGCTTAAGGATTGTGTCATCATAACAAACCGTTATGATATCCCCCTTTGTTACCTGGGATTTTGCCCTGCGAACCCGAAGTTCCTTTTTGCCTACTCCTTTCCGCCAAACACCGCCCTTTGTCAGACAATCTTTTAATGAACTCTTGCTTGCATCACAATGTGATGCAAGCAAGTCTATGAGAAGGGCGGTCTTCGTAACTTTAATGCGCTTTTGAAACTTCAAGGGGTATTGAAATCGACGGGTTTAAAGCGTTCCATCGACTTTGTCTGCAGGATAAAGGTTTTTAACATCGAAAAGGACGGATTTGTCTTTGCACAGATTGCGCAGTTGCTCCGGTAACATTTCCCTGAATTGCCTATGGGCCACAGCTACAACAGCTGAATCATAAATTCCCGGCTCTATGGACTGAACCAAATCAATGCCGTATTCATCTTTCGCTTCCTGGGAATCAACCCATGGGTCGTACACGTCGACGCGCACACCGAAATCTTGCAACTCATCTATAATATCGACCACACGGGTATTCCGAAGATCAGGACAATCCTCTTTAAAAGTTAAACCCATTATCAATACGCGGCAATTTGCAGTGTCGATTTTTTTCTTCACCATCAACTTGATCAGGGTGGCTGCGATATGGTGCCCCATCTGGTCATTGAGCCTACGACCCGCAAGAATCATGTTTGGGTGATACCCAACCTCCTGGGCTTTATGTGTAAGGTAATAAGGATCGACGCCGATACAGTGTCCACCGACGAGGCCAGGCCGGAAGGGGAGGAAGTTCCACTTTGTGCCGGCAGCTTCCAACACCTCAAGGGTATTGATTCCCAGCCTACTGAAAATCAGGGAAAGCTCGTTGACCAAGGCAATATTTACATCCCGTTGGGTGTTTTCAATAACCTTTGCAGCTTCCGCTACCTTTATAGAACTTGCCAGATAAGTTCCTGCGGTGATGATGGTTGCATATAATTGGTCGATGAAGCTGGCAATTTCAGGGGTCGAGCCGGAAGTGACCTTTACAATGCTGGAAAGCCGATGTTCTTTATCACCCGGATTTATACGTTCCGGTGAATAACCGCAATAGAAGTCTTGGTTAAAAGTCAGACCGGACTCTTTTTCAAGTATAGGAACGCAGACCTCTTCTGTGGCGCCAGGGTAGACTGTAGATTCGTAGATTACGACATCGTCGGCAGAAAGTATGCTGCCGACAGTGTGGGAGGCCCCAGCCAGCGGTTTGAAGTCAGGGCGTTTTGCCGCATCGATAGGCGTTGGGACTGCAATAATATAGACATTGCAGTCTTTTATATCTTCCACATTAGATGTGCAATGTAGTTTTGTGGCACTGGAAAGTTCGTCGTCATCAACTTCAAGGGTCGAATCCGTTCCGGCCCTGAGTTCCCTGATCCGCCCTTCATTCAGGTCGAATCCAACCGTAGTAAATTTCCTGCCGAACTCGACAGCAAGCGGCAGCCCTACATAGCCAAGGCCGATGATACAAATTTTAGCGTCCTGAAGAGACAACATACCTGCAATATCCTCTGGTTATACAGAATAAACCGGTTTCTCACGACACCTCTCAATCAGGCATCCATTTTTCATTCCCGTCCTGAAACCGTACCTCGACCAATTTTGGGGGTTAGGAAATATTCTTTAAATCTCTGAAGTAAACATGGTTTTCGACATCGATTCCATGCCTGCAGCAAAGAGATGCGCCATATCTTGACTTTGAATGAGATCACTGATTCCTGACAAGATTGGTTGCAAACAATGCAGTAATATCAGAAAAATGTCAATAGAACATCGTTCTATCGAACAATGTTACTTTTGAGGGCCGTAATACACCAACCCCTGATTATCAGTTTCGGATACAGTTACGCTATAAAGCGAGTACCGCTCATGAGAAAGCAGATCTGCCAGGTTGTCGAAAAGGTACATTGCGATATGTTCGGAAGAAGGGTTGAGTACTCTAAAAGCTTCATGTTCATTGAGGTCACAATGATCAATCGTATCTATGACTTCTTTCACATGTTTTTTAAGAACGGTAAAATCAATACCCATACCAAGATGATCCAATTCTGTTGCCCGTACCGTTATCTTTACTTTCCAGTTGTGACCATGAGGTTTTTCGCAATCACCTGGATAATCCCGTAAATGATGTGCGCCTGCGAAGTGTGTTCTTACAAATATATCGTACATGGTAATCCTGTGGTTATGGGTAATGTATTGCATCATCACTGATGCTTAAAAGGCACTTCGGGTTATATATAATCAGTATCATCGGCTAAATCCAAAGTAAAATATGATTATTGGCATCTATAAGGAACTTTTGTGCGATCCTTCTTTTGTGATAGATATGTCAGAATATATTTGTAATAAAAAGAGACATTTTTCAGCTTATTTTCATGCTCCAATTTACTTGTAAAGGAATTTCTTCATGAGCACCGATAATAATAGGGGCATCAGGACCGATGACTCAATCTTCGATGGTGATGTTATCTGCCGACAACACAAAAACGGGTATCGTTTTTCCATTGACTCTGTGCTTGTCGGACACTTTTTGACACCAACCAATAAATCCGTAATTTTCGATGCCGGGACAGGGTGTGGCATCATACCATTAATATTGATGTATCGATGGAAGGAGCGTATCGCATCCATCGATGCCCTGGAAATTCAACCACGTCTAAAACAACTTGCGGATACCAACTTCCGCCTCAATGGAATTTCAAATAAGTGTCACACCATTGAAGGTGATATTTCTGCTGTCTTACAGGTGTTAACACCGGAACAGTATGATCACACAATCTGCAACCCTCCTTATTATAAAGTTAACTCAGGAAGACAGAGCGGTGATAGTGAGGCCAGGGCCGCACGGCATCAGCTTAACGGAACTATCTCCGATTTCACAAAAGGTTGCAGCGCTGTTTTAAAAAACAGGGGCTCAGCTGTTTTTGTCTATCCAGCAGAACTCTCCGTTGAACTTTTTGAAGCACTCGCCAAGACGAGACTCGAAATTAAACGCCTGCAGTATGTCTATAGTTACCCTGGCAATGGTGAAGGGGCTGTTCTGATTCTGGTTGAGTGTATTAAAAACGGTGGCAGTGGTTTGAAAGTGCTTCCCCCTTTTTATATCTACAGTGAGAAAAACGGCGAATACAGTGCAGAAATGAAGTGCCTTTATCAACAGGAACCCAAATAATCCATGCTTGCAAAAATTACGGGATGTACAGCAATAGGTGTTGAAGGTTTATTGATCGATGTTGAAGTTGATGTCGCCAGGGGGCTTCCAACCTATTCAACAGTTGGGTTACCGGACAGTGCTGTCCGTGAGAACAAGGACAGGGTTAAGGCCGCTATCAGTAATTGCGGGTATGAGTTTCCCAATAAAAAAATAACCGTTAACCTTGCACCTGCTGATGTGCGAAAGGAAGGTGCCGGGTTTGACCTGCCCACCGCAATTGGTATACTTGCCGCCACTGAGATAATTCCTCAACATTCACTTGAGAAAGTGTGCATGGTGGGAGAACTCTCGCTTGATGGGAAAGTTCGCAGATGTCGCGGTATACTTCCCATGGTGGTTGCTGCAAGGGATGCAGGCTACAAGAAATTCATCCTGCCACGTGAAAACAGCAGAGAGGCTGCTATCGCTGCTGATGCGATACAAGTCATCCCGGTTAGCGACCTGCCAATGGTAGTTGAGTATCTATTGGCTTTAATACAAATAGAGCCTGCCAGTCATGCAAACCTCGAAACAGTCAGACAAAATCGAGATCACCTTGTCGATTTTTCTGAGGTAAAGGGGCAAAATCACGTAAAGAGGGGGCTTGAAATAGCAGCTGCTGGAGGTCATAATCTTCTCATGTCAGGGCCACCTGGAGCAGGTAAGACCATGCTCGCCAGGAGACTTGCTACAATTTTGCCGCAAATGATGAACGAAGAAGTTATCGAGACGACTAAAATATATAGTGTCAGCGATATGCACGCTACAAATGACATCATAACTGAAAGGCCTTTTCGGGCTCCACACCACACGGTATCAGATGCAGGCCTCATCGGTGGTGGCACCACCCCGAAACCTGGGGAGGTCTCGCTAGCCCACAATGGCGTACTCTTCCTCGATGAACTCCCTGAGTTTAAAAAACATGTTCTCGAAGTACTTCGACAACCGCTTGAGGATGGGCATGTTACCATTGCCCGTGCCTCCATGACGCTGTCTTTCCCATCACGATTTATCCTGGTAGCCGCCATGAATCCCTGTCCCTGCGGTTTTTTGGGTGACCCGCTCAATTCCTGTACCTGTACCAGTGTTCAGGTAGAGAAGTACCGTAGTAAGGTTTCCGGCCCCCTGCTTGACAGGATAGATCTTTATATCCCTGTGCCAGCGATCTCTTATAAGGTTTTGACAAAATCAGGTGGAAATGAAGAGAACTCGGCATCAATCAGAAACCGTGTAAATAATGTCAGATCCATACAACAGAAAAGATTTTCCCGTCAAAACGGTGTATTTTGTAACAGCCAGATGGGTAGTCGGGAAATTGATTTGTATTGCACCCTCGATTCAGTGTCGTCATCGTTGCTGGAAAAGGGGATGGAAAAACTCGGTCTTTCAGCACGAGGGTATCACCGGGTATTAAGGCTTTCCAGAACTATAGCCGACCTTGATGGAAGTCCTGATATCGGGCCGGGCCATATTGCTGAAGCATTACAGTATAGAAGGTCTTCACATTACGCATCCTGACAGGTAACTATGCGTTTCATAATCGCCTCACTTATTGCTCTCATTTTTTTCCTTGGTTTTTTCATTATTGATAACCAGGAAGTCACCGAAGTTTCTCCGGTTCAATTCCTGCCAAACGACACAACCGTCTACCTGGACCTGGAAAACGGTTTTGCATCAGTTGGAAAGTTTCAGGAATCAAGGTTCGGTAAGACAATCAGTGAGATAGATCTGGTGGAAGTTTCAGAATATCTAGATCTTGACCCCATATTTATTTCCCGTCTTGAAAAGTTACGAGACAATTTTCGGGACGTTAAGGACAACAAATTGTTTTTAAGCCTTCTCGGGTCAAAGTTCAGCGTGGCATTGTTTCCTGAAAGAACTTGGTCGCCACCTTTATTACCAGCGGGGAATTACCTCAAGAAACAAACACTGTTTATCAGCAAACAACATAGCTTCCGGTCTGTCATAACGACAGCAAAAAGGCTGTACCCGAAAATGGTTGAAAGAGCAGGTGTCCCTTACGGCCAGTATCGTATTCGAAGGTTTTCTATTGGTCATGATACAATAGCAGCAGCTTTTGTAGATGGTTATGTGCTGCTCACCATGGAGGAACGATTGCTGCGTGAAGCATTGTACGTAAGAGATAATGCAGCAATAAACCTGAACACGAATCCATCTTTCTCCAGGATCAGGCGGAATATTGAAACGAGTGACAGAAAACTTTATGTTGATCTTTCTGTGATGCGGGAAATGAGCGAAACCATCGCTGCTGGCGTGCACTCACCGCGCGAGCAGGCGTTTCTTGCAGAATTATCGAATCTAAAAGGTTTTCCAACAGCAGGCTATGGAGCCTGGCGCCAGGGGCCTGTTTTGAGAGACAGCCTGATGGTTGAGATGGATTATGAAAAAATCCTGCCCCTCACAGGTAGAATGCTGAAGAACAAACCTGAATCCAATGCTACGCTACCATTTGTTGTCGAAGACGTTTTGTTATATTACTGGTCGAATACCCTGAACGCCAGATTGCTCTGGAAAATGTATAGGGAAGAGCGCGCTTCCGACGGACATGATATTAGCGGGATGACTAAAAGTACCAGGGAAATTACAGGGTACACGGTAGAAGAGCTGACTGAAATGATGGGTAATGATATAGGACTCATTCTTCGCCCCAGCGAACATGAACAGTTCATTCCAATCCCGGATACAGCTCTCTTTATAAAACTTAAAGACAGGAAAAAGATAAAAGAAGCGGTTGATCACAGTGCAGACCATTTTAAAATAAGCCTGCAGAGTCGCAGGTATAAAAGTGTCAAATACTATTATTGGGGTCTCTACCCCATGGAAAACCTGCAACCGGTATATACCATTCATAAAGGATACCTCATTGTAGCCAACACACTTAATATTTTTAAATCCATTGTTGACCTGATGGCGGATAAGGAACCCTTGTCCAGTTCAATTAAATTTGCCCCAATCGACCCGGGGTTCCGGGAAAAAAATAATTCTGTATGTTATGTAGACCAGAAAACATTACTGGGACAATTCCGTGAACTAGCGAGTTGGGCTGGGACCATGCTGGCAATCCAGGACAGGAGGGCGGCTGCCAAATCGAAAATTCTTATCGACAGGTTAATCAACCCGCTTCTTCTCGGACTCACAATGTATGAAAAGTCCGCCACCAGGACGTATATAGATAAAAACTGGATAATCACAGAAGCCAGAACTCAAAAAGAATTAATTTTGGAAAAGAATTGACATGCAGAAACTCGTTAACGAACTCCACCAGATAGTTGATTTCAAGGATACAACAGACATTGGTGATATTGTACTCATCGCTGCGAAAGAACCCCAGATGCTATTGTATGCATTAGTAACCGATATTGAACGAGACTCTTCACGTAAAGATGAATGGTGGCAGGTGCATCTCTCGGTACTCTCACTTCCCATACAGCAGATGACCTGGACGCTCAGGACTGCGCAAATGACTGGCATGGAGATATTCACCATGGGGGGAGAAGAGCGATTTGTCAAAGCGGTCAATATACATACTCAAAGACCGGCTGGACCAAAACCGGAAACCAAACAGCAAAAAACCAAGATTCAGCCATTTAAAAGAGTTAAGTAAGGTTATATGTGATTTAATGCGTGAGCTTGAGTTAATAAAACACATCATTAGCCGGCAATCTGGACAACACCCTGATCTATCCTGTGGAATAGGGGACGATTGTGCTGTTTTCAATGCTAATCTCGGTGAAGAACTTCTTGTAACCACTGACATGCTTGTCGAAAACGTTCATTTCGACCCGAGTTGGCACCCCCCTTACCTACTAGGCCGCAAAGCTATCAGTGTTAATATCAGTGATATTGCAGCCATGGCCGGCTCCCCCCGTTTTGCCCTCCTGTCTATTGGTATGAATCATCGATTTAACAATGCCTGGGTCAAGGATTTTATGGATGGTGTTTTCAGCCAATTGAACTTTTTCGGTTGCACACTCATAGGGGGAGATACGGTGAAGTCAGATAAGCTGGTCTTTTCTGTAACGATCATCGGGGCAGCTCCGAAAGGCAACGCTATCAGAAGAGATGGAGCACGTTCCGGGGATAGGGTTTTTGTCTCCGGCCCTCTTGGTTCTGCTGCCGCCGGCCTCCAGCTATTTTTGGATCGGGACATTTCAATTAATGATTACAGTAGTTCCTTGTGGCCCACCCTTGTACGTAAACACCTTGATCCAACACCACGAGTCAGGCTGGCAAAGCTTTTAGGAAAGAACGGAAGTGTCACCTCCATGCAGGATATCTCCGATGGAATCGCCACTGACCTGAGCCATATTTGTACCGCAGGCAGGGTGAAAGCGACCTTATACAGCAACCGCCTTCCGGCAGACAAGGAATTATATGAAATGTGCAGGGAAAAAGGCATGGATGCTGTACAGTTACAACTCTGTGGGGGGGAAGATTACGAACTCGTCTTTACTGTAAAAAAGGAAGCAGTTGAAAAGTTGAGAACAGAATTCAGGGACCAACACCGGTTTCAATTGTATGAAATCGGTGTAATTGAAGAAGGGGAGGGGGTGTATCTTCAGCGGGAGGTGGGGGAACCTCAACTCATCTCGTACCAGGGGTATGAACACAGTCCCTGAGGACTTATTCCTCCGGTTTCAAAAATGAAAGATTCACTGTTTCAAGTTTTGTGTGGAGTTGCCGGTAGGTGATATTGGGTGACTTATCGAGCATTATTTTTGACGCCTTGACTTGGTCCGTATCCTTGTATTTGTCAGAGAGATAAATAATTTCACTTATTCCAGCCTGGATAATCACCTTTGTACATTCGTTACACGGGAAAAGTCCGACATAGATCCGGCAGTTTCGTAAATCTGTCGAGATGGCATTGAGCACGGCATTTAACTCAGCGTGACAGACGTATGGGTATTTTGTTTCGAGATAGTCACCTTCCCGCTTCCATGGCAGTTCGTCGTCAGAACATCCCCATGGGAAGCCGTTATAACCGACGCCAACGATCTTGTTCTGGTCGTTGGCAACGCAGGCTCCGACCTGGGTGTTCGGGTCCTTACTTCTTTGCGCTGAAAGAAGCGCAACGGCCATGAAATACTCGTCCCACCTCAGGTAATCTGTACGCTTCATGTTATCCTTTCACCTGTTGTTTCCTGTATTTCTTACGTCGGCTTCTCCAATCGTTTTTCCCGAGAATAGTGTCTGTGAAATTTTTTATGGTCTCAAAATAATGGATACCACCGTGTTCTAACATGGTGTTATGTGTAGCTCCAGGTATGACCATAAACTGTTTATTTCGTGCACCGCTATCGGCCTGTAGTTTTTCGGCCATAGCCACGGGAATCATCTCGTCACGAGCGCCGTGAAGGATGAGTGTCGGTTTTTTGATTTCTGCAATTTTCTGACAATTGCAGAAACACTCTTCCTCTAAAATTTCATTCTTTTCCGTATCTATCCCGAGAGCCTTGGCAAGCGGCAGAGTGTCTGCAAAACCACTTTCAATAATCAATCCCTTCACATCGTCCGGGTTCTTCAAGACCAGATCAATTGCCGCTGCCGAGCCCAACGAACGTCCCATGATAAAAAGCACATCGGAATAGCCGTTGACAGACAACCATTTGCGAATAAAATCATAAACCACTCCGGAATCTTCCATCATAGCTGCAACAGAAGGTGATCCCGTCGACCAACCATAACCGCGATAGGTCGTAACAAAGAGATTCAGACCAAGGGGAGTGTATTCTTGAGCGATTTGATCGTAATCTGAAGTACATTCACCATTACCGTGGAAAAAAATGACAGTCGGTGCGTCAGGGGCGCTTAGGTGAAACCGGCAGCCAAGTGTGACCCCATCTGTTACTTCTATATCAAGATCAGTACTCCCCTCAGGTAAGGAGCCACGCATTTCACTTTGTGGATGGAAGATATGGGCGAGTACTTCCGGGGTGTCAAGTTTACTATAGTCCGTCATGATAGTTACAACCTGTTAAAAAAGATTTTGAGTGCCACACTTTCTGCAAATACCACTTTGTTTGATACCCGTTCAGAAGGTACAGCAAATAGAAAATAAAAAAAGTGGTTATACGGTTGCCTGTTTAAAAACAGGACCATGGAGCGTATCCCGATTATCGGGATTTGATTCTGTGGAGGGTGAAAGTTTACAGTAATTGTCGCCAAAAATCTACAATCTCCTCGTTTCCCGCCCGGAAATAAAAAAAGCGGATACCGTTTGGTATCCGCTTAAAAAATGGGGTGGATGATGGGATTTGAACCCACGGCCTCTTGGGCCACAACCAAGTGCTCTAACCAACTGAGCTACATCCACCACATATCTCTATCGCTCGAAAAATCGCACTTCTTATACTCAGTCAACAAGCGATTTGCAACACAAATCTTTTATAAATCCTCTTTACAGTGCAAACATTTCTTGGCCTGGGCCTTAATAATTTCGGAACAATAAGGACATTCTTTCTTGAAATTATTCTTCAAAATCTGAGAAATTGCCATGTTAATATCTTGCTCAAAGTAGGTTTCTCGAAATTCATGATTTCTGAGCGGATCGATACAGTCGAGACTATTGATTTGCAAAAGTCGCTGAAGGGCGAGTTGTTTATTTTCTTTTCCTGCTGCATTATCAAGGAGGAGGGTTAAAACTGGCTCAAGATTATTATCAACGACACAAGTGTCGAGTGCTTTTATCGCCTCTTTTTCTTTTGCGTATCGGACGTTCTGCGTCTTTATAGCTTCCGGATCGACCACACTTGCCTTAAAGGCATCCTTGTTGCCGACCATCATAACATTTCCTTCTTTGCTGCCGGGTAGTTCCATGTACCGATAAGAGGCGTGATGACCATATTGCCCGTCAACATGATCCCAGCCTTTCAAAAACAGGGGACAAACATCGTTTAGACAGATAAACAGCACGTCTGAGCCCCACCCAAGGCCATCGCCAACGTGTATTGCCGGTGCCTCGCAACAGGACATCTTCTGCTTGCAATGAGGACAGACATGTGACTCCTCAAGATACGAATAACTCTGCATTACCATAATGTGTAACTCCTCAAAAAAATATGATTCCCCACGGCTATCGTGAGGTGATGTGTTTAAATGTATGTTTTCAGGCCACCGTCACTGAGCACATTGTCGACTGCTTTGGCTTGCTTCATCCGGGCCTGAAGGAATTCCGGCGTCATGAAATCTTTATTTTTTTCCATAAGCTCACAAATCCCATGAATATCTTCATTTTCAGCCATTTTGACGATCTCAAGCAGATTCTCGGCAAATGTCTTTACAATTTTTCGTCCGTCTCCCTTAGTGGCCATGATTTCAGCATATGTCCTGGGATTTTGGTTGTGAACCCGAGCCATGGCAAGAATCCCGTAAAGCGATGTAAGCGTTGAATGGCTGCCTATATCATCACACCCTATTGCGTGCTTGGCGAGTGTCTTCGCCAGTGCAACCGATATGGTTGTCGGAAGTTTTTGTCCTACCCCCATCAGCAAATCGTGTTTTTGTGCACTGTCATGATAAATGTCAGCACCGTGCTTATACAAAAAGGCCTCAAATTCACTGCAAAAACTTCCGCTACGTGGCGTCCGAACAACGATGGCGTTTTTGTCTTTCATTGATAGAATTTGCGGGCCCCACAGGTTGTGGACAAACATGATCTCGACGGCAGGGTCCGTCACGGTCATAGCTGTTTGCAAGGTGTTTTCCGATTCCCCTGCAAGAATAATCAGGGCCTGACCTGCCTGCAGCATTGCTCCGTACTTTTTTATAGTGTCAGCTGTGACTGAGATCGGAACACAGATAACAACAACATCCACTTCGCGAATCATTTGTTCCGGTCGTATTTCGGATGTCCTGCCTGTGACAGTCGTTTCATAACCTTCATGCTGCAGTTTATCGGCAAACCATAGTGACATATCACCACTCCCGATAAAGCCAAACGACTTGATCTTTTTCACTCGCATATCAACTCGGGGGAATGATCCGAGCAGTTTTATAGAGCCTGTTTCCTGAATAACATTATTTTCCAGGCTATCAACTGTATCGGCCAGTTCTTTTTGATTGATATGCCCTTCAAACTCTATATAGATCCTTAGTTTCTGCGTCTGGATGTCATTTTCAGACTGCAGGTCCTGAATATTAATGCCGCGTCTGGTAAATTCGCCGAGGATATCGGCCAACATGCCGACCCGGTCATTGAGCGGCCTGGTGATGAGTGCAGTTGCATCATACCCGGTAGATTCCGCAGGTTTTTTACCAATTACGGCAAAACGGGTTCGGTTATGTGAAACGACTTCCCGCTCAGCAAGATTGAATCCATATGATTTAACAAGCTCTTCCGAGTCGATCACGGCATGGCTGTATCTCTGTTTATCAATTATATCCTGAAACGGTTTATCAATGCTGGTTACCCCCATCAATGTGGCATGTGGAAAATTAGAATCTATATAATCTTCGCATTGTCGCAGTACACTTGTCCTGCCGACAACCACATCTATCGGAACATTGCTGCCATCATCCGGGAAAACACGGCCAAGAGAGAGGTGAATGGGCAGAACAACGTTATCGATCCAGTAACCGTCAAGTTTCGAGACAAGCCGGAAATATTCTTTTACCTCGCCCTCTCGCGTGTTATACACCGGTATAAGTGCCAGGTCGGTTTGCCCTTTCGTAAAGGCCTCAACAGCATCCGATGCCCGGTTATAAAGCATAATCTCTGCTTCCGGATCATACTGTTTGGCAGCATTATAGGCGTCTGAACTTTTGGGTCCGAGGGTTGCGATACGAGTCATTTTCAGCTTTGTAGATTAAAAATAAAATTAAGGGTATCCTGACTTGTAACCTGCCGGGTTTTACGTGAACCAACGGATATTCGGTACCATGGGAATTTCACATGGACTAGAGACAATATACCCTCTTCACATGTAAATCAAGCGAATATAGTTTTGTGGAATGGCTGATACAAAGACGGATAGGATTCAGGGTGCAGGAGAGTACATCAAGGCCTTAATGAATTCTCCGAAGTTTGGGCCCCAGGTCGTTGCAACCCGCACTATTCCCGGGAAAGTCGCAGATTTCGCCTCCAGCCCTCCTGCTGTTCATACAAAGATCAAGACCTTTCTCAAAGAAAAGGGGATCAATAAGCTCTATACTCACCAGCAACAAGCGTTGGAATATATTGATAAGGGTAGTGATGTCATAGTCGCAACACCTACCGCCTCAGGAAAGTCGATGATTTACAACTTACCTGTTATCGATATGCTGGCCGGAGATGCAAATGGTGCAGCGCTCTACCTCTTTCCGCTCAAAGCATTAGCCCAGGACCAATTGCGTGTATTCAGCGAATTCGCGTCGCTATTACCCTCCAACAAGAAGTATGCTGCCATATATGATGGTGACACCTCATCATATATGCGAAGGAGGATCAGAGAAGATTGCACTCCAATACTTATGACCAACCCGGAGATGGTTCATCTTTCACTTCTTCCCTATCACTCAAACTGGACTTACTTCTTTAAGAAGCTCAAATATATAGTACTCGATGAGGTGCATACATATCGTGGTGTGCTGGGTAGCCATATGGCCTGGGTGCTTAGGCGGCTCCTTCGCATAGCATCTGGTTACGGCAGCTCACCGCAGTTTATAATGCTTTCGGCAACCATCGGTAATCCGCTCGAACTCGCAGAACGGCTGACTGGCCGGTCACCGGAAGTTGTCACTCAAAGCGGCGCACCTGGCTCAGGCAAGCACATGGCCCTGCTCAACCCCTGGGACAGTGCGGCTTACACCGCTTCTCAACTGCTGGAAGCGGCAATAAAGCGTAAACTCAGAACTATTGTCTACACCCAGTCGAGAAAATTAACTGAACTCATTAATCTCTGGACCCGCCCTAAATTAGGAGAGTTGGAAAATAAACTCAGTTCTTACAGGGCCGGGTTCCTTCCTGAAGAAAGAAGGGAAATTGAGAAAAAACTGGCAAACGGGAAATTGCTCGGTGTTATTTCAACATCTGCACTCGAACTTGGTATCGATATAGGTGATCTTGATGTTTGTATTCTTGTTGGCTACCCAGGTTCAATTATGGCTACACATCAGAGAGGAGGGCGTGTAGGCAGGGCCAGACGTGAATCCGTTGTTGTACTTATTGCCCAGGAAGATGCACTCGATCAATATTTTATGCGAAAACCAGAGGATTTTTTTTCCCGTCCAGTTGAGTCAGCAGTATTAAATCCGGGCAACAGATCTATAATGGAATTGCATCTTCACTGTACAGCTGCTGAACTCCCCATTGAGAGCGAAGAGCACCTGCTGTCGGACAAGAAGGTGGTAGAGGTTGTCTCATCCTTGACAGAAAATGGCCTTCTTTTGCAATCCGGGGATGGCAATCGCTGGTTCAGCACCAGGAAATATCCGCAGCGGCATGTCAGTTTAAGGGGTGGCGGGAGTCAGCTGTCCATAATTGACAGCGACAGCGGTGAATTGATTGGAGAGATAGACAGCAACAGGGCAATGAAAGAGTGTCATCCAGGAAGTGTCTATTTACATCATGCTGTTCAGTGGGTGGTTTCCAAGCTTGATTTTGAGGCAAGAGAAGTGATTGCCAGCAGGAAGAAGGCTAATTATTTCACCCGGCCTATGTCCAATAAAAATACAGAAATTCTTGAAACCGAAATAACAGGTATGAGTTTTAAAGGGCGAGTTTCTTTCGGAAGGCTTCGAGTGACCGAACATGTTACCGGCTATCAGAAAAGAAACAATTCAACCAATAAGCTCATCTCCACCTTTCCTCTGGATCTACCTGAGCAATCAATTGAAACCAAAGGGTTGTGGCTGGAGATTCCGCCGATCATAAAAGAAACACTGGAAACCGAAAAAATGCACTTTATGGGGGCTATTCATGCTCTTGAACATGGCATGATAGCACTATTCCCCTTGCTTGCCCTATGCGACAGAAATGATATCGGAGGGATATCCTGCCCTGTTCATGAGCAGACAGAAGAGGCGACAATTTTTGTTTATGATGGGCATATCGGTGGTGTTGGGCTCTCTGAAGCGGTCTATCATAAAATCGATGAGCTGTTGCGTGAGACACAGCAGATGATTCAGAGCTGTGACTGTGAAAATGGCTGCCCTTCATGTGTGCATTCACCCAAATGCGGATCTGGCAACCGCCCTATTGACAAGGGTGCCTGTCTGCGACTTTTGGAGCTCATCATGGTGAGCGATAGTACAGGTGAAACCGAATTTTCGACACCACCACGTATCGTCCAGAAAAGGCAACATTTAGACACCGAATTAAAGGTGGTACAAACTGGCGAAGTATCTATATCGGATCATCTCTCGGGGCTCAATGCCCTGCCGGAACGATATGGGGTGTTTGATCTTGAAACGCAGCGCTCCGCTCAGGAGGTTGGTGGGTGGGGCAGGGCAGACAAAATGGGGGTCTCTGTAGGTGTTGTATATGACTCCTCCCTGAATGGTTTTGTGACTTACCTTGAACACGAGGTGGGGGCCTTGATACAACATTTACAGGAACTTGACCTTGTTGTCGGTTTCAATAACAAGCGGTTCGACAACAGGGTACTATCTGGATATTCGAGCGTGAATCTGGACAATTTGCCGACCATTGACATGCTGGAAGAGATATCCAATCATCTCGGCTACAGGCTCAGCCTTGATCGCGTTGCAGAACACACCCTTGGTGCCCGGAAAAGTGCGGACGGACTTCAGGCCTTGGCGTGGTATAAGGAAGGAAGAATTGACCTTATTCGTAAATATTGCAAAAAGGACGTGGAAATCACCAGGGATCTCCTGCATTTTGGACTGGAAAACAACCATTTCCTCTTTAAGAACAAGGCAGGTCAACTGGTTCGCCTGCCCTTGCGAATGGATGCGTCAATCACAAGGGCATTAGCTAAAAACTCTTCATGAGAGCCTGTAGCGGAAAAAGGGTTGGTATAGGTTGAATCAGGGCCAGAGAAGCGGCTTGTAAATCCAACCGACAGTGCCGCCGCTGTGACGCACCTGCAACCATTTCCCCTTTTCACCAATTTTCTTCATGATAACTCCCCGCTCCACGTCGGCAACAACAGGACTCGTTGTGGAAGGCCCGGATCGCATATTGACACTTTCTTTGGCATTGATAATTACAGTGTCGTTTTTACCAATAAGCGAATTGTGTATCCAGCCGCTGTCTCCCTCAAAATCAGAGATTTTGGCCCATTCACCACTACGTTGCGTAACCTTTAGGGGGTAGCCGGCAAAAAGTTCCATATAGACCGGGTTTTTTGTACTGGGCCCGGTTCTGACATTCACATTGTCCTTGTTTACAGATACATATTCGGCAGCATAAGCCGGAACTGCCATATACACGCCAAGACTTCCGGCAACAATTATTGAACGTAAAGCACTACGTAAAGACATATATTGGTCCTGATAGGTTCTGATTTTGCAGATTTTAGGTTTGAAATCTTTGTTTCGAGCATGGTTCTTCTATAGCATTTTAGCTGGTGGAAGTCAAATATCAAGAGGTTCAAAACGAAGGCGA
This sequence comes from Desulfopila sp. IMCC35008, assembly GCF_010646885.2. Lineage (GTDB taxonomy): Bacteria > Desulfobacterota > Desulfobulbia > Desulfobulbales > Desulfocapsaceae > Desulfopila. Next base: position 2,322,114 of record NZ_CP050700.1, on the reverse strand, counting down.
TAAAAGAACAGCAGAACTTCTCATGACATAAAGCAACCGTTCGATATGTTAATAAAATGAAAGCGTTGCTGCGTTGCTGTCCATAATGGTTGGCAGGCCAAGCGGCAATGTGAGATTGTTGTTGAAATGACCTATTGGGCAGTTCCCCCAGACAGGGAAGGGGGTGTTGCTGGTAAGCTCCAGGACTCTGGTCCAGATTGCCTCTGTATACCTCAATTTACTTATGGTATCAAATTTCTCATCCATGCCGAAATCGCCGATAAGGAGCCCCCTGACCCCTTCAAGTTTACCTGAAAGAGCCAACTGGGTAAGCATCCTGTCGATTTTGTAGAGAGGCTCATTGATATCTTCAATAAAGAGAATTGCTTCCTTCCAGCTGGGATCGTAAGGGGTGCCAATCATTGCCATGAGGGAGCTGAGATTCCCTCCGACAAGTATGCCCCTGACCTCGTCGCCGCCCCTCACTATCTCTACATCACCTACCTGTAAACCTTTTCTGAAGTTACCTGTCAGTGAGTAGTACAACCTCTCCAGGGCGGTATTGGTGCAATCAGGAAGTGATGTGACCACCGGGCCATGAAAACAGAGGAGGTTAGCCTGCGCAAAAATCTGGTTGAGCAGAATGGTGAGGTCAGAAAATCCGATAACAGGTTTAGGATTTTTGCGAAACTGTGAAAAATCAAGATGAGCTAGAGTCCTCAGGCATCCATAACCGCCACGGGCCGCCATGACAGCCTTAACCTCTGGCGAAGCTACCATGCGCATCAATTCGCCAGCCCTGTTTACATCGGTATCTGCAAGATAACCGGGGCCAGGCCAGAGCTCACGAGGGAATACTGGCTCAAAGCCCATCTCACGCAGGATACGAATCCCTTTCTCAAAGCGCGCCTGTTCGACTACTCGACCCGCAGGAGCGACAATGCCTATAATGTCACCTTTTTCAAGGGCGGATGGAACAAGAGGCTTGGCCATCTAACTACCAACCTTTTCCTCAAAAATAATCTTGAGGCCTTCAAGGGTAAGTAAGGGGTCCACATGTTGTATCGACTGCGTCGCAGGAGCAATAATTGATGCCATCCCACCTGTGGCGACAACTTCCATTTCACCGCTATCTGAACCTGTCATCTCCTTGCGGATTCGCTGGATAACTCCATCAATCATCCCTCCATAACCGTAGACAATACCGCTTGTCATTGCCTCAACTGTTGATTTGCCAATTGCTGAATCGGGTTTTTTGGAAATATCTATGTGGGGTAACTTGGCCGTTCGTGACGACAGGGCGTCGAGTGATATTGCAATACCTGGGAGAATAGCGCCACCTAAGTATTCACAACTGCCACTAACGCAGTCAAAGGTTATAGCTGTTCCAAAATCTATGACGACAACCGGCTTCTTGAATCGCCTGAAGGCTGCTATACCATTGACTAAACGGTCCGCACCCACCTCACCAGGGTTGGCCAGGCGAATGGAAATCATATCCTTCACGCTGTCGGCAGAAACCACAAATATTTTCTTTTGCAAATGGGTGAAAAAATATTTTGAACAACAGGAAACCCACGCCGATTCAAGACTAGGCACAACACTTGCCAGCACCACACCACTCACTTCCGTGGTGTTTATACCTGTCATGGAAAACAGGGAGTGGTAGTGAACACCTATTTCATCATCTGTCTTGGCCCGGTCTGACTTGAGGCGCCATTGGCCCCTAAGCCTGTCACCCTCATACAGACCTGTAACCGTATGTGAATTGCCTACATCGATAACAAGTAACATCAATGGTACCTCTGGCTAGAAGTGGTAAAAAGAATTATATTTTTTGAGCTGCACAATAGAAACACAGCAAAACCAAACAACAATCTATCAGGATATCCGCAAATGGACAAACCTCTTATAGTACAAACGACTGTCGAAACCAAACAAAATGGTCAGCAGCTGGCAGATTCGCTGCTGCGAAAAAGACTTGCGGCCTGTTGCCAGATTTCAGGGCCCATAGAAAGCCGTTACTGGTGGCAAGGCGAAATTGAGCATTCACCCGAATATCTGCTCAGCCTTAAAACATTTTCATCTTTATTTGTCAAAGTGGAGCAACTGATTGCAGAAGAGCACCCCTATGACGTTCCGGAAATTATAGCCATGGAAATAACCAACATCAGTGCGTCCTACCGTAACTGGATGAAGGAGGAGCTGCAATCGTGAGTGGGAAGGCGAAGGGGTACAGGAAGAGAAAAATTGGTGAATATCGATGTCATTGCTGCAAAGAAGAAAAGAGTTTCTGTTGGAGTTGCCCCTGTGGTTTCATGATTTGCGTAGAGTGTTTTGAAGAAAACAAATGGGGGATCAGCAATGGTCCGACTTGGATTTGCCCGGATTGTGAAAGGGTCAGAATGATGTGAAGGCACTTCATGGTTAATTGGATGACAATACAACTACTTGTGTGATGTGCGCATGACTGCGCATTATCAATGATGGGCTGCCGACAGGGAGAGGCAGAGTATGGACCAGCGGCTTATGATGGCTGTTGCTAATTGAACTTAAATGAAATAGTATACGATCCAGACTCATAACGATCAACCCTGTGGCAGACCTCAAAAAATGAACGTACCTACCCATAATTACGACGAAAGCAAGATCAAAACGCTAAGCTCCCTTGAGCATATCCGCAAACGACCGGGTATGTACATAGGGCGTCTTGGTGATGGCTCAAACCAGGATGACGGTATCTATATTCTACTTAAGGAAATTGTTGATAATGCCGTCGACGAATTCATCATGGGGGCAGGAAAACGTGTCGATGTCCACATCAGTGATGACGGCAGGGTTCATGTCCGGGATTATGGCAGGGGGATACCGTTAGGGAAAATCGTTGATTGTGTCTCAGTAATTAATACTGGAGCAAAGTACAATACAGATGTTTTCCAATTTTCTGTCGGCTTGAACGGTGTTGGCACAAAGGCTGTTAACGCCTTATCTGAAGACTTTGTCGTAACTGCCTATCGTGACGGCAATTTCTCGTCAGCTCAATTTTCCAAGGGGATCCTCAAGGAACAGACCGAAGGAGAGTCCGAAGAAAAAAACGGTACCAGTATCGACTTCCTTCCCGACTCGGAAATGTTCGGAGAATTCTCCTTTGATAATGAGTTTATTGAAAAGAGAATGTGGCGATATGCCTACCTTAACGCCGGACTCAAACTGTTTCTCAATAAGAAACAGTACTATTCTGCAAACGGACTTCTTGATCTTTTAGACAAGGAACTAAACGGCGACAACATCTACGACCCCATTTACTATAAGGATTCCACCCTCGAGTTCGCATTCTCCCATATCGACAGTTACGGTGAAAACTATTACACATTCGTCAATGGCACTTACACCAGCGAAGGAGGTACCCACCTTTCGGCATTTCGCGAAGGAATCCTGAAGGGGATAAATGAGTTTTCAAATAAAAAATTTGTTAATACAGACGTCAGGGACGGCATAGTCGGCACCCTGGCAATAAAAGTCAAGGAGCCGGTTTTTGAGTCGCAAACCAAGAACAAACTTGGCAACACCGAGGTCCGATCCTGGATTGTCGGCAAGGTCAAGGACGCAGTTTCAGACACCCTTTACAAAAAATCAGAATCTGCCGAACGATTGATTGAGAAAATTCTGCGTAACGAGAAGGTGCGCAAGGAATTGCAATCAGTCCGAAAGGAAGCGCGTGCGAAGGCTCGAAAAGTCGCATTCAAGATCCCTCAGCTTAAGGATTGCAAATACCACCCGTCAAAAGGCAAACCCTCCAAGGATGGGCGGGAGAATATGATATTTATCACCGAAGGGCAGTCTGCCGCCGGTTCGATTGTATCGTCGAGAGATCCGCTCACGCAGGCTGTATTCTCCCTTAAAGGTAAGCCAATGAATGTGCTTGGCCAAAAACTGGCCATACTTTACAAAAACGAAGAGATGTATTCACTTATGCGTGCGCTTGATGTTGAAGATTCCATCGGCAATCTGCGATACGACAAAGTCATCCTTGCAACTGATGCCGATGTGGACGGCCTGCACATCAGAAACTTGCTGCTCACCTTCTTTCTTCACTACTTCGAGCCGCTGGTGAAGTTGGGACACATCTACATCCTTGAGACACCAATCTTTCGTGTTCGAAACAGGAAGGAAACATTTTACTGCTACTCAGAGCAGGAAAAGGTGAGTGCGACCAAGAAGTTACAGGGCAGAGGGAAACGAAAACTCAACGTCGAGACAACGCGATTCAAGGGACTGGGTGAAATTTCCCCAAAAGAGTTTAAACAATTTATTTCCGGCGAGATTCGACTGCGAAGTGTCACCCTGGACTCATTGAGTGAGGTCAGCAAGGTACTCTCCTTTTACATGGGCAAAAACACGCCGGAGAGAAAACAATACATTATGGAGAACCTTGTGCCTGTCGAGTAGGATATTGCTGGATTTTTCTTAATGTTAATTATAAACAATCTTCCCTAAAGTGTTATTTTTGAATGGAACCATCAACTGGTAAGCTGCACAAACTTTTCGACGAAAACTTCCTGGAATACACCTCATACGTTATCCGTGAACGCGCCATACCCGCCATCGAAGACGGACTGAAACCTGTACAGCGACGCATCCTTCAAACATTGTTCAACATGGAAGATGGTCGTTTCCACAAGGTTGCAAATGTAGTTGGCGAGACAATGAAGCTTCATCCGCACGGCGACGCATCCATCTTTGCAGCACTGGTCAACCTGGCAAACAAAGGCTACCTGATTAACAGGCAGGGTAATTTTGGCAACATTTACACCGGCGACCAGGCTTCTGCTGCCAGATACATCGAGTGCCGCCTCTCGCCACTTGCCAAGGAGGTGCTCTTCAAGAATGAGCTTACTGAGTTCATCGATTCGTATGATGGCAGAATGGTGGAACCTGTCACTCTGCCTGCAAAAATCCCAATACTGCTACTGCAGGGGGCCGAGGGTATTGCCGTAGGCATGGCCACGAAAATCATGCCGCATAATTTTTGCGAACTCCTGCAGGCGCAACAGGCCATTCTGCGTGACGAAGAATTTATTCTTTATCCGGATTTCCCTCAAAAGGGATTTGTCGACGTAACCAGCTATGAAGACGGCAATGGGAAAATCCGCTGCCGCGCCCGCATTGAAGAAAAAAATGACAAAACCATCACAATTAAGGAAATCCCATACAACACAACAACCCAGTCTCTCATTGAATCAGTTGAAAAGGCTGCCAAGTCCGGGAAGATAAAAATCATCTCTATCAACGACTACACTGCTGAAGAGGTGGAGATAGAGATAAAGCTGGCTCGGGGAATCTATGCCGGCGACACTATCAAGGCGCTGTACGCCTTCACGGATTGCGAGATCTCCATATCACCAAACCTGACACTTATCCAAGGTGACCACCCGGCCACAATGTCTGTTTCAGAAGTTCTGAGGCAAAACACCACTAAGTTGGTCGCCGACCTGACTCGCGAACTTGAAATTGACCTGTCCCGACTGCAAGAGAAACTGCATGCTCGCATACTTGAGCAAATATTCATCGAGGAGCGACTGTATAAAAACATCGAAGAACAAAAGACATACAAGGCAGTCGTAGAATCTGTCGAGGTTGCACTGAAACCATTCTCAAAGGAACTAATCCGACCTGTTACACTTGAAGATATAGAAAGATTACTGGAGATAAAGATAAAGCGAATTTCCCGTTTCGACATTAACAAACAGCAAAAAGAGATCCGCGCAATCGGGAAAGATATAAAAACGATTGAAAAATCACTAAAGGATATGATTGGCTACACCATCTCATATCTCGACGGACTCCTTGAAAAATATGGCGCACGGTATCCGCGGCGAACCGAGATAAAATCCTTTAAGGAGGTGAGTGTCAGGAAAGTCGCAATCTCAAACCTCGCTGTTGGTTATGACAGCGCAACTGGCTTTCTTGGACACCAGGTCAAACCTAACGAAACAGGTGAAGATCTTACTGTAAGTTGCTCTGAATACGATCGACTTATCCTTATTTACGCCACCGGCAAATACAAGATCATACCTATTGTCGAAAAGCTTTTTGTTGGCTACGACATACAGTGGTTTGGAAAGGTGAGCAAGAACCTGATTTTCAATATCGCCTACAGGGACGGGCGCGAGAACCTGGTTTACATTAAGCGATTTAAAATGCCTTCCTTTATAATGGAAAAGGAATATGAACTTTTCCCACCCCACAAGCGCTCAAGAATCCTGCTGCTCCTGTTTGGCAATGAGAGGCACGCCCGCGTCAACCTGATGCCATCACCGCGAGCAAAAACCAATATAATCGATATCGATTTCGATGAGTACCTGATCAAGGGAGCTGCAGCCAAGGGCAAGAGGTTGTCAAATAGAGTTGTTCGCAGGATTTACGAAACAACCGAGAAGGTACAGGAGGAGAAGAAGAAGAACCTCAGTCTGCCCGGACTCGAAACTAAAGAGGAAGCCACTGATGCCGATACGGGTCAACAGCAACTTCCAGACACAGAAGGGGAGGGTGGCTCCTCCGAATAGGGCTGTGATTTATTTCATGCGGGCCAGCTTGCCTTTTAACGAGTGCTGACCGGCATGATATATCTCGGCATCAACCAAATCTCCAGGCCTCAAGATTCTACCCAACGTGTCATCCACATGAACGATGTGATTTGTGACTGTTCGGCCTTTTAACGCTTTCCCGCTAGCACTCTCAACAAGAACTTCCCTTATCGTTCCGACATACTCCCTATTTCGGTCAAGGCTTATCTCGTCCTGGCGATCCTGAAATCTCATCAACCTCTCTTTTTTGACATTCTCATCGACCTTGTCATTGAATTTTTCAGCTGCCGTGCCGGGACGATCAGAGTATTTAAAGGAGAAGGAACCATGATAGCGGACCCTTTCCAGGACACCCATTGTCTCTTCAAAATCCTTGTCAGTCTCCCCGGGGAACCCAACGATAATGTCAGTACTCAGGGCGATGTCCGGGCAATACTCCCTGAGCTGCTCAACGAGTTCAAGGTAGCGGGCTATGGAGTACTTCCTGTTCATCCTCTTGAGCACTTTATCTGAGCCAGCCTGTACCGGCAGGTGAAACTGGGGGCACAGGTTGGGAATGTCGCGAAAACACTTCATTAAATCATCAGATAAATCTTTAGGATTCGAGGTGGTGAACCGCAAACGTTGCAATCCTTCCAGGTGGGCAATCTCATGGAGTAATTCTGCAAAAGAAAAGGGGGCGCCATCGCTTGTCACAATATTAGTCTGCCCATACGAATTAACATTTTGACCAAGCAAGGTTATTTCCTTTATGCCACTTTCAAGCAATACGCGAATTTCGCCCTTTATGTCCTTAACATTGCGGGACACTTCCCGACCCCTCGTGTGGGGAACAACGCAATATGCACAGAAATTATTGCAACCCTGCATTATGGTAACAAATTTCCGGAAAATTGAAGGCGAGTCACCCTTTCCCGTATAAGCAGCGCCCATTGCCTGGTCGGGTAAAAAAACAGGGATGGTGTAATCTTTTTCCATTGAAATTGCGATATATCCAGGGTTTTTCCTGGCATGTTCCAGCAAATGATCAATCTGGTAAATGTTCTGGGTACCCACCACAAGGTCAACGTGCTCCATTCTCTCAACAAGCTTTTCACCTTCTTGCTGAGCGACACACCCTGCAACGCAAACTTGCATTTCAGGGTGCCGTTTCTTTTGTTTTCGCAATAAACCCAGCAGGCTCATTACCTTCTGCTCAGCTTTTGCCCTTATGGAGCAGGTATTGAGTATGACCAGGTCAGCGCTTTCCATCTCCATGGTCTCAACGTAACCTGAACCAGCTAGCGCCTGAGACATGATCTCGGAGTCACGCTCATTCATCTGACAACCGAAAGTTTTTATAAAGTACGAATACTGTTTCATCTATAACAACGGATAATATTTTATTTTAAGAGACAAATTATAACAATCTGCCAGCTATGCTCTTGAGCAACTTAAACATTTCACTCTCGAGACCACTTGAATACCTGAGCCGAACAACTCCTTTTTTCATATCGACACTAGAGAGAATAGCTAAATTGTCATACCCCTCTAAGATAAACTTAAGGTAGTGGAAAGAGTCAGGCGCAATGCGCAGATAAAGATTTTTCATGAAGTAGTATCGAGCTATACGCTAAGTGACGCATCGACCTTTGACATTTTGCCCCTATTTTCCTTCAAAAGTGGGTACACTATTTCACTCAAGAATTCTTCAGTCTGCTGACTGGCTCGTCCGGTAAACTGAGTGTAGTCACTTATCATCTCTTTGAGTTCCGAGTGATTAAAAGGGATCCTGCTGTCATCGCCAATTCGGACAAGTAAATCATTTTCTTTACCTTCTTCCTTAACAACTTTGCCTGCTGCAACAGAATGCTCCTTAACAACTTCATGCATCTCCTGGCGACTTTCGCCTTTTTCTACGGCTTCCATTAAAATTTTTTCGGTAGCCATGAACGGCAATTCAGCATTGAGTTGACGTTCTATTTGTTTAGGATAAACAACCATATCTGACGTTATGTTGATAAAAAGCTTCAATATTGCATCTGTGAGCAAAAAAGCCTGCGGAATATCCATCCTCCGAATGGCAGAATCATCAAGCGTCCTCTCAAACCACTGATTGGAGTAGGTCGCTGAAAAGTCAACTACCAGCCCCATGAGCTTTCTGGACAATCCGGTCATCCTCTCTGAGCGCATAGGGTTACGCTTATACGCCATGGCAGAGGAGCCAGTCTGATTTTTAGCAAAGGGCTCTTCTTGAACCTTCAAGTTGGAAAGAAGCCGTAAATCAACTGCAAACTTATGAGCCGTCGATCCAACCCCTGCAAGCGTTTCGGCAAGTTTCATATCAAGCTTTCGGCTGTACGTTTGCCCGGTAACGGGAATAGGGGAGAGGAACCCTAGTTTTTCAGAAACAAGCTGGTCAAGCTGGCGGACCTTTTGATGATCCCCCTTGAAAAGTTCAATAAAAGTGGCCTGGGTTCCGACTGTCCCCTTGGCACCTCGAGCTTTAATGTTTGATATGAGAAAATCAACATACTGTAGATCTGTAAGCAAATCCTGAATATACAGGGTGTTTCTTTTTCCGACAGTTGTGGGCTGTGCCGGTTGATAATGCGTATAACCAAGCGTTGGGAGGCCTTTATGCTTCTCGCAAAAGCTCGCAAGGTTTTCTATAGCCTGAAGCAGCCCGTTACGAACAAGCTGAAGGGCATCCTTCTGAATCATCAGGTCCGTATTGCACACGACAAACTGAGAGGTTGCACCCAAATGAATAATTCCGGCGGCCAAAGGACACTTGGTCCCGAATTCAAATACATGGGCCATGACATCGTGGCGTATTTCTTTTTCTTTTTCAGCAGCCAGGTCATAATCAATATTGTCAGCATTTGCCTTCATCTCTTCAATCATTGAAGAAGTGACGAGATCATCAAGGCCCAGTTCATGCTGAGCCTCTGCAAGGGCAATCCAGCACTTTCTCCAGGCGGTGAATTTGGTTTTTTCTGAAAAAAGTTCCTGCATCTCCCTGCTGGTGTAACGACTCACAAGGGGCTCTTGGTATATTTCTCTATTTATCACGTAATGTACCTCTCAATATGATCTCTTATTATGTTGTAAAAGCTTAATTCTCGAAAGAGCCTGACAGTATACCATTTTTTCAGGGAATTAAAACATCCTTCACCAGACAGGTAACACAAGGCCAGAATCCAAAGTCGATGCAACTATGTAGAACCAAGGCCCCGGGCCTGCGATTCACATCATTAATACAATGTCGCATAATGTATATTATGTATATATATATTATACGTAGTGTATTCAACTAGATAGCTTGGTCCCAATCCAAGTCTTTCTCTTACTGGCAAATGCATTGCCCTACGCAAGCAGTCCCCTCGGCAACCTTGGTGTGAATTGAAAAATGAGAGAATGGATTTTTCAAAAATAGAATTCCCCACTCAGGAAGAGTTGGAGATTCTAGACTGAAACAGAAATAACCCTTACCTGCCAGGTCTCTTTATTCCTGAACCTGTTAATCATTGGTGTGAAATAAAACTCCTGTTTCCTGCTGGCCCGAATATCAGCAGCCATGCCACCAAGACCAAAGCCGATAGCCCTGTGGTTGGCATACTTACCCCTCAGGACCATTTGCAGATGCTGATTATCTGAGCCAATCGCCTTGCAGCTGACAATCGAGGCCTGGCGATCCAGAAAAACCGGCTTCTCATTTTCTGGCCCAAACGGTTCCATGAGCGAGAAATATTTCAGGAACTCATCATCCATCACATCGTCAATTGAGCATTCCACATCATGGGAAGCTTGTATCAATTCTGAAAGATTACGTTCTTTACTTGCAAGTTTAGCGTGTTCTTCAAACATTCTTGCAAAACTGTTGAAGTTTGTCTCTTCAACAGTTAAGCCGGCGGCCATCCCATGGCCACCGTATCGCGAGATTGCATCCGAGCAACCGTGCAAGCAATTAAGGATATTGACGCCGGGAATGGAGCGCCCTGAGCCTTTGTAGCGGAAGCACCCTCCAGGGTCACGCTCTCTGGCAAACACGATTGTGGGTTTTTTAAACTTCTCAACAATCCTGGAGGCAACAATGCCAATAATGCCAGCATGAAAATCACCAGACACTACAATTGAATATTTACCTATTAACAGACACCTATCATCATTATCTAGAGTCTTGTTGTAACATTCTTCGCACAGTTTCTTACGTTTTTCATTGTGCTTTTCAAGCTGTGACGACAAGGTTGCGCCTACGCTCATATTGTCGCAAACCATCAGGTCCACCGCAACGTTAGCCACCCCCAACCTGCCAGCAGCATTTATGCGTGGGCCCAGAGAAAAACTAATATCTTCGGAAGTTATTGTACCTCCCGATATTTCAGCATTTTCAAGCAAGGAGGCAATGCCGGGTATGCTGGAATCCGTCAATGCTTCAAAGCCTGCCTTTACCAGGATCCTGTTCGTCTCAGTCAGTTCCACAAGATCTGAGATCGTGCCGAGTGCCACAAAACCTAGATATTGCTTTAAGTTTGGACGCGGGCGGGACGAGAAGTATCCAACCTCAGATAAACGGGAACGAACAGCAACTGCCAGGAAAAAAGCAACACCTACACCAGCCAGCATCTCTCCATTAAATCCACATCCGGGCTGGTTCGGATTCACAACCACGCAGTCCGGTAAGCCACCAATCGGCATCTGGTGATGATCCGTAACTATGACTTCACAGCCAGCACTTGCAATTGTGCCCACTGCGTCCCTGTCGGAAATGCCGCAGTCAACCGTGATGAGCAAAGCACCACTATCTACTTCATTTTTAAATCTTTCCAGGAACCTGGGGCCACTTAAACCGTAACCCTCAGCAAGTCGGTTTGGTATATAATACTGAATTTCGACGCCTAGCTCCCTGAAGAAATTGACAAGCAAAGCCGTACCTGTCGTCCCGTCTACATCATAATCGCCCCAGACAATGATCTCGATATCGTTTTCAATTGCCCTGCATATTTTAGAAGCCGCAGAGCTTAGCCCTTTCATTGAAGAAGGGTGCGGTAAAGATTCAAGCCTCGGGTAAAGAAATTTCTCAAGGTCACCCGCTCCCTGAATGTTCCTCCGGGATAACAACTCCCTAATGAGCTCCGGGAGGTTTTGCATTCTGGCATTGCTGTTTTGCATTGTCTTAATTATTTACACTGTGCCATGATTTTCATTGAGCCATCCTCTTACTCTCTCTATTACTTTTCCATTGTCACGAAAATCAAACCACTCAATCCCTTCCATTTTTTTAAACCAGGTGTACTGGCGTTTTGCATACCGCCTCGTGTCTCTTGCCAGAAGTTCCATCATTTCCGACTTTGTCCAATCTCCTTTCAGATAGTGAATCATGTGTCGGTATCCGATAGACCCCATAGACTTCAACTCCTGCTTGTAGCCCATCTCAAGAAGAGATCGAACCTCTCCCTCAAGGCCTTGATCTATCATGAAATTTGTCCTCATGTTTATCCGTCTATACAGGAGTTCTCTCTCACAGGTGAGGCCGATAATAAGAATGCCCTGCCGACTGCCTGTTGTTGCGTCACCGCTTGCCTGTCTTGCCAGGTGGGTCGACCAGGGGACTCCTGTCGATTGAAATATCTCCAGGCCCCGAATTATTCTTGATGTGTCATTTGGGTGAACCCTTTCAGCGGATACATGATCACATAGCTGCAATTCTTCATGCAGGACATTAGCCCCTTCAGTTGCAACTCTATGCTTGAGTTGTTTGCGGATCTCCTGCTTTACTTGAATACCCTCAAAAAGCCCATCCTTGAATGACTTCAGATACAGGCCAGTGCCACCCACCATGAGCGGAATGCGACCTCGCTCGGTAATTTCATCCACCAAAACTGATGCGTCACGAACAAACCCGGCAGCATCGTAGTCCTCATCCGGATACAGGATATCGATCAAGTGGTGAGGCACCCCTTCCATTTCCTCAGAGGTGATCTTGGCCGTTCCTATGTCCATGAGCTTGTAGACCTGCATGGAATCAACCCCTATTATTTCGCAGTTAAACTCTTGAGCGATATCAATTGAGAGTGATGTTTTCCCAATAGCCGTCGGCCCAACGATAGCGACAACAGGTTGAGGAGGATGATTGTTGAATTCTTTTTGTGCCATTGTCTATTGAACCGTGAGATAAGGCCTGATACGTACCAGCTTTTCGGGTCCAATCCCGCTGATTGATAAAAGCTGATCAACGCTCCCCACCCTGCCCTCCTTTGTTCTGAATTCTAAAATCCTGGCGGCGATAGTGGGTCCAATTCCCGTAATGGTAGTAAGCATTTCCAAAGAAGCGTCATTAACACGTACCGGCATGAAAAAAAACGGTGTGTGGGCATGATTTACTTGAGATACCAGCGGAGTTTCCGAGAGATTTTGTGCAGTTGCAAGCAATAACTCTTTATTGCCAGACACGAGGTCTGCTTTGCCGCGATGCTGCGTTACCGGGATTCTTGCCTCAATTATGTCGCTAAAGTGAACAACAATACTAAGGAATAGAAGTAAAAAAACAAACACCAGTGCACCGGTTGTCTGATTGTGGGCCGTCCTGATCGTAGTGCGATTTTCTATTAACCTGCTCAAGACTGTCCCCTATTGTGAAAAGAGTAAGACGTGCATGCCAATATGCGGTTTCTTTTTTGCCGGAATCATATCATAACTCACCGCAGGCCGACATGGCACCGCAAAATTTAATTTTGCTTGTCTCGATTTGATTGAGCAGGTATATAACAAGTTTCCATCCTGAAATTGCCTTTTTGGGCCCAATTTCAGCGTTGCGACTGAAATTCTTATCCTCGTAATATCAAACATGTGCCTGTGGTGAAATTTTCAGACTCGCCTTGATCTTGAACAAAATGACTCGTTTTAGGATGAAAACTAACTAGATCCTCATGTTACTTCTCATTGCAGGTTTCAATTACAAAGAGATGAGACTGTTCTCTTTGCCGACCTTCGCCTGAAATGCGTGCGCCGAGACCTTAACCCTGCTTGCAGACATGTTCAATATATATTTGACTTAACGTATTAATAACAATGCTTAGTCCATCAAAATTCCATATCGTTCTTGTCGAACCCGAAATACCACCGAATACCGGCTCCATTGCTCGTCTTTGTGGTGCCACCAATAGTGTTCTTCACTTGATCCACCCACTTGGCTTTTCAACAGACGACAAGCACCTGAAGAGAGCGGGCCTGGATTACTGGAAACATGTTGACATTCATCACTGGGATGACCTGAACAGCTTTCTGCTTGAGGCAGATGAAAGAAAGCTTTATTTCTTAACAACTAAAACAGACGTACCATATACCACGGCGCAATACAGCCCTGGAGACATCATCGTTTTCGGTAAAGAAACAAAAGGCTTGCCTGAAGAAATTAGAACACTATATTCAGACAGGTGTTATACCATACCTATGGAAAATCCCAATATTCGCTCTATAAATCTTGCAATGGCTGCAGGCATTGTCCTTTACGAGGCACTGCGGCAGAACAACCAGTAATAGTAATTATCGAAACAAGGAGAAAACCTATGCCAGAAAGAGTTTACAATTTCAGCCCCGGACCTGCCACACTGCCCTACGAAGTGTTGCAACAGGCGTCAAAAGATGTCATTAATTTCAAAGATTCCGGCATAGGTCTCATCGAAATCAGTCATCGTTCCAAAGAATTCATGGCGGTAATTGAAGAGGCCGAAAGCTTATTGCGTGAACTGATGGAGATACCTGATAATTATAAGGTTCTTTTTCTGCAGGGTGGTGCTTCCAGCCAATTCTTCATGATTCCCATGAACCTCCTTGCTGGCGGAAAAAAAGCAACATACCTGAATACCGGCACCTGGTCCAAGAAATCCATCAAGGAAGCCCAGGCACTTGCTGATATACATGTTGCCTACTCCAGTGAAGAAAAGAGCTTTAACAGGGTTCCGACAGATGATGAATACACCGTCGATCCTGATTCCGAATATCTCTATTTCGTATCCAACAATACAATTTATGGTACGCAATACGCTGAAATGCCAAAATCTGACAAGATGCTGATATCCGATATGTCTTCGGATATCCTCTCACGCACCTTTGATGTCTCCAAATTCGGTCTCATCTTTGCCGGTGCCCAGAAAAACCTGGGTCCTGCGGGTGTTACACTGGTAATAATCCGGGAAGATCTTATCGACACCGTTCCGTCTGACATCCCGACAATGCTCTCCTATAAGACCCACGCGGATAAGGACTCCATGTTCAATACCCCGCCTACTTTTCCGATTTACATAGTTGGCGAGGTTCTGAAGTGGCTCAAGGACAAAGGTGGTGTTGCCGAAATGGAAAAAATCAACAGGGAGAAAGCCGGGTTACTTTACGACGCTATTGATGCCACCGACTACTATAGAGGACATGCAGAAAAAGAGTCTCGCTCTATTATGAATGTATCGTTCAACCTGCCAACTGCCGAACTTGAGCAAAAGTTCATTGCCGAAGCTGCTGCAATAGGCTTGAGTGGATTAAAGGGACATCGTTCCATAGGTGGATGCAGGGCTTCAATTTACAATGCATTCCCCCGAGAAGGCGTTGTGAAGCTGGTTGCATTCATGAAAGAATTTGAAGCTGCCAACCCCGCCTGATTGCTTCATTAGTGGACTACGACGGTCAAATCATCCGACCGCCCAGCGAGGCTCAGTCAATTATCCTCCAGGTGACGGTCGGTTGCTCCCATAACAAATGTACATTCTGCGGCGCTTATAAAGAGAAGCTTTTCTCTATTAAAAACGCCGCTACCATAAAGAAAGACCTTAATTTTGCTGCCACCTTCTGTGCGCGACAAAAACGGATATTTCTCGCAGACGGCGATGCGCTTATCGTCCCTTTCCACCGACTTGAGAAATTATTTGTAGTAATAAGGGAAAAGCTTCCCTGGGTAACCAGGATTTCTCTGTATGCCAGCGCACGATCCATCCGTTCTAAAACCGAAGCTGAACTTCAGCGGCTGAAGGAGCTTGGGCTCGACCGGGTATATCTTGGCCTTGAGAGTGGGAACGATGAAATTCTAGCCAGTGTAAAAAAGGGTGAAACCGCCTCAACCATGATAGCTGCCGCAGAAAAAATTCGAACTGTCGGCCTGTTCCTCTCTGTTACCGCCCTTCTCGGTCTTGGCCAGGTTATTCTTTCAGAAGCACATGCCCTGGACACATCCAGGGTGCTTAATCAGATGAAGCCCAGACAAATAGGGATCCTCACCCTTATGCCCCTTGACAATACCGAACTCGGGCAGCATGTTTTGCAGGGAGATTTCATTCTTCCGACACCGGAAGAGCTGCTCAGGGAGTTAAGGCTTATTTTGTATCATCTAAATTGTACAACCCAGATCCATGCAAACCACGCCTCGAACTATGTTCCAGTCACGGGGAGATTACCGCGTGATAAGGCAAAACTGCTACATGAAATTGACGAGGCTCTCCATGGTAACCGCAAAATGGTGCCGGAGATGTTGCGTAGTTTATGACCGATACCAAAACAGATCTAAAAAATTTCAGTACCGATCAACTGGTTGATTACGTGGAGAGTCTGGGGCAGCCCGCTTTTCGTGGTCGCCAGATAATGGCGTGGTTATATAGACCCGGCATTAAGAACTTCTCGCAAATGACCGATTTGGCGAAAGTATTCAGGTCTGCACTGACTGAGAATGCGTACATTTCTCAATTCGACAATGCAATTACAGAACGCTCCTCTGACGGCTGTGTGAAATTTGGTTTCACCCTTGAAGACGGAAACGTTATTGAGAGCGTCCTGATCCCGGAAGAAGAACGGAATACACTCTGCATTTCATCCCAGGTTGGCTGCGCCATGGGGTGCGCCTTTTGTCTGACAGGGACTATGGGTTTTGTCAGAAATCTTACACCTTCCGAGATCGTTAATCAGGTGTGTGCGGTGCGTGACTTCTTACTTATTCAAGATCCGGCAGAGCGGATTGGACCCGACCGGGTCACGAATCTTGTCTATATGGGGATGGGTGAGCCACTAAATAATCTCGACAATGTTTTGACATCCCTTTCTATTTTAACGGAACCGAAAGGGTTGGACCTGGCTGCGAGAAAAATAACCGTTTCAACATGTGGCATTGTCCCGAATCTTAGAAAGCTTGGTGAAAACAGTCCCGTCAACCTGGCAATTTCCCTGCACGCAGTAGATGATGCTACCAGGGACAAACTCATGCCGGTCAACAGGCGGCATAACATAGAAGCGCTCCTTCATGCCTGCAGGGATTACCCGATGCCAAAGCGCAAGCGGATCATGTTTGAGTATGTACTACTTGAAGGTGTAAATGATTCCGACAATCATGCACGGTTGCTCGCAAAAAAATTACGTAAAATACCATGCAAGATCAACTTGCTCCCCTATAATGAATGCGATGCCCTCCCCTATAGGAGCCCAACACGTGAAAGAACCCTGGCTTTCCAGAAAATTCTCATGGAGGCACACTATTCGGTATTTATCAGGAGCAGCCGAGGATCTGATATCTCTGCCGCTTGCGGGCAGCTAGCCTCAGAGAGAAAGGGGCAGCCATAAGGAAATTATTCAATGCCGACGCTGAAAACCACCAAAGCCTATCAGTATATGAAACACAGCAACTTGAACAGGGGCGACATAGCCACTTTCAGGCGTGCTACTATTACTCCCGGCACCCCTTACAAGAAATTTCCAGATGCTGACAGGTATACTCTTCCGACCGATTGGTCAATTGATGAGCCCCTCTTTGTTCCCCTCCTGCAGAACAGACGTTCCAAAAGACAGTTCAATGACCATTCGATCACCCTTGAAACTCTCGGATTTCTACTCTGGGCTGCTCAGGGAGTAACTGCATCGGCCGGAAAGTATCTTTTCCGTACAGCACCATCAGCCGGAGCCCTGTATCCTGTTGAAACGTATCTTGCAATTGAAAATATTGAGGGGCTGGGAAGAGGGTTATACCATTTCGACCCTGAATTATTTGAGCTCGAACAGTTGCGTCGCGAATCGGTGGCACAGGACCTCGCCATGGCAGCTTTGAACCAGCAATTCATACAGCAGGCTGCAGTTACTTTTGTATGGACGTCTGTATTCAGAAGAAATATGTCCAAATACGGTGATCGCGGATTGCGTTATATGTTAATGGATGCAGGTCATATTTGCCAGAACCTGCTGCTTGCCGCGGAAGCCCAACATTTATGCGGCTGCCCTGTGGGTGCGTTCTTCGATGATGAGGTTAACGGGATTCTTGATATTGACGGGCAGGAAGAAACCGTTGTCTACATGGCTGCTATCGGTTCTGCTGACGGTTAAGAGTATCAGAATCATTCAACATACCGTTTGATACAAGTCTCATCAAGCCCTCCCACACAGCCACAAACTGCCTTGTCGGAATAGACTGCACATGATATCCTAACCCAATAAAAGGGTTTGTGAGGGAGAAAAACAGTTCCTGCCTTCCATGAATGATGTCGCCATCCTTGCAGGAACGGGTAATGGTTGCCTGGCATTCAGTAGTATAAAAATAACAAATACTTATCAAGAAGTTGTCACATTGGCTGATCTAGAGCACTTACCTGCTAATGCCCAACGATCCATCAAAAAACGAACAGCGCGAGTTCGCTGGGATAAAGGTATAATTCTCGTACAAAAGAAACTCTTTAGGATTTTACAATTTTAGACAAGCGAACATTTAGCCAATAAAGGAGAGATCATGGATACACCTGTAGCAATAACACGAAAACTATCTATACTTTTGACAACATTTGTCACTCTCTGCACTTTCCCTTTTCAGGGATTTGCCTCAGAAACTGAGGAATGGAGATTTACGATTGCCCCCTATGCCTGGCTTGCTGGACAGAGTGGTACCGTTGGAACCTCCCCTGGTTATCCGGCGGCCGATATCGATATTGATTTTTATGATGACATTCTTGGTAACATCAACGGGGCTATCATGCTTGTCGGCGATGCAATGAAGGGCGACTTCGGAATATCTGCCGATGTTGTGTATACTGATATCGAGATAGGAGATCAAACACCTGGGGAATATTTCAATACACTCTCTTCAAGAACAACGTCCTGGCTAATTTCAGCATCCGGAGTATACAGACTTTATGGCCAAGACAAAGGCCAAGTTGATCTTCTTGCAGGCCTGAGATACTGGTCGGTAGAATCAGAATTATCCGTCACTGCAGGATTGTTGCCGAGTAACCAGATAGCAAATAAGGAAGACTGGGTCGATCCTCTTATTGGCATAAGAGGACGGATGCCCATTGGCCAATCTAAATTTTTCATCAGCGGACTCGCATCAATCGGAGGATTCGGTGTTGGGTCAGACCTTTTGTGGGACTTGAGCGTCAACCTTGCCTACCAATTCAGCGAAGTCTTCCTCGCATCACTTGGCTATAGATATCTTGATGTAGATTATGAAGACAACGGTTATCTCTATGACATTTCTCAAGACGGTCCCACTATGGCTTTGATATGGCAATTTTAAATACGAATTCAATGTTCGTGTCAACTCCAACTCACCTTTTTGCTTATTCCCATTCCCGCGAAGGATGCCGGGGAATAGGCTTTGGGTAACAAAAGAGGTCTCTACACTCTTACGCCTGCCAATAACCGCTGCCCTGCCTTGATCATCAAGGCAGATTTCATGTTTCCAGATACCTGAAGTATCTTCATGGTATCGGTATCTGAGGTTCTAGCTTCACAGTTTGGTCGCATTTCAGGAGGAGCGAATTACAATACGATATATTTACAATATCATTTTTGACGATTCCGGCTGTACTTTTAGGAGTTGCTGCCGGGACGGGCACAGCTCTAATGCGGTTAGTAATGGAGCAACCACCAGTTGTTTCCCATTCTCAATAAGTGGATCTCATGGAATGGGAAATCGTATTAATATGTTTTTTCATTCCCTTTCATTCCAATTACATCATTACCAGTAAGAACGCATTGCAACAACCGATGAGAAAACCGAGCAGCGCGCCGAACAGGTTGATGTATTTGAACTGCTCCTCCATTATTGACAAGAGAAGCCCTTCAAGGCGCAGTAAATCTAACGAATTTAATTTCTCGGCAACAATTCTTCGTATATTCAAGGATTCCACAAGCCCGGGTACCTCTTTTTCCAACATGTCGGAAGCAACCCTCTGGATAGACTTGTAGATCTGTTGGCACACATCATTTGGAAGAAAACGAGTAAGTTTCCCTATCCTTTTTGATAAGACCTTGTCGATCATATTATCGACCATACAATCGATGGTATGCAGTGTGTCTTCCGAACGAAACATGGCAACGACCTCATCTGCAACCCATTTCCTACCGCTTTGAACGCTATCTGTGCCGATAAATGAATCCAGCACCGTTTGCAATGCAACATTTCCCTCATTAAGATTCACCTCGATATTGGATTTTATCATCGAGGTAACTGCTGCGCTTATCTTCTCAGTCTGCAGGGCTTTGAAAATCTGGAAACTAAGCTGGCAGCAGAACTGTTCCACTTTTTCATCGTTTTCAGTATTAAGGATATCGACTAGCGGTTTTGCACAAAATGTATCGAACCGCTCAGTTAGGATAAGGGCGACCTTCTCTCGAAATTCATCGGAGTTTAACCAGTTTTCTATATCTTCCTCTTTTTCATCAAGATACTCCCGCACCTTTGCATCAACGGTCTCTCGATTGAGGAAGCCCTGTGCCATAGCACCCATTGGACCAAGGGAAACAATGAAATTTTCGATCCCCCCCCATACTCCAGAAATGATTCCATCCCTTACCTCCGGGTCGGCCAGCATGCTACCAAGCTTTTTCAGTAGTTCCGGTGTCTGGTTATTAATCGAGGTTCGCAAAAAATCGACGAGAGATTCCGGTAAGAGATCGTTAATCGATTTTTCCTGACGGATTGCACCGTACACCTGTTCCTGAACGAACTCCTTAACCCAAGACTCCATAGCCGCAGAACCAAACATCCGTGTCACAGATGTTTCGACAAAACGGTAAATGGCCTCTCTTTCCCTTCCCCCTAAAACGTCGTTAACGTTTCGGGAAAGATAACGATCTATTTTGTCCTCCGCAGCGTTCCTGACTTTTAAGGCAAAATCATCGGATTCCACATGCCCCCGAATCAACCCTTTCACATGATATTTAATAACTCTTGAACCGAGATCCACATAGCTGGAGAATTTCCTGGGGACAATTTCACTTACCGAAGGCAAGTCACGGGATAATACCGAACCGACTCTCTCTGATATAACATTGAGCAGGTGATTCTGAAATTTTTCAGCCTGCAATCCATTACCTATTTCTGTACTGGTCAACAGGTGGTCACCAACAACTTCCCCCATATTTTCAGCGAGTTCATGCCGTTTCGAAGGAATAACACCAGGTGTCATTGGGACGCGGATGCCCAATAAACGCCATGCTTTCAGCGGCCGAAACAACATGCGAATGGCTATCCTGTTTGTGAGATAACCAATAAAAGCCCCTATTACGGGAGGGGCGGCATATTTTATATAAGGTACAAACTCAACCGGCAGATACGACATACCTAACTATCTCCTCGGGATAATCGACTATCAAATCGGCCCCGTTATCTAACAATTCTTCTTTGGTTCTGAATCCCCAACTTACACCGATAGTGAACATACCGCTTCTCTTCCCCGTCTGCATGTCAACGGATGTATCTCCCACATAGATGCATTGCTCAATAGGCGCATCGGTTAGCGCTGCAATTTCAAGACATCCGGCAGGGTCAGGTTTTAGCGGCACACCCTCCCTTTGGCCAAGAACATGAGCGAAACTATCTCTGATAAAGAAACGTTGAGCACAGTCAAGGGTGAACGTATGAGGTTTGTTTGAAAGCACACAACAATGCCTGCCACTCTCTTTTAGTGTTTTGAGCATATCGACAATGCCTGCATACGGTTTTGATTTCTTATCCCATCGTTTTGCATACACTTGCATGAAGGTTTTGCAGCATGTGGCTCTATCCACTTCACTTGCTTTGTCCGGGGTTATCCTCGCGATCAGGGTTTTGAGGCCGTCACCAACAAAGATGTTGTATTTTTCAACGGGGTGCTCGGGAAAACCGTGAATGTGTAACACCTGATTCGAGGCATCTGCAAGGTCTTCGAGTGTATCCAAAAGCGTCCCGTCAAGGTCAAATATTACCGTTTTTATTTTCATGTTTAATTAATTCAGTACGTTAAAACGTGATTTAACATTGCGCGCAAATTATACAAATCTTAAACCAAACACTCATGAAATCGATTGAACAATTCCATCAGTAAAAATTCGCTTTTCTTTTTTCCTATTCCATATAAAGATGGTTTTTAAATAATACCATTGGGACCGAAACGACAGATATTGTTATCCTGGTGAAGATGGTACATAAAATCTTGTTTGTTACATATGCAGGATTTGTCGATACAAGTTTGTCAGATTCCATTCTATCCAACCTTTTCTCTAAGGGAGAGCGTATGTGGTTCATCAACTTTTGTACGACGTCTATAGGAAAAAAAATCATCATGGCATGCTCGGGCCTTATGCTGGTACTTTTTCTTTGCACGCATGTAGCTGGTAATCTCACTATTTATCACAGCAGTAAGATTTTTCAGCAATATGCCGACCAACTGCACAGTCACCCCCTGATTGTCTTCTTCTTCAGTTGTTCCCTGCTTGTAATTTTCCTTATCCACATTGGCTTTGGCCTGTATCTCTTTTATGAGAATTACAAGGTCAGCAAGTCACGCTATGCCGTTACCACAAGGGTTGTTAACGAAAAGAACACTTTTGCCGCCAAGACGATGCCCTATTCCGGTCTTGCTATTTTACTGTTTCTCCTTGTTCACATCTCCGGATTCACCTTCGCCCCGGAGAACGTACTTATCTCAGTCACGGTAGAAAAATTGTTCAGCGGGTTCTTTTACAGCCTGTTTTATATTGTCTGTTTTTGTGCGCTGGCCCTGCACATAAGCCACGGTTTCTGGTCCATGCTGCAGACATTCGGGGCTAATCACCCTCGCTATAATGCACTTATCGGAAAGCTGACCTACATCGTTCCGATTGTATTTCTTGTCATTTTCAGTGGTATCCCGCTTTACTTTATGACCGGGATTGGAGCAGGCTATTAACGATTGAAATTCAAAATCAGGCCCGGCACTACTATAACCACTTTCAAAATTCCGGCTGCATGTAATATTGCGGCACAACGTCAAGGTCTTACAATATGGAACTCAATTCTCAAGTACCTTCTGGACCATTAGCCGACAAATGGGATAACCATAAATTCCAGTCAAAACTCATCAACCCAGCAAACCGCAGGAAATATTCCGTTATTGTGGTCGGCACAGGGTTAGCAGGCGCCTCAGCCTCAGCAACATTAGCCGAGCAGGGGTACCACGTAAAAACCTTCTGCATTCAGGACAGCCCGAGAAGAGCACACTCTATCGCTGCCCAAGGCGGAATAAACGCAGCCAAAAACTACCAGAATGATGGTGATTCGATCCATCGGCTTTTTTACGACACCATAAAGGGCGGCGACTTCAGGGCTCGTGAAGCCAATGTTTACCGACTCGCCCAGGTCAGCAATAATATCATCGACCAATGTGTCGCCCAGGGGGTCCCGTTTGCCCGTGAATATGGGGGGACTCTTGCTAATCGTTCTTTTGGAGGTGCCCAGGTTTCACGAACGTTTTATGCTCGTGGACAAACCGGCCAACAGTTACTGCTTGGTGCGTATAGTGCGCTCTCCCGCCAGATTCACAAAGGTGGGGTCACCATGTACAACCGCCGGGAAATGATGGATCTGGTTGTTGTTGACGGAAAAGCACGCGGTATAACAACAAGAAACATCATTAGCGGTGAAATTGAAAGCTTCAGCGCGGATGCCGTTATACTGGCAACAGGCGGTTACGGCAATGTTTATTTCCTCTCGACCAACGCCATGGCTTCAAACGTAACAGCTGCCTGGCGAGCGCATAAACAGGGAGCTGGCTTTGCCAATCCATGTTTTGTACAGATACATCCAACCTGTATCCCTGTGCACGGCGACTACCAATCAAAACTTACCCTCATGAGTGAGAGTCTTCGAAACGATGGGCGCGTATGGGTCCCCAAAAAGAAAGGTGACACCCGGCCGCCTTCCCAGATACCTGAAGATGAGCGGGACTATTATCTCGAAAACAAATATCCGAGCTTCGGTAATCTCGTCCCTCGGGATGTCGCT
This sequence comes from Desulfopila sp. IMCC35008, assembly GCF_010646885.2. Lineage (GTDB taxonomy): Bacteria > Desulfobacterota > Desulfobulbia > Desulfobulbales > Desulfocapsaceae > Desulfopila. The sequence goes on along the minus strand of NZ_CP050700.1, from coordinate 2,298,303 downwards.
TCACGAAATGCCAAAGAACAGTGTGATCTTGGCAAGGGTGTTGGCGGTACCGGCCTTGCTGTTTATCTGGACTTTGCCCAGGCCATTGAACGCGACGGCAAAGATACGATATACAAGAAATACGGCAACCTCTTCCAGATGTATGACAAGATTGTCGATGCTAACCCAATGAACGAACCGATGATGATTTATCCGGCAGTTCACTACACCATGGGCGGCCTCTGGGTTGATTATAATCTGATGACCACGATACCCGGCCTTTTTGCTCTTGGTGAGTGTAATTTCAGCGATCATGGCGCGAACAGGCTTGGAGCCAGCGCACTCATGCAGGGGCTTGCCGACGGCTATTTTGTTATAGCACCCTGTCTTGCCAACTATTTCGGCAGTACCCCTCTTGATCCGGTTACTACCGACAATACAATGTTTGCCAGTTCCCAAATCGTTGTTGAGGACAGGTTGAAAAAACTTCTCCGTAATAGTGACAAAGGGCCGAGCGACGGTGTTACCGTTGATGAAATCCACAAAGAACTTGGCAAGCTGATGTGGGATAATTGTGGAATGGCACGGAATAAAGAGGACCTGGAAAAGGCTCTTTACGCGCTTCCCGAAATACGACAAAAATTCTGGGATAAGGTTTATGTTCCGGGAACCGGTTCCGAACTAAACCAATCGCTGGAACGTGCCGGACGTGTCGCCGATTTTCTTGAGTTTGCAGACATTATGATTCGTGACGCCCTTGAGCGTGAGGAATCCTGTGGTTGCCATCTTCGTGAAGAAAGCCAGACCGAGGAAAATGAGGCGAAAAGGGATGATGCTCAATATTCCCATGTTTCTGTCTGGGAGCATAAAGGTGTCGACCAGATACCACAGATGCACAAAGAGGAACTGACTTTTGAAAATGTAACCCCGAGCCAGAGAAGCTACAAGTAACGCTCGTGAATACTGAAACAACTATCCACGAATTCAACGAAGGTAAAATATAATGAGCAAGATTGATCTTACCCTGCAGATCTGGCGTCAACGAAACAGCGACTCTTTAGGCGATTTCGAAATATACGACCTCCAGGCCATTGATACCGACATGTCCTTTTTGGAGATGCTCGATGTATTAAACGAAAAACTCACCAAAGAAGGCAAAGAACCGGTTGCCTTTGATCATGACTGCCGTGAAGGAATATGCGGCATGTGTGGTGCCGTTGTAGACGGAGTGGCCCACGGCCCAGAAAAAGAGGTGACTCTCTGTCAGCTTCACATGAGGCACTTCTCATCCGGTGATATGATCGTTATTGAACCGTTTCGTTCCAGGGCGTTCCCCATCAGGCGTGACCTTGTTGTCGATCGATCTGCCTTTGACCGCATTATTCAGGCAGGTGGCTTTGTGTCGGTGAATACCGGTGGTGTTATCGACGGCAATGCCATTCCTATTCCTGCGGAAACAGCAGAACTGGCGATGGACGCAGCTGCCTGTATAGGCTGCGGAGCCTGTGTTGCCAGTTGCCCCAACGGTGCGGCCATGCTTTTCACCAGTGCCAAAATCTCTCAACTTTGCCTTTTGCCACAGGGCCAGGCAGAACAGAAACAGCGAGCCTTGTCCATGGTCGAAACCATGGACAAGGAAGGCTTCGGCAACTGCACCAACCACAAGGAATGCGAGGCAGTCTGTCCTAAGTCGATATCGATTCGCAATATCGCCCGCCTGAACAGAGAATACCTCAAGGCGGTATTGACCGAGTAGCGGTTTTTAAAAAACATGCAAAAAAGGCCTGGGTCCTGTAAAAAGGAGCAGGCCTTTTTTTCTTATTTTCATAATCTATGTGATAGCCACCAGGACCTGTTGTTCTTTATTCATGCATTACAATGTCATTATCATCGGCGGCGGGCCATCCGGACTAGCCTGTGCTACAGCCCTGGCAGAACACCAAAAAGAAGTACTGCTGCTTGAACGCAAGAGTAGATTCGGGCCGAAGGTTTGTGCTGGTGGAATCACCTGGTCCGGGCTACTCACCAAGGTCCCTCCCCATCTCATTGAAAAGCAGTTTCATGTTCAACATGTTATAACACCTTTTCAACAGGCACGGATTATTGAAAAAGATCCCATCATCGCCACGGTTAACCGCACGAACCTCGGTCGGCATATGGCAGAAAAAGCCAAAAAATCAGGGGTGGATTTGCGTGCGTCATGCCAGTTAACTCAAATTCATCACGAAAATAAACAGCTCGTTTTTGAAGATAAAGAAAACGGCAAGGAATACATTGCTCATTACGATATACTGGTCGGTGCCGACGGTGCAACTTCAAAGGTTCGCAAGCATCTTGGACTTACCACCGAAAGCCTTGGTGTTGGCATCAACTACCAGTATCCCGCTACTGCAGAGAAGATGGAATGGCATCTTGACTGGACCACATTCCGAAACGGGTATGGCTGGATTTTCCCCCACCATGATTCCATCTCAATAGGTGCATATGCTGATCGGCGACAGATGACACCGGCAGCATTAAAAGCTGCTCTTCTTGCATGGTCAGAAAAACAAGGATATGATCTCAGCCGTCTCCAACCAAGGGCGGAACTTGTAAATCATGACTATCAGGGCTGGAATTTCGGAGATATATTTCTTGTTGGTGAGGCAGCTGGTTTAGCCTCGGGGTTGACAGGGGAAGGTATATATCCGGCTATTGTATCTGGCGAAATTATCGGAAACCATATAGCGGACAAAGGTACTGATCTGCAACAAATGGAACGTTTAATAGCCATGCATCAGGTGCATTCCAGGATGGTTCGCAGGACAGGTAAAAACAGGATTCTCACCTCACTGCTATTTGAAACAATCACCCTGCTCCTTCGCACTAAAGCCTTGAGCTTTAAAAAGCTGGAAATGGCACATTGACGATAGAAAACAACTCTATGAGCATATTGAAAAAAAACAAGAATATTCTCCTCAACATCGCCTTTATCCTTACAGGCGCAACCATCCTCCTGTTTCTCTGGTCCGCACCCGAGGAGACCACTTCCCGGTTGCCGCATGATGAGATCCATGAGCCTTTTCATGCAATAAAAAGCAAGAAGGAGGCGGGTAAAAACTGCATCCAATGCCATGAAGAGGGGAAAAGCTCTCCCCTCCCCGAAACACATCCACCCAAATATCGATGTCTCTTCTGCCACAAGAGATAAGACAATTATATATTTTTTATAACTTCCTGATATCTGCGTACCCGCCACTCTTGATTGTTTCCCGAATCTTGGGAAGAGCATTGATGATATTTTCTGCTGCAGCTTCGGCAGATGGCATCTTGCCGCTCTCTTTCGCAGACTGAAGCACACCAAGGGTCTGGTATTTATCATCTTTTCCCAGGCTGTAGAGATATTCCTGCATACTGGTATCGACAATGCCGGGAGCGAGTGAACAAAAGTGTGTTTCTGGTATTTCTGCTGCGTACATTCTGATCAACATATTGAGTGCTGCCTTTGAAACACCGTAGGCACTCCAACCCCGCGCATCACTCACCGAAGCACCTGAAGAAATAGCCACAACCTGCCTTACTGACATCTTTTTCTGCAGGCAATAGTCAAGTATAACCTTATTCGACCAGACGTTAACATCTTCAACATGTTTTGCTTCCTGAAGGCTGATATCAGCCAGATCCCCATACTGACCGATAGTACCTGCATTTAACATAAAAAGGTCGAATTGATTGTCTGTAAAAAGTGCGTCCAGGCATGGAGGAATACTCTCGTGATTCCCAAGGTCAAGGCTTCTAAACGAGAAATTTTCAAACTGGAGCAAATCTTTCGGGGCGCTCCTGCTTACGCCGAAGACAGCCCCCCCTGCCCTGATGAAATACTCGGCCATTGCCTTGCCAAGGCCGCCGCTCACACCTGTTATAAAAATGTTTCCCATTACATACTCCCCCTCGTAGGTTTTACACTTCAATGAAATAAAAACTACACTGGATTTATAAACTTTTTCTAACTATTTCATTTACATCCCTTGATAGTTTCGGGGTGGCTGCAATCCGCTCGAGTTGATCCCTCATCAATATCTGGCGCTCACTATCGTACTTCCTCCAAGTAGTAAAAGGGGAAACTAATCGCGCGGCAATCTGTGGATTAAAGCCATTCAATTCAATTATGCGATCTGCAAGAAAGCTGTATCCTTCCCCGGCAATGTCATGGAAGCGATAATGGTTCATAGAACAAAATGCACCGATTAACGATCGAACCTTGTTCGGGTTCTTTATTGAGAAAACCTCATTGTTCATTAATTTTTTAACCTCATCAAGGGTAGATTCAAGCCTTGATGTTGCCTGTATCATGAGCCACTTATCCATAACCAGCGGATCGTGTTTCCATTTGCGAAAGAAGTCATCGAGTAAATCGTTCCGGGACGACAGGTCACTATTGGCAATGTTCTGAAGTGCTGCGGTAACATCGGTCATATTGTTTTCTTTCTCATATTGGCTCAAGCAATAAGACGCAGCGGTTTCATCAACAGGGTTCATCGACATCAGGTAGCCGAGGGAAACATTTTTCAAGCTTCTCCCCCCCATCGCTTCAGGTGTGATATTGTACTTCTCATCCCTGTCATTCTGCTCATAGAGTTCACTGAAAACGGATTTAAGCTTTTCGCCAAGTTGTTGTTGTACCAACAATCGTGCCTTGTGCAGATTTACGGGATCAACAGTCTCCATTAATCCTGCCAGATATGGCTCAGGAGGCAGTTGCAGTGCTTGTGCCAATAGCGAACTATCCTTCTTCCCTGTTTCAATATTTGCGGCTACTGCCTCAATATATTCTTCACTGAGGGCTGGCTGTTTCCCCGACTGCAATTCTTCGACAATATCAAAAATGAATTGTTCGGCCAGTCGTGAAGAAGCTTCCCAACGATTATAAAGATCGGAATCGTTGGCCATCAGGAACATTAGTTCTTGACGATCCTGGAATGAAGATACCTTCACAGGGGCTGAGAAATTTCGCAAAAATGAAAGAACGGGTTTTTCTTTTACGCCTTTAAAGAGGAACTTTTCTTTAGTCTTCTTAAGCTCCAACACAACCGATTTGCTATCACCAATGCTTAACTCTTTCCCGGTGGCCGCCAGTAAACCGATTTCTATCGGGATATGAAACGGCTGTTTTTCTTTTTGGCCAGGTGTTTCAGGGCAGGTTTGCTCTACCTCCAGTTCATATTCTTGTGTAAGTGCATAGAACTTCTCAGAAACGACAAGTTGCGGAGTGCCCGACTGGCTATACCAGTACTTGAATTGATCAAGTGAATATTTGTTGGCATCGCTCATTGAAGCAACAAAATCATCACAGGTTACAGCTTTCCCGTCATGACGTTCAAAGTAGATATTCATTCCCTTTCTGAACCCTTCCGGACCAAGAAGGGTATGCATCATTCGGATAACTTCGGCCCCCTTGTTGTAGACTGTGACCGTATAAAAATTATTGATTTCCTCATAAGAATCCGGTCGGACAGGATGGGCCATTGGACTACTGTCTTCACGAAACTGGTGGGTGCGCAGTACACGCACATCGTCTATTCGTTGCACCGGTCGGGAATTCATGTCGGCAGAGAACTCCTGATCCCTGAAGACGGTCAACCCTTCTTTAAGACTCAGCTGAAACCAATCACGACAGGTGACTCTGTTACCGGTCCAGTTGTGAAAGTATTCATGAGCAACAACACCTTCTATTCCGAGATAATCTGCATCAGTTGCTGTTTTCGGGGAGGCAAGAATATATTTCGAATTGAAAATATTGAGGCCCTTATTCTCCATGGCGCCCATATTGAAATCATCAACAGCTACAATCATGAAAATATCGAGATCATATTCGAGGCCATAAACATCTTCATCCCACTTCATCGCCTTTTTCAGGGACCGCATGGCATGTTCACATTTGTCGATATTGCGCTCTTCCACATAAATGCGCAGGCATATATCCCGGCCGGAGCATGTCGTGTAGCTATCTTCCAAATACAGGAGTTTGCCTGCAACGAGAGCAAAGAGGTAACAGGGTTTAGGAAAAGGATCTTCCCATACTGCGAAGTGATACCCACTGTCCAGCTCTCCACGATCTATCCTGTTTCCGTTAGACAATAAAACAGGGCATGTCTCCAGTGGTGCCTCTATGCGGGTTGTAAATTTTGCCAGGTTGTCAGGCCGATCATTGAAGTACGTGATCTTGCGAAAACCTTCAGCCTCACATTGGGTGCAGTAGTTACCGCTCGATCGATACAATCCTTCAAGTGAGCTGTTTTTGTCGGGATAAATGCGGGTTACCATCTGCAACTCGAAATCATCATCGACGACATTCAGTTGGAGATTGGTTTCCGTAACAGTGTAATCACTTTCATGGAGCTGCTTTCCGTTATACAGGATGGATAAAAGTTCAAGTTGTTCACCATCCAGAATGAGCTTTTTAGAAACATCGTCCGATTGACGGTTTCTGGAGATTTTCATGGTGGATGTCACCTCTGTGAAATCTTCATGTAACTTGAAGTTGAGGTGAACAGTATTTATCAGATAGGATGGTACCTTGTAATCCTGCCGGTAAATTGTCTCGGCTTTTGCACTCTCCATAATTATTCCTTTCCTTTCAAGGGCTATCCCTGCTACGAAATTATTGAGCATTGACACGACCAGTAAGACAGTTATAATCTCCTGAGTCGTTTGCTAAATACAACTTTAGACTATCACTACAATCCAGCGGTTTCATTCACTCCCCTTGCCCATACCTGACAAAATACATTGCCTGAGCACTGTATTGTCCGGCAGCAATTTCGGGCAGAAGGCTAAATGATGATAAACTGTAACGCTAAAGAAGAACATCACAACTGAAAACTCAATACTATGATAACAATTAACGAACACTATCTCAAATTACAAGCATCGTACCTCTTTTCCGACATTGCCAAGCGGGTTTCATCTTTTCAGGAGAATAATCCCGACAAGGAGGTAATCAAACTTGGTATCGGAGATGTAACGCAACCACTGCCTAAAGCATGTACCGCTGCATTTCATGATGCTATTGATGAGATGGCCACCGAGGCCGGTTTTCATGGTTATGGCCCCGAGCAGGGCTACGACTTCCTTCGTGAAGCCATTGCCGAAAACGACTTCCGTTCAAGAGGTGCCGACATCTCTGCCGATGAAATTTTTGTAAGTGATGGAGCTAAATGCGATACCGGTAACTTTCAGGAACTGTTTTCAAATGATATCACCATAGCTATCCCTGATCCGGTTTACCCTGTATATCTTGACACAAACGTAATGGCAGGCAGGACAGAACTTTTCAAAGATGGAAGATATGGGGGACTCGTTTACCTCGACTCAACGAAGGAAAATAACTTTGTCCCATCCCTGCCGAAAGAAAAAGTAGATCTTATCTACCTCTGTTTTCCAAACAATCCCACCGGTTCAACTATTTCCCGTGATGAATTGAAAACCTGGGTTGATTATGCCCGCGAGAGCAAGGCACTGATACTTTTTGATGCAGCTTACGAATCATTTATCCAGGACGACTCCTTGCCTAAATCCATCTATGAGATTGAGGGAGCAAAAGAAGTTGCGGTTGAGTTCAGGAGCTTCTCTAAAACAGCCGGTTTTACAGGAACACGGTGCGCATTCACTGTCGTCCCTAAAGCATGTGTCGCCTTTGATAAAGAAGGAAACAGCCACTCTCTCCATGCATTGTGGAACCGCAGGCACTGTACAAAATTCAACGGTGTTTCCTACCCCGTGCAAAAAGCTGCGGCTGCAGTATACAGCCCTGAAGGGAAAGCTGAGGTAAAAGCATTGGTAAACTATTACATGAAGAATGCTGACCATATATGTAAAACCATGGAGGAATTGGGGTATGATTATGTCGGCGGCAAAAACTCTCCCTATATCTGGATAAAGGGCGATATAGATTCCTGGGAGTTCTTTGATATGCTGCTGCACAAGGCAGGTGTTGTCTGTACTCCGGGGGCCGGATTTGGTAAATGCGGCGATGGTTATATCCGAATTTCCGCCTTCAATAGTTTTGAAAATGTTGAAAAAGCGATGAAACGCGTACGCAAGGCCTTGCAGTAACCTCGCAGGCATATAAATAGTTCCCATCCCATCCAGCTTGGTTGCATAGTGGAAACAAAGTAAGAAAAGGGTCGTATTTCAATGAAATACGACCCTTTTCTTATTCAGGAGATGCTCTATTTGATAGCAGCCGGTTTAAAACGAATAGTCTCTTTAATCCCATCCATGGTCGAGATACTAGTACATCCAATTTCAGTCAAACGTTCCAACACCCCATCTACCAATCTTTCAGGTGCAGAAGCTCCTGCAGTTATACCCACACTGGTGACACCTTCGAGCCATTCGGCTCTAATATCATCCCGGTCATCAATAAGATGAGCGGGTGTTCCATTAATTTCAGCAACCTCTTTCAGTCTGTTTGAATTTGAACTGTTTTTGGAGCCTACGACGAAAATAAGATCCGTTTTTTTAGCCAGTTGCTTGACAGCACATTGGCGGTTTTCCGTAGCAAAACAGATATTTGACAACGGCCCCCTTATTTTAGGGAATCTCTCTTGCAGTCTTTCCCTTATTGGGGTGAGATCCTCCCTGCTTAACGTAGTCTGAGTTACAAAGCCGACCTTTTCTGCATCCTTGACTGTAAGAGCATCAACATCCTTGATATTGGCAACGACATGTACGGTACCGTTTACAACCCTCCCGGCGGTACCTTCGACTTCCGGATGTTTATGGTGGCCGATGATGATTACTTCACATCCCTCTGAATGGTACCTTTCAGCCATTCGATGAACACTTCCCACCAGAGGGCAGGTTGCGTCTATAGTTTTTAATCCATAAGATCCTGCCATTTTCTCGACTTCGACAGAGACCCCATGGGCACTGAAAATACACAATTGCCCTTGGGGAACATCTTCGAGCTCCTCAACAAAAACGACGCCAAGCTCTTCCAACTCCTGTATCACATGCTTGTTATGAACGATCTCATGTAATACGTAAATCGGACTGCCATAATAACTTACGGCCCTGCGAACAGTTTCAATCGCCCGCTCCACACCGGCGCAAAAGCCTCGTGGAGATGCCAGCACTACATTAAAGGTGTACATAACAGTATCCCGAGAAATGCCTTACTGGTTGGGAACCATCAACACAGGCACTTTTGCGAGCCTGTTGACCCTGCGGGTTGTTGACCCCATTACCTTGGTCCCCCTGACTTTTCTGCCGGATTTGCCGATAACGATCATGTCAGCTTCGTGCTCATCGGCAACACGCAGGATTTCTTCGCTTGGTTTGCCAGCGACAACAATTATTTCTTCAACGGGTTCTGTGCCAAGACTTTTACCGCCACACTCATCCTGAAGGAATTTATCAATCCGTTTCTTCATGTATTTCAGCACTTTTTTCATGCCGTCTTTCTGAACTTTGGCAACATCCTCATTTGACAAATAGGTCTGGATCACCGCACATGCTGTTTCGGTCATCGGCTCAACAACATGGAGGACGATAATCGAGGCGTTATTGTTTGCTGCCTGAGCAAGGGCGTGCATGAATACAGGACGGGTACGTTTACCAAGGTCGGTCACATAAAGTATCTTTTTTATTTCAGGTGTAGTTAACATAATGTGTGCTCCATATGATTAATTAATCGTCAATTTCCGTTAAAGATATCAGGCGCAATTTGCTCTCATAAGTTAGGAAAAAATAACCTTTATAGACCATAGTCATCTTTTCATGCAACACCAATCTGTTAATAGAGTGAAAAAACGCAAAAGAAAGGCCGCTTGAGAGATTTGCTCTCAAGCGGCCTCATATGATCCGATATACTGCTAAATTATTATCAGTAGCCTTGTATTTTGTCGATAAACTCAGGCAGGAACAAAGAAATCTGGGGAATATAGGTAATAAGTATAAGGAATGTCAACAGTACGCACAGCCATGGGAGTGCAGCTCGTATTGCCCAGCCCATACCGTGCCCTGTAATTCCGGATATAACAAACAGGTTGAGACCCACAGGCGGCGTCAGCATGCCGATCTCCATATTGACAACCATGATGATACCGAGATGAATCGGGTCAATTCCAAGCTGTACTGCGATCGGAAATAAAATAGGTGCCATAATCAGCAGGATTGCTGATGGCTCCATAAAGTTTCCGGCGATAAGCAGTAAAATATTAACAACTATCAGGAACATCCACCATGATAGGCCGAGGTTTACGATTATTTCGGCGATATGGTGAGGAATTCGCTCTGTGGTAAGCACATGGGCAAACAACATGGCGTTGGCAATAATAAACAGCAGCATGATACTTACCTTTGCTGCGTCTAAAACTACCTTGTTCACCTCTTTATCAAAAATACTTTTAGGGAAAGCAATTAGAGTCTGTATTGTATTCCTGTAAATCATAGAACCTACAGATTCACCTTCCTGCTTCCACAACACACCTTTCATCGGCCCCATATCACGATAGCCGAAAATTGCTACCAGAAAGGCATATACAGCAGACACGGCAGCAGCCTCTGTTGGGCTTGCTACACCTCCATAGATGGAGCCGAGCACTATAACAATGAGCATTAAACCGCCTGCGGCACTAAAACCAGCAGCAAAGACTTCCTTGATGCCAGCCCAGGGCCTGCAGGGAATCTTCTTCGCCCTGGCAACAAAATATATAACTATCATCAGCATCAGCCCCATCATGATACCAGGAATAAATCCTGCCATGAACATGCGGGCTGCAGACTCTTCCGTTGCAGCAGCATACACCAGCATAACAATGGAAGGTGGAATCAGTATCCCGAGAGTACCGGCGTTAGCGATAACACCTGCCGCGAGACTTTCCGGATAACCTGCCCGTACCATGCCCACGATAACAATAGAACCAATTGCTGCAACAGTTGCCGGCGAAGATCCGGATACAGCCGCAAAAATCATACATGCCAGGACTGAAGCCATGGCGATACCGCCACGGATATGCCCGACAAGGCTCAGAGCGAAACGGATGATACGTTTAGCGACACCACCGGTAGACAGGAACGCAGAAGACAGAATAAAGAAAGGTATTGCCAACAGGGTATAATGCTCTGACAAAGCTTCAAAAAGCTTCAACGCGATTGATGCAAGTGAGTCACTGGAAAACATCAGGATCGTTGCGATACTCGACAATCCAAGTGCCAGCGCGATAGGCATTCCAAGCAACATACACCCAAAGAGGAGGATGAACAGACATGCAGTTGTCATATTTTACCCTCCTCACCTTTTAACTCTTCAGCTATTTCCATACTTTCCTTAGCCTCATCAGCATGCTTGAATCCATCTGACTGGTTGAGAATGACAGACAGCAGTATCTGGAACAGCCGAATGGTAAGAAAGGTGAAACCGACAAGCAGCATACCATGTGCAAGCCAGGTTGGTATCGGGAGATCTTCAAGTTCAATACCGATCATTTTCATCTTCTTGAGATAAATCCAGCTTCCGTACAGGATGAGTCCACAATAAAAAAGACCTATAATGGCTGCTATTGCTGTCAGGATTCGTCTGCCGGTTCTTGGGAACAGCTTCACGAAGGCGTCCATTCCTATGTGGGAACCGACCTTCAATCCATAAGACGCTCCAAAAAGAACAAACCATGCGGACATGTGCAGGGTAAGTTCCTGTGACCACATGAAGCCACTGTTAAAACCAAACCGCATTACGACATCGATGAAAACCAGCATTGTCGTCATCACAAGCAGTATGGAAATCACTGCTTCTTCGGCCCAGTTTATGAATCGCATAAACATATTCAGCTCCTCTCCACAAAAAAGATGGGGCAGATTTCCTGCCCCATCAGGGACGTAATCAGAAATGGTTCTCTCACAACACTCCCGGCTTTGTTTCTGATTACTTGTTTGAGGCGTAAGCTGCGTCGATCATGTCTTTACCGATTTCATGCTCAAACTTTTTCCATACAGGCTTCATAACCTCTACCCACTGTGCGCGCTCTGCGTCATCAAGAGTGATAATCTGTGAACGTTTTGAATCGACGATCTTCTGGCGATCGTCGGTAGCTTTTTGGGCAGCAACCTGATTTCCAAAAAGAATGGCATCGTCGAGTGCTTTCTTGACTTCTGTACGAACATCGTCAGGCAGTCCGTACCAGAATTCTTTAGATGTGACGACCATATAATCGAGCAGGCCATGATTGGACTCTGTGATGTAGGGTTGTACCTCAAAAAATTTCTTGGAATAGATATTAGACCAGGTGTTCTCCTGACCGTCTATAGCCTTGGTTTGCAGAAGCGTAAAAACTTCTGAGAAAGGCTTTTTGAGAGGAGTTGCATTTACAGCCTGAAACTGTGCTGCCAGAACCTCTGAAGTCATGATTCGAAACTTCAGGCCATTGGCATCGGCAGGAACATGGAGTTCTTTAGAGGAGGACAGCTGCTTCATACCGTTGTGCAGGTAACCCAGACCAACAAGCCCTTTCTTTTCCAGGGATGTAAGAAGTTCCTGTCCTTTTTCACTTTGCTGAAATGTATCTACAGCTTTCATATCTTTGAAAAGGAATGGCAGGTCATATATTTGTAGCTTTTTGGTATAACGGCTGAACTTGGAGAGGCTTGGCGCACCCATCTGAACATCGCCGAGCAGCATGGCTTCAAGCACCTTGTTGTCGCCAAATAACTGAGAATTCGGAAAAACTTCAACAACAACTTTTCCACCCAGTCTTTCTGCAACAAGATCCTTGAACTTGTTAGCCATCTGACCTTTCGGAGTGTTCTCGGCTACAACGTGTGAGAATTTGATAGTGACAGGGTCGGCGATGGCCGCACCTGTCAAAATCATTGCAGAAACTGCTGCAGTTGCAACCAAGGTAGTAATTTTGCGAAACATACGTTTTTCCTCCAAATTATTGTTTTGGATCATGTAATGGTGGCACACGATACTCATTGCACCCTTCATCGCTACGGCTGGAAACCTGGTTTCCGCCATCAATGATAGTTATTGCAAGTAGTAGACCAATTGGCGTTTTTAAATGTGGCTGCTTAGCTACAAAGGGATTGATCAGGAAGATTGATAATTGGCAACAAAATAATTGGCGGATTCCCGCCAATTTGCCCTTCCGGAACCGGGGAATTGCGCCAATTGGTTTCTTTTTCAAACCAGAAGCACTGTATCATGCTGATATTTATATAAATACAACCAGAAAGACGGAGGGGGGGGGCAATTACTTATAGTCACTCTTATCAAGACCATATTTACGCATTTTATCTGACAAGGTCTTTCTCGGAATGGCTAAAACATCCATTACATCCTTAATAGAGCCTTTTGAAGCGACAAGTGCCTGTTCAATAAGTGATCTTTCAAAACACTCAACCTGCTGAGGGAGGTTTCTCTTCTGTTCCTTCTCCTCTCCACTCATCAATTTATCGATTGACCAACCTATCTGCCCACCCAGGAGCACATACCTCTCGGCTAGGTTTCGTAATTCACGGACGTTACCTGGCCATGAGTGAGCCATAAGGGAGTTCATCTGGTTTCTGCCTGGCAATTCAACTTCTTGCTGGTAGCGGTGGCCGGCGACCAATAAGAAATGGTGAAACAAAAGGGGGATATCCTCTCTTCTGTCACGTAGCGGTGGAATTTCAAGGCAGACAACATTGAGCCTGTAATAAAGGTCTTCTCTGAAATCGCCACTTTCGGACATTTGACGCAAGTCCACCTTCGAGGCTGCAACGACCCGCATATCAAGTTCGATGAGTTCATTGGAACCCAGACGCTCAAGACATCGCTCCTGCAGGACTCGAAGCAGGTGAATTTGAACACGAACTGGCATCGATTCTATTTCATCAAGCAGAAGTGTACCGCCGTTAGCATGTTCAAATTTGCCGATTCGTTGCGACCTGGCATCAGTGAACGCCCCGGCTTCGTGACCAAAGAGTTCACTCTCAATCATGGTGTCAGGCAAAGCACCGCAGTTAACTGCGACGAAATTTCTGGTTCTTCGGTTGGAATGCTCGTGTAAAGATCTGGCAACCAATTCCTTTCCGGTTCCCGTCTCGCCAAGGACAAGAACGTCTGCACCGGTATCTGCAACCTGGGCAATAGTACTCCTGAGCTGTTCCATAACAGGAGTCTGCCCGATAATTCTGGGCCCTGGCGTCGATTGAGCTTCAAGTTCTCTCCGCAGATTCCTATTCTCAAGGGTGAGAGCTCTTTTTTCCAGGGCTCTCTGTACTGTTTTCACGAGTCTCTCAGCTGAATATGGTTTTTCTATAAAGTCATAAGCTCCGTCACGCATTGCCTGTACAGCGGTAGAGATATCACCATGACCGGTAATTAAAATAATCGGCAGGTCCTTATCTATTTTCTGGGCTGTAATAAGAAATTCAAGGCCGTCCATTCCGGGCAAGCGTATGTCACAGACGATCACTCCCTGCCAATCAGTCTGAATCATTGGTAATGCTTCTTCTGCAGACTCGAGGCATTCTACCTGCAGATCTGCCAGCTCCAGTGTCTGGCGATTTGCCTGACGGATATGCTTTTCGTCATCGATAAAAAGAACTTTATTACTCATATCTATTACGCCTTCTCCAGCGTTACCTCAAAACAGGCACCCTGCGTATCGTTTTCAATATACTGAATACTCCCACGCATTTCGCGTAGAATTCGGTCACTGATGGTGAGTCCAAGCCCCAACCCCTGTCCTGACTTCTTGGTGGTAAAAAACGGGTCGAAAATAGATTCCCTGTCGTTATTATTGATTCCTGGACCGCTGTCCTGCACCAGGATAATGACCTTGTCCTTTCTGGCTTCTGCCCTGATTGCAATTTGTAGTTTCGGACACCCCTCCATGGCTTGTATGCCATTACCGATAAGGTTCACGAAAACCTGCTGCAACATGACATGATTAGCTTTCACCTCAACATCATCGGGATTGAGTTCTATGGAGACATCAACCTCGGCTTTTCGTATTGTCGGCTTCAAAATCTCTAATGCTCCATCCAATACTCCGTGCAGAGCAACAACCCTGATCTGGCCCTTTGCTTTTCTTGAGAAAAGCTTCAGCTGCACACCAATCTGGGCCATTCTTTCGGTGAGTTCACCAATCTGCTCCAGGTTATACATCGTTTCCTCGAGCCTTCCCCTGTCAAGGAACTGCATCCCATTGTCTGTATAACTCCTGATTGCAGCGAGCGGCTGATTCAACTCGTGATTAATACCAGCAGACATCTGTCCCAGTACAGCCATTTTAGCTGCATGAATCAGTTCATTACGGGTTTTACGGAGATCTTCCTCAGTTCTTTGTCTGTCCTGAATTTCCCTGCGCAGGAGGCGGTTGGTGGCGGTCAGCTCCCTGGTACGCTCCTGGACTCTGTTTTCGAGTTGTTCATTGGCCTCCTCCAGTGCTTTTTGAGCCTCCTGCCGTATCCTGCTGAGTTCCGCCATTCTCAACTGACGCTGTAACAGGAGGAGCACCAGTACAAATCCGAGCAACAGCAGGGTCCCGACCATCAGGTTTACCCAGAAAACAGTTTTCCTGACGGAGTCAACCTCCATGAGTATATGTACATTCCATCCTGCTTCGGGCATATCCCGTGAGAGAAGCAAGGAGGTGTTTTTGAACCTTTTCCCTGACAGTGCCAAGTGAACCAGCTTTTTACCTTCATTGAATTCTCTCTCTACACTGGTAAGTTGCTCCAGACCGGCATTTGGGTACCTGCGACTGTCAACGATACGTCTTCGAGCCTCCTCCCTCATTGGTGTTAATGTGTGGAAGCGCCAATCATTATTGGTGGTAATAAATACTACGCCATCCGGATCAGTCACCAGAAAGCTCTCGCCCTTCCCAGCCCAGGCCTGTTCAACTGAATCGATATTTATCTTAATCACGACGACGCCGAGAATTTCACCTTCTTTACGAACGGGATAGGCAAAATAATATCCACGTTTGGCAGAGGTGGTTCCAAGGGCAAAATACCTTCCCAGCTGACCCTTCATGGCTTCGACAAAATATGGCCTGAAAGAGAAGTTTCTGCCGACGAATGGGTGGTCTTCGTTCCAGTTGGAGGCTGCAATTGTCAGGCCTTCCTTGTCCATCAAATAGGTATCCGCTGTATCACTTATGTAATTGATGGTCTCAAGGTACCGGTTCAGCTTGTCGATTCTCTTGTCCTCAGAGGGGTTAAGAAGTGCTGAAACAAGCTGTTCATCGGTTGCCAGTAGTTCAGGGAGGCTCTCGTATTGCCTGAGGATACCCTGCAGGTAGGTAACAAATAGCTCAAGACGTATCACCCCGTCTTCTGAAAGGCGGTTGAGGCCTCGATTGTACATCACAATCGAGGTTACCCAGATAGTCACGAAACCAAGGATTACGAAAAAAAGGGTCGCGATAATAATTCGTTTATTACGTCGTTTCCTGACCACTCTTTTTTCTCTTTAACCCTTGAGTTGTTTATTCAAAACAGATTATCGTATTTCTATACCAGCTTTAGCAACGGTATCTTTCACCTCGCTGATCGACACTTCACTCCTGTGGAAGATACCGGCAGCAAGTGCTGCTTCAGCGTCGGTCTGTTGAAATACTTCGACAAAATGTGCCGCTGAACCTGCGCCACTGGAAGCGATTACCGGTATGGAAACAGCTTTTTTAACAAGAGCTATCAACTCGTGGTCGAAACCGCTGTTTGTCCCATCTTTATCGATACAGTTAAGTAAAACCTCACCTGCACCAAGCTTTTCACAAACGGTTACCAGCTGAACTACATCAATATCACGACCTTCCCGGCCACCGCTGACCGTACACTGGTACCAGCAATATTGTTCCCCATTGGGCCCGGGAGTCTTTGTTTTCAGCGTGGTATGCAGTGTCTGTTCCGGATTCCTCACATAAACCCTTCGTGGATCTACAGAGATCACCACAGCCTGTGCACCATAAACTGTGGATATCTGTTCGATGGCAGTCTGACCTGTTTTTTGTTTATCCTTCAAATACTGTTCTACGGCATAAACGGCATCGCTGCCTATAGAAATTTTATCGGCACCAGACCTGAAATACCTGGAGGCAACATCAAGGGCAGAATAGTGATTTCCTTCTGAATCAGTAAACTCTCTGATCCCCCCACCAATCGTCAAAGGGACAAACACGTTCACGGAGGTTTTCCTGAGCACTTCGAGCATTGGCTGGTCCTGCAGGGGGAAATCGCGAAACCCGGTAATATTTAGAAATGTTACCTCATCGGCCCCCTCTTCATAGTATCGCCCGGCCAGTTCGACCGGTTTACCAAGGTTACGAACCTCTCCTTCCTCACGAACGTCGTATTGATCACCTTTGGTTACCACGAGGTCGCCTCTGTCATTTGAGCGAACATCAAGACAGGCGATTATTCGTTTGGCAATTCGAGTTTCATACTTTTCATTCGATAGTTGACCAACTGCAATCGTATCAATTCCTTTCAGGAAATTGCCAAAAAGCCTGAGACCTGCCCCACCACTTTTTTCGGGATGAAACTGCGTTGCCAGGACATTACCCTTGGCAACAGAAGAGATAAAGCTTTGTCCGTAATCAGTAGTGGTTAAGATCCAGTCTCTATTTTCTTCTGTAGGTACAGCACAGTACGAGTGGACAAAATAGAGTTTTTCATCATTATAGCCATTGAAAACAGTATGTTCTTTCTCAATGCGTATACCGTTCCAACCTATCTGCGGTACAGCCATCACACTATCGTCAAACCGTTTAATCTGACCAGGTATTATACCAAGGCCTGCTACACCAGGCGATTCTTCGCTTCCTTCAAACAACGCCTGCAATGCAACACAGATTCCAAATGTCGGTTTGTCCTCCTTGATTCTGCGGATCAGATGCTCTGCGTACCCGTCGCGATAGAGATTCTCCATGACGACACCGAAATTACCAACGCCGGGAAATACAAGTTTTTCTGCGGTTACTATTTCCTCGGGGTTTTGGACGGTAGTTACCTCAAGTCCGAGTTTTCTAATGGCATTGCGGACACTACGCACATTTCCCGCACCATAATCAAGCAGGGTTATCATTTCATCCTCACTGTTTAATACTATAAGTACATATCTCGGCAGTGTCTCTGATCCTGCCGCATAACATTTTAATTGCTTCTCTTTTAATACGCTTCTTAACTGTTTCTGGCCAGTCGTGTCCCATGGCTGAATGTGCGGTCATATAGCTTTGATTCTGCTTGAATTTGACCAACGGCAAACACTTTACCGACACAGATCATTGCGGTCTTTCTAATATCTTGCTTACGGACTTTATCACCAATGTCAGCGACCGTACCCCGGACTATTTTCTCGTCTTTCCATGTGGCCTTCTCAACCACTACCACAGGAGTACTTTCCGGATACCCCCCTTCAATCAACTCATCCGTAACTTTATCAATCATAGAAACAGAAAGAAAGATCATCATAGTTGCCTGATGACTTGCGAGAGTTCGGAGCCGTTCTGGTTCAGGTACGGGTGTTCGACCCTCCTGGCGGGTAATAATAACGGTCTGCGAAACCTCGGGAAGGGTTAACTCCGCTTTTAGTGAAGCAGCCGCACCAGCTGCAGAAGTCACTCCGGGAACAACATAATATTCTATATCGAACGAATCCAAACGTTGCATTTGTTCACGAATCGCACCATAAATTGAGGGGTCTCCTGTATGTAATCGGACTATCTTTTCCCCTTTGGCGTGACGATCCGTAATCACCTCAATGATCTCATCCAGGTCCATGCCGGCAGAGTCGTATAGTTCGGCTTTGCAACCATCCATAAGTTCTTTATTGACCAAACTACCAGCATAAATTATGCAATCAGCCTCATCAAGCAATCTCCGCCCTTTAACTGTTATCAATTCGACATCACCGGGACCTGCACCTATAAAATAAATGGGATTCTCATTCATTATGACTATTGCCTTTTTTATTGTGACCCAAAATGATTGTGATCGGGTTAAAAACTTGTTCTTCCTTTTCAGGGTAGACTTTCCGTGACACAGAGATAGTTTTGGTTACCACCTCAAACCCTTTTTGGTACAGCAGCCGAGGGGCATCGTTTCTGGTTTTTTCCAGCACAGCACTAATGACAATCCTGCCGCCTTCCGAGATGGAATCGGCGCAATAATCTACTATCTCCGCAAGATTTCCACCACTTCCTCCGATAAAAATCCTATCGGGCGCGGGGAGACCTTGAAGAGCGGCAGGAGCCATACCTTTAACTTGATTTACATTAAAAAGATCGTACTTCACAATATTGGAGGTGATATTTTCATTCTGCTCTACCTCCTTTTCCACGGCATAGATAAGCATATCCGGCATAAGTCTAGCGCATTCTATACTAACTGACCCTGATCCTGCCCCTATATCCCACATTATGCAACCTGGTTCAACCCCAAGAGAATGTATAATAGCTGCACGTACTTCACTCTTTGTGATCAATCCTCTGCTGTGATGTATATCTTTCTCTTCCAAGCCAAAGCGGGTGTGGTTTGTTTTTTTTACCTTCCTTGTAATAATCATGCAGCAGAGCCCACCAAACTCCATAGTGGCCGCTTGCTGAAGGGTCGTGGTGACAAGTTTCTCGCCCTCCATGCCTATATTTTCAGCAATATGCACCTGGAAACGTTTACTTTTTTCCTTGTCTAAGAATTCGAATATCTTGTTGGCGATAACGTCTGGTCTGCAAATATTATCCGTAAGCAGGGCTGTTTTCTTCCGGCTGACTATCCTGCCCACCGGAATTCCATCCTTTCTGCCATGCAAACTGATAAACTCGGCATCATCCCATGATATTTTGAAAGCACTACAAGCCAGTTGCATTGACGATAATGCTGGGAAGATGTCAACAATATCTCTCCCAAAGCGGGTAACTATTCGCTTGGCTATCCCAAAAAACAGAGGATCTCCAGAGGCAAAAACGGTAACATTACCCTTTTTCAATTCTACATCTATCTGCTCGAATGCTTCATCAACTGGAGCAATAGGTATTATCTTTGTCTCACGAAATCTATCTTCCAGGTGGCTGAGTTGGACTCGTATCCTTTTTGAAACTACAATAGCAGTACAGTCTTTAACAGAATGCAGCTCTACGCCATGTGAACGGGCTACATCAACACCTATGAGGCGTATTCTTGTTTCAGCCATTGTCAGTATCCACCATCGTTACAATTTCCCCGGTATGATGAACCAGGTATACAACGACAGGCAAACCTGATTTTCTCTTTTGATATTTCTGTGCGGCCAGACAGACCTGATATATTACATCACCGGCGTCACGGGAAGCTAATCTTTCATATATCTCCCGTGCGGTATTGGCATCTTTTATATAATCCAAATCATTTCCCGGCACCAGGGACTGTATAAATATTACGGCCTGTTTCACCTCAAGAGCCCCAAACCTCACATGTGTCTGTGGAATCTCCATAGCTGCCTTAAGGATTTTAGCCCACATCCCGCTCAGGTGAAGTTTCCTAAACTCAAACTTAGAAGCTTCTAACAGCGCAAACTCTAGATAATCACCCATCATGATGAGCGCTTCAGGCTTACACTTGAGATAATTATGGATCGCCTTTTCAGATGTCCGGCCAGTTGAAAGTACAATTTCCTTACAACTATTGGCTTGTGCAACCCGCATCGCAGCTGTTATTGTTGCCGTCCAGGCTTCAGCTGAAACAGGACGGACTATGCCTGTCGTCCCTAAAATGGATATTCCACCGACTATTCCCAGTCGCTCATTCAGTGTTTTTTTAGCTAACTCCATGCCTGCGGGAACGACAATTTCGACAGCAAAACAGTTCTTTTTCGAGCTCGCTTCCCATACTTCAAGAACCGCTTCCCGAATCATTTTAAGTGGTACTGGATTGATTGCTGACTGGCCAATTTCGACGGCCAATCCAGCCTTTGTGACGGTCCCAACGCCCTGTCCTCCGGTAATGACGACCCTATTGTCGCCTTTAGTCAGAAGAGGTAACAATCGTACCTTTGCACCTATTTCAGCTTTATTGGTGACATCTGGATCATCGCCGGCATCTTTTATAATCGAAGCGTAAGCCATGTCTTTTTCCGTTTCTTCCATGGAACAACGGAAAAGTTCGAATGACACCCTTTGACCGTCAGGAAAGGGGATCTCGACAATTGTTGTGGATTGTGAACCTATTAAAAG
Organism: Desulfopila sp. IMCC35008; assembly: GCF_010646885.2. Lineage (GTDB taxonomy): Bacteria > Desulfobacterota > Desulfobulbia > Desulfobulbales > Desulfocapsaceae > Desulfopila. The sequence continues at coordinate 2,277,142 of NZ_CP050700.1, read as the reverse complement.
GCTTGCAGCAGCTTTCGCTGAAGCAGCAGCACATGCACCGGTTGTAAACCCTGAACGTAATTTTTTTTTCTTCATAAACAAAAAAAGGCCGCTCCTTCTGCAGGAGCGGCCTTCTGACTATTACGTACTATGCATCAGGAAAGCTTGAGAACGAAGCAACTTCCGTTGCAGAACTTATCGTTGCCATCCTGAATTTATATAATAAATATCACTCCTTTCATAGAGAAGATATCTTTACACAGTCTCGTGATTAGCAGTAATACGTCAGTAAATCCATGATTAAAATCAGGACTTAGTTGATGGCCTCAGACAGCTTGCTGCCAGCTTTGAATTTAGCAACTTTCTTGGCTGGAATTTTAATAGTTTTTCCAGTTTGGGGATTGCGACCCTGACGTGCTTCGCGCTTGGATACAGAAAATGTTCCAAAACCAACGAGTGTTACCTTGTCGCCCTTCTTCAGACTCTCAGCTATTGCAGCGAGAGTTCCGTTCAAAGCTTTTTCTGCAGCTGCTTTGCTGATATCAGCGGCACCGGCGATGCTTTCAATAAGTTCCTTTTTGTTCATGAATTCCTCCCTGCTAATCTTTCTTCGCTTTTACCAGGGCAGCAATAAGCTGCTCCTTTCTCATGAGTTGATGCTTACTCAACCTCTTTCCAATTGTCAAAAAAAAAATGATACTGATTGTTGAGAACTTGAAAAATGATGTTTATCCTTGGCAGCCCTTAATTATCAGGCTGTTAGAGACAACCCGCTCACAATAATTGAATAACCGGACAGAATCAAGCACTAAATAGACAAAATATACGTTTATAATGTGTGTTTTCAGTACTTCTTATCGTCCTCGCAGCTTGAGAGACGGTACACCAAGATTATACTTCTCACAGTATTCGACTGTTGCCCTGCGTTTATCCGAAGCGAGCATCCTCTCGATATCGCATTCGGATAGCTCAATTATAGTGTGTCCATCTCCCATGCGTACACGGCTTCCTTTAAAACCCTGTTGCAATAGAAATTCCTCAGCTGCCTCTATTGTTCCCAAAATCCCGTTGTTTATTTCAATTCCAGGTGGGATTCGAGTTGCAAGGCAAGAGTTGGATGGCACATCTGCATTTATCAGGTTTCTACTTCTACCATAGGCCCTGATTTCTTTTTTTGTCAGTCCGCACTGCTCAAGAGGTGTTTTGATATTTTTTTCGCGAACGGCCCTGATTCCAGGTCGATCCTGCATCATGTCATCACTGTTCGTGCCATCGAGAAGCACCACCTGCTCATCTTTAATTGCCTTCAGTATAGATGTGTAAATATGAAGTTTACAGATATAGCAGCGCTCGGGTGGATTCTCCTTGAATCCAGAGATTTTCTCCGAATCCTCTTTAATCCTGAGAACCCCGCATCTCCCTGCAAAATGCGTAGCAAGTACCTTGTCTGCCAAAGCCTGGCCCGACCTTGCCACAAGACATGAGTCCACATTGCAGGCGAGCACCTTACCCGGCGGTAACACTTTACATGCATTATCAAGGAGAACTGTAGAGTCGATCCCACCCGAGAAGGCAACAGCAACAGACTTCAACTCAACTAATAGAGCACGGAGGTGTCCAATTTTATGATCAAGGCTGATGGGCCCTTTCACCTTATTGCCCATCCGGTAATAATTGGGCAGGTTTGTTTAATAGAAATGATCCATCATGAATCTGCCTTTTGAGGATTTCAGCAATTTCCCTGGCCTTGGTGATACTTGATAACGGGGCAGTTTGCACTTCCTTGCCATTAACGATGATGGTACCTGACTTTAGCTGCTTATAACTGACCTCTCCGTAGTTCCTCGCAATACCATTAGTATAATCGTGACCGTAATCTACAACCTGGGTAAATATGTCTTCGTCTGCCACACCTGTATATCGCGCCATCTCCTCATTAAGAACCGGGATTGGGATACCCAGCCCCACAGCAAGAGATGCACCATAACCGAGAATCGAGAGACCACGAATCCAGTCGGGCGACATTTCTTTGAGATCCCCCTGAACCATTAGTGTTCCGGCAGGTCTGCGGGGAGTACCTCCTTCAACGCGCGGTGCAGCAGGGTTGTGTTGCGTACCATGCCAGGTTACGTATCCTGTGGCACCTCCGAGAAATATTCGGGTACCGATTCCAATAGTTTTATACAGGGGGTCATTCATTAACGGGCTCAGCTCGCCGGCACTGCAATAATTGGCATTACGGCAATTGGGTTTAAGCATGCCCATATATGTATAAACCGCCTTATCAGATAGATTTACGGCACAATTATAGTTCTGGTAACCATTTCGAGGATTACATAACAGCGCATAAGGGAGATCGTCGAGAGTTATCTCTTTTTTCATCTTCCTGGCAGCATAGCAATCTGTCCCGTATGCCTTTGCTTCGAGCAATAACTTTTTCCCACGAAGCAGGTCTTCAATGACATGACCGCCACCATACCTGAATTCCCCAGGGTAAATTTTGTTGAGAGGGTCATCCTCAGATGGTTCAGTTGCCCCTATATATGCATCGACTGCTGCAATTCCGGCATAGGCCTGAACTTTGTTGAGCCACACTTTCGAGGCCTTTATGGTGGGTGTCATTTGCCCAAAGTTAAAAAATAGGCCGGATGAGCACATAGGTGCAAACGTGCCTGTCGTAACGACATCGACCTCTATAGCCGCCTGCTCAGCCCCTCTTTCACGTACTATAGAGGTCATTTCTTCGGCTGTAACCACTACAGCCTCACCGGCTTTAATTCTGGCGTTGATTTCTTCGATTGTTTTTTCAGGTTTCGTCGTGGACATACACTCTCACGTAGTTGGAAATTATTATTGGAAAGTACTGCAACAGCAAATGTTTACCACGACTCTCCTAAAAATGAAAAGAAGAATTCCTTAAGTCTCGTGTTTTTTACAACTTGACAGAGTTCCCTCTTTTCCATAACTTGTCTACTTCAAAAGAAATTCACGCAAGAGCGGATTGTACTGCCTGGCCATATTACACCAACGCAATATCAACACCTTGGCTAACCTCCCCACCCCGCTTGGCGCAAAGCAATCGACGAAATAGATGGATCTCATGTTATTACAGGACGCAGTATGGCAGAAAAAACCAAACCAGCTATAGGCAGTGTACGTGATCAAATCGATCATATAGACAATACTATCCTTAAACTCCTGAAGGAACGAATTAGTCTGGCCAAGGATATCGGCAAACTTAAGGATGAAGGAAATCGCGCCAAATGGGACCCACTTCGTGAACGCCAGATTTACGAGAGACTCCTTGCGAATAACCACGAAACGTTTCCGGAAGATGCCCTTCGGTCAATTTTTCACGAGATAATTACAACCTGTCGTCTCAGTCAGAGAAAGGCCGAAGTTGCATACCTGGGACCCGAAGCGACATTCACTCATCTTGCAGGTGTGAAATATTTTGGCCATTCTGCCAGTTATAAGCCGATGGACACCATCGACGATGTATTTGCAGAAGTAGAAAAAGGAAGGACCACATACGGAATCGTCCCTGTTGAAAACTCCATTGAAGGAGCTGTTTTTTCAACACTTGACTCATTTATGAAATATCGGGTGCAAATCTGTGGTGAACTCCGACTCGAGATTAGCCACAATCTCGTTTGCCGGTCCGGTAATATCGAAGATATTCAGACAGTGGCCTCACATGCGCAACCACTCGCCCAGTGCCGTAACTGGCTGAGACAAAACCTGCCTTCTATACCTACTCTTGAGGTATTCTCTACAGGTGCTGCAGCCCAGATGGCTGCTAACAATCCGAACATTGGGGCTATCGCATCCTCGCTTGCTATCAAAACTTATGAACTCCAGGTTGTAGTTAAGGGCATAGAGGATTATATGGGCAACACCACCAGGTTCCTGGTCATAGGTGAAAAATCACCGACCCCAAGCGGGGCAGATCGCACTTCCCTGCTCATTGGCTTAATGGACAGACCCGGCGCCCTCAATGAGATCCTCACCATCCTTTCTGAAGAAAATATTAACCTGGCAAAAATTGAGTCCCGGCCTATCAAAGGGAAACAATGGAAGTATATGTTTTTCCTGGATATGCTTGGCCATATAGAGGACGATAATATTAAACGAGGTTGTGACAGAATCAATTCATTCTGTTCTTACTTTGAGTGGCTCGGTTCGTACCCTCAGGGGGATGCCTGATCCTTTTCAGGCAGATGCGAAGTTCAGGGTCATCATATTTGGTTGGTTTGTTTTACTATGTACATATTAGGCATTGAAAGTTCATGTGATGATACTGCGGCTGCGGTGCTGAAAGACGGCGATACACTTCTTTCAAGTGTTTTGAGCAGCCAGGATGAGATACATAGCCGGTTCGGCGGAGTTGTGCCAGAACTTGCTTCCCGTCGCCATCTGGAAAACATCCACCCCATTGTCTCCAAGGCTCTCCATGAGGCCAACATAGCTCTTGATGATGTAAACCTCATTGCCACCACCCAGGGTCCCGGCCTTATTGGCTCTTTGCTTGTAGGTTTTTCTTACGCCAAATCTGTTTCCTACCGAACCGGTATCCCTTTTATCGGTGTGGACCACATGGCCGGGCACATCCTTTCAGTTTTACTTGAACAACAAGTTGAGTTCCCCTTTGTAGCCTTAATCGTATCCGGTGGGACCAGTTCTATTTTCCGGGTTGACGGATATAATGAGTTTCAACATTTGGGAAGGACCCGGGATGACGCTGCAGGCGAGGCCTTTGATAAGGTCGCCAAACTCCTCAACCTCCCCTACCCCGGAGGCCCCCATGTATCTGCAACTGCAGGAAATGGAAACGGCAGCGCTATACGCTTCCCACGGGCACGTCTGGAAGAGGGCTCTTTGGATTTCAGTTTTAGTGGTGTGAAAACCGCTGTCCTCAATCACTGCAACCAGCACAAGCAAAAAAACCAGGAACTCCACATCCCTAACATCTGCGCCTCTTTTCAGGAAGCCGTTGTCGATATCCTTGCAGAAAAAACCTTAAAAGCAGCCGAACTTCAAGGAATTAAGACTCTTGTTCTCGGGGGCGGAGTATCGGCCAACAATCGCCTTCGCCAGGAACTAAAAACGCGTTGCACCAAAGCAGGATACAACTTGCACGTCCCCTCACCATCATTATGTACCGACAACGGAGCAATGATCGCCTTTGCAGGATACCATAAATTTCAACTCCTCGGACAAATGGAGTATGATGAAGATGTGTATTCAAGATCAATCCTCGGATAAACCGATTCGGCCATGAATTTCAGTCGGATACCACGATATTATTATCGGCGTTTCCAGCGGCTTAAGGGTGATCCCTACGCCTTAGCTGGCGGTTTTGCCATAGGAGTTTTTATTGGTGTCACCCCGACCATGCCTTTGCATACTGTAGCCATCATTCTGCTCACACTAGCTACCAGGACCTCAACGATCGCCGGGATCTTAAGCAGTTGGATAGTGTGCAACCCGCTCACGTACCTGCCTATTTATTTTTTTTCAATGAAGATTGGTAATGTAATAACTCCTTACCATTTAAGTTGGTCGAAGGTGAAAAGCATTGTCGCGCCCCTGATTACAGGAGATTCTCTTTCAACCTCCATAAACGCAATAGCCGGGCTTGGTTTCGAGACACTTGCTGTCATGCTGGCTGGTGGAACCGTCCTTGCTTTACCTTTTACGATAGCAAGCTACTATTTCTCACTTTACTTTTTCATTTCAATCAAGAAAAAACGAATCCAGAAAAGGATTCTTCACTGATATCAATGCCAATGACCCGATACGGACAAACCAGAAATGCCCTGAGTGACCATAACCTCGCACCCAAAAAAAGATTTGGGCAGAACTTTCTGGTCAACAGCAAGACTGCTATTAATATTGTCAAGGCCGCTAAAGTTCAGGCTGATGATACCATTGTCGAGGTTGGTGTTGGACTTGGAGCCCTGACTCAACCTTTGGCCGAAGCGGCCCAAAATGTAGTCGGCCTCGAAATAGACAGTGGAATAGTCAGGTTCCATGAGGAAGAGAATGATCTTCCTGAAAACGTTACGATCATTCACCTGGATGTCTTAAAAGCAGACTTTGATGATCTTTTTGCGACCTGTGGCGGCCCCCTGAAGATCGTTGCCAACCTCCCTTACTCTATCTCCAACCCCTTTATTTTTAAACTTATAGAAAACCGGCATCTAGTGGAATCGGCTGTAATCATGCTGCAAAAGGAGGTTGGTGAGAGATTGATGGCTATACCATCGACAAAAGAATATGGAATTCCATCAGTACTCTTGCAGAGCTGTGCGACAATTTCCAAACTCATGACTTTAAAACCGGCCGAGTTTCACCCAAGGCCTAAGATAGACTCGGTTATTATTAAGATGGTTTTCCATGCTGACAAACCCGTGTCAGAAAATGGGGATGAGATACATTTCCCCATTTTTCAGAAAATAATCCGCCAGTCTTTTAATCAGCGTCGTAAAACCATATCCAACACTCTTGCGAACTGCTGCTTTTTCTCACCTGACAAAAGTCTCGACAAACAGGAAAATAAACGATTAACACTTGAAGCTATTGAAGATGCAGGCATATCTCCATCAGTTAGACCGGAAGTCCTCTCCGTGGATCAGTTTATAAAGCTTGCCGTCTCTTTTGAAAGAATTATAAAAAGAGAAAAAGGTAGCTGGTGATCAATGCAGAATTTTGTTTTCCACAATCCTACCAAGGTTATTTTCGGTCAGGACACAATCCCCCTTGTTGGCGCAGAAACGTGCTCCCTGGGCAGAAGGGTACTGCTCGTAACCGGAATGTCTTCAGCGAAAGAGTCTGGTATTTTTCATGAGGTATCTGAAAGTATAACAGGAAATGGTGGGACTGTTTTCTGTCTTGAGGGTGTCATGCCAAATCCGACACTGGAAAAGGTAAGGAAAGGGATAGAACTAGTACGCAGGGAAAATATCGAAGTCATCTGTGGGCTCGGTGGGGGCTCCGTTATCGATTCGGCCAAGGCGATTGGGGCTGGCAGTGTGGTGCAGCACGATGTGTGGAAGTTCTTTACTGGCAAAAAATCTGTTCGCTCAACTCTGCCTGTTGTTACGGTCCCGACCATTGCCGCCTCAGGGTCGGAGGTGAACTCAGGCATGGTTCTGACAAACGTTGACACCTGCCAAAAATTCGGGTTTGCCAATAGGCACCTGTTCCCCAAAACAGCTATTATAGACCCGAAAACGACATTTACGGTACCTGGTAATCAGACAGCGTACGGTTGCATTGATGCCTTGACTCATATTTTCGAGTTTTATTTCACCAACAAACAGCCTGATGCCACTGTACAATATCATTACATGGAAGGGCTTGCCAGCACCCTGTTTGGCAATTGCCAATTGGCCCTGGACAATCCCTCTGATTACCAGGCTCGTGCCAACTTGATGTGGAGCAGTGCCCTCACCTTAAACGGACTCTGCGCTTCCGGCCTTGGCAAGGTGGGTTTTCCAATGCACTTAATTGAGCACTCCCTGTCCGCACTTTATAATATTCCTCATGGTGCAGGGCTTGCCATCGTTGGGCCTGGCTGGATGGAATCCAGGCATAAAGACGTGGGTGATCGTATTCAGCAGTTTTTCAGGATAACGGCAGACTCTCTTTACGCACCATCAGGCGTACTTGCCACTCTTGGCAATCTACGAAGTTGGTATGCTTCAATTGGTGCCCCGACCTATCTCGAGGACATTGGTGTGAATGAACAGGACTTACCGAAAATCGCAAGGAACAGTCAGGCCCTTGCCAAAGTGTGGAGAATGCGCGAATACGACGAGCAATTAGTCGAAAGAATATTGCGACAGTGTCTTCGCGAGAGCAACGGTTTACCATGAAATGGTAAAAAGCAGCAGGGAGCACATAATACGCGCCCTGCCGCCTTTTCGCTAACAATCAATTATTAATCGGCTCTCCGAATGGATTCAATTGGCCGGCTGCCGCAATATCCACTGTTACATAAAGAGTCACACTTGTGGTTCCGAAACTCCCTCCGACCCCTTCATCAAGAATAACCATACAGGTCCTGTTCGGTTTGGTGAAAGCGAGAAGGACGTTCTTATACTGAGCTTCGCCAACCAGTTTCCATTTCTTGTTTTCCATGGATGTGATGATGAAGTCCTTCAGGGAGCTCAGTTCAACACGGCCACTATAATTGAGGATGCCGCCCTTGAAAGAGTCGGTACGAATGGCCATGCTTTTTTCAGAGTTCCATTTCAGATCTACAGGCAGTTCAATATCATCAAAATTGCCGACAAGATTTGTGACAGGACCCATTTCTGCCGACATCGACGGGTTACTGGAGCTATACATATTCGAAGAACAACCGCTCATCGTCATCGCCAGCAAGGCCGCAGCAATACTTACCTTCGGCAGCCATTTACCAATTTTTTCCATCATCATCTATCCTCCAATTTTATATTTTTCGAAAGTAACATCCTGTAGGCCCCTTTAGTCTTTTGTACTGTCAAGAATCCTTCCCCTCTTCTCAATCCAGCTATTCAACGATTTATGGCGATTCAGGTTCACTGTTCATCTAATTATGATTTTCAATTTGTGATGTGATTTCTTATAGTCAGAAACAGGATATCCTATTGCGTCTCGTGCTGCAAGATCGTATGTTATTTTTACAGATCCGTGCGCGATGGTACATTACCCTATTCGGTTCACCTTGTAATAATCCGGAATCGTCCTGTAGTTCGATTCTTAGTAGCTCAACAATCATGTATCAATACAATAACATTCCTATGAGTACAGAAAATATCTTTGCCGTAGCTGACCTGCCTATTCGCCTCGGGCAATTTCTGAAACTGGCAGAAATGGTTCAGGATGGTTTTGAAGCCAAAATCCGAATACAGTACGGTGATGTTTTAGTAAATGACACCGTGGAAAAACAGCGGGGAAAACAACTCAAGGCAGGAGATACTGTCTCCTACTCAGGCAAAACATATAAACTCGTTGAAAAATAAACTCCGCATCCCACAGATGCATAACCTCATTTTAACAGAGGTATCATGAAACGTTTAATACTTGGCTGTCTTCTTTCTGCCTGCATCCTGCTATTCCCAATATCGACACTTTTTGCAGCAAACATTCAGGTTCTGCACTCGGCTAATTTGTTAGGCGAGACGGCCCCCTGTGGTTGAAAATCCAGCCAACTGGGCGGTCTGTCCAGACGGATTTTTCTGATACATGAGTGGCAACAAATAAACAATGTTACAACCATTCTCGTTGATTCCGGCAATATCCTTTTCAAAAGAATCGGACAGAAGAGGGCTTCCGAACAGGACAAGATTACCGCGCAGACCATCCAGGAGCTCTATATAAAATCGGGATACCACGGCATGGCAGTTGGTCCTCACGATCTGTCTACAGGCATTGAACCCCTCATAGAGTCGAGTCTGAAAGGTGTTCCATGGATTTCTGCCAATATGCGAGACCCACAGAATAAACCATTAGTTTCGCCGTGGCGTATTGTTGAAAATGAAAACTTCAATACAGGTATTATTGGTCTCACTGCCCTTCATGAAACAAAGGATTCAAATTACCGTATACTTCCCTGGCAAGAGGTTTTACCTGATATAATCCGGTCTCTCTCTCCTGTGTGCGATTTTCTCATTTTATTATCCAACATGACGGAATCGACAAACAAAGAAATAGCATCCCGTTTTCCTCATATTCAACTGATTATTGGTGCAGATTCCAGACTTGGGAACAAGGTCCCGTTGCTGGTCAACAACACAGTCATCACCCAAACCCATACTCGGGGGAAATATTTTGGCCGTTTCCAGATCGAGTGGAACGAAATACCTCTCTGGGATGAGGCCAACAAAAGAGAGGTCGTTAAAAATCTATTAATTGACGCTGAGTCACAGAATGCGACAGAGCGCATCCCAATTAACGACAGGTATCTTGAACAATTGATAAATATTGATAATTCACCGGAGGCGATCCCTGCCGGTGGAATGTATAGCTACCGCTTCATACCACTTAACAATGCTATTCCAGAAGATCCGGTAGCCGTATCTGTTCTTAATGATATGCAAAAAAAAATCAGAAGCCAAAATAGAAAAACCGCTGCGGGCATAACTGACAAAAAGCAAAAGGTACAAGCGTTCGCCGGTTCAGGATCCTGCGTCGAATGCCATCAAGCACAAACAGAATTCTGGAAGAGCACAGGTCACGCCATAGCTTATGACACCCTGGTAATAAAACAGCAACAGTACAATCTCAACTGTCTCTCCTGCCATGTCACATGGGATTTAGATAGTGGCCTGGAAAGCGGTGGAACGAACCTGTTGACCCTTGCCCCTGTAATGCAATCTGTCGGATGTGAGATGTGCCACGGCCCCCTTCCCCAACATCCGGAGGGGCCGAATACACCTTACACGATCTCCGCCGACACCTGCATACGCTGCCACACAAAAGAAATGGATGACACATTTAATTTTCAAGAGAGGGTCAGAAAGATCCAGTGCCCTGGAAATTAATGAGGAAAATAGCTTAGACGAAGAAAGGGGCGTGATCGTTACCGATCACGCCCCTTTTTCAATACAACTGTTTTCGGCTTTCACCGAAAACAAATTATTCGATTATTAGCAGCCGAACGCATTTTGCAGATTCGGAACAGTTTGCTTTTTACGGCTCATCATTCCATCGATCCACATTGATCCGCCTTCAAGTTTGCCGCTGAAAGCGCCCTCAATCAGTGCGGTATCGTCAGAAAGGACAACAAGGTCGGTTCCTTCTTTAACAACGTCGGTGAGCATCAGCAGTACAGAGTGACGTCCGTCAGCTTTTACTTCTTCCATTGCCTTTACGAGATCATCGCGAATTGCTGCTACCTGATCGATAGTTGCGAGTTCAAGCTGGCCAACACCAACTTTATTTCCTTTCATATCGAAATCTTTATAGTCACGGAACAGCAGGTCCTTTGCAGGAACACCGTCAACAGAAGACTTGGCCTTCAGCATATCCATGAAAAGAGCTTCTGTATCATCAACACCGGCAACAACTTTCAGCTCGCTTACTGCTACCTTGTCATCTTCGGTACAGGTCGGCGACTTAAAGTTAACGGTATCGCTGAGAATAGCGGCAAGCATTCCACCAGCAATATCTTTCGGAATAGCAACACCAGCTTCTTTAAACATCTTATTCAGCACTGTACCGGTACAGCCAACAGGCTCAGCACGGAAAAGAATAGGGTTGTTGGTGGTAACATCACCAATTTTGTGATGGTCAACGATGGTGACGACGTTGGCGTCAGCAAGGTTGGCGGGTCCCTGACCGATGTCACTGAAATCAACAAGTGCTACGTCCTGCCCGGCCACGTCAGTCACCTCTTCAGGAGCTGTGAGGCCGAATCTTTCAAGAACCATTGTGGATTCAGGATTCAGGTTGTCAACTGCAGACTGCATACATGCCTTTGCTTCCTGCCCTTGAGCGTTCAACAGGGTAGCGAGGGCGATTGCAGAGGTTACAGAATCGGTATCCGGGTTAGAATGTCCTACTACACAAATTGCCATTTTTTTCCTCCATTAATTTAATTAATAAAATCAACTAACTGAAAACTATAATATAAGTCAGTGCGACCTGTGTTTTTCATTGGAAAAAGACAGCTTAACATAGTGAATTCACAGATTCGAGTCAAGCAGAAAAACAAGAGAAATCGGTTAACACCCGTGTGAAGATAAAACTCTTAAGAGCTGTTTATCGAATTGAAAGACACAAAAAGCTTCCTGAAGAGCAGCATTATACATTTGCCTGGCCATATCAATACTATAAAAGGAGCAGCGTGGTCGGATAATGCACTATTATATAACTTTGCGACTGCTGTTAACTCACATTTATCCAAGCAATTCAATAGTAATTGGTTCGTGACTTCTTTATTCTATCGGTTTATATTACTTTACTGAAAACACTTATATCACTAATTATAAACAGTTAGACTATGTCACCCCAAAACGAAAACGATCGACCGCACTCAAGGAGAAGGCAAATAAAGAGAAGCCCTTTACCTTGGTTTCTGGCATTTCTTGTAGTGATAACCGGGATACTCGCATACTTCCTTTATTTTGACCGGCAATCTCCGCCATTGTCAGGTCAAATTGACCAACACCTCTCTGACAATGCTGTTGATAGCCAATCAGGTTCGGGTTCATCCCAACCTTCTGGCCGATCAGGTACAAACCACCCTCTTGAAGATGTAACCGATAACACTGATTATGATGCGGCCGAGGCAGAGCCCTTACCTGATGGCTCATCCACGGTTCAGGAGGACATCCTTAAAGCCCCCTCCACCGAAAAGTTGTTGCCCCTAGGTGATCCGGAATCAGAATTTGACCAGACAGACTTAGGACTGAATTGCAGTCCATCGATCCTCACTATCAAGGATTTTTATTCACATCTCGACCAACAGGATTATCTTACACCATATCAACTGGATAAACCAAGTGAGATGTATTTTTCCGACCTTTTGCAAAAGGTTGTAGATAACCCTCCGATAGTCACAGGGGAAACCGACGACCTCTTTAATATTCTCCAGAACACTGCCCACTTCTTTCGCATTGTCGGCAAGAAAAATATTTTTACCTTAAAAGCTATTCTTGACCGCGAGAAAGATTCTTTCGAAAACGTCCTGGCAGAATTTTACAAACTTACTGAATCCCCCTCCTGTCTGAAGGAAGGTTTTGACCTCATGATTCCCGACACAGCTCTCTATGATTATGCAGGTTTTTTCCTGAACACCATGGGTGGTAGATTGTACCTTTTTCGGCGGGATTCAGTTTCCAGATTGGCAGTTAGTTATTATTCTATACTTATTGTTGATAAAGCCAACAGCAATGGAACCAATAAGCATGGCATCGATATCGGCCCGGCAATCCGTTCCCTCATCGATGAACTTGAAAACAGCGGTTCACGGCTTCGTTTGCGAGATGATTATCTCGACAAGCTCTACAATTTGGAAGAAAAATACATGTAATTTGGGGGCTGTCATTATTCAGCCTTGTAATCATAAAAACTTCGAGCATACTTTCATTTATACACGGTGAGGCTGATATGGATAGCTGGTACGTTGCAGTAAACGGTCAACAACAGGGACCATTTTCAAAGATTCAGGTTCAACAGGGACTTCAGTCCGGGTTATATAAAAATGAAACAATGGTTTGGCGACAGGGTTTCCAGGACTGGATGCCGATTCATTCGGTTCCCGAACTGCAGGGTCAGGCACCCGCTTCTGCCCCTCCCCCGCCGAAAGGGGGCGCTATTGCCCACGAAATCGATTATGAAATTTTCGGAAACGAGATGCAATTTGTCGAAATCGAACTTGATCCACAAGAAAGTGCCGTGGCCGAAGCAGGGGCCATGATGTACATGTCGGACGGTATCCAGATGGAGACTATTTTTGGTGATGGAAGCCAGGGGTCCGAACAGGGTGGACTGTTCGACAAAATGCTTGGTGCTGGCAAACGCCTGGTCACAGGAGAAAGTCTCTTTACCACGGTGTTCACCCAGGCGAGTGCCGGCAAAGGTAAAGTCGCGTTTGCTTCCCCTTATCCCGGTAAAATCATCCCACTTGACCTGACCAACTACAACAACAAGCTGGTCTGCCAGAAGGACGCCTTTCTCTGTGCCGCTAAAGGTGTAGCCATTGGTGTTGAGTTCCAGAAAAAAATTGGCACGGCCCTCTTTGGCGGTGAGGGTTTTATCATGCAAAAGCTAGAAGGAGATGGTCTTACATTTGTCCATGCAGGCGGAACTATTATTGAAAAAGAGCTTTCAGCTGGCGAGATATTACGTGTCGATACCGGTTGTCTCGTTGCCTTGACCCAGACAGTCAATTATGATATCGAATTTGTCGGTGGTGTAAAATCCGCATTATTTGGAGGGGAAGGTTTTTTCTTCGCCTCCCTGAGAGGTCCAGGTCATGTATGGCTTCAGTCATTACCATTTTCTCGTCTAGCCGGCAGGATACATGAATCTGCCCCACAAAATAATGCCGGTTTTTCAACAACCGGAGAAGGATCTGTCCTGGGTGGATTAGGCAACCTTTTTGAGAGGTAACACTCACACAGCATGTCACACATACAACTGTTATCATTTCACAACTTAATATTATGTCCTTTTTTTTACTCAGACATGTGTTTGCCATTCAATGACAAATGCTATATAGTAGTAGCAGAACTTTAAAAGTAAAAAACAGGACCGATCATGGAAGGTGCAGTAACAAATATTACCCCATCGCCTTTAAAAATTGTCCAACCTACGTTCACTGGTTCTGGAGCATCAGGTTCTTCGCATAATGAACACCTCAATGGCAGGAAACGCCGTTCTGAAGGTATCGACAAGGTCACCCTTTCACCAGCCTCGCGAGACCAGCAGGGTAATGCCTCTTCTTCTGAACGTGCTTCCGGCACAGGCACAGGCGCCACCGGTGAACTGACCACAGCCGAACAGACTCAACTCAGACAGTTGAAATCACGCGATCTCGAAGTGAAAACACACGAACAGGCCCATATGGCAGCTGCGGGCCAATATGCAGCAAGTGGCGCGTCTTTCACTTATCAGCGTGGCCCTGACGGCAACAGATATGCTGTTGGAGGTGAGGTTCAAATAGATATCGGCAAGGAGTCAACCCCGGAAGAAACCATTCAGAAAATGGAGACCATCGGACGGGCTGCACTTGCCCCCGCAAACCCCTCCCCCGCTGACAGGCAAATTGCTGCCCAGGCTGCGATGAAGGCCTCGCAGGCAAGACAGGAACTCCTGCAACAAGACCAAGATGAAAGTTCAACTGTTCAGGATCAGGAAAAGAACTCGGATGACACCACGGCTCCAGAAGCCGGCAGGCAAGCTGCCATCGAACCGCTTGATCCTGATGTTGCAGGATCCGCAACATTAAAAACCATGATTGAGTCGTATCAAACCATACTGGCAATGCGCTGACCCCAGCTCCTGCTCAAAGATCAATCACTCCCAAATAATTAAACCCTCCATAACGACAACATGTTCACCAATTCACAGGATTACAATAAGGATCTGTTTGGTTTTCTGCAGCAATCCCCCACCGCTTTCCACACAACCAGAACCATTCAAAAGAGATTGGTGAAAGCTGGTTTTAAGGAGTTGGACGAGAGCAAGGGATGGAAATTAAAACCTGAAAACGGATACTTTGTTGTTCGTGACAATAGTGCTATTTGCGCATTCACTCTCGGAAAAAAACAGATCCCTTCAGATGGCTTCAGGATGACTGCCAGCCACAACGACAGCCCTGGTTTGCAGATCAAGCCGGTCGCTGCCATTGAATCACCACCCTATCTGCAGCTTGGCGTGGAAGTCTACGGCAGCCCCCTGTTGCACCAATGGTTCGACAGGGATCTCGGGCTCGCCGGAAGGGTTTGCGCCAAAACAAATGCCGAAAGTTACCAGGAATTCCTCATCGATTTCAAGCGTCCCCTGCTGACGATACCCACGGTGGCCATTCATCTGGACAGGGAGGCCAATACAAGCAAGTCTATAGACAAACAAAAACTTCTCCCTCCTCTTCTTGCCCAGAAAATTGGTGATCAATTACCGAATTTTCATGAAATCCTGCTTCAGAGGATTAAAAAGCAATATCCAAAACCCAAAATCTCAAAAATTCTCAGCTTTGACCTCTTCTGTTATGACAGCCAGGCTCCGGCATTTCTTGGGCTCAATAACGAGTTTATCGCAGCTGGCAGACTAGATAATCAATTAAGTTGTCATGCCGGGGTCATGGCCCTCTGTCAGAGTAGTGGTACTATGAACAGCATGTTTATCTGTACAAATCATGAGGAAAATGGCTCCACTTCAGTGAGCGGTGCCAATAGCTCTTTTGTGACTGACATTTTCTCGAGAATAATACCGGATCCCGAGCAACGATATATTTCTTTGCGGAACTCCTTTCTGGTATCCATGGACAATGCCCATGGTGTTCACCCTAACTATATGGAGTTGTCAGACCCCAATCATTCAGTGAACCTCAACGAGGGCCTAGTAATCAAAATAAATGCCAACCAGCGGTATGCAACAAACAGCCGTTCTTCCGCAAGATTCAAGTTAATAGCGGAAAAAGCAGGCGTCCCTGTGCAAGAGTTTGTCATGCGCAGTGACATGCCATGTGGTAGTACTGTTGGACCGATGACAGCGGCTAAACTCGGTGTTGATACCATTGATATAGGTGTCCCGACATTCGGAATGCATTCGATAAGGGAAATTACCGGCAGTAGCGATCCATACATGCTTTATCAGACTATTATTGAATTTCTGCAATAGAGTGACAGATGAAAAATCACCTCTTCCGAATGATCTGTACAGGAATCGCGATTTTTCATTTCGTTCCCTTGGCAGCAGTTGCTTCAAGCAGTGACCTGCACTCGTATGTCAGGCGGTATCAGTCGACGAAACTTTCCCATGAAGCAATCAACAGGATCTCCAGGTACGATCATCTTATCGAGTATTTTACCAATTTTAATTACTATGTGCCTAACCACAAAGTAAGTCCCGAGTTCATTAAAGCCCTTATCCTTGCTGAATCAGGAGCAAACCCCAGAGCGGTATCTCCTAAAATGGCATACGGTCTCGGACAGATCATCCTCTCTACGGGAAAAGAGGCGGGTCTCGAGCTTTTTAAATCGACGACCCATTTTAAATACGTACCGAAATCAACCCTTAAAAACATAACCAAGGAAGACCTGTTCGACCCAGCGACTAACATCCTCCTCACCTGTTTCTTAATTTCCAAGTACAATTACAAGTTCGATGGACGACTGGAGCTGGTTCTCTCAGCCTGGAACGCCGGTGAAAACACCGACTCTCTCGCAAAGGGTAATCATGCACCGTACAAGGAGACCAAAGACCTAATAGGCAAGGTGAACGGTTATTACCTACACCTGTTACGTAAAAAAGGCGCAATCCGCTGATACTGCAGAACCAGGCTTTCACGTTTTCATATCAACATTCCAGCCCAACTCACTCATCATTTCAGAAGGTACCGCATGGACTCATGAAAGACTGATTACCCTTATAAGCCTCCCTCTTCTTCAGCGAAGGAGCAGGGCGAGTTTTTTCAAGGGCCCGACATAAACCGATTCGTGCAGAGCCTGTAAGACGAGTCGCCCCGAACCAATTATGTGGCTGACATTACAGGTGAATTCAGAATGTAAGATTCAGATTAAACCGCCAGGTCAATCTGCTGAACCGTCCCCACTGATCCGTCATCCCCCAGGTAGACACTGCTTTCCCTCACCTGCCCGAGCAGGCTGTTCCCCTCACCTTTCAAGAAAAACGGGGTTTCAATGTGATGAAGGTAAATGGCTCCCACTCCTTTTTCACCCAGAGCAAAGAGCTGATCATTCCCACTTTCATCCTTTGTCCAGATCCGCAATCGGTTGTAAATGGAATCGTTCTCATCAATCCAGTTATTACCGTCTGCATCGTAGGCGGCAAGTTCACTGAAACCTCGACCGGTTTGAGGACCAAACAGTTCGAGTCCGTTATCAACTATACCATTCTCATTTTTATCCAGGACAAGATAACCACTATTAGGTCCCACAAAACCAATTTGATCATTCTTTCCGTCAGCATCAATATCAAATTCAAAATCCCTGTTGTGAATCTCAGCAGCCCCACCGCCAAAATTGACAACCAAAGGATCCTTTAATGGCTCTCCGACCATAATATTAACATGGTGTTCCGTCATAAACTCGCGACTCATATTGAGTCGTACGTTAAAACCTATCTCTTGCCCGTCCTCTGTCTGTATTGTTCCCGAACTCTCAAAACTTGTGGATTCGTACTCGTAATGCGATTCATAGTAGTCATACTCCATGCCAAAACCCTGTCCCACAACGGGTGAAAGCTCATCAGCCGGTGCTTCATTTGTCTCAACCGGTCCTGAGGCCCCGACCTCACCTGGGATCCTGAAGTCCATTATTTTACCGGTGATCCGTTCTATCATTTCTTTTAATATCTCAAGATTGAGATCTGCCATTATTTTGTGTCCTTCAGGGACCGGTGCAACCAGTGCCCTTCGTGGACGCCCTTGCATGGCCACACTAGAGAGCTGAACGTCGTCCGTCTGTATCTGTCCGACAGACGTGCTATTTATGTTCTTCGTTACAACAGAAGGATTGTCTTTTAGCCTTTTCTCTACCAGAGGTTGCTTATCTTTATCTCCCCAGGTTCGCAGGCTTTCCCGTTTTACCGTTTTTTCAACGGCAGTTCGTTCCGAAAAAAGATCGACAGTGTAATCTGATATTTTCATGGCATGCCCTCCGTGGCATTGGCGGTAGCCCCTGTCAGGCAACCCATCCTCGGCAAAAAAATAAGTTTGCTGCTTATCTGTTTCGACTGTTTATAACGGAACCTTTAGAAAAAAAATCAAGATTTGCTAATATAGTTTTTAATTATTTTCTTAAAGTGCGCACAAAACCCTATCAGCTATCTATTTAATTTTTGAGGACTTCATCGAATGGTACAAAAATAAAACCCATATTTTCAATATGTAAGGAGCGCCGAATACTACAATGTAATATTGACAAACAAATGACCACAATGTAGAATTCTGTCCTGTAATGAGCGGTTGTCATGTGCCAAGGCTATTGGACAACCCCGACTTTTATTCATTCGTTGAAGGTTGCCATATGACTGTCGAGCCGCTATCTGCCCAGGTAGCAACACTGTATCGTTTTTGTGCCCTGTCCATGCAGTTCCCAGAACCGGGATGGTTCACAGAAGAATACAGGAATAGTCTCTACCTGATCCTTGAAAGTCTTGAGGCTGACAGGGAGATAGAGAAACTCAAGCAGGCTTTCTCCAAACCAGGCGATATTCTGGAAGAACTCCAGATTGAGCACACCAGGCTCTTCATAAACGGCGTTCCGCACGTTGCCGCTCCACCCTACGGTTCTGTCTACATTGACAAGTCCCTGCAGGGAGTACATACAGAAAAGACCCTGCAGTTTTACCGGGAACATGGTTATCAACTCAAGGCTAACTCCGATTTGCCGGATCATATCTGTCATCAACTCGAATTTCTTTCTCTTTTGGCCGGGCAGAGTGACGGTCCAGCTGAGACAGAATTTATTAATAAGTTATTTCTACCGTGGTTTCCACATTTCAAGAAAAGAGTAGAGGAAGAGGCTCAACACCCCTTTTACTCTGTAATTGTTCAACTCATTGATTTTTTCACAATGGAGGAAAACGAACATGGCATTTAATGTAACGAGGCGTAGATTTTTGCAATCGGCCTCCCTCGCAGCCGTTTCCATCCCGCTTTCCAAAGTGGTTTCAGCAGAAACCAGCTTTACGCCGTCTCCCCTGGAAGCGAAAGGCACCCTCAACGAGGAGAAAGTTGCCGGCGGAATCTGCGAAATGTGTTTCTGGCGCTGTCAACTCGTCGGCAAGAAACGCGACGGTCGTCTGATTAAACTGGAAGGAAATCCAAAGTCAATTGATAATGGAACTTCCATTTGCGCCAGGGGCAATGCCGGAATTAAGCTCCTCTACGATCCGGATCGCCTGAAGTACCCCTTGAAAAATGTAGGGGAAAGAGGCAAGCCGGTTTGGAAGAAAATTAGTTGGGATGAAGCGTTAAAAGAATGCTCTACCCGTCTCAAAACTGTTGTCGACAAATACGGTCCACAAGGGATTGCAGTATTCCCTCACGGTTCATCGGCTAAATATCCGATGCATTTTTTTGAAAGAACAGTTGGGACCCATAACGTCAGTGAAGCTTCATTCTATCAGTGTCGAGGTATACGCGATATGGCCTATGTGGCCACTACCGGCAAACCACCAGGAGAAAAAGTTGATATGCCTAATGCCAAGGCTATCCTGTTGGTCGGTTCCCATATTGGTGAGAATGTTCATGTTTCCCACGTTAAAGCCTATATAAAGGGCTTACAGCGTGGCGCCAAACTCATCGTCGTCGATCCACGTTACTCTGCTGCCGCCGCAAAATCGGATATCTGGGTAAAAATCAAACCCGGAACAGACACCGCCTTTTTGCTTGCAATAATGAACTACCTGGTTAAGAACGAAAAGTATGACGTCGATTTTATTGACGAACATGGCGAAGGTTTTGACGAATTCAAGGCCGGTATCTCAGAGTGGACCCTTGAGAAGGCAGCCAAAGAGTGTGAACTCGATCCAAAACAAATCCAGGAAGTTGCGGATCTTCTTGCAGATAGCGCCCCGAGCGTCAGTATTCACCCTGGACGACATGTCTCATGGTACGGCAACGACTTCCAGCGTCAGCGTTCCCTGGCATGCCTTACCGGGCTTCTTGGAGCTTACTACAGTAAGGGTGGCTGGGTTCCCGGAAAGGGACCAAAAGTCGGTGGTGTCAGTTGGGCGAAACATGATCACGGCCTGGAGCACAACCTCAACTACAATGAGGATGAAGAGGCCAAGTATCCACTGCACCCACCGGGAACACCAACTGAATTGATCCGTGATGCCGCGCTAACCGGTAAACCATATCCGATCAAGGGCTGTGTAATGTGGGGACAGAACCCCATCCAGACCATCCCCGGACCCGACAAGATGAAGGACGTTCTCAAGCAGATGGATTTTGTCATGTGTGTCGACGTAATGCCGACAGATGCAACCATGTATGCTGACATCCTGCTCCCTGAAGTGAGTTATCTTGAGAGATACGACCTTGTTAAAACCGGGACTCAGTGGGATTTCTCTGAAAAACAACAACAGTATATCGCAGCCCGTTTCCCACTGGTTGAACCGATGTTTGAGCGTAAAGACCAGATTTTCATTACCAACGCCATTGCCGAAGGCATGGGATATAAAGATGCAATCCCGGTTAAGACGGTGGAAGAGATGGTCGACAAGAACCTCAAAGTCGCCGGATTATCCCTCGATCAGCTGAAAAAAGAGGACGGTATTCATCTTCAGGATGGTAAGGACCCATATACGATGCCCGAAGATTTTGAGGTACTGTTCTACAACGAGGATGTTGAAGACCTTGGTTTCCCGGGTGTACCAACGTATATCCCTGTTGATCAGGTTCCTGGCGGATATGCACGGTTGCTCTATGGTCGTGTCCCTGTCCACACCTTCAACAGAACCCAGAACAATACCTGGTTGCATCAGGCCATGCCGGAAAATCCGGTATGGGTTAACGATCAGGTTGCGGCCAAACTTGGTCTCAAAGAAGGGGACCAGGTTGGGTTTATCAACAGTGAGGGCGCAAAGTCACGCACCACAACATCCGTTAAAGTAACCCCAGGTATGCGTAAAGACTGTGTCTATATGGCACACGGATATGGTTCTGCCAACCCGCTGATGACGGTAGGTGTCGATGCTGGTGTTGACGACCAGAGCTTGATCACCAAAATCTCGGTTGATCCGGAGACCGGTGCTCACGGCATGCGTAACAACTTTGTTAAATTGATAAAAGATGGCAAGGTGCTGGATATTCCGGCGTAATAATATTCACGTACAGTTCTCTTTAGGAGGATACAATAGATGCAATATGGAATGATAATTGATCTTGAAAGATGCGTCGGTTGCCATGCCTGTACTATTGCCTGTAAGGCAGAATGGGAGGTTCCCGTTGAATTTGGCAGGAACTGGGTAAATCGACTTGGTCCAACGATCGTTAATGATGAGATGGCTGCGACATATTATATAGGGCTTTGCAACCATTGCACCGACCCTGTCTGTGTCCCGGAGTGTCCCGCAGACACGGAAGATGTAACCTTTACCGACCCAAAGAGCGGCAAGACTGTCACCATGGAGGTCGCTGCTACCTGGAAGGACCCTTTCGACGGAACCGTCCAGATAGACAAGAACCGCTGTATTGGCTGCGGAGCCTGTGTCGATGCCTGTCCCTATAATGCTCGGTATGTAAACCCTGCACTCGTAGACGATGTAAGCGAAGACGGCAAAGCCGACAAATGCACCTACTGCAAGCCACGTGTTGATAGTGGGGCAATACCCGCCTGTGTACAGACCTGCATCACAGGAGCCAGGATTTTCGGTGATCTCGATGATCCGGAATCTGAGCCTGCCAAACTGGTCAAGAAAGGCGCAATCGGCATTGAGCCTGTTGACGGTAATCTCGGACCGAACTCCCGTTACATAGGCAAAAAGAAAGATATGGATCTGCTGTTTGGCACCTCCACCCCCGAACTTGCCGATCTCAACCATGTGCGCAGAAGAGCCATGCTGGCCTCTCTGCGAAGATCTGCCACGAAAACCCTGCGCAATGTAGGTATGGTAGGTGTTGTTGGCTCTCTTATCGCTGCCGGTGTTGCGACATCTGATTCAGAGAAGGAAGAGTAGTTTTTTTGCTTCTCATACAACGTAAAACAAAGGGGCATGATCAAAACTTGATCATGCCCCTTTCTATTTCTGAATATATCATGCCCGTCAGTTTTGTAGCGGGGCGACTCATTTCATTTGAAATATTTCAGCAATGCGTGCAATGTCGTCATCGGGTGCGGTGGGCAACCTGGTATATAAAGATCAACAGGAAGCAGGCTATTCAGATCCCCGACGATTTCATCACTTCCATAGAACGGCCCACCGGAAATTGAACAGCACCCACTGGCGATAACGACCTTTGGCGCAGGTACCGCTTCATAGGTATCCAGCAACGCTTTGGTCATATTGCGTGAAACAGGTCCAGTAACATGTATACCATCCGCATGCCTCGGGGACGCCACAAAATCTATTCCAAAACGTGAAAGGTCAAAAAACGGCGTACCGAGAACATTGGTGTCGGCCTCACAGGAATTGCAGCCAGCCGCTGATACTTGTCGAAGCTGCAGGGATCTGCCAAAAAGTTTTTTGAAATGCTGTTTGGAGTGTTCAGCCAGTTCCGGCAAGACACCATCTGTCACCAGGGCATCACGCGAAGCTGTACCAAGCTCAAAATTCTGGCTGAAACGAACAAACTCACCCTCGCCTTCAACCTCACACTGGCCACAAAAAGTACACTTTCCAAGATCAATAGTTTTGTTGTGCGGGTCTATCGCATCCTGAGGGCAGATCCCAACACATAGTTGAATAATCTCATCCCGGCATTCCTTATTAATAACAGGCAGCCCCCTGTATCTCTTATATAAAGAGATCGGTTCAGCAGGATATTTTGAGGTTTTACACCCCTGTTCCATCTTATTCTTGATGATTTTCAGCATAATAATAGCCTTCTTCTATATGAAAGAGATTGATATCATCGTTAGAGGTCAAAACCACAGTACGAGAGATTGTAGCTTTTATTGCATAAGGGAAAATCTGAAATTTCCTGATTCCTTAAGGACATTGCAAGTCCGGTCCAGTTATGAAAAGATGGATCCTTGATTTTATAGCGCTGTATATCCCCTTTACTATCCGTAAGGATACAGTGGGAAAGCTCCCCTCTCCAGCCCTCATTAACGGTGACTACAAACGAATCACACATCAGCTTGTGTTCTTGCATCTGTACTGCTGTTGCGGCTGATTCCAGCACCTCATATTTGTCCAGTAGCATGGAAACAAGGCTCAGTGAGTGCATTACTTCCCCTCTCCTTACTGTTGCCCTGCTGTTCACATCTCCATCTGTCACGTTATTGTTGTTGGCTGGCAGTTCTCCATAGATTTCTGAAGGGAATTCCCTTCTTGCATCATAGGCGATACCGCAGGCCCTGCCAGCATACCCGACTAAACCAAGGTCTTTTGCCATATCGTGTTTGACGGTACCTGTATACTCAAAACGTGCCAGCACCGTATGGGCAGTAAATAACAGGTCGCATACATGTTCAATTTCGGGCGTTATCTCAGCAAGTTTATCTCTCAAAAGTTGACATTGTTCTGCACCCATTACATGGGCAACTCCACCGGGACGAACAAGACCTTTACCGAAACGATTGCCGCTCAACACTTGTAATAAATTCAGGAATTCGCCGCGTATACGTCCGAAATATGCAGCAGGCGGATTAAAAGCAACATCACCACTCAAGGCCCCAAGATCGCCAATATGATTGGCGATTCGTTCAAGTTCAAGGGCGATTGAACGAACAATTTTTGCCTTTATATCAACCTGTAGGTTCGCCAAGGCTTCAAGTGCCTGACACATGCACAAGTTATGGCCGACTGAAGTATCACCTGCTATCGACTCACAGATAATCGGAAACCGCTTCCGGGGTACCGTCGGCAGCATTTTTTCGATGCCTCTGTGCTGGTATCCCAGCTGGATCTCAAGATGCAGTACCTCTTCACCTGCGCATTGAAAACGGAAATGACCCGGCTCAATAATACCGGCATGGACCGGCCCAACGGCAACTTCATGTATCGACTCGCCTTCGACTCTGAAGTAATCGTAATTACCAGGAATATTTTCTTTGTAATCATTATCGAAGACATCCTTCTCACAGGTATAGTTTTGATGATACCTCACCATTTTCAGCCAAGGATGACCATCCGGTCGGATCCCATATTGTTCAGCAATTTCCCGCTCAAACATATGGAACTTTTCACTCACGGTACCGGTAAGGGATTTAAACGTCGCTCCTGTCTCGGTGGCGACTACATAGAGTTTCTTGTTCCGAACGACGGCTAGTAAGTGGTAACTACCGGTCTCCTGATAGCAGAAAAACTGGACGATATATCCATCATTTCTGATAAAGTCCGAAAGTGTCCTGTAAAATTGATCAAATGGAACCTGGGGTATCAATTTTCTGGAAACGGCAACACCGTTTTCTATTTCCAGGAGATTATCCATGAATACCACCCCCGATAATTTCAATTGAATTCATTATTGTTGCATAGACAATATCTGGCAGCCAGACACAAAGGAGTATGGATGCAAGAAGAAGGATATACGATGGGATAAGGCGGAGTGACTTCTCCTGCACTTTCACAGATTCTAACTCCTTTCCAAAAGACATAGCGATAAAGACCCTGCCTGTCCCGGCAAAAACGAGTATGAGTGCGAAAATCAACAATCCGGTACTGATATACCATTGGCCTTTTATAGCACCAATGATGATTAACAATTCACTGACAAACATGCCGAACGGCGGGAGGCCGGACACACCTATGAACCCGGCGAGAAAACAGATACATGTCTTGGGAAGATACTTGATAATTCCGCCGATTCGCTGCACAAGTTTTGTTTCGAAACCGAGTAAAATGTTTCCTGCAGAGAGGAAAAGCGAGGACTTCAGCAATGAATGATGAATCATGTGCAAAAAAGCACCGTATAAGGCGATTCCGCCAATGCCTACTCCAAAGGCAATAATTCCCATGTTTTTTATACTTGAATACGCGAGCATCCTCTTGTAGTCAGTTTGCCCGACAATAAATATGCCGCCTACCAGTACAGAGACGATACCAAAACCAACGAGGACATTCCCTGCAAAATCACCAAGATTGGCTGCGTTCATCAAAACATGTACTTTATAGATACCCAGAAATGCGCAGTTGAGCAGTGCTCCTGAAAGCAGTGCAGAGGCAGGACTCGGTGCTTCGCTATGAGCATCAGGAAGCCAAGTGTGCATAGGTGCCAGCCCCATCTTGGTTCCGAAACCTATTACCACAAATACAAATCCAACCTTCAACCATACTGGATCCAGTTGTAAAGCCACCCCGTTGAGTGAACTAAAGGCCAATGAAGACTCTACGTTCCGCAGATCCATTGACAAGGTAATAAAAAAGCAACCAAGCAACGCAAGGGCGATACCAACAGAACAGATAAGCACGTATTTCCATGTCGCCTCCAGTGCCTCCTTAGATCGATGAATAAAAATGAGCGGTGCACTGACAAGTGTCGTTGCCTCAATAGCTGTCCAAAGAACAATGGGATGATCTGACAGAGTGACCATCGACATGGTGCCGAGAAAGAGCAGCATGCAACAGATGAACACCGCTACGTTTTCCATCTTCGTTTCCTTGATATAGGCAAAGGCGTATATCGAAATACAGACAAAGACAAAAGAGGTAACCAGCAGCACTAACAGTCCTTCAGGTGATGCCGCAAAAAATGCTGGAAATGTTGGGGTCAGTAGTTTCATCCAGGCCATGATGGTAAGCTGCAAGTGAAACAGTGCTGTTGCAAGCAGCAGTATCCTGCCCATACCAGAAGGTAATGCAAAAGCTGCAAGACCAGCCAGGACAGGTAGTAAAAAGATTAGTTCTATCATGTTATCAATCCTTTAATCGTCCAAGAAATGTAGTGTCCACATCATCAAATGCACTGTTGATGTTGTGCAGGATGATTCCCATAATCATGACCCCGACCAGAACATCAAGCAATACACCAAACTCGACCACATAGATTGTGTGGCTGTGTTTCGTAAGCGCAGTTCCTACAAGATAGATACCATTCTCCAACATCAGGTACCCTATAACCTGGGTAATCGCCTTACGTCTGGCCATCATCAGAAAGAAACCTGTAGCCATGGTAGTGATTGCAGTTATCAGCACCATGTCGTGTCCTTTAGGAAGCGTAAGGCGGAGGTGGTTAGTGATAAACACAGAAATCAGGATAATTGCCAGGCCTGAAAGGATTGATGCGTGGTATCCGATAAGCGGTTCAATTTCACGTTTTATAGACACCCTCTTGATAGCCATATATAAAAGTCCGGGAATAAGGATGCCTTTTATCAGAATCATGATCTGGTAAAAGATTATGGCTCCAGTGCCAAGGCTTATTTCATCTCGTAAAAATATTGGAACAAGAGAAACCACTACACCCTGTAATGCCACAATATGAATCAAGTTCATCAACCGCGAAGAGGCGAGTGATAACAAAATGGAGAGCAGAATTAGAACCAGAAGCATCTCTGAAATATTTATCATTGAAACACCCCCATTGTTAAGATTGCAGCAAATAACACCAGGGCAAAGGATGTGAGAATAAACTTGGGTACATTATCCATCTTGAACCTGGCCATTATCGATTCCGTCACCCCAATCCCAACGTAAATCATCGAAAGAATCCCATAAAACATAAGAAGGTTGGCAGCACTGTTTGCCAGAGTGAACGGACAGATAATATGCGTTATAAAGGCTGAGAAAAAGAACAGTTTGTAAAATGAACCGAGTTCAATTAAAGCAAGATCCGGTCCGCTGTGATCAAGAATCATAACCTCGTGAATCATGGTCAATTCGAGATGGGTCGCAGGGTCATCGACAGGTACCCTTGAGTTCTCCGTCAACAAAACCATAAACATTGATACGATCACGAAAATCAGCAGTGCACCTGAAGATCCAATCAGGCTGATCGGGTTCTGACCGGTAAAATATTCGGCGAATCCAAGTGATCCGTTAAACCGGTAAAAGAGAATCAACACCGTAAAAATTGTAATTTCGGCAAGTGTTGAAAAAAACACTTCTCTGGCTGCGCCCATGCCCTCGAAAGGTGATGCGGTATCAAGTGCTGCAGCTACCGTAAAAAATCGTCCCATACCCATCAGGTAGAAAAGTACGATCACATCTCCATGAAAGGAGAAAAGCGGATCTATTCCGGCAAAAGGAAAAAACAGCAGGACAATTGCCGATGTTGCAAAGGATAGAATGGGCCCGAGTTTAAAGACAAAAGTGGAACTTGTACTATAGACGGAGCCTTTGCGTAGAAGTTTAAAAATTGTGTAGTATTTAATTAAAAGTGGTGGTCCCTGCTTCCCGGCAAAAAAAGCTTTCACCTTCAGGATAATACCGGGGAAGAGTGGCGCCGTGAGTATGGCGATTATAAGCGATATATATGTTTCCATTACCTTCCTCTGTTAAGAGAATACCTGTCGCGATCGCCTGTCATACAAACAGGAGAAGTACAATGATCGTCACAATGATATAGCCGATATACAACTGAATGTGGCCATGTTGAATCCAGCGTAGTTTCCCGAGGATATAAACAATAGGCGTGACAATACGTTCTATCAGAGTCGTTTCCGCAATATCATCTATATGGGTTTCATATGTTGTTTTTCCGGGGAAAATCCTGTTAATCCCGGAATATGAGGTTTTCACTCCCACAAACGGTCGGAAAAAATCAATAATACTCATGGCATAGGATGTGCCGGTATATTGCATCCTGACTGTGGGCTGTGTAAATCCGCATCCCCAGGTCGGTGAGGCTGATATATCCTTTTTTCGGTAACAGATCTTACGGAAAAGGATGGTTAACAGAAACAGAACCAGAAAAATGCGAGAGGCCAGAGCCAGGTTTCCAGCTACCCGGCCAACCTCCTCTGAGCCACCAGGGATGAATGTACTTACATCTCTCAACCCCATAAAGGCTAAGTCTACAAATGGTTCCGGGAAAACTCCGATAATAAGACAACCTGCTGCAAGAAGCATCATGGCAAAGGTCATGGTGAAACCTGCCTCTCCAACCTGCATAGCTCTTTCCGTCCGTGGTTCACCCAGAAAGACTATACCTACAACTTTTGAAAAGCATGAAGCGGCCAGACCGCCAATGATGGCAAGAGATAAAATTGCCAGGACAGTCAGTATAAATGAAGAACCATTTATAGTGAGACCATGAAAGGCACCATAGTAAATAAGGAACTCACTGATAAATCCATTAAACGGTGGCAACCCGGCGATGGCTACAGAACCGGTCAGAAAGGTCTTACCCGTGATCGGCATCCGTTTTATCAACCCTCCGAGTTGATCTATATCCTTTGTGCCGGTTTTCTGCACAACTGCACCCGCTCCCAAAAACAGCAGTGGTTTGAATATGGAGTGGTTGAGCACGTGCAGAAGGCTTCCAGCAAGGCCGAAGCCTGCCATAACTGCATTCCCGGATGTTATCCCGATCATACCAATTCCGGTACCGATCAGGATTATGCCGATATTTTCAACACTGGAATAGGCAAGTAATTTCTTCAAATCTTGTTTTCCCAGGGCATATACCACACCCAACACACCGGAAATCATACCGAAAACAAGAATCACCTGACCACAAACAGGATTATTGATGTCGAGTAAAAAATAGAGCCTTATTATTCCGTAAATTCCCATCTTGATCATGACGCCGGACATGACAGCCGATATATTGCTTGGAGCAGCCGGGTGGGCATGCGGCAACCAGATATGCAGGGGAAAGATACCAGCCTTTGAACCAAACCCGACAAGCGCGAGAAAAAAGACAATAACCTTAATATTTTCATCCATTCCTGAAAATATGGTGAAATCAAAACTTCCCGTTTGGGTATAGGCAAGAGCAAAGGCAATGAATAGAAACATCGCCCCGGTCTGGGTAAAAATGAAATATATAAAACCTGCCCTGCGCGTTGTCTCTTTGGTGTATTCATGTACAACCAGGAAGAATGAAGAGAGCGACATGAGCTCCCAAGCCAGGGCAAAACTGACGATGTTATCGGCAGTGGCAACCAGTGCCATGGAAACTATAAGAATGGAAGCAAAGAAGAAGCTTACACCTATTCGTTTTGCCTGTCCCTTCTTCTCCATGTAATGAAAACAATAAATTACCGTGAGCGGACAAACCACAAAAATAGGAATAAGAAAAAATGCTGAGAGAGAATCGAGGGTAAAAGATAGGGTAAAAGTCTGAAGCCAGGGATAAGAGAGTTTAACAGCTGCAGCCCCTTGCAGGGGTGCAAAAATCGAATACAAACCTATGAGACAACCTGCGGTAGTTATCGCGATAAAACCGGCTTTCATCAGGCTGAATTGTCGAAAGGTTATGAGTGAAAATAAACCTCCGGCAAATAAAACAGTAAGTGAAAGGAAAAAGGTTTCCATCTGTCCTCGTTTTAATTTATTTTGGGGTACCTTGATAAATTTGACATCGAGATAACCTGTAAGTGTTATTCTATGGCGAATGTTGAGTCGCCTGCGTTGGCCATTGAGTCAGCATTTTGTGATCGCAGTACCTCCATTGTATGCCTGGTTTCAATTTCATAATAATTTTCTAAGTAAGCTGTTCTTTTTACGAAGCATTACAGAAAAATAGTGAATGATAACATGCTGTATTATCGATATGTTGTGATTCTGAAGTAATAGTAATCGGCTGCCAAAAATCCAAATCAAAAACAAAAATCAGATCACGATTCACACATTATTCATTTGCTCAAAAGTATAACCATACCAGGCCGACTCACTCCCAGACTGGAATTCAGGGATAATTTCCTCAAAATCTCCTATCCTGCTTTTGAGATATGCCAGCCAATTGAGAGCATCCATTTTAGAGATAAACGGTCCGAACTCAACCAGTGAGCCTGATTGCCCATGATATCTGGTAATGATTTCTTCGATATTCCTTTGTTCTTTCGTTATTCCTATAAGTACTTTCATACCTGACCTTCCTGTATGCTAGGGGTGCTGGTTTAATTGTATGATTTCTTCAATAACAAGATATGTGCCATACAGAAGCATAAATGCGCTATCACCCTGTATATGTGTACATTGTTTCTTTTGAGCCACTCAAGCAAAAGTGTGTGTGTATGAGATTGATCGAAAAAGTCCAGAAAATTGCGCGTCGGCACCATCTGAGTGACAGGCATCGGGGCACTATGCCCCGACAGGTGACGGACATCCAGAAAAAGCAAAAATATTAAGAGATGTTATCGTAGAGCTCAGGAAAAAAGGGAGTGGTCTGGCAAGAAATTCGGAGGGAATGGGGCATCATGCCCCATGATGGCAAAATGCCTCATTATCAAAGATCAGGATATCTGCTGACTTTCATAGCGCTGCAATTTACGATAAAGAGTTTTTCTATCAACTTTTAAGATACGGGCCGCAAGGGTTCTGTTATCACCGGTTGTTTTGAGTACATACATTATATACTGCCGCTCCATCTCTTCCATGGAGATAAGTTCCATTGGGTCCTGACCGGCAAGAAAGAAGTAATCATTTTTATGGAGTCGAATTTTTTCTGGTAGATCTTCCGGTACTATTTTATCAAAATGAGTCAGGGCAACGGCATGTTCAATGGCGTTACGTAGCTCCCTTACATTCCCAGGCCACTCATAATCAAGAAGTTTTTCTGCAGCTCCATCAGAAATTCCCATTACTGCTTTATCCTGTCGTACAGAAATCTGTTTGATGAATTTACGTGCCAAGAGCAGGATGTCGGCCCCTCTTGAGCGTAACGGCGGTAACTCAATCTTGATCACATTCAGCCGATAATAAAGATCTTCCCTAAAAAGACCCTCTTCCACAGCTGATTCAAGATCACGATTAGTTGCCGCAATTATCCGAACATCAAAATCATATTCCGATGTTCCACCAACAGGTCTTACACACCGCTCTTCAAGGGCTCGTAATAGTTTTGGCTGCAGATCAAGCGGGATTTCCCCAACTTCATCAAGGAACAAGGTCCCTCCATCGGCCTCAAGGAACAATCCTTTATGGCTTGTTTTAGCATCGGTAAAAGCACCTTTTTTATGGCCGAACAGTTCACTCTCTAGCAACTGACCAGGCATGGCCGCACAGTTAATGGTAATCAACGGATTGTCTTTTCGACGACTGTTTTGATGTACCGCCTTGGCTGTCAATTCCTTACCAGAACCACTTTCACCTGTTATCAGCAGGGATGCTTCCGAATCCGCTATCCTGCTTAGTTGTGAAAACAGCTTTTCCATTACCGGGCTTTCCCCGAAAAGCTCATCAAACTGTAATGGACGACTGGCTGCATCACTCAGTTTTTTCACGGTTTCCTGCAGTGTCCTGTAGCGTACGGCCCTCTCCAGAGACATTGCGAGGATATCCATGTCCAATGGTTTGGTAACGAAATCGTAGGCCCCAGCTCGTATGGCAGCAATAGCTGTATCCATGCTGCCAAAAGCGGTCATGACTACGACTGGGATATCGGGCATATCGGTGGCAATGGCTTTACAGATGTCAAGACCATTCATATCCGGCAGATTGATATCCGCCAAAACAACATCTGTCGGCTGCGCATGAACAGCTCCTAACCCCTCTTTGCCCGAAGTGTATGTCGACACCAAAAATTCCCGCCTGCGGAGCCCCATTTTCAACATGTCACACATGTCCTGGTCATCTTCGATAACAAGAATATTGCCTTTCATTCATTCTTCCCCTTCATTGGCAAGTACACGGAAAAACATGCCCCGCTTCCAGGTGTCCCCTCAACTTCGATCCAACCACCGTGGTCCTCTACTATACCGTGAACAATTGACAG
Source organism: Desulfopila sp. IMCC35008 (assembly GCF_010646885.2). Classification (GTDB taxonomy): domain Bacteria; phylum Desulfobacterota; class Desulfobulbia; order Desulfobulbales; family Desulfocapsaceae; genus Desulfopila. The sequence goes on along the minus strand of NZ_CP050700.1, from coordinate 2,244,987 downwards.
TCCCAACCCTGTTCCCGTGCCGATTTGTTTGGTAGTGAAAAACGGAGTAAAAATATGTTCAAGGTTTTCCTCGCAGATTCCCTCCCCTTCATCAATTATCCGGATTTTGAGAAAATCCGTCGGTGGATTCTTACCTCCATGCGGAGCGGTCTGTAACTCATTGGATAAACTGACACGTACCTTTCCGCCATTCGGCATTGCCTGGACACTGTTCATCAACAAGTTGACAAGAACCTGCTGAATTTGTCCGACATCTGCATTAACCATAACCGTAGTGTTTTCTCCTCTTGAAAGGGAAAAAGACACATGCTGCTTACTTGCCATTGGATGCAATAGCTGGAACACCTGATTGATGAGCAAACTCACATTTTCCGTTGAAATATGCCGTTTGGGTTGGCGGGTAAAATCGAGTAATTGACTAATTATTACAGTCATTCGCTCTGCCTGATTCTTGATTATCCCAGCACACTCTTTTATCTCGGTATCAGATAACCCGTCACTAATGATCATTTTTGCCCTGCCATCAACAACATTAAGAGGTGTCCCTATCTCATGAGCGATACCTGCCGAGATAAGGCCAAAGGTTGAAAGACGTTCCGTATGCCTGAGCTGATCAATGGTTTTCAGGCGTGCATCATACTCAAACTTGATCTTTTCCTTGGCAATAAGGAGTCGTGAACACATGTCATTCATGGAATAAGCGAGATCAGATAACTCATCGGTACCTCTTATGCTGTTATCCGGGCTAAAGTCACCTTCACCAATCCGTTTTGCGTGTTCCGTCAACCTGTTAAGAGGTACACGTATTTGTCGGTTAATAAAGATAAACAGGACGATACCGCTTAACAAAGCAAGCATGGTACTGATTGTTACCGCTCGCTTTAACATTTTTCTCTTAAAAATATCAAAATCATGCAAGGGCTGTGAAAGCTCAAGCCCTCCTTTTCTGCCATCACCTACATCAACAGGTATATAGGTATAGAGAAACTTTTCACCCTTCCTGTTTTCCATTTTAACGGAAACGATAGTATCAAAAGTAATTCTGCCAAATTCCGTTTTATTAACGGGTGAAACCTGGATGTCGTTTTTGAGGGTATCTGCATGTACCCAGCGAATATCGATCTTCCCTGAATCATTCGCATCACGGACTAGGTTAATTGCGGTATCTTCACCACTCTCACTCCATGTATGAACAAACATGGCCGATATGCTGTTGCCGTTCTGAACGGCATTTGTAATCATATCGGTTTCAAATTGTCCGATCTCCGCCTTATAACTCAGGTATTCATCTGTCCCTATGAGGAGGATGATACCTGACATCAAATATCCGAAAAGTTGATAAAAGAAATTCATATTTGGTTCGAGGTCCCAACCGTTGTCTGGCAGATCATGAAAACTAAATAAACAGTCAACAGACTAGTAAATTACAGCTGGTTATAATATGGATTAATTGAATTGCCATGAGCGATCAATGGTTCCTGAATCATGACAGATTCCACTCCGTCGAGTTGCATGATTTTATCTTCCATCCGTGCTCTAAAGTCAGAATCTGACTTTAACTCCTCACCAATATTGCGGATAAAAACCCTGCCATCAGTTACCGCGACATTCGCACGCGGTGAGGTGGCAACAAGCATTGTGTGGATTTTAGCAGACTTAACCATATCATCTAGTTTCTTCTGAGATTCAGGCGTTATCTGGAAAAGGCCTTTATTCAATATCCCGTGGAGTATATCAACAGCATCATCTATGCTGATCATGTCAATATGTAGAACAATATCATATAACCTGCTATCCCAGGTATCGGTACCGTGCACATGAATACCCCATTTTCTTCGCTCATCATCATCCTTTTTCAGGATATAGAGTGCATTGTCTGCAGAGATGTTTTCCCTCTTCATTTCCTCCTGAACACGATCGTCCATATTGGCGACAATACGAACCTTCAAAACATGATCCAAATCTTTCAGCGTATAATGCCCTGCCAATCCGTGATATACAATATTGCCTTTCTGAACATGCTTTAACAATGCGTACCGAAAATAGCTGAGAAAACGTTCCCGGCCATGTTGAAATCGATCGAGAACCGAGGGGGAATCGTGCAAGGCGCGTACAAGTTTGATTTCAGGTATATTAAACTCGGCACACGCCTCAAGCAGGATATCGCGTGACACACACTCATAATCAAGTCTTTGGGCTAGCTTTTCAGCTACGTCCTTACCGCGGCTATATGATCCTCTGGAAATTGTAACAATAGTCATGGAACTCTCCTTTTAACGCCGTTTAATTAGATGGGGCTAAACAAATATCCAGAACTGCAGGCAAAGACTATTCTCCAAGGCACACTTTGACTAAACATCTTACTGCAGTCAGGTTATAATAGGTAATTCGAGATCTCACTCAGCCGGCACAAACAAAGCCCGGTAGAGCGTAACGGATAAGTTCTACGGAGAGAGGTCGGTTGACAGGTGCAGATCCCGCTCTTTATCAAGCTCATTGGGAACTGCCTTATGATGGTCACAAACAAACATAAAAAAACACCAGCGTAAACAGAGAATAGTTAATGGGGGACTAAACTACTCTCTTCCTGACGAAATAGCAATTCATGTTATATAATGGCAATTTATTCATTCAATTTCGATACAAAAGCGATATATCAAAAGGTTAACATCGGCAATCCTGGTTTTCATTCCAACATTGCATAGCTTGATGAGATATTGAAGAAAGAGACAATTCCGGATATAACGTGGCTTAACCCCAAAAATAAAATAATAGTGCAGGACATCGCTTCCTCCTTGCTATTTTGTTTCGCAAAGATGAAAGCGAAAGGATAAGCGGTGGCCTGCTCCTGCCAACTACTTTCTTCAATTTACAGAAAGGATGTTACACAAACTTGATAATAACCCATAAGTAATTCGGTCGTTGAATTGACCGTAACCTGCAATTCCTAGTGAGAAAATGATATGAGCGTTGACGATAAAAAAATCATCTATTCGATGATTAAGGTCTCTAAATTTTACAATACCAAACCTGTCTTAAAGGATATTTCACTCTCCTATTTCTATGGTGCCAAAATAGGCGTTCTTGGTTTAAACGGCTCTGGTAAAAGTACCCTCCTCCGGATCCTGGCCGGGATCGATACCGAATTTAACGGTAAAACCGTTTTGGCACCTGGTCACACCATTGATTATCTGGAGCAGGAACCGGAGCTCGATCCTGAAAAAACTGTCAAAGAGATCGTCGAGGAAGGTGTACAGGAGACCGTTGACCTTATTGCCGAGTTTAACGAAATTAACGAAAAATTTGCCGAACCGATGAGTGATGATGAAATGCAGGACCTTATCGATCGACAGGCCGCGGTTCAGGAAAAACTCGACAACCTCTCTGCCTGGGACCTGGACAGCAGATTAGAGATGGCTATGGATGCTCTCAGGTGTCCTCCTCCTGAAAGTACGTGTGGTGTTTTATCCGGTGGTGAAAAAAGACGTGTCGCTTTATGCCGGATTTTGCTCAAGAAGCCGGATATCCTGCTTCTTGATGAACCCACAAACCACCTTGATGCTGAATCTGTTGCCTGGCTTGAACATCACCTGCAAGGCTATGAGGGAACCGTTATTGCCGTAACCCATGACAGGTATTTCCTTGACAACGTTGCAGGCTGGATTCTGGAGCTTGACCGAGGCGTAGGAATTCCCTGGAAAGGTAACTATTCATCATGGCTCGAACAGAAGGAAAAACGTCTGGCGATGGAAGAGAAAAAAGAAAGTTCGAGAAGGAAAACCCTGCAACGCGAACTGGAATGGATCAAGATGTCACCTAAGGGACGTCGATCCAAGTCCAAAGCACGCATCAGTGCTTATGAAAAACTGATGAACCAGGAAACAGACAAAATGCAAAGGGACCTTGAACTTTTCATTCCCCCCGGACCACGCCTTGGAAAAGTTGTTATAGAAGCAGATAAAATCACTAAAAGTTTTGGCGAGCGATTGCTTGTCGAAGACATGACCTTCGCTCTTCCCCCCGGAGGTATTGTAGGTGTTATCGGTCCTAATGGTGCCGGTAAAACCACCCTTTTCAAGATGGTCACAAAACAGGAAGAACCTGATTCAGGTTCGATTCGTATTGGTGAAACAGTAAAACTTTCATATGTTGATCAGTCACGGGACGCCCTTGATCCGAACCAGACCATCTGGGAAGCAATATCTGAGGGTCAGGATACGATCTGGCTTGGCACACAGGAAATAAACAGCCGCGCCTATGTTGGGAAGTTCAATTTTTCAGGCTCCGATCAACAACAGAAGGTCGGCCTGCTTTCAGGAGGCCAGAGAAACAGGGTGCATCTTGCCAAGATGCTAAAAGACGGAGGCAATGTCTTACTGCTTGATGAACCGACAAACGACCTTGATGTAAACACTCTCCGCGCACTTGAAGAAGCTTTGGAAAATTTTGGTGGATGTGCGGTTATTATCAGCCATGATCGCTGGTTCCTTGACCGATTGGCAACACACATCCTTGCCTTTGAAGGTGATTCAAAGGTGGTTTGGTTCGAAGGAAATTATTCAGATTACGAAAAAGACAGAAAAGCCAGACTCGGCAGTGAAGCGGATCAGCCACATCGTATAAAATACAGGCAACTGACCCGTTAAGAAGAAGTTTTTAGGCCGGCAGGAGGGGGGAAATAAACTCCTGCCGGTTACAATGCGTTGATCTCTGCCAACATCTCATCAAGCTTATCCAGGTTGCCCTTCGCAATAGCCACACCTCCCCCCTTAGCTTCTTCCTCAATCTGCTTCACCAACTCGGCAATCCCGTCTATCCCAAGGCTGGAGGCAGCACCCTTTATAGAGTGTGCAGCACTCCCAACCAGGCTTGCATCATTTTCGGCAACGCCATCTTTAATCTGTTGGAGATCTGAGGCAAAGGACGATTTAAAGATATCAAGAAGCTCCTGCAGCAACTCTGCATCATCGGCAGCCTGTTCCAGGGCAAATGCTTTATTCCATTTCAACAATCCCATTTTCGATCCTTACGGTTTATTAAAATTTGAGGCATAAATCATATCTTATCGTTCAACTGAATCTAACACCTTCCATACATGCTAGCATGTCATCAGGGAAAAAAACAATCCCAAACAGCGTAGGATGGCCCTGGAAACTTAAATATTACCGAAACTTTACTTTCTAATTCCCTTCAGTAGCACAAGGAGAAACGAGATCGTAAATCCACAACACCATGCCGCTCAATGCAGAACTCATCCCCACGAGGACGAACAACGGTGGATGGCATTTTTTCACCGGACTCGCCACCGTCGACAATGCAATCTATCTCCTTACCAAACATCCTGCACACATCGGCGGCCGAAGAGGCTGGTGGTTGACCGGAGATATTTGCACTGGTGGCTGTAATTGGTTTTCCGATGCTCTCGATCATGGCCCGTGCCACCGGATGCGGTGTCTGCCGAATACCAACAGTACCGGTACCTGCCGTAAGCAAAGACGAAACCCCAGCCCTGGCCTGAAACACGAGGGTCAGTGGGCCAGGCCAGAATTCGTCCATTAATTCGACATATGTATCCGGAATATCCGCCACCAGGGATTCAAGTTGCTCCCTACAGGATATCAAGACCAGAACCGGTTTAGATTCTGGTCTCATTTTGATACGAAAAAGCCTTTCAAGAGCTTCCTCGTTTTCAGGATCCACTGCCAGCCCATAATAGGTCTCGGTTGGTATGCCCGCAATACCACCACGCGCTATACATTCAACGGCATTGCGGAGTGGATCATCCTTCATCTGGATGGAGACATCAGAGTGTTTCAATTCGACGTGCTTTCTCCTCAACTTCTGCTACCATTTTGCTACGGAACTGAACGAGTTTTTCAGCTATTTCCTGATCCTGAAGAGCGATAATCCTGGCGGCCAGTACAGCCCCGTTTTTCGCACCTGCCTTACCGATACCCATTGTGGCTACAGGAATACCAGGAGGCATCTGTACCGTTGCCAGCAAAGCATCCATGCCCTGTAAGGGAGAAGCATCGAGTGGTATGCCGATTACAGGAATGTCGGTATGAGATGAAAGCACACCGGCAAGATGGGCGGCCATCCCGGCACCGGCTATTATTACTTTAATACCTCTTTCCTTCGCAGTAGCGGCAATATTTACCGCTCTTTCAGGTGTGCGATGAGCGGATGCAACGGTCATCTCATAACCTATACCCATCGATTTCAGAAAATCGGCGGCGGCCTGCATCACTGGTAGATCAGAATCACTGCCCATCAGTATGGACACCTGGGGTGAACCTTGATTCCCAGACATTCTCTTCATTGCCTTTGCTGCAATATCCCGCCTGAAATAGCAGTCCTTCCAGGAAATTGCATTAACAGCCTCATATGCCTTCTTGATTGCAGCCTCGAGACTGTCGCCTGTTGCCGTAATACCAAGAACACGTCCGCCATTTGATACTATTTCGCCTCCTTCTTTCGCGGTACCTGCATGGAAGACAACAACATCTGAAATCTTAGCAGCCTCTTCCAAGCCGGAGATCACATCACCTTTAGTGTAACTGCCCGGATACCCACCGGAAGACATCACCACACAGATAGTTGGTTTCGGATCAATTATCATTTCTACCTGATCGAGTCTGCCGTCGATGGCAGCATCAAAAATGTCGACAATGTCTGACTTCAGTCGCATGACAAGCGGTTGTGCTTCGGGATCTCCAAAACGACAATTGAATTCCAATACTTTAATGTCATCCCCATCAATCATCAGACCGGCATACAACATGCCCTTGTACGGACGACCTTCCGCTGCCAATCCTTTAATGGTCGGTTCCATGACCTGTTCCATGGCAAACTTGTATATTTCATCAGTTACCACAGGAGCAGGTGAATATGCGCCCATACCACCAGTATTGGGCCCTTTATCCCCTTCATACACAGCCTTATGATCCTGAGATGTAGGTAGTGGCAAGATAGTCTTACCATCGGTAAAAGCAATAAATGATGCTTCCTCACCTTTCAGGCAATCTTCAATAACAATCGAGTCACCGGCTGTACCAAAAGCCTTATCCTTCATGATCAGATCGACGGCCTCTTTCGCCTCGGTAACTGTAGATGCAACTATTACTCCTTTTCCGGCGGCCAGTCCGTCAGCCTTCACCACAATAGGAGCACCCTGCTGATCAATATATTTTTTGGCATCATCAGCATCCTGAAACACCTTAAAAGCAGCAGTCGGGATATTATATTTTTCAAGAAATTGCTTGGTAAAAACCTTGCTCCCTTCAAGAATTGCAGCATCCTTTGTGGGGCCGAAAATCCGTAACCCTTTTTCCTCGAATTTATCAACAACACCTTCAACCAATGAGGCTTCTGGTCCAACAACTGTAAGGTCAACACCTTTTTCTATAACAAAAGAGAGCAACCCTTCAACATCCGTAACCGATATATCAATACATTCGGCAAGTTCTGCTATGCCGGCATTTCCAGGAGCACAATAGATTTTTTCCACTTTCTGGCTTTGGTTGATTTTCCAGACCAGTGAATGCTCCCTGCCCCCGGAACCTATAACGAGAATTTTCATATTTTCAACTCCATCGGTTTTAAATTGTATCTTCTTGTTTTTCTATACTTATACTTACCATGAAAAACGTAGTCCCTCATCTATGATTTGAGCCTTGTAGGAACCACGGCATAACGGAAACTTCAGATCGCCGCCTTGTAAAAGGTTGCAATTCAATTCTTAAGAGTGGTTTTGCTCGTTGACAAACGGGACCTGAATTATTAGATGAATGAATAGCCATTCATTGGCACCTCACAAAACCTTTTACCACAACACCTTCAGAGTGTGCGTTGACAACGGATGAAAGCTGTAAACAAACACGCCAGGATAATAACTGCAGCAACGAAAGTCTTTGCCAAGAAAGGATTTTTCAATGCCAGAATATCCGATATTGCCAAAGAAGCCAAGGTTGCTGATGGGACAATTTATCTCTATTTCAACAACAAATACGACATACTCATCTCTGTTTTTGAGGAAGAGATCGGAAAGCTCATCGCCCAGGTTCAAAAGGCTCTTTCCGATGAAACAAATCCTAGAAAAATGTTGGAAATATTTGCCGTCAGACACCTGGCAGCAATGAAAAAGAATAAAAACCTGGCTGAAGTTATCCAGATAGAACTACGCCAGACCCATAAAGTTGTAAAAGATTATCGGAATAAAAAATTCATTGTATACACGGATATCGTAGCAGATATTATCAGGCAAGGACAACAACAGGGTATCTTTAAAAACGAGATTCTGCCTGATCTTGCCAAACGAGCATTTTTCGGGGCACTTGATGAGACTTCAAGGGTCTGGAACATCTCCCTTGAAACTCATTACACAGTAGAAGAGGCGTCTCACCAAATTCTGCTCGCCTTTCTCTCCGGTTTTTGTACTGACCGGAAGTAATCTTAGTTCCTACACATATGGCCGCCCGATACATTCAATCCAGGCGGTTCATGCCAAACGATACTGTTTTCATGAAAACGTTGATGAGGTAATATCCATCAACTCGAATTCACGGGTACCTCCGGGTGTGACGGTCGTTATCTCATCCCCAATTTCCTTTCCGAGAATAGACCTGCCAAGTGGAGAAAGAACAGAAATTGACCCCTTCTTCACATCTGATTCTTCCGGACCGAGAAGCTGGTAAGAAACCTCTTCATCCGTGTCAAGGTCAAGAAGCGTCACGATAGTTCCGAACACCGCGCATTTCGTCGACACCTTTATACAATCGATTACCTCAGCACGGGCCAGCTTGTCTTTCAACTCCATTATCCGCATTTCAATCAATCCCTGACGTTCCTTGGCGGCATGGTATTCTGCATTCTCTTTCAAGTCGCCGTGTCCGCGGGCAACCTCAATGGCTTTTACCACCTCGATCCTATCCACCTTTTCAAGACGTGCCAATTCCTCTTTTAATCTTTTGTTCCCTGCCTTAGACATGGGAATTCTCTCAACCATCTAAACCTCCATAAAAAAATTCCTGCAGAATTGTGCAACAATCCTGAACAGGAAGTGTCATATGCATCATCTTACCAACGATATATCAAAGAAAAAGCGGCCTTACTCTCGTCGTAATCGTTGCTCATTTCGTACAACAGATCTCCTTTTAATAAAAAATGATCACTCATTTCAAGGAAAATATCGAACTTCGTACTGTAAAGGAAGTTTTCTTCCGACTCATATCCTATAGTAAAATTCAGAGAATATTGACCTGCTTCCTGTTTAAATCCCTCAAAATGCCTCAGCAGATGAGTAAAGGTTAAACTGGCCCGATGAACCCAGTAGTCTTCTGGACTCCAATAGGCCATACTATATGATTTCTCACCCGTATCCGGATCAGTCTCAACATCCCCAGTAATACCATTTGCCAAAAACTCATAACTATACTTCATGGCAATGGTTGTATAGTCGCTAAAGATAGAATATGAACTCCATAAGTAAAACCGGTTCTGGTCGTTCTCGTCGCTATAACTCCTCCGGGTTAATTCTGTTCCAACAACAAACCCGCTTTCACCATCCACCACAAAGCCGATATTGATATTGCGGGAATCTATGGCCTGCCTGAGACTGTCGAGGCTGTCGTCAACCAGGGCTTGCTCCAGAGACATATACCCTTTCAGGTTTTCTTCAAACCGATGATCGACTCGCAGGTCGTAAAGCAGAGTAGTATCACCCTCGTCATCTAAAATATGGATCCCGAAATCATATGTTACGGTAGTGGTATCGAGGACATCCCACTTCCCAAAACCTCGCATCAGTCTTCCTTCCACAGTTTCGGTCTCATCAACCGGGCGATATGAAAGCTCGTGGTACAGCAATTCGACCTCACTGGAGAGCCCGGGATAAAATTTCAACCCCAGTCCCCCTTCCTCGCGAATAATGTTTTTTGCCCCTTCACGACCATCCTGCTCGTTAAACACGTAGTTAACCGCCAGAGAAGGCGAACGTATTCGTTCATTGCGCTTTATCGATTCCTCAATTTCAGGAGTCTTTTCACCTTTTTGGGCAATAACCGAATAAATTTCGGCCTCCTTACCATAGTCACCTAATCGTTCGTATATTTTTGCAAGGTCTTTCAAACCCTCCGAGCTCTCTTCTTCCTTCAGGTTACGCTGGTATTGTTTTTTGGCTGCAACATAACGTTTCTCAACAATAGCCTTTCTCGCCTGATACTCTTTTGTCAGCATCTTTTCATATCTGTAGCGACTGTAAAGGTCGGCTACAATCTGCCCTTCCTCGGTGCCAAGAAGGGCCAGGAAGCCATCCTTGTTGTTAAGGGCGTTCAGATTATCGAGCCTGTTGCCCAGATCGTAGTAAAACAAACCCCAGAAAGGGCTCTTCTCTTTTCCAGCATGTAGCGAATTCTGCACCACGGAGTGTTCGGCCAGCTTATGCTGTAAATCATCGTTGACGCTTTTAGTCAAAATCTGCCGGTACACTTTAAGGGACTCTTCTTCCCGGCCAGCACCCCACAATGCCCGGGCTCTTATCATGAGCGGCTGAACTGGTAAATCTTCGCCTGAAATATAGGATGTCGCCTCGGCAACATCATTATATAGCCCTTTTTTCATGGCCAGTTCAAGCCCTACCCTCACGTAATAAGGATCCTGCGGATATATAGCCGCGAGTTTTTCAAACAGTAGTGTACCTTCATCAAGCAGACCGTTCTTCATGAGTATTCTGGCCTTTTGGACCAGTGCTCTTCGTGATTCGGGTTCTCTTCTGAGTACTTCGTCAATCAGGGCTATTCCCTCGTCAGTGAACCCAAACTGTTCAGCAAACCGGGCGGCCTTGAAAAGACTTGTTAGCCTTCCGGAGGGGTTATGGGCCGCTTTTGTATCATGCAAGAAAGAGGATATCTGGAACTGCCCCCTATTCTCTGAGACATTTTTCATGAAACGAATGGTCAGTACACGCTTTTCTCTTTTAGGATAACGACTAATAATTTCGTGCCCTTTATCATATTGTTCACTTTGAATGTATAGACGGAATAGCTCAGTATCTATTTTCAATAACCGGAGAGCCCTGCCTTTGGCCGTTTTTGCATGTTGCAATGTGGCTGAGGCTTTTTCTAGAATCGAAATCGCCTCCCCAATATTTTTTTCTTTTTCGAGTATGCTGGCTTCTGTGAGAGCAAGGAGGAACCTGAAACGGCTGAAATCTGCAGCGTCTTCGGTTTGTTCCAGTACTTTTTTCATCATTGTCAATAGAGGTCTGCAATTTATCGAGGGACTGTTGAAAATCGTCGACTCGATGAGTAAGCGAATTACCTCAAAATCATCTCCAGACTCCGTAAGCAGCTGTCTATATATTTGCTGCTGTTCGAAAAAAAGTCCTTGTTCTGCAAGTAATTCTGCTTTGGCGAGCTTTACTTGGCGCGATAGTTTGAGCTGAGACCAATCTTCCTGTAAAAGCCTGGTATAGAGTTGGTCTGCCTTGCTGTATGCGCCAACCTGCACTAAACTCTTGCCATATGTCAGGTACAAATCCAGGTCTTTACCGTCCAATCGCAGCTCATGAATAGACTGAGAGGCTTTTTTTAGCTCCTCCATGAGTCCTATTTCACCTGCCATACGAATACTATCGATCCTCAAGTTCAGTGAATCAGGTTTCATCTCCAAAAGCTTCAAGGAACTTGAGAGGGCAGCACGACTCAATCCAAGCTCTTTTTCAAAATCGAGTTTTCTTTCATAATATGATTGATCTCTGTTGACGTCTTCGTTCACAAGCAGAAAGGCTCTGTATGACTCTATGGAGTTGCCGACCTCATCATATAACCTGGCTAGTCGGAGAGCCACTTTGTCCTGGTTATCACTATGGGTATATATTATTCTCAGCAATTCTATCGCCGGCTCGTACTTCTCCTGTTGTTCGAGTTTATCTGCCATCATATTGAAAAGAAGGAGCGGATCTTCCGTTATCTTCTGCAGGTCGCTCCAGAGTATTGTGGCGCTCGCATTTTCTACGATTGCCAGGAGATCACTACTGATTCGCTCCCTTACTTTTCTTATCTCTGAACCAACCTCATGATGCTTCGGCATACTTTCCAGATATCTCTCAAACAAACGAAGCGCTTTGTCTGCCTTATGTATATCGTAAAAATAAATTCTTCCGGCAGTAAGGAGCAGGTCTGGTGAGAAGTCCGGTTTGTGCTCGATCAACGAGAGTATATAGGGCAGCGCCAATTCCGGCTGATTAATCTCCTGGTAATAGTCAGCAAGCTTTTCCAGGTATTCTATTTCAAGAGGTTTTTTGCGCACAATCTCCTGCCACAATCTGACGGCACCGGTCTTATCTCCCGCCTCATACATTGCCTCCGAGGCATTAATGAGCACCGTATCCGGCACGGATGTTTTACCCATTAACAACTGATAGTATTCTTTTGCCTTCTGATGGAACCCGAGTTCATGCGCCATGTCTCCAAGCTGTATCAGCAGCCCGTTATCATTGGGTTGCCGCAGGTATAGCTGCTCCATCAGTGGGAAAACATATACATCCAGTCCCAAGCCATTCAATGCTTCAATAAGACCAGACAAAGCGGCCACACCGCTTTCGCCTTCCGGTCGGGCACTATACACCTTCCCCAGGTATTTTTTTGCCTTTTCATAATCTCCCTCATGAAGTGAAACATAGCCGGCCATAGCAAGGTAATTGAGATTGTTCTGGTCTGCCTCAATCAACCATTCAAGATAGGCAGGAAGTAGATCATAACTTCCTAGCTCAAACAGGATTTGACAATATTCCCATTTGGCAGCTTCCACCTGTGGTTTTACCGAAAGCAACTGCTCATACTGCTCCGCAGCGCCAACCAAATCCCCATTACGAGCCAACTGCCTGCCAATATCCCAATGTGACTTCCACTCTGGAGATGATCCCTCGATCACAACGATTTCCCTTTCTGGCAAAACGGTAGAAAAACCGCTATCCGGCACAAACAGTACGATAGCGAAGACAAAATAAGATATATAAAAAAAGGAATTCATGACTTTTGATGAGACTGTCATAGACAGCGTCCCTGAGCCAGAACAGTATGCAGAAGAGAGTTCATACTCATTCGTGAGTACTCCTGAACATGAACTTTAGGAGATCGAAAAATTTGGGTTACTTCCATCAATCCCTCATTTTTCATGCCTTAACAACATGGTCGGACGCAAAATGGACAGCATCCAACCAGTTACATTAATGTTGTATTAGCCCTTTAAAGCCTATTGATAATATTTTTTGATTGTTTCCACAACATACATCTGCATTTCTGTTGTAAGTTCGGGATAAATAGGCAGAGCTATTGTTTCCTCAGCTGCTTTTTCCGCATGTGGCATGTCCCACTTCTCAGCATCCACTCCAAGGCACTCCTGCTTATGAAGGGGAACCGGGTAATACACCTCACACCCTATATCGTTTTTCAGCAGCCATTCACGCAACCCATCCCTCTGTGAAACCCTGAGTATATACTGATTATATATGTGATAGTTGTTCTCGTCAGTTGATGCCTCGCCATAGACGGACACTGGTGTTGTAATTTCCGCTCCGCTTATAAGGCCGCAATCAGAAAACAGCTTATTATAAGTCGCTGCATTGGCAGCCCTCTGCTTATGCCATGAATCGAGGTGGCGAAGCTTTATCCGAAGAGCTGCTGCCTGTAATGCATCCAACCGAAAATTGCCACCAACCATCTTGTGGTAATATTTGGGGTATGCACCATGATTACGAAGCAGTTCTACTTTTTTAGCAAATTGCTCCCCCTGACTGATCACCATGCCACCGTCTCCAATCCCACCAAGATTTTTGCTTGGGAAGAATGAAAAACAGCCGGCAATCCCTATGGCACCAGCTTTCATGACACGGGTAGTGCCATTTTCAGTAAACGGGCATTCTGCCCCAATGGCCTGGGCAGCATCTTCTACCACGGGTATGTCGTACTGTTCCGCCAAGGCCATAATCCTGGTCATATCTGCACACTGACCGTAGAGATGTACAGGAATAATAGCTTTAATTCTTTTCTTTGTGTCATCGGCCAGAGCCTGTGCCACCTTTTCGGGATCTATATTGTAGCTTACAGGATCGATGTCTGCAAAGACTGGGCGTGCTCCCAATCGTAATATGACACCCATGGTCGCAAAAAAGGAATACGGCGTAGTCAAAACCAGATCACCCTCTTTAATGTCCAACGCCATAAGGGCAACGAGAAGAGCATCAGTTCCTGAGGAAACACCGATCCCGTATGCCGCACCTGAATATTCGCTGATCTCCTTCTCCAGCGCCTCTATTTCAGGCCCACCGATATATCGGGTGGATCGGACAACATCTGTCACAGCTGCGACCATCTCTTCTTCAAAGGTTTTTAGTTGGGCTTGGAGGTCTAACAGAGGTACTTTCATAATGGTATCTTTATTGTATTAATCGTCTTTAGAGTTGATAACAATTTTTTCGCCGTCAAAGAAGTCAACAATATCTGGCATTTCTGCCTCAAGATACTTTTTCATTTTCTTAAGCAGGTTGACTTCAATCTGCCTTACGCGTTCACGTGAAATTGCAAATTTGTCTGCAATATTCTGCAGCGTAAGCGGTTCATCAGTAAGCAGCCGTTTCTCAAGGATCATTCGCTCCTTGTCGTTAAGCTTATCCTTGAGGACTTCAAGCAGTTCTGCAAGTTTGAGCTTGATCTCCTTTCCGGCCACAGTTGACTCAATATTAGGCCCTCTGCTCGGGATGAAATTTTTCTGTTCATCATCAGAGTCGGATCTGAGTGGACTCTCAAGCGAGACATCCCAGTTATCCATTCTCTGCCCCATCTCAACTACCTCTTTCTCCTTGACGTTCAATCGTTCGGCAAGAAGTTTGGGTTCAGGCTGAAAACCCTGGGCTTCAAGAAGCTTTTTTTCCTTATTGAGGCTAAAGAACAGTTTACGTTGGGCCTGGGTGGTGCCAATTTTAACAAGCCGCCAGTTATCCATAATAAACTTCAGGACATAGGCCCTTATCCAGTAGGCAGCATAATAGGAAAACTTAACCCCACGGTACGGATCAAATTTTTTTGTCGCCTGAACCAACCCGACATTTCCCTCTTGGATGAGGTCCATGAAGTTCTGCATCCAGTATTTCTGGAAGTCCATGGCAACTTTAACCACCAATCTCAGGTTTGATGAGACTAAGCGATACGCTGCATCCTGATCACCTGTTTCCCGGAAACGGATGGCGAGTTCATCAGTTTCCTCCCGGGAAAGCAGCTCATATTGACTGATTTCCTGAAGGTATCTATGTAGTGCGGGGTTACTTAACGCAGGCAGGTTCTCGTCATCCGAAATGGAAACAAGTTGCTGCTCCTGCATTTGCTCAACCTGAGGTTCCTTTACCTCAGGTTCTATTTCGACTTCATTTTTAACCATTTATAACAGTCTCCGGACTGATTTCATTATATCTTTTTTGCAAAAGATTATTATTTTACCCTCAGGGGAAGAAAGTGCAATCAATAACTGCAAATGCCTGGCCAAAATGCGAGTAATTTTGGAATGAAACCAAACATCGCGAAGCAGAACAAGTGCTTTGCTGCTCTTCTTATTGGGCAAGAGTTAAACGACTCCCTGTTTTTACACTATTTACGGCAGTTTTTTGGGAGAAAGGAACTATATATGTTATCATCACTTATTATGAACCCAGAGTAAATGTATTGAAAATTCTGTTTTAATCTTGCTTTTTTTGTGCTAAAAACAGCGAATTTTACATAAAGGTATCTTGAAAAATTAGCCGACTTGTTCAAATTCGAGACGCATAAAAAATTTAACCACAAGCATATATTTGATATGTTGAGGTTAACATTTTGAACGCAACAATGAAGATGGGCGAGGTAGCAACTCTTCAAGGTAACCATAATGCAAAGGTGATCCCGACCAATAGTATACCCTTTTGCCGGCAATTTTACCAATTACGCCTAATATCGTAAAAAGTATAAACCGACACTTCCACCAGCTATAACAATAAGACGTTATGCAGCTGGCCTGATAATGGCCAATCTTTTTACGGGACCGACAAATATTAACAATGAATAATATTAGAAACTTCAGCATAATAGCCCACATAGACCATGGCAAATCGACACTTGCCGACAGGATGATCCAAATCTGCGAGTTGATTTCCGATCGTGAATTCAAGGACCAGCTTCTTGATAACATGGATATCGAACGCGAACGAGGTATCACCATCAAGAGCCAGACCATATGCTTACCGTTCAAAGCAAAGGACGGCAAAGAGTATGCGCTGAACCTTGTCGACACTCCCGGGCATGTTGATTTCAGCTATGAGGTTTCCAGGGCTCTTACCTCTTGCGAGGGTGCACTCCTCCTTGTCGATGCGGCACAGGGTGTTGAAGCCCAGACCCTTGCAAACCTCTATCTCGCCATGGAAAATGACTTGGAGATCATACCTGTAATCAACAAAATAGACCTCCCCTCTGCAGAACCGGAAAAGGTTGCCATGCAGATTGAGGAAGACCTCGGCCTTGACGGCAATCTCATCCAATATTGCTCTGCAAAAAGCGGGGAAGGCGTACGGGATATTCTGGAATCAATTGTGACTGAATTGCCCCCCCCTGAGGGGGATGTCAACGGCGCTCTCCAAGCCTTGATCTTTGACGCCAACTATGACCCTTTCAGGGGTACAATTATATCTGTCAGAATAATCAATGGTACACTAAAGGCCGGAGAAACCATTCTGTTCATGTCTAACGGTTGTGAACACCGGGTTGAAGAAGTCGGAACCTACAGGGTACAACGCCAGTCTGAGAAGTCACTCTCTGCCGGGCAGGTTGGTTATATTATTGCTGGTATTAAATCGGTACAGGATGCAAGGCCAGGTGACACAATCACTCATCGTGATAAGCCGAGCGCTGAACCACTTTCCGGGTTCAAAGATATCCAGCAGGTTGTTTTCTCCTCCATCTATCCCATTTCCACGGACGACTATGAGGACTTGGCGGCAGCCCTTGAGAAACTACAGCTCAACGATGCCGCCCTTACCTTCCAGAAAGATTCCTCTGCTGCTCTTGGTTTCGGATTTCGATGCGGCTTTCTCGGCCTCCTCCACTTAGAGGTCATCCAGGAGCGACTTGAACGGGAGTTTGACGTATCTTTAATCCTCACAGTTCCTTCTGTTCGCTATATTTGCCATTTGAAAGACGGAACGACCCAGGAAATTGATAACCCCGCCTATTATCCGGACCCGGCCAATATAGACAATACGGAAGAACCCTATATTAAGGCGACGATCCTTATGCCCGAGAAGTATATGGGTGCAGTCATGACCCTTTGTATGGAACGACGAGGTGAAAACACCAATTATCATTACCCCACCCCAGGCCGTATCGAATTCAAATGCGAACTGCCACTGGCAGAGGTCATTTATGATTTCTATGATCGGTTAAAATCAATAACCCAGGGATATGGTTCTTTTGATTATGAAATACTCGATTACCGAACAAGCGATCTCGTCAAACTAGACATCCTCGTTAACGGCGAACGAGTTGATGCACTCTCCCAGCTTGTTCACCGGAATAATGCACGAGCAAGAGGGTTGCATGCCTGCGATATGTTAAAAGAGGAGATCCCGCGCCAGATGTTCAAGATTGCTATCCAGGCAGCTATCGGCGGGACCATCATTGCCAGAACCACAATTTCAGCACTCCGCAAGGATGTTACTGCAAAATGTTACGGCGGTGACATTACCAGAAAGCGCAAGCTGCTTGAAAAACAAAAGGCAGGAAAGAAGCGAATGAAAACTGTTGGAAATGTGGACATACCACAAACCGCCTTTCTGGCTGTTCTTAAATCAGAGCAAAGTTGAAACCATTATCTTATGAACATTTTGCCATTCTTCGTGGTGTTACCAGGCAAAATGTTCATAATGAGAGATGTCAGAAGTCAGCGATCGTTCCAATCCCCTGTTTTTCAGCTTCCTTTAAGACAACGGTTGCCGCGGCTAAATCTTGTACCGCGACACCAACACTCTTAAAAAAAGTTATCTCATCCTCGGAAGTTCTGGCGGGAGCCTCACCAGCCGCTACTTCCCCAATCTCTGCAACTATGTGCTGTTCTGTCATCGAACCATTTCCAATAGGGATGATCAAGTCACCTGTCTCTTCAAGAGCTGACTCTCGATGATCAACATAAAGTCGGGAACGTAACACCATTTCCTCAGGCACTTCCTGGACATGTGGCTTATAGCTGCCTACTGCATTGATATGGACCCCGGCAGGGAGATCGCTGTTGTGGAACACTGGTGTTTCAGAGATAGTAGCACAGCAGATAATATCCGCATCACGCACAGTCTCTTCCGAGGTAGCTGCGACAACTATTTCAACACCCAGGAAACTCCCCATCTCCTTGGCAAACTGCCTGGACGACTCTACAAACATATCGTAAATATAGACCTTTTTTATATCTCTTACTGCACAGACAGCCTCTAACTGTGTACGCCCCTGGGCTCCAGCCCCAAATACACCGCAAATTTCCGAATCTTCTCTGGCAAGCAGCCGGGTGGCAAGGCCTGAAACCGCACCCGTTCTTAATGCCGTAATTGTCAATCCGTCGAGTACCGCTCGCGGAGTTCCGTTCTTGCCATCAAACAGGCACACCATTCCCTGGATATATGGAATATTGTTTTTCCGGTTATCTTCAAAAAGGGTTACGGTCTTCACTCCAATCATTTCAGTCGGGGACATGTAACAGGGCATGAAAAGTGCTGTCCCCTCATGTTTATCAATGGATATTTGTGACCGGATGGGCATCTCTGCACGACCAGCGGATAACTCGACAAAAGCCTCATGCATCACATCAATAATACTCTTCATATTTACTGCCTGCCGAATCTGTTGACCTGATAGTATTCTTAATTGTGTCATAGTGTTATCCTCTAAAATAGTAGTACCTACTGATCGTACTCAGCAATTTTTTCGTACTCGTTTCAAAGCTTGTGCAGACGGTGCTATTGCAAGACCACCTTGAGCCGTGCAGCGAAGCTCGCTTGGAAGCATAAGGCCGGATGAGTAAACAGCATCAATGGTCTCATCAAGGGGTATCGGATTGACATACCCGGCAATAACCATATCAGCATTGGTAAAGGCACTCGAGGCCGCCACCCCGTTTCGGGTATGACAGGGGATTTCACACATTCCCTGAACCAGATCGCAGACGGATCCCATCGTGTTTTGAAACGAGATTGCGGCGGCATCACATGCCTGCTGCACTGTGCCTCCTGCAAACTCAACTACAGCAGACGCCCCCATAGCTCCTGCCGCTCCGATCTCTACCTGGCAACCAGCGACTTCTGCGGCAAATGTTCCGCGAATTGCTAATATAAGACCGATCCCACCTGCCGCAAAAAGCATGAGAGCCATCCGCCTTTCATCAATAGAATATTCTTCTTCAAGAACCGTCAGGATACCGGGTAGAGTACCTGCTGCGCCCCCAGTAGGGGCAGCACAAACAACGCCCTGGCTATTACAGGTATGCATTGCCGCCATCGCAGCGGCCGAAGCCCTTGCATGCACCCCTCCGATGGCACTCCTCCCCACTCTGACCCCTTCCATAATCCGCCCGGCCATTGGTTCGAGAAGCTGCATGTTAACATTTTCTTCAATCAAGCCTTCGGCAACGGAAGCTTTCATTACCTTATACCGGCCAATCATTTCAGAGATAGCTTCTTCTTCGGTCAAGCCCAGAACTGCTTTCTCATATTCAAGAACAGCCTGGCCTAACGAGAGATCGTTCTGCAATGCAAACATTACCATTTCGGTCCCGGAGGCGAATGGCGGCTCTCCTTTTCGGGTATGATATACAGGACGTGCCTGGCGAATTGTACTGTCTGGAGCCAATTTTTCCAGTATCCTATTGTCAAGCGGAGTACCTGCTTCTATTTTGACAATAGAATTTTCTATATCCTTCTTGAGAACTTCAACACTTGCCCCGGGAAAGTTGCTGGCCAACGAGCCGATAAGCGAATTTAACTTTTCAGGTTTTATCTCTATCAGAGTCGCATACCGTTTACCATCTAGTTGAAGAGCAACCCCGTTCACCTTAACCACCGTAAAGGTACCTCCACCAACCGATTTGGCTTCAATATCAAGATGATTATTATGCCCTTCCCCGACAACTTGCATATGTACATAGTTTGGATGATCAGCATGTGGAATATGTACAAGCTCAAAATCAATTTCAACTCCATGTTTCCTGGCTGTATCAAGGGCCGACTTAAAAATTTCGTCTGTTTGTTTCCAACCCATGAGTCCGGTCACAAAAGCGCGATCTACACCCTGCTGGACATACGTCTTCCCATAAGACCCTTCCGGATCAAAAACTATTTTTATTTTAAACGGTTCAGAGCCAAGCAAATCTCTTGCTATCAAGGCAATATGATAGGACCCTGCCGTATGGGAACTCGATGGGCCGCGCATAACCGGCCCTAAAACATCATTAAAAACACTGACAAACATAATTCACCCTACTTTTACAGGCCAGGTATCGGCCACTTTGTACCCTTCCGGCCAAGGATCTGTCGGATCGAGTGTATATTGATGTGTTCCGGTAATCCAGGCCTGTCCGGCAATAATCGGGTATATACCCTGACGGCCGCCTACCTGGGTCACTGAATCTATTGAACAATAAAAACGGGACCCGATTATAGACTCAGCTATATACCTATCCCCAGCCTTTAATCTACCCTGTTGATATAAAAGTGCCATTCTCGCGGAGCATCCTGTCCCAGTTGGACAGCGGTCGAGTTTACCAGGTTGAATTGAAACAGTATTTTTCCCAACCAAGACGCCGTCTTCCTCTTTCAACGGAGCTGTAATCTGGCAAAATGAGATATGGTTCCAATCAGGATTCACCGGATGATAAAAGCCAAGTTGCTCATTGGCTGCATTGGTGATTTTAATTCCAGTCTCTGCGAGCTCACGTGCCTCGTCCGGGGTCAGGGAAAACCCGAGTTGCTCCGAATCGACAATAACAAAACTGTCCCCACCATATGCGGTATCGACAGTGAGAGTACCGATGCCTTGAACCTCCAGGGCAACTGATGACTTATCAACAAAAGAGGGTACGTTTTTTACCGAAACCCTTGTCACCTTGCCCTGGCTGCAACTTGCGACCACCTCGATAAGTCCTCCGGGAGGTTCAAGGGTCATGCGGGTTTCCGGCTCCAGCATAGGAATAATTCCCGTTTCCAGGAGAACGGTGGAAACGCAGATTGAGTTGGAGCCCGACATAGGTGGTGTATCTTCAGGTTCCATAATAATCCAGCCCATCTGTGCCTTAGGGTTCTTTGGCGGGACAAGTAAATTAACATGTCGAAAAACTCCACCACGGGGTTCGTTGAGCATGAAATTCCGCAGCTGTTTATCGTTTGCAATCCACCGGGACTGTTCCCATATTGTATCTCCCGGAGGTACTGCAACTCCGCCAACGATGACGTCTCCAACCTCACCCTCGGCGTGACAACTGACCACATGAATAACCTGAGTTGACCTCACTACTCTCACTCCTCCATAAGCAATATTTGAAGTGTATTCTGCTACTGTATATCATGAACGCATTATTCAATTAAGTACAGAGCACGCACACAGTACATTTTTGGTATACAATCCACAAGGACCATTAATTATTTTCACTTACAGTTGGAAAAAGAACAAGTTTAATAAATTTTTATGAATGTTGGGTTCGGTGTATTTGAACCCGGATCAATGTTACTATTTTTTAATAACTCAATACGGCTCATTGGTGCCTTTCAGGAAAGAACAGCGACCAGTCTTTTAGGGAGAAAAATCGTAAAGCTTAAACGCGTTACCCTGACACAGTCTCAAGTAGATTTGAGAACACATCAATTCCGGCAGTATAACTTGATGAGTCTGAAGGTGTACCTGGTTGTAGGCTGTAAGGCTATTGAGGTTCGAAAACAGGGCAGGGCCACAAGCACGAATATATACAATGACAAGTTCATTGCCGGTCGCTCGGGAAACAGAATCGGGTCGCTCATCTCAACTTGACTACTTCCTGGCTGCGTACCAACTTTATCTCATGCATATGGGAAGATTCAGTAAAGATCTTGCCCCTCCTTTCAAAGTGACAGCCGGGGCTGGCAACAACTTACATTATGTAACCAGCCCCGACTCCCTTTTCTCAGCGCCTGTCTTTATTTACTTTCGCCAGGCAGGATCAGGCCACCCTCTCTTCCCGGCAGTCCTTGAAAGTGCACCGCACAGCATGGCAACCAAAAATGCAAAAGGTGCCTGGGTTGTGATACCGGCAAAGAAAAATGCAAAACAAAGAACAGCAAAAAAGTTTCGGTAAAAAGTCATATTCCTACCTTACCATGGGGTGCCCAAAATCAGATGAGGCAACAGAAGTGAAATTTTTGGGAAAAATACGACCAGGGCGAGAACAGGTATCCAGCAAAGAACGATGAACCACAGGCACGGTTTCATCATCTCATCTATAGGAGCTGAGCCAAGCCGCCCAGACAGGTAAAGAACCGGAGCAGCTGGTGGGGTAATACACCCTAGACCGGTGTTTACACCAATTATTGCTGCGAAATGAATAGGACTGAATCCTAATTGCATAATTATCGGCATCAGGATAGGTGTGGCGAGAACGACCACGCTGATATCATCCATCAACATACCCATGATAACAAGGAAGATATTTATCATGAACATAATAACCATAGGATTACTTGAGATTGCCTGAAAAATCCCTAATAACACCTCAGGAAGATCCTCAAGGAGGTACAACCTGCTCAACATAGCCACTGAATAGAGCATGACCATGATAACGCCTGTAGTAATTGCCGATTCAACAAGTACCTCGTAAGCACCTTTCAGGCTCAGTGCTTTGTAAACGAACATGCCTATTGGAATGGCATATAGGACCGCCATCGCCGAGGCCTCAGTGGTGGTCATAAAGCCCCCATAAATACCACCCAGAACAATAAAGGGAAGCATGAGAGACGGGATAGCCTGTTTTGTTCTCTTTCTCAAGAGCTCAAGTTTTTGGGAACCTGATCGCTTTTCAGCAACAAGTACGGTTGTGCTATTTCTTAAAAGCCACCTGTTGACGACACAAAGCAGGAAAATAACCATAAATCCAGGCACTACCGTAGCCAGAAAACATGCAAGTACCGGCTGCCCGGTAATCCAGGCGAAGATAATAAGTGTTGCATTCGGTGGGATAAGGAGACCAAGAAGAGATGCATTGGCTAAAAGTGCTGCTGACAGGCCCCTGGGATATCCTTCTGCTTTGAAGCGCGGAAAGGTTATGGTACCTACACATGAAAGGGTAGCACAGGCTGCACCGCAAATTGAACCGACGATGGCGCAGGATATCGTAGCAACAATACCAAGGCCACCTTTGAGGTCCCCGACAAAAACATCGACAAAATCAATGAGTTTCTGACCAATCTTGCCTCGTTCCATGATGCCACCCGCTGCAATAAATAATGCAATTGCAATAAGGGGGACGGAATCCATCTGTTTATAACCATAAGGTAAGAGCTGACTTGAGGGATACCCCATTCCGTCAACTCCTCCAAAAAAAACAAGCCAGGCTCCGGAAGCCATAAAACTTATAGGGACCGGAACACCGATAATAAGACATAAAACGAGGATTATCAGGGCAACATATATCATTTAAATCTCCTCCCCGTTATTAGTGTTACCGCACTCATAAACAGATCTCTGGTGAAATAATAGGTCATGAAAATAAGCCCAAGGAAAACTGACAAATACCCGACCCACAGACTTATTCTCCAGACGTTTGTTTTAGGAATGGCAATTCCTGTACCCAGCGGCCCTGCAAACCCAAACATGAAAAATTCATACCCATACCAGGTAAAAAGCAGGCAGACCCCTACTGTGACAAGATCTTTCAGGAAAACCAGAGAATCCTTTAATTTTCCATCAGGGACGTACGCCTGGACGAGATCGGCAGAAACGTGGGTGCGATTATAGGCACCGATGGCTGCAGCGGAAAAATAGAGCCAGAAAGCAAAGATTTTCACCCATTCCTCATAACCGGTGAGATCCCCATCGAGTATATAGCGGAAAAAGGCTGCGGCACAAATAACGAGGGTCAGGATGAGGGTGGTGCTGAAACTGATAATTGAAAAACTGTTGATAACGATCTTGTCAAAAAAATTCTTGGGTGTATCGGTTGTTAGAACGCCCGGAGGCATAGTATCGCATTTAAAAGAGGGGGATTTTTCTTTTTCTTGATTTCCTGGCACGAAATTCCTCCTTGACGATCATTAGATCCGGGACAGGAGGACTCCTCCCCGGATCTAATTTTATGTTGAAAAGATTATATTGGAAAACAACTGAGGATCACTTCGGTCCCAGCTCTTTCCTGAACTCGTCCATAAGTTCTTTAGTCATGTTCTTTTCAAGTTTTGGCCAGGTGCTGGCGCAGGCTTTCATAATCGGTGCAAGCTCTTCTTTGGTGTAAGTGAAAACCTCTATGCCTTTTTTCCGCATCAGTTCCATATGGTGTTCATCGAGTTTCTTGGCATTGTTGATGCTGTCGATGGTAGCTTTAGCCATGATCTCCTCAATAACCTTCTGGTCTGCAGGGTCGATTTTTGCCCAGGTTTGACCGCTGATCATGAAATTGAGAACTTCAACAGAATAGTTTGTCATGTACCAGTATTTAATGACATCGCCAAGTGTTGTGTATGCTGAAGCAACGGGGTATCCGTTGACACCATTGGCAACACCGGTCTGAATAGCCTGATAAACATCCGCATAAGGAATACCTACAGAGTTATATCCCATAGCCTCTGCAGCGAGCTTGTACACGTCCATCCCGGGAACACGAATAAGAACACCTTTGTTTACTTCTGGATTCAGAGGCTCTTTTGCTGGTTTCGTGGTTCCGGTACCAATCATACCCTCAACAAAGAAACCAAGAAGCTTCACACCGAGTCTTTCATTGAACTCGTTCATCTTCTTGAACATCCAGCCATCCTGGGCGAAGACTGTTTTCAGGTCATCATAGTCACTTGCAAAACCATTAATGTAAATCAGCTCCATTCTCGGATCAAACTGACTTGGCACGGAAATACATGACATGTCAATGGTTCCACGGATCTGCTCTTCATAGACCAGACTGTAATCGCCAAGCTGACTTGCTGGATAAACTTTGACCTCAATACGACCTTCAGTTTTCTCTCCGATTTCCTTGGCAATATCATTCATTAACTTGGTAGCTGGATGATCGGCGGCGCTCTGGCCAGCGAACTTCAGGACATGCTTTGGTGCTGCCATTACGGCGGTGCTGCAAAATGCGAGAAACAGACTCACCATGCATATTGAAACTACAGTTTTGAATTTATGGAACATAATTGGCTCTCCTGGTAGTCAAATAATTATGAATAGAAATGGTTAGTTATGACAAACTACTTGATTTTCTCCTCCCTTTAATTCTTAATAATTCAAGTTGAAACGGACTACACTACAAATGCGTAATCCACGCCTCTCTTTCTCTTTAAACAATAGAAAAGTATCAACAGGTATCTGAATAATGAATGACTTTGGAAAGCTGTGCCAAAGTTCTGAAATAGTATACCCTGTATTGCGGATATTAAAAAATGAATTGGTACTTGCTTTGTCAGGAAAGGTAAAATCGGGATTCTTCGGAGAGTTGTTATTCGAGGATTCATCCCTGACCTAGACCTTCTTGGTGAATATTTCCGGGGAATGAATTGCATGGGAGCAACTGTCTTGAATATATCGCACAGAAACTTGAAGACAGACAGGATAAACTAAAGTTTTCGGTAATGAGTAAAATCGAAATACTTTCTGTCTCATATGCCACCTGAACTTATACTTACAGTCCGGAATTAAATGTCTAAAACCAGTTTCACTATGGTTTCAGGCACACATCTTGCCTTCTGTCTGTTATGCAGTAATAATGATTGAGGCTCCTGTATCACTTCCCGGTATGACCGAATAAAAGGTGAACGAAACCACTGCACACATAAATTGTATACAAGTAAAGAGTGCACATGTCAACAGGTTTTCAGATCTTCATTTCATTTTCGCGAAGGTCCAGAAATGTAACCATAATTTGCTTTAATCCCTCCGTTTACGGAAATACCATTGATGATATATAGTTGCAGGTTGCGATTGTTCGACTTAATACTGCCTCTTCTTTAGACTTGGAGAACCGTTCACTAACAGAGTATTCATGTACCTTCGATAAATGTACAATCAAACCGCACTACAGAGATAACCCGGAGTGAAGGTTTCAGGAAGTGAACCAACTATTCCATTGCCAGAATTTTCCTGCCGAACGCCTGCCGTTCTGCCATCTTGTCATCCTCCATTTCTGCCGTGATCTCTGTAAGCATTGTTGGTATCTCAATATTCTGCGGGCACTTCTCAAGGCACTCACCACACTCGGTACATTGTGAAGCATAACCAGCACCGTCACCGGATATACTACCACTGAGACGGATAACGTACATCAGTTTCCCCTCCATCTCGTTTCCAAAAAGATGCATCTTGTTGTACACTTCAAAAACCATTGGTATTTTAACACCTGACGGGCAAGGCAAACAGTATCCGCAGCCAGTGCAACCCACCTTCATGAGTTCATTGTACTTTCGTGCAGCCTGATCTACAATTTCATATTCTTTCTCAGTCAGCGAATCAATCTCTGCCGTATCTGCAATCGCCAGATTTTCCTCAATATGAGCTTCATCGTTCATACCGGAAAGGATTACCGTAACTTCTGGATGGTTCCATAGCCACCGTAAAGCCCACTCAACAGGAGTGCGTTTTATCTCTGCCTGTTGCCAGATTTCAGCAATAGCAGGTGGCGGTTCGGGTATACTCAGGTTTCCACCGCGTAGTGGCTCCATTATCACGATCCCAAGTTTTTTTTCTGCTGCATATTTGAGACCTTCCGTGCCTGCCTGGTACTCCTGATCAAGGTAATTGTATTGTATTTGGCACATGTCCCATGAATAACTGTCAACGATTGTCCTGAAATCGCTTAATTCCCCATGAAAAGAAAACCCGGTGTTCTTGATCCTGCCATCTGCAAGCGCCGTATTGAGAAATTCTGTAACACCTAGATCTTGCAGTTTCTGCCAATTTGTGCCGTTTAAAGCATGCACAAGATAATAATCTACCTGGCTAACAGCTAACTTTTCCAGCTGAGCATTCAGGTAAAAATCCATATCTTCCCTACAGTTGATCATCCATGATGGCAGTTTTGTGGCTATACGTACTTTCTCACGATATCCTTCTGCCAAGGCAAGCCCGACCAGTTTTTCACTTTCCCCTGTGTGATACGGCCAGGCTGTGTCCAGATAATTCACTCCAGCATCAATTGCAACGCGGATTTGCCTGATGGCTCGTTCAGTATTAATTGAACCATCCTCGAACAACGGTAAACGCATGCAGCCAAAACCCAAAATCGATAATTTATCCCCTGACTTAGGAATTTTCCTATAGAGCATTGTGATCCTCCTCGGTGTTAGCCGGGTACTTTAACCTCCAAACCTTGAAACCATAAAACTCTCTATCCGGTTCCAATTGTACAATTTGTCGCAATAGGATGTCATGTATTTCTTTCCTCAACATATACCATGATTGTAATAGTTACATTGCATAGATGAATGATACAGGTAAACGCAGGCAGAGGCTAAGGTTTAACCTGAAGACACAAGTAAGATAATTATTGCAGGTGATGCCAAAACGCTACAACAGGATGAGAGTATCGTTAGGATATAGCCAGACGGATGACTGCTCTTCCCCGCTCAGGCGGGTAGGCGAAACCACCTGCCTGAGCGGAACGCCATGAACATCGACTATTCTTCATTCATAAAAGGGTAACCAAACTCTTCTGGAGGGACAAATGTTTCCTTGATAGTCCGTGGTGATACCCAGCGCACCATATTGTTAATGGCACCCGCCTTATCATTCGTACCAGACGCCCTTCCCCCACCAAACGGTTGTTGGCCAACAACGGCCCCGGTGGGTTTATCGTTGATATAGAAGTTTCCGGCCGCATGCTCAAGTTTTGTGATGGCCATTGATGTGGCCTCACGATCACGTGAAAATATTGCTCCCGTCAGGCCGTATATTGACGACGAATTACAAAGTTCAAGAGTTTCTTCATATTTTTCATCCTCATAGACATAAATGGTGAGGACCGGTCCGAATATTTCCTCAACCATGGTCTTGAATTGCGGATCTGTGGCCAGGATAACTGTCGGTTCAATATAATAACCGACGCTATCATCAGCTTTCCCACCGATTATGATATCTCCACCATCATTGTGTAAGGTGTAATCCAGGAATGAAGAAATAGTATTGAACGCCCGCTGGTCTATGACGGCACCAACAAAGTTTGAGAAGTCGGTAGGCGGCCCCATCTTAACCTTGCCCAACTCCTCCCTTAGTCCTTTTTGAACCTCTGGCCACATGCTTGCTGGTATATATGCTCTTGAAGCTGCAGAACACTTCTGTCCCTGGTATTCAAATGCCCCCCGCACAAGAGCCGTCACGACTTCTTTATTGCCTGCAGAATTGTGTACAAAAACAAAATCTTTCCCGCCTGTCTCCCCTACTATCCTTGGGTAGGATTTATATCTGGCTATATTTTCACCTACTTTTTTCCACATCTGTTGGAATACAGGCGTAGAACCGGTGAAATGAATTCCTGCAAGATGAGGATCCTGCAGACAGATATCACCAACATTTGCACCGGACCCTGGTACAAAATTGATGACGCCTGCCGGTAACCCTGCCTCTTCGAGAATCTTCATGAAGAGGTAAGGGGTATACACAAGGGACGATGCAGGCTTCCAGACAACGGTATTTCCCATAATAGCCGGGGCCGTTGGCAGGTTTCCTGCTATAGCGGTAAAATTGAATGGAGTCACTGCAAAGACGAAACCTTCGAGGGGCCGATGCTGGACAAAGTTCCACACACCTGGCGAAGACTCCGGTTGGTTATTGTAAATTTGTTCCGCATAGTGAACATTATAACGAAGAAAATCTATTAACTCACAGGCAGCATCAATTTCAGCCTGAAAAGCAGTCTTGCCACCACTTAGCATGGATCCGGCATTTAGTTTGTAACGATATTTGGAAGCGAGTAGGTCTGCAGCTTTTAAAAATATCGAACATCGCTCTTCCCAGCGCAAGGCCTGCCATCTTTGCTGGGCAGCCACAGCAGCGTCGATTGCCTTTTGCACATCCTCAGGACCTGCTTTGTGATAGGTTGCCAGCACATGGCTATGATCGTGCGGCATGACCACCTTACCGATATTACCGGTTCTGATTTCTTCCCCTTTAATGATCAGGGGAATATCGAGTTCGGTTGTGCTCAACTCCTTTAATGCGACCTTGAGGGCTTGTCGATGGCTGGAGCCTGGCTCATATTGGTAAATTGGTTCGTTTACCGGTTTAGGCGTTCTGATTACAGCATTATTCATCAGGTTCATCTTGCGACCTCACTTAAATTATTAAACAGCCTTATGGGTATCTTTAAAGCACTGACAATTCATGCCAGTTCGAGGTGTCACTAAAAGTTTAACTTAGATACAAGATACACATTCCCAAATAAAATATTGGCTGGGGACGGTAATGTTTGGCAGATAAGCGCAGACTTCGGCCAGGTGAAAACTTCAGGAGAGCACTTTTTAAATAGTAAGAGGCTAATAACCGAAATGTATAAGGTGGGTCGACGAAATCGACCCACCTCCGTAGCTTATCACCCCTTCTTAAACAAGGCCTTGATTATCACACCAGCCATTGCAGGATTCTCCTTCAGGCGACGGGTGCTGTAGCCAAACCATTGTTTGCCAAATGGAACATAAACGCGCATCTTGTGACCTTTATCTAAGATAGACTGCCTGAGCCCTGGAGTCACACCATATAACATCTGAAATTCATACATTTCCTTTGGCACATTATACTTCTCAAGTAGCTTATAGGAGGCTTCAACTACAGGGACATCATGGGTAGCGATGGCCGGGTACATCTTTTCCTTCAGCATGTACTCAATATCATCTATAAAATGCCGATTAACCTCGTCATATCCTTTATAAGCGATAGCCTCTGGTTCGATATATATCCCTTTACAGAGTCTGAAATTGAGTGGGTTCTCTGTGGTATTCAAATCACGTAGCCCTTTGATGTCGTCAAGTGTACGCTTCAGGTAGGCCTGGAAAACCAAACCGACATTCTCCGGAAACTCTTCCTTTATTCTACGGAAAATTTCGATAGACATATCTGTACATGGTGAATCTTCCATATCAATCCGCACAAAGTTATTATACGAAGCCGCCTTTTCTACGACCTCACGAATATGCTTATAAGCTACTTCTTTATCGAGAAGCAGTCCGAAAAAGGTTGGTTTGAGTGAATAATTACCTTCGACTCCTGCGGCCTCTGCTTTTTCTATGACATTGAGATACTCACGCTTATTGGCATCTGCTTCCTCGAGAGTGGAGATAAATTCACCAAGTACATCAATTGTTGTCAATATACCCTTATCATTAAGTTTCTTTGCATTGACTATTGCTTCCTCGATTGTCTGGCCGGCGATATACTCCTTGGAAAACAACCAGACAAGTTTTTGGGGCATGTACGGAAGGATTTTTGAGATAAGGGAATTAATCATGGTTTTTCTCACTCTTTAGGGTGGGTATAAATGAGGTTCATACAGCAACTGCAGAACTCAGCTTCAAGAGACGCCCAGGCGTTGTATACAATCGCTGAACACAGAAAATGTACGCCAAACACACCCATTATGTCAATGACTTTTTCATTTCTGTATACTGTAATTTGCTCTTGCCACAACACATTGCTACTACGTAACTTCTCTCCTACCATTCCAGCAGATAATAGATCATTTTGCAAAAAAAAAAGCTGACCGACAGATACGTCGATCAGCTTCCCCAGGTGCCTTTCCTCTTTAGAGCGAATTGTATCGCTCTATCATATTCGGCACATTGCCGAATATGATACTACTCACTCTTTAACATCAGCTTTTACCACATAGATGGTATTTGCGTCGTTTTCGCTTTTCACCACACCGGTGACAAATACTTCTTTACCCACGATTTCTTCAAGGCTCAGGCCTTTTAACATATACGCGCCATCCCTGGTTTCCAGAATCAAACCAGTATCTGTTTTCTTTACCAGGCCCGAAAAAGATTGTTGCAGTTTCTCAATAGAGGTCTGAATTGTTGTCTGAGGTTCTTCAGTTACCGGTTTAGATGGTGTAGATGAGGCAATCGCGGTTGATGCTACTGCTACAAAAGCTGAAATCACGATGACAGATAGTGTCTTCTTCATTTTTTACTCCTGAAAATTGGTTTACGCATGATTACACAAGAATGGTGCTCTACTCGCGTTCAATATTTTTAATTCTGCATGCAAATGTACTTCCCTCGGGTAATCATCATAAAGCAAGCCCTGTGCCAAAGATGATTTATGCTGTCTTCATCTTGTTTTTATGAGCTTTTTATTTTTTGAGTTATCTGTTCAGTTACGTTTTTTGCACAAGGAGCGTGCAAAAAGGAGTCACGAATTCTCATGTCTCAAGTGTCTAAGTAAGTAAATCCTGCCACTGTGCAATTTTCTTATTAAGTTTTCATCCTAAAACCAGGTGTTTCGAAGTCTACCCTTATCTGGTCCAGATCGAGGCATGTGAACAATTTTACCACAGGTATATAATTGATATCTCGGAGTCTCGTTCCTCACTTACCGGAGGATAAAATTTTGAGCATAATGAAGATATTGACCAAAAGGGTAGTTTTAGGACGGGAACTATTTAATTGGTCTCCCGGTACGTTCTTAGTAAGGAGACTTCTCGTAATATTCAGATTCCTTTGGTAAACTTATCGATTAGTCAGAGAAGACAGACCCATAATTCAAATACTCTTTGCCGGGCTCTATTGGCAGGTGCATAATGACCTTTTCCCCACGCTTAACCATCACCACCAAACTAGCATTATCCCTGCTGATCTTTGTCCTTATTTTCTATGGCACCATTGTCTACGTGTTTTTTCATATACAAAAAATGATGAACATGTCGGAAGAGATCGTGAACATCAACAACGTCATTTCCAGTCAATCCAAAATTCTTATCGAAAACCTGTTGGAAATGGATGGCAACGCCAAGAAATATTCTCTCTTAAATAAAGATGTGTACAGAGAGTATTTTGACGCCTCAAAGGAGTATTTCGATACGGCCCTCGAGACCATAAACCATCTGTCAGCAAGGGGATATTCCCTCCCGGACAGTTTCTCGCTGTTTAATCATGAATATAACAACCATTATGAAAAATTAATTCAGGAAGGAACCGATATCCGCTGGGTCGATGAAGACACCCTCAACAACTGGCTTGCTCTTTTAGTCAGCCTTCGTGACACTAACCAGGAGCAGATTGAACAGGCCATGATGGAGATTCACAGGCTGACTTTTCGTTCGACACGAGACGGTCTACTTGGATTTGGACTCTCTGTTGTGATTGCTTTTATCGGCATACTTTTTGTGTCAAAATCAATCATTATGCCTCTCAAGCAACTAACGCATGGATTGCGAACACTCTCACAAGGTGAATACAATAATGAGATAAAGGTTTCCTCACAAGATGAATTTTCTGATCTCGCCAACGCCTTTAACGACATGAATCGTGAGCTTCAGGAAGAGGAAAATCTCCGTGCCGATTTTATCGCCACCTTGAGTCATGAGATACGCACGCCTCTCTCCTCGATCCAGGAATCAGTAAATCTCATGGCAGAAGAGGTACTCGGCGAGGTTAATGAAAAACAACACAAGTTCCTCTCCATTGCGAGTTCTGAACTTACCCGCATTAACGAAATGCTCAACCAGTTAATGGATGTTTCAAAACTAGAGGCAGGGACCCAGTCACCCTCACGTGAGCCACTTGAAACCGGGCAACTGATCGATAACTGCATTGAAAGCCTTGACGCCATGGCCCGACTAAAAAACATCAACCTCATCAGTCATATACAACCAAATCTGCCAAAAGTAAGGGGTGCCCGCGAGGAAATCCAACAGGTACTCACCAACATTGTTGGCAACGGTTTAAAATTCTCACCCAATGAGAGTGAAATTATTATTAAGGTACAAAAGAGTGAGATACCGGGGTATGTTCTTTTTTCTATACGTGATCATGGTCCAGGTATAGATGAAAATGAAATTTCACTTATCTTCCATAAATACTATCGGTCCAAGTCTATCCGCAAACATATGGACGGCGTCGGCCTTGGACTGTATATTTCAAAGAAAATTATTCAGGATCTCGGGGGAACTATATCAGTAAGCAACAATACGGATCTCGGGGCAACATTTTCTTTCACCCTGCCGGAATCCGGCTATCAACTCAACGACTGAAGATCAATATCTATCGAATGATGCATACAGGTTTTTTTCTTAATCTTCGCTTCTTCCTGGTACTCTTATTGACCATCATCATTACCGCATTGCTTCAATCGGGTTGCAGCTATGTGCAGATAGTCGTCAGTGCCAGTGACGAGGCCCAACTCCTGCGAGATGGGGAGAAGGCTTTTTTACTTGGTAATTACCAAAAAGCGGAAGAGCTATTCCAGCAGGTATATAATTCTGAAACAGATGGTCAAGCAAAAAATACAGCCTTATACAATCTGGCGTGTACTCGTATGGCCATCGCTCAAACAACGGATGATTACAATAATTCGGTTGAATTGCTCAAAGAGTGGAAACAACCGTACCATAGTGGATTTTACATTGAAAATCCTACGCTTGTGGTGACAGCTCTCAAAATAAGCAACCAAACTCTTCGAACAGAATCTGAAAAGTTACAGAAGGATCTCCAAAAAAAGAGTGAGGATCTAAAAAAGAAACGTAAAGAAATTAAACAACTTCACACGAAAACAGAAAGTCTTCGCACCCTTCTCCAGTCATACCAGGAAGACAACATAACCGCCCAGGAAATGATCGATACCTTACAACACCAAATTACTGAGCTTGAAGCAATAGACCAGCAATTGCAGGAAAAGAAAAAACCATTATGAAAGAACAACAGAAGCTTCTCATCGTTGACGACGATCCCAATATACTTGAAGTCCTTGATGCACGCTTTAGTGCTGCCGGTTTTACCGTATTAAAAGCGGATGATGCAGAGAGTGCCCTCACCTTTCTCAAATCCGACGATGTTGATCTTGTTATCTCAGATATCAAGATGCCCAACATGAGCGGCATTCAACTCTTTACCAAAATTCAGACCACCGCTCCGGGCCTACCTGTAATCTTTCTTACCGCTTACGGTTCCATCAAGGAAGCAGTATCTGCTGTCCAGTCAGGAGCAGTCGATTACCTGACAAAACCATTTGACGGTAAAGCCCTTGTCGAAAAAGTTAAAATCCACCTCGACAGGCAGCAACAACCCCTTACCGGGAAAGAACCACCTAAAAACGAGAATACCGGCTTTATCTGGGGTGAATCACCACCTATGAAATTACTGCATGAAATGATGCTCCGTGTTGCGGCAAGTGACGTTAACACACTGATTCTTGGTGAAAGTGGATCCGGCAAGGAAGGTATCGCCAAAGCTATCCACGACAACAGCCACAGGAGAAAGGGCCCCTATATTATCGTCGACTGCGGGTCGACCCCTCCAGGAATCCTGGAAAGCGAATTATTTGGTCACACCAAAGGAGCATTTACCAACGCTATACAGGATAAGAAAGGACTTATTGAGGCAGCAGAGGGTGGGACCCTCTTTCTTGATGAGATAGGAAACATCTCAGCCGAAATGCAAAACAGGCTGCTGCGCTTTCTGGAAGATAAGAAAATCAGGAGGGTTGGTTCTCTTCAAGAAAAGCGGATAGACTGCAGGGTCATAGCAGCCACCAATTCAGACCTGAGCGCTGACATTGAGGCAGGAAATTTCAGACAGGATCTCTATTACCGTCTGAGGGTTGTAACCCTTAATGTCCCGCCCTTACGTGAGAGACGCCAGGACATTCCGGCCCTGGCCAATCGGTTCCTTAAACTTCACTGCAAGGCCTATAATCTGCCACCAATCACCATTCCTGAAGAGACCATGAAATGGCTCCAGAATTACCGATGGCCGGGTAATGTCCGTGAACTCAAGAACGGTCTCGAGGGTGCGGCTGTTCTTTGTATAAACGGTCACCTTGAACCGCAAGACCTCCAGCTTGAAGAGACCACTGTTGGTGGTACTCGGACTATCGTTGACGGACCGGATCAATTCAGCCTGGAAAGTAGTGAGAAAGATGCAATCATCCGCGCACTCAGGCAGACCAAAGGGGTTCAAAAGAGTGCGGCTGAGCTCCTCAATATTAGCCGTCGTTCCATTCACTATAAGCTGAAGAAGTATGATATCAGTCCTTCAGACTTTAAGTAAAAGCGGGTCGTAAATGCGACAGTGGAGAGTGAGAAATATGCCCCCCGAAATATATTCACGGGGGGTACTCTGGGGGAAAAGGGTTATGAAATTATCTCTGACAGAATCTATCCGGACCTTTAATCAGGGGATTTTCAAGGTAAAGGATCCGTCTTTGGGGTAATTCTGCAAAATCAACATTATCCCCTACTGTTTATGTCAAAGTTTCAGAAGCGTGCCGTTTTGATACGCTATTTGTATTCCCCGTCCAGCCCGGTCCATTACCTCCATAACAGCAAATAAAATGTGTAAAAATCGAAGCGGATATGAGAAAGGATTCTCAAGGCGTGAAAACGTATCGTTGAAAGGAGGAACTGACGAAATTGAATCTCTCGTCGTTCGCCCTGACGGGGAGGCTATTCTGAACCTTGTATTTCCTTATGTTTTTTGACCCAACCAACCCGAATATAATACTGTTGGCCGCAGGTGTTCCAGTTCTCGCAGCTGTGGGTATGCTCCATAATCGGGTACTCGGGAGAGAGGGCTTTATCAAGGCGACATACCCCCTGCTCAACAGTCGTAGGTCTGAAGTTAACACAGCTTAAACACTTCTTTTGTAAATGTTTCATATCTCTCTATGCCTACCAATTTCCAGTGACTTCGGCACAATCTTTCTGGATGGTTGTATCGATTATGAGTTACTCGAAAACAAGTGAGTAGTTTGGGCAAAATTGACGTGGGATGTAAAATTTGCCGGGCTTACACTTGACTGTAAGCCCGGAGAATCGAAAACCGGTCAACCTAGTTTTTCCAGACAACTGGTGATTGTTTTGGGACTGTCACACTGGAGCGAGGTAACCTTCACTCCTTTGGGGGTAATCTTCCGCATCATGCCCTTGAGCACGGTTTTGGGACCAACCTCAATGAATGTGTCTACACCTTCTGACAACATGGTCGAAATGATATCACACCAATGGACCCTGGAAACGATCTGCCGTGACATCATATCCTTAATCATGGCAGTATCAGTTTCTGTCGTGCCGGAAACGTTGAAATATACTGGAGTCTTCGGTACATCAAACTCGATATCCTGCATAAAACTCATAAAATCGGGAACGGCCTTCGCCACCAAAGGGCTATGGTTGGCTACGCTGACATTTAAGGCGATGACCTTGCCGCCCTTTTCCTCGACAACAGGAGCTACTGCATCAAGGCCCTCCATGTCCCCGGAAAGAACAATCTGTTGAGGAGTATTATGGTTTGCAGCAGTGACAACACCTGGTCCTTTATAGTCCTGTATTACCTGCTCCACTTCAGCAATTTCCAGTCCGAGCACGGCCCGCATTCCACCAGGATTTGCCTTGCCCTCACGCTCCATCAGTGAACCACGTTTGGCGACCAGCCGCATACAATCATCTGCTCTCAGCACACCCGCAGCATACAATGCCGAGTATTCACCAAGACTATGTCCGGCAAAACAGCTTACCTGCTTATCACCCAACTCACGTTTGAGTGACTGCCAGCAAATCATGTTGGTTATCGTAATGGCTGGTTGCAGTATGCTGTTTCGAGTCAACTCTTCCATAGGACCGCCGTCAATCAGCTTCTTAAGGTCGAGTCCACAGACCTCCTCAGCCATGGTCATCAACTCACGGTTTTCTGCAGCCGCCTCGATAAGCTCCTGGCCCATACCAAGGTATTGGGACCCTTGCCCCGGAAAAAGTACACCTATCTTCATGTAATGTTCCTCTTTGTTTGCTTTTTTGATTCCAGAATACTGATCAGGATAAAGACACCAGCTCCGACACAGATCGCAGAATCTGCAACATTGAAAGCAGGCCAATGATAACCGGCCACATGAAAATCCAGAAAATCAACGACTGCACCGTGACGAACCCTGTCGATAAGGTTCCCGGCTGCCCCCCCTGCTACCAGGGCAAAAGCAGGCAAATGCCAGGGGTTTTCTTTACGATAAATAAAGTACCCAACAGTGAGCCCTATCACCGCAATTATTCCGATAGTAAGAAAAAAATAATGCCGCCAGGGAGCATCCACACCTGCAAGCATACTGAATGCAGCCCCTGTATTAGTGACATAAACAAGATTGAAGAAGCCAGGGATGATCTCCCTGGCTTCATACAGTTGAAACGAATTCAGCACCCATTGCTTGGAAAGCTGATCCGCGGCAATAATTGAAACAACGACCAGAAAATAATACACTTTGGACCGTCTATTCGTTCACGATGGTGTCAACTACAGTAGCGCACCTCTCGCAGATTTCCGGATGCTCGCTGTCTTGCCCCACGGTTACAGAACGGGTCCAGCATCTTTCGCATTTTTCCCCTGACGCCGGTTCAATAACAATCTCCAGCCCTTCAATCTCCTCACTCACGAAAACTCGATCATTGGTGCCGAGCGAGTCTTTAGCTCTTGTTAGTTCAGAAATGATAGAAATTTCCTTTATGGTTTCAACTTCACGATCGATGAATTCAGTATAGTTACCACCACCGGCAATAATCACATGCGCCTCAAGAGAATGACCGATGATCTTTTCCCGTCTTGCTATCTCCAGTGCCTTGGTCACTTCAGATCGTATAGCTATGAGGTCATCCCACCTTTTTTCACGGGTTTCATCAAAACCGGTATCTTTTGCCGCAGGAAACTCAGTAAAGAAAATCGCCTCGCTCAGGGGAGCTTTCTGGTCCAGTCCTTTTAGGGATTCCCAGGCTTCGGTAGCAGTAAAACTGAGTACAGGACTCATCATTTTGAGCAACCCTTCAAGAATATCATACAAAACCGTCTGGGCTGAACGCCTCAGAAAAGAATCGGTTCCGGAGGTATATAATCGATCTTTCAGGATATCCAGGTAAAAGGCACTCATGGTTGTTCCGCAGAAATAATTCAGTGCCTGGTAGATGGTATGAAATTCATATTTCTCATAGGAACCGATAACGCGCTTTTTGAGCTCTTCATATTTGGCCAGGGCCCAAAGATCAAGTTCGGGCAGTTCTTCTGATGCGACCCTGTTTTTCACAGGGTCAAAATCACTCAGGTTACCTAGCATATAACGAATAGTATTTCGAATTTTCCGGTACGAGTCGGATACCTGTTTCAAGATCTCATCGGAAACCTTGATATCGTCGCGGTAATCCTCACTTGACACCCAGAGTCTGAGTATTTCTGCTCCATATTTTTCTATAACCTCTCCAGGAGCTACGACATTACCCACCGACTTGGACATCTTCTTACCTTCACCATCAACAACATACCCATGGGTAAGAACTCCGTGAAACGGTGCGGTCTCGCGTGTGCCAACAGAGGTAAGCAGCGAACTTTGAAACCAACCGCGATGCTGGTCACTCCCTTCAAGATAAAGGTCAGCAGGTGCCCGTAGTTCATCACGAATCTCGCATACCGCAGCATGACTGACGCCAGAATCGAACCAGACATCAAGAATGTCTTCTTCTTTTTCAAAATCGTCAGAACCGCATGAGCATGTGTACCCTTCACCGAGAAAGTCATTCACCTCATACTTAAACCAGGCGTCTGCACCTTCTTTCAGGAAAAATTTATCTATATTGGCAAATAATTCATCATTACAAACAATCTCACCGCACTTTTTGCAGCTGATGACGGTGATGGGAACGCCCCAGCTGCGTTGCCGTGACAGGCACCAGTCGGGTCTCGTCTCAACCATCGAATAGATCCTCTGCATCCCCCAGGAAGGCGTCCAGGTCACGTCCTTGATGGCATCAAGTGATGCCTGCCTGAGACCCATTTTGTCCATGGAAATAAACCATTGCGGAGTCGCCCGATACATGACCGGCTTCTTGCAACGCCAGCAGTGCGGATAACTATGGCCAATATCAGATTGATGAACAAGTACACCGGCGTTCTTCATGTCCTCAATGATTACATCATTTACAGCAGGTATCCTTTGCCCCTCATACTGTGCCGCCTCCCGGGTATAAACACCTTCATTATCAACAGGAGAGAGGATATCGAGGCCATAGCGCAGACCGGTAAGGTAGTCATCGGTTCCGTGTCCGGGCGCAGTATGAACGCAACCAGTACCGGCATCAGTGGTAACGTAATCTGCCAGGACAACCAGGGAATCGCGATCAATGAACGGATGTCGACAGTTTTTCTTCTCCAGACCAACGGCTGAAAAGGTGCCAAGAATTGTATAATCCTCAATACCACTGTTTTCCATCACCTGCTCGACCAGTTCCTTGGCAAGTATCCATTTTTCTTCACCAACCTGCACAGAGACATATTCAAAATCAGGATGTAAGGCAATAGCCAGGTTTGCGGGAAGTGTCCAGGGTGTCGTTGTCCAGATGATAATGTATACATTGTCACCAGTGAGAGACGAATCTACATCGGAAATATCATCCTTCACCGGAAATTTCACATATACAGAAGGTGATGTGTGGTCGTGATACTCTACTTCAGCCTCTGCAAGGGCAGTAGTACATGTCGAACACCAGTATACCGGCTTCTTATTTCGAATCACCGCACCGGATTTCAGAAACTTATTAAACTCACGGGCAATTGCAGCCTCATAAGGGAAAGTCATGGTACGATACGGATCATCCCAGTCACCAAGCACTCCGAGACGTTTGAACTCTGCTTTTTGGATCTTGATCCACTTTTCAGCGTATTTACGGCATGCACCACGTTTTGAAAGTTTGGGAATTACCTTTTTCTTTTCACCAAGCTCTTTATCAACATTGTGCTCAATGGGAAGCCCGTGACAATCCCAGCCAGGAATATATGGCGCATTAAAACCAGCCATTCTGCGTGATTTGAGAATAATGTCTTTCAAGATTTTGTTGAAAGCAGTACCGAGATGAATATTACCATTGGCGTAAGGAGGTCCATCATGCAGGACGAAAAGGGGCTTGTCTTTGGCATGTTCCTGGATTTGTTTATACAACCCTTCTTTATCCCACTTCTTCAGATATTCCGGCTCTCTTTGGGCGAGATTCGCCTTCATCTTAAATTTTGTTACCGGCAGATTCAGGGTTTCCCTGTAATCCATGATGCTCTCCTTATGTTATCTTTTGCCAGCCAGATCGCCGACACTGCGTAGTAATTCATTGATGCCAACATTGCATTGACTGCCTGCCTGAAGCATCTTTTTTTTCAGCCAGGTAGGACTAATTAACCTTATTTTTCGAATCAAGAAACAGTCAACAGACATAAAACAGATAAAAATAACACCTGCCGTTCAACTTTCAAGGGGTAATTCCTGAAATGCCATACGAATTCGCCTGGCACCCATGAAAAACTCTACCGTTTGTCAGCCGGGAACATTTGACCGTATGAATGTCTTTAAAATTGACATAATAGCGTGACTTTTTTAAAATACTTTGTTTACGTTAAATATAATAAAATAGGTCTGGGTACAGTTCACAGGTGAACTGTTTACCAGGCAATTTGCTTTCCCTGTTACATATAAACAATACGTATATAATTATAACATCGGAATAACAACAATAAAGACAGGTCTGACGCCACTATCAAAATCCGTTGCATCTGTGAAATTTAAACCGTAAGTAAAGCAGTTTTATGAAAGATCAGCTCCCTGTCACAGAAAGACCCATGATCGAAATGATCAAGGTTTCCAAAAAGTATCCGCCGGATGTCCTTGCCCTGGATAATGTGTCCATGAGTGTTGCCCGTGGAGAATTACTCTATATCATTGGCCAGTCCGGTGCCGGCAAAACCACTCTCCTGAAGCTGATATCAAGTATGGAGCCACCCACCAATGGTCTTATTGAGATATCAGGAATCCCTGTTGAGAAGGTCAGGGGGAACAAACTCGCCAGACTCCGGCAAAAGATAGGGGTTGCCTATCAGGACTTCAAACTTCTTAACGATCGAACAGCCGCAGAAAATATTGCTATCTCCATGGAGGTCTCCTATAAAAAGCCCAATATAATTGATAAACGAGTGCGTACCCTGCTCGATCAACTCGGCCTAAACGACAAACACGACACCATAACCGGAGAACTTTCCCGAGGCGAGCAGCAGCGTGTAACGCTGGCGCGCGCCGTTGCCAATTCGCCAACCATGGTCCTGGTTGATGAACCCACAGGCAACCTGGATGCGATTACCACCCAACGAGTTATCAGCGTCCTGAAAAACGCGCACAAATCGGGTGCTACTGTTATTGTCGCTACCCATGACGAATCGATCTACAGAAATACCAGTCATCGAATCATCGAACTTCAACGTGGCACCATGAGATTAGTCAACGGGGGCGGCGAAGCATGAATTTCTGGTTAACAGTCTTTCGACAGGTTGGCAGAAACCTGCGCCAGACATGGACATCGCAGGTTATGACATTACTGACTGTAAGCTTGTCGGTGCTTATCTTCTCCCTCTTTTACCTCATTTATACCAATATGCTGAACGCCGGGGACCAGCTTGGTGACGAGCTGAGGTTAATAGTCTATCTCGAAGACGAACCCGTACCGGAAATGAAGGAACAACTCATCCGCAAGATCAACTCGTTTGATGAGGTTGAAGAAATTCGATTTATTTCACGCGAGGAGGCATATGAACGCTTTGCTGAACAACTCGGCTCCAATCGTGACGTTCTCGCAGCTATGCCCAAGGATTTCCTTCCCCCTTCAATTGAGGTCACTCCTATGAAAACGCTCAGGAGTCTCAACCAGATAAAGGGTTTTTCAGGTTACCTGGGACGGTTACCAGGTACTGTCAAAGTGCAATATGGACAAGACTGGATGGAAAGATTTTACCATTTCACTCAGTTACTCTCCATTGTTGTTCTCTTAAGCGGCAGTCTCCTGATCCTGACCACCATCTACATGGTATCATACACCATTCGACTGACGATCATGGGCAGACAGGACGAACTCGAACTGTTGCGCCTGGTCGGTGCTACCAATAACTATATTCGCACTCCGTTTCTTATGGAGGGACTCTTACAAGGTATATTGGGGTCCACCATCGGAATAGGTGCACTTTTTATTCTTTTTCGCTGGATAACCGAAAAGTTCTCAGGCCCTGGATTTCTCAAACTTATCGATTTTACTTTTTTTTCTCCCTCAGTTGTTCTCACCCTTATCTTCGTATCCATTCTTCTCTGTACCGTTGGTTGTCACACTTCCATGCGGAAATACCTGAAAATATAACTCCATGCAGACACGCTTAAAGTATAACCTGCATAATCGGCATCCCAGGTACCTTCTCTCCTCTCTCATAACAACTCTTGTTAT
Source organism: Desulfopila sp. IMCC35008 (assembly GCF_010646885.2). Taxonomy (GTDB): domain Bacteria; phylum Desulfobacterota; class Desulfobulbia; order Desulfobulbales; family Desulfocapsaceae; genus Desulfopila. The sequence continues at coordinate 2,202,273 of NZ_CP050700.1, read as the reverse complement.
CCTTTTACTGATTCCTCAATTAAGTTTCAGTACTCTATCCAATAAAGAAAAGAGGGCTGCCGAGAAAAAGAAAATCGAGAAGAATCTCGAGAAATATCAGATCAATATATCCAGGCTCGAACAGAGAATAAACAGTCAGATTGCCCAGTCTGAGGAGACTGTAGTCCAGGAAAGAAACGTCCTGAAGGAATTGGAAGAAATTGATCTCTTACTCCAAAAACAACTGTATAAAGTTCATGAGCTTGAAGAGCAGGTTGAAGAACAGCGGCAGTTAATTGAAATAAAGGAAAAAGAGATTGACCAACTCCAGTACGAGAAAGAACTGGTCCGAAACCACCTGAGAGCTCGGATAAGCGCCTACTACAAAATGGGTAAAATCGGTTTTCTCAATGTCGCGTTTTCTACAAGCTCTCTTCCGGAACTACTGAATTTTCACGAAGCTTTCCAGCAGATGATAGCCTACGACACCTCTGTACTGAATGACTTCAAAGCCAAAATCAACGACCTCGAACAGGCCAGGAAGGTTTATGTCCTTGAGCATGATCTTTTAAAAGATTTTATCATCACCACCTTAAGTGAAAAACAGGAGACCCACAGGATCCGCCAGGAGAAAAAAGAGTTACTGGCAGAAATCCGAACTCGGAAACAGCTTTACGACAAAGCCGTAGAGGAGATGAAACAGGCCACGAAACAGTTATCATCATCTCTCAATGTCCTGAAAACCAAGAAAGATTATCTTGACCAGGAGTTTAAACTGAGCAAGGGCGAGTTGCCACCACCGGTAAAGGGAACCGTCATAACTACTTTCAACCAGGAAATAGTGAACAGACTCGGTATTACCCGAAAATCACCGGGAATCGCCATAATGGCTCCTGATCGAACCGACGTATTTGCAATTGCTGACGGAACAGTAATATTTTCTGGCTATTTACGCGGATATGGCAATACTGTAATTATACATCACGGTTTTGATTACTATACTGTCACATCACGTCTTGGCACGATTGTCGCCCAAAAAGATCAACAACTTAAATCGGGTGATGTTGTTGGCCAGGTCGGAGAGACTGCGATGTTAATTGATGAAGGGCTTTATTTTGAGATCAGACATAAGAAAAAGCCGCAGGACCCATTGCTTTGGTTAAGTAAATCTAACCTTCAGCTTTCCGTAGACCTGCTTCCCAAAGCTGACGGTTAGCCCGGATTTCTCATCAATCAAAACAAAATCTGCTTCACCCCCCGCATACCGGAGAAAAGAATGCAACGCTTTATGCCGTATTCATTAAATATACTCGTTTTCCTCTTCACGCTCCTGAGTTCGTTTCAGGCCGTAGCAGATATATCCCAGAAAGAGAGGGAAAAGACGTACAGTCAACTTGAGGTCTTTGCCAATGTCCTCTCCATCCTGCAGGATAACTATGTCGAAGAGATTGATACAAACGACATAATCGACGGAGCTATTAAGGGACTACTCTATACACTCGATCCCCATTCAGCCTACCTGGAGCCTGAAGGGTTTAATGAATTGCAGGAGGAAACCCAGGGACAGTTTTCTGGAATAGGGATTGAAATCACCATTAAGGATGGCATCCTGACCATTATCAGCCCCATTGAGGGCACCCCTGCTGCAGATGCCGATCTTCGGGCACATGATATAATCGTCGAGATAGACGGTCAGAAAACCAAAGAAATGGGCGCCATGGAAGCCATTAAAAAGCTCCGTGGCCCCAAAGGTAGTGAGGTTTCCATCAGCGTCCACAGAGATGGATGGCCTGAACCCAAAAATTTTAACCTGGTTCGCGACATCATTCCCCTGCAATCAGTTAAGTCATTTTTTATAGCACCTTCCCTGGCATACACCAGGGTTACCAACTTCCAGAGTCGGACAACCAGCGACTACAAAAAGGAATTGCGAAACCTCCAGAAGATCGGTCAGATTAAGGGTCTCATCCTCGATTTGAGGAATAACCCTGGCGGCCTGCTCAGCCAGGCTGTGAGTCTGTCTGACACCTTTTTAAACGAGGGCCTCATTGTCTCGACTCGTGGTCGTACAGAAGAGCAGAATATGTCCTTTCGTGCGCACATGGGAGAAGAAGCCGCCTCCGTCCCTCTCATTGTCCTGGTTAATGAAGGCTCAGCCAGTGCCTCTGAAATTGTTGCCGGTGCCCTTCAGGCCCACAAACGTGCCATAATCGTCGGCACCCAGACATTTGGCAAGGGATCAGTACAAACCATTATCCCCCTTCCCTCCGGTGCCGGGCTTAGAGTCACAACTGCCCGGTACTATACACCAGATGGAAAATCGATCCAGGCGCTGGGCATAACACCTGATGTTGAAGTCCCCTATGTGGCCTATCAGGAGGCAAAGACAGATGATACAAAAAGTGGAAGAATACGAGAAGCAGACCTCCCTAATCATATTGAAGGGAACGATGAAAAAGACCAGGCATCCACCCTCACCCAAACAGAAGAAATAAAACAACGCTTACGAGAAGACAACCAACTTCGAACCGCCCTCAATATCCTGAAAAGTCTCAACCTCTATTCTGAATTTCAAACCATCAAATAGCATTATGGATTGTTTAACGTTTATAGCAGAACAGAAAATTAAGCAGGCAATCGAAAATGGCGAGCTGAAAACGGATGGCTGGAAAAATAAACCGTTGAAACTCCAGGACGATCACATGGTACCTGATGATCTGAAGATGGCCTATAAAATGCTCAAAAATGCAGGGTATCTGCCACCTGAAATTGAGGCCAGAAAGGAAATTAAAAACCTTGAACAGCTTATTGCTACAACCGAAGACGAGCACATCCGTGTTAAACAGATGCGTAAACTGAGCGTTCTCCTGGCTAAGGTCGAAGCGACCCGTTCAAGGCCATCGACTATTTCAGGCGATGACGATTATTACAGGAAAATTGTTGAACGAACGACTCTTCATTCCAAGAAGACCTAAACGAGTATCTGAAGTGTCTAATTTTATTAAAACTTACATGGCTCCTGTTTTTATAAAAAGAGCAGAGTCACAAAAAGCCCAAGGTGGTTCCTTCCAAAACACTCAACCGTGCGACTACAACAACCTGTATTTCTTTTTCATATCTTTATAGACGAGAGTTGAAACCTGTCGAATCACATTACTCCTTGTCAGCATCCAGCGGCTGTAGTTGGATGGCCTTGAACTTCTTTCGATAATGCCGACAATTGCATACGGATGGCGCGTTCCGTTTCTTGTTTTAGGTACCAATATACCCATATCACCAATCAAGTGGGCCGTGGACCCTGTTTTGTTGTAAACAAGCGTTCCCTGGGGGATTGGTGTGCCGTGGTACAATCTATCACGACCCGGCAGGGCCATAACCCGTCGCAGCTCCTTCCCGTACGGCAGTTCGTTATTCCATAATGACTTTAAAAAACGGATATAATCAGCTGGTATCGCACTGTTTTTATATGTCCTGCCGCTGGCTGGGATATATTCACTGATAACTATATTCTTGAAAATCTGTGGGTAATGGGTACGTAACAATTGCTGGCAACTGGCGGGGCCACCTGCCTGTTTCATCACCCAGTTGGTGGCGGAATTCGAACTCCTCTGGATCATCGCCTCCATCATACGTCGGCTTTTAGGACCATATTTCAATGTACCGTGCTTCACCTTATGGAAAAACGCTAAAGCCACAAAGGGTTTAATCATGCTCGCCGCTTGAAACAATATATCCGCATTGATATCGACAACCGGTTTGTCGTTTTGCAGATCATATACCATCCAGCCGGTTCGTTCGTCTCCTCGTATAAGACCTTTTTTTCTCAGGCTTTTTATCAGGCGTTCAACATCCCTCTCCACCCCGCTCGATACACTAATTTCTTTTTTTGCCGAGTTAATCGCCGCTTTTTTCTTATTTGGCGACTCTTTGGCTACGATCGGCGGGTCACTTTTAACCTGGATAGTCTCGTCTGTATTCTTCGTATCGTTTAAAAGGCTTGATTCCCCATAAACTACTTCATTATTGTTTTCACGGGTGATAGAAGTACGCACCTTGATTTTACGCAACATTTTAGCATGTTGCCTGGCAACACGGGTGGTTGATCGCTGATCGCCGCGTCGGCGATAGATGAGGGTATAGTTATTGGAATCGGTCTTTTCTATAAACAAATTCTTCCCGACATCTTCACCCAGATGCTGATAAATCTTTGTATAGGTTTTCTTTAACTCTTCCACATTCGGGCCGAGACCATAACTCACGTTATATAACTCGTGATAGCCTTCATCTTTTACCGCCCAGGCTTCATCAAGTCCGGCTTTTCTAAGTATTTCGCCGTGACTTGTGAAATCGTGGATAATATTCGTTACGTTATTATTTGTATCGTAAATAATTCCATACTCGTTCCCTTTGCCAACAATCTTAAGCCTTTTACTGACCTTGTCGTCAAAGATCTCTTCAAGTCTGTCCTTATAGTCGAGAACGTTATCGAGGTTTGTATCCCAGATATATACGAGATCGTATCTCTCCACTGCACACAGGCCGATACCCGTGTTGGATACGAAACACAATATGAGAAGGAGGAGGATTCGCACGATTGATTGTAAACAACTCATGAAACGGTAATTCCTTTTACTGCGTGTCGGGGATCATTATTTTATAAATACAAAGAGAAAGGCATTGTACCTGATTTCAAGATACTCTGCCTTTTCTATATTCTACCAACCTTATCAACCGGGCATATTCCTATACCGGTTGTCCAGCCAATAAAAAAACGTACTGTAGATCAAGTTATCCTAAAATCCAAGTTCCTTAAGAAATCTTTCATCCTGAGACCAGTTTTTCCTGATCTTGACCCACAATTTCAGCAACACCCGCTCGCCGATAAGTTTCTCGATATCAAGTCGTGCGGCAGTACCAATACTCTTGAGTTTTTTCCCGCCCTTACCGATAACAATACCTTTTTGAGAAGTCCTTTCCAGATAAATATTGGCATGAATAGTAACCAGCTTTTTTCTGGTATCTTCTTTGAATGATTCTATGGTTACAGCTGTGGAATAAGGTATTTCCTGACCGGTTGAGAGAAAAACCTTTTCTCTTATAATCTCTGCTACCAAAAATCGTTCCGTCGCATCTGTCGGGATATCCTCCGGAAAATACCTCGGCCCCATTGGCAACATCCCGATCATCCGCTCAAGTAGCTGGGTTGTTCCGTCTTCTTTAAGTGCAGAAAGAGGAATAACCGCATCAAACGGGAACAATGTTGAATAGGTCTTTATTATCGGCAGCAGTTTCTCCTTTTCAAGCAGATCGACCTTATTTAAGACCAGTATGGCAGGACACTTGACCTGCCGCATATAACCCGCGAATTCCTTATCCCTCTCTTTTTTCATCTTTTCGGGGAGCGGCAATGAAATATCGATAAGGAATAAGACGATATCCACCTCTCCCAACGATTCCATGGCAATTCTGACCATTTCACGATTAAGGGGAATCCTCGATTTATGAAGACCTGGAGTATCAAGTAGAACAACCTGATGATCATCACCGTTTACCACGCCGAGTATTCTATTGCGGGTGGTTTGTGGTTTCGGCGTCACAATAGAGATTTTCTGACCAAGAAGCGCGTTCATCAAAGTCGATTTACCTGCATTAGGCGGTCCGACTATCGCCACCATTCCTGATCGTACGGGGTTGTCAAAAAAATCCATAAGTTGATATATTTACAATTGGTTAAGAAAATACAGTGCCACAAATGTCGATTCACACTATAATAAAAGGTTCTGTCATCAAAAATTAGAATAGTCAAATTCAGTATAATATGCTTTCTTTTCTATGGGCAGTTCTTTTATGCAAGGATATCTTTTCGTCACATAAAAGAGAGTGATTACGAGACGACAAACATCGTTTCTTTTTTATATAAATTTAAGTATCTCAACTTGTAATCATTTCCGGCAAAAAGGTTTTTCCCCTTTCAGCCGGATAAGATAAAGGTAACGTACACTCAATGATCAGCACAGGAAAACTCATAGAATACCTGGATAACGGGAAATTCATCTGTGCCATTGTAACAGGTGTGCAACCAAAACGCGTTCATCTTTTCAACCAGAACTGTCGAGAAGTCAATCTCCCCGCTGCCCGCATCATCCATTGCTCTAAAGCCACTCACTCCACCGAAAACGGCAGGGATGTGCTGGTAAAAACCCTTCAGGAAACCACGGAAAGAAGAAACTTGTTGATGGAACAGATTTCATTGGAAGATATCTGGGAGCTGGCCGTTGATGAGTCTACTCAGAACTTTGATCCTGCTTTTCTGGCAGAACTCTCATTTGGCCAGGAAGCAGACGATGATATCATAGCCGCATTTATGCGCTGTATTTTTACAGATAAACTGTTTTTCAAATTTAAGGAAGGCAGGATTAAAGTTCACAGCAAGGAACAGGTCGAGCAACTCTCTCTCCAACGTGAAAAAGAAAAACAAAAGGCCGAACTCATTCATAAAGGGGCAGAGACTATTACCGACATTATGCAGAGTGGCAGGATGTTGGATACTCCAACAAGATGGCAGGAAGAATGCCTGAAGCTGTTACGCAACTACTACCTGTATGGAAACGATGCGGAAAATAGTGATATAACCCGCAATATGCTCAAGGAAGCAGAGCTGACCCGACCACACGATCCGTTTCATATCCTGGTCAAGGCCGGAGTGTGGGCCAGGAACGAGAACATACCGCTCTTAAAAAGTGACCTTCCCGTGTCCTTCTCCCTTGCTGCACGGCAACAGGCTGAATCTCTCCTTCAAAGCGACCATCAGGAGTTGTTTGACGACCCCGGCAGGACAGATTTCACCCACCTCTCCCCTATTACCATAGATGGTGCAACAACCCTCGATTTTGATGACGCTCTCACGGTTGAAAAAAAAGGGGAAGATTTTCTCGTTGGCATCCACATCTCGGATGTGGCCCACTATGTACAGCCTGGGACCCCTCTTTTTGAAGAGGCGATGCAGCGAGGTACCTCTATCTACTTTCCTGAAGGTCAGATCCCCATGCTGCCCCGTCACCTCTCCCAGGGAATATGCAGCTTGATCCAGAATGAGATTCGTGCAGCATTTAGCTTTATGATCTTGCTCACCAAGGATGCTGAGGTAAAAAATGTCAGGATAAAGCCTACAGTAATCAAGGTCGCTCGCCGCCTTACTTATGAGGAAGCCGATTCGATCATTGAGAGTGACGAAGAACTCAGTATCCTGAATATGCTCAAGTCCAAACTTCGCCAAAAAAGGCTTGACCATGGAGCCCTGCTCCTCCCCTTCCCGGATGTTAACATTTTTATAGATACCAACTGTAAAGTACACGTCAGTCTGGGCAAAACAGACACCCCGGCCCGTACGCTTGTTTCCGAAATGATGATTTTGGCAAATAGCGAAGCGGCACGTTACGTTTCCGACAGGATGGTACCTGGTCTTTTTCGCTCTCAGCCCCCACTAAAACAACGTCTGGTTCATGGTGAAGATGACGATCTGTTTCTTAACGTTCGCCAGCGAAAGAAGCTGCCACGTGGCGAACTGCTAACAGTCGCCAATCCACATAGCGGACTCGGAGTCTCACATTACACGACGGTCACATCTCCTATTCGTCGCCTCCTTGACCTTGTCATGCAGCATCAGATAAACGCCATTTCACGCCGCCTCGAACCGGTTTTCAGGGAAGACGTCTGCAAAGACTACGCAAGTGTCGTAAGTCGCACATTAACCGCGGCCAACAACGTCAAGCACCAACGGCACAGATATTGGTTGCTGAAATATCTCGAGGAGCGCAAGGGCCAACTCATTGATGCCCTGGTCATCGAATCCGGGCCTAAGCGTGTATTCCTTATTCTCCCGGAAATCCTCATGGATTTAGACCTCCCCAAGCCTGCAGGACCCAGACCCATCCCTGGGACCACAACCAAGGTCCGCGTTGTAAAGGTTGCCCCCCTCGATAACACTGTTCGTTTCGACTGGCCATAACCCCCTCACTTGCTCCCATAACAATGACGGAATTCAACTCGCATAACCTGATGATCAGAATCGACGGGGATCGGGTCAAGAAGCTTCGTGAGCAAAAGGGATTAACCCAACTGTATGTCGCCACAGCTGTTCAGGTCACGACAGACACAATATCCCGTTGGGAGAACAAACGATATCCAACCATAAAGAAAGAAAACGGAATACGCCTTGCCGAAGCGCTTGAAGTTGAACTTCAAGACATTGTCGATACCCAGCCTGATATAGCGACAAAGGCAGATGAACATAATCAAACAACCAAAACCGATAATAAAGAATCACAACCATATAAAAGAACGTTTCGCTGGAAAAATTTCATTTTCTTAACAGGATCAGCTCTCTTTCTTGCCATAGCCGGGGTCCTTGCATTTTTCTACCTCACCCCGCAAATCGGTGATCGATTGTCTGCTGACAGGATCCTCCCCTCCCACTGCATTCCCGGTCAGCCGTTCCCTGTAACAATTGAGATTAACGGTAGTAATGGTCAGCAAATTTCACTTATCGTGAAGGAACAAATCCCTGAAAATATAGCAATACATGCGACGCAACCCCAGGCTCCTCCCGTTGGCAATAGTGCAAAAAACAGTTTGAGATGGATTGGCAGGATCAGCAGGGACTCTCAATATATTTATATTGCAAGCATCACCGATGACACCAGGAAAATCACACTTTTTTCCGGCACGTTCGCGGTATCCACGGATAAAGGGAAAACTCTACCAATTACAGGAAGTGACCAGATCATCACTGGAAGCCATCATTGGGCGGATATTGATAAGGACAACATTATAAACGATACAGAGATTCTTACAGTCTATGACAGATATGGTGAATTCGAACCGTTACGAGAGGATATCGACCGAATTGAAGAAATCTGGCTTGGCTCAGGATACAGGTGGAATGAACAGAAAAAAGAATATGAAATACTCCCCTAACCCAAGTGGAACTGATAACATCGGAGCATTACCATGAAAAAACACATTATTTTTCTCTTTGCCAGCCTTCTCTTTCTCTTGTCCGGTCACAGCGCAATCGCACAGCAGGTGAGCGGTAAATTCCTCACAACCAAGGGGAATATTATAAAAGCACACATAGTCATTAAGAACCAGGCACCACAAAGCCTGATAGTTGAGCAGCGAATACCGAAAGGTACCAAAGTACTCAGCACAAAACCCGCAGCCCAAAAAATCAGTTCCAGCTCAGGTATGGTAAAGTGGCTGTTTAAGAATCTCTCTGCAGGGGATCAGATTCTCACAATGAAAGTGTCGCCACCTCTTCAGAAAAAACCTCGTGGAGTATTGCGTTATATCGATCCTGCTACCGGCAAAAGCGTTGAAAAACGCTTTTGATTAAAGATGCTGTCAATCCATCAATAAAAGCTGCACCGCAATCCCCCACATTACCAACCATACTGTAATATCAAGCAACCTCCAGGCTTTTTCACTTTCAAACACGGGGGCCAATATTACGCCCCCTCCACCCAAAGAAAAAAACCAGAGGAATGAAGCTGTGCTGGCTCCAAGAGCGAAAACATATCGCCCCTGCTCACCGAACTGGCCGCTAATACTGCCTACCAAAACCAGGGTATCAAGGTACACATGAGGGTTAAGCAAGGTGACTGCAAGGGTCGCCCCCACCACCTTAGTTATAGTATCACTTTTGCCTCGTTCAACAGATCTCTCCAGTGCTCCGCCGGCTATTGCTGATTGCAATGATCGAATCCCGTAATAGAACAGGAAAAGTGCGCCTCCCCAGGCAGTGATCTCTTTTAAGATGGAGTTGGTGGCCACCATCTTTCCAACACCGGCAGCCCCTGAAAAGATGAGCACACCATCACACACCGCACAAATCATGGCGACGATCCATACATATTGTTTCCGCACACCCTGAGAGAGTACGAAAGCATTCTGGGCGCCTATGGCGATTATTAGCCCTGCACCGGTCCCTAATCCTTGTAAAAAAATGGTCATCATATTCACCTGTCCTGTTCGTTGAAGAATACCAGTAACAGTAATACGATGATAATAAGAAGTATAATTACTTTTTTTAACTATGTATTAATTCCTCTAATCTCTTTACGGTTGTCCGGCAGATCACTTTTGTGGAAAGAAAAGTTCTATATCATACAGTTTCATTCTGTTTCAAATGCTGAATCAGTTCATTGATATTTTCATCACTGAAGACCGTTATATTATTCTTCACCAGCATCGCTGTTGTCACCCCCCTTCCCTGAATCAGCCTGCCAGTAAATGTACCATCATAAATTGTGGAACTACCACAGGAAGGGCTGCGTTCTTTAAGAATACATATAGAGATTTCTTCCCGTTTGCAAAACTCGACACACCGCTGCGCTCCCAAGATGAAAGAATCGGTAACATTTCGATCTAGACACGTTTTCACACAGGCAGTGCCACCCAACACATCGTCGCCTGTCCCTTCGCATATTTCGGCAGGTTGTCTTGGTGTATCAAGTCCACCTTCGCACTCAGGACACAAGGCATACAGGTCACATTCTTCCTCCAGATATGACTGTAGGTTTTTGTCAAGTTTTCCAGCTGTTCCGTTATACCGTACAGGATTGCCAAGCAAACAACTGCTCACAAGAATTTTTATCCGCATCCTCTCCTCATATGTTTTGTCATTAATCACTGTAGATATCTTTAATAAAATGAGTGGTAATGGTACTATATCTTCAACTAAATTCACTTCTCCAAAGAAAGTCTTATCTATCGATCCCAAAATGACCCTAAAGCATAGTGAAACCTTTCTCAGCCGCTGCATAAACGACACCCTCGCCGGCTTACGAGATGGACTATCACGTTTTTCAGGCACAAGCAGAAGCGCAGTCTTGTTCTGTATTGATGAACAGGGCCCTCTGCTTATATGTGATCCACAAAACCTCCTCGCCGGTTACGAACCAAAACTTCACGATATTTATATAGAAAATAGTACCTGGCGATCAGCAATATCACAAAAATACGATGGTACGCTCTACAGCCAGATCGACCCTGTCGATGATCTACACCTTGACGGTCTCATCAGTTACGGGGGGCGATCCGGCTCCGTTTATTACCAAATATGGTTTACAGAACACCACCCGGACATGTGTTCGATAGAACCGACCATGTGTTGGCTCGAGCATGCCGTGCTCCGTTTTTCCCACGACATAGCTAATGAAAGCACCCTTTATACAGGTATTTCCGGAAGCTTCTTAAGAGAATACGGCAGCCATGCGGTTCATGACTACCTGACAGATCGCGCCAACCTCAGCCTAGGCCCCGATTCCAGTATCCAGATCTCCCCATTGCTCGAATCTATTCTCGGGATCTCAAAAACACCGGAAGAAGGTGCCGTACCTTTTGGTGAAATTGTCTTCGTCGAACCACGATTACTTCACCAATTGCACTTTATTGCCCGCTTCCATGGAGACCAGCAGCCACTCCTTAACAATCACAAGCACATACGCAAGCTCCTGCTGGCAGTGGAGCAAAGCAACCACAAACTGGTTTCAGACGGCTCCAGGATAATGGGTATCTGCGATTCACAGCTACCGGAATTTTGTTTTGTTGCAGACTTCCAAGGAAAAACAGGATTTTTACTCATTAACGATGAACAGGTCTGCAGTTTTGAGGACGGAAGCTTTCGCTCAACAACCCATCGGGCCAAACTCTTTGAAGTCGAGGAAATTCTGCTCGATTACGATCTCGACACCACTTTACGTAACGGTTTGTACCAGATAGCTTCATACCTCGTACATAATGCTGAATCAAGCGGCTTTGGGTGTACATTGGTACTTGATCTTGAACATCAATACCAACAGATATCAGGTCAGTACCTGGAAAAACCGATAGACCTGCAACATACTGAACATCTTGAACTTGCTTGTGGCCTCTCAAGGACAGACGGGGCCTTGCACATCATGGCCGACCAACGCCTCCACGCTTTTGCCTGCCTGCTGGACGGTATCAGCATTTCAACAGAAGACCGCGCCCGAGGGGCACGTTACAATTCAGCTCTCCGATTTTCTGCAAAAAGACAGGATTCGATAGTTATTGTTGTCTCCGCCGACAAACCCGTTTCTGTTATTTACAGAGGGGAGGAAATCGGCAAAAGAGCTATCATCAACCCTTATGAAAGCTGCACCCTATTCCCAGACTCTCTTCTGGAGTGGCTTAATAAACACAACACTCATCAAGATAACCAGTAAACTTTGTACACCAACACCCTAGCCTCTTCTTCAGTACGGCAGCGCCCGATCCGATGGAGCAAGTGTCCCTTGCTATGCAAAGCTTGCTGAGGATCAGGGGAAAGGCAGAAAAAAAGGCTGCATAACAAATGGTTATGCAGCCTTTTCTAGAAATTATTGAGCGACAGTCAATTACTGTTCCAGGGCCCATTCCGGAATGTGGTTCAGTATATAATTCTGAACAGCTTCCTTCTTCTCCCCCTTAGGTACATCACCAACCGCTTCCATTATATCGTCGAAATCAAACCAACATAATTCGCGATCTGTATTGCTATACACAGTAAGGATACGTTTATTAGGCCGGTCAATATCCTCTTCTTCCTGGATAGCTCCCACCAGCGCTACTGCTTTGTCATATGAAAGAAATTTCAACTCATCTTCAGCCATCATCTCACCCTCAACAAAAAAGGCGAGTTGGTCGCCCACTCGCCTTCTACATTCTATTATACCGGAACGTTACGCAGGTTTTACTACTGCTCCGGAACGGATACAGCGAGTGCACACCTTCGCACGCTTTACTCCACCACCCTCGGTAACCATGCGAACCCTTTTCAGGTTCGGCAACCAACGACGACGTGTCTTGTTGTGCGCGTGACTAACATTATTTCCGGTTACAGGTCCCTTTCCACAAACTTCGCATACCTTTGCCATTTTGTATATCTCCTTATATACCACCTTCCAAGCCTGCCCGACAGGAAGGATGAATCAATTTTGTTGCATCAAATTCTTTCAGGAACTGTTCTTTTTACAAACTATTACCGGCGTTGGCAAGATATTTTGCCGTTAAAAACAATAAAAACTCCGTTGTCTCACCATTGCTCAATGAATTCCTCCTTCATAAAACCGTACCTATCACCTAATCATTCCTCAATAGGTTGAAGCGAAACATGAATATCCTCTCCATCAATTTTTAGATTATATTTTTTGAGTGGAAGGGAATCATGATTGAGACAATGTCCGGTTTCAAGATCATACTTCCAGCCATGTCGTGGACAGGTGACCGTCCACCCTTTTCGCTCTCCGGTAGTAAGATCGGCACCTTGGTGTTTGCATGCAGCCTCAATAGCCTCATAACTCCCGTCAGCCTTCTTCAAAACTGCGATTATACGACCAAATATTTTGTACGATTTAATCTTGGTTGAGCCAAGATCCTTAACAGTACCAATACGAACATAATCCATCTGTAAATCTCCATATTCGAATTTGCCCAGTCCGCCACTACGACATTGTCGCATGCAGCATTGACTATTTAAATAATACATCTATAATGAGCCGGCACCGTGCATTGGCTTGGTTTGTACTATTGTTATACAGTCCGAAATCCCATGAACTGGTTGTCAATTTGAATTTAATCCGTACACTAATACTGATATGCTTAAATGCATTACTAAAAACGTAACCGTCACTCTCCAGAGGCCAATCCGGCCCCATTGCTTTTTCATTGCATTCTTACGTATCGCATGGTAGCTAGAATTTAAAAAATAACAATCATTCCCATATTTAAACGTTATATGAGCAAATCCAATCAAATCTGGAGTTTTTTCTCCTCCGTCAAACTGGCAATTTTTACTATTAGTACCATTGCACTTACTTCTGTCATCGGTACTCTCGTCCTTCAGCAAAAACCGGATGACTACTATATATCCCGTTACGGTGAAGCGACTGCCCGCTTTTTTCAGATCCTCGATATTCCCGACATGTACGGATCATGGTGGTTTCTTGGATTGCTGGGTCTTCTCTGTGTCAACCTGATAATCTGTTCCATTGATCGATTTCCAGCTGTCTGGAAACAGATCACAATGGACCAGACCTCTTTCAAGGTTGACAGACTCAGAAAGATGGCATTTGCCGAATCCATACCAACAAGCACTCACCTGAGTCATGACGACACCATTTCCCTGCTTAAGAAGCGTGGATATAACGTAACCCGGAAAGAAACAGATAACGGATACCTCGTAGCCGGGCAGAAAGGCGGATGGTCACGCACCGGTGTTTACGTCGTCCACCTCTCAATCCTGGTCATCTTCCTCGGTGCTATTGTTGGCCATTTTACCGGATTCAAGGGAAGCGTCATGATCCCCGAAACAAAGAAGACCGCTCGGATCTTTAATTCAAAGAGTTCCGAGGCTATTGATCTTGGTTTTGAGGTTCGTTGCGACCTTTTTGAAATTGAGTTTTATGACAATGGTATGCCCAAAGAATACCTGTCACGCCTCACCATACTCGAAGACGGTAAAGAAATCCTGTCTAAGGATATTGAAGTAAATGCCCCACTCAAGCATCGTGGCATCACCTTTTATCAATCGAGCTATGAAGGATACCGCGATTTCATCATTACCTTTGCTGATGGCTCAGGGAAGATGGTGAAGCAATTCCCAGCACCCTTTCAGCAACAGGTGGAGTGGAATGAAAAAGGGCTCGTTTTTGGTGTCGTTAATGCGGAGGCCATTCGAGATCGTGTGGTGCGAATGAAACTGTGGATAAAGAGTGATGCCAACGAGCCAGTGGTACAATGGCTCAAAAACGGCGAGGAAATGACCTTTGACCTGAATGGATCCCCAGTCACCATCACAACTAAGCAGATGTATGCCACAGGGTTACAGGTTGCCAAAGACCCAGGAGTGTGGATCGTTTATCTCGGCTGTCTGTTAATGATGGCGGGCCTCTACGCAGCGTTCTTTCTCTCACACAGGCGTGTGTGGATATTCTTTAGTAAGGATAATTCCGAAACTCTTTTACTTTCCGGAACCGCCAACAAAAACAAGATTGGGTTTGAAAAATCATTTCAGGAACTAAAAGCAGCCATCCGGAAAGAGATAAACTAAAAAAAATACCATAATACCAATTCAGGATTTACGACCTCTATCACTACACTGAATTTTTGGGAGTATTACTAATGGATAGTTCACAACTACTTGGAATAACAACTTTTACTTATTTGTTTTCCACTCTCCTGTATGTTTTTATATTTATATTCAAGGCTGAGAAAAACCTCGGTCTTGCTGCAACTCTCTTTACCGCTGGAGCTTTAATTATTCAGACAGTTGGTATCGGTCTGCGTTGGCAGGAATCATATCAGATGGGCATCGGTCACGCACCTCTCACCAATATGTACGAATCGGTCGTATTCTTTGCCTGGACCATTATTTTTATTTACCTGATTATTGAATGGAAGTTCAAAACAAAGATAATAGGTGCTTTTGCCGTCCCATTCGCAGCAGTGGCCATGATGTACGCTTCTCTGTCCACCAATATTAATAAGACAATCAACCCACTTGTTCCGGCCTTGCAATCGAACTGGCTCATAGCCCATGTGGTTACCTGCTTTATCGGATACGCCGCTTTTGCCGTTGCTGCTGGTCTTGGACTCATGTACCTTCTTAAATATCATTTTGGTTCTGATTCTGAAAAATCTGTCCTCTCAAGACTTCCTGATTTTAAGGTAATAGATGACATTACCCATAAAACCATGGTTTTTGGTTTTTTATGGTTGAGCGCAGGTATCATCACCGGGGCGATCTGGGCTAATTCTGCCTGGGGAACTTACTGGAGCTGGGATCCGAAAGAAACATGGTCACTTATCACATGGTTTGTATATGCCGTGACCTTGCATGCACGTTACACTCGTGGCTGGTCCGGGGGTCGTATCGCCTGGCTGGCATTGTTGGGATTTATTTCCGTTCTGTTTACCTATTACGGTGTAAATTTTCTTCTTTCAGGACTACACAGTTATGGATCAAGTTGATAAATTGCAGAGTTTTTTTAACACACTAGCACTACATACCCTCTCCAAATCATCCAAGTTGGTAATCATTACTGGTAGATAGCTGACTCAACCACCGTTTGACAAACATGTACTTTATCGGTATAAGTAGGTAATTTCGATAGGTTCGAGCATAGCGCTCGTAATACAAACACTAACCGAAGAGGACATTACCATGATCAAAAAGATCGTAGTTGCAGCAGCGGCAGCATGTTTTGTTCTGGCTGGCTTTAATCTGGCACTGGCTTCCGAAACAGGACCAGCAGAAATGAAGCTTGAGACCACTGATTCAAAAAAACCGAAGCCAGCAATTTTCCCACACAAAGCCCATCAGGATGCTCTGAAATGTGCTGATTGCCACCACGGCATGGACGCAGAAGGTAAGCAAGTCGCTTACGTTGAAGGTCAGGAGATTGGCAAGTGTGAGTCTTGTCACAATCCGGAAAAACTTGGTGGCAAGACAAAAGGAAAACTTAAGCTCGACACCTTTAAAGGTGCTGCCCACGGCAATTGTCTTGAATGTCACAAAGAAGTAGCTAAAAAAGATGCAGCAAAGAAAGACCTTAAAAAATGTTCTACCTGTCATCCGAAGAAGTAACTTTATTCTCCTGCATTTGATAAAAAAGGCTGCATTCCGAAAAGGAGTGCAGCCTTTTTTTTATTCTAAAAAATCAGATGATTTAAATATTATTTTCCTTCCTGTATTTTCGAGATATCAGCTATCTGCAGGATGAGCTGACCAATACCTCTCAGCATGTTCAATCGATTTTGCCTTATCTTGTCATCATCAGCCATTACCATTACATCATCAAAAAACGTGTCGACAGGTTTCTTCATTTTCAGCATAGCATGAAGTGCAGCTGGATAGTCACCATTGGCAAGAAGCCCTTTCATCTCCGATTCGACCTCCACAAAAATGCTATACAGCTCTTTTTCGGCTTTTTCACAAAAGAGCGCGGGGGCAACGTCAGTACTGTTCGTGTCTTTGGTAATGTTGCGTATTCTCTTAAACGATGCCGCCAAGACAGGGAAAGCATCCTCTTTCTTTATCTCGTTTAAAGCATCGATCCGCTCAATAGCATTACATACATCGTCGAACTCCACAGCTGTAACAGCTTCAACCACGCCACTGTCAATACCCTTGGCTACACAATCGTTGGTAAAGCGTCCCTGGATAAATGCACAAATTTTCTCTACAGTATCGCTACTACCGTCAACCTTGTCTCCATACAACGCAAGGGCCTTATGCATGATTTCCCGCAACGAGAGGCTATATCCCCTGCTATTGATAATGCTCAAAACAGCAAGAGACAGGCGACGGAGTCCAAATGGGTCTGCCGTACCGGTTGGTACCTGATTTATACCAAAACAACCTGCGATAGTATCAATTCTGTCTGCAAGGCCGACTAGTGCGCCAAGCTCACTTGAAGGAAGTTCTGCTCCGGCACGTTTCGGCATATAGTGTTCCCTGATGGCGAGAGCGACCTCCTCATCTTCTTTATCATTGATAGCGTAAGCGCTTCCCATAACACCTTGAAGTGACGGAAACTCCCCTACCATATCTGAGATAAGATCAGCCTTGCACAGGAATGCAGCACGTCCTGCCTTTTCGGCCTTCTCTGAACCTGTTTTTTTACATAAAAGAACAGCGAGCTTGATCAGCCTGTCGCTCTTTTCAAGCATGGTACCAAGCTTTGCCTGAAAGATAATGCCATCCAGCCGTTTTCGTTTATCCTCAAGAGTTCCTGCACAATCACTATTAAAGAAAAACAGAGCATCCTCAAGCCGGGCACGAAGGACACGCTCATGACCCTTTCGGGTAATGGCTGTATCTCTTACCTTAGTGTTATTTACAGCAACAAAGCCGGGTTGTAACTTACCGTCACTACCAATTACCGGGAAATATTTCTGATGTTCTCTCATGGAGGTAATGAGTACCTCATCAGGAACCTGTAGAAATTTATCTTCGAATCTACCACAAACCCCGAAAGGCTTTTCAACCAGGTTTGTTACCAGATCGACAAGATTTTCATCAACGGCGACAGTGGCCCTACCTGTAAATTCTGTCTGCTCCACAGCAGCGGTAATTTCCTTGACAACACGACCACGTCTCTCGTCAATATCTACGATGATATCATGTTCCAGCAGGGCCTTTTCATATTCATCCACACTGGAAATGATAATTGGATGATTATGGTGAAACCGGTGCCCCATAGTACTATTGGAGGCAATAATACCTTCATGCTCCAGCGGAATAATCTCTTCACCGTAGAGGGGTAAAAGCCATTGAATGGGGCGGGCAAAAGCGTGATGGTTAACTCCCCATCTCATGGATTTGGGAAACGACAATTCGATAAGTAATTCATGCAGAACAGATTTCAGGAGTTGGAGGGTCTCTTGACCATTCACCTCCCTGACCAGCATGAGGTACTCTCCCTTTGGGGTATCCACTCTACTTAGTTCTGTGACCTCTGCTCCACGTGATTTGGCAAAGCCAATAGCTGCTTTTGTATATTTACCATCTCCATCAACCCCGGCTTTGACAGAGGGCCCGACCAATTCCTCATGAATGTCCGGCTGTTTTTCAGCGAGTCCGCGAACAATAAGCGCTAACCTTCTCGGAGTCCCTTTTAGTTCAATTGCACCATGATCAATTTTTAATTCTGATGTTTTGGCGATAAACGAATCATGTAATTGCTTCAAGGCCGGTTTAACAAAACTTGCCGGAAGTTCCTCCGTTCCAATTTCGTAAAGTAAATCACGCATAGTCATATTTTGCTGATAAAGTTTATTATTGCGGGTAATTGATTTTTATGAAGCCATCATCGCGAAAGTCGAATAGGCGTCGCAGAGATTTTCAACCCGTACGCTATAAGACCTCACTTCTTCCATTTCACTCAGGCATTCACCGATATTGCGGGTTACCACTTCAACTGAAAGTTCGGTAACGTCGTTTTCTGCGACTCTTTCGATTTCACGGGTAATCCTATTTTCTATAGCAAGTATAAGGTCCTCAATCCACATAAAAACTGTGAACCGAACAGATATACTCGCCTGCCCCCATCGCCCTGTGGAGCGGGGAAGAGCTGCGACCTGCTGCCTTGAAACAGGAAGGTATATCGGGACGTTAATACGGAATTCGAGATCAGGTTCCTCATCAAGCGATCCGCACATCATGCATCTGTATCGATGAACATGCAGTGATTCCCTGGTTCGACCGTTATCAAGGAAAAAGGGAAACTCGATCTCCATATGAGAGGCCTCAGCCTGTAGCCTCTCCTTCATTTCCTCAAGGATAGTCTGGAAATTCCTGAGATCTATAGCACCGTGAAACTGGTTCAGGATCTCAACAAACCTGCTCATGTGTGTGCCTTTGAAATGGTGAGGCAGGTTAACATACATGTTTACTGTGGCGATGGTCTGTTGACGGCTCTTTGCTTTATCAAGAACAGTCACAGGATAGGAGATTGTCTTAACACCGACCTTTTTAATATTGATCCTGCGATGATCTTCCTGACTCTGTATATCTTTCATTGCAGCCTACGATTAAAATCTCAACAGATGAGATAGAAAACTAATAATTTGACCGGGCTTAACCAATAAGTCGTAACACGGTTTCCTTTAATTCACTCATATCAGCCGACTTTACCACATATTCGTCCGACGCCCAGGCCCCGAGATCCTGTTTGTATTCATTAAATGCACTACTCAGGATTACAGGAATATCGGGATCTATCATTTTCATCTGGCGTAAAACTTCTATACCGTTCAAACCAGGCATTTGAATATCAAGTATAACGATGTCAAATCGTTCTGCCTTGAACTTTTCTAACGCCTCAGACCCATTGAGAGCTGATACGACTTCGAAGCCCTCATCTCTGAATTCTTCCCTGTAAAGAAGTTGTATACTCTCTTCGTCATCTACAAGCAGTATTTTTTTCACACATTCCCCCTTTTATTATTTATCAAAGGATTCACGTAAATAGATAGCTGCTTCCTCAGGAGGTATTGGATTGATATAAAAACCGGAACCCCACTCAAAACCGGCAATCGATGTAAGCTTCGGCACAATCTCAAAATGGTAGTGATAATGTTCCATTCTGCCTGATCGTAACGGCTCGGTGTGAAGTACAAAATTGAAAGGAACGTTTGGGATACATCGATCAAGTCTCTTAAGTGTTTCAGAGAATATTTCCGAAAGAGAGTAGAGCATACTGTCATCAGCATAACTAAATGATGAACTGTGCTTGCGTGGTAACACCCACATTTCAAAAGGTGTCCGGGGAGCAAAAGGCGTGATGGTAATGAAATGCTCGTTCTGACACACGACTCGTATATCCTGTTGTATTTCCTGACGTATTATGTCACAAAACACACACCTTTCTTTGTATTTATAGTAAGAAAGTGCCCCTGACAGCTCAGATACTATCATTCTGGGCAGGATGGGCAAGGCAATTAATTGCGAATGGGAGTGCTCGAGAGAAGCGCCAGCTGCTTTTCCATGATTTTTGAATATCATCACATACTGGAAGCGCTCATCCCTTGTAAGATCATTAATGCGCTGCCGGTATGCTCTAAAAACCAGCATCATTTTATCCGGAGGAAGCTGGGAAAAAGGCTCATCATGGTTCGGGCTCTCAATTATAACTTCATGAGCACCGATACCATTCATCTTGTCATAAAGACCTTCGCCTTCCTTGTCAAGACCACCTTCTATTACGAGGGCCGGGTATTTATTGGGAACAACACGAACTTGCCAATCCCCGGTACCAGTCCGATGGTGATCATCAGTCGGGTAAGCGAGGACTTCAGGTGGAGTTGTTTTCTCGTTGCCGGGGCATAACGGACAAAAGCCGCCCAGAACCTCAGGTTTTTCGATTGGGAAGTCAGTCGGCCGCTTACCTCTTTCTTTACTTATAATTATCCAGCGGCCAAGAACTGGGTCTTTTCGCAGTTCCGGCATTCGAGATCAAAGTCCCTTGGATTTTTCCTTGGTTTCCTGAATGGTTTTGCAATCGATACACAAGGTTGTCACCGGACGGGCATTCAGCCTTTTCAGGCCGATATCTTCTCCGCAATCCTCGCATACGCCAAAAGTACCCTCGTCGATCCTATTTAATGCTTCGTCTATCTTCGAGAGCAGTTTTCGTTCTCTGTCGCGAATACGAAGTTCAAAACTTCTTCCGGATTCAACTGTCGCACGATCATTGGGATCAGGAATATTAGTCGTCTGATCTGTCATTTCAGAAAGAGTTTTTCCAACTTCTTCAAGAATCTCTTCCTGCTTTTCTTTTAACTGATTTCTGAATTTTTCCAATACGTCCTTTTCCATCAAACGCTCCTCAAACAGAAATATTATTGAACCACTTAAGCCGGGTTATTGTATGATTATGTAATTCTCTTACGTACACTTCCTACAATGAAACCTGATCACTATTACCATCAGGTTTCATTGTTTCTTAGATAAGTACCGCTTTTACCACCGGTTTTCTTCAGTAACCGTATGTCACTAATTACCATGGATTTGTCAACGGCCTTGCACATATCATATATTGTCAATGCCGCTACGGAGACTGCTGTTAACGCCTCCATCTCTACTCCTGTCTTTCCGCAAATCCCGACAGTCGCAAATACTTCAACAATATTTTCCTCTTCCTGGAGGGAAAAGTCAACGTTGACTTTAGTTATCAGCAACGGATGGGTAAGCGGTATAAGATCATCCACCTTCTTAGCTGCCATAATCCCGGCAACCCTTGCAATACCAAGAACATCGCCTTTGGAGATGGAACCGCTTCTCACTTTTGCAAATGCCTCGGCACTCATACTCACCTTGCCAGCGGCATGAGCCACTCTTTCCGTTTCTGACTTTTTGCTGACATCGACCATAACGGCATTGCCGTCTTTATCGAAGTGAGTCAGTTCACCGGTGGAATCTTTAACGCCCATTTTTGGTTTCCTTTCCGTTCCTACCCATCACATCATTGAAAAGTCGGGCGAAAAATCCCTCACGTTCTTCATGTTGTCCGTGCTCTTCACAAAGCGAGTCAAATTCCCGGAGAATTTTCACCTGCTCATCGCAAAGGTTCGTTGGAGTAAGAACTTGCAATTCAACAAGCATATTGCCTCTTCCCGAACCTCTCAGATGAGGAACTCCTTCATTTTTGAGGGTAAGTATCTCACC
Organism: Desulfopila sp. IMCC35008; assembly: GCF_010646885.2. Taxonomy (GTDB): domain Bacteria; phylum Desulfobacterota; class Desulfobulbia; order Desulfobulbales; family Desulfocapsaceae; genus Desulfopila. Next base: position 2,180,063 of record NZ_CP050700.1, on the reverse strand, counting down.
TGACTGGCTACCGGGAGCAATATCGATTTTACGTTTGCCATGAACAGTGGGAATCTCCACCGTTGCACCGAGAGCGGCACTCACCATAGTGACTGGCAGCTTGACATAGATAATATCACCTTCCCGCTTGAAGAAATCATGTTCTTCGACATGGACGACAACATACAGATCACCGGAAGGACCACCTTTACGCCCCCCCTCACCTTCACCACGAAGCCGCATTTTGGCACCGTGATCTACACCGGCCGGAATCTTTATGGCGACATGTTTACTCTTTTGAACGAGACCAGAACCGCCGCAATCACTACAGGGGTCAGTAATTAGATCTCCTTCTCCCTGGCATTGAGGACATGTTGAGCTGACCTGAAAAAAGCCCTGTGATCGAATAACCTGCCCTCGGCCATTACAGGACGGACATGTCTGGCGGGAATGCCCTGGACGACAACCACTCCCCTCACAGGTCCAGCAGGTATCTCGTCTGTTGAGCTCAACTTCCTTGGAAACACCATGTACCGCGTCCATAAAGGATATGGTCACGTCGTAGCGCAGATCGTTTCCTGGGACCGGACCGCCACGCCTGCTTCGCGTTCGGCCACCTCCAAAACCAAACAAGTCCCCGAAAATATCACCAAAACTGGAGAAAACATCATCGAAATTACCAGGCCCGGAATATCCGCTGTTTTTAAGCCCCTCATGCCCATAGGTATCGTAAATTTGACGTTTTTTTTCGTCGCTTAATACCTCATAGGATTCGGTACATTCCTTAAAAGCAGCTTCGGCATCCTTATCATCCGGGTTTCTATCAGGATGATACTTCATCGCCAGCTTTCTATAGGCCTTCTTTATCTCTTCGCCGGACGCACCTTTGGCTACGCCCAATACTTCGTAATAATCTTTGCTCATAATCCTTACAACCAGTCTCGATTGTTACGAAACGACGGGGGCTGCTTCCTTGGACTCATCTATACTTTTTTCACCCTTCTCGACGTGAGCGGGCAATTCCTCGATATTTTGCATCGTTACTTTTGAAGCGGCAATCTCTCGAAGGGTCATTACAATTTCCTTGTTTTTGCCTTCCACGAGAAAGGGCTCACCCTGACGATGTTGTTTGACGCGTTTTACCGCCAGGTGTATAAGATTGAACCTGTTGTCATCTCCAACCACTTCCAGACAATCTTCAACTGTGATTCTTGCCATAATTTTTCTCTGATTCCTTATCGTTTAAGATATTCCCCTGAAAATCGTAACCTTCGGGGCTATTTTTCAAAAGGATTCTTAAGCAGCAGTGTCTCGTTACGGTCTGGACCGACAGAAACAATATTTGCCTCAACTTCAGTAAAATCCTCAATCCATCGTATGTAATCCTTGGCTTCCTGGGGCAGATCATCGAAATTACGAACACCGTCAATCTCAGCATTCCAACCATCAATATCCTCATACACAGGGGTAACTGCCGCTGCATCCTTGATATTTGAAGGCATCGCCGAAACCTTTTTCCCGTTCAGGTCATAGGAGGTGGCAACTTTGATTTTTGTCTGACCACTCAGCACATCCAGCTTGGTCAAGGCAAGCCCGGTTAAGCCATTAAGGCGTACTGCATCTTTTGCCACAACTCCATCCAACCATCCACACCGACGGCGACGACCAGTTGTTGCACCAAACTCATGTCCTTTTTGCTGGAGCTGATCTCCGGTTTCATCAAACAGCTCAGTGGGGAAAGGTCCGGCACCGACCCGGGTGGTATACGCCTTCATGATTCCGACCACCGCATCAATGTGAGCAGGACCGAATCCTGCGCCATTACACGCATTCCCAGCTATTGTGTTGGATGAAGTAACAAAAGGATAGGTTCCGTGATCTATATCAAGCTGCGTCCCTTGGGCCCCTTCAAAGAGGATGTTTTTGCCGGCCCTGCGACCTTCATCAAGAAGAACAGAGACGTTGCCTACAAACGGGATCAACTTCTCTGCATAATCCATAAACGCGGCATAGATCTCTTCCATGTCCACAGGATCACTGTTGTACTTCCGGGTCAGCATGAAATTTTTTTCGTCTATAGCAACTTTCAGTTTTTCCCTAAAGAGATCGGTGTCAAGGAGGTCGCCCATCTTGATACCTGTCCTGCCGATCTTATCCATATAGCATGGACCAATACCTCTTCCCGTGGTACCGATCTTATTATTTTTGGAGAGTGATGCTTCCCTGGCCTGATCAATTCTGGAATGATACGGCATTATCAGATGCGCATTTTCACTTATCATCATTCTCGCTGCAGTAACTTCAAGCCCTTGAGACTTCAAATCACTGATCTCGTTAAGCAAAACCCCGGGATCAACAATCACACCGTTACCGATCATGCACATCTTGTCTTCGTAAAGAATTCCGGAAGGGATGATATGGAAGATAAACTGCTTGCCGTCCACAACTAAGGTATGCCCCGCATTATTGCCGCCCTGAAAACGAACAATGTAGTCAGAATACTGCGTCAGCAAATCGACAATTTTACCCTTGCCTTCATCACCCCATTGTGATCCGACAACCACGACACTCGACATCTGCTTTCTCCTGAAATTTACAGTAAGTTATAGAAAGGCAGTCCAGAGGTAAATACGCCAGCAACCCTCCAAGTCTGCACGAGACAAACTCAGAAATATAGCTAACTTTCATGATGAAGTCAATCTTTGTGGTAATAATGCAAAAACAATTTTTATCTCTTCACCAGGTGCATACCCCACATTCATGTAGAAGGCCGTGGTCCCTGCCACGAGGTGACAACCCCTATCTTCGATTGACACTCCACACCTTTTACCTTACATTTACTGCCATCAGACGGGAAAGTTGTCTGTCTGCTATAGACCATCAACCTGTTGTAGCAAAAGTACACAAAAAACAGGTCCCCACTCCATCATATTGGAGTAAACATTATTTGAGAGATCTACATGTTTGGTATCGGTTTGCCGGAAATGATCCTGATTCTGGCACTAGCTTTAATATTTGTCGGACCCGACAAGCTCCCGGAGCTTGCCCGTTCCATAGCAAAAGGTGTAATGGAACTGAAAAAGACGGCTGAGGGCTTGAAGGACCAGCTAAAGGAGGAGGGAAATCCACTCGACGATATTAAGCCAGATCTTGAAAATGCAGCTAAGGCATTTCAGAGCCATCTTCTAGACCACCCCGATAAAGGATCGACCTCATTATTCCCAGCAAAAGGCGTCAATCCCGACAATTCTGCCGCCGACGCCTTGGCAGAAATAGAGAAATCCGGTGTTTCAACTACTGAGTCAGAGTCTGACCTTTCAGAACCAATTGAGCTGAATCCGGATGACCTGTCAGAAGTGATCCCTCAAAAAGAATCTCATCCCGATAAAGATAAAACAAAGGGAAATTTCACCCAGAACGATTCTTTGGAAGACAAGACAAACCACCCAAATGGTGGCTAGGCATGGCTGATTACAACCTTCAATCAACGATTCCAGCCCTGGAGAGAAGTCTCGCCTTTTTCAGACCACACCATCTGGAACTCAAGAACAGAGTCACCAAAGTCCTAGTCAGCATTGTTGCATGCACAGCTGTTGCGTACATGTTTGCAGAAAGAATTGCCACCCTGTTCATTCAGCCCCTTTTTAACGCCAGCCCGCTCGTTCACCGGCTCGTTTACACCAACCTGCCTGAGGCGTTTGTCAGTTATATTAAACTGGCTCTTCTTGTTGGCCTGTTGACAAGTTTTCCCGTCATGCTCTACCAGGCCTGGATGTTTATTTCGCCTGGGCTTAAAAAGAACGAGAAAAAGTTGGGGATCATTATAGTTTTTTGGGCAACACTTCTTTTTTCGGGAGGGGCCGCCTTCGCCTTCTTTGCCGTAATGCCTAAAATGCTTGTCTATTTTATGAGTTATGCCAACGAGGGACTTGAACCCCTACCTAAATTTGGGAAATACCTCACTTTTGTGGTTCGCACCATGTTCGCCTTCGGGCTCAGTTTCCAGATCCCTTTCCTCATGGTGATGGCCGGCAAAGCAGGTATCGTAAAAGCCAGGTATTTTCGAGACAAACGGACATACTTCTACATTGCGATACTCGTCCTGTCGTTCCTCCTGACCGCCGGTGACTTTATGGCCACGGCTCTACTGGCAATCCCTCTTTTCGGTCTTTATGAGGCAGGAATTTTTCTCACAGCTCTGTTTAGCGGCAAGAATAAGGAGCAAAAAGAAAACACCATATAAGGGGCTATTCAATTTCCTGCTTGAGCAAACAGCACGATATCCGATATAGCGGCTGCCCTTCTTCATCATACTCAATTGTATCCGGCTGAAGCAGCTTATTCATCACACATCCTTCAGCAATATTGAGTTGAAAAAAATTATCCTCGGTCAGGCCTTCATTTACTACCAGGGCATCGTTTTCAATACGAAGTGCATGAATGGGATGATCCTCGCATAAAGGACAACGGTACACACGACCGTTGGGGAAAATAAAATAATTCTCAGCCTCATTTCCCGCACAGCCGAACTCTTCATCCCGGTCGAGAAACACTTTCGGGTACGTTACCTTTATACCTTCGCCTGCAATTTTTGCTGCCACTTTCGGTACAACAGAGAGCCACTCTTTTCGTCCAACTTGCAAGGAATCCGGAACATCATTTTTTGCCGAATTCCCGCGTAGACCAATAACCTGAATAAAGAATTTCTTGACCCCCAACTGCTTGAGCACCGGTAACATCCGCTCCAGGTGGTCGATATTCTTCCGGCTTACGGTGAAAATCAGACTGACGTTAAAGCCCTTGGCAACCGCTCTCTTGATATTGGCGGTACATACCTCAAAGACACCCTCCCCCCTGATGGGGTCATTAATTGCCGGTTCCGGACCATCCAGGCTAAAACTCAGGAAATCGACGTCAGCAGGAGTGACGCTCTCTAGGAAATCGTGCAGCAGGTAACCGTTTGAATCAACAGTAACGGCTAAGCCTTTTTCTTTTGCATAACGAACCGCTCCCGGCAGATCCTTGTGCATGGTAGGCTCACCACCCAGAAAAATGACATTACTTTTCTTATTGGAATCAATAAATAGATCGAGCCACTTCTTTATTGTCGATAGAGACAGCGTATTGCTGCCATGCTGCTCAGGATTGATATAACAGTGGCTGCAAGAGAGGTTACAGGCGGTAAGGATGTGAAAAAAGATATTGCGCTCGCCACGTTTAAACCCAACTGTTCTGGCCTTCTTCATTGATCTCTTATTGGTCGGATAGTTTGCAGGTCACACTCCTGCTCTAACGTATATTGTGCAAGAAGCGTGTTCTTGAGGTACGTATTGAGGGGGTTTTTGAAAAATTGCTGAAAAAGATATAAACACTCATCCCTTAATATATTTTTCACAACCGTAATCTCACGTCCATTGTAAAGCGGTGCAAGTTGATCGATCGGCAAGTTGGTCCCACCCCCCATCACGTCTTCAAATCCATATACTATTGTTGATACCCTGTTCACCAGCAGTGTCGAATAACACATGAGGCAAGGTTCGAGGGTGGAGTAGATGACAACCTGCTCAAGATCAATCTCCGGATATTTACTTTGCAGGTTTCTGAGTGCCACTATCTCGGCATGATCAAGTTCTGAAAAGGGAATATCGCTGTTCTCCCGACCTCCGGTGGCCATTACCTCATCGCCAACAACAAGTACACAGCCAACAGGGAACTGACCGGCATAAAAGGCTTGCTGCGCCTCCTCAAGTGCCAGTCTCATAAAGGTTTCGTGTTTTACGTTCATTGTATTACTAGCATAGATATGGTGAGGTCACATTGACCTCCCGAACCGCAACGAAGCGGATGAAAATGAAAAGCCTGTTTGCTCCTGGCGGACATCATGACCGACCCATTGAAACGGCAAATATAGAAGTTGTTGTGCTGTAACACGAAAATCAAGTTTTTCCAATACCGCAAACACTTTTTTCGGACTCACCGCCGCTCCGGCAAGCACTACCTTTAATGCCTGAACTGCCTCCTTGTGAGGCAAGGTAACCGGATAACTGCCTGCTACTGTTTTTTGGGTCATACCATTAAAAACAAGCTGCACTGAAGTCAGGTTTTTTGCTGAATTCAGGAATGTATTGGGATTTACTTTAAAAGCCGGAACAATAAAGGCCATTTTTTTGTCGCGATGTGCTTTTCTCACGACAACAGGCTGATTGGTAAGTTCAAGAAAATCTGCAAGTGTTGCCAATGTACAACCACGTACTTCCGGTTCTATATGCCAGAAAGGTAAATGGACAGCCGCTTGCGTCGATGATTCCACAACGCCAAAATCAAGTTGATGAAATATACCTTCACGCTCCTGCCACAGCGTCTCACAATTTGTACAGGTCATTACCAGGCTATCTCGACTACCTTTCATGGTCGCACCGCAACCTGGACAGATTGTAGAGAGAAAGGAAGGTTCCCACTCAGGGCTCACCCTAACGGTTGTTGCTGCAAAAGAGTCTATTAATGATGACGGCCCCAGCTTTGAATGATTGACTCCGTCGTAGAGATTTCCATGATACACATAGAGGGGCAGATAGACCCTGCTGACAGTCTCACCAATGAAGGCCCTGTGCACCACAGGATTTTTTTTATCCTTTGCAAAAAGAATGGACAGCTTAGCAGCATCCGTAAAAATGGCTCTTGCCTTGATTGTTTGTCGGACGAAATGCCCCTCTACATCACCGGTAACCTGTCTCACGTTCATTGCCTGAGGACGCAATCCAAGTGAAACGGGCATCTTCCGCATGGAAAAGCCTATTCTCGTGGTATCTATTATTTTATTGTGTACCTTATTTTTCTGACAATAGAAAATGGTACCCTTGAATCGGAGATACGGTACATAAAACAAACTTTCCCGAGAAACATGGGAAGGAAGTCTTGCAGGCAGCAGAAACCGTGGTAGCTTACGATGCACCATATAGTTATGCACATCACAGTACTCGCATTGCACTAACCGGTCATCTTCCTGCAAAAGTATTTCCGCACCGCAGGTGGGGCATGGTTGTTGGACTGTTAACTCCATCTGTTGCTACAACCGTTCTCCGCATTGGTTACAAAACATTGATTGGGGCAGGTTTTCCGCCTTACACTTCCCACAGATGCTCACACCTGCCTGCTGCCCGGTTTTCTGGCCGCATTGAGGACAAAATTTAGCATTTGGTGAAAGGTTTTTACCACAGTTATCACACTGACTGATAACAACCTGCTGATGCCCGCAGGCAGGGCAGAAGCGGGCTTCGGCAGGTATCTGCCCTGAACAGTCCGGGCACTCCGCAGTCCGTGAGGTTGCAGTACTGCCAGACCGGTTATTGTGGTTCTGCTGGAATGCGTTTGCAAACATGCCCGGAAGCATCAACCCCATACCCATGCCCATACCGGCGCCTGATTCTCCCTGGCTTGATGCCGCCTTTTCCATAGCCATGGCTGCTTTCATCTGCATGAATTTATCCATATCCTTTATGGCATTCATACGGCTCTGATCATCTATGGCCTTTTGCACCTCATCTGGTGGTGTGATAGAGGTAATATAGAGCTGGCTGAGACGCAGGCCAAAATGGGCAAAATCCTTGGTTAACCGCTTTTGCAAATCCTCAGAGAGTTCATCGAACTTCCCTGGCAGGTTCAGTATGGTATCGAGTTGCTCACCAAGATAATCATTAAAACGGGAGACTATAACACGCTTGAGATAGGTCTCAACACCTTCGGTAGTCATCGTTGCCATTGTGCCGACAAGGGAGTTAATAAAGAGTAACGGTTGCACAACCTGAATATTAAAAATCCCATGAGCACGCAGCCTGATAAGCCCCAACTCCTGATCCCGAAAAGCAACAGGGTTGCGTGTGCCCCATTTGAGATTGGTAAAATACTTCAGATTGACCATGTAGACTTCTGCCCGAAGAGGACTATCCCCGCGCCATGGTATAGAAAGGATCTTGGTCAGGATAGGCAGGTTCATCGTTTTGAGAGTGTGTCGACCAGGCCCGAAGGCATCGCACGCCTTTCCCTTATAGAACAAAACCGCAGCCTGACTTTCACGAACAGTCAACTGGGCACCATATTTGATCTCTCCCGAACCATTCTCTGGAAGCCGGTGAACCAGCTCTTCACCGCTCTCATCAAACCACTCTATATTTTCAAGAAAGACACCACCATCGAACTTGTTCATATTCGCCCCTCCTCAAGGTATCCGGAATAAATACGCCAAAGAGGAGCACTTCCCCCTTTCCATATCTCAAACCGCTCATTATAATGTTATGTAATAAATTATATTTCAGCTGTATATTTTAATTATAAAGAAAAGTATTACAAGAAAGGAAGCAAGTGGAAAAATATGTCTATTAAAGATCAGTGGGACCTGGAAACAGCCCTGAAAGTTTTGCAACACCCGACTGTGGATGCCCAGACGTGGGCTGAAGCCGTCGAATGGCTTCTAAAACATGGCCCATCTTCTATCAGGAAGATCCTCCTCGAGGCTTCAAATACAGCAACCGAGATGCAGTTTCCGGAAGTGAAAGCCGCTTATTATACCTCTGAAGGGCAACCGGTGTATGACACCCAGGGATTATCAGAGATGCTCGGGGTACCGGAAGACGAAGTTCAGGAGATACTTAAGAGAAAAGAAGGTTCTGACGACTCATTCAGCCTCCTGGACCTCTTTCCGAACAGCACTCAAACAGTGCATTAGAGAACCATACATTTTCTTTTTATGTCCGGAGAATAACGTGCAAAAAAGACAGGAGTTTCAACACTCCTGTCTTTTGGCAATCATTTTATAAAGTATACAGCTTTTCGTCTTGCACAGGTTTAGGTTTTCGTACACCGACTTTCTTTTTGAGGGCCTCTATACTGAAGTCATCATCCCCCAATACATCCCCCATTTCTTTTTCCACCTGATCCGGATCTTCACCGGCCTCCATCCTGCTGATCGCCTCTTCCATGGCGTCCCCGAGATTAAGGCCTGTCTGATCCGTGAACTTGCGCATCAGGGAGGCCATTTGCCGCGGATCATCTTCGTTGATACCGTCAGCCTCTTTCATCAGTGTTTCAAAGGCCCGTTCCATTTTAGTTTCATCAAGCCCGGCTAACGGGTCCTCTTCCTCTTGCCCCCCGGACCGGATAGTCGCAAACTTTGAAATTTGTCTTTCAATTTTTTCCTTGCCACATTTCGGGCAATCAGGTTGTGCCCCTGTATTGATACGTGAGGAGAAAAAATTGAAAATCACGTTGCAGTTGTCACAGTAGAACTCATAAATCGGCATTTTCGTAACTTATTATTTCTGTATAAATTTAATAATCCACCCAGCTCACCATATTGTGAACCGGCACTAAATATAGCTCCACTCGTCCTGTAAAACACGATCGAGCTGTCGTTGGTCAACGTCATCAGTTATATAGGTTGAGCCAATTGAGTCGGGCAGTACGTAATTAACTTTACCGGAAACTACCTTTTTATCTGCTTTCAGGTACTTTTTTATAAGTTGCCTGTTCAGGTGTGTTGGCACATCTACCGGCATACCATAGGCAGAAATGACAGAATAGATCCTGTCATTTTCCACTCCGGACAGGGTACCTTTCATGACGCTCAATCTGGCTGCCGCTACCATGCCTATGGCAACAGCCATCCCGTGGATAATCTCAAAATTAGACGCAGCCTCAACCGCGTGACCTATGGTGTGCCCATAGTTGAGAATTTTGCGTAATCCCCCTTCCCTTTCATCTTCCTCGACCACATCAGATTTTATACTGCAGCATGTATGTATTGTTTTTACCAACAATTCCTGATCGAGATGTATAATTTGACGCCGGTACTCCTCAAGAAAGGTGAAAAAGTCACCATCACGAATGACACCGTATTTCAGTACTTCAGCAAGTCCACCAAGTAGTTCCTGACGCGGCAGAGTTTTTAACACCTCTGTATCAATAAAGACACTTTGGGGTTGATAAAAGGCACCAACCAGGTTTTTTCCTTCAGGTATATCAACACCCGTCTTTCCGCCTACGGAGCTATCAACCTGGGCCAACAAGGTAGTCGGTACCTGGACAAAGGGTATGCCACGCATATATGACGATGCCAGAAAGCCAGCGATATCACCAACGACACCGCCTCCCAGAGCGACAATACAGTCATGGCGATCAAAACCGGCCTTGGCAAGACGACTTGCAAGTGCCCCGACAGTAGCGAGATTTTTGTTCTTTTCACCGGCAGGAAAAGGGACCATTTTCGCGTCCAGACCTGCTGCATTCATGGACTCAAGCAACTTCTCGCCATACAAGGTAGCTACATTGGTATCGGTTACAACGGCATACCTGTTGCCGTATCTTTTTGGGGCAAGAGATGAACCCACTTTTTCCAAGTAATTAGGTTCTATAAATATAGGGTAACTGCGCTTCCCAAGTCCTACCTGCAATTGCTTCATAACGCACCGTCGGTATGCTTTATCAACCCCTGCAACAGGTAGGGGCTGATTCGATTCTGATTTGTGTAACTATCTTAAATGAATTGAAATGCTAGATGTGCAGCATGATTTTAGAATGAATTGTACTCTGTTTGCAGGCAAAAAAAAAGGAGATACCGCCAGGTGGGCGGTATCTCCTTTAAGATCAGGTAAAATCTTGATTACATGGAGTCACCAGAGGCGGCACCCTGCATCTTGACTTCAACTTTCTCGGTCAGACCCTCATAGTACGCACGGAGGTGTACCAGTACTTCATCACGACCAAAGTGATCAACTATCTCAGCACCCTCGGAAAGAGCTTTACGCAGTTTGGTTCCTGATAGGATAACGCGGGACTCTTTGTCGTGGTTACAGGTTCTGAGAGAAGCCATACCGTCACACTTGTGGCAGTAGAAGGTCCAGTCAATTTTCATCGGCTTACACAGCAGATCTTTTGCGGCATCACCGGTCTGCGGAATGCGGTCAAAAATTTCCTGAGCCTCGAACAGACCGTAGAAGTCACCAACACCAGCGTGGTCACGACCGATCAGCATGTTGTTAACACCGTAGTTCTGACGGAAGGTGGCATGCAGCAGACCTTCACGAGGACCGGCATAACGCATATCCAGAGGATAACCAGCAGAGATAACGTTCTCTTTTACAAAGTAGTTCTCGATCAGGATATCAATAGCTTTTACACGAACCGGTGCAGGAATGTCACCCGGCTTGAGATTACCGATCAGGGAGTGAATCAGAACACCGTCACATACCTCAACAGCGATCTTGCACAGATACTCGTGTGAACGATGCATCGGGTTACGCAGCTGGAGAGAAGCGACGTTTGCCCAACCACGCTCTTCAAACATTGCACGGGTCTCAGCAGGTGTCAGGTATACGCCCGGGTACTCTTTAGGATACTCGCCCTGGGACAGAACTTTAACAGGACCGGCAAGGTTGAACTCTTTCTGAGCCATAACCATGATAACGCCCGGATGATCTTCAGGAGCGATCTCCCAGAATTTACCATCTACAGACTCTTCGCCTTCGCCCATGAATACTTTTTCGCATTCCCATTTTTTGTCGGCTTCGGTCATTTCGAACTTCTCAGTCACGGCCATGGTAGCGAAAACTTCACCATCTTTTACCAGTCCGATTTCTGAACCTTCGGCGATATCGGCAGCATCAGCAGCGGATACGTCGAGAGTGATCGGTACAGGCCAGAAGGTTCCGTCCGCCATCTGGAAGCTCTCACAAACGCCTTTCCAGTCAGCCTTGGTCATGAAACCGGACAGCGGAGAAAAACCACCGATACCCATCATGATGAGATCGCCTTTTGCACGATCAGAAATTTCTACCTGCTTGAGTCCTGCGGCTTTAGCTTTTTCTGCTTCCAGTTCGGCGCCTTCGAGAAGAGCACATACCAGACCTTTTCCACCGTGAGGTGCTACTAATTTAGACATAGAGTTCCTCTTAATTTAAATTGAATATGAAAACAATACGCACCGCCTGAACCTACAGGCGGCTGCAACTGAACACCTATTCATTTACGAACGCCTATTTAATATTTTGTTTGTTGAAAAGTCAAGGGAAAAGCGTGTTGTGCAGGTTTACGGAACTGAATCCTGCAATGTATGATCAACTGCGGAAGTGTGATGATAAATCACACAATGTGACTAAACTCTTGCTAGAGGATTATACTTTCATCCAAGCTTCGATATCGAGCATACCGCCGACACCTGATCATCTGATAGATAGGGTAATGTAGTACTCAACCGATGAAAGCCTATAAAACTCTACTTGAATGACCACCAGAATATTCCCTTCTCTTACTCGAGAAAGCAAGATAGACAAACACGAGTAAAAATACTATCATTTGCAATGATATGAGAAATGCATCAGTCATAATATCATATCTCAGATTTCTCTTTAAGATGTTCTGGTTTGCCCTTCTATCGATGTTTTCCATAATGCTACCACGGTCTTCAGTGGTCGGGGAATATAAGGCATATGCTTCATTCTCCATGCGGTAAGCAATCTTAACACCGTGTTTTTGAAATATTGCTCTGGCTACATTTTTTCTTTCTATTGAATTTTCACTGTCAGAGGCCATTCGAATCCAATCTGGATCAACCCCTTCCATAGAAGATGAATACTTCTCGAACATTTTATATTTATTGAAAAGATCAACCCCAAACCAACTTAAATTGAACATGAAGATAAGAATCATGACCAAACTGAACATCCACTTGGTTTTCTCTAGTAATATCCAGAAACTTACAGGCAGTAAAACGGTGAGAAGAACCAGCACTGGACCAAGCACATTAGAATTGAATGCAATACCAGAATTAAACTTCACAAAAACTGCAGTTGACAGCCACAGTAGTACGGTCACGTATGGTAGGAGAAACATTATCTTATCTCTTTCACTTTCAGTATTACCAAAACTATGGATGCTAACATTTTGGTCAAACAAAAAACCCCTGGATAGATTCCAGGGGTTTTCAAATTTCTATAGCTTGCTGCTGATTATTGGGGTGTACACTGTTTCCATCCGGTACGGCCTATAAAATAATTACTTAGTGGCAGGTTTTCTATTTCTATACCCTTCACTTCACCAGTACTTGTTTGCACGTAGGCAGAAACTTTCCCATCTTCTCCTTCCCCGACAAACAGGTTTGGAGTCTCTGCCAGGCCTATTCCAAGCGATTCCTGATTCTCAATAATATTGCCCGTTGTTCCACTGTCTGAATCGTAAAATATTGGTTCGTACCAGGAAGTACCAGTCTGATAGTATACTCCGTATAAATATGCTTCACCTTCCGCGAGGCATAAACTTTCATACGGCTGGTAAGTCGTGAACGCCACCAAGCCTCCCAGTAATGTTGCCTGTCCAATATTACGCTGCCTGTCATCATAGGCAGGGTAGAACAGTTTGTACCAACCATCTGCGGTGTTGCTAAAAGAGGGTGCAGTGGTATCAACCGATTGTCCTTTCCCTGCAATATACTCAATTAAATTTCCGAGATTAGGAGGATCTGCCAAACTTGTCAGTTGATTAGGCAGGCAAGGATCAAGAGTACCACAACTCAGAGTAGCCCCAGTTAGCCCAATAGTACTTTCAAGCACATTAATGTCATCAACTCTCAGCAGTCCTTTGTCTCCAGCAGTACCCCCACTAGGGAAAACCCTGGAAATTGCTGAACTGAGGACTGGTGTTACCACATCCGTCCATGAGAACTCTGCAATCCTCGTCGATGCATCATAGGCCATCGGTTCTTTAATGCCAAAATATGCCTGTTGCGTAGCATCAGTCTTGTCATCGGCGTCAAAGAACCGGCCTGTTCCTGTGTATACCCAGAAATTAAAGCCGTCATAACCTACAGAAGGTGCTGCAGTAATGGGTAGTCCGGCATCTAAAAGCAGACGCATCTCCCACTGATCAGGTGTAGTTATTGGCTGAACAATACTCTGGCCATACTTTGATATACCACCCAAACTATTAGTATATCTGGTCACAAGGCGATACAGTTTACCGCCACCTGCCCAAACATCATCCCCGAGAGTTGCATCAAACGTAAACCCGCCATCGACGGTACCAAAATAAACTGAATCAGAAAGATAATCTTCTGTGCTTGGATCAATATCGATATCTATCGTAATCAGATCTGAGATGAAATTGTTATCAGAATCGTTGGTGAATTCCAACGTCCCTGAAGCGTTGACCTGGTACTTTCCAAGCATAAAGACCCCGGTAGCATCGGTAGCTCCGATGCTGTAGCTCGCACTAGGCTCAGGTATCCTGAGTGGACTGGCATCTTTTTCGTGGACCAGTTTATTCAAATTGATAAACGCTAACTTGGCCGCCTGATCGCTGACACCTTTCATGGCGTCCGGTCCATGAGGCCCGGACCCAAGCATCAGGTACCACTGATTATCACTGCTGTTCACAGTCGCTTCAGCTTTCTTCATAACAACCATGGTTGATATAGTAGCGGAGTGTCCCATATCTGCAACAGTACCATCTTCTACTCTTGTCATTTCTCCGAGCAGATCCGGCTCATCTTCTGGATTTGTTATATCAAAGATGAAGTAGGAAGAGATAAATTCCCGGGAATCAGCAGCAATTCCTCCTTCCAAATCATTTGCAGCTACCGGCACACCGCCAAGTCGCATGCCTCCGACAAGTATGGTGCCCCAGCCATTGGGATGTATGCATTCGTCATCATCATCCGTCGAAATATTCGTGCACTGAGGCTCCTCATCAAAAATCTGAACATCGAATATCCTGGGGCGGAGATCCACATAGTATTTATGCCTGAATTTACCAACCTCTACCGGTGTTTTAGTCAGACTCTGAAGATGTGGAGTAATGTTGTAGGGAACGTAGGCCCATAGCTCAGCACCTAGTTCAGGATGTGCCGCGCTGCCTGCTTCACCTTTACCTATACAGGTATCTCCTTTTCCGGATACACAGAATTTCTTATATTCGGAATCGTAGAACCCCCCATTCACCGCATGCAACATACCATCGTTTGCACCAAAATAAATCATATGCCGACGATACTTCCATCTGTCGACAAACTCTGCATAATTGAAATCATTATAAAGCAGGTGATAGCCTTCAGATGGGGCTGTAACTGTCATAGGGGTTGAATGAATCACATCACCCAGTCGCCAGGTTTCGATACCGCTGGTACCTGGAATCTGACGACTTCGTAATGCTGGCTCCAAAGGTGCTGTTGTGCCATCATTGACAACTATATTCCAGTCATTGAGGCGATCATTACCTCTTATCCAACCAATAATATCCTTTACTTTAGCTAACTCCTCAGCTTCCGTTGTCCGGTCAACATTGAAATCCGTATAAATTGAAGAGCGGAAACCGGTATTAAGTGGATCTGTTTCAATTGTAGCGTTGGCATCACTCCAACTTACACCAGCGGTTTCCACTACAACGTCATCACTCTGGAAATTAAGCCACTCCCTGCTCTTGTCGAAAACGCCATCATTATCTAAGTCGTTCCAGGTATATATCCTTCGTTTACGCTCACCGGTTAATGGATAGCTGCCATTTGTACCAGTGTCAAGATCGTTCCTGGCAAGCCAGCGTCCCGTTGACCATATAAATGCCACATCCTCTAGATCTGCCTCATCTGTACAACTTCCACTATAAAGTGAAGTGTTATAACAAACCTTCGTTCTCAAAGCGACGTCATCATAAAAGACTACGACCCTTCGATCTCCATCTAGACTACCGTTACAGTTCTCATCCTCACCATCTTCAATAACTCCATCTCCATCAAGATCAGTATTAACTGACAAGGAGGGATTACAAGCCCCAACTTCACTTGGAGTGAGAACACCATCACCATTGAGGTCCTCTGTTTCCAGTTGACCAAATGGTGCAGCACTATCGTCAAATAGAAAACCATTACTGTCGATAAACAGACCCCTTACATCTCCAGCCCATTCAACCGTATATTGAACGCCACCATCTGTTTTCGTAAGTTCAGGCCAGAAGATAGCCTGGTAGACAGCACCTTCACCACCGCGTGATGAAGACACGACGGAAGCTGCAGAGCCAGCAGATGCCCGTTCGCGTAGTGTGCTGAACAGTGCCTCAAGATTTGCTTGAAGATCTTCAGGGTTTGACCCTTCAATTAATGAACTGCCCCCATTTGCAGCAGCGTCAGTCATAAATTCTTTTGGATTACACTCCCTGATCCCTGTGTTACTATCATCGTCACGCAAGGTACCTGTACTTACGATAAACGTCGTGATATTTCTCTTATCGTAATATTTTCCATCTTCCTCAAGCTGTTGGTAATCCGTATATATGTTCTGGACATTTTCATGCTGTCCGTAATATGTGAGGTCATCAAGATAGGTCGATCCATACAGAATAGCTGACCCGTCTGTGGCTTTGCACTCCGCATCAATATCTGAGGCTCCATCATTGTTGGCATCGCCGGTTAAAGCTCCAGTCACAAATTCGGCCACATCATCATGTACATCAGCAGTTGAAGATCCTTCAGTGATGATCAGCACGAAGTTATTCTGGCACCAATTTATTACCGGATCCTTACCAGTGGCAACCTGAAGTTCACTATCAACAGTAAAATCTTCAGTGTCACCATTAACGCATCGGTCGATTTTCTGTCCATAATATCCTAATGCCGTATAAAACGCTTCAGCCAGAGGTGTCCATGATATAGCCTGAATATCATTTATTGCCGCTACCATACTCTCGGCATGTGTTCCAGAACCACTCACAGATGTACCAAGTTCTATCGGTGCCAGTAACTGCGCCCCGTCCCGATTCCCGACATCCGGGCAGGCTTCATCAACCATATTATCAAAGGCTGTGCCTTCCAGACATTCCTGGGCTGCTCCGTTCTCATTAAAAGCCATAGCACCAATGCGCATTTCATCAGCATTGTTCTGCAATACTCCCTCACGACTATCGGTAACTAAAGGTCTTATATGCCCTTTCATCACGATAAGAGCATGATCCGTTGCAAACATCGACATTACACCGCTGTCTATCAACGATCCGACCATACCCAGAGTGTTTCCTGTGGAAACCGTCTCATCCGACGGATCTACTACCTGAGGTACAGTCAACCCTCCACAATAATCCCAGAGGGCTTCCTGCAGGCAGGGGTCTGCGTTCATATCACCATTAGCCCAATCTCCCGGGGCAATAACAGCACTGGTATCGCATGTGTAATCAATAACATCCAGGATGCCGTTGCAATTATCATCCTCATTTTGTTCAATAACTCCGTTCCCATCAATATCGGTATCGACAGCTATATCCGGATTACACGAAGCAAATTCACTGGGTTGAAGAATGCCGTCATTGTTTAGGTCCTCGTTTTCATCTATACCGTCATCCTGAAGTACCGCGACCCATTCCTTATTGCACATCCCAAGACTGTTGAGATTTCCGGTACACTCATATACCTCTCCATTAAAACAATCCTGTCCATCAGGTAAAACCGTTGCCTCAGTGCAGGTTGCAAATTCACAATAATCCGGCGCTACTCCCCCCTCCCAGCACCGTCCAGAATAATTGGGGAGGTCATAGTTGCCATCGCTGTCTGGGGTATCCGGGTATCCATAACAGACATAGCCGCTATCTTCCGGGTCTATTGTAGCAGGCGGCACCCCGCCGTCATAAATACCTTCACACGAGTTTGCTAACTCAATTGTATTACCAAAGTCCGTGGGATCATCATACTCCTTGGTAACCATCTCCCAGCATGAATGGACAGAATGGTTATAGGCTGCATTTGATTCAGCTAGAACATTGTTGGTCCCGTCATAATCAAGACAAATCCCAATGTTTTTCTTGGTTGTTCCCAACCCGTCATCATAGCCATTCATGACCGATTCAATTGCGTCCTGACATGCTTGTTCACGCTCTGAGCCTATAAAACCAGCATCGGAAATCCCGTTTATGACAATTCTCGTTGTGTCATCATCAATGCTTGTCTGATTCTCCTCTTTCGAGCCCTGTATACTGAAGGTAACAGTTTTCGTATCGCTTCCTGTTACAACCGGAAGCTCCTTGATAAAACTCCGTGAAGAACATCCACGATGCTCACCCACGAGAAAATCGTTGTCTACATCATATTTCCCGCCGGTAAGGACCTGTTTCTGAATATCAAATTTAGAAGCTGAAGCCCAGTTCAACAAGTTACCCTTGGCAACAAACGCAGTTACTCCAGATTCAACGGATACACCATCACCATTATCAGCGTTCACTATCTTGAAAAATAAGTCATCGTGACTGTATGCCACTCCAGATTCACCGGAGAAAGTTGTTGCTGCATCAGAAGAAGAAAGAATTGTCTCATTTTCGATAAAATATCCTTCTGAAACACCAGTCAGTATGTTGTAGTCTGTGATCTGCTCCCAGGTCACTGTATCATCCGCGATGCGATACCCACTAGAAGCGCTGCCATCTGTATCAGTAGCCTTATAATATACCCCCTCACTATATACAGTATCACCAATAGAATACGTATTCCCACTGCGCCATTGCTGCACACCATCTGTCCACACGTACCAGGCATCATCTTTAAACAGCCCTGCATAGATTTCTGTAGACGAATAACTATTGTCTACGCATTCCCCTGGAGTCTCGATATACGCCATATCAAGCATACTGGCAGAGTTATCTAACAATAGGAGGAGGTTGGATTTGGCTCCCATTGCCAGAAAAGGAGGTTCTGATACTCCTAGTGCATCTACATCAACAGCTGCATTTGATTGCAGAACCGCGTGCAACAGAAATGCTATTGAGAGGGCACTAATTTTAAGACAACTCGTTATCTTTCTATGCATATCTTACTCCCTTTTCATCTTGCAAAATCAATCCAACTCTATGCCAGTACAATATTGTACCTTTAGGTATTATAGTAATACTCCATTTAGACGTTGGTTTTGACATGGTTTTTCCCATATCCGTATCAAAGTTCATATCGACACTCATATGTTTCTGATCCGATAATGTGTCGCCAACCCAAAATCACAGTACTCTCGGCGTTATTCAACCCTTGCTGCCTGGCGACTATTTCATAATCCCTCTGTGTACCACCACCGGCTGCACCTTTTCCTTTTCCTTCATAACCGGCCGCCATCTGCAGTGAACCGCCCGGAAGCATTTTTGAGCCACCTCCTACCCAGATTGATGTTTCCTGAGAACCAGTGCCTATATTGGCAATGGGATAGTCGATATCCGGGTCACCGGATGTTACCTGACAGCTTGTATCCATTACAGGATAGTCTTTGTAATATAATGCCAGCCCCTTAGTGCCTCTAGGATAGACCCGTATGACCCCTTCCAGGTCCGCTACGGCAAGTGAATTTCCAGTATATGTATCAACCACATTCCCTGTCGAATCAAACCCGACAGGACAGTTTATATTTTCCTCAATTATGTTCGTCCCCAGGGTTGTTCCAGCCTCAGCCTGATATAGGGCTTTTCTCTGTACTCTATCGTTTTCCGCAATCGTATTTTCAAGAAACGATGTATTTGTTGCTGAAATTCCAATTATACTCAGGACGACAAGAACGAGCAGTGTCACAACCAGTACAAAACCATCATTATTTCCCATGGTTTTCATATTTTCCTCCAACTATTCTGCAGCAGGTTTCATTCCTTGCATATCTCGTCCGACTATATATTCATAATCGACGCCTTTGAGCCCACCAGGTCCACTCCTGACAACATACACAGCAACCTTCTTGGTATTTATCATTGGTTCATCGACTGCGACATTCCAATAGACTTGATACGTCCCGTCAACCACCATGCACCCGTCTGCCTTGTTCACACAACCTGCCACAGCATTGCCTAGTGGATCATTACCATCCTGGCAGCATTGATAATCACCTAAACCAAAATTTCCGCCATTATCATCAACCCCATTCCCCTCAGGCAGCGTACCATTATTCTCACTATCCTGACCAGTGCCGTCCCCATCAACATCTTCAAGCATGTCATCGTTAAATCTTGTAGCAAAAAAGTTTTCAACCTGATTGGCCCCGTTTATCGAAGCACTGCTCTTCACGTTAGCTATAGTGTTAACCTTCGCACCCGTAAATTGCATGGTGTAGAGAGAAATCACTCCAATAGTAAGAATCGCCATAGCAGTAAGCGCTTCTATCAGAGTGAAGCCTTGTTGGCTTTCAATTACTTTTCGCATATCATATCCCAACATTTCTGAGTTGAATATTGGCCATAACAAAGCGCCTCCTATATCTATCGTTATATGGACCCCATGTTGCTCCTGATGGTGTTGTATACGTCGATGTGTGTTGAAACTTCCTGTCCTGATCACCAGCCCGAGCAAGCATCGACACTTTTACAGATCGCGCGTTTTCAGGAACAAGGGTTGGATCCCCGTCCTTATCGAGATAAAGGAATTCAACAGCCTGAATATTTTCAGCAATAACCTGTGATGTAAGTGCACCTCCATCCCGAACCTCAACTGCAAAGTCGGTCGCTAAACCTGTAGAAAAATGAAAACGAAAGTGCTCCCCATCATCAGCGGTGTCTTCATCCTCATTGGCATCCAGAGTAAAACTCATTTGATCAAGAGAAAGATCATCATCTGATGTCGCAAGTAAACCTGCACCAGACTCACCTGTCGGGTCGTATCCAGCCATCCGGATCTCTCTTGCCATATAGTCCACTGCGGCTCTAAGGTTTTGCTGCATTTCTGCAATCTGGTCTTGACTCACATAAAGCCTCTGTTGTGTTGTATAAGCAGCAAACACTGCTGTAATAATAACCGAGGTTATAGCCAGACCAACCATCAATTCAACTAAAGTAAACCCATTTCTAGTGGTGAGGATGGTGTTATTTTGTCTATTCGAAATGATCATTTCCAATCCCCCCCTACCCTTCTTTTCAACTGAACAAGCCCGCTTGGCTGAGTGCTTACCATAAACTCTGTATTCAATTTATTTTTAAGCTCAACTGAACCTTTATTTCCAACGCCTCGTGAGTTGAAAATAACTGTATTGTTAGCGTATTGGTCATATGGGGCAATCCCGGGTTTATGGCTAATATCACCATTATATTCTGTGAGATTAACTGTTTTTTCTGTAAAATAATCCGCTGATGACACCCACGATGAGCAAACAGTATAACTCTTGCCATCGGAATCAAACTTGATCGCCCATTTGGTATTCTCCTTAATAGCCCCCATTCTCGCTTTCTGCATATTTGAGTACAGGTCCCGTGCGGCACTTTTAAGTCGTATATTTGGTAGGTTAGACAGGAGTGAAGGCACAGCGATTGCTGCTATAACACCAATAATTGCTATGATCACCACCAACTCAATAAGTGAAAAGCCCCCACTTCTTTTGTGAGTGTTCTTATCTGCAATAATCTGTACTTTTTTTTTGATTTCAGGTTCTATCATAAATTAGTGTCCATTATGTCTGGTAATTATTGCCTTGAATCCTGCTAGCATTTGCATCTCAAGAGTTAAATAAAGAATTTTTTCCATCCTTTCCATTATCTTCATAGATTTCTTAGAACGTCAAGCTCACCCACCACTATCTATTGACCCTTTTTCCCACATTTCCAAATTGACACTGATACTCGGGTTACAAAAAAAATTATGCCAAATACCTCATTTTCGGTTTCATCAGAGATGAAAAAACGTCATTAAAACGCTCTCAACTTCATAAAGAATGGAACCCTCTAAAATAATTAACGATCGCAGAACCGTTTCGTCACAAAATAAATGACCACCATGCATAATTCCTGTAGGACCTTATTTCACTACACTTTTCTTTGCAACATGCGGGCCTCTTTATCATTGTCGAAGTACTACACGTGATATTCAAGAGTTAACTTTCAGGATACAACGATGTAAGCGTGACATTTTTTGTCACTAGTCAATATTTGTATTAAATATTTTTACAAAACAGGATTGGAATGAAAAAACTCGAAATAAATTCGTCTCAGGTGGCTTTATGGACTGCAGGAGGACTGCATTGATAATGAGATGATCCCAAGATTCACTCGAGATCTCATCAGGAAAGATACATTCTCAGAGCTGAAAACGTAAAATGAAAAAACCCTGATAAAAGAACGGTAGCATCTGGTCTTTCATCAGGGTGTCAATAACCTAACTAGTTCCCATCCTAAAACTCAGCATTCTGTTCAATATCGAGGCGTGGCTAAATTATTTACCGCACGCATATGTACGATATTCGGAGGATAAATAATTTAGCCGGAACACTGAAATTGGGCAGAAGGGTAGTTTTAGGACGGGAACTAACTATAATTTAATCAGTAAACCCATACACCATCTTTTAGAGTCGGGCCGGAGTCATCCTTTTCACCATCCCCAGTACTACTCTTTTTGACTGACGCAGCAGGTTTCATATACATATCCTCTTCAGTTGGTTCAGCAAGAGATATGGTTGCGATGTCATTCTCCTTGAGGAGTTCAAACGTGACAAAAGAACCGTTTAGCAATTGACTCTTATTAGTGAAAAATCGTGTCTGCGAAGTAAACACATAATACGTATCATCAATAATGACTGACGAATCCTCTATAGCGTTTATCCAACCGCGTGGGGCGGTATAATCAGATTGTGATTCTTCATTCTGAACCGGATCTTCAGGCTCTTCACCAGAAACATTTATTGGTAACAACGTAACAAAGAGCAGCATTTGTACCAATAAGCCGAATTTGAAAAAATTCTTCACTCCATTCATTATAGTAATCCTCACCAATATTTCGCTATCCGCACCACATCTCTGATTGCCAGCTTTCATCAGTCAATATATATGGCGCCACTGGTCTTGTAGTAAATTGCACTACTGAATCTGCTGCCAGTAATACACACCTCTCTTTTCAGCTTTTTCCCTTACCGTCGTGATTTTACCTGTAGACGTACTCATAAGTTTAATCTCTGTCCCTGGGTTCAAAGGATCTTCGAGGATTGCCGGATTGAAAATCCTCCCTTCTTCCCCAACATCAGAAGGCGGTCCTTCATCACCTTCACCATTCTCGTAAATCATGACCATATCATCTTCATCGACATCACCGTCTCCATCTATATCATAAACAGCGTAATCCAAACGACCCCCGTCTTCGTAATCCCGCTCGTTCAGAAATGAATAGAGCCCGACGTCGCAAACGGAGCCCGTCACTCCAAAGGATATGAGAATGGCACGACCATCACGGATAAGTGCATCTGTTGTGACTCGTTCACCCAGTGCACGCTCTCCAGCTTCATCAATAATTCCATCATTGTCATTATCGACATTATCATTGGCGGTAATTTTGCCTGGGAGATCAAAATACCAACCAACGTTATTCTGGGGAACTTTATCTTTTGGATCTTTGGTACCATCATAATTAACGTCAATGGTTGAACCGACGGTCCAATCAGCACTATACTGAGTGACTATACGATAATAGTCATAGGTATCCAAAACTCCATTCTGGTTGACGTCCTCATCGACCAGATCGAAATCTCCATCACCGTTTTCGTCAGTTTCGTCCGGGTCTTTAACCTGATTATTATTTTTATCCTCGTTTACGTCTAGATTACCATCTCCATCAGCGTCTTCAGAAATTTCCTGCTCAACAAGCGCTTCCTGTCTCAGTAGTGTATTCAAGGGATTATCTGTCGCATCTCGATTAGGGGAATTGCTCACTGTGGTAGCAGTGAGGGCATCAATCTTGCCATTCCCGTTGAGATCTTCATCGATATCTAGGTTGCCATCTCCATCAATATCTTCCCCAACATCAAGAACTCCATTATTGTTCGCATCCTCATCAACATCGAGTCGGCCGTCTCTGTCTATATCTTCAAGAGAATCTATGCGCTCACCTAGATATCCTGCATCGTACTGATCAGGTGCCCAATCCCACAAGCCGTAGAAGGATTGTGTGTATGTAGAGGTCAGGTCAGGCTGACCAAGAAATTTACCGGTACCGAAGACCACGATATACCCATTATAACTTGGATGGTTCGAGACATCCGGTGCAGCTGTAATCGCCTGATTCTTAGCTGTCTTAAAAAGAGGTTTGGGGACAGCACCAGCCTTATTGCAATGAGTGCTTTGGTCCCCTCCATCGCAAAATGCTACCTGCCAGTCCTCATAGCATTTAACAGAGTTTGTGCACTTATCTGGATTACTCGTCTCAGTTTGGTCACCTCTCCCTGCAGTAAGGTCAAATTTCCACATGTTGCCGAGTAGGTCACCAGCATATACATAATCAACAGTCAGGTCGTTATCGACATCAATGGCCTTCGGCGTGGACATGCCGTTCGCAGGCCCTACCCCGGTGTCAAATTTCTTCAAGACATCACCGCTGACCGGGTCAAGAATATACAGTTGTGCCGTACCATCTTCACTTGCATACCCATTACCAAAAATCACGACATATCCTTCCAGTTCATGACTTGGGTTAATTTTAGAGTCGTTGGTCTTAAGGAGAAGTGCACCGCTGAATGAATACCCAATCCCTTTGTCAGAAATCGATTCTGTGATGGTTACGGAATTTCCATCACCACATGTATCAATAAGACTGCCATCTTCAACTTCTATCTCACCATCTGAATTTCTGGCGAGAATTCTAAATGTACCGTTATTAGTGTAATTCGTACAATCAGCACCTATTACGGTAATATAGCTGCCTGGCGCAAACGATGGCCCGGTGAATCCGTCCCCGCCATCGCGGATATAATCATTCCCGCCTCCAGGATTGCTAAATGAAATAGAGGTCTGATCCTTTATCAGAATAGCTGGTGGTGCCGGGTATTCCCACATCACGTTAGCTGCACTGAACCCAGCTGGATTCGTAACGTCAAGCGCGAAGTATCCTTTACCACCTTTGCCTAACCCACCAACAAGCATGGAGAGGTTGTCACTCACCTCCGTCACATATGGAGTGTTGTCGACGTAGAATTTATGGGTATACCCAGGATTCGCGAGTTCACGTAAATTTTGATAAACTAACCCTGGAATATAGGCGAAAATTTCCTCGCCGCCATTAGCATCGGTCGCATCGAACGCGTGAAGCATCCCGTCATTACCTCCAACGTAAAGCACTTCATCAAGATATTGCGCTTGAGAGTTAACGAAATCCCCGAGAGGTTCGACCCTTGTCCGAAAACCACCACTAACCTCATAACTACTATCACCCCGCAAGTAATCCAGTACATTATCATTTGTCCTGGTACCGTACGCAAAATAGGGGGTCATGAGTTTAACCTGCTCATCTGAAAGATTCCCGGCAGTTGTTGAAAACTCTGCTCCGGCTTCTGTGTCGGTATTAAAGGTAAAAAGTTTTCGGCTGGTGTAACTCATGTTCTGCATCTCGGCAGATGCAGACCAGACACTTGTATCAAAAATACCATTGTCATCAGCATCATAGACCTCGTCTGCTACAGAAGATACAATTTTAAAACTACGAAGATCGCCATACCAACTGGAAGTATTATAAGATGTCTGATACGTCCTTATATCACTGCCTATGGTTTCAAAAAGATCGTCCCCATTAATTGATACAGAGGCTCCAGACCCAGTCCTTTTAGCGATATTTTCTATAATAGATAATAATGACTTCACAAGATCATCAGGGTTACTCGCGCTCAGAAATTTCCCTCGACCATTAACCGCTGCATGCCAGAGATCATCAATTGTTTCCGGCTCATTTGTATTCACTCCTGGCCAATCCGGATAATTTGGCGTAACAGCATCAACTCGGAGTTCGTAATCATCTGGATCAAGAGTTCCGTTTAAACCAAAAGATACTGTATAGGTGACCATATGCTGCCAATTGGCAGGGTCATCATGTGTTTCAGTTTCTTCGGGACTCGGTTGGACACTATTGGGTAACGTTGAGGAAATATCTGTCTCATAAAAATACATGGCAATATCTGCCAGTGTATTCGTTGCACCTCCGGAATAGAGATAATCACCATCCGAATCAACAAAGCTGGTATTGTCATTGTCGGCATTATAACTTCCGTACCCACCACCGTTGTAGTAACCATCGGTCATAAGTATTGCGAAATTCTGCTGACAAGCACCGCCATCTTCCTCACTCGCAAGCGGAGATGGCAAACTGCTTGACCAATCACCAGTATCGGTATTGGCGAAATATTGTCCGGTTTCCTCTAAGGCGTTCCTCAAAGGAGTACCGCCACTCGCTTTCCAGTCATACAGGATTTCGAGTAGTTCATCTGTGTAATCTTCACCATCCACTTTTATTTTCTTGACCGGTGTCGCATAGCTCCAATCGTTTAATGGGCTCAGTCCGACCTGCACTCCATCCATCGCTACCAGGGACCTGGCAACAGCAGATATTGCCGCACAACGCCTCTCGCGGTAATACGTCACCCAGTTTGCAAAATTCTGAAGTGCCGTTGCGTAATCATCAGTTTCAACCACGTCTGAAGGAATATCAGCCCCAGTCTTCTCTTCCAATTGAGTTACTTCATCGTCAAAATTGTCAGTGTTCTTATCAATATTTGTTCCACTAGCTCTATAGTAACGTAATGAGGAAGTAGCGGAGTCGAAAGTTACAAGATAAGGAGCATTATCAAGATCAGACCAGACATAGTAGTGAGCATTAGGAATAACCACACTATCCGCAACTATTTTTACCGCATCATAATCACTAGAATCTTCCCTTCCGAAAGTATCCGTGAGAGTAACGGTAACCTCTTTCCTTTGCTCGAAATCATACTTCCCAAGTGAATACGTTGGATCACCATTGTATGGGTGCTGATCAACTTTTTGGTTAACATAAACAGTATCATTAATCACAGGTATACATGTCGGACAACTAATAGTATACGGAACGTTATCTTCAAGTGGAGTATACCCATCCCAACTCGCAAGTACCTCATACTCTGCGTCTTTGGTTGGGATAAATGTATATGTCGCCCACTTATTTGCTGCTGTTCCGCGTGCTCTTCGGTTATCATTATTATAAGAATCACCGGCATTCCTCTCCTTCCAGTGGTTCCAGTTTGATACAGTAAACCCAGGGTCTTCATCATCAATTATCTGTTTCGTTTCCAGGGTTGCAAAGGTGTTCGGGAGTATTAAAACAGACGAATCATCCAGGGGGTGAAATCTTGGAGCATACGTATCCGCATCGGCAGCTGTTCTTTTATCTGCCCCGGTGATCCTCTCAGAGACCTCGACAACACGAGGCCAGGGAACATAGGTGACATCCGGGTTATAGTACGTCCTGTTATACTCCAGCCACTGCGATTTCCACAACATCCGACGACTTTCCGGAATCTGTCCACCGGGCTGTAAAACACTCGTGTAGCGTGTACCACCAGAACAGTATGCACCGGTACCACCAACGCAAAACTTACCCTGCTCAATACCAGGAACCATTGTTGACCAACTCATACTTCCGGAATCATCAATGATATACATGATATTAGCAGGAGCAGTAACGGAGCTGGCTACAAGTGGAACATCTGAAATAGGTGTAATATCATAATCTAACACCACAAGACGATGACTTGTTGTAACGTTGGTGAATTTCACCTCCAGGGTATCATCCGCCGTATTGTTCAGTTCATATACACCACCAGGGTCTGTGTATGTACTGTCAGTAGCAGGTAATGAGATTCGAACGTTATCTATGAAGATTGCTTCTATAGCATGTGCAGGATCATTGAGATCGACGTAGAAAGAAAGGTCATCCCCGTACGTCGGATACTTGGTTGTTGCGAGAGTATTCTCACCAGCATCATCGAATATAGTATCAAAGGTGGATGATGGCTCTATGCTATACCAATCGATGGAGAATTTGACCTCCATCACATGGTCAACAGGGCTTTCTTCATTAAAATTGTACTCTGAAACCCGGCCGACATCGGCACCATCAACTAGTACTTGCTCAATATGATAGCCCATACCCGGTTCTATAAGCACAATTTGATCTGTATCAGCCTCAAACTCAATGGAACCTGTACCGGTAACTTCCTGTAATCCCAAACTCACCTTACCCGGACCGTTAATTTCCACATCCACAAATCCAGTAAATTGAACTTCCACGGTGGAATCAGAGGTTATATTGTTTGGATAGGTATAGTTATAGGGACCTGTTTCGTCATCCCCCCTGATGCCAGACGAAACGTCATCTACGATGATGTCAGAGATATGGTGAATGTGGTTTACAGCCGGCATTGCAGCTGTTGCATGACTCAGTGCTTCGATAGTGAACACAGGTAAATAATCGTACGAAACCTCGAGAGGGTCATCACCTGGATCAGGAGAAATTGTCCCATAGTCTGAATCCTCTATAACTGTAATCATCTGGGTGAATGCTGCAGTAATGGTATGGTCAGCACTAATATCAGTATACTCATAATTAAAGGTTTCCGTTGTAAAAGGGGCAACGTTTGGCCCTTCAACAAACGTACCGTCCACATCTACAAAACTAATGTGATAATCACCATCTCGCTGCACCGTATAAATGGGACTAGTACAACCGTCATGGTAGTCACTTGAAGTTATCGCCCCATGTGACTCACCAACTATATTTGATGTTACCTGCCACCTGTCCACAGTAAATGTCGCTTCTATGGTTTCACTTTTTGTAATTGGTGAAAAGGTGTAATCGATTGAATGAGACCCGTTATCAAAACCCGTATTGGTGCTACCCTCTGCTGTTATAGATTCAATATGATCACAGAAAGTCGATTGGTCAGCAGTCGATATTTCGAAAATAGGCTGTGAATTCAGATTAACAACAACTCTTTCTGAATAACCAAGAGGGTCCGGCATTGTGTTGGCAACGGGTATTATCTCTCCGCCACTTCCAGGTATCATGGTGACATAAAATTCATCTGCCAGGATGGTACCATCCCCGGTATCTGTAACATCCGCGAGACCAAAATCCAGGGACGATGTTGCAACATCGGTTATGGCTCCATTAGATAACTCTACAGTATACTTCTCATCCGGTTCGACCACGTCAATATCACCGAAAATCAACACTGGGATAAATACGCTATCTCCTGCGGCTACACCAGTAAACTCAATGGTTCCAGAATAAGGTGCTACAAAATCTTCGGTCTCATTGGTCGTTCCATGAACCATATGCCAATCGACAACAACCTTTGTATCTGCATCTATCTCGAGGTCTGTTGTTGCTGTAAATTTAGGATCAGTTGGGGGAGCATCCCCAGAGTCACCTTCTAGAACAGAGGTGTCATTGAGAGTAATGGTTGGAAAATCATCATTTTGAATCACACCAGTTGCATCATTGCCACCAGGTGTTGTACTTATTTGCGCATTAACTGCGCTGTCTGAAAGGTTGGCATTTGATATAGTTACTGTGTAACTTTCATCGTTTTCGACAATAAGATCAGGAATAATACCAACGGAAATCTCGCGTTGGTTTCCGCTGTGGATGGAATAGTTAAACGTGCCTGTTTGGACGTCACCAGCCTCTGTAGTGCCATGTGTGATTGTAACATCGAAAGTCACAAGCACCATCGGAGCGATGACATGATCGCTTTCCACGGTAAAATCGGCGAAGGTCCCCGAGGCAGGCGGGTCACCTTCCGGTGTAAAATTGGTAGCAGTAATCAGGCTTAGAACTGGAACATCATCGTTAAGAATTACTCCGTTAGCAGTATCTGAAGCAACCGGTGTACCAGTTCCATCAACGATGCTGGCCCCTGTTAACTGTACGACATAATCTTCGTCATACTCAACAACTTCATCTGCGGAAATTGTCAGCGGCACACTCCTGCTGCTATTGGCAGCAAGACCAGTTGTAATTGCTATTGTACCAGAAGTTACGCCGACAAAGTCACTTGAGTCAGTTTCAGAAAATAGTACGTTATAATCAAATTGCAGCTCAGCATCAGCTGCGATCTCCAAACTTGATTGATAGGTTATTCCAGAAGCGTTATAGACAGTACCATTTCCTTCTGAAACGGACGAATCATTTACAGTTATGGTAGGAATGTCATCATTAACGATTGTTCCTTCCCCAAGTGAATCAACAATCGTCGCATTTGGGGATGGGTTGAGTATTTGCAAATAGAAGATCTCATCCTTTTCAACAACCGTATCCGCAAGCACTGGCACATTTATGTTTGTTGTATTTCCAGAAGAAATAGTTGCGGTACCGGATTGTGGAGTGTAATCATTCAGTGATGCTTTAGCTGTTCCTTCAGCTGTCGAATAGAGAACACTTACAGTGGTCCCCTCAATCGTCTTGTCAGAGGCAA
This sequence comes from Desulfopila sp. IMCC35008, assembly GCF_010646885.2. Lineage (GTDB taxonomy): Bacteria > Desulfobacterota > Desulfobulbia > Desulfobulbales > Desulfocapsaceae > Desulfopila. The sequence goes on along the minus strand of NZ_CP050700.1, from coordinate 2,149,848 downwards.
TACTGAATGATACTTGCCCATCACTCTCATTGATACTGACATCATTAACTGAGATGGCAGCTACATCTGCATCAATAATTGTTGCCACTCCGGTATCATCATCTATCAAGGCATTAGAGCTTGCTGAAGTTAACTTCAACTCAAACGTCTCATCCGCCTCAACAATATCATCACTCTGCAGGCTCACCACTACGTCTGCTGAGGTACCATTCAATATCGTTGCCACACCACTATTTGATACAAAGTCTAAGCCAGCATCAGCACTAACTGGATTTGTTGCAAAATTGACTTCAACGGGTACACCAACAACAATTTTATCAGAGGTAATAGTGAAAGAGAGAGTGGACGAATCTTCCCCTCTACTTACATCAGAGATTGTCAACCTGGCAATGTCATCACTTTCTATGGTTACGGTTGCCGGTGTGGTAGATATTGCTCCAGCACTCGGACTGGCCCCTGTTAATCTGACAGTGACTGTTTGATCACCCTCAACCCTTGTATCATCCAGTACATTTACATCAATAGTTGCAGACGAACTACCGTCAGGTATTAAGACACTGCCGCTCAACCATTGATAATCTGTACCCTCAATTGCGTGACCACTCCCCGTATCTACTGAATATGTAACAGTTGTATCACCGACAACTGGAGATGTAGTGGTCACAGTAAACTGACCATCTGCTGATGGCTCACTGGCAACTGGATCATTGGCAACAACATTAACGTCCGCTAATGACACTTCTGCTACTACAAGCACCAACGTTAACAACAGACCAATTAATTTTATTATTGTTTTTTTGTTCATCTGCAATCCTGATCGTTATAGTCTAGAGAGAACCGACCAAATACCATATTTACCTAGAATCTTTTCCGATATCCTATTTTAATCATAGAATCACCGCCATTTGCTTCGGTCATCCCATACGACATGTATTCGTATAATCGGCTTGAACCGAGTCCTAAAGAACTTCCTGGCGGGATCGGCATCTGCACAACAACTCTCTTTGTTTCCGGGTTTGTATCTGAGACCTGTGCCAATGCGACATCATCTTTATCGAAATCCCCGTCTGCATCTTTATCCAGATTGATTTCGTCGTCTTTTGGTTCTTCCTCGTTTGCTGCAACCAATAACCCTTCGTTATTCGAGGTGGCCTCAATTAAAGGTGCCAGCAATTCTTCTGGCTTTGTTTCATTCTCAAGTTTTTGCACACCTTCAAGGGCACCGGCTTCTGCAAAGAAAAAGCTCTGCTCAAAAACAGCCTCACTGCGAACTATTCTTTTCTCGTTAATAACTGTTTTGGTGGCAGTCACCCCGACAAGTATTAGCAACATCAAAAGCAGCAGAACTGTAACTATCGCTACCCCTTCCTGATTCGCAATGCTCTTCATCTTATATCTCTTTACGGTTTCACTTATCATTTTTTCCCTCTTCAAAATGAGGCTGCATTGCGTAGAAAATTAACATTTGCAACGTCACTCCCGTTCCATCTCAACGTTACAAATACCTGGCTGCTATTTGGGATACCACCGGGAACAACATCCCATTCCATGGTATAGGGAGAAATCATTGCAGCATCGGCAGCGTTCAGAGAATGCCCATCTCCCTTAATTGCAGGATCACCTAATAATGCCAGATCTCCGGTACCGTCATAGGGTTCGGTATAAAGGCGCTCAATCTTGTCCATCGCCCAGGTGTATCCCTCGCTTTGTCTTTTAGAAGTCATATTCCGAGACATATTGCTCGTTTGCAGGTTGACAATCGTCAGCAATCCAAAACCGAGAATCACCATGGCAATCATCACCTCAATGAGGGTGATTCCTTTCTGATTATTTATGTCAGGTCTATTCACCACCATACTCACCAGGTTCAATTTAAAATGTTTTCTTTCCTTCATTACAGATTCCGCACCTTGACCCGAAACTGCTGTGTCCAGTCCCTGTTTGCAGCACTCGTGATATTGGGGTTCTGAACCTGCCCAACGATTGTCACCTCAACAGTTCGTATGGTGCTCAGAACCGAATTTCTTGTCATAGTTGCTGGATCAATGATCGTATTTGATTCATCATAATAAACAAACTGAAGTTCAGTAACATTATCGGCGACAGTTTGTCCTCCGCCGCCTGTGTTCCTCACTAGCCTCCCAGGGGTGTTTACTCCAGCATCGAGAATATTTCCTGCAGCATCAACCCGATAGTACATGACATCTTCATTCGGATCATCAGCATCGCCATCGGGTTCATACAAGTGATCACCATCTCCGTTATCTATATCTCTGGTGAAATGAATCGAATTTTGATCGGTATTGAACCTGTCATCGTCGTTATCAAACTCAAACCCTATACGGGTTTTGTTCTCAGGATTTGTGCCTGCTGAACGTATTTCATCCACCATCAGACTTTTAGCACTACGTATGTTCTGAGTAACTTCAACCATCATCTCCTGAGCAGTATTACGCCTGCTTGTCGTGGTGAAAAGCAAAGTGACCCCGGCGAGCACAACACCTGTTATTGCAATAACGACTAAAAGTTCGATGAGGGTAAACCCCTCTTGCGTGTTTTCTCTTCTCATGGCCATGTTATATTAATGTTTCCTGTTATATTTACAGCGATCAGGGCAGTACCTGCTGTTTGATGCACAATACTGACAGAATCATTAGCGGCTGTTCCACGTGGAGAAAATGTTATCACAGGCTCTGTTACTGTTCCTGCAACAATTGCCTGCCCATCTCCATCAAGAAGGGAGACTTGACCGAAATTGTCCGCGAATTGAGACGTTTTGAAAGGGGTACCGGCGGTATGGTTCCCGTTTCTGTCAATAACACCCCATAAACTTGAGTTCATCCCTCTGTTCCCATCTTCAATCTGGTAACCATTAGTGCTGAATGTGACCCGACACTGTTTCCGGGTCTCGACAGACCTCATTTTTGCACGTTCGAGTTCACCTCGAACTTGGGAGACAGCATCGCGGAAAACATATCCTGGCTTCCATGTCAAATATCCTGCTATCGCAATTGTTGAGAGAACCCCGGCAATTGCTATGACAATACATAATTCAATCAGTGAAAAACCTTTTTCGCCTTTTAGATTATATGGTTTCCAATCTTGTAATTTAAACATCACACTCCAATCTCACATCGTTAATTATTTGTTGTATAAGCATAATCAAATACCTCACACAGCCACGTTTGCAATACACAAACCACTATAGGAATATAAGTTTCAAACACCTGTTATTACGACACTTACACAAGATCAGTAGTTTTTTTCCACTGAACCCTGAGTTATAGTTCAGCGTAGATTTATTAAATGTTTTTACAGCAATTAGGTAAGGAATAGAATTTTGAAGACTGGAATGGATGGTGTGGTATATTTAGAGAGACCTACCTGCAAAAATCGCTTGGGGACCTTAGTGCGGAAGAAAAGTAACATTTTAAACGCGGTATTTCCGGAACACCTAGCCGCACCACATATAAGATAGGCTTTTTTATCAACGAAACACCCATAATGAAGGAGGTAGATGAGCGAAGCAACACTCAGGTGAGTTTGTTGTAGCCATTCTTCCGGTTACCTTACAATTCATACTGCTTTATCTTACTTAACAAGGATGGGTAGCTAATTTCCAACTGCGATGCTGCACGACTCTTATTGCCACCTGTTTGTGTCAAAACCATTGATATGAGCTTCTTTTCAAGCTGTTTTTGAGCTACTTTTAACGAAAGTCCACCTCCTGCTTGATCAAGAAAAATACCCTTCAAGTCAACTAATTCCGGATGAGCGATATTTTTAGGAAAATGTTCTTTTTCAAGTACGCCCTCCCCGGCCATCACCATCCCTCGCTGAATAGAGTTTTCAAGCTCTCTGACATTTCCAGGCCAACCATATGACATCAAACAGGATATTGCCTCAGAAGATAATCCTGAAATTGATGTGCCAAGAGTATTGTTAAATATTTTAATAAAATGGTGACAAATATCGACAATATCTTCTTCCCTCTCCCGTAAAGGTGGAACCTTAAGTCGAACAACATTCAACCTGTAGAATAAATCTTCACGGAAAAGGCCTTCTTCAATCAGCCTTTCGAGATCCTGAGCAGTAGCCGCCAGGATCCTGACATCTATTGCATGGGTTTTTTGTGCGCCTATCGGCCGGATTTCGTTTTCCTGTAGCACCCTGAGCAATTTAACTTGTAACGTGACTGGCAACTCACCTATTTCATCTAAGAAAAGCGTCCCGCCATAAGCAGAATCAAATAATCCTGGTTTATCTCTGTCGGCCCCAGTGAACGCACCTTTTACGTAACCAAACAACTCACTCTCCATAAGGTTTTCTGGAATACTCCCACAGTTAATGGCAACGAATGGATTTTGGTTCCTTGCAGACTCAAGATGAATACCTCGAGCTACGAGTTCCTTTCCGGTACCGGATTCACCTGTAATGAGAATCGTTGTATTGTATTGACTTACTCTTCTCGCGAGACTGTACATCTCCTGCATTCGGACACTCGAGCCAATCATTGATCCAAAACCATTATTACTTCTTAACGCATCTAGCTCGCGTTTTAGTGCAGTATTTTCTTTACGTAATCGTTCTCTTTCTTCAGCTTTTCTCAAAGCCAGCAAAACCTCATCCGTTTTAAAAGGCTTCGAGATAAAATCGTAAGCTCCCAGCTTCATAGCGTTAATGGCAAGATCAATTGTCCCGTAAGCGGACATCATAATAACGGTTGACTGGTCTAAGTGAGCAAAACCTTTCTCAAGAAATGCAAGCCCATCAACATGAGGCATTTTCACATCGCAGAGAATAAAATCAAATCGGGATTGCTCTATCATCTCCAGTCCCTTCAATCCATCCTCAGCTGTTGTTACATCGTAACCACTTCTCTCTAATAATTTTTGAAGCATGTGCAGCATGTTGACTTCATCATCTATAATCAAGAGTTTCATGTCATAATTCAGGAGATAGAAGGTTATGCCATTGGCAGTTGTATGAAAACAGTCGTACCTTTTAAGGGTTCTGAATCAAACCATATTTTTCCTTTATGCGCCTCAATAATTGAATGAGACACATACAAGCCGAGCCCTGTACCGTCACCAACATCTTTAGTTGTGTAGAAAGGATCAAATGCTTTGTTTTTTGTATCATCAATCATGCCGACTCCATTATCTTCTATGGAAACAATTACAAAACTCTTCTTCAAGTCCTCATTATCGACTCTTTTTGCTGCTATATAGATCACACCTGTATCTGCACCATTCTTATCGTTGATTGCATCTATACTGTTCAAAATACAATTGAGAAGTACCTGCCGTAGACCATCACTGTTGCCTTTTACCATTAGACCAGGCTCAACATCATGCCCAACCTGTACACTCTTGGCTCCTTTGCTCACATGTACAACTTCTAAAACTTCACCTATAATTGATCCGACATCAACATTACAAATCTCATGTTCTACGACCCTGGTAAATGATAGCAGGTTCGATATCAAGCGGTTTATGCGGTCTAATTCATCGAGTGAGCGTTTCATGAAATCGGCTCTCTCAGCCTCTTCCAGGTCCTCTTGCCCTAAAAGCCCAACATATCCCTGAACAATACCTATCGGATTCCCTATTTCATGCGCAAGTCCAGCTGAAAGTTTACCTACAGACGCCATCTTTTCCGTTTGAATCATTTCTCTTTGTGTTGCAACGAGTTCATTGTTCGCTTGCTCGAGAGAAACAATCATTTCTAAAAGCTTTTTTCTATCCTCCTCAATCCTGGCAACCATATTGTTGATGGATACTGACAATTTCTTGAATTCATTATTTGAGTGATCAGAAGTAAAAGGCAGAAGACCTGATACTTGATAGGATTCCGAGATGTTAATCATTCTTTCAAGTGGGTTTAAAAAAAGCTTATTTAACCGGAAGAAGCCTATAGTGCTAAGACAAAGAATGTTTATCACAAGATATGCAAGGATATTTTTTTGTCTTACCCTAAAAGCTTGAAACTGTGTCCCCAGATTTACCTTAACAACAATCCTTTTCTTCCTATTTACACTCTGTGAAGTATCATCCTGAAATGGTGCAACAACATAAAATTCACTTTCCTTTCCCCTAAGTACAGAGAACCAACCAGCAACAGGCCAAATGATACCGTTACGATTAACTATAGGGATTGCCATTATTTTACGGATTATCGCAGCGTCACGATCATTATTATTATTTTGATAAAAAAGCCCATTGTAGTATATCAAATGCTTATCATAAGAATCTTTTAATCGTTTCGTCACGATTTCCATGAGTTCTACTTTGCTATCTGACTCCACAGCCATCTCTTGATTCACCACCTCTTCTAAAACATGAATCGTTTCCTTCTTTTCATTTGTGATAACCCCGCCCACCCAAAAAAGGTCAATCACAAGGTAGGTGATCAGCATGCTCAGTGCGAGCAACCCCAAGAGGTTGAGCGTCAACTGCATTTTAACACTTTTAAATTTCATAATTATTTCTATACATTTTCAGGTCTTCTATTAGCTCTTGCCTTGTGTAGTTGACATTATTTGTCACCAGGGAACAAAAAGTTGCACTTTGCGTGTCGTTATTTATCAGTCTCTCGTATTTATACAGAAGGAACCAGCGAACATTAGTACTCTTATATATCTATATTTACATTCCTTTAACAACTCAACCAGTCGCAAATATATCTTTTGGCACGCTGTTTGCAAAGATAAGTATCAAATCTAACTTGTGATGAATATGACGCAAGTAATTTAAAACTTTACAGGAGAAAAACATGAAAAAAATGAGAATTGACACAAATGAAAAAGGCTTCACTCTGATCGAACTCATGATCGTTATTGCGATCATCGGTATTCTTGCAGCTATTGCCATTCCAAACTTTATCGCATATCGCGATAAAGCCTTCTGCTCGGCTGCTGAGTCTGATGCAAACTCAATTGCCTCTGGACTGGCAGATTATTTTGCAATCCCGTCTAACGTTTCTTACGATACAACCTCAGCACAAGAAGTTAACCCCATACCGTTCCCCGGATCTCAACCAATCGGGGTTAGTGGCAATAACGTAGCATCTATTGATGAAGGTACCCTTGGAACTTACATCATTACAGTATATGACAGAAGTGATCGTTGTCCTGCAAACTACATGGCTTCGCAGGATATTAATAATGGCGAAGGTTGGCAAGATCAAGGTGGTGGTGGACAAAACTATTTCCAGAAAACCATGTAACCATCATTCGCTCACATAAATTAGAAAAAAGGGGGAGGCTGTCTGGTCCCCCTTTTTTTTTAGCAACAAACTGAAAATATATACTTTGAATCAGCCCAATTTAGAAGACATTTCCCCAAGGTTTATAAGACTAGTCCTTTATAGTAGCCTTATCATTCTCACGGCAATAATCAGTATACTTGCAGCAACACCTCCCATCAGTCGTGACGCTCTCACACACCATCTTTATGTGCCCAAGCTTTGGTTGTTAAACGGTTCCATATCACCAATACCTTATATCAAATTTTCATATTACCCAATGAATCTGGATCTGCTTTACTCGATCCCACTAGCCTTCGGTAATGATATTGTTCCTAAATATATCCATTTCGCCTTTGCCATTCTCACGACATGGCTTATTTTTGACTATATAAAAAAACGTCTCACTATAAATTATGCACTTTTCGGAGCTACGTTTTTCTTATCCCTTCCGATAATCGTAAAACTCTCCATAACCGTTTATGTTGATCTTGGTGTTGTCTATTTTTCTACTTCCTCGCTTCTTATGCTCTTCAAGTGGGCAGAGCATAACAAATTACGGCACTTAGTATTTGCTGGAATATTCTGTGGCCTTGCTGCAGGGACTAAATACAATGGTTTAGTTTCCATCTTCCTGCTAACCGCCCTCACACCTATTATATATATTCGTCTTGGCAAGTCTGGAAATGAGTCTAAACCTATGCAAGTAATATTGCTTGGATCTCTTTTTCTCATTATCACATTGTTGACTTTTTCACCTTGGATGGTCCGAAACTATAAGGCTACAGGCAATCCTATCTATCCGCTTTACAACTCACTTTTCAAACAAACAAGTATTACATATACTAATTCCACAACCGACACCACCAACAGACCTCATTTTTCCACAACACAGGATATCACCAAAACAGTTACAATACGTGGGAGCTCTGTTCTTGCAAATAGAAAGGTACTTTATCACGAGACATGGTGGCAAATGATACTACTTCCTGTCAGATTTTTTTTCGAAGGTCAAGACGATGACCCTCAATATTTTGATGGAAAGCTTAATCCTTTTCTTCTGATGCTGATGTTTCTAGCTTTATATAAGCCAGATTATCCCTCTCGCATAAAACGTGAACTATACATTCTCTTTGCTTTTGGCTGGTTATTTTTCTTTTTTACCTTTTTCCAAGGAACATTACGAATTCGGTATATTGCCAGCTCCGTTCCAGCATTTGTCATCCTGGCCACATTTGGGATACATAACTTTCAAACAAAGTTACAGTCTTCCCAGAAGGATAATTCAAAAATTTACCTTGCCATAGTACTCCTTGTCTCTGTAACACTTGCTTATAATGCAAATTACAGCATCAACTTATTCAAACAATTGAAGCCGCTGTCTTTCATCACCGGAAATGTCCCGCGCGAAGACTATATCTCAAAGCACTTACCAGAATACCCCATTATAAAATTCGCCAATGAAAACCTTGGTGAGGAAACTAAGATACTCGCATTATATGGCGGAAATAGAGGCTATTACTATGACCATACTGTGACATTTGAGCCAGATGGGAATACGTTTAGACTAGGGGCTATCACCAACAACTCTACGACCCCATCAGAGATATCAAATAAGCTTCAGGAGCTTGGATTCACCCACCTAGTTATTCGGCTGAAACTATTCACCGAAATGGCAAACAACAACCTCGATCCTGAAAAGATTGTACTCCTCAATGAATTTCTTATCAAAAATACAGACCAATTGGTCCGCAATGAAAAATATGGTCTTTTTCAGTTAAAATAATTACCCACATCGTTACCTGAAATCATCAAACCACAATTCTGCAAAGAAATTTTCAAATTCTAATTCCGTACTAGCTTGAATGAATTGACGTCGCCCTGACTAACTAATCTATTGAAAACTTAATGATTTCGGTATACAACGATTAAATAGGGAGTAACCCATGAAGAAATCAAGTTTTACCGAAGAGCAGATTGTCTGGACCCTAGAAAATTGCAGAGAGACTACCCTACAAAAGTAAAAGGCTCTCAAAGCCAATTTTTTTTGGCCATATGAGAATGCTACAAAGAAATCCTCCAAGGTTTGTTGAAAACTGTTTTCGGAATCCAGCAATACACTATTCGGCTTAGGTCTATTTTCCCGCTTAGTTAATATATTCAGAAGATGAGGGAGGTAAATCCCTACGTTGTGGAAAAAACTACGGTGAAGGAGACATACCGGCCCGCCTCCCTATAAGTCTCCAAGAACTCAACTTATATAATATATGAAGTTATTATGAACCTGAATTTACTTGCATACGCATCAATATTATTGCTGATTTCATCCCTGCTTATAGCTCTAAAGGGAAGGATAATTCATGATAGAAATCTTGGCATATTTTCATTTTTTATCTCATCTTTCATACTTTATATCATCCTATATTTTGTCTCTAATTTTTTCACTGGTAAAGGGATTGATGAATCAGTTATTTATCATATTGTATTTGGGCTAAATGGTGCGGGATTTACTGAATATATCTACCTAATATTCCTCACGGCATTAGCGGTTTCGACTGCAATATTCTTACCGTATGCTTTCTTAAAAAGAGTTGCATATAAAGAAAAAGCAGTTGGGAATTCAGGTTATGTATTCAGAGTTGTTGTTCCCTCTTGTATTCTCTTTGCATTTATTATTAGCCCTACTACTTCAAGTATATACAAACTATATTCACACAAATTTACCCTTCAAGAAGAGGTATCACTACCTTTTAACAAATACTACAGAGAACCTGAAATAGAAAAGACCCCTAAATCACCTCCCAATCTTGTTTTTATCTATGCTGAAGGATTGGAAAGAACCTACTTTGACCCCAATGTTTTTCCAGACCTAATGGTCAATCTCAAACAGCTTGAAAAAAAAGGGATTGTTTTTGAAAGTATCGGGTCAACATACGGGACAGGTTGGACGATTGCTGGTATCGTCTCATCACAATGTGGTATTCCGTTGGTAACAGCATCTTCAGGAAACTCTATGGGAGGAGTTAAGCACTTTCTTCCAAAAGCTATTAGCCTCAGTGACATGCTTTCAAAAGTTGGGTATCGGTTAGAATATTATCAAGGTTCTTCAATTAATTTTGCAGGTATCGGGAATTTTTTTAAAACTCACTCTTTTGACACGGTAAAAGGGAAGAACGAGTTGCTTCTGGAGTTGGGAAATGTGCCTCAGAATGGTTGGGGACTCTATGATTCTAGTGTTTTTAATTATTCGGCAAATAGACTTAAAGAGCTATTCTCGAGTTCAGAGCCTTTTGCATTATTCTTAAGTACAATGGATACGCACCACCCCAACGGTCATCCATCAAAAATCTGCAATGAACCTTATGGTAGTGGTAAAAACTCAATTCTCAATGCAGTAAAATGCTCGGATCAGTTGATTAGCTCTTTCATAGAAGAGGCTCTTGCTCTCCCTAATGCAGATAATACAATTTTTGTGATTGCATCCGACCACCTTGCCATGAACAATACCGCGACAGACCAACTCAATTCTACCTATCGCTCCAATCTTTTCATGATAATAGCCCCTGGATTTGAAGAAACAGTTAATGCCAAAATGGGTACTACGCTGGATATTGCCCCAACTCTTCTTAACATTATGGGCTTTGATGCAGTAGTGGGTTTGGGAAGAAATCTGCTTACCGAGGATTCTTTAGCTAAAGAGATACCAGATTTTGACAAACAGTTGAAAAAATGGAATCCACAAATCATAGATTTTTGGGATTTCCCAAAGCTAGAAGATAGTGACGTGATCCAGATTGATATCAAGAAGAAGAGCCTAAATTTCGATGGAATAGAAATTACCTTTCCTGTTTTGGTGAGATTTGATGATGACAGACGTAGTTCCGTACAATTTCCATATTTTAGAAGTAGCAGGCCCAAACCACTAAAACAGTACCTACAGGATATCAAATATGGTCAGCATTTTCTTTGGGTCGATCGGTGTGCCAACATCTCCCAAACGACTATAGGTGAAAGTACACCTTATTGCCTGATGTATGGAAAGTCTAGTATTGGAAAAACAACAACCAAACCTTTAACTGATAGTATAGAATTATCAGCTAAAGAAATATTTTTTGATAATCATACAAGTAAAAACAATAGTTCGATTGGTACAGTCGAGGACAAAATCTCAGAAAGGGCTAATCCTGATCGCATAATTGCACATGCCGGTGGTGCTGTTGATGGACACAAATACACTAACTCTCTTGAAGCATTAAATGTGAATTATGAGAAAGGTTTCAGGAAATTTGAGCTTGACATTATAAAAACATCAGACGGACACTTTGTAGCGGCTCATGATTGGCAATTTTGGAAAAAAATAACCGGGTATGAAGGAGACTTACCACCTAAACGTGATGATTTCCTCAAGACGAAATTATTAGGCAAATATACCTCGCTAGATATTACTGAAATTAATAACTGGTTTGATCAACACCCTGATGCTACATTGGTGACAGACAAAACAAACGAACCTCTTCAATTTTCGAGTAAGTTTGTAGATTCTTCCCGCTTGATTATGGAACTTTTTTCAGTAGATGCTTTATTTCAGGCTAAAGAAGTTGGTGTTGCGTCATATATGCCGAATTGGCGGATTATAGGGGACTTTTCAGAGCAAAAGGTTCAGATGCTTATTGACCTTGGAATTACTGACATTGCAGTTTCAAGGCGCAAGATAGCAACTCATTTAGAGCAAATGAAGTTGCTCAAGAATAAAGGCATTCGCCTTTTTGTCTATCATGTCAACGAAGATCCAGGAATTGATGAATCTTACGTATTATGCAATGATATGGATTTGGTTTACGGAATGTATGCGGATGATTTTGATTTCAACACTAGTAAAAACTGTAAATAAATCAAACTCCCCCTCTTGCTCAGCAAACATCAAAACTCGTTGAGTAAGAGGATTGGTAGCAGCTGCATGCTTAATTAGCTAATTGATCATATTGATCCGGCAGGCGCAAGTAGACTTTCTGAACGTCGCCCCGAATAACTAAACCATTGTACGCTTAGCAATTTTCAGTTGCCCCTTGTAGACCACCCATGTATATTGTTCTATAAAGGAGAACAATATACGAAATGGATACTTTATTCAGTGGCTTAATCACATCAAAGATCCGAATAAAAATTTTAATGCGCCTGTTCCTGAACCCTGGTGGCAACGTATATCTTCGTGAATTGGCTAATGAATTCAATGCTTCACCCAGTCACATTAAAAATGAACTTGATCAGCTTAAGGTAGCTAATTTACTGACAAGCAGAAAAAGTGGCCGCCAGGTACTCTTCTCGGCTAACAGAAACCACCCTGTTTTCAATGAACTTCATTCCATGGTCAAAAAAGCCTTGGGTATGGACCAAATCATCGATTCCATGCTAGAACGACTCGGAGATCTTGAAAAAGCAATTCTAATTGACGACTATGCTGAGGGTAAAGATTCTGGAATTATAGATCTTGTTTTGATCGGCAATATCGACAAAAATAGCCTACAGGACCTAACCACAAAAACTGAAAAATATATCGAAAGAAAAATAAGACCAGTCACAATGACTCAGAATGAATATGAAGAACATGGGGGTACTCTGAAACTCCACGCTCAGCTTATTCTTTGGGAAAAGAAGTATGACGAATGAAAAAGGTATACCTCTGAAAACAACTATCTATACACCTGCATCGTCACTTGCTAGCCCGCTAAAAATGATGCAGGCGATGTTCAGTGACTTGTGGGCGGGAAGAGAATTGGCATGGCGTCTGGCAGTGAGAGATATCTCTGCACAATACCGTCAGGCCATTTTAGGTCTCCTATGGGCCTTTATCCTCCCTCTGGCCAATACTCTTGTCTGGATTTTTCTGAGCAGTTCCGGTATCATCGCGGTGCAAGGAACAGCATTGCCATATGCAGTCTACGTCTTTTCTGGTAGTATGCTCTGGGCTATTCTAATGGATGCCGTCAATGCCCCACTACAGCAGACCACTGCTGCCAAGGGCATGCTGACAAAACTAAATTTCCCCCGCGAGTCCTTGATCATATCAGGTATCTACCAGACCCTGTTCAACGCAGGAATCAAAATCATCCTGCTGTTGGCTGTCCTGCCCTTTATGGGCGTAGTTCCTGGATGGCACTTGCTGCTATTTCCCTTAGGGCTTATCTCTCTAATACTAGTCGGCACCGCTATCGGCTTACTGCTGACCCCTGTTGGCGTCCTATATAGCGATATCGGCAAGGGATTGCCGCTCTTGATGCAATTTCTAATGTACCTAACCCCGGTAGTGTTCCCTATGCCCAAGGCCGGCATTGCAGCAACCATTTACATCATAAACCCCCTTACCCCGATCATCCTCACGGCCCGAGATTGGCTCACCGGCTTTCCGAGCGAATCGTTACCCGGCTTTCTTCTTGTCAATATTCTGGCCTTACTCCTGTTAGCCGGTGTCTGGGTTGTGTTCCGCTTGGCCATGCCGATTCTTATTGAACGGATGAGTTCCTGATTACCATGAGTGCTGAAACCTTGATCACAGTGGAAGGCGTTTCCAAAAAATTCTGTCGCAACCTGAAAAAATCGCTCAGGTACGGGATCCAGGATTTGAGAAGCGAAATACTCGGTCGCCCCCACGACGTCAAGGGCGAATTACGCCCCGATGAATTCTGGGCAGTAAAGGATGTCAGCTTTGAACTAAAACGTGGAGAATGTCTTGGACTGATCGGGCGGAATGGAGCCGGAAAGACCACCCTGTTGCGAATGCTTAATGGGCTAATCAAACCTGATACAGGACGGATTACGATGAACGGCCGGGTAGGAGCGTTAATTGCTTTAGGGGCTGGTTTCAATCCGATTCTGACCGGGCGAGAGAATATCTATGTTAATGCCTCCATCTTGGGTCTGACCAAGAATCATGTCGACAGCAAGTTGGAGGAGATCATCGATTTTGCCGAACTCCGCGAATTCATCGACATGCCGGTACAAAGCTATAGTTCTGGTATGAATGTGCGACTCGGCTTTTCGGTTGCAGCCATCCTCATCCAACCAGATATCCTTTTTCTTGATGAAGTACTGGCAGTTGGCGATATCGGTTTCACCATTAAATGCCTCAATGCCATTCGTAGCCTCACTCAGCATTCGGCGGTCGTCTTCGTCACACACAATATGCAGTATGTTTCATCCTTTTGTTCCCGGATCATGGTATTCAAGCGCGGCCAAATACATCTCGACACTCCAACCCCTGCTGATGGCATCGATTGCTATTACAACCAGATCGAGCATCATCTCAAGGTCAGCGGTACTCGTGAAGCCGAGATCATTGCTATCGATTTCCTGGCAAGTGACTTCGAAACTACCTACACAGAAATAGAACAGAACTCCGAGCTAATCATTTCACAGGGCACGGCAGCAACTGTCCGACTGGAAATAAACATAAGTCGGGTAGGATCTCAAATTACCGTCATCCTTTGTATCATGGATGAATCTATGACGCCCGTTCTTAGCGTGCCTATCTGTGCGGATGATGGAAATCTTGCGCAGTTCCTCGGCTCGACCATTCATCTCGACATACCACTCGGAATCATTGAGTTGAATAGTGGGAAATACAGTTTGATGCTTGCAGTCAGCGACGCGCGAACCAAAGAGCTTTTATTAAGAGTACAGGGACTGATTCCTTTCCGGGTTTTCGCAGATAAAAGCTACTGGGCAAAGTTCGTGCGACCGGTATTCCTTGGCGCTGATATGCAACCAAATCCGCATGTAATAAAGCATGTCTAAAAAATAAGCAGAACGTGGTGCAAAACGTGATATCTGATAAGCCAATCTACGTCACCCAACCCCATCTCCCCCCCCTTGAGGAATTCATTCCCTACCTGGAGAGTATCTGGCATAGCAAGTTGCTCACCAACAAAGGCCCGTTTCATCAAGAGTTTGAACATGCACTGTGCGACTATCTTGGCGTCGAACATCTCACCCTCTTCGCAAACGGTACCTTAGCGCTAGTAACGGCAATGCAAGCCCTACGAATTAGCGGAGAGGTAATTACCACACCTTATTCGTTCGTTGCGACCGCACACGCGCTGCTCTGGAATGGCATCAAGCCGGTCTTCGTCGACATCGATCCGAAAACTCTCAATTTAGATCCAGCAAAGATCGAAGCCGCTATCACGCCTGAAACTAAGGCCATACTTCCGGTGCACTGCTATGGGAATCCCTGCGATGTGGAGGATATTCAGACGATCGCGAATAACTATAACCTAAAGGTAATCTACGATGCTGCGCATGCCTTCGGCGTTCAGATTAGCAACCGCAGCATCCTTAAGCATGGCGATCTGTCAGTACTAAGTTTCCATGCCACCAAGGTTTTCAACACCTTCGAGGGTGGCGCTATTGTGTGCCCCGATGCCAAGACCAAGCAGCATATCGATAACCTCAAGAATTTCGGCTTTGTTGATGAAACCACCGTGGTGGCAACCGGCATCAACGGCAAGATGAGTGAGTTCGGGGCAGCATTGGGCTTGCTCCAGCTTAAACACATCGACCAGGCCCTCGCTCGTCGTCGCGAGATCGACCGTCTCTACCGTACACGTCTTGCGAACGTTCCGAGCATCAATTGCGTCGAGCGCGGCGGACAGACCCGCGACAACCATGCTTATTTCCCGATCCTGGTTCGTCCAGAGTATCCCCTCAGCAGGGACGCATTGTATTCTTGCCTTCGTGAGCACGGCATTTACGGGCGTCGCTATTTTTTTCCGCTGATCTCGGATTTTCCAATGTACCGTGGTCTGCAATCTGCAAACCGTGCTAATTTACCGGTGGCGGCGAGCATTGCTGAGCAGGTAATTTGCTTGCCCATTTATCCGAATTTAGTCGAATCGGACCAGAGCCAGATTTGTGATTTTATAGCGGCAGCCCACGAAGAGAACGTAGTGATCGATAACCGAAAGCAAAATCTCAAATGCTAACCCCTTGCCCCGTTATATTTACAGGTCACAATGATCGTGCCGTGGTTGCACTCTGCCGCTATTTTCGAGCAGTGGAGATACCTTTCCGTCTTGTCGCTCGTCATGGCACAGATGCCATCCTTAATACCCAATGGCGCGACCATGTTCTTTTTCAGCGGAAAGATGCCTCACTGAACGTGCAATTGATGAAGCAGGTCGCATTGAGTCTGCGAGCATTGGGGCTATCTCCGGTTCTATGCCCAACCAGCGAGTTCCTCAACTGCTTCGTATTGGGCAACCATGTGGCCGTAACAGCCTGCGGATGGAACAGCGCTCTGCCTGAACCAGCCCTTTACCAAATTCTTTCCAGCAAAGGGAGCAGCGGGAGCATCATCCATGACCTGACAGGACTGTCATATCCGACCGTCCAGCCCCCCGGTTGTTGGGTGCCACCTTGCGTCCTGAAGCCGAAATACAATATAATCAATAACCAGATGTTGTATCCTATTATTTGTAAGAGCCCGAATGAATTGGCAATGGCGATGGAAACGATTGAAATCAGGGATTGGTTCTCTCAGGAATGGGTGGAAGGTCAAAGCCTGTATCTATGTGCCTATTTGGCCAAAGATGGATATTTTGACTGCTACTGGCAGGAGAACTTGCTGCAGCAGCCGGGCGGTAAGTCCATCGTCTTGGCGCGCTCTACGGCCAACCCAGGTATTGATGTTTCGGCACTCATGTCCGGGCTTCATCGCAAAGGATACTTCGGGCCATTCATGATCGAAATCATGCGCGATAGTTCCGGACGATTGTCCTTCATTGAGGTCAATCCACGCTTCTGGGGACCGTTGAATTTGTCGCTAAAAGTTTGCCCCGGCCTGCTTAATCGCTTCGCAATTGACCAAGGGCTTAAACCATTGCATCTGCTTGCCGACCAAAAGAACACAGATGGATGGTATGCCTGGGCATTTGGTGCGCTCAATAGCCCTTGCCGACGATATCCAGCCGTGGATGCCTACACCGACAAGGATATAAGGATTTTGCTGCGAAAACATGACGTCTATGCAGCACACGACACACAACCGCTTGCCGGCATCTACTGAGAATTATATGATGAATAACCCAACGTTTTCCGAACCTACTGACGATATCGACTCAAATAAACGCCGACTGGCTGACCTCCTGTCTGCCCGAAGCAAGCACAGCATCTACCAAGAACTGCATCCATGGGCTCAAAGCATCTTAGGGCCCCAATATTCACCCACCGGAAAACGCGAAACTCTCCGGTGGAACTACATGACGTCGCATATTGAGTTAACCGGCAAGTCGTTGTTAGACATTGGCGCAAATACTGGATTTTTCTGCCTAGCCGCGCTGGAACAAGGGGCACAGGAAGTCCATGCCTTCGAAGGCAATCCTGCTCATGCAGAATTCATCCGTGAAATAGCCGCCCTCCTTGGACTCTCAGATTGTCTGACTGTTTACAACAGTTACTTCGATTTTGAACGCCAAACAGTCCCGGAAATCAATATCACTTTATGCCTGAATGTTCTCCACCACCTCGGCGATGATTTCGGTTCTCAGAGCACAACACTTGCCACGGCAAAACAACAAATGGGCGAGATACTACGTCAACTAGCCAAGCAAACACAATACTGTTGGTTCCAAATAGGATTCAATTGGAAGGGCGATCGTAATCAACCTTTATTCCCAAACGGCCGCAAAGCCGAAATCATTGAGTTTGTCCGCGATACCTGTCATAACACTTGGGTGATCGAGGACATAGCCATTTATGAACCAGCAGCAGCCTGCTACAAGCCGGTTTGTGATGCGCTATTACAACGTTTTGACGTGGTTGGCGAGTTTTTAAATCGACCACTGTTTTTCCTTAAAAGTTCAACGCAGCAGAGTTTTGATGCTGCCTGACACGACAGATATTTACGGCAATCAATTGTGAGTGAAAAGTGACTGACCTATGCACCAACAGGTGCCTGCATGAATTCGACCACTGCCATTACCCTGCGATGCAAAAATTATGAAAGATGACAATACTATTCGGCAATTGTCGGCACCTGCCCCTATAAGCGAACAGAAGTGGCCGGAAGAAGCATTACCGATCGTCAGTATATCTTGCATTACATACAATCATGAAAATTTTATTCAGGATTGTCTCGATGGTTTTTTGATGCAAGAGACGCAGTTCCCAGTAGAGATCTTAATTCATGATGATGCATCAACAGATCAAACAGCGACCATTATTCGAGAATATGAACGAAGATATCCAAATGTGATAAAGGCTATATGCCAAAAAGAGAACCAATGGTCAAAGGGGATTAGGCCTAACCCTGAATTCAATTTCCCGAGAGCACGAGGTAAATATATAGCGTTTTGTGAAGGTGATGATTTTTGGACAGACAAAAATAAACTCCAAAAGCAAGTTGCAATTGTCGCAAAGTCCCCCCATGTCAAGTTGTGTTTTCATAAAGTCTTTGTCAGGAAAGAGGGTGGTGGTGACAAAGGATTGACTTCTTTTCCTGGTGAGTTGGCTAAGGATCTCTATTCTTGTGAGGAACTCGTCACTCAAAATATTATCCCGACCTGCTCCGTACTCGCTGTCCGTGAAGCTGTAATCGACACCCCATCTTGGTACTACAGACTGCCGATGAATGATTGGCCAAGATGGATCATGGCCTGTAAAGATGGGTATGCACACGGAATAAATAAGGAGATGGGGGTTTATAGAAAACACGACGGAGGCGTATGGAGTCCTATTAGACGCAGTGCACAACTCACCGGAACCTATGATTTTTATTGTGAACTAGAAAAGAATGGACCACCATTGGCCAAAATTGCCGCAGCCAGGGCGCGTCGAGCGCTCTTTTTAATGGCACTTGATCTTGAGCAATCCAGCCTTAAACGAATTAATA
Source organism: Desulfopila sp. IMCC35008 (assembly GCF_010646885.2). GTDB lineage: Bacteria > Desulfobacterota > Desulfobulbia > Desulfobulbales > Desulfocapsaceae > Desulfopila. The sequence continues at coordinate 2,130,719 of NZ_CP050700.1, read as the reverse complement.
ATCATGTTGTTTTTGGTCCGTTATTGAAAGTTTGGAGGAAATTTATCAATAAGAATTTCCTTCATCCCAATTTTTAAGAATGTCCGTGTGCTTACCCTAGGGTGGAAATTCTTGGCCATAAGCTAAGAATTAAATTCATAGGCTTTGCAGTCTGAACGACTCACGACTACAACTTCAACAACATTGTGATACACTTTGTCTTTTTAGAGGTAAAATAGTTAATCTTCTTTTAGTATTTAACTAATACCTTCTCTGGGGTAGGTCGTTTTTTTTGTGAAGATGGAGCAACTAATGGATTCAGGTACCGAAACGCAACCTACTGTCAGTATCTGCATTCCGACGTTAAACGGGGGGAGGTTTTTAGAAGCCGCGCTCGAATCAGTCCTATCCCAGGATTTTCGTGACTTAGAAGTGATTTTTTCCGATGACGGTTCAACGGATGACACCTTGGACATAATAGCTTCCTTTATTGAAAAGAGGCAGGTCCCAGCCAGATTATACCACCATAATTGCTGTGGGATTGGCGCCAACTGGAATTTTTGTGTTTCAAAAGCTCAAGGGAAATTTATTAAATTTTTAATGCAAGATGATTTACTATCGGCTCGATGTATTTCCATGATGGTATCAGCTATTGAGCGTAACCCAAGTGTTGGACTAGTGTATTGCCGTAGGAAAATAATTAGCAGTGGCACCGTTGAAGGGCTCCACCAGTGGCTGCAAATTTTTGGAACACTACATGATAAATCTGAGGTGCCGATAAGTGAAGGATTGGTTCATGGTCTATCCATTTTGGGAGATTTGTTTTTTTTAGAGCCTCCAAGGAATAAAATCGGTGAACCGACGGCTGTGTTGTACCGTGCTAATGTAGTCAAAACCGTAGGAGAATTTCGTGAAGATCTGAAACAAACATTAGATTATGAATATTGGTACCGGATACTGCGTCACTTCGATGCATATTTCCTCGATGAGGAACTGGCTATATTCAGACGCCACGAATCACAGGAAACAACATTAAATAAACGTGATGCCATCCATTCTAATGAGGAATTTGCGAAACTGTTGATAATATATTTGCAGCATATTTTTTTCGTATTGGCGCCCAAAAATAAAATCGCTCTATTGAAATTGCTTATTTATGCTTGGCTGCCCATACTTTTAAGAAGGACAAAGTTCTTATTAGCGAGAGTCATTTAGTCATGAAGACTTTCAAAATTTCCATTGCCTTAGCTACATATAACGGTGCTTATTTCATCCGCGAACAACTCGAAAGTTTCGTTGCACAGACTCGCCTGCCTGACGAACTGGTCGTCTGCGATGACTGTTCTAGTGACTCAACACTGTTCATTGTTCAGCAATTTGCCTATATAGCCCCTTTTCAAGTCAAGATTATCGCCAACGAATACAATATCGGTTACGCAAATAATTTTTCCAAGGCATTGTCATATTGCACCGGTGATATAGTTTTACCAAGCGATCAGGATGACGTCTGGCTGCCAACCAAGTTGCTGCAGGTAGAAGAGTATTTCCAGGAGCATACTGAAATTCATTTGCTCATTCACGACATTTTATTCTGTAAAAGCAACCTCACTCCAATCGGCCAGACCAAAATCGAGCGTATGCGTCGTAATTTCGACTTACAAAAGGACTATGTGGTCGGTATGGCAAGTGCCATCAGGGGCGATTTCCTCAGATTATGCCTCCCCATTCCCGATATCAAGGGATTATCCCACGACAAATGGTTGCATATGTGTGCTCAGACACTTTTTGTTAAGACCATCATCAACGAGGTATTAGCCCTGCACCGTCGACACGGTGCCAACTCAACAACTGGCAGTCCATTGAATGTTGACTATGTAACCCTTCCCGATCATTTCCGAAAATTACGACCGGGATTGCTAAAAAGATTATCTCAAATGAAAGCTGATATGACCCTTCGCAAGGAGAGGTCTGCTTCACTGCTCAGTTGGCTAGAACAAGGTCGGGATTCATTTTTGAGCGCAGGATATATTGATGCGGTACAATTAGATATCATTACTTTTGAACTGCGTAAGCGTTATATGGCCGAGGTCTCACGCAATTGTATTCTCAACGAAAAAGGTGGCAAACGCTTAGGCGCTATCTTGAAATTATATCGAAGTGGTGGTTATGCGTATTTTCGTGGCTGGATGAGTTTTACTAGCGATCTCATTTTCCGATACTTGTTTAGACTGTGACTTTGCAACACACATCTCTCATATCTTTTTGCAATTTAAAATATTGAGCAAACCTATTAAGACGGAACCTGATTAGCCGACATTGGTATCAATCTCGTATGCCCTTAACAGGCTGCTTTTTTGATATTTGTAATCAAGCTAACTGTCGGTTATTCGACGTACGGCTTAATATATTTAAGTTACTTTTTGTATAACTAAGCAATGGTGTTTAATTTTTCATCCCATATTTGTTTAAACACTTTTCCTTATCGGCAATTACTACTTGATAATGTATAACAACGAAAAATTAGAAGGTAAGTCTATTGTGAATCCCAATATTAGTGTAATTGTACCCGTTTATAATAGTCCATATTTACTAGGTAAGTGTTTAGACGCACTTTCAAAACAAACATGTTGCACGCCTTTTGAAGCTATCGTGGTAGACAACTGTTCTGACGACTTTATGGAGCTACAGCAGTTATGTGCTCAATTTGATATTGTTAAGTTAGTCAGAGAATTTAATATAGGTTCTTATGCGGCTAGAAATAAAGGTTTAAGTATAGCAAAAGGAAGTGTAATCGTATTCACTGATGCTGATTGTATACCTACTCCTGGATGGCTAAAAGAAGGATGGTTATTTCTGGAAGAAAATCCCGATACTGACTTACTAGCCGGAAAAGTGGATATTTTCCCGAAAGCCCCAAACAAACCAACAATCGTTGAAATATTTGAGTCATTTTTTTCATTTCAGCAAGAAAACAACTGTAAAAATGGCATAGCCACAACAGCAAATCTTTTCATTCGAAGAGGTGTTTTTGAGGATCTTGGCAATTTTGATACAAGTTCTCCATCTGGCGGGGATATTGAATTTACTCAACGAGCTACAGTCCGTGGATATTCTTTAAATTATGCACACAATGCTGTGGTAAAACATCCCGCAAGACACAACTTAAAAGATTTGAGATTAAAAATAGAAAGAGTAAATTATGGTGTTTTTCTTTTACGTAAAAAATGCCCTTTTATGAAAAAGCAATTCGAATTGAAAACAATTATATTTAAAGGTGCTATGCCACCATTACTTGATATTAAAAAGGCATGGCGAGATAGCAAGGATGCCAATATTAGCATCGGTGAATTATTGGGCGTCTTCGCCATACTATTCTTCAATAAATACTATACATTTATATTGAGAATGGGTTACATTTTAGGCATAGGTAAGAATAATATTCGCTGAATAAACCATCTATATTTAATACCAACTATCCATTTCCTTAGTTTTACTAATGAACACCTAATAAAACAAACTAATACAAATACATATGACTATTTTTCTTAGAAAACTCCCTGAATCCTCTAAAAATTTTCTAAGGCCAATCAAAAATTTTATGATGAAGGTTTGTTACTACGGGCATAAACGATATTGTCCAGTATGTGGTAATTTTTCTCGTAAATTTCGTCATTTTGGTTTATTGCCTCGAGAAGATGCACAATGTGTTATTTGCGGGGCGCTAGAACGTCATCGTTTTTTATGGGTATATTTACAGAAAAGAACAAATCTCTTTGAGAAAAAACCAAAACATGTGCTTCATGTAGCAGCAGAACAATGTTATGAGCAAACATTCAGAGAATTATTTGGTCAAGGATACTTAACTGCTGATTTACATAATCCTGCTGCGATGGTTAAAATGGATATTACAAATATCCAGTATCCTGATCAGTCATTTGATGTGATATTTTGCAATCATGTACTGGAACATATACATAATGATATCCTAGCAATGAGCGAACTCTTGCGCGTCTTAAAGAATGATGGCTGGGCAATACTACTCGTACCTATTACCAGCGAAAAAACATTCGAAGATCCTACTATTACCAATCCCCTAGATCGACGTGATGCTTTTGGGCAAGAAGATCATGTTCGAAGGTATGGACCTGATTACGCAGATAGGCTTAGGAAAGCAGGATTTCTAGTAAAGATAACGAAGTCGGATGATTTATTTAAGGATAATGAAATAATAGAATTTGGTTTATCACAAGGAAAACAAAACATTTATCATTGCACCAAAAAATCTACCAACGTATAAAAAGAGCAGATGGTTTCATCATCATAAGACTTATTGTCTTCAAAAAGTATTTTCCAAATATTACGAATTCCATATCAATGATAGAAAAAATGCAGATGTTTAAGTATTGAATTAATAAAGATGAAGGATGAGCAAAAAAATCACCTTTATACTTCTCCACTATTTTCTCAACACCTTGCCACAAACTTTTTCTTCTTGTTATACTGTCGTCAGTAATATATGAAATGAGTAAAGGTTGATCGATAAATACAAATTTAGTATTATTTGACAATCTCAGCACCAAATCCCAATCCTGTAATCGATCTAGACTATCATCAAACATCCCCACTTTATTCAATATTTTTTTTTCTACGATCAAACTTGGTGTTGTAATAAAATTACCTTTAAGTAATTGATAATGAAAATCATGTAAACCGCTTTCAATTTGTCGTTTTTTCTTAGGAATATATTTTTCATTTTCTCCATCAATACGCACAAATCCACAAAAACAAACCTTTGCACTATCACCAAATCTCTTTAAAGATTCAATTTGAAGTTCAAGTTTATCTGGCAACCATTCATCATCACTATCATGAAAGGCTATATATTTTCCGCGTGCAGCACATATCCCACGATTTCGAGCAGCATTTGCGCCTTGTCTACTCCCGGACGATATATACCTGATACGATCATCTGATATAGATAGCACGAGGTTTTTAGTATCGTCAGTTGATCCGTCGTCTGTTATTATTATTTCAAAATCTTTATATGTCTGGTTAATGAGACTATTTATAGATTTAAGCAGGCAATATTCCCGATTATATGTAGGGAGGATTATACTTACATTCGGCTTACATTTTTTATGCATATTGCGAATAATATGTTAATAACTATCTTATAGCAGGGATTCCAAATCTAATTATCATATGTAACTTATACGGAAACATGCTAAATGGCCTGAAAAATTCCTTTGCGTTGATATTACTAATCCTATGAATTAATTTTCTCCGCTTAATCAACCTGCCTTTTTCACTCCATATACATTTCACACAATTCCAGTAAATCAACCAGAATATTTTTATATCTTTTTTAATTATTGATAGCAAAAGACCTTCAAACATAAGAAATAATATATGTATAGGCAAAATCACTATTAGTGCGATAGTAGGATAACTCAGCACCATTACATATGACTTATTCCGTTCGCTCAAACTTCGACGTTCTATAGACGTTACTAGTTTTTTCTCATCAACAAGTTTACCGCCTCCAAAATTAGCCCCGACCCAATGGTCATAACCCGATCCAGGTACCACTTTTACTGGAAATCCCCTCAGCCTGGCATAGCAACAAATAAAAGTATCTTCAGCTAAGGAACCGAACCAGTCAGGAAAACCTCCAAGATTCTCCCATAGCGATTTAGATAGCCACAAACATGCTCCGGTAACCATGCCAACATCATGTTTTGAACTATCCAAGTTAGGAACAGGATTAAGAAATAGGTCAAACGTACTCCCCATATCTATCAGTTTTCCTGACGTTGCATCATATTGCGGCAAGCCATATATTCCCTCTCCATATTCTAGCCAAGCAGCATATAGAGTTAAAATCGCATCATCATTTAACACTGCATCATTGTTCAGTAGCAGTATACATTTCCCTTTGGCTTCTGAAACCATACGGTTGTTACTTACACAAAATCCAACGTTACTAGCACTTTCAATTAGCCGTACAAAAGGATAATTAGTCCGAATATAATCTACTGAATTGTCTTCAGATGCATCATCATGAACTATGATTTCTATCTGACCTTCATCAAATTCCTGCATAAGAACAGATTCAATACAATCACTCAGATAGTTAACTCCATTATAATTCGCGATACATACAGAGCAAATCACTTCTCTACTTTCATATTTTATTGTGGATAGTTTTGAAGGCATTCTTTTAATCAGAAATATTCTATATTTGAATTTGCCGGATAAATTTCTGCATTTTTTTCCCGTAATTCATCCACGAAAACAACTTTGCAAATTGCCTACACCCATCTTCCTGAAACACATAGTCATTAGATTTAACGAGTATCTCAATAGCCTTGCTAGCAAAAGATATATAATCCCCTGGTGAAATAAGATATCCAGTGGTATTTTCTTTAATCGCATCACTGACCCCACCTTCATCAAATGCAATTGTTGGAAGTCCAAACGCAGCAGCCTCAATCGCCACCATTCCAAATCCCTCTACATCCGCATGAGTTTTAACAAGTGGAAATACGAATAGCTCTGCAGCTGAGAAGGCTAAATGCAAGGTGGCTTCATCTACCTCGCCCAGAAGCAGGACGTTGTCTTCCAACCCTCTCTTCTTTATCACTGCCTTTATTTTGGCCAACTCGCAATTGCTTTTCCTTATGGCGTTAACCGCTTCTCCACCGATTACAATAAATCGTATATTGGGAATTTTTTCACGGATCAAACCCATTCCATGATCTACAAAATCTGCAATTCCCTTTCGTTGCACTAGTCTCCCAACACTTAGCATTATTGGATGTCCGTCAATATGCAACTGTTTTTTCCATATCCTTAACCTGTCTGGGTTAACCGCCGATGGATTAGGAATTTCAACACCTGGATTTATCACGGTAATATTTTCACTTAACACGCCAATATCACGAGCAAGCCTGGCTGTATTATTACTGTTTGCCACAATAAAATCGACGTGAGGTATTGTGGGTACAAAAAACTTTTTAAAAATGAAGCTATCAGCGACAAGATCAAGACCATGTACGAACACTACAGACTTTGAGCCAAAAAGGGATGACAGCAAAACAACAATTGGCGAAACGAGGCCACTACCCCCAATAATGATATCGGGCCTAGTTCTTCGGCATGCACTAATTGATTTGATACACGCAGCAATATAAAAGATTGGGAGAAACTTTCCTGGAACCTCATGAACTAATTCACCCTTATTTACAGATGACTTCCCACCGAATGGACAAACGACTTCACACCTGAAGTGTCGATTCAGCTCAATGAAAGTATTAAACATGAGCTTTTCCATTCCACCAACCAATGGAGGGAAGTTCCGTGTGATAAGCAATATTCTTTTCACTAAGTGCCTATATAAAGGATCTTGGGGTGGGCTTAGTCTTCAAACTTTCATCTTCACGCAACCTTGTCGCTCCTCATCTGATTTATCTGTTCGGAGACAAGACCAATCATAAAAATTATGGCCGAAGTGCTTATCAAGAGCGCAGACATGTTTGTGAATCGATCTTCGGTAATAAAAGTGTAGAGATAATATCCAAGGCCAGTGAAAAACATCAGTAAACTAAGTGGGAGGAATATCCGTAAAGGGGAAAACAGTGTAGCTATCTTGAAGATTATCAGCAGAAAACGAACTCCATCATTTACCAGTTTAATCTTACTCTTTCCAAGTCTTTTCCTACTTTGAATAGGAACATACTTTAGACTTCTCCCACTTTTTATGTAAGACATAGTAAGAGTTGTTGGATACGAAAACGTATTTGGAAGCAAGTAAATGAATTGCTGAACCACATCTTTTTTCACTAACCGGAAACCGGATGTGAGATCTTCAATCTTGAAATGAGTCACATAGCTGGCTATCCAGTTGTAGAACTTATTTGCCATATTCCTGTGCAACGCCGTTTCAGATTTACTGGTTCTAGCACCAACAACCATATCAAAAGTGTTTTTATGCTCCAATAACTGATCAATATCCTCCGGGTTGTGCTGACCATCTGCATCCATCATCACAATCCACTCACCTTTGGCAACACGTAAACCAGTTTTAATGGCTGCGCCATTGCCAATATTATATGGATGCGGCCAAACATTTGCACCAGCATCCATGGCCACCTGCATAGTACTGTCGGTTGAACCATCGTCGACCACTAATACTTCAAATTCGGGGTAAAGTTCCTTTACACTACGAACAGTACTGCCGATTGACTGCTCCTCATTATATGCTGGGATAAGAACTGTAACCTCTATATTGTCTGTTTTGGGCATTGCGACTTCTCCTCTTCGGAGTAGAATTTTTAACTTCTGTCAGCCTTCCTGACCAAATCACAAAGCTCATCAGCCATAACATTTATTTCAGCTTTATCCTGGCCTTCAACCATCACCCTTATTACAGGTTCAGTACCTGAAGGTCGAACAAGTATTCTACCGGTCTTACCAAGATCCTGCTCCAATCGCTCCACAGTCTCGGGAAAGCCTGGTATGGAATCAATGGGAATTCTGGTAGAGGTTTCTACATTTTTTAGAACCTGGGGAAAGCTTTCCATCACTTTTGCAAGCTCGGATATTGATTTGTTATGTTTCCTCATTACTGCCAGAAGTTGCAAGCCGGCGAGTATGCCATCACCGGTAGTGTTGTGATCTAGAAAGACCAGATGCCCTGATTGCTCTCCGCCAAATGAGTAGCCCTCTTTCCGCATACATTCGACGACATATCTGTCGCCGACTGCTGTGCGGACCATCTGACCACCCATTCGTTCCATGGTAACTTCGAGACCCATATTGGACATAACTGTAGTAACCAATGTCTTCTTTTTAAGTTTCCTTCTCTTCATGAGATCCTGAGCGCAGATCGCCATGATATGGTCGCCGTCGACAATCTCCCCGTTTTCATCGCAAACGATGAGTCGATCTCCGTCACCATCGAAGGCGAGACCGATGTCGGCTCCAACCTCCCGAACCTTTAGAGCCATTTTTTGCGGATGGAGGGCTCCACAATCGAGGTTTATGTTTTCACCATTCGGCTCAGCTGCAAGTGTTGTCACTTCTGCACCCAGTTCTTCAAAAACATGGGGTGCAACGCTGTATGTTGCACCATTAGCGCAATCGAGCACGATTTTAAACCCGTCAAGAGTGTACTCTTTGGGAAAAGAATTTTTCTGGAATACAATATATCTCCCTTTGGCATCTTCTATTCTTGCAGCCTTGCCCACCTCTTCCGCAACAGGCCTCAAGGCGTCCATTTTCTGGGTGAATATAAGCTCTTCAATATCAAGTTCGACATCGTCAGGAAGCTTGAAGCCATCACTGGCAAAGAGTTTTATTCCATTATCCTGAAATGGATTGTGCGAGGCTGATATAACAACACCTGCATCTGCCCTCATGGATGTAGTAATAAAAGAAATGCCTGGTGTTGGCAGTGGCCCGACCAGAAGCACATCAACACCCATTGAGCAGATCCCAGCTGCCAGTGCATTTTCCAGCATGTAGCAAGACCTTCTGGTGTCTTTGCCTATAACAATACGATGCCGTTTGGTATCATTTTTAATGATAAATGCCATTGCCCTGCCAACCTGGGTGGCGATCTCTATGGTCATAGGGTGAATATTTGCCACCCCTCGTATACCGTCAGTGCCGAATAATTTGCGCATTTTTCTTACTATTTCTTAACTTTCGATTTTCCCGGGACAATAACAGGAATCTGTTGTATCCGGTTGGGAATATTCTGCAACTCATCTGTTTGCGGAAGTTCGTCCTTGCTCTCAACAACCGGCTGAACTGTTATTACTGTCTGTTCGTCTTGCTCAACTTCAATCTCTTCCGGCTTGGGATCTTTTTTCTCGATTTGAGATTCATCTTTCGTCTTACTGGGACCATTGACTATTTTCACTGTTTTTGGCGTTACAGAAAGGATCTCAATAGGATATTTAACCCCTTCTTTCAAAGCAACTTCAACTTTGGTTTCATCCTTGTTTTCTGCCAACCTGGCCGTTACTTTAAACAATGTATACAGGTCGACTTTCTCTCGTAGTAAAAGTACCGGGATATTAGCTATAATGTCTACGTGATCAGGGAGAAGTAAACTTTCCCCATCTCCATCAATCATTTTCACTGGTACACCCGGCAAACTCTTCATCTCTACCTGGGTCTGGATAATAATCTCGGCAGTTACTGAGGTCTCCCCTATCAACTCGACAATGGATGGTTCCAGATCCAGTGGAACCTGAATCTGTTTTGATTCCGTCATACCATTAATATCTATCACCCGTGTCAGCAGCTCATCGACCTGGCTTAATATTGTCTCCGGTCCGGTAATAGTGATGGCATCCGGGTCCATCCGCAGGTTTTTAAGGCTATAACCCAGAGCAGCGTCACCTGTTGTCACCGGTATTACTGGAAATTGTTTTTGAATCAGCTTATCTAAAGATAAAATAATAGATGCAGGTTGAATACGAAGGACGGTGATTCCCCGAGGTACCTGAATCGAATCATTATTATTTTCGATAACATTTGTCCCGGGCATGGCATCGGCCAGGTTGATCTGTCTCGTTACTGCCTTATTGGTCATCTCCTGTATGAGAGAGCGTGGTCCGCTGACCGTCACTTCGATCTCTTTCTTGAACTGGTTGGAAATAACCAGATCCCGGGGCAGGTTTATGATCTCAATTGGCATTGAGACATTTTTATCAACCGTTTCTTCCCCGCCCACATAATACCAGAGCACCGTCGCAAGAAGTAGGGAGATGACCTTCAATACCCAGTCCTTCGTCCAGAGGCGTTGCCATTTCTGGATTGAAAAGAGCTGTCGTAAGAATCGCACTATCCCTTGTAAAGCCAGCTTTTCCATGACTGAGATGTTCCTTCCTTAGGTAAAAATATTGCCCGCAAGCTATTACTGAGACTAATCTCATCACTCACCGTTGTAAGTGCACCATGGCGTACGATGGAAACCTCCTGCGTCTCTTCAGAGACAACAAGTACGACCGCATCAGTCTCTTCAGAGATGCCAATCGCGGCCCTGTGTCTTGTTCCGTATCGTTTATTTATGTATGGGTTTTGAGTGAGCGGCAATATACATCCTGCGGTTTGAATTCTTCCCTTATGGATAATAACACCGCCGTCGTGCAGTGGTGAAACTGGCATGAATATAGAAATAAGCAGTTCTTTCGACAATTGTGCATCAAGCTTAAATCCGGATTCAACAAACTCCTGCAATCCGGTCTCCCGCTCGATAATCATGAGCGCCCCTATACGACGCTTTGATAGATAAAAAACTGACCGAATAATTTCATCAAGATCCTTTTCGGCCACATCCATAGTCTTTTGGAACGGTGTTTTACCAACTTGCGTGAGCGCTCTTCGGACATCCTGCTGAAATACAATTATCACAATAAGCAGGATGGAGCTGAGAAAAGTCTGCATCAACCACATCAATGCAGACAAATCGAAAATTTTCGCCAGGAAATATACGACCGAAAGAACCCCCAGTCCGACAACCATCTGTACGGAACGAGTGCCCCTGATAATGGAAATCAACTGATGAATTATAAAGGCGACAACCAGGATATCGAGCAAATCCTGCCATCTTAAATAACTGAAAACTTCTATCATATAACTTTATATCTCACTTATTTTACATCAAATATAAGGTACAAATAGCGAGTTCGATTCTAATTTTTCTGCGAATTTATAATGCTAATCAAATAATCGACTATTTGACGGCTCGGTTTGTTAGTATAACTTTAGCCTAAAGAGATACCACTATATCATCAGAGCTAAATAAACAATAAATCTGTGTCGAGGCACCCATTCAGTAACATTCTACTGTCAATCTACAGGGTAACGGTGTATTTTGCCAAAGAAAATCTCTGCGGTTACAGCATTTTTCATATCCTGCTTCCCACTTTCTTCCCAATGCTTAAATTGTTGCTTGTAAAATTGATGCAGGCACGGCATATCTTTTGCCTGAACTCGCGAAAATTATTCAAAGAGATTTTATAAAATTTTTTATCGTAACCGGACAGGTTAATCCCTGCCCGTACAACATAAAGAAGTATACTATGTCAGACCACTACGGCACAATCAACATTTCCCAAGATAGAAATAAACCGAGTCCCCCTCCTCACAGAAAAAAGAAGGGGAAGCCTGGAAGTAAAAGAGGTCTATCCTCCCAACCCTCTACGTCTTCCACTTTGATAATAACTGCTATTATTTTTGCTGTAGTTGCAGCTCTCTATGCCGCAGTTGGCTTTATACTTGTCCCGAAATTCATATCAAAATGGCTCCCTGAAAACGTCAGGGCCAAGACCGGTGTCGAGCTAACTATACAAACTGTGGAGTTTAACCCATTTACCTTTGCTCTTCAATTTGGGCCCTCGGTTCTGGTTGATCCCAAATCCAAAAAACATGATCTTATAGCGCTCGACTCACTAAAAGCAAAACTCGCGCCCCTCTCACTGCTGCGCGGTGATGTAGTTACCAAAAGCCTTCTCCTGGAGAAGGTTCATACCAATGTGGTGCGCTATAAAGATTCAACCTATAATTTTACACCATTTATAAAATCACTTAAAAAGTCCGAGCAATCTGACTTTATGGACTTTTCTGAACTACCTTTTTTCTTTTCCCTCAACAATATAATACTCACCAATTCAAAACTTCAATTTGAGGACATCCCCAAAAAATCGACCCATGTAGTCGAGAATATTGAACTTGCCCTGCCAAACATATCAAATTTTCCTTACCAGACGAGTAGTTATATTCGGCCCAAATTCAGCGCCATCATCAACGGCAGCCCATTAGAACTCACCTCGCAAACAGACTACGATGGCCCTGGTGATAGTTCTGAAACCAGGAAGACTGAACTCTCATGCAATATCAATAAGCTTGATCTCTCTCTTTATTTCAGCTACCTGCCGACGCCTTACCCCTTTTCTATAAAACAGGGATACGCTGACGGCGAACTTAAGCTCACTTTTTCACCAGGCTCAAAAGAGAATAAGCTACTGACCGAACTCAACCTCCAGATAACCGATTTGAAAATAGCAGAAAAAAACAGCCTGTATACAATAGAGGTTCCCTCAACAAAACTTGAAGGCGCTATTCAACCTGTTACTGGTGATACATACATGAAACAGGTCGTGCTTCGTGAACCAGTCTTTCATATAAGAAAAGGCAACCTTCCCGAACTTCTCAACCTGCTTACACCAACCGGAGCCGGACAGGAAGCGCAACCATCAGCCATACCTGCCACCCCACCGGTCATGGCTATAGATCTTCTACTTATAGATAACGGCTCATACACGAGTTTTGTTAAAAATCAGAAAGAATCTGTCGACAGTTGGGAGTCCATCCAATTCAACCTTAAAAGTTTCACTTCTGATAAAGAAATTACCGATAAATCGAAACCTACATTTCGGATCAGTGCAGAAAAGGCGAACAGTCATGCTATTTTCAACTGGCAGGGTGAGATTTTGGGGAATAACATCCCTTCCGGGTCATTTCGCATTGACGACATAGAAACAAAACTCCTTTTTGAATGGCTAGAAATACCATCGCTCTTAAACAGCACGGGCACAGCTGATATTACCGGATCACTTACCTATCAGAAAAAAACGGACAAAACACATCCGGTCGATATAAAAATAAAAAAAGGTAATCTTATCCTCCATGACCTTTCTCTTAAAAATGATAACAACAAGGAGGTTTGGTATTCAGCTCCTATTACCAAAATCAGTGGCTTATCAAAGAGTGGTCTAGAGGTAAACCTGGGAAATATTTTTCTAAAAAACAGTTCTGTTTCACTCTCAACAGGCCACCTGCCACCACTTTTCTCTGAGTTCAGCAAAAATAAAACCAATACGACGTTCCAGGCTCTGGAGTTCAAAGGTGAACTTGAACTAAGGAATTCTGCAAATAAGCACACGAAGCCCCTGAAGTTCAACAGTGTGAACCTCCAGGCGGTCAACCTGGATAAAAATGCTGAAACCGGTGACCAGGACAACCTCACCTTTAAGGCGCAGACAGATAATGGAGAAGTTCAGGCAAAAGGTAAACTTACCCTCGAACCTTTCTCAACTGTCCTGCAAACTGCGTTTAAGGATATTTCTGCCCAGAAGCTTCTGCCATGGTTTGGGAAATCAGCTTTCCTGACTGAGACAACAGGCCTTATGCATGGCAAGGGTACTTTCCTTTTTCCCGAAGTTAGTTTCAGTGGCCAACTATCAATAAGCAATGGAGAGCTTGGCAGGAAGAATACTTCAGCTCTCAAGTGGAAAAGTATTGATTTCAAGGATATTCGTATCAACCAAACTCCTTTCTACCTTGGAGGTTCTGAAATAGCTTTTGTTTCACCATTGTTTCTTTTCGAGCGGGAGGCCACAAGCACGCATCCAGCCGGGGCACTTGTTACGTATCTTAATCAACAACTCCCCAAAATGAAGGGCAAGCCCCAAAAAAGTGTCAACCTTTCCTCAATAGAATTGCAGAAAATTTCTGTTTCAGATGGTACAATTAAGTATAAAGAAAACAGGGTTGAACCACCATGGTCTGCGGACATCACTTACTTCCGGGGATTGCTCAACGGTATCAATCGTAAAAATGGTAGCGGTGCCTCTTCCCCGTTTTCCTTTTCCGGCAATATCGATACTATCCCCTTCACTCTTGACGGGACAATAAACCTGTTCGACCTTACTGCTCAGGGCAACAGTCTGTTCAATATGAAAGGATACCCCTTCCCGTCTTTTCATGAACAACTAACCGGACAGACCGATATCGATACAAGCCAGGGTGAGCTCTCTGTAACGACTCGTTCGGACTGGAATAACGGCATCGTAAATGAGCAAAACCAACTCTTGTTTACACGTGTACAACCCGACAGTATCTCTTCTGATACTGCCTTTACCATTGCCCTTTTAACTGATGCAGAACGTCGATTCGAGTTACTGGTCACCAAAAAACACAAAATTACCGAAGGTTCCGAACCTCTTCTTGATGCAACGCTTACAACATTCGGCAAATTTATGGTAAAAGCTGCTGTTTCACCGTTTTTAATTGCATCCGGCGATTACGCAGATATGGCGGATAACGAGTACGCCGAATTCCTGCCCGGTCAAATTGCCCTCTCTGGCCATGGTCGTGAATCGTTGACTCGTTATTCAAGTCTTCTTTCCACGCACCCGCAAATTGGCATAATCGTAACAGGTGGGGCTGATAAAAAAATTGACACAGCTGCCCTGCAGGAACAACTCGAACAAGCTGAAATGGAGCGCGTCGGCATCGAAAACGACAAGAGAAGAAAGAAATACGAAGCAGCGAGACAAGAGTATTTCCAAAAGCTTCAACAGGCAGAACAAGCAAACGGGTCAACAAGTCAAATAGTTGAGCAGAACCTTCCCGCAGAGCTGCTCCAGCCATTTACACCAATCGAACCGGAACCGGTATTAATAGATCATAAAATGTTGCAAAACCTGGCCCAACAACGCGCCAGGGTAATTGTTGATTTTTTTACGGATAAACTTGCACTTGAGCCTGAGCGGATTACAATATCTGAACGACCACGTATAACAGACAGTGATACAAGCGGCGCAAATAAGGTTTTTTTCAGGCTACAGGCCTTTACCGGAAAACAAAAAAACGGGACGGCAGACTCCCAGCCCCAAGGGTAATTAAGGATATGGATCTCGAAACAACGATAGCAGCAACCAGGACATATCGCAGGTTTAATGAAAAGCAGAATCTCACGAAAGAAGCCCTGCACCAACTTATTGACCTGGCTCGGCTTGCCGGTTCTTCAAGAAACTGCCAAGCCTGGCAATATATGATTATCACAGAAAATGATCTCTGCGAGGATATCTTCCCATACCTTGGCTGGGCCGGGTATCTTCAGGACTGGAAAGGCCCAGCCAGTGGTGAAAGACCTGCAGCCTATGTACTGTGTCTGCTTAACCATGACTGGTTGAATGTGCCTGAAAAATTAGCCTACTTCGATCTCGGCATCTCGTCCCAGAACCTGTTACTCGGTGCCATCGAAAAAAATATCGGAGGGTGTCGTATAGGCGCATTTTCTCCTAAACTGGCTGATCTGTTCAACATCCCGCCTCATCTCACACTTGAACTCGTAATAGCCTTGGGTGTACCAGCGGAAAAGGTTGTTATCGAGAAGGTCGACAACAACAACACACACTATTGGCGTGATGAGAATGATATTCACCGGGTACCAAAACGCACCTTAGAAGACATCATTATTTCACTCGATCGAAAATAGGCGCTATTGCAAACCAAGGTAACCCATGATGTCTACACCTTTCACCCAAACACTTCAGTCTGTTCTCCCCTTTTTCGCAGGACTTTCTCTTATTACGTTTTGTATAAGTCTTTTGTGCATTCCCTGGCTGGTTTCACAACTTCCGCAAAACTATTTTCAGAATCCCAAGAATAAAAAAGAAACTGTAGTCTCAAAATCACACATTTCCTACCCCATAATTTTCCTTTTGCGAAACCTCATAGGGTTTGTCTTATTCACAGCTGGTATCGCCATGCTTTTCCTGCCGGGCCAGGGGATCATTACCATGATTATTGGCATCGGTGTTATGAGTTTCCCGTATAAGCAATATCTGATCTACCGAGCAACCAGACCAGCAACCATTCAGTCTACAATGGATTGGATACGCAAAAAAACAGGGAAGGAATCCTTCTGTTGGTAACAGCTACTTTCCACTAATCGGCTTAAAAGGCTGATACAAGGGGTCACCAATCAATACCATCTGCCAGGAGATATAAGGTATAGAGACGAGGAAGCTCTCGCCCAGGTTCATATATCCTTCTGTAAAGGCCGAAAAAAACATCTCAGGTAATGGGAACGCCGAAACATAAGGTTCATGTACCGGGCCGATTGTTGCCGCCGCACCGTCTTTCAGGATATTGGGACACCAGACCTTTGTGTTTTTTTTTCTCAAAGTGGAACATTCACTGCTCGCGATGTGATACCCCACAGCGCCCCTTTCCCAGTCAAAGGCATCAACATAGTTTGCCAACGAATACCAACCGCAGTAAAGAGCACTCCTGTCAGCTTCCCCCGGCTGAAACAAACGCTCGCTTTGATCAGTTACGACCTTTAGGCGTTTGCCGACCACTTCTGCAGCCTTATGTAGTGAGTTATCATATAATTCGTAGCCACTCAGTTTTTCACCTTTATTCGGTGCCCATCTTGCATCAAAATATCCGACTCCATCAAGTCCCTTTTTTTCTGCATGGAGTGAATCGTCTATCATACGGTATACAGTTTGCAAGTCCGGTCCATCCAGGCGACTGACCAACAGCACATCATCTTTTCTTATCGCAAGTTTTTTTCTCTGGAATCCAAGAAAATATGGGTTAGGTATCCAACCATCCAGTTCATAATTCCCTACTTTTGCAAGGGATAGTTCTGAATCGACTGAAGCCTTTTTATTACTCCCTGCCAAACGTGAAATTTTCTCTACAAGCTCCTTTACTCCCTCCTGATTGAAACCGGATTCTTTATTGTTTTTTTCATAGCGTCCCTTTTCTTCTCTGAGTCGTTGTAATAACTCTTCGTCATCCCAACTTAATTGAGGCGGACGAACCTTTAAGGGAACACCGTACGTGAGAACGACACCGTAAATATCCGTTCCTTTTTTCTTTAAGATCCTTATCTTTTGAAGCAAAGGGCGAACCAAATCCTCCTCATACTCCTCCCTGGACATACTTTCCTCCAGGATAAGCGAAGTTAAAAGTACATTCTCTTTTGGGATCCTCCGCTGTTGCATATAATAGTGGGCAAGCTTCTCGGCCCCTGCCATTCTGCTGTTTACGACAACCACCAGTTCATCCGCCGTCGCAGAAAAAGAGACTTCAGCCAGAAGTATCAATTGAACGACACCCAAAAGTATTGAAAGTAAATTCCTCATCACCCTTCAACCATTTTTTTTGCCAACCAGACGAGTATGAGAACGGGAATTCCCATAACAGCAGTTATCAGAAAAAATTGCTGGTAACCAATTGCGGTGACCATTGTTCCCGAGTATCCACCGAGTAGTTTTGGGAACAACGTCATCAAGGATGAAAAAATTGCATATTGGGTTGCAGTAAAAGATATGTTTGTCAGCGAGGACAAAAATGCCACAAAGGCTGTTGCTGCAATACCTGCACTCAAATTATCTGCGGCAATAACCACGGTCAGCAGGAGAGTATCAGCACCTGCTTCAGCCAAGGTCATAAAGAGGAGGTTGGTCCCGGCAGTCAGTAAAGCACCCAGGAATAAAATAACATATACGCCGTAACGATATGTCATAAACCCGCCGAGAAATCCGCCTAAAATCGTCATGCCCAGCCCAAACGTCTTGGTAATGGTGGCTATTTCATTTTTCGAGTACCCCATATCCGCATAGAATACGTTTGAGATAACTCCTAGAACAATATCAGAAATCCGGTAGCACCCAATAAGAAGGAGGAGCAGCAGGGCCGTCTTCAAGCCGTAGCGCTTAAAAAAGTCTAATATCGGTGCAACATATGTCTCAACAACAATACCCTTTTCAATCATACTGCTGCTGATGAGTGCCGCTGCAACAATAACTGCAACCACAACCGAACAGGCAAACCGTGTAACCTCAAGGAGAAAACCAATAACTTTGCCGGATAACGGATACAAGCCGACAATATCGGTTTTCAGTTCGGCTACAAAATCTCCGCTATAAAAGAAAGTCATGGCAAAACTGAATACTGCACATGCAAAAAGGATCAATATTCTTGAATATTGTTGTGGTGTGTAATCCTTCTTGGCAATGGCTGACTGCGTTTTTGGCTCCTTGATAATAATGGTTGTAACAACTCCAACCGACATAACAGCCGCCATTGCAAGGTAGGTCATCCTCCATGAGTTATATACATACTGCTCAGAACTTGTGCCAAACCATGAGGCAAGATATAAGGCACCGGCACCGGCAACGAGCATCCCGATTCGATAACCGGCAATGTACATGGATGCCAACATGGCCTGCATCGACTCATCTACACTTTCGATACGGTAAGCATCTATCACGATATCCTGGGTAGCAGAGGAAAAACCTAGCATCACCGCGCCAATCGCCATAAAGATCAGACTGTTTCCCTGATTTGCCGGGTCAACCGTCCCCATAAGACATATGGAAACAATGATCCCAAGCTGTGCTACAAGGAGCCAGCTTCGTCTCCTGCCTACTAAGCGTGTCAACCAGGGCACAGGCAAACAGTCTATAAGAGGGGCCCAAAGGAATTTGAATGAATAGCCAAGGGCAGCCCAACTAAAAAAAGTTACGGCTGAGCGGCTGACGCCAGCTTCCCGCAGCCACAGGGAAAGGGTACTGAAAATCAGCAATATAGGCAAACCCGCAGAAAAACCAAGAAACAACATGGCCACAGCGCGTGGATGAGTCCACGACAATAATGTTTCTTTCCAGCCTCGATTTACAGCTGTGTTACCGCTCATTCTTGTCTTTTCTCCCTATTAGGATTATGGTGTCTCACTCTTAAGAGTGATATCTCATGAGCAACGCATCGCCTCAATGCAATAGGGTCAGGCTTAAGCCTGACCCCGGCCACGTTTTTTATAAATACTCCGGTTGATGGTGCTCTTATTGCCCAATCCAACCAATAAAAATATGCTCTGATTCCGCAAGATGGGTTGCATATAGATATCACTGCAATATAATTAAATCTATTCTCTTTGAAGATACTTACTAAACGTTGATCGAACTGTCTATATCCGGTTCAGCTTAAAAACATGACTATACGAATTTACAATACACTTACCGGCAAGAAAGAAGTCTTTGAACCAATAGAACCTAACCACGTCAAACTTTATGTCTGCGGTATCACATCCTATGACTACTGCCACATAGGGCACGCTCGCTCGTCCCTGGCTTTTGACATGATTGTCAAATATTTTAAATACCGTGGCTACAAGGTTACCTATGTTCGGAATTTTACCGACATCGACGATAAAATTATCAAACGAGCAGCCGAGCAGAATACCAGCTCGGCAGAGCTGGCGAACCGTTTTATAGAGGAATTCTATACAGATATGGATGGCCTTGGAATCGATCGTCCAGACATTGAACCAAAAGCCACCGAACATATCCCCGAGATGGTAGAGATCATCTCAGAATTGGTGGACAAGGGCATGGCCTATCAATCCGGCAACGATGTTTATTTCGCTGTGGATTCGTTCTCAGAATATGGCAAGCTCTCCCGCCGAAATCTTGATGACATGGTGGCCGGAGCCCGAATCTCAGTTAATGAATTGAAGAAGAACCCCATGGATTTCGTACTTTGGAAGGGCTCCAAGCCGGGCGAACCAAAATGGAAAAGTCCATGGAGTGAGGGCCGGCCCGGTTGGCATATAGAATGCTCTGCTATGAGCCGTAAATATCTCGGAGAAACATTCGACATCCATGGCGGCGGTAAAGATCTGATTTTCCCGCATCATGAGAACGAAATTGCCCAGAGTGAGGCGGCCAACTGCTGCCGATTCGTCAACACCTGGATTCATCATGGTTTTGTAACTATCAGTGATGAAAAGATGTCGAAATCCCTCAATAACTTTTTAACTATCAGAGATATTCTCGACAAGTATCATCCTGAAATTCTCCGTTTCTTTGTCTTCTCGGCTCAGTATCGCACCCCTCTGGACTTTTCAGAAAAAGCAATGCAGGATGCGGCAACCGGCCTGGAACGACTCTATTCCTGTATCGCAATACTTGATAAGCTCCCAATAGGATCTGCTGAAACGGAATCAGTAATCAGTACGAAAGATAGAGGAAAGCTGGAATCCATTGAACAAAGATTCCAGCAGGCAATGGATAATGATTTTAATACGGCTCAGGGCCAATCCATATTATTCGATGCGGTTAAAATCCTGAATCGTCTTTGTAAAAATCTCCCGACACTACCTGCAACATCAGATATCGAGCTCCTGTCCGCAAGCAAAGAAATATTGTTACGACTCGGCTCGATAATGGGAATTTTGAAAGAAGATGCAGAACGATTTCTTAATCAGCAAAAACAAAAGCTTCTTGCAGATACTGATATAGATGAACAACAAATTGAAAACTTGATTATCGAACGCATCAAGAGTCGCGAAGATAAGAACTGGGCCAGGAGTGACGAGATTCGGGACGAACTGCTTGCCCACAATATCGAACTCAAGGATGGACCGGAAGGAACAACCTGGACAGTGAAGCGCCACTGATCATGATGCTGTCCTTCCTGCCGGTACAAACACCAGGCGGAGGAAACTATGACACGTCAACCGGCAGTGGCCGGGCGTTTTTATCCCGGCAACAGTAAAGCTTTACAGCAGGAAATCACGAATTTCATCCAGCCATACTCTTCTGTTCAAAAGAAAAAGGGAATGGCTGTGGTGAGCCCTCATGCCGGGTACATCTACTCAGGCGCTGTAACAGCCGAGACGCTCAGCCATATTGAGATACCTGAAACAGTTGTCATTCTCGGGCTCAATCATCATGGCCGAGGTGCACCAGTTGCTCTTTCAAGAGACACCTGGCATATGGTGGTGGCTGATACCAAGGTTGATGAGACGTTCTGCGACGCACTTCTCCAAAACAGCAAAACTATTGTTGTAGATGAAGCGGCACATCAGTATGAACACTCGGTAGAAGTGCAGATCCCTTTCCTATTGGAATTACAGCCAAAACTTCAAATTGTACCAATAGTTCTCTCTCATCTCTCCTACGCAGATTGCAAACAGTTCGCCAGTGAACTAGCAACAACTATCCAGGGCTTTCCTCATGAGGTACTGATTGTCGCATCCAGTGATATGAGCCATTATGAATCTCGTACCGTGGCGACCAGAAAAGACCGGTTGGCTCTTGAGATGATAGAACAACTTAACCCTGAAGGCCTCTATACAACGGTACATTCCAACCGGATATCCATGTGCGGTGTGATTCCTGTAACCATTGCTCTATTAACGGTGTCAGAGCTTGGAGCGACCCGGGCTGAACTCATTCGCTATACAGACTCCGGTGATGTCTCTGGCGATACAGGGCAAGTCGTAGGTTATGCAGGAATGGTTCTATCATAAAAAGTACGGTATAAATTGCTGATTTTTTCTTGACACTCATTTATAATTCATCTATATATCTCGACACTTGAAAACAGAGACCTGATGGGGGATGGTCTAATGGCAAGACAGCAGACTCTGACTCTGCCTATCGGGGTTCGACTCCCTGTCCCCCAGCCAGACATATAAGGAGCTATGGTTTAATATCATAGCTCCTTTTTTGATTTACAGGGACCCGTAAATGTCACCCGGTTTATTTCTTTATTGATTCATCGAAGTGATGATTTAAGGTAATAGCAATCTTATACGTACTTCGATTGGCAGGAGGAGATTCCCAACATGTTTTCAACAAGACTAAACGTATTAATCCTACTTTTTTTCGCAGTTCTTCTTCCCAATCAATCAGTTTCTGCAAAAGAAGAACCTGTAGAAATCTATTTTTTTTACAGTAAATCCTGTCCGCATTGTCATGAACAGATTCCTCTTATGCAGGCACTCGAACAAAACAACCCTGAGTTAAAAATCCTGGCCTATGAAATTCACGATTCGAATGCCATATGGGACAGTTTTTTAAAGAAGCATAATATACAGTATCGTGGTTTCCCTCGTACTTTCATCGGTGATATCTCATTTGTCGGTTACTCATCCTCAGCAGTAGCTTTAGAGTACTCAGACGTTGTTCAGGGATATCAAGGTAACCGGGTACAAATTGTAAAAGCAATTGAAAAACTCATCGGGCACAAAGTGTCCCTTGGAGATTTTCTGGAAAAACATAAAGAAAATACTGTTAGCAC
Organism: Desulfopila sp. IMCC35008; assembly: GCF_010646885.2. GTDB lineage: Bacteria > Desulfobacterota > Desulfobulbia > Desulfobulbales > Desulfocapsaceae > Desulfopila. The sequence goes on along the minus strand of NZ_CP050700.1, from coordinate 2,107,835 downwards.
CGCATCTTTTTGGCCACTGCTTCTGCCACTCCTCTATCTCTTCAGTTTCCTTTTCTTAAGACGTTATTTCACAGAAGATAACAGAAAACGTTTATGGCAAGCCGGATTAGCAGCGACTTTCATTATTTCTTTTTTCCTTTTTCTTGCCCAACTACCTGGAGCAACTGTCCAGGCCTATGCCCAAAGCCTGCCGTACCCTTTGTTTGTCGGAGTGATCGCCCTGGCTGACGGCTTTAACCCATGTGCCTTCACTGTTCTCATCATATTATTGAGCCTATTGACCTATACAAAAAGTAGAAAGGATATGATTTTGCTGGGCGGTACATTTATTGTTACTTCCGCTGTGATGTATTTCATTTTCATTATGGTACTTGTCCTGATAGGTGGTTTCTTTCTGGAACAGTATGGACAAATTATCATGTTATTATTAGGAGCCGGTATTGCTGCTGCCGGTATCCTTAACGTCAAAGATTTTTTCTTTTTTGACAAAGGTGGTGTTTCGCTAAGCCTCTCGGAAAAACAAAAACTCCAGTTCAGCCAAAAAGCTTCCGGCATAGTTAAGGGTTTAGGTAAGAAAGGGGGCAAGTTGTATCTTGCAATTGGCGGAACCATTATGCTGGGAATTGTTGTGAATCTCGTAGAACTTGGCTGCACTGCCATATTACCGGTAGTTTATCTTACAACATTAGTGAGCCGTTACGACGGCTATACCGCATATTCAATTTGGACAGCTTTCTACTGCTTGATATATATCCTTCCCTTATTGGCAATCCTTGCTAATTTCATCTATTTTTTCAAGTCTGTTCGCCTTAGTGAGCAGCAAGGAAGACTATTGAAATTAACATCAGGAGCATTCATGCTGTTTTTTGGTATACTCATGATCTTCAAACCTGAAATGCTCACTTTCAGCTGGCTTTAAAAAGTAAATTCAATAGCAAAAATCAATCATGTAACGTATTACTAATCAAGTGAAATGGCCTGGCCGGTTATTTCCAGAACACGCGCCTCTGCCGTACCTTTGACGAATTGGCCTTCTTCAACCGGCGGAGGCGCTCTTCTATTCTTCTACCTCATGGTCGATATGAAAGAACAAGGTAAAGACACTAACAGCACTTCGGAAAATTGCGTTGTAACCCAGGAAACCCTGCTTAAACTCTCAAAAGAAATAGCCATTAAATTTATTGAGGTTGGTAGAGTAACCCCTGCAACATTCCCTGAATCTTTTGCTGATATCTACAAAACACTGAAAACTACAGTCACCAACAACTGAAATGCACGATCTCGATCCACGACTTAATTTCGCACCAAAAAACGTCCAAAATATTCACATAATGGGAATCTGTGGTACAGGCATGGCAGCAATGGCCGGCATGCTGCAACAAAGTGGCTACAATGTCAGGGGCAGCGACAGCCATGTCTACCCCCCGATGTCCGATTTTCTCAACAGACTCAATATTGAAGTACGCGACGGTTATAAACCTGAAAACCTTGAACCGCGACCGGATCTTGTCATCGTCGGCAATGTTATCACCCGTATCAACCCCGAATCCCAACACCTTGCAACAACCGATATACCCTATATTTCTTTTCCTCAGGCGTTAGCACATTATTACATCACCTCACGAACATCACTCGTCGTGACAGGAACGCACGGTAAGACTACAACCTGTTCATTGCTTGCTACGGCTCTGTACCGGGCCAATCTTGATCCAACATTTATGATTGGAGGCATCCTGCCGGAATTTGGAGGAAACTTCAGAATAGGCAATGGTGATTATTTTGTTGCAGAAGGCGATGAGTATGATACCGCGTTCTTTGATAAGGTATCAAAGTTTCTCTATTACCAGCCACAGATCTCCATTATAACTTCTATAGAGTTTGACCATGCCGATATCTTCAACGATCTTGAAGCCATAAAGGATTCATTTAAGAGATATGTCGCCCTTATGCCCAAAGATGGTCTGCTTATTGCGAATCTCGACGATGCAAATGTTCGGGAGGTGATACGTGAAGCACCATGCCGCACCGTTGGTTACGGCCTGTCAAAGGCATACGACTGGTCACTGGACTCCATCCGTTACGCTGGTGGTAAAACCCACTTTTCAGCCATTTTGAAGGGAGAATTATTCGGCGAATTCTCTATCCGCCTTCCCGGCAGACACAACTGTTTAAACAGTCTGTCGGTCATTGCCATGCTCCACCATCTAGGACTCTCACCAGATGTTATCAATGATGGCCTTGCAACTTTCGGTGGTGTCAAAAGAAGACAAGAGGTGCGAGGAATTGAGGCAGGAGTAACTGTCATTGATGACTTTGCCCACCATCCCACCGCCGTCAAAGAAACAGTATCAGCTTTGCGACAAGCCTACGCCGATCAGCGTTTAGTTGTTGTATTTGAACCTCGAACCAACACCTCACGCCGCTCCATTTTTCAACAGGAATATGCAATGGCTTTTGATGGTGCTGATCTTATCTGCCTGAGGGAGCCGATGCCACTGACAACAGTCTCAAAGGATGAACATTTTTCCTCTTCCAGACTGGCCGAGGATCTTTGTAGAAATCGAGGTCTGAATGCCGCTGCTTATGCCGATACAGATTGTATTTTACACTATCTGGAACAAACCCTTACCAGCGGGGATGTAGTGGCCATCCTCTCTAATGGTGGTTTCGACAACATCCACAACCGCCTGCTTGAAATGCTCAAAAAGCGGTAAGAGCCATCTGTAAAGATTACTTAAACAGAGGGGTAAGGTCTGCCTTGATCTTACCCACTAAGGCTTGATAATCAGTGCCCTGATCTTCAGCCTTTCCGTTCTTCTCAATCTCCAGCGCAATTTCTGCACTTTCAAACAGGCCTAGATTGAGCAATGCACCTTTGATGGTATGCCCCGATCCTCCCAATTCGACCAGGCTCCCACTCTTTAATGCATTTTCAAGATTTACGACATGCTCTTTCAGCGTGGTAATAAAGGTGGGAATCATTTCTGCGACCTGTTCCGGTGGTAACTGGAATCGGCTGCTGAGATATAACTCTATCTTTTTGATATTCTCATTCTGACTCATTTGCTTTTCTGCACCCTCTTCTGTGACATAATCTCAAGAGTATTTGTAGGCTGGATTTCGTAACTCAGAATATTTTTACGATTGATATCCTGTTTAAATTACCTATATGGTATACCAGAAGCAAAACCAACTCAACAGAACTAAACAGTATACTTTTATTTCATGTCTGTTACACCACATCTCATAGGCAGGGTCAAACAAAATATTTTTGATGCAAGCCTCTTTAACATGGGCGACAAAATTATCGTTGCGGTATCAGGGGGCAGTGACTCCATTGCTTTGCTGCACCTGCTTCATCATTGCGATATGGACCTGAAACTACTCTGTGTATATGTAGACCATGGGCTTCGCCCAAATGAAACAAAAACTGAGATACATTGCATCTCCTCACTCTGCAAACAGTTCAACATCATGTTTATGTCCGAAAATATTGATGTGAAGAGGTTTGCCCATCACGAGAAAAGATCGACAGAAGAAAGCGCACGCATTCTACGCTATCGACAACTTGAACACTGCAGGATAAAACATAACTGCCAGGCTATAGCTGTCGGCCATACGGCAGATGATCAGGTGGAGGAATTCTACCTGCGGCTCATACGTGGCACAGGTTTAAAAGGTCTGGGTGGAATGGAATCAAGAAATGGTAACATCATTCGTCCCTTACTCGGGGAAACCAAATCCTCACTTATCAAATATCTTAAAGACAATGATATAGAGTATTGTCACGATACATCCAACGACTCCCGGGAATTCCTTCGCAACAGGGTGAGGCTTGACCTGCTGCCTTTGCTAGAACAGGATTTCAACCCTGCTATTCGTTCTACAACCCTGAATACAATGGCCATCATCAAGGAGGATGACAATTACCTTGATCTTCTCTGTTCAGAACATTTTACTAAACTTTGTATAATTGAAACACAACCTGATGGGACCTGCTTGCAACTCACGCTTCGCACCTCTCCTTTTCTCGACGAACATCCTGCAATACAAAGAAGGATTCTGGAAAAAATCTGCTGGCAATTGGAGAACCGTCCTTCATTCAGAATTATTTCACAACTCCAGCATCTTATCCATACCGCCATACGAGGAAGCAGAATTCACCTGGGAAGTGGTCTTCGAGCACAAAAAGAACGAGACAGAATCCTCTTTGCTTTTCCGGAAGGGAAAAAAGCCATGAGAGGCGACACAATTACTGAACAGACGTATTCTTGTAAAATTGGGGAACCGGGAATCTATCAACTTCCGGAACTTAATATGTCAATAGCACTCACCCGGGAAAGCATATCAAGAGGTGTAAGCCTGGATTCAGCCGGTCTGGTACTGGATGAAAAACAGGTGAAATATCCCCTTGAGTTGCGCCCTCCCTATCCAGGGGAAAAGATGAAATGCCTGGGTGCACCCGGAAGAAAAAAAATAAGTCGTATATTAAACGATCTGAAAATCCCGACAGATGAAAAAAGACACTACCCTCTGCTCGCCGATCAAAATGGTCCCATTGCAATCTTAGGTTTACGAATAGCCGATAGAGTTAAGATTACAGAAGAAACAATCACCGTTCTTCATCTTCAGCAAAACAGAACGTGATTTCACCTGTCTGTTTTATGCTTTTTTTCGTAAAATGCGTTTATCCCCAATACGCATTGTCAGCTTCACCCTATCGAAATATTCAAGGATGGGAATGGAGAATTTGCGTGTAAGCCCGGTAAGCTCCTTAAATCCTGGAGCATCAATCTCACCATTTTCAGTCATATAGACAACAACCTTTTCGGCAAGTTCGTCAATTATTGTTTTGCGGTAGTAGAGAGTTTCACTGATCTTGGCCAACTTCCCTTCCCTGATGAGCAAATCGAGTACCTGTTTGATCATCTTCTCCTGATATTCAGAAAAGTGATCGATCGTCTCACGCACAGTAGGGGTAAACAAGCCTTTGCCGCCATACCACTCAATGATATCGCGCTGAAGTTCCTCTTCATCTGCTTTCAACGCAACTTCATGGGTCGATAGTCTAACAACGGATTCCTCCTGAACCACTTCCCCTTTACGAGTCAGTTCGTTGAGGCAGTAACCAAATACTTTCTGATCGACATTCCTGCCAACCGTAGAGCGCAACTCTTCTTTCACAAGCCCTAGCTGGAGTGGATTGGCCTTGTGAAATGCAGCGAGGGAGGTAAGTATCTCAGCTTTAGTCTGTTCTGCAATCTCAACAACCACATATCGTTGTGAGGCAGAATCGACAACCACCATTTTTTTGGTGGACAATGGATCGGTTAACGCTTTCTTCAGGTGTTTACCAAATAACCCGACACGAATGGCCAGATCATCAAAGGTAAGCCCGGCGGCGCCGCTTTCTTTCAGAAACAGGAGCATTTTCTCTTCAAAACTCCCTTCAAGCAAGACCTGAAAGACTTCCCTATTATACTCCCTGTCGCTATCAGTTGCCCTCTTGCGCTTACGCGGAGATATATTTCCAAGGATTGTCCCACCGCCAATAGTGGCTACCGGTGAATAACTCCGGACCACATAATTGTCTCCCGGCCATACGGCAACAGCCTCTTCAAGCAATATCTGAACACCAACTTCCTGCCCAGGCTCGAGTTCATCCCTGTCAAGTAAGCTGATTCTGCCTAATATTTCCGCCGTTCCCAAATGGACGCGTACACGTGTTCTGTGCTTAAGCCGTTTCGTAGATGACCCGAGATAAAGGAACCTGCAGTCGAGCATATAATTTGGCTGCAGTGAGCCGGGAGTGGCCACCACCATCCCCCGACTGACGGTAGCAGTATCAACACCCTGCAGATTGATGGCAGTCCTGTGACCCGCCTCTACACTCTCGACCGTCTCGGAGTGCACCTGGATGCCACGTATTTTTGCAACCTGGTCAGAGGGGTAGCATTGCAGCTCATCACCTAGAACCGTTCTACCTGAAATAGATGTTCCGGTCACAACCGCACCAAACCCTTTCATGGCAAATACACGATCTACCGGTAATCGAAACGGTCCGAACACTTCGTGAAATTGATATTTGCTGACAAAATCATTAAGTTCTTCAAGAACGAGGTCTATCCCCTCGCCTGTTGTTGAAGAGACAGGAATAATTGGTGCTTCTTCAAGAAACGATCCTTCACAAAATTCTCGGATCTCATCCTGCACCATCTCCAGCCAGTCTTCTTCAACAAGGTCTTTCTTGGTAAGTACGATAATTCCCTGCTCAACGCCAAGAAGTCTGCATATCTCAAAATGCTCAATGGTCTGGGGCATAATACCTTCGTCTGCGGCAATGATAAACGCCACCAGATCCATCCCGGTCACCCCGGCCACCATATTTTTTACAAATTTTTCATGGCCCGGAACATCTATAATTCCAAGACGATGACCGCATGGCAAATCAAGATAAGCAAACCCGAGCTCTATGGTTATTCCACGCTTTTTCTCTTCCTTGAGACGATCTGTCTCAATTCCGGTAAGGGCTCGTATAAGGCTGGTCTTGCCATGATCGACATGTCCGGCTGTACCTAGGACTATTTCTCGCATTTGATCAGGAAAATAAGGGAATAAATATTACAGGAAAGGATTGGATCGTTTCTCTTCTCCAATGGTTGACCGACTACCTCCATAGCCATGTCCTGGCCATACAACCGTGTCTTCAGGCAATACCAGCAGTTTTTGATGTATGGAGTCAAGCAGTTCACGGTGAGATCCACCTGGAAAATCAGTTCGGCCGAGACCACCGACGAACAGTGTGTCACCGGTGATAAGATTTTTCCCGTTTAACAGGCACATACCACCTGGAGTATGACCAGGTGTGTGGATAACCTGCAGATCACCCTCTCCAACCCTGATAGAGTCCCCTTCTTCAACGGTGATATCAGCCGGTGGAGAGGCTTCAAGACCAAGCATCGAAAAATAGGATGAGACTTCATCTCTGCTGAAAAATTCTTCGTCGGCAGCATGTATCACAATCTCAGCGCCGGTCGCTTCTTTTAATTCACGAACACCACACACATGATCGGGATGGGCATGAGTCGCTATGATCTTGACGATTTCAAGTCCGTTATCCTTTGCCACTTCCAGAATACGGTCAACATCTCCGCCTGGATCAACCACAGCAGCTTTCTTGGTATTCGGGCAAAATACGATATAACAGCAAACCCCCATCACGCCAACTGTTACCTGTAAAAAGTCAAGCATACGTTTTCCCTCATTGAAAAAATGACCGGACATGTTGGAATGTCCACCAAAATGTCCGGTCAGGATAACGGTAATTTACAATTATAACAAACTATTTACTAGAACACCCGCAGCCACAATCATTGCCCGCCATCTTTAATGTTACAGGGGCGGCAACAGGAGGCAGCCGATTTTCAATTGAAGTGACAACTTCCCCAAAGGCCTTTGTGGCCGGACTGTCTTCTTCTGACGACAAGTAGGGCTTACCATCATCACCTGCCATTACAACTTTCGGATCCATCGGAACACGGCCAAGGAACGGAAGCTCAAACTCACGTGCAATCTCTTCCCCGCCACCAGACTTAAAGATATCTACAGTCTGGTTGCAATGAGGACAGACAAAACCGGACATATTCTCTACCACACCTGTTATCTCCACATTGACCGTCTTACAGAAGTTTATTGATTTACGTACATCTGCAAGAGCGACTTTCTGGGGGGTAGTGACGACTACAGCTTTTACATTAGGAATTGTCTGGGCAACGGAAAGCGGTTCATCTCCGGTCCCCGGAGGAGCATCAATGACGAGATAATCCAGTTCTCCCCAGTCAAAATCGGCAACAAATTGTCTAATAGCCTGAATTTTGAGAGGACCACGCCAGATGATGGCCTCATCACGGTCCTTCATCAAGTACTCCAAAGAGACTACTTTCAGGTTATCGTTGTAGGCCAGGGGAGCGATAAGAGCATCAGCTGAGGACGGCGGCTCTATTGTGCCGGTCATATTCAGCATCCTTACAACATCAGGCCCATGGATATCAACATCCATCAGGCCAACTTTATGCCCTTTCTTGGCAAGGGACAGTGCAAGATTGACGGATACGGTAGATTTCCCGACACCGCCCTTACCACTCATGACGAGAATTTTGTTTTTGATCTTGCCTAATGAGCGGGTTATAGCATTCTCCTGCTGGGCCATTGCGGCCTGCTGAGACTCCTGGGAACCACAGCCTCCTGAGGATGCTGTTGAACAGGAACTTCCACATGATTCTGACATTTCTTTTCCTCCTTATATCTCAAGGGTATTTATAAGCTCTTCATCAAACAGCATCCAGTGACGGAAAAACCCATCTGACCGGTGAGTCTGCACGATTTTAACACTTGTTGTTTCAGTCAATCCCAAACAGAGAGCACCAAGATCGAACAAAATACAAACTGTCGAAGAGAAATCGTAAAAGACATACAGTGCTGAATAACAGCAATGATGCCCTGAAAAACGGCATCAACTACACTAATGCCGATGCCTCAAAATGCAAATGAATTCGTCCCGTCAAAAAAGGGAAAAAGAAACGACCACACTATGGGAATTACTGGTCGTTTTCCCTTTTATGCTCTTTTAGTTGCGTATTTCATATTCAATCCGTATTATGATAGGTTACGCGCAGTGCGAGCCAAACTGAAATACGATACGGATTATTTCAAGGTTGAATTCAAAGATATACGGGAAATCCAATGCTTAGCTGGTTTAAAAGAAAACGTAAAATAGATGAAACGTCACCGGAACTGTCACCTGCTGCAGAAGCCAGTCTGGAGGATACAGAATCAGTACAGGAGAGCCCTGAGGAAGAGCTTGCAGAAGACCTTTTCTTCGAAGTTCCGGCAGCTACTCCTCAGGAACCTGCTGTTGAACCAGAAATAGATACCAAACCATTAGAAGATATTGATGATGGAGACGAAAGTCTTGCCGGGGCAACATCCGTAAAATCTGAAAATGATATTGAAACTTCGGTTGAACCCTCTCACATTTCAGAGCCAGAGCCAGAGCCAGAGCCAGTTGTTGATATTGAAACGCCTATTGAAACAGTCGAAGTGGAAGCAGAAGAGGAAGTTGACTCTGAAGAAGTGTATGATGAACCAGTAACACCTGAACCGACCGAAGCTTCTTTTGCGGGTGGCGAGATTGTAAATGATAAATCAACTGATACAGAAGAGTCTTCTATCCCGGCAGAATTTATAGATGATGCGAGTCATCTGACTGATATTAAAGAACCTTTCGATGAAGAAGTAACTGGTACAAAAACTCTAGAGGAAGTAAAAGACGATACTGAAGAACCTCAGGGACCGATACATATAAAAGAGGGCGAATCTCTTGTTGCCTCAACAACCCCTCAGGAAAAACCGCAGGAAAAAAAGAAGTCTTTCTTTTCACGCTTAGCCGACAGACTTTCCCGCACCAGGGAATCGTTTACTTATCAGCTCGACACCCTCTTTTTGGGTAAAAAGGAGATAGACGCTGATCTTCTCGACGATCTTGAAGAATTGCTCATTACCGCTGATCTTGGTGTTTCAACCACCCAGGAAATTTTAGATCATGCCCGAAGGAAGGTAAAGAGAAACGAACTTGATGACCCCCAGTCACTCAAAACCGCTATTCAGGAAAAAATCAAATCCTTTATCAGCGACCACCAGGAAGATGCCGCACTTGTCATGCCTGATGAGGGACCTTTTGTCATCATGGTCGTCGGAGTAAACGGTGTCGGTAAAACGACAACGATCGGCAAAATAGCTCATAAATTTATTCGTTCCGGTCAATCCGTGCTGCTGGTAGCAGCAGATACCTTTCGTGCTGCCGCAATCAGCCAGCTTAAAATATGGGGGGAACGAAATAATGTTCCTGTTGCATCACAGGATGAAGGCTCCGATCCATCCTCGGTAGTATACGACGCCATTGCCCACGCCAAGGCCAAGAACTACGATGTTGTGCTTGTAGATACTGCCGGCAGGCTCCACACCCAGGCGAATCTCATGGAGGAATTAAAGAAGATTAAGCGGGTCATGGCGAAACAGCTTAATGGTGCCCCCCATGAAGTAATGCTCATCGTAGACGCGACTACCGGCCAAAACGGAATTTCCCAGGCAAAGCTTTTTAATGAGGCTGTCGAAATTACAGGAATCACGCTCACCAAACTTGACGGAACAGCCAAAGGCGGTATCGTCGCCAACATTTGCCGTGAATTGAAAACCCCCATACGGTTTATCGGTATCGGCGAAACTATCGATGATCTTCGCGATTTCGATGCCGATGAATTTATCGAAGCACTTTTCCAGGACAGAAACAGTGGAGTTGAAGAATGAACCGCCAGTATTCCATGCATTATCAGCGACGAAACCAACCAGGTTGCGGAGGCTGCCTGCTTATTTTAATGTTGATCGTCTTTGTAACAGGAGGCGCCCCGGCACTCATTAACTTTCTTGGCACCCTCTTTTTCTCAGGTCTCGCCGGGATTCTTTTATTCGTCGCACTTTTCTGGGGTTTCTCATACTGGGTCCAGAAACGGGTTGCCACCTACGAGCAATCCCAGTCTGAAAGTCATAACAGGTTTGTCTGGCTGCTTGTTCAAATCCTGATGCACATCGCCAAGATCGATGGTGAGATAAGCAAGGACGAAGTCCAGACCATCCAACGCTTCTTCCAATACAATCTGCATTATACCCAGACCAAGATGCTCTGGGTTAAAGAGCTCATCAAGGAGGCTACAGGCTCAACAACTCCGCTGGAAAGCTTACTTGAAGAATTCAAAAATACCTTCGCCTATGAACCACGTCTTATCCTGCTAGAGCTGGTCTACCAGGTTCTCTACACCAAGAGCAGCGTTCCCGACAGTGAACTTGATATCGCCCGCTTTATCGCCCGCTATCTTGAAATATCCGCCTATGACCAGCGTACAATAGAGGCAAAATACAAATATCATAACAGGCAGAGTGCTGCACGCAGCGGTGACCTCGCCGCCCAATATTATGCAGTACTTGGCTTGGATCAAGGTGCACCTGCTGATGAAATCAAACAGGCCTATCGTAAACTCAGTATGAAATACCATCCGGACAAGGTCCGACATCTCGGCGATGAATTCCAGAATGTCGCTGAAGAAAAAATGAAAGAGATCAACGCGGCCTATGATTATTTCAAGAAGAGATAATGAATGTGCCCCTACCAGAATAACCATTGCACGATCAGGGAGATGATATGTCCGTTTCCGATAAGATGAGGGGATTTGCTGAAAAATCCTCATGGATACGAAAAATGTTCGAAGAAGGTGCTCGATTAAAGGCACAATACGGGGCTGAAAATGTCTTTGATTTCAGCCTGGGAAATCCGGACTTGCCTCCGCCACCAAAATTCTACGAAACCATTCGTGAAAAAGGCGCGGATACCAGTCCCGGTGTTCACTCGTATATGCCCAACTCAGGTTACCAGTGGGTCCGTGATGCAATTGCCCGGAAAATGTCCATAGAGCAGGGTATCACTGTAAACGGTGACGACATGATCATGACCTGCGGCGCAGCTGGTGGCTTAAATGTAATTCTTAAAGCACTGCTAAATCCAGGTGAGGAAGTGATCCTCCTTGCTCCCTACTTTGTGGAGTACAACTTTTATATCGACAACCATGGCGGGGTGCCGAAAGTCGTCAATACCGACGAAGAATTCAATATCGATATTGATGCAATAGCAGCAGCGATCACCCCCCAAACCAAGGTTGTCATTATCAATTCTCCCAACAACCCGACAGGGCAGGTCTACTCACGGGAAAACCTGGCAAGACTCGGGAATTTGCTCAGCGAGAGCAGTAAAAAACTGGAGACAACCATCTACCTGATCTCTGATGAACCATATAGGAAGATCATATTTGATGATACAGAAGTACCCTCAATATTCAACAGTTATACGAATTCCATTGTCGCTTCCAGCTACTCCAAGGACCTCTCACTGCCTGGTGAACGCATCGGCTATCTTGCTACCCATCCGGAAATTTTTGAAAAACCGCAACTGCTGGGTGCCCTCAACCTGGCTAATCGAATACTCGGCTTTGTCAATGCACCGGCTATGATGCAACGGATTGTTGCTGAGCTTCAGGATGAGACGGTTGACAATTCAATATACGCTCGAAGAAAAGATCTTTTTTGTACAATACTGGAAGAAGCGGGATACGATTTTTTACATCCAAAAGGTGCGTTTTATATTTTCCCGAAAGCGCCCGGTGGAGACGACGTGAAGTTCTGTGCCATATTGCAGGAAGAGAAAATCCTGGCTGTACCGGGCAGGGGCTTTGGTTCGCCGGGATACTTCCGGTTGGCATTCTGTGTCCCGGATGAGGTAATAAGTGGTTCGGCAGAAGCGTTTAAACGTGCTCTAACAAAAATTTAGCTGAAACATCCATCAAAGCCGGGGGTTACTCGTTACCCCGGCTTTCTCTCATTTCTTTCTTACCTGTCACGCCCACCCTTCTTATCCTTGAAGATCAATTGGATCGGCACCTTATCCAGCCCAAGTCCATCCCTGTATTTGTTGGTCAGATATCGTTTATACGAAAAGTGAACACCCTTTGTACTATTCGTCATCAATACGAATTTTGGAGGACATGTTCCAACCTGTGCTGTGTAATAGAATTTGAGGCGTTTATTTTTAAATATCGGTGGAGTATGGGCATCCAGGGCATCACGTAACAACTGGTTCAGGGCGGAAGTCGGGAATGACGCCTTATACTGGCGGTATACGGAGCCAATGGTCGGAAACAATCGCTTTATCCCGTATCCTGTCTTGGCAGACACATTCAAAAGTGGGGCAAATCCGACAAATGGAAGCTGGCGACCTATCTCTACCATGAGATGTTCCTGCCGTTTTTTATCATCCTTGATCAGATCCCACTTATTAACAAGAATGATCAAACCTCTCCCATGATCCAGCGCATACCCTATCACCTTTGAATCCTGCTCAGTAATACCTTCATCGGCATCTATCAGGATGACAGCGACATCACATTTTTCCAACGCTCCAAGCGACTTGAGAATAGAAAACTTTTCGAGTTTATCCTTGGTTTTGCCTTTCCGCCGTATTCCAGCGGTATCTATCAGCAGGTAACTGTATTTGCCATGGGTCAACATGGTATCCACAGAATCCCTGGTAGTCCCGGAGATTTCAGATACGACCATCCTGTCTTCACCCAAAATCCGGTTGATCATTGAAGACTTACCTACGTTTGGTCGCCCAAAGAAAGCGACCTTTACCGTATTCTCAGGAAGACCGGAATCATCATCGCTGTCATGTTCTATTATCTCAGTCACACCCTCCATCAAGGAGCGAAAACCATAACTGTGCTCAGCAGAAACAGGCCAGAGAATATCTACCCCCAGCTCATAAAATTGGGACAATACATTCAGTTCCTGTTCAGGACTGTCTACCTTGTTCACCACATGGAAGATCGGTTTTTTAACCCTGCGCAGAATTTCGACCACTTCATAATCTGCCGGGGTCACCCCTTGCTTGCCGTCCATGAGAAACAGTACAATATCAGCCTCCTCAATGGCCGCCATTGCCTGATCCCTTATATGATTGACAAGCAAATCTTCAGGATTGTCGTCAATACCACCGGTATCAACAAGGATGAATGAGTGATTTTCCCACTCGACCCTTTCATAGTGCCTGTCCCTTGTAACACCAGGGGTGGGATCAACCAGGGCCTTCCTCGATTTCGTAATCCTGTTGAACATGGTCGATTTGCCAACATTCGGTCGTCCGATGAGAGCAATAATGGGGCATGAGGGCATGGTTGTCATTTCCGGTTTCCTTTCCTACTTCCTGTTTTCGGGTGATTACCCAAACTATTTATAAAACTGTGTATCTTAACTATGCCACACTCGATCGTGCAAAAAAAGGGTGTCTGACCTCAATGTGCTTGAGAGAGTGTGGACAACGCCTGTTCAACCGTATCTGTCAGAACAGGGAATTCAGATTCATCAAGACGAGTCAACTGTTTATACAGATTCTCCAGTGAAGGGCGAATATATGGCCTGAAAAATGTTTTTTGACGTACCATCCCCAGATAACAGAAGGCTCCAATAATCTGAAGATTTCGTTGTAATGAGAGGGCCCTGAATGATTGATAAAACTCTTCTATATCTACCTTGATGACCTGTTGAAGTTTTTTCAGGTAATACTCAAGCAAACTATCCTGCATGAAGGCCGGCAGTGAGGTGTATGGATCGAGAAGAAGGGAGGCGACATCATAGCCAAGCGGGCCAAAACGTCCACCTTGAAAATCGATGATCCGCACCTTGTTGTCCTTTATCATTACGTTACGCGACTGGAAATCACGATGCAGGAAGAAACTGCAGTCACCCCTCCCAGCCCTTTGAGCCAAACGCAAAAAGTCGTTTTCAATTCCAGTCACCGGGGTCATGCCAAGTAAATTCAGCCAACATTGCTGATAAAAATATCCGGCCTCCCGGTGCAACATGAGCTCTTTGTCGTACAGGGGCGTATCCCAGCACCATTTCCCATTAAAGCCATCTTTGCCCTTGACCTGCATAAAAACCAGCACTTCAAGAACCTGCTCATAAATCTCATTCAGGTTCGCCAATTGTTGCCGGTCATCAAAATCGGTTGAACATGCAAGATCATAAAGATGCGTACCACCAAGATCTTCATAAAGTACAATACCCGTATCATGGTCATAGCCGAACATTTCAGGTACCGGAGTCGAGCACTGATACAGATGTTGACCAATTGCAAAGGCAGCCTGCGCCTCTCTGAGCGCATTTTTATCGTCTGATGGGGGCACCGCAGCGATACAACTGAAGTCTGGGTGTGATACCCTGTAAAACTGTCTGTTCGATCCGTCACCCGTCAACTGAACGAGCTCGAACCCTTCAGTCAACAAGCCTTTTTCAGGTATTGAACCATTTTCCGGATCAAACAGGATATGCAGGATATTGTCTAAAAGTTGCTTCTTACTACGTGTTCTCATTTCAACGTTACTTCCTGCGGTCCGGAGTTGAGGATATTAACTGGTCCTGAAACTCACAATTTTCCGGGAGCTGGACTCCATCCCAAATCACAACCCTGGCTAAGGAGACATTCTTGCCAGTTACCCGGCCAACGGATCCCCATTCATGGGTCGAACTCATGCCTGTCAATAAGGCATCTTCATCGACCAGAAACGGCTTGTGCATTTTATGTTGTATCTCTCGCCATACGGGCACTTTTCCGGTCAACAGTCCTTCATGCAGAGAAAGGTAATCCTCAGTGGTTCCCATATCGGTCCAGTAACTGTTATCTACGCGCATTATCTGCAGCCTCTCGCCACTTTTCAGGAGGGACCTGTATAAATCAATTATGCAGTATTCCCTGCCTTTCTCAAGAGTCTGAAGTATGTCGGGATTGATAACATGCAGCCCTGTAAATGCCAGCATCTGCCCAGCTTCGTCGTGGGAAAAATCTGCCACATGGTCACCAGCCACACAAACAGTATTAAACCTGGCATAATCATGCATGGCAAGAGTGACATTCACTCGCGATTGGGTATGAAAATGATACAATTCTTTACAATCAATCGTATGATAAATATCCCCGTTGGTGATAAACAAAGGCTCATCTCGCATAAGAGGAAATGCATTGCGTAATCCACCGCCGGTACCGAGAATCAATTCTTCCTCAATAACCGTTACTCCTTCACAACCAGCCATCGCCTTGCTGATCTGTTCCCTTAAATGGTGGCAATTGACAATAATGTGATCGAAACCGCTGTGTTGCAAACGCTGAACTGTTAATAACAACAGGGGGATATTCAGTATGGGAAAGAGAGGCTTGGGCCGGATCAGGGTATGCGGTAGCAACCGTGTGCCGAATCCCGCTGCCAGAATCATGGCCTGCATTGTATTATCTCCCTGCAGATTATATCGGATTTATGGGCTGAGGCAGGCTCATGCATCTAATACAAGAGGGTTCCATCCTCAGCTTCAGTTACACCAATGATGATAATTCCGGCTTTTTCGGCAGCTTCTACCATTTCTTCCTTATCAAAAATTAGAGCTTGCCCAGCCTCAACAGCAAGCACGGAGCCAGATACAGCCTGAAGAGACTCAATCGTTTTCACACCTGTGGCGGGAAGATCAAAACGGAAATCCTGTCCTGGCTTCTTCACTTTTACAACGACCGCTTTCTCCTTTGCCAACTTACCGCCACGCTTAATTGCCGCGTCGGTCCCCTCGATTGCTTCGACGGCCACCACGGTACAATCCCGCACTACAACACATTGTCCAATATCCAGACGACCGATGGCCCGCGCATGCTGCCAGCCAAACTCAACATCCTGCCTCTGCACCTTTGATGGTTTTTTCCTGGTAAGAACACCTTGGGGAAAAAGAAGATGCTGCAGGTACATGGTCGATTCCCGTACTGAGATTCCTTCATTTTCAAGTGCACCTGCCACCGCACGTAAAATAGCATCATCCTGCTTGGCATCGATTTTATTCCAGAGGCTCAGTCCCTTAAGATCCGGCAACACGTCTCTGAAGATCTTCGTTTTGGTAATCGTACCCAAAAAGACAGTTTCTCCGACGCCCTGTTTTTTGAACCAGGAAATCACCTTCCCGAGCTGACCAAGCTTAACCCAGCATGCATCATCGGCTGCCTGGGTCACACTCTCATCGGTCTCACCCTTATGGGCAATCACCATGACTTTCCTGCCAGCACGTTGTGCAGCCTTGATAAACAGCAGGGGGAACTGCCCTCCCCCGGCTATTACACCTATTTTCGCCGAATCAACGGTCATTAATCTTCAATGGTCCGTTTGACCACACCACGTTTGGAATTCTCAAAAAAGGAGATCAGCGTTTCAACTTCAGGGCATCCAGGCACATCTCTCCGTGCCACATCCAAGGCATCTTTTAAGAGCAGGCTCTCATCACGAAAGATAATGCGAAAGGCAGCTTCAAGGTTATTAATCGTCTCACGGCTAAATCCATTCCGCCTAAGGCCTATCTTGTTGATGCCAGAAATTCTTGTCCTGTTTCTCGTTCCTGCCAATATAACATAGGGAGGAACATCCAGGCTGATACCGGAAACACCACCGATGTATGACATGCTTCCAATCCTGCAGAACTGATGCACAGCCACCAGGCCCCCAATGGATGCACGATCCCCAACCTCAACGTGCCCGGCCAGGGTAGCCACATTGGCCAAAATAATATTATTGCCAATCTTACAGTCATGTGCAATGTGGATATAAGCCATTAAAAGATTGGAGTTGCCTATAACCGTTTTACCGTTTCCATCAGGAGTCCCCCGATGAATGGATGCATATTCCCGAACCTGGTTATCATCGCCAATGTGGAGTTCTGTCGGTTCCCCTTTATAACTGAGATCCTGCGGAGCTCCTCCCACTGTAGCAAATGAACCGATCAGGTTTCTCTTCCCGATAAAGGTTGGGCCCGATATTACTGCATGGGGTTCCACCCTGGTATCCGCATCAATATGCACTCCTGCCTCGATAACTGCATATGGGCCGACGGTAACGCTACTATCTAATTCCGCTTTTGGGTCTACTACTGCTGTTTGATGTATGGTCATGTTTTTTTCTGTTTCGCGTAATATATGTGCCCCTTATGGTAAACCGGGGCAAGGGAAGAGGGAGTCTTACAATCAATCGGGCTCGAGTTCAAGAGAAATTGCATCGTGATTTTTGCTCTATTCCTTTCTCCCGGAGGGGATGCTACACTCTGTTTATGAGAACGATGCCATCAACTCGGCTTCAGCAACAAGTTTGTCATCCACATACGCTTTAGCACCCATCACCAAAACGGATCGTTTCTGCTTAAGTAGTTCCAGTTTGTATATAAGCTGGTCACCTGGCACCACCTGTCTTCTAAACCTCGCCTTATCGATTCCGGCAAAAAATACCAGCTTTTCGCCAATTGCATCAGGATTGGCGTAAAATGCCATAACGCATCCGACCTGAGCCAACCCTTCAAGTATCAGTACTCCCGGCATAACCGGCTGGCCTGGAAAATGACCTTGAAAAAACTGTTCGTTAATGGTGACGTTTTTCAGGCCGGTGATCTCTTTTCCGACATCCATGGACAAGATACGATCCACCATCACAAATGGATATCTGTGTGGAATGAGTTTAAGAATTTCAATAATATCTATCTGCTCCGGTGCCACCACTTCGCTCATTTTCTATCTCCACTATCTAATTGTTCAAGTCGCGCCTGAAGGTTTGCGACAATGTTCTTTATCTTCCTGAATTCACTGTATATTTCCGGCAATTTCGCATAAACAGCGGTAGCTTTGGCCCAAGTCTTAATCGGGATTGCCGGAACACCGCCCAGTTTCATCCCTTTAGGTTGGGAATTATGAATACCGCTGCTCGCAGCCGCCATAACCTGATCTTCCAGGTGAATATGCCCATTAACACCAACCTGGCCACCCAGTACTACATTCCTGCCCAATGTGGTCGATCCGGCTATACCAACTTGAGCGACCAGGAGTGAGTTGGGACCGACAACCACATTATGAGCAATCTGCACCTGGTTATCAATCTTGACACCTGACTGGATCCAGGTATCGCCCAATGTGCCCCTGTCGATACATACATTGGAGCCAATTTCTACATCATCATCTATCAGCACCTTGCCTATTTGAGGGCGCTTAACATGATTGCCCATACTATCCGTGGCATATCCATACCCATCACTGCCAATAACAGTACCTGAATGAATAATAACCTTTTTGCCGATTATACACTTTTCAGCGATAGTAACATTAGCCTTTAACAGGGTGTCATCCCCAATCACCACATCATCCCCAATAACGACGCCTGGTTCCAGGGTAACACGCGCCCCAATCGTAACCCTGTTGCCAATCGCCACCAACGGCCCGACACTCACATTCTCTGAGATCGTACAATTGTCACCGACATATGCCCTCTCGTGAATCCCGTCAGGTACCCATTCTGTCTCCAGCAAGCGATTATGGATTATTGCGGATGCCAGGTAAGGATCTTTAACCTTTATTACAGGTAAAGGTAATTCCCCCTCCAGTGCTTGAGGTACCAGAACGCAGGCGGCTTGTGTGTCTTTAAGACGATCAACTTCCGCCTTCTTCACCAGAAAAGAGATTTCCCCAGTCCCTGCTGCCTCGAGAGAGTTCAGGTTCGTAACCGTTATGTCGCCTTGGCCTACCAGTGTCCCCTCAACAAGTTCAGCAAGCTCCTTAAGTGATAGTTTGTTTTCTTTCATAGGAATGTGTTTTTTGTAGTAACACCTGGAATAGCATCATGAAATCAACTGTATATCAGGTAGTTATCACGTATATCTAGAAATGTGGCGAGATCTCCCTGCCACTCGGATTCAATTTCATCAATAGGTTTGCCCTTTTCAACATCCTTTCGTATCCTTTGACTGCCAAGTATTAAATCCATTGGCAAGCGGACAAATTCGTATTCATATGGAGGGTGTTTGTAACCAAATTCTTCCTGATGAGTATGCATTACAGCCTGCCACAGCGCAAGACTTGTTTTATAGGGTCGAAACGTGGCTGCATCGGTAATATGGAGATGAAACCCATTACATGTTTCACCGCCATACTTTCCAGATGTGGGTTCAAAAACGACAGGCCGAAGGTAACAACCAGGTAAATATGAATTTTTTAACCGTTTTTGAATAGCAGGCAAGTTCCAATAAGGAGCCCCTACCAATTCAAAAGGCAAGGTGGTTCCCCTGCCCTCCGAAACCGTTGTCCCCTCCCAGATAACCTGGCCCGGATAAACTAAAGCTGTTTCGGGAGTCGGCATATTCGGTGAGGGAAATACCCAGGGGAGGCCGCTATCACGAAACAACATAGACCTTTTCCATCCTGTCATCTCAATAATCTCAAGATCCGCTGCGATGCCACACACGTCATTAATATAAAGGGCTAACTCACCAAAGGTCATGCCGTGGCGCATCGGCAAAGGGTAGAGCCCAACAAAAGATGTCCATTCCGGTTCAAGTAAATTTCCCTCAACCCCTTTGCCGCCAATAGGATTTGGCCGGTCAAGGATAATTACCTTTTTTCCTGTCATGGCTGCCATCTCAAGGCAGTACCCCATGCTATACAGGAAGGTATAAACCCTTGTCCCTACATCGACAATATCGATAAGCAATACATCGAATTGATCAAACATCTCGCGGCTCGGTTTCCGGCTTTCTCCATAAAGGCTGTAGACCTTTAATCCAGTTAACGGATCCAGCTGATGAGCAGACTCAATCATATTATCCTGCTTCTCTGCAAAAAATCCATGCTGGGGAGAAAGCAAACACTGAAGTTGCCCGGGAAACTCACGTTCCAGGTGAAAACGCCCATGCACGAGATCTGAGGCTGTCGATGCCTGGTTCGAAAGAAGACCCAGCTTTTGGTTTTTAATCTGCTTGAAATCAGAATATAGGAGTCTTTCCAGACCTGTCTGCACCATAGCACTGTATCGTTGTTGGAAAATTCATGGGGATTGTTGACGCTGGCTATACTACAGACGGATGCGTGAAAAGTCAAAGTGAAGTGAGAATAGTGGGAACATCTGCCCACCTCTTTTAAAGATTACTGTTCTGCTGGTACGAAGAGTACAGATTAAAGTTATGTGTGGTGAGTTGGTATGGGTCGCAAAAGTTACCGTACTTCCAGAAAAGATGTGCCTATACGGTTCCCCTTCCGGTCAAAAACGTCCAGACGGGCGGTGGTGCCGCTTTTTATATATTCCTTTCTTGTAACCACATCGGTAACCAGTTGGTGCCAGATCCTTGAGTTAAGATAATTTTTACCACCTGCACCTTTGACGGCAGCAAAAGCGGAGCGGTACTTCAACCACCTCTCCTTTACATACCCACCACAATTCCCCGGTGGGTGAAGCCTGATGATGTTGGTGTCCGTCGTTTTATCACTGGCTACCTTTTGCTGAAGTTGCTTGATACTGTCGATCAGAGGAAGATTAACCAAAATAGAAGTTGAAAGGCTTCGATCCACCCGTTCCATCATATTTTCTTTCAAATATTCAAGCCTCATCCTGCAAAAAACCATCCCAGTAGTCAACTCCCTGATGGAAGTTCGTATACCACCGAATGTACCGCCCTGAACTCCGGCTTTCATGGCAATTATGGTTTTGCCTCGGGGGAATGCACTTTTTTTCGTGTTATCATTGCCGGCAGGATCCATGGCTCTTTCACGTATAGCTCCCTGCAAAATGCAATGAAGTTTCTCATCAACCTGCAACCTGGAAAGAGGCCTGGAGAAAATCAAACACCACTCCATTTCCGCATCATGACCTTGTGTATACCATTCAGCCACTCCGGTTCCTGTTAGTATTTCGTCCGGTCGCAACACACTACTGATGGATGTGTCTATACTTCTGTCAGACGGACACCCGGAGGTTCGTAATCCTGTCCCTTCAACTGCCCCTCCCCTTTTTCCTATCCTCCTAAGCGCTATTCCACCGCTCATACCTATCCCCCACAGGCATTCGTGTACACAACACCATCACAACCTCACCAAGCACAGTGAGTTGGTTCTTCCGATTATGATTTATTATTTTATCAGGGGAATCTGAAATATTTCTTACAAAAACTGGAATGGACAGAAAACAAGGACTGCCGCTAACTCACATACAGACGCTAGCGGCAGTAAAATGATAGACTTATTCGACAGTTACAGATTTTGCCAGGTTTCTTGGCTGATCCACATCACAGCCTCTTCTGGTAGCAATCTCGTAGGCAAGCAGTTGTGCCGGTATGGTATATAGCAGTGGATTCAATTCGTCCATAACCTTCGGAAGGTAGATAACGTCATCGGTAATATTTTGCAGATGTTCATCTCCTTCTGTGCCGATAAGAATAATCCTTCCTTGGCGGGCTTTAATCTCCTCAACGTTTGAGATGGATTTTTGATAGACGCCATCCTGGGGTACCAGTGCAAGGACCGGCATGTCCTTATCGATAAGTGCTATAGGACCATGTTTGAGCTCACCTGAGGCATAGCCCTCGGCATGAATATAAGAAATTTCCTTGAGTTTTAAAGCTCCTTCAAGTGCAATTGGGAAACTGAGGCCCCTCCCGACAAACAGGAAATCCTTACTGTCGTAATACTCTTCTATAAGCGTAGCGATCTTTTCCTGAATCCCAGGTAATTCAATGTCTATAAGAGTAGCGATTTCAATTAATCCTTTGCCAATTTCCAAACTTTTCTCAGCATCAATCTGTTGTTTTTTCTGACTTAAATATACGGTCAGCAGCAGAAGCGCTGTCAACTGGGCAGTAAAAGCCTTGGTCGAAGCGACGCCGATCTCAGGTCCGGCGTGCGTATAGACGGTTCCATCTGCCTCACGGGTCATGGTCGAACCGACTACATTACAGATGGTAATAACCTTCGATCCCAGCTCCTTGGCAAGCCGGATGCCGGCCAGTGTATCCGCAGTCTCGCCGGATTGAGAGATGGCGATAGTTAACACCTTTTCGTCAATCAGCAGGTGCCGGTAACGGAATTCGGAAGCAATATCGACCTCTACCGGTATTCTGGCAAACTGTTCTATCCAGTATTTTGCCACCAGTGCCGCATGCCATGAGGTTCCGCACGCAACCAGGAAGATCCGTTCAATCCCGGCGAGTTCTTCACTATTCAATGCAATTTCCGGTATAATAATCTCTCCCGTCTCCGGATTGACCCGACCACTGAGGGTATTGGTAATAGCCTGGGGCTGCTCATAGATCTCCTTGAGCATAAAATGCTTATAGCCGGACTTTTCAGCCATTGCCGGGCTCCACTCAATATACTGAACGAGCTTATCTATAGCCTCACCGGTAGTAAGCGAGGAAATGGTATAACCTTTCTCGTTTAAGATAGCGAGTTCTCCATCTTCAAGGAAAACGACCTGATTTGTATAGGGCAAAAGGGCTGGTATGTCAGAGGCCATAAAGGTGCCAATGTCATCACTGATACCAAGCACAAGAGGGCTCTGGTTACGTGCGGCAATCAGGGTCCCAGGTCTCTTTGCCCACAACACTCCAAGTGCATAAGAACCATCAACAAGTTTTAATGCGCTTTTTACCGCTTTTTCAAGATCGTCACCAAGATGCTCTTCAATCAAGTGAGCCAAAACCTCGGTATCTGTCTCTGATGTAAAAACATGTCCCTTGGCCTTGAGATCTTCACGAAGCGAATGATAATTTTCAATAATTCCGTTGTGTACAACAACCAGATCGCCTGTGCAGTCGCTATGTGGATGGGCGTTCTCTGTAGTCGGTGCCCCATGGGTCGCCCACCGGGTATGGCCAAGACCTGTATGGGAAGGAGCGGCAATGGCATCATCGATCAGGTTCTCAAGATTCACCAGTTTTCCTTTTGAACGGTGTTTGACAAGTTTCCCGTCCTCCAGATAGACAATACCTGCCGAATCATATCCGCGATATTCGAGTCGTTTCAACCCTTCAAGTATGACAGGAACTACTCTTCGTGGACCGCAGTAACCAACTATG
Organism: Desulfopila sp. IMCC35008; assembly: GCF_010646885.2. Taxonomy (GTDB): domain Bacteria; phylum Desulfobacterota; class Desulfobulbia; order Desulfobulbales; family Desulfocapsaceae; genus Desulfopila. The sequence goes on along the minus strand of NZ_CP050700.1, from coordinate 2,084,270 downwards.
CCACACATAACCTTCTCCTTTCTTGCCGGAATGTATCCTGGCCGTCTAAAACCGAAAATACATATATTTCAATTCAACATCAAACAGTTAACCATATCAACAGACAGGCATTTTTTCTATTCTGGTACCTGTGTCTTTTTCGCGCAGCCTGTAAAAATTGAAAATAGTGTTTAATAATACAGAAAAAAACACACTAAATTAACATGCCAATCCAGTTAAATGCGAGGTTTTTCTTTTCAGGCAAACCAAAACAGGCTACATTCGACAGTTCGACAAAAACGACTTCCCCATGAACATCAACATAATTAAAAATAAGACCATGAGCGACAGAGAACGGCTAAAACAAATACTCCTTGATAAATCATATCGTAAGGGCACCTTCACCCTTACTTCCGGCAAAACTTCTGATTTTTATATCGATGGCAAACAGACAACTTTGTCAGCAGAAGGTGCCTACCTTTGCGGCAAACTCCTTTTTGAACTTATCCGCAGCAGTGACGTAAAAATTGATGCAGTCGGAGGTATGACTCTGGGTGCTGACCCACTTGTCACTGCGGCTTCCATTGTCAGCTTTCAGGAAAATGAACCCATCCCGGCGTTTATTGTCAGAAAAGAGGCCAAGGGTCATGGTACAGGTAACTACATTGAAGGATTAAAAAATATGCCTGAGGGCTGCACGGTGGCTCTTATAGAAGATGTGGTCACCACCGGAGGCACGCTGCTCAAGGTAATCGATAGAGTTGAAAATGCTGGTTTTAAAGTAGGCCTTGTTGCAACAGTTGTTGAACGGCAGGAGGGCGGAGTCGAGGTACTGGCCAAGGCCGGCTACAGACTTGAATCTGTATTTACCCGTGAGGAATTATTGAGCTGAGATGGAATGTCCTAACTGTTCAGAAAAACTTGAGGTGCATCGCATGTGCAGACGTGTGAGAATGCGTTGCACCGGCTGTAAAAAGGAATATCATATTCATGAAGTAGCCGATCAACTTGATGATGAGACAGAAGAAAAATTGTCTATGTACACCTCCATCATTTACGATTAAGTTTTCATTCTGCAAATGCTTTTATAAAGGCACCTCTCCGGTAGGAGCAGGTGCCTTTTTCATTCCTGTTTTTCGTATCCTGATACACTCAACCGTTCTGCTGGGTTCAGCACTTTTGATGAAGAAGAAACAAGAGACAGAAAAACGGGCTAATTGCAAATTATTATTTGCTTTATTTTCCCTTAGGATGCATAATTGACCTGACATACAGATTACCTTTCACATTACATAATCTACCGTATTTGCCTGACAAAATCACCCGGCAACACTTGGTTTTTGGGAAACAAAGGTTATCTTACATTTAAGAAACTGTTATTGGGATGAAATTGCATGATGACAAAACGGCAACAAGATGACGATACAGCTGAACGCGCCTTTGTAAGGGCAGACGGGAACGCTACACTTGTATGCCCGCAATGCAACTGTGTGAAAATAGTACCTGTAATGCAGTACAAGGAACGGCAACACCGCTTACAAGTCCGCTGCACCTGCGCGCATGTCTTCAAAATAAATCTCGACTTTCGCCAATGTTATAGAAAGACGACAAAATTGGCCGGAATCTACGCCCTCAAGCCACCTGCTGTGGGTGGAGGAATGGTGCGTATACACAATATTTCCCTTAGCGGTATCTGTTTTGAGGTGACTGGTGTACATAATATTCAACTCGGCCAAAAAGGGCGAATCGACTTCACCCTTGATAACAAGAAGGAGACTCGTTTAATCCGGGAATTTACTGTTCGTTCAGTCACCGGGCCTATGATCGGTGGGGAATTCAAGAAAGAGCAACAGTATGAAAAAGAATTGGGTTTTTATCTTCGATTTGGCCCCTGATTAAAGGTGCTGTCAACACATGCCTTCTTTGCGGGAATTATCATTAAGGAGCTACTAGTTTGCCCATGATGCGTTCCGCCTGCATGAGAAACGGGGTCAATGTTTCTGCTTCAATTGCACTGACAACAACGCCATCCTGTCCGGCCATTTCACGAATTTCATCAGCTTGCTCTACCTTGTCTATTTTATTATAGAGCTTTAAAACAGGAATGGTTGTCAAATCCAATTCAGCCAAAAGGTTCTCAACAACCTGCACATGCGCCTGATAATTTGGATTTGAAATATCGATAACATGGACCAGCAAGTCCGCCTCACGAAGTTCTTCCAGTGTTGCCATGAATGCCTGCAACAGGTCTGCCGGCAGATGGCGAATAAAGCCAACCGTATCGGTTATGATCACCTCCCGGTCTGTCGGGAACCGAAGCCTTCTGCTGGTTGGGTCAAGGGTAGCAAAAAGTTTATTCTCGGCCACAATGTCACTGTTGGTAAGGGTATTAAGCAATGTCGACTTACCCGCATTAGTGTATCCGACAAGAGAGATAACCGGCAGATCCTTCTTCCGTCGCTGAGATCGCCTTCGATACCTCTCTTTCCCCACAGCCTTTAAATCCTTGGCAAGTCTGGCCAGGCGGTCATTGATGCGTCGCCTGTCAATCTCAAGCTTTGTTTCCCCAGGACCACGTGCACCAATTCCACCGGTTAGGCGTGAAAGGGCATCATCTCTTGTCGAGAGATGCGGGAGCATGTATTTAAGCTGGGCCATTTCGACCTGGAGTTTCCCCTCTCTGCTCATGGCCCGATGAGCGAAAATATCGAGAATGAGCTGAGTTCGATCAATGACCCGTAGATCTGTAAATTCTGTAATTGAACGAACTTGTGAGGGGTTCAGCTCCTGGTTAAACACCAGGAGGTTTGCATCAAGCTGCAAGGCCAAGATCATAATCTCCGCGAGCTTACCCTTACCGAGAATCAAACGTGGGTTAACCTTGCGCCTCCTCTGAAGCACGGTATCGAGCACCTCTACATTATCCGAACGAGCCAGTTCGACGAGTTCATTCATCGATTCTTCTGCCTGCATTTTAGACTCGGTACTCACACTTACCAGAATCGCCCTGTCAGTGCCACTCTCTACCCGCCGGGCTTGGCGCTCCCTGGCGAACTCCTGCTCCAGGGCTTCAATAAGTACCTCAACCGATTCCTTGGCCGCGGCGGGATGTACCGGTTCCAGAAACGACCAGCTACTGCCGTCAACAGGACGGGGCAACAGGTGCACGGAATGCAGGTTACCAGGGAGTCCATCTTCGCCAACCTGTAATACAGAAAGTAGATCAAGTCTCAGAAAGAGAAGATCCATCAGATCCTCGTCACTGATCTGCTCTCCCGCAAGATGGGTGTGTACTAAACGTATCCTCCTTAACCTGCCTCCAGAGGCCCTCACTGTTGAAAGTTGCGGGATCATGATACCACCGAAATCACCGACAATGATGCTGTCGATCTTGCCGGAACGATGGATCAGGAGCCCAATTTGCCTGTTGATCTCTTTCGAGACCATGCTCAGTGTTCGAGCCATTTCCGGTGCGATAACCATATCTCTGGGAACCCGTTTAGATCCGAGTCGTTCCAGCACCTTTTTCTGGTTTTTTTTCAGGCCGTCAATATTACCGATAATTGTAGCTATGATACTCTCCTTTCGGTTCGTGAAGTGGTCTATTCAGCAACTATTTCAGGTTCAGGTGATCGCCTGCATTTCATACCCGTTTTGTATTCCTTCCAGACGGGGTCATCATATCTGTTGTGGCAATCCACACAGAGTCCTACCCGCAGGATCCTTTCCAGTTCTTCACCGTTAAAAGGACGGACCTCTGGTCGTGAACTGTACTGCAGGGGCTCACCCTTAATAGTTACATACCCGTCAAACGGAGGTGTTACCCCGTTTACACTATCTGTTCCACGATCAACCCGGGTAAATACCAACTCCCCATTACTTTCGGAAATTGTTCCTTCGCCAAGCCCAACTGTCTTTGGGGAAACATGGCAATCAACACAGCTTCTGCCCTGCTCCTGAGTTGTATGCGGGTTAATAGCGGCCATGGTAAAACGATTAAAGCCCGCTTTCTCAACACCCTTTTCATCCACCATGGTTACAATGTCCTGACAGCCCGGGGTAACGATAACTACATCCTCATTCCACATTCCGAGCATGGGTTTTTCATAACGAATATAGGAGCGTCCTTCCTCCCAGAGTCCTGGTGTTTCGGTAAGCGTCAATTTATCAAGATGCACTTCGCGCTTATCCTGCTTGACATGACAACCGTAGCACTGAGGAACCCAGGTTGAATGACAGGCCTCACACGTCACCCGTTTATGTGGTGTGAAATCACAAACCCCTTTTTTCGGTGTTTTGAGGGGACGTTTCTTTTTATCAATTTTCCCATAGAGTGTATAACCGATATCATCTTGCTCAACGTTATTAAGTTCCCTGTCTTTTCGGGTCACACCCGGTGTTTCGCTGTGACAGACCTCACAGGAAATTTCAAGTTGATCTTCATAATGGGCATAACTTGTACCATCTCCCATTATCTCTTCACGGGTATGGCAATCGATACATTCCATACCTTTCCGGTGGTGGATATCATCAGCGATTTCCAGGTAAAACCGTGCGCCCGGTAATTGCTTTGAGCTCATGCCACCCTTTTCGTATGGAGTCCCGTATCCTTCCGACTCGAAAATTCCGATATACGAGAGACCGATACGCCCGGACCTGTTATGACACCTGATACAGTTCACCTGGCTGACTGCCGCAGTGATATGAGGATGTTGTTTTTTCTCATCCTCTTCAGATATAACGTTATCACCTTCAAGGGACTGTGTGCTGGTTTTAGAATCAGCCGGGACATGGAAATGGCAGGCGGTACACCCTCCACCCTTCTCGTTAAAAAATTGCGGAGCTCCCTCCAGATCGTTCTTCTGTTTCCAGAGATGACATGTTGCACATAATTTTCTGAAATAATCGAGGGCAAGGGAAGTTTCCCCGCTCTCGAGCAGATCCTCAACGGTTAATTCCGTATCCTGGGATTCCGTTTCTCCCCAGTAATAGAGAAGCGTTCCAAGTATCCCCCGGTTGGTTGCCATCAGTGAGTTCTTCACTTTATGAATATCTGCGGGATGACACCCTTCGGTGGAACATGTACGATCAGCGTGTCGAAGATCACCTGGGTTTATGACCATTCCCGCGTGAGCCTTTTCTTTTTCGATGGCTAAGGGATTGCCTAAGTGACAAGGTGCACACCCTATGACCTTCGCATCGTGAGCGGTATCAAGTTTTTCATCCTTATGGCATGACAGGCACATGTCAACAGATCCGGCACTGGTAAGCTGCAGCGTCGCTGGTCGTTCGATAAGGAGTTCATGAATCGCCATAAAGCCCACGGCAACAGTGAGCAACAAAATAGCTCCCCATGACATAAATCTCTTTCTGTTGTTTCTGCTTACCATGGCTCAGTTGACCTATCAGCCGCGATAACTTTGTGTTATCGGGTATCTTCTACCGACACCAAATGCTTTTGAGGTCACCTTCAATCCCATCGGCGCCTGTTTTCTCTTGTACTCGTTAAAGCGAATACGCCGAACGATATCCTCAACCACCCCCCGGTCAAAGCCCTCTTCGATGATCATCTCGGCTCCAACCCCCTGCTCCAGATAAAGCTCCAGAATCTTATCCAGAATCTCATACGGTGGCAGATCGTCCTGATCCATTTGATCAGGTTTCAGTTCGGCTGACGGTGGTTTCACTATAGTCCTTTCGGGGATCTTCTCGACCTCCCTGTTTACATAGCGGGACAATTCGTACACCAGTTGTTTGGGCACATCGGAAATAACTGCCAGACCACCGCTCATATCGCCATATAAAGTACAATAGCCAACCGCCATCTCACTTTTATTCCCTGTGGTCATAAGCATATGCCCAAATTTATTAGAGATGGCCATCAACAGGTTTCCACGAATTCGAGCCTGGATATTTTGTTCCGTCAGGTCTTCGTCCATTCCTTCAAACAGGCCGGACAGACTGGAGCGGAACTGGTCAAACAGGGGTTCAATTGGGATAACCCTAAAACCACATTGGAGGTTATTTGCGAGATTCTCGGCATCAATTACGGATTCAGCGGAGCTATAGGGAGAAGGCATTGCCACACCTAAAACATTTTCAGCTCCCAGGGCATCCACGACAATGGCAGCCGTTAAGGCAGAATCTATGCCGCCTGAAAGACCGATTACAGTCGAGCGAAAACCACATTTACTGACATAATCTTTAACTCCCATTACCAGGGCATCGTAAACAGACTGGATTGCAGGGATATCTTTCTCCTCATGCATCTCACTCTTCCAATCAGCGACATCAACGATAAGCATATCCTCGGTAAATCCTCTTGCCTGTCCCACAACGTCTCCTTTGTGGTTCATGGCCATAGTGCGCCCGTCAAACAAGAGCGAGTCCTGCCCACCTACCTGATTGCAAAACAGCATCGGCAGTCGATAGTTTTCACAATATTCACGAAAAACAGAGCGCCTTACCGTCTCTTTTCCACGCTGAAACGGTGATGCAGAAATATTAATAAGCGCATCGAGCTCAGAACTCGTCTGATCTGCGAGGTTATATAAAGACTCGACCGGTGTCGCCTGATAGTCATGCACTTCGCTATACCAGATATCTTCACAGACGGTCACACCAAAGCAATAGCCATCTAACCAATACAGTTCAGAAGGGGCTCCCGGTTGAAAATATCGTGTTTCATCAAACACATCATAGGTTGGCAACAACTGTTTGCGGGCTCTGAATATGATCTTTCCATTTCTCGCAACCAGTGCTGAATTATAGAGATGCTTTCCATTCTGTTGCAATCGCTGTTCAAAAGCTCCGAACAGCACATCACATTCAGGCAAGGCCTGAACGAGTTGGTCTACCACACGATCATGATCGTCCAGAAACGATTGACGCTCCAGGAGATCCTGAGGTGGATAGCCGGAAATAACAAGCTCCGGGAAAATCACAAGCCGGCAACCTTCGTCACAAGCTTTTTGTGCATAATCCAGAACCTTCTTACAATTACCTTCAAAATCACCGATTACCGGATTAACTTGAACCAAAGCAATTTTCATTGCGTTCACTCTCTATCGTTACTTTTGATGATACCTTCTGCCGATACGTTGGTGGGATCTTCCCGCATTTTCTGTTTACCGCTTTTCCTTGATTTTTTCCTCTGATATTTTTGAACGGCCCGATTGTGCTCCCTGAGTGTCTTGGAAAAATAATGGGTGCCGTCATTCTGAGAGACAAAATAAAGATACTCGGTGATAGCCGGATACAATGCTGCGTGCAAGGAATCCTTGCCGGGGTTGGCGATGGGCCCAGCCGGCAACCCCTGCAAAACGTAAGTATTGTAAGGAGTAGCAGTCTTAAGATGTTTTTTTGTTATTGTACCGTCGAAATTATCAACACCATAGACCACAGTCGGATCGGACTGCAGGCGCATATTTTTCTTCAACCTGTTGTAGAAAACGCCTGCTATCAGAGATCGTTCGCCAGCTGCCCCGGTCTCTTTTTCAACAATAGAGGCAAGAGTTACTATTTTTTCCCTGTCAACCGGGGTTGGGAGACTCTCTGTAAGCTCCTCCCATACCTTATGAAACCTTCGAACCTGCATGGTAACGAAATGTTCCGCACCTTTCTGTTCCCTGGTGAAATAATACGTATCCGGAAATAAGTATCCCTCAAGAGAACTTACGCCCTCCATACCAAGATTTCTTATAAATGTACTATTGCCCATGAGAGCCAGGTAACTGTTGCTGTCACACAGTCCTCGTTCTTCAAACAACATGGCCATTTCCTGACCACTCAAGCCTTCAGGCAGGGTAATAGTATGCTGGACCACCTTGGCATGAACCAGTGAGCGTATGGTCTCAAGAACGGACTTCCCGGTCAGAAGACGGAACTCACCTGCTTTCAATCTGCCGCTGTCGCCACTTAACCTGGCAATTATCGGAAAACGAATATCATATTTTATAAGACCGGCACGTGCGAGAGTTTCACCAATCTGTCTGACCGAAGCACCCTTTTCAATGACAACGATAACCGATTCGTTCTCGTTATCCGGTCCGGGGGCATAGGCATAACGAGTCAGCCACCAGATACCAATACCAGCTATGACGAACAGAAAAAGGGCCGCCAGGATGGCGACCCTTTTCCATCCTGTATATTTCGAACAGGAGTCAGACGGGTTTATTTCATTCACGACTGTTATTTCTTTCTTTTGGTTGGATTTTTCTTCCCCCCCTTCCTGCCGAGAGCAATACGAACAACCTCATCCATATCCTTTACGGGATAGAATTCCATCTGTTTGCGTATATCGTCAGGGATTTCCACCAGGTCTTTCTTATTCTGCTCAGGAATTATAACCCGGTTGATATCAGCACGAAGCGCGGCAAGAGCCTTTTCCTTAAGCCCTCCGATAGGGAGCACCCGCCCCCGCAATGTCACCTCACCAGTCATGGCCAATTTAGAAACTACCCTTTCGTCGGTAATTGCAGAATAGAGCGCTGTCGCCATAGTGATACCGGCAGAAGGTCCATCTTTTGGTATTGCACCGGCCGGGACGTGAATGTGAATATCGACCTTGTCGAAATAATCGTTCGTCACCTTTAACTCTTCTGACCGGCTACGACAGTAAGTTAAGGCGGCCTGGGCAGATTCCTTCATAACATCACCAAGCTGTCCGGTAAGAATCAGTTTCCCTTTACCGGGCATGAGATTCACCTCAATCTGCAGTATTTCGCCGCCGACTTCCGTCCAGGCAAGTCCGGTAACGAGTCCAGGTTGCTCTAACTTTTCAAGTTCTGATTCCGGTATGGTCTTTGGCGGCCCAAGGTACTTATCAACGTTTCTGGCACTAACCGTGTATGGTCCCCGTCCACCTTCTGCTACTTTTCGGGCTACCTTGCGACAAACCTTGCCGATCTCGCGCTCAAGATTTCTCAACCCAGCTTCATAGGTGTAATGAGTCACAATGAATTTCAGGGTTTCATCATTTATACGGAGATGGGTCGGACGAAGTCCGTTTTCCTTGAGCTGCCTTGGCAATAGATACTTACGGGAAATAACTGTTTTCTCCTCAAGTGTATAACCGGAGAGCCGTATAACTTCCATACGGTCAAGGAGTGGTCCCGGAATAGTATCACTCATATTGGCAGTGGTTATAAACATTACCTTTGACAGATCCAGGGGCAGGTTCAGGTAATGATCCGAGAACTCAAAATTCTGCTCTGGATCAAGTACCTCAAGGAGTGCAGAGGAAGGATCCCCTCGATAATCTGAACCGATCTTGTCAATCTCATCCATCATGAAAATCGGATTATTTGAACCAACAGTTTTTAATCCCTGCACTATCCGGCCCGGCATTGCCCCAATATAGGTACGTCGGTGTCCGCGAATCTCAGCTTCGTCGCGCATACCACCCAACGAAAGTCTATGAAATTTGCGTCCCATGGCACGGGCTATCGATTGACCGAGAGATGTTTTACCTACACCCGGAGGGCCAACAAAACAGAGGATAGGTCCTTTTGTTTCCTTATTCAATTTACGCACTGCCAGGTATTCGAGAATTCTCTCCTTCACCCTTTCCAGACCGTAATGGTCTTCGTCCAACACCTTCTTGGCTTCAACCAGATCGAGTTTGTCCTTAGTGCTTTTCTGCCACGGAACATCAAGAATCCAGTCTATATAGGTGCGGATGATAGTAGCCTCTGAGGAGTCAGGATGCATCATCTCCATTCGGCTAAGCTGTTTCTTAGCCTCCTTCCGCACATCTTTGGGCATCCTTGTTTTCTTTAACTTTGCTTCAAGCTCCTCAATCTCCTGGGCTCTCTCGTCGGTGTCGCCAAGCTCTTTTTGCAAGGCGTGCAATTGTTCCCGAAGATAGTATTCACGCTGGGAGCGAGACATTTCCTCCTTGGCGTCATTCTGGATTTTGGCCTGGACGGTGGAAACCTCAAGCTCTTTTGAGAGTAGTTCATTTACCAACTCAAGCCGCCGTACAGGGTCTGTCTCTTCGAGAATTGCCTGTGACTCAACTATTTTCAGGCGCAGGTTTGAACCTACGAGATCGGCAAGCCTTCCAGGCTCCTCGATATTGTTGATGATCATCATGAGGTCAGCGGAAAGAATGCCACGAAGGGACATGATCTTTTCTGTCCGCTCACGCACCGTCCTCATCAACGCTTCAACCTCAACAGTGACTTCCTCAACCTCAAGATCTTCAATTACCTCAACTGAGACCTGATAGGAGGGGTCTGTTCGGATAAACTCCTTGATAGAAGCCTTTGACATGGCCTGGACAAGGACTTTTAACCGCCCATCAGGCATTTTAAGGGTCCGCATCACCATGCAGACCATGCCGATGTTGTAGAGATCTTCCTCCTTGGGGTCATCCTTGGTCGCATCTTTCTGGGTCACCAGCATGATGAGTTTGTTGGAGTTCAACGCCTCATTCACTGCTTCGACAGACCCTGGCCGACCAACAAAAAGAGGAATGATCATGTAATTAAAAATCACCACATCCCGTACCGCCATCATCGGCAATACTTCCGGAATTTCTACCTCTTCATTGCTGGCAAAATCGTCCATGCTGATGGACAAAGAATCACTAAATTCCACACACACCTCCTGATCGGCGACCACAACACATTTCCAGGCTGCCGATACATATAATAATAACTCGCGAAGTCAGATCGTTTAGAGCCCTACGATATCTTACCCTGCATTCATAAAAACTATTCGGGCAAACCGCATCAGACACGGTTTTCTTAACTTTACCTTACTCTATAATAAAACCGAGCAAAAACTAAACATAGAGGTTCATGAAGTCAAGCCAGGTTTCCTCAATCATTTTACGGTGTATCGTTTTTCTCTTGAATAGATATGAACATTAGTGATACTAATCGGTCAATATCCACAGTATAAGAGCATTTAAACTACCGGAGTCAATATGTTACGAGCCAAATCTTTTTTCGATTTTTCGGATTTCCCTCATGCCGACCTTTTTGCCGCAGGCCCTTATGTGTGGTCTGCCCTTGCCGAACTGAAAGAATATATGAATAAATATACTTATCCTTCCTTAGAAACACCATACCTGCCTCCCGGAAAGCCACTGCCGGAGACAGTTGTATATCATGGCGGAAACTGGCTTTCAGGAAATCATCTCGTAATAGAGTATGGTGACACCACCAAGGGAAAACTTATTGTTCACGACAATGGTGAAATATTAAAAGGAGCATCCGTTCTTATGGCAGGTGCCGTCCTTCTTGGTGACCGCATCGACATAGGTGAAGGCGTGCTGGTTGAATCAGGGGCAATGATCAAATCACCGGCAATTATTGGCGACTGCACCGAGATTCGCCAAGGTGCCTACCTGCGCGGATACTGCCTCTCGGGGAAAAGATGTGTACTCGGCCATACTACTGAGATAAAACATTCAATCTTCCTTAACGATGCCAAAGCCGGTCATTTCGCCTATCTCGGAGACTCCATTCTGGGCACCAACGTCAACCTCGGTGCAGGGACAAAATTTGCCAACCTCCGTTTCATCCCGGGAAACGTTGCCATCATGATTGACGGTGAGCGTATCGATACAGGTATGCGCAAGTTCGGAGCAATCCTTGGGGATAACAGTCAGACGGGCTGTAACTCAGTCACGAGTCCCGGCACCATCTTTGGCAAAAACTGCATGCTTATGCCCAACCTCACAGCGGCTTCCGGGTATCACCCCAACAGGTCAATTATTCGAAGGTAGTCACGGACATTTTACCCGACCCAACTCCACCGAAGACGTGGGTCGGGTAATGGCTGAGACATTTCCCTTCCAACTTTTTTCGCTTGACTCCCCACTCCTGGTCGACGTACAGTAATCTCCTTGTTGCATTACCCACTTTTTTACCATTTTCATCAACTGAGCCAAGGAACGAATCACTATGTTAACTGATAAAAAAATCGGTTTTATCGGCGGCGGCAATATGGCAGAGGCCTTAACCAGCGGACTCGTGCTCTCTGGTGCTGCAACCCCGGAAAACATTATCTGCTCCGATATCAGGGACGAACCACTCCTTAATCTGAGTGAAAAATATGGCGTTAAGACAACCCTGAATAATACAGAAGTTGCAAAATGCTCTGAGATCCTGATCTATGCGACCAAGCCTCAAATACTGGCTGCGGTACTTAAAGAAACCTCTGAATTCCTTAATCAACAACAATTGATTATATCGATTGCTGCGGGAGTCCCCCTGGCAGCTATCGAGGCAGGCCTGCAAAAGGAGTTACGACTCATAAGGGTGATGCCAAATATTTGTGCTTTTGTGAAAGAGAGCGCTACAGCGATTGCTGCTGGCAAAAACGTACGTCCTGGTGATATAGAGATGGCCAAGGCTATTTTCGACTCTGTCGGTATTTCAGTGTTTATTGAAGAAAATATCCTGATGGACGCATTTACCGGGCTAAGCGGAAGCGGCCCCGCTTACGTATTTCTTATAATCGACGCCATGGCTGATGCCGGTGTGAAAATGGGGCTCTCCCGAAAAGACTCCCTTCTGCTTTCCACCCAGACTGTTATGGGCTCAGCTAAACTGTTGCTTGAGTCTAATGAGCATCCGGGTCAATTAAAGGATCGGGTCACCTCGCCAGGCGGAACCTCCATTGCCGGGATACACACCCTGGAACAGGGAGGATTACGCACTACTATTATGGATGCTGTGGAAGCCGCCACGAACCGATCCAGGGAACTCGGGGAAATGATGATTCAAAGCTTTCTTGAAAAAAACGGCAAGTAGGTCCCAAACCGCTTCGAGAAACCGGCCATCTGACTGCAGGGCCGGTTTCCCGGAATTTTTCTACATTTGCATGGTAGCAGTCGAATGACTTGCCATCCAGCGCAACCCTTGACGGGTTATTACCAATTTCTGCCCTTCCGGATCGCTCTCTACTTCGCCAACCTGCTGCATCATCTTGATAATTCGACGGATTTCCTTCTGGCTCATGTTCAGCCGTCTGGCAATTTCATCTGCTTCAACGATCTGAGGATGATCGTTATTGTTGAGGTTTTCGACCAATACTTTCAGGATTTCCTTCTTGTCTGCCACGTACGCCATTGCATCCCTCTTTTGTATACAATAATTCGCGTAATTCCAGGTCATCTATCCCAACAACCCGGGAACCATCAATAAGGAATCAGCCCAGAGGTCTGATCCCATACCCAATCCCGGTATACCGGGAATAACCTAAGTTTTTTAAACGACCTTTTTTAATGCTGAAACCATATCCGACCGAACTTCTGCAAGGAACTCTTCCCATCTATCTCCAAACTCATATAATGCCAGGGAGGCAAGTTTCTTGGTCACTATAGCATCCCGATAGGCAACAAGTTCGGCACTCCCAAGGATCTCAATTATGGTGTCACGACCAAGTTTATTTATGAGTACAGCCGGAATGTAGTTCTCCAGAACACTCCACACTAACTCCTCCTCGGCAAAGATTTCATCAAGACGTGCAAGCAATAGTTCCTGAAGGGCAAAGATCTGCTCACTGGTCCTCTCCGACAGATCAAACAGAGGTATCATCTGGTCTGCATCATACAACTTCAGCAGAGTCTCCCCTTCAATCCGCGCATATTCCTCTACCGCCTCAATGATATTTCGAATCAGCTCCCAGCGAGTTTCCCTCACATTAAGCAACTCCTCTTCATAGCCATCACGATAGAGGAATGCGGTGAGCACTTCGGATACAGAACTTGAATAGACGCCGCCCTTGTTTGCTGATGTATCCTTAATCTGCATAATTTCCGTTGCCATAGCTATATAGCGTCTGGCAACATCATCGAAGAAGACGTTAGCTCCCTCAACGATAAACCTAAGTTCCTTGAATATCGCCAGGAACTCTTTCACGTTTGTCTGGTTAATGGTGTCCTTGAAGCCGCCACAAGGAATAAATGCCTTGATATTTGCTTCCTTTATATATTTGCGGTTTTCCGGTTCAGACAGGAACGTCTTATGAAAAAGTGTTCCATCCTCGATAACACTGCCGTCTGGTAAAGTTACATTTCGTGAACCAAGAGGAACCCTGAATCCTTTGGGACCAAGCTTGTCTTCCGGAAAATACATGGAGTTTTCCCGTGGAGAGGAGTTTCGTTTAAATGCGAGTTTTAAAAGTTCCTCCTTGTCAAGTCCGTCAGGATCGAAAAGAATAGAGCCACCATCAATAATCAGGCAGATTTTCCCCTTATAGCATTGAATCTGATTCGCCCCGAGGTCGCCATCCGGCCCACCGGTTATCATCAGGTTCATATTCACTTCATCTTCTCCATAATGATGGATAAGGGTCCTGAAGGCGCTCATAACACTGGTCGTGGTCATGCCGCTCAGGCGTACTTTGCCACCGATCTTCTGGTGAATTTCCTTCATGTCAGTAGTAACACAAAGAGACTCCCCGTTAACCTGCAGATCGACCCCCTGATCATCCCTGTTGAAGAGTCCGAACAACTCCCCTGAATCGAGCACACCATAGGTGTCGTGGGGAATACCAAAGGACTTCCCTGTAGTGATTGTCCGCCAGTGTTGATAACCGCGCGCTTTTGCTCGCATCGCCACGGCATCCATCAAACCGGCAGTTCCTTCATCGGGTCCGAAAAAAATCAATTCAGGTTGACCATAATAATCAACAATAGAATCATCGAGCAGCATCAAGTCCATAATGCCCTCGGTATAATCGTTCAGGGCTTCTGCAGAAAGCTTGGCATACGGCGGTTGAGGGACTACAACGCCTTTGGAACCACTCTCACAGATATCCTTATGTTTAAGACGTTGTGCCTTTGGGCCAAGTGCATAGTTAAGTAGGACTGCATTGTCGAGTTCCGCATCGTAATTTGCCCTGGAAACTCGAATCAGGCGCAACCCGCCACGAGAGATATCGGCAGCTCTAAGATGAGTACCGCAGGCATAATGACCATTGACATAAAAAATTCCGTATACAAACTGACTGAAAATAAGCGGATCGAGAATAGAAGAACTAAAACGAAAAGAAAACGATCGTTTCTCATGCTTATAAAAATTCGTTTTCAAGGTACAGCTGATAACCTTGAACATGAATGCAAAAATATCGTACCCTAACGGGTAATCGATAAAACGTGACGTAATCTTCTTGTCGAATTCAACCCATGCCTGCTCTAACTCCTCATCTGTCAAACGATTCCTGACGTCGGGGTTAAAACGTTTATCAAACAACTGATAGAGGTCCTTAAGCAAGTCGACATTCCTTTTAGCAGTAGTATCTATCAGTTGTATGCCGTATATGGATTTGGTGGAACTCTGCAATCTTTTTCCAAATGCATCCTGATGATCCTTATTGGTTAGGCTCTCAAGGATTTCTCTGTCAGTCTTGTTTTCCCCCTCCTGATAAATGAACATATGGGTGAAGTCAATTGCGTTTCCGGCAAACAGCATCTCCTGAAAGGAAAGTTTTCCTTGTATAAACAGCTTATCAATACCATTAACGGCAAAAGAGAGGAACGAATACATATCGCGAAGCAGGGTCGATTCCTGTTTGCGGGTCAATTCGCCGACGATATAGAAAGCACAGATAGATGAGGAGTGCCCCGTCTTGGTAAAATAGGGTTCCCAATAGGCACGTACCATTGTCAACCCGCGCTCTATAAGTATCTGCCTCAGCAGAGGGAGTTGCGGCTTTTCAAAATCACTTTTGAACATTAACCGGGTCTCACCTGTCTCCGGAAGATTAAATACCTCAATAAGAGGTGTAATCTGGTTCTCACAGCTTGTGAGAAACTTCTCATATCGTCTGCGGGTTGGTTCCGGAGTAACAACATAGTCACCGGCTATGGAAAATAAAAAACGGGATTTTTCATAGGCCTCTGCCGGATAATCAGGAACGGTCTCAGGCCGGATTATATACGTATGGTATCGAGACTCTTGGCTGTAATAGTATTCACGCCGGTGACCTGAAATCTGGTCTTCCAGCAATTGTTCCATGGAGTCACGGGTCTCTTCAGTCGCAATACGAACACGCTGAACCTCGCTACCGTGGGAAAGATCAAAATCGATGCTGGCGACGCTTTTATAAAGGGTCACCGAACCTTCAACAATCTTGATTGATGCAGCAATTGACTGAAGGAGATGAACCAGTGAGTCTTTCTGGATGTGTTCAAAGAAGTATCGCGGCAATCCTAAATCTTTAAGCAGTATACCTGCCGCAATATTAATAGAATTGGCCGTCAATAACCCTTCCGTAGAGAGATCAATAACAGCCTCATACAGGAGCCTCGGGTCAAGCCCTACACTTTCTGCTTTATCGATAATATCGGCCCCTTGGGCAACCGGTCCTGAAGAATATATCAACCTGTCCACGGTATCTCCTCCATGAAGATTTTTTAATTACAGGTTACGTAAGCATAATCCATCGACACCGTATTTCCTTGTTTCGTCGATCTTTTAAGACGTATGCATTGAAATATGTGTTCAAGCCAATGACCCTCGCGATAATTGAGCAAGATCACTGTGCTCCAGACTCGTATTCTATCTTTACTTTCCTTCATTCATCAATAAAACAAAACAACAACCGACTCTAGCCGACGTTGTATACAACCTCTGCATACAACCCTTTTATCCCCACCGATCCGGTATGTCAACAGTTTTCGACTTCAATTTTCAACAGATAATCAGACACTTCCATTAACTTGCACGATTATGCCAAATACGTGACACACGGTTACCTCACATTCATTATTTAAAACGTTTTTGTAATTGCCATACAATTGTGTACCCCTATTGCACACAATCGATGTACTTTTTTAAACTCGTGCGTTATAATGTGTTAAATTTCACTTCTATTTTGGACTATTTCCCTTGAAAATCCAACAATAGTAATCACATCTCACTTTTCCCAGTCCTTATAATTTCTATGTGTGCAGCCCGAAAAAGTTCTGAAGATGCAGTTTATAAAAAGCTGAAAAACGCTATTCGTAAACGTTATATTAAGCAAGGAAGCCAACTGGTTGAAGTGGCACTTGCACAGCAGCTCGGTGTCAGCCGGACACCTGTACGCAGTGCCATAAAAAGGCTTGAGGTGGAAGGGCTGGTCAACTCAATTCCCAATCGGGGGGCTTTTGTTATCACCCCTACCTCCAGGGAAATTGAGGAAACGTTCCATGTTCGCATAGAGCTTGAATGCATGGCTGCACGCCTGACAGCGACTCGTATAACGCCACAACAGATTGATGAATTAAATAGGCTAATCGAGATAGAAGGACGTATTTTCGACAAAACAGACCTGGACGAGTATGATGTAATTAATGCGAACCTACACATGAAAATTGCCGAATACTCTGGCAACAAAGTACTTTACAGCTATGTTAAGGAGTTGCTCGACCGCACGCGTATCTACCTCATCCTGTTCGATCCGTTTTTTAAACTTGAGTTCAGCCCGACGATCAATGCCCACCAGGCTATTGTCAACGCTCTCGCACATGGTTCGGCAGAGCAGGCAGAACTGGCGGTACGCGCTCATCTGCAAAATTCAGTTGATGGCCTGGAAGCCGTTGACGTTATGCCGGATGACTATCTCTCTATTTAGTTGACCATTCCTGCCAATATTCCTCACATATGCCCCTCCAGGGTTCTACTGCCATAGGTTTGTGAAGTAACTATTAGACTTCTATTTCAAAATATGCAATTATGCGATCGCAAGCCAAGCGAGACCTCTTTCCATTAAAATAGGCTCTCTTATTGCGGCAGAAAATTTCGGTACTTCTGCTTTCTCAACCGAAAGCGTATATTTCTCTTTTACCAGCTCTCAATCCCTACAGTTGTGCCGAAAAGAATTTTGAATCTACACACTATTACAGGTAACATCATGGCAACAGGCACCCAGGAATCCTCCATTATTATCCCCCATGTACACGTACCGGACAACCCTGTCTGGCCATCACTCTCGGCGGATGAAGAAAAGAAACTGAAAGAAAAAATCAAGAAACTCCTGAAAGAGCAGAACGGAGTGCTCGTTGCCCACTATTATACTTCAGGTGCCCTGCAGGACCTGGCAGAGGAAACAGGCGGTTGTGTTGCCGACTCTCTCGAGATGGCCCGTTTTGGTACAGAACATCCGGCGGACACCCTGGTAGTTGCCGGAGTACGCTTTATGGGGGAAACCTCAAAAATACTTAATAACGAGAAACGGGTGTTGATGCCGGATCTGAAGGCAACCTGCTCTCTTGACGTTGGTTGTCCTATCGACACATTTTCTGAATTTTGTGACCACCATCCTGATCACACCGTTGTTGTTTATGCAAATACCAGCGCTGAAGTAAAGGCTCGTTCGGATTGGGTGGTGACCTCCGGCATAGCACTTCCTATCATCCGTCACCTTGCAGACAGGGGAGAGAAAGTCCTGTGGGCACCGGACAAACATCTCGGTCGCTATGTGCAGCAATTAACAGGTGTTGAAATGCTTTTCTGGCCAGGCTCCTGTGTTGTCCACGAGGAATTCAGATCTACAGCTCTTGAACGCCTGCGCAGACTTCATCCGGAGGCAGCCGTACTTGTTCACCCGGAATCCCCGGAGTCGGTGGTTTCCCAGGCTGATGTTGTCGGCTCCACAACCGCTTTGATTGAGGCAGTAAAAAATCTTCAGAACGAAGAGTTCATTGTAGCTACGGATGCCGGTATTTTTAATAAAATGCGTAAGGTTGCCCCCCAGAAAACCCTTCTTGAAGCGCCAACGGTCGGAGAAGGGGCAACATGTCAAAGTTGCGCCCACTGCCCCTGGATGGGCATGAATAGCCTGCAGAACCTCGCAGAGGTGCTGGAAAAAGGCACCAATGAAATAATGGTGTCACCGGAACTGGCCGCAAAAGCGCAAATTCCCATAAACCGCATGCTGGAATTTGCCCGTAGGATGAAAAAAGGCTAAACGTACAGGGCTTCACCAGACAACCATTTCCTGTATTGCCCGCTTACAGCTGGCCAGGCATAGGGTTCAGTTAACGCCTTTGAACGCTCTTGCTCTAAAATTGGCTTGCGGGCAAGGAGTTCTTCGAGATTTTTTTCAAGTTCTCCCTCATTATACAGATATTCTGATGGGAATAGTTCCGGATACGATAACCTCTTTGGCAATAAAGGGTAGCATCCTGCCCGGACCGCTTCCAGTACAGATATACCGAAAAACTCATGAATTGAAGTGGAAATCACCAGATCCCCCCGACAGAGCAGGGTTGCGTATTCCTCTTTTGTCTCTGCGTAACCGGAATGCACTAATTCATCGCGAAATTCCTCCTTTGCTTTCGCAAAACAGGAAGGCTGATGAAGAAAAGACTCCCCCAGCAGAATCAGCCCAAATTTTACGCCCTTCTTTTTGATAGATTTCAAAACACTGAAAAACTCATCCGGGTTTTTATCATGCTCCCAGCGGTGGTTCCAGACAATCACCGGGACTGAGTTCTCATTCTCCCTCGTCTTTCCATCTATCTGCGAATAATCGATGCCAGGATAGATAATGCAACTCTTTTCAAGGACCGCTTTGTACACATTGGCCAGATTCATATCGCTGGCCTTTTTAATATACTTCTCACTCTCCAGTAGAAATGAGTCACGATTAAACTTTGAATTAAAGGCCAAACCATCGGATGCTACCCCGGTCAAAAAATTAATAGCTGAAAACTGAAACATGGCGGGGTCTGTAATCTGCCCCGGATAGACAAATTGATTCTCGTGAAAGTACGTGCAAAATCGAGCTAGAGGGTTCCAGCCGGGGACACGTACAAGCAAAGAACGCAAAACCGCCACATCAACAAAAGTAGAGCAAAGAACGGTATCATAGTATCTTTGGGATTCATGAAGGTCAGCGACACGCTGTGCAAACCAAGGTGCCGATAACTGCATCCTCATTTTCCATTTTCGGGCGGGTAAGGTCAAAAGAGTATACTCAGCCTCGACACTCTGTTGCAGACCATTCAAAAAATGACGATGAGAGCCGCCAAAATACGGTTCGACAACAAGTATTTGTAAAACTTTATTTCTGTTCATCTAAGTTATCCCGTAACAGCTTGGAAAATGGAACACCAACCGTGAAATAGTAGCCGCAACCAGGAGGTACGCCTGCACCTGAAAAATACAGACTCTTATGGGGGAACTGTTTACAAATAGGCAAGCGGTTTTCGTGATCCTTGCAAATACCTTCCGGAAGATGCCATGAGCAGCTAAAGAGTATGTAACCGGACGAATCCTTTTCAAGCATTTCAAATCTACTAAATTCAGGGTGCATCTCAGCCAACCGACGAAACTCGCGCTCAGACCTGATCCATCTTCCGTTGGCTTCCAGGCTGATTTTCCGGCAGCAAAGGCCACAGAATTTACACTCCCCCTGTACACGAACATCCTTGCCGGTCAATCGTATATGAAGATACCGAAACCACCCCTGCAGCGTATAATTTCTGAATTTAGATAATATTGTGCGGAAACCGGCCATCCCCCCTCTCAAACAGGTATTTACTCACCCTGAAATCACTTATAAAATGGATTCATTGACACTCTCCCAGATCGCGATATGGTATCTACTACCAGTTTCATACCAGACAGTACGATATTCTCAAGGAGAAACCATGACCCTGCAAAAGGATGTATACTATATATCAGGAACAACAGGTATTCTGGCAAAAGAAATGGGCAAGGCCCTGCTCCGTCAATTTCCCGATATAGAGTTTAGTGAAGAACTCATCCCTTTTATTCGAACCAAAGATGATGCCCAAAAGGCATGTGACAGGATTCTGGAAAAATCGAGACACAAATCACCCATCATCATTTCAACTCTCTTTAGTGAGGAATTAAACAAAATCTTTGATATTGATGGAATTGAGTATTTTGATATCTGTAACCATTTCCTGGTACGACTTGAACAAATCGCTGAGACGAAAGCTCTCCGAAAACCTGGCGGGGCACGAATACACGACGATATGACCATGAGTCGACGGGTCAATGCCATCCAGTATTCCATTGGTCACGACGACGGCACAGATCCCAAAGGGTATGATGAAGCGGATATCATCCTGGTAGGGGTTTCACGCTCAGGCAAAACACCTGTATCGATTTTCCTTGCTACCCAGATGGGGATGAAGGCTGCAAACTATCCACTGGTTGATCAGGACCTCAAGTATTGCCAACTGCCTGAAGAAATACTTAGCAATAAAGAAAAAGTTGTCGGGCTCTCTACCACCCCTAAGCTCCTTCACTCTTTTAGGCAGAAACGATTCAAGGACTCTACTTATGCCAGCTTTTCGACGTGCGAAAATGAACTTACCGCCTCTCAGTGCATTTTCAACACCCACAGTATACCGGTGGTAACATCCGCCGGGAATTCAATTGAAGAGATGGCTACCCAGGCAGCACAGATAGTCCAACCTCAACAACCTGTTCTTTAAAGGTGATGTTATGCTCTATCAAAAAATCCTGAAACTTATACAACACATGCCATGGCCGCCACTCATAGTAGCCGCTCTCCTCCTTGGCCTGGCCCCTTTTTCACCAGCGCCTCATATTGTTGAGAAAGCAACAATGCTCCTTAACGGTACCTTAGTGAAACCTATCGACATATTTGATCTGCTCTTCCACCTCAGCCCCACCATCCTGGTGATTTGCAAATTATGTATCAAACCGAGCAAACAATCATGAAAGATCAAAAATGCTATTGCTGCTCCGATTTGGAATTCAGTAAATGCTGCCAACCGGTTCTTAACGATCATGGTAAGGCGACCAGTCCTGAAATGTTGATGCGATCACGCTATACTGCATATGTCGTAAAGGATGAGAGACATCTTCTGGCCACCTGGGCTCCTTCAACACGACCTCAATCAGTTGCTCTTGATAAGGATCAAACCAAATGGTTGCAGCTTCGTATACATGACCACACTGTCGACATTGGAAGCGGAGACACAGGTGAAGTTGACTTTCAGGCAACTTTTATTGCGGGTGATGAGCTCTGCCACATGAAAGAACGAAGCAGATTTATATGCAAAAAAGGTTTCTGGTACTACCTGGATGGTGAGAACAGCATTGAAAAGAAACCAATCAATCGCAAAGCGGTTTGCCCGTGCGGTTCAGGTAAAAAGTTCAAACGTTGTTGTCTTACCGGATAAACTTTTTACCATGAAATGGGTTCAAGGCACGGAGACCTCATTTTACAGTAACCGGCACACCCTATCCAGGATGAGATCGGATGTCTGAGCCTTTGAAGTAAAGGGGAGCATTTCTGCATCGTTGGCGCTGAGCAGTAACACCTGGTTGTTATCTGTCTCAAAACCGGTGTCGTCTGAATTGATATTATTGACTGCTATCAGATCCAGGTTCTTTGCCTCCAGTTTTTTACGTCCCTCAACTTCAAGGTTTGAACTTTCAGCCGCAAAACCAACAAGCAGTTGACCACTTTTCTTCCTTTGGCCAAGCTCGAAGAGGATATCAGGATTGCGGGCAAGCTCAAGATGTTCGGATATCTTGTCTTTCTTGATTTTTTCGGCAGCAATCTCACGAGAGCGATAATCAGCAACAGCCGCGGACTTTATAATCACCTTGTTCTCTTCGGCGTGCTGCATCACAGCAGCATGCATATCAACGGCTGATTGGACCTTTACACAACGAACTCCAACGGGCGGAGCCAGCGCCGTTGGCCCACTCACGAGGGTCACCTCAGCACCTCTCCGAGCAGCAGCTTCGGCAAGCCGATACCCCATCTTACCGGAAGACCGGTTACTCAAAAACCTGGCAGGATCTATAGCCTCCCGGGTTGGGCCGGCCGTAATAAGGATTTTCACAGCTTTAAGATCTTGTTTACTAATGGATTTTTGAAAAATCGGATCGACCTGATCCCACTCTGGTAATCGCCCCTTTCCGTCTTCTTTACAAGCCATTACACCTTCATCCGGGTCAATCACTGTATAGTTACATTCAACCAGTCTTTTCAGATTATTCTGGACAGCAGGATGCGTATACATCCGACTATTCATTGCGGGGCAGACAATAACCGGTGCACGTGTGGCCAAAATTGTGGTAGACAACAAGTCAGGCGCCAGACCGCCAGCCAGGTTACCAATGGTATTGGCTGTCGCCGGTGCCACAATTACAAGATCTGCCTCCCTGCCGAGCATAATGTGAGCCATGGTCTCCCCACCCTCAGCATCAAACATGTCGACATGAACCTTATTACCGGAGAGCGAGCTGAAGGTAAGTGGCGTAATAAACTGTGTGGCCGACCTGGTCATCACTACGGAAACCTGCGCTTCCTCTTTAGCCAGTGTGGAGACCCACCCTGCCACCTTAAATGCAGCAATAGAGCCAGTCACTCCAACCACAATGCGTTTTCCGGTATATACAGAACTCATCATCTCTCCCAAAAAGAAAAAGGCAGGCTTTCCATGCTGGAAAGCCTGCCTTTAAATGTAGCTTTTATCCATCTGGCATAAAACCTGTAGCTATTCGGCTAGTCGTTGGAACCACCAAAGAATTGGAGCAACATCCAGAACAGGTTGATAAAGTCGAGATACAGTGTTAGCGCGCCCATGATGGCTCCCTTCTTCACAACATCTCCGCCTTGCTCAAGTATACCGGCCTCTCCAATCTGCTTGATTCTCTGTACATCAAAGGCTGTCAGTCCGGTGAATATGAAGACACCGATAGCTGAGATTGCCATGTGCAGTACAGAACTTGCCAGGAAGAAATTAACGATCATTGCGATGATGATACCGACAAGGCCCATCATGAGAAACGAACCAAAGCCGGATAAATCACGCTTCGTTATCAGACCGTACAGTGCCATGGCCCCAAACATACCCGCGGTAATAAAAAATGTGCCAGCAATGGATGTGCTGGTATAACGAAGGAATATAATAGACATCGTTATACCGTTTAGGGCTGCATATGCCACAAACAATGCGGTTGCCGTACTCGCCTGAAGCTTCTGAACCCTGGCAGAGAGATAGATAACCAGTCCGAGTTCTCCAAAAATGAGTACATAAAAGAGCGGGCTCTGAACAAGTGCATAGGTGATGCCGGTCGCAGCTGTAAGGTATGCAACTACACCTGTTAACCCTAAACCTACGGCCATCCAGTTAAAGACCTTGGCAAGGAAAATACTTGAAGCCTCCTGCCTCGCCTGATCGAGTGTTACCTGATTCGTCTGTCCGTACATGTCTTACTCCTGATATGAAATTAGTAATTGGTTGTATTGAGTTACGTTTTATTTCCTTCACTAAAGTAACTATTCAGAATCGATATGCAAGAAAAACAGGAAGGAGAAGCGTGATTTTTAGCCACCTTAACATGATGGGGTCAGGCTTAAGCCTGACCCCGGGCAAGGGAAGGCTCGCAATGGAAGGTTCAGGCAATAAACCTTTTTCAATAAGCACCGTTCCTCTTGACCATTGTCAATACCGTCTTGGCGATGATTTTTATATCAGTCCACAAGGAATAATTAAGTATATACCAGTCGTCGAGTCTCACGCGCTCCTCGTAATCCTCCACATCGGACCGTTTGCCAACCTGCCAGGCCCCGGTGATACCAGGCTTCATAGAGCAATACCGACCTGCACTCTCCTTGTAGAAGTCTTCAAGCTCCTTGCCTACAATTGGCCGTGCCCCGACTACACTCATTTCCCCGCGAATTACATTGATAAATTGCGGGAACTCATCAAGGCTGGTGCGACGAAGAAATCCCCCTATACGTGTTATACGCGGATCTTTCTTAAGTTTATAGGTCGTTTCCCACTCTTTGCGCAGCTCATCATCTTCTGAGAGTATCTTTTGTAATTCGTTATCCGCTCCCACCTTCATGGTCCTGAACTTAAGACACTTGAACTTCTTTCCGGTCATGGTGATCCGTTCGTGCCCGTAAAAAACAGGTCCCTTGTCACTCATCTTGATCAGCAAACCGATGAGAACAGTCAAGGGGAGTGTGGCAATAAGGATAAAAATGGAAAAGATGATATCAAAGCTTCTCTTCCACTCGGTATGCGGATTGAAGTTAAGGATGAGGAGGTCGCCAAGTGACTGCAGTTCGGAATGGTGGAGGCCGTAGAGGTAAAGATCAGGCACCAGATAAATCCGTGCTCCAAGAGATCGGCATTCTCGTAGAATGGTAAATATTTTTCTCTCCGCCCTCATAGGTAAGGCAATATAGACGTAATCAATATCATGGAGTCGCAGGTAGTCGTATACACCCTCTATCGTACCGAGCAGTGGTTTACCATTCACCTCGGTTTGGCTGTTATCGGTAATCTTATCGTCAAAATACCCCAGCACCTCTATCCCAGCCCATGGCATTGACTCGACCTGCCGGACCAGATTTGTCCCAAGGTCACCTGCCCCGACCACGACGGCCCGTCGCACATTGTTGCCTCGAGCACGGATCTTTCGCAAAATAACACGAGCGGTCACATGAAGAAAAAAGATAAAAAACGGTGTGGTAATGGACCAGATCAGGAAAACAACACGTGAATAGGCGTGGGATATCTTAAAAACAAAAAAATAGAACAGCAAGATACCAACAACCGTACCCCAGGCACGGAGGATGACAAAAAACTCCATATAGAATTTCCAGCCACGCCAAGATCGATAAAGCTGAAACGACTGAAACCCTATGAAACAAAGACCGAATATGATTAAGGTGAGTCTGGTGTAATAATCGCTCCAAGGCACGCGATACCAGGTGACCAGGATCCAGAGATACCCCACAACGAGCAGGCAATCAACCAGGTGGAGCACCCTTGCCATCAGGGAACTCTGTTCACGAAGATTTGTTGACAGCATAAATTATATCAGGATGAGGGGTCGCAATATCTACCGCCAATCCTTGTTTAATGTTAACTTCCTGATAGATAGACTTTGAATATATTTCGTTATGCGAGACATAGATCGGATTTTTTACAAGTCTATCAAAGATTAACTCTTCCACCAGTTACGATGCATACTTAGCTGCATAACCAGACTTTTTGGCAGAACCTTATGTTTCCGCCCTATTTTATAGCCAAGATACTTCATCACTACCCGGCTCATAAAATCGAACATCTCGCCATATTGACGTTTTTTACGCAACATTCCCAAGCCGGAGGAAACGTAATCGATGCCACGTTTTTCGGCTTTACCAAAATCGTCAAACAGATCAGCTTCTAAACTGTGCAACACTCCTATATCAAAGGAACGTTTAAACTCCTGCCCCATGTCATAATTATGACTGTGGTAGACCATCGCTTCAGCGACATAGGCAATGCCATAATCTCGCTGCAGTAACCGTCCAACAGTACAGGTATCCTCACCAAAAATCAAACCGTTCTTGAAGTAGTCAACCTCTGCAAGCGCTGTCTTGCGATAGGCTGCAAAAGAGTTTGAGGTAAATATAGTTTTAATACCAAGCTGTTCCCTATCCTGATAACGCCTTATGATCGATTTCGACGGATAGTTGAAGCCGCGAAGATGAGCAGCCGGGAAACCGGCATGCTTATCGGGCAGCTGCCTGCCATAACTCGTAGCAATAGTTGAATCATTAATGAGTGGTTGTATCAGCTTTTCGATCGCGTCCCGGCTGGTGGGTATGGCATCCTGGGTCAAGAAAAGAACTACTTCTCCTTTTGCCTTTTGACACAGTTGAGTTCTGGTCCCACCGTGATCAAAGTCATCCTGGGGGATGATCATGACTTCAGCACCATGCTTCTTACAAATCTCGACCGAATTATCGGTGGAGGAAGAGTCGACAACGAGTATTTCGTCTGGCTGCACAGTCTGGTAATGAAGCACAGCAAAGAGCTCCCGCAGTGTTTCCTCACCATTATATGTAGGGATAAGTATTGAAATCTTCACATCCATCATCACATTCGAAACCATCGAACAGCAATATATTTTAAAACCGCCCACACCATATAGGGTGACGGATGTTTACGGTAGAGAAGTACTTCACTTCGGGCAGCAGTCAAACGGGTTTGAAGTGACATTGTCCCTCTATCCATCTGCCATCCGCGACAATGATAAGCGTGGAGGTTGGGGGTGAACAATAATTTCCATCCCCTTTTTCGAAGACGAAGTGAAAGTTCGATGTCCTCCTTATACAGGAAGAAATCATTATCGAAGATATCAGAACCTAATCCCCTCAATGCTTCTTTTCTGCAGACCATCAAGGCACCGCAAACTGCTGGTAGTTCCTGAGATGCCAGTGAAACATTCTGTAGCGGTTCGCCCTGGTTGCGGTCGTACCAACGGCCGTACCATTTCCTGAACACGCCTGTTGAATCCACCAACCCGGTTGGAGTACCCTGTTGCGGATCGTATCCTTCCAGGATTCCGGACACAATGGCGACCTGGGGATTTCGAGTAAGTATTTCAACAGCCTGAGACAAATACTTCCTGGGGAGAATGGTGTCGGGGTTAAGAAAGACAACGAACTCACTGGTTGAACTTGCTGATTCACACCCTTTGTTGTTAGCCCTTGAAAAGCCAATATTCGATTCTTCAACAAGCTCAAAGGAAAATTTCGTTTGAAGTGAGTAGAGATAGCTTGTATCAGCAGAACCGCAGTCAACAATACTGACAGAACATAGCACATCTTCCTGAGCACCGATTGCCTTGAGGCATAACGGTAAAACCGTCTCTGAATTATGAGTGACAATAACGGCGAGGACTTCAGGACAGGTGTTCATAAAAACAATATCGTACTTTATCGGAGAAAGAGTTTTCTATAAATGTTCAGAAGATGGTTTGACTTTCCCTCTTCAGAGCGCCTGTCCATTATGGATTGCACAGCTTCACGCTCACTCTCTTTAAGCAATCTGGCAAAATCATTATCTGTAATAGTCTGGGTGATAGCCAGATCTCTTCTCTTTGGTTTCATTCTTTTGTATTGGCTAACCGCTGCATTCAACCCTTGAAAATAGGGGGCGATCATTAACTTTTTACAGACAAAAAGAAACCACATAAACTGGTAGATAGCGATTACAGGTGCAAGACGAAAGAGAAGCGAGGCCGGATAGTTTTTTACCAGAACATTCCAATTGTTTTTGGTTGAAAGCCGTATTGTCATCGGGTTTATCTTTGAGCCTGTTGAGGCACTGCCAATATGATAAACGGTTGCGGAGGCAAGATATTTACATTTTAAACCCGCTTTAACCGCTCGCATATTCAGGTCGACATCCTCGAGATAGGCAAAGAAATCCTCATCAAAAATACCAACAGTTTTAAAAAATTTGCGACTGTATAAGGCAGCTCCACCACAGGCCCCGAAAACATCGCGGTCATTGTCGTACTGACCATGACCTTTTTCCATAGTGCCGATACGATATCCTACTCCGCCTCTTAAGACAGCATCCCCGGCACCGTCAAAAACATCACGCTGGTTGAAACTCATCATTCTGAGAGCAAAGGAATCGTACGATGGGTACGCCTGAATCCCTTTAAGTAACTCTTCAATACATGTTGGTGCAACCTCGATATCATTATTGAGTAGAAAAATCCAATCAGTGCTGCTTTGACAAATACCGGCATTTACAGCCACGCTGAATCCACGGTTTTGATCGAAGCATACAAGGTTAACTTCCGGATACTCCTCTTGCAGCAACTGAACGGACCCATCGGTAGAACCGTTATCAACCACCGTAACCGAAAACTCCTGGCTGGTCTGCTTTCGAAGCGATTGCAGACATTCAGCCAGGAGTTGTTTTCCGTTCCAGTTAGGGATGATTATTTCGAATATCGGATCATGTCGGGGCATTGCCCACGCTCCCCTCGGATTTAGCGGCCTTACCGCCAATCACCCTTCTGACAAAATATACTGGTTTATTCTGGGACTCATGATAGGTCCTCGCCTGCAGCTCTGCGAGCAGCCCCATGGTTACAAACTGAAAACCGATAAATATCAGCATTATGGCCAGCAACAGCATCGGCCTGTCGCCCAGCGGCATTTTAAAGAACAATTTCTGAATACTCAGAATCATGGCAATAAGAAACCCAGCGCCACCGGATAAAAACCCCATCAGCCCAAAAACCTGAATAGGCCGGGTGGCATAACTGAGCAGAAATTTTACCGTCATCAAATCGAGAAGGACTCGAATCGTTCTTGAAATGCCGTACTTGGATGTCCCGAAACGTCGCGGCCTGTGGTTAACCTTTACTTCCGTAAAATCAATCCCCATACCACTGGCGATAGCCGGAATAAAACGGTGCATCTCACCATAGAGTTTAACGTTTTTGATCACATCACGACGAAAGGCCTTCAGGGTACAACCGTAGTCGTGCAAACTTACACCGGTCGTAACCGAAATGAGTTTATTGGCAATGATTGAAGGAAGGCGTCGACTGATAAATTTATCCTTTCTATCAAAACGCCAGCCAGTCACAACATCGTTTCCCTCATCAACCTTTTCAAGGAGTAAGGGGATATCATGGGGATCATTCTGGAGATCTGCATCCATGGTGATAATGACATCACCGGTTGCATAATCAAAACCGGCAGCCATGGCAGCAGTCTGCCCAAAATTTTTCCTGAAGGTGACTACAACTACCTTGTCATCTTTGGCCTGGATGTTTTCCATCAGCTCCAGGCTGGTATCCGTACTGCCGTCGTCAACAAAGACAATCTCGTGATCACACTCAAGGCCCACGAGAACACCTTTAAGTTCATCGTATAACAGGGGAATATTCTCCTCTTCATTGAGAAGAGGAAGTACCACGGAAACTAGCACGGTAAGCGCTCCAGGTTATATTGATAGTAGTAAAATGCAATTTAGTTGAGTCCCGCATCTCTCTAATCGATCTGATACATGTGATGAAAGCGAGACAAACCTGTTATCTTTAATACCAATCAGTCAAGGACGCAAAGTATTTTTTTACTCCCTCACATTCATCAGCGATCAATTTCCTAAATCATTTGTCACGATATCAAAAAACTCACGGAATCATCTATTAGGAGCAAAATGTGAGCTCCAAAAAAGATTCCCGAAACACAAACCTTACCAAATCTTTACCCAATGTGGCACTCACCTTGCTCTACATTGTAGTAGTGACAACTGTATAAATGTGCAGTGTTTTGTATAGCTTCATAAAAATAGTTCTTTTTCAGTACGTTAATGACCAGAAGCATGTAAACCACTACCCCGGAGTCACAACGTTACCGAACCTCGACTTACAGTATCGTAATCGGATTACAGTATTACAGTCCAAAAAATGAGTATAACCCTCGTCCAACTTGAAGAAATGGTGATTCTATGAAAAACGTGAAACTCCTCATAACAACCTCCATCCTTCTTCTGACGATCGGAATCACCGGCGTGATTTTCAAACAGGAAACACCGCCAAACTCCCCCACTCCACCTGTCACCGATGCCATCTCGCAGCATAACGAGAAGGACTCAGGAGAAACACCATCACCTGGACCAGTTACTGCACGTATTGATACGAAGGAAAAGAATAAAAGCTCAAAGATAATCCTCCACACCAATTACCAGGGTACAGGGAAGAGTGTTGTCGATTTGACCAAAACAGAATCAACTACATCCACTGCAATACAATCGTTTGTTGACCCTAAAACTCTTGTTTCCAACCCAAACGGCATCCTTCTTCAACGCGGAGGGTTTGACACCTCTCTCGGAAGGGTTGATATCCCAGCAAGTCTTTTATTCGATTCTTCAATTGCAGCATCTGGTGTTCCTGTACGCTACCTCGTACAGTTTTCAGGACCTGTCCAACAACAATGGAAAAACAGTGTAGAGACATCAGGGGGTAGGTTAGGGAATTACATCCCAAACAACGCTTTTGTGGTAACAATGACTGAGGGTACAAAAGATATTATTGCCCAACTCCCATTTATCAAATGGATTGATTACTATCATCCCGCCTATAAAATAGCGAAAGCACTGTTCACCTCTGAATCGCAAGTCCTCTCAAAAGCGCACTTCGACCTGCCGCCCCGTCAAACGCTCAAGGTGGATAGTCTCCTGGCTTTCAGTGACCCGGACGTTCTATCCGACGAACCTGAACCCATCGAAACCGATCAGGAAATGATTGCCTCATTGCCTGAAAAGGTTCTTCTGACTGTTCAGACATTTGAAAACAACAAGTTGCCGGCTCTCTATGCGCTTATCGAATCGACTGATGTTGCTGTTGTACTGAACTCAAGTGACACCAGGAAAAGCCGCGTTCTTATAGAGGTTGACTCTGACGGATTGCAGTATATTACAGAATACCTAGCACAATCCCAGGATGTTGAGTGGATCGAGCCTTTCGTCCCGCCCACATTGAATAACGATACCATGCACTGGGTTGTGCAAAGCAATATCGTTAACTCCAATCCGTTGTGGGAGAGAGGTCTTACCGGAGCCGGTCAAATAGTTGGTGTTGGCGACACCGGGCTTGATGTCGACATGGCATTTTTCTGGGATGAAAGCCAAGGTATCCCTGCTGCAACGGTCAACCAAAACCAGCGAAAAGTACTCTCCTATCACGATCTCGCCGGCAACGGAGACTGGGACGCTCATGATCACGGGACCCATGTTGCAGGGACCATTGCAGGAAAATCACTCGGACCCAATAATTCGTATAACGGTGTAGCCTACGATGCCAAACTCGTTATCCAGGATATTGGTTACGGTGGTTCACTGACCGGAATCCCCTATGATCTCAACACGTACTTCCAGCAGGCGTATAACGACGGTGCACGAATCCATTCTAACTCCTGGGGTTCCTCTGTATCTGGCGCCTACACCTCCTTTTCCCAGGATGCGGATGAGTTTATGTGGAACCACAAGGATTTTCTGGTTGTATTCTCAGCCGGAAATTCCGGTTCTGCTGCAGATACGATTGGCTCTCCGGGTACTGCAAAAAATGTTCTCACTTCCGGAGCTAGTGAAAACGCCCACAGCGGCTACAACCAGGAAGATGTAGCCTATTTTTCCAGCAACGGCCCGACCGATGACGGCCGGATTAAGCCAACCGTCACGGCGCCAGGGCACTACATTTCATCCGCCAACAGCGACGGCGACATCACAACCTTCAATTACGATATCCGCACCATGAGCGGTACCAGTATGTCTGCGCCAACCCACGCAGGGAGTGCAGCATTGGTACGCCAATACTTTACTGATGGATACTATCCTTCAGGGACTGCGACCACAACAGACGCCAAAACACCAAGCGCCGCCCTTGTCAAGGCAACTCTCGTTAATAGCGCGGTCAATATGACAGGGGAGTATACGGATGCCCCCATTCCGAGTACAGGACAAGGTTGGGGACGAATACTCCTTGACAATACCCTCCTGTTTTCCGGTGACAGTCATACCCTTTTCGTTGATGATAATACAACCGGACTCAACACTGGCGAGGAGTACACATACACCTTTTATGCAAGCGGGAGCGAACCGGTAAAAGTGACCCTGGCCTGGACCGACTATTTCCCGTCACTCAGCTCGGCTCTTCAACTGGTGAATGACCTCGACTTGACCGTAACAGGTCCCTCTGGAACATTTTTAGGGAATGTTTTCTCCAACGGCTCTTCAGTGACGGCAGGTACCAATGACAGGGTAAATGTGGTTGAAAATGTACTTATCACGAATCCCGCTGAGGGAGTCTACACCGTTACAGTAAAAGCCTACAACATCCCAACAGGACCACAGCCTTACGGTCTGGTAGCGACAGGACTCCAGTCCGGATCCAGCATTGGCACAGTGTCATTTGATCAGCAGTTTTACCAGCCCTCTTCAACCGCGACCGTGACAGTAACGGATCTTGATCTCGACACCACCTCCGGACTGGATCAGGCAACTATACATATCAGCTCTACTAATGACATAGGCCAGGATATCGTACTCACTGAGACCGGTGCCAATTCCGGCAGTTTCACAGGAAGTTTTGTCATATCATCAATTGTTCAGGTAGCTGAAGGCGAGACACTGACAGTAACCTATTTTGACTCTGACAACGGTAATGGTGTAGCAGTAAATGTTACGGATACTGCTCAAATCGATACCTCTGTTCCTGTAATAAACGAAATCCTCGTAACAGGCATCAGCCATAAGAGTGCAGCGATCAGTTGGAATACAAGTGAACAAAGCACCTCTACACTATTTTACCGTGTAAAAAATGAAACGGACTGGGTTGAGAAGCTATCCACATCTCAGCTTACCCATTCCATCCAATTAGACAATCTTGAGGCCGCCACAAGCTATGAATTCTGGATTAGGGCAACTGATCAGGCAGGAAATAGCACAGAGGACAATAATGGCGGTGAATACCATACATTTTTTACAGACATTGTTTCAACTGTCTGGCTGGATACCGCTGAAACAGGCACCACAAAATTTGCGCTAACCGGTGGTTCCAACGACGCTGGTGAAAACGGCCTCTGGCATATAAGCAGCTACTATGGCTGGAAATCCAGTCCTTCAGCTTGGTACTATGGTCTCGAATCAACCCATACCTACGATACCGGCTTCCGCAACTGGGGTCATATTACAACTGTTGAGCCCATCGATCTGCAGGGGCTTGAAAAAGCAGAACTCCGCTTCAACCATTACCTGAAAACAGAAAAGCTGTCTTACTACGACACTGCAAAAGTGCAGGTATCAGAAGACAACGTCAACTTTACCACTGTTTATCAATCTGTTTATTCAGCGACATTTTGGGAAAAAGTCAAAATCGATCTCAGCTCGTATATTGACAAATCAGTTTACGTACGCTTCTATTTTGACACTCAAGATGCTCTTTATAATAATTACTTGGGCTGGATTGTTGATAATATTGAAGTTGTGACATTTATCCCTGATGATGGCATAGCTCCCGTCTCCCCTACAGGTCTTTCAATCCTCGATCCAGGTGATAACACCCTGGACCTCTCATGGGCAGCGAACACTGAAAATGATCTTGCAGGCTACAACCTTTATCGGAACAGTAACAAACTCAACACCAGCCTCCTCACGGATAATTCCTACTCCGATTCCGATACTGTTCTGGGCGGAGATTACAGTTACCAGATTACCGCTGTCGATAAATCCGGCAAGGAAAGCACACGCAGTGACACTGCCACGGCTACAGCTGGTAAACCTGCACCACCCAGTGGCATTACAGCTTCAAGTGGTAATGGCGAAGTGCTCCTCTCCTGGAACACTAACTCGGAAACCGACCTTAAAGGATACAAGATATACCAGATCGACAATGCTGCTTCTCAGGAAGATGTCGCTCTGATCAGCAGTGGTGCGACTGCCTCAGCTGATGTCAATTCAGCGATGCTCATCGATGGCATAACAACAAACAATAAAAATTATGCGTATGGATTTTTCCCAACAAACATGGTCGTCGATCTTGGGAAAGTATACTCTTTAGGAGCCATCGGTATTCATTTATGGGACGGTGATGGGAGGTTTTATCGATATACCGTTGCAATTTCCACTGATGGCATAAACTATCAACAGGTTATCGATAGAAGTAGTGGACAACACTCAGGATATATTGAAGACACTATCGACGATGTACAGGGACGATATATCAAGATTAATGGACTATACAACTCTGCTAATGCTGGATTTTATGTCAAAGAAATTAAAGCATTCCCGGTCAGTCCTTTAAAACTCATCGATTCACTGATTACAAACACCACATATAACGTTACAGGGCTCAATAATGGCGATGAATATCAATTCGTCCTCCGTGCATTCGACTCATTTGGAAATACGAGTCATAAATCCGGTATCGTTGTCGGTATCCCTGATGATGGCATAGCTCCCGTCTCCCCTACAGGTCTTTCAATCCTCGATCCAGGTGATAACACCCTGGACCTCTCATGGGCAGCGAACACTGAAAATGATCTTGCAGGCTACAACCTTTATCGGAACAGTAACAAACTCAACACCAGCCTCCTCACGGATAATTCCTACTCCGATTCCGATACTGTTCTGGGCGGAGATTACAGTTACCAGATTACCGCTGTCGATAAATCCGGCAAGGAAAGCACACGCAGTGACACTGCCACGGCTACAGCTGGTAAACCTGCACCACCCAGTGGCATTACAGCTTCAAGTGGTAATGGCGAAGTGCTCCTCTCCTGGAACACTAACTCGGAAACCGACCTTAAAGGATACAAGATATACCAGATCGACAATGCTGCTTCTCAGGAAGATGTCGCTCTGATCAGCAGTGGTGCGACTGCCTCAGCTGATGTCAATTCAGCGATGCTCATCGATGGCATAACAACAAACAATAAAAATTATGCGTATGGATTTTTCCCAACAAACATGGTCGTCGATCTTGGGAAAGTATACTCTTTAGGAGCCATCGGTATTCATTTATGGGACGGTGATGGGAGGTTTTATCGATATACCGTTGCAATTTCCACTGATGGCATAAACTATCAACAGGTTATCGATAGAAGTAGTGGACAACACTCAGGATATATTGAAGACACTATCGACGATGTACAGGGACGATATATCAAGATTAATGGACTATACAACTCTGCTAATGCTGGATTTTATGTCAAAGAAATTAAAGCATTCCCGGTCAGTCCTTTAAAACTCATCGATTCACTGATTACAAACACCACATATAACGTTACAGGGCTCAATAATGGCGATGAATATCAATTCGTCCTCCGTGCATTCGACTCATTTGGAAATACGAGTCATAAATCCGGTATCGTTGTCGGTATCCCTGATGATGGCATAGCTCCCGTCTCCCCTACAGGTCTTTCAATCCTCGATCCAGGTGATAACACCCTGGACCTCTCATGGGCAGCGAACACTGAAAATGATCTTGCAGGCTACAACCTTTATCGGAACAGTAACAAACTCAACACCAGCCTCCTCACGGATAATTCCTACTCCGATTCCGATACTGTTCTGGGCGGAGATTACAGTTACCAGATTACCGCTGTCGATAAATCCGGCAAGGAAAGCACACGCAGTGACACTGCCACGGCTACAGCTGGTAAACCTGCACCACCCAGTGGCATTACAGCTTCAAGTGGTAATGGCGAAGTGCTCCTCTCCTGGAACACTAACTCGGAAACCGACCTTAAAGGATACAAGATATACCAGATCGACAATGCTGCTTCTCAGGAAGATGTCGCTCTGATCAGCAGTGGTGCGACTGCCTCAGCTGATGTCAATTCAGCGATGCTCATCGATGGCATAACAACAAACAATAAAAATTATGCGTATGGATTTTTCCCAACAAACATGGTCGTCGATCTTGGGAAAGTATACTCTTTAGGAGCCATCGGTATTCATTTATGGGACGGTGATGGGAGGTTTTATCGATATACCGTTGCAATTTCCACTGATGGCATAAACTATCAACAGGTTATCGATAGAAGTAGTGGACAACACTCAGGATATATTGAAGACACTATCGACGATGTACAGGGACGATATATCAAGATTAATGGACTATACAACTCTGCTAATGCTGGATTTTATGTCAAAGAAATTAAAGCATTCCCGGTCAGTCCTTTAAAACTCATCGATTCACTGATTACAAACACCACATATAACGTTACAGGGCTCAATAATGGCGATGAATATCAATTCGTCCTCCGTGCATTCGACTCATTTGGAAATACGAGTCATAAATCCGGTATCGTTGTCGGTATCCCTGATGATGGCATAGCTCCCGTCTCCCCTACAGGTCTTTCAATCCTCGATCCAGGTGATAACACCCTGGACCTCTCATGGGCAGCGAACACTGAAAATGATCTTGCAGGCTACAACCTTTATCGGAACAGTAACAAACTCAACACCAGCCTCCTCACGGATAATTCCTACTCCGATTCCGATACTGTTCTGGGCGGAGATTACAGTTACCAGATTACCGCTGTCGATAAATCCGGCAAGGAAAGCACACGCAGTGACACTGCCACGGCTACAGCTGGTAAACCTGCACCACCCAGTGGCATTACAGCTTCAAGTGGTAATGGCGAAGTGCTCCTCTCCTGGAACACTAACTCGGAAACCGACCTTAAAGGATACAAGATATACCAGATCGACAATGCTGCTTCTCAGGAAGATGTCGCTCTGATCAGCAGTGGTGCGACTGCCTCAGCTGATGTCAATTCAGCGATGCTCATCGATGGCATAACAACAAACAATAAAAATTATGCGTATGGATTTTTCCCAACAAACATGGTCGTCGATCTTGGGAAAGTATACTCTTTAGGAGCCATCGGTATTCATTTATGGGACGGTGATGGGAGGTTTTATCGATATACCGTTGCAATTTCCACTGATGGCATAAACTATCAACAGGTTATCGATAGAAGTAGTGGACAACACTCAGGATATATTGAAGACACTATCGACGATGTACAGGGACGATATATCAAGATTAATGGACTATACAACTCTGCTAATGCTGGATTTTATGTCAAAGAAATTAAAGCATTCCCGGTCAGTCCTTTAAAACTCATCGATTCACTGATTACAAACACCACATATAACGTTACAGGGCTCAATAATGGCGATGAATATCAATTCGTCCTCCGTGCATTCGACTCATTTGGAAATACGAGTCATAAATCCGGTATCGTTGTCGGTATCCCTGATGATGGCATAGCTCCCGTCTCCCCTACAGGTCTTTCAATCCTCGATCCAGGTGATAACACCCTGGACCTCTCATGGGCAGCGAACACTGAAAATGATCTTGCAGGCTACAACCTTTATCGGAACAGTAACAAACTCAACACCAGCCTCCTCACGGATAATTCCTACTCCGATTCCGATACTGTTCTGGGCGGAGATTACAGTTACCAGATTACCGCTGTCGATAAATCCGGCAAGGAAAGCACACGCAGTGACACTGCCACGGCTACAGCTGGTAAACCTGCACCACCCAGTGGCATTACAGCTTCAAGTGGTAATGGCGAAGTGCTCCTCTCCTGGAACACTAACTCGGAAACCGACCTTAAAGGATACAAGATATACCAGATCGACAATGCTGCTTCTCAGGAAGATGTCGCTCTGATCAGCAGTGGTGCGACTGCCTCAGCTGATGTCAATTCAGCGATGCTCATCGATGGCATAACAACAAACAATAAAAATTATGCGTATGGATTTTTCCCAACAAACATGGTCGTCGATCTTGGGAAAGTATACTCTTTAGGAGCCATCGGTATTCATTTATGGGACGGTGATGGGAGGTTTTATCGATATACCGTTGCAATTTCCACTGATGGCATAAACTATCAACAGGTTATCGATAGAAGTAGTGGACAACACTCAGGATATATTGAAGACACTATCGACGATGTACAGGGACGATATATCAAGATTAATGGACTATACAACTCTGCTAATGCTGGATTTTATGTCAAAGAAATTAAAGCTTTCTCAATCAATTCAGTAAAACTCAACGATTCACTTATCTCAAATCCTACATATAACGTATCAGGGCTCAATAACGGACAGGAGTATCAATTCGCGGTACGGGCCGTTGATTCTTTTAGCAATATGAGTCAGGAATCCGATATTGTTGTCGGGGTGCCTGATGACGGCATTGCTCCTGCGATTCCGACAAGTCTCTCTATTTCTGATCCAGGCGACAATACACTCAGCCTTACATGGTCTCCGAATAGTGAAACCGATCTCGCTGGCTACAACGTCTACAGAAACAGCACTCTTCTCAACACTACGCTTCCTACTGACACATCTTATGCGGACAGCGATACGGTCATAGGCGGTGACTACAGTTACCAGATCACAGCTGTTGATAAATCAGGCAAGGAAAGTGCGCTCAGTGACACCGTCACGGCAACTGCGGGTAAACCTGCCCCTCCTAATGGTATTCAAGTTTCTAGCGGCAATAGCGAAGTCCTCCTCTCATGGAACACCAACGTGGAAACCGATCTCAAAGGTTACAATATTTACCAGGTCGAAAACAATGGCATTCAAGAAGATATTGCCACAATGACCTCCGGAGCGAATGCCACAGCAGATTTCTATTCTGCGACTCTTATCGACGGCATAACAACGAACAACAATAGTTTTGCCTATGGATATGTCCCTACAAACATGGTTGTCGATCTTGGAAAAATCTACACTTTAGGGTCTATCGGAATTCATCTCTGGGACGGCGATGGAAGATTTTATCGCTATACCGTGGCTGTTTCCACGGACGGTATAGATTACGAGCAGGTAGTCGACCGAAGCAGTGGACAGCATAAAGGATATATCGAAGATACGGTGGCGGGTGTACAAGGCCGATTCATCAAGGTTACTGGGCTGTATAACTCTGCAAATACCAGATTCCATCTCAAAGAAATTACAGCTTTCTCAATCAATTCAGTAAAACTCAACGATTCACTTATCACAAATTCCACATATAACGTATCAGGGCTCAATAACGGACAGGAGTATCAATTCGTGGTACGGGCCGTTGATTCTTTTAGCAATATGAGTCAGGAATCCGATATTGTTGTCGGAATCCCCGATGACGGATCAGAAAAAATAAAATCTACTGCAGGAATAGATACACAACAATCCATTGAAAAACCCTTATCTTTGTCAAGCGACACAGATGAAACAAAAACAGACAATACCATCTCGAACGATGAAACTGGCTCACTAGACCCATTATTTAATCATATAACCTTGACATTACCAGAAAACGCCTCACAAAATCGTTTGGAACTTCCTGCTGAAATAGACAGGTTTTTGTTCACTTCAGAAGCAGGAATATCGGGATTTGGAACACATTACAAAGATCAACCAGCTGGACTATATTACGTTTGGGTTGATCTTACAAAAGATACCCCGATTCAAAGTTGGGGAGAAGGAACAGTATTGGAAATTACCCATAGTGAAGACCAGCTTTTCAGTGTACTGATTGAATACAATGAGGGACTATTTGGATGGCATGCTGGTATTGCTTCGACAGAGTTACTTGTTGGGCAACGTATTGAAAAAGGAACAATGATTGGCTTCGGTCAAACAGTTGAGTCAGGAACGCACGAGACTTCCGCGTTCGGGCTAATAGACCTTAATAGAACAGACGGACGAATATCAGAAATCGGGGGGGTTTACGTATCCCCGTTCGATTACTTAACTGATTCTGCTAAACAGATCTTAGTAGAAACCTATAAACTTCAGGTTCTTGATAAATATAATCCAGAAGATCCTTCTACAATAACTTGGGGATTTACACCATACCAACCCTACTTGACAAACCGGCTCATGCTCCATGAAGGTAATGATGACAAACTGACAGGCGTTTGGACATTGACAGATACATCTACCTCACCAGTCAAACCTCTCAACTCAACCCTGACCTTTATAGAATCTGAGACACCAATTTATAAGGAGAATGTGGTTTTTGGTTTTGAGACAGATAAAACGAACTCCACCGAAAAGACTCTTGATGGCACATTTGAGGTCAATTATCAAACAAATACTATGTCTATAAAGGATAATGACGGTACAGGCTACTCATGCTCTTTCAACATTGATGAAAGTTTATCGAAAATAATATTACTTATTAGCTGCAGTCAGCAAACAATAGCACCAGAATCAGCGACCGTCTTTCAATACGAGTTGATGGAATAACTATTACGCCGGCAAATCAATTCTGAAAACTACTTATTAACCATCTTCCTCAGCAACCTTGAAAGACTCTGAGGCAAGAAGCTTCTTCAAGGGCTGCGACACAGAAGTCGCTTTACATCGTGTTCGATAGCCGCCAGGAAAGTACTGATCGGCTATACCAGTCCATGACGGAAACGAGATACAAGTGCCCTCGTTTCATGGCAAGTACTATAGGTGTTATCAGCGCACCATACATGATTAGGCCTGTCGATCTTCAGCCCTCTCAAGATATCCCCCAGTGTCAGGGAAGTTGCCGTATGAACTGAAACCCATTATAAAAGGGGGCAGGAGGTTCATGCATGAAGTATTCAACAGAACGAAAAGAGGCGGTGTTGAGGAAGATGATGCCACCGCACAACAAATCGATCAGCCAACTGGCCAAAGAGGAAGGCATCAGCGAGCCGACCTTATACAACTGGCGCAATGAAGCCCGCCGCAAAGGCATCCTCTTGCCAGATGGAGACAGTAGCCCTGAAGGCTGGACAGCCAGGGATAAGTTCGCGGCGGTGCTGGAGAGCGCCTCCTTGAACGAAGAGGAAACCGCTGAGTACTGCAGACGAAAAGGCATTTATCCCGAGCAACTCACAGTGTGGCGCGAGGCCTGCGAGGCCGCCAATGACTGGGACAAGCAAGCCAGTATTAAGCTGAAATCGGAGCAGAAAACCAACCGCAAGCGCATCAAGGATCTGGAAAAGGAACTTCATCGCAAAGAAAAGGCTCTTGCTGAAGCAGCGGCGTTACTGGTGTTGCAAAAAAAGGTTCAGGCGATCTGGGAGGACCCCGAGGACGAATGATCAGCACCCCTGATCGCCGTAGAATAGTTGCGCTGATAAATACTGCTCGCCAAAATGGTGCCCGCCTGGCGCCTGCCTGCAAGGTGGCGCACATTGACCCGCGCACCTACCAGCGCTGGATCAAGAATGGCAGAGTGCAGTCTGACAAGCGCCCACTGATTGCGCGGGCGGAACCGGCAAACAAATTGACACCGGAAGAACGGCAAAGCGTTCTGGATACCTGCCATAAGCCGGCATACGCCAGTATGGCACCAGGACAGATAGGTTCCCCGACTCGCTGATGAGGGGTTCTATCTTGCCTCAGAATCAAGATTTTACCGCATTCTTCACGAGGCAGACGAACAGCATCATCGCGGTCGGAATGCAAAGCCACGGCGCCATTATCCGCCACAAGGCTATTGTGCGACAGGCCCCAACCAGGTTTGGAGCTGGGATATCACCTGGCTATCGTCTCCGATCCGAGGAATGTTTTACTATCTGTACATGATCGTAGACATATTCAGTCGCAAAATAGTTGGCTGGGAAGTTCATCCAGTTGAGAGTGCAGAATTTGGAGCAAAGCTCCTGCACAAGGCGATCCTTGCCGAGGGTTGCCTGTTGGAGCCGCCAGTGCTGCATGCGGACAACGGTGGCCCGCAAAAAGGTTTTACCATGAAGGCCAAACTGGAGGCCCTCGGCGTCACGCCGTCCTACAGTCGGCCGCGGGTTAGCAATGACAATCCATTTTCGGAGTCGTTGTTTCGGACTTGTAAATATCGCCCTGAATATCCGACTCATGGCTTTGACAGCATTGATACAGCCAGGAAATGGGTCAGAAAGTTCGTATGCTGGTACAACGAAGAGCATCTCCACAGTGCGATTCGCTTTGTGACCCCGGGTCAGCGGCATCGTGGTGAAGATGCAAACATCCTGGCAAACCGCCATAAGGTGTATCGGCAGGCACAGCAAAAGCAGCCCAATCGGTGGAGCGGCAAAAGTCGCAACTGGCAACCGGTCCAGGAGGTGTGGCTCAACTGCCCACACGAGGCTGAAACTAACGTGGATCAAATTCTGAAGACCGCGTGATTATGCGATCGTTGTCAAAGAACAGATGAAAATCAAGATGATTTTCTGTGAAAAATCATCGTATGACGACTCTGCAGCCGGAAGCATTGGTGGTGTCAAGGGCGCGAAGCAGAGCGGAGCGTTTATCTTGACCCTTGACAGTACCAATGCTGGAGGCTACTTCCCACACGAATCAGGCGAAAGCGTCACCGGGTTAGAGTTTTTTGATAGAGAAAATGGGGATGGCTGAGACCTCAGATTTTGTTTGATTAGATACCAAACAAATTGTCTCATGCCATGTCTCTTTGCTGCAACACTTTCTTTAGGTACGCGTTTCGGGGATGAACCAAATTTATTATACGTTATCCTGGGTGCTAAAACACCTTTTCACCCTTGCAGGCATTTTCTGTAGCATCCTCATATGATCAAACTCGGCCATATGCTCATTATGAGCTGTACATCATTTAGATGCTTCCTTTTTTTATTAATTCATTCAAACAGCAGTGGGTGTAAACAGTAATCGCTGGAAAAAGATGATATATTATTTCATTCTGTTAATTGTTCTTTTTTGTAACACATCTTACATATGAGAAACGTTTTGAATTAAATATTTCTTCAAAATGAACTTCTTGCCCATAGTGTTCTTTCATAAATGTTTTAAATATAAACATTCGGTCATACTCATTTTCGTAATAGCTACGGCCTTTTAAATAAACAGAATCGTTGTCACACAGTGATTTTTCGTAATCAACCAAACCATATTTTTTAAAAGAATCCTGAATTTGTGGAATTAAGCCATTTGTGCCAACATTAATAAACTTGAACTCAGATAATATTTGTCGATCATTAAAAGGCCTAACCAATAAAGTCGCATAATTAAGCCCACCAAAATTTACATAGACAGCCTCTTTATCCAAAGCATCCAACTCACCCAA
This sequence comes from Desulfopila sp. IMCC35008, assembly GCF_010646885.2. Taxonomy (GTDB): domain Bacteria; phylum Desulfobacterota; class Desulfobulbia; order Desulfobulbales; family Desulfocapsaceae; genus Desulfopila. Next base: position 2,040,936 of record NZ_CP050700.1, on the reverse strand, counting down.
TGCTTCTAATCTATAATAACCATCAAACCTGTTTTGAACGTAATCCGAGAAAGTAATACATGCAAAAAACAATACGAAAAATGCAATATTTAAATATTTTTTGCAATTATTATATTCACATTCAGGTTCCTTTTTTCTCTCATTTGAAAAATATATCACAAACCAAAATGTGACTAAAAAAAGAATATACCACACCCTTATTGGTAGCACCTTAATCCAAATCGACAAAAGAAAAAATTCCACAACAACTATTCCAATTGTAATGGCATTATATTTTGTTATAAAACCTTGCCCATAAACAAATATAAAAAAAACAATGGAGAAAATGTAAAGAATATATTTATCATAGCTTTGAGATAATAAAAAAACAGTACTATAGATTGATTCTTTAAGATTATATTTCTTTGTAACTTTATCACTTATAACTGCTAAATTTTCATTAAAACTGGAAATGTTATATATTTCTGGATTGACCATCATCCATGTCCTAATCATCAAATAATCATTAACTGACCAACCGTTTCTATTTTCCAATTCATGCTTCAAATCGCCTTTCAAATGGTCATCTAATGTGAACGCTCCATCATGTATAAGTGCTCTCATTGCATTAAGCTTTATAAGATCATATTTTTTTTGATTTTCGATATTAAAATTGTAATAGTTTTTTTCAGCAAAAAGCAATGAACATGCCAACAACAAAAATGTAATTACATACTGAATAAATGTGTGTATTATGTGTTTGTTAATTTTATGATTAATTACTATTTGCAAGAGCAACAAAACAATCCCTGTCACCATTATTAAATATAACATTTTACTTCTTATCAACAATGACAACGCAACAACAAAACAATAACTCATATACATCAAATATTTTACCAGTTTACTCCTTGCCTCAGCTATCAATGCCTCACTAATGATAACAACAGCAGCTAGTGCTAAAGAACCAGATACGAATGTAAACTGAGGAGAATATAGTATCTTAGAAAAGAAGCATACGATAAATATATATACTACAATAAACTTATTCAGTGAATTGACATATGAAGAAACACATAATAAAAAAATCAACAAGGACAGCAAACTACTAAAAGAAAACATTAGATCATACCAATATATATCTGGAAAAATAAGATACAAATTATGTAAAAGTAATCCATATATTGGTGAAGTAAACATTAAAAAATCAGAGGGAGTGAATTGCATATTTGCATAATTTCCCTCAGCCAAGAATCTCATATTAAGACCATCGTTAGTTAAATAATATGGCGTAAATATAATATAACCAACAGCAACTACAGATATCATTGTTATGATCACAAATATTAATCTTTTCGATGTTGTCATAGCTCAAATATGTATAAATTTTAATCTAATTACCCCTCTTCCATAGCAAACTTCAAAAGACGCTGCGGCAAGGGTTTAGTAACTGCTGCATGACCATTAAGAGAACTGAGGACGAGCAAGGTCAATTCATTATCCTCAACGTCAGTTAGTAGATGGTCATTAAAGCACCTTCATCATCAATGTTATCATATTTCAGGATGGTTCGGCCCACTACGAGGAGTTGCTGATACCGTTTTCATCTATGGTTCCCAGAAAACACAAGGTATCTTTGACAATCAAAAAACACATTGGTTCGGAAGATGATTAAGTGTGAATTTAATCATTTAGCGGTCGCTTTCGGAATAAAGTGCCGTCCTTACGATATTAAAAGAGGGCCGATCAACACTCAGATAAACGTCATAATATTTTAATTGGAATGTTGAAAATGATAGAGCCTATAATTATTAACAAAGTTCCTTTCACTTTGCTGTATGTCATTCTTTCTTTTAAGAAGATAGCAGACAACATTGGAACAAGGACGTAGATAAATGGCAGAATAAAAGCTAAATCTCTCAGGGGTACATGTCGTAACCCACGAATATTCATTACAACAGCTAGTATCATCAGAATATAACCTGAGATTATATATGGATGACAGTATTTTTTTAATCCAGTAACAGTAGGATCTACACTTACACCAATTTTTAAAAGAAGATGGGCAAATGCAGTAAGGACTAATGAGAAATAAATGATGAGATATTCTACTAACATTTCTTTTTTATATGCGTATTATATCATTACGTCTATCCGTTTTCATGATCGGTGGCAATGACTAGAGCTCCGTAAATTATTATGGCTGCACCTATAAGGTGACCAACGTCAATTGGTTCTCCAAAAAAAAAGTTCCCACTAAATAGAATGAATATAAAGATGAGAGCAGTGAAAGGGTATGCGACAGCTAGGGAGACTGACCTCAAAACTTTGACCCAGATAATTGCTTGGAGCAAAAATAACATGCAGCTCAGGTAAAATATGGGTTTGAAAAGAATATCACTATAGCTGGTTGAGCTTGTAGCAACCAATTTAAACAGTACTTGATTGGAAGCTCTCGTAACCAAATACAGTGCAATTAAGCCCAATGCACCCGGATTAATTGCACTAAATCTATTAATTTTGACCATCGCCGCCAATAAAAGTAGATTCTTTTACAGCCCAAGTTCTTTGCTTCTCAACAGCTGCCAGAAGCCTAGCGATGTACTCCCCCAAGAGACCCAAACAAAAAATAATAGATCCTGTTGATACTAGAGTAACGACTATAAGAGATGTCCATCCGGGCACGGCCTGATTAGACATCACCTTTTTAAGAACGAGAAATCCCCCAAGACCAATACTTATTAAAAAGAGACAGAAACCGAAATAGCTCATGAGGCGGAGCATCAGTGAAGAGTTGTTAAACAACATGTTCGAAAACAGAGAGAACGATTTTCTCAAATTGTAATTACTCTTACCGTACTTCCTCACTTCATGAGGAACGTCAATATTTACGATATCTGAAGTAACCGAAAGCAACATTGCTATCGGAAAAGGTCTAGAGGTCTGGATTTTAAGAATCTCTGACACAACTCTTCGCTTTATCAATCTAAAAGGCGAGGTTGCCAGTTCCTTAGGCTTTCCAAGCAAAAAGATATCAAAGTAGCTTTTTATATTACTTGACATCTTTTTCACTGTGCTACATCTCTTTTCAGTAAACTTACCAATTACAACGTCATGATCACGTTTGCTTAGCAGTCGGGGAATATCCTCAGGCCGGTGTTGCAAATCATCATCCATTGTTACAATCCATTTACCCCTCGAATGAGCCATACCTGCAATAATGGCTGCCGGTTGCCCAAAATTCTTGCTCAACTGCAGGGCATGCACAAACGAATGCTCTCTACTCAATTTAACAAGAGTACTCCAAGTACCTGCATTTATTGAACAGTCATCCACAAAAACAATTTCGAAGCTTTCTCGGCAAACAGTTCTGAAAACTTGATCTAAACGATTACAGAGCTCAATTAACGAGTCTTTTGAGTTGAATACGGGAATGACGACACTTATGCTCGGGTTACTGTTGTTCACTTGCGATAAAGTCATAAATTCTATTTGGCGTCAAAGTCTCATCATTATCAATATCATCTAAGTCTGTTTCCAACTCATCTTCAAGAAACAGCAATAGATTCATCATGTCGAGAGAATCAACGCCATATGAATGAAACGTATCATCTCCCTTTATCTTATCATCGGGTTTCTCATCCTGAATTTCACTCAACCCCTTATCCACTATTGCGTAAAACTCTTCTTTACTAATCATCACCCCTCACTCATATTCTTTATTAAGATACTAGTTGCCCAAGACAATCCTACTCCAAAGCCAGATAGCAGTATATGTTTGTGCTGATCCAGTATTTGATCTGCAAGCATCATTGGGATTGTTGAAGATACAGTATTACCTGTTTTTTGCGAGATAAAGGGCACCTTATCTGCGGGAAATTTGAGTTTCTTCGTCATGTTATCAACAATATACCTTGACGCCTGATGAAGTAAAACAAGATCGATGTCTTCTTTAGATAACCCATTCGCCTCAAGGCATGCTGCTATCTGCTTGGGCACAACTTTCATCGTAAACTTAAATACATCCTGTCCACTCATACCAAGTTGACCGGTTTCTCCATCAACAGCGATCGCTCGATGTTTAGTGCCATCTGTGGCAAATAAAGTCTTTCCAGCTTTATAAACGGGATCGTCTGAAATGTAAGTACAGGTAGCCCCATCTCCAAAGATCAGGTCAGTTACATAATCTTTTGGATCAATAACTTTTGAATAGGGATCAGCTGTAAACAATAAACCTTTGTGCATTCCATTTGCAGCCATGAAACTTGTAACCACATTCAGGCTGTAAACATAGCCAGAGCACCCAAGTGATATGTCAAAAACTGCCATATTGGTATGAGCAGCTATTTTTTCATGAATTATTGCAGAGGTATGGGGTAGACCATAATTGTCAGGGTTCTGTGTGCATAAAACAAGGCACTCAATGTCTGCTAAATCCACGCAGACCCTTTTCTGAAGATCTTCCCAAGCTTTAACACACATGTCTGATGTAGTCTCTAGATTGTCAATTCGGGGAAGAGACACGAAGCCAACCTTCTCTCGAATAAAATCCTCCGATCGGTCAAACTCCTTTGCCCTTGCAACATTATCTATCCTGTTTTCAGGCAGGTAAATTCCAATACTTTTTATACCAAGCATATTCTTACTCATCGATGAAATATATTTTTCCTATTTGAACTTCTTTACAGAAAATCTCTCCCTCAAGAAACTTCTTTCCAAAGCGACGTTTGAATAATACAGTCACACTCTCATCAGGAATGTATTTTAGTGTGACTCTCATAAAAAGATATTTCTTCATCGTTTCCTTGTATACTTCATTTTGCAACAGTAATTTAAATCCTGATACAATTCCCTCAATTGCAGTACAACCAATTGAACCAAATGGTATCGATATCGATGCTGCTTCAATCATAGACGCATCTAGGATGGACTGTTCCTTATCCACTACCCTACGAGAGACAGGATTTGTGGTTTCTAGAATGTAGAATGTAGTTTTTGCCAGCTTAAAGTAACCGACAACTTGTACTTCACCCACAGGCTTTATTGAAGTCAACTCCCATTCATTTTTTAACTGTGTTGAGAGAGAAAAATCGATATTTTTCTGATCTCCATAGGCAAGTCCAAAAATAATTGAGTTAAAAATCTCGGTACTATGTACATAATTTCTAGCACCCTTGTAACAATAGTATGAGTTATCAACATTCATCTGTTTTTCCTCAGATATTTTCGCAAATTACACCTATGGTCGACAGCAAAGTTACCTGAAACATCGGAATCCGCTAATACATCTTTAACAACTATTGAACCAATTCGAACTTGGGCTCCATCACCAATCTTACACATATTAGAAACAATCGCACCAGCGCCTATCCAACAGTTTTCACCCACAATCACGCGACCACAAACCACTGCACCAACTGAAAGTGTACTGTCTCGACCGATCGTCACATCATGACCTACATTTGATCTGTGTCCTAAATGGACCGCCCTATTCACCGTTGTAAACTCACTATGATTGACAGAACGGGCAACAGTTACAGATGCATGGATTTTACAGTCTTGCCCGATTTTAACTCCTCCAAAATGCTTAATATGTGTATTTTTGCCTTGAATCTTTTTACCAAACAGCCCATCAACACCAATTACACAATTTGGACCAATCTCTACACCACCCTCAATAATGGTGTTCTCCCCTATATATGTCCCGTACCCAATACTTACATTATCTCCGATTGACACACTGTTGGAAATAACGGCAGTGTCTGCAATATTACAATTAGCCCCAACCCTAGATTTGACAAAAGAATCGGCCCGCCCCTTAAATCTGTGCACTCCGGCATTGTGTAAAGTATAAAAGAACTCAGCAGCATTAGCAGTTATGATAAACGATTTGTCACTCGCGATGTCAGTGATTAAACTGGGCAATGTCACTATGCAATAAACATTCTCATTTTGTAACGCCTGCACGAGATACTGCTTGTTCGCAGCTAGACATAGTGATTTTGGTGTTCTAGTCCATGTGAAAGAAGTGCTCTCTATATCTTGGAGTTTCTCAGCGTTTAGTGTTTCAGTCCCCACATACTGCTTTCCCAGGAGATCTACAAGTTCAACTATATTGGTTTCCATAAAAGCCTAAATACCATCTACATCTAGTAACGTTTAATAAATTGGTGGATTTACTGTTTCTGCAATGATTGTTTGAGAGTATCGATAACTCGATCTTGTTCATCATTTGACAAGTCAACCCATAGGGGTAATCTGAGTAATCGAGCTGATACAGAGTCAGTTTTCTCCATTCCTCCGGCCACCCTGCCATATTTCAAGCCAGCAGGAGATGAGTGTAAAGGTACGTAATGAAAAACTGAAACAATGCCATTGTTTTTAAACTCAGTTAGTATTCTGTCACGGTCAAGACTACCATCCAAAACAACGTAAAACATATGGGCATTATGATCACAACCTTCAGGAATGATTGGCAAGCGGATTTGTCCATTATCCTCTAGATCTTTTAAATTTGAATAGTATCGCTCCCATATCCTAATTCTTTTTTGTGTTATAGTGTTGAGTTCTTCGAATTGTGCCCATAAAAAGGCCGCAATCAACTCACCTGGCAGAAAGGAAGACCCCACCTCTTGCCAGGTATATTTGTCTACCTCTCCTCTAAAGAACCTGCTTCTGTCTGTTCCTTTTTCTCTTATAATTTCTGCCCTAAGGCAAAGCTCTTCATCATTAATGAGCAGTGCACCACCTTCTCCGGATATTACATTTTTGGTCTCATGAAAACTTAACGCACCAAGATCTCCAATACTACCAAGAGATTGACCTTTATAACTGGCCTGTATTCCCTGGGCTGCGTCCTCAACAACCTTTAGCTTCTCTAGGGAAGCTAAAGACATTATAGAATCCATCTCACAAGAGACCCCTGCGTAATGTACTGGTACGATAACCTTTGTATTTTTAGTAATCGCTCTCTCTATTAGTTTTTCATCTATATTTAAGGTGTCTTCTCTTACATCTACAAAAACAGGTGTAGCCCCCCTCAAAACAAAAGCATTGGCTGTAGAAACGAAAGTGTAGGATGGCATAATCACTTCATCTCCAGGCTGTACATCAAATAACATTGCACTCATTTCCAATGCAGCTGTACACGAATGTGTAAGCAGTGACTTTTTGCAACCAGATAAACTCTCAAGAAAATTATGGCAAAGAGAAGTATAAGGTCCATCACCAGCTAATTTCCCATTGAAGTGTGCTTCTGCTATATAGTAGAGCTCCTTTCCACACATGTAAGGTTTATTGAAAGGCGTTTTATAACTCATATTATTTCTTATAATTAAAGAATATTGGTATTATAGATAATGCTAATCCACTAAAGGAATAAATGAAATCAGAAAGATAAAAACAACCTGTCTGAGCTTGCTTAGAGATATCCTATAGTCTTTATAGGTTGGGGAATACATGCCTTTTCTCAAGCGTTTTATTTACGTTGTAGATCGGGATCGGCATCTCCCTCTCCATGGCGGCAATCCTTTAGGACCTGCCAGCACCGTTCACTTTGAAGTCGTTTACTTTTTTATCCTGTGTAAAGCAAAAGTCAAAAAGGTAAACACGGCAAGCGGGACCGCACATTACTTATAAATAGATAATCTTTTGCACCACTTAAAAAAGCAGTTGGCATGTCGCACACACCATCTGAAATGTTACAGATAGTACCACCTTTGGATCCCATGAATGCTTTGAAATCTTGGACAGTATTCACTTCTTTTCCAGAGGTTACGTTGAAAACAGGTTCAGATGTTTTATCCAAAAAAAAATAAAGATCTTTATAAATTTGTGTCAACGTTTACTTGCTGTCGCATCAAACACTATAGAGCCAACTTCAAATAGATATAACTGAGACAGAGCTTTTATAACATAATGAAAAAAACTCGCCAAAGTCTTTTTTCAGTGATACCAATTATTGTCGCAACAACATTTACAAGTATCTCTCGAACAAGGGACCATTTCATTGAACCTCAGCAAACGCTGTGTTGACAGAGCTATGGATAGCTCTTTGTATCTATCTAAGAAGTGCTGACGACAGTATTGAGCTTGAGTTAAGGAACTGCGGTTGCAGACCTCTATATGCCGTTGCCAAAAGTCAGCTTTTGATTCGGTCTCGTTTTCCCTGGTCTCTGGTAACATGGTATGCCTCCTTTGAATTGGTGGCGTAATGAACCATGTTGGCGGGAAGAAAAAAAGATGGTAAGCGTTGCGGGAAGTACACCCTACACAAACCGCTTCAACCAGGTAGGCTCTACTTTCCTAAACAAGACTGACTTTTGATACTTCTTCTAGCATCTCAGGTGTGAGATATCCAGGCATCAACTGTTTATAGTCTTCAACTGTCTGTGCGACTGGAACCCTTTCGAAGAGATAACGAAGATATCTGTAGGGCTCCAAGCTGTTTGCCTTTGCCGTCTCTACAAGGGAGTATATCGTGGCACTTGCCTCTGCCCCTGCTGGCGTTCCTGCAAAGAGCCAGTTCCTGCGGCCAACACAAAATGGTCGTATTGCATTTTCGGCAAGATTATTATCAGGCGTGGCAAAAGGAAAGTCGATGTAACATTTCAACCGATTCCACTGATTCAATGCATAGGCAACAGCTTTGCCAAGCAGACTCTTTGGGACAAGATGCATTGATTTTTTTATCAACCACGCATGCATCTTCTCGAGGATTGGCTTTGCCTCTTTCTGGCGTAGATCAGATAACGCATAGGCTGACAGATTCTGCTTTTGGGCTCTTCTCTCGATCCGATAAAGATCCTTGATAAATTGCAGGGCGACATCTGGGCCACCGGTCTTCTTGGAGTTTTTGCCTCTTGCCTTCTTGGCCTCCATAAATTTCCTGCGGGCATGTGCCCAGCAGCCGAGATGGGCCACATCTGTTTTCTCGTCTAGAAAGTCATAGCCTGCATAACCGTCAGTCTGCACGACACCCTTATATCCCTCCAGGAAATCAATAGCGACACCCTTCGCCCTGGTTTGGTGATATTGAAAGTAGAAGGAAGGTGCACGGACAGGTCCGCCTCGAAAGACCCACATATACGAGGTACTATTGGCAGGCTTACCCGGTTCCTTCAAAACCTGAACCGTGGTTTCGTCAGCATTGATCAACGGACCTGAGAGGATTTCCTGCCTGAGCAGTGCTTTCAGAGGAATACAGGCCTCAGCGACCCGCATCGCCCAGCGACACATTGTTGCACGGGAAATATCGGCCCCAAGCCGGTCAAATTGCCTTTCCTGTCGGTAAAATGGCAGGGAATCGACGAATTTGGCGGTAAGAATATGGGCCATGAGGCCGCCACTTGCAATAGCCTTGGGGATTAGCTGTAAAGGAGCAGGAGCAACCTTGACCGTCGGTCCTTTTTCGGCAACATTCTCACAGTTCTTGCAGCTGTATTTGGGCCTGATGTGGCGAACAACCTGGATAACGGCCGGGATAATGTCGAGCTTTTCGGAGACCTCTTCACCGATCCTGCTCAGTTCGGCGCCACAATGACAGATCTTCTCCTGCTCATCGATATCGTGAACGATTTCAACACGAGGCAAATTGTCGGGCAGGGGCTTTCTTCCTCTTTTCCGACGAGTATGCTGTTCCACTTCGACAGTTTCTTCTGCTTCTGCATCAGGATCCGGCTCAGGCATATCAAAAAGCGGAAGCTGGGGTGACTCTTCACCATACCGGCTTTTTTCGCTTTTTCTGCCGAAGAGTTTGTCGTAAAGATGCCGCACCTGCTCTTGGAGCAGGTGCACTTCCGCAGCGTGGGAATCCTGCAATTCGCAGATGATTCTTTTCAACTCATCAGGGTCATCCGGTAATGTGGAACTGTCTAAAATCATGGTAAATAATATACCATTTGACACCCCGGATTGCCAGTCATTTCAGCAATAAATATAAGTAATCACATTGCACTCACTCAATGGAGTTATAGGGCAGGCGCTGGTGGGCATGGTTCAAGTCAAGTCCATGCAATAACCACTCAAGTGCCACCTGATTTACCTCCATAACCTCCTCTTCGGAATCTGGCCAGCGGAACACATCTTCCTCTAACCTTTTCAACCAAATACAGTTATGCCGATACTCTGATTATGCCGAATGGATGACCCCTTTATCAGATAATCCCAAGCAATAACACATCTGTTTATCTCCCTTCCTGTCTTATCAATTCGGCATAATTTTGTCTTCATATCCTTACATTTTTTCAACTAAAAGGAGGGAAGACACTATGAACATAAATTCCTACTACACCAGACCATGGATTCTCAAACGCTATCTCGTAGGGCCTCTTGCGCCACATCTTATTCCGTTCTCCAAGTTTCTTGCAAAAAAGGGGTACTCATATGCAACCGGCCAACGACATGTTCGAGAAATTGGCCATTTGAGCCGATGGTTGGACAATAAAGGTATCGGCATTGTCGATTTGCGTGAAGAAACTATTCGGACTTATTTGTCTTTCCGCTACTCACGCCAACACCTTTCGATAAAGTGTGGATCTTATCGGCAACTGCTGGAGTACCTGCGACAAAATGGATCTATTTTAACACAGGTGCCTGAGGAAACACCTCTCAGCAAAAATATCATCAGGTATCAACAGCACATGGTGCAAAATGAAGGTTTGGTAAATGAAACTATCCGTTTGCGCATTCGAGTTGCTCGAAATTTTCTTTCTCTCCAATTCGGAGATAAAAGTATTGAACTTTCACGTTTGCTCCCTAGTGTTATGTCACGCCTCAAATGTTGGATAAAGTCGTTTCAGCTTTATTCGGGCATCTTCAGTAGTGAATTGCCAGTTAACTCCGGCTTTCATCCCGTTTCTTGCTGATTCCCACGCTTCAACTTCACTACGCATGACCTCAATGTCAGCAATCCGGCGATTCAAGCACTGCCCAATCAAAACGTTTAACTCGATTTCGGCCATATTTAGCCAACTTCCGTGTTTTGGTGTGAATACGAACTCAAAGCGATCCCAAAGCTCTTTGGCCTTTTCCGGCATGAATGCTTCATAAAGTGAACCGGGAGAATGGGTATTCAGATTATCCATTACCAATGTGATCTTTTCCGCACGCTCATATCTGGAAGCGATTTTTTTCACGAATAAAGCCCAATCTACTTTAGTCTTACGCTCGGTCACCTCAACCATCCGTGCTCCTGCCAGCGGCTCGTTGGCCATGAATATATTGCATGTCCCACACCGTTTGTATTCATAATCATATCGAGCTGGTTGGCCTGGTGATGCAGGGATTGGTACCTTTACCTCTGCAATCAATTGGCGGGGTGACTCATCCAAACAAACTACAGGAAATCGTTCATCATATGGTCGTTTATAGACATCCAACACCAGCTCCATTTGGGCTACAAAATTTGCATTGTGGCCTGGTGGGATTACCCAGCCGATTTTTTGCCAAGGCTTGATTTCGTTTTTTTTAACACTCGGCGGACTGTTTCATAGGATACATTTTCAATGTAGCCAAGCTCCACAACTTGATCTGCAAGCAGCCGCAGAGACCATTGTGCGTATCCTTCAGGCGGGTCACTGCAACTGAGTGCGACAAGATGAGCTTCAAAATCACCATCAGCCTTGCGTTTATAGATTCTTTCTCCCTTTCGGCCGTTAAGCGCCACATCGAAACCTTCTTCGACAAAGCGTTGTTTGGTCCGATGAATCTTCATTGCACTAACTTTCAGCACGTTGGCTATGTCCTGCTCTCCTAACGTTCTCGGTTTAAGTGCATCCTCGTCGTAATTAAGAAGTATTAGTGCATTCAGTACTTTCTGTGAGTTGTGCTTACCTTTGGCAACAATCGCTTCAAGTTTATCACGCTCATCTTGAGTTAATGAAAACCGGTACTTGATCTTGGGCATGGTCTACTCCGTTTCTTTTGACCATACCGACTTTTAACTAACATGTCAAATGTGACATGACACTAGTCATGTTGAGCAATATTTTCTAGATCGATCACATCGATGTAACACTGCCACCCTTAAAAATGAAGCATCTGCTCTCCGATGTTTTCTCCGTTTCCTGCAGTTTCGAGGTGACATTTCTTCGCACCTGGTAGAAAGCGTACCGACGATACCATCTTGGCGGCACACGAAAATTCCGGAGTTCCTTACCGCTGACGACATTAATTTGCTGGTTCGACATTGCGAGGAAAAGACACCACAAGGGCTGCGGGATAAAGCGATACTTTTGCTGCTTATCCGTCTGGGATTACGAGCTATCGAAATTTGCCGACTGACCTTAGACGACATTGAATGGGATGACGGATTTATCAGTATCCTTGGAAAAAATGGAAACCGGGATCGGCTCCCACTCCTTCAAGATGTTGGCGAGGCGATTAGTTCTTATCTATGCCGAGGCCGCCCCCAATGTTCAACCCGATATGTTTTTGTGCGGGTTATTGCTCCCTTTGAACCCTTATCGAGTTCATGCGCCATAGCCAATGTGGTTCGTAATGCTCTTCGACGTGCGAATTTAAATCCTTCACGAAAAGGTTCTCACCTACTGAGACGAAGTCTCGCTACCGCAATGCTTCAGGAAGGTGCATCCCTAGCCGAAATAGGGCAAATTCTTCGTCACCAAAAAGCTGATACGACGGCCATTTACGCAAAGGTTGACTTGGGCCGACTACGCTCCATAAGCCGCCCATGGCCAGAAGGAGGGGACTAATGAAAAAACTACATGATTATCTTGCAGGCTATTTGGAGTTACGGAGTGCATTGGGTTATAAACTTCGCACACACCGATCATCTCTAAAAAACTTTGTACAGTTCGCCTCTGAAAAAGAGGCCACGACCATAACTACACAATTAGCCCTGGAATGGGAAATGACGCCGGATGATGCAAATCCCAAATGGTGGGCTTACAAATTACGCATGGTTCACCATTTTGCCCTGTATGTGCAAGTTAGAGACCCTGCAACGGAAGTGCCTCCTTTGTCCTTGTTGCCCTATAGCCAGAAAAGGCCAACTCCTTACATCTACACAGATAACGAGATATCACGATTAATTGCTGCCACAAAAGCGTTGCCTTGTCGTAAGGGTCTCAGAGGATCAACATACTCCACATTGTTCGGCCTGATATGGGTGACAGGTCTTCGCATCTCTGAGGCCTTGTTTCTCAATAAAGAGGATGTCAACCATGACAATCAATTGCTTACAATTCGTAATGCCAAGTTCGGCAAATCTCGTCTTATTCCAATACGTGTGTCAACGGCAAATGCCCTGGCTCATTATGCTCACTGCCGCGATCAAATTTTTCCCGACAATCGATCGCCATCATTTTTTCTAAGCACCATCGGCACCCGACCAACCACCGCAGTTGCTCAACTGACTTTCAAGCAAATCTGCTCAGAAATCGGTATTCGGGATACTAACCATGGAAAAAGACCACGCATACATGACATGCGCCACAGCTTCGCTGTTAAAAGCCTGGTTGACATATACAAGCGAGGTAACGATGTAGAACAGGAAGTGTACTCTCTCTCGGTCTACATGGGTCACGTCGGTCCCTCTTCCACATACTGGTATTTCTCAGCAGTTCCCGAACTTCTAGAACTAGCTCGTGACCGTCTTGAGAGTAAGCGAGGTAATTTATGAAAAACTTATCCCCTGCTCTACCCAACATCTTAGAAGGATTTTTCATCGAAAGACTAATGAATCAAAAACGAGTCAGCAAGGAAACGATTTTATCTTATCGAGATACATTCCGCCTGCTGCTCCAATATGCCAAGCGTGAACTGGGTAAGACTCCGTCAAAGTTATCATTTGAGGATTTGGATGCCCCCTTCATTTGTAAATTCCTCAACCACTTGGAAGAAGAACGACACAATACAGCTCGTACCCGTAATCATCGTCTTGCGGCAATCCGTTCTTTTTTCCACTATGCATCATTCCAGGAACCACAGCTGTCTGCTCACATTCAACGCGTATTAGCGATTCCAACAAAGCGTTACCAAAAACGCGAGATCGATTTTCTAACCGCTGATGAAGTCGATGCCATCTTGGATGCTATCGATAGATCGTCTTGGATTGGGAGAAGGAATTACGCCCTTATTTCATTAGCTATCCATACAGGGTTGAGAGTCTCAGAACTCATCAATCTATGCTGCAGCGACGTTGTCTTAGGTGGAGGTGTTTATGTTCACTGTACCGGTAAAGGGCGAAAAGACCGCTCAATGCCTTTAGGCAAAACTGTTTCGAAAATAATTGACAATTGGCTCGACGAGCGGGATTCTAAACCTTCAGCTCCTCTATTTCCAACAAGGCATGGGAATAAACTCAGTCGAGACACGGTTGCATATACCCTCCGAAAATATGTACCTTGGCTAAACAGCATTGTTCATCTCTTTCAAGAAAGCGTGTGAGTCCCCACGTGCTGAGGCACACATCTGCCGTACATCTTCTCCAAGCCGGAGTGGATTTATCTGTAATTGCACTTTGGCTGGGGCATGAATCACTTGAAAGCACTCAAGCCTACATAAGTTCTGATCTTACACAAAAAATTAAAATTCTTGAAAAGACACTCCCTATTAATGCCAAACCGACAACCTTTAAACCTGATGATAGATTGATGGAATTCCTAAAAGCGCTCTGAAACTTTGGCTGCTAATGGCAAAATTATGCCGAGATGCGGGGCTGTGAATATTTTGTCTTACTATATGGTTCCCTGCTTCTACTCGGCATAATTAGATCATCGGCATAACTGTATTTATGCTTAGTTCCACATAAATGCAGAACCCGTTGTCTGCCCAATATAGGATCTTCACTAGATCACGTTTCCTGTTGCAAAACGCGAAAAAGCTACCGGAAAAAAGATCCAGGCCGAACTGCTCCTCAACCAGAAGAGAAAGTCCGTTTATCGATTTCCGCATATCAGTAGCCCCCAGGGCAATATAGACCTTTGTTTCGGATGGTTTGAAAATCATAATTGCTCAAGTGTCGAAACTAATTTCTTGAGCGTTGGTGCTGAAAATCCTTCTGACAGATCGATTCGAAATCTATCATTACAAAGGTACAACGATACGACGGCTGTAGATAGTCCCGGATTTTCTGCTTGAACAGGCTGCACGGTCAAAGGGTAAAATCGTGCTTTCTTCTGCCTGGTCATGTTCAACCGCCTCTTCCAATAACCAAATGTTGCCAATGCCAGGGAGTGCTGACGACAGTATTGGGTTTGAGTTAAGGAACTGCGGTTGCAGACCTCTATATGCCGTTGCCAAAAGTCAGCTTTTGATTCGGTCTCGTTTTCCCTGGTCTCTGGTAACATGGTATGCCTCCTTTGAATTGGTGGCTTAATGAACCATGTTGGCGGGATGAAAAAAAGATGGGGTTTGTAACTCGCTTACAAAAGATGGGGTTTGTAACTCGCTTACCTCAAAAAAGATAAAGGCTTCCGAAGTTGCGGCTATCTACAAGGAGCGTTGGCAGATCGAACTCTTTTTCAAATGGATCAAGCAAAACCTCAAGGTTAAAACCTTTCTTGGTACTTCACCAAATGCCGTACTCACTCAGCTGTGGATAGCATTGTGTGTATATTTACTGCTTTCCTATTTCAAGTTTATGGCAAATTTCAGAGGATCGATTTCAGATATCTTGAGAATATTGCAATTGAGTTTGTTTTAAAGAAGGCCCTTATCTGATCTCCTTAGGCCGCCTGACAAAGTTCACCAAGAGACTAATTCTCCGCAACTTTTATTGTGGAATTAACTGTGGGACAGCAGTGGATTATTTTGCTTGCTTTTCATTGAAGGGATTTCTCAAGTGTAATATTTTAAATCACTGCTGTCCCATAAATAGTTTTGTAAGTACAGATAAATAAAGGCCCGGAGAGCTTCTTGTGTTATAATGAAAGTGCAAATTAACATTTAAATACAAGGAGATCCGAGCCATGGCACATTATAACACAATTCTCAATCAAATAGCCTCATTTTTACCGAGACATGATTTTGAAAAGCTCGCCAAAAAGCATCATCAGGGACAAAAATTTCGCTCCTATATCCGTTGGAGCCAATTTATGGCAATGACCGTTGCTCAACTTACCGGCAGGAAGAGTCTGCGAGATCTGGTTAGTAACTTAACTGCAAAGGGTAAGCGCATCTATCACCTCGGCATGAAGCAAACAAGTAGGACTACACTTGCGCGGGTGAATGAACAACAACCACATGAACTTTATCAGGAGATGTTCTTTAAACTTTTACGGACGTGTGAGGATCATGCTCCTAAACATCAGTTTAAATTTAAAGGGAAAATTCTCCTCTTGGATGCTACCACCATCAATCTCTGCCTTTCTGTATTTCCATGGGCTACTTATCGCAAAACCAAGGGAGCAATCAAGTTGAATTTTGGCCTTGATGCAGACGGCTACTTGCCAGTGTTCATGGATATGACCGAGGGTAAAAGACATGAAATTGAATTGGCCAGAGCACTCAAACTTCCAGCTGGTTCATGTGTCGTTTTTGATCGCGGCTATACAGACTACAGTTGGTATGGTGAACTCGACAAAAGCAACATCACATTTGTTACAAGGCTAAAGAGTAATTCCGGTGCCTATCAATTTGGAAATCGACGGAAGCCTGATACCGAAGATGTCGTCTTGGATTGCAAAGTTAAACTCCCGGGTCATCAATTCACCTTTCGCCAAGTAAATTATGTTGATCCGGAGACAGGTAAGGAATATCAATTCCTTACCAACTCAAAAAAGATAAAGGCTTCCGAAGTTGCAGCTATCTACAAAGAGCGTTGGCAGATCGAACTCTTTTTCACATGGATCAAGCAAAACCTCAAGGTTAAAGCCTTTCTTGGTACTTCACCAAATGCTGTACTCACTCAGTTGTGGATAGCCCTGTGTGTATATTTACTGCTTTCCTATTTCAAGTTATGGCAAAGTTCAGAGGATCGATTTCAGATATCTTGAGAATATTGCAATTGAGTTTGTTTGAAAGAAGGCCTTTATCTGATCTGCTTAGGCCGCCTGACAAAGTTCACCAAGGGCCTATTTCTCCGCAACTTTTATTATGGAATCAACTGTGGGACAGCAGTGATTTTAAATGAAATCATAATAATTATTGAATTTCATTAACACCATATAAATATATATCCCAAGCAGATTCTGGGTTTATAAAGATTTGCAATAAAGTAATTCCGGGATTATTTTCTTCATTAATTTTTACAGCTGAAATTATATATCTACCCCCCATTTCCCTAAACGCTTGTGTCGATATATCTAACCTTGAAATTTCAAATTCATTACCAGAATTATTAGCAAGGTAATCACCATTTTCTCTCAGTTCGCTTGAAAATAAATAAACTCGTGAACCCCAATTGTCATAATATTCTTTTAATGATTCATTCTTTTTTAACTCACCAGCTATGATTTCTCTAAATTGGTGTTTATAATAAAGTGGATAATTTACAACATATCCATCTAAAGTGAAAAAATTGTTATATTGGGCAATAGAAGGGTGGATTCCTAAAGAGACAACGCGAAAATCATTTTCATTTTCACCAATAAATTTCGATATTTCATGAAATTGATCCTCAGCATAAAACGCCCTAAAACTTATTCTATTTGTTCGGTACTCGGACCAAAAATTACTATTATAAAATAGCCACGATATTTGAAATAAAATTAGAATTGAAACAAGGGGTGGGCCGATGATACGTATTTTTGATAAAACACTAAGTGATAGTGCTAACAACAAATACCATATAACAGGGTGGAGCCAATGAAATCGCGAAAAGTTAACTGACCTTAAAATAAAAATATTTTCTTTAATTACGTTAAGTCCTTCCCAACGCCACAATCCATAAATCATTGAAATTGAAAATGCCATCATAAGTAGCAGTACAATAGATTTTAAATGGTCTCGATATGCAAAAGAAGCTATGAGTCCAACAGCAACTGCAGGGAGAATATATTTATTGTGAAGACTATGAGCGTGATACTGTCCATTTAAGAAATTTTTCAAGCCGTCAGATATTGCAGCTGAAAAGTTATAAGATGAAATTACAAACTCAGATCGATGTGAAATAAAATGCGAATCAAAAAGTAACATCTGAAATAATCGATATTGAACCAACACAAAAATCAACGACATAATTATCATTGAGAAGAGAAAATGAAAATTTCTTTTGCCACGAATAAAATCATAGATCAAAATACATGATAAAACGATTAAAAAGAATAAATAGGATGCAAGCAAGGAACTATAAAATGGAAGAAGGCATATAACCAACCAGTCAGAATAGTGATCTTTTCGATGCCTTATATTCAAAAAGGCATATAATGCTATTGGTAAGCCTGCAACAGATAAGCCTCCAGATGGCCAGAAGGGTAACAACGAGAAGCAAAGCGCAACCCCTGACCTGATTAACGGAAAGTGTTTATCGGTGTCGTTTAGGAAATACCTACCCAACAAAATGTACATTCCTAAAAAAGCCAGTTGATGTATCGCAAATAAATTTATGACATAAGCTATATAGGGTGGAAACAATATATATAGCCAGAGATTCAGATTAAATTCAGTCCCAAGGGAGACTCTCGGTAATCCTCCAAAAATATTAGGAATGTGTTTTTCTGACGGCGCAAAAATCAAATCACTTTCAGCTAGAACTTTAAACCATGCTATATTTGAATCTAGGTTATCATGTATAAGAATGTATGCATCTTGACCTAGTAAAATTAGAGGTGAGAGATATATTAGTAATATTAGTATTGGAAATCCAACTTTAACCAAGTGTTGTGAGTACAAATTCATAATGAGTAATAGTGACAATTTCAAACAAGATTTCTAATGATTCAGGAGTCTCGGGATTGCAGATAAAGCTACACCACTAAAAGAATAAAAAGAAATAGAAAAGATAAAAGCAACCTGAAGACTCAAAAACCTCTTATCAAGTATTTCCCTATTATTCCCAAACAGCAAAGCCATCATACTGAGTATAGGAAAAAGATACCTCCCCTGGGTCTGGAAATCATCGGTCCATGAGTGTTCCAGTGATGCACCGACTAAAACTGCAGATATGACAAGTACGATGACCGCTGTCATGCTGTCCCACCTATCCCCGTGCAAAAAGATGGCACCATACAAAAAGAGCATCAGGACCACCAGACTCCAACGCATACAATCATAAAAAATACGGGGAGCCGAGATGGTAAAGTAACTATAGACCCCAACTCCACTCCGAAAGGTTTTTTCAAACCATCTGTCAACAAGAATGAGTTTACTAAGAGGTATGCCACGGTCTTTCAGGTTCAGGAATACATGCTTTTTCTCAAGCGGTGTATTCTCGTTGTATATAGGAATTGCCATTTCCCTCTCCATGGCAGCTATTCTTTCAGACCTGTCCAGTCCGTTTACTTTGTAGTCGATAGCTTTTTTCCCCCCGAAAACTGCAAGGGCTGAAAAGGCAATTACGGTAAGCTTAACCGCCCATTGCTTGCGGATATTCCAATCTGCAATCCTTAACCACCTGACGACAACGACGACAGCCAGAATCAACCCGTAGGCAAGGTAATTCTGCTTGACCAGAAACAACAGGCCGAAAAGAGTACCTACCGGAATCGCAGTTACCAGCCATTCGAAAATGCTGAAGCTACGTAATGACCGGTTAAACATGGAGTTGCCAAGAACAACCTGACAACCGAGAAAAAAGGCCAATGTCAGCGCGAAAGCATCCGAATTGCAGTAACTGAACAGATACCAGACCTGAGGTGTAACTAAGAAAGGCAGGGCGAGAAGCCTACTACTTTCATACTGCAGAACCCAAATCAGGATAAGAGCCAGAAGGAATACATTGAACATCCGGTATTGCACATACCGTTCCAGCTTAAGTGGCTCAAGCAGTTTGGCAAATTTACCACACAGCAGATAATAAATTTCATCGGTATGTAGTCTTGACGCACCGTAAGGACTGAACGTATGCCTTATGTCAGGATTCTCTATCACTGGCGGCAACCAATGGTTTGAATAATACTCGGCAGCAGGCATGTGCACAAACTCATCCGGATGCGAGTTGTCCCCGCTGATAAGGGACATAGTCATTACAAGACCAAGTACAACCGCAATACACAAGGGTATAAAACGAAAACCGGTAACTAGTGGAGAAAGCCCCCAGTAAAAAAAACCGACAAAAAGGCCGATTGCAACAATCCGGACCGCTTCTTCCCAACCGGAATACGGGCGGGGTTCCACGCTCATGGTAAAAAGAAAATTCGGATCAATACCTGTGGAAAGGACCTCCAAGCCTTTTTCAGTGACCTTATACTCTTCAATCTGATCAAGGGGCGCGAGCTGGTTAAAATCCTGGTTTGTTACAAACTCAATCGGTTGTACCGCTTTCTGCGACAGAATGAGCTTGTGCAGTACAGCTTTTCCCACATATTGATGGGTATCAACCCTCAACTTGGCTACTTTTGATAGATCTGTGGCAAAAAATGTATAGTCGGTCTGGTCCGGTTGTACCCTGACCCGCGCCATCCGCTTCTCGGAAAAAGGTTGATTCTCGGCTGCCCAGTATATTTTGAACCATGTGCGTTCACTCACCTCAATATTGAGTTCGACATGGGCTCTCGAAAAGAAAACAGCGTAATACGCGATGGAGGCAACCAGCCACAACAGCAGAGGAAACCATGTCAATTCGAAAATTCTGCGCACTAAAGTCCCCTTTACCTGCCAGCCAAACTCTTCAGTTTATGGTACACCCTTCTCATTTCGTCTTCCCTTCTTACAAGCAACCAATAAACCGGCATAGAAAAATAGTGCAGCAATGTAAGCACGATCAAACAGCGTGGGCCAGGGCCTGAGCCAAAACTCCCCATGGGAAGTATCTTTGATTTTACATAGGTCGACGCAACTCGGGAAAATTCATTCCCTTCAAGATCGAAATTTCTGTTACATATTTTTCTCATACTAATCCTTTATCCGATTCCGTAAGTGTCGTAGAAACAGGCGCAGCCGAAGAAACGGGCTAAAACGTAATTTAAAAAGCGAATACTCCCAGAGACTGAGACGGGCGCCCCCCCTTTTTACATTCGGATTATGCTGCCCATGAAAGTCATCGAGATGGTGTTTATGCCGTATCGCCTTAATCTCACTCGTCCTGGGAAAAGCCAGCTTTGCGAGCATCATATAGTTAAACCAAGGCCGATAATCATGGAGCCTATAGCCAAGTAGGGCAGATGCCGCGCCGTATCTAGGTGCGGCGTCAAGCATCCCCTGCTGAAGCGGGGCAAAATACTCGTCTTGCTCTTTCTCGGCTTTGCCTATTGTGTCATCCACATGACGAAACTCCAACTCATACCCCTCATCCGTCAATTTGTACCCGTTCAGGGTCGGATGCGGAGCTCTGCATGCCTCCTCAAACAGATCGCGTGCATAAAGGATCGAGCTCGACGCCATATTAAAGCGGTTCTTATCGTAGATTACACCTTCAACGATATTCTCAGGACTCTCAGGGTACGGGATCCCCCTGGTAGCCCCAAACAGGTAACCAAAGAAGCGTGGGCTGTCGTCTCTGTGCGACACGGCATCGTAAAGAAATCGCTGGATGGTGCCCAGCCAACCTATATCGACAACAGCGACCTGCGAATGATCAAAAAAACCGACGTTCTCAAGGTATTTCATCAGTGCATCGTTTGCAGTCCTCGCCTGGCGTTTCACCTCCTCCTGAAAGGCAGTGTCTTTCAATAATCGCAAAAACGACTTACTGTTCTCGGGAGAATAGCCATCATGGACAGGACTTAAGGCGGTATCTGCTGCCAGGCCAAAGCGCGTAAGATGGTCGGCAAACGGCTCGGAATCGAACTTAAAGATCCTGCACAAATCCCTGAAGTCCTTATTACCAGGGGGTAAAAAAGCGATATCTGCACTCGACTGCAGCAAGCCTTTGTAGGCACAGCTTGCACCTGCAAGCGCCATCCTGCTTACATAGAGGTATTCGATCTCGGGTAAACCACCGTCTGGATAAAGGGCCGGCATACACTTTTCCCAATATTTCTTGAAAGTGTACCCCTCTCTGGCAAGGAAAAAGATCTTGGTTATGCCCCTGTCTATACACTGCTCTGCCAGATACTGAACAAATCCGCCGACGAGGGGACCAAGAAAGCTATATCCTTCTCGATAGAGGGCAGGCTGCTCGACATTTTCACACTCATGGGGCTGCATGAGCTGCTGCAGGGCTCGTCCACGCCAGAAAGGACGCCCCAGGCTGTAATTAAGATACCTCTTGGTAATTCCCTTACGCCGCTTTTCAGAAGGATCACTAAGAACCAATGCGTCGATACCGAACTCGGCAGGCCGAAGTCCGTCTGATATGGGGTTGTCACCAATATGCAGCCACTTAGACTTGAATAGGGAATACTTCTCCATCAGCAGTGGAAACGCCCTGCCGGAGGCCTTGGCAAGAAAGGTATCGGCGGAAGAGATGACATCCTCTACATAGTCAAGGAATCCTGCATTCTCGACAAGTATCCTGAGATGATCGGACGGTAGATAAATATCCGAGACGATAAAAACCCGTTTTCCTTGTTTATGTAACTCCTTCAACCAATCAACCAGCTCTCCACGAGGGACAAGCATCTGGTTTTCCATGAAAAGCTCATAAGCGGTGACCTGACTCAAAAGCTCTTCGACATCTTCCTTCTGAAAAACCTGGCGAAGCAGCTCCGTCATGTAGTTCGGGTAACATGCTTCGTGGTCATCGAAAGATTTTCCGGTCTCCTTGCGCTCTGCGGCCTCTATACTATCTCTCAGATCCTGGACATGCTCCCATTCAATATGTATCCCTTCTCTTTTAGCCATGGCTGCAATAAAGCGGGCAACCGGGAGCTTGACCAGATCCGGGTCGTGAACCCTGCGAATGACAAGTGTGTCAAAAAGATCGAAGGAAACGGTTTCCAGGTTCTGCTCTCGCCTCTTTCCTTCTGCAATCAGGGAAGACAAGGAATAATATTTTTCAAAGCCCATATTGGTATTGCCAGTATCCAAAACTATTTATCCGCCGATTTTCTTTTTAACCCAGACATTCAAACTATTAATCAGTTCCCTGCCGGCTGGCCGAACACCTATGCTCTTATGCTCCGGTTCCAGGAGCTGGCGGACCTCATTGAGTTCCCGTTCCAGTTCAACCAATCTTGCGGAACCAGTCTCAACATAGCTCTTTAACTCTTCAGGGATTCGAGCCAACATATATTTCAAGATCAGATCCTGGTCCTGCAGCCGCCCCTTTATTGCAGCCTCCCCAAGAGTATTGCCCGAATGAATACGATAATAGAGCAGTTTGTCATTAACCATATAGTGCACACCTTGGGGATGAGCGAGTAGCATGCGGAACATATAGTCGTAATCGTGCAAGTACCTGAGTGAACAAAAGTTCCCGACCTTCTTCATTGCCTCGGCCGTCATAAACAGGTTTGAGGTTGTTACCATGAAGTTGCCATGCAAAAACGACGTATACAGATCACCGCACTCCTGATACACTTTTCTGTTCCCCTGATGCCACAGATTCCAGCCGAAATTTGGATCGGAAAAATCTTCTCCCTCATCAGATATAGGTGTTACATCAGTAAATATACACTCGGCACCGGTATCGCCCTGATGGGCAAGAATCTTCTCCAACCGATCTGTTGTATACACATCGTCCGAGTTGAGGATCGCAATGAATTTGCCCTTTGCCTCACCCATCCCCCTGTTGATGGTGTTAAAAGCATCCTGGTTCTCCTGCCAGGTATAGGAAAGCCGGCTATCAGTATAACTCTTAACAATTTCACCCGTCTTGTCGGTTGACCCATCATCAATCACGATAAGTTCCAGATCGGAACAAGTCTGCTGCAAAACACTCTCAATAGCAGCACCGATAAATTTTTCGTGATTATAGGCAGGGATTACAACAGAAACTAATGGGTTCGTCATTATTTTTACCCGGGAGGTGAGATATTCCCAGCATAACGGGAAGAGTTAACAGTTGTTATAAACAGGTCAGAGAAAAGATAATCTAAATGCGGAAATCTACCTAATGAAATTGGCATAGTAAGTCAAGTCATTCTTCCCCATCGATAACAGTCGCTTTCCTGAAAAAGACATCATTACAGCAAGGAGTGGTTCTGTTTAACGAGTTAGAGAGCGAAACTTTCGTGCCAGATTTTTAAGATTGCCACTCGGTCCATGGCCGGCTGTTTTCTGACCTCTCAGTTTTATTATTATCGCATCCAGGGCATCCATCCCTAACGCTTTAAAACTCAATTGTATCGTCACCGATTTGAGCGATTCCAACTTAATTCCGTCCAAGTCGAAAAAACATTGGGGATCATTGGTCTCAAAGTACCGGTCTTTACCTTCTGCAAAAATCGAATTGTCTGTAACCTCAGTAATCTCTTTCTGTATGCCATCTGATAAAAAGAAGATGCATTTTCGCAATTCAACAACTGCCGGGGTATCAATCGGGTCAAATCGAATACTTTGTATATTCGTATACCCGTCTATCTTAAAATGAACAGAGCTGGTTCCTTTATCAACTTTGAGCGCTATACTGCGGTCATCGCTGACACCTGCTCCACAATCGATGTAAAGCCTGCTCGTATAATACTGTCCCCCTGTTTCAAGAATTGATTCTATCCAAACATTGATGTGCTCGCTGAATAGCTCTTTGTGCCGATTATAAATCCGCTTGAACATTTCAACTTTCTGCCATCGCTCCTTGCTACGTACCATAGAATCCGGTGCAACACGATAATCAAACAGTATCTCCGGAATTTTAAGGACACCGCGCCCCACCTCAATCAGGGATAACCAGAGATCATAATCTTCCCAACCGTAGACCATGCCAGTGTCGTAACCACCGACGCGCTCCCAGTCTCTCCTTCGATACATCGCCGCACAAAAAATGATATTGTCCAGGAGCATCTGTTCAATCGAATACTCCGGCAACAGCCATTCTGTATCAACAGCACCGAAAAGCTGGGCCCTGCAATAGACAATACCAAGATCAGGATCCTTATCCAAATTGTCTACAGCCAGCCGGAGATATTCTGGTTTAATACGATCATCCGCATCAAGAGGTAAGATATACTCTCCTTGTGCTATACGGATTCCGTTGTTTCTGGCAGAAGCAAGACCTTGATTGTCGGTATGGACGATTGTAATCCGACCATCAGCTTGAAAAACAGAAAGGACCCGGACAGTCTCTGCATCACTGGAACCATCATTTACAATGATAATTTCAAAATCGTCATATGTCTGCCGAACAACAGAGTGAACACATTCAGTAAGGAACGATCCCTGGTTGTAACAGGGTATTATTACGCTGACTTTCGGCATAACTGATGAAGGATTATTTCACAAACACGTTGTATTTCAGGATACACCACATCGCGCGAACACCGTCCCGCCAACCAATTTTCTTCCCTTCTTCGTAAGAGCGGCCACTATAGGATATTCCTACTTCATATATACGACAATTTTGTCTGGCGATCTTTGCTGTAATTTCAGGTTCAAACCCGAACCGATTCTCACATATTACAACCTGGTCGATAATGGACTTTTTAAAGACTTTGTAACAGGTTTCCATATCGGTTAAATTGATATTTGTAAACATATTGGAGACCAACGTTAAGACCTTGTTTCCAACCGAGTGCCAAAAATAAAGAACCCTGTGGGCATCCCCTCCCTGAAATCTCGATCCGTAAACGGCATCAGCCTTACCACTCAATATCGGTGCAAGCAGTTTCGGGTACTCGCTCGGGTCATATTCAAGATCTGCATCCTGGATAAGTACAATATCACCGGTTGCAGCAGCAAATCCCGTGCGTAAGGCTGCTCCCTTACCCTGATTTACCTCATGAAATTTCTTTACTATTGTCGGATCGTCGATTTTCTCTCGAATGAGATCCGTCGTCCCATCCTGTGATGCATCATCGACAAGAACTATCTCCTTTTCCATGCCGACTTCGACCGACTTTACAGCCCCCAGGATAACCTCAAGAGTCTCAATTTCGTTATAAACAGGGATTACGATTGATAATTTGCTAAATTCGTTTTGACGAGTTTCCATAAATATCCTAATTTTTCATACATCACCTGCTTTGAAAGTGATAGATTCCCTGCATTGGGGAGAATGTCTGCCGGAGATGCAGATTCATATTCCTTGATAATATAGTTTGTTGGCGCGGGAATCGGATGCAGCCCTGCGTCTTCAAAAATTCCCATTGCTCTCGGCATCTGATAAGCAGAAGTTACAAGAATAAATGGTGTGCCACCAACTTTTTCCCTAATGATCTCTGCCTCCTGTATCGTATCCCGCGGTCTTTCCTCAATGATCATATCATTCTGATCAACACCGAGAATCCCGGCCACCTCAGCGACCACACGGGCGTTTGGCACAGGGTCGTAACCAACACCCCCTGAAATAATGAGGGTACTGTTTTCCAGCTCATTATGTAACCTTATTCCTTCCACTAATCGAAACAACGACGAACTGCCTATCTGACTTGTTGACGGCAATCTCGGGTCTGAAACATGTCCGCTCCCTAGTACTGCGATATACTGGACTTTTTGCTTCCTGTACTCAGCAATTTTTTTCTCATCCACCGGAGTGTAAAGACTCTCCTTACTGGCAACCTCATCCTTTGTTCCAATACCGTATCCACACACCACAAGCACGCATAGCCCGAATACGATAAAGAATCCTGAAGACTTAGTCCTATAACAAACAAGCAGAATAAGCGCTAACAAAAAACAGATGATACTCAAGTTAAGCGGAGAGAAGAGTTCAACGAGGAAACGTGAGAAAAAAAACATAGCTATTGTGAAATGGATATTTGGTTATTCATCCTTTTTCTCTATCTGCTTATAATCGATCTCAAGATGCGACAATGCCTCTTTCCTGGTCAACTCCGAGATGTTTTGTTCAATCTTCTCAATGGCTGATAACAGCTTGAAAATGAGCATAAAAACAAGAAGAAACCCCAAAATGATCACTGCATTCATATTCTCCTTGAAACCAAGAACTTTCGACACCATTTCAGTAGCGTTGGGGTAAACAGCAATGATGGCCATACCACCCCACACAATCACGCGCACCATAAATTTAAGGAAGGTTTGACCGGCTTCCCGCTTTACGAACTCTTTGGTTCCCTGAAACAACATAACCGAGGATATTGCCAGTATAATTATCTGATAAAGACTAATTTTCATTTCTATCTCAATAGTATTTGCTTAAGCCAGCCTTGTGGCAAATTAAACGATCATATCCCACACCATTCTAACCAACGTCTTAATGCCATTTACAAACCCTTGCTTTTGTGGCTTACCCTGAGAGTAGTCAGTATAAACGACCTTTATAGGTACCTCGACAAAACTCAATCTGTTATGATTAATCTCCCGGATAACTTTACTGTCATACTCATACTTATCAGCCCGGGTATCAATTTTACTCGCAGCAAACCTTGAATAGGCGCGAAACCCGGATTGACTGTCAGAAACTTTAATACCATAGAAAAGCCACGTCACAAAATTACCAAACTGGTTAGCAAGGATTTTAAAAAGGGGCATGCCCTCAACTTTTAATAAACGTGTGCCCAACACAACATCAATACCATCGCAACATATTGGTTGAACCAATGATTCAATATCATCGGGACAGTGTTGCCCATCACCATCCATTGTAACGACAACATCAGCCCCAAGCAAACATGCAGCTGCAACACCGGTTTTCACCGCAGCACCTTTGCCCCTGTTTATTTTGTGTCTGAGAGCAATAACACCGTTACTTCTCGCCTGCGCAAAAGTGGTATCACTACTACCATCATCAATGACTATTATGTTTTTATAGCCTTTCTCTCGCAGCCCTTTAATAACAGCAGCAACGACACTGGCTTCATTAAAAACAGGAATCACTATGAATATGTTCTTTTCCATCAAGAGAATTGATTTAAGAATATCACGTTTGCCAAAACAAGTACTGTTTGGCTTCTGTATTGAAAACAGTTTTTTGATTGTTGCATCTATTTTAAGAAACCGTCTGTATACATAGACAAGCTGTTAAATGCAACGCAATTTCTCGTACTTTTGCTTGATTGAATTCATTATCAAGTCACGATGTAGATGTTTCCGATAATAGGTTCTGGCCCGCTCCATAGCGGCTCGACGTGCTATGGTATCATTCTGAAGTTCTTTAAGCACTCTACACATATCAACCACTGTATCAACCTCAATCCATCCAGCAGGGTCGGTCGGAAGTCCTCTCATTGCACCTTTCCTGGCAACCACAGCCCTTCCACTCGCCAGGGCTTCCACACCTTTTATCTGTACACCGGTCCCCCCAGTCGTGAGCATTAATACAATGCCACATTTTTCATATGGATCGTACAAATCCTTATACCGTCCCAGACTGAGAAACCTTTGATCAGTTTGAACAATTTTACCGATTTCTCCATAGCATTTTACACTACCACCTACGCCATTGTTCAACCCCTTCCGCAACCATTGCAAGCCTTCAATATTGTGCCTGTTTGCTGAACCTACAACGCAGACATCACTAGTATCAGGAAATTGTTTTTCTGCAACACATGGAGGACTCCAATGAACGTTCTTTAATCCCCTGGCAACCAGTTTTTTCAAATCATCATATGATACAGTAACAAGCAGGTCAGCCTCTGCTAATTCTTTTGTTTCCTGGGTAGGCCCTTCCCACATAATATCCGACCACAAGTCATGAACGATGACGACCTTGGGACATGCAGTTCGGAATCTTGCCCAATACGAATAGTGAATTTCACAAAGATCTTTGCCCATAGTATTGTCGTAGAGCCACTCGGGGTCAAATGCATATCGGTGATATGGATTCGAGTGTCCAAACGCTCTCTCAAACTTCAATAACTTAAAAAAAGAAGCATATAGCAATCCGTAATACCTTTGTATTACATTACGCAGCCCTCTCTCTGTAAACGAGACAGAATAACCCTGGCCGATTAACTCCTGTATCGCACTCTGACTCCATCCGAAACCGACCGGGCGAGCTTTTGCCGACAGGATGGAACAGTCACCCATCTGTTTGAGCAGATCTAAATGCTTTCTAAAAATTGAGCGGGCTCCGCTGTTAACAGGGGTTGGGCAATATGGAAGTAGACAGGTTGATTTCATTCTCACACAGAGAGATAATCGTCATAGTGGATAATATGCTACCCCGCTATACGGATTGTTGGTATGCGTTGATTATATTTTCTTTAAAGGATTTCTTGTACGCCTCACGATTCAGCTGCGTACAGATAATGTTGTAATTGTCGTTGATAAATGCCGTTTGGTCATTCTCTAATATCTTTTCAATCACTTTATTCATACCTAAACCATCCCCCTCAGGGAAAAGCCAATGTTCGGGTAGAACCTCCTTCATGCCATCCACCTTAGAGGCAGCAATAGGCACTCCGTAAAGCATTGCCTCCAGTATAACAAGTGGAAATCCTTCAAACCTGGATGGCATGACAATCAAGTCAAGCTTCCTGTACCAATCCCTGATATCACTAATCCAACCATGAAACGTTACCTGATCTTGAATTCCCTGACGGATAGCGAGTTCACGACATGCATCCAGATCGGGTCCATCACCTAGTATGTGAATGTCAAAGTTTTTTACCAGAGGGTGTTGGGTAATAAGTTGAAAGAACAAATCATGACGTTTCTGATAAAATTCGACCCTGCCGATAATTCCCAGCTGTATTCTTTTGTTTTTGCCCTTTTCAAACATGTAACAAGGCGGTGACACATCTTCACTTTTGACACCGTAATATGAAACAAGAATACGTTCATCTCGTACATGATATCTATGATGAAGATAATCCGATGATGTTTTATTTGTCGTAAGAAAAAAATCAGGAAGAGAATACAACCATCGGTATAATGACTCCTGCACAAAAACATCAAAAGAGCTTTTCCCTCTGACAAGAGATACCGGATGTGCCATCGGAATAAAACTCATGGTTTTTACGCCAAGCATCTTGGCTGCCCTCAAACCGCAATTGGAAAGACCTATAGCGCCTTGTGATACGAGTATCATTTCTGGCTCTAAATCTCTCATTAAGTTGGAGATCTCTTGAACTGTCTTAGTCTTGAAAAGAGCCCTAAAAATATCACCCGGTCTAGTCTCAAACTTCGTCGCAATGACTGAGAGGCCTGAATCGATTAAGGACAACTCATTAATAAATCGATCATTTTTCTCAGACACAATTATTGATACAACGATATCTTCGTCTTCAATCAGAGCCTGGATTCCTTCACAGAGGGTCCTTTCATGGCCTCCAAAGACGACGGGGTCACTATAAATGAGAATTCGCATATAGGTACTATTGCACTTTTTTACTGCTCCCTTCACGTATCATTCCCGTGTAGAGCTCTTCCAATAAATTTACAACATGCTCGATACTATACTCTGAAACGATTGTATTTCGTCCTTCAATCGCCAACGAAACGGATAATTGGTCATTATCGTACAAATCAACTATCGCTCTTGCTAAAGCATTGCTGTCACCTACGGGCACGGCAATGCCATTCACACCGCTCTGAACAAGGCTTTGATGAGTCGGTATGTCCGAGACGATAACAGGAACAGCCCAACTCATAGCTTCCAGAAGTGCATTGGACAGCCCTTCGACTCTTGATGGTAGAACAAATAGCCTCGCTTTTTGCAGATATGAACCGACATCACTGACTGAACCTCTGAAATCAACGGACCCCACACATTGTTTCTCTTTGAGGTAGTTTTCCCAGACAGAAGAATCGCCCCCACCCAGAACAATGAGCTTCAAATCAGGTCGCTGTTTCTGGACCTCTACCCAGGATTCAAATAAAATATCAAATGCCTTGCGATGAGTTCCCTGCGTCAGGTTGCCTATGTATACAATTGCTTTAGACTCAAGTACAGAAGCTCTTTTTTCAGGTATTTCAACACCATTCGGTATCAGGCTGACTCTACTACGACCTATACCAGTGGCCAGCATACTCTGCCGAATAGCTTCCGTTATAGCAATAAAGCTTGATTCTTTCCTCAAACCTGACAGTTTCTCTCTCATCGGAGTATCATAACTGATTGTTTTTTTATGAGGATAATCTGCCTCCTTACATATAATCGGTACATCCAACCCCTGACATGCCCACTCTACAGCACCTGCTATCCAGTGCGCTTCATGAACATGTATAACATCATACCCAGAATGATTCTTGCAAAAGTAATTTTTCGCAGACCACATAAATGACAGCCTGGAGAGCCATGTGAATGGTAATGACAACCAGAAAAGCATACTCGCAGGTATTTTCCTTGAAGGTGAGAGTATCTTGATAACCGACGTTAATAGATTCTGAAACTCAATGACCACCCAGGCAAAGTCACCTAGCCTTATAACTCTTTCACCACTCAGCCCTTTTCCATCACGATCTAGATTCTTCTCATTATATGCTGTGATGACTGTACACTCATGTCCTCGTCCGGTTAACTCATGTACCAGTTTCCTGCATTGACGCTCAGCCCCACCCTCTAGAGAGGGGTAGTACTTCCAGATTACCATGCATATTTTCATAATAAATAAGAACAGGTATAAAGGAGGCAGAACAGATTCATAAGTACACTCTCAAATTCTTAACTGGGTAAACCAAAGCCTACTAATCACATCTTTAAGGTTATCCGGTCTTCGATTGACTCCAGCCCTTTACCTTTTCATTTCCCGCATATCAAGTCTATTCTTTGATGAAGTGTAATATATTTACGTTCATCAATTCGCATACGAATTCTGCAAAAGAGGTCATAACGTATTAATGTAATCACAAATTCTCTCCAGCATGCTCGATTATTTTGGAAATATCATATTCCTTGATTTTTTTTGCTGGTGATCCCGCAATTAAAATATTGTTTTCATCAAATGTTTTATTCACGGTAGAGTTAGCACTTATGGCGACATTATTTCCAATTTTTATATCTCCATAAATTACGCTTCCTGGTCCAATATATACATTATCACCAATTTGAGGCGCTTGAGGGCTTCCACCAGATGCACCTATATTTACATTTGCATGAATTCTGCAATTCTTACCAATTCTCGCTTTGTGATGGACGACTATTGTTCCATAGTGAACTATGGCCAAACCTGGGCCAAAAACATTCTCTGGTATTGAAAAACCTAAAGATATTGATTTGCGTCGAAACTTATGTAACAAGTAATAATAAAATAATTTACCAATAAAACCTTTCTTACAATTATAATAATATTCTAATTTTCTCAGATTTTTCTGGAAGCCCCAGATAGGATTGGGATAAACAAATTCATTGAGCTTCTCTCTGAAACTACTGATATTTATTCCCAATGCGACACTGTCTGCTGCCAAATATTTTAGATAATCTTTTTTAGATTGAATCATAGCTCATAGCTGTAAATATATTTTCCGTGATGCTCTGCTATAAAAAAGGTCGGTGCTTACCTGTCATTTCTTCAAAAAAATATCTTGTGCACAAAGAATTCCACTGACGAGCAGGCCAACCCGGCTTATTCTCTGGGAAAAGATAATAGGCTGCCTCTTTCTTGAACAATGGGGAGTTCATAGCAAACCATTCCTCTTGCAATGATTTTTTCATTCTACCGGTACACCAGTCTGACCAAGGGACGCTGAATCCCATTTTAGGCCTTTCTGTTATCGACTTGGGTACGTACCGTCCAAGCAGTTTGCGGAGGAGGTACTTTCTCTCTCCATGTGGATCTATTTTTAGGGAAAACGGTAGCTTTGCTGCATATTCTACTATTCTATAGTCAAGAAACGGGCTTCTGCATTCAAGTGCGTGATACATACTCATCCGATCGACTTTCACAAGAACATCATCGGGCAAATACGTCTTTATACTTAAGTATTGAAATGCACTTAATAAATCATATTCACTTACACGTGAAAACCATTTCTGTCGCTCACTGAACACCTCATCCAGCTCTACTTTTGAAAGTAGTTTTTCATTAAACACATGCTTTAGATGTGAAATAGGCATCACTCTTTCAAGGGAAAGAAAACGTTCATCACCTCTTTTAAAACCCAATTGCGCAAAATCAACTATTGATTGAAAAAGAGATGTCCTCTTACGCATCAACCATTTTTGCTTAGGGCTACCCCACAGACTCATAGCTTTTGTATAACTGTCATAACCTGCAAAGAGTTCATCACCGGCATCGCCTGTTAAAACGACTGTTACGTGTTTCCTCGCTTCACGGCATACAAAAAATGTGGGTATAGCAGATGAATCTCCGAACAATTCATCAAAATGAGTGGCGATAGGCTTAAAATATGGTGCGAAATCCACATTGACCATGAGTCGTGTATTTCTCATACCAATGTGATTGGCTATTTCATGTGCTACCTTGGATTCATCAAATGTGTCGTTATCAAATCCAATTGAAAAAGAATCTACCGAGCCTCCAGTCAATTTGGCTGTTAGGGCTGAAATAAGGCTTGAATCAATACCACTGGACAAAAAGACACCCACTGGAACGTCTGAAATCAACCGAAGCCGTATCGAATCGGTCAAGAGTTCTTCTAACTCATCGCAATAATCATCGATACTTCGCTGCCCGTCCTCCTCTGGAGTAAAAATGCAATCCCAATATTCTGTCTTCGTAAACCTTCCATCCTGAAAAACAGCAAAATGCCCGGGCTCTAAACGCTTTACCTGCTTAAAGACGGTTCGTTCACCGGAAGTGTAGCCATACAACCAGAATTCGGCCAGTGCCGCGTAATCGAGAGCACCTGTATCGACAAAACCGCCTGCAATCAGCGCCTTAATTTCAGAAGCAAAAACAAGAGTTCCTTCATCAGTTAGAATATAATAAAGCGGCTTCTTACCCAGCCTGTCACGTGCAAGGACCATACATCGTTTTTTCTGGTCCCACAGGGCAAAAGCAAACATGCCATTCAAACAGGGGAGCAATTTCTCTACTCCCCACTCTTCGTAACCATGAATAAGGGCCTCAGTGTCACTGCAGGAACGTACTGCATGGCCTTCACGCACGAGTTCATCAACCAGCGATTGATAATTATAACACTCCCCATTAAAAACGATCCATATTGCCTCATCCTCATTCGGCATTGGTTGCCGGCCGGCATCTGTCAGGTCAATAATGCTTAAACGGCGGTGAGCCAATCCCATGAACGCAGTATCTCCGGGAGAACACCTCTTGCCATCACTTCGTAATTGGAGCATTCCAGCAGCATCAGGCCCCCGATGTGACAAGCTCGTACACATCGCTTGAAGCTTTGTTTCAGTATCACCGGAAACATAACCGGAAAAACCTGCAATTCCACACATTTCAATGTAATCCTAATTTGGGGAACCTAGTGCCAGGCCCTTTTGGTAAATAGTATAACCTGCGACAAATCTCGATAACAGCGAGGTCAATTATCAAAGGCTCTGCATATAATCGCATGCGGGCGCCCTGCCCATTGAGCAGAGAAGCACAGAGGGGAAGTGAGAATATGACAAGACCTCCAAGCAACATCCAGTCGCCTCGGACAACGGCACGAAGAAGAGCAAGAAAGACCAACAAGTAAGCTAAAATATATATCAGCCAGAAAGGCAAATTTTTTAAAATACCAAAATTAACCTTACCCTCAGTAGTAAAGATGTTGTTTAAATAAAATCCTTGGCCGAAAACGTTCAGTACATACTCCCAGTGCGGCTCAAAGAGATTCCATACAACATGATACGTCATTCTTTTTGCTGTCTCAATCGGGTATTCTCGAACAACCGAAACAGCGAACTCCCTTTGGATTCTGATTTTTGTTACACCACGGGCTTCTTTAAATGTTTTAAGTTCTTTTTCATACTCAGCGCCTCTATCTTTTGCTATCAGAACCGGACCCGCTAAGTACCGGGCAAGATTATCAGAAAGAATTGAAGTAGGAGTAAATGTACCATGGTGTATATAGTTACGAAAAGCAGGTGCGTTCCCGGTTATGGCCATAACAGCCACTGAAAAAACAACTATCGCCTTCACACGTCCTGAGATCTTGTCTCGATACAGTTGGGAAGAATAGAGCAATAGAAAAAAAACAGCTGGGAAAAATAATCCAAGAGTAGGACGGATTTGCGCTGCCGCCCCGAGCAATACAACCTGTAATAGTGTATATCCCCACGATTCGTTTCGTACGGCCAACGCACCGCATGCTAATCCGGCATACAGAAGACTCGTAAACATCTGATCAGATATCAACAGACCGGTATATGCCGTTCCCACACCTAAAAATAGCAAAAGAGCGATGATCACCGTTGTATTTTTCCCGGATTCAGGAAACCAGCATCGAACAAGTATACTATTGCAAGGAAAGAGTAACGCAAAAGCAAACAGTTGACATATGTATGCGGCCAGTATCCAATGATCATGAAAGACATACATCATTACGGCCAGGAATGCTGGATACCCAATGGTACGATGCAGGTCGGGCTCTCCCTGTCGACTAAACGTTCCTGTGTCCAGAAAATTTCGTGCCGGCTCCACATAGCTCATGATATCACTACCATTCCATGGATGCCAACCTCCGTTAATCTGATCGGGAAGGGTTAAACTGAGCCTTCCTTCTGGCAAACAGTAGAGAGACAGAAAGACAATAGTTAGGCAAAACAAAGCCCACAAGTATTGTTTGAGGAAGTCTTCTAAAGATATGTCTGAATAGTATTTCACATCAGAAACCTGGAGTAGACCGCCTCAACCCTTTCCGCAACAGATTGGATTGAGAAGTTTGTTTCTATTCTTTCCCTGGCTGCCAGGCCATAGGCTCCACGCATTGTAGCATCCCTGTACATAGTTAGAATCGCATCACTTAATGCGCTGCTGCTATTAACCGGGACTATAACACCTGTTTTCCCGCTGATTACAACTTCACGATTACCTGGCAAGTCTGACACGATCGCTGGCAGGCCAAAGCTCTGCGCTTCCAATAGCGCATTTGAGATGCCTTCTTTTCTTGAGGGAAGCAAAAGGCAGCATGACTTCATAAAAAGACTTTGAATATCTGAGCAATATCCCGGAAAAGATATAGAGTCCTCGATTTTATACCGATAGGCCAGTTCCTGCCATTCGGCGTAGTCGCCACCACCAGCCATTATCAACCGAGCGTTAGGTTCCTGAGCTATAACGTTGCGCCAAGCTTTAACGATGATATCAAAGCCTTTATGAGCGGCAGTTTGTGAAAAGTTACCAAGAAAAAGGAAATTGGAGTTGCTCGAAGGATCAGCGATCGTTGTTGGAATCTTAACCCCGTTCGGTATGACAGTAATCTTATCTTCATAAACTCCATTTGCGCAAAGATCGTCAGCCATAGCATCTGTTAGTGCTATAAACTGAGGCCGCTTTCTGTATCTATCAATAAACGATCTGGCTGGGACACAAACCAATTCGGGGAACACCGGCGTATCAGCACCCTTACATATAACGGCTATACCAAATATTTTCCCTGCAAGAGTAGCGGTACCTGCTATCCAGTCTGCGGTATGAACATGTAATGTATCAAACTGATTTTTCCGCTTCTTTAAACAGAGAACAAGAGAACAATAAAAGACGAGAATATTCAGGTAACGAACACTATTGGCGGCAATTTGGCCGAGGAAAGACCGAACAAAACTTGGCTTGCCACCACCCTCGCTATCACCACCGACATTTCCTCCACTATATTCAAAGCAGTTATCGTGTTTACTGCTGGTTGATGCTTTCCGGCTTTTAAACCATGATTCAAATATGGGTAAACGGATGACATGTACTTCATCATCAAATTCCTCGCGTAGAAGGCTACTATCTCCTAACGAAGTAAGAACGGTGACCTGATGCCCCCTGTCCACCAACGCTTTGGAGAGCTTTCTACATTGGCTTTCTGCTCCACCCGCCTTCTCTGGCCAATAATAGTACACAAGCATACATATACGCATAACTCATTGACCTCGAACCGCTTCTGCACATTCATCCACAACATGTTGAACAGAGACACCATCATATTCTATTGTTTTTACTGAGAGTTTACTCAACTGCCGAGTCATGGATCGTAAATTCTGATACGATATTTCCAGATTCAGCACCATCTCCCTTTCAGAGAGGCCATCAATATATTCAGGAAACCTACTGCGACGACCCATTCTCGCGATACAGTCTCTCGGAGAAGTTGCAACAAAAATCGCTATATCCGGAAGTGGGATGGTCGTAAGGTATTTTTCAACGTCATCACTATTCACAGCACACTGACAATTCCCATGCACAGTATGCATCCGGTGGCAAAACCATTCGTCGGCAATAAACACACTGTTTTTAAAAGTCATTGATTTGAGCAATTGCGCTTCTACACATGTTTTTGCTACGGCACCAATTATCGACCGCGCATGAACTGCTGACACTTGTGATGTATGAATCGTATGCACTACCTGTTCTATAAATTCAGGCCACTCAGCAAAATGGTTCAGCAGTTCCTGCAGACAATAATCTTCGTGAATTATTCGTCGCCAGATCGTTTTAGGAACAAGGGTTTTAACCAGTGCAGTTGCCCATCCATCATCTCGCACTCTGAGACCTGTATCAACAACTTCCTTTCTGCTATAGACCCTAAAACCTTCTCTTCTTAAACCATTCTGCAGTTTTTCTTCGAGATACGTTTTACCTGAACCGGGGAGGCCGTAACATTCAATCACAGGCATTGTTCAAAAAGGGCCAGGTAATTGAGGAAAGTAAAGAAACTGATCGTTAAGGATCCCACCTTTTTCAGAAAAAAAATCAGCAATCTCCTGAGGGACATATCCCTTTTTTTCTTTCTCCTGTAATCGGTTTAACATAAAAAATATTTTGCCGTTCTCATTAAGAATATTTGATGCAAGATTATTGAGCAGATACTCCCACTCTTTTACACCCCAATGCTCCTCATAATCCTTCCCAGTCTCAAAGGTAAGTTTTGAGTGAAACCGTGTCCTAAATCCAGTGATGAGGTCGAATTTTTCACCATCTGTATCTACTGGCGTAAAAGGTTCGATCTTCAGGTCGAGAGAATCTACATTCAATAATTGGAGCAACTCTTTATTTGGAGATTTCTGCAGTACTCCCGGAATGTCGGAAACATAGGATTGGTGCCCATATTTTTTGCAAAAATAGGCAAACAAACCTCCTCTTCCTCCAATATCAAGTATCTTTAATGGTTTACTTTTTTCAATTCCTAACCAGTGAACCATTTCAACAAAAAGGATTTGATTTTCCAAACCTTTCCTTCGATCTTCAGTTGTTGGATACTTTGATAATAATCCCAGGTATTCTTCTTGAATTGAGGCCATCAGCTTCTCAGATTCGTGCTGGAAATAGCCAGATCTGTAGAGTTTCTTGTTGACAAGTCTTAGACCAAGAACGCTGAGCCCTTTACTGATAATTGGTGAAAATGCCACACTTACCTCAAATTGATTTATAAATATAAAATTAAATGTTTGTTGAGTAATACTATCTTTACTGTCGAAACGACAGTAAACCTCTCCTCAAAGAACCATACCACTCATTAGCAAGCCTGATAGTACAGAATAACCTACACGACTTAAGTATTAAAGAAAGCCGCTCTCCAATTCCACCATAAATAACATTTTTATGAAACGGTTGAATATAAGAGAACAGTTCCTTGGCTTTCTTTTTTGAACCGTTTTTCCATAACATAGTGGTTGTTCGTAACAGAATAGATTGAGCGACAGGGATATTGTCTGCCAGGTTGTTATTACGATAATAATCGAGAACACGTTTTCTGACTGCGATATGCGAGTCCATACCACTTGGCATATGACTCAATCTCAACCCATCATCGGTCTCCCGGATTTTTGTATAGGCCTCAGGTTCTAGACAAACCCCAACGTTGCCTTGATACAATACCCTGAAATTATAATCAACATCCTCCGCACATGAGATATTCTCATCCCACATAAAACTTTCTATAATAGACCTTCTATACATGAAAATCTGTGTGCCCCAATGCACTTGAGCAATTTCAACTGGGGTAAGTTTATCGTTATCATGAGCCTTTGGAGTATAGTGACTAATGATTTCATCACTACCTTTGAATCTCACTATACTGGCGGCACATAATTCACAATTGGTAGATTCTAATTTATCGACCTGCAGTTGAATTCTGTTTTCACCTAGCAAATCATCTGAATCATGAAACAATACATAGTCACCACTACTCTCTTTAAACCCATAATTTCTAGCGGCTGACACTCCCTTGTTCTCCTGTGTTAGCCATTTTAATGAGATTCCACTGTCCGAAGCAGATTTTGAGAATTTTTCAACATGATCTCTCGTAGAATCTTTTGAACCATCATCAACTACCACAAGTTCCAGAGGGCGATATCTTTGTTTCAGAACCGATTCTATGGAATCCTTTAAAACCCTGGAACGATTATATGTCGGTATAATAACAGAAACTTTTTTTGATAATTGCATCTTAAGATCTAGCACCACTATCTATAACAGTGGTTAAATTGAAGAGACTCATCGTAAAAGGGTTAAACAATTGGTTTTAACCAATAACAATTTTTTGCATATTTACTAACGCTGAACTGAGTTTCAATAGAAGATAATTGTTTCATTCTTTTCAAATCTTGCTCTATCTCACTTTTTCTCATCCCTGGAAATTTTTGGTCCGTATAACCATCAGGCGGATTGACAGTTTCTCTGTAGCAATGGAGATTGATACGCCAAAACCGTTTAATTTTTCTTAAAAACTTCACAAGCGAGCCTGTACCCTCCCCTTCGAAGTTTTCAGCAATCCCGGTAATTTCATTTGCGATTCTCTCTGCTGCACTTTCACCTGATTGGCTGATAATATGTTTTTCTATAATTCTTCTTCTCCCATCATTCCAAAATTCGTTTTTAAAGGATTGATCATTTCGACTTTCTAAGGCATCCCAAAGCTCATCAAGATTATAGACATTAGTACTTAGCGAGTTAGGAAGATCATTTTCATAACGAGGAAACTCCTCAGCTCTATATGCTATGGGTAGAATCCCTAGCAAGTATGACTCAACAGCTGTTGTGCAGTTAAAATGGATAACTGCTTCTGATGCAAGTATCCATTCGTGTACATTACCGGTAGCATCGACATGAAGTCTTTGATTATTTTCTGCCAGTTCCAACCATGGATTATGGCTCTCAGAAGGGTGTGGCCTTACCACAATAGTATAATCAGGATACCTGGATAATAGTTCAGGTACCATTTCAATAAATGAATTATGAGCAACCCTATGCATTTCAATCCAACCATCCAAATAACCCGGTTCATCGGCTAGTGGATAGTGGGCGAGCATTGTCTTTAATTCATCTTGTGTTTTGTAATGGTTGAAAAATGCAAAATTCGTATTGACCAGTAACATTTTTCCAAATTTGTTCTTTAACTCCTGAACCTTAGGCAAATAAAATTTACGTAGTTCTTCCCTTAAAAAATCAAATCTCGGATTTCCACAAATAACAATCTTACTGCTAAAATCCTGGTACTCTTCACATATTGCATCTTTTTGTACTGAGCCCCAGGCAAAGAATTTTTCTACTTGATTAAATGCTTGTGGATCTATGCGCAGCTTCCTAAACATCCAGGTATTGAAGAATACAAGCCCTTCTTCATCCCATGAAACAACTTTATGGCCCATAGACAGACATCGCTCAAACCAATCTTTTCTTGTAGCAGCAACACTTTTGTCGAGATATATTGATGGTTCAATTAAATCGCAATAATCCCATAAGCGAACCTGGTCTCCGAAAAGAACAGGGTGTCCACGTCGTAACAGTTCTAGTGCGAGAAAGAGTTTTCCATGGAACTCCCGAGATTTTGTCTCTACAGGGATAATTACTGGTATCTTTTGTGAATGATTCATGAAAGAAAAAGACCTTCTCTGTTGATGATAAATTCGTTTACGCTATCATTGTAGTCGAAATTAATTGTGTGCATATCTTTTTTCATTTTATGAAAATGGATATACATTAATTCAGTCTCATCAGCATCGAATACCTGTCCATTTTTCCACAAGAAATGTCTTTTCGTACCATCTCCTAACGCACGTTGGTGGGCACCGCTGGTGGTCAATACCTTGTTCCAATAGACATTGGGCTTAACAAAACCACCAAATTTATTGAAATACTTTAACCGTATTACCCA
Source organism: Desulfopila sp. IMCC35008 (assembly GCF_010646885.2). GTDB lineage: Bacteria > Desulfobacterota > Desulfobulbia > Desulfobulbales > Desulfocapsaceae > Desulfopila. Next base: position 1,999,740 of record NZ_CP050700.1, on the reverse strand, counting down.
ATTTGGTTTATGGACCATGTATAAATAATTCGTAATAAATTCCTCATCAATGGCGTAATTCCTTTCTGCTGCCATCATGGTTTTTACATTAGGAATGTCCTTATACATCTCATTAAATCTATTTTCATTCTTGAACAGGCAGAAATGTCCAGATATGCGGTCAATTCTGGAAGTTATCATTTCATATTTTAAAAGAATTTCAGGGGTGATGAATTTCTTGATATCACCCCAAACAACATCAAGATCACAGTAACCCCAAAAATCATAACCTTCGAATTCTTTTGAAAATATTTTTCCATATGCCACTTTGAAATCGTTAATCTTATAGGCATATTCCGGTTTAACATTTACCGGTATTTTCAAAGATGACGAAACCCTATCATTAAAATCTTTCAGATCTATATTCAAAAAACGAACATTAGATGGACCATCAGGCAAAGCAGATTGATCCATATTCGTAACGATGAGCCAATTGACATCAGGGTTTTTCCGACAAGATGCCATAAATGCTGGCATCCAATAAGGTAACGGCCCCATATAAGCACACATTAATATGATACTGCTTTTATCTTCGCGTGACTTGGTCTTCATATATTTCGTCCAATCAACCTGCTGATTAAGATATTAACGAATAATCTAATTCTAAACATTAAATTAAAGTATTTTTTTCTGATTTTTTTTGATTCTTCTTGATTAGCTAAACTGCCTTTAGTATGCGCACTCAAGCCATCAAAATAGAATACTGAAACTATGTAAGATAAATGTTTAACGGTTGATTGATTCTTAACGATAGCCTTTGAATAAAAGTCCCAATCTGAATTGACGACATAACTCTCATCATAACAGGCTAATTCTTCTAACAATTTTCTACTTATAAATGTTGACTGATGTGGCAAACAACGATGATACAGGTAGTATGCATAATCTTCAACTGGCTGTAAGAATTTAACTTTCACGTTATTCTTAACTTTATTGATTTCGTATATGCCCCCGTAATTTATATCTGCCTTTTCCTTTTCACATTCAAATTTCTCAATAGCATCTTTATCGTAAAACTTGTCCCCACCATTAATAAATATACAAAATTCCCCACTTGATGCTCGGATTCCTTTGTTCATAGCGTTGTAAACACCAGAATCCTTCTCGGATATCATCACATCAATTTTATCACCATATTCTTTTAAAACTTCCAGGGTATTGTCAGTGGACCCACCATCAACTATAATCCATTCGTAATTATTAGATATCTGAGATACAACTGATTCTGCAGTGTCTCTAATGCGATCTTCTTCGTTGAAACATACTGTAACTACGGAAACAAGTGGGCGGTTTTTTGGGAACATGTGAAGTGATGATGAGTCTTAGCTATATAATAATTTATACTGGAATAAATAACTGTTGGTCTTTTCTTAAATGTTATTTAACTATATTTTTCTAGATGATCTAATGCTATCCAGAATCCCTTGCCACCGTTCTTATGTCCCTGCCAAATTTCTGGAATAAAGGATGCATGTGGTATCTTTTCTTGAAGTACTTTCATCAACATACCAAAATCTATTTCTCCATCTCCTATCTGGAGCCCTTCTCCATCAAGGCCCTTTGCATCCGCAATATGCATGTGAGCAGTAACATGGGCAATATCTTCAATAAATCTAGAAAATGGGTATTTGGTAAAATTACATGCCAATTTTGAATGGGACAAGTCTAAACAAATTCGAAACCCGTGTGATGTACAAAAATCTAGTATTTCACTAGAATCAATAAACAAGTTATGAAATCTCTGTCCTCCGAAATGCCAAGGATACGGAGGCATGGTTTGCGGTATAATTTCAACTCCGTCCTGATCTACCTGGTTCAGACTATCAATAAGAATTTCGTAGTACTCTTTCCTCACTTCCTTTGCGATAAACCCATCAGCACTAAAACCACCTGGGTTTAGTACTATCAAAGGGCAATCAGAGCTAGGAAAATACGACTTCAATTTCCTAGTTATATCTACGACTCTTTGAAGTTCAGTTATCGATCTAGATCGATAATCATGATCAGGGGTACAAAGATCCAAAATATGATCACCTTCAAAAAGTTCTGGGCTATGTACCACTAAGTCATGAGAAAAAGCTTCACTGAAGAATTTTTCAAAATCTTCTTCCAAATCTTTATAACTAAGGTGAATTTCGAGTAAGTCTAAGGAACAACTGGAGGCAATTTGAACTGCATCATGATACCTGACAGGCACACCATATCTATGAGTAAATTTAAAATCTCTTGGTTCTACCTCCAAACCTTCAATATCCTCAGGATAGAAAAAATCACCTTTTTTAAAATCACGTGAGGCTTCTAATCCGATCAGTTCATTTTTTTTGTAGGGGGCCAGCCCCTTGCCAGGACTTTTAACCTCAACCATCCCCTCAAGAATACGTTCCCCCTTTTTCAATTCCTGATTAATAACAAGACTTTTTGCTAAACTTTCCCTGTTTATAAGTTCTCCTTGAGTAATATCACGATTGCCAGAGGTCCCTAAAGCCAACTCAATAGATCTGATTCCTTGAACCATTTCTTTAAATTCATGAGGAAGGAGGCTTATTTTATGATCATTTCCCTCCATTGATCTATCAAGAGTAAAGTGTTTTTCTATTACCTTAGCACCCTTAGCAACAGCAGCTTGCGCAATACTCCCTCCTCTTTCGTGACCTGAATAGCCAACAGGAAAAGGACTCAACTCACCTAGTCGGTCTAGGTAGTTAAGGTTTATGTCTTTAAAAGGAGCAGGATACGTTGAGTTACAGTGTAACAATATGAATTTAGCACCTATTCTTTTTAGAATATCAACACCTGCTTTTACCTCCTGTTCATTACACATACCGGTGGAACAAATCATCACTTTCCCTTTTTCTGCGATACTTTTCAAAAAGTCATGATTGGTGAAATCTGCAGATGCTATTTTAAAAGCCTGCATTCCATATTCATCAAGAAAATCTATAGATGGCTGATCCCACGGAGTGCATAAAGGAATTGTGCCTACCTGTTTACAATAATCAAATATTTCTATGAGTTCGTCATTGGATAACTGATATTTACTGAGTAGATCGAGGACATACTGAGAACCTAGGTCTTCCTTTGCATCATTAGCATTGCCGGTATTGCTATAGAGCTCAGTCAGGTCCCGCATTTGAAACTTTACACAGTCAGCACCAGCATCTACAGCAGCATCTACAAGTTTCTTTGCAAATGCAATGTCCCCATTATGGTTGTTGCCGATTTCAGCAATTATGAATGTATTACTTTCATTAGAGATTTCGGTAGAATCAATAATCAAAGATGGAACGCGTTTACTAGCTATAGCAATGAGATGAAATTTGTCATCAACAAGGGGGACATATTCAATCCTGCTTGAAAAACGTTTGCTTAAATCGGCAGGGTGTTCATTAACAGAAGAATATTCAAAGCTTTTATTGCAAATATCTATTATTGGCTTCTGGATATCTGTATTATTTTGCTTCTCTATCAACCATCTTCGAACATCTCCGTCTGAGACAATACCTTCTAGTACGCCAGTTTCAGACACAATAAAGATTATCCTCATGTTGTTCGCATCCATCTTCTCCAAGCCACGAACTATGGGGTCTTCACTAAAAACAATGTATTTTGAAATTTCTCTATCTATAATCATGCCCAGAACCTTAATACCATTATTTATTTTGTTGATGAAGCAATTGTTCTGCTATGAGCAAATCAGCCGGCACGTCGATTTCAAAACATCGTTCTTCAGGCATGACAGACATTACAACTTTTCCAAAAAAACGGTATTTACGTTGTAAGAACTCCTGTACTCTCATTACGTAAACCGCTCCAGTTTCTATGTACTGTTTTTCTCTCTCCTGCCTCATCGGACGATGGTATTTATCATGATTTATACCTACAAGTTCGCCGTTATGATCATTCTTCCATAAATAATAGTGAAAGGGGGCAACAGTCAGTGCTGAATCGCCATCTTCCTCTATAAGTTTACCTATAGTCTGGTCAATATCTTCCGTAGTGGTAAGTGGAGATGTGCATTGCAAAAAAACGAGTATATCTGGTTGATAATTCTCTGTTTTATACAACTCATCGAGTGTATATATCAGCGCGAGCTCAGAAGAAGCCAAATCACCACTTATATCAGAAGGTCTTATTACAACTTCAGCACCCTCTTTTAGCGCTACTTCCGAAATCTCATGATCATCTGTTGAAACAATAAGTCTCTCTATATATCGTGACTTCTGAGCAGCATGTATATTGTAATATATTAAAGGGTGTCCCCCTATTGGTATGATATTTTTACCAGGGATACCTTTGGAGCCACCGCGAGCAGGAATTATAGCTAAACATTTCAACATTAAGGTCTCTTATGATTTTTTTTTAAAACGATACGCTATTGTTGTTCCACTCCTATCATCATGCAAATGACATGGAGCGGCTTTCTCTAACCATTTAAGAAAACGATCAACCTTAGAGTTATCCAAATTTGCATCTCTAAGTGCGTTTCTTAATCTCTTTTCAAAATCAATTATTAACCTGTCTCCACTCGCCCAATCAAAATCTGTTGATTTATATTCCAATTCTAAATCATACCTTGATGCAAACTCTTCAAAATCAAAGGGACATAGAAAATGAAGATCTGTTAGTGACATTGGTACATCTAAAAGAAGTTGGAGTGCCATCCACACATACCCTCGTGGATTGATAAATGAAGGTGAGGAAGTGATCAGCCATCCTCCTTCATTCACACATGTGTAGAAAATATTTTTTAATTCTTCAAACGGATTATCTAAATGTTCAAGCACCCCTTGTAAAACAACAACATCATATTTTTGTTTAAAATCACGATAATCCGAACATTGATAAGTAACATTTTCAATATGAAAATTTGACCTAGCAATCTTTATTGCTTCTTCACTATAATCTGTTGCATCAACTGTTTTTGCACCTGCAAAACTTATCATCGCTGCAAGCCGTCCTTCTCCGCAACCAATCTCTAATACCTTTTTATTATTCCATGATGGAAGCATTTCCATTATCAATTTTGATTCAGGATATGAGTTGTAAGTGTAAAACATTTTGGAGTTATTTTTATATACACTATTATACTTATGAGTAAGGTCTTTATTTAACATATCATTTATTAAAAGTTGTTTTATACATCATGTCCATAAGAATTAATATATGGTTTCCAAAATTCCAGATCATATTTCCACCATGCATGACAGCCGAACGGCAGGGTTTCATCTCCCTTTATAAACCTTTCAGGTTGAAGTTCTACACTAAACTGTGAAGCTATTTCTGCGTTTGGCAGATTGTACCAAGTATTTCTTGAGCCAATTGTGCACCAGAATATATCTTCATTTTTTTTCCAATTATTAAAAAGAAAGAATGTATTATTTCTAAAAATAGTCATTTTCAAAAACAATAAGATCCTGCCTGGCAATGTTCCTTCAGTGTTGAGTATGTTATTTCTATATATGTGAACATCTTCGATATATTTAAATGTTAATAGTACTTTTAATTGGTCAGTCACATTTCTCAATGACAGACCACCATTACCTATACCAATAATTGATGACCGTTCATCGGCACTTTCGTAACATTCAAGCCAAGGAGCCCCTATATATGAATAACCGTTGTTAACCCAATAAACTAAATCATCTTTGAAAACAAATGTGTCAAGCTGGCATATCAATATATATTTAAAATTTACAAATTTTAAGTAAAATCTTAATGACAATAGCAATCTATTGTAACCTTCAATATTTGTGAAGTAATCCTTGTGAAAGTATTTTACTGAATAATTTACATTATTTTTACTTAAGATTGTTTCAACACGTTCTAGGTCAACATTCTTGTTTGTTGCAATTGTAAAGTGATGCTTGTTAAGTATGGTTGAATTTTGCTCTAGTGATATTTTTTCAAATTTGGACAAATTATCCTTCCATATAGGCACAACAACTGTTACTAATTCTTCCATAATCAGTTATTTATAAAAGAATAAATTAAGCTGCAAATCCATTCCTACCATACAGTTTCGATCCACAAAAGGTTGGTATCTAGTAAACGCCTCGTGAATGTGATAACGATAGTTCAACTTGTTTAATAAATATAATATTTCATGTAACCGTTGTTCAGAGCCATTCCTTGAATGATATTCAATAAAAATATGATCGCATCTTGATAATTCATTATCACAATCAAATATGACTTCATTTTCAGCTCCCTCTATATCAATTTTGAGCATATCAATTTTTTCATACTCACATAAAACATCTTTTAGTCGTATAGATTGAACCTTAACGGTATTATTATCATTTTGACCTTGCATATGAATAGCCCCAGAATGGCCACCTTCAACATCAAACAATACTCCATCATTGTGCACCCATAATGCTTTTTGAACTAATTCAATATCGTTAAACATAAAACTATCGATATTACAAGAAAGTATGTCGAAAAGGTTTGGGTCTGGTTCGAAAGCAATTATTTTGGCACCAGGATATAATCGTTTGAAGTAAACTATACTCATACCAATATTTGCGCCACAATCTACAATAACTGGACGACTAGATTCTGACATGAATTGGTATACACCCTTATTAAGTATACCATCAATATCTCCCAACAATGTACAAGAATCATTAGATTTAATAACAACTCCGTACAGTTTAGTCTCTACAGGAGTGTATCTCGGCATAGATTTAAGCTTTCGCCACTCTTTGAAAGATAATGCCTTTTCAGTATTTTTCAAAAGTGAGAAGTATTTTCTAAACATATTTAAAACCATATATTATTGTACTTATTGTTTAATATAAAAATCATTAAGGTTATGAAATGCTTTAGGTTCAGTGTTGACAAAAATTATGTTTACTCACATACATCTCTACCCTTTCCGAAACAATATCCGCCAATGATTAGCACTACAAACATCTACATAGTTAACTATCTAGTTTTAATACAATGTTCTGCACAGCTTGATGTATTCCACTTTTTTAATCAAAATCATATTACCTCAGACTAAAAAAACACTGCCCATATTAGGACATTTTATTCAATATGTACAATCACATTCACAAAGCTTTTTCTCATATTAAAACGAATCTTTCTCCAATATCTTTCCAAGACAGAAGAGTATAAAATCAGGGCCATTTTGATACGACTAACACCATAATCAAGACCTAATTTATCTCTACAAAGCTCTATCTTATCTTTAGATAATTCTAATACATCTTTATTAAACATATCACTATACTTATCATGTTCTGTCAATTCTAAAACACCCTTCTTTATCTGCATGTCATTATGATTTATCAATCGAGGACGCTCTCCAATAATAAAAAATGGAATACCCATTTCAATACTATAATAAGTATATGTACCTATTTGATTAGATGCACTATATTTGAACATCTTCAACAAGCTGTATAATCTTTCAACAAAAATAGGATCATAAGGACTCCCTGCTGTGTACACTGGAATTTTATTATCTAAGTATATTTTATAATCTCCATTTACAATATCATGGTAATGGAGACACACACAAACTGGTTGATGTGAATCAGGCAACTCATTTAAGTCATCAATAAATTTTGAAACATTAGAAACATTGCTAATATTAGGTGTAGTATGAGCTGGAAAAACCAGTGTTCCTGAACTATCAGCATCCTGCTGTATTTTCATTTTTCTCCGATAAAAAACAAAGGGAGAAAATAAGGTGTAGCATCTCTTACCTGTATTTTTTCTATAGTATTTGGTGTTATCATTATCGTAACAAAACATGCAGAAAGCATCATTATTTCTTTCATGCTCAGGTATGCCATTATCTTTGTAATCAAAAGTAACACCATGATTTGAATATACATAAAGTGGAAGAAACTGTGGATAGAATCCATAATCTCTAATCAATCGGCCTATAGAATATACTTCTGATACCCAATACTTATAGCATTTCTCATTATTTTTTGTAGCATTTTCATTACATAACAATAGTAATTCATCTTCCGAATAACCTTTATAATCAAATGTATCCATTTTCATAAGGTATGGCCATGATGATAATTTTTTACAAATAAAATTGATTTATATCAATCTACAAAGTCTACAAAATTAGATCCCAAGATAGAGGAGTTCCAATGCTAACATTTTTAGTTACTTTCCTTCCTATAACAATATCATGGAATTTGGGAGCCAATCCATACCCCGGCCTAATAGCTCTAACATTTTCAGAGGTTAATACCTCACCAACCTTCATATCCTTCGTAACATAGAGGGAGCGTCTAAAATTAAGAGACTTCTTTTCTCTACTTGTTGGTCCATACATTACACTTCCCAGAGATTCCCAAGCCCTCGCTGTTTCCTCAACGAGATTTTGCATCTCAGCCGGTTCTAACGAAAAAGCACTGTCAACACCTCCGGCACTCCTGTCTACTGTAAAGTGCTTTTCAATCACGGTGGCTCCCAACGCAACACTTGCGACAGCAACACCCAAGCCCCGCGTATGATCAGACAACCCTACCTCACAATCAAAAAGCTTCTTCATGTGAGGAATGGTCGAGATATTCGTATCAGCTGGAGAAGCAGGATATGTACTTGTGCATTTTAGTAAAACCAGCTCTTTAGCACCAGCACTTCGAGCAGTGCTGACAGCTTCGTCCAATTCAGCAACAGATGCCATTCCCGTAGAAATAATCAGTGGTTTACCTGTTTGTGCGACACGCTTGATGAGGGGTATGTCAATATTTTCAAAAGAAGCAATTTTATAGCAGGGAGTATCTAGCTCCTCAAGAAAATCGACCGATGATTCATCAAAAGGTGTACTGAATGGAATCATGCCTAATTCTCTGGATTTATCAAAGATCGCCTTATGCCATTCCCATGGCGTATGCGCCTCCTGATATAAATCATACAAGGATCTGCCATCCCAGAGGCTTTCACCATCCCTTATCACAAACCCTTCACCCTTCACATCAAGGGTCATGGTATCAGGTGTATACGTTTGAATTTTTAAAGCATGAGCACCTGCTTTTGCAGCGGCTTCCACAATCTCGAGAGCGCGTTCCAAAGACTGGTTATGATTACCAGACATTTCAGCAATAATAAAAGGAGGTTCTTCTATACCAACAGCCCTGTCAGCAATCTGTATACTTTCACTCATCTGAGTTAACTCTCTTCCTGTAGCTTGTTTGATCAATGCAATACCCTGCATTTGCAAACAGCCTATGTGATGATACATTGTTTTCAAGCACGCAGGCCATAAGGACGGAAATGTCAGGGCGATTCGTAATTAACCAATTCTCAGCAGCCATCAAAAGTCCATGTCCCAGACCGCTGTCACTGATTGGAGTACGATATATTGATACTTCGCCCGATGTATCATATATATCAAAACGCACTACGCCCACAGGGATATCACCAAGAAAACCAAGCAGCAATAATCGTTTCTGTGATTCTAAAACCTTTGCAAACCACTCTTTATGAGCTTCAAACGATAGCGCTTCTGTTTCCCGTGATACGGAACGAACATCTGGATGGTTCCGCCACTCATATATTTTCTCTAAATCGCTGGAGTCAGCCTCCCTGATTTTTATCGACTGTCCATTGAGAAAACTCGTCACCCTCTGACAGCCCTTACCGTCGACCAGCATCATCCCAGTATGTGAGATATGCTCTCGCAGGTGCTCGTTTTGGAACAGAGATCTCAAGTGACATTTCATTGCTTCGGTATAATCATCATAGCCCGAGATCAGATAAACCAGCCCAGCTGCTGCAGCATCTCCGACCTGTTGATTCTGATTTTCAGCGGTACTCACCACCATTGTTGGCAACCCAAGACAGCATCGTTCCATAGTCACTGTACCTCCGGCACCGATTGATAGATCAGCTGAAGCCATCAATTTCTCAATTTCATCTGTTTGAATATGACATGTAAAACCATATTCCTCGCAGACTCGATAAATATCCTTCTTGAAAGGATGTTGCCGACCAATGACGACATCAACATCTACGCCCTTGACATCAAGTGACAACAATGCGTTGATTGCTAAAGTTGTATAATTGTGGAAATCCACACCACCAAAAAACAATAAGAGCCTTTTTACCTGACCAGATCTGACTTCAGTCGTTTTCCTCATTGCAAGAAAAGACTTGCGAAGTAACGCAAAACGAGGCCCCAACAGCTTAGTACAGCAAGATGGCACCAAATCTCGATATCGCTGTTCCATATCCTGATAATAGTTCTGGTCCAGCAATATATCGCAATCATGGGTGCGGTTGGCAAGATCATCAATAACCATAATCCGGTCAACCATAGGCCGCACTGCTGATTCCCATCGATTATCAAGAGCGTAATGATCGACTATCAAGGTTTCAAATTTGTTTTGAGAAAGAAACCTCATTGTCGCCTTAGCGTCAACAACCTGATCAACTCCAAGCCAATCACAATAATAAGAAGACTCTTGGAAGCTTTCCTCTTTGCTGCCACCATCAAGTTTGGAAAAATGATATCCCCTGGTCGTTATCTCCGCCTGAAAGTGTTTAGGCATGTGGCGGCAGATAAAAGTAATATCATTGTAGTAAGCATTCAGGCTGTCTGCCAATGTCAGACATCGCATGAAATGCCCGGTGCCTATAACCTCTGAAGCATCAACACGAATAGCAATTTGACGACTATTCTTCATTTGTGAGTGATTACCTGATAGAGTTTTTCAGCGCGATTCCAATCCGCTTCTTCGTCGATATCAATGACTCTCCATTGAGGTATTTCATAACCGATCCCTTCACTGTGAATACAATCATTATGTAGCCATGCCTCACAGTTTCCCCAGTAAAATTGTCCAGTATCGTGGAAAAGGACTTCTAAATCCTGAGTCCGGGTTTGCACATACTCCTTAAAAAACGGTTCAACTTTTCCATCAACCGTTAACCTCAGCGATCGCTGGACTGCTGATGGAAACCGTGTTACAGGAAAACAGAATTTGCCATCTCTTTTTACCAAAAGATCGAACGCACCTTTCAAATCCTCTTTTCGGATAAAAGGAGTACAGGGGTAGATGCAGCAGACATACTTTATTTTCCAACCAAGGTCGCAACACATTTGAATCCCATGCTCAACAACTTTGACTGTCGTAGTGTGATCATCTGCTAACTGTTCCGGTCTAAAAAATGGCACTTCTGCCCCGCAGTCTTGTGCTATCTCAGCTATCTCATGGTCTTCGGTAGACACCACGACATGTTCAAAAAGGCCTGATTCCCTGGCGCAGTCAATAGCGTAGGAAATCATTGGCTTGCCGTAAAAGGATCGTATGTTTTTTCGAGGAATCCTTTTACTGCCACCTCGTGCAGGGATTATTGCGATATTCAATAGCCCACGGCCTCTTTTAGAGCTTTTACAACAGTGTCCTGCTGATCTTCAGTCATCGTGGAAAAAACAGGCAAACTGATGGCCTCTGAATAATATTTTTCAGCTTCGGGATAATCACCTTGGGCGAAGCCCATCTGTTGATAAAATGGTTGGGTGTGTATTGGTATATAGTGAAGGTTAACACCTACTCCAGCTTCCCTTAATTTATCAAAAACCTGTCTATGAGTCTTTTGAATCCTATCTAACTCCAAACGGATAACATAAAGATGATAACTTGAATATGTATCAGGATGTTGCCAGGGGGTTACAACTGGCAAATCTGCAAGAAGGGAATTATACCTACCAACAATAGCATGCCTTTTTTTAATAAAATTGGTCAGCCTATCGAGTTGGCTAATCCCCAACGCCGCCTGCAGGTCTGTCATTCTGTAATTAAAACCGAGGTCTAGTTGCTGATAATACCAACTACCGTCAGTTACGTGAGTCATCAAGTCTGTGTCGCGAGTAATCCCATGACTACGCAGCAATGCCATTTTTTGTGCCAGATCGGCGGATTGGGTCAGCGCAATCCCTCCTTCAGCGGTTGTGATAATTTTGACTGGATGAAAACTAAATACTGTAATATCGCTATAACTACAGTTACCAATAAACTCATCACAGTATTTTGCACCTACAGCGTGTGAAGCATCCTCTATCAACTTAAAACCGTAGCGACCGGCTAAGGTATGCAACGCCTTCATATCACATGCCTGACCACATAAATGAACGGCTACAACAATTTTTGGCATCCGCCCTTCTTTTGCGGCAAGTAGTAGCTTATTCTCTAATTTTCTAGGGCATAAATTATATGTAATGGGATCAATATCTACGAAATCAACCTTTGCACCACAATATAGACCACAATTTGCAGAGGCAACAAAAGAAACAGGGGTCGTCCAAAGCCAGTCCCCCTTACCAAGCCCTAGAGCAAGACAAGCCAAATGTAAAGCTGACGTAGCGCTATTGACAGCAACACCATGTTTGGCGCCGACATATCTTTCCATCTTTTTCTCAAATGTCGGAACCATAGGCCCCTGAGTTAGATAGTCAGACTGTAAGACACGTACCACCGCATCAATGTCTTCCTGGCATATATCTTGACGTCCATATGGTATCATAGATCTGCATTCCCTATATTCAATTGCATGACCTGAAGCCGTCCAATAGAATTGTTTCCCTTACTTTTGGTCTTCCTGTGTTATATGCTCTGAAATAAGTTCGGAAAGTTGCTTGACCGTCAAAAAATCACTGTTCGTTCCACTATTATATACAAAACCCGGTTGTACAGGAGTTCCCTCACATTCTTCACAGTATGTTTCAACAGAATACTGACCGGCTGATGGCAAGATAGCGAAATAACAACCTAAGTCGACAGTATTAAAGCTATCACTGGCCGTTATCATTTCTTCATGAATCTTCTCACCTGGCCTGATACCTACAATTGGTGTATCGCAATTTGGACATATGGCTGAAGCGACATCTGTAATTCTGTAACTTGGAATCTTAGGGACAAAAATCTCCCCCCCTTTGGTATTTTCCAGAGCCCAGAGGACCATATCAACACCATCTTGCAAGCTAATATTGAACCTCGTCATCTCAGGATCGGTAATCGGCAGGGAGCCTGTATTCTTTTTATCTAAGAAAAAAGGGATAACTGACCCCCGGCTTCCCATGACATTCCCATAACGAACCACACTGAACCGCATGTCCCGTTGCCCTTTAATATTATTGGCAGCAGTAAAAAGCTTATCAGAACAAAGCTTTGTTGCTCCATAGAGATTGATAGGAGCAGCAGCTTTATCTGTCGATAAAGCAACAATCCGACGAACTTGTGAGTCAAGGCTTGCCTCAATTACATTCTGCGCCCCCAAGATGTTCGTCTTTATTGCTTCAAATGGATTGTATTCAGCTGCAGGGACCTGTTTAAGGGCAGCGGCATGAATGACGGTATCAATATCCTCCATCGCTCGACGCAATCGATCAAGATCACGTACATCACCGATAAAATATCTAAGGTTCCGATATTTCGTTTCAGGAAATTCCTGCGCCATTTCGAATTGTTTCAGTTCGTCTCGACTGAATACGACTAAGCGCTTAATATCCGGATATCGTTCCAGCAATGTTCTCACGAACGCCTTGCCGAAAGAACCGGTACCTCCGGTTATAAGAATTTTGCTACCTTTTATTGAGTATGAATGTGTCATATCGATGTGATTAATTTTTATTTTGATATGGATGCCGTAGTCCAGTTAAGTCCTGTCGAAAAATAACCTTTTCTATTGTTTCCACGGCTTGAGGTGTTATCGTACAAAGTAAATTGCCCAACAACTCCAGGTGAGTCCACGTTAAATCCAGAGAAGCTGTTGATACTTGTGAAATTCAGATAGACCTGATATCTGCCAGGACTTAATGATCTAGCTGGTACTCTAATAATTAAACGAGCCTCTCCAGGAGTAAGATTGTCAAGAACATTTGGCTGGCTATCGAAACTATCACTTTCCAACACCAGGGTGCCATCCATTGTGGAGATCGTTGCATAACCATAAAGCCCTGGAACGGTCTCCCTTACTATATAACTGCACTCAACATTGAAATCCTGATCACAATCTACTGCAGTAATTGTTTCACCGATATCATCTACTAACCGGACCTCTGTGAGTTGAAAGGCCTTTGCATCATCAGCGTCGAAAACTTTTACTGCACCCTCAATGGTTTGAATCTCAGTTTTTGTATATTCCTCAACAACAGATATGGTCTCTCCCTCAGTTTCAATTTCACCGTTATTGATCAAAATAGCTCGTGAACATAGATTCTTAACAGCTGCAAGGTTATGACTGACGAACAATACGGTTCGCCCTTCTTTGCTCACTTCACTCATTTTGCCAAGACATTTTTTCTGAAACTCTGCGTCACCCACTGCCAGCACTTCATCAATAATCAGAATTTCTGGTTCGAGATGTGCTGCAACTGCAAAGGCCAATCGTACATACATTCCTGAAGAATATCGCTTTACTGGTGTGTCAATAAAATCCTCAATACCTGAAAAGGATACGATTTCATCAAGTTTTGCACGTATTTCATACCTTGACATCCCAAGGATCGCACCATTGAGAAATATATTCTCTCGTCCTGTCAGCTCAGGATGAAATCCGGTTCCTACCTCCAGGAGACTGGCAATCCTGCCTTTTACTTTGATATCACCACGTGTGGGTGCGGTAACTCTCGATAAAACCTTCAGCAAAGTTGACTTTCCCGCGCCATTTTTGCCAATTATTCCTACGATATCTCCTTGCGATACCTTAAGATTAATTCCCCTGAGAGCCCAGAATCGATCTCCTTCTATCTGCTTGTCTTGTCCAGGAGTTCTCTGCTCAATTTTGGCATTCGGATCTTCTTTCTTGCGTACCTTTGCCCACCACGATTGCAGATCATGCGTGAGAGTTCCATGTCCAATAACCCCCAGTCGGTATTCTTTCCAGAGGTTCTCAATTTGAATTACAGTCATTCGATTTCTCTCAGCACCAAAGTGCTGACGTCAATTGGAATAATATTTATTTTCTAGTGCCGTCTTATTGTCTAGACAGTGTCCATAAATGTTTTTTCGATTCGGCTGAACAGAAGTACGCCCATTACTAACAAAAGCAAGGTTACAGTCCAACTGATGGCAATATGAAGCGGCTGAATAGAACTCACACCAAAAAATGCCATTCTGAAACTTTCAACTATCGCAACCATGGGGTTCAATACATAGTAGGGAAGTAACCACTCAGGTATTTCACTCAAAGGATAAACTATGGGTGTTCCATACATCCATAACTGAGTCAGGAATACCATTGCAAATTTCAGATCCTTGTATTTTGTCGTAAGAGAAGAAAGGAGGATACCCAATCCAAAGCTTAAAATAGCCATCTGTAACAAAAGAATTGGCAATGACAAGATACCGTAGGTTGGCACCACAGGTACGCCCTTCAACATAAAATAGAAATAGAAGGCAAGAAACAGCATCAACTGTATGAAAAATTGTAGAAAGTTAACAACCACAGTTGCCAATGGTACTGTCAGCCTCGGGAAGTAGACCTTCCCAAATATTGCGGCATTTGTATTAAATGTTCCAGCAGTTGTATTCAGTGTCGTTGAAAAGTAACCCCAAACGACGTTACCAGCCATATAGAATAGAAATGGTGGAAGGCTATCTGTAGAAATTTTCGCTACTCTGCCAAAAATAATTGTGAAAACAATTGTGGTAAACAGTGGCTGTATAATATACCACAGTGGCCCCAATATCGTTTGTTTGTAGAGTGTCACGAAATCCCGCTTTACAAACAGACCCACAAGGTCACGGTACCGCCATAGTTCATTCAGGTTAATATCAAACCAACCTGATTTCGGTTTTATTAGCAGATCCCATTCTTGAGATTCAGCAGTGTGTCTTTTCTGATTCATTTTAGTTTTTTATACTTGTCAATAATCTGACTAGTGGATTGCCCAAAATCACTTCGAGTCCTTTCTGCAACTTTCTTGCTCTTTGAATTCTATTCTTCAAAAACTCCAACTCTTTTGAAGAGGTAGATTCATTAGGAATCTCGCTTACTAGACTCAAACTGCCTTCCAACTCATCCCCAAACACCTGAACTTTTTGCCTCACCTGAGAAAGCACTCCCTGCTGAAGTGCACTTGCGATATTATCAGCACTTTTGTAATAATTGCGTTTGTCTCCGACTTTCCAGACTTTCTTGGCCAATCCGAATTTTTCGAGTTGCCGAACTGCTATACTGACAGAAGCCTTGCTCAAGCCAAGTTCCTGGCCAATAGTGTCCAGTGATGATTCCTCTTCGCAAAGATAGAGAAACACAAGCACTTGTCCAACAATGCGGCCTGTGCCAAAATCCTGAGAGACCCTTCCTCCGGTTTCGATGAGTCGGGCTCTTGCTTCCTGAATTTTTTTGCTCTCACTCATAATTCTCATCTTTTACAATTTTCTAAAAGTTACTAAGAATGAGAACATTTTTCAATGCAAATAACTGCATCAGCAATAATATTTTGAACGTATATATGTGTATCATACGTTTGCTATTTCAGACCAATGCCAGTCAATTCAAAAATCATCAACTCCTGATTTTCAAATACATTTGAAAATCTATGATCAGACTTGATATCGTTTACGAATCGAGAAGGATAAACCCCTAGATTGGTAATTTTTTCATCTACCACAGCTATGAGGTGTTTTTTCACCACAACCGTACTGATGTCATATTTATTCAGTAAGTTAATTCTGGCAGTATTATCAGCACGCCAAAAATCTCTTAGCCTATAACCCAGGTACCATTCATGCTGGGCGGGGAAAAAACGATAATTTCCTTCTGGATACATGAAGATATGTCCTGAGGGGGGGTGCTTTTCTAGAAACGCTATGCCTTCTTTCATTCCCGATGTTAAGGCGCGTAGCTTATACGCTTTTTGTAAGACATATCCACCTTGCAAGCATGCAAGAACAGCTAGACCAGAAATGAAAATTTTGGTTTTGGGCAAGCGAACGGCCTTTTCCAGTAGCGGTAAAATCAGAAACGGTACCCCTGGCAGGAAAAACCGAGCATCTGGAGCTGTCCTGATATACCAGGCTGCCATTATGGTATATGTCCCACCTACCAGGTAGAGCCAAAAAGAAGACTTTTTATAATAGTTACTTTGCAGCCCTATAAAGCTGATAAGTTTACTGAGAACTCCGGCTGCAACAGTAATCCACAAAACTAATCCACCATAAACCAGATAGTTAATTTTAATGCGTAAGTCACCTGGGTGATTCGCAATGATCGGTGGTTTACTCTCCTTGATCTGCGTCTTCTGTTGCGGCCTTGCAGAGAGATCTGTATTTACTTCGCTGATTCCACTTTTCTTACTTACCACAGGGGCCTTTGACTCAAAGAATTCCTTTGTCTTTTTGATAACTCTCTCAAGTTGATACTGAGGATAGAAAACTGATTCGCCATAAGTAACAATAGCCCTGCCTATCTTCCAGGTCACACCAAGTACTATGAAGAGGGCACATATTGTTACGGCAATTGATCTCACCCTGCCTCTCTCTTTTAACTGCCAGAAGAAAAGGAGCAAGAAAAATGGTGGATAGAAGAGTGCTGCCGTTACTTTGAAGCCTATCGCCAGTGATAGAAACAATGATGCCCAAAACCACCTACCTTTGCGCAACAGATAAAAGGCCGTAAGAATCTGCGCCGTCATTGGGACATCCTGATAAAACGTGACGGAAAAGATCAGTGTCAGGGGCAATGAGGCCAGCACTAAGACATAGGCAAGGGCAGAGCGGCTCTCAACCCCATATCTATCTCTTGCCAGCAAATATGCTACTGTCAGAAATTGGACAAGGAAAAACGTTTGATATAACTGTATCGCAACAAATGATCCGCCAGTCAGGTAGAAAATCACTGCACCTATATAGTGCCAGAGGAAGGAGTGTGGATACCGTCGGACCTCTACTTCACCCGTTGCAATGGGGATTTCGGCAAAAAAGTTTGGCTTGCTCAGATCTTCGGCTTGTTTGACAAGCATATAGTAGTGCGTTACCTCATCGCCTATCATGACCTGGGGTGTTGCCAAACCTGTTATAAACACACCCATTACGCATATAAATATTACGAGTGGCGCGCCTATCGTTGTTCCTCTTACAGATCGACCGTACGTTTCATCTGTAAAGATGGAGCTTTTATGCGTCTTACCGGTCGAATCTTGCCGTGACCGCCTCACCAACCACCGTAAAAATATGCTTCCCCCTATTGCACCAATAGAGGGAAGCAATAGCCAGTAGGCCGTCGCTTCTCGTATATCAAAAATTGTGGTTACACATTCAATGCTGGTCTTATTAAAAGTCAGGATCAACCCGCAACAGAAAAAGATAAACAACTCACGAAGCTGTCCTCTTTTATCCCAAAATGCACCTACGGCCAGCACACATAGGAGAATACCGGATAACGAAATAAGAACTCCGGACAATCCTCCAATCCACTGTTCTATAAATGATAAAAGATTCTGCATAGTTTCAACTATGTTTCTGTAAAGATATGGAATTACTATTTCGTGGTTTGTTCAGAATCAATCATCATTTTCACGACATCCTGAAGAGTAAACTGGGCTTTCCATTCCAAAACCATACCAGCTTTGGCTGGATTTCCTGAACCTTCCAATATATCTGAAGGCCGAAGGAGCGACGAATCAACCTGAACATGATCATGCCAATCCAGATTAAGAGACGAAAATGCTAATGCTATAAACTCTTCAAGTTTACTTGTGGTGCCGGTAGCGACAACAAAATCGTCTGGTTGCTCCTGCTGTAGCATCTTCCACATTGCTTCGACATATTCAGGTGCCCACCCCCAGTCCCTGGCTATGCCGATATTACCCAAGTGTAATGTCTCACCACTCCCAGCGGCAATTCGGCAGGCAGTTGAAATGATTTTCCTGGTTACAAAACGTTCAGGACGTAAAGGCGACTCGTGATTGAAAAGAATACCTGTACAGGCGAATAAGCCATACGCTTCACGATAGTTGGCAACTATCCAATGAGCTGATGCCTTGGCCACCGCATATGGACTTTGAGGGTGGAATGGAGTTGACTCATCAGCAGGTATGCCATGGGTATCACCGAAAACTTCACTTGAGCCAGCATTGTACAACTTAATATTTCTTTTGGTAAATCGAATTGCCTCAAGAAGGTTTAACACTCCGATACTTATACTTTCAAGGGTCTCCACAGGTTGTTCAAACGATAGCCCAACGGAACTTTGACCGGCAAGGTTATAGATTTCATCCGGTTCGACCTGCTGAATCACCTGAAGTACTGAGCGGAAATCATTTATGGCCAACGACACCTTCTTTACCCGGTCATGGATTCCGAGATATTTAAGATTTGCAAATGAAGACATTTGTGCATCCCGGGATGCTCCGTACACTTCATACCCCTTGGCAAGTAATAACTCGGCAAGATATGCTCCGTCCTGGCCTGATACGCCACACACCAATGCTTTCATTTTGTACCGTCCTTACTATTAAACATGTTACTTACCGAGATGTTGAGAAAATGCATCGAACATATCATGAGCCGACCTTTGCCAGGTGAAGGTTTCAGCCCACCTTTTGGCATTTTCAATCATTTCAGTTTTTTCCTGGTACGAGTAATTCTTGAATTTGAGAATCTGTTTCGCTATATCATCTGCAGATATACCATCAACAAGCAGGCCATTCCCCCCTGCAACTTCTTTAAGGGACGCCTCCCTGGTGGTGATTACAGGAGTTCCAGCCATCATTGCCTCTATAACAGGTAAACCGAAACCTTCGTACGCCGACGGCAACACAAATATATCTGCAGCCTGATAAAGGATTTGCAAATCCTTATAGGGCAGACCATCCTGGAACCTGATAAGGCGGTCACTGTCTGCCAACTTCTGGGCAGATTTCAGGACCAACTCCTCACCACGACGAGCCCGGCCGACCACAACAAGGTTATGGGGAATTGCATCCATAACACGTTGGAATGCCTCGATCAGGACATGAACCTTTTTATGCGGGTATGTATGTGCGACACAAAGAATAAACGGTTGTGAATCTGGCAGGAGTTTTTTGAGAGTCTGTTCCTTTTCGTTTTCCTGATAGTGTTCTCCAAAGGTTTTATCAACACCAAGCAGTACTGTGTGAACTTTACCAGGGTCGGCAAAACCGTAATTGATAATTTCCTGTCGTGAAAACTCGGAAATAGCCAGCACAATATCGCATCGTCTGCAGGCACCGCGAACCAAAAAATCCAGTGTGGCTCGTTCAAGCCAAGTCATATCCTCGGGATATGACTTGTATTGCAAATCACACACAGTCACGGCTTGAGGAGAAAAAGCAAAGAAAGGTGCTGTATACCCTGGTGACCATAATAAATCGAGGTTATATTTCCGGGCAACGAAAGGCAGCTTGATTTGTTCTAGAATGATTCTTGTCGGCCTATTGGCTGCATTGAAATTGAGGCAATGAAAGTCAACGTTTTCATACCCCGAACATAACGATTGCAGCAATTCATCATTCTCATTATTCGTAAAGAATATGAATTCCACATCGGGATACGCTTTTAAAGACGCAAGAAGCGTTTCACGTAAATATGTCTCGGTTCCACCAACATCGCCGGGAACCATGAAGAGTGTATTAACCCCCAGCCTCACTTCGCCACCTTTCGATTGCGCATCACCCGCATTCCATTATACGCACCAACAATACCCCAGCGGACAAAAGCGTGTATTAATGTCTGTGGCGAAAATTTTCCAGCATCAGCTGCAGCCGCATCGAACTCTTCCTTAAACTGTATGCCAAAATTCTGCCCACTGATCGACTGCTCGTGCCACCTGAATGCTGAAATCGGATGATCCAGGATAGAGACCCCGGCCCCTTGCCTCCAGAGCCTTAGGATAAACTCATAATCCCAGGCAGCAACCATATCGGTTCGCAATGGGCCAGCCTGTAAGAGGGCCTTTCGTGAAAAGAACATGGCTGGTTGGGAGATATAGTTGATACACTGATAGGTAAATCTTGAATTGAGTGGGAAAAAGAACTCCTTGAAACGGGTTATCCCATCTCGAATCTCACTCCCTTTTTCATCAATTATTGGACATTTCCCAAATGCAAAGGCAACAGAAGAATCGGCATGAAATATTTCCTTAACCCTATTGAGTGCTTTGGGATAATACACATCATCTGCGTTCAACCAGGCTACGATATCCCCTGTTGCGGTCTGCAAACCTTTGTTGATTGCATCCGCAGGTCCGTTATCGCGTTCAACAATAAGCTGGTCAATACCGCTACCGTATTTATCCAGGATGGAGTGTGAACGATCATTGCTCTCGCCGTCAACAACAATATACTCCAGGTCTATACCATGTTCACGCTGTTGAAGAACACTGACAATGGTTTCCTCAAGAAACATTTCACCATTATAATTGGGCGTAATGATACTAAATCGCATAACTATAAAGCCCCATTCGTTTTCATCCTGACACGATCCGTAATCATAAGGGGAACAAGAAAATTGAGCCCCATAAATGCGAAATAATAGTACCGCCAGTTCAATATTCCAAGAAATACCAGGGCTGCGACCTGGCTCAGTAAAATGAAACTAAATACCGCCGACATAGGAAGCCACCTGATCAGGAAAGGGACAATAATGAGCAGGTACAGCATGTATACAGGGTTCCATGAGAAATAAACAAAGGGAGTTGTATAACTGATTTTATATATTTTTACAGCCAGATTGGCTATTTTTTTCTGGATACCTTCTTTTTTCAGGGATATGTACGGGTAGACATCGTTCCATTTCACCCTTTTCAGAAAACTATTGTTGTACCTCCACCAAAAACAGTTATGCAGATGGTCCCACTGCATATCGTCTTGGTTCACGTCAAAGACCCCCATGTATTGGTCAAACTTTTCCCCCACAAATTCGGGTGAAATGTCATCAAAAGCACTCGTAACATACCTGGAAACCTGCATACCAACAAAAGAAGCGGATGATGACAGCTTGGGCGCCATAGCCACTGAAATACCGAGAAGAACCAGTACAGGAATTATCAACAATACATATTTCCATCGTATATGCACCATTCCGAGCCCAATCATCAGGGCAGGTATAACCAGAAAGTACACAGCCCCGTTATATCTCATTCCGGCAATCAGAATAAGAAGGATTATGACCAGCTGCCAGTCTTTCCGCTGGATCTGCCTGTTCTCATGACGTTTACCAAAATACATTCGCGCCATATGAAACGCTAACAGTACAACAGCAAATGCAAACGGCACATCTTTCCATAACACCGCATTATATGTTCCTACTGGTACTGATAATACAGTCAGTAAGAAAAAAACTATCACCAGTGGCTTTGATAAGCCCCAACGGTACATAGAAAAATAAATAGATGAGATAAGTACACTACAGGAGATATTCTGAAACAACGGGACTATCGCCATATTGTTCCAGAACATACTAAGATACATGTAGAAGATCACATTAAGAGGCGGATGATCGCCAAGATACATACCTGGTATCTGAGCGGCCCGCCAGATCTTCAGGGAATCGGTCGAGGCAATTCCAGGCCAGAAGGCAATGTGCCAGAAACCGAATACGATGAACCCGGTTATACACATACCCCAGAACAGCCACCGGCTTTCTCTGGTTAAAACTGATCGAGCAGTATCATAATTGCGAACAAAGCCGGAAATATAATGAATGGCAAATACAGTGAGGCTCGCAAACAGAAATTGCCAAAACAAGCGATGCGGATGAAACAGACGCTGCCGCTTTTTATCCATCTCACTCAGTTGATATACGAGACCGATATCTGCTGATATTGGATCATCAAATGAAAGAACCGAATCAAACTCATTTATAATGTCAAATGAGCTGACAGAAAAACCGGCCGGAACCTGTACCAATATATTTTCAATACGGTATCGCGGGAGGTCCAACTTGATGGTATACGTTCCGTCCTCGGTGATATACCATTTATCCAACACCTTTCTGTTTTCTTGCGACCACTGATTGATGTCGTTTGATGTATAGAGGTAGACATCCTCGATATCGCCACAAATATCGACCGTAGAATCACCCGCAAAATTGTACGTGAAAAAGTCGAATTGAAGATGATGCTTCGGGGTGACCAGGAAAGATGCGGAACTGTTTTCTACTTGGAGATGTAGTATATTGTCCTTAAATTGTGCACCTTTGGACAATCGGCCATTACCATGAAGGACATCACGACCATCAGCTGCAAGACCGCTTAATATGACTTGGGATTTACTTGAGCCCATAGGACCGCGGCCGCTTTTCGTTAGCGTCACCTTACACTCCTCCCCCTGTAAAACGGGAGCTGGCTGTAGGTTGTAGCGCTTCATTTCATAGCCATTCAGGTCACTGCCCGAATCCCATCTGACAGTTATCCTGCCTGCCTCTTTTCCTGTCACATTCCCTGAAATAACAAGATGTGACGCAGGATACCAGGGTGTTGTAAAATAAAACCAACCCAAGAGGGCGAAAATCGGCAATATATATAAAAGGAAATATCGGTGTCTGAATAACGAATTCACTATATCATGTTCTTTTATGATGCCTGTTTCTTATTAAGAGTGATTCATCTGAACATCCTAATTTCAAATATGAATATCTTTCTCCCGTCAACATTTTGCCACAATCCCATACCAAATATTGTCAACAGCAGTAGAACGAAATTCCCAATTTAAAGCTACTGGGGGGGGGAATAGTATTTACCCCTTTTTACCCGTGCAAAGAACGGAAAACTGGAGGAATAGCATATTTAAATTGTTACCATCCTAAAACTGCCCTTTGGCAAAATAGTTAGTTTTCGGATGGAAACTAAATAACATCAGCAATACCCGTTAGGATTTGCTTTCTGCCAGCGCCAGGTATCTCTACACATGTCTTCAATACTTCTCTCGGCTTGCCAAGACAATTCCATTTTTGCTTTTTCAGGATTACCGTAACATTCAGCGGCGTCTCCAGATCGACGTCCGGAGATTATATGTGGCACTTTTTCTCCTGTCACTTTTTCAAAAGCAGCAATCACCTCAAGCACACTATATCCCTGCCCGGTCCCAAGGTTATATGCTACTACTCCAGGATTCTCTTCTAGTTTCTCCAACGCTTTCACATGCCCGACAGCAAGGTCGACAACATGAATATAATCTCTGACACAGGAGCCATCTGCAGTCGAATAATCTCCTCCAAACACTGTCAATTGCTTGAGTTTTCCAATCGCCACCTGCGAAATGTATGGTAAAAGATTATTGGGAATCCCCAAAGGATCCTCACCAATTTGACCGCTCTCGTGGGCACCAATTGGGTTGAAATATCGTAGCAAACCGATATTCCATCTATTATCAGCTTGATATATATCATTGAGCACCTGTTCAACCATCACCTTCGAGCGCCCATATGGGTTGGTCCCGGATAATGGTAAATCCTCATGAACGGGAACCACATCCGGATTTCCATATACTGTGCATGATGAACTGAATATGATATTCCGCACACCATTCGCGTCCATTACTTCACAAAGATTCAGCGTACTCTGAACATTATTCTGATAATACCAGAGTGGTCTCTGGACAGATTCTCCAACGGCTTTAAATCCGGCGAAATGAATAACTGCATCAATTTTTTTTGACTGTGATTGTAAAACGTTATTGAGCGCATCTCTGTCAAGCAGGTCTACTTTATAAAAAGATAGCTTTTTGCCAGTTATCTGCTGAACCCGTCTTAGAGACTCTTCACTTGAATTCGAGAGATTATCCACAACAGTAATATTGTGGTTCTGTTTGAGTAATTCCAGGCAGGTGTGGCTTCCTATATATCCAGCACCTCCTGTAACCAGTAAATTCATTCAAATATTCCTTTGAAAATGAAACAAAGCGTTAGTTAAAAACTCCAAACTCTCTAAAAAACCTTTTCCTGCCATCAATTTTCTGCCAGAACCCGACACCAAAACGTCTCAATACGACAGGGGGCCATATACCGGATTCAAGGATAGGTGGATCAAGAATTATGTTTTTCAGATTTATTATTCGTTGGAGCAATGTGAAATTATGTGTTGTTTTGAAATCAGTGAACCCAAATACTCCAAAATTTTCCAAATGGTACAGCTCTTCAAAAAACTCTATCTCTTGAGATGTTGGAAGATATACCATTCTGGCATGGTGTTTAGCAAACCACCTTGCATTCGGGGTGAGACCTCCTGTTCTCAAATAATGTTCGGTCAAATTTAAGAAAATCTCGAAAAGGGCATCCTGAAGAGGTTTAATCTTCGTGACGTATAACGTTCTCTCCTCAGGATGATCACTCACCACAACCTGGATTTCATCCCCATCTATTTTCCGATAATCAATTATTTGTGAAGATTGACCCAGTTTACTCGTATCGTTTGCTAAACACAGATAACGCTCGGCACTTCCATGTGATGCCCCCAGGGCCATCTCATAGAGTGATCGGTTATTGTTATACACATTGAAATGATCAGTCAGGGAATTGTTGTTATCAAATAATAACCCCTGTTTCCTGTTTGTTGCAGACGTCTCGGTGGCATTATATGATCCTAAAAAGTAGCCGTTAACAGCAACTTTCCCCTCAAATATATGATAAATATTATCCTGAATGGAGCCTTTCCAGCCAACATCAACAAGAGAAAGCCCCTTCTCCTCAAAAGGGATAGTAAATGACTGCAGGTATGACTTAAAGTTCTCACGTTGTCCAACGCGATATCTCTCGTATGTGATGATAAACTTTTCATTTTCAATCAGTCGTTGAAAATTGGGATGGGCAGCAAGATTATTTATCCTGGTTTCACAATCACATTCCAGAGATTTTACGATTACTGAGACATCATCTTCGATGAAATTAAGGGATTGCAGAAATTCTCTTATCGAGAGGTCGCGATAGTGATCAAGCAGACGGCTGAAATCTTCTTCTTCCAACGCTCGAAGTGAGGCTATGAAAGTGGCTTTTCTCGATGCAATCAGGTAATGGGAACGAATAATCTTTTGCCCAAAAAGACAATCCTGGTATGAATCAAACTGCTTTTTTAAGAACTCACCCTCTTTTGAGAGAAAAAACACATCCTCAATTTGATTTTTTTGTAACGATTCAAACAAGCGATGGCAGAATAACCAGAGACTTATTCCCAACTCTTTGAAAGGAACTGAAGGGGTTGGCAACGATTTGTACCACTTTTCAAAATAGCTCCCTTCAATATTCTCTCTTTCTTTTTTGTGCTCTTCATACTTTTTTTGCTGGGCTGGTCTCTCAACTTTCAATGCAGCACAACCACTCTTTTTTGCCATATTGATATCGGCATGGGGATTATCTCCGATCATCAAAACTTCCTGGGGAAAGCGATTATGCCTGGCACAAATATCTCCAAAGATTGAACCACTTCCCTTACTTTTCCCGGCATCGGCAGAAACATGTATTTCCTTGAAATAAGGGGTTAGTCCCTGGTGGTTTACCATTTGAGAAAAATGAGAAGCTGGAAGATAAAAATCAGATACAAGCAGAACTTCCAATCCTCTTTGCTGTAAACCCTCTAGGACATCAACCATCACCGGACAAACACGTTGAACCCTTTTTTCAACCGCCAATTCAATATTGAGCAGTAGAGCGACAAACCGCTCTTCATTGATTTGATTTTGTAGCTTCGGATATACAGCGGTTAAGGACTCATAGAGGTTAAGAGCCAGCGAATCAAGTCGGAAATCAAGCTCTCCAGTGACTTCTGCGTTGGCCGTCGTCATCGCTAATTCCAAATCCTGCCGAATATGGTAAATCTCTTTTCCAGGCAGAGGAAGTTCCAGTGCTTTACTGAGCATGGAACAGGCTATCGTCTTGGTATGCTCCGGATAGACGGTCCTCGTAATCAACGTGTCGAAATAGTCAAAACATATGAGCAGATTCCCGCCGATGGATTTGTCCAACCCGACAATAAAGTCTACAAGCTGCGTGGGTTTGTCTTTTCCTACTGTCCAAATATCCATAATGGAACTGCCTCACAGGTGCAGCGACCGTCCTTCGGCAAGAAGCTCAACTCAAGAGATTTTATTGATTGTCAAAGAATCGAGAGGGTTATTGAAAATGCCGTGTATGTAAGCACCAGGTGTTAATGCGGTAAACGAATAGATGTTATGAGCCCAACACTGTATGACGTGGTCGAAGGGATGTTCCCCCTCACCTATCCCAAGGGTCAGGGTATATTCCTGGGAGACTACCTCCGGCCACTCGAAATCAAACTTTACAATAGAAAAGCCTTCAGGCAATTGAGGTGGGGTGTCGACTGAGGCTACACTGTTCTCACCAAAAACAGCAACTCCAACGCGATCTTTTACCGTATACCCAAAAATGACCTGTCCAATCTCTCGAACACCATATACCAGCATTCTTATGGTTACTTTCTCACCACGTTCTACTGTTTTAAACAGTTGACCGTCTTTTGTGATGGAGACATTGTAAATGGAAACGGCGCCACCCCCGCCACGAGCTGAGTCTTCAACAGGTAACCAACTCGAAAAATCCGGTTCTATGGCCAGCAGTTTCTCCTTAAATCCAGCAGGAAGAACCACGCAAGATCCGGCCTTCTGCTCCTCCCTGTCAAAAAGTTCATTGTGAACAAGACGGGTATATAAAGCTATTCCTTCGTCTGTTGGTCCATCAAAGAGTTTTTTTCCTCCTTCCATTACTATTACACGATCACATAGACTGGATACTGCCTGCATATCATGAGAAACAAGGACGATGGTTTTTTCAGCCATCATCTTCTTCATGTATTCCATACATTTTTGCTGAAAGAAGATATCACCTACAGCGAGCGCCTCATCAACAATGAGAATATCCGGTTCAACACTGATTGCGGTAGCAAATGCCAGCCGAACAAACATCCCACTGGAATAGGTTTTAACAGGCTGGTCGATAAACTCACCGATGTCTGCAAATTCAACGATTGAAGAAAATTTTGCGTCGGTTTCCTCTCGGGACATCCCCATTATAGACGTTGAAAGATAGATATTTTCGCGACCATTAAAATCAGGATTGAAACCAGCACCCAATTCGAGTAGTGCAGAAATTCGACCACCTACCGTCACACTTCCTTCTGTAGGTTGCAAAATTCCACAGATGACCTGAAGCATCGTTGACTTCCCGCTACCATTCCGTCCTATCAGACCGACAGTTTCTCCTCTGTTAACAGCCAGATCAACATCTGTCAGCGCATAAAAAGGAGTATGATATTGTTTACCGAAGGGAAACAGCGTCTCGAAGACACGGTGTATATTTCTTCGATACAGGCAGAACTTTTTAGTTACAGCCTGCAAAGATATAGCAGAGTTTGAAATATCCATAATAGAGGAAGTTACAACACATCAACAAACTGGGGTTTCAGCCTGCGAAACACCCAACCGCCGGTCAGAAGCATTAACACTGAAAACGTCCAGAAGTATATGGTATACATCCCATGGTGCCAGAATGGGATAAAATTGATAAAAGAATCCCGGTAGCCCTGAACAATATAGAATGCAGGATTCAGTTTGAGCCAGAATTGTATGGTCTCGGACATCATATTAATATCCCAGAATATCGGTGTTACCCAAAAACCAACCTGGATTATAACCGGTACAAGCTGCCCTACATCCCTAGCATATACATTTATTGAAGAAATCAGCCAACCGACGCCACTTGCCAAAACAACAAGGCAAACAAGGTAGTATAGAGCCTGCAGGTAATAGAGACTAAACTCCATGCCGTTACAGAGAATCAACACAATGAGTAGAAGAACAAATGCCCCGTGAGCAACCATATTAGATAGTATTTTTACGGCCACGAGAATCTGGGATGGGAATACCGTCTTTTTTATTATATGCCCATACTGAATAATAACAGTGGAACAAGCAGTAACTATATTAGAAAAAACAAACCACGGGGCCATGCCAGCTGTCAGCCATACGACGAATGGTACATCATTCAGTGGTTTCGCTTTAAAGCCGACACTGAAGACAAACCAGAACACCAGAATCATGACCGCCGGCTGGATAAACGTCCAGATAAAGCCGAGAAATGATCCGACATACATTGATGAGACCTCGCGCCAGGCGAGGGATCTCAACATATGATTATATTTTATAAGGTCACCCGCAAGACGGGCTAGTCCGGCACCTACCATCTATTTAAATCCGTTATGTATCATTCCTTTTTGTGGCCCTTAGGAGCACATGCTAATCCGGGGGTCAGACTTAAGTCTGACCCCAACCAACCGTGAGTAACCTTCGTCTAAATGAGTCCGGCGAAGTAGTCAACTGTTGGCTTTAGTCCTTCTTCCAGTTTGATGGAGGGCTGCCACCCAAGCTTCTCCTTAGCCAGTGAAATATCTGGTCTGCGTTGCTTTGGGTCATCCGATGGAAGCTCTTTAAAAGCAATTTTTGACTTAGATCCGGTAAAGTCGATCACCTTTTCGGCCAGCTCTAAAATCGTAAACTCTCCAGGATTACCAAGATTGACTGGGCCGGTAAAGTCATCTGCAGAATTCATCAAACGGATAAATCCTTCAATGAGGTCATCTACATAGCAGAACGATCTGGTCTGGCTGCCATCACCATATACAGTGATATCTTTACCCTGAAGTGCCTGGACGATGAAGTTTGATACAACTCGTCCGTCATTCGGGTGCATGTTAGGGCCGTAGGTGTTGAATATTCTGGCTATCTTTATTTTTAGGTTATGTTGGCGATGGTAGTCGAAAAAGAGTGTCTCTGCGCATCGTTTTCCTTCGTCATAACATGATCGTCGGCCAATAGGATTGACATGTCCCCAATAATCCTCAGTCTGTGGGTGAATTTCGGGATCTCCATACACTTCACTCGTGGAGGCCTGGAATATTTTTGCTCCTACTCTTTTAGCGAGACCAAGCATATTAATGGCACCGTGAACAGACGTCTTTGTGGTCTGCACAGGATCATGTTGATAATGTATAGGTGAAGCAGGACACGCTAAATTATAAATTTCATCAACTTCCAGATACAACGGAAACGTCACATCATGACGGATACATTCAAAATAAGGGTTATCCAGCAAGGGTAGAATGTTCTGTTTCGTACCTGTAAAGAAGTTATCGATACATAAGACCTCACAGTCTTCTTTGAGCAGCCGGGCACAAAGGTGAGAACCGACAAAACCACTCCCACCGGTTACCGCTACACGTTTCTTATCACTTTTCACAATTCACCTATAAATAGAAAGCACAGGTTATAATTCCTGTGCTATTGAAATATCTAAATTATACTTTCTTGTTGCCCATATCTGAGGCAGGGGTATATTCACAGGTTTTATAATATTTGCAACATACATTTTCAACCTGTGAATGTTTTACTCACATTGTCAAACAGATATCCATGAAACATAAGCTGGAATACATCGCACTTCGCACAATTATTTTCTTTATCAACCTGCTTCCTGTCCCGGTAATTCTATGGTTTTCTGGGATGTTGGGGCGGTTGGCATGGGTCATTTTCCCATATCGTCTTGACGTAGCCTATGAGAACTTATCCAACGTTTTTCCCGAAATGGGGAAAGACAAAATATTCCCCTTGCTGAAAAAAACATACTGTCAATTTGCCAAAACATTCGGGCTCATCTTCATCCTGCACAGAAAAGCACTTATCAAACTGGTCGAAGATGCGCAGATCTCTGGCTTGGATAAAATACAACAGGAACTGGAAAAAGGCAAAGGGGTGATCCTCACCACCTATCATGGCTGCTGGTTCGAGGCGTATTTCGCCTGGTTCAACCTCAACGGACTTCCCACCTCACTCATATACCAGAAACAGGCCAACAAGTTATCAGATGATTATTTTGTAGGTCAGCGAGGGCGATACGGGTCAAGTCTTGAGCATATTCACAGTCAGTCGAAAATGGCTGCGTATCAAGAAGCACTCGAGCGCAATCGCCTCCTTATCATCAGTCTGGACCAGAATTATACCGACAACGGCACGCCGATCCAGTTCTTCAACAAAGAATTGTCATGTGCCAAGGGAACGGCCCTTCTCCATCTTCGAACAGGCGCACCGGTTATGACGAGCGTATACTATATGAAGGACAATAAGTTACATATAGATTTTGATACTGTTGATCTCCCAGAATATACCGAAATCAACGATGATAACATTGCCGACATCAGTCAGCGCGCCATCATCTGGTATGAACCCTGGATCCGCAAGTATCCGGAACAATGGTTCAGCCTCTTTCACCGCCTCTGGAAGAAAAAGGGGTACACGCAGATAAAGCGTAATCTTGGTGATATCTTTTTGTCCTGAAGGGTACCGTCAAGAATGGCCTTTAGTAATACCTGCGGGTAGTGTAAAACTACTCGCCAAGAAGAGCAGGAGGGGTCCGCAGCAGGTGGGGTCAGGCTTAAGCCTGACCCCGGATTTGCAAAGCCTGCCCTCGTGTTGTCGCCCCTATTTACATATAACCACGGAACAGTCACACCTTCACATAATGCCAAACAAAGAAATACTACGACGACTCTACGAGATCATCAAACCATATCGCCCACTTCTCGGGATAGCGATGGTCTGCATGATATTGCATTCTGCTTTCACCACCGCCCAGGCCTGGATATTAAAACCGGTCATCGACGACATGTTCATTGAAAAAGATATGAATATGCTGAAATTGCTCCCATTTGCAATTTTCTTCATCTTCCTGATGATATCCATGTTTAATTATTGCTACACGTTTCTTCTTGAAAAAATCGGGCAATCAATCATCCAGAATTTACGTGTTCGCTTATTTGAACACATCCACAAGCAGCCACTTTCATTTTTTCATGAGCATTCAACCGGGACATTGATTTCTCGCGTGATCTCTGACGTAACGCTCATGCAGATTTCAGTCTCAAATGCGCTGGTTAATATTACCAAGGATTTCTTCCTCGTTCTCTTCCTGCTCATTTTTGTGTTTTACCAAAACTGGGAGTTGGCACTCATAACGTTTATCCTCCTGCCGACCGCTGCCCTGCCGATCGTCAAGTTCAGCAAACTTTTCAGACAGTTCAGCACACGCACCCAGGAAGAAACGGCCAAAGTCAGTGACAGGCTTTATGAAACGATCACCGGCAATCGTATTGTAAAAGCTTTTTCCAAGGAAAAATATGAGGTTGACCGTTTTCAAGATCAGGTAAACGCTCTCTTTGCCATTGTTCTCAAAGATGCAAAATACCGTTCAATGCAACACCCTCTGATGCACACTATTGGCGGTGTTGCCTTTTCAGTTATCGTCTGGGTTGGTGGAAAAGAGGTCATTTATGATGGTGCCTCACCAGGTACATTTTTTGCCTTCCTTGTTGCCCTTATTGCTGCTTACGAACCTGTTAAGAACCTGAGCCGGATCAACCCCCTCATTCAGCAGGGTATGGCTGCAGCGACCCGTATCTTTTCCATACTCGATATAGAGCCCGAAATCAGGGATAAAGATGGTGCTGTCCCCCTGCAACCTTTCACAACCCGGATTGATTTCAAAAATGTCAACTTCAGCTATGACAAGGACACACAGGTCTTATCCGATGTCAACCTTTCAGTCCCATCCGGGCAAGCACTTGCAATCGTCGGTCACAGCGGCGGCGGCAAAACCACAATCACCAACCTGATTCCACGTTTTCTCGATATTAAGAAGGGTTCTATCACCATAGATGGCACCGACATTCGCGATGTTACCCTCTCTTCCCTGCGAAGCCAGATCGCCATGGTCACCCAGCAAACCATCCTTTTTAATGACACCGTTCAAAACAACATTGCCTACGGTGACCTCAACGCCTCTATTGAAGAGATAAGAAAGGCTGCCAAAGCGGCCTACGCCCTCGATTTTATAGATAACCTGCCTAACGGTTTCGACACAATCATTGGCGAAGGCGGTGCACGGCTCTCGGGTGGTGAGCGTCAACGTGTCTCTATCGCCCGTGCTATCCTGAAAAATGCACCGATCCTGATCCTGGACGAGGCGACCTCTGCACTTGATACCGAATCTGAACGGGAAGTCCAAAAGGCTCTCGAAAACCTGATGAAAAACAAGACAACCTTTGTTATCGCCCACAGACTCTCTACCATCAAGAATTGCGATCGGATCATCGTAATCAAAGAAGGCAAAATAGTTGAGCAAGGCACTCATGATGAACTGCTCAGTCTCAATGGTGAATACGAGGTCCTTTACAATATGCAGTACAAATAAATTGCATCAACTACTGAAATGACTGCACAACACTCTTACCGCGACGTTACTATCTCTGCAGGTGTCTATTGCATTATCGCCACCTGCTTCTTTATCCCCCTGTCGACTTCCCTGCTTGGGATAGGTTCGGTCCTTGCCCTTCTCTTCTGGTTTCTTTCAGGAAAATTCCTGCAACTGCCCAACCTCATGCGGGAAAATGCGGTCATACTTTATTCCACCACTCTTTTCATTCTTTTTACAATCGGTCTCGGATACACAGTAGTACCGCTCGATGAAGGTATTCGTATACTTGCCAAGTACAGGGAGCTGATTTTCATCCCCATGGTTTTCATGCTGCTTGCCAACCATGGAAAAGGTCGCAGATTGGCAGAGAACTCCTTTGTGGCTGGCTGCATCATTCTGATGCTGATATCGTACGGGATATATTTTTCCATCCTTCCCGAGTTTAAATACGGAAACTCCATCATCCACCATATATCCCATAGTTTTTTCATGGCATTGCTTGGCTTCTGGGCGCTACAAAGGAGCATGGATGCAGGTCGGTATCGATATCTCTGGGCCATGCTTTTTGTGGCAACACTCATCAACTTGATCTTTATAAATCATGGCCGTGCCGGCATGGTGCTGGTCGTCCTGCTTTCCCTTTTAACAATCATTCAGCGCTGTACCCCAAAGGTGATTCTGATCGGTTTTCTCCTGTTGGCCGGATTAATCACCGGCATCTTTTATACTTCAGAAAACGTGCAGACCCGTGCAATAGACGCATATGATGAGATCACCCACTACCATCCCGGGAGATCCAGAACATCCCTTGGAATGCGATTCGACTGGTGGACCAATAGCATCGACCTTATTAAACAGGCGCCCATCACCGGCCACGGAACAGGCTCCTATGAAACTGTACAAAAAGAGATAAAAAAGAAACGAACCAAGAGTACGGACAACCCTCACAACGAGTATCTTTTTATCGGCGTGCAGGTTGGCCTCATGGGACTTTTCACGTTCCTGGCCCTGCTTGGCTGGCAATTTGCCCTTAGTTTTAAACTTCCCCACCGTGAAAGACACCTGGTTCAAGGTGTGGTTATTGCGATGGCGGCGGGTTGTATTGCTAATTCGTTTTTGTTTGATTCACAACAGGGACATTTCTACGCTTTTCTTTCCTCGGTTTTATTGGCTTCAGGATGGGAATTAGATTCTCAGGGTCAGGCTGGGGTTGAGAGGGGCCAGGCTTAAGCCTGACCCCATGGTGCTAATTTGTCGACAAACCACGAGGTCCGGGGTCAGGCTTAAGCCTGACCCCACTTGACGGCAAACTATCCTGCTAAGCAGAAAGGATGTCTTTGTAGTATCTCTCATACTCTGCCACGACCGCATCAAAAGAAAACGTTGCTTTCCTTTCCTCCCTGATTGCCTCAAACACCTTTCTTGCATCTTCATACCCCGATTGAATCCGGGAAATATCAGCTGCCATCGTCTCACATGAGGTCTGTAGTTCTTGAGGGAGTAACTCGGGAACATCACCCACCCTTGTAGCAAGAACCAAAGGCGCGTAAAAAAATGATTCCAACAGCACCTTGGGGCATCCTTCCCTGTGTGATGACAGAATCACCACGTCGGAATTATGCATCAGTTGCGGAATGTCTTTCCTAAAGCCCGGCAGGAGCACTTTTCCTTTCAAACCTAATTCATCTATCAATTTCCTTAAGGAATCCTCCTCCGGCCCCTCCCCCACAATCTGTAACAAAAACGGGAAATCAAGCTGGGCAACCTGCCGAATAAGGATGTCAAACCCTTTAATTTTATCAAGACGGCCAACGGCCAGCATGCTGAAAGTATCACTTTTTTGCGGTTCCCCTGTTTCTTCTGCCTGCACTCCGTTGAAAATAACCTTTACTGTACCGTGACCCGTTGACTCAACAGACCTGCACCCTTTATGGGAAACCGCACTCACCCACTTCAAACGATTAAATATTCGGCCTTTTCGGTCATTATGTTTGGTACCGAGATGTGGAATGCCTAAAAATCGATTAACACGGTGAACAAGCATGGATCCCTTCGCAGCATGAGAATGAATAATATCGGGTTGTTCACGCTTGATGACCTTGTACAGTTCAAAATGAAGTAAGGGATTATTCGAGGTAGGGTTTGACTGTAACTCAACAATTGTAACACGGGGTGAAAACATGCTTCTGTAGCGGCAATTTCGAACCACAAGCGCCGTTACATCATGACGCTCCGCCAGACCATTGGATAGTTCCAGAAATACTTTTTCCGCACCTCCAAACCCTGCCGAGGCCATAAACTGAATA
The DNA here is from genome assembly GCF_010646885.2 of Desulfopila sp. IMCC35008. Lineage (GTDB taxonomy): Bacteria > Desulfobacterota > Desulfobulbia > Desulfobulbales > Desulfocapsaceae > Desulfopila. Next base: position 1,964,201 of record NZ_CP050700.1, on the reverse strand, counting down.
ATTTTCATATTGTAAAAACTTTACGCCGGGCTATAGCCGGGCAAACGTACGGTCACTGTTGCACCACACCCAGGCTTGCTCTCCATAGACACAGAACCTCCATGCTCCTCAATAATTTTTGAAGAAATAGCAAGCCCCAGACCAGTCCCATCGTTTTTGGTAGTGAAATACGGATCGAAAACCCTTGTCAGGTTTTCTTCATCTATTCCTGTACCATTATCTTCAATTTTGCAGACCACGTCAGAACCATCCCGACCCACGTTAACACATATTTGCCCCTCGGCAGAGACAGCCTGCAAACTGTTCAACAGGATATTCAAAAATACCTGCTTTAATTTATCCGCATCCGCAAAAACCACATCCTCGGCTTCGGCAGATAGAATTTCCAGACCGACGCCCTGCTGATCTGCATCCAGTCGGACCAATTCAACAGTCTCAGCTACGATGGCAGAAAGACGCACTTTCTGTTGTTCCAGCGATTCGGGCCGTGCGTAAGCGAGCAGTTCACCGATGGACCGGTTCAACCGCTCTGTTTCCTGAACCAGGACATCTGCACCTTTTCGCCCTTCATCATCACCGGTGAGCCGTCCTTTCAGGACAACTGCCAGACCCTTGATCGAACTCAACGGATTTCGCAATTCGTGGGCGACGCCTGCCGCCATCTTACCAAGTGCTGCGAGTCTTTCGCTCCTCCTTAGTTGCGTTTCGAGTCCCCTTATTTCACTTACATCCTGAAGGAGCAGCAACTCTCCAACCGGCCCTTCCTCCCTGCCGGCCACATCCAGCAGCGTCAGCAACAATGTCTGTTTTTTCTTGTCGCCAATATTGATTGTTTTTTCAAATGTTTCTACGTCTCCACCAGACCTTGTACGGCCAAACAAGGAGCCGATTCCTTCCGGCAACGAATCGGCAGGCTGTTTTAACAGGAGCGATGATGGGTCGACATTTAGAATCACGCCCCCTGCTTCATTCATCATCTTGATATCCCCGTTGGCATCGGTTGCGATCAAACCAACAGGTAATGTCTCAATCAACAAATCATTAAATTCCCGCATCTGCTGCAAGCTGCTCTGGGAACCTCTCAACCCCTGTAAAGTCAACAGCGACAACCAGCCACCGACTCCAACCAGAAGCAACACCACAGAGAGTATGGCAATTTGTACGACCTGGCGTTGAACAGCTTTATCATATTTCTCCAAATCAAGTTCAACAACTAATGAGAACTGCTTACCACGCCACCGATCTAGTTCTTCCTGCAGTTTGTTCTCATCGATACGGTCCCTGAACTGGGAGTTCCCCATTCCCCTGCCACGCATACCATGGTGAATATTATTTCTGAAAGGGCGTGGCTCATACGTCATAGACACCTGATAACCGACTCTCTCACCATTACTGTCGTAGTACATGCGGGCATGGGGTTTCCCCGGTTGGCCAGCCTGGATAAATGAAAGATAATCAGCCCCTATCTTTTCACCCAAATTTCGGGAACCGCCTGCTGCCCGCACGACACCTTGACCATCAATCAACTCGATAAAATGAACATCCTCGTCTTCCAGTGCCTGGCTGATAACATCCTGGATATGTTCAGCAAAACGGTACTGCCTGGCATCGATACCCATCATATAACCACGAAACGACACCTTCATGCCAGAATCGATGAATCGTAGGACCGATTCGCCTTTCTGCAGCAACGCCGCTTCCATCAATCGTTTTTCACGATTGTAGTTGTTGATGGCAAACGACCCGATAATAACGGCCAGGAGCGTACAAGCCGCGGCCAGTATCCAGGGACTGACATTAACCAGATGTTTTCTCATCAGTCCCTTCGTCGCTGTAGTTTAAGATTTTCTCAAGGATAACTTTGGTTATCAGATAGGTGGGTACAATCCCCTCTTCCCCCATGGGACCGGAGGCAAGGGTCTGGCCGCTATGAAGAGGGTTATCTGAAGCATAGTATGCATACCTGGTTTTAAGATCGGCAGTGATATGCCCCTGGATGATGGCGGCATTTATAGCTCTCTGGTAATGGCCACCCTCCATCTCCAAACCTATCGCCTTCCAGCTGGAGGTATGAAACTTTTCCAGAACATCTCGATTTTGTAACGAAGTACCGAGCACTGTCACCATCGGCCCGCTGTAAACTGCCAGATCCGTATCAAAATCGTCCACCTCAAGATCATTGTTGACGATATAATTATGTGGTGTCCCTTCCATCACATGGGCTGTTGCCAGCATAATATCACCCATCTTACCGGGAAGTATGCCCGCTTTACCCATAATCGATATAGATTTGATATCCAGTTGAATTAGCCTCTCCGGCAGATGGCAAGGGCAGAGCAACTCGTCCATTACTTCAAAAGCCTGGGTACCAAAAGCATAGTCAATTACCAGCAGTACCGGCTGCTGTTCCTTGAGTAAATGGGTGTTTACCCGCACACCAGGATGTACCGTTCCGTTATCAATCTTTTCTGTGTCAATAATATGGGCATCTATACTACACCCACTGATATCCTTGAAATATGCTACCCCGTATTCTCCGGCATAATCCAGAATGCCGTTCCCTCTGTCACGGATCAAACGGACCATCTCATAAAAATCATGTGGCACGTCAACTTTTGACTTTTGCAGGGCGCCAGCACCATATAAGGTATTCATAACAGAATGCATATTGGCGCTGATTACATGTATGGGTCGTTTGTCCAGCCCCAACTCTACAATCCTTTCCTTGAGACTGCGTGCCCACACCGTGGCATAGGTGTGTTGCCCGATAAGTTCCCGTAGTGATGGAGTGAAGTAGATTGTTAATTCTTCCTTCCCGCTCTCCAGCTCTTCAATTACCCTTTTTCCGAGATTATAGACAATTTCAAATAATCCAGAGTTTGCCGCTTCTGTCACATGGCTTCTCTGGAGATACTCATAGGTTTCCTTGGTCTCCCGATACGTCCTGCCGAGTATGATGGAAAGATTCCATAATGCCTGGTCCAACTCCCCGCCGACAAGACTGACATCCGAGAGGACAATACGCTCTAACTCTTTGTATTCCGGTGTTGTTCGAACGCCCTTGGTGCAAATCTGGTTATGAACTTTAAAGGCCTCCTGGTTGAGAAACGTAATGTGAGTGAGAATGTCATATATTTCACTCAGCCCCCTGGTGATAACAAAACACATTTCCTGATCAGAAACAGCATAGGAAACACGCCTCCTTTTCAGTGGTACAATCTCCTCAAACGAAGTTCCGTGAAAATCCTCCTGGGCTGTAAGGATAAGCCTACGACATTTTTCTATGCCTCGCGGCATCCGGTCTATCACATATTCCAAGCCCTTAAGTTCCACAATACGTGGATCAGCCATTGAACCGTATATTTCCGGACTGAGGTTTTTTAAGGCCTCACTCAGGTTCTCGCCCGCGGTGCCGGATGGCTTATACATCCCCTGAAGGATGAGGGCATCGGCAATGGTCTTGAAGGTGCGGATGGCAACCCTGGATTTCTGGGATTTTGACAGCTCCTGCATGATGACTCCGAATATGAATTGTTCTTTCAGGAAGGAGATTTCTATCCCTCTATAAATCTGTCCAGTGCTTGCACCAATTCATCTCTTCCAAGCCCACTTTTAGCAGAAAAGAGGATACGTTGCTCTTTTGAAATAGTATGACCTGCATCAAGAAGTCTCGCGTTCTTTGCCCTCTCATTTCCAGAGAGCTTATCTACCTTGGTATAGACAGGCAGATATGGAATTCCCTGTTGTCTGAGCCAGGTGAGAAGCTGCGTGTCCTGGTTTTTCGGTCCATGACGAATATCGAGGATAACAACAACACATTTTAAAGTGGTCCTGTTTTCAAGATATGCAGTAATCAGCCCTTGCCATGAATCCTGCATACCTTTTGACACTTTAGCAAAACCATAACCGGGCAAATCAACCAAATGGACCTTGTCATCAACGAGGAAGTAATTCAGTCCCTGGGTCTTACCCGGCCTGCCGCTCACCTTCACCATTCCCTTTCTACCTATAAGCTTGTTCATCAGGCTTGATTTCCCGACATTGGAGCGCCCGGCGAAGGCAATCTCCGGAAGATCCTCATCAGGAAGCTGCTTGAGGCTGTGGACACTGAGTAGAAATTTTACGTCATGAAATTGCATGATTGTTACCGAAGGTTAAGATGATTTTTTCTTTAAGTATTGCAAAACGATAAATGGCCTGTCAAGCATTGCTTGGCAGGCCATTGAGAAAGTTTATGAGGACCGTGATCTCTGGTAAACAAGATCAATCCGATCAGATAACCTTATTAAGCGGATATTCAATGATCCCTTCAGCGCCCTTCTTGGTCAGGCTGGGAATAAGGTCCCGCACAATATCCTCGGAGACAACCGTCTCAACAGAAAACCACTTGGTGTTGTAAAGATTGGCCACTGTCGGTGCATTGAGACTTGGCAGAAGACCCACAATAGCCTCAAGTTTCTCTTCGGCAACGTTCATCTTCAAACCGACGATACGGTCGGCTTTCAGAGCCCCCTGCAGCAGCATAAAAATATTTTCAATTTTCTCACGCTTCCACGGATCATCCCAGGCTTCCTTATTAGCGATGAACTGGGTATTGGACTGCATCAATTCATGGATGATTCGCAGACCGTGGGCACGGATGGTAGACTCAGTCTCAGTTACCTCGACGACGGCATCGGCCAGACCAGCAACAACTTTAGCCTCTGTGGCTCCCCAGCTGAATTCAATATCCACATTGATTTTTCGTTCTTCGAAAAATTTCCTCGTAACATTGACCAGCTCGGTCGCAACTTTCTTGCCTTCAAGATCCTCAAGCGTCTTAATCTCTGAATTTCCGGCAACAGCGATAACCCAGCGGGTGGGTTTACGGCTCACCTTAGAATAAACGAGATCTCCGACCAGTACGGCTTCGGACTCGTTTTCCATAGTCCAGTCTTTCCCTGTGATACCCGCATCGAGCATTCCGCTCTCGACGTAACGGGACATCTCCTGGGGACGACAGATGGAGCAGTCGACTTCAGAATCATCTATCTCAGGGAAATAATTTCTTGCAGCCGGTTTAATTGCCCAGCCAGCTTTTTCAAAGAGTTCTATGGTTGCTTTTTCGAGACTGCCTTTCGGCAACCCAAGTTTCAATTGTGACATTGTACGACTCCTCCAACAGAGCTTCTATTCAGGTTCCCGATGGGAACTAATTTTTTCCGTAAACTTTCTCAGGGTCAAAGATCTTTTTACCCTCAACAACAAGTTCATCTCCTACCAGGCGCCTGTAAAAACAAGTTCTGTGACCTGTATGACATGCAGCGTCACCAATCTGCTCAACTTTGAAAACTACTGTGTCCGCATCGCAGTCCACCAGGATGTCATGAATCATCTGCACATGCCCCGACGATTCACCTTTCAACCACAGACTCTGCCGGGAGCGACTCCAATAATGCGCCTTACCTGTCTCCACAGTTTTCTGCCATGACAGTTCATTAATGTATGCAAGCATCAAAACATCACCGGTCTTATAGTCCTGCACAATAGCAGGCAATAATCCATCGGCTGATTTTGCAAAATTCAACATCATACTTCCCCAGGAATATAAATAATAAATTGAAGTGCCTTTCTAACCGGCTGTTTGAAGGACCGGATTTCCCGAACCTGATCCGGAACACAATAAGCAGGAATAATAAGTGACTTTAAAGAAACCTCGGACATTACGAAGGGATTTCTTTTTTGTCAAGAAAACATGCGATATTTTCTTCTCACCTCTTAATTTTATTGCTTACTTGTTTCCTGTACGAGTAGTATTTATAGTTTGCCAAATTTTATAAACGATACGTTTAATAATATACAACACCTCGATTCAGGAGCATTCTGTCATGAAAAAAGTAGAAATTAACGATTCGGTAACACTCACTTTTGTCGGCACACTTGATGACGGCCAGGAATTCATGGTGAGAGACGCTTCAAACCCTCTTACCATAAAAATCGGGGAACATGACCTTCCCCCAACAATTGAGAACGGCATTGTAGGACTTGGTATTGGGGATAAGAGAAAGCTCACCGTTAGCCACGAAGAAGGATACGGCCCGCGCCAAAAATCCCTTTTACAAACTATCACCAATAAAGAAATCATTGAGCGCATCAAACCAAAACCGGGAATGATCGTCTATCTCAACACCGAGCGGGAAGGACAGGAAGTCAAAGTCCCAGCCACGGTTATAGAAATAAACGATGAGGGCGTGCTGATCGATTACAATCATCCTCTTGCAGGCCATAACCTTACTTACGAAATCACCGTCACCGATATTGTTAAAGGTACGAACTGATTCCTTTCCCTTTGTGCCCTCTTTTCCTTGGGGGCACATCTTTTCAAAAATACCTCAGTATTTCTTACTGTTACCTGCTACCAACTTCAGAGTAGCTCCATTTATGAAAATATTTCCTATACATTGTTGTTCAGCCATGTATTACCTGTTATAAGTCCACCGAAAATATTACCGCTTGTAGGGAGTTTTCTATGCAATTTGAAGATGATGAAATATTACAAGGATTTATAGAGGAATCACTGGAACACTTGGCAGATATCGAAAACGATCTGCTCTCCATCGAGGAGGCTGGCGCCAACATTGATGAGAATCTTGTCAATAAAGTCTTCCGGGCAGCCCACTCCATTAAGGGTGGTGCTGGTTTCATGGGTCTCACAGCAATCCAGGAATTATCGCATGCTGCAGAGAATGTTCTCGGCATGATTCGCAGTAAAAAACTTATCCCCAACCCTGAAATTGTCAATGTTCTGCTCCTGGCAGCCGACCAGCTTCAGTCAATGATTGAGGATGTACAAAACAGCAACGATTTCGACATCACCCAGCACGTCGATCCCCTGAATGCTATTGCAGATGGCACCTTTGGAGGAAGCGGAGTCCCACAACCTGCCAAAGAAACTGTCCCAGTTGAAGAGCCCGCCACAGAACCAGAACCTGTTGCTGAACCTGAGACTACTGAAGAGAAAGTCCCACTTCATGAAGAGCAGCAGGAACAAGTAGAACCCGAAGCCATCGATGAAAGTGAGATTCACCATGAAGAAGAATTCGAAAATGGTGACGAAGCAGACGCGGACCACCTCGAAGTTGAAATGGCCATTCCAGATCCTCCTGATCCTGTAACACAATCTACAACGACAGCACAAAGTACCGATGCCAAAAAGCCTCCGGTTAAAGGCGAAACATCGATCAGGGTCAACGTCAGCCTACTCGACTCATTGATGACACTTGCAGGAGAGTTGGTACTCAGCCGAAACCAGCTGTTACAGACGATCGGCAGTGATGATTTCAAGAATGCTGAGACAGTTGGACAGCGCATCGACCTGATCACCTCCGAGCTGCAGGAAGCAATCATGCTTACCAGGATGCAGCCAATCGGCAATGTATTTAACAAATTCCCGCGTGTTGTCCGGGATCTCTCCAAACAGCTCAATAAAAAAATTGACCTGACGATTGTCGGAAAGGATGTAGAACTCGACAAGACCATTATAGAGTCTATCAACGATCCCCTGACCCATCTTGTCCGGAACTCCATTGATCACGGCATCGAAATGCCGGCTGACAGGAAAAAACAGGGCAAATCTGAAAGCGGTATCGTTCTCTTAAAAGCCTACCACGAAGCAGGTCAGGTCGTTATTGAGATCAGCGATGACGGTAAAGGAATAGATGGTGATGCATTAGCTGACAGCGCTGTTAACAAAGGCTTGCTTACAGCTGAACAAGCCATGGCCATGTCCGAAAAGGAGAAAGTAAATCTTATTTTCCTGCCCGGATTCTCCATGGCCAAGCAGGTTACGGATGTATCGGGACGTGGCGTTGGCATGGATGTGGTCAAAACCAATCTGGATCAACTAGGCGGCCATGTTGATATTATTTCGGATGTTGGGCAGGGAACTACCATTTCCATCAAGCTTCCGCTCACTCTTGCCATTATCCCTTGCCAGATAATTATGACAGGCGGCGAACGATACGCAATTCCACAGGTAAACCTTGAAGAATTGCTGCGAATCCCGGCCAGCCAGGTGAAAGAACGTGTTGAGCGTGTTGGCGATGCAGAAGTGGTGCGTTTACGCGGTAATCTCCTGCCACTTATCAGGCTTTCTGATGTTATCGGTCTTGAAAGGACTTACTGGAATGAAAAGGAACAGTGTTTTAAGGAAGATCGCAGAGAGCAGCTGAGTGACCGAAGGGGCAAGGAATCCCCTATGTTTGAATCGGGCAGCAATAACACTACCAATGCTCCGCTCAACAAGGAATTACACAATCGTTCCGTTCTGGACAGACGATACGCTGCATCCAGTGCACTTAATATCGTTGTTGTCTCTACCGGATCGATGAAATATGGCCTGGTCGTTGACAGGTTGCTCGATTCAGAAGAAATTGTCATTAAACCTCTCGGCAGACATCTCCAACAGTGCAAAGGGTATGCTGGTGCAACAATTATGGGTGATGGGCGTATCGCCTTGATCCTTGATGTTGCCAATCTGGCGCGCATGGCCAACCTCACGTCACTCGACGGAACTGACAGAGCAGCAGAGCTATCTATTTCTGCAGAAGATGCAATTATGGCTAAACGCGATAAGCAGGCTCTGCTTATCTTCAGAAGCAGTGAAGAGGAACAGTTTGCCGTTCCACTCAATCAGGTCGAGCGAATTGAAAAGATCAAAATCGAAGATATTGAGGAACTCGGCGGCAAACGTGTCATGCAGTATCGTGGCGGCAGCCTGTCACTCATCAGGGTTGATGATGTGGCTATGGTCCAGCCAATTGCTGACCAGGACAACTTACTCGTCATCGTTTTCACCGTTGCCAACAGGAATGTCGGTCTGCTCGCCATTGGCCCGATCGACGCTATCGAGACCTCTGTAGAAATTGACGATGTAACCCTCAAACAGACCGGCATCATGGGCTCGGCCATTATCGATACGCATACTACAATGCTGGTTTCTATTTTCGAATTGGTCCAGACTCTGTTTCCGGAATGGATCGAGGAAATGGATTCTTTCGATGTTGATGAAGTTGGTGCTGAAAACGTCCCAACGATCCTGCTCGCTGAAGATTCAAACTTTTTCCGCAACCAGGTGAGAGGCTACCTGGTCGAAGCAGGATATGAAGTGCTTGAAGGCGAAGACGGACAGATCGCTTTTGAGGTGCTGGAAAATAATATAGACTCAATTTCCATGGTTATCACCGATATCGAGATGCCCAATATGGATGGTTTTGAACTGACCGAGAAGATCAAGGGTGACCCACGATTTACGGGCCTGCCGGTTATTGCACTCACCACCCTTGCTGGTGAAGAGGACGTGGCCCGCGGGAAGGCCGTCGGAGTCGACGAGTACCATATCAAGCTCGATAAAGAGCGGTTGATGGCCTGCGTCCACTCTTACATGAAGAAAATGTTCTAAAACTCATCCTAAATTTCACTATATGAGCGATCATGAGTAATCAAGCACAACAGACAGGCGGTAAGAAAATTGTTGAACTGGCCACCTTTTACGTAGGAGAAGCCCTCTGCGGGATGGATATCCTCAAGGTTCAGGAGATCAACAAACTGATGCAGATGACCAAGGTTCCCCAGGCACCGGATTATGTACTCGGCATCCTGAACCTGCGTGGACAAATCGTCACCATCATTGATCTCGGTAAAAAAGTAGGCCTCGGAGAAACAGATACCGATGCTGATCCAAGAAACATCATCGTCAACTCACCCGGAGGCTATGTCGGACTGCTGGTAAAGAAAATTGGTGATGTGGTCCCGGCTGATATGGAAAAACTTGAGGCAGCCCCCGCCAACATGAGTGGGATTCAGGGTGATTTTTTTACCGGTGTTTATAAAACAGATGCCAAACTGATCGGTATCCTCGATGTCGATAAAGTACTCAGTATTGAAGATTAACATAAATAATGCACGTCAAAAAAAAATTAAGGGTACTGGTCGTTGACGATACGATCGTCTACAGAAAGGCCGTATCCGACATTATTGAAGAAATACCGGGAGTAGAACTCGCAGGTGTTGCCCATAATGGCAAGATAGCACTTGCGAAGATAAAAACACTCAAGCCTGACCTGCTCACACTCGATATCGAGATGCCGGTCATGAATGGCCTCGAGGTACTCGCCGAATTAAAAAAGAGTCATCCCGAGGTTGGGGCAATCATGCTCTCCACACTGACGGCAGAAGGTGGTGAGGCGACCTTACAGGCGCTTGAACTAGGGGCTTTTGATTTCATTCTAAAACCCCAGGCATCAGCAAACCTGGCGGCAGGAAAAAAAGAGATCAGGGCGCTACTCCAGCCAATACTGGAAGCATTTTCCAGATCAAAATCAACAAGAGGACTGTTACCAAGCCGGACAACTACAACCCCAGCAAGACCAGCGCTAAAAAAAATGGGGCGTGCAGGAAGAATCCAGGCACAACCTGTCACTCCCGGCGTCAAGCATCGAAAGTCCGAAATCGTCACTATAGGTATATCCACCGGTGGTCCGAACGCTCTCAACCAGATGCTGCCGAAATTACCAGGCAATATTAACGTACCGGTGCTCATCGTCCAGCATATGCCGCCTGTGTTCACCAAATCGCTTGCGGCAAGCCTTGATAAAAAATGTGCTCTAACGGTAAAGGAGGCGGTCGACAAGGAGCCAATCAAACCCAATACTGTGTATATCGCGCCCGGCGGAAAACAGATGAAACTCGTTGCAGCCGCTGACGGAAAGGAGCGATTGATCAAAATCACCAACGATCCACCGGAAAATTCGTGTAAACCGGCCGTAGATTATCTTTTCCGCTCAATCGGTGATTACTATGTGGGAAGGACCACGGCGGTAATTATGACCGGCATGGGTTCGGATGGCACCCTGGGACTCCAAGTACTTAAACAAAAAGGGGCCTTTGTCATAGCCCAGGATGAGGCCAGTTGTGTCGTCTACGGAATGCCCAAAGCACCTGCTGAACTTGGCTATGCAGACGTTGTAGTTCCCTTGAACCGCATCGCCGACGAAATAGTTAAAACATTGAAATAGCGACATAACGTCGGCCGAACGTATAATTTGAGAAACGCATGATTAAGATTTCGCCAACAGAACTCAAAACAATATCCCAGTACATCCACGATATCTCAGGGATATTTCTGGACCAGTCCAAATCCTATCTGCTTGAAACCAGATTAAGTTCGGTGGCTGAAACAAATGGTTGTAAAACATATCATGAACTTCATCAAAAAGCCAAAAGGGAACCAAGCAAGAAAATTGAACGTGCCATCGTTGACGCAATTTCAACCAATGAAACTCTTTTTTTCCGTGACACAGGGCCTTTTGAATTACTTAAGCACAAGATTCTTCCTGAAGTTATCGACGCCCGTACACCTTCAGCGCCCACTCTCAAAACACAAGTACGTATCTGGAGTGCCGCCTCATCCACCGGCCAGGAGCTTTACTCCATCGCTATCATCATCAAGGAATTATTAGGCGACCTCTCAAAATATAACGTATCACTTTTGGGCACAGACATTTCAGACACCGCAATAGCACAGGCAAGCTACGGTAAATACAATAAATTTGAGATAGAAAGAGGCCTGGACAGGCCAACACTGCAGAAATATTTCAAGCTGCTTGGTGACTCCTGGAAAATCAATGACGAAATAAGGGCAATGGTTAACTTCAGGAAGTTGAACCTGATGCAACCATTCACTTCCCTGGGAAAGTTTGACATCATTTTTTGCAGAAATGTGGCCATATATTTTACCATGCAGGACAGAAAAAAATTGTTCAATAAAATCGCAGACAGTCTTACAGACGACGGCTTTCTCGTTATCGGATCAACAGAATCCCTTACCGGTGTTTGCCCAAGGTTCGTTCCGAAACGACATCTTCGATCTATCTTCTACCAGAAAAAGTGATCATGGAGGATTGTCATGAAAAATCTATCCATTCTTGTTGTTGATGACGATCCGGTTATCCGGCGGCTTCTCGAAGAACGACTGAAAAATGCCGAATACCGGGTCATGGTTGCTGAAGACGGTTACCAGGCAGAAGCTTTCCTCAAGCAGGAACATTTCGATGTTGTCCTTACTGACCTCGTTATGCCTGGTGATATCGGAGGCATTGAGGTATTGGAGATCACCAAGGAAATCCAACCGGATACAGAGGTGGTATTGATCACCGCCCATTCCTCCGTGGATACAGCTGTTGCCGCCATGAAAAAAGGGGCTGCTGATTACCTCGAAAAACCGATCAATTTTGATGAACTCCTGTTGAGGATGGAAAAGATCACTAACCTCAAAAATATCCTTCGTAATGCCCAGGACCTTGGACAGGCGATGACTGTTACCGAAACGGAAGCCGCGTCGACTATCCAGGACCTTGAGATGCGCGTAACAAAGATCCAGGCCGTTCTCGATCAGGTAGAGACCATACTGCAAAACGATTATGATTCTGAAGACGTCAGAATTCAAAAAGCACTGGGAACCCTCGCTGAACAATAAAAATTTATTGAACAAAAAAAGGGGCGTTGGATTATATCATCCAACGCCCCTTTTTCTGTTATCGTTCATTCTTCTATTGTAACGCCGGCTCCAATAATACAGATTCTTTATTAAGGCCAACAACTCCGTATAACTGGGTATCCTCAAAGACAGTACCTTCAAGATCAGCTCCAGTCAGATCGGCTCCTGACAAATCCGCCTTATAGAGGTCTACACCATTCAGATTAGCATCCTGCAGATTTGCATGAAGTAGCGAAGCTCCTTTCAGGTTAGCTTTTCTCAGATTTGCACCCGAGAGATTACAGTTATTAAGGTTTGCCCCTTCAAGATCAGCTCCTTTGAGGTTTTCGCCAGAAAAATCAAGCCCTGAAAGATCACACCCATAACATTTTTTTTCGTCCAGAAACATTTCCATGGCAACGGCTTTAGTATCAGTTAACTCTACAACAGTATCCCGTACGTCATCAATTTGTTGCTCTACTTCTTTGGCAACTTCAACAGCTTCTATCTTTGCTACCTCGACCTGCTCTACACTTTCTTCATCCATTTTTTCAACAGGCGCAGGTGCCATTGTCGGTTCATCCTCAACAACAGGAATCATGGGTTCCTGTTGTACTGTCTGGACTGGTTCCTCAACAATCGGTTCTTCTACGATTTCAATACTCTCTTCAACAACAGGCACCTGTTGTTCGGCAACCTTTGGCTCTTCTCTCACTTCCTGTTCTTCAACCACTTCTTCCACAACAGGTTCAACTGTTTCTTGCTCTGTCACTGCAGCATGGTCACTCTCTTCGACTACTGCAATTTCCTCTTGCTTTTCTGTTTCAGCTGACACTTTCTGTATAAATGCGTCATCGAACAGTGCACCGATAAGATAAGCTCCTGATAGCGATGCTCCCTCCAGGTTGGCCCCGGTAAAGTCAGTTCCAGCAAGATCGGCGCCTCCAAAACCTACATTTACCAGAGTGGCGTTCCGGAAATTAACATTGGATAAATTTGCCAGATAACACTTGGCACCTGTAAGATCAGCACCCTCCAGATCGGCCCCCGAAAGGTCATACCTGTTAAGGTTTACCCCCTTAAGATCACAAGCCTGACAGCTGTTTGTCTCAATCAACCTGTCAAGATTTTGTTCAACATTAGCACCATCCTGTGCCATAACTGTGGAGCAAGCTAAAACCAATGCCCCGGCAACAACTGCAGATTTGCAAAGTAAAGCTATTCTCATATTTCCTCACCCCGGATCAATTTATCAAAAGTATGGTTTATTATTATTTATGAATCACAAACCTACAATATGTTTATGAAGAGTGTCAACTGAACATGTCGACCTCTCACTTCTTCTCTTTCCTCCACTCCCAGGGAGGTATTGGGTCCCTGCTATGCCATAAGCCTGTTCCGGACTCGCGTGCTCTCTTCTCAAGTGATGTCCATTTTCTACAAATAGCTGCCCGACAATATCTTTTGTAGACCCAGGCGGCACCATCTTCAACCAACCTCTGATTAATATTCACGTTGCCGTAGGTCGCAAGACCAATAAATCGATCATATCGGTCCTGGTACTTCACCTGTACTTTAATTGTTTTCCCCTCAAGATAATGGCGGCTGATAGCCCTGGCCTCGGAAGCAAACGGTTGGGTGTACTCAGGGCAGTCTATCCCCCATAAGCGAACCTCGTAAGATACCTTTTTTGTTTTCAAAATAAAAGAATCACCATCTATCACTCTGGTTACTTTTCCGCTTAGCAAGGTCTCAGCAGATAATGGACTCACCATTATCAGAAACAGGAGTGTACCAAGGAACCAACCCTGGGAAACCCCTTTCCCACATACGTATAGATATTGCATTGAAAGTAATTACATTTTTAATGGTTGATGAAAATTTGACACTAAACAGACATGTTCGCACCAAGTGATGCAATAATTATCGAGATGACAGGTAATTCCTTCTTGGTAATTCCCTCTACAATATGATATTGTTGCAATAGTCAGAGTGTCAAAATTCAGACATACAGGAATCACTTCACAACCTGGCTTCCCTGGCATACTTCACCTACGACGCAACATACTATTATTATATATATAAATCGACATGAGCCAACATAAACTAACCCAGACTGAAGAAGAAACTCGTAACTTCCTGGTCGGTCTACCAATATTCGATTCCATGAACTCGGACGAATTATCAATACTTGCACAACACATGAGTTATGTTCAACTTCAGCGAGGCGAACACCTTTTCATAGAAGGTGATAAAGGTGATTTTATGGGTTTTGTCGTCCAGGGATTGCTTGAAATTGTTAAACGAAACGATAGCGGTGAAAATATAGTTATTGCCCGCCTCACAAAAGGTAATTCAATTGGTGAAATGGCACTTATCGACAAATCACCTCGTTCTGCTACCGTCGTGGCCAAGCAACCGACAATCATGGTTACCCTTACGGATAAAGGTTTTGATCTTTTGACGGAGAAATCCCCTCAATTAGGAGTAAAAGTTATTCAGAAAGTAGCTCGTCTGCTCAGTCTTTATATGAGAAGAACATCGAGCAGACTGGCAGACCTTATGCAAAATTCCTGACCGATGGTGTCCTGTTGAATCGCCACCATCATTAACTAATTCCCATCCGAAAAAGGATATTGCTCAGGTCTCGATATCGACCGCAACAATTGGTCTCAGGAAGGAATCGAACCAGCAGTAATTGCATGCAATAACGGTAATATTTATGCCTTTCACATTCACCATACTCGTCGCTGCACAAGATTCACCGGACAGCAGAACCCTGGTCACTCACATCGAATCCGAATTCAAGACAGCTGTACATCGTGCCGCCTCAGCATCGGAATTAACCAAGTTTGTTAAAAATGGCTGTCCGGACATAATAGTAATGGATACCGATGCTGCTCGTGCAGGATTTGATCTGGCACTTGCTAAATCATTGCGCAAAAGTTTACCTGAAACGGTCATTCTCCCGCTCATTCCTACAAAACGACGAGAACTCCTTGGCAAACTGCTTCAATTAGACATCAGATATTTCCTGCATACTCCCATCGAGCCCGCAGAAACGACCATCACCCTGAACCATGCTGTAGAGCACCTGGCTACAAGAAAGAAAAGTCTGCAACACCCCATAAATCGAAAACAAGGTTCCTTCCATGGTATGATCGGCAACAGTGCGCCCATGAAAAAGTTATTCGATTTCATCTGCAGGGTAGCTGAGGACGATGAATCCACTGTTCTCATCCATGGGGAGTCAGGCACAGGTAAGGAGATGGTTGCAAAAGCAATTCATTTACAGAGCAACCGAAATAAGAAGAACTTTGTACCGGTTAACTGTGCAGCCATCCCTGATGACCTGCTGGAAAGCGAATTGTTCGGGTATTCCAAGGGGGCATTCACCGGTGCTACTGCCAATAAAATCGGTAGAATTCAGTACGCAGACGGTGGCACCCTTTTCCTCGATGAGATTGGAGACATGAAACCAGCCTTGCAGGCCAAATTACTCCGCGTTCTCCAGGAAAAAGAATTCGAGCCAGTAGGAGCATTAAAAGCGACACCGGTTGACACTCGTATCCTCGCTGCAACCCATCGAGATCTTGAACAGCTGGTGAGTGAAGGACAGTTCCGGGAAGACCTTTACTATCGATTAAGCGTAATACCGCTCTCCATTCCACCTCTCAAGCAAAGGAGTGACGATATTCCCTTACTGGTTGAAACCTTTATCCACAACTATACGGTAAAGAGAAACCGGGCCCCGTATACCTTCTCCCCTGCCGCAATGGCTGCACTCCTCCATTACGAGTGGCGCGGAAATGTGCGCGAGCTTGAAAACCTTATTCAACACATGTCGATACTTTACAGTGGAGGAAATGTTGAGTTTGATGATCTGCCTGAAAAATTTCTTGCTCTTCGGGATCATATTGAAACTGTGATCAACAGCCCTGTTGATAAGGCTCAAGACAAGATTGAAGACAACCAGGAACGACCGCTTGTTGATCACAATGCAACTATTGACTGGAGTAACGGCGAGATTGATTTCAAGGAACTGATCAACAGCTTTGAAACTGAACTCATCCTCCAGGCTATGCGGAAATCAGAAGGAAATAAAAAGGAGGCAGCGCGCCTGCTCGGGCTCAAGCGTACAACTCTATTGGAAAAAATCAAGAAAAAGGAATTAAACGAAACCTGGATCGAGCGGTAGTTACTGGTAATTACTATTACGCTGCCATTTTGGTCAGGTTATTGGTAATATTCTCATCCACATCCTCAGCTGTTGCCGGTGTGAGCAGGATGTCACTCACCCCATATTTAACGGCTTTTATCACCTTGCTACGTGTCCAACCGGGGCCTGCTGCAACAATTGGCAGGTTCGATGACGCGCGAACATTGATGGCGATACCAAAGGCCTGCTCATTTACTTCCCGCATCACCAGATAGACAATTTTCAACTCGCCGGTCAAGGCACTGCGGATATCATCGTTATATCCTATCCGGCGAACCCTGAATCCCTTGGTCCCGGCACCTGCTGCAAGCTGGGAAGCTTCTGAATCAGCATCACTGATAATTAGGACATCTGCAGGTTCATAGGATATCGGAGCCGCTGCAGGTGCAGCAGGGGGTGCAACTCCACCAGCTGTGCTTGCTGCAGCCTGGCCGGATACCGGTTCCTGAGGGGCAGTAGTTTCTGTGGCACCACCAGCATCCGCCGATTCTTTCTTCCGAATAGCGGCAGCCTGAGCTTCGGCCAATTCTTCCTCCCGGCCCAACATCTCAAGTTTAAGCAACTCGGCCGGAAAGAGCATGTGAACCTTGCCTTTCTTCTCACCGCCGATGGTCAACGACATACCGCTCATATAATACGGTTGATCCGGGATAGGCTCTTCCGATTCAGGATCAACCTTCATTGGGACAACCAGGGCCAGATCCGTTTTTATAAATCGTAGCGATTGAACATACTGCTCTTCGAACACCGCGGTATAAACACCGGAAATGATATTGGCTATCTCGCCATAGGCATCCCCGACATCATCGTTAAACTCCTCTTCGGCAACAGTGTTCTCAAGCTCTGCCGATGGCAGCATAATCAGCACACCACCGGTATGGATCGCATCCTTGAGGCTGACAAACAGATAACTCTTCCCCTCAACATCGCCAACTACATCCATATTGGCAAGTACCTGCTTGCCACTCAACTCATCGAAGAAAAAGTCTTCTTTTGAAACCGGCCTGTTATCCAGGTCGTCCAATTGGATCTCCGCACCAAGTAGTTCCCCGACCTCTGCCTGAGTGCGGCTACGACACTCCTCCAGAATTCTATCAACGCGCTTTTTTTGTTTATCAAGATCAAAATCGGGATCAATCGCTAAAGTCGACTCATCCTGTTCGTCTTCAGTGCCTGCAGTTTCCGATACCGGTTCCTGTTGAGGCGCCTCCCCACGTGCAGGGACACTTGCAGCTGCTTTTTGAAGTTCGGGCTGTGCGGGATGCTCCTCTTCAAGCTCCAGATGGAGAACATAATCTGGAAATAACAGCCGGAGTTTGCCAAGTTCCTTGCCATCGGCTGTGGCAGCCAGACTCATCATGAAATATTGCTGATTCGGTATAGGCTCATCCGAATCAGTATCGACCTTCATAGGCACAACCTGAGCAATGTCCGTCTTTATAAACCGTATCTGTTCCGGATACTGCTCTTCAAAAACCAATGAAATTGCGCCGGTAATTATATTGGCTATCTCACCATAGGCGTCAGTTATATCTTCAGTAAAATCCTCGGCGCTGCAGGTATTATCAAGTTCAGCAGGTGGCAGCATGATAAGTGTACCACCGAGATGAATTGCACCCTTCAGGCCAAAATAGAGGTAGGAATTTCCTGGATTATCACCGGTGACATCCAGATGAGCCATCACCTGCTTACCGTCCACCTCTTCAAAGAAAAAATCCTCCTTGGAGATATAGGTTGTCTCAAACTCCTCAAAAGAGACCTGTGCTCCCAATAATGCTGAGACTTCTTCCGTCAGTCGATCACCACACTCAGCAAGGATTTTCTGCACACGTTTCAGGTGTTTCGCTTTGTCGATTGGCTTCTTTTGCTCTGCTACAGGCTCGTCTGGCGTCTCCTGCTCATCACTTTCTGCCTCAGGCTGAACTTCCGCTGTTTCAGCCTGAACCGGTGCCTCCTCTTGCGTTTCTGGTTGAGCCTCTACATGTTCAACAAGGCCGAAAGCTACAGCTGGCATCAGCATATACATGGGGCCAAGGTCCACCTTACCCAGCGTCAATGTACACCCTACGCTGTAATACGGCTGGTCCGGTATTGGTTCGTCACTGTCTGGTTCTATATTGATCGGTTGCAGGATTTCCAATTCCTTTCTGATAAACCGGAATTTTTTCGGATACATCTCCTCAAACACCTTGGTGTAAGAGCCTGCAATTATATTTGCTATCTCTCCGTACGAATCATCGAGTTCCTCAGAATATTCTTCTCGTCCCACAACTTCGTCAAGTTCGGCAGGTGGCAGCATAATAAGTGTGCCACCCAAACGTATCGCTCCCTTGAGTCCGAGTATGAGGCCACCTACCCCCTCAATATCTCCAGAGTAATCGACATGCGCAAAAACCTGTTTCCCCTTCAGGTTGTCAAATATTTCTTCTTTAGTTTGAACAACAGAGTCAATCGGAGTAACGGTCAACTCGACACCGAGCAGTGCCCCAATCTCTTCCTGGACTCGTTCGGTTGATTCAGAAAGAACTTTATCGATTCGTTTTTTGGTAGCGTCCATGCATAAATCCGATTGGCGTTATTGGCACCAGGAAATCCCGTTCACTGGCGATATGAAAGTTGATATTACAAACTACAGAATTGGAATTACATTGAAATTCCTCTTCATATATCGGCTGTCAGGGTACAAATGTTTACCCCATCCTATACAAAATATATAACACCCTAATGGCTGGTAGCAATGAAAAATGGCAGGACCCACATAGCTGGGTCCTGCCATTATTGTAACAGTTGTTCTCGCGTGCTTTTTTTACTGTTCCAATTGCAGCTCTATACTAAAGTCTCCAGCATCACAGCTCAGGTGTATCCTTTCCTTATCTGCGTTTCGACTGGACTGAAACTCATACTCCTTTCCAGAAATTGTTGTTGGCAATGAAAGGTCTATATCACGACCATTCTCCGATAGAATAGTCTTCAGATTACCACCAAGCATGTTGGCGAGTTCACCTACCGCGTCTTCCACATCCTCATTTACTTCATCGACATCCATTCCCAAAAAACTACTGGTTATGCCCATCGCGACCTTGATCGGCAGATGGATGGCAAGAACCCCTTTATGGGTTCCGGCAAGGCCGATAACGCCTGAAATTGAATCAACTAACGACATTGAACCGGAAACTTCCTTGTCGGAGACAGCCACCTCCATCATAATCATGGTGCTGAAAATTTCCTGTGCAGACTCAATTATCCGGTTTCTAATCTCCATAAGCGATGCCTCTGGATTAATAATAGTGGTTAAAGAAGAGGCCCAAGAACCTCGTTCACCTTATCCGGTGTGAAAGGTTTCTTAATTGCCCCGACCGCCCCAAGGGATTTCGCTTCACCGATAATATCCTCACCGGTTTCAGTGGAAATCATCAGGACAGGGATATCTTTTATGTTGTCACGTCCAGATTTTTCACGCAGGAAGGAGATACCATCCATATTGGGCATATTGATATCACTCAGAACAATATCCACCTGCTCTTTTTCCAGGACCTCCAGTGCCTCCAGCCCGTCACTTGCTTCAAAGATATTATCAAAGTCAATACCCGCCTGTCGTAGTGAACGGCCTATGATTTTCCTCATTGTTGATGAGTCATCAACGAGCAGTACGTTTTTACCCATTCTCTTCTCCTGTTAACTAATATCGCGCCGACTCACACTATGTAAAAAACGGCGAATAAGATTCTTTTAGCAACCATCCATAGGATGGAAACCCATGCATAGGAAATAATAGCAATAACTTCATCAAAAAATCAAACATCTTCATAAAATAGTTCATACTCTAATAAAATAAAGGTTCTTTTCCTGCTCACTAAGTCCTGAATACTATTTATTTGCGTCAGTAATTTGACGTTCCTCTCAGATGCCTGCTTTTCGAGTGTCTTCAACACTCCTGCACTTTCACCTCGTACAAGCAAACAGGCACAGATGGAATACAACTTGCATGAGATTTATATAATTAAAACGGTGAAACGAATGAAGAGACTTTTCTATATATTTTTTTGCATTTTCCTGTTCCAGACAGCTAATGCCATTGGTGCGACAAAACTGCTGCGCATGAACAAGCTGGACAGCAACGATCTCACCCAGATTTTTTTTACCTGTGACACATTGCCGGAATATCATCACCAGGTCTTTGGCAAACGAATAAATCTCTTTTTTTCAAATACCACCATCGACAATGCTTTCAGTCTCCTTGAAGGGGGAGATACCATCGTAAAAAACCTTATCGATACACGTGACAACACGACGATACTCTCATTTTTCCTGAGATATCCACCACAGAAGGTTGACATTTCGACAACCGGAGAAGATAAACTGGTACTGGAAATTCTTGCAGGCAACGAATACAGCAGGGTTTACAGGGATTTTACTCAAAAATTCGGTGGACTTTCTGTCGTTCAGGATGACAGGATGGACTATACAAATCCGCTGGCCTCCTCACCCTACATCCACGACTGGTCATCTTTCTTCAGTCGTTACCTGGCTCCTGTCGATATCCCTGTTCCTGTAACCTATACCCTCCCTGAATTTCCGATATATGCAAGTTTCCCTTCAAATGACACAGAAAAACATCTTTTCTCTACTTTTCCTGCTGAGATTATTGAAGCAGGCCGTAGTGAAATGTGGGATGAAGTTCTATCCAGCACCCTTATTGCCATAGGATCGGAGTTCAATCAGGATAAGAAAAAGATATTAGCTTTCACCTATGGAGAATCACTTCTGCGTAAAGGCGACTGGAAGAGTGCTTATAAGCAATTCTACCTTTTGGCAGATAACTATCCGGCAGAACTCATCGGGTTCTGGGCCAAATATCTTCTTCTCTACATTACCGCAGTCTACGACGACCCATTTCTTGCGGCATATGAAGCGGATGAATTTGCCAAACGTGTACCCGCTGTTAGCAACCTTTCCGCATACCTTCACCTCCTCCGCATTGAAACTGCCCTGGCAACAAAAGAAATGGAGAAAATGCTGCAGTTACTCGAAAGTCCGTATGTGGCAATTCCCGATAAAATTTTTGACACCGTTGAGTTACGAAGGGCCGATCAGTTATGGGCCTCTGCGAAGCGAGTTCCGGCATATGCTGCATATAAATCAACCGACAACCTGCTCCTGGAAAAACATTCATACTCTTTGAACGGATACTGCGACTCTTTATTCCGCTTCAAAAATTTTGCTGGTGCGGCAGAATGCTACCAGCAACTCAATATCCTGGTTGAGGAAAAAAACACCCGCGCACTTGTTGCCTATATGGGCGCACTCTCAAAACTCCAGACAGCAGACAAGGACAAAAACCTGACAGAACTTTTTATTGAAATTGAAGACACCTATCCTGGCACGGAAGGAGCATATCGTGCAGCACTCAAGAAGAATGACCACAGATATCTTTTGGATCCTAAATGGCTCAGCCAGGGAATAAAATATTATCATGCACTTGGTGAAAACTCGAGTTGGAAAGATGTAAATGAAGAGGCCTTTCTTAAAGAGGCGATAAGTTATCATTTATTGAATGAAACAGAAAACGCCATCCCCATCCTGATGAAACTCATCAGGGACTTTCGAACAGGAAAGCTTAAAACCCACTCCGAGGCCCTCCTGATCACCCTGCTCCCAGGTGAGATAAGACGCTTGATTGAAGAAAAACAATACTTAAAGGCGCTGGCGCTGGCCAAACAAAACAAATATTATTTTGAAAGAAACTGGATCAAGACAGATCTATTTCCTGAGCTTGCTGATGCATATTTACAAGCAAACCTCAACAAGGAGGCTGAAAAATCATACCTATATCTCTATGATATTTCGCCTAAAAATAAAAAAGAAGACTATTTTCTCCCTCTTATTCGTTCTATATTCGACCAGGGTAAATATTACATGGTCGATGATTACGCCACACAGTACGACTACCTCTATCCAGAAGGGAAATACAAGGCAGATATTCTCGACCTCCGCCTTCAGGCGCTCATCCTTCTCGATAAATACGATAAGGCCATGGCATTACTTCCCGACCCTCTCCCTGAAGATGTGAAAACAAGGCAGTTTGCAGCATCTGTCTATTTCTACAACAACGAATTTGAGAAATCACGGGACATCCTTTCGGCCATTGATCACAGACAGCTCAGTACAGATGATATATTTATACTCGCCGAATCGTTTTTAAGGACGGAGGATTACCCAGGTGCCACCCCTCTTTTTGAAGAGCTCATAGAAAAGGATTACCGGCCAGAACAATGCATGTACCGCCTTGCAGAAATAGCCAATAAAAATGGTGATCGTGAAAAGAGCCTAAAATATTATGAAAAAATAGTCGAAAAAGGAAATGACTCTCTCTGGACAAAATACGCTGAAAGAGAGCTACGGTTTATCCGGCTCTCTGAATCAATACAGAAAGGATTGGATGGGTAATCTTAAGTTCACCTGAACCATCCGAACCATAAACCATACTCAACCACAGAGAAATACGATGAAAATAAGCCAACCGTTTGACGCCAACGTTCAGCTTCTATCAAAGGTTTTAGATCTTCGTTCACGAAATCAGCAAGTCATTGCCTCAAATATCGCCAATGCTGAGACACCCGGTTATTCACCTGCGAAGTTCACCTTTGACGATGAGTTGAAAATGGCCGTTGGCAATAAAGGCGAACTCCCCTTATCACAATCTCATCATGCTCATATCCCTATCGGCCCCACCGACATCAGCGCAATCTCCGGCACCATAACCATAACAGAAGACCAGACCGGGATCGGCGACGAAAATGGGGTCAAGGTCGACGATGAGATGTTGGCTCTTTCGGAAAATCAGATACTTTATGAAGCAGCGGCACAGTTATTGAAGAAGAAATTAAGTATGATCAGCTATGTTGTTTCCGGCGGTCAGTAATGTTCCATTATTAAGGAGTGACCATGGATCTTTTTACCACTTTCAAAATTAGCGGTTCGGCCTTAAAGGCAAATCGCGTGCGGCTTAATACAATAAGCTCAAACCTGGCCAATGTTGAAACAACATCCACCCCTGAAGGCGGACCGTATAAGAAGAAATCGGTCTATTTCGAGACTCAACCGATTACCTTTAAGGAACACCTCGACAATAAACTGAACAATTCAATCCAGGGCGTTAAGGTTACCAAAATAGTAGAAGATCAGGAACCACCACAGAAAGTATATAACCCGGATCATCCTGATGCGGATGATGACGGATATGTGGCAATGCCAAACGTCAATGTCCTTAAAGAGATGGTGGATATGATGAATACAACCCGGGCCTACCAGGCAAATGCTACAACCATCAAGGCCGCCAAAAGGATGGCCATGAAGGCCCTCGAAATCGGGAGGTAATGAACAATGAGTACAATTTTTTCCGTAAACCAGACCACTCCCCTGCCCCTTCGCCAACCTGACACCAGCCCAGTGTCACAAGCGAAATCCAGCTTTGGGGAAATGCTGACAGATACCATTACCCAGGTGAACCAGTCACAGATGGATGGGGAAAAAGGCATTGAAAAATTACAGACCGGTGAGGCTAAAAATCTGCATGAGGTAATGCTAGCTGTTGAACAGGCGGATATTTCACTGCGCATGCTCGTTCAAATGAGAAATAAGGCTCAGCAGGCCTACGAAGAAATTATGCGGATGCAGATTTAGCCATGGTAGTCATTTTTTTGACTTCATGATCATTGGTGCAAACATAAGGTAGACTCATGGAAGCAGAACAACAAGCTACTGCAGAGAACGGCACAGTCGAGCCCGAACCGATCGAGCGCAAGAATCTCATCCAGATTCTTCGTGAATGGCCCCTTTCCAGGAAGCTGGCTGCGGGTGGTGTAATCCTTATCTCTATCGTCCTCTTTGCTGTTCTTATCATTCAGTCCCGGGTTGCCGACCATCAACTACTCTATGCCAACCTTACCGAGACAGATGCCGCATCCGTCGTCACCTGGTTAAAAGGTCAGCGTGTTCCCTATACCCTGAAAAACGGAGGCAGGAACATCTGGATTCCCGCAGACAGAATCTATGAAACCCGACTTGATCTGGCCTCAAACGGTTTGCCAAGTGGCGGGGGTGTGGGTTATGAGGTATTTGACAACCAAAGTTTCGCCCTCACAGACTACGTCCAGAAAGTTAATTATACCCGCGCTCTGCAGGGAGAGTTGGCTCGTACTATTTCTTCCCTTGCCCCCGTTGAAACTACTCGGGTTCACCTGGCACTTCCGGAAAAGAGGCTCTTCAAAAACCAGCAAAAAAAGGCCACGGCTTCAGTCATCGTTACGCTGGGTAAAGGCCGGAAGCTTGACGGCTCCCAGGTGAAAGGTATCATTCATCTCGTGGCCGGTTCCGTAACGGGCCTTGAACCCGGTGATGTGAAAGTTATCGATTCAAATGGCCTGGTTTTGGAAACCGATGAGCCTTCTGACCTGGATAAGATGCTGTCTGTTGACATGTTGGCCTTCCAGCGGGAAGTTGAAAACAGGCTTGAGATGAGAGCCCAGGCACTCCTTGATAAGACCATGGGCAAGGATATGGCGATGGTTCGCGTTACCGCCACCCTTGACTTTGCCAAGGTTGAGAAAACTGAAGAGCTGTTCGATGCTGAAGAACCGGTCATTCGAAGTGAGCAGATCAATACCGAAACCAGTAGCGGCCAGTCCACCGGTGGTATCCCCGGAGTGCAATCTAACTTACAGGGAAACGCTGCTGGTGCAAGCAACACAGGCCAGGGAAGTTCACGCAATTCACGGACGACAAATTATGAAATCAGTAAAACAATTAATAAAATAGTGAATCCGGTCGGCACCATCACTAAACTCTCAGTGTCCGTACTTGTATCCGACAAAACAACTAAAGATGAAACCAGCGGTGAACTACAGGTTGTTCCGCGTAATGATGAGGAACTGGACTCGCTGAAAGAGATGGTATCCGCAGCCCTTGGTTTGTCACCACGACGTGGAGATCAGATAAATATCGTGTCCATGCCATTTATCGATCCTCCGCCAGCGGAAATTGATAAAGCAGCCATCACCGCCGAGGCTGTTTATCAGTATATTCCGCTAGTTAAAATAGCCCTAGTACCTCTTGGTGCATTCCTCATCTACTTCCTCCTTATTCGACCAATCATTAAAACAATGAGGGGCGATTTGAAAGAACACTATAAAACTGTCGAGGAAATGGAAAGAGAACGACTAGCTGCCTCTCAACCTGAACCAGAGGTGAAAAGTAGAGATATTCGAAACCTATCGCCTGATGAACAAATGGCAACTCTTCGCAAAAACGTTGTCAACTCACCAACCCAGACGGCATTTATTATTAAAAACTGGATAAACGAAGGTTAACAGATGGTAGCTTCCACCCTCAGCGGACTCAACAAGGCAGCTGTATTACTGATATGCCTTGGCGAACGAGCCAGCGCAAAGATTTTTGAGGAATTGTCTGATAGCGAAATTCGCTTGGTGACCAAACAGATGTCGAATATCGAACATGTACCAATGGATCTCCGAAAGGAGGTCGTTGAAAGTTATCTTGAGTCTGAAGAACAGTTTGCCGGACTATTTGTAAAAGGCAGTGAATTTGCCCAGAAGGCGATCTCAAATATTTCAGGCAAAGATCGTGTAGAAATCCTGCTGGACCAGTTCCTGTCAGGCATCGAGACAAAATCGCTTGAAACAATCGGCAGTATGCCTGCAACCATGGTTGCCGGCCTGCTGGAAAAGGAGCATCCCCAAACCATTGCCCTGGTACTTTCCACCCAACTCAATGAACATGGCGCTCTTATTCTCGCCGCGCTGCCTGAAAAAACCCGCTCTGATGTTATTTACCGCATCGCAACCATCGAAAAGGTATCTCCAGAAGTCATCAGCAGGATCGATGACGCACTTCACCGGGAAATAGGTCTGGTAGCAGGTAAGGAACAGCGTAAAGTCGGTGGTGTGGATAAAGTGGTTGATCTCCTCGACAATATGCATGGCAGCATGGGGTCGGACATTCTTGAGGATGTTGAAGAAACCGATCCGGAAATGGCTGAAGAAATCAGAAAACGCATGTTCACATTTGAGGATCTTGCCGAACTCGATAACCGCTCACTCCAGATGGTTCTCCGAGAAGTAAATAACGACTCCCTCACCTTAGCGCTCAAGACAGCCTCAGACGAGCTGCGTCAGAAAATATTTGGTAACATCTCTCAGCGTGCAGCCGATATGATTAAAGACGATCTGGATGCAATGGGTCCTGTACGACTGTCTGAAGTAGAACTGACCCAGCAATCAATTGTCAAAATAGCCATGAAACTTGAAGAGGAAGGCAAACTGGTTCTCGGTACCGGAGGCGGCGATGAGTTTGTCTAGGTTCTACAAGTCCTTACCAACCTTTGAACCTGGAGGAATAGTCCGGGACAAGGTTGATGACGATCAACTCTTTCAGCGTACTGCTCATCGCCCCAAACCTCCTGCTCCTGTAAAAGAAGACAAGGAACATCGACAACAGCTTCCCTCAGAACCTGAGCCGGAATCACGGGAGACGGTTCTTGAGGAATTTAAACAAGAGGTCGAACAAGCGCCAGCGCCCCCCACTCCGGAACCAGCGGTCCCGCAAGGAATACCGGAAGAGGAAGTACAGAGACTTGTCGCAGAGGCAAGGGAACAGGGACTGGCTGAGGGTCTGGAAAAAGCTGAGAATGATTTTGGTTCCGCATCGTCAGCCATGCTGCTGATCTGTAATCAGCTTGACGAACTCCGGGAATTGATACTCAAAAACAGTGTGGGAGAAATCCGGGAACTGGTCCTGGCAATTTCCGAAAAAATTATTCGCCACTCCGTTTCGGAACAGCGTGAGACAATTTTCCGTACAATTGATGAAGCCATATCACGTTCGGTCAAGTCTGACGATTTTCTTATCTTTGTCAACCCTGCCGACTATGACACAATTATAGAGAAAACAGAAGATCTGAGGACCGGGCTGAGCGGCATGAGCAACCTCACCGTGAAAGCGGACCCATCTGTGGATGAAGGCGGCTGTCGGATTGAGTCTGATAAATGCACTGTAGATGCAACAATTGTGAGTCAACTGGAACTGATCCGTGAAGCCCTTACAGAAGAACTGGAACCGTGACTGTTATGACCCGCGCTGCAAAACGTATAGCTGAGCTCAACACTATAAAGGTGTGGGGAAAGGTGACCCGAATCGTCGGTCTGGTTGTTGAAGGCTACTGTCCGCATGCCGCAATAGGTGCCCTTTGTGAAATTCTGCCCCGAAATGGCGGTGCAACGATATATGCTGAAATTGTCGGCTTCAAGGATCATCAGGCCCTGCTCATGCCGCTCGGTGACATCAGGGGGCTGGGACCGGGCAGCCGAATTCGTATCATTCGACAAAGTGCTACCATAAAAGTTGGCGACAACCTCCTCGGCCGCATCATCGATGGAATGGAACAGCCTCATGATGGTCTTCCCGCACCTATCCTTACCCAGGAAAAAGCCCTTTACGGATCGCCTCCTGGACCGATGGAGCGACAGAATATCTCCGAAGTTCTCGATGTTGGGGTACGGTCCATAAACGGTATGACAACCTGCGGTATGGGTCAGCGGCTTGGCATCATGGCAGGTTCCGGTGTCGGTAAAAGTGTCTTGCTCGGCATGATGTCCAAATACGCCAAGGCAGATGTAAATGTTATCGCCCTCATCGGGGAACGTGGCAGGGAGGTACGTGAGTTTATTGAGAGGGATCTCGGTCAGGAAGGACTGGCCAGGTCCGTTCTTGTGGTCGTAACCTCCGATCAATCTCCTTTACTGCGTATGCGTGGCGCTTTCGTGGCAACGACCATAGCCGAATATTTCTGCCAACAGGGTAAAAACGTCCTGTTAATGATGGATTCCGTTACCCGCTTTGCTATGGCAATGCGAGAGATTGGTCTCGCCATCGGAGAACCACCAACAACCAAGGGATACACCCCTTCGGTGTTTGCCACCCTGCCCCGCCTGCTGGAACGTGCAGGAAGGTTTCGAAACCAGGGTTCCATAACTGGTATTTACACCGTCTTGGTTGATGGAGACGATATGACCGAACCCGTAGCAGACTCCGTTCGTTCTATTCTTGATGGTCACATCGTACTGTCACGTTCCATAGCAGCACGAAACCACTTCCCCGCCATTGATATCCTTAACTCTGCAAGCCGTGTTATGCGGGAAATAATCTCGCCGAGGCATCTGGAGTTGTCAGGAAAAGCACGCAATGTTCTGGCGACCTATGCCGATGCCGAGGATTTGATAAATATTGGTGCCTATGCAAAAGGATCAAATCCCAAGATCGACTATGCCATTTCAAAGATTGATGCAATAAACGAATTCCTGCAACAGAGATTCGATGAAACAACACCTTTCAAGGATTCCCTGGAACAGCTGGGCTCGATCCTCAGTGAACGAAAAGACGAAAGACGACCGCAACAAAACAGGAGAAAAGGCGATCATTCCTCTGAGGAATAGATCCGTGGTATCACAAGGCATGAAAACATAGTGACAATATTTTGACAGCAACAAAACCATTTACACTCGACACGGTTCTTCACTATCGGGAACGTCTCGAGACTCTCGCCCAGGAGGCGCTCTCTGTTGCCCGCCGGGCAGAAGACAAGGTCAAAGAGGAACTCAAAAAAAAACACCAGGCCTATGGTTTTCTCGCTAGCCACATCACCACGATACAGGAACAGGGTGTTGCCATCAATGAACTGATCAGCCAGGAAGAACACCTTGCATTTATCAAAAATGAAATCAGTGAGCTTGAGCAGGTCCTTGCCGAGAAAAAGAAACAGGTCCAAAAAAGTCACACCCTGCTCGTTGAAAAAAGTAAACAGCGACAGGTCATGGAAAAGTTAAAAGAACGTCAAAATGTTGCCTGGAAACAACACCTCGACAAAAAAGAAGCGGCCATGCTTGATGAGATGGCCATTGTTTTCCACGATAGAAAATAATCCGATATTATGAAATCCATTCAACACCTGAGCCACTATACCCTCCCTGTTATTATCTTTGTGATGTTCAGCCTGAACAGTACAAATAGTATTGCCCAGGATTCAGTCGGACAAAATTTTTCTACTGTCGAGGAACGGCGCCTGTTCCAGCAAATTGAAGACGAGCGAATAAAACTGCGCGAAGGCACAAAAGAATTAGAACTGAAGAAAAAGGAGCTAAAGAGTCTCGAAGAGACCGTCGATAAGAAACTTGCAACGCTTGATGAGAAACTCACAGAGTTAAGCAGGGTCCAGAAAAAGCTTGAAGAACTGCTTCAATTGAAATCAGCAGAAGAAGAGCAGAAGACCAAGAATCTGGCCAAAATTTACGAAAAGATGACCCCCCAACGTGCAGCGTTAGCACTTACAGGACTTGAATCACAGTTGGCAGCAGATCTTCTTGCAGCCATGAAAGCAAAATCAGCTGCAAAAATACTGGATCAGATAACCAGACTGAAAGCAACAGAACTAAGTACACAGTTTTCTAAAATTCAGATTGAGTGACACAAATGGCAAATATCGCTCCCATAATAGCACCCACCCAGGCTCCAGCAACCCCATCAACCTCCCCGTCACCAGCCAATGGAAGCGACTCATCATTTGAATCCATCCTTAACAAAACCACAGCGGCACAACAGCAAAACGATCCAGCGACAAAAAATCCGACGAACAATCAGCCGGAAAGAGATCCTCAGGATGCTCCAGGTACCCAGGAAACAGATCCTGTTGCACCAACCACAGCAGCAAATCCAGACACTCCAGCCACACAACCAGACACTCCAGCTACACAAAACACCACAACCCGATTTGCAGATCTCCAGAAGGCCATTGAACAACAAGCCTTTACCAAGATAGTCCTGAGCGGAACCGCAGGCATTGAAAAGCAGGGTGAGCAGGTAGCAATTCCGGCCACCCTTCTTCAGCAATCAACATTGCCGACCGGCACAAACAGTGGTCAATCCCTGCTTACTGCAGAGCTGGAACAGCTTATCACTTTAAATGAAAAAGGTGTGATCACTATTACCCGTCAGGATGGCAGCCAGGTATCAATGGCTGATCTACAAAACCTGAAAGGCTCGCTGGCTGATGTAGAAAACCTACCGTCAAAAGCAGGTACAGATGCAAATGCCATGCTTAATAACAAGGAAGTAGCCGCCCCTCTTCGCCAAACAAGTATCGAACAACAGGCCAATGTGGTCAGACTTGTTGAAGATCCAATCATAAAAGGCGGTCTTGCCAAGGTCGTAGTGGTAGAAGATGAGGTTGCGACTGTTGCCCGCAACAATGATAATCAAACCACACATCTCCGACAGGACTCAAAAGGGCAATACCTCGAAGCCAGGATAGGTGCCAACTCGCAAGCCAACTCAGGTTCCGCCAACAACTCCAGCCAACAGGGGACCCAACAGGATTTAAGTGGTAACAGTCTCACTCAAGGTGCTCCTCAAGCTTCCCAGATTACTGCAGCCACTGAAACAACCCAGTCCTATTCCCAGGTGAGTCAGGGCGTACTTGACACGCCGGTGGCAAAGGCGACTGCGGGAACCCACCCGGTTTCGCCGTTCCCAGGTTCAGCAGTGAGTGATGACGCTATCGTCCAACAGGTTGCCAACAGGTTCAATCTGCAGGTCCGAAACCAGGAAACCCAGATAAACATCAGGCTGCAACCGGCTGAACTGGGTGAACTGAAAATCGACCTGACATATCGTGAAGGTGCAATCCGGGCCAATGTTTTTGCCCAGAGCCAGCACGTTCAGGAGATTCTGGAAAAAAATATGCCTAAGCTGAGGGAAATTCTCCAGGGACAGGGTATCCAGATAGAAGATATCCAGGTATCTGCAAAATCTGACATAGCAGGCGATTTTGATCTGCTGCAGGATCAATCTGGTAAACGAAATTCATTTGAGAAGTCACACCACAACAGTAGATTTGACACAGAGACTTTTATTGATGTCCTTGAGTCTGCAAGCGTTCAGGGACAGGAAGATCAATCCGGAGTAAACGTAACCGTTTAGGGGACACGATGAGCGCATACATCGACGGCATAAGCCAGGCAGCAACAGCCCAGGCATCTGGCACATCGGCCGAAAATAATACAAATGACATAATGGGTAAACAGGATTTTCTTTCCCTGCTTGTTGCCCAACTGCAAAATCAGGATCCACTCAATCCGGACGACCCAACGGAATTTACCGCGCAACTCGCGCAGTTCAGTTCCCTTGAACAGTTGTTTAACCTGAACGAAAGCATGGACAACCTGGTTCAGTCCAACGCCAACTCAGATAGACTGTCTACCCTGAACACTATTGGCAAGGAAGTTGTTTATGAAGGATCTTCTTTTAAGTACAACGGTGAACCTGTAAGTCTTGGCTACAAGCTTGATGGCGAGGCAACACAGGTCAAGTTATCCCTTCAGCATAATGGTGTCACTGTCGCCACCCTGGATGGCAGCGAGCTTGGCGAAGGCCTTCATTATCTTGAATGGGACGGTAAAACCGCAAAAGGTCAGGATGCACCGATTGGGGATTACAAAATCGTCGTCAATGCAAAGGCCACCGAGGGTGAAAGTGTCGGCGCAACCTCTCTGGTTCGTGCCGAAGTTACGGGTGTTGATCTGGGCGGCGAATACGGCGGTACACTTATTACAAATTTCGGAGAAGTAGCCTTCAACAACATACTGGGTGTTTACGATCCGGAATCAAAAAATTCTCAAAATGATGCAAATGACAACGAAGATGTTAATGATGAGCCGGAAACATCCGATATAATAAGTGACGCAACTGAAAACATAGTAGATGAAACCACAGAAAATGTCTCAGCAGAAGTTACAGAATCAATTAGCTAATTACCATCCTCAAGATACAGACATATAAGATCACAAAACTGATCTGTATAACCAGGAACGAAAGATAAAGGAGTAAAAAAATGGGTATTTCAAGTGCACTGTACAGCGGAGTAAGCGGCATCAGCACAAATTCACAGGCACTCACCGTTATCGGTAATAACCTTGCCAATACCAACACCCTGGGTTTTAAGGGAGCAAGGACTGTATTTTCAGATCTTCTTTCATCTACTATCAACGGATCAGGTGGTAAGTCACAGGTTGGTCGCGGTGTCGGTGTCTCAAAGGTCGATAATCTATTCACTCAAGGTACTTTTGAGTCAACAGAATCCCCTCTTGATGTAGCTATTGAGGGGCCTGGTTTCTTCCTGTTGAGTGAACCTGGAGATGACTCAGTCTATTACTCCAAAGGCGGCGCCTTCAGATTTGACGAAAACGGTTACCTCATGAACCCTGAAGGGTACAGGGTGCAGGGCAAATTGTATGATGAGAACGGAGTGCTTGAGCCTGGGGATCCAACGGACATTATGGTGAGCAGCAGGGGCCTTATTGGTGGTAATGCAACCACCGAGGCGACTCTCACCACCAACCTTGATTCAACAGAACCCATAATGCCAATCGCGGGTTTTGTCTTCGATGACCCAACAACCTACAACTATTCATCGTCTACCCAGGTTTTTGATTCACTTGGTAATGAGCACCTGATTACAAGTTATTTCAATAAAATTGCTAATAATGAGTGGAGGTGGAGCTATAGCTATACCGATGATACAGGTGCCGTAACAACAGGACTTGGCGCTATACTGGGAGATGGCGGCCCCGGTTTGACCTTCAACACCGATGGCATCATGGTTGACCCTGATGGCGCCACGCCTGATGTCATTGAACCGACGACCGGCACAATCCCTGGTATAGACTGGCTTAACGGAAGCGAACCGGGACAAGCAATAACAATCACCTTTGACACAACCCAGTTCAACTCTGAATCCGCTGTTATCTCCCAGGAACAGAACGGGTACGGTGCCGGAGAAATGACAGGTGTGAATATTGATGACGAAGGTACGGTTATCGCCTCTTTTTCCAACGGTGAGCAAATAAAGGTAGCCCATCTGGTTCTCAGCACTTTTACAAACCCCCGCGGTCTTGAAAGTATTGGTAAAAACCTTTACAAAGAGACGGATAACTCAGGTGGACCGCGAACCGGTCTGCCCGGTGTTGAACTCGGAAAGATATTTACCAACTCATTAGAGCAATCCAATGTTGACATGGGAGCTGAATTTGTCCGGATGATTACGGTCCAGAGAGGATTCCAGGCCAACTCCAAGATTATTACGACAGTCGATGAACTCCTCGGTGATCTCATCAACCTGAAACGATAGGTTTCGGTTCACCATGAAGCTGTCAATATAACGTCACACGATCTCCTAAACCGGCAGGAAATGGGTATCATTTATCTGCCGGTTCATTATTCCCTCCTCCCAACGCCCTCCAGTCCTATAGAATTCAAGTATTATTTTCCCTGGAATGTTTTTTGCAAACTTGAGTTTTCAAAAACAAAGGTCTATGATGGAGTGTAAAAAGTATCAGGCTGAAAGTATTTAATTATATGGCCGTCTGATGTTTTTTCCGTTTACGATTTTTCCATCGTCTATTTTGTATTTGCTGGGGGTATTTTCTTTTGGATCTTTCAACAATTTTAGGTATTGGCGCCGCCTTCGGACTTATGCTGATGGCCATCCTGCAGGGCGGCCCCTTAAGTCTTTTTATAAACGTCCCATCAATAATGATTGTTTTTGGCGGAACCGCCGGTAATGCACTCGTCCATTATCCCTTTGGGGATATTTTCGATGCTATTAATGTCGCCAAGAAGGCATTCCTCCATAAGGAAAAACCGATCAATGATATGATCATTCTTCTTATGGACTTCGCCAACAAGGCCCGCAAAGAAGGGATCCTCGCCTTACAGGGGGCAATGGAAGAAGTTGAGGATGAGTTCCTGATAAAGGCCATGCAGATGGCGGTCGACGGCCAGGAACCGGCAACACTGAAAAAAATGCTGACCACCGAAATTGAATATGTCCAGCAACGCCATGACAAAGGTGCCGAGATATTCACCTCCATTGCCGCTTACGCTCCTGCAATGGGTATGGTAGGAACCCTGATTGGTCTGGTGCAGATGTTGCAGACAATGGACGACCCCTCGTCAATCGGTCCCGCCATGGCAGTTGCCCTGCTCACAACTTTTTATGGTGCAGTCATTGCCAACGTTGTATGTAACCCAATGGCCGGAAAATTGAAAAATCGTTCTAAATCTGAGGTGCTCATGAAAACCCTCATTATAGAGGGCATGCAATCTATCCTATCGGGTGAAAACCCACGAATCATGGAGCAGAAACTGCATGCGTTCATTGCGCCAAAACTAAGGGAATCAACCTTTAACAGGTAACCTGAAGAACCGGTTATGGCAGAAGAAGAAACTCTACAGGAAGAAGAATCACAAAAAGCAGAACAAAAATGCCCTGTTGGTGCGCCGTTATGGATGGTGACCTATTCAGATCTTGTTACCCTTCTGCTGACCTTTTTCGTTCTTCTGATATCAATGGCCAATATGGACCCTGTGAAGTTTAATGCGGCCACCCAGTCCATGCGGGAAGCGTTTGGCATGCACAAACAACAGGCCCAGATAGATTTTTCATTACCTGTTATTCCATCCCCCCCTAAAACAAAGTTCATGCCGATCAACCCGGAACAGACGAGTAGGGTTTACAACAAAGTAAAAGCCCAGATCGAGTCACTCAAAATGGGACAAGATGTTGAAGCCATAAAAAAAGACAGCGACACGCTCATTTTACGGGTACAGGATCCGATTATGTTTGAGCCGGGTGAAGCAAAACTGCACCCGAAATCATATCCAACTCTTCGGAAAATTGCCGATATCGTCCGACCGATCCCTACGGATATCCGTATTGAAGGTAATACCGACGATATCCTTTACGGTACCGACCCTCTTGGAAACTGGAATCTTTCTACCGAGAGGTCCATAGCCGTTTTAAGATTCTTCAAACAGGGTAACCTCCTGCCGATGGAGAGGCTTTCAGCAGTAGGTTACGGCAGCGATAATCCGCTGGTCCCCAACACCAGTGATGAAAACCGGGCAAAAAACAGAAGGGTGGATTTTATCTTGCGCCTCAAAAACCCAAACCAGGAAAATAACGCAAATAGCGCCCAAGGGTCTATCCCTCTTTAAACCAACACCCGAATATGACTCACTTCAGGAAGAGATACCATGGCTGAAAAAAAAGATGCCGCAAAAGCAGAACCGGAAAGCAAAAAGAAGCTCTTTATAATTATTGGGACTGCAGTGCTCGTACTCATCCTAGGTGCCGCACTTGCCTGGTTTTTCTTGCTGAGGACCACTGACAAACAAAACAATACGGACCCGGGTGAAGACGTACCTATCCCTAAGGTTTCTGATGAAACATCCATTGGACCGATGGTCGACATTAAGGAATTCATTGTCAATATCATCAGCGAAGACGAACGTCATTATGTAAAGGCTGCTTTGACAGTGGAACTTTCAAGCGAGGCAGTAAAGGAAGAATTCAACATGCGTTTACCGCAGGCGCGAGATGCCATTCTTTTACTTGTTGGTAATAAAACATATGAGGAATTACAAGACCTCCAGGGTAAGAAACAACTCAAGGCAGAGTTGATGCATAAATTGAATGCCATTCTTAAGTCGGGGAAGGTAAAAGCAATCTATTTTACCGACTTTGTGGTTCAGTAAGGACATCATTAGTGGAACCGATACTTAACAAACAGGAAATCGCCGAGCTGCTCCAAGCTATTCGCAGCGGCCAGATCCCTCTGGACACGCCTGAAGGCAGAAGGCAGGAGAGGCTCCAAAATGCCAAGGAAGTTGATCTCTTCAATCTGGAGCGCAAGCAGTCTGAAGAAAGCCGGTTCCCGAATTTTGACCTGATCCTCGATAATTTCTGCATGAATTATACAATTGCTCTGACCAATGAGCTGCAACGTAATTTTTCAATTACCCGAAATACCATTGAGGCTTTTGAATTTCAGAAATTTGTGGCTGATATTGGTGATCCCGGTGCCATCGGGATTCTAAATATGCCACCGTTGAAGCAGGGGATACTCTTTATAACCGATCTGCCCTTCTCCTTTGCAATGATCGAGATCATGCTTGGAGCATCCCCGGACATCGACGCAAAACCTCCTGAGAGACGACTCACGACCTTAGAACTCACCATGATCCGGCCATTAATGGAGCTCTCATGTGCCTGCTTTGACAAGACGTTCAAACCACTTCTTGACATTGAGACTCACCTTCATAAGATCGACAACAGTCCACGACTCGTCTCTGTTACCGAACCGGATTCCGAGGTTCTCACCAGCAAACTCACAGTGCAACTGAAAGAAGGAACCGGTGAGATTACCTTGGCCTTTCCGGTAGCTACCCTTTCGCCGATAAGGGAAAAATTACACAGCCTGCTCAACATGGATGAAATGACCAAGGGAAGCTGGCGTACCATTTTGCAGAAATCCATCCAGAATATGGAGATGCACCTCACTGCCCAGTCGGGGACCCTGGATCTTACGATAGGCCAGATCGCCAATCTCAGAAAAGGAGATATCCTGCCTCTGGATTATGACCCCAATGGGCCACTGAAGGTGCTTGTCGGGGATCAACTAAAGTATTTTGCCAAACCTGGAACTCACCGGGGAAAGAAGGCTATCAGCATAACGAGTGTTTACGATAATTGAGGAAGTTTTATGGAATATGAAAACGGGACCAACCCGAACGCCCGCCCCGACCCCGAGGAATTAAAAGAACTTCTGGAAGAAGATGTGCCGTCAGCACCACCGGGAAGTGAAATGACCACTCCTGAAAATCCCTCCGATGGCTCATCCAGGGGTATCGATTTTATTTACGATGTCCCTTTGCAGATTTCCGTCGAAATCGGTAGATCGACAATACTGTTAAAGGATCTACTGCGAATGGGTGAAGGATATGTCATTGAACTTGATAAACTTGCGGGCGAGCCACTAGATCTGTATGTCAATTCCCGCCTCATTGCCCGTGGGGAGGCCGTCATGGTTGGAGACAAGTTCGGTATACGGCTTACAGATGTTGTTTCCACGCCAGACAGGGTGAAAAACCTAGGATAGCAACCGGATGAAATCCTCCCGCCTTACAACATATATATTTATTACTGTACTGTGCCTCACAGTTACCAGTTCTTTGGGCGCAGAAGGTGGGGCTACGGGCAGTGAAGCCGTTGATGAATTAGCACCTTACTTTCGCATGTTGTGGGGATTATGCATTGTCCTGGGAGTCATGCTGGTCTTATACGGATTATTCAAGAAACGCTTCAATATTTTGGCGGGTCGGTCAGGTGATATTATCCGGATCAAAGAGATTAAACCGGTCATGCCCAAAAAATCACTCTGCCTGGTGGAGGTCCGAGGAAAGGAATACCTGCTTGGCATCGGCAATGAATCGATAACCCTGCTTGCCAATATTGACGATCCGAAAAAAGGCTCTTTCCAGGACGTTCTTGAGCAATCCGAAAGTTACATACCATGAACGCCCCAACTCCCATACGACATCTCCAGGTCGCACCCTTTCTCTTTTTTCTTGGATGCTCTATTTTCCTTATCCCGGATAACGTTTTTGCTGTTGGTCTGCCAACAATAACCTTTGGTGTTGAAGACGCGGAATCCCCTCAACAGGTTTCCACAGCCCTGCAGGTACTCTTTGTTCTCACCATTCTCTCAGTAACTCCTGCCATCGTCCTGATGACCACCTGTTTTACCAGGATTGTAATTGTGCTTGGTTTCCTGCGGCAGGCAATGGGCACCCAGAACATGCCGCCTACCCAAATTATTCTTGGCCTTTCGCTGTTTCTATCTTTTTTTATAATGTCTCCCACACTTAACAGGATGAATGAAACAGCTTTTCAACCTTATATAAACGAGGAGATTAATCAGGCAGAGGCCTTTGAAAGGGCGATCATCCCCATGCGTGAATTCATGTTTAGCCAGGTGAATGAAGAATCGCTGGCGTTGCTTGCAGACCTTACCCTGGACAGTGAGCCATACGATCAGGAAGACATACCCACCATGACGCTCATACCTGCCTTTATGCTCTCGGAATTGAAACGTGCGTTCCAGATGGGTTTCATGATCTACATCCCCTTTCTGGTAATAGACATGATTGTTGCATCCATCCTCATGTCTATGGGTATGATGATGCTGCCGCCTGTCATCATTTCCATGCCATTTAAGCTCTTGTTATTTGTGTTGGTGGACGGCTGGAACCTTATTGTAAGCTCATTGGTTAGGAGCTTTGGTCTATAACCCAAAGAGGCTTGTCATGACTCCGGATATGGCTATTAACGTCTGCAGAAAAGCAATTCAGACCCTACTCATGATAGCAGGTCCAATGCTGCTTGTCGGAATGGCTATCGGTTTGATCGTTTCAACCTTCCAGGCAGCAACGCAGATCAACGAACAGACCCTCACCTTTATCCCTAAAATTGTTGCTGTTTTTCTCACGCTTCTTTTTTTCGGCCCTTGGTTCATTCGTATTATTTCCGCCTTCACCATCGGAATATTCGAGACATTAGCGACCCTCTAAGGCTATTGTGGATATTCAACTTATCCCGATCGAACAGTTTCAGTCCTTTCTTGTCATCCTTGCCAGGGTAGCAGGTTTTATTGGTGCCATACCCGTTTTTTCTTCCTCCTCCGCTCCGATACGCATTCGGGTTGGTCTTGTGTTTATGACAGCTATGGTGCTGTTCCCCGTCATGTCCCTGGACGTTCCTGCTATTAGTTTTTCTCCCGCACCATTCATTCTCTTTCTTATTAATGAAATATTGCTCGGTACACTTATCGGGCTCTGTGCACGACTCATTTTTACAGCAGTTGAGTATGGTGCAACAGTCATCGGATTTCAAATGGGCTTTGCAGCAGCCAATGTTTTCGACCCAAGCAACGAACGGCAGATTGCCCTGCTGTCACAGTTTCAGAATGTTTTTGCTATTTTCATTTTTCTGGCCATAGATGGTCACCACATGTTTTTCCGCTTGGCTGTGAAATCTTACGAGCTGCTGCCACCCGGCAAATTAAACCTCTCCGGTGAAGCTGTCCCATATCTCATGGACCTTACTGCCAGGATGTTTTCACTCGGTGTTCAATTCAGCGCACCTGTTCTGGTGGTTCTCCTCCTTTCCGGCCTCATTCTTGGTGTTCTCTCCAGGGTTTTCCCGCAACTTAATGTTTTTATGCTCTCCATTCCCATAAACATGGGCACGGCCTTTATAGTCATTGCTTTGACTATGGATTTCGCCTCGGCTATATTGAGACGGGAATTTGACGCACTCCTTGATACTTTGATAAATATGCTTGCCTATCTCAACATTTAGCTCACGTAGGCATAGCTGTTTTTGGATTAATTCTTGCAGGGATTTAGCGCAATACGAGAATCAACCCACCCACAAAATCTCATTAATGACCACGTATGGCTGAAGAATCCCCCACAGGTGGAGAACGCACTGAAGCACCATCCGCGAAACGACGGGATGATTTTAGAAAGAAAGGCCAGGTCGCCCAATCAAAAGAGGTGCAAACTGCAGCCATATTCACTATTGGCCTTTTATTCTGGATATTTTACATGCCGGTATTCTGGCGTGGCCTCACCAATCTCCTGAAATCATTCTTTCAGAGAATTAATGAATTTGAGGCCAACTCCGCAGCTGTAATAACCTTGGCCTGGTTTATCGTTCAAAATGCTTTCCTGCTCCTTGCTCCTCTTTTTCTCACCGTCCTTATAGTTGGCTTCTTTTCGACATTTTTTCAGGTAGGCTGGAATTTCACCACCCAACCGATTGTTCCTGATATTAAGAAATTCGACCCTATAAAGGGTATGGGACGACTTTTTTCTACCCGTTCACTTGTTGAACTCATTAAATCAATAGCCAAGGTTGCCCTTATCGCCTGGATCGCCTATTCGACCCTCATCGGGAAATTTGACGAAGCACTTATCCTCGTTGACACCTCGGTTGGTGCAGCTGTTACTTTTCTTGGAAAAACAGCGGCTCTCATCATGGCGAAGATCTGTGCCATAATGATCTTTCTCGCTTTTATCGATTTTCTTTATGTTCGATGGGAGATGGAAGAAAAAATGAAAATGACCAAACAGGAGGTCAAAGAAGAACATAAAGAGATGGAGGGTGATCCACACGTCAAGGCACAGATTCGTTCTATCCAGCAAGAAATGGCGCGTAAACGCATGATGGCAGAAGTCCCTGAGGCTGATGTTGTGGTCACCAACCCGACACATATTTCAGTCGCCCTCAAATATTCTTCTGATGAGATGGACGCGCCCATGGTGGTCGCTAAAGGTTCTGACCTGGTAGCACTCAGAATACGTGAAATAGCCAGGGAAAATGACGTTCCAATTGTCGAAAACCCGCCTGTGGCGCGATTATTGCATGAAATTGACATGGGAACGTCTATTCCCGATGAATTATTCAGGGCTGTTGCCGAAATATTGGCACACGTATACTCTCTTAAAGGAAGCAGGCAGTAATGGAAATAGCTCGACCACAGGATCTTTTTAACAGGCAACGGATACAGGAACTCTTGGCTCGCAGTGATGTTATTGCATCTTTCGGACTGGTGTCGATCCTGATGATCATGATCATCCCCCTGCCCTCGCTTGTGCTTGATATGTTTCTGGCAACCAATATCACACTCGCACTGCTGATCCTCATTATCAGCCTCTACACGGTGAAAGCTGTAGAGTTTTCCATATTCCCCGCCGTTCTTCTTACCACAACCCTCTTCCGACTCTCGCTCAACGTTGCTTCAACAAGGCTCATTCTGCTGCACGGAGACGAAGGACCACAGGCTGCCGGTTCTGTTATCCAGTCTTTCGGGCAATTTGTTGTAGGTGGGAACTACGTGGTCGGTATCGTTGTTTTCGCTATCCTGGTGTTAATCAATTTCATGGTCATCACCAAAGGTGCCGGTCGTGTTGCAGAAGTTGCTGCCCGCTTCACCCTGGACGCCATGCCCGGTAAGCAGATGGCTATCGATGCAGACCTCAACGCCGGGCTAATCGACGAACAGGAAGCACGCCGCAGACGTGAAGAGATATCATCCGAGGCTGCCTTTCACGGCGCCATGGACGGTGCATCCAAATTCGTCAAGGGAGATGCTATTGCCGGCATCATCATCACCCTGATCAATATAGGTGCCGGATTTATTATTGGTGTTCTGCAAAAAGGGATGCCTATGGCGGAAGCTGCAGCCAACTATACAATCCTCACCGTTGGAGACGGCCTTGTTGGCCAGATACCTGCGCTTATTATCTCTACTGCTGCCGGTCTGCTGGTAACACGCTCAACCGGCGACAAGGATTTCGGTAGTGACATAAAGGCACAATTCTCAAAGAATTCTGTCGCCATGTGGGTAGTTTCCTCCATCCTTCTCATGTTTGCCTTTATTCCGGGAATGCCTTTTTTCCCTTTCCTGCTGCTTGCGGTCTCACTTGGCCTTCTGGCCTTTATGCTTGATAAAAGAGACCGTAAAGCCGCGGCAGAAGTTGAGGAGGAAATCATACCTGAGGAGCCACTTACCAGGGAAGAAAATTATGAGGAGATGCTGCATGTGGACATGCTGCAACTTGAGGTCGGTTATGGCCTTATCCCCTTTGTTGATTCAGCACAGGATGGAGAGTTACTTAACCGCATCCAGTCTATTCGTAAGCAGTTTGCCCTCAACAACGGCTTTATCGTCCCCCCGGTCCACATCAAGGATAACCTGCAGTTAACACCCAACCAGTACACTTTCGCCTTAAAAGGCGTCATCATCGCCATAGCTGAAATGCTTCCTGGCCATTATATGGCCATGGATCCGGGTATGGTAACCGAAACCATTCAGGGCGTTGCCACGACAGAACCCGCCTTTGGGCTGCCTGCCATCTGGATTACAGAAGACAAAAAGGACAGGGCACAGCTGGCCGGTTACACAGTTGTCGATTGCACCACGGTTATGGCCACCCATATCAGCGAATTAATTAAACAGCATGCCCATGAACT
This sequence comes from Desulfopila sp. IMCC35008, assembly GCF_010646885.2. Taxonomy (GTDB): domain Bacteria; phylum Desulfobacterota; class Desulfobulbia; order Desulfobulbales; family Desulfocapsaceae; genus Desulfopila. The sequence goes on along the minus strand of NZ_CP050700.1, from coordinate 1,921,463 downwards.
CATTGGTCGACAGGAGGTTCAGGGTCTGCTCGACAATCTCGGGAGCCAATATCCGAAACTGGTTGAGGAGCTGGTGCCCACCGTACTTTCACTTGGCACCATCATGCGGGTTCTTCACAACCTGCTGAAAGAAGGTATCTCGATAAGGGACCTTCGTACCATCCTTGAAACCATGGCTGACTGGGCGCCCCTTACACAGGACACAGACATTCTGACAGAATATGTTCGGCACGCGCTGGCCCGGTCCATATCCTCGCAACTGGCAATCGATGACACCATACCAATTATCACCCTGTCCAAGGAAGCTGAAGATGCTGTTCAAAACAGCGTCAAACATCGCGACACCGGCAGTTACCTGGCGATAGATCCATCAATCGCCCAGCAGATCCTCGATTCCATCGGCCAGGCCATACCTCTCTTTGAGGGTGGGACCCGACCGGCCATCCTGGTAGCCCCCCAGATCCGACCACATGTACGCAGTTTGACCGAAAGATATTATCCTGCACTTACTGTGCTTTCCCATAACGAGATAACCCCGAACCTCAAGGTTCGCTCACTCGGAACGGTAACGATCGATGCAAGTTAGAGTATTTGAAGCAGATGACATGACTTCAGGCTTACGGCTGGTTCGAAAAGAATTGGGACCTGATGCACTTATTCTCTCTACCAAGACTGTCAAGAACGGTAAGCTCGGCCTTCTCGGCAAAGCAACCATCGAAATTACCGCCGCGATTGATCGTTCCTGGCCTGACGAAAACAACTTAATAGAGAAGCTTGAGTCGGTATCACCCAAAAAACATAAAAGAATTAATCATACTGTAGACGATACAATCGACTTACAATATCAGGACAAACCTTCTAACAATGATCAATCAGCCAGGAAGGAGATCCGACCAATGCCCACTCCTCCAACTGCTCAGGATACCAATAAAGAAGATGTGCTTCGTTCAGAAGTTGATGAGTTGAAACAACTTGTCCATCAGCTAGCCGGACACATCGCAGAACCTCAAGGTAAACAAGCACCGCAAAAACCTGAAGAGACACAACTGCAAACATCCTCACCGACCAAGCCAGATCAACCTGAACCCAAACCTCCAGAAACCGGGACAAAACCATTATCGACTGCTGAACCACGTGTTCATAATAGCCCTGCTAAAACGACGACCACAAGCGAGGCATTACGACAAAAGCTCGGTGTGGTCAACTCAACTAGAGAACCGATTCTCCATATCCTCCATCAATTCGGGATTGAAGGCGAGCCAGCTGTTGTTATAGCTGATTATGCAAAAGAGAATATGAGCAGCCAGGACCTTAAAAAACCAGACCAGATACGACGATTTCTAGCCCTATCCATTGAGGGATTGATAGATGTTGTACCTCCGGATTTTGAGAACTCAGATGGCCAGAAGAGAATAGCGCTCATCGGACCCACAGGTGTCGGTAAAACAACAACCCTTGCAAAACTTGCGGCCCTTTACCTGGCTAATCACTCCAGCTCTATTGCCCTCATTACCATTGACACCTACCGAATCGCCGCAGTTGAACAGCTGAAGGTGTACGGTGAAATAATGCGATTACCTGTGGACGTCGTGATATCGCCAGAACAACTCGAAAAGGCATTACATAGACACAGAGACAAAGAATTGATCCTCATTGATACAGCCGGAAGGAGCCCGAAAGACAATTTCAGCATCAAAGAGCTCTCTCTCTTTTTACATCCCGAACTCAACATTGAAAAACACCTGGTACTCTCAGCCGGGACCCGTGAAAGTGAACTCCTCGACACTATCGATAGATTTGACAGGATCGGGATCGACAAAACAATATTCACCAAGGTGGATGAATGTTCACAAAACGGGATCATCCTGAACGTCCAGACCAGAAACAAGGCTCCGCTCTCCTATATCACCAACGGACAACGTGTTCCTGAAGACCTGCTGCAAATAAACAATAAGTCTGTTGCCGAATTAATCATGACCAGCGACGAAGGTACCTCCAATGAATAACTCACACCGTCCTGAATCAGATCAGGCTAAAACCCTTCGAAACCTGAATAACAGCCACCAGCCAACAACAATTCCCGACTATCAGGATCGGATTACCTGTGTTTATTCTGTTACCAGCGGCAAAGGCGGGGTAGGAAAAACAGCCGTAACTGCCAACCTTGCATACTCACTCGCCAATCTTGGCAAACGGGTACTTATTCTTGATGCCGATCTAGGGCTTGCCAACATCGATGTGGTCTTTGGCCTTACACCAAATTACAATCTCAATCATTTTTTTTCGGGAGAACAGCAACTCGATGATATACTGGTTGAAGGACCGTTAGGAATAAAGATCCTGCCAGCCGGATCAGGCGTTCAAAATTTCATTCGTCTGGACGGACACCAGAAGATGCGGTTACTCGATGCCTTAGGTGCCATGCACGATACTTTTGATTACGTATTGATAGACACCGAGGCTGGAATATCTGAAAATGTGACCTATTTTAATACAGCTGCCCAGGAAATCCTGGTTGTAACAACACCCGAACCAACGGCCATAACCGATGCCTATGCACTTATGAAACTCTTGTCGACAACCTATCATGAAAAGCATTTCAACCTGGTCGTCAACCAGATTGAGACAGAAGATGACGCACTTGATGTATATAAAAAACTTACTATGGTTGCTAACAGATATCTCGACATCTCCATCGATTTTTTTGGATCGATCCCCCGCGATCGACAGATGATTGACGCTATCCGGAAGCAAAGGGTTATCACAGAATTTCTGCCAAACTCGAAGATCAGCTCATCCTTTGGCAGGCTCGCCAACAGGATCTGCCTGGAACCGGTACACAGTCCTCCCAAGGGAAACCTGCAATTCTTTTGGAACAGGCTACTTAATCTCGGCGGTTAAGATAAAATATGCTGTATAAACAACCTCCATACGGTGATGACATATCACAACTGATCCGTGACAATCTCCATCTCGTCGATATCCTTGTCGGGCGCATGGTGACCCAGGTTCCCTCTTTCATGAATCGTGATGACATGAAAAGCGCTGGAATGCTGGGGCTTCTGGATGCAGCAAACAAGTTTGATCCTTCAAAAAACATCCTGTTCAAAACTTTTGCCGAACATCGTATTCGTGGCGCTATCCTTGATGAGATGCGAAAGCTCGACTGGTTTTCCCGCTCCCTGCGCGACAAACAAAACCGAATTGGCCGAACCATCTCTTCCCTTGAAAACAAGCTTGGACGTGATCCGGAAGAACATGAAATCGCCGCAGCCATGGAACTTACGATTGACCAATACCACTCACTACTTGGCGAAGTGAGCCACCTTGGTTGTGTGAGTTTAAACGAGACGCTCGACCATTCTGATGGAGGTCGATCGTTTCTGGATTCACTCACAGAAAACGATAAATCCCGCCTTCCGGGTTTCCGGCTTGAAGCCGCCGAATTAACGAAGGTTCTGGCACGGATATTGGAAGAATTATCAGAGAAAGAACGCCTGGTCGTGTCCCTTTATTACTACGAGGAGCTCACGCAGAAAGAAATCGCCGATATTCTAGCGGTCTCTGAAGGACGAATCTCCCAGCTACACAGTCAGGCACTGATAAAATTAAAGACCAAGGTCCAGAACCGATTGTGACACCTCAAGGGTTCTGCCGACGCCGTGGTCGAAGAAGGAGCCCCGTATGCCAGCCAGGAATTTCATAACCGGACAAGCGAACCTATCTCTCTTTCTTTCACCAGAATTTTACAAACCCACACTTACTATCCTGGCTCTTATCCTGGTACTGTGTCTCATTTTCCTATTCAGACGTAAAAACAATAGATTGTCAGCAAAACTGCTTTCGACGGAAACAAACCTGCTCAATACGCAACAGGAGCTTTTGGAATTACGTCAAAAGCTCGATTCAACTCTCGAATTTCAAAAAAGCCTGCACGAGGCAGAAATTACCACACGATTACAACAACCGCGTCTTGAGGTGCAACACGCAAACTCATCGGTTAAGGCTCCCGAAAGGTACCACTATATAAAATCACTATCAGAAAAAGGAATGGGGGCTGAAGAGATTGCTAATATTCTCTCTATCTCAGCCCACGAAGCGAGTCAGCTTGTCACTCTTTCACGACTCGTCGCCTCACCGTCATAATATTGACAAAGAGATTAAAAACGAACTGAAACAGCTTAAGAAAAACATACTTTCGGCCGATCTATAATAGACCAAATGATTCGTTACAGTAGGCCGCTTACCAGATGATTGGGACAAATAGCTGCTGACAGGTTGGATATGGCAATTCACCTGCTACTTTTCGCTCTATTGCAAATTCTGGTTTTTTCAAGGGAGTAAACACTAAATGGTATCCGGAAAATACAGTGCACTTGCCGGGGCAATTTCACGGGAACAGTCAATTAACAATATCGCCGCAAACCTTGCCAATGTTAATACAACAGGCTACAAACGATCTCTGGTCAGCTTTGAATCACTCCTGAATGGTGAAAGGCAAACCAAGGAAGCAAGCGGGATCAACTACAGCCGTGTACGCCAGAATTACACAGACTTTAGTGAGGGAGCCCTGCGCCCCACCGAAAACCCGTACGATATGGCTATTCAGGGCGAAGGTTTTTTCAAGGTACAGGGACCTGAAGGCCCGCTGTATACCCGGCGTGGAGATTTTCTTGTCGACCAGGAAGGCAACCTTCGGACCACTGATGGATTACCTGTCCTTGATGATGGCAATGGAGAAATCACCATCCCGAATACAGACATCGGAGAGGTCGCTGTCTCTGACGAAGGTGGCATCTATATACTGACTCCTGACGGCAACAGGGCCGAGGTCGCCCAACTGGCCGTTGTGGGTGTCAACGATACGTCACAATTAAAACGACGGCAGGATACTACCTTTGAACTACTACCTGGCGGTGAAGAAACTGAAGTAGAAAATTATAGTATCGTCCAGGGTAGTTTGGAGGTCTCCAACGTCAACATGACTGATGAAATGGCTAAAATGATAAACAGCTACCGAACATTTGAAACATATCACAAGGTGCTCAAAAGCTATTCAACCTTGGGAGAAGAACAAAACGATTTAGGAACCATCAGCTAGAATTTATTTCCATTACTACGGAATTCGGCACCTTCTCCTGAACTGATCTCCTCTACAACAGGGAGGATGATACGCAGCTTCAGGAGGTAAAAGGAACATTTAAAACGAGACAATTTTTCATTACTCGAGGCGCATTATGAAATTGAGACCGCAGGCCTATATGAATACGCTGAGGATTTCGTTTCATAATGCAACAAAGAATAAAGGAAAAAGATCCGTTTCCCAGCCATCAAGGAAAACTAAAAAATGATTAGATCACTCTGGACCGGCACTACCGGCATGCATGGGCAACAGTTGAATATCGATGTTATCGCCAACAACCTCGCCAACGTGTCTACCACCGGATTCAAAAAATCGAAAACCGATTTCCAGGATCTCTTGTACCAAACCATGAAGGTACCCGGAGCTCAGACCTCTGCCGACACCGAATCTCCAACCGGTATCCAGATTGGTTTGGGTGTAAAACCAGCAGCCGTCTCAAAGGTTTTCACCCAGGGTGATCTCATTTTGACCGAAAACGTGCTTGATGTCGCCATTGAAGGCGAGGGGTTTCTGCAAATTGAAACACCCAACGGCAACACTACCTATACCCGTTCCGGCGCTCTGAAACGTGACGGCGACGGCAGAATAACAAATTCTGACGGGTATCCGCTTATCCCGGAAATCACGATCCCCGACGGTTCCAGGGAAGATACACTGACCATCAGTGAAACAGGTATTGTCAGTGTTGTTATCGGAGACGATGAAGCGGCAACGGAACTCGGCAATATAGAGCTGGCCATTTTCACCAATAATGCAGGTCTCAAAGCGATAGGCAAAAACCTTTTCCAGGAAACAGAATCATCTGGTGTTGCTGCTACCGGCAACCCTGGTGACGATGGATACGGTCAACTTCTGCAGACCTATCTTGAAGGTTCCAATGTCAACATTGTCGAGGAACTCGCGAATATGATCACCACGCAGAGGGCATACGAGATCAACTCAAAGACTATACAGACATCGGATGAAATGATGCAAACGACCAACCAACTCATTTAAGCATTGATTGATATGATACGTCACCTCTTCCTCATACTGGTGTTTTTTGCACTCACCCAGTCTGCGCATGCATTGATCGTCGAATTTAAACCATCGGCCGAAGTGCGTGACGTATCAGTTACTTTAGGCGATATAGTTGACTTCGACTCTGAGAACGACCTGTCACGGGCACTGGCCAGTCAAATTGTAGGTCAATCTCCCCCACCGGGGGAATCGACGTCTATTTCCTCCAGAAATGTTATCCAGGCACTTGTTCCTGAACTTGCACCGGGAACTGACATCGTATGGGAAGGTTCTGCCACTGTTAACGTCACCCGTTCAAGTATCAGGATCACACCGAGCAAAATTAGTCAAATTATTGACGACTATTTACGTGAGAACAGCCATAAACTCCCGGATGCTGAAATTCGTTTTATTGCCAAATCCCTGCCGTTGCCATTTCTGTTGCCCAAAGGTGAACTCAGCTGGGAAATTTTCCCTTCGGACCCGAATATTGTCGGTTCAAAACGTTTTTCTCTGATATTCAGGGTAGACGGCAGGGTCAGGAAAAACATGTCGGTTCGCGGCGAACTCGAAATGCTTGCCTCTGTTGCGATTACAACATCTCCGTTAAAAAAAGGAACTGTACTTTCTACAGCAAACCTGACGATGGCCACCCAAGATATCAGTTCAATGAAATCGCCATGTTTTGATATTTCTCAGGTTCAGGGGAAAATAATTAACAGGTCCATAAAAAGTGGTAAACCTCTTTCTCTTAGCAATGTGGTTTTCCCTCCCATGATATTGAAAGGACAATTGGTACGAATGGTGGTTAATCATAACAGTATGCACCTGACCGCAACCGGAATCGCCCGAAGTAATGGGAAGCTTGATGACACAATCCGCGTCCAGAATGTTAATTCCAAGAAAACCGTTTACTGCCGTGTCGCTGCACCTGGCCTGGTGGAGGTAACTCTCTGATATGAAGTATACTAAATATTTTTTAATAGTTTTTCTGTCTTCGATGCTACTGACATCATGTTCCTACAAGGAACCGCAGATCGTAGAAATACCGGAACCGCTTGAGGATGATGTAACACTACTGGAAAGTGAACGGAGCCCCGGTTCTTTATGGAGTAATGAAAACACCTCGATTTTTGCCGATCACAAGGCGAAAACCGTCGGCGATATCGTGACTGTTATCATCTCTGAAGAGTCAAGTGCATCGAAAAACGCCTCAACTTCGACTGACCGCACGACGTCCATGAGTGCATCCATCCCAAACCTGTTCGGACTTGAAAACTCAAAATGGCTTGCTGATGACACTAACATTGACCTCGAGAACCTGGTGTCGGCTGATTTTGATAATAGCTTCGACGGGGAAGGGGCGACCGCACGGAGCGGTACCTTCACCGCATCCCTTGCCACCCAGGTGATAGAAAGATACGGCAACGGCAACCTGAAGATACGTGGCGGCAAGGAAGTCATGGTCAACAATGAGGTTCAGATTATCTACCTTACGGGCATAGTTCGACCAACCGACATTACGGCCGCCAATACAATACCTTCAACAAAGGTACTCAACGCGCGTATTAGCTACACGGGCCAGGGAGCTATTGCGGACAAACAGAAACCTGGCTGGCTCATGCGCACACTTGATGGAGTATGGCCGTTCTGATATCGGATACCATTTATTATGAGATACACAAAAGATAATACTCTGCCACAAATCACAAGACCCTGGATTTTGTTTCTTGTCATACTGGGTTTTATGTTCTTTTGCTTCACTACCGCCCATGCAGCCAGGATCAAGGATATTGCCTCCCTGCAGGGGGTAAGGAATAACCAATTGATTGGTTATGGCCTTGTCACCGGCCTGAACGGCACCGGTGATGACATGAAAAAATCGAGATTTACCCTGCAGGGCGTCTATAATATGATGGTCCGCAATGGTATTACGGTAAACCCCGACGATATAGAGGACATAAAGGTGAAAAATGTGGCAGCAGTTATGGTTATTAGTCAATTGCCGCCATTTGCCAAACCGGGTTCCACTATTGATGTTCAGGTTTCATCTCTTGGGGACGCCAAAAGCCTTGCCGGAGGCACCTTGCTCATGACTCCCTTACATGGCGCAGACAACAATGTCTACGCGGTAGCCCAGGGCCCACTCACCATTGGAGCATTCTCATTTGGCGGCAAGGCAGCCAGAGCCCAGAAGAACCATCCTACGGCAGGGAATATTTCCGGTGGGGCGATTGTTGAAAACAGCGTGCCCTTCGAACTCGGCGAGAACGGCACACTGCTCTATCAGCTCAACAATGCCGATTTTACCACCGCTACCAATATGGCCGATAAAATTAACAGCCGTTTCGGTGTGATGACAGCACAGCCCATGGATTCAGGGTCCGTGCAAGTCAATATCCCGTCACAGATGCAGAACTCTCTTGTAGAGTTTATTTCGGCAATCGAATCTCTCGACGTCAAAGCCGACTCCACCGCCAGGGTGGTCGTGAACGAACGCACAGGAACTATCGTTATGGGAAAAGACGTCAAACTTTCCACCGTTGCCGTCTCACATGGCAATCTCAGCCTGGTAATAAAGGAGGATTCGGATGTGTACCAACCAAACCCTCTTGCAGAAGGCGATACGGTAATTACACCGAACACCAATATCACGGTTGCTGAAGATGATGGACAGTTAGTGGTTCTCGATGTGCAGGAAAGTGTGACCATAGGTGAAATTGCTTCAGCACTGAACGCTATCGGCGCTACCCCTCGTGACCTGATAGCTATTTTTCAGGCCATAAAGGCAGCAGGTTCGATGCATGGCGAACTAATTATCCTTTAAAGGACAAATTATGAACAATACAATAGATCCCAGAACTGTCCTCAGCCATTCCCTGGGCAATGCCAATAACCCCAGCCAGAAAAAAACCAAGGATCTTGAATCGCTGCGTGAGTCAAGCCGCCAGTTTGAAACTATTTTTGTGATGGAAATGTACAAGGCGATGCGAAAAGCCGTCCCGGAAGGCGGGCTTTTTGAAAAAAGTGTCGCTACCGATACGTTTCAGGAAATGTTTGATATGGAGATTGCCAAACAGACCGCAGCCGGCCCAGGAATGGGTATTGGTGAAGCCATGTACCGACAGATGGCAACACATATCGAGGCAAAAAAACACACTGGCGAATAATAAGACCCGGCAGTTGGGGTCAGGCTTAAGCCTGACCCCGGTCCCTTCCCCTCATCCCCTCTTCCCCTCTTCCCCCCCCCCTAACATCCGCATTAATCCGTAATTTTTTTCTAAAGATCGCTTTACATCCTTCCGATAAGATAATCAACTGGAGACACATTCCGTCTTAACCGGTTGTGCAGGATGCACGATGCAAGGACGCATACAGGCAGCCATGGAGGCAAAGCGATGATACATAATACGACTATCCAGAACGGAGTAAGCCCCCAAGCTTACAGGACAAACCAGGGACCGGAACTTCTCGGTTCACGTCAACGGGGACTGAAAGCCAGCTCTGAGAGTACAAGCTTATCAACAGATAAGGTTACCCTCTCTTACAAGTTGGAGTCTGTGGAACTTTATGACAGCTCCATGACCTTGCAGCCTGGCCAGCAGGACGGATATGACCTGCTGAGAGGTCTTGTTCTCAATATATTTGAGCAACAAGGCATGGATTTCACCATCCCGACGGGGAGCGGTGAAGTAAGTCTGGAAGAGCTCAGCCAGGAAGAAGCAACTGAACTGGTAAGCGACGATGGTTATTTTGGTATTGAACAAACCTCTGATCGTATTGTAGATTTCGCTGTAGGCGTTGCCGGTGGAGATCCAACCAGGATCGAAGCAATTAAGGCGGGGGTAGAACAGGGATTTAACGAAGCACTTGAAGCATTTGGTGGTTGGCTTCCGGATATTTCCTATGACACCTACGATGCAGTAATCGACAAACTTGATGCCTGGGTCGGCGAATCCGAGCCAATTGCATCATAAAAACAGGTGAAATCATGAGCGTAGAATTTTTCGGAGTCGGGGGACCCAACCAGATAGGCAGTCTCAAAAAGACGCAGAAGCCGTCATCCGACCAGAAAACAGAAACAAGCAAGGCTGATAAAGTGGAGTTTTCTTCTGTATTGCAAGACGTGCATAAAGCAAACGCCGCAAAACAGAGCAGCGACTCTGATCGGGCAGAGCGTGTGGAACAGATTCGGGCACAAATTGCCGATGGTTCCTACAAGCCTGACCTGGAAAAAGTTGCATCCTCACTGATGCAGTTCCTGCTTGAAGGGAAGTAAGAAATCATGAATGCCAGAACAACACGTGAGAAAATGATCCGCTTACGCGATGTGATTATCAAAGAGCGGAATTGCGCCAAAAAACTCGACATGGAAGGTCTTGAGGCCGCAATGCACGAAAAAGAACAACTCATCAAGATGCTGGCACATGTTAAGAGAATCGACGAGGCTGATAAACCTATCGCTGCCGAGATCCGACATGAGAACCGCCGTAATGCGTATCTCTTTAAGTCGACGCTTGGCTGGATACGACACACCATGGAGTTTTTCGGCAAACGTACGGTAACCTCTACCTATTCATCCGCAGGTGGTGAAATTGCTTCCCAGGTAAACGGCAGGCTGCTCTCAGGAAAGGTGTAGTATTATGGCCGGTCTATTCAGCGCGCTCAACGCAGCACGTACCTCCCTGGAGGTAAACCAGAAATCCCTCGAGATCGTTGGTAATAATATTTCCAACGTCAACACCGAAGGGTACTCCAGGCAACGATCAGAACTCTCCCCCTACCCCTCCATGAACTTTGGCGATTTCTTTATTGGCCAGGGGGTAAAAGTTACTAACGTAAAACGCGATCACGACGTCTTTATCCAGAACCAACTGGTCGATAAATCATCCGACTTCGGTTTTGAGGATGCACAGACACGCCCACTCTCAGAGCTCGAAAGAATATTCGCCATTACCGAAGAAAACATCGCCACAGATGTCGATCGTTTTTTCGACTCAGTACAGGAACTCTCAGCCAGCCCGAGTGATCTGGTTCTCCGCGACCAGGTAATCCAGCGCGGTGCACTTCTCTCAACAAATTTCAATAACACCATCAACGACCTTGATACGGTTACTGACAATATAAACGACACCCTTATCTCCAAGATTGAAGACATAAACTCCAAAATCACGGAAATAGCAGACCTCAACGACCGCATTCACCTGATAGAAATTTCCGGCCAGGATGCCAACACAGCAAGAGACCGCCGCGAGCTTCTGGCGAAAGAACTTGCCGTCACCGTTGGAGCTCAAACTTACTACGATAGCAATAACGGCATGATGACAGTCCAGCTTCCTGCTGGTTTACCCCTGGTTCAGGGGAATTCGGCAATGAGCCTGGAAGCCGTCACCACCGGAGCTCAGCTTGAAATCCAACTTCATGCAGGTGGAGTAACCCGCACCCTGAATGAACGCAATATTGGTGGTGAATTCAAGGGCCTTACCAATCTTCGTGACACCTTTATCCCAGCCTTAAAAGAGGATTTGGATAAACTCTCATATGAGATAACAACCCGTTTTAATACCCAGCATGCTGCCGGCGCCGGGCTTGACGGAGTTGGCGGTAGAAACTTCTTTAATGATCCTCCGAATATGGTACCCGTACCGCCAGCAAATGCCTGGGATGATGCAGCACGGACCATGTCCGTTGCAATTACCCTCTCAGAACAGATTGCTGCAGCTGAGGACCCGTACGTCGGACCTGGTGATAACCGTAATGCATTGCTGTTGTCCAATCTTGACGAACAACCGTTTATGAATGGTGTTGACACATTCAACTCTTTTTACGGAAAGCTCACCGCCCGTGTTGGTCTTGCAACAAGCCAGAACGAATTATCCAGGCAAGGCGCGGAAGATGCAGTTGTGCAACTTGAAAATATGCGCGACAGTCTGGCAGGTGTTTCCCTTGAAGAGGAAATGATCGATCTGATAACCTATCAACGCGGTTTTGAATCCTCTGCCAAATTCTTGTCTACCGTTGATGAAATGATGAACTCCTTGTTATCGATTAAACGATAAAAGAGGTATGGCCCATGAAAGTAACTGAAAATTCAACATACCGCCTGATGCAGACAAATCTCGACCGCATCACCAACAGATTGCAGGATCTTCGATATCAGGGTGCTACCGGCTTAAAACTTAATAAGTCTTCTGATGACCCTTCAGCCATCCGTCCGGTTCTGACTACCCGAACCCAACTCAGTAAAAATGAGCGCTACCTTGAAACCATGGGAGTCAGCCTTGACAAGATGCAAGCGACAGATTCTCATATGGCAAGTGTTGAGAGCTTGCTCGAACGAGCCAAGGAAATAGCTATCAACGCGGTAAACGGTGCCTTAAGTGATGCTGATATGGATACGCTGGCGGATGAACTTGCGGAAATCCAGGATGAGATGCTCGATTCAGCTAATGCGGTAATTGATGGCAAATATATATTCGCCGGGTACAGCGAAACCACAAAACCGTTTGAACTTAATCCATCTTACGACCCGACCCTGTATGACGAGACAAATTCAACAACCTGGCCATATCTCTACCATGGCGATGCCAATCCGACCGAACTTGAAATAACTCCGGGCGAACAATTACAAGTCAACTTAACTGGAAACGAGTTTTTTCTAGGCGTCTCCAACCAATATTGGAATGACGCCACAACAGCGGCCGGAGGTCCTGCCCCCGCAGGCACTCCTCCCGAACCTGGTGCTGTTGATCTCTTCTCCGTTTTACAGCGCACTGAAGAAGCAATCCGGGCTGGAAATATTGACGACCCTCTGCTTGCAGGTGGAGGCATCCAGGACAATATAGAAAAGCTCGAAATGGCTGCCGACCAGGAACGCCGACTTCGGAGCAGAATGGGTGTTCGCGCAGAACGTGTTGATTCCGCAATCAAACATCAGGAAGAGGTAAACGTAGATCTCCAGGAGATCCTCTCTCGCTACCAGGATGCTGACGTCATTGAGACCTTCAACGAGATCATCAAACAGGAAACAGCCTTCCAGGCCGCCTTAAGCATCACCTCCAAGGTCAAGGACATATCTATACTCAAGTATTTTTAGTGAGTTGACGTAACAGTTTGACACTACCCGAAATATTCAATACTATACTTTGAGTCTCGTACTCAATTGAAGTCTCGCAAGAATTGGCGGAACCTGCGTTAATAATCTGCCATATCCGGAATGGAGTTCTTTATGCTGGTTCTAACCAGAAAGGCCGGTGAAGGTATCATTATCGGCGACGATGTAACTATAAAAGTTATCGAATTGAAGGGCGGAGCGATTCGAATAGGCATTGATGCGCCACGGAGTAAAAAAATATACCGCCAGGAAGTTTATGATAAAATCAGTTTAGAAAACCGTGAAGCAGCACAATGGGATCTAACTGATCTTGATAAACTAAGTGAGAACCTTGTCGATACGAAGCGTGAAAAATGAGAAAACTACTTACACGATTTGGTGAAATTGAATACGATCCCGAAAGTTGCCTCAATTTCCCGGCAGGCATGATTGGCTTCCCCACCCTCCACAACTTTGTGGTAATGCCTAATCAAAAAGATGGGCCTCTTTTCTGGATTCAGAGTGTCGACGAACCGGAATTTGCTTTTGTGCTGACTGACCCGACCAATTTTTTCCTCGACTACCAGGTGCTACCCGACGAATCTGAACGGAATTACCTGAATATTGAAGAAAATGATGAATGTTATGTCCTTACTATCGTCACGGTTCCTCCGGACCAGAAGATAACCATAAACCTTGCGGCACCGATCCTCTTTGCCCCCAAGACGAATCGGGCAATTCAGGTTATCCTGGAAGACGGCAAATACCAGACAAAGACCCCGCTTCCTGAAGTAAAAAAAGAGCAACCTGCTGAATAATTTCAACAAGCCGATCGAATTACCGATCGGCTTATCTTTTTGTAATTCCATTTTATTCCCACCAAAAACCGCTTCTCTACCCTTTTTATTCATTATCATCATTTTTCCCTAAACTTTCTCCTCCATACAGCCGAAAAGTGACTTAACTGCGAGGAACATTAGAGACACTACGTTTGTGAATTGATTGCAATTTGACGCCGATTTTTTTTATCAAGGAGGAACCTTAATGGCACTTACAATCAACACAAACATCCCTTCACTGAACGCCCAAAGGAATTTAGGTAAATCACAGGGTGCTTTAGCCAAATCAATGCAACGCCTCTCTTCAGGCTTGCGAATTAACTCCGCCAAAGACGACGCCGCCGGTCTGGCGATTTCTGATCGTATGACCAGCCAGATCCGAGGCTTGAATCAAGCCGTACGTAATGCAAACGACGGCATTTCTCTTGCCCAGACCGCTGAAGGTGCCATGCAGGAAGCAACCAATATCCTACAGAGGGTTCGTGAGCTAGCCGTTCAGTCGGCTAATGATACCAACTCACTTTTCGATAGGGTTTCCCTGCAAAAAGAGGTTTCTCAGTTACAGCAAGAGCTTAATAGAATTGCCTCATCCACTGAATTTAACAATAAAAAGCTTTTGGATGGCACGTTTACATCATCTGTTTTTCAGGTTGGCGCTAACAAGGGACAAACCATAGCAGTTTCCATGGGCGCCACATGGGCGTATGAGATGGGTGACCAACAAATCCCCTCAAACCCACAATCCAGTCAAGTTGCAGCAACAGGCACCGCCAAGACCGCAGACACCTTGACTACAATTGTCGTAAGTGGCAACCAGACCTCAGAAGCACTAGCACTGTCAGGGACAGAATCAGCCAAGGAATTTGCGCAACTCGTTAATGAGAAGAGTGAAGACACAGGAGTAGATGCTGAAGCCGTCACCAACATGCTGATGACTAATATGAGTACCGCTGGAGCAGTCACATTTAATCTTGTTGGCTCAAATAATGGCACGGGCGAAGAAATATCCATAGGTGCCACCATAAACGATCCCGACAATCTCTCCCCAATCGTTTCTGCAATTAATGACAATTCGGCTGCAACTGGCATCACCGCGCGGTTAGATAACGAAGGGAATATTATGGCCACCAGTTCCCAGGGTGATGATATTGTCATAACGAACTTCACCTATAACGACAACAACGGAACACCCGTAAATTCAACGACATTCACAACATTGGATGCAAACGAAGAGGTGCCCCCACCGCCCGGTGGCACTGGGACAGCAATTGCTGGAGATGGTACAGAACAAGTAATCGTTGAAGGTATCGTAACCTTTCATTCCAACAAGTCATATACCGTTGAGGCAGCCGCGGGAACAGCTGGTACAAGTCAGTGGTTGACGACTGCGTTCAACGCTTCGGCACAGGAAACCGTTGCTGACATCGATATATCAACACAACTTGGAGCTGGCAACGCCCTGAAGGTCGTTGATAGCGCTATTGCTTTCATCGACGGTCAAAGAGCAAATCTCGGTGCTGTTATGAACAGATTCGAGTCTACTATCGCCAACCTGAATAATGTCTCCGAAAATGTTTCTGCAGCACGATCCCGGATTCTTGATGCTGACATAGCCCAGGAAACTTCGGCAATGACCAAACAAAACATTCTGCAGCAGGCAGGTGTCTCAATTCTGGCTCAGGCAAACCAGACACCACAGCTTGCCCTCCAGTTGCTTCAGGGTTAAAGCCTATAACTTTATAATGAGCCACTAACAATTGTTAGTGGCTCATTTTCTTCCACCATTCCGGATTCAGATTATCGTCGTTTAGCTGCTCCAATACCTCACTTGGTTCTGGTCGATCAAGCTTTCCTGTTTTTATAAGCAGCAACTGCCTCCGTCGCTCCATTTCCGTACTCTGGAAGCCCAGGTTGGCCAACATTTCCAGAAGGGGCAATGCAGACCCCGCCTCATCCATATACAAAGAGAAATACTCCAGTTCCACCTTTGCTTCCAGAATAGAAGACAGGCACCATTCCCCGATGCCAGAACCCGGTGCTATTGAATCATACCTTTTTGTTGCTGCAAGATGCGGCTCATCCAGTTGGAGTTGATCTGTTGAGTTTTCAAACAGATTAAGCAAGACATCGATAATCCCAACAGCATATTTCCTGTTTCCTGTATCCTGCGCCATTCGAACAAGCGATAAAAGTCGAGCCAGGGTTGGGTGCATTTCGCAGATTTCTCCCAGATCTGAAAATGCTTTGAACAGCAGACCAACTCGTTCTTCTGTAGCTAGGCCCGTATCTTGGGATTTGATGTACCAATTCAAAACCTCTATATAGTCTAAATGACCTGCACTGCTTGTATGATTATGCTCCCAAATTGACTGCAAGTCTGAATAGAAAATCTTTTCCTGCCAGAATTTGTGGTATTGTTCTTCATCCCTCTCAACATCGGCCACCACTTGAATGGACCTGCAAAGCAAACCTTCCTGCACAAGGGCCAAGGCCCTGTCCTCTTTACAGGCAA
This sequence comes from Desulfopila sp. IMCC35008, assembly GCF_010646885.2. Lineage (GTDB taxonomy): Bacteria > Desulfobacterota > Desulfobulbia > Desulfobulbales > Desulfocapsaceae > Desulfopila. The sequence continues at coordinate 1,904,877 of NZ_CP050700.1, read as the reverse complement.
ACACATTCAGAAGATAACTGTCAGGAGTGTTCTGCTTTTCAAATGGGGCGAGAACGTTAAGCCCGGGAATAAGATAATAACTCTTATATCCAGACATCTCTAGCTGATCACACAATTGATAATTGAATCCACCCTCACCTGCAAGATCATACAATATAAGAGGCGACTGTTCCTTTAAAACCGTCTGGGCCCCTTCAAGAATATTCAGCTCCTTTCCGGCAGCATCAATTCTCAGAAAATCTAAATCATGGTTGAAACCATATCTAATAACAGTCTCATCGAGCGTCAGGAGCCTCACATACTCTGCAACGACACTGTCATCCTGCTCGAAATCCACCGATACGTTATCTGGAAACTTTATTACCGGCAACATCTCGCCACCTTTCTCAGCAGCCAAACCTCCTTCAATTACTTTTATATTGGCAAGACCATTATCGTGAATACTTAATCTTAAATAAGAACAAAAATCTGACGATGGTTCAAATGCAAGGCAACTCCCGGACTCGCCAACAATTTTAGCTATATTCAAGAGGTAAAACCCAAAATTTGCTCCAACATCGATCGCTTTCATGCCAGGTTTGAGAAATGTACTGAGAAAATCCAACTCCTGCTCAAACCACCTCTCCTGCTCACGCAGGACAAAGGTGTGAAACACTTCAAGTGAGTCAGGCAGATGATACGCAAAGCCGTCATGCGCCTGGACAACTGCCGTACCTAAGGTACCAGCATTGTCACACCATGTATTCCACATCTCCCGAAATGCATTTTCGAGTTTTCTGGTAAACCCCTTATGATCCATTAATACGGAGTTTTGCAGTCTGCTTCTGAGAGACTTTTTAAGTTCAAATAACTTTTGCTTATCACTTGCCAAGTAGCGCACCTTCTCAAGGTACTCTTCTTCAGAATAGGCAATACACTCATTGAGTCCAAGGTTGGATAGGATCGATAAACCAACCCTTGCAGAATGACGATCCCCAACGAGTGTCACCACCGGGCATCCCATGTAAAGTGCTTCAAAGGTCGTTGTTGTACCATTATACGGGTACGGGTCGAGGGCTATATCAATTTTATTATAAAGATCCAAGTGACCATCAACCAGAGGGAGAAATCCCATGAGAGTAAGTTGGTTTTCGCCTACACCTTGGGCATAAAACTGCTTCTTGACATAGGAAGTGGTATCATTATCCGCAAAAGGGCTTGATTTGAGAAGAAGTGAAGAGTTCTCTATCGTAGTGAGCAGTTTCGACCATAATGCAATAGTCTTATTGCTAATTTTTGCTGAACTGTTAAATGAACCAAGGCATATTCCATTCCGTTCGTGCATCATTCCCATTTTAACAGAAGGGGCATCATTCGGGGCAGACCAGCTGAGAAAACATTTTTCCAACCTGTAAAGGTGTTCTGTGTGCAGATGTTCAGTCTCTCCGACCGGATCGGCCAGTTCATCTGTCAAACGATAATCAATGGTTTTAAGTCCTGTCGTATCTGGATAGCCCAAATAGGTAACCTGTATCGGGGCCGGTTTTTGAGCAAGAATTTCAATTCTTGTACCACTGGTATGTCCAGATAATTCAACAAGGATATCGATTCTATCTTTTCGAATGACATCTGCTGCCATCTTATCAGTAAGAGCATGAATAGTTCTCCAGCCGACAGGAACCTTTGCCTGAAACTTCTCAGTAAATGAGTCAACACCCGGATAGTTGTAGTAAACAAACATTTCGAATTCACTCGAATGATTCATAAATATTGGCAACATAAAAAAACCAACGGAGTGAACGCGCAAATCGCTAGAGAGATAACCTATCCGAAGTCTTCTTTTTTTGATTGGTAAATTCTGAAACGTCTTAAAGAAGTCACATGATCGAGTACATACATCCGCCCATCTCAAATGCTCCTGAAATATATAGTCCCTCTGCACGCTGTCATCATAATGAAGGCCAAAGAGATAGTTGCTGAAAATCCCCCGGATATTTTCATCCAGGGTAAATGCCCTTCTATAATTTTCATAACTTTCCCCATGACGACAGGACTGATAATAAATAAGTGCAAGGTTGTTGTAGGCAGGCGGATTGACAGGCTCAATAGCCAGTGATTTCTTTAAATGTTCTTCTGCCTTGCCAAATAGTCCTTTGGCTACATACACGCGAGATAAATCAACATGAACGTATGCATCCTCTTTGATTTTTAAAAGCTTGAAAAATGTCTTTTCTGCATCATCCAGCCTATAAAGGTCATAATATAAAGTACCGAGTTGTGCCAGTGCACCTTGATGTTGCCCGTTCAGTTGAACAGCCTTAAGAAGGCTCTCGATTGCCGCCAGGATATTGCCCATCTCTTTATAACAGAGTGCAACATTAAGGTGGGCGTTTGCATTCTCCGGTAACAACTCTGTTACTTTTTTATTATAGACAAGACCCATCTCGGGGTCATTTTTTTTTATATAAATCCTGCCAAGCAGCGAGTTAAACTCGACATCATCCGGGTATTTTTTAAGTAATTTTAGAATTTCTGATTCCGCCTTCCCGAGTTTGTTTTGCTGGAAAAGCTTGTTAATCCTTTTGCGAACCTTTTTTATATCCTTCATATCTTTCTCAGAAAAAATGAGGGGAAGAACTCGATACTCCTTCCCAGCAGAACCAGAAAACATCCAGAAATACCAACAAAGCCCTACTCTATTAGTTCTTCACTCCATTTAGGATAAATCTATTAAAATATTTGATATATGATTTCAACATCTTACGGAACACAACATTGTGTTATTTATTATTTTTCACTTTTCCCCTAAACAAATATATGCTCCCTACCGATAAGATTATCAAAGGATAAATGCACTAAATAGCATAACAGTGCAAAGACTAATATCAGCAAGGAGGTGGCGACGGCAAGCGAAACAAGTAGGTTAGTTATACAAAGTACGATTTAAAGTAGCAAAAGGGCAAGGATGCCCGCAACGTTAAACCCAAATAAATATTCATGGAGGAATATCATGGGCCTTAGTATTAATACAAATGTAATGTCTCTCAATGCTCAGCGTAACCTTGGTAAATCGCAGAGCGCCCTTAGCAAATCAATGACTCGTCTTTCTTCTGGTCTTCGGATCAATTCAGCGAAAGACGATGCAGCCGGACTGTCTATTTCTGATCGTATGACCTCGCAGATCCGCGGTCTGAACCAGGCAGTTCGTAACGCCAATGATGGTATTTCACTTGCACAGACTGCTGAAGGTGCAATGCAGGAAAGCACTAACATCCTGCAGCGTATGCGTGAATTGTCCGTACAGTCCGCAAACGATTCTAACACTTCTGCAGATCGCGCATCTCTCCAAAAAGAAGTTTCACAACTTCAACGTGAGTTGAACCGGATTTCTGAAACTTCTCAGTTTAATAATCAAAACTTGCTGGATGGTTCTTTCACCTCATCTGTTTTTCAAGTCGGAGCTAATAAAGGACAGACGATCGCGGTATCTGTAGGTAATACTCGATCGACTGAAATTGGTAACTATCAAGTTAACGCTGAAGTTAATGCAGCTCAGGTTGGTGCGACGGCAACGAGTGCTGTTGGCGCTGGTTCACTTACAATTGCAGGCAACCAAACTACTGCATCTGTAACTATTGAAGCAGGTGCTTCAGCCGCAGACATTGCAGCCGCTGTAAACACCAAAAGTGATGAAACCGCCGTTACTGCAGAGGCCGTTACCTACGCCAAACTTGATGGTTTTACTGGTGCAGGAGCGGTTTCCTTTACATTAAAAGGTTCAAATGATGAAGCTGTTACCGTAGCCACCGTACTTGATGAAAAGGATGAACTTTCCTCACTTGTTGCTGCAATTAATGATAATGCAGGTGAAACAGGTATTACAGCAAGACTTGATAATGAAGGTTCAATAATCATGAAAAGCAGTACCGGAGATGACATCGTTATCGATAGTTACTCTGGTTCTGATGCTAAACTACAAACTCTTAGCGCTGACGGTTTAGATAAGTATCAGGATGGCACAACGGCCGTTCCAGCCGCAGCTGATTTAACGTCAACCAACAAGAACGCCATTGTAACGGGCCAAGTCACTTTCCACTCAAACAGTTCTTATACTGTGGAACAGAGTGTTGCTGGCGTAAACGTGCTTGCTGATACCACAAATAAAGAAGCATCTGAACTTGAAGATGTCGGTAGCATAGATATCGGCACACAAGTTGGTGCAGGTAACGCTCTTAAGGTAATCGATGGCGCTATTGCCTATCTCGACTCACAGCGTGCCGACCTTGGTGCGGTCATGAATCGTTTTGAGTCTACTATCGCTAACCTGAGCAATATCTCTGAAAACATAAGTGCTGCCCGATCCCGTATCCTCGATGCGGATATCGCCCAGGAAACTTCTGCAATGACCAAGCAGAACATCCTGCAGCAGGCTGGTGTATCTATCCTCGCCCAGGCAAACCAGGCTCCTCAGCTTGCTTTGTCACTGCTTGGATAATATACTTCAAGTATCCTTTAATCCCGGAGGCACAGTTTTGGCCTCCGGGCCTTTCATTATGCTGTTACACGGAGGTAGCACATGAATGTTGAAGCGTTAATGCCAACCACCGGGCCGTCTACTCAGCGAAGTACGGTTGTAGCTGAGAAGGTTGACAAGGCCCGTAACGTAAAAGAATCCGCCCCTGAAAATCTGGGTTCAGCGAGTGAAGCAGGGAAAGAAATACAGCCTGAAGAGCTTCTTAAGCAGATCAAGTCAATTACCGAAGATGGTTTATATTCTGTACAATTTGAAAATAACGACGAGAATAAAACAATTGTAAAGGTTATCGACAGAGAAACGAACGAAGTTATTCGGCAGATCCCACCGGAAGAACTTCTTGAACTGACAAAACACCTGAATGAATTACAGGGTAACATCGTCGACACTGTCGGTTAGACTTCTTTCTACTGACACACTAGCGAATAGAGGTTTGTTATGAGTATTAGTTTTGGCGGTCTCGCCTCAGGAATGGATACCAACTCGATTATCGAACAGCTCATGAATATCGAACGAGCACCGGTAGTCAGTATGGAAACCGATAAAACCTGGCTCAACAATAAGCTTACTGCATATAAGGAATTCGACAACCGCCTGAAATCCTTTCTCAGTAGTGTAGACTCATTGGTCGAACGCGATCAATATAGCCAGACAACACTCACACAGAGCTCTGATGAGTTTTTTTCTGCATCAGCATCAGAAGGTGCCCTGCCCAATACCAATTACAGGGTTGAAGTTGTAGGTTTGGCCCAGCGTGAAAAAAGTTATACAGACGGATTTACCTCAAAAACGGATCAAACTTTCGGTACAGGTGACCTTACTGTAACAGTGAATGGCGTTAATCATGTCGTAAAAATTGATGACACTAACAATTCCCTCGAAGGAATCATGAATGCCATTAATGATGCTGAGATATATGTGAACACAACGATCATCAATGATGGTACCGACACGAACCCCTTCAGATTGACAATTACCGGCAACGATGTCGGAAGTAGTATTGAAATCGATGATTCTGCACTTATAGGGGGGGACGGGCTGGGAATTATTTATGAGTCTCAACCTGCTCAGCAGGCTCATGTTCGTGTTGATGGCATTGACATTTACAGCCAGACAAACGAAATCAAAGATATTATTCCAGGGGTAACCCTCGACCTGCTCAAAGCCCAGGAAGGCGAAATCAACACCATAAAAATTGGTGAAGATAACAGTGCTATTCAAACAAATGTTAATGCTTTTGTTACAAGCTATAATGAGGTTATTTCATTTGTATCTGGACAATCGACTTTAGGGGACACAGCGGCAGGCGTTCTCGGCGGCGATTCAGGCCTCAGTGCGATAAAACGTCACTTGCAGGATATGCTCACTTCCTTCGTCGACACAGATGGAACGTATACCTCTCTCTCTCAGCTTGGTCTTGAAACTCAAAAAGATGGACAATTATCACTGAATAGCTCTGACTTAAGCAAAGCAATCAAAAACGACGAAGAAAGTGTTATCAACCTATTAGCCGGCAAAGTTGGTGAGGAAGAAAATGGGATAGCCTCACGGTTTAAAGAGTATCTTACAGACCTGACGAGCTCTGCAGACGGTTTACTTGCTGGAAGGACTAAAAGCATAAACGATAATATAGCCAGAATCGATGCCAATATTGAAAAGACCGAGGCCCGTCTGCAGAAGCGTGAAGCAACCCTGAAGTCTCAATTCAACGCTATGGAACAACTCGTTTCCACCATGAATTCGACATCAAGTTTTCTATCCACCCAATTGTCTTCTCTTGAATCTTTATGGAACTATAACAAATGAACGGATACGTAAACCAATACCAACAAAACCAGATAATGACCGCTTCCCAGGAGCAGATTCTGGTGATGCTGTATGATGGAGCCATCCGATTTGCCAGTCAATCCATTGAAGCAATAGAGAAAAATGATATGGCTACAAAGGGTAAATATATAGGCAAGGCGATGGCAATTATATCTGAATTTGCGAACTCTCTCGATCACGAAGTCGGGGGTGAAATCGCCGCCGACCTCGACGCCATGTATGGCTACATTTTACGTGAACTCTCCAATGCAAATGTCGAGAACAAAAAGAGTCGTATCGAGGGTGTCATTGCACTCCTTAAAGATCTCAGGCAAACCTGGATTGAGGCAATTGAAATCAACAATTCGGAAAAAGCGAATGGACAGGAAACTGTTCCACATGTTGCAAATTCAACTATCTGATTAGTCATGCAAGAAAGTAAAGTACTTCTGGAAAAATCGGTCAGAGCCTATCAAAATATGCTTGAACATGTACAGAACTTCAAAGAATCTGTAGAAAAAATAGCGCTTTCTACAGAAGAGTATGAAAGATACAATAAAAAATTAATCGAACTGCAGAATCAAGCTGAAGAAATCGATAAAGAGTTTAAAGCTCACTTTCAGAACAAGACTGACACACTGATTGCCGACACCCATCTCTTACAGAAAAAAATGGAGATGATGCAGGAGATTTTAGAAATCAACAACTATCTGCTTCCCAGGCTGGCATCACTTATTGACATTACCAAAGAGGAGATGGTCAGCCTGAAAAAGAGTGTTACTCAGATTGGTGGTTATCATTCGGGAACTAAACCTCAGAGTGGGAGGGTAATAAGGAATAAAGGATAAAAAAAGACAACTATTTTTCATTTTATCATTAAAGCATAGAAATAAGTACCTATATACTAAACTTTACGACCAATAAAGATAATAAAATCTCAATAAATTTGACTCAGTTCATATTATTTCCATTTCTATATCCCCTATTCAAGCCTGCAAATAGTTATAATGGTATCACTAAGTATATTTTTCTCCATCAAGAGATGTTTTAGTTCGTTATCGTGAACCTCGAAACCTGTACACTTTAATACATCATCCTCTAAAATTAATCCTGCTCTACTCATTACTTTAAGAATAGTATAAGGACAACCATTCCCATTTTAATGGAACAATTTAAAACCATGGTGATGCCTCTACCAATTTAAAACCAAGCTATGCGTTAGGTTTTCATTAAAAATCTTTTTATCACATGTTGAACAAGGGGAACTCATCCAACTTGATGAAAAATGTTAAAATAAACTGTAATTTCAGTAAACAAAGCGCACCTCAGCGGTTCGCCTTTCTTGATGCTTTTCAGGAAAGTCTCTGATCTTTGATCCCCCCTCCTCTCTAGCTTATGCGCTAGATGAGGTGAATCATCCAGTTTGTGTCCATCCTAAAACCCTCGATTTCAGAGAGGCTCGGCGCAAATAGTTCCACCTTTACGTTAATAACACGGTGGACATTTTGAGCACTTACTACGTGAAGGAGATCACGGATTTTCAATGCTTTGGCAAGTAAAGTTTGAATCTAAATGCCCGCCGGATTAATAAATAGAGAAACCCCTTGTCGAGACCGATCTTTCAGGTGAAGCTGAAAAAGTCTGTTTCACTGAAATTTCGACACAACTATCCATATGCCACTTGTTTAAGTCGTACTAATAGGTAAAATAGGTGTGTTAATTAACTAAATCACAAACTGACGGAGCTGCCATGAAGGTTGTTATTCTTGCTGGAGGTTATGGTACTAGACTTAGCGAGGAAACTGGTGTTATCCCAAAACCAATGGTGGAAATAGGTGGCAAACCGATTCTTTGGCATATTATGAAAATATATTCATTTTATGGCTATAACGAATTTGTGGTTTTAACTGGTTATAAGTCACATGTAATTAAAGATTATTTTGTGAACTACTATAATAGATATTCTGATATTACCGTTGACATGACGAACAATACTGTCTCTTTGCATAAGACTCACACGGAACCATGGAGGGTTACAATGCTTTATACAGGGCAGGATACCATGACTGGAGGCAGGCTGAAAAAAGCGCAACGCCATTTAGAAGATGAACCGTTTTTTCTAACTTATGGTGATGGTGTAGCCGATGTTAACATATCGGCTCTTGTAGATTTTCATAACAAATCTTCTGCAATAGCCACTTTAACCTCAGTGCAGCCTGTAGGTCGTTTTGGAGTTTTAGATATATCAAAGGATAATAAAGTTAAAAGTTTTGTCGAAAAGCCTGCAGAGGGTGGTACTTGGGTAAATGGCGGTTTTTTTGTTCTAGAGCCAGAGGTTTTTAATTATATAGGGGATCATGATGAAACCGTAAGTTTTGAGGAAGAACCTCTTACTCAATTGGCATCTTCTGGTAATTTGAATGCTTATAAACATGAAGGATTCTGGAAGCCAATGGATAATTTGAGGGATAAGAATGAGCTGACTAAGATGTGGGTTAACGGAGTAGCACCTTGGAAGATATGGTAAGCTCTATGTTTTCTAACACCTACAAGGGGAAAAGAATATTAATTACTGGAGATACCGGTTTTAAAGGGAGCTGGTTGGTCTTTTGGTTACAAAGGTTAGGTGCAGAGGTTTTTGGGCTTTCCCTTAAGCCTCCGTCAACCTTGTACCATTCTAACTTGCTTGATCTGGATTACCCAAAATATACCTGTAACCTTAGTGATATTCATGAAACATGTAGAGTGGTAAAGAAAGTAAAACCTGATACAATATTTCATTTAGCTGCTCAATCACTTGTTCGAAAATCCTACCAAAACCCATATGAAACATTTCAAACAAATATCATGGGTACAGCATCTTTGCTGGAGGCTGTGAGAGAATGTGATTCTGTAAAAACAATTATTGTTGCAACAAGTGACAAGTGCTACCACAATACGGAAACAGGTGAGCCATTTAAGGAAGATGATCCTCTTGGTGGCCACGATCCATACAGCGCATCTAAGGGGGCAGTAGAGATTGTTGCCCAAAGCTATCGATCATCATTCCTAAATAACCAAGGTGTGCTTCTTTCTACTGTGCGTGCAGGAAATGTAATTGGTGGTGGTGATTGGGGAGCAGATAGGCTTCTTCCAGACCTTATGAAATCAGCATCACAAAGTAAAACCTTGGTTATTCGTTCACCCAACGCAGTTCGACCCTGGCAACATGTCCTTGAACCGCTATCGGGGTATCTTCTAGTTGGAGAGAGGCTATATTTAGGTGATGAAACATCGGCAACTGCCTGGAATTTTGGCCCAACTGAAGAAGGACATTTTACTGTTGAAGAATTAATAGCCACTGCTCATGATTGTTGGCAAAAAGTTAAGTACTCTACTGAAAAAAACACGTATCACGAAGCCACCCTTCTCAAACTCTCATGCAAAAAGGCAGAAGATTATTTGCAGTGGCAACCAATATGGGAAGGCACAGAGGCTATTGTAAAAAGTGTCGAGTGGTATCGTTCATACTATGAAAAAAATGAAATCCTCACAGAATATCATTTTGATGAATTTGTGCAGTCAGCAAAAGAAAATGGTGCAGTATGGGTAAATTAACAATAACGACTTCTCACCTAAATGGAGCTGCAATTATTAATGCTAGTCCAAACGAAGACGAACGAGGGTCATTTAACCGCTGTTTCTGTTACAATGAGCTTTCTGAACTTATGGGGGAGCAGCAAATTGTTGCAGTGAATCACTCTCGAAGCGACGAGATCGGCACTATCCGTGGAATTCACTATCAACGTCCTCCTTTTGCCGAAATAAAGATGGTTCGCTGTCTCAAAGGAAAGGTGTTTGATGTGATGGTTGACCTTCGGAGTGAATCAGAAACATTTCTGCAATGGCACAGTGAAATTCTTTCCTCTAAAAATCACAAAATGATGTTCATTCCTGAAAGTTTTGGACACGGATTCCAAGTGTTAGAGCCTAAAAGTGAACTCCTGTATCTTCATACCGCACCGTTTAAAGTGGAGGCTGAAGGTGGAGTTCTCTATAACGATCCTGCGATAGGCATCAAGTGGCCACTTGCGGTGACTGAAATCTCTGTACGTGATCTTTTACACAATCCTATATCTATTGATCGTTTTACACTTTAGCTTATAGCTGAGTTTATTCATGAACAGTGTTGAAAAATTAAAACAGGAAATTCTCGAAAAAACTGCTCTTTATTTTGAAATGGTTCATAAAGAAAAAATGAACGAACCGTTTGTTGCAGGAGAGAGCAGAGTAAACTATGCAGGGCGTTTTTTTGATGAGCAAGAGATGGTCAATCTTGTGGACAGTTCACTTGACTTCTGGCTAACTCACGGCAAGTATTCCTGTGAATTCGAGAAGAAATTGGCTGAGTTTTTAGAGGTGAGTTGGGCACTCCTGGTAAATAGTGGGTCATCAGCCAATCTACTTGCATTTATGGCTCTTACTTCACCTCTTTTAGAAGACCGACAAGTTAATCGTGGAGATGAGGTTATTACTGTTGCAGCAGCATTTCCAACAACTGTGGCACCCATTGTTCAATATGGAGCTGTACCTGTTTTTGTAGATATAGAATCTAGAACCTGTAATGTTAATATAGAGCTTCTTGAAAATGCTATCTCTACAAAAACAAAAGCGATTGTGTTGGCTCATTCGTTGGGAAATCCTTTTGATGTAGTAGAAGTAAAAGCATTTTGTGAAAAGTACAAACTTTGGCTTATCGAAGATAACTGCGATGCTCTCGGTTCACTAGTGAACGGACAACTTACAGGAACATTTGGTGACATAGGAACTAGCAGCTTTTACCCCCCTCATCACCTGACAATGGGTGAGGGTGGGGCAGTTTATACGTCGAACCCTCTTTTAAAGAAGATTATGCTTAGTTTACGTGATTGGGGACGTGACTGTTCTTGCCCCAGTGGAACTGATAACAAATGTGGTAAACGCTTTTCTAAGAAATTCGGAAAACTTCCTCTTGGGTACGATCATAAATACGTTTATAGCCATTTTGGGTATAATTTAAAAGCAACAGATATGCAGGCTGCAATAGGTGTGGCACAGCTTGAGAAAGTCGAGCAATTTTCAAAGGCTAGGCGTAAAAACTTTGAGATAATTAAAAACTTGCTCAAACCTTATCAAACTCATTTGCTTCTTCCGGATAATTGTGAAACAGTAGAACCAAGTTGGTTCGGATTCTTAATACAGGTAAAAGAGACCGCACCTTTCTCTCGAAATCAAATCACCCAATTTCTGGAAAAGAATTCCATTCAAACTAGAAATCTTTTTAGCGGAAACATTTTACACCATCCTGCTTTTGAAACCCTTACTGAAAATGTTGACTATCGTATTGCCAGTGAGCTCACCGAAACAGACAAAGTTATGAACAACGGTTTTTGGATTGGCGTATATCCAGGAATGACCGATGCTAAACTGAGATATATGGTGAACATGATTGTTCAGTTTATTAGTACATATCAAATTAAATGAGAATACCGTTCTAAATAATTATATTTAACACAAATGTCATTATCGTTTCGATTTTTTGTTTTGTAAACCGAGGTGGGATTAAAAAGAGATACTCTTAAAGGAAAGAGGATCATTGAGAGAAAATTGAACAAGAGAATACAATGAAAGTGTTAGTAACAGGTGCGACAGGTTTTATTGGTTCAAAAGTTGTCGATGAACTATTACAACGCAGGATTGATGTTGTTACCTCTTCACGAAGTGATTATATTGAAAAATCGATCTCTTGGTTTGGCAAAACAATTCATATTTTTCATGATATTCATGACAAAAAGACAGAAAATCTCTTTGAAAAATTTTTGCAGCCAGACTGTATAATTCATTTGGCTTGGAGTGATCTGAATAATTATTTTGCAGACTCTCACCTTTCAACTCAACTTCCAATTCATAAAGAATTTCTTTTAAATTTAGTTAAAAATGGTGCATCTCAAATTGTGGGTGCTGGAACCTGTTTCGAGTATGGGCTTGCAGAAGGAAAACTTAGTGAAGAAACTAGAACTTCACCAGTTACACCTTACGGCGAGTCGAAAGTGAAATTACACCATTATTTAAAAGGACTTACAAGGGAGTTCAACCTCACCTATCAATGGCTTAGATATTTTTATATGTATGGTGAAGGACAAAACACTGCGTCGCTTATTCCTCTTTTAGAAATAGCCATTAAACGAGGGATGAAAACATTTGATATGTCTGGTGGAAAACAGGAACGTGACTTCCTTCCTGTCGAAAAAATCGCGCATTACACCGTTGGTGTGTCTCTTCAAAAAATAGTTACTGGTGCGATAAATATTTGTTCAGGAAAACCAATTTCAGTCAGCAAGTTTGTGGAAAATTATTTGAAAAAGGTTGGTTCAAATATTGAACTTAACTTAGGGTGTTACTCTTACCCAGATTATGAACCAATGTCATTTTGGGGAGATAGTCAAAAACTACAAAGAGCTATTGGGAATGGCTAATATTCTACATATAACCCCTCATTTTGGTGGTGGAGTAGGAACTGTACTGCGAGCACTAATTGATGGAATCGCAAAAAACAGTGATCATAAGCAGGAAGTTGTCTCTTTCGAATATCTTAACGAAAAAACAATGAGGTGGGTTGAGTTAAATAGCATTGCTGCTTATTCAGACGTCTTATCAGATAGCGAGTGGCTGCAGAAAAGAGTTTGCAATGCCGATATTGTCCATATTCATTTCTGGAACCATCCAGCCTTATATTATTTCATTTACACCATTTCTGGACAATCTGCTCGAATAGTGATGTGGTCACATGTTAATGGGCACTTTGCTCCCTATCTTTTTAATGATGCAGTAATTGATTTTCCAGAAATATATGTCGTTTCAACCAAGTACAGTCTGTCGCAAAAAAAATTATGCTGTAGGAGTAACAAATGGAAATCTAAACATCTTCGTACAGTTCATTCTACTGCTGGGTTAAATGGATTCGATAAGATTGAACCAATGGAGCATCGCGGAATTAACGTTGGATATATTGGAACTGTAGATTATGTCAAAATGCATCGAGACTTTATCAATATCTTTTCAGAAGTTCAAAATCAAGAAGCCAATTTTATAGTTTGTGGGGGTAACAGTCACGAAGATGTTCATCGTGAAGCAGAGCAAATTGGTATTGCAGATAGATTTGACTTTCTTGGCCAGGTTGAAGATGTCAAAAGTATTCTTACAAAAATCGACATTTTTGCTTATCCGCTTAACAGAGAGAACTACGGTACAGGAGAACAGGTTCTAATTGAAGCCATGAGTGCGGGAATACCACAAGTTGTGTTTGCTGATGGGCCAGAAGAGATAGTGGTAGAAGATGGAGTGACAGGGTTTGTATGTAATAATAATTTGGAGTTTTCAAAAGCAATAGATCATCTTTGTAATGATGAAAAATTACGAAAAATAATGGGACGCAACTCTAAGCAAAGGGCAAAAAAATATTTTAATTTTGATAAATCACTTAAGAAGTGGCTTTCCATTTACGATGAATTATATTTAAGAGATAAGAATGTTTCTCATTTTGAAGTTGTTCAAAGTGGAGACATTGCAGTTGATCTATTCTTATTGTCACTTGGAGAGTGTAAGGCACAAGGCATATTTGAAGAGATTTTTCAGTATTATCCTAATGATATTCCAGTCTCTCTCCTGAAGCAAGCAAAAGAGTTGCCTTCAATATTTAAAAGTGAAACTCGTGGAAGTGCCAAACATTACAACTCATTTTTTAAAAGTGAGAGACTTTTTACTTTATCAAATCAGATATGACTCAGGAGAGAATATTATGGCGGAAGTAAAACCAAATGTTGATACAAATAGAAAACGTCTTGCCGACATAATCCCTATAGAAGCCCCATTCACTGTTTATATAGAGCAAACAAGATTTTGTAATATTAAATGCTTTTACTGTATTCACTCTACTCGAGATGATGAAAGTGGTGCATTTAAAAAACTAGGATATCCTCTTAAACATATGGAATTTGCAGACTTCCTAAAGGTAATTAATGATCTTGCTGAATTCCCCAAAGGGAGCATAAAAAGAATAGTTTTTTCTGGATTAGGAGAACCACTCACTAACCCAATGCTACCTGAGTTTGTAAAAATGGCTGTCGAAAAAGAAATAGCTGGAAGAGTTGAAATCATCACTAATGGCTTACTTCTCAGCAATACTACTGTTGATAAACTTTTAGATGCAAATATCACGAATATTAATGTATCAATCCAGGGAATATCTGCACAACAATATAGAAATGTTTGTGGAAAAGATGTTGATTTCGATAAGTTTATCAAAAATTTAGAGTATCTACAAATGAAGAAGAAAAACACCCAAGTCTATATCAAAGCAATTGATGCAGCATTTGAAACTCAAGAAGAGGAGGATATGTTTTATAAATTATTTAGTCCCCTTGCAGATAGGATCTATGTTGAGCATCTTGTTCAAATGCAGCAGCATCATGACAAAATCAAAGGTACTGTAGATGCCTCCAAAGATTTTTTTGGAAAAGAGTGCGACCCGAATAGGAAAGTATGTGGTCAATCTTTCTATTTTCTACAAGTTGGTTGCGATTTAGATACATTTCCTTGTCCGGTACCTGGTCTCCCTAAAACTCTATCAATGGGTAACATAAAATATAATACGATATTAGATATTTGGAATGGAAGGAAAAGAAAAGAGCATCTAAAGACAATGCTTAGGTTAGAAAAGGATACAATACCAGAGTGTACTGGATGCACTTGTTTTAATGCCATAAATGATGAATCCGAATATTTAGACAAGGATGCCTCACGGTTGTTAACCCTTTTTGAAGATTGATCTATGAATTCTGAAATTAAACCAAGTTATTCTGATAAAAGGCATAAATTGTCAGAGGTTGTTCCTTTGAGTACACCTTTTAGTGTGTATGTTTATCCAACAAATTGTTGTAACTTTCGTTGTTCATATTGTGCTCATTCTATGAGCGATACGGAACTAAAAAAACGGTATGATTTTAAGAAAGGCACGATGAGCATGGAAACATATTCGAAAGTCGTTAATCAACTTGGTCAATTTTCAGAAAAAATAAAGTTACTCTCTTTAACTGGCGTAGGAGAGCCCCTGTTAAATAAAAACCTTCCTGATATGGTTAAGATTGCTAAGGACTCTAACTGCTTTGAAAAGATTGAGTTTATTTCGAATGGATCCTTATTAACGCCTGAAATATCAGATCAATTAATTGAAAATGGTTTAGACACACTAAGAGTATCTATACAAGGGATTACATCAAAAAAATATAAGAAAGTTTGTGGGGTCAAAATAGATTTTGATACTTTTATGGACAATCTTCGCTACTTTCATGAAAATTCTGGTTCTTCAAGTCTGTTTGTGAAAATTTTGGATATTGGCCTTGATAAAGGAGAGAAGGAAGATTTCTATAATCTTTTCGCCGACTGTTCTGACAGGATGTTCATTGAAAAGGTTCAGCCAACTTACGACGGGGTCGAAATGACATCTGAGTTGATTTCAAATTATGATCGCTATGGAAGAAAAATTGATAAAAGACTAGTATGCCCTCTCCCATTCTATATGCTTGGAGTTTTTCCAGATGGCGATGTGCAGCCTTGTGACAACCTTTATCGTCCTGTTATTTTGGGCAATGTTCATAAAATAACAATCAAAGAAATGTGGTTTTCTGAAAAATTGCAAAACTTTTGGAAAATGCAGCTCAGAAAAGAAAGGTTGAAAGATCCAAAATGTTCTCTTTGCTGTGCCCCTAATGACGTAGCTCACCCCAAGGATATTCTTGACAATGAATGCAGTGTTCTATTGGAGAAATTGAAATGATTGCCTCTAAAATGGAAGGGCAAACCACCGGAGGAAAACGCACTATACTTGCAAATGTTATTCCTCTTAATACACCATATCTCGTCCAAATATTTCCTGTATACGCTTGTAACTTCAAATGTAAGTACTGTATTCATTCCGTCCCTTACAAAAAACGAAGTTTTATTTCGAATCAACAAATTTTGGATTACGATTTATATAAAAAATGCATTGATGACTTAACATACTTTCCAAAAAAAATAAAAATGCTTCGCTTTGCAGCAACTGGTGAACCTCTTCTACACCCTCAATTACCAGAAATGATAGATTATGCAAAAAGACGATCCATTGCTAATTCTATTGACATTGTCACAAATGGTTCGCTCCTAACTCCGATATTGAGTGAATCTCTAATTGACGCGGGATTAGATTGGCTGCGTATATCAATACAAGGTGTTTCTGAAAAAAGATATTATGAAGTATCAGGTGTAAATATAAATATGGATGATCTTGTAGATAGAATCACTTATTTTTTTGAAAATAAAGGTAAAACAAAAGTTTATATAAAAACTATTAATATTGACATGGATAAAGAGGATAAAAAGCTATTTTATAAAACTTTCGAATCAATTTGTGATAAAATTTCGATTGAAAATCTCGCCCCAGCAACATCTCATATCAACTATTACGAAATATCCCATCAAACCCTAAATAAATCTCAGAATGGCAACCCCTTAACTACCGCTGAAGTTTGTCCACAACCGTTTTATATGATTCAGATAAATCCTGACGGAAATGCTGTTCCATGTTGTGCCATGGAAACAGCAACTGTTATAGGTAATATTAGGAATGAATCAGTTGTGAAAATCTGGAGAGGAGAACCTCTTCGTGAGTTCAGGAAAATGATGTTGGAAAAAAAAAGAGAGAATAATGTAATCTGTACGACTTGTGTTAACTTTCGCTATGGCATGTTTAAGGAGGACTTGCTTGATGAGAAGGCTGACCTTTTACTGCAGAAAATTTATAAATAAATTGGAATTGATATGAAGTCTCCTAAAGATATGTGGGCAATACAGATTGAAGTTACTAATGCGTGTCTTTTCTCTTGTTCGAATTGTACAAGATTTTGCGGGCATCATAAAAAACCATTTTTTATGGATTGGGAGACCTTTGTGAGAGCGGTAGACTCTCTAGAGGGGTTTGATCAAATTGTTGGAATTATCGGTGGTGAACCGACCCTCCATCCACAATTTGAGCGATTCATTGATCACCTATCTGAAAAATATGGACCAAGACTCAAGCCGAATGTTCTCAAAATGCCTATGAAACCATCAGAGTTTGCAGAAAATGTGCGTGTTAATCAGCACGACCATTATGATCGTATCACTGCAGATGGCAATACAAAGCGAGCTGGCCTTTGGTCCACAATGCCAAATCAGTATTACAAATCTTATGAAAAAATTCACGAAATATTTGGTCAACAGGTACTGAATGACCATAGGAATAATAGTATACACCAACCCATACTTGTAAGTAGGAAAGATTTGGGTATAACGGATGAGGAGTGGATTCCAATTCGAGATAAGTGTTGGATCCAAAACCAGTGGAGTTCTTCAATAACCCCAAAAGGAGCTTTTTTTTGTGAAGTAGCAGCTGCACTTGATACACTTTTTGATGGTCCAGGAGGGTGGCGTATAGAAAAAGGTTGGTGGAAACGTGAACCAGAAGATTTCCGAGATCAAATTCACTGGTGTGAAATTTGTGGCGGTGCGCTACTTGACAAAGGTCGCCTCGCTAGTGATGGAATAGATGATGTTTCTGAGACTTTGATGAAAAAAATTGAGAGAGTTGAAAGCCCCAAATTTCTGAAAGATCACGTAAGGTTAATTAAAGGGAAAGATGACAATACAGACAATGAGAAGATGAACTCTGGTATCTATCTAAAAAATGAAAATGATCGTCTATCTAATGATAACCATGTTCTGTGTCCAAGATCTATTTCTGCGATTATTCCGAATCTTCCAGATAAACCTCAGATAATGAATTCCTCCTTTGTTACAACATTCAAGAATGTTGTAACAGCTGAGAGAATTACCTATACAAATGATGATGTTTCTCTTTTTGTTGTAGAGCAATACAATTCAGAATTCCAGTTTGGTTTATTTTATAATAAGCTAATCTCTGAATCAGGAGCTGATGATTGGCTCTATTTTACATATTCATCTGAAAACACACAAACTGAAAAGGTTGTGACGCTCAAAGGTATGATTCTTAATCCAGGGTGCGTTTACTGGTGGAATGAACCGAATGAGTCTAAACACTACCTATTTTCAGCGTTTGCGCAGGCATTAAAAAAGAGTGGATTTGATGGAATTGCACAATGTCAAACTTTTGATGATTTTATTAATCTCTGGGAAATGGACAAGGTTATAGAACTAAATGATTTTTTTATTACATTTATAGAGGATTAAGGGTGCAGGAAGATATCAAGTTCAGCGTAGTGATTCCTCATTACAACTCTAATTTTCTTATCGAAAGGGCGTTGAAATCAATTCCTGTTAACAAAGATATTCAAATAATAGTAATCGATGACTTCAGTACGGAGCATTCGATTCGAAAAATCGCGAGAAAGGATGAGTATTCTCACGTTGAATTTGTATTCCCTGATAAAAAAGTAACCTCAGGTGGAGCAAGAAATATTGGGATAGATAAGGCTCAGGGTGAATACGTTTTCTTTGTTGATAGTGATGATTATCTTGCCGAAAACGCGATAAATATTTTCAATGAAATTTCTGAATCTAAAAAAGATTTATACCAGTTCCGAGCTGAATCATTTTTAGAAGAGACTGGTGAAATTGGTTCTGGGACGAGGTTAAAACATTTCCTCAAATACTACGAAATGGAGAATCGTGAAGGCCTTTTATGCATTTTAACTCCTTGGGGCAAACTCATCCGTAGAGGGTTTCTTGAGGAAAACGACATACGCTTTAGCGAAGTACCTCCAAATCACGGTGATGACATGTTTTTCAGTACTCAGGTAGCCGTGCATTGTAAAACCTTCGAATTCTCTAAAGAGATCGTTTATTTTGTGAGTCAAGGGCCAAATAACAGCACAAGTTCACATAATGCTGACTGTTATGTCGGGCTGCTTAAGCAAACAATACTTTGCAACCAGCTAATAAAAAAGTGTCGACCCATAAATACATTCAACTTTTTCAAAGATATCCGGAACAGAAGATGGATTGATATTGCCCTCCAAGTCAACGATCAGCGATATTCATTGCTTCATCACACCTATCTCAAATCACTCCCTATTTCAGTTGTGTTATACTGGAAATACTTGAGCTATTTCGGTAAACTTCAATCACCTCAATTTCACTTTTCCTCTTCACGTAATATTGATATATGCTATGTTCTTCGTCAAGGAACAAGAAAAAAGCTGATAGTTAACTTTAATGATTTTGGTTCTTTTCATAAAGAAGCATCGGAAAAAGATAGATACCCATATTTTTTTGTAAATAGTTATCGCAAAACTAAGCAATCTGTTTTGGATTTGCGAGATTTTTGGGGAGAGTATGGTGTCTACTACCTTCAACACAATGGTGATAAAATTGATACAGATATTAATGAGTGTATAATTCAGGCGATTAGAGTTCTTGGAATAAATAAAAACGATGTTTTACTTTTTGGAATAGGGAAAGGAGGCAGAGCAGCAATCCACTATTCATTAAAATATAACTATGCAAACTGTATTGTTATCGACCCACATTCCTGTGATATTTTTAACCAATTGATATCTGAAGAAATATGTGAACAGGTATTAATTGACATGAAAATTGACAAGAAGTACTTCTTGTGTGACAATGATGTCAAATCTTTTGTTGGGAATGGTAATCGTAAAATTTTTACAAGCCAAAAAAAGTTTAAAGATAAATACGTAAAATCTATTTGGTATGATTCTCTAACCAAAACAATAGATTTGAGCGTTTTAACGTTTTGATTTCAAATCCTAGTTAAAATAGAGAGCAACATAAATTGATCTAAAAAATCTTATATCTATTGCGCAATAAAACAATACGATTTTCATAAAAAATATGATTATGATTCATCTACACCTCTATTTGATTTAGATATATAACTTTTGTAAAATATCTTTAATGATAGAAAGATTTTATGTCGATACATAAATAATTCAACACAAAAATACTATTAAGTAAAAAATGAATTTACTTGGCAGCTCCTTCGTAAACAAATAACCAAAGGAATGCTTTATGAAAAAGGTAGGTATTCTAAATTTTCATTTTTCTCGTTGGAATTATGGCGCAATCCTTCAGGCTTCTGCGCTAGATTATGCAATAAATCGAGAAGGGTACCAAGCAGAACATATCGATCTTGTTCCTAAAAGAACCAAACCAGTTTCAAGTTATTCTTCTACAATTCCAGATCGTAACAGATTTGCAGATAATCCTGAAGTATTTGATGATTTTCGAAATCAATGGATGCACAAATCGCAAAAACGTTATGAAACGATTGAGGAGTTGGAAAACGCATCGTTTTCATATGATGGGATTGTTGTTGGAAGTGATGGTGTATGGTCTTATAATTGTACTGGTGATTTTTGGTCAGCATATTTTATTCAGTTTGCAGATGATACTATCCAAAAAATTAGTTATGCACCAAGTTTTGGTATGCCAGTTTATGATGCAGCTGATAACATTGAACTTGTCGAAGATGTAAAAAGGGAACTTGCTCGTTTCAACAGTATTTCAGTTCGCGAAATTTCGGGAATTGATGTATTGAAGAAGACCTTTAAAATAGATACATCGAATGTAGTTCACGTTCTTGACCCAACTCTTTTGGTAGGTGAATCATATTTCCAAAAGATTTTAGATGTTGAGAAACCTGATGTTTCCCACATCTCAAAAATCGTATATCACAAAGCAACCCATGACCCTGATCTTGGAGATACTCTCAGACATATTGAAAAAGAGTACGATGTCAAGCCTGAAAATATTCTTTCGCAAAAGTATAATACAGAGAATGATGAACCAAGGTATAAGTTTAGCACGGTTCCTGAGTGGATCTTGAAAATTAAAAATAGCCAAGTAGTTATCACAGACTCTTATCATTGTGTTTGCCTAGCGATTCTTTTTAGGAAAAAACTGATCCATCTTCCTTCGCCTACATCTCCAAATCCTTATAAAGACTGTCGGTTGATCAGCCTCTTTGGACTTTTAAAACAGAATTTTGATCAGATTTCGGTTAATCATGATTCAATTAGAAATTGCGATCTTTTCGAAGATTTTCTACATTATCCAACTATTGAAAATGAGTTAGCGGTGCAGAGAAAGTTATCTCTAGTTTTCCTTAAAACTGCTCTTAGAAAGCTGTAGGTTGTTATATGAATAAAGTTGGGATTCTTAGTATTCATTACGGTACTTGGATGCCTGGCCCTTCACTCCAGGCTGCATCATTAAGTTATGCAATACGTCAATTAGGTTATGAAGTTGAACACATTGATTTCATACCAAAACGAAATAAACCGGTTTCTAAATCGGTGTTAAAGGTACAGTTTCGTAATCGTTTTGCCAAAAATCCAGAGGTGTTTGAAGATTTCCGTAAAGAATGGGTTCCTAGATCATCTCATGTATACCGTACCCTTGAAGATTTAGAGCAGGGTGAATTTAACTATGATATTGTTATCGTAGGTAGTGATTCAGTGTGGGCACCGTCTGCGACAGGGGAGTTCCTGCCAGCATATTTCTTACATTTTCTAAATGACAAGAAAGTTAGAAAAATTGCATATTCTGCTAGTTTTGGCCAAACTGATTGGGATGTGTTGTATCCCAGTCCAGAGTTAGAAAAGATGTTGAAAAAATATTTGAAAAACTTTTCTGCTATTGGTCTCCGCGAATCTTACGGAGTTCTACCACTTCGAAACATTGTTAATGTTGCAGTTGAAAATGTTCTAGAACCGACTTTGCTGTTAGATAAACAATATTTTCAACAAATGCTTCCTGTAAATCCAATATCGGCTGCTCCGGAAATTGCATATCACAAAATTCTTAAAGATGATACTTTTAGAGAAAAATTAAACATAATTGAAAAGTCATATTTAATGTCTTCTGAAAATATTTACAACTACGAAAGGTTGAATAGTGATAATGAAAAACAATACTTCTATAACACAATGGATGAATGGTTATTTAAGATAGCTAACTGTAAACTGGTTCTTACTGATTCGTTTCATTGCTTGTGCATGGCTATTCATTTTGAGAAAGAATTTTACTTTTTGCCTGCCGAAGAAGAAATAAAACTTCTTAATCGACCATCTAGAGATATTCTTTCAAAATTAAATTTAATGAATCGAGTTTGCTTTGACACTAAAGATGTTCAAATGAAAATCAGAAACAATTCAAAAATTGTATATGAAATAGTAAATTCACGATTGGCAAAAGAAAAGTTATTTTCTCATAATTTTCTTAAAATGATATTAAAAGATGAATGATATTGTATTAATTCGATACAATTACGTCATAGGTGGCACTCGGAATCATGACTAATAAAATAAACTTAATGGAGTACTTTGCCGTAACTAGCATCAACTCACCCAAATCTTTAGTTTCAATACGAGATATTATAAATGATACAAAACGTGATTTTGATATCTGTATTCATGATTATTCACCAGATTGGTACATGGGAGCTTCAGTAGAAACCTGCGATGAAAGACTTGTCGCTACTGAAGATGATCACGCATTTTTTAAAAATTGCCCAATAATTCATATGCCTCCTTTCTATATACTAACAATTGAACACTTAAGAGTTTATGGACACACTGGGATTTACGTAACCGGAAATAATGAACTAATATATGAATCTGCGTTAAAATTTGGAGTAGACTGGAATCCTAACAGATTAGATCAGTTCGCTCTTTTTAAAGAAGGACAGATAACTCCGAATATACTTCTATCTGATAACGATAGAGTTCCTGCTCCTCAATTTATTAATGCGATTGTAACGATATTACCTAACTTGTATGATGCATATGGACATCAACTTGTAGAAATATTTTCGAATTTTTTAATCATGAAAGATTTGGAAACGCAATATTTGTACTGTAAATATTCTGAGTACCCTTTTGTTCAAGAAGCTTTTGACTTTTTAGGAATACCAAAGGATCGTATTATACCAGCAACTGTAAATCAACAATTAATATTTAGACAATCAAATATTATCTTACCTAAGCATCATAGTATTAAAGCTTCTCAAGTAAATAAAGATCTAATGAAGGAACTCGGATTTACTAGGTTGGACCAAACTGAAAAGATTTTCATATTGCGTAGATCAAAAAATGAATCATATATTAATTTACGTTATATTATAAATAGAGAAGAATTAAGACACTATTTAGTTCAAAAAGGATTTAGAGAAGTTCATTGGGAAGAACTAAGAATAACAGAAAAAATTGAAACTATATCTAAAGCGTGTTTCATAGTAGAGGATTTTTCTTCTGGGAATTTAAATACCGCTATGTGGGCAAGAAATAATACAAAGATTTTAAGAATATACTCACCTGCTATTAAGGATACTATTCCTCGTGTTGATGAAAGACTTTTGATCGAAAATGTCTATGGAGTTATTATTGGCGACAATTTACAGCCACCTGAGTTTTTAAATGAGGCCTGGCGTCAGCACTTTGAGGTTGATCAAAATTTTCGCCGTAACAATGCCTGTTTCACTGTTGATATCGAAAAACTAGATTATGTAATTACTGAAATGGACAAAAGGTGATTCTATAACTACGAGAAAAATTATAATTGTTTAATTAATAACTATAGTAATACATTATATATAATACACTTGTTGACATCTAGGAAAAAACCATACCACATTATTTGAGTTTACACTGCTGATCACGATAGATGTCTTCTTGATGTTCGTATGGCTAACTTAGTATATGAATTCTAGTTGGAAGACATTTCGTACGTTATTAACCCGAATAAAATAAATGCTTTTTACGCTACTCATATATTCGCGATGGAAAGAGTAATTCATTTTCAACGATTGCATTTTAATTAGGACTCGCCTCCAATTGGCTGTAAAAAATCTGTTCTAAATTTTTTGACTAACATATTTATATGAACGAAATCCTTTTGGTTAATAATTTTTGTTGCGAATTGATAATAAGAATAATATTATTACCATTTTGAATACTGTAAACAAATGATAAACGGGTAGTTAATTGAAACCTCTCCAATTCAAATCACATATATCGGATATAAACCAACTTAGTGATTCATTATTAACCCACAATATTAGGTACTTCAGGTTTTACTCCTGTGGATAGAAATACTGTTGATAATAGTCAGTAGCGTTTCGGATAGAGGACTCCATTTTTTCACCAAATATTTTACTAAAGCATTAGATACCATTGTTAATAGTTAACAGCCCTAGCTTAAATTTAAGTTATTTTTGAAATTACAATACTATTGTTAGGTGTTAATATTCGCATCAATATATTTAACTGAAAAATATAGCTTCTTGATGGACTGTAGTACTAGAATATAGTGATTTTTTTTAAAACAAGTCTAAGGAATATAGAAAATTTATATTTACCGATACGACAGGATGTAATGTTTCCAATAATTTGTTCTATGCACCTTTGTTTAACTGTAATATAGCAGATCTTGACCTATTTTTAGATTATAGGTATTGTATTAAAGAAAGTGCTTTCGATAGAAAAGCATAAGAAATATTCTATTTTATCAAGGATAAAATAATGTGTTCAACCAATGGACTTACATTAGAAATGTTTACAGATTGGAATATAGAAACGTTTGAAGAAGAATTTTGTGAAATTTTCCAGAATGTAACAAAACTTAAAACAGATAAAGAGCTTAGTATTGCAATAATGCCTGCAGGAAACGCCGGCATTGACACCCTAAATCAAAATTGTTTAAGCGATAATATACAGGTTAAATGTTTTATTGACAATAATTGCAGCAAACAACACACTATGTTACAAGGTATCCCTGTATTATCTCTCAAGGAAGCACTGGTTAGATTCCCAAATTTATATGTAATAGTTGCCACATTATCTGCTGAGGTTAAAAAGAAAATAATTTCACAACTAAACCAAGAAAACACTCAACACATAACCTCTGATACATTTATTTATTCAAATATCAAGAAATACAAAAATGTTTTTAATATTCTATCAGACAATATTTCACGGAGGGTTCTAATAAACATCCTCAACTATAGGATAAGTAATGAAATCGAACATCTAATCGAAGTAGCAAGACCCGCTAAGTATATGTATTTTGAACCTGATATATATGCAGTTAATTCCAATGATACTTTTGTTGATTGTGGCGCATATAATGGAGATACTTTAATAGAGCTTATGAAAGTAACTGGTAATGAAATACAAGGATATTATGGATTTGAACCAAGTTCAGAGAATTTTAACAAACTTAAAATCATTGCTGGAAACAAGAAAAACTTTAACCTTTTCAAGAAAGGCCTCTACAAAAATGAGTCCTTATTAAAATTTGACACTGATAGGTCTACAGCATCATGTACACTTTCTGATTATGGAAACACAGAAGTACAAACCATCACTCTAGATTCAATATTGAGGAATGCTCACGTAAGTATGATCAAAATGGATATTGAAGGTGCAGAAATGGATGCCTTGATGGGATCTAAGGATACTATAAAAAGGACACGACCAGTTCTCGCAATTTCTACATATCATAAACCAAGTGATATAATCAATATACCAATTTTTATAAGTAGTATTGTACTTAATTATAATTATTATCTTAGGCATTATTATTTATATTTTGATAAAGACACAGTTTCCCATTGTGAGACAGTATTGTATGCAACCCCTCAAAGATAATGCAAATAAAATAGGACATAAATCAGTCTCTATGATCTCGTCTAAAGACTATACAGAAAGATGAGCTCCGGAAGATCATTTTACTATTTATCAGATTATTTAGGGCAGATTTTCACAAGTTAATTTTAAGAACACATGAACCACTATCTTATATTGCACTAAACAGCCTAAACTTTGTTAGGACATAATGTTGAGCATTTATTATTGCAACTAATTTTAATTTAAAAAATCGTAAAAAATATATATTTTTTTTTGAATAGTACAATGTTACTCAGAACCTATAATCGTTAACACTGAATGTAAAAGTGGAGTTTACATCATGTCTTTAAGTTGTTATTATAGAAAGATAGAAAACGTTTTACCATTCATACATGGGAAATTGTTAGAGGTTAGTAACGGACCTTTGAGATATACCGAATTAGATTCCAAATCAACTACTTTCGTAAGTGAGTATTATGGTGTTTCTTTAGGTGATTTATCAGAGTCAAATACTAATCATGAAGGTTGGGGTAAACAGTTTTTTCATTTCCCAAGTAATTCTATTGATTGTGCTTTATTGATTGATCTTCTATCACTACCATACTTCAGTTACGAAATTGTAAATGATGTTTTACGTATAATTAAGCCGGGTGGGTTCCTATACATATCAGAAAAGTTGGTCAATGCAAAAAAAGGAGAAATTGGGTCTGCAATACAATTTCATAAAAACACTTTGACAGAGGTACTGGAAAAAATTGGCTTTGTTGGAGTTGATATAAATGAACAGGTTTCGAGTAATTCTGATAAAGAACCAGATCGTTTTCAATGTTTTGCCTACAAGAAGCCAGCTACAACAATTTTTGATGATGCAAAAGATCATGAAATAGAACCAATATCACAAAACGGTAAATTGTGCATTATCCGAGCCAATGAGGGTGTTTATTCAGAAACATTCATTGACGACCATATTAAATATATCTCCAACAACACAGTTGTTGTCTGTGGTTTTCCTTTACCATTAAAAATATTAGGAAGTGAGTTTATCGCTGAAAGAGATAAAATTGATAAATTAGAAAATTGTACAGACCTTGAAAGGAATGCGGTTTATGCTGACTTATTAAGTCAATTTTTCAAAAGTAATAATGTTACTTCTGTTTTAGCTGAAAGCACTATCCTTGGATGTGCTGTTTTCAGGGCATGTTTGAAAGCTGAAGTTCCACTCATTATTCACGGTCTTGGCTTAGATGTTTACGCCCACTCTATAGTTAATAATTATAGAGAATGTTTTGAGGAAATGTTCCCTTTAGTCCATAGAGTAGTGGCAATGTCATCACATATGAAAAAGGCCATGATGGATATGGGGGCTCCGGAGGAAAAAATAGTATTAAATGCGTTAGGGGCAGATACACATCAAGTTAAGGCATCTCCGATTAGTAGTAAGAAAATATTTGTTGGAATTGGAAGGTTTGTTGAAAAAAAGTGTCCACAAGCAACGATCCAAGCATTTTCTATGCTTTTAAGTATTGAGCCAGATAGTCACCTTATTTTTGCTGGAGATGGTCCTTTATTAGGTGCATGTAAAGAGCTTTCTGTCACCCTGGGAATACAGCAATCGGTTACCTTCTGCGGAGTATGTACCCGTGAACAAACTAAAGTACTATTGAGAAATGCGAGGGCGTTTGTTCAGCACAGTGTAATTGCTAAGAATGGCGACCAAGAAGGGGTGCCTGTCGCAATTATAGAAGCTGGGGCAATGGCTGTTCCTGTAATTTCCACCTATCATAGTGGCATTCCTGATGTTGTTGAAAACGGTATTAATGGATTCTTGGTAAACGAATTTGATGTTGAGGGGATGTTTTTGGCAATGCGAAAACTTGCAGAAAATCCTGAATTAGCACAAAAGATGGGGGAACGTTTAAATGAAAAAATTCAAACAGGTTTTTCTCGTAAAATAACCATAGGAAGAATACAAAATATTATTCGTGAAATTGATAAACAGGCAAAAATACCATCATTTCATGATGAAATAAATGTACCTCCGTTACCCTATGATAGAAGCGATATAAACTTTTGTGTGCAGTTGGCAAATAATTATATAAATCAGGGAGATCTAACGAAAGCCATTATACTATTACTTGAAGGTTCTAGGTATGGTGATTTGCCAGAGGCCATTGAATCATTAATATCAACCTTGCTGCAGCATGAAGATATTGATAAGGAAGCTTTATCATCCTATTTTGAAAAAATTGGACAAAACCCTACACCTATTGCTCAGAATAGACTCAAAATCTTAGTGATTACAAACTTATTGCCACCTCAGGAAATGGGTGGATTTGGTCGAACAGTATGGGAGTTTATTGAATGTCTATTAAAAAAAGGGCATGAGATCTTAGCTTTAACTTCAAATATGCCTCAACACCAAAAATTCGACTTTGTTAACTATCAAGAAGTTGAGAGACATGTAGAAAGAGATTTGAAGCTTCTTGGTGACTGGGTTGATGGTAAGGTTGTATTTGAAGAAGATCAAAAAGAAATCAACCAGATAATTTCGGGAAATCATGAGAAAATAATGGAAGCAGTGAAGAAGTTTTCACCAGATACTTGTATGTTAGGAAACCTTGATCTTCTTGGGTATAATTATATTGCAGATATCGCTGATAGAAAAATACCGATGTTACATCGATTAGGTAATAGTACCCCAAGTTACCCTTCTTCATTTAAATTTGATCAAAATTATTATATCCTTGCTGGGTGTAGTAGTTGGTTAAATGATCATATTAAGAAATCGGGGTACGATATTTCTAACTATACAGTTCTCTATCCTGGTTCCCCCATCGAGTACTATTATAAATACTCGGATCCTCCGTTTGATATTTTACGAATTTGTTTTGCAAGTTTAGTTATGCCATATAAAGGTGCACAAACTTTGGTTGAAGCTCTTGGGTTACTTAAATTTAACTCTATTCCTTTTACGTGTGAAATTGCTGGAGATACAACCAACCCAGAGTTTGTATCTTCTTTAAATGATTATGCACAACAGCATGGTTTTGGTGACCAGATAGAATTTAAAGGTTTTTTGAGTAAAGAAGAAATGTCACAGATGTTTGGACGTTGTAATACACTAGTATTCCCTAGTGTATTTGATGAACCTTTTGGTAAAACTCAAATTGAGGCAATGGCAGCCGGTATTTGTGTTGTATCAAGTGGCACAGGAGGTTCAAGGGAAATTGTTAAAGATGGTGAAAATGGACTGGTATTTGAGAAAGAAAACGCCATCGATCTAGCTAACAAACTATCAACTTTACATAATAATAGAGGGTATTGGGTTTCTTTAGCAGCACAAGGAAAAGAAGATGCTTTTAATTTTACCACTTTAAAATCAGTAGAAAAAATAGAAAGAGAGTTTGATAAAATATTGAATTGTAATGCTTCTGTTGGAATTGGAGAATTCCCATAGTCGAGTTAATGGGTTATTTCACTTCTTACAACAATCTGCGTCTATTCTCTACCGCGCTGTTAGCCCCGTCAATGCCTAATTTAGTGAATAGGCCTCAACTAAATGCTCGTCGGAGAATCTTAGGGCTTGGCGGGATGGATTATTTCCCAGTTCCTGCCCTGATCTTTTTCCTTTTCTGGTCTGCCGAGCTGTAAGTATCCTGATTGCTGAAATTAAGATAACATTGATCCAAAAGTTGTTTTACCTCTTACCAACTGTCTAAGAATTATAACAAATCGCATTTCTACTCAAATCTTGCTTCTCCCTACTTTTGATGATACTATACGATCACTTTAGCTTAGTGAGCAGTATTACAGTTATAATTCTGGAGTCGGTCCTTACTATTTAACCCCACAATCACATGACAGAAGATCACGGCAACTTACAAGCAATACCCGATCAGAAACCGGTACGGATATTCTTACCCATCATTGACACTGTAGAGCGTTATCGTGCAAGTTGTGTACTAGAAAAGACCGCATCTCCTGCATTTAAACTGTTATTTAAGCCGGGAGCACTTCCTGTTGATTCTATTGACAGAGCTGAGGCTTGCTATATCACTGTTGATGTAGGAGGAGTTACGACTTCCATTGAAGCCATGATCGATGATATTCCTAATGATCAGACACTCAATATGGTTGTTGAAAAATCTTTCAGCCATGATCAGTTACGGGAATTTTTCAGGGTAGATGCCCAGACAAGTGTGATAAGCAGTTCCTTTTTGCCTGAGTTCTATAATGAAAAAGGCGAACCGTGGAGTCTGCAAGGTAAAACCATAGACATCTCCGGCAGTGGGTTATTGGCAAGTTTCAATGCCAAGCCCCCTGTTGATAAACAGGTGAAGCTACAATTGACCCTGCCCACGCCTGAGCAGGAAACAGTTACCCTCCTAGCTCATCCAGTTCGAGCCCACCAGATTAGTGATGACAATTACGAGGTTGCATATCATTTTGATGATATCTCTACCGAAGACCGGGATAAGATTATCGGTTGGTGCCTGATTATTCAAAGACGACTGCTTCGTTTAAAAGTACAGGTCAAAGAACCTGTTTCAAAATAGATTATATTATTTTATCAGTTACATATGACAGATTCATCGCTTGAAAGTTTAGTCAAATCCATGCAGGACGGCCAGGAAGGTATCGTTACGCTTCAAAACAAAGCTGGCGATAAGCTCAATTTTGACTGTGTATATAAAGAGTCGATTGCTCCCAATTTCTTTATAAAGATTGCTTCTGGTGCCTTTCCTACAGATATTGATGAGAGCGCTCCCTTTACTTTCTCTGTGATAGGTACAACATCTTCTATCATAAACGCCAAATGCGCAGAGGTTCTCAACAAAAAAACGATAGAACTGACTGCCTCAAAATCGATTGACCCAGCAAGTTTAAGAGAATATTTCCGGGTGGATATACGCACCCAGATTATTCTTAGCTACACATCGCCAACAAACCCTTCTTCTGCAAGCAACTGGGTGATAAAAGGTACCACACTCGACCTCTCTGCGACCGGCGTTCTCGCATTATTTCCGAGCGAATGCCCGAACGTTAGTAATATTAAAATCGAGCTTGCCCTCAGTAATCCCAGCAAAAGGGTTCACTGCTTTGGCCATTTGGTGCGGACCAAACACAACAGGAGTGGCAGGTGGCATGCTGCACTGCACTTTGACCAGATAGACAACAATGTCCGTGATGATATTATTACCAATTGTCTTTGGGAACAAAGACGGCAGTTGAGGGAGAATATCCAGACTTCGAAGTAGCTGGCGTTGCTTAGTTGGGAGTTGCCTAGTTGGGGTCAGGCTTAAGCCTGACCCCGGAGAGCCCGCCCCCGTCCCCTTCGATTGTGTTATTAACTCCTTTCCCGTATCTGCCGATACAGTATAATGAGCACAATCAATCCGCTGCAATCAATACGCTTTATAAACGCCATAGGCTCCCAATCCAAGGGACAGCCCCAGAGCTCTATTGAACCACAGGCCGGGCAACTGCTGAAAGCCCTGGTGGTCGAAGTGCAGGCAGACAATAGAGCACTTCTGCAGATAGGGGAAAACAGGATTTCTGCACGGACAGAGGTGCCTCTGAAAGTCGGTCAACCACTGCAACTGCAAGTAGCATCCACATCCCCTGAGGTCCAGCTCAAGATAATAGGAGAAACACTCAATCATTTTTGGGGGAAGTCGATTACCCTAATCGGCAAACCGATAGATATCACCACGCTGTTTCGCTCTCTACAACAACCTCAGCAACCTCAGCAACCGCAGCAGTTACAGCAACCTGTTACGTCACAGTCGACAACAACCTCTACACCAGCAGCTCAAGGCCAGGCTGCAACTGTCAGCATATCTGCGTCTACCCAAGCTGTTGTTACCCAAGCTGCTCAAAATCTCACTACTGTCAGTCTAGCACAATTTACCAACCATCAAATCCAGGCTACAGTAGTCCAATCGCCAAGCTCTAATCAGTTCACACTTCAGGCCGGAGAACAACGATTCACAGTTTCTTCTCCACGCCCCCTTCAACAGGGAGCAAATCTTCAATTACGACTCACAGAATCAACACCGCCGCAATTACAGATTATCAGCGATAACCAACCTGCTCTCGCCGGTACTCTTCTCACTGTATCGAATACACCTGCCAACACGGGCATACTGAGCGGCATCTTTCAACAAACCGGCTCTATTTTTGAGATTCTCTCCCCGTTATCCAGAAATACGCTTGAGACCTATTTTTCCCACCAGCAGCAACCTGCACAAGGTGGCCAGGCTGGTGCCGCACTCAAGCAACTTGTCGACCGTCTTGGTTTATCTTTTGAAAAACTACTCTCTCAAGGGAAAAACCAGAAAGCAGCAGCCACGCTAAAAGCAGCACTTCTTGAAATAATAAATACCCTGAAAGGGGCTGACCAGGTATCAAAATCAACCAGCCAACTCTTAACCACCCTCGAGTTATTTCAGCTTGCTCAACTGCAGTCTGAGACAGGTCACCAATTCATCTTCCCCCTCCCCCTGCCATTCATCGAGCAAGGATATATGCTGGTTGACCAGAATGCAGGAGATAAAGAGAATGGAGAAACCTCCGGAGAACAGGAGACACGTTTTTCCCTCCACCTCAAGCTCTCTGATATTGGTAATATTAGGGTCGACATGTTCCAGACGGATGAAGGCCTTTATATCAGGTTTCACACAGACTCAAACGAAAAGGCTGAGTTTGTAAAAGAGTATAGTGATGAACTCAGGGAGTCCATCACAGAAACAGCCCTGCTTGGACTTTCATTCGGTACTGAGGCCGAAGACCCAGCAAACGCCCTCCTTCGCCATGTGCTGCCTGAAGGTGGTGGTGTACTCGATACTAAGGTATAAAAGATATGGCTGACGAAAAAAAACACACCCAGAAAGCAGTCGCTATTGTTTACGACAATAAAAATACAGGTGCACCGAAGGTTCTCGCAAGCGGTAAAGGCTTAATCGCAGACAAGATAATTGAAACCGCACGTGAAGCCGGGGTACATGTCCACGAAGACGAAAACCTGGTGGAACTGCTGGCAAAAGTACCCATTGGCGATGAAATTCCCGTTGAACTCTATCAAACCGTGGCCGAAGTCCTCTCTTTTGTTTATAGAGTCAACGAGAGATATAAAGACAAACTGCAGTCAGCATCAGCCGGGGGACAATGATACACTATCGTTATATTTTACCAACACTCTCCACATGTCTTCTCATCTTAATGGCAACCTGCGGAGTAATATACCTATCCGGATGCTCTAGTGATAGCCCCGAAGATCAGGTTCGCTCATTTATCAAAACTGCAGAAGATGCTGTTGAAAAAAATGAAATTGGTGATGTTAAAGCGATGATATCGGAAAACTACAGCGATAATGACGGCATGACCAAAAAGGACATTATAGCCTACCTCTCATACCAGCTTCTCAGGAAACGCTCCATTCATCTTTTCACCTCTATCGATCAGGTTAAATTTCCTGCAGAAGACCAGGCAGAGGTAGTTCTTTTTGTTGCCATGACAGGTCAACCTGTTGAAAGTGCCTCGATCCTACCCAAACTCCAGGCTGACATATACCGATTCGATTTAATCCTCCAAAACATAGATGGTAACTGGCTGCTTGCCACCTCTACATGGCAACCAGCCCTGATTGAGGATATATTTACAGAGTAGCCATAATCAGGCTCTACCTTCAACCAAGCTATTTGCCTCAACTATTACTTCCGTAATACAGTATTCGTGCTCATTACTATTTAAGTCCCTTTACAAGGGATAGTTTTTTCCCACAATTGTAGCTCACATTTCACTATGAAGATGTGATATAATAATCTAACAAGTTCCATCAATACACACTTAAAACCGTTCGAGTATTCCAACCCTAAAGGTCCTTGTTATGGAAAATATACCCGGCTTTATTGCAATACTTTGGTTCGCCCCTCTCATTCTCTTTATCATTTTGCCCCTTGCCACTCTGGCAATCTGGCTTGGTGTAGAAAGCATTCTCAAAGTGACCAGAGCCCTTTCACCAGCAAAGATAGCCGGCCCGCAGGTCTCGGAAAAGCGTAAAACAAGCAGAATTAATGTGAAAAACCTGAGAGTGGATATATCAGACGGTCTTGGCACCTGCAGTGGGTTGGTTGAAAATGTATCAAGAATGGGCCTTTGTATCAAAAACGTACCCGATTCACTTTCTATATCAAACGCACTGCTTTCAATCGTGGTACGGGATCAGGAAACGAGCTACAGGGTTGTCGCCAGACCTCGCTGGGAGAAATGGCATCCGAGTGGTGTTAAAACGATTGGTGCAGAATTGGCCAGTTATCCAAAGAACTGGAATGCATTTGTGATGGCCGTAACATAACCGACAATCACATCTCCTCAATACTTCTGTAGGGGGGGGAGACCAAGGTCTGCACCTCCAGCAAGCGTAGCCAACAAAAAAAGGGATTCAGCATTTCTGCTGAATCCCTTGAATTTTCTGGCGGGGCCGACGAGACTCGAACTCGCGACCTCCGGCGTGACAGGCCGGCATTCTAACCAACTGAACTACGACCCCGCATGGTCGTACACTTGATTTACTGGTGGGCGGAACAGGGCTTGAACCTGTGACCCTCGGCTTGTAAGGCCGATGCTCTCCCAACTGAGCTACCCGCCCCCTCAATCAAGCGTGAGAGATTATTTACCAAGTTCCCCTTCACCCGTCAAGCAAAACCGCCATCAATTATGATGGAAATATTTAGAAATCGATCGTGATGAGGATAGAACCAAATGGATACCTCCACAACCTTAACAAAAAAAGGGTTTCAGCATCTTCGCTGAAACCCTTGAATTTTCTGGCGGGGCCGACGAGACTCGAACTCGCGACCTCCGGCGTGACAGGCCGGCATTCTAACCAACTGAACTACGACCCCGCATGGTCGTACACTTAATTTACTGGTGGGCGGAACAGGGCTTGAACCTGTGACCCTCGGCTTGTAAGGCCGATGCTCTCCCAACTGAGCTACCCGCCCCCTCACTCAAGCGTGGAGGAGTATTTACCAAGTTCCCCCATACGCGTCAAGCAAAAAAATCAATGTGCTGAATTAAGTTTTGAAACGGCGCCATCAGTTGCCAGAGCACCATTCTCAACACCCTTGAAAACAGTTTTTCCCTCTTCCGTAACAATCGCTAAATCAAGCACATCGTCAACATGATCCACAAGAGTGATGGATAAGGATTTTCTGATCTTCACTGGAACGTCTTTTAAGTTACGCTCGTTTTCCTTTGGAATAATAACCGAAGTAATATTTCCCCGCTTTGCTGCAAGCAGTTTTTCCGTCAGTCCACCAATGGGCAAAACACGGCCCCTGAGGGTTATCTCACCGGTCATGGCCAGCTCGTGTCGTACAGGTGCCTTTATAAGGGCAGAAACGAGTGTTGTGGCAATTGTGATACCCGCAGACGGACCATCCTTTGGAATAGCTCCTTCCGGTACGTGGATATGAATATCAAGCTTCTGATAAAAATCAGTCTCAAGCCCGAGCATATCACCCCGCGAACGAACATAGCTGAGCGCTGCCTGGGCAGACTCCTGCATTACATCACCAAGCTTACCGGTAATGATAAGCTTCCCGGAACCTGGCATTAATGTTGCCTCGATCTGCAATAACTCGCCACCGACCTCTGTCCAGGCGAGACCGGTAGTAAGACCTATCTCATCCTGCTCCTCGGCCAGGCCGTAACGGAACTTAGGGGTTCCCAGATATTTTAAGATCGATTGGGCACTCACCCTGTATTTCTTATCCTTGAGATTCTTTTTCAAACGGTCACGTGCAATTTTCCTGGCCAGCGAGGCAATAGATCTCTCTAAATTCCTCACCCCGGCTTCACGCGTATACCTTCTGATAATCTCGAGGATCGCACCATCGGTCAACTGGATATCTCCCTCCTTGAAGCCGTTTGCTTCAATTTGTTTAGGAACCAGGTAACCTTCTGCAATTTTTAGCTTTTCTTCTTCAGTATAGCCGCTGATCGTGATGATTTCCATCCTGTCCTGAAGCGGCCCGGGAATACCATGAAGACTATTTGCAGTGGTAATAAAAAAGATATCTGACAGATCATAATCCATATCAAGATAATGATCATTAAAAGCTGAATTCTGCTCAGGATCCAGAACCTCAAGCAACGCAGATGAAGGATCACCACGGAAATCCATGGACATCTTGTCCACCTCATCCAGGCAGAAAACAGGATTGGCCACATTCACCTTCTGCATCGACTGGATGATCTTACCCGGCATGGCACCGATATACGTCCGCCTATGTCCGCGAATCTCAGCCTCGTCACGCACGCCACCCAAAGAAAGCCGGGCAAATTTACGATTCATGGCACGGGCAATAGACTGGCAGATTGAGGTCTTACCTACACCAGGAGGACCCACAAGGCATAGAATAGGTCCCTTGATTTTCTTGACCTGGGCCTGCACCGCGAGATATTCGAGGATACGTTCCTTGGTCTTGGTCAGACCGTAATGGTCTTCGTCCAGGATCGTCTCTGCTTTATTAATATCGAGCTGCGATTTGGATTTCTTCCCCCAGGGAAGGCTGACAATACAATCTATATAGTTGCGAACAACCGTCGTCTCTGCCGACATCGGTGGCATATTCTTGAGCTTTTTGAGCTCTTTCATTGCCTTCTCGCGAGCCGACTTTGGCATCTTCTTGGACGTTATCTGCTCTTCGAGCTCGCCCATCTCATCAACGCCGTCTTCATTCTGGTCCATCTCACTCTGGATCTCACGGACCTTCTCACTCAGGTAATAGTTGCGCTGGGTTTTGCCCATCCGCATCTTCACCTTTGCATTGATACTTTTTTCCAGCTCTGCAAGCTCAATTTCACGATGGATAATCTCAAGGACTTTTTCTATTCGCGTGGTAATCGGGTCGCTTTGAAGAATTTCCTGTTTTTCCTGGGCTTTCACCGGCAGGTGGGAGCAAATGATATCAACCAGCTTGATCGGGTCCTCGATATTCTTGACCGACTTCACCACTTCCTTGGCAATCTTCTTTTCGCCGTTGGCAAACTCTTCGAAGAATTTTCGCAACTCCCGCTCATAGGCCAGCAATTCACCTGTTTGCTCGACTATTTCAGGAAGCTCTTCGACCTCGGCCTGCATAAAATTGTCATGAGGCACATGTGAGAGTACCCGCGCCCGGCACTTGCCTTCAACCAGCGCTTTGATGGTCCCGTCCGGCAGACGAAGAAGCTGCATAACAGATGCCAGCGTCCCGTAGGTGTAAATATCCTCCTCGGTCGGTTCATCCACCCCGGCATCCTTTTGGGTAACCAGCAGAATCTCGGTTCGCTTTTCCATGGCGTCTTCAAGAGCCTGGATCGATTTCTTCCGGCCCACCACCAGTGGTGCGACCATGTGTGGGAAAATGACAATATCCCTCAATGGCATCAGCGGATAAAGTTTAGTCACGAATTCTCCTTGTATTAAAACAAGGCGCACGTTATGCCGCGCACCCGGCTTAGGCCGTTTTCAGTGAATCCTCAGGGGTGTTCTGGTACAACACAACCGGATATTCACCATTATTAATTACTTGCTCGCTGATAACGCACTCCTGCACATTTTCCTTGGATGGAAGATCGTACATCACCTCAAGCATCGCCTGCTCCATCACAGAACGCAGACCACGGGCACCGGATTTTCTCACCAGTGCTTTTTTAGCAATAGCCAGCAGGGCGCCTTCGGTAAAACGAAGCTGGATATTCTCAAAATCAAACAACTTCTGGTACTGTTTGGTAAGAGCGTTTTTCGGCTCTTTAAGGATGCGTACAAGATCTTCCTCGAGAAGCTCCTTCATGGTAGCAATAACCGGCAATCGTCCAACTAACTCCGGTATCAAACCAAATTTCAGCAAATCTTCCGGCTGGACAGCTTCGAGCAGTTCTCCAAGCTTTTTCTTGGATTCGCCCATGACCTCAGCACCAAAACCGATGGATTTCTTGCCTTCCCTGCGCTTCACAACCGAATCAAGACCGACAAAGGCACCACCGCAGATAAAAAGGATGTTGGTGGTATCCAACTTGACCAATTCCTGCTGTGGATGTTTCCTGCCACCTTTGGGCGGGATGGAAGCAACTGTTCCCTCAATGATTTTGAGCAAGGCCTGCTGCACACCTTCGCCCGACACATCCCTGGTCAGGGACGGGCTGTCTGACTTACGGGCAATCTTATCTATTTCGTCAATATATATGATACCCCGTTCTGCCTTCTCAATATCATAATCGGCAGCCTGTAGTAAATTCACCAGGATGTTCTCGACATCGTCACCGACATACCCGGCTTCTGTCAGGGTTGTGGCATCAGCCATGCAAAAAGGAACATTCAGGATGCGAGCGAGGGTCTGGGCAACCAGTGTCTTACCGGATCCGGTCGGTCCTATCAGGATAATGTTCGACTTCTGAAGCTCTACGTCGTCTTCATGAACCGGCGCATCAATCCTCTTATAATGATTGTGAACAGCGACGGAGAGCACCTTCTTGGCATATTCCTGACCGATTACATAATCATTGAGGTACTGGTGGATCTCTTTGGGTTTGAGGGAGGCCTGTAAGTCATCCTCTTCCCCCTCTCCTTCACCGCTTCCTTCTTCATTGACGATCTCATTACAGAGTTCAATGCACTCATCGCAGATGTAAACATCCGGTCCTGCTATAAGTTTTTCAACTTCTTCCTGGTTTTTACCGCAAAACGAACAATGACATTCAGGTTCGTTTGTGTCAATGTCACTCATTTTTATTTGTCCTCTGCTAACTCTTCACGGTTGACGAGTACTTTGTCTATTATACCATATTCAACCGCCTCTTCTGCACTCATGAAATTATCACGTTCTGTATCCACACCGATTTTTTCAACAGGGTGGCCGGTGTGACGAGAGAGGATTTTATTTAAGTCCTCACGCATCCGGAGAATTTCCCTGGCATGAATATCAATATCGGTGGCCTGGCCCTGAAAACCACCCATGGGCTGATGGATCATGATGCGTGAATTGGGCAGTGCATACCTCTTCTTATCACAGCCGGCAGCAAGCAGTAGCGCTCCCATTGAGGCCGCCTGCCCCATGCAGAGAGTGGCGATATCACACTTCACATATTGCATGGTATCATAAATTGCCATACCAGCGGTAACAGAACCTCCGGGAGAGTTGATATAAAATGTAATATCCTTTTCCGGATCTTCTGCCTCAAGGAATAACAGCTGGGCAATAATAACATTGGCGACGTCGTCGTTTACACCTGAACCAAGAAAAACAATCCGCTCTTTCAACAGGCGGGAGTAAATATCATAAGCACGTTCGCCTCTCGGGCTCTGCTCCACCACCATTGGCACTAGATTCATACCTATCTCCTGAAATGGGACGACTGCAACAGGATGCGTTTCACCTGTGCAGTCGTCGATATTTGGTTTACTTTCTGCGACGAAGCAACTGCAGCGTCATGCAGACGAAAACATATATACGATCCCGCAAAATGCCAGACGGGAACCTTAAATTTATTCGCTATCTTCTGTTTTTTCTTCCGGCTCAGCATCTGCCACAGGAGCCTCAGGCGCATCTACCATCACTGCATTTTCTTTCAGGAAGGCAAGGATTTTTTCGTTGAGCAGTTCATTCATGAACGGGAGCAAGTCATCACGGCTCTGGAAATATTCCTTCACCTGGGATACCGGCATATTATATTGGTCGCCGATCCGCTTGAAACCGCGTTCAAGGTCCTCGTCTTCAACCTTTATCTCTTCAGTCTCACCAATCTTCTTTAAGATAAAGTCACCTCGAACACGCTTGGTAGCCACCTCTGAGTTCTGCTCTGCCAGGGTCTCGCGGGAGAGTCCTGCCGCTTCGAGGGTCATGCCGCCCTGCTTGAGCTGGTCTTCTGTCTGCTTGATCATCTGCTCAAT
This sequence comes from Desulfopila sp. IMCC35008, assembly GCF_010646885.2. Lineage (GTDB taxonomy): Bacteria > Desulfobacterota > Desulfobulbia > Desulfobulbales > Desulfocapsaceae > Desulfopila. Next base: position 1,864,898 of record NZ_CP050700.1, on the reverse strand, counting down.
CTCAAAGGCAACCAGTCGGTTGGGTACTTCAAAATCATGCTGCGCAAGCAATTTCTGCATGATAGAATCAGCGATAGTTCCTTCCGCCCCCTCTTCACGCTCCTTGGTTCGACGCTCACGGATTGATGCCTTGAGTTCTTCCAGGGTCTTGAAATTCTCACTTACCTCAGCTGCAAACTCATCGTTCAATTCAGCGAGTACTCGCTCTTTTACATCTTTTACCTTCACCTTGAACTCGACGGTCTTACCCTGAAGGATCGGATTCGGGTGAGCCTCAGGAAAGTCAACCTCATGGCTCGCCTCCTCACCATTTTTCATGCCGATCAGTTTTTCCTCAAACTCTTTGCCCATTCGGCCGGAACCAACATCGACAGAGTAGTCTTCGTTGCGAACCTGCTTCATTGCATGGCCTTTATGGAAACCCTGGAAGTCAACGATAACCACGTCACCTTCTGCAACCGGACGATCATCTTCAACGGACTTCAATACCGCCATTTCTTTTTGCAGGGACAACAGCTCAAGCTCGATCTCTTCGTCAGTTACCAGAGTATCCGGCTTCGGAATTTCCAGGCCTTTATACTCAGCAAGTTCGAAAACCGGTCGAACATCAACATTGGCAATATAGGTAAAAGAGCCATCATCGTTGTATGTAACACTTTGGATCTCAGGATGGGTTACAGGATCGATATCTTCTTTCTCAATAACATCAAAATAGGTTTCCTGAACAAGTTTCTCTCCGACCTCACCTTCCACCTGGGGCTTATAGTTTTTAACTATAATGGAGCGCGGTACTTTGCCTCTCCTGAACCCTTTCATTTTCGCATCCTTTTTCAGCTTGTCATATGCTTCATTCAGCTTCGGCTGCACTTCGCCTTCCGGCAGGGTGATGGTAACTTTTTTTGTTAGTTCACTGACACCTTCGATCGTAACTTCCATCTGTTTTTTCCTTTTTTAAATATTTCCCTGTCAACTATCTCTCTCCCGCCGAACTTATATAAACTAACCTTACAGTTAATTTATTCTCGACCATGCGGGAGATATTTCCTGGATTTCTAATATAGTAATGGTCCGAATTTCAGCTCAATATGTCGTGATGTACAACACCATCGGACCGGGGACGCACCTCCCCCATAATAAAAAAATACGGGCAAATCATAATCTGGAATCCCCCGGTGTCAACTTTTAAATGCTATTTACAGACTTTAACGTCATAATTTCGGGATGAATGGTCTCTGACAAGAAGATCGAGGTCGTAGATATATTCACGGTTTTCCGGATCATCTTGATGAAGCGAATGAAGAATGGTGAGAGCTTCATCAAACTTGCCTGCACGTGCCAACTTCACACCACTTTGATGAGCATTCGACATCGCTGTCTGCCCAAACACGATATTTACTGAGAAAACATAAATGAACGCCAGTGCAGAAAGCGACCCAATCCTGCAAATTCGAAACAATATATTTTGGATTATCTCATGTGGTATTATCAGTAGATTTTCACGATATTCTTAAGTTTGCCATCATCTATCAAATTGATAAAAACAGGTCTTTCTATCTTGCCGTTCGTTTTTATACGAAATGCTCCGGAGAACCCCATAAAAGTCTCATGGGAACGGATTTTGTTTTTGATACATTCCCGATCTGTCGAATCACCGCACTTCTGCATGGCCATCAATAGATAAGACATCCCTTCACAGCCCAAAGCCGCCAACGTTGTCCCCGGTTCCTGAAAATTCTCATTAAAACTTTTCTCCATCAAACGACCATATTCTGTCTTCTTCGCGTTGTTTGAAAAAACATCCACTGCCATCATACCATTGAGCAATGTAACATCATCTTCAAACTGCAGCAGGATATTGCCTGCTACTCCATCGCTCACCATTACCTGAGGTTGCATCCCCAGTTCCCGGGTAGCCTTTTCAATTTGCAACACCTGCGACGCATCAATAGGCATATAAAAGAAATTCTGCTCCTGGGGAGAAAGGCCCTCCAATAGCTCTTTATAACCAATATTTTGATCACCGATACCAACTACCCTGACCCTCCCACCCGACTCCTTGAACTTCATCACAAACTGGTCGGCCAGAAAAACGGAATGAAGGTCATCGATCTGCTTGAAAACAGTAACACTGTCCATAAGCAGTTCGTCTCTGACATACAATGCAGAGATAATCCCCTGACTCTCATCATCGAATATGAGCTGGGCAGCCCATTTAGTATTTGTTACTAATGGATGTGAGGATATCAGCGCAAGAAATGGAGTCTCAAGCGTATCAGCCAACTCTGAAAGAGCCAGTACCGATGAACTCCTGGACAGTACCAATATTGCTGCCACCTTCTCCTGGTGTACCAGTTTTTTGGCAGCAGCCACGGTTAAATTTGCGTCTGATCCATCATCTTCCAGCACAATGTCAATCTTATCACCGTTCAGTAGGTACGGTTGAACCTGTAAGGCTGCCTTGATTCCTGCCAGGCCGTTTTTACCGATTGACTCATCAACCCCGCTTATAGGGGCAATAACACCTATCCTGACTGTTTTCCCACTGGGAAGGATCTCCGGCAAACTCTCGTTCTCACAACCAGCCAGCAGGCCGATAATAACAAGTAAAATCAGTATTATACTATTGCCACAATACCTGTTCATGTATAGTACCCGCTACTTATGGTATATAAATAATTCTAGCTCTGATCTGCAAGTCCTCAGCAAAATTCTGCTGGATTTTCTGCTTAAACACGGTCAGGTCATATCTATTCAGCGGCTCCCTGGCGTGGATATCGACGATTAGAAGGTTTTTATCCCGGAACTCATGCAGTTTAGCCGTATTCACAATAAGATATTTTTCATTGACAAGGAACCTCTCCTTTTTCCAGCTTTTTTCAAATCTCGCTTTTGTTACTATGGATTGAAACCCCATAAACAAAGGGACAGAAATTGCGATCAAAAACGTCAGTACAACCAGCATACCGCGCTTATCACGTACCACCGGGGAAAAACCTAACACTCTGAAAGACAGGGTTGCCGCGAGGATAATTCCTATCAGGTTTGTCGAAAATAAAAGAAACGCCTGCTGAAAAAACAAGAACTCCATTCGCCCAAGGCCTATACCAGCCACAGCCAAAGGTGGGACCAGGGCGACTGCGATTGCAACTCCGGCAAGGCTCTGCAGGATTTCTTTGTATGACTTGGTATAGGCACCTGCTATGCCTGCTGCAATAGCCACAAACAAGTCAAGCATTGTCGGGTTGAGTCGTGCCTGCATCTCAGCGGTAAAAGGATGATAGTGCAGGACCATGGTGAACAGGGCAGAGATGAACAGCGCAATAAATACCCCCAGGGAGATCTTATAAAAAGACTGCTTGAATAGTTTCCTGTCAAAACGCAGGATACTCATAGCCATGGAAATTATCGGTGCCATCAGAGGGGCCAGCAACATGGCACCAATAACTACAGAACCGCTGTCAAGATACAGACCTATTGTAGCAAGTACCGTACTAAGTGCCATGAGAACAACATATTTGGAGTCGATCCGCCCGTCTTCACGCAACGAAATGAAAAGATCCTTAAATCTTTCTTCAGAAGCATAGGTGAAAAACGGCACCCGTTTCACCCCTACTTTCAACAACTCCTTACCGGTAGGCAGGGTATGGGTGATCGATTTTTCCTTACCGGCAGAACCTGCAGTTACTGTTTTATCCCGACCATGATTTACCCTGACAGCATCCGATACGACCTTACACTCAAGGGGGGTCGAAGTCTCGACTGTGCCATCAAGTTTGACATTGAGTTCCAGGTTCGACTCGATAAGCAAGTGAGGACTCTTGATATACCCAATGGAATCCGGGATTTTTCCTGATCCGTAACCAGAGAAAAGACGTAGAATCATAAGTTGCAGATAGGCCACCACCGAGAGTGGTGCAACCACAAGCATCGACAGCGTCCTATCCGTCAAGGAAAGATCATCCGAGACGAGCTTGGTGGCAAAACTTTTCTTAGGATTCTCAAAGAGCAGGATGCCACTGGCTGCGGTTGTCACCTTTGCCTTATTGGTCCCGAATGTTGTAAAGGTAAAAGGAAAGAGGTGAAGCGACAGAAGCCGGCGAAAACCATTCACCAATATCTTATATTTACTATCTTTTTCAGGATTATCAATCAACGGAACCTGGCCGACGCTCCCTTTGAACATTAATATTTTATCGTTACAAAAGACGATATCAACCGGCGATGGATTATTACGAAGTGCCAACTCAAGCGCATCTGAAAGACCACCTGGTAAGCCGTAACTCTTCTTTAACTGGAGTTGATGGGGTAATGGTATTATACCAATGCTAAAGCCAAACTCATGACTGTAATGCAGTACCGCTTTTATATCCTGCAGAGCTCCACAAACAACTACATGCCGAAGTTCGCTGAACAGCTGTTCCTTATTCCTGATAAGTTCAGATATCGAAACCGATTTGATATTGATTCCGAAGGAATTCTGTTCAACCAGTTCCCGGTGTTGCTCACCGCCCGGCCCATACACAAATAATGCAGCAGAAACATATATTGTCAAAACAGTACCCTACTCCTATTACACCTTATGGAATACCGACGTACAAACGGACCGGCATAAAAATCTCAACTATCCATTTCCAGGTATATGACACTTTATTGCCCCCTGTTGGAAGGCACTCCAACAAGACAGATACCTTCTACGTGAAGTGGGCATCTATTTGGTAATATATAAAAAAATAGTTCTGACTCACATTGCAATTTTTACCAATAATAGTGCATACTGACTACGTTGCATATTCGGGTATTGAAATATTGAAAAGTCAAAGATCAATGGAAGAAAAAATGGGCCAGCAGATAAAACGTGACATACCAGTCAATCAAGGCTTCAAGACATTACTGTTTTTTCTTCTCATATACATATTCGGCAGCCCTTTCCTCTCCCCTTATCCCTCACTTGCCATCGTCGCCCATGCGACACTATCCATCACACTTTTTTTTAGCGTCTATGCTGTTCGTAAGGAAAAAAGACAAAGGACTTTTGCCATGACCCTACTCCTTCCCGTACTTTCACTATACTGGATCGGGATCTACAATATTATCCCTTTCAGCAGGACCGGTTCATACCTCCTGCTCTCTATTTACCTGGGCCTGCTGGTTTATTTTTTTATCACCGAACTCAAACAAGCAACCAGGGTGACGTTGCGACTTCTTGTCGCCACTCTCTGTCTTTACCTCATTATCGGGCTTTTCTGGGGAGCCCTCTATGCCCTTTTGTACGAGATAAATCCTGCAGCATATGGAGGGGTTTTACTCGATAACATGCAGGGCAATAAATACACCGTTTTTGTCTATTTCAGTATGGTTACACTTACGACGCTCGGATATGGGGATATCACCCCTCAGACACATGGGGCAACGTCCCTGTGTCAGATGGAGGCGATAATCGGTCAGTTCTTTACAGCAGTCCTTGTCGCCTGGCTGGTGGGAAACTATATCTCCGACAAACATAGCAAAGAGTAGAAAGCCTGTTTGCATCCCATCAGGAAAAATGACAGACCTGAGACCTCCCCCCCAGGTCAGGAGTAGCCATTATTATACATTAAACTTCCACCAGTTCTTTCTGCAGCTTGCCTCGCTTCTCCTGTTTATATTTATCGAGCTTTTCAAGCTGGCTGCTATCGAGAATAGTCTTTAATTTTTCCTTTAGTTCCTCACTCAATTCGTCATACTTTGAGGCAACTTCCGCCCAGCTCTTTGCCCCCTCTTTTGCAAATGTGTCAAGCATCTCTGCCATTTTGTTCAAGTTCTCTTCAAGAACTGGTTTTAGTTCGTTAAGCTGCTCTTCACTCAGGCCCAGGAGCTCGTTTAAGTCTTCAGAAATTTGATTTTTTGCTTCCTGAAGAGCCTCTTTATCAATTTGGGTCAAATACCCCTTGAATTTCTCGTATTCCTCACTGGTAAGGAATTCCTTTACTTTTACCTCTGTTTCTTTTGAGATCTCATCAAAGCGCTTGCTGAATTCCTCCATACGTACAAAACCTTTATCCACCGACTCATGGACCATTGTTTTGAGTTTTTCGCTCGTAGCATCAATCTCCGGTTTTAACTTTGCCATCTTTTCACTATTAAGTTTCACAGTTTCTTCCAGCTCTTTCATAAGCTCTTCACTGTTGAGCGTTTCATCCCCGGTGGCAAAAGATGTGTATGCCGGTGTAATGAGGGTCATCATTATACCGAACGTCAAAATCGAATTAATGATTCGTTTCATAGGAAGCTCCTTTTTCAGTATGCATTATGGATATCTTGTTATGAATCGTTTAACCTCTTTTCCCGACAGGAAAAATCTTATCCCCCAAAAGCAATCAACCGCATCAGGTGACGATCCTGTATTGAAAGCACAGCAGAGAGAAAACCAGACTCATTCAAGTAAATTGTATACGTAACCAGCCACGTATAGCAACACTCTCCTAACATTTTTATTGACCTATGCTCATTCCTCATGCATCATCTTACAATCATCAGCTGATCTTTTAGTTTTAAGACAAAATGCAATGGGGAGTGAGTGAGTCGAGATTGCGCCATACAGCGATTTACCAGCGGGATATCTTCAGGAACGTTGCTTCTTATAAACACGAATACTCAGCATAACTGTAGGGGCCGCAACCATGAACAGTTCAGGAAGTACTAGTATTGTACGGTCTTTCATAATCATTTTCCTTGCTCCACTGCTGCTTAGTTGTCAGGTATTTGCAAGATTCGAGGAACCTTCTACTCTTACCGCCTCGAACATCTTAAAGAAGGAACTACTCTCCAGCGAGTATCACACAGTAGAAGAGGTCGTAAAAAACGACGGTTTTGTTAATCACTACAGCGTACGCACCAGCCATCAAACGTTTAATGTCATTACGACCTCTTCTCTTGCAATCCTGGTTCTTGAGCTCAAGGCAATTGCAACTATGCAAAAGATTAAAACTGATGACACCGCCTATGAGTCACTCAAGCAATCAGGTAAAAATACTGTGGAGGGAGTCAAAAACCTCTTTCAGGATCCGGAAAAAACTTTCACCAATGCAGCAACAGGGATACAGGGACTTTTTAATCGCGCCAAAGGAACTGTCGGCAAACGAAAGATAACCGGGGCAGAAGACAGCCGGGTGGAACAGCTTATTGGCCTTACAAAATCAAAAGGTGAGATTGCAACACAATTTGGGGTCAACATGTACTCCCGTAATCCTATTCTGCAGCAGGAGTTGGATAGACTTGCACGAGCCGATTACCTGGGTGGTCTCGGTGTGGGCGTCGCTTCCAGTTTTGTAGGCGGTGTGGGTGGCATCGTCCTCACCACCTCCGGTACTGCCCGACTGCTTAACGAGGCTATCAATACGACCCCAGCCTCTGAACTCTGGCTACAAAATAAAAAAATCCTCCTGGCTATTACGAGTGATGAGGACACCGTTGAACTTTTTTTAAACAACCCGGTATTCTCTCCAGCACTGCAAACCCTACTTGCTAATGCCTTAAAAACGATGGAGGGTGTCGAAAACAGAGAACTTTTCATCAAAGTTGCACTACAGGCCAGCACTGAGGAGATGGCCAAAATAATTACCGAAATAGCTATAATGACAGCAGGTTATCACCAAAGAATCATGCCTCTTGCAGAGCTATCCCCTCTTGCCCGTTTAACCCTGGCCCGGAAAAAAGACGGCTCGGTTATTGTCTTGCTCCCATCCGACCACATTATCTGGAGTGAAAAAGTTGCAGATGCCATCGACGACATAAAAAACAACAACGTATCAACAACCTGCGAGCTCTGGACCTTTGGAGATTTCAGTTTACAAGCAACAGAAATGCTGAAGGAAAGAGGTTGGAAGCTGTACCCGAAGGCGACGACTAAGCTCCTCAAAAATGAATAGCTCCCATCATAAAACTCAGCATTCCTCGTGAACATTGAGATTGGGCAGAAGAATAATTTCGGGCCGACGATTGAGCATAAAGCTCTAAAAAATTTAAACATTTCTATTTCTTATGGTTAAACAATCCATTTCTCAGGAAATGGATTGTCTGTTGTATCACCTCTTCCTCCTCCATTATATAAGGGTGAGTGTAGGGCAGAACGATAAAATCCGCCATCCCTTCTACTTTGGCACGTTCAACGGACACTTTGCCGTCATCCTCACCAGGGATGATCGTACTGAAATAGCGATCGAAAAAAACAGATTTATTACCCGTTATGACACCCAAAGGGAAAGAGACAGGCCCAAGACTGTTCACGAAACTGTCTTCTGAACTCCTGAGTTGAGTAAAAACTGGCCCCATAACAATATTAAACAGCCAGGTGTCACTAAACGTCTCGGGAATTTCACTTCCGCTATTAGGCGGGCTTAACATCACCACCCTGCCGAGTTCAGCCAGCTCCCGGTTCTTGAGATAATATCTGGTTAAAACACCACCCAACGAGTGGGTGACTATATGAATGGTTGTCGCCCCTTGCGCCCGGCACTCCGCAACCCCTTGGGGTATTGCCGTATCTGCCAGCTCCTCTGCCACGAAATCGGTTGAAGGATAATCCACGTTAGCAACTGTAAAACCTTCACGTTCCAGGGCACGAGCCATATCTTCCATAGCTCGATAAGTCCGCCCCAATCCATGAAGAAGTATAACACACTCCTTAACGTTCGAGAGCTCAACAACATTCTTCTTCCCATCGGCTCTCACCAAATCCGGTGTAGTAAGAAGAAGACAACTACAGGCTGCGACCAGCACAAGGACATATAACGAACGTGTCATGTTTTCCCTCAATTTAGAAACGTTACAGACCAATATAATAGGAAATAAATATACATATTTTATCTTAACCCAAATTTCTCATGAAAATCATATTGATTTGTTTTCTAACCAGTTTCCATCCTAAAACCAGGTGATTCGAAGTCTACGCTTATCTGGTCCAGATCGAGGCATGTGAAAAATTTTACCCCAGGTATATAATTGATATCTCGGAATCTCGTTCCTTACTTACCGGAGGATAAATATTTTAAGCATAACGAAGATATCGACCCAAGGGGCAGTTGTAGGATGGGAACTAACCAGGTATTGCCCGGCACTTAGCACTGCGTATTTCATCAGCAAATCATGTACAATATTCACCAAAAGGTATGCTTAAAGAGATAAGTGAAGACTTCGAACACTCTTTGGGTGGACAGCCCATGCAGTAACATCTTCGGTAATATTGTAGCAGTAGATATTGCCAGCTATGGTCTACTTGCACAAACAGAGGAGGCTGTCCGAGAATCCGGCGCCGCCTGAACTGATGAAATGTTCGGACTAATACAAGATATATCTTGTACAAATTCCATATAGTGTCAAGACTGATGCCTTTATAAAAGAAAAAAGCCTCAAACCCTTACAACCGGGTTAGAGGCTTTTTTTATGTGGTGCGAAGGGAGAGATTCGAACTCTCACACCCAAAGGCGCCAGATCCTAAGTCTGGTGCGTCTACCAATTCCGCCACCCTCGCAATGTGTATGTCAAACAGCCAGTTCTTTCCTTTTCGTATGACATACCCGAGTCACCAATTGGACTATATCACTCGCAATCCTGTCTAGTATAGCGTATTCTGACAGGTTCAAACAAGATACAAAACCAGAAAACGCACTATACCCCAAAAAGGATGCTATAAATACCATCCTCGACAGACACTTTCCACATTTTTTTGACCTATAGTGATTATTCAGGTCGAAAAGGTCCACAAGCTGACGGAAAAGTATTGCTTTCCTGGTAAAAAGAATAACATTAGCTACTGCTTTGCCAAACTGCCATATTTGATTGTCTCACCTACATCGAATCAAGCCGTTACACCCGGTAAAGACAGCAAAATGGGAAATTCACTCCCGTCAATGAATACAAACGAGGTATCTATGGGTTATTTACAAACTCTTGCCGCCTGCACAGCCCTGCTCGCTTTTACAGCGACTGCACAGGCAACGGCCATCACGACGAGTGGCAAGACAGACAGAGTAGAATGGAAGGTGCAGTCAAGCTGGAAAGTAGAAGGACAGCCACTCGATATCGTCCATTCACTGGATCACAAGTTGGTCTTTATCCTGAGTGCAGATAAAAATGTACTGATATATGATAATATGGGAAAACTCCAGGGGAAGATTCCTGTCGGTGAAAATGTCTCTGCAATTGACATCGCCCCACAAGGAGAATCACTTTATCTTATTGACAACGCAGCTAACAGCTTTACCTCTGTTGCCCTGAGTTATGTGGTAGATATTGATATCACTGGCTCGCCATATAAGGGAAAAGTTGACGCACCTGTTGTTATCGCACTCTTTACTGATTTTGAATGACCGTATTGTGGCAAAATTGAGCCACTACTCAAGCAGGTGCTTGAGAATAACGCTGACAACGTAAAGATTGTATTTAAGAACATGCCGTTACAGTTCCACAAAATGGCAGACCCTGCCCATCGCGCAGCATTGGCTGCAGGAGAGCAGGGAAAATTCTGGGAGTTTCATGACAAACTGTTTGCAGCCAAGAAACTGTCCAATGAGCTGATCGATGCCACCGCCGCAGAGCTTGCACTCGATATCACCAAATTCAAGGCGGATATGGACTCACCCAAAATCCGCATGATGATCAACAAAGATCTCTCAGATGCCAAGAAAGCTGGTGTTACCGGAACACCGACCGTCTTCATTAACGGCAGAAAGCTCCAGCAGCGATCCTTACAGGGATTCCAAAAACTTATAGACGAAGAACTCACCAAAAAGAAATAATGACACGAACCAACGGGGAAGTAAGTAAAGAGCTTCTCTTTGATGACAACCAAATATCCTCAGCCCTGTACGGTGACCTGAACCGAAACCTGCAGATAATAGAGAATAGTTCAGGGGTGAAAATCAGCGCCAGGGGTACAAGTCTTTGTATAAAAGGCATCAACCACGACGTAGATATCGCCGCCAACCTTCTCTCCCAGCTTTATGAGTTGATCGGCAAGGGATACCCTGTATATAGTTCAGATTTTGCTTTCGGCATGCGCATCCTGGAATCGACTCCGGGTGCGCGGCTCGATAAAATTTTTCTGGATAAGGTGTACGTCACCACTCAAAACCGGGTGATCTCACCCAAAACCCGTAACCAGAAGATCTACATTGACGCTATCCGTAATCACGACATTGTCTTTGGCATAGGCCCGGCAGGGACGGGCAAAACCTATCTCGCCGTGGCCATGGCAGTTTCTGCTCTTGCCATGGGTCAGGTGAAATCGATCATCCTCACACGACCCGCAGTTGAGGCTGGTGAAAAACTCGGGTTTCTACCCGGCGACCTTGCCCAGAAAGTGAATCCCTATCTTCGTCCACTCCATGATGCCTTAAATGACATGGTTGGTTCAGAGAGGTGTGAAGACTATATCGAACAGGGAATAATTGAAATTGCCCCCCTGGCCTTTATGCGTGGACGAACATTGTCAAACGCCTTTATAATTCTGGATGAGGCACAAAACACCACCAGGGAACAGATGAAAATGTTCCTGACCCGGATAGGTTTTGATTCGCGGGCCGTCGTTACCGGCGACTCTACCCAGGTTGATCTTCCGAATAAGAACCAGTCTGGCCTGCTGGAAGCCAGGAATAGACTCAAATCGATCGATGGAATCAGCTTCTGTAGCTTCTCCAAAGCCGATGTGGTACGACATCCACTCGTACAAAAAATCATCCAGGCCTACGAAACGAAGGCGAGCTGAGAAACCAGCTTCAGAACACCAATTGAAAGTACAATCCATCACTCATCAGGGGCCCACTCATGCCTGTTGATATCAATGTCCATTACTACCCTTCCCACTGCCCTATAAATCTCTCAACCATCAGCAAGCGTACTCAGTGGCTGATGGCACAGATGGGGAAACAGGACTATTCCGTCTCGCTCTTGCTGGTAGATGATGAGGAGATCAGCTGGCTTAATTCCCAATACAGGAATAAACAGGGTCCCACGAATGTTCTCTCCTTCCCCATGGCAGAAGGCGCAGACATTTCATTTCATAACTTGCCGGTCAGGGAACTCGGCGACATCATAATCTCCCTCGACAGTGCCATACGGGAAGCGACAGAGTTAAACCAGACATTTCTTTACCGGTTTACCTGGCTGATCACCCATGGCCTCTTACACCTGCTCGGATATGACCATGAACAATCCGAAAAGGAAGCAGAAATAATGTTTGCCAAAGAGCAGGATCTGCTCGAAAGAATTGAATACCTCAGGAGAAGACCAATGACCCAACTCGCTATCAACGTCGACCATGTCTCAACCGTTCGCCAGGCGCGCGGAACAACCGAACCGGACCCGGTCACTGCTGCCGCCATGTGTGAACTTGCAGGAGCTTCAGGAATTGTTGTCCACCTGCGAGAAGACCGCCGGCACATCCAGGACCGGGATGTTCGCATCCTGCGGGAAACTGTTCAGACCAAATTGAACCTGGAAATGGGTGCAGCAAAAGAAATCATCAACATTGCTCTCGATACCAGGCCCGATATGGTCACCCTGGTACCTGAAAAAAGAGAGGAACTCACCACAGAAGGTGGACTTGACGTTGCAGGACAGAAGAAAAAACTCGCCAAGACCATCGCCAAAATGAACGCCAAGGATATCCCTGTTTCCCTCTTTATCGATCCAGACCCTAAACAGATTAAGGCAAGCCTTGACGTAGGTGCGACCTTTGTTGAAATCCATACCGGTCGTTACAGCGATGCTGAATCAGAAACAGAAAGGGATCTCGAACTCCAACTCATTGAGTCTGCAGCTCTCGAAGCCTTCCAGATTGGACTGCGGGTGAACGCAGGTCATGGTCTCGACTACACCAATACCGCTCGAGTTGCGGCACTTGATACGGTTGAGGAACTCTCAATCGGCCATGCCGTGATTGCCAGGGCTGTATTTGTGGGCATCGACCAGGCAGTACGCGAAATGCTTGCCATCATACAACAGGCCAAGTTGTCTTTTTCATAGTCAAGCAACGTAGTCATTTCATATAGTTGTTGCATGGGACGCCATTCCCTGATACGGTTGCTCAGCATTGTATCACGACCCACATAAAACACGTTATGCATATGAATATACGTCCTTACTCAACCAGCAAGACTACTGAAAATGACAAACAATAAAAAGGAACAAAAATGAAAAAGATTCTTATCGGTGTGGGTACGCTCATCATTCTCGCTGTTGCATGCCTGCCATTTATTAACGGCATGGTGATGGAAAAGGCATTTCAACACGTTATAGATCAGGCAAACGAGATATATGTGGATACAGAAATGGGGATGAACCTCGAAGTTATCCGCTATGACCGTGGTTTCAGTTCTTCCGAGATTGAGTACAAGTTAAATCTGGGTAAACTGAAAGACATGCTGAAAGTCGACTCGGTTGTGGTTATTGACCGTGCCAAGCATGGTCTCACTTCAGTTACCTCCACCAGCAGCCTGGAAAAAAACCCCTGGTACACACAGGCAATCGAGAATTATGTGGAAGGCTCTGACCCACTGACCATGGAGACCGAATATAAACTGCTGGGCGACATCATCTCAACCATTACGATCGATGCCTTCACTCTCAAGGCTGAAGGAGAGACTGTCGATATCAAACCCGGAACAATAACTGCTCAAACCAATCGTGAATTCAAGAAGTTTGTTTCAGAAGGGAGTTGGAAAGGTCTTTCAGTCGGTGAGCTTATAACATTCTCCGCCATGTCTTTTGAGTCTGATATTGAGCTGATCAGCACCTTTATTTACCGTGGCAGCTCTTTAGTTACCATGGAAGGGGCCAGCGTTGAAGAAGAAGGAAAACGCGTAGAGATGAAAGGACTTAAAGTAAGCTCTGCTGTACAGTACGACGACAAAGCTGACCGCTTGATTATCGACGCCAATTATGCTCTCGACCTGATGAAGACGCCCGAAGGGGATATGGAAAACCTCGACCTGGCCCTCCACATTGCAGGAGTTGACGGTACCGCCTATGAAGAAGCTGCAGAAATTTATATGGATATGATGGGCTCGTTTTTTGAGATTCTTGCCCAGCACCAGGATGACCCTGAGATGATGGAAGAAGCCATGCAGGCACAGATGATGGGACTCGGCATGCAAATGGTCGGTGTTTACGAGAAATTTCTTAAGCAGGGCCTGGAACTCTCTATAAAGAAATTAAAGGCCACCCTGCCAATGGGTAATGTTGAGGGTGCTTTCTCATTGATCCTGAACAAGGATGTTACCATGGCCCAAATGCTGCCAATGGCAACCCAGCCAAACCTGGTCTTCGAGTATCTTTCACTCAACTCAGATGTATCCCTCCCAAAGGCCCTGACCGGTGACAACCCGATGCTTACGGCACCCCTCCTCCCAGGAATGGAAACGGGATTTTTTGTTGAAGACGGAGACTATCTCAAACATAAAGGCATAACAAAAGACAATAAATTTTTCCTGAATGGTGCTGTGGTAGATTTCAACGCACAATAACGATTCACAACCGAATCACGGTCAGAGGCACCAAGCCGTAACAGAAGTATACTTTGTCAATTGACAACGTTTAGCCGGTTATGGTAAATAAGACCTCGCGCCTGGGTGGTGGAACTGGTAGACACCCGAGACTTAAAATCTCGTGGGCCTTGCGCCCGTGCGAGTTCGATTCTCGCCCTAGGCACCAATGCCAAGAATACCCTGTAACTTTTACTAGTTACGGGGTATTTTCATTTATTTCTTGTTGAAACGTCGATGTATGCTTGTCTTAAGCCGTCAAAAGAACAAGAGAACCGAACATGATACTGCCAGTTAATAAAAGGACAGGAAAAGTTGACTTATCAGAATTATGCCTCACAACTCCTGCAACAATTGCTGAAAATGAATTCCATGACTTCATAGCTGAATTCAACAAGGCTGGCGAGAGATTGACCCCACACTCCCTCCATTGTGGTTCCAAATCCTTTAAAGAGTATATCCAGTCACTCGATGATGTTTACAGTAAAGAGCCTGTAAGCATTGAACTGCCTGGCAAAACATATTTTGAGCAAGGAAACAGCTAATGGAAACATACCAAGGCGTAAAATTTGCGTATCGCCAGGTTAGCCAATCATGTCCGGATCATCCTTTTCTGAATCGACTTAACTACTGGGTCTTTCTCTTCTCGCAACTGGGTCTTGCCCCCGTACATTCAACAGGGGCCTACGGTAACCAGTCATTCAGGACTGTAAACGATAGCTTTATCATTACCAAAAGCTCAATGGTCCCGGAAAAGGAACTCAACAGGGAGAATTATACCCTCGTTGAAGGCTATACACCGGACACGGGAATATTTCTAACCAAGGGGGCATCCCCCCCATCTTCAGAGTGTTTTCTTCACCATTATATCTACCAGGAGGATACCAGTATACAGGCAATATTCCACGGACACTGCGACCTGCTCAGCCAGCATGCCCAAGAACTTGGAATAGCAGTAACCGATAAATTCTATGACTATGGGACGAAGGAACTCGCAGAATCGGCACGTCTTACCATGAGTGAAGGCAATAAGTTTTTCATCCTGAAAGATCATGGATTCGTTGCTCTTGGCCCAAACCTTGATGATGCGGGCAAACTGACCCTGACTCACTACATGAAGCTCATTTCAACCCTGTCTCAAACACTCCCGCCTGAACAGTCTGAAAGTGAATAATTTGTCAGGAATCAGCTGGCTCTACTTCCACATTTGCTGCCCCCAAACAGGGGCTTGTTTTTTGTCAAATTATCGACATAATTTCGACAAAGATGCTACAAATACTCGCCAAATAAAAAATAGAAATATTTATTACGCAATACCAGACAGATAACATTCAGTCGATACCAACTCACCCATGATGTTAGTTTTGGTCATTTTCACTCCTTTGTTAGACGAACTCACTCCATCTGATTGATAATTCAATTTTTTTTCATTTTTTTCAAGTCTTTTACAAAAAAACAACACCCTGTTTTCACGATAAAAACGATAAAGAAGTGCTATAAACACCATCAAATATCCGTATATATACCCATTTACTTCTTGCTCACCAACAGATATAACCCATTCATACTGAGTAGCATTACTGTAGAAATTATTAATGCAAAGTATGCTTTGCAGCGTGTGGAGAAATTGTATGAACAGCAGAACGAAAAGTAAAAAATCAAAAACCACTCCGTCGATTGACGCTGCCCAAATGACTAAACAGATGGATGATGCAAAAGGTAACTTTCGAGTCATCGTCACCCGGAACACCAGGAATGCCTGGATTGATGATATGTACCAATCTACTTCGGGACATGCTGATTTTCCCACATTCCACTAATACACCCAAGGCTTCACTAGCAACTTCTGTTGCACTCTCATAACACTCTCAGCAGCACCCTTAAAACCCCCGGTCTCTCACCCGGGGGTTTTGCATTTTACACCTTTTGCATACCTCTGGATGCCACACGAAATTATTTGATTTCGTAGTATATTCCGGTACACTGTTTTAAAGTTTGGGTTCTAGTATTCTGCTTCTTTCAAGCAACCACCCCACTGCCTCAATCCATATTTGGTGAGACGTATGAAAACATTGCTACTCCCAGGAATCAATCCAGAGACTATAGAGTGGATTTCTGAACTGGCCGAAAAACTCGAACTGGATAAAAGTAAAAACCATATACACCGATACACATTCTGGTCCAACAACACCATTGATCCGGACCTGAGCAATGAGGCATCCTACCTACCCAGGGAGAAGTACGACCTGGTCATTGGTAAATCGTTTGGTAGCCTGGTCGCCATGCAGGCACATCTGGAAAAACGTATCCACTGCGACCGTGCAATCCTGCTTGGAATACCGATAAAATCATTCAAGAAAAGAAGCATAGCCCAAGATGCCCTTTCCCTCCTTCAGAATGACAAGACATTCGTCATTCAACAAAACAATGACAAATTCGGTACTGTTGACGAGTTTGGTGAGAACAAGCCTGTTAACCTACTGACCATTGAAGGTGAAGATCATCTCTATATCGATTACGAGTTATATATCGATCAGGTAGGACGCTGGTTACATAGAGTTAGCTGAACTCGGATCCACCTATTCACTGTCATCCCGGTTTGCGGAATCATTTTCCCCTTCAGGCGCTTCAGGCTGAGGAGTGACAGCATCGATTATCAGGCCGGAACGCTGGGCTCTTTTCTGCCACTGCTTACGAGCGATCTCCTGCATATCTTCGGCAGTATCTATCTCGTCGACAATCTCAAGCCCAAGGAGAGTCTCGATGAAGTCCTCCATGGTTACCACACCTTCTGTTCCCCCAAAGTTGTCGACAACCAGGGCAATATGATTTGATTCGCTCATCATCTTCTCAAACATCGCATGAAGAGTAAGATCCCCTGGGAATACAATAATCGGGCGGCACAACTCCTTTAACGTGCACTCAGGATGTTCGTGACCAGCACGAAAAATGTCTGATTTCAGGACAAACCCTTTTATGTCATCTAAATTCTCACCGTAAACAGGAATTCTCGAGAAATAGAATCTCTCATTTTCCCCCAGGCACTCTACAACAGTCTTGGTTTCGGGCAATGCAAAAACAACCGTTCGCGGTGTCATGATATCTCGGGTCCTGATATCGCGTAAAAAAAACAGATTTTGCAACACCCTTGATTCATAACGATGGAAAATCCCTTCCTTATTACCTAGTTCGGCCAGGGCAATAAATTCGTCCCGATGAACCTGCTTATCCTGCTTGTTCTTGGTCATCAACCGGGTAAGGGTTTCGGCCATCTTTACCAGTGGCCACATTGAAATAATAGTGAACCTGAGTAACCGAATGACCAGCGGATTAAGTTCGCGCCAATATGCTGCGCCAAGAGTCTTGGGAATAATCTCAGAGAAAACCAGAATCAAGAAAGTGAGTACTGCAGAAATTACGCCGATATAGGCATCACCAAAGACATAGGCCGCCTGAGCCCCGGCCCCTGCAGCACCGACAGTGTGGGCGATGGTATTCAAGCTCAGAATTGCGGCAAGCGGCTTATCAATGTCGCTTTTATACCCCTTGAGCCTTTTCCCAAGACGGGGTCTATCCTGTTCCAGCCGTACAGCATAGGATGCTGATGTACTGAGTAAAACCGCTTCCATTATGGAACAAAGAAAGGAAACGCCAAGAGCCAGGCAAACGTAAAATATAAGAAGGGCCATAGAATGCTGTAGTTTATATTATTTTAGATTATCGAATTACTGCAAAATTATACTAGCTGTTCTCACCATTTCGTCAAGACAAGTTAATTGTGTTTTGACTATTACTACAGTATCATAGTCCAATGACTCACTCTAAAAAGACATAATTATCTTGCCTATGCGTTTATTTGGATTCCTCATATTTCTTTTCCTTCATGTCACTATCCTCAAGGGTATAATCCATGCCGAGTCTATCCTGCTTACCCAGGCAGAACAGGAATGGATACTAAATCATAAAACGATACGAATTAGCGGTCCTCAAGCCTTTCCCCCATTCCAGTATGTGAATGACAACAACGAATTTGTGGGGATGGCCAGCGATTATATAAACTATATCGCGGATCAGGTCGGGCTTGAAATTGTTGTGGTAAAAAATCTCGCCTGGAGCGACGTTCTCAAAAAGGTCCAATCTAAAGAAATCGACCTCCTTAGTTGCACCACACCTTCACCTGAACGGACCTCATATCTGAACTTTTCTACCCCTCACCTTTCCTTTCCCCTCGTTATTATTACCAGAAAAGATGCTCCCTTCATTAACGACATTTACAGCTTACAAAATAAGACTGTTACAACCATCAAAAACAACATTACCGAAACATGGTTAAAAAGAGAAAATATCGATTTCACACCACTTTTCGTACAGACACCACTTAAAGCGCTTGAAGCTGTTGCACTCGGCAAGGCAGATGCTCATATAGAGAATCTGGCAGCTGCGTCATACCTGATTGAAAAAGAGGGCTGGGCAAATCTGAAAATTGCTTCCCCTACAAGTTTTGAAAATTATGCTCTCTCTATTGGTGTTCGCAAGGACTGGCCGGAGCTCATTTCCATCATCAATAAAGGGTTAGCAGCCATTCCCCAGGAAAAACACAACGAAATTCGTCAGAAATGGATCTATGTTCGCTACGAACACGGGATTCAACTCATGGATTTCGCCAAGTGGCTACTGGTCGTAGCAGCACTCGCTTCTATTGTATTCTCCGCATTTTTCATCTGGAACAGAAGACTTGCAGTGGAGATTCTGGAGAGAAAAAATGCTGAGAAAGAGAAGGAGAAACTTATCAGCGAACTCCAGACCGCATTAGACGAAATAAGGATTCTACGCGGTATATTGCCGATTTGTAGTGAGTGTAAAAATATCCGGGACGACAAGGGCTACTGGACTCGTATAGAAACGTATATAGGCCAGCACTCGGAAGTCGACTTCAGCCACAGCATCTGCCCTGAATGTATTGATAAACTTTACGGCAAAGAAGACTGGTTCGACAAGAAATGCTCGCATAATCAGCTACCCAAAAGCAAGTTCCAATAGAGGTGTTGTCCTTCCCACTATCGTCGACGGACACTCCCTGATATAGCCAAATCCGTTTTTCTCGTAAAAACCTCTCGCATTGGGATCGGCCAATACCCTTATGGTTCTTACTCCCCGTTGCTGCCATATTGTTTTGAGATGACCGACCATCGCGGTACCGACCTTTTGCCCGATGTATTCAGGATCGACAAACATGTGCTCCAGCCAGATGCCTTTCTCAATCCGAACAGCGGCCATTTCAAAATCTTCTTTCACTTCCACCACCGAGTAGTAGCCGACAAGGACATCATTCTTTGTTGCGACAAACACATAATTATCCAATATATACTGCTCCGTTACAGTCAATTCGTCTGCCCAGATCGCCAAATATTCGTCCGGATATTGCCAGTATTTTTTTGACCTAAATGAGATGGCTGTCAGAATGTGAGCGTCATTGGCAACTGCAGGGATAATTTTCATTGTTCCATATCCTGGCCTGAACGGATGCCGATCTCATCAAATGCTATCAGCACAAAACCATCCATGGCAAAAGCAGGGGGTTCTGGTCTCAGGTTCAAACCGCCAGCCGCTTCATCCATAAAGAGCGGATCAACATTATGAAAGTTTGGGCTGATTGAGGAATAATGATCCATCGCACCAGCGCCTCCCCATGTGAAATTCATGAGAAGCTGACCGGCCTGCCGGCTAATAATGTTTGAAAAAATGAACCGCTGGCTTACAGGTTCTGTCCCAACGGGCATAATCGTATATAACAGTATCGGTTATCGGTAATCAGGTTATTGGCAGCTGTCAGAGTTGTACGAGAGCCTCCGTCGAGATACACACCTCTCCCCGGCTCCATATATTTCGTATTGATCAATTACATTCTCATTCCCGCTGATTCGAACCGCTTTACCACCTGTATTTCTAAGCACCATCTCTTGCAGTTTAAGGTGATCACTGTCTGGGATCCTCACCAGGAACGAAAAGCGTCATCAGCAAGTATTCCGGGTGTCCGGACAAACCCGTGCTCTTTAAAATCTTCCGGACGATCTGTGACAAGTGCCTCAACGGACGACAGGTTGAAGGATGCGAGCGGTGAGGACAGGCACTCTGGATAATCAATATTCGAGGGGCAATATCTACTCGACACCTTCCCCGACTTTAATAACCACCAGGGTTACATCATCCTCTGGCCGCTTCCCCAGGGTAAAGAGGTTTAATTCGTCATAGACGGCATTAAGGATCTGTTCTGCGCTCTTCCCGGCGTTTTTCCTGATAACATCTTTATAACGCTGCCTGCCGAACATCTCTCCATCGTTATTAGAGGCCTCCCATAAGCCATCAGTGCCGATGGCTATGATCTGCCCCTCATGAATATCTTTTTTCCGATACTCGCCATAACTGATATCAATCTCCACCCCCAGGGCAATACCGGCACCTTTGAGTTCCTCAAATTCACCGGAATCACTATCGAAAAGTAAAGCCGGGTCATGTCCGGCACGCACCCAGCCCAACTCTCGTGCTACAGGATCAATCGAGAGGTAAAACAGGGTCATAAATCGTCCGGAATCAGAGACATCGCGAACAAGATGGCTATTCATAGCACTGATTATGTCGGAAATCGATCCCGGCTGTGAGGCGCGCATTCTCAGGAAAGCTCGGGCAGTTGTCATAAGCAGTGCTGAGTCGACACCATGACCGGAGATATCCCCCACCGCCACATTCAACGGCTCTGTTCCTGCCTGCCTGCGAAAAATAAAATCGAAATAATCACCGCCGACCTCGTCACAGGAAACGTTTCTCCCTGCAATATCAAAACCATGTAGTCGGATACTTTCCCGAGGCAGCAGGCTTTTCTGGACCTCACTGGCCAGCATAAGTGCCTGTTTGTGAACCGTCATGTCCGTTACAAATGCCATATGACCAATAATTGTACCAGCATCATCCCTCAGGGTACTTCCATGAATAATAAGCGGGATGGTTTTCCCACTCTTTGTGAGAGCTGAAGCTTCGAAAACTCTGTACTCCTGAGCAAGTACTTCATCACGATTTTGGATAAAATAGGCCTTAAACTCTTCGGTCGCTATATCCATGGTTGTCTTGCCGATCAGCTCATCCCTGGTATAACCAAGCATCCTGCAGTATGCTTTGTTTACGTCAGTAATTTTGAGATTCACATCCATCAGTACAAAACCTTCTGCCGCAGTCTCCACTATCCGGCGATACTTCTGTTCACTCTTTTTCAGGGCGTCCTGTGCCAGTTTCCGTTCAGTAATATCAAAGAGCACACCCTGATTATGTGTTTTATTTCCATCCTCATCACGAACGACACTTGTCTTGTCCATCACCCAACGAACATCCCCGTCGCGGGTAACACATCGGTAATACATTGTGTATTCCTCAACGTCCTCCTCAGCGTATCTGCTGATCTCTTTACTGACCCTTTCACGGTCTTCGTGGTAAACGATATCCCTGAACTGGATGGACCCATCTAAAAATTCGTCAGGTGAATATCCGAACTGGCTCAGATTCTCAGAAACATATTCAAGTTTGGCTCGCTCTCCTGCTCTTCTACGAAACAGGATGACAGGGCTCTTCTCAACTATCAGTCGAGACATCTTAAGAGCCTTAAGGGTTTGCATTCGCTCCTGGCAGTTTTCGCTCCAAATATTGCCGGATGCCTGCCTCTCACATAACTGAAGATCGGCGACCTTCTTTTCCGTTTTCAAAAGCTTCGCCTTCAACTCATCGATTTCTGCAGTTTTACACCTCAAGTGCTCGATCTCGACCTCGAGTTCCCTAATTCTCTTCTCTGCCGGTTTTTCCATAATTACCAGTTGGTATTGACTCGCTTTAACTTATTCAGAACACAAGAACGTTCCATCCTCAAGCCACCTTGAAATGGCCTCAGAAACACCGCCATCGTTGTTAGAAGAAACAGTAACATAATCATCTTTCATAGAGGAGGGACCGTTTTCAACGATAAAACTGTGAGCGCTCCATTGCAGCATATCCTGATCGTTATAATCGTTACCGACCCCGCATACATATTCCTGGGTAAGCCCTAAAGAGCTGGCCAGCCATTCCACAGAAGCTGATTTTGAAACAAGAGAATGGAAAATCTCGATCCAGACAGATTGCTTATCCAGTGGCGACGTTGCCATAATCACACTGAATTCTTCGAGTTCCGCTGCAATTTTCTGTGCGAGTTCGTGGCCACGCTCACGGCTTGCAATGCAGAGCACCTCGGTCGCTCCGCCAAAACCTTTTACCCGTGAGCGACGTACCTTATCTACAGATTCCCCAAATTCAGAGTAGAGTTCAATACGCCTGCTAAAATCGGGATTATTCTTCCCCTGGGACCTGTAGACAAATTTTCTGGTTTCCGGGATGGGTGCATGAACCATATAGTCAACACCCAGTCCCTCAAGATACTCCGAAATATTCAGGACATCATCTACGCTGAGAGAATGGGATTGCAGGATCTCATCTGTACCCAGATCCAGGAGTCCCGCCCCGGTTGAGAAAATCACATAATCAACCCCGCGCAAAACTCCAGCTTTAAGGGAGTCATCCCCCTCCAGTAATCGATTAAATGAGAAAAGCGAACGCCCGGTGGCAATAGCCACACCTATATTCAGCTGACGGAGCCGCTCAAGATTATCCATTTCTTGTTTCAGGATGTCACGCTTGTCTGTCAGGAGCGTTCCATCCAGGTCAGTCACGAAAAGACCGGTAATTGTTCTATTCATAATTTCAAGTTATCCTTGGTAAACACAATTCAGATCACGTTTAATCCAAAATCAACCAGCCGACCGTTCTACCGGATCACCTTATGTTACCAGGATACTATAACAACGACTCTACTATAAATATGTTCCGGTTCCATTTACCATGATGAAAAGCCTCAAACTGAACCTTTTCGAGAGGAACAGGTAACAAAAGCGAATTGAGTGCGGTAAGCAGAAAACTTCGAGGCTGCAGGAAAATCTCTGTTATTTGATACTGGTTATTGAAATTCCACATAGCCCCCTCCCTGTTTACGATTGTAACTCATTAATAATCCTTTGAGTTAATCTCTACTATCTGGGAGGTTCCTTGTGACCTATCGCCCGTCAGCCATTGCCATTGTTCAATATATTTCAACCTCCCATCAGGCAACACCTCAAGGCTCGAAGTGCATTTACCAAACATAAGTTCCCCATCTGTGTTGAGGTGATGGTAGCTGAATGTCAAATCTCCATTATCCAACATTTTACCTAGTAAATGGCCTTGAACAATTTTCCCACCAGAATAGTCAGCCGTAATGAGCTCTCCAGACTGGTGATAATGGAAAAACGTATCCGAACTCACTTCCCCATTCACCATGTTTTCAATAGATTGAAATGTCTTACCTTCTAATTTATATTTCATGACTTTTTTATCTGAATAATTCTTCAGCCTTTTTCACATCAGAAACTCCAAAAATGAAACGATTATTCTCAGCAGGGTAACCGAAATTCACTTGAACCCCATTATCAGCTAATGTTTTGCAGATCTCTCCGAATGATCCCGACTTACCCGTAATGCCCACTTGATCTTTGTCTAAAACAAAAACATCAGTAATTTCCTTGACCTTGAAGCCTCTTCTTTCAAGGACTTTTTTTGCTTTTGCAGCGTCTTCTACTACGAAATGTATGACACTTTGCTCCTTAAAAGAGCTCATGGAAAGACCCTCAATATTTACTCCAGCCAATCCTAAAACCTCACCAATCTTGGCCAATAGGTCCAACTCGACCAGTTGCTCCAGACATAAATCTTGCATAGCTGACACCAATCTTTTAGTACAACATCTTTAAGTGAATATTGTTAGTTTCCATCCTGAAGCTCAGCATTCTGTTCAATATCGAGGCGTGACTTCATTATTTACCGCACGTATATGTACGATATTCGCAGAATAAATAACTTAGCCGGAACGCTGAGATTGGGCAGAAGGGTAACATGTAATTGTATATGCTTTTACAAGTACAAACGTTTTTCTCATTTCTCCAGTGTATAAGAAAGAGCGAGATGAGCTTCTGTAAGATGTGAAATTTACTTATCCGGGACTTTACTAAATGTACCGGGTTCACCCCACTCTGGATCGGAAAAACGATGGGACACAGTACTGCAAAATGGTCATTGAAGTATATGGTAAATGCATCCAAGATACCAATTGTGGCAAAATACTGGAGAGAAACAGTTTTTTCCCTGAAAAAATTGATATTCTCGTGGAATATTTAATATTGGTTGAAATGGAGGCTGGAAAAAAAACAGGTTTGTAAGAATTGATGGCTGTTTGGATGAACATTGCAGAAACATAAAGGCTGGTTTACAAAGTAACTTCTTATCACCTACCTGAGGAATTATGAATACAGCTCGTAACCTGATCATTGAACTTATTAAAAATAATACGATCCATGAAGAGCAGATACCCGAGGCCCTGATTGTTTTACATGTCATCCCTAATGGCAGTGCCTGGCGGAAATTCATAGACCACTTCCTGTTGTGGTTGGGAGGCCTGGCTCTTGCCTTTGCGGTGTTGTTTTTCATAGCGTACAACTGGACTGAACTTGGACGTTTTGCCAAGTTTGGCATGGTAGAAGCGGCCCTTGTTCTGGCCATTGTGACATACTGCTATTTTGATAAAGATAAGGTGATAGCCAAAGTAGCTCTTCTCATGGCAGCCATTTTTCTCGGAGTATTACTGGCGCTTTTTGGCCAGACCTACCAGACAGGAGCAGACCCATGGCAGCTTTTTTGCAACTGGGCAATATTAATGCTGCCCTGGGCGGTTATTGGCCGTTTTGCTGCAATCTGGATTGTCTGGCTGTCGCTGGTGAATGTGTCCCTTATCCTCTTCTACCAGACATTTGGCGGGGTATTTGGAATACTGTTCAGTTCCGAAAGTGAGTTGATTTGGATTGTAGGTATTCTTAACACTTTCGTCTTGGTTGTATGGGAAACTCTGACAAGGATGCAACAGTGGTCAGCTGAGCGCTGGGCACTCCGTCTTGTAGCTATTGGAGGTGTCTTCCCCATTACCTGGCTTGTCCTGATTGCAATTAATAATTACAGCGCTGATGGTGTCATCTCCTGGCTGATATGGATAGTTTGGCTTGCGGGGGGGTATGTGATTTACCGGAAGAAAATTGCCGATCTTTTTATGTTGGCTATTGGTTGCTTGTCAGTGATGGTGGTGATTGTGACCTTTCTCTCCAAACATTTGCTTGAAGTTGATGCTTTTGATGGATTCGGCGCCCTGTTACTTACGGTGGTTATCATTGGTTTGGGGACAGGGGCTGCTGTGTGGTTGAAAAATGTGCACAGGGAGATGGTGTCATGAGTAAGCAACGAGACGGGATGTGGGCGACCTTGTTACAGGCAGGATTAGTCAAAGGAGAGTTGCCCGATGCAAACAATCTTGATTCCCCCTGGTATGCCAAACTACTGCTGGCATTTTCCGGCTGGCTGGCTGCTCTCTTTCTCCTCTGTTTTATAGGTGCGGTGCTTTTTTTTATGGTGGAAAACGCTGTGGCCTCAATTATTTCAGCTGGAATGATGATTGGAGGCGCCTATGCTCTTTTGAGAATTTCTAAGAATGAATTTTTTGAGCATCTTGCCCTTGCTTTGAGCCTGGCAGGGCAGGCTTTGCTGGTTTGGGGCATCTTTAAGATAACAAATGAGTTCGATGAAAAATTCTGGCTGCCTGTTGCATGTGTCCAACTATTTCTGGCCGCCTTTATTCCCAGCTTTACCCACCGGGTTTTTTCCTCCTGGCTGGCATGTATTGCTTTTTCCATTACATTGGCTTTCTTCGGAATACCCTATATTATGGGTAGCATTGTCATGTTCCTGGCTGCCTGGTGCTGGTTCAATGAGTTGAAATATCCATCGTATATTTCAGAATTACAGGCTATTGGTTATGGGCTGGTGTTGGCCCAGATCCAGCAAAAAGGAGCCCTGGTGTATGATCGGATGGCTATGGACTGGTTGAATGAAAATGGTTCAGCCGAGATATGGACACAACCCTGGATGGGAGAAATTCTATCGGTAGTCGTTCTGGTGTATGTGGTTTTGCGTTTATTGCAACATGGCGGTCAAGCTCTAACAAGCTCTTTTTCGATCACGGCTTTGCTAGGTACATTTCTTCTTGGTTTTGTTTCAATTGAAGCACAGGGGATAACTTCCGGAATGGTGATAATACTGCTCGGCTTTAGCCGCAGTAATCGAGTACTTCTCGGCCTGGGGATTGCGTCCCTGCTTTTCAACATTTCAGCCTACTACTATCTGCTTGAAAGAAGCCTGTTGGTAAAGGCCCTGACACTACTCATTATTGGCCTGGTACTTTTAGCCATTCGTTTTTTTGTGTTACGCATGATGCCTGTGGAAAAGGAGGTTTATCGTGTTTAACAAGGTCGCTCTCATTACCATGGTAATAGTTCTGGCATTAATGAACTGGTCTATCTATAAAAAAGAAGTCCAATTGGCAAGTGGTACAATTGTTTATCTTGACCTTGCTCCAGTGGATCCTAGATCCTTGATGCAGGGTGACTATATGGCCCTGCGCTTTAGTGTGGCGAATGAAGTATATAACGCCTTGCCTAAAATGGGCGAAAAGCGCTGGCGTCATGATGTCAAGGCCACTGATGGGTATGTGGTAGTTGAACTGGATGAGAGAAACATCGGATCTTTTAAATATATTTACAACGATCAGCCGCTAGCTGAAAATGAAATTCTTATACAATACCGGGTGCGCCAAGGCGCAGTGAAATTTGCAACCAACGCTTTTTTCTTCCAGGAAGGGCATAGTGATTATTATGAACCGGCGAGATATGGTCAGTTTCGAGTAGACGCAAAAGGGGAGGTATTGCTGGTGGCTATGTTTGATAAGGATTTAAAGCAAGTTGGGCCGACAAAATATAATAAATAACTGCTTGGAATTTGAAAATACAGCAGCGGATGATTCCAGGGAAGCTGGAGCAGGTTTCCTTTATGCTGGTTATAACCATTTTTCACACTCTTCAAAACCGATTATTCATACATGTCACCTGAAACAGTGTTAAAATCAAAAAGGGTCAGAGCATGAAGCATTTAGTTTTTGCATCACTGTTTTTTTTACTTTCCACCAACACTGTATTTGCCTATGAATGCTTTTATGCTGCCAGACTAACTGCCCAAAATACCCAGAGTGAAGTCATATCGCAGGGTGACTGTGTGGATAGTTTCGAAGATGGAATCCTGGTATTAAAAGAAAATCATTTTGATAATTTTGATTTTTCATCAGGACAACCCAGCTATTTATTTCTCGTTGAGGACACAGTAGTAAGGGTATTCTTTGTCTCCAAGCAAAGGGTACTTGTGGAGACTCTTTCCTCTGACAACGGCCCTGATGAATTTGTTGAAGGTCTGGCGAGAGTAAAAAACCATGGCAAATATGGGTTTGTAAACACTACCTTAGATGTTGTAATAATGCCGAAATATGATTTTGCCTATCCTTTTGAAAACGGCCATTCCATTGTGTGCAACGGATGCGAAGAAAAACCTGACGGAGAGCATCGAATACTGTCAGGGGGACGGTGGGGGCTCATTAACAGAGAGGGTGAAGTTATAATACCCATGACTCTCAGCAGATCTGAGCTTCAAAAAATAATAGAAGAAAACATTAGATAATCTTCGCACCACCTCATTTTTCAGCTGGAAAAAAATGAAGCGCATTGTCCTCTATCTGCCAATACTATTTGTGGGGTGTTGTCTTGGTTACTTTTTCCATGTTGAGGCAGCTTCTTCCGAATTCGCAGGTTTTGTCTTTAAAAACGGGGCCAGTGAAACAGAGCACCGAATAGTAAATATTGCTTCTCAAAATTTCCCCCAGGTGTCATGGCAGAGTGAATTGATTGTGTTAGCAGATATTAATTGCGACAGCATCGAGGATGCCGCCATTATTGGGATTGAAAAAGATGACGTTCTGTTATTCTTATGGGTAGGACCACAGCAAAACTCTTCAAGTACAGAAACCTTAAGATTTGGTTTAGGTGATCCAACGTCACAGGTCGCTTTGTGCAGTAATACTCCACGACTCATGATGGAGGATCAAAAATATGATCTTTTTGAAGAGCTCGGTGAAAACCCTGTGGGATATAAGACATCTGAAAGATGTAAGGGATTGAAACTCTACGATGATTTATGCGATTCCTTTCATATATATTGGAATCATAAAACAAACAGTCTTAGCTTTTTCAGGTTATGATTTTATCTGGCAACACCAATACCAGCCACCAGCCTCCCACCAGTTTGTCCCAGAAAATTACTTTTTTAAAAAAAATGATCTAAGTGATGCTGCAGCAAGTTCTGGATCGGAGAAATCCGCAACAACTCTGTTGAATTCTTCCTGTTGACGTCTCCAGATGAGGCCTTCACTAATAGTTGAGATGTAGACAACATTATCATTCTCGGGCATGTCGGTCTTCTTGACGAAGCATGAGATCATGAGCAAGATATCATTCATCTTATCACCGTTATAATCATCAAAAAACACACCTTGGGGCCAGCAGGACTCGAGCGACTCCGTCTTTGTGCCTACAGGAGTTGTGATTTCCTCCAATACCATACCTTCCAACTCGGTTATGACAAAGGCCAGACTGTCGACCCAGACACCACCGGGTTCCTGCAGAGTGGTCAAACACAGGGCTGTATTATCAGCAATGCCACCAAAAAATGCCAAGGACAGTTTGTTGACGACCTTAAATCCCGGCAGAACTCTTTCCATTGTGCCGTTCAGATGAGCGCATTTTTTATCATAATGTTCCATATGCCCATCTCCACCTGTCATTATGTCATAGGCCTGGGCATTTGCATGATAAAGGACGGCAACAAGCAGACATCCAAGAAAAATAATGAAACGAGAGTGGATCGGTAACGGAAAACTGTTGTTGTGGGGATATGAAAAGAGTGACACTGCAAAACTCCTTTTTTCGATCTGAAATAAAAACAAAGTTCTTCATTTTAAGTGTTCTTTTACCACACTCTTGGCTTTTACTGAATGTAATCATTCCGCTGATTCCAACCAGGGAGTAATACCTTTTTGGGCATGCCTGAGTAAGCCGCTCTATATTTGAGGAGAGTTATCCCCTTTTATTTCTATATACGGTTCATTATAATGGCGGAATATTAGTAATAACAAAACAATATGAAGAGTTTTAATATAAGGATGAAAGAAAGTAACGGTTACGTAAATGATATCTCAAATGGGTAACTACGGACACCTAAACGACAAAAGGGTTACAGACATGATCTGTAACCCTTTGAAATAACTTGGAGCCAGCAACCAGGATCGAACTGGTGACCTACGCTTTACGAGAGCGTCGCTCTACCAACTGAGCTATGCTGGCTTTAGCTCTGCCTATATAGCAGGTAATTATTGAAAATTCAACTATAATGAAATATAAAAGGCAGATCAGAGAGTCCCGAGAAAAGATGATTTTTTAGGTCATAATTCAAACATGTTACAGCCCTCCCTATTATGCCATCCAGGATAAAGAGATCAGGATATACGTTCCTGCCTTACTGCTTACTCACTGTTTCCATTCTACTTTTATTGGGAGGGTGCACAAGCGAAAAGGAACGGACTTTCGGTTCATGTGTTACATGCCACGAACAGGATCATACCGGAAGTAGTCATGAATTTGAATGCACCTCCTGTCATGGAGGTGATAGTACCCAGGACAGGCTTGAACTCGCCCACATACAACTTATTCCCTATCCCGCCCATCCTGATCATATGGAAAGCAGTTGTGGCCAATGTCATGATAAAGAGTATCGAGGAGTGGCACAGAGCCCGCACCTTACCTTGAAAAACAAGGTGAACCTGATTCGTAAAACCTATGGGGCAACCGAAGACCTTCCCTCTTTAACAGATGTCCCGGTACATGAAGATCCGGCAAACAGCCTGGAGCTGATAGATGACATGCTGCGCAGACGCTGCCTGAGCTGTCATCTCTATTATCCTGGAGAATCCTACCCTGCCACAATTCATGGTACAGGATGTGCCGCCTGCCATCTGGGATACAAGGACAAGGAACTTGCAGACCACAAATTTCTTGATCAACCAACTGATGAACAATGCTTGTCATGTCATTATGGCAACTATGTCGGAGCCGATTATTACGGTCGTTATGAACACGACCTTAATATTGAATACAGGACTCCTTATTATACCAACCGTAACTCACGCCCTTACGGTGTGGAGTACCACCAACTGGTACCGGATATTCATCACCAAAGAGGAATGGAATGCATTGATTGCCATTCAGGTGTTGAACTGATGAAGAGCGGGAGCAATCAACCTGTAACGTGTGAGTCCTGTCATGACGGGAAAAAACTTGAACTACATTTGCCGCAAGGTGTATCTGGGGAAAATGGTACTTTCACTTACACATCAAGACGTTCAGGGAATCTTCATCCGCTGCCCCTCATGAGCCACCCGGCGCATAAATTCAACAACCGTGTACAGTGCCAGGTTTGTCACGCCCAGTGGGCGTTTAACGACTCTACGACCCACCTCCTGCGCTCAGATCTCGATGATTATGAGAATTGGGACAGGTTAACCGTTCAAGGAAGTGCTGAACTCGAACAACTACTCGAACACAATCTTGACTATGCCAATGAGGAGCTCCCGCCCACAATGGCCGACAAAATTACCGGCGATATATTGCCGGGAATATGGTATAAAGGTTATTCTACAAGAAGATGGGAAGAGGTTTTGACCGGGATTGATGAGAGCAACAGGCTGGTCGTCATGCGTCCCATACTCAATTATTCTCTTTCCTGGATAGATGAAGACGAAACGATCAGGTATGACTCACTTACGACACCGGCACCCGATGGCGGAATGCGCCCCTACACCCCGCATACGACAGGCCCTGCCGGTCTTTTTTACGAGCAAAGGATCCGCAATTTTCTCGGCCGGGGTATATCGAATACATCTCAGGAGCAATAAAACCTCTGAGAGTTACCCGATACACTCTTCTGTTTGAGAACATTTATAATGACAGGCTTTTTTTCCTTCTTCTATCCGGCTGGACGGCCATCGGTAAAAACATTTTTTGCCCTGACTTCCTCACTGCTCTTTCTCCTCAATTCTGTTCTAGCCACAGAATCTTTCTGCCGCATCCATCCGACTCAAAAACCGTATGTTATCGAACGGGTAACCTATTTTCCCATACCGACATCGAAAGGGTATGTTGAAGAGGGTATTGCCTCCTGGTATGGACCGGATTTTCATGGTCGTCCCACATCGAACGGGGAACGGTATGATATGTTCCATATGACCGCCGCCCACAAAACCCTGCCCATGAACACCGTGTTGCTGGTGCAGAACATTGACAATAAACGTGAAGTGGTGGTACGGATAAATGACCGAGGACCATTTGTACGTGGACGGGTAATTGACCTTAGTTACAAAGCGGCCAAACAACTCGATATGGTGGGTAAAGGAACGGCTAGGGTACGTATTGTTGCGATGGCCAGGGAAACAGCCTTAGCCCAAAATGGTAAAGGCCCCGGCTTGCCTGATCTTCGACACGGGGAGTTTTACATCCAGATCGGTTCGTTCTCCCGCCGCCAAAACGCTATTAACTTGCAAAAACGATTCACAAACGCTGGACATACCACCATCATTCAGAAATATTTTGGTCCGGGAAAGACCTTTTACCGAGTACAGCTCTATGCGGGAAAAGAGTTGGATAAGGCTCGCAGGGCAGAAAAAGCCCTTTTACGCCATGGTTACACCGGAGCCTTCGTTGTTGCCAGATAATCGGTCGAACTCGAGAACCCTCTGAATGAGGCTGAAAAGCTTTTCATGGTCTTTTACTCCAGGTTCTTTTTCGACTCCTGAATTTATATCAATCCCATAAGGTCTTACAGAGGACACGGCAGCTTCAACATTCTCGGGGGTTAGACCTCCGGCCAACATAAAGGGAAGATCGAGTTTGAGTGACTCGATCACAGACCAGTCGAAAACCTCTCCGGTACCTCCCTCCTGTCCTTTCACATAGGTATCCAGAAGGTAGCCATCTACGAAATCACTATATTTTTTGAAATCACCAGCTGAAGAATCGGCCCCAACCCGAAAGGCCTTAATGACGGTACACGGAGAGGCCGTCTTACGGAGTACCTGGCAATAGTCCGGTGTTTCCTTGCCATGCAGTTGAATGGTTGAGAGATTGCAGTATCGTGATATCTCTTTTATTTCCACCGGGTCCTGATCCACAAACACGCCGACAAAATGAACAAATGGTGGTAGTCTCATCGTGATTTCACGTGCTTTCTCCGGCGAGATATACCGGGGACTCGAATCGACAAAGATGAAGCCCAACGCATCCACTCCGCAATCGATTGCAGCTGTTGCATCATGAAGAGTTGTTGTACCGCACACCTTGATCCGTGTTCTTCTCTGCATTAATCTATCCTTAATTAGTTCACGCCCGAAGACTCGTTATGAACGTAATTCGCTTAACAGTGTGCCGGAACTACCCGCTCTCATCAACGACTCACCGATCAGAGCTGCGGCAATGCCCTCGTCGGCAAGACGATCTATATCTTCTTTTGACTTGAGACCGGACTCGCTGACCACCGGAGTTCCCTCCGGAATTAACTTTTTGAGACGAAAGGTGGTGTTCAGGTCCATCGTGAAATCTTTCAGGTTCCTGTTGTTGATACCGACAAGAGCTGCCCCGCTTTCAAGTGTCACCTCAAGCTCCTGTTCATTATGAACCTCTACTAACACATCCATGTCATATTGTTCAGCCTGCTGACGGAGATCCCGGAGTTGGTATAGATCGAGTATGGCGGCTATGAGCAGGATAGCATCAGCACCGTGGGCCTGGGCCTCGCGAACCTGTAAGCTGTCGATAATAAAATCCTTTCGAATTACCGGCAATTTCACGGCCTCCCGAACCTGCATAAGATACAAAAGCTGCCCCTGAAAGAAATCCACATCTGTAAGCACCGATAGAGCCTGCGCACCGCATTTCTCGTAGTTTACGGCAATGGCAACCGGATCAAAATCCGGGCTGATAACCCCTTTTGAAGGGGATGCCTTTTTAGCTTCCGCAATAATGGAGACGCCAACATATTCTGTCAATGCTCTTATAAAACCACGGGGTGCCGCAATCTCTTTCTCACGAAACTGTTCTGGCAGGAGAATGCCGGATTTATGTAATTGGGCTACTTCTTCCTTTTTCTTCTCAACAATTGTATCAAGAATCATACTTTCTTTTGCACCTTGTTACGGCAGGATCAATTATTTGCTGAAAACGTAATCAGCTGCTGCAGTTTGTCCAGCGCTTTTCCTGAGGAAACGAGCTGCCGGGCCATCTCGACGCCTTCTGTGAGGGTACCGACTTTATCTGCAGCCAGAAGTGCTCCTGCACTATTAAGAAGCACCATGTCCAGCTTAGGCCCCTCCTCTCCCCTCAGCACTGCACGAACCTGATCGGCTGACTCTTCCGGAGTTGCACCACCTTTTATCTGTTCCATCGTGGCTCGCTGAAGGCCGCAATCCTCAGGGGTTATAACATACTCAGAGACCTTCCCGTCTTTGCCTTCTGCAACATACGTCTCACCGGTAATGGTCATCTCATCAAGATTACCCTCACCCCAGACTACCAGGGTTCGCTTCATGCCCAGACGAACCAGAACCTCTGCCAGTATTGATGTCAGCTCCTTGGCAAAAACACCAGTCAGCTGAACATTTGCCCCGGCCGGGTTGGTCATTGGCCCCAACACATTAAAGACTGTACGGATACCTATTTCACGTCGTGGTCCGATGGCGTGTTTCATGGCACCATGAAGCATCGGGGCAAACAGGAAACCGATACCCACTGTTTTGACACACTCGGCGACCTTTTCAGCTGGCATACTGAGGTTAACGCCGAGCGCCTCCAGCACATCAGCACTTCCGCATTTTGAGGAAACCGCCCGGTTACCATGTTTCGCGACAGGAATCCCGGCTGCGGCAACGATAAATGAGGTTGTGGTTGAAACATTAAAGGTACCCGCACCGTCACCACCGGTCCCGACGATATCCATCAGGGTTTCCCCGCCTGCGGTATCGACACCCGTATCGACAAAGGTCGCTTTTTGGCGCATTACTTTTACAGCACCTACAATCTCATCAATGGATTCACCTTTCATACGAAGTGCAGTAATAAACGATCCGATCTGAGCGGAAGTGGCCTCCCCGCCCATAACCTGGTTCATCACCTCCTGCATCTCAGCTTCTGTTAAACTACCCTTTTCGACTACCCTCCGTATACCTTCGCGAATATCCATCCTAAACCTCTGTGTGCCTTCTCTTTATAGACTCGATATATAATAGCCACCTATCTTGGCGAACGACTTTACCTCAACATTTCCGGATAATCTTCATCCATGAAATTCTTTAACAATCTGATGCCTGCCGGGGTCATTATTGACTCCGGATGAAACTGAACCCCCTCAATGGGCAGTTCCTTATGACGAAGTCCCATAAGTTCACCTTCATCTGTCCGGCAGGTTATTTCCAGACAACCCGGTAACGTCTCTTCATCTACAATGAGTGAATGATAACGCATACCGTCAAAAGGATCGGGCAGATCCGTGAAAACACCCTTACCGTCGTGGTGCATGGGACTCGTTTTTCCATGCATGATACGTGAAGCACGGATTGTCTTTCCGCCAAACGCCTCACCCATAGACTGGTGACCCAAACAAACACCGAGTATAGGCAGGCGTCCACTGAAGTACGTGATAGCCTCTATTGAGATACCTGCTTCCTGCGGTGTACATGGCCCGGGGGAAATAAGTAGTCGACGGGGATTGAGTTGTTCAATTTCCTTAACGGTGATCTTGTCGTTACGGAATACCTTGATTTCCTCATCCACCCCTTCATCACGAAAATTACCCATGATGGTCTGTACAATATTATAAGTGAATGAATCGTAATTATCTATTAATACAAGCATCTTAAAAACCCTTTTCAGCCAGTTCCAGTGCCCTACGCAGCCCCATGGACTTATTTATGGTTTCCTCATACTCTTTCTCAGGATCGGAATCGGCCACAATACCGGCTCCCGCCTGGACATACAGGTTCTTGCCTTTCTTAATGAACGTACGGATGGTGATGCAGAAATCCATATTGCCTGAAAAGCCGAAATATCCTACAGAACCGGCGTATGGACCACGCCTTTCAGGTTCCAGCTCATCAATTATCTCCATAGCCCTGATTTTTGGTGCGCCACTGACTGTCCCTGCCGGAAAGCAGGCAGCCATCAGATCGAACTGATCCTTGTCTTCGGCAATAACTCCATGCACACCAGAAACAATATGCATCACATGGCTATAACGTTCAATGACCAGCAGGTCGCGCACTTCAACTTCTCCACCCCTTGCTACACGTCCAACGTCATTTCTGCCCAGATCAACCAACATGAGATGTTCTGCGCATTCTTTTGGGTCGGCCAACAGCTCTTTTTCGAGTGCGAGGTCTTCTTCTTCTGTGACCCCTCTTTTCCTGGTGCCGGCAATTGGTCTCAGCTCAATGGTATCTCCCTCCTTGCGAACCAGAATCTCCGGCGAAGATCCTATCTGCACGATCCCACCTAACTTGAGGTAAAACAGATAAGGACTTGGGTTAATATGTCGAAGAGCCCGATACAGAAGGGTAGAAGAAAGTTCTGTCTGGGTATGGAACCGCTGGGAAAGAACTACCTGGATGATATCACCTGCCCTGATATACTCTTTGGCCCGCTTTACCATATCATGGAATTTTTCCTTATCCATGTTGGAGGTAAAGTTATGGTGATCTTTACTTTTGCCGTTCCCTTCCTGAAGAAATGAATGAGGTACAGGCCCCTGAAGTCTGGCGACCACCTCATCGATTTCTTTTTGTGCCTCACCGTAGAGGTGTTTTTCGTTCCCCTCATCGCCAACCCTGATCCAGCAGACCACGGTCACCTTTTGTTTCAGGCTGTCGTAAGCAACAACTATCCGGGGAATCATAAAAGAGGAATCAGGAAATTCCAACTCTGCATGGGAGTCGGGCAGATCCTCCATGAAACGAACCATATCGTATCCGAGATAACCGACAGCACCACCACAAAAACGCGGCAACCCCTCCAACTCTGCTGCCTTAAAGTCGGAGAGCAGGTTTCTCAGGCAAACCAGCGGATCTGTCTTCAGACTTTTCTCCCTGATACCGGTGCGACCAGTTTCAGTAATGGTAACCTGATCACCTTTCGATACAAACGTGAGCAGTGGGTCAAACCCAATAAATGAGTATCGGCCCCACTTCTCACCACCTTCCATACTTTCAAACAGGAAGGTGTGGTTATGGTCTTCAGCTACTTTGGCAAAGAGCGTAAGCGGCGTATCGAGGTCGGCAATGATTTCTGTAAATACCGGTACCAGGCGCGATTCTTCCAGCATGCTGGAAAATCCGGCAAGGTCGGGGTAATAATTTCTCTCAGACATGGGGATTACGAAAGGGTTGAAGCTTATGGATAACAACTTGTTACTCAAGTTGGCAACATACCAATAACATAATAAAAATGTCCAGCATCTTGAGGCAGAAAACAAAAAAAGCCGTGGAATCAATGATTCCACGGCTTTTCAATTCAGCTGCCTACTCCCGGTTTATACCGGTCGGCATGGTCGCAATCAGACAAGAGGCTGCATCTTGTTTACACGCTTCGTGAGTCGTGAAATACTACGTGATGCTGTTTTCTTGTG
This sequence comes from Desulfopila sp. IMCC35008, assembly GCF_010646885.2. Taxonomy (GTDB): domain Bacteria; phylum Desulfobacterota; class Desulfobulbia; order Desulfobulbales; family Desulfocapsaceae; genus Desulfopila. The sequence goes on along the minus strand of NZ_CP050700.1, from coordinate 1,827,570 downwards.
AATGGTGCCCTTTGACGCTGTTTTGGCAACAACAGAGATGGCCTGTTGCAATGCCGCTTTCGCTTCTTCCTCGGAACCTGCAGCGATGAGTTCATTCACCTTTCGCAGTTCTGTCTTCATACGGGTTTTGTTCATACGGTTACGAAGACGACGAGCCTGGGATTGACGATTTCTTTTCTCTGCGGATTTATGATTAGCCACGAATGAATTCCTCCTGTTTATCACTCTCGTATATTTAGACCGGGTTTACCGGTTACATATTACTTATGCGGACCTGACATAATATTACCGTCCCATCCTGCACGTATTTTTATCGGAAAAGAAGAGATTTATAATATACTATTCCCTGCAAGTCAACACATATCGCAACGATTTCGTGCGGTCCTGTTTCAATTTATCGTTTGTCAGATACTTTAAGAAATCAAACATTTTTTCAGACTTACATCATAAACAGGGCTATTAAATATAGCATGTTGTTGTTTTTTTATAGATTTTAACACAACAGCTAAGATAGAGTGCGACAAAATAACACTTTCCCAAGGTCTTCTGGTAATTGACACAGAGGATATAGTTGTTGTAACATTTTACCAAACCGTGACAAATGGGACAAGATCCGCGATGGTAGTTCCAACCCGTTAATTTAATATTATTTTCCTTCTAATTTTTTTTTGACAGCTTTTAGGGAGTAAGGTACTAAAGTCATCAGGATGTCACAAAGATAAACGTTGCTGCACTCGCGACGAAAGACACTTTTTCAGGATAAACAATGGGATTCCCTAAGGTAGTATTCAGGATAGTCGAGAATCGTAGCTGTCCTCTGTATCTGTATGGCGATTCGTTCAACTTGACGGGTATTGCCATCCCCATATCCAGTAACAAGGAAAATACCTTTATCACCACTGCCATTGTCAATTACCCCGATGACAAAAAGGTGTGTAAAATCCTCAATGGAGATCTCGCTAAAATCATCATTCAGTATGAGAGAGGCGACCAGATCCCCGTTTGCATGATCAGCTGTAGCGGTTGTACAGGATCAATCAAGTTGGAGCATTCACGCGACGACAGGCTTCAGTTTACAGGCTCGGACCAACAGTTATCAAACGAAATCGGTTCGATGGTACACATGCTGAGCGACTTTGCCTTTTTCAAGTATATTGACGAAAAAAACTTCGATACGGTTATCAGCTTCTTCCAACTGGTAAAGTACCAAAAAGGCGATATTGTTATTCGCAAGGGAGACCCCGGCGGTCATTTTTACATTGTTGTCTCAGGCATGGTCAATGTCCTCAATGATGCAGGACTTATCATATCCAGCCTGGGAAAAGGCGATGTCTTCGGAGAGATGAGCCTTATCTGCAACGACTCCGTTAATGCGACGATCCAGGTTGTTGAACCGACTTCCATACTTTTCATCGACCAGAGAAATTTCAAGAAAATCCTCGACCGTTTTCCGGCCATCCAGCTCTTTTTCTCAAGGCTTATGGCCGAACGACTAAAAATTTCCAACCAGATCAGGGCCGAGGATCTCTCATCCGGAATGATAGGAAATCTTGCGGAAATACCTCCGGAGGCACTGTTCCAGACACTGAACGCCAATACCAAGACCGGCATCCTGACCATCACCGAGCTCTCGAAAGGAACAGCCCGATTCTCGTTCAGGCAGGGGTCCCTGATAAAAGCCAAGTACAACGATTATGTAGGCGACTCCGCATTTTATCAGGTATTAAAGGAGAGTACCGGCCGGTTTCGGTTCACCCCTGGCATTCCACCGGAAGATTTCGAAATTCCGGAAATCGGCTTTTTTATGAAACTGCTGATGGAAGGTATGCGACAGGTGGACGAAGGTCGAGGTAAGAAAACAAATTAACCCTATTCCAGTTTTCCAAGGTAGTTAAAGGTCGGCAGTTTAGGGAGTCGGGCAACTCCTGAAAGCCGGTCGCTTATTTCCTGGAAATCTTTTTTGGTGCTCCTGCCACCGGTGGTATCAATGATCACATAATCAAGCCCCAGCCGTTTTAGTTCGTCCAGATACGGCAACAATGAAAACGGCCGAAGCGGACGGGTCAGGGTAACACCATCTCCCTTGCTGATTACGAAATTCTCCTGCTTCGGGCTCACAATTGGTTTTTCATGCTGGAAGAAAGAAGCATCGATTCTTGATGTGAAGAGTGGTGGTGCACCATACACGGTCAATCCCAACCGCATGTTCCGTTTTCCACCACCCCTTGAAGCAGCTGGTACATGAAGCTGCTTGTAACCGAGCAATGCTTGTCGAAGGCTTTCCTTATCCGCCTCAATTGACAATTGCGCGTTTTCCAGACCAGCTTCGGCAACCGTTAACAAAGCCTGATTATTTATGAGGTTCAGGCTATAATCACCACTAAGAAACACCCGTTCACCGCCAAAAAAGAAAACCTGACTCAAGTGCCCTATCTGAAATGAACGAAAACCAGCCCTCAGTAAGGTCCGGATCTGTTTTTGATACTTGGCGATTCCCCGATCACTGATAACAGTCGGCAAGGCCCAGATGACAGAACGCATCCTTTTACCCAGCATTTTCTTTAACTGACCGGCCTGCTGAACATTATAGCGATCCATCTCAATAAGGAATCGGTCAGGAGTCAGCTCCATTTTGGTCTGCAGGGTTCGCACCGAGTCGACCCGGAGCCACCACTCCAGTGGAAGTTTAGATCCTCTGCTCCTTTTCGTACCCGGTCTCTGCTTTCCCTGTTTCGTGCCTTTCAGGATAGTGCTGCCTTGTAACTCCTCAGCATGAGCAGTTTCCCATACTCTTCTCCTGATATCAACCTGGTCCCGCTGGAGCTGTTTCCGAAGAGTAATAATCTCAGCTTTAAAAGGCGCTGTTGGCAAGCCCTTCGTGCCACCATCTCTATGAGCCGTATCAACCTTGTAAATATCTACATGCTCGAACGAATCGGTCAATTTTTCAGGGATCGGCAGGGTTACCGTTTCATCATTCTTTGCATTATTTTGTTCATCTCCCCTGACACGCATTTCCTTTAAGGTCACAGCGACACGTTCACCCGAGGGCTCTGGATGAAATCGAAGACGATCACCCACCACAAGAGGTTCTTTCAACTTCAGTTTCAGAAAATTCCCAGCACGTTTTGCCCTCCCCAGATGCAGCCCCATATTGCCGGAATGATAGGGACTGATGGCATGCTCCGGTTGCGGTGACAGAAAATACCCGGAAGAAGCCTTCCTCGCCATCGCCGCCGCAAGATGTACTTTGGCCTCCTCAATTGCCGTATCAAACTCATCGTCTCCGGCATCAATAACCAGGCGATAGGCGCGCACCACGTTCTCAACATAGTTGGCTGAGCGCAACCTACCTTCAATTTTAAGCGAAGAAATGCCTATATCCCGCAGGTCCCTGACGACCTCAAGCCCCTCCAGATCGCTCATGGAAAACAGGTAATGTCCTTTTTTCTGAGGACTTGCCTGCTTCCCTTGCTTTTTCTGGGAATAGGATCGTCTGCATGGCTGGACGCAACGTCCGCGCATACTGCTCTTACCACCAAGGTATGATGAAAACAAACAGAGACCCGAATAGGAAAAGCACATGGCACCATGAACGAAAACCTCAAGTTCGACATCGATTTTGGAGCCAATGTGGTGAATTTCCTCCAAGGTTAACTCCCTGGCAAGAACAATCCTCTCACAGCCCAATCCCGCATAATAATCCACAGCCATGAGGTTATGCGCGCCCATCAGGGTCGAGGCATGATATTTTAGTTGTGGGAAATAGTTGCGAAGCAGGTTTATGATGCCCAGGTCCTGGACGATCAGCGCATCAGGTTGCAGCTGCTCCAGAACACCAAGTGTCTCCAGCACATTGGGTAGATCATGTTCGAGCAGAAGACTGTTGGCGGCAATATAGATCTTCTTATTGACAGATCTGCAATAACGTATCATTGCCGCTATCTCATCAAGCCGTATATCTTTCGCCAGGTTCCGGGCATTAAAACCAGGCGCACCGACATAAACGGCGTCAGCACCGGCTTCTAGTGCGGTAAAAAAATTTTCGGCATTGCCTGCCGGGGCCAGTAACTCCATGAAAAACTATGCGCTCTCTATAATGACTTCATTCCTGTCGCTGTTCTCTTCAAGCAACACCTGGATTCGTTCGTTGGGGAGGATTGTGGTTTGCATCCCGGAATAATCTGCTTGAATGGGCAGCTCCCTGCCACCCCGGTCAACCAGTACTGCCAATTGTATGGAGGTTGGGCGGCCATAATCCATGATGGCATCCATGGCCGCTCTGATCGTCCGACCGGTGAACAACACATCATCCACCAGCACCAAACGACAGTTATCGACGTCAAACGGGATATCCGTTGTCCTGACCACCGGGTTTACAGATGTAAGAGACCAATCGTCGCGGTACAGGTTGATATCAAGGCTGCCATAATTGATGCCGACTTTACCCCGTTTTTCGAGCAGCCTGCACAACCGTTCAGCCAGATAGACACCGCAGGTGTGGATGCCAACAATGGCAATCTCATCACAATTGTGGTTTTTCTCAAGAATCTGCAGTGCCATACGCTGCAGTCCAAGATCGATATCCTCACTGCTCATGATAGTGCGTTGTTTCATACTCACGACGCCACCCGTTCCCAAAAAAATTCTATCCCCTTCTCATTCACCAGGTTAATCGCCTCAGGAAAAGCCTCACACTCAATATCAAACACTTTGGAGGCGACAGAATCGACATCTTCATCGTAACCGAGTGCTACGCATTTCTGCAGAATGATCGGCCCGTCATCATACTGTTCATTTGCAAAATGGACAGTACAACCACTGACCGTACAGCCCTTAGCCAGTACCGCCTCGTGTACATGGTGGCCATAAAATCCTTCCCCGCAGAAGGAGGGAATCAGCGCGGGATGGATGTTTATGACCCCTTTTCGTAAGTTTGGCGGTGGTTCGTATAACTTCAGGTAACCGGCCAGGCAAACAATATCGACTGAATAATCAGCTATGATCTTGTTTATTGCCTCATTATCGGAGCCATGAAAGGCGGGGTACCCGTATTTTTCTGCTTTGGTAAGGCCAAGGGCATTGCCCACATTGGAGATCACAACCTGGATTTCAGCCTGAAGTGTACCGGCCTGAATCCTCTCGTGAAAATTATCGAGGGTTCTGCCACTGCCTGAAAGCAGGACCGCCATTTTCAGCATTTTACTCTCCCTTGAAATAGTCGTTTGAGTCCACATCGACCCCTGCCAGCCATTTAGCGATAGCAGTATCATAGGCGGAGGTGAGTTCAAATACCTTCCGGGCCAGGATAAAACGGGTTTTCAGCGTTGTATTACCACTCTCTTTAATTTCTTTTAATACCTGAGGATAATCGGCAGGATCAACAATGACAGTCACATCATTAAAATTCTTGGCAGAGGCTCGCAACAAGGTCGGACCGCCGATATCTATGTTTTCTATAGCATCGCCCAGGGTGCAATCGGGATTGGCAACGGTTTTTTCAAAGGCATACAGGTTGACCGCCACCAGGTCAATATTTAAAAGACCATGCTCTGCACACTGTTTCTGATGTGTATCATTGGCACGCTGATTGAGGATGCCTCCGTGAACCTTAGGATGAAGGGTTTTGACACGACCGTCCAGCATCTCCGGAAATCCGGTGAATTCTGAGACATCCTTAACCGCAACCCCTGCCTCACGGATTTTTTTGGCCGTTCCACCTGTTGAAAGTATCTCAATACCCAGTTTTGCCAGTTCTGCAGCAAAGCCTTCGATCCCCGATTTATCTGTCAGACTTATCAGTGCTCTCTCTATTTTTGCCATTGTACTTCCCTCTTATTGGTTTTTACGTATAAATTCCTTGATTTTACGTCTGTCCCTCTTACCAGGCTTGGCTGTCGGCGGGGTATGCCCGGCGTTTGTCATGCGTCGCAAATCACGTTGATTCGCCCTTTGAAGAATACTCTCTTCCGACTCCACGTACAACTCCTGTGCTTCGGATGCTGGACGCCGGTACTTCGAGACCCCAAGAATGGTAATACGAAATTCGTATATTCCTTTCTGTATAGTAAGCTTATCACCGACTGTTACGCAATGGGCAGCCTTTATACGGGCATCGTTGAGATGCACCTTGCCGCCATTTACCGCTTTTGCAGCAATGGAGCGTGTTTTAAAAAACCGAGCGGCCCACAACCATTTGTCTATACGTAACTTTTCCTGTTGTTCCTGCACGGGCTTCCCCCCGAGTTGCCACCAGGACCTGATCCTGAATAGGTAAAAAAAGTAAAAGATAAAGATTACACCGGATTCGAGCAAAGCGCTTGGAAATTTAACCGATTACCAGAATGTCCTACAAAATTGACACATGATCAGAACTCCTGTTACCATCAGGGCCATACAGCATATGAATAATCTTGTGGACACCTTTCAAAAAGGGTATGTAGGAGTGGTTTACTGGAACCACCAGGCTGTTTCAACAACCTCTGAGACGATTACGATATGCATATTCAAGTTGTCGGTATTAAAAATATACAGACCCCCGTCAAGGTACTACAAAAGAAAGGTGGTACTCAGGACACCATAGCCACCATATCCATGCAGGCAAGTTTGCCCAGATCATCACGTGGTAGCTGCGTGGAAACATTTACCAGCGTACTGAACAGTTCTCTGGGGGAGCTGAGCATTCCCAGTTTTGGCAAAATACTCGAAGATGTACAGGAGTCGCTGCATTCCCAAAGTGCCCGGCTGGAAATGAGCTTCCCTTATTTCCTGGAAAAACAGGCTCCCGTAACCGGCACCCGCTCTCTGATGGAATATGGTTGCACATTCTCCGGAGGCATAGGTGAAGACCAGGATTTCATCTTAAGTGTTACGGTTCCGGTAACGACTCTTTGTCCATGCTCAAAAGAGATAAGCAAGGACGGCGCTCATAACCAGCGGGCAGAGGTTCGGCTGAATGTTACAATGGAGAAGTTTGTCTGGATCGAAGACCTGATATCCCTTATCGAGCAATCTGCCTCCTGTGAAGTGTATGCGCTATTGAAACGACCTGATGAGAAATATGTGACCGAGCGGGCCTTTAATAATCCGATGTTTGTAGAAGACGTGGTCCGCAAGGTTGCCCAGGCAGCCATGGCCCACCCGGATATCGGCTGGTTTTCAGCCGGGGTCGAGAGTTTTGAGTCGATTCATAAACACAGCGCCTACGCTTATGTAGACAGCAATGAAATTGACTGAGAAAATGCCCTTTCCAGATCACACACCACACACACTCCACTTATAAGCTTTGAAGGAGCGGCTGTGAAACATTCATAGCCGCTCTTTTAGCTTCCATTACTATTCTTATTCTGTCCTCCCCTGCAGCGCATACCAATCCACCTTTCTTGTTACATACATAACCAACCCGAGCAAGAAGAACAAACCTGTTGCTCCCATCAACAAGGCATAGTCCTCCAGTTGCAAGGTTACAAACAGGTAGGTATAGAGAGCAATAAGCAGTAAAGATGTCACCAATGACATGCGAACCCCGAGGATGCTCTTGGTATAGGCCCCTACCATTGAAATAACCGCAGCAGATGCGGCAAGAAATGCAGTGTTGAAACCAACATGTTCACTCAAGGCCAGGAGAAGAACGTAAAAACATATAATACCAAAACCAATCAGCAGGTACTGAACCGGATGTACCCTGCTTCCGGTCAGGATCTCGGCCACAAAAAACGCCGTGAAACTAAAGACAATAAACATAAGGCTGTATTTCGACGTACGCGTTGTCTTCTGGTAAATATCCGTTCCCTTGAAAATTTTTACACCAAGGCTTGATTCATCAAGATCCTTTTTAGCTCCTTTCCAGCTCTGAGGGTAATTGCGGTTAAAGTGTGATACCTGCCAGGTTGCCTTAAATCCCGACTCCTTCACCTCGTACTCAGTTGGCAGAAATTTCCCTGTAAAGCTCGGGCTGTTCCAGGTCGACTGCAGATCCACTTTTGTTGACTTACCAAGAGGCAGAAAACGAAGCTCGTCACTACCGTTAAGGTTTATTTGGAAATGAAAATCCAGACTTTCATCACGGCTATATGCATAGGGAATAGAGACGCCTGAACTGAAGACATCATCGGTTTCCACACCTGGGGTGACCAAAACCTCCTCGTCATTGATGTACCCTTTGATGTACTGGCGAATCCCTGCCATATCGCTCATTCCCATCGACAGAAACGCCCTGTCCCAATGGATGTCTTCATGGTTCAAATCATAACTAGCCTCGATATCGACCGGGTCAAACCTTCCCCTGATATCCAGTTCAGCCTGGTATAAAGAGGCCTCGAAAATGCCACGGTGGCGAATGCGGGGCTTTAACTCTCCCGATATTTCAAGATTCTTCGGCAAAAAATGCAGATATTCTGTTTTGATAGAGGGTTTATCATTAATATAATAATGCTTTACATCGACAGGAATAGTCAATATTGGACCGCTGAGGACCTGTGACCGACCCCACTTTTCACTTATTTCCTCGATAACGATATTCCTCCTCCCCTCCCTCTCCTGGATAAGCGACGAAACCATCCCTCCCGGTATGAGAAGGATAAGTATAATGAAGCAGATAACCGCGATCTTAATACTTGCCGAATTCCTGATTCTGGTTGCAACTTTATTAACAATCCCCTGTTCCTCATTCACATTTTTCATTTCTTGCATGCATCTCCCTCTTTCAGGTTATCCTGAATTCCGTCCAGCACTGAAGAGACCTCCAGCAGCAATAACTTAGTTTGGGCATGGATTCAGTTTTAGTATTACTCGCCTACTCAACAATCAATAATGATTCTGAGTGTTTTTCTACTTGCCATAGCAGGTGTTACCTGTTGTTTGGCAGATGAAAGTAGATTAAAGTAATGTTGTGCAGTGGAAATGAATGGTCGAAGGATTTTTGGTGAACCTCATGTGCAAATTCAGTGCAGGAAAAAAAGATGCCAGGCAAAACCATACTTGTTGCAGATGATGATGCCCATATACGGGATGTGGTTTGTTTTGCCCTGAAAAAAGCCGGCTACGAGACAGTAGAAGCGAAAAACGGCAGGCAGGCACTGGACCTTGTGGAAAGCTTAACCCCGGATTTGCTCATCCTTGACATCCTTATGCCGGAACTCGATGGAACCGAAGTCTGTCGGCAATTACAGATCAGGTCAGTGGTACCGGTAATCTTTTTATCATCCCTGGATGATGAAATCGAGAAGATCGTTGGCCTTGAAATTGGTGCCGACGACTATATCGCTAAACCCTTCAGTCCTCGCGAACTCGTTGCCCGGGTCAAAGCCGTACTGAGAAGACTTGACCGAAAAAACATTCCCCGGGAAGTACATCCTGACCTGCAATGGAACGGGCTCCGGCTCAACCGTGAACGGTTCGAAGTTACTTTTGACAACAGGCTGGTGGCGTTAACTGTTACCGAATTTGACCTGTTGGAGATATTAATGAGCGCACCGGTACGAGTATTCAACCGGGATCAATTAATGAATATGGGATACCGGGATGGTACTGTTGTCACTGACCGGACCATCGACAGCCACATACGTAAGATCAGACAGAAATTCCGGGCGGCGGGATGCGACCCGATTGAGACTGTCCGAGGTATCGGATACCGAATGGCAGACCGGACCATATGAAGTTGGCTCGCCACCCACAGCTGCGCACCATCTTCCTCTTCACCAACGTCCTCGTTCTCTTACTCCCCATCGGCGGGATAGGCCTGCTAAGGATGTACGAAAGCGAACTGATCCGTCAGACGGAAGCGGCGCTTATTGGCCAGGCTGCGCTTCTCTCTTCCATCTATGCAAACGAACTGGCTTGGCAGGCCAAACATCAACAAACTAATATTGATTACGTGCGGACGCTGCCTGCAGATTCCCCTTTTCACAGTTCTTCCGGCTTTACCCCTGTTAATCCAAGACTGGATATAGCAATTGCAGAAATCCTGCCGTCAGGACCGCCTGCCCAGCAGGTTTCAACCTCACCCAATACAATCAATATGGCTGCCGGCGCCAAACTGCAACCGCTTCTGAAAGATTCCCAGAAGATAACCCTTTGCGGGATCAGACTATTCGACAGCAAAGGAGTGGTTGTGGCAAGCAGCGGCAGTGAAACAGGTCTATCACTGACAAATCGTGAAGAGGTACGCCGTTCCTTGCAGGGTTACTACTCCAGCGTTTTGCGTAAACGCGTATCCGACGAACCGGCACCCTCATTTTCCTCGCTGAGCAGAAAAGGATGGGTTCGAGTACTGGTAGCAATGCCAGTCCTGCACGATCAGAAAATCGTTGGCGGTGTGCTCCTCTCCCGAAGCCCTCTCGGGGTAAGCAAGGGCCTCTATTTTATCCGCAAACATCTGTTATTGGCAGGATTTGCGATCCTGGCCCTGGTTATCTTCATAACCTGGTTGACCAACGCTCTTATCGGCCGACCTCTGAAAAAACTGGTTGTCGAAACCAAAAAGGTGGAGCAACATGGTGGAGTCATGCACCCCCTTGATCATCCCGGTTCACGTGAGGTTGCAGATTTGTCACAATCCATATCCGAGATGGCCAATGGTCTCCAGACCAGAGCCGACTATATCAAGAGTTTTGCCAACCATGTCTCCCATGAGTTCAAAACACCGCTCACCTCCCTCAAGGGGGCTATTGAACTTTTGCAGGACATGGGTCAGGAAATGTCCACGGAGGAGCGCTTACAATTCCTCGAAAACATGGATGGAGATGTTCGTCATCTTGATCGTCTCACTCGAGGATTACTTGAACTTGCAAGAGCTGATATGGCCATCCGTGGAGATACCTCTTGCGAACCCCAAACCGCCTTACTTGAAATCGAAAGGGAATATAACACTTCCAAAAAAACAGTTACCATTAATATTAAACGGCAAGGCGGACTCATAATGATGGATGGGGCCACACTCAAAGACATCCTGACAAATCTTATCACCAACAGTTTCCGACACGGACAGGCACAACAGGTTTCGTTGGTTCTCGACAGGATTACTCACGACGAACGGACCTGGATGTTACTATCCGTCGTTGATGATGGCACCGGGATAGTCCAGGCAAACAGAGATAAAATATTCACCCCGTTTTTCACAACAGCCCGTAACCAGGGAGGCACCGGCCTCGGACTTGCCATCGGCAAAGCGTTACTTGCAGCTCATGGGGGAAGGCTGGTACTTGCAGACAACAAAGAAGGGCAGTGTGTATTCGAAATCACACTGCCCTTCCAACAATAATATTGAGACACTATATTGCACTCAATAGTAAATTATCCAACCGGCATTACTGACAATTCTCCCGAACGTCTGGAAGTTCGGCACATGCCAGAATAAATTTCTCAATATCCTCTTCATGTACATCCTGCAGATCAACAAACTCAAAATAACAATCACGGGTGTGGTAATGATGCAGATGCACGGGAATCTGCTTTGGACTATGGCGACGAATACGACGACAGCTGAGTCCCTGAACAAACATACCACCGTTACAATCAAGCAGGTCAATATTGGTAAGAACAGGACTGAAAATCTCCGACTCTACCATACACCTGCAGGCAATGCCGCTACGACTTATATTTATAATTTCCGCAAAATGCTCCTGATTATAAAACAAAGCATCCTGCTGAACATTATAGCGGATATGTCTCCGGCGTTCGGGTTGTGCCTGCACTTTGGACACAACAGAATCTTTTAATTTGCCAGACATACTGCCACCTCCCCAAGGTGTTGATAGCCGTCATGGCGCTCTTGATTTTGATATATTCGCCAACCTCGATCCCCACAATAGAGGCCAACTACCTGACAATAAATTGCATTATAACACAACCAGGAACACCGTTCAAGAAAACCAATGAAAGATTATAGATGATTAATATCTTTAGAGACTTATAAGGAAGTACTATCTGTTTGGAAATTATTTTCTGAACAACCAAAACAAAAAGGAGAGAATGCCGCTGACAAGCAGGCATGAGGTAATGGGGAAAAACAATCTGAACCCGTCACGCTTTATAATGATATCACCGGGCAAGCGACCCAGGGGGAGCTTTGAGATCCATGGCCAGAGCAGGCCGACACCGACCAGCACCAACCCGATGATGATAAGGTTTCGAGACACCTTCCATACTCCTTGTCAGGTGCCAAAACCTGAAAACTTTTTTCTGAACTGTACGTTTTCCTTCTCACCACTCATCATCTTCTTTAACATAGTCAACTCAGCCCTGGCCTGTCGCAATTCAACTTTGAGTGCTTCTGCTTCGGTATATGCAGCCTTTTCCAGTGCTTTTTCCAGCTGATCGACATTTTGCTGTGCCCGATATTGATCCCGGGCTAGTGCTCTTATAGACATAGTGTTATTCCAGATGTATTATCGTATAGTAAATTTACAGACAACATTTTTTCAATAACTGACAGTATACCTGAGCAAGGTGTAGTTACCAGAGATAAATTCCAATGAACCGGGACCTGAACGGAGAGCCATAGTGAGAACATTCTTTCTTCTTTGCATTATACTACTAAATGTATCGGCCGTATTTGCGGAACCTGTTCGGACAATCACTGTCTACAATGATGCCGTTGCCATTCTCCCGGCCGACTATTCACGAATCCATGCACAACTGAAGGTTGTTGCGGACTCCATGGAGAAAAGTCGTTCATCAGTACAAAGTGACATGATAAAACTGGCACAGAAAATGGCAGCCTTAGGTATAGAGCCTGCTGATATCACCGTCTCTACCATCACTCAGGGCATAGAGTATGGGTGGGAGAGCAATAGTCGGGTGGTGAATGGGTATTTTAGTGCCGGCACACTACAGATAAAAGTCAATGTCCTGGAACATATTCATGAGGTGTATAAGGAACTCTCCCGCTACCCGTCACTCTCAATAAATTATACCGAATACGACAGAAATGATAAAAAACAGCAGGAAACACGTCTTTTACAGCAAGCCCTGCTTTCTGCCCGTGAAAAAGCAGCCATCATGGCTGCAGCCCTGGATGCAAAACTCGGCGCGGTACATTCCATTCAGGAAACATCCCTCCCTGCCTCCGGACCACAACCTTTCCGGGCAGCCAAGGCCATGAGTGAAGTTCCTGCAGTGACCATGGGCTCGGTGACAGTCCGGGCGGAAGTTACTGTTGTTTTCGAGCTAGAGTAAGCGCCTTTTCAGGAAGCCTCGACGACACGAAGCTGTTCACCGCCGAGAAATGCCGCGATGTTTTCCGCCGTCTGATCTAGTATTCGCTGCCTTGCCTCTACAGAAGCCCAGGCAATATGCGGCGTAACGAGAAGGTTCGGAAGCTCCTCATCAAGTAAGGGGTTGCCGTCAACAGGAGGCTCCTTTGTGAGAACATCCACCGCAGCGCCGCCGATTTCACCATTTTTCAAGGCTTCCGCAAGTGCGGCCTCATCAACGATTCCGCCTCTGGCACCATTAACAAGAATGGCCGTCGATTTCATCATCGACAGTTCTTTTTTCCCTATGAGGTGCGTTGTTTCAGAAGTCAAAGGGCAATGTAGGGTGAGGACATCAATTTGCGGGAGTATTTCAGCCAGAGAGGGCCGTGTATCGTCCCGCAAACCGGGACGCGCTGCCACCAATATCTCCATTCCGAAGGCTTCGGCCAGTTTTGCCACACCTTTTCCCAGTGTGCCAAACCCGACTATACCGAGTTTTTTCCCGCACAACTCCGTAATCGGATACTCAAGAAAACAAAATTGATCCGACTGCTGCCATCGACCTGATCGTACGGCCTCATGATACTGAATCAAGCTGGTGGACAGGGCAAGTATGGAAGTGAAAATATGTTGCGCTACAGAGGCAGTACCATATGCACGGCAATTTACCACCGTTATGCCTCCATCCCGACAGGCCGCCAGATCAACACAATCAGTACCCGTCGCCACGACCGCTATCAACCTGAGATTTTTTGCGTTGTCAAGCAGCTCACGAGTCATCTTCACTTTATTGAGAATCACAATTTCTGCAGTCTCAATTCGTGACGCCACCTCTACAGGCTGACTTTTTTGATATATCTTCATGGGCCCACACACTTTGTGCAAACCGCTTAGATTAAGTTCATCCAGTCCCTTGGCATCGAGAAATACTGTTTTCATGTCCTTTATTCTCCCTGATTCCTGGTTGAATTCAACCTTGTTTCCAGATCGTCAAAACCATGATACCCCGCGGTGAAAAGACTTTTGCCCTTTTCAATAAACTCTTCAAAATTCCACTGCAGAGAAGAGAGCATGTGTGCATACTCACCTTTTACAACATAGGTCATAGCCTTACGCACCTCGTTTGCCCCTTGCAACTGTACCTCGACTTCCATTCGGCTGTACATATCCCCTTCAAAAATATCGAGTCGATGAACAGCCTCATGTTCCACATTGAGGTAGAGCAACCCATCCACCCGACCACCCTGTTCTTGCCGTATTCCTGGATATTGAGCATTTTTAATACGGTAACGGCTAAAACCAGATAAGACAGCCTTTTCACCAACAGGCTGAGAACCGGACGCATCATTCATTATCTCCCTGTCCATGAGGGATCCATACACAAATATATTCATTTTCCCGCGTTAAAGCCCAACCGTCGCACCCTACGGTTGCTTCTCCATTATTTTTTGTAGTATATTTTTTGTACTTAACGATTTACATTTATTTCATCACACGTATCAACTAACCTGGCGGTCATGTACACACCCACTAATATTTCGCGTACCGTTCCAAGCTTGCTGGTTTCCCTATGCCTTGCTTTTAGCCTTCTGGCCTGCACCAAGAAAAAGGTCTACTACCACCCAAAAAGCTCGACAACTGCAATCCACGCAACGCCCTACAAGGTTCGTCACCACACCACAGTTGACAAATCCCAGGTCAGGGAAACCCTCCATGACTTTTATACCGACTGGCAGGGAGCCCCCTATAAGAACGGCGGCATGTCTCAAAGCGGTATCGATTGTTCGGCCTTTACCTACCTCGCATACCGAAATCTATTTACCATCGATTTACCCCGAACAGTCTCTGAACAGGCGCGCCAAGGTAAGAAAATCCCTCGCAATGCGCTCAAACCTGGAGATCTGGTTTTTTTCAAAACCGGTCTTTTCCAAAAACATGTGGGGATATACATGGAAGACCTCTCTTTCATACATGTCTCCACCATCAAAGGTGTTATGATTTCACGACTTGACGATGATTACTGGAGAAACAAGTACTGGAAATCGAAAAGATTACTCTAGGAGGCTGTCCGACAATGCCCTTTCTCCCCGGATTTCCGCTGTTTCATGAAAATAATGCTTGCAACATCAAACATATGGCTGTGAAAAATTTTCTCCATTTGCCTCGATCTTAGCCAAAATGACAATTCTCCGACACGCTCTTAGACGTAGTGTTTACAACACCCGCTTACGTGCCTCCGCCTGCTCAATTGCCCCTTTCACCATCCGGAACAATTCCCGGTAATGGACCCGGTTCCTGCTTTTTACATAATTATAAATCGTCTTCCTTATCTCACTTTCCTTTAAGTCCACATACCGATCCAACAGCGGGGGGATCTCACTGCTCTGCCAGTTAATGTCCCATTCGACCTGATTTCGCTGGCAATCCTGATGTGACTCAACCGCCTCGTTGATAAGGGTATCGCGCACCCTTTCGGCTTCATGAAACTGCTGTTTCGTTTTCAGGTCCGAACCTTTGCGCTGGGCCAGAAATTCATAGATGCCATCAAGTGATTCCTGCCGCATGACCTTGGCGACATACTTCACCTGTCTGTTTCTTGAGCCACCTTTAAGCCCTCTTGCTGCGATTATTTCACCCTTCAATTCTTCGCTGCAAACAAGACTTTTGAGTTCATTGTTGGACAGTTCCACAAGTTCGGCAGCCACCATTTCGGTCTGCTTAAACTGCCTTTTTTTTTCGGATTTACTAATATATTCAGTCATAGACCTTCAGCCGTTGATAAGAAAGAGA
Source organism: Desulfopila sp. IMCC35008 (assembly GCF_010646885.2). Classification (GTDB taxonomy): domain Bacteria; phylum Desulfobacterota; class Desulfobulbia; order Desulfobulbales; family Desulfocapsaceae; genus Desulfopila. The sequence goes on along the minus strand of NZ_CP050700.1, from coordinate 1,811,584 downwards.
ATTAAGGGTAGTTATGCCTGGAACGTGATAAGGGACGGCATATATTCTTTTGGCGCCTCATAGCCGAGTAGATTGCACACCGTCGCCGCTACATTGGCCAGTCCCGCCTCGGCCACACCGGAAAAAGCTATTGAATTAGCGCCACTAAAGTCTTTGATAATAAACGGGACCGGGTTCAGGGTGTGGGCAACCATCGGAGCACGTTTCCCCTTTTTCTCCGTCCACATGCAGTCGGCATTACCATGATCTGCAGTTATAACAGCGATCCCGCCTGCCTTTTCAATTACCGGCAACAATCGCCCCAGGCACATATCAACAGTCTCCACAGCTATCCTGACTGACTCAACAACCCCGGTATGGCCGACCATATCACAGTTGGCATAATTGAGTCGGATAAATTTTTTATCCGCCTTTTTTATCTCTGCGATTACCCTATCTGTGATATCCGCAGCCTTCATCCAGGGACGCTGATCAAACGGCACAGTCTCCGACAAAACCTCTTCATACCTCTCAAGTTTTTCATCAATATAGCCAGACTTGTTGCCGTTCCAGAAATAAGTAACATGGCCAAACTTCTGGGTCTCGGAAATTGCGTACGAGCTTACACCTGCCGCACAAAGATATTCACCCAGGGTATTATTAATGGCCGGGGGCTCTACCAGGTAGTTCTCAGGAATATTGGCGTCACCGTCATACTGCATGATGCCTGCATAGTAAACATCGGGATGGCGAACCCGGTCAAATTTTGTAAACTCCTCTTCCTCAAAGGCCCGTGATATTTCAATGGCCCGGTCTCCTCTGAAATTAAAAAGGACCACTCCATCACCATCGTTTATGGTACCGACGGGATTCCCCCCTTCAGTGACGACAAAACTATCCATATACTGATCTGTCATATCCGGATCTTCACTATAGTAGGTCTCGACAGCGTCAGAAGCCTTGGCAAAAGACCTGCCTTCACCAAGGACATGTGCTTTCCAGCCCTTTTCCACAATTGACCAGTCAGCATTATAACGATCCATGGTTGTTACCATGCGCCCCCCGCCGGAGGCGATGCGGTAGTCAAGTCCCCGTGCTGAAAGTTCCTCCAGCTTTTCCTCAAGCGGTATAATATAATCCAGGGCACTCTTAGCTCCAACATCGCGACCGTCCAGAAGAGCATGAACGCGAACATGTTGAAGCCCCTGTTCGGCGCAACCGTCTAATAGCTGATAGAGGTGGTCGATATGACTATGTACATTACCATCTGAAACAAGGCCGATAAAGTGGAGCACACCACTCTCGGCCCTCCCCTTTAACTCAGCCCAGCTTTTACCCAGAAAGACATCTTTACTCTCCAGTGCTTCGCCGACAAGCTTTGCCCCTTGAGAGAACACCCTGCCGGCACCGAGGGCGTTATGGCCGACCTCGGAGTTGCCCATATCGTCGTCTGATGGCAACCCCACTGCTGTTCCATGAGCATTGAGTGTGGTTACCAGATTCTCCTCAAGGAGTTGGTCGAGTACAGGTGTGTGAGCCATGAAAACACCATCCCGTTCATCACGGCTGCCGATACCCACACCATCCAGCACAAAAAAAACCACCGGGCCCTGAAACGAACGATATCCGGAGAGAGAATTCAAACACAAAGAAGACATATTATTCACCTTCTGGAAAAGATATTTAACAATGAAATGAGCAAGGAATCTTATAACCCTTTTTAGGCTACCTGCTATTTATGACAATTTTTAAGACGTAAGGCACTAAAAAATAATCATCAAATCAATATTTACTCCCTTCTCCCTGAGAAATAACAAACCTGATTATAAGTGGACAATATTTCGATTTATCATAAAACATCTTTTGAGATTCAAAGTGTTAGTATAGGTCACTTAAGGGTATTTATCTCCTGACACCACCTCTTTTTTCGTTTATCTCCACGCCTAATTCTGCTATTGTTTTCCTAAATACAATTCATTGAAACTTCACCTTCAAGCCGACAATGAGTAGATTATCTTTCTGTTGACAATTCAATACATTACAGACATCAGCCGTTTATGAAATCCCTGTCTTCACCCAACAACCTGGTTCTCAAAGTAGACCAGGGTAGCCCCGGACTTTTCAGCACATTGCTCCAGTCAGGGCTTCAAATAGCAATAGAACCCGGCACCACGATCGATGCCCTTCTCATGAAGCTTCCTGGCTTCACCAGCGAATACATAGCTGAGAGGGTGCAAACCATTTTTCTTGATGGGACGGCAACCGACGATCTGTACACCCCTATTTCAGGTATTAAGTGCGTGCTCGCCATCACCACCGCAATGCCCGGTCTCGCCGGTGCCATTTTCAGAAAAGACAGTCATCATGCCGCTCTCAGAACAACAACTGTAAACACAACTATTGACACCTCCATAAAAGAAACGATAGTTACCCTGAAGCTCTTCAGTGCCCTGGCTAAAGAAAGAGGTCCCGGACTGCTCAATGACGGTGTAACGGTAGGCTCTTCAAATTTGGTTTCTTTTTTGAATTACCGGCCCAGTCTCCTTGGCCGCATCAAACGGTGTACCTTTAACGACAGGCAACTGGCACCCGAAGAGCTTTGCGAAAAAATTAAACCATTTGAAACTATCCATCTCAGAGTCCACACGTAACATGCCTACTACCCCACCAACCAAAGATATGCTTGGGCGAACAGGCCTGATGACTGTAGAAGAGGCGCAGACTCTTTTACTCAACCGGCTTTCAGAAACTCGCTGCCCAATTGAAAAAATCCCCCTTGAACAGGCTCTTGATCGCATTCTGGCAGAATCAATCCACTCCCCTGAGAACCTGCCCCCGCAGGCCCGTTCGGTCATGGACGGTTTTGCCGTCAAGGCAGCGGACACTTTTGGCGCCTCAGAGTCCATGCCTTGCTACCTCGACATCACCGGTCAGGTAGATATGGGGGCCCTTCCCGAGGGAACTGTTGAAAAAGGGAAGTGCTACCGCATTGCCACCGGCGGATTTCTCCCCCAAGGTGCAGATTCGGTGGTCATGTTTGAACATACGATCCCCGTTGACGATTCCATAATTGAAATCGTAAAGAGTGTCGGCGAAGGTACGAATATTATCAACACCGGCGAGGATATCTGTGAAGGCCAACAGGCCCTGGAGAAGGGAAAGCTACTCCGGCCTCAGGATCTTGGCCTGCTTGCGGCATTGGGGCTTGCCGAAATACCGGTATTCAAAAAGGTCCGCGTTGGAATCGTCTCCACCGGAGACGAGATTATTGAGCACCACAAACCGCTTACGCCCGGTAAGATTCGCGATATAAATTCGATGACCCTGGCTGGCATGGTACAGAGAAACGGTGGAATCCCAACCAACTATGGAATCGTTTCCGACACCAGGGATATCTTTTTCCCGGCCCTTACAAAAGCGGTTCACGAAAATGATATCGTCCTCTTTTCCGGTGGCAGCTCTGTAGGGGTTCGCGACCTTGGTGAACAGGCTGTTGAGACCCTGGGACCCCCTGGAATTCTTGTTCACGGAGTTGCCTTAAAACCCGGCAAACCCGTGCTTATTGGTCTCAGCGACACCACACCACTCTTCGGACTACCGGGTCATCCGGTTTCTGCCCTGGTCTGCTTCGATCTGTTTGTGGCACCTGCGATACAAGCAATCTCAGGACGCTGTTTAGAAAACAATCAGCTTCGTCCGGCCGTTACAGCCCGACTATCTAGAAACCTGAATTCGGCTGCCGGAAGGCTCGATATCGTCAGGGTCCGTTTACAACCGGACACAGGGCTCCCGATTGCAGACCCTGTCATGGGAAAATCTGGAGCGATATCTACACTCTCCGGTTCCGACGGTTTTTTTATTATTGATGAAGACAGCCAGGGAGTCGCCCAGGATTCTGTCGTTACCATATACCGCTATCAATGAGTAAACATAATATATACGTCAAGAACACCCCGCTGCCTGAAGCAAAGTCGGCATGGCTCAAAGCACTTGAGGATTGTGGTTTTTTCTCAGGTAAACTCACCGAAACCATTCCTGTCGATGAATCCTTAGGCAGGGTTACCGCAGAACCTGTCTTTGCCATTCGCTCTTCTCCCGCCCATAATGCAGCAGCCATGGACGGTATCGCCGTACATTTCAGCTCTCTTGCCTCTGCAAGCGAGGCGTCGCCGGTTATTTTACCTGCGGGTGCATTCCAACAGGTAAACACCGGTAATTCCATTCCGGAAGGAATGAATGCGGTGGTCATGATCGAAGATGTTCACTTCTTAGACAAAGGTTCTGTGCAACTCCACATGCCGGCAACACCATGGCAGCATGTACGTACCATCGGCGAGGATATCGTCGCCACCGAACTCATACTACCAGAGGGGCATCAGGTTCGGCCTATTGACCAGGGTGCTATGCTGGCAACAGGTGTTACCGAAATTACCGTTCAGCGAAGCCCGAAAGGTGTGGTTATACCTACGGGCAGTGAACTTATCCAACCTGATGCCTCACCAAAACCCGGTGACATCATCGAATTTAATTCACGTATCCTGTCCGGTTATTTGCGTGAATGGGGGGCCGATGCAGAACGCGCCCAACCGGTCCCAGACGACCCGGAACTGCTTGAGACCCGCCTGCGTCAGGCTGCTGCCGAAAACGACTTTGTGGTTTTGAACGCCGGGGCATCCGCAGGTACTCGAGACTTCAGTTCCTCCGTTCTGGGCAAGGTTGGCAAGGTCATCGTTCACGGTGTAGCGATCAAGCCCGGCAAACCTGTTATCCTGGCTCTCATAGACAACACTCCGGTGATTGGGTTACCAGGCTATCCGGTCTCCGCTGTCCTGACGATGAGACTGTTTATCAGGGAAATGCTGGGACGCCTCCTGGGGAGGGATCTGGCCGATTATGGGTCCACTGAAGCGATCATGTCACGCCCGATTCACTCTGCAATGGGTGTGGACGAATTTGTCCGCATCACACTGGGAAAGGTCGGGGACTCACTTATGGCTACCCCTGCCGGCAAGGGTGCAGGAGCCGTGATGTCCCTGGTGCGCGCCGACGGTCTCTTGACCATCCAGGCTGGCAGTGAAGGTGTAGGTGCAGGTGAAAAGGTTTCGATCGAACTTGTCCGCCCCCGATCTGAAGTTGAGGCGACCCTTGTATTCATTGGCAGCCACGACAACATCCTCGACCTTCTCGCCAACCAGCTTTATCAACAACGACCCCTGACCCGTGTCTCCTCGGCACATGTCGGCTCTATGGGCGGCATCATGGCTATCCGCAGGGAAGAGGCGCATATGGCCGGTTGTCACCTGCTCGACGAGTCGACCGGTGAATACAATGTCTCTTTTATCAAGCGGTTGCTGCCCCATACCGAACTTCAGCTCGTGAACCTCTGTTACCGCGAACAAGGTCTCATTGTATCTAAAGGCAACCCGAAGAACATAGGTGGCTTTGAGGATATGGTCGAAAGAGACCTGACATTCATCAACCGACAGCGAGGAGCAGGAACTCGGTTGCTTACAGATAAAATTCTTGCAGACAACGGTATTGATCCTAAAACCCTGGCTGGTTACGAGCATGAAGAATACACCCATATGTCAATTGCAGCAGCTGTGCTGAGCGACAATGTGGACGCAGGAATGGGCATACGGGCTGCTGCCGTTGCCCTGGGGCTTGATTTTGTACCGGTAGCCGAAGAACGTTACGATCTGATAATCCCCAAAAAGTTCCTGGATGATCCAAAAGTTGTAAAAGTCATGGACCTTATCAATAGCAGCAAAGAGTTCCATGAGAAGATAGTGGCCCTCGGAGGATACAACCTGAGGGACACCGGAAAAGTCATGTATGAGCAGTAAACATAAATAATGCAAAGAACCTGCGCATGTCTTTTTCACATTTATTGAATTAACCCACAAAGGAGGAAGTATCTATGGCTGATAAAATTTTTCGTGTCAACATGACGGATCTCACCACGAGTGTCGAGGACGTTCCCGAAGCATGGGCAGGACATGGCGGACGAGGACTCACCTCAACAATTGTCGCGGCTGAAGTTGAACCAACCTGTCATCCACTTGGACCAAACAATAAACTCGTTTTCGCCCCCGGACTCTTAAGCGGAACAGTTGCCGCGAACTCCGGTCGTTTATCAATGGGTAGTAAGAGCCCGCTGACCGGCACCATAAAGGAAGCCAATGCAGGCGGCACCAGTGCCCAGTTTTTTGCCCGACTAGGCTGCAAGGCCCTCATCATTGAAGGCCAGCCCAAAGAAGACAAGTGGTACAGCCTTGCTGTAGATAAAGATGGTGTCACTATAAGCGAAGAGACTGAACTTATCGGCAAAGGGAACTTCACTGTTATTGAAACCCTGGCTGGCAGGGTTGACTCCAAACTCGGCCTTATCACCATTGGCCAGGCAGGTGAGATGAAATTGTCTGCTGCCAATATCTCCGTCAAGGATCCGGACAGCAACATCCGTTCAGGCGGCCGCGGTGGCCTTGGTGCGGTTATGGGCTCCAAGAAAGTCAAGTTCATCACTGTTGATCCGGGTGACGGTAAGGTTGAAATCGCCGACCCCGATAAATTCAAGGAAGCTAACAGGACCTTTGCCAAGTCTCTCGTCGACCACCCTGTAACCCAGAGTCTAGCCCAGTACGGAACCAATGTTCTGGTAAATGTAATTAACGAATCAGGCGGGCTGCCCACAAGAAACTTCACCCTGGGGCAGTTCGAAGGCCATGACAAGATTTCCGGCGAAACAATGTTCGACCTTATCGAAGAGCGTGGCGGTAAGCCGAAACACAACTGCCATGCTGGTTGTGTCATCCAATGCTCCCAGATTTACAACAACCTGAAGGGCGAAAAAGTTACTGCCGGTTTCGAGTATGAGTCCATCTGGGCCATGGGTGCAGACTGCTGTGTCGAAAACCTTGATCATATCGCTGAAGCTGATCAGATCATGGATGACATCGGCATCGATACCATTGAGACTTCTGTTGCCATGGGTGTCGCCATGGAAGCAGGCGTACTGCCATTTGGCGACGGTGAGGGTGTCTGCCGTATCCTGCGTGATGAAATCGGCAAAGGTACAGGGCTCGGCCGCATCATAGGCAACGGTGCCGGATCTGTCGGTAAGGCATACGGTGTCACCCGCGTACCAGTCGTTAAAAACCAGGCCATTCCAGCTTATGACCCTCGTGCTATTAAGGGAATCGGCATCACCTATGCCACCTCCACCCAGGGTGCTGACCATACCATGGGCTATACCATTGCCACCAACATCCTCGGTGTCGGCGGCTCCGTTGATCCGCTCAGCAAGGAAGGTCAGGTCGAGCTTTCCAGAAACCTGCAGATAGCCACAGCTGCAATCGACTCTACCGGCATGTGCCTGTTTATTGCCTTTGCTGCACTCGATAACGAAGAGTGTCTACCGGCGGTCATCGATATGCTGAATGCCCGATTTGGAATAGCACTGACCGCAGATGACGTAACGAACCTGGGTAAACACATCCTGAAGACAGAGCATGAGTTCAACCTCAAAGCTGGTTTCACTAATCTCGATGACAGGTTGCCTGAATTTTTCTATACAGAAGCAGTTCCACCGCATAATGTAGTCTTTGACTTTACCGGCGAGGAAATTGACACCTACTGGGATTTCTAATGATTGTAACTGTTAAACTTTTTGCATATTTCCGGGACAACCGCTTCGCAGTGGAAGAGCGTGAACTCCCGGACAATACCAAGGTTGGCGATGTTATCGACAGCCTTGGTATCGACAGGGAAGAGACAGGTGTCCTCATGCTTAACTCACGGCACTGTTTTGCTGATACAGAGCTCAGTGAAGGTGATATTCTAGCCATCTTCCCCGTGATTGGTGGCGGCTGATTATTTCCGCGTACCGGTTGTCAATTCAAAGCCGCTTGATCGGATTTTCTTATTCGATAAAGCGGCTTTTCTATTTTATTGGTATTCCATAATGATTTAACGATTTTTCAAGAAGACAAGGAATAATTCCCAGTTATCTCATTGAGGTTGCGCAATAATTTAGTTGCAAAAACACCACATAACTGTTAGATGAATCTCTCAACAAGTATCCACCTTATCTTTGTTGGAGTTATTGTTTTATGGAATCAATCCGCGCACGAATACAGCATTACAGATCCAGCCTTACAGATGACGAGACGTTCATTGCGCGCTTAAACGATCTAATAAAAGAACATGGAGATCATGTCTGTCCAATAATTTTCAACACCCTTACATCCATGGATCTTGCTGTCGGGGATGCTGTTAACAGGTGGGACCGGGTTCTGGAACACCGGGAAGAACTCATTCGTAAACTCGACAGGAACGTCAGCCTTATAACAGCAATCAGCGATTACCTCGATTGTTCCGACCAGACTTCATTTCAGCACCAACTCATAGAGTCCCAAACTCTGGAGAGGGCTATCCAGGGCACCACCCGTGACTACCTGACCGGACTCTACAACAGAACCTATTTCGACGAGACATACCGGCAGCAGACATCGTTTGCCAAACGATACAACAGCAACTTGTCCATTCTCTTTCTCGATATAGACGACTTTAAGGATATCAACGATAACCACGGCCATATCGCTGGTGACCAGGCCTTGCGCTCGGTAGCAACAATAATTAATCAGGCTAAACGGAACAGTGATATCAGTGCTCGTTTTGGTGGGGAGGAATTCGTCCTGCTGATGCCCCATACAGAATCTGACAATGCGTACATACTTGCCGAAAGGCTACGGTTCGAAATCGAGCAAACACCGTTTACCTATCAGGGTAAAGATTTTCACCTGACGATAAGTGGTGGCCTGGCTTCTTTCCCACAACACTCCACCGACCCTGAAGACCTGCTGGTGATGGCGGACAGCGCACTCTATCTTGCGAAGGGAGCCGGTAAAAACAACATAATGCAGTTCAGGAAGGAGAATCGACGTTATCTCCGGATGAAGCTGTGCCAGCCCATTTTGGCGAAGGAGCTAGGTTTCAGGAACAATCATGTCTATCCGGGCATTAGCAAGGATATCGGTATGGGTGGAATAATGTTTCAGTGTGGCAGTCATATTCCGGTTGGAACGATGCTTAAACTCAACGTACCAGTACACGGCAGCACCCCCATCCTCCTTCTCGGCCGGGTGGTTCGGGTCGAACAAATCGATACCAGAACCTATGATATCGGTATGCGTATCTCATTTAAGGAAATGGCCAAACAGGCAAACAACGAGATTTCAAGTTTTCTCAAAGGAAACCTTATGGTTGAAGGGTAACGTATTTGTTTTTCTTACCTATCCGCAAAATCGTACATTCTGCCTTTCCTGATGTATTTCCTCTATTAACATGCTACAATATCAGTAAGAATCAACTCATCTTTGTTTTACCGGCTTCATGCAGGAGCAGGATATGAAAACAGTTCACATTATTGTCTCAGGAAAAGTGCAGGGAGTGTTCTTTCGCGATTATGCCTGTCGCCAGGCCCAACACCTTGGTGTGTCAGGTTGGGTAAAAAATCTGCCGAACGGTTCGGTAGAAGCCATGATCAAAGGACGAAAAAGTGATGTCAATAGGATGATAGAGTGGTTTCATATCGGTTCCCCCCTTTCCAGGGTAACTGAAGTCAGAGTTGACGAAGTTCTGCCTATCGAGAAGTTAAGCAACTTCGAAATACGATATTAATGATTTGTGCTGTCCAGCCAATGTTTTCAACAAAAAAAATTAACTGAAGGTCAAGTGATTTGAGAACTCGCAACCAACACCATGGCACAGGTTGTGGACACTTGGCTTAACCCGCTTTCTTCATGCTATTAACTATTTCTGATCTCAATCTCTGGTTTGGAGACGACTCCACTTCGGATACCTTTACCTTTAAACAGATCCTCCACAATATCTCACTTTCAGCAGAAGCAGGAAAAACCACGGCCATTGTAGGCGAATCCGGTTCTGGCAAATCAGTTACCGCACTCTCTATACTTCGACTGCTGGAAGAAAACAGCACGCTCAAAATGGATGGTTCCATCCGTTTTGAAGATCAGGAACTCCTTACGCTTACTCTCCCAGCAATCAGGAAAATTCGTGGCAACAGGATATCCATGATTTTCCAGGAACCGATGACCTCACTCAACCCGGTCTATAGTGTCGGTAACCAACTCGTTGAGCCCCTTATGGTCCATAGATCGATGGATCGCCACGAAGCGGAACAAGAGGCGATACGGTTACTTGGGAAAACACACATTGATAATCCGGAAGAGCGAATCAAAGCCTACCCCCACCAGCTTTCCGGAGGGCAGCGGCAGCGGGTCATGATCGCCATGGCGCTCGCCTGTAATCCCCGACTCCTTATCGCCGACGAACCGACTACGGCCCTTGATGTAACTGTTCAATCACAGATACTTGGGTTAATCGCTGACCTACAGCATGAGCTTGATATGGCAGTCCTGCTTATTACCCATGACCTGACAGTCGTCAAAAAGGTCGCTGATACCATCTTTATCATGAAGGATGGACGAGTGGTGGAATCGGGGCCCTCAGAACGTATCTTTAGCTCGCCACAGGAATTATACACCCAGCACCTGCTGGATGCCGTACCAAGTGGCTCACCTCCTCCTAAAGAGGATACTCAGATACTGTTGCAAACAAAGAACCTGAATTGCAGTTTCACCATTGGTGGTGGCTGGCTGCCCACCTTTAGAAAAGAGAAGAAGACTTTTACGGCAGTATCAGAAGTCAACCTGGACCTCTACAGTGGCACAACCTGCGGTATAATTGGTGAATCCGGCTCCGGTAAAACCACCCTGGCCATGGCCGTCCTGAAACTCGTCCGCAGCAAGGGGTCCATCATTTTCGAAAAGACAGATCTGCAGAAGCTATCTGAGAAACAGGTACGCCCCTTACGAAATCAGATGCAGGTGGTCTTTCAGGATCCGTACTCATCACTCTCTCCTCGCTTGACTGTTTTCCGGATTGTTGAAGAAGGATTACTGGTTCACAAAAAAGAGTGCTCGCGTTTGCAGAGAGAAGATATGGTATTCAAGGCTCTGGAAGATGTCGGGTTGGAACCGGAAACAGCAGCTCGCTTCCCTCATGAGTTCTCAGGTGGGCAGCGGCAGAGGATCGCCATAGCGCGGGCCATCGTTCTTAAACCCAAACTCCTTATTCTCGATGAGCCGACATCCGCCCTCGACGTAACCATACAGGGCCAAATCATCTCACTGCTGCAGCAGCTCCAGGCCCGTTATAACATGACCTACCTGTTTATCTCTCATGATCTTCGTGTAGTTCGTGCTATTGCAGACTACATAGGCGTCATGCAGCATGGACGCATTGTTGAGGCGGGAGTTGCCCGGGAGATCTTTGAATCCCCCGGGCAGGAATACACAAAACGATTATTTGCCGCCGCCCTCTCGTAACCCGGATTTCTCATAACCAGTGTGCATGTTTTGTGACAGTTACAAATATCCAGAAATTCATGCAATCTCTGAAACATAACCAAATCAACTCACTGTTCACGAGAAGTTACAGGCTGAAAAAGGAGCTACTCAGTTTTTATCAGCCACAGCCGGTTTCCTGCACTTATCACCTTTAATATCATCCTTGAACAGGCTATACCCACGCTCCATAGCACAAAAATCCCCACACATGGTACATGTCTTTTCATTTTCCGGGGTCCTGCTTTTACGGATGGCTTTCGCCTGCTCAGGAAACATGAGGTAGGAGAAATGCTCTTCCCAGGCACTGTCCCTGCGTGCCATAGCCACCTGTTTCTCCTGCTCACGCCTTTCCGGGTATTTAGCGATATCTCCAATTCTCGCTGCCAGGCGTGTTGCCCGAACTCCTTCCCGGACATCATCTTCACCCGGCAGGGCAAGATGCTCTGCCGGTGTAATGTAACAGATCAGGTCTGCACCGTATCGTGCTGAATTGGCGGCACCGATGGCCGCAGTTATATGATCGTAACCTGCTCCTGAATCCGCTGGCAACGGTCCAAGTACATAATAGGGCGCACCCCCGCTCATCTGCTTTTCAAGCATGATATTACCCTCAATCTCATCAAGTGGCACATGCCCCGGCCCCTCTACCATCATCTGGCATCCCATGTCTCTGCCCAACTCAGCCAGTTCACAATTGATTATCATCTCAGCCATTTGGGCACGATCATGACTGTCATGGATGGCCCCGGCCCGAATGCCATTACCAAGCGAGAGCACAGAATCATATTTTTTCATCAACTCGCACACCCTGTCAAATTGCTCATAGAGCGGGTTTTCCTTATTATGGTACTCCATCCACGAAACCATAAAGGTACCACCCTTGGAGACCAGGCCACCGTATCGGAATCCCTGTTTGCGCAACCGTTCAATGGAGAATCTATTGATACCGCAGTGAATGGCCATAAACGAGATGCCATCGGCAAGTTGTTTCTCAATAAGGTCGAACAGGAACTCACTTTCCAGGAGGTTTGGGTTTTTATATTTTCGTGCCGCCTCGGAAAACGCCTGGTAAAGAGGAACATTGCCCACTGGCAGGTTACATTCTGCCAATACCGCACGGCGGATACGATCGAGATCCCCTCCAGTGGAAAGCTCCATCAGGGTATCAGCCCCCTCCTCTTCCGCAGCCTTTGCCTTGGCAATCTCCATTTCGATAGAGTTTATATCCGAAGAAGTGCCAATGGAAGCGTTGACCTTCGTCCGCAGTCCCTTGCCAATACCGACACTATGCTGCTGTGTTCTCTTGGGATTACAGGGGATCACAATATGGCCATTTGCCACCCCCTGCATAATGGTTGCTGCATCAACATTCTCGTCAACAGCTATCTTGGTCATCTGTGGAGTTACAATTCCTTCGCGCGCCAATTCAATTTGTGTTTTCATCATTCTTCCTGATTAAAAATAGGGTGCCAACTATCCTTTGGGCATAAAAAAAGTCCGTACCGCGGTATTTCCACGATACGGACTTTTTTCGGACGAGTAAGTCGTTATCTCTTCCAGGCAGGTCTTCTGACTTACGGATCATTCTCCAACTGCGCCTTCCCGTTCCACTCTCTATGCAAAATTGCATAAAAGATAGAAACAGTGGCATCTGCAGTTTTTGTCCCCGCTTACAGCGCCGGCCCAACGTTACGGATTTTCACCGTATTCCCTTTTCAAACGATCATGAATCACCATGATCATCCACCTGGTAGAGGTTCAAAACTGAATTTTTAAATAATGTACAGAATTGGGGTAAACATGTAAAGAAGTTCTGTTAACTCCAATTACCTGCTCGTCTTTTCCTTCACCTCCCCTTATAGTAATGAGCCAGTCGATAATAATTTTTCTACCAACAGGGCCCCGATGTTTCCGGAAGACTATTTAGCTACCGTTCCCCACTCACCAGGCGTTTACCTTATGCTCGACGCCAAATCCACTGTTCTTTATGTCGGGAAGGCTAAAGACCTGTTTAAACGACTTTCCTCATATGCACGCTCTCAAACTGCGGAATATAACAAAACCAGGATATTGCTTTCGCATGTGCAGAAAGTCGATACAATCATCACCCATACCGAAAAAGAGGCGCTTATACTTGAAGCGTCGCTGATCAAGAAACACAAACCCAGGTATAACATCATCCTTCGTGATGACAAAAATTATCCCCATATCAAGGTTACCGTCCAGGAGGAGTGGCCAAGAGTCTTTATGACACGACGGCGCAAAAAAGACGGTGCAAAATACTTCGGCCCATACTCTTCTTCATCCGCCATGTGGGCATCCCTGAAACTTATTGCTCATCTCTTCCCACTTCGTAAATGTAAAGGCAATACCCTCAAGCCGAGGAAGAGGCCCTGCCTGAACCACCAGATGGGAAAATGTCTTGCCCCCTGTACCGGAAATGCTGATCCTGAAATTTACAAGCAGCACGTTGACAACGTCCTCCTCATTCTCCAGGGACGTAACAAGGATTTGATTAAAAGATTAAATAAGAAGATGCAAAAAGCCTCAGAAACATTGGAGTTTGAACAGGCTGCACGGTTCCGTGACCAGATTTCCGCCCTGGAACGCACCCTCGAAAAACAGATTGTTGCCTCACACAGTTCAGGCGATCAGGATGTTTTTGGTTTTTCTCGCCAGGGTGCTTCCGTGGCCATCTCCCTGCTCTTTATACGTGATGGGCTGATAAGCGGTTCCAGGTCCTTCTTTCTCGATGATCCATATGGTGAAGACAAAATCATCCTCAGCCAGGTCCTGAATCAGTTTTATGACCACGATTTGTATATCCCACGAGAAATTCTCACGCCCTTTCTGCCGGAGGATCATGACCTGACAACCGAACGACTTATTGATCTTCGCCAGGGCGCAGTAACGCTTGTCGCTCCGCAGAGGGGGGATAAACGTAAATTGGTAGAAATGGCCACAGCTAATTCAAATCAGGTCTTTGCTGATCGGGAGAAAAAGGAACAGTCCTGGCAAAACCTGGCCAACTCACTGCAAAAGAAGTTGCGCCTGAATAGAATACCAGAGACGATAGAGTGTCTCGATATTTCTAACACCAGTGGCAAATTATCAGTCGGCTCACTCGTCTGTTTTGAAAAAGGGGAACCTAACAAGTCAAGATTCAGGCACTACCGAATCAGGACTATCGATACTCCCGATGACTATGCGATGATGCGGGAGGTGTTGACACGACGTCTCACACGAGGCATTGAGGAGGACAATCTGCCGGACATGTTTGTCGTGGACGGCGGCAAGGGGCAACTCGGTATGGCCCTTAGTGTTGCCGAGGAACTTGGCATAGTTGATCAACTCGACTGGATCGGCATAGCAAAAGAGCGGGATGAAGAAGGGGAGAAACTCTATAAACCATTCCGCAAGAATCCTATACTGCTCCCTCATCACAACCCGGTACTCCTTTACCTGATGCGCATCCGTGATGAGTCTCACCGGTATGGGGTTACCTTTCACAGAAAATTACGAAACAAGACCAGCTTCCTGTCCGACCTGGACAAGATCGAAGGTGTCGGAAACTCCCGTAAAAAGTTGTTACTTAAAGAATTCGGTAGTCTAAAAAGAATTCGTTCTGCAACCCTGGAAGAGTTACAATCGGTGAAAGGTATCGGCAACGAACTGGCTTCTACCATATACAATCATTTGAAAAAGTAAGGCTGGTCACTCCTGCAAATGCACAGGAGTAACCAGCCTATCTGTAAGGAACCGGAAATTCTCTGATTCTGTCAATTTTTCAATATGGATTACGGAGCCAAAGTCCTGTATAGCTCCAGCTCATCCAAATTGTGAAAGTTATTGACGAGATCATATATTCTAATGCTCGTGCTTGTCGCAGGGCCTCTGGTGGTAGTCCAGTCCTGAAGAGTAGCCTGGTCATGAACGATCATGTGCCCCGAGGACTTGATGGTCCCCTCAAAGGCCTGGCCATACTCAAGGGTCGAAGTTGTCTGGATCAACACCCGATTGCCACAATGGGTTACAATAGCTGTCACCGCCTGAGTTGCTCGATTATACAGGTCAAGTTTTCCAGCCCAGTCACTACCGGACAAGTCAGGGCCTACAATTGGCTCTTCACATGCAGGTGTGGAACTCCCACCTCCACCGCCACCGGCAACAGCCGCTGCGACACCAACACCAAGTGCTATACCGCCACCGTATATCAACCATTTTTTACTATCGCTATCAGACGTCGTCTCTTGTGCAGACTCGGCTTTGAATCTTTTTTCCTGCTCTGCAGTTACAGTAGTATTGTCAACCGCCTTCTTTTTATTATCACTTAATACCTGCTGTGCCATTACAGGCTGCATGCATACTGTTAACAAAAAGAAAACGACCAGGACAACACTCATAGCTGCTCCCCTTGATCTTTTCAATCCTCCCACTTCTTCCTCTCCTTCATTTGGTAAAAAATAATAAGATAATGAAACTCTAACAAAACTAATAAACCAACCTGTCTCCCTCCTAAGATGATACTCAGGACGCTAAAGCCCTGTAGTTTCGAGTTTGCATTGTTATACATCAAATCTCAAAAACCACATCAAAAAAAAACTCGTTCTCTGCTCTCTTGTCAAGAATTAATCTCAACAACATATTGTTCGAATTTTCACCAAGACTAATAGTTAAAACCTGAACTATTCCCCACAAATCTGTGATATACGGGCATGTAAGGCAACCACTGCCGTATCTACCTTCAGGATACGGCTACCTATTGTAAATGGCATAAAACGAGCATCCCTGAATTTTTCTACTTCATAATCTACCCAGCCGCCTTCAGGCCCTACTGCTAACAGAATGCGTTCCGCCTGCCCCTCAATACTTTCGGCAAGACTGTATTCACCACCGGGATGTCCCAGCAACATATGGCTGTACTGATCTGCAATTGTCGGAATGACATCCTCCACAAAAGGCTTGAATCGACGGTGAAAAATGACCTCTGGCATGCGGGTATCTACCGATTGTTCCAGTCCCTGGATGAGGTAGTCGTAAAAGCTCTCCTGTTCCAGCATGGATGCCTCCCAAAAGCTTTTCTCAACCCGGTTTGCATGAATAATATGAAAAGTACCGACCCCCAGCGCAGTTGCCTGGCTGAGGATTCTGCGTATCATAATCGGACGGGCCATGGCAACAACAAGATCGATTCTGGGCAGTGGCCCTAATGGTTCAGTCAACTCAACTTTCAGCTCGACCATTCGCGGATGTTTATTTTTAATCGAAACTATCGTCCCACGTCCCTTTTCTCCATCAAGCACACCAAATCGTACCGTATCGTTTTCCTTAGCCCGCAGGACCTTCACGATATGATCCGCCCGTTCTCCCTCTAAAACCACACGACCATTTTCAATCTCGTCCTGATCGGCAAGGATGATATTCATTATAGTAATACTCCCTGAGCTGCATGTAGCGACAAGCAATGTTGAAAACGATTCATGCTTTTCATTTTAAAATCCTGTATAGTATCTGGTGGTTACAACTTCCCGTAAGATGTGTCGTTCATCTTTCGGGTGGCAAAAGAAAAAAACTGGACGGCACTAGTTCACCTGGAGGTACTTTTTGCTGATACTTCTCTATAACATCCTGCAGTCACTTGCAATTATAATTTTATGGCCACTCCTGCTGGTGGTGATTTTCAGAAAAAAAAAGTACGGCTCTCGTATGCTGTCACGATTCGGCCTGGGACTCCCCTCGCTTGCACCGGTAAACAAGGCAAAGGTTAAAACATACTGGCTGCATGCTCTCTCCGTTGGTGAAATAACCTCGGCAGCCCCTCTCCTGGCCGCTCTCCGCCAACATTGGCCTGAGTGCAGAATAGTTGTTACTGTAACAACAACTTCAGGTGAAAAACTGGCCCGTACACTACTGGTACATTCAGTGGATCACATCCTACCCGCCCCCCTGGATTTCAGGCCGACAGTGTATCACTATATGAAAATAATCCAGCCGGATATGTATATCCACGTCGAGACTGATTTTTGGCCAAACCTGCTGACCATGATGCGGGCAAAATCGATCCCGACCATCCTGGTCAATGGCCGAATATCCAGCCAGTCTCTCAAATCGTATAACAAATATCGTTTTTTCTTCTCCCCAATTTTCAACAGTTTTGACCACTTATGCATGCAGACAGAACAGGATAGAACGAATATGCTTGCATTCGGTATAGCAAGAACGAAAATCCTAACACTCGGAAACCTTAAATTCGACACGCCTGCCGTCAAAAACCAGGGGAACAGTGAAATACAATCACTCCTGCCAAAAGAAAAGAAAATTCTCACAGCCGGATCAACGCACCCAGGTGAGGAAAAACTTATTATTACCGTTTATTCAAGATTAAAACACAGCCATAACGATCTATTTCTGGTAATTGTGCCGCGAAATCCTGACAGGGCAGCGGAAATTGCCACCCTAGCCTCAGATGCCGGTATAAAAGCACGATTCAGATCGGAAAATACACAAGATTCAATTTCAGATCTTTTGATAGTCGATACTATTGGTGAACTGATCGATGTTTACCGTGCAAGCTGGGCCGCATTCGTAGGTGGCAGCCTGGTTCCCACCGGAGGTCACAATCCCATAGAACCTGCCCTGTTCGGTATTCCCGTTTTATTTGGTCCGCATATGGAAGATTTTTCCGAAATTGCCTCAGCCCTCATCAAGAGTGGTGGCGGAACCTCAGTACATGATATCGAAAGCCTGCAATCCTGTATTCAGAAATTCCTGGATGAAGAACCCGTTCGGCTACAGCAAGGCAAATCTGCCCGTGAATACGTAGAAAAGCAGCAAGGTGTCATAGACAAACACCTTAACCTTATCCGTTCTCTTTTGTGAAACGGCTCTCGCTTACAGCAACCCCATACCTGTTTACCTATTTTTCCATAGCGTATATTAGCGGAATTGCATTTTCAGCATGGCAGCCACTCCATAATTCATTTGTTGTTATTGCTTTATCAACTCTTCTGTTTGCGGCGTTTACGATCCGCCGGATAAACAGTGTTCTATTCCCTTACAGCATACTGTTTATCCTTCTCGTCCTGGGAAATTACCATGGCTCACTTTCAACCAGACTTCCTCAATCCGCAACAGATATCTACAATAGAATTGAATTGCCTGCCGATATTGTTCTCGTCGGTTATCTGCGGGCTATGCCGTCAACGGGTCCCGACAGTACCACTATAATAATAACAAGCCGTTATTTACAGCAGCAACACCACAAACATCTTATACCCTGCAATGGTCAGGTGCAGTTGCGAATGCGTTTTCCCTGGCCGGTAGAATACCAACCGGGGACACTTCTTGCAATCCGAGCTAAAGTAAAGAAACCCGACATGTTCAGAAACAACGGGAGCTTCAACTATCCAGCCTACCTGGCACGAAAAGATATCCGAATCACAGGATATGTGCGCTCACCGGCACAGATATCAGCCGTGACACAGGCCACCTCAATCCTGCATAAAATCCGCTATCTGCCTGAGCGAATCCGGATGCAAACAGGGTATTTTCTCGACCAGAATCTCTCCAACCCAAACCACAAGGCCCTCTATCGCGCCCTTCTCCTGGGGGATAGATCCCAAATTCCCGAGCCGTTATATGAACAGTATAAGGCGAGTGGAGTAGCCCATATCCTGGCAATATAATGTGTATTTGACACACAAGTGTGATATGATGTGATTCAAGATTCATATCATTCACAGGTAAATTCAATGAAATGTTACAGTTACATAAGGTTCAGTTCTAAAGAACAAAGGTTAGGAGGATCAAGAGAAAGACAGCATGATAAAGCGAAGAAGTTTGCTGATAAAATGAACTGGGATATGGATGAGTCTCTTTGTATGTACGATGAAGGATTGTCTGCATTTCATGCAGTTCATAGATCAAGAGGTGAACTTGGTGTCTTCTTGAAATTAGTTGAAGCAGGTAAGATTGAAACACCTTCAGCTTTGCTTGTTGAGAATCTTGATCGTCTATCAAGGGAACAAGTCACAAGTCAGCTAACACTTTTCTTAGGAATAATTGAAGCGGGCATAACAATTGTTACGCTCATGGATGAACGAATTTATGACAAGAAAAGTCTAGGAGAAGATACAAGTCAATTGTTCATATCAATCAGCATAATGGCTCGTGCTCATGAGGAATCAAAGTCAAAACAAGATAGGCGAGGTTATGCTTGGGAAAAAGCAAGGAAGAATGCGAGGAAGGGTAAAAAGATCAAGGCAAGATGTGCTGGTTGGCTCAAACTAAATAAGAAAACAGGTGAGTTTGAGTATATTGAAAAGCATGTTGAGTCAGTCAGAAGAATATATGAATTGTATCTTGATGGACATGGTGTTCATACAATCTGTAAGATTCTAAACAAAGAAAAACGAACAACATTTCATAAATCAACAAAAGGTTGGGGGCATACTCAAGTAAAGAGATTATTAGAGACGAGAGCTGTCATTGGTGAAATTCAGTTTATGAAAACAGCTTCAACAGAAAGCGGTAAAAAGACATACATTGAAGATGGAGATGCTGTAAAAGATTACTACCCTGCTATCATTGATGAAGACACATTTTATCAGGCACAACAGCTTCAAAAGATAAAAAAAGGTTCATTTGGCAAAGTAGGAAAAATGAACAATTTGTTCTCTGGCATTGTAAGGTGTGGGTATTGTGGTGCTACTAAACAATTCGGAGTAAGAGGAAGAAATAAAATAAAGTATCTGATGTGCAGGAATGCGAAAACAGGTCTTTGTAGCGCTGGAATGATTTTCTCGTTCAAGTATAAGGACCTTGAAGATGCATTTCTTAGCTACTGTAGCAGGTTGAAAGTAAATGATATCATTTCTGACGAAATGTCAGATAACAAAAAACAGATAGAGAACTTACGTAAACAGGTAGTCACTCTTACAAGTAAAATTGAAGAGTCAAAAATAAAGGTGGACAATTTCTCAGAGGCTATTGGTTCTGGCTCAATAGATTTTATTGCTCTTTTCAGGGATAAAATAGAGGTAGAGCTTGCGTTTCAAAAAGATTCTAAAGATCATTTACAGGAATTGTCTGCTGAGATAGTAGAGCTTGAAAGTGTAGAAAAGAAATCTTCTGAATCTTTGAAATCTTTACAAACGTTGATTGAACAATTGAAATCAGAAGATGACACGGTCAGATTAAGCGTACGGAGAAAGCTTCAAAAGAACATCAAAGAACTAGTAACAGAAATAAAGTTATATCAAGCTGGGAAATATTATGTAGAAATGTTTATCGAGGACGACAGTTTCAAGCATCTAGTTCATGAGAACAAGGCAATACACAGTAGAAGAATGGCTCAATACAGAGAAGCTGAGATTCATTTCAGGGCAGGTGGTGTGATGGTTCTTGCTCATGATTATGAAAAAGAAGGTTTGCGATTAGCTTGGGAAACAGAAGAAGACAACAGAATTACTAAAAAGACGTTGGATGGTTTAGCTAAGAACGATAACATTTCGGCAGAAATTTTAGAAGAAATCGCTACGCAGGAAATTCTTTTCAAGAAGAATGTCGAAGGAATCAAATTCAAGGACGAAGAATAATAATTCTATGTCTTTACATGGATAATTTATGGTGGGAATGTTTTGAAAAGTATTTTAGGCATTTTTTCTCCAGATATTGTCATGTAATTGTTTTTATATAAATAAAATTCAAACTATGGAAACGTCCCTCGTTCAATATTTATGAATATCTCGTTTACCCTCTGACAAGCACGGCTAATATTTCGTAGAGCATCTTCGTCTCCTTCTTTGCAGATACGATTGTAATATTTCTCGTATGCCTCTTTACGAGAATAGTCTGACTGTCTTAACTTCCAAATTTCAAGATAGCTACGCAATGCATCAATCTTAAACGCTTTGGGTCTAACTGAAGGCTTGAAGCGAGCGTTACTCTTCTTCTCAACTCTCTTGTTACTTTGTTGTTTCTTCAGTATTGCAGCGAATTGGAATTTCAATTTCTGAGGCTCTTCATTTAAGTTCACTTTTAAATAGATGTGACCAGGATCATTGTCTTCTATTGAGTTGACAATTTGAACTGACGGTTCCTCTACTGGCTCGCAAAAAAGCTCAAATCCGTACTCTGGATGCCTCCACCACTCTTCAAATGATTTAAAAGTAGACAGATCGCCAAACTCCTCTGGAACTGATCTCGTTGATTGTCTCGCATACTCAAACCAAAGCTCGTAGACTCTCTTTCTCCAGAACAGTCCTCGTCTAGCACGTCCTTTAAATCTATATGTAAATATTGATCTTCTTATCCAGACCATAGAATTCTCCATTTATCCCTGACAGTAGTAAAGCTGTCATTATACAGGCAAGGTATGTCATGTCAATACAGGTTATAATGTTCTTATAAATGAGGTTAACGATAACTCAAAAAACAAACAAGGAGATGAAGCATGAAAATTAAGGAAATCAAAAAAAACGGAGAGGAAAAAATGGAAAAGGTAACTGCGGATGTATGTGTAAGAGTAGGAAAGTATTTTAATGATGTGGAGTGTGGCAAGGGAGCAATTGATTTTAAATTTGCATCAAGAGAAGAAATGATAGAAAGGTTAGACGAAAGTGATTGGGAGGTGCATGAAACAAAAAAATTAAAAGTAAAATGTGAGGAGATAGAATTGGAGGTTGGAACGGTAGATGTTGTTTATAGTGATTATGCAAGAATATCTTTATACTTGATTAACGAAGAGGCAGCGAATGTTATAGAAGGTGCTATGGGTTATAAAAATGAATCTATAATATTCACAGTGGAACATGAAAATTCCTTAACAATTTTTCCTTCTGTTAGCGGCGGCGTCGAAGTACCAAGAAACGGCGGTTTGAAAGTGCAGCCGTTAAACACGACTTAACCGCCGCCGTAAGTCGACCACCGGCGACGGTTGGTTCTTTCCTTTTTACATTTCTACCTGCGCCTTCATTCTGTAACTTTTCCCCTCAATAACAACCGTATCCGCATGATGCAGGAGTCTGTCCAGCATTGCCGATGTCAGTGTCGCATCATCATTGAAGATAGCCGGCCAGTCCTTGTAAGCCCGATTTGATGTAATGAGTATCGCTCCATTCTCATACCGTTTACTGATCACCTGGAAGAGCAGATCGGCTCCTCGTTTATCTATTGGCAGGTACCCAAGTTCGTCGAGTATCAGCAAGGAAGGTTTGAGATATTTTTTTAGACATGTTTTCAGTTGTCCGCCTGTTTGAGCAGCGGACAAAGTGTTGATCACATCAACCGCCGTAGTAAACAGTACGGAGTAACCACGCAGGCAAGCTTCATAGCCGATAGCGGTTGCAAGATGGGTTTTACCCAGGCCGACGCCGCCAAGGAGGATGGCATTGGCTTTATCGGCAATAAAGTTGTGCCGGAAGAGGTGCTTCACTTGCATTTCGTTGATTTGCTCCGGCCAGTTCCACTCGAACTGATCGAGGGTTTTAATGACGGGGAAGCGAGCCATTCTGATCCGGCGCTGAATGGCATTGTCCCAGCGCAGATCTGTCTCCCCGCGGATAAGTTGCTCAAAGTATTCCTGGTGGCTCCAACCGTTTCCGGCCGCCGTCGCTGCAAGTTCTTCGTGATTGTTTTCCATAAATCTCAGCTTGAGATAGTCGAGTTGCTCTGTGAGGTGTTGCGGTTTGCTATTCATCCTTTTTCCCCTTTGCGTACACGTCCATATTTGGCTCTTTGAGTTCAAGATCCAGGAGGTCGGAAGATCTGGTCAGGTGCAGGGCACCCTGTGGTTCTGTGAAGTATTTTCTCTGCTCAAGGAGATTGGCGATATAGTCACAGGAGAAAGCCCGGAACTCCAAGGCATCCGCCATGGCTCGTGCCACCCGCTCTTTCGAGTAGATTTCCGATAACCCGACGATTTTCCTGATATGATGCATTGTGTTGAGGTTTTTCTCGACAAGCCCCTGGTGGTACTGTTCCGAGAGTGAAGACAGGGCCAGAAAGCGCATAAGGACCTTCTGATCCTTAGCCTTACGGCGCTGTTGCAGCAGTGCTTTCGGGTGATCAGGATCCTCTATGTCCTGATGCCTGTCGTAACTTCTGGTGTGCCTGGCGATAAGTTTGTTGTCATGATAGATGCAGAGTCGGTCCGGGTAGGTCTTCATCGTCAGCCGGATTCCGGCATATTCCGCCGGGACGGAATAACGGTTGGTGTCGAGGGTTATGCGGAACTGGCTGGTTGCTCGTATCTGGGAGACCGTACCGATATCGTAGGGTTCGGACGGCAACCCGGACAGCTGCTCCTCTGCGAACATATCCTTCGGTCTTTTCCGTGTTTCCCCATGGTTTCTGACGTTGGCAATGTTGGCGAGCCAGTGGGCAGCGGCCGGATTTACGGTCTTGAAGTCACCGGGATCGAGTCCCGCCAGGAAGTTCTTCTTGATGTAACCGACAGCATTCTCTACGATGCCTTTCTCGTTACCTTTACCGACACCACAGGGAACAATGGTGAAGCCGTAGTAGTTTGCAAAATCCAGATACTTTGGGTTGAATACCGGGGCTTGTCCGGTGACCCTTCTCAGCACCGCCGACTTGAGGTTATCGACCATGATTTTGTCGGGTACGCCGCCGAAGTACTGCAGGGCACGCTGATGGCAACCGAGAAAGTGCTCCATGGTCTGGGAGACGGTAAACTCCGCATACATCATGCGGCTGTGACAGAGCACCATGACAAAAAAGCTTAACCGCCTCCGGGTGCTTCCAACGCGAATGGAGCCATAAGAGCCCCAGTCCACCTGTGCACACTCACCTGGGCCAAAGCTCAGCTTCAGATAAGGCTTATGCCGTTTCGGCCGGACTTTCCGGACATACTCTTTGACGATGGTATAGCCTCCGTCAAAACCTTGATCCTTGATCTTTTGGAAAACCTGGGCGGCGGTAAAAGGGTGTCGCTCCAGCATGGACAGGATGTCGCATTTATAGGGGTCGAGTTTACTTGTCCGATGGCCCGGTAACCTTGGCTGGTAGCCATTTCGTTCCATCCACTTGGAGACGGTACGGGGGTTAAGCGCAAGCTTTTCTGCGATCTGACCCGCTTTCAACCCTTCTTCCCTGTAGGATTTTATCCGGCAGTACTGCTCGTACGTTATCATCGTACCCCTCCCGCCAGTTGCTGCAGGATCTGTCCGAGTGAAGTTGCCTCGGAATCCGTCTGCGCCAGTTCTCTGGGCTGTTCCAGGGCCAGCACTTGGTATAACGGCTTCCGGTACGCGACCAGGCGGTGCTGCACCAGAATACTCCTGGCTTCCGCCAGGCTGAGAGTGTCCATGTTGAGCCGCTTGCTCAGGGTTTTCTCACTGTAATAACTCAGTCCCTGATTGTCTGAGACCGTAACCAGGAACAAGTACAGCGCCGATGCCTGGTGGCTGAGCTGATCGATGTACTTCTCACGGACCAGGCGGTGATCCAGCCAGCTGAACTGTTCCGGCACCCTGCGGATCATGTGCGGAAGTATGGGTTGTTTTTCTACTGTCATGACGACCTCCTTTATCTATTGATGGTTCGGTAAGAATATCCCGCCCCAATTGTTGCAGACGAAGGCCGGTATGGACAATGTCATCTTGTAACAGTGAACCGCTAAAATGTGCCAATAGGCCCACAAGTACGATGGGATAGCTCGTCAAGAGATCTTGTAACGGCTCTTTCGTTAACTTTGGCTTATCCTCTTGTTTTCTTTTGTTATTTCCAGACGAGTGATCTTGTAACGCATTTCGTCTTAATCGCTGCTTTTGCCGGTACCCTGGATTGTGCTCTCTCCATGCCTGTACACGACGGACATTATCCGGTCCCCGAAAGTAGTTTTTGTTTTCCTCTTTTTGCAGCCACTTCTCCTGGGCGGCAGCTTTGCTTGCCACCCTGCATTCCGGTTTGGAGCAGTAGCGCTGCTTATTTCTGTTACGATGATCCGGGATGAATAACTCCCGGCAATGCTTACATTTCCGTCGTCGTGACCGTGCCATATCCCTGTGTCCTCCTGAGGGATATGTTTACTGATTTTGAACTGTAACAGGTAAGAAAAAAGGAAGAAAAAGAAGCAGGAAGAAGAGAGTGTTACACACTTGGTGAGAAGTAAAACGAAGAAGACGGATTACGTATTTTCAAGCCGCCCGGTTAGGGGTAGTTCCAGAACGCCGCTGACACCTTCCGTTGAGCCAAAAATAGTATACTCAAACTTATTTAATTATTTGGCAAGTAATTAACAATTATTAGAGTGTTGGGTGTTGTCGTGTAAATAACAATATAAATGTCAAGTTAGGTGGAGATGAACATGGATAAAGAAAGTGCAAAAATTTGGAGCAGTATCAATTTTTATTATAATCCGTTTCAAAATCTTTATGAAATATGCTCAAGTATTGATAATGTTGAAGTCGTTCAAAGGGATTTTTATTATGATATGATTAAGATATCTTGCGAAGATATAAGAAATGGGAAAAATTATGAATTTAGTTTTTGCCTTATCGAGATAGAAAGTCGATTGATAGAAGTGAGTCGTTATGAACTGCAATATCAACATGGAGCCGAAGATAATATTAATATGTGTTTTTTTGTAAATAAAAATGGTGAGGAAGTTCTTTATGATATGATTACCATTGTTGGTATGGATATTATAGAGTTTGTGGAGAGTCATTATGATTACTTATATAAGATTAATAAAAATAGTGTGAGGAGCATATTGAAAACAATACAGTAGTGAACTAATTTAGCGATTTATCAATCAAAAGGTAAATCGCTAATATATCTGTGAGCTTCACAATTGTTGTTAATGGAAATTAGAATTGAATAATTAAACACATAAAAAGAAAAGGAACGAGCAAGGAAATGACAAGGAACGTAAATTTATCGCAATGGACAGAGAAGTATAGAGCAAAGACACTTGATGAGCTAGTTGTAAGCTCAAGAATCAAGGAGATCGGTTACAAGATTATTGAATCAGGTCAGCTTCAAAATCTTTTACTGGTTGGTGGGCATGGTGTTGGTAAGACTTCATTCGCTGAAATCTTGATAGACAGTTTAGATGTTCATGCTTTGACAGCTAAGACAAGAGGAATGGACGATATAAGATCATTGTATGAAATCAATTCTATTACAAGCGTATTAGGCTCTAAATACATTGCTTTCATAGACGAGGCTGATATGTTGCTCGCTGCTGTTCAAAAAGAAATGCTCAAATCTCTTGAAGGTTACAAGACAGGTATTCAAGCAAGCATCTTGATAGCAAATGATGTGAGTCGTATTCATGAAGGGATACGGAGTAGGACAATAGAAATTGATTTTGAGATACGTGACTATGAGAAAATAGAAGTTGGTAAGTTAATGCTGGAGCGTGTTCTATTCATACTTGACAGCCAAGATGTGTCATATTCTGAGAAATGGGTTGTAAATATGGTTAAGGGCTTTTATGAATCAAAAGGCTATGACATAAGAAATTTCATCAATGAATTACAGAGCAAGGTGAACAGACACAACGTGCTTTAATGTGAGTGGAAGCGTACGGGTGATACATCGTAGTAATATTAAATTATAAAGTTATTGTAAGGTCTTGACATAACATATTATAAGTGTAGGTTGAGAGGTGCTTTATCTTTAATAATTGTAGTTTTATCAATATAGGTCTGATTTAATGTTGTATTATAAGCTGTCTGCATTTTGGAGAAGATAATAAATGCTAAAAGAGTGTTGATTCTTCTGTTAGCAATCATCATCTATGCTAGTGCTTTAAAAAAAGATACTTAGGTGAGTAAGGAATATGATGATTCATGTGTCCTACAGATTTGATTCACTTGTGCAAATGATTGTAACCCTATAAATAGTTTTTTTACAATTCATGCTAATCTATCGTTTTTCTATATATCTTCGATGAAAAGTATAAGCAAAGTAAAACAAGAAAGGATTAGATATGCATACAGACGTATAAATGAATAAAAAGAATATAGAAAGGAATTGTATATGTGGAATTTGAGAAACATTTTCACTAAACTGCTTTTAGCGAAGCAACACGGTGATAAGGATATTCATGAATCAAAAGGAAAATATAATCGCAATGAAGAGGAGGTGCTCAACTCTAAGGTAGAAGATATAAAATATGAGAATAGTATAGATGGAAAATACAATAAGGATCCAGAATCAATTGAACTGAACTACACTATAGACATTAAAAAGAAGATTCATTCTAGGTATTTATTAGTCGAAGATAAATTATCTGTTTTATATCAGGAAGTAAATAATAAAGTAGAAAGTGACATTAGCGAAGAGTTATCTGATAAATCGTTTGAAAGGGCATTCTGTCATATTGATAAATTTCTTGAGGAAATATACACTTCATCCGTAAGTATATTTATAGGATCTTTAAATTTTGTTATAAAAGATAATAGTTTTTTTAAAACCAACTTATGTCCTCTTGAGGAAATTTTAAATAGATATAAATCTGACAATGACAATTGTAAACATGTTGATTCAACTAAGTATGAAGAATTTGTTAAGAAAATAGAGAGTATAGATGCCAACAGGTTAATGATTGATGGTAAAGATGTTAAAAGTTTTTATCAGGACGCAGTTTTCGATAAATATTTCACGTGGTATTACAACACCAGCATAGAACTCCGAAAAAAAGTAGAGAAAGAATCTCTGTTATACATAGAATCAATAGAGTCACCTAAAGTTGGTATTAAACTGCAAAATTCAGATTACACCGCTAATGATACATCATTAAGAGGTGACCCTTTAGACGAAATCAGTGAAAATTTAACGATTGTGCAGGAGAAAGTAGGTGATATCTTATCAAAAGATCATGTTGGCAAAAATGAGTATGAAAGTATTATTAAACTATTAAGTGAAGGTTCTGATTTTATCTATAGTGCCTGTATTGGGACATTCGTTCAGTCATTTATAGCATCTTCGGAAAACGGTGCAATCTCTACTGAACAATATAAAAATATTGAATGGATAATTGTCAAATGGAAAAAATATGTAGTTGATGAGTTTGAACATGTAACATTAGATCAGTATAAGGATTTTATAGCTAACTTGAAAACAATAGATAGATGCGATTTTGAGTTCGCAGATAAAAATATATTTGAATTTTATGAAAGCGAGATATACGGACAATTCTTTAAAGACATTCATGACGCATATACAGAATTGGAAACAACTGTAAATGATCATTTTCAAAGCAATTATGTGGTCAGTCATTCTGAAAATGCTTCGACTGAGTATGTATACATTTTGAGCAATGAGTCT
The DNA here is from genome assembly GCF_010646885.2 of Desulfopila sp. IMCC35008. GTDB lineage: Bacteria > Desulfobacterota > Desulfobulbia > Desulfobulbales > Desulfocapsaceae > Desulfopila. The sequence goes on along the minus strand of NZ_CP050700.1, from coordinate 1,782,875 downwards.
ATGCCTGACATAGTTAAAGTAGGAAAGACAAATGATATCAAAAGAAGATTAAAAGAGTTGCAAAGTACTGGTGTTCCGACTCCTTTTAAAATAGAAAAGCTTTGGAGATGTAAAACTAGTCTGAACTATGAAAAATATTTACATGATAAATTAAATAATTATAGGATATCAAATAGCAGAGAATTTTTTCATTCAAAAATTTTGGATGAACTTGATGAAGAGCCTGATTCTTTAGAAATAGATTGGATAGAAATTGAAAAGAACAGGTTGGTTGAAAAATATTTAGAAGGTTACCCACTATACTGCATTAAATATAGTGACAAAAGTTTTGATTGCTTAGGAGATTACAATATTCAATTTTTCAAAAATCATATCACTAAAAAAGTCAGACATCTTGCCTCTCAATGTGATCAAATTAGAGATAGAATAAATACTAACCCTTCATCAAAAAACAACCTGGCACTTGAAGAAAAAATTAAACATTTATACTCAATAGGTGAAATGTATATGAATACATATAAAGAAGATACGCTTAAACAAATGGCAAAAGAAAAATATGGGTCAAACACTTGGTTCTAATATTACGATTACTATAAAGACAAAGTATAGCATTTATCTCTTGACACGAAACATCTATAAGTTTTTTTTATGCTCGTTGTGGTTCATCGCTTAATAGCTAAGAAGTGATTCGTAAAGGCGACGATCTTGTTAATCAGGTAAGCAATTTTACTGATTCTTCAGGATACGATATAATAAGATTCATAAACGAAAAGCTGTGAAAAATAAACTGATACAATGGCTTTGATGTCTGTGAGTAATGTGTTGGTTTTAAATCGTGGTAATGCTTAAATGGAACGTGATTGTAAGGTGTTGATATAACAATTCGTAAGTGTATTTTATGTTATATGTTCGCTTTATAGGTGAATTTATTTAGATTCTTTAAATTTTTTTGAAAAGGAAATTACTATGAAAGCTTTACAGGCTAGTATTCTAATCATATCTATATTCTTTTGTTTTAGTGCATTCGCTACTATTTTAGAAGTAAAAAAAGAGTTTTATGATTCTGGCGAGTTGAAAACTGAAACTCAATACATTGATGGCATAAAAAATGGTTTAGAAAGAAATTATAATAAAGATGGGTCCTTACAAAGAGAAACAACATTCATTGATGGGGAGAAGAGTGGCATAGATAAACTTTATAACGAAAATGGTTCGTTACTGAGTGTAACAAATTATAAAGATAATAAAAAAGATGGTTTGGAAAGAGATTATTATATAGGCGAAAACAAGATTATGGCAGAAACAACATACGTTGATGGCAAGAAAAATGGTACAAAAGTACTATATGATCTTGATGGAACGGTAATGATTGAAGAGAAATTCAAAAATGATGTACGAGATGGTATAACATTGACTTATTGGGGCGGTGGAGAGCTTGGTTCTGAATCGCTTTTCAAAGAAGGCAATCTTCTTTGGATAAATGAATACTACAGATCAGGGTTTCTAGAACGAGTAATTACATTTGAAAACAATAAGGCTGTTTCTGGTTATCTTTACACTGAAGATGGTAAAAAGAGAGAAATGACTAATGCGCATCTTCATAATACTAATAAGGAAATAGAACAATTTTTCAAAAATGAGTAGAAACATCGTCTTAGAGTCCAGTCATAGTATTCATTATTGGTAAGGCTTTATCTGAATCAAACGGGGAGACACTATTTGCAGTTGTTTGACTGGCGTTGTTGTTCACATCATGAGTGCTCGTTGGTGCATTAACTACAGAAGTGTTCGTCAAGTTAGATTTCTTCTCTTTAATGATGGCTTCTTGGTTCAAAAACTCTGTCTGCCTGTTCTTCTCTTTCATTCTATCCTAGTTTGTTGTAAACGGTCATGTTTGCACGGATTCTCATTTCATATCAAGTAGTTTCTGTTGCACGTCCACTGCAAAAATATACGTGTTATAAATCTCTAATATCTGGCTTGGTTGAAGCTCAGCGATTTTTTAGAAATCTTGATTTGATCATTCTTGAATATGTTGAAGTGTCTTTAAGGATACAGAACAGGTATTCAGGCAAGTATCTTAATAGCTAATGATGTGAGTCGTATTCATCTAGGGGCACGGAGTAGGACTATTGAAATTTATTTTGAGATACGCGAAGACGAGAGAGAAGAGGTCAATGAACAGATTTTTATCGAATTCTGTTCATTTTGAATGCTGAAAATGTCAGTTACAATCAGGTAGAAATTGAATCTCAAGTCTATGGAGTTACTCAGTCAAGAAATTATGAAATTAGAAGATTTATCTATATATTTCAGGCGATGGTTGATGTGAATAATTCACTTTATTGTATAGGAGCATATCTCACGACATATTAATTACTACAACGTGGTATTAAATGTTTGGTAAATTATTTTTGAAAATTAAAGATATTATCTTCTTTAGTGGTAGAGTCTTATTATTGAAATCTTAGATGCAGTTTAATAATCATTACTATGTGGGATAGATATGAAAAAATTATTTAGTGTTTGTGTGTTATCAAGCCTAGTTGCCATATCCACACAGGCTCAAGCTTTAAATCTGAATGATTTAAGCAATTTAGCAAGTAAAACAGTTGAAACTGTTAGTGGTTCTGTTCAATCTGCTGGGAATAATCTTAGTTGTGATGATGAAAAGAAAACGATTGAATCGCTTACTATGGAAAGAGATCAATACAAGAAAACATATGAAAGGTATGTCAAGAACACACAGAAAGAAATTGCTGAGAAAGATAAAGAGATAAATTCTTTAAAAATAAATCTAAGCAAAATGAATAAATATAAAAGTTCTGCATCGTCAAAAGATAACGAAATATCACAAAAGAATAAGGAGATTTCTGAATTAAAAGATAAACTATCGAAGATGATGGCAGTCAATAACTCGCAAATTAAAAGTGTTAAACAATCTCAGACAAAGCAAAATGAGAAAAATGATCAAAATATTGACACCGCTGTAAATCATGTTGAATCTGAAACAATCAAAACAAAAGAAGCTAAAGGAAACCAACAAACAGGACTAGATGAATACAGAGCAAAAAAGGCAGAATATAGAGCTAAAAAGCAGAAGGAAAGTGAAGATAAGGCGAGGGCAGCGAGAGAAAAGCTAGATGCTGAATTCAAGAGTACTCAAGAAAAAAATTCCTCATATGCTAAGTATGAAAAACTTTTAGTTAAAGGTTATAAGAATATAAAATTTGGAATGGGAGTTAAAGAGTTAAGAGAAGTGTGCTCAGATTCCTATTATAATCATGGGGTCTCAAATTTGCATAAATGTTTTGAAGAGCCAAAAAGTGTTTCTGTAAAAATTAGTGATGATGATGAAGTTATAAAGATTAGCAAATTTATTGGTTCCTATACACAAGTAGAATTCAAAAAAGTACATAATGCACTATCTAAAAAGTATAATTTGTTTAGTCAAATATCTGATATTGAACGGCAAGACTTTAACGCAAATAGAACCAGTGAGGTTGCTAACCTTTATGCAAAAGGTCAGGTGAAGCTCTCTATTACACGATTTTCTGGTTCGTCAGGAATGGTAATGGGAATTGACTATTATGCTGTACCAAAAAAGAAAGACGAAAGCATTAGTTTAGATGAGATTTAGATGGTTTAGAATATAATATGATATCGATTTGACAGTAATGAGATGATGGGTAATCGAGGTGTAACATGTCTTTTGATATCGTCAAAGTAAAACAAGGTACACATTGATTGACATCTGCATGACGTAAGTTATTGAATGTAAAACAATTGTCGTTCGTTATTGTTTGACAGTAGTGTAAGTTTCTTCTATAACATTGTTATACAGGCTTTCTAAAAAAAAGTCTTAAGAGGAAACATCATGTCAAAGCAAAACGGTAAGCAGATCGGTTACATCAGAGTATCTTCAATCACTCAGAACACAGAACGTCAGTTGGCAGATGTCAGGCTTGACAAAGTATTTGAAGACAAGGTTTCAGCGAAAGACACAAAGAGGGATGGTCTTCAATCTTGTCTTGAGTACTTGAGAGAGGATGATGTTCTTCATGTTCATTCTATAGATCGGTTGGCAAGGAATCTTGCTGATCTTCAAAAGCTGGTAGGCGATCTGATCGATCAAAGAATCACTGTTCATTTTCATAAAGAGAATCTGATCTTCAACGGCTCGGATGATGCTTTCGCTAAATTGATGTTACAAATGCTTGGTGCTTTCTCTGAATTTGAAAGAAATCTTATTAGAGAGCGACAGCGAGAAGGAATAGCAATGGCAAAGAAAGCTGGAAAGCAGCTTGGTCGGAGAGCGTCATTGAACAAAGAACAGATCAATGAAGTAAAGCACATGATCAAGGCAGGGTTCAGCAAAAGCAAGATCGCAGAAAGGTTCGGTGTCAGTCGGCAGACAATCTACAATGTAATGTAATATTTGATTCGTTAAGGGCAGTATTAAGAGCTGTTTCTCATTTTTGAGATTCAGCTTTTTTTTGGCTACAAAGTCAGATAACGTTAGTAGTTCGGGGTCATAAGGATTGCTGAAGCATGCTAGGTTTAGTCGATAGTTATTATCAACATTTTTAATATGATGGAGACTGAAATGACATATAAATTGGTGAAAAGCTATAGCTTTGAAGGTAGTTGGTCTTTCAGTACAAATGATGATAATTGGTTTTCAGGTGTGCTTCTGTATGATATTGATAAAAGAATTATTAAATTAAGAATGTGGGGTAATGGAGATTACAAAAAACAAATTAATTTTTATAACGATTCAGTTGTTGGTTATACTACAAATGGCAGGAAAGTAACTCTTTTAAATTGCATTGTCAAAAGTACAAAACGGATAGGGAATAAAGCTGAAAAATACAATGTTTCTAATGTGATAACAGTAACGGCTAACACGATACTTATAGGTGGTCACTATTATAATCGCAGTCGTATTGGATTCAGTAAAATCAGTCTACAATATAACGAATTACACGATTTCGTCAAAAAAACTGGTATAGATGGAGATTATGATTCCGAATCTGGTCGTTACACATTATGGCATGATAAAATAAATGACATTGTTTTATTAGATAGCGAATCCTTAACTATCGCTATTAAAACCAGAGCAAATGTTCAAGGTTCATTAGTTTTAGCTTCTTCCATGTCATTAGAGCAGATACAAGAGGTTTATTTCGAGTTTGGCGTTGAAAACGATATGGATAAATTGCGTAATGAAATTAATTCGTTAACATACTTTCTCAGCTTTTCGTTAAACAACTTCGTACATCTGGAACAGATTATCTTTAATCATGAAGAGCTACATGATGAACGTCGTGATGATATATATCAGTTAAATCTGGATAATGTTAAGAAATATGGGAAAAAGTATCCACACAATAAACATCTTATCGGAATTGATGATATTGAACGAAATAGTACGCTGTATCATTTGTGGAGGGAGAATTATTTTTCCAAAGAAGATGCATTTCATAGATTTTTCAAAACTGTCTACAATGATAGAGATTTTTTGGATGAAAAATTCATTAAACTGATGAGAGCTTTCGAGGATTATCATCGATTGACTGTTCATTTTGATCAGAAAAAGATAATTGCTGATGGGAAGAAAAAAGGACAGTTAAGAGATATTTTTTTGAGAGAAAGAATTGAGGATGTATGTTTCGAATTTTCTGATATCGTTAGGCGTATTTTTGATTTTAATGATGATGAACAAAATAGAATTATTAAACTGATTGTTGGTACGAGGAACAAAGATATTCATGGCGGGAATTCTGATGAGTACAATTGTATTAAAGATTCTCAAAGCTATTTCCCTGTTAATGATCTTGTTATCTCTCTATTGTCATTAATGATATTGAAAGATATCGGTTTCGAAAAGGAGAGTGTAATTGAAATGGCTTGGGACATAAATAGTTATTATGAGTTAATAGGTTATGATTGGAAGAATGTAAAATAGGCTTCATTAAAGACAATCTTAGAGTCGACTCTTATTTTCTTGAGGGTCGGTTTTTTTTTGCTTTTTCACAGGACAACAGAACTAACAACGGGTGACGCAGGATAGAAAAATCTCAAAGGGTCACCACAGGCATACTTTTTTCTGAATGTATAAATAGATATACAAAAGATATACGAATATCAAAATATACAGTCAGGGAGTTAAAAAATGTCAAAGAAACTTGGTCGTAAGCGGTTGAATTATCACAAATACATCTTGAGAGCTGATCAAAATCAAATTTCGGCTCTTGATGAATTGGCTAATCTACGAGATACAACAAGGGCGCAGCTTCTCAGGGACGCTATTAGCAAATATCTACGAACAGAATACAGAAAAGAGATTCAGGAGAAAGAAGAATACAAGAAGACAATGGAAAATTTAAAAATGTCTTTAATAGGATGGTGATTTTGATTTGCAGGAACTTGAACAAATTTGAAGAGACACACGAAAACACTGTGTCTCTTCTTTCAAAGCAATATAGAAGTTACTCAGGATAGGGAAAATGGAAAAATTGAACAGCTCTGAGAATGCTGTTTGTAATGATATTTATACAACTTTTACGCACTACATTGATCGTGAAAATGCTCAAAAAAAATCAGTATGGCTAGATGAAAATGGGAAACTAGCTAGCAGTAATGTCTATCATGAAAATCCTACTTATGAAGGATTCGCTCATAAGACAAGAATCTCATTTGACGAATTTTCTTCATTCCTCAAATCTGAGGTGACAGAGAATTCGTTCATCATGCCGACAGTCTTTGATGGAAAGGCAAACTCTATCAAGGCAATGACAAATTCTGGATTTGAAGCTGATGGGTTTGATGTCATCTCACGGGAACAGAATCATTTTCATTTTGGTGATTCAGAAATTTTAGCAGTTTTCGATGTCGATTTTCCTGCGAAGGATGCTCTTGGCTATTGTGAGAATGAAAATTTGATTGCTGATACATGTAAAGGTGTAGCAGATCAGCTTAGAAGAGCTGTTAAGGAACTTTCACATGTAAGAATGGTAGTAAAGCAAAGTTCTAATGGATTTTTGTATAACGGTGATAAAGAGGTAAGCGGTGCAAGATATCATGTGTTTGTTCCAGTCAGGTCAAAGAAGGATTTGCTCTACTTCTCTGATGAACTGTTTAAGAAGTTGATTCTTGCAGGTCTTGGTTGGGTGAAAATTATTCGCTCTGGAGATCCTGTTATCGAGACATTCATTGATAAAAACATGTTCAAGGATGCTCAAGCTCTGTTTGTCAACTTGGCATCGATCAAAGATGAACGAATCACACAGGTTGATAAAGGGATCTACGACACTCTTGATGGTGGGTATTTTGTTGCAGGAGATGAGTTTACGGATTCTGAAAAGGCAAAGTACGAAGAGATTATTGTTCACTACAAGGCACAGTGTTCTGAAAAATGTGAAAAGAAGAGAAAGGAATGGTTGAAACGTCGATTGGAGTCAAAAGGGATAAAAGCAACTGCGTCAGCACTGGAAAAGGAAGAAAAAAAGTGTAAACGGCTAATCGACAATCAGGAAGCTCATGGTGATCAGATAGTTAAGTTTCATAACGGGGACATTCTTACTGTTCAGGAATTGTTGAAACAGCAGGAGAAATATCACAAAAAGTATTGTTGGGACTTGATCGACCAGGACGATACTCAGAAGGCAATGTTCTTTAAGGAGACAAGAGACTGTGCTGCAAACATCTTCTCTCATGCACACGGAGGAAAGCAATACACATTCAGTCACTACTTCGCTCGTCACAACAAAAAATTGACTGATGAATCTGCAAGTATCTCTGCTGATGAGTATGCTAACTTATTCAGGTATTGCACAAAGGAGGATGGGCGGAACAAAATACTTAAATCGTTGATAGCAGTTTTTAGTAACAAAAGCGATGGCGTTCGAAAATACATCACTGCATCGGCAGGATTTGGAAAGACTCAAATCTGTTTAGACATCATTGCAGGACTCTTCATTGATCAGTTTAAAGGCGTTGAGCAAGCGCTGAAGTTCAAGGATGTTCGAATTGACTACTTTGTTGGCAATCATGATCTCGCTGATGAGATGGTTAAAAGATGGAACGAGATTGTTGAGAAGAGAATCAGCAAAGAGGATGACAGCATAAAGGGTGAGTTGAGGAAACGGCTGACTGCAAAACATATTCGAGGAAGAGAACATCTATGTCAGCACTCAGTTGTTAAAAATCTTAAAGACAAAAGCATAGTTGATAAAAATTTCTGTAAAGGTTTTGGGTTCAATGCGGTTGGCAATGCAGATAAATTTCGAATCGGTAAGGCGTGTGATCATCTTGAAAATTGTGAGTACTTGCAACAGAGAAATGAGGCAAGTTGTGATGATGTGATACATTTCATGGTGCACGATTATTTGTTCACAGAAGTCTACATGGACAAGCGTGATGCTAATGTTTTGATCGTGGATGAGGATATAATCAACAGTAAAATTCTCGATGACAGTAACAGTATGGTCATTCAAAAAGGCAATTATAGCTTTTCTGATAAGATCATCGAGCAATGCGAAAATGGAATTTCTGTTTATGAAGCTGTTCAGTTAAATCGGGAGGAGCTTCAGAGAAAGATCGCTGAGAAACTAGGAGAATTGGAGGGCATTAAAAGAGGAAATAGCAGTTTAGAAGAAATCACTAAGATGATTAGTGATCGAAATGAGCTAAGGCAATTCATAAGTGCTCTCAAAACACTCTCTGAGATTACGAAAGAACAACGTAATATATGGTATTTGGAATCAGAAAAGTGCTTAAAAATCAGTAAAATGGCATCGTTTCGAGCAGAAATTCGAAACAAGGCAATGCTGTTTCTGGATGGTACTGGTTCTGAAGCTGTTATTAAGAAATCTTTGGGTTGTGATACTGAAGTAGTCGACATCAAAGTGAAGACTGCTGATTCTTTAAAAGTGGTGCAAAACGTTTCACAGAATTTTGCAAAGAGCAATTTCGACTATAACTGGAACAAGTACGATGTCGTGAATCAGAATGTTGATGAAGTCGTAAAACGCATCGGAAATTTTTGTACTGAGCAGGACGGGATAATCACTTACGCGATTCTTGAAGGAAAGTTAGAGAAAAAGGTCGACAACAAAATTCTGCACTTCGGAAAGCTGAGAGGGACAGATGTTTTTGAAGATCGTTCTAAGATTTTGATAATTGGTAGATACAAGCTGAGTGATGAAGCGATCGAAAGCATGTCTCGAATGCTTTTCTGGGATGAGTCTGATTTGAGTTTTGAAAAGCAGTATGAGAAAACGTATTACTATATGAAGGATGGACAGCATAAAGGCTGTTGGGCGAGGGGCTACAAAGATTCTCGTGTTAGAGAGTTGCAGTATCATATTGAAGAAGCTGAGATGTTACAGGCAATTGGTCGTATTCGCGGAATTCACTCTAAAATGAGTAAGACTGTTGAAATATGGACAAAGGAGGCATTTCGAATTGAGCTTGATGAGATTGTGGAAGCTGGTGAAGAGAATGTGCTTGAGTCAGTTGTTCAGGAGTATGGCATTTTGAAGTACAAAGACAATGCGGAGATTGAAAGGTTGTCGGGCTTGAAGGTTAATCAATTCAGAAATGTCAAAGACAAAGAGTCAGATGCATTTAAGGTGCTTCTACTGAAAGTGAAAAACATTTCTAGAGGGCGTAATCAGGACGTTGCTTTTTTTATCGCTAACTCAATTGAAGAACAGGACTACGACTTGTATCTTCGGAAAATCGGATATGAATACAGAGGGATGGTTAGCTAGGTTTTGGAACGGCTTGCGTACGGAAACTAGACAAGGTGGTGTGGTGTCACATAATGCATTTACTATATAATATTATATTATATAGAGAATGCAAAACGAGACAGTAAGGTTGAATTCAATAGAGCGAACGCAGTTCGCGATATTCTGGTCGAACGAAGTGAGGACAGTATGTTTTAAGTCGTATTGATTTGTAATTTCTTTTCTGCATGTATGTCTGTGGAAAACGTGAAGCGAGTATCGGACTTTCTGTCTGCTACTCGCTTTTTTGTTTTGGAGAATCAAGGGTTCACAGATCACTTATCTACAAAGAACATAAATATATGTAACAGATAGATATTACAACGAAACACATAGCATCAAAAAACGGAAGACAAGGAAATGGAAAACAAAGACATCGTAATAGAAATGGATGATGTGATCTCAAGAAGGCAAAGCAAGGTCAAGTTTCGCAAGGAAGAACGATTGGCATTACACAACAGGTTGGAAAGATATTCTGATGACGAGAATAAGAGAGTTCTCGAAGAATCATCTACAGACTGTGGCGTTTCTATGGCTGGGGCTATTCTTCTAATGAAAAAACGACAACGGATTTCAGATTCAGTAGATGAGGTCGATCTGTTCAGTGAGCTAATCGAGGTATCATTGATTGCAAGGACACTGCAGAAGGAAGACGCTCAAATCTATCTTCAGGATGTTATCAGTGAATACACGAAGAGTGAAAACGGTAAGAAGTTTAGTGATGTTGTACTTGAGCTTGATGTAGCATCTGAAAAACGTATCTGGGAAGGCAAAGTAGGAAAGGCTGTAATTTCAGGTCTGTTCATGAAAATGCGCTCAAAGCTGAAATCAGCGAAGAAAGATGAAGACAAGTTCAAGGCTCTGGCTGACATGATCGCTCTTTCTGCAATGTTCAATTACGACACTGTTCAGGATGTCTTCAAGAAGATCAGAAAAGAAGAACGCAATTCATAGTTCATCTTGGCACAAAAAAAGCAGATCGGACAATCAGTCTTTTCTGCTTTTGATGTAATAAATTAATTTTCAAGATACATACTTATTTATGCATCTTTTAAAAGCAATAAAGGAAGCTAATCAATGGATAACAAAACGAATTTCATAGAAACAGGACGGTTTACTCTATCAAAAGAAGAGTTTATGGCATTGACAGAAAAAGAAAGAATCGAGTTCTACTTAGCTGCTACACAAATTCTTCAATGTATGGAGATGGTTGAAGAGATTACAGCATGGAAGAGGAATAACATAACAGACAAACAAAGTGAATCGCTTGCTTCGGCGGCTTTGACAATAGCTGAAGCTCTAAATTCTGGTGAAAAGGCTGATATTCGCAATCTTAGTGAATCTGAAATCATAGAAGGGAAAGAGCTTGTGAATGAGGTTCTTGATAGTGAACATTACTCTGAGTTCAAGAGATGGAGGACAATCGGAATTGATAAAGGCTATCTCTCTGAAACTTACGAGAAATCGCTTGAGGTCAATTCATACAATGAACGGGGCATCGTTTACGATCAGCTAATGGAGATTTACAAAGACATCTCTTCAGGAAATGGCCTTAACTCACAAGATCATCAAGACATTAGACGTAGAAAAGCTGAATTTGCTGATCACAACAACGCTCAAATGGCTGCGTATGTTGAGTATATGAGAAGTTCTAAGCATACGATGTCAGGAGTTGAGTAATGAAAGACAGAACAACATCACAGATGATCGGGCAACAAATAGACTTGAGCTTGATCAAGGACATCAACGATTCTGACTTGTGGGCGCTGGTATATTCTTACTTCTTCAAAATCATGGCTCTTCGTGTTGAAGACAGAGGAGAAAAAATAAATTCTGGGTACGTTGAACAGCAATGGGAATTCTTCAAAGAAACAGGAGTAATTTCTTTTAGAAAATCAGATGAACAGAAGGTTAAGGATCTGGTTACTGAATTGAAGACAGAAATAAGATTGAATTTCTCATAAGACATCAGGAATTCATTGAAGGAATCATGCTCAGTGCTCGTTTTTGAGCACTGAAATTATTCTGAATGTATTGATATACAAATTGCGAATGTTCAACAGAGAAGCACTCAGAGCATTTCTAAGTATTTCAAACACTTCAGGGCGAGTTCGCTCTCTCACATATATTGGCACGTTTGTTGTTTCGATCTGCATTCGTGCTTTTTTGTGGCTTATCAGGATGTTAAGTGTGTGTCAAAATAACATTACATAGCTATATCCGGAATGCACCTTACACTCATAGGACTCTTTCTCTACCTCTTTCTCTATTGGTTACTCAGACGATCAGAATATCTAATTCTGATATTTCCCGTCAGGAAACTAGCTATACTGCTCAGCCTGCCTCCGCTACTATGTTACAGTTTTCTCGCCGGACTGGGCAGTCCGGCTGTCAGGGCCTGCATAATGGCCCTCGTTGTAGGATTTGCCTTTTGTACCGACAGGGTTAAATCCACACCAAATCTGCTCTCCCTGGCTGCCGTCACTCTCTTGGTCGTTTCACCACAAAAGCTATTCACCGCCTCCTTCCAGCTTTCCTTCACAGCGGTTGCTTCAATTGCTATCTTCGCTCCGCTTATCAGAGACATACACAACTCTTCCAATCCAAAAGAAGGGAGTCTTTTTCAAATAACATATCGTGGCATAGTTGCGTGGATTATAACCGGAATTCTCGTTTCATCAGCTGCAGTGGCTGGGACAGCTCCATTAATTTTATACCATTTCAACAGGTTTCCCATTGCAGGCCCCATAACCAACCTGCTTGTTGAACCACTCATTTGTTTTTTTGCACTCCCCCTCGGCTTCCTCTCCCTGATTTTTATGGAGATGTTACCACAACTAAGCGTATTTCTACTTCAAATCGGGGGCTCATTCATTACTATCGCGAATAGCATTACAGCATGGATAAGCGCACTCCCGTATACTGAAGTGTGGTTGCCACAACCTTCCTGCCTCAATATTCTCTGTTATTACACCCTGCTCCTTTTTACACCCATACTCATACTTTTAGGGTGTGCTGGCAGGGCAGCAGCTCTCCTTCTGTTTACAATCTCACTGGCCGTGCTGCTTGTCCCCGATTTACTTCGCCTAACAAGGGTACAACCACTGCCTACAATAACTTTTCTTGATGTTGGCCAGGGCAGTGCTACTATAATCAGAACACGGGACGGAAAAGCACTCCTGATTGACGGAGGAGGCTCATCCTCTCTCTCACCATCGGTTGGCGAGAGGATAATAGCACCTTACTTATGGAAGATGGGAGTTACAAAACTACATGGCATTATTATCACTCACCCCGACGCTGATCATTACAACGGTCTGCCTTTTCTTATCTGTCACTTTTCACCAGAATTTGTCTGGACGAGCACTCTCTCTGAAACAGAACCGGGCTATCGCCAATTATTAAAGCTTTGCAGCAAGCGTAAAATTCCCGTACACCTGGTACAGCAAGGCGAACAAATCGAGTACGGAGACACAACTGTAACATGCCTTGTGAACAGCCGTCGCCCACCATACAACTGTGAAAACAGTAACAGTGGCCTGGTCCTGCAGGTGCAATTAAATGCCCTTACCATTCTTTTTCCTGGCGACATTGAAAAGGAGGTGGAACAACAGATTGTGGAGCACGACACACCGTTACAAAGCGATATTATCCTTGCTCCCCATCACGGTTCTGCCACCTCAAGCAGCAGGAAATTCATAAACACAGTGAATCCATCAACTATTATAGTATCCGCAGGTAAATCGAGAAAAAACATCTATCCTTCAGAGAAACTGCTTAGCTACTGTCAACAAAACGATGTTGCTCTCTATGCAACCCATACAGACGGCGCCATATGGGTCGAGGTGGATAATAAAAAGAAAAAATTATACAGGTTTGGGGATATGCAGGCAAACCCTCTGCTCCGTCCTCCTCAGGACAGGATAGCGGAGCAGGAGTTCGATTGATAAAGGCAGGGATTATACCTCTGTGAAATCTGAAGGCGGCTTTCGCAGGTATTTGGCAAATTTGGCCTTCTCTACACAGTTCGAGTAAGCATCATCCGGACTGATCATCTTCTTGTCGAGATATTCAAGAATCGCATCGTCCAGGGTCTGCATACCAAATTTTTTACCCGTCTGCATCGTTGACAACAGCTGGTAGGTCTTGGCATCACGAATAAGGTTTCGAACAGCTGGGGTGGCAATCAGGATTTCAAGGGCCGCAACCCTGCCCTTAATATCAACACGCTTAAACAGAGTCTGTGAAACGACCGCACGTAAGGCATCCGCCAAGGTCGAGCGTACCTGACCCTGCTGATTGGCCGGAAATATTTCAATTATACGATCAACTGTTTTCATGGCGTTGATGGTATGCAGGGTACCGAATACGAGGTGACCGGTCATGGCCGCCTCCATGGCAAGAGAGATGGTTTCAAGATCACGCATCTCACCAACCATGATAATGTCCGGATCCTCACGCAGCGCCCCTCTCAACGCAGCCGAAAAGCTCTTGGTATGGGTATGAACCTCGCGATGATTAACGATCGATTTTTGGCTGCGGTGAACGAATTCGATAGGATCTTCTACAGTAAGAATATGATCCTTTCTGGTTTTATTAGCTTCGTCTACTACGGCTGCCAAAGTTGTGGACTTACCGGACCCCGTCGGGCCGGTGACCAGCACCAAGCCTTTAGGAAGCTGAGCCAACCTGGGAACAACCTTGGGCAAACCCAACTGTTCACAGGTCATGATCTCACTTGGGATCTCACGAAAAACTGCGCCGACTCCATATTTCTGCTGAAAGTAATTGCAACGATAACGGGCAAGACCTGGAATTTCATAACCAAAATCGATATCGCCCGTTTCCTCGAAGTCCTTGATCTTTTCTTCAGGACAGATTTCATATAACATTGAGCGTAACTCGTCGTTTTCCATCTCCTTGAATTTGACACGCTCCATGTCGCCGCGTATGCGCAGGAGGGGCTGCTGGCCTGCCACCATATGAAGATCGGAAGCACCTTCATCATTCATCAACTTAAAAAACGCATCAATCTGAGCCATAACCCTCCCTCATTTATTACACGAACTGCCCTGTTTCCGGCTCTCAAAACCAGACTCTCCAGGAACTGTTGACACCGCACTTCTGCATAAATTTACACTATAACAGCTTTCCTAATATAATTCACCACTTCGCTGCTATCGTCAAGTATTTGAAACAGTGACGTATCTTCACTACTTATGTTACCATACCCGAGAAGTTTATCTTCAATCCAATCGACAAGTCCAGACCAAAATTCACTCCCTACAAGGACAATGGGAAAAGGCTTTATCCTCTGTGTCTGAATCAGGGTAAGACTTTCAAACAACTCATCCAGCGAACCGAACCCTCCCGGCATACAAATAAATCCCATGGAATACTTCATAAACATGACCTTGCGCACAAAGAAATATTTGAAATCTAAAGGGAAATTCGTATATGGATTGGGTTTTTGCTCGTGGGGCAGACTGATATTAAGACCGATGGAAACTCCACCTGCCTCCATGGCGCCTTTATTAGCAGCCTCCATAATGCCGGGCCCACCGCCGGTAATCACCCCGTATCCTGATTCAGCAAGTTCCCGAGCTATAGACACTGTCAGTTTGTAATATTTATCATCTTCCGGGGTGCGGGCTGAGCCATAGATGGTAACAGCAGGGACATCAACCGCAGACATGGCGTCAAAACCATCGACAAACTCCGACATGATTCTAAACATTCGCCAGCTATCACCGACTACAGTATTATCAAGGACATATTTAGGCTCCCTTCTGATCCGTCGCCTCTCGGTAAATGTCATTTCTCACCAACTGTTAAAGATTGCATGATCCCTTACTGCAGGGTTCTGTAAAGCTCTTCAGCTTCTTTATAATAACTGCTGGATAGCGGATATTTAAACAGAACCTCCTGGGCCCATTTTTTAGCTTTTACTGTTTGCCCAAGCCCGATATACGTCTGAACCTTAAGCAGGTGCACACTTCCTTTCTCAATCATTTTTCCATTACAGTGATTCAACGTACGCAAGACCTCACGGTACATCCCACTTTTCAGCTGTACCTCTGCCAGCCTGAACCTGAGCACAGGATTATCGGGAGAGAGTTCTACACTCTTTTTCGCCAGGGAAAGCGCAATGTCATCACCCTCGCCCTGATCACTGATTGCGGTACCGAGTAATCCCATAGCCTCTGCATCAAACTCATTATGCTGCAACGCCCGCTGCAGCCAGACCATCGCTTCCTTCCCTTCTCCAGTGCCGAGATAGGCTTCACCGAGATACCTGAACACTTTGCTGTGCTGGACAACAGGAACCTGCTGCTGCCATTGCCTGAGGGCGATAAGAGAGTCCTGATACCTGCCGACACTGCAATACAGTAGTCCCAGTTGAAGAGTGAGATCCTTTTGCACGTGGAGGCTTTCTTCACTCTCATCGCAGTATTGCCCGGCAGACTCAAAATAGCGAATTGCCTCTTCGCTGTTGCCATGCTGCTGGGCACCAAGACCAAGATTGTAAAGAGCCATATAATCCCTCTCGTCAATCTCCAGTACACGTTCAAATGTCTGCCTGGCAAGTACATTTCTGTTAAGTAACGCATATGCTACACCAAGACTGTTCAGCAGATTGATATCATTACAATCGCACACCAGCCCTCTTTTATACTCAGCAACGGCTTTGGGAAGATCACCATCACTAAAATAGACGTCCCCACTTACATTCAGGCTCAAGGCCTCAAACAGGACCATATGCCCGGGACCAAAAAATGCGGCATGCAGAAGTGCTTTCTGAACATTTCTTAGCGTTTCAGACCTGTTAAAATCACTGTACGGATAGGATGTTATTCCACCATATACCCCCTCAACTCCTTCCACTACCCGAATACGGTTGAGTAGCTCCTCGGCATAATCCATCGCCTCATCAGGCCCATAACCGGAAAGATAGAGAAATACCGACGTATCATCATCGATAATACAATACACACCATCTCCACCGACCATGGTGAGCACATCCGTCACATCTATATCGCGTGGAAGCGGGCTCAACTTTATAAGGCAAAAACGTCTATCCCTCTTACTGATCCGCTGCAGCTTCCGTAAGACCGTATTTGACGCAGGCCGTAGAGGATGAATATCACTAAACATCAACCTGGTATAGTCACAAAAACTAAACGGCCCCCTGCGCGCCGCCGCCTTGAGTGCAGTCCAGGCATTATCCAGCATGCTGCCACAGCTGGCAGTATCGTCACCCAGGTCGGGTAACATCTCCTGACTCCGAATAGTTCCGATGTGGACCTTAGAAAATCCCTCTTTTTTCAGGTGTTGCACTAAACCTGAGCTCAAATGTTCAAAAACAAAGCCAGCATTTCCCTTAACCAACATTGCAAACACTGACTGACCGAGATGATGCAGTAAAATTCGACTGTCGGAATAGACGGACAAGGCTGCAGCGGCCTGCTGTACATTGCGAAAAGCATCCCCTTTCATCCGCCTGGGCAAGACGAGTTCTACCAGCAGCAGGCCGATATCAGCATCCCCACCATCTTCCAATGCTCTAAATAGATGGAGACTGTTCAGCAATCCTGTTTCAGGATCCTGAAACTGTTTCTTGACCTCAAGAAACTCAAGTTCAATAGACTCACGTACATCGAAAAGCCAATCGTCGGCAACCCTCTCTAGCAATACGGAATCCACCTTTGGAATAACCGCAGCGATAAATGCATTGTGCCCAAGTTGAAACCCCAGCAGAATCGTATCACCGACAACAGTTGCCAGTTTCCCCCCGTTTTTCATATTGTCGAAAACACCAGTCACCTTTTTAATAAAGTTGGCATTTTTAAATATTTTTGTAAACGGTGTGCTATCTTCAACAAAAACAACTGAGGCGACAGCGGGAATGGCATCAGAAACAATGTGAGAATACGATCCGCTAAATCTCAGAAAATCCTTCTTCTCAAGTTTTTCAATGTGTGTCTTAAACGGGAAAATTTCACTCATAAATCGACTCAATAATGCTTACGAAAAAAAGGAGATAATAGCAGCACTCAAACCGACGACCTCCTCATCCTGAATTGTTCGGACATCAAGTACATATCGCTCATTCTCAACCCTGCCAATAATAGGTATCTCAAGGTGTCGAAACGAATCTTCAAGACTATGGAGAGAATATTCATGCGGCTTGAGGATAACACCATAGCTGGGTAAATTACAGTCAGGCATCGCTCCGCCTCCAACTTTCGAGTCGACCGGCAACACCTGGACATCACACATACCATTGAGATGTTGTTTAATTCTCCTCGATATTCTTTGCGCTCTTTTTTTGAGTTCACTGATATCAACAGTCAACATTTTCAAGGTAGGAATCTGCTGTAACGCCTTGGGAATGTCATAGTATATACGCAGTACTGCCTCAAGAGAGGCAAGGGTAAACTTATCGATCCGCAGGGCCCTGTTCAAGGGGTTCTTCTTAATTTGACTTATAATATCCTTCGCGCCAACTATGATACCTGCCTGTGGGCCACCCAGTAGCTTATCCCCGCTAAAAGTAACCACGTCAATTCCTGCCTTGACCACCTCCTGAACTGTGGGTTCCTTGACTAGGCCAAACCTGGAAAGATCAAGAAGAGAGCCACTACCGAGATCCTCCATGGTAATAAGACTATCTTCCCTTGCCAGTTGAACCATTTCTTCCGGAGAGACATCGGATGTAAAACCTAAAATTTTGAAATTTGAGGTGTGAACCCTCAACAACATGGCCGTCTCATCAGTAATGGCAGCTTTATAATCTTTTACGTGAGTCCTGTTTGTTGCACCTACTTCAACAAGGTGTGCACCGCTCTTGGCCATAACATCGGGGATACGAAATGAGCCACCAATCTCAACGAGCTGCCCTCTTGAAACAATAACTTCTTTACCCTTGGCAAAGGTATCAAGGACGAGCATAACTGCTGCTGCATTGTTATTAACAACCAAGGCAGCTTCGGCACCTGTAAGGTCGCAGATTATTTCTTCAACCAGACTGTACCGTGTACCTCTTTTTCCCGTTCGGAGGTCAAATTCCAGGTTAGAATAGGAGCTTCCAGCACGACTCAATTGATGAACAGCATCTGAAGGCAGCAAGGACCTGCCAAGATTTGTATGAATAACGACTCCGGTGCAGTTATAGACACACTTCAGGTTGTAGTCGTACTTTTCATTTATTGTATCGATGAACAACTCATCCCATTCGTCATTGCTCAGGGATATACGGCTTTCCGGATTTTCAAGTATGGCAAGTCTCTCCTGATCTATGCATTTTTGGATACATTTTTTCACCACAAATTGTGGAACGGTCCCGCTGAGTTGGGCGAGAATACGATTGAGGCACTCGTCTACTTTAGGGAGTGAACGTAAAAGTGTTTTCTTTTTTTCCATGAAATAAACTATAATAAAAGAATAGATAAGTGAGAGATTAGTTCCCTCGTGGTTTGGCATTCCATTCGCTGGCTGGTCATTTATATTCCAGGCACAAGGCTTTGACTGTTAATATCACGCGATAATAATACTTTTCATCTCACCGCGATAGTTTTTTTGATCTCGGCGTATAATTCTATTGACAGGTCCCCAACGATCCTGTAATTTGCCGCGGTCTTTTCGACGTGACCAAGTGTTGAATAACCATGAGTTACTCACCCGGTCACTTAAAAGACAACAATAAAGAAAACGATTGACAATGTTCAATCGATACTTTATGTTGCACGGCCCGCTGGGCAGCGTCAAAAACGCACGGCGGACAAAATAAGCTGTTGACACAATCCTGGCGATTGATTAGAATAAACAGCTCGTCGCGGACATTACGCCGCGCCGCAGTTCTTCGTGAGCTGCAGGTAAACGATCCTTGAAAACTGAATAACAACCAAATAAGCAAACGGGCCCAACGTGAATTTTAATTCACATTGAGCAAGTTTTCGTAATTCAAGTAAACGAGCTCATATATATTTAAGCACTATATATGTAACCTGTTCATTGAACAGGTCTAGGATATCAAACTGGAGAGTTTGATCCTGGCTCAGAACGAACGCTGGCGGCGTGCTTAACACATGCAAGTCGAACGCGAAAGTTTTCTTCGGAAAGCGAGTAGAGTGGCGCACGGGTGAGTAACGCGTAAGTAATCTACCCTGGCATCCGGGATAACCCACCGAAAGGTGTGCTAATACCGGATACGTTGATTTATCAAGAAAGGTGGCCTCTTCATGAAAGCTACTGTGCCGGGAGGAGCTTGCGTACCATTAGCTAGTTGGTGGGGTAATGGCCTACCAAGGCAACGATGGTTAGCGGGTCTGAGAGGATGATCCGCCACACTGGAACTGAAACACGGACCAGACTCCTACGGGAGGCAGCAGTGAGGAATATTGCGCAATGGGGGAAACCCTGACGCAGCGACGCCGCGTGGATGATGAAGGCCTTCGGGTCGTAAAATCCTGTCAGATGGGAAGAAATGCTATATGTCTAATATATGTATAGTTTGACGGTACCATCAAAGGAAGCACCGGCTAACTCCGTGCCAGCAGCCGCGGTAATACGGAGGGTGCA
>NZ_CP050700.1:1247500-1760000 GCF_010646885.2 Desulfopila sp. IMCC35008 | reverse complement strand
AACTGTTCGGATGAGCTGTGGATAGGAGTGAAAGGCTAATCAAACTCGGTGATAGCTGGTTTTCTCCGAAATATATTTAGGTATAGCCTCACATGATGACTAACGGAGGTAGAGCACTGACAAGACTAGGGGGCCCACCGGCTTACCAACTCTTTTCAAACTCCGAATGCCGTTAAGTTCTAGTGTGGGAGTCAGACTGTGGGAGATAAGTTCCATGGTCGAGAGGGAAACAACCCAGACCGTCAGCTAAGGTCCCAAAATCTATGCTAAGTGGGAAAGGATGTGGAATTGTTTATACAACCAGGAGGTTGGCTTAGAAGCAGCAACCCTTTAAAGAAAGCGTAATAGCTCACTGGTCTAATGAATCCGCGCCGAAAATTTAACGGGGCTAAGCATAGTACCGAAGCTACGGATCTAGAAAGCTGATTTAAGTTTATTAATGAAGTTGGGATGAGAGGTAATTTTGCGAGCAACTACCCTCCCCGGCTAAGCAGCAATTGATAGGTTTAAATCAGCTTTCTAGATGGTAGGAGAACATTGTGGCCGCCTGAGAAGGTACACCGTAAGGAGTGCTGGAGGTTCCACAAGAGCTTATGTTGACACGAGTAGCGAAAAACAAGGTGAGAAACCTTGTCGCCGAAAGCCTAAGGTTTCCTGTAGTCAAGTTAATCTGCTCAGGGTTAGTCGGCTCCTAAGGCGAGGCCGAGAGGCGTAGTCGATGGGAAACAGGTTAATATTCCTGTACCACTATCATAATGTTATGGTAAGGGGGGACGGAGAAGGTAAGGCCATCCGGGCGTTGGTTGTCCCGGTTTAAGCGTGTAGGTTTGGTACTTTGGCAAATCCGGGTACCTTTAAGACTGAGGCGTGATGACGATGTCTTTTAGACAACAAAGTGGCTGGTTCCATGCTTCCAGGAAAATCCTCGTATCTAGTTATGATTGTGACCGTACCGTAAACCGACACAGGTAGGCAGGTAGAGAATACCAAGGCGCTTGAGAGAACTCTGGTTAAGGAACTCGGCAAAATAGCACCGTAACTTCGGGAGAAGGTGTGCCAGCAGGGTGTAATTATTTACTAATGAAGCCTAGTCTGGTTGCAGTGAAATGGGGGGAGCGACTGTTTACTAAAAACACAGGACTCTGCGAAGTCGAAAGACGAAGTATAGGGTCTGACGCCTGCCCGGTGCCGGAAGGTTAAGGGGACGTGTTAGCTTAGGCGAAGCACTGAACCGAAGCCCCGGTAAACGGCGGCCGTAACTATAACGGTCCTAAGGTAGCGAAATTCCTTGTCGGGTAAGTTCCGACCTGCACGAATGGCGTAACGATTTCCCCACTGTCTCAACCAGGGACTCAGCGAAACTGTAGTACCGGTGAAGATGCCGGTTACCCGCAACAAGACAGAAAGACCCCGTGAACCTTTACTACAGCTTGGCATTGGTTTTTGAGGTAACATGTGTAGGATAGGTGGGAGACTTTGAAGTCGGCACGCCAGTGTCGATGGAGTCACCCTTGAAATACCACCCTTGTTATCTTAGGAATCTAACTGCGGTCCGTAATCCGGATCCAGGACATTGTCTGGTGGGTAGTTTGACTGGGGCGGTCGCCTCCTAAAGAGTAACGGAGGCGCGCGATGGTTCCCTCCGGCTGATTGGAAACCAGCCTAAGAGTGTAAAGGCATAAGGGAGCTTGACTGCGAGAGAGACATCTCGAGCAGGTACGAAAGTAGGTCTTAGTGA
The DNA here is from genome assembly GCF_010646885.2 of Desulfopila sp. IMCC35008. GTDB lineage: Bacteria > Desulfobacterota > Desulfobulbia > Desulfobulbales > Desulfocapsaceae > Desulfopila. The sequence goes on along the minus strand of NZ_CP050700.1, from coordinate 1,758,262 downwards.
TCCGGCGATTCCGCATGGAAGGGTCGTCGCTCAACGGATAAAAGGTACTCCGGGGATAACAGGCTTATCTCCCCCAAGAGTCCATATCGACGGGGAGGTTTGGCACCTCGATGTCGGCTCATCACATCCTGGGGCTGAAGCAGGTCCCAAGGGTTTGGCTGTTCGCCAATTAAAGTGGTACGCGAGCTGGGTTTAAAACGTCGTGAGACAGTTTGGTCCTTATCTGTTGCGGGCGCAGGAAATTTGAAGAGATCTTCCCCTAGTACGAGAGGACCGGGGTGGACGAACCTATGGTGTTCCAGTTGTTCCGCCAGGGGCATTGCTGGGTAGCTAAGTTCGGCAGGGATAACCGCTGAAAGCATCTAAGCGGGAAGCCCACTCTAAGATGAGATTTCCCATGACATTAGTCATCTGAAGGCTCGTTGTAGACTACAACGTTGATAGGTCGGGTGTGGAAGTGTGGCAACACATGGAGCTAACCGATACTAATAAGCCGTGCGGCTTATCCACATTTTTTTGATTAAAACTAACTACTACTACCCTACTATTCGATTATCTTTGTTTTACCAAGGGAAGGATGTCATAAACCACTCCCCTTCCCCATATACCGAAAAGTAGCACGATTTCTCTTTTCGGCGGTCATAGCGAAGAGGTTCCACCCGTTCCCATTCCGAACACGGAAGTTAAGCTCTTCTGCGCCGATGGTACTGCATGGGAAACTATGTGGGAGAGTAGGTCGCCGCCGATTTATATATACAAAACCCCGATCAGTTTAGACTGATCGGGGTTTTTGCTTTGGTGAACGAGCATATACCTGTTTGGACCTTTCTGGATATACTCAAGAACTTGTTCTTATGTACCCTTACATATTTTCACCCCAAACCGTTCTGTCCAGCCCCACCGTCCCCTTTTCGTCTTACCAGAAGGGGTGACTGTAAGTTCGGTATCGCGGCCTATGCATCATCAAAAAATACTCAAGCCGTGCCTTATCCTGGGCCAAATACTGCTTATGGGAATGAAAACCTGCTATTGAAGTGCAATTGACTTATGCGCTCATCTGCACAATTCATTAAACAATGTGCTTAAAGCATTCTGTCTGGCGTGATCATACTCTTTGCCAGTCAGCTAATTTCTTTTATTTTTTAGTCAGCTCTGCAACAGCTTTTCTCAACCCATCTGCATGTGGATTTGACACAGTCTTCCTGACAAGGATATCAGTTGGACTCACTTCTGCCCCGTAGTACTCTTTATTTCTTTTATCTCTTGTCTTGACTATCGCCCCGTCAAGAGAAACACCCGCAAACGCGCCCTTGGATCGTGCATAAGAGAGTACATCTGCAGTTTGTGCTGCTGTACCACCGCCCACTGGTCCAACTGCCAAAGTTACATCTGCACCAAGCTTAAACGAACTTGCAAGAAGTTTCTCCATCCCTCTGTCAGACATAATCATAAGAATTACTTCAGATGATTCAGCTCCTATCTGCAAACCTACCGAAATAGAACCGAGGGTATAAAAAGCAGGATTCCCCCATTCACCAGTATTGCTGTCCTGAGCAATAAGAACCCCTGAACCACCTGATCCACCAACGAGAAATGCGCCTTTCAGGCTTTGAGGAACAATCAAAAGTGCCTTAGCATTTTTGACATTGTCTCGGAACCATGTAAGATCCGGATCAGCTCCGAATGTTTTCACAACCAGAGCAGCACTATCAACAATTTTTTCAGTAGTTACCTTGTCTGATGCGAATGCTGAACAAACCGATAATTGAAACATCACCAAGAATACAACCACAACAGATCGTCGAAGCTTCATAGTAATCCTCCTAAATATGATGGTGTGAAAGGATTCTGGCAACAGGAATTCCTATTGCCAGAGACAAGAGTATACTGCAATGCTGAACGGGAGTTGCCACGAAGCCCCTACCCGTCCAGTTATTACTAAATTGATTCCCTGTTTTTCACTTCCTGTTCGACGTCCACGACGAGCTCACGCATGGTTTCCAACAGAACGTAAATGACAGGCACCAGTATGGTGCTAATGAAAGTAGCTGCGACCATACCACCTAAAACAACGACACCTATCGACTTCATGGTCATTGCACCTGCACCCGTCGCAACTGCAAGTGGTGCAACACCAAACACAAAAGAGAGGATAGTCATCATAATTGCCCTGAAACGCAGCTTCGCAGCAGTTAAGGCAGCATCGGCAATGGCAGCTCCCTGTTCCCTCTGCTCTTTAGCTACCTCAATAATGAGTATAGCATTTTTTGACGAGAGACCGATAAGCAAAACCAAACCGATCTGGGCAAAAAGATTATTATCGAGCCCTGCAAAACTCTGTGCAAGTAATGCACCTAGCATAACAAGAGGTACTGACACCATAATCATAATGGGTAGTATCCAGCTTTCATACTGTGCAGCAAGCACGAGATAGACAACAATGAGGGCAAAGGCAAAGACATATACCTGACTGTTTCCGGCCAGTCTCTCCTGGTAGGACATACCGGACCACTCATAACCATAGGTGTTGTCCTTTGGTAAAACACGATCTGCCACTTCCTCCATTGCCTGCATTGCCTGGCCGGAGCTGAAACCCGGTGCAGCTGAACCATTGATTGTAATCGAGCGATACATATTATAATGGCCAAGATCTGAGGGACCAGTGGTGGTTTCAAGTGTAACAAGGGTTGATACCGGCACCATGCCCCCCACCCTGTTTCGGACAAAAAGCTCATTTATATCATTCACTTCACTTCTAAAGGACTTATCGGCCTGAACGTAGACCCTGAAGACCTTCCCGAATTTAGTAAAATCATTTATATACATTGATCCAAGATAGGTCTGCAGCGTGCTAAATAGTTCGGCAAGGTCAACACCGAGTGCCGCGGCCTTTTTCCTGTCTATATCGAGTCTGATAAAGGGGTAATTGGGGGCATACACAGTGTATGCCATCCCTATCCTCGGATCCTTGTTCGCCTCCGCAATAAGGTTATAGGCATGCGAAACAAAGGTGTTAACATCCCCTGCAAGATAATCCTGTAATCGAAAGTCAAATCCACCCACGGCACCAATCCCCGGGATACCCGGGACATTGAAGGCAACCACATTGGCATCTGTAATAGTGGCCCCACGTCTATTAATCTCTTTTAATATCTTCGCGATATCAAGATCTGCATCACCTCTTTCAGCCCATGATTCCAGTGACACAAAACCGGCTCCAGCACTTGTATCAAGAGTACTTGTCAGCATATTAAAGCCGTCAATCAATACGGCATCTTTTACACCTTCAATATCCATCAGGATGTTCTCGACATTACCTCGAACTTCACTGGTTCTACTCAAGGCTGTACCCGGTTTAAGATTAAACATCACGAGTAGCGCCCCTTTGTCTTCTTCAGGTACAAATCCAGTTGGTGTTGTTTTCAGCGTCCACCATGTAGCTGCCAGTAAAGCAATAAAAACACAGACAACAACCCACCGCATCTTGATAAGAAACCGTACAAGCCGACTATACACAGCGGTAAGCCATTCAAAAAAATTGTCGAACTTCTGAAACAGGATAAACTTACTTTTCCCTTCAGCGAATCGGCGTATCACAATAGCTGACAGTGCCGGAGACAAAGTCATTGCATTGAGAGAAGAGATCAACACGGCAAAACATATGGTCAGTGAAAACTGGCGGTAAATACTCCCCGTCAACCCCGGCATCAGAGAAACCGGGACAAAAACTGCAACCAGAACCAGGGTTGTGGCGATAATAGGACCTATGAGTTGCAACATGGCCTTTTTTACCACCTGTGGAATGGTAAGGTTCTTTTCCTCATTCATTATCCTCTCAACATTTTCAACGACAAGAATCACGTCATCGACCACGATACCAATTGCCAGGATAAGTCCAAAAAGGGTCAGAAAGTTTATAGAAAAACCGGCGGCATACATAACCCCAAAGGTCCCCACCAATGAAACAGGGATGGCTACCGAGGCAATTACTGTCGGCCTCCAGGATCCAAGAAAAACAAAAACGATCAGAATCACGAGAGCAACTGCGATGATGAGGTTTTTTACAACATTCTGAATCGCCACATCGACAAAAAGGGTCGTATCGTAAGGGATTGAATATGTTACGCCTTCAGGAAAGCGCTGTTTGAGCTCTTCCATCTTGGCCACTGCCCTCTTTTTAATCTCAAGGGCATTAGCTCCAGGCAGTTGATAGATGGCTACAGAAGCGGCAGGTTTTTTGTTTACCCTGGAATTCCAGTCATATTTCTCTGCCCCAAGTTCTATAGTGGCTACATCTCCGAGATAGACGAGGGTTCCATCATCAAGATACTTCACAACTATATTCTCGAACTGCCTTACATCATCAAGTTGCCCTTCGGCGGTAAGAATGAACTGAATCTGCTGGTCGTCATATGTTGGTGGAGCCCCCAGTCTGCCAAGAGCGGCCTGTCTGTTCTGCGATTGAATAGCGGCAATTACCTCATTCGGACTCATACCCATTGACTTGATTCGGTCCGGATCCAGCCAGATACGCATCGAATACTTCTTTTCACCAAGGTTCTCAGCTTTTCCGACACCTGGAATCCTTCGTAATTCGTCGAGGATATTAATAGTCACATAGTTACTGAGAAAACCTTCGTCGTACCTTTCATCACCCGTAAGAGCGATAAGAGTGACAATAGAGGGTGATTGCTTATCAACGATAACCCCTTGCTGACGTACCTCCGCAGGAAGTTGAGGGGTTGCCATGGAAACCTTGTTCTGCACATCAACGGCTGCAATATCCAGGTCATAACCAGGCTCAAAATAGACATTGATCGATGAGGTTCCGGCACTGGTGCTCGAAGACTGCATGTAGATCATGCCCTGGACACCGTTGATCCTGTCTTCAAGCGGTCGGGTAACTGCTTTCTCTACAGTGAACGCATTGGCGCCGACATACGAGGCTGATACAACCACCGTCGGCGGAGCTACATCCGGGTACTCCTGGATGGGAAGAATAGACAGGGAGACTATCCCACCCAGCACGATGAGCAGGGATATTACCATAGCAAAGATCGGGCGCTTTATGAAAAAGATGGAAAACATTATTTACTCCGTTTTTTCAAGCATGCCCGATTCGGCAAGTTGGGCACGAATACCCTTGGTAGCTGTCACATCTACCGCCTGCACATTTCTGCCATTTGATACCTTTGCCAGGCCGCTGACGATCACCTTCTCACCACCTTCCAGACCTTTTGTAATCATCGCATAGTGCCGATTTTCATATCCCTTTTCAATATCAACCCGTTTGGCCAGGTTATCTTCACCGACAACATAAACAAAGCTTGATCGCTGGTCTTCCTGAATGGCACTGGGTTGCACCATGATAAAACTAGGGCGATCAGTAACCATTACCTCAACGTAAACAAAGGTCCCTTCAAGCATGGTGTGCTCATGATTGGCAACTTCGGCTCTCATGGTAATTGTTCCGGTCTGCTGATCAACCTTGTTATCTGTAAAACCAACCTGCCCCCTCAGGGATTCCCGCTTGAGTAAACCGTCGGCTTTTTCACGCACAGTCACCCGGGCATCCATTTTGTCCTGGGATTTGTATTGCCGCATCAGCTGAAACTGACGCTCGGTTGGATTAAAATATGCAAACATAGGATTGTCGTTCACAATAGTCGTTAACAGGGTTGGTTCTCCATACCCCACTATATTGCCGACATCTATAAGGCTTCGACCTATCGTTCCGGAAATTGGTGCGACAATATCGGTATAACTAAGGTTCAGTTCCGCTTCCCGGATGGTGGCATTATTCGCTTTAATGGCCGCTTCCAACTCGGCGACTTTTGCCTCGTATTGTTCCAGTGTTGCCCGGGGAGCAAGCTCTTCAGCAACAAGCGGCTCATATCGTTCAACATCTTTTCTGGCAAGAGACAGGGTAGCCTCATTCTGCTGTAATTGCGCCTTCGCCTGGGCAAGAGTAGCCTCATATTGGTCTTTTTCTAGAGTAAAAAGAGTCTCGCCTTCTTCAACAAAATCACCCTCCTGAAAAAGAATCTGTTCGAGACGTCCTGAGACCCTGGCTCGAATTTCCACTCGTTTCGTAGCTACCGTTTTACCTGTAAATTCAAGCCATATGGGAATCTGATCCTTACTGGCAATTACCACCTCAACCGGAAGAGGCGGCGGAGCCTGCTGCGTAGTTTCCGCTTTATCACGTTCCTCGCTGCAGCCTGGAAGCATCAGACCGATACAAAAAATCAACAATACGCCGAAACGAATACACCCCATCAAAAGCCCCCTTTGTTTCAAAATAATTAAAGGCAGATACCAAACTTTTTGGTAGTCAGAAAATTATATCAGTCATTGTTAATCCTTTTAACTGTAAAAACAAGTCAGGATATGGTTTTCTAAAAAAAATAGTAGTTAAATGCTTCTGTTTAATGCATTTTACTCTCAACAGTCATCTTTACCTATCAAATTAACCCCTTCAAGGGAGAAGAATCATGACCTATCGAAGCAGTCTCATTTCTCTATTTCTATTGCTAGCGTCATTTTCACCTCTGTCGCCCGCCCGCAGCGAGACACTTCTACTGGATCTGGAAAATGCCATTACTATAGCGATCAAAAACAATCCGCAGCTTGAAATCGTCAGACAACAGTATGCCGGGAGTGAAGCTGTAGTCCAGCAATACAAGTCCTTATATTGGCCACATCTCTCAGCGGGAGGTGATTATGGCAGGACACATGTAAATGACCTGAAGCCAGTTGACGAGGACAATGTCGGATCTCTCCTACTAGGAGTGACCCAGTTGATCTATGACTTTGGCAGAACGACAGGACTTATAGATGTAGGACGATTTTCCAGGGATGCCATATCAGAAAACCTCAAACAAAATTACCATGACATTATTCTGGATGTAAAAAGGAGCTATTATTCCGTTCTCGAAACAAAAGAATTGATCGGAGTCGCACAGCAAGCTGTTGAAAATTATCAGAAGCAGCTCTATCGTGCCCAAAAATACCTCAAGGCCGGTGTACGGACACGCATAGATGTCACGAATGCCGAGGTCAACCTCTCAAACCAGAGGCTGCGTCTGTTACAGGCAAAGGCGGATTTTACGAGTGCACGAGTGAGATTAGAGCAGGTGCTCGGCACCCGTCCCAACGATGGAGATTATGAGGTTGGTTCCAATGCACCGGCTCTGGAATCCCTGGTAGGCAAGAAACCGGAAATGCCCGGCCCTCTCCCTGACCTTTTGGATACGGCAGATCAAAACAGACCTGGCCTTCAGCAATACACCTATCTTATCCAGGCAGCGGATGCCCAGATTACAAGGGCTCAAGGAGACTACTGGCCGGTTTTCTCAGCATCGGGCGGGTATCAGAGTTATGAGACAGACCTGGCAACACTCAATGACCAATGGCAAGTCGGCGTTGGCCTGACCTGGGAGTTCTTCTCCGGATTTGAGACAGAAGCAAAGGTCGCTGAAGCCAAAGCCGCCATGAGAGAGGTGAGCGCTTCTCTTCGCCAGTTCAACCTCTCCGTCATCCAGGAGGTAACCGATAGTTTTAATAGAGCTGATGAGAACAGGGCAAGCGTAGACATCGCCGGACAATCACTTGGACTCGCAGCAGAAAACCTCACTTTAGCCGAGAAAAGGTACCAAAGCGGCCTGGGTGATCTGCTCGAATTCAACGACGCTCAACTTCTTTACACCCAAAATCAAACCAGCCTTGTAGTTGCCTATTTTGGCTATTTAACAACCCTGGCCCAGATTGAACGGGCAGTTGGTGTTATTCCTGAGCTGGCCGATTTTGATTATTTTAAGACACCTTGATTATGTCATCGTGATACAGGCAGAACAACAGACATCTGTTCCAGTAGCCAATAGCATTTATAATTAAAAACCATTAAGGAGCGCTCATGACCTCACTCGGTTTTCGCGTTCTGCTTATCTGTTTTTTCCTCATTCTCACCGCTGAAAGCTCCCTGGCTGCTGTCTCTATCAAAGGCGATGCCAGGGTACGCTACCTGGTTAAGGATAACTACCTTTTTGGTAACACCAATGCCACCACTTTAGACACTTTTGACTCCCGAACACGCCTAGTTATCGAGGCAAAATCTTCTGGTGGTGCCTTTGCAAAGGTTCGCATCAGGTCCAATGTGAATTGGGGTGACGGTAACAGGGAAGAAACCAAGATTACCCCTACAGCCGACTTTGCATATATCGGTGTACCGTTTGGTTCAGTTGACGTTGAAGCAGGTAACATGAAAAGCAATATTACCCGTTTTCTGGAGTGGGACCAGTCAGCAGACCAGGTCACTATAGACTGGAACATGCTCGATGTGGACTGGACCGGCATTTATCGTATACTTGATGAAAGTGATTATTCCCAAGTCGAAATGGATCGTCTCGATAATAATGACCATGTCCTCTATGGTCTTGTTGCCAAGAAAAAGTTCGCTGAGCACTGGCGTGGCCAGGCAAACCTCTTTTACGCTGATGATAAACGTGATGAATATAACACAGGCAGTTATATGTCTTCGGCCAGCGGTATGTTCTGGTCAATGTTTTTCGAGGGTTCCTACAAAAACCTGCAACTCGAATCTGAGTTGGCCTTCAAATCCGCTAATACCAGACAGTCCAGGGATGAAAACGGCTTTGTCATCAACGGCCTTAACATCAATCAGGGAGACGGCTGGGGCTGGTATTTTCAGTGCGCCATGGCCGCCGGTGCGTTCACTCCGACCCTGAATATCGGAATTGCGGCCAACGGTTATGAAGCAGACAATGATTTCGGCTGGATCATGGTTGGAAACAGCAACAACGAACCTATTTCCGTACTTAGCCAATTAGGGGAGAATGGTGACTGGTTTTGGATTGCCCCTTCTCTATTGTATCGGGTTTCAGAAAAAACGGACCTGAAGGGTAATCTTGTCTGGGTATCCGTCGATGCCTCCGAGAGTGATTCCGACACCATGCTCCAATTTAAGAATCTGTATGAAGTATCTGCTGAACTCTTCTATCAAATCACTGACTCCACCAGCTTTACCTGGAAGGCCGGCCTCCTTATACCGGAAATTGAGGGGGCCTATGATGGCAGTTCTGCAAAAGACGATACAGCCTTCGGCACGTACGCCAGACTGCAAGTCCAGTTTTAGCCCAAGCACTTAATGGAAATCGCCTGAGCGTGACATGCACTTATCTCATAGCAGCAAGTTCACAACATGACCTCAGACGTTTACCAGGTGACAGCTTGCACTCTTATGCAGAAAATCTGGTTATAGAAAAAGGACCCACACCAATAACAGGGTAGTAAACATGGTGAGTAACTGAAGTGGAACCCCAATTTTCAGGAAATCCAAAGGCGTGTACCTTCCAGGTTCCAGAACCAGCATATTCACTGGTGATGATACCGGCATGGCATATGCTGCAGAACAGGCGATAGCCACTGTCATGGCGAGGGCATGTGGTGAAACACCTAGATTAAGAGCAGCATCGATCACTATAGGAGCCAGGATTATGGCCGTTGCAGTATTGGATATAAAGTAGCCAAGTGTAACGGTAATACCAAACACAATCAAGACCATGACTACTTCAGACTGGCCACTCAAAACAGACATCAGCTTTTCTGAAATGAGTGCTGTTCCCCCAGTTTTGTCAAGTGCCGTTGCAAGAGGCAGGATAGAGGCCACGAGCACTACTGTCGGCCATTCAATAGTATTATAAAGTGTCTTGAGTTCAACACAACGGGTAAATATCAGGGCCAGTACAGTCAACACGACGACGGTGGCAACGTGCAAACCCGTAAGCGCCATAGCTCCCACCATCATAGCCATTATTGGAATGACATAGCGGATCTTTCCTTCAACCTTAGCCACATCCTTATACTCTTCAGGCAGTGTCAGTAATACAAACTCTTTAATCTGGTTACGTAGCTTCAGGATATCTTTCCACGCACCGTTAATCAACAGTACATCACCAGACTCGATAACCACGTCTCCATAATCAAGATCAATTGCCTGACCGCGCCTCCTAATCGCTATAACCGTCACCTTATGTCTTGTAAAAATCTGACTCTGCCTAAGGGTCTTCCCGACAAGTGTGGAATCTGGAACTGCCATAACCTCTGCAAGTCCAATTTTTCCGCTCAGAATTGTAAAATCTTCGACCCGTGGAAGAGGTAAAGGACTGAGACACATATCCTCTCTCAGTCTTAAAATATTCTCTTCCTTTCCTGAAACATACAGAGCATCCCCATTGTGGAAAACTGATTTCGCGGTGGCATTCTCGAATCGTATGCGCCCCTGATCATGTTTCTCAAAACCTATGAGCTCTATTCCGTAGGTATCACGAACTCCCATTCTAGCCACAGCACGATCAATTAATGGCGAGGCAGGCAACACCCGCAATCGAGAAAACCGCTGCAGCAAATTGTATTTATCAAGAAGATCACGGATAGTCAGCGACTGATGTTCTGTCGACCCGCCCCTGTTGCTTGACAACAACCCTCTCCCTACTGCAAGCATAAATATGGTTACTACGGCTAACGTCAGGCAACCAAATGGGGTAAAGCTGAAAAAGTTAAACGGCGCCAACTGACGCTCTTTCAATGCCTGGCTGACAATGAGATTGGGAGCTGTTGCCACGAGTGTCATCATACCGCTGATGAGTGCTGCAACTGAGAGAGGCATCAACAACCTTCTCTTATTTAAATTTGTCTTGCGCGCAATACTCAGTCCGATAGGCAGGAAAATTGCCATCACAGCTGTTGAACTCATAAATGCACCGATTCCTCCAATCGCACACATCATAAGAGGAATGATTTTCTTTTCTTTCGAACGGCCCAGTCTCAATATTATTGCAGCAAGCCGCTGTGCTGCACCTGTGCAGACAAGTGCTTCACTGATGATGAACATACCGGCAATAATTATTACTGCGGGCTCTGAAAAACCGGCTAGAGATTCATTCACTGTCAAAATCCCGGAAACCATGAGAATTGACATGGTGAGCAACCCAACGATATCACTACGAATCCAACCAGTTACAAACAATACGCCCGCGCAGGTCAAAATTGAGAGCACAATGATAAGTGAAGAATCCATAAATTCCAGTCAGTTCGAAAATAAAATAACCAACGACTATGATACGAGTCGCTGATAGTATAGTCCGTGAACGCCTGCTTCTCTCTACTCCTCATTACCATTTACTGCCGGTACGTTCCGCCATCCCAGCACAGACACTCACCTATTAAGACGATCAATATAACCGTTTCGATATTATTAGGATGTACAATTCAAGTCCGACAATCGAATATTTTTCCTGAGCATGCCTATCATATGATGTTTTGGCAATAATGATAACTCTAGAATAGCTTCCATCTAAAAACTCCGCATTTTGTTCAAAATCGAGGCGAGACTCTCATTTTTATCGCAAGCATATAGTTGATATCCTACGAATAAAAGCGAGAGTCGCAACGCTGAGATTGGAAAGCATGGTAGTTTCAGGATGGGAGCTGGAATAAATACTGCGGACAGTATATGACAACTTCCAGTCGTTTATCAAACCACTGGTAAGTACGCCCTCTTGAAAATACCTTGAAAAATAAGGTCATGATTATTTGTCACAGTGCCACCCTTCAAGTTGCATAGAAACGTTTCATCACACCTGAGCTGTTCAGTTGTCGATATGAGTAGACCCACATTTCTTTATCCCAATCCCCTCTTGTCATTTTTGCCCATCCCTTTCCTGGAGTGATATCCTCAAAACAATTGACCATTTCTATTACGATCTACACTTTCTAACTCCATTCTTGAGGTTTTCACAATTTTTACCCACCACCTCAAACTATCATATATATACTTAGCAATACGGGGTTTTTTATCTTATATTACAACAGTTATTTATAAGCACAGCTGATTCTTCATATCATTTTCTAGCATAAGCGGACATGTATGTTTGTACCCTCCATTATTACACCTCGGACTACCCAGGATTTGGAAACCAAGTTTCCCTTAAATTTTTTACTTGAATCTTTGTCACATTACTGTACATAGTGATTCGTTATGTTTGGATTTTAATTCATTTTTGTAATTTTTTACCGGGAACTGTTCACAACAACCACGTAGTAGCAGTTGTAAAGAAAGGATCGTTACTGCAGTATTACTAACAAAAGAGGAGAGAATCACATGACCAAGAAGCTTGTAGCAGCCTTATTCACTTGCTCGACCTTGCTGGCCACTTCCGCGATGGCCGCAGACACTATCAAGATCGGATACAATATTCCAATGACCGGCGATATCCCGAAAGTTGGTGAATCATCAAAATTGTCCGCCGAAATGTTAAAAGCTGATATCAACGGCGCAGGTGGCCTTGAGGTTGGCGGTAAAAAGTATATGCTCGAATTTGTATACGAGGACAATGAAGCAAAAGCAGAGTCCGCCGTTACCACAGCACTCAAACTCATCGAGAAAGATGAGATTCTGGCCATGATCGGTCCGAACTCCAGTAAGCAGGCCGTACCAGCAGGTCAGGTTGCAGATGACAACCAAACTGTCATGGTTACCCCATGGTCCACGAACCCCGACACCACCCTGGACCGCCCCTGGGTTTTCCGGGCCGCCTTTCTTGACCCCTTCCAGGGTCCGGTTGCCGTAAACTTTGCTGTCAAAACCTTTAACGCTAAGACAGCGGCAGTACTCTATGATTTATCAAATGATTACTCCAAAGGCCTGGCTGAGATTTTCAAGGATATCTTTGAAGAAAAAATTGGCGCAGGAAGCGTTGTTGCCTTTGAAAGTCATGGCACAAAAGATCAGGATTTTTCTGCTCAGCTGACGAAGATCATATCTGCAAAACCTGATTTCATTTTCCTGCCGGACAACTACAATCAGGTTGCCCTCATCGTCAGGCAGGCCCATCAACTTGGCTATAAAGGCCAGTTCATGGGTTCAGACGCATGGGGTTCATCTGAACTGATGACACTCTGTGGCGACGATTGTAAAGGTCTTTACTTCTCCACTCATTATGCAGCCGCGGGTGCAACAGGAGCGACCAAGGAGTTCATCGACCGTTATTCAGAGAAGTATGGCGAAACCCCTGACGATGTTGCAGCTCTTACCTGGGATGCCACCCGAATCGTTCTGAAGGCAATTCAGGATACCGGAGGACTCACAGGCAAACTGAGAAAAGACCGTAAAGCTGTTCGTGAAGCAATGGCCGCCATCCCTTCATTTGACGGAATTACCGGCTCCATGAAATTTGACGAACAGGGCGACCCTGTTAAGTGCGCGGTTGTTGTTAAAATTAGCGACACCGGAACCTTCGAGTTCACCGAATCTGTCTGCCCGTAAATCTGTCAGCCAGTATTTTTCATGAGCATTGTGTCCTTTCAAGATTTCATTAGATCTTGCAGTTTGTTAACGCAACATCCGTATATGACTGAATTTGTGCAATGCTCACCAAAGGCCAATCCATGCGGCATCGTCTTCTTCAGTATTTTAGCAATGAACATAGCACACCATGGTTCACTGCCAAAAACACCGAACCTGACGCCGCCTGAACTGATAAGAAATTTGGGTTACATATCTTCGGCTTTTTGATTTCATTGATCAGGTCGGCATGAAGCCGACCTGATCTTTTTTACCAACATATTTGAGAACTGTTTCGCCCTTCACATCGAAGGCTGTTGCAGGTACCAGAGGCGTTACATGGTAGAAAGTATTATTCAAAATTTAATAAATGCATTGCAGTGGGGCAGCTTTTACGCGCTCATCGCCCTCGGTTACACGATGGTTTATGGCGTGTTGACACTTATCAACTTTGCCCACGGTGACGTCTTCATGGTCGGTGCCTACATCGCATTTTTTGTTGCGACCATGCTACTTACATCTCTTGGGTTGCCCGGATGGGTAGCCCTGGCACTCACCATCCCGCTTACCATGATACTGACCTCCATGGTAGGTGTCAGTCTTGAGCGAGTCGCCTACAGGCCATTGCGAAGGAAAGGTGCACACAGACTGTATGTGGTTATCACCGCACTCATGTGTGGTCTGATTCTGGAACATGCGAACCTCGCCGTTCTCGGTGCCAGCAGAAAGGCTTTTCCCTCACTTATCACAGAACACGTCTACACGATTGGCGGAGTAACTTTCACCAACCTGAAAATTGCCGTAATTATTACCGCAATTCTTTCTTTTTTCATTCTTCAGTGGATCGTTTCCCGCACCAAGGTAGGGATGGCCATGAGAGCCATATCCTATGACAAATTTGCGGTGCCTTTGATGGGAATACCCATAGACTCGATTATTGTCATAACCTTTATACTTGGCTCCGGTTTTGCCGGCCTTGCAGGTGTGCTGTTTGCGATGAGCTATCCCATTCTTGAACCTTACATGGGTGCACTTATCGGCTGGAAGGCCTTTATCGCTGCCGTTGTAGGCGGTATCGGCGATATCCGTGGCGCCTTCCTGGGCGGTTTTCTTCTCGGAGCAGTTGAGATTCTAGTGGTGGCGGTCTTTCCGTCAACCTATCGCGACCTGATCGCCTTTACGGTGCTCCTTGTCATACTCTCGTTTAAACCGACAGGTCTCTTCGGCGTCGCCAAGACCACCAAGATATAAAGGGGGAACAGATGCTGAAAAGAGCTTTTTTCCAACGGTATTCAGTTCACCTGCTCCTGGTCACTATCGGCGGTGTCATTACCTGGCTGGCCTATGAAGAAGCAGTGAGCCTATACATCCTCTCTGTAATGATGTTCATGGGAGTCAATATTATCCTCTCCACCAGCCTGAACCTGGTGAATGGCAATATGGGGGAGTTTTCATGTGGCCATGCAGGGTTCATGTGTGTCGGCGCGTATGTCTCATCCATACTCGGAGTGTTGTTGTTTTCAAAAGATAAAGTTTTTGGAGCCCCACTTCTCGACCCTGGCCTGGCCCTTTATTGTTTTCCATTTATCATTCTGGCCGGCGGGGTTGCCGCAGCTTTTGCAGGACTTTTAGTCGCCTTACCTTCCTACAAAACCCGTGGCGATTATCTTGCTATTATTACTATAGCCGCCAACTACATTATCATCAGTCTTATTGAGAACCTGGGAGTCATTGGTGGTTCCCGTGGATTCATGGGGATGAAGAAAGTCGTAAACGCCATGGGCGACACTATTGACCTCCCCTGGATGGTTATCTGGGTCTTCATCTTCACCATTTTCACAGTGTGGATATTGCGCCGTTACAACTCTTCCACCTTCGGTAAGGGCGTCGCCGCAATTTGCCAAGACGAAGTCGCAGCGGAAATCATGAGTGTCAACACCAACAAAATGAAAACGATCACCTTTATGCTCTCTTCCGGTCTTGCCGGAGTAGCAGGTGGTCTGTTTGCCTATATTATTGGTTATGTCAATCCTGGAAGTTTCAATATCCTGAAATCCACTGAAGTCCTCGTCATGGTCTACCTTGGCGGCATGGCCTCCCTTTCAGGCGCCGTAATGTCTGCAATTTTATTTACAATCCTGCTGGAACTCCTTCGCCCTCTGCAGATCATCAAATGGGTTGTTATCCCGCTGGTGCTCATTGTCCTCATGCAGTTCAGGCCGGAAGGCATCATGGGCAACCGTGAACTTTCCGATATGTTCCCCAGGCTGAAACGCTTTTACCGGTTTAAATGATTATGACGAAAGATACTCAAACATCGACTGATAATCCGGTCCTCGAAATACGCGGCCTTACCCAGCGCTTCGGTGGCCTGACAGCAGTCTCAGATTTCAATATCGGCCTGGGTCAGAATAAAATGGCCGGGCTCATAGGACCCAACGGTGCTGGCAAAACAACCGTTTTCAACCTGGTCAGTGGCTTTTACCAGCCTACTGAAGGGCAGATTTTTATCAACGGCCATCCCACTGCCGGGCTTAAACCACACAAAGTTACTTCACTAGGCGTTGCCAGGACCTTTCAGAACATCAGATTATGGAATCAGATGACGGTACTGGATAACATTCGGGTTGCCCAGCATGGAAGTCTTGGATACGGCTTTTTCCATGCAATCATGCGAACAAAAAAATACACCGAATGTGAACAGCAGATAGAAAAAGAAGCCAGAGAACTATTGAAGTTTTTTGACCTCGACCGCTATGCTGACGAATATCCAACCAACCTCGCTTATGGGCTCCAGCGTAAACTTGAGATTGTGCGTGCCCTCTCTGAAAAACCAAAACTGCTTCTGCTTGATGAACCTGCAGCCGGTCTTAACTCGGTTGATATTCAGGAGCTTATCCGTCTGGTCCGGTGGATTCATGAAACATTTGATGTTACCATCTGGATGATTGAGCATCATATGGACGTCATGATGGAACTCTGCAACGACATCAAGGTCATAGACTTCGGTGAGACCATCGCTGAAGGCACAGCAGAACATGTACGAAATCATCCCGCGGTAATGACCGCATATCTCGGAGACGATAATATATAATGTTGCTTTCTGTTGAAAATCTCATAGTCAAATATGGAAATATTCAGGCCTTACACGGGATAAGCTTTAATGTGGACCAAGGTGAGATTGTCACCTTGATCGGGGCTAACGGCGCTGGGAAGACTACCAGCCTCTATTCCATCACCCGCCTGCCCCCTCCTGAGGCCCCAAAAGTAATCTCCGGAGAAATCAAGTATAAAGGAGAATCAATACTTACAACCGCCCCAGATTCAGTCGTCAAGGATCTCAAATGTGCGCTTGTTCCGGAGGGCCGTCATATTTTCGGCAATCTGACCGTTATGGAAAACCTGGTTTTAGCGACCTATTCCCGTGACAAGAATACAGATTTTGAACCGGAATACGAGCGTATATTCTCCCTTTTTCCCCGCCTTAAGGAACGACGTGAACAGCGTAGCGAGTCCCTTTCTGGTGGAGAACAGCAAATGCTTGCTGTCGGCAGGGCCCTGATGACAGGATGCGATTTTCTGCTTCTTGACGAGCCCTCTATGGGTCTCGCCCCCGTGCTGAAATATGAACTTTTTCGAACCTTGAAACAACTTAACGAAGAAGGCATGACTATCCTGCTTATCGAACAGAACGCCAACCTCGCCCTCCACTTGGCTTCACGAGGTTATGTTCTTGATACCGGTAAAATAGTTGCCGAAGGGACATCAGCTGAACTTCTTGGCAATCCTGAGGTCAAAAAAGCCTATCTCGGAGGCTAATCATTTCCAAACAGTGCGGTCTTGGTCTGAATCGAGCCCGCACTGCACCCATTTTGTCATTATATCTCTGATCGCCTGGTATTATATAGTAACAGAGGTAATCAAGGATACTTGACACTCCTGTCTTTTTGCTTTTAAGTCACTGCAGTATCACTTTACCTGAAGAAACAATTTAAGAACGGTACTATACCAACGAGACTCATCATGCTTAGCCAGGAACTGAAAAAACAACTCGATGTTGAGGTAACAAAGAATCTCAACAGACTAGAAACGATCTACAAACAGATCCACAGCAACCCGGAACTTTCCTGCCAGGAAGAACAAACAGCCGCCACAGTTGGCGCTGAACTCAACAAGCTCGGGCTCAATGTCCATACTGGAATCGGTGGACATGGACTGGTAGGTGTTCTTGAAAATGGCTCAGGGCCCTGCCTGCTGATTCGGGCGGATATGGATGCCCTTCCACTCAGGGAATTGACCGGGCTTCCCTATAATTCCCAAGTGGTTTCAATCGATGTAAACGGCAACCAGATACCTGTCATGCATGCATGCGGCCACGACTTACATACCACCTGCCTTATCGGGGTCGCTTCAGTTCTTACAGCTCTCAAAGCAAAGTGGCAGGGCAAAGTTCTTTTTATCGGTCAACCTGCTGAAGAAACCATAGGGGGAGCCGACCTCATGATGAAGGCCGGGATCTATGACAAGTTCGGTCGTCCCGACTTTGCTCTGGCCCTTCATGTCGATCCATTTGTCGCCGCCGGCAGCGTTACACTTGCTCCGGGTGTGCAGTCAAGCTGCAATCACGCTGTTGACCTCATTGTAAAAGGCATTGGCGGCCATGGGGCCTCCCCACACCAAACTAAAGACCCTATCTTGCTGGCCGCACATATTATTACCGCGTTACAATCAATCATAAGCAGGGAAGTTAATCCCAGTGAAATGGGGCTTATAACCGTCGGTGCAATTCATGGAGGTACCAAACGGAATATTATTCCTGAAGAAGTGGTGATGAACCTTACTATCCGAGCATTTGACAGAAACCTGGCCGACAAGCTGCTGGAGGCAGTCAAACGCACGGCATGCGGTATTGCCCAGGCCCATGGCCTGCCTGAGGAATTGTGGCCGGTTGTCGAACTGCCTGAAACATCCTTCCCACCTGTCATAAACGACCCCTGTTTAACAGAAACAATAAAGAGTGTATTCTGCGATCTTCTGGGCCCCGATAAGGTGGATCTGGATACACCAAGCAACGGCTCAGAAGATTTCAGCTTTTTCGGTGAATATGACCCTCCGGTGCCCCTCTTGATGTACCACCTCGGTGTTACTGCTCCTGATCGCCTTGAAAAAGCAGTGGATGGAGGGGGGAAGATCGCCCCTGTTCATGATCCCCGTTTCTATCCCGATCTGCACCCAAGTCTTGCCACCGGGGTGACAACCATGAGTGGTGCTGCCCTTCATTTATTAAGAAAAACCACCACACAAAGAGATGTTTGACCTGATCATTCAACAGGCATTTCTCATTGATGGTACAGGCAAGCCCGGTTGGACTGGTGACCTGGCTATCACAAACGGCAAAATTGCAGGCCTCGAACCATCCATTAATGCAGAGGCTGCACGATATATAAACGGTAAAGGGCTCACCCTTTGTCCCGGTTTCCTGGACCCACACTCACACTGGGATGCGACGCATTTACATGGTAAACATGGAGAAATCAAACTCCGCCAGGGAGTCTGCCTCGATGTCGTCGGTAACTGTGGCGAGTCCCTCACCCCATGCACTATCGATAACTGCGGAGATATCGAACAGTTTTTCCCGGGACCTGATAACCGTATTATTCCCAGGTCCTTCAGCCAGTATTGTACGGAATTAGATGCTGCCCAACCAGGCTTGAGGGTAATGTCCCATATAGGTCACGGAACCCTTCGCCTTCTCGCCATGGGCTATAGTGCAGAGCCTCCTGATCATAAGCAGTTAACCAGAATGAAGGAGGAGCTTCGTCTCGCCCTTGATCAGGGTGCTGCGGGTCTCTCCACCGGCCTCTATTATACCCCTTCCGGTTTTGCAGACAGCAACGAACTTCAGGCACTAATGGAAGTTGTTGTCCTTAAGGAAGGGTTTCATGCAAGCCATATACGTAATGAAGCTAGTGGTATCCTCGAAGCTCTTAAAGAGGTTATCACAGTCGGGCTCAAGACTGGAGTTGCGACACACATATCGCACTTGAAACTTGCCGGACGTAACAATTGGGACAAAATCGACAAGGTGATCGAAACATTCGAAACAGCGAGAAACCGAGGCCTCGACCTCACTTGCGATGTCTATCCATACCACCACTCCTGCACCTCCCTGCTCTCACTTATTCCACCATGGGCGCTTGAGGGAGGTATTGATCGGTTCTGTGAACGCCTCAACGATATTGAACTAAAAGAGCAAATACGGCACCAGGTCAGAAATGGTTATCCTGGCTGGGAGAGTGGTGTTCAAAATTCCGGTTTTGAGGGCATAACAATTTCCAGTGTCCATTCCGGTAAACGGCAGAATCTCGTCGGTTTCTCCCTGGCCGAATCTGCGGACAAGGCAGCAATGGCCCCTGAGGATTATGTCATTGACCTTATTGAGAAAGAGTCTGGAGCTGTCTCTATAATCTGTGCGTCAATGGATGAGGAGGTTGTGGCGGAATTTATTCGTCTGCCATTTGCGGTCATTGGCTCTGACGGTGCTCTCAGCCAGGGAAAACCACACCCACGAGCTTTTGGGGCATTCCCACGGGTCATTCGCCGCTTTGTACGCGAGCTGAAAGTACTCCGGCTGGAAGAAGCTATCGCCAAAATGACAGGTAAAACTGCTCAGCGACTTGGGCTTGATGATTGCGGCAGACTTTCCATGGGACTTCGAGCTGATCTTGTACTTTTCAACCCCGAGACGTTTGGCGATACCGCAACGTACGACACCCCATGCCAGCCCCCTGTGGGGATTCATCACCTATTCGTTGAAGGCAAACAGGCCTGGCCGCCAACACAGGGAAGCAAAAATGTACAGGGCGGATTTTGTCCCGCACCACATTCACGAATGTAACCCGCGTCAACCAGTCTTCACCAACATTCTCAGGTAACAGATCAAAGTACGATTGAATATCCTGTTCTAAAAGAGTACCTTCAGGAACATTTTACGGCCTGCTGCCATTATGAATAAATCCGGCAGGAACTGAAACTTTCTATTTCCTTAAACAGACACTCTTTATGCCCCTTAAAGATCGCATTGTCCAACCCGGCTATAAAATTGGAACCGTACTAACTGAGGACAGAAGTGTCCTCACACCACCTGCAGACTGGGCCTTTCTGCCAGCCGGTGACGGTCCGCTTACCAGAAATGTAAAAAAACGAGGCCCCTGTTGGCAGGTACAGGTCCAAAAAGGCAGGCGGACTATCTCAAAAGGAATCTGGACAAAAGAAGAATACATACTTGCCGCCAAAAAAGAAGTAGAGTCCAAACGTTCGACACCTGAATATGCCCGTCGCCAAATCTCCGATCAAAAAAGAAGGGAGAAAAAACACCTGCAGTATGTTGACGAGTTTTACCAGGAAACCCTGAAGTACCTTCATTTCCACGCCAATCACCAGGTTATGGCAGGCAAACTGGCACAAGCCGTGACCGAACACGCAACGCCGGTTGGGTCAGGCACTGTCGCCCGTACTCAGCGTATCTCTATCCAGGAACGTGTTGAAGCCGCCGTTATCGCCTGGATGCGCCACCAGACAACAGCCTATGACACAATGCATATAGCACGAATTAAGGGAAAGCGGCGTGAGGTCCGAAGAACACTTGCCCAACGCTCAAAAGAATTGCTAGACTCTTACCGTACGCCCAACCCTCCTGATACCGACTGTCCCCTGTTGAAGGCACTTGGCAAGGTGGTGCAGAACAAAACGCACACAAAATCTTCTCTATCAGCTGAAGCCTGAATAGATTCCGTTGAGAGGTCCAGCCATCATGATACATAGATTACGATTTCTACCAGCTCTCTTCTTCGCAATAGTCATACTCTTCTTCTATGGCTGCGCGTCGCAAAGTTATCTCCCTAAAAATGCTCAATTTGACGATACTTTTGTAGGGATCTGGCGAGGTGAGCTCTCCCTGGAAAACTCAAAAGTAAAACGTCGCTGGAAGAAAAAAAGACGACCGGACGGTGTATTAACAATTAATATAGGCCTGTATTCCATCGATGACACATATATAGGCCGTGAGCTCCTCTCCGGTTTCTGGTGGGTTCAGGATAATCATTATTTTGAAAAACTTCCCACCCTGAACCATCAGGTAATAGCCCACAAATACGAATTCCAGGAGGACGGTTCACTCAAGCTCTCCGTTCAGACTCAAGATACAGAGAACCGGGAAGCGTACTCGTTTATTGAACACAGGCAAGAGCAAAAACAACAGTAGCAGAGTGATCGTTCAATCCTCCGGAAGAGTCAGTGCCAACACCTTTTCATATTCGAATATCTTATCGCGCCTGACACCGTTACACTCACGGTGCTCCTCACTCTTCTATTGCTTCCCCTGTAAAACCTCTTCAAGCGGCTCGCCAATCGCTCCAGAGGGTTTCTTGATACCGAGATAGGCCGAAATTGTCGGGGCAATATCATAGGGTGTCACAGCCCGTGAAACATGAGCCGCAGATAGCCTGTTACCACCAAACATTACCGGCACAAATGTATCGTACGACCATGGCGAACCATGGGTGCCGGCAACAATTAATCCGTCAAAGTCGTTGATAAAAACATTGGGCTCAAACACCAGGTAAACATCACCTGATCGTTTAGGATGGAAGTTATGAAGAATAGCCTGGATGAGGTTTGTATCCGGCAAATCTGCTGATCGAAGTGCACTGCTCGAAACGGCCATGGCCACCCCTTCAAACTTCATAAGTTCCTCTACTATGGCCTGCTCAACAACAGCCTGATCCAGTCCTTTTTCCTTTATCAATTCATTATCGAGATAAAGATACGGCTGAAAAAAGGATTTTATCAACTCCCCGGCTATCCCGAACTTTTCCTTCAAATTTTGTATTGCAGGCTGTTTATCGAGTTTTTCGGTATCAAAATAGTGAGCCTTGTTAATACTTAATTCATGCAGGAAACCCGGCACCTCTGGTTGACCATGATCGGCTGAGAGCACAATCAGGGTCTCTTCAAGACCTACCTCGGTATCAATAAAACGAAACAAATCTGCCAGGGTACGATCCAGATGCGCCAGATTATCTTCACTTTCTAAACTTGATGGTCCAAAAATGTGGCCCACATAGTCGGTGGAGGAAAAACTTACAGCCAGGAAATCCGGGATTTCATCTTTACCGAGTTGCTCGTTGACCAGCAGTGTCTTGGTAAAATCGAGAGTCAATTCATCACCAGCAGGACTTAAGGTGAGTCGGGTCGTAAAATATTTATCATCACTGCTCCCATAAGGGTGTGGAAACGTTCTGCCAAATCCCGGAAAATCGGTCTCATAATCCTTATCATCACTATCACCGAATAAATAATTCGATTGGTCACGGAGTAGTTCCCAGGATTTTCCGGCATATGCCAAGGCCGGCTTTTTTTCATTCCAGCTATTAACCCAGTCAGGATAAGTGTCGTAATAGTAATTGCTTGTTACAAAGCCACCCCCTGCCTTTGAAAACCAGAAAGCCTTGCCAGCATGGCCGGCCAGTGACACAGCTCCCCTGTCTTTTACTGAGACAGAGAATATTTTCGATTTCCCCGCGTAATGAACCGCCATCTCATCACTGAGCGTAGAGCTCAGAATATTATCCGGTGAACGCCCCTCCACCTTCGCGGCTTTCTGGGTAGGGTCAATCTCCGCATTGCCATCTACATCTGCACCTGCCGTCAACAAACGGTACCTTTCATCTTCAATATTATATACCAGCCGGTTAAGTTGACGATCATACCAGACATTTCCGACCATACCATGAACAGCCGGTACCGTACCTGTTGCCAGAGATACATGCCCGACAATAGTCTCTGTATTGGCATGGAGGTAATGAGCATTGTCATAGTAAATGCCCTGATTTTTAAGATAACGAAAGCCGCCATCCCCTAAAACTGCATCGAACCTGTCGATAAGATCGCCCCGGAGGGCATCGACAGATATCTGCAGAACGAGTTTCGGCGGTTTCTGTCCTGCCTGGATCGAGGTTGCAAGAAAACAGATCAAAAATAATAAGAGTAGAAATCGTAACCAGTTCATACTCACCTCCTGAATGGTGACTGTTCGCTGTAAGATGAAGTTGTAAACGGGTGGAAAATCCAGAAAGCGGATCAAGTCTGATTATAGCATCAATATGGTATCATTATACAAGCAGGTTTATAAAAGAAACTTGCCAGCCCCAGCTATTTCCGATACAACTGCAGAGAAGACTCACTTCCTCTCTTCAGGGCTATGTGGTCCTTTAAACCCCAACAAAGAAAGAAATGCCCTCATCACGACCTTATGTTATTGGAATTGCAGGAGGATCTGGTTCAGGAAAGACCACAGTAATTGACAAGATCCTGGAAAATGTCAGCGAAAATGATACTGTTATTTTCCAACATGACTGGTATTACAAAGATAATCCACACCTCTCATTCGAAGAACGAGCCGATCTTAATTACGACCATCCTGACGCCCTCGAAACGACACTGCTCATTGAGCATTTGAAGGAGACTGTGGCCGGACGACCTGTCACTGCCCCTCAGTACAACTTCAGCGAACATCTGCGTAAAAATGAAACACGTCTCGTTAAACCGCAGAAAATTATCATCGTCGATGGCATCCTGATATTGCGGGACAAGGAATTAAGAGACTTGATGGACTTGAAAATTTATGTCGACACCGACTCTGACCTCCGCTTTATCCGCAGAATGGAGAGGGATATCATTGAACGAGGTCGCACCCGTGATTCCGTCGTCAACCAGTATCTCAACACCGTTAAACCGATGCACGACCTGTTTGTTGAAACCAGTAAGCGCTATGCAGACATAATTATCCCAAGTAGCGGCAGGAACGCCGTCGCCATCACCCTCCTCATAGCCAAAATTGAGTCATTACTTTTCAGCAACCCACGTCAGGAGTAAAATATTTCGGGACTGCAACCTAACACACAGCGTTCAACAATAGGGCTAAGATCCAGCGTCCTCAGTTGTCGAAGAGTCGCTCTCAACCTTTGAGTGCGCCCTCATAGCAAGGACAACCGCTCCAAAGACTATAGTCGCACCAGCCACCGTCCGAACCTCAGGAACTTCTCCAAGCAGCAGGGCAGCAAAGATGATACCATATACGGGTTCCAGACTGGCAATAATGCTCGCCAATTGAGCCTTGAGCGCAGTAAGTGACTTAATAAAAAAAGTCTGGGGTAAGGCTGTGCACAAAACACCAAGGACAAACAACAGCAAAAGTGTCGAGGTATCGGGAAGAGGCTCCTGGATAAAGACGAACGGTAGCAGGCAAAGCGCAGCAGCTGAATGCTGGTAAAATGCCACTACCATAAATGAATCACCTGCCACAAGCCGCCTGTTCAGTAATGCCAAAACAGCGTACAGTCCTCCGGATACAATTGCCCATAACAAACCGATGGTATTTGAATCCGAAAGGTCCATGCCAGGCGCAACAAACAACAGGCCCAGGGTAACCAGAAGACCGCTGGCGATATCAATGTTTCGAAACTTCTGTTTGCAGAGTAAGGGTTCAAGAAAAGTCACAAAGACAGGGAAGGTCGAAAAACCGATCAACCCTACCGCCACGGTTGATATCTGTATCGAATAAAAAAACACGACCCAATGTACCATCAGAACACCGCCTGATAACATCATCAGAAGCAGAGCCCGCCTTGTGGATGCAGCTATTCCGATTTTTAAAACCCAGAGCCCCAGGAAGATGGTAATTGCTGCAAAAATCGTCCGACCGAAAACGATAACCACCGGATTTGCAGAGATGAGCTTTCCGAAGAGACCTGAAAGGCCGAAAAGGATTACAGCCAGGTTCAGTTCAACAAGCGCCTTTTTCACCGTATAGTAATCTCCTCAACTTTACCCACTCCGGACAACACCGTATAGGCTTTATGATAGTTCATGGACACCACCTGCACCTATTAGCCGCAGCCAATAATTGTTCATGCCAAACCGGCACGGATACATTAAATAAAAAAGAAGGTGCAGACAAGGAAAGTACTACAGGAATATTACTGAAATTGTATGTTTTCAGGAGCCATACATGCCAGTTAGTTTGAGGACGGGAACTGGTTAACAGGGATTTCAGAGCAAGATCGAACGGTACCGGAACATTTATTCCGGTACCGTGTGGAGAGAAAAATATTTCAATCAGTGGGTGGCTTTTGGCCAGGCGCAGCATGGTCCCGTTGCGTGATGATACTCTTTGATCATAGAAACCTTGGCATTCGTTTCCTTATGAGCGTGATATTTTATAAATTTGTACAGAGGTTTGAGACCCAATGTCCAGGTGAGTTCAAAAGGGAGGATAAAAATTGCATAAAGTGCCATCAGGCAATATTCAACAACTCCGAATTTGAAGTCAAAATCAAAATCAAAATCCCAATCGTGTTCGAAAGATCCAAAATCTTCTGAATAATTCTCTTTTCGCATAACCTAACCCTCAGCTCGATTTTCAATTGTTTCATCGTCATGACGTAACCTGGAATAGACACTGTGGATTGCTTACCGCTACTGCTTATGGACTTTCCCGCTGAACACCGCAACCATCTGCCGGTTGTTCTCTAATATTTTGCAGCGAGGTGATGGGTCAACCGTCCCCTTGAGAGTGTTACATCTAGTATTTCACCAAACTCCGGCAATGTCAAGGGCCCCTAACTTTTCTCCGAAGATAGTCTGTATCCTGGTGTTTCAACTTCGCCGTAACGATCTCCTTTCAGCTGAATATGGTCTTCTCCTTAAGTACCAGGAATGTCTTTTAGCAGCAGTACATCTGCTCAATATCATTTTTATAATTCTGAAATATGGCGTTCTTTTTCAGTTTAAATGTCGGTGTCATCATTTCATTTTCAATAGTGAACTCGGGAACGATGACTACCTTCTTGATGGTTTCAAAAGAGGCTAGATTTTTATTTTTCTCAGCCACCTCATTATTTATCATCTCGATAATATCAGGGTGCTTAATGAGATCGTCCATGCCTTCATAGGCGATGCTGTTTTTACCGGCGTAATCTGTTACCGTAATTTCGTTGAGTGTGACAACAGCTGTGAGATAGTTTCTCTTTTCACCAACCACACAAACCTGGTTAAAATATATAGATGTAACAAGGTGCCCTTCGATTTTAGAAGGGGCAATATTTTTCCCTCCTGAGGTAATGATTATATCTTTTTTCCGATCTGTTATTTTCAAGAAATCATTTTCGCCAATTTCACCTATATCACCGGTTTTCAACCAACCATCTTCAGTAAATGTATCGGCAGTTTCCTCCGGCATTTTGTAATATTCCTTCATTACATTTCTGCCTTTGAAAAGTACTTCGCCATCCTCACCTATCTTTTGGGATATCCACTTCCCCGGAGGCCCAACAACCCCGAATCTATAATTATCCTGACGATTCACATTGGTGAAAGAACAATTTTCCGTCATCCCGACCCCTTCCAGAATCAATAAACCGGCTGCATGAAAGAACCTGGCGATATCAGGATTGAGAGGGGCCGCACCGCTGATACACCACTTAACCCTGCCACCTAACGCTTTGTGAACTTTAGAAAATATCAGCTTGGTTGCCAACTTATATTGTAACCCGAGAAGAATAGGGATCGATCGTTTATCAACTTTACAGTCCGAGACTTTTTCACCGACGCTACAGGCCCAGTTAAAAATCTTTTCAGTAACGCCACCTTTGGTTTCAACACCTGCGAGAATTTTGGTATGAATTTTTTCAAAAACCCTGGGGACACTTATAAACCAGTGCGGTGATGCAAGGATGAAATCTTCATTCAACGTTTCGATCGAACGGGCAAATGAGGTACAATTCCCTATCTTGATGGCTGCGTTGCAGCATGTTCTCGCAAAAACATGGGCCAGTGGCAGGAAGATAAACATATCCTCTCCGTCATAGAACTCCCCACTGTTTTGTACCGACTGACAGGTAAAGGTTATGTTGTCATGGGTCAGCACCACCCCTTTAGGAACTCCTGTTGTGCCTGAGGTATAAACAATCCCAGCTGCGTCTTCCGCGGTTACCTGATGAAGGCGACCGGCAAAAGATGTATCGTCAATATCCCTGCCAAGTTCCATAAATTCATCATAGGTGATAATCCAGTCATCCTCAGGTGATTCACCATTGAACAGTATAACTTTTCTGACGTCTTTGATACTGGGCCTGATCTCAAGCAGTTTTTGGAGTTGGGTATCATTCTCTGCAAATACCACAACGCCGTCGGAATGGTTGATAATATATTCACAATCGGCAGGTAGGTTTGACTGGTAAATACCAACGGTTGCCGCCCCAATGCACATGTTGGCCACGTCGGTAAGAACCCACTTATAGCAGGTGTAACTGAGGATGTTGACCTTATCCCCCCTTTCAACGCCCAGGGCAATAAGGCTCTTTGAGACAGCTTCGACCTGTTCATAAAAGGTTTGCCAGGTTATGGTCGTTGCATTACCTTCATTATCAAACCACCTGAAGGCGTTTTCCTGCCCACATCGGTCAATGGTTCCGCGGAGCATTTCATGATAGTTCGTATAGTCTATTAACGACATAGAGCCTCCCGATGCTTTGATAAGATGAGCGATTTCTTACTACGGTCAACCGACTTCATGTCAACATTCAAACCAGCACAATATAACCTTAACGCAAACGTAAATACTATAAAAAAATATCCTCCTCTTGAAAATACATTCATGAATGGTCTGACGAATCGTCTCAAAAGCATTAACTAGCTACTTTAGCCAAGTTTTGCGACAAAAGACACCATCTCTTCAACTTATATTTTTGGTGAATTATCAAACCTTAATGCACAAATCAATAAACGTTTACGATAAATACGTAGGCAATAAGGCAGCCTCTTTACCGGCGATTCGGCCAAAGATCAGACATTCCGGCAAGGCGCAGCTTCCCAGGCGGCTTGCGCCATTGACACCGCCACTTACCTCCCCGGCCGCAAACAGTCTGCCAATTGGTGTGCCATAGAGGTCCAGCACCCGCGCATGCTCATCAATCGCTACTCCACCCGGTGTATGGTGCACCTTTGGCCAGAGCCTTATAGAATAGAAAGGTAAATCGACCAATTTCTTTGCACCATCACCAAGGGATTTACCGAACTTGTCTGTTACTTTATCTTCAATCATTCGGTTATACTTACCAATTTCATTCTCAAGGCGATTAACGGGCATATTATATGCTTTGGCAAGACCTGCAATTGTGTCAAACTTTTTCACCTTTCCTTTTTTAACACAGTGCACCAGACTCTCACTGTCAGCCTGAGCTCCTGCCGCATCAACAATGCCTATACAGGGATGCCCGCACGTAATAATCGCCTCGGATCGTTCACGTCTGTCACCCCATTCATTAAGAACTCGACAGCCACTTGCAGGATCAACGATTATCCCGTGAGGAAATACACTGTAAGAGGCAAAACGTGACCCCTTACCATATCCAGGTTCATCCGCACAACTCCAGGGGCCGGTCTGAATCCAGGAGAGATGAACCGGGGCGCCCTTTATTGCCAAAACTGCCCGAAGTCCTTCTGCTGTCGCTCCACGATGATTAGTGCTCCCTATCGAGTCGTCCAAAAGCGGATTCTGGAGGCGACGAAAACCAATATCACCGCTGAACCCTCCAGTGGCCAGGACCACGGCACGATCAGCCCGGACGTGCTGAACGATGCCGCTATCCTGCACCCCAAACCTGTATCCGGAGCGAATTCTGACACCGATCACACCGCTGCTGTCTGAAATGAACTGAGTCAATAACGAGCCGCAACGCAGTTCACCTTTTAACTGTTTCAGCTTTCTCACCAAGGCCTTGATGATTTCTGACCCGGAGTGACTCTTAGTCGTCAGGGTTCTGGCAACACTGTGTCCTCCTGAACGATCCAACCGTTCCTGATAGCGAACGCCTAACTTCCTGGTCCAATCAATAATTCCGGCAGCCCTGTCGGCTACAATCTTTACCAGTTCCGGATGATTCAGATATAATCCGGCTTTCAACATATCATTATAAAACAAGTCGGGAGAATCCTGGATGCCGGCCTCCTTCTGCTGAGGGGTTCCCGGAGCAGCCAGCCCTCCGTCACTGATTCTGCTATTGCCGCCACTCACATTCATTTTTTCGAGCACAATAACAGTGCTTCCATGCTTACGTGCCTCTATTGCCGCTGACAATCCCGCCAGACCACTACCGATAACAATCACATCAGCATGGTCATCCCATTCAACATGTGTCACTTTGAATTCCTTCTGATATTATTATATCGCTCTTAAACAGTATGCAGTAGTATTAGAGAGAATCAGGTTATTCATTGTTTTGCAAGTATTTCCGGTCACACTTGCATACTCGTTACTACCTTATCTTGCGGTCTTTTAGAAGAATGATTAGTCTTCATTCTTGAAAGAATGACGCATTTCACCAATCCAAAAGAATACTGGTAGGATACTATGAAATTATTATTCAGGTCATTTATCTCAGCTGCAATCATCTCTCTACTGTACACATTTCCAGCATTTGCCCAAACAGTTAAAATAACCCCCTTGGGCAGCCACGATGGTGAGTTCTGCAGCAGGGATCGAGCCATGCTATTTGAGGACCCGGACGGCACAACACTGCTTTTCGATGTCGGCCGTACAGTAGCCGGCCCTGGTGATTCACGCCTTGGTAACGTCGATGTTGTTCTTTTAAGTGGCATGCACGGAGACCATTTTGGTGATAAACGTATCGAAAAGGTAGGTGATGGGACATGTGCCAAACCCAAAACGGAAGTCCAGACAGTTCCCAATTCAAACACCGCAGAAATCATCGTCGGCAAAAATGCCCAGGCCTTCCTCGGTGGTGAAATGCATAAGTTTTTGCAGAACAAGGTCAAAGCTGCGGGTGGTTCAGCCAAACAGGTTGGGGTTTTGAGGTTTGGCGGTGAGCGAAAAGTCGGTGGAGTCCGGATAGCCATTGTACCAGTTACTCATAGCAATGGTATAGGGAGTGGTTTTCTGGATAAGGAACTTGGAGACCTCCTCAATCAAAACGGTCTAACCGCTTATGCAGGACCAGACAATGGCTATATACTCACCTTCTCCAATGGCCTTGTCGTCTACCTGTCAGGGGATAGCGGTATATTTGCAGACCAGGATGTCACGGTTCGGGGCTTTTACGGGGCAGAGTTGGCGATAATTAATGCCGGCGGCATTTTTACTTCCGGCCCGAAAGAGGCAGCATATTCAATTTCAAAGCTGATTCAACCCAAAGCCGTTATTCCCCACCACATGAATGAAGCTGCCACAGAGAACGGGAAGCTCAAGCCAGATTCCAAAACAGCGATATTCAATGGTTTGATTAAAGACATACCTGTACATATCCCCCTAAGTGGCCGTACTATGGAGTTTGATGGCAACGGGACGTGCCTGAGCGGCTGCTGAAACATTCCACGGCAGTATCGACAAATGACCCAAGTGCATGATGATTGAAAAGCTGATTATGCACTTTCTGATGTGAAAGATTATTTTGGGAGGAACCGCTCTGATGCGTTTAGAAGCAACTGTAAAATCCCAGGCCATCCGCCTTGGAGCCCATTTAGTTGGCATAACCAGCAAAGACCTCCTCGCCGATGGCCCTCCCTCTGCGGATCCCAGCTACCTTCTCTCATCTGCAAAATCCGTTATCTCTTTTGCAGTTTCTCTGAATGGGGAATTTGCACGCGATTTCATAAGTAAAAAGAGTTGGCGGCCACATTGTGAAGACAGGAAAGCCATAGGCCAAACACTTTACGAGATAGGAGATAAACTCGTTCAACACCTTCGAGCAGAAGGATACGACGCCATCAACGTTGATCTCAACAATAATTACAGACCAGAAGACGCCGCCACTGATGTAACGGAAATGACAGAATTCCATCCGGAATTTTCCCATCGCTATGCAGCCCTTGCCGCAGGAATTGGTCGCCTGGGTTGGAGTGGCAACCTCCTCACCAGGGAATATGGGGCACTGGTCGAATTAGGAAGCGTTATAACCTCTGCAGTCCTGATACCGGACGCACCGATACCAGATGCAGAGCACCCGTGCGACAAATGTAAAATGTGTAGCCTGGTCTGTCCGGTAGAGATGGTTCAGCCCCGATCCTCATCCCAGGTTACTGTCGCCGGTGTCACTGAAACCATATCGCAGAAAAGACCCAACACCTGCTGCTGGATAGGATGCACCGGTTATGAAGGTCTGGCATCTTCCGGCACCTGGTCCAACTGGAGCCCTTACCGTCTCGACCATCCTCTGCCTGAAAACAAACAGGAACTTGATGCTCTTTGCACCCGTTTACAGAAGGCAGACCCACAAATGCAAGGTACCGACAACAGTTTTAACGATTATCGGCAGGCAATTTTTGATCCTGACTGGTTCTACTACACCGTCTGCGGATTTTGCCGTACCGTCTGTTCGCCTTCGAGAGAAGAACGACGTGCAAACCACAAGCTGATCATAAAATCAGGTACCGCCGCCTTAAAGATGGATGGTACCCATATTGTGGCGACCCAGGACGCATCTGAAGTCGCAACACCATTCAATCTCAAGGTGGTCGTTCAGGAAGGTGAAGTTTTAAATGAACATAATAGAAAGAGCCAATGGCCAGGGCAATTCCCACTCGACCGCGAGGTAATAAAATACCTACGGACTCGTGCTACCCCGAAAGATATAAATGGTGAAACAAATGAGTGAAGCCTTTCTTGAAAAAAGAGGGTAGTCCCACCCTGGATGGTTGAATCTGATTAGTTCCAGCAATAATCGTTATCCGCCTATCACCTCATATCACGGATATTTGTTTTCTAGAATATCTGAGGAGAAAACCTCTTGAAAGTGCTAGAATGAGTGGTTGTAAACAAATACATCATTATCCATCGCATAGTGAGTAATCCGATTTGTTTTTTAGAGAATGATATGCCACGTATATCAACACAAGAAGTTGAACGCTTAACACAAGAAGCTATAAACCTTGGTGCCACTTCTTCAGCCCTTATCGCATCCAAAGAAATTGTGGTTAAAGATGATTTAGCCATGCTCTGTAATGGAGAGTATACCTGCCCAAACTATGGCCTTGCCGCGAGCTGTCCCCCCCATGTGGAAGGGCCGGCCGAATTCAGGAAGTGGCAGGCACGCTCCGAGTATTCCATTACTGTTAAAATAGAATTACCCGTATCGGTTATGTTTTCCAGCGAGCGCAAAGGTGTCATGCAACTGCTTCACCAAATTGTCGCAACTGTTGAGCAAAAAGCCATTGCAATGGGTTTTAATAACTCTAAAGGCTTTGCAGGTGGTTCATGCAAAGAACTGTTTTGTGAGGATCACGAATCGTGCAGGGTCATAGCGGAACATGCAACCTGTCGTCACATAGAGTATGCCCGTCCATCCATGTCGGGTTTTGGTATCGATACCATTGCCTTAATGAAATCATCCGGCTGGTCGTCACAAAGAGCTGAAGAATCCAAGGATAACGATTCCACAAGCTGGGTTGCAGGCCTTATCATGCTTGCATAAATAACCATAATCGCTTGTAACTACCTGCACACAAACGAAGGAATCCAGTTCGTATGGCAACATTTAACAATGCAATGGAAGTATTCAAATTATTAGAAAAAACCAATTGCCGCAAATGCAACAAACCAACCTGCCTTGCATTTGCAGGAGCAGTATATCAAGGCCAGGCAACATTACGTGATTGCCCGTTTATCGATGCAAACACCTTGATGCAATACGATGATGCAAGTGTTCCTGATCCAGGTCTGGATTTTTTGAACGTCTTAAACCAGCTCAAGGAGCAAATCAAGGCCACAGACCTTGAATACAGGGCTCACATTCTTGGTGAAACTTTTGCAAACGACAGACTGACCCTGAAAATTTTCGGAAAAGATTTCAGCATCGATGTTGATGGCAATGTCTATACAGATCTTCATGTCAATCACTGGCTGGTCCCACCTGTGCTCAAATATATCCTCTATAGCAAAGGACAACCCGTTTCAGAGAGTTGGGTACCCTTCCGCGAACTTGAGACATCAAAAGACTGGGCCCGTTTCTTTGACCATCAATGCGTACGGCTATTGAAAAAGATAGCAGACTCAAACCCATCATTTTTTGAAGATATTATTTCACTTTTCAACGGTAAACCCGTCGAAGACCATTATGACGCGGATATCTCCCTGATCATCAAACCGTTGCCGTTATTACCGATTCTCTTTTGCTACAATAATCCCGAGGATGGGCTGGAATCGGATCTTAATCTTTTTTTTGATTTCACTGCGGACAAAAACCTGCCAGTCGAAGACATTTATATTCTTATTACAGGACTGGCAAAGATGTTTGAAAAATTGGCCGTAACCCATACCTGAGAATTGGAATGAAATAATAATACTAATGGTTCTGACTGCTTCCTGGAAAACACTATCCCGCAGATGGAGCTATATCAAGCTGAAAAAACATGAAGTGGTTCACCAAGTAACAAACCCAACACCTGGAAATATCTTATTGAATACCACGGAACGCATAAAGATTGTGGACAAAATGGCATCAGATGATCATGAAAGACTTACCGACAGGATTGCGGAACTCGAAAATGAAGTAAAGGACCTGAAGGCTCTCCTTGAGAAACAACACGAAGAAGATGAATCGAAATATAAGCGAGTTATCGATTCAACCTCAGAAGGATATTTAGAGCTCGATCTCTCCTTGCATATCACCGATTGTAACGCGACTATCTTAGCCCTACTGGGCAAAGACAAACAGACCATGTTACATAAACCCATTGATGCTTTCTATGATAGAGAAAGTGTCTATGTGCACTTCGCAAGCATTAGCCATCTAAACTTTGAAGCAGATTTTTCCACATCAACTCAAGAATCCATTCCTCTTCTCTGCAAACGAAGTATCATTCGCGATTCAGAAGGTACACCTCGTGGCTACTTTGTCTTTCTGACAGATGTAACAGAACTCAAAAAAACGCAGGAAAGTCTGCAGCATGCCCAGGCCAGGTATCGCGTGATGTATGAAAACGCAGCCCAGGGCATGTACCAAAGCACCTTTGAAGGGCTCTTTTTAAGGGTGAATCCAGCACTTGCCAGAATTTTTGGTTTTGAAAGTCCAAAAGAGTTCCTGGATTATTCCGGAGGAGTTGAAAACCTCTATAAACACCAGGATGACCGGCAAAAGCTACTTACCGTATTACAAAGAGACCAAGTCGTAAAGAATTATGAAGTTGAGATGGTCAAGCCAGGTGGTAAAATTCTTTGGGTACTCCTCAACGCCAGACTCACAGAAGATCCAGAGGGGAAAGCCATTATTGAAGGTATTTTGATTGACAACACAGATAAGAGATTTGCGGAAGACAGGCTTCGAAAGAGCAGAGAGCGATTCAGGTATTTGGCAAACCACGACAACCTGACAGGTTTATACAACACCAGGTATCTCTATAAGGCCCTTGACGAGCTGATCACATCGAGCAAAGAGGAAGACAAACATTTTTCCCTGGTCTTTCTCGATATGGATAATTTTAAACGGGTTGTGGACACCTATGGTCATCTTAACGGGAGCCAGGCTTTAAAAGAAGTCGCCAGGACCCTGCAAAACAGTCTTGAAGAGCCAGCTTTCGGTGTTGCCTACGGTGGAGATGAGTTTGTTCTTGTCCTGCCGGAAAAAGGGAAAGATGAAGCAGTCAGGCAGATCAGGAGAATACGCTCTCACATGAAAAAAACAACCTACCTTGAGAATAAAGGGCTGGCCGTACATATGTCGGCCAGTTTCGGAGTAGCGACGTTCCCGGACGATGCCCAGGAACGTGAGGGGCTTCTTGCCCTCGCCGATGAAGCAATGTTCGATATTAAAACAGGTGGCAAGGACGGGGTCGGCACCAAATAAACAGACCTCATAACTGAACTCTACTTACATGGTGCCTTGATCATCCTTTGGTTCGTATTTGCGTTAATTGTACTCCAGAAATTCTATTAATTCATATTCTAGAGGATTGCCATCGAATGGTCAAAAGTGATTGAGATTAGAATCATCATTGCTCGCAATGATCACACTGCTCGTCAGGCATAGAAGGCCTCTGGCAAGAATGCTCACCAGATAATACGGAGCCTGCAAGAGTACCTTGCAGCGAAAGGCGAAGAAAATCATCAAAACCTAACGTTTGTGTTTCTTCAAGTTCCTTCTGTCTCTTCAGAGAAGATGCCGCCTCTGCGGCAAACTCCTCCTCCTGTAACTGCTGATATTCTGTACCAAGCAGCGTCTGCCGATGTTGTCTGGCCAGACGCACGGCCAGTTCATTAAAATCCAGGTCCTGTTCGGCCATATCTGCCACGATCCTGGCAGAAAGGGTCAACGCAGGGTTGAGCAGTTTCTGATACTGGCTGTCCAGTGCCGCCCGATACTTCTCGCTCTGTCCCACAGTATCGAGGGTCAAAGCGACCTTGGTCAAATCCGAAAAAACATCCTCTCCCCAACTTTTCAGGGATCGTGGGGTTTCGCCATCCATCAGTTCAAGCGAAACCTTCCGTCCGTCGGTTGCAACCTTATTCAGATTCCGCTGAGCGGCAGCCTGCTGTTTCAAGTTGAGTTCCGGGCTATCCTGCAACAGGCAATAAGTCAAGAAGATATCGAGGAAATAAACCTGCTCCAGATCAACACCCGTTGCGCAATAAGGGTTAATATCCAGAGAACGCACCTCGACATATTGCACACCTCTGGCTGCCAGTGCACAAGAGAGATTTTCCCCTGCTCTCGTGACCTGTTTGGGTCGAATTGCCCCGTAAAGTTCGCCCTCCATTTGCAGGATATTGCTATTTAATTGCCGATACTCCCCATTTTGCCTCACACCGATCTTCTCAAAAACCGGATTAGGAGTAGTAACGGCCTGCCGTAAACCTTTCACAAACTTCGGGAGGCTGTTGTAATTGATTGACCAATTCCCCTGCTCTTTGGAGTTATACCCAAGATCACTCATCCTCAATGAGGTGGACATCGGTAAATAGTGACTTTCCCGGCCTATAGGTTGCAATGGCAGGGTACTGCGTGTACTCCTCAAAAAGGAGTTATCCACGGCCGGAGATGCACCAAAGAGATACGGCACCAGCCAGCCAAGGCG
Organism: Desulfopila sp. IMCC35008; assembly: GCF_010646885.2. GTDB lineage: Bacteria > Desulfobacterota > Desulfobulbia > Desulfobulbales > Desulfocapsaceae > Desulfopila. The sequence continues at coordinate 1,721,754 of NZ_CP050700.1, read as the reverse complement.
GAGAAAATTCCGGATCAATCCGAAATAGCTCTCAGAAATAAAGTCCTGCAACGGCTGTCGATCATTCTTGATCTGTTGCCATACCGGCCAGAAACTGTCTGGCATGGAAAAATTGAAATGCACCCCTGCTATAACCTGCATCATACTGCCATAACGATTTTTCAGCCCCTGTCGGTAAACCGTTTTTATTTTACCGGCATTGGAGTCACCATAATTCGCCAACTCAATATCCTCTTCTGACTCTATGGTACAGGGCATGCTGGCAGGCCAGAGCAACTCCTCATCAAGATGATGATATACATGCCTATGGATATCGGCTAGAATTGCGAGGGTTTTTTCCGCATCCGTGCCCGCCGGCGTAATAAATTCCATCTGAACTTCTGCGTAATCCGTGGTTATCCAGTCATGGGTGAGTGGCGAACCGAACGAGACAGGATGTGAGGTTGCGGCTATCCGGCTATCATGAGTAACACGTAGAGACTCTTTTTCAACTCCTCGACAGATCCCTTTCAGCGCAGACACATATTTGGGTCTCGAGAGCATTTCCAGCCTTTTTCCCCATGATAATAACAATTTAATCTCCTGCCAAAACTCTTAATCGTTGAAATACCTGCACTTTGCTTTCCAGTGTCCCGACTGGCCATCTTAAGAGCTTACCAGTCGGGACAACTTCAAGCCCTACCAACTCCCCTGGTTTTCCATGGATGCCCAAGGTTCCTGTACTGGTAGTTTTTCGCCTTCTTGAAGGAATTCTATAGAAATCTGATCCGGAGTACGAATAAAAGCCATATGTCCGTCTCTGGGTGGTCTTAGAATAGCGACACCTTTGTCCATGAGCATTTGGCAGTACTCGTAGATATTGTCGACACTAAATGCTAAATGACCAAAATTTCTTCCCTGGCTATATGCCTCTTCCTGGTCCCAGTTGTAGGTCAGTTCTACCTCAGGCTCTCCCGGTTCAGTCGCCAGGTAGACGAGCGTAAATCGCCCGTCTTCATACTCTTTTCGCCTGGTTTCAATCAGTCCGAGTTTGTTTGTGAAAAAATCCAGGGACTGATCAAGATCCTGTACCCGTACCATTGTATGTAAAAACTTCATGGTTCCTTCTCCTTTGTGTAGTAAAGTCTGTAGTTGTACGTAATAATAGTTCGAATTTGAGGAGTTGGTCATATACCACCCTCTGATTCTGCTTTCAATAAAGTCATGGTATAAGAAATACTAAACATAAGCATTGTAGTGATTGTTACACCATAGAATCAATGTAATTGTTCAAATATACCGAATCGTCCCCGTCAGAAGTATTCAGCTGCCTGGATACAGAGATGGGACCAGGGTACAGGCAACTATCTAGAGAGAGTCTTGAGTGAAAGGTAAGATCATCAAAGGTGTCAGTGGTTTTTATTACGTTCATATTCCGGGAAAAGGCGTATATGAATGCAGAGCACGCGGCATACTCAGAAAGGAAAAAATCAAACCTCTCATTGGCGATAATGTTGAGATGGCCCTGGTTGATGAAGCCCAAAAAGTTGGCAATGTTGAAAGGATTCTTCAGCGCACCAATCATCTCATTCGTCCGGCAGTTGCCAATCTCGACCAAACAGTGATTGTTTTTTCACTCGATCAACCCGAGCCCAATTTCAACCTGCTGGATAGCTTTCTGGTAATGATAGAAGCCAAGGGTGTCGATATAATTATCTGTTTTAACAAAAGTGATCTCATACCTTCAAGTCAGGTTGATGCCATTGCCCACAAGTATAAACAGATCGGTTACAGCGTTGTCTCTACCAGCACAACTCAAGGTCATGGCATAGCGGATCTGAAAACTGTACTCTATGGTAAAACATCTGTTTTCGCCGGCCCCTCCGGTGTGGGTAAGTCCTCTATACTCAATCTGATACAAGACGAAATGATCCTTCGGACCGCTGAAGTCAGCGAAAAAATCGGCAGGGGGAAACATACCACCAGACATGTTCAGCTCATTTGTTTTCACGACAATTCGTACGTTGTAGATACGCCCGGTTTCTCCTCCCTTACGATTGAGGATATGCAGGCAGATCAGCTCAAGTATCACTTCAGGGAATTTTATACTTACGAGCCCCAATGCAAGTATATTGGCTGCAACCACCTGAACGAACCTCAATGCGGAGTCAAGGTAGCGGTGGCAAACGGTGATATTGCCGAGAGTCGTTATCTGAGTTACACCCAATTGTTCGAGGAATTGACCAGCGGTAGACGTTGACTCTATTGTTCATCCTCATTCATCAACAATATGAACAAGATTCCCAACAACATCAGTCAATAAAAGATAGTCCAAGTCAATTTTGTGCAATACATGCTGATTCGCATCTTCTATCTTCCTTACGAAAACAGGAGGAAGCAGAATGGATCCGCACCTATACCTTGCCTTTATTGTAGCTACTGTAATCATGATCGCCTTGCCTGGGCCAAGTGTAATTCTGACCGTTGCCCACAGTCTTTCTTTTGGTTGGCAGCCAGCACTTTTTACTGTTAGCGGCGCAACCATGGGGATCGCCGTGCAACTGATCATCGCCTCAATTGGCTTGAGTTCCCTGTTAACAATTGTGGCTGAAGCATTTGATTGGCTTCGATGGGCCGGGGCATTCTACCTTGTTTATTTAGGAATCAGACAGTGGCGAAGCAGTAATGCATCTCTACATTTTGAAAGTACCACGACCACCAGGACCAACCTTTTTTTCCAAGGTCTGGTTATTACAATACCCAACCCTAAAAGCCTGGTTTTTATTGCTGCATTCTTGCCACAATTTATTGATACGACCCTTCCAGTTGGCGCACAATTTATTTTTATCGTACCAACTTTTCTTTTTATAACATTTACTGTCACCTCAATGTGGGCCATATTCGCAGGATTTCTTCGAGGTTTCCTGCAAAGTCAACGCGCCTATCGATCGGTCCTGAAAACAACAGGAGGTATGATGATTATGGCGGGAGTTGGTCTGGCATTGGCTCGCCACAGCGGTTAAAACATTATATATCTCTGTATTAACGAATACATTTACACTAAAAACCCTTATAGGCTCATTAGTTTTACCCACTCGTTTACATTTTTTAGTTGACAGTTACACTCATCCACCCAATAATGATTATTAACAAATAATAGATATTGCAAGGCAGCTCTAATGGACTCAACAAACAATACACCTAACATGCGTCTGAATCAGATGCTTGAAAGGTTAAAAGAAAGTGACTTTAGAATAACACCCCAACGATATGCAGTGTTACATGTTCTTGCGAATAGCCCCGATCACCCATCCGTTGAAAGTATACATGCAGAACTCCTGGATAATTATCCGACAATGAGTCTAGCTACGGTGTACAAAACAATAAATCTACTCAAGCAGGAGGGTGAAATACTTGAGCTGGAATTCAGTGATCTGAGCAATAGATACGACGGGAAAAAGCCATATCCTCATCCTCACGTGATCTGTACTAAATGTGGAAAAATTACTGACCCGTCGCAGTTGAATCTGGAAGAAATCACGAACAAGATGATGGAGGAAACCGGTTTCAAGATTGTAAGCCATAGGCTTGATTTTTATGGCATTTGTCCCAATTGTCTGGAGTAATATTTTTTTGCCATACAGAGGATAACCATTATCTACAGAAACACACTATTTCAAATATCTTGTTTGAAAGATTGAACTTGTGGATCTTGAAGGTTTGCAGGTGATCATTTTCAAATCCGGCGTAATTTGAGCACAACAACCAACAAATAAAATACAAACATCAATAGTTGAAATGCCTGTGGAATGATATACCTTAAACAATGACATCTCCCATCCATTCCATGCAGCGCATTTATGATACCCAAATGGGTAAACCTTATCTCATAAGGAGGTATGCGATGAGCAGCGAGAGCAAGTGCCCCGTAACCGGGAAAACCGGTAAACACGCAGCAACTGGCACGTCAAACCGTGACTGGTGGCCAAATCAGCTACGGATTGAGATTCTACGCCAGCATTCCAATAAGTCCAACCCGATGGAGCCAGACTTCAACTACGCTGAAGAATTCAAGAGCCTAGATCTCGAGGCAGTCAAGAGAGATCTACACGAGTTGATGACCGATTCCCAGGACTGGTGGCCCGCAGACTGGGGTCATTACGGCGGTTTCTTCATCCGCATGGCCTGGCATAGCGCCGGTACCTACCGAACCGCTGATGGCCGTGGCGGTGGCGGAACAGGAAATCAGCGTTTTGCCCCCGTCAACAGTTGGCCAGATAACGTAAACCTCGACAAGGCCCGCCGACTCCTTTGGCCAATTAAACAAAAGTACGGTCGAAAGATCTCCTGGGCCGATTTGTTGATCCTCACAGGCAATGTTGCCCTGGAGTCAATGGGCTTTAAAACGTTTGGTTTTGGTGGTGGCCGTGAAGACATCTGGGAACCGGAAAAAGACATCTACTGGGGTTCTGAAAAAATTTGGCTGGATGACCAACGATACTCAGGTGATCGAGAGCTTGAAAACACACTTGCAGCTGTTCAGATGGGTCTCATCTATGTGAACCCGGAGGGCCCAAACGGCAACCCCGATCCAGTTGCTTCAGGCGTTGACGTCCGAGAAACCTTTGGCCGCATGGGGATGAACGACGAAGAAACCGTAGCCCTGGTTGCGGGCGGGCATACATTCGGCAAATGCCACGGAGCTGGAGATGCAGGGAATGTGGGACCTGAACCTGAAGCTGCTCCTATCGAGGAACAAGGACTCGGCTGGAAGAGCAGTTTTGGCAGTGGTAAGGCTGGCGATACAATTAGCAGTGGCATTGAAGGGGCCTGGAAACCAAACCCGACTCAATGGGACATGGGCTACCTGAAGGTATTGTTTAAATATGAGTGGGAGCTGGTCAAGAGTCCTGCAGGTGCTCACCAGTGGCTGGCCAAGGACGTTGACGATGAAGATATGGTCGTTGACGCTCATGACCCTTCGAAAACAAACCGACCGATGATGACCACGGCAGACCTCTCTCTTCGTTTCGATCCAATCTACGAGCCAATCGCCAGACGATATCTGGACAACCCCGAGGAGTTTGCTGATGCCTTCGCCCGAGCATGGTTTAAGCTGACGCACCGTGATATGGGTCCGATTACACGCTATCTCGGGCCGGAGGTCCCTAGTGAGGAGCTGATCTGGCAAGATCCCATTCCTGCCGTTGACCATGAGTTAATCAATGAGGCTGATGTTGCAGCTTTAAAAGAGAAGATTCTGACTTCCGGACTTTCCGTTGCCGAATTAGTTTCAACCGCCTGGGCCTCGGCATCTACATTTCGCGGCTCCGACATGCGTGGCGGTGCCAACGGTGCCCGCATTCGTCTTGCACCTCAAAAAGACTGGGATATTAACCAGCAAGATCAACTGGCCAAGGTACTTGAAACACTGGAAGGTATCCAGGGTGGGTTCGGCAAGAAGGTCTCCATGGCAGACCTGATCGTACTGGCTGGATGCGCAGGTGTTGAACAAGCAGCCCAAAATGGGGGTCATACCGTTACGGTCCCCTTCTCACCAGGACGTATGGATGCCTCTCAGGAGCAGACGGATGTCACCTCCTTTGCTGTTCTCGAACCTGAAGCTGACGGTTTCCGCAACTACATGAAGGCGAGATACACCGTCTCGCCTGCTGAAATGTTGATAGATAAGGCTCAATTACTCACCCTGAGTGCACCGGAAATGACAGTTCTCGTGGGTGGCATGCGGGTACTGAATACCAACTTCAACCAAACCAAACATGGAGTTTTCACAGAGAATCCAGAGACGTTGACAAATGATTTTTTTGTCAATCTGCTCGATATGAGCACGGCCTGGAAACCGATATCTACAGACGAGGATGTTTTTGAAGGTACTGACCGAAACACCGGCGAACTCAAGTGGACCGGCACCAGTGTCGACCTGATCTTTGGTTCCAACTCTGAACTTCGTGCTATTGCCGAAGTATACGGTTATGCAGACTCTCAAGAAAAATTTATTAATGATTTTGTTTCTGCCTGGAACAAAGTAATGAATCTCGACCGTTTTGACCTTCATTAAACTGAAAGTCATCCTCTTCGAGAACTGAGAGGATATTGAAATATTAGGGAGACAGGAACACAGATGACACCAAAGAGCGTAGTATTCTGAGATGAAATACTACGCTCTTTGGGCCTGTAACGGAAAAACCCGCCCGCTTTCTTCATTGACGCTTGTCGATGATAGTCCGGGAAACTCCCAGCAAGAATCCCCAACAGGCATGGCGTTCACGAGCCACGACCGATTTTAAAGCAGAATGGTGGAAATTATTTAACGATTAACCCTGATCTCGCCAAACCCTCAAAAACTTTATCGGCGATCACATCACTTTTTATATAATTACCGATGAGCATTTTCCCTTTGACTCTAAAATCAGGTCGCAGTCTCAGGAGTTTTTCAATAAACTTCTTACCATTTTCACTTCGTCCCATAAGGCCCAGGGTTGAAGCACTAATGAGCGGGTCCCAGAATAATGTCCGCCGATGGTGTTGCGTAGATTCCTTATAGGCAAGGTCATATTTTTCCAACCTGAGATAGTTGACCCAGAGAGCATCGTGTGTGATTGCCCGGTGAAATGGATTGAGGCGGATTGCTTTTTTAGCGAGCCTTGGTCCGTGTTCCCAATCTCCGGAAAGAGTCAGAATCCACGCGAGACCATTCATCACAAAGAGGGAATCCGGATTTAACTCCAAGGCGTTATGAGCCTCACATATAGCTGCTGTCAGTTCGTTGGACGTCAACCTGGCCAAGGCCAGAGTCGCAAGAACGCGCTGGTTGTTTGGATTGATAAGAGCTGCCTTTTCAGCGTATTCAACTGCTTTGTCAAGCGGATTTTCGAAGCCAGGGATGTCCAGGTTGTAGATCGTGCAATAGAGGATAGCAAGTGACCCCAGTGCCAGACAGTTATCAGATTCCAAACTTACAGCACGGGTTAACGAAACAAATGCCTGTTCAAATGCTTTGGGAGTCATGCTTTGTTCATATTCCCAGAATTTAAGTACTGCTTCATAGGTGGTTAGTTCACTCGGCAACTTACTTTTCACCTCTTTGGTGATAGCTTTTGGGATAACACCGAACTCTCCACAAATTTTAGTAGCCACTGTCTTAACCACGTGCTTCTTGAAACTGTACAATTCTTGCAGACCTGCTTCTGTTTCACAGGTTTCACCCCAAATCTGTACTTCCAATTTTGTATCTGCTAAATGTACTGCAAGCGTTAATCCGTTCCTGTCTTTAAACAATTCACCAGTTAAAACAAAGCGAGGTCGGGCGTAGACGCCTGCATTCATTATCCCGTCGCGTGGAAAATGAACCCTGACGTTTTCAAAACAAGAAACCTCATTTGCCATTTCTGACGATATACCCGAACCGTAAAAGTCATATTCAGGGTCACCGGTCAGGTTTTTGAAAGGTACAATCAATATTGCTGGCCATGACCTATCAGGAGCGGATTCTGAGACTGAGCAAGTATGCTTTTTCTCAATTTCTGCCTCGTCTTGCCAGGAAAATGTTGGTACATAGCTTCCCTTAGGAATATCTATCCTGATGGGATCGAGCCTGCCATCAATAAGATAGTAACGCTCAAGCGCTCGCCTCAATTTATTGGCCTGGATACTCACGATAGGATCCACTGACCCATTAAAGTCTTCTGCCCTGTCGAATACCTGGGTAGCTACCGTGTACCCCTTCAGAGTGTTAGATCTTCCGGCAAGTGTTTCCGCCACCACAAATGTCAAAAAATCACGTTGCTTCCTGGTTGCTAGAAACTCGGGACTGGCAATAATTTTATGAAATTGCTGCCGGATGTGGTCGTGAGGCAAAGGAACCTCAGATTCGGCAGCAAACAACTCATTGAACTCGTTATCGTACGGCATATTGTTCCTTTAGCGTCATAAATTATGCATTTACATCTAACAAACCTTCCCCCCTTGTCAACCGTAATATAACCTAAATTAGGTGTAAGGACGCTCAAGGATTGGTACATTTAAATATCTATCTAGCCCCAATATTTCATGAAAAATCTTCTATTATTAATATATACTTATTGATATCAATTGGTTAAACTTTGTTGTCAGTGAATTTTGTCGGGTACAGTTTGTACCGCGAAAGACCGCTTGCACTCAAACTCTCTTTTCACCCTGCGGGCGTGACTGCTGAGTCCATCCTCTTCGTTATCAAGGGTTTGCGGTAGATTATTACAGCTGCACCCTTGATGCCTCGACTATGAACTCACCAGACACGTGAAATATTGGGGCTAGCTTTAAGTGAAATGCAGTCTTTGTCTGAACGCGTAGATATCACTTATTGTTTCATTTCTAAACAAAACTATCAATGACAAAGTAAAACAGGAAGATGACCATGGCGGTGATCCATCCAGGCGTTTTTTTTGTGATGAAGCGTTTCCCTGAAAGAAGGGGCGAAATAGTGAAATGCTTCAATAGTAGCAAGTCTTTTCAGGTTATATGCGAAGATTATAAACAATGCAGTGAAGCGCTCCAATTCTGGAATGAAATGGACTTTGATGCATCAATACAGCGAAAAGCCGAGTACGAGGAGCTGCTGCATAGTCTGGAAAACGAGATTTTTCAGTATGTGAATAACAGTTGTCTGAAGCATGAAGGTGGGTGAATTCAACCACCAAATAACTACCCTCTTCCTTGGGTAGCAATGCAAAGCATATCATAGCAAGACTGTACGCTCGCCCGTTATCATCAGAAAGACATGCCGATGTGGGGATTAGGTTCGGGGGAAATACTGGAATGTAAAAGGTATAGAGACGCGGGTCGGCTGTATCGTTGGCCTGTATTTCAAACTCAGCCACAAAAAAGGGAGAATGAAATGAAGAGAATCTACGCAAGTTGTTTACTGGCAGTTTCGCTTGCCTATGTGATGCTGTTCAATGCTGGTTGTGCCTCAACCTATCCAACTGCCGGTGAGGTTGGAGCAGCACGGGGAGCCGCGGCAGGCGCGATCGCCGGACAGGCAATTGGCCGCAATACCAAATCCACGCTGATCGGGGTTGGAGTCGGTGCAGTCGGCGGTGCCGTACTCAATGACCAGAGGGCCCGGCAAAGAGGATATTGATGACCCAAAAGTTAGACGACTAACTTGCTGTAACCAGGAGTCAATACTTGTCCAACCATAAGATACACAGGAGAACTGCAATGCAATCTTCAGCCCATGAAATAGCAAAACTTCAAACACGCCTTGAGAAAATCGAAAAACAGAATAACCGGCAGAAGCGGCTATTGGTCATCTTAACACTCTTGCTTATACCACTGTTTGTAATGGGAGCCAAGCAGGGGGCAAATGATGCCCAGTTTGGCCAGATCACCGCCACTGGGATTACCATCCGCGATCCTTCGGGTATGGAGTTGGTAGCCATCGGATCGGATAAGGAACAGGGCATCGGCATCAGTATTTTTAATACAGCAGGTAAACGCGCTATAGCCCTTGGCATTCCAGCCGATGGCAAAGGCAGCGGTATCATGGTGGCTGATGCTGAAGGCAATCCCCGGGTCGGTCTGGGCATGGACGAGGGGATTCCCGGGATAGCTCTGGTTAATGAGAAGGGAGCAAAGATTCTGGCCATGGGCGGTGGTGGAGATGGATATGGCATACTCATCAATGACAAAGAAGAGGTGCAGCGCATAGGCCTAGGTTACAGAAATGGGGATGCTGGCATCATGCTCTACGATGAAAAGGGACAATACATAAGAGGGATGTTCCGACAGAAGGATGGTCTCAACTATTTCTCTTACATCGATGCAGATGGCAAAGAGGTGTTTGAATAAATAGAGATATTTTGGGGATTGAGGTTGAAGGTGATTGCCGCATAGAGCTGTTCTGTTTTCAACGTCAATTCTCAATTCGAGACTGCGAACAATGGGGAAACCAAGCAATGGGCAATGTCATAAAAAAATCGTCGCTCTGAGCTTAAACATCTATTAGAGGGTTATGCCATGAAGTCTACTCACAACAGAGCTGTCCTATCGGTTCTTTGCAGTCTGCCGTTTCTGCTTTCTCTATCACCTTCGAAAATTTTCGCTTCAGACGGTATGGATTCCTGGGAATTTCATATTGCGCCCTACGCCTGGCTGGCCGGACAGGAAGGAACGGTGGCCACCCTCCCCGGTCTGCCGCCGGCAGACATCGATATCAGCTTTTCTGATGATATACTCGGCAATATCAATGGTGCCCTGATGCTGGTCGGTGAAGCACGTAAAGGTTCCTTCGGCTTCAGTATGGATGTGGCCTATACCGATATCGAAAGTGATGCAGCGACTGCCGGTCAATATTTCACCACGCTCACTTCTCGAACGAAAACCTGGATGGTGTCGGCTGGAGGGTTCTATCGTTTTTTTGAAAAAGAGCAGTCATTTCTTGATGGCCTGGCCGGAGTCAGGTACTGGTCTATCGATTCTGATTTAACTCTGAGTGGCGGTCCGCTTGGGACCTATGCGATAGATAACAGTGAAGACTGGTTCGATCCGATAGTCGGCATCAAGGGTTTGACCAGGATCGGTGCTTCAAAGTTTTTTGTCAGTGGCTTTTTTATCATTGGCGGGTTTGGCGCCGGTTCTGACTTGATGTGGGATGCGAATTTGAACCTGGGCTACCAGTGGACCGAAACTTTTTCAACCACGTTTGGATACCGTTATCTCGATGTTGATTACGAGAAAGACGATTTTCTTTACGACGTTTCGCAGGATGGTATCATGCTCGGACTTTCATGGAGGTTTTAAGGTGGCTTAATTATTCATATTAACCAGGCTGAATAATTTTGAAGCCTACTGATTGGTAGAATAATTGGAAAGACAAGAAACAACGAGTGGTGGGGGGATTCCCTCTTAGATCAGAATACTATTGAGAGAGGCATGTCTATGAAACATAACATGTATTTGATACTCGCGGTGACACTGGTGATTTCCCTCGCTGGCTGTACTTCAAAAAGTACCAAGATTAAGAACAAGGAAAAGGGAGCAACCAGTGATGCCCGCATTACCTTGACCAAAAAATATACCGATTGTGTAAGTAAGGCTACTGGAGATAAGGCAGCGATCGAAGCTTGTGATGCTATTCTGGATTCTATCAAAAAGCTTGATTGAGATGAACATCGCCTCTGCAGCTTGTCCGAAGATTTCTGAATTCCGGCATGTCTGGAAATTGCATTTTCTAAGTTGTTAAGAAAGCGGCTAAATCATAGCCAGGGAATGAGGATCTGTTATGTTTCGATCATTTTATTGGAAGTACCAACTGCTATTTGCCCTTCTGTTATATGCAATAATACCGACAGCAGTAACCGCGGCAACACAGAATGTGCTACCCTTTCCAATGCCTTCCATGGGCGGGAAAATCGGACCTACCATGCAAGAGTCAATTCACAAATGGCGCGAGCAGAAGCGCCACCTGCCGGAGGACGCCCCCAATATCCTCATCGTCATGCTCGATGATGCCGGGTTTGGTCAACCAGCCACTTTTGGCGGTGATATTGAGACCCCGACAATGTCCAGGCTTTCCGAGGAGGGAATCTCTTATAACGCTTTCCATACCACCGCGATGTGCTCACCCACCCGGGCCGCGCTGATGACGGGACGTAACCATAACCGTGTGGGCTTTGGGCAGATCGCAGAACTCGCCAACGACTGGGACGGTTACACCGGCATCATTCCGAAATCCTCGGCCACCATCGCCGAGGTACTCGGCTACTACGGCTATGCCTCCGCGGCTTTCGGCAAGGATCACAACACCCCGGTCGACCAGCTTGCCAACGGCCCCTACGACCGCACGCCGACCGGCCGCGGTTTCGACTACTTCTATGGCTTCATCGCCGGCGAGAGCTCTCAGTGGGAACCCGCCTTGTGGGAGAACAACAACCCGATTTCCCCGCCCCACCTCGAGAACTACGAAGACTACCACCTCACCGAGGCCATGGCTGACAAGGCGATTACCTGGATGAACCGCCACCTCGCGATGAATCCTGACCGGCCCTTCCTGATGTGGTGGACGCCGGGCGCGGTCCACGGTCCACACCATGTCGCTGCGAAATGGGCCGAAAAGTATAAGGGCAAGTTCGACGACGGCTGGGATGCCTACCAGCAACGAGTCTTTGAGCGCCAGAAGGAGATCGGCTGGATTCCGGACAACACCACGCGCCCACCCCGTCCGGAAGGGATGCCAGCCTGGGAAAATCTCTCAGTAGAGGAGCGCGCCTTCCAGGCCCGCCTGATGGAGGTCTTCGCCGGCTTTCTCGAGCACACCGACGTCCAGGTCGGCCGCTTGATCGATGCCCTTGAGGAACGTGGCATCCGCGACAACACCCTGGTTATTTATATCCTCTCCGACAATGGCGCATCGGCTGAGGGCATGGACGGCAGTGTCGCCGAACTCAACGCCCAGAACGGGATCCCGTCCACCGTTGAGGAACACATGGCAATAGCCGAGCAACTCGGCGGGCTGGAAGCGATCGGCGGTCCCAAGATGGACAACATGTACCATTCCGCCTGGGCCTGGGCCGGTGATTCTCCGTTCCGCTACACCAAGTTGATCGCCGCTGATTGGGGCGGCACCCGCACGCCGATGGTCATCTCCTGGCCGAAGCGCATCAAGGCCGACAAGACACCGCGGCCGCAGTTTACCCATGTCAACGACGTGGTGCCCACCCTCTACGAAATCCTCGGCATCGAGCCACCGAAGGTGGTTGACGGCCACAAGCAGGACCCCATCGACGGAACGAGCTTTGTTTACACCTTTGACTCAGCGACCGCGCCGGAACAAAAGAAAACCCAGTACTTCGACATCATGGGCAGCCGCGGCATCTACCACGAGGGCTGGATGGCCAGCACCTTCGGCCCCCGGACACCGTGGGTCGCCACCCCGCCGGACATCAGCAAGTGGAATCCGATGCAGGACACATGGCAGTTGTTCGACACCCGCAAGGACTATTCACTGATGCACGACCTGGCCGCCGAAAACCCATACGAGTTGGAGAAACTCAAAGAACTTTTTATGCAGGTGGCGGAGGAAAATATGGTCCTGCCGATCGGCGCCGGCCTCTTCAGCCCCCTCAATCCCCAAGAAATGAAGCGGTCCAAGAACTCCGAATGGACCCTCTTTCCCGGTATCACGCGCATCCCCGAAAGCCAGGCGCCGAACGTGCGCAACGGCAACCTCCGGGTTGAGATCGAGGCTGAAGTACCTGAAGGCGTCAACGGGGTAGTATTTGCCATGGGCGGCTACGCCGGCGGCGTCAGCCTTTTTGCCGTCGACGGCAAGCTCTACTACGAATACAGTGCGCTACTGCTCAAGCGCGACAAGTTCGAGGTCGGTACGCTGCCGGCCGGGGAGTTGCAGATTGCCCTCGAGATGAAGACGCCCCTCGAGCGCGCCGCCCCCGCAGAGCTCAAGTTCTGGATCAATGGCAAGGAGGCCGTCGGGGGAACCGTTCAACGCACCGTCCCAGGAACCTTCACCGCCTCGGAAACCTTCGACGTGGGCATGGACACCTGCTCGCCAGTTGCCGACGCCTACTTCGACAGGGCCCCCTTCGCCTTCGAGGGAACGCTGAAGCAACTCTACTTCAAGAATCTGCAGGACGAGCGTCCGGCTTTCAAACGATCGCCGGACGATGATTAATCTGAAGGCGCTAACAGATGGTCCTCTTCACTTTCCCGTGGGGAGGACCGAGTTCGATGGCCCAATTTCCTGTTCAGGGTCATGGGTGTGAAGCAGAACTGAAACGTAGACAAGCATGATCAAGCAAAAAGGAATAGTCATGAAGAAAGTCAGAGGCACCATACGAACCCAAACAACTTTGATCGTCACGGCGTTAGTCGTCTCAATGGCGATCGTCCCCTATTTCAACGTGCTGGCCGCCGATGCTCCCAAGGTGACGATTCAGAATTACGTCCGGGCCGAGACCGACGTCCAGATGCGGACCTATATTGAGAATATGGACGCCTTCGGGAAATTCAGTCACGTAAGGGAAGCGTACGATGTCACCAACCGGGACACGGTCCGTCCCAACCGGGACACACTCTATTCCTGGTCGGTTTTCGATGTGACCTCGCCGCTGACCATCACCCTGCCCGACCCGGGGGACCGCTACCAGTCGCTGATGATCGTCAGCCAGGATCATTCGATCTGGGCGGAATACGGCCCGAAGGACGTCGTCCTCGATGAAAAAACCGTCGGCACGCGATACGCGCTTCTCCTGATCCGGACCTTTCTCGATCCCAACGACGAGAAAGATGTGAAGGCGGCTCATGCCCTGCAGGACGCCATCATCGTAAAGCAGGCGGATAAGGGCAAGTTCGAGTATCCCGGCTGGAAGAAGGAGGAAGTCGAGGCGATGCGGGAGAAGATCAATGTCGTCGCGGCCGCCTTGCCCCCCACCGGGACCTGTTTTGGCCGAAAGGAAGAGCTCGATCCGATCTACTGGCTGCTCTGCGCCGCCTATGGTTGGGGTGGGTTGCCGAAGCAGGACTCCACCTATACCGCAGGCGTTCCTGAACATAATGATGGCAAAACCCCTTACATCCTGACCGTCAAGGACGTACCTGTTGACGGCTTCTGGTCGGTGACAGTCTACGACGACAAAGGCATGTTCATAGTCAACGAACACGACGCCTATTCCTACAACAGTGTCACCTCGAAGAAGGATGAGGACGGCAGCATCACCATCCATTTCGGCGGCGACCCTGGGCAGGACAACTACCTCCCCATCGCGCCCGGCTGGAACTATATCGTCCGCATGTACCGACCGCGAAAAGAGATCCTTGAGGGCACGTGGAAGTTTCCAGTCCCCGTAACGCCATAAATCGGGGCCCTCAACAACTGACAGAAGATGAGAAAAAAGAGGAGAGTAACCAATGAAGAAGATGATTCCCAACGTAATAGCATATTCCTCAATCAGTGTTTGCCTCGCTATTCTTTCTATCTCCTCTGCCTCAGCAGCAGGCGACCGAGTCGAACCCGTGATGGTCAATGCCTCAAACTTTGTCAGGGCGGAAACGGCCGCCCAGTTCGACCGGATCGTGAAAATGGCCGGAGGAGTCAATCTGTTCTTTCATCTGCGCGGACCAACGCCCCTGGACAAGCAAACCGTCATCCGCATGAACCGGGATACAATCTACAGTGCGGCGGTAGTGGATATCAGCAAAGGCGCCACCCTCACCGTCCCTGATACGGGAGACAGATACATGTCGATAATGGTTGTCAACGAGGACCATTACATCAACAGGGTCATCCATGAACCGGGAGAACATAACTTGACCGTTGAGGAATTCGGGACACCCTTTGTGAATCTCTCCGTGCGCACCCTGGTTGACGCCTCTGATCCTGATGATATCCGGGAGGCGAACGCCTTGCAGGACCAATTGAAAATTAAAGCAGCATCAGCTAAACCCTACTCCCACCCTGACTACGACAAGGAAAGCTACAAGATTACTTACGAGGCCCTGCTTATCCTGGGTCGCGGCATGACAGACACCCATGCCACCTTCGGGAGCAAGGAGGATGTCGACCCGATTCGCCACCTGCTGGGCACGGCCTGGGGCTGGGGCGGCTTGCCGCAGGAGGAAGCGTTTTACCTCAACGTGGAGCCAAATCTCCCGGTGGGCGCATACCAGCTCACCTTCAGAGATGTGCCAGTCGATGCGTTTTGGTCGGTCAGCTTATACAACAAGGATGGCTATTTCGATCCCAACGATGAGGATGCCTACAGCGTCAACAGCCTCACCGGGACTCCCAACGAGGATGGTTCCTTTACCATCCATTTCGGAGGTGATCCGGGAAGCGTCAACCATTTACCGATTGCTGATGGCTGGAACTACACCGTACGCCTTTATCAGCCGCAAAAGGAGATCCTCGATGGATCCTGGACCTTCCCCGAGGTGAAACCCATGGAATCAAAGTAGTGCATCAGTCCAAGGCGGGGATGGTTGATAAGGTTTGTCCCCAATCTTAACCCAGTTTTACAAGAGAGACAAAAATGAACAGACTGAGCATCGCGACTTTCCTCTTTGCCTTCATGGCATCCCCGCCGGCATATGCAGACAACTGGCAGCCATTTACGGGAGCAGACACCTTGAAGGAGTTTGTCTCCGGCGCCACGGCGCAAATAGAGTTGACACCGGGCGTAACCGCGGTGGGTACGTATCACGCCGATGGTACCGCCGAGATCGAGGCCTGGAATGAGATCTTCCGGCGTACCTGGTCCGTTAAAGGTGATGACCAGGTGTGCTACTCGGATGTGGAAACCAACTGTTTCAGTTTCGAGCAGAACCAGGGCGACCCAGCTGAGTACAGGGCCCGCAATGTTGCAACCGGTGAAATGTTCATGTTCCGGGTCACGGACGACGAAGCCCGCACATTTAGCAGCGAAACTTCTCGGGACAGCGAGGGCGGCTTTGGCTCACCTTCCGCTGCCGAAGTTGCCGCCGCCCTGTCTGATCCCAACACCAACATGGGCACCATGAATTTTCAGTTTGATTACATTAGCTATGATGGAGATATCCCGGGCGCTGATGGTGCAGAGGCTTGGCGGATGCTGTTCCAGCCTTCCTTGCCATACAAGTTGACAGACTCTTCCAATCTTTTCATACGGCCAGCCATCCCGGTTATTTTCAGCCAGGATGTGCCACAGCAGAGCGGCGGTTTCAGCTCTGAAGGTGTTGATCTTGGCGATATTGGCTTTGACGCCTCGTTAGCCAAGACTTTTCCAGGCGGCATTGTGATACTGGCCGGACTGGCCGGTACTCTGCCAACGGCGACGAATGATTCACTGGGACTGGACCAGTGGCTGCTTGGTCCGGAGTTCGCTGTTGCCATGGTGCGGCCCTGGGGCGTTGTGGGTACGCTCGTCTCACACCAATGGGATGTGGCTGGCGAGGGTGACTACGACACCAGCATCACCGGCGGCCAGTATTTTTATGCTTTGAACCTCAAGGATGGCTGGCAGATAAACGGTTCACCAACTTTTTCCTATAACCACGAGGCAAGCAGTGGCAACGAGTGGACATTCCCGTTGGCTGTAGGTGCGTCCAAGACCACATTCATAGGTGGCCGGCCGTGGAAGTTCGGGCTTCAGTACTGGCACTATATTGAATCACCGGACAATTTCGGACCTGAATACCAGATACGGTTTACCGTCTCACCGGTGGTAAAACTGCCATGGTGAGCCTCGTGCAGATGGAGAAGAATATGAAATCGATTAATGCATGGCGAGCATGGCGACGGGTGGTGTCCGTGCTGATCACGATGATAACCATCGGCGCATTTCTAACGGGTTGTGACACGGAGGAAAAGAGCATCGGGTCCTCCCGGGTCGAGGCTGAACGGCCTGTTGAGCGCTTCGAGTTCGAATCGGGCGAACAGCTGGAGCAACTCATTAACAGTCTGAACTATACCCCGGAGGCCTGGCAGGACGGAATTCGTGAGGTACCCAGGCTCTATATCACAAATATCCCAAAACGCTGGAGGGACAAAACATCAAAAGAAATCCCAGTAGTGACCAAGAAACGGGTTTTCTTTCGGCTAATGGGCCCACTGATTCTACATGCAAACGAGCTGATCCAGGCAGATCGGCAACAATTGGAATCGATTATTAAAACAATAAAATCAGGTAAAACGCCCTCCCCTTCAGAACAGTCGTTTTTGAAAGAGAGCGCCGTTGCCTATAAGGTGGCAGAAAAAGAAGAAGACGTCGACATAACCGATCGCGGATTGCAGGATGAGTTGCTTCGCAGGGTTGATACCCTGCCGCCATCGTTGGTTCTCGCCCAGACCGCTGAGGAAAGCGGATGGGGGACATCCAGGTTCGCTGTCGAGGGCAACGCGCTCTTCGGCATGTGGACCTGGAGCGATAAAGGTATCACACCAAAGGAGCAGCGCTCCGAACACGGCGACCACAAGATCGCATCTTATGAAACACCGCTGCAGTCGGTCATTGCTTATATGCGAAATATAAACACACATCCAAGCTACAAATCCTTGCGCGCCGGCCGGGCCGAAATGCGCAGAGCCGGCACCAAGATTGCCGGATGGGAGTTGGCGAAAACACTGACCAAATATTCGGAGCGTGGCCAGGAATACGTAGACTCCCTGCACGCCTTGATGAAAACCAATATGCTCATGGAGACTGACGACGCGTACCTTGGTGATGGGCCGACAATCCTGCTGATTCCGGTCGGTGAAGGAACATAACCGGAAAACAAGGGAGTTGGACCTGCATTAAGATGGAGAATGGAGGCAAGAAAATATTACTGAAATTCAAAAAAACAAGGAGATTGTATTATGTTAAAATTAAAAGGATTGTTGATAATCGGTATAATATACCATGCGGGACTCGTCATGGCTGCTGACCTGGTTGTATATCCAGCCAATAATCAGCCCGCTGAACAGCAGACCAAGGATCAGGACGAGTGTCGGCAATGGGCCAGCGGGCAGAGCGGGTATGATCCCAATTCTGCCCCGGTAGCAGAAGCAGCACCACAGCCCAATCAGACGAGAGCAAGAGACAGCAGTATTGTTAAAGGCGCTGTGGCAGGAGCCGCGGTAGGCGGTCTGGGCGGCTCAATGGGCGGAAAATTTGGGAAAGGAGCTGCAACCGGTGCAGCCGCGGGAATGGCACTAGGCGCAGTAAAAGAACACAGGGAAAACCAACAGGGCTCTCAAGCTGCCCAGGCAGATAGTCAGAGCGCCGCGCTGGAAGCCAATTTCAAAAAAGCCTTTGCTACGTGCCTGGAGGGACGTGGTTATACGGTGAAGTGACATTTTTATTCAAAGGCGATCACCTAAGCCAGGCTGAATGTATCTGATTGACGATTCATTGCGGGATAGTTGTGCTAAGGCATCCAGGTTACGAAATTACACAGGCAGCCACTTGTAGGCCAGCGATTCCTGACCTACAAGTGGCTGCCAACGATGGTCTTTTCATCAAAAACGGGGAGGCCATAATAACCAACAACTTGTTCAGAAGGAGCGATAACACCATGACCAGGACAATGATGATAATGAGCACTGCGCTGCTTTTGGTTGCGTGTTCAATCGGTTACGCATTTGCGGCCGGTAAAGGGGGATCCACGGCACTAAATGACGAACAGCTCATGAACATCGTAAAACGATCCTATCAGTATGTCGCCATGTACAACGTAAACAACAAATTTGCGCTGAAACAGGGAGGTTGGAACACAGTGGACGCAGATACTACGCTGAAAGACCATACGATGAAAGAGATTGCCCGCCCTAACAACGATACTCTCTATATCGGAGTTATGCTGGATCTGCGTAAAGATCCCATGATTATCGACATACCTGCCTTTGATTCGGATTATGTCTCGCTGATGATCACCGGCTATGATCACTATGTAAATGTGCCAATGGCGACACGACTGGGGGATTTCGACAAGCCCGAGAAGATATTGCTCTACACTGAGCGTACCGAGGGGTACAAAGGTGAGCCGGTCGATGGCGTTGACCGGATTTTCGAGGCCACCGGCGACTTTGTTTCCGCCGTGTTTCGAGTCATGCCCCATTCCGGCGACGCGGAACGGTTCGACCGGATTTCAAAGCAGATGCAGTCGGTCAAGATTTTCAGCTTGTCGGAACATCAGGGAGGTAAGGCAAAGCCTGTCGATGATATTTCGTTCCCATCGGTAGGTGAGCGTGATGCTGACATCTTTGAGAAGAACCTGTTGGAAGTCATGCAGTTTGTTTTTAATCACACCTCTTTCGCCGATGACAACAAACTCGACCAGGCTCTTCTCGAGACGTATAAGCCGCTTGGTATAATCCCCGGCCGTCAATTTGACCCCGCCCAGGTTGCCAAGATAGACGGTGCCGCACTCAGAAAAATTGCTGAACGCATCATACCCGAGGAAATGGCCAGAGCCAACGACGCCGATTTCAAACAGAAAAATTTGACCGAGTTATTCCAACCGAAAGGAAAGATGAACCTGGAACTCTTGCTTTTCCAGTCGATTACAGGTCCTATCGGCCTTCCGGCAAGTGAGGCAATGTATCCCGCCATTGGGACGGCTGACGGCAAGCCATTGAATGCGTTGCATGATTATGTGATCCGGATGTCAAAGGATGAACTCCCTCCTGCCAAAGCATTCTGGTCGGTTACTTTGTACGATTTAAAAAACGGTTTCTTCATTCCCAACGATCGCAAGAAGTACAGCATTGGTAAGAATGGTGGCATGAAACTGGACGACAACGGCGGTATCGAAATCTACGTGGCTGCCGAATTGCCTGATGGCGTTTCCGAGGAAAATTGGCTGCCGATCAGCCGCCAGGATGAAAATATGGACATCGTCATGCGGATTTACGTACCTGACTTGGAGAAAATGAAGGCCTGGAAAGAACCGCTGGCGGAGCAGGTGCAATAATCTGACGACGATCCTTACACTCTAACCGGGAGGACAATATGAAACGATGCAAGCTATTGGTTTATGGCCTTTCCTTAGTGATGATTCTGTTTGCGAGCGCTATCGCCGCCAATTCTTCACAAGCAGCAGCAAAGGAGGAAATCGAGCAACAACGGGTAGACATTCGCAAGATGGCAGACAATACACTCGAGCGCCTTTATAAGACACAGCCGACAGCCAAAAAAGCAATTGAAAAATCAGCTGGCTATGCTGTTTTCAGTAATTTCGGAATGAAAATTTTAGTCCTCGGAGGGGGGTCAGGGAAAGGCATTGCGGTTTACAGTAAATCAAAAAAAGAAGTGTTTATGAAGATGGTCGAGTTGCAAGCCGGCCTGGGAATGGGGATTAAAAAATTCCGACTGATCTGGGTGTTTGAAAACCAGAGTGATCTTGACAATTTCGTTAACTCTGGCTGGGAATTTGGCGGCCAGGGAACAGTTGCCGCGCAAGCAAGCGGTGAAGGCGGCTCATTCGCTGGCGCCATGTCCGTCACCACAGGAGTATGGCTTTACCAGTTGACGGACGACGGCCTGGCTTTGGAGCTTACCGCAAAAGGCACCAAATATTACAAGGACGATAAGCTTAATTAAGGGATTGTTCAAAAGTTTTTTCACTTGGCCATAGTGCAGAACAAATGAACGCTTTGATTATCTCCTGACATAACAATACATTTTTCCAGTACTGGTTTACCCGACTGGTTTCTTAAGGAGCTCCAGCTGAAGCTCCTTAAGAAATGAGATATACTGTTGGAGGGGAAAGAATTTTTTTTATTATCGAACCACCTAATCACACGAGATATGAGGATCTTTCAGATGAAAAAAATTGCATTTCAAAATAGAACCATCGTTTTGATGGTATTTCTCTCAGTTGGGCTATTGAAGCCTGGAGCCTGCATTGCGAATGATCTCAAAACCTGCATGGCAGAAATGCTTGACCAGGTAAACGATTCGGTGACGATAGGTGAGCTGCGTCTAGAGTGTGAGAAAAAGATTCTGGCACAAACGTTTCCAGAGAAGACAAAGGAGCCTTCGGCCTTGTCTGAGAGAGCAAAGCAGGACACCGATAATGTTTTAAAAGCTTTTACCCTGATGGCCCACAAACCTAATTATCTATTAATTGCGGCCCATAACACACACGGCTACAGTTCAGAGGTTTATCAGGAACAGTACAACGACCCTGCTATTGAAGCAGACGATACTGAAGCCCAATTCCAGTTAAGTGTAAAGTTCCCACTGGCCATTGATATTTTTGGTGTGGCAGATTTATACGCAGCGTACACAAACCGTTCCTTCTGGCAACTATACAATAGCGACATATCTGCACCATTCAGAGAAACGAACCATGAACCAGAAGGATGGTTGCAGTTCAATCCTCAATGGGAGCTTTTGGGGTTCACAAATACTGTCAATACGTTCGGTATTGTCCATCAATCAAACGGTCGTGGAGGGGTCCTTTCCAGGAGCTGGAATCGGCTTTATGCAGATTTCGTCATGGAGCGTGGTAATTTCGCCCTCAGCTTCAAACCATGGTACAGAATATCTGAGGATGAAGAAGATGATGATAATCCTGATATTACTGATTATCTCGGTCATTACGAACTACGGGCTGCCTATAAATGGAAGGAACAGGTTTTCAGCATAATGTCTCGTAACAACCTTGAGTCAGGATTTGAAAAAGGTGCTGTAGAATTGGGTTGGAGTTTTCCCCTTTGGAATTACCCTTATTTGAAAGGGTACATCCAGTATTTCACGGGGTATGGTGAAAGCCTGATCGATTATAACCAATATGTGAACAAAATTGGGATTGGTATTGCCCTGACAGATTGGATGTGATGGACTGCAAAAAAAAGTGTAACGGATTCTTGTAATCATATTTGCCCGCCTAATAAAGCAATAATGGGGAAAACTCTGACCCTAATGCAAGGTAACTATAATATATTTATGAGTATTTTATCCAGAGTAACAGCAGCAACTGTGAAATATATCTTGAGGTTTGGAAAATGGTTCACCCTTTGGTTTATAACTATCGGGCTACCACTCCCCTGCTTCGCCCTTGATCCAGAACCGCGAAACTGGAACCATCTGCCGATGGACAGAAATTTCGGAGGGTTTGCATTCGCCCACACCGAAGCTCATATTTTCTTCGACCCTATCCTTTTGCTGAAGGATTTTGATCTGAAACTGGATACATGGGCCGTTAAATATCTACGCACATTCGAGTTGTTTCAAAAATCATCGCAAATCGACATCATACATGGCTATCAGGAAGGAAAATGGACGGGCTTATTAAATGGAGTTCACGCTTCAACCTCAAGGAGTGGCTGGTCTGACACTTTTGTTCGTGTTGCAATGAACCTGTATGGCGCGCCACCTTTGCGAGGTAAAGAATTTGGTGCATATCGATCTCAAATGAATATTGAAACTATTGAAGGTGTTGCATTGAAAGTGCGACTGCCAACCGGTAACTACCTGGAAGATAAACTGCTCAATTTAGGTCAAAACCGGTTTGCGTTCAGACCGCAGCTTGGGGTCATGCACACCTGGGGGAAATGGGCGTCTATCAGTGCGGGCTATATGACTATGGCGGCGAAAACAGTCTCAATGGAACAGATCAGGACGACACAAAACAAAATATCGGCTGGAAACTCAGCTATGCACATCCGATTAGTCGCTCTCTAGGCATCAAGTTATCGTATCTGGGCACCCGTACACAAGAATCAACCGGCTCTGATTCTGATACGCTGGCAGCAAGTGTGTCTTTTGTATGGTAGCTTTTTTTGTATTACTTATTCATCATCTTTATTTGTGATATTATGCAACTATTACGATGTAACATGATCTTTAGTAATTATAAAAATACTGAGAGTTCGATATTACTGCAGATCGGAAATCCAATAAGACAGTTTCGATACAGGCTCTTCCCCCAAATGGATAACTATCCTTTGCACGATTATAACCGGCTCACCTCTACCTCCCATGGTGCCCCCCCCTTCAAATCATTATCTTCATTTTTTGTAACGTATATACCTGCTTTCCTCATGTTTGCTACACTTTGGAAACTGGATCAAGTTCAACAAAAAGGAAATCAAATTATTTCAGGTGCTGCCCAGTGGTTGGATTCATTCTTTAATGATCCCAGATTCATAAGAGAGCAAAATAAATCCAGAGCCAAGATCAGCATGAAATTTGGTTATTCAAAATTTGATGATTTTGAGTGTAAACCCGCTCTTCGTCTGCGACTCAGTTTCCCGGAGTTCGAACAACGCGCCAAATTGTATTTATCGGCAAATGGTAGTGAAGATTTCGATATAGATTCAAATCCAATCTTGGACACGAACAAAAACAGGGAGGAGGATTTGACAGGCGGAGTAAAGTATTATGTCGACCAAAACAAACGCTACAATATTTCCACCGATGCTGGTTTTTCAACCAGTTACGTCTATGGAGGCATTCGCTATCGTCATACTCATCCGTTTTTCAGCAGTAGGTGGAAAGGACGTCTCACCAATAGACTTCGATACTACTCTGATGATGGATGGATAAACAGAACTGCGTATGATATTGAACGATATCTCGGTGATCGGTTTTTCTTCAGAACAACCTTTACCGGTGTTCTTTCCGAAAATGAGGACGGTATGCCTCTATCAGGAGTAGCACGATTATACCAAGTACTGAGTATCGACAGGGCGTTGCTATATGATGTTGGAACCTATATGGATACCAGGCCAGATTTTGAGGTGACCGACGTGCAATTAAAGCTACGCTACCGGCAACGTTTTTACCGCGATTGGCTCGTATTGGAAATAGCACCGCAGCTCACCTTTCCAGAAGAGCACGATTACGAGGTTAATCCCGGTATCATGTTCAAATTTGAGATGGATTTTGGATATATGCAGGATCGTGAGGCATATGACTCAATATTTAAATTTTAGTTGAGTACTCAATTACTTCATAACCATGGCAGTACCAATCGTGCTGTGGAGCATGCCAAAACATGTCGAACACTATAGATATATGAGGCAGGACAAATGAAAATATTTCTAATAAGCCGCGAACGATTCGAAATTGTCCACAATGATATCGCCGATGGTTCTGAACCTGCCTTACGTTTTTACATTTTGGTCGCAGTTTCGACCTTGATTGCAAGCTTTGGGTTGATATTAAACAGCACGGCTGTCGTAATCGGAGCTATGCTGGTGGCTCCTCTGATGACCCCTATTTTCGGCATCTCCCTGGCACTGGTCAGGGGTGAGACTGGTCTCTTTGGCCGTGCCATTCGAGCCGAGATATTCGGGGTTATCGCTGCTGTGACAATGAGTCTGTTACTTGGCCTTACCTTAGGCGACTTTGAACCCACCAACGAGATGCTGTCGCGGACGAGCCCCACCTTGTTTGACCTGCTGGTTGCCGTTCTTGCTGGGTTTGCCGGAGCTTATGCACTTGTGGATGAAAAACTCAGTCCCGCCTTACCCGGCGTTGCAATCGCAACTGCGATTGTTCCTCCCCTGGCCAACTGCGGCCTCTGCTTAGCTCTTGGAGATGTCGCTGCCGCGGTAGGATCTTTCTTATTATTCTTTGCTAATTTTTTATCCATACTGGTCGTTGCTTCCATCACGTTTGTGTTAAGCGGCATGGCCAGAAGTTTTGGTGCGAGGGAAAAGGGGATTACACTTCTTAGACGATTCCAGTTGCCTATTGTTGCCTTTGTGCTGATAGCAGCATTTCTTGGCAACTCTCTCTTCCAGATTGCTCAGGAACGTAAAATGGCCAGAGGGATCAGGGAAATATTAATCCAGGAAACGTCGCTTATCCCTTCTACGGTTTTGGATGGCATGAATTTCTACTTAGAAGAGGAAGAAGACCTTATCCATGTCGTGGCAAATGTGAGCACCCCTGCAATACTGACACCTACACAGGTGAGTAAGATACAGAATCAATTGACCCTGGAGATCGGCAGACCTATAGAACTGATCATGCATTGCGCCCTAAGTAGCAATGTGTCGGCACGTGGTTCAATTAAAAACGCTATTGAGCAACACCTTGATGGCACATTCGCCAAGTCTCTTGGCAATGACACACTAAAGGATATTGCTATCACGGAGCAGATCATCCGGGAATACTTTGCCCTGGAAAATGCCTTGGATCTTAATCGGGTGGAATTTGTGCCTTACGGGAAACGACGGTTAATGCTGGCGCACGTGTTTGGCTTCAGGCTTCTTTCCCCGCAGGAAATTGAACAGCTTCAAACTGACATACGGAAAGCCTCTGGGGACGACTCCATTGAGTTGCTCATAAGTCAGGTAGAAAAAACTATTCAAACACCTGAGGGAGCCTTTCGCTATGGCTGGTTTCTCGGTAAGGAGGGAACCCCTGATAACCTTACGCGCACGCGTCTGATAAAAGCCGATATCGTTGATTATTTTGGTCATGATAATGCTTTTACATTGGTCAATGCCAATGCGACGTATCTGGATGATAAGTTCCATTTTCTTTTAGAAATTACGGGGCCAGAACTCTACCCGGTCTCCCGGATAGAACAGCTGCAGTCTCTGTTGAAACAGAAATATACAAATCAAGTGGATTTCTATGCGTGGACCCGCATCGAAGTGGTTCACGGACCAGAGGGACCGCTTTCGATGAAAGAACTGAGTGCATATTTTAGTAGTCGCCAGAAAGAAACCCTACCTGAGACAATACCTCTGATCTTAGAAGCATCAAGAAGGTAGCTGGGGAATCCTCACGCGGCAAATCAACTAGACAAAAGGTCGAGGAAGGTAAAATGGCACCCGAAATCGAAATTTCCATAAATATTACCAAGCAATACCAGAACGATGCAGTCATCAGCAAGTCGCCGCAAAGGTTAAGCAAACTCAATCACTGGCTGACGATCATTTCAATGTTTCTGGCATTTCATACCGTTTATCTCACTGGTATCTCTGCCGCTGCTGAAAGAGAATTTCCCGACTGGGATCAGGGGGTCTACGCCGAGATCAACAGGCGACACGGTGAGAAAGCAGCCCAGCGGATGATCGATGTCATACAATTGATTAAAGTTCACCTCAACGATCCGGTCGAGACACAGCTGGAAGCCGTGAACGAGTATTTGAATCAGTTGACCTGGATCGCCGACAGCGAACTTTGGAAACAACCCGATTACTGGGCTACCCCCTTTGAGACCATCACAACATTTGGTGGCGATTGTGAGGATATTGCCATAGGGAAGTATCTGGTACTGCGGTTAATGGGAATCCCTGATGACCATCTTGGGTTTGCTCATGTGATCACCTCGAAAAAAGAGCACCATATGGTCCTACTGTACAAAGCCTCAGATAAAGAACCTGCGCTTGTGCTCGATAATCAAGTTCCGGACATTAAAACAGCTCCGGAACGACCGGATCTGCTTGCTGTGTACGTTTTTAGAAATGATGGGACAACTTTCATCATCAAAAATGAAGGAAACGCCAAACGATCAGTTAAAGCAAAGATCGAAAATAAACGTCTCGAGAAATGGTTAACGGCCAAAGAGCGATCAAGAAAAAATGCTGCGAGCTATGTACCATTTAATGGCGGGCGGCCTCTGGCCCCCACTTGGGTTACAGAAAGTAAAAAATAGCCGTTGCTTATAGTACTTTTTAAAGAAGAATGAGATCAAATGAAAATTTCAGACTGGCTGGATCAAAAGGAAAGGGAGAAGGTCAATGTATCACAGATAAAATTGCCCCAGAATATGGTTTACTCTGAAGATCCTGACGAAACTATCTTTTTCAAAGAGGTAAAACCATGTGGTCTTTTCTGTACTAAAAACCATCCCTTTTCAACAGTGGAACGCTTTGGCCATTGGTATTACTGCAGGGGCCAGGATAAAAGAGCCGGGATTCACTCATCAAAACTGAAATGGACGTTCTTTACCAGGAACAAGGACATTGCGCTTCAAACCGCGAAAGCACATATAGAGTAAAACTGTGATCGGCTGCCATCGTTGTTTGTATGGCATGTCTAACCCCAATATTTCATGAAAAATCTTTTGTTATTCCTATATGTGAAATATTGGGGCTGATCACTTTATCGGATCCAATTGCCTGATATGGTTATCAGGACAACCAATTACTCTTGCCTTGCTACATCGACCATAACAGACAACTCATGAACACCTCCACCCATAACAACCCCTTTCACGGGAGCAACATCACCATAGTCCCGTCCCCATGCTACAGTGATATAGGTTTCATTGGCGATGAGGTTGTTTGTAGGATCAAGGTCAACCCACCCATGGTCGGGCACGAACAATGAGGTCCAGGCATGGGAGGCGTCAGATCCGACAAGTTTGGGCTTGCCCGGTGGCGGTATCGTTTCCAGATACCCACTGACGTATCGTGCGGCAAGCCCAAGTGACCTCAAACAGCTCACTGCGACATGGGCAAAGTCCTGGCAAACCCCTTTCCTGCTTGCCAGTGCCTGCTCAACAGTCGTGTCAACATTGCTTGCTGATTTGTCGTAGGAAAACTCCGTATAAATCCTTCGGACAAGATCCACAGCCCCGGTAAGCACCGGAGTCCCTGGCGGGAAAGATGGTTCGACGTAATTCAATGAACCGGGACCGATGGTTACCAGCGGACTTTCAAAAACAAACTGATACGCATCAAGTTCGGCCTGTTGTTTATGTCCGGCCAATCTTTGAACGACCATCTCCCATGGAAGAGTCGATTCAGGTAGTATTACAACAGGCTTACTGGTCTGTACAAGACTGGTTACGGAAACCGCCAGCTCACTGTGTGGATGCTGCACCATAAATACATGTGCGATATTGCCGAAGTAATCGAGTCGGTTATGCAGATACTGAGGCGAGGGATCAATCTGCAAATGGCTTTCCAACACCTCTTGTGTTGAGGTACTACGAGGATACAAAAAGAGTTCGTTCTGGGAAAGTGAAGCCGGCGCAGAATATCTGTAACCGGTATTGTGGGTTATGCGGTATTTCATACTGGTACGTTACCGGGAATCATTGAGTAATGGGGCGTTGCCGGAACCCTGGTCAAATAATGAGCAGTGACCTGTTGAGCAAACTCCTTCAGCTGTGCTTCTGTTTCAGTGAGAAATGCCGTCAAAGAGTTGGTCTCAGGGTTTTCTTCTCCACAACGTATTCCTGTTAAATCGAGCAGACGAACTGCGGTGAGCATTTCCAAAGCGACCCGCTCCTCTCTACTTGAAAACCGCCTTTCATCCTGTTGCGGAAGAGACTCCACGTGCGCTTCAAGTTGATAAAATTGAAATGCCAAAGATTTAGGGTTGCTTTCATCTGCCAGCAAAAGGTCCAGCACCGGAGCCAATTGAAAGGAGGACCGGTATCGTCCCCGATACGTCATTAAACTGTCTGACACCTCGAGTAAAGCCAGAAGGGTATTTTGAGAATCTGCACAAATCAGGGGAAGACTGATGCGCATAAGTACCGCCTGATTCATTGCACGCTCCATCCTGCGTCCCATGTCCATGAAACGCCACCCGAGCCCGCGGGTCATGCTCTCCATTGCCAGGCCACTAAAGGAACTCAAGGTAAAGAGTGTCTGATCCAACAGCTCCAAGGGATCGTTGTCTGAAGACTCTCTAAAATCTTCAAGTCTGTTGATAACCCGGGTAGAATCTACAGAAAGTCGATCTCGAACATTGCGTGCTGTTTGCTGCACCCGCTGCAAAATAGAAATTACGCTCTCCGCCCTATCTTTCCGGTAGAGGGCTTTATGCAGATGACTGAACAAATCCTGGTAGGGAGCCCCCTCACCATCTGCACCTGTCGGGGTTGGTATAACATGTTTTGTCTGTAAAATACTGAGTATAAATTGCAGCTCAGGGACATCTTCCGGTCGATCTTCGCCGGACAATCGTCTGTAAACGGCTCGCAGCAGACGTATTAATCCTTCAGCACGCTCCAGGTATCGCCCCAGCCAGAGTAAATTGTCAGCCACCCTGTTGGGAAGATCACTGGATCGTTTAAATTCAGGAATAATGTTAAGATCACCCATCAGGCTGAAAGGTTCCACCGGCTTGTCTGAGAGTACCCATACATCTTTACTCCCCTGCTGCTCCGGGGACCCACTTACGACTGTGTTACTATCACCAGCAATAATTGCCAGCCCTCCGGGCATTACCGCATAGCCACCTTCAGTGGCACAAACGAACACCCTGAACACATTGTAACAACTGGAAACTCCCCTGCTGCTCCAGGCAGGAGCCGAAGAAGGTGAAACCGGTTCTACTGCAACATAGCGAGAAGGCGCTTTTTGAATAGTTGCATGCAAATCGCCTGAACAGTCAATACTGGAATGCTGCTCCATGGCAGAGCTAATGCTCAACTGGCCCAGATTATTCAGGGTGTGCTCAAGCCCCTCCCTGTTCCCACACCACCAGGTGGGGTGGTTTGGCAGGAGTAATTCCTCTCCCAGCAGGTCCCTGCAAAGCTGTGGAAGAAACACCTTTAATGCCGGTGTATCAACAAATCCGCTGCCAATAGGGTTGACAATATCAATATTCTGCTCGCGACAAACCTGTATGAGCCCGGCCACTCCACTTGCGGTCTCTCGTCTTAAAGCAAACGGGTCACTGTTTATATCATCAATATGCCGGATGATTGCTTCTACCGGTTCGAGGCCTGCCAGTTTTTTCAAGAACACTTTACCGTTCCGAACAGTAAGATCCTGCCCTTCTACCAGCGGGTAGCCGAGATAACGGGAAAGCAATGCATGCTCGAAATAAATATGACTATCCGGCCCTGGAGAAAACAAGACAATGCCAGGATCATCTTTTCGGAGAGACGCCCGCTTAATAAGGGCTCGATGAAAGGTATTAAAAAATGGTGCCAACCGGCGTATCTGGGTTTTGTGGTAGAGTTTGGAAAAAAGGCGAGACATGACAATCCTGTTTTCCAGGGCATAGCCAAGGCCTGCAGGGTTGCCACCATAATCCCGTAAAACCCGAAATTGCCCATTTGGATCTCGATAAATATCTGCAGCATAGAATGTCAGATAACGGTTTTCAGAAGGCTGAATGCCATGACACGAATGCAGGAAGTTCGGATTTGCAAAAAAGAGTTCTGAATCAATTCTTCCATTTTTTAAGAGGTCTTGGGCCCCATAAGTATCTGCCAGGATTTTCTCAAGTAAACCAGCTCGTTGCTTTAGACCGGATTCCACCCCACTCCATTCCTGTGCAGAAACTGGAAACGGAATCATATCAAGAGCCCATGAGGTGGTTTGTTCGGTTAGATCATCAAAGGGATTTATAGTAGCCCCATCTTCATGGCGCATACGTCTTGCCCGCTCATGATCTGACTCGAGTGTTGCCTCTCCCTTCTGGTCCAGGGCCTCTATAAGTGGTTGCCAGTGAGGTCGAAGAGATGCTGACGCGGAAAAGAGTTCACAATAGGAACCTGCCGGACAAGAAACTGTAGCCAAAAGAGAGGGGGGCGTATCTTTTAGAGTGGCTGAATTACTTGAGACTTTGTTGGTCATAAAAAATATGCATAGTTGTCACAGATAAAGCGAAGACGTCATTGTCTTCGCTTTGGCATATTTACCGTTTTCAGGTTCGCAAATCAAGAGTATATGGAAAATACCGATTTGCTTCCATTGCGGGTAACGGTATCTTCTCACCGGGCGTGTGACCACCCGGAACAAAACGTGAATTACGGCGCCCTTCTGCCTCATAGGAATTTACTGGAAATATATCGTAACTGCGGCCACCGGGATGACCGACATAATAGGTACAACCACCCACAGCACGGTTAGACCAGGTATCAAACAGGTCGATGACAAGCGGTGCATGGACGCCTATTGTCGGGTGCAGACACGATGGTGGCTGCCAGGCACGGTAGCGCACACCTGCAACAAAAACACCCTCTTCAAGAGTCGGTTTTAACGGGACACGTCTTCCATTGCAGGTAATTATGTAGCGTTCCCCGGTCATCCCCGAGACCTTGACCTGCAGCCTCTCTACTGACGAATCGACGTAACGCGCTGTACCTCCTCCTCCGGCCTCCTCTCCCAGAACATGCCAGGGTTCCAAGGCCTGGCGAAGTTCAATTTCCATGCCTTGATAACTTACCCTGCCGTAAATAGGAAAACGGAACTCAAAGTGGGGATGGAAAAAGTCCATGGTGACAGGATACCCTGCCCGCCATAATATGTTCAGGACATCAGTAAAATCATCCCGCACCATCTGCGGCAGCATAAATCGATCATGAAGGCGGGTACCCCAGCGAACAAGCCCCTCCCTGTAAGGAGTCTGCCAGAACCAGCTGACAAAAGTACGGAGAAGCAGTTGCTGGGCAAGACTCATCCGGGCATGGGGCGGCATCTCGAAGGCCCGGAACTCAAGCAAACCAAGTCGCCCGCTGGAACTGTCCGGCGAATAGAGTTTATCGATGCAAAATTCTGCACGGTGGGTATTCCCGGAAACGTCTACAAGCAAGTTCCGATACAGCCTGTCCACAAGCCATGACGGACAGGGGGTATCTCCATTGGTCTGCCGGTCCTGCTCCTTGAAGGCAATCTCCAGCTCATAAAGGCTGTCGTGCCGAGCCTCATCAATACGCGGTTGTTGACTTGTAGGCCCCATAAAAAGACCGGAAAACAGAAAGGAAAGTGACGGATGGTTGTTCCAGAAGGTAACAAAGCTACGCAACAGGTCGGGACGCCTTAAAAAGGGACTGTCCGCCGGTGTTGCCCCACCAATAACAATGTGATTGCCGCCGCCGGTTCCGGTGTGACGGCCGTCCACCATAAATTTTTCTGTGCCAAGACGGGTTTCACGGGCAAGTTCATAGAGTCTTGTTGTGCAGTCAACCATTTCCCTCCAGCTGTGCATAGGCTGGATATTGACCTCTATAACACCGGGATCCGGAGTCACCTTTAAGCTCTCCAGGCGATAATCCGATGGTGGAGCGTAACCTTCAATTACTATTGGAAGATCAGTTAGTTTTGCCGTTTTTTCGAGGCACTGAACCAGCTCCAGGTATCCTTCAAGGGAAGTGATTGGTGGCATGAATATGTAGAGCCGTCCCTCGCGGGGCTGCACGCAGAGCGCTGTGCGAACGAGCCAGGCGGCGGATTCACCCACCACCGGCTCTGGGTCGCCGATGGGAGCGGGCTGAGACTGGATAGTGTCACCAGCGACTCCCACAGCAACGGCCCTTTTTGCACCCTTCTTCTTTTTCTTCTTTTGAGTAGGCTCATTGGATAGCGGCTTTCGATCAACCATGGGATCGAGTTCATACTCTGTGGGTAAATCCTCAGGAGCAACCCAGGGCAATGAACCCAGTGGCAAACGGAGACCGGCAGGTGAGTCGCCCGGCAGCAGATACATGTATTCACTCTTAAATGTCCATGGGCCACTCTTCCAGGAGCCGTACTGCAGCGGCAAGACATAACCCACAACTGCCCCGAGGCCACGTTGGAAAGCACGTACCATCCGCCTTCTTTCGTCGGGATCTTCAAGTTTGGGATCGGTCGGGGTCACATTAACCGGCAACTGCTGCTCCTTGAGCAGATAGTGGGTAATATCCTCATAACTCTCACGGATATATTCGTTCTTCACCCCCAGCACTTCAGCGAGCTTATGAATAAATTTTTCAGCTTCTTTGGTACCAAAACCGTAATCTTTTGACACATCGGCCAACCACTTTTCATCTTGCCAGACGGGAGTACCATCCTTTCGCCAGTAGCAGCCCAGGGCCCAACGAGGAAGGGATTCACCAGGATACCACTTTCCCTGTCCATAATGAAGAAATCCGCCGGGAGCCCACTCTTTCCAAAGTTTTTTGAGAAGGGCTTCCGACAATACCTGTTTTTCCTCTCCCAGGGCTTCGGTGTTCCACTGGGCGCCTTCCATGTCGTCAATTGAAACAAAAGTCGGTTCTCCTCCCATACTCAAGCGAACATCCCTCTCGAGCAGTTCTTCATCAACTTTGTCACCAAGTGAAACTATATCCGCCCATACATTCTCAGGGTAAGGCCGCGTTGAACGTGGCGCTTCAAGGATACGGGTAACTGACATTGCATGACTGAATTCAACCTCGCACTCATCCAGTGCACCGGTGATAGGTGCTGCACTCTGGGGCTGAGGGGAGCAGGCGAGAGGGATATGACCTTCACCAGCAAAGAGCCCTGAAGTCGGGTCCATCCCTACCCAGCCTGCACCAGGTAAATAGACTTCAGTCCAGGCATGAAGGTCGGTAAAGTCATCTTCCGCACCTGACGGTCCATCAAGTGATTTGACATCTTGCTTCAACTGAACCAGATAACCGGAAACAAAGCGGGCAGCCAGCCCAAAAGATCGAAGGATGTTGACCAATAGCCAGGCGGAATCCCGGCAGGAGCCACTCCGCAGGGTAAGCGTTTTTTTACAACTCTGAATGTTCGGTTCCATACGAATAAGATAGCTGATATCATTACTCAGTTTCATATTCAGGTCGACCAGGAAATCGATGGTTCGGCGTGGAGAAACATCGATTTCTTTCAGATATTCCTTCATCTTCTTTACGATTTTCCCCTTGGCCAGGTAGGGAGCCAGATCCTTACGCAATTCCTTCTCATAGGTAAACGGAAATTCCTCCGCATCCGGTTCCAGGAAATAATCAAAGGGGTTGATAATGATCATGTCTGCAACCAGGTCAATCTCGACCTCAAATTCTGTGGTCTTTTCTGGAAAAACAAGACGACCCAGATAGTTACTAAAAGCATCCTGTTGCCAGTTGATAAAATGATCCCGGGGTGTCACTTGCATGGAATAGCTTAAGATCGGGGTTCTGCAATGGGGTGCAGGACGAAGACGAACTATCTGGGGTGCAAGATTGATAAGTCGATCATATCGATAAGACGTTTTATGGTTTAAGGCTATATGGATTCCCACAGATGTTCCTCAATGAAATAGTGCCACAATCCCTTATGTGGGGAACGTGGCAACTGGTTAACTGGAAAAATGATCATTTATAGGAAAGTCGATTATTACTGCTCGATTGTTTCCCTTTGAATTTGCGGCTTGATGTTAAAAAAGGTCTCACCAACAGCACCCCCGATCTGGTTCAGCCGGGTCTGCAGATCATCCAGAAACTCATGCAGACCGGACTCGATCACCTCCTCAATATCAGTATATTCCAGATCGGCCATAAGGCGTCCCAGTTTCTTTTCCGCTTTGTTTGTTGCAGCGCCGTTTGTAGAGCCCGTTATGCGGTGGAGATAGATCTGGGCTTTTGAAAGACAGTGATAAATTGAACGGGGGAAATGTTTATTGAAAATGAGAAAATCTGCTACATTATGAGGGGTTACATGATGCATTTCTTTCCTGAACATCTCAAAAGCACTTGCTGAGCGCAGAACTGCGACCCATTGAATATTGTCAACAGGCGCATTGACCAGGTCGGCATGACGAAGCAACATGAAATACTTCACATCAAGTATCCTCGATGTTTTATCAGCACGCTCTATCATCATACCGATCCGTGCAAAATTCCAAGCCTCTCCATGACTCATGGTAGAGTCAAGCAATCCGGTGAAGAGATGGCTGCGCATCTTAATAAGGTGATAGAAACGATTAGGGTCCTGTAAGGCCATTTTTATTGATTCTTCTTTCATCAGCTCCAGATAAAAATTATTGAGATGTTCCCACATTTCCGATGAAATAATTTCCCGAATGGAACGGGCATTTTCCCTTGCTGCCGAGACGCAGCTCAAAATAGAATTGTGATACCCCCGGTCAAAGGTGAGAAACCAGGTTACTTCTTCCTGGTTATATACCCGTCTTTTTTTCTCATATAACTCCTTATCCCCAGTCGTCATGATAAGAGGGGCCCACTGCTCATCCTCTTCTGAATCCATATCCAGCAAAAAATTGAGATTCACATCTATAAAGCGAGCCACATTTTCTGCCCTTTCGATATAGCGACACATCCAGTAGATTGAGTTTGCGACACGGCTAAGCATTGTATTCTCTCCTATTTT
The DNA here is from genome assembly GCF_010646885.2 of Desulfopila sp. IMCC35008. GTDB lineage: Bacteria > Desulfobacterota > Desulfobulbia > Desulfobulbales > Desulfocapsaceae > Desulfopila. The sequence goes on along the minus strand of NZ_CP050700.1, from coordinate 1,686,302 downwards.
TGACCCGGCAACAACACCCACGTATCCTTGCTTCCGCCGCCCTGGGATGAGTTGACTACTAATGACCCTTTTTTCAGTGCGACGCGGGTTAAACCTCCGGGTTGCACATATATATCTTTGCCAAACACCACATAGGGCCGCAAATCTACATGGCGACCTTCCAGTCGGTCACCGACTATTGTCGGAACCCGGGAAAGAGAAATTGTAGGTTGTGCGATGTAATTTCGAGGATCTTCAGCTATTAATTTTGCAAAAGTCTCCTGCTCCTTTTTGGTGGAATGTGGGCCTACCAACATCCCGTATCCGCCAGATTCATTAGCGGCCTTTACCACCAACTCATCCAGATGAGAAAGAACGTACTCCCGGTCCTTATCTTCCCGGCAGATATACGTAGGGACATTGGGAAGGATAGCATCCTCACCCGTGTAATATTTGATTATTTTCGGAACGTAGGCATAAACGACTTTATCATCCGCAACACCTGTTCCCGGGGCATTTGCCATTGCAATACGGCCGGCCTTGTAGACATCGATAAGTCCTTTCACCCCGAGGAGCGAATCGGGACGGAATACTGCAGGATCGATAAAATCGTCATCAATGCGGCGGTACAGGACATCTATACGTTTGAGTCCTTTGGTGGTGAGCATGTGAACATACCCATCGGACACTACAAGATCCTGCCCCTCAACCAGCTCGACGCCCATCTGCTGGGAGAGGAAGGAATGTTCAAAGTAGGCGCTGTTATAGATACCCGGTGTTAACACGCCAATGGTCGGTGACTGGACCCCGCTTGGTGCGAGATGTTCAAGCATCTCCAGCAATTTTTCAGGATACTCATCAACAGGCCGCACTTTGGATTTTTCAAATACGTAGGGGAAGGTACGCTTGAGCACCCTCCTGTTTTCAAGAACATAAGACACTCCGGACGGACATCGCAGATTGTCCTCAAGTACATAAAAACATCCATCTGCTCCTCGTATCAGATCGGTTCCGGTTACATGACACCATATCTTCCTCGGCGGTGTGAATCCCTCACACTCCTTGCGATAGGTCTTGCTGCTGAGAATAAGATCTTCGGGAACCACTTTATCTTTTAGAATTTTCTTGTCGTTATAGATATCCTGGAGAAATTCATTCAGGGCAAATATCCGTTGTTTGAGGCCGGCTTCAATCTGCTGCCAATCCTTGCCCTGTATAATCCTGGGAATAAGGTCAAATGGGAAAATCTTTTCAGTTCCTTCATCTTGCCCGTAGACGTTAAATGTAATACCCATCTTAAGAAGCAGTGCCTCGGCTTCTTTTTGCCTGAGGATTAAATCCCCATCGGGCAGTGATTCTATTCTGTCTACCAGTAATTGCACACCCGGACGAGGAACACCATTCTCATCAACCAGTTCATCGTAAAAACCCTCGGGATCATACGTTTTAAATGTTTCCATCAACCCTTTCCTCGATTATATGAAATAAAAATCATTAAGGTGACTTGAAAAATTATGCCATCCGGCATTCGCACTTTTAGCGTTTTTTACAGACTCTCCTCTTCAATACTTTCGACTGTAACAGTCTTTGCTGTTGGGTATACAGCTGGTCCAAACTGGTTATAAACAGCAACGTCTGCAGCATCACGGCCATAACCCAACACCACATACCCTCCCGCAAGCTCTGCCTGGGTCGGATCAAAGGTGTACCAGCGACCAGCGACATACGCTTCAAACCAGGCATGCAGGTCCATTGGCTCAAGCTTGTGAAGATAGCCAACAACCAGACGAGCCGGAATACTCAGACTTCGACAAAGTGCAATCCCGAGATGCGAAAGATCTTTACAGACTCCACACTTTCTGGAATTGACCTCAACTGCAGACACAGGCATATCACTCCCCTCTAACTCATAGCGAATTGTATGGTGTATCCAGGATTCAATTGCTGCGACTTGATCATAGCCCCACGTCGCACCCGCAGTGATATCAATCGCCATACTGTTAAAATATTCTGACTCACAATAACGACTAGGCAAAAGATAATGAAGTACTCCATCCGGTAAATTCTGAATCTCAACAAACTCTCCACCAAACTGTCGGTCTACACCATTGGGCACAACCACCTCAGCCCGTGTATGGATAGAAAAGTTACCGGGTGGAGCAACAAGTCGCTGACAAAGATTGCCATAACTATCGGCAAACTCCGACACAGGTACTGACGGCAAGAGAGTGTATTTCTCGCTGACTACCCACTGATGGGCACCACTGCGGGGTCTAAGCATCAACACGAAAGGTGTTGGCACGGTAGGATCAAAAGACAAATCACAGCGTGTTTGTAATCGCATAAATTGTAAAAATATCTCCAGCTGAACCTTAGTTTAGTTCTCGTATTCAATTTTATTAAACATGCAAAATGTATGCCATTAAACAAAGCACAGGATCGCTATGTTTGGGGTGGATAAAACCTCTCTCAACACCTAACAGTGGCACATAAATATTACATCAACGTCACATCACCCAAGACAAATTACAAAATTGTACAAAAAGTACACTGAACAACTCGTCTAAAATGAATCGAACAGTGTCCTCCACATTTAGGACTACTCTATTTAGATAGGTATTTCTAATAAATAAGGAAAGCAGGGGGATTATATATAGTTCCCATCTGAAAGCTCAGCATGTTGATCAAGCTCATAGCGTGTATTTAATTTTTTTCTCAAAAATAAATTGAGGTTTTCCGTTGTTCGCGTTCTTCAACTATCTCTTTTCTTGAAGCACTTTCTGTACAGCAATCCCCAGACTATATATGTTTAGAGGCTTCTTTAAAAAGCAGCTTGCCCCTAAATTGAGTGTTTCTTTGACATCGTCCGTCTCTGCAAAGCCACTGACGATAATTGCCTTCTGTTTATCGTTGGTTTCGAGAATTCTTTTGTATGTCTGTCTGCCATTTATCCCGGGATCCATAATCATATCTAACAGCAGCAAGTCAACTCTGTTCCTATTTAAAAACTCGACAGCCTCTTCACCACTTGACACAGTAAGTACCCTGTATCTTAATTTTTCCAGGATTCTGGCCGAAATAATTCTTTGGGAGCTAATATCGTCTACCACGAGAATGGTTTCTCCGGCGCCTTCCACTTCACGCAACTCGTATGATGAAATTGAAGGTAATATGTTCTTTTCAGTAACTGGAAGAAAAACGCTGAAGGTGGTGCCATTGCTGGAACTAACTACGTTTATATAACCGTTATGATCCTGAACCACATTCCAAACAACAGCAAGTCCAAGACCAGTGCCACTTCGTCCCATTACCTTTTTGGTGAAAAATGGTTCAAATATTCTATCTAAGTCAGCTTCTGGTACCCCTCCTCCCTGATCTGCAACAGACAGGAGTACATATTCTCCCTCCTCAACTTCTTCATATCCTTTGAAAGGAGTATCTATATGCCGCCACGATGTTGCTATCAACACCTCTCCACTATGGTCTATTGCCTCACTGCCATTTGATATAAGATTCATAAGTATCTTTTGCAGATGCACTCGGGAACCCATAATATTTTTCAAGTTATCATCAAGTGAGATATTAAAGGAGACATTGGGGTGATGCTTTTTGAGCAATTGGAAGTCTGGAGAAGCGAGATAATCATTGATAACACTATTGAGATTCAAAGCCTCTTTTGCTATTGCAACACCGCGAGCAACGGTAAGAAGATCCTGAACGATAGCGGCAGCCTTCTGTCCGGAATCACGCATTATTTCTATCGCCTGCCGTGTTTTGTCGTGTTCTTCGAGTTCGAGCAAAATCAGGTCGGGATAGCTGACAATTCCAGATAATATATTATTGAGATCGTGGGCTACTCCTCCTGCAAGTAGTCCAAGGGACTCCATTTTTTTGGCACGAGCCTCTATTTTATGACTTTCCTGCAGTGCCTGCTCCCGCACATTGCGTTCTGTTACATCTGTTAATGTGTTGATAACACGAGAATCAGCCAGAAAGGTCGCTCGAAATTCAATATCTTTAACTTCGCCATTCTTGCAGTTTACTTTATACTCCCCCGCAGACTTGGACTTGTCGAGCCCTTCCCAATGATTCCTGACTTCCCGTCGGTATTGCGGATCAGGATATGCCAATCTCGGCCACATTTCCAACGTGGCCATGTCTGTCTGGTCATACCCTGTGGTCTCTGTAAATTTATCATTGAGGTGCACTATTCTTTTATCTTTATCCCAAACAACGATTCCCAGTGGTACATTTTTCAACAGACTTTGCAGCAGGTCACGCTGCTCTCTCAGTTCATTCTTGGTGTGGGTTTCCCGTTTAATCAGATACGTTTGACGAAAAAGGAAAAATATCAGAAAGCTGACAACAAGAAGCGTTAGAATAAACAAAGCACTTACACTTTTCTGTAATTTCTCCAGCCTGATTTTCTGGTTATTGAGTATTGTCTGAGCTTTAAGTTGAGATTGGGTATTCAAATCCCATGCTTTCTGGTACGCATCCTTTACACGTAATTCAGCAATTCCCAGAGTAATTGTTGATGTCGGCAGGTAACCGGATACCCCCTCAGATAACCAGGTGTGAAGATCCGCAATAACCGGTGCAGTAACTGCGTGAAAGTGAGAAGCATTTACTAAATTGTCGAAAACATATGTTTCTCTAAGTTCAGTGATAATGGATTGGGCAATATCTATTTTTTTTCTTAGCGTTATAATATTTTGTTCAGTACGTACTTCTTTTGCTATCTTTGATGCTGTTACAACATCTGAAACTCTTTCCAAGGCAGTCGAGAGCAGGTTCAGCTCCTTGAGTAATGTGTTTGGCAGATTTTTCTCGATAGACCGCAAGGTGAGTATTGTATAGAGAGCGGACATTATGACCAAGGAAATAACAACCGTCATCAGGCTCCAGAGTGCAATCTGCGATGATTTATGCTTTCCAATCAGTATCATAATTTTCTGGAACTACAGCTTCTTCTGCTCATCAAAAAAGCGTTTCGCCCCTGGATGCAATGGTATTGATACACCATTCAAACCTGTCTCCATGGTTATACTTTTACCTTGAGGATGCCCAAGTCTCAATCGCTCCAGCGTTTCCTCACTGAAAAGTGCGCGAGTAATTCCATAAGCTGATTCCTCTGACATATCTTCATGCACAACAAGAAGAGCGTAGACCTCAAGCGTGGTTATTTCAGGTATGTTTTTATAGGTGCCTTCCTCAATACTACCTGGAAATAAGTATGGATATGTTTTATTGATCTTTCTCAGAAAATTTTTATCTAGAGGCAAAAGAGTCACACCGACATCGAGGAGTTCGGTTACAGCGGCCATTGGAGCCCCTGCCATCATAACAAAACCATCTATCTGTCTATCGGTTAGTCGTTTATGAGTAAAAACAGGTTTGAGATAAAAGGGGAGGAGATCTTCTTCTTTCATATCATACGCATCCAGAACAATTCGCATTACAGCCAGGGTGCCGGATCCCTCTTCATCTATTGAAATCCTTTTCCCTTTCAACTCTTGAAACGATTTTATGTTGGTGTCTTTTCTTACGACAACCTGAAACTTTTCTGAATACAAACTGGCAATAGCTCTAATTGATGATGTTTCAGATATTCCGGAAAGTTGTATTTCACCGCTATAGGCTAATGATGCGACGTCTGCCTGCACCAACCCTGCCTCAATTTCCTTGTTATAGATAGCCAGAATGTTTTCGACTGATCCCGCAGACTTCTGTGCAACTCCAATAATTATCGGAAGCGGAGAATCTTTTTCTTGAGCTTTGTTAGTGATTCCCTCTGCAATTAATTTTCCGATAGGATAGTAAACGCCGGTTTCACCTCCCGTTCCTATTCTTAATAAATTCATAGCCATCAGCGTATCGTTACACGAAAATAAAAGACTCGTCAGAAATAGACATAATGAGAATGTGGCAACAATGTGAAGTTTCATATTTCTAAGAATTGATCCCATAATGAATATCACCGTAAGAATTTGTGATTTATCAAATACAAGGCGTTCAGGTTATTTAGCTGATAGTATATCACAAAAATATCTGAAGAACGATGAGCTGCGAAAATGGTTTAATTGTAAACAAAATTGTATGGAAGCCATGAACCACAACATTCACTCTACCATGAAACATCTTCCCCCCATAGTAACTATACTCATGACGAATAGTCACTCTGGCTTACCGATCTCAACTCAATGGTCCGCAAAACATCTCCGATGCGCAACGGCAAACTAGTTAGTTCCCATCCTAAAACTCAGCATTCTGTTCAATATCGAGGCGTGGCTAAATTATTTACCGCACGCATATGTACGATATTCGGAGGATAAATAATTTAGCCGGAACGCTGAGATTGGGCAGAAGGGTAGTTTTAGGACGGGAACTAGTTATATGGAAACCCAAAAACAGTGACCAGACAGCGAAAGATACTGGCCAGTTTTCTCGCATCAAGTATGACATATGTGGTAATCTTATAAAAGTTCTTCAGGGTGAGATAATCAGGAGCATAGGATGAAAATCAGACCTTTCTTTGCCTTTCAGAAGATCAGTTTACTGTTGATCTTATTTTCCCTGCTTGCCGAGCTTGCTTTTGCTGAATACTGGCCCCAGGAAAATTGGCGGACCGCATCCCCGGAAAGCCAGGGCATGAGTTCTGAGGTGTTATCGGACATGTTAGATGCCCTTTGGAAAAATGAATATAAAATCGACAGCATAATCGTAATTCGTAACGGCCGCCTCGTCCTGGAGTCTTATAAGTACCCCGCAGGACCACACTTCAAGCACCAGATATATTCCTGCACCAAGAGTATTTCTTCGGCGCTGATCGGAATTGCTGTTGAGAAAGGCTACATTGGTTCAGTTGATCGAAGCCTGCTGGAATTTTTCCCCGAAAAGAGCGCCACAATCGGAGAGACCAATAAACGAAACATAACTCTGAAACATGTATTGACGATGGCCACAGGATTAAAGTGTGAAGACACCAAGGCCTATGATTATAAAGGATTGAGGGAAATGTGGCAGGCAGACGACTGGGTGCAATATATGATTGATCTGCCCTTGATTGAGCTGCCGGGCAGCAGGTTTGTATATTGTAATGGTGCATCGTCCCTCCTCACCGCAATTATCCAGAAAACTACAGGTCAGACGGCCTTTGACTTTGCCAGGCAACACCTCTTTTCCCCACTCGGAATCCATGATATTCATTGGAAAAGTCATAATGGATTAACAATTGGTTATAGCGATATCACCATGCGCCCGCTCGACATGGCGAGATTTGGCTACCTGTTCATAAAAGAAGGAAGATGGAACGAAAAACAAATATTGCCCACTGAATGGGTCATAGACTCAACAACAAGACAGATTGATAATAGTGAGACTTACGGATACGGCTATCAGTGGTGGATTATGGGTCCTGACATATTCGCAGCACGAGGCGCATATGGTCAGCGTATTTTTGCCCTGAAAGAACAGAACATGGTCGTTGTCTTCACCAGCCAGCTTGATGACGTGAGAAGCCAGGTGCCTGAGCAATTGCTCTATGACTATATTTTACCATCTGTGAAATCAGAAAAGCCATTACCGGAGAATGAACCAATGCGGGAGCGGTTAGATTCTCTTATTACGTTACTGCAGAAAACAGAAGACCAGGAACAGGAAGTACCCCTCAAATGATATATTTCAGGAGGTTAGCAGCCATTCTATAATGGGATAATTGGGTTTTCCTTCAATCTCCCCATGAATAATTATTCTGCTAAGTTTTGGATTTGCCATATGCAGTATCAGTCTTATCTATAAATGATTGTTCAAATTAATGAACAGGGAAATATGCATAAAAAAACCATGACATTCATTCTGGCTGGCGGAGTAGGTTCTCGACTATATCCTTTAACATCAAAGCGCTCAAAGCCAGCCGTTCCTTTTGGCGGCAAGTACAGGATTATCGATTTCACCCTGACCAACTGTCTCCATTCCGGACTCCGCCAGGTTCTTGTCCTTACCCAGTATAAATCGCACTCGCTGAATAAGCACCTTCGTGATGGATGGTCAATTTTTAATCCTGAACTGGGGGAATATATAACACCAGTCCCTGCCCAGATGAACTCAGGAGAGCATTGGTATAAGGGTACAGCAGATGCGATTTACCAGAATCTCAACCTGCTTGAACGAAGCCGGGCTGATTATGTGCTGATTTTGTCTGGTGATCATATCTATAGGATGGATTATGAGGCAATGATCAAAGCACATCAGGAAACAAATGCAGATGTCACTGTCGCTTGCATGGAGGTCGCCGTAGAAGATGCGGGCGCATTTGGTGTAGTAGTACCCAGAGAGGACCGGCAGATCATTGCATTTGAGGAAAAACCAAAACAACCGACCCCTATCGCTGATAAACCTGGAAGAACATTAGCATCCATGGGCCTGTATATCTTTTCCACTCAATTACTGGCCAAAACTTTACTACAGGACCATGAAAACTCTTCGTCAAGCCATGATTTCGGCAAAGATATTCTTCCCCTGCTGGTCAAAGACAAAAAAGTGCAGGCATATACTTTAGGTGATAACCCCGGTAGGGTCAGTCAAGATCGGTATTGGCGTGATGTTGGAACATTAGATGCCTATTACCAGGCAAATATGGACCTCCTTGAACCTCTGCCGCCACTGGATCTCTATCAGCCTAATTGGCCTGTACGGACATATCAGCCACAAACTCCACCTGCACGAACTACCCCCTGTGCTTCCGGATCAGAAGGAACCTTTGTTAATTCAATATTGGCAAGTGGTGTAGTCATATCAGGAGGCCATGTCCGCCGCAGTGTGCTGTTTCACAACATATTAGTTGAAGACAGTGCAATCATTGAAAACTCGATACTATTCGGTGGTGTTCATGTCGGTGCAGGTGCCATGTTACAGAACTGCATAATCGACAAGAATGTTACAATCCCGCCAGGTGAGAAAATCGGTCATGATATAATTGAGGACAAACAACGTTTTACGGTTTCTGAAAATGGAATTGTTATTGTCCCTAAAGACTATATTTTTATATGATAGAAAGTATAAGCAGTTATCATCGTATTGCCTCATGCCTGAAAAGAGAAAGTGTTTGGTCATATCAGCAAACAAGAGACGTGAAATGAGACTATAACAATATGGAATATAAAGATTATTACAAGATACTCGGTGTTAATAAAGATGCCTCCAGCGATGATATTCAGCGAGCTTATAAAAAACTGGCCCGCAAGCATCATCCAGATGTAAATAAGGCCGCAGACGCAGAAGACAAGTTTAAAGAGATTAACGAGGCCAAAGAGGTATTGAGAGACCCGGAAAAACGAAAACTCTACGATCGATATGGTAAAGACTGGGAGAACGCCGGACAGCAACCACCTCCCCATTGGGATCAACAGACCGGACAAAATCGAACCGGTGATCCATTTTCTGAATCATACAGATACGGTAGTGGAGAACATTTCCGAAGTGCAGATGATTTTAGCGATTTTTTCAAACAATTTTTTGGTGATCGCTTTTCACACACTACGTCAGGACCAACTCAAGACAGATACTATGACGCTCCCGGACAATCACGTGAGGCTGAAATTACTGTAGGGCTGGAAGAGGTATTTCACGGCACTACAAGGACGATTACATTTCAGGTATTTGAGGCTCAAGCTGATGGCCAGTTACTACCGAAGGAAAAAACACTCCAGGTAAAAATTCCCAGGGGAGTGACTCATGGTTCAGTAATTAGATTGGCAGGGCAGGGAGAAAAAGGGTTTGGTCATGGTGCCGATGGGGATCTCCTGCTGAGGGTGCTACTGTCACCTGACCCAAGATTTCATGTGGTTGGATATGACTTGTATACTTCTGTAGCAATATCTCCCTGGGAGGCGGCCCTGGGTGCCAAAATCCCGGTAAGCACAGTTGACGGAACAGTAACACTCTCTATTCCCGCCGGCACCCAGAATAGAAAACGGTTCCGATTGCGGGGTAAGGGAATACCCAAGAAAAAATCCGGTGCTGGAAATATCATAATCGAAGTCGAAATACGAGTTCCTGAAACATTAGGTGAAGAAGAAAAGCGTCTCTTTCAGGAGCTGTCGAAAACTTCCAGCTATAATCCGAGGGCGGAGAGGGGGCAAAGTGCAAAACATGATGAAAAGATATGAGCTGGTCATTTATGGACGGTACCTTGATGATGAACTGATAACAATTTGGGAGCTTAGCAGACTGGTAGGCTTGCATCCGGACAAATTGCGCAGATATATTGTTCTTGGCTTATTAGACCCTGTTGTAGAAAAACCAGAACCATTATTTGAAGAGAGTATTGTTGCCCGAGTTCATAAAATTGAAAGATTAAAAAATGATCTCGGCCTCAATCTTGCCGGTTGTGGGCTTGTTCTGGACCTTCTTGAAAAGATTGCAGAACTTGAAGAACAGTTGGAACGATTACAGAGATGAGGCGTGTAAGAACTTGAAGGACACATCCATTATTCTGGCTCTGTATGGTCGCATTGCCTGACAATTTGTGGCGAAAACTAACCCCCGGAATCAATAAAAGTCCACAGACCGCAGGTTTGAAAACGAAGATCTTCCATTTTTGGCAATCCCCCTGAGCAACCGCCCGAGAATGTCTGCCCCTGTAATAATTTTTCTTGAATTTCCCAAGAGGAGGATGAGATCTTCGTCGACAACATCATCTCCTGTTCTCTCCGGAATAACCTTGAGTCGCAGTATCACTTGCTTAAATGGTGTTTCAGGATCTGTCACCACAATAGGTTTGTGACAAAAGTGTAAAGGATTCAGTGGTTTCCCTGAAAAAAAATATCTCCCGCAGAAAGCTATCCGCATCGAGCGCATAATGGGCTACATCGCGTGTGTCGGTTATCACAACCCACTTCTTACCTGATTGTTGAATACCCTTTAAAAATGGATCCTCAGGGTCACAGTTGAACTCAGGAAAATGTGGAAGACGCCCTGTGAAAGGCAGCATAATTACAGAGCCGGGATCGACTAGCTCCTCTTCATTCGAAACAGCCATGTCATCCAGATTGAGAAAGTTAAGCGCCCCCCTTCCTTCGACAGCATCTATTTCACTTGTTGCTGATTTCATGTGGATGTCAATCATGTCCCTCAGTTCCTGCTCTTTGTAAAAGTGTATTCCTTCTTTGCCCAGCCATTTATCCAGAAAAAATGCTGTTGGTTTAGCAAAAGGATAGAGGATTATCTGGTACAATTTAAGAACTAGACTGAGAAGTGCAGCTGTCTGCAGCGCATGTCTCGAAAAATATGCCTGAGGTATTATTTCTCCCAAGGCAGTTATGAAGACTGTAGAAAACAGAAATGCGGTAATTCCGGCAAGCACCTGATTTGACAATAGTGTGAGCAGGACATTGATCCCCACATTTCCTAGAAGAATAGTGGTAAGCAAAAAGTTCGCATCCTCCCGTATCGTGAGAACCTTGGCGGCTGAAATATTTCCCTGGTTTTTTCCACCTCAAGGCGGAGTCTTGAGATACTGAAAAAGGCCAAATCAAGTCCGGAGAACATTGCTGATTGAGAGATACAAAACAGTATCCCAAGCCATATATCTATTGTCATAGTGTTTCCCTGAATGAAAAATGGCTCGTGTAAAACTTACTATGTAACGTTCTTTATGGAGAGGAATCGGCTGTGTGTAAATCACTCACTACTTTTGCCCGCTTCAGTACTTATCCGTAAAATCAAATAGCCCAGAAGAGCACATAAAACTGAACCACAGATGATGCCTATCTTGGCATAATCAAGATAAATCGGTTTTGCATATGATAAGCTCGATATAAAAAGTGACATGGTAAAACCGATCCCCCCAAGAAATGCGACTCCCAGCAATCGTAGCCACGTGAATCCTTCAGCCAGAGGCAAACGCATCAACTTGGATGCCAAAAAGGTAGCTACAAAGACACCGGATGTCTTACCGAACAACAAGCCAAAGCAAATACCCAGGGTAACCGGGTGGCTGATTGCCTCTGAGAGGTCTATTCCTTTGAGTACCAAACCCATATTGGCAAGGGCGAAAAGTGGTAGTACCACAAGAGATACCCACTTGGTGTGAGTCAGTTCCAGATGCTGCAAAGGGGTCTCTACCTCAAGGCACGCATGGTCGATGGACTGCACCGCATTGAGATGAAAACGATTGAGCATAATATCACTGCTGGTCCTATTGTTTTCTCTTATTTTTTCCGCGTGAGCTTCGAGAATATTCAGAAAGATTGTCATATCATACTTGCCCCGGGCCGGTATAAACATAGCAACTATCACTCCCGCCACCGTTGCATGCAATCCGGAAAGAGCGACGGTGACCCACAACAAAGCTCCTATTGCAAGATATGGAATGGCAGAGCGTACCCAGAATCGGTTTAATGTACCCAGGGCAATAATAACAGGGACGGCTCCTGCCAGATATCTAAAATCGATATTCGACGTATAAAAAGCTGCGATAACCAGCACAGCCCCAAGGTCATCTGCGATTGCAAATGCGGTCAAAAAAATCCTGACTGAGAATGGAATTCGGGAGCCAAGGGTACTTAAGACAGCGAGGGAAAATGCAATGTCTGTCGCCATTGGAATTCCCCACCCTTTGGCTTCCGGAAGCTGTTGATTAAATGCAAAAAAAACAAGGGCCGGAACGATCATCCCACCTGCTGCTGCATAAATCGGTAAAAGTGCATTTCGCTTATTAGATAAAGCCCCGACCAGAAGCTCTCGTTTTATCTCAAGGCCTACAGTGAAAAAGAAAAATGTCATCAGCACATCATTGACCCAGTGCGATAAGGAAAGTGACAGCGACATATTTCCAAGACTGAGGGTCAATGGCAAATGCCAGAAGTCTTGATAGCTGGCAGGACTGATATTCGCCCAGAAAAGAGCCAGAACAGCAGCTGGAAAAAGCAGGTAGCCGCCATGAGAGAGTTTATGGAAAAACCTCTGAAATGTGCTGGATTGCAAATTCTCAGGCGAAAAAGAATCTTTTGTCTGAATGTTTTGATCGTTTTTTTCAGTAGTCACGATTTGGTATTCTATAGGCAATTATCTATTACTCTCTAATCCAGGTTTCACATCACTCACCCGGGTAGCAGCATCCCTGTTTCATATGAGTTTGTTTTGAAAAAGAACTGCCAAACCCAAAAAGGCCAGAAATCCCATCACATCAGTAACAGTGGTCAAGATAATAGAGGAGCTTTGGGCCGGATCGATTGACATTTTTTTCATAAGGATAGGAATTGAGCTACCTGCCAAACCGGCTATTATGAGATTTAGGATCATACCCAACCCGATCACCAGGCCCAACCAGGCATTTCCATGCCACAGCCAGGCCAAAAAAGCTGTAATAATACCAATAACAACCCCATTTATTGCACCCAACTTCGTTTCCTTCCAAATAAGTTCCTTGACTCTTTTGGGGGGAATTTCACGCATAACGAGGCCTCTCATAACTACTGCAAGAGATTGTGCACCTGCGTTTCCACCCTGCCCGGCAATTACCGGCAGAAAGATGGCAAGAATAGTGATTTTCGCGATAATTCCCTCAAACATGGCAACAACTCCTGCTGCCATAAAGGCGGTAACCAAATTCACATTAAGCCAGAGTAAGCGTTTCTTCATGGCAAAAATCAATGGGGAAAATGTACGTTCATCACCACCGGCACCAACCATCTTGAGCAAATCACTTGAAAAATCCTCACGCAGTCCGGTCAACATATTCTCCGCCTTGATAACGCCAAGGAGTCTGTTTTCGTTATCAACTACAGGAGCCGCAAAATACTTGCGTTTAGCCATATCGCGCGCTGCATCATTTCGGTCTGTAAAACAGTGAATTGTGAACACACTTGTTATCATAATCGAATTAAGCGTAGTCTCCGGCCGGGCAAGCATGAGGTCCCTCATATTTAAGACCCCTTGTAAGATGCCTTCTTCATCAATCACGTACGTATAGGATGCCGGCATTGTTTTTTTAATAGCCAGATTTCTGATTTTCTCTATCACATCCCCCGCTTCCTCTTGCTTTTCAAAAGTGAGGTAATCAGTGGACATATACCTGCCGACACTCCCTTCCGGATAAGTATAGAGCTCCCGAATTTTGTTCGCGAGGTCACCAGATATACTAGGAAGAATCCTATCACGTTTCTCCAGCGACAGGTGGGTCACGATAGAAGCCGCTTTATTTGGCGGCATTGCTGCAAGAACTGACACTACCGACTCCGGTTCAATATCTTCCAGAAGCGCCCCTGCAAAGCTTGTTTGCAAACGTCTTACAATTTGTATTACTTTTCCCGGAGAGAGGTTTGCCAGAATCAGTGAAGCATCCTGTCTCGGGATTTCTTCGAGAATTTTGGTTGCCTCGCTGATATCTTGTTCAATGAGTCGCTCCGTAAACAACATAAATGACTGATTAATTTCCATGATGTCAAACTCCTGAGTACTCTATAAGGTTGTGTCTGCCCTTCCGGTGTGAGGAACATGGGTGTTTTAAGATGGAAACCAGATAGGAACTATTTACGGTTATGTCTTTGACGCCACCCCCCAAGAGGAGTCATCACAGGCTTTAAGATTTTACTCACATCCCTGGCTTGTTCAATTACATAAAAAGCATTCTTGTCGATCTCAAATACCTGAGGAATCATCCATTTCAAATCGCGCCGACGACACGCCAGATACAACTCCAAGACAGGTCCATCTTTTCCTTCACCTTCAAATGTGGTTACCGGCTGGCCCTTGTCACGAAATGCTTTAGCCAGCTCCTTGCCACTTGTTAGTGAAAATATCTTGAGAATGATCATTCCGAAGGCTAACCGTTTTTCTACTTTTATACCAACTACGTTTCCGGTCGCATAACCAAGAGAATAAAATATCACAAGTACCGGCATATCTTTGACCTGAGTTATTACCGCACTAACCACAGTAATCCAGATTGTCACTTCAAAAACTGCCAGGAAGAATGCTATTGCCGTTCTTCCCTGGACAGTCACAATAGTTCTTACAGTGCCAATAGAAACATCAAAAATACGGGCAACAAATACCGCAAGACCTGCCCAAAAAACAGTTGGATCAGTTATTGATAAAAGGTCTGCAAAATTTGGAAATGTCATCTGTTTCCTTTGTCAATTTTTTGTTATTCAGTTCAGGTAGAGTAACCAGACCAGGGTAATTGAGATACACATGGAAAAGAGCAGTAAGGGTATACCTATTTTCATGTAGTCCCGGAATCGGTAGCCACCGGGTTCCCGGACAACCATATTTACAGCTGATCCTACAGGGGAGATAAAGGCAGCCGAGCAAGCTATAGCAACAATCATTGCACAAGCCTGTGGGGAAATATTGAGCTTGACTCCAATGTCAACGGCAACAGGAGCAACAAGTACGGCTGCCGGAGTATTCGAAATAAAGAGTCCTGTAAAAACAGTGACCAAAAATATCCCGGCCAAGACAACCAGTGAATGAACCCCTCCAAACGTCTGTAGCATAAAATTTGAAACCAATGTTGACGCACCTGTCTTTTGAAGAGCTAAGGCCAGCGGGAGGATTCCTGCTATAAGAAAGACTGTTTTCCAGTCGATTGTTTTGTAATAAGTATCCATATTTACACAGCGAAAAAAAATCAGAGCTGCGGCTGCTCCCAGTATTGCAATTACATTGGGCAAAATATTAAAAACCATCAGGAGAACCATCACCAAGAGAACCCCCACTGCTAAGGTGGCCTTATTCCCCCCCGGGACAACCTCGCGTAAATCATGTGGTATTGTCAGTAAAAGATACTGGTCCCGAAAATCCTTAAGTTTCAGGATATCAACCCAGGCACCGCTGACAAGTAACACATCTCCAAACTGCAAAGGGAGATCTGTAATATTCTCAGTAATAGTTTCCCCTCGTCTTCGTATCCCCAGAACCATGCAGCGAAAAAGCG
Source organism: Desulfopila sp. IMCC35008 (assembly GCF_010646885.2). Lineage (GTDB taxonomy): Bacteria > Desulfobacterota > Desulfobulbia > Desulfobulbales > Desulfocapsaceae > Desulfopila. Next base: position 1,670,380 of record NZ_CP050700.1, on the reverse strand, counting down.
TCTGGAAGGAGATCTCTTTTACCGACTTCCCTATGAGATTTGAATCCGGTGTGAGCATTACTTCAGCAGCACCAATAACCTGAAAAAATGCTTTAAGGGTCTCGCCATCTGTAGTAATTGCCTTTCTTTGTAATTTGAATGCGGAGATAAACTTATCAATATGCTCGGGGCGTGACACTATTACGAGTACATCTCCCGCTTTTATTACAGTTTCAGGCCTGACCACGCTTATTTCTCGTCTGCCTTTGACAAATGTCTGCAACCCTATCATCTTAACGTGGTAATTTTTCCTCAATTGCAAACGGATGAAGGCACGATCAGCCATTTTAGAGTCAGGGGGGACCATTAACAGGTAGATATCTTGCTGCATTTTATAGTGCTGAATAAGATCACTGATCGTGCGACCATCAATTTTTTGCGGGACATGCATTTTTTTGTCCAACAGCCGGCGTCCTATGACAATCATAAAGAAGATCGAAACAATTAAGACCGAAACCCCAATAGGAGTAAAACTGAAAAATGACAACTTTTCCAATCCTTGTGCACTTAAAGCATTGTTGACAACAATATTTGGTGATGTTGCAACGAGTGTCATCATCCCGCTAATGAGTGACCCTACCGCCAGCGGCATGAGTAGCCGTCTGTGATTTAGATGGGCTTTATGGGCTACAGCTATTGCTACAGGAACAAATATGGCAACCGTTGCAGTAGAACTCATAAAAGAACCGACAAAGCAGGACGCTGCCATAAGCAAAGTCATAAGTTTTGCTTCGTTTGTCCCACCATGTTCAATAATTTTTTCCCCTAAACGCTGAGCAATACCCGTGAAAACCACTGCCTCACTGATTATGAACATGGCGGTTATGATTACAACCACAGGGTTAGAAAAGCCGGAAAGAGCCTCAGGGATAGACAGCACCCCGGTAGTCATCAGTACCAAAATGATAAGAAGAGCTACCTGATCCCCTTTCACATAATTGGTTACCAGCAAAAAAGAGGCGACAACAAAGGTTAACAGGGTTATCAGCAAGTCTGTGTTATGCATTGAAAAAAACGAATCAACCAGAAATTTAAAGGATATTCCTTGTTCGCAGCTGTCAACAATTTCGGTTCATACCCATATGCATACCCATATGGAGTTGCGGGAAGGAAACTTGACATGCGTCAATTTGTTCGGAGTCTAGTAAAACAGGACTGGAGGTCTCAGCCATATCCAAGTAATTACTTTACCATGCTTTTGGGATCAAAGGCGTAACTTGTCCAAGTGTATCATTAGGAGATGATCCACAATTTGCTTGTCGTGAGTATTACATCTTTTCTGTATATCTGAATATATATATCACAAACTTGATATGATTTTTTCCCTTCCTAAACCTCAGATTATGTTTGCAATCTTGACTTTGAAGTTCTAAGAATTGATAGTTCATGGAATCAGGTAGGAGCGCGTTCTGAATAGTCTCAAATTTATGCGTTTCAGCTCTCGCCCCTTATAAATACACCTTTTTTTAAACACCACTTCAAATGCTGATAGCAACAAAATATTTTCAGTTCAAAGTTAAGGTATGCGATGAATACAACCAATATTCTCTTTCTCCAACTCCTCTCATGGCAGGCTCTTCTTGATATTGGAATCATTACAGCCAGTTTGTATTTCCTGTACCGGACACTAGCTAAGCTTGGTACCTGGAAGATTTTTGTCGGCATATGTTTTGCTTTTCTCGTTTTTGTATTAGCCAGCCTATTGAACCTTGAAGGAGTTGAGTGGATTTTCCGTAATATCAGCCATGTCGCGGTACTCGCAATGATCGTGATTTTCCAGCCGGAACTGCGCAAAATTTTCGAGAAAATTGTTTCACTATATGGACGAAGGAAACTTGGCAATCAGCGCGCAACATCCGAAATCATTGCTGAGACCTTATGGAAGTTGGCCAAAGTCAAATGTGGCGCGTTAGTGGTAATCCCAGGTAAAGAGTCCATTACTGATAAAATTTCAGGCGGATACACCCTGAACGCCAATGTGAGTGCACCTATCATCCAATCTATTTTTGATCACCATTCTCCTGGACATGACGGTGCTATGGTTCTTGAAAGTGACAGAATATCCAGCTTTGGAGTTCGGTTACCGATCTCGCAGTCGGGAACATTAGGAGATGAGTATGGAACGAGACATCATGCCGCCATGGGTATTTCAGAACAGTCTGATGCAATGATACTCTTAGTTTCTGAAGAAAGAGCGGCTGTCTCAATGTTTTCAAATGGCAAAATGAGGCCAATGGACTCTCCTGCAAGCATTGTCGATGCTATCAATAGTCACAATCAGCGGATAGGGTTTCTAGGGGCTGTTTATGAAAGTGGAACAAAAATCAAGACAATTGCGCAGATAGCAACGTGTCTTGTAATAGCCACAATCTTTTGGTCTTCACTTGTCGTTGTAAATCAACAAATCATAGAAAAACTCATAACGGTCCCGGTTGAATACACCTCTCCCAACACTGGCCTTGTATTGGTCGGAGAGAAAGTCAACGAGGTAAAAGTCCATCTTACCGGTACGAAATCAGATTTAGATAATTTATCGACATTTGCCCCCCGCGTAACAGTTGTTCTCAACGATATGAGTGAGGGCGAGAGGGTCGTGTTGGTAACAAAGGAAAATCTGAAATTGCCCAAAAACATAACCATTCTTGACGCCGTGCCAGCTGCTCTGGAGGTTGTATTGGCAGAGATTGTTCAAAAGACAGTACCAATTGTGCCGCAGCTTGTGGGCAAAATACCTGAAGGGAAAAAAATCAAAAATATCAAAATTGAGCCGGATACTATTCAAGTCCTAGCGCCCCCTGACAGGAACGGGATCAAAACAGTCAATGCGTCAACCACGCCAGTATACCTCAACTCTATTGAGTCTACGAGCGTTATATATTGTAAAATTATTGCCCAGCCATCTATGCAGCCAGTCGATAAAAAGTGGCCGGATGTTAAGGTAACGATTGAACTCGAGGAATATAAGACACAATAATTAAGTTCACGACTTATGGTCATCTTGGGACATCCAGTTTCAAGTCAGGTTTCAAGTGTTGCAATAGAGCCATGAAACTCTGATTTTCCACACCACGCTCATGTTATGAATAACCGGAGAAAAGGACTTTACTTTTTGGAACGATCATCACAGGAGATCGTCTGTAGATTTGGGCAGGTAATGACATCCTCCTCTCCACTCCATGAACCGAGGTAAGGGATAAGGAGTTTATTAGTAAACCCCTGGAGTGACAGACCATCAACTCGAATGAGCGGTCGCTTGATAAGTATTGGATTTTCGATCATGAGAGACACGGCCTCATCAAAATGCAAATTGGCCGGCAGAATCTCGCCTTTCTTAATAGCAGGTGCTGTATGGTTCATGATTAAGGAAGGGTCTTGAACAGCAAAAAAAGGTACAAGTTCTTCACGACTCCATGGGTGTTCCAATATATTTATACATTCAAGATCATTTCCTGCCTCGGTCAGGATACGTTTCTGCTTTTCACCATTGATGCAGCCAGGTTTTTCAAAAAACTGGATAAAAGCCATATAGACTCCTTTCATTATTACATTTGGAATTGTCAATTATCGAGGTCATCAATCTTTATCAGATTGCACTAATTCTTCCGGGCGCCCGTGCCAACTGCATGCGCCACACCAGATATTCTCCATGTCAACATCTCCTTCAATCCCGGACGTGTTTGATGATTCGAGAACATGCACGACCCGTCCTGATTCAACTTTAAAAATCGTACTCGGGCCAATCTTAGAAGATCGAAAATATCCTGACCCACAACTCGGGCAGATATACTGGGACATTAGTATGTTCCTCGTATTGATTGTTGGGAGCCTTGAAAATCAGTGTTCTTTCAAAGCCACCTGAACTCAGCCTTATTATACAGACGTCTCGTTACCAAATGTAGCAATACAAGTCTTACGCCAGTTAAGAACTATTCAGGCATGCATTGTGAAATCAATAGGTTATGATCAGAAGTACTGACATGGTCTTTAGACAACTTATTTCATAAATGAAAGAAAACGACAGATATGACAGGGTAATCCTTGATGACAGAAAGAGCTTAAAGACTCCCCGTTCATGTTGGGAGGGTAATTATAAACTTTTCAGAGAAAAGCTACATTACCATTAACCTGTTAGCCACACATGAACGGTTGGGCCACTCAGACCCAACAGTTCATGGCAAGTGGTTAAACAAGTGATTTCATAATTTCTACAATTTCTGTTGGCTCCGGCCTGACAGTATGGTCTGGATGCACTTCGGTGTTTCTTATAACACCAGTGCTATCTATGATAAATCTTCCGGACATAGGAAGCTTCCAGGAGTCGTTACCATTGAACCGTTCGAGATCAATGCCGAAACCGTTATACACTTCCTTCAGTTTTTCAGGGAGGGGGAAGACCAGATGTAATTTATCGGCATATGTGTTGTCTTTATCTTCAAGTACAGGAAAAGTGAGATTATGCTTTTTCACCACCTGTTTGGTATATTTATTCAGCTGAGGGGAAATGGCAATGATCGAACCTCCCAATTCCTGTACCTGACCGTAAACTTCTTGTAGAGCTTCCAGCTCCACATTGCAATAAGGTCACCAGACACCCCGATAAAAACTGACGGCAAGAGGCCCTCTGGCAAGAAGATCCTTTGAATTGACCAGATTTCCTTTTTCATCAGGAAGCGAAAACCCGGGCAGCTTTTCACCCACCTTTATAGTCTTATCAGCAATTCCGGATTGTACCAGGTCTTCGGTTGCCCGAGACAGAATCGCAGCTTTTTCAGGTGGCATTGTTGCCATGGACTCCTGCTTCATTGCACTAAGTTTGTCCTGTAGTTTCATTTTAGTCTCCATGTCATATAGAAAACTGCTCGCTTCAACAACTGGAAGATGCCGATTTAATAGTAACCATCTTCTCATCACCTTTCAGATATGTTTTGGTAAAAAGGACAGCCAGCTGTCTTACTTCTCTGAAGAAATCCTCGAGTTTGCCTGCCCCACAGTCTCCGTCAGATGCTACTCCAGCCGACACGAAGTTCTGTGCTGATAAGGAATACAGCACATATCATTATAGAAACATCAAGAGGTTATGCACCAGACAACACATTCCCATGTTTTATCTCCCATTGATCTTCCTTCTCATCATTTGCATGCACGATGTGTCAATACTGCATGCTCGAAATCCACCGATCTGGAACCCTGCACCTCTAACACGCAAAACCGTTATAAGGATCGGAATCCTTCTACTCTATAGAGTCCGTAAACAGCATGGCCGATACAACAAGGGAACGTAATGCTCCCCCCTCTGCAGCAATTCAGAACCTGAAAAATCTGGAAGATGAGATAAGGCTCCGAGGGGGGAGAGTTTCAGGAAGGAAACTGACCAGTTCCCATCCTAAAGCTGCCCTTTTGGTCAATATCTTCGTTATGCTCAAATTTTTATCTTAGGAATATCAATTATATGCCTACGGTAAAATTTTCAACATGCCTCGATCTAGACCAAAACGCCTAGTTTTAGGAAGGAAACTGACTAATTTTTCAAGATGGACTCAAGCCTCAAATCATGGATCGGCCCACTCCAGACACAACCGCTACAGTGAATCTGCCAGATATCAATATCGGATAGAACTTCATCAAAAACTTGATCCGGATCAGCGATAAACACGCCAGTATCGCTTACAGTAAAGACTACTTTATCACCATTGAACGCCGAAAAGAAAGAGGTTGCCCCACACGAAGGGCAGCTACGATAATCCACAACTTCACCTATATAAAAAGACTCTTTGTATTAAACACCGAAGAACAGCACAAAAACAGCACTTAGACAGTTACAACTGAATTCTCCCCCCCAAATGGATTGGCAACATGACCGTCTGCCTTTTCGTCATTACGCCAGATACCCCCGTCAAGCACATAGAGGAATTGATGAGAAGTTCCGGTCTTTAAGGAAAGGGTTGTTGAAAAACTCCCGTTTTTTAGTTTTTTCATGGGAGTTTCCTGCAGTGACCAGTTATTAAAATCCCCGACAAGTATTGCACTTTCGCAACTATCCGGATTCTCACATTTAAACGTGACACGGCATATTTTCCCGGATTTTGAGTAATTTTTTATGAACATTTTTTATGAAACAAAATCTCTGTCATTTTTGGGCTTACGGCCTCAGTATTTTTTTGGGATATGGTTCTTTAACTACGATATAAGAGTTTAACATACTCCTTTGCCACTGAACTCCACAAGAAGCGCTCCCTGGCTGCCTGCTTGGATATCACTTGCCACTGCTCAAGTTGAGAGTCATGTATCCCAATGACTTCTTTACATCTTTTCAACATATTCATGGCTTGCGCTATCAAACTGTTTCCTGAAAACACAAAACCATTTTCATTGTGTTTCACCGTATCTCGCAAGCCGCCAACACCATGAACCAGGCATGGTTGGCCTGCCCTCATTGCCAACATCTGACTAATCCCACAAGGCTCAAAAGAGCTGGGCATTAAGAATAAATCTCCTCCTTCATAGAGTGCATTGGCCAGGGATTCAGAATAGCCTCGAAGGAAAATAAAATTAGCTTTACGGGCGGCTACTCGAGTAAGAAAGAGTTCCAGCTCACGATCACCACTCCCAAGCATCAGAAAAATGCCATCTTCACCCAGCATATCGAGTAAATGTTCCAACGCTGATTGACCATTTGCCATTTCCTGGCAGAGTATCAGGACCTTCTGTTCTGTAACGCGCCCAACTGATGTGACCACGAAAGGCTGATGCGAAGAGTCTGCTCTCAAATACCTGGTCAGGTTTTGCAAAGGAACAAGGTGAGCACTTTCCACACTAGGTTGAGCAGCAATCCATGTAAGCAGTTCCCTCTCACACTGCGAAATAAGCTCGGATAAGGATCTCACCTGGTTTTGTTTCGGCGGGTAATCACACCCATTGAGAATTCCATACAGCCGACTATCCTCAGCTGCCTGTTGTAAATCCTTTTCAAGGCCTTCACCGCCGAAGTACCCTTGATCATGGTTACTGGATGTTATAATTTCCGTAGCATATGAAGGTGATACTGCATGAACTTTTCGGCAAAGGTTCAAACCGCTTCGCATTAAATTGATACAGTGGCTTACTCGTGGATCGTGAATCGGCCCATGGTCATATTTAAGATTTGGAAACCATGCCTCCAATGAAGACTCATCCCCTGATAACGGCCGTATGCCCTGAAGGGCCAGGTTATGTATAGTGAAAACTGAATGGATCCTCTGTAATTTATGGTATTGGGGATCAAAGGCCAGAAGTATTGCAACCATCGCGGCATGCCAATCGTGCAGGTGAAGCACATCCGGTTTGCCAAAATGTTCATCGGCTATTGCTTGACAGACTGCGGTGCAAAATAAGGCAAATTTGGTGGCGTCAGTAGCAAATGGTCGGTCTGCAGGGTCATCACAATAGATAGCCCCACCGCCCTGCCCTGCAAACAGCGGATGTTCGAGAACCCAGAGCAACACATTATGATGAGGAGTTTTTGCGGGCACTGTACATATAACGACTCTTTCTGTCTTGCCTGCAAACAGAACTTCCACTGAACCCCGAAGTTCAGCACCAGGTAGCCGGGAGAATACACCATAATCTGGTGTAATCACATTGACCCTATGCCCCTGATCTCCCAATGCCGGAGGGATATCTCTGACCACATCTCCAATACCTCCAACCTTGCCGCCAGGAAGTGCATCATTTTCAGATGCTACCATTACAATATTCATGTCCTTCAATGACTCCGTATCAGGTGATGACATCCGGCGCTGAACGCCCAGTCGATCGTGTAATGTCAGCTATCAAATCAGCAGCGTTTATAAGATTCGTCAGAGCATGCTGTGGGTCCTGGTCTACAAGATCGGGGTCATCCTGATAGCAATCGAAATAGACACGAAGGGTCGCTCCCTCAGTTCCGGTGCCGGACAAACGAAAGACGATTCTTCCTCCATTGCTCAAATAGATCCGTATTCCCTGGGTAGTGGATGTACTATGATCAACCGGATCTTGATAGGCAAAGTCATCTGCGGATTCAACACGTAAACCAGCAAATTCCTGTCCCACCAGGTCATAGAGAGTATTGCGAAGGCGTACTATTAACTTGTTTGCATTCTCACTGTTGACCCCTTCGTAATCATGCCGTGTAAAATAATCCCGGCCATATAGCTGCCAATGTTCGCGTACTATCATGGCAACGGGTTGCTGCTTCACTGCAATCAGATTCAGCCAGAAAAGTACCGCCCAGAGGCCATCTTTTTCACGTACATGGTCTGAACCTGTACCAAAACTTTCCTCGCCACACAGGGTGATTTTGCCGGCATCGAGCAGGTTACCAAAAAATTTCCAGCCAGTAGGTGTTTCATAACATTTTAGCCCCAAACCATCGGCAACACGATCTGCTGCCCTGCTGGTTGGCATTGAGCGGGCAATGCCCGCAATACCGCCACTATAACCTGGGATCAATGTTGCATTGGCAGCGAGTATTGCCAGGCTGTCACAGGGATTAATATAAAACTCCTTCCCCAGAACCATATTGCGGTCACCGTCTCCATCTGAAGCTGCACCAAAATCTACAGCATCGTCACCATATAAACGGGATACAAGCTCATGGGCATGAACCTGATTGGGATCAGGATGTCCGCCACCAAAATCAATCAGTGGAATCGAGTTGATGACCGTACCCTTTGGTGCCCCAAGTCTATTTTCCAGTATTTCGATGGCATAAGGTCCTGTTACGGCGTGCATGGCATCAAAGCACATGCGGAATTTCCCGCCAGTCAATAATGACGACATGGCAGGGAAATCAAATATCGATTCCATTAAGTTGGCATAGTCAACTACCGGGTCAATGATCTCAATTTCAGTATCACCCAGCAGCAGACTGCCCAGCGTATCCAGATCCAACGGCTCTGCTTCAACTGTTAAATATTCCGTAATTTTCAGAGACTGCTGATATATCTCATTGGTCACATTCTCGGGTGCAGGACCACCATTGGCCGAATTATATTTTATACCGAAGTCCTCCGATGGGCCACCCGGGTTGTGGCTTGCAGATAATACTATTCCACCAAAGGCCTGATACTTACGAATCACGCAGCTTACCGCCGGTGTTGAAAGAATGCCGCCCTGGCCCACCAGCAGTCTGGAAAAACCGTTGGCTACGGCCATACGAATTATAATCTGGATTGCCTCACGATTATAATAACGGCCGTCCCCACCGATAACCAGGGTCTGCCCTGAGCACGGACCAACAGCAGTAAAAACTGACTGGACGAAGTTTTCCAGATAATGGGGTTGTTGAAATTCAACAACCTTTTTCCGTAATCCGGATGTCCCTGGCTTCTGGCCGACAATTGGTCGGGATGCAACGATAATGCGTTTCATGATTCTCTTCCTCTTGTTATTAACGATCTCTACACTTGATCATGACCCCTGTAATTTTACGAGACTGAGAAAGCTGTCGGTTTCTAACCTGAATATTTCATCAGGTCGGGCCACCTGATTTGAAGTTTTCAACCGTGTATCATAGTAGCCTATATGTATTGTTAAAACACTGAAGAAGATGGCTTCGCATGAGCTGCCCCTGGTGAGCATTATGACAGATTGGGTGATAGAAACTTAAATACTGAATGCATACAATAAGTTGACTCAACACCAAATCAATCCATTTCTCCTAGGAAATTCTGGTTAGAGCTGAAGAATAACAGACGCCCCACAGGGTCATCAATCATGGAATCACCGGGGCTTTTATTTCCTCTCCTGCTACCTGAAACTACGATTCAACTTCAAGCATTATAGTCGCTATGGGAGGCAATACCAACGTTAAAGACCGTGACCGTCCATGCATGGGCATTGGCTCAGTGGCTTGCCCTCCGAAATTGCCCACGCTGCTTCCACAATAACACGTAGAATCACCAGGAGGCTATCCGAGAATGCACTTTCCACCCATGTCCTTATTTTTAAGCCTTTTTAACCGCTTGAAGGGGCTCAGTCAGAATACCTATTGGGTTCAACTTAACCAGTTCCCATCCTAAAACTGCCCTCTGGGTCAATATCTTCGTGTGAATGGAGTTGAGGCATAAAAAAAGCCCCGGCTTCAGCCGGGGCTCCACCTTCTTATAGTCACGATTTTACGTTTATTTTATCAACCTTCCCAAATGATTTAATGTCCTGATTAACTGGCTGACATAGCTCATTTCATTGTCATACCAGGAAACAACTCTCACCTCATAAATATTGGTTCCACAACGTTGTGCAAGTGTCTGGGTACAATCGAAAAGCGAACCATAGCTCATACCAATTGTATCGCTTGACACCAACTCCTCGTCAGAATATCCAAAAGACTCATCTGCAGCCTTTTTCATTGCCTCATTAATCCCCTCAACACTTACGGAATCTGTCTCATCTTTTAACGTAGCATCAAGAATAGTAATGGAACCGGAAGGAACGGGAACACGTTGCGCGGATCCGATCAGCTTCCCGTCAAGTTCAGGAATAACAAGACCGATCGCTTTAGCAGCACCGGTTGAATTTGGAACAATGTTAATTGCCCCTGCTCTCGCACGACGAAAATCACCCTTACGGTGCGGCCCGTCAATAATATTCTGGTCCCCCGTATATGCATGAATCGTTGTCATGAAACCTGTACATAATTCACGATAATCATTTAGAGCCTTTGCCATTGGAGCAAGGCAGTTGGTGGTACAGGATGCGCCAGAGACTATGAGATCATCATGTTTTAATATATGATGATTCACGCCATAAACGATGGTTGGCAGATCATTGCCGGCGGGAGCCGAAATAAGAACCCTCTTGGCACCTGCATCAATATGCGCCTGGCTTTTATCTTTTGAACAGAAAAAGCCGGTACATTCTAAAACAACGTCCACCCCAAGGTTACCCCAGGGAAGATTCTTCGGATCCGGATCCTTATATACTCGTATCTTCTTGCCATCAATGATAAGAAAGTCCTCATCACAATCGACGGTGATACCGAAGAGGCACCGTGTAACACAATCGGATAGCCAGGCAGAAGTCTCTCAATCTCCTCCAAAATATCAAAACGTAAAGATGGTGGTTCTTCACCAGGCAGAAGCTTAAATTTATGGGCTCCGTGGGAGGTGCCGATGGAGATTGCCAGGCTGTCGACTCCGGTCTTTGAGACAAACTCTTCCACCTCCTCTGGCCGGGTATAATGACTCACCTTAGAAGATACTTCATCTTCGACACCTGCAAGAACGCCCAGTTCTCCTTCGACGGTTACACCTTTTGAATAGGCATACTCCACTACTTTTGCAGTGAGTTTGATATTATCCTTAAAGCAATGGTGTGAGCCGTCAATCATGACCGAGGAGAAACCGCTGTCAATACAATCCTGAACCAGCTCAAAACTGTTCCCGTGGTCAAGATGCAAGGCTATGGGGATAGTACTGCCCATTCTCCGGACCATGGCCACAGCCCCTTCAACCATATACGGCATCATCACAGGGTCAGCGTATTGCCTGGCGCTGCCCAGGAACTTGACTATAATGTCATGCTGTGTAACACCGATGAAGATCCGGACAAGGAAAAAAAGTGTCTCGATCTGCTTCGTGTGGAAAATGTTGCCGGTATTATCATCTCACCAACCAAGAAAGGTGTGGCCAATTTTACCGAGACCTATTCACTCAATATCCCCATAGTCATGATCGACCGTCATGTCAGTAATTTTGATGTGGATAACGTGCTGATTGACAATGTTTCGTCGGCCCATACTATTATCACTCATCTGCTTGGGCATGGGTATCGGCGTATAGCTGGTATTTTCGGCTCAGAAAGCACCACGGGACAGGAACGCCGTGACGGCTTTTTAAAAGCACACAAAGATAAAGATATAAAACCAGCCCACGACTTAATAAAATACGCAGACCCAAAAGAGGATGACGGTTTCAAAACGGCCATGAAACTATTTGGTTTAAGGGATCGACCCGATGCAATTTTTACCAGCAACAGCTTGTTGGCATCCGGCGTACTCCGGGCTATCCGGCAAAGTAAACTCCAAATTCCGACAGATATCGCGGTTGCCAGTTTCGACGATACCAGCTGGGCAAAGCTGATTGAACCAGCCCTCACCGTTATTGAGCAACCCACTTATGAAATAGGTCGTACCGCTACGGAAATGCTCATTAAAAGAATTAATGACCCGACCCGATCCAACCGTGAGGTCGTCCTGAAAACAAAGCTCATCGTCCGCCAATCCTGCGGCTGTCCGAATAATAAGTAAAGATTCCTTAAAAAATATAAACGATTCGATTCCTCAGCCTACAGCACCCATGCCAGAAGCAGCTTTGTCCTTAAGCTGAGGATGACGCGAATGATTAGATTACCAGCTGAATAAATCGGTGTTATAGGAAAACATGAGCCTGACCTGGTGCTCATCATAGCTGTCTGTCTCACGATCCGAGTCTTGAACATATAACATCAGCTGTGAGCATACCGCCAAGATGATACTCATCGAGATCGTCATCGGATGTATTCTCCGTTTCAAAGACACCGCGCACATAATGTGCGTATCCTTTTACTGTCCACATTGAACTCAACTCGTGGGATAAGGCCATGTTAACGTTATATTTATCATAATCCTGGTAGGTCTCACTTCTGGTTGATCGCCAGGATTATAAAAAGTAGTGCCAAAACACCGTGAAAAATCCTCCATTTTCGATACGTTAGAGGCAGTTTTTTACGAAATAGTGATGTCATCCCTAAGAGGAACATCAGCAACCAGAAGCTGATACCAAGCACAACTCGCGGAGAATTAAAGGCGGTAATAATTGTGACAAACGCTTCCATGCTGTCTATTCCCGCTTCGAAGTATCGTGGCACAACGATCAGAAAGGGATGAACAAGAAGAACCGACAAAAAGACGTAATCTAGAAACGTGTGGATTCTCTTTATACTGTTCATTCTATAGCCACTTAACATCGTACGGTTGATGCGGGTTAAAAAGAACTGGCCCAGCATCTGGCAAAATGCCAGGATGGTTAGAATCGAAATCGCTTCCCTCAACAGGGTACGCCTGGGAACCCCCGATGTTGCATAGAGAAGCATTGGCACACCGATAAACAGGATTACCAACTGTACTATGCCGCTATGTCGAGTTTGCTCATTCATAATCATCCCCACGAAACAATTACCGGGATCGTTTTTTCCGGTGAAATAGTGATTGCGTCAACAGGACAATACATCCTGCACAAGTGACATATCTGGCAGTCGGCCGGATACTTGATAATTGCTTTTCCTGTTTTGATATCCAGCCGCAAAACATCAGTCGGACAGCTCTTTATGCATGTCCCGCAGCCGATACAGCCGCTAATCAATTCAATTGTCATCTTTGTTTTCCTCTGCTTTGAACGTTCTCTGTCCTGCTGTCAATAAGACAGCTGACAGCTACTCCTGGCATCCCCGATACAACCCCAGGGTTTGCCGATCATGGTGATGAAAGTAATAGCGCTGCAATATGCAACAAATGAGAAGGAATTGTGGAATTGAAAAAATGCCGCTTTTTGAAACCCAAGTGGCCTTACTATGAATGGAGGTGGCATGTCCAGTCTTGGTAAATGGTGAATAGACAAAGGAATGAAAGTAGAGAATCCTGGATTGTTCCCAAGAAAAAAGATACCCTGAACTTGATGCTTTGCTTTCGGTTTAGGAATTTAGCTTCTGCTCACCAATCTGGAGTTATTATCTGGATATTTAGCATAAAAAGGAGATCAGCATGGATTCAGTAAAAATTTTCACGACAGCACTTGAATATGAAATAAAAATAAGGGATTTATACCTCTCAGCAGCCAAAAAGGTAGATGATGAACGAGGCAAAAGTATTTTCAGTGCGCTTGCTGATGATGAACAGTCACATGTCGATTTCCTCCACTACAGCCTTGAACAGTTGCGCGTACATAAATCTATCGATCCGGCCCGCTTGCAAACTGCAATTCCTGACCGTGTTTTGGTCGAGAGCAATATCAAAAAGCTGGAGGCGGATATACCCGCACAAATGCTGGGTGATATAAAAATTGTACTGGACAGTGCCCTCAAACTTGAGAAAGAAACCTCCGCCTTTTACCGTGAAGCCAGAGATAAAACAGAAGGTCCTATACGTGAGATATTAAATAAGTTTTTCGAAATTGAAGAAGGCCACGTAAACGTCGTCCAGATCGAACTTGATCATGCTATGCATAATGGTATGTGGTTCAACTTTATGGAGATAAATCTAGAAGCGGAGTGAGAAGCTGGTTTCGGTACGATCAATACTGTTTCCAATAGTCAATGCAAACTCACTGGATGTTTGCTACAGGACCGTCGCCGATATTGACATAACCAATCAGATCCCTGATAATGCGTGGTGAATGTCAATCCGAAATCTAGAATTTTCTGTATGTTCACGTGATTCACTCACTGGAACATAATGACGACCACAGGAGAGAAAGGTGAAGACAGCGTACTGGTTGCAGGGCGGTGGTTGCGGTGGTGATACATTCTCATTTTTAAGCAGCGAATATCCTGACATTATCGAACTATTCAGGACGCTGGATATTCAACTGCTCTGGCATGCTTCGCTCTCCAACATATCTCCTCACGACCATGAACAGCTGCTGAGCGCGATCTTTGACGGCAGGCAGCCTCTGGACATTCTGCTTGTTGAAGGCTCAGTCATCTGCGGGCCTGCCGGCACAGGCATGTTCCACACCAAGGACGGACACCCAAAGAAAGAACTGGTGTACAATCTTGCTTCTCAGGCCCAGGTAGTAATTGCAGTCGGGACCTGCGCCTCTTTCGGCGGCTTTGGCACCGATGATATCATTGAAGCAAAAGGGCTGCAGTTTACCAAAAAGGAACACAGTGGTTTTCTCGGTAAAGAGTTCACTGCCAAGTCGGGCCAGCCGGTGATTAATCTGGCCGGTTGCCCCTGCCATCATGACGTTATCGCCGGCGCAGTCATCTCCGTCGCCAATAACGTAACACTTGAACTGGACAGGTACCAACGTCCACTCGAATGGTATGGTACCACTGTGCATCAGGGATGCACCCGCAACGAATATCACGAATACCGGGTCGAAGAGTCAGACTTTGGTGAAATCGGGTGCCTCTTTTTCCATATGGGCTGTGCCGGCCCGCTGGTGCCGGGTCCATGCAACAAGCTATTATGGAATCAGCACTCATCAAAGCCTCGGGCAGGTGTGCCGTGTTTCGGCTGCACGGATCCGGAATTTCCACAGAAAACTCCTTTTTTCCAGACACCCAACATTGAAGGAATTCCCCTCTCGCTACCCATGGGCGTCAACCGTGCCCATTATATGGTCTATAAGGGTATGGCCGCCGCTGCGGCACCTGAGCATCTTAAAAAACGAAGCTCAAAAGTCTAATGGCAAACAGCAGACACACCGATATATCACCAACTGAGCTGAACCACTTTTTTTCAACGTACAGGACATTGTCGATATGGTGAAGACAACCAAAGGCATCAATATCCCTCTCAACCGGGCCGAAGGCGATCTCGAAATAAGGGTCGAAGTTGAGAATGGTGTTATCACAGAGGCCTGGAGTTCCGGCACCATGTTTCGAGGATTCGAAGGCATGATGCAGGGCCGGGGGGCACTGGACGGGCTTGTCATCACTCCAAGAGTTTGTGGTATCTGCAGCCTGACTCATCTCACTGCAGCAGCAGGAGCACTCGATGCAGTCGCCGGCGTCACACCTCCCGACAACGCCCACCGTCTTCGTAACCTGGCTCTGATGGTCGAGACCATACAAAGCGATATCCGTCAGGCTGTGCTGATGTTCATGACCGACTTCGCCAATCACAACGCCTATCACGACCACCCCTTGGGTGAAGAAGCTCACACGCGTTACAGCCCATTGACCGGAACTGCTGCAATTGAGACAATCCGTGAAAGCAAGAGACTGCTGCAAGTAGTGGCCATCATCGGGGGGCAGTGGCCCCACACCTCGTTTATGGTGCCTGGCGGGGTAACATCGATTCCCGAGATCTCCAAAATTTTGCAGTGCCGAATTATTATCGACCGGTTCCGCGCCTGGTATGAACGGTGCATTCTCGGTTGCTCCATCGAGCGGTGGCAGAGTATCTGCAGTGAAGAGGAACTATATGCCTGGCTGCAGGAGAAAGAGTCACACCGTGAAAGCGAGGTCGGCTTTTTCCTTCGTTTCGCCAGGCAGGCAGATCTTCATACTTTTGGTAAAGGCCCTAACCGTTATCTCTCCTTCGGCAACTATCCATTGCCCACAGAAACAGATGTACAGGGTCACGACGGCAGGCTGAACAGAGCCGGTTATGCCAACGGCATTGAAACTTCCACCTTTGATCCGAACAGCATCACCGAGGATCTCTCTCACTCCTGGTACGAGCAGGGAAAAGAACCTGAACACCCTTCTACCGGTCGAACAATACCGTACGCTTCCGGGCTGGGTGGCAAGCTCTACTCCTGGATCAAGGCACCCCGATATGACGGCGAAGCTGTCGAAACCGGCCCCCTGGCAGAGATGATTATCGATGGCAACCCATTATTTACTGATATGATCAGGCAAAACGGCCCCAATGTCCTGGTCAGGGAACTTGCCCGCCTTGTCCGCCCTGCGTATCTTCTCGACCCAATGTCTATCTGGGGCAACGAGCTGCAGGTGAGACGCGAAGAGAGCTTCTACCATTCGGTGACTGCCATTCCGGATGGAGAAGGATCCGGCCTGATTCAGGCTGCCCGTGGCGCGTTGGGTCACTGGCTGAAAGTTGAGGATGCCAAAATAGTTCACTACCAGATAATCACCCCTTCTGCCTGGAACGGTTCCCCTCGGGACGCAAGTGGCGCCAGAGGCGCCTGGGAAGAGGCACTGATCGGTACGCCGATTAGCGACATCCGGAATCCGATAGAGGCAGGGCATGTGGTCAGATCATTTGACCCCTGTCTGGTCTGCGCAGTCCACTGCCTGGAAAAGGGCAAGAAGACCGGGGTCCTGAAGATGGGGCTCAACCGTTGAATGTTTCCATCATCTGCATCGGCAACCGGTTTGTTGCCGGAGACGAGGCAGGCCTCCTCGTTTTCGACAGGCTCCAGGCTCTGCCTGAACTGCCAGCAGGAATTGCCGTGGTAGAAGGCGGACTGTCCGGCCTCAATCTTTTACCTTTCCTGGAAGTTGGCGGTAGAGTGGTTTTTGTCGATGCGGTAAAAGGTTTCACCAACGTAGATGGAGTTGTGATACTTGATCAAGAGGAAATACAGACCAGCAGCGACCAGATGCATTTTGACCATGGAGCAGGGTTACCGTATGTCCTGACAGTGCTCCCTCAGGTCTGCGACGGAGAACTCCCTGAAGAAATTTTTCTTGTCGGCGTTGAAGGTGCATGCACTACACAGGTTATCGAACAGGCCACTACCCTGACGATCAAGGTCGCGACTCACGGTTTGAAGGGGCTTCGGTGATGGAAAAGACTCGACGTGAAATGCAGCTCGAAATCGATATGCTGCGAAACGAGATCAAGGTTGCCAGGGAGGCTTCCGAAATAACAGCCGACTTCGTGGTCAAGCAGTTCGAACAGACCGAGCAGATGCTGCATCGGTTCCAGAGCGCTGACGCGGAACGACAGGCTGTTCTTGACGCCGCCACCCAGTTGTCCATCATCGCAACCTACCTTGACGGCACTATTCAGCTGTTCAGCACCGGGGCCTCAACCCTGCTCGGTTACAAACCGGCTGAAATGATTAACAGCCGCAATATCCTGTCATTGCATCTCCCGGAGGAACTTGACCAATACGGCAGGAAGATGAGTGGTCTCGACGAATCAAATCTCAGTGGAATGGCGGTTTTTGACCAGTTTGTCAAACAGAAATACAGCCGCGCCCGGGAATGGGTCTATGTCAAAAAGGATGGCAGCCACCTGCCGGTAAGCCTCTCTGTGACCAGCCTCTATAATCCGACCGGACGGGTCGTTGGCTACCTTTTTGCCGCCATGGACATGACCCGCCAAAAGCAGATGGAGAGCGAGCTTATCCAGGCAAAGGAACAGGCAGAAGCGGCTAATGTTTCCAAAGGAGACTTTCTTGCCCGCATGAGCCATGAAATCCGGACGCCAATGAATGGCGTAATCGGCATGGCCTCACTGCTGCAGAAAACCCCCCTTGAACCCAAGCAGCATAACTATGTGCAGAAACTCCTTACTTCCGCCAATACCCTGCTCAGGTTGATCAATGATATTCTAGATTTTTCGAAGATCGACGCTGGGAAGCTGGAACTCGAGGAGGTGCATTTCAACCTTGAGGAGGTTTTTGGCAATATCACCAATACAGTGGGACTGCAAGCCGAGAAAAAAGGATTGGAGTTCCTGGTCCAAATAGCTCCCGAGGTACCCTTGCAGCTGATAAGCGATCCTTTACGTCTTGGACAGGTCCTGATGAATCTGGCTGGCAATGCAGTCAAGTTTACCGAACAGGGAGAAATCGTCCTATCAGTAGACCGCGTTAAAAAGGATGAAAACAGTATTACTCTACGTTTCTCAGTTCGGGATACCGGCATCGGCCTGCAACAGGAACAGCTCGACAACATCTTTGAAGCGTTCAGCCAGGCTGACGATTCCATCACTCGCAAATATGGTGGAACCGGGCTCGGCCTCGCCATCTGTAAACAGTTGACCGAATTGATGGGCGGGGAAATCTGGGTGGAAAGCGTGGCTGGAAAAGGAACCAAATTTTTCTTTACCGTGCGGGCAAGAATGACTCATGACACCACCATGCAGCGACACTACTCGCCCCAGTTTTTCCAAGGGCTCCGAGCCCTTGTTGTTGATGATAACACAACCGCCCGGGAGGTTCTCTCCTCCATACTGACATCTTTTAAAATGACTGTGGATACTGTCGCCGACGGCCACGCAGCTCTCGCCTTGATGGAGCAGGCTGCAGAGCAGGAAAATCCGTACGATGTCATTTTGCTTGACTGGATCATGCCGGGAATGAACGGCATAGAGACGGCACGGCGCATCAAAGCGAAATCCGCCTTCGCCAAGATACCGGCAATGCTGATGGTCACAGCCAACGGCCGTGAAGAAGCCTTTATCGAAGCTGGCCGGGTGGGCCTTGACGGTTTTCTGCTCAAACCGGTGTATGCTTCGGTTATGTATAATACCCTGCAGGATATTCTCGGTCTGACAACAGCCTCCAAGCCCTATACCGCCAGGAAAAAAGATCAGCTTACCGCGCTTAAGAAGATCCGGGGTGCCCGGATACTGTTGGCAGATGACAACAGTATCAACCAGGAAGTGGCCACCGAATTCCTTAAAGACGTCGGCATGGTCGTCACTGTAGTCTCTCATGGTCGCGAATGTTTGAACGCCCTGTCCTGCGGTTCCTATGATCTGGTGTTGATGGATATTCAAATGCCGGTTATGGACGGCCTTGAAGCTACCAGGCGAATCCGTAAGGACTGCCGGTTCAGGGATCTTCCTATCATTGCCATGACGGCACATGCCATGGCGGGCGACCGGGAAAAATGCCTGGATAGCGGAATGAACGGGCACATCACCAAGCCCATAAACCAGGATCTACTCTACCAAACCCTCATGCAATGGGTACCCAAACGGCATCCGGAGAAAATCGGTTTGCAGCACTCTGTGGAGTCAACCACAGCCACAACAGAGGAACAGTCTTTTCCGTCTCTGCCCGGCTTAGACCTCTCATCCTCCCTCGCGGCCTTAGATAATAAGACTGGTCTCTTTCTGAAAATCCTGCAGGACTTCAGAAAATCCTACACCTCGCTTCCGGCTGTCCTACGGGATCTGTCCGGAGCCGGCAACTGGTCTGAGATACAGGTCAAAGCGCATACGGTAAAAGGGGTTGCCGGGTATATCGGCTCTACCTCACTGCAGAAGACTGCATCAACCCTTGAGGATGCTATTGCCAATAATCGACAACAAGAAGCGGTTCCTCTTCTTGCCGATTTTATAGGAGACCTTGAAGAGACCCTCGACTCACTTACAAAACTTCCAGAATGCAAAGATGATCAACAACCAGCGAAGGCAGTCATCACTGGCGATGAAGGCACGACTCCTACTCCTCAGGCCAAAGAATCACTTCGCCTCCTCATCGACCAGCTGCATCGGGGGGAGGTAACCGCGGAAGAGCAGATCGAAAAAGTAAAGGAACATTTGGCAGGAACCGGAGTTGATGGAGAACTCATGAGGATTTCCGGCCTGATTGATGACATAGAATATCTGAAAGCTGCGGAATTTGCGGAAAACCTCTTGACTCATATGAGCTAAAAACGACAGAATTGAGTATGCGTAAAAAAGAAAAAGCACGGATTCTGATCGTTGATGACGAGAAAATCAATCTCAAGATACTCGCCAGTCTCCTAAAAGACGAATACCTGCCGATACTTGCCCGAAACGGTGAGCAGGCATTACAGCATGCTTTCAGCGACTTACCGCCAGACCTGATTCTTCTTGATGTGGTCATGCCGGAGATGGGTGGATATGAAATTATCAAAATACTGAAAGATGATGAGCAAACTAAGAATATACCCGTTATTTTTGTAACCGCTCTCAACTCGATCGAGGACGAAGAGCGAGGTCTGCTGCTGGGAGCGGCAGATTACATTATTAAGCCCTACTCCCCGCCTATTGTCAAAATGCGCCTTCGCAACCAACTGCGCATTGTGCATCAATACAAGCTTCTCGATCAGCTAGCCTATCTTGATGGTTTGACCGAGATATCCAATCGACGACGATTTGAAGAGGTTTTCCAGAAAGAATGGTCACGCTCATCCCGTAACGGCAGCCACTTCTCCCTGGCGATGGCCGACGTTGATTACTTTAAGCAGTATAATGATCATTATGGTCACGCCATGGGTGACACTGGTCTGCAGAAAATTGCCAAGGCCCTGGACGGCGTTCTGCGGCGACCAGGCGACCTGATCGCCCGTTACGGTGGCGAGGAGTTCGTCCTGCTGCTGCCGGAAACGGATATGTATGCCGCACAGGAAGTCGCACAGCGTTGTCTGAAAGAAGTCAACGATCTCAAAATCCCGCACAAATATTCCCTGGTTGCGAATCATATCTCGATCAGTCTCGGGATAGTTACCAAAGACAATGATACTATCACCTCACCCCAGGATTTTGTCATGAACGCCGACAGGAACCTGTACCTCGCCAAGGAAAACGGACGAAACCAGATCGTCGCAAGCATGATCGGTGACAACCGTTTACTTTTTCACTCAGCCTTTGCCGAGAGTGAAGTACCCCACGCTCCGTCACCACCTAAGCAAACCACGGAATAATAGGTGCCGTTCAAACCACATTCCTCTTGCATGTCCCTGCTCAATAGTCTCTTTCTGGTTATCACCGTCATGGAACTGCATACACGGTAGCGGCGAAAGCGTGAATAATCTCAGATCGTCGCGGCTTCCTGCCAATATCTGTCGATAGTTTTCTGAATATTCCCCAGAACGGCCTCTTGTTTTTGCGGCTCAAAAAGGTGTCTGAAACGGCCCTGTTTTTCAAGGTAGGATTCTGCCGGCAGCAACTGCCTGAAGGCCTTGGTATGGCGTACTTTACCGTCGGCGAACTCTTTCAGTGGCCATACTCCGGTACGTACCGCCATCTTGCCGATAGTCATGGTTTCCTTGGGATCGAAATCCCAGCCAGTAGGACAGGGGGCCAGGGTGATAATAAAGCGCGGCCCGGAAATCGACTTGGCTTTTTCTATTTTCTGTGCCAGGTCGAGCGGTTCAGAACCTATGGCCGTTGCGACATAGGCGGCACCGTTGGCTGCCAGGATCGAAAACAGATCCTTTTTGAACCCCTTGTGTCCGTATGTGCATCTGCTCGTTGCGGTCCTGGCGGCGTGAGGCGTTGCCGCTGAGTACTGTTGGCCTGTGTTGCCATAGCCTTCGTTGTCGTAAATAATGTAGAGGTAATCGAGACACCGGTCTATGGTGCCGGAGGTGGCGGAAATGCCCATGCCGTAGCCGCTGCCGTCACCTGTGAGAACTACCACGTCGAGGTCTTCGGCGACCTTGATTCTGCCTTTGTCCATAAGAATATCCAGTGCGTCCCGTACTCCCTGTGCACCTGCCGGGGCCGCGCCCATGGCGGTGTAGAGCCAGGAACCGGGGAATGGCGTGAACGGGTAGACCGACAGCAGAGTCATACAGCCAGCGGCGTTGACAAAAATTGTATTTTCGCCGAGGACATCATAAGCGATATGGATCGCCTCCAAACCGCCGCATCCGGCGCACATCGGCGTGCCGGCGCTGAGCAGGTGGCTTTTGGGAAGGTCTTTCAGGCGTTGAAATGCAGTTTCAGTCATGATGCACCTCCTCAAAAGGAATGCGGACTCCGGCTATTGCCTGGAGCTTGCGCATCTCCATCATCTCTGTTTCGGTGTAGAGCAGCCGGGGTGGTGGTGTGACGCCATTGGCCGCGCTGTCCCTCAGCGTTTTGGCAATTTCAAAGAGCTCCTCAAACGGCAGATCCCGGCCCCCCAGGCCTCCGATAAAGCTGGCCAGGACCGGTGGAGCTCCTGGTTTCCCATAAAGAGCGGAAGCGAGTTCGGTGTACAGGACACCGCCCTTGCCCATGGAGATGTTCTGGTCGATGACCGCGATCGCTCTCTTGTTCCTGGTTAGCGCATAAATCCGCTCAGCGGGAAACGGACGCAACATATGGGGGCGAATGAGTCCGATCTTCCAGCCCGCTTCACGTAAACTGTTCACCGCTTCTTTCCCCTTGGTGGCAAAAGAACCGATCATAAGAAAGAGATATTCGGCATCTTCGTGGCAGTATCCTTCAACAGCATCGTAACACCTGCCAAAGGTTCGGGCAAATTCACCGGCAATCTCTTTGTAGACTTGCAGTCCTCGCTGTGCAGCCAGGTGCTGGCTGTAGCGGAAATAGGAATACGTGGAGCCGCCAAGCACGGCCGAGGCATGACTCAGTGGTGCACCGGCCTTGAAATTGATTGATCCGGAGTCAAATTCACCCACAAAGGCACGGCTCGCTTCACTATCAGGAATGGCCACCGATTCCCGGGTATAGGAGAGGTAAAAACCATCGAGGTTGACAATAACCGGCAGCCTGATTTCCGGATGTTCCGCCAGCCGGTAGGCCATGAGGATTGAGTCGAGCACTTCCTGGCACGTGGCGCAGTGCAGCTGCAGACAGCCGGAATCCCGAGCGGCCATGATGTCGTTATGGTCTGATTCCAGGGTAAGTGGCGCGGCAAGCCCTCTGGAAACGTTGGCCATGACAAAAGGCACACGCCAGCCCGCCACCGTATAGATGATCTCCATGCCATGCAGCAGTCCCTGGCTTGAGGTGGCGGTGAAAGTACGGACGCCGGTTGCTGCGGAGCTCCCTGCCGCGGTCATCATGGAATGTTCCGATTCGAGCGTAACAAGCCTGGCGTCAAGGTCACCGTTGTCTATCCAGTATGCCAGGGTCTCCAGGATTTCGGTCTGCGGAGTAATGGGAAAGGCCGGAATATAATCGATAGCGGCAAGCCGCGCACCCCAGGCCGCCGCACCATTGCCGGTTAACAGAGTTCGTTTCATGACGGCACCTCCTGTAGTGTAACCTTATCCGCGTCCTTCTCCGCTATGGCAAGAATAGCATGCGAAGGGCACTGCATCACACAGACCATGCAGCCCTTACAATGGTCGTAATCAATCGTAGTATAGCGGTTCTCGGTGACCGAGATGGCGCTGTCCGGGCAGAAGGTGGAACAGATCCACCAGCATTGACGGCATTTGTCATATTGAATGACGGGCCGCATAGTTCGCCAGAGCCCGGTCTTGACCTTGTGACTGGTGCCGCCACCGTATATGGCCGGGGCACTGATCGCTGCCGGTTCAGCAACCAGTTCGAGCCATTTTGGTGGCTGATACTCCATGGCCCTAAACGGGGTGCCTTCCTCTACAATAATGTCATGTTTCGCCAGCAGGGAAAAGCTGGCGCCCGCGTGATCGATATTGGTGGAGATAGTAAGAGATGAGCGGTCCGCCATTTCCTCTTCAATCGCTGTTTTCAGGGTGGCCTGGTCAATGATGCCCGTCAACCGGGCCGCTCCACCCACGCAGCTCACCCCGGCGTACCGGCGCTGCAGCGGATCGGCCGCCTGTTTGTCAACGGGGATGGTGAGCAATCTGTTTTCAAGGTTCAGCCTGTGCTGCCAGCTCTTTTCGTCGGTGTCTGAGTATA
This sequence comes from Desulfopila sp. IMCC35008, assembly GCF_010646885.2. Lineage (GTDB taxonomy): Bacteria > Desulfobacterota > Desulfobulbia > Desulfobulbales > Desulfocapsaceae > Desulfopila. The sequence continues at coordinate 1,646,100 of NZ_CP050700.1, read as the reverse complement.
ACAGGAAAATGGTCCGATCCGTTATTCCTGCCAACACTCCTGCCGATGGCAGGCTGATAAGGCTGTCGTCAGCGACGACCACGAGGTCCGGGTGCTGGATAATGCCCCGTTCGTTGATCGCTGTTCGTGCCGCCCGGACATAGGCGAAGATAGGGGCACCGCGGCGTTCCGCGCCATAGCGTGGAGCATCCTGCACCTCGTATCCTGCAAGAAAAAAAGCCCGGCCAAGAATGCGGCTGGCAGTTTTCAGGCCTTGGCCCCCCCGTCCATGAAAACGAATGCGATACATAATCACACCTCCCCATGTTGGTAGGATTCGGAACCGTGGGTAACTTCTGCCGGAGGTCTCCGGGTTCCGGTACTCGGTCCCGTATCAATCTGTAAAGACGTTCCACGACTCGCTCTGTTCAGATGCTCCCAGTATTTTTATTATACCATTTTTGTCCAGGTAATAGGAAATGCAGGCTTGTACTCTTGAATTATTCAAGAACGTTGCGTCGATCTCGACCAAAGCCGCTGGGTATAAGATGATAACTACCCGGCATTTCGAGCATAAAACCACCCTGTCTGATGATAAATCCTGGCTAATCCTGCTTGTGCGGAAAATCAAAAACACCACTACCCAGAATTATCATCTCTATCTCTTCGGTAATCTCTTCCTGACGCAATGATCTGGCCCGGGAGTTCAGAATGGTCAGCCTTTCATCAAGCCGCCGTATGGCTCCACCCAGATGCTGGGTGCGGTACCTGTTTTCCACCATTAGAGAATCTGAAATCAACTGGGTCAGCCCCAGGAAAAGATAGTGCTGCAGGAATTTACTGAAAAATGTCTCAGGATCCAGATATAAGAGAGGAGGAAAAGTTCTCTTTGTTGATACACGAACACCTTCAGGCGGCAGTAATTGCCGACATATCATCTTACGATGTTCATCACTATGGTAGAGAACTCTTAGTGTTACAGAGTTGTGGTGCATAAGCTGCTTTTTAGCTGCACGTACCACCCGTGACAGAAGAGACGTGATCTCCTCACTGGCGCAGGCACCAGCTATACCTTCATGGCCGGGCAGCATCTCATCGAGGCGACGACAAAGTTTATGCCCCACTGCCAGGACTCGCTGCTGTTTATCAACACATTCCGGCCACTCATGGAACAAACGGTCAACCAGCAACTCATTGAATCCCCCACATAATCCTCGCTCAGAGCCTACAAGAAGCCATATTGTATTGTCTTTTTCGGTTGGCGGCCTTGGGAAATAAGTGAGAAAATCGATTACTGTTTGCTCAAGCACTTCCACCATACCACTATGGCTCCGTGTCAACCGGGAGAGTTTACGCAATTCCAGTTGTGAGAGAGTCTTCATTGAGGTGATGATCGACTGGAGTTCCCTCAGTTGACTCAGATGCAGTTCAACCTTGCGATATCGGCTCATTTAGCTGCTCATCGTGTTCACTCTCACTTTTCACTGTAATCCATGACCGGAGGTGTGAAAGCCATTTTTCTCTATCATCCTCAAGACGCAAACCGCTCAATTGCACCTGCTGTTGCAAATGCTGCATAATTCCGGAGAGTACATTGAGCTCTGCAGAATCAAAAAGCCCAGAATTGTAGGCCACCAGCCAGGCCATCTGAAATTCAATCGGCAGCGGATGCAGTTGTTCCTGTTTTAAGATTTCACGAAGTATCCGCCCCCGATATATTGCTTTTTCCATTGATGGTTCAAGTCTGGTACCAAAACGGGTGAACACCTCCAACTCCAGAAATTGCAGATAGTCCAGTTTCATTTTGCCGGCTTCAGCCTTGATTTTTGGGTGCTGGGCCTGTCCTCCGATTCGGGATACTGATCTGGCTATGTCTATAGCTGGACGTAATCCCGACGCAAACAGGTTCTGATCCAGATAAATCTGCCCATCCGTTATGGAAATCAGATTGGTGGGGATATAACTTGCGATCTCTCCCTGCTCGGTCTCAACTATAGGTAACGCGGTCATTGAGCCGCCACCATGCTCTAAGCTCAGAGTCGTGGATCGCTCAAGTAATCGTGCCTGGATGGAAAAAATATCTCCGGGATATGCTTCACGGCCCGGAGGATGTCGAAGCAGCAACGACAACTCGCGATATATTTTGGCGTGCGTACTCAGGTCATCATAGATTACCAGTGTATCACTCCCCTTGTACATCCACTCTTCAGCCATGGCGCAACCGGAAAAAGGTGCCAGATACTGCATTCCCGGCAAAGAACTGGCTATAGCCACCACGACAGCTGTATACTCCAGAGCACCATACCGGCGAAGCGTGTTAATGGTGTTGATAACCGTGGAGCGCTTCTGGCCGACGAGAACATAGATGCATTTAACCGACCCACCGCGCTGGTTGAGAACAGTATCAATAGCCAGGGCGCTTCGGCCGACTCCTTCATCTCCAATCAGCAACTGACGCTGTCCCTTGCCTATTGGAATAAGGGTATCGATTGCTTTAATGCCGCTATAGAGAGGTTTTTGCACAAAATCTCGTGCAATTATCGGCGGAGATTTCTGCTCAATAGCCCGATACCTGATATCAACCAGATCGCCCTGACCATCAAGAGGTCGCCCCAGCGAATCCACCACGCGACCTGTCACCCCCTTACCGCAAGGCACGCATAGTTGTTCATGCGCAAGAAATACCGGCATCCCTGACGTCAGGGTATTACTCTCGTCTAACAATACCGCTCCCACCTTATTATGTGCCAGGTCAAATACCATTGCCCTGCTGCCATCAGCAAAAACCACCAAGCCGTTCATCCGGGCAGATGGCAGTCCGGAAACCCAGGCGATACCGTCACCTACGGAGACCAACTGTCCCTGCTCGGTAAATCGCATCCTATAGGCATAGGTATCGAGCCATGCCTCCTGCTTGTCTAAAATGCTTGTAAAAGAAGATTTACCTTTCATGGACGATGGAAGCAAAGGTCTTGAGTTCATCATACAGGTTGGCGTGAATAACCCAGGGACCGACAGTTATACGTAACCCGGCAAGCAATGTTCGGTCAGTTGCATACTCATACATGAGTGAGTACGCCAGGAGCGAGTCCAAATAGTTTTGCAGAGTTTGCTGCTCCTGTTCATCTAAAGGATAAGCACTTAATACCTTAACTATTATATCCCTTCCATTTTCCGTCATGGCCAGCAACGCTTCTTCACGATCAACCGGCAGCTGCTGCAGCTCAACCATCAGAAATTCGACTAACCTCTTTTGCATTTCCCTGGAGGCAACACTACTCAACAGTTTGGCTGAAAATCTTGCTCCGATTTCCAAAGCCCTGTCTTCACTTTGCCGCTGCTGTTCTTCCGCCTGTCGTGCCATCAGAACCTTATTCTTTATTCTTTCAGCATCCAGCTCCTGCTGCAGCCCGTCCATCAACTGCAGTCGTTCCTGCTCAATCTCATGCTGCAGTTGTGTTCTCGCACTCCGACGTTCGTCCTCCCAGTCGATAAGGCGGTTTTCATATTTCTCGCGGAGCACCTCAGCTTCCTGCTGCATATTTCCGGCCATCTGCAATTGTTCTTCAATGCCCTGTTGACGTTGTTTGATAATATCCTTCACAGGTTGATAGAAGAAGCGTTTGAGCAGCCACACCAGCACCAGAAAATTGACAATTTCCAGCACAAATGTTGTCCAGTTCAGTTCCAAAGCAACTCTCCAGCTCACATGCCGATAAGATATTCAAGCAGCGGATTTCGGAACAACACAATAAGTACGACAACCAGAACATATATTGCCAGCGATTCGATCATTGCCAGCCCAATGAACAGCGAACGCATAATTGCTTTTTCAGCTTCCGGCTGACGAGACAGGGCCTCAAGCGCGCTGGCAATGGCCTTGCCCATCGCAAGGGCAGGCATCTGCACTCCGATGGCAAGGCCGATAATCGCTCCGAGTGTCGATACGAGTACAATTACATTCATGTCAGACATGCTGTTCTCCTTATACTGTCTGTCGCTCTTCCTGTGATTGAATGCCACCCGCTACATAAATAAGTGCCAGCATCCCAAATATATACGCCTGTACCAACGCTTCAACGATATGCAGCATCATTAGAGGTATTGGTACCAGAAAACCTGCCACCATAAGAACCAGCAGTGCAGCCATTTCCAGGCTCATCAGGTTTCCGAAAAGACGTAGTGCCAGCGCCACAGTACGCGTGACCTCACTTATAAGATGAAACGGCAGCAAGATCGGGTTTGGAGTCAGGTAGTGGGCCAGATATCGGCGGAGTCCTTGCGTCCTGATACCAAACCAGTGTACCGATAAAAATACTGTGATTGCCAGGGCGGTGGTCACCGACAGGTCGCGTGTGGGCGAATCAAGTCCCGGTACCAGCCCCAGCAGGTTGGCAAAGACCAAAAATATCCAAAGACTTGCAATAAAAGGCATAATACGTTGCGTATGATGACCGGCAACCTGGGCAACAGCCTCTTCAAGAACTGAAACAATTGCTTCAACCATCGCCTGCAAGGTAGATGGTGATCGACTCAGATTTCTGGTCAACAGCCACCCCACAGCACTGACAATTATAGTTAAGCAGATACTGGTCACCAGGCTGATACTGATATGCAATGGTCCCAGTACCGCTATATTTTCAACACCCAGACCGACATCGTTCATCTACTTCTCTCTTATAAGTAGATAGGCATTAACCCCGCCAACAATAACTCCAAGAAACAACAGGCTTAATGTCCACCGAATCGAATACCCTTCAACCAGACCGTCAAGCCAACGCCCAAGATAAGCCCCTGCTACGACAGGGAGGACGAACACCAGGCCCAGAGTCCCAAGAAATATGGTTTGGGCGAGCACAGTCGGTCTCTCCTTCTCGGCCTTTTTCATTCGTTTGACCTGTCGCTCAACATCCTTTTTTAACAGCTGCCGATCATTCATGATAACGTTATCCCCTGCCGCCGTATTTTCCACATTCGCTTGAGCAACGCCTCCTCCATCCTCTTGAGACTCTGACGAACTTCACGAAGTTGTTCCTCCTCCGCAAGCAACTCTTCTGAAAGCAGTCTCGATATATGATCGTAATTTTCATCAATCATGCAGTGCCTGCAAACCAGGTTCAATATATTGTCAGAAAAATAAAGTACTGCTCCGGGCATTGCTAAATACTGCCGCAGTTTTTTCCCACACCGAAAGCTGGCCAGGCCCAGCACCAGCACAGTCATAAACCGGGCGTGACCGGGCAGAATACCGAAACTGCCGCTTTCATCTTCTCCCACAAAAGAGGTGACTCCTTGTATCTGTATGTCTTTCTGGCTGTCAAAGACCTGCAGAGTAAAGCTGTTCATGGTCGAATCTCTTTCATTGTTCCTCGGAAGTAGCATTCCTTTTCCGGTATATCGTCATAATCACCTTTTAAAAATCCCTGGCAATCGTCAAGGGTATCAGACAGGCAGACCGACTTTCCTTCCATCCCGGTAAAGGCGGCAGTTACGGCGAACGGCTGGGTAAGATACCGCTGCAGTTTACGTGCTCGCATGACTATCAGCCGATCCTTTTCAGTAAGTTCTTCAATACCCAGCATAGTTATTATATCCTCAAGCTCAGTATAACGCGCCATTGCCTCGCGAACCCCTTCTGCAATCGTATAATGAAAATCCCCCAGAGTATGGCGATCCATCAATTTGCTGGTGGAACACAACGGGTCGACAGCAGGATAGACCCCTTTGGCGGCCTGTTGTCGTGAAAGAATAACCGTGGTATCGAGATGTTTGAGAATAGCGTTCACTGCTGGGTCACTCATGTCATCAGCAGGCACATACACAGCTTGAACCGACGTTATTGATCCTTTCCGGGTAGAAAGTATTCGATCCTGCAATTCAGCAACTTCAGTGTGCAGAGTTGGCTGATAGCCTACCGTTGCGGGCATTCGCCCAAGCAGGCTTGAAATTTCGCTACCAGCCTGAACAAAACGGAAAATGTTGTCCATTACGAACAACACCTCTTTCTGCATAGTATCACGTAAATACTCAGCGTAGGTAAGAGCCGACAGCCCGACCCGAAAACGCACCCCCGGCGATTCATCCATTTGACCAAACAGCATCACCGTCTGCGGCATAACACCGGCCTTACGCATCTCATGCCATAACTCATGCCCTTCGCGAATGCGTTCGCCAACTCCTGCAAAAACAGAAACCCCGTGATGAATTGCAGAGATTGCATGCATAAATTCCATCACCAACACGGTTTTGCCAACTCCGGCACCGCCAAACAAACCGGTTTTTCCTCCGGCGGCAAATGGACAGAGCAAATCAATCACCTTAATACCTGTTTCCAGGATTCCGCTGGTCTCAAGTGTATCAGAAAGCCCCGGTGGGGGGGCGTGGATGTTTCTAAATAGTTCAGCAGAGAGTGGCGTACCGCCATCAAGCGGTTCACCAAAGATATTGACCAGACGTCCCAGGCAATCTGATGTGACCGGTACGTGAAGAGATGCACCACTGTCGTATACCATCATGCCACGGTAGAGCCCGCTGGTCTCATGCAGGGTAATTGCACGGATATGATGCTGATCTATATGCTGATGCACCTCAAACATATAGATTTCACCATCTAATTCTGCACTCAGGGCCTGACGCAGCGGCGGCAATCGGCAACAATTCACCTCAACCACCGGCCCATGCACTTCAGATATAGTGCCAATGGCAGTTGTTAAATCAGGTGTATCTTCGACGTAATTCATTTCCACGATGACTCCTGTTCAGAGAAATTAGGAAATCGGGAAAATGCGAATTGAATGTTTTTATGTGTCAGAAAAACAGACTACGTTTTATTTTATCATTATGATGTAAAAAAAGAAAAGGATGAGCCCTTTCTCATCCATATACCGACATACATATCCAGCAGATTTGACACACCAGCCTGCTCCATTTGCCAGTCGTTCCCGACATGTGATAAAATAAAAATGACAAGAGATGTTCATCTGCCACCGCATAAATACTACCACCTTAACACATTATGTAAGGAGGGATTATGCAAGATCTCGCACTCATTGTTGTCCCTGTTGACCTGGACCAGCACACTCAAAAACTAGTAGACTTTGCCATAGACATGGCTAAAAAACTAAATTGCAAAATAGCTTTTTTCCATTGTGTTGAATCTGTTACATCTGTCCCCATGGGGGCAATGGCAATGGCACAATTCAAACATGAAGATTATGATTCAGCACATGTAAAGAAAGCTGAAGAAGTCCTTGATGGGATCATCAAGAAAGCTGCTGGAAAGTGTGATACATGTCGAGGCAAGGTCGTCGTAGGCGATCCTGTCGACAAAATTCTTACATATGCTGAAGGCCAAAATGCCGATATGATCATTATCGGAACCCATGGAAAAAGCGGACTTACAAAGATCCTGCTTGGCAGTGTCGCTCACCGGGTACTCAAGCGAGCCCACTGCCCAGTTCTGGTGATGAATCCATATCGGTAAGGTGCTGACAACCAACACCTTACCGATACTTCTATCACATGGGCGGGCCAGAACCAGAGTAAAGATGCCGGTCTGACTCTATTGCTGGGATGTATGCAGCCGAAGCTACTCAGCTGTCATTTTGTCAGGACAAAGATATCCAAACGCACTTCACGCAGATTTCCATATTGCCTGCACAAGGTGGAAAACTCCGTGGCAATGGATAAGTCACTGTTTCAAAAAATGATTCACGACTGTCGCCCAAATGACGTACGTATACTCACAGCCGCGGGTCGATATTGCCCGGCCCGCCGCAATCCGGAGTGTAGCATGTGATATTTTTAAAATCACACTCCTGCCCGCACTCGGGACAAATCTCGGGTGGGTTTGGTGAGGTGATGATAAAGCTGCAACTACTGCACCTCCAATAGGTTAAGCCACACTGCGGGCAAATATCCCCTACAAATTTTCCTGAAGCCGTGTAACCGCAGAGTACACATTCCATAGCGTTCTTTTTCTGATCCATTTCTTTATCTCCTCAGTAAATCTTTATGTATCTCTCTGAATATAATAGGAGTAATTTTCACTCCAGGCCTGTATTCAGATTTCACGAGGTAAACTGCAAGATGGATGTTTGTATGGTGAATATTTTGGAAGATGTCTGCAAACATTGGATTGAAACCCTTCACCGCATCATTAACGATTCAACCCTCCCTCTTCTGATCTTATTCTATCACCCCAAGGGCGTCTAAATCAATGGAGCTATGTGGCACAGCAAGTGGTAGGCATTAATGCGGGTACCTTGAGAGGCTGGATAAGATACTTTTAATTGGAGAAATACATCTCGAGTACTTATGGAAAAATGATGCTGATTTATTCATTCCATTTGAGCCGGTATTAATTGTACCGGTAACAGGGTACTTATGAGCAGGTAATACTACTCATCGCAACATAGAAATTTAAATGTTATATTTTATTCCGATATTCAGTCAGATAGAGACACTACTGGCAAACCAAAATCTATTATCATTTTACCCCTAAGCTCATCAAGAAATTAGGCTCCAAAACGGTTGATATTATCATTACTCAGCCTGCTATCAGTTGTTACAGCCTGCGCCAACAGTAACAGGGAAGATCGGGGGCGCGGAGGACAACAAGGACCGCCACCAGAGGCGATCGCAGCCTGTGAAGGAAAGGCAGAGGGTGACAGCGTAACCTTCAAGGGAAGGAGAGGGGAATCAATGAAAGCCACATGTGAAGTAATCAATGATCAACTCGCAGCCGTCCCTGAAAAACACAAACGCGACTGATCCTGATTACCTGGAGGCTAAACGGGGTTTTCATCAGTTCAGGTGGTGCCGTTTTCAAGGTGTGTGGCAGTAAGTAATATGAGACTATCTCTGCCACCAAAACACTTTCGAAGACGGCACCGGCTGAACTGACCTTTTATGAACATTCTGCACGATTTAGTTACATATACCAAAAAACTGATAGCGATATCATGCGACGACCAGCACCATATTGGTACAGTGATTATAAAATAACAGGGCTAACCTGTCTCTGGATACACCACCGGCATAACATTTTATAGGCGTAACACATCGAACAACTGGTTGAAGTAATACAATAACAACGACTTCACTAACCACTTAAAAACACTGTACTAATTAAATAATGGTGAAATATTTGGCATCTATACTGGCCTTGGGAGTAAAGACAGGTTGACTCAATTTTCGGTTCAATCATCCTTGCTGTATCTATTTAAGAATTCTTCTTGTCAAACTACTAATCTGCACTTGTGTTAGATAAGCTTTGTTTTTTCTATATTATCCATTATAATACCAGGCAAACGTCCGAAACGTATACCCACCGCATAGGCCTCAAACCCTTACCTTTGCAGTAGAGATTCCTTTTTCGATTTCGGCATTAAGAAAGTCTGTACACTGATAAACTAATTTATCTGGACATTCAGACTTCAAGTCGATGTGTCACATGATGCCTCGACACTATAACAAAACGGTTCCCAAGGGACCAAAGTACACAGGAGTATTTCACGATGGCTGAAGGCACAGTAAAATGGTTTAACGATGCTAAAGGTTTTGGTTTTATCGAGATGGATGGTGGCAAAGATGTATTTGTTCATCATTCTGCAATTCAAGCAGAAGGTTTTAAGTCCCTCACAGAAGGTGCACGGGTAACCTTCGATGTTGTAGACGGCCCCAAAGGACCTGCTGCTGAGAACGTTGTACAACAGTAAGCAGACCTTGATATAGACCCTTGTAAAGACCTCGCATTATGCGAGGTCTTTTTCGTAGTAAAACACGCAGTAAAGAGAAAGAGCATAATCTTGGCCAGAACAAACTATTCATTTGAAAAACGCCAGAAGGAATTGGCAAAGAAAAAAAAGAAAGAGGAAAAAAGGCAGAAGAAGCTCGAAAAAAATAATAAAGACGCTGCCGCTGAAGCAGACAATCCTCCTCCTCAAGACGATTAGCAACCCAACTTATTATCATTAAACTCAGTCCGATAAGGGCGCTCATTCATTTCGAATTTGCCTGACATCATGTCTTCGGTACTAATGTAGTCTTCTATCACATCAGCACATTATAGCAAAAACCGGCTTATGAAAGCCATTGTTCAGATACCTGCCTGCATTTGCAGGCCGAATCACATCCATATAATTATAGGTGCTTTTTTGCAAACAACAGTCAAAAAATGGTTCCGTGACAAGGACACCGGATTTCTCGATAATGGTAATGGCCCGGACATCAGGGTGAGTAAGGCGGACCTTACTAACTGTCAATTCTTAAAAGTCGGTGCAACTGTTGAGTTTGAATGTCACATAAATAAGCAGAAACTCACCGCGAAGAAGGTCAAACTCATCGGCCAGAATAAATTCAAGAACTCAAAGAACAGGAATCAGGGCGGTCAAAATTTTCCTTTCGGAGTAATGACGTAAGTTGACTCAAACAATAACTCCTGAGACCATTCCCCTACGAGAATATACTTCCTGATTTTATTCGGGATGCTGCGGCATGGTGTTCCCCCCGCGAGGACCTCAGCAAATATCAAATTTGCACTGGTGCACCTGATACTTTCAAACCCCGAAAAAACCATTTAGCTGCAACGCAGTCTCTTAATACTATTCCAGGGTCAGGACGAGAATTATTGCATCAAAAGCCCTATCCTGATATATCTTATCCTGCCCTAATCATTTCCACCTTTACTTGTCAGGATTAAAGGGTTCTGGAAAGTTCTTCGGTGATCAGGTAGTATCAGTACCGTTTGCTGCGATCTGAATACCGGAAGCAATGGTAAGACCTCTGGCAAGTGCCGTTTCAACATAATTCATGACAAGATAATACAGAATAGTGAGGGATGATTATGGATATAGGTGCGCTGGGGATCACACTTAATGGATCCTACACCAGGTTTTCTCTATATATTGGTCTTGCTATCTGTGTTTCGATACTGGTCGGATTCATCACCATCCTTACCAGAATGAGTAGAATCCGTAGAGAATGCCGGGAAACACTCGCCGTACGATATGACTCCGGTGATATTGTGTGCCATGACAACCTGGCACATTATCTCGGTATAGATTCGGTGCAAGGCAAACAAATCAGGGCAAAAGGTGTGCTTGTCTTAGCCCAGAATGAACTGTTTTTTCTCCGCCTGCACCCTCGGCTAGAACTTTGTATTCCCCTTAAAAAAATAAAGCGCATAGTAAATCCGACTCATTTCCTGGACATTTCAGCCTCCACCCCTCTGTTGCAGATAGATTTCCAGGAAGATGAAGGTACCCTCAGCTCAGTGGCCTGGAAGATACGGGATATCGCCTCGTTTACGGAATCACTAAGGGCCCAGCGAAAAAAGATCCAACCGAAAAAAAAGAAGTAATGGTGCGAGCACACTACAAAAGAGAATATAAACCGAGAGACCTATAAAAATTCCATGTGAAAGGAGACAGCTATGGCTACGATATGGCATCCAGGTGAACTGCTGAGTACCTCCAGCGCCTACTGGCGCGGTTGCACCTTGCAGGCTTCAGTCAGGCTCCGGATCTATTCAAAACTTGCCGATGGACCATTAACCGGAACGAAACTCGCGGCAGAAATTGGGAGTGACACCAGGGCAACCCTTCTCCTGCTCGATGCCCTCTCTGCCATGGGGTTATTGATAAAAAAGGACGACACCTACGAGAACAGTCAGGCATCCGGGAATTTTCTTGTTGAATCATCTCAGAACTACATGGGACACATCATTCTTCATCACCACCATCTGCTTGATGGTTGGGCACAACTCGGTCACGCAGTTCAGACCGGCGAGCCGGTGTCCAGGCGCTCCTATGGCCAGGAGGTTGAAAGGGAAAGCTTTCTCATGGGGATGTTTAACCTGGCTTCGCAAATTGCCCCCCAGATAGCAGCTCAAATAGACCTGTCCGGCTATCATCGTCTTCTTGACCTGGGAGGCGGACCTGGCACATTTGCCATACATTTTTGCAAGGAAAACAAGGATCTCGAGGCAGTTATTTTTGACAGACCCACAACCGAGGTATTTGCCCGAAATACAATATCGAAGTTTGATCTCGCTGATCGCATCGAGTTTTTAGCCGGAGACTTCCTGACAGACCCTCTTTCAGGTGGTCCATATGATGTCGCCTGGCTCTCCCATGTGCTGCACAGCAATACTCTCGAACAATGCCGACAGTTAATTGGGAAATGCGTTGAATCCATGAAAAAAGGGGGCCTGATCTTAATTCATGACTTCATCCTCGATGACGCCAAAGATGGACCCGAATTTCCGGCCCTGTTTTCACTCAATATGTTACTGGCTAACAATGGCGGCCGTTCGTATTCTCAAAAGGAGATATGTGACATGCTGCGGGATGCGGGAGTTCCCCACCCTGAACGCCACTCGTTCAGGGCCAAAAACGACTCCTCCATTATTTATGGCACTGTTGGTTAGCCAATAACCAGGAGCGTGTCGGAGAAAACCCTTTTGACCCATCTCTTCGTTATTTGCAGAAAATTTTATGCTCGCAGGTAGCGCAGACTCCGATATCAACCATATGGCGGTACTGAATTTTCTGCAATTGCCTCGATCTGAGCCCAAATGGCAATTCCCGGACAACCTCTTAGAGGCGTGAAAAATCACGGGTAACACAACAAATGCGGTGACGGCTTCCAACGATTGTTTATTTCCTATACCATCCGGGCTAGGGCGTTTCTGGCATCCCGATAGTAATCCGTAAAAATACCATCAACCCCTGCACGCGCCCATTTCTGGACCAGGTTCATATCGTTGATGGTGAAAATATTGACGAGAAATCCCCGTTGCTGGACTTTACTCATGAACTCCTCAGTGAGAGAGCGATGCCAGAGATTCACTGCGACAGCTCCCATTTCTTCGGCAGCATCAAGTAACTTCTCATCATAGAAATCGCCGCTTAATGCGCGATGAACTATCTCATAGAGGACCTCTTTTTCCCGAGTGTCTGAATAAGCCTTGTCGATCAACTTTTTGTTTTCTTCATAGCTACTTTCTTTCGGCAGGATATAGTCTTCTTCCGGGTAGGCAAATATTCTATAAAATTTCCCCGGCCCACAGGGGAGCTTCTCTAACAATTTATCTCTGAGGATGGCACCTGAAAGCACGGCAATCTGCAGTTCCGGACAATACTCTTTCAGGTCCCTCAACTCCTGCCAGTTAAAAGAGCTGATAAGGAAATCCTTTTCCTTAAGCTTTCCATTATCCAGCCATTGCCGGAGAATTTCACCGCAAGGCGTGCCGCTCCCCCGCCCTTTCAACTCCAAATGCATGACCGTTCTTTTGTCAGCCGGTAGTGCAGCGACAAGCTCAAGCACCTCAAGCAATTCAGGAATTCGATCTTTTCCCCTGCCGGGATCTCCTGCATAAAGCTGAGAGATCGCATCCCAGTTCGTCCTGAAAACAGGTCCCGAACCTGTAGACACCTCGCTCAGGTCCAGATTATGAACAACGATAGGTCTTTTATCGGCTGTAAGCTGCACATCAAATTCAATGGCAGATATTCCTTCATCAATAACTTTTTTGAATGCACGTATGGTATTCTGGTTATAGTCCGGATACCCGCACCCCCTGTGACCGATAAGTAAACACTTTGTGTCTTCCGCCATCCCTGCTTCCTTTAAATGCTGATCAATAAACGAGTCAATGACATTAGTAATTATTCGTTACCATCCAGCAGGTAGCGAACCCCTTCTTCTGCAAGATCAAACGGGCTGTGTTCCAGATACTCTGTATGGTACCCGAGAACTTTTCCCTGAATTGCCTGTTGCAGCAATTCTACCTGCTTCCAGTGGCTATGTACACTGTCCGGATTATCGAACTCAATCTCGTGAAACACAAGATCACAGTGGGCAAACCATGCGGCAGTGAGTTCTTCCCGTTTGAGGACATTATTAATCACCTCATCATATTTGGTATCTCCCGAATAGCCGAAACACCTGCCCCCCGCTGATATCTTGAGGCCGATTGTCCCATATGGCAAGATATGATGATTCCAGCGGCTTTCAATTGTTACAGGGCCCAGCTCAAAAGGAATCCCAGGCACTAACGACTGCACAACCACGAGATCTTTCAGGTCAGGGAACAGCGGAGAGTACACCTTGTCAAGAAGACGGAACACACTGTCTGCCGCGAGAATACGCAAACGGCGTCGGTGCTTTCGTGCACGTTGCAGACAGGCAGTGAATCCCTGAATATGGTCTTCATGATTGTGCGTAAACAGAAAGTGGGTAATGTCGTCCCAATGGATGTCATGCTCTGCGAGGGTATGGGCCGGATAGCCGCACGGATCTATCCAGATAACATATTTATCAAACCGGACAAGGGTGTTGGCCACTATGCCATTAAAACCGTTACCACAGCCGATGGGCGTGATTTCCAGACAATCACGTGGTGCCTGATCGCGTGGCACAGTTGCCAGCAACGCTTCGATATCATCATCAGTACCAACAGGAGTAAACTCTGACCTGTCATAAACGACCCGCCCTTTATCCAAAACAATGATCTCCCCCTTGTCGCATCGCACCTCAAGATCCCGTTTACGATAATGCGGTTGGGCGATATTTACCCGGCACCAATTATCAAGCCACCTCTTCCTGACAATCGAAAGACGTTTTGCGTCGAAAAAGTAGGGGAAGATACGGCCAAGGTGGTAGTGGAGCTGTTCGACGTTACGCCTCTGCCCCACATACTCCTTTACCAGACCGCCCTTCGTTTGTGCAAACCAGAGAACAAACTCTTCACCGGTGCGGTTGTCACCGGCAAGGGACACTTCCCAATCAGGTACAACCACGATTTCTTCCCGAAAACCGTGTTCGACCAGGAATTTTGCTATATCCGGCATGCTCCCGATACGTACCGTGCCACTTGAGGTTGCAACCAGATCGACATGCATCCCACCACAGTCGATTCGGTGTACCCGCTCAGTTAAATTTGTTACTCTACTGCACCTCATCCACGCGTCCCAAGTTTGAATGTATATGTTTACATTGCCATAATAATATCTGATAGAAATTTTCACATCAAGATCTTAACCATTAAACGATAATAATCATATTTTAACGGTATATTAATAATTAATTTCAACTACAATAAATTCATTGACACGCTCAAAGCTCCACTGTTATAGAAATGTAAGCGTTTACATTTGAAGGGGAGATTCGTGAGTACAATTCTTGATGTTGCACGACTTGCGGGAGTATCAACAGCCACGGTGTCGAGGGTTATTAATTCCCCGGATTCCGTGCGTGAAGAGACCAGGGAGAAAGTGTACCTGGCAATGGCGAAGTGCAACTACAAGTATAATGCCCTCGCCCGTGGATTTGTTACCAAAAGGTCAAATACCATCGGCCTCATTATCCCGACCATCAATAACCCTGTTTTTGCAGACTCAACCCTTGGCGTCCAGGAATATGGAGATGCCAATAACATCAGGGTTATCCTCGGTAACTCTTACTACAAGTACTCCCAGGAGGAAAACCTGGTAAAGGTTCTTCGCGAGAGCCAGGTGGACGGACTCATCCTCACTACCACGAATCTCAAGGGAGATGTCCTTAAATCCCTTATTGACGAAAAATTCCCTTTTGTGCTCCTGTTCAGTACAGTCAAGGGTGGTCCCTTCTCTGCGGTCGGGATAGACAACTACCGTGGCGGCTATCTTGCCACCGAACACCTGGTGTCGCTCGGGCACAAACGTATCGGTATGGTGGCTGGCAATTTTTCCATGACCGACAGGAGCTACCACCGCTGGCACGGCTATAAGAGCTGCCTCAGAAACAACAAAATTTCTTATGACAAAGAGTTGCTGGTCCAGACTGACTACTCCCTCTCGGGTGGGCGGGACTCCATCAAGAAATTACTTGGTCTGCCCTCCCCTCCCACCGCGGTTTTCTGTTCCAATGATTATATCGCTCTCGGAGCGATCAAGGGCGCGAGGGAAACGGGTCTTATCCTGCCCGAGGAATTGTCAATTGTCGGTTTTGACGATATGCAAACCGCCTCCTATATGGTTCCGGCACTGACAACCATCCGTCAACCGGCATATGAGATGGGCCGGCGTGCTGCCGAGCTGCTCTTGAGCCAGATAGAACAACCTTCAAAACCAATACAAGACATGATGGATATTGCGCTGGTTGTACGGGAATCGTCCACCGCTGTCCGTGAGACAACCCATAAAGAAGAGTAACATCCGGATTCAGACCAGAAAAACAGGCTGCTGCAAATGTTGCGGCAACTACAACCTAAAAGCAAAACAACACAACAAGGAGAGCAGTATGAACATCAGGAAAACCTTTTCTGTCCTTTTTGCAGGCGCCATCCTGTCCATGGGTACCCAGAGCATGGCAGCCGACGACTTCAAACTGAAACTGCGCTTAAGCCACGTGTTCAGTCCGGCAGAGCAACTCACCAAATCCATGGATATGGTTGCAGAGTCTATCCTGGAGAAGACTGGTGGAGCAATCAACATCCAGACGTTCCCCCAGGCACAGCTTCCCGCCTATAAGGAAGGGGTTGAGCAGGTTGTGCGCGGGGCCAATTTCATCTCGGTTGAAGATCCTTCTTTCATCGGCGATTATGTACCGGACTTTAAAGCACTCTATGCACCGATGCTGTATCGCAGCTTCGATGAGTATGTTGCCCTCACCAAAACACAGCTTGTCAAAGATATGCAGGCCAAGGCCGAGGAACAGGGTATAAAGATCCTCGCACTTGATTATATCTATGGTTTCAGGAACCTGATCACCCAGAAGGTCATCACCACTCCCGCCGACCTCAAAGGTATGAAGATCAGAACCCCCGGCTCAAAGTCCTATATCGACACCCTGTCCGCCATGGGTGCGGTTGCAACTCCACTGCCTTGGGGTGAAACCCTTTCCGCCGTTCAACAGGGTGTTGTAGATGGGCTCGAAGGCTCTGAATTCACCAATATCGGAACCAAGGTTTATGAAGGACCGACTAAAAATGTTGCTAACACCCGCCACATCCTCGGTACCTGTGGCGTGTATATCTCCACCAAAGTCTGGGATTCAATTCCACCGAAATACCAGGCAATTGTCCAGGAGGAGTTCACGAAGGGAGCAAACCACATGGTAGAACTCCTCAAGTCCCAGCATGGTGGTGTTGTGAAGGAGCTTGAGTCCTACGGCGTGAAATTCAACGAGGTGGACGGTGACGCTTTCCGCAGCGCTTTGGCACCGCTTTACGGCGAGCAGGAAGGTATGACTCCAGGCATTTTTCAGGCGATTTTCAAAGAACTTGACGCCATGAGATAAAAAGATCTACCGATACACGGAAGGGGCTCCCCTTCCGTGTATCTTCCTAAATGAACGATGTCTACTACACCTAAACAAATACTCAGCAACCTTGACCTGGTTATCAGCGGATTTTTCCTCTGTATCACCGTTCTTGTTGTTATCGTCAACGTAACACTCAGATATGCTTTTCACGGTGGAATCTACTGGGCTGAAGAAGTGTCAACAACCAGTTTCATCTGGAGTGTTTTCGTCGGTTCCGCTGCGGCATACCGGTATAAAATGCATATCGGTATCGATTTTATAACACGAATTGGCCCGACACCCTTGCGAGCACTCATTGCTGTGTTAATCGATTGCCTGATGCTTGCTATCAACGGATATATCGTCTATCTCAGCATCCTGTTTATCCAGGCAAACCGTTTAAAACGAACCCCGGTACTTGATATTCCGGCACTCTACGTCAATCTGGCCTTAACCGTTGGTTTCACCCTGATGACCGTGTATGCCCTCTACTTCCTTTACCGGGATTTTCGAAAACTAGTCGGTTGGCAAAAACAAGAGCAAACCGGCATCGATTTTATATAGCCAGAAGGCCTCACAACTTACTTAAATAAAGCCATGTCAACATTCCCCGTTATCATCGTAATGGTGCTTTATTTCACCAGTATCCCTATTGCTTTTGCCCTTTTGGCTGCTGCTCTTGCCTATTTCACATTCGGCGATGTCGGCACCCCGCCGGATCTGATACTACAGAAATTTATCACCTCAACCTCCTCTTTTCCGCTGCTGGCTGTGCCGTTCTTCATAATGGCCGGTGAAATCATGAACTACTCCGGGATAAGCAAAAATCTCATGAAAATGGCTGACGTGCTGACCGGCCATCTACGTGGTGGGCTTGCCCAGGTTAATGTCCTGCTCTCCACCTTAATGGGAGGCATTTCAGGTTCGGCCAATGCCGATGCGGCAATGCAATCAAAGATTCTGGTACCCCAGATGACGAAGCATGGCTACAGCGCCCCCTTTGCAACTGCCATTACAGCTGCCTCTTCAGCCATTGCACCGGTTATTCCACCGGGCATCAACCTCATTATTTATGCCTTGATTGCCCAGGTATCAGTGGCAAAGATGTTTATCGGCGGATATACACCGGGAATTCTGATGTGTTTTGGCTTAATGATGACCGTTCATCTCATCGCCAAGAAAAGGGATTATCGACCTTCACGAGATAAAATGGCCTCGCCAGGCGAGATTTTCAAACAGCTCAAAGAGTCGATTTGGGGCCTGCTCCTGCCTTTTGGAATCATCTTCGGCATTCGGTTCGGTATTTTTACTCCTACTGAAGCCGGTGCCATGGCGGTATTGTTCTGTATAATCATCGGGGTATTTCTCTATAAAGAACTTAAATGGGAGCACCTGCCCATCATCTTAAAGAATACCGTTCTGTCCACCAGTTCGGTTATGCTGATAATAATTGCGGCCTCCGTCTTTGGCCAGTACATGAGCTGGGAACGCATCCCACATCAGCTGACCAGGAGTATCCTCGCTATTTCAGATTCACCGTGGATTATCCTGGTGGTTATCAATCTCCTTCTGCTCGTCCTCGGTATGTTTCTTGAGGGGGGAGCGCTGCTGATTATTGTTGCGCCTCTTCTGGTACCGCTGATGAAGGTCATGGGAATAGACCTGATTCACTTTGGCCTGATCATGATTGTCAACATCATGATCGGCGGGATAACACCACCTTTTGGCTCCATGATGTTTACCACTTGCGCCATAACAGGGGTGAGGGTTGGACAATTTGTCCTGGAAATCTGGCCGTTCATCGTGGCCTTATTGATTGTCCTCGTTGTGGTAACCTATATGCCTTCAGTGGTGATGTTTTTACCGAACCTTTTATAGAACCGGATGACTCATTTCTGACAGAGAGGGACGACGATCTCCTCCCGTCCTTCCGCCCCAAGTTGCATGGTGCATGCATCGCTTCCATCGGCCGGTATTTTTGACTTAAATATCCGTTGAATTGGGGTCGATATTGGACTGGCTACAAATTTTATTGCCGTACCGACGATCTGTCCGCCTCCCAGCCCGAATTTAATATCGGAAAACGATCCATGAACCTCAAGAGGTGTGGCCAGGCTAAAAAACTCTGGCCTTTTTGCCCTCGGTTTCACGTTTACATCTATTCGTTCATTTTTAAAGTTAACAGCCCCATCAGCACAGATCCTTATCTTATCTGTATCAATGAAAAATGCATCTGACTGAAGAAGCCCATCTGTTGCAGACCATCTACCTACAGCACAATTGAGTCGGGATTTTTTCTTTTCTGCATTCGAAACAATTGCAGCAACCAGATTTACGGCCCAGAGATCGATTATTCCCGCTTCAAAATTTTCAAGTTCACCTGAAAAGTCAAAATACCCGTTCCCGTTTTCAAGGAGTTCGTTCATGGTGGCTGCATTAGAATGAAGATCGATATCAAGATTGATCAAGCCACCCATTTTCGAATCCGGCTTTACCCGATGTGCCAGAATTCCGATGTTAAAGTTTTTCATGAGCACTTTCAAGTCTGCGTCAGACTTTTCTATACCTGGTTTGATTGATGCCATCATCTCGATTTTCCCTCCCGGCAATCGGAACATGAGAGGGTCAACTTTTAGTCGACCATCATGAACCAAAGCCCTTAAAAGGCCTCCACCGAGGTCATCATCCCCTGATACAACCTTGTCGGCTTCAATGAGGAGAGAACACTCATATTGGGTCAGGAAATCTCTTATCAGACTTTCGTTATACGTCGAAATTGGAGGCTCTTTCGTTTTTCTATTTTCTTTTATTTTTGAGAAGTCGACGGTTTCCTCTTCATCAACTTTGACAGTATCCACCGGTTCCCCCAGCCAACTCCAGTTATCGAACACAAAATCGTCAATCTGAACCAGCGGGGAATGCAGTTGAACATCAATTGAAGTTGTATCAGGGGAAACCAGTATCCTGGCAGTTCCTTCAAGACTGCTTTCCCCTGTTTGAATATGCAATCGGTGCAACTCATAATCATCAGGACGTAGTTGCACGCCGGTATCAAGTCTGTACCTAGCGAAAGGTGGAAGGTCAATTTGCAAAAGGTCATTGAGACTTGCGAGATTATCTCCCTGCACAGTTGTCTGCAGAAACAGGGATTTGGTGGCCGTGGCTAAATCTACATTACTGGTGAAGTTTAGGGTGGTTTCGGCAATTTCCACCTGCATTTCCATCCATGAGGTGTTGTGAAGAAGCAACTCCTCAAGTGAGCCTACGGTAATATTCATGGAGTAATCAAAACCGAGGGAAGTTCCATCAATATCCAGATGCAAGGGGTTACCCGGGAGCATCTTACCGAGGCAGTGCTCCAGTTGAAAACGTGCCGGTTTTTCTAAATCAGGATGGTGGAAGCTAACATCAAGATCCTGTAGATCGAGGTTGCGCAACACCAGTGTATCACTGGCGAGTCCTGACCTTCTTTCAGATGAATTGGGCAGATGTGTTAATTCGGGGCCGCTGGATTGTTTCTTTTGTGTTTCGCTGCTGGAACCAGAAATCCAGTTAACATTTCCATCTGCAGTTTCTTCCAGGGTTACATGAAGTCCCTGAACCTGAAACTCACTAATGTGAATTTTCCTTTTTAATAAGGGTAACAGGTCAAGCTGGATTCTAATGAGATCCATGGACAGGAAGTTCGCTGTTTGAAACCCTTCAGGATTTTCAATGAGTACTCCTTTGACAGTAAAATAGGGGGAAAGCGATGTTGAGACGGTAACACTATCCTCGATTTTTACAGTACGGTTAATAGCTTGACTGAGAGCTATTTCCACCGGTTCCCTGAAAGGTGTCAGATCAAGTGGGATCTTCAGGAAAATCACTACAGCTACTGCCAGGACTATGAGGAATAAAAGGCTTACAACCATTTTAATAAGCCAGCGTAATAGTGTCCTCATGAAGGTCTCCGTAAAGTAGAAAGAAAGCGAACTAACTTCGACAAGATGGATTTCAAGTGCCTCGAAAGACGACTCTGAATGCAATTATTTACCAAGCGTACCGGCGAGTAGTTTTTTGTAGAGTTTTTGCAGGCTCCATGTGCGCGGTCGGGAAAACCTCTCAATGACTACCAGGGCAGCGAGAGTAAAGATTCCTGCAAACAGAACCTGGGTTATACGTACATAAAAATTTGTGGTGGCGAGCTTGTCGACGCCGGTCGAACTGCCGAGCAACACAAGGAAGGTGGTAAACCCGGAACTAAAAGCAGCGGCAGAAGCGGATCCACTATAGATTTTACCGGTGAACAAGAGGGAATACAAAAACACAAGGGCTATGAGAAAAGGATAGGCAGGCACCGCAACAAGCAGATTAAAAGCGATGATTATAGCGATCCCTCCGATGCAGGTCGCTGTCGCATTGGCCTTCATGACCACCAGTGATGCATTGGTGGTTGGTGTTCCAGCCATAAAACAGATATAGATCATTGCGAGGGCATGCTGTGCTAGGTTAAAGGCAAAGAAAAGAAGTACCGCACTCAAAGCCACGACCGTACTCACCAAGGCCAGTCGGACCCTCTCGGCCTCCTCAACGGCTGGTGGTATAGGTTTTGTAGAAGGCGTACAGGTTTCTGAGTAGGCTGCCAGACTATCCGGGAGGAGATTGTGGAACAACCAGGCGAAGACAAGACCGAGTCCCATATTCACCAGGAGGTAAAAAGCCACCACATGGGCCATCGCAATACCTGAAAAACTCATAATCGGAATCATAGTGATGGCCAGGGTCATGAACAAAACGGCCATGGGAGGCGCTGCAGGGGTGTCGTGATAATAGATATAGAAAAACAGCACGCCGTAGAGGGGTATACACAGTAACGGGTACTGCAGGAAAAACTCAGCTATTACAATGCCGACCAGCAGTGAAAACCCAAGCCGCAGCAGGAGTTGCACAGCCATTTTCCCACCGATCCATACCGGCATCACCAGAAATATAAATGTAATAATCGGTGTTATGAAAAAGAGCATCCAGGCGTATCCGTAACTTACAGCCACGGCCACGGTAACGCCTGTACTCAGACGGAGTATGCGAATCAACTGAGTAGTCATTTTCCTGCTATCAATAGAGGTGGGATAGCAGGCTGATTATCCGTATCCATAACCTGCCGAGACTATTAAGCAGCACGTTGTCACCCGTATAGATAATCACGTTCGCCTGACCACCGACGCGTTTGAACGACCTGGACGCATCATCGGTAAAGCGAACGAGGACCGGAATATGCTGGGCCTGACGAAGCCAGCCCTGTGTCGGTTGGACGGTTGTCAGCCCTCCAAGGGTGTTCCCCACATTATCAGAAACACCGTAGCCGACGCTGAGCACTTCTCCATTAAACACACGCCCGGGAGCGGCATCCAAAACGATCTCAACCCTATTACCCTGACGAATATTTACGAGACAGTTTTCCCGCAAGTCGGCCTGAATCCAGACAGACCTGGTTGAAATAAAGGTCATCAGGGGAGAACCCGCCGTCGCATAATGCCCGACATCGATAGTCAGGTTGGTGATAATCCCGTCTGAAGGGGCACGAATGGAACTCCTGGTCAGATCCAGCTGAGCTGATTCAAGTGCGGCAAACGCAGACTTTATCTTTGCATTCTCCTCTCCGACCTGACCGAGTTGGCTCCTGGCTTTCTCAAGTTCTGAACGGGCACTGGCCAGTTTTGCCTGGCTGGCTGCAATTTTGGACCGTGCATCATCTGCACGGGATACCGATGCCGCCCCCTTCTTAGAGAGCTTGATGATACGCTCACCTTTAATCTTGGCATTCTGAAGGTTTGCCTCGGCTTCCGTTACCTTAGCCTGGGCAGTTGTGACAGAAGAGACATCAGCCTTTGAGGTCTGCGTAGCCATCTGAAGATCGGCCTGGGCACGTTTAACCCCCAATTCATATTTGGTTGAATCAACAACAGCCAGGACCTGGTTATTCGACACTATCTGGTTATTTTCAACATTTACCTCGGTAAGCGGACCGGATACCTGAGATACAATCGGGACAACATAGGCCTCGATACGTCCGTTACTGGTATAGGGTGTAAATTTATCAGCAAGCAGGTGGCCAACGAAAATGACCAGACACAAAACCACAACCAGGCCTGTCCATTTTTTTACAGGATTCCCCCCGAGTCCCATACTATTTACTGCTGTTGCACCCTGCCTTTCAGGTTTCTGATCCGGCTCATGCTGCATTTTGTTCTGAGCTGACATTACTCTTCTCCGCCTGGTTTTTCTGAGGTAGGGAGCAACCCTCCCCAATCGGTTCGCTGCGACATCTGTTCACGGGTTATGGCTGGCAGGTATGGTTGTTTCAGATACGTTTTCCAACCACCACCAAAGGCCTTGTACAGCCCAATGGCTGAGGTGGCTATTTGGCCTTTGATCTGGGCGTATTGATCCTCTCTCAGCGTAAGAGACCTGGTCGAGTCGAGAACCCTCAGATAATCTGCAAGCCCTTCCTCATACTGCAGCAGAGACAGTTCTGTTGACTTTTTCGAAGTCGCAACGGCCTGGCGCACCAATTCCGCCTCCTGAAAGGTTCGCGAAAAAGTCTGGATGGCGTCTTCCACCTCCCTCGCAGCGTTTAATACACTGTTTTGATAATTGAGGATAGTTTGTTGATATCTGGCATCCTGCACACGAACCTGATTTTTCAAGCGACCGTAATTTAAAACGTTCCATGTGAAAGCAGGCCCAAAACTATAGGAAAAACTGTTTGAATCGAAAATATCACCGAGACTGTTTTCGCCGATATCTGTCGCACTCCAGCCAACCGAGCCGAAAAGGGTAAAACTGGGAAACAGTTCTGACCTGGAAATACCTATCTGTGCGCTCTGGGCAGCTGCCTGCATCTCTGCACGACGCACATCCGGACGACGGCGAAGCAGCTCAGCTGGCATTGCCATTGCAATAGATGAGCCCATTTCAGGGATAGCACCACCGGTTTGAAGATCTGGTTCAATTTCTTCGGGTAACTTCCCGAGTAGAACAGCCAAACTATTTTTATAGGTTGAGAGGGCTGCCTGTAAATTGGGAATAGTCGCCAGTGTACTTGAAAGTAATGTTTTGGCCTGGAGAACATCCAGCTCTGTAACAACGCCTGCCTCAAACTGCAGTATCACGAGTTGTAACGTATTTTGCTGCAGCTCCGTATTCTTTTGGGCCAGAGCTATTCGTTCCTGCAGGGTACGGATAGTGACATAGCTCCTGGCAACTTCCGCAGTCAGGCTGACCAGCACATCGTCGTAATCATAGATTGATGCTAACAGGTTTGCATCTGCCGACTCGACTGAGCGACGGAACTTCCCCCAAAAATCCATTTCCCAGCCGACATCAAAACCAACCAAGGCCGCATTGTAGTAACGATCAGCAGCCGGAGCTGTGCTACCAATGGTAAAGAGATCACCACTCATCGTTTGTGACTGCGGGTAGAGGTTTCCCTTTACTGTTGCCAGTTGTGCCCTGGCTTCAACTATACGGAGTCCGGCACTCTGGAGGGTGAGGTTTTCCCTGTAAGCGATAAGTATGAGCTCGTCAAGTACAGGATCATTGAACTGTTTCCACCACTCCAGGGATTCCTCCAGTGAGGGCTTATGGAAAAGCCGAGAATCTGTATCACCCCACTCTTTGGGTATTTTAGCTTCAGGAGTCGTAAAGTCGGGACCGAGTTTTGTGCATCCATTCAATCCAAACATGCAGATAATGAGCATGCTTGGAAACAGTGTTTTTATAACCTGTATTATTTTACCCATAAATCCTGTGAGCTATTTATTGATCGGCTATGGACACATCTGCTTCCCCCTCCTCCACCAACGACATGAAAAGAGTGTAGCGGACTGCCACGATGACTGCACCTAAAAAATACCATCATTAATGCATCAACACTACGCCTATAAGAAGTGATTTCAAGATTCTGTCACACAGCCACAACCAGTGAGTACCAGGTCAGAAACAGAATCGTGGGGAGGGAATCAGCAAAACTCATTACCCAAAAAATAACAGGAGCAGGATTACTCTACCCTCCCGAGTATTTCTTTAACAATGCGGTCCAACTCTCCTGAGGTTCTCAGCTCTTTGATCCTCATCTCCGCATCCTCTTTATTTTCAGGAGCTACACCAACGGTGAGAGTGACGGGTTCTGTTCTTAAGTGGGCGTTATCAACTACCTCGAGCCCATTGGCTGTTATGATGTTTTTCAGGGTGGAAACGTACTCTTCTCCTTTTTCTGAGTAGTTCAGAAGAGTCTCACACAACTCAAGCCCCCTAGGTTCTTTCCCCTGCTTTTTGAAAGATGCACGTTTATCCCGAAGGGGTTTATAGGCACTGTGAGTATTAAGGTTATACATATAGCTTCTGACTGAATCGAAAGGCCATTTATACGAAGCTACACCATAGTTCCCCTTAGAGGCCCGCTGCTCTTTAGGCTTCATTCCCTGTCCTGAATAGGTCCACTGACCGAAAAGAGCGTTCCCCTCTCGTGCAAAACGTGACGTGCCATAACCACTTTCATATGCTGCCTGCCCGAGGGCAAGTGCCGGCGGTATCGTGTCAACTCTTTCCATGAGCTGCACCACCACATCTTTTAGATTTTCTTCCTCAACGCCGTAACGTTCTGCCAGGTCTGATACCCGTTGCTGTTGCTTTTCGTTCACCTCAGCGCCTGCTTCCAACAGCGCCCCTGCTTCCTCAACGTCTGCTCTCTCTTTCAAAATCAATTCGTTGGACAACAAAACCATTGGTACAATGCTTCGGTAAAACAGTTCTTTTTTCAACCCCACATCAATGCTTTTAGATTCTGTTGCCCAGCGGCCGCTGGCTACAGCTAGTATTATCCTCGGAACCTCAAGATCCTGGGCATGGCTGGATTCTCCCCAGAATTTTCTACTCTTAAAATGCTCGATAATTTCCGTTATCCCTCCTTCATGTATAAGAATTTCATACCCTTCCCCCTTATCGGATATGCCGGACGAAACACGAGGAAAAAAGAAACTACCGAGAAATAGAACAGTAAAAAGCGTAAGAAACCGGAAACCACTGAATCGTAAAAGTGTCATATCCTGCCTCATTAACATTATGGTTGAGCAGGTCGAATCCACTGATGACTGAACCAGTAATATCGACTGTTTTCGGTACTTGGTGCTGTACAGTTATATCGGGACCTGCCGGCTGGGAGGTCCTCGGGTGCCTGGATGGTGAACTTTCGGCCCGCTTCTTTCCAGGCAACAGTCACTGGTTGGCCGTTATAGAAGCACCTCAGCTGATCGAGTTCCATATCTACCGGTTTGAGGATTAACGTCAACCCTGGTCTTCTTTCAACGGTTTGCGGATCAACTGGATCCTGCTGAACAACCGGCATAGGAAGGGCTAACGCCTTCACCTTGAATGCGGACATATCAGCAAAGGCTTCAGCGACAGGAAAACGTGGCAAAGCCTCTCTGTCAGCTAAAGGCCCAACCACCCCGGAGTGTTGACCAAAAGCGGTAAACCCCAGCTCCTTTACGATAGCCATCAACTCAAGATTATATTCACCATATGGATATGCAAAAAAGGGAGGTGCCTCATCAAGCTCCTCAATTAGCCTTTTTTGCGCCTCTTCGAGGTCCCATCTTATCCTTTCTGCCCAGACCAGTGCGGTCTCCCCATCCTTTTTCCTGACCAGGTAATCATGGTTCAGACTATGATTTGCAAAGGTGACGCCATTATCATGCATCTCCCTTATTTGAGGCCAGTCCATATACGCCTTCACTCCACGGTCTATATCTCCTGGGCAAATAAAGACAGTAAAAGGATACCCCCTCGACTGAAGTCGTGGATAAGCAACATCATAAACCGATTGATACGCATCATCTATGGTAATCGCTATTGCTTTGTCAGGCAGGATGGTACCGTTATCCAGAGCATGGATTATGGCCTCAAGCGGTACAACCTTAAACTCATTTTCTTCTATGAAACGAAGTTGCTCTTCAAACTGATCAATTCTGATGTTGGTACTGGGATACTTGCCTTCCCCAAAACGATGATACATAAAGACGGCTGCGTGGGGTGAGGTGCTTTGCACTCTTGACTCAGCTATACAGCAAAGCGGGTGAAATAACAGTGCTGTGATCAAAACCGTCAAAAGGCGTACCATATGCATCACTCATTTATTTTCTGGCGGGGGGAAAATTGGCAGCAAGTTCCAATCTCAGGCGTACTTGTATTAAACCTTATTCTTCAAAAAAATATAAGTGGCGTTCCTGGTGCAATCGTTTTTCTGTTCATATCCAGGAACAAATCTATCATGAGACAGACAAAAGAACCGCCCCCTACAGCAGAGAAACAAAACTCATAATAACAAAACATTAGCATAGCATGCCTACATTCCAAGCTATTGAATGAGCCCCCAGGAAACTGGAAAAAAATAGACCAGCCCAAAGATCATCACAGCACACTCTTGTAAAATCACTTATGATGGGTATCTTGAGAATCAATTTTAAATTATATTCCGGTTTAGAAAATATGAATCCAATTTGTATTGTAGACGATCAACCTCATATCTGCTCCACGGTTTCCGGCATCCTGACAGACGAAGGATATAAGGCCATTGTATTTCAGGATGCAGAAAGTTTCTGGCAGAGCCTCGACTCTATGGAGCCGTCTCTGGTATTACTCGACATATGGCTCCCTGGAGTAGACGGGTTGGAACTTCTCAAGCGGCTGCATGGCCGATTTCCCAAACTCCCTGTCATCATGATGAGCGGACATGCAGGTATTGAGACCGCAGTTACCGCTATCAAGGCCGGAGCCTACGATTTCATGGAAAAACCACTTCACCTGGAAGTGTTACTTGAGAAAGTGGAATCCGTGGTGAAGCACCCACCTGTACGTAACGGCTTGATCTTTCCTGCTGCCCTGGGACCAGAAACCGCCGATCATGAATCATTACGTCTCGCTGATACGGTAGAAGTCGTCGAATCTTCTGAACCTCAACGTACCATTGGAGAGAATATCGTTCTCAACGGCTTTGGGCTATTGAGTGGTCGGAACACAGGTATTATATTATGCCCTCTCGGGGCGAATGAAGGTATCGTTTTTCAAACCCTTGATGGTAAAACCATCCCCGGGCATATCACCTCCCTCGAGAATTTTTCTCAAATCGACCCGTCGAAAATATTTTCTGCAAATTCAACCACTCTGCAAAACGGCAGACAACAGGTCCGTACTGTTGAACACCTTATGGCAACCTTTTCCATACACGGCATAACCAATATCCTCATAAAGGTTGATGATGAGATACCGAACATAGACGGTTCGGCCAAGGATTTTAATGACCTTATAACCAAAGTCGGCATAGTGGAACAGAGGGCACCCGCAAAAATAGCTGCTATCAGGAAGAAAATAGGCGTTGGCAAGGAAGAGAATAGTGAAAAACATCTCTATGCAGAGCCGTTTGAAGGATTCGAGATAGTAATGAGGGTGGATTATCCCGAGCCTATAGGTGTACAGGTTTTCACTTTCAATCCTGAGACTGACTCTTTTGCAGAGGAAATAGCCCCTGCCCGATCATTTAACACCTTTGAAAATATTGAAATAGCCCAGAGGCTTGGCAAGGTTGGCAGTGGCTACCTCAATTCCCATATCATCATGCACGAAGGCAAGGTCATCAATACAGAGCTCCGTTATCCAGATGAATTCGTACGCCACAAGATACTGGATTTAATCGGTGACCTCTACTTGCTAGGCTTCCCCATCAGGGGGCGAATTACCGCCAATATGACGTCCCATGGTTATAACCAGGCCCTGGTCGAACGCCTGCACCAGGCAATCCAGTGCAATTTTGTTTAATTTAATCAAGTCAAATTCGTGTGAATAACTCTGATCCGGTGATTGAGCAAAGCGTTCAAATTACTTGCGGATTTCCTTGCAATCCTGATGAGTTCAGTGATGCAATTCGAAAGCGAGCGGCATTTGAAAGTCACAGGTGTCCCCAGGAAAAGAGATTTTCACAAAATCCCTGCGAGTCAAAATTGGCTGAGTCTGAAGCCACCTGTTAGTATACGTTAGAAGAAGGTTATGCCGCTATATCTTACCATTGGCTCTCATGGCCGAGAGCACAACCTTTTGCAGTATCTTTTCCTTTCCGAGTTTAGGCTTATCAAGTTGCATTCTTCTCAAATACGATTTTGCGCACTGTGGGACAGGTTTAAAAAGCTCTGTAATGAGGTCCTTGATGATTGCTGCTTTATTCTTTACAGCCAAGAGTTTTAATGAGCCGCCAATAGCTATCTCATCTGCTGTCAGATCTGTTCCAAAGGGAAAAGGCGTAAAGTGACCATCGTCTTTGAATGGCTTAAGCAGCGATTCAATTTTCTGAGGATAGTTTTGTTTATACTCCGGGGCGAGTTCAAAATCGGGAGCCAGTTTTCCATGACGCTTAGCTTCCCGTATTAGCTCATTCTGAAAACGTGAATCTGTAATTTTTAACATTTCCTCAATGACTTTTGAGTCCGGCTTTCCCCTGACATCGGCAATACCATACTCTGTCACGATT
Source organism: Desulfopila sp. IMCC35008 (assembly GCF_010646885.2). Taxonomy (GTDB): domain Bacteria; phylum Desulfobacterota; class Desulfobulbia; order Desulfobulbales; family Desulfocapsaceae; genus Desulfopila. Next base: position 1,616,273 of record NZ_CP050700.1, on the reverse strand, counting down.
ATGTCCCTGAGGTGTTTCGGAATTGATGTATGTCCATAGGAATACACAATATTGGATTTAACCTTTTTACCGCACATTCTCGTACTACGTATCATCATTACCAGCCTGGCATCGGGCAGGGCATGGGCCATTGAAACAAAATTATATTGCCCGCCTATACCGCTAACCACCCGCCCGCACTCGAGAGTATCTGAGGTAATGGCGCCGAAAACATTGGCCATCATTCCGGCATTCACAAAACGCCCGTCTTTTCTTTGCAGTGAGCGGAGTTCTTCATCGCCGTAGAGCTGGTTAACTTTTTCTACACCGGACATGCCAAACAGCTTTCTCTCTTCTTCACTCATGGAGTTCAGCGCTTCATAGAAAGCACGGGGACCTATGAAAAACGCACCGAGTATAACCCTGCCCTCTTTTAGTTCATTACCGAGAAGGGTCTTTATTACCGTAAGATTTTCCGGACGGGTGAAATCTGTAGATATTTTAGTCGTGCCATCAATGATAAAACCATCTTTAAACTGCAACCCTTCTTTTAAAATACCGAACTCAGACAGCATCGTAAAATCCTTGGCTGTCAGACGGGGTTGTATCCCCTCGATTTCTATCAGGAGTTCGATAATATCTGACGGTATTTCCTCGGGAGTGAGTTTCCCTGCATTCATCAACTTCATAAGAGGTATACTGTCATAAACTTTACGTTTCAGTACACCGCTTTTATAGAGCTGATAAAAGGCGTCGACAAACATTTCCGACGAACCATAAAGCCCTTGACCAAATGTTCCGGTCCCCCCGATTTTATCTATCAGGTTGCTATATTTACCGCTTATTCCAACAGCTCCTAACGCCCTGTTATAACTTTCATTTTCCCGCTGACGCATGTTCAATCCTGCGGCAATGGCATCCCCGAGAGCACCGATTCCAACCTGAAGCGTTCCGCCATCTTTGACCAGGGCGCTGACATGAAGACCAATGGCATAGTCCTTCAGGGATACAGAATCTTTTGGAGGGCCAAACAGGGGATAGTTGAATTCCGCGCCCTGAAGGATCAGGTCATACTGGTCCTCCTGAATTATCGCATCACCATACATAAACGGCAGCTGTGTATTCGCCTCGCCAATAATCGCAACTTTTTTGCCTTTTTGCCTCTGTTTATGCAGCTCCTTTATAGCGTCGATGCAAATATCGGTGTTACAGCCCATGGAGTACGCCATCTTGCCGTCTACTTCACGACACGAGATAAGCTGGCCAAATACATTGCAGCCAAAATCAAGAGCATCGCGGATCACATGGGTATAATTTGAACTCAGGTGGTTTCTCTGCGCTTCCGGAGTGCCCATATACCCTCCGGCTTTACTGAAAAACTCATAAACTTTTACATTTTCCGGGAGATTGCCTGATCTGAAATCATGCATATAATCAAACTCTGGTGTCCCTTCGAATATTCGCTCGACAAGAGGTTCCATAAATCGTTTTTCAATCTCGTTTTTGACCCTTGGTCTTTCCAGGGCAAGGGCTGTCACGATGTTCAACCTGATTGTCGAGTCCTCTTTTGCTCTTTTGTACAACTCATTGATGAAGAGAACCGGCTTCCCGAGTGCCAGGGTCATGGCAAAACTGATATCTTTCCCCATATAGTCCAACACATCATCAACACTTTTCTGCACATCCTTATAGATAATACCGGTTTTTCCGTTCATCGCTGCTCTCCTGCCACTTATGCTATTGTCATATGATTCATATATTTATCGGAATATTGAGACCTCAGGAAGCACTCTATTCGTTGTGGTATTTATTGATTAAAGGAAGATAAGAGTCCTCTCGTTTGAACGAGGAGTCTGGTGTAAATGAATTCTCCCTTCCGGGTTTTGGACTTACGGGACGAAACGGAAACCTGGTTTCCAAATGCAGCCGAGCAAAATCGCCTATGTAGATGCTGAGTAGCGCAGGCATCGGCAGATGAGAGTTGTTTTTTGTTGCTGAATTCCATAATGAGACCCTTCTTGCTGAATAAGATCATTTTGAAAATCGAGTTGAGCAATACTAATCCAAGTGAAGCCGTCGTTCAAGGTTAATGTTTACGTAAACATCAACCGACAAACATTGCACGTTTTCCATCCCAGCACTAATAATATAATTGCCAGCACGCAAATGTACGGCTTGAACATCCACCACTCAAACATGATTGTTTGCATGAAAAGTCGTATATATCGATCTCTCCTCCTGCCAAAACACTATGAGAGCACGTCCATATAGCACAACAACAGGGTTTTATAGACTTCAACAAGTATACAACACTTATTCTTTCAACCTTCGTTACTAAGCACTCCACAAATCATCTTCAGATCAAGGTGGTAAGCACAAAAACTCGTAGTTGTCCCTTAGCAATTATGGTAAGAATATATTCATAACGCATACGTTAACGTGAATTAAAATCATACCAAGGAGCTTAAAATGGAAATCGTTCGATGGGAAAAACAAAAAAATATAGCCGTGGTAACGATGTGCAACGGGGCCAATCGACAAAATCTGGAATTTGCCGGGCAGATGAATCAATGCCTAGACCAAATCCTCATGGAAGAGTCTCTTCAATCCATCGTGTTGACGTCTTCTGATGAAAAGAACTTTTCCCAGGGGATTGATGTAGAATGGTTGACCGAGCGATTTGCAAAACAGGATTTCAACACTATCAAAACCTTCATGTATGAAATGAACACGGTTTTTAAACGCCTTCTTCTTATGCCATTGCCGGTCGTTGCAGCTATCAATGGTCACGCTTTTGGAAATGGAGCAATTATATCATGTGCCTGTGATTTTCGATTCATGACAAAAGATAAAGGGTTTTTCTGCTTTCCGGAAGTTGATGTCAACATCCCTTTCCTACCTGGCATGATTGCCTTTGTTGAAAAAGCAGTCCCTGAACCTCTTTTTAACGAAATGCTGCTTTCAGGAAAACGGGTAACCGCACCGGAACTTGAACATCATAATGTGATTGTCAGTGCCAGTGAGAATCGGGCAGAACTTTTGGCACAAGCCATGGAATATGCCGGAACCTTTACCAAGCCACGTCCGATATTCGGTGAATTAAAAAAACGTAAACACAAGGAGATCATTCGAGTCATTGAAGAAGAAGATCCTGAATTTATCGAACCACTCAATCTAATGATGAAATAGAAGCATACAAGATACAAAGTTTATTCATCTTTTTTACTGCTTAAATTACAAGTTACTGCCTGCCCCCGGAGTATTGGGTACAAATGTGTTGTATCCTGTGTTACGACCATAGCCTTTGGAAATGAACACCCTCCCGCGCATGGGAAAAGGCAACGATTATTTCAGATTTCGTCACGTTTGCATATCATACATTTATCACATTGCCTAAATAGTAAGAGATAGTGTAAATATAACCGCCTTATGAGAAATTAATGATCTGAAAGTCAAAGTTTGCTGCTCCTGGGCGATGATGGCGCATGGAGCCAATAACCGTTATTGATCAGCAACGATACGCATCTGAGATCAGAGTATAATCACTATTCGTAACTTGCTTTTTCTATGACCACTCTCTTAATTGCCGAGAAACCTTCTGTTGCCCGGGATCTTGCCAAATATCTTGGTATTACCCGTCAGGGAGACGGCTTTATCAACTGTAAACAGGACGTCGTCTGCACCTGGTGCGTCGGTCACATCCTCGAACAGGCCCAGCCACATGTTTATGACGAGAAATATAGACAATGGCGGGCGGAGGATTTACCCATAATTCCGGATAAATGGATAAAGGAACCCATTGCACGAACACAAAAGCAGTTAATCATTATCCGCAACCTGCTCAAAAATGCTACAGACGTCATCAATGCCGGTGATCCCGAAAGAGAGGGGCAACTGATCGTCGATGAGGTCCTCGATTTCCTTGAATACACCGGACCTGCCAAACGACTTTGGATATCGGCTCTCGATGAACGGACCATTGCAAAAGGATTTCAGAAGTTGCGAAATAACCAGGAATTCCTCAATATCAAAAATGCGGCTATTTGCAGGGCAAATGCGGACTGGCTTGTAGGCCTGAACGTTACCCGGGGACTCACCCTCGCCGCCGGAACCAGGGGCACGGTTCTCTCAGCGGGGAGAGTACAGACACCGACACTTTCCCTGGTCGTCGATCGAGACCGGGAGATTGAGGATTTTGTCAAAAAACCGTATTGGCTACTCAAAGCAACGATTAACCATCAGAACGGGAATTTTATCGCGACCTGGGAACCCGGAGAACTTGCACGGGGAGTTGACCCGGAAGGACGCCTCGTCGACGAAAAAACAGCAAACGACCTTATAGAACGCCTGACAGGCAACTCCGGAATTATCAAAAGTCGGAAACAGACTCTAAAGAAAAAGAGCCCTCCGCTTCCTTTTATGCTTTCTGACCTACAGAAAAAAGCTGAAGATAAATTTGGGTATTCCCCGAAGCGCACCCTGGAAATTGGTCAGGGGCTGTATGAAAAAAAGAAGTGTCTCACGTACATGAGAACCGAGTGCCGATACCTGCCGGATGAGATGCACGAGGATGCTCCGCGAGTTCTGGCCACCCTTGTCAAACAAGGTTTTGCCGGTGCCGACAAAGCCGACCCGTCGCTGTGCTCACCTGCATGGAACACTAAAAAGCAGGGGGCGGAAGCTCATCATGGCATTATTCCCACAGAAGTGGTCCCACGGGACCTAACTGAGGACGAACAAAATATCTACAAACTGGTAGCCAACCGGTTTTTAAAGCAGTTTTTCCCTGACTATCAATATTACTCGACCAATATACTGGTCGAATGTCTTGATGAACATTGGCAGGCCAAGGGGATTACGGTCAAAGATCCCGGCTGGATGGAACTCAATGACCAGCAGACAAAAGATAAACCCTTACCCGAGGTTAAAAAAGGTGATCCAGCGACAATAGAGAAAATAGATAAAGATCAGAAATTCACCAAACCGCCATCACGCTTTACTGAAGCATCCCTGCAAGTGGCCATGACCGAAGTCCATAAATATGTTGATGATCCGGTCATCAAGGCCAGATTAAAAGAAAATTCAGGAATAGGCACCCCTGCGACCAGGACCAATATTATCGCTGAATTACAGAGACGAGAGTATCTCTATAAAAAGGGGAAAGCCCTCATTTCCACCGAGCGGGGTCGAGAGCTAATCGACAAAATGCATCCTACCCTGAAATCTCCAGGTATGACTGCAATCTGGGAGGACGCCCTGGACAGGGTGTGTGAAGGCGATCTTGGTAAAAATGACTTTTTGGAGGAACTCACAAGGCGCATGGCCAAAATGGTTCAATATGCCTTAGCAACCCGGTTCTCAGAGATCATCACCGGCAAACGCTACCCCTGTCCTCTCTGCAAGGGCTACCTCTTTCGGATGGAATCCAAAAAAGCCAAAGGAAAATTTTTCTGGGTCTGTTCCAACGGCAGAGAAACAGATTGCCCTCCCAGATCAGACAATAATGGCGCTCCGGGTGCCGCATTTTCAGAGCGTCCTACCTCCGGTCCGCCCTGCCCAGAATGCAAGGATGGCTTTCTGATGCGATTGGAAAGTAACAATAGACCCGGTTATTATTTCTGGGCCTGCTCAACAGGAAAGGAGAAAGGTTGCCCACTCCTGCTTGATGAGAACGGTAAACCGGGAAGACCCATGATCGATCCGAACGCGCCCAAAGCGCCTTGCCCTCACGAGGATTGCAAGGAACAGATTACACGCATTCAATCGATGAAAAATCCCTCTTTCTTTTACTGGAAATGCCCAAATCAAAAGCACAAGCTGTTACAGGATGATAACGGAAAACCCGGGAGAGAATTAGAGTTTAGAAAATGATCTGACAGCCCCATGGCAAGAATGAAGCATAGTTAGACCGGCAGAGAACAGGCAGACCAGACACTATCAGACAACCTTTATCAAGACCATCGTCAGGTCATCCTGAATAATTGCCTGTGCCATAAACTCCTCATGCTCAGTCATTATTTCGTGAAGTATCTGTTCTGCACTGTTAGCTGCAGCCCGGCGAATTATATGTTGCATGCGCTCCTTCCCAAACATCTCGCCTTGATCATTTACTGACTCCCATATTCCATCCGTCGCTAAGGCGATGATCTGGCCGCGAACCAAGCCATTGGAGAGCTGCGTCCTGTATACATAATCCCGATCAATCCCCAGGGCCAGACCAGGCCCTTTAAGCTCTGAAAATGTGTCACAAGCCGGGTCGTATAGAATGGCAGGGTCATGACCGGCCCGTACCCACTCAAGAGTATGGGTTTCCCTCTTGATTATGAGATAGAACATACTCATAAATCTCCCGGAATCGTACATGTCTGACACCAGGTGTTGATTCAGAGAGGTTATAATCTCCTCTGGAGTCTCTGCTTGTGCGGCACAAACCTTCAGATAGCTCCTGGCACTCGACATCAATAGTGCAGAGTCCACCCCGTGACCTGTAATATCCCCTATGGCTACAGCAACACCCTGTTCGGAAGCCGCAACCGGGAAATAATCATAGTAATCCCCTCCCACTTCGTCACACGATATGCTTGTACCCGAAATATCCAGCCCTTTAACGACGGGAGCCGCCAAAGGCAGTAATCCTTTCTGCACCTCTGCTGCCAGCTTCAGCGCCCTCTTCTGGGAGGAGAGATCGCTAACAAAAGCCGTTATCCCCAGAAACTCACCCTGACCGGATAGTAACGGACTGGCATGGACCAGCAGCGGTATACGTTGCCCGTCTTCCTTCTTCAGCTCGCATTCAAACTCCTGCTGGGTGTAGGCTCCCGCGTTCACATCGCCCTTATCGCTGCAATAGACCCGATAAAGCGATACAATTTCTTCCGGTATACGTCCCAGAAGAAAGTTCCTATGACTCCCCACAAGTCGCTCGTAGGCGACATTGAGATCCACAATCACAAAAGAACTATCCAGAAGAAGAAAACCTTCAGCCGCAGTTTCCACGATCAGCCGGTGTTTCTCCTCACTTTTCTTCAGTTTCTCCTCAATGAGCTTTTTCTCGTGGACATCAATGACAATGCCTTGATGGTACCTTAGACCCGTTACCTTATCTTCATACACAGAGGTACGATCTTCGATCCAGCGCACCTCTCCTTTTTTGGTGACGATACGATAGTACTGATTATAGGTATCGATGCCCTGATTTGTATAATCCTGAATCTCTTTCAGTGTTCGTGGCGAGTCTTCGGGATAAACAAGATCCCGAAACATAACCTTGCTGTTAAGAAAATCTTCCGCCTGATAGCCAAATCGGGAGATGTTGGGTGAAACATAGGTCATTTTGCGCTGCTTGGGATCATCAGCTGCCAGGCGACGAAACATAATCGCATCGCTGTTTCCAATGATCAGCTCTGCCAATTGAAGTGTCTGCAGGCTATCCGGTACACCCCGGCACTGTTTAAGCTGCTCTCTAAGCAGTGATAGTTCACCTTCCAGAGCCTCAATTCTCTGCTGCTGACCTAAATGCTTTTTCACCCACACCCTCCCACTGTTATCTACAATTTCAGGTTGATGGCTCGATATTCTGGTTCATTTGAAAAAGATTTTCAGGATCATATCTATCCTTCACCTCTACCAGCCTGCTCCAGACCTCCTCGGAGTACGCATCACGCACCCTTCCCTTGCCCTCATCACTGAGAAAATTCACATAGACACCGTGGGCATAACGATTGGTGGCATCATGAAAGTTACGAGCCCAGGCCATGCACCTTTCATCATCACCTTTCTCCTGCCATCGTGTATGTATATTCAGGACAAAAGGTGTTGATCGGTGCACAAAAGCCGTTTTATCAGCAGCAACCCGGCTCGGAGCCCCTTCCATATGGGGGATGAATATCTCGCATTCATCAGTGGGTAAACGCTCTGCGTAATGCAGGATCTCTTTAATACAATCCGGGGAGAGTGATTTCAGGTGATGTGATTTCCAGTAATTCCTTGCCCCATGGGATACCAGGCCGTCGAATCCGGACTGCCATGCTGTCCACGGTGACATGCCATAAAACATCCCGTGTGATTCCGTTGCCTCAATAATCGGTTGAAGCAGTTTCTCGCCTTGACCTTGGTCACCGAGATAGACAAACGGTACAAGCACCACCAATTGACCATGCACGTCCTCTGGTAAAAACGGAAGAGGTGGCGCTTTACGCAACACCATCCACACAGTCATTTCGTCAGGCATCGTGCGAACGTATTCCTGATGAAAGGTGAGATACTCTTCAGCATTTTCAAACTTTTTGGCAATAATCCCCGAGAACACCTCCTGGCCGATGGGGGCGCATCGAAACAGAAACGATGTAACGATGCCAAAATTACCGCCGCCCCCCCTGACGCCCCAAAAGAGATCCGGGTTTTCTGTTTCACTGGCCACCACCAACTCCCCATTAGCAGTTACAACTTCAGCAGAAAGTAAATTATCAACAGATAACCCGTATTTTCTGCTAATCCAGCCAAACCCGCCACCTAAGGCGAGCCCTCCGACACCGGTATGTGAGACGATTCCAGCCGATACTGCCAGTCCGTAAAGTTGGGTCTCATAATCGACATCACCAAGCAGTGCGCCTCCATCGACCCTCGCTGTATTATTCTCTTTATCAACATTCACCCTCCGCATAAGAGAGAGATCGATGATAATTCCACCGTCACACGTCGCTTTACCCGCCGAATTATGTCCTCCTCCTTTCACCGCAACAAGCAGTTTATTCTCCCGACTAAAATTAACTGCCTCTATGATGTCACTGGTGGCAACACAACGCGCTATTACAAGCGGTCGTTTGTCGAACATCCCATTCCAGACCTGACGGGCCTCTTCATAACCGTCATCACCTTCCACTAAAACCACGCCACGGAAACGTTCTCGTAACAGATCTATCTGAGCAAGCTTATTATCAGCCATACTTCACCTCCGATATCCAGAAAACCACTGGATCAGGTTAAACAACAGGTCTCGCACGACCGGTTGACCCATACGGCTAAAAGAAGAGCCGGGCCCCCATTTATAGATGGCAACCCGGCTATCTTATAATAAGACCCGTAGCTTTCCGTCCCTGTTTCACAGCAGGTTTGGTTTTCAACATCATGTATCGTGCATATGTTATGCATTGGAAAAAGTATACCACGTTGTAGCACCTGGCAAGGTGACGCTCTCCATAAATGATAATTTTGCGTGTCACCTGTTTTGCTGACAGGCAAGGTGGGAGAAATACGTGCTCACCCAAAAGGTATTATTCACGGCTCACCAACCTGCCCCTGAAATAGTTGGGACTTTCGACGCAAAAAAAGGTAGATTGCCGACGCCCTGCACGTGCATCACTGTAAAACCAACCAGCACCCAACCGTCCATCGGGAGTAAGATGAAAAAGACCAGACCACGAACCCGCCCTAAAAAGAAAGCAACAAATCCAGACACATTTACTGTGGATCAAGAAGGTCCTTTGCTGGAAAAGATCATAGCTGCCTTTCCCCACAAAAGCCGTAAACTACTGAAGGCCGTTTTACGCGACCAGCAGGTACAGGTGAACAGGAAAACGGTAACACAGTTTGATCATCTGCTTAAACCCGGCCAAGTGGTAGAAGTGAGCTGGGATAAATCATCTCCGAAGAAACGCCCACACGGACTCAATATAATCTTTGAAGACGATGATATTATAATTATCAACAAACCGGCGGGACTCCTCACCGTTGCCACAGATAAGGAAAAACGGAAAACGGCATACGCCCTGTTAAGTGAGTATGTGAAGCTTGAAAATCCGGAAAACAAGATTTTCATTGTTCACCGGATCGACCGGGAGACCTCAGGGCTTCTTCTCTTTGCCAAAAATGAAAAGATTAAGCACACAATTCAGGAAACATGGCTCACAACAATACGGGAACGCACCTATATTGCCGCTGTAGAAGGCGAAATTAAACAAGAAAGCGGAACCATCAGCTCCTACCTGAATGAAAGCAAGGCCTTTATCGTCTACTCTTCACAAAACCCCAAAGCAGGCAAAAAAGCGATCACCCACTATAAGACGTTGAAAAGCAACAAGGACTTTTCCCTGCTTCAGGTAAATCTGGAAACCGGCAGGAAACACCAAATCCGGGTACATATGCAGGATATCGGGCACCCTGTCGTCGGCGACACCAAATATGGTTCAAAACTAAAACCCATCGGCCGTCTTGGTCTGCATGCCCAGGGGCTGGTATTCACCCATCCGAAGACCGGGGAGTTATGTAGCTTCAAGACAGGCATCCCGGCAAAAATCACTCAACTCTTCGACCAGGATCAGGAATAGCGCGTTCACGACCGCTCTTTGGTTTGGCTTAAAACTATGTCATTTTCATCATTCGGCTTATCCGAACCTCTGCTGCGTGCGATTGAGGCAAAAGGATACACAACGCCATACCCAATTCAGACCCAGGCGATTCCTGCTGTTCTTTCCGGGAAAGACATCATGGCTGCGGCCCAAACCGGTACCGGCAAAACAGCCAGTTTTGCCCTGCCACTGTTACAACGGCTGAGCAGCGGTCCTGCCGTACGGTCAAACCATGTTCGAGCATTAGTGCTGGTCCCGACACGGGAGTTGGCCGTGCAGGTTGCAGAAGCATTTGCCACCTACGGTACATTTCTGCCGCTGAATTCGGCTGTTGTGTATGGTGGCGTTAAAATAAATCCACAGATGATGCAATTGCGGCGCGGGATAGATATTCTTGTCGCCACCCCTGGAAGGTTACTCGATCTGTACCACCAAAATGCGGTGAGATTTGAGCAGATTCAAACGCTGATTCTCGATGAAGCGGACAAAATGCTGAATCTAGGGTTTCAGGAAGAGATTAACGAACTACTTGGATTGCTTCCTCGAAAACGTCAGAATTTGCTTTTTTCAGCAACCTTTTCTCGTAAAATTCGTACACTCGCAAACTCCCTTTTGCAACATCCGGTACAAATAGAGGTGAATCCGCAGAATTTGACTGCAAAGGGCGTTAAACAGTGGCTCATTGAGGTCGACAAGAGTAAAAAAACCGATCTGCTCTGTCATCTCTTACGCCACAATGATTGGCAGCAGGTCCTGGTCTTTAGCCGCACCAAAAAAGGCGCTGACCAGTTGGTTAAAAAACTTAACGGCAAAGGTATCTCAGCCCTGGCAATCCATGGTGATAAAAGTCAGGGTGCACGTTCACTGGCGCTGTCTGAGTTTAAGTCCGGATCAATCCGGGTTCTGGTTGCAACGGATCTAGCATCGAGGGGAATTGATATCTCAGAACTCAGTTGCGTTATCAATGTTGACCTCCCCAAAGTGGCTGAAGATTATGTTCATCGGATCGGTCGAACCGGTCGTGCCGGCATGAAAGGCGTCGCAATATCTCTTGTAAGCGCCGATGAAGTTCAGCTTCTTACGGCCATCGAGACCCTTACCCGACAACTTCTGGTCCGGGAGGTTGAAACAGGCTATGTTCCCCGCCATGGGGTACCCCTTACCCGGTTGCAGAAGCCGCGCCCTAAAAGACCGAAAAAGCCGAAGAAACCTAAAACGACGAATCAGCCCCAGACCCGGCAGGATAGTGGCAAAACGCAGAATAGTGGCAGAACCGATGGTGCCGGGAAAACCGGTTCCGATACAAGACCGTTGCGACGAGGAAACAGGTCACCATCTGCTGAGAGTCCACAGACCAAATCAGGAAACAGTAGAAACCGAAAAAACGCTGATGACAAGGGAAGAGGCAGAGCGGGCAAGAACCCTTCACGTACAAACAGGACAAACCGAAAAAAACGTTGATGGTTGGGCGTTACCAGCAAAAATACTATGAAACCCTGGAAAGAAGTCGACAGAGCACCGATCCCAGACGAGGATGGTGAACTTATCTTGCGAAGACGTGATACGGAATATTCAATCCGAACCACAACCACAGAGCTTATGAACAGTCGCCTTCATGGTTCTGAAGACGCTCTTGCTGAGCTGACGTGTGCGCGCCTGCACCATCACTCCGACCTCAACATTCTAATCGGGGGGCTCGGCATGGGCTATACGCTGGGCGCAGCTCTTCGGAATTCAGGTCCGGACACCCGGATAACCGTTTCAGAACTGGTCCCTGCAGTGATAAAATGGAACCATGAGTATATAGGACACCTTGCAGGATTCCCCCTGGATGATCCGCGTGTGTCTGTCCAACAGGGAGATGTTGCAATAACAATAACAAGTAAGAAGAAAACCTGGGATGCAATTCTCTTGGATATCGACAACGGTCCTGACGGATTGACCAGGGAAGCCAACAATCAACTGTATAACATGCAGGGTCTGCGTGGTTCCTTCTCGGCTCTCAAACCCGGAGGCATCCTGGCTGTCTGGTCCTATACACCAGATAAAAGCTTCACCCAGCGTCTTACCAAATGCGGCTTTCACACTAAAGTAGTCACAGTCAGAGCCCATAAACCCGGTAAGGGAAGCAGGCACACTATCTGGGTTGCTACGAAACCGATGTGATGATTTCAGAGAACTGTCCCTCCCGTTTCGGATACCACTAGACCATACGACATTGGTCACACCTATTTGCGATGAACATCTTGTCGAGTCAGCAGTACCACTTGCCATTCATAATCCTTTATAAAGTCTGTAACAGCTTATTTTACTTTCTTTAAGGAGACAAATTATGTACGCAACTCAACGTTATTACTTTAACGAAAGCCATTTCCGTACTTACTTTCAGAAAACCAAGTGCTATATTGTAACCGTGCTTGATAGTTTTCTAAGAGGCGTGGAGGCAGCAAAACTTGCCGAGAAAAACCCAACAGATAAGGATGCCATCATGCGTATCCTATCAGATAAATAAACATCGAGAGGCCTATGCAGAGTTTCGATATTGTTACATTACGGGTTTTTTTGGCCGTTTCCCGGCTAGGGAGTATCGGTGCCGCGGCCAAGAGCGAGTATATCGCAGCATCTGCAGTTTCGAGACGCATCAGTGATCTCGAACATGACCTGGATACTGTTCTGATAACACGGACACCTGCCGGTGCGAGTCTGACCTCTGCGGGTAAGGCTTTTGCTGTACATTGTGAGCAACTACTCAACAAGTACGCAGCTGTTCGCGCTGATTTAAAACGTTTTGCCGATGGTGAGGCCGGCGATTTCAGGATAGCCGGAACTCCCCGAGCCGTTGATGGTACTCTCCCTTTTGTTGTTGCCCGTTTCAAAGAAGACAATCCTGCTGTCCGGGTGACGATGCAGGAAGTATTTTCCCGGCAAGGTATCCGCTTTTTACGGGAAGACTTAGCCGACCTGGCCATTATCTATGACTCTGTTGACCTGAAAGGTTTTGAGGTCATGCCCTATAAACAGGATCCTATATGGATAGTCGGCCAGAAGGATCATCCGCTCTTTTTGAATCACAATCCAGGTGAGCCGATGTTCTTTAAAGAGACTCTTTCTTACGCTCATATCTCTTTTCATGAAGGTGGCGTACTTGATGAACTTATCGTGGAGGCACGACGTAAAGAGGGCCGGAGTTTTAAAGCCGAAATAAAGGTCTTGCGCGTTAACTCGCTGCTGAAATGTGTCGAAGCCGGATTGGGTCTCGGCGTCATTGGGGAAAGAGACCTGCAACCCCATCTACAAAACAGCAACTTGCGAAGCGTACAATTAGCCGATAAGTGGGCTGCCCGTAAACTGGTATGCGTCTACCCGAAAGGACAGGCTGCCTCACCTACCGTTCGGAAATTTTTAGAGTATCTTGCTGATGGAGACGAGTAGAATCCACCCTGCGTTTTGCCGGAACCCTTATTTTCCTTATGATACCGCTCTATGCCAGTGTGGTGCTGATGGGCGGTGCGAAATTCGTCGCTGAGATCCTGAGCATTAATTACAACGCAGCCCTTTTTATCCTGACGGATCACAATTGCGGTCTACGTCGTCATGGGTGGTTTAAAGGGTTTGATGTATCCCGATGCGGCGTTTCAGGGCTCGATCATGTTTTTCGGCATGTCAAACGTCACGATCCCCACTCCAACCACCAGGCAGGTTGCCCTTACCTACGTTCTTTAAGTAAACTTGAACGAAAACCTTTGAGCCCGGTCATTTCACAAAATGTTCTCATCACGACTTTATTATTATCGCAGGTCATGCCGTTAACAAAAAAAGCTCCTGTACAGAGGCAAAGTACACTTTGCCCAGAGAGGTTTCGAGTGCTTTCATTGTGGATTTTCCTCCTCCATACGAGCCTACATAGCCAGTCATCCTTCGTTGCAACATGTAATTGCCTAACCGAGCAGTTCATTTCACTGTGCATTTTAGGTAACATCTGATCCCGACTCGTGAAATACCCGTATTATCGCCGTATAAAGAGTATAAAGTGCATGACACTAATCGTTTATCTGCATTATAGTGTATCACGTATGATTAGCCAGAATATCTGCACTAAAGGGTAAGTGAATGAATACTTCCAGCACAACACGTTCATCTGATATTTCACCTATTGATAAAAAATCACATTCCCCATGGGGTCTTTATTTTACAATTGGTGGCATGGGTGTAATGATTTTACTGGCAATGGGATTCGGTTTCTATCTTGGAAATTATATGGTCACCAAATACACACCTTTAGTGGATGCAGCGATGGAGATTAAACTGGAAGCTACCACGGCCCATCTCTGGCTCGAGGAAATGAGCAGTGGTGACCGTTATCGGGATATTGAATCAGTACATAGACACCTGGATGAGGCCCAGTGGTATGCCCGGGCCATGTTAGAGGGAGGCAAAAATGCAGAGGGAACATATACAGCTCTTCGTAATCCGGTTTTACGGTCTGAGGTTGAACGGGTTTCTGAAAAATTAAAGGTGTTCAAAGAGATTACCAATAAGAAATATAACACTCTGGAAGAAACAGGAGGTGGAACCTTCGTTGATCAGAAATTCGATGCAATATTTAATGATTTCGTAAGTCAGGCAGACAGGGTTGAGAGCGAGCTGCAGGCTTTAATAGACAAGAACATGGAATTATTCAGAATTACTCACATATTTCTCATCATTATGAGTTTCATCTTTATTTGTTTTGTTTTGTTTCGTTTTAACCGTTTTGAGCGACGTCGTGTTTCAGATATGAATTTGATTAATAATACGAATAAACAACTACGAATAGCCCTCAATGAAGTGAAAACCCTTCAGGGGATAATTCCAATATGTAGTTATTGTAAAAAAATTAGAGATAGTGAAGGTTTATGGAATCAGTTAGAACTATATATACATCAGCATTCTGCAGCTCAATTCAGTCATGGTATCTGTCCAGAGTGTTATAAGGTGCAGATTGAAGAAGCCCGGCAAGATGATTGAATTCCGTCCCACTATAGAACCAGATATCAGCTTGAGACGGTTCCAGTTGCTGGAACGTAAACGGGTATGAAGTTCAGCCAAGACATATCTCTCAGGCATTACGGGAACAGTGGCCAGAATATAGGAATAGTCAGCATCAACACCACCAGGATCAGTACAGTTAGTGGTACCCCCACCTTCACGTAATCCATAAAACGATACCCACCAGGCCCCATGACCAGGACATTTGCCGGATGGGAGATAGGAGAAGTGAAACTCGAGGATGCGGCCATGGCAATCCCCATCATCAGGGGAAAAGGTGAAATCCCGAGACCGGCAGAGGTCTGTAGAGCTATGGGCACCATGAGTACCACCAGAGCTGCGGTAGGAATGATGCTGGTGGCAATGAATGTGATAACCAATAGCCCAAACAGGATAGCATATGGGCCATAGGTGCCAAGGATATCAATTATAGTTCCTGCTGCCAAGGCGGCGGCACCGGAGGTGTCCAAGGCCATTCCTAACGGCAGCATGCCGGCAATGAGGAAGACCGCCTTCCACTCGATATAACGGTAGGCCTCCTCCATCGTCAGGCATTTGGTAAGAACCATAAACGCCGCGCCCAGCACTACAGCGATATAAATCGGCACCCAGCCGACAATCACCGGCAGCAGTACCGCCATCATGATGGCTAATGCCGTTTTTGCCTTCTCCTCCCTGGCTGCTTCCTGCATATTCTCTGTCAAAACAAGGAAATCCGGTTCCTGCCCGAGGAGTGTCAACCGTTTCCAGTTACCAAACAGAAGCAGGGCATCTCCCAGCTGAAGCGGCAGGTCACGTAGTCCTGAACGAATGGCCTGTCCTTTTCGCCAGACCGCCAGCACCGTTAAGCCATACTTTTCCCGAAAGCCAAGGTCTTGCAGGGTCTGCCCGTGGTGGGTCGAATGCGGCGAGAGAAGAACTTCCACAAGTCCTACCTTTTCATTCTCGAGGATCGATATATCTTCACTGTCCTCATCATCTTTCACAAAAACACCCTCAAGCCCCCGCATCAGGAAGACAGCAACCATATCCGAGATTCCTGTGACGATCAATTTGTCTCCCGGCTCAAAATGCATATCCGAAGTAGGTACCATGCTCGCACCATTCTCTCGGACAATACAGAGAATCTGCACATCAAGAGCATCTCCCAGGCAACTTTCACTGATTGTCTGGCCAAGGAGCTTGGAGCCATACGGCACACTGAAAATGCGCATCTTCTTACCGAAACGATATTCACTTCGTACTTCGGACTCTCCCATAATCGTTGGTTTTCCTACGCTAACTGCCTTCCCGAACCTTTCAATTGAGGCAACCGGACCACACACTACCAGGGAATCACCCTCCTGGAGTGGGCGAGCTTTGACATTTTCCATAATTCTTAAAGAATTCCGTTGTATAGCGAGTACGTTGAGTCCGTATTGATTGCGTAAGCCGATGGCGGAGATTGTCTTTCCCAAAATTTCACTACCGCTGTCAAGCTCTACATTGGCAACCCGCATGCCATACTCCAGCAAACTCGAATTTTCATTTACCTGGGTCTCACTCAGGAGTTGCCCCCAGTTATTCATTTCTTGAATCCGGTCAAGCCTGCCTTCGACAATGAGTTCATCCCCTGCCCGAAGAACTTCTGTTATCTCCGGTGCCAGATCCGTTTTTCTACCACGGTTGACACCGATCACATTCAGGCCAAGGCGTGACCCGAAGTGGCTTCCTGCCAGGGTTTTGCCAATCAAGGCGGAATGTTCCGGAATTTTAATACGAAAGATCCGCTCCTGCAGTCGGTACTGGGTAAGAAATCTTTTGTTCGTCAAATCATCCGGGCTGATGGCGTCACTGCCCTTTGGCAGCAAATGCCTGCCGATAAAGGTTACAAACACCATCCCGGTAACCATGACAATCAGCCCTACAGGTGAAAAATCAAAGATTGTGAAAGGCTCCAGACCATTGGTCCGCAATGCTTCACTGACGAGGATATTGGGAGGTGTTCCGATCATGGTAGTCAGTCCCCCTAGTAACGTCCCATAGGCCAAGGGCAGCAGTAACAACGACGGAGAGCGTCGCGTTTTTTTTGCCATATCCATCACAACCGGCAGCATCAGTGCCGCCACCGCGACATTGTTCATAAAAGCAGATAGAATAGCGGCAATCACCATGATCACAAATACCATTTGTGATTCCCGAGTGCCCGCCATCTTCAGAAGATACCTGCCAAGGATATTTGCTACTCCGGTTCGAGTAAGACCGCCACTGAGGATAAAGACAGCCCAGATGGTTACCACTGCCGGATTGCTGAAGCCGGCCAATGCTTCAAGAGGACTCACCAAACCGGTCAGGGCAAGCACTCCAAGGACAAGAAAAGCCAGGATTTCAAGAGGTATCCACTCAGTGATCAGGATAACAATAACCACCGCCAGAATCGCCAAAACCAAGGTGATCTCTGGTGTCATTAGTTCAGGTCTCCTCTCATCCAAGGTGCAGATAAAACTACTATGCTACTCACCTGTGACCTCTACTCGCAGAAGAACAAGTACCAATAATCGTCTACTCTACCAGCATATCATAATTCCATTCATATTTTCTTCTGGTTAGAGGACTTCTCCTCTCACATCATTTCTCAATGAAACCTTTCTCCACCACTCATTGCCTCTATAACGGTATCATTGAGCTGTGGGCAGTAGAGTTTCTTTTGAGCAGCATCGTTGATGATTTTCTCCCACTGACGGAATGAATCTACGTTTTTTAATGTGTGGTCAGTACATTTGGGATTCCCTTTCTCAGCAATCTCCCTGATGCCCTCAAACGCATGGTCGTCGCGAGGAAAGTACAGAGGCATAACGCCGACATTCTTGGAACACGTTTTAAAGATCTTCCTGGAATAACGTTCACGTTCGCAATCTTCTAAAAACTTTTCCATGCTGAAAAAGTTAAGACTGCCAAGAGCCCCCATGGCATGCCGCAAAATATGCACCCCATACTTGCGCAAAGAGTTGCGGCTCAATTCCGACTCGAAAACTGCGTGAGGAGTTACATCTATCAGGCTGGTACTTCCTCCTGTCTGAGCGGAAGGGAACCCGGTAATCCAGGTGTTGACGCGTGCCAAGGCTGCATTGATAAATGTTTGATGGGGTGAGCTGTAAGAAAGGTTGCCACCTGCCTCGGTAACACTGGGAATGCCTCCATGCACGCACAGAATTCCCGGGTTTACGGTCTGGGCGATAATCATCATGAAAATCACCTGGGCATGGTTCTGCGTCAGAAGTGACTCCGGGCTGCCAGCTCCGGATACACCGGCAATCGTCTGGTCAATCAGCAGAAGATTGTTACCGGTGCGTGCGCTTCGTAAAAACGGCTCTACCATGTTGTTCATGGGAGCCAAAGATGTAATAAGGCTGGTACCATCAATCCAGTCCTCTTTTTCCTGTAAAAAAGTCATCTCGTCAGCAGTCATGGAATTTGTGGTGATCATCTTCAGCCCTGGATAAGCTTTCTCCATAAGCTGAGCAACCTCGAAGAGAGAGATACTCTTGTCGCAGCCTACCGGAAGGCTGAAAATATTCACCACATCTTGCTGTTCCGCCACCAGGCATGTGATTTGCTCATACTCTTTACGATTGGCGGGGCGTAGTTCTTCTTCGCCAGCCCGTTTCAGAAAAGGTGAGGTTGCACCGGTGCCAAAAGTGTTCATTCCTGGATCTCCTGGCATTTCACGGGGAACCTGCTCAAGGCAATGATCTATGTAACTCCTCTTCAAGGGGATAAACAGTGCTGTTTCATTGTCGAAATTAATGGCACCAGCTTCCAGGAGGATATCCATGAGAACCTGGTTGTCGGCTATGTTCATACCGATCTCCGTCAACACCCGCTTAGCATTTTCGTCAATCCGCTGGTAAACCGCCTTCTCAGCGATAAGGTCATCCATATCGTCTAACCGTAATCTTACTTCATCAAGAATAGTTTCATCAGTTACATGAAGCAGGAGGTCCTCATATAGGTCTTGGGCCTGTTTGAAATGAGTATCCTTTTCCAGGAGGATGCCTTTCTTAAAGATTGTTCCCGCATTCTGGCACATAGTAATCTTCCTTATTTCAGGGCGCTGAAGAACTTATTAAAGATGAACCCACTATCATCTTTTACTATATTACACCTGGAAAACGACCCCAGAGACAAGGTTTTATTCGATCAACAACAAAAAAATATACTGGATAGTTTGATGAGAACGAAAAGACTATATCGTCCGGTCTATTGCATGTTAAAGATTGGTCTTGCCATTTCCCATATAAAGCATAAAAATAATGCTCTGAATATCATACATATGCCTGCGCTTATTTTCATGAAATACCTTGATCTGAGAAAAAAAGTCTATTCTCGGACAACCTCCCAGTACCTGCATTATTGGCTCTGATCTTTTACAATGTTAGGCCACCAGGTGTTGACCGATATATTTCTAAACAAGACTCTCTAAGGCAGGTTTACATGAAAGATGCTTATTCACGCGGCGGTTTTTCAGTAAAATACTCCGCAACAGCTGGTCTGGAATCACATCACATCCACTTCCCTCAATAACACTTTAGATTGGCGACGCAACCTACAGTTTCTTTGTAGACCGCCGCTTACCGTCTTCCTTTTCTGCCTAGATCTCAAGGTCGTCATATCTGGACAGAGAACATATTGCCTCAGTAATTTATTATTGTTTTTCATCAGAACCGGCATAGTTTATGATATCCCAAATTTCTGTGTCTGACATATCTTTTCCGAAAGAAGGCATTTCACCTCGACCTGTTCTTATCTTCCAAAAAAAGTCACCGTCACTATGACTTGAAAGACGTTTTTTAAAATCCGGTGTATTTTTGCTCAGCCCGGTTTCCTCAGCAGTTTTCCCTCTAAGGTCTTCACCATGGCACGAGGCACAATGCTCATTGTATAAGACAGTTCCACAATCAATAGATGATGTCGTTGCTGGTGGTTCCGGCAGTATTTTACCTGTGGAGAAAACACTCCATATAGACGTTTCAGGGTAATATAGAATCCAAATCCCTCCCTGTTCCTCCGCTGAAGAATAAGCTGAGCAATAGGGGGGATCTGGTATATGTTTTATGCAAATGACTGGACATTAACAGCTTCTGGCCAGGTATCAGGTAAATATATCGCTTTCATCCCGCACTCGATATTCCATAACGTTTTGAAATCGTGATACCAGCAAATAATGGTAGACCTTTATCTTAAACAAGGCAGTTGTTGGAGCGCTCAGAAATTTCCCCAGATAGGGATGCCTGCTGAGATACAGTTGCCGGTAGTCTGATTGTTCCGCACCTTCTATGAGCTCAGCCTTTCCGACTACGGTAAGGGCCATGGCGGCGTGAAAATCGTCTTCGCTGTTAGAGCGATTGTCAATGAGAAGAGACACCCGCGAGTCCTGAACTATATTCTGATGTTTTCTCGTCGATTTACCTGTGGCAACAACGATATTTTGCAAATCTGCAGAGTAGGCGAAAGCCATTAGACTGGAATATGGCTGCCCATCTCGCTGGGTTGATAACACTGCTAGTTGCTGACTCTCCAGCAGGGCATTTATTTTGTCCTGCACCTCTTTTTCAGTTGCGCTCATGAAGCCTCCTGATGAAGCAATGTTTTTGGTGAATCGTCGTTTTACTCTCCCGATATAGCCTTAACCAACTCTTCCCCCGCCATACGCCCCGACATAAGAGCCCACTGCAAACCAGGCAGACTCTGATATTCACCACAGACCCTGATAGTTGCGCTTAACGGTTCAGGAATATGGTATGGATTGGCCGTCGGGGGGGATTGATCAGGCAGGGCATGCTCAATTACCCTGGTCTGGATATGTTCCCACTTACTCACGATGTCCCCAAACCATTGCCGACACTGATTTCGGACCTCGTGCTCAAGGTCACTTCTCTGGATAGAGTGATCATCCAGCACAACAACTGCAATAAGGGTTTTTCCCGAAGGTGCATAGTTTTGAGCGACCAGGCTCGGGAAAGCTATATTGTTTACGGGTCCATGCCCTTCGCCGTTCAGTACCAGCAAAGGTTCCTTAAAAGGAGGCGTCCAATCTGCAGTATAGTAGAGACAACTCTCTGCTACGGAGCGACACTCACTCTGTATTTGCAACAATTCCTCCATAGCAGGCCGTGACGTCGCCAAGACTATCTGTCTGCCCAAAACCGTTCTTCCATCTTCGAGCTTGACCGAATTATCATGTACCTGCAGCACTTTACTTTTAAGCTGTAATGCATCAGGGGACAGGGACCTGGCCATATGGTGCGGAATTTCGCCCATCCCCTTCGCGGGTAATGTTGCATCGCCGTTGGCAAAAATTCTCAGGAGGTACATCAGCACCCTGCTTGATACGTTAATATCTTTATCCAGACAGGCACCAGCCAAAAACGGCACAAAAAAGCTTTTGATAAACTTTTCGGTAAATCCGTAACGTTGTAAAAAGCGCATTGCAAATTCTTCAGGCTGGTCAAAGATATCTGTAAAAGGACCACGGCATACCTGGTTGGCGAGCCGCAACAAAGCGATTCTGTCACGCAGTCCCCCCAGAGGGGATGCTAAAGTGGACAAGAGGTATCTAGGGTGGTGACGGGGATCGGCAATAATGTGAAAACGATTTTTAAACCGTACAGCAACCCCGGCAGGAAATTTCTGAAGATCCAACTCCTTGAGATTGAGATAGTGGCTCAAGTCCGGATAACCTGTCTGTAATACCTGAAAGCCATGATCAAGTGTAAAACCGTCCACGTTATCGGTTCGGATTCTGCCACCAACCTGATCACTGGACTCGAGCAGGGTGTAAGAAAGCTGGTTCTCCTCTAAGACTCTGGCACAGGCCAGTCCCGCCACTCCAGCTCCGACAATAACAGCATCATATTGCATCGCCTGCCTCCCTCGTTGTGTTTGGTTGAAGTGCTTGGCAGAATGGCACGTTCAATCCTGCCCTGCCAGAAGCCTCTCAACTTCTTTCCCTATCTCAGAAGGAGGTGTATTGGGTGCAAAACGTGCGACAACCATCCCAGCTTGATCAACGAGAAATTTTGTGAAATTCCATTTTATCCGTCTGCTGCCGAGTAAACCTGGACGTTCGCTTTTCAAATACTCAAAAAGAGGGTGCGCGTTTCCCCCGTTCACCTCAACTTTGGCAAACATCGGAAAGGTAACTCCGTAATTGAGACGACAAAATTCCTTGATCTCCTGCTCAGACCCAGGTTCCTGTTGACCAAACTGATTGCAAGGAAACCCAAGAACTACAAGTCCGTTCTGAGAGAATTTTCTATAGAGTTCCTCCAACCCGTCATATTGGGGAGTAAATCCGCACTTGCTTGCAACATTAACTATTATGAGAACCTTACCTTTATATTCGCTCAGGTTGGTTCTTTCACCCTCAATGGTCTCTACCTCAATAGTGTAAAGATCTCCCATATTGGTTCTCCCTGGCAATTATACGAAACGTCACAATGCTGCTTGCTGTAAAGTCGCTCCGCGTCCTAAACCGAATTTCTGTTAGGTGGGTTGTTATTCAACAACCATTATTGGAGTTGAGTAAATGATCTTCAGAAACCTTTTCCCTGGTAACAATGAGTTTATTCGACACTTCAGACAGCTTGGTACTACATGAACGGGTCACCACGCCATCTATCAGCACGTTGCAGGCTCCGCACATCTCAATACCGCAGCCAAATTTGGTGCTGGTCAGGCCGATTTTCTCCCGCAAAACCCAGACCAGCAATTCATCTGGTTCTGCCTCAACCGTATGTTGCTGACCGTTTACATTTAATTCAATCATAATTCACCAATTCTGTATAGAGATCCTACAAAGGATAATACCTGGACCAGACCTTGAAATTCGTCTGTTTGCTTAAATGAAAAAAATAATCACTAATTTCCGGAAAACAGTATATGGGTAATATCCATATGCAAATTCGACAGATTTCCGGCAAATGACCTGACAATAAATATTAGTTACTTGTCAATTTGCTGAAGGCGACATATTCTATTCGTAACTCTGGAGATATTCAGCTCTTCAATTATCAATAAGGGGCTGCATATCTGTTCTATTTCACAAATATAGTGAGGGAGATAATCATGAGCATGAGAGGCGAAATTATTTCTGAGGAATACAAGAAAATGGTATTTATCCAGGATAAAGATGGCAAGGAATATGCCTGCTATATCGATGATCTTAAAAACATAAAACGAAAAGAAGATCTTACAGACGAAGAAAAAGAAAAATGCACTGATATCAGTCAAGTCCTAGGTGACAGCTGGTAATAGGCAGAACCCGTTTATGTTAAATATAAATCCCTCTGTTCCTTATAGGTACAGGGGGATTTTTTCGTTCAATTTGCTGAACACTCACATTGAGCATTATCTCGTCAGTCGCATATTGATAAAAAATACAAGCTTTTACTAAATCAATCTTGAGGTCAGCCATAAATTCAGATGCCCTGAAAAGTGGAGTTACTACGCAGACAGAACAAGCTAATCGAGCAATGTATCCTATCATACGGTTACAAACTTCCAACAGTAGTGCAACCAGATAGGGATCTTGTCAATTATGAATCCTGATGACCCATGAATCGCAGCGCCATTGGCCAGGAGAGGCTGGAAACAATGGGGTCACGGATGTCTGTGGCCAGGACGGCCACAGACAAGTTCCAATGGACAGGTTTATGGCGTCCTAACGTGCAAAGATGATGAACACATATTCAAAACTTTGCAGCTACAAGCTATATTTTAAACTGCTCCACCATTTGCTTCAGGCTTTCAGAAAGCCGTGACAGTTCCTCAGCGCTGGCGTTGACCTGTCCACTTCCATCCGCCATCTCATTTGCTGCCTGATTGACCTCAACAACGTCCTCGGCAATTGTGGCAGCAACAGTTGAACTTTGAGCAACATTTTCATTTACATCCTGAATACCCTGTGCTGCCTGATTGACATTGCCGGCAATCTCTTTTGTAGAAGCTGATTGCTCTTCGATGGCGGTTGCAATAGTGCATACGATGTCATTGATATCAGCGATAACTTTCTCAATTTTATTGATCTCCACCACCGTACCCTCCGTAGAACCCTGTATCCCTTCCAGCTTGAAACGTATATCCTGGGTGGCTTCGGCGGTCTGCTTGGCCAGTTCTTTTATTTCATTGGCAACAACCGCAAAACCTTTGCCTGCTTCACCTGCGCGGGCGGCTTCGATGGTAGCATTGAGCGCCAGCAAATTGGTCTGCTCAGAAATATCATTGATAGTTTCAGTCACCTTACCAACATCAGAGGCAGCCTTGCCGAGTTCTCCCACACGTCCGGACACCGTCTGTGCCAACGTTACCGCTTCACCGGTAATCACTCGGCCTTTTTCCGTATTCCCAGAAATTTCATTGATAGTTGCGCTCATTTCCTCCGACGCCGCCGCTACCATCTGGATATTAGTGGAGGCCTGCTCGGAGGCAGCTGCCACACTATTCATATTAGCGCTCATTTCTTCCGCTGCTGAAGCAACCTGATTGGATTTTCCGGAAGTCTGCTCCGCACCTGCGGCCATCTGTTGGGAAATTGCAGAGAGTTCAGTTGAAGAAGAAGAAATGGTTTCAACGCCCCCGTTTATATCCTGAAACATACCCCTCAGGTTTTGAGCCATACTGTTCAACGCATTTGCAAGTATCCCGATCTCATCCTTCTGGTGAATGTCCAGCTTTTTGGTCAAATCTCCGTTTGACATAATTCGGGCAAACTCAACACCTTTGGCAATAGGTCCGGTAATCCCTTTGGCAATAAGAAGAGAAGCCAATATCCCGATGACAACAGCACAAACTGAGAATATCAGATTATAGAGTATGGCACTGTCTATACCCGTCATCATCTCTTCATCCATTCGGACATACTCATTTTGATAGCTTTCCCGGATCTCATCTAATATCTTCTTGGTATCGGCCAACGCTAACAGAGTCTCATTGTTAAAAATACCCTGGGTTTCGCCCACTTTTTCCGAAGATGCGTCGATCCACCCCATTGTATCTTCAAATTTTTCTTCAAGTAGACCGAGAGCAGAAATCGTTTCGTCTTGATATATCCTCATTGCACCTTCCATGTCACCGCGGTCAAGATAGGATACAATTTTTTCAGCAGAACCATGCAACCGTGCGTGGGGCTCTTCCCAGCCCTTCAGTAATGCGGCAAATTTCTGGTTCATTGGTTTATAAGAGTGGTACCACTTGCCGAAAGCACATGCTTTCGGATCCAGACCTCCAGTGAATTCAGTTTCAGTCATTATTGACTGGCTCAATTTTTTAATCCATACAAGATGGTCAATCCAGCGGTCAGCAAGAATACCATCCAGTGCCCTGTTGAAAGGGACATAGGTTTCCTGGATTTTAATCGCAGTATGGTGAAGTCTTTTGTGAGGCTCTTTTATATTCTCCAGAAGTGCGCCGATTTCCTTATTCTCAGCTGCCAGTTTTTTGGTTTCCTCACCATAAAGCCATTTACCGAAACCACATTTCGTATCATCGGTTTGGATATTTATGGAATGAACATCATCCTTGAACACCAGTGTGCTCAAGCTGGATACCCAATTCAGGTGATCAATCGTCTTGAGTAAAACGAACTGGTTCCCACTAGACATTTCTTCAGTTTCGTGGGCCAGATGGTCCACCTTGTTAAAACCAAAATAGGTATAAATGGCAATTCCTGTAAGTAGGAATAGTACTGAGCCAAACCCTACACCTAATTTTTTCCCGATTGATAAATCCTTCCACCTCATAATCCCCTCCATCAAAAGTATATAATTATCTAGTAATCCATATATTTACTATATTGGCATGTTCTGGCGCTTCCTGATGACGACATCAATTAGCTCAAAGTCTTTTTCATTATCAACAAGCAAGCGAGGATAGAGTTTTCGGCACTCCTGCAGCAAATCTGCATCAGCACTATCGGTCACAATGATAAGAAAGAGATCGTCAAAGAGTTTTTGTAAGATTTTTAGAGAAGTGATCCCGTCCATACTGCAAAT
Organism: Desulfopila sp. IMCC35008; assembly: GCF_010646885.2. Classification (GTDB taxonomy): domain Bacteria; phylum Desulfobacterota; class Desulfobulbia; order Desulfobulbales; family Desulfocapsaceae; genus Desulfopila. The sequence goes on along the minus strand of NZ_CP050700.1, from coordinate 1,589,890 downwards.
CTGGACCACCAGAATCGGTTTTCCTATCCGATACTTCAACAACGCCATTGTTAAGGCTTCCGGGTCACTGGTGAAACAGACTTCTTCTCTGGATACTGCAGAAGTAATAATATTCTGTAATTTCAGATTGAAATCAGATGTTGATGCATTGTGGATTAGTATGTCCATTATTTCCTTTTTTAAAATATTTACGGAAACTTGCAATCCATATGCCAGGGTCAAAAACCAAAACAAATAGAATATATTCGTGTCATATCAGGTGCTTGATAATTACGAAATGTCAGGAAAATACGTCGAGAAGTGAGACTGTCCAGATATCTGGACGGAAAGTGTCCAGATATCTGGACGCGTCCAGCGTGAGGCATGAAGATCAGAATAGATTTATTGCCAGGAAAAGCCGGTTAGGAAAATCGATCGATATTATACTTTTTCAACCTGGCATACAAGCTGGAGCGGGATAGACCGGAAATACGACAGGCTTCCTGAATATTCCCCTCAGTGTAATGTACCAACGATCGCATGTACCTCTTTTCAGTCTCCTCAAGCGACATACTCAGAGATGGTAATTCACTGTTTTTAAGATGTTCATCAGAAAAGTCCTTCCTTCCTGGAGTACCATTATTTGTCATGGAATACAGCTTTGTGCTGATCCTCACATCAGTCGGCAAATGGATAGGCAGCAACACATCGTACATATGCGAATTGGCAATGGATAAATCGATGACATTGGCCAGTTCACGGACATTACCTGGCCAGTGGTACATTTTCAGGAGATCCATGAATTCAGCAGAGACACCTTTAATTAACAGGTTATAACTCTTGCAGAACAGGCCGACATAGTGAAGCACCAGTGTTTCTATATCAGACGCTCTCTCATGTAGGGTCGGCAGTTTAATTGTCGAGGCTTTGAGCCTATACAGGAGATCCTGCCGAAACTTTCCTTCGTTCACCATCTGTTCCAGATCTCTGTTTGTGGCTGTTATCAGGCGAAAGTTACTGTGCAACTCCTGTTTGCCGCCCACAGGGCGGAAATTCTTCTCCTGGAGAACACGTAAGAATGTTTTCTGCATCGATAGAGGAAGTTCGCCAACTTCATCCATGAAAAGTGTTCCTTTGTCCGCCTGGAGGATTAACCCATCACGGCTTTGATCAGCCCCAGTGAATGCCCCTTTCTCATGTCCGAAGAGTATGCTTTCAACAAGTTGTTCAGGGAATGCAGCACAATCGAGGACAACGAACGGAAACGTTGCCCGGCGACTGTTCTCATGAACCGCCCTTGCAAACAGCTCCTTGCCGGTGCCGGTCTCACCGGTTATCAGCACCGAGATGTCAGTACCGGTATATTTTGCCACTTTTTTCAGGCAAGCAAGCAACTTCGGATCACTGCCGATTATCGCATTACGCTTAAGTATCATTACTGGTTTTTCTGCCAGCTTCTCTTTTCGATACTCGAGCGCACGAGTCACCTGGAGAGATAACTCCCTTACAGATAGAGGTTTTAAAATATAATCCCAGGCGCCTGTCTCAATGGCAAGTTCTGCACCATCAGGGTCTCCCTCCCCTGTGATAATGATAATTTCAGGTTTGGAATCAATATGTTTGAGCCTGGGTAGTGCCTCGATGCCACTCCCGTCGGGGAGTCGCACATCCAACAGCACCAAATCAAATGCTCGTTCTCCAGTCTTCCTGAATCCTTGCTCCAAGGTATGAGCGACCTCAACGTCATGCTCCAGATGGCGCAATTTCTTGCACACCATTCCGCACAACATTTCGTCATCGTCTATGATTAGAATGAGGGCCATTGATTATTATTTTTTCTATTTCAAGCGAGAACTTTACGAATTGTCCGAGCTAAATCCATCTGGGTAAAAGGTTTCGATAAAAAGTCAGAGATCCCGAGTTCCTTTGCTTGTTCCCTGTTTATCAGATGACTATAACCGGTGCAAAGAATTATGGGAGTATCGGGCCTGATAGATAAAATTCTGCGAGCCAACTGGTCAGCTCTCAATTCAGGCATGGTTTGATCAGCAATAACAAGTTGAAAGTAATATGGATCCTGGACAAGGATATCAAGCGCATCTCGACTATTTGTTATCAAGGTAACCGTGTAGCCAAGCTTTTCAAGTCTCTTCTTCGTCACAGCACCAACAACAGGTTCATCGTCAACTACCAGAACCCTTTCATCTCCTCCCGGCATCTGAGAAGCGGGTCCAGCAATTACTTCCTCTCCATCTCCAAAATCTGTCAACTGAGGAAAACAGACCTTGAAAGTGGTGCCTTTGTTTATCTCACTGTCGACAATGATAGCACCGTTATGATTTTTAACTATCCCATGCACCATTGACAGCCCCAGACCTGAACCTTCTTCTTTTGGTTTGGTTGAGAAGAAAGGATCAAATATTTTATCCAAAATAAGGGGGTTAATCCCCAAACCTGTATCGGTAACTGTGATTTCAACATATGGTCCATGTTTCAACTCAAATGGCCGCTCTTGATCTTCAGGTCCAAACTCAACTGACGTAATGACCACATCTAATGTCCCCCCCGTATCCCGCATTGCATGCCCTGCGTTGACACCAAGATTTGTAACTACCTGGTGGATCTGGGTGGGATCTCCATAAATTCGAGTATTTTCAGTAAAAAAATGTTTACGGATTTTGATATTGGACGGCAATGACGCCTGCAGTAAATTGATTGCCTCTTCCACCACAGGGCCCAAAGACATCGGCCGTTTCTTAAGTTGAGAATGGCGGTTGACTGCCAGAATTTGTTTGACCAACTCTTTCGCCCGCAAGCCAGCTGCCAAGATCTCTTGCAGGCTTTCCCTGGCCGGCGAATCATCCGGGAGTTCGTCATCCAAAATGATTTCTGCATAACCAACTACTGAAGACAAAATATTATTGAAATCGTGTGCTATACCACTGGCAAGCCTACCTATGGATTCCATTTTCTGAGCATGCACGAGTTGAGCCTGAAGTTTTTCCCGCTCTTTCTCAGCTTTTCTCTGATAAGTAATATCCTGAATGATGCAATAGGTCTGTTGAAATCCTCCCTGATCGTTTTTTCCAACCCTGCCATCAAGCCTCACAGCCAGATGTGAACCATCCTTTTTACGCATCTCAAATTCGAAGCCAAGTATCTCTCCAACAGCTTTCAGTTTTGGAAAGTTTTCTTTAAACTGGTCCCTCCACTTACCAGCCAGCAAATCTCCGAAATTTTTTCCAAGAACTTCCTGCTTCTCATAACCCAGTATTTCAAGCCATGCCTGATTGATTTCGATCAAACACCCGAACGCATCAAGGGATTGATATCCCAAAGGAGAACGATTGTACAATTCTCGAAGATATTTATTTTCCCGCAATAAGGATTTTTCTCTGCTTTCAAGTTCTGCGACTCTCTTTTTCAGTTGGGTAAGGTCTGACTGTTGTTGAGTATCATTAATGGATATGGTCATCTCGGAATTACACTAATTGCACGACAGGTTACATTTATGGAGTGTGAACAAACTAACAGAATCAAAAAGTACCTTAATGTGCTGAAAATAGCAAAACCAGACCGTAATGGTAGCCAGAAGGTTGTCTGGAACAGGAACCTTGTACCCATTTGCCATCGCCCCCTTCTGTTAGTTAGTTCCCGTCCTAAAACTACCCTTCTGCCCAATCTCAGCGTTCCGGCTAAATTATTTATCCTCCGAATATCGTACATATGCGTGCGGTAAATAACTAAGCCACGCCTCGATATTGAACAGAATGCTGAGCTTTAGGGTGGGAACTAATTATGATGAACTTCAATGTAATAAAAAGAACGAGGAATGACCACTTCCTCCTCACTTCCAGATAGTTACTATCAATGCTCGACACAAAGGGTGTGCATCGACTTTTTCAGCAATGCAAGTAAGTTAAATATATCCTTCAATCCTGAGCAGACACCTGGTTAACACTGTGTAAAAGTTGGTGACATACACCAAAATAGTACACGTCATTTCACAGATCATGCTTTGCGAGACCGTATCTTTTGATCTTCCGCCAGAGAGAGACCCGGTCTATTCCCAGGATTTTTGCAGCTTCCGACTTCTTCCCCTCGACCTCTTCCAGGACCTCTAAGATATATTTTTTCTCATGTTCCTCCAAGGTCGGCCAAAGGGCGCCCTGATATTCAGAATCAGCGACAGAACCGGAAATGATATCACTCATGATATGGTGAGGTTCTATCAACTCTTCCCTGCAGGTAATCAGAAGACGTTGCATGATATTTTCAAGTTCCCTTACATTCCCTGGATATTCATACCCTTTGAGGCGTTCAAGAGCCATGTCTGACAATTGAGGAGTTTTCCTTCCAGGTTCAACGTGTTTATGAAGAAAATGATTTGCCAACAGAGGAATGTCGTTTCTACGCTCTGCAAGGGAGGGGACCTGTATGGTCATAACATTCAAGCGATAGTAAAGATCTTTACGAAAGCTTCCGGTTTCCGAAGCGTCCTTGAGATCCTTGTTGGTGGCGGCCAGCACCCTGATATCCACAGGTATTTCTTTTGAACCACCTATGCGCATCACCGTTCGTTCCTGAAGTACCCGCAGGAGCTGTACCTGGAGTTGCAACGACATCTCCCCAATCTCATCAAAGAAAACGGTTCCCCCCTCAGCACACTCAAGCAACCCTTTATGAGTCTTATCTGCACCGGTAAATGCCCCCTGCTCGTGCCCAAAAAGCTCATTCCCGATAAGTTCCTCGGTAAAAACACCACAGTTGAGTGCGACAAAACGTTTATTCGAGCGATGACTCAATTCATGTATCGTCTTGGCAACCAATTCTTTACCGGTACCTGTTTCACCAAGAATCAACACATTGCAGTCCAGTTGGGCGACCTGGCTTATCTGCTCACGCAGAGCGAGGGTTTTAGTACTACGACCAACTATTTTCAAGGTCCCCTCACCCTCTGAGACCTGTTTCCTCAATCGCCTCAACTCATTGTGCATTGCACTGCGCTCGAGCGCTTTGGGGATTATCGTAAGAAGTTCCTGAACGTTAAGAGGTTTGGCAAAATAATAATAAGCTCCTTTCTTCATGGCATCGACAGCATTATCGATACTCGCATACCCGGTGATGATGAGAACCTCTGCAGCTGGCCAGAGCTCCTTTGTGGCCTCCAGTACCTCCATTCCCCCTTTGCCCTTCATCCGTAAATCCGTAACAACGAGATCGATCTCCTGATCCTTCATGAGCCGAATCGCCTCATTGCCATCCTTGGCAAGCAAGGGATGATAACCCTCTTTTTTAAGGATGTGGGCCAGGTTTTCACGGGCTATTTTTTCATCGTCAACGACAAGAATTTTTTTCAGGCTTTCTCTCGTCTCCACTATTTATGCCTCCCTCTCTTTGACTTTAAGCGGGAGACTTATTTGAAAGGAAGCACCCTCGCCGGGCTCGCTGATAATGCGTATTTCACCCTGGTGTTTCTTGATAATTCCATAAACGACGGAGAGTCCCAGGCCGGTTCCCTTCCCTTCGTCCTTGGTAGTATAAAAAGGATCGAAGAGTTGTCCCTGAATATTCTTTGGAATACCGGGGCCGGTATCGCGCACTTCAATAACAACCGTGTCATCATTTTCACTGATGACAGCAGAAATTGAAATTTCCCCTTTATCTCCAATAGCCTGACTGGAATTTATGATGAGATTGAGAAACACCTCCTGCATGCGCTGAACATCCATCGGGATCTCCAGGTCTGGAGAGATGTTGACCCTTATCGATATATTTGCAGGAACCTGACTCTGGACCAACCTGACTGCACGTGAAGCAACTTCTGCAAGATTTGCGGTACGAAGCTTAAATTCCTGCACTCTTGAGAATTCAAGCAACCCTTTTACTACATCACGAGCACGTAAGGTCTCCTGCTCTATATTGCCGAGCATTTTTTTTATAAAATCCATATCTGCAGAACCCAAATCTTCCATGGCAATCTGGCAGGAGGTGGAGATATTATTCAGGGGATTATTGAGCTGATGCGCCACGCCTGCCGTCAGGGTGCCGATAGATGACAACTTTTGCGACTGGACCAGCTGGTCCTGCTGCTTTTCGAGTTCGAAGACCATGGTATTAAATGCCTCCATCACCTGCTGCATCTCATCTCTCGTTTGAAGAACTGTGATATGTTTGAACCTCCCCTGCGCGATATCGTCCGTGGCTTTTTTTATAATACTGAGGGGACGGATTATTTTTAAAAAGGTGATGACAGGCATGAGTATCCCAAGGATTATCGCCACAATCGACCAGAAGGACATCCGGGTTTCCAACTCTCGCAGTATACTCTGTAATTGGAATCTTTCAAATTCAAGCAGGTTTGAACTCTGGGCAGTAAGCAACTGTCCTATATCCCTTGTTTTTACTACATTAGCCTTGTATTCTTCACTCCCTCCCTGATCGCTTTTTACCAGTTGTTCAAAAGCGTAATGGTATTGATGCATGGAGTCTTCCAGCTCCTTCAGCATAGGTGCGGCTTTAAGTTTCTCCAGTTGGCGCCTGAGGGTCGCAATACTGTTTTCAGCCTGGGTGAGGTACTTTTTATGCTCTTCGAATGCCTTCGGTGTATTATAGAGTAAAAAATTTTTCTCGTACCTCCTCACCTCCAGGATAATGTTGTCCAACCTGTAGGCAGCTTCCAAAAAATTGAATTTTTCCTCAGCTGTGTGGAGATCTTCCCGGGAAACATCCCACATCAGGATGATACCAGATATATAGCAGAGCAGGAAAAACAGAATTTTAAAGGTGAAACCAAAGTGGAACTGCTTCATTGATCTCCTCCACCAGTAATGAGAGTAGAATTATTGTATCATTCCGGAGCTGCAAGGCACGAAAACTTGAAAGACTCCTTATTTTCCCCAAAAATCAGGATTCAACATCACCAGACAGGGTATCAGTTCCAGCCTGCCGACTATCATGTTGATGATAAATATCATTTTGGTGAGGGCAGAAAGGTTGCCAAAGGTGCCCATAGGGCCAATATCACCGAATCCGGGGCCGATATTGCCTATAGTTGCCGCGGCACCAACAAAACCTGTTGCATAGTTATCTTCTATGATTGCAACAAACAATCCCGAGAAAAACAGCAGTACCAGGTAGAGCAGTAAAAAACTGAGTATTTGATACTGAATGTCGTTAGGGACGGCCCTCCTGTCGATTTTTACTGACAAAACAGCACGAGGATGCAATACCTGGTTAAGCTCACGCCTGATGTATTTTGCCATAAACAGGATACGGACCACCTTGATACCACCACCGGCGGAACCGGCACACCCACCAACAAGCATGACGATGAGAAGCACCGCCTGGGCAGGAACAAGCCACAGGGCAAAATCAGCTGAAGAGAAACCAGCTGTAGTGATAATAGAGGTAACCTGAAAAAAACTGTCCCGCAAGCTGACGAGAAAGGACTGTCTGTGAGCTATCAACAAGAAGCAACACAACGCTGCACTGAGAGCGAAAACAATACCGCAATACAGCCGGAATTCTTCACTTTGTAAAAGTGGTTTGGGTTTCTGCTGAATCAGCAAACGATACTGAAGTGCGAAATTACTCCCTGCCAGAAACATAAAGAATGTAATTATCCAGGTTGCCAGCGAATTCTGATACCCCATTATCGATTGTGGATGTGGCGAAAATCCACCTGCTGCCATGGTTGATAGAGCATTGCAGACGGCATCGAAAAGAGGCATATCTGCCAGCCAGAGGGACAGTATTTCGAGGATTGTCAGCAAAACGTAAATAAGCCACAGTGACTTTGCAGTATGAGTAATACGAGGGGTGATCTTTTCATCTACCGGGCCAGGCGCCTCGGCAAAGAATATGCTGCGGCCGGCAACTGCGAATTGAGGAAGAATTGCGACAAAGAGAACAATGATGCCCATCCCTCCCAGCCACTGAGTGAGGCTTCGCCAGAAGAAAAAGTCTTTCGGGTACAGTGAAAAATCTGTGAGAATAGTAGCCCCTGTTGTTGTTATCCCGGAGACCGATTCAAAATAGGCATCTAAAGGCCCAAGGTTGTAGAAAAGATACGGTATTGCACCTACCGCGGCGGTTAGCAGCCAGGCAAGCGTTACAATCAATAACCCTTCCGGGCGACTGATCTTATCAAAATTTCGGTCCCGGCCCCCTTTCCATCGGCAGAGCAGACCGAGACCGATACCAGTGCCGGATGCAACACAAAACGGGACGATAGAACTATACTCCTTTTCTATGAGGGCGACCAGAATGGGCGTTAATACGATACCACCGAATCCGGTGAGGATGAGACCAACGGCGTTAAGGACTCTTTCTGTTTTCATAAATTAAATCTTGAAGACATCCTGAATCGAGTCGGTAGATTCAGTATGAGTAAAAACTTTGAGTGTATCCCCAGCGCAGACTGTTGTTTGACCATTCGGAATGAGAACTGCTCTTCCTCGTTTTATAGCTCCAATAATTGCCTGCTCAGGCAGTCGCAGATCCATAACCTGGGTGTCGGGAAATGTTTCGGGCACCTCGATACGCAAGACCTCACCCTGCCCCCCCGCGACAAAGGCCAGGATGTCTTCATCCCGGACCTCCATAAGGTTCAGCAACTCTTTCATGGCCGACTCCCGCGGCGAGACAACAACATCAACACCAACCCGTTCAAAAAGATCTCCATTCCGCTCATTGCTGGTGCGGGTAATGATACGTTGTGCTCCCAATTTTTTTGCAAGTAGTGAGCAAAGCAGGTTTTTTTCATCATTATTGGTAACGCAAATAACAACATCCTGTTGACCGACAGCCTCTTCTTCAAGAAGTTCAATATCAGTGCCATCACCCTGTAACACCAGACTTTTCCCTAAATTCATAGCAAGAAATGCACAACGTTTCTCGTCATGGTCGATGATTTTGGCGCGTATCCCCGACTGCTCCATCTGGCGGGCAAGAAAGAATCCGACATTTCCGCCTCCGATTATCACAGCGGAATCGATTTTATTCTTTTTCTTGGAGAGTTGAACGGCCAACAGATCAAGCGCCTGCCCTGTTCCCATGAAGACCACCTTGTCATCGAGGCGTATCATTGTCTGCCCTCGTGGAATCGATAAACTGCTGTCATGGGTAATTCCGACGATAATCACGTTATCCGGAAAGTCGCAGTCCATCACCCGCATGTTGCAGAGCGGGGAGTCCTCCTTAACCCTGTATTCAAAGAGTTTGGTACGGCCTCCGTCGAAGTATTCAACATCTAAAGCTTCCGGGACAAGAATTATCCTGAAGATATCCTCTGTGAGCAGTTGTTCAGGCCAGATGACATTATCGATATCATATCTGGTGTGGTAACGATGCTGCACATCACTGACCAGGTTGTTGTAGATGTCACCCCTGCTGACAAAACAAACTGTTTCGATATCGGAAATCTTCTTTATCGTCCAACAGGCAACTATATTGGCCTCATCATTCTGAGAACAGGCGATAAACAGTCTGGCCTTTCCTTCGTCTGCATTCTCAAGGGTAGAGATATCCGTTCCGCTGCCAGTGACATGACGAACATCCAGGGCGTTGAATTTCTCGGGCAGACGCTCGCTCTCATCGACGAGCGTGATGTCATGTTCCTGGCATAATCGCCCAGCTATCATATAACCGACTTCGGTTGCGCCAAACACTATGAGCCGCATTATTCATTCCTTTGCAAAGTTCAAGTTCAATATCATTGAGCTACTCACTTTTCTTGGCTATCAGGATAGGACATTGGGCAAGTGAGGTTATTCTCTCTATAACGCTGCCAAAAAACATTTCTAACCCCCAATGTTCTTTTGGGGCTCCCAACGCGATGAGGTTGATTTTCTTCTCTCGTGCATATTCCACAAGACTGCTCTCAGGTAGGTTTCCACGGACAGCCGTAATAACAGGAGCCTCATACTCTCTTGAGAGAGTAAGGAATTCTTGTAATATTTTCCACCCTTTCTGTTCCGCATCCCTCATGGCACCATAACGGAGAAGTCGATCCGTTGATAAGTCAGTCGCATAAACAGCATGAACTTCCCCCCCATAGGACGATGCCAATCCCAGGGCTCTGACACCAGCTTCCAAACTTTCAGCTGAACCATTTATTCCAACAAGAATTCTTTCAAACGATATTTCCCTATCCTCAGGTAACAGCATGACATCACATGGACCATTGCAGATCACCTCAATTGTTGTACGGCCTAGCAGAATTCTTTCAACCTGCAACCTTTTCGAGCACCCGAGGAGAATGAGATCAGCATTCATTTCATGTGCTATTGCAGAAATTTCATCTGAAGGTTTACCTACCCGGTGAAGAGTACTCATCTGAAGACCAAGAGAGGACGCATATTCCCCAGCTTCATCCAGAACTGTTTTCAGTGGTATTTCAAGCTGTTTCTCCGCATCATTCAGGAAAACACGATTCATATTACCTTCATAGCGTGGTGTTATCGAAGTAACAACCACTTTCGCCCTCATAGAAGACGCAAGTGCAAGTGCCTCTTTGAAAAGAGACCTGTTCTCCTTGGAATTATCCATTGCTGCCAGAATGTTCTTAATCGAGTGTGTTGTCATGACAAGAGGCTTTAGTGTTTATTTTTATGCCACTATAATTGGCCAATCTTTACATATTATCAATGACTTTTTAGTCACCTCAAGAGGAATATTTGTCTCTATCTTCCAACTCTTTGTCCGGGGTATCTTCCGGCTCTCTCAATTTACAGGCAAGGGCAGGAATTCGATCAGTCTCCAACTGTCCAGGCCCCCGAAGTTGCCTTTTTAGTGTATTATCACAAACCGTGAAAACCGGTACAGTTGAGCTGAGGGCGACGCTGTGTGCCTTGACTCCAGAGTCGGCAATAATAAACTCAAGGTTGTTCAACATGCGGCACAATCGGCTGACTACTTTACTGATTTTACCGGAATCCTGAACAGAATTGACGCTGACACCATACATTACAGCATCTCGCTGCAGCTCCATACTATCCTGCCGTGCAGCCTCATTGAAACTCCGGTGCCGACTTCCTCCATCTGAGAGAAGCGGCATCGTATTGATATATGCTACAAGTAATCTCAAGTCGAGCCGTTTTGCGACATTCAGACCATGGCTTTTGACTTTTTCTGATAAGTGCCCACGATGGGTGACGATGAGAACACAGGGTTTTTTCATATCGTTTGAAATTATACCATTCAAAAGTTTAGAGAGTTTTGGTTAGCGTACATATCAGACAAAAAAGGTGCACTGAATTCCCCTAATGATTTTATTCAATTTCCTCAATAAGTAATGGTTACATTTCACTGCAAAAGATATTCCGGTTTGATAGTAGAACGTAATTGTTCGATATAGATGAATTTCCTGCTTTATGCCTTAATATATGCCCTGGGAGCGTTGCAAATTGTAACACCCCACAGGAAAACCAGGGTATATATTTTTTACAAACTCGGATTCGAATTCCGACAATCATCTATCAACATATAAAGTTTATTTATATCTTATACTTAAATTGACATGTGGATTCCAGAAGTCCAGACCGTTCTTGGCCAGAACCACTCTTTGCCGTTGCAATTCGCAACACTTCTTTAATTTATCTGATTTTTCCACCTATTATACTGATATCGCTACTTAAAACAAATCAGACTCCTGTTTTAACGTTGCATTATGCAACACCTCCTTTCCCGACCACCAACTATTCAACGTACTAATATTTAACGTTTTATTGGTAACATTCTGTATGGCACTCATGTTGCAACTTTGAAGGTGTTTCTTCCTCCTGCATGAAAAAAGCCGCACATTGCAGGGGATGGCTGAGCAGAACATCCTGTATCACGAGCGAAATTGCACTTTCATCAACAGTGGAAGTTTAACAACCTTCAAAACAACAGAGGAGGATAGTATGAGAGCAACAGATCCCTATCAGACCCGGTTAGTTGTCAATAAGACTACTGATACGAAAACCCACGTCGGTACAACAACGACCACCGACAAAAGAAAACAACCGATGGTCAGGAAGAAACGTCCCGTCGCCAAGATGCTGTTTTTCGGAGCGGCATCCGGAGGGGCCTACATGCTTCTTTTTTCAAACGCAGCCCTGGTTACCAACACCTACACCCTTGGAGGATGGCACGCAATATTCCCGGTGGGAACCGCTTTTGCGTTCTCCTTTATCCATGGTGCATTCGCCAGCAACCTGCTCAGTGTACTCGGACTTGAAGCCAAACAATCATAACATTCTGCCCTGATTAATTGGAGAAATAGCTCATGAAGAAGATCATCATTTTGATGCTTGCAGTATTAACAGCCTTCACATTTGCCAGTAATTCCTTCGCTGGCGGTCCTCCTCCAAAAAATGTTGTTAAGGGGATCTTTACTCAAGTTGACGGGACAAAAGGTACTGCAGTCATCAAGGTAGACGGCCATGATGAACTGCGCACCTTGTCACTCGGCAAAGATATGACTGTAGAAGACATCATACTTGAGAAAAAAGTAATGGTCAGTCTCAATACAGAAGCTGGTCCGAATGTTATCAAAGACGTTTCTGTCATGTTTTTTGACATGACGATAACGAAAATCATTGCTCTTCTCGTAGTCGGCCTCATCGGCGGGCTTCTCTCAGGGTTCATCGGTTCTGGAGGGGCATTTGTCCTGACACCGGCGATGATGTCACTCGGGGCTCCCGGGGCTGTAGCAGTTGCCAGCAACATGTGTCATAAATTCCCCAAAGCAATGGTCGGTTCGTACAAGCGTTGGAAATACGGCCAGGCCGATATTAAACTTGGTCTGGTGATGGCAGTTACGGCGATCATAGGTGTTGAGGTGGGGATCAAAATGCAGAAATGGATCCTCTCCCACTGGGGAAATGCCGGATCAAACCTTTACGTCAGCGTGGTCTTTGTCTTCGTCCTGATAACTGTGGGAGCCTATGTCCTTCGAGATGCCCTACGGTCATCAAAAGGTGTTGTCGAAGAAAAGACCTCAAACCTCGCACTCTCACTCCAGAAAATTGAACTCTGGCCAATGATGGAATTCAAGGTTGCCAAGGTTCGAATATCCGCCTGGGTCACTATCCCTGTCGGCCTTTTTACAGGCTTGCTTGCAGCGACAATTGCGGTGGGCGGGTTTATCGGTGTTCCCGGGATGATCTATGTAGTGGGTGCTTCAGCCATGGTTGCCAGTGCCACTGAACTTGTGGTGGCATTTGTCATGGGTGCCTACGGTTCTGTTCAATGGGGTATTTCCGGCCTGATCGATATCCGCATGACACTGCTCATACTTGCAGGTTCCCTCATTGGCGTACAGCTCGGCGCACTTGGCACGACATACGTGAAAGACCATACAATCAAGCTGGTCATGGCTGCGGTTATGCTCATCGTGGCACTATCTCGTGGAGCGAAAGTCCCGGGATATCTTGCCGATCTTGATCTCATTCCAGCATTAAAGTCACAGTTGGGATACCTGTTGAACGGCATTAGTTTCTGGGCCCTGATCGCAGCCCTGGCAGTAGCCGGAGTTATCATCTCAGTGGCGATGATTAAGGGAATTCTCCAGGATAAAGCGGAAAAACGGCAAAATCAAGGAGTGCAAGAGGCTGTCAGTTAAGAATAACAATGAAGCCGGCCTTCGTTAGGGCGAAGGCCGGGATTGAACCCCATGGGATCTTGCCAAGAAAAACATAGGTAAAGACCCACTTGCTAAAGAGGTGCAACCATGGAACTTAACATGATCTTTTCCTCTCTCATTCTTCTCATCGGTGCATTCCACCTGGCTGCTCAGGTGTCATCCTTCATCCAACGTTATTTCTTTTCAACTAATAACAAGGTTCTCGGCACCGAAAAAAAAGCAACTGTTCGAGATGACTGGTACTTATTTTTTCATTGCTCCAAGCTTACCGGGAACCCAAAAGAAAAGAAACAAACAGTACCGAGCAGTGAACAGTTGACAACCAAAACAAAAACCGTAACAACAAAAGATGATCGACACAAACGAGCACATCGCATGGCGTGCTGATCTCTGTACCCAGATAGTTACCATCAGACACGGTTTTCGACGAATACCATCATTTTACTGTTGGCTTGGGACATTCCATTTTCATGGACTTCTCCCCCCGGAGGTAATCGCCAAAGCGAAGAACCCAGGTATTCGAAACTGATTTTCCATACACCAAGTGTTGATGGTTGCAACCAGGTAAGCTAGTTATTTTGAGATGGCGAAACGAACAGGGGAACTCTATGTTCTTTAGAAAACCGGCACCAGACGTGAAACCAGAAGAAGAGCCACCTGAAAACAAATTTCCGTTATCTTCTCTTCGTGACAAAATCGATAAAACCGCTCTTCCTGCTCACGCCTCAGATGCCGCAATCAGGGAATTCGAAAAGCTTCAGAAAACTGACCCTGCTGTTGCAGAATACACGGTTGGCCTCAATTATATCGAGTTGCTTCTTGACCTGCCCTGGCAGGAACATTCCCAATGTAATTTCGATCTTATACGAGCGCAGAAGATCCTTGATTCACGTCACTGCGGCCTCAAGCAGGTAAAACAGCGTATTCTCGAATTTCTCGCAGCAAAAACACTTCGTGGCAGCGTACAACCCCATATCCTGATTGTGGATGACGAGGAAATCGCCAGAGAAAACATGGCTCACGCCCTCAATAAGGCAAAGTATCATTGCGAAACAGCCGCGAATGGCATTGAGGCCGTAAACATCCTGAACAATTGTGACATCGACCTGGTCATCACTGACCTCAAAATGGATGGCATGGATGGTATTGAATTGCTGGAACACATCAACAGGCAATGTCATGAAACGCAGGTGATCATGGTCACCGGTTTTGCCACTGTCAACTCTGCAGTTGAGGCTTTAAAAAAGGGAGCAGCACACTATCTTGGTAAACCGGTCAATCTTGAGGAGCTCAAACGTACTGTTGATGAAGTCCTTACCAAAAAATTAACCGTGGAGATGGGCAGAGGCCCAATCCTGTGTTTTTCCGGGCCACCTGGTACCGGAAAAACTTCAGTTGGCCAGGCAATAGCAGAATCATTACATCGGCATTTTGTTCGGGTCTCAGTAGCCGGTTTGCGGGATGAAGCAGAACTGCGTGGTCACAGAAGGACATATGTAGGGGCGATGCCTGGCAGAATCCTGACAGAGTTGCGAAGAACCGGGGTCAGTAATCCAGTGTTCATGCTCGATGAAATTGACAAGATAGGTCAGGATTTCAGAGGTGACCCCGCTTCGGTTCTCCTCGAAATTCTCGACCCGGAACAAAACAGTAAATTCGTCGATCATTACCTGGATATTCCGTTCGACCTGTCAAACATCATGTTTATGGCAACAGCCAATGATCTGTCCAAGTTGCCCGGTCCCCTTCTTGACCGTATGGAACTTATCCAGTTTACCGGATACACAGAGCATGAAAAACTGCGCATCTCAAAACACTTCATCATCCCCAGACAGTTGAAAGCTGCCGGACTCAACAGGGAGAATGTCACATTTTCTGATAATGCCATATCCAACATCATTAATAATTACACCAGGGAATCAGGGCTTCGGAACCTGGAACGTGAGATTGCCAACGTTTGCAGGAAAATCGCGTTGTTGAAACTCAATGCAGAAAAGAGCCAGGAGATAAGCTCCATTGACCAGGATACCATTACCTCCTTTCTCGGCCCCAAAACATTCTTTCGGGAGGTAGCTGAAGAGGAAGACCGGGTAGGGATAACAACAGGTCTTGTCTGGTCGGAAACCGGAGGGGAAATTATCAGCATAGAGACTGCAAAAATGCAAGGTAACGGTGCTCTGATCATGACCGGTTCACTCGGTGAGATACTCCAGGAGTCGGCCCAAACGGCATTGAGTCTCATTCGTAGCAAAGCAGATGAATTTGGTGTCCCCGCAGACTTCTTCCCTAAATGGGATATTCACATTCATATTCCGGCGGGCAGTGTCTCAAAAGACGGCCCATCCGCTGGAATTACCATATTTGCTGCCTTGTTATCCCTTCTGACAGAACGACCTGCAAAAAGAAGTGTTGCCTCAACAGGGGAGATGACCTTGAGTGGTAAAATCCTTCCCATCAGCGGTATTCGTGAAAAGCTTCTCGCCGCTCAGCGTGCTGGAATAACCTTGGTACTGGTGCCGGAAGCTAACCGGGACGAAGTAATGTCACTCCCGCAGGATATGTATAGCGGGCTTGAGGTGATGATGGTGAAAAATGCGGAGGAGATGATAGAGAAGGTCCTTACATAATGCATGCCTGCCCTCGCTTCTGAGCCAATAGATGCGGGTCAAGGTATCGCTTAGGCCCGCATATCAATCCCTTACACACGTAAGTATTGCCAAATGTTAACCAACTTTCTCAATTTTCACTCTGGTACTGCTGAGTACATTTAAAAGGGCGACACAGAAAACCCCATAGGTAGCGTTGCTGTAACAGGAAAAACCGTTCTTCTTTGCGGCCTCCATGAGGCAGCGGTTGTACTCCATCTTGGGCTGGCCCCAAGTGCGGTTGATCCGGCAAGGCCAAGCAGGAACACCTCTGTTCGTTTCAGAAAAGTTCTACGCTCTTCCATAACTTCATTCTCCATAACGATGGTGGATTGCTGCACCAAAAAAAATGGGACCATCGAATGACGGTCCCATAAAGAGAGGTAAGTAGTTGCTTCAGCCTACTTGGTATAGGTAATGGTGTATTTGAATGAGGCGGGATCAAGCCAGTCGATTATCTCACCACCAACCTCAGCATAAGGATAGCCGAAGGTATTGAGAGGTTTTCCCGCCTGGGGGGGATTTAACAGTAAGTCACGGCCCACAGCCAGTTTTACGCGATACTGATCCCACGCTCCCCAGAAATATTCACGATACTCCTTGGTTTTTTTGTCCTCAAGTTTCAGGTCATGTTTCAGCATCATTTTACGGACATCCGCAGGGTCAACAGGTACCCAGCCATATCCTGGCAGGAAAAATTCAGCCCAGCAATGCTGCCATTTGGTGATATCGACCACACTTTCTTTCCCTTGGCGGATCCCAAAGACCTCCCTTGCCGGTACGCCGACAGCACGCGCAAGTGCCACAAAAACAGAGTGAATGTCGGTGCACTTTCCTCCCGGAGTCGCGAGCAGAGAGCATACATCACCGGGGCCGCAGCCTTTGGTTTCAGGATCTCTGTACATGTTCTCACAGATCCAGTCATATATAGCCTTAGCCTTGTCGTAAACGAAGGTTTTATCAGCCACAATTTTGTCTGCCAGGTCTTTCACAATACCATCAATTGGACCAAGGCTGGTTGGGCTCAGGTAGATTGTATAGTCCGCAGGATTCCATGTACCCTCTTTGTCAGGAAAATCCTTTTTTACAACTTCGTTACGTACTGCATGAAAACTGAAAACGAGTTTACGACTCGTTGCCTCCTTGTCCCAACGGGCATAAAGCATTGGTGTTGAGTATTTCTGATCAGAATAGACTGCTGACTCCGCAAAATCCCCGCTGATCGAGACCTTTGTGACAAGCTGGTCATCATCCGATAAAGGGTAGGGTATCCAGAGCTTTGCCTCTTGACCGGCAGGCTGTTCAGACAGATCGAACTCCATGGATATTGTTCCAGATGCCTGTTTAGCTGCCATACCTGCAAGCGGCCATAAGAGGCACAGTAAGGTTCCTATCAGTAGAAATGCTTTTTTCATGTTGTATACTCCTATTGTTGGGTGTTTTTATATATTCATCACAGTGGGAACCAGTCGAATATCACCAAATTATCTGTAATCATTAATAAAGTACAATATTTTGTTTCGATTAATGTAACCCATGAAATAGGACATGACGATACTACACTCATTGAACAAAACATAAATAACGACGGGTCTCGACTCTCCTCCCCCAAAAAAGCATTGCACCAGGATTAACTGATAAGAGATAGCGTATATCCATAAATCTGTTAGATTCCAGTTTGGAGTGCAAAACTGGTTTTGAAAAATCGGTTTACCAGAGAGAGATTCTTTTTTGTTTGGTAAAGAATCCGGATTAATATACAAGTGAAATTGAAGCCTTGCTCAATCATCACTCATAGGATTTGATAAGGTATGAAATTTATTAAAGAATCAAGCATCGTTGGCAAGATGTTTTTGAGTTATTGTTTGTTAATCGTCATATTTGTGTTGTATGGCCTCCTCTCTTTTTATGATCATCGTACACTTTTCGGTTTAACCCAGAACTTGTTCAATCATCCACTCGTTGTCTCGAATGCAGCGCTTCAGGCCAACGTCTCCATAGCAAAAATGCACCGCAACATGAAAGATGTTGTCCTGTTCAAAACTCCAGATCGAATCAAGCAGTCAGTCGCAGCAGTAGAGAAGGAAGAACGCAATGTTTATAAAAACCTTGATATCATCAAAAGTGAAATTTTAGGTTCAGAGGGAAAACATCTTGAGGGTGAGTCCAGGATTCTATTTGATAATTGGCGGCCAATCCGTAGCAGAGTTATTCAACTTGTAGGTGATAACCAGACTGAAGTGGCTGCCGCAATAACACTTAATGAGGGAGCAAACCACGTCTTATTGCTTGAACAGAAAATGCTGGAGCTTACCAGATATGCAAGGAATAAGGCGACATTATTTATGACGGAGTCGCAAGACACCTACCATGGTCTCATTATTAAGTCGAGTTTCTTTTTGTTCCTGGGGATTGCACTATCACTGGCCATTGCGCTTTTTACCTTGAAGAGGATTGTTCGAACCGAAAACGCACTTATAGAAAGTGAAGAAGTGTATCGTTCACTGGTTGAGAGTCAGATCGATCTTATCTGCCGTGTCAAGCCTGATGGCAAATTAACGTATGTCAATAAAGTGTTTTGTGATTTTTTTGATAAACCAAAAGAGAGTTTGATCGGCACAGCATGGAAACCGGTTCCTGTCGATGATGATCTAAACATAGTAGAAGAAAAGCTGGCATCACTGTCTATTGAAAATCCCACAGTCATAATAGAAAACAGAGTACGTTCCGGTACAGGAAAGGTACACTGGGTACAATTTATTCATTCCGGCTTTTTTGAACCAACTGGTGATTTGGTTGAGATTCAATCAGTAGGAAGAAATATTACCGGACAGAAGCAATCAGAAAAAGAAAAAGAGGCCTTAGAGGCACAGTATCGTCAGGCCCAGAAAATGGAGTCAATTGGCAGACTTGCCGGAGGCGTGGCCCATGACTACAACAATGCTTTAAGTTCTATTATTGGCTTTACTGAACTGGCACTCGATCAGGTCGACCCTACAGGACCTGTACGTAATGATCTTCATGAGGTGCTCTCAGCTGCAAGACGAGCGACTAAGATAACAAAGCAGCTGTTGGCTTTTGCTCGAAAACAGACCATTGCTCCCAAGGCTATTGACTTAAACGATAACATTGAAAAAACACTCAAGATGCTTCGTCATCTCATCGGGGAAGATATTGATTTAAACTGGTTACCGGATTCAGATCTGTGGGCCGTTAAAATGGATCCATCACAGCTCGATCAGATTCTTGCAAACCTTTGCGTCAATGCCAGGGATGCCATTGACGGAGTTGGCAAGGTTACGATTGAAACCAATAATGCAATATTTGACGAGGCTTACTGTGCAAACCACAACGGGTTTTCACCTGGTGAATATGTCATGTTAGCTATAAGTGACAACGGATGCGGAATTGAAAAGGAGCATCTGGACAAGATTTTTGAGCCATTCTTCACCACCAAGGATGTGGATAAGGGTACAGGGCTGGGATTGTCCACAGTCTATGGAATAGTTAAACAGAATGAGGGATTTGTTAATATCTATAGTGAGGTTGGCTCAGGAACCACCATCCGGGTTTATCTCTCCCGCTATTATGGCGAGATTGAAGAGACTCAAGAAGAGTTCGCCGAAAATTTACCATTAGCCAGAAGTGAAACTGTCCTGGTTGTTGAGGATGACCTGTCAATCCTGAAACTTGCTCAACAGATACTCGTGGGACTGGGGTATAAGGTGATAACAGAGGGAAACCCTAAAAAGGCAATAAACTTAGCTAAGAATTACCAGGGCGATATCGATCTTCTGGTGACAGATGTTATTATGCCGGACATGAACGGACTTGAGCTGGCAGTTAATCTGCAATCCGATTATCCTGAACTTAAACGTTTATTCATGTCGGGATATACTGCAAATACGATAGCACATCATGGTGTCCTTGATGAAGGTGTGCTCTTTATCCAGAAGCCTTTTGCTAAAGCCGATTTGGCCACAATGGTTCGTAAAGCCCTGGACGAGGCATAGCCTGGCGCCCCTGTCATTTAATAACTCAGGGAGATGATTTCAAAAGGAATCAAACCATGATTTCAGCCACCACAGGTTTATCATTCACATCTGGAAGACTTCTGCAGGTCCGCCGCAATATCAACGGGGAGTATTGATAGCAGGACTTTCGTCCAATACTTTTCTCACTATTCTTGCAAGTTCTGTCTTATGAAGTGGTTTTGTCATCAGAGCACTCACCCTATATTCTGCGATGTTCTCCTGGTCAATATTATCACTATACCCAGTGCATAATATCACAGGTATGTCGTTTCTTGTTTTCACAATATTTTGCGCGAGCTTGTGACCAGGCATTTTCGGCATTGTAACATCGCTGATGACAAGATCAAATTGAGAAGGATCATTGCGAAATAACTCATAGGCTTCAACAGGATTCGTTACCGATGTCACGTTGTACCCTAAACCATTCAACAATCGTGTTATAAGTTTCGCAATCTGGGGTTCATCATCAACAAACAAAATCCTCTCCTTTCCGGACTTCAGTTCGCCTGTCATGTTATTCTCATGTAGATCACCTGCCTGTGAAACAGGCAGATAGATTGTAAACGCGGTTCCTTGTCCCACTCTACTTTCTACATCAACAAATCCTTCATGGCGTTGGACAATTCCATAGACCATAGAAAGCCCTAAACCCGTTCCTTTTCCTTGTTCTTTTGTCGTATAGTATGGTTCAAAAATAGATCCGAGTTTATCGGCAGCAATACCGATACCCGTATCCGATACTTTCAAAACCAGGTATTCTTCAGCTTCCGGATGCCTAAATTTATTTGCAAGATCAGATGTTTTTTGTTGATACAATTCTACTTTTAGTATGCCACCTTCCTGTTCCATCGCATGTACAGCATTGGTACACAGATTCATCATTATCTGATGTATCTGAATAGCATTACCATGAATATTGGCATTGCTCTCCAATGATTGTTGAATCTCGATTGTGGTCGGTATGGTTGGTCTGAGAAGCCGCAATGCTTCAATGATGATTGACTTGGGTTTTATGGTTTCGAGCGCATCATTACTTTGACGCGAAAAGAGAAGGATCTGCTTAATAAGTTCTTTGGCTCGATTCCCAGCTGAATATATCTCATCCAAATTATCCCTGAGTTCGCTATCCTTCTCTGCAAAATCAAGGGACAGTTCGGCAAACCCGATAACAGAAGCAAGAATATTGTTGAAATCATGTGCAATACCACCCGCAAGGGTGCCTATTGCCTCCATTTTATGGGCTTGACGAAGTTGCTCCTCGAGTTTTCTCTGTTCGGTAATATCATACTCCGTAGTGAGTATTAATGACCTTCCGTCACTCATATCTATACGCTGTGCATTTACCGCGACCGGAAAGGTTGTCCCATCTTTTCGGATATGGGTATTCTCAACATAAAATGGTTCACCAGTCATAATTTCTGCTGTGTGTTTTTTTACTAATCGCTTTCCATCCTCATCGTCTATATCAGCAACAGGTCGTCCCAAAAACTCATCACGAGTGAAACCATGGGCTGCGCAAGCAGACTTATTCGCATCAATAATAATTGGAATGCCATCAGCTGTATTGGGATCGAGAATCATGCAATATCCGCCAGCCTGTTCAAATAGAGCTCTAAACCTCTCTTCACTTTCCTTTATTGCATTCTCGTTCTTCTTACGCTCGGTTACATCAATCGAGGTCGTTGGGTAAATCTCCCTTCCATTTTCATCGTGGGCCAGACGGGCATACATAAGAACATCGAAGACACTCCCGTCCTTTCGTTTGGCGAGGAATTGCTTTATGCAGCTCCCATTCTTTTTCAATTCTGCGATTATTTGCGATGGAGTTTCAGGGTCCTGACAATGAGCAGCAAGAGATGTACCTAGGATCTCTTGCGTGTCGTCATACCCCCACATATCAACGTAGGCTTTGTTGACATAAACAAATCGTGCACTCTCATCGACAATATCAAAGCCATTCAGGGAGTTCTCGAGCGCTTCGCTTTTTAAGCGCAATTCAAGTTCGAGTTGCTCACGTTCCTGCATTTCTTTTTCGAGCTGGTCGTTGCTATTTTGGAGATCGGATGTCCGTTCTTTGACTTTTTTCTCAAGTAGCTGGTTAGAAGAGATTAATGCGTTTTGCAGTTTTGATTTCTCGAAGATGTACAAGAAAAAAATCAGTCCTGTGAGAAGGAACAAAACGGCGAGTATATAAAGTAAAATATTTAGCCGTTCAATTACTGCAAGAATACTGGCTTTTACTATGGAAAAAAAGTAGCTCTCCAGCTGCGGATAAAGGTTCTGGTATTCTTCCAATATACCAATACTTTCATGAACACCGGGTCTACTTTCGTCCATAAGAACCTGAAGCTTCTGCCTGGTACCGACATCTCCAAGTGACCTAATGAAGGAATCGTTAAACTTCTTGATCATCAGCAGCTTTGGGTGGATTTCGCTAAGCTGCAGGTGCAACAGTAAAGGGTCGTCAGGCGCTAGCATGTCTAACAGATCGTCATTGATGTTCCGACCTATTTTGTAATATCCGGCTATTGACCTTGCAAGACTCCCCAACATCTTGAGATCATCGTTATAATCATTGCTGATCTCAAATTCCGAAATCTTGTAAAACGCTGTAAGGGACTTGTTGACATACCAGGTATTTTCTAACAGGTCTTTTTGAATAAACGAGTAGTAATCCGCTGTCTGACTCTTCATTGACGACACAATATTCCACATCAAAATAACGACAACAACCAGACAGAGCGAGCTGCTGAGTATCAGCGGAAAAGCAAAACGAAATCTTTCTTGTGACATGCGTATCCTTGTACCATTATCCCGAGTCAATCGAAGTCAGTTGAGATTCACTCTATTGTTATGTTTTCTACGAACCAGACCAATTGGTGCTTATATATATCGAAATCGAGCCCGGGATGTTTATCAAAATTGATGATAATTGCCAGTGGCCCCCTATCCTCCTCTGATGGTAACTGATTGTAAAACTTACCGTTCTTCTTATAAGACAACAAATATTCAAAGCGGTTAATATCATTTATTTTCACTACAGATTTGTAATTGTTAGATGCCCTGATAATGAGATAGCTTGAGTCCGGGGCGATTCCCAGATGGTTAAGAAAATCATCGAGCAGAATTCCTGTATACTGGTTTCTCTGCCCGGTGACCGAGTGATGTATGCTGATGGTTTCAGAAGGTAGCTGGATGAGATCGTTCAAATCAAACTTAATCGGCTTATTTCCTTGCACCTTCCCGCCAACTGTCAACACAGGTTTAGCAGTACCTTCAAATTTATGTATTTTCAAGAAATCCCAGTCGGCAGAATTAGCTTTATTGGTCAAAGGTACTAAGAAAATGAGGAAAAATGAAAATACAACTACCTGTACGAAGTGGTACAATCTGGCATCCATTTATAAATTATCCCCTTTTTGATAGTACGTTGTCCCTATCCTGAGAGATGTAACAGTCTGGAGTTGGTATAAATAAAGACCCTTATAAAAGTATACACCTAATCAATTTGAAATGTAATCCGATCTCGCTGATTCATCTGCCGGGAATATACAACGCAATTAACAAGCGGCTTGATCTGTATCTGCACCATGAAAGGCACACCTGTCCCCAATCAAATATATTTTTCGTTTTCGGTAATCGAGCTAAACGCGAACACCTAATAAAGGATTCTGCTGCCAGAAATGAAGTGAAGTAGACGAAGATAATTGTTATTTTCAGGTGTGAGTTACTTACCAAAAGCTATATATAGCTAATTAACTGTAAATTTTTATTAACTTAGTAGCCTTGTCTTGAAAATGAGCACTATTCCCCCAAAAGTAAAAGCATTCCTGCATCGTCATGACCTTTCAGCCCTTGAGTTCGAGCCGGGATCAACACCAACTGCTGAAGCAGCAGCCCAGCGAATAGGCGTACCTGTTGGCCAGATAGCAAAATCCATTTTATTTAAAGGAAAAGATGAGAAATACCGAATGGTTGTAGCTGCCGGCGACAAGAAAATCAACAGTGGCGCCCTCAAACGCACAACGGGTGCTAAACACAGGATGGCCAGTGCAGAGGAAACCAGGGAAGTTACAGGATTTATTCCGGGTGGTGTATGCCCATTCGGACTGGAAGATAGTCCTGTAGTTATTTTACTCGACGTATCACTCAATGAGTATGACACCATATACCCTGCTGCCGGTACAGATGCCACAGGTGTTCCTTTGAGCCCCGATTACCTCCAGCAGATTACCGGTGGAAAAAAGGTTGAAGTGACCTGATCTTCCTCTGTAGCGGGAACTACTCTGCTGTTAAATCCGGGTTATCCACTGCTTCTTTAACTGCCATACCGAGACGTTCCAGCATATAACGCTTTTTGAGATACCTCCCGGCTCCCGCTTCGCGTACCGTCTCAGTCTCTGAGTATCTGCTGGCAATAATTGTTCTTGGGTAGGGATTGATCTGACATGTTCGTTTGTATGTTTCCAGGCGAGAAGTCAAGAGAAGTAAGTACCCATCGGCAAAGCCGTTGGGTTACTATAAATTTGAAGGTCTTTGTGTCAGCTTGATCGATTTTGCTCAAGCTTGCGGTTTAAAGTGTCGGCCAACACGGCTCTATCGACAGGTTTTTCCAAAATAGTGACAATTGCCTTGAGATGAGGATTCTCTTCTATGGCAGCGCTGTATCCCGAACAGAGAACAACGGGTAGGCTAGGCCTCAATGCCTTGAGTTTCACTGCAAGCTCATCACCGTTCATGTTTGGCATGGTCATATCGCTGACCACCAAATCATATCCATTCGGGTTTTGTTCAAAAAGTGAAAGCGCTTCCTGAGCTTCGCTACAGGCAGTCACTTCGTACCCTAACTCCAGTAAGGTTCTCTGAATCACCTCCAAAACCATCGGCTCATCATCCACCAGCAAGATTTTGCCGCTGCCGTGAGTCAGCCGAGGTTGAATGGTTTCCGCCGATGCTATTTCTTCACTTTCTGCTTCCGGAAAGAAAACCGTAAATACCGTTCCATGAGGGACATTATCTGAAAAAGAAATATAACCCTTGTGACTCCTCACGATAGCATGCACCTGGGAAAGTCCCATACCTGTACCCTCCCCTACGTTTTTGGTCGTAAAAAACGGTTCATAGATTTTCTCAACTATTTCCGGGGAAATTCCTTTTCCAGTATCACAAACTTTAAGCATTCCATACTTTCCTGGAGTTAATCCGGGATACTCTTCTGCTGTCCCCTGCCCCGCAATATAATGTGCCACTTCAATCGTCAGGGTACCACCGGTTTTTCTCATCGCATGTTCTGCATTTGTACACAGATTCATTATAAGCTGGTGAATACTGGTTGGGTCAGCAAGGATCTTGACATCGCTACCACATTCAACCTTCATTGCAATGCTGGCGGGCAATATGGCTCCTACCAAACGCACAACCTCATCGACCACAACCGACATCTGCACAACCCTCGTTGACTGATCCTGCTGTCGGGAAAAAGAAAGGATTTGCCGAATAAGGTCTTTGGCGCGTTTCCCAGCCTTAAGTACCTGCTGCAAATCTGTGCGTGTTCGTTGATCATCCTTGCTGCGCAGTAATGCAAGCTCGCTATAACCAATTATTGCCGTTAGGATATTGTTGAAATCATGTGCAATCCCACCAGCCAGCGTACCTACAGCTTCCAGCCTGTTAGCCTGGTCCAGTTTGCGTCGCATCTCGGTTTCAACACTTCTATCTATGATAAATCCTAAAGAGCATGGCTGGCCTAGATAGCGAATCAGAGAAACCCAGGCAGACACTTCAAATTTTTCACCGTTTTTCCTAAGACCTACGGTTTCATACATGGTCGGAACAGGCTTGCCGGCGACTCTGTCTCTGGAGTATGTCCGCTGACGCTCTCTTTCTTCCTCGGCATATAATTCCTCAACAAACCTGC
Organism: Desulfopila sp. IMCC35008; assembly: GCF_010646885.2. Taxonomy (GTDB): domain Bacteria; phylum Desulfobacterota; class Desulfobulbia; order Desulfobulbales; family Desulfocapsaceae; genus Desulfopila. Next base: position 1,563,685 of record NZ_CP050700.1, on the reverse strand, counting down.
CAAGTATCTCATCAGCAGACTCATATCCGAACATGCGGTAATAGACATCGTTTACGAATGCGAATCTTCTTTCTCTGATGATACAGATACCAATCGGAGCCGCCTCAATTATTTGTTGGGTTAATTGTACACCCGCAGTTGAACCGACAGACCTCTCCCCCCGTCTTCCTCTGAGAACACCCAGTCCGAAGACCACCAGAAGAACGGTAAACGTTAATAGACAGAAGAAAATTATCTGCTCAATACTTAAAGTACTTGGCACCACGAACCCTTACAAAGAAGAATTTAATAAAAAATGAATCAATGGGAAATATACAACCTTTATTGCCACAAGCCAGAGGAAAATATACCAGCTTATCCTGAAAACTCCTCTTCCATGATATATTAGGCGTTAAACCGATATGGTACCAATTATAATAGGTATTTGTAATTTCAGCCATGATGGCATAGAGAATTTCGACTGATCCCGATTTGAACCATTACCATCTGCTGGCACCGTTGTTATACAGAGTTAAAATAAGACTGTACGATTGCGCAGACTGCTCCCCATGCCTTGTTTCAGAATCTACCTTTTGACTAAATTTCTCTCCCCCCATACAATTATTATACAAACACTCGCTGAATACATGAACAACTATAGAGAAGTTGGGGCGCAATGCACGAGACCACCGGCATATTGATTCTCATCTTTGTCGTAGCATCGCTTATTATCGGTTCAGCGGTTCGAAATCTGCTCAAGGGAACCAGCATTCCCTATACCGTAAGCCTGCTGGTCATTGGTCTACTTCTTGGCATGGTGCAGCGTAGCGAATATTTCGGCGAGCACATCCCGACCGTCTCTGCCACCTTAAAACTGGTCGCAGATATTGAACCACATCTCATTCTGTATGTCTTTCTGCCGACCCTGATCTTCGAATCCGCCTTCGGTATAGAGGTTCATCTCTTTCGCCGAATGTTCAGCCAAATCGTAATACTTGCAATACCAGGATTACTTCTGGCTACTATGGCTACCGCTGTGCTGGCAAAGTTTCTCTTTCCCTGGGAATGGAGCTGGGCATTATGTTTTCTCTTTGGTGCCCTGGTAAGTGCCACGGACCCGGTAGCAGTGGTGGCTCTTTTAAAAGAGGTCAGTTCACGCAAGCGGCTGGAGACTTTACTGGAAGGAGAGTCTCTTCTTAATGACGGTACAGCCATCGTTCTGTTCGGCCTCTTCTATGGCATGATCATCAATACGGATGGAACTTCTGATTTGAGTATCATCGGGGTGGTGGGGGACTTTTCCTGGGTTGTTTTACTCGGGCTATCTATTGGGCTGATTGTCGGTGGTCTTGCTATTTTCTGGATAGGCCGGGTCTTTAATGATCCAATGATCGAGATTGTCGTGTCCGTTGCCGCCGCATACCTGGTCTTCGTTCTTGCCGAGAATGTGTTCCATGTCTCAGGAGTGGTGGGGCTCGTAGCTCTAGCGTTACTGTTTGCCAGCGTTGGACGCACGCGCATTTCCCCAGAAGTATCCGGATTCCTGCACCACTTCTGGGAAATGATGGCGCACATGGCAAATACAGTTATTTTTCTCCTTGTAGGTATCGTAATCGCCAGCCGGGTGCCTATAAACGATATTTCACTCTGGTGGACACTGATCTATCTCTATCTGGGGTTGCAACTGATACGGGCGACAGTAGTCGCTCTATTAACCCCGGTGCTAAAACCCATGGGCATTGGGATCAACAGAGAAAAGTCAATAGTCCTGATTTGGGGTGGATTACGAGGTGCTGTTTCGTTGGCCCTTGCCCTGATAGTTGCACAGGATGCGGTATTTCCGCAACTGGTTGGAGACCAGGTGCTGTTTTTATGTGCCGGGATTGTCGTTTTAACCATACTCATCAATGGCACATCGATGGGTGCAGTCCTGAGATGGTTGAAATTGGACCGTTTGCCGCCGGGGAAGCAGGCAACTGTAAACCGAGCTTCTCACTCCATACATCAGGAGTTGCAACTCCTGAACAAACAAATGCAGGACAACGATTTTTTCATGGGGGCCGATTGGGATGAGGTGAACTCGCATATCAAGATGGGCGACACTGAGCCCTCCTCCTCTACCGGTGCTCCCACAGAGGCAAGTGAACAGGACCAGGCGATTGCCTTTCGTAGAAGGATTCTCGAAGCTGAACGACGTGTCTACTGGGCGCAATTTGAGGAAGGGGCACTCGGACGAACTGCCACCCTCCTACTGGTTGAAGCTGTTGAACATGCGCTGGATGGCGCTCCCCTGATCCACCCCCGAAAGGACCTGCAGGCTCTTTGGGGTATGCCAAGACTGTTTGAATATCTGAGGTATCCGATTTTAAACAAACCGGTGATTGCGATGACAATTGACCGTATGGCGTTAGGCTACGACATGGCACGAGGCTTTGTCAAAGCTCAGGATGAAGTCGCACTCCACATTGATGAACTCGCGCCTAACGAAGAAGAGGGTGAAACAGTGCGCCGGGAAATCATGAATAACAAGCGGGAAACGCTTTTACATATCGAAAAATTTCGCCAGGCCTTCCCTGAGATAATTAAGGTGCTGGAGACATGTGCTGCAAGCCGGGTCTTATTAAATCGGGAAAGAGCGGTGATCCAGGATTTGCTCGCTTCTGCCGTTCTGGATAAACCGGAAGCAGACCGAATGATCAAGAGTGTTGAGTTACGTATGGCATCTCTGCAAAAGGCACATCAGAAGATCAGACAGCCGAATCCCGCACAAATGATCAGAAGTGCAAAATGGACTCAGGGCCTCAGCAAACCCACTCTGGAAAGGTTGGAGGCGATAGCCGTTCAGCGGTTCTATGGCTCTGGAGACATCATCATCCAACAAGGCACTTTAGGGGGGGCCCTGGGCATGATTTTTCGCGGGGCTGTTGAAGTAACAGAATATGCCGATGAAGAAGAACGAGTGATAAGCATATTGGGCCCCGGGGAACTCATTGGCGTGAGACTGTTGCGGTCCGGTTTCTGCCGTTACACAGTGCGTGCTGTCACTCCTGTGGCAGTAATATGGCTGGATGAGAACAAACTCAAGCCGATATTATCTGATGATGAGTTGCTTGCTACGCGGATAAAAGAGCTACGATAGGGGGATAGATCTCGATATAACCTGACAGTTCAATTCAGGGATGAGGAGAACAGGAAAATGACTTGTCAGCCATTTATCGTATGTATTTCCTCGAAAATTCTCAGGGTTTGGCGATCGCCCCAGTGAGGTAAAATATGAAAAAACTAATTATATTATTGAGGTTAAGCTATTGGACAGCCGCTATAGCGGACTTTGTGGTCGCGATACTATTATTGATACCTGAAAGGATGGGTGCAACCGAAATAACCTATCCGATGGGTCTTGCGTCTGCTGTTGTATTCTCCTGGGCTGTAATGTTGATGATTTCAGATAGAAAACCAATTGAACGAAAATGGATACTTATTCCAACAATTCTCGTTGTTGCAATGATCGCTATCGTAAGAACATGGTTTTCTTTGGAAGGTGTTATCGAATTTAATTTAGCCCTGCTTCTCTTTGCAATTGCTCTGATTATCCTGATGGCGTACAGCTATTACTACGCATGCAAACATGCAACGAGCAATTGACACTTCAATCATCTCGCTTAGCAACACGGCTGCACTGGACATTTTGCTCCGTTATCGCTTCGCATCATTCCAGTGTGTGAGCCGCAGCGCTAATATTGCCACATCGAAGGCTTGAGTATTCTGTCAGCAATTCTATTTTACCTTAATTCCTGTCACCTCAAATTGCTCCCAAACGAATTGCACGTTAACTTTCAACCGGTAGGTGTACAGGAAGACCTACAATTTGGGAAATAACCTAAATATACGACATTTGACCAGGAAATATAAAGCTCACCGCTGCTCAATCAGAGCAACGGTGAGCAACGCTTAATCGTGAGATAATCTGATCAGATATCAACTGTCGTTCCCCATTACCATCACATTGGCAAGCTTGCTAATCACGCCACAAGTACAGCCGATACCATGGTTGTCTTGACCATGATTATGGCCTGAATGATCAGCCGCCAAAGCTAACATGCGGGCGAATGCCTGAGTACTGAGGCTATTCGGCTTAAAAAGAGCAGCGGCCTTGTCTGTGCCTGACATTTGATAAACAGTTTTACCTTCCTTTATCGTTTCCGTAACTTTTATTTGATCAAGGTTTTCAGGGTCAATTGCGGTTGGATCTCTATCCAGGATAACGAAATCGGCCAGTTTCCCAACTTCAATTGATCCTTTCGAGTCTTCCTCAAAATGCTGCCAAGCAGGCCAAATAGTCATTGCCTTCAGGGCGGTCATCACATCAACGCGTTGGGCTGGTCCAATAATATCCCCCGAACGTGATCGACGGGTAACGGTTGCATCAAGTATACGCATTGAGTCAGGAAAAGCGACGGGTGCGTCGTGATGGGAACTGAACATCATGCTACGTTTTACACACCAGCCGGTCGGCGAAATATTGTCGGCGAGTTCAGGACCGACGGTATGCTCGCGATGCCAGTCACCCCAATAAAACGTGTGCATGGGAAAAAGCGAGGGAAAGATGTTGAGTCTCTTAAACGAATCAACCTGGTCTTCCCGGAGAAACTGGCCATGTATCAGGACAGGGCGACGATCCCCTGCACCATATTTTGGGGTGGCCGCATCAATAGAGGCGATCAATTGATCCGAAGCAGCCTCACCGTTGGAATGGGTCAAGATCTGGATGTCGTTGGCATAGGCCCAATCAATTGCGTCCAGTACCTGCTCAGAAGTTGCGGCCGGATAGCCGACATAGCCTGGAGGGTAGTTTCCAACAGGTTTGTAATACGGCCGGTCGCGCCACGCCGTGAACCCTTGAGGCGAGCCGTCAATAGTCAACTTGGCACCGGCGACGCGGAAGCGGTTCTTGTAGGATGGGCTATATTCGTTTTTGATTATTTCCCGATCAACGAGCACATCCGGGTAACTCACGACATCGATTTTCAGTGCACCGGTCTCTGCTACTTCTTTGTATGTTTTTATAGCGTTTGGCATCGTTCGGCCGTCTTGTGCGGTTGTATAGCCAAAACTTGCCCATAGTTCCGTCCCGGCTGTAATGAAAGTCTTTGAGCCTTCCGGTCCCACAAGTGCAAGCAGTTTAAGTAGAAGAGGGAACGCTGCCGTCTCTTCCAGCACGCCATTGGGCTCTTTCCCTCCCTCAGTACGTTGAATAACCCCGCCTTCCGGATTTTCGGTTTGCGCAGTGATCCCACCAAATTCCAAGGCCTTTGAATTTACAGCAATAAGGTGCCCAGACTGATGAAGCAAAACAATCGGCACATCCTTTGATACCTCGTCTAGGTCATCCCGTGTTGGATGTCGCAGTTCGGCAAGTTGCGCATTGTCATAACCGAAACCGACGATAAGACCGATTTCCTTTACAGCCTTGAGATTGTTTTTCATCCACTCCCGAAGTGTCTCCTGTAGTGAAGCGATATCTTTCACCTCGCCATCCGGTGGTGCAAGGATGTTGGCGGATAGCGCCTGCAAGCCGCCGCCCATTACATGGCCATGGGCATCGAAAAAACCGGGAAGCATGGTGTTGCCGTCAAGGTCGATCAACTTGGTCATGTCTCCCTTGGACTTGAAGACGTCTGTTTCAGTGCCAACAGTCAGGATTTTTCCATCCATTACCGCCACCGCTTCAACTCTTGGCTGGGCGTCGTTGATCGTGATAATGTTTCCATTGTGGTAGATCATTTCAGCAAGTTCCCCTGCAAATACTGGCGTAAATATTCCGATAGCCAGAATGATACAAACCAATGACAGCACCATTTTTTTAGACATGCCCGTCTTCCCCCTCTTTTTTCAATTAAAAGGACCTGACTGGATTTCTTAGATGAAGTATCGGCTTTTGCTGAGTATTCTCAAATAGACTTAAGATCTTCAGCTTACCATTGCCAATATTTGAAAATCAACATACTTGTTAGGATTAGATTGTTCCTGTGCTCTAAAGGGCGAAGAGCAGTCCCCGCCCTTATAAGACCACCTACCCGTACAGTGTTTCGATCCACCTCAGTCTATATGAGTAATAGACCTGAATACTAAATGCTATTGGGATAGTTCCGAAACTATCAACATTATTGATGTACTATAAAAGACCACTCTGGTTGCTGAAGGCCAGAGTGGTTTTATATCTGCTAATTTGCTTCACACAGCCTTTCAAAAATCAATATTCTCTTTCTTATAACCGGCCTGAAACTCATGGAGATTGGATACCTGCTTAATGAGTCGCTCCACATTTTTTCCAAATGTAATATCGATATCTTGAAAATTCTTCCCCCAACTTGAGTAAATAGTCGCCAGATAGTCTACAATTGTTGGTTGATCGCCCGTGATGAATTGTTTTTTTTCCAATTCTTTATCGAGAATTGCCCATAAACTGGAGACAGATGGAGCTAATTGTTTTAATACGCTGACTTTCTCATTTTCATCCATGTTTACTCTGTACATAATAGTAAACATTTTACCATAGGCAGGATGCAGCGTCGCATAGTCAAACATTAACCACCTGAGAAATTCGGCTTTTTGGGCAAGGTCGGTAGGTATCATTGGTGAATTGTGTTTCTCAAGCAGGTAGAGAACAATCGCAGCCCCCTCTGTAATAATCTGACCATCGGGTAATTTCAATGCAGGTACCTGGTTAGTTGGCACTAGCTCAGAATAATTTGATACGTCTTCACGTCTAACCGGTGTGTATTCAAGTTGCAGTTTCTCAAGCAGGACGACAATACCAGAGGAACAAGAGCCGGGAATGGTATAAATTGTGTACATGATATCTCCATTTGAGTGTGATTAACTCTGTGAATTCAGATAAATCAACGGTGTAGCTCAGTTCATTACTTCGACAGCTAAAAGTCGGTCAATGAACCATAAAAATGTAACTGTAACCACTTTTGATTGTCGATCAATCGTTCGATCTCTTCAGGTCTGACAACCTACTGAAAAAGAGAAAGTGGGTTCAGTTGAGAAATTTCGGATATGGGGGGGATTGCCGTGACTGCTGCCATTACAGAATCGTGCAGTCTCAATATTGTAAATTGGCACTACCAATAATAATTTTTAATGAACCAGACATCACAACTCTAAATCGCACGCTTTTCGCTTTTGTTTCGTATAACGCTGGTCCAGCTAAAATTTCTAAATTGAGAAAAAAGGTTTCTCAGGCTGACCTTGACCTAAATATATAGTTTGGCAATGTGGAAATTATGGCAGCAAAGTTTATTGGTCGTTAAAATGTTCAATATGGTAGCAATATATTCATAAATTATACTGCTTATCACTATTTTTGAACAATAATTAGCTCAATAGAGAACACGCATTCTCTATTGCTAACATTATTTCACATAGCCACATCTGCGAACAAATACCAAACATATTTACATGTCATATTTTACGTAGTACAAATATTCCTCTGCACAAAGTCAAGTATTTGGAAAAAAAATTAAGATAAGTTTAAGAGTTGTTTTTATTAATTACGAGCAGCTACACATAGCATGAAATATCTTTGGAACCGCATTTCTATATCTTTTTCTCTCTTCTCCTATCGTTTATTACAAACATACCTTCAATATATTTCAATATATTGATCCCTATCCATAGTGAGAGATTAAATATTCAATATTATTATTTTGGAACTGTGAAGACATAGCAACTAAGATTGATTGTATACAAACGCCAAATACTTTCCGCGTAATTTCTCTACATAATAATGACTCTAAAATAATAGAATTATTAACTCACAAACAACACTCTCCCCTTACACAAAGCAAAATCATTTAATATTTAATAACAGAATGTATCAATTAATATTATTTAAAATATTCCCTCATAGCAATAAAGTATTTTTTCACATCAATAATACCCTGAAACATATTGATAATTCGTTTTATGTCGCAGTCTTCAGAATGAGTGAAATACAATACATTTTTCTCAATTCTGCCTTTCTAGCATTTGACTTTTTTGGACTCAAGAATGAACAATTTAATATTTTAAAACTGTCTTGATTAAAAAATATTGTAACCAATCACGTTGATTATTGAGCTTACAATTAGTTCATAAAACATCTCTAATATGTATTTACCAATCTATTAAGTTAAATTTACTTTCTTTGCATTTTCTTTGCCCTTATCTTTGAATTTTAGTTTCTACAATGTGCTTTTAAATATATTTAACCCGTATCATAGGCGAGCAGTGAGAGCACCTTACTGTGTAAACGCAATTGGAGTCCTACTGAATCAATACAGCTTTTAGAAACGACACAGAATCCCTATTACACCCATATACAGGCATATATGTGCACGTAATGTGCGTTTTAGGAATGTTACTTTCTATTTTTTATGTTATTAGTAATTTTATATTTTATCTTATATATGCTTATTGCATTTTCTAACAATACTATTCTACATGCTTCCTTTATTTTAACTTATAAATACTATTAAGTGCTCTATCATAAATGTATATACACTAAGAGCGATACCTAACATTAACAATACATAGTATATATATTTCAAATTAGGATATTAATATTATGGCCTTGCATTGTTACTTACATAGTGTATTAAAATTTTAGCAATAAGTAAATATGACATTATTTCACACCTCCAAGAGTCAAGAATCAAAATAACGTTCAACAAAAACTAACACATAAACTTGTTGAATAATAAGATAGTAGCATTAAGTTTTAGCAAAGATTTGAAAATGAATTCATAAATCATGATAATGAACTGACTGAGATAAATTTTTCGCCTTTAAAAAAATCTGAGTTGGAACTAGTTTATTGATAGCATTGTTGAAGTTGGATATTTGTATTGCAAGGACCAAGAACATCTAGCTACCTAAAAATTGTTAAATATTCATGATTTACTCAACGCACCATTAATCTTTTTATCGCAATTTACAAAGACCAACGTCTCAGTACATATGTGTCCCAGCTAGCGACTTCCTGGGGTACACTATACGGACCAACAAGATTTGATGACGATGTATTTGAAGATGACACCAATAAGAAACGTATTCAACCGAATTTGATTCGCAAAGATGTAGTCAAGTTATTGAAAGGAGATGATGACACCAAAACAGACCCTAAAGACAATATGTTTGCTGATAAAGCAAAATAAATGGTCACATACTTTGATGATATTGACCAGAAAACTTTAGATATAATATTTAAATTATTAGTAGGGTAATTCAGATATTTACCCGTAATCCATCCAGGAATTGCAAAAAGGAGAGAATGACTCCACCTGATGAAGAGATAACAATGGAGAGTCCCCTTAAGGAAAACTGTGGTGTGAAAGAACTCTAAAGGAAAGTCTCGAAAAGGCGAACTACTGAAATTGAGAACAAGAAGTATATTTGTCATACGTAATAAAAATCAATTCGTCCCCAACTTTTAACTGACATTGCCTCCCACTTTTGAGATAATAAAATGACTCACGATAGATGTTATGTATGCATGAACATTTTGGCCTGGGTGAGTATTAGTAACAACCTCCATGGCAGTGGTCTCTAGATCTCCGGAACAGGACAGATTGATATGATTATATATCCGAATCAGGATGGTATCATCAAAATCGTCTCCCCTATGACAAGCACCGCATGCTCATCAAGGAGTGAGAAATATGAATATCAAACAATGGTACCTTGAAACTGGTGTACAGATGAAGAAAAGAACAGAGAACCAGCCGTTTTCATTGCGCACCCCGAGTTTTCCGCCAGCCAAATTGAAGGTTCTCTGCACCCTATGGATGAAGCTGCACAGATAAAAGTACTATTATTTTATAGAGCGCTCATACGGATCTTTTCAGAGGATTCGCTCACCCCCGGAAGACACGGATGAGCAAAAGATCGAGATTACGGGTGTTGAGGGGGGGGACCATGTAGTCTCGGTTCCAAAAAGCCTGAAGTCTTAAGTCGCCACCTTTGTTGTGAGAGCCCCTTGGGATAATGCATCCTTTCAATCAAACATGAGTGGGAGGGGTAGAACGTGATATACAGCAATTATTTTTCTTCCAATACTGACAATTCTTCAGCTGAGTACACCGGCGATGAGACAGTTTCCGACGACCTGGTTTTGGTATCTGATGTAATCCCAAACCAGATACTCATTGCGCCTGCGACATCTGGTCCGGTTTTTCCAGGGGTGCTCCAACCAATCCCATTTTCAGGACAAAAATTCATAGATCTCATCCGAACGAGCGTTGAGGAGCTTAACGGCTACTTCGGCATGGTCATGGTAAAAGAAGAAGACAAAAAAAACTTTTTCCATTCCGAACTCTACAAAGTGGGTACAGTTCTTAAAATCTATAAAGTTGTTCAGTTTGAAGAAGCGGTAGTCAATGTTTTAGCTCAGGGAATACAACGTTTTTCATACATACGTACAGCCCGCCAATCTCCCCTGCTCACTTGGGAGGTGGAGTATCATCCTGATCAGCTTGTCAAGCCTTCGGATGAGCTGAAGTCCTATGCATTGTCCATCATTTCTTCTGTCAAAGAACTGTTAAAAACCAATTCGATCTTTCACGAACAGTTAAAGCTCCTCTCTTCGTCAATTTCGCTTGAAAAACCGGGAACCCTGATGGACCTCATAGCATCTGTAATTTCTGCAGATTCAGATAAGCTACAGGATCTCCTAGAGACTTTCGACCTTTTAAAAAGGGGCGAAAAACTCCTTATATTGCTTCAGGAGGAGATTGAACTCACTCATTTACAGGAAGATATCCAACGTCAGATCCAGGAGAAGATGTCCAAGCATCAGCGCGAATTCTTTTTGCGCGAACAGCTGCGGGTCATCAAGAAAGAGCTGGGCATGGAAAAGGATGACAAGGCCTCTGAGATTGAAAAAATCGAAAATAGAATAAAGAACCTGGCGTTGAGCAGCGAGGCTGCCAAAGTTATTCAGGAGGAGTTGGAGAAACTGCAGGTTCTGGAAACCAGTTCTGCGGAGTTCCATGTGACCAGGGGCTACCTGAATACCCTGACAGAGCTGCCCTGGGGTATTTTCTCGGACGACAACCTAGGACATACATAAAGCCAGAACCATTCTTGATAACGATCATTACGGCCTTGAAGAGGTCAAAAAGCTCATTTTGGAAATAATCAGCACAATCATAAAGAGAGGGAGAATATCAGGGACCATCATCTGCCTGGTAGGGCCACCTGGGGTTGGGAAAACTTCAATCGGGAAATCAGTCGCTTCTGCCCTGAACCGAGAATTCTTCCGTTTTTCTCTGGGCGGCATGGTCGATGAGGCGGAAATCAAGGGGCATAGACGGACCTATATTGGCGCTATGCCTGGCAAAATTATCCAAAGCCTGAAGCGTACCGGCACGTCAAATCCAGTGATTATGCTGGATGAAATCGATAAAATCGGGACGAGTTTTCGCGGTGATCCTGCCTCAGCACTTCTTGAAGTCCTTGACCCTGAACAGAACAGGGAATTCCTCGATCATTACCTTGATGTTCGGTACGATCTCTCCAGAATTCTCTTTATGACCACAGCAAACCAGCTTGACACCATTCCCCGCCCTTTGCTTGACCGGATGGAGGTGATCAAGCTTCCCGGCTACATCCTTAAGGAGAAAATGGAAATTGCCCAAAAATACCTGATCCCGCGCCAGCTTGAAGAGCACGGTTTGATGGCAGACGAAGTGGTAATTGAGGATACCGCATTGCTGAAAATCATCGACAGTTACGCCAGAGAGGCTGGAGTGCGCAACTTAGAGAATCAGATCAAAAAGATTATGCGCCAGGTTAATCTGAAACAGGCTGAGGGCGAAGGAGTGAACTTTCAAATCGATGAAGAAAGTGTTGAAATATTTCTCGGCAAACCCACGTATCTTTCTGAAGAATTATATGAACGGGCTATTCCCGGGGTAGCCTTAGGCTTGGCATGGACTCAGTATGGAGGTGCAACACTCTACGTCGAGGCCTCGTCGATCTTAAAAAAAGGCGGTGGCTTTAAACAGACTGGACAATTAGGCGATATCATGAAGGAATCAGCGGAGATTGCCTACTCATTTATCCACTCGCTTATCGACAATACCGCTGGAAAGGAGTCATTCTTTGCCGACCGTTTTATCCATCTGCACGTTCCAGCAGGGGCCACGCCGAAGGACGGCCCTTCTGCAGGCATCACAATGGCCTTGGCCCTGCATTCCCTGGCTGTTGTCAAGCCTGTCCGTCCCGGACTGGCGATGACAGGAGAATTGACCCTGACAGGCAAGGTATTGCCCGTTGGAGGCATACGGGAAAAGGTTATTGCGGCTCGTCGAATTGGTGTAATGGAGCTTATTTTCCCCAAGGATAATGAGAAGGATTTCGCCGATCTGCCTGAATATATCAAGGAGGGCCTCTCAACACATTTTGTTGACTACTTTGAAGACGTTCTCGCTGTCGCCTATGCTGATTGATTAGACACGAAGGTTGTTGTCAATCCTATAACATCAACCCCGGACAACCGTTTAGGCTCTCAACTGTTCAGCCAGCAGAGCCTGATGGAGATCGACCCGCTTCCCTGTTAACCGATCTGAAGAGAGAGCAGAGTATGGGTACAGCAATTATTGCCTTCAAAATCCTCGGTGGTCTTGTCATCTTCATGTTCAGTATCAGAATGCTGAGTGATACCATGAAACGAAGCGCGGGCTTCCGGTTGAAAATAATCCTCGAAAAGGCAACCGCTAATCCTCTTACCGGCATGGCTGCCGGGGCAGTGACAACTTTCCTTGTTCAGAGTTCAAGTGTCACTGTACTTCTGCTTTTGGGGTTGGTAAACGCAGGGATTATGAGACTGAATCAAGCTGTCTATGTCATTCTTGGATCTGAAATCGGCACAACAATGACTGCCCAGATTGTCGCCTTTAAAGTATCTCTTTTTCATTTTCCTCTCATCATTAGCGGCTTTGTTGTACATAGCTTATTCCATCGTCATGAGAAGGCCAGGGATTTGGGGGAAATTCTATTGTGTCTTGGGCTTGTATTTTTTGCGATGAATACCATGACTGATGGTGCCAGACCATTGAGGGAGTTCCCTGCAATCCTGAACATGATGAGCCAGTTCGGCAGTTTTCCTTTATACGGGATCATCATTGGAGCAGTCTTTACTGCCATTACCAGCAGCAGTTCAGCTACTACCAGCCTGGTTATTGCCATGAGCATGGAGGGCGTTATCGACCTCCCCTCCGGCATAGCGCTTATTGTTGGAGCCAATCTCGGTACATGCGTCCTCGAACTAATAGCGACCATAGGTACTTCCATTTCAGCCAGACGAACTGGCTTGGCGCAGTTCATGATCAACATGCTTGGTGCTGTAATGATCTTTCCCCTCCTCACACCATTCAGCAATATTATAGCTATGTCCGCTGAGACAGTTCCCCGGCAACTGGCCAACAGTCATACTGTATTCAATGTGGCTGTGAGCTTTTTGCTGCTTCCGTTCACAGGCTTTTTAATAAAACTGTTAAAAATAATCATCCCTGGAGAGGATCAGAAAGTGCCGGATATAATGACCAGTCTTGATAAGCGCATCCTCAACGTTCCTGCACTTGCACTTTCAAGGATAGAGGAAGAAACTCTGAAGATGTTTTCAATAGTCTACGAAACGCTCAAGCTTGCCGGCAAGGCCTTTTTTGAGGGGGATGCCGACGCCGGCAAGGCAGTAAGGGAGAATGAGAGGGTTATAAACGCAATGAACAGTGCTCTTATCGCATACGGAAATAGCATCAGTAATATGCTGCTTACCGATAAGGACATTTGCCTCAAAAGAGCTCTCATACACTCGCATACGGACCTCGAACGCATCGCGGACCTTGCAGAAAATATGGTTATATATGCCGATCAGCCCGAGATCGTATTTTCCCAAAAAGCGCAGAAGGATCTCAGAAACATTTTCGATACTGCAGTTCTCACATGCGATACGGCCCTGCAGACAATGAAGCGTGCCAGAAAGGTTGTACATACAGATATAACGGACATTGAAACCCAGGCCAGCATGCTCAAACTGGAGCTGCGAAGAAAATTTATTCTATGGCATGCGAATGAACGAGAAGAATGGGCAACAGATTCTTTTTACCCAGGAATACTGCGAGATCTTGAACGTATCAGCAGCCACTCCTACAATATCATCGAGCACTTTGAAAGGCTGGAATAAGAGACCGCGAGAATTTGGCAGACATATGATATTTACCTGGAAGTATTAATAATTCATCTACACCCTGGTCTCTTTGACCGGCAACTGACCGATACCGGTCAGTTGCCAGCAGCTATAGGCCCTCTTCCAGCGAAGCCCCCTGGTCGATGAAATCACCTTCAACCGGGATGTTCGTAATGTTTCAGGTGGTAATTTTAATGACCTTTTTTACTTTCTCTCCCGGGTCAGTATATCCTTGAAGTAATCTGTAAATGTCTCGTCTTTGAAATCAGTGAATTCACCGGCATCAAAGAACACACCATAGCAGATGGCGCAGGACTCATACCAGATGTGACTCTGTTTGCTGTCGACCATTTTCACCATCCTGGCTTTGCAGTGGGGGCAATTGATCGAATCTTTATCGTTGAATTTTTTCCCTACATTCGGGTCACCGATATCGACCTCCTCTGAACCATCCATCATCTTCAGCTGTTCATGCTCCAGGAGATCGAACCAGAGCCCTTTGCAGTCCTTGCACCTGTCGATCTCAACAGTCTGGAAGTAAACCTTCTCCATATCAGAATGACATTTCGGGCATTTCATACTTACCTCAATCATTTAAGTCGATTTCCGATTTTTTGAGATTTTCATTTTCGGGGTCGGGACGAACTAAAAAAACTAGAATTTACCGGACATCCCAAGATTTTTTGTCACCATAGAGCTATATTTTCAGTGTCTTACTCAGACAACCGTTTGGCGATGCGCCGATAGGTTTCTTTCAGCTCCTCGCCGATTATCTTGGCCTTAGCTATGTACTCGTCAGAGGTCTCAACTGCCTCATCCGCAATATCCGAGGCTTTTAACTTTACATGACCCCATTTCTCCTCTGCTTCCTCAAACTCTTCCTTTACCTCCATGGATGCCAGATGCATTTTCAGTTTCAATTCATCCCGTTCTGTTTTCAGTCGGTCTGCAAGTTTGGAAAAGTCCTCATTCAATCCCATAGTTCACCTCCTCTTTTTCACCAGTAAGAGCCTTTTGGTCGACTCTCTGGCTCAATGAACAGACCATGATATACACGGATCATAAGCCCTGAAAAGCATGACAGCGAGCTTTTCGATTTCCTTGGCCAGCAGTCCTGCCCCAACCGATTCAGACGTTAGCTCTTGAAGAGCGAGCTGTATGTTGCCATTATTCTGGCTCGTGAGAATAATACAGCTGCTCTGGTTATCCTCCCCTGCATGTCGAACGCGTACATGTGATACAAAATCCCTCTGGGAACGTCCACCGCCCCTACCCTTTGTGCCTCTCTGGCCTCTATTTCACCGGATGGAGATATGGCTTTTCGGGCAGGGCCAATAAGGAGGTTGTAGGAGAGTAACTCGAAAAGCGTGCTGAGTTCATCTTCAGGGAATAGGAGCAAGAGCATACGCGACCTCGTCTTCCGGGGGATTGAGTGAAATGGTTCCTAACTTATTATACCCCCTCAAGGCACTTGCCAGCCAATCTTTTTTCCAGCTGAGATTTCACCGCATGCCGGGTACACGAAATATACGAAACATGATGGGATCAGCCCCAAGGGGTAAATCAGCAGATCGATAAGACGAGTCTGCCTATGAGGTCTTGCACTTACTGATATGTGAGGAAAGAGCGCCAGATCATGCCTTATCCAATCGTAACCAAATCCTGATTTTTTTCCTGACTTTTCCTTCGGATTGTGAGAAAATATAAGAGTCTATAATATGAATGTTGTGTTTACATGATGAACAAATGAGTCAAGGTCAATAGCAGCCTTAAAAACCTTTACACACTGTCAGATTCATGGATACAAGGCATAACATAAGTCACCAGCATTCCCCCCTAGCATTATCCACATATGCAGGACAGGAGTTGAATGGCAGAGCATATTCCTCCACCAGCAATGTCGATGGCCTGAATCAAAAACACAGCCTTATCGGCACCTGGGAGCGGGATATCAGAACAGGGAGGGTTTTCTGGTCACCAGGTCAACATGACATCTATGGCCTTGATACAACAACATTTTCCCCTTCAGTACATAATTTTCTCGATTTCGCCCATCCGAAGGATCAGGATTTTCTGGTAACTGTCATATTGGGCAAGGCTGAGTTAGCAGCTATTTCATTGTCGAAATCGAATTCAATCGCCAGTCATATAAAAGATACTCATAAGGTTTCGCTGCACGCCAATGATATTCCGGTTATCGACTGTACCGGTCATAATTCGCTGGCAGGTGATAAGAATAACCGCAATATGAGATTTGAAGCGTTCATGATGAACCCGGTATCCAATGCAAAGCTGTCTGAGGTGGTACGGAACGTGCTCGATGCCGCCCAGGTGTTATGTTGAAAAAGCTATTGAAACCCAAATGCTGATATTCAATTGGGGCGGTAATTATGATGCCTGGCGGGGAGTGTGTCGGAGAATTGCCATTTTGGCTCAGATCGAGGCAATTGTAGAAAATTTAGCACAGCCATATAACTGATATTGCAAGCATATATTTCCCGCAAATAACGAAGAGATGGGTCAAAAGGATTTTCCCCGACACGCTCCTCGTTGTTAAGAACAACACTGTGGAGGGGGATGAGGCATATGAAAATGAGAGGTTCGGGCCCGTCTTTCGCAGGCAGTCCTTTATCTCTTCGGAATAAGGAGTTTTTGAAAAAATGAGTCCGGTTCAGGAAGAGGCCGTTCCGGATGAACTCCTGAATCTCATTCACCACTTGCTCCCCAAGGAGGAGGAACCATGGATATAAAAAAATTGGCACCTTGGAATTGGTTCAAAGATGAGGAAGAGAGCAGCACAACAACCGTTCCCATTGCACGCCCTGAGTCACCCGCCAGCCTCATTGAAAGTTCCCATCATCCAATGATACAGCTGCACAGGGAAATGGACAGGCTGTTCGAAAATGCCTTCAGGGGTTTTGGCATGTCGCCATATAGAACCGATTTCCCGTCAGCGAGCCTAGCCGGTTTTATGAAACCCCAAGTCGATGTCGCCGCCAGTGACAAGGAATATACAATAACCGTTGAAGTCCCCGGTGTGAATGAAAAGGACGTCAAGGTGGAGATTGCCGGCAACGCCATGACGATTCGGGGGGAAAAAAAGCAGGAAAAAAAAGAGCGGGAAAAGGATTATTATTGCATGGAGCGTTCATACGGCTCATTTCAGAGGATTCTGTCACTTCCGGATGATGCGGATGAGGAAAAGGTCAAGGCGGAGTTCAGGAAGGGTGTCCTGAACATTACCATCCCTCGGAAGGCCTTACCACAATCGGAAGTGAAAAAGATTGAGATCAAGGGTGTGGAGGAGTGAGCAGGTTGACTCGCCAACAATGGCTGGGACAGAGATCAAGCTCGACAATGTTAAGCATGTCCTGCTTTGTGTGGTAGATGCGCCTGACGAAGTTTCAAACAAAAGATTGGAGGGTTACGTGCGATGTCGCCAAAAATAATCAGCTATGACAGGGACGCCCGTGAATTCATTCTAAAGGGTATCAACGCCCTTGCCAATGCCGTAAAGGTAACTCTTGGCCCTAAGGGTCGTAATGTCCTCATCGAAAAATCATTTGGCCCTCCAATAGTAACCAAGGACGGAGTTACTGTGGCCAAGGAAATCACCCTGGAAAGAAAGTACGAAAATATGGGCGCCCAGATGGTGAGGGAGGTTGCCAGCAAGACAAGCGATACGGCAGGGGACGGCACCACAACCGCCACAGTTCTTGCCCAGGAGATTTTTCGTGAAGGCAATAAACTTGTTGCTTCGGGTCTGGATCCCATGGAGCTGAAGCGCGGTCTTGATAAAGGGGTTGAGGCAATTGTCAATGAGCTCAAAAACATTTCCAGGCCGGTCAAGGACAAGAAGGAAATCGAGCAGGTCGGAGTCATTTCAGCCAACAATGATGCCGCCATTGGTGTCCTTATTTCTGATGCCATGGATAAGGTCGGCAAGGAAGGTGTTATAACCGTGGAGGAGGCCAAGAGCATGGAGACGACTCTCGAGGTCGTCGAGGGCATGCAATTTGACCGCGGCTATATCTCCCCCTATTTCGTCACTGATGCTGAAAAAATGGAGGTTCTTTTGGAGGAACCTGTCATTTTGGTGCACGATAAAAAAATTGCTGCCATGAAAGTACTCCTTCCCCTTTTGGAGGAGATTGCCAAGACCAGCAGACCGCTGTTGATTATTGCGGAAGATATTGAGGGGGAATCCCTGGCAACGCTTATTGTCAATAAGCTTCGTGGAGCGCTGAACGTTGCGGCTGTAAAATCCCCCGGTTTCGGCGACCGCCGGAAAGCCATGCTTGAGGATATCGCTATTCTTACAGGAGGCATGGTTATAACTGAAGACCTGGGAATAAAACTTGAGAACGTAAAGCTGAGTGATCTCGGTACATGCAAACATGTGAAGATTGACAAGGATACTACTACAATTGTGGATGGGGGAGGCAGCAAAGAATCCATCAATGAACGCATTAAGCAGCTCAGGGGCCAGATGGAAAATACAACTTCAGAATATGATCGTGAAAAATTACAGGAACGGCTTGCAAAACTGGCCGGCGGCGTTGCTGTTCTAAATATCGGCGCTGCAACAGAAGTGGAAATGAAGGAAAAGAAGGCCAGGATTGAGGATGCTCTGCATGCAACACGAGCTGCCGTAGAGGAAGGAATTGTTCCCGGCGGAGGCGTTGCCCTCATCCGCTGTATTAAGGCCCTGGACAATGTAACCGCAGAGGGCGATGCAAAAAATGGCCTGAATATTTTACGCAAAGCCCTGTGTGCGCCTTTGCGACAGATTGCCGAGAATGCCGGTTGGGAAGGATCCGTTGTTGTCAATGAGGTGTTGGAGGGCGAAAATGATTTCGGTTTCAATGCACAGACCGAAACCTATGAAAACCTGTATACTTCTGGAATTATCGATCCGACTAAGGTGGTTCGCTTTTCCATTCAGAATGCTTCTTCTGTATCGGGCCTGCTGCTGACTACACAGGCTTTAATTGCGGAAAAGCCGGAAAAGAGAAAAAAGTCGGGAATGGCTCCAGAAGACCTGGATGAAATGGAGTATTAGCAACTGGCAGGGGTTGTGAAATAAAAGGGGAGATTCAAGGAATCCGATTGCCGACGGAGCAGTTATGCACTCGGCTTTCCGCTTCACCAAAGACGATTGCTCCGTGAGGTGGATGATAGTTGGGAAATCCCGGCCACCTCCAGTAAAACCCCTGCCCTGCTGCATTTCACCAGCGGCACGACCTCGCTTCCAAAGGGGGCGATACACGTACACGAAGCCATGTTGACCCACTATGCCACCGGCTTCTATGTACTCGATTTTCACTCGAATGATATCTTCTGGTGTGCCGCCGATCCCGGCTGGGTGACAGGAACCTCATAGGCGATTATCGCCCCCTTGGTGCATGGTATCACCGTGGTATGCGATGAGGCCGAGTTCGATGCCGGTCGCTGGCTGCAGATTTTGGCAGACGAAAAGGTCAATATCCTTTACACCTCTCCAACCGCGATCCGTCGCTTGATGCGCATCCCAGAAGCTGCCTGGCAGGATTGGGAATTCCCGAAGCTCCGCGCTATCTACAGTGTCGGCGAGCCGCTTGATCCCACATGCGTGTTGTGGAGTGTGCGGGTCCTGGGACTGCCGATTCATGACAACTGGTGGCAGATATTTTTTGATTCCTCAACAAGCCAACTTTCTGCAACGATAAACAGACCTGCATACTCAGAATAACCTGAATCAACCAACTTGAGGTGAAACGTATACAGGGCGGATCCTGATCTGGACGTTATAACACTGCCTTCCATGTTACCACCGTGGAGGCCAAATACGCGCCGGGCCTGCATGGCCTTCTGCTTGAATTTTTCTAAAATGCCTCGATCTGAGAAAAAATTGCTGTTCTCAGATCGAGGCGTTGAGGGAAAAGGTGATTTGCGGACAGCCTCCTAAGCAAGTACAGCGAGGGCCCTGTCCAGATCGTCTTTCAGGTCCTCAATATCTTCAATACCGGTGGAGTAGCGGATAAGGCTTTCCGGGATTCCCATGGCCTTTCGCTCTGCTGCACTGCATTCGACATGGCTCGTGGTTGCAGGGGGGCCTACGATTGTTTCAACTGCACCAAGATTTGCGGCAGCATGGGCATAATTCATTTTTGCAATGACTTTTCCCACAGCAGCAAGAGACTCATCTTTCAGTATGAAACTGAGCATTGCTCCAAACCCTGACATTTGTTTCCGTGCTATGTCATGACCTTCATGGCTCTCCAGCCCTGGATAAAGCACTTTTTTTATCTGGGGATGGGAATCAAGATGCTGAGCTATTGCCATGGCATTCGCATTTTGTTTTTCAATTCGCAAAGCGAGGGTTTTCATACCTCGAAGAAGTAAATAAGCGGACATCGGATCGAGGGTTGCTCCGTTTATTTCTCTATAGTGATAGATCTCTTTTATAAGGTTCTCTTTGCCACAAATCACTCCTCCCAGAGCATCTGCATGCCCGCCGAGGAATTTTGTTGCCGAATGCAGGACCAGGTCAGCACCAAGTGTAAGTGGTTGCTGGTTGATGGGGGTTGCAAAAGTGTTATCAACAACCACAATGGCGCCCACAGCTTTTCCTGCTGCCGCCAACCTCTCCAGGTCAATGATCTTGATAGTCGGGTTTGTTGGTGTTTCTAAGTAAAGGACATCGCACCCTTGAGCAATTTCTCTCTCAATTGCGTCATGATCAGTGGTGTCGCACAGCGCTACGTCGACGTTAATCTTGGGAAGAAACTCGGTGAATATCTTGTTTGTTCCGCCGTACGTATCCTTTACAGAGACGACCCTTTTTCCGGGATGCAAAAAGGTGAAAAGTGTACTGCTGATTATTCCCATTCCTGTAGATGCACTTGTTGCCGCTTCAGCACCTTCCAGTTTACATATTTTATTTTCGAAAACCTCAACTGTAGGGTTGGTGTTCCGCCCATAGATATGCCCCTTTTCTTCTCCCAATGCGACCTTTTGCCATTGATCTATATCGGAATACCCATAAGAAACACTGTGTACAACGGGGACCTGTGTTGCGTTTTGCATGAGATATTCTTCCTCTCCACCCCATACACATTTTGTGCCTTTACCAATTTGTTTGTCCGTCATGATATTTTCCTTTTTAAATCCATAGCTGCCCAAACAGCTGGTTTTGTTTTTTCAATATTAGAATCGGGGAAAATGACAAATGGTTTAAACCACCAAGTTCCAATTCAGCAATTTTCACATCTTGCCCCACTAATTCGAGTAGCACCCTGCCAACTTCATCCTGAAGTTATTAATACAAGCACCTCCAATTAAGATCTTTCAGTTATACTGACTCCATCAACAATGTATCCTTTTTTCTTCAGAGGGTGTTTTTGAACTAAGGCAGCATTTAGAATAATTTTCTTTTTTACGGTCTATTTGCAGTTGTTTTATCTGTAAGATTCGAAATGGGAATCGAGCAAAGATTTTTTATCGGTTTTGTGACGATATAAGTAAAATACTTGTCGATTCCAATATCATCCTCGAGTAAGGAGTCCATAATACGCTGATAATTATCTATATCAGAGGTCATGATACGCATCAGATAGTCGATGCCTCCTCCTATAGCAAGGCATTCAACAACTTCAGGAGCAGAGGTGACCGCATCCTCAAAACGTTTGAAATCACCTATCTGGTGACGCTTAAGTACCACTTCAACCATCACCGTGGTTACAGGTACAATATTTTTCAAATTTACCCTGCCATAATATCCGGATATGACACCGCCATCCTCGAGTCTTTTCAACCTCTCCCAGGTCGGACTCGGGGACAGGTTGATCTTCTCTGCAAGCTTCGTTTTGGTAATTCTGCCGTCCTTCTGGATAGTTTCAAGGATTTTCAGATCATACTCATCGAGTTTCATGCCCATTGTTTCCCTGAATTATGAAAAAATGCTGCTCTGAACAACTACAATATTCGCTAAAAACATAGTTAGTTCCCGTCCTCAAACTACCCCTCTACCCAATCTCAGCGTTCCGGCTACATTATTTATCCTCCGAATATCGTACATATGCGTGCGGTACATAATGAAGCCACGCCTCGATATTGAACAGAATGCTGAGTTTTAGGATGGGAACGAGTCAGCCTGAACTGGTTAGAATTTCGGGCTAGTTTTTTACAAACAATTCACGTGGTACATGAGCAAGAGTTTCAACACCGTTTTCTGTAATCAGAATACTTTCAGTAATCTCAAGCCCCCATGAATCCAGCCATAAACCTGTCATAAAATGAAATGTCATATTGGGCTGGAGAATCGTCTTGTCGCCTCGACGCAGACTCATAGTACGTTCGCCCCAATCCGGAGGATAACTGAGACCAATAGAGTACCCGGTTCTGCTGTCTTTACTGATCCCATATTTTTCCAATACCGTAAAAAATGAAAGTGCTATATCTTCACAGGTATTCCCTGGCTTGGCAGCATCAAGTCCTGCCTCCATACCTTCAAGAATTGCTTTTTCTGTATCAAGCATATCCTGAGGTGGCTTGCCCAGGAAAACTGTTCTCGAAAGAGGGCAGTGATAACGACGATAGCATCCTGCTATCTCAAAAAACGTTCCCTCATCCACCCGCATAGGCTGGTCATCCCACGTAAGATGTGGGGCTGAAGCATCTTCACCGGATGGTAGAAGTGGTACAATTGCAGGATAATCACCACCCTTCTCCCCTACCCCGCGGATGCCTGCGTCGTAGATTTCTGCGACCAGATCACATTTCCGCATACCCGGTTCAGCTGTCTCTCTAATCCGTTGATGCATCGACTCAACAATCTTTGCTGCCACCCGCATATACTCAATCTCTTGTTCAGACTTCACCGCACGCTGCCAGTTAACAAGAGCAGTGGCATCTAAAAAAGTGGTTCCGGGAAGATTTCTCTGTAATGATACATATGCTGCTGCAGAAAAATAGTAATTGTCCATCTCCACCCCTATTCGCAACGAATCCCACTTCCATTCCTTCAGTTTTTGGGCAAGATAATCCATTGGATGTCTCTCAGTTGACTGGACGTAGTCATCCGAATATCCGACGAGGCGGTCCTGAGCCATAAATACAGTACATATCGCACCGTTAAGATCCATTTGCCTGCCAAACCAGATGGGGTCTTCATCGAGGGAAAGAATAACACACTGGTGGACATAAAAAGACCAACCGTCATACCCCGTGAGCCAGGCCATATTCGAAGGGTCGGTAACCAACAGGAGTTCAATATTTTTCTGCTGCATGGCTTTACGCGTCCTGGCCAGGCGATTGCGGTACTCTTCAACACTGAAAAAAAGACTGGACTGTATACTCATAATAATTCCTTATCGCTCTATATCTACGCAAGCAAACACGCCTTAAATAATTAGTATTTTGAAATTTTACTGCATCTTTGATGACAGTAATTTCCCATATCCGGATGCATCAGGTACTATACAGGCTATCTTCAGAGCCTTCCATGCTGCTGCCTGGTTGCTGGTGACAACGGGTTTGCCAATTTTTTTTTCTATCAAACCGGCTACTTCAGCAGACCGCAGTGCAGTGCAGGAAATAAAAAGAGCCTCCGCATCGCCGGAAATAGTTTCTTTGGCAGCGGCAATGATGGACTCTGCTTTGATCCTGGCCATTTCCCTGTCATCAACCAAACCCATATATGAAATATTCTGGACAGTGAAACCACTGTTTTCAAAATAGCTTCCAACTGGCCTTGCCACATTTTCAGTATAAGGGGTGAGGATACTTAGTTTCCTGGTTCCCAAAGCTGTAAATGCGCTGGTGGCAGCAGAGAGTGGAGTGATAACAGGAACCCGGCCAACGGCGGATTGTATTTTTTCAGCCACTGTTTTATCACCCAACAGAGCCCCTCCTGAAGTACAGCTGAAATATACAGCCTGCAGCGGGATGTCCGGTACAAGCAATGCCGCAGCCTCAGCCAGACCATCTTTCATGGCACGAAGATTTTCTGGAGTCACCGGGTTTTTGTACTCAGTTCGAGATATGTGGAGCCGTATTCTCCCGTTGTTACAGATCTTTATAAAGTCGTGTTCACTTGTAAGATCGGTTGCCAGTACTATAAGTCCAATTCTACAGAAGGAGTCTTCCGGACTATACAAAAGAGGTGATGCGGTTCTGTTTAAGGAAACAGCTGTCATAAATGATTCTCCATGATCATAACTGCTGACACTAGCGGTAGTACATTGGGGAGATCTCTTTTCTTCTCTTTCAACAATCTCACCTGCATCTTCACAATGAGGCTAAAATGAATCAAATGCATACTCTTCTTCCCTGTCAAGAAGCTGGTCGATCACATGAAGACCTCGCTCCAGATCACTTTTTCCCGCAGCGCCAAGAGATATTCTGACAGCCCTCACATCTGCATCGTTATCAATAATAAAAGGCCCTGACGGGGCTACTGCAACACCCTGCTTCATCGCCTGGGCTGCGAAAGGATCAGGGCGCCAGCGACCTGTTAAAGGCAACCAAATATGTAAAGCATTAACGTGTGACTTGATTCCTCTATGGCCAAGTATCTGTTCTACCAACCGGTGTCGTTCATGTAATGCTCTTCTCTGCCAGAGTATTAATTTTCGCGCAGTACCATCAAGCACCCACCTTGAGGCTATTTCAGCAATAAGTGGGGTGGCCATCCAAGCTGTCGCCAACAGGCGACTTCTCACGACGCCCAACATCCCTGGTGGTACAACCATATATCCCGTGCGGAGACCTGGCATAATACATTTTGTAAAACTGGTTACATAAATAGCCTGCTCAGGAATAATCTCGACAAAAGGTCTGGGCTTATTGGTGACAAGGGGGCCCAGAACATCATTTTCTATTATGTAAACATTGTGTTTCCTGGCAATCTCCCCTATATCCTCCCTCCTTTCTTCCGGCATGAAGTACGCAGTCGGGTTAGATAGATTTGGTATAAGATAAAGAGCACTGATATCGCGGGTCTCACAAACCTGTTCGAAAACTTCCGGGAGTATTCCCTGACTGTCCATTTTCAGCCCGATAAGCTTCATTCCGAGACTGGAGCAAAGTGCAGCCAACGAGTGATGACCAACTGCCTCGGTTGCGATAATCGCCCCTGGCTTACTAATGGCAAGCAGTGCTGAGGTTGTACCCTGAGTTACCCCGTTGGTGATGAGAGTTCGGCTCCTTTCGGCATCTAGACCACAGAGTTTAAGCCACTCTCTTGATGAATTGAGATGACGTTCGATTCCCTGGTTAGGTCTAAATGAAAAGATAGTGTCTGTTGGCAAATCACTGCCTAGAACCGTCAATGCGTCTTTTATTAAATCTTCATGCAGTGACCCGAGCACCGGCTTGTAGATAGACAGTTCTACTATGGAATCAGGTGCGGGTGCGGTTCCAAAAGGCATTGCCTCCGGTCTTGGTCTCGTTCTTACAAATGTACCTCTGCCCACCTCTCCCTGAATCAATCCACAGCGTCTTAGCTCATCATATGCCCTGCTGACAGTCTGCAAACTGACCTCAAGGTCGTAAGCTAAATCTCTTTGCGGCGGTAGCCTTTCACCTGGTTCGAGTTCACCAGACTGAATGGCAGAAGCAATTTGCTCAGCCAACGATTTATAGGCAGGTTTTTGTAATACTGACTTGTCTGGGAGCCAGTTTGTCATTTGTGGTTTCTCCCCTCATTAAATGGGTATCGGAACGGTACCAAGGTTCAGTCTAATCCTCATTGTCCCCTAAAAACTGATAACTCTCTACAAATTGTGTCTTTCTAATTCATCATGAGATGAGGCAAAAACAGTGCTATTTGGGGGAATACTACTAACAGTACTGTAACCAGGATAAGTATGAGCAAAAACGGCAGTGCATGTCCAATTACCTCAAGATAGGGTCTCCTGAATATCAGCTGTGCAGTAAATATGTCGCAGCCAAATGGCGGTGTTGCTGAACCAATTGCAGCCTGAAGTGTGACAAGCGTTCCTAACAGGATGGGATCTACCCCTGCACCAACAACATAGGGTTGAAAAATAGGGCTGAGGATAAATATCGCCACAATAGGGTCAACAAACATGCAGGCCACAAAATATACACAGACTACAATCATAATAACCCATAGCATTGATGGATCCGGGCCGAAAAGTGGTGGCAGAAACTGCTGTGGAATCTGGAGAAATCCAATGAGCCAGGAGAAGGCCTGTCCAGCTCCGACAAGGATGAACACCACTCCTGTGATAATTCCGGTTTGAAGAAAAGCGTCAACGGTTTTGTTAAAAGTTAAACTTCGGTAAACCAGTGTTTCTAAAATAAGTGCATAGAGTACTGAAACTGCTGCCGCCTCGGTGGGGGTGAAATACCCGGTATAAATGCCTCCAACAACAATGAAGGGAAAACCCATGACAGGCATGCCATCCTTAAGGGCAGCATACCTTTCATTCCAGCTTGCTTTAGGGAGCAAAGGTATCTTTTTTGCTTTGGAATAAACGTAACAGTAAATGGAAAATAACAATAGAATGAGAAGCCCTGGTAGGATTCCAGCCAAAAACAGCATGCCAATCGAAGTACTTGTGGCAACACCATATACGATAAAGCCGATACTTGGCGGAATCAGAAAGGCAATATCGCTCGAGTTTATGATTAAACCCAGGGTAAAAGAGCTGGGATAGCCGGCATTCAGCAACATGGGTCTCATCGTGCCACCAATAGCTGCAACGGTTGCCTGGGTTGATCCTGAAACGGCACCGAACAGCGTACAGCTGGCATTAGTTGTAATAGGAAGCCCCCCCGGCAGGTGTCCGACACAAGTCAGTAACATGCGTATGAGCTTTTTGGCAGATTCACCAGATGTGACAATACTGGCGCTCAGGATAAACATTGGTACACAGACCAGAGTTGGCGGTGAAATACCGGTAATTACCTGCTGCACCATGATAAGAATAAGCTTCGGCGCCATTTCAGGCATATAGACGACCAGGTAAAGAATCAATGATGCCAGCAGGATCACCATAAAAGGAAAACCAATCAGCAGCATTGAGGCCAGATTAATACCAAAAAGCATCATTATGGCATCCCCTCAATCTGTTCTTCCTCATATTCACTCTTTTGGTCCGGCGACTGCCAGGGATCACTCTCGGTTAAATTTTTAATTATAGTCCGTAAATACTGGATAGACGCCAGACCGAAACCGATAGGGACAATTATATAAAAGGTCCAGGTCGGAACACGCAGAGCTGGCGTTCTGTGAGACATATTCATGGCATTAAGTAAATATTTGTACGAGAACCAGGCCATTATCGCCATGGTAATGGCACTGATAAGGGATATGAAGATGATAAAGACTTTTTCCACCTTTGGGGGCATTGCATCTAATAAGGCTCCCATTCGAATATGTCTTGCCTTGCGTACACCGTAACTGACCCCTGTAAATGTTATCAGGATCACCAGAAATTTGGATATTTCTTCAGCAAAGTAAATACTTTGAAAGAATGTCCTGCAGAAAACATTGGCTATGAGTAATACAGCGAGTGCAGCCACGCAAAAGACCAGAATGGAAACCTCAAACCCATTAATAATTTTTCCAAGACGTCGGTTAAAGCGCTTTAGAAAACCGGTCGGCCCGTTGATTTCCCCCTTTCCTTTCATCGATTCACCTTGTTCAACTTTATACAGATTATGTATCCAACAAAAAATACAAAAACAGTAGCTTACGCACCATGCCACTCGCTATATTTTACATTAAAAAAATGATAGCCTGGGCATGTCCAGGCTATCATTATGGAACTGCAGTAGTGACTTTGCTTTCCGAGGTAGTCTATTTTACAACCTCTTTAGCTGCCTTTACATCCTTCAACAAAGCATCAAGCACCTCTTGAGATCCTTCTCCACCGATATCAACAAACTTCGGGTAGACAGTTTTTGCCGCTGCTTTGAACTCTTCCAGGGCCTCTCCTTCCAAAGTTGCAAATTTCAACTCAGGATTGGCTTTCTGCATTTTCGCCTTGTCTTCCATATTTTTCTCTTCGATCCATTTTCCTGCAGGAATGATGGCGTTGATCCAGAAATTTCTCATTTCCTGCTGAGCTTCAGGAGTGAGGGAATCAAAGAACTCCTTGTTAACAGTAGGAATACCTAAGAACGGCTCGTTGCCGATTTTGGTGATATAGTTTTCAACTTCATAAAACTTCATGCTGTAATGGGCAAAAAGAGGTTGAACCTGTGCGTCTATGAGCCCCATCTGTAATCCGCTATAAATTTCACCATAATTCATTGGTGTTGGACTGGTACCGTAGGCCCGGTAGTCCTCTACAAGCATTTTTGATGACATGAGCCTGATTTTCTGTCCTTTGAGATCAGCCATTTTGTTAATAGGTTTTTGTGAACCGATCCACTGCCAGCCCTCAAACATTATCGAAAATGGGACCATGCCATTATCACGGAATTTCTTTTCCAGGAGAGGCATGAACTCCCCCTCTCTCACCATCCAGTCGAGAGTTTCCGAAATGTTTTCAGAAGGAAAGAGATAGTTGAGGGTAAGGACCTGTGCCTGGGGAACAAATGAGCTGATCCAGGCATAGTCTGAAAAAACAAACTGAACAACACCTAACTGGCACAGCTCATTAATATCCCCATTTTCCCCAAGAGTCCCATATGGATAGACATCGATCTCTATTTTGCCTCCTGACCATTCCTTCATGTGTGCCGCAAAATTTCTGGCCCAAACGGTCATGAAGTCCCCTTCAATTTCCTCGGATGCCAGTTTTGCCTTAATTGCCTTACCGGTGTAATCAGAGGCGAAACCATTCACCACCGAATAAAACAGCATAAGTACCACCAACAAACTTGTAAATTTTCTCACAATCCTCCTCCTTTCTGTTTTGGGACATCGTCCTTGTCAAGCAAAGCGATTTAGCCAAGCTTTTCCTTGTACTTCCTACTTTCCGCTATTATTCCAAATACTCCAGCGCTGTACGTATATGAAGTTCCACACCCACTTCCAAGATGCTCTCATCAATATCAAAACGGGGATGGTGATGTGGAAAAATTTCAACTCCTGGTTTTCCAGCACCCAGAAAATAAAAGAGTCCGGGAACACGAGATGCAAACTCAGAAAAATCCTCTCCGGCCAAAGTGACCAAAGGCTCAACTTCTAGTTCTGGTAACATTTTGCCAGCGACCCTTGAGGTGAAAAAACTGGAGAATGAGGGATCATTGACTACAGTTGGGTGTCCATATGGAAATTCAAGTTCATGATCTGCTCGATAGGTTTCACAAACCCCTTTTACAATTCTTCTAAAACGTGAAAGCGGACTGTTTTCACCATTGTCATCACCATCATAAAGGTAACGAATTGTACCTTCCATGGTCACAGAGTCGGGAATTATGTTAGCTGCTGAACCACCTGCGATGGATCCAAACATTATTACCGTCGGCTCATGGAGAGCATCGAGTTCACGTGTTTGAATGGTTTGCACTGCCTGGATTACTGCAGCTGAGACCAGAACAGGGTCGATTGCACTTTGCGGTGTTGCCGTGTGTCCGCCTTTTCCCGTGATTGTGATTTTAAAGTGCTGCATCCCTGCCATGACCGGACCAGCCTTAACTCCAATCTTTCCTGATTCCAGAGGGCTCCAGACATGAAGTCCAACACAGGCGTCAACCTTCGGATTATCCAACACACCCTCTTCGATCATACCAAGCGCGCCTATATTCTCTTCATTTGGCTCAAATACAAATTTTATATTGCCGTTCAGTTCTGACTTTCTCCGACTTAAATATTTTGCTGCCACCATGAGCATTGCGGTATGGGCGTCATGCCCACAGGCATGCATCACACCATCAACAGTAGAAGAATATATGGTCTCATTCTCCTCCTGTATTGGCAATGCATCCATATCTGCACGCATTAAGAGGGTTGGTCCTTTACCTTCTCCGCGCAAGAGACCAACAACACCTGTACTGTTGAGACGACAAACCTCAAGACCACATTCAGAGAGATAATCAGCGACAATTTTTCCAGTGCGGTGCTCTGCCAAGCCAAGTTCAGGATTGGCGTGAAAATCTCTTCGGAAATGTAGAACCTCTTCACGAGAGTCTCTTATAAATTGACAAATATCTTTCAATGGCCCCCTCATTTTGGTCCAACTATTCGCAATTAGATCTGCGAAATCAGCAATTAGAAACAAAATATCATATCAATCCGAAAGATCATGATATAATACTATCTACCCTATATACCCTTATTTTCGTCAAATTATAACACTTTGTTATGTTTTACTTATGCTAATTTAATGACATAAATGCGCAATGATTATATTGAATCATAACAATTTTGTTTCAGTTAACAATTTACACTATTAATGTCATAACAGCATGTTAGGTGGTTCGATAGCTTATGCGCTTTTCTCTGTAATTAGGTGATATGCTGATTTTTTAATCGCAGGTTCATGCTGCCGAGGATTTTTCTCTCACATCACCGTAGTACTCACCACATGAGTTTATTTTAGAAGAATAACGTTCTGGAGGGCTCTTGGGATTGCTCTTTTCGTGAACAGAACTGCAATCGTTAATTGCAGAGATCATGTGTACGTCCGTGTAAGACAAGGTGCCAGTTTGCTTTTGGGAGGAGAATGACGTTTCTTTCTCTTAAAACTGCCTACTAACTTTACATGTCGAGTGTATTCATTCGTTACTTCTTTTAACTTTAATTATCATTCTTCATATTAGTGAGTTGTGCCTTTTCATAAGCAGAGGATCTCTCATCAGATGTGCGCAATGAAGCAAAAATACGTACCTCCAACGTAAAGGAGCTTACCATTTTTTGCACACTTCCTCTTACCCTTTCAGCTTTCAAACCAATGATCCTTAAATATATACCAGACAATTTAATACAAATTGAAATCCCAGACATATCATACATAATCAGCATGTTACAGTATGTTTCTCAACCCGAAAACAGGACTGTTACCAAAGCATCAACTATCGACATACTCTATCTGAGATATATGTGAATTATGCCAGTAGTGGATTGATTCAACAAAAGCAATATTAAACAGTTCTATTAAATAGAATTAGTTACGAACCGGATTACATAACGCATACCAAAAGGTATCCCAAAACAGTAAACCTCGTTTTGCTCTAACTCGCAAAAAGACCACCAGCCCCTCTATCACATTGTGGCACCATAATTGCTTCATAAAAAAGGAGGCGAACTTTGGAAGGCCCATATTCGAGTTAAATATATGGGTTTTCATGTGGTAAATTTAACGGAGGTATCATATGAAATTGTATGTAATTTCAGCAGTTATTGCGATAGCTCTAAGCACATCTAGCTTAGCAGCTGATCGGAGTATCGAGATGTCAACAGACATTGAACAAGTACTCATTGGTGAACAAGTAAATTTTCAATGTGTTGGGGTCGGAGACTGGAAAAGAAGACTTCAATCGGCAACCGTTGAAATCAGGAACGCGCAAAACGATGTTATCCTGAATGAGACCGAAATGGCGATCACTGGAGTTATTGCTAATTTCAGCTATTTTATACCAACTGATGTTGAAGCCGGGGAATGGGTCTTTACCTGCATGCTAAGCGATCGAAAAGCTGCCCTTGCGGCAACTGCAACTTTCTCTGTAATTGACCCAGTTGCAGATGACCCGCAACCAGATCCACCATCAGATGGTGGATGGGTCGAAGGTCCAATACCCGCCCACAATACTATAGTTGAATACAACGGCCCTCTCACCTGTATTACCTGTCACCAGGAAGAAGCAGCTGAAATGCTCGACAGCTTACACATGAAATGGTCTGGACCAACACCGAACCTCACTAATACGAATGGCGAAGAATTAGGGAAAGCTGTCGGTGGCATTAATTCATTCTGTACCTATGCAGTATCTTCAAAAGGTGCGTGCTATTCCTGCCATGTACGTGCTGATGGAAACGCCCCTCACCCTCCTGAGGCCAAAGACGTTGATTGTCTAATGTGCCACAGTGACACTTATCAAAGAAAATTTGTCCCAGACTCGAACAACACTGAGACAGTAACAAATATTTATGGTGAAACAAAAACCTACGTTTTCGGCAAGGTGGATGAATTAGGCAACTATCTTACGATACCTGACTACGATAAAATGCCTGCCGGTACAGATATGGTAAATGTAGCAAGAACAGTGCATGTGCCAACTTCAAAATCCTGCTTGCGCTGTCACGCAAAAGCAGGGGGTGGTGACTGGACCAAACGCGGAGACATGGGACTCAGTTCCGCAGACCCAGGTATTGATGAAGATTTTCATTTGTCAAAAGATGGGGCAAATTTATCATGTGTAAATTGTCATGCAGATCAAAAACATAAGATTGCCGGCCGAGGTATTGATCTCAGGCAAACCGAGACTTCCACGACGAGTTGTCAGGAGTGTCATACCAAAAGTCCACACCAAAATGCGACCCTCAACAGGCATGCAGAAGGACAGGTAAGTTGCCAGGTCTGCCATATTCGTGAATATGCAAAAGGTGGTGCGACAGAACTCTCAAGAGACTGGAGAATTCCCGTCTGGAACCCTGCGTTTTGTTCGGGGCAAGGTGGTTTTGTCGGTGAAGAGATCAAAGCAGCTAACCAAAAGCCCGAATATGTATGGTTTGACGGGACATCCTATGTATATAATATCGGAGAGAAAATAACACTGGATGAGAGAGGTTTCCTTGCCATGGCCAAGGCTCATGGCTCCCCCTTTGACGGAAACTCTTCAATTGTTCCAATTAAGCGTCATTTCAGCATAATGCCTTTACATGAAAGTGGTGAAATCGTCCCTCCATCCATCATGTGGATGTTCATGACAGGGGACTTCGATCTTGCTGTGCAAAAAGGTATGGAAGAGCAAGGTATGACAGGAAATTATTCTTTAGTTGAAGCAGATGCCGAAATGTTGATTACCCACGGAGTTGATTCCAAGGATAAAGCCCCATCCTGTACAGAATGTCATAATGGCACCGGGAATACTCCGGATGGTTATGGCATACTTCCTTTTGATGAACTCGGTTATCACCAGACACCGGAAACTGTTAAATCATGCACTTTGTGTCATTCACAAAAGAGTCTTCAATGGGAAAACATGCATCAGAAGCATCGACAATTAAGTATTTCATGTACGAGCTGTCATACCTCGGAACCAACAGGATTTGTCAAACCTCAAAACACACTGTGTAGCAGTTGCCATGAAAATAAATCTTGGCGATATGATGAAGGACATAAAAAACACTTCGAAAAAGGACTGACTTGTAGCAGCTGTCATACTTTTACCTGATACGTCATAACGGTTCATCATTCTGGCAAACACCCGTTAATTCAGGTGTTTGCCAGGTATCATAAGATAAGGGAAGTTGAGACACTATCAAGGACAGGTATTCGTTCGAAATGAACAGTAGAAGCATTCAATTAATGTGTATAATTAAAGAGGTGTCTTCACTACTGACAATCTTACTATCTTCCGAAAATTTTCAATTTCCGTTTCTGTATGCATGAGAAGTGATGAAACGATTTCCCATAATTTGTCTTTACCTCGCATCTAAGGTAAACTTTGAGTGAGTTCTTCAGAAACGATCTTCTAGTTTGTTACCCTTTGTCAGGAGTGTGTGGGAGAATTGCCATTTTGGCTCAGCTCGAGGCAATTACAGAAAATGCAGCACAGCCATATAACTGATATTGCCTGCATAAGTTTTCTGTAAATAACGAAGAGATGAGTCAAAAGAGTTTTCTCCGACACGCTCCCAGGAACAGAAAAGAATCCCGCTCCATTCGGTGGGATTATTATAGTTTCGGTTTCAACAGTGACTTCTTATCGCCCTGAGTTATGCGTTTCTCCCTTCTGGCAGGAAATGGCATATGTCGATCAAGAATCTTGACATACTCTTCAATCCGCAGAGAATAGCCGTTATTGGCGCAAGTGAGGACAATAAGTCCTTAGGATATCATATCTTCAGGAACCTGATCGGCAAAGGATTCAAAGGTATTGTTCATCCAATTCACCCAGATATGAACGGTATCCAGGGGGTCGAAGCATATAAATCCGTCAAGGATATCCCCCAGCCAATCGAGCTGGCCATGGTGGCAACGGAACCTGAAAACCTGCCATCAGTTCTCAAAGATTGCGGCGAGAAAGGTGTGAAAGGAGTCGCAATATTAGCCCCTGATTACAGATACCGTGTCAAGCATGCCTATCTCATTTCTGACCAAATCAGGAGACTGGCGTCAAAGCACGGATGCAGGGTATTGGGGCCAAACTCTCTTGGCTTTCTCAGGCCCGCTACCAATCTCAACGCCAGCCTGTATCCGGAGATGCCATCAAAAGGCAATATCGCCTTTATTTCAGAAAGCGGTCTCTTTTCTTCGTCATTTCTGGAACATGCAATAAGTAAGAATGTTGGATTCAGTTATTTTATCTCGCTTGGCTCAAAACTTGATGTGAATCTCGCCGATATGATTGATTTTCTAGGCAGAGATAGCAGTACCAGGGCTATTTTTCTTCATGTTCAGACTATCAACAATGGCCGAAGATTCATGACCGCGATCCGGAATTTTGCACGGACCAAACCGATTGTCGCTGTCAAGTCCGGTAAATCCGAGGATTTCTCCCTGCTGGCACGCACCGATTGCGGTTCTCTTGCCGAGGAAGATCTCATTTATGAGGCTATGTTCAAAAGAGCCGGTAGCCTCAGAGTCAACAATATGGCCGATCTTCTGGATATGGCCGAGACCATTGCTAAGCAGAATCGCCCGAAAGGGACACGACTACTCATCATAACAAATTCCACCCCTCCCTCGGAGATGGCCATCGATGTATTGGAAGGGATGGGGGGCTCGTTGGCATCCCCGAGCAAAAAAACCCTGGATCGTATCACTGAGAATTTGCCACTAAAACTGGAGTTGCACAACCCGCTTTATCTCCTCACAGATTCATCATCTGCTGACTACCACCTTGCCATTTCAAACTGTTTACAGGATCCTGAGGTTGATGGTGTCCTGGTGATCTGTATTCCCTTCCCCGGTATCGACTTGAAGAAGATTGCTGAGGCAATTGTTACCGCGACCAAACACCATCCTCATACTCCCTTGTTTACTACATGGGGTGGTGAGAAGACTGCTATGAAGGCAATAGATTTTCTTAACAGAAGAGGTATTCCTACCTTCTACACCCCCGAACAGGCTGTTAAAAGCTTCATGTATATGTACCGATATGATTACAACCTCCAACTTTTGCAGGAAACCCCTGAAATGATACTCAATGATTTCTCTCCGGATTTTGAAAATGCGGAAAAAATCATTAGAGACTGCCTCGCGCAGAAACGATTTGCTTTCCATGCTGATGAGGCCGGTGAACTCCTTAGAGCGTATGGCATCCCGGTACTTGAAACTGTCAGAGTCAATAGTGCAGAACAGGCTGTTCAGGCATCCCGGCGAATTGGCTATCCGGTGGTGATGAAAATCGATTCAGGAATGGACCGCAGCAAACGCCATAAATCATGGATAGCTGTAGACCTGAAAGATGAGCAACAGGTACGGGAGCACTTCGCCGTTCAACATGATCTGGTTAATTCCCTCAAAGATCCTGAGGCTAGGGTCACCATTCAGCCGATGGTCACCATGAGTGGATATGAACTTGCTATCGGTGCCAAAAAAAGCTTGAGCTTTGGGACAGTGATCCTGTTCGGTTTGGGGGGAGAGTACCTGCAAGCGGAGAAGGATTTCTCGATTGGGCTCCCCCCTCTCAACCAGACCCTCGCCAGACGGATGATGGAAGAAACAAAAATTTATCATTACCTCAGAAAGATACCTTCTCACCAAGAAGCTTTAGGGTATCTGGAAGAAATACTTGTACGCTTTTCCCAATTACTTATAGCTCTGCCCCAGATCGGTGAAATTGATATTAACCCTATCCTGTTGCCGGAAAGTGGATGCGTAGTCCGTGATGTGGCAATTCATCTCGACAATAAATTACCGAGAGAATACCGATGGGCAAAAGGCGACCTTTGCCCTTTGCATCTTTCAATCCCACCATACCCTTTCAAATATGAAAAATATTTCTTACTAAAGGATGGAACAGAAATCTTCGTTCGCCCAATTCGCGGAGAAGACGAGCCTCTGTTACGCAGTTTTTTTGAAGCTCTGTCTGCAGAATCCGCTTATTACCGTTTCGGCCAACGCCGGTTCAACATGCCCCATGTCAACCTGGCCAGATTCTGCCAGGTTGACTATGATCGAGACCTCGCTTTTCTCGCCGCTTTATCAAAGAATAAGAACGACATTATTGGTGATGTCCGATTGAACAGGTTTGCGGATCTTGACAGTGCAGAGCTTTCATTTGTAGTGGCCGACCAGTGGCAAAGACTTGGTATTGGCAGCATTCTCATGGATTATTGTCTTGCGGTGGCCAGGGAAGTAGGGATAAAAACGCTTTGGATGGAGATTATGAAGGACAACTCACGAATGATAAAATTCGGACAAAAGTATCATTTTAAGCGACTACCTGCTGGTGAGGGAGAAGACATGGTAGAGATGGTATTGGAACTCAGGTGAGCAGCTGGCTTTACAAAATCAAGCGCCAAAGACCCGCCCCCGCCATGTCGCTCCAGTATTATGTTATGTTTTATAACCGGGTTAGTGACATCCAGGAGCGTGTCGGAGAAATTTTTTTGCCCATCTCTTCGTTAAACGCGAAAAATTATCCTCAGAATATTAGCTATATGCCTGCGGTAATTTTTCCCATTTGCCTTGATCTGAACGAAAATTCCTATTGTCGGACAGCCTCCTGGCACTGAATAACGAACAGGGATCAGCCCGAATTTCTCATGCAGCACGGTCTCCGGCAGTGCTTTAGCAGTAGATATTAGCCTGCCAGCTTCTGCTGCCAGAAACCTTGAATCCGGCACCGCCCTGAACGGATGAGAAATATGGCTTAGGAAGGTTTCTCGCGTTCCTGCTCCCTGTTTTCGATTTCGCGGATTAACCGAAATTGACAAACAATTTGGCGTAAGCAGGCTTCAGCATTTTTACAGATTTACTGATTGTTGCAGGATCTCCACTCTCAAGAGCCTTATCCAATGCCTTCAGGGAACCCAACAACCCTTTTTCCAACTTTTGATACTGCTGGTCTTCTTTATATCTGGCAGGAGCATTTTCTTTTATGGCATCTCCCAGGTAATCCAATACAGCCAGTTGACCACGGATTTCACGAAGAGCACCCTCATTGATCTTATCAGGCGTATAGCCGCCAACCAGTAACCTTTCCATCACTTCATGATAATTATTGACATGGTCACTGAAGACAATAACAGAATTTCGTTTCCTCAAATCGGTCAACTCATCTCTTATACCCTCTAAAATTTCATGTGCTTCAGCAAGGTTACCGTTCTGGATTTGAGCGGCACTCTTTTGAGCAATTCCTTCTATGTTTGACAATGTCGACTCCCATTTTGGATCACTACTGAAAACCTCGGGTGGATTGCTGCCGTAGGTTTTCCTGACCTGGTGCCATTGTTGAATGAAGATATTATTGGCATTACCAGATTTCACGGCATCGTTTTTATTTGTTTGAAACAGGGCCTTCCGGTAAACAGCATAGGCTTTCTCAACATCTGAGTTGAATTGAATAAAAGGATTTTCAGTAGCACTTGCAAATGATGTTGTGCACAGCATCAAGCAAATCGTCATTATCATTGATCTCATACTTTAATCTCCTCAATATTTTTTAAGATTTGAATCGGTCTTGGACCTGGAAAAACATACTCACATGCTGTTAGGCACCTTAAGTTTTTACCTTTCGATTGTAAAGAATATATTTAAGTTTTCAACTAAACTCTATCATTCCCTTCTTCCTATCTGAAAGCATGATTATCCCACCCTATGGATTGGGAACAATCCTTTAGTGTTACACGATTTGAATCATACTCCACCGCAACCATTTCTTACTTTTTCTGCGACAGCCTTCAAAGTATACGGAACCACTGAAATTCTTTCCTTTGCCACTGAGTTCAAATTAAAAATAGTATCCAATCCGCACCTATAACCTTCCAGATCATCGATCTTCCGTTAAAAAGCATAAAATGATAGGTAGTAAATCGAGTTGAGTACGAAATACTCCCATGCCAGAAGAGCCAGAAAAGGACCATTGATACTATTTTACAAAATATCCTGAGATTTCTCTCATCCTGATATTTGGAAAGAGGAAACATGCCATAGGCATAAAAACCGATAGATTGTTCATGCCGCAAGAGGAAGTCATCCCAGCTGATACAACCGGTGCAGTGGATACATTTGATAATAGTTATGGCCTTCCTTCAGGTGAGATAAGATTGTGGAAGTACCACCAACCACATCCCCACCACCCAAAGGAGGCCATAGCATGAAATTTTATAGCAAACAACATCAGTATTACTGTGGAATCGATCTACATGCCAGAAAAATGTATGTCTGCGTTATCAATAGCAAAGGGGAAGTTAAAGTTCACAAGAACATTAAAACAGACCCCGATGAACTGCTCTCACTCATCACGACCTTTTTAGATGACATTATCATTGGAGTAGAGTGTGTATTCTGCTGGTATTGGCTCGCTGATTTCTGTGCCCAACACAACATCCCCTTCACTCTTGGCCACGCCTTGTATATGAAGGCTATTCACGGAAGCAAGACCAAGAACGACAAAATCGACTCCTACAAGATTGCTTTACTTTTAAAAGGCGGCAATTTCCCTACAGCCTACCCCTATCCGCAGGAGTGGAGATCAACCCGTGACCTCTTAAGGCGCAGAATGTATATTTCACGCCGTTGTGGGGAGTTGGTTGCTCATATTCAAAACACCAACACTCAGTATAATCTTCCCCAGATGAAGAAAAAGTTGACCCGTAAGTTCAATCATGACGGTGTCGCTGAGCGGTTCGACGACCCTGCTGTGCGCAAAAGCGTTGAGGTCAATCTTGAGATGATCCAGGCACTCAACGGGGTGATGCGTAAACTTGAGTGGCATCTTGAAAAAACAGCAAGACAGCACGATTATCATTCCCTTTATCTGCTCCGTTCAATTCCTGGGGTCGGCCAGATACTTGCCCTGGTGATCCTTTACGAAGTCCACGACATAAAGCGCTTCCCAAGAGTCCAGGACTTTTCCTCCTATGCCAGACTCATAAGACCGACCAAAGTATCAGACGGCAAATGGGCAGGAAATTCAAACAAGAAAATCGGTAATCACCATCTCAAGTGGGCCATTAAAGAGGCAGCAATCCTCATGCTCAGGGATTCACAGCAGGCAAAATATTATGTCTCAAAACTCACCAGAAAGTACAACAAAGGAAAAGCTCTGGGGATTTATACACACAAATTGGGAAGGGCAATTTACTATCTGCTCAAGAACAAGGAGGCTTTTGATATCGATAAATTTTTTGCGGTAGCATGAGAATTGGGGAGGAGGAGCTTGTTGTCTAACTGAAACCATTTACGGTCAGTCCGGCTCTCTTTATTCCTTGTATGTGACGTTGATCACCCCCAAAGAGTGGATTAAGACCATGGAGTTCATGGGTTTTGATTGGCACTCCTCCCCTTTTCCTTTTCAGCATACAGATCGCTGACAATCGTACGATCGTGCTCTGCCCCTTATCCGAGTGACACCCTAACTGGATGTTTCTTTTAGAAACAAGCCGATAGCTTTGACTGCGCCGGAATAAGGGTTCGAAATATATTCTGAGGCTGTCTGAAGACAGCACCCTGGTTGTCAAAGAGCAGTGTGGCAAATCAGGTAATCCCTATAGATGTTTGGTGCAGACGCTTACGGCGCTGAAACCCACGATTGAAGACAAAAGTTGGAGCAAACGAGTTCGTTGTCAAAAGATCTGATACTTCGTTGGTTAATCGGTTAATTGTGACCTTTTTTCGCTTCAATGGTGAATATTATCTCTTGACATCGGAAGGCCATATAGATGTTGGATATTTCTTACTGAAATAGTATGGAAAGAAAAATAGAGGCTTACCTTAACAGGTCAATGGGGCATCAGCCCTAATGTAGAGCGACTTAAACCACTGACAAAGGCACACCGAGTATCCTACCCGATGTGCCTTCCACCTAACATTACCTTCTTATCGATTAAGAATAGCCTCCGCTGATTCTTTCTGGGCTTCTGTCAGGAAAGGAATTCCGGTTTCGCCTTCCGTTTCCCGGTTGGCGCTGAATAATTCATCCCGTGTAATCTCTGATAAGTTGAATTTACGGACTCCGGCCATCAATTGTTGTAGGCCGCAGGTGAGTTTGTCAACATATCCAGCTATGGCAACGGCGCCAAAAGGAATATTTTTCATTTCATCGGCGCCCACTTTATGCTTCACATCCTCCCAGGCAGAGAAAATCTCTTCTGGATACTTCCCGAAGCTCTTGACGGTTTGCGGCAATTCATCCCAGTTGCCACTTATCTCCGTTCTCCTCTCAGGATAGAACGTCCCTTCTATGTTGCTGCCAAGATAGCCGGGTATCATCGGTGCTCGTCCCATGCACACCAATTTGGTGTAAGGAGCCCCTAAGGCCAGTGCCTTGAAGATATGATCTTCGCGGGCAAAACCGCCTGCAAAAGAGATATCGGGGACCTTGATTCCCTTGTCATCAAGAATTTTACAGTAATCATATGCCTTGGCATGAAGAGCCAGGGAGGGTACTCCCCAGTGTTCCATCATATTCCAAGGGCTCATCCCCGTACCACCACCCGATCCATCAATGGTTAAGAGGTCGAGTTTAGCATCCGCAGAATATCGAATGGCCATCGCTAAGGCCTCCATTCCATAGGAGCCTGTCTTAAGTGATATCCTTTTGAAGCCAATACTTCGCAAGTATTCGACTGATTGCATGAAGGACTCTCGCACCTGATCGACGGTATCCAGCTCAGT
Source organism: Desulfopila sp. IMCC35008 (assembly GCF_010646885.2). GTDB lineage: Bacteria > Desulfobacterota > Desulfobulbia > Desulfobulbales > Desulfocapsaceae > Desulfopila. The sequence goes on along the minus strand of NZ_CP050700.1, from coordinate 1,522,558 downwards.
GGATCCAAGTCTGCTGTGCCGGGCAAAGGCGGTGATCGCACGACGCTCAAAAGCAGCTTGTACGGTGGGATCTGTCGGGTCGGGGTCGACAACATAACCCCGCTCTTTCAGGAACAGGGCATAGTCGATCGATTTGACCTGTATTTCACCACCTATCACCTTCGCTCCCTGCCCCCACTTGAGCTCAATGATGACATCATCTCCATATTTGTCAATGACATACTCTGCCACACCATTACGGGTATCCTCAACGTTCAACTGGACGAAAATCGCACCATATCCATCATTATACCTTTGAAAAATTTCAATACGCCTATCCAGCTCAGGTGCCGATGTTATCTTGCCATTTCCTAATTTGGATTCTCTGTCAACACCTACGACATTCTCTCCAATAACAATTGGAAATCCACAGATTGCAGCACCGGTCGCAAAGGAGTTCCAATATTTTGTTGCGATAAAAGTTGAACCAAGTGCACCTGTCATTATTGGGACACGGCATTTTGCCTTGATCTCATTACCGAAAATCGTTTCGGTGTTGGCGTTTGGGAAAACGCAATCATCTGGATTCTTTGTCATTCCCTCACTTAACCCGGATGAGCCGTAGGCGTATCCCTGAATTCGCATGGCGTGATATCCCAGACCGAGAGAGGTCACATTACCTGAACCTGAAGTTATTTTTCCGAATTTTCTAGGGTAGAGCATTTTGCGGCCGCGCAAGGATGCCATCCAGGTTTCACATTTTCCTTTACAATCAGAACTGCAGAGAGTGCATAAACCGGATTCACATGGATTGCCTCTATTAATAGTCCCGAGAGCATCGTTAATTTTAGGCCATTGGATCATTGGGTTGTCTCCTTTTCATTAAGAACATGTTATTGAAAATACTTTTTGTGGCATCCCGTATGAGAAAAGTTCCTATCCGCTCTTACCGGCTGAATACAAAAGGATATGCCGGTTACAGTAATGGTGACTCTCAATGGAGATAGATGTGCAGTACCACAGGAAGGGTAAGCATGACGTCACCTCGGGAGCGTGAAGGTAAGTCTCAGCGGGGTAGCCTCGGACAGCAATGTCTTATACGTCATGCTACGAAATTCATGCCAACCTCCTATTCAAAGACGTTTTTCCCCTAGGGCGGAGGCAGGTTGCAGCGTTGTATAGGCGCAAAAAAAAACGGCATCCGTCCTCTGGGGTGAGGAAACAGACACCGTTGTCTACATCTCAAGAAGAACCTGCACGCCATTGTGCAAGCCTAATGAACTATGGATGATAAATGTAGCTAAACTTAACTATATTGTCAATAATAAAAACTGTTAAGAAACAGCTTGATACGTTCCTGAAATGATATTGTGGCCACTACAAAACTAAAGAAGTTACAACTCTTCTGACAAAATTAGTGCTTCTGCAATCTCCAGCATGGATTTACGGGTATCCATGCTCCTTTTCTGAATCCATCGATACGCCTCTTCGCCGTTCATTGTACGGCGGTCCATAAGGATTTCTTTGGCTCTTTCAATTTGTTTCCGGGTCTGGAGTTCCTGCTCTATGACTCGTGTCCTGATAATGAGTTCGGTGTTATGAATGGCGACCGCTGCCTGGTTTGCCACGGTGCTGAGCATATTAATATCTGTTTTCGAGAAGTCATGTGCCTGACTGGTAAAGCAGTTGAGGACACCGATAACATCACCATCTCTACCTTGCAGGGGAATGCTGGCCATTGAGACCAGTCCCAGACTGTTGGCCATTTCCTTTTCTTTGAATTTGTCATTGTTTTTCACATCATCAATCACATATGGGCGCTGGGTCGACAACACATACCCCACGACGCCCTCGTGCAGCCGCAATGCCCTGTCCTTCACATACTCCGGCTCAAATGATTGCGTGGCTTTTAGCCGAATTAGCGGAGGCGTCACATTCTCGTCCACAAGCCACAATGAGCATATCTCAACTCCCGTAACCTTCGCAGTAACCATTACAATCAGTTTAAACAGATCCTCCAAAAACAGGTCAGAGGTAATTGCCTGGCTGATATCCATCAGCGCCTTTATATAATGATCATAGGTGTTCTGTGTAGATGTATTCATGCAACCTCATGGATAAAAACAGCACACTAAATATTATGTTATTTAAGAGTGGACTTCGGCAAGATGGTGGGGATGTACATATGCTGCTCGCCTAAATAGTTTAACCCCTCCCGGGTGATAAGATTGTATTTCAGTTCGACGTCCGTTTGAATAATGCCCATCCCGTTCATGTTTTTCAGGACCTGATGCAATTGCGACAGTTGTATATCCATTTTCCCGGCAATGGTTTCAGTTGGGACAAGTTGGGGGTGACGAGTGGCAAGATTGTCGGAGAGTATTGACAAAACTTGAATCTTTTGTTGGTACAGAGACATAGCGACCTCCTGTTGGCCAATAAGGTGGGGGCTAGGTTACTGACGGATGTTCCTGTTTATACGACTCTCTGGAGATGCAATCCTATTATGAAATCTCTTTTGTAGCAATTAAAAATTAATTATGAATGAATTTTTATCAGAAAATGCAGTTTAAATACCACTTCCGCGGTAGTATGTGGTCACGTTCTAACTGGTTACATTCATCCTGCCCCTTCCATAATTGTACCGAAACAATCCGAAAGACAAAGATGCGACTCTCTGGATACAAGTTGCAGCTGTCCATTGGAAGAGAGTAAGCTATATCTGAAAGGCGGGTCATGAAAGCAATTACATATTAAGTGTTCTCCTTGTTTATCTATAAAAGGGTCCTATCGGTCATGGTGTACATGTGAGGATAGAAAAAGAAAGAACAGCGCTGTCTTCACGTGAACGTTCACTGGCAATATCGGCGGCCCTGATCGCACTTTTTCTCGGAGCGCTTGACTCGCTTGTAATGTCTGCTGCTATGCCGAGCATTGTAGCGGAGTTAGGAGGCTTGGCCTTGTATGCATGGGTATATTCAGCCTACTTTCTTGCCCGCGCTGTTTCGTTGCCGTTTTTCGGCAAACTTACAGATCTCTACAACAATAAAAGCATATTCCTCTTCTCTATAAGCCTGTTTATCCTGGCTTCCATTGCCGCTGGCCTGGCGAAGTCAATGACGTTTCTTGTTATTTGCCGTGTCTTTCAGGGTATTGGGGCCGGTGGGATCTTTGCCCTTGTCTATATCGTTCTCTCCAAAATCGCCCTACCTGGGGAACGTGCACGAACCTTATCGCTGGGTAGCTCCATCTGGGGTATTTCCAGCGTGATAGGACCAACTCTCGGCGGTTTTATTGTCAGTTATTTTTCCTGGCGCTGGATATTTCTTATAAATATCCCCATTGGCATGGTGTCACTGATCGGCATTGCATTTTTCCTACAACTGCCACATGAGGAGAGCAAGAGAACAGCAGCAATTGATTTTGTCGGACTCTTTCTGTTTTCCATAAGCATCCTTGGCATTCTCATGATATTCACTGCAGGCGGACGAGAAATAGCGTGGATCTCACCAGCAATGCTATCGTTGGTGGGCATAACATGCGTCTGTAGCATATTGTTTTATTGCACCGAAAGAAAAGCTATTGACCCCATGATTGACTTCCGTTTTTTTTCAGAGCGTAACTTCACCCTGGGGAACGGAGCCACCTTTCTGGCGAGCTTTTCAATCTTCTCTTTATTTGCCTATGCGCCGCTATATATCCAGGGAAGCCTGGTTCTTTCACCAATGCAGGTTGGTCTAGCCATGGTTTCACTCAGTCTCGGATGGTCTTTCGGATCCCTCTATTTTGGCAGGGTATCAAAGCAAGGGAGTGAACGATCGTGGGCTATTGCCGGAGGAGGATTTCTCCTGACAGGCTCATTACTGACTATACGATTTGGCCTCTACACTACGATGCCTGAGTGTTTCACGATATTTTTTATTGTCGGCACTGGTATGGGGCTTGTATCCCTTGCCACGCTCATTCTCGTACAAAACAGCGCCAACACGGCCCACCTTGGTGTGGTCACTTCATTTCACCAATTTGGCCGATCCCTCGGCGGGACAATAGGAGTGGCCATATGCGGAGGTTTTCTAACTACAGGGCTGTTTCGTTCCCTTGACCAGGCCTCTGCCCTTTTATCGAATAAAATCCTGCTCAGTCTGCAGCAAAGTGTCGAGAACCTACTCTTACCTGGATTTCAGCAAAGTATCCCGTTAGCTGCTGCTAAAACACTCAGGGCAGCAGTGCTCTCTGGCGTGTTTTCCGTATTTATTGCTATCTCCATCTCCTCATTATTATGTTTGCTCTGCTGCATATTTCTTAAAAAAACAGATCCTCCAGAAAACAGTAGCCCTTAATCGTCTCCCCTTATCTTTATGTACGACTGGTGCCCCTGACGAATCAACGCATACAGGGTGACAGCAATGGTATGGGAAAGACATTGCTGAACTTTCGTCTATTTGCTAGGCTTGAAGGAACTCGTGGCTTACAGTGTTTCTATCTACAAAACCGTAGTTAATCGCTTCAACAAGACCATTGGAAATATAATGAGCGATATGTCAGTACCCGGTACCAAAAAGAAGCGCGTATCATCAGGTATCTCAGAACTGGATCGACTCCTGGGTGATCTTTATATCGGCGACAATGTGCTCTGGTACGAAGATGCCGGTAGTTTTTCTTCCGCATTCTGCCTCAACTTCATTAATGAGACACTTGCCAGGCAAAGGCCATTAATTTATGTGACATTTGATCGATCACCCAAAAATCTGGTTTCTTTTCTCGGCTCGAGAGCTGAAAGTCAGAACCTGACGATTCTCGATTGTTTTACGAATGGTAAGGGACATCGTTCAGAGGTTTTCAATAAATTCTACGAAAAAAATGGCGCATTGTGGCCATACAAGGTGATCAAGGTAAATGACCCGACCAACCCGGACCATGTCGGTGAGGCGATTTATGGCCTCCACGGTACCCTCTCAGGCGATGTTCATTTTATTCTTGATAGCCTTACGGGAATGCAATCGTTATGGGGCGGAGAAGAGCAGGTCATACATTTTTACAGCAAGACCTGTCCCCGACTTTACGAACTGGATACTATCGCGTATTGGTTGATCGAAAAAGGTGCCCACTCCAACAAGTTAAAAGCACATATCAACAAAATTGCCCAGGTCGCTATTGATCTGTCGGTACGTCGCGGGAAATCCGTGCTCAAGCTTCTCAAGGCAGAAAAGAGAAGCTCCAAATTCATCAATGAGCATCATGGGTATCTCTGCGAAGGTTCAAACATCATTTTTGAGAGCCAGCGACAGCTCAAGCCACGTTTTGACCTTGGAGCAAAAATCAAATCTGTCAGGTTAATGCGGGGGATTTCCCAAAAGGAGCTGGCCAGGCTAACAGGAGTAACCCCCAGCACAATTTCACAAGTGGAAAAGAGTCTCATTTACCCATCTCTTCCAGCCCTGTTTCGTATCGCAGAAAATCTTTCTGTGGAGGTTGCCACCCTCTTTAAAGAGCACGGTTCACCAAAAGACGTCTTCGTGTATCCGGCAGATAGTCGTTCCGTTACCTCTTTACCCAAAAACGTTAAGGACGCCGCGACAGCTTCCCTGTTATTGCCACCGGACATCGATGCTCCGATAGAGGCGACACTGCTACGAATTAGACCTGGGAAAAAGGTGCCTGGTCATTTCTTCGCTCATAAAGGAGCGGAGTTGGGGTATCTTATTGCAGGCAGGTTAGAGATGACTGTCGAAAATCAAACGTACGAGGTGAAAGCTGGTGATACCATTTATCTGCAAAAAGATATTCCGGGAAGCTGGAGCAATATATCAGAGCAGGTTGCTGAGCTTTTATGGTTCAAGTTTGTGGAATGAGCATTATATCCCATTGTACCAGACATCACGGGATATCCCGCAGAAAAACATCGTCACTACAGAGGACATATCTATTTTGAATTCAGAATTTTCTGAAAATAACTGAAGATTATCTTAACAATTGATTGCATTAATCAAACAATGGTGTATAGTAGCTTGCATAGATCCTCTAAAGTAGAAGTAACGTCCCTTTCTGTCGTCCTCGAAAACTTCGTTGTAGTCCAGCGTAATTCGTCACCATAGAAATTCATACTGCTTACTTACATTGGAAAACGGTATGAATGTGAATAGCTGATAGTCGGCCGCAAGTCATGCCAACAACTATTCATATGCGGTGTACGTATGTCACAGTTGATCAAATATACGCTAATTAATTTGGCAACAGGAGCACTCTTTAGTGTCCATAGCCAAAGTACAACGGAGAGTTAATGAGTTTCAATAATTTCAATTTTTCTAAGAAGTTACTCGACAATATTTCACTATGTGGATATACCACCCCCACTCCGATCCAGGAACAGGCTATCTCGCCAATTCTTGCAGGTCGCGATTGTGTTGGTCTTGCCCAAACCGGCACCGGAAAAACGGCTGCATTTGTTCTACCTATACTGCAGAGGCTGCTGAACGGGCAGCGTAAAGGCATCCAGGCCGTGATTATCGCCCCGACCCGGGAGTTGGCAGAACAGATTCACCAGAATGTCCAGAGCATGGCCCAAAAGACCTCTTTGAGCAGTGCGGTCGTCTACGGCGGCGTTGGCAAGCAACCCCAGCTTAAAAAGTTGCGTGCCGGTGCCAATATAGTGGTTGCCTGCCCGGGCAGGTTGCTCGATATACTTAATGAGCCCGGTGTTTCCTTGAAAAACGTGGAAACCCTCGTCCTTGATGAAGCCGATCATATGTTCGACCAGGGATTTCTCCCTGATATTAAGAGAATCATTCGGCAAATGCCCCAAAAGCGACAGAATCTGGTTTTTTCTGCCACCATGCCGAAAGAGATACGTAGCCTGATTGACAACATCCTGAACGATCCGGTCAAAGTACAAGTAAATCATACAGCTCCGGCCGCTACTATATCCCATGCTTTTTATAAAATACCGAAGGCAAAGAAGACAGTTTTGTTGAAACAACTGTTATCGGATTCAGCTATAACCAGTGCGGTGGTTTTTACCCGAACGAAACATAAGGCCAGGAGTCTGGCGTTACAACTTGAGTCGGCAGGTCATAGTGCTGTAGCCTTACAGGGCAACATGTCGCAGCAGAAACGGCAGAGAGCTATGGATGGTTTTCGTGACGGAACCTTTACCATACTTGTTGCAACTGACATTGCAGCTCGTGGCATAGACGTATCCAACATTTCCCATGTAATCAATTTTGATGTCCCTGACACAGTTGAAGCATACACTCATCGGACCGGAAGGACCGGAAGAGCAGAAAAACATGGTCAGGCCATTTCTTTTGCGGACAGAGAGGACATGACACTCATATCCAATGTTGAACGCAGACTTGGGATGAAAATGGTTCTTGAAACCTTGGAATTACCACAGGTAACTGAACCAGCCAGGAGACGGCCAGCAGATAATAAGCCTTTGGGGAACTCAACAGGCAGTATACGTAAATCCTATTCGAGCAGAAAGAGGAATCACCGCGGTAAGAGTGCTTCCCCTATTGCCGTGTAAATGTTATAGAAACAAATTTATGGTGATCCTGTAAAATGTATATGCGGGATTACCGATCAGGCTGAAAAAGTGTTCAGTCTGGTAGCACACCAAAGAGCCCCGAAAATGGGGCGAACAAAACAGGAGTAGTACAAAATGGTAGAAGGAACAGTAAAGTGGTTTAACGATGCTAAAGGTTTTGGTTTTATTGAGCAGGACGGCGGTAATGATGTCTTTGTTCACCATACAGCCATCAATGCAGACGGCTTCAAATCTCTCGAAGAAAACGCACGCGTGAGCTTCGAAGTGGTTGATGGCCCTAAAGGTCCTGCTGCAGCGAATGTTGTTCAGTTATAAGAACGACATATAGCCACTGCTTTAGCCCCGCCATTGTGCGGGGCTTTTTTTTTATCGACTCCACCAGTTTCATATCACATCAGTACGACAAACCCGCTTAGTCGCTCTGCATTATGAGAGTTTTCCCTCGCGAACCGCTACTACTATAGCCTCAGCTGGACAGACCGTAGTACAGTCCCCGCAGACATCGCACCTGGAGTTCTCGATACTGTATCTATCTCCATCCTGACAGATCGCCTTTTAGGTACACTTCTCAAGGCATTCGCCACAGCCGATACAATCCTTGGTAACCTGCATACCACGAAAAGGAATCTCAATTCCTCCGAAACGAAATGGCGTTCGCAACAGCTTATGGGAACGAACATTCATTTCAAAATCAAAATCGAAAACCTCTCCAAAACCCCGATGATTCATTGAGCTCAAACTTCTCATGAACAATGTGCCAATTTGGTTCTTATCCACTTCATCACAAGGCATTGAGCATTTGAGCGTCGTTCAGGCCCACCCTGGAATAGTGAAACATAAAACAAAGCGCCCTGTGATCAACCGACCACAGGGCGCTTAACTCGTTCCCGTCCTGAAACTACCCTTCTGCCCAATCTCAGCGTTCCGGCTACATTATTTATCCTCCGAATATCTTACATATGCATTTGGTAAATAATGTAGCCACGCCTCGATATTGAACAGACCAAAGTTATACAGCTTCAATGATATAGTAGTTTTTCTTGCCTTTCTGTACCAGCAAGTAGTTTTCGTTGATCAAGTCCGACACGGTAACGACATAGTCCTGATCTGTCATCTTTGCCTTGTTCAGGCTCAGTCCATTTCCCTTTATAGTTCGGCGTAAGTCGCCTTTCGACGGGAACGCAGCGGTTTCAGATGCGAGCAGTTCTATGACCGGCACCCCGCTTTCGAGTTTTGCCCGGTCTATTTCAAAGGTCGGCACCCCTTCGAATACGGCCAGGAATGTTTCTTTATCAAGCTTTGCGAGGCTGTCGGTTGTTGCTTTACCAAAAAGAATCTGTGAGGCTTCCACAGCTTTATTATACTCTTCTTCGTCATGAACCATGCAGGTTACTTCCTTCGCCAACCGCTTCTGTAACGGTCGAAGGTGCGGCGCATCTTCTTGCTCTTTTACCAGCTCAGCAACCTCTTCCTGACCGAGAAGAGTAAATATTTTGATGTACTTCTCCGCATCGTCATCAGACACGTTCAGCCAAAACTGGTAGAATTTGTACGGTGTGGTCAGTCTCTTATCGAGCCAGACATTACCGCTTTCTGTTTTGCCGAATTTGCCGCCGTCAGCCTTTGTTATCAGCGGACATGTAAGAGCATAGGCCTCACCGCTTTCTTTTCGACGGATAAGTTCTGTTCCCGTAACGATGTTCCCCCACTGATCCGATCCTCCCATCTGCAATCTGCAGTTCTTCTCACGGTACAGATGTAAGAAATCAGTACCCTGAACCAGCTGATAGGAAAATTCGGTGAAGGACATGCCCATCTTGGATTCTTCGCCCAGACGTTTTTTTACACTGTCCTTGGCCATCATGTAATTCACGGTAATATGCTTGCCAATGTCTCGGATAAAGTCCAGAAAACTGAACTCCTTCATCCAGTCGTAATTGTTTACCAGCTCGGCAGCATTTTCTGCGTCTGATTCAAAATCAAGAAATTTGGCGAGTTGTTTCTTGATGCAATCCTGATTATGGCGAAGTGTTTCTTCATCTAGAAGATTGCGCTCTGCCGACTTCCCGGAAGGGTCGCCGATCATACCCGTTGCACCTCCGATAAGTGCCAACGGTTTATGCCCGGAGAGCTGGAAATGCTTAAGCATCATCACGCCAACCAGGTGACCGATATGCAACGAGTCGGCAGTTGGGTCAATCCCCAGGTATGCTGAAGTCATTTCCTTTTCGAGCTGTTCTTCCGCTCCGGGCGTGATATCGTGGATCATGCCGCGCCATCTCAGTTCTTCTACAAAATTCATCTTTCTGTATCTTCTATTATTATTTTTTTAGTGTTAGGAAATAAGAGTGAAGTCTCTGTTTGCACAGATGATTCCATTACCAATATGGAATACCCTTATACCATAGGACTCTTCATTTGTCCTGCCCATCTTTGACCTTCAGTTTCTATTGCCACTTCACCAATCAGTATCTTGAACCTGTATTTAGCACTATAACCACCTGATACTGGCAGTAGCAAATTGTTCGTGATAGCGTCTTAAAGCGATTCATTGCCTCCTCCTTCTTTACTGTTGTTGGGACAACAACGTTGAAGTTGTAGCAATGGATCGTATACAAGGCAAAGCCCAGGAACTCTGATATTGACCGAAGAAAAAAGGGTTTCTGCATTCTACTGAACTCAAGAAATTCACATATGATAAATGTCGCCACTTCTAAGAGTTACCTAACAGTCGATTTAATGATGCCTGCCATTCACTTCAACTCCTCTTAACTGTTCCACAATCATTGATATACCGGGTGCCCTATCGGAAAGAGAATCTTCCCAATATCGAGAGTTTTCTAGATTTCCTCCTATCTACGTCATATACTAACAGAATTAGAAACATAGTTGCCGGAGGCCTGATATGAAATGGATGACAACAGTTTTGATGGCTATCATTTTTTCGTTACTGGCACTTCAAACAACCTCCTCGGCCAAGCCTAAAAAGATTCTCTATATCGCTTCATATCATGTTGACAAGGGAGAGTGGTCCGCAGGTATAAAATCCGGTATTGATTCGGTACTGAATGGTAGAAGTGATATTGTTCTGAAGACACATAGCATGGACACGAGGCTGACAAAGTCTGAAGAAAAGAAAAAAGATGCCGCTCTTAAAGCCAAAGAAATAATTGATACATGGCATCCCGACGTTGTCATAACCTCTGATGACAACGCTGCCAAATACCTGCTCATGCCGCATTTTCAAAATTCAAAAATACCCTTTGTCTTCTGCGGCCTTAATTGGGACGCCACAGTATACGGGCTTCCATACAAAAACACTGCAGGGATGGTGGAGGTTCAGCTGATCAAGGAAATTATTGATCACCTCTCTCCCTATGCCCGTGGCAAAAGAATAGGGGCGTTACGTGGAGACACGCTGACAAACAGAAAAGAGCAGAAACATTTCGAGGATCAACTTGGTGTTTCAATGCAGGTGCGATATGTTCAGAACTTATCTGAGTGGAAAGTTAATTATCAGGAACTCCAGCACGAAGTGGACATGCTTGTGCTTGGTTCCCTGAGGGCTCTTGACACCAAAAATGTACCGATGGATACTATCGCACAGTTCATACTGGACACGACCAAAGTGCCAACTGGTGCTTACGATGAATTTATGCAATCTGTAGCCATGGTTACGCTCTCCACTATACCCGAAGAACAGGGGCAATGGGCCGCAGAACAGGCCCTCAATATCCTGGGTGGAGTTGCTCCCATTGATATACCGATAGTTCAAAACAGGAAAGCAAAGCGTATTCTCAACATGAGGATTGCCAAATTGCTTGATATCACCTTTCCACTGGATATCCTGGAAAGCTCTCATCTGGTGAGCGGAGCAAAACAGAAGGTTTTATTCGTCAACTCTTATCACAAGGGTTACAGGTGGAGTGATGATATCGAAAAAGGCCTAATGAAGGCACTAAATCTTAAAACCCAGTGGAATTCCGGGGTTGAAGACAGTGGAAGCAATATCGATTTCAAAGTCTTCAGAATGAATACCAAGCTGCAAAATCAAGACGAGCAGATAAAGCAGGCAGCTCTCGAAGCAAAACAGTTGATCGACTCCTGGCAGCCGGATGTTCTAGTCGCCTGTGACGATAACGCAGTTAGGTTTCTTATTCAGCCATATTATCTCGGTTCTTCCATGCCGATTGTCTTCTGCGGCATTAATTATGATGCCAGCGTCTACGATCTACCCTCGGAAAATTCAACAGGGATGGTTGAGATCGAACATCTTCGAGACACCATAACCCTTCTGAGAGATTTCGCCGGTGGGGAGCGAATCGGCTATCTCGGAGCAGACGACATGTCAAACAGTAAATCATTGACATTTCAGAATAAAATGTTGGGAATTGATTATGTTGAAGGGAGCCTGGTATCGACTCTGGAGGAGTGGAAGAAAGAGTACATCCGATTGCAGAAAACCGTTGATATGCTCATCATCCTAAATCCAATTGGCATTCAAGGTTGGCAGCCTGATCAGGTTGATGAGTTTTTACTTGAGAGAACCACAATTCCGTCAGGTGCAGTTGGTGACAGTGAGGTACGATACTCATTACTTGGCAATGTCAAAATAGCTGAAGAACAAGGGTGGTGGGCCGGCAAAACAGCTCTGAAAATACTTCATGGGGCCGTACCTTCGAGTATACCTGTGGCTCGAAACAAGGAGAGTAAATTGTATATTAATATGGCCATTGCTAACAGGCTTGGTATCAAATTTCCCTTAAGTCTTTTTGAGCGAGCAACAATCATTGAACCGAATCGATGAGGTCATTGGGTGAAATGAAATTACGCTCCATTACGTTAAAAATTCTCCCGCTTATTCTTATTTCATTTGTATTGATTATTGTTGGTGTGCTGTTCATCTCCAAAATGCAACTCACAAAAATCATAGACAGGAGTCAGTATGAAATTTTTGCAGAGAAAGTGGACGTGGTCTGGGAGACTTTAAAAAGAAATGATGTCCGTTTACAAAAAACCGGTTTGGTCGAGGCTTATGAAGACGACATTAAGAACTCAACAATTGATAAGTTGAAGAATGCTTACTACCGACAATCAAAGCTCACTCTTAAACCAATTATCCTCGCCGAAAATTCAACAGTTATCCTGCATCCGACGTATCATGCGGGGCATGTCTTAATGGCTGGAAACGAGGAGATCTCCTCTCGCCTGGTAGCCCTGGATGGACAGTTCTATGTGAAGACTGGTGACAGTAATATGTGGTATGTTTACAGGGTATTCGAGCCATGGAACTGGATAATTATATATGCGGTCCCGTTGGATGAAAAGTATGAAGACGTCCATAAATTCAGTTCGCTTCTTCTTATCACAATGTTCAGCATCACTCTGTTGGTAGCCATTTTGTTATCTTTGGCTATAGCAAGACTTATGCGTCCGATTGGGGACCTTACAGACAAGGCTTTGGAAATTTCCAGAGGTAATCTCGACAATCCAATCGATATACAAAGTTCTGACGAAATTGGCCTCCTAGCTGAGAGTTTCGACAAAATGAGAAGAGCTGTGCAAAGTCAAATCTCTCAGTTGAGCTCTGAAGTGACGGAGAGAAGGAAAATTGAACAGAGTCTGCGAGAAAGTGAGGAACGGTTCCGAGCACTCCATAATGCTTCTTTTGGGGGCATTGTAATTCACGATAAAGGTGAAATTCTAGATTGTAATCAGGGGCTTTCTGAAATAACCGGATATCCGTTTGAGGATCTGATAGGTATGGATGGGCTTAGGCTTATAGCTCCTGATTGGCGCGAAACAGTTATGCAACATATTCAGTTGGCTGTTGAATACCCTTATGAGGTTGAAGGGGTTAGAAAAGATGGCACCATATATCCTCTCAACCTTCAGGGAAAGAATATCCCTTACAAGGGACGTAATGTGCGAGTCGTCGAATTCAGGGACATAACAGAGAGAAAACTTGCAGAAGAGGAGAAGATCAGGCTCGAATCTCAACTCCAACAGGCGCAGAAAATGGAATCGATTGGCCAACTCGCCGGTGGAGTGGCCCACGACTTTAACAATCTGTTGAGTGGCATTTTCGGCGCCTCAGAGTTGCTGGAGATGGCTCTTGCCGGAAAAGAAAAAGAACTGAAGTATATTGGTATAATTAAAAACGCAACAGAACGGGCTTCCGGACTTACTGGGAAATTACTTGCATTCAGCAGGAAGGGAAAACAGCTTTCCACCCCGTTAGATCTGCATGCTATTGTACGAGATACAATGGCCATCCTCGAGCGAAGTGTAGATAAGCGGATAGTCCTTCAAACCAAATTGAAGGCAGAACAATACATGGTAGTTGGTGATCCATCACAACTTCAGAGCGGTATCTTGAATATCTGCGTCAATGCACGTGATGCAATGCCAGAAGGAGGTGATTTACATATTTCCACAGTCAATGTGACATTTAACGAGCACGACTGCGAAATCGACGCCAATTTCACACCTGGAAAGTATATTAAACTTTCCATTGAAGATACCGGCACAGGGATCCCCCACGAACTCCATTCCCGGATTTTTGAACCTTTTTTTACCACTAAGGAAACAGGGAAAGGAACTGGCCTGGGTCTGGCTGCAGTCTACGGTATGGTAAAAGAACATCATGGGAATATTCTCCTTTACAGCGAGCCTGGCAAAGGAACGGTGTTTCACGTTTTTCTCCCAGTGTCAGAAGAGACTGTTCCTGTAGTTGCCCGGCAGGATGAAAGCATTGTACAAGGCACCGGCACAATCTTGGTCGTTGACGATGAAGATATTATCAGGGCTACAGCTTCACTCTTGCTGGAGAACCTTGGATATAAAGTACTCCTTGCACAAAACGGAGAAGAAGCCGTAGAAATTTACAGTCGCGTTGCTGATGAAATTGACCTTGTCATTATAGACATGGTTATGCCGGTAATGGATGGTCGAGAAGCGTTTGAGAGGATCATTACCATCAACCCGCAGGCAAAGGTGATTATGTCATCAGGGTACGCAAGAAACATTAACATGGCGAGAATGGTTGACAAGGGTTTGGCCGGTTATATCGCCAAGCCATTTAACCAACTCGAACTCAGTAAACTGATTGCTGATGTTTTGCGTATATGAGTGAAGTATCCCGGGTTATGGTACAAACCCGGGGACGATTAATAGAATAGGGTTATCAATAGTTGCATTCCAGTGACACTCCAACCGACATCGGAGTATCTTTCAATTATTGATAATCCTGAAGAACTGAAGTGCAGAACTGATTACAACTGGAAGGGTTGAACTATGGGGATTGAATGGTGTTCCGCTTGACTACGTATGAATTTGGGGAGAAAGACAGTTGACCTCAATACACTTGAAACTACTTTAATATACCCCCCTGAAAGATTGAGTATAAGTTGACTAAATATGGACTATATGCCATGACAAATTAATAATCACAAGAATATGAAAAGAATACACTGGACTCAAAACTCCGTATGGGTTTGTGATCTGTAGGCTTCCTCATTGCTGGCTTTGCTATACTCCACCAGTTCTATGGCATTATCTTCCTGGTTCTTTGACCCGAGTACTCCCGTCATTCCCAGATATTTTGGAATGACGGGGGACGATTGCCTAAAACACTCCTCTAAGATCAATCATAAAACGCAGGCGCCTGCTTGAATTCCTTCCAAGCTTCAGGGTCATGACCTGTGACTACTTTTACGCCCCTGGTCTCCTGTAGTAGACGCATGCGGTTTACGGAACGAACTGTTTCTCCAGCATTCCACATCAAGCCAGGGAGTGTACCATTCTGAAGGTTTTCAGCTGTATAACATGAGTCGGCAGCAAAAAACATCGGCCCGTTATTAGGAAGATCCACGAGTAGGGATTGATGTCCTGGTGTATGCCCCGGTGTAAAGTAGATCTTGATTGCACCATCGCCGAAAAGATCAAAACCATCGGTTTCCCAGCCTTCCAAAATATACCAGTCGACGTCTTTATCGAAATCTTTTCGGATATAGGCTAATTTCATGTATGGGTCAGGGACATAGGCAAAATGCAATTCATCCCGCTGAACAATATACTGTGCGTTGGGAAAATGACCTACGCCTCCGGCATGATCAAGATGGAGATGTGACAAAATCACATAACGAATATCCTCCGGAGCAACCCCTATCTTCTTGATCGCGTTGACACACCATTGGTCTTCGGTCATTACTGGATCGTAGGCTCCGACTATGTCGCCCCAATGGTTGTCTTTCTCATGAATAACCTCAAAGGCGTTACCGGTATCAAACAGGACTTTGCCTTTAGGATGATCGATCAACACAAAGGGGACCGGTACATCAAAGCTTTCTCCAACTCCCTGGTTCAAGGTAAAGAAATGTCGCTGACTTTTTAAGATCCCTGCTTCAAACAGATACAATTTCATTATACCCCTCCTCTTGTAGTTAATTACCAGTTTTTGAGTGATTGCCTGAATATTTCCATTAAGTCTTCCGGCTTTGAGCTGCGGGGGGAGATAGTAAGCAATCTTTGTTGCTTCCATCCACCTTCTACCAGCCCGGGAATGTCTTTTTCCTCATAGCCGAGTGCACTCAGTCCGTTCGGAAAGCCGATGTCTTTCATCATGTCTATTAAAGCCTGGGCGAGACAGTCTCCGGCTTCTTTCAAGGGAATTCCATTTATGTTGTAACCGAGCGCTGCAGCCGCTTCGATATGTCGTTCCCGCTGGGCCGGTGCGGTAAATCTGAAACAGGCTGGTGCTGTGATGGTAACAGAGACACCATGTGGTACCATGGGTTCAGAGGCATTATAGTCCGGCGGATAGTAATCTTTTACCATTCCGGCTATAGGATAACCAAGTGCATGCGGCAGGTGCACCCCTGCATTCCCGAAACCAATACCGGCAAAGGTTGAGGCGGCCATCATGTGATATCTGGCGTCGAGATCACAAGGAGATATCATCGCCCTTCTCAGATATTTCCCTCCAAGTTCAATAGCCTTTCGGCTCCACAGATCTGCTATGGGGTTAGAGCCTATATATGGAGGTCTCTTGTCAGGTGATTCAGGTTTGAACCTGCTATTGTAAGGAACGGCAGTAAATGACTCTATAGCATGGGTCAACACATCCATGCCTGAAGAGGCTGTTACCATTGGCGGCATAGTCAAGGTGTTAAGGGGATCAATAATGGCCATCGTCGGCCTTATGTGAAAATGTGATATTCCTGTTTTCACGTGCATATCCAGGAGATCAAGGACAATGACCGTGGTTGCCTCGCTTCCTGTACCCGCTGTTGTCGGTACTGCAATAAGTGGTTTTAACGGGCCCGGCACTGGAGTTCCCTTACCGATAGGCGGATTAATATACTCAAGGAGATCTGCTGGGTAGGTACTATATAAATTCATTGCCTTGGCCGTGTCGATGACGGACCCTCCGCCAACTGCAATGAACCCGTCAACACGCTTTCCGCTCAAAAAGGAAATAGCCTCACGGAAACTGAGATCGGTTGGTTCAACACCAACATCATAATATGGCTCGAAATCGACTCCTGCATCGGCAAGAATCTTTTCGATTTTTACCAGTAAACCTGTCGCAACGAGTTGCTTATCGCTTACCAGTATAACCTGCCTGATTCCTAATCGATTGAGTTCATATCCTAACTCCTGCGTGGCTCCATAACCGAATTTCGTCGGTGTCGTGGACATTGGAATGATTGTTTCTGTAGGTAGGGCAAAGCCTTCTTGCGCTTCCAAAATATCACCTCCCTGTAAAGTTTTCGTCAGCCTTCGCCTTCAGCAACACTTTCGACGAAGCTCGGATAGCAACTACAATTTCAGTGAGAACCGGTTCCAGATTCTCTTACGCAAGTTCCCTGCCAGTTATTGAACTAAAAAAACATGTTGAGCAAGTGTCACCTAATTACCTTAAAAAAAACGTGATGTTTGTTTTGGACGGTATCGATTTAAAAGGTGTTGAGGATGGAATCGAATAATCTACACTGCAGTTTTGCAGAACAGATTGCATTATTGCAGGATCAGCTTGTTTTTTTCAGTTTCCGAGCAAGGGTAGTCGGGTCAATCCCAAGTACCTTTGCAGCAGCACCAGAGCTGCCATATTTGGTTAACGCTTTTGTTATAAGACCCTTTTCATACTTTTGTACTGCTGCTCTCAGCGATACTCCATCTTCCAATTCAGGCAACGGTGGTTGAAATTTTCCTGCTGAGCTATCAAGCAGGTCCTCCGGTAGATCACCTAGAGAGACCTGGCTGGTTGACGAGTAGATCACGAGTTGCTCGACAACATTACGTATTTCACGGACATTCCCGGGCCAAGTATACTTTAGTAGTATTTCCTGTACTTCTGGGGAGAGGAATCGGATCAAGCCATGTTCGCTAGCCAAACGAGACATGAAGTGGTGGACAAGCGGCAGGATGTCTCCGGGTCGTTCTCTAACAGGGCTCATTTTAATAGTTAGGACCTTGATCCGGTAGTATAGGTCACTGCGAAACGTCCCGTCATGAACACATTCCCTAAGGTTTCTGTTAGTCGCACAAAGTATTCTTGTTTTAACCTTCTTAGTTTTACTGCTACCTAAGGGGCGTATCACGCCTTCATCAAGGGCGGTCAGTAACTTTGCCTGTAAATCCAGGGGAATTTCGCTAATCTCATTGAGAAAAAGAATGCCACCGTCTGCTGAGGGGAAAAGACCGGCACGTCCTTTTTTTCTAGCTCCTGAGAACGCACCTTCTTCATATCCGAATAATTCAGATTCTAATAAGTCTCCAGGAATTGCAGAACAGTTGACCGAAACAAAAGGCATCGGTTTATTCCTCTCCTGTAGTAAGTGGATATATTTTGCCAACAGGTCCTTGCCAACTCCTGTTTCTCCTGTGAGTAAGACAGGTGCTTCATATTTGGAAGCCTTGATAACCTTTCGGAGGGTAGATATTGTTTGAGGGTCTTTAGCAACTACTTGAAGTTCAGGAAATATTGGTAATGCTTCTTGCACTATAGTGTGTTTAGACTTGTTTCCGACTTTTTGGGATGCCCGGATATTGGTAACAGAGCCACTGAGACGTTTCTCATGCTCAAGACATTTCTGCGCTATTGTATCCAGCACGACAAGATCTTGAACATACGTTAAAATATAAGCCAGTTCATTCTGGTCGGTAAATATTGGCTTACCGGTAACCAGGACATCTTTGCCACAAAGAAGTGTTTGAAAGAGTGTTTGTTGGCTGGTTCCCTGGCATTTCAGGGCGTCGAGAATTGACAGTGTAACGCTTTTTGAGAAAAAGCCTTTATCGACTAATTCCGCAAGATTTCTACCGACCAGATCGCTTTCAGGCAAAAAAGCAATTTTTTCATAAGACGGATTAACTTTTATGGTATCTGCCTGAGGGCTAGCTAAATACAAACCAACATATGATTCGATAAAAGCAGGGTGGTTTTCAATTGAAACAAGCGAATGAATGTTCCTCTCATCTTCATCGAAAGATTCATCCCGTATGGAAACAAGTAAATGCCCTAAGGGGCTGGCATAATTGCTTGACCTTAAGTTTATTACCTTAAAAGAACTTTCATGTAACGATCCGGGCTGTTGGAATTTTTGCCACAATTCTGGCATTGACTCCTGAATGGAGGTGTTGAAGGCGCACCTTGGATCGAATTCATTATCGTGCAAAAATGCACGATTACAATAAATCAGGTTGCCGTCACGGGTGATTGCAGAAATAGCAAAACTGGCCGTATCCAAAACAGCAGAAGGTTGTTTGGGAGATATTTTTATGTCGCTTTTGCAATTGTGTAAATCCAGCAAACGATACATTCTCGGGCTCCGCACAACATGAAGGTATGATGTTCAATGCTTCGTTAGCTTAAAATTGCGGCAATTCGGAATGATGCTTTTAAAAATACTAAGGTCTGAACAGTATTACAATTAGAAATGCAGTACAATCTATTTTTACCAGTAAGTCATCAATGGTGGTATCAGATTCCAGATAGAAATTGACTCGTAATGTAATTTAAAACACGTACTCCAGGCACTGAGTCAAGAGAAGAATATCTGGCATTATCGCCCCCCTGCTCGGCAAAATATCTGGACCTTCTGATTCGAAAACGAAGCCTTGGAGCACACCAAGAGGGACGGATCTGGAGGATGAGTCCCAATCGAAAATGCATGAGAAAACCCGTAAATTATATTATTCCTAATCATACATTTATTGGAGCTGGCATAATACCCGTTCTAATCATGAGAACCATAAGTATTGCCTATAAAAGAATAAACCGAAGGCCCTCTCAGAAACAGGCCTTCGGTTAAATGAATTTACTACAAACCAATATAACTGAAGTGAACTCGGATTAATTGCCTGCCATCATAGCCGCAACATCTTCATCAGGGGTTGTTATACCTTTAAGGTCAAATTTCTCAATCAGTACATTGGCAACACCCGGAGACAAGAAACCAGGTAGTGTTGGTCCAACTCGTATCCCTTTTACGCCTAGTGATAGCAATGCCAGCAGCACGAGAACCGCTTTTTGCTCATACCAGGCGATATCAAAGGATAGTGGTAAATCATTAATATCATCGAGTTCAAATGCTTTTTGCAGTTCCATGGCAATAACAGCAAGAGAGTAGCTGTCATTGCATTGACCAGCATCTAGAACCCTTGGGATACCCCCTATCTCACCAAACTCCAATTTGTTATATTTGAATTTTGCACAACCTGCGGTCAGTATGATTGTATCTTCAGGTAACGCCTCGGCCACATCAGTATAATAGCTGCGAGTTTTATGACGACCATCACACCCCCCCATGACGACAAAGCGTTTTATTGCACCTGACTTTACTGCCTCAATCACCTTATCTGCCAAAGCAAGTACTTGATTGTGAGCAAATCCTCCGATTATCTGCCCTGTTTCAATTTCTTTTGGCGGAGGGCATGTTTTGGCCATCTCAATAATGGCAGAGAAATCTTTCTGTCCCCCTTCAGGCCGATCCGTAATATGGGTAACTCCCTCATAACCGACAGCTCCGGTGGTAAACATTTTATCTTTGTAGTCTACTCCTTTCGGCGGAACCAGGCAGTTGGAGGTGAACAAAATGGGACCATTAAAGTTGGCGATATCTTCTTTTTGCAACCACCAGGCATTGCCATAGTTACCATGCAGCTGAGGGTATTCTTTTAACTTAGGATAATAATTGGCAGGCAGCATCTCACTGTGGGTATAGATATCGAGTCCTTGGTCTTTTGTCTGCTCAAGTAATTCTTCTAAATCCACCAGATCGTGTCCGGTGATCAGAATTCCTGGGTTACTTCCAACCCCTATATCAACCTGGGTGATTTCAGGATTTCCGTAAGCTTTCGTATTAGCCTCATCGAGCAGTGCCATTGTTTTCACACCGAACTGGCCAGTTTTTATAACAAGGTCAAACAGATCATCCTGTGACTTATTTTCATCCACTAATGCGGCCAGAGCCTCCATGAGGAATTCAAAGATTTCTTTACATGATTTATTGATTTGATAGGCATGCTCAGCATAGGCAGACATTCCCTTCAATCCATATAAGATTGTTGCCTTCAGAGAACGCTCATCTTCATTTTCAATCTCCAACCAACCACCAGTACCACTTTCAGCTTTGGAGATAATTTCGTCCTCATTGTCGGAAGCCCACGTAGCACATTCTGGTATTGACTCTGCAAAGTCATTACCATTTTTTTGCTTGAACGCCTGGATGTACGAAGCTTTCAGCTCCTCTCTAATTTTGAGGCTTTCTTTTATGGAATTTATGAAAAAGCTTGAGTCGAAATTGGCGTTGGTAATTGTTGCAAATAGTCCCTTATCGATAAAAAAACCTGCTTTATCGTTGTAAATATCAAACTCTTTTGCCTTGTGTCCCCAGAACGAAATTCCTTTCAAACACCAGATGAATAGATCCTGCAGGTTGGCAACTTCTGCTGTTTTTCCGCACATCCCCTGCTTCATCGAGCAGCCGACATTCTTCATTGTCTCTTGGCATTGGTGACAAAACATGGCCATAATCCATCCCCCAGTAATGATTAATAAGATTAGGTCTATCTGCGACGAGATAAAGGTTGTTGATAAATCACTTAGATCCTAGGCGGCATACTAATAAATTGAAATTGGTCATCAGAAAATATTAGCATGTTTGTCCAATAGATAGCAAATTCCAACCGACTAAAAAAAGTTGGGAAAAGATTTGTGGTTGCAAGCTCTGACCTCTTAACGATTTCATTTCACATTAGCTTTTCCATTCTAATGTGGAGTTACAGGGACACATGTGACCACTAGAATTGATGTTTATATTTGCAATATTAACCACTTAAGATAACCTGGAAATTCACACTGTTCCTGTTATGTTGCGAGTCGACCTATTTCAAGGGAATTTTTTAAGAAATGGAGCAACTGCAAAATATAGCTTACCAAAGAAGGTAATTGGAGCAACAGTGCCTTGAACTAAACATTGCCATTTTGCTAATCTAAGATTTGAGATTGCTCGATACTGTCGTGGTCTTCACTTTAGGCGGGAGGTTGCCAGAGAATTTCTCTACTTTTGAACTGCCAACCAAATAGAGAATCTTACGGTGTAATGTTCACGAATAACATTTATCTACATGACATAAGAGGACTTGATCCACCAAATTAAGCAAAAAAAGATAGGGAACATTGAGCTTTTGTTAAACATGGGTTAAGGAAGGATGCCTAAGGAAGAAGAACGGAAACGCGATTTCGACCGTCGGTTTTAGACTGATATACTGCGTCATCGGCTCGTTTGACCAAAGTATGTATATCGTCGTTCAATTGAAACAAACTTACCCCGAGACTGACAGTAACGCTTGTGGGAACAGGAAATTTATAAGTCTCGATTGCCGATCGGATTCGTTCTGCTATAATCTGAGCACCTTCAATGTCTGTTTTAGGCAGTAAAATGACAAACTCATCGCCTCCCCAGCGGAACAAGAAATCTACTTGACGAATTTGCAGATTGAAGACTTTTACTGCTTCTCTCAAGACGTCATCACCGATATTATGACCTAACGAGTCATTGATGTCTTTAAATTTATCGATGTCAATCAAAATTATTGAAAATGGCTCTTTGTATCGTCTAACAATGTTTGTCTCTTTTACGAAAAACTCGTCAAAAGCCCTTCTGTTATACACGCCAGTTAATAGATCCGTTTTTGAAAGCAGTTTCAGTTTCTCATGGAGTTGCTTATGTTCAGTGACATCATGAATGAGGGCGATGCAGATAGTGTGTGGGCCATCTTTGATTGAGAACACCTTTAAAGTAACAAAACGCTCTTTGAGCGGCATTGGCTTTGATTCGTTCATTTGTCTGTGTCCTTGAGGAGCATTCTTTAACAATTCCAGAGAGTATTTGTGGTATTCTTTTTGAAAAAAGGTGCAGAAGTTTCTGCCGAGGAGTTGTTTTTGGGAGATTGAGAGTAGTGCCTCTGCTGCTGGGTTGGTAAAAAGAATTATTCCTTCGGGAGTGAGCTCAATCAAACCATCGGATAAGTTATCAATGATTACCTCAAGATGTTTTTTATAGTTAAGTAAACCAACCGTAGCATCTCGAGGAAAAACATCTTCAAATCCATAATTCATGGTTTCGAATTGTCGAAGAGTTTTATTTTCAATCTTCTCGAGTACTGTCTGAATATGATCGGTAGAATTCTTTCCTTTGGCAATAAAGGCATCCGCTCCCAAGCTATGCAGATCAACGCCTACTTCAGTTACTATGCCTGAGAAAATTATAACATAGGTGTTGTCCAAATAAGGTTTGCTGCGAATAAATTTGCAAAGCATCTCACCATTTATCTTGGGAATGAGAAGATCTACAAAAATGATATCAGGCAGGTATCCATCAAGGATGTTAATGGCAATGAGCCCATCTTCGGCAGTCCTGACTGAATGACCTTTTTTTTTCAATACTTCAGATACGAGTTTTAGGACAACTGGATTGTCATCCACCACTAAAATTTGTTTCGCCATCAGATTTTGCTCTCAAAAAAATTGTAACCGAATTTTTACTTTGCTCCTCGTTCAGTTTATCAATGTTAAAAGAAAAAGGCCATTAACCCGTCTTTCGCTATTCGAACCACATACTGGTCGTAAGCGCCTGATTTTCCGTTATCGACCATAAAAGGTCGGCACTACAGAGTCATCTCCAACTGAGCGGCTCCAGCGACAATTCGAGGAGGTGGCTGTTTGGACAGAGTTCTTCCAGTGCAATTGAAGAGGCTAGGAATGGCAATGTTAACCATTTAAGAATATTTAAAAATTTACATTGTTCTTGTGAGGGTAAAATCAGCTAAACACACTCAAAATTGATTGGAAATGGAGCAACTGCAAAGAAGAGATATCCAAAGAGTAGCTAACCTCAGTGATTGATCACCACCTTTAACATTGCAATTACAAAGGTGATTAGTCTACATTCTTGCTCCAATAGTAGGTGTTTCCTGTGCAGATCAGGTACTCCGTTCTTCTGTACCCGCCTCATTATAGGACTACTTGCATAATCCCCAGGAATTACAGTTAAAGGCATAATCGTTGACCAGTTAATGTTCCTCTAGATATTACGGGCAAGGTTAACCGTATATAATATTCTGTATATTTTCAGAGCGGTGGACTGGCACACAAAGCTGCTTTATGAAAGCTCTGCCCATTCTCGTTATGGAGACAGGAAACACCTAAAGCTAGGAAAGGCTGAACTGCTCACCTTCGCTTTGGCAATGTTAGGTTCAAGTCTCTGTTGCTCAAATTACCTTGTCTTTGGTAAGCTTCAGTTGGCAGTTGCTCGATTTCTGAGCGATTTTATGGAAGCAGACAATCCCACCCTTACATTATTTATATTGCAAGGTAAGTTGGAAGAAATGTGATACTGCCAATTCAAATACTAAATGTTAAAGACTGCAGCAGAAAGAATTTTAGGGGAGAGGTAGTTGATTTAGATGAGTCTGCTCCCAAGGCGTGCGACCCTAAAAACAGGGGTATCTCCAATATCCCGTTATTAATGAATATTAACGAGTTAACAAAACAGCGATTTCGTTTAACCATACCTGTTTCGTTTTATATGGATCTAATTTGATTAAAACGTCTAATAATCGTCTAATGATTTTGCGACGGAATTTGGTATCTGCACCTCAGATAAAAGTCAATTATAAAAGTCTGTTTAGACATTTCTGTTGATGTTCAGGACTATTAACTTGCTACTTATTTTAATCGCTAAAAGTGCCAGAAGACATATTGATACCTATCAGGGGTATTAAAGGAACCACATTTACGAAATTGTTGCTATTTCATCGAGTACAGTTCGAATTTTTTGAGAAAAGTCTGATAAACTAAATGGTTTTTGTATGAATCCATTACAGCCGCCCTTCATAATAGCATCCGCTTGCTCATTATAGGAATATCCACTTGAGAGAAGAATGGGAATTAGAGGTAGCTTTTCTCTGATCTTGAAAAAGAGGGTTTCACCATCCATGCCAGGCATAATCATATCCATGATTACCAAATCAATACTTTCGCCTTCTTCTGATATAGTTTTTAAAGCCGATTCTCCTCCGGTTGCTAGCTTGACACGATAACCGAGACTTTTAAGCATTTCAGAGCCTACTTCTAGAACTACCTCTTCATCATCAACAAGCAAAACCATTTCAATTCCAGTAAGCAATTTTTCATCAATAATTTCCTCTGGAACAGCTTCTTCCCCTGATAACGGTAAATATAAACTGAATGTACTTCCTTGGTTAATTTCGCTCATTACAGAAATCATCCCATTATGATTTCTTATAATACCAAAAGCTGATGAGAGTCCTAGCCCTGTTCCTCGCCCCCTTTCCTTTGTGGTGAAAAATGGGTCAAAAATTTTAATTTTGGTTTCGTTGTCCATGCCAATTCCCGTATCAGTAATCGAGAGATGTGCATAGTCACCTGGTGCTATCTGATTACTTTCAGATACTTTTTCGTCCAAATATGCAGTTGTAGTTTTTATAAGTATTTCCCCTCCATCTGGCATCGCATGGAAAGCATTAACGTATAGGTTGAGAAGGACTTGCTCAATTTGCCGTTTCTCAGCCCTAACAACTATCGGAGATGGATGAATTACAGTCTTTATTTTTATTGCTTTGTTTGTACGCCCAAACAACGATGAACTACTGATGACCAATTCGTTTATGTCAATCGGCTGAGCTTCATATTTACCACCACGGGCAATTCCAAGTAATTGTGAAGTAAGGTTTGTTGCACTCTTAATGCTCTCTTCTATAACTTGAAAGTGCCTATAATGAGGGTGAGAATTTTCCATATCAGTAGACATCAATGAAATACGCCCCCAAATGGCCATGAGTAGGTTATTGAAGTCATGTGCTATGCCACTCGCGAGAGTTCCGATTGCTTCCATCTTTTGTGCTTGTAAATAGGCGGCCTCAAGTTCTTTTTGTTCTGTAATATCAAGGGCAAAACAAAGAACCGCCGGTTGACCTCTCCATTCGATCAATACAGAATTTAGCAACACAGTATATTCCATATTATTGCGGTCGAGTATCCTGAATGAGTAAGTTGCAGGTATATCCGTGTCTCCTTTCAATCTTTGGATATATCTTTCAACTACCATAGCTTGATCATCTTGATGAATTAACCGGACAAAAGGAATCTCTTCCAACTCCTTAAAAGTATAACCAGTTAGTTCTAATGTTTTGCTATTTGCGAATGTAATTTTTTCATCTTGAGCAATAAAAATCGCATCGTTGGCATTTTCAACTAGTTGACGATATTTCAGTTCACTTGCTCTCAAGTATTGCTCATTGTCACCTATAGTTTTCAAAGTTTTTGAAAGTATATTCCCTAAATCACAGGTCTCTTTTGAGCCACTTATAGGTATTTCTGCCGCACCGAGACCTTCGTTGTTAATAGTTTCTGCCGCATCTGACAATTTCTTTAATGGACCGGTTAAATTCTTCCCGAGTAGGAAGGATAAAACGACAGCAACAAACAGAACTAATATGGATAGGCCTAAAATCATTAAACTTAAGTCTTTTACAGGCTCATTGATTTCATCCTGATAATAGGAGACACAAATGTACCATTGCAGAGGCTCGAAGTAGCTGACATGAAGTGTTTTCTGAAATAGTTTTTGTGCATCCTCGGAAGGTTTTTTCCATCTATAGTACAATGTTTGATCAAGTGACTGTTCTGTAAGCATGATTTCATCAAAAAGAAACCCTCCAGTGTCAGGATTAAGCAGCTCAGAGACATTCTGACCATGCAGTTCACGATGTATTAACATCTGTTTGTCTTTGGTAAATAAGAAAATGTAACTGTTTTCACCAATATGCAATTTCAGGAATGACTGGCGAAGTTCCTCAATGACAGCATTAAGTCTCAACTGGGTCTCAGTTTCAATATCATCGATATAAACACCAGAGCCAATAACCCAATTCCATGGTTTAAAAAGGCGAACAAACGATAACTTGGGTTGTTTATTCGTCAGGCTACCGTCTGGAGTTGGCTTTGGCCAGAAATAGTCAACGTACCCACTACCTTCCCGCTGGGAGATGACACTAGCAGTCCGGAATAGATTTTCATTTCTTCCAAGAGCGCAATCAAAAGCAGGGTCATCAAGCACTTTACCGTCCAGCTCAGGAAGAGTTGGGTGCATTATCATTTTTGGGAAAGGAGCTGAGGTGTCATTTATCCAGAAATATCCGACATCTCCAGCCCATCTCATGTCTCTAATTGCTTGTTTGCTCAATTGCTGGGCTTGCGTCTCAGTTCTTAGCCCTGCTTGATAGTTCTTGTAAGAGTCATTTAGTACTGTATATGCAACATCGACTAGGTTTTTTAATTCTTCCTTTCTCCGCTCCAGAGTGGCCTGTCTGTGAAATTCAATACTGAGATATTCATTTTCTACAGTGTTAGTGATAGCTTTGAGTAAATCTTTTGCATTGGTTTTCTGGATATCTTGGATAGTTGACGCAGTTTGCCATCTAACAATTAGCATTGAAGAAGCGATAGTGAGGCACACTATCGCTGTTACAGTAAAGATAATTCTTGAGTTAAGTGTCTTCAGTGTTACCATCCTTAAAATTATAGCTATACATGCTATTTGTTAAACTATTTTGACCATAGCTCTCTAAGACCAATACTCCTCAATCCATAAATTTTATAATAATAGAAGTCTAACAGCTCATTCCTAAACCTTGAAACTACCCACAATTTCATTAAGTTCCTGAGATCGAGCAAGGAGGTCTTGGGCACTTTGCTTGACATCATTGCTACTTTTTGAAATATCCTGTGCAGCTGACGAGACTTCTGCTATGTCTTGAGAAATACCTGTAGCAACTGAAGAGCTTTGATTTACATTTTCGTTCACTTCCTGAATTCCTTGACTAGCCTGGGCAATATTGTTGGCGATCTCTTGAGTCGCTGCTGTTTGCTCCTCGACAGCCGAAGCAATAGTTGAAACAATATCGTTTACACCAGTTATCACATCAGATATTTGCACGATCCCTTCTGATGTCGTGTTGGATGTGTTCTGGACATCATCAATGAGATTCTTAATGTCCAGTGTTGCTTCAGCTGTTTGCTTTGCAAGTTCCTTAATTTCATTAGCAACAACTGCGAATCCTTTCCCAGCTTCCCCTGCTCGTGCCGCTTCAATCGTAGCATTAAGGGCAAGCAGGTTGGTTTGCTCTGATATCTCCGTGATAGCTTCGGTAACCTTACCAATTTTACCTGCTGCCTCGGTAAGCTCTTGCATGCTAGCTGAGGCGTTATTTGCCTGTGATACAGCGTCAGAAGAAACACCTCGAGCCTTTTCTGCATTTTCCGCAATCTCATTAATGGTAGAACTCATCTCCTCAGCCGCTGTCGCCACCATATTAGCATTTGTCGATGATTCTTCCATTGCTGCTGCAACGTTATTTAAATTGGCACTCATTTCTTCAGCTGAAGTTGCTACATTAGTAGAACGTTGTGAAGTATCTTCTGCCCCAGTTAATAACTCCTCTGAAATACTTGAGAGTTGTTCTGAGCTATCCCCGACACTTTTTGAGTTATCTGAAATTTGCTTTATGATTCTCTGTAGTTTTTCTATAAAGGTATTGAACCAATGCGCCATTTCACCGATTTCATCTTTCGATGTAACCTGCAATCTCATGGTTAAATCGCCTTCGCCTTCTGCAATATCTTTCAACCCATCAACCGCATTATTTAGTGGCTTGACAATTGCGATCGCAGCAAAGGATACAAGGACAGCAGTTACTAAAACCGCGACTATAGTAATCAATCCAATAAGGTTTCTGATAGTTTTAGAAGAAGCAAGAAATTCATCTGAATTTTGGGTGGCACCGATATACCATTCGGTTTGGGATAAAGGTGCGTAGCCTGCGACTTTATCGACACCCTTAAAGGTATACTCCGCAACCCCATCCTGGCCACCGAGCATGAGTTTCATAAACTCTTTCATGCCATCAAGCTCAGCTAGATTGAGTTTCAAAATGTTATCGGGATTCGGATGTGCTACAAGCAGTCCCGTTTTGTCTGTCATGAAACCATATCCGGTTTCTCCTATTTTCCTTCCGGAGATTAATTCTACAAGATAATCGACTTTGATAACCAGCCCAAAAGCTCCAATAATAGCTGATGAGCTTGATTTTATAGGTGAGCATACAACGATGATTAATTTTCCGGTTGATTTCGATCGGGTTACATTACTAATAGCCGTTTGCCCCGATTTGCTCATTTGCTGAAAATAACTTCTGTCTCTGATACTAACACCTTTGTATTCCTTGCCTCCTTCAAGTGCACCTGTATATAAAGCACCACTTGAATCAGCAACAAATATACCTTGATAATTGCTTCCCATTTTTTTGAATTGCTGTGTCAATACCTGGTAGAGTTCAGCAACCTTAGGTCCCGAACTATCTCCGCCACTTTTTATATCATTTGCAACATCTATGATTTTCTGGTCAGCGGTAAATACTTCTGCTAACTTCCTTTCTTCCTCAAGAATATTATCAGCTAATCTGGCTAAATCAGATGCTGTATTTTGAGCCCCGTCTTTTCCTAATTGTAACAGCGCTCCCGAAGATTTTGATACAGAGATTATTCCAGCAATAATCAGTGGCAGAAGAACAAGTACAATGCCGCCAGCTGTGAGTTTGAACCTGATTGACGTTACTTTCATATGTCCCCCTCTGTCGCGATAGTAAATCATCTCACGGCAAACACCAAACTGCCGACCATATTTAGCTTATACATATATTAAGAAAATATGATCAGAAAGATAAATGCAAGTACAAATGAGAGAGAAAACAAAGCACATCAAACTATTGTGAACGCCATAGTCATATCGACCTTGTAGGATTGCCAACGAGATATGTCACATTAGTAGTACATTGACCAGGTTGAATTTCCTTCAACAGGATTGAAACAACAACTCAAAATCATCAATTACTTTTCACACCACACATAAAGATATTACCAATAAGCAACATTCACTCACATTTCGTCAAAAATGCCGTGGGTGCCTTGAACTTGCTCAAGCTCAGTACCGCTGTTAGTGCGGACATTAGCTTCATCCCATAGAAGCAAATGAGATCAAAAATACAAAATCTACTCAGGAAATAACCTCAGCAGTGTTCCCATCGACTGTTGTTGCCTGAGAGGTGCCTAATTAATAGACCGTAAGGTTGTTGGTGAAAGTGGCTGAGATCTAGGGAACCGTATCCATTGAAAAGTGGTTAGTCTTAGAAAAATGTGACTCAGGAGATACAGAACGGCCTGTCGTATCCGATGTGTAGCATCCTACACTTTTTCAAACAGTATCATGGGTACAACTGTTTGTAGATTTGCATTTTTCGTTAAATAACGGTGACTATAGCGAAATTGCTGGAGTGAGAGACCAAGGGAAGACTTAAGCAGATACCCCTTATGGGTTAATTGCAATGGGGAGCAAGATGTCTGTTTGAGTTGGCTGCGCTCAGTAAGTGAGCACTGACAGGTTCAATTTCATGGTTCCAATCTTGATCTCAGTTTTGGATTTTCTGAGCTTTATAATCCACCATGAACCTGCAGGACAGCCGGATGCGAGAAAATCGCCTGTCCGGAAGTAACTGAGGACTTGTTTCAGCGATGAATACATTTTATCCAGGGCGGTATGGTGAAATGAGTTCTTGGTAAAACCAGATGGGTGGTTTTGCTGAGATGATTGAGATGTGAAATTGCTCCTCCTACCTTCGTGGTGGGAGGAGTTTTTTTATTTATTCAACTGTTCAATACAATAACGAACGTTTTTATTACGTATACTGCTCAAGAAAACGTCTACTTTTTTGAGCAGCATGCATAATAAAAATGTCAGATATCCCCCTTTTGTTTGCTGTTGTTTGAAATCTGTCTTTAAGTAGGGTGAAGAAAAAATGAGGGTTGTTTGAGCCAACACGCTCCACCGGAGTCTATAACTACGGGGTCGTTGTGGTTGCCAAGACAAATCTAGCTGATTTCAGTTTTCCTTAATTGTTACCTTGCTAATGCATATCGAAAAGTATGCTGTCCTAAGTTCCTAACAGGAATACATAAATTGAGAAGATAAGCTTATCCATGAGCATCTCGATGCGGTAAGGCTACGTGTAAGGCTAATGAGCCGACAATGGGCCAGTGAAGATGCACTTATCCCATTGGCAGAGGCTAGAAATGGCAAGGTCAACCACCCCAGAAATCCTGCAACTTAGGACTATTCCTGTTTATTTACAAAAAACCACCAGCAGAGCGTCCTGCCCCTCAAATCGAAGATAAACAGGAAACACTTCAAGCCAAAGGGAAACGCAGGATTGTTCACCTTCGATTTGGCAATGTCTCGATTTCAAGTGGAGCAAAATCCTAACTTTCAGACAGGTATGGAAAAGGAGGGCTGGTCATCGGATAATTCACTGATTAAATGAGGACAACCACCTAGATTTTCTGTTCGACTTTTCGATAGCAAGGTATACACAGAGTCTTACTACAAAAAGCGGCGGCTCCTGGACTCCATGGTTTCTTCATTACAACCCTCGCATGCTAAAGATGCCAATTCGCCTGCCAGTGTGTTGGACGCGTACCGGTGGTCGTGGATTGAGACCTGAGAAAATATTTCAGGCCCTGGTCGTCAAGATCGGTGATGGATCGTAGGCCCACTGGATTTCAAACTGAAAATAATCCTGCACTGTGACTTGGCAACAGTAACGTTAACGGTGCAAGCGCAATAACACCCTTGCAAATAAAATGGGCTTGACAAGTTCTCTCTACAGTTATTAACTAAACGTTTAGTTAATAACAACATCTGGGTGAAGATATTCAAACAGGAGCAGGGATGAAAGCTACGGAGAGAAAAAGGCAATCGGCCAAAGAACGTAAACCTGTAATTCTAAGGTCGTTCTACGAGGTGATTAACGAGCTGGGATTGGAAAATGCCTCCATTGCCAGGGTGGCCGAGAAGGCGGGAGTACATCCGAGTACAGTCATACACTATTTCGGCAACAAGGAGGAAATGGTCAAGGCCCTTGTCGATGAAACCCTCAGAATGTATGGCCGAATCCTCGAAAGATTACCGGAGGATGACGACCCCAGTGTCAGACTGGACCGGCTGTTGACTCTGATTTGGAGCCGAGAGTGGCACCAGGCGGTAAGCTTTTCAGTTATTTTTTCCCTGTTGGCGTTGAGTCGGAGGGACGACGATGTAATGATGCGGATGCGGAATCTCTATCGCACCTATCGCAAGTATTTGACAAAGCAGGTCGCTTTTTTCTCTCAATCAAGGATCATAGAGGTGGATAATCAGCAAGCAGCTGTGCAAGCTCTTATCTCTCTTTCAGAAGGGTCCCATTATTTCAATGGATACCATATTGAGAAAGACTCACATGACGAGCATTGCAAGTACATGATCTGGGCTGCCAAGAGGATCCTGGGGGTGAAAGAAGAAACCGGTCAAAATGCGGGAGACGAATATGTTTGAAGGAAAAGCAGTATCAATAGACGAAACAGCAAAGTGGCGGCCCCTTGCCAATGTGGACAGGGAATGTTTCGGCTGCGGCCCCGACAATCAGCACGGTCTGCAGATGCAATTTGAAAGTGACGGCAAACACCTGCGATCGATAATCACCCTTGAGAAACGGTTCAGTGGTTGGAGTAATCTTATTCACGGTGGGATCCTATCCACAATTCTCGATGAGACGATGGGCTGGACTGTTATTTGCTTAACGCAGAAGTTCATGCTCACCAAAGGGATGCAGGTAAACTTTATCAAACCGGTTCGGATTGGCATGACTGTCATGGTAACCGGTTATATCAGGAAACGGATAAGTAAGAGAAAGATTGAGGTTGTGGCAGAAATAACCAATGACGAAGGTGATATTTGTGCCTCTTCGTCAGGCGAATTTGCTCTTTTCAGCAAGGAACAGTTCTTGCGAATGGGCATCATGTCCGAAGAAGAGATGGATACCATGCTGGCTTCAATCTCATAGATTGCCTGAGAGCATCGTAGTGAAAACCATATCAAGGATTGTTTTGGAAAGGATGGGTTGGAATAATGGCCGATAACTTACTCTTCCTGGCTGGGCACAGGGCATATGAACGCATTTGTTCGGACGGTCTTGAACCCGATGATGTGAAGATGGTGGCAGGGGCCTCCGGGGCGGCAAAATGGCTTGTGCTCCATGGGCTCGATTCCGCCCTGTTCGGCAAATGGTTCAGGGGCCGCACAGCACCCCTGCATCTCTACGGAACCTCCATCGGTGCCTGGAAGTCTGCGGCTGCAGCCAGACACGATCCACAGGCTGGCTTCGACAGCCTCGCACAGGCCTACATACATCAATATTACAGTGGCAGGATAACCCGTGGGCAGGTGGCCCGGGAAACCGGGCGAATCATGGACGAATTCCTGGGACCAGGGGCTCCTGAAGAGGTGCTGTCCCACCCGTACTGCCGATTGCATCTGTCAGCCGTACGCTGCTCCGGTCCACTCGCCTCAGACAATGGAAAAATCGAGATGATGGGGCTCATTTCTGCCTGGGTGATTAATTGGTTCTCCCGGAATCTGTTCAGGAAGATATGCAAGCCAACGCTGTTCTATCATGCTGCTGACCCGCCGCCCTTCTTGGGGAGCGATGAATTTAACGGGGGAAGGGTTGCACTTGATACACGAAATTTCAGGCAAGCTATCCTCGCTAGCGGATCAATCCCCTGTGTGATGGAGAGTGTTAAGGAATTGAGCGGAGCCCCAAAAGGTGCTTATCGGGACGGAGGGCTTTTCCATTATCATCCAGCATTTGACTTTCTTGCGGGGGAAGAGGGCATCTGCCTCTACCCCCACTTTTACGACCGGGCAACCCTTGGCTGGCTGGACAAAAACCGACCGTCGCGAATTGCAGAGGGCAGACTGCTCTCCGATGTCCTGATGCTAGCCCCTTCGCCTGAATTTGTAAAGTCGCTGCCACTCGGCAGAATCCCTGATCGAAGAGATTTCAAGTTGCTCGCTACAAGAGACGATGAGCGTGTAGCCTCATGGCTTAAATGTATCGAGATGAGTGCAAAACTTGGGCAGGAATTCCTGGAATCCGTTGAAAATGGATCTATCCGGAGCCGGGTGCAGAGAATCCCGTAGCACCAGGTTATAAAGGTCTTGGTTGTTGCAACTACTCATCAATTTAGTGCCTTTATGAGGTGATACGAGTATGAATCTTCCTCAACCCGAAATCACTGAGCATGCTCTTGAACAACGGGTTGCTAGTCGAAAGCATAAGGAGCAAGATACGTTAGGAGCCTTGATCATCACGGCAGGATAGCCGGAGAAAGAAAAGACATCAGCGAGGGTGGGTGATCATGGGAACCAACAGGTCGGAGATTATAGCTTTACAAAATGACGTCTATGGGGTGGTGGCGGGCAGAAAAGCCCCCCAGCCTGCCCTCTGTGCGTCTGGTGTAACGTAATAAAAGGGTATGGTAGGAGATCAGGCCTGCCTCTAAATATATTATCTGTATCTGAAGGAGAACAGGAATAGTGTGAATTTGCAGGATAGCTTAAGTGGTTAACATTTATTTATAGCCTCAACCATTGCGATAACGTGTGTTCCTATAGATTAGTAGTAAGATCAAGTGGAAAATTTACAGAAAGACCCAGACCTTTGATATGGCAAGATTAATTACGGTGTTCATCAACGGGCCAACAACCATAAAGTGTCAGAGTCGTTGCATTTGTTACTTATCTCTCGCCTCATCCAATACTTTCCGTACTGTTGTTGCCAGATCTTCTTTGACAATAGGCTTTTGGGTAAATGCTTGTATACCGATTTCTGACGCTTTTTCCTCTGAAAGTCTTTTACTATAACCAGTACACAATATGACAGGGATATCCGGCCTGATCTCGATGAGTTCTTTTGTTAATTGATCACCAGTCATTTTCGGCATAGTTACATCACTAATTACCAGATCAAAAGCACTTGGATTCGATTTGAATAGTTCTAACGCGTCTACACTACTTGTTTTGGTTGTAACAGAATAACCCAATTGGCCAAGTATTCTGCTCGCAATTTTGACTATCGGAACCTCATCGTCGACAAACAAGATTCGCTCTTGACCTGTCGGCAATTCTTCTACCTTGTATTGTTGAATATTCTTAATTTCTCTGGCAACAGGTAAATAAATGGTAAAGGTTGTTCCTTTACCCAAACTGCTCTCCACTACCATCTTTCCACCGTATGTTTCAACTATCCCATGAACCAGGGCAAGCCCAAAACCTGTACCTTCGCCCGGTTTTTTTGTTGTGAAGTAGGGTTCGAATATTTTCTCTATAACATGAGGTTCTATGCCAGTCCCTGTGTCTGAAATTGTAAGTTCAATATAATTTCCAAATTTCAAATTCAGTCTTTTCTGATTTGTGGTCCTGTCGATCGTTATATCTTTTAGTGTGATTTCAAGAGTACCACCTCCATTTTCCATAGCGTGAGAAGCATTGGTACAGAGATTCATCAATATCTGATGAATTTGGGTTGAATTCCCCATGATGAGAGAGTCACTGGCGATATTCTGTTTGATTTCGATCGTGGCTGGAAGGGATGATCTGATAAACTTGAGAACTTCTTTGATGATGAAATCAACCTGAATTGGTTTAAGCTCCTCATCAGACTGGCGGGCAAAGGTCAATATTTGCTGAACGAGATCTTTTGCTCGTAACCCAGCCGTATATACTTCTTGAAGGTCTTCCTCAATCTGTGTTCCTTTTTTACCATCACCAAGGGCTAATTCTGTAAATCCAAGGATGGATGATAAAATATTATTAAAGTCGTGAGCGATACCTCCTGCGAGCGTACCAATTGATTCCATTTTCTGGGCCTGTATCAGCTGTGCCTGGAGTGTTTTGCGATATTTCTGCTCCTGCTTTCTCTGGGTGACATCCCGTATTAGACCAATGTATCCGATCTTTGCACTATTATCGTCCACCAGATAAAATACACTGGTTTCGCTGGGGAAAACCGAACCGTCCTTTTTTTTATAATGAACGGGAAATACAAATCCGGGATCGTCCATATGATTTTTGATTTCGTTGCCCATCCGCCTGAATTCTTCTTCGCTTTCATAAATGGAGAACGTTTGTTTTCCCAGCACCTCTTCTTTTAGATAACCGAAAAGATCTACAAAGGCCGGATTGCAGTCGATAATCGTTCTGTCGATATCAGCCACCAATATGGCGTCGCGGATGCTATTAAAAAGGGACCGGTATCGTTTTTCGCTATTTTTCAATACCTCTGCAGTCTGTTTACGCTCGGTGATATCTCGGATATTGCTTTGGATTAAACTTGTCTTGTCGACACAATACATTTCTACAGAGATAGTTTTACCAGTCTTGGTTTGTAGCGTAATATCATCTTGATGAATAACGCCTTTGTCGTTCAAATTTTTCGTTATCTCAAATATATCACCCATATTATGCAATATGCCGATATCCTTTAAATCCTTTCCAATACAATCCTCTTTGGAATAACCCAAAATTCTTGTGACAGATGGATTAACATTAGCGATCTTCCCTTCGCTCTTTTCGAGAAGTAATATCCCGTCCTCTGCGGTCTCAAAAAGGCGCCTGAAGCGCTCTTCAGAATCTTTCAACAAGTTTTCTAATCGATTACGTTCGGTGATATCCTCTATAGCCAAAAGAATGGTTCGCTTCTTGCCTATCGTTTGTTCGATTTGCCTGGCATTGAGCAGCATTGTGCGACGGCCGATGGTTTCAAAATCGTGATCAACTTCATAATTGTCAAATGTGTTTTTTTCGGGAAGGATGGTTTCCAGTAGTTCCCTCAGCTTGGGGATATCCCACTGTTTGTTGCCCAAGTCATAAATAAGCTGCCCCACGGTCTCTTTAGGCTTTACCTTGAAGAATTCACAGAAGGAACGGCTGACGCTGACCACCCTGAGGTCTTGGTCCAAAGAAATCAAAGGTTCACGCACGGTATTGATGACGCTGTCCGCGAATTCATGTGCGTCATCAGCGGATTTTTTAGTAACCTCCAGTTCTTTTCGCGTTTTTTCAAGGCCCGCTTCTATCTTTTTGCGCGCAGTGATGTCCTCAATAGCCAAAAGAATGATCCGATCCTTGCCCATCACCCGTTCAATCTGTCGGGCATTCAAAAGCATTGTGCGCATGCCTATTGATTCAAAATTGTGTACAACTTCATAGTCATTGAAAGGGTCGTTGTTAGGTAAAATATCTTCCAACAGTTCCCGCAGCTTGGGAATATCCCACTGTGCATTGCCGAGGTCGTAGATAAGTTGCCCAATGGTTTCTTCAGGTTTTACACTGAAGATGTCATAGAAAGAGTGGTTGGCTAAAACAACCTTCAGGTCTGAATCGAGTATCAAAAGGGGTTCGCGTATTGTCTCAACGATATCTTTGAAGATATCGTCCATCATGGTGTTAACCATAGCAGCTTCCTTCATGGGGTACAGGGTGTTATCCATATTCGTTCGTAAGCATGCGCTAACGAGAATAACACCCTGATTCACTTATCTTTCTGGCAGACTGTGTCTCAGACGAACGTTTGCGGTACAGAATAAAATGTCTTAATTTTGAGAGTAAATCATGTTTCATAATACGTATCAAAAAACAATATCATAAAGGGCTGTCCTATATGAGCGGGCGAATCTGAACAGTACCCTAAAGCCTCTAACTCGCTGGCTGAGACAATTATGCCAACGATGGGGAATTTAGTCGAGGAAAGTGTGTTGGTAGTTGTGGCTTTTTTTCCCACGTCCTTAGGTGAGTGTTTCTTCTTTGTGATCATCAAAAGCCCTCTTGTAAATGGCAGTGGAATTGAGGTCAAAATGACAAAAGCCGAGCGCCTTTGTTGGTCTAAAAACAATGGCAACCCGGCTTTCTTTAACAGACCCGTGGTTTTCCGACCCTGATTCTCAACAGGTTTGGCTTTCTCAAAAAATTTTAACAGTAGTAAAAGCTCAACAACAGTTTCGACACCATGTATGAAAGCAGCCACTACTTTCTAATAAAATATCACAGAAAGCACTGGTTGGGAAACTTATATTCAGGCTGATAGTCATTGGTCAAGAAGAAGGTATACAGATAAAGAGATATTAACTGTTGTTCTCACACCAGAATGTATGACATAGAATTTGAGTTGCTTCCTGGTCACGGAATATCAGGCTTAATATTGGCAAAACGAATGTAACCAATGTTGCTCCATACTAAAACTAAAGGTGTTTCCTGTCCTCCTTGGTAATAATCCCTTGAACTGAATCTCACCGCTGGAAATCAGCCGAGGACAGGCCTTTTAGCATGTGGATTTAACTTTACCAGCAATTGCTGCAGAACATTAACCTGTCCCTTCAACTTCTACCTTCCTGCTCACTTTCAAGGGATAGAGGAGGGTACTTCCTCCTCTATTCTTTTTTCTTGCTCATACGGCGATACTGACAGCCAAAGCGCCTTACCACTTGGTTTCGTGTTGGACGCATAACTTTAAACCGAACAATACCGCAGGAAACAGAGCTTTACTTTGTTGAAGAGCCAAGGGGGAGACCTACCTGGCTGCCTGGGTCCTGACAGTAAGAAGGTCAAATCGTTTGCTGCATTTGTAAACGAGTATTGCCAAGATACATCTCTTAGTGATGGATTGTAGACCTGCTTACCTGAATGTGCTCGACAAATGGACAGCCCCACACACATGGCTACCACACTGTAGGATATCATTAAGAAATACAATCATTTCTACTGGTGTTATCCCCATAAAACAGTTGATTGTGATACAATATTTTCGATGTAGGAGTATCTCGTATCAGAAAAATCTTATGAGGGGATATCATGCCCAGGCCTACGTATGAAGAATTAGAACAAAAAATTCATGAACTTGAGGGTCAGAAAAAGACTTCATCTCAAAAAGATGTCAGAACTAGCAGGCAAGCAGATTATGTTTTGGCTGAAAGCGAAGAAAAATACAAAACTCTTTTTGAGAACATGGTCCAGGGGGTATTTTACCAGCGTTCCGATGGCGAATTGATCGATTGCAATTCAGCGGCACTTGAGATGTTCGGGCTGAGTAGAGATCAATTTATGGGTAAGACGTCCATGGCTCCAGAGTGGCATGTAATTGCCGAAGATGGATCAGACCTGCCAGGCAACCAGCACCCTTCAATGGTTGCACTGACATCTGGTAAACCCGTCTATGATTTTTTAGCGGCTGTCTACAACCCTAAAAAGAATGATTACGTTTGGCTAAATATCAATGCTATTCCCCTATTCAAAAATGGGGAAGCGAATCCTTATCAAGTTTTTGTTACTTTACATGATGTTACGAGGTTAAAACTATCAGAGGCGGCACTCGCTGAAAGTGAGAAGCGATTCCGAACCCTGACAAGTCTCTCCCCTGGTGGAATTTACCAGACGGATCGGGATGGTAACTGTGTGTACGCCAATGACGCGTGGCTGTTGATGGCTGGGATGACTTTCGACGAGGCTAAAGTAGAGGGATGGATCAAGGGGATCTACTCTGAAGATCATGATCGTATCAAGCAAGGATGGTACGATATGGTCAAGACTAAGGGTAAGTGGAAAGATGAGTACCGATTTATCAATAAGGAGGGGAAGATCACGTGGGTGTTAGGTTTAGCAACCCCAATGTATGATGAAGATAACACCATTACTGGATATCTGGGATTAAATATTGATATTACCGAACGTAAACAAGCTGAAGAAGATTTAGAAATAAGTAAAAATAAAATCAAGGAGGCCTACAGGTTTATGCAATTAGTCGTAGAGACTATCCCTGTGCGTCTTTTTTGGAAAGATCTAGATTCACATTTCCTGGGGTGTAATCAATTGTTTGCCCAGGATGCCGGAGTCAGTAGTTCAGAGGAGTTGATTGGTGGTGATGATTATGCATTAGGGTGGAAAGATCAAGCAGAGCAGTACAGGAAAGATGATCTTGAAGTAATGACATCAGGAAAACCGAAACTAAATTATGAGGAATCTCAGACAACACCTGAAGGTCGTAAAATTACACTATTGACCTCTAAAGTACCGATACGAGATGAAAACGACGTAGTCATTGGCATATTGGGAACATATGACGACATTACCCAGCGGAAGCGTATGGAAAATGAGATTCTCAGAACTCAGAAGCTTGAGTCATTGGGTCGTCTTGCGGGTGGAATCGCTCATGACTTAAATAATAGTCTGATGGGCATCATGGGTAACATTTCCCTGGCCAAAATGGGTTGTTCCCCCACAGGCGAAATATACGAGCGATTAACGAATGCTGAAACAGCGTGCATGACGGCTAAAGATTTATCGAAGCAATTTCTAATTTTCTCAAAGGGTGGGGATCCTGTAAGAGTACCGACCTTAACCGCTAAATTAATCAAGGCCAATTGCCAATTAGCTTTAAGTGGCACAAAATCAATCTGCAAAACCAATATTTCTGATGATCTTTGGAATATTTATGCTGACGCAGGTCAAATAGGTCAGGTTGTAACCAACCTTCTTATTAATGCCAACGAGGCTATGCCGGATGGAGGCGTGATAACGTTGAACTGCGAAAATGTTATTATCGGAACTAATCATGAATTACCTCTGAAAAGTGGCAATTATGTCAAAATATCTATAATTGATCAAGGATTTGGAATTAATGAAGATAATATTGATCTTGTCTTTGACCCCTATTTTTCTACAAAGAAATCTGGCACTGGTCTCGGATTAGCCGCAGCTTACTCCATAATCAAAAAGCATGAGGGATACATAGGCGTAGAATCAACTTCGGAGACAGGTACAGTTTTTTCCATTTTTATTCCAGCTTCGAGATCTTCGGTCACAACAACAGAAGAGAAAGAACCGTCAATAATCAAAGGCAAGGGCCGGGTTCTCGTTATGGATGATAATGAAATAGTCCTCGACGCTATCGGTATGATGTTGGAGCATCTCGGATATGATGTGGACTTCGCTGAAGACGGAGAAAAAGCATTTAATTCATATGAGAAGGCAATGCAGTCTGAATCGCCTTATGACATGGTACTTATGGATCTGATGGTTCCCGGCGGTATGGGAGGGGAAGAAGCCACACAAAAATTATTATCCCTTGATCCCGAGGCAAAAGTGGTCGTTACCAGTGGCTATAGTAATGATCCGATCATGGCTAATCATAAAAGATACGGCTTTTGCGGTGTTATCAAAAAACCATATCGTCTAGACGAATTGAGCCGGTTCATGAATCAGTTTTTTAATGATTAAGTTATACAATGATTGGCCTTGGTGTATCCTAACCAGAGAAAATTCCAGAACATCAAGGGCTGTAGGTTGCCCGAACTAATCATTACAGAAAGGGCAATTACTTTAAGTTGACCTTGTTCCTGTCTCCTTCAAACTGCCTCATCCTGGCGTAACTCCACTGACCAGACAGGCATCCCCCCATCTTCACAGGAATAGTAATAACCAACGTGAAAGGTACGAAATTAACACCTTGGATTTGGCAATATTAAGCCCATAGCTCAGGTGCTGAAATTACCTAACCATGAATGAGTTAGGTATTCCCTCTTGCTACTGAGGAAAAAAGATTCATGGAAAAGATATAATTTCAAATTCTTGAAATGTTGGTTGGAATTTGAAAACAACACGATTTCGGATGCAATAGAAATGTAATGTTCACGAAAATATTTCAATCTTCTTCAGGATAATATTTTCCCAGGTAGGCCTCGCAGATGCCATGGCTAAACTGGGCATCAGAATGCTTACTAATAAATGCTTCCAACTGGTTCCAATATCCCTTGTCATCACGAATCTGTTTGCAATGCATGCAGATGGGAACTATGCCGCTTAACACTTTAATTTTATGCATTGCCTGTTCGAGCTCAAAGATATAGCTCGTGTTTTTCCGCCCTGCCCTAACCCGCCTTGTTTGTCGATTCCACTTTTCTCAGACCGTAAACTCAAAATATTGACTGTAGCGATAGGTCATTTGTTTTTTGAGAGGTGTCATTGACTTGACAAATTTCCTCCGCTAGGCTAGCAAACTAGAGATAGTTTGCGGCCATCAATTAATTTTGCCATATCTGTGTATCCGGAGAAACAATGGAATCTTTTAAATGGGGAACCAACTTTGAGACGGGGATACAGGAGGTTGATGACCAACATCGTAAACTTGTAGAACTGATCAACAGCCTCGGGGCCCAGCTGGCTGAAAATGATATGGCTGACCGTCACGTTGAAGCCCTTCTTCAGGAGCTTTTCAATTACACTCAGTATCACTTTCAAGAAGAAGAACGCTTAATGGTCCATTATGGACTGGACAGTAGACACTGCACTCAGCATCTCAGCGCACATAAAAGCTTTATAGATGACGTAACATATATGAGCCAGCAGCCGAAGAAAGGTGATGGCGACGATGGTAAATCACTTCTTGAATTTCTTATTCACTGGCTGGCCTATCACATCCTCGGTTGTGACAAGAATATGGCCAGACAGATCGCTGCAATCAATGATGGGACCTCACCAAGTGATGTTTATTTGGCCGAGGAGAAGAACGTCAGCGAATCGACTGGACCTCTCCTTGCTGCCCTGAATGGACTTTTCCAGCAGGTATCAAGACGCAACAAAGAGTTATCTCTGCTTAACCAAAACCTCGAGACTATTGTTGAAGAGCGTACCAGTGAATTGGTCCAGGCCAACGCCGACCTGGAGATTCTAGCCTTGACTGATGTCTTGACAGAGCTGCCCAACAGACGCCACGCTCTGCTACAGTTGAATCATCTGTGGGCGGAAGCCAGACAGCTGAGCAACCACCTTGCCTGTATGATAATTGATGCCGACGGTTTCAAAATCATTAACGACTCGTTTGGCCATGATGCAGGAGATGTTGTGTTAAAGAGGCTGGCACTGGAGTTACGGCATTCAGTTCGGAACGATGATATTGTCTGCAGAATGGGTGGAGATGAATTTCTCATAATTTGTCCGAATACTCCCCTTGAAGGCGCTCTGCATATTGCAGAACTGACCAGGGTGAATATTGCCAGACTCAGGGTTCCGGCCGGTGAAGGTTTCTGGTCAGGCAGTATAAGCGTTGGAGTAGCGGCAAACGGCAATGGCATCAGTTCAATCGACGATCTTTTGAAAGCTGCCGATGATGGGGTATACATGGCAAAAAATGATGGCAGGAACTGCGTCAGAACGAGGCAAACAACAAAGCACTAAACAAGGATGGAACAATAATGAGCATCATACAGTGGCGGGAATCCTATAACACCGGCGTTGAACAGTTTGATCGTGAACACCATAAAATCGTTGAGCTGATAGATGTGTTGTACACCTGCGTCCGGGACAAGCGTGAAGGCAGTAAAATTACAGAGGCGATAGCTGCATTGGTAGAGTATACCGGGTATCACTTTGACAACGAGGAGCAGGCGATGGCTCAGGCTGACTATCCCGACCTG
This sequence comes from Desulfopila sp. IMCC35008, assembly GCF_010646885.2. Taxonomy (GTDB): domain Bacteria; phylum Desulfobacterota; class Desulfobulbia; order Desulfobulbales; family Desulfocapsaceae; genus Desulfopila. The sequence goes on along the minus strand of NZ_CP050700.1, from coordinate 1,479,050 downwards.
GAAGCCCATCAGGACGAGCATCGACGGCTCAAGGAGCAGGCCCTGGAATTCCAGGCGATAGGTGAAAATATTGAGCGGGAAAAAGTCACGGAATTCTATCAGTTTCTACGGGGATGGCTTGTAGATCATATTGTCGAATGCGACAAAAAGTATGGTGAATTTCTCGCGAAGTAGTAACCGATTTTTTTATTTGAAATTAACACCGTGCATATAATGCACCAGAGACACCGATTTGATCTAGCCCTAGACATAACATCCTGGTTTACTCCTGACATCCCTTAGGGGTGATTCTATGTATTCACATTTTTAAACTGATTCTTAAGTGAGGCTGGTTGAATAAAGTGAACACCATAGATTTCAGGCAATCTCATCTTATAGATCACATGGCAATGTTAAAAAGCAGTTCGTACATAGGGTTTTTACCTTCTTCCTGTGATGTTAAGCCTACTAATGTCCTAGGGAATGTGCAGAAATGGAGCAACCTGTAGGTTTAGCTTACCAAAGAATCTATTTTATCACAGCCCCTTTCATCATTCATGCTTTCTACTGTTGCCGATAACGGGCGAGGAGCAATCCACGTCCATTTACGAGACAATTATCCATAAAGCGTTTCAATCCACCTGGCAAGTCTCGTGCCCGAGTGGGCACGATCAATGTGGAGCTATTTTAGTATTGGAAAATCTGGGAGATAGAGAGTACGTAAGAGGGAAACACATACTTTCCTGGCGAACAAGAAGGGTTGCAAGCAACAGAAACGTTACATTTATTCCTGATACATGTTACATAGTGTTTGTCAGGGAGGAAAAGAGAAGGCCGCCGGAAAATCCAAAAAAAGCATTGATCTGAACACGACCGCTACCGTAACAACGAAGTTCCCCAAGACACTCAATCCGAATAATCTCGTAATCCAGGAGCCAATGCAAAAACCGGACATTCACGCAGAGATTCAAATTTTTCACACATACAAACGATTTACATCCAAGAAGCAATCAGGGTCTATACAGGCGCTGAGCATCGATCATGAATAGTACGGGATGGTTTTTACTGGTAGGAGCTCTGATGCTTGTCATGGGTTTGACGATGCCGCTAATCAAGCGCTTACCGGTCACCTCGGCCATAGTTTATCTGGCGGTGGGGCTGCTGGTAGGTCCGACAGGTTTCGGCCTCTTTCATTTCAACCCTCTTAAGCAGTCTGCCCTACTCGAAGTGTTAACTGAAGTGGTAGTGCTAATCTCCCTGTTTTCCGCAGGGGTAAAGATGCCGGTGCCGCTCACTTTCTGGCGCTGGCGGAGGCCGGTTTTTCTGGCCTTCTTCTCCATGGCTGTCACGGTCGCATTGGTTGCAGGCTTTGGTTATTACCTCCTGGGCTTATCGCTGGGTGCGGCAGTGCTGCTCGGAGCTATCATTGCGCCAACTGATCCAGTGCTGGCAACCGAGGTGCAGATACGTCATGCAGATGACCATGATCGTCTCCGGTTTATCCTGACAAGCGAAGCGGGAATGAACGACGGCAGCGCCTTTCCCTTTGTTATGCTGGGTCTGGGTCTGCTCGGACTGCATGACTTAGGTGATTTCGGACAACGATGGATCGTGGTAGACGTGTTGTGGGCGACTGCTGCGGGTATCACTATCGGCGTCGTTACTGGTTGGGCGCTAGCCCATTTAGCGACACGCCTGCGAGGCAATCGCCAAAATCCGGATTTACTGAATGACTTTTTGGGTTTGGGGTTGATTGGGGCGGTGTACGGCCTAAGCCTGTGGCTCAACGCCTGGGGCTTTCTCGCCGTATTCTTTGCCGCCGTGGCTTTACGCCACACCGAGCTCAAACTTGGCGGGACCGCCTCGGAAATTCCGCTGCAGCCTCAGTCTGCTGAGCCGCCGGAAGGTCTTTCACAACAGCAAGTCAGTGTAGCCTCTCTGGTTTTCAAAGAGCATCTTGAGAGGTTGTCGGAACTCGTTTTGATCCTGCTCATCGGTGGCATGCTCTTTGTCAATTCGTGGAGTTGGCGTGCCGTAGGTCTTGCTCTCTTCATATTCACCGTTGCACGCCCTCTAAGCGTAATGATAGGCCTGATCGGCACCCGCACAACGTGGCGTATTCGCGGTTTGGTCGGCTGGTTCGGAGTACGCGGTATCGGTTCGTTCTATTACCTGATGTATGCCATCCAGCATGGATTGCAAGAAGAACTGGCTATAGAATTGATCCACCTGACACTGATTGTGGTGACGCTTTCCATACTGGTGCATGGGATCAGTGTTAAGCCTACCATGCACAAATTTTGGCGACGCCCCTCAGGTCTACGAAAACACCTCCTAAGAAGAGATGTAAAAGCAACAGAAACAGCACCGCCCGAACACCAGGCGAACAAGTGCTGATCCGCGATCTTCAGGTCCGGCAAATCGAGTTGGAGAGGCAGAATGCCGCACTCCACGCTGCCCAAAAACAGCTTAAAATATCATTAGGAAGAAGAAATGGAGCAACTGCAAAACAGAGATAACCAAAGATTATCATTGATCCTTTCAGTATTCATGCTTTCAACGGTTGCCAATAACGGGCGAGGAGCAATCCACGCCCGTTAACGGGAAAGTTAGCCATAAAGCGTTTCAATCCACCTGATTGCTTCAGTGTCATTTACCTTCCCAAGATACCGTTGAGTTGTTGAGAGATCCGCGTGTCGCAGGATGACTTTTCTGACGATTTCTATTGGTGTACCAGATCTGGAGGCATAGGTGGCTGCATGACGCCGGAGATCATGAGGCCGCAATGCTATGTTGACCATGTTTCCAGCTTTTTTCACCATCGACCAAGCAGCAACATAGGAAATTGGAAAAATCCGTTCTCTGCTATCGATATTCTTGGATTTAACATAGCTGGTTAACCTTACCATTATTTTTCGTGGGACATAAACAGTCTCCCCGATGCGGCCACTTTTAGGACTCTGAATAGATAGGCTACGTTCCTGAATATCAGCTGGTGTTAAGCTGAGGACTTCGCCTACTCGCATACCACCTCTAGCCATTAATTCCAGCATGAGCCGATTTCGTGCATTCGTAGTTCTTAAGATTATTTCATCTACAGTTTCTTTGTCGACGATATTCCACTGTGTTGCTTGTGGTCGCCTAAAAACTTTTTTGATAATAGTAGTATTGCAGGGATTTGACAGAGCAGAATAGCCAGTATTGATAGTAAAATTGTAGAAAGATGCCAGAACGGAGTAACGGTTTCGTTTTGTCGACTGCTTGTTGTTCTTCGTCAAAGAGAGCAAAAAGTTGAGAACCTCTTCCTGTGATATACTCGCTAGATCACGTATGCCGAACCTCATTGTAAATCGATGCAGGACAAACTCATATGTCTTGATGGTATTTTTTTTTCGAATTTGCCCGGTGATACCGAAGATGAAAATCGACTGCTTGGGAAACTTTCATTGTACACCTCCTGTGGTTGATGGTTTCTGGCGTAAGTGCCATGATTGAATTATACCTCAAGACAAGATCGGGCGACGAGAGAGGTCGACTAGCTCATGGAGAAGCTCTAATTTCAGACTGCGTTCTTATTGTTGGGCTTCTGAAGAATCGCAATTTTCTAGATAGGAAGTTAGTGTAAACTTTTAGATTTGCTGAAATGGTTAACATTGCCATTTTGTATACGTAACAACCTTGTTTCTTCTTTTATTGTTGGGATTTGGTAATAGCAGAAATGCGTATATACAGTAGGCACGTTAAACAGGGAGCAGACCGGTAAATGGGGAGACTATAGCTGGCAATATCAACTTAAATCTGATGCTGAGTGTTCGAAAAATGGGACCACCTCCCGTCCAAGCTCTATGCCGACATCACACCCATCGAACCATAAAATATGTTGGGCCTTTTACAGCGTTGCACCTGCAGATGTAATGGTTCCAGCATCTAAGGAATTGTTGATACCGACAGCTCAAAGGGGTCAAATCAGGACAAGACATACTGCCCAACCAGGATGACAGACATCCCCACAAGGAGATACCGTAGCCAGCGCTTATAAAGAGCCTCATTAATTCTGTGTCTGAAGGACATCGCTAGCGGTGACACAATGACAGAGAGAATTACCAGTAGGAGAGAGATTTTCAACACCTCAACAGTAAAAAAACCTGCCTGGAAAAACACAAGCCCCTGGGTAAGCTTGCCAAACAGGAAACAAAGATTAAAAACCTGGATCGTAACGACTTTTTCCAGTTCCATCTCAAGAGCAAAAATAACGAGGGCGGGCAGCATAACGTTCACCATGCCACCAAGTAAACCTGCGCCCATCCCAAAAACAATCATACCGATTCGAGGATGAGAGTTCACCCAGGAAAAACCAACACCCAGGTGTTCAGCATTAAGATACAAAAGGATTGCCCCTGCTAGCAGTGGCCGGAAAGTTTCTGGGGGAACCAATATCAACAGCCTGGTTCCAAGATAAGAGCCAATGACTCCGTATACGGCCAGCGGCCAGTATTTAGCAATACTTTTCCCCCATCCCCCACCTTGAACAACGTTAACGAGGTTCAAGGTAACTGTTGGAAGCACCAGAATCAGGACGGCAGTTCGTACATCCGTGACCATGGCAAGGAGCGGAGTGGCGATCATCGGAAAACCGATTCCCAATGTACCGTGGACTGCAGCGCCAAACACACATACGACACAAAGCAAAAGTGGCTGCTGAAAGAAAATCATGGTTGCTAACAGTAGATTTTAGCAAAAAAAGGAACTCCGCAAGACATTGAAGAACCAGAAAAATGACACGTGATCTGGTATCAAAAAGCAAAAGCAGCTGGTTGTATCCAAAACATGATAATTATTTTATAAATTTAATATATTTACAGATTTCTTCAACGACAGGGCTTTTTATTCGATTAAACTCCGCCTTGTTTTTATCAAAAAGATTGTTGCCATGGGTGTCGATTGAGATGATGAGCGGACCGAAATTTTTCACCTTGCAGACCCACAATGCCTCGGGCATGCCTAAATCCTTCCATTCCACCTTTTCAATTTTTTCCACTTTACTTGCCGCAAGAACAGCACATCCGCCTGGAAAAACGGCATGGACGGCCTTATATTCAGCGCAGCCTTCCACCGTTTCAGGCCCCATACCGCCTTTTCCGACAATGAGTTTTACTCCGGTCTGATTGATAAATTCTTTTTCATGGACTTCCATGCGCATGCTGGTCGTTGGTCCAATAGAGATCATTTTATAGTCGTTACCATCCTCGGCAACAATCGGTCCCGCATGTAGGATCGCTAAACCTTCAAGATCGACAGGAAGCTGCATCCCCATATCAATGAGCCGCCGGTGGGCCATATCACGGCAGGTTATGAGATAGCCGTCAAGGAAAACAATATCACCGATGGACAACTGTTCTACATCTTCACTTTTCAATGGTGTTTGAAGATTTTTTTTCACAGTGTTACCCCCTTGTGGGAAAGAATTTCATAGCTCATATCCTCACTAATATGAATTGTCCCACGGCGATGTGCCCAGCAACCGACAGAAACAGCCACGCTTATCGTTGACGGGTGACGTGCGGCCTTTTCGATATGAACTCCCATGACGGAGTTGTTGCCTGACAGCCCTTGGGGGCCAATGCCGATTTCGTTGAGCCCTTTTTCAATGAGCAGTTCCATTTTAGCTCCTTTTTCGTCACTGCTGCGTGAGCCAATAGGACGAAAAATTGCTTTTTTCGAGAGGTTTGCGGCGACCTCAATAGAGCCACCGATGCCGATCCCCACAAGCAGTGGAGGACAGGCGTTGACCCCGTAAGAAGTCATGACATCGAAGACGAACTCGGTCACACCTTCATAACCGGCTGCAGGCATCAGTGTCTTGCCTTGACCGGGTAGGCTGCAGCCGCCACCCGCCATATACACTTCCAGGGTAATTCCTGAGTAATTTGGCACAATTTCCCAGTCAATCCAGGGAATGCGATCGCCGGTATTGTTGCCGGTATTCTTTTCCACAAAAATCTCAACCGCGTTGTGTCTAAGCGGTGCCTCACGGGTTGCTCTCTGTACCGCCTCATCAAGAATGGGTCTGATATCAGAGAGGAGAGGAAAGTTGGCACCGGCCTTGATGAAATACTGTATAACGCCGGTATCCTGGCAGCAGGGGCGGTCTAACTCGTCAGCCTTGGCAAGATTTTCAAACATCGAATCATAGACTACTTTGGCAAGCGTGGTGTCTTCCTGAGAGCGGAGCTCACTGAGTTTGTTCATAATATCATCAGGGAGGTGCTTTCCTATATAGTTGGTAAATTTGGCCATGATATCAGTCATGGTTTTTACCGCTTGATCATGTTGCATTACTTACTCCTTACGACCTTTTTTGATATTTTTGCATCTCATCCGCCTTTTCAGGTAAGAGAGCTCATCTCCCTGTAGAGATCCGTTTTTCCCTCAAACCCTATCCCGGGAAGTTCCGGCAGGGAGATATGACCATCAACAACTGCAACCCCATCTGGAAACCCACCGTAGGGCTGAAAGAGATCCGGGTATGATTCATTACCGCCCAGCCCGAGGCCGGCGGCGATATTAAGCGACATCTGGTGACCGCCGTGGGGGATACAGCGCTGCCACGACCAATTATAGCCCTGAAGCATCTCTAAAGTTCTCAGGTATTCGACAAGCCCATAACTTAAAGCACAATCAAACTGCAACCAGTCACGATCAGGCCGCATACCGCCATACCTGATGAGATTGCGAGCATCCTGCATCGAAAAAAGGTTTTCACCCGTCGCCATACTCCCAGCGTAATGGTTAGAAAGCTCCGCTTGGAGTTCAAAGTCGAGTGGATCACCTGCTTCTTCGTACCAGAAAAGGTCATAGTTTGAGAGTGCTCTAGCGTAGGCAATGGCCGTTTGCAGATCAAAGCGACCATTGGCATCCACAGCGAGCTGTTGACCAGGCCCAAGAACTTTTAGAACGTCTTCGATGCGACTAATATCTTCTGCAAGAGATGCCCCCCCTATCTTGAGCTTGACGACGGTATAGCCTCGATCAATATAGCTCCGCATTTCATCCTGGAGTTGGCGGTTATCCTTTCCTGGATAATAGTATCCTCCTGCCGCATACACAAAGACCTTTGGTTGCGCCTGACCAGAGCCATAACGCTCGGCCAGCAGCTGAAACAGGGGCTTTTCTTCTATCTTTGCGACCACATCCCAGATAGCCATATCGATAGTGCCAACAGCGACTGAACGCTCCCCATGCCCTCCGGGTTTTTCGTTTGTCATCATGCAGTCCCAGATACGGTGTGGGTCCAGATTATTCCGATCAGGATCCAACAGTGTTTCGGGGGCGGCCTCAAGCAGTCTTGAGCGAAATCGCTCCCGTATAAGCGCACCCTGCCCATATCGGCCATTCGAATTAAAACCGAAGCCAACCACCGGGTGACCATCACGAAAAACGTCGGTTACCACAGCCACCAGACTGAGCGTCATCTTGGAAAAATCTATGAACGCATTGCGAATCGGCGATGCGATAGGTTTTGTAACTTCACGAATATCGATGATTTTCATATGAAAATAACTGTTAAATCTTAGTGTAATGGACTCTCCGCTGTTTTGGTGCTGACGGCGGAGATCCTTTTTTTGGGTTTATTTACCGCAAAAATTTATCACACCTCTTCAACTTGCCTGTCGAACCGACAAGCGGCACTATTTTATTGATAGGAATCTTTCAAACAACTAGAAAAACATCCCTGTCGGCAATGGCACGTATAGTATCTTGGTGAAGATGAGATAAAAAAAAGTCACCTCAACAATCACGACGGGAATCCAGACCATAAATTTTTTTACAGTAAGCTGCGTTCTTGCCCTTGCCAGGTAACCAACAATGATGGTCATAAAAATCACGGTGCTGACAAAAAATCCCAGAACAGGCATACAGAATACCCAGCCGAAAAACAGGATGCCGGTCACGATCCATCTGGCGTTGGAACCAACACTGAAGATCTGGCTCCGGGTAGGCTTGACAAATCCCAGAACAATCAGAGCCGCGGAAATGAGAAACAGAATGTAGACTACCGTTTTGGGGAAGACGATACTCATCCAGGAAATGTCTTCCAGGCCGAAGAAAAAAACAGACGTCAGGAGCAAGCCGATAATGCCGCTGATAAGTTCAGTATTGACTTCCCTGTTCATTGAGCATCTCCTTTCTTGCTGGCCATTTTTCTCTTTAAATTTGAGACATAAGGCCATATAACTGAAAAGAGAATCATGCCGATGAGAATGTGCGACAGCCCGTTTTCAAAAAGTTTGAGGACAGGATACCGGAATGCCTGCCCGCTAAGTATCGTCTGGACATAGCCCATTTCAGCAATCGTCCCCAGGATGAGTCCCAGAACAATAGGCGCTGGGGCGATCCCCAGCTGCTTAAATAAGAAGCCGAGAGTACCGAGAATCAGCATTATAATGACATCGGTGTGACTGTTGCGTACCGCATAGGTCCCGAGCATAGTCGCCATGGCTATAGTGGGCACAAGAAAATACACAGGGGTCTTAAAGATAACTTTATAGATCAGCCTGCCACCAAGAAGGCCAACCGGAATCATTGCGATGGCAGCCAGTCCCATGGAAATGATAAAGCCATAGGTGAGGTGACCGCTGGTTGTGAAGAGCTCAATCCCCGGCCTCAAACCATGCATCATCATCACGCCAAGGATGACAGCATCGGGCGGTGCACCCGGTATTCCAAGTGTCAGCAAGGGCACCATGCTGCCTGCAACCGTGACGTTGTTACTCGACTCCGTTGCCACCAGGCCTTCGGTCAGTCCTGTACCGAATTTCTCCGGGTGCTTGGAGGCTCTCTTCGCCTCGTTATAGGCGACAAGATTGGCGACATTGCCTCCTGCACCAGGAATAATTGCAACTATTTCACCAATAATACAAGATCGTATGAGATTGCCTGGTTGGGAGAAAACGGTCTTCGTAGCACTCCAGAACGAGCTCCGTTTTTTAGCGTTCACTTCCACGGCTGTAAGTGCCGTTTTTCCTTTGGCGGCCATACTGTACAGCTCTGGAAGGACAAATAGGCCGATCAATGCAACAATCATTGCTACCCCGCCCTGAAGTACTGGCATTCCGGCGGTAAAACGGGTCTCACCGCCGATTGGGGCAACACCAATGGTACCGATAATCATACCAAGCGCACCACCCAACATGCCTTTTACACTGGAGCCTTCTGAAAGACTCGCAATAAGCGTCAAACCAAGGATAGCAACCCAGAAGTACTCTGCAGGTCCAAAGCGAAGAGAGAGTTTGGCTAGAGGAGGAGAAAGAAGGAGGAGAAACAGACTGCCTGCTATACCACCAACAGCTGAGGCCACTGTCGCAATGCTCAAAGCTTCAAGAGCTCTTCCCTGCTTGGCCATCGGGTAGCCTTCAAAAGCTGTGGCAATCGATGATGGTGTCCCCGGTGTATTGACAAGGATCGCAGCAAAGGAACCGCCGTAAATTGCTCCCATATAAACCGCCCCCAGTGCCACCAGGCCATGCAACGGGGGCAGAGTGAAGGTGAAGGGTAGCAGTACGGCCAATGCCATGGTGGCGGTAAGACCCGGCATCGCACCAACAAAGAGACCGGCGGAAACACCGACAAAAATGGAGAGGAGAATCACCGGATCCAGCAGCATCAGGAATGTCTCAAGAAGCATGACAGTATTTTTCCTTTCAAAGTAGCGATCTATTAAGGTTTGCTTACGATTGGAGCGATCTTGTCAATTTTGCCAGACCGCCCCAATGGCAGCACAACCCTCCACGGTTATGACGAGATTTGATATTTATTTCTTCTTGATATCGGCCAACACATCACCGTAGGCAGCGCGCATTGTGTCAATCAGTTTCACGGCATCATCACCGGTTGAATACTTCATGACAAAACCTAGGTCCACCTGCTTCTTGCTGATTTGCTTGTTCGCCTCGGTAAAGGCTTTAGCGAGTTTGTCAACAACGGGTTGAGGGGTTCCAAGAGGCGCCGCTACGCCGCGGAATGCCCCGCCAACGATGTCATAACCAAGCTCTTTAAAAGTGGGGACGTCAGGCATTGCTGGCACACGCTCTTCTGCGGCAACGGCCAGGGTCCTGAACTTGTCCTTGTAATTCACACTTACTGGGGTATAAGTCATTGCAGCCTTGATATGACCTCCCATCAAGGCGGGGATAACCGGGCCAGTTCCGGTGTATGGAACGTAGGTCAGATCAATACCTGCAGTCTTCATGAGTCTCAAGGTCTCAAGATGATTTGCACTATAGGTACCACTGCCACCCACAGTACCTACAAAGGGTTTCTTCTTGGCAAACTCGATGAAATCCTCCAAGGTCTTGAACTCACTATCCTTGCTTACTACCAGGGCATTGGGGGTGAAATGGAACCACATTATGACTTTGAAGCCATCGGTCTTGTATCCGGCATCCCTACGAATTAGGGGCTGACCAATGATATGCGGGATATTGCAGCCAATGATGCTGTAGCCGTCAGGCGTTGCAGTGCGCTGAAAATCACTCCATCCGACTGCTCCACCGCCACCTGGCTTATGGGTGACATTGACCGCCACACCGAGGTTTTTTTCCAGTTCTGGTTCCTGAAGTCTTGCGGTTATATCCGATTCACCGCCAGGGTTAAAAGGAATCGTGTATGTAATAGGCTTTTCGGGGAATTCTGCAAGTGCGATGGCTGGAACCATCAGGACGGCACAAAGAACTGCTAGAATCGAACACTTTGTTGTAAATTTCATTGTTCCTCCTTCCATTTGTTGGATTTGTAGTAAACAACTTGGCCTTTCTATCAAGCAGACGTAGGTGTCAGCCCACGTTACCTGCTAACAAACGAATTCGAGTGCAAACTGCTTCGGTAACCTCCCGGGTGTTGGCCCGACCGCCAACATCAGCAGTGGTCACACCCGCTTCAAGTACCTCGCGCAGGGCCTGCATGACCAATTCTCCTTCATCTGCGAACCCGAGATGCTCGAGCATCATGGCGCCGCACCATATCTGCCCCATCGGGTTAGCGATCCCTTTGCCTGCTATGTCGGGAGCAGAACCGTGTACCGGTTCAAACATCGAAGGATATTCCTTGGCCGGATTAAGATTGGCAGACGGGGCAATTCCAATACTACCTGCTATTGCGGGACCGAGATCGGTGAGGATGTCACCAAACAGGTTACTTCCGACAACAACATCAAAATCCTGAGGATGTGTTACGAATCGGGCACAGAGTGCATCGATATGAAACTGATTACGTTCAATAGTCGGGTAGGTTTTGCCGACTTCCTCAAAAATCTCGTCCCAGAACGGCATAGTAAAATTAATGCCGTTGGACTTCGTTGCAGAACTCACCTTCTGCCGCCCGGTTTTTAGCGCAAGCTCAAAAGCGTAGCGTATTACCCTCTCCACAGCGTAGCGGGTAAAAACCGTATTCTGAACGACGACCTCCCTTTCTGTTCCCTCATAGAGGCGTCCTCCCATGTTCGAATATTCCCCCTCATTGTTTTCACGGACGACGAGAAAATCTATATCTTCCGACTTTTTGTCAGCCAGAGGTGTTCGAATACCAGGCATGAGTTTAACAGGACGAAGATTGATATATTGCTGAAAGGTTCGTCGGATCGGCAGTAAAAGTCCCCAGAGTGAGACATGATCGGGGACGCCTGGGAAACCTACGGCACCAAGATATATTGCGTCGCACGGACGCAGTATATCCAGACCGTCTTCAGGCATCATGCGGTTGTGCTGGAGGTAGTACTCACAACTCCAGTCAATATCGAGGTACTCAAAACGGAGCCCGCCGTGCGCCTCACATACGGTTTCCAAAACCTGACGGCCTGCTGGAACCGTTTCTTTTCCGATACCATCACCTGGGATGGACGCGATCTGAAATATCTTCATTTTGCAACCTCATAAAAGTAGTTCATTCATGTGAACTGTTGCTAACTGCAATGAAATCCCTCTCTTCCTTTTCTATGCCATATCCATGCCAATAAAAAAAACGATGTAATTATGGACCTATAGCCATTTCACATTGAGAAAATTTTACTTTTGTTGCATAATTGTTTCAATTCTTTTCAATCGTGTTTCAAAAGGGGCCAATTATGTCTATGATCGCCTGTATCCTCCCAGATCCCTCCTTAGTTGAGCAAGCCCATCAAACTTTTCAACATGGGCATAACGATATTCAGATCGAGGTAGGATTAATGGAGGACGGTGTTAAGCAGGCTGCAAAACTTGCAGAAGAAGGGTTCGAGGTTTTTATCAGCCGTGGCCGAACCGCACAGCTCATTAATAACGGTAATCCAGAATGGTCAGTCGTTGAAATTCCATTTACCGTCCTCGATGTATTCCAGACGATTAAGCGATCCAACTTGTATGGTAAAAACATTGGGGTTATCGCATTTGCCCCGATGATAGCCGGGCTTGACTACTTCAGTATGGTAATGGACACGTCCATTCGATTCTACCCCCTAAATAATGAAGACGAAATAGAGTCTGTTGTACTTCAGGCTGTTGCAGATGATATTGACATGATCGTTGGGGGTGCAGTCATCTGCACTGTTGCTAACCGACACAACGTCCCTTTTTCCGTCATTGAAAGCAGCCCGGAGAGCATTCGTCAGGCTGCCCAGGAAGCAAAAAACATTGCGCTTGCTAAGCAAAAGGAAAAGACCAAAGGAAATCTTTTTCGCGTCGTACTCGATTACGCATATGACGGTATCATTTCTGTTGATGCAAAGGGCCAAATAACAATCTTCAACCCTGTAGCTGAGAGGATCACTAAAATTGCAGCTGCAAAGGCTGTAGGACGTAATATTCAGGAGATTCTCCCCAACTTTGAATTTAACCAGGTATTGTCCACCCAGAAAGAAGACCTGGCACAGCTGCTGATAATCAACAACGAACAAGTTGTCTGCAACAAGGTACCACTACGTGTTAACAATGAAGTCGTAGGTGTCGTCATTAACTTCCAGAATGTGACCAAGTTCCAACAGATGGAGGCCAAGTTAAGGAGGCGTCTTTTTTCATCCGGACACGTGGCTAGCATGCGCTTTAACGATATTATCGGTACCAGCCGGCAGATACAAAACTCCATCTCACTGGCAAGGGATTTTGCCAAGACAGACTCCGCTATTCTCATTCTTGGAGAAACTGGAACTGGTAAAGAGGTCTTCGCCCAGAGTATTCATAATGGCAGCAATCGAAACAAGGGACCATTTGTTGCCCTCAACTGTGCGGCGCTGCCGGAGCAGATCCTTGAGAGTGAGCTTTTCGGGTACGTTGGAGGCGCTTTTACGGGAGCCAGCCAAAAGGGCAAGGCAGGGCTGTTTGAGGTCGCCCATGGTGGCACCCTCTTCCTCGATGAAATCGGTGAAATGACCTCAGTAACCCAGGGAAAACTGCTGCGAGTGCTACAGGAAAAGCAGGTTATGCGCGTTGGAAGTGACCGTGTGACTCCAATAGATGTTAGAATCATTTCAGCAACCAACAGGCCACTGAAACAACTCGTCAATGAGAAAAAGTTTCGGGCTGACCTCTACTACCGACTTGATGTCTTGCAGCTACGGCTTTACCCTCTCCGGGACCGCAACGAAGATGTAATTGCTTTAGCCCAGTTTTTTCTCAAAAAGCACGCGACCAATATGAAGCGGAGGCTCAAATTTTCTTCCAATGCTCTGAAAGAGCTGACCCACCATAACTGGCCGGGGAATATCAGGGAACTGCAAAATGTAGTGGAAAGAATTCTAGCAACGCTGAAGGGATCAAAAATAGATACAGCAATTGTAAAGATGCACCTTGAAGAACAGCTTGACGGTGAAATCAAACTGCAACTTAAAAATGCTGAAATGGAAGATATCCGCCGCGCTCTGTTACTCAGCAGGGGAAAACATGCCGAGGCAGCTAAAATCCTGGGTATTAGTCGCGTAACTCTATGGCGTCGTTTAAAAAAAATGAAAATCTGAGTACCTAAAATTCGCAAAAAAAATATCGATGGCTATTGCAAAAAAACCTTACTGTGTTTTTGCAGATTTCATTATTTTCACTGTATGTTACAGGCAAACATGTGCCTATTTCAATGGAAATGGTCAAAAATAGAGCGACAACAGGAATGTCAGATTGAGGAATTATCAAAATATTCAATTCTTCGACATAGGTATCTTTAAGCGGTACTCATTAAGCCGGAATAGTTTGTTACGATTTACTTGAAATTCTGGTAATGTTGCCCCCTTCTTCAGGCGTTGGCTCTACAAAGTGCTTTGTAACTGCCTCGAACATTTCGACAGTATCAGTTGATGCTCTTTCTGGTTGTTCAACACGCCGTTTTTCGATCTGTTTAAGACAGACTGCACTAGGTTGCATCAAGGATATATTAACCTTTTGGAAGCATTTGAAGCATTTGAAGCATTTGAAGCATTTGAAGCATTTGAAGCATTTGAAGCATTTGAAGCATTTGAAGCATTTGAAGCATTTGAAGCATTTGAAGCATTAAAGAAAAACGAAAACCTTCGTTTACAATTAAGTAAAGGACTGTAAGTTGTAAAAACAGAAAGCACCGCTCAGTAACTAGCGGCGCTTGATGTATGCAGACTGGGAAAAGGTGTCGAAAGGAGGAGGTTAAGACACAAGAGCCTGCTGGTAGATGTAGTTTATCAACCTGGATACTTATCTGCGATATAGTCTTTGAGGTATTTGTTTTCCACGTGAACTTCTTTGAACTGGCTCTTGACCACGTCACCGATGGAGACCAGACCCTTTACCTCTTTGCCAGCTAGAACCGGAATATGGCGAACACGGTTTTCAGTCATAATGGCTTGGACGTAAGCAATATCGTCGTCTTCACTGCAGACAATGAGATCCGTTGTCATAATCTCTTCAACCGTCATTTCTTTTATATTATCGTAGTTATTGATAACGGCGTTGAGAACGTCCCGAGCTGCGATTATACCAAGAATAGTATCATCTTTATCTACTACGAGCTGGGAACCAATCCGATTGGCGGAGAAAATTTTCATTGCATCAAATACATTTGCGGACTGTTCAATAGTGACGACTCGGCTCCCTTTGCTAGCCAAAATATCTTTTACTTTCATAAAATAGCCTCCCAAAAAATTTAACCAGCAGTTGTATAAACCTGAAGCCAGTTGTTGGCAAATTCGTATCAGTTAAAAAAAAATTATTTGCAACAAACAACTACGGGGTAGAGAGAGCAATCGCAAAGACGAAAAACACGAGAACAAAGATGTCGGCGGTTGCAAGCGGTATCCCCTGGACTTCGAATTTATCTTATACCTCATTGAAATACACTGTAACTATTAGTCGCAGGTAATACAACATTGACAGTATACTGCTGACTGATCTGGTAAGAAAATCACAGATACTTTCTTAAGAATTATTTTTAATCCTTCAGGAGGTTATCTTGCGACAATAAGGTGGAAGATATCGAAAGACAAGCGTGCTCCCGCACAACGCTTTGTTGATTGTTTGTCCTCACGGGCTCACTTGCGAGGCGCACTCTGCTCGCAAATTTGTGTCTGCCAAGTGTCTATTTGTTCTTTAGCCAGTCTATTTCCCGCTCCCTCCAATCAGGATCCCTGACCTTGACAAATTCTTCTAGGACGACCGGATCAGGCCTCATACTCGGCGCCGTTAGGTAGCGCATTCGCGTTTGCAAGCAACTTGCTTAGGCTGCGAATCTCACCTCTACGTTCCTCTATGGTGCTCTTCATGTCCGTCAGCTCTGGGACGATAGTATCCTGTCTAGCCTACAGAGCGCTTTGTTGCTCGAGGACTTCCTCCTTTGCTGCCTTGATGCGGTCCTCCATTGTTGTTGCCGCCTTCCACACGATTGTGGCGGCACCAACGAACACTGCTGAGGCAATGAGTTGGAATGAGATACTTTATGGATAAGTGTACTGCATTGAGCGAGTAAGTTTCTCGCCCGTTTAGAGCAACAGGAAGAAGGGAATTTTGAAGATTTTTTCTCAACCAAAGATTGGCGTATATCACTTCCTACACCATGTAAGCAAAGGTGCCTCCCGGATGATCCGGAATCTCAAATAAACTCCAGACAGATCTTCTGGTATCGCCACAGCAGGCGTGGCATACAGTCTCTAGGTAGATTCACTTCATCCTGTTTTGCTCCAGTCTTCGAGGTGTCGCAGGGTATCCTTCTCCATAAAAATGCTTATCGTTTTTAACATGTAAATGTAAGTCTTCTAGCTACAGATCCCTGGAAGCAATTTTTCACCAGTTTAAACAGGTAACATCCAGATACATGAGGAGTGTGAGATGGTTCAGTATCAGATTTCTGTTGAAGAGTTCGGTTCCTTTAACGTCTACAATGATAACGAAGAGGCCGTCAAACTATCCTCTTTATGGCATAAGGGACCTGCTGTTTTGGTCTTTGTTCGTCATTTTGGCTGAGTAATCTGCCGTCAGCAGGTTGCTGAATTAGCTGGGTATCAGGATGATTTTTCACAACGAGGAGCGCAGCTTGCTGTCATCGGCAATGGCGGGAGCTATGATCTAATAAAATTCAGGGGCGTGACAGGATACCCGGGGATATTGCTTAGTGATCCTTCCCTGGAGACATATAAATTTTTGAATTTTAAAAGCGGTTTTACCGATGTCATCGGAATGAAATCCTTCACCCAGGGTTTTGCAGCTCTTAGGGCTGGCTTCATGCCTGGTTCGCTGCAGGGGCATGCCCTGCAGCTTGGTGGTGCCGTGGTTGTCGTGCCGGAGGGCAAGATCACATACCTTTTCAAAAGCTCTGCGGCAGGCGATCACCCGCCTATTGAAGCTCTGCTGGCGGCTGCTGGGTAGGTATCGTCCGTGATCACCTCTCCAAACCTGCATTTTTATCTCATCAAGCATGAAAGATACGAGAACAAAGTCGTGCAAAACCAGATCAGATGTTCTTATTGGCAGTATCCAGCTATTACAGCTCTTTTTACGTAAAAATGTTTCCTGATTAGGTAATTTGAGCAACTGATCCTCGAATTTAACATTGCCAAATCAAAGGCAATCAATCTTGTTGCCGACTCGAACGAGAGGTGTTTCCTGTTTCTTCTGAGAAAGCGCAAAATGCGCGTTCCCCTTAGCGAAAGGTGTTTGCAACAATGTCATATATATCTAAACCATCTGCTGAGCCCTGCGTAATGACCTTCGATGAGTTTGTGCGATTAGCGGATTATTCCCTGATGGATACCTTGAATCCCGACCCGGATGCCACCGGAGATGGTGATGATCACCATGCCCGTCAGGTTTTTTCTGGTCATTTTGTACCTGTGAAACCCACGCCGCTTACAGATCCAGAATATGTAACCCATAGCCGCACGTTTTTTAATGAACTTGGGCTGAGCGACGAGCTGGTGTTTAATGCAAGATTTCGACAGGTATTCTCTGGAGATCTCTCGGCTACACATGAGCCTATGCGCCAGGTTGGCTGGGCGACTGGCTATGCATTGTCGATTTATGGCACCGAATATACCCAACAATGTCCATTTGGTTCTGGTAATGGTTATGGCGATGGTCGGGCGATATCTGTATTTGAAGTAATACTCAATGGGCAGCGCTGGGAAATGCAATTGAAAGGTGGCGGATCAACGCCTTATTGTCGTGGTGCCGACGGGCGTGCAGTACTACGTTCAAGTGTGCGTGAGTTTCTCGCGCAAGAATATATGCATGCTTTAGGTGTTCCAACATCGCGCTCTTTAACACTTTATGTTTCTAAATCTGAGACCGTTACCCGGCCTTGGTATTCTCAAGACTCCCACTCCACTGATCCTGATATTTTGGTGGACAATCCTGTGGCGATCTCAACTCGCGTCGCACCGTCCTTTTTGCGCGTTGGTCAGCTAGAGTTGTTTGCCCGCCGCGCTCGCAACAATGCTCATCCAAGAGCATTAGAAGAGTTGCGCATGATAGTGTCGCATTTAATTGAGCGAGAATACAAAATCGACATTAATCAAGACCTTGTTTTTGCAAATCAATTGGTTGAGTTGGCTAAGCTATTTCGCCAGCGTCTTACTTCACTGGTGGCCAATTGGCAACGTATTGGTTACTGCCAGGGTAACTATAATAGTGACAACTGTGCCGCTGGTGGCTTTACCCTCGACTATGGACCTTTTGGATTTTGTGAAATTTTTGACCCGCAGTTTCAACCTTGGACTGGCGGCGGAGAACACTTTTCATTCTTCAATCAGCCAATCGCAGCTGAGGCGAATTATCACATGTTTTGGACAGCTGTGAGACCGCTACTCGCAGAAGATAATGAAGCTTTAGAACACTTCGACCACGTGCGCCATGGCTTTGCAGAAGAAATGCAAAAGCAAATCCAAAAAATGTGGGCGGCGAAACTGGGCTTGCGTGAATATAACCCGAAGCTATTCAAGAGATTAATGCAGTTAATCATCCTCTCAGAGGTAGATTACACCATTTTCTTCCGTGAGTTATCCCATATACCAGAGGATGTTTCAGCATTGAAAAAGAGCTTCTACGTTAAAACTTCACAACAACTCGATGAGCAATGGCAAGCCTGGCTAAAAAGCTGGCGAGATATCGTCATTAAAGACGGCAATTTGGCAGGGATATCAGCAAGTATGAAACAAACTAACCCAAAATATACATGGCGAGAGTGGTTGATAGTCCCCGCCTACCAACAAGCCTTGCAGGGTGACTACACCTTAGTTAGAGAATTGCAAGAAGTACTTAGTTACCCATATGATGAGCAATCACAAGAAGTAGAGGATAAATACTATCGTCTAAAACCTAGGTCGTTTTTTAACGTTGGCGGCGTGTCGCACTATAGCTGTTCATCTTGATTTTGAATAAAATTCGAAAACTTGGAATCAGGTTTGCCTAGCTGGTCACAGCTAACAAGTCAATTTTGCCGGACTTGCTAACGCGCCTGGTACCCACATTAGTGTTGCCATATCGAAAAGGTCTGAAAAAATTTCAGATCATATTTCGATTTTTGCTATTTAGACTGTTCTCCTGTAGTTCTCCAACCACACCGTGTTTTTGAATTTCAGATCGAAGGTCCGATATCACTCTTCAGGTAAAATACGTTATTACTCTCCTCCCGAACCAGGAAGATCTTATACATACTATCTGGTTCAGGATGCGTATGTTGGCACAAATGTAAATGGTCGCCCGGATTCGATTCCGGAGAAGTGCGAGCACCGACACATGGAGTTGGTTTGTCTCTTATTTCCTGGTTTTATCCTTCACTTCTCTTCTACTCTTATGGAGAACAGGCTCAGTATACCCGCTGGACTGCTCACACCCTTTAAAAACAAGATCACAAGCTGCCTGGAAAGAGACGGAGATGGAAAAATCCTGCGCCATCGGTAGATAAGACGGATCAGCGCTATTCTGGTTATCAACAACCAAAGCCATCCGTTGAAGTGCTTCAAGCACCTGTTCTTTCGTACAGATACCATGCCGTATCCAATTAGCGAGGTACTGGCTGGAAATACGAAGGGTAGCCCGATCCTCCATCAGACCAACATTGCTGATATTCGGCACTTTTGAGCAGCCGATCCCTTGATCAACCCATCGCACGACATAGCCCAGGATTGATTGGGCGTTGTTCTCCAGATCCCTTGCAATCTCCTCCTTGGTCAACTCTTTATTCTGGAGAGGTATGGTAAGCAACTCATCAATCGATGCTCTCGGTCCATTTTCAGCCAGCTCTTTCTGCACTGCAAAAACGTCGACCTGGTGGTAATGCATGGCGTGCAGTGTGGCCGCCGTCGGGGAGGGAACCCAGGCGCAGTTGGCTCCGGACCGGGGATGGCCGATTTTCTCTTGTACCATCTCCCCCATCATATCCGGTTTGGCCCACATGCCTTTACCTATTTGCGCCCTTCCGCTAAACCCAGTTGACAGGCCGATATCAACGTTTCTGTCCTCATAGGCACGAATCCACCTACTGTTTTTCATATCCTCTTTACAGACCATCGGACCGGCTTCCATGGATGTATGGATTTCATCTCCGGTTCGGTCGAGGAAGCCGGTGTTGATGAAAATGATCCTCTCGCGCGCCATGCGGATACATTCTTTCAAATTCACAGAGGTACGGCGTTCTTCATCCATAATCCCCATTTTCAGGGTGTTGGGCGCAATACCTAACAATTTTTCAGCCCTTTCAAAAATCCTGCAGGCAAAAGCAACTTCTTCCGGCCCATGCATTTTGGGTTTGACAATATAAATGGAACCATACTGGCCGTTGGTATAACGAACTTTGCCGCGAATCTGGTGCAGACCAATGTAACCGGTTACCATCGTATCAAGCATACCTTCCGGAATCTCCTCACCATCATAAAAAACAGCGTCCGTGGTCATGAGGTGCCCCACATTCCTAATCAGCATCAGGCTCCGACCGGGGAGGGTCAACTGGCGGCCATCCACTGATTGATAGGAGCGATCAGGATTCAGTTCACGCCTCACGATTTCCCCCGCTTTTATAAACTCTGCTTTCAGTTCTCCCTTGATGAGACCCAGCCAGTTACGATAGGTCAGTGCCTTGTCATCACCATCAACTGCAGCAACAGAATCTTCACAATCGCAGATAGTTGTCAGGGCGGCTTCAAGGATGATATCTTTTATTCCTCCAGGGCTTCGGCTGCCGACGATATGCTTCCGGTCTATCTGTAGTTCCAGGTGCAGGCCGTTTTTACAAAAAAGCAGTACATGCGGCGCATTTTCTCCTCTATAGCCAACGAGCTGATCTTTATCTTGTAAACCGGTTACGCTGCCATTACTAAGTTCCACCTCTAAAACGTCACGTTCACCGGATTTTACAACGCGGTATGTCGTTGCCTCTGCATGGCTGCCTTTAACCAAAGGTATTGCACTATCAAGAAAATCAACCCCGTAAGCGACGACCTTCTCACCTCGTATCGAATTGTAACTGTGCCCTTTTTCAGCTCCATCTGCTTCTGCTATGACATCTGTCCCATAGAGAGCATCGTAGAGACTTCCCCAGCGCCCGTTAACAGCGTTAACGGCATATCTGCTGTTGGTTACCGGAACGACAAGCTGGGGACCGGCGATAGTTGAGATTTCAGAATCCACATTACGGGTAGAAATGGTAAAGTCGTCGCCTTCCTCGACTATATAACCAATATCTAGAAGGAATTGTTTGTATGCAGCAGGATCATACGGTTGGTCGAACCTGTCCTTATGATAGCTGTCTATTTGGGCCTGCAGGCTATCACGTTTCCGGATCAGCAACCTGTTTTCCTGCTGTAGCTCTGCAACCAGGGTCTCCAACCCCAGCCAGAACTGCTTTGGATCAAGTCCCGTTCCCGGGGCAATTTCTTGTTCAATTAACTTGTGCAGTGATCCTGCAATGTTCAACCTGCCTTGCTGAATACGTTCCGAATGTGTCACAACAACTCCTGTTTTATTGCAAGTTTTTTTCTACCTGGTCCATATGAGCACGCATGCTATCCTCTGCTTGTCGGGCAGAATTTGCCTTTAAAGCTGCGAGAATTTGGTGATGACTTTGCAGGGATGCCTGGTATCGCTTATTGCTCTGCAATTCTCTCACCCTACTCTCTGCAAGAATGTCATGTAGTGTTTCATACAGATTCATTAAAGCCTGGTTGTCAGTAGCTTCCACAATCAGACGATGGAACCTTTCATCGAGTTCGATGTTACCTGGGCTAATTGGCAAAGCTTCTGTCTGTTTATCCAGTACCTGTTCAAGCTCAACTACTTGATTGCCGGTAATCCTCCCTGCTGCCAGGGCTGCCATTTGAGGCTCAAGAATCTTTCGTACTTCAAAAATGTCGTTGAGACGCTTCTGTTTTCTTGCTGAGCCGGCTATCATATGTGCCAAAGCACCTTCCGCGATAAAGGTTCCTGCCCCTCGTCGACTTATGACTACACCATTTTCTGCCAAGGCCTTTATTGCTTCCCTAATCGTATTCCTGGACACCTTGAATTTGCCAGCCAGTACTCGTTCAGCGGGCAATCGTTCACAGGTTTTCAATTGCCCGTTTCTGATTAACTCTTCAATTTGGGAAACTATCTCAGAATGTCTTTTACCAGTCATCAACTTCCTCCGCGAATTGGCCCAACCAATAGCGCAACACACAAGGTCTGTCAACGAAAAATCAACTAACCGATGTGATCCCTGAGATAGTATATCGTGAGATTTTTTCCCGAAATAATACACCAATAATTACTGAGCTTTCATACTAAGACTCAGCACGAACCAGGATAACAGTGGCAGATATGTACCCGCCCTCACAGT
The DNA here is from genome assembly GCF_010646885.2 of Desulfopila sp. IMCC35008. Lineage (GTDB taxonomy): Bacteria > Desulfobacterota > Desulfobulbia > Desulfobulbales > Desulfocapsaceae > Desulfopila. The sequence goes on along the minus strand of NZ_CP050700.1, from coordinate 1,456,784 downwards.
GAAAACTTGCACAACGAGACGAGACGAGACGATTATCCGTACTTATCTTTTTTGGGCAACAAACAACAACCCTCTAACCTTATTCCCCGATTGTTTTCTGATGTCAGACTCCGTCTTCGTCAACAATTCAAAGCCATTTTTTTCAAGACAGTCATAAATATAATGGTCTGAATGTGCATAACGGCCTGTCGGGAAGAGACGATAATTGTCGCTACTATCTTCCAGGTATTCAACAGAAAAAGCAATTATTCCGCAGTCTGTAAGAGTGGATGACATAGAATGCAGGATTGGCTTGAGGTTCCCGAAGTAGACAAAAACATCAGAGCTGTAAATAAGTCCAAACTGTTCCGGAAAATTCCAATCCTGGAGCACATCAAAGACTTCAAGGGAGTCGTAAATATTCTTCGCCTCAGCCTTTGCAACCATTTTGGGTGAGACATCAACACCTGTAAGTCTTTTCGCAAACGGACGATAGAGCTGAGCGCCCAGGCCTGTTCCGCAGCCGAGATCCAGGATATTCATCTCTTCAGTTAAATGCGGGGAAACCAGATCAAAGAGAAGCTCGGGAGTCCTGTACTCAAGATCCTGGACCAGGATCTTTTCGAATGTCCCGGCACACTGGTCAAATATCCTGCGTACATGCTCTGCCGGCGCGGCATCAGGTGTTGCAGACATCGTGCCGAGACTTTGAAGCATAAATTGTGCTGCCTCATCATCCGGTTTGGTTTTCAGCACCCTGTTGTAGTGTTGCTCTGCTTCTTCAAATTGTTTAAGCTTTTGCAGAGACATCCCCAGGTTGAAGTGGGCTGAAGTATATTCCGGTCGCAGCTCAATTGCCCGCCTGTAGCATATTGCAGCATCCTCAACCTTATTGAATTCATCCTGCGCCACCCCCATATTATTCCACGCTTCGGCCATTTCAGGAGCAAACTCCACCGCCTTTTGAAAACAGGATAAAGCCTCATCCGGCTTCATCGTCTCCCGATAAGCGACTCCAAGATTATTCCATGCTTGACCAAAGTCCGGCTGCGCTTCCAGTATTGTCTTGTAGAGGATAATGGCACCCAGGTGGTCATTTTCCCGCTGTTGCAGCATAGCCAGGTTATAGCAGGCAGCAACATTGAGCGGTTTCAAAGCTGCTGCCTTGGTGAAGGTCTGCTTTGCCTTATCCGGCTGGCCCTTGTCCAGGTAAACAGTGCCGAGAGCATTCAGAACCTGCCCCCAATCCGGCGTTGTTTTCAATACTTCACGATACCCTTTTTCCGCCTCAGCCAACCGCCCTTCCTTTTGAGCGAGAGAGGCCTTCATCAAAATGGTCTCAGAGTCAGTCTGCGCACATTTCGAGCGGCGCAGGTTTCTTCTTATTCGGCGTGTCATATACTCTCTTTTGATCTAAGGGATGATGTAATTTACTGCTCAAACAACCAGGTTATATAACAGTGCGTGCCATGTTGCGCCAAGAGTGAAGATGGTAATAAGCATGGTGGAAAAGTGTCAGGCACGAAATACGACGTATTTACAAATAGTAACGTCTCATGAAACAATACCCTTTAAGCTGTTTTCAACCTCTTATGCAGGGCAGCGATATGTTCCGGTCCAATACCGCAGCAGCCTCCAATTATTGTCGCCCCAAGACGGCACCAGTTGTCGACAAAATCCAGATATCCTGGCGGATCGAGGTCCTGGCGGCTCTCATGTAAAGTCGAATTAGCCTGTGCGTCTTTTTGCTGGGCCGGAAAGGCATTCGCATACACCCCGATCGGCAGATCGACATGAAGGCGGTCGATTTCCTCACGTGCTACCTTGATGGCCGGTGACATAACTTCTGGTTGACTGCAATTAAACAGGATGGCCGACACCCCTGATTCAATTGCAGCATTTACCCCCTCAATCACTGTTTCTCCAGAACGAAGACATGCCATTCGGTCTTTTGCTTCCTCGCCATCCAGAAGTGTATATGAAAGCCAGAAAGGACGATCGTCACCGGACAATGCCTGAGCAACAGTTTGTGCTTCGCTGATAGAGCTCATGGTCTCTGCCAGCCAGAGATCAACATGCGGGCTGAGCGCATCGATAATTACCTTCAGCAAATCCGGGGCACCTTCTGGACTGAAAAGGTCCGGTCTGTACGATCCGAAAAGCGGAGGTAATGAGCCTGCTACCCGGCAGCCGTAGGGTAATGCAGCTTCTCGGGCGAGTCGACCGGAAAGAGCCGTCAGTTGTGCGCCTTCGTCCCAAAATCGTTCTTCGCCTATATGGAAAGGAACAACGGCATAATTGCTGGTGGTAAGGATATCACTTCCCGCCGCAGCGAATGATTCGTGGGCCTTTCTGACCAGGGCTGGAGCCTCCATCAGTGAAAGAGCCGACCATTCCGGCTGCCGAAACGGTGCTCCCATCCGCAACATTTCTCGCCCCATTCCGCCATCCAGCAGGGTAATACCCGATGGATATTGAGTCTTTACCATATCATTGTATCCTTGTAACACAAACAGAGTGTGCTCCTAATAGTCCTTATTTTATAACATTTTACCATGCAACTATACACCTTGCAGTCTGCTTGCCTTATATAGATTAGGCACCGGTTTTAGAGATGCAATGAACAGTTACAACTTTCATTTTCAAAAATATAGTTTTAATATCATTGTCTACACGCCACGCACCTGTCAGCCCTGATCACAGCAAAACGGAGGATATCTTGAAAAACCTGTTCAAGGACGATCCCGAACTCGCCCATCTGGTTACCAAAGAGGAACAACGGATGGAGCAGACGATTAACCTGATTGCCGCCGAAAACCATGCACCGAAATCGATCATGGAGGTAGTCGGTTCCATCCTGAACACCAAGGCCATCGAAGGCTATCCAGGCAACCGGTTTCACGGTGGCTGCGCCTGTGTGGATGAAATAGAACAGCTGGCAATTATGCGGGCAAAGCAGCTATTTGGGGCGGAATTCGCCAACGTTCAACCGCACAGCGGCACATCTGCCAACCTGGCCGTTTATTTCAGCGTATTGGAGCCGGGGGATTCAATCCTGTCGATGAGTCTCCCCCACGGCGGCCATCTCTCGCACGGGCATCAGGCATCGATGACCAGTAAATGTTTTTCCTTCTCACACTACACCTTAGATCCCAAAACAGAGCTGATCGATTACGACCGGATCGAGGAATTAACCGCAAAAATTAAACCTAAAATGATCGTGGCCGGAGCCAGCTCTTACCCCCGGCTGATCGATTATGAAAGGATTTCCACCATAGCTGGGGAACACTCTGCCTTCTTCATGGTCGACATGGCCCATCTGGCCGGGCTGGTAGCAGCTAAGGTTATTCCCAGCCCGGTACCCTATGCGGATTTTGTCACCTTTACCACATACAAGACCATGATGGGAGGTCGTGGGGGTATTATCCTTGCCAGGGAACAATTTGGCAAAAAAGTGAACCATGCCGTGTTTCCGGGTTGTCAGGGCACAAGCGGTGTAAATCTGATCGCTGCCAAGGCACTCATTTGCAAACTTGCAGAAAGCGAAGAGTTCAGGACAATACAGCAACGAACACTCGATCATGCAGCACTCATGGCCACACTACTTACACAAAAAGGCTATAAATTAGTGACCGGCGGCACGGAAAACCACCAACTGCTGATCGACCTGACAGATAAAGAGATCAGTGGGTCAGTCGCTGAAAGGCAATTGGAATATACCGGTCTGGTATTAAACCGGAACGTGGTGCCGGGAGATGCCGACCACCCTGGCAGGGTCAGCGGTCTGCGCATTGGCACAGCCGCAATAGCTACCCGCAACATGTTGGAGCCTGAGGTAACGGAAGTTATCAATCTTGTTGATCGGGTACTGAGCTATCCGGAAGATCAATACGTACTCAATCTGGTCCGGCAAGACGTTGCCGCGCTATGCAGCCGTTTCCCTGTCTATGTCTGACAGACAGGGAAACGATTAATGAATACCTTGAATAATCGGAATATTCGTTCAAATTCGAGGCAGCCTTCCTCATGTCAGGTCTATCGGCTGGCCTGTCGAGGCAAGTACGCTTGCCCACAGTTTCCCTTTCGGATCAACTTTTCTCCTGGAGTGAACCACCATGGGAATGGGCACATGGGTAAACTGGTTATTCCAGTGGCCAACCAACATATTGGTACGACCTGTCACCCCCGCATGCACCGCATGCATCCCGAGCTGAAGGCAAAAAGCAGAGTCCATCGCAGAGGCCGGGGTTGAACGAATCATATAACTGGGGTCTATATACTTCAAGGTGATATCCATGGATCGTGAAGCAAAGTAATCTTTGATTGCCGACCTAAGCAACTGTCCGATATCACCAAGTTTTCTATTCCCAGAAGCGTCTTGTCCCCGGCTGTCGTCAAAGAGACTCTGCCCGGCACCTTCCCCAACTACGATGACGGCATGTCCCCGCTGGCACAGTCGTTTCTCCAGTGCCTTCAACAAGGATTCCATGGAGAAGTCAACCTCAGGAATCAGACAGAAATTCACATCATTATTGGCAAGTGTGGCGGCTGCCGCAATAAAACCGGACTCCCTCCCCATCAATTTAACAAGCCCCACACCGTTACGGGCCCCAACTGCCTCAACGTGGGCGGTTTTTGTAGAGCGTCTCGACTCGGCCACAGCCGTCTCATAACCAAAACTCATATCTACATTACAGATATCATTGTCAATAGTTTTAGGAATAGAGATGATGCTAATATTGAGCCCCCTTTTTTCTATCTCACGGGTAATTGCTTCCGCACCACGTAACGTTCCGTCACCGCCAATCGCAAAAAGAATTCCGACACCAAGCTGGACCAGGGTGTCTACCATCACTTTGGGATCCTGGGGACCGCGTGAACTTCCCAGCAGGCTCCCTCCCTTTTGATGAATATCATCGACAATAGACGGTTTCAGCTCCATGGGAGTATGGTAATAGGCGGGATTCAACCCCTCATAGCCATACCGGAAACCAAAAATCTTCTTTACCCCGTAATGGTGATGCAGGCAGAGGACAATGGCCCGAATGACATCATTGAGACCCGGACACAAACCGCCGCAGGTAACAATACCGCACGTCAACATATCCGGATCAAAAAAAATGGATTGCCTCGGTCCTGCCATCTCAAAAGCGGGTGGAATTACCTGTTGTTCTATATATGGTTCTATTTCACGATACTGGGTATGGAACAGAACCGCGTCTTTATCCTCGGTAAAACAACCGCCTTCCATTGGTGAAGCAAAGGTAGATGGTCCGAGTTTCTTTATCTCGAAATCCTTCGGATTCATTAATGTAGCATCGGTATTCATTGGTCTGACTTCCTCACCTTCTCAAGTATCTTTTTTCGGACATTCCTGCAACTCCCAGCCCCCTCTGCCCCCTCTCCTTCTTCATGGAAAGACTGCAAACTTTGCGGTTCTCCGGCCGCTTGCAGTGAAACCATCAGCCGGATCTGACAGGAGAGTAATCAACAGGCGCGGAAACTCGACCTCAGGAATATTCATCCTCACAGATATTAATACCGCCCACCGCTGCCCAGTACCTCATTATTTTTATGGACAATCATATTTATGAGTTCCTCTCTTGCCGGCCCTAAATATTTACGAGGATCAAACTCTGCGGGATTCTCTGAAAATACCTTGCGGATGGTCGCCGTCATTGCCAGCCTTCCGTCGCTGTCAATATTCACTTTGCAGACTGCCGAGGCAGCCGCCCGTCGAAGCTGCTCCTCGGGAATCCCGGCAGTATTATCCATATTACCACCATATTTGTTTATCATGGCGACATGCTCTGCTAATACTGAACTTGCACCATGAAGCACGATCGGCAATCCAGGGACCCGTTTTTCAACCTCTTCCAATATATCAAAACGAAGAGGAGGTGGCTCCTCACCAGGTTTCAGCTTAAACTTATATGCACCATGCGAGGTACCGATGGAAATGGCAAGGCTGTCCACCCCGGTAAGCTCCAAAAACCGCTCTACTTCTTCAGGTTGGGTATAGGTGCTTTTCTCGGCGACGACCTCATCTTCAATACCCGCCAGTACACCAAGTTCAGCTTCGACAGTTACATCATGATCGTGTGCATATTCCACTACCTGTTTGGAGAGTTCTGCGTTCTCTTCAAAACTGTGGTGGGACGCATCAATCATCACAGATGAAAAACCTGAATTGATGCATTCTTTTGCCAGCTCAAGCGAATTTCCATGGTCCAGGTGGAGAGCTATTGGAATGACGGAACCAAGATCATCCGCCATCGCCCTCGCCCCGGCGGCCATGTGAGGCAGGAAAGAGGTGCCGATATATTTCCTGGCACTGCCCGAGACCTGAAGAATAAGAGGTGATCTTGTTTCTACACAACCGCCGACAATAGCCTGCAGTTGTTCAAGATTGTTGAAATTATAGGCAGGGACTGCATATTTTTCAGCCATGGCTTTTTCAAACATGGCCCTGGTATTCTGCAATCCAAGATCGGAATAGTGTACTTTCCTGGTCATTATATTCTCCGCTGGTGATGGTTATATCACGGCTAACCCAAATTTCTCATAAACAGTATGTCGATTGGGATGTAATCCACTCATTGCCTGGCATCTGCTATTCCAGTGTCTGTTGCCAAATCACACACGCTGTTCACCCAAGGTGCCCTGAAGCGACGCCCCTTGGGTTGCAGTCCATTCGGCCCACCTGAACTGCTGTAAAATCCGAGCTAACAATATCGAATTTGTATTCTCTTTCTCATGAAAAATACCACTCAAAAGTAAGGCAGGATATAAAAGGATGCAAGGAATCTGTAACAATTTAACTGACTTTCCATATTGACAGAATCAAAACAGAAACGCTTTTTATGATAGAAGTGCCGGGAAAACAACCCTTTCGAATAGAGCGAGGCCGGGGGATCAGTTGATTCTCCAGCCTCGCCAGCAACATTATATACTTTCGTAATTATTATTTTTTATGTGGTAGTTGATCAAAATACCACTGCATAGGATCAAGCATTTGGAAACCTTCAGCCACCAGCCGCTTCTTGATGTTGATCACGTTATTGGTCAGGACATAAGGAAATATCGCCTTCTTTTTATGATCAAATGTCTTTGAAACGAGTACGCTTCCAAGCGAAATCTTTTCTTCCGTGATAATATCGATTATCTTTTTCATCTGTCCCTGCTCATCGTCTGCCAATATACAGAGTAATGCTCCAGGTTCATCAATACCCATGACCTCGACAAAGGCGCGGAGCAGGTCCCGCACCGACAGGATGCCCTTGAGGTATCTATCCTCGTCAACAACCGGCAGCGCACCCACTTTTTTCTGCCGCATCATCAGTAGTGTATCCTGGATGGTATAATAGACATACGCCACCCTGGGATCGGTCGTCATGATATCACTGATCGGGAAATCCATGATCTTGCCCAGGGTAATCTCGTAATCGGGTTTCTGCAGCAGCGTAGAGGGCATTGCATCCCGTATATCCCTGTCGGAGACAATCCCCATCAGCTTCCCCTCGTCATCTATGACGGGTAAATGGCGGATATCGTGGGTAACCATAATCTCCCGGGCCTCTGCGATCTTCATTTCAGGTGGTGCGGTAATAAGGTCTGTTGACATTCTTTCACCGACGAACATATCTATCCTCCATTCTCCGTTTATATAAAGGTCTGTTAAACACCACGAAGACCGGCCAAATGCTTTATATGGTTTTCGACCAGCAACGGAAGTATCTCGAGATTATACCCGCCCTCAAGGACCGATACAATTTTTCCGTCGGTCATGGCGTTAGCGATATTCATAACCGCCTCCGAGATAAAGTCATAACCGTTGGTCGTCAGGTTCACTCCGGACATCAAATCATCCACATGGGCATCGAAGCCGGCAGAAAGAAGGATAAACTGCGGTTTGAATTTCTTGAGCGCAGGAACGAGATCCTCGGTGAGTGGCCGACGGTAGTCCATATCACTTCTGCCTGGAAGAATCGGGGAGTTCAGGGTGTAACCGACCCCTTCGCCGACCCCTTTATCGAAATCACGGCCAGTACCGGGATAGGCAAAGGAAGGGTGCTCATGGATGGAATAATAGAAAACAGTGGGATCTGCCTCAAAGATATGTTCGGTGCCGTTACCGTGATGAACATCAAAATCGAGAATCGCCACTCGTTCGAGATTCCACTGCCGCTGCAGGTATCTCGCTCCCACTGCTACGTTATTGAAGTAACAGAACCCCATCGCTTTATCGACTTCGGCATGATGTCCCGGGGGACGTACCGCGCAAAATGCGGTATCCACCTCACCTTCCATGACCTTATCAATGGCATTAATCACCCCGCCGGCAGCATACAGGGCTGCATCATACGATGCACGACAGATGGCATTCTCGTTGTGGTCAAAATCGGGCATGCCCAATTCACACGCTTCCCTGAAACGCATGATATAACGAATATGGTGAACCGCCTCAATCCAGCGCTGATTAGCCGGTGTGGCTTCAATGGAAATAAGTTTTTCCAGCAGGCCGGACTCGGTCAGTCCCTTGATAATAGCCCGCAATCTTTCTGCACTTTCGGGATGCCAGTCTCCGGTCACATGCTCCAGATACTTGTCATCATATACAAAACCAGTTTTTTTCATCAATACTGTTCCTGTTGGCTTAAGGCGACCATGAACAAGAATTCGATTCAGGAACCCCCTATGAGAATAAAGCCGTTACCTACCTCCCCATCACTACTTTCCACTCAGTTTCTTTGCTACACTCCACCCACAGATCGACAGGCAGTAAAAAACAGCTACATCGGAATATACACCACTTTTCAATACCCATACGATAAGATCCTGCTTCAACCTTCCTCAAGAGTAACACCTTCTCCCAACTTCTGATATAAATTTTTTTCATTAACAAGAAAAAAAAGATTTACATCCAGATACGCAAAGAGTAACATTGTTCTTATACACTTAGTCACACTTTATAGAAGTTATATTTTTACTATTTTCTTTCAATAACTTACAAAGATAAACGAAATAAAACACAAACGACCAACAAGCCGGACTCAGCTCAGACCAGAAACATAAGAGGTGTTTTTATATGCCTAAATTGCCATCACTATTATTATCAAACCAACTCGATATAAATATGTTTGATGGAATGCCTGTAACACCGTTAAACACCTCATCACCCCTTACCACAGTCATATTCATGCCGGTCTTCACCTCTTTGGCCCTAACATTACAGAAGGATTTTTGCCGGCAAGCCATAGTAGCAAAACAAACGTACTGTCCGCAAATGAAGGCTCTCACCCCTTCAGCGGTCATCACCAAGCATACAAACATGCACCATTTCCCGGTAAAGGACCCCTATGAACGAAGGGACCGGTCACCACTTCATGCCTGCACCATCACCCCCCTTGATGGAACAGGGCAAACAGTGCTCAACCAATAGGGAGTTTTAAACATGCCTTCTGAGAAAATCGAATTACTGAGGGAGAAGAAAAAGGCTCTTGCCCTCGGCGGCGGCGCAAAGAGGATTGAAAAACAACACGCCAAGGGCAAGATGACAGCCCGTGAACGTCTGGAATACCTCTTTGATGACGGAACCTTTATAGAACTCGACGCATTCGTCCGGAACAGGTGCACCAACTTCGGTATGGACAAAATGGAGTTTGAAGGTGAATCGGTCGTGACCGGCTACGGCATGGTCGACGGGCGCCTCGTCTACGCCTTTTCCCAAGACTTCACCGTAACAGGTGGCGCGCTTGGCGAAATGCATGCCACCAAGGTTGTAAAAGCGATGGATGCTGCCATAAAAGTTGGTGCCCCCATCGTCGGCCTCAACGACTCGGGCGGCGCACGTATTCAGGAAGCGGTGGATGCCCTCTCCGGCTATGGCGATCTCTTTTTCAGAAACGCCATCTACTCCGGTGTTATACCGCAAATTTCCGCAATCATGGGTCCATGCGCCGGTGGTGCGGTTTATTCACCGGCCCTCACCGATTTCATCTTCATGGTCGATAAAACGGCCCAAATGTTCATCACCGGCCCCCAGGTAATTAAGACCGTGACCGGAGAAATCGTCAGTGCTGAGGAGCTTGGCGGTGCCATGACCCACAACTCCATCAGCGGCAACGTCCACTATATCTCTAATACGGATCAGGACTGTATAGACTCAATTCGCAAACTGCTCAGCTACCTGCCTTCCAACAATATGGAGAAGGCACCTGTTTTTGAGCTCAGTGACGATTTGAACAGGCAGATCCCTGAGTTGGAAACGGTTATTCCGGATAATCCAAATAAGCCCTACGACATCATGGATGTGATCCGACCAATTGTGGATGACAACGAATTCTTTGAATACCAACCTTACTTTGCCAAAAATATCGTTACAGGATATGCCCGCATCAACGGCAAATCTGTCGGTATCATCGCCAACCAGCCTGCGATGATGGCCGGTTGCCTCGATATGAACGCCGGAGACAAGGCAGCCAGGTTCATTCGAACCTGTAACGCCTATAATGTCCCCCTGCTCACGGTTGTTGATGTACCGGGCTTTCTCCCGGGCACCGACCAGGAACATGGCGGCATCATCCGCCACGGCGCCAAGATCCTCTACGCGTACAGTGAGGCAACGGTGCCGAAGGTAACACTCATCACCAGAAAAGCCTACGGCGGTGCATACGTTGCCATGTGCTCCAAATCGCTTGGTGCAGACATGGTTTTTGCCTGGCCATCAGCCGAAATTGCGGTTATGGGACCCGATGGAGCTGTCAACATTATCTTCAGAAACGAGATCAAAGAGGCCGAAGATAAGGAAAAGACCCATCAGCAACTGCTCAACGACTATCGGGCCGAATTCGCAACACCTTACAAGGCCGCTGAGAGAGGGTTTGTTGACGACGTTATCGAACCAGCCGCTTCACGCCAGCGCATCATTGATGCATTTAATATGCTGGAAGGAAAACGGGAAAAACGTCCTCCCAAAAAACATGGCAACATGCCCCTGTAAGCAAGGAGAGCCACTATGGATACAGTTGAACTGCTTGCAAAATTCTCAGACCCGGAAGTTATCGGAACCCTCTCACTCACCCAGCGTCTGCTGGCGGGACTGATAACAACCATCCTGGGTATGGGCATTACCTTTCTGGCCCTGGTGATCCTGCAGATCGTCACCAGCCTGTTCGAAAAACTGGCACCTACCCATACCGCGGCACTGCAACCATCACCCGCTCCGGCACCGGCGCCAGCGCAGGAACCCGATCAAAAACAGCAGGAAGAAGAGCTAATTGCAGCCATAACAGTGGCACTGGCCACACAGTTGCAAACTACCACTTCTAAGATTGTGATACGCAACATCAGGAAACTGGAAGACCATTCACCCACCTGGAATAGAGTTGGGTTAGCAGAACAAATGAACAATAATTCCTAGGTCATAGGGGAGGAACAGCATATGAGAATGTTTAGAGTGGTAGTGGGCGGAAATGAGTACGAGGTCGGTATTGAGGAGATCACCGAAGATGCAGGCAGCGCCCCGGCACCGGTGGCTAAACCGGCCGCAGCACCTTCTGCAAAACCGACTCCGTCTGCACCTAGAGCCGCAGCCCCGAAGCCAAGCGCACCAACCCCTGCAGCCGGTGAAGGAACCATAGCCGCAGCAATGCCGGGAACCATCAACGACGTGAAAGTCGGCGTCGGCGACACCGTTAAACGCGGCGACACTGTTCTCATCCTTGAAGCCATGAAGATGGAGAACGAGATCAAGTCTCCCATAGACGGAATCGTAAGCTCAATAGAAGTTGAAAAGGGAGCCTCTGTAAATGCCGGTATGACACTAATGGTGATCGGCTAACCGACAGGAGAGACACCATGCTCAATGCTATATTCACCTTTCTCCAGAATACAGGGTTCTACGGGTTGACGTTTGGTGCTATCACCATGCTGCTCGTCTCCTTCGTTCTCTTGTACCTGGCCATAGTCAAGGGTTTTGAACCACTGTTACTGGTTCCCATCGCTTTTGGCGTGCTGTTGACAAATCTGCCCTTTGCCGGACTCATGGCCCCCCCGGTTATGGAGATAACCGAACACGGTATTCACACGACTGAGCCGGGCGGCCTTCTTTATTATCTGTTTCAGGGTGATCATCTTGGCATTTTCCCACCCCTGATCTTTTTAGGTGTTGGTGCCATGACCGATTTCGGTCCGCTTATCGCCAACCCGAAGTCACTGCTTCTTGGAGCAGCGGCACAGTTCGGTATCTTTGTCACTTTTATCGGTGCCATCGCTTCCGGCATGTTCACCGCCCAGGAAGCTGCTTCTATCGGTATCATAGGTGGTGCTGACGGTCCAACAGCTATCTTCCTCTCATCTAAACTGGCACCTCATCGTCTTGGAGCAATCGCCATTGCGGCTTACTCCTATATGGCACTGGTCCCCATCATCCAGCCGCCGATCATGCGCTGGCTGACGACAAAAAAAGAGCGGACCATCAAGATGAAACAGCTGCGCGACGTCTCCAAGCGGGAAAAAATTCTTTTCCCGATCATCGTCACTATCATCGTCTCACTCATTGTTCCGCCGGCAGCCACCCTTATAGGTATGCTGATGCTCGGCAACCTGTTCCGTGAGTGTGGCGTTGTCGCCCGGCTTGAAGACACTTCCAAAAATGCGCTTATAAACATTATCACCATTTTCCTAGGGGTGACTGTAGGGGCAACGGCCACAGCTGAGCAATTTCTTCAGGTCGAGACACTTGCGATCCTGGCACTTGGTATAGTGGCTTTCGGCATAGGTACAGCTTCCGGTGTACTGATTGCCAAGCTGATGAATAAGGTCTTGGATGTTGAGATTAATCCACTCATCGGTTCGGCTGGCGTTTCAGCCGTTCCCATGGCGGCACGAGTCTCGCAGGTTGTCGGCCAGCAGGAAGAGCCGTCCAATTTCCTGCTTATGCACGCCATGGGTCCGAATGTCGCTGGCGTCATCGGCTCGGCAGTGTCCGCCGGAGTACTGCTGTCGATGTTCGGTGGATAATCCTTATAACTCACGATGAGAAAGCAGCCGTAATTATACTCGTATTACAGAAAAGGAAGTACCAAAATGGCAGACGATCTGAACCCCGAAATACATGCACGGTTAGAAAAAGCGGTACTTGAAGTCTTCTCACATTCCGATTTTCACAAGGCGAGTATCCGTGACATCGCCGACAAGGCCGGTGTCAGCTTTACCACCATCTACAAGCATTACGAGTCCAAGGAACGCCTGGTCTTTGCTTTTGTGGACATCTGGATGGGAAAACTGACCGACAGAATCGTCGATCACCTTCAAGGCATAGAAGACTTAAAAGAAAAGCTGCGCAAGGTATTCTGGCTGCAGCTCGATTATTACGAACGCCACGAGGGTCTCGGCAGGATCGTATTCATGACCCTGCCCATGAAAACCTGGATGGCGGACGAGACGTTTGAACAGAAGAGGATGATGGACTTGCTAATAACCGTACTTCGAGAAGGACAAGAGGAAGGCGTCCTCAACAACGATGTACGGGCAGGCACTTTACTTGATTTCCTTATGGGGTTTGTCCAGCGAAGCTTCTTTATGTGGATATTACGAGGCAAGCAGGAGAGTCTTGCGGGACAAGCAAATCACATGTTCGAAATGGTGTGGCGCGGCATGGTAAACCCTGAAGGGAAATAACCGAATCAACTTTTTGGAGGCGTACAATGAAAATCTTGAAAATCGACCATCTGGGCATTGCTGTCAATTCAATCGACGCAGGAAAATCCTTCTGGTCCGAGGTCCTTGGTCTTGAATTTGAGGGCGCTGAAACAGTTCAGGAACAAAAAGTAACCACTGCATTCTTCCCGGTAGGCGAAAGCGAGGTAGAACTCCTTGAGTCCACCGCACCTGATGGCCCGGTAGCAAAGTTTATCGAGAAGAAAGGCCAGGGCTTCCAACATGTAGCTTTTCGTGTAGAGAATATCGAAGAGGCTCTGGAGGAACTCAAGGCGAAAGATATCCAGCTTATCGACCAGAAACCGCGCATCGGCGCGGGTGGTGCCAAAATTGCGTTCCTGCACCCCAAGGCCACCGGCGGTGTTCTCGTCGAACTCTGTCAGCGCGACTAGAAAAACAATAGTTGCAAACATCTCCTGGCGGTGTAGAGTCCGCCGCCAGTCTCTATAATTTTTCTACAAAAACCCGGTATATTAGCCGGACCGCAAACAGATTGCATCCGGGTTTTCCCGGTATCGATAAGGAGCATCTCATGTCACAACACAAGGATTATGCCAAGTGGGAAGAAGCAGCGACAAAGTTACTAAAGGGTAAATCTCCCGACGCTCTGAACTGGGAGACTCCTGAGGGAATCACCGTTAAGCCACTCTATACGGCAGAAGACCTTGACGGAATGGAATCCACCAACACCCTGCCGGGGCTTGCACCTTACGTTCGTGGTCCCATGGCCACCATGTATGCCGGCCGCCCCTGGACCATTCGCCAATACGCCGGTTTTTCAACCGCCAAGGAATCCAACGATTTTTATCGCAAAGCGCTCGCCGCAGGCCAGAAAGGCCTGTCAGTTGCATTCGACCTCGCCACTCATCGCGGATACGATTCGGACCATCCCCGCGTAGCCGGTGATATTGGTAAAGCCGGTGTCGCCATCGATTCCGTGGAAGATATGAAGATTCTGTTCGACGGTATCCCGCTGGACCAGATGTCCGTTTCCATGACCATGAATGGTGCGGTTATACCCATCCTGGCCGGTTATATCGTTGCCGCCGAGGAACAAGGTGTCAAACATGAGCAGCTTTCCGGCACCATCCAGAACGATATCTTAAAAGAATACCTGACCCGCAACACCTACATCTATCCTCCGGGACCATCCATGAGGATAATCTCAGACATCATGGCCTTCTGCTCAACCAATATGCCTCGCTACAACACCATCTCCATCAGCGGGTACCATATGATGGAAGCTGGTGCAAACAGTGTTCTGCAGACCGCCTTCACCCTGGCTGACGGCCTTGAATATGTAAGGGCAGCTCTCAAATCAGGCATGGATGTTGATGCATTTGCCCCGCGCCTGTCCTTCTTTTTCGGCATCGGCATGAACTTCTTCATGGACATCGCTATGTTACGGGCCGCACGCTTTCTGTGGCACCGCATGATGAGCGAGTTCAACCCGAAGAACCCGAAATCCTCCATGCTGAGAACCCATTGCCAGACCTCAGGCTGGTCCCTCACCGAGCAGGACCCGTATAATAATGTTATCCGTACCACTCTTGAAGCGATGACCGCAGTTCTGGGTGGTACCCAGTCTCTTCACACCAACTCTTTTGACGAGGCAATCGGCCTGCCAACAGATTTCTCCTCACGTATCGCCCGCAATACCCAGATCATCGTGCAGGAAGAATCCATGGTCACCAAAGTTATTGACCCGCTTGGCGGCTCTTATTATATAGAGTCCCTCACCAACTCTATCGTCGAAGAAGCTCAGAAGATAATCGACGAGGTTGAAGAACTGGGCGGCATGGCCAAAGCCATCGAATCCGGTATGCCGAAGATGCGTGTTGAGGAATCCGCCGCACGTAAGCAGGCCCGAATCGACCAGGGTCTCGATGTTATCGTCGGTGTCAACAAGTATAAACTTGCTGACGAAAAGATCGACTTCGAGGTACGTGAAGTACCGGCAACCGTTCGCGACGAACAGGTAGCACGCCTTAAAGAGATCAAGGCCAGCCGTGACAGTGCAGCCGTCGAGAAGGCACTTGCCGACCTCACCAAAGCTGCTGAAAACGGTGGCAACCTGCTGGAGGCTGCGCTTCCAGCCGTTCGCGCCCGGGCAACCGTAGGAGAAATTTCCGACGCCATGGAAAAAGTATTTGACCGTTTTACCGCAACAACCCGCTGTATCTCCGGAGCCTACGCCTCAGAGTATAATGATGCGAACAAAGAAGTGATCGAAGCGATCCGTAAACGTACCGACGACTTCCTGGCCAAGCAGGGTCGCCGACCCAGAATGCTGGTCACCAAGATGGGCCAGGACGGACATGACCGCGGTATAAAAGTTATCGCCTCCTCTTATGCCGATCTCGGTTTCGACGTTGATATCAGCCCGATGTTCCAGACCCCGCAGGAAGCAGCCAAAATGGCCGTTGAAAACGATGTTCACGTTGTCGGCGCATCAAGTCTTGCTGCCGGCCACAAGGCACTCGTTCCTGAATTGATCGAGGAGCTGAAGAAACTGGGCGGCGATGACATCATCGTCGTAGCCGGTGGCGTTATTCCTCCTGGAGATTATGAATATCTCTATGAGAAGGGCACCAAAGCTGTATTCGGCCCAGGTACTCCTATCCCGGATTCAGCCAATAAGACCCTGGATTTGATCGAGGAAAAATATGCATAAGTGCTTCTCCCCCTGATACGGTTCACCCGAGAAAAAGGCATGTTGATTAACATGCCTTTTTCTTTTATTTTACGGGAAATAACTATTTCACTGATATCCTGAAAAACTTCCGCAACATCCTCTAATTATGCAAATCGATATCGAAGGACACATTAACGGCATCCTCAACCAGAATCGGCTGATGCTGGCCCGGACCATTACCCTGATCGAGTCGACACTTCCTGCTCATCAACAGGCAGCACGAACTATTATCGACAGACTCCTACCACAAACAGGGAAGAGTGTACGCCTTGGTATTACCGGGGTTCCTGGAGCAGGCAAGAGTACCTTCATCGAATCATTTGGCACCATGCTCACTTCCATGGGCCACAAGGTGGCGGTTCTCGCTATAGACCCGAGCAGTACCCGAAGCGGTGGCTCCATTCTTGGTGATAAGACTCGAATGGAAAAGCTTTCTGTCGATCCACACGCCTTTATACGTCCCTCACCTTCCGGCGGGAACCTCGGCGGTGTTGCGAAAAAAACGCGGGAAGTCATGCTTGCCTGCGAAGCTGCTGGTTTTGATGTAATAATCATCGAAACGGTCGGTGTCGGTCAATCCGAAACCACCGTTGCCTCAATGGTCGATTTTTTTATGGTGCTGATGATCGCAGGGGCTGGAGATGAACTCCAGGGAATCAAAAAAGGTGTCCTCGAAGTGGCCGACACTATAGTCATCAATAAATCTGACGGAGATAATATTACCCGCACCCAGCTGGCCCAAAAGGAATACCAGGCAGCACTCCATCTCCTGATGCCGCGCTCCCCGAACTGGAATCCGCCAGTCCTGACCTGCAGTTCTCTTGAGGCAACTGGTCTCGATACAATTTGGCAGACCATCAACGAACATCGAAAGACACTTACGGAATGCGGCGAACTGGCAGACAAACGTCGCAACCAGGCGCAGGACTGGCTTTCGTTTCTGGTCGAGGAAGGCCTCAGAGAATGGTTTTTCAACCGCAAAGACATCGCCGAGATTCTACCGAAACTTCGAAAACGCCTCGATCAAGGGAAGCAGTCTCCAACCGCTGCCGCCTCCGAACTACTCGAATTCCTGACACATTAGCAGATCATCGCCCACTTACTAACATTTCCCAATGAAGTCCATCTTCAATTATACGGAAATAGCCTACCGGTTCAGCACAAAGACTCTGGTCAGGCACCATTCCTGACAACTCGGCACCTCGCTTTGTGTGATATTGATCTCGAAAATACCTTCAAACACGCCTATTTCGAATCAAACCTGCTGATAGGACGCGTTTGCCATTTCCTGGCTATTCTATTCTATGGCCTCATTGGCCTTTGGGATGGCATGGTGATCGAACCGAGCCGTCTGGATGGCTGGCGCATATCGATAAGTGCGGTTACGATTATCTTCTCATCACAGACGTTATCATGCCGGAGATGAACGGCCAATCCCTCCCAGACAGGCTGCGGGCTCAGACACCAAACCTCCGTACTCTTTTTATGTCGGGCTATACAGCCAATGTCATAGCCCACCATGGTGTTCTTGATGAAGGTGTCCAGTTTATTCACAAGCCATTCACCAAAAAAGGTCTCGCCGCAAAGGTACGTGAGGTACTGGAGACCCCGGGTACACATTAATCAGGTGGAGACTTTGCGACACCACTTCATCACCCCTGGTCAGAAAACTGCTGAGTTCAGCTGGCAGTGTGGTAGAATTACCAGTTACAGGACATCAATTAACGAATCTCATAGAGGAATAGCAGGATGAACAGAGAAACAGTAAAAAACTGGTGTAAGGGATGGGGGTTCAGTTTCACCATAGCCCTGTTGATTGCAACCTCTTTTAAATCCGCCATTGCGGATTGGAACGACATCCCTACAGGTTCGATGGAACCAACGATTTTGGTGGGAGACCGTGTTTTTGTCAACAAACTGGCGTACGACCTCAAAATACCATACACCACAATCCACCTCGCTACGTGGGACGAACCGAGGCGTGGTGATATTGTCGTCTTTTATTCTCCCCAGGACGGTACACGCCTCATTAAACGTGTGGTGGGTCTGCCTGGTGACACAATAGGGTTACGACACAACAAGCTCTTCATTAACGGAACATTCCTGCAATATGAGGAAGCTGAAGCAGGACTGAGTGATCAGGATAGTATAGATGTTCTCTCTAACTCAGCCATCTTCAAGGAAGACCTGTTGGGGCACCACCATATTGTGAAAATCATGCCGGAACAACCGTCTCGTAACACCTTCAGACCTGTCACTATCCCTGAAGGAAACTATTTCATGATGGGTGACAACCGTGATAACAGTGCCGATTCGAGGTTCTTTGGGTTTGTAGAACGAAAACGTATCGTGGGTCGTGCCTCAACGGTTGCTATATCACGAAAAGATTCGTTTGCCCATCCAAGATGGGAACGTTTTTTCAAAGAACTTATATAACTGAACCTGATCGCCCATGTTCCTCCGCCGGATCCCTTACTGAGTTAGAGGGTAATCAGGTAACTGAATGGACGGTGCAATCTCGCTCGCTAGGTCCTCACGCCAATCCCTTTTTTCAATAGATAGAGGTTGGCTGAAAAGAGCGCCACTGCAAAGAGAATCAGCATAACCAGCCCTACGGAAATGCTGATATCTGAAACCCCCAAAAAGCCATAACGAAACCCGTTAACCATATAGACAATAGGATTGACTTTGGATACCACCTGCCAGAATCCTGGCAGGAGGCTCAGCGAGTAAAAGACACCACCCAGATACGTAAGTGGGGTAATCACGAAGGTGGGAATGATGGAGATGTCGTCAAATTTCCTGGCAAACACCCCGTTAATCATGCCAGCCAACGCGAACACAAAGCTGGTCAACAGGCCGAAAAGAGCGGTGTAGAAGATGCTGTGTATCGGCAGTCTGATAAAAACAAGACTCACCAGGGAGACAAGCAGACCAACACTTAAACCACGCACCATCCCCCCGGACACATAGCCAAGTATGATCACCCAGTTGGGGGTCGGACTTACCAGCAGTTCCTCAATGTTTCTTTGAAACTTGGCGCTGAAAAACGAGGAAACGGTATTCGTGTAGGAGTTGGTTATGATCGACATCATGATCAGGCCGGGGGCTATAAATGCCATATAGCTGTACCCCTCAATCTCACGCAGCTGAGAGCCGATAAAGCTTCCGAAAATAACAAAGTAGAGGCTAATGGTAATAACCGGTGGGACCAGGGTCTGGATCCAGATACGGAAAATGCGGATAATTTCTTTTCTGGCGATTGCGCCAAGCGATATAAGGTTCTCTTTCATTTTTCCACCAGCTCCAGAAATAACTCCTCAAGCCTGTTTGATTTATTGCGCATGGACTCGACCGAAATGTTGCGGGCTGAAAGATGATCGAAAATTGAATTCATGGACCCCTCTTTTGATTTGGTAACCTCCAGGGTCGTCTCATCGATGGACCTGAAACTGGTTCCCGCAATCGGCGGGATTTCATCGGTGCCTTGCGGGCCGGTCTCAAACACGAACGTCTCCTGATCCAGTTTTTTTAGGAGTGTTTTCTTGTCAGTGTTTTCGATGACCCTGCCATCTCGTATAATAGCTATAGTATTACAGAGCTGCTCCGCCTCTTCCAGGTAATGGGTGGTAAGAATGATGGTTTTTCCCTGATCGTTAAGTTTCTGGAGGAAATCCCACATCCCGCGCCTCAATTCTACGTCCACCCCGGCTGTGGGTTCGTCGAGGATTAACAGTTCCGGCTCATGGATGAGCCCCCTGGCGATCATGAGTCTTCGCTTCATCCCGCCGGAAAGCTCACGGGCCGGGCTGTTTCGTTTTTCCCATAGTCCTAGTTGCCTGAGGTAGCGTTCTGAATTGACCAGGGCTCTATCCCTGGGAATACCGTAATAACCTGCCTGCTGCGTAACGATATCCTGCACCTTTTCAAAGATGGAGAAGTTGTATTCCTGGGGAACTACGCCAATAAGTTTCTTGGCCCGGGGAAAATCCTTGTCGATATCGACCCCAAACACCTCTACCTTGCCACCACTCTTGGTAACAAGCGAGGTGATGATACCGATGGTGGTGGTCTTTCCTGCCCCGTTTGGGCCTAACAGCCCGAAGAACTCACCCTGGGCCACCTTCAGGTCAACGCCTTTTAAGGCCTCAAATCCGCCCGAATAAGTCTTTTGCAGATTCGTGATAGAAAGAGCTTCCATAATGTGTACACTACCTTGACATTTCTATAAAATAATCGACAACCTGCCGGGGCAGGTCGGTTTCGTTCAATCTGGATATCTGGATGATTCCGGTTGGACAGGTAATATTTATCTCGGTCAACTGCTCCCCGATAAAATCCAGCCCGGAAAAATGTATGCCCTGCCCAACCATCCATGGCCCGACCTCGTCAACAATCCGCTGCTCACGAGAAGTAAGACCGGTCTTCAAGGCATCACTACTGGCAAAATTTGCATGGTATCCGCTTCGTGGTTTTCGCATTGCGGCACCCAGGACCTTATCACCAAGCATGATGACACGTTTGTCACCCTCGTATACCCGTTCGAGGAATTGCTGCACCATCACAGGAGAACGGCCACCGTCAGTGAATTCTTCCACCGGTTCATTCTGACCCGGCTCTACCCGGCGCACCGACTTCCCCTGAAAACTATCGAGGGACTTGATCACGCAGCTCCCATGATTATCGATAAACTCCCCTATCAGCCCGGGATGGGAACTGACCAGCGTGGGAGGCATATACGCAGCAAATGGCAGGGCTATCAGTTTCTCATTATAATTCCGAAGAGATTCCGGGCTGTTTACCACGCGTGTGTCGGCCAGGGAGAGCAGCTGGGTGGCGTAATGGAAGGCAAGGTCGTAGGGAGGCTCCTTTCTCATGAAAATAAGGTCGTACTCACCTAACCCTCTTGGATGCTCCGTGCCACCTGCAGCCAGGGCAACACATTTCGCCTGGCCGGAAAAGTGAAGCAGATCAATGGTTGTGGTATCAACCTCTATACCCTGACTTCTTGCCTGTGTGATAATAGCAAGGGACGTATCTGTCTCTGGCAGAAGTCCTTCAATCGGGTCTAAAATTACGAGCCATTTCATGATGCATGTCCTTTGGTAGTATTATGCGTATGATAATTACGTCTCCTCCGGATTTACAAAATAATTCTCATGAAAACCCGAATTGGAGCCAACAACAGTGATAAGGACGGATTCTCATTTTGTCAAAAAGACAACCGGCTTCATTGACTCTTCAATTCCACCGACTTGAGAGAAGACCATATCCACTTATTTCGACTGATGTGGAAAAAAGTTTCGAACTAGTCAGGGTTATTGCATGTATATTCTCTTATTTCCATCCGAACCGATTTGTATCGTTCCACCTGCTCCACGTCAACTAAACGCGAGTACTATCCCCGTCTCCTCCCAGGTATGAGATGGAGTTGTTCTGAAGAACCATAGATTATGGACACTCCAAGGTCAATGAAGCGGTCTACTCGAACGAGCAAGCTGTACAAGATCAACGCGGCTGACTTTGCGGCCTTATGACGAAGCGGTCGTCCCTGGAATGTTTTTTAGGGAGTTATTCGGTGATAAAACCAAAGGTATGGGTGTAACTCTCCTTTTCATCCTTAAATACTTACGATGAATTGTTCGATTTTCTGTACCACTCTTCATTGCCGTATAGTTTTTCTATACAATCATTGCAAATACCATGACTGAACTCCGCCCCCGTGTGTTCTCCCAGATATTCTTCTATCTGCTTCCAATAGCCTTCATCATCACGGATTTTCTTGCACGACGAGCATATCGGCAGCATGCTACCTAAAGTTTTCACTTCCATTAATGCCGTCTGCAACTCCAGGATCAACTTTTCCCGTTCTTTTTCCAGATGTTTTCGATCACTTATATCTTCGATAATCCAGATACTTCCGTCCTGCGGACACTCAGGATTAACAGCCTGCCCATGCAGGCTGACTTCCATGTCAGAGCCGTCAGCCCGACGTAAAGTAGTTTCTGTATGGTAGGCCTCCCCTCTTTTCAATACTGGGTATGCTTCGGCTCCTATCTTTTCATACTCCTCCTGGCTTCTATAAAAATTGAGTGTTGAGAGATTTTTTACTTCCTCATCTGAGTAACCAAAAAGTTCCAGAGCGGCAGAATTCTGCCAGACCTGTTTTCGTTGCCGTACCATTGTGATGCCGACAGTGGTATTCTCCAGAATAATAGTATTTTCCTTTAAAACCTCAGCTAAACGCTGACGTTCCTCCTGAAGTTCTTGTGTACGGTTTGCCACTGCCTCTTCAAGGCTGATATTGACCTTATGGTTTTTTTCAAAACTCTTGGCTAAACTCTCTGCCGACAACTGGAAATTTTGTATTAATTTAGAGACGTCTTCGAGACGGGATGAAGGCCAGGTTACACGTTCCTGTTTTTCAATCTTTTGCGGCAAATTGACTGTTACCCGTGCAAGCTTTTGCAAAGCAGCCGTCAGCCACCTGCTTAAAAGAGAAATAGCAGAGGTCATGATGATCAGGAGTCCCAAAATACAGGCAAGCCCTTGAATGGCATTATGGTGGTACTCGTTTTGAAGAGGTGCCACAGGGTGCGCCACATTGAGATACCATGGAGTACCGGAAATTGGCATCCTGATTAAATAATAAGCGTCTTTATAGGCCTGCATTATACTGATGTTCCTCTTTACTCCGGGAACCACCAGTATGACGTTATTGCCAACAGGAATTTGCCGGGCATCGGCAAAAGAATTTGCCTCGAACAACTGTTCGGATTTATGACTTGTGCTTACCAAGACTTTTTGGTTCCTGTCAACAAGGTTGAAGATTCTTCCATGCTCGGAACCTTGTAAGCTCATTACCTTTAACAATTTATTTAAATTAATAATGCCAGACACAAAGTAGCTAAACTTGTCAGTACGTCCTGGAGGAGTGCTGACAATGAAAAAGGGGACAGAAATACCCCAACGGTCAAAAAACACATCTGACACAACTGGGCCTTTGTTACTCTCCAGTTCCTTGAACCAAATCTCGTCTTCAACATCAAAATCCAGAATTGCCTCACCATCATCATTAATCAATGGCCTTAAGGTAATGGTAGGTGCCGTATTATCTCCAATGTAAATATCGTTAAAATCGGGATAAAGTGAACGTATCCGAGTCAACTGTTCCTGAAAACTTGCTGTGGAGACAAGGTTCCTGTCCCCGGTTACTATTTCGTTGACAACCTGGATAGCTACTACATGTTTATCAATCCATTCACTCAAATTACTGGCTGCCGCTTCAGAATCTGACTGTAAGGAATGAGTGACATCTTCATGGCTATTCCTGAGCTCTCTTTGAGTATACAGCAAAAGCATCAGCAATGAAGATGTCAGTAAAAACATCCCGGCAAATTGAAAAATCACATGTTCACTGGTGATGTGCCGCTTCGTGAAGGGCCCAATTGGCCGAGTAAACACGAGTGGCAGCGAGAGAATTATCCAGGCCAACAAGGTGTTTAATGTCCCATTAATTGACTGTTTTAGAGCTATGAGCAGAACATTCTGAAAACCAAGGCCCATCAATGCACCGTAACAAACAAAAACAAGTGGGCTCCCAACGAGTAACCAGAAACTGAGATCAATAAGGAGGAAATTGCTTTTCCCACGTCGTAAAAACCAACCTATCCACAAGATTTCCAGAAAGAAAATGATGATAGCATAAGGATGATTCCATAGGTGGTATGTGTAGCTGGAAGCAATCAGACTGACAACAAGACCAGGCCCAATGCCAAAATATGCTACTGCAATTACTGAACAAATACTGCCAAATATGAAGGAGACACCAAAAGAAATCGGAAGATCAAGGATATTACCGAAATAACCGCATAAACCAAGAATGGCAATAGGCAAGTAGTGTCCGGAAAAGACTTTCCGCATATATTGTACCTTTATGTTTTTTAATCTAACCGAGCATAATTAATCTGGTTGCAACCTTTCTGACTAAACTTTTCCCATTAGCCCGAACTTCTCGTCAGTTCAGATGGTACCGGCTGCGAATGTTTTGGCAGTGTATATAGGTAAACGAAGACTCCGATAATAGACTAGATACACTGTTACAACACTGAATACTATACAGGCAGCTGGTTGAGAGGAAAATCGACACATTGTTCATGAGAAATTAGGGCTAAGGACTCCGGTTCTCGAGTCGCTGCTCGGTGTTGAACCGAACTTTCTCACATATTCCCGGCTAAATTGACTCGGGCTTTCATAACCAACTTTTAAGGCAGTTATCGTGACGGATTCACCCTCGTCCACCAGTAATCTTCTTGCTTCCATGAGTCTTATGTTTTTTTGGTATTGCAAAGGTGTTGACTCAGTGATCACTTTAAAATGATGAAAAAAAGACGAGGCACTCATTCCCACAGATCTGGCAACTTCAGCAACTACCAGGGGGTCACGATAGTTGCACCGAATGAGTGAAATGGCTTTTCTGATTTTACTGGCATGGCTATTATGCCGAAGGAGACTTCTCAACATACCACCGCAGGGAGCCTGTAACAGACGGAAATGAACCTCTCTCAGGATCTGCGGCAAAAGAACGATAGAGTCTGCTGCGACCTGGGTAGCATTCAGCAACCTGAAAAGTGAATCTATTATATGATTATTCGCCTCATTCACCTCTAAAGAGCGAGCCCCGTCCATATCAAAAGGGATTTGGGCATATTCACCATGAAGTCCTCTTATGATAGCATGGTCGAGGCGCAGGACCAGTGCTATGTACGGTTTAGATACAGATGCCTCTGTAATCTTTGAGACAACCGGTATCTCGTGGCTGACTATCAACAACTCTCCGACACCAAAGGAGAAACGCCGCCTACCAGCAATGATCTCTTTCCCACCTTGTAGAATTAGGCAAAGTGCAGAGTCATAAAATGTGGCACTGAGATCCGAAGGGGAGTCCTGCTTCAAAAGTAGAAATTGAATATCCTTATTGAGTATCAGCTCCGACTCTTGACTACTATGAAGGATTTCAATTGCTCTATTTGTTAGTTCCTGAATATCAGCCATAGACCTTCACTCCTCTTATTCAGCATAATATGACCAAAGAACATTGTCTATCTTTCCTTCAGAAAATCTAGAGAAATAGGCATATCTCGAATATCAATAGGCAAGCAGATACAGTCCTATCCGTATTATAATTAACCTGATTATTATGAATTGGAGAAGAAGCAAAGATTTGAATTCAGTTTGCAGAGGAACCTTATTCAAAAACCATGAAATCGTGAGGAATTGTTACCATGGAAATTACAAAAAATTCACGTAACCGTATTGAAATGCCACTTGTGGGCTATGGTACCTACCAACTTTCAACTATGCAAGCTGAGACCTGTGTTGCCGAGGCTCTGAAGGCTGGATTTCGCCATATAGATTCAGCAGAGGGATATAACAATGAAGAAGGTACCGGTAAAGGAATTAAGGCGTCAGGTCTGTCGAGAGATGAAGTATTTGTAACGACCAAACTTTTCCCGGGATATGAAAAATGGGGTTCAAAGGAAAAAAACTATAAACAGTCGATCGCGACCTTGAAAGAGCAACTCAAAACGCTCCAGTTAGATTACGTTGACTTATATCTGATTCATGCGCCATTTGCTTCTTTACGTTTAGAGCAATGGAATGCACTCATTGATTTAAGGAAACAAGGCCTTGCAAAGCATATCGGTGTTTCCAACTACAGCCAGGAACGACTCGAAGAAATTATGGATGCTGATTTACCTATGCCAGAGGCCAATCAGGTGGAATTTCATCCAATATGCGCTCAAACAGACCTGACAAATTTTATGCAAAATAATTCTATTGAGCCTGTTGGTTATAGTTCTCTCGCACCGTTATCAACCTGGAGGATTGAAGACGGGCAAGGAGGGGAAGTCCTTTCTGAGATAAAAACAGAATGTCAGAATGTAACCAGAGATGTGGCGGAAAAGCTTAAGGTGTCAGAAGCAAAAGTACTTTTACGGTGGGGTTTGCAGCGAGGATATGCTGTTTTGACCAAAAGCAGCAAGCCCTCGCGAATACGAGAGAATCTGGAACTATTCGATTTTTTCATTCCCGAGGATGACATGAGTCGTTTAAATACCCTTGATTTACAAAGGCCAATGGCCTGGGCTGCTAATGGTGTTGACCCGATGGAGATTGCGGCACAACTCAAATAGCTGGGTAGAGATTGCTCGACGATTTGATAATTCAGGGTACTGGGAAGCAATTTGCCAACAGAATTTTGACGGCTTATACTTTCAAGAGTCGGTAAACATTTCAAGTTAAAAATTCTGGAGGGAAAATGAAAATTGTTAAACTTGGTCAGCAAGGTTTGGAGGTTCCTGCCGTTGGACTTGGCTGCATGGGCATGTCAGAGTTTTATGGCCAAGCCGAGAACACCAATAACCTGAAACTGCTTGATGAAGCCTTGGAAATCGGCTGCATATTCTGGGATACCGCTGATATGTACGGTCCATTTTCCAATGAGTTATTACTTGGTAAGGCGCTGGCGAATCACCGTGATAAAATCACTTTAGCCACAAAGTTCGGCATTAAACGGGGACAAGATGGTTCCTGGCTAGGCATCAGTGGCTCACCAGAATACGTTAAAGCCTGCTGCGACGCCTCACTGAAGCGCTTAAACACAGATTATATCGACCTTTACTACCAACATCGCCCCGATCCGGAAGTACCAATTGAAGAAACCATCGGCACGATGGCCGAACTGGTTCAGGCAGGTAAAATTCGCTACATCGGCCTATCAGAAGCCAGCGCTGATGACCTGGAACAAGCCCACAAGACCCACCCGATTTCTGCGCTACAAACTGAATTTTCACTGTGGTCGCGGGATGTTGAAGAAAGTATTCTACCTAAGGCGCGTGAACTTGGTATTGGCTTTGTCAGCTACAGTCCATTAGGTCGAGGCTTTTTAACCGGAACCATAAACAAACGTGAGGACCTCGAACAAAATGACTGGCGATTAAGTAACCCCCGATTTAGTGAAGAAGCTATTGCAAACAATCTACCGCTTGTCGCGAAAGTGAAAAAAATTGCGAATGAAAAAGGCGTTACACCTTCACAAGTGGCATTGGCATGGGTGCTTGCTCAAGGTGATAATATCGCTGTAATACCGGGGACACGGCACTCTAAATATCTGAATTTAAATTGGGCTGCTCAGGCAATTACTTTGAATAACAAAGAGCAAGAAGAATTAGACACTTTTTCTCAGAACTTCAAGGTCGCTGGTGAGCGCTATTAAGAAAACTCCCGAAGACGGTACCGCATGGCCTGGCCTCTGGTGAGCATTGTGTCAATTCAGTCATATACGGAAATTGCTTTAACAAACTGCAAGATCGAATGAAATCCTGAATTGACGCAATGCTCATAAGAAGTACGGGTTCGTGTTTACAGCTTATCCTGATATGCACCTGCAGCATAAGTCAGCTCATAACTATGGGAGTATAATTCGAGTATATTTCCGAAAGGGTCTTCACAATATACCATTCGATACGGCTTCTCTCCTGGATAATACTCTCTTATCGGCATCCTCTGCTTCCCACCGTTTTCTACAATTTTTGCTGCGAGACCTTCAATATCAGGGTCCTGAACAGCAAAGTGAAACACTCCATTTTTCCAGAATTCGAAATTACCCTCTCGGAGTTCTGCGTTCTTGAACTCAAATATTTCAACACCTATTTTGTCCCCGGTAGCAAGGTGTGCGATTCTAAACCGTTCCCATCCTCGCCCGAAAACGTCATCACACATCACACCAATAGCTGAATCATCTGACACAATTTCAGTGGGAGCCATAATCACGTACCAGCCAAATACCCTGGTATAAAATTCTACAGCTTTTTCAAGATCGGTTACTGATATTCCAATGTGGGAAAATGTTCTCGGGTATGTCATTGTTATCTCCTGTTTGCATGTTTAATAAATATTTGCGACTGATACACTTACACTATAAACATTTGAGATAATGACAAAAGAAGGCACTATTTTGTTCGGCACGAACCTTTTGGTATGTATTGCCTGTAATAGAGGATGTTAGAGGATATCTTTTTTTAAAGATAAGGAGCGATAGGCCATGATCCAGTGGAACAATAAAGAGTTTCATTGTCCTGTAGAAGTCTCGATGAATATGCTGAGTGGAAAATGGAACTGTCTGATGTTATGGCATTTAAATGAGGGAACGAAGCGTTATAAAGAACTTGAACGAATAGTGCCGGCTGTGAGTCAAAAAATGCTAACTCAGCAATTGAAAGAGATGAAGCGAGATGGACTTGTAGTTAGAATTGTATACCCGGAGGTTCCTCCACGTGTTGAGTATTGTCTTACTGAACTCGGATGTTCAGCTTTTCCTATTCTTGAAATGATGCATTCGTGGGCGGTCAGCCAACTAGGAGTTGATAACCCTGAAGAGCATCAGGATTAATTCAATCACGCAGTGCTCAGAACCTGATACACCAATCGGCTCAACTCTCCTTTCTTGTAGGGTTTTCGAATAAATCCTTTCAATCCCTCAGCCAGCATATCTTGCAGGTCTTCCTCTCTGGTAAAACCGGATGAGAGAACAACGCAAACCTCAGAATCCATTTTGCGTAAACGCCGAAAACAATCTTTACCGTTAAGAACCGGCATAATCATGTCCAAAAGCACGAGATCTATCCGCTCTTCTGTTTTTCTGAATAGCTCCAGGGCTTCTTTCCCGTCTTTTGCTGTTATGACCGTGTAGCCTAGATCTTCGAGAATTCCTTTGGCAGTGGACCTCATCACCTCTTCATCATCAACGACGAGTACTCGCCCCCTTCCTCTTAATACTCCGGGTTCCGCCTGCTGCTGTATAATAGAACTATTTGAAAGTGGCAAAAGCAAGGTAAAGACGGTCCCAACGTCCTCCCTGCTCGTGACAGTTATCGCGCCTTGGTGTTGCTGCATTGCCCCAAAAACAGAGGCAAGCCCTAACCCTGTACCCTTGCCCTGCTTTTTGGTCGTGAAAAACGGATCGAAAATTTTTGGCAGATGTTCAGGCTCAATCCCTTCTCCTGTGTCACTGATTTGTATTTCAATATACCGTCCTGGTATAAGGTCAAAAGCTGCATAATCCCGACAAGCGGCTTCATCAAGCGCACAGGTCTGTGTGCGGATATCTATTACACCGCCCTCGGGCATTGCGTGGGCACTGTTAATGCACAAATTCAGCAGCATACTTTGCAATTGTGAAAAATCGCCGACAACCGTACTGGTTTCCTGAGTAAAATCCGTTTTCAGGCTTACTCTCTTATCAATCGTATTCCTTACAAGTACCAGAGATTCTCCCAGCACCTCGTGAATATCCAGGGCAGTCGACGTCCTGGGGCTGACCCTGGAAAATGTCAGCAACTGCTCAGTTAAATTTGCCGCCCTTTCAGCTGATTTGACGATAATTTTTCGATACTTTTCTATATGTTCATCTTTGGGAAGATGTAAGGCCATCATCTCCGCAGCCCCCATTATACCTCCAAGCATATTGTTAAAATCATGCGCAATACCACCTGCAAGCGTGCCGATAGCTTCCATCTTGTGGGCCTGTCTCAGCTGCTCCTGCAACACTTCCCGTTCCGCCTCCAACTTCTTCTGATGGCTAATATCCCGAAACTCTACGACCCGCATATTCCGATCTCTATAGGGAATATTTCCTACTTCAAGGCGTAAGGGGTACTCCTCACCACTCTTCCTCAATCCCACCACCTCGTAGGGTTTTTCATAACCGGCCTGCATATTCGACATGACTTTTTCCCTGAAGTCCTCGGAAATCAATAACAACCCATCCATTCCAATAAGCTCTTCAATAGAATAGCCGGAAATTTCAGACAGCACTCTGTTACAGTCCAGAATAACCCCTTTGTCGTGAATAAGGATGCCGCCGAAAGAGGCATTGTGCAGCGCCTTAAAACGTTCTTCACTTTTTCTCAAATCTTCTTCAGCTTTTTTACGCTCCGTAATATCTCGGACGATACCAATAGCATGATATTTGCCCTGAAACCGGATTCTGGATAAAGAAAGCTCAATTGAGATCTCATGCCCATCCTGATGGCGGGCTTCAAGCTCTATAGTATTATCAATTGCAGCACCAATCCCTTTACGTTGAAATTTGACAAAAGCATCTTTATGCAATTGAAGATAATGTTCAGGGGCCAGGACATCGTGCAGGTTTTTACCGATAATTTTTTCTTTTGCATACCCCAGGATCTGCTCAGCAGCAGGATTCCAGAAGATAACACAACCCCTGTCATCTATAATAATGATAGCGTCTCTGGTTGAATCTGTAACAGCCTTGAAATAAGTGTTCTTATCGTGCAGTTCAGGAGTACGGTCGATTATCTCGGCGACTTCAATGGTATGTTCTTCATGATGCAGTGCTTGCCGTTTCTTGTTGGACATTCTTACACAATTGATACTTTTGCTTAAAATAGCTTTTCTTAATGCGGACTCTTTGCCTGCCCTCCGGAGTCATATAAAATACTCTACTAAAATATATCACACCTCCTGCACGCAGGTTAAATGAATTCGGGGACACACCAACAAGACCGGAAATGGCGTACCGGATAATCTATGAAACAGGGCTCATAACCTGTGAAAATCATATTGCGAGTGCTGCGTTGGTGTCACCTTGTTTTTTAAACATTATTTTCTTTTTCATGCGTCTTTGTTGTTCGCAATGTGAGCATTTCGCCGGGCTACTCCAGGAGAAACACCGATGAAGCGCTTAAAAGCACGGCTGAACGCAGCCTCGGATTTGTAGCCGAGACGGTTAGCGAGTTCAGCCACAGACATATCTTCCTTCCTGAGCCAGGTCAAGGCCAAATTCATTCTCCACTGGGTAATGTATTGCATCGGTGATTCCCCAACGAGTTCTTTGAAACGGGCCGCAAAGGCAGAACGTGACATAGCGATAGTAGAAAGGCGCTACCGTTCATATATAAACCTATTGGTGGCATTCATGCTGGGCCTTGTGTTTGCAGATCATGAGACTCAGGAGAGTTATATCAAAGAGAGCCTGGAGTGGATAATCGTTCGCCCTGCTGCCTTAACCGACGTTGAGTATACAGGTTCATACCAACATGGATATTCAACTGAGGGAAAAACAGTGACGAACATAATTTCACGTGCGGATGCTGCCGACTTTATGCTGAAGCAATTCAGTGAATGAAAACTACTTGCATAAAACACCAAGCATTTCATCTTAATGAAGCCGCAACACTTTTTGTGTATTTTGCGACCACGAGTCATATCGGCAATCGAAAGGTACAAAGTGGGTGCAGGTTTCAGATATTACAAAAATACCAGCGAGATCAGTAATCTATACCGGGCTGGGGTTCTATATCCCGACGATAGGCGTGTTTTATCTCCTGTACCTCACTCACCGTATCGGCTATCTCAACAATCTCTGGGGGCGCGTCTCTGCCAGTCATTATAAGGTGTAACTCTGGCGGACGATTCCTGAGGATATTCAAAACCTGTTCAAGATCAACCAGCTTCAACTCAAGTGCATTGTTAATTTCGTCGAGAATAAGGGTTTGAAATAAACCTGACTGCATTTTTTGATCGACAAGAAGCAAGGCGTCCTGGGCATTCTGCCGATGCTCCTCAAATGGGTAGGGGTTTCCCTGGATTCCGCAAAACCCTTTACCTGTTGGTGTCAACTCGACAAGGTCGTCAAGAAGTTTTACTCCATCCCACTCTCCAGAGTAAATATCACCTTTCATGAACTGGATAATGCAGACCTTCATGCCATGGCCGGCAGAACGAAGAGCCATCCCCATAGCGCTGGTGGTCTTGCCCTTGCCCTTGCCGGTAATGACGACCACCAGCCCTTGCTTTTTCTCTGGTTCCAGCTTTGTGATTTTCATTTATAGCACTCTCAGGAAGGACGAATATACCCAGTCCTGGCCTTCTATTGATCCCGACGCCTTTGCACAGTAACCATTACCTTCCAGGATACTGATACAGTTCAATTGACATTAGAGACGGTCAACAACCTCAAACTGTCCCATCATACCATCGTCTTCATGTTCCAGCATATGGCAGTGATACATATAAATTCCTGTATAATCAAGGAACCGTGCAATAATCCTCACCTTGTCGTTGGGCCATAAGAAAACTGTATCTTTCCTTCCCGATTCAAGAGGGTCGGGTGGTTGACCGTTTCTATCCAGGATATTGAATTGAACATCATGCAAATGCATAGAATGGGGCAGTTGCATCATTGAAGAAGAGGTATTAACCAATTCCCATATTTCTGTTGAACCTAAAGGAATTATTTCATCGATTCTATTCATATCCATTTTTTTACCATTGATGGTCAATCTACCGCCCCCCATCATCATGCCCCTGCCCCTGCCCGACATAGTCTCCATGCTAAAAAGCCTTGTATTTTCTGCTTCTGTTTCATCGACCCTGTCCATTGCACGCAAAAATGATGGTATTTTTAGATATTTACCACTTTTCTTCGTAACAATAAATTCCATGGCTTCGAAACTGCTGCCGCCATATTGATCGACATTAAGCCGAACCTTGTCACCCGCCAAATCTTGAGAGAAATCAATGAGAATTTCCACCCGTTCCCCGGCGGACAGAATAATTTCCTTTCGGACCACTGGCTTTTCAAGGAAACCACCATCACTTGCTATCGCAGCCATGACTTTTTCACCGGACAGTCGTAACCGGTAAATGGAAGAGTTTGAGCCGTTTAGTACTCTGAACCGGGTAAGCCCTCTTGAAACCTCCAGAAAAGGCTGAATCATGCCATTTACAAGAAGGTAATTCCCTCGAACACCATGCATGACATCATGCATGGATCGAACATATGCAAATTCTCCAGTGTCAAAAAATCTCCGATCCTGGAGGACTAGAGGAATATCGTCAAGACCATAGTCTTTGGGAATGGGCAGGTTACTTGAAATTTCATCTTCAATAATAAACAGGCCAGCAAGCCCCCGATACACATGTTCGCCAGTCAAACCCATTGCATGAGGATGGTACCAGAGAGTAGCAGCCTGCTGTTTTATTTGAAATTCAGGGTACCATGTCTCACCAGGCTGAATAGTCTGATGCGGTCCGCCATCCCATTTGGCTGGAACATGTAAGCCATGCCAGTGAACAGTAGTGACCTCTTTTAATTTGTTATGGATCTTAAATCGTACCTTCTCTTTATCTGTAACCCTTATGGTCGGCCCAAGATAATTGCCGTTATAGCCAAGAGTTTCTGTTGATGTACCCGGCCAGAATGATTGCTCCCCATAGTCAGCGGTAAAGACATAGGGACTTTTTTTACTGCCGGCACTTGTTCCTTGCTCTAAAATGGGTGGTACAGGCAACCTTGACTGGTAAGGTTTATTGCCCTCACCGGCATAAACAGTCGCAGGGCTAAAGACATTGTATCTACCCATTGAAACCAGGGTTGCACCTGCAACAACCGATTTAATGAAGTCTCTTCTTTGCATATGAGTTCTCCTTTAAAGTGTTTCTGTCACTTTGTAGTATATGCATGAAGATAAGATCTGTCAGTGCACAAAGCATTACGCCTCTGTAATCACAACTCATCCAGGAGCATCCGGTTGAGCCAGGATGTGTTTTGCTGTCTCCCCGATTTAGATTTCAAAATCACTTCCTGCTATGCAATATGGAGGTGTGCCACCTCCCTGCTACTGATAGAACTCTGCAGATTCCTCTTGAGTTTTTTTTTAGGGGGTCTGTTACCCCAAAATATTCTATATACCGGTCCTAACCCGGGAATTTCATGAAGAACTTATGCAATGTATAGATTACCATGTATATCTGATGATTAATGAGCGACTTCCGGGTACACTTTGTACCAAGAGATTTCGAGGACTTTTATTGTGATATTGAACAGGAGATTATTTTCGAACGGTTACATCCGACACGCAATATGAACACCATAAACAAAAGAGCCATGAAACACCTCTCTCAGCTTTATGCCCTATCCGTTATAATTGTGCTCACTATAGTATCAGTCGAATGTCTTGCCGCAGCCCCTTCAGAACCCAACAGGTGCCTACAGGACCTCGTCATGACTGCGCCGGACACAATGACCCTCGGTGAGGCCCGACGCATCTGTAGTACAAATCCGCTTGTGGATACAGAAGATATCGACGCAACAAAAACCAATGGAGCAGAGGCAGACAAAAAAGGAAGAATTAATGAGAGACTGGCAGTGGACGACTCCAACATCAGGAAGCCGTTCACACTCATGTCCCATCAGAATAATTACATACTTGTTGCTTCTTACAATTTTCAAGGTTGGGACGTCTCGCGATACCAGGATTTTTTTGGCCTGGACGATATCGAAACAGACGATTTGGAAGTGCAATTCCAACTCAGCATCAAAACCCCGCTTGCGGTCGACCTATTCGATAACCGTTTGGATATTTTCGCTGGATACACCGTAAATTCATACTGGCAGTTCTATAATGATGATGCTTCATCACCATTTCGTGAAACCAATCACGAGCCGGAGGTGTGGCTCCAGGTCCGCCCGGAAAAGCTCGAAATACTTGGCTTTAGCAATACCGTTAATGGCATAGGAATGAACCACATGTCCAATGGCCAGGGGGGAAGCCTTTCACGCAGCTGGAACAGGGTGTATGGTTTTTTTGCCTTTGAACGGGACAACATGGCATTCATGATCAAACCGTGGATGCGGATAGCAGAGGACTCTGAAGATGACGACAACCCTGATATCACGGATTATTATGGACATGGGGAACTATGGCTGAACTACAGCCAGCAGGGACACACCTTTTCATTCATGGCCCGTAACAATCTCGAATCCGGATTTTCTAAAGGAGCGGTGGAGTTGGGCTGGAGCTTTCCAATTTTAGACTATCCGTACCTCAAAGGATATATCCAGTACTTCTCTGGTTACGGCGAAAGTTTGATTGATTATAATCGTTACGTAAACCGCATTGGAGTTGGACTGCAACTGACCGATATACTGTGAACCACTGAAAAACCTGCAGCAATACAGCACCCCCTAACTCGTTTTCGTCCTAAAACCAGGCGTTTCGAAGTCTACGCTTATCTGGTCCGGATCGAAGCATGTGAAAAATTTTGAGCATAACGAAGATATTGACCCAAAAAGCAGTTTTAGGATGGGAACTAACTGATCATGCCTTGAGGGCGAAGGCTACCTGATTCCAACCTGTGAACATCGAACCTGAACTCTCTTACAGAATCCTGTGTTTCCATATCTTTTCAACATAGTCATTAAGGGCTTCAGGGGAGTTCAAGTTGGGAAAAACCGGTCTACGTGCTATAATTCCAGTCTCAAAGGAAGAAGGTTAGAGACCTTCGGGATGTCCCAATATTCTGACATATTACGTGAGCAAGGCCTCCTATGACTCTGCAGTCGCTTGGCATTCGAACCAAACTGATAATAATCTTCATCCTCATCAAAGTTCTGCCGCTGGTCGCCCTTGCATGGTATGCCTGGGAGCAAATCGCAAACCTGACCGTTTCCGTTGAAAAACAATCCAGTCAGATGATCGTAAACACTCACGAAGTTGTGAGTGGAGTTTCAAAATTATCAACGGAGAATTCTATCCGTGCACTGGATGAAAAATCCAGGGAGGCCATTGAGAGACTTACTACAGACACAGCCAAGCAGGTGGCCGATTTTCTGTACGACAGAGATTTAGATATTCTGCTCGCATCAAAACTGGAGGTGGATGGATCAAAATACAGAGAGTTTCTTGAGTCACGGTTTCGTCCCGTCATTCTCCATCATCCCTGGGTAATGAATGAAAATGGAGAGCAGTGGATTAGCAGTTCTAAAGATATTTCTGGCGATGAGCCTGCTATTACAGCCACTAATAAAGATAACAGCAAGGATTTTCATTATCGAGCCCCTGATCGTGACAGCATACTGCAAAATCGACCACTCTACCTGGAAATGACCTTTATTGACCTTTCCGGCAACGAGATCATAAAGGCAGGTACCTCTGCAACACTTCCATCTGCCAAACAAAATGTGGCGGATCCAGCCAATACATATTGTCGGTCAGAAACATATTTTGAGGCCCTGCAGAAACTATCCCCCGGAGAAATCTACGTATCAGAAGTGATCGGGCCCTATATTGAAGGGCATATGATAGGCACTTACAGTAAAATACGAGCAAAAGAAAAGGGAATTGAATTTAAGCCGGAGTTATCCGGGTATGCAGGAAAGGAAAATCCGGTTGGTAGACGATTTCAGGGGCTGGTGCGATGGGGGACCCCGGTTGTAGAAGGAGACCGTATAGTCGGATACGTTACCCTGGCTCTTGACCACACCCATATCATGGAGTTTACGGACCATCTTGTACCGACCGCAGAGCGATATTCAGCAATTTCCGACGCAGGAAGCGGAAACTACGGTTTTATGTGGGACAACAAGGGGCGAAATATTTCGCACCCAAGAGACTATTTCATTGTTGGCTATGACCCTGCCACAGGAGGGCAGGCGGTGCCCTGGTTAGATGAAGAAATGTACGACTTATGGCAGGAAACCGGCATGTCCATGACTGAATTCGAAACACAGGCCCCCACATTCAAGGAGCAGAGTCTTGACAAAAAACCGGCTTCGTCTCTGACTCAAGCCGGCATGCTGGGACTTGATTGCCGTTATCTGAACTTTGCGCCTCAATGCACCGGGTGGCTCAATCTTACCCAAAAAGGCGGGTCGGGCTCTTTCCTCATCTTTTGGAGCGGGCTTTGGAAACTAACCACTGCCGCTGCTATCCCATATCACACAGGTCTGTATCGGCATTCTCCAGTCGGATTCGGCTTTGTCACTATCGGGGCCAATGTCGATGAATTTCATCACAGCGCCATGGAAACTGCTGAAATAATACGCGATATCGAATCCGATTTTGCCCATAAACTTGAACAGGAAAAGACAGACCACATAACACAGTTGCATCAAACATTACAGAAAACCTTTCACAATCTGTCCATCTATACCTTGATGATGATCGCCGCTGTCATCTTCATAGCAGTTATTATGGCAGGCGTTCTCACCTCCCGTATCATTTCAATCGTTTCAGGTATTCGCCGCTTTCAGCAGGGAGAAAGGAGCCACCGGCTGGAAATGCAATCAAATGACGAGATGGGACAGCTGGCTCGCGCGTACAATGAAATGGCTGATACCGTCCAGGCGTATATCAGCGATGTGGAGAAATCCAAAACGGAGTTGGAAAATGTTAACAAGGACCTGGAAGGGGAAATCGGGCGGAGACAGAAAATCCAGGAGGAACTTTCACAACACCGTGACAACCTGGAAGAAACAGTTAAGAACCGCACTCAGGATCTTGAAAAGGAAATAGTTGAGCGAAAAAGGATTCAGACACTCCAGCAGGAAATCGAGGAACGTTTGCGAAATCAGAACAATTCCTTGCTTCATCTCGCTGGCAATCAATCCCTATATAGCGGAAACCTGGAAACATCATTTGATACAATTGTGTCTTTGGCTTCAAAAACCCTCCATGCCGATCGGTGTGGCGTCTGGTTGTTGAACGAGGAAGGTTTATCCTGTACGTGCAGGATGTTGGTCATCGACGGTAAAAGCGTTGCACCTGATAAACAGCCTTTCCTGATGGCTGATTACCCGCGTTTCATGACAACCCTGATCAACAGCAAAACAATTGTAGCCCGGGACGTCAACAGTGATGAGTGGTTGACGGAACTCGTTTCTCAGAATTATCTCTCCTCCCGCAATATTCAATCGCTCCTGATAGCAGGCATCAAGGAACATGGGGAGTTTGCCGGCTGGGTGAGTTTCTCCCAGATAAGCAGTGAGAGAAAGTGGCATCTGGACGAAATCAATTTTGCTGCCTCTATCGCAGATATCATTGGGTTGGCAATCGGTACAGCCAATCAAAAGAAAGCTGTTGAGGAAAAAGAAGAGTTGACCTCCCGGTTGCGTCGTGCAGAAAAAATGGAAGCCCTGGGAACCCTGGCCGGTGGTGTTGCACATGACTTAAACAACATCCTGTCAGGTATCGTAACCTACCCGGAACTCCTGCTGATGCAACTTCCGAAAGAGAGCAAACTTCGTGAGCCTATTCATACCATCCTTTCTTCAGGAAAACGTGCTGCTGCGGTTGTTCAGGATTTGTTGACTATGGCTCGCCGGGGAGTTGCCACCATGAACGTGGTTAACCTGAACCATGTAGTGGAAGATTATTTTAACAGTCCGGAGTACCATGAACTGGCTTCCCATCATACACATGTCACCATCGACCGCCGGCTGGAACCGGGCCTGTTGAATATTTTAGGTTCGCCGGTACATCTCTCCAAAACATTGATGAACCTTGTTGCCAACGGCTTGGAGGCAATTCCGTCAGCCGGCCGCGTGACCATATCAACAGAAAACTGCTATATTGATCGTCCTGTTAAAGGATACGATGTCGTGAATGAAGGCGACTATGTCTCCCTAACCGTCAAGGACACAGGGCTGGGGATATCTCCTGATGATTTCAATAGAATTTTCGAGCCATTCTATACCAAAAAGAAAATGGGCCGTAGTGGGACCGGGTTGGGCATGGCCGTTGTCTGGGGAACAGTCAAAGACCATCAGGGGTATATCGATTTTGAGAGTCATGAAAACAAAGGAAGCCGCTTCACCCTCTATTTCCCGGTGACCCGCAAGATATCTGATGATAGCAAAGCTCAAAAACTGGAGACCTACCTAGGAAATGGTGAATCGATCCTTGTCGTGGATGATGTTGAAGAACAACGTGAAATTGCCTCAGCTATCCTGACTGCATTGGGGTATAGAGTCGATAGCGTTGAATCAGGTGAAGCAGCTATCAAATATCTCCACAATAATAAGGTCGATTTGATGATCCTGGACATGATCATGGA
This sequence comes from Desulfopila sp. IMCC35008, assembly GCF_010646885.2. Lineage (GTDB taxonomy): Bacteria > Desulfobacterota > Desulfobulbia > Desulfobulbales > Desulfocapsaceae > Desulfopila. The sequence goes on along the minus strand of NZ_CP050700.1, from coordinate 1,417,465 downwards.
CCCAGGCATAGATGGGCTGGACACCTATAAAGAGGTCATCAACCACTGGCCGGATCAAAAAGTGATCATAACCAGCGGTTTTTCTGAAACAGACCGAACCCGTGAGGTATTGCACCTTGGAGCGTCTGTATATTTGAAAAAACCCTACACAATAGAGAAGTTCGGCACTTCTGTTGATGCTGTACTCCACTCGAAAGAATAGGGCTGCCAGTTCAACCTGAAAAGATGCGGATGTAATACGATTGGTAAAAAGTTGTTATGAAAACTGTTGAAACCTCAGGGCTATAATCTCTTGAGAATAATACTGAGGTGTTCTGTAAGATCATTAATCTGCTCCATGGTAAGGTCACGCGAAATCTCGTTTGTGAACTCCAGGTGATATTTATGATGTTGCTCATACATTTCTTTACCCACATCGGTTAAAACGATAAGCCAGGACCGGCGATCTCTTTCATGGGGTTTGCGTTCCACAAGTCCAAGCTTTTCCAGCTTATCTACCCCTACAGTCAGGGTTCCTGTCGTTACTCCCAACCGTTCAGCCAATTCCTTCATCCTCATATTCTGGTTATGACCAATAATCTCTACAGTATGCATCTGAGCTGGAGACAACCCACTCTCTTTAACAATAGAGTGCTCCCAGGATGCCATTTTGTCATAAAACTCAGCAAGTTGATGCGAAAGAATCTCTAAGCTCATCTCATTCATGCCTCTGGAAAATTGTTCAAACTGATATTTGATACATTCCATATACAGAAAAGAATACAATAATTACGCCCGATAATCTCATAACGACTGGTTCTACCCATTCCTTCTGCAGCGAATTTGCCATACTGGTAGCTTTAAATATTACATATATCACTCCCCCGACAGCTATTGCAGTGGAGAATGCATACGTCCCAAACACTAACGTTGCTGAAAAAGCACTGCCAGCATTGAGTGCATAACCATACATAATCGCTGCTGTCGGACACGGTATTATCATATTTACAAAACCGATACCAAAGAGTGCAAAGGGTAACAGGTGGGTCTTTTTCGTTAACCTGTGAAGGTTGGCCACAATATTCTGATTACTGTGATCATCATGGCTATGTGCGTGATGGGTACAACCATGATTATCATGCTCTTCACCGTGTCCATGGCAATGGTCATGGTGATCATCGTGATGGTGATTGTGCAACAGGTGCGGATTGTAAACCAGTAATATGCCCAGAATAACCAGGATAACGGATGTTCCAATTTCTACCCAGATACCCATATGGAGAGGTACAAAGCGGGAAATTGCCCCGATACTGGCCCCCAGGGCTAAACACGCCAAAGCGGTACCACTCAGGAAAGCACCCGTAAGAAGTGCTACTCTGCCACCATTCTTTTCTCCGGTTACAAACGGAGCCAGTACAAGCCATGAGTGCCCACATGGATTTATTCCATGAAGAAGACCCAGTAAAAAACTCGACTGAATTGCTGCAAAAAGTATTGTTTCGAATTCCATGTAATATTCCTCCTGTAAAAAACAGGAGGAATATTACAAACAATAATTGCACTGTCAAGTATTTTGAAGACAAAGATATTTGACTATCAAGATTTACTACTTACGTCACCTGCCAAAGCACAAGTAAGCAGTACTACTCCATAGACACAGCACCAGATAGTACCTGTTGTAACTCACCACAGCTTGTCGCAACCCGAATACTTTTGATGCAATTAATAAGTCGGATTCCTCTCAGGGAATCCGACTTATATTGATTCGAGTCCAAGCTCTTTGCTTTTATACTTTAAACCTCATTACCAGGGCGGAAAGATTCTCAGCCAATTTGGATAACTCGTCCGCTGCGGTTTGAACATGTTCGCTATTTTTTTTAACATCGACCGAGCGTTCTTTCACCTGTCCTACTCCCTCAGAAACATCACTGGTCATCTGACTGCTGCTTGCGATATTCTCGTTCACTTCAGCGATACCAGAGGAGGCCTGACTGACATTCTGAACAATCTCATTGGTCGTGATGGATTGTTCTTCAACAGCAGTAACGATACCCTGGACGATTTCATTGACACTTGAAATAACCTCTGAGATACCGCCAATGTCAGTAATAGTAGCACCTGTTTGCGCCTGAATCTGATCGATTGCTTCACGGATGCTTCCTGTGGCATTTGCGGTCTCCCTGGCAAGTTCCTTGATTTCATTTGCCACCACCGCAAAGCCTTTACCGGCGTCCCCAGCCCGCGCTGCTTCAATTGTTGCATTAAGCGCCAGCAGGTTGGTTTGTTCTGATATCTCGGTAATAGTCTCTGTGACTTTGCCGATTGAATCAGCGGCAGTCCCCAAAGATTCAACAGCCTGTTGTGATTTCTTCGTAGTTTCAACAGCTTCTGTAGTCGTTGAACTTGCCCTTGCACTGTTTTCGGCAATTTCTCTGATAGTATTACCCATCTCCTCAGTTGCAGCTGCGATCATATTGAGGTTTGTAGCGGATTGCTCGGATGCAGCGGCCACAGAATCCATATTGGCAGATACTTCAGTGGCATTACCTGCAGATTGCTCGGCAACCAATGATGTTTCATCGGCATTGGTGACCAACTGCTCAGCAATAGCAGCCAGTTCTGTCGCTGCTGAGGCCAATGATTCGGATGATGCATTGATTTCACTCAAAACATTATTTGAGCTCGAAACCATTTCGTTCAATGAATTGGAAAGATCACCCAGGGCGTCCTTTGAACTGATGTTAAACCTTACCCTATAGTCTCCCTCACCGACTTTTGCAGCAGTATCAGCTATAGACTGAACACGTCCGTTCACCACTTTTACTAAAATAAAATTTAAGAATATTCCTATAGCCAGGACAAAGGCACCAATTAAAGCAGCTTGCTTAATGAGCTGCTTATCAAGACCTCCTATTATGTCGACATGATTCATGCCAATACCTACCCAAACATCCCATTCGTCAAATTTCTCTATATACGCAATTTTTTCGAGATCTTGCCATACATATTCAATAAACCCACCCTGGTGTTCCTTGAACTGTGGCAGAAAGTCGAATATACTTTTATCCGGCCCGAGTGTAGGATGAACAAGATACTCCCCTTTCAGGCCGTAGACAAAAAAGTAACCCGGACCCATTTTTGTACTACTGATCAGATCCCGCACCTGTTTGTTGAGCATATAATCACCAACAAACAAAGCCCCGATGATGTTTTTATCCATATCATAAAGGGGCGAGTAGGCTGTAAGATACCATTCATCTACGACAAAGGCTTTTCCCAGAAAGGTTTCACCACGCATAATAGCTTGAAACACTGGACTGTCTGGAGAAATAAATGTTCCAACAGCACGTTTGCCATCTTTCTTGATGACAGAAGTTGATATCCTTAACAATTTATTATCAACCAGTTGAAATATTGTGGCTTTGGCACCAGTTTCTTCTGTTATTGCGTCAACAAAATGATTGTCTAAATAGATCTCTTGGGTGCCCTTCATCATTATCGGAACATCAAAATCAGCTATTTGGGCTGAACTGTTATCGAGATATAATGCCTCTCCTTTCGTCATCTCATATTCAAAAAAACGCAGGTTGCTTTCAAGCTTTCTCTTTATTTCATAGTTCAAGGCTTTTAACGAATTCATCATGGACTTATGGATGGTGCTTAATGCTTCTTCGCCGAGCCCATACATGCCTGTTGCTGAAGACTTGATAGACGTATAAGACAAAATTGAGATAGTGAATAGTGAGATGAAAAGTATGACTACAAACATCATTGTGGTAAATCTCATTTCCTTTAGCTTTGAAAACATACACACCTCTCGATTGATTGCGATTCTTTCAAATTTCAAGTTACCTTTATCCTCACTGGCTGCAATGACGTAGATTTCAGCAACTCTTACTTCCACTTCCTTATAGCCTATCACTTTCAAAAGTTATTGTGAAGCAAGCGATATTACATGTAGTTCATGCGCCACACTTTTCGGATACTATTACTGGCTAGGGATTCTGAGACGTACCTGGAATGGATTGGGACGGGATTGTGCTCTGGCAACACTGACAGCTTTGTTTATTGTTGGTCAAGCTGTATTCGGCGGAACTTTTTCCTCGTAAGTTTTCCACTTGGAAATGTTTTCCTCCGCTATCTTTTTTGCATTTATAATGAATTTTCATCACATTATATGCTTGCTTGTATTATCATTGCGCGCGAACATTCCTCTCAAGGCAACCTGATAAAAGGCTGGACTGGATTACTGTAAAGAGTGTCGCTTCATCTTCCCACTTGCACTATCAAGTCTTTTGACAGTTACGATATGTAATTCTTGAGACATATCCCAAGACGCATTGACAATGCCATAAAACAATACGACATTGTGGTAGTATTTAATTGACAGTTGCCACTCAATAGATTAGGTTCCCCAAAATTTTAAATGGTGCCCTAATAAAGGACGTTGTCTTGAATATTGTAGAGTAACATCAACTAAAGGAGTAAAGAAATGTTTTCACGCGCTATTTTATTTGTCTTATCCGTACTCTTCGTTTTTCCCGCCTATGCTTCATCGGGAACCGATAAAATCGTAGTCTATTCAGCTCGTAAGGAACACCTTATCAAACCTCTTTTTGACTTATATACAGCCAACACCGGGGTGAAAATTGAATACATAACAGGCAAGGAAGGTGTACTGCTCGAACGTTTGAAAGCGGAAGGGAAGAATACACCGGCAGATATGCTCATCACTGTAGATGCGGGAAATCTTTGGCATGCAGCCCAGGAAGGTGTGCTGCAACCTACGAAATCAGAAGTACTTGATGCTGCTGTTCCTGCGAACCTGCGTGACCCCGCTGGTAACTGGTTTGGCTTGTCAGTACGTGCGCGAACAATTGTGTACAACACAGAAAAGGTACAACCATCTCAACTGAGCGGTTATGAAGCGCTTGCCGGTGAAGAATGGAAAAAGAAGCTTGTGTTGCGAACATCTAAAAAAGTGTACAACCAATCCCTGGTTGCTTCACTCCTGGCAGAGCATGGTGAAGAACAAACATCGAAGATTGTTCAAGGATGGGTTAGTAATCTCGCTGCGGCACCTTTCAGCAACGACACCAAAGCGCTCGAAGCTGTTGCAGCAGGCATCGGCCACGTAACCATAGTCAATACCTACTATTTCGGAAGACTCCTGAAGAAAAAACCTGAAATCCCCCTGGCTATTTTCTGGCCGACTCAGGAATCGGGAGGAGTTCACATGAATGTTTCCGGCGCAGGTATAACAAAACATGCAGACAACAGGGACGGTGCAGTTAAACTCCTCGAATGGCTTGCTGGAGAAGAAGCCCAGGCCCAGTTTGCAGCCTTGAATATGGAATTCCCCGTTAATAGCGCTGTCAAGCCCGACCCGGTTGTTGCATCTTGGGGAACCTTTCATGGGAGCCCTTTAAATGTATCTGTCTACGGTACGTTTCAAACTGATGCAATCAAATTGATGGACAAAGCTGGCTACAAGTAATTTCCAGTACATGAAAAGCACTATACATCAACATAAGTCAAAGGACCCATGGCGATATGTCGTCTGGGTCCTTGCTGCGTTCGTCGTCATTCCAATTGCAATTATCTTCAGTTCTCTCCTGACTCCGGAAAAAGAAATATGGGAACATCTCTCGAGTACCCTTCTTCCTGAACTTATCACCAATACTCTCATTCTTGTCATTGGTGTTGCATGTTTTACCGCTCTAATCGGTGTTTCACTTGGGTGGTTTACGGGCGCCTGCGATTTCCCTGGTCGTAAACTGTTTTCGTGGTCACTGGCATTACCCATGGCACTACCGGCTTACGTCATGGCCTTCATTTTTCTTGGCCTAATGGATTTTTCAGGCCCGGTACAAAAACTGCTGAGGACTCTCCCGGGATTTGAAGGAAGAATGATTGAAGTCAGAACGCCCCTGTTTGTAATCCTCGTCATAGGTCTGACACTTTATCCATATGTTTATCTCCTGAGTCGTGCTTCTTTTATGAATCAGGGGAGATCAATCATCGAAGCCTCCCGAACCTTAGGTTATACTCCTGTACGTGCTTTTTTTAAGGTTGCATTACCAATATCAAGACCGTGGATTGTCAGTGGACTTGCCCTGGTACTGATGGAGACGCTGGCTGATTTTGGTGCAGTGTCTATTTTCAATTTCAATACTTTTACTACAGCAATTTACAAATCCTGGTTTGGATTTTTTTCGTTAAACGCTGCAAAACAACTGTCCTCTCTCCTGGTCTTCTTTGCCCTGGCCCTGGTAATGGTTGAGGGTCTTTATAGATCACGTATGAGGTATTTTGATTCGTCCCGTGGAGGGTCAGTTCATTCCCGTTTGAAATTAACAGGTTGGAAAGGTTGGTCGGTTACCGCGTACTGTACGACAATATTGATTATCGCTTTTATTGCTCCGATCATTCAGCTTGTAGTATGGACCCTGGAAGTCTTGGTGTCAGGTGAAGGGGCTAATTACTCTTCGTATGTAATAAATACCCTCATCCTCGGTGCGCTGGCAGCACTGCTTATCTGTTCAGTCTCTTTATTGCTTGCTTATGCCAGAAGAAGGGACTCTTCCGGAATGAATCGTTTTCTTTGTCGGATTGCAACAATAGGGTATGCCCTCCCAGGTACGGTTCTCGCAGTTGGTATAGTAGTGCCGGTTGTCTGGACTGATAATCTTCTCCAGGATGTGCTCTCGGCACTCTTCAGCATTGCGCCGGGCCCTATTATTCAAGGCACGGTTCTGGTTATGCTGGTCGCCTATTTAGTGAGGTTTCTGGCTGTCGGGTTTGGGTCGGTTGACAGTGCGATGCAGAACATAAAACCAAGCTTGGATGAAGCAGCTGCAATTCTAGGGAAAAAAAGTAGAGAAACCTTGATCAGGATTCACTTTCCCCTATTACAGAAAGGGTTACTCACGGCCATGGTTCTCTCCTTGGTCGATGTTATAAAAGAGATGCCCATCACGCTCATGACCCGGCCTTTCGGCTGGGATACTCTTGCCGTAAAAATTTACGAACTCACCAGCGAAGGGGAATGGGTACGAGCAGCGTTGCCGGGTCTCTACCTGGTGATTGCCGGAATGATACCTGTTTTTATTTTGATTCGGAAGATGGAGAAGTAAGAAATGAAAAATGAAAACCCGTTACTCGTTATCAAAGAGGTACATAAAGCTTATGACAAAGTAGATGTCGTAAATGGTGTCTCGCTTGAACTTCAGGAGGGGGAAATCGGCTGCCTCCTTGGCCCTAGCGGTTGCGGTAAAACGAGCCTGTTAAGGGTCATTGCCGGTTTTGAGGATATTCATCATGGAGAAGTGATTATTGCCGGTCAGCAGGTGTCCTCAAGTTCCATCATGGTTCCACCGGAAAAAAGGAATATCGGCATGGTCTTCCAGGACTACGCGCTTTTTCCACACCTTTCTGTATATGAAAATATCGCCTTTGGCATCAGTAAAGGCAATCGACATGAAAAACGTAAAACTGTTGAGCATCTTCTGGATCTTGTAGGACTGCAAGATACCGGGAAAGCCTATCCTCACGAACTGTCGGGGGGCCAACAGCAACGGGTTGCCCTCGCCAGGGCATTAGCCCCGGCGCCAGCTCTGTTACTACTTGATGAGCCATTTTCAAATCTTGATGTCACTTTGCGGGAAAAACTTACCGTTGAAGTACGAGATATATTAAAGGAGTCAGGAACAACCGCCCTGATGGTAACACATAATCAATTTGAGGCCTTCTCGGTTTCAGATTCAGTAGGAGTTATCTTTGATGGTTCAATCTGTCAATGGGACAGCGCCTATAACATCTACCATAGCCCTGAAACACTTGATGTAGCAACATTTGTGGGGGATGGAGCTATAATACGGGGCAAAGTTACAGGCAGCGATAGTGTTGCCTGCGGCTTAGGCGAATTGACAGGTAACCTTTCCCTTCCATGTGAATCAGGCTGCAATGTGGATCTTCTGGTAAGACCTGAAGATATTCTGCATGATGACCACGCCCAGGTAAAAGCAAAGATCATTCATAAATCCTTCAGGGGACCCAATATACTGTATAAGCTTGAACTCTCCACCCGGGAACCTTGTTTGGCACTGGTATCAAGCCATCATAACCATATGATTGGCGAAATGATTGGTATTGTTCCGGAGGTAGAAAATCTTGTGGTATTCCCATCTGCTCCAACATTATTCAATAAAGGTAATGGATTCGAGGTGTAAAGACGTATATCCAACCCTGCTCTTTAATTCATTGTATTGCCAATGGAGTTGCAGCAAGGCAGAAAGTACTTTGCAGCAGAGGTCTCCTCCGCAACATGGTTTTTTCTAAAAAAATGATGCAGGATGCTAAACAGCAATGGACGATTCCAAAGCAGATAACCCCGACACAGAGAAGTTTAATAAGAGAATTTTTTCTAATCAGCTACGAATTTGATCAACTGGCCTCCCTTTTCAGATCAGTTTTGTCCGCCATGTTATACTTGTCGATAAGCTATTGATACTCGGCTGCAGCCTTGAATGTTTGGACTGTCTGAGCATACTTTTCCGCCAGGTCGGCATTATTCACCTTTCTGATAAAACCGATATAAAGTGCTTCTTTCGTAATGGGCGGATCGAGAAACTTCAATGTATCCTGAATACCAGTCAGGTGAGCATAATATAATAGTTCACCACAGACCTCTTCCCCACACCGATACGAAATGAAGAAATGTTATCCGGTGTGCCGCCATATAATGCTTAAGAATCCTTGGAAATGCACAGATGGTTTGTTTCATCGGTCAGAACACCACTTTTCTTGAAGAAAAAGGATATCCATTGCTAATTCCTACAACCAAAACAGAGGCCATTGCCGGTACATAAAAGGTAAACACGCAGAAGAACACGGGTAAAACGCGAAGGAAAGATTTCATAATAGATCTTCCATAGTGTACCATTGAATTAATACCGTAAGATCAGCAGGTATGATAGTACAGGAAAGGAAAACCACCTGGTACAGACATATCTCTTCAAAGATCATCGTTTGGGGAGAGAGATTAGATCAGGAGCTGAAACCATATTGAACTGGTTTCTTTAACAAAAAAGGATAGGATAATTGCCTTGAATACAATCGACAACCTCTGTTCCCTGCCTCAGGATGAACAACTTTTTTACATTGCGTTTCACTATGCCGCTATTGGCATGGCTTTGGTGGCACCCGACGGAAAATGGTTGATGGTAAATAGTTCTCTCTGCAATATCGTTGGCTACCAGGAAAAAGAACTGCTTTCCCTGACCTTTCAGGATATTACTCATCCGGACGACTTAAACCAAGACCTGCAATATGTAGAAAGAGTGCTCTCCGGTGACCTGGATACCTACCAAATGGAGAAACGCTATTTACACAAAGATGGGAGTCTTATTTACATTCTCCTCAGTGTCTCCCTGGCCAGAAATGAAGACGGCACACCCCGATTCTTAATTTCTCAAATAATTGATATCACAGAAAGAAAACTCCTTGAACTTGAACTTGTCAAACAAGCAACGGAGGATATGTTAACAGGAGTCAACAACCGTAGACGTTTCTATGACCTGGCAGGCAGAGAGATATTACGTGGTGGTCGATATGGAGATCCCATGATCTTGCTAATGATTGATATAGATCATTTTAAAGCAATCAATGACACGTATGGCCATGCCATTGGCGATGAAGCATTGAAAAGACTGGCTACTGCCTGTAAAAGTGTTTTAAGGGAAGTTGACATTTTCGGCAGGGTCGGTGGAGAAGAGTTTTGCGTTCTGCTCTTCAGGACTGACGCCGCCATAGGCAGACAAGTCGCGGAAAGACTACGAAAAACTGTTGAAAAGATTATTCAACCAACAGATCAAGGCATTGTACGTTTTACCATAAGCCTGGGGGGGGTAGCATTCTCGGGGAATGAGCAGTCTCTCGAATACCGCATAAAACAAGCCGATAATTGTCTCTATAAAGCCAAATCGCGTGGTCGAAACAGAGTTGAACTCATTGATGAGATAACCGACCAGTCGATGACTATGGAAAACTTGCAGGCCGGTTTTGTTCGGCTGCAATGGAGCAAGGCGTATGAATGCGGAAATCAGGTCATCGATAGTCAACACCGCAATTTATTCAGTCAGGCCAATGCACTACTGTCCGCCTTGATTGCTCAGCAAGACACATCCTTGTGTCAGGAGTTAATTGATAATCTCATTGCAGAGGTGACAACCCATTTCGCTGTTGAGGAAAGAATTATCAAGTCGGCAGGATATCAACTCGTTACGGAACACCAGAAATTGCATAAAGAACTGTTGGCCAAGTCAAAACTGCTTGCCCGTAGATACCAGAAAGGAACGGTTGAACCTGCTGAAGTTTTTCATTTTATGGCAATTGAAGTCATCAGCCGGCATCTGTTACGGGAAGATAGGAAATTTTTCACCTGCCTCCATGATACCGACAGCGATATGGATTAAAAGATTCACAGCTCAGAAAGAAAACATTCATATCTCTGCGACACTTTTTCGTGGTAGCCGTAACATTTTCCCCTCATTCATTGGTAATATATCATTGCCTTCCTGCCAAATGGCACTCCTAACTTTCGCATACGATTCCTCAAGGTGCGAGGATTTATGCCAAGCAACTCCGCAGCGCCGTCTTTGCCTTCAACTTTTCCTTGAGCCTGTAACATTGCCTTTTTGATATGTCGAGCCATTGCCAGGCCCAGGTCAAGGGACTCAGGTTGAGAGCTGTCGGCCAAATGGTTCTTTACCGAATGAATCTGAGTCTCCGGACTGAGACGAGTGAATTCTGCAAACGACAGTGGTTGGTTGTTGGCTAGAATAAGGGCTCGTTCAACAGCATTTTCAAGTTCCCTGACATTTCCCGGCCAATCATAAACAACCAGTCGATCCATCCCCTCGGCGGTGATTTTGGGAGTGTTGAGAAGCTTCATCTGCATCGCCTTCTTCTCGACAAAATGATGTGCCAGAGATGGGATATCGGATTTCCGTTGACTGAGAGTCGGAATATGTATCGGAAAAACCTTTAAACGATAGTAGAGGTCTTCCCTGAAGAGTCCCTGTTGCATCATCTGTTCAAGATTTCTGTGAGTTGCCGCAATAACTCGTATATCAAGATCTATTGTTTCAGTCCCTCCTACTCTGCTAATGGTCTTTTCCTGCAAGACCCTGAGAAGCCGGACTTGCGCTTCCGGCGTTAATTCGCCAATTTCATCAAGGAAAATTGTTCCCCCATGGGCACGTTCAAAACGGCCTCTCCTGAGGGCTGCCGCACCGGTAAACGAACCTTTCTCGTGCCCGAATAATTCACTATCCATCAGTGAATTGGGTATTGCACCACAGTTCACATCAATAAACGGCCCACTGAATCGAGAAGATAGATTATGGATGGTGCTGGCTAATAACTCCTTCCCTACCCCGGTTGGCCCCAATAGCAGAACAGGGCTTTCTGTCGGCGCGACCTGACGCACCAGGGACATAACATCTTTCAGGCCGCCTTCTGCGCCTATCACCTTGCCCCCCCATACACGTCGCAGCTCTCCCTGAAGGAACTGGTTGTCATCTTCCAGCAGTTCCTTGTAGCGCTGGACCTCGCGGAACTGGAGGCTGTTGGAGACAGCGATTGCAAAGGGTTCGTTGAGTTGGGCAATGAGCTTTTCATGTTCGAGAGTAAATTCCTCACCCGATTGTCCGAAAAATGCTACCACGCCCAGGAAATTATGCTCAATAACAAGGTCAAGGATCATACAGGATCGTTCTAAACAACCAAAATCCTTGCAAAATGGTTCCGCAATGGGGTCGAGGCTGGTGTTTTTTATCCGCCGCACCCGTAAGAATCGCTGATCCTCAACCTGCTTTCGTCCTCTAAGTGGGATCTGAATTTTTATAGAGGCAGCCCGGTAATAGTCAGATGTAGCATGGGCGACCGTCTCGACGACCCCGGCATCCCTGTCGTAATGCGCGATAAACATCTGCCATACCGGAATAACATCCTGCACGTAAAGCAGAAATTGCCAGAGGGCCTTTTCAATCTCAAGGCTGCCACTGATCCTCAACGTCGATTCTCGAAAAAATTCGTTATTATCAACCACGGTTTTCCTCAAACATATTGAACTCCCTCAAGGCCGCTCGTTTGCACAAATATACAGAAATATAGAGGATACCCCTGCCTATCTACCATATATGGTAGAAATGAGATATGCACCTTCGCCTCAATATCTTTTTCTGAAATATCCACTCCCATTATCTGATTACAAGATTACTACATATTATCTATTAGATACACTAATTCTAACAACTATCAGCTTTGCTCTTGTATGTAACAGCCTCCCCCTTCCTCTCATCTATCCCTGCAAATCTTGGTCATATTAACCAACTTCTATCGCTATAGATAGATATATCTATCATATTAGCTAGATTAGCATATGTCCAGCCACTCGTTTCCTGCTATCCTTCCCCAATCCACCTGTCTTCTTTACATTCCCCTGTAACCTTCTTCCTGGCATAAATATTGCCATATCTCATACATGGATCATTACAAAAAACGAAACAGAACCGGAACAAAAAGCAGAAAGTCTACCCCGAAAGGACCTGAATCATGCCAAAGAGAATTTTTAACAGCGGTGAATTCCTGATAAAAAGCATTGCCTGTGATGATGTTTTTATCCCGGAAGACTTCACAGACGAACAGAAGCAAATAGCCGAAACATCCATGCAGTTTATTGTGAATGAAATCTGGCCGATCAACGATCAAATCGAGGCCAAGAATTTTGAGCTTGTTCGTTTAAATCTGAGAAAATGTGGCGAACTTGGACTGATGATGATTGATACGCCGGAGGAACTCGGTGGGCTTGAGCTCGACAAGGTCACCAGCATGCTGGTAAGTGAGACATTTGCCTTCGCCAAGAGTTTTGGCCTGACATACATGTGCCACACCGGTATCGGCATGTTGCCGCTGCTCTATTACGGAACCCGTGAGCAAAAAGAGAGGTATTTGGGGGATCTCATGTCTGGTGCGTGGGTTGCTGCTTATTGTCTCACAGAACCGGGATCCGGCTCCGATGCACTTGGGGCGAAATCAACTGCGGTGCTCTCTGACGACGGTTCTCACTATATCCTGAACGGCACCAAACAATTCATCACCAACAGCGGTTTTTCCGATTTATACACCGTCTTTGCCCAAGTGGATAAAAAATATTTTACAGGGTTCCTGGTCGAACGCAGCTTTGAAGGCCTGGAAATTGGACCTGAAGAGAAAAAAATGGGAAACCACGGTACATCAACCTGCCAGGTCATCATGAATAATGTGAAGGTGCCGGTCGAGAACCTTCTGGGTGAGGTGGGAAAAGGTCACAAGATTGCTTTTAATGTATTAAATATCGGTCGCTTCAAACTCGGGGCGACCTGTACCGGGCAGATAAAATACGCCCTCGCGGAAGGTGCCCGGTACGCTAATGAACGTAAGCAGTTCAATACTTATATCTCGAACTTTGGCGCAATCAGGGAAAAACTTGCCGATGTGACAGCCATGGCCTTTGCCAGTGAGGCCGTTGTCTACCGGTTAGCCGGGATGATTGATGACCGACATGCCATAATTTCCAACAACACCGATGACTATTATGCCGAATATCAGCGAGGTATAGAAGAATACGCAGCGGAATGCGCTATTGTAAAGGTACTCTGCACCGAATATGGGGCAAAATCAATCGATACAATGCTCCAGGTCCACGGCGGCTATGGTTATATCGCCGAGTATGCAATCGAGCAATTGTATCGGGACGAACGGGTCCAGCGCATATGGGAAGGAACCAACGAGGTCAATCGACTATTGATCCCGGGAACGTATCTCAGAAAAGGATTGAACAACAACCTGTTATCTCTCGACCCTGAAGCGGATAGTGAAGGCTATTTTATAGCTGAGAAGAAACTCTTAAACGGACTGAAAACCATCTATTCAGAACTCATTGATAGTGCCCTGACAACATTTGGTACTAAAATATCGGTTGAACAGGAAGTGTTGCTCACCCTGGCGGATATGATGATTCAGGTATTTGCACTTGAGAGTGTACTTCTCCGTGCTGGAAAAGCCCTGAAAACAACAAGCGATACCAAGGCCACGTTGTACCTGGCTGTCGCCAAGGTGTGTACTTTTAAAATGAGGCAGGATTTCATGGGTGCTGCAGAGCAATGTGCTGCCTTTATAAGCCGGGATGCTACTGAATTGTTCAGCATCCATACACGCTACCCATCATCTGGATTGTTACAGGCCAAGCAACAGCTGGCCGAAGCGACCAGCCTCGCAGAAAAATATATCTTCCCAACTGCACAGTAACCGTATACACGTAAAAGGAGACATCCATGAGAGAAGTTGTCATTGCCTCTGCCTGCCGAACGGCTATCGGGACTTTTGGAGGCACCCTGCGGAATATGAATACCGCAAATCTGGCGAGTATCACCATGAAAGAAGCCATTGTACGTGCCGGCATCTCACCGGAGATGATTGACGATGTCCGTTATGGCTGCTGCATGGAACCGGCAGATACCTTAAATGTTGCACGGGTTGCCTCATTAATGGCTGGAATCCCCCACTCTTCTACCGCGACGACAATCAACAGGGTCTGCATCTCGGGGATGGAGGCGGTTATCTCAGGCATGGCGATGATTCAGGCTGAGATGGCAGATATCATCCTGGCCGGCGGAGCCGAACATATGTCCGGTGTTCCCTACATAGTCCCAGCTGCCAGATGGGGCTGCCGCCTGCAGGACCAAACCTTTGTCGACGCCCTGACCAGAGCCTTGCATTGTGGTTCATATGTTATGCCCGATGCAGCAGAAGGGCCCGTTGACCCTGAGCAGGCACCCCTTTGCTATTTTAAAGGAAAACCATACATAATGGGCCACACAGCCGAATTCGTTGCTCAACACCTCAAGATCAGCAGGGAGGAAATGGATGAGGTAGCACTCCGGAGCCACAATGCAACCGAACGTGCAACAGAGGACGGCTCATTTGTCGAAGAAATTGTCCCGATCAAGGTACCAAGACGAAAAAAAGAGCCCCTTCTATTTGACAAAGACGAGCATTTTAAACCAGGATTAACACGAGAGGACCTCACTAAACTTCCCCCGGCATTTGTCCCGGAAACCGGGAAAGTCACCGCCGGTAATTCAAGTGGATTAAACGACGGGTCCACCGGTTTACTAATCATGTCCGCAGAAAAAGCCAAGGAACTCAATATTTCACCTTTGGCAAAAATAAAAGGTATCGGTCGAGGTGGCTGTCACCCATCCGTGATGGGCCTATCCCCTGTCCCAGCAGTCCATGACCTGGAAAAAAGAAGTGGTTATAAGGTAAACGATTTCGAATTGGTAGAGTTAAACGAGGCGTTTGCGGCCCAATACATAGGTTGCGAACGGGAACTTGGATTAAACAGGGAAATCACCAATGTAAATGGCTCGGGAATCGGTCTCGGCCATCCGGTCGGCTCAACCGGAGCGCGACTCATTGTGACCCTTATTCACGCCCTTAAAAACAGGAACAAATCACTCGGTTTGGCCACACTCTGCGGCGGAGGTGGCGTTTCAATGGCGTGCGCAATTGAGATGATATGACTGATAATCAACCTACAAGACAGTTCAACGAATACAGGAGGCCCTTGTGACAAAACCGGTGACATTTCAGGAAAAACCTTGGTTACAGCATTATCAGAAAGGTGTGCCGGAAGAGGTCCCCTTTCGGGACATCTCCCTGCCGGATATGCTGAAACAATCAGCCACCCGCTTCCCCGACAAAATGGCCTTAAATTTCCAGGGGTATGAAACGACTTTTGGACAACTGATGGAGATGGTAGACCACTTCGCCTCCCATTTACAGCGCTTCGGTATTGGCAAGGGAGATACTGTTGCTATCCTGTTGCCGAATGTCATCCCCTGTGTCGTTGCCTATTATGCCAGCCTGAAGCTGGGCGCCATTGTGGTGATGAATAACCCGCTGTATTCCGACCGGGAGCTGCTCCATCAGTTCAACGACTCTGAGGCAACACTTCTCATCACCCTTGACCTGTTAACCAACAGGATGGTTGACCTGCGCCCCCGAACAAAGATCAGGCAAATAATCTATACCAGTATCGGGGACTATCTTCCCTTCCCCAAGAGCCTGCTTTTTCGTCTGTTTGCCAAGAAAAAGGGATTAAAAGCGGAAGTCTCTCCCGCCGAGGACCTGTACCCCTGGAAAGAGCTCCTTTCAGGAGGTTCTTCCCCTCTACTAAAGGCCGACATTCATTTTGACGATATCGCCCAATATCAGTATACGGGAGGGACAACCGGGACCAGCAAGGGCGTTATCCTTACCCATGGCAACCTGAGCAAGCAGGTACAACAGTTGGCTGCTTGGTTCCCCGGCTGGGATGAGAACAATGTAATGCTGGGCGCCTTGCCATTTTTCCATGTCTTCGGGCTCACAACTTCAATGAACCTGGCCATCTATTTTGGCGTGGGCAACGTGTTGGTCCCCAAACCCCAACCTGCACAGCTGCTTCAGGCCATTAAAAAATATAAGGTAACATTTGCCCCCCTTGTGCCAACGATGTTTATCGGCATGTTGCAACACCCGAACATCGACAAGGTAAATCTCACCTCGATCCGGGGATGTTTTTCCGGCAGTGCACCTCTGCCGGTAGAAGTAATCAGGGAATTTGAATCCCGAACCGGGGCGATAATTGTAGAAGGCTACGGTCTGACAGAAACAAGCCCGGTAACCCACATCAACCCATTTGGGGAAGGAAGCAAGAGAAAAGTTGGCAGCATAGGGGTACCCATCAGTGGCACATTGTGTAAAGTTGTTGACATTACAGATAGATCCATTGAAATGCCGACTGGTGAACCCGGTGAACTGCTCATTAAGGGGCCGCAGGTTATGAAAGGATACCTGAAAAGGCCTGATGAAACGGCGAATACACTATCTGAGGGCTGGGTTCAGACCGGTGACATCGCAATAATGGACGAAGAAGGCTATTTCCAGATCGTTGACAGGAAAAAAGATATGATTATTTCCGGCGGCTACAATATTTATCCGCGGGATATTGAAGAAATCTATTTCGAGCACCCGGATATCCAGGAAGCTGCGGCAGTAGGTATTCCGCACGAAAAACGTGGAGAGGCCGTCAAGGTTTTCATCGTCATGAAAGAGGGCACAAGTGCGACGGAAGAAGAGATGATTCTGTTCTGCAAAGACAAGATTGCAAAATACAAATGGCCGACAGAAATCGAATTCCGTGAAGAGTTACCCAAGAGCAATGTGGGGAAAGTGCTGAAAAAAATACTGAAGGAGGAACTGCTTCATGAACCGCCTTCCTGCTCCGCCTCTATTGCAAACTGACAGGGATAAACCAAAGCATGAAGTAAGGTTGGCACCGAAAAGGAATCACTTCTGAAAGTGGTTCCTTTTTTTCTCTGATTACCCCTGAATTTCAGCTCCCAACCCAATCACGCACAACGAAAAAAATACTACCATTTATACTTGTTTTCTCACAGCTAAAGCGGCTACATTTGACATAACTGATATTTTGACATTTTTATACATTTTTTCAATTAGTTCTATTGATCGAAATCAGGCAGGTACAGGTCATGGCCATTGCTAAGGAGCTCCTTCTCTTCCTGGAAAGTATATTTGACGGGGTCAAAAGAACGATCCAAACCCGACGGGGGTTGGCCCGCCCTGTGCAGGTCCTTGCCTTTCACGGGTATGGTACCCTTGATCGCCTGGAAGTTCACGGCCGGATAGTAAAAAACAAGGGTATCCGGAAGGCTGGAACAAACGACTCCTTTTGGGCTAACATTGTCAACATTTATAAGCGTATGGAGAGTGACGAACTCCCCGGTATCAAGGTTACGGCAAGATATCGAGGGTCGGAATACACTACGATCTCTGATGAAGAAGGATATTTCAGTATCGCATTACCTTCGGTTGCCTCTCATGATAAACTACAACCGTGGCATGAGATTGCACTCAGCGTTTCAGAGCCCACTATGGAAATGGTGCAGGCTTCAGGGCGTGTTCTGGTACCGCCTGCAGAAAGTTCGTTTGGTGTAATAAGCGATATTGACGATACTATTATCCAGACGGGTATCACAAACCTGTTTGACACCCTCGGCAATACATTGTTGAAAAACGCCAAAACCCGCATTCCGTTTGCAGGAGTCAGGGAATTCTATACAGCCCTGCAAAAAGGTTCTACTGATACAACATTCAATCCGATATTTTATATATCCAACGGCCCATGGAATCTTTTCGATTTTCTGGATGAATTCATGAAAGTGAATGAGATACCGCCTGGCCCCATCCTACTCAGGGACTTTGGTCTGGATAGAGATAAAATAATCGCTGACGGTCATCACAAAATAAAAAAGATCTCCGACATTCTAAACAAGTATCCTGAAATTCCTTTCGTTTTACTGGGTGATAGTGGAGAAAAAGATCCCGAAATTTACCAGCAGATATGCCAATTATTTCCCAATAGGATTAAAGCAGTCTACATCCGGGATGTTACCTCGGAACCACGAGACTCCAGGGTTAGAAAAATCGCCGCGGACATGGCTGCCCAGGGAGTAGACATGCTCATTATAGAACACACTTGTGAGGCTGCTGAACATGCAGCAGGCATCGGTCTCATCGACAACGATTCTCTGACCATGGTACAAACAGCAAATTATCGATAATTAGGAATTGCTTCAAATGTCATCACAAGCCCCCCTTGCCGAACAAAAACAAAAGAAAACTCATTTCAGTAATCCATCCCTGAAGGATCTTGGCTCGTTTTATTCTTTACAAGCATTCCGGAATCTTGCATGCTTCGCCAAAAGGCTGTCTGAGAATGCCCTTTCTCCCAAGCTCTTCGTTATTTTTGAAAAACAATGCTCGCAATATCAGTCACATGCCTGCGTATATATTTCTAAAACGCCTCGATCTGAGATAAAGATGACTCTTCTCGAACAACCTCCAGTGGAGTTTTCAGCCTGAAACTCAGCAATCGGTCACAATTCGAGGTGCAACTCAAATTTTGTACCTAAAGTAACAAATTGATGTTCTGAGGATCAAAATCTGAATCGCAACGGTGAGGCTGGACTGAAGAGTTGTTTTAGGACGGGAACCAGTGTAGTCAGCACTTTTAATTTCTACCAGAGGACACGACAATGTCGCAAACACCTACAAGAGATGAGGCTTTTGCCCTTTTGACAAAGTATAACAAGTCAGAAAGTCTAATAAAACATGCCCTTGCTGTAGAAGGGGTGATGCGGTTTTGTGCAAGAAAAAGAGGAGGTAACGAGGAGAAGTGGGGCATTATCGGTTTAATCCACGACCTGGATTACGAACAGTTCCCCGACCAGCACTGCATTAAAACTGAAGCCATCTTAAGGGAAAACGACTGGCCGGAGGAATATATACGGGCAGTGGTGAGTCATGGGTGGGGCATCTGCACAGATATTGAACCTGAAAGCGAAATGGAAAAGGTTCTTTTCGCCATTGATGAACTGACCGGCCTGGTGGCGACGACAGCGCTCGTGCGGCCCTCAAAAAGTGTATTGGACCTCAAACCCAAGTCGGTAAAGAAAAAGTGGAAAGATAAACGTTTTGCAGCAGGAGTGGATCGTTCAATCATCGAGAAGGGAGCGGCTAAACTCGACGTACAGGTAGCCGACTTAATCCTCGACACTATTATGGGCATGCAGGAAGTGGCAGAAGAGATCGGCCTGAAAGGGAACATCTCTGAGTAGATCTCGCCCGTTTTGATAGGTAACGTTATATCCAGATGTCGTTTTCTGCCTTGAGTGCACTTTCCGATTCCCCGGTATTTACAACACCCCGGGGTTCGATAATAAGGATTTCACATTCCTGTTTTGCGTAGGGTTTGTGTTCAAGGCCCTTTTTGACTACGAACATCTCACCTTCTGTAAGTTGCACTGACCCGTCCCTGAACTCAATTTCCATACTGCCTGATAAAACCATAAAGACCTCATCTGTACCCTTATGATCGTGCCAGGTAAAATCACCCTCAATTTTAACCAGTTTGAACTGGTAGTCATTCATTTCAGCTATAACCCTTGGTGACCAATGCTCGGAGAATTTTCCTAATTTATCCTCAAAGTTGATTGACTGATATTTCATCTGATATCTACGGTAGAGTCTTTGTGTTTGCCAGGCAGCAACTGTGTTTTGTGCCATCCGGCTCAAACGATACCCAGTCAGCAGGAGTTGACTGGGTATCAGCCCAATATGCTCAGCTCATGCTCTTCTCGACAGCCACGGCCACGGCAACAGAAGCACCGACCATCGGGTTATTTCCCATGCCGACCAGCCCCATCATCTCAACGTGAGCAGGCACGGAAGACGATCCGGCAAACTGCGCGTCGCAATGCATGCGTCCCATAGTATCGGTCATCCCGTAGGAAGCTGGCCCGGCAGCCATGTTATCCGGATGGAGTGTCCGTCCTGTACCTCCTCCTGAAGCTACAGAAAAATAGGGGCGACCTGCTTGAACACACTCTTTTTTATAGGTACCCGCAACCGGATGCTGAAACCTGGTTGGGTTCGTTGAATTACCTGTGATCGAGATATCCACAGCCTCGTGTGCCAGTATCGCAACACCCTCCCGGACATCGTCGGCCCCATACGAGCGGACCCTCGCTCGTTCGCCACTGGAGAAGGCTGTTTCTTTGACAATATACAGAGTATCCGTGGCATAATCGAATTGGGTCTGTACGTGGGTGAAACCGTTAATTCGGGCAATCAGGTAGGAGGCATCCTTACCAAGTCCGTTCAGGATAACCTTTAACGCCACCTCTCGCGCCTTGTTCGCTGACGTGGCAAGACCAATAGCACCTTCTGCGGCGGCAAAAGATTCATGCCCGGCCAGAAAGGCAAAACATTTGGTTTCATCCTTTAAAAGCCTGGAGGCGAGATTCCCGTGCCCAAGGCCTACTTTCCTGCTATCGGCGACAGATCCCGGAATGCAAAAAGCCTGCAATCCCTCACCCAGGGTCACCGCGATATCAGAGGCTTTTGATTGCTCTTTCCTCATGGCGATTGCAGCCCCGAGAATATATGCCCAGCAGGCATTCTCAAAAACAATGGGCTGGATCTCCTTGACGATGCTATAGACATCAACCCCTTTTTGTTCGCAAAATACCCGTGCCTCTTCAATGTTTTTAAAATCATATGCTGAGCAAAGGGCATTAACCTGTTTGATTCTTCTATCATATCCTTCAAAAAGTGCCATTTGCCTTGTTACTCCTCTCTTGGATTGATGTATGTTTCTGCATCATGATATCGGCCGTATGTGCCACTTGCCTCAGCCAGTGCGTCGTCTGCAGAGTAGCCCTTATGAATCAGATCCATCATTTTTCCAAGATGGACAAAAGAGTATCCGATTATCTCACTGTTTGCATCCAGGGCCAGTTTGGTAATATATCCTTCTGTTGTTTCGAGGTACCTGGCACCCTTCTGTCGTGTACCGTAGACAGTACCTGTAACCGACCGAAGCCCTTTCCCCAAATCCTCCAGGCCGGCACCAATCGGTAAACCACCCTCACTAAAAGCAGACTGACTCCTGCCATAGACAATTTGCAGGAACAGCTCACGCATCGCTGTGTTGATGGCGTCGCAGACCAGATCTGTATTCATCGCTTCAAGAAGTGTTTTGCCGGGCAGAATCTCGCCAGCCATGGCACCTGAGTGTGTCATACCTGTGCAGCCCAGTGTCTCTATCAGGGCTTCCTCGATGATTCCCCCCTTGATATTGAGCGTGAGTTTACAGGCCCCCTGTTGCGGGGCACACCAGCCGACACCATGAGTAAACCCTGAGATATCCTTTATCTCCCTTGCCTTCACCCATTTTCCTTCCTCCGGGATTGGCGCAGGACCGTTATCACAACCCTTTTTCACACAAACCATGTTTTCTACTTCCTGCGTACATTTCATCGTGTAGACTCCTTGTGCATCAACCCCGCACTGACATACCACTGCTGAATGAAATTTTGCTATTCTATATAACTCATATACAGGTGTTTTTCCTTACTCTCACCTTTTCAATGAACGCTCTCACTATTGCCGGTTTATCGACAAATGTAAATGCAATTGAAGGTGAGAACAAACTTAGAGAATCTACCGAAATGTCACGTTTTCTTTTTACTTCCACCTCCAACACTGCTCGGTGAAGTGACATTTCAATGGGAATTTTATACGAAAGGCCATCCTGGCAGTGTAGTATAGTGGACGATATACACTGTCAAAACACTGAAGAAAACGGTACCAACAGAGTGGACCGCTTGTGAATATTGCGTATACTATTGTAATAAAACAAAACTGGTGAATGGTATGCGACAAGCTGGATCAGAACAAAATCGACAGATTGCTCATGAGAAGTTCGGGCTAACGGGAAACATCCACAGTTGCCCCTCTGATTAGATAGTTCCCACCCTAAAACTGCCCTTTGGGGCAATATCTTCGTTATGCTCAAAACTTTATCATCCGGTAAGTGAGAAACGAGACTCCGAGATATCAATTATATGCCTGTGGTAACATTTTTCACATGCCTCGATCTGGACCAGATAAGCGTAGACTTCGAAATTCCTGATTTCAGGAAGGACACTAAATAGACAAAATTGTTATTGATAATGTTCTCCTCAACAACATTTTTTGTTTATCTGAAAAATAGCCTGCAGCTTTTCCATTGTCTGCCACATTAGTGAGATAGGATTCAGTTCATATAAGAGCTGACTTGCCATTTTTATTTTCCTTCCTTACGAAAACATTAAGGAATAGACTTTTGATGGGCTCTCATGCATCATGAAAAATGGACAATGAGCTTTAACAACCGGCCTTCGAACCTTTTTTCAATTGCCCTGATTTTTTGTCAAGAAAGAATGGATAAATGTTTTTCCAAATGGTAAGTAAAAAAGAAGTTTGCCCAGGAAAAAACGACATCTCCTGGTTTCCTGGAGCAGCGTGGAGCATCGAACAAAAACGCAGATTACATAATTCCATCCCTGTTAAAGCGATTTCGTCCCATGCTTGAAAACACCGTATTAATTCTTCTACATTTTTACGAATCTTTTCCAACTACCACAATTTTCATTATTTCCCTAACATTAGGTTGTGTTCTAATTAACCAAGTTTCACACCTGCATCCCATTAAACAGTCACTTCCTCTCCTTTTCGTTATCACCAAATCAATCTGCATACTTCTGGTTTTTATCATATTCCATACGATTTTCTTTCATTTATTGACGACGAACTATTGGATAGATCGTGATATATGGCCGTTTACATGTTTTACTTTTATCTTTTTCCTGGTTATCGGCGTACAACTCGCCAATGTTATCTATGCTTTTGCTTTAAAGAAATATATGAGCAGCCCAGAAGAAACAACGAGTACAGTCTCAGGATTGCTGCGCGGCGTCATCTACGGTACTTCGATCTTTCTTGCTCTAGGGGCCTTCTTTTGGCAACAGGGGTACTCATTCACCGGTGTTTGGATTTCTACAGGTTTGGCTACAGCCTTAGTGGGAATTGCTCTTCAACAGACCTTAGGGGATTTATTCTCCGGAATTGCATTGGGAGTTGAGGGGGCCTTTCATATAGGAGACTGGATTCAACTAAAAGATGATGGTACAGAAGGGACTGTTATTGATATTAACTGGAGAGCCACCTGGCTTCAGGATTGGGATAACACCAGGCACATCATTCCAAATTCAAAACTTGCCAAACAAGGGTTTACCAACTGTGGGAACGAATTTCAACATTACCAACCTTGGTATATTATCAAATTACCTGCGGAGCTTGACCCCCGATTTGCCAAACAACTTCTCCTCGAAGGGATTTATCGCTGTAAACATGTGTTAAAGCATCCGACTCCCGTCGTGCGACTCACGGACGCTTCAACTGTTCCTTATACCTACATCTGTTGGGTGGCGTTTCCTAACTACCCGGCTATGTTCCGGGGACGAGAAGAACTGTACAGGGAAATTCATTATGTCCTCCAACAGGCAGGAATTTCTCCCGCAGCAGTTACCAGCGAATGGAGGATCAGAAAATCTGTCATTCCGGTTGCTGAGCCTCCAACTATCCAGCTAGCTCTAAAAAGTCAGCCGATTTTCTCTCACCTTGCAGATGAGGAAATAGAGCAATTAGCAATGTTGAGCCAGCAAAAACACTATGATACTAAATCGGTTATACAATATGAGGATGGCGAGATCGATGCCTTAGATGTTCTTATAAGTGGTGTTGTTGAAGTCTCCACCAAACTGGCAAACGGCAAAAAAGTAGTGATAGGTGAATTGGGTCCAGGGGACAGTTACGGTCTGGTATCTATGTTCACAGATCAGCCAATTCCGACCCACTGGATTGCGGAGACTGATGTTACCCTTATACGTATCGACTTCGGTATCATGAAAGAAATAATGCAGAAGTACCCGGAAGTTGCCGATCGCATAGCTGTCGAGGTTAAGCAACGGCAAGATGAAGCAGAATACCTCCGCATACAGAACAGTGCGGAACCACCTCAATCAAGCCTGCGCGAGATAAAAAAATATATTCGACAAATCATTAAAAGATGAAAATTGTCGCTGGAATAGTGTCCCAATGATTTGAAATCGGGCAGATTTGACTTGTTGTTTCAGTCCGACAGACTCCTAACCGAAACAAGTAAATGACCCGGCAGTAATAACAATAGGATTATATAACCATAAGGAAAAAGTGATTTGACACATTCTTTGGACAGGGATTTCAGAATGTTTTGGCAGTAGCGGCAACTCCCGACCTTGCAAAAACAGCGGTCAGGATGGAGAGTTCACTCCGGGCCGTCGCTGGACTCAATCGCGGTTTGTTCGTAATGGTCAAAACATAGTTTATGACACCGTAACTAATCTATACTGGACACTTGATGCAGACTTCCTTTCCTATCCGTTGACTTGGAAGGAAGGATTGAAAGCGATAGCTGAGATGAACGAGGAAAAGGTTTTCGCCAGAGATGACTAGGCGGCTACCTAATCGGCATGAACTGCGCAGTTTGATAAGCCACGGTGCCAGTAAACCGGCACTTCCGGCGCATTATCCTTTCAAGAATGTCTTTCTCGGCTGGTACTGGACCTCAACCACTGCGGCATTAGCCAAAAGTTACGCATGGTATATCCATATGGAGGGTGGCAGAATGTTTTATGGCCGTAAAGTTGTTGCTATCTTATCTGGCCCGTCTGCGGAAAGAGCGATTTCTTACCGTGTACCGGTCAGTTCAACTGCTATGATGAACAAGGTAATGACATCCCATGCGACAACAATGGCCAGGATGGTGACTTATTGCAAAGTGTTTCTTGGCCTAAACCTCGTTTTCAAGTTACTACTGACGGGTTTTGCGACAATCTTACCAACCTGATATGGCACTCTCAGGCTAGCATCAACAACACCCCTTTATCCTGGGACGATGCGCTGACTTCTGTTGAGCTTTTGGCTCGAAAATCGGGGAATCCCTGGCGGCTCCCCACCATTAATGAGCTGGAGAGTATTGTTGATGCTTCATGTCATACACCGGCATTACCTGACAATCATCCCTTCACGGCTGTAAAAGAAGCATACTGGTCATCTACCACCAGTTACTTTGAGGCCGACTGGGCCTATGTACTCTATTTACACAAAGGCGCTGTTGGCGTCGGCCACAAACCCGGTAAAGCCTTCTCTGCCTGGCCGGTTATGAAAAAAAGCTAATCCTTGAAATGTCTATTATTTAAACCGCGAAGCTGCAGAGCGTAGTGCTTCATTCATAGATTCAAGGGCCAGATCAATCCCTGATTTTAGATCTTCCCAGGCATTTTCGCCCGATTGCCGCACTTTTTCCAGTTTTTCATTGATTTGAGAACGCTTTGCTTTCATTTCAGCAATCTGTTGATAGTAATCTTCCCTTGATTCTGCTTCTACCATAGCTGCCTTTGCTGAGAGTCTGTCAATCTCAGTATCCCATTCATCAATCTTGGCATGTAGCATCTGGATAAATTCTTCTTTACTCTTCATTATCGCCTCCGTTAATAAGTCATTGCTTGACTATTTAGTTTTACTTGTAAATATTGTGTAAATTAACCATAGTCCTAGAATCACTGAGACCAGATAACCAATTACACCCAGGGCCGGAAATCCAAAAATAAATGGGCCTACACCCGTTGTTATGATCATGGAAGATCCCATAATTATTGCACCTGTTATTATTCCCGCGGTTAGGCGGTTCGATGCATTCTCAAGTGTATTGACCAGCTCCTCTATTTTCTGCAGGCGAAAGGTAAACCCCAGCTTACCTTTTTCCAACTTGTTAATGACCTCTCCAATCTGCTCTGGTATTTGACGTTGAGAAAACCATAAACTTGCTAGAGAATTACGCATGCTACGCCACAAAACATCCGGCTTGTAGCGTTTTTTTGCCAACTTGTGGACATATTCGCCAATCTCCGAAACTATATCAAGCTCCGGATAGACCTGTCTTGCTGAACCTTCTGCGGTGACCAGGGCCTTAATCATCACGCTGTATTCTGTCGGCAACATGAGGGAATGCTGTCTCAGAAGAACAGTTATATTCAGCAGAAACTGGCCGATATTCACATTTCTTAACGGAACAGCATGGTAATTATCGAGAATCTCCAGAAGTTCGCGCTCGATACTGCTGGAGTCGATATCCTTCCCCCTGGCATTACACAGGTTAAGAAAAGTACGTGCCAAGGAATCACTATCTTTTTCCACGACAGCTCGGAGTAATTCTATGAGTTGAAAACGATCTTTCTCTGTGAGCCGACCGACCATGCCCCAATCAATAAAACACAACGACATGTCTTCAGTTACCATAAGGTTACCGGGATGCGGATCTGCGTGGAAAAATCCGTCGTCGAGTATCTGCTTAACCCCGGCCCTGAGCCCCATTGTTGCTATTATTTCACGATCATAGCCGGATGCTGAAGACAATTCAGTAAACTTCGCCCCATGAATCAGCTCCATCACCAGAATTTTATCATTTGAGTATTTTCCATAAGTTAGCGGTACATGGAAAGAGCCTTCTGATGCATATGATCTGGCTATCTCCATGTTGTGAAGCTCTTGGGAAAAATCAAGCTCCTTAATCAGATTTCTTCTGGTCACTCTTACTAGCTCGGGAAAGTTATATGTTTGCAGATCCTCAAACTGGTGATGGAGAAAATTAGCTATGCCTTCGAGAATATCAAGATCAAGTTTTATATTCTTTTCGATCCCAGGACGCTGCACTTTTACTGCGACAAAAGTACTCTCTTCGCGTAACACTGCTTTGTGAACTTGAGAGAGAGATGCTGCAGCTATTGGGGCTACATCAAAAATGGAAAACACTTCTTTTATTGGTTCGCCGAGATTCTTCTCAATTACAGGTTCTATATCTTCATATTCAGCTGCAGGAACTTCATCCTGCAACTTTTCAAGTTCACCCAAAATCCCTTCCGGAAGGAGATCGGGGCGCAAACTCATAAGCTGGCCGAATTTAATAAAAGTAGGACCTAAATCTTCGATAGCGCATCGTAAACGCTGATAACTGTTTTCATCAGTCTCCACTTGATGGATTTTCCGGAGCAGGTCGGATCCGGGAATGTCAAGGCGCTGGACAATGTCATCAAATCCATATTTTCCTAAAATGGTGATTATTTCCCTGAAACGGCCAAGTTTTCTTAAATCATTAATTTGCATCAAATATCCTCAAAGATGTAAAATCAGAATACGTGTATCACATGGTTAGGAAAAACTCAGTTCTGATTGGTCGTATAGGTAATAAGGAGTGGTTAGTCCCCCTCCACATCGACCATTCTATCTATTTCGATAAGCTAAGACACTAAAGAGATAACTCAATCTATATGTTGAGCCCGGTTGTGCCCTGGGTTGCCAATGCTAAACCTCATTAATACAGGGGTAACGAGAGTCGTTACAAGTGCCATTATAACTATCGCTGAAAAGAGAAATGAAACTTCCGGCGGTGCTGGATCGGGGTGATTAAATAAGCCGGCCTCTAATGCGATGGTTGCAATAATCAATTCTACAGCACCACGAGCACTCATGGCAGAACCAATGCCTATTGACTCTGCCGGAGTGAAACCTACGGCCAGCGCCGGCAGGCCAGCACCAACAAGCTTTCCCAGAAAAGCCGCTAGCAATAACATGGATAAAAACAGGGGGATCTCACTAATTGCTGCCAGATCAAGATGCAGACCGATAGAGGCAAAAAAGATGGGTGCAAAAAATCCCATAGTCCAACTGGTTAGACTCGCCTTGATAGTATCGTACACCTCATCTGACATTATCCTCTTTACAAAAAACAGACCGGCTAAAAATGCACCGAGGATAAAATGCATGCCAAGCTCTTCAGCCAGCAAGGCGAATAAAAAGGAAACCATCAGCAGTGCGCTGAACTCGAATTCATCTGATTTAAACCTGGCTGCTAATTTATGCAGAGCAGGAAGAACATAAAGCCCGAGAACTGAGGTTGTTATAAAAAACAGTATAACCTTACCAACAAGCAGGAGTAGCCTATCCACTCCTGGAATCTCACCGTTGGCAAGTATTGCCGTCAACACAGCCAGTAACACCAGGCTGAGAATATCATCAAATAAGGCTGCAGAAACAATTGTCTTTCCAATTTTTGTATCAAGAAGTTTTAAATCCATCAAAATTTTTACGGAGACTGGCACAGCGGTGATAGCAAGAGCAGTGCCCAGAAAAAGAGCCTGTGCCATCTTTAACGATGACTCCGGCAAAAACACTATTCCTAAGCCCATGCCTGCCATAAGTGGTACTATCATTCCACCAACCGCTATTGCAAAGGCCGGACCCGACGCCTTGACAATATCTTTAGGGCGCAGTTCTACTCCCGCAAGAAGCATCAGAAAAAAAATTGCTAGATCGGTAAGCCCTTTGAAAACTTCATTTTCTGGAAGATTGGATAATACAGGAAATGTGCTTGAGTAGTGATGAAATATCACCCCAAGGGTAATGCCAGCCACCAATTCTCCCACTAACGCAGGAAATTTCATTCGTTCAGCAAATTCTCCGCATAATCTTGTCGCAACCAATAACACAAGCAGTATATAAATGAGGTCCATAATTAACTCTTTAGAAATGAATTTGGAGTTCTATTTAATGACCTGACCATTATAACCGGTACAATCATCCGACCTGAGTTCCACCTGTTGAGCACCCTGTAGCTCGACGGTAAGGGTGCTTTTCGGTATGTGGTGGAGACAGTAAGGGTTTCTAAGGCTAATCCTGATTAAACTGAAGTATTGCACCACCTTTAAAGAAAACTGTAACCTGAGACGATGACTCGGAAATCGTAATCGTGAGGCTGTCGGTAGCAGCACTGAAGAGGGCTGCTACAGTATGCCGAGCACCATATCCTTTTAATAGTTTAACCTGTTTATTATTTGGTGGACTGAGGTAAACGCCAGCGTTTTGGATCGCACCTTTGTTGTCGACGACAAATGCGCCATCCAGGGTTGCAAACTCCCGTATGGTTTCAAAAAGATCGCTATTATGGATATTACGTTTTTTAAGTGGATGCCCGTAGAAAGGATTAAGAATCATCGGCTTCATATATTTTTCAAAAGACTTCTGATCCCCAAGCACGAAGATCGTGCCTATTTTCTTTCCCTCCCTGCCCTGTTTTGCCAGCTTAAGGGAAATATCAAGTAGACGGACAAACTCACGAGAACGCAGGATATCAACCGGCACTGTCTCGTACGCATGATTTTGAAACCATTTATTATCTCGCTGCAGGTTTGTGATCAAAAGGTTGTCTAGCCTGAGCGAACCAACTAAGCCGGTAAGGCAGAGTACAGTTTCGTCATGTTCCACTAAATTATTGATGACTGCTATCAATAGTCCAAGCTGGAATTGTTCGGATCGTGATAATTGCTGGTCAGGAAGATAAATCACCGAACATTCTGAATAGAACTCATCTTTAATTTTTGACTTTCTGGGCAATAGAAAGACTATTTTCTCTGTCTCTTTTTTCTGCAGAATATACCTTTGATCCTGAATTGATTCTGCAAAAACAAGAAATTTTGAAATTCCCAGATCTCTCCCCAGGTCAAGTGAATAGTTAACGAGTAGTCTCGACTCTCGATTTTCCGATACTTTTATTTTCGTTTCCACTAACAATCCATATTATTAATATTCAAGGTGCATTTTATGACACGTTATCAACAGATTAAAAATTATTATATTGAAGAACAAAATCAAACCAAGGTAATAGAAATTTCCAAAATGGTCTGGTATAACTTTTGATTGCAAAGGGCAGCAATGATGTACTCTATTCCTTGTCTAAACCATCAACAACAATGGCTCCCATTGATGCAGGCATTGTAATAACAATCAATCGTTTAAATGCGATAAGAGGCTCTGAACCAATGGGAAACTTATCAATTGAAAACAAGACAAGGGCAACGATGCAGCCTGTGATAAAATACGCAATTACTATTCGTATAACAAAGACAGCTATCCTATTTTCTACTTCTCCTTGAAAAATGCTTTGATAAGCAAAAAAAGACAGAAAAATTATTGATAAAATAAAAATAAATAAAAGATTAGCATTAGGAAGTGACTCACCTAATTTCCATGCCTCTTCTGAAAAAGAGATAGGAACTGCAATTGCAAAGGCGCCTATGGATATCTGGCTAATATCTTCTAAGTTTAAATTTAAGTTTAAGATCATTGGTGAACCTCAAATCAGATATCATGCTATTTATATAGAAATCCTGGGCACAATAATTGCTATATCCTTTCTGCCATATTTACATCAAATACCTCGCGCACATATAAGCCATATTCAATATATTTCCTGCTATTTGCTATAGTTTCGATATATTCCTAGGTAAAGATAGTATCTTCAATCTGGCGATCACAACCTTGCTTGTTATTCATATCCTTATGTCTGGTGCCTGATGCTACCACTATATGAGATTAAACCATTTGGAAGTGGTTACCATTTACCTTACAACTCATTCTGCATTATCTTTAACTATAAGGATTCATCCGGTAGACTCCTAGGAGAGATTGAGTTCCGGTGAGGTTCGAATCAACGGATATTCATTTTCACGCCCGATCACATTCCTGCCTCTTGCAAAGAGTGGGGGGGAAGCAAGATAACTGATCAGGAGATTTGCCACACTGGTCAGGGACGCTATGTGAACCCGTTCATATCCGTGTGAGGCATCTAAACCAAAACATATGAGAGCAGTTCTGATATCATTACCGGCTTCCAGGGCAGCAGCTGCATCACTCCGATAATGTAAAAAAACATCACGGCTAAACTCAATATTTTCCTCTATGCAGATATCAATGAGATGTTTGGTCAGGTGAATGTCAAAAGGACCAGTGGAGTCCATCATCGCGATAGTAGCCCCAAATTCGCATGTGTTTTGACCTGGAGCGATGGTGCCATTGTCAATTGAAACCATTTCTGCAACATTGCCCCTTAATACATGCGAGGCGCCTATACCTACTTCTTCTGATATAGTGAATAATAGTGAGCTGTTCAAAGCGGGAACAATATCATTTTCCCTCATGGCCTGAACAGCTGCAAGCATCGAGGCTACACCAGCTTTGTCATCGAGGAACCGGGAATTGATGAAGCCACTTTTACTAACCTCAAATAGGTGGTTAAAAGAGATAAAATCCCCCACGCGAAGGCCACTCTCCCAAAGAGAACACATTGATGAGCCCCGTTCATCAATGCGCACCTCTAGATTCTCCCAGCAAGAAGGCTGCATATCAACTTCTGTATTATAGGTGTGACCTGACGCTTTAAGAGGAAGGACCGTCCCGGATATTATCCTATCTCCATCAGAGTGGATTGTTACACGTGCTCCTTCAGCAAATCTGGGAGACCAGTTTCCTATTGGTACGATGCTGAGTCTCCCATTTTGTTTAAGACTTTTCACCATTGCTCCCAGGGTGTCCAAATGGCTGACAATAGCTCTTCGTGGCTTTACGGCCTGACCTTTTAACGCAGCCCTAATTGCGCCGCGCCTTGTAAGCTCATACTCAACTTGGAGAGAGTCAAGTTCATCGCATACGAGCCTGACAATATCGTCAGTCATTCCACTCGGGCTCGGAACCTCCATGAGCCGCATCAATACATCAAGCAAATATTTTTCGTTAACCGGATTTTTCATCAATTATTGCGTAACCTGTCGCGTTTGTGGAAAGAGAAGATTAATGAATTTTTCAGCAGTAGGTTGGGGCTCGTGGTTTGCCAAGCCCGGTCTCTCGTTTGCCTCTATAATTACATAGTCTTCTCCTTGAACAGTTGGTACGAGAAAGTCAAAACCTACTACTGGAATATCAAGAGCTCTGGCTCCCGTAATTGCAGCTCTGATTAATTTTGTATTTAGCTCAGCAGTCACATCATGGATGGTACCACCAGTATGGAGATTTGCGGTTTTTCTTACGGGAAGAGTTCTGTCTTTTGGTAAAATTTGATCTAAGCTATACCCTTCACCCTCAACACAACGGACTGTTTCCTCGTCAAGAGGAATTGTGCTCTCACCTCGGGTCGCTTTTGCTCGACGTCTGCTCTGTTTTTCTATAAGCTGCTGAATTGTATGTTGACCGGTTCCGCACACAGTGGCTGGCCGTCTCACTGCCGCTGCAACGACCTCATCGTCAATAACTATAATTCGAAGATCCTCACCCCTGACATATTCCTCAATAATGACTTTTTCACAAAGAGAAGACGCTTTGTTTATTGCCTCAGCAACTGCTTCCTTTGTGCGAAGATCGACAAATACTCCTTGCCCCTGTTCACCTTGTGCTGGTTTTACAACAACACTGCCATGGGAATCCAGAAACGACTCAAAGTCTGCCGCTTCGGTCACTACTATCTGGCCAGGGGTATTCAACCTTGCTTTTTGTAAAATCCGCATAGTAACAGCTTTGTCATCGCAGCGACTCATCGCCACTGCAGTTGTCAGCTCACTTAAAGATTCTCTACAGACAATCGAGCGCCCCCCCAACGTCAATTTGAAATATCCATTTTTTCCATCAAGGATTTCTACGTTAATCCCTCTTCGCCGAGCTTCTTCAATAAGTATTCCTGCGTATATATTCACCTGCTCTTGAGGTTCAGGACCCGTGAAGAGTGGCTCGTTTATCGAGTTTTTGTTTTTAATGCAGTACACCGGAACCTGTTTAAAGCCCAAATTATCGTAGAGAGCTTTTGCCTCCTTATTCGTATGCATAACGGAAAGGTCCAGAAACCTTCGCCCCTGCTCAATAAAGTGAAGGATGAGCTCGCGAACCAGTGTTTCGCCGACACCCGGAATTCTGCATTGATTATCGACGGCTAAAGCCCACAGGCTGGAACCATTATCCGGATCATTGAATGCCTTAACATGATCAACACCAGTTACTGCACCGACAATAGATTTTCTGTTCAAATCTTCAGCAACAAGAACATGTACGGGGCTCTTTTTTTGCGCCTCAGTGTAAAAACCCTTGTGGTTAGGGACCATTCCCCAAGCCTGGTAAATAGCATTTATTGCTGTTTCATTATCATCAGGTCGTACAGGACGAATCGACACCCCTTCAACTCTGAGCCGATTGTCTCGATAATCTTGAAAGTCCAGTCTATAAGTTAGGGACGGATCCATAAAAAGTTCTTGCGGCGCATATGAAATCACCACATGCGGTTCACGCATATACATGGCAATATCCCGATATCCCGGTTTCTCTTTACAGATTTCCTTTGCCAGTCGATTGTGGCTTGAGAATGTCTGTCCAAAGATCAAACGTCCCCAGCCGCAGTCAACAACTGCTTCTTTTGTTGTTTCTGTTTTGTCTTTAAGGGGAAGTGGCTCCCCCCAGTGTTTAAGCGATGACATACAGTGAGGGTCATATGGGTTTTGGCATCGTTCTTTCGGTAATTCCTTTCTATCTTCAGGCATTATAAAACCCCCTGTGTTTGCAGCCACATCTCAAGTAGAGCTATTTGCCAGAGTTTTGATCCACGCAAAGGAGTTATGTGCTCTTTCGGGGCATCTAGTAATAAATTTATGTAGTCCTCTTTAAAAAGATTACGGCGCTTGGCAACACTGCTTGTGAGAGTTTCTCGGACAAGTTCAAGGTATGGCCCCTCGATGTGTTTCAACGCCGGTACTGGGAAATACCCTTTAGGCCGATCTATGATACTGTCTGGAATTACCTGTCGAGCGGCTTCTTTGAGTATCCATTTACCTTCCCCTCGAACCTTAAGCTCAGCTGGTATGGTCCCAGCAAACTCAACAAATTCGTGATCCAGAAAGGGAACTCTCGCTTCAAGGCTCCATGCCATGGTCATATTGTCGACCCGTTTGACTGGATCGTCTG
The DNA here is from genome assembly GCF_010646885.2 of Desulfopila sp. IMCC35008. Classification (GTDB taxonomy): domain Bacteria; phylum Desulfobacterota; class Desulfobulbia; order Desulfobulbales; family Desulfocapsaceae; genus Desulfopila. Next base: position 1,383,058 of record NZ_CP050700.1, on the reverse strand, counting down.
TCAACATAATTGTTGTATCGAGACGCAGTGCTTTATCAACAGGATTGTCTGCACCTTGTTTTTGAAAATGGTTCTCAATGAATTTTCTACTGAAATTCTCTTGGACATAATCATCATGAACCACTTGGTTATACTCTTCCTGGTCTCGGTCGAAAAATGCGGTGCAGTAGTCCTGGAGCGGATCTTTGCTCGAAGTCATAGGGTGATACCAATGGTACCCGCCGAAGACTTCATCAGCACCTTGTCCACTCTGAACTACCTTGACATGCTTGGCCACTTCCTGGGAGAGCAGAAAAAAACCGACATTATCGTAACTAACCATCGGTTCGGACATGGCTGAAATTGTACCTGGTATGGTTTGCAAAAGATCGTCAGACGGTACGAAAATTTTATGATGTTTTGTATTGAAATGATCAGCGATGATGTCTGAATATACAAACTCGTCTCCCTTTTCCCCACCAGCTGCTTCAAAACCCACAGAAAAGGTATTCAAACCACCTTGCCCCTCCTCTGATAAGAGCCCGACAAGTAGACTTGAGTCTACCCCGCCTGAGAGAAGAACTCCGACAGGAACATCTGCAACCATGCGCCGCTTGACTGCTTTCCTTAGTTCATCAAGCAAAAGATCGGCCCATTCTTTTTCAGAGAACACCTCAGGGTGCTTTGGGTGATTCATGTTGAGCTGCCAATACAGTATGTCTTTGAAGCTCCCATCTGGTTTGTATTCCCGCAGGGTAGCTGGCGGTAACTTACTTATTCCTTTAAGGATTGTGTGGGGTGCCGGGACAACCGCATGCCAGTGAAGATAGTGGTGCAAAGCCACTGGATTAATATTAGTGTCTACTCCTTCGTTTTTCAGCAGTGCAGGGAGGGAGGACGCGAAACGTAATACTTTTCCACGTTCGTCGAGATACATTGGTTTGATGCCTAATCGATCGCGTGCAAGAATGATCTTCCCCGAATCTCTCTCATGAATTACCACAGCAAACATGCCGTTCAAACGGTTAACAAAATCCTTTCCCCAAGCATGATAGGCTTTAAGGATAACCTCCGTATCGCCTTGTGAGAAAAAGCGATACCCCTTGTTTTGCAATTCAAGTTTCAATTCTTTATAGTTGTATATGCAACCGTTAAAAACAACGTCAAGGCCCAGGAAAGGATCGCTCAGCGGTTGCCTCGATTGGTCGCTCAGATCAATTATTTTTAAGCGACGATGCCCCAGGCAGACCCTCCCCTGCATGAGTATACCCATTGCATCAGGGCCTCGCTGTGCCATATTTTTTGTCATTTGCTCAACTGTTGATAGAGAAGCTGGTGAGTTGTCAAAACGAATCTCACCGCATATTCCGCACATTTTATTTCTCCTTTTTTTCTTGTTAACTGATGACCTGTCCTTTGTTCCCGGCAATCTGTCCCTGGGTTGCATTCACCAGTCGAGAAGCGCTAATTGACATCTATCCTTGCATACTATTTCACATGTCAACAGAAAAGTCAATTGACGTCAAACTATCATTGGCCACTCCGTAGCCCAAAAAGCAAAGCTCCCGCCAACACTAAACACTTAAATTATTGTTTTTGCTTGCTATTATCTACCAAAGAATATCAACATGTCCCACATTAATACTTTGTAGTCAAAGTATATAAACATTGTACACAATGTTTATTTGTGTTTAAATATACTCATAAACAATGCCAATATTGGGCAGAGAAGCAAGGACTCCAAAAGGTTAGTTTTCGAATGGGAACTAACTTAGATATTGTCGGACAAAGAGCAGCAGAATTAATCCAGGCCATGTAACAATCATATTGAAGGAGGTGCCTGTTGGAGAACAAAAACAAACTTCGGAGCAAGGAGTTGTTGATAGGGTTGAGGAAAATTACACAGGCTATTGATTTACACTCAAAGCGCCTGTTGAAAACAGCTGGCATAACGAGCCCCCAGCTCGTGATTCTACAAGAACTCGCTGATTGCCCTTCACTGAGCACATCGGAGCTTGCCAAAGCAGTATCTTTGACCCAGGGAACCGTTACGGCAATTATTGTGAGGCTTGAGAAAAATAATCTCGTGAGCAGAAGAAGGTCAGGTGAAGATAAACGTCGAATCCATATATCCATTACAGAAGAAGGAAAGCATTTACTGAAAAATGCGCCGTCTCCGCTTCAGGAAAAATTTACTAACTCTTACTATGCTTTAGAGGAATGGGAACAACTCATGATACTTAGCTCGATCAATCGTATTGTGAGTATGATGTCGGCTGAAAAGATAGAGGCTTCACCATTTCTCGTGGCAGGACCATTGGATAATGATTCCTAAACTCTTGCTGGATCTTAAAAATTCAGCGCAGGGGCCACAGTGGCTGAGAGGGCGGGTAAGGAGTGATCAGGCAATAATCAGGTTGATCCTCGCTCCTGCAAAGTGGTTTCGCGGTTGAAATATTATATGGTAAGGCATTTTTAAATAAGGGATAATTGTGAGCAAACCAAATAATGGACTTTATATTGCGCTACTGAGCATACATGGATTGATCCGTTGGCACAACCTGGAGCTAGGGCGTGATGCTGACACTGGCGGACAGACACTTTATGTCGTGGAGTTAGCCCAGGCTCTCTCAAAGCAAGATGGCGTCAGTAAGGTTGATCTCATTACGCAGCGCGTGGTCGGTGACAATGTCTCAAATGACTACGCGAAGCCAATAGAGATATTTAGTAACAATCTTCAAATTGTGCGTATTGATGCCGGGCCCGAGGGGTACCTTGCAAAGGAGGAATTATGGGATCATCTCGATTTTTTCACAGACAATTTGGTTAATTTTTTTCGTGATTCTGAATGCTTCCCAGACATTATTCATAGCCACTACGCCGATGCAGGCCATGTTGGTTCATATCTTGCCAGCCTGCTCGGCATACCGCTCATCCACACAGGTCACTCTCTAGGCCGGGTCAAGCGGAGCCGACTCTTGGCAAGCGGTTTAAAGGCGCAGGAAATTGAAAACCGCTTTAGAATGAGTAGGCGTATTGAGGCTGAAGAACAGACGCTTGCCACTGCTCAACGGGTTATCACCTCCACCCATCAGGAAATTACAGAGCAATATGAGCTTTATGATCACTATCAGCCAGATCAAATGCGAGTTGTGCCGCCGGGTACAGACCTCAATCAGTTCACACTTCCGACTGGCATAGAATTATCAACATCACTTTTCAAAGAACTGACCAAACATCTTAAGTCACCGAACAAGCCTATTATCCTGGCCCTATCGCGCCCGGACAAACGTAAAAACATCGCCGCCCTTATTGAAGCCTATGGACTCTCCACCCATCTGCAGAAATTAGCCAACCTTTTAATAATTGCTGGCAACCGTGATGATATAGATGACCTGGAAGATGGGGCACAGGAGGTTTTTCATGAAATGCTGATCACCATTGACCGGTACGATCTTTATGGAAGGGTCGCCCTACCCAAGCACCATCAACGTGATCAGGTTCCGATGATTTACCAAATTGCGGCAGCCTCCGGCGGTGTTTTTGTCAATCCAGCGCTAACTGAACCTTTTGGGTTGACCCAGATTGAAGCCGCTGCTTGTGGATTACCAATTGTCGCCACCGAAGATGGCGGCCCTCAAGATATTATCTCCAACTGCAACAATGGACTTCTCATTGACCCGTTGGAACCAGAATCAATTACAGGAGCACTGTTAAAACTTCTTGAAGATCGAGAGTTATGGCAGAAATATGCAAGTCAGGGGGCTTACGGGGTTAAAAAGAACTACTCCTGGGATGCCCATGCCAAGCGCTACCTTGCCATTGTAAAGCCAATTGCGGATCGCTCCGAACAGCTACTTCGCATTCCGGTGAAACAGCGGGCTGGCCTCTACCGCGACAGGGCAATAGTGAGTGATCTCGACCAAAACCTGATTGGCAAAGATCAGTCGCTTCGAAAGCTAGTCGAACTTCTCAGGAAAAATCGCACCAGTAGCCACTTCATTATCGCCACAGGAAGACGCCTTGATTCTGCCCTGAAACTCATGAAAAAGCACAAAATACCAGAGCCGGATGTACTTATTGCAAGTAGCGGTGGCGAAATTTATCACGCCCCAAAGCTTGCAACAGATACCGCCTGGACAAAACATATCGATTACCAATGGTCACCACGAAAAATCAAGTCGCTTCTCGTCAATATCCCAGGCTTGAAAAGTCAACCCAATAGTAAGCAAAGTCGTTTTAAGCTCAGTTATTATATTGATCCAGAGGTCGTTGATATAGAGGAAATCAAACAGTTGCTGCACAGAGAGGAGTTGTCCTTTTTTATCCAGACTGCTTTTGGACAATTTCTGGATATTCTTCCGCTGAGAGCCTCAAAAGGCATGGCATTACGTTATGTGGTTGAACAACTGGGCATTCCCCTGGAAACCGTCTTTGTTGCCGGTGGGTCTGGAGCTGACGAAGACATGATGCGTGGTAATACCCTGGCTGCTGTGGTTGCTAATCGTCACCATGAAGAGCTGTCACTGCTAGATGATATAGAACGAGTATATTTTTCAAGCCGTCCACATGCCGCAGGCATTCTTGAGGCACTTGAATATTACGATTTTTTTGGGGCTTGCAGGGATCCGCAACAGACAAAACAGGGCGATGATGACTGGCAAGACAGATAGTTATGGTGCAGCCGATGCCTTCAATGCCTTTTATATTCACATAATTCGTGCAAATTGACCCATTGACCAGAGTCTCCGCAATGCTCAATATTGTGCAGGAAGCACCATTGAGCTACGTGGGGCGACAACGATTGACTATAATTTTTAAAGAGTTTATATCCTCGCTTTAATATGAGTAACAGTTACGTTACCCAAGGTAAACCTCATCGATCATCTTTCTAGGTAGATTATGTACGAACAGGTCTCCCACACGCTTTTAAACGATATTCTTAACCGTATCAAACCTGAAATATCCGAACAGGACTTACGACACTTCTATACTCGACTCGGGGCAAACTTTTACGGTATCCACTCTCTGTTTCAAAATCTTTACGGCGATCGAGATGATTTTGAGGAGCTGGCTCAAAAGCTTGTGGAAGCAATGGCCCTACAGTATATCAAACGCCCGAAAAAACTCCGGCAGCTCGATCTGGCCCGAGAAAAAGATTACAACTGGTTTCTCAGCCAACGTTTAGTTGGAATGGCTCTATACTGCAAAGGATTTGCAGGAAGCCTGAACAATTTAAAGCAACGGTTGCACTATTTTCAGGAGTTAGGGATTAACCTCCTCCATGTGATGCCAATAATGCAATGTCCGGAAGGAAGCAGTGATGGTGGGTATGCAGTTAGCGATTTTCGGGAAATCAACCCTGAGGTTGGCAACCTGGAGGATCTTCAATCCCTGTCAACCGAAATGAAAAAGCGTGATATCCTGCTGGTGCTTGATGTTGTGGTAAATCACACTTCTAACAAGCATTACTGGGCAACCAGGGCCAAAGCCGGAGAAAAGAAATATCAGGACTATTATTATTGTTTCGCTTCAAGGAATGTTCCGGATATGTTCGAACAAAGTATGCCCGAAATATTTCCTCAAACTGCCCCTGGGAATTTCACCTGGGATGAAGAAATGAATCGCTGGGTGATGACTGTCTTCAACGATTTTCAATGGGACCTCAATTATAGCAACCCAGAGGTTTTTATTGAGATGCTCAATATTATCCTGTTTTGGGCAAACCAGGGAGCCGATATCCTTCGGCTTGATGCTGTTGCTTTTCTATGGAAGAAAATCGGCAGCACTTGTCAAAATGAGCGTGAAGCGCATCTGATTCTGCAACTTCTCAAAGACTGCTGTCAAGTCTCCGCGCCAGGGGTAGTTTTTATTGCCGAAGCCATAGTCGCCCCTATTGAAGTGATAAAATATTTTGGAGAAGATGCGGTCATAGCGAAGGAATGTGAGATCGCCTACAATGCAACCTTTATGGCCCTGCTCTGGGACGCCGTGGCAACAAAAAATACTTGTCTGCTTAATCAGGGGATAAAGAGTTTGCCTGTTAAACTGGACGGGGCTACCTGGCTGAATTATGTACGTTGCCACGACGACATAGGGCTTGGATTTGACGACCGGGACATTCAACTCTGCGACTATAACCCCAGTCAGCATAGAAAATTTCTGATTGACTATTTCACCGGCAACTTTGACGATTCTCATGCCCGAGGTTTGCCTTTCGGGCAGAACCCCAAGACTCGTGACAGCCGCATTTCCGGCTCCCTCGCCTCTTTAGCAGGACTTGAACATGCCTTGGAAACTGGAGACAACAAGGCCACTACTGATTCAATCAAATTGATTCTTTTATTGCACGGCATGATTCTTTCGTTCGGCGGTATCCCTCTTCTCTACTACGGCGATGAAATTGGAACCTTAAACGATGATTCTTACCGCAATGATCCTCATAAAAAAGGGGACAGTCGCTGGGTACATCGACCAACGATTGACTGGGAAAAAGCAGAGCGGAGAAACACACCTGGAACCGTTGAGTTTGAAATTTATATCGCACTAAAACGGATGATTGCCGTTCGGAAAGAAATCAATGTTTTCGCTGATTTCAATAATCGAGACCTGATCGAAGTGGACAACCCACACTTGTTCGTATTTGGACGTTACCATCTACAACAATCGCTCGAAAAGGTTTTGGTGGTTGCAAATTTCAGCGACAAACCGCAGCACCTCAACCTCGAAGACCTGGCAGGCTGGCAAATTCAATACCGCTCGTTGATAGATTTGTACCGAGGAGAACGTCCCGATATTTTCAAAAATAGTCTGGTCATTCCTGGTTACAGTTTTTACTGGTTATCTGAAAGGTAACAGTTTTGTAGAAAACCTGAAATTCCAATGAGTTTCAATACGCAGTTTACAGTACCACACAATTACCAACTGCAAGTTCTCATTATTTATTCCTTCTAGCTTATGTGTCTATTGTAAACTTTTCCAAGAAGAGAGATAGAATGGTTGCCGCCCTTCTGGTTTTATTGTATTGACCATAACCCTTCTGGTTTCTAACAAATTAACGGTATCGTTGACGACTATTTCGACAGTATGATGTATTTATTCGCTTGCAAGCTGGTTAAGAATGAAGATGACTTCTGCAAAACCAAGCTTACTGTTATCGACTGCATCACATAGACTGCCAGGCCCGCCCTTCCTGTCTGTTCACAATCAGGGGTCTCCGCCGGCCAGAAATGATAGTGCATTACCGAAAATCCTTATCATATGGCGTGATCTAACCAGCGGAAACAGGCTGATAATCATCGTGTTCTGCCAGCACACACGAAACATTTTCACCTACCCGGACATGACCGAATTTGATGAAAAGAAAGTTTTCCATTGTTATTCAAACCAACCTTGTTGTTTCGATATATCTAGAAATATAGTTGACAAGAACCTCTTTTTTTTCTAACGTATACACCAGAGAAGGTTGAATATCAGGAGAGCCCGATGGAATTGGAAAATGCTGCCAACCGATGCGCAGAACTTGGAAACACAACACGATTGTCGATCTTTCGTTTACTTGTAAAAGCCGGAAACGAAGGTTTGCCGGTTGGTAAGATCCAGGAGAATCTTGGGATACCCGGCTCTACTTTGACGCATCATATTAAACGCCTTGTCCAGGTTGGCTTGATTAAACAACGCCGGGAAAGTCGTATTTTACACTGCGAACCACAGCTTGACGCAGTGAGGGAACTTACCGATTACCTTATATCCGAATGTTGTACTCTGCAGAGTAAAACTAAATAGCAGCCAATAGAGTGTTGCCCAAAGACTGATACCATTATCTGTCAGTTTACACGCATTTAATTTCTATATTTCTAGTTATATGGGTACAGAGAAATGATATACCAGGAATACCTCCCTTTGATAAAAGAAACAGCAAACTTCTTCGTCTACACCATGACCGAACTGGCAGTCCTGTTTATCGGTATCAGCTTTATGGTTGGCGTTATCAATGAGTTTTTACCAAAAGAGAAAGTGCAACGATTACTTTCAGGGAAGTACGGCGGAGGCTATCTTATTGGCTCTATCCTGGGTGGTATTACCCCTTTCTGCAGTTGTTCAACCATACCGGTTATGGTTGGGTTGTTGCGGGCAAAAGCGGGGTTCGGCCCTACAATGGCATTTCTATTCACATCTCCTCTCGTCAATCCGATAATCATACCATTATTTTTCACCCTGCTCGGTTTTGAAATTACTTTTATTTATGCAACTGTTGCAATCGGTATGACAATCGTTATCAGTTTCTGCCTGGAGAGAGCCGGTTTTGCCCGCTATGTAAGACAGGATGTACTTTTTAAAAATTCTGAAGACGCTGAATCATCCACAACTATCACCCCTCTTGCAACAACTGCTTGTTGCGAGAACGAAGTGCCCATGCAACCTGTTCAACTTCATCAGGTAATGCAGTGTTGCGCGACTACCGGTCCCACATCCGATACTCATTTCCCCCCGGTTCTTCCCGTAATCACTCCGCAACCGAGTCGCTGGATGAGAATTTTCAGCGACGCTCTCTTACAATTCAGGACGCTCCTTCCCTTTGTTTTTTTAGGTGTGGCAACTGGTTCTTTCATTCACGGATTTTTACCTGCCGATCTGGTTGCCGGAATTGCCGGTGCTGATAATCCTTTAGCCGTGCCGTTATCAGCCATAGTAGGCATCCCCCTCTACCTCAGGGCAGCGACCATGGTTCCAATCGCTGCCAGCCTTCTTGCCAAAGGGATGAGTATGGGGGCAATAATAGCGCTGATCATTGGTGGCGCCGGGGCAAGTCTGCCGGAAGTTGCCATGCTAAGAGGGCTATTCAGGCTTCCCCTGCTCGCAGCCTTCCTCGCCTCAGCTATGCTCATGGCCATTTCCGCTGGTTTTCTGGTAAACCTGACAACCGTCTAACCTGAATTCCCTGGGTACATTGATACGTCTTTATCCAATATGATATAAACAAATAAGTATCGGCACATTCGACATGGATTTCAATCAGCTCACCTGTCCCTGAAATGGTATGATTCCCTGCCAATCATCAATAAACATGGCAGAGCCCACAGACAAAGAGACGAAGCTGCCCTGCAACTGATATTACGGGGGTAACGTTTGTGCCGCAACGATGAGGCTGGGTAGGAACACGACCGGGTACCGTGTATTATTATGAAATGACGAAGAACTGGGGAAAAGGGTATTCTCAGACAGCCTCCTGGGCTGAGCGTCAATACGAAGTACCTCGCGTCATGATGCAGTATATCGGAAATGTTCCAGTTGCTCTTTCATACAGTATGCGTGGAAAGGAGTATATATTTTGATTACCCCTCCTGAAACCCAGCAGGTATGACCGAAGACAAGTCATCTTTTTTACGAAATGTTATACAAGTAGCCATGGTGCTTTCGCAGCAGCTGGCACGGATATAACAGCACGTTCTACTCAATCTGACTACAAGTATTATTTAAGATAGTCCCGATTTGATCTGACACTTCACTTGAAAAAGTCAGCGGGTCGAGGGCTACTCTATTAAGTTCCCATTCAAAAACTACCCATCTGTCCAATCTCAGCGTTGCGACTCTCATTATGACTAGAATGCTGAAATTCAGGATGGAAACTATTTTGCAGACCCGCGTATAGAGGCAGGTTGCAATCCATAAGGGTCCACCCCCTCCAGACATCCTGCATTAACAGCATACTTATCTGGCGCCTTTCGCATCTTATGAAATGTATAAATGCCGCATTTTTGGCAGAAATAGTGTTCTGCCACCATGGTATTGAAACGATATAGAGTTAATTCGTCACGTCCTGAGATAATTCGCAAATCCTGCTCATTACATCGCAACATGACCGTATTTCGCCTTTTACAGATTGAACAGTTACAAATAACACTGTGATTAGTGTCGGTAACGACTTCAAACCGCACAGTTCCACAATGACAACTGCCGTTATAACTTTTCATCATTGTCGTGGGTACTCCAACCTCAAAAAATGACAAAAGTGGACCTTTTATTATCCGGCACCGCAGAATTCCGACACCAGAAGTATGAACAAATGGACTCTGGCCGGAATCAGTACCCTGTTCCGCAACTTTTACTCTTCTTTATACCAACTGGCATATTTGATATAACTGTCCGCTATCCGCTGTATCTCACCAGAGATATGTTCTTGACTGATATCTTTCACCTTTTTTGCCGGCACACCCGCATAAATAGATCCCGGCTCTACATGCGTTCCACGGGTTATAACCGCCCCTGCTGCAATTATACTATTACTCTCGACAACTGCATCATCCATAACGATTGCTCCCATCCCGATAAGGACGTTGTCCTTCACCGTACAACCATGCACAATTGCATTATGGGCAATAGAAACATTATTACCGATATTAGTAGGCGATTTTTTATAGGTTCCGTGAATCACTGCTCCATCCTGAACATTCACCTTGTCACCCATACGTATATAATGAACGTCTCCACGGACAACAGCATTGTACCAGATTGAACAATTGTCACCCATAATCACATCACCGATCACTGTTGCGTTTTCAGCGAGAAAACAGTCCTGCCCGAATTGAGGTGTAGTACCGTTTAGTTCACGAATAATCATTTCACCCTCCTGTACTGGAAATAAAAAAGGCATGAAGGTCGTTTACAAACGACCTTCATGCCCGGAGTGGTTTTATGTAAGCACCATATTAGCCAATAACAGCCAGTGTCGCTCCCTTGACGACAGAATCACCGACCGCAAAGTTAACTGCATTGATGGTTCCATCACACGGTGCCACGAGTGCATTTTCCATCTTCATCGCTTCCAGGATAAGAATAGTATCACCCTGCTTCACCGTATCACCTACTTTTTTCTCAAATCTTACAACCATACCCGGCATCGGTGCAGCAAGGACCGTCCCGTCTGCGGACGCGGCAGGTGCTGGGGCAGATGCAGCAGCTGGTGCGGCTTTGGCAACCGGGGCAGCAGCTTTAGGTGCTACCGGGGCAGCAGGGGCAACAGCAACCTGGGGTGTGGCAATTACAGGGGCACCACCAACTGGGTCGACATCTACCTGGAAGAACTCTTCATCCACATAGACGTTAAAACTGCGTACCGCTTCGGTCTTCTCCGGAGCATCCGGCTTCTCGATAAGCTCTCCGGCCAGTGCTTTCTTGACCAGTGCATCACGCGCAGCAACCTGCTCAAGGGAGATCGGCTTAACACTGTCCGGTGCCTCTGTTTTGCCATACTTCCATTCCAGAAACTTCTTACCGGTGACCGGAAAAATTGCATAGAGGATCTGATCGTCGATATCGACAGCCAAATCTCCTATCTCTTCCTTGGCCTTTTCGAGCTCTGGCTCAAGGACCTCTGCAGGTCGTGACGTAATCGGCTCTTCTCCACGCGGGTATCCCTTCAATGCCTTCTTCTGCAGCTCTTTATCGATAGGCACTGCTGTCTTTCCATAGAGACCGTAACAGAGGTCCTTCACCTGGCCTGTGATCATCTTGTATCGCTCATCCGGTGTATCGTGCAGGACGTTGTTGACAGTCTGGACACCGACAATCTGGCTGGTTGGAGTCACCAGCGGAATCTGGCCGAGCTCTTTTCGGACACGCGGTAACTCTTTGTAGACCTCGTCGATCTTATCAAGCGCATCCATTTCACGCAGCTGGTTCACCAGGTTGGAGAGCATACCACCCGGAGTCTGATGCAGCAGTACATTAATATCGATGATGGATACTTTTGAGGTATCAAGCAGATGTTTGTACTTTGGCAATATCTGTTTTTCGAAGATCTCGTTAATCTCTGCCAGTTTCTTGATATCAAAGCCGGTGTCCCGGTTGGTGCCAAGTAGTGCCATTACCAGTGGTTCAACTGCTGCATGAGAGGTTCGATATGCATACGGAGTCATACAGGTATCAATGATATCAACACCCGCCTCAATAGCCTTGAGGTGAGTCATTGGTGACATCCCGGAGGTGAAATGACTATGCAGATGAATAGGTATTTTTACTGCTTTCTTCAAGGCCTTGATGAGCGGATATGCATCGTAAGGCGCCATAAGCCCAGCCATATCCTTCACACAGACAGAGTCAGCACCCATACTTTCAAGATCTTTGGCCTTGTTGACGAAATAATCAAGATTGTATACCTCACCACCAAGACGCGGTTCCGTCAGAGTGTAACAGATACAGCCCTGAAAATGCTTACCGCTCTTCTTGATTTGCTTGACGACAGTCTCAAAATTCCGGTAATCGTTCAGGGCATCAAATGTCCTGAAGACATCCATACCGTTCTCGGCTGCCCTGTCGACAAAAGCATAAGCCAGATCATCAGCATAGTTCCGGTAACCAACCAGGTTCTGCGCCCGAAGCAGCATGGAAAAGGGAGTCTTCTTTATATACCGCTTGAGGGTTCTCAGCCTCTCCCAAGGATCCTCATTCAAGAAACGGTGCATGGTATCAAAGGTTGCACCACCCCAGGTCTCAATCGCCCAGAAGCCTACCTCGTCCATCATTTCAGCTACCGGTATCATGTCTTCAGTCCGACCGCGGGTCGCAAACAGGGACTGATGTCCGTCCCGCAGTGAAAGGTCCATAATCTTGATAGGGTTACTCGCCTTTCGACGGTTTGCCTCGTAATTCATTGCGGTCATTTTTACTTTGTCGCTCATGGTTCCTGTCTCCTATACATGGCACATACGTTGTGTTCTATCGAAAACGATCAAAAGCTCTCAGCTGGATCAGCCGCCGCATGGACATCATCTCCTGGCGGCCGCTATGACTCCACTGGCTGAGCCCGTACTCACAGGGTGCGGACGTCAGTTCCGCAGCTTGTGCCTGCAGGGCTGCAGCTTCTTCCTCCTGCTGCAGATACGTGCTAACCGCTGACAATGCCGCTGCCATTTTCTTTTTATTGTCTGCCATCTCTACATCCACCTGTTTAAGAAGGTTAAACTCCTTCACGTTTGCCAGGGTAGCCGTTTACCCATAAACCTCATACTGGGTCTCGGTCCCCAAGAAGCGGTCTATCTCCGCCTGTACGGCAGCACGCTCCTCGTTCTTCAGCCAGTTGTCCCAGTCTTCTTTCGAAGTCCATATAGAAATCACAACACAGGAACCGGGCTGATCCAGTCGTTTAAGTGTTTCACCTGATATGTATCCAGGTTGATTGAGTGTTAATGAACGCAGTTTTTTCAACAACTCCATCAACTCGGGAATATCCTGATCCAGTACTCTTCTTCTGATAAATACTTTAACCATGTTTCATCTCCCTTATTCAGGCCATCATTTCACGAAACAAATCGTTATATGATTCATTTTGTTGTTTTTATTACACAACCTTAAAGGTGGCGATCAAAGCGGTATGTTCCCGTGCTTTTTCATCGGGTTGGTGTCACGCTTATTCTCCAGCACCTTCAATGCCTTGATGATCCTGAGCCTGGTGTTGGCAGGTTCGATGATATCGTCGATATATCCACGCTGGGCGGCGACATACGGATTCGCGACTGTATCCTGGTAGTCTTTCTCTTTTTCTGCCAGGTATTTGGCCGGGTCTTCTTCAGCCCGAGCCTGCCTGCCATACAGAACTCCAACGGCGCCTTTCGCTCCCATAACCGCTATTTCAGCAGTGGGCCAGGCGTAATTAATATCTCCGCGGAGATGCTTTGAACTCATGACGCAGTAGGCGCCACCATACGCCTTTCTGGTAATGACAGTTACTTTCGGGATAGTTGCCTCTGCAAACGCATAAAGAATCTTGGCACCATTCCTGATGACACCACCATACTCCTGAACCGTTCCCGGAAGGAATCCCGGAACATCGACGAATGTCACTATGGGAATATTGAAACAATCACAGAAACGAACAAACCGTGCGCCTTTCACCGATGAGTCAATATCGAGAACACCTGACAGATGAGCAGGCTGGTTTGCCACCACGCCAACGCTCATGCCGTTATAACGTGCAAAGCCGACAATGATGTTAGGGGCAAAGTCCGCTTTCACCTCAACGAATTCACCGTTATCCACCGTCTGCAAGATGACATCTTTCATGTCATAGGCGGCGTTAGGATTATCCGGAATGATGTCATTAAGAGGTGGTGCAATGCGTTCCGGCAGATCGTTTGTGGAAATCATGGGAGGTGATTCCATATTGTTCTGCGGCATAAACGAAAGCAGTTGCTTGATATACTCAATAGCTTCGATTTCAGAAGGTGCGGCGAAGTCTGACACGCCACTTCGTGAGGCATGCATTGCAGCACCACCAAGTTCTTCGACCGTTACATCTTCATGAGTAACAGATTTGACGACCTTGGGACCTGTGAGGAACATATATGACTGTCCCTGGACCATGGTTACGAAATCTGTCAGAGCCGGTGAATACACAGCCCCTCCGGCACAAGGACCGAAAATAGCAGAGATCTGGGGAACAACTCCCGAGGCCATGACATTTCGTAAGAAAATATCTGTATAGCCCGCAAGACTTTCGATTCCTTCCTGAATTCGTGCACCGCCAGAGTCATTCAACCCTACTACCGGTGCCCCGTTTTTCATGGCCAGATCCATGATCTTACAGATCTTTTCGGCAAACGTCTCTGACAGGGACCCACCCAACACCGTGAAATCCTGTGCAAAAACATACACAATCTTGCCATTCACTGTACCATACCCGGTGACGACACCGTCACCGGGAAAAACCTGTTTATCCATGCCGAAATCCCGGCAACGATGGGTCTTGAACATATCGAATTCTTCAAAAGAACCCGGATCAAGCAGCATATTGATGCGCTCACGCGCCGTCATTGCACCTTTGGCGTGCTGCTTGTCTATTCGCTCCTGACCACCACCCAGACTGGCTTCCGCTCGTAACTTCATCAAGTGGTTAAGTCGATCACTTGTATCCATGCTGTCTCCTTGCAATGAAATTCCGCAAAACCACGCTATCCTGAACAGTCAAAAGGCTACTACCTGACATTAAAGCAATCCCTGTTAATCCATGTCACATGAAAATTTTACAAGCAATTTAAATTTCCATTTCTTAGAAAAAAGTATAGATACGGCACAGAGATGAGCCAATGTAGATTTTTCGATAGCAGCCTCGATTAAAAACGACCTTCGGAGAGGTTTAAAGAGTATATCCCTCTCCGAAGAACCGTATTATCACGCAAAAGCCTCTTTACATAACCGTCCTAAATGACCGAGATCCTTGCATACGTATATTCCGGACTCTTCCATGGCCTCTATTTTCGCCTCTGCCGTGCCTTTACCGCCACTGACGATGGCACCTGCATGCCCCATCCTGCGCCCTGGAGGAGCAGTTAAGCCTGCAATAAAACCAACCACAGGCTTACTCATATTCTCCTTAATCCAGGCTGCTGCGTCTTCTTCTGCACTGCCGCCAATCTCACCGACCATTACAACCGCTTCGGTATTGGGGTCTTCATTGAATTTCTCCAGGCAGTCGATAAAGCCGGTACCATTTACTGGGTCACCGCCGATACCGACACATGTTGTCTGGCCAAGCCCCACTTCACTTAATTGGTGAACAACTTCATACGTAAGGGTTCCTGAGCGTGAAACAACACCTACCGGGCCACCCGGGGTATGTATCGGACCTGGCATAATTCCGATTTTGCATTCACCGGGGGTGATTATACCAGGGCAGTTCGGTCCGATAAGACGACTCGTACCTTTCTGTGCCAGGTAATTTTTAACCTTCATCATATCCATGACCGGTACACCTTCCGTGATGCACACGATCATTTCCATTCCCGCGTCCACCGCTTCCAGGATTGCATCCGCTGCAAACGGCGGGGGCACAAAAATCATCGAGGCATTTGCCCCGGTCTGTTTGCGGCCATCTGCCACGGTATTGAATACCGGAACATCGTCCATTTTCTGGCCGCCCTTGCCCGGAGTGACACCCGCGACAACCTTGGTGCCGTATTCGATGCACTGCCGGGTATGGAACTGGCCTTCCTTACCTGTTATTCCCTGAACGAGAACTTTTGTTTCGTTGTTAATAAATATGGCCATTTCGCACCTATATTATGTTATGCACCAGTGACAGTATCGAATATCAAGACTGCCACCGGTAATCCTATTCTTTCAACCAACCACATTCCGTTAACCCAATCCAGAACCTATTACGCTACAATCTCGGCAACCTTGCTTGCTGCATCGGCAAGATCTGCTGCGTTGATAAGGTTCAGACCCGACTCAGCCAGGATTCTCCGGCCTTCCTCCACATTGGTTCCTTCCATCCGGACCACCACCGGAACGGAAAGTTCCACTTTCTTGGCCGCCTGAACAACGCCGGAGGCAAGAACGTCACACCGCAGGATACCGCCGAAGATATTAATTAAAATACCTTTCACATTGGGATCACTGAGGATAATGCGGAATCCGTTTTCAACCTGATCTGCACTGGCACCACCACCGACATCAAGGAAGTTGGCAGGGTTTGCGCCTGCCTGCTTGATAATATCCATGGTTGCCATGGCAAGGCCTGCACCGTTGACCATGTTGCCGACATTACCGTCGAGTTTAATGTAGTTGAGGTTAAACTTGGCTGCTTCTGCTTCCGAAGGATCATCCTCGAAAGGATCGTGCATTTCCTGCACGTCAGGGTGACGATAGACCGCGTTGGAGTCAATATCCATCTTCGCATCGAGGGCGATGATTTCATTGTCTTCCGTAATAATGAGGGGGTTAATCTCGACCATGGAACAGTCGTAGTCGACAAACAGTTTATAGAGGCCGCCGAGAACCTTGCCGAAAGGTTTCATCAGCTCTTTCTCCAGCTCCAGACCGAACATCGCCTGGCGAAGATGAAAACCCTGGATGCCGGTCAGGGGATTCACATAAACCTTGATAATTCGCTCGGGAGTCGAAGCCGCAACTTCCTCGATATCCATGCCACCATCCTGACTGAGGACGATAGCGATTGTCGCCGTCTCACGATCAGGAATAATTGAGAGATACAATTCCTTTTTAATGGCGACACCTTTTTCCACCAGCACCTTGCGTACCAGTCGCCCTTCCGGACCGGTCTGCTTGGTTACCAGTGTCATTCCCAGAATTTCGCCAGCTACCTGGGTTACCTCTTCTGCTGTTTTGGCCAGCTTAACACCTCCGCCTTTGCCCCTGCCCCCGGCGTGAATCTGGGCCTTGACAGCTACAGGAAGTCCAAGATCCGCTGCGATCTTATCGACTTGTTCCACGCTGTCTGCGACCCCACCGGATAGGGTAGGTACATTGTATTTAGAGAACAGTTCTTTGGCCTGATATTCATGAATTTTCATAAATACCCCCTTGAGAGGCAGCCGGCCCCTTTCAGGACCGGCTGCTGCTAATGTAATGAATGGATTTCAGCGATAACGCTACTTACTGTAATGATTCAAGACATCAGATAATTACTTCGGATATCCAATTGTCTTGAGTGTTTCGGTGATCTCATCCAGGATGGCAGGATCATCGATAGTGGAAGGCATGTTGTACTCTTTGGCGTTGGCGATTGAGCGCATGGTACCGCGCAGGATCTTACCGGAACGAGTCTTCGGCAGACGGGCAACCTGAGCCGAATCACGGAAACAGGCGATCGGACCAATCTGGTCCCTGACCATCTGTATCAATTCCTTCTTAATATCCTCAGCATCGCGGTCAACACCTGCCTTCAGTACAAACAGACCTACAGGCAGCTGGCCTTTCATCTTGTCATCGGTACCGAATACGGCACATTCGGCGATGTCAGGATGACCAGCAATAACCTCTTCCATGGCACCGGTAGAGAGACGATGACCAGCAATGTTGATAACATCGTCCATACGTCCCATGACGTAAACATACCTGTCTTCATCCATGAAGCCACCGTCACTGGTCTCATAATAACCAGGGAAGGTAGTCATGTACGATTTGATAAAACGTTCGTCATTCCGCCACAGTGTCGTGAGTGTTCCCGGAGGAAGCGGCAGTTTGACAACGATATTTCCTTCTGTATTCGGCGGAACTTCCTGCCCATCGTTATCAACGATGCGAACATCCCAGCCAGGCATCGGCAGAGTCGGTGAACCGACCTTAACCGGTTTTTCTTCGATACCGCGACAGTTACCGACAATGGCCCAACCGGTCTCAGTCTGCCACCAGTGATCAATGACAGGAACTTTCAACAGGTCAGTAGCCCAATCCAATGTATCAGGATCGGTTCTCTCACCTGCCAGATAGAGACACTCAAATTTGGACACGTCGTATTTCTTATACAGTTCACCATTCGGATCTTCTTTCTTGATCGCCCTGAAAGCGGTCGGTGCGGTAAACAGGCACTTTACATTATGCTCAGAAATAACACGCCAGAACGCTCCTGCATCCGGAGTCCCAATCGGTTTACCTTCGTAGAAGACCGTGGTTGACCCCTGGAGTAACGGCGCATATACGATGTAAGAGTGACCAACAACCCAACCGACATCTGATGCAGACCACCATACTTCACCAGGATTGATGTCGTAGAGTGCCTTCATAGTCCAGTGCAGGGCCACGGCATGACCACCGTTGTCACGAAGAACACCTTTCGGCATTCCAGTGGTGCCGGAGGTATAAAGGATATAGAGAGGATCGGTGGCGTCAAGCTCAACACACCCTACCGGGCTGGCCTTGGCAACCACTTCGTTCCAATCGAAATCACGTCCCTCGATCATATCGGAAGTTACGAAATCCCGTTGATAGAGGATGACTTTTTCCACAGAGTGTGTGGACTGCTCAATGGCAGCATCAATCAGGGGTTTATACGACAGTGTCTTAGCACCTTCGAGGGCGCCAGATGCGGTGACAATCAATTTTGGTTGAGCATGGTCGATACGGATTGCGAGTTCATGAGCAGCAAACCCACCGAACACAACCGAATGGACAGCACCAATACGGGCACAGGCCAACATGGCGACAGCCGCCTGCGGAATCATCGGCATATAGATGATTACGGTATCGCCCTTGGTTACTCCCTGATCGGTGAGAGCACCGGCAAAGGTAGATACCTGGTCCAGAAGTTCGTTGTAGGTAATTTTCTGGATGGTGTTTGTTACAGGACTATCGTAAATAATTGCCGTCTGGTCGCCGCGACCATCGTCAACATGTCTGTCGATAGCATTAAAACAGGTGTTCATCTTCCCGCCCTTAAACCATCGGTAAAACGGCGGGTTTGAATCATCGAGGACTTTGTCGCACCACTTGTACCACGTGATCCCTTTGGCGGCTTCCCCCCAAAATTCTTCCGGGTTGTTGATACTACTTTGAAATACGGCATCAAAACTAGTCATATTACTCCCCTTTTGGTCTGAGATTGGTCCATCTGTCCACCCTAACCACTCCCACTTGTATACAGTAATGATATGAATACTTCAAGCGTTTTATTTAACAATGTTACTTCAATGTCGCATCAATCCGTGATTGAAAAACTGTCTTGATTTTTTAATTCATTTATTATCAACAACTTATAGAATATTAAAATATCAAACAACTATGATATTTTTCTCATTAAGAAATTATGTTATTTGCAACTTTTTTACCATATCTCTCTATTATACGGTAGATTTATTGACAGGATGAAGAAAAACAGTAATAGTTACTGTAACATTGTTACTCGTAGCTCTGTATATCAAATTAAGTTTATAAAATATGCAATAATTACTTATTGTTCTGAATCATTAAACTATTAATGTTATGATGGAAAAACGCAATCACAACCCATACTTTTCTCATTCAATACAAACCGTTAAACCCCTATTCACTTTTCCTGTATGTATAGATCAGATTTTTTGTATCTCCTGACTGCCGGAAAGGATATATAAAGCTGTATCAACATAGTTAAATAGCGTTTTCGTCTGCAGGTGAAATAAAAAATGATATCTCAGGCCAAAAAGGAACAGGTAACAAAACCGAACATGGAGCATGCCTCACCATCCAGGTTTCCACGAGTTCATTTCCCGCAAACCCCACCGGTGAAGATATTACTGCCCGTTTTGCTCTCCATGTTCCTTTTCATCATTACCTTTTTCGGTTTTATTCTTCCTAAAGTAGAAGATCACCTGATGGACCGAAAGCGTGAAATGATCCACGCCCTCAGTGAATCTGCTATTAGTTCAGTCACCTACTACGCCCATCTTGCCGACCAGGGGTCAATCAGTACTGACAATGCCAAGAAACAGGCCGCTGACCACCTCAGAAGTTTACGTTACGGTCCTGACAACAAAGACTACTTCTGGATCAACGATACCCATCCGCGCATGATTATGCATCCATACCGCCCGGATCTTGAAGGAAAGGATGTCACCGATGAGAAAGACCCGGCAGGAAAGAAACTTTTCCAGGCCTTTCTGGCTACAGTCAAGGAGACCGGTGCCGGTTTTGTCAACTACCACTGGCAGTGGCAGGACGACCCGACAAGAATTTTTTCCAAAATCTCCTATGTCCAGGAATATGCCCCCTGGCACTGGATTATCGGCACCGGTGTTTATGTTGAGGATATTCATAGCCAGATAACCTCCATCACCAGGAACATGACCTTTATCTTCCTGGGAATACTTGCTGTCATAGCTCTCTTGTCCGTCTATATATTATGGCAGGGTGCTTCAGTGGAAAACAGACGCCGGGAGATAGAGATCTCGCTGATAAAAAGCGAAAACAGGTACAGGTTGCTCACTGAAACAGCCAGGGAAATGATCCTTGTCGTTGACGAAAACCTGAGAATCACCTTTGCCAATACCGCATTTTATAAAAAATGCGGCTATTCCATCCGGACTATCCAGTTTCGCCCCATATTCGACATCATACCAGACACTGACAAGCACACCCTTAAAAGCAGGCTTAGTGAAGAAAGCAGTGAAGAAAACGACTCATCCTTTCTTGAGCTCTCCTTTATCAAGGAAGACTCTGCCTCGCTCCCTATAGAGGCCACTTTTGCGGTTATGGATACCCCTGCGGGCCTCCGCTCCCTCCTCATGACAGCACGGGATATTTCAGATAAAAAGAAAGCTGAAGCTGAGGCCAAACTGAGGCAGGAGCAACTAATGCAAACGGATAAAATGGTTGCTCTCGGGACCCTGGTGGCCGGTGTCGCCCATGAGATCAATAATCCAATCTCATCGGTCATGCTGAACCTCCAGGTTTATGAACGATTCTGGGACAGCAGCCGTCCCGTTCTCGATGACTATCACCGTAAATTCGGCGATTTTGAAGTAGGTGGCATGACCTACCCCCAGCTCCGTGATCGCATGCCGAAACTTCTACACTTCTCCCAGGAGGGTGTGAGCCGGGTTCGACGTATCGTTGGCGACCTTAAGGAATTTGCCCGACAACGACCTTCCGAACAACAGGAAGCAGTAAACCTTAACGAGGTAGTACGCACCTCAGTCGGCCTGCTCTCCAGCCTTATTAATAAGGCAACATCCAGTTTTGAAGTGTGCTACGACGAAAACCTGCCGACCTTGCTCGGCAACAGCCAACGACTGGAACAGGTGGTTATCAACCTCATCATGAACGGCTGTCAGGCCCTTATGGACCGTGACCAGCTACTCAGCGTATCAACCTATTATATTGAGGAATCGGAAGAAATCATCCTTGAAGTCAGTGATCATGGCAAAGGTATGGAAGCCGATCTTCTCGAACGGATCAAGGATCCTTTTTTTACGACCAAACGAGAAAGCAGCGGAACAGGTCTGGGGCTCGCGATTTCCGATACAATTATACGGAACCATAGCGGTTGGCTCCATTTCAAGTCGACTCCAGGCAGTGGCACAACTGCTACCGTTCGATTACCGCGCTACAGACATGATGAAATTGCAGGAAGAATGATATGACTCAACAAACAATTCCCCACGACCCAATCCTGGTTATCGACGATGAAGAATCGATACTCCTCTCCATAGATACCATCCTGCAAATGTCAGGATACAACAATATACTCACATGCAGTGAAAGCAGGCAGGCCCTGGCCATTATCGAACAGCGATTACCAAGCACTATCCTGCTCGACCTTAATATGCCGCATATCAGCGGTGAAGAAATAATCGAAGGCATAGCCGCCCGACATCCCCACATCCCCATTATCGTCATTACCGGTAAAATTGACGCCGAAACAGCGGTGGAGTGTATGAAGACAGGGGCCTTTGATTATATTGTTAAACCTGTAGAGGAAGAGCGCCTGCTTGAGGCCGTTGAAAAAGCGCAGGCGGCCGTGCAAGCTGCATCAGGTGATCGCGGCAGCTATGAGGCGAATACAGTCAAACTCTTTCACCCAGAGTTGTTTGAGGAAATTATCACCCAGTGTAAAGAGATGATTGCCATCTTTGAATATATCGAGTCTGTCGGCAAAACAGATCAACCGGTGCTCATCCAGGGAGACACCGGTACCGGCAAAGAACTTATTGCCCGCTCTATTCATCGGGTCAGTGGGCGTAAAGGTGAGTTTGTGGCAGTTAATGTAGCTGGCCTTGATGACAATGTCTTTTCAGATACTCTCTTTGGCCATGTCAAGGGAGCTTACACCGGCGCTGAGGCCTCCAGGGCCGGACTCATTGAAAGGGCCTCCGGCGGCACACTCTTTCTTGACGAAATCGGGGATCTCAGCCCGGCATCACAGGTCAAGCTGCTACGCCTCCTGCAGGAAGGTGAATACATCCCTCTGGGCCAGGACAAGATCTCGTTTAGCAATGCCCGCATTGTCACTTCAACCCATGTCGAGTTATGGCAGCAACGACAAGAAGGAACCTTCCGCCAGGATCTTCATTACAGGCTGGCAACACACCGCATTCAGGTGCCGCCTCTCAATAAAAGAAAAGAGGATTTACCGCTTCTCATACACCATTTTGTAACCAGTGCCGCTGATGCTTTAAAAAAGCAGGCACCTTCACTGCCTCCTGAGTTGCTTCACCAGTTATCGACGTATCACTTCCCAGGCAATGTCCGGGAGCTCCAGGCTATGGTTTTCGATGCTGTTGCCCAACACAAGAACGGTACTCTTTCCATGGCCGTATTCCGCGAACATATGGCTCGCTCAAGATCCACCACAGAAGCAACACAAGATATTGATAATACAGGTCTCCCCTTTCGATACGCAGACCCCTTGCCAAGTATAAAACAGGCAACAACTATGCTCATTGAAGAAGCCTTGCGCCGGGCTGGCAACAACCAGTCCATCGCAGCCTCAATGCTGGGCATTTCCCAGCAAGCTCTTTCGAAGAGGTTAAAAAGCCAACATAAATAGGCACCTCAAGGGCCTACAATAAAAGTTGTAGCGACAATTTTGGTTGTGTCCACTATCTGGTTGTTAAATCGTTCTTTTGATATTAATCCGTCAATTACCACAACTTTAGTTGTAGCTCGTTACTCTCAAACAATAACATGTTTATTGATTTAATTTTAGTATGTTACGACCTTTTTATCTTCATGGCACAAACCTTGCTTTACCAATTGGCATAACCCATGTTCGTCCACCACTAACCAAACGAAAGAACAACCAACATTCCATTTTTAACCCAGGAGGAAGATAATGGCAGATTCGAAAGTAGCACTTGGAAATCCCGCGGTAGTCGGTCTTGCAGGTTTTGGTTTAACGACTCTGATACTCCAGTTTCACAATCTCGGACTGTGCGGCCTCGGCCCAATCGTAGCCCTCGGACTGATTTTTGGTGGTCTCGCCCAATTGATCGCAGGCTATCAGGAATTCAAGGTCGGAAATAACTTTGGTTACAGTGCTTTTGTTTCGTACGGTGCATTCTGGATAGCGCTCGCCATTATTCTTTTAATGAATAAATACGACGTTTATAAATCAAGCGGAACCGATGTTGGATATTTCCTCGTTGCCTGGACACTCTATACAGTTATCCTGTGGTTTGCCGCTCTGCGGATCCATGGAGCAATGGCTTCAACATTCACCCTGCTCTTAATTGGTTTTATCCTTCTTGATCTCGCCCATTTCGGTTATCCGGCGATGACCAAGGTTGCCGCTTATGTTCTTATCGCCTGTGCCTTAAACGCCTGGTACATGATGGCCCATGTCATCTATCTGCAGATCTTTGGCCGCGACGTTCTTCCTGTCGGTAAGCCATGGATCGACCCAAAACCGGTTCAGGAAGCCCAGCTGCAAACTGAAGCGAGCTGAGACACCTCGGTTAGCTTTCAGTAACAGGAAATCCCGAAAGAATGCTGCCCACCATTCTTTCGGGATTTTTTATTCCCAAAAAATATTTTCCCCGTTTTTCTGACAATAACACTCACCAAACAAATCCTTCCAGGAATTCTTTCTCACGGTAGTACCACCATACTCCCTGCTGTTTTGAGCACGGGAACAACATACGACAGCAATATAAACCACTGCACGACCATCGACTCGAAGGCGAGGTGTTTGAACCATCTCAGCTGGGGACACTAAAAACTTGCGTTTTCCAACCAATAGGTATATATACCTATTTCTATCATATTTAATTGAAAATCTGAACAGTTGGCTAACTAGCAGGATTGAAACGGAGCAACAACTTCATAACACCGCTACTCCGGAGAATGCACCTTGACCCAATCAATTATCTATCGAATCCTGCCGGCATTAGCATTCCTCCTTGTTGTCTTCATCGAAACATCTTTTGCCTCTAATACCTGTGATCCCCGACTCGTACATCGTGCCAAAACCGGTGATGTCAACGCCCAGAGTTATATTGCTCATATCTACAGCTCAGGGAAAACAGGAGAACAGGATTATAAAAAAGCGAGATACTGGTACCAGAAGGTAGCAACCCACAAGACAGCAGACGCCAAGATCAAGGGTCACGCCAACCTTTTGCTTGGACTGATGTACAACAGCGGTAAGGGGGGAACCCAGAACTATGAGCAGGCAATGAAATGCTTTCGCACCGCTGCAAAACAAGGGTACTATGACGCCCATATCTCCATCGGAAATATGTATGCCCAGGGACAGGGAGTGAAGAAGGATTACGAAAAAGCACTCTTTTGGTGGAAACTAGCCGCTGAGAATGGTCACCCCAAAGCTCCGAAACTGGTGTACCTGATGCAAAAAGAGATGGGTCAAACCAAAAAATCCGGCTAAAATTCTGCAGTTCCACAGGCATATTTTTTCACCATTCTTTTGATATGCATGATAGTGACTGGTTCTATTCATCTAATATCAGGTAAATTGTGCCATCCCTCCTTTCCCCTGTTCCCCATTTTCAACTCACCTGCCCCGAAGACAGATCAATAAATTCCCAGTTATGTGTTGCAGTATTCAGAACATACAATTATTTTCATGGTTTCTTGTATGAGGCACTTACTCTTTGATTCTCACATTACCGTTGTAAATTAATTATTGAGGTTGCCACGAGAATTACTTTCATCTCCCTTTGTGAGAGCACATATAACTGGTTCCAGGAGGTTGTCCAAGAATAGACATTTTTTCTCAGATCGAGGCATTTGAGAAATATATGCTCAGGTATATACCTGATATTCCAGGTGTTATTTTCACAAAATAACGAAGATCCAGGGAGAAAAGGTATTCCTGGACAGCCTCCTTGATTATCAATGATAATGGACACGCCATTATTATAATAACACGATCCTAAGCAGGAAAGAGGTTATCATGACAAAAGATTTTTCCAGGTACCCAGCTCAATATCCCGACTCCACAGGACATTTCGGCGATTACGGAGGATCTTATATTCCGCCGGAACTCCAGGAAGAAATGGATAAAATCACCGAAGCCTACCTCACCATAAGTAAGACACATCGCTTTATCGAGGAACTGCGCTCTATCCGTAAACACTATCAGGGACGACCAACCCCGGTATACCACGCAGACCGTCTTTCCCAAATGTGCGGTGGTGCCCAGATCTACCTGAAACGGGAAGACCTTAACCACACCGGCGCTCATAAACTGAATCATTGCATGGGTGAGGGATTGCTCGCCAAACATATGGGCAAAAAGAAATTAATTGCTGAAACAGGGGCCGGACAGCACGGTGTTGCCCTTGCTACCGCTGCCGCCTATTTTGGACTTGAGTGTGAAATCCACATGGGTGAGGTTGATATCGCCAAGGAAGCGCCCAATGTCATACGTATGAAACTCCTTGGAGCGACGGTGGTGCCTGTTTCATTTGGCTTAAAAACACTAAAGGAAGCTGTTGATTCTGCTTTCCAGGCCTATTTACAGGATCCGATCAATTCGATCTACTGCATCGGCTCGGTGGTTGGCCCGCATCCATTCCCCATGATGGTTCGTGACTTTCAGCATGTTGTCGGTGTTGAATCACGGGAACAATTCCTGGATATGACCGGTTGCCTGCCCGATGCGGTTTGCGCCTGTGTCGGAGGCGGAAGTAACGCGATGGGCATTTTTTCAGGTTTTATGAACGATCCGGTAAAACTCGTCGGCATTGAACCCGGTGGACGCTCTTTGAACCTCGGGGACCATGCGGCAACCGCTGCCTTTGGCAAACCAGGACTCATTCATGGTTTCAAGTGCTATCTGCTGCAGGATGAAAATGGTGAACCCGCGCCAGTTTACTCCATCGCCAGTGGACTGGATTATCCCGGTGTCGGTCCGGAGCACAGCGCCCTGAAGGATGAGGGCCGGATCAGCTATGAAATAATCAATGATATAGAGACTCTTGATGGTTTTTATACGTTAAGCAGGATTGAGGGAATTATCCCAGCCCTCGAAAGTGCCCATGCGGTAGCCTACTCCATGAAGCTGGCACAGGAGATGAAACACGGCTCTATCCTGATAAACCTGAGCGGCCGTGGTGATAAAGATCTCGACTTCGTCACGGAGACGTATGGCTTTAATATTGAGGAAGCGAAGAAGAGCCTCGTATAAAAAAGTTGTCTGACGACGTTACGTCACGCCCCCTACCTACTTTTCCGGATGAACTGAACATCTCTGCTCCTGCTCAGTTCATCCGGAATCTTTGCCTTAAGGGAACCTCAGGACTCTCTGAGGGCTACGGCCGGGTCAAGCCCGGCAGCACGCATTGCTGGATGCAGCCCGAAAACCAGGCCGGTCAGGACGGCTGCAAGTGGTGCAATAAACAGCGCAGTTGCAGAAAATGCCACTTCCCACCCCGCATACCTCTGGATTCCGTACGCAACAAGGAGCCCTCCCGCTGTTCCCCAGACCCCACCGGAAAGAGTCAAAAGTATAGAGTTCCAGAGGTAATACCAGACAATACGCATTCTGTCCGCACCCAAGGACATCCTTAAACCAATTTCCCTGGTCTGTTCGGAGATATTAGCAAGCATAACATTCATCACACCAATGCCGCCGACGAGCAATGAGAGTCCTGCTATAGCCCCCATTATGAGGGAGAAGAGACGCTGACTTTCACGCGCCTCACGCAGGAGGCTGACGGGAATTACCAACCGAAAATCTTCCACCTGCCTGTGGCGGGACAGGAGTTGCTTATAAACCGAGGAGCCCACCTTCAGCACCATATCCTCGCTGGCGTTTTGGAGAGTTATTACCAAGCCATCCAGCAGTCTTTGTCCTGAAACCACACGTCCATAACCCACGGCACTCTGCGGCATGAAAACACTCTTGTCAAAATCAAGCGCCGATAACCCGGTACCCTCTGTCAAAAGGCTCCCCCGTTCTTGTAATACACCAATGACGGGGCCTGCAAAATCACCGACTTTCAGAATCGCCCCTTGATGGAGCGAAAGATTTTTAGCTACAGTTGCACCAACAATGAAATAGGGTCTGGCCGTCTGCTCGTCATAGGAGGTAATAGGCCGTCCCCACTCGAAAAGCAGTTTTTCGGCAGTAAACCATTCCCAGGATACACCGAATAACGTAACAGACGCCGTGGCGGTATCGGATGCTACAACAACGTTGTCCTGCCTGATATAAGAACCTATTTTACCCCTGTCACCAAACCAGGAACGCAACCGGTCAGCATCTTCAAATGTTAATCCGATAGAGAGATTTGCGAGACTCTCTTGTTCCGACCTGGCTGCCGAAGTGGCATCTTCAATGCGCAAGGTATCAGTCCCAAGAGAGGAGATCTTGGCAAGTGCCTTTCGTTTGGCTCCTTCACTAATTGACAACATGGCGATGAGAGCAGTAACACCAATCCCAATCCCAAGGCTGGAAAGAAGCGAACGCAACGGTCGACGCCGCAACCCTTTTAACGCGTCAAGAATATCCAGTGTCAATTGCCTGTAATGCATCGGCCCTTTTCCACCAAACGTGATTTTCGCAAAACAAGTTGCGAGCTGCCAAACTGTATAGCGTCGTTATCGTGGGTAACCATGATAACACTTCTGCCCATTTCGGTCTGTTCTCTCAGCATTTTCAGAATTTTCTCAGCATTCATCGCATCCAGGCTCCCGGTCGGTTCATCGGCAAATATGATCTCCGGCTCCCTGGCCAGGGCCCTGGCAAAAACCACCCTCTGCATCTCCCCCCCGGAGAGGGTAGAGGGATACCTGTCCGTCAGATCTGAAAGCCCAACATATTCGAGCAACTCCAGACAACGGTCTGTAACAGCATCCTGATCGCACCACTCACCATAATGAAAAGGGAGCTTCACGTTCTCCAGCACGGTCTTGTCCGCCAGCAAATGAGGTGTCTGGTAAATAAAGCCAAAGGCTTTATTTCGCAATAGTGCAGCCTCCCTGTTTCCTAATGTCTCCAGACCGCGCCCATGAAAACAGACCGATCCTGTACTCGGTTTATCAAAACCGCTCAGCAGGTTCAAGAGCGTTGACTTTCCGGAACCGCTGGGCCCGGTAATAACAAGGAATGCCCCGGCCGATACCGATAATGTTACAGTATCGAGAGCCTGAACCTGTCTTTCACCAATAACAAAATGGCGACTTATTTTTTCTGCTGTCAGGATCATCTTTTCCAGCTGAAGAAATCCCGGGAATTGAGTATGCGGGATCGATAATAAATGGTCTTTTAGGGGTACGTGCTTTATCAGTAGAGTGTGGGATTAACAAGATCCCCTTCTTTCAGACCCGACAGGACCTCAACACGATCAACTCCGCGTGCACCAAGCTCCACCTGAATCAGCTCAACTGCCCCCTGGTAATGCCTTTCAACCATGGTTCTCCCTTCTTTCATCATCACTGCTCCTACCGGGACAGTCAATCCATCGACCACTGAGTGATAGGTTATTGCCGCAGTGGCGGACATGCCGACATGGATATTGTCACTCTTTTCAAGCAACTTGATTCGGGCGTAAAATCTGCGAATGTTGCTGTTCTTGCCATCGTCCTCGGCAAGCGAGGCAATCACCTCCACAACGCCGGAAAACCTGGTACCGGGAAAGGCGTCAAGTTCAACGCTGGCTGGCATCCCTTCCGCAATCTTGGCCACATCAATCTCCCGGATCTGTACTTCAACTATCAACTGAGAGGTATCTGGAACTTCCAGAAATGTCTGCCCCACCCAGACTGAATCACCAATCTGGATTTTTCTCCGTCCCGTTTCACGCGGCAGCACGGAGTAGAGTAGAATACCGTCAGCTGGAGCTTTAACTTCACAGTTTTCCAGGTCCTTTTCCGCTTTTTTTCTCACAGCCTCGCGGTTGGCGACATTTCGTCTGGACTTCTCTACCTGCACCCTCTTATTCTGGATCTTCAGCTCTGCTGTCACCTTAACCCGCTGCAATTCACTACTGGCACCATTGACCAGCAACTCCGCCTCGCGAATCATCTTGGGCCATTTATAGGTATCAAAATTGTATAATTCTTCCCTGGCCACGTTCAACTGCTCGCGGGCCGTCTCCAATTCGTCAGACGCCTTGTCCCGCTCCCGAAGAGAAGCATGTCCGCGCTTAAGAAGCACTTCCATATCTTCATAATTGCTTTTTGCCAATCGAAAGCCACGCTCGGCCTTCTTCACCCTCTGTTCCACCTGTTTTCTCTCAAGTGGACCGGCCCCTTCTTTGATGTTCTGGGCATCAATCCCGGCAATCTCAACTTTTCGCTCAGCTTCTTCTATCCGCCCTGCCTCCTCTTCCTGCTGCATTAGCAACAGCTTCTGGGCAGCAATCAGTGTCGCCTGGGCGTCACCACTGTCCCGCTCCGCCCTTGAGAGTTCATCGAGAAACGGTTTGGTATCAAACCTGGCCACTACATCACCCTCTTTGACAACACTTCCCTCCTTGATCATCCAGACTATTTTTGCCTGGTTACTGCTCACCTGTGATTTAATGGGCGAAATTTTGGCGGGCCGTACAATTCCCCGCTCGGTGATACCAACCTCAAATGATTCACGAACAACTTTTACAGGTGCAACTCCAGATTTTTCATTGGGTTCATCGGAGACGTTCATCATCACCAGGACAGAAACAACCACCAACCCGATGAGAGCCAACGACAACCAGCCGTACGTTTTTTGTAAATTAGCCAACATTTACAGTGTTTCCTCCTGACTGATCGACATGCGAAGCCAATCCGTATTGAGTATACCCATCACACTGGCGAGACTGATAGCCGCATTATTGTAGGAGACAAGCGAGCGCATTATGGAAAGTTCGGCATCCGAGTATGCGGCCTCCGCGTCGATCACATCGAGATTATCACTGAGCCCCTTTTCATAACGAATCTGGGCCAGCTCCAAAGCCAATTTGGCCTGTTCAAGACGACGAATACTCAATTGATGCTTTCTCTCCATCACCTGCAAATCGGCCAGTCCATCCCGTAATTCGCGGGAGATCTGTCGCCTTAACGCCTCCCCTTCCCTGCGCAGCTTTGACAACTCCATTTTTTTTCGTAACAACGCCGATTCCTCACTAAAGGTATCAAGCGATGACCTCATCTCAAGTTGCAGCGACCAGTTGGTCTCATCAAGTACGGCAGCATCTTCAATTGAATCACCCTCCCCCCTTTGCTCAACTGTAAAACTGAGCCCGACATCAGGCATCAGGTTGCGATCGACCTGGTATTTCTCTCGCTTCGAGATCTGGGTTCGCATTAAATACTCCTGCCAGTCGAGCCGGTTATCGAAAATAACCTCATCTACAGATTCGGTATCAGGTATGACGGGTATAATCTTCGATATTTCCTTCTGCCACGAAAGATCATCCTGCATGGATAGACGCAACAACTCCCGGAAATCATCAATTGCCCTTTCCCGCTGCCGGGTTCTCACCTGCAATTCGTTCTCCGCGGTGAGCATGGCGAGCTCCGCCCGGTACACATCCACCTTCGAGACAAGTCCGACTGATTGCCTTGAAGCAGCCGAATCCAGATGCTCCTTACTTCGATTCAGAGCTTCCCTGGATTTGATCAACAATTGATCCTCCAGCACCATTGTGTAATACTTTTTGGCAGTAGACATGATAAGTTGCTGCATCTGCTTGGCTGCAGACAGTTTTTTTTGCCGGTCCCTCAGCTCGGCGACATCCAGATCAGTCCGGTTATATTCTTTACCCCAGCGCCGGAACAATCCCTGAGACACCCGTACATAAGCCCGGGCCACATGACTGTTTTCAACTACGTAATTCGAGTCTTCATCCACCCTGTCACCCACCAGCCCGTAACTGATGGAAGCCCCTGTCTCGATCTCCTTTCGAAGTTCAAGTCCCAGTTTCTGGGAACCGGTCCCCTGGGTAAAACCGATGGACGTGAGCGGAACAATCTTGGTATCGAAAGTATGCTCGGCACTCTCAATATCCATCTGACTGAGCGTCATTGAATCACGTATATCATACGCGACATCACTTTGACGCAAGGCTGTATCTACAAAGTCGAGGAGTTCATGTTCTGTACCACTTTGCCCCGTTTCGGGGACAACTAACAAGACAACAACAGCTATAAGTAAAAGATATTTTTTCATAGTTTTGATCAGTATATTGACTTCTTCCGATAAACAGCATCAACCCGAAACAGGTAACAGTATTCCGCTGAAAAATAAAGGTGAAACCTGCACCGGTTCCTGAATATAGCGTAGAAAACAGACCAGCCTCAACCGTATCCTGATGAAAGCACCCCGATTATCATTGTTTCAGCCACCTGGATCATGGTATAAAACGTAACATACTAACACTACTACACGATTCTTTATAAACCGTACGAAGGAGTGTGTCGAAGAATTGGTATTTTGGCTCAGATCAAGACAATTGCAGAAAATCTTTGAAAAAGTTACTTACAGTCATCATCATGCTGGTTATTGTCTTTTTTTACCGGCAGGAATTGCAACAATACATCCACGCCTTCTTTTCGTCTGAAGAGGAACCTTTTGAATGGGTCCGCTTTAGAAGCGAGAATCTGTATCCACAACTGCCGACGATGGATTTCATGTCGGCGATAAATACATTACAGCACTTTGAACAGGACCTTGAGCACGAACTGGCAAAACTGGAAAAACAGGATGAGGCGGACTCACAAACCTCCCGAAGACGCCTGGAATGCGAACTTGCTGTGATCTACAGGCACACAGCCTCCCTGTACCTGCAGCAGGGAGACGATGAAAACTACATGGTCTTTCTACAGAAAACCCAGGACCAGGTTCAATTATGCAGTAACTTAAAGGATTCAGGAATGTAGTCAATAAGTCTTCCACTTTCCTGCTCAACAACTCAATGAGACATTTACGACAATTCCTCGCCTTCCATCGACTGGTTTTCCTTGTTCTCCTGGCTGTAAAACCAGCCAGTACCACGGAACTTGAGAAAATGACCTTCCGAATGGAGCAATCTTCCGATGAAGGTCAAATATGGATTGCACCGCCTGCCGAAAAAATATTCAGAGATGCCCCGGTTCCTTCCGACTCAGGTTCAGCCATCCGGATTTATTGTGCAAAAAACGAGTTCGAACCGTTCCAGGTTATCCTAAAGCCTTCTGCCTCAGGCAGTTTTATTGTCACCATGGGCACCTTCGGCTCCGGTATCAAGACAGAATTATCAGTCGTCAAATATGTCAACATCAGCACAGTTACCGACTATTTCGGCAGAACAGGGCTGAACCCTGACCCGCTATGGCCCATTGAGAACGGTGACAGCATCCCTGTCACTACAAACCAAAACACCTCTTTCTGGGTCAATGTTTACGTACCGAAGACAACCCCTGCCGGTGATTACACTACAACGATCACCATTGGTACGGTCTCGATCCCCATCCATCTTCACGTCTTCGACTTCATGCTGCCGGAAGAACTGCATGTCAAATCGCAGATGAACATCAACCACAACACTATCCTTACCCATTATGGTGTAGAAGGGACCAATGACGATTACTGGCTCTACGTCGACAAGATCAAACAATTTCTTATTGACCATCGACTTACCCCAAAATCTGTACTCTGGTCTGGTGGTATCACCTCAACCGGCGGCGGTCCTTATATCAATTATGATTGTAACGGAACCTTCACAGATAATGATGGGATATGGGGTTTTGAACAGCCTGCGGCACGATTTCTGGACGGCAGCGGCTTGATGTCAGGTCACTTTGAGTCACCGTTTAACGGTGATACCGGGTTTCCATCGTTTATGGCCGCAACGTTTCAAAATAATGACGCCTCGTCGGATCAGCGCCCATCCCCCTTCTGCGGACAAACACGAAGTGCGGGGGACTGGTATACCGCCAACAACCCGAACTCCGCCTACAACACGAAGTGGTTTGAATATATCACCGCCCTCCAGAATTATCTGCAAAGTCTCAATTACCTGGACGAAGCCTACTATTATATGGCCAATGAACCGCAGGATCAGGCAGATTACGATGCGGTAGCCTGGTATTCACAGGAGTTGAAAAATGTGGCTCCAAACCTCAAGCTGATGGTTTCGGAAGAGCCCAAACCAGAGATATACAACCACCCGGCCTTTAGCGGATCAAAGATCGATATCTGGCTGGCACACTTCGGTCTTCAATTTAATCCGGCAGTCTCCTGGGATCGGTTAACAAACCATAATGAGGAAAGCTGGATCTATTTCCTGCATGGTACCCGACTGCCGCGGTTCAACCCGATAACCATCGATCATCCGGGAATCGAGGGTAAACTTACAGGCTGGTTCCTCTGGAAATACCGGTTAAGCGGCATTGCCTACTACCAGTTTAACACCTGGACGCCCAATCCCTGGACAACACCGATGGACTATGGACAAAACGGGAATCGTTTCCTTATGTATCCGCCATCTGAGAACAGTTCACCTATCTCTTACGGTTCGAACAACCATCGTTTTGTCTCCTCTATCCGTCTTGAGATGTTGCGGGACGGACTTGAAGACTATGAGTATATGTACCTCTTGAACAACTCCCAGGCACCCTATCCCGGGGTGACAAACCAGGCGGATTCCCTGGCAGACAAGGTTATCGGGGATACAGTTGCCTATAGCCGGGACAGCGCATTTATCTATAACCTGCGTAAGGTTATAGGCCAGAAACTTGGCGGAGAGATTGCAACTATTCCCAACCTGACTCCATCCAGTGTTCATCCGCGCTCGGAAGGTGCACCGGAAGATTATTATATCAACTTCCAGAACCCGACCGGTGAACCTACCGCCACCCCCCTCATCGTCAATGGGAACACCTATATGAAGATTGGGAACAGTGAGTATAACACCACCGACGGGTATGGCTGGATACCAGCGGCGGAAGTACCGGATTCAGGCTTCTATGCCCACTGGGACCAATGGATCGACCCACAACCAAAGGAATTGCTGGGAAGTTCAGTTATAGACAGTTGGGGTCGCCACGACGTCTTTGAATTTGACCTGCCAAACGGTACCTATAACGTCACGGCTGTTGCCGGCTCACGGAGTACACCGCGATATCAGAACATCTCCATCGAAGGCGTGGTCTTCATGGAAGACGAGGAGACCAGCAACAGCTGGATAACCCGGACAAAACAGGTAACTGTCCGGGACAGGAAACTGACCATGGTTATGGGGAAATATGAGAAGATCGGCTATATCAACTATCTCGATATCGAAGCGGCAGAGGTTGCCGGAGATGTTGATTGCGACGGAGATGCCGATCTTCAGGATGTCATCGCCATACTCCGGATCACAACCGGTGAACAACCAGATATGAGCAACTGCACCAGCCTGCCGACAGATATAAACAGCGATTCACGCATCGGGATCGCAGAGGCAATATGGCTGCTGGACAATTTATCGCAATAACCCCTGACAAAAGGACAGCTTACCGCAACGCTTCCGCAACCAGATCCAGCAGATGAACAGCTTTTACCGGCAGACCGGCATGATTGATACTGTCCTGCAGCTGCATGATACAACCAGGGCAGCCGGTGACGATCTGCTCCGCACCGCTCTCTTTTAGACCGGGCATCTTGCGGGCTCCGATCTCCTTTGAGGTATCATAATGGTAGACTGAAAATGTGCCCCCCAGGCCGCAACAGGCAGAGCTATATTCCATCTCGACAAAATCGACATTGGGCAGGGAGCGCAATAATTCACGGGGTTCCCTGGTAATCCCCTGGACTTTCAAATGGCATGGATCGTGATAGGTAACCCGGGTACGTTGCTCCTTCTTTTCCATGGCGGTCAATGTCTCAAACAATCCCTGCTCTTTCAGGAAAACGCTGAAATCGACGACCTTGTTGGTGAAATCGTCATGATCACCTTTCATGGTGTGGTAATATTCCCCGATACCGCCGTTGCAGGAAGCACAGGCCGTAACGATATGACTCACCTCACGCTCCTTGAAGGCGGTCATGTTGGTATCGGAAAGCTCCTCCACCAAATCTCCGTTTCCGGATGAAAGAGCCGGAATACCGCAGCACTGCTGACCTTTTGGGGTATATACCGAAAAGCCCATACGATTGAGAATCTGAACCATCTTCTCACCGATCTCCGGATACATATAGGTGATTGCACAGCCGGCAAAAAAGCCGATAATCGGCTTATCCGGTTCCCCTTCGACGAACTCGGGGATCCGGTTAAACAGGTTCTTAAAAGCGATGGGGGGCACGGTCCGACCTTTCATGCCCGGCGCTTGAAACAGGCGCAACCGTAACCCGCTGGTTTCTGGTAGTTTTTTGAGGATCAGCGGGGAAAACATCGCCCCACCCTTGCTCAGCGTCTTCATCAGCGCCTTTGAGCCGATCACTGTCGAAACCCCTTTACCAATCCAGGAGAGACCCTGTTTATCTGCAAACTCCCTGCGTACAGCGCCCACTATCTCGTGAGTGGGAACTTTGTTCGGGCACTTGGAAACACAGGACCCGCACATCAAACACATGGACATGTCCTGTTGCAATCGTTCTTCCAGGCCGGTTTCACCATCGAGCAGTGCCGCTGCCAGGGTAATCTTACCACGTGCTACCGCACCTTCTTTTTTGGTTGCTATATAGGCCGGGCAGTGGGCCTGGCATACTCCACATTTGACGCACTCCCGGATAATCTCTTCAAAATCATGTAATGACTTATTCCTGCTCATTGTCCTGCCTGCCTTTCTGTTCCTGTCTCCGGATAGTGCTCAAGGAAAATCTTGCCTGGGTTCAGGATGTTGTTCGGATCCCAGACTTTTTTAATTCGCTGCATATAATCGATAGTGGTCCGGTCATACTCCATATTCATGAACCTGGCCTTGGAAGTGCCGATACCATGTTCGCCCGAAATAGCCCCTCGTAAGTCGACCGCCGCCTGAAATATCCTGGCCATGAGTTCTTCCACCTTTTCCTCCATGCCCTCGACAGCAAGGTCGACCATCGCGTTGACATGGATGTTTCCGTCCCCGGCATGACCGAAATTGACGATTGGGACACCATACTCTTCTGACAACGCTTCAAGGGCACGAATCATATCAGGCACCTTGGAGCGGGGTACAACAATATCCTCATTAAACTTGTCCGGGTTCACCTTCCTCAGACTCGGACTCACAATACGACGTACCTGCCAGATCTCTTCCGACTCTTCATGGGTTTCCGCAATACGGGTATCAAGAATGCCGAAAGGTTCGATAACAGATAGGATTTTAGCTGCCTGCCGGCCCAGAACATCCTGCTCGCCATCCACCTCGATGATAAGTATTGCTTTACACTCTTCGGCTATCGGGATTGTGGAGACATCGCGTATGCAGCCAATAGTTGCTGCATCCATAAATTCGAGAGTGGTCGGAATGATCTTGGCTCCCACAATGGCCGACACAGACTGGGCCGCACCATCAATAGTGGTAAACTGCACCAACATCGTTTTCTTGGCTTCCGGTTTTGGTAAAAGCTTGACAATAATCTTTGTCACAATACCAAGTGTCCCTTCCGACCCCACAAATAGTTTGGTCAGGTCATAGCCGACTACGTTCTTCAGGGTCTCGCCGCCTGTTGTCAGAACCTCGCCTGCGGGGGTCACAACCTCAAGACCCATTATGTAGTCCTTGGTTACTCCGTATTTTACACAGCGTGGTCCACCTGCACAT
This sequence comes from Desulfopila sp. IMCC35008, assembly GCF_010646885.2. Taxonomy (GTDB): domain Bacteria; phylum Desulfobacterota; class Desulfobulbia; order Desulfobulbales; family Desulfocapsaceae; genus Desulfopila. The sequence goes on along the minus strand of NZ_CP050700.1, from coordinate 1,345,711 downwards.
TCTGCCACGTTACCGCCCATGGTACTAAACTCCTTTGAGGCGGGATCTGGAGGATAAAAGAGTCCCAGTTTTTCAACCTGCCTCTGCAGCTCTGCCGTGACAACACCCGGCTCCACAACCGCCACCAGGTTTTCCGTGTCGATATCAAGGATCGAATCCATCCGGGTTAAGACGAGAACAATCCCACCGTGAATCGGCAAAGTGCCACCGGTAAAACCGGAGCCGGCTCCCCGTGGTAACACGGGTATCCTGTTCTCGTTGGCAAGTTTCATAACATCACTCACCTGACCGGTGTTCTCCGCATAGACCACGATATCAGGCAGGTGTTTCTGCTGCGTGGCATCATATGAATGGGTTATCCTGTCTGCTGTGGAAACTGAGATATTCTGGACTCCCACTATCTTTTGAAGATTTTCAACTATTTGCGTTTGTATATTCATTTCTATTGATCACTTCCGGCTTGCATGACCGGTATCCGGCATTCTTCCCCGTAATATCTATTTATGCAGCTCGTTTCCAACTCCTCTTGCGAAAACCGAGCCACAGAACAGCTCAATCATCACTTCTTACGATAGTCACATGTCATCAGTACGCCATACTCAAAATACATTACCAGGACACCGGCAAGTTCTTGCCACTATCTGGTTGATCGACAGGCATATTTATGCCTGTAATTTGGAGAATCAGGAATGACCAAGAATCCTGAAGTTATGGACAGGATAGGTACCCAGCAGGACAACGCGTTTGGCAAAAAAATTGAGTTCCTCAAAGGCCAGCTGCAGTGATCTCTCATCAACATGGCCTTCTACATCAGCGTAAAAGCGGGCGACGTTAAAGTGTTCATCCACATACGATTCCAACTTCACCATCTGCACCCCGTTGGTGGCAAACCCTCCTAGTGCTTTATAAAGAGCGGCGGGGATGTTCCGAACCTCAAAGACAAAGCTTGTTATATAACGGTGCAGCCGTTCCCGCTCGGGGATATCGTTGTTTCTAGAAAAAACCAGAAATCGGGTAGTATTGTGGTTTGCATCCTGGATATCTCTTTCAAGAATTTCCAGACCATAAATCCCCGCTGCCAGCTCTGAGCCGATCGCCGCCTGGGTCGCATCCCCCCATTTTTTCACATCCGATGCCCCCTTGGCTGTATCTGCCACCACATGGCGGTCTAACCCATGCTTATCGATAAACAGTTTACATTGCGGAATGGCGTGCACATGGCTGTGAACATCGGTCAACTCTTCCATTTTGGCACCTGGCAGACCGAGCAGACAGTGACGAATCAGTTGAAAATGCTCACCGATAATAAAAAGGTCACCATTGGGAATGAGCCTGTGCACGTCGGCCACACGCCCTGCAAGTGTGTTGTCGACAGGGATCATCGCCAGGTCGGCTTCTTTGTTGCGAACGGCGCGAAACGCCGCGTCAAAAGAGACGCACGGCACTGTTTCCAACTCCGGGTATGCCTCCCGACAGGCGAGATCTGAATAGGCCCCTGCCATCCCCTGAAAGGCAATTGTCTTATATTTATTTTCCATTATTATTTTCCTTCAACATATATTACAGGACGCGGGCAGCAGCCTGCCCTGCAACCCAGCCGGTACTGAACGCCGCCTGCAGATTATAGCCGCCTGTATCGGCCTGAATGTCTAAAAGTTCACCGGCAATATATAACCCTTTCACACGTTTCGATTCCATAGTTTTCGGGTTCACTTCAGAAGTTTTTACTCCTCCCGCAGTTACGATCGCTTCTTCCCATGAGCCGTGCCCGATGATGTCAAAACGTAAATCCTTCAACCAGGTGCGCAGTCGCTTCCGCAGCTTAGCCGATAATTGACCTGCAATCTGCTCGGGAGCGATTTCCACCTCGCGCAGGCAATAGGGAACCATTTTCTGGGGCAACAATCCCCTCAGCACACTCTCCATCGGCTCTTTTGCTCGTGATTCGAGATCCCGCAACAGCCGCGCATCAAGTTTTCGATCATCAAGAGCTGGTTTCAAATCCAAATGAACCGCAACACGCTGTTTCTCCCGTATCGCATCCACCGCAAGAGTACTGAGTGTCAGGATTATAGGTCCGCCGATACCGGTTCCGGAAAATGTCAGCTCACCAAAAGCCTGGGCTTTACGACTCCCATTAATATAGAGTCTGGCCGAAATATTCCTCAGGTTCAGCTTGGCCAGCCCCCGAACCTGCTCTTTTGCCGTCTTGAGTGACACGAGGGCTGGCCTTGGAGCAATAACTGTATGCCCGCACTGTTCAGCAAGACGATATCCGTCTCCTGTTGAACCGGTCCGCGGATAGCTTCTGCCGCCCGTGGCGAGAATCACCTGCCGGGCAGAATATTCGCGTCCCCCTGCAACCACTCCACGAATTTCAGAATCATGAATCAATAACCGGGAAACCCTTTCACCTGTGTGAAATTCGACACCACAATCTTTCGCCCAATCAATAAGTACCCGTGCCACCGCCGGGGCATCATTAGCCGCAGGGAATATACGCCCCCCTCTCTCATGCTGGACAGGGAGCCCGCGAGACTGAAAAAAATCAACGAGTTCTCCTGAAAAGAACTGCTGAAAGGACTGGCGCAGGAATTTACCGGACTTTCCGAAGTGGGACATAAACTCAACAAGTTCTGCACTGTTCGAGAGGTTACACCTCCCTTTCCCGGTGATGCGGATCTTTCTGGCCGGAGTCTCCATTTTTTCCAGCAAAAGCACCTTACGACCCGAAGCTGCGGCTGTTCCGGCCGCCATAAGTCCTGCAGCACCGCCGCCAATAACAATCACTTGTCCACTTTCATCTTTCATATGGGTGCAATCCTGTATCGTTTCAATTCCGCAGCCCGTCGGGAGGCCCCGGGAAGAATGTTTTCAAGTGCTGTCCAAAAGCTGGGGGAGTGGTTTTTTATCCGGGTGTGGAGCAGCTCATGAAGCAATACATACTCAATCAGTGAATCCGGCAGCAGGATAAGCTGCCTGTTGAGACTTATATTGTCTCTGCCCGAACAACTCCCCCACCGTGTTTTCTGGTTACGAAACGTCACCTTGTTATAAGAAAATCCGTGAATAGCAGCCAGCTCGGCGAGTCGTGTTGAGAGCAACTGCTCGGCTGCGCCTTCATCAACCTTCACGGCCCGGCTTGCGGCCTTTTCCAGCTCAGCCTCAACTTCCTGCAGGTCATGAATTTTCTGTCTGATCCAATCGGCTTTCTCAAGAACAAACTGCTCCGCGTCCGTCATTGAAAACAGTGGTGGGACAGCCACACGTATCCCCTTGAAAGGGCGAATGGATATATTCATTCGTGTGGCCCGCCTGCTTTTTTCAAAGCGGACAGGGCCAATAGCGGCAATTTCTTTTGTAACGGATTGTGTCACCGAACTTCAAACTCCGGGGCTGGCTCAATATTATGCGCGATAAAACCATGCAATACACACGAACTTCTTTCTTGTCACTATTTTATTTTGGTTTCTCTGTCGATAACATATACAATCAACTAAAAAAGTTGATGCAGAAGTTTCATCATGAACAGAATTCCCATATTTCATCTATATGAAAGAACAAAAAGCGTACAAGCTTCCTGGTCTCAATGTCATAGATCTTCTTTACACAACCCCTTCAGGCATCCCTTTTAGCCGGAGAGTAAAAAGATTGCAGCTCGGTGGCCCCCTGGAAGCGAAAGTCCTGCACTGCCACGAGGAATCCGTGGCGGTGCCCTACCGGGAAATAGCGGACAATCTTCTCTCCAGGGAAGACGAGGAGGAACTGGCAAACGAAGTTCTCTACTATCGCCATAAATTTACCCGTTGTCTGATCAAATCGCGAGAATTCAGACAGGCGGCGCTCACTGTCATCCAGAATATTTACCTGTTCCAGAACCGGCACATTTTTTTTACCCCAGAGGAAAACCCAGCTCTGGAAAGGCAGCAGGCGCTAGAACTGTTTTCATCACCGGCGGCTGCACAGAATCTACCACTATCGAAGACACTTCGTCATTTGGTGCTCGCCCGGATCTGGAAGCGGATCATCGGCAATACCGACACGGATTTTTTTCATGATCCGGCTCTGCTGGAGCTTCACTCCGTTGTCGAAAACCTCAACTGCCTGCGTAATATCTATGTCCTGTTTTCAACCCGCCTTATCCGAAGACTTGCCAGAAGGGTCAATCCTCTCTATAAACAATCAATCACCTACGAAGATGCGCTGCAGATAGGCACCTTTGGCGTGGCCAAGGCCGCCTATCGTTACCACCAGTCCAGTGGCGTACGATTCTCCACCTACGCTGCGGACTGGGTCGCAAGGGAGATTCAACAACAGGCCTTAAGCGGTCGCCTTATCCGGATCTCCTCAAATGTAGTTGAGCAATATGCAAAAGCAAAGAAACTAAATGATGCAGGTCTCCTGGCCCACTATGGGCCAAGCTTAGCGGATGCCTCGACGATACTCGATGATAGCCGCGATTCGGGCCATGCTTCCGCACCAACCATTCCTCTTCATTATCCGGGGCCAGGAAACATTGTCGAAACACGGCAACAACACGAATTACTGGTAGCAGTGATCGACGCCAAACTGTCGCTGCGCAGTGCCAATATCCTGAAAAGAAGATACGGCCTCCCGCCGTTTGAGAACAATCCCCAATCCGCTGTCGAAATTGCCGAACTCTATGGTCTTACACGGGGCAGGGTCTATCAGCTGGAACAGGAAGCATTCAAGGTAATCAGGAAGGCCCTGCTGGCAGAAACCAGAGCCCCCCTCCCCCTTTGAATGAGCATTTTTTTTCTACCTTTATTTTAAGGAGAGCAACCGCAGATGGAAGCTATCTTTGTCATCGTTGCATTTCTGTTCGGATTTGCCGTACGCCAGGTAGGCCTGCCGCCGCTGGTTGGATTCCTGTGCGCCGGATTTTTCCTGAATTTGCTCGGTATCGAATCTACCGAAATCATCAGGCAATTGGCAGATATTGGCATTCTTCTTATGCTTTTCAGCATTGGCTTAAAGGTCAGGTTGAGTAAGCTGCTCGTACCACAGATTTGGGGAACTGCCGGTCTCCATATGATGACGATCACCTTATTCTTCGGACTCATTCTTTTCATAGCCGGATTATTGGGAATCCCCTATCTGACCGGTCTTTCGTTCTCGACCTATCTCATTCTCGCCTTTGCCCTCAGTTTTTCCAGTACAGTATTTGCTGTCAAGATTCTTGAAGAAAAAGGAGAGATGACGTCCAAACATGGCCGTATTGCTATTGGCATCCTGATCATGCAGGATCTGTTCGCAGTAATCTTCATTACCCTTTCAAGCGGTACGTTGCCTTCTCCATGGGCGCTTGCTCTTTTCCTCCTGCCGCTTCTGAGAAAGCCGCTGGTGGCTATCATGGATCGAAGCGGTCATGGAGAGTTGTTAGTGCTCCTGGCATGTATCCTGCCACTGGCCGGGGCCTACCTGTTTGAACTTGTAGGTTTAAAACCGGACCTGGGAGCACTTGTCTTCGGTGTGATGTTTGCCGGACATACGAAAACCGATGAGCTTGCAAAAGCGATGTTCGGCTTCAAGGACCTCTTCCTGGTCGGTTTTTTCCTGACTATAGGCATGTCCGAATTTCCTGTTTTTCCAATGATTCCCACCGCTTTTTTTCTCGTTCTGCTGGTCCTCGCGAAGGCAGCACTGTTCTATGTGCTGTTGACCCGACTGCAGCTTCGTGCAAGGACCTCGCTTTATACAACGATGACGCTTGCCAACTACAGTGAATTTGGTCTCATTGTCGGTGCCGTTGGGGTCAGCAGCGGCTGGCTGGGGAGCGAGTGGCTGGGGATTATCGCGGTTGCCTTGTCTATCTCAATGATTGCGCTCTCAATATTTTCTCCCCTTGTGCCGATTTGGTACGTGAAATTCAAGCCATTTCTCAAGTCGTTTGAAACCGATGAACGATTGCCGGAAGACCGGGAAATAGATATCGGTGAAGCAACGGTTGCCGTGTTCGGTGTCGGGCGAATCGGCACCGCTGCATATGATCAATTACGCGAACGATATGGCAAGGATGTTATCGGTATAGATTTCGACGAGGTGCGCGTGGCAAGACATCAGGCCCGGGGGCGGCAGGTCATCCAGGGCGATGCCAGTGACGATGACTTCTGGCGGCGGGGTTTTGCTGGAGACAAGCGGTTCAACCTGGTCCTGCTCGCAATGGGGCATGCATCCAATATCAAGGCAGTGAAAAAAATTAAAATACTCTCAAGCAATGAAATTGTAGGTGCTATTTGCGAATATGATGATCAGAAACCGGAACTTGAAAAGGCTGGCGTTGATTATGTTTTCAACGCATACGCTGAAGCGGGAGTCGGATTTTCCGACCATGTGTGTGGTCTGATCAAGGCCCGGGGAATACGCGTATGAAAAACGATAGCTCACCTCCATGATTCTCTCAGCCCGTACTTCACATGAGTATCTTGTTACTTCAGGAATTTTCTCAACTCTAAGGGATAATCAGAAGAGACTCACACAATAGTAACCTCTTTCACTCTCGAATTGGACCACATGCCGCTATATAAGGCGACCGCTTGTCTCTACATTGCGACAAGCAGAATCGATAAAACCATTCCTGCCAGAGCTGTGACAAGTCCCCGTTTAAACAGCCGGGTTCCCGGCCTGTACATCCAAAACGACGATATGGCTAGAAAGAGCAACATTCCTGCAAAGACTACATTAAACAGACTGCGTGCGTCTTTACTGGAAGCAATATGCAGGGTGTTGAGAGCTCTCAGGAGCACTGGTATTTCCTCATTCACATATGTCGCGAGACCGGTTTCCTTGTTATAAGACCCTTTCAAAAAACTGATGACTTTGTCATCCTGATCAACAAGAGTAATGCCTCTTAGATGCAGAGCTTTGCCAAGCTGATCGAACGTAAGGCCAGGTTCAACGTATTTTTGTACGTATGATTCGCTTTTAAGAAACCCCGTATCCCTGTAAGTCAGCACAATACCGCTAATACCGTAGATCACTGTCAATCCGATGACGAAAAAACCAATGTCGCGATGTAAAAATCTCATCCATTTATAAACTCATTTGTTAGTGACAGTTTCCATAATCTTCTCCATTTGCTTTTAGAAAAAAAAGCTTACGAAAGATACGAGAAGTCCAGCAAACTGTATGCCGTTATCAATTGCACTATTATACCCTTGATCTATTGAACTATTTTAACGCTTACCAGGTGTGAGCATCGTGCACGACCGGCTCAATTGATTCTTATGTATACAACCACTCTTCTTGACTGAAAAAAATATATACACCACACAGCGGTAGACTATTGAATTTATTCCTCAATCTGCAACATATGAAGCTTGCATATAGAATCAGGAGTGGTAGTTTTAGTGCCACATGCCGTTCCAGAATTGTCGTTCAAGACGCCTTGATCCAGGCAGAGATGAACGGCTGCCAGATATCGTTGATAAGCGTTCGGATACCATCCGTACTAACAATTTCTCACTGCTTCTATAAGGGAACAAGCCTATGTTTTGGGTACACCTTCTATTACTACTGGTGGTAATATTTATCGGTATCAGATACGGCGGAGTTGCTTTTGGACTACTAGGTGGCCTAGGTGTCTCTGTCCTTGTATTTGTTTTCGGAATTGCCCCGGGTACTCCGCCAGTCAGTGTGATGTTGATTATACTGGCTGTCGTTGCCGCATCAGCAACTCTTGAAGCCACGGGAGGACTCGACCTTTTAGTCAGGCATGCTGAGCGGTTCTTACGGCGATATCCTAACATGATCGTATATCTGGGTCCGATATGTACATATTCACTTACGGTCCTTGTTGGGACAGGACACTCCGTTTATCCACTCCTGCCAGTCATATATGACGTAGCATACAAGAAAGGAATTCGCCCGGAACGCCCCCTCGCGGTATCAACAATAGCGAGTCAGATGGGTATCACAGGCAGCCCAATAGCTGCCGCTGCAGCTGTGGTTTTGGCAACAGCGGCTGATAATCAGTTGGATATCGGACTGATTGACATACTTTAAATCACAATTCCAGCCACGTTCATCGGCGTAATGGCAGCAGCAACCTTCAGCCTCAAACGGGGAAAAGACCTTGACAAGGACCAGATATACCTCAAAAGAATGGAAGATCCTGAGTTCAGGCTGGAAGCATCAGGCGGTCATGAAATGGGCGAGACAACGGAGATAAAAAACACGGCAGCTCGGGGCCTGCTGGTTTTTCTTCTTGGTATTTTGAGTGTTATAATCCTTGCCCTCTTATCGAAAAAACTTCTGCCTGAAGGTGTCGGCATGTCCGTTGCCATTCAGTTTATGATGCTCTCTGTAGGGGCCATCATTCTTCTCTGCACAAACATCAAGCCCAAAGACATCAGCCACTCAAGTGTTTTTATCGCCGGAATGACTGCCGTTATCACAATTTTCGGTATCGCATGGCTCAGTGATACCATTATCGGATATCACAAAGAATATCTAGTGGGGCTGGTGAGCGGGATGGTGAATGTTTATCCATGGACGTTTGCAATTGCCATGTTTTTCGTTTCAATATTCCTTAAAAGCCAGGCAGCTGTGCTCACTATAATGATGCCTCTGGGCTTCTCACTGGGGATTGACCACGACGTACTTCTTGGTGTACTGCCGTCCTGCTATGCCTATTTTTTCTTTCCATTTTATCCCAGCGACCTTGCGGCCATCAGTTTTGATAGGTCCGGAACAACAGCGATCGGCAAGTACGTTCTCAACCATAGTTTTATGCTGCCCGGCTTTATCGGTGTTGGCACCGCAACGGTAATCGGCTATTGTCTCACAGTCTTTATATTTCCTGGTTAGAAGAACGATAATGTCGTGCGCTTTTCCGTTTCGTTAGGAGCTGGTTTGTCATGAGTAAACCAGCCCCGTCGTTTCCCCAGTTATAATCTCCGGCAACAGGCACTGGAAAAGTGGTTCCGACCACGAGGCAAGTTATGCCATCCAAAGCTGGCTTCTGAATCTAATTCCTTATGCCATGAGACTGGTAATAATACAAAATTACAGGGGAAGAGATCTGTTAATGCGATAATCCTTTTCGAAGACAATAGCGACACGGCCTGATTTTTCTCTACGAATCACCTTCCCTCGGAAAAGAAATTCAACCTCATCTTGGCCAAATAATTTTTGCTGATGTTGTACCCTAATGCCTATCCTTAAATTTGTATTATCTGGGATTTGGGTTGTGGAGCTGACCAAGGCTCCTCCGCAACTAAGATCATGAATAAATAGTTTATAAACAGAAGGGGGCCTTGTTGCGCTCTCACATGTGAAAGTTGCAGATTTCAATAAGGCGTAACGAGTGAATTTCCTATTTTCACGATTAGAACTAAGCACTGGCCTGAACTCCCAAATTGAACAGAAAATGTCTGAGGTCATATTAGGTGGCATGCTAAATTTTATCAATCTGGCGCAGCATGGTCAATGCCGCATTTTTTTGTCATAAAGCATATTGTGCGCAACCTGTTAGCATCACATTATATTGTTTTTTTCAAAAGATCGCATAATTGAACTTGGGCCAAACCAAATATCGATAAACCGGATTGTCAATCGGCCGGAGATATACCAGCTTTTCCTTGCCGCATTGTAAGCAGCAGCAGATATCGATGCAGAGTAAGCGAAGCATCATATCCTGAACCGTTAGTCCCGCAGTTTCCTGTGCATACTTTATGGATGTCTCCTGAGAGGCTACAGAGCCTATTCTCTGAACCGATTACTGAGGCAAATACTACCGAATAAAGCCATGTTTTTTGAAGTAAAAACTGAGGAAACAATGAAAATATAACAGCCATATATGAAAAGGAAAATAATATTTTGTTACGTATACAAGAACTATGTTGACCTGCGGTTAGAGTAAAAAACGCAGACCTTCGATGTGGCAATACTAATGGCCTGTCTCGATAGTCGCTGAAATTATCAGTGATGAAGGTTCTATGCTGATCATGTTTCTTCATCGAGCACCTTCCTGATAAGATCAGCAAGATCCTTTTTCGCCAGTGGCTTCATGGCAAACCCTTTAATTCCGTAAATTTTTGCCTTTTCTTCTGAAATCTGATTGCTGAAACCTGTGCAGAGAATGATCGGCAGTTTTGGTCGTAGCTGCAGTATACGACGTGCCAGGTCACTGCCAGTCATGCCTGGCATTGTCTGATCTGTGATGATCAAGTCGAAGCGGTCCGGTTGATTTTGTAAAATTCTCAGGGCTTGGATGCTGCTTGTCTCTACTGTCACCTTATAACCAAGGCGCTCAAGCATAGTCTTACCCATTTCCGCAAGCATCTCCTCATCGTCAATGAAAAGAATACGCTCATTACCAGGTTTGATTAATTCTAAAGGTGCCATTTCGGCAACTGGTGGAGTCATGCCTGCATAGATTGGAAGGTACACATAAAAAGTTGTGCCTTCGCTCGGTGAACTTTTACAGGAAATAAAACCGCCGGATTTTTTTGCTATGCCATGGATAATAGCAAGCCCCATCCCCGTTCCTTTACCTATCTCTTTGGTAGTAAAGAAAGGATCAAAAATTTTGTCCATGATTTCCGGCTTTATTCCTGGGCCTGTATCTCTTACTGAGATTTCTACAAAGGTGCCAGGCTGAACATGCGGTGCGTGGACTAACTCGGAAAGGGTAAATGATTTGTTTTTTAATGAAATATTGAGAGTGCCGCCTGTTTTTTCCATGGCGTGGAAAGCATTAGTGCATAGGTTGGTTAATATCTGATGGATCTGGGTTGGATCCGCCAGAGTCAGTCCCGCCTCTGGATCAATATCTTGCTGAAGGTCAATGGTCGTAGGTAATGAAGACCGTAGCATTTTCACAGCTTCTTTTATGATTAAAGCAGGTTGCAGGGGTACCTCCTCTGTCTCTGTTTGGTGACTAAAGGCGAGAATCTGCCTGACAAGCTCTTTCGCTCTTAGGCTTGCCTCGACAACTCTGTCCATATCACGTCTCATCGTCGATCCTGGAGGGCAATCCTCCTGCACCATCTCTGCATAACCAAGGATTGACCCGAGAATATTGTTGAAATCATGTGCAATTCCTCCTGCAAGTGTGCCAATGGCCTCCATTTTTTGGGCTTGCTGCAAATGGGTCGCCATTTCAGCAGCTTCTTGCTGTGCAGTTTTCCTGTCGATTAGAAGTTGAACATTCCTCATAAAAGCCAGCACCTGCTCTTCATCGTCCTTAAGATATTCAGTTTCTTTATTTGCAACCGCTACAACTGAAATAACTTTATCCTCTTTAATATAGGGCACGACCATTAATCGAGTTAGCTGGACGTGACCGCCAGGCACTCCTTTCTTGCCTGGAAGATCAGAACTCAAATCATTTATTGTTAAAATCTTTTTTTCTTTGACTGCTTCAGCCCATATGCCTGCCCTATCAATGGAAAAGTGAATCGTATTTGCTTTTGTTCGGCAATCTTCCATAGTCTCTTGAGACCAGGCATGTAAAATCATGTCATTTTCATTTTCATTAAGAAAACCATAAAATGCATATTGACTTTGTGTCATTTTTTGGACTTCTACCAAAACATGATCGCTGATTGTTTTTGTATCAGAGTCGGAAATTTTTGTTATGTTCCAGAGACTTTCAAGACGTTCTTTTAATCTGTTTGATTTTTCTTTTATTTGCCTGCGCTCTGTAACATCGACATGTGTTCCCACTATTCTCACTGCTTTGCCGTTATGATCAAAAATGGCAGTTGCCCTGGAAAGGATATCAACCCAATGGCCATCTTTGTGTTTCATTCTGAATTCCATTTCAAAACGATCTCGAACCTTATTAATAAGCTCCTGCTGCATCTCCCATGATCGCTTGACATCTACTGGTTCAGTGAGTTTTTCCCATACAGAAAAATCGTTTGGTAGTTCATCATTTCCATAGCCAAGCATGCTTTTCCAGCCAGGAGAATAATAAATTTTATTTGTAACAAGGTCCCAATCATAAATACCATCCCGAGAAGCGGTCATTGCCAATTCAAACCGTTGCTGACTTCTCTTAAGGGCCTCTTCCATCTCTTTGCGATCAGTTATGTCTGTTGCAAAACCAGACATTCTAATGGGCTCTCCATTTTTATCTTCTAATGTAGCAGCCTGTGCATTGATAATTCGCCAATCACCTGAAAATCCTTTTACCCTATATTCATGTTCATATCGTTTCCCACGTTCTAATGCTTTTAAAGTTACGTTTTCAGCTTCCTGTAAATCATCTGGATGAACACGTTCTTTCCATGCGTCAAACGTACCGGTAAATGTACCAGGCTCAAGTCCAAAAATCTTTTGCATCTGTTCATCCCAAACCACCTCATCCGTTTTGACATCCCATGTCCATGTCCCGGCTTTAGCAGCATCAAGGGACAAACGAAGTGCTTTATCTTTCTCCTCGAGTAAAGCTTGTGTTTTTTTCTGCTCAGTGATATCCAGCGCTATGGTGTTCCAGATAACTGCACCGTCGTCCTGTTGGAAGGGAAATCCACGGATGTAAAGCCATTTTACCCTGTCACCGGGCAACTGGATTCGGTGCTCCTGCTGCCACAGAGAAAGATTTTCAGCGGACGTCCTTATGGATTTCATGTAGCCTTCTAGATCATCCCTGTGGATTCGATCCCATAGCAGTTTGTTGTTGTTATAGGCGTCTTCCTGTGAAACTTCAAAGATATCCTCAACGCTTTTACTTATATAAAGCAGTTCATCGTTTCCATTTGGATCAAGTTTGTATTTGAGCACAAGTCCTGGTACATTTTCAGCCAGGGTTCGAAATTTCTGTTCGCTGACTGCTAGCTCCTCTTCGATCCTTTTTTGTTCGGTAATATCAACAACTGCTGTAATGAAATAAAGAGGAACGCCGTTACTGTCTCTTTGAAGTCTGGTATTGACATCCCCCCATACAATAGAACCATTTTTGTGAATATATCGTTTTGTAAATCGAACAAAATGTTTTTCGTCTGATATTACCGAATCCATAGTATTTTGAGAAAGCTCCAGGTCGCCTGGATGGGTAATATCTTGCCATTTGAAGTTTCGAAATTCATCCTGTGAATATCCCAACATTTGAGCTAAAGCATTATTCGCCTGCATTTCTCCGGAAATATAGGTTATGGTCTTTCCAATCGGCGAATGGTCAAACAGGTGTCTGAATTTCCCCTCGCTCTCACGAAGTGTTTCCTCTACTTTTTTCTGCTTGGTAATGTCTTGTGCCGATCCGAGCAGTTTTACCACCTTACCGTCGCTATCCAGTCTGGGCTTGCCAAAAGACCGGATATACCGTTCTTCGCCGGTGTCCTGGCGAAGAATGCGGTGTTCAATCTCGTAATTGGACCCTTCGGTGACGGCCCTGTCAAAAGCCAGTTCAATATCAGATCTGTCATCCGGATGAGCGATCGGGAGTAAGTCCGCTGATTTTAGATGACCGCCTGAGCATCCATGTATGCGGAGCCAATTGTCTGAAAAAGTCCAAACATCCGTGTCAATGTCCCATGCCCAGCCACCGACACCTGCCAGTTTTTCAGTCTCTTCCATAATTGCAAGTAGGGAATCTTTTTCGAAACCATCATCCCTGTTTTTATTCTCATTAGACATTGGTCTTTCCTGGTCTTTCCTACTATGAAGTCAGCGTTGAATCGTTATAATGACTTGTATTGTTGGTAAACTGATCAATCCCTCAGTATAGCACAGGTATTCATTAGAAAACAAACAACTATGGTTACTGCCTGACGTTATCTGGTAGAGCCAATTGGTGATATTATTTTGGAGTACGCCCGATTCCCGACACCATCTCCGAAATAAACGCGAGAAAGGAAGTGTAATAGTAACTTTCCACGTCGAAATTATGTCGGCTAATCAAGTTCCGTCTTAATAGCACTTGGTCGTTTAGCACAACCTTACCGACTCCAGTCCTAAACACCCCAGAGTGTAAGGATATTTGAGGTGTTTCCTGTTGACCACAGGGCGAGAAACAGCCCCCGCCCTGATACGATCACCTACCCATACAGTGTTTCGATCCACCTGATGGCCTCCTTATCGTTGACCTTGCTGAGATACCGCGGGGTTGTGGTGAGGTCGGCATGGCGAAGAATGACCTTGCTGACGATCTCAATAGGCATCCCTGACCGGGAAGCATATGTAGCAGCATGACGCCTGAGATCGTGAGGCTTCAACTCGATACCAACAAGCTGTCCAGCCTTCTTTACCATTGACCAGGCGGCGACATAAGAGATGGGAAAGATTCGGTCGTTCTGGTTAACGCCGGTGGCTTGGATATACTTACTTAACCTTCCCAGGATTTTTCGTGGAACATAAACCGTCTCTGTTATTCTCCCACTCTTGGGATTCTGAATTGCCAGTGAACACTCCTGAACATCGTCTGGCGTGAGATTCAATACCTCTCCGCCCCCTCCTCATGCCTCCCTTTGCCATAAGTTCCAGCATAAGGTGGTTACGCTTGTTTGTCGTCCGGAAGATAATCTCATCAATCGTGTCCTTATCAACGATCTGCCACTGACTGGGGGAGGACGCTTGAAGATCTTTTTGATGACTGTAGTATTGCAGGGATTGGCCAGGGACGGCAGATCTGTGTTGATGCTGAAGTTGTAAAAAGATGATAGGACAGAATAGCGATTTCTCTTCGTCGCCTGTTTGTTGTCCTTGGTCAAGGTCAGAAGGAAATCCAACACTTCTTCCTGGGATATGCTGGCTAATTCACGATCACAGAACCGAGCTGCAAACTTGAATAAGACTAAGTCACTGGTCTTGACCTAAATTTTTTTTTCGAGCTGGACTGGTGATACTGTAGATGGAAATCGATTGCCTGTGAGACTTTCATAATACACCTCCTGTGGTTGGGGTTCAGGGCATAAGTGCCTTGACCAATTATACCTCAGGAGGTGAATCACTTGAATGGCCCGGGCCACCTGCACAGGAACCATTTCAATTAAGCGTCCCTGGTCTCCGCTTTACACTGCCAAATGTAATCCTCCTATACGCGCAAAGACTACAACAGCCGCTGCTAGCTGCTACAGGTGCTGCTCCAGGAACGAGGCGGCAATCAGCAGAAGAGGCAGCACCAGATATCCAGGGCCATCGATAAAAAAGTTTTTTAATAGTGCCCCTCGGCTGTGACTCAGATATGAGAAGAAAAAACGCAGACTGTAGTTATTATTTCTTTTGGCTTGCCATAGATACAGGCTGAAAATAAAACCAAGAACAAAGAAGAGGATTCCTGCAAGCCTCTTCTGATTCAATAGTATAGATTGTTCCAGCAATACACCATCAAGCATTTTTACTTCGTCCTTCCCTTCAGAGAACCAAACAGTCAGCCCTGGATGTTTGGTTGGGTCAAGCGGTTAAAATAGTCACCCCTAAGGCTCAAAAAAATGTTTCTTTATATTCCATCATCATGAGAAAAGAACAATAAAATAGTACAACGTGAAAGAACACTTCGCGGCAATGGAATAATGTGCATAAAAAAGCACTGTACCGTTGCCAGCATCGTGCCTTTCGCTTGAGAGAGTTGCGAGAGTGTCTGGATAAAAGACGCGTGAACATGTACCGGTTTGAGTGGATCATTCCGTCATATCTTTTGCACCATCTTTCGTAAAATGGAGCAATTTTTGACCTTCTGGTTGAAAAAGGCAATATCCCACCATTCTTCCGACAATAACAACCTCTGTGAACAAGTTGCTGAACGTTCAGGGTCCGGTTTTGTGCAAAGGTATGGCTGGAAGAAAACCAAGCCCATTTTTCAGGTGAATTGCCTGAAATAAGAAAAAACAACCAACTACTATAAAGCCCATAGGCCAAATAACATAATACAATAAATTATTTACAATCGCCCTTTGACTTTCAGCCTTTTTATAAATGATACTTAATGCTTCTCCCTTCTGTGGTTTGGTGAACCAATGAGTTTTAGCTTTGCTTCTGAACTCATGGATTTTCCCCAAAGCATCCTCATATCGAATAAGAGGTCTTCCCCCCAGAACTGTAGTGGTAGCTGGATGTTCAATTACTCCGAAAATCTCAACTCCCATTAATCGAAAGTCCACGTAATAATAAAGTTTGCTGCAACCTGTGATTACCATCATAACGCCCACAAGAAGGTGAAATACTCGCAAGATGGTCGAGTTCATATTAAGTGATGAGAAGGTAAACTTTTTGTTCTTCATACTATCTCCACAAGTTAGATGGATAAACCATCTGAAAGTCTTACTTCAATTTCATGGACTGATAAGTTCGTAAGGGTATGCCTCCCATTCCAAGATTTGAGCTTGTATTTTTTCGTCAAGTTCTTCAAATTTCTCTTTCTTGAGCACATTTTGCCGAAATGTTGTCCACCAATTTACTAATTCAACCGGTCCCATTCGTTCTCTTGCTTTCATCATTGCTGTAGTTTTTAAGCGATCTATCCTTTGCTGCAAATCCGCCTGCAACCATCTTTTAAATAGCTGCTGCTCCTCGCTCCCCGGCTTGGTAACAACACAAGCGGCGAGTTTCCAATTGTCATAACTCATTTAGGCACCGAGCAAGATGATATTTTCTGATCTGCCTTAGTAGCGGTTAAGATTTTCCAACTGAGCTTTCTAACAAATAAATTGATCGCAATTTAAGACGATAAAAGTTAAAAAATTTGGCTCTTGATGCTGATGGTGACGGTAAAGAATGTCTTGCAGAAGTCATTCGTGCGTTGCAATTGATATCAGGACTAACGGGTGAAGAGAATAGTGATCAAACGTGCTCTGGAAAGAGAAATAATGACGGCGATAGTTTTACTGACTTTGATGATTTGATCTCTTTTTTTCGTGTGCCATACACGGTGTCGTTTGACACCATGGTTAGACCTTTGCCAGCTTTATTGTTAAACCTGGTTCTTTCTTTGCCTCATACATTGCCGCGTCTGCCTGTTTGACAAGTGAATTTGCATCATAGTCGTTTTCTGGCAAAAATATTGCGATTCCCATACTACACGAGATGCCTGAATCTTCAGTCCTTTTCCTAATCGTTTCACACAATTTATTACAAACCTGCTTAGCTTTTTCTACGCTGCTTTCCGGCAATATTAAACAAAATTCATTTCCACCATATCTGGCTGCAATATCTGTTTCCTTTTCACGATCCCTAACAGTAAAACCTTACTCCGACCTGCTCATCACATACCCTTCCACACATACCTGATCATAAGCGTTTTCCACCATATTACGACCCACACAAGATCGCCAGCCAGTTTCTTGGTAGAAACCAGACAGCTTCCTTTTTCATATTCACCGGTCAAATTTTATTTTTTACGTATTCCAACACTTGTTGATAGAGCACTATTTTCATCTCTGACTCAGAAGTAACATAGACTCAACGCACTTTTATAGACGCAACGCACTTTTGATTTCCTTCATTCCTGCAAAACTACTGTTCTCTTGCTTACTGTACCCTCCAAATACTCCATAACAAGTCCTTTATGGGGATAAAGTTGTCTGGTATGTATAAAAGAATACGGATTTTTACAAATAAACGAGGCGACACGTCTCATACCCTCGAAAAAAAGGAAACCAGTGCAAAAAATGCGAAGAGCTGACAAAGGTCTATCAGACCAGGAAACAAAAGACCTTCTTGTTCAGGGAGACTACGGTATTCTCTCTACTGTCGGTCCAGATGGACAGCCGTATGGTGTCCCTCTTAACTATGTGTACAAAAACGATGGCATCTATTTTCATTGTGCCACTATTGGACAGAAGCTCGACAACATCTCAGCTGAGAAACGTGTATCGTTCTGCGTCGTTGGCAATGTACAGGTCCTGCCGAAAGAGTTTTCGACCAGATATGAAAGTGCAATCGTCTTTGGCCCTGCACAAGAAATCTCAGGAAATGAGCGATTCGATGCCCTGATATGGTTGCTGGAAAAATACAGCCCGGATTTTCTCGAAACCGGACGGGAGTATATCAAAAAACACGATAAGGCCACCAAGGTAATCAAAATTACCATTGAGCAATTGAATGGGAAGGCTGCATAATAGCCTACCCTCTTCAAGAGATAGTATGATTTGCATCAATAAGCACATCTGTCTGATAATTATAGTGATGTGGGGCAACACTTCCAAATCGTGATATTGGGCTACAATCCGGACGAGCGGATTGCTTACAGAAATTGGAGAACTCTCAGCAAGAGACTTAAGCTGACCACCAATATTTGTATCAGGATGGATAATGATATCACCAAACCGACCCCCTTACCCGCATCATCACGGTGACATCCTGTCACGACACACGAATTAACAACCTGTTTTCAATAACAATAACAACCCTATCTCAGCAGCAATCATATGCGCATATATTCCTAACTGACCCCTAAATCGCACAACGAAGCCTCTCAATCACACCTCCTCTTCTGTAAATCTTCAGGGTAAATTCTTTGATTTATCATTTCAGGTAATGTAACTTTAAATTAAGCATTTACGAAATGACGGTTGCACATTTTCTATTAATAGCGATCTCTGGAGGAATATATGAACGTACAGGTCTTCCGAATTATTCTTGTCTGTGTTTTGATTGCAATTCAGAGTAAAAATGTGGTTGCGGCAGACACCATTCCCCCCCCTCCTGAAGGAAATTTACGGTACTCAATCACTGTCACAAAATTTAAGAACGAATCGAGCTGGCGTGGCCAATGGAACCTTGGTGATGGCTTTGAAACGATTATGACAAATGTTTTACAGCAGTCTGGCTGGTTTATCGTGCTAGGTGATTCCGGAATGAGAAAGGAAGCCATGGCAGAGCAGGACCTTGCAGCCAGTGGTCGAACCGCAAGTGGGAAAAAATCCGCCAAAATAGGAAGGATGACTCCTGCCCAATTGCTTGTTCGTGGTTCTGTTACTCACGTCCAGAATGACACCGCCAGTGGCGGTGGGGGATTAAATTTTGCAGGAATTTCTATAGGTGGTTCAGGTGGAAAAGCTGAAATTAATATAACCATTTACTTAGTTGACTCAGAAACTGGTCAGGTAAAAGCGTCAAAAGATATTGTCGGAACCTCAGGAAAAAAAGGATTTAAGATTGGCTACCATGGTTCGGATCTGGGTGGGCTTACCGGTAGTGCTGGTGGACAAAAGACAGATAATATGGGCAAGGCTGCTGAGGATGCAGTTGGGCAGGCAGTCCAGTTCCTGATCCAACAACTGGATTCTATTCCCTGGGAGGGGTCGGTTGTTTTAGTAAAAGACGGCAAGATTATCATCAACCGCGGATCGCGTGAAGGTATCACCATCGGAACCGAGTTCAAGGTTGGCGGGGTGGAAGAACTGGTCGACCCTGATACCGGAGAAGTACTAGACTCTGAAATGACTGAGGTCGGAACAATCAAGGTGAATAGGGTCAAAGAAAAAATAGCCTACTGCTCACCCATGTCCGGCGGCGAAAAGATCAAGAAAGGGATGACGATATTTACAATGAAATAAATACGGCATCATAATATACCTGCTCTGGGTTTCCGGCTTCCCTGCTGCCGGGAATCCAGAGTTCTCACTGTACATTATCCTCTCACTCAGCCTCCACGTATTACATCTAGCTTTTGTTCCCCCCCCGCAAGTAATGAAAATTAATCGGTTAAAATAACTGTATTGGCACGTTCAAGAGCACCGCGACGTGCCTTCATGTAGGCTTTTACTTCACCCATAACTTCCCGGGCAGCATCCTGTGCGAGGGTATGGGATGTATAGCTGCCGCTTCCATCGTGCACCAGAAGCTGCTTGAGCCTCTGGCCAGGGTTATTTGGGTCGCTACAGTCTCCATCCTGGATTTTATAAATAGATTCTATGGAGACAGTCAGAAATCCACTTTTACCATTACAATCAATGGTTTCAAAAACAACTTTATATGGCTCTGCATAACAACGCCCCATACCCGCAAGAGACATGAACAGTACCGCTAATATGATCTGTTTCACGGCTAAACCTCAATTGATTGGAATTATAAAGAATTAGTACACCACAACTTATTTTATAACAATCTTATACAACTATGCAATGCCCCTCCTGAGTATTGTTCTCAACTGCTCGTTCCAGGTGTGGGTCAAGTATTGGGTATTTGCCATGAATATCTTTTGAAAAACGTTTTTTTAACATCTCAAACGGTATGAATAAACCTCTCACATTTCTTACCGCTAATGAACGTCAGGACATCTGAAACTTTTCGACCGTTATATAACAGGCACGTATATGAACTGATCAAATAAGAATTTTTCATGGTGCTCTTTATTGAGGATGATATTCTGGTAGGGTAATTGCTATAAAAATAGCACAACCCTCAGTTCAAATACTATCAGAAGAAGAGAGACCGTAAGGAAGTTGTAAATGACGTTTGAATCAGACCAACATGATACAAAGCAACCAGTTAAATCTTCAATTAATAGACTCCATTCTAAAAATATCTTTTGGGCCGATATCTTTGTTACATCTAAACTTTTATCCATAGAATATCAACAACATACCTGTGGTAAAGATTTTCACATGTCTCAATCTCGACCAAAATATTTAATTTCAGAATGGAAACGTAATAGCTCCGGCATAATCCCTCTCTTTTTGTTGCTCTTGCTTTTTTCTCTTCCAAACTGCTTGGCCGCAGAGCACGACGTGTCTGGGGGCGATCGCAAACTCAAGATACTCACCTCCTTTTCTCCCACTTTTTACTCACCTTTCATTGACGCATACCAAAAAAACAATCCTCACGTCCAGCTAAAGATATTAAACAAAAAAACGACCTCGGCCATTACCGAGATAGAGAGAGGAAACTTACGTAATTTCGATTTGTTCTGGTCATCTTCTCCAGAAGCATTCGCAGTTTAGAAAAAGACAGGGAAACTCATTGAGTCAGGGTACAACCCTGACTATTTGCCCATAAACGGTTCAAGGGATCTATATGGCAATATCGACGGCTATTTTTATAATTTTGCACTCTCCAGTGTTGGTTTTATGTGGAATGAAAAAGTGCTTTAAAAAATGGTGCTGAAAAACCAACCAACCTGCAGGATCTGAAAGATTCCCGCTTTTACGGACAGCTCGCAATCTCAACCCCATCCAGGTCAGGAACCAATCACTTCATTGTAGAAAGCCTGCTTCAGGGAATGGGCTCGGAGGAGGGGTGGAGCGAATGGCCAAGATGATCAACCACCTGAAGACATTCACAAGATTCCAGCCGAACAGTCTTTCTACCGTCAATATACATGAGAGTATTGACAGGGCCATTGAACTACTCAGCGACAGACTGGAGGCAGGTGGCGTCTCTGTTTCACGTCAAGAAGATGGGAGCAATGCAATAGTATATGCCGACAATGCACGGCTCAAACAAGTTTTTGTCAATGTCTTGAGCAATGCCATTGACGCGGCAAAAGAGAACAGGCAGGCCCCCCGGAGGTTGCAATTGTCATTAACCAAAATGGTCACGAAACAATGGTGTCTGTTACAGACAACGGCTACGGTATAAACACAGAGCCAACAACAATGGTATTCGATCCTTTTTATACAACAAAAGAGGTCGGCAAAGGACTGGGGCTCGGCTTATCTATTGCCTATAATATAACTAAAAGATTCGGAGGCAGGATGACCGTGCAGAACGGAGAAAACGGCGGAGCCTGTTTTCCTATTATTGTCTCCGATTATGGCTTTTGTAGCCGTCTGGTCCCACTCCGTTGTGCTATTTGTGTTTTCGTCACAAGGTCTCTGGAAAGATTGCTCATTGACCATGGTCTGCCTCCCCTGCCGTTGGTTCCTGTATCTAGCTCCAAGGCTATCGTAGGCGCCGTGATCGGCATGGGTTTATTAAAAGGTGGCAGATTGATCAAATGGAAGGTGGTCGGTGGAATTACCTGCGGATGGGTAACAACGCCACTGATTGCAGGTGTTGTAAGCTTTGTCTGTCTCTTTATTGCCCAGAATGTATTTTTACAGCAAGTGTTTTTATAAAAACGTACATACCTCTGTACCTGCCAAAGGTACGATGACTCCAGCTTATTTCCCCGTACTCCAGAACCTTTTCCCCTCCTGCCTGCCAATATACGGCGCAGGGCGTACCGGCCTACGCACAGGTACAATCACATGACGCGGATAACAATTGGTCCTGTACCGGTCGCTGTAAATGAGCATTGAACCACCTGACTGGACATAGACAGTTTCGGAATCACACTTCCCCCGCGGATATGGATAAGCTGTTTCCCTGTTGATGATAATTATTGGCTGGTTATCCTGTTCTATCCGGCGACGCCTCTGCTCATATTCCCTGAGGTACGCCTGATTATCAATATGGCTGTTCCAGTTATCGTCCTCACCGGTTTCAGTTCCCGACTGGGAACTATCGATAATAGTCAGCTGTTCCCCTGCAAAAGACCAGGAAGACAGATTACAAAGGAATAGCACAAACAACACCAGTTGATAGAAATGAAATAATAAAGGTCTCATAAGCCCCCTCCTTTTCCTCAGATCCTCAATGCACCACTTCCTTCATATCCCTTCTGACGAATATAAGTATTTATGAATAAACTGCCAAAGTGGGTTTTACGCCTCCCCCCATTCTCCGGTTATCAGGAAATAGGTAATGAACACCGTGCCGGTTAAAAAAAGTGCCCTCCCCTTCAAAAAAGATGAGAGTTTGAATGAACACCACGATTGGGCCGATAGTCGTTCCATGAGTTTTTAATAAAAGAGCTCCTGACCGATATTTTAAATTAATGATCGTACATTTAATTCAAGTAAATTTTAAATGATTATCCACCTGACTCCTTCAAATACTCGATCAAACATGCCTCCATTACAACCCATAAGTTACAGCCGCAAAGCATCCCACGCCATGCGAAAAGCACTTTCTATATTTTCTTCAGTGGGCTCAAAAGATTTGCAATGATGGGGGTTGGCAAGTACGAGGATAGGATGAAACAGGAAGGCACCAAGAATATCAAGATCGACATCTTTTATGATTTTTTGTTCAATCCCTTTTTTGATTATTCGAATCAGCGGTGCATATGCCGTCTCAACCTGGACTCGATCAACCAGCTCACTGTAAGGAGAATTGGCAAACTGTTCAGCATAGCGGAATTCCTCCCGATTGGAGGAAACATAGGAGAAGGTGTTTCGCCACACTCTGTGCAAAATATCGTGAAGCGGCTTCTCTTCATCCAGACCGGCTAAAATTGCCACGCTCATGCTCATTTTAATTTCGATGTAGGTGGACACCAGCAGGTCCTCCTTGTTCTTAAAATATACATACAGTGTTGCCGGAGATACAGATGCCTCCTTAGCTATCTTGGAGACCGAACTTGAAGCAAAACCAATCTCATTCACTATTTTTAGTGTAGCCAGAAAGAGCGCTTCCTGTTTTTTATCATCACGTGTTCTCATACTCTCTATATTTAATGTTCATTCATTTATGTCAACCATTTTCTCAAATATATCCCCCGATATGACTATAAAAATTCGATCGTCGCAGATGCTCGTATCAGTCATGACTATCATGATGAACCACAAAGGGGGATCTAACAAGCACGAGGAATGGCACGCCAGGGTTTTTTTCAGGCGACCTTGTCAGCAGGCAACTCCATGGTTTCCCCACCTACAGTCAGTACGGTCCAGCCGCCATCCTTATCCTGGGCTTTCACCAGACACTCAAGCCGCTTTCCGCTTTTGAGGTCAACATAACATTCCCGGCTATGATCAAGGGTTACAACTGTCTGGAACTCCTTTGTTTCTGCAATATCACGAAACCTTTTCGATGCCTCCTCCATCTTCTGTATCTGCTCGTACATTGCAGGGTCGGCATCCTTAATAGATTCCTTGGCGGTTTCTATTTTATTTTTGAGTTCAACAATGGTCTTGATAACTTCTTCCATCTCGGCTTCTTTCCCGGCGGGAATAGAGGCAAGGATGCTTTTATGCAGCTCCATATCTTTTTCAAGGAATGAGATTTTCTGAAGTATTTGCTCAACCGTTTGGCTCATTTTTGTCTCCGTTAAAGTTTATACTTTTATTCAGGGACAAAATAATAGACGAATTAGCTCACGTAGACTACTGTTACCTCACTTTTTGTGAAAAAATTTCCCTCATTATCCTTCTTCAATTCGGTGAAGTTTTGCTGCAGAAACTTAAAAAAAACTGGTTCATGATTGGCCTTCTCGGCACAACCGCTGCAACGGTCGCTGATAGTTCCGGACTTCTGGTAATACCGGGCCTCTGGCTCAAAGAGCATAATGGTCCCGATAGTATTATTATACTTATCTTCTTTTTTTCCGGCCTGGCTCTCAATACCAGCCAAATCCGGGCGGGCTTCAAAGATTATATAGGAACAATTACCGCCCTCTTTTTAATATTTATCATCTCCCCACTACTCGCCTTGCTGTTTAGCATGCTCCCTCTCTCAACAGGCCTGCTGCTTGGACTCTTTCTGGTCGCTGTCATGCCTTGTACTCTCAGTAGCGGTGTAGTCATGACAGACGCGGCCGGTGGCAATATGGCCCATGCCCTGTTGATAACCATCGTCAGTAACAGTCTCGCAGTTGTAACCATACCGCTTTCTCTGGCCCTGCTGTTGTCATTTACCGGCGATACCCGGGTTATTGAAGTAGACCAGTTACCCATTATGATCAAGATAGCAACGCTGGTCTTATTGCCCCTGATTGTCGGAATACTGGTCAGAAACAGGATGACTGACACTGTTCGCCCATTACTGCCTTATACCTCAATACTCAACCAGGTCGGGATACTTATTGTAGTCTGGATGGCTACCTGCAAGGGGAGAGAGGCAATTGTTGATTCCCTTGATGCCATAGCCCCTGTTCTTGGTGTGACCTTTTTCTTCCATCTTGCCATTATGACCGCCGGACTCCTGCTTGTACGCGCTTTCACTATAGAAAAAGGACGGCGTGAAAGTGTGATCCTCATGGGAGGCCAGAAGACCCTGCCCCTCAGTCTGATCCTGCAGGTATCCCTTTTCCCTGAGTATGGTATTGCCCTCGTAGTCTGTGTACTCCACCACATTATCCATCTGGCCATGGATTCGTTTCTTGTTCAATATCTCAAGAAGAAGGAATAGAACTATGAATCTGATCCCGCCCTATCCTGCTTCGTCCTCCATTACCCTTGAACATCGTCCCTTCGTTCATGACCTGCTGCGAACTTTACCTGATGGTATCTCCGAATTCAGCTTCGCCAACCTGTACCTGTTTCGCCATAACCATAATTACAGGTTGACGACATTAGCCGATGGTAGTTTTGCTATCCTCGGCAAAGACAAGAACGCTCCATTTTTCATGATCCCTCAATCACTTCCGGATCAGTCAATACTCGCCCTGCTCTTTCTAGAGCATACAACGATGAAATGCGTATCCAAGAAGCAAAAAAAAAGCCTGGAGGCACTGGGCTATCGAACTATTGAGGACAGAGATAACTTCGATTACCTCTACCGGAGAGAGGATTTATCGGACCTGCGTGGACGAAGGTATCATAAGAAAAGAAACCTCATCAAGGCCTTTGTAAAAGCCCATGAGTTTACCGCC
The DNA here is from genome assembly GCF_010646885.2 of Desulfopila sp. IMCC35008. Lineage (GTDB taxonomy): Bacteria > Desulfobacterota > Desulfobulbia > Desulfobulbales > Desulfocapsaceae > Desulfopila. The sequence continues at coordinate 1,320,168 of NZ_CP050700.1, read as the reverse complement.
GAACCGTTATTAGACGAACACATTCCCGCTGCAATCGAAATACTTGATACCTGGCGCCGAGGCCAATCGGAAGATGGAGACTATACTGCTGCCAGGGAAGGTCTTGAGAAATCCTGGGAGCTTCAACTCTGCGGCGGCATCTATTTTGTTGGCAACAAACCCGTCGGCTACAGTCTTGGCGAAGAAATTGCTGACGGTTCGAGTTTTGTCATCCATTTTGAAAAAGGTGTTCCTGGTTACAAAGGTCTCTTCCAGTTCATCAACCAATCTTTTGCGGCAATCCTGCCAGAATTTTACCAGACCATCAACCGTGAACAGGATCTGGGTGATCCCGGTCTTCGCCAGGCAAAACACAGTTACAAACCAACTGGTTATGTTTATAAATATAGGGCCTTCGACTAACCCACCACCACACTGTTACATCAAATTGATACATTCCATCATTATTATCATAGTGACAGCCATTCTCAATGTATTACTATTTTGAAATATATTTCCGTTTTTTGAAGTCGTGATTTGCCAGGCCCACCCCTGATCTTTTCATGTTTTTTCAGTAAATTATCGACGTCTGTCGATCCAGGTACAAAGGTAGCCGTAGCAATGATGTTTCAACCACTTGATTATTACCAGCCGAGAACACTCCCCAAAACCGTAGAAGAAGTTGTTGAAATCCTCTACAAAGATCTGCTTTTACGAGACAGGGTTGTAATGTCCACCCTCTCCGAAGACGAGCTTGGTTCCACTGTTTATCTGGCCATGGCTAAAAGTATACGCAAAGAATTCGGACTCTATAACGGCAACGACCAACTCATTTCTTCATGCCAATCATATCTGGGCCGTGACTATGACCGTTATGAAGACCTCGCTATGGTTATTGTTAAGGAATTGTGGAAGAAAATACGAAAGTCCCACCACCTTCGCTTAGTCGGATAAAAGGCTGCATATAGATCCCCCCTTCTCCCCACCCCAAGTCCCCACAGATGTGGTGTGCTTTATTTACGTCTGCTTTTTTGGTACAAATCTATCTCTTGCCTGATGAGAACTGAATGTCTTGTACCGTAAGAGCTCCAGCACGTTTTCACGAAAGATCAGAGCAGCAGCAACAACTGTAGAAGCAGGAAATTCTATATAGTTCAGATGGGTACCCGTTCAATTCCCACCCGGAAAAGACCTGTACCCTGCCCGACATACTGGTTATGTGACCTTCCAAGGATAGTACAATGCAGGGGAGCCTCCACCCGATACGTTGTGGACAACAGAGGATCGATAATCTCGGCAAGTATATCACCCGCTTGCACTACATCTCCGAGACAGGCTTTAGCGATAAAAATCCCTTCTCTCTCAGAGCGTATCCAGCCACCTCCATAATACACACGCTGAAATTCAGGGTCAAACGGCGGCACTGCGGTCATTTCTATTGACCCAAGCAAGGCTTGAAGGGCCTCTACTCCCAGCAGTACCTTTTCTGGTTCAACACCTTGTGAACCGCCGATTTCCATCACGAGGGCCGGTATACCCGAAAGTGAGGAAGCCTCCCGAAGACTACCACGTGGTGGATTACTTTGAATAATCGATAGGCGGCTGAACCCTGAAGAAAGTACCTCATTCTGTTTTATCGACAGGTCAACACGAAGTTGCGGTAGATTTTCCCTGCCAGACGACCCTGTATGGACATCGATTACCGCATCGCAATGTGAAATCACTTCTGTAAAAAGAGTGTACGCCATTTGCTGACAGCACGTACCGTTCTGATCACCCGGAAAACTCCGGTTCAGATCCCCTACCCCATCAACATATCTTGTCTTGTGATGATATCCGTCCTGGTTAACAACGGGAACAGCTACAATGACACCGCAGAATATCTCCGGGTCAATCCCCTGCATCAATTGCCGGATTATCTCAATGCCATTGAGCTCATCGCCATGAAGGGCGGCTGTCAAACACAGAACCGGACCTGGGTTCCTGCCGTTTATAATTTCTACCGAGGTTGAATGACCGCCGATCTTGCCGAGGTCAAGCTGGATGGTGCAGCGTGTTGCGGGCCTGATGTGGGTATTGAGTAATTCAAAAGAACCGACATTGATGGTCACTACAGTGTATCCGGATACATATTCGGCTCCTTGCAGGAGTTATTAGGGGGGCAAGTATCTATTGCTGCATGGCAAGAGACAACAAAGGCAGCGCTACATAATTCCGCTCAAGTCAACGACCAAATCAGAACCACATCTGCACTGCCTTTTTTATTACGACGTACGTCGGGAGCAGGCAGATGAAAACTGCCAACCCCTGCGTGTATCAGTCGTTACTGCTGGACAACATTTGATGCTGCAGGTCCTTTCGGCCCTTCAACAACATCAAAGGAAACCCGGGCACCTTCGTCAAGACTTTTGAAACCACTGGACTGAATTGCGGTATGATGTACGAATACGTCATTCCCTCCATCCTGTGCGATAAAGCCAAAACCTTTTGCATCGTTAAACCATTTTACTGTTCCTTCTGCCATTACTATTACTCCTGGATGTGTTGTTTACTGTCGGCACCACACTATGTGATCCAACAAAGTGTTATATATTTATGGTAAATACGCTGAACCACCTTTTAGATTCGAAGCTCAAACGGGTGGTCCTGCGCGCTGCTCAACTTAATATGATTATTCTCAAATAATAAGAGGTATTGTTGTTCTTTTGAATGAGAAAAACACTCGATTGATTCGTCCTTATCTGCGACGCTTGCCTTTTTTCTTCGGCTTTGCCTCATTACAGACAAGGTCCCGGTTCTTGTAAGAACGCTTATTGAGGGACTCCATAGCCTGCTGCCCTCCGGAACGAGTAGACATTTCAACAAAGGCAAAGCCTTTTGATCTGCCAGTGAACTGGTCCTCTATCAGGTTTGCCTCTACTATTTCTCCAAATTCGGTAAACAGACTTTCCAATTCTTTTCTTGATATATCGTAAGGCAGGTTGCCAATAAATAGCTTCATCTTGCTTCTCCGAAGATGTGATCAGCAAGAATCTCTTGGGACAACTGAAATGAAAAGAGCTACAAGACAGGGCGTGAGTGACGCTGTGCGTGATCTGATTTATGTTTACCGTATAACCGGCACGAACAAGATATACTCTTTGCTGGCATTTACAAGTAAAAAACAACATCTCCTTGAGATTAATTTACAAGCCCCACGTAACACACTTTATAAAAGGTAAGGAGTCCCCTCTTGTGAATCACATGTCATTTTCACCAGCAACCTGTTTCTCATGTTTTTCTTCTATTCCTTTTTCCTGTTTACGGGAAAAAGGAAACATCCCATACTGATCGTTTTTTGACAGACAAGCGTATAATATTATGTCTTGATTACACATTACAGTTGCTACACCACATGGCATACCATTTGCCATCAGGGGAGCGCCACTCCCCGACTCCTCCAATATGCCCAATCCCTCCAACACGACTTTTTTGTAAGGTATCGCCTTACCTGAAAAAACGGATATCACCTATTGTTTCAGTCTCGTCATGCTGATAAGATTATTTCTATCAGCCTCCGGAGGGGGAAGCAGAATACACGATCTGTATTCCTAACTCAAAAAGTTAAGCTGTTTAGAATTCTTCATCACCGGTACTAGCGGTTATCGGACAGCTGTCGGTACTGAAAAAAAGGCCGAGAGAAACGTGACAACGATACGCCATATCAACCCATTCTCTCACCCGAAGCAGAGTCGATTCGACTCTGCTTTTTTTTTTTTAACGCATCACATCACAGGCCGACTTCACAGACTCCACATTTACTCATCAACTAAACGCCGATCAAATTGTAGATGAAATCCATAATCGGCTCATTCACGGTTAAAGACACCATCAACCAGACAAGAACCCCGTTATCATCACTCAGGTACTCATCATCAATCATGATGATGTCATCACTGGTGCTGTAAAACACCTCACCCTGGATACTGAAGATTGTGACAAGGTCGTAATGACCAACAACCCCAATATCTTTCGGCAGGAAGACGGTTCTTTACTTAGAAAATCAGGGCATATACAACCCTATAAAAGGAAATGAATCCCTCTTCACCCACCTTTATCCCAATTCGTTCTAATACTCCAGTCCCGGCAAACGTGGCCTGGTTGCGTCTTTTTTTGAGATCTATTTCCATTCATTTTGCAAAAGGTATTGAAAGCAGACCTCTTATACGCTAATTTCAAGTTTCGACATATTGGTCGAATTGGTCATACTGTTCTCACTATTTACGGGTATTACATCAAAGCGTTATCTGCAGTTTTCCCAGCCCAAACGGATTTACGCCCCGCTTCGTCCCCAACACGATCGGGCACACTCTTCCTCCAATCCCATCCGTCGGCCCTCGAAGGAACACAGGACCACTTGTTGTAAACACAGGCAATTGCCTCAATATATAATTTTAAAGGGTACAATCATGAAAAGACACACAAGGTTTATCACCGGAGCTCTCTCCCTTCTCTTCCTGTTCAGCTCTTCTGCTGCAGGATTTGCCTCGGGACTGCAAGTAACAAGTATCGGGCTGGAAAAGATGAATTACCAGGATAAAGAGCATGGCTGGTACCTGCTCAAGTGTACTGTTGAGAATGACACGGAGGAGTCAGGAACCGTCTCTGTCCAGCTTAGATCCCTCGACAAGTATGCATACTACCGTAAGGATTTTCAACTTTGGGGCCATATTGAGGCCGGAGCGAAAAGTGTTCTCAGTTTGAAAGGGTTTATGGACTACAAAACACTCCAGGATATTAAAAATTGGGAAGTGGAGAAAATCCACTTCCATGATTAGTAACCAAAGTACAGGGCTTGCCTGGAAGGTGACCTTAAAAAGTCACCTTCTCAGCGCGCGCTATTATTTCATCAAACTTACCTGCCCAGCCTTCACCTCCGACTGAGCGCGCCAGCAGGACCGTCATATGCTGCGGCATAGCGCCCAGATCCCTGTTGCGACCAAGTCCTGAGATACAGGAAGGACAGTTTGTCACCAGGGTGGCCTCCCCACTCACACCCTCCATGGCGTGTTCAATGGATTGCCTTTTTCTCTGCATCATTGCGTAGGAGATATCAGGTCGTGATATAGCCAGGGTCCCGGCTTCCGAACAGCAGTCCGGCACCAGCTCGCCCTTCCCAGCAACCCTCCGGAGCAGCTGCACACCTTCCCCGTCCAGGGAGTCGTGGCAGGGGGCATGATAGAGAAAGTTTTCGCCGTTATCAAACTTCATATCAAGGTCACTGTTTTCCAGGACATAGTAAGAGACGTCCTGGATATCACAACCAAATATTTCTTCAGCACCGACCTCTCCAATAGCCTCCCGGCACGTCCCGCAACTCACCACGAACTTATCAAACTGAAGGTGACCGAGCATCTCCCGTATCTGGCTAAGAATGATGGTATCACGTAACGTAACAACACCATGCATCTTCATTTTGGCGTTCACCCGTGCAGGGAAACCACAACAAAGAAACGGAGGCGGAATAATCACCCGGATACCACTTTTCACCAGCAGGTAAATAGCGGCCTTGCTTATCTCGGAATAAAGCCTCTCAGATCCACAACCGGGAAAATAGAACACTGTTTTCGTCGGCTGCTCCTCCGGATTAAACACCAAAGCTTCCCCGGTGTTGCATTTAGGCAGTTTCTCCCATAGTGTCTGTGACGACGGCGTCATCATCGGTGATTTGAGCATGGCCACATATTTCGACTTTCGTTGCTTAACCCTGTCCGGGGAGGCATCAAGCATCTTGACACCAAGCTGCTGCATCCTGCTACCCCAGTCCACCACCACTTTGCGAAACAGCGAATTAAAAGTCCCGCTTCGTGTTTTAAGGTAAAACAGCGAGAGCGAGGTCGCGGCCGCGGTGTGCTTGTAGCCCAGCTCACTCAGTATCTCTCTTTCAAGTACGGTGACCTCAGCTGTATCTATATCGACAGGGCATGGAGAAAAGCATTTACCGCACATTGTGCAATGGTCCGCCACTTCTTCCAGATTTTTCATCTGGTCAAAACGGGGTTGGTGGGAACGCTGGATATCATACAACAACGCCTCTACCAGTGAACCGATGACCATATTCTTGTTGCGGGGATGCATGAAGATATTTGAGCCAGGGAAATAGGTACAACATTTCGCCATACACTTTCCACAACGGACGCATTTGGAAATCTTCGCCGCAAGTTTCTCTAAAGAACCATGCTGCAGGATACGCGCCTCAAGCTCAAGAAGATCGAAAGAAGGGGTAAATACCTTATTGATGATCTGTGGATCCCTGAGCATGCCGGGATTCATTAATCCCTCCGGATCAACCTCCTGACGATACGCTTCGAGCTGTTGCAGTCTGTTTTCATCAAGGAATTTCATTTTGGTGATGCCTATGCCATGCTCACCGCTCACCACACCTCCAAGATCCACCGCCATCTGCATCACATCCTCGGCGGCCTTCTCGGCCCGTTTCATCATTTCCCGGTCGTTGGAGAAGACGGGAATGTTAACATGATTGTTGCCGTCACCTGCATGCATATGGGTGGCGATCACAATTCGTCTTGACCGGGTCTGCTCAAAAATCCGCTCGATTTGCGCCGAGACCCTGGCATACCCGCTTAACAGCTCGAGCAGGTCCGCCATCATCTGCCTGATATATGCCTCATACCTTATAGATTCCCGGGTCCTGAGGGCCAACTTCCCGAGGGCCTCACGGCACAGGTCTATGGCCTTCGGTATCTTGGCCTCGAGCCAGTCCGGATCTTCAATCGGTTCCGCCTTCCTTAGGTACTCCATGATACGATGGATACACAGTTCCTTATTATAGAGATCCTCGTTTATGTTGTACTCATCGACAAAACGAGTGAACTCAGCGAGGGCATGCAGGGGAAGTACAATATCCTCGTTGAGCTTGAAGGCGTTGGTCCTTGCAGAAATAGCTCCGAGCCGTTTACGATCACGCCAGAAACGCTCGGCCTCATCGCTATCCTGGGCGGTAAACAGTTCTGTGTTATCATATCCGGAAAGTAACTTCTCCAACCGCTCTTTACCGCGCATGACATGGGCGCTGGTATGACCGACCATATCAATCAGCAGAACCGCTTTGGGCCGATCGCTCCTGGCGGCCTTATATTTATATTTAATGGCCTTGATATATTCCTCATCAAAATGCTCAAGGGCCATCAGGGCTTCCTCACCCTCATCGACAAACTCTTTGGAGATTTCAACAATGACCTTGCTCGCCTCATCCATATCCTCGCCGAAAAATTCCAGGCAGAAGGTAATCTTTCTCTCATACGCTTCATAGAGGACAAACTCCGCAGAGGTGATAACACCATCCACACCCTCTTTCTGGAGGCCAGGTACACCATTCAACGCCTTATTGGTGATATCTTTCCAGAGTCCCTTTTTTCGGATGTCGTCACTCGCCAACTCGATAGTCCTGACCGGCTTACCTGCTGAATCGCTTACCTGAAAGAATACCTGGTCATCGGGCCTGATCTTGCGCATGGGGTGGTCGACACGCCGTACCGTCATCAACCCTTTTCCGGGCATGGCAATATTAAATGAGAGTAAATTGTCAATTGCCGTTCCCCAGAGAACCGCTGTCTTACCACCGGCGTTTTCCGCTATATTGCCACCGATGGTGGAAGCCCAGGCGCTGGTCGGATCGGTGGCAAAAACAAGCCCCTCTTTTGAGGCATGAGTCATGGCATCGGAGGTCACGACACCCGCCTCAACACGTAGAACCGGGACATCTTTTCCCGCATCACCTAAGTGACTGAACAATCTTTTTTCTACGGGGTATATCCTGGTCAGCTTCTCGGTATTGATGATGACGCAACCTGCACTTACTGGCACACAACCGCCAGTAAGCCCGGTTCCGCCACCACGGGGAATAACTGACAATCCCAGCGATTCAACGGCATAAAGCAGTGAACTCACCTGTTCCTCTGAAGAGGGACGCACGACAGCTACTGGCAAATAGAGCCGCCAATCTGTCGCATCCGTTGCATGGCTTATAAGGCTGAAAGGGTCGAACCAGACATTTTCCCTACCGACGATTTCCCCCAATTTGCGGCTGATGCGGTGTCGTTTAACAGCAACTCCTTCCAACTCCGACTTCAGCTCAAACAGCCTGTCCCGGCAGAGTTCCACTAACCGCAGTACCTTGGTCGAACGATTGGAACTATCCCGGTTCAATTTGGCCGCTTCAGCTATAATTGCAAGATCATCCTCAGCTGTTTTCACAAACTGCAGGCGACGGCTGGTAGAGTCAAGCAGCTGCTCATACAGGAATGGGTTCCGGCGGAGGATAAAAAGGTCCCCCATAAACCGCATCACCAGCCGTGCCGACCTCCCTGTAATTCGCTGATTGCGTAACTCTTCAAGGTCATCCCACACTTCGGGCCCAAAGAGGTGGTTGATAATCAGCCGGTCATCTGCCGAGGTAAAATTGTAGGGAATTTCCCGGTAATCTTCTTTCTGCATTGCAACTCTTTATTCTATGAAATGTTAAAAAGGACAAACATGGATGTTTGGAAGGAAACCACAAAAGAAACACCAATTAGCCGCTGATGCCAAGTTTTTTCTTGGAAAATAGGTTGAAAAAGTAATATCTCCGCCCTTCATCCGGCCTCAGTCAGGAAAGGACAGTTCATTAACCTTGTCATACCTTCCAGGACAATTTCAGCAAAGCCCAGGTCCATGGAGGGGGGATCGGTTCCCGGGGATTTACATTTTCACCGGGAGCCATCCACTCTGGCAATTACCACTGTGCTCTCGGTACCGCAGGTAGCTGCTCACTGGTCTTTCAGGCTGTTTTACCTGCACTTCTGGCAGCAGCGGGACCTTCAACAATAACCCTTGAGGGTGGCACCCATAACCCGACGGCACGGCTTTTTGATTTCCACCAGAAAACCTTCCTGCCGCTCCTGGCAAAAATGAGAGTGGAGACTGAGGCGGAGATGATACAGCCCGGCTTTTACCCGGCCGGAGGTGGCAAGATACAAATCTCAGTTACACCGGCGCAAAAACCAGCACCGCTTGAACTAACAACCCGTACCTTTAACCACATAGGGTGCAAGGCGGTCTGCGCCCAGCTCCCCGGCCATATAGCCATAAGGGAACTTAACATTGTGAGGGAAAAGTTTCAGGTCAGCGATGAACACCTTGATATCGTTCAACTCGGAAACATGGCCCAGGCTGGTACCGGTCGTTTCCTCACCGGTAACCCTACAAGTCACACCCTGACCAATATGGAAACGATAAAGAAATTTCTGGATGTATCGTTTCAGCTTAACAAGGTTAAGAGTGATATCTGGGAAATCAGGTTATAGATAGTTCACGCCCTAAAACTGCCTTTCCCTGCAGCATCTCCATCAAACCACTACTGCGCTCATAATCGCGGCAGAGGGAATCAACCAGAACCCGTTCATCCGCCTTCAGCCACAACCTTTCCCTGGCCCGGGTGACAGCAGTGTAGACAAGTTGCCTGTTCAGGACACGGTTGTCGGTCTCAGGCAAGACAACCAATACATCCCGAAACTCGGACCCCTGGCTTTTGTGAATGGTCATGGCGAATACTGTTTCAGAAGCGGGCAGCCTGTAAGGTGGACAGTAACGGTAAGCCCCGTTACCGAGGTCAAACCAGATATTGAGGGTATCGTTTTCGGGATCGGACAGGCAAATACCAATATCACCGTTAAACAAACCAAGGTTATAATCGTTTCTCGTCACCATAACCGGGCGTCCCGGATACCAATCCCCGGGGAGGCAATAATAGCCACTTGTTTTCAGGTACCCCTCAACCGCATTGTTGATAGCATTCAAGCCGCGGGCTCCGTGCCTGGTACCGCACAAAACCTGGAATTCCCCAAAGGAGCTGAAGATCTCATCCAGGGTGGTTGCCGGATAGGAACGAACACATTCCATATAATTCTTGTAGCGGGACCCGACAAAATCACGGAGAGGCTCCTGCAGGAAGCTGATATTATCAAACTCATCGCCATGTAACAGGTCAAAGCACCGGGTACCGTCTCCCCTGTTTATTGCCTTGGCTACTGTCCCAATCCCTGTTTCAAACCGATAGCTTTTCCTGAGTTCGATCGTGTTTTCAGGGAGGCCACGAATACAATCAGCCAGAACCGCCCCTGATTCCACGGAAGCAAGCTGATCTTTATCACCAAGAAGGATTAGCCTGGCACCCGGTTTCAAGGCATCGACAACCTTACTCATCATAGCCAGGTCAACCATGGATGCCTCATCGATGACAAGAACATCCAGGGGGAGCGGGTTATCATGGTTATGCATGAAACGCGGGGTGTTGCGGATCACCCCCAACAATCGGTGCAGCGTCATGGCATCGCGGGGGATATCCTTTGCAATATCTTTTCCTACTGGTAAATAAGGTAAGCTTGCTGTAATCGACTCCTGCAGCCGCATCGCCGCCTTACCGGTAGGTGCGGCAAGCCCGATCCTGGTCTGCTTGCCAAAAAGCTCCAGCATCAAGGCCAGGATGCGCACCACAGTGGTGGTTTTCCCCGTCCCGGGCCCCCCGGAAATCAGGCAAAGCGAGCGCTGCATGGCGAGGCGTGCCGCCTCTCTCTGATAGTCTTCCCCAGAACTGCTTCTCCCGAAATACTCGTCTAACAACACTTCAAGTTGCGGCCAATGGTGATGTTCTGCTGCAAGCATAAGCAGGTTCCCGGCCAGTTTCGACTCGTAGGAATAATACCTCTGCAAATACAATCGATCCCCCTGGACAACAAGCGGAGTGTCTGTGCCTTCTGAAACCAGATGGGATTCCATTACAAACATTTTGTCGGAGTCATCAAGGCGCAGGCAACTATGCCCACTCTCCAGAGCAGAGGACAAGAGTTCAACCAGTTCACAGAATCGCTTTCGTTCCTCCCCTTTAAAACCGGACCGTTCGGCCAGAAAACCAGCAAGATGAATATCGATAAAACGTAAATCTTCACCTTTCATCACCACCCCCCAGGAGTGTATCAAGCTGTTGAAGCTTGTTCTTATCGGGGTATGCGTAATAGACACCACTCCCCGGTGTTTCAGGCCTCATACCCCGAACAAACAGATACATGACACCCCCGAAATGAGTAGAATAGTCATACCCTTCCAGCACATTTTGCAGGTAGCGGTGCAACACCAGAGTATAAATCCAGTACTGTAACCCGTAGTTGTGAGATGCCATGGCCCGCACCAGCTTTTCTCCCTGGTAATCCCCCCTGTTGTCACCCAGATAATTTGTTTTATAATCGATCACATAGTATCTGCCGTCATGTTCACAGACAAGGTCGACAAAGCCGGTGAGGTAGCCACGCATTGATTTAGCGGCAAGCTGGATGACGCCGGGTTCGCCAGCAAGCACCTTATTAACCCGTTCGGTATCAAGTCGGTTCAGGTGGAAATAGAACGCCATTTCCTTTAACGCCCTTGATTGATCCAGTTCCGCCAATGAGAATGCAAGGTGTTCGTTTCCGGCTGTTAGAGGTGTATTCACCACATCGAGAAGCAACTGTTGAATAGTATTCGGCTCAACATCCTGTCCGTACCGGTGGCAAAGCGACTCAATAGCATCAAGAGAGAGCTCTGTACCAATCTCCTTGAATGAAATCAACTCCAGACTGTCGTGAATCAGATTCCCAAAACTTGCCCCCGCAGGCAGGCCCGGATGCAAAACTGCCCCACCATTCTCACCTTCCGGTTCCACACTATCGGCATCTGAACCATGATCCTCATGTTCACTTAACGCCGCCATGGCCGAGTAACTCGTCATCTGATAGTCCGTCTGCAGTGATCGACCCGTACCCACTTGAGGTGAAAGTTTCAGAGGAGAAGCTTCAAATCCTGCAGAACGATCGGCATCAAGCCTTACAGCGGACAGTACACGATATTCCCCGCCAGCCGCTTCAACAAACTGACGTACAATGGCTTCCTGTTCTTCCTGCTCCTTTTGTTTTCCATCAAAAAAAAGATAGCCAAGGGATGAACGTGAAGTGTCCGCACTCCCCTTACTCGTCTTCTGGCAATTAGCCATCATAATATAGCACCTGACCTGGGCACGGGTCACCGCCACATACAACAGACGTAACTCTTCGGCCAACTCCTCTTCGAGAGCCTGTTCATGACGCTCCCTGAAGCGGTCCGAGCCGAGATCGACAACCAGCCTCTCATTCTCATGACAGGTTATAAGCTCCCGCTCACTTTCCAGGCGAGCATTCCGGTACCAAAGATAGGGACAAAAGACGACCGGATACTGCAGTCCCTTGGCACTATGCATGGTAATGATCCGCACCGCATCTTCGTCACTTTCCAGGCGCAACTCCGTATCTTCGCTGCTCCGCTCATCGGCAATACAGGATTCAAGCCTCAAGAGTGTTTGAGCCGGACCGAGGTTGTCCTCGGTTTCCACTTCCTGGATCAATTCAAGAAGGTGGTGGACATTGGCGATACGTCTTTCGCCAAGTGGTGTTGCGGACAGGTGAAGCAGGACGTTCTCCTCTCGCAGAAGCGACTGCATCATGATCAGGAACCCCTTTTCCTGCCACATGCGGTTATACAGGAGAAACCGATTCAACCAATCCTCAAAAATCGATTCATCGGACCAGATTCCAGACAAGTCGTGTCCGTTTAAACCGAACCAGGAAATGGTCATGGCTGATTTGAGCAGAAAGGTGTTACCTGGTTCGGCAAGCGAAGTGAGCAGCCTATACAACTCCTTCCCTTCACGGCTGTCATAGACCGATTGCTTGCTTGCAACAACCGCGGGTACCCCTGCCTCAGCAAAGGCCTTCAGATAATCCTGGGCATGCCTGTTTGAACGGACAAGTACTGCAATATCTAGAGGTTGCAATATCCTCGACGCATCCTGACCATTCTTTATCTGTCGATAGGTCACAGGTGTATTCGGGTCAAGCAAAGAAAGTATCTCAGCAATAGTTTCCTGCCGAAGCCTGTCTGCCGCAACACCGGGAAACCACTTTTTCCTCTTCTCAGCTGCCCCTAGCTGCCAGCAGGCCATCACACCGAGCGGTCTACCATCCCGTAGTAATTCACCATCGTCACTGGTTCGTGCAGGTTCCACAGCATCAAACCCCAAGCGATCCTCACTATAGGCAAAGACCTTGTCACGCCAGCTAAAAAGATCATTCACCACCTTGACCAGATCGGGATGGGAACGGTAATTATGCCGCAGGGTCAATCGAAGGGATGCTTCATTTTTAGCCTGAAAATATGAGTGGATGTCAGCGCCGCGAAACTTGTAGATTGCCTGTTTCGGATCACCAATCAGGTAGAGAAAATGGTTTCCCAGGCCAAAAATCGTTGAGAATATAGACCATTGAGCAGAATCAGTATCCTGGAATTCGTCAATAAATGCCGCCCCGTAACGATGAGAAAGCAAACGCTGTAAGTCACCCCGGTCCTTCTTTAAGGCAAGATCAAGCCGCCGGATAAGATCATCAAACGACATCAAACCGAGGTTCTGCAACCGTTCTTCAAGCTGGTCCTGTATAACGCCCAGAAGCTCCTTCCGAAAACCGATAACAAGAAGTCTCCATGCCGCTAAAAATGAGGTGGCCAGCGCATCCGGCAATTCCAGCTCCCTTAAAAGGAGTTGAGGTTCCTCCGTTATTTTTAGCGTTGCAGCTGTTACCAGCGGCAGCACTCCATCGACACTGAGGAATTCTATCTTCCCGGTTGGTGTCATTGTCCTGCCACGAAGATAGTTATCTAATTCCAGCCATATCTCATCTATCTTCTCTTCGGTGTTAAGTGCCCCTTTGAACTTCTTTGCAGCAATCGCAAGGTTAAAAGACTCACGGAGTTGTGCACCATGTTCGAGGTACCAATACTGAAGATTTGCAAAAGCACCGGCAAAATCGTCAGCCAGTTCACCAATGCTGCCCGTTGCAGGCTCCACCAGGTCATATACCGAACCGGCCGCCTTGATACTCTGCTGCAACTGTTCCGGGGTCGAACACTGGGCGAGGATGGCCCCGCAGGATTGATGGTCCATGGCGTAGACATGACGCCGCCAGAAATCCTCCACTATCTGCTGACGGATATGATTGATATCCCCCTGTAGTTCGACATCAAAAAGCTGGCCGCACTCCAGGGCCTGCTCCTGCAACATACGCTGGCAAAATGAATGAATGGTAAAAATTTCAGCCCTGTCGATGTCGAGCAGGGCACTTTGCAGAAGCCTTATATACTTTTCCTCATCATCCACCGTGGCCAGCCAGGCTGTCATGGTTTTATCCTTACCGGTTTCTTCTGTTCCAGCTAACAGATCACGAGCTTCCACCAGCCTCTGCCTGATTCGGCTTCGCAATTCCTCGGTTGCAGCCCGGGTAAAGGTCACCACCAGGATCTGATCTATGGGAATTTCCTCTTCACAGACAGCCCGCAACACCAACATGGCTATAGCATAGGTCTTTCCGGTCCCGGCACTGGCTTCCACCAGGGTTATCCCCCTTTGCAGTGGACTTGCAGCACAATCCAGGTAGATGCTCACAGGCAGTTCCTCCATACCGGTTCCAGGATAGCGTGGCATAACCTTACAAATTCTGAATCAAACACATCTACCGGATCACACCCCTCAAGCAGGAACAGCAGCTCCTGGTCATAGCCGCTTCTAATTATATCGTTCAGCTTGGCGATGGCCCCCTCTTCCAATCCTTTACCTTTCTCAAAGCTGTCAAGAGCTGCAAAGCCGAGATCAAGAAAAAGTTTACTCGGTTCCCGGCAGCCATCTACGAAAACTGTTACAAACTGTTCGAGATCCTGTGAGAATGGCGGCTCCTCCTTAAACTCCACATGCCTGTCAGAGCCAAGCACTACGGTGGAAATCGCCTGGCCTGTGATACGTGCATAGAGCAGATGATGCAGCCAGCCATTGAGGCAGTCCTTAGGTCTGAGTTTGGCGTGTCTGTAGATAAAAATACCGTGCTCGTAGAGATTGCCCAGCAGACCGTGTAGGTGAAGAGAATCGATTTCAATATCTATAGGCAGAGATTCCAGCGGTGTACCCGGCTGCAGCTCCTCGATCATTGCTTCAAACAGTTCCAGTGCTGCAATGCGTTCTTTAAAGTGAAGTTCACCTACGGCCCCTAGCGGCCATCGTCCTTCTGACTGTAACCTCTTCAACAGGAAAGAAGCGCTCACCCCACGGGCCCTGTCTTCAAGCAACTCCCTGTCGATAATATATTTTTCCAGAGCGTTATGGGTGAAAGTTTCACTCTCGGGGACAACCGTTATCTCATCCCTTACCCTGACACCGAGACAATCCCGCAGGAACCACTCTTGAGGATGGTTAAAGAACTTCTGGAAATCAAGCCAACCCACCCCATCAATTTCAACATCCCGCCTGCCCCGCCACCACGATTGAGCCGCCCGTGGAGGCTGCCGAAGTTGTTCAGCCACCCGACAATAATCGGAATCGTAGCTAAAAAGGGTAGGTTCCTCACCGGTAAAATATTTTGGGCTATATGGCTGCAACGGATGGTGAATCACCAATTTGGTTGCCTTGTATGACCCGGCCAGAACATCAAGAAGTTCAGCCAATACCACCGAAGGCGGAATCTCCTCATTACTTTTTATTGATTGTCCCACATAACTTAAATAGAGGCGCTCGCGTGCAGCCAGTATTGTTTCAAGGAACTGGTAACGATCGTCTTTTCGCCTCGACCTGTCACCAGGCCGATGGGCTATGCGCATCAAATCAAAGGTCGGCCGGTAATCATTTCCCGGAAAACGGCCTTCGTGCAACCCGAGCAGGCAAACATTTTTAAAGGGAATGGAGCGCATGGGCAGCATGGAACAAAAGGTAAGTTGCCCCCTCAGGAAGCCGGAGCTGGAACGGGTCTCACGAGTAACGCTCTCCAGCCAGGCCCGGATAACAGAAAACTCCACCTCACCATGGTGCAGCCCCTTTACATTCTCACCAAGCCCACTCAAAATCTCCTGTAGATCAAGAAATTCCCTAGTCCCATCACGGTCTGATATGAAAAGCAAATTGCTGTACAAGACCAGCAGTTCAGACCAGCGCGCCAGATCGTACGTGTTACTGAAATCGACCACGGCCTGCTCAATAATTGAGATAAAGCGGCACAGCCCCCCAAGTGCGGCACCATTGCTCCCCTCAATATCTCCGAACGGGATAATATCGTCGACAATCCCGCTACTGCCTGTGGCATACCCCATGAGCATTCGCTCCAACCCGTCCTTCCAGGTCGACTCATCAAAAACCGGCAAGCCTGAGGCCTCTTTCTGGGCTCCGGACAACCCCCAGCGGATACCGGAACCAAGTACCCAGTTACGGATATTGTCCAGGTCCCCAGCTGACAGCTGCATCTTCTCTGCCACCGCCGGTTCTTTCAGCAGATCGAAAAGTTCATCCCAACCGAACCTGCCTCCAAAAAGGCCCAGAAAGGTACTGAAAGCCTTAATCATGCTGTTACGTCGACGCAGACTGCGATCGGCTATAGAGTGCTGGATATCGTGAAAAACAGCTGGAATCAACGTGCTGTATTCCTGGATATCAGGGGCCATGACAATAATATCACGTAACTCAAGCTCTGGATTGTCATACAGCCACTTGAGGATCTGGTTTTTCAATACTCCCAACTCGCGTATTTTCGAGTGACATGAGACGATACAGATAGAATCATCGTCCTCCGGCCAATCAGTATCACATGGTTCCACCTCCCCTTTTAAAAGGTCGGATTGAAGCCGTGTGAGCAAACTCATACCAGCATCAGCAGCAGGATCCTGGTAACTGGAAAAGTCCTGTTCATAGCTCACATCGTCATAAAGAAGATTTTGAAAATCCCTGCCCTGCTCTCCCATTGAGACAAGGAGCGGATGCCCTTGCACCGACTGTTCCTGTCCCCGTCGTCTAGCCATATCTCCCCAGTACAAGCTGCAAGGGGAGAGTACATACAGGTGGACCTGGCAATGACCTGCCAATCCCTGCAGGAAACGGAGAAAAAGAGGTACCATGGTGGTGAGCCCAAAAACATTGAGCCGGGCAGGGAGCGATGCCGAAAGATTAGTGCCATCGGACAATTTACCGATAACCCTTGTCAGAAGTTCCCCCCGGTGAGGGACCTCCGGGCACTGTTCCTGAAGTCGCAGCCAAAGGGCCATCTGCCACGGCTCTGCGGCTTCTTCTGTTACCGTCCTTCCCCTCTGCCAGGAAGCAATCATCTCCGGTCGTGACACTTGATACTGATCGAACAGGTTTGCCAACTGCCCAGCAAGTTGAAATCGTTTGAGAGGCCCATCCCCACCGGCCAGATAATGATGCAGTTGTCGGTAAACCTCTTCATCAATGCTACGAAGTACTACCTCGATCCTCCAGAGCATCACACTTCGTTCATAGACCTCAGCAGCAGTTTCCAATTCCAGTTTTCTGGAACAGTAGTCCAAAAACTGCATGGGCAACATGAACCGGAAATTACACCAGCTGGTGAAATGATCCGCCATAGTCTGGGAAATAATCCGTTCCATACCCTGGCTCTGGACAAGAAAGAACTCCGGGTCGAAAGGATGTCGTCTGCCTGATGAGCGGATTACCTCGGCCAGGTGCTGCAAAAGGTTCTCGGTGCGATTTGAGACGTGGAGGAACAACATTATATAGATGTGTTGTCGGCTCTTAGGATATTAAAGTAAAACAACACTTCCCCGTTTACAGCAGGGAAGGCTGTATGTATTATTGGAGACCGGGGCCTTGACCGGCATATTCATAAATTGCCTGCACCAAGGCAGCCATGATCCCGATTGCAAAGAATAAGCGTAAACGGCGGTCCCAGGGCACTTTATGTCCATCAGCCATATATTGCAGCAAGGAAATGACAAAAAAGGTTCCACCGGCAACATACGGCGCCGTCTGTAATAGCTGCCAGCCAGTTGCTTTCAACGTTCCCATAAGATCGTTTTCAACAGGCCGCATGTTGAAAACAAAATACAGAACAGCGGATAAATAGAATGTTACATTCTCTCTAATTGTTGACATATGAATACACTCGAAGCGTTATATTTTCCAGGAACAGAGATTTACTCCGCAAGCCAGTTTCCGGTTTTCCTGCTGTTTGGCAAGCTCCACCTGATCAAACCGGTCGAAGAGCCCGAACAAGGAGACGATACGGCAGATATATTCACAACAGCAGGACTCTGTCAAGCACATACGCCCTGCCCCCTTGGCGATCAACGAGAACGATTTGAGCACCTGATCCGTGATATCCGCGAGCGCAAGGACGATTACGCAGCCCAACTGAGTAATCTGACCGTTTCCTCGTTTTCGGCAAAGAAAAAGTCGGTGGACGATTCAAGTCGCTCTATTGTTTCTACCCTGCTTGGTAAAACTGAAACAAAAGAGGATGAAGACGATATCAGGAACAATGAATTATGGCAATCACGGCTTATCCTTAAAATTGGCGAACAACTGGATCGCGAAGAGGAAGAGGTTGCCGTCCGCATGGCCCTTCTGGATGATGATGAACAGGGACTCTTTAAAACCCTGCAGGGTGAACTTGATGAAGAAGAGGAAACCCTGTTTGGTGAATTACTTGACCTGAAAAGCAGGCTGAACAAACCGAGTGCCACATCAGTAGCCACCCGACTCAAGGCCTGGAGTAGGATTTACAGGGAAAGCACGGCATCCCTTCCAACGATATATCTTACCCACCTGGAAGACGCTGCAGATCACCTGCTTGAAGAATATGAAAATAAAATGCAGCTTCCCCCTGTGGAACTTCTCCATCTTCTCCTACCAGGGAATATTGGGTGGGATACAGAAACAGCGATAAGCAGCTTCCGTGATTTTCAGGAAAAGGAACCCGAACTTCTTGAAAAAGTAGCCACTTTTATTACTGGAATGGATCCACAGCTTCAACGTGAATCCCTGGAAGATGAATGGTCAAAGTCTCTGGAGAGTCATTTTCCAGCCGCCGATACAGGCCGCTTGAACCTGCACTTCCATACCATGAGCACCATTACTTGTGCGAAGATGCTGGGCGGAAAGACAAACGGAGCCTCCGATATACTCGCAGTTGTACGCTGGCCGGAATAAAAGTTTGAAACTCCTGCCAGCGCACAGCCTGGTTGGCACTATTTTACAGGAACCTACTCTCGACCATCTTCTTCAGTGCAACAGGTGTATGGGTTGATGGTCAATACGGGGCAGTGGGCAGCACGGACAACTTTATCGGCAACACTACCGAACATGATTTTCTCCAAACCTTTATAGCCATGGGTGCCCATGATAATAAGATCACCTTGGATTTCAGCTGCGAAATCAACGATCTGCTCGGCGACATCACCCATAAAAACCCGATGTTCCAGGCTGACAACCCCGGCAGCGTCACAAATCGGCTCAAGCTCTTTACAGAAACTGGTCATTTTATCTTCGGCTCCCTCAACCAGTTCCCCTTCGAGGTTTGGCATACTCATCTGCGGCACGAAAAAACCAGAGTAATCCTCAAAATTCTGAACCACAAAGACGAGGTACATACCCGCACCGAACTTTCCCGCCATATAGGCGGCAGACTCAGCAATGAGCCTTGAATTATCTGAAAAATCAATCGGAGTGATAACACGCTGCACTTCATGTAGTTTCCGCATACAGACCTCCTATGTTGAAGATAACTCTTTACTCCTGCTTAAATTTTGTCACAGGAAAGTTGAATAATCAAGGGAATCTCTACAGGCTCAAAACGCACCGGATACAGGGAAATACAAACTGAATACCTGCAGGACACATGTCTGCCCGGTAACAAAAAGGCAGGTTGATTATCACCAGGCAGGGTTTCACCTTGCAATAATATCAAGAACCCCTATTTTTGTTGCAGGAAATCGAAGTACGGCGGAGTATCACACCATAACGGTATACGGAGAATCAACATGCCGCATATAAAAGCTATTTCAATCAGCGACCGGAAAGGGATTCGCAAGAAAAACATAGAAAGTGTCAACCTTATCGAGAATTTTGGTCTGGAAAACGACGCCCACGGTGGCAAATGGCACCGGCAGGTCAGCTTTCTTGCAGAAGAATCGATCGAAAGCATGCGCCAAAAGGGGTTGCAGGTCGTAGCCGGGAACTTTGCTGAAAATATTACAACAGAGGGCATTAACCTGTGCAGCCTCACGGTCGGCACCCATATCCGTGTCGGCAGCACCGAATTGATTATTTCTCAACTGGGGAAGGTCTGTCATTCGCCCTGTGCAATTTATCATCAGGCCGGGGATTGTGTGATGCCGCGGGAGGGTATTTTCGGAGTTGTCAAAAAAGGCGGCTTAATTCGGGTAGGGGACCCAATAGAGGTCCTTGATGAACACTCGGATTCCGTGGCAATCATCGGCTCACAATCAACAGAAAAGGAATTGGGCGAAGAACTGGTGAAGTTGGTGGCTGAGAAGTGGCAACCCGGTTTTATCCGCTTTGATACCCTTAAGACCAAAGAAGATAACCTGCTGCCCGTACTTGATGATTTAATCGACGCCCAACATGTCTCCAGAATTATCCTGTTCGATCCTTCAGGAAAACACGCACTGGCCATGGCCGGAAAAAGTTCCGGGAGTTGCGACCTCTTCTATTGCAAAACAATTGAAGAACTCAAGGCAACCTGAGAACTCCTTATTTACACAAATAAGAGAAAAACTTTCATTATTTACAAATAAACGGGTTGCAAGCTACAGGGGACAGCCATTACAATCATGCTGTTTTCATTACTGTTTTCAACACTACTAAAGACAACTTCTCGATTTATATACAGGTTTCAAACATATGGCTGTTTACCGCGTACACTTTACCTGGAAGGAAAAGGAATATACTCTGAAATCCACGAGCCTGGATATGACCCATCCCTATTTCGTGGCCATCAAGGATCTTGTCCTTCCACAAGAAAAAAGCTACCTGATCAATCCGGCAGATGACGAAATCCGCAAAAACTTCGAAGGGGTTCGCCAGTTAATGCTGCCGTTTCAGTCTGTCTCCCTTATTGAAGAGTATCGTGAAGATCCGGACAATAGGGAAAATGATGACGAAGTGCCACGAGGCAAGATCATTTCAAACACCATCTTCAACAAACCATGAGACCCCTATTTAACACTGTCCCGGTATAAGGGTACCCTATTATGCAACGATTCCTCGTCATATCTCTAGCCGCAGCCATTGGAACCGGTTTCTATTTCTGGTTTTCCCAGATGGTCAAGAAAGAATCTTTTCGGAATTACATCCACTCGCACCTTTGGCTGCTGCACCCGAACGCTATCTGCTATTGGCGTGGGGGGGTGGCGATTATTGCATTTTTTATGTACTTCTTTTCACCGTATCAGTCGATACCGATCCTTTTTTTCACCTTTGCTGCGATTATGGATGGGGTTGACGGTGTTGTGGCACGAAGCTGTAATCTCGGGACCAAGTGGGGAGAATGGCTTGACCCGATGTGCGACAAACTGACGTATCTTCCGCCGATGCTCGGGTTTGCCTACACCGGTCTTTTGGACATACGTCTTGTATGGATACTGGTCGTTATAGAATTTGCCGGACAGTTCTTTGCAAGACATATCCTCAAGCTGCTGAAGACCTCAGGCGCCGCGAATAATTTCGGCAAGATAAAGGCGATCATGTGTTTTGCTCTTGTCATCTTCTGCGCCCTGATTCAGGAAAACCCATGGATAACAGATTTAAGCAACGAGGTGTTGACCGCCTGTATCATCCTGGCCGCCGCTTCTATCGTTTTTAAGTTCATACCCAACAGGCTGTATGCAGATTTACTCTCCACCCTCAATTTCATCTGTGGGGTTACCAGCCTGATACTCACCCATCAGCATCGTTTTGCCTGGGCGATCTGCATCATTATCGTGGGGCAGCTTTTCGATCTTTTTGATGGCAGGATGGCGGAAAAGCATGGAGGAACCAAGTTTGGGCCATACCTCGATGATGTTGCAGATTTTGTCAGTTTTGGGCTGGCGCCTGCATATGTGGTCATCCAGTCGGGTGGAAACCTGGCCTGGATATTCGGCGCGATTTTTGTAGCCGGCGTGGCGTGGAGGTTAATACGTTTTGTGACGGTCGATAAGAAGAGAACGGATCTCCCGGATGGAGTTTTCAACGGCTTACCAAGCCCGGCCGGAGCTCTCATTGTGTTAGGATCTGCATTGATCGTTTCTCCTAACCTGCTCTCTTTTGTTGCTGTTTTTTCAGCAGCCATCATGGTAAGCCATATACGCTTCGCTCACTTCGGCAGGATCATACTACGGCAGACTCCACGTCCTCTCTTTTTCGTGATAAGCTCAGCGATTATCGTAACACTTGCTTTTGTACTGAAGACGAAAAATGCAGAACTCTTCGGTTATTTCATCCTGACTTCGGTAGCACTCTACTTTATATTGGGCAGAAAACTTATCCCAAAG
Organism: Desulfopila sp. IMCC35008; assembly: GCF_010646885.2. GTDB lineage: Bacteria > Desulfobacterota > Desulfobulbia > Desulfobulbales > Desulfocapsaceae > Desulfopila. The sequence goes on along the minus strand of NZ_CP050700.1, from coordinate 1,297,749 downwards.
CCAGAAGAGGGACCTGTTGAAGGCTAAACCTGTTTTTGATTGAAACAGGTTTAATGCAGCAAATCGTTGATAAGCTTTTTGTAGTTTTTTTCGATGACATGACGTTTCTTTTTCAGGGTATTCGTTAACTCCTCCCCGAGTTTGAACTCTCTTTCGAGAAAGGCGATTCCCTGCAGTTTTTCATACGGTTTGAATCCCTGCTTCGGCATAAGAAGCCGGTTAATTTCCTTCCTGATGTGATCCAGAACGTGGGAATCGGCCAGCAATTCACCTTTTTCTTTTTTGAGATCGCTGAACCGCTTTCCAAGATGTTCCTTTAACTCCTCAATATTAGGTACAACAAGAGCTCCAAGACCCTTTTTGTCCTGACCCACCAGAATGGCATCCTGAACGAAGGGGAACATAGTTATCGTATTCTCGATCCTGGTAGGGTCAATATTCTCACCACTTGCAAGAACAATAATCTCTTTAGCCCGGCCGGTAATAACGAGCTCTCCTCCCGTGGTCATCTTGCCCAGATCACCCGTCCTGAAAAAACCGTCTTCAGTGAAAGCTTTCTCGTTCTCTTCCTCATTATGATAGTACCCCTTGGTCACCTGGGGTCCCCGCACCTCGATAAGACCTTCTACACCTGTCTGCTGCTCCACACCCTGCTCCGATACGATACGTACATCCGTATTAGGAACCGGTGGCCCCAGAGTGCCGTAGACACGGCAGGTAAGTCCTCTTCCGGCAATAGCAGGCGAACATTCCGTCATGCCATAAGCATTAACAATTCGGATCCCTACAGCATCTATCCACTCTTCAAGATACTCGGCCAAGGTACCTCCGCCACTGACGGCAAGCCGCAAGCGCCCGCCAAAACGCTCCTGCACCGCTGATAGCTTTCTGGAGGCAAGCAGATATAATGGAGACAGCAGAACGACCTTGCAGGTAGCAACCATTTTCTGTAACCAGGCAGCACCAAACCATGGATCGCTATAACGGGGGAGCCGATCCAGCATCTTCCGTTTATTCCGCCGAAAAGAACTTGATATCCAGACCAGGGAGCTAAAAATACGTGCTGCCGCCGGTCCTTTTTTACGAATTGTTCCCTGAACCCGGGAATAAAGTGATTCCCAAACCCTTGGCACAGTTGCAACAACAGTGGGACGATAGTTCTCCAGATCCTGGGCAAAGGTTTTCACCGAGGAATAGACAAGAGTTGTCCCCTTCGATAAAGCAACATATTCAGCAGTGCGTTCAAAAATATGCCAGCTGGGCAGTATGGAAAGCCACGAATCCTGCTCTGTCAGCTTGATTATGTCCGGTATCACCCGTACGTTATGCATGATGTTCCCGTGGGAGAGCTGCACCCCCTTAGGCCTGCCGGTGGTCCCGGAAGTATAAATCAGGGTCAACAGGTCGCTTGCTCCGATATACTCACCCAACCCGCGAAACCACTCGACATCTTTGAGGCTGTACTTGCGATTTTCAAGAAGATCCGTGTAGGAAAACGTCCGACTGAAGAGAGTATGCATGGACGGTCCTGTCATAACAAAAATCTCTTTGATCTGTTTCGCCCCTTTTATGTACTCGTTGTGATAATCGAGCAACTCAGGAGTTTCTACGACCAGGTAGGAACTCTCTGAATGACTGATAATATATTCCAGTTCCTGGGTCGGAGTATCTGCCCCTCTCGGCACATTCACCGCACCAAGGGCCATGACAGCCAGATCAGTAACAATCCAGGCATAGCGGTTGTCCGATAACAACATAACCTTGTCACCCCGACTGACACCTCGCTGCCTGAAGGCACGCGCAAGCAGCAGGACATCCTCAAACAGCTTGGCATACGTTACCGTCTGCTCCTCATCTCCCGCCCGATATCCGGATCGATAGATAAATGCGGTATGATCCCAGTAAACATCTGTTACTTCGATGAAAAGTTCAAAAATAGTATGCAAGCGGGATAAATCTGAATTGGTTCTCCGGCTACTTTCCCGTCTTACAGCCGGTACATCTTGTTTCTCCTTGTTCACTTTTTCCCCCAGTGTACACCAATGGTTCCCATCATGAACTTCCTGTACCCGACATCAATCAACCCTGCCTGCTCGAACAGTTCAGCCAGCTGATCGGCAGAGTGAAAATCCATCGTTGATCCTGTCAGGTAGGCATACGCTGCCTCATCATCCGCAATCATGCGTCCCAATAATGGTATACCAAAACGAAAATAAAACCGAATAAAAGGATACAACAGATTTTTCCTGGGGGGAGTTGTATCAAGGCAGACAACGCGGCCTCCCGGCTTTAGCACGCGGTAAACCTCATTCAGCACCGCCTGGCTGTCGTCAACATTACGCAGCAGGTACCCGAATGTCACTGACTCAAAACTGTTGTCGGGATAGGGCAGGTGGTTGGCGTCACACACCTGCCAGTGAATATGCCTATCCTGAAAACGAGTACCCGCCTCCCGCAACATATTATGGGAAAAATCTCCGCCAATGACGTTGGCATTAGGGTACACCTCATATGTAAGGGCGGCAATATCACCGGTTCCGGTTGCCAGATCCAAAACCCAGCCATTATCAGGATTTCCTGCCTTCTCAACCACAAAACGCCGCCATTTCTGGTCCTGCCCCATAGTCATGACCCTGTTCATCAGGTCATAACGACCGGCGATGGCATCAAACATCTTCCTGACACCGGGGCCTTTACCGGTTGGAGTACCCGCTTCCATTCTCTATCCTTCCATAAATATATAGTTGGTCTCTGACCCGAATACCCTGGTTAGCAGGGGGCTGACCCAGGTGTCCTTGGGAACGGTATTACCTCACGGATATTTGCCATGCCTGTTGCAAACTGAACCAATCGCTCAAAACCCAGCCCAAAACCGGAATGAGGCACGGTCCCGTATTTTCGCAAATCGAGATACCACTCGTATTCATCGATCTCGATTCCGGCTGCAACCATTCTCTCTTTTAAAATATCATAACGTTCTTCACGCTGACTTCCGCCGACAATTTCCCCGATTCCAGGAACCAGGATATCCATTGCCGCAACCGTCTTGCCATCCTCATTCACCCGCATGTAAAAAGGTTTAATGGATGCCGGATAGTCGGTTACAATCAGGGGGCACTTGTACAACTCCTCGGACAGGTATCTCTCGTGTTCTGATTGCAGGTCAATTCCCCACTCCACCGGGAATTCAAATTTTTGCTTGGCCGCCAGTAAATTCTCAACAGCCTCGGTATACGTGATATGGGCAAAATCTTTTTCAATCACGCCCTTTAGTTTGGCGATAATACCTTTCTCAATAAATTTATCGAATAAGACCATATCTTCCCCACAATTCTCGAGGATATCGGCAAGAACAAATTTCAACATATCTTCTGCAAGCTGCATATTGCATTCCAGATCGCAGAAGGCCATTTCCGGCTCAATCATCCAGAACTCTGCAAGATGACGGGAGGTATGTGAATTTTCCGCCCTGAATGTAGGTCCAAAGGTATAGACATTGCCAAGTGCAAGTGCATACACCTCGGCCTGTAACTGCCCCGACACGGTGAGACCTGCCGTCTTACCAAAAAAAGCATCTTCGGGTTTGACGTTGCCTGCACTTTCCTCGACAGTCATCACCTGAAACATTTCTCCCGCACCCTCGCAATCGCTGGTGGTAATTATCGGAGTATGAACCTGATGAAACCCTCTCTCATTAAAAAATCGGTGGATACCAAACGACAGTCGTGAGCGGACTCTGGAGACAGCGCCTAAAGCATTTGTACGTGGCCTGAGATGACTCATGTCCCGCAGGAACTCAAAAGAATGCCTCTTTTTTTGCAAAGGATAGGTTTCTGGCTCTGACCAGCCGACAACCTGAACTTTTGTGCAGTGTAACTCTACTTTCTGCCCTTTAGCCGGAGATTCCCTCAACTCCCCTTCAACAGAGATACTGCAACCGGTCGTGAGGTTTTTAATCTCACTCTCGTAATTTTCCAGTTCCTTATCCGCAATCAACTGCAGGTTCCCCAGACACGAACCATCATTTAATTCCAAAAATGAGAAAGATCCTGTATCACGCCTGGTACGTACCCATCCATCCACCTGTACTTTTTGCCCTGCAGGTTGCTCCTTCATCAGGAGATTTATTCGCTGTTTCATATAGCCACCTCTTAAAAACACAATAGAATAGTTTCCTGGTACTTTCCTTTGGGTCGAGCACTCCGGTTGTTAAGAGCCGCCGGAATAGTACACCACCATTTCCCCCTTGCCGGCTACCACATTTTCTTTCACACCGGCAATCTCCGCGAGATGTTTACCTACCACGTTGCACTTTACTGTCAAGAGAAAGAATATATCCCTGTTTACCTCAGAGAGCGTCTCAAAATTCCCCTGCCCCTTGGATATAACCAGATCGGCAGAGAAGAAATGTTCCTTAAACTCTTCAGAACACTGATCAAGAGGACTACCCGGACAAACCACACCGCTCCTGATTAAACTGGCAGCCCTGTCCAGACCGGCAACTTGGGCATCTTCGAGTAATGCATCATTAATTATCGCATCTTCACGAACCGCGACAGTCACCTGCAACCCCTTTTGGGCTAATAGCTCAACCAGCAGAGAGTCATAGATGATTTCACCACAGTTATCAGCGAGGTAAAAAACACTATCTCCCTCAACTAACTCGTTTATCGCCGCTTCAAGCTGCTGATAGTGATCGAGGCTATACTGGAATTCGTCCGGACTTGACAGGGCTTCCTCGATCATTCCCTGGGAAAATGCACCGTAATCAATAATATTACCGGCTATGGCGTATCCGCAGGCTACCCGCAATGGCTCAGTGCTCTCTCTCACCTCTTTCCTGAGAGTCTCAATACGCCCTAAAGCCCTCCTGTTTTCCATTCTCTTGACATCGAAATAGGGATCCTTACAACCGATGATTCTATTAATGGTTTGATAGACAGGCATGGAGTTGGCCGGCGGCGTCGCTTCCATATCGAGTTGCGGCAGCAGTCGTCCCAGCTCCTGAACAACCTCACGCTGGACGGTTTCACTGCATCCATACATTCGAGCCACTCGCAATCCCTGTCTCACAAAACAGACCAGACAATCCACGGAGGTTTTCACAACAGGTATCCTTCCCTCACGTTTGACAGGGAAGCGAATATGGATTTTTTTGCCTCCGGTTCCTGCTTGTAAATGCCTTCGAGTATTTTTCGCACCTTCTTCCGCCTTGTCTTATCTTCAAGGGGACAAAGATTTGCAACCGCCTTGAGCCCCTGTTTATTCCCAATCACCATCACCTCACTCTTTTCCAGGTAGGCAAGGGGGCGTATGATGTGAAGATTACCGTCAAACAACTCCTGCCTCGGAACCATGGTTGAAATGTTTCCGCTATACAACATATTGAGGAATAAAGTCTCTACAAGGTCGTCACGATGGTGACCAAAAGCAATTTTGTTATAATCATGTTGCCGGGCATATTCAAACAGCTGGCTTCGTCGATTTCTGGCACATTGATAACAGGTTCTTTCCTCCTCAGCCAGTTCCCAACTCTTCTCCACATGATATTCGACCTGCATCCCCTCAACCTGGCTGCCGATTGATTCCTGCGGGCCAACACCATTTTCCACCTCTCTCCAGAACTCGTGGTCAATAGTTATAGCGCTAAGTGAATAGCTAATCGGGGCCTTTTTCTGCCAACCGGCAAGTACAGAGGTCAGTACCAGGCTGTCAATCCCACCCGACAGACCAATCAGTACCCTATCTCCATCGGCAAGCATCTGATAATCATGCATAGCCTGGCCGATACGACGATTCATTGTTGCCGGTATTTCCAGCGTAACGGTGTTCTTCAACAAACAGTACCTTGGTGCAAGTGAAAAAAGAACGCCCGCTGATATGCCTTTGGGGCACAATCACGGGCGTTGTAAAAAAACTGATAGCAAGACTGGCAATACCAAACTACATATATGGAAATTCAGCCAAACGCTCCTTTATTCCCTGGGTCATCAACTCTTCAACTGTAATCCATTTAAAGCCTCTACTCTGAGCCTTCCCAAAAGAAAAAATATTCTCCATAAGCGACTCTTGGGTTTCGTTAAAATCAGCCACCCAAAGAACGCGCTGGTCATCGGTTGAGATGAGTGTCATCTTAAAAGAGACAGAAGCGGGAGCATCAACGGCATACTCCCCACCCTGCCGCTCTTTGTATCTTCTCAGAGTGGTAACGAGAACCCCATCACAGCCAAGCTGTCTGCCCAATTCTGCAATTGTGGCACCGAGCCCACCCGTCACACCACTGCCAATTTTATTGAGTTGAGCAGTGCTAACCACCTGTATCGTAGCTTTTCCACCAAGTTCGTCACGTAGCAGGCTATTTGCAATCATCGCACCTTTTTGCAGTTGCTCACCACCACTATCAGTTCCTTCCTCGGCAAGAATTCTGACAGGTAACAGGGCTATTGCGGACAGCGGCGCAACTTGTTGGGGACTATCGCCGCTCGCAACTGGCTGTTTGGAGGAACATGATACAAGCGCAAGAAGCAGGCAGCACGACAGGCAGACTGACAATATCGGTTTCACGGAGAACTCCTCCTCATGTGTTAAGTATAAAAAAGACTCGTTTATTATTTTATTCCGGAAAGGGTCAGTTCCACTTGAAGCAGGTACAGGCAGGAGTAGCCTCACTTGCAGTCCCCGGCCAAATGACCAAATCCGGTTTTTTTCATTACCTTCAACTACGTCTACAAACACCCTTTAGAGGACATCACACCAATCCCGATAGTCTGGGTCGCTTCATTCATTGCCCGTCCCAAAGCCTTGAAGAGCGCCTCTATAATATGATGGGCGTTCTCTCCATGGAGCATATCCACATGCAGCGTTACTCCGGCATGCAGGGCAAAGGCACGGACAAACTCCTTTGCCAGGCAGGTGTCGAAACTACCGATTTTCTGGTCTCCCGGATCAAGCTCATAATGAATGTAGGGCCTGTTGGATAAATCAACAACCACGCGCACCAGAGTCTCATCCATGGGCATGTAACAGCTGCCATACCTTTTGATACCTTTCTTATCTCCCAGTGACTTGGCGAAAGCCTGTCCGAGACAGATGCCTATATCTTCCACCGTGTGGTGGTCATCCACCTCCGTGTCACCATCGGCTTCCACTATAATATTGAAAAAACCGTGAACAGCAAAAAGAGTTAACATGTGGTCGAGGAAGGGAACTCCCGAATCAATTTTATAATCGCCCTTACCATCAAGCACCAGGTCAAGTTGGATATCGGTTTCCCCTGTTTTCCTATTAACGGTCCCCTGTCGGATGCTGGTAACTGGATCTGTCATAAAAAAGTGATCTCCACCTCAAAAAAAATATGCGTTAAACGTAAGTGCTGAATCCACTTAACCGCAGGAAATAAATATTCTATACTGCTGACCAGAACATTTAAACATACCCTATTAATTATAATCGTACTCTATTTTTCGTGACAGATGCAGACAAAAAAAATATAATCAAATTTTGGATGAATCTGAATTTTTTATTGACACAGCCATCCCGAACTTGTATATATGCCGCTGTTTTGGCTTTTACTAAACACATGAGCGGGAATAACTCAGTGGTAGAGTGCAACCTTGCCAAGGTTGACGTCGCGAGTTCGAATCTCGTTTCCCGCTCCATCAGTGACTATAAAAGGTTCGGCACTGCTGAACCTTTTTTTATTAATTGACAGTTATTTCGAGGGACACAATGAAAACCTATCTTGCTCCAGTCAACGAGATCGAAAAAAAGTGGTACGTTGTCGACGCAGAGAACAAGGTACTTGGGCGACTGGCAAGTGAGATAGCCGCCCGCCTGCGTGGTAAACACAAACCGACTTTTTCTACGTTTATCGATAACGGCGATTTTATCGTCGTAACCAATGCGGACAAAATCCAGCTGACCGGGAATAAGTGGGACGACAAAAAGTATTTCCGTCACACCGGTTACATAGGCGGCATCAAGGAAACCAGCGCCAAGGAACTCCTTGAGAAGCATCCAACGGATCTCGTCATGAAAGCTGTAAAAGGCATGCTGCCGAAGAACAAGCTTGGCCGTGCCCAGCTGAAAAAGTTGAAAGTGTACACCGGAACGAAGCATCCGCATGAGGCACAGCAACCCGAAGTACTAGATATATAACCCTGGAGATTTAATAACATGGCTCAAGATCGTTTTTACGCCACCGGCAAGAGGAAAAATGCCATCGCCCGTGTATGGCTCACCCCTGGAAGCGGCAAGGTTGTTGTAAATAAGATGGATGCAGACGCCTACTTCGGCGGCACCTTCAAAACCCAGAAAATTGAAAAACCTTTTAAGATCACCGAGACTGCGGAGCAGTTTGACGTCATGGCGACCCTTAAAGGTGGCGGTAAATCTGCTCAGGTCGATGCGTTGTCCCACGGTATCTCCCGCGCCCTCCTTGAGGTGAACAGTGAGAATCGTCTGCCGCTTAAAAGATCCGGTCTCCTGACTCGCGACCCGCGTGTCAAAGAGCGTAAAAAATACGGACAGAAAGGCGCTCGCGCCAAGTTCCAGTTTTCCAAGCGTTAATCTCCGAATTCCAGCTCTCGACTTTCTGCTCCAGGGAGGTTATGTTACAGAGCTGTTATTACCACGGAATCGCTTTATAAAGGGAATAGCAGCCTATGCTGCTATTCCCTTTTTCTATTTGCTTATCTGAGTATGCACAGGGAGACTCATCCATGATCAAAGCTGCTATCATCGGTGCCTCAGGATATACGGGAGTCGAACTCTCCCGAATTCTGGTAAACCACCCCCACATTGAATTATGCGCCGTTACATCCAGGCAATTTGCAGGCAAACCAATATCAGAAGTTTTCCCAAATCTCCGTTCAAGGGTTGATCTGGTCTGTGAAAATCTGAGTGTCGACGAAATTTGTCAGCGAGCTGATATCGTTTTTACTGCCGTACCGCATAAAACAGCGATGGACCTGGTCCCCCAACTGCTTAAAAACAACAAAAAGGTTATCGATCTGTCCGCAGATTTCAGGTTACGCGATGTCAAGACCTACGAAGAATGGTACCAACCTCATTCGTCGCCCGATTATATCACCCGGGCAGTATACGGATTACCGGAACTGTATCGTGAACAAATCAAGTCAGCAGATCTGGTCGCCAATCCGGGCTGCTACCCCACATCCATTATCCTTGGCCTGATGCCACTGTTGAAGAACAAGGTAATTGACCCTGCCTCTATTATCGCTGACTCCAAATCCGGCACCTCCGGGGCAGGAAGGGCAGCACAACTGGGAACCCTGTTCTGTGAAGTTCACGACGGTTTCAAGGCATATAAAGTAGGAGGAACCCACCGTCATACCCCCGAGATCGAGCAGGAGCTAAGTACCCTGGCCGCACAAGATATAACCATATCCTTCACCCCGCACCTCCTCCCGATAGCACGGGGTATACTGAGCACCATCTACGCACCGCTCCAACCAGGCTTCGACCACGACGATGTCCGCATATTGTATAACCGGGCCTATGATAATGAGCATTTTGTCAGACTCCTCCCCGAAGGAAGTTTCCCGGCAACGCAATATGTTCGCGGTTCAAACTTCTGCGATATAAATTTCACAATCGACAAGCGCACCAACCGGATTATTGTTATTGCCGCCATTGACAATGTGGTAAAAGGTGCGGCGGGTCAGGCTGTCCAGAATATGAACCTCATGCTTGGCTATCAGGAGTCTACCGGACTCGATATCGTTCCTCTCTTTCCGTAAAATAAATCTCAGGCATGACCGCAGAAAGAAAGATACGGCTTCTCATCGCGTTTGATGGAACACCCTTTAACGGCTGGCAGCGCCAAAAGCATGATGTCTCCATACAGGAGGAGATCGAAAAGTGTCTCACTGTTATGACGACAAAAGAAGTTGCACTGCACGGTGCCGGCAGAACCGATGCCGGCGTCCATGCAGAAGGCATGGTCGCACACTTTTCTACTCTCTCCTCGATTTCCTGCCCGGCTTTTCACAAGGGGCTCAACTCAATGCTCCCCTACTCCATTAGAATACTCAACGTGCAGGAAACCGAGAGAGATTTTCATTCACGATTTTCGGCACAAGGCAAGAGATATGAATACACCATATACAATGGTGCGATCATGCCGCCTTGCAAAAGGCTCTATTGTGTTCACATCCCCTATCGTCTCAACTTCCCGGCCATAGACAACTGCTTGCAACTCCTGCAAGGCACCCATGACTTTTCTTCATTTGAGAATGCAGGTTCACGGGATAAGAATTGTGTAAGCCGAAAAGGAGCTGTCCGCACTATCTTTACCGCTGAAAGAAAGAAGACAGGTGATTATCATTCCTTCACTTTCATAGGGGACGGGTTTCTCCGTCAAATGGTACGCAATATGGTTGGCACCCTGCTTACCGCCGGACGCGGACAAATTACAATTGATCAATTCCGGCAGACACTCGAGGCATGTGACAGAAATGCAGGGGGGCCCACCGCCCCTGCTCATGGCTTGACATTAAAAGAAGTTCTCTATTAAGAATATCAACCATGCCCCCTACTATGCCCAAATAAAAAAGGCATCCTCAGTCGAGGATGCCTTTTTTATTTGGGAAAATCGTTTTGAATACTATTTCTTCTGGGCAGAGTGACGCGCCAGCAGTGATTGAAGTTTCCATGGTGAAGAGAGACAGACACGGTCCTCATTACAGGTGGTCATCACGTCACAGAAGTTGATGAATTCAGCAAGTTCGTCGCTAATGTCCTTATCTTTACGCTGGATGACCCGAAGTTGCCGTTTCATATCGAGTCCTTTTACAGGTAAGGCCTTTATCCACCCATGCTCTGTCTCCCTGCAGACACTGAGTGTTGAAAGACAGGCAATGCCTGCCCCTGATTCAACAGCTCTTTTAATGGCCTCGGGGTGCCCCATTTCCATGACAACATTGATCTGCTCGAGGTAATCCCGCATCTTTTCCCTGAAAGTTGCATTAGTACCGGATCCCTGCTCCCGCATAATCCACTTTTTGTCCTTGAAATCCTTTTCGATATCAAAATAATCGTTGTGGGCGAGTGGATCTGTTGGGCCGCACAAGACGACCAACTCATCTTGAAACCAAGGGCGGATTTTCAGGTCAATGGTGTTTTTGCCCAATAGGCCCTCCACGTAGCCTATATCGCTCAATCCATCGATAACCATCTTTTCTGCCATTTTTGTATTGTAGACAAGTAGGTTTACGTGGACTTTAGGGTGAACCCGCTTAAATGCCCCAACAAGGTATGGAAGTATGTAGTTACCTAGTGTTGTGCTTGCCACTACGTCAATATGCCCAACGAGTGTGTCATTTCGCTCCGACATGATGGATTCGATGTTGGAAACCTGACAGGTGATATCTTTAGCTAGCGGGAGAAGGTAACGCCCCCTCGCATTGAGCAATAAACTCCTGCCATGTCTGTCAAAAAGTGACCCACCAAGCTGGTTTTCCAGTTCGGCCAGGGCCATGCTGACTGCAGACTGGGTAACAAACAGCTTCTTGCTCGCTTTGGTGACTTGCGCAGTTTCAGCGACTGCAATGAATATTTCTAACTGCCTTAATGTAATTGACATCTTCTATTTTTTTATTCAGTTAAATTGATGGAGATCATATATAAAACTTCACAACCACTTCTGCCAATCATATCATGAATTCAAAGTTTCTCAAGTTTTTTCAACTTGTAAGGCCAGGAAAATAGCGACTTTCAGGGCTCACAGAGCTGAAGTAAGACTGTTGAAAAAAAAATATTATTGACAGCTCTCTAGCAATTTTCTAAGGTTGGTCATCAGATTATTTGATGTAAATCAATGCTGTCCCACCCAGTTCTACCTAGAAAGCAGTTCGCTACAATAGAAGTTTTAAGCAAAAGGACTCGATTATGGATTATCAGTTTGCTGACTTCATGTACCAAGACAATGTTCTATGGGTAACCGCTTTTACCCTCGGCGGCCTGGCATTCGCGCTTGGCCCCATCGCTATTGTCTACCTTCTCATGCCCCAGAAGACCCGCCAAATTGAAAACAGGGCAAAACAATACATCGAGTGCGGTATGGACCCGATCGGCGATAGCTGGATCAGGTACGGTGTCGTGTTCTATCTGTACGCTCTGATATTTCTCGCGTTCGATGTCGATGTCCTGTTTCTGTTCCCGGTAGCCGTTGCCTATGATTCCGGTATCTTCGAATCATCCATCCGGGACTTTGTTGAAGTCGTCATATTTGTCGGAATCTTAACACTTGCCGTAGTTTACGCATGGATAAAGGGAGTCTTTAAGTGGGAACGGAAAACATACCTTCAGTAACAGAGCCGGTTCCGGATTCAATAGTTCAGTTTGCCGTAGCTGACAAACTGATCAATATCTGCAGGGCTAACTCGCTCTGGCCGCTTACCTTCGGTATTGCTTGTTGTGCTATTGAAATGATGGCCACTGGTTGTGCCCGTTTTGACATGTCGCGCTTCGGTGCAGAGGTCTTCCGACCCTCGCCTCGCCAGAGCGATGTCATGATTGTTGCCGGAACGATTACCAAGAAGATGCAACCCGGTATAAAAACGCTGTACGACCAGATGCCTGAGCCCAAATGGGTTATGGCCCTCGGTAACTGTGCTATCTCCGGCGGGCCGTTTGCCTTTGAGGGACAATATTCGATTGTTCTTGGAGCGGATGAGTTCCTGCCAGTTGACATTTATGTTCCGGGCTGTCCTCCACGTCCGGAGGCCCTGCTTCAGGGTATCATTGAACTTGAACACAAGCTGTCAGACTGGAAACGCTGGAAAAATCCCGAACAACCCGAGCAGGTATAGGGCATAAGGCAGTTGTACCTTTGCTGTTGATTATCAGCACTTCGGAGTAACACGACATGATTGCAGAACAGACGAAAGCGGCCCTCCAGGCCCTTTTTCCAGAGCCAGATGCCGTCCCAGAACCTCCTGTTGCAGAAGAACAGGTTGAAGCTTCACCTGAGACTGATGAACAGCCCGCCGAAGGAGATCAGCCTGTAGAGACCCCGGCTGAGCCTGTAGAAACAGAGGTTGAAGAGGGGCCACGTGAAAACGGTGTTCTTGAACGCGACTACAGTGTCCACGGGTACCATCTCGACGCACAGGTTGATCCGGACCAACTCATCGAAGCCGTCACCATTCTGGATAAGGCGGAATTTTTTATCGAAACCATCACCGGTGTCGACTGGATAGAAGATGACCAGTATGAAATCATCTATGATTTCAGCCGCTATGATTTCGATCTCTGCCGCGTCGTTATACGCACCCGCGTATCGAGGCAAGAGCCGGTAGTTCCGACAATTACACCTGTTTATGCCGGAGCCAACTGGCACGAAAGAGAAACACACGATTTTTTCGGAATTAAATTCTCCGGGCACCCGCACCTTATCCCCCTGTTACTCCCGGAAGATGCGGATTTTCACCCACTTCGAAAGGATTTCAAAGCATGAGCACACCGATACAACTCGGGCCGGACGAGACTTTTGTACTTAACGTCGGACCACAGCATCCTGCAACCCACGGTGTCCTTCGGGTCAAGATGAAGATGGACGGTGAATACATAGTCGATGCGGAAACCGTCATAGGGTACATCCATCGAATGCACGAAAAGATGGGTGAAGTTAAAACCTATCCGCAATTTCTGATGAACCTGAGCAGGATGGATTACCTTGGCGCCCTCGGTTACTCACACGGTCATGTTCTCTGTGTAGAAAAGGCTGCAGGAATCGAGGTTCCTGAAAGGGCGGAATACCTGCGCGCCATCATGGTAGAGTTGAACCGTATCGCCTCCCACCTCTTCTGGTTCGGTGCGTTCGTCATGGATCTCGGCGGTTTTAGTCCGTTAATGTATGCCCTGCAGGATAGGGAATATATTCTCGATATGCTCGAGTCGGTAACAGGCTCCAGGCTGACTTATTGTTACTTCCGTTTCGGGGGGCTCTATAACGATGTGGACGATGAGTTTATCGATGCCGCCAAGAGATTTATTCCCCGCATGCGGAAGTCCCTGAAAAAATACGACACTTTGGTGACTGGGAACATCATCTTCCGAAAGCGTCTTGAAGGAAACATCCCGCTCTCCAAGGAAACCTGCAGAAAATATGGTGCTTCAAGTGCCGTTGCCCGTGGCTCAGGTATCAATTTTGACGTTCGAAAAAACGAGCCGTACTCTGTATATCCCGAATTTGACTTCGACATACCCGTGTACCATGAATGTGATTCCATGGCGCGCTATAAGGTGCGTATGGCAGAGATGGAACAGTCACTCCGAATAATCGAGCAAGGACTCGATAAACTTCCCGGTGGCCCTATCATGCCGAAAAAAGCTCCAAAAATCATCAAGCCGCCAGCAGGTGATTATTATCAAGCGGTGGAGACAGCTCGCGGCTCCTTCGGAGTCCGCCTGGTAAGCGATGGTACCAAAGTACCCTATAGATTGAAATTACGCTCACCCACCTATTCGAACATGCATCTTTTTGATGAGTCGTGCAGGGGGTATATGATCATGGACGCTCTGGCATTCATGGGAAGCCTCGACCTCGTCATTCCGGAGATTGATAGATAAGGAAATCATTATGAGCACAACATTGATCAATGTGATAGCCGCCGTCATCATCGCTATAGCTTTTGCGGCTCTTAATGCCGCTTACCTTGTGTGGTGTGAGCGAAGGGGTGCCGCGCGTATCCAGCGTAGACCAGGTCCCAACATTAACGGTCCGTTTGGTTTATTCCAGCCGCCACTCGACGGTGTTAAACTGATGGCCAAACAGCTGCTCATTCCTGGCGGCGCTGACAAACTCCTTTTTATGACAGCGCCGGTTCTGGCCATGTTCCCGGCAATTATGAGCTTTGTGACGATCCCGTTCAGTGAGGTCATCGTGGCACGTAACATGAATATCGGACTTATCATGATATTCGCTTTTGCCTCCAGCGGGTCCATGGCACTGCTTTTTGCAGGTTGGAGTTCTCGTAACAAGTATGCGATGATGTCCGCAGTCCGATCCGTATCGCAATGTGTCGCCTACGAGATCCCGATGCTTATCACCGCCATGACCGTTGTATTCATAACCGGCTCACTGGACCTGATGGAAATTGTCCGGAGTCAGAGCGGCTCTTTCCTCAACTGGAATGTTTTCCCGCTGTTTGGAGAAGGCCACAATATTCTGATGCCTTTTTCCTTCCTGATCTTTTTCACCTGTACACTGGCAGAAACCAACCGGGCACCGTTTGATCTCGGCGAGGCTGAAAGTGAACTCGTCGCCGGCTTTCACATTGAATATGGTTCTATGGGTTTTGGCCTCTTCTTCATGGCTGAGTACGCCAACATTGTTATCGGCGCCTGCCTTACGACCATTCTTTTCCTTGGTGGCTGGTACGCACCGTTTCCATTTTTAAACTTTATACCCGGCGTCTTCTGGTTCCTACTGAAAATCTACATCCTTATCGCCACATTTATCTGGATCCGCTGGACCTTCCCCAGAACAACCATTTACGGCCTGTTGAATCTCTCCTGGAAGATTCTTATTCCGCTTTCACTTTTTAACCTGCTCTTCACTGCAGGATTACTCAAGGTCTTTTAAACATGGGTACCTATTTCAGCGAAATATTCCAAGGACTCTGGAGCCTCCTGCAGGGTATGGCCATTACCTTCAAGGAGTTTTTCAAACCGGTCGTAACGGTCTCCTACCCCTATGAGACGATCCCAATGCCCAAGCGGTATCGCGGGCATGTGGAACTTATAGAAGACGATGATGGAAAACCGAAATGTATTGTCTGCATGGCCTGTCAACGCGCCTGCCCATCCGATTGTATCTCCCTGAAAGGCGAAAAGGTCGAAGGGTCTAAAAAGAAGGCACTGACAGTCTATAAACTTGATTTCACCAAATGCTCTCTTTGCGGCTCCTGTGTTGAGGCATGCAAATTTGACGCGCTCGACTTTTCCAAGGAGTACAACCTGGCAAGTACCCGCAAGGAAGACTTCTATTTTGATCTCCTGAAACGACTGGAGGACCGTAACAGATGAATCCATCCCTGTTCAGTGGTGACGGCCTTGTAGGGCTGATTTTCATTATCACCATCGGCATCACCATCACCGGTGGCATGATCGCCTGTAATGCCGAACGGCTTGTCCGGGCGGTGGCCGGTCTCATAACCTGCTTTATTGGGGTCGGCGCCCTCTATTATTATCTCAACTCTCCTTTTGTAGCTATGATGCAGGTGCTGATCTACGTTGGAGCCGTAGCTGTCACCATCTCGTTTGCCATCATGCTCGCTGCCCCTGAAGAACAGTCAACACCCAGCCGAATTAAGGCCATCGCCGGTCCCATTGGCTTTATCACAGCGGCATTGCTGACTACAGGCTTGTCTTTAGTCGCCCTGAAAAGCCCCTGGATCAACGAGCCAAAAATCAACGACGGTTCGGTTGAGGTCATCGGTACCCAGTTGCTCACCAACTACTCCATGGTCTTTGAGCTTATTTCCATTGTCCTGCTCATTGCCATTATCGGAGCTATTGTTATTGCACGTGAAGGGAGGAAAAGTTGATGGCTATCTGGAATCTGCATAACTCCATGACCGCATACCTGCTCGTTGCCGCTGTTCTGTTCGGCATGGGCGTATATGGACTGATTACCCGGCGTACGTTGATTGGGATGCTTATTGCGGCAGAGATGATTCTGGTCGGTGCCTCGCTCAACTTCATGACCTTTAACCGCTTCGCGGCACCCGACCCGGCTACCGGGCAGATATTTGCCCTGTTTATCATGGCAATAGCGGCAGCAGAAGCTGCCATCGGCCTCAGTATAGTTATTGCAATCTATCGGCACTACAGATCAATTGATGCCGAAGATGTTGTAAATCTCAAAGGCTAAAAGGATTATCCGGCATGGAATATAACACCGTTCATTCCCCGCTCCTGCTTGTTGCCCTGCTCATACCCCTGATTGGAACCTTGGGGGTCATGTTCCGGGGCAAAGAAGAAAATATTCGTGAGGGCATCTCATCGGTTTCCTCCATATTGCTTCTTGGTACTGTCTGCTTCATGATCAAACCCGTTTTGAACGGACAGACCCTCGTCTTCCAAATGTTTTCCCTGTTGCCCGGCGTCTCCGTCACTCTGCGTGCCGACGCGATGTCCATGATATTTGCCTTGGTAGCATCTTCGCTGTGGACCATCGCAGTTTTTTACTCCATGGGCTATATGAGAGGTTTGAAGGAACATGCCCAGACCCGATTCAATGCCTGTTTCGCCCTGGCGATTTTTGGTGCCATCGGTGTTGCCTTCTCAGACAATCTCTTCACCCTGTACCTGTTCTACGAAGTTGTCTCGGTCTGCACCTACCCGCTTGTTGCCCATCACCAGGACAAGGAAGGATATGACGGTGCAAGAAAATATATTGTTTACCTGACAACGACCGCCAAGATGTTCCTGCTTCCAGCCATGATACTTATCTATGTGCTGACAGGCACTTTGGACTTCCCACATAACATCCACGAAGGTGTTTTCAGTGGTGATGCCAACCGGGCTCTTGTGACCATGCTCTATGTTTTCTGCCTGTTCGGGTTTGCCAAGAACGGCATTATGCCCTTCCATCACTGGCTGCCGGGTGCCATGGTTGCACCAACACCGGTTTCTGCTTTGCTCCACGCTGTTGCCGTTGTGAAGGTCGGCGTGTTCTGCACAACCAGGACAATGCTTTACGTATTCGGTGTTGACCTGATGGAGGCCTTTAATCTTGGTATACCGACGGCCTATTTTGTCGGGTTCACCATTATTATGGCCTCGGTGATCGCGCTTTCAAAAGATAACCTCAAATCACGACTCGCCTACTCCACGGTCAGCCAGCTTTCCTACATTATCCTTGGTGTAGCCCTGCTCTCTGTCCCCGGCATTCAAGGCGGATTGATACATATTGTCAACCACGCATTCTCCAAGATCACCCTCTTCTTCTGTGCCGGTGCTATCTACGTGGTTACTCACAAGAAGTACATCTCAGAGATGGAGGGGCTCGGTAAGGCCATGCCGTTTACTTTCGGTGCATTTGGTATAGCTTCACTCTCTATGATCGGAGCACCGCCGGTTGCCGGTTTCATCACCAAATGGAATTTGCTCGTCGGTTCCGTCGAGGCACATCAGCTCGGCATCCTCTTTATATTGCTGGCAAGTACTATCCTGAACGCTGCGTACTTCGCACCGGTCACATACAAGGCTTTTTTTGGTAAACCGCCATCAGGCACGGAATATACAAAAGTAAAGGAAGCACCCTTATCCATGCTTATCCCGATCCTGATCGCATGTTTCATATCCGTTTTAATCGGCATATTCCCTCAATACATGTTGCAATTCGTAAAGGCGGTGACAGGATGATTGTGAATTTCATCGATTACCTGAAAGAACGTCCACAAACGGTGAAGCAGGTCTTCGTCGGCATGATCATACTGATCATCTTGTGGAGCGCTGTATTTGTTGACACACACCATGCACACACCTGGATGGAGAAGATCCCCGGTTTCTGGTCCTTCTTCGGCCTCATTGCCTGTGTGGTGCTTATCTATGTCGCAAGCTGGATCGGGAAGAGCGGCATCATGACCAGGGAGGACTACTATGACAACTAGTTTTATCCATCCTGCCCTGATCCTGATAGTGGGTGCGATACTCCTGCCATTCATCAAGGATCCGTTCAGGAAAATCTATCTTTTTATGGTACCTCTGACCACATTTTGCGATGTGCTATGGCTCGGTACAATGAAAGGAACGTATGGTGTGTTCACCTTCATGGGGAACTGGACACTGACTTTTGGTCGTGTCGATGATCTCTCCTTTGTGTTCCTGTTTATCATGGCACTAATGTGCGTGATCGGGACACTCTACGGTATTCATGTCAAGAATGACTGGCATCATATCGCCGCCTGGTTTTATGTGGCGGGTTCCCTTGGGGTTATCCTGTGCGGTGACTATCTGGTGCTGTTCCTGTTCTGGGAAATGATGGCCTTTGCCTCTACCTTCCTGGTCTGGTTCAATAAAGAGGACGGGGCTCTTGCCGCCGGCTACAGATACCTGCTGGTACATACCTTCGGTGGCCTTGTCCTGCTGCTCGGATTTGTACTCAGGTACCAGGCAACCGGAGATCTCTCTTTCGTCCACATGGATGAAGGCAACATGCAGACGTATAGCTGGCTGATCATGATCGGACTGATGCTGAACGCTGCTGTACCTCCCCTGCACTCCTGGCTACCTGATGCATATAGCAAGGCGACTATCACCGGCGCCGTCTTCATGTGCGCGTTTACTACCAAAACTGCGATTTACACCTTAGCCAGAGCCTGTGCAGGATTCGACATACTGATCGTGCTCGGTGTTATCATGGCCATTCTTGGTATCATCTACGCCCTGTTCGAAAACGATATCAGAAGACTTCTCGGTTGGGAGATCGTCAGCCAGGTAGGCTACATGGTAACCGGTGTCGGCATCGGTACAGCACTTGCCATAAACGGTACCGCCGCGCATGCCTTCGCCCATATATTATATAAGGGACTCCTTTTCATGGCGGTAGGTTCGGTCGTTTATTCGACCGGCAAATCAAAATTTACGGAACTTGGTGGGCTCTATAAAAAGATGCCCCTCACATTCCTGTTCCTGTTGATAGGATCGCTTTCTGTTTCTGCTTTCCCGTTCCTTTCCGGGTTCGTTTCGAAATCGATGATCATCTCCGCCAGTTTTGAAGAGCACATGCTCCTGGCCGGATTTTTGTTGACCATGGTCTCTGCCGGAACATTTCTTGTGGCCGGTCTGCGACTTCCCTACCTGCTCTTTTTCGGAGAAAGTCGTTGTTCGGAAGAGACGTGGGAGAAAGCCTGCGATCCTCCCGGAAATATGCTCGCGGCCATGGCGACCTCCTCCTTTTTCTGTTTGCTGGTCGGTTGCTACCTACCGTTTCTCTACGACATGCTGCCGTTTCACGATGTGCAGTACCATCCGTACTCCAGTTACCACTTAAGTGAGACGTTGCAGATACTTGCCCTTACAGTAGTAGGCTTCTACTTCTTTAAGGATAAACTCATTGCCCGTCCCACAATCAGCCTCGATCTCGACTGGTTTTACCGCAAGGGCGGCAAGGGTTTTCTCTGGCTCGCAAGTAAACCTATCCAGGCGATTGATAACGCCTGGGGCGAAGTATACCGTGTCGTCGGTCTTGTCTCACTAATGACCACTGCCAAGTTCTGGGGCTGGTTTGACTGGCATGGCATTGACGGGGTTGTCGACGGAATCGCCCGTCTGGTACGAAGCTTTGGCGGTTTTGTAAGCCGCACCCTGCAGCGGGGGCAGATCCAGCACACCCTCTGTATTACGATAACGTTTGCAGCTATCGCTCTGTTTGCGTTTGCCTGGCTCTAATTCAACCGATTAAGGACTACTGGTAATGGATCAGCTTATACTCAATACGGGTGCTCCCTATCTCAGCATCCTTATTTTCCTGCCGATAGCAGGTGCACTTCTCCTGCTGCTGGTGAACAATGAGGATTTCGCCCGCTGGTGGAGCCTTGCCATCACCACGGTGATCGCCGGAATCTCCCTGCCTGTCCTCATAGGTTTTGACCGGACGACCACCAACTTCCAGTTTGTCGAAAAACATAGTTGGATTGAGTCACTCAATATTCAATATGTCATAGGTGTTGATGGTATCTCCATCCTGCTGCTCATCATGACCACCTTCATTATGCCGTTTTGTGTGCTGGCGTCATGGGCTTACATCAAAACCAGGGTACAATCATTTATGATTTGCCTGCTGATCATGGAAGCTGCGATGATAGGTGTCTTTGTGGCACTCGACTTCGTACTGTTTTACATCCTGTGGGAAGCGATGCTGATACCTATGTACTTACTCATTGGTATCTGGGGCGGTCCGCGTAAAATTTATGCTTCTATCAAGTTCTTTCTCTATACCCTTGCAGGGTCAGTGCTCCTGCTGGTTGGTATAATCTGGCTTTACATTACCAACGACTACAGCTTTTTTATCCCGGACATGATGTGGAAGGGATACAGCTCAACAGCCCAGATCCTGCTCTTTATTGCCTTCTTTCTGGCATTTGCTATCAAGGTTCCCATGTTTCCATTCCATACATGGTTACCGGCAGCTCACGTTGAAGCACCGACCGCCGGTTCCGTGGTGCTTGCCTCCATCCTACTTAAAATGGGAACCTACGGCTTCCTCCGTTTTGCTCTGCCCATTACGCCAGAGGCTACCATGACGATGATGCCGTTTGTGCTCTGGCTCTCTATCGCGGGCATTATCTACGGGGGTTTTACAGCCCTTGCCCAGACCGACATGAAGAAACTGATAGCATACTCATCTGTCGGTCACATGGGGTTTGTAACCCTTGGTATCTTCGTTCTTAATGTAGAGGGTATTGAGGGTGCCATCCTGCAAATGGTCAATCACGGTATAACCACCGGCGCCCTCTTCATCTGTGTCGGTATGATTTATGAAAGAACCCACAGCCGGGAATTACGTGACGCCACAGGTGTCGGCCAGTATATGCCTGTTTATGTCACCTTCCTCGGTTTCTTTTCCCTGTCCTCTTTCGGCTTCCCAGGCACCAACAGTTTCATCGGTGAATTCATGATTCTCGCCGGTACTTTCAGGCACAGCGTACTTATAGCCCTTGCAGCGATCCCCGGTGCGGTCCTTGCCGCAGCCTACATGCTGAGGATGCTGCAGAAAGTTGTCTGGGGCGGCACAGATAATCCTGACCAATCCTGGCTCAAAGATCTCAATGCCAGGGAAATTGTGACCCTTGCCCCGTTCCTCTTTTTTGTACTATGGATCGGGCTTGGACCGAAACCGTTTATTAACTTAATGCATACCAGCGTTGTCGGCCTGATAAACGATTTTCAGGCATACTCCAGTCAGGCCCTGGCAATCGCTGAAACCATCGTTCGATAACGAGATACTAAAGGTACACAGATGCTATTTTTACCTGAGTTAATGCTACTGGGCGCCGGTCTGATATTCTTTGGTCTCAGCCTTGGATCTTACCCGGCTGAAACTATCCGCAATACCGCGATCGTTTGTTTCACTGTTGCACTGGCCGCAACACTCGCCACTCTTAATAATAGTGGTGAGCTCTTTTTCAGCGCATACAACGTGGACCTCTTCTCACAGACGTTCAAGGCCCTCATCATCCTGGCAACCCTGTTTGTCGTCATTTTCACTGATAAACTTCCCGGCATAAAGGCCAAGGTACGGGCCGAATATTATATTTTCCTGAGCATGTCCGTACTCGGTCTGGTCATGCTCGTCTCCAGCGTTGAACTCCTGGCAATCTTTGTGGCGCTTGAGCTGTCCTCTTTTGCTGTTTATGTCATGGTTCCTATGAGAGACGAACGTTTCGGCTCAAAAGGGCAGATGGAAGCTGGCATCAAGTATCTGCTTTTTGGTGTGGCAGCCACCGGTTTCATGCTTTTTGGTATGAGCTACCTGTTTGGACTTACCGGTACTACCAGGCTTGCAGATATTGTTGTTAAACTATCGGATATTTACACTGAGCCCGCTGTTGTCGTTGCCTCCACCATGGTATTAGCCGGCTTCTTCTATAAACTGGCCCTGTTTCCCATGCACTTCTGGGTACCGGACGTTTATGAGGGTGCTTCTAACGAGACAACAGCCTTTATAGCTGCTGTACCCAAGATTGCAGCCGTGGCCATGTTAATACGTTTCGTCATACTGGCAAGCGGCAGTGGCGACGCTATCGTAAATGTGCTTATGGTCTGTGCCGTACTTTCAATGTTTTACGGCAACCTCTCAGCGCTAGTACAAAAAGACTTCAAGCGCATGCTGGGTTTCTCCGGTATTGCTCATGCCGGTTTTGTGCTACTCGGTCTGATAACCTTCCATGCAACAGGATATGCAACTTCTCTATACTATATAACAGGTTATGCTTTCATGAACCTCGCCTGTTTTCTGGTTATATGTTCTGTGGCACCACAAGGTGAAAATCTTGCTATCGAAGATCTCACCGGTCTTCACAAAAGATCACCACTTTTGGCCATCACCCTCACGGTCGGTTTATTTTCTCTGGCCGGTATTCCGCCTTTTGTTGGATTTACCGGAAAATTTATGCTCCTGGTCGGTGCCTTAAAGGAAGATTATCTCCTGTTAGTCATTCTGGCTGCTATTAATACCGCTATTGCTATCTATTATTATCTCTCAGTGGTACGGCTTACATTCTGTACCGACCCTGAAGGACGTGAAGCGGTGAATGGCAACTTCCTGACCAATATCGCATCGGTGCTCCTCATCCTGGTGATCATCATAATGGGTGTTGTACCTTCACAGTTCCTTGAGATAGCTCAAAGCACCATGAAAACGATTATGTAAGCGTCAGTTCTCGATCATACTTCTTCATAAACAGATCCGGCGGAATCAATCCGCCGGATCTTTCTTTTTCCACAGGTAGAAAATCTGTGGTATAAACATCTCCTAAAACAGACTCATAATTCTCATCTCCAGACCAGACAATTACTATGAACAGTTGGCTTATTGCTATCCTTCTCATTATCATTATCGGCTTTCTACTTGACAGCTGCATCTCCCTGCTCAACCTGAAGGCGCTTGACCCGGCTCTCCCTGAGGAGTTCAGCAGCGTATACAATCAGGATGAGTATGCAAAATCCCAGGAATATACAAGAGTCACCACAAAGTTTTCCCTCGTTAGTTCGACAGTAAGTACTCTACTCACCCTCGCATTTCTCCTTTTGGGAGGTTTTAATGCGGTTGATATCTTTGCCCGGAGTTTTGAATTCAATGAGATTCTCACCGGACTTGTTTATGCTGGATGTCTGATGTTGCTCAGTTATATCGTCAGCCTGCCCTTCTCTATCTATTCGACCTTTGTTATTGAAGAACGATTCGGTTTTAACCGTACCACCGTTAAAACCTTCATCCTCGACACCATCAAGGGTACGCTTCTTGCCATAGCACTTGGAGGCCCCCTGCTGGCTTTGATACTCTGGTTCTTTAATGCCACCGGCTCAATGGCCTGGATCTATTGCTGGGCTGGTGTAGTTGTTTTTTCCATTATCATCCAGTTTCTTGCTCCCGTACTCATTATGCCGCTGTTCAACAAGTTTTCTCCACTTGGTGAAGGTGAACTCAAGACACGCATCATGAATTACGCAGAGCAGGAGAGGTTTAAGCTCCAGGGAATTTTCACCATGGACGGCTCAAAACGTTCCACCAAACTGAACGCCTTTTTCACCGGTTTCGGAAAATTCAGAAAGATTGTCTTTTTTGACACCCTGGTAGACAAACTTGAGACAGATGAGATAGTTGCGGTCCTTGCCCACGAAATGGGACATTTCAAATTAAAACATGTCCTCAAGATGATGGCAGGATCTATTTTGCAGACGGGATTTATTTTTTTCCTTCTATCTCTGGTACTCGGTAACGAACAACTCTTCGAAGCTTTTTCAATGGAGTATGTTTCTGTTTATGCAGGCTTATTCTTTTTTGGCTTTCTCTATTCCCCTGTCAACTTGCTGGTGTCTGTGCTCTTCAACGCCCTTTCCCGAAAACACGAATACCAGGCCGACGCCTATGCTGTTCGAACAACCGGTGAAAAAGATTACCTTATCAGTGGCTTAAAAAAATTATGCCAGGCCAATCTCTCCAATCTTACACCACATCCGGCGGCTGTTTTCCTGGAGTATACACACCCTCCTGTCCTGGTACGTATTAAGGCCATTCGGGAACTAATTATTAAAGAATGAAACAACTCCAAACAATCAGCTTGACAGCAGAGCCATTTCACGTTTGACTGTATGGGTAGGTTTCTTTATTTGTTCCCACTTTTTGGATATTGATTTTTGTTTATGAGTCGTTATTTTTTGCGAAACTGTAATTTACCCACCATTTTTGTGCGAGTCCGATTTTAGGAGAAAAAAATGAAAAAAAGTGAGTTTCGTGCCCCATTAATCCAATCGGGTGCTATTCTTCTGGCAGTTGTCCTGGTCTTCTCCCTTGTACCTTCAGGAGATTCCATGACCGTAGGCAGTATTATTGGCTTTGTGATTGGCGGATTTTTTAAATTCCTACTGTTCCTGATTGCTCTAGGTCTCGGGTTAGGTATATGCATATCTGTACTGGTAGGAATCTTCTTTGCCGCTGTTGCTTTGCAGGATTCTGAAAAAGCGAACAGTATGTGGGCAGAATTCAAGGTGAAACTTTCAGGACTTTTCTGTCAAACTGACAGCGCCTGTTGTGCACAAAGCGAAACGACTGTATGTGAGCCAGCCATTTCCCAGGAGGAGTATGACAAAATGAAGAGTGAGCTTTCATCCCTGCAGCAGACGAACCAGAAATTACAGAGCGATGTGACTGCACTGTCCGCGGACAACGATAAATTCAAGCAGGACATTCAGGGTCTCAACTCCATGGTTGAAGAATTAAAAGCTTCTGAAGAAAAAATTACTGCCACCCTTGCAGAACTCTCCGAGAAAGTAGAAAAAGAGCCCGATACCGGACTGCAGGATCAAGTGACCAAATTAGAGGAAATGTACAAAGCCACCACAGCCTCTATTGAGGAACTTGTGGGAAAGTTGCAAGCCTTGGAGAAGCAGGAAGCTGAGACCGCTTCCTCCAAGGCTGATTTAGAAGGTGGAATTTTTTCTTACATAGAGAGTGAAGACGACAAGGACCTTTTTGTCATTACTGTTGAGGAAGCGGTCAGCAAAGATATGACCTACGCCCAGATCGATGAGTTCCTTACAGAAAACCTCTCAGCAGAACTTGACCAGATCATCAAGGACCATCCCTCGCTGACCAAGGACTTCATCCGAAGTAAGCGTAGCTAACCAACTGGGATCTGATCAAATAGTTGACCGAAGGGGCAATGGTGTTAAAACTCCATTGCCCCTTTTTTCTTTTCTTTCTCGCACCTTATCAAACCCACTGCTACAATCACCTGATTCTCAGTAAGGTTTTTGTAACCAAATCAAACAGGCACTCTTTAGCAGGAATTCATAAACTAACGCTCACGAATAAACGGCACACCAAGATCTGCAGGAGAAGCGGATTTTTTTCGTTTGCCAGAGGCAGAAACCAAAACCCCATACCTGGGATTGACAAGGATTCTTAAAGCTCCTGAGAATAAATGTAATCCGCTCAAAACTACTCCATAAAGGACCTGCCGTACCGTTTCCAAATGCGAAGAGCAATCCCCAGCGGTTTCATCATTGGGACCGTATACGTACGGAGTTTCTTGGCCGCCATGTAGGTTCGGCAGCGATCAACATATTGCGAAAACCCTCGGGGGGAAACGATCAACGGTTTGGTCAGCTCATCATTTAGTTCAACAAGCCTTTCCGGAAGGTACTCCGAAAGAAGCGGTACCTGCAGATAGACCCCGGCAACGATGACATCCGTTTCAGTATCCTCATCAATAATCCTCAGGGCAGCCAGCAATCTTTCATCATTACAGTTACCAAACAAATCAAGAGGATTATTACCAATATTGTCGAGTACCGATTCGTCTTGCGGCTGGTTTTTTCGGTGAAGATCTTCACCGATCAAAGCCTGTAACTTTCGTCTGGTTTCCTGGCTGAATTCTGCAAGGCGCATGCCCTCCCCGGTCACCTGGTCAGCAAGCAGGATACCAGCGCCACCACCGACACTGACCACGGCCACCCTATCATTCCCTGTCTGCGGCTGGCTTGTGAGGATCGAAAGTATATTGACGAGAATTTTTGGATCTTCGGTGAGGTCTTCAACAAGATAAAACCCCGCCTGCTCACAACATGCCCGAAACGCTTCATGGCTTCCGGCGAGAGAGGCGGTATGGGAGAGGGCAGCCTCAGCACCTCCACCGGTTCCCCCCTTAATAATAATTACAGGCTTTTTAGCGGTCACCTCACGCCCGACCTTCATCAGCTTGAGGCCGTCGGCGACACCTTCAAGATAGATCGCAATAATTGAGATCCTGGGGTCATCCCCCATCTGGGCCAGCATTTCCGGGACACCCGCACAGCTCGCATTACCAATTGAAACCCACCTGCCAAGATTCTGGTGATCGGCACGAAACATCTCCAATAACTCAAGTCCGATCCCACCACTTTGGGAGATAACGCCTATGCCACTGGGTTGTTCCACAGTCACCGAACGCTGTTCCGGGATGTAATTTGTGTTGAGGCCGGAAAAGCTATCGATAACCCCCATGCAATTGGGGCCGATATAAGCGACCTTATACTCTTCGCTAATTTGAAGCAGCTGTTCTTCAAGCTCATTCCTGCCCATCTCGGCGAAACCATCACTGAAGATTATGGCTCCCTTGCCGCCAAGCCTGCAAAAATCCCTGAAAATGGAAACCGTCCTTTCAGAATTTACGGCAAAGACTCCGACCTCAGGCACTTCCGGCAACTCAGCAAGCGACTTGTAACACGAAATGCCGTGAATCTTCTCCAGCTTGGGGTGGACCGGATACAACCTTTTGATGCCGATACAATTTTTTAAAATCACACCGCCCTGTGTACCGGGTCGCGAGGCTCCGATCACGGCGACTGATTCGGCCCTGAATATCGCATTGATGCTATTCATTACCCAGGGTTTGACATCCTCGGCCACCGGGTCAATGCTGGAATCATCACTGATTATCCGTGCATCAACGATTGAACAACCGGTCTCATGTACAATCACCGGATTGAGATCCAACTCACTTATAGTCGGGTTTTCATGCATCAGGCGGGAAATCTTTATTGCCACATCAATGACCGCTTCACGGTCATACCTTTTGCCGCGATATCCCTCAAGGACAGTTCCAACCTGGGTATTGGCAAGCATCCCCAGAACATCATCCCGATTGAGCACGCCGATCCCCATGGCGACATCGGAATACAGTTCCACGAAAATACCCCCGATGCCAATCATGGTTACCGCACCGAACCCAGGGTCCCGTTTTGCTCCGATCAGTATCTCCAGTCCTTTGGCCACCATCCGCTGAACGAGTATCCCGTCTCCTTCATCCCGGGAAAAACCGCCCATCAACTTTTTCAACGTAGTGCACGCCCGGTGCAGATCGTGGTCATTTTGAACATCGAGGAAGACAGCTCCCTCATCAGTTTTGTGGATGATCTTTTGCGAAACAGACTTAACGACAACCGGATACCCCAGTTTCGCAGCCTGGACTACAGCGTCGTCTTCAGAGAAGACATACTCACCTTGAGCCTGTATTCCATACTGTCTCAGCAACCGGCTACTTTGGCGAAAATCGAGTTGTTCTTTGCTCATCTCTTATCCGTTTCTATCTTTCATTATCCTTCAGCAATGCGGGGATGATAAATATTTTTAAAGAAGATTCCGGCGACCAGGTACATGACAACCGCTACCAGCACTGTCGCCCTAAAACCGATCTGTACCGAGAGTATTACGCTGAGAAAACCACCAATAACGGTAAAAAGTCCATTCATGGCCCAGGCCCAGGCAATGGTTCCCGGCACTTGATGGCGCACACTTAAAACTCCCAGGGGAAAAGGCATACCCAGAAAGAGCCCCAGGGGGAAAATCAATACAGAAGCAGCTACAATCCTGACTGAGATATGCATGGTCAGAAAGGTATCAAAATACCAGGTCTGTACAGCCATTATAAAAAGTGCAGAGACGGCGATTCCGCCAAACACAATAGGCCACCGCCGGGGTGCGTACATGTCAAACTTCTCCGACATCATACTTCCTACGCCAGCACTGAACAGAAAGATAAAGATCACGGTGGAATAGGTGTAGAGTGGATACCCGATTAACTTCATGAATATCTGGACAAAGACAAGCTCCAACAAAATGAAGCCAGCCCCGAGGCAACCAAAATAAGCGAGAAAGCTTCTTTTACTCTCCCATTTCGCCTTGCCCACAGGTGAAAACAGCAGCGGCACAAAAAGGAAAACAGCGGCAAACAATAGTGAGGCAACAGCCGTCACATAAAGATGAATAGTATCCCTGGGTACCCCATCCTGCAACCTGGAGTTTAAAAGCTTTGCGACAGATGCATTAGTAAACGTCTCCGGCTGGATATCAACTTGTGATACACCTTTACGGATAAAGTTAAAGTAGGGTTTATCATCAACTGACGGTCCTATACGGTAATTGGCCTTTTGTTCCAACTCCTTGGGAAAATCACCTGAAAAGAAATCATCGGAAAGAAAACTCTTCTCCGGGTCCAATGGGTTGACAACCAGCTCATTGGCGCTGGTCATGAATGCCATAAGATCCTGCAATTCCTGCTCAGTCCATGGAGACATCTTTATCAATAATGTCGGAAGATTATCCTGGACTCCGGGCACCTCAAATACGACTACGTGTTTGCGAAAATCACTCCTGCCCAATCGCTTCCAGGCTAGCGCAGCTGTTGCCACCATCTTAGGATAGATATGGTGGTTGATATGCAGGATACCATCTTCCTTGAGGTGGGTAAAATACTCAGTGTACGCCTCAGCGGTCTGCAGATAAGTGGTGTTGAGCGAGCCACTGCCGGCGGCTATACTGGAACTACTGTGGTTGCTCATCATCTGAATGATATCGTACTTGTTATGGGTGGAACGCAAAAAACTCCGTCCCTCGCCTTTGCGCGCATTTACCCTGGGATCGTTCATGATCCCACCTATATATTTATCAAACTTCCCCCTCCCCAACTCAACTACAGCACCCACCAGCTCTATCGCATCAACGTGGGAGGCACCATAGGCCAGGGCAGCCTTCGTCTCCTGCCCACCGGCGCTGCCAATAATCAGAACTTCCTGCCGAGTATTCTGCTTCAGGTAGTGAGAGGGTAAAACCACCTTTCCCCAGAAATGTCGATGAGGTTTGGTTTTAACATCTTCAAGTAACTGTCCGTAATCACCATCAAAACTGTAATAATAACTGGTTTGGGTACCACCATCATAGGCAATCCACTTAAAATTTCGCCGATAGGTGACAATATCGATCTTCGATATCGGATCCCAGACGGAATACTCATGGGTGCCTTTGTTACTTAATGTAGAAAACCCCCTTTTATTAATATGAGGCTTGAATTCTATATACTCACCCCTGAAAAATGGATAGGCAATTATCCCAATACCAATGAGTACGGCAACACCTTTAAAAACCCTCTGTTGAAAAAAGATGGCCGCAATCAAAAACCCGAGTCCGCAGGCTACAAATAGAAGCCCCGCAGCGCCTACCAGCGGTAAGAGGGGGATGAGAACTATACAGCCCAGGGCAGCGCCAGTCAGGTCACAGAAGTATAAACTCTGGATACGGGAAGAATACTTGGAGAAGATAGAAGTGAGAATGACCCCGCCCAAAAAAAAAGGTACTGTAATAAAGAGATATATTATACCGAAGTGAATTGCAGACTCTTGGGTTTTCCGGCCAATTTCCTTAAAGTCGAACGGACAGTGATCAAGAACAGGAATCAACAGGACAGCAAACAATCCACCGAGAATAGCAAGACAGGCAATCTTGTTATTGAGTTTTGAGGTCTCATCGACAGGCCTCAGTGATGAATAAACCCCGGCAAGACCAAAAGCAAACATACTGAGAGTGATGACGAGGTAAGCTATGTTCGGATACCACAATACATCAAAGACCCGTATCAAGGTGAGCTCAACCAGCAACGTACTTAAAGCAACCAGAAAAACGCCTATCGCAATGCCATTCATACCATAAATTCCTAACGCCATGATAATAGCGGGGAGATGGGGAGAGTATGATAGGTTATCCTCTTGCGATGAGGTCACTTGTCAAACAGGCCGTAAAAAGCCAGCTCAGACCCACCTATAATCAATTCTGGTGGTATCCTAGTCAATTATCGTATCATTGGCAATAGTTTCTAATCACAGTTTTTCCCCTGTGAATGAGTGAAAATTCCGTTTTATCAACATCTTTGAATTAGCCCTGAATTGAACCGAGAGGCTAACACTGAAAATTCACGAGTCGAGATAATTAGTTAAGGCGCACAGTGAATTGTATTGCTCAGGTAGGCACTTCCCTGTTGTAAAAAAACCCTCAATAACCGGCTGATATGTGCTAACAATAAAAGACTATTGGTTTTTTCTAATGAGATATCCTTGCAAAATATATTGCTCGATTTGAGCCAAGGTGCACCTTAAATGATATTCCTGTTTTTTTAGGTGAATTTCAATTGGATAACTAACAAAGACACTGGTGTATTTAAATCGTAATTCATTGTGAATAGAACTGCAGGTGCATCATAGGAAAACAGACATAGCACCATTAATCTGATAGGCTTATTTGAAAAAAATCCTCCGTCCTCAGCAATTTGCCAACAATCAATTCAGTGAGGAACAATTCATTTAGAGGCAGAAATTAGATCCTTTTTTTTTCAGTACGTGACTTAGGTGGGTTCCCATAATCATAATACCTCAACTTTCCAGGTTGGTTGCCCAAACTGGAAAGTTGGTCCCTAATAATACCAAGCGCCAATGCAATTAAAACAACGATCTGCTTTCCACTCCATGCAACTTCCATAAAACATTGATATTGCATTTTTTAATCATTTTATCGGGTTTTGGCACTTCATACAGTCGGAATGTCACTCAACGCCATAAACTACAACTTTACTTAAAATTACTTCCCCATATTTTTTCCAATACTCATCCCATTTTTCTTCAGTGGTCTCAAATGTGACGATATTCATAAAATCCTCTTTCTCGGAAACTTGGAAGTATTTATGAACAATTATGGGAGTCATGTTCTGTGGTGCATTTCTGTATCTGTATACAATCGTTTCAAGGTTATCGTGTTTATTAAAATTGATAAATATCTTCCGATTTTCTTTCAGCTTCTCGATGTCATTGATCAGCACCCCAGCCGCAAGTGCTGCTGACACGTTCTTATTTTTTTGTGTATCCCTGATGATCTGTATCGTGACTCCTGTTTGAAAAATGCCATTTTGTTGGACAGATTCGACAGATGAACAATATGTCCCTCCTTGTGAATATTCATTCCAATTGACTGGGCGCTGGATGGCAACACCCTTGAAGAGGGACCAAGAAAACCCTTCTACCGGTTCAGGAAGCATTTGAAGTACTTCGTCCTTCAAGTCAGAAACTTTTCCTGCTTCATTCTTTGACTTTTTTGCTTTTTCGGCAGGTGATTCCAGTTCGCGATTAAGATCCCCATTGTTTACCGAAACCTGTTTTTCAACACACCCTGAGAGCAGACAAACAACAACTGTGAGTCCAATCAACTTCATGATTCTTTCCATCGTCTTTTCCTTGAATTAAGATTTTTAGAATTTATGCTCAAAAAAACGAAATAGGAGATCAGTACGTTGTTCAACTTAGCCATGATTCTCCCGCATCTTATCTTTTCTTTTGAGAGCACTGTCTGTAACTACAGCAGGACCGGGAGCCCTACCTTTGCGGAACAATTATGCAACTTACGTTTTCAAAACATACTTCCAGTCCTCAGTAGTTTTTTACAAATAGACAGAGGTTGTCTGATAGTGTAAGGGAGAATTCGTAATATATAATTATTTTCAATCCCCACAAAATCCCAACTACTGTCATATAGAGTGGTTGGGGTCTGTCTGTGGCATGGACATACACAGACAAGCTTCCATGGTTTATGGGACCTCATGACCAGGTTGAGCCCACTCAGGCTGCTTCTATCACACGAAGGGAAATCAGAGTTTTATTTACCGTTTTCAACCAATAAACGGCGCTTCTGCATCCGCAACATCATCCGGAACAATCGGAATTTCAAGCCCTTCACCCAGTGTTGTCAACTCAGGCTCGCCGATCTGGCTGTCCCCGTGAATACTGGTTGCCATGTCAGAACAGAGCTGGCCAGCTATATGATTGATCTCTGCCTCACCCATCACGAGTACCGTATTCCCTATCTCATCTGTAGTTTCAGGGCTCAGACCCTCATAACAATTATTCACGAGGTCTAAGTGGCCTGATGTTTCCTGATCAACGGTATCTGATTCCAGATCGATTTGTTGTATTCCTTCTTTTGCGCCAACATTTTCACCCAACCCATGAAAGTTCCCATCCTCACTCACGGTCTCTGCTGAGATCAGGGGTGCTGTCAAACCCGTTACTGTTGAAGAATTTTCCGGAAGTTGATCTGCCATTGGCTCTGAGACATA
This sequence comes from Desulfopila sp. IMCC35008, assembly GCF_010646885.2. Taxonomy (GTDB): domain Bacteria; phylum Desulfobacterota; class Desulfobulbia; order Desulfobulbales; family Desulfocapsaceae; genus Desulfopila. The sequence goes on along the minus strand of NZ_CP050700.1, from coordinate 1,264,579 downwards.
TTCCAGTGCAAGATCAATCTCTTCTCCGACAAGACCTACATCTGCCGCTTCATGGATTTTACCATCTGACGTTTCATAGGTCGTTGATCCATAAACAATATTTCCATGATCCTCATGGTATTGATCGTCACTTTGCAAATTGATAATGGATACAGCGGCCTCATCCAACGTTTTATATTCGTCTTCATCGGTAACACCGTCACTGTCTTTATCCTGCCATACTCCAAAATCACACCACCTCTCATCATCTTTTGAGAAACAACCGTCTTTGTTGGTGTCAAAGGCGATCAAACCTTCAAGATCTGTTGCCGCATTTCGATCATATTCAGTTAATACCAGCTCATTGGCATATTGGACTGTTCGGTCTTGGTCATAATCATAAACAAGAATTCCATCATCGCATCCCACCCAACCAGTTCTCTCAGTCTCACCATCCAAATTCCAGTCAAAGCCAACCCCTGTGTCGAGACCAACAAGTTCTACACCGTCACCGTCGAGATCGAAAATAACAGGGCTATAAACGTAGGAAGCACTCCCCTTTCCATATTTCCCGTCAAACCTTACCATTGCTGTACCTGTAGCCCCTGCCCTGTCCGTTGCCGTTACAGTCCATGATGCTTCCCAATCCTTGCCTGAAGAGATGTTGCCCCCGCCCAGATGGCCTGAATATTCGGATGTTCCATGAAACGTGATATGGCCACCACTTGCTTCAAGCTTCGTCCACTTAAAATTCGACCTAAACCCAGCCGGAGCCACTGACACGATATCGCTACTTCCATTCCTATCAGAAGCTACAAAATCAAACACCACGGCCTCTCGCTGAACATAGCGTGTAGTATCGTTGTTATCGTTATCATACTCCCTGACCTGTCTTGAGTGTGATACGACCTTTACGCTCTGGAACACAGGGGCAAAATTATGCTCGCGAATATCATTGAGGGTCAGCCGGCTCTCCACATTACCTCCGTTGCCATCTGATACCATATAACCAACGACAACCTTATCTTCGCGAAACCCTGGTTTAACCATAAGATCTCCACCGGATACATTGACACTGGCAACCCCTGAAATCACATAGGGATTAACGATATTGAGCGTGTCGCCATCAACATCATAGTCGTTTGATAACAGATTGGAGCGATTAAACTTGTTCCAGACACTGTCCTCAGCACCATGACTCACATCATATTCAACAACGGGAAGGTCATTGACCGGCAATACATATATTTGAGAAGTATCAACAGTTGCCGCGCCATAGGAATCAACAATTTTATAACGGAATGTCTCGACCCCACAGAAATTCGCATCAGGTACATAGAACACTGTATCAGTTTGCGAATTATAAGAGATACGACCATGATCGGCCCCAACAATCCCCGCAAAAGTGATAGAATCCTCTTCATAGGGTGAGGCCATTTCCACATCTGTATCATTGGCCATCAAATCCGCTGCCTGGAAAGAAAAAGAATTATCTTCAACAGCACCGGATATACGCTCACTGCGAATAATCGGTTTGTCATTTACCGGGTCGATATCAAAAAAGGCCACTGCGGAGACCGGATCGCTGATTCCATCGCTGACCGTATACCGAAAACTTGCCTGCCCTGGATAGTGATTATTATAATTTAGTTCAGGTGTGAACTTAGCCGAACTATCAGAGAGCAGTTGAACCGAACAGTGCTCCGCCTGATCCACCCCAATTATGTGCATTACATCGCCATCAACATCGGAATCGTTTGCAAGCAGTTCATCTTCTGTGAGAATCGAGATGAAATCTTCCCGGGTAAAAATCACTTCTGAATACACATCCGGGGAAGTATTTATTTTAACATCAAGCTGAGCTGTTGCTTCTGCAATACCGCCATGCCCATCCGATATACTATAACTAAAACTATCAACCCCAACCCAATCGTCGGAAGGTGCGACATAGTGGATATTCCCATTGGCGTCAACGGTTACAGACCCATACTCAGTATCACAGGCAGAAACGATTCTCAGCTGGTCCCCGTCCACATCGACATCATTTGCGAGAAATGTAAAAGCAGGAAACACGTTCTCATACGACTTATTCGACCAGGCCACAAAGCGTTCATCATCCATCGCTACCGGATTATCATTCTCACCGGCAATCTCTATGCCCACATACCCCTGGCTCGCCCCACCTTCGCTATCCAATACGTTATAGCGGAAAAAGGCATTTCCAAAGTAATCATCATCGGGCAGGAAGTGCAGTACACCCATATTGTCGACAAAGACATCACCATGAACTGAGCTCTCAATTCCTCCATAGCGAAGGTTGTCGCCATCCTCTATGTCCGCGGCACCTTCCATAAGCGTTTCCACCTTCATGGTGATTTCGGAATCCTCTACTCCGGCACAATGCAAAAACGTTGTCGCGGGTAAATCGTTTACCGGGGTAAGAGCCAAATGGAGGCCCCCGAAAACCTCCTCTCCACTTTCATTACTGGCGGTATAATCAAACGAAGCCTCTCCGTAATAGTCCTCATCCGGAATAAAGGTATACACACCATTTTTTACTTCAATACGGCCCCCTTCCACGTTGGCAACCATATCAAGTTTAAACAGTTCACCGTCCGCATCAGAGATGAATTTAGCAATTTCATCTGCTGTAAACGCCAGGCTTTCATCTTCATCAAGATGTAACCTGTTACCGGTAATAACCGGTACATCGTTGACGTTTTCTATTGATATGGAGACCCATCCACTGGATTCATTGCCCTCATCATCGCAAACATTGTAGGAAAAGCCAGCATCATCGCCAAAATAATCCATGGTGGGAATAAACTCTATAGAACCATCAGTAGCCAGAGTAACCAAACCATTCCGACTTGTTCCCAACCCAACGAACTCGACTTTACCCGAACCGTCCAGATCACTGTCGTTGGCTAACAGCTCGGCAACGCTTGTAAAAACGCTTTGTTCTTCCATACCTGATAGATGATCATCCCCAAAGTCGGTTGCATCATCTACCGCAAGGAGTTCAAGATCAAGCTTGCCAGAAACTTCTGCACCGCTCGGATCTTCTGCCTTGTAAGAAAGTGTCGCCTTTCCATGGTAGTTTGCCTGAGGAGTAAATGTATATACACCACCTTCTTTTATTACATCACCACCTGTAACATTTGTAACTTCCGTTATTTTAACCTCATCTCCGTCTACATCAGAAATAATGGTAGCGATAAACTCCTTGGTAAAGACTATCGGGCTATCCTCTAAAACCGTTCTTAAGCCAGCTACTATTATTGGAGCATCATTTTCATTGCTGACCTGCACTGTAGCCCAGCCGAAAGACTCAATCCCTTCGCTATCCGCCACTACATATTCAAAACCAGCAGGACCGTAATAATCAGTATTCGGTGTAAAGGTGATATTTCCATCGCCATCAATGGCAACAGAACCGTTTTTCTCCTCACCCAGCCGGACAAAATCGAGGCTCGAGTCCACATCCCTGTCGTTTGCCATAAGTGCGGCAACCGTTGTTGTGATAGATTGTTCTTCAATAGTTGTAAATGAATCTTCACTAATTTTTGCAGGATCGTTTACCCTTTGAATATTTAGTTGTATTTCAGAAGTAACAGTTGCCCCACCCTCCTCCTGAACCGTTATTCGTACAGCTCCGGTACCACTAAACTCGGCCTCCGGGGTAAAAGTAAATATCCCGCCGTTCTCGTTTACGGTTCCACCACGAACGACTTCAACCTTGGATATAGTCAGCTCATCCCCATCACTATCTTTCATGACAGATGCTAAAATTGCATCATCGAAAACAAGGGGTTGGTCTTCTTTTATCGAAATGGAATCGTTAATCACTTGAGGTGCATCATTCACATTCTCAACTTGAATAAGAACTGAGCCGATAGATTCAACACCGTCACTATCCACGACACGATAATCGAAACCGGCCTCATCACCTGCATAATCCTGATCTGGTTGAAAGGTAATCACGTCACCATCAACCGATACCGTTCCATTTTTTGATTCACCAAGCCCTGAGAATGAAAGAACAGAACCATCAATATCACTATCATTTATCAGAAGATCTGCAACCTTAAACGTTACTGCCTGCTCCTCGATAGTCGTGCCGCTATCCTCACCAGTTATAATGGGATCATTTTCCGGTAACACCTCAAACTCAAGATGTCCGTCAACGATCCCCCGATGATTATCATTGGCCCTGTAATCAAACGATGCCTTCCCAGAATAATTGGCATCTGGAAGAAAGCTGTAGTACCCGTTTCGGGTAATGATTGCCCCCCCGGTAACATTGGAGATCATCTCAAGATGTAGAACATCGCCATCGGCATCATATATAAATTCCGATAACTTCTGGGGGGTGAAAGTCAGCAGTTCGTCTTCAGCGAGCGGATCAATGGTATCTGCGATAACTACAGGTGCCTCCCGGGTGTCGAGCACTTCAACACCGACCCAGGCAGAACTGCTATTGCCGGACTCGTCTTTTACGTGATAATAAAACCCTGCTTCCGTACCAACATAATTCGCATCCGGTATAAACTCGATACTACCATCAGGTCTTTGTGACACTACCCCATGTCTGGCACTACTGAGTCCATCGAAAATAAGAGATTCACCATCGTGCTCTTCATCATTGGCTAGGAGTTTATCAGCAGTCGTTATCAGAGCTGTATCTTCAAGTACAAGAAATCTGTCATTTCCAGCTTGGGGTCCCAGATTTCGATCCATGACAGATATATTGGCAACAGCCATCACCGGATATGAATCAGCATGATCTCGAACCCAGTAACTGAACTCAACATCTCCGTAATACCCTTCCTCAGGGATAAAAGCGAGTCGGCCATTTACCATGACCACCTCACCATGCTCCACCCCTCGGAGATGATCAATTAGCAGACCATCCCCTTCCGGGTCATGATCATTTCCTAGTAGCCTGTCGAGATAAAGCACTTCACCCTCATGAAGGGTAATAGTATCATCAACAAGCTCAGGAGCATCATTAACATTTTCTACCAGCACTGTAGCGCTCTTCTCAATGCGCTGGCCGGACGGACTTTGCAGGTAGTAAGTAAAGGAGCTAACACCGGCAAAATCAGGAGACGGTTCAAAACGTATATCCCCTCCATCTTCCTGCCAGACACGCCCGTTAACGGCCTTGCCAAGGCCGGCGAACACATATTGTTCTGCCATAACCGAGTATTGTTCTGATAGTGTATCCTCCGCCAGGTCAACGGGCAACAGACGTAATACACTATCTTCGGCCATTTTAAACATGCAGGTGACCGTTGCATACGGTGACGATGAATTCGATACATGTGAGAGAGTATGATCAACAATATCGTCATTGGCTGGTACAGCAACCTTCTGGCCGGTAAAACTCCTTTTCTCACCGTCCATAAATTCCAGGGAAACAATACCATCATTCTTGAGTGAGATTAAAAATTCATCACCCAATTCACGGCTAAACCATGTGGGGCGTGTACCATCACTGAGCAGGGTATCGTATCCTGTCTCTTCGCGGACCTGATATACTCGATCAGCGTCAAGTCCGGGTATATTCTCAACACCACTTATGATAGTTTTCCAGTTTTCAGTTAGGAACATTTTCATTTCAACCGGATCATCAAGAATAGGTATCGACACCTCAACCGAAACAGCACTTGCTGCTATTTCTTGTTGGGCTATTTTTAAGTCCCCTGTCAAGTATGCGGCAATCTCAAAACCTCCCAGAGGTACAATTGCATCTCCGTTAAAAGGAGGATAAACAGACTCACCACCAAATGCACTCTCGGGTAATGCAGCTAGTCCACCCGGTAGAATCAATGCCATTGCCAGTAATTCAGACCCTACTCCGGAAAATATGCTATTGAGGTTAATGATTTTAAGGATATCACCCATTTTCTGGTTTGGAAGCTGATCGGGTCGTAATGGCAGCGACTTAAAATCACTTGATTTTGCCACAAAATGCTTTCCTTCCGGCCCATCGTTCCCGCCACCATTAAATATCCCGGTGCCGACAGCATATCCCTGGCGTGTACAGTTGTCTTCACCAGAGGTGTAGGTAAAACCCTTTTTCACAAACCCATGGCCAGACATTACAGTGTCGACTTTATCGAAATCTACTTCACCTGAATCATTTGTGGCAATTCTTACAGCATCACCAAGTCTATCTCCCCGATCCCTGGCATAGAGCACACCCCGCATATCCATCATGGGGTTAGAATCATCATCCAAAATAACTGACATCTTGCCGCCATATTCACTTTTGTAGCAAATCTTGGGGTCTACGCCAGCCTCAACCTTTATATAGGGAATCCTGCCATCAATCTCCAGGCGATTCCCATCATCCTTGAACTGCTGCATCATAGACTTCATCATATTCCCATATGAATCGGCCATGTCCTGCATTTCTCTGTCCCCTTGAACATGTAGGACAACAGTTCCTTTTTCATCCAGAGAAAAAACAGCATGAGCGGTTGGCGGACCATCTTCCAGGGCCTTGCTTGCCATCATGATAACAATGCCTGCAATTGCACCGACACCCGTTGCCATAAGGCCCTGAACAACCATATAAGAAACAGCGCATGATGCTGCACTCAAGGCAGCCCCTTCAACATTACCTTGAGCAAGTTGCATGGCTGCTGTAGCATAACCTAAATATGCGACATAGGGCGTTGGTATAGAAGGTAGTGTCTCAAAACAGTTAGCTACATAATTGTAACTCTGAACAGAATCATTGGCAAAACGTGCAGAGGCAGAACCAATTGCAGCTGCATCTCCGGAATCAAAGGAATCACATAAATTTTCATAACTCTTATAGGTATCGAGCCCAATAGAGACAGGTTCTAAAATACCAACATAATTATCAGACAGATTGGTCACTAAATCTAATGTGGCTATAGCCTTATCCACATCGTCGCCGAATTCAAATGCACTTGCTACACCCAGGACTGAGCAGGATATACGAGCAACATACTCCTGATGTTCGGACAAACCCACCTTGTCTGGATCAAATGCTTGTTCGTTATCGTATTTTGCACGTTTTTCTAGGTAATTATCAATACTCAACAGTAAAGATGCTGTCGACTGTAGAGCCTCTATTTCATTCCCATCCTTACAAGATTGTAATATTGATAATCCACCCGAAACAACACCTATAAGTTTCTCTTTTGTCTCATCAAAAAAACCTGCCCTTTCGATATCTTCTTTTTTGTTTCGAACATTGTAACTATTGGCAGGATCATATTTATCTGAAAGAGCATCCAGCTTGAGAGAAAAATCGATAATTCCTGCACCGATATCTAAAACATCATCACTTTTAAAAGCATGAGATAAAGTTGAAAAACTATCTAAGAAATCTAATTGAGCATTGCAAATTTCCTTGGCAATAGTTTCGTCGGTTAAGTTTCGAATCTCTTCAAACTCTTCACTATTTCTTTTTTCGTAGTAGTTTAGACGTGTTTCTAATAGTTCAAAAGTGTCGTATATTGTAGATTGGAGATTATCATCAGAGTTACTTTTACTCGTATTTATATTTACAATATCATTTTTAGTATTTGTGATTAATTCTTTAAGCTGATCTATAGATTGCTGAACTCCATCCTCAGAATCCATTACTTCTAGTGAATAATCTATTGATTTAACACTTTCTTCGAATTGTTTAACAATACTTTCCAGTTCAGCAGGTAATTTGACATTTTCTTTAATAAATGAAATCTGCGAGTAGCCCTGTTGCGCTATAGTAGAAACCTGAACATCTCCTGCAGTGTAATTTTCAGCCACTTTTTTCGCAGAGGTATACTTTTCATTATAATAGTTACTATCGAATATTTGCCTGATTCCATCAGAAACATCACTTGCAATTTTTGTAATATAATCTGCTGACAATGCATTACGCTCTCTCTCAACATGGCGACCGTCATCAGGATTATCAAATTCGCCATTATCTGACTTCTCTTCTGCAGTAAATTGTTCGTTTATACTTTTTACATTGCCGTCGTCATCTAACAATACGCCAGGTCTTGCTAGATCTTCCGATTTTACACGTGAATCCGTAATAAGAGCCCTAACGAGAAACGGATTTTCAATTATCGCATTGTACATCCTCATTTTCATGAGATCTTCGACAGTGATTTTCTTTAAATCCACTTCTATGCCGGAGTCTTTCGCCCAATGTTCAATTGCAAGACCCAGGTTTCCTGCAGCAAGAATATCATTTGCGTACCCTCCACCTGCCTGTGCATGGGCACCAGGTTGCAGGCTGTGACTAACGGAATCATGAAGATACGGATTTAAAGCAAATGAATCTTTTCTATATTCATTCCCTGCAATTATTTCATGAATTGTCGTATTCTCATCCGCAATTTCAGGATAACTGAGATCTTTCCCCATGTGTGTCTCATCCTTGCCATAACCATATGCCGCAACTGGATCAAACAGGACTGCGTTATTCAGTTTAATATTATTATCGCCGGGAAATTCTTGAGCTATTTTGTTAAGGAAATCCTTTATTGCTGTAGATCCTCTACTAAAGCCCATTGCATTAAGATCGATCTCAGCATCTGGAAACTGTTGCCGAATTTGCCGAATTGCATCTATCATCTTATTTACACGCAACTCTGTACCTAATCCGGTAGCGCCTTCAGTTCCAGCAATTAACGAATTTTGATCTTTCTGAGACCCAACACCATCATGATATATTTTTAATGAAAGTGTTTCTTCAGTACTAGAGATGGCCAAACTTTTACTCTTCTTTAAATACTCTTGATAGGCTTCACTTGTCCCAGTTAGTCCCCTTTCATAACTAGGCACGGCAGCAGTTCCGTTCTCTGAAAAATCAAATGCCGCATCTGCTTTTTGTAGTTCAAATATTTTTGCTACATTCGTTGTTTTACCCCTTGAGGCATCATTATTATTATTTCCGGTCCCGTCTATAAATAATGATAGCTTAATTTTTTTAATCATTTTGACACCTCTCAACTCCACTTTCTATACGTCGTTTTAATTCATCTGCAAAGTGTCTGTATTCTTCAATTCTTATTTTATTTTGAAAACTCTTGTTCGTTATTTCCAGATATCGCCCATCTAACAAATTGTGATAACATTCATATATAATATTTTTCTGGTATACCTTTTTAATATCTTCAATAAATTTTCTCGAGTAGCATTGTGAAATATATTTATATACTCTATCAGAATAATTCTCAGATATTTTACGACGCTGTATTGAATTTAGCATGTGTTTATAACTAAACAGTGCTTCCGCTGAAGAACGAAAAGCAACTTCACTGTAAAAAGTCGCCAGATCTTCAAACACTCTTCTTCTAGTTTTTTCATCTTCATATTTTTCCAAATAGTAATATGTCAAAACATACTCACCAAAAGAAGACTCATAAGCCCATCTAAATTGGCCTGCAACTTTTGATGAAATTCCAGCAGCCAAATCTCTTATCGCAGCATCTTTTATTAATTCAGTCGATAGTATGTAATCTCTAAAGCTATTTTCACTATTTTTCTCTTCCGCTAAATGCGATATAAAACTTGCAGAGAAATAAGAACAAGGTGTTCGAATTTTTCCAAAAAGTTGCTCTCCCTCTAAATATACAGGATAAACAATCCCCTTTCGTCCGGATTGAGAAACATATCTCTTAGATACAGCTAAAAGATTTTCTTTAATTTCTCCTGCATATTTAACATCAAATTGATTTTCTTTATTCTGGTAGCATTCAACATATCTTTTTTCTTTCTCGGACATATCAAGATCTTCTTCAAAAACTTGCTTTAGCCCTATGTCACCACCAAAGGAAATTGAATAACCAGCACCATGCTTTCCATACAGCATCTTTCGATCTGTATCATAGTTAACGGCAATTGGTCTTTTTCTCGGCCCTGGAAATTGCTTATCAAAATCAAAAACGCAGGTTTCCAACATCGATTCACTATGAGGAAATGATTTTACCGAACATGAAGATAAACAGGAAATGAACAGTAATCCTAAAATGACCAATGTTGTTTTCATTGTTAGTCCAAAGTGATGGTTGACGATCCAGATTATGCAACCGGTAAATACTACCTATTTACCGGCTGCAATCAGCTGTTTTCTATATATTTGCCAGCAAATACTGATGGGAAATATTAGCTATATAATCGAGAATATTTTTATCCGTTACACCTTCACTACCACGCATCCAGGTGCCCTTAGTAATCTCTTGAGTGGCTATAGTTTCACCTGTTTCCTGGTCGATAAGATGTAAGTTTATGCCAACAGATGACTGGCCTGCCATTAGTCCAGCTAACATGCGCGTTGCAGTACTGATGATTCTGAGATGTACAACCTCAGGCTGAATAATTAACTCACCATGATCCGGACTATTTGACGGCCAATTTATTAGCAGCTCTTTTAATTGCAGATCCAGCTTTTGATCCAACTCTTTCGCCTTTGCCAGCTTTGCATCATCAACTTTTAATTTTTCATCTATCTTGAGTGGTAAGAGCTTTGCTGAAGCAAATTTTGACAGGGGAACTAAGCTTTTATCCATTGCTAAACTATCCAGTTTAGCATCTCTGACTATCATTTCTGGTGTTGGTGCACAACCAACAATAAAGAATGGGAGAATCGCTAAAAGTAAAAAAATCCGTTTCATTACAATTCCTTTGTATAATTATTTTTTAAATCACAAGTGACATTTCTACCTATCGAGCTTATCAAATTTGCATAAAGGTCTTTTCACTGCCTACAACCTGCTTAAATCTCTGCAATAAAATCAGGTACTCGTACTTCGTTGTTTTGTACTGCCCTAATGCCCGGTAATAATCCTGCTGGGCATTCAAAACATCCAACAAGGTTTTAACCCCTTCTGTGTATGATGATTTTGTCGCAATCAAGGAGTTTTCGTTTGCCTCGACTGCCAACTGGTATGCATCCATAAGCAGAACAGTATTGTTTAGAGATCCCCAAAGTGAGCTGACAGATCTCTCCATGGTTCTCATGGCAGCATTTACTCTCTCGCGGGCCTCGAGTTTTCTCTTGGAGGCTGCCACAGTCGCTGCAGCATCAGTTCCGCCAGCCAGAAGGTTCAGATCCAGGCGTACACCAACATCGAACTCAGTTCGTTCTTCTCCGTAACCAAAAAGACCGTCATCCGAATCCCGTTCGGTATAATCTGCAAATGCTGACATGGTAGGTAAAAATCGACTTTGCTTGGCTCGATAATCAGCCTTGGCAGCCTCATACTGAAACCTCTTTATAGAAAGATCGGTATTATTCTCTGTTGCACTGAGTAACCACGTTTCAAGATCACCTTCCAAACTAGACAATGGGCTGTCTTGATCCACCTCATCAAGTAACTGCACCGGTTGACCGACTGTTTCTTCAAGAGCCTTTATTGCGTTGTCATAGGACGTCTTATTTGATATTTCTGTAGCCTGAGATACACGATACCTTGCCTGCGCATCATACTGATCAGTTATTGTTCCGAAACCCAAGGTAATTCTGTCTTTGGCATGTTCGACCTGCTGACGCAATGCATCGCTCTCTGACTGTGAGATTCTCAGTTTTTCTTTTGCTGAGAGTGCATTATAAAAACGCTCATGTACCAACAAGAGCAGGTCTTCCTGCGCCCTCTTTTCAAGAAGTTTGGCCACATCCATTTCGCTTACACCCTTGGCAGCGATTGACGCCTTTTCCAGATCGACCAATGGCTGCCGAAACGAAACAGTGAGCTCCGTTTCATTAAAATCGGTCTTTCGGGCTTCTGTTTCCTCCTCATTGTCTGGATATAACTCATCGCTACTGCTCATATAGCTGCCAGATACAGATAACTGAGGGCCATACCCAGTTAAGGCCCCCAGCCCATCAGCATGTTGCGCTTTAGCCGCATAAATCTCTGCTTTGGTATTTGCATCACTTTCAAATGCCAGCTCAATGGCCTCTTCCAGAGTGAGAGCAGAAGATGATTGTGCCCCGAGTAAGCTGAACATCCCCCCACAAACACACATTACAAAAACTGATTTTCCTACAATCATAAAATGCAACGAACTCAAATTGCGTCTCATTCTTTAATACCTCTAAAAATCTCAATGAACCTTACTGACATCATCACCGTTATCATTCTGTTCCTGCTGTTCTTTAATTGGCGGGATCTCACGTGGCACAATCCCTCCCGTCTTAGGGTCTGGAGCAATCAACCGTACCGTCTGGCCCGGAAATTCATTTTTACGTATATCGGTCAGCATATTCTCCACCCCGCCAAACGGGGCAACGATATCAATGATCCAAAGCCTGTCTCCCGACTTCCAGTCCTCCGGTCGCAACTTTCCTCCATTCTGGACCAGCCAATTTTCGACTTCTTCGCTGATAAAGGCCCAGCTGATAAAAGAAATCGGATACTCTTTTTTCATATAGAGTTTACACTGCCCGATCACGAGAGGTGGCATCAGCAACCATTCAAGGTCGCTAATAAAATTAAATCGCCTATGGGCCGATTGCATATACAGCATGAGAACTGGCCCCATGGCAGGTAGTCTTTTCAGCACGTTAAGTGACTGGGCATGAATATGCTCTTTTAAGGCTTCGCTATCCTCAGCCTCACTCGTTTTGACGTCCTGATCAGTATCTAATGTATCTGCTTTCTCATTCATCCTTGTTAAATCTCCCGTAAACTTTCGTCTTTATAGCGCATGATCGGGCCTAGAAAATATTCAATAACCCTTCTTCGCCCGACTTTCACATCTGTCGTAACCGTCATTCCCGGCGCAATAACTCCTTGTCTTCCATTGATGACGTTCGGCAGATAGTATTGGTTAACCGCCACCCTGATCGGATAACTTGGTCCAACCTTCTCATCTACAACAGCATCCCGGGCGACCCATTCAATCCGCCCTTTAATATCGCCATGCCTGGTATACGGATAGGCGGTTACTTTTACCGACACCTCCTGTTTCTCTGAGATAAAACCGATATCTTTATCGAGCACTTTGGCTTCTATCTCCAGATCACAATCCGTTGGCACAATTACCATCAAAGGCTGTGCGGCCGTAACGACCCCCCCAATAGTATTGACTGATAATTGTTGAACAATACCGTCTATTGGAGCTTTCAACTCGAAATGTGTTTGCTGATTCTCCGCTTTGGCCAGTTGATGGTGCAACTGTGCTTTTTCATTCTTTGCATCAGTTAACTGACGTAGGATATCTCGATGATATTCTGAATTGGCGAGTTCCTTTTCCTCCCTCGCCTTGGCCAACCTTGCCTCCACCTCTGTCAAGCTGCTCTCTGCTGTTAGGAGGTTATGTTTGAGATCATTCATCTCAATCTTAGCCTGGAGCAATTCGGCATTGGATATTAATTTTTTCTGCGCCAGAACCTTCTTTTTGTTAAACAGTTCCTTCGATAGTGGCAGGGACATTGTGAGTCTTTCAAGATTGGACTGAATGGAATCACGTTCAGCAAGACAACGTTCTATTTCCCTTTCCAGTGTTACTAACCGCTCATCTTGTGCGTTTATTGACTTTTCGAGTAGGCGTCTGTGCAATTGCAAATTCTGATTATCAAAATCTGCTTGGACATGGAACATGCCGGGATCACGATGCAATTCAGCTTGGAGTCGTTTAATTTTCAACTCTGCCGTCGCAACTTCTTTTCGCACGGTTTTGATATCAGCCAGGCTGTCAGTATTATCCATTGATATCAACGATTCGCCCTTTTTCACAATTTGACCGTCCCGCACATGGATTGCGGTAACTATACCTGGTTCTAGTGGCTGTATGACCTTTACCTTCCCCTTCGGCCTAACAACCCCGGATCCACTTACCACAATATCCATCCGGGCCAACGAGGCCCAACCGACAGCAAAAGCAGTAAGTACGACAATGGAAATCAACATCACCCGGGAAAAAGGTGCTGGCGGGCGTTCTAAAACCTCAAGTGTGGCAGGCATGAATTCATAGTCAAGGCGTGCCTCTCGTTGTCTCCTGTACTCCAGGTATTTTTCCCGGGCACCTGTTTTCTCAACCACTTTCTTGAAGACTTGGAGACGGTCTTTACCCTCATCGGTCTCGCCTTGCTCAACGGGCTCCGCTTTTTTCCTATTGCCTGATCTCAAATTAAGCATAACGACCCTCCTGAATATTATGAAAAGCGGCATAACGACCACCAGCTCTCAAAAGGATCTCCGGTCTATCATTTTCTACTAATTGGCCTTTATCCAAGGTGATGATCCGATCAGCATGACGAATGGTTGACAGTCGATGTGCAATTATTACGGCCGTCCGCCCCTGGCAGATTTGTTTCATATTTTTCTGAATGAGAAGCTCCGACTCATAATCAAGTGAGCTGGTAGCCTCATCAAATATCAACATCCTAGGATTTCCAGCAAGTGCCCTCGCAATAGCTAGCCGCTGACGCTGTCCAGTGGAAAGCTTGATACCTCTCTCCCCTACAGGCGTATCGTATCCGTTTGGCAGTTGCATGATAAACTCATGAGCTCCTGCCAACTCAGCCGCTTCCATCACAGATTTAATATCCAGGTCCGGAATATTCAGCGTAATATTGTCTCGAATAGATGTATTAAAGAGAACACCATCCTGGACAACAACACCGATCTGTCTCCGAAACCACGACGAGTCTGCCATTGACAAGTCAACCCCATCGACGAGTATCCGCCCTCTTTCCGGGATGTAAAGGCGCTGGAGTAATTTGGCTAATGTGGTTTTGCCTGATCCCGTAGAACCAACAACACCAACAACTTCACCAGGGTGAACATTAAAAGATATATTTTGGAGAACATCTACACCTTCGGGTTGATGTCGAAATGAGACCTTTTCGAATTGTATAGCCCCCTTAATAGAAGGGAGCGAAACTCGTCCAGGTCTAAAACCGGGTTCTGAAGGACAGTTAAATATATCTGCAATACGTGACACGGATATCTTCACCTGTTGAAATTCCTTCCAAATCTGTGATAAGCGAATAATCGGAGCTATCACCCTGGACGACAGCATATTAAATGCTATCAATTGACCAACAGTTAAGTTGCCAGCCAGGACCTCACGAGCACCGAACCAGAGCAACAAGATTGACAATGTCTTACTTATGGTTGCGGTTGATTGCTGGATCAGATTGGCAAAATGACCACCTTTAAAACCGTTCTTTACATGATGAGTCAGTTTTTCTTCCCAACGTTGTTGTGAGCGTGGTTCTGCGGCATTGGACTTAATCGTCTCAATCCCGGAAATTGTTTCCACCAGAAAGGATTGATTGCTGGCGTTACTAGAATATCTATCCTCTAGTTTATTCTTTAAGAAAGGAGTAATGACAAATGAAGCTCCAAACAAAAACGGAAGCGCAATAAGAACCAAGAAAGAGAGGAACGGACTGAACAGAAACATCACGACAATAAACAGAACCAAGAAGAAAAGATCTATAAACAGCATCAACCCTGCACCTGTAATGAAGTGCCGTACCGTCTCTAGTTCTTTCACCCTTGCTATTGTATCGCCAACCTGACGGCTTTCAAAATAACTAAGAGGTAATGCCATCAGGTGTTTAAAAAGTCGAATTCCGAGCATCAGGTCTATCCTATTTGCCGTATGGGAAAGAAGATAGGTCCTAAGTGCGTTTAATATGATTTCAAAGGCCGAGACCACAACCAGTGCGAAAACGAGAACATCCAAGGTAGAAAGACTGTTATTGCCTAGTACTTTATCGATCACAATCATGAAAACGAGAGGAGACAGCAGGGCAAAAACCTGTACAAACATGGATGCCAAGATACAATCAAATAGGATTGATCTATATTTAAGGGCAGCATTAAAGAACCACTTCAAGCCAAACTCAGTCGATGAAGATTGTGCCTGATCAGGTCGTCGTACCAAAATGAATGTACCCGAAATTTTCTCCTGCAACTCCTCGAACGTTACCCAGGTGGCCCTTTGAGACGACATTTCCTGCACCAGCACTTTCCGGCCAACTTGATCGTATTTGGCAAATATCTCGAATCCACCGTCCTCAAGTTCTCCAATGAGAGGGAAAAGTGCAGGCTGGATATCGGTGAGCTCTTTTGTGACAACTGTCGATTTGCACCCCAATTCATTCAGTGTCCTTGAGAGATGTAACGACGGTGTGGAATTACCCCCTGTCGAAAACAGATGCGTCATCTGTTTAGCCTCAACAGGAACCCCGAACATTTTCATGAGGATCGTTATGCAATAGAGACCGCTCTGGTCGTTCATTATATTACGTTTCATTTTTGTGGCTGTTAATAGGGTTAATATGCCGATCTAATTGAAAGATCAGGTCCGCTTGCTTAGTGGGGTATATAAAAGCTGTTTACCAAGATTATCTTACATTTCAAACCGGACATGCTCCCAGGCAACTAGATCTAACAGTTTATAAATTCTATATTTTTCCCAAAACACCCAGCATAACCACACTGCTTGAGCAATAAGGATTCGATTAATATATTTTTTGAAATATTTTGAAATATTCTTTACAGAGACATTCCTCATAGACTTACCGATCAATTGGCGACAACTATCCTTATCACTATGAAGTTCCGTTCGACTGACTATTTCGACATTTAATCTTCACAAATCTATTGACAGGGAGGGTGTGATCCAGTAGTTTGCCGCGGTCTTTGAGACACGGGAAATCACTCGTCGACTTCGAGTCACGCAGACTGATTGAACGCTGGTTAAAAAGATGGGCTACGCAGAAAAAAGTGGTTGACTCGAAAGGGCAAACATTTTAGCATAGCCGCCCTGCCGAATCGGATAAAAACGATCAAGCAGGGGCAAGAAAGTGGTTGACATTAATCATCAAACACTTTATGTTGCACGGCCCGCTGGGCAGCGTCAAAAACGCACGGCGGACAAAATAAGCTGTTGACACAATCCTGGCGATTGATTAGAATAAACAGCTCGTCGCGGACATTACGCCGCGCCGCAGTTCTTCGTGAGCTGCAGGTAAACGATCCTTGAAAACTGAATAACAACCAAATAAGCAAACGGGCCCAACGTGAATTTTTAATTCACATTGAGCAAGTTTTCGTAATTCAAGTAAACGAGCTCATATATATTTAAGCACTATATATG
>NZ_CP050700.1:470000-1245000 GCF_010646885.2 Desulfopila sp. IMCC35008 | reverse complement strand
ACGTAGGGAACTGAAACATCTAAGTACCTGCAGGAAAAGAAATCAATTGAGATTCTGTGAGTAGCGGCGAGCGAAAACGGATCAGCCCAACTTAGCGACATGGATTCAAAAATGTATAGTGGAAAGGTATGGAAAGGCCTACCATAGACGGTGATAGTCCGGTACACGAAATACATTTTGACCTAGCTAGAACGAGTACCACGGGACACGTGAAACCCTGTGGGAATATGGGGGGACCATCCTCCAAGGCTAAATACTAACCGATGACCGATAGTGAACGAGTACCGTGAGGGAAAGGTGAAAAGAACCCCGGAAGGGGAGTGAAATAGAAACTGAAACCGTTAGCTTACAAGCAGTTGGAGCACCATGTATATCAGGTGTGACAGCGTGCCTTTTGCATAATGAGTCAACGACTTATCCTATGCAGCGAGGTTAAGCCGCGAGGTGGAGCCGCAGCGAAAGCGAGTCTTAATAGGGCGTTTAGTTGTATGGGGTAGACCCGAAGCCGGGTGATCTATCCATGGCCAGGGTGAAGTCTCGGTAACACGAGATGGAGGCCCGAACCGATATAGGTTGAAAACTGTTCGGATGAGCTGTGGATAGGAGTGAAAGGCTAATCAAACTCGGTGATAGCTGGTTTTCTCCGAAATATATTTAGGTATAGCCTCACATGATGACTAACGGAGGTAGAGCACTGACAAGACTAGGGGGCCCACCGGCTTACCAACTCTTTTCAAACTCCGAATGCCGTTAAGTTCTAGTGTGGGAGTCAGACTGTGGGAGATAAGTTCCATGGTCGAGAGGGAAACAACCCAGACCGTCAGCTAAGGTCCCAAAATCTATGCTAAGTGGGAAAGGATGTGGAATTGTTTATACAACCAGGAGGTTGGCTTAGAAGCAGCAACCCTTTAAAGAAAGCGTAATAGCTCACTGGTCTAATGAATCCGCGCCGAAAATTTAACGGGGCTAAGCATAGTACCGAAGCTACGGATCTAGAAAGCTGATTTAAGTTTATTAATGAAGTTGGGATGAGAGGTAATTTTGCGAGCAACTACCCTCCCCGGCTAAGCAGCAATTGATAGGTTTAAATCAGCTTTCTAGATGGTAGGAGAACATTGTGGCCGCCTGAGAAGGTACACCGTAAGGAGTGCTGGAGGTTCCACAAGAGCTTATGTTGACACGAGTAGCGAAAAACAAGGTGAGAAACCTTGTCGCCGAAAGCCTAAGGTTTCCTGTAGTCAAGTTAATCTGCTCAGGGTTAGTCGGCTCCTAAGGCGAGGCCGAGAGGCGTAGTCGATGGGAAACAGGTTAATATTCCTGTACCACTATCATAATGTTATGGTAAGGGGGGACGGAGAAGGTAAGGCCATCCGGGCGTTGGTTGTCCCGGTTTAAGCGTGTAGGTTTGGTACTTTGGCAAATCCGGGTACCTTTAAGACTGAGGCGTGATGACGATGTCTTTTAGACAACAAAGTGGCTGGTTCCATGCTTCCAGGAAAATCCTCGTATCTAGTTATGATTGTGACCGTACCGTAAACCGACACAGGTAGGCAGGTAGAGAATACCAAGGCGCTTGAGAGAACTCTGGTTAAGGAACTCGGCAAAATAGCACCGTAACTTCGGGAGAAGGTGTGCCAGCAGGGTGTAATTATTTACTAATGAAGCCTAGTCTGGTTGCAGTGAAATGGGGGGAGCGACTGTTTACTAAAAACACAGGACTCTGCGAAGTCGAAAGACGAAGTATAGGGTCTGACGCCTGCCCGGTGCCGGAAGGTTAAGGGGACGTGTTAGCTTAGGCGAAGCACTGAACCGAAGCCCCGGTAAACGGCGGCCGTAACTATAACGGTCCTAAGGTAGCGAAATTCCTTGTCGGGTAAGTTCCGACCTGCACGAATGGCGTAACGATTTCCCCACTGTCTCAACCAGGGACTCAGCGAAACTGTAGTACCGGTGAAGATGCCGGTTACCCGCAACAAGACAGAAAGACCCCGTGAACCTTTACTACAGCTTGGCATTGGTTTTTGAGGTAACATGTGTAGGATAGGTGGGAGACTTTGAAGTCGGCACGCCAGTGTCGATGGAGTCACCCTTGAAATACCACCCTTGTTATCTTAGGAATCTAACTGCGGTCCGTAATCCGGATCCAGGACATTGTCTGGTGGGTAGTTTGACTGGGGCGGTCGCCTCCTAAAGAGTAACGGAGGCGCGCGATGGTTCCCTCCGGCTGATTGGAAACCAGCCTAAGAGTGTAAAGGCATAAGGGAGCTTGACTGCGAGAGAGACATCTCGAGCAGGTACGAAAGTAGGTCTTAGTGATCCGGCGATTCCGCATGGAAGGGTCGTCGCTCAACGGATAAAAGGTACTCCGGGGATAACAGGCTTATCTCCCCCAAGAGTCCATATCGACGGGGAGGTTTGGCACCTCGATGTCGGCTCATCACATCCTGGGGCTGAAGCAGGTCCCAAGGGTTTGGCTGTTCGCCAATTAAAGTGGTACGCGAGCTGGGTTTAAAACGTCGTGAGACAGTTTGGTCCTTATCTGTTGCGGGCGCAGGAAATTTGAAGAGATCTTCCCCTAGTACGAGAGGACCGGGGTGGACGAACCTATGGTGTTCCAGTTGTTCCGCCAGGGGCATTGCTGGGTAGCTAAGTTCGGCAGGGATAACCGCTGAAAGCATCTAAGCGGGAAGCCCACTCTAAGATGAGATTTCCCATGACATTAGTCATCTGAAGGCTCGTTGTAGACTACAACGTTGATAGGTCGGGTGTGGAAGTGTGGCAACACATGGAGCTAACCGATACTAATAAGCCGTGCGGCTTATCCACATTTTTTTGATTAAAACTAACTACTACTACCCTACTATTCGATTATCTTTGTTTTACCAAGGGAAGGATGTCATAAACCACTCCCCTTCCCCATATACCGAAAAGTAGCACGATTTCTCTTTTCGGCGGTCATAGCGAAGAGGTTCCACCCGTTCCCATTCCGAACACGGAAGTTAAGCTCTTCTGCGCCGATGGTACTGCATGGGAAACTATGTGGGAGAGTAGGTCGCCGCCGATTTATATATACAAAACCCCGATCAGTTTAGACTGATCGGGGTTTTTGCGTTGGTGATTCATTATATACCTGTCCTGATCCTCCCACAAACAACCCGATGGTTTTATTAGTTTACGATAATAGATTGATGATATTTGGTTGATAAACGTGTAATATCTGCACGGACTTTAAACCCCATATCTTAGCTAGAGATTAATGCAAGCAAGAAACGTAAATAACCAGATAGGCGAGCACGAAACCAAATTCGTTTTTGATAATTGTCGTGCAAAGATATTGCGACAATGGCTCGCAACCAGATGTGAACCTGATCCTCAATATCATGAAGGTATAATCTCTTCCATTTATTTTGATACCAGGGATTTCATCTATCTTCATGAAAAACTCAGCAGCGATTACCTTAAAACGAAGGTCAGGCTACGATGGTATTCTTCCTTTCGGCAAAACAGCACCTACCCATCGCTCTTTTTAGAGGTAAAACATAAGGTAGGTAGCGCCAGAAAGAAAATACGTAAACAGCTACCTCAGGGTAGTACATGGGTAACTGAGAACAAGCTGGACAGCTTGGAATTCCACCAGGTCCGCGACATTATGGCTGACAGTGGTATTCTCATCACAAAACCTCTGCTTCCCGTATTCCAGATTACCTACACCAGAACCAGGTACGTCGAGCCATTTAACGGTGCCAGGATCTCTGTGGACAGTGACATACATGTGCCACGTTGCAATCCCACCCTTATTCCCGAACATAGAACAAGTCGATTAACCACTGCGGTCTTTGAGTATAAAAACCTCTCAGGTTCCCTTCCGGACTATCTGCATCCCCTTATCGCCCTGGCTGATTGCCGGAAATCATCTTTTTCAAAATACAGTACCTGTTACGCACAGGTCAAAAATATTCATTTTTAAAGGAAGACGCACCGATGGATACACAACTTACAGACTGGTTAGCCATCCTGACCGGATTCGGCTCTAAAAGTATGGATGAGATTGGCGTTGCCCCATTTCTGGGTGTCATGCTGATCTCTCTCTTTTCCGCCTTCTTTATCTCTCTTTTATACGTCAGGTTTTATAAGGCCCGATCAACCGGCAGCATGATTTACCGTGCATTCCCTTTGCTCGGCATGTCCATTACCGCGATTTTTATAGCCATTCAATTTTCATTGCCGCTTTCACTCGGTCTCCTTGGAGCCTTGTCGATTGTACGATTCCGAACTCCAATAAAAGAACCGGAAGAGATCGGATTCATCATGCTCGTTGTCGCGACATCACTCTGTTGTGCCACCTTCAACCTCCTGTTTCTGGCTATTATTCACTGCTGTGCTCTCATGGCACTTATCATCCTTCGATACAGCAGTGGCTTTCTCACAGTGCACCAAAACGACGGCATGGTCATAATAGATATACCTGATCGCATTTATGCAGACAGGGGTAATGATATTATTTCCCTGCTGGAAACGGAGCTCACCACAGGACGCCTTGACAGTATATCACAGAACCAGGGGCAGACTGTTATTTCCTATAACTTCCAGACAACCAGGGAAGATATAATCTTACAACTTCAGAAGAAGATTCATGCGATCAATGCAGAGATCACTCTCAATTTCTTCTACAACCGTAACCAGGCAATATAGATTGTTACGATGAAGAAACAGCTGTCCCGTATTTTCTTAACTGAATTCTTCTGCATCTGGGTATTTTGGTCCCTTTTAGCTGTTGCGATCATTACCCTTCAGTACTTTTCTGCTGCTGCTGAGCTACGAATAACCGCGAAAGCAAACCGTATCGGTACGACGCAGGTTTTCTGGCATAATAAAGCCAATATCTACCAGGAGAAACTATCAGCCAAGCGCAGGATAACTCTTGATTATGAAGAGCTGAAGTTCCCACTGAAATTTACCGATACCATCAATTTCATCCGGTTAGACCCGCTCAAGGATAGGGGAACAGTTGAAATTACTGCTGCCACCCTTTACCAGCCATTTCATAAATCGGTCGATATGATGCCTGCACTTTTGTCAGGAAACCTCGTACCTATCCAACAGGCCTCAACAAGTATCGAAGGTGGAAAGTTATTTTTAAAATCTGAAGGGCAGGATCCGGCCTTTGAAATCAAATATACAATCAAAGCGTTGTCACCTGTCAGTATCATGGTCATCCTGACCGGTTGTCTGACCTTCGCGGCAGTCACATCCGTCTTATTAAACCAGCGCCTCCTTAAAGGAGACAAGCTGTCAGGCACCCTCAGTATCACCCTGGAAAAAGACCAAAAGCTTACCATTCCTGATGTATTATCGTCTTCACGTGGATACATTCAAACAGCCCCAAACCAGGAAATTCAAAGAAGATACTGCTTTGACATGAAACAGCTTCCCACCGAAAATCTCTTACAACTCTTGTCTGAAATACGTTCAGCCAACCCGAAAGCTACAACTGTGTTCCATTACAACAGGACTGGCGAAGTATAATCAAAATTTTGAATATGTAGTAAAATGTTGTACAGTTACCGAAGAGCAGCACCAAAAGGACCCGATATGATATTTCTAGCTACTCAACATTACGACAGCAGGAAAGGAGGGGGCCATGCCACGGACTAAAACCTATCGTGTTATCAATAACCGAATGCAATTCAAATGTAGTGAGTGCGGGGCACGCAGTTACCTGTCCGTGCCTGGTGATGCTCGCAGACGGTCTGTACGTTGCAATAAATGCGGGGCACGTAGTCACTGCCTGTTAAACAGGCGAACCATCCCTAGAGACAACCAAACGGGTAAAGCTGTAGTTGTTCTGCCGAACAGGCGGGAGATCGATATCGATCTCCACGATATCTCCATGAAAGGAATTGGCTTTGATCTTCCTATAGGGATCGCCAAGCTCTTGTCTGTTAAACAGGTTATCAGTTTTAAATGTACCTGGAATCCCCGACTGATTGGCAGTGGACGCTATGTCATCAGGTCAATACATGGACGCCGTATCGGGGCTGAAAAAAAGGACTAACCAGCCTTCAGCCAATTAATCCTTCTTTGTTTTTTTAAAATATTATCTATCAGAGGAGGTTGCTTGCCAACTCGGCAAGCTCTGAACGTTCGCCCTTCCTCAGATCAATATGAGCATAAAGATGTTGTCCCTGCATCTTGTATATCAACGAACTTAAGCCATTCGAGTGTACATCCAGATATGGGTGGTCTATCTGATAAATATCTCCGGTAAAGATGATCTTAGTGCCCTCCCCCGCACGGGTGATGATCGTTTTCACCTCATGCGGGGTAAGGTTCTGAGCCTCATCCACAATCATGTACATCCTCACCAGGCTTCTGCCTCTGATATAGGCCAACGGTTCGATTATCAGCTTCTCATCATCAATCATACGCTGAAGCCTTTGGTACATCTCACTATTATCTGAGAACTGGTTGCGGATAACGCCCAGGTTATCATACAGAGGCTGCATATACGGTTTGATTTTTGACTGAATATCGCCCGGCAGATAACCAATATCCTTATTAGATAAAGGCACAACAGGCCGTGTCAGCAATATCTGGCGGTACCGTGACCGAGATTCCAGAGCTGATGCCAAGGCCAGGAGCGTTTTACCCGTACCAGCCTTGCCGGTGATCGTCACCAGTGGAAGATCCTGATCCAGGAGAGCATGAACGGCAAAAGATTGCTCAGCATTTCTGGGAGTTATCCCATACGCGCTCAGTTTATGTACTAATTTCAAACCGTTTAGTTGCTTCTTGAAGGTGGCAAGGGCCGATTTTCGACCATTTTTCAAAATCGCAAATTCATTTGGTTGAAACGGACACTCCGACTGAACACTATTAATATCTATACAGTTATCATCGACCTGGTAAATCTGTTCAATAACCTCTTCGGAACATTCCTCACGGCGACAACCTGTATATAATTTTTGTGGTTCCTGTACATGATCAGTCGTGTAATCCTCTGCCATGAGGCCAATAGAGCGGGCCTTCATTCTCAGGTTCATGTCTTTACTGACCAGAATGACCGTTTTGTCGGCTTGTTCTTTTAACTGGCAATACGCCACATTCAGGATTTTGTGATCGGGTTTTTCCGCATTGTGAAAGCTGATAGTCAGATCTTCATGCATCGGCTGTTCCAGGCGGATGGCGATCTTGCCATTGTCCGGTCCAATCTTCATACCACCATTGAATAATTTATCAGAACTCAGTTCATCCAGAGAGCGGATAAATTGCCTGGCATGAAAGTTTATTATCTGGCTTCCCTTCTTGAAGTTGTCCAGCTCCTCAAGAACGGTAATGGGTATGATGATGTCGTGTTCTTCAAAATGGTAGAGACAGGAACTATCGTGGAGGATTACGTTGGTATCGAGGATAAATATTTTCTGTTTTAAGGTCATAATATTCCGGTATATAATGAAGCCACAGAGAAGTGTGGCCGACAGGTACCCAAGTAGTATTACATAACTTATCTGACATTTTCACCTGAAATGATAACAACCCGTTTTATTACAAGTCACGTGCATCATCCAGAGCTATATTATCGAGACATAAAGTAACCAGGCCGGTGCAGTAACTCTCTTCCCGGCAAGTTTCGCTATAAAGGTAAATGGTTCAGTCACCCAGACAGGTATTCACATTCCTCGCTGCCCTTATCCAATCATGGTCCAGCGGCACTGTATATCGTTTCCCGACGACTTCCTCAAGAGGCACTGGGACCGTTGAATCTCCCTTAACTGCGACCATACATCCACCCACCCCTTTTTCGAAATATTCGACACAGGCACATCCCAGGCGGGTTGCCAGGACCCTGTCAGCAGCTGACGGTGTCCCACCCCGTTGCAGGTGCCCGAGAATTGTCAGTCGTGACTCCAGCCCTGTCAATTCCTCCAACTGGTTTGTCAGCCTGAGCGTATTCTTAGTCAGTGTAGCTGAAAAGGCCTTAATCTCCTCAGACAGTTTCTTACTGATCTTGGTGTCTCCCTCCGCCTTGGCCTTGCTTTTATTCTCTTTCATCGTCGTAATCTTGGCATGCTCATCGACGGCCAAAGCACCCTCAGCCACCGCCACTATACTGAAATTAGTTCCCCGGTGCTGTCTCTCCCGGATTGCCTGTGCGACTTTAAGCGGGTCATAGGGAATTTCCGGGATCAGAATGACATCTGCCCCGCCAGCCAAGCCGGCCCCAAGAGCAAGCCACCCGGCATTATGACCCATGATTTCCACCACAATTATTCGATGGTGGCTATGAGCCGTGGAGTGAAGGCGGTCAATCGCTTCAGTTGCTATCTCCATAGCGGTATTGAAACCGAACGTACAATCGGTCATTCCCACATCGTTATCGATTGTTTTGGGCAGGGTCAGGATATTGAGACCTTTCTGGGCCAGTCGATAGGCGTTTTTCTGGGTGCCCCCTCCCCCAATACAAATAAGTGCATCCAGATTATGACGACGATAGTTGTCACAGATGACCTCCGTCATATCCATCACTTCACTGCCAACCGGCATTTTATGCGGTTTATCCCGGCTGGTCCCGAGGATCGTTCCGCCCTGGGTCAAGATTGAGGCCAGGACTTCCCAATCCAGCCTCATGGTCCTGTTTTCCATGAGGCCGCGAAACCCATCCCGAAAACCAACAATCTGTATTTTCCCACTACTGAGAGCAGTTTTACCGATACCCCGGATGGCAGCATTCAAACCTGGACTATCACCTCCGGCAGTTAATATTCCAATGTGTTTGTTCATGTTTTCTCTCATATTTTATCATGTGTGATACAGACCAGACTCTCCATTAAAGGACGACGTCTCCATTATAGGCACATTCGTCCTTTTTCAACAACTGTAAACAGGTACCTAACAGAATCGTAAAAATGGCACCGGTCGATCAGGATTTGGAATGAACCTGCTCAGGAGAATTTTTGTGTTTACAGTTACATCCGGAAAGCGAGCTCTGATCCTTGAGCTTTATCGCTCCACCACTGCTTCGTAAATCGGGCAGGGTTGATACGATATGAGTCTCGCCTCCCTTTCTATTGAATAATTTTCGAATATGAGCAGTCAGCGGGCGGATAGAAAAAATGAGTAGAAGAAGGGTCGCGGCTACCTTTACAGCGTATGGAACGACCTCTCCGGCACTGCCTAATATCGCTTTCGGAGATATACCAAGCAAACGATAAAGATAATCAACCCCTAACCCAAACAAAATGGCAGCAACCGAGAGGATCAGCAGATATCGAAACGTGCTTTTCTTACCTAGAATACCAAAAAGAACTGACAATGATGTCACATTAGTAGCAGGGCCAACAAGCAGGAACACCAGTGCCGCACCAGGGCTGACTCCTTTAAGAATCAATGCCGCTGCCACCGGTGTTGATGCTGTTGCACAAATATACAGCGGAATACCTATAACGAGCATAATCAGCATGGAAGTGATCCCGCCTCCCAGATGGCTTTCCATCCATGTTTCCGGTATCAGGGCACTGATGAAAGCTGCCAGGATAAGACCAATAAAAAACCAGACAACGATATCGCCCCACACATCTTTTACTGCATACTGAAAACCCAGAGAGACCTTTTCCTTAAGCGTAGGTTGGTGTCCTGAATCAGTGTCACAACAATCCCCACCTGCAGAATGTAGGACGGGGACTCTCTTTACCTCACTGTTATCTCTTGTCTCTTTGGGCCAATCAAGCAAATTTTCAACAAGCCCCGCGCTAATGGCTGTCACAAAGGCGGCAATTGGCCGCACCAACGTCATGACCGGATCAAGCAGAGCATAGGTAACCGCGATGGAATCCACCCCGGATTCAGGTGTGGAAATCAGGAAGGCGGTTGTCGCTCCTTTATTGGCACCTTGTTTCTGTAGTGATGCTGCCGCCGGCAACACACCACATGATCAGAGCGGTAAAGGGACACCGAAAAATGCCGCCTTGAAAACAGAACTGAATCGTCCCTTGCCAAGATGTTTTTGAACAACATCCGCATTCAGGAACACCTTTAAAAAGCCCGCAATCAAAATACCCAAAAGGATGTAGAACGAAGAATCCAAAAGGATATGCCAGAATTCCCTGATAATATCTGCGCCAACTGCTAATAACATAATAAGCGGTCACCTACTCAAAATTAAATTACAAACAATCACTTACTCTTCCCGCAGATGGACCAGCGCCACCTGAATAAGTTCCGTTACATGTTCATCCGCCAAACTATAGTAAAGAACCGTCCCTTCACGCCTGTTTGTTACCAGCCGCAAGGTTCGCAACAGCCGCAACTGATGGCTTACGGCAGATTCCGAAATCTGAAGCAGAGCGGCGAGATCACAGACACACATCTCCCTGTTTATCAATCCATACAGAATACGTAACCGACTGGGATCGCCAAACGCCTTAAACAACTGACTTAAGCCCTCAACCTCCTGAGGAACCAGTGCCGCTTCTCGTGCCGCATCAATCTTCTCTTTATGAATTATCCTCGACCCGCATATTTCGTCTGTCATGAAGTTCTCCATTCACTATATGAACACATGCTCATATATTAAAGTATACCTGTCTAATGTCAACAAAGAAGATGCATTTTATAAAGGGATTGTTCATAATAGCTCTCAGTAATTCTACTTGGCCAACCCTTCTCTTCTGCGGAAAAATATGAGCAACGACCTTAAAACCTCACCCGGAACACTTTATGTTGTAGCAACGCCCATCGGCAACCTTGAAGACATCACCTTGAGAGCGCTCAGAATTCTCAAGGAAGTTGACATGATTGCTGCCGAAGACACTCGTCACACCAAAAAACTACTCAATCATTTCGACATCAATACACCGCTGATCAGTTATTACAGGGAGAAGGAACAGGAACGTGGCCGGGAGATTTTAGAAAAGCTTCGCTCGGGACTCAATATTGCGCTGGTCAGTGACGCGGGAACTCCGGCCATTTCAGACCCTGGCGCTGTCCTTGTGGAACTCTGCCACCTGGCTCAGATAACAGTCTGCCCGATACCTGGGCCCTCAGCACTGACCGCTGCACTCTCCTGCTCGGGGTTTAGTGACGGTCGTTTTCTTTTTATAGGCTTTAGCCCCGCCAAGAAAAACCAGCGCCGTAAACTTCTCGACTCGCTTGTTCACTCGGAGTACCCGGTTGTTTTTTATGAAGCTCCCAGACGAATTGAAGGTTTTCTGACCGAGGCCCTCGAGAGCCTCGGCAACAGAGAAATCCTCTGGGCTCGGGAGATTACCAAGTCATATGAAGAGTTCAGGCGCAGTTCACTGCAAGCATTGGTTGACGACAAAGATAACCTGACCACTAAAGGGGAATTTGTCCTGATCATTAGCCCAGCTAACGATGTGGAACAACCGGAAGGTGATAATGTTGAGGAGCTCCTCATCTGGTACAGGGATAATTCTGACCTGTCACTTAAAGACACCTGCCGCCAGTTGGCATCCGACCTCGGCCTATCGCGCTCTCAGGTCTACCAGCAGGCACTTGCCATCTGGAAAGACAAGTAAATTGAGGAGATAGTCGATATGAGGACATTTCGAAGTTGCGTAACACCTGATGGACAATTCGTTTACGGCATTCACAAGCCGAACTACACAGTTACAAACATGCGGGCGACCACAAACGTGATTACCCTGGGCTGTATGGAAGACGGCCCCAAGGTCGATAACAGCAGAAATTACCCTGAACAGAACGTGAAGGTGGAAAACGCCGACTGGATTTTTGAAATTCACAATCCCTTCCCTTTCAAGGGAGCCACTTTCATCGACAAGGAGTGGGCAGATGCGAGCGCTGAGAATTATAAGAGAATCAGGATCGCACCACCCGAGCAGGTTTCGATGACAGCTGTATTGCAGGATACCGGTACCTCCCCCTCCCTCTTCTCAAGATTACCGGAACCAGTTCTGCTCTCGCTGGCCACCTGTTCCACCGACCCGGAAGACTTGATACAACTGGCACATCTCAGCTGCAGTTTTGAAATTGATGAGAACGGGCAACCGTCCGGGCTCGTCTACACAACACGGGCAAACGGTTCGGTACGGCCTCTCATTGCCAAACATCTTCTTTTTGAAGCTGTGGCCAACAACCCACACCTGCCTGATGTATATAAAATTGCCATGGTGATCCGGCCGGGAGCCCAGGGCGGCAGTGAAATAGTTGGAGAATGGCCCCAGGATGGAGAAAGTCATGTATACGAATATCTTCGCAGAAATTCCTATATTGCGGGTGGTCATTACGCGGCAAACATGGCAGAAGACAGTATCCGCTATAGTGTTTCCGACCTGAAAAACAGTGACATGAAGGGACTTCGTCACCTCTATTACCAGCGCACATATATAAGACTAGCTGAAGAACTGGCAATCGACTTACCTCAAAAACCGTGCGTCCTTAGTGCAAGCGAACTGGAATCACTTCGCCAGGAGGTACTATCAAAAATTACATCAGGTGCCCAAACGACAACGGCCACCCTGTGGGGCTGGAATTTCGGCTTCGACTATGCCCCCTCCCGCTACCGTTTACACGCCTCGCATCAACAGGTTCACCAGCAATACTCCATGATTCCCGATTCAGTAAGCGGTTATAGCGGATCTCTTGAATCAAGTCATGCAGAAATCCCCGCCTATGGCTGTGGCGACCTGATCAGCGATGTTATCGATCATTATAAAGAGGCTACAGGCAATAGTTTCTTTACGGATTACAGAAACGCCATAAAGAGCAACAGGAGGATGGACGGAAGAGCAGATCTGGAATCGAGCCTTATCGTCTGGCAGGATGAAAACGTCATACTCTTTGTTCCCAAAGCACAGACATCTCAGTGGGAATTACAGCTCATGACCTTGCCAGACACAAACGGTTGGCTGGTCGGAAATATTGTTGAAGCTAACAGCAGCACCCGCCACTCCCTGGACAGGGGCATACTTACAGCCCAGAAAGTCCTGGCCGGACTTGGAGCAAAGATGGTCACCTCCATAGAATACCCGAAACGACTAAGAGCTGCTGCCCGTCAGGATCAGCCTTTGCTCTATGCATTCCTGCCGAGATTACCTGAATCCCCAGGAGCATTTTCCGAGGCCCAACTTCGTTTTATCAACGGACATTATCCGGAAGATTTCGCAGCCGTATGCAGGGAGCAGATCAAGAAGTAAGCTTAGAAGAACACACCACCCCTAAGAAGACGGTTTCATAACCAACTTGATTGTTGTGTCGGCCTCCAAGGCAATATCAAGGTCTTCCGAATAGACCTCTTCACCGTTTACCAACCAGTGGTTAAACTGTGACCTTATCTGAGGTGCCGGGCTGAGGTGAAGGGGGGTACTCTTAAAATATCGACCGTCATAAGACGAGTTGTAAGGATAGCCGTCGATTACGATATCGTACCCTTCGGGATTATCTAAAGAGCAGGCATAGGGGCCTTGCAATGAAAAAAACTGCTGTGCCTCATCCAGAACAAGATTGGTTCTGTTGTCCATATACTCTCTTAATATTTGCACATAAGTTTCATTGGGCTGACCGAATCGGGCCATCATCATCTCATAATAAGCAACTCTTTCCTCGAGAAAGGAGTCCGTCAGTTTATGATTAAATATCTCGGTCATGAGTTCTATAAAGAACATTTTAAACTCATCACTCTCATTCATTAAACGTGTAAACAGGCTCGTTCGTCCACAGGTGTGGCTTTTTCTGTAGATTATGTTGAACGCATCCTGCTGCCAGTTCGCCCTCGTTTTATTATTACGGTAGGCAGAGAGGTCAAAAAAACTATGATCCATATCCCAGTTAATCCAGGAGAGCTTTGCATCTGGATCTTCGTTGTCATAAACAGCAACGCCCTGGCAGTAGTCTGTTGTCCCACTGAATACCCAGGAAAACACGTGTCTTGAAAAGTTATCAAGGTCAATGGTCGCCCCCACTTCTTCCACTCTCAGGTCCTCTCGCTGCGTCACGATAGTCCAGAACTTCCTGGTGTACATCGCCTCGTCTTCCGGAGAAATATCGCTTCGAAACTTGTAGAAGTTGTAGTTATCATGACCAAATCGCTGTCCCCACTGCCGCCGACTCAGATGCTCCACGGCAAAACCCATTCCCATACTCTTGCCATTCAAAACGACCTCCACCAACCGTGTCTGGGGAACAACACAGCCAATCTCCCGGGCAATATCATAGGCAATAGGATTATTCATCGGATATCCGGGTGGCCACGCCGTATTCTGCAAAACCAGCGTCCGGATGGGAATCTCTGAGCCGGGGAAGAACATTTCAGCGGGGATCTGTTCAAGCCCATATCTCTTTCTGAAGTAGAGCTTAAAACCGGGCTGATATTTTTTCGATACCAGCCGTCCTCCGCCATGTATCCGCAACCCGGCATTTCCCTCAAATTCCACCTGCCCATCTTTCATATAGGTAACCTGGGCAAGTTTTTCCCAATCACGACCGGATTTTTCGGAATTGGCCACAATACCGGTTTCCGGGTCATACAGGTTTTTGTCATCGAGATAAATGGAAACAACAGGCCAATCGGTTTTCGCTTGATATTTTTTGGCTATATCCGTCGATGTGTAGCCAATTTTTCGGGAGTTGTTTGCCTTGTATAAATAACTTCCCACCTGGCGTTTCTTCTGGAACGTCATTATCTCCAGGTCCTCATCGGCCCCTGTGGTTTTCTTATACCGGTTGTAATCATTATCGGCAAATTCGACCAGGCCCAGCTTCTTCATGAGTTGTCCCATCACACCATAGTCGAGAATGCCGGAAGAGACGCTATCCACCTGGAGGGATTCTTTCAGGGCCGTTTCCCCTGGCATATTTTTCATGATGAAATGAAACAGGAAAAAGCTGACCAATCCTATGCCAATCAAAATATTTACTGCATGTCGCTTCATTGAATTGTTTCTGCAGGAAGTTGAACATTCGGGAAGACTCAGGTACGACCCGGCTTGGAGGGTAATCCCCATCACAACGAACAAACCAGGTGTTCCTGGTATCAATACCTGCGTCCTGCACGTATCATGACCCCAGCACGAACACCCGGCATGTTCCGGAGATTGGGTTAGAACATACTGCTATAGAATAACGCAACAGAAATATGAAGAGCTCCTGTTTGCGGGCTCGCTAGTCCTGGACAATATTTACATCCATCCGGGCCTTGACCAGAACTTTCTGCAACCCTTTTCGTTTATCCAGGTTCAGGATGAGAGGACCCGCGATATTGGCATGCAGCGCCGAGACTTGTTCCTGCCCTTCTTCTTTCTTGGACAACATAAGCATAATTGCCAGCTCACCGGGATCACTTGCCTGTAATATTTCCTGCTCTTCATCCGACAGATCCAGCGAATAATTGAGACCGTAATCGGTTGGATCAACAAGGGTGAAGGTTACTTTCGGGCTGTCCTCAGATTCCAGCCAATAGACCCCGGAACCATTTTCTTGCTTGTGAAAGATGGTGTAATTGGTGTAGGTTTCAAAACCGGGAATTCCTAGAGGGAATGTTATTACTTTACCGGTATCCGACCCTGACTGCACTGCTCCATTCTCAGTAGGCTTCATTTGTCCTCCTTGGAAGCGGAATTATTTGACAGGATACGTCACTATAACAGATATTTTGATAAGTTAGCAAGGTCGACCAGGTAAATTATAATTTCCTTCTTCCGCAGTATCCACACACCCGTTATTACTGCTTCGATAAGCATCCCAAACAAGACCCAATCAGTATCATTTTTTGGAGAATATGATGGATAGTAAAGGCTTCTTCGGCCAGTGGGGAGGTAGATATATCCCCGAGGTCCTGTACCAGACATTTCAGGAATTACAAGACGAATACAAAAAAGCACGACAGGATCCGTCGTTCTGGCAGGAGTACGAAGAGCTTATGCAGACCTACTCCTGCCGGCCGACCCCGCTCACTTACGCCGGAAACCTGTCGGAGCATTTCGGTGGTGCCCGTATTTATATCAAGAGAGAAGACCTCAACCATACCGGTGCCCACAAAGCCAATAACGTCATGGGCCAGGGACTGCTGGTGAAAAGGATGGGCAAAAAACGCGTTATAGCCGAAACCGGTGCCGGACAGCACGGTATGGCAACAGCTACCATGGCAGCTAAATTCGGTTTCGACTGTACTGTTTACATGGGCGAGGTAGATGTGAAACGTCAACGCCCAAATGTGTTCTGGATGGAAAAGATGGGGGCCACCGTTGTCCCTGTGCAGGACGGATCACGGACTTTAAAGGATGCGATCAACGAAGCATTCCGTGACTGGGTCACCAATATTGACAGTACCCATTATGTATTCGGCACCGCCTGTGGCCCCGCTCCTTTTCCAGAGATGGTCTCCTGGTTTCAATCTATCATCAGTAAGGAAGCAATTGAACAAATCCAGAAAATGCATGGCAAATTGCCTGCACGGATTTACGCCTGTGTCGGTGGTGGTTCCAATGCCATGGGTGCCTTTACCCATTTTCTCGACACCGATACGGAACTGATTGGTGTGGAGGCCGGCGGACTCGGCCTGGATACCGGCAAGCATGCATCCCGGCTATGCGGCACCGATGCCAGCCCCGGTGTGGCCCAGGGCTATAAAACCATGTTCCTGCAGGACGACGACGGCCAGATGCTCGAAACACACTCCGTATCGGCAGGTCTCGATTATGTTGGCGTGAGCCCTATTCTCTCCGATCTCTGGGAAAAGAAACGGGTACGATTTGAAGCGGCAACGGATAAAGAAGTCATGGAGGCACTCGACCTGACCATGCGCCTTGAAGGAATCATCCCAGCGCTTGAATCGGCCCATGCCTTTGTCCAGGCCTTTAAAGAAGCTCCTGACCTGAAAAAAGACGATGCCATCATCATCAATATGTCCGGTCGTGGCGATAAGGATATCTTCACCATCGCCCATGCTTTTGATGATCCTTCCTGGAAGGAATTTATCATAAAAAGAGCCGAAGAGTATAAATCGTAACATACTTCCGTAAGACGAAGACAAGATACAGGCAGGTAGATATGCAACTTGAACAGACTTTAAGAAAACGGTTGGAGAACAGAGATATCCTCCTCATGACCCATATCGTTCTAGGTTACCCATCCTTTGAGGCCAACCGGGAAGTTATCCGCCAGATGGTAGAAAACGGTGTGGACTGCATTGAAATGCAGATTCCATTCTCGGAACCGATGGCGGATGGGCCGGTCATCCTGAAAGCAAACCAGGACAGCCTGGCAGCAGGAACAACTGTTGCCCAGTGCATGGAGTTTGCAGAAGAGATGAGTGCACTCTATGACATTCCGTTCCTTTTTATGACGTATTACAACATCATCTTCAAATATGGCGAGGAACCATTTTTTGCCAAGGCCAAAGAGGCGGGGATTCAGGGTCTCATTGTACCCGACTTGCCAATTGAGATGGGCGAGGAATTCTATGCCCAGGCCAGGAAAACAGGTGTTACCCCGATCCAGCTCTTTGCACCGACTTCCACGACCAGCCGGATGGCACAACTAACAGACCATGCTGAAGGGTTTGTTTATTGTATTGCACGACGCGGAGTCACCGGGAAAAAATCTGAGTTCGATACAGACTTCAACGAATACCTTGATCGTTGCAGGGCGGCTACAGATCTGCCGCTTGCTGTCGGGTTCGGCATTCAAAGCCGTGAAGATATTCAAACACTAACCGGTAAGGCAGAAATAGCCGTTATCGGCTCTGCAACAATCCGCCTGGTCGACAGCGACGGAACAGAGGCCGTCGGGCCTTTTATTCGCTCACTCAGATAACAGCAAAAGGAGTTTTCATGGCAACCTCATCTTCGCTCAACGATACTTTACAGACCGTTGATGTCATCTGGAATCTGGGCGATCTTTATGCTGCCACAGACGACAGTGCATTGCATGCTGACATACGCTTCTGTAAAGAGGAAGCCGGCAGCATCCAGGAAACTTTCAGGGGCAGAGTTTCAAACCTATCTGCCGCAGATGTTTTTGCACTCGTACAAAAGCTCGAACACCTCGACACCGTCATTGGCAAACTTGCGACCTACAGTTTTCTGAACTTTACCACACAGGTCGATAATGCCGAGGCAGGCGGCCTGAATCAGCAGATACGTGAGCTTGCCAGTGAGTGTGGTAAGCAAACAGTTTTTTTTGAGCTGGAATGGAATACGTTGCCTGAGGAAAAGGTAGCATCCTTGCTGGCGGAAGAATTGCTCACTCCCTATCGGCACTATCTGCAAACAATGCGTCGATATCTTCCCCACCAGTTATCAGAAATTGAGGAAAAGCTCCTGCTGGAAATCCAGCCAACGGGAAGAAGAAGCTGGACCACACTTTTTGAAAAGATATTTGGCGAACTCAAATTCGGTCCGAACAAACGCAGTGAAGAGGAAATACTCACAGATCTCTATAATAGTGATCGTGAAGTTCGGAAAAAAGCCGCCGCCGAAATGACCGAGGGATTGCGAAGCCAGAGTCACATCTTAACGCATATTTTCAACACCCTGGCCGCCGACAAGATGATCTCTGATCGCATACGCAAGCATGCCTCCTGGGTAGACTCGATGAACCTCGACAATCAGCTGGATGGCACCACAGTCGAAACCATGATCGGGGCAATTACTTCACGATATGATCTGGTCCAGCGTTATTACAGAATCAAGCGCACAATGCTCGGCCTGGAGGAGCTAACAGACTATGACCGATATGCTCCATTGCCGTCGCTACCGGTCAAGCAAATAGAGTGGCCAACCTGCAAACAGACTGTACTTGATTCGTTTGCTGATTTTTCTGGTAAAATAGCGGAGATAGCCACCAACTTTTTCGATCACAACTGGATCCATGCCCCTCTCACTCAAGGCAAACGAGGTGGAGCATTTGCCCATCCGTGTGTACCGGAAGTTCACCCCTATGTCCTGGTAAATTATACGGGTAACCTGCGTGATGTCTCTACTGTTGCCCATGAATTGGGTCACGGCGTTCATCAGGTACTGGCAGCTGACAAGGGGTACTACAATAGTAATACCCCGCTGGTGCTGGCTGAAACCGCTTCTGTTTTCGCCGAACTGCTGGTCTTTAACAGCCAACTTGCGTTGATTGAATCTGATGCGGAAAAAAACGCCTTTATCTGCCAGAAACTTGAATCAATCTTTGCCACTGTTTTCCGTCAAACCGCTATGAACCGGTTTGAACAACTCATGCATCAAGGACGCCGTGATGACGGAGAGCTCTCTGCTGAAAAACTCGGAGAATACTGGCTTACCAGTCAACAGGAAATGTTTGGTGAGTCAGTGAAGCTCACTGAAGATTACGGCATCTGGTGGTCGTACATCCCGCATTTTTTGCATACACCGGGCTATGTCTACTCGTATGCTTTCGGGGAATTATTAGTCCTGGCTCTTTACAATATTTACCGAAAAGAAGGCGATGACTTTGTTAACCGCTATATAGAGTTGCTTGCAGCCGGTGGTTCCAAATCACCTTACGAGCTGGTTGCCCCCTTCTCTATCGACCTCAACACAGCTGCATTCTGGCATCAAGGACTTGATGTTATTGACGAGATGGTGCAGATGATAGAGACGTCAGTTATGAGTTAGGATCCTGCCATATTTCAGACATCATATTTAGCTGGAGCACTATATAAAACTAGGTATATTTACCTATATATCATAAACAAATCAGCAAATTACCTCACAGGGAGTCTTTCTGGCTCCCTGTTTTTTTTGTGCCAAATCAACAACCATTTCAGCAAGCTACTCCACCAACACAAAGAAGGTGCAAAAAAACCCTCCAGCCTAACTAATAAATCATTGAAATAAGCAGGGAATCCTGTATAGATGCAGAGAGGTACTCCATCGGCGATTTCACCAACTACCAGTCGGAATCTCGCCATTTACAACAATGAAAGCCCTCCTTTTTCTCACTGAAAAAAGAGGCCCTGGGATGTACGATTGAACGTGATATGAAACCGGCGCCGACACCTGAAAGAAGGAACCACCAACGTTACGAAGTTAAAGATAATATTCTTCTCTTTAACGGATCCATATTCGCAGAAATTGTTAATATCAGTATGGGGGGTATATTCTGCAGGTTCCTGACAGATATTCACGAGGAACCAACACCTATTGAGCGTATTGATCTCATCAACGCTTCCGAAAAGATCTTCCTCCAGCAGGTTACCTGCAAGGATCTCAACTGGTCTGACACGGAAACACGGCAACTCTTTCACTCAACAGCCCTGCGCAACTGTCGTCTCAAGTTCAAAGACCTTGACATTGACACACGTGCAAAACTTCTCCGTTTTCTAGATTCAGTTGTTACCTCCCGGCAGCCAATCACCTCGTCGATTACGCGTTCCTCCGCCAGTGCGGATGTCTGATCCCAAACTTGTTTATCTTGTAATTGAGTGACCGCGGACTGATACCCAAGGTTTTCGCAGCATTTTTCTGCACCCAGAGGTTCTCTTCCAGGGCAGCAATAATCAACTGACGCTCCTGATCTGCCAGGGAGATATTGCCTCCTGCTCTTTGCTCATTGGCGTCTACAGAAATATTGTCTGCCACCTGTTCCGGCTCATATTTCTCATCCCCAATCTCACCCGGCAGAGTCAAATTGCGGCTATGAATTATAGTGTCGTCTTCCAGGATCACTGCCCGCTCAATAGTGTTTGATAGTTGCCGGATGTTACCCGGCCAAGGATAGTTAATTATCTTTCGGGAAGCGTTGGTGGAAAAATCATTGATATCCCTTCGCATGGAACGGCACACCTTTTTGAGCAACAACCGTGAGAGAGGTAACAAACATTCTGCTCTCTCCTTGAGTGAAGGCAGACGAATCGGTAACACATTAATACGATAGTAAAGATCTTCCCGAAACTCACCTTTTTCAACTTGCTGCTGCAGGTTTTTGTTGGTTGCGGCAATTATTCTCACATCTACATGTATGGTCTTGTTCCCTCCCACACGCTCAAAGGCTCGTTCCTCGAGTACCCGCAACAGCTTTGTTTGCAGGCCAAGCGCCATTTCGCCAATTTCATCGAGGAAAATAGTACCACCAGACGCCTGTTCGAAACGGCCCACCCGCTGCTTATCAGCTCCGGTAAAGGATCCTTTTTCATGACCGAATAATTCTGATTCCAGCAAACTCTCTGGAATATTGGCACAATTTATTTTTACAAACGGCTTTTTTCGACGTGGGGAATTAAAATGGACGGTCCCTGAGAGAAAACTTTTGCCGGTACCCGTATCCCCGGTAATCAATATGGTTGAATCGGTATTGGCAAATCGCTCCAGACTGGTCAGGACGTCCTTCATCCGGGTGCTCTCGGCAATAACATCTCTGAAATTATACACAACATCCTGCCGGTGACGATGATAGGCGATTTCAAGTCTGTTATCCCTGGTTTCAATAGCTTTATCGACAACAATGTTGATACGGGTTTGCGAGACCGGATGAACGATAAAATCAGAGGCACCCTTATTCATGGCCTGTACAATAATCTCGGCTTTTTCAGATTTACTTGTTAATATGACCGGGATGTATGGATTCTTACCATGAAGCAGTTCCAACAGTTTCATCGATGTATTGCTGTCGGCGTCGATATCGAGAAAAACCAGATCATACTCCCTGGCCTCAATTTCCGTCTTTAGCCCATCACTACTTGATTTACAAGTAAGTGTGCATCGATCCCCGAGTGCGGCTTCCATGCTTTTCCTGGTATCGTCAAATGGGTCAAAGAGAAGTACATTAAACATAGTGAATCCATTTTCGTTATTGGTATTTCAAAATTGTAATCAATAGTTACTATATACAACACAATCTCAGCAAATTGCAATCCCTCACCATAACTGAAATTTAATTATATCATGTTACATCAGGGCAGCCTCAGGGCTGACACAGCCTCAGTCAACCAGGAAGACCTCGGATATATGACACTTGCGGTAAAAGCAGCAAAGACCGCTTCGGAAAATGGGGAAGTCCCCGTTGGTGCATTGCTTGTCAAAAACGGCAACATCCTGGCAGCAGCAGGAAACAAAACCATTACCGCACACGACCCCACCGGCCACGCCGAAATACGGGTTTTGCGTATCGCTGCCAAGGGTATTGAGAATTATCGCTTACCCGGAACCACACTTTATGTTACACTTGAGCCATGCCTGATGTGCATCGGCGCAATCATCCACGCCAGGATCGAGCGCCTTGTGTATGGCGCAACCGATCCGAAAACTGGTGCAGTGGCCTCTTTGTACCCCATAGGCACTGATCAGCGGTTCAACCATAAGTTAAAAATAACCTCAGGCATAATGGAGCACGAGTGTGGTGAGTTGCTCCGGCAGTTTTTTAAAGCAAGGAGATAGAATTTTTCATTCACTGCGTTCACCTGCTTTTTTTGCAACTATGCTAATTTTTCATTGCCAAAACTGAAACGAACGTTTACATAGTATCCCACAATTTCATCGGGCAACCGATACGGAGAGGTGACCGAGTGGCTTAAGGTGCACGCCTGGAACGCGTGTGTACGCAAGTACCGTGAGTTCGAATCTCACCCTCTCCGCCATAAATGATTTCGGTTTGATAGCCGGGTCTGCGCAACGAAGGATCACGAACTCCGCCAGGTCCGGGAGGAAGCAACGGTAGTGACACCCTTTGTGTGCCGCAGGTAGCCCGGCTATCATCTTTTTTATGCACCTTACTGAAATCTCCTTCGAGGGTTGTACATGTCCTATCTTGTCTTAGCCAGAAAGTCACGCCCCCAAACCTTCAGCGAAGTTGTCGGACAGGGTTTCGTGGTCAAGACTCTCCAGAACAGTATCCGCAAAAACCGGGTCGCCCATGCCATTCTCTTTTCTGGTGTCCGCGGTGTCGGTAAAACAACGCTTGCACGTATCATGGCCAAAGCGGTCAATTGCGATAGTTCCACCGAAACCCCTCCATGTAACGAGTGCAATCCATGTCGTGAAATAACAAGCGGTGCCGCTCTGGACCTCATTGAGATTGACGGTGCTTCAAATCGCGGCATCCAGGAAATCAGGGAACTCAAGGAAAAGATAAAGTTTGCACCCAGCTCTTGTCGATTTAAGATCATAATCATTGACGAGGTCCATATGCTGACAACAGAGGCATTCAATGCCCTGTTGAAAACCCTTGAAGAGCCACCTCCCCATGTCAAATTCATGTTCGCCACCACCGAGCGACATAAGATACCTATAACCATTCTCTCACGTTGCCAGCAGTATGAGCTCAAGCGTATCCCCGCCAAGGAGTTAACCTCTCATTTTACAAAACTGGCGGAAGGTGAAAACATCGCTATAGAGCCGCAGGCCATCGCCCTTATCGTTCGGGAGGCAGAAGGCTCCGTGCGTGATGGCCTCAGCCTGCTCGACCAGGTATTTTCTTTCGGGGAAAAACAGATAACCGTCGAAGATGTGGCAGAAGTCCTCGGTCTGGTCAACCGCGACCTGCTGATACAACTGGTTGCAGCACTCCTGCAAGGAGACAGGAAGACAGCACTTGTCAGCCTGGATCAGCTTTATAGCGGGGGGATGGATTTAAAACGATTTACTGCGGATCTCCTCGACTGCTTTCGGACCCTCCTCCTCACCCGTATAAATGGCTGCAACGAGCTTATCGACCTGCCGCCGGAGGAACTGGAGCGTTTTACCAACCTGGTCCCGGAAATAAATGCCCAGACCATCCATCTTAAACTCAATCTCTTAATGAATATGGTTGAGGAGGTTCGTAATTCAAGTCAGCCAAGACTCGCGATTGAAACAGGCTTGCTCAGGATGATGGAAGCAGCAAATGTTGTTCCCGTATCCGACATTCTCGACAAGATCAATCAGTTGACAGGTGGATTTTCTGGACTTGAAGATGGTGCTGTTCAGCCGGTAACCGCTGAACCAGAGAAAACCACTGAGCCCCCGGTAAAAAAAAAAGAACTCCTCACCCCTCCCACTGATCAGCAGCTAAATTCGCAACCGGAATCTGGGGTGGTACAGCCCAAAGAAGAAACAGAGCCGCCGATACTTGAGGAACAGCCACCGTTGCCATCAGAAATGGCCGGACCGCCTCTCCACGACACGTATAGTGAACCGCCTCAACCCGTTGAAATACGATCTCACGAAAAGGACATCCGTAAAGATTGGCCTGATTTTCTTGAATATGTCAAAGATAGAAAGGTATGGATGTCTCAGTTGCTCAACAGATCCGATTCGGTAAAGGAGGCAGGAAACGAACTCCACATCCATTACAACGATCCTGCAGAGTGCTCCCTGTTACGACAGAAGGAAAACAAAACAGAACTCACCGAGTTCGTCCTTGATTTTTTCCAGAAAGACCTCACTGTACACTTCATACTGCCGGAAGAAGAAATCAACGGGGATGAGCAGAATGGTGAATCCCCCAGGGAAAAACGAAATAAACTGGCCAATGATCCACTGACAGTTATGACCGCCGAAATCTTCAACGGAGAAATCGGCGATATCCGGATCGGCCCCAGAAGTAGATAATAGAGACACTGTATAAGGAGAAGAAGAGTCATGGACATGAGCAGCATCATGCAGCAGGCACAACAGATGCAACAGAAGATGAAGGAAATACAGGGAGAACTTGCCAAGAAGTCAATCGTCGGCAGTGCCGGTGGTGGCATGGTCAACGTTACTGTAAATGGCCAGGGCGATGTACTCGCCGTTCAGATCGAAAAGGCCCTGATTACGCCTGATGAATCTAAAATGCTCGAGGACCTGATTGTGTCTGCCACAAATGAAGCTATAAGAAAGGCCAAGGAACTCAGCAAACAGGAACTTGGACAATTAACGGGCGGTCTCAATCTGCCTGGTCTCACCAATTTTTTCCAGTAACATGCAAGTCGTCCCTCCCGCCCTTGACCGGTTAATAGAAGATCTCGGCAAGCTCCCGGGGATTGGTAAAAAAACAGCAACCCGGCTGGCACTGAATATTCTGCGGCGACCATCCGGTTACGCCAAGGAATTATCCGTTGCCCTCTCAGAGCTCCATGAGTCCATAAAGCTCTGCTCTTGCTGTTTTGCCTTTTCTGAGAGCGATCCTTGCGCAATCTGCTCCGATCCGAAACGTAATGAGGAACTTGTCTGTGTAGTTGAAGAACCCGGTGACCTTATGGCCATCGAGAAAACAGCAAGCTTCCGTGGCCATTACCATATTTTGCATGGGGTACTTTCTCCCATCGACGGCATTGGTCCCGACGAGTTGAAAGTACGTGAATTAGTCGCCAGGATCAGCACAGGGGTGCCAAAGGAAATACTTATCGCCACCAGTTCTACCGTACCTGGTGAAGCGACTGCCTCCTACCTGATTGACATTCTGCACACCCGCCAGGTAAAGTTAAGTCGTCTTGCCTGCGGCATTCCTATGGGGATGGATATCAAGTACGCAGACAAACACACCCTGGCCAGGGCTATAGAGAGTCGTTCTCCAGCATCCTGAAAAAACACTTTTTGCGAGAATTATGAACCATTTTTGCTTGACATCATATCCCAATATTGGTATTTCAAGCAGGTTCTTCGCCACGGGTACTTCCGGGCGAATTATTCCACACAACTTGCGTAAGCAGGCGCGTAGCTCAGTGGGAGAGCGCCACCTTGACGTGGTGGATGTCGGCGGTTCAATCCCGCCCGCGCCTACCAGATAATAGGCTAAAGATAAACGACGAAAAGATGGTGTCGTTCATCTTTAGCCTTTATTTTTCTTTGGAAGGTATCCCATGTCAGACATTGCTATTACCCTGAAAGATGGAGAATCCATCTCCGTATCTGTCGGTGCAACCGTCCAGGATGCACTTTCTCAGCTTCTTTCCAACAAACAACGTAAGAGGACCGTTGCTGCCTATGCAGGTGACCAAGTAATCGACCTACTTACGCCCCTGACCGAGGATACCGTTCTTACCCCGATCCAGATTAACAGTGAGGAAGGGCTTGATGTCATTCGCCACTCCACCGCTCATATCATGGCTCATGCGGTTCGGGATCTTTTCGGTGACAATGTAAAAGTTGCTATTGGACCGGCCATTGAAAACGGTTTTTATTACGATTTCCTGCGCGACGAGGCCTTCACTCCGGAAGATTTCGAGAAAATT
Organism: Desulfopila sp. IMCC35008; assembly: GCF_010646885.2. Classification (GTDB taxonomy): domain Bacteria; phylum Desulfobacterota; class Desulfobulbia; order Desulfobulbales; family Desulfocapsaceae; genus Desulfopila. The sequence goes on along the minus strand of NZ_CP050700.1, from coordinate 1,218,884 downwards.
GAAGCACGGATGCAGGAGATCGCTGCCCAGAATATTCCATTTAGCCGCAAGGAGTTGCCAAGCGCTGAAGCCATCAAATCCTTTGCTGCCGAAGGAGAAAAATACAAGGTCGAACTCATTGAGGATCTTGAAACGGAAACAGTCTCCCTCTACAGTGTGGGTGATTTTGTCGACCTCTGCCGGGGCCCGCACGTACCGAACACCTCTTTTATCAAGGCGTTTAAGCTGCTTCGCGTAGCCGGTGCTTACTGGCGTGGTGACGAGAAACGAGATGTTCTCCAGCGTATTTATGGGACGGCATTCTTTGACGCCAAGGCACTCAAAAAACACCTCAACGCTCTTGAGGAAGCCAAAAAACGAGACCATCGCAAACTCGGCAAGGAACTGGAACTATTCACCACCGAGGATCAGATCGGTCCAGGCCTTATTTTGTGGCAACCAAAAGGTGCCCAATTACGAAGACTTATTGAGGACTACTGGAAGGACGAACACTACCAGCACGGTTACGAACTCCTGTATACGCCGCATATTGCCCGCCAGGATCTCTGGAAGACCTCCGGTCATCTCGATTTCTACGGCGAGAATATGTATTCGGCTATGGATATTGATGACGTTCAGTACCAGCTCAAACCGATGAACTGCCCCTTCCATATCGGTGTCTATCAATCAAAGAAGAGGAGTTACCGGGAATTCCCCTTGCGCTGGGCTGAACTGGGTACCGTATATCGTTATGAACGTGCCGGTGCACTCCACGGCTTGTTGCGCGTTCGCGGTTTTACCCAGGACGATGCACACATCTTCTGTCGCCCAGACCAGCTTGAAGACGAGATATTTAATATCCTCGAACTCAACCTGCATATCCTGAAAACCTTCGGATTTGACGATTACGACATTTACCTCTCCACAAGACCGGAGAAATATGTCGGTACCGATGAAAACTGGGAGGCTGCAACCAACGCCCTGAAGCTCGCCCTGGAGAAAAAAGGACTCAATTATGAGATCGATCCGGGTGAAGGTGTTTTCTACGGACCCAAAATAGACATCAAGATCAAGGACCAGCTTTCTCGCTCCTGGCAATGCTCCACCATTCAGGTCGACTTCAACCTGCCGGAACGTTTTGAAATGAGCTTTGTCGGAGCCGATAACGCTGAACATCAACCAATAATGATACATAGAGCCCTGATGGGTTCACTGGAACGCTTCATTGGTGTGTTGATTGAGCACTACGCTGGCGTCTTTCCACTCTGGTTTGCTCCGGTACAGGCACGCATACTCAATATTACTGATGATCAGGCCGATTACTGCGAAGAAGTTTACGGCGCCTTGAGAAAAGCCGGACTGCGTATTGAAAAAGATCTTCGAAACGAGAAATTGAACTACAAAATACGCGAAGCTCAATTGGCTAAGATACCGTATATGCTAATCATCGGAGACAAGGAAAAGGAAAGCAACCAAGTCACAGTCAGGTTGAGGGACGGTAAGAACCTGCCACCTATGTCCATCAACGAGTTTGCAGATAAAGTCCGTAATGAGGTACAATCAGGAAGAGGAATCTGATTTTTTTTCATCCTGATGAATTTAATCATGTACCGGATGGAAAAAATACGCTATTATCATGATCTTTTTATAACGGTGAAGAATACTTATTTCTTTACAGCTCGTAAAATTTCAATGGAGGAACAGTTATTAACAGGAGAGGAAGGCCCACGCCGGCTCAACGTGAAGTAAAAGCTGTCATTAATGATGCTATCCGTTACCCGCAAGTACGACTTATAGGTAGTGACGGAACACAACACGGCGTTGTCACTATAGACGAAGCTCGTGACAAGGCATATAATGAAGGTCTGGACCTGGTCGAAGTATCTGCAAACGCTGATCCGCCTGTTTGCAGGATAATGAACTACGACAAGTTCCGCTACGAGCAGAAAAAGAAACAGCAGGAAGCCAAGAAAAAGCAGACTACTGTTGAAACAAAAGAGATTAAGTTCAGACCCAAGACAGAAGAACACGACCTGAATTTCAAGATCAAGAACATTAAAAAATTTCTTGGTCAGCGAAACAAGGTGAAAATCACCATGCGTTTCAGGGGCAGGGAAATTGTGTATTCCCAGTCCATCGGTCTGGAAGCAATGAACAAGATTGCCGAGGCACTAAAGGAAGACGCCATTATCCTGCAGCCGCCGAAGATGGAAGGCCGGCAATTGGTGATGTTTGTAGGACCAAAATAGCTTTGAATTTTGATTATGGATTTCTCTCCCCGTTGAAACCCATTTTCGTTTAACGATAAAGCCGATCATAAGAAAGACTGCATCAACTTCCCTCTCGATGAGGTTGATCTTTGCTGTCGGCAACGTATATGGAGTGCAAAGGAGTAACTACCATGCCAAAGATGAAAACTAACCGGGGCGCTGCCAAGCGTTTCTCGAAAACCGGCTCAGGAAAACTTAAGCGCAATAAAGCGTACTCAAGTCACATCCTGACCAAGAAGTCGACTAAAAGAAAGCGCGGCTTGCGTCAGAGTGATATAGTATCAGCCGCTGATCATAAGGGAATCAAAAGGATTCTTCCATACATGTAAAGATCTGGCCGGAGGTGTCTTTTTAGCGACATATTCTCCGGGCTATGAGATCCTGCACGTACTGCAGGGATAAAAGGAGTTTAACATGCCACGCGTTACACGAGGTTTTAAAGCACGCAGAAGAAGAAACAGAGTTCTGAAGCTTGCAAAAGGTTACAGGGGAGGCCGATCACGGCTTTACCGTACAGCCACTGAGGCTGTTGATCGTGCATTAGTATATGCCTACCGCGATCGTCGTACCAAGAAAAGAGATTTTCGTCGTCTCTGGATTGCCCGCATCAATGCCGGCACACGGATGAATGACATGAGTTACAGCCAGTTCATCGGCGGCTTGAAAAAGGCCGGTGTAGAACTGGACAGGAAGGTACTCTCGAACATGGCGATTCTCGACGCCGAAGCTTTCTCCAAGGTTGTTCAGGTAGCAAAAGCAGCGAACGCGTAACCCCTCCTGTTTTATACGTTTTTTGTATCTACATGCCGGTAATGGTTCTTAACCATTAACCGGCATGTTCATTCATTGAGCACTTAGTTTCCTCATTTATATGTATCAGGACAGCCAAAGGTTGCAAAGAAACAGGGCAACAGCGCTCATGCTTTCCTTAGGCATCAGCGAAACCACTACATACTGTTTCACTGATCCCAGACTTATAGATAACCTGCATCTGTCCAGTGACGATATTCGCCGAAGATTTGTTTGCCTTCTTAACCCGTTGACCAAAAAACAAGGGGTTATTCGTACCCTCCTGTTGCCGGGCCTTCTTAAACGCGTTAAAAAGGATATTGAAAGCCAGCAATCAGCAGTCCGCCTTTTTGAGATCGGTACAGTATTCCACCCTGTAAATGAGAGAAGCAAGCCCCAGGAAATAATACATATCTCCGGCGTATTAACTGACTCCAGGCAAAGTGAAGATCCAGTTCTTTATGATCCAGCTTATACCATCGATATTTCCGATACCCAAAAGGTTGTTGAGCGCTTGCTTGATGAATTGCGTGTCAGCGAAGAAATCAATGGGGAAATAGAATTTGTCCATCCTGCCCAAGAAGGTGTGGAAAATTTTTGCAATCCCGACTATGCTCTTCTGGTTTTTGCTGGAGGCACTTTTTTGGGGTCTATCGGTAAGATCGACCCGGAAATTCTCCGTAGTTTCAGCATCAAAAATGAGGTTTGCTATTTTGATCTCAACTTTGATGCAATCTGCGAGTTGAAAACAGGAGTGAGCAGGTTTTCATTACTGCCGGTTCGCCCGTCAGCCAGAAGAGATATCTCCCTGGTAGTAGATCAGAACGTGACTGAAGGCCAACTCCTTGCCACCATACAGAACAGCCGAGAGGAACTCATCAGATCAGCCGAGATACTTGATGTGTTCCAGGGCAACATGATTGACAAAGGAATAAAGAGCGTCTCGGTCTCGATCACCTATCGATCGTTCACCAAGGCACTTACAGAAAAAATTGTGGAAAATGTCCACACAAAAATAGTAAAGTTGCTTACCGATAAGTTCGGGAGCAGTTTCAGGGATGCATAAGTTATGAACAGCAGTAATTTAACACGTAAAGACCTCGCAGAGGCAATCGCTAGCCGCCTCGGTTATCCGCAGTCCAGTTGTGCTGATATTGTCGACAGCTTTTTAGACACCATGAAGCAAGCACTTCTTGAAGGAGAGAGCATCAAGCTTGTCCATTACGGGACCTTCACCATCCGCGATAAATCACCGCGCCGTGGCAGAAACCCAAGGACTGGAGAATCGATAACCATTAAAGAGCGTCAAACAGTTAATTTCAGACCTAGCAAAAAACTGAGAGAGCAGATTAACGCCGCAGCATAAAACTACTCAGAACCATTTTAAACGGAGTTCACCTGGCAACATGCACGTTGACATTCCAGATAAGCTCTATTTTAAAATCGGTGAAGTTGGAAAACTGGCCGAGGTGCCAACTCACGTCCTTCGTTACTGGGAATCGGAATTCAAGGGTATAAAACCCAAACGTGCCAGTTCCAAACAGCGATTATATCGGCGTGAGGATGTGGAGTTAATCCTGCAGATCAAGAGTCTGCTGCATGAGCAAGGCTACACCATTGCCGGAGCCAGAAAGCTCATTGAAAGCGGAGCTGAAATACCTGCTGCTCCAGCTCCAACCGCCAAACGCGGTACTGTCGACCGTGACGCAGCACAAAAACTTGATGAAATTAAGGATGAATTACAGCAATTGCATCAGTTCATTCAGAAAATGAAATAATGTGCCATACTTTCTTGCCTGATTCATTGACAGTAAGGCCAAGTAATGGTACAAAAGCAAACCAGGTCGGGATGTAGCGCAGTCTGGTAGCGCACCTGAATGGGGTTCAGGGGGTCGGAAGTTCAAATCTTCTCATCCCGACCAGTTTTTTCTAAAGATATAAGCGAGCTATCTAGCTCGCTTTTTCTTTTTTGGTGTCCCGGTCGTATCCCGTCTTGTCGCCTCGTAAATCCCTTGTAGTTCTTCCCCTGAAACTTGAAAATGTCTGTCGAAAGCTTTGTTTGTTGAGTGCATTGTTGCACGCTTTATTTGTTCCGGCAAGGCTATCTCTCTTAATGACACCGCTGAGCTGTGACGTGTACCACCGTATACGTCCACCCCTTCTATTCCTAGATTTGTACAAGCAATCTTCCACCACTTATAAAAAACATTTTCCCCAAACCTCTGCCCAAGAGCAACCCCACTGACTCCTTTGCCGTGACGGAAAAAGTACAAATCCGGTAAACCTGTCGGCTACTTCGATAGAAAATCTATATCTTCTTTGATGAGTAGAACTATTTGCCGCCAGTGGTATTTGTCAGCTCGAACGCCTTGATAATAGTTATGGCCTTCCTTCAGGTGAGATAAGATTGTGGAAGTACCACCAACCACATTCCCCCCACCCAAAGGAGGCCATCGCATGAAATTTTATAGCAAACAACATCAGTATTACTGTGGAATCGATCTACATGCCAGAAAAATGTATGTCTTCGTTATCAATAGCAAAGGGGAAGTGAAAGTTCACAAGAACATTAAAACAGACCCCGATGAACTGCTCTCACTCCTCAAGACTTTTCTTGATGACATTATCATTGGGGTAGAGTGTGTTTTTTATTGGTACTGGCTCGCTGATTTCTATGCCAAACAAAACATCCCCTTTACTCTCGGCCATGCGCTGTACATGAAGGCAATCCACGGAGGCAAGACCAAGAACGATAAGATCGATTCCTATAAGATTGCTTTACTGTTAAAGGGAGGTAATTTCCCAACAGCGTATCCCTATCCGCAAGAGTGGCGTTCAACCCGTGATCTTCTCAGGCGTAGAATATATATCTCACGCCTTGTGGCGAACTGGTTGCCCACATACAGAACACCAACACCCAGTACAATCTTCCGCAACTCCGGAAAAAACTGACCAGAAAGTTCAATCATGACGGTGTTGCAGAACGATTCGATGATCCGGCTGTCCGTAAAAGCGTTGAGGTAAATCTGGAAATGGTACAGGCTCTTAACGGGGTGATGCGTAAGCTGGAGTGGTATCTGGAAAAAACTGCCAGGCAGCACGATTACCATTCACTTTATCTGCTGCGCTCTATTCCTGGTGTCGGTCAAATACTCGCCCTGGTGATCCTCTATGAAGTTCACGATATAAAACGTTTCCCAAGGGTCCAGGACTTCTCGTCCTATGCCAGACTTATCAGACCGACGAAGGAATCAGATGGCAAATGGGCAGGAAATTCAAACAAGAAAATCGGAAATCACCATCTCAAATGGGCCATCAAGGATGGCGGCAATTCTCATGCTCCGTGATTCACAGCAGGCCAAATATTATTTCTCAAAACTTACCAGGAAATACAACAAAGGGAAGGCACTGAGGATTTTTACACATAAACTTGGACGAGCGATCTATTTTCTGCTCAAAAACAAGGAGGCTTTCGATATCGATAAATTCTTTGCAGTAGCATGAGGGAAGGGAAGGAGGAACTTGTTGTATAACTGAAATCACTTACGGTTAGTCCAGTTCTCTTTATTTTTTGTATGTGACGTTGATCACCGCCAGAGAGTGGATAATGACCATGAAGTTCAAGGGCTTTGATTGGCACTCCTTCCCATTTTCCTTTTCAGCATACAGATCGTTGGCGATGTTATGATCGTGCTCTGCCCCTTCCCTATGTCCCGATCTGAATTTCAAAATTATTGGTTAAATCACCATGGGCCCTTATTTAAGAAATTTGCTGCCACCTATAAAGCTGTACGCTACGTTCAAAGCCATACGTTTGACACACCTTTAAACGAAAGCATGCAAAGAAATCGTGGAACATTAATGGATTATGATGGGGTCGGAGAAATCTGGTGGCAATCAGAAGAAGATTTTTTGGCTGCTATCAATTCTCCTGAAGGCCAAAAACTTCGTCCTGTCTTCATTGAAGACGAAGCAAAATTTGTAGATATGGAAAAATCATCAGTCTTTTTTACAACTGAACATGTATTAGTTGATGAGATCAAACCACAACAACCGCAAAATAAGCCTACTAGCCGTTCCTTAACAGAAAAAATAATAAAGGTGAGTGTAATTGTATCCGAAAATCGAAAACTGCAGGTTTGACGCCGAATACTATCTCACCACGCACATTCCCATGATTAAAGAAGCCTTAGGCACAGCACTTAAAGGGATTGAATTTGAAACAGGCATCTCTGGTCGTGAGTCTAGTTCATCGCCGTCATATGTCGCAATAGGACATATGTACTTTGATTCCGTAGAAGAATATCGAAATGCTATGGGATATCATGTTGAAAAAATGAAAAGAGACATCCATAAGTTTACGAATGTTATGCCAATAATACAAATTGGTGAGGTCAGGCTCTCATCCGTCCCAGAAATCAACTTATCAAAGTAAAAGCATAAATTAAAAGCGTAAACAATGTAATACTAAAGCTGTAACGGAAGTACAGCCAGAGGATCTTTTGATCGACAAACGAAGAGCGTTTTATCAACAGTCCCGCCCACGATTGAACCTCGGTGTTCCTCGCTATATCGGAAATGGCCATCTCCCCTGAGCTTATAGGTAAAAGCGGGATTGTTGATAAAACGTTGTTGAACTGAGCCGAAATTTGTAGGCGAGTGGCGTTGATAGACCTCTCTGTGGATTTTGAATTGAAAGTCCTGTTTTGTATGAAGAATTTCAGCTATGCTGAACATCTTCATTGTGCCGTTTTCCTCCTGCTGTTGGCACTGGTGGATAGGCTTTCAGTCTAGCAGATCAATTGTGCATCAGCAAAGTCTTTTTCGCGAAGCGATTAAGAGCATAACGAGTCTGTAGAAAAAGGCATTTTAGAAGGACACAAGATCCTCAGCCCATTTTTTTATCGGGTTATAAGAATCGCTCTCTAATCTAGCGTTGTATATCTTTCTATTACATTCTTACGTCATTTTGCTCTCTAGTGCATTGTATGAGTATACAGGGAGACACCTCGCTCCTCTTCTATCTTATCAACTTGCCACTGCTCCATATGTATGGACCTTTTTCAAGTTATGAACAACGCAGAACAGGTTCCACTGTGTGCTGACTTTCTTCTTTCTACGCAGACTGAACCGATCAAGGCCCATAGTCGACCGAATATGGGCAAATGGTGGTTCACCAACAGCCAACCGCATACCATAGATCGCTCGGCCTATGGTCGTGTCAATCTTCCGTTTCATTTTCTCTGTGAAGCGTTCTTTACCCGTACGCTTTTTTCCGGAAAAGTAGGCAACCTGGCGGATCTCAGTTTTCTCGGGCTTTCGCAAACATTCACGGCGAAGATGACAGGGGAGGCAGTCTCGCTTAGCACCCTTGAATTTGTATGCAAGATAGTCCTTCACCCTGACCTTGCTGCCGCTTCGATAAAGTTTTTTGCCAGCAGGGCATATTGCGTGGCTCAGATCATCGGCAAAAGTAAAATGCTCCGGTCTGAATAGACGCTTGCCACCTGACCTGGTCGCAAAGTGATAGGAAGGAAGATCTTTATACCGCTCTGCAGTTACAAAGCGAGGATCGCGCTTTCGGAAACGGTTATCTGCCACATACGCATCGATATTTTCATTATAGAGATACTCAAGATTTTTCTCTGAATGGTACCCGCTATCAGCTACCACTTTGGTCTTTTCAAGGACCTCTGGATCACCTATCTTTTCGAAGTTGGCTTGTATCGACTCCACTACAGGTATCAAAAGGTTGGACTCGCTGCCCTGCCCATAGGCTTCTGCTCCAACAATGACCTGATTCTTCTTGTCAACAGAGGCAACACCGACATACCCTTGTATTACTCCCTTCGATGTAGCCATTTTGGCAGATTCATTATCGGTAATGTTTGATTTGACTGCTTTCCCGCCGCTGCCACGGTGATCGTCATGGTCTTTCAACCAATCCCTGATCTTTGCTGCACTCTTTCGCAGCTTCTCCTTATACTTCTCTTCACGCTCAAGTACTTCTGGCTCCATTTTCTCAAGATCCATGCACTGATGGCGAAAAACCATTCTTTGCAGGGCCCTTTCTATCTTCTCTGCCTTTTTAGTCAAATATCCTAGGTACCGCTCCATTCTTTGGAGGCATTGCTCGGGAGCTTGCAACCATCAATGGCAAACATTTCCCGGCCGATAAGATTCTGTTGGTCACAGACTAAGAGCACTTGCAGGAACAGGGCGACGACCTCCTTGTCCATGCTTGAGATAAAGCTGGCTATGGTCGTGAAGTGAGGTCTACTATTGGCAGAAAGAGCCATAAAGAGAACATTCTTCTCACAACATTCAGCGATAGATCGACTTGACGTGATTCCACGGGAATAGGCAAGTAGTATGATCTTCAGTAAAATCCTTGGATCGTAGGCTGGGGCATCAGTCTCGTCGTTGTTGAATCTGGCATCAAAGATGGAAAGATCGAGTTCGTTGTCGACTAGACAGTTCATGGTGTACTCAAATGTGCCCTTCTGTATCTGTTCTTTGAAGACTACTGGTATGAACATCCCCTGAGCGTAGGAATACGGCTTGTATTTTGCCATGGCTTTCGACTTTCTGCAGGGTTGAGCGGTTGATTACCTATTAACGATGCTCATCGTACCAGCATGTATCTGATTTGACTATTGTTATTACCTTTTTCTACACGCTCAACGTTTTGGGTAACCTGACCGCGTCACCCACATTTTCCGCGTCAGCGCCGCCACCGTTCACACGGTCAGGTTGACCCTTTGGTTGTGCGGTTTTTTATATATTTTCCTCTTCATATTCTCTAGCTGAAGAAAGTGCAGAAGCTACAAGACCTGTTGGGACTGCTACTACCCCTAAACCGACCATAAGAACAAAAAACGTAAATATCTTCCCGCCCGCTGTAACTGGGTATACATCTCCGTAACCAACTGTCGTAAGTGTGCACAATGCCCACCATAAACTTTGGAAAACTGACGAAAAAGCTTCAGGCTGCGCACTATTTTCGAAAAAGTATATTCCAACTGATGCAAAATAAAGAACCATCACCGCAACGATTGTAAATAGCACTAATTCTTCTTTGGCAATTAAAAGTGCCCTGTGAAACCTTTTTATGGCAAGGCTGTACCGAAGTAACTTGAACGCTCGAAACAGCCTAAGAAGTCTCAAAATTCTTACTGCCCTTAAATCAATTCCAGTTGGCAAATAGAAGGGCAATATTGCGAGAAAATCTATGATACCGAAAAAGCTGAATACAAATTCGAATTTTCTGTCAGCGACAACAATTCTGCTTAAATATTCTAAAGTGAAAATTGAGACAGTAATTACTTCGATGTATTTCAGAATTCTTATGGTTTGCCCTGACAAATTAGGCAATGTTTCTACTGAAAAGGAAACTAAAGACACCAATATAAGGAACTGAATAAATAGGTCGAAAATACGACCTTGGGGTGTGTCATTATTTTCTATAATTTGTTTAAAGTTCATGATCCTTCTTTAGACGCACAACGTTCGGAGTGACTGGCAATATTACCATGATAATGGAGCGCTTGCGCTTCTATTATCATGGTAATATTGTCCAGTCGACTCCGTGGTTATCGGTTGCGCAGCACCGTTAACCACGGTGGCGGCTGGTTTCCAGGCACTCCGGACGTTATTACGGAGCGTAGCGGAGTAAGTTCCGGTGGAATGACTTGTTGGACGAAGCCGCTACGCGGCAGACACCCTCCGAAACATATCAAGTTGCATTTTGTAACCCATTGCTTTTTCAGTAATAAGAACGAGCCGACAATGCAAGATACTTTTGTCGGCAGCAACCCTTATTACTTGAAGGAGGTTACAATGAACTGCAAGATGCCAAGCGATCCGCAATTTTCGACGCATTATCAAAAACACCTCAAGTGCCTGAAACTCAACGGCCTGCAACCAAAAACAGTGGAGGCGTTCTCCCGGGCGCTCAGGCGCATCGGCAACTATTTCGATGGCGAAATTGCCGACCTTTCCCCAGACGAGTTACTCGACTATTTTCACGACCTGTTGGAGTCCAGATCCTGGAGCGCGGTCAAACTCGATCTCTATGGCCTGAAATTCTTTTACACCCATGTCTTGAATAAACCATGGCAGGATATTCCCCTGGTCAAGCCGCCGAAAACCTCGAGGATCCCGGACATATTGTCCGTTGAGCAGCTCAATGCCTTACTGGCGGCAACCACCACCATCAGCTACAAGGTCTTTTTCTTTACCGCCTACAGCATGGGATTACGCCTTGGCGAAGGGATCAACCTGAAAGTTGGCGATATCGACCGCACCACTATGCGGGTCCATGTTCGAAACGCCAAAGGCAACAAAGACAGACTGGTGCCGATAACTGACTATACGCTCCATGTATTGAGATCCTTTTGGCAGATGCACAGGCATCCGCAGTTTATTTTCCCCAATCGCAAAAGAGGGTTGAAAAAGGCCCACCTGGCCGAGACTCCTCTGGACCGGGGCGGTATTCAGGTCGCAATGAAAACCGTTGTCGAGGAGCTCGGGATCAAAAAACAGATCTCTTGCCACTCGCTCCGTCACGCCTTCGCCACCCATTTGCTGGAAGCTGGTGTCGATCTCGTCGAATTGCAGCAGATTTTAGGGCATGTCAGCATCCTGACCACCGCGCGATATACGCACTTAACCACAAAAACCAAAAACAATGCCTATCAGGCAATCAACACCCTGGTTCATTCCGTTGATATTCAGTGGGGAGGTTGGAAATGATTCTTCTCTCCTCCATTATCAACCATTTCGAAACGACTTTTCTTGAGAAGTACCAAGATGTTCTCTTGCCCGGCCATAAAAAAGCGCTGCGTGATATGAAACGGTGCAGGTCGAAGCAGGGGTTGCATATGCTGGCAAGCTGCTCCGACCTGGACTGCACCGAGCGGGTATATATCCCGCATTCCTGCGGCAACAGGAACTGTCCCCATTGCCAGAACCACGAAAACTGGCAATGGATTGAAAATCAACTCGACAAGCGGTTGCCCGCCACCTATTATCTGGCCACCTTTACCTTGCCGCAACAACTCCGCGACCTCACCTGGAAGAACCAGAAGCTCATCTACTCACTGATGTTCTCCTGCGTCCAGGATGTTCTGAAGACATTTACCAGCAACGATAAAAAACTGCGTGGCTCGGCAGGATTCACCACCGTATTGCATACCAAAGCCAGAAATCTCGATTTTCATCCCCATATCCATGTGGTCATGCCCGCTGCAAGCATCAATGAGAAAAGTGGCATGTGGCGGGTGAAATCCGCCGGCTATCTTTTCAACCATAAGAACCTGGCCAAGGTCTTCAGGGCAAAACTGCTGGAGGCCGCTGTCGACCAGGGACTGTACGTCCCTGCAACTACCCCGAAAGATTGGGTGGTTGACTGCAGGGATGTCGGCAACGGCGATAAGGCCTTCATCTATCTCGGCAAATATCTATACAAGGGCGTCATTCAAGAAAAGGACATTCTGCGCTGCGAGAATGGCGAAGTCACATTCAGATACATGCATGCTGAAAGCAAAGCGTATCGAACCAGGACCGTTAGCGGAGAATATTTTCTCTACCTGTTGATGCTCCATGTTCTGCCGAAAGGTTTTCAAAGAACACGATGCTATGGTTATCTTCATCCCTGCAGCAAGAAACTTGTCAAGTTTTTGCAGTTGGTTCTACGAGTACCGGCCTTTCTCATGCACAAACGAAAAAAAGAGCGAGCAACGATTACCTGTCCACGGTGTGGCAAACCAATGAAGATCGTCAAGACAGGTCTTCGTAAACCGCCACTTGATCTGGCCGCGTGCTTCACCTAAGCATGACAGGAGAATCGGTTATGTAACCTGTAACGACATACGCCTTTTCAAAAACCGATTCGCTCGGCAAAGCATTACTACGCTCAAAAAACAGGCAATTTGAGAAGCAATAGCAGTTATTAACCCGAGAAATCAGGTACAATAGCATATCTTGCCTGCGACCGATTTTTTCTCTTTCCTGATTGCCTGTTCGTCCCCCTCTGTATCAAAAAGCTATTTGCTATAGGACTCGGGCTTGTCCAACCAACGGTTCAGATCTTGGTTCGCTGCGCTCTCAAGATCTAACCTTATTCGTTAGGTTTTAATATTACAGATTATTTTAACCTTCCAAAATAACTCATAGCTTTTGCTTTTTGTCCATTCATGGTTTCTGTTTCAAATATTTCACATTTCATTTTCTGAAAAGACTTTAGTATATTTATCAACTCATTTGGCTTTTGATGATGCATAGTAATACCAAAATTGGATTTAAATGTTTTGTCTGAGTCACAACAAAATTCGACCAAATGTAGAATACCACCTGGTTTTAATATACGTTTGATTTCTGCAATAATTTTTTCTTTTTTTTCAAGCTCTGGAACGCAAGTTAGTACAGCACATAAAATGATGGTCCCAAACTGGTTATTTAAAAATTTTGTTTTTGTGTCATTACTTTCAATTAATGATAACTCTGGATTTATCTTATTTCCTCGCTTTATCATTTCAGGAGATGTGTCTATACCAATAATATTGTTATAGCCTTGTTCCAAAAGAACTTTACAAACTCTTCCGTAGCCACAACCATAATCAAGGATAGGACTATCAAAAGCAACATGTTGCCTAAAACTCAACTGATCCACTTCAAGATTAAAATTAATCTGTTGTGCCACAGAATTCCAAGCTTCAACTTGCATAGATTTTTATTTTTGTTACCTAACGAGTCTGTAGAAAAAGGCAGTATAGAAGGACACAAGAGTCTTAGCCCATTTTTTATCGGGTTTTAAGAATCGCTCTCTAATCTACCGTTGTATATCTTGTTTATTTCATTCTTACGTCATTTTGCTCTCTAGTGCATTGTATGAGTATACTTGGAGACACCTCGCTCCTCTTTTATCTTATCAACTTGCCACTGCTCCATATGTATGGACCTTTTTCAAGTTATGAACAACGCAGAACAGGTTCCACTGTGTGCTGACTTTCTTCTTTCCACGCAGACTGAACCGATCAAGGCCCATAGTCGACCGAATATGGGCAAATGGTGGTTCACCAACAGCCAACCGCATACCATAGATCGCTCGGCCTATGGTCGTGTCAATCTTCCGTTTCATTTTCTCTGTGAAGCGTTCTTTACCCGTACGCTTTTTTCCGGAAAAGTAGGCAACCTGGCGGATCTCAGTTTTCTCGGGCTTTCGCAAACATTCACGGCGAAGATGACAGGGGAGGCAGTCTCGCTTAGCACCCTTGAATTTGTATGCAAGATAGTCCTTCACCCTGACCTTGCTGCCGCTTCGATAAAGTTTTTTGCCAGCAGGGCATATTGCGTGGCTCAGATCATCGGCAAAAGTAAAATGCTCCGGTCTGAATAGACGCTTGCCACCTGACCTGGTCGCAAAGTGATAGGAAGGAAGATCTTTATACCGCTCTGCAGTTACAAAGCGAGGATCGCGCTTTCGGAAACGGTTATCTGCCACATACGCATCGATATTTTCATTATAGAGATACTCAAGATTTTTCTCTGAATGGTACCCGCTATCAGCTACCACTTTGGTCTTTTCAAGGACCTCTGGATCACCTATCTTTTCGAAGTTGGCTTGTATCGACTCCACTACAGGTATCAAAAGGTTGGACTCGCTGCCCTGGCCATAGGCTTCTGCTCCAACAATGACCTGATTCTTCTTGTCAACAGAGGCAACACCGACATACCCTTGTATTACTCCCTTCGATGTAGCCATTTTGGCAGATTCATTATCGGTAATGTTTGATTTGACTGCTTTCCCGCCGCTGCCACGGTGATCGTCATGGTCTTTCAACCAATCCCTGATCTTTGCTGCACTCTTTCGCAGCTTCTCCTTATACTTCTCTTCACGCTCAAGTACTTCTGGCTCCATTTTCTCAAGATCCATGCACTGATGGCGAAAAACCATTCTTTGCAGGGCCCTTTCTATCTTCTCTGCCTTTTTAGTCAAATATCCTAGGTACCGCTCCATTCTTTGGAGGCATTGCTCGGAAGCTTGCAACCATCAATGGCAAACATTTCCCGACCGATAAGATTCTGTTGGTCACAGACTAAGAGCACTTGCAGGAAAAGGGTGACGACCTCCTTGTCCATGCTTGAGATAAAGCTGGCTATGGTCGTGAAGTGAGGTCTACTATTGGCAGAAAGAGCCATAAAGAGAACATTCTTCTCACAACAGTCAGCGATAGATCGACTTGACGTGATTCCACGGGAATAGGCAAGTAGTATGATCTTCAGTAAAATCCTTGGATCGTAGGCTGGGGCACCAGTCTCGTCGTTGTTGAATCTGGCATCAAAAATGGAAAGATCGAGTTCGTTGTCGACCAGATAGTTCAGGGTATACTCAAATGTACCCTTCTGTATCTGTTCTTTGAAGAATACTGGTATGAACATCCCCTGAGCGTAGGAATACGGCTTGTATTTTGCCATGGCTTTCGACTTTCTGCAGGGTTGAGCGGTTGATTACCTGTTGATGGTGCTCATTATACCAGTAAGTATCTGATTTGACTATAGTGAATACCTTTTTCTACAGACTCAACGTTGAACTCAGTGGTTTGCGGATTAATAGCAAGATGCTGGCGTCAAGAAGAACTTACTTGATGCCCTGTAATTTCAAAATACCGCCAACCTCAGCAAATCCACTGGAGTGACTGGTTATTTTAATTATTCTGTTTCATCTTCATTGTCAGTTGGGTAAACTGACAACCCCAAAGAAATTCCAATGTTACCAAGAATTTTCAATAGTTCTGGCTCAAAATAGAAAGAACACCATCCTGGTGGATATATTTCAGCCCCAAAATCAGCAACTGCTCCATCTACACCTTGATGAGAAACTAACTTAGTGAGAACTTTTTGATGAGATTTGCAAAACGATATTGCTTCATTAATTTGCTTCTCAATTTCCGAAAAATCTGAACTACTCAATTCAATACTAAGACCAGATGTTTCATTAAGACGACTATTAGGGTTGGAGTTGAATTTGGGCTGACCTTTTCGCCAAACTTTGATTGCTTCAAGTTCTGGTTCTAAAGTGATGCTATCAACATCAAATTCATTTCCCCATACTCTAAGAACACAACTCATTTCAGATTCTCACCTGTATATTCTTTTTGGTGCTTTGAAAAATAACGTCGCAAATAACCGGCGCAAATGGAGCGCAGCGTAATTTGCGTCCGAGTTAATTTGCTTTGTTAGCCCTTCTCATCTTCCTGAAAGGTTCGAATTTCTTTTTCGCCATTTCTATCCAAGGACGCAGGTTGTGGTCTGCAAGATAGTCCCTCTTCGTCTGCTCCTCAGACTCTCTGCAGAAATAGGAATCTTCATATACGTTTAGATAGTGATACGAAGTCTCGCAGTCCCAATCTGCGTTGGCTGCATCCAGGTGCTCCCCGGCTAGCCTGAGGAACGTGGCCCATGATAACTCCCGCCGCTCATACCGAAGCCATAGACATGCAACATGGAACTTCTCCATGTCGCCAGGACCCGCCACAAATGGTTCCGAAAAAATGTATTCTCGAATCGACTTGGACTGGTCGCCGCAGTACTTCTTGATTGCGAGGTCACCGAGCCAGGGTGGAGCGGCGTCAAGTCCCATGATGATCTGCTCGGCCCATGGGTGGGTATAGCTAAAGTCGATCAGATGCGACTCAATCATCTCAAGGACGTAAAAACATTCCTGTTTGCTTGGAATCGACATCGTCATCTTCCTTTGGCTAACGTCCGGAGTGACTGGCAATATTGCCATGATAATGGAGCGTTTGCGCTTCGATTATCATGGTAATATTGTCCAGTCGACTCCGTGGTTATCGGTTGCGCAGCACCGTTAACCACGGTGGCGGCTGGTTTCCAGGCACTCCGGACGTTATCACGGCGCGAAGCGACGTGATAACGTGCTGGTCACCGGTTGCTATGGAGCGGCAGCGGAATAGCAATCCGGTGGACTGGTTTGATAATAGTTATGGCCTTCCTTCAGGTGAGATAAGATTGTGGAAGTACCACCAACCACATCCCCACCACCCAAAGGAGGCCATAGCATGAAATTTTATAGCAAACAACATCAGTATTACTGTGGAATCGATCTACATGCTAGAAAAATGTATGTCTGCGTTATCAATAGCAAAGGGGAAGTTAAAGTTCACAAGAACATTAAAACAGACCCCGATGAACTGCTCTCACTCATCACGACCTTTTTAGATGACATTATCATTGGAGTAGAGTGTGTATTCTGCTGGTATTGGCTCGCTGATTTCTGTGCCCAACACAACATCCCCTTCACTCTTGGCCACGCCTTGTATATGAAGGCTATTCACGGAAGCAAGACCAAGAACGACAAAATCGACTCCTACAAGATTGCTTTACTTTTAAAAGGCGGCAATTTCCCTACAGCCTACCCCTATCCGCAGGAGTGGAGATCAACCCGTGACCTCTTAAGGCGCAGAATGTATATTTCACGCCGTTGTGGGGAGTTGGTTGCTCATATTCAAAACACCAACACTCAGTATAATCTTCCCCAGATGAAGAAAAAGTTGACCCGTAAGTTCAATCATGACGGTGTCGCTGAGCGGTTCGACGACCCTGCTGTGCGCAAAAGCGTTGAGGTCAATCTTGAGATGATCCAGGCACTCAACGGGGTGATGCGTAAACTTGAGTGGCATCTTGAAAAAACAGCAAGACAGCACGATTATCATTCCCTTTATCTGCTCCGTTCAATTCCTGGGGTCGGCCAGATACTTGCCCTGGTGATCCTTTACGAAGTCCACGACATAAAGCGCTTCCCAAGAGTCCAGGACTTTTCCTCCTATGCCAGACTCATAAGACCGACCAAAGTATCAGACGGCAAATGGGCAGGAAATTCAAACAAGAAAATCGGTAATCACCATCTCAAGTGGGCCATTAAAGAGGCAGCAATCCTCATGCTCAGGGATTCACAGCAGGCAAAATATTATGTCTCAAAACTCACCAGAAAGTACAACAAAGGAAAAGCTCTGGGGATTTATACACACAAATTGGGAAGGGCAATTTACTATCTGCTCAAGAACAAGGAGGCTTTTGATATCGATAAATTTTTTGCGGTAGCATGAGAATTGGGGAGGAGGAGCTTGTTGTCTAACTGAAACCATTTACGGTCAGTCCGGCTCTCTTTATTCCTTGTATGTGACGTTGATCACCCCCAAAGAGTGGATTAAGACCATGGAGTTCATGGGTTTTGATTGGCACTCCTCCCCTTTTCCTTTTCAGCATACAGATCGCTGACAATCGTACGATCGTGCTCTGCCCCTTATCCGAGTGACACCCTAACTGGATGTTTCTTTTAGAAACAAGCCGATAGCTTTGACTGCGCCGGAATAAGGGTTCGAAATATATTCTGAGGCTGTCTGAAGACAGCACCCTGGTTGTCAAAGAGCAGTGTGGCAAATCAGGTAATCCCTATAGATGTTTGGTGCAGACGCTTACGGCGCTGAAACCCACGATTGAAGACAAAAGTTGGAGCAAACGAGTTCGTTGTCAAAAGATCTGATACTTCGTTGGTTAATCGGTTAATTGTGACCTTTTTTCGCTTCAATGGTGAATATTATCTCTTGACATCGGAAGGCCATATAGAGGTTAAGCATTCCCGTGTGCCCACGCCAAGAACAACCGTATAAGCTCCTCAAGTTTTTGCGGGCCGCCGTAGCCCACGAACTTGCCATTTTCAAGCTTGGTTATCAGCCAATTATCTCCACTGGTGTCGGCTTCTTCACCAACACCGTACGAGAACTCTTGATACTCACTATCTTCAAGATCGGTATCCATGAGGTCGATTTTCAACAGCCAGCCCGGGTTATCGAGCGTTCCAATCTCAACACCGTAGGTATGCTCCCAATCTTCATTGCACTGAGACAGATACCACTCTTCGAGCTCTTTGATTGCTTTCATGATCAATATGCTTAACGTGAAGTTCACCGGAAACTTTGAAGCGAAGCGTAAAAGATTTCCGGTGAAACGTTTTGTTAGCCAATTTCTCTAATTATATTTGATGTTTCTGCAACATTTTTTGTATTTTTTACCTGACCCACAAGGACATGGAGAATTCCTTCCAATCTTTCCAACTTTTGGTTTTTGTGTTGAAGGTTCCTGGGGAAATTCAGTTGCAGTTTTGTACTGCATGGATAAATTATCCGTTTCGAAGAAATTCCAGTCTCTATTTAGATCTTTATAATACTCTTTTTCTTCTTTAGTCCAGTTTTCGCAGTTCATCAGAATAAAGTCTTCTGAATTTGTTTCTGAAAATTTAGGAGCATCAATAGCTATACCTACGATAGTATTTAAATGTTCAAATTTATTCTTTGCAGTACCACAAGCAATTTCAAGTATTGTTCTCCTCTTTTCTCTGTACTCTTCATATGTTTCTGAAAAACCTTGGACTTTCAATTGAAGAAAGAGATATGCCTTACCTTTGAAAAAAGAAGGCATAAAGGAAAGATTTCTAACCAATTTTTCAGTTGTTTCAGGGAAAGATTGAATAGCTTTTATCATGTGGCTTGAGAGATAACGCCTGTGAAACCTAGGCTCTTTTGCCATTTCATGTATTGCACTTTTCCCATCGAGAGGTGTCTCCTCACCTAATATCGTACCATCTAATGTGTGCCCACATGTTCTCTGTATAATATCATCCCAAAGGTAAGATTCCTTATCAGCTTCTTTTTTGGCCTTATACTCTTTACGTTCTAAGAAATCTTGCCATTCACCTTCGCCAATAAAGATACCATTAACGCCTTCATCCAACGTTCCAATATAATGGCAATTGTTATCTTTATCGAAATTCCTGAAATAATGAGATAATAGATCTTCTTCCCCACAATACACTAAAGCATTGTACTTTTTGATGGCGCGTATCTTGGCATCTAGATAAGCGGTAAAGTCAAAAAATGTGTCTAGTTCTGAAAAAATTATTGGTAGATTGTGGGAGTCGAAAATGTGAACAGGATTGCTCTTGTCTAGATCTATGAAAAATGGGAATGGTAGCTTTTCTGTATGCTCTCCGTATGATACGGCTAAACTGCCATAGATATTATCTTCATCAAATTTTTCGCATGCTTCTTTTGCCCCATGGGCAATAATTATTTTATGAACGGTTATATTCTTTACATCAAACTCTATTGGAAACGGAATTTTATTTTCTTGGTCTAAGTAAATTTTTCTTGATTGAAGTATATACCTTTCTGCTCCATTTGCAGTTCTGACTTGAGCATCTATTACTTTTTTCTTCCATCGATTCCAGAGTACATTGGGATCTTTACTCTCATTTTGTAATGTTAGGTTTTCTCTATCAAAAAAAATAAATACATGATTATCGAAAACAGCCAACAAGTCACACAGTTCGTCTTGGTTGTCATTAAACGGATTTGGGTAAGACCATAATTTAAGGAAAGTATTTTCACATAGATCAGCTAATAATTTTTCCGTAGCTGTAACACCTTCTGACTTCTTAATTTCCATATTATTTCGTTAATTTTCTTTGGTGGCTAACGTCCGGAGTGACTGGCAATATTGCCATGATAATGGAGCGTTTGCGCTTCGATTATCATGGTAATATTGTCCAGTCGACTCCGTGGTTATCGGTTGCGCAGCACCGTTAACCACGGTGGCGGCTGGTTTCCAGGCACTCCGGACGTTATCACGGCGCGAAGCGACGTGATAACGTGGAGTTAAGGGGCACCAAGAGTTTCTAGTATATCGCTACTTGAAATAAAGAAATACCATTAATGATTGAATATTGAAAATGCCGTAACCTTTTGGTGTCCCTCTTGAACGATTTGTTAAATAAAAATTTGTTTTTTTCTTTATGCTTTTTTACTTCAACTTGTTTCGTCTTCTTCTGCGTCTTCATCCTCTCCATATAAGAGGTCGCTCAGTTCTTCTGGAGACATTCTTTTAACTATTTTTTCAAACTTACGATCATACCGTCTATCATTCGGTTCAATACCCTTTTGAGCTTTTCTTTTGTATTGACGGTCAAAGGTGCCAATTTGTGATTCAAGCGCTTTCTTGCGTTTGCTTTTCATTATTTGTCGTTGTTGATGTTGCTTTTATTCGTTGTTGGACGAAGCCGCTACGCGGCAGACACCCTCCGAAACATATCAAGTTGCATTTTGTAACCCATTGCTTTTTCAGTAATAAGAACGAGCCGACAATGCAAGATACTTTTTTCGGCAGCAACCCTTATTACTTGAAGGAGGTTACAATGAACTGCAAGATGCCAAGCGATCCGCAATTTTCGACGCATTATCAAAAACACCTCAAGTGCCTGAAACTCAACGGCCTGCAACCAAAAACAGTGGAGGCGTACTCCCGGGCGCTCAGGCGCATCGGCAACTATTTCGATGGCGAAATTGCCGACCTTTCCCCAGACGAGTTACTCGACTATTTTCACGACCTGTTGGAGTCCAGATCCTGGAGCGCGGTCAAACTCGATCTCTATGGCCTGAAATTCTTTTACACCCATGTCTTGAATAAACCATGGCAGGATATTCCCCTGGTCAAGCCGCCGAAAACCTCGAGGATCCCGGACATATTGTCCGTTGAGCAACTCAATGCCTTACTGGCGGCAACCACCACCATCAGCTACAAGGTCTTTTTCTTTACCGCCTACAGCATGGGATTACGCCTTGGCGAAGGGATCAACCTGAAAGTTGGCGATATCGACCGCACCACTATGCGGGTCCATATTCGAAACGCCAAAGGCAACAAAGACAGACTGGTGCCGATAACTGCCTATACACTCCATGTATTGAGATCCTTTTGGCAGATGCACAGGCATCCGCAGTTTATTTTCCCCAATCGCAAAAGAGGGTTGAAAAAGGCCCACCTGGCCGAGACTCCTCTGGACCGGGGCGGTATTCAGGTCGCAATGAAAACCGTTGTCGACGAGCTCGGGATCAAAAAACAGATCTCTTGCCACTCGCTCCGTCACGCCTTCGCTACCCATTTGCTGGAAGCTGGTGTCGATCTCGTCGAATTGCAGCAGATTTTAGGGCATGTCAGCATCCTGACCACCGCGCGCTATACGCACTTAACCACAAAAACCAAAAACAATGCCTATCAGACAATCAACACCCTGGTCAATTCCGTTGATATTCAGTGGGGAGGTTGGAAATGATTCTTCTCTCCTCCATTATCAACCATTTCGAAACGACTTTTCTTGAGAAGTACCAAGATGTTCTCTTGCCCGGCCATAAAAAAGCGCTGCGTGATATGAAACGGTGCAGGTCGAAGCAGGGGTTGCATATGCTGGCAAGCTGCTCCGACCTGGACTGCACCGAGCGGGTATATATCCCGCATTCCTGCGGCAACAGGAACTGTCCCCATTGCCAGAACCACGAAAACTGGCAATGGATTGAAAATCAACTCGACAAGCGGTTGCCCGCCACCTATTATCTGGCCACCTTTACCTTGCCGCAACAACTCCGCGACCTCACCTGGAAGAACCAGAAGCTCATCTACTCACTGATGTTCTCCTGCGTCCAGGATGTTCTGAAGACATTTACCAGCAACGATAAAAAACTGCGTGGCTCGGCAGGATTCACCACCGTATTGCATACCAAAGCCAGAAATCTCGATTTTCATCCCCATATCCATGTGGTCATGCCCGCTGCAAGCATCAATGAGAAAAGTGGCATGTGGCGGGTGAAATCCGCCGGCTATCTTTTCAACCATAAGAACCTGGCCAAGGTCTTCAGGGCAAAACTGCTGGAGGCCGCTGTCGACCAGGGACTGTACGTCCCTGCAACTACCCCGAAAGATTGGGTGGTTGACTGCAGGGATGTCGGCAACGGCGATAAGGCCTTCATCTATCTCGGCAAATATCTATACAAGGGCGTCATTCAAGAAAAGGACATTCTGCGCTGCGAGAATGGCGAAGTCACATTCAGATACATGCATGCTGAAAGCAAAGCGTATCGAACCAGGACCGTTAGCGGAGAATATTTTCTCTACCTGTTGATGCTCCATGTTTTACCGAAAGGTTTTCAAAGAACGAGATGCTACGGCTTTCTCCATCCCTGCAGTAAAAAACTTTTAAAACTCCTGCAGTTGGTAATGAGGAAACCTCTCTTTTTCATGCTCAAACGGAAAAAAGAGCGGGCAACAATCACCTGCCCACGATGCGGCAAGCCAATGAATATCGTAAAAACACGCATTCGTAAACCGACCGCCTTGCTGACTGCTTGCTTAACCTGAACATGATAGGAAAAACGGTTATGTGACCTACAAAGACATACGCCTTTTCAAAATCCGATTTTATCGGCAATGGGCAACTATGCCTAAATATGGGCAATTTCCGTCTCGACTGAAGCTTCCAACCTGAAAAAACAGGTAAGAGAGCAAGAGACTATTTTTTTTCTCCTTCCCAATTGCCCTGTTCACCACCCCAGCATAAAAAAGCAATTTTCTATAATAGAGACCGGGCTTGTCCAACAAACGGTTCAGATTGTGGCTCGCTGCGCTCTCACAATCTAACCTTATTCGTTATGTGTTTAATATTATTTCATGTTTTATAAACGAAAAAACGAACGCGCAGATAACTACTACAAATATTGAGATTGACGGAATATTTAGTGCAATGAATACTGGCTTGGAAATGTTTTTTCTTACAAATAGTGACAAAATCGAAACAACAATCCAACACGGTATTGCAGGTAAAACGCTCAATAATGCACCGTTTAAGTTCTCATAGTTAGAAGGTGATCCGTAATCTACAAAATAGCTGAACAGAAATACGCTACTTAAACCAAAGAAAAATATTCCAGCTATTGAACTAAGCATTATTAAAGCAAGAATTATTTTTCCATTTAAGCTCATGATAATATTTTGAATAAATCGATAAATCTGTTGTGAGTTTATATGTTTTGGTCACATAATGCCGAGCTGAGCGGCAAATATCCTCGATAATGGGTCGTTTACGAGCCGATTATTGAGGTTATTTGCCGGCTCGAGTGTTTGGTTATCGCGTAGCGTAGCGGAGCGTTGACCAAACGCTTGAGTCGGGTACCGCTCAGCTCGGCATTATCGAGTTCGCGAAGCGAAGTCGATAACAAGGAAGTAACCGGCATCTGAAAGCGGTGTGAAGCGACAGCGGAACACCGCTTTCAGATGCCCGTGTTAACTGCTGTGTTATGGTGCCTTTTATTTCAAACAGTTATCTGATTTCAGCAATTCTGCCATGTAGCTATATGATGTAATCCTATTGTTTTTATTTCAAATACTTGTTAAAAATTCGACTGATACTTCCATCAGCTTTCATTCGTCTGATAATTTCATCGTATTTGCTTATAAGCCGTTTTTTTTCAGGATGATCTGATGCTATGCTGAATGCATTATAATAGGATTTTGATTTCAGAGGTTTGGGCAAATATGCAATGGCATTTAGCCGTCCCTTCTGTTTTTCTTCGTAAAGCGTAAGCATGGTAGGCATGGGGACAATATCAAAACGGTTTGCAAGAAGTTTGGATATCTGATTTGTGTGCTGAGTTGAAATATCCAGTTTCAAATCCGATTTCCAGAATTCAGGTGTATATGATGAATCTTTTGTTGCCCCTACCCTAAGTCCCTTAATATCTTTCAGTTCCTGAAAATGTATTTTGCCTTCATCTGTTTTTCGGATGAAGAAATTCCACGATAATTCCACATACGACTCTTCGGGATAAAGAAGATATTCCATTCGTTCCTTATTTTTTGAAATAGTCAGAATCATATCAGCTTTACCGTCCCTGGCATCTTTCAATGTTCTTGACGTGGTGGCAATAACAATCCGATAGGGAATATTCAGTTCTTTCATCAGAAGATCAAGAATTTCTGGCGTAATGCCGGTGACAGAACCATCTGATTCCGATTTGAATACAAGCGGGGTGTCAACAGTTGAATAAAACAGGAATTCCCGTGCATTCGCCTCATGAATTATGCCGCATATAAGGGTTGTCATCATCATAACAGCAAGTAAATATTGTCTGTTCAATTTCCACATTTGTTTCTTTCTCCTTTATAACATTGATGATTTCAGTAATGACACCATAACGTGGAATTAAGGGGCTGCGGGGCCTCTAGTATTTTCTTTATAGATTTGAACCATCTTTTGATCTGGCTCGGACTTTTAAACGCCGAGCCTCACGCAGTCCCTCTTTAATGATTTGTTATCGTTTATTTTTATTTTTATAAATTGAATTGCATTGGTGATTCATTTAATTGATACATTCTCGTTACATGATATTTCAATCACATCTCCACTTTGCATTTGGATTAAATAGCCATTATTTTGATATTTGATCTCATAAATGCTTCCAGATGAACCCCAGGAGTCTTTTCTTGGTATTAATATTTGTGTGACTTCTATAAATTCAATGGTTTTCTTTATTGGCAACTGTGGTTTTTTATACAACATATTTATTGTAAAGATTGCACTTTTTTCTTTCCAGTTCACTTTAATATCTTTTAGAGTGCAATCATGTAATGCCATGCCTTTTATGTTGTTCATGCTTTTTTATCGATAACGTTTTAATAACCTGCCGCAACAAATCTTGCTGCAGGGTGGTTGAGTTACTTGCGAGTTTTGGCGCAGCTTCAAACTTTGAAGTAGCGCGATCGTGTTGCGGTCTGTGTTTATTTGGTGGTTATAAAATCATTTATGGCTTTATGTAGTTAAGAAAAATATAAATAGCACATGCACCGACAAACAAATTGACTGAAATTCCAATGTAGAATGGTTTCGATAGCTTATGAGACAAAGATAATCTTGTTAAAGGGAATCGTTTTGTAGAACCGCCTAACTCAAAACTGCAATTATTACATTCAAATTTCAGAGGTTTTCCAAAAAGGATAAAACCAATAGGTGTTGAGATAAGTAACGCGTATTGCCACCAACTGAATAGAGGCTCAAGATAACCAATTTTGCAATGTGTACATTTGGTGAAATTTACACCATCCAATTTTTGTTTGTTTGGATTTCCACCAAGTCCTATTAGTCCAGGTTTCTTTTTTCTTACGTACCACCATATACCGACAACAATTAGTATCCAAACTATCAAGATCAGTTCATGAGTGTTCATTATGCTTTAATTTATAACGTGGAGTTCTACGGACCCGCGTTGTTTGCGGGGTCCGTAGTAACGATTTGTTAGCGATTTTATAGTTTTTTCAGTTTCTTATCCGCAAGTGTAGCGTGTTTCTTTACTGGTGCGAACTGTCCAATCTCCGTCACTATTTTCAAGGATATATTCTTCGGTTGAAAAACAATCTGAGCCCCTATGCTCGACATATGCTATAACATTTGCTGTATTGTAGTTGATAACTATTTTTTTGAACTTGATTATTACAGGCCGCGACAGTTCGTTTGTCTTTTTTATTTTGCATAGAGCGTAGGTTTCGCATTCTATTTCTGAAAAATTCAAAACCAGGAGTGTCGTTTTATATTTTTCTGTTTCTATATGAGTCTTATTTGAATCGTCGATAATTGAAACTGCTATATGCGTCAATTGGTCATTTACTCTTTTGTTTATTTCAGCAGCTCTTTGGTCCTCATAGATAATTACAGCTTTAATGATTTTTTCATTGTCAGAATTTTGAATGTTGCTCCCAAGGCATAATGATAGGAAAATTACTAACAAAAATAGCTTCAATATTTTGATTACTTTCATTTTCTATTTTAACGCTAACGTTGAATTCAGCGGCCCGGGGTTGTTTCCGGGTCCGCTGGAATGACTGGTTGGGCATGTTCCTTTAATTCAGGCACATACTCACTTAACGTACAGAGTAATTCATGAGCAATTTGCCTCATACAAGCCAATTCAGGACGCCCTTTTAACGCAGATTCAATACTATTTTTGGAAAAAATCCAGCCTAATGAATTTTCTCGTGATATTGCTAAATAAGCTTCTTCAAGTTCAGGGTCTACATGAGCCCCACCATCTGTATCTGCAACATGAAGAATTAATTCTCTTCTGCAAAAGGTTCGTTTTTTATTATCTTTTAGAACTGGATCATTCCACCACTTTAGAAATTTGACTCGTTTCATTGGTTTTGGACTACCACCCATACTTATTAAGGGTAAGTAATAACCGTCTTCACCAGTCACCCTTAGCCCTACTAAATTGCATTCAGTCAATAAATTTCTTGGGCTAAGTGGACCAGCCGAATCAAAAAAACGACCCTTTCGATACCCCAATTGTTCTAATAGTGAACGTGATTGACCATGATGATGAAGCAGGACACGCAAACTAAGTGATATGTGTTTCCCTATTGCTTCCAAGCCATTGTCATAAGCTTCGCACGCATTTCGAAGTAACTGAAGTTGTTCAATCAATTCTTTTTTAAGCTCACCTTTTGGCCTGGCTTTTCGTTTTCTTTTTGCCATAATCTATCTCATGAGGCCCAACGCTGAGTTCAGCGGACCCGCGCTGTTGCGGGGTCCGCTGTAACGTCTGGTTATTTGATTTTATTGTATTTTTGCACTTTTCTCTAGATTGTGTCTTGCGCACAGCAATTGAATATTTTCAGCTTTTAAAGACGTTCCACCTTTTGAATATGGCAGGATATGGTCAAAATGCAGTTCATCAGTTGCCCCACATGTAACGCACTTACCGCCGTCACGTTTCCAGACCTCTAGCTTCACACTGGTTGGAATAATACGACTCCTGTTTACTTCTCTATTTGCTTTATCTTCGGCTAATGATTCATCAGTAACATTTTCTATGGCAACCAATTTGAATTTGAAAACATTTCTTGTACCATCTGATTGCTGCCATGAGTCGACCAAATGAAAGTAACCGTTATCAGACCAAATACCAGGCTTCAATTTTTCATATACTTGAACAATATCTGGCCCTTTTGAACCTTGCTTAAAACCTTGAGCGGCGTTATTAAATTTCCCATTTTCGGTTAAGGATCCACTTGCTCTGCCCTCTGGCTGATCATAATCTTTTGGATTGGAGATACCTTTTGTTTTTGCAACATCATGCCCTTCATAAATCAGAACAGTACCATCTTCTGTAATCTCATCTTGATAAGGTGAATTTTCTCTAACTGACATTAAAATTACAGAATGCTTACCTTTTAGTCTAAAATTCATTCCTTTTTGGAGGCTTGTTCCTTCTTTTTGGCACATTTCTATATATGAAATTATGTTGCCTCGCATTTTCTTTTCCTTATTAGGCTAACACATTGTAAATACGTGAGGATATTCAACGAGTAATTAAAGAACCAAACAACCTTTAGCGAGAGGAAAAGTCCATTTCCCATTTTCTTTTAAGTAGGGCTCTTTGTATATGAAATATTCACCGTCAAATTTGTAATTTTTGAAAAGTAATATTTTTTTATTTCTATTTTTGTAAGCGTCATAAAGGTCTTTATTGCCATATATAAGTTTTTGGACTTCTGACCCTGTATTTTGGCCTTCATATAATACAACCTCCCCCATAAATTCATCAATGTATGGATTGGATGTATCATTGCTAAATAGTACCAAGTATCCTTTTTTTGTAGCTTTAATTCCTGAAGGCTTTTTGTAATCAAAATTAAAAATTTTATCCAATTGGTCCAGATCGTAATCTTTTCCGGTTTGAAGTATATTGGTCATAATTTTGATCTCCTATCTATGTATGAATCATTTTTTACAAATAACCATTTATTATCAGGTCTATTTGCCCTGATAAGTTGATATTGACCTGATTTTAGGTACAGTGTATCTTGCATAATATCAGTTTCAAAATTAGATGAATCTTACCATAAGTCCCCTATGTCCAACAGAAAAAAGAAAAAAATACTTGAAGAAGTCCGGGAGATATTGCGAATAAAGCATTATTCTATTCACACGGAGCGTTCTTACTGTGACTGGATCAAGAAATTCATACTTTTTCATAACATGAAGGGACGTGAAGAACTCTTTATCAACAGTGAACAGAAGATTGAGTCGTATCTTTCGTATTTAGCATTAGAACGTCATGTTGCTCCTGCTACTCAAAACCAGGCAATGAATGCTCTCGTTTTTCTTTATAAGAAAGTGCTTAAGACAGAGCTCGATGGTCTCATCGATGGAGTTCGAGCACCTAAAAAACTTAATGTACCGGTTGTCCTTAGTAGGAACGAGGTTGCAAATACCATTGGATTAATGCATGGTGTCGGCCGTCTGGCAACACAGATTTTGTACGGGAGCGGCCTCAGGATTAGCGAGGTCATCCGTCTAAGGGTAAATGCCATTGACTTTGAATATTGCCAAATAACTGTACGATCAGGCAAAGGAAACAAAGATCGCGTGACAACGTTTCCCAAAGTTATTGAGCCAGTTTTGCGAGAACATCTCAACCATGTGCGATTAATCCATGAACAAGACATCAAAGTCGGTTTTGGCGAGGTCTACTTACCAAACGCACTTGCTAGAAAATATCCAAAAGCGGCCAGTGAGTTTGGTTGGCAGTATGTTTTTCCATCTCGCAATATATCCGTTGATCCTCGAAGCGGCAAAAAGCGACGTCATCATATTGATGCCAGTGTTGTGAACAAGGCAATAAAATCGGCGGTAAAAAAGACGGGGTTAGATAAAAAGGTCAGTGCTCACACATTTCGCCATAGTTTTGCTACTCACTTGCTCGAGCGAGGAACTGACATTCGAACCATCCAGGCCTTACTCGGCCACAATGATGTTTCCACAACTATGATTTACACCCACGTACTGCAGCAGGGTGGCCAAGGTGTGAGTAGCCCGTTAGATGATCTTTTTACAGCAAAATGAAGATGTCGAAACAGGGTAGGAGTGTAGATTTATCTAACCAGTAAACAGGTAGTTATTTCAAATAGTAGTGATAGCGAAAAACAGGGAGTCAGGTCAAGCTACATCACACAACAAATCAATGCACCGTATGAACCGATGATTTACTCGTACATGGTGTCCCGGATGTGTCCCGACCCACGCCACGCTACATACCACGTATTTACTGACCAGTCGGAAGTTCAAATCTTCTCATCCCGACCAGCAATTGCAAGGGGTTATAGCTTAACAGCTTTAACTCCTTTTTTGTTTCAAGTGAACTTTCTAACGATTTTTTCAACTTCTACTTATCCTCATATAAGTCCATATCTGGATAATATTTTTCGGCACATACCTGGCAAATACTGTGGCTGAACTCAGCCTCAGAATGTTCATGGAGGTATTCCTCAATTTGATTCCAGTATCCTTTGTCATCCCTGATTTTTTTACAATACGAACAAATAGGCAGCAAACCGCTTAACTGTTTTACTTGTTGCATTGCCACTTGAAGATCCGAAATCAATTTGTCTTTTTGTTGTTCGGTCTTCTTTTGCACGGTAATATCGTTGAATGTTACGATAAGGCTATCTGGAAGAAAAAAGAAATAGAGTTCACAAATCTTCACATTGCCGTCTTTGCATGTAACCCGATATTCACCGGTGTTTACAGGATGTTCTGAATCTTTGGCTATTTCCAGGAAATGTGTCCATCTATCAATCACATCTTGTCTGTACTCGGGGTCCGGGTATGCAACCTGATACCATTCCGATGCAGTGGAAGCCGTATGTCCGAAAAGATCAAGGGCGCTAATGCTCCAGTAAAATATTTTGTCATTTTTTAAATCAACAACGGCTACTGGAAAGGGTGTCGCATCAAGGGTGGACCTCAGTTTGCTTTCGCTCTGAAGCAATAACTTTTCGGCGTGCTGACGTTCATCTATTTCAAGAGATAATTTATCATTAGATTTTTTTAGCTCATATGTACGGTTTCTGACACGCTGCTCCATTTTATCATAAGCTTCTTGCAGAGCCATCTCTGCTGTTTTACGTCTTTTCCCAAGAATAAAAAGACTAATGCTTACAACAGAAAGTATCAGTGCCCATAACATCAAAATAACGGAATGAATTTTCCTTTGGTTGTCCATCATTTGACTTAAATTGGTCAGGGCATGATAACCAATCTCATCAATTTTGCTTTCCATTTGATAAAAGAGAGATCGTTGCATAAGTTGTTCCTTTATCCCATGAGATTCTTGGTCCTTCCATTGAGAAAAGGCAAGCTTTTGAATCAGACTCTGGATTGTTTCCAGCTGTTTCAAATGGTTCAACATTTGATTGTCTTTAAGGGGAATACCAGGAAAATTACTAATTGTACTCCTGCCATTGATGATATCTTGGACAGAGAGAATGGATTGGTCATAATATGGCCAAATATTCTCAATGCGAATCGATTTGTCTCCTGCGAGCATCCTTTCAAGCAGTAGTTGCCCTTTTGTAGTAGAGGTCTTGATCTGCATAAGATTGTCATAAACGGGTACATTCTTAGTTATCTCATTTCGCCACTGCCAATTACCAAAAATGATGAGGGCCAAGAAAACAATCCCCATAATAAAAACAATAAGAATGGATGGCTCAATACTAAATATAGCTTTTTTGTATCGTGCTTCGTTCATATTATTTCCCTAAAAACTCAGATAATTCGAATACCGTTCGTTGCATGACCATATAAGTCATTGCTCCATACATAGGTCTGCTGCTGTAATATTATTTGGGAATTCAGTGAAACCGAATGGTTTCACAAGATCATGATGTTCCTTTGTTCCGATAAATTTTTTTAAATGATTATTGAATTCATAAAGGAGTTTTCGATCCTCTTTTCTAAACCCAAATGCACCGTATCCTCTTACAACCTTACCATTAATTAAGGGGTCTTTGAACGGTTGAGCTCTTTCGACAGTTGAGTCGTTTGAGCTATCGATTATCCTCTGAATGCTCAGACTTGTAAGAGCCAGAGCATCTGCATGACCGCCCCTGACCGCATCCAAACCCGATGAAGAATCTGGAACTTCCAAAATACGTGACTCAGGAACGCCAATTGCCTGTGCATATCCCATTTCAGCAGCACCTTTCATAACGCAGAGAATGGCCTTTGGATTTTTTGCCACATCTTCATAACTATAAAGCTTTTTAGGGTTCCCGGCTCTTACCAAAAAAGCTTGCCCTACGCTGTAGGTGGGCTCAGAAAATGAAATCTCTTTACATCTTTTTGGCAGGATAAACATACCGGCAGCAATCATGTCAAAACGACCAGCTTTAAGGCCGGAAATCAGGGAGCCAAACTCGGTAAACACTCCCTCTATTTTGTGCACCCCCATTTCAGAAAGGATTTTTTTTGTTATTTCAGGAGCTTCCCCGGTAAGCTTACCCTCTGCTGTTTTATAACCATAAGGGATATCATTCGCAAAACCAACTCGAAGTACCCCTTCTTTCTTTATACGTGAAAGTGTAGATTCGGGTTCCTGGGAACAGGAATAAAAAATTATACTGAATCCTATTATCAAGAGAACCATTATTGGAAAATTGTGGCCTCTGAATATTTTTTTCATCTTTTGCTCCTTGGGCATGCTGATCCTTTTTTATCACACTTTTGATTATTATAAGATTTCAAGTCTCTAGAACACAAAAGGTTATGGAAAGAATGTTACATTCGGATCACAGTGAGGGAACACTGGATTCAATCTTAATCTCGCCGCTATAGTTGAACAGCTCATTACACGTTAATTGAGATAGTCCCGATTTGATCTGACACTTCACTTATACAAGTGAGGGGTACCAGTTTTGATAAAGGTGCGAACCAACCATCAAAACAAAAGAGGTATCCCTCATACTTCATGGTAACGAACGTATCGTAAAACACAAGGTAGGATTACTCAATCTTACCGAGGAATTGTACAACGTCTCACGAGCCTGTAAAATTATGGGCCTCTCCAGAGACACTTTTACCGCTATAAAGATGCAGTTGAAGAAGGTGGTGTTGATGCCCTGATCGACAAGAGCAAGAGAAAACCTGATGTCAAAAACAGGGTTGATGAGATGACGGAAATTGTCGTCGTTGCTTACGCTGTTGAGCAACCTGCTCACGGGCAGTTCCGAGCCAGTAACGAACCAAGAAAACGTGGTGTATTCATCTCTCCCTGCGGAGTGAGATGCGTCTGGCTCAGGAAAAATGATCTTGACCGAGGCCCAGGTCCAAGCGCTTGAGAAAAAGAAAAATGATAACCTTGTTTCAGGAGAAATAGAGACTATCTCATTTTAGACCCTGTGGTACGAAAAAGCGTTGAGGTGAACCTCGAGATGATTCAAGCCCTCAACCAGGTCATGCGTAAACTTGAGTGGCATCTGGAAAAGACCGCACGCCAACATGACTGCCATCCCCTCTATCTCCTGCGGTCGATTACGGGTGTCGGACAATTCCTGGCGCTGGGCATCCTTAATGAGGTACACGACATTAAAAGCTTTCCCCGAGCCCAAGATTGTTCTTCCTATGCCCGTCTTATCAAACCATCAAAAAGAGTCACACAGCAAATGAGCAGGGATTCACTGCAGGCCAAATATTATGTGTCATTCTTGAAGATTTCTCACATAGTGTTACCTTGACTTAAACAAATGCTGTTTGTTGTTCTAACACCCACATAATCACCTTCAATAAAGAGAGGAATGTAATAACCAGTATGAAGGAAGCATCATGAAGCGCCCTGCCCGTATTGCGCTATCCTTACTCGTATTGCTGAATTCACTGATCCTTGATTTAAGAAGAGAACCCACCTTGCAAGAATCCATATGAAAGCAATCACTTATCGCCAATATGGCAGCCCTGATGTTTTGACAATGGAAAACATAGATAGGCCAATCCCAGACGATGATGAAGTTCTGGTAAAAAGCCATGCAGTTTCTATAAATTCATGGGACTGGGACATGTTGACAGGCAAACCATTTGAGTACCGTTTGTTCAGCGGTCTTTTCAAACCGAAAAGTACCCGACTGCATGGATGTGATATAGCAGGTAAAGTCGAAGCTATTGGCCAGAATGTAAAACACTTCCAAGCAGGAGATGAAGTGTTTGGCGACCTGTCAGAGAATGGTTGGGGTGCATTTTCAGAGTATGTTTGTGCTCGTGAAAAAGATCTATTTCTTAAACCTTCTCGTATGACATTTGAGCAGGCAGCATGCCTGTCTCATGGAGGAAATCTTGCTGTTCAGGGCCTTATTGATATTGGTCAGATTAAATCCGGTCAGAAGGTATTGATTAATGGTGGGTGTGGCAGCACTGGTACTTTAGCTATCCAGATAGCAAAACTATTCGATGTTGAATTGACATGTGTGGACAGCACAGAGAAGTTAGAGATGATGCTCAAACTCGGCGCGGACAATGTCATCGATTACACAAAAGAAAATTTTACAAGAAATGGACAACAGTATGATCTAATTTTTGATGTCAAAACTACTCGGTCCATTTTTGATTATCAACGCGTGTTATATCCAAATGGAGTATATGTAACTGTTGGCGGCAATACTTCTCGGATTTTACAAATAGCGATTTTAGGCAAGATAAGCAGAAAGTATAAAATGAACATTGTTGGCTATAAACCAAACAAGGATTTACAATATATAACTGATCTCTTTGAAGCTGGTAAACTCAACCCTATAATCGACAAATGCTATCAATTAGAAGAAACTGCTGAAGCATTTCGATATTTTGGCAGTGGCTGTTTCAAAGGAAAAATTGTTATAACACTATAATACAGAACCACCATGGATATCACTACCAAACGGCGTGAAGTCGAGCCAATATTTTTCGCCCGCTTTCACTTCCAATCCGTCTGAAATATCCATTAATTTCAAAATGTATAATCAATAGGAGTTTTTTCATGGAGATAATAAAATGGAGAGAATCATACAATATCGGTATTGAGTCAATGGACCTACAACATAAACTTATAATTGAACTCATTAACAAGCTATACAACATGATACGTCAGGAAGAGTCGAGTACCATGATAGCTGAGATTCTGGAAGAAATGAAAATATATGCAGAGGAACATTTCAGGGAAGAAGAGAGTCTATTGGAAACCCATAAGTATCCGGCCCTTTCCGAGCACAGAGATCAGCACCAAGTATATAGGGAAAAACTTCAAGACCTTCTAATCAATAATGATGAAGCAATAATGGATACTTATACCTTTCTGAGAAAATGGTGGACAGAACATATTATGAATGAAGATAAGCAATATAGTGAATTTCTGGCTCAATAAAAAAAAGATGAGTAGTTTAGCTACTCTGAGCAAAACCACTCCCTCAAAAATCTCATGACTAGTGGATCAATATGCATGCAGCACCTACTGACACGTGCTTAATGGCTTCCATTGAACTCAACCCAATTCGCATAATTTTCAAATCCGGCACCGCTGTGAACTGATGAGGAATTCGGTCTGGTAGAGCCGAAATGTTCTTCTTTAAGGAGGTGTTTGAGTCTACTTGAAAGGGCAGTTACTATAACGGGAAAGAAAGCGTCAAACGGGCAACCAAAAGATATTGCGCAGAAGAAATAGCAGCTGACAAGGTGCTCAAAATGTAGTTCACGAACTTTCCCGTAACCAGTAACATTACCCTCCCGGAGAAGTTTCCCGAGACACACTGCACGCTATACACGGAGTAAACTGTATAAAAGTCAAACTCTTCTCACCCCGAACAGTAGTTATACATAAGCTTACGGCAGATACCGCATACTTTTTGCTTCTTTCTTGTCACACCTTTCAATGAGTGGTTCTTTGCAACCCCTCCTGATAGAAAACAAGAATATTAAGAGATCTGTTTCATTTCGACATGATATGACTTTTTGACAAATTCCTTCACTGCAGTTGTAAACTTCTGTACCCCTTCATTTGTTTCTTCCCCCTTGTAACGTAAAGCGACATACATGAGAAAAATATGCCTGGTATCCTTGTATAGCCATTTTCTTTCAGATTCCAGTTTTTTAAGCAGTGTCAGGGGGCCTTGTGCTGGGATATTGGGAATCCCCAATTCTTCGAGTCTCCTGCGAAATAACAACCAAAAAGTCGCTACAGGATCCGTTGCCGGTTGGTTACGTACAAGAGTAATGACAAGCAGAATAGTTGCACCAGCAAGAACAAGTACAAAGAGAATGATTCCCCAGGACTTTTTCATCTCTTGAAAGTCAAACTGTAGCCAGGAGAAAAACCTGTTTTGATCAGCTGCCGAATATTGCATTACCCAGGTATTCCAATTGCTGTTGGCCATATCCCAAAAATAGGTCACTTTCTTAAACTGTTCCAGCAAAGCTGGCAAACCAAGTTCGGATAACCAGGAGGTCTCATCTTTCCCAGACCCAGTGGAATTCGTGCCCATAAATCTATTTGGGTCAGCGACCGTTGTGGGATCAACTCGCTGCCACCCTGAGTCATCGATTTGCACCTCCACCCAAACATGCGCATCAGATTGCCTCACAACAAGATAGTCACCGTATGGATTGACCTGTCCTCCAAGATAACCACCAACCAGACGTGCTGGCACTCCGGCAGCCCGCATCAAAAATGCAAAAGAAGCGGCATAATGTTCACAATACCCCTTCCGAGTAGCAAAAAGAAAAGCATCTATAGGGTGTTCTGCTTCTTTTTCAGTCAGAAAGCCGGGTGAAAAAGTATATTCAAATGAATTGTTCTCGAAATAGTCGAGTGCATTTTGAACAACGGTCTGCGGTGAAACCGATTGCCAGCTCTTAGCTAGAGCACGGGCCCGGGGATTACTTACTCCCGGTAATCTCAATGCCATTTCCCGTTGACCGGGTATTTGATTAGGACGAGCACCCATACTTGAGGTTACAGAATAACTGATCCGGCTACTCACCGGAAGATATTGATAGATTGTGTAGTCATGACGAAGCCATCTGGAATGACCCTGCACAATGATCGGCAGATCCAGCACCGGTAGCCATCGTTTACTGTGAGCTTCTAACGTAATGGTGTAATCATATTTTTCATCAGCGACCTCATAACCTGGCGGTGTGAAATGCGACCTCCTTCCACGTTGCCAGACTGTTCCATCAAAATCCCAGAATACTATACTGCGCCAATAAAGTTGACTGGGGTGTGGTGTTCTCACCCCATCAAACACCGCCCTGAAGGCTATTTGACGGTTCTCGGCAAGTTCTGCAATTCCCCCTAAACGCAGCTCCGTTGTAAACCCTGTATAGCCGCTTTTGATTGGCACCCGGCCGATGAAACCTGTCTGAATGCGTGGAAAGGTCAGGAAGAGAATGATCATTATTGGGAACGCTGCTGCCGAGACAGTTAAAGCCATCTTCCAGGACTTGCCAAAAGAAAGAGACGGGAACTGAATATGGGCAAGAGTGGTTGTGTTAAAAATGAGAGTAAATAAAATATAGGCTGTTGCAAAAATTGAATCGTTAAAGAACATCCCGCTGACTATCGTGAAATAACAGAGGATGACAGCAATTACTGCATCTCGCACACTTCGGATTTCGAATATTTTCATTGTTATCATGAAAATCAGCAACGATACAAAAGCCTCAACAGTGACCCCTTCATGCGTTCCGGCAGAAACCAAAAAGAGGAACAAACCGGTCACTGATCGAATACGCAAGCCCGGCGTTGGCATCACTCTGTAAAATGAAACAAAGATATATGCCCATAGAGAAAAACATATGATTACCGCAGGAAACGAAATGTTAGGCAGATGAGGTAGACTGCTCAACACTACAGTGTAAAAAGCATGCCGGTATTCGTTCGGAAATTTCTGGGAATATTTCATCAGCTATAAAGCGCCAGAGCTTTCAGGCATTCATTTTGGTGGGCCTGACCTCGGTTTGGGGGAATGTGAAACTCACCAAGCCTAAGGCCATATTTCACCTCATCTGCACTAGCAGAGAGCACCATATATGTCAGTTGGGAAAGTTTCAGTTCAAGATCGTTGCCTGGGAGGTCTTGAAGAGAGAATATCGTGCTGGCTGTCTCGTTTTCTTCAAAACGCTTCGTATGGAATCCTTTCCCCCCGGCAAACCCCTTCCAGTGGATTCTTTTCAAGCTGTCTCCAGGTAAATATGGATCGAGCCCGGTAAAATCACCACGACCTTTTTGCTCTTGCCGAAAATCACCGGGTTCTGACCCATTGTTATATTCTCTCTGTAAGGGAGCTGAAACAGGTTTGGGAAACACCAGACACTTCAATTCTTCAGCCCGGCGAGATTGTAGCTGAATCAACCCAAAAGGAAAAGTTGTAGACAGGTCAATAAATTGAACACGCAGGTATCCGCGTTTTTCGGTTGGATGATAGAGTGTTACCCCCGTTTTATAACCTTGATCAATGTCTATTGTCTGGCCGTGAATAGGATCGAGGGTTACATGAATCCCATATTTTGAGGTAGCAGGTGCATCCACTGTAAAAAATACTCTGCATAACTGACCGGCAAACACTGGTTTTGCATCCTGCCCTTTCACGGTTATGCCTGTCAGGTTCCTCCAAGTAAAGAAGGAAGAAACAAAGAACAGGCCACCGAGAAAGAAGGTCAGAAGATATCCCAGGTTATTATTGTGGTTAATGGAACCCACCAGGAGGGCGAGGAGCATGCCACCATAAACAAATCCATACCGCGTTGGCATTACCCGGTACCTGCTGCCATATAAAGGAAGGTAAGGCAGCAAATGACCTGGCCGGATGTGGTTTAGTACACTCATAAACTTTCTGGTAACGATGTGTGCTCAAGCTGGAATCGGAACCGAGGTAAATAACTGACGTATTTCCTCCGTGCTCAATTCGCTGTAGGTGTCCTTACGCCGTAAACGGTGAACAGCTAAATATGGTAAAATGATCTGTACGTCTTCCGGTAAAACGAACTCCCTCCCTTGCATTAAAGACCATGACTGCGCGGCCCGGACAAGTGAAAGCCCGGCCCGCGGTGATAAACCAATTGAAAACTCTCCACATTCCCTTGAGAAGGATAAGAGATCCTGTATATAATCAATCAATGTTTTTGACAGTTGAATTTTCCTTGCGGTTCTCTGGAGTGCAATTACCTGTCCTGGTTGAAGTACTGGCTCAAGATCTGACAGTCCCCCTATAACTCCGCCATGTTGCAGTAATTCATGCTCAGCTTTCCTGGACGGATAACCAATGGAAATTCTGAAAAGGAATCGATCTAACTGGGATTCGGGTAGAGGGTACGTACCCGAATACTCCAAAGGATTTTGTGTTGCCAGAACGAAAAATGGTTGAGGCAATTGCCTCGTTTTTCCTTCACTGGAAACCTGGTATTCCTCCATCGCCTCAAGCAGTGCACTCTGGGTTTTTGGTGTTGTTCTGTTTATTTCATCAGCAAGAAGAACCTGAGTGAAAATCGGTCCTTTGTGAAATGAAAACGAGCCATTTGTCTGATCAAAGATGGATACTCCCAGAATATCTCCGGGAAGCATGTCGCTCGTGCACTGTATTCGTTGAAATTTAAGGCCGAGAATTTTCGCCAATACTTTTGCCAATGTGGTTTTGCCAATCCCCGGGATATCCTCAATGAGCAAGTGACCTCCAGAGATAAGACAGCAGAGACCCAGCCGTACCTGATGATTTTTTCCGAGTATAAGCGTACCGATTTCCTTTTCTAATTTTTCAAAAAGATCCACCAACTGACCAGGTTTTTGAGGAACACTATCGTCTGTTACTAAAGATTCCATCTTAATAATTACCCCACCTGACGAATATACTCATCCAGCAAAATATCCGCGTATCCGAGTGATTCTCGTCAGTAATTCATTTCAATTTCCACATGCTGATCAAACTTGGCAGCTCCTGAAAAATTGAAATACATGCAGCATATTGCCCTGTTTGCAGGCAGGTAGCTCTTTTACCATCATTGAGCCTGTTACAAGTAGATAACACATGCACGAGAAAAATATTTCCCAGCCTCAGAAAGAGACTATAGAAAAGAATAATCTCTATCAAAGCAAAGTCCACCAGGCAGCAACCGCACAATTACTGAACTTTCCGATTCATATCACATGATATGCCGTAAAAATACGCCCGCCCAAATATTTTGAAATATGGAATTAAGATGAGAACCAAGACGACGGTCAACTGGAAAAACGACAGGCGTTCGCCCAACGGAAACCATCGATAGGTTTAAGCCTGGCCGAGGAATGTAAGGTGCAACAAAGAAAGGAAAGCAACTTCAGAATAATGTCCATCCGAAAACTGCCCGTTCGGATCAAGACTATTAAGGTAAACAACCCTCAATCATGGGATCGAAAATTCTTCTATCGCTTACCCAGTTCTTCACAACAACCAGGTCTTTATATCATTCAGGCCAACCCGTTCGACTCCCAGGATTGCTTCAGGTTCAGGGCTTTCACCAGGTATTCCTCCCAGTGCTCTGTTGACATTTTTTCGCCAAATTCCTGTTGATATTGATCG
This sequence comes from Desulfopila sp. IMCC35008, assembly GCF_010646885.2. Taxonomy (GTDB): domain Bacteria; phylum Desulfobacterota; class Desulfobulbia; order Desulfobulbales; family Desulfocapsaceae; genus Desulfopila. The sequence goes on along the minus strand of NZ_CP050700.1, from coordinate 1,178,532 downwards.
GTTATCTGTTTTTTTACTTTACTGCTCGTAACATCCCACTCGATGTACAAATCCTTTCGCTGCTTATCAGTCATACGTAATGTACTCCTCATGAATATATAATAATTCTAATGTACCCCGGTTATCTTACAAACTTCATACAAACCTTTTTCAGAAACTCTTATCGACCCGCCTCCCAGCTATTTTTTGCCATTTCCCGCCAGAAAATTGTTCATCCACGCCACTCCTCCCCATCGCCACGAATCCTCTTAGTGCCCACAGTAGTCAGAAGAAAAAAAGCGACATAGTCAGACGAGAGATTGGCGTAAACAGGCAAGAAAGAAATTAATTAAATACTTAGGCTGGTCTGTGCTGGTTTTATGACGGGAAGAAACAAGAAACAACAAGAATTCACAAATGATTATGGACTATCACTACACTCTTTATAAGGACCATCTTGAAGTTCAGATATGCGGCAATTTTGTCATACAGGAAGCAATCAACAAATTTTCGATTCTGCTTGAATACTGTCGGGATACTGACTGTCGAAAAGTACTCATTGATTACAGCCAGGTTAGCAACATGCCCAGCGGCACATTACGACATCTTTACCAATTCAGCATTGAGGACAAATACAGCAGGTATATGCTGGAGTTCAATAAAAGTATATCCTTCGCAAGCATTCATACGATACTTACTGCTGAGAGGACTGATACCAAAAATGACACCCTCCTGTTCAGCATGAGAAATCGATCATTCAAAACTCTGGAGGAGGCACGAAACTGGCTAAAAGTGAAATCAGACCAATAATCTGCCCCCTCACATGGGAAACAAAACACAACAAGCTGCTGACATGATTTTAAAATACTGGTAGTCTCCCTGTAACAAAGAACTAATCAGCATAACAGGGAACATAGTTGTTTCCAGACATGCCAAGGAGGAGATGATGAAGAAGATCATAGTGATGCTTGTCATTGCATTAGCAGCAGGATACGGATTCTTGGGTTACCACTTCATACTTTTTGACGACAGCCTGAAAATCCTCAAAAAAACAGGGGTCCGTTATGAAAACACAGTCGTCGACGCCCGGGGCACCAAGAAGCTTGAAATCTTGCTCAAACCGGATTTGCTCGAGGCGGGAATCCAGGACCTCGTAAAACAACTGGACACAGCCGCAGAAAAGGCCCAACAGTGAGGAATTACCTATTAACTCAAATCATGACGGGAACCTGGACGTCCCGTTATGATCAAGAAAGCCGCGTATTCTCATTTTTCAGCAACGATTTTTCCCTATCTCTCTCACGCGTTCTTGAGGCAAAAAGAAAAATTACGAAGTTGCCCACACCTTTAAAACTGTGATATTCTTGATGCAAGGTTTCCCGCCAACATAAACAAGGAGATCCTCAATGACACAAAAGATTATCACGGTCAAAATGAAGGAAGAATTCAGAACATGCCCGACGTGCGGGTACAGAGACGGCTTTCATTCAATGTTCCGTCAAGACGGTGATACGACCAAGTGGCTGCTTATCTGCCCTTCTTGTCACGACGCCTTTGATATAGGGCTTACTGCCAACCGAAACGGCAGCAGTGAATAAGCCTGTTCAAGCCCCCGCTAAAGGCCTCAAGGAATGACTGGTACATTGATTTATCTATAAAAAATCAATTTGCCCCATCTCAATGCTATGCTACAATAGAGTGTTGTACCGGTAAGAAATCTGGTCTGAATACTACACAGAAGTCAATGCCAGGCAATCATCCAGCTACTGCTTCTCCACCGACTGTTTATGGAGACCGTGGAAGCATGACAGAAATTCAGGAGATACGGAGTAGAGCGCATGCCATCCCGCCCCAAAAACAAACCTCAAAAACTTAGCAAACAGCAGACTTCCCCTGTGAGGGTTGGTGAAATTGATAAACTGGCAAACGAGATGCTGCAACTGGAAACAGCCCTCAATGCCAATATCCCAACGACCCTCTGGATCAGCGACCTGCACGGTGAAGGCGATAGGTTCAAATCGATCCTCCGCGGACGGTTCGGGGTATTGTACCAGACCTGTCGCGAAGCTTTGCCTAACACCTTCAGCCCTGAGAAAATCCAGTATCTGGTAAAAATAATCCGCCGCAAAGAGTATTTTCGGGATGATCTTGTTTATATGGACATGCAGGACGTTATCCTCTGTCTTGTTGAAGTACTGAAATATAAAATCACCAACATCGGCTACCAGATAAACGAAATCCTCAAACCCGAATTCAGGGATCCCATCAGCAGACTCCTCTCCGGGCTCACGGTACCAGACCCGGTTTTCGAGGAGGATATAATATCCAAAAGGTTAATTTCCCACCTTTCTTATGCTATCAGCCAGGTGCTACTGGACCGGATCCAGGTTCTTGGCGATATATTTGACCGGGGTCCTCAACCGGATAAAATAATCCGTATCCTCTCTTCACCGGCATATAACCGAATTGTTGACTATGTCTACGGGAACCACGACATTTTATGGATGGGTGCCGCCTCTGGCAATCTCTCCCTTATTGCGGAAGCTCTTCGTATTACCAGCCGCTACGATCACTTTGAATTAATGGACCGGCTTCATTTCGACACCACGAAACTCGCCGAATTTGCCGAACGAACGTATCCTGCAGAAAAAGCCACTGGCAAGTTTAAGGCCAAGACTGATCGCGGTCGCTCCATGGAAAAGGCTTTGGCAATCATCCAGTTCAAGCTCGAAGAACGAACAATAATGGAGAATCCCGCCTATGATATGAGTTCACGATTGTGGCTCGACCGGCTGGCTGCAATGCTGAAAGAGGGAAAAACAGAAGGACTTAACGACACTCACTTTCCCACCCTCGACCTTGATAATCCGCAGGCCCTCACAGAAGAGGAACATGCCATCATCGACGATCTATCCAGACAATTCGCATCAAACAGCAAAATGAAGCGGTTGTTAGGATTCTTTTTCACCAGGGGTAACACCTATCACATCCACTCCAACACCCTCAACATACACGCCCTGGTGCCCTCCACTGCCAATGGAGAGTTTGAAGAGTTCATGGGCCGCAAGGGAAAGTACCTGCTCGATCACATCCAGGAGACAATCCGCAAGGTTGGCGAAAAATACATCGAGGGGACACCGCAAAGCCAGCATGACCAAGACCTGTTCTTCTACCTCTGGTGCGGACCGAAATCACCGTTTTTTGGCAAACATGCCATGAAAACTTTTGAAAGATATTTCCTCATCGACAAGGAAACCCATGTAGAACGAACACTGTTCTGGAAGGACAACATGCAGACCGACGCCTTCAAGAAGAAGATGCTGAAGGAATTTGGTGTTCACCGGGTTGTTTTCGGTCACACCCCGGTAAACTACATGAAAGGCGCCCGCATGGCCAGCGAAGATGGCGTGGCCATCAATGTCGACGGCGGTTTTGCGGAAGCATACTATAACCGTGGGCACTCCCTGGTTCACACCCCGCACCAGCTTTACGGTATTATCCTCCCGACACCCGATGAAATCAAGGAAGCAGAAAGAAAACTGGAAGCGGCACCCCTCGATATCGAGCTGATTGACGAATTCCGGCAGCCAATGAAAATGAAAGATACAATTGAGGGCCAGAATCTCAAAGTGCAGCGCGATGCCATAATGAATCAAATCCGGGAACTTACGGCCCTTCATGATACAAACATCAAATAAAGATATGGACACTAATTACGGAATGGAAATGGTCAGGGCGACCGAAATCGCCGCACTGACGGCCGCACGTCTTCAGGGACTTGGAAATGATGAGGAAATCCTTAATAAAACCCGTGCTGCCATCGTCAAGACCCTCAACAGAATTAACATCGAGGGGACGGTCATCAACGATCGTTTCAAGAGGCGGGAAGGCATCGTCCAGCTCCCCGCCACCATTGGCGGCGGCGGCCCAAAGACTGATGTCATGGCGATCGCCCTGGAAGGATATCACTCCGCAGCAGACGGCCGCAACAATGTCACCTCTTTTGCTGTGATAGCTCAGGAAGATGCAATCCAGTCTGTGCCAAACCTGTTAATGTACAAACTGGTTGTCGGACCGGAAGTGGGCAATGTTATCGATATCAACCAACCACCTATTGTCAATGTCAAACGAACAGCCAGAGCCCTCAGGAAATATACCGAAAACGTGACAGTGTGTATATTGAACCAGGCACGGCACCATCAATTAATCCACGAAGTACGCAGTTGCGGAGCGCGCATCAAGCTCATTGAGGAAGGCGAAATATCCGGCTGTCTGGCAGCAATTTCCGGTAAAAAGGCCGATATCTACATGGGGTACGGCTATGCCCCGGAAGGTACAATGGCTGCAGCGGCTATCAGCTGCATGGGTGGTTATTTCGAAGGTAAAATATTTTACGAAAACGACCGTGATAAATCAATGGGCAAGGAGCACGGCATAACTGATTTCGAAAAAATCTTCAGGGTCCAGGATCTCATCCGCTCAAAGGAGGTGGCCATTGCTGCAACAGGCATCACCGACGGCGAGTTCCTTGAAGGAGTCCGCTTCACATCCAACGGTGCAATCACCAGCTCGTTTATTGCCCGGGGTAAAACACATACCTACAGAAAACTGGAAACACGACACTTTTTCGATTACAAACCTGTATTTTAACCTGTCTGACAGAAAATGTGCTCCTGCCAGGAGGTTGTCCGAGAATAGACATTTTTTCTAAGACCGAAGCATTTTAGAAAAAAAAGAGCAGGCATACGACTGATATTCGGAACATTATTTTGATTAAATAAACGAAAAGCTGGGGAGCAAGAAAGCAGAAGCTTAAAGTAACAGGTGGAACGTGAATGGACACCAGCCCTCTTATTCAACCAATGTCGTTTTTCCCGGAAACGGCACTTATACTACTATATGAAACCTGTTGAGAAATAACGGAGAGAAAACATGCCAAAAGTTGAACCACCCAAAGGAGCGATCTTACAACGCGATAAAGAAACGTACGCCATTGTTCCCCGCATTCCGGCCGGGCTCCTTCCCCGAAAAGACCTGAAAGCCATAACAGCTGTGGTAGAAAAATACGACATCCCGATCGTCAAAGTAACTTCAGGTCACAGGATAGCACTGGTCGGTATGACCCAGGACCAGATTGAACCCATATACAAAGACCTGGATATGGATCCGGGTAAAGCGGTCGAACTCTGCCTGCACTATGTCCAGGCTTGCCCTGGCACCGAGGTTTGCCAGTTCGGGATTCAGGACTCACTCGGAATGGGCCTGAAACTTGAAGAAGCTTTTGCGGGGATAGATATGCCAGCCAAGTTTAAGGTCGGTGTCTCAGGCTGTCCGTTCTGTTGTGCCGAAAACTTCGTACGAGACCTGGGACTGATGGGCAAAAAGAAAGGCTGGACCCTTAGTTTCGGGGGAAACTCGGGTAGAAAGGTACGGGCAGGAGACATCATTGCTGAAGACATCAGCGATGACGAGGCGGTCGAAATGGCACGTAAACTCGTCACCTATTACGCTGAACACGCCCGCAAGAAGGAAAGGACCTCAACATTTGTCACCCGGCATACCATCGAAAAAATAATTACCGAGGCTCTTTAAGCCGGATTTTCCATCCCTAGGTATCCCCTGCCAAAGTTGTCAAACACTATTGGGCCAGGGGATAGTCATGTCAGATCTGTTTAGGCCTAGCACAAGAAACCGACCGATAAAAAACATGGGTGTTTTTTCCTTTCAGTTTTGCTGCATACATCGCTTTGTCTGCTTTAATTAGAAGTCCTTCGATATCTTCATCATCATCGGGAAAAAGGCTGATACCAATACTGGCTCCCAGATTGCATTGATGTGCTCCCACCTGAAAATCCTGCTGAAAACGTTCACTAATTTTACCAGCAATGGCATTGAGGTACTGGGAATCTTCCAGTTCCGATACCAGAATCACAAACTCATCTCCCCCGAACCGGGCGACGACATCACTCTTCCTGAGAACCTGGATCAATCGCTCCCCTACCTCTTTTAAGACATAATCTCCAGCCCTGTGCCCGAACCTGTCATTAACCGGTTTAAAATTATCCAGATCAATAAACAATACCGCTATTTTCTGATCATACCGAAGCGCAGAATTCATAGAGGACTTCAGGATTTCCATAAAAAGCCTCCGATTGGGGAGGCCTGTGAGGTTATCATGATTGGCCAGGTTCATGATTTTGCGATTGGCTTCTTCAAGTTCCTCATTTTTGAGCCTGTAGATCTCTGCTTGCTGCTGTTTTTGCTCGAGTTTATGTTCAAACTCCAGACTTTTCAGCTTCAATTCAGCCTTCATCAGGTTATACTCTTTTTCTGCCGAATTGTATTTCTTCAAGAACTCCAATGCGTTAGCATAATCTCCATTCTCTTCATACATGGTGCTCAGGTTTTCATAGCACCGACACTGAAACCGACCGATATCTTTCTTTACGGCCAGAGCCAGAGCCTGATTAATATAACTAAAAGATTTATCAACATGCCCCTGGCTTAGATTAAGCACACCCAGTTCATACAGGTTTTCCGTTTCAATTTTGACATTCCCAAGTTTCTTCGAGATTTCAAGACTCTTCTTGAAATCAGTTTCTGCTTGTCTATATTGCTCCCGATGGCGGTTCAGAATACCCTGGGTCGTTAAAAGTTCGGATTCAAAATGAGTATCCTTGGCTTTCCTGGCCCTGGTAAATGCCCCATTGAGATATATGCCCGCCTTATCATACTCACCAGTCTTGATATAATAGTGACCGATACACTTGGAGGCAGTGTAGAAACCCGTATTATTGATCTCCGGATTGTTCAGTGCTTCTGTAAAATAATCAAAGGCCTGGTCTATTTTGCCCAACTCATTAAAAACCAGACCGATATTGGCAAGAGCAGAAGCTTCTCGTTCCTGCAAATTTTTCTTCTTGGCCAGCTTCAGGCTTTTCAGGAAATAAGGAAGTGCATGGTCATAATTCCCCATGTCCATATGCATCACCCCGAGAGCATTCACGGCCTTCAACCTTCCATATTCATCACCGATAAGCTTGTACTGTTCAGGAAGGTCCTTTAAGAGAGGAAACACCAGATCAAACTCACATTTGTGAATATGATACCAGGCCTTGTGAAACAAGGAATCTAGCACACCTTTGGTATAACCAGCTTTCTCCGAGAAAACCCGTGTCTCTTCACAGAGAGCGAGCGCCCGTTCCATGTCATGAGCCAGGATATTCATGAATTTGGTACTGCTGGCTTCCAGTGTCTGAATCTGGTCAAAATTAATAATCTTCAAAACACCACCTGAATTTTGGAAATATAGAAAGTGTGAGGATAGCGTAATTTGAAATGTTTTTTAAGACTTTTGTAGAACAATTTTATTGCTTTCATAAAAGTCGTAGAATTACCATTTTTGTTCAGATCAAGGCAAACGCGAAAAATTATCGCCGCCGGCATAGAGTTACTATTCTGAGAACAATTTTTCGCGTTTAACGAAGATATGGGCGGAAAGTGCATTCTCGGACAGCATCCTGGAGAAACAGTCTTTCCATACACACCTTTCACGCTGTCATTGTTATGACGGAAAAATGTACAGATGTCTTGAGCATAGTAATATTTTGCGACCTCAACAGGTATGCGTCTGTTCGCCTGCAGGTAGAGAGACGATAGCAAAAATCCATCCCCCCGGATACGATTCGGCGCCCCACTCATCATTTCATTACTATTGAATTTTCATAACCTGCCGATAAGAGATACAGAGAATGACAAAATAATTTTTCTTATCGACAGGTAAAACATGTACCAACCGGACATCCCTTTACAACAAGTTCAGGACGAAGTACCCCAGCAATTAGCCAGGGCGAAATATGTATCCATCGAACGAAGGTCATCCTATGACACGGTTTTTATGGTTGATGACAGCCCGTTTCAGTCCGCTATGCCTCGTCCGACCCACTGGTCCATAGCCTGGTCGGATCTGATGATGACCATGTTCATCCTGTTTCTTTCCATGTTTGTTTACCAGACAGCCAATATGGAATTCCTGACCGAGAAGAAACCTGAAGTCATTGGCGGCGACACCACGGAAGCCCTTAACTCAGATGTGTTCTCTGATAACGGCTTACCATTCGCCCCGATCTCGCCCGCACTTCCGCTGATGACCAGTGGTACAATCCAGAAAGTCGAATCTGTAACCCTTCAGGATATTGATATTGATCAGGTCTATCCGGCAGGGACAGAGGAATTGATATATACAGAAGCTATCGAACAGGAACCTGAAGTCATTGAATCAGTGTCGGTTGAGGAACAAATAGTAGAAAATTCAAGAGCATTTCTTGTGGCCCCCCCCCCGGTCGCCCCCACGACCCAGAAGGATCCACAGGAGATAATCGAGCCGCGTCCGCTTACAGCTGAATTTTCAGGGCCACCCCAGAACCAGTTAAATGATATGTACCGGTTGTCTCAAGAGGCACTGGCCACTAACAACCTGGATAAATTTGCTTCGCTTGATCTGGTGCCGGATAAAACAATGCGTATCATACTCACCGGGGATCTGCTCTTTTCCCCCGGACAGGCGGATCTTGGATATGATTCTGTCACTTCCCTGCAAAAAGTTGCTGCAGTTATTAAAAAAACTCCGTATATGATTAATATCGTCGGTCATACCGACAATGTTCCCATGCATTCGGATCGTTATGCCAGCAACTGGGAACTGTCACTGGCAAGAGCAAGTACTGTCGCCCGATTCCTCATTGAGGAGATGGGCATGAACCCGAGCCAGTTTGTGGTGAGTGGATACTCCTCTTTCAGGCCGCTTCAACCCAACATAAACGAGAAAAACCGGGCAAAAAACCGACGGGTAGAAATTATCATCAGCAAGCGACTGCCCAAACCGGTCCCCGCTACAGCAGCAACCCTTGAATAGGAAGATACCTGCACACCTCTATGAAACGGCAAAACATAACCGGGTTTATCCTCTGTGTCGCCCTGTTCGGACTCGGCTTCTTTTTAAACGGCAACCTCAATCTCTATTTCAATCTTTCTGGTCTGCTCATTGTCTTCGGGGGAACATTCGGGGCCACCCTGCTCAGTTTCAAGACGGCGCAATTGGCTATTGTTCGCAAGGTTCTCTGGTCTTCCTACAACCGACCTGTAAATAATGAAACGGAGATCATAAACATCCTGATCGATCTCTCCATCCGTTCCCGCGCCGATGGCATCCTCACCTTGCAACAACATGAAAATAAAACCACGGTCTACTTTCTCAGGAGAGCGCTGGGTTGCCTGGTGGATGGTTATAAGCCGGAACAAATACGGGACATCCTCAATACCGAGATGTATTTCTTCAGGTTACGCCGTGAAGACTCCGAACGTGTTCTCCGATCCATCGCCGAATTTTTCCCATCTTTTGGAATCATTGGTTCAGTAGTCGGCCTTATCACAATGCTGGGTGGCATCGGCGACACCTCCACCATACTACGTGCCATCCCGATCGCCCTTACCTCTACCCTGTACGGGCTCATTTTTTCCAATTTCTTTTTCCTGCCTTTCGCAGCAAATCTCAAGGAGAGAACCAATCACGAACTCCTGCTTCAGAAAATTATTATGGAAGGTGTGATATCCATCCAATCGGAAATGAACCCGGTCATCCTGAAAACCAAGCTCGAATCATTTCTCACCCCTTCAGACCGTGAAACAAAACTGGTATCCTACGAGAAGATCAGGGAACGATTCAAGATTGAGAAAGAACAGGTAAAGGACAAGGCCTTCGACCTCTACCTCGATGACTGACCTGGATTTGTCATGAACATGGAATCAATTTGATTCTGCATCGGCGCCCTATAGTTTGACTAAAAATCCTGACACGCTCATCTTTTTTTTCAACGCACAAGTCTACTGTTTGTAAAGGTTGGCGCTGACAATCTATTTTTCCCCCTCGTTCACTCTCTCTTTCCCATGCAATATCGATCCGGTTATGCTATTACTGATCAGGTAATTGTGATTCATTCCCAGCCCTGAAACTACCACCTCGAAATTCTTTTTACATAAGGATTTACTAATGTTACGACACTATATCCTTCTCTTTTCCGCACTGACCCTGTTGTCTGCCGGATGTGCCGTAAATAGCCGGACACAGATGGAAGCAAATGGGATCAGCGCTCTCTCTGCCGAAGAAATATACACTCTCCTGGCGGACAGAACTCTGCACCTGACATCAATGGATTTTGACGGGAAAATTTTATTCCTTCAGAACGGCTCCCTCTCCGCCCATAACAGGGACAACCAAAAAGACAGTGGTGAATGGGATATCACGACAGATAGTGAGCTCTGCATTGAATTTCGTACCTGGTTTTATGGGGATCGGCATTGCTATACCCTCTTTCCCGACAGCAAGGAAAACAGTTACATATTCTTTTCCGCCAACGGTGCCCGTTCTTATAGCGCCGTTCAACTGCGCACCACCCCTGAAGGCCTCAGACCTCAAAAGAAGAAGAAAAAAGAATCATACCTGAAACAAAAAAACAGCCCCGCTCAACCGCCCGAACAAGTGACTTCAGCGGTACAGGCACAGCCACGCCAGCAGCCTCCTGGCCCACTGCCCAGCAAAGAGGAGATGAAACACCTCCTGGTAAAAACCGCACGCAACTGCCCGGAATGTAATCTGGCAGGTGCGGACCTGAGTCGGGCTAATCTGGTAGAGGCAAACCTGGCAGGCGCGGACCTCTCCGGTGCCAATTTGCGCGGAGCAAACCTGCGCAGGGCAAACCTGGCAGGTGCGAACCTGAACCGGGCCAACCTCACTCTGGCCAATCTGCCAGGAGCAAACCTCCGAGGCTGCAACCTGGAAAACGCCGATTTCACCAAAGCGAACCTCATTAAGGCCGATTTCACACAAGCCCGCACTGAAGGTGCGGTGTTCAATACAACACATCTCGAAGGAACCATAGGACTCAAGTAAATTATGTCAGCAGCCGGTTTTACCCACCTTCACGTTCATACCCAGTACAGTCTTCTTGACGGTGCCATCAGACTTCCCGACCTCCTTGAGAAATGTAAGGAATACGGGATGGACAGCGTCGCAATGACCGACCACGGCGCCATGTTCGGAGCGCTCGAGTTTTATACCAAGGCCAAAAAGGCGGATATAAAACCGCTGGTCGGCTGTGAGCTCTATATTGCTCCAAAAAGCAGGAAAGACAAAAAACAGATAGATGGGCAGATCGCATACCATATCGTGCTGTTGGCCATGAATTATACAGGCTACCAGAACCTGATGAAAATGGCGAGTATCGCCCAGCATGAAGGTTTTTATTATAAGCCGAGAATTGATAAAGAGGTATTGCGCGAAAACAACGAGGGTATTATCGCCCTCACAGCTTGTCTGCACGGGGAAATCCCCTACCTCATCGGCCAGAAAAACATGGACGGCGCCCGTGCAAAAACCCAGGAACTGCTCGACATCTTCGGTGACCGACTCTATTTCGAGATTCAGGAAAACGGCATTCCCGAGCAGACCCCCGTAAACGAAGGTTTGATTGAGCTCAGCAAGGAGTTCGGTATCAAGGTCGTCGCCACAAACGACTGCCACTATCTAAACCGTGAAGAGGCGCATGCCCACGAGGTGCTCCTGTGCATTCAGACAGGTAAGACCATCAACGATCCAAAGCGGTTTCGCTTCTCCACAGATGAATTTTATTTTAAATCTCCGGATGAAATGAGGAAGAGCTTCTCATACTTTCCGGAGGCCGTTGCCAATACCCAGGAAATTGTAGACCGTTGCAACCTGGAAATAGATCTCGGCCAGTACTATTTCCCCGACTTCCCCGTAGAGGAAGGTGAAACTCTTGACTCGATGTTCATTGCCGCCTGTAAGGAAGGATTGCAAAAGCGGTTTGCCAAAATGCGTGAGGCCGGCACACTTTCACCCGAACTGGAAAAGCAATATGAAGCACGGCTGGATATGGAGATTGATGTCATCATCACCATGGGATTTCCAGGTTACTTTCTCATCGTGGCCGACTTTATCAACTGGGCCCTGGATCATGATATTCCTGTCGGACCCGGCAGAGGGTCAGGTGCAGGATCACTGGCAGCTTACTGCATGGCCATCACCCACATCGACCCAATCCCCCATGGCCTGATCTTTGAACGATTCCTTAATATCGAACGAAAATCCATGCCGGACTTCGATATCGATTTCTGTATGGACCGCCGTGGAGAGGTGATTGACTACGTACGAGGCAAATACGGCGGTCCTCGCCATGTTGCCCAGATCGTCACCTACGGAACCATGAAGGCACGTGGCGTTATCCGTGATGTGGGGCGGGCCCTGGATATCCCGTTTGGCGAAGTGGACAAGATTGCCAAACTGGTACCGGATCAATTGAAGATGACTATCAAAAAAGCACTTCAGGAGGAACCGAAACTCCAGGAGGCTGCCGATTACGATCCGAGAATCCAGGAGCTGCTCACCGTATCCAAAACTCTTGAAGGACTGGCCAGACATACCGGTATCCATGCCGCAGGGGTTGTTGTCTCTCCGGGCCCGATGACCCAGTTTCTGCCTACATGCCGTGGCCATAACGAGGAAACAGTCACCCAGTATGACATGAAACATACTGAAATGACCGGACTTATAAAATTTGATTTCCTTGGCTTGAAAACACTCACCGTTATCGACAAGGCGGTCAAGCATATCAAGTCGGATATTGGCAGGGATCTCGATATCTCGACCATTCCCCTGGACGATCAAAAGACCTTTAAACTCCTCTGCGACGGCGATGCCCTTGGTGTGTTTCAGCTGGAAAGTTCCGGCATGCGTGAGCTCCTGGTGAAGATGGCACCCGAACAGTTCAGTGACCTGGTCGCTCTTGTTGCCCTCTACCGTCCCGGCCCACTTGACTCCGGTATGGTGGATGATTTTGTGGAAACAAAACACGGCCGGGCCACCGCCAACTACCCACTGCCCCAGATAAAATCAGTTCTTGAAGAAACCTACGGCGTCATTGTCTACCAGGAACAGGTTATGAAAATTGCCAACATCCTGGCAAGTTATTCCCTTGGAGATGCTGATATTCTGCGACGTGCCATGGGTAAAAAAATACCCGAGGTGATGGACCAGGAAAAGGTCAAGTTCATGAAAGGGGCATTAAAGAATGAAGTCCCCGAGGACAAAGCGGAATATATCTTTGACCTGATGGCAAAATTTGCCGGCTACGGTTTCAACAAATCTCATTCTGCAGCCTATGCCCTGGTCTCCTACCAGACTGCCTACCTGAAAGCGCACTATCCGGCTCAATTCATGGCCGCCCTGCTCTCCTGCGATATGACCAACACCGACAAGGTGGTCAACTATATCAATGAGTGCCGGGAACATAACATTGAGGTACTGCCCCCAGATGTAAACGAGAGTTTCAAAGACTTCACCGTCATAGACGACCGGGTTCGCTTTGGCCTTGCAGCAGTAAAAAACGTGGGTGAATCGGCACTGGATTCGATCATTGAAGAGCGGGAGAAGAACGGTAAATTCACCTCACTCTCAAATTTTTGCAACCGGGTCGATTCACGCAGAGTCAATTCCAGGGTAATTGAGGCATTGATCAAGTCCGGCTCACTTGATTCATTCGGTTACAAGCGCTCACAATACATGGCAGTTCTGGATACGGCCATGGAACAGGCAAAGGCTGTCCAGCGCGATCTGCAAAGCGGACAGATGTCACTCTTTTCCGTGGCTCCCCAGGCGGAAGAAAGCTCGACCGAACTCAACGAGACGGTCATGCCGGATATTCCGGAGTGGGATGAGCGCACCCGTCTTGCCCGGGAAAAAGAGACGGTCGGCTTTTATATTACAGGCCACCCGCTGGATGACGCCCTGGTCGAGATTAAGACGATTACCGATTCTGACATTCATAACCTGGAGAACTGGGGAAATGAGCAGCCGGTACGTATAGGCGGTTTGATCCGCAATTGCAAACGGCTTAAGAGCAAAAGAGGCGATCCCATGGCTTTTATCACCGTTGAGGATATCATGGAAACGGTTGAAGTCATCGTCTTCCCCGACACCTATTCACGATGTGAACAGATACTCGACTCTCCGGACCCGGTAATCATTCAGGGAACAGTCCAGCAGGATGAAAGGGGACCGAAAATAATTGCCGATTCCATAGACTACCTGCCCGAAGCCAGGGAAAAATATACTGAAAAAGTTATTATCAGGCTGGACGCAGACAAGGTGAACAGGCAACAGATTGAACAGGTAAAGAAAAAACTCTACCAGTTTCACGGTTCCTGTCCCATACTGCTAACTCTGCATTTTCCTGGACAGGGCGAAGTCGATATCGAGGTGATACGGGACCTCACAATCAAACCGTGCCGGGAACTCAGCGATCAGCTTGAAGAGGCCCTCCACTACAACCCTCTCATCTTCAAGAAGAAGACAATCACCCTGACCCCGCGTAAGAAACGATGGAATAACGGAGGCCAGAAGAAGAACTAACCAAAACTCAGCCCACATTCAGGGCAGGTTGCGGTCGTAGGCGTAAAAGAGGTGCCGCAGGCGGGACACTGTACTTCACCCGCCTGCTCATCGAAAATCGCCTGGGCCGTTGAAAGATCATGGTGGGCGAGTGCCGTCGTCTCCTGGTAGTCACGCTGCAGTATTTCCACAGCGATTCGGGCATCCTGTTCCTTAACCTCCAACTGGAGGTCCGGGCCGCCTCAGCCCTTACTGCAATTTCCCGATTCTCCGGTGAGCAGAGCCGGGATAGTATGACGAGCAAGTAGAACCTGGTACGGTTTGAGATCACGGAGCTTGCCGTTACGGATAGCAACAAGACGATCTTCCGGGCTGATCTCCATGGATCTCTCGCCGTTCATTTTTTCCTCTTCCTTAAGTGCGGCAAGTTTTTCCTTGCCGGAGATGAGGTCGACTTCGCACACATGACATTGCCTTATACCCGCTCTATACTCATCACCGCACTGAGGACAATAGAGCATTGCAGGGTCGACGTCGGGATGTGTGGTATCCACCTCCCTGGGTATCTCGTTATCCTTCTTTGCCCAACTAAAAAACTTTTTCAGCATATTTCAACTCCCAACATTTGATTACAGGATATACCTGCTGAGATCCTGATCCTCAATAATATTGGTCAATTGCTCACGGACATATGCACCGGTAACAACAAATTCCTCGTCACCTCGCTCAGAAGCATCGAAGGAGAGTGCATCCAGGACTCGCTCCAGCACAGTATGCAGCCTTCTGGCACCTATCTCCTCCATCTTCTCGTTGACATCAACAGCAATACGCGCCATCTCCTCGATACCATCTTCGGTAAAAATCAGCCTCACACCCTCGGTGGCCATGAGTGCAGTGTACTGTTTGGTGAGTGCATTTTCAGGTTCGGTCAGGATACGGATAAATTCATCCTTGCCTAGCGGGTGCAATTCAACACGAATAGGGAAACGGCCCTGCAATTCAGGAATCAAATCCGACGGTTTACTGACGTGAAATGCACCGCTGGCGATAAACAGGATATGATCCGTCTTCACCATGCCGTACTTGGTGGAAACAGTAGCCCCTTCAACAATGGGAAGTAGATCGCGCTGAACGCCTTCCCGGGAGACTTCCGGACCATGGGAACCACCACCACTTCTTGAGACGATCTTATCTATTTCATCAAGGAACACAATTCCGGACTCTTCGGTACGACGCAACGCCTCTTTTACCACGTTGTCCATGTCGACAAGGCGCTCCATCTCTTCCTTGGTCAGGGCCTCGTAGGCATCCTGGACTTTCATCTTACGTTTCTTTTTCTTACCGGGAAACATCTTAGAAAAGGCGTCCTTGAGATTTGACTGCATATCGTCCATGCCACCACCGCCGGTCGGCCCCATAACCTCAATAATGGGTATGGATTGCTGTTCCTGTTGCGAAAACTCGACCTCGCGATCATCGAGCTTGCCGTCACGGAACATCTGCCGGAACTTCTCACGGGTACTGTTCTGGTCCGGCCTCTCCTGTGTTGTTGCAGGCAGCTCATAACCCTTCATGGTAAAGGAGGTCGTGCCATCAGGTCCATTTTGGGGGGCTGACATCGGGCTGGGCGGAAGCAGAAGGTCGAGAATTTTATCCTCAGCATTAGCTTCGGCAATCCCCGATATACGGTTCTTTTCTTCCTCCTTAACCATGTTGATAGCCAACTCCACAAGATCACGGACCATCGATTCCACATCACGGCCCACATACCCGACCTCGGTGAACTTCGAGGCTTCCACCTTGATAAACGGAGACTGGGCAAGCGAGGCCAGCCGTCTTGCAATCTCGGTTTTACCCACTCCCGTGGGACCGATCATGATAATGTTTTTCGGGACGATCTCTTCCCGTAAAGGCGATTCAACCTGCCGCCTGCGCCACCTGTTTCGAAGGGCAATGGCGACGGAACGTTTCGCGTCGGCCTGGCCGATAATGTATTTATCCAGTTCAAGCAGTATTTCTTTTGGTGTCAGGGATTGATTCGGGTTCATAATTTTTCGAGCACAATAGAGGAATTGGTATAAACACAGACAGAAGCAGCAATTTCCATTGCAGTCCTGCAAATTTCTTCAGCATCGAGATCGCTCTTTCGAACCAGGGCGAGAGCTGCCGAATGTGCATAAGGACCACCGGAACCGATGGCCAGCACGCCACCATCATCCGGTTCAATTACATCACCGGTGCCGCTCAGCAGCAGGGAGTGCTCTTTGTCGACGGCGATTATCATCGCCTCAAGCCGCCGCAGCATCTTGTCCATTCGCCACTCTTTTGCCAACTCAACGGAGGCACGCATCAGGTTGCCGTTGTATTGTTCCAGCTTCTGCTCCAGTTTTCCGAACAGGGTAAAGGCATCCGCAGTCGCTCCCGCAAACCCGACAATCACCTGGTCCTTGTACAAACGCCTCACCTTCCTGGCGTTATGTTTCATGACGGTGTTACCCAAGGAAACCTGGCCGTCACCGGCAATGACAACTTCCCCTTTATGGCGTACGGTAAGAATCGTTGTTGATCTGATTTTCATTACTATTTCTTTCCTTCTTTAAGTCAATTACTTCCTGTCATCACCAAGAGGATGAGCCTTATCATACACATCCGAAAGATGATCCAGGGTCAGGTGCGTATATCGCTGGGTAGTGGACAGGCTGGCATGACCGAGCAATTCCTGCACCGATCTCAAATCTGCCCCCATTTCAAGCAGGTGGGTAGCAAAAGAGTGCCGCAAAGCATGCGGGGTTACAATCTGGGTAATACCGGCCCGCTCACCATAGGCACGCACAAACCTCTCCACGCTACGAGTTGTGAGGCGGCTACCCCTGTTGTTTAAAAACAGGGCATCGGTATCCGCCTTTTTCCCGCGTGCTGCCCTCTGTTCAAGCAACTGGCGCCGTTGCGGTAAGTATTTATTCAATGCTTCAACGGCAGGGCGACCAACCGGAACGATCCGCTCCTTGTTGCCTTTGCCCCTCACCCTAAGCACTTCTTCCTCGAAATCAAGGTCGGCAAAATCGCGCGAAACAAGTTCGGAGACACGCATCCCCGTTGAATATAACAACTCCAGCAAAGCCCGATCACGAAGCTTGAATGTGTCTCGTTCATCAGGGGCTTCGAGCAGGGCAAAGGTTTCGTCAACGGTCAGGAAAACGGGTATCGATCTGCCAACGCGTGGTCCAACAACCCCGGCCAGGGGATCACCCGTCATTAATTTATGCCGTTGGAGGTACCTGAAAAAGCTCCTGAGCGCAGAGAGTTTTCGACCTACGGTGGCACCGCTGTTTTTGCCATGGAGGGATACAACGAAACCACGTACGTCAGTTGAGGAGACCTGCCTTGCAGCCGTACCTTCAGCCAGAAAGCTTGTAAACTCGAGCAGGTCGCGCCTATACCCAGCCACAGTGTGGACCGAATACCCCCGTTCTACGGAAAGGTATCGGATAAAGAGTTCGATTGATTTTTCCATGGTAAATGTATAGTGTTGTCTGGCCTGAGTGAAAACGTGAAAGAGGGCTAATGAGGCCCGCAGGCTACCTGAGAACAACGCAGAGTAAAAACTACCCTATACATAATATCAGTCCAGTTCAATATCCTTTTTAGTAAACAGCATCCTACCCGCCATGGCCAAAAAAACATTTGAATCCGCTTTGTCTCGCCTGGAACAGATCACCGAAGAGCTCGAGGACGGTGAGCTGAGTCTTGACAAAAGCCTCAAGAAATTTGATGAAGGCATTCAGCTTGCCCACTTTTGTAACGAACAGCTTGATGAAGCACGGGCAAAGGTAGAACTCCTGCTGGAAAAAGATGGAAAACTTGAAGCCGTTCCCTTTAACGAAAGCGAAGATGAAGATTAAAGAATACTTAGCCGAACAGCGCGCCGTTGTCGAAGAAGCGATGGACGCTTTCATGCTGGCAGTCGAAGAGCCCTTTACAAAACATATCGAAGCGATGCGCTACAGCCTCTTTGCGGGAGGAAAACGAATTCGCCCCATTCTCTGTCTTGCAGCAGGTAATGCGATCGATGACTCACCCGAGATGACTGAGAAACTGCTCTCCATTTGTGTTGCACTGGAGTGTATTCACACGTACTCCCTGATCCATGACGATCTGCCGGCCATGGACGATGACCACCTGAGACGCGGGAAACCAACCAACCATATCCTCTATGGCGAAGCGGGGGCTATTCTTGCCGGCGACGGCTTGCTGACGTATGCGTTTGACCTGCTCAGCAAACCGGATATCTGTACTATCAACGCCACAGCCAGGCTGCGGATTATTTCTCTTATTGCCCAAGCCGCCGGCTCTATTGGCATGGTAGGAGGGCAAAGTCTCGATATGATTAATGAAAATAAGGAATACCCCATAGAGACCCTGCAGACCATTCATCGCCACAAAACCGGTAGCCTGATAACATGTTCTGTACTTACCGGAGCTGTCGGGGCCGGGGCAGATGAGAAACAAATTGAGGCTCTACAACAATACGGGGACAATATCGGTCTTGCTTTCCAGATAGTGGATGATCTGCTTGACGCCACCTCAACAACAGAACAGTTGGGCAAGGAGGCAGGAAGCGATGCCGAACGTGGAAAGGCAACCTATCCCGCTTTTTACGGCATAGAAAAAACCCGGCAGCTGGCTCAAGAGGCGGTAGAAAGATCAACTCGCGCCTTGTCTGGTTTTGACGATAAAGCAGAACCACTGAGAGCACTCGCCACGTATATATATACCCGCAGTCACTGATATTCCGGTTTTTTTCACCAATACACGTTTGCAGATTGTGCTATCTGTAGTAAGTTAAGGGGTTCTACATACTACAGATGACTGTTTGCCGTCTCAAAAATTGGCGGCTTTTGCTTATAGATTACGAACATGTTACCCACCTTCACAACAGAACTGGATGCACGCTTGCTGCCCAAGATCAATTCACCGGAAGATGTCAGAAAACTCTCCATTGGTGAGTTGAAACAACTTGCTCAGGAACTGCGTGACACCATTATCCACACCGTTTCCAAGACAGGGGGACACCTTGCCCCAAGTCTCGGCGTAGTCGAGTTGACCCTTGCGCTGCATTATGTGTTCAACACCCCGGAAGACAAACTGATATGGGATGTCGGGCACCAATCCTACGCCCACAAAATCATCACCGGACGCAGGGAACTTTTCGCCAGCCTCAGGCAATACAAAGGGCTCAGCGGTTTTCCAAAAAAAAATGAGAGTCCCTACGACGCTTTTGAGACCGGTCACAGCTCTACGTCCATCTCTGCTGCGCTCGGCATGACCATTTCAAAAGACCTGAAACATGACAGGAACAGGGCCATTGCTGTTATCGGCGACGGATCCATGACCGCGGGCATGGCTTTTGAGGCACTCAACCATGCAGGAGACCTGGATAAGGATCTGATCGTTATCTTAAATGATAACGAGATGTCCATCTCACCTAACGTAGGGGCAATCTCCAGCTTTTTGAGTCGCAAACTGACCGGCAAGACCATGCGTCAGGTGAAGAATCATATCGAAGAGAGGTTACAGGCCTTTTCCAATGTCGGCGACAACATCCTCAACGTACTGAAAAAAAGCGAGGGATCGTTTAAAAGTTTCTTTACACCCGGCATGCTCTTTGAAGCCTTCAAATTTGATTATATCGGACCAATACAGGGACACGAACTCGATGATCTGATATCCACCCTTCAGGTCACGCGGGACAACTATCATGGACCAACACTGGTCCACGTACTAACCACCAAGGGCAAAGGGTATAAGCCAGCTGAAAAGAACCCCGGCGCCTACCATGGGGTCGGCCCTTTCAGTATTGAGACCGGTACCATTCGCAAATCCAAGGGACCTGCCAGTTATACCCAGGTTTTTGGCCAGGCCATTTGTGATATCGCGGAACAGGACGACCGTGTGACAGCGATTTCTGCAGCCATGACGGGCGGGACAGGGCTGCTGCCTTTTGCTGAACAATATCCTGAACGTTTTTTTGACGTGGGTATCGCCGAACAGCACGCGGTAACTTTTGCCGCAGGTATGGCTGCTGAGGGACATCGTCCAGTGGTGGCCATCTATTCGACCTTTATGCAACGTGCAATGGACCAGATTATACATGACGTTTGCATCCCCAACCTGCCTGTCACCTTTGCTATCGACAGAGGCGGTGTGGTTGGTGATGACGGTCCGACTCATCATGGAGTATTTGATATTTCGTTCCTGCGCTTCATCCCTAACATGGTTATCATGACACCAAAGGATGAAGAGGAATTGCGGCATATGCTCTATACAGCCATTCGTTACGACGGCCCTACAGCGGTGCGTTACCCACGCGGTGCAGGTGAAGATATCGACCAAACAGAGGGATTCGAAGAGCTTGAAATTGGCAAAGGGGAGTTATTGGTTGAGGGCGACGACATCTTGTTGCTACCCATAGGAAACAGGGTGTACCCTGCGTTGAAAGCTGCAGAAAAACTTCAAGAAGATGGTGTTCATGCGGCGGTTATCAACCCTCGTTTTGTCAAACCTCTCGATGCGGAGTTGATCTGCACGTGGGCTGAGCATACAGGTGCCCTGATCACCATAGAAGACCACGTGACAAGTGGAGGTTTTGGCACCGGCATCCTTGAGCTGCTAAGCTCCAAAAATATCAGTTCGGTAAAAACACGTCTTCTCGGCTATCCTGATAGTTTTATCGAACACGGCCCCCAGAAAACACTGTGGAAAAACAATCATATCGATACAGCGGCTATCGTCAGGGCGAGCCTTCAGCTTCTCGACATCCCACCCAGGGACAACAGCTGAAAGATACGCTTAACCTTTTTACAACATGCCGCACACCAAGCGCATGAAAGTCCTGGTCGTAGCAGACACAGTTCGTGAAGAACTTCTTGAGACTGCCGGGGGCAGTCCCCTGCTACCGGATATCGATCTCGTCATCTCCTGTGGCGACCTCCCCCCTGAATACCTGACGTCTCTCAAAGCCAGATACGACACACCCCTCTTCTATGTATTGGGTAATCACGACCTGCGCTACAAAAGCAGTCCTCCCTTGGGATGCACCTCTATCAACAGAAGACTCATAACGTATAAAGATATCAGGATAACTGGTTTTTCCGGAAGTCGTTGGTATAATGGCAATGTCAACCAGTTCACCGAGCGGGAGATGACCGGTTTCATCCGCAGGCTCAAATTCACGCTTTGGCGAAAAAAGGGAGTCGACTGGGTGGTAACCCATGCTCCACCACGTTACATCAACGATGAAGAAGACCGTTGCCACAGGGGTTTTAACATCTATCGAACGTTTATAGAAAAATACAAGCCCCCTCTGTTCCTCCATGGACACATTCATAAGTTGTTCAATAATGATGATGAGCGGATCACCCGCTACGACAACACCAAGGTGATAAACTGTTATGGCTACTACACCTTCACATTCCCGACCGATGGCCTTTCTTAAGCGACTCTTTTCCAATGAACAGGAAAAAGATCAACTCCAGAGTTTTGGGGAACGCCAGGAAAGTGAAGGAGCTTATGACCCGGTAGATCGCGGGACCTCTATGGTTGCCCTTGAAAAAATTATCGGCAGTGTAGGCAGGTACCGGGATTTTGACAGTAAATTCGAGCCTAAATCAGGCTCTATGGATGAACGCCTTATGGCCATCATAGAACGAATGAAATCAGGGAAGTCATTGCCCCCCATATCCCTTTACCAGATAAAGGAGGAATACTTCATCCTTGATGGTCATCACCGGGTCACCGCCGCCAGGAAACTGGGACACAGCCATATCAAGGCATGTATCCTGGAGCTCCTGCCCTCCGGCGACACCCTTGACAACAGACTGTACATGGAACGATCCGAGTTTCGCGATAAAACAGGGTTAACCCAGAACATCGAGCTCACGGAACTCGGCCAGTTTCCTCGTCTGGACTGGCAGATTCGAGAGCACCAGAGTTACCTGTCAGAAACAGAGGAAAAGGACATCACCTACCAACAGGCTGCTGCCGACTGGTATCGCACCATCTATAAGCCACTGGCCACACTGATCCGAAACAGCAGACTCATACAATCATTTAAGAACAGGACAATCGACGACCTCTATCTGTACATTTCTGTACACCAGTGGGAACAGGGGCAAAAAAGAAAATACGGCATCGGGGTAGACAAACTCATCCCCAAGGATATGGAAGTATTCCGCGAGAAAATGGCTGAGCACCAGGAACAGGAATACCCTGAAATGAGACGGGAGATCACCGCCTTCATCCTGCTCAATGTGGATGGCAAGCATGAAGACCGTATTTTTGACAAGCTGGTTGAACTCAGTGAAGTTCGTGAAGTACACTCCGTTCACGGCTCCATCGATATTATCTGCAAGGTAGTTTTGACGAGAGACCTGCTCTCATCGGATGCGGAGCTGCTCACCCACTTCCTGTCATCAACCATCCGACAGTGGCGCGGGGTCCACGCCACTCAGACATTACTACCGGGGCTGGCCGTCATAAAAGACAAACCAACCCTTTAGGACAACAAAATGTTATTTACAAAACCTTATAATATTCTTTATACCAGCTGACAAATTTGTCGATGCCGTATTCCAGGGTTGTTCCCGGTTTATAATCAAGATCTGCCACCAGGTCGTCGACATTAGCGTAGGTCGCCGGAACATCACCCGGCTGCATCGGCATCAGGTTCATTTCCGCTTTTTTCCCCAGGCAATCTTCAAGTATTTCGATATACCTCAGCAGTTTTTCTTTGTTGTTATTTCCGATGTTGTAGACTCGATACGGACAATAGGACGTGGCTGGATCGGGGTCAGCACTGCTCCAGGCCGGGTTGGGTTCAGGTACTTTGTAGATAACACGGAACACACCCTCCACAATGTCATGGATAAAGGTGAAATCCCGTTCCATATTACCGTTGTTGAACACATTAATCGGTTCCCCGGCAAGAATCGCCTTGGTAAACAGGAACAACGCCATATCGGGCCGTCCCCACGGTCCGTACACGGTAAAAAAGCGTAACCCGGTAGTAGGCAGCCCAAAGAGGTGACTATACGTATGGGCCATCAACTCATTGGCCTTTTTGGACGCAGCATAGAGGGACACAGGATGATCCACGTTGTCGTGGACAGAGAAAGGCATGGTGGTATTGGCCCCGTACACGGAGCTGGACGATGCATAAACAAAATGTTTTACGCCGGAATGCCGACACCCTTCAAGGATATTTACAAAAGCAACCAGGTTCGTATCAACATAGGAGTGCGGGTTTTCAAGAGAATAGCGAACACCTGCCTGGGCGGCAAGATTGACCACACAATCAAAAGAGTGCTCTTGAAACAGCTGGGCCATGGCCTGCCGATCGGAGATATCCATATTCAGATGGGTAAAGCGCTCCCCTTCTGCCAGGGCAGCCATTCTGTCTATCTTGAGCTGTGGACTGTAATAATCATTGATGTTGTCAATCCCGTACACTTCCGCCCCATTGGCGATCAATTTCTGACTCAAATGGGCCCCGATAAAACCAGCAGCCCCCGTTACCAATATCTTTTTCATCTTGCTATTCACACCCCAATAAAAATCCGGATTCCATTAAGAATCCGGATATCTGTCAAGCAGTTATCACTCTATATCCAGAAAGTCCAGCACAGGCTTCCCGCCCGGCTAATCGTCGAAATCCCCTTCCGGCCCTTTATCCACATCTAACGTTTTTGCCCTTTCTATAATAAGTTCTTTGGTCCAATCAGCAACATTTTCTATCTGCTCCGCCTTGGGGCCAAGATCATACCCACCTGCTCCGGCCAGAATATCCCTGGCTATGGCACCCGTACCACCGGCATTGAAGACATTGGTAAGCATGTTATGGACAAAATCCTCAACCCTGCTGCTCATACGTTCACGCACGTCCCGAGGTAACGCCATGATCTTACTCTCAAAAGGCAGGTTCAATTTCTTGTAATTACCACCTTGCCAGCCCTGTTTCTCGGCATAATTGGTCATTTCTTCCCATAGTTCCGCGGTTACGCCCTCTCCCTTAACCTTCCTGAAACTTCCGTCATTATCAAAGATGGCATTACCGTAATCGTTGACCTCGACTCCCCAGGCAACCATCTGTAAAGCGGTGGCCACATTCGCCTTGGTAGTCTTGGTCCTACCTGCTATGGCCCGCAGTTTATCAGAGTTGTTGCCG
Source organism: Desulfopila sp. IMCC35008 (assembly GCF_010646885.2). GTDB lineage: Bacteria > Desulfobacterota > Desulfobulbia > Desulfobulbales > Desulfocapsaceae > Desulfopila. Next base: position 1,153,867 of record NZ_CP050700.1, on the reverse strand, counting down.
GAAGTACCATGTTGTGCTCCTGACACCCTGTATGAAGAAAGAGCCTCATGGATGGTTGCCGTAAGTTCCACCTGGATTCCCTGCCCACTCGCCTCGATACCATGCGCGGAGCCATTATTCAAGGCGATCCAGTCAGCTGAAATGCCATGGGCATTGAGCCCTTTGATCAGAAACGAGGCATCATCCACGGTCGAAAGACCCTGATCTCCTTTTATCTCCCCGACCTCTGTTTCAAGACCGGCCCAACCGGGAATCAAACTATTGAGTTCGATGTTGGCCAACAGGTTTTTGTCATCGGTCATATGCGAGGCATCGATAGCGATAGAAGTTACGCCTGCATCGAACATGGAAGGGATCTCCATTTTGGCATACGGCAGGTCATCTTCACTCTTGAGGCCGTAATGATCTGCATGAATCGCCACCGGAACGGTTATACCAAGCTCGTTACAGATCGCATCAACCTGGCGGGCGATATTAAAAAAATTTACCGCGCAGTAGGTACCCTCTGAACGGGCAATCTCAACAATTATAGCTGCATCAGCACGCTGGGCTGCTTTCAGGGCACCGCGGATAACAATATTGGAACGGCCGTTTGCAGCAATGGTCATCGCTTGTGACTTCTCCAGGAGTGCCCGGTCGATCACTTTGCCGCTCACTAGAAGTGCTTTTGAATTGGGAAAGAGCCTTTGTATATTCGGTGGTCGGCCTGTCTCCAGAATCTTTTCATAATCTGCAGGAAAACTCATAATCGTCCCTCCTGTTTGTAGGTAGCGGTATCAAGTGAACACAATAGGCTGCCATTTAAGTTTTAATGTAAAGCACCCTTCATTTATACTGCACGTTTGTCAGGAAATCCAGTTTGATTCCACCATTTGAGCTCGAAGATCAATCACTTTCCGGCACCATGAATTTTTTACGCCCAAAAAGCCAAACGCAAAGAACACTGATTTCATATAACACCAGTAGCGGTATTCCCATCATCATCTGGTTGACCACATCAGGTGTAGGTGTAAGAATCGCTGCAATAATAAAATTAATCAGGATGGCGTATTTTCGGTTACGATTAAGAAACGACACATCGATGATTCCGAATTTTGCCAAGAATACCATAAGGATCGGCATTTCAAAAATTGCACCAAAAGCAAGCAGGAGCCGTAAAGCCAATGAAAAATATTCACTTACCGATGGCAGAGAGGTAAGGAACTCATTGGAATACCCAACCAGGAAACGAAAAGCAGGAGGAAAAACTACATAATAGCCGAATGCCGCACCACCCAGAAAACAACAAGTCGATAATAGGCTGAAAGGCAACAGTAACCGTTTTTCATGCCGGTATAATCCGGGGGCAATAAATTTCCAAATCTGGCTGAAAATGACCGGGCTGGCCAGCAGGATTCCGCAAACTAAAGCGAGTTTTAGATAAAAAAAAACCCTTCCTGGTACGAGGTGAAGATGAGGGAGCTTCCTTCGGGTAAAACCTCGGTCAAGGGTTGAAAAAATCGGTGGCCTATGGGGCGGATAAAGGCATAAGAAGCGCAAAAGCCGAGAAAAACGGCAACAAAGGAGACAATCAAGCATGTACGGAGTTCCCGCAGATGCTCTGTTAGTGCCTGGCTTTCAAACTGTTCTGTTGAATTCTGGTCTGTCATGGTATCTATTTAAGTTATTCCGTACATCATTAATCCCCGACGATTATAAAACGAATGGGACCTTTTTCCAGAGGCCGGAGACCCAGAACGTTTACCATCTACAGGGTAAATTTGCAACGCAAAGAGCGAGAAAACGTACAGCCGATGAAACCTGCGAAAGAGACAAAAAACTGGTACGTCTATATACTTCGTTGCTGTGACGACACACTGTATACCGGTATCACCACCCACCTCGGTCGCCGGTTAGCAGAACATAACAGTCCCGGTTCCGAAACCAGATACACCAGAAGCCGCCAGCCGGTTGAAATGGTGTACTATGAAAACGCCGCAAACCGCAGTGAAGCCGGGAAACGGGAGTACCGGATTAAGAAAATGGCACGACGGGAAAAGGAAATGCTCATATCTTCGGAATCCCACCACCTTGAGGGGCCTGAAGCACAACAGTAACCTCTTGTGCTATCTCACTGTTTCGACTAAACTTGCAGGTAATCTGTTTATTTTGAGAGGATCGGGCGCAACTTCCGCTTCCCATAGAGAGCCATTGACGAGGAGCCATCGTTTCCACCATGATTTCCATACTGATTGTAGATGATGAACGCAGTATGCGTGACTTTCTTAAAATACTCCTCACCAAAGAAGGATACGATGTAACCACCGCACCGAACGGGGCGAGTGCCCTGGAGCATCTGCAGGATAACTCTTGCGACCTGATCATCACCGATAACAGGATGCCGGGCATGAGCGGTCTGGACCTGCTGGCCGCAGTCAAGGAAGAAAGTCCAGATATGCCGGTCATCATGATCACCGCCTTCGCTTCACCAAACGATGCGGTCCTCGCCATGAAAAACGGCGCTTTTGATTACATCAGTAAACCCTTCAACGTTGATGAAATCAAATCGGTTATTGAGTCTGCCACTAAAAAGAAAGATGGGGAGAACAGGACAGAAAAGATCTCCGATTCATTCCCTGGAATTATCGGTTCGAGCCGCGAGATGCTCAAGATATTTGACATGGTGAAGCGGGTCGCACCAACGCCGGCCAACGTACTTATCTATGGGGAATCGGGTACCGGCAAAGAGCTTGTGGCCCAGGCCATCCACGCGAATTCCAAGGTTGCAGGGAATGCATTTATTCCCATCACCTGTAGCGCCATCCCTGAAGAGTTGATGGAAAGTGAATTGTTCGGCCACGTCAAAGGATCATTCACCGGAGCCATAAGTGACAAAAAAGGCCTCTTTGCAGAGGCGGACCACGGAACCGCTTTTCTAGATGAGATTGGCGAACTGACACCAATTATCCAGACCAAGCTGCTCCGTGTACTTCAGGAAAGAGAGATCAAGCCGGTTGGTGGAAACCGTATTCAACAGATAAATGTCCGCATTATTGCCGCAACCAACAGGATACTAGAGGATGAAATTGCCGCCGGTCGATTCAGGGAAGATCTTTTTTACCGCCTGGCCGTTGTCCCCATCAGGGTACCGCCGCTCAGGGAGCGTAAAGGCGATGTCCCGCTCCTGGTCAACCATTTTCTGGAAAAATATTCCTCCCTGCTTGGCAAGGAAGTAAGAGAAATATCTTCCTATGCCATGGAAGTCCTCATGAATTACAACTTTCCAGGCAATGTAAGGGAACTCGAAAACATAATCGAGCGCGGTGTTGCCCTCGAAAGCTCAAATATCATCCTGCCTGAAAACCTGACCCTGCCGCGAAGTAATTCCCAATCATCTCAACCTGAAGTGGAAGATGCCCATGACACCTTCAAAGCAGTTACAAGTGAAGAGGAATTGTATGACATAGGTCTTGAAAACATCATTGTGGGGTTGGAAAAAAGGCTGATCCGCCATGCCCTGGAAAAGACCAACAACTCCAAGATGAGGGCTGCCGACCTCCTCAAGATTAGTTTCAGGTCACTGCGATATAAAGTTAAAAAATACGGCATAGATTAATCCCGGCTGAGTTATGGCATTCAAGGACCTGTTCACATCATCACCCCGCAGTTCGGCCATGGACGAAATCCTCAAGTACCAGATATTGTGGATGTTGCTCCTGCGCGTACTGCTTTATACCCTGCTGCTCGGCCTGAATTATTTTTTCCGCAAATCGAGCTTTGACCTGATCCTGATCCCTCCTGATATCATGATCGGCCTGCTGATGGCTGTGTATCTCACCTCCATTGGTTCCGGTTTTTATCTTCTGGTAAGTGAAGCCAATATCCGTAAAGCCGGATTTGTCCAGATACTTCTTGATACGATTTTTGCCACTGTGCTGGTCTATTCTACAGGTATCTCCCGTTCCGGTTTTACCTCTGTCTACTTCTTTCCCATCATTGCCGGGGGACTGTTGCTGCCTCGAAAAGGGGGGTTAGTGTCGGCGGCGGCCTCGACTCTGCAATTCGGTATTATCCTTGCGTTGGAGCTGATGGGCGATTACTACCCTGACCACATCATGGCTATGGGTTATACCGGCAACCAGGACCAGATGGTCGCCCTGAACCGTTTTGCCGTTCACGGTCTCACCTTTTTCCTGGCCGCGATCTTGAGCGGACTTTTCTCGATGCGAGTCAAGTCCACCGAATCAGCTCTCACTGATTCAATCAAGAGTTACGACAGGCTGGCAATACTCTATAAACAGATTTTTGATAATATCGGCACCGGTATTATCACTATCGATCATCGTGGCTTGATCACCTCTGCAAACGGTGCCTCTGAGCGGATAACCGGCTATGCCATGGAAAAGCTACTGGGCCGAAAAGTGGACAGGGTCTTCCCCAGCTTCAACCTGAACGCTCCACGAATGCGACAGGCGGCCAATTTTGTCCGCCTCGACGGTAAAAAAATCCGGCTTGGTTATTCCCACGTAGACCTCAAGCAACCGGAAGAAACCGGTTACGACTCACTGGACCGGCACAAGATCATCACTTTACGCGATATCAGTGAGATAGAGCAGATGGAGAGGCAGATGCGCCAAGCGGAGAAACTTGCCGCTATCGGTATGATGAGTGCATCCATTGCCCATGACTTCCGTAATCCCCTGACCGCGATATCCGGTTCCGCCCAGATATTGGCGAAAGAGTTTGCCCAGGAAAATACAGAGAACCTCGTTCATTACGAGCTCGCACACATCATTCTCAGGGAGTCAAACCGGATGATCGGCACCATCTCCGATTTTCTGAAATTTTCACGACCAGAGAATATCAACAGGGAATGGTTCTCCATAACGGGCTGCCTGGAGGAGGTCATACAGGTGGCAAAAGCCGACCCCAGTTGGCCGGTTTCGACACAGGTTAAAATCATAGTAAACAATGTAACGGACATCTGGGCTGATCCCAAGCAGATGTTCACTGTCTTCAATCACCTTATCCAAAACGCCTTGGCGTTCTGTCTTCCGGGGGAGGAGGTCATCATAATCGAAGCCCGCGAAATACGGGATGAAAAAGAAGGGGATCTCACAGAAATAACGGTCAGTGATAACGGCCCCGGTATCGATAAGGAGATTCAGGACAACATCTTCGAACCTTTTTTCACCTCGCGTGCCGACGGTACAGGGCTTGGATTGGCAATCGTGAAACAGACCATTGAGGATCACTCAGGAAGTATTAATATCGGCCGTTCAGAAGCGGGCGGAGCCAGCTTCATTATCACCTTACCTTTGCCCTCCTGAGCTCATCACTGAGTTTTGTAAATAGGTTCCCATTCTAAAACTCAGCATTCTGTTCAATATCGAGGCGTGGCTTAATTATGTACCGCACGCATATGTACGATATTCGGAGGATAAATAATGTAGCCGGAACGCTGAGATTGGGCAGAAGGGTCGTTTTAGGATGGGAACTACTTAGTACTTTTCGACTCGGCCCGTTTTACCTCTTCAAGCTCTTCCCTGAAACGGACATGCTCGGTAGTCATATAGATGGTACCTGTTCCATCCGGATCAATCGCACTTATCTCCCCTGCAAGCCAAACCTTTTGGTATGGAAGTGCGGCGAGGATATCCGGGTTATCCAGTATATTAATTTCAGTAGAAATATTAACACCGAACCCATCTTTTGAGGTATCGAAAAGAACAGTTGCCTTTACCGAATCCTGCTCCAAAATTTTGAAGAAGTAAGCGGGCCAGACGATCCGCAGGTTATTGTATTTTTCTTCAGGAACAGGCAGCTCCGATCCCACGATCTCCTTAACCATACTCATCACTTCAGCTGGAGAAGGTTTTAAAAAATAAGTGGTTATCGGCAAACCACTTTTTTGATTCCCTTCACTATCAACATCACCTGACTCAGCAGATTGGGTTGTTAAATTAACCCGCTCACGCATCTTCTCCTTATCACCCTTGTCCCCTCCCCTGAAATAATTCTGCTTCATATTGAGGCTCAGGTATATCAATAAACCGATCAGCAGAACAAACCCGGCGACAATGACCAGTTCCTGCCTTTTTTTGATCCACTTTTTCAGTGTATTCATCTATAAATTTCCCCTGCACCGGGCGGTCATATCATTCCTCTTCATCAAATTCCTGATCACTCTTCATTCTGCAAGTATTACAGGTTTTAACAAAACAGCCAAGAAGCTAATTCACCATATCCCAAAACTCACTCTTCTATTCAGGGTTGTGAAACGAGATTCTCGTAAGTACCACAGACATCTGGTCAATACAGGGGTCGAGGCGTACCTTTACTGGGGTAAAATGAAACCAAAAGGCTGAAGACCGGACAGAAGTGTAGTTTAGCGTAGCGATATTGACCAACTCCTCTCCAATGACCTTACAAGGACTCGACAGCGCCAACTTCCTATTGTATATTCTGCATAGTAGAGCATGCAGTACACATCAAGCTAATTCTTTTTTGCACCTGGAGAATATCCATGTACCGATCGGCATTCCACCTATTCAGTACACTTTTCGCACTCCTGTTGTTCCTCCCCACATCAAGCTTAGCCACGAGTGCAGACGAGATCATCAAGAAAGTGGAAGGCAACCTCAATGGCGAAAGTGCTATTTTACACTTTGCCATGGTGGTGACAACCGGCCGCGGGGAACGCACCATGAAAATGGAGAGCTATTCCATCGGTGTTGAAAAAAGCTTTATTAAAATAATCTACCCGGGAAAGGATAAGGGTATCACCTTCCTGAAAATTGACAACAACATGTGGCAGTACATCCCACGAATAGAAAAAATAATCAAAATTCCCGCCTCCATGATGCTGCAGAGCTGGATGGGTTCTGATTTTACCAATGACGATCTGGTCAAGGAAAGTTCACTGAGTAAAGATTATAGAACGACCCTGATCGAAGAGAATGGCAAAGAGTACACCCTGAATCTCGCCCCCCTCGAACACGCCCCGGTAGTCTGGGGACGGATCGTCATGCAGGTCTCTAAACAATATTCTCTGCCGACCACTGTTCAGTACTTTGATGAAGACGGTATCCGTGTCCGAACCCTGGAGTACACGGATGTGAAAAAGTTTAATGACCGTTACTACCCAACCGCATGGCTCATGACACCTCTCGATCCGGATAAGAAAGACCATCGAACCAGCGTAAAAATTGACTACGCACTTTTCAATTCTGATCTCAACCCCAATTATTTTACAAAACAGGCTTTAAAACGATATTCCCGGTAACGACATGCTGCCGCAACTGGCCCTAAAAAACATTCTTACTTTTAAGAAACGGTCTATCATTACTCTGTTGCTTACAGCTATCTCGACCGCTCTCCTGGTATTCGCGTCCGCTTTCATGGGTGGCAGTCATTCCACCATGATCAGGAATGCAGTAGAACTCTACCCTGGTTATCTGCAAATTACCGGAAAAGGTTTCAGGGACACCCCGTCTCTTGAACACATCATGGTCGACATCAAACCGGTACGGGAAATTCTCCTATCACAAAATGAAATAGAGGTCTTTGCTGAACGGTTCGAGACTTTTGTACTCTTTTCATCAGATGAAAAAGCCACAGGGGCCCTACTCGCCGGCATAGAACCTGAAAAAGAGGCTCACATCTCCCGCCTGAAAAGTTCATTAACAGAAGGGAAGTACCTGAGCAACGTTACAACAGGCCAATTATATATCGGATTCGAACTCGCTAAAAAGCTTAGAGTTGGCGTGGGAGACAGCATCTCTTATATCGGTACAGGTGCCGATTATTCCTTTGCCGCCGACAACCTGACGGTTGTCGGCATTTTCATGACCGGGCTCTATGAATTCGACGGTTCGTCCGCTTTTGTCCCCAAAAGTTACTTTGATTCCGCAATGGCATCGTACAATATGGCAAGCCATATTATAGTTCAACCAAAATTCACAGAAGGTGCAGAACAACTGGCCCAGAGACTTACAACCCTTCTACCAGACGAGTTTACAGCCGAAAGCTGGCAAGAAACCATGTCTGGCCTGGTTCAGGCGATGGAGCTCGATTCCATCTTTGGTTACATTACCCTGGCCATCATTTTTATCGTCATCTTTTTTGTCATTATGATCTACACCCTGCTCGGTGTTTTCACCAGGATCAGGGAGATCGGTGTACTGCGGGCGATCGGAACTACCTCAAATCAGGTTTTTGCCCTTTTGGTGTTGGAATCAACCCTGCTGACCCTGGCTGGTGTCCTGCTTGGAGGAGTGATTGGCGGCCTGCTTGCCTATTATTTTGAAGTACATCCTCTCTACTTCTCCGGGTATGAAGATCAGTTCAAACAATATGGTCTGGTTCAGAGTTCATTGCCCACTGATTTCTCGCCAATTGCAATCCTCCGTGACATGACGATCATGTTCCTGTTAGGTGTCGGATGCACCATTTATCCTATTTTCAAAATCCTGCGCTACAACCCGGTAGAGGCCATGCGCCATGTTTAGATTCATATGCAGAATTGGCTGGGCATCACTGCTCCGGAGACGGCTGCGCTCACTCCTTGTCATCCTGATGATTACCACCAGTCTATGGGGGTTACTCCTGATGGAAGGTGTCTATGAAGGCATGACGGAACAGATGATCGATAACGCCATACGCAGCGACAGCGGGGATATCACTATTTACGCGAAAGGTTACAGGGAAGACAACGACCTGAAACGTTTAATCCATGATACGGGTGAAGTCGAAAGTATCATCCATTCCATACCTGAAATTAAAAGTTTTACTAAAAGAATAATCCAGGATTGCCTGGTTGCTACAGCCCACTATTCCCAAAACGCGACACTGCTGGGAATGGACCTTTTGAGTGAGAAAAAGCATGGTCGACTCGACCAGTACATGTCAAAAGGGCAATTTTCTTTTGGACAAAGAGGAACAGGAGTACTGGTCGGTTACAAACTTGCGGAAAAGCTGAAAACGGATATCGGCAAAAAGCTTATCCTCTCTGCCCAGGACAGTAGTGGTGAAATCAGCTCCATCGCCCTGCGGGTTTCCGGGATCATCAAGACCAACAATATGTTGCTCGACAGCCGGGCTTTATTGATGGATCTGGAGAAAGCTGCCGAGATGCTGCAGATTGAAGACGGTGTTACCCGTATTTCACTCATTCTCTCAGACAGGGGCCTGACCGAATCCATCCACACCAAATTACAAAATGCCCTTCCGGACCGGGAATTGTTCCGTTGGGATCAACTCTATCCGGCCCTTATGCAGGGCAAAGTGATGATGGATGGCTTCAACCTGGTGACATCTATTATCGTTTTCACCGTCGCCTCTCTCGGTATTTTCGGGGTTATGATGGTCTCGGTGCTAGAGCGTTTACGTGAGTTCGGTATCATGATGGCAATCGGCACCCGTTACAGCCACCTGACCGCGATTGTCCTTTCCGAATCGGTGATTCTTGGTATGGTCGGGTACCTCTCCGGTTCGCTGCTGGGATACCTGACACTTCTTTACTTTAAGACATATGGACTTGACCTCTCTGTTTTCAGCGAAGGAATCGAGACATTCGGGATGGACACTATCAGTTATGCCGCCATACATGCAGATTATTTTATCACCGCCGGCATTGCAGTTATTTTAGCGACCCTTTCCTCAATAATAGTCCCCTTAAGGATACTTAAAAAAGTCCACCCAGTTGAAGTTATCCAGGCAATGTAGGAGATCCAGGCAATGCAACCTTTCTTACAGACCAGAAATCTCGGCAAGATTTTCGACAAGGGGAAAGACCTTGAGATAGTTGGTCTTGCAGACATCAATATCCGTATCGATCGCGGGGGCTTTGTTGTTATCTCTGGTCCATCCGGAAGTGGCAAAACAACACTTCTCAACATTATAGGCGGGCTCGATTCCCCAACCTCGGGAACGGTCGCTCTGGAAGGGGAAATTATCAGCAACTGGACCGGTAAAGATCTCACCCGTCTCCGTCGTGACGATATCGGCTTTGTCTTTCAGGCCTATAATCTGATCCCGGTACTTACTGCCGCTGAAAACATCAGTTACATCATGAAACTTCAGGGGAAGGATAGCAAGAGTTGCGACAGACGGGTGCTGGAGGTGGCTGACAAACTCGGAATTACAGAGTTACTCACCAAACTCCCCGGACAAATGAGCGGAGGACAGCAGCAGCGGGTCGCCGTTGCCCGTGCCGTTGCTGCCAAACCACGGCTCATTCTTGCCGACGAGCCGACCGCCAACCTCGATTCCATATCAGCCGCAAACCTTATGGATATGATGGAACAACTCAATATTGATGAGCAGATCACCATTATTTTTTCTTCCCATGACCCACGGGTCATCAATAAGGCGCGTCACTCGATCATCCTGGAAGACGGGCATGTCGTGCGTAACAGTCAACTGACAGAAAACAGTGAGTAAAACAGATCGGCTCTTCCCATCTCTTTTTCTCCTGTTTTTTCTTTTGCCGTCACATTCCGTTGCTGTATCTCCGCTACAAATAGAGGCATTTCTTGAAAACACAGCCATTGCCAGATCCTTGAGTAATGGTTCCTGGCAGGGACTCAACAGGTTACGACTGGACACCTTGACAACCGTTGATGGATACGAGCAATATTCCCTCACGTTCCTCGGCGATGCCAGCCTTTTTTACGACTCGGACGATGACTATATAGATAATAATCTTTCAATATACAGGCTGTATGGCAGCTACGATGGAGAGCGAGCCCGTCTCGTTGCCGGAAAACAGCGAATCCCCTTCGGGGTTGGTAAAATATGGACACCGGTGGACATCTTCAATCCGATAGATTCAACTAAAATCGAAACAGACGAGAGGGAAGGTACCGATTCGATCAGGGGAGAATACTCCCTCAATGATCTGTCTATTATTGATGCAACTCTTTCCGAGGAAAAAGGCGCTCTGCGCCTGAAGGGTTTCCTTGACCTGGGCGATGTGGCCCTGATATCCCAGTATGATACAGAGCAAAAAACAGCCATACTGGGATGGGAACTGGAAGGTGACCTTACAGGGACCGGCATTGAACTGAGAAGTGAAGGTGGTTTCTTTTATAACCGGGAATCCAACGACACAACAGTGCAAGCCATAGTGGGTTGTGAATATGGGTTCCCGAATTCCCTCACCCTGATAGGAGAACTGTACTACGATGGCCAGCAAAATGAGCAATCGTTTGGGCTTAGCGCGAGCTATCAGCTCAACATGCTCACTGTTATCAACCTGCTCACCATCGTAAATCTCGATGACGAGTCCTTTTTCCTGGCACCTTCCCTGCAATATTCAATCAGTGACGAGATGACACTGGATGCAGGTATCTTCATCAATTCAGGAGAAAGTGGTACCGGTTATGGTGACTCGCCACATGCCATTTTCATAAAATGGTTTGCGCATTTTTGATCTGAGCTGTTCCGGAGTAAGACTAATTATATACTAATATTATTCTTTTCAACCCGGACTATTCCTTTTCCTTCCAGACACTAGCACCAAGCTCGGATAGTTTCTCCACCAGTTTTTCATATCCGCGTTCCAAATGATAAATACGGGAAATTTCAGTCCGTCCGGAGGCGGCAAGTCCGGCAATGACAAGTGAAGAACTGGCTCTTAAATCTGTTGCCATAACCGGGGCACCGGTCAAACCATCCAAGCTCCTGCCATTGATCACCGCAGAGTGTCCGTCGACTCGAATATTGGCACCAAGTCGCATCAGCTCCGGCACATGCATGAAGCGGTTTTCAAATATTGTTTCCTGGATCACGCACACATCTGAACACAACGTCATGAGGGCCATAAACTGTGCCTGCAGGTCTGTAGGATAGCCAGGATATGGACGCGTGGTAATATCAACACTCTGAAGCCGGTCATAGCCACCTTTGGGTTGACGCACGGTAATAGTGTCCTCTCCCTCTTCTATCTGCAAACCAGTGGCCCGCATCTTTTCAAGAAGGGAAGGAAGGTGTTCAGGTATGCAATGAGTAATGGTTCCTTCTCCACCGCTGGCAGCAATTGCAAGCAGATAGGTACCCGCCTCAATACGGTCAGGGATAATTGCGCAGTCCGCAGGTTGGAGATGCTCTACTCCATATATAGTCAGCCGGTCGCTCCCTTTTCCTTCGATCCGGGCTCCCATTAAATTGAGCATATCGACAAGGTTGCCCACTTCCGGTTCCCGTGCCGCATTTTTTATGACCGTCTTGCCTTCGGCAAATACGGCGGCCATCAATAGATTTTCGGTCCCTGTAACGGACGGAATATCAAAATAGATAACATCGCCTTTCATGCGTCCCTCAATCGAGGCGTCCACATAGCCGTTTTCAAGTTTGCAGGTTACACCTAGACGTTCCAGTCCGGTTATATGAAAGTTAATGGGTCTCGCCCCAATGGCACAACCGCCGGGAAGGGATACCTTTGCTTTACCGAGCCTGGCGACCAATGGCCCAAGCACCAGCACTGAGGCCCGCATTGTTTTCACCAGATCATAAGCTGCTTCAGCGTGGTAGAGATCTGTAGTGTCGATTGTTACCACGTCGTGTTCCCTGCTATGACGAACACCGAGATTTTCCATTAACCTCAACATGGTCCGGGTATCCCGAAGATCAGGTACATTACGAAGAGTATGAATTCCGGAAGTAAGAAGTGTTGCGGCAATCAGAGGCAGCGCGGCATTCTTGGCACCACTGATCCTCACCTCACCTTGTAACGGTTTTCCACCTTCTATTATGAGCTTATCCATTCTACATCCTGTTCAATGGTATTTGTTATTCGATAACTGCTGAGAGCACTCGATCCCTTCCTGAGTAATCCCGGAGGATTTCTACCTCGTTAAAGGAAGGTGTCCCCTCAATCCCGGTCTGAAATAGACTTTTAACAGCATCCCCCTGATCAAAACCGATCTCCATCATAACAACACCACCTGGTTTCAGTATTCGAGGGAGGTCGACCCGAATGCGACGGACGAGGTCGAGTCCCTCTTCCCCTCCATCCAGGGCCAGTCTCGGTTCAAACCTTGCGACTTCCGGTTCTAGTTCATCACGGATAGCCCTGCGGCTCACATATGGTGGATTGGAAACGACCAGAGCAACATCGCGCTCCGAATGAAAACAGGAAGTAAGGTCCGAACAAATCAAACGGACCTGGTTATCAACTCCGTGCCTAAGACAATTATCGCGGGTAACTTGCAAGGCTCCTGCCGAAATATCAACAGCCTCAACAGAGCAAGCCAGTTCAAGGGCGAGGACAATTGAAATGACACCACTGCCACAACAGAGATCAATAAACCTGCCTGCTGGAATGGATCTGTTCTTCACATGGGAGATAACCCGCTCAAGCAGGAATTCAGTCTCCGGACGTGGAATCAGCACCTTACGGTTCACCATAAAATCCAGGGACCAAAACTCCTGTTCCCCAATGATATAGGCTACTGGCTCCCGCTGTAACCGTCGGTCAAGCAGGTTCCTAAAGATGGCCTCTGATACAGCATCAACCTGTTCGCCTCCTGCTGCGAGCAGCCCGGTCCTGCTTTTCTCAAGAACATGCCCCAACAACAGGAACACATCACTTCGACAGTCAGGAATATTCGCCTCAGTTAAGAGTGCCATTCCTTCCTGGAGTAGATCGGCTATCTGCATAGGATATACAGTCGATCCTTTATAAACACTTATTGGATAGTCTTGAGCTTTTCTGCCTGATCATGGGCAACAAGTGGAAAAATTACGTCATCGAGTTTCCCGTTCATGATCTGCTCAAGCTTATAGAGGGTCAGATTAACCCTGTGATCGGTGAGTCGTCCCTGAGGAAAATTATAGGTTCTGATCCTCTCACTGCGATCCCCGGAACCAATTTGGCTTTTGCGATCCTGGGATATCTTGTCATGCTGTTCCTGTTCCATCTTGTCAAGCAAGCGCGCACGCAGGACAGTCAAGGCCTTAGCCTTATTTTTGTGCTGGGATTTTTCATCCTGACAGGTGACCACCAGCCCTGTTGGAAGATGGGTAATACGTACAGCTGAATCTGTGGTGTTTACACTCTGCCCGCCAGGTCCGGAAGAACGGTATACATCAAACTTTAATTCGTTCAAGTCGATATCGAGTTCCACCTCATCCGCCTCCGGTAAAATAGCAACAGTTACGGCAGAAGTGTGAACACGTCCCTGGGTTTCTGTTTCAGGGACTCGCTGGACACGGTGTACCCCACTCTCGTACTTGAGTTTTGAATACACCTGTTCCCCGCGGATCATCGCAATTATTTCCTTAAACCCACCAATCCCCAAAGGGTTTGAGGTAACGGTCTCAACTTTCCAGCCCAGGGTCTCAGCGTATCTCGTGTACATCCGGAACAGATCACCGACAAATAATGCCGCCTCATCGCCACCGGTGCCAGCACGGATCTCAAGGAAGATGTTTTTATCATCGTTGGGGTCTTTGGGCAATAACAACAGCTTTATATCATTATCAAGCTGCACCTCTCTTACTGCCAGTTCCTCCAACTCCGCCCTGGCCAATTCTTTTAATTCCGGATCTTCCTCGTCATCTTTTACCAATGCCTTGTTGTCTATGATATCGGCCTGGACCTGCTTAAGTTCCTCATAGAGCAGATTGAGCTTGGAAAGCTGGGAATGTTCACGAACAACCTTCTGATACTCTTTCTGGTCGTTCACCAATTCCGGATCAGAGAGACGTCCCTCTAGCTGATTCAGTTTTTCCTGCAAGTCTTCGAATTTACCAATCATGAGTACAAAATCAGGAATGAGATATAGGAATACGAAAAAAAAGTCCACAGCCATGCCAAAGCATCACTGTGGACCAAAACTAGCCAATCTGCATCATGGATTCGACGCAGTTGCAGTCAGTGAAACAATCAGCCGTCCTGCTGCTCCTTGGTGGCGTAATGCTTCGCGTAACGCTGCTTGAACTTCTCAATACGTCCTGCGGTATCTACCAGCTTCTGCTTCCCGGTAAAAAACGGATGACAGGCAGAACAGATCTCAACTTTCATCTCATCGATAACAGATCCAAGCTCAAACTCTGCACCACAGGCGCAGGTAGCTTTGATCTGCTTATATTCCGGATGTATATCGCTTCTCATGGTTTCCGTTTCCTCCAACACACGTTGTTGTGTGATTTATATTTCAGTCTAATTCAATTCAGAATAAACACAAAACATGGCATTATAACCAAGAAAAAAACTATTTCAATAAAAAACAGCCTCAAGAGTACTATGCCATGTTGATTCAGAAGACGGATCAGCCGTTCATCGAATCAAGGAAATCCTTATTCGTCTTCTGGTGTTTAAGTTTATCGATAAGGAAATCCATGCAATCTGCAGGATTCATAGAATTGAGCAGTTTACGGAGTATCCAGATACGGTTCAACATATCCGGCTTAAGCAACAGGTCTTCCTTACGCGTACCGGAACGTTTAATATCAACCGCAGGAAAAATTCGCTTATCAGCCATTTTCCGATCGAGAATGAGTTCCATATTTCCGGTCCCCTTGAACTCCTCAAAGATGACTTCGTCCATGCGGCTTCCGGTCTCAATCAGAGCAGTTGCCAGAATGGTGAGACTGCCACCTTCCTCAATGTTTCTTGCCGCACCGAAAAAACGTTTCGGCCTGTGCAAAGCATTTGCCTCTACACCACCCGACAGGATCTTGCCGCTGGCAGGTGTAACAGTATTATATGCACGGGCCAGACGGGTGATACTATCCAGGAGGATTACCACATCCTTTTTATGTTCGACCAGTCGTTTGGCTTTTTCAATGACCATCTCTGCAACCTGAATGTGCCGCT
The DNA here is from genome assembly GCF_010646885.2 of Desulfopila sp. IMCC35008. GTDB lineage: Bacteria > Desulfobacterota > Desulfobulbia > Desulfobulbales > Desulfocapsaceae > Desulfopila. Next base: position 1,138,065 of record NZ_CP050700.1, on the reverse strand, counting down.
GTGGCGGTTCATCAAAGGTTGAGCTTACAACCTCAGCAGTGCGTACCGAACGTGTCATTTCTGTCACCTCTTCCGGCCGTTCGTCGATCAAGAGGACGATGAGATACACCTCCTTATGATTGCGGACTATGGAATTGGCAATTTTCTGCATCAGGACTGTTTTACCGGTTCTCGGTGGTGCAACGAGAAGGCCACGCTGGCCTTTGCCGATTGGCGCAAACATATCCATGACACGCATTGAATAATTGTCAGGCTGCCACTCCAGATCAAATTTTTCATTGGGATGAAGAGGAGTAAGGTTACCAAATAGAGTTTTCTGCTTCGCGGCCTCAGGAGGATCAAAGTTGACACTTTCTACCTTCAATAAAGCAAAATAACGTTCACCTTCCTTCGGAGCCCTTACCAATCCGTCAATGACATCACCGGTGCGGAGATTGAGTCGGCGAATCTGGGACGGTGACACATAGATATCATCAGGACCGGGTAGATAGTTATAATCAGGTGCCCGCAGGAAACCGAATCCGTCCGGCAGAATCTCAAGAACACCGCTTCCACGCATTTTCCCATCTTTATCAGCCTGGGCCTGGAGCAGGGCAAAAATGAGTTCCTGCTTACGCATGGAACTGAAACCATCAACCTTGTATTCACGGGCGAGCTTTACCAATTCACCGATCTTTTTATTCTTCAACTCCGCCAGATTCATTAATCAGTTTCTCCTCTTCAAACTAGTAACGGGATAACCACTCATTATCCGATAAAAATATAAATAATCTACCACCCGACCTAACAGAGGACAGGTAAAATGTTATATACGCACAATCCGAACAAAAACCTCGTACTACAATGAGGAACCATAGCCCCCCCGTAATGGTGCAGAATTCCAAATATGACTTTCTACTTATATGTAAAGATAAGCGATCGAGTAGGAGTAATTGAGTATAATTGCAGGATCTTTTTTTGTTTTCGCCCGAAAATCAGGGATTTTGTTCTAGATCGAGGCATGAGAGAAATTTCATCATAGAGATCTAACTGATATTCCGTATGATAAAATTTTCGAACATATTAAGGGATCGGACAAAATAACAATTTTCGTATGGGAGCTATTTCTTTCGAAGGATCAAAGGTAAGGTCTTCTACCTGAACAAGGATGTATTGGGTAATGTGAATTTAATACGATAATTATTTCAGACTCATTAAAATGGCAGGACTTCCCTTCGATCACACCTCCCTTATACGTGCTTGAATTAACACTGTCAAGCTTTTAAGTAAAAGAGACAGGATTTCTCACTGCTTCTTGCAGATACAGGCCCAGTGAAACGGAAAACATACAGCAACTCTTCGCCCTCCTGGGCACGAAGCATTGAAATATAACCTTCATCCCTATAAGGATTCAACCACCGCCAAGTGACCGCACGACGACGGCAGTCTGCAAAACAGTTGAGGACCAGGTTCCGGCATTATTAATTACGTAATCACCCTTCTCTGCTTTTAGTTCAGGGTTCATCTGCAAAGCCAATATAGAATCGACATGTGCCGAAGACACCCCATCTCTTGAAATAACCCTCGACCTGCAAACGTCTTCCGGTGCATAAACAGTTATTACACGGTCAAATCTTTCTGCCCAGCCCACCTCGAACAGTAAAGGGATTTCTGCAATGAGAAACGCCCCTTCAAAATCTGCCTCACCCATGAGTTGCCGGACACGATCCTGTACCAGCGGATGCAAAATCTTCTCGAGTTCTTCCCGGATCTGTGGCGTTGAAAAAACGGTCTGTCTCAACAATCTCTTATCAAGCTCACCCTGAACGGTAAAAAAACGCGCACCCCATCGGGATTCCAGTGCAATGCAACCCTGATTGCCTGGTAGTAAGAGTTCACTGCATATCTCGTCAGCATCCACAGCTTCTGCACAAAGCATTCCAGCGAGAAGTGACGTTACACCGCTTTTCCCACTGCCAATATTACCGGTAACAGCAATATTCATGAGAAACCTGTTTCTGTTACACAGTACTCACTATTAAGCAGGGTCAAAACCTTTGCAAAATCAGGCCAGAGTGGAGCTGTAAAACGCATTTTCCTGCCTGTTACAGGATGATTGAATGCAAGCCGTGAGGCATGCAGCATTTGACGGGGAAATAATTTATTATCACGGCTTTTACCATATAGAACATCGCCTGCTACCGGATGTCCTGTATAATTCATGTGCACACGAATCTGATGTGTTCGTCCTGTTTCTATGCCAACCTTGAGCAATGAATAAGTATCCGCAAGGTGCTCAAGCAACTGCCAGTTACTAGCGGCATATTTTCCACTCAACTCACGAACTGCCATTCGTTGCCTATGCACAGGATGACGTCCTATAGGTGCAGTTATACGCCCTTCGGATTGTTTGATAACACCATGCACCAAGGTAAGATACTCTTTCGTTAAAGCTCGCTCCTTGAAGGCATCTATTAACCTGTTATGGGTCAGTTCGGATTTGGCTACAACCATCACTCCGGATGTATCCTTATCAAGCCGATGAACAATTCCCGGGCGGATGGAATCACCAACGCCGGCTATTTCGTTACAGTAATGAACAAGTCCATTAACGAGTGTACCACTGGGATTGCCGCTACCGGGATGGACAACCAATCCAGGGGGCTTGGAAAGGACCAACAGATGACTGTCTTCAAACAGTACATCAAATTCCACCTCCTCCCCCAAAACTTCAAGAGGTGGAGATTCTTCCGGCTGTCCGACAACCAGGTCCCCGGTTTTCAACTTGTAACTGTGCTTTTTGGAGATTCCGTTAACAGTAAATGTCCCAGAGCGGATAGAGGCTATCAATTTTGCCCGGGAACATTCAGGGAAGTGGTGTACCAGGAAATGATCAAGTCGTAACCCAGCGGAACTATTTTCTATAGTAACATGAAATGTGACGGCCGGATGTTGATCTATAGTAATGTCAGGATTGGTACTTGGCATACGACATCCGGCTCTACCATCTGGGAGGACTGGGGCCAGTGCCCCTTCATCATCAGGCGAATATGGTATCAATTCTGCTTGACACCTTTGATTCTTCTATCTTCTGAGCCAAGGATAGTTCTTTTACAAGAAGACTCTTGGCGGTATCGAGCATCTTTTTCTCACCGTAGGAGAGATCCTTGTCGACACTCAGTAGAAAAAGATCGCGTAACACCTCCGCAACTTCATGTACCGACCCTGTTTTGATTTTCTCCATATAATCCCGGTACCTTCTGTTCCACGTCTGGGTACCGATTTCACTGGTTCGATCCTCAAGGATATCTATAACTTCATCAACCTGCCGGTTGGAGACGATGGCCCTCAAGCCCACATTCTCACTACTATCTGTGGGGATCATAATTGTCATACCGTTTTCAAGAATCTCCAGCACATAAAACTTGTGGTCGACACCTGCAACAGTTTGCGTTTCGATAGCCTTGATAACACCAACTCCATGGGCTGGATAAACAGCCATATCACCTTCAGCAAACACTTCTTTCACCTCTTGGGAAAACATCTTTACCAGCAACACCATTCAAGATAAGTAAATATAAAACTTATTCCAAATCATGTTGTTAAGAATTCTGTCAGCATTGAACTGTTTCAGAATTTTCTGGATAACGTAAAATCATCTACAGACAACAGGTAGATGAATTTGAACCGAGCATTAATATATCATATTCGACGCAACTATGCCCCTCTTTTTACAGTAAGTTGGTCGGAGAGGTAGAATTCTACACCCTATTTTGAGTTTCCGACGTTGAGAAAAGAGAATAGACAACGAACAACCCAGCTACTACAAATACGGGTTATTTGATACTGTTGATAAGAGACATCGCCTTGGCGACTCCAGACTCTATAAAGGTCCGTAGTCCTTCTTCAATGGGGTCAAACCTGCTCTCAAGAATTTCCTGTTCCTCAGCCCCCATATTAGACAGCACGTAAGACTCAACGGGGATCTCTGGATGCACCTCACCCCTACCGGGCCTCCCGATACCTATTTTCAACCGAAAGAAATCGTTCCCACCAAGACTTTGGGTTATGGAACGAATACCATTATGACCGCCGGCCCCTCCACCCTGCACAAGTTTCAATCGTCCAGGATGCATATCGAGATCATCATGTATCACGATTATATGCTGTAGAGGGATCTTGTAAAACTTTGCAAATTCGGCAACAGCCTGGCCACTGCGATTCATGAATGTCTGCGGTTTGACCATCAGTACTCTGCTGCCCCACTTTCGTTCCCGGCAGGACTGACTCTGCCACTTCCCGGCAGAAAGAGAAAAGCCCCACCGCCTGGCGAGTTCATCAATGATGAGAAATCCAACGTTATGCCGGTTAAAATCATACTTAGCCCCGGGATTTCCGAGACCTATCAGAAGCAGGTCACTATCTGGCATAATACATTACGAGGGGATTATTAAACCCTGAAAAACGGGTATTTGCATTGTAGAGGACTACAATGCAGTATTCTGAGCAGTATGTACATACTCTGGTAACTTACAACGAATGACGAGAAGTAAGCCGTTACCATTTCACAGATTGTGGCATATCAGTGCCACACCGCTAAATACAAAATCCGGAAAGAGAAAATCTCTTTCCGGATTTCAAGTCGTCTTCCGGCAGCTTGTAAGCAGTAATACCGGATAAACTATTCTCCGCTGCTACTCTTTACTTGCCTACACCTACGCAGACTTTATCAGCACCAGACACCATCTCGACTGATTCTGGAATCGTAATAGCAGAAAATGTGAGGTCTTCTCCGATTGCGAGATTGCTCACATCAAGGGTACACTCATCTGGTATATCGAGAGGCCTACCTTTCAAAACCACAACATTGGAAGCCACATTCAGGAAACCACCCAGATCAACGCCCTTGGCAGTGCCTGTATAAGAAACAGGAACATCAAAGCATTGAGGTTTTTCCAAATCTATCTCACAAAAATCGGCATGCACCAGGATGTCGGTGACGGGATGTGTCTGAACTTCTTTTACAACCACATCCTTCTCAGAACCATCATCAATTTTCAATTTAACAACAGCATTCCGTCTGTATATTGAAAGCAGGTTGGTCATGAGCGACTTGGTCTCAAAGGTGAGAGCAAGGGCATCCTTACCTGAACCGTATACCACTGCCGGAGTCTGTCCCTGACTGCGCATCTGACGCATAGGACCTTTACCGGTTGCTGTCCTGACACCAGCAGACATTTCTACCTGAAGCATAATTCCTCCTTCGTACACCGATCAAGTTCCTTCACTAACATTAGATCGATTGACGAGTATCTCTATTATACGTGTTTATTCAATTAAAAAAGCCGGCCTGGCTGCTTACACGAAAAGCGAACTGACCGAATCTTCATTGTGTATTCTATTTATTGCATCTGCCAGCAGTTTCGATACCGACAGGACCTTAATTTTTTTACAATCCCTCGCTTGAGCACCCAGCGGAATGGAATTGGTGACCACCAGGGATTTTATATCCGACTTAGTAAGCCTTTCCACAGCAGGTCCAGACAACACAGGATGGGTACAGCAGGCATGGACTTCCTTGGCACCATTTTCAAGCAGGGTCTGCGCTCCGCTACAGAGGGTTCCTGCCGTATCAACCATATCGTCCATGAGAATGGCCACTTTGCCCTGAACATCACCGATAACGTGCATAGCCTCGCACTCATTTGGCTTGTCACGCCTTTTATCAATGATCGCCAGACCTACATTCAATCTCTTGGCAAAGGCTCTGGTCCTCTCAACCCCACCTGCATCCGGAGATACCATGATGACATCCGAATACTCATCCTTTATATAATCGAGTATTACCGGTGCAGCGTACAGATGGTCTACAGGGATGTTGAAAAAACCTTGAATCTGCCCTGCATGCAAATCCATGCAGAGTACCCGACGTACACCCACAGCCATAAACATCTCGGCGACAACCTTGGCGGAGATAGGTACACGCGGCGCGTTTTTCCGATCCTGACGGGCATATCCGTAATAGGGAACCACCGCAGTAATTCTCCTGGCCGAGGCACGTCGAAGTGCATCAACCATAATAACGAGTTCCATCAGGTGATCGTTGACGGGCGAGCAGGTAGGCTGAACAACAAAAACGTCAGCCCCTCTCACATTTTCCTTAACTTCAACAAAAATCTCCCCGTCACTGAACTTTCTGACGTCAGATTCTGTCAGGCTCAACCCGAGGTGCTGCGCGATGTCACGGGCCATGGAGGGATGGGCATTACCGGTGACTATCTTGATGTCTTTTGGCATGATCTTCTCTGTCGTTTACAGGAACCATTCTGTTATGTATACGAGTTGGCTGGGGCGGGAGGATTCGAACCTCCGCATGCCGGGATCAAAACCCGGTGCCTTCACCACTTGGCCACGCCCCAACACTAGCTCGCACTACAAAAACTTTATAACAGTATTCCCGGCGGATGCTTTCTGCTACAGCCGGTAAATCAATCTCTTCAGAATCCGCATCCGGAAACAGCCCGAACACCGTCGGCCCGCTTCCCGACATCATAGCCGCCGAAGCACCTGCTTTTAGCAGGCGCCCCTTCATTTGCTCGATTTCCGGAAACTTTCCAGAAGTAATCCGCTCCAAATCATTATGCATATTTTTTAATGACAACGAAGGGGATTCGTCTTTCCGAAAACCAGCCAATATAGAATTTTCATTTTGTCTTGTCAACGCAAAAGTTTCAAAAACCCATTTGGTCGACACCTCAAAATCCGGATTCACCAGGATGTAGGTATAATTATCCAACGAGGGTACCGGTTCCATTATGTCACCGACCCCTCTGGCCAGCACGGCAGAATGTTCCACGGCAAACAGAGGCACATCAGCCCCTAACGAACGCGCCATATCAACCATCTGCTGCTCACTGAATTCAAAATCACACAGCCTGTTCAGCCCACGCAGGACAGTACCCGCATCACTCGACCCTCCACCCAGACCGGCAGCAGCAGGGATATTCTTCTTGAGGTGTATACGTATACCATGGTGACCAAACCGACTGCTATTTTTTAGAAAAACATCAGCAGCCTTCCAGGCCAGGTTGGTATGATCCGAAGGGACTCCTAATGTGGAGCAAGCAAGTTGAATACCCGCAGCGGTGGTCGGCTGTAAACATATCTCATCATACAGCGCCAGCTTTTGCATCCAGGTTTCCAGCTCATGATAGCCATCCGCCCTTCTACCGACCACATGCAGATTCAGGTTAATTTTTGCAGGAGCCCACAGGGTCAGGCCTCCTTTGTCGTCAACAACGTCCAAACCGTTTATTCCTGCTGTCGCAATAACCTACTGATTATTATTTTACTGCTTTTACGAAACGAATTTTCACGTCATAGACGATATTTTTGAGCATCTCTTCTTCTTCGTGGTTGAGATTGCCTTTCGTCTTTTCCTGCAACATGACAAGAGTATCGATCGCATGCCGGGCAAGATCATAATTAACCTCACTCTTTCCCGTCGCCGGATCCTGAATTTCTCCAAGATGATACAACGCAGAGGTGTTGAGCGACATGATAAATGCGGAAAATGTCACTTCAGGCATTACACACTTGCCTTCCCTGTCCGGGACTTTACCTTCGCCGCAGCCGCAATCGCCGGTTTTCACATCATTTTTGTCCGGGGTCTTTTCTTCCATCATCATTCCTTCCAGATAATCAATTACTTGTAAAGGCCCCGGACCTTATGCTTATACGCCGTTAAGATCAAGAACCTGTGCTGCACTCACCTGATCGAGGTCGAGCACTTTCTTCAACAATTCCTTTGAAACCAGCTGGTCCGTACAGACCAGGATTATATTTTGATTGCTCTCCTCCTCATGGCCGACCGTCATACGGGAGATATTGACATCATCATTGCCGAGTGTAGTGCCCAACGCACCGATAGCTCCTGGAACATTTTTATTAAAGACCAACAACATCGGACCAGTAGGCAAGGCTTCAAGCCTGAAGGAATTCAACCTGACAAGGCGCGGTTCATTCCTGCCGAAAACGGTACCAACCAGAACGTTCTCCCCTCCTTCTGATACGACCCTTATGGAAAGCGTATTGGTGAAATCACCAGACCTGTCAGTCTTGGATTCCACAACCCGGATACCGCGGTCTTTAGCAACTACCGGAGCATTAACATAATTTACCGCATCTTTCAGTATCGGAGTGAATAATCCTTTCAAAAAAGCGACCGTGATGGGACTGGTATTCAATTCTGCCAGTTCGCCACTGTACTCTAAGTTCACTTCCTGAACCCCGCCCTGTGATAGCTGCATATGCAGGGAGCCAAGTTTCTCACCCAGTGTAATATAGGGCCCGACCTGGGCCAGCACATCACTGGAAACAGAGGGCACATTCACCGCATTGGTGACTGAACCGCTGTTTAGGAATTCTGAGACCTGCCGGGCGATAATGAGTGCTACATTTTCCTGTGCTTCACTGGTCGAGGCTCCAAGATGCGGCGTACAAATAAAATTATCCAGGCCAAGCAGAGGGCAATTCTCAAGAGTTGTCGGTTCTTCGGCAAAAACGTCGAGTGCTGCACCACCTATCTGACCAGCCGCCAATGCTTCATAGAGCGCCTTCTCGTCGCAGACCCCCCCCCGCGCGCAGTCAATAAACATACCGTCCTGTTTCATGTTGTTGAAAAACTCCGTGGAAACCAGGTTGGCAGTCTCCTTGGTTTTAGGAACATGAACAGTAATGTAGTCGGATCGCTTCGCCAGTTCTTCCAGGTCTACAAGTTCGACCCCGATTTTCTCGGCCATTTCCGGAACCATGTGCGGGTCGAAGGCTATAGTCTTCATTTTAAGTCCCTGCGCCCTGCTTGCGGCTATAGAACCAATCCGACCTATACCAATAATGCCAAGAGTCTTACCTGTCACCTCCCGGCCCATAAATTTTTTCTTTTCCCATTTGCCGGCTTTCATCGAACCGGTTGCCTGCGGAATGTTCCTGGATAGCGCCAGCATCATGGATATGGCATGTTCAGCAGTGGTTGTGGCGTTGCCGTCAGGAGCGTTCATGACCACAATACCCTTCTGACTGGCAGCGGGGATGTCCACATTATCAAGCCCGATACCTGCCCGCCCCACAACTTTGAGGTTGGTGGCGTTTTGAAGCAACTCTTCCGTCACCTTGGTGGCACTCCTGATCACAAGCCCGTCATAATTACCGATAATTTTAGCCAGTTCTTCAGGCGGAAGACCGGTATTGACATCTACTGTCAGCCCCGCTTCCTCCATGACTTTAACTCCTACAGGTGATAAATTATCGCTGACCAGTACTTTCATTTTCACTCCTTTAACGGCGCACCAACCACTGCAATTCGCACTGAAGACGCACACATTTGCATATTTCGTAAAATAATCGACACAAATTGCCGAATACCGAACGTAAGCTCTAGTAAAGGCGAACATTCTTTCCATGTAAAATTCGAAAATATACTGCTTTACCAAGGAGAGAACAACAAAAATTCTGCCAATTACAGCCCTGTTTCATAAACTCAATTACGAATACCGGCTTCTGCAACGAATAATTCCTTTACTGCTTTTCCCGGAATGGTATTGAAGATTCATCCTAATGCGTATATATAGCATGCACATCCGGGTGAGAACCACCCTGCCGAGAAACAGCTAATTAGCACGGAGTAGCGCATAATTATCTCAATATAGATGGAAGAAAAGCGCTTTGCGCCGGTGTGAGAGATGTACAAAAGACAATTCGTGGTTACTTTTTGTACGCTTTAAATAGATGACTTTCACACCACAATTTTCACTGATACTACATTTTCTCAGGAGTTCTTTGCAATGACCGAAGTACGATTACGCTTTCCACCGAGCCCTACAGGGTACCTGCATATCGGAGGGGCCAGAACTGCTCTTTACAACTGGCTCTTTGCCAAGAAAAACAACGGTAAACTTATCCTCAGGATTGAAGACACCGATACCGAACGCTCAACCGACGAATCGATCCAGGGTATCATTGAAGGACTGGAATGGCTGGGTATCGATTTCGACGAAGGCCCCTATTTCCAGACCACGTTCGATGGCGACCATAAGGCAGCAGCCGAACGATTACTTCAGGAAGGAAAGGCCTACAAATGTTTTTGCACCAAGGAAGAACTCGACGCCAAAAGGGAAGCAGCCCTGGCAGCCAAGCAAAGTCTGGGATACGACCGGACCTGCAGAAACCTCAGTGCTGAAGAGGTTGCAGCCAAGGAGGCCGCAGGAACCCCGTCTGTTATCCGCTTCAAGGTCCCGGAACGTGAGGGTCGACTTGGTTACGACGATTCGATCCTCGGCCGAATTGAAGCTGATTACAAGGAACTCGATGATTTTGTCATCGTCCGCTCCAACGGGAAACCTCTCTATTTACTCTGTAACGTTGTCGATGATATCAGGGATCGTATCAGTCACGTTATCCGCGGTCAGGACCACATGACCAACACCCTTAAGCAGATATTACTTTACGAGGCTCTTGAGGCGCCGGTTCCGATATTTGCTCATATGCCGCTTACCCTTGACACCAAGAAGGCAAAAATCTCCAAACGGAGTCATGGTGAGATTGTTGCCGTCCAATTCTATCGGGATTGCGGTTTTATTCCCTGGGCTTTCAATAATTTTCTGGTTCTTCTTGGCTGGGCTCCCGGCAACGACCAGGAGATCTTTTCAAAAGAAGAGCTGATCGAAACTTTTTCGCTTGAACGCATCAACAAATCGAGCTCGATCTTCAATTACCGGAAAAACGACCCGAAATTCTTTACCGACCCCAAGGCCATTTCCATCAATGAACACTACCTGCGAACCATGGAAATATGTGAATTGGCCAAGCTGGTTGAGCCGGAACTGAAAGCCGAAGGATTATGGCAGGAGAGCTTCAACGGAGAAAAAAGAGAGTGGTTCCTGGCCACCCTCGATCTTATCCGGGACCGCTTCCATACCTTAAAGGATTTTACCAGCCTGGGACGTGCTTATTTTGGTGATGATTTTACCGTAGAAGAGAAGCCCCTCAAGAAAAATGTTTTAAAACATGACGGCCTGAAAGAATGGCTACCGATGCTCGCAGACCGCTATGAGCAACTTGATGACTTCACCCTTGAAAGTGCGGAACAGGCAGCACGAGACCTGGCTACGGAACTGGACATCAAACCGGGCATCATCATTAACGCCATGCGGACTGTGGTGACTGGGCAATTGGCAGGACCTTCAATGTTTGATATTCTTATCGCAATCGGCAGGAAAAAGGTAATTGAACGGCTCAGGGACGTCGCCAGGCTCTACCCGGCATAATCATTTTTGGGTACCCACTATCCTCAACAATCTATAATGAAAACTATGGAACCAAAAGACGTAAAAGAAGAAAAACCCCTCGATTTTATCAGACAGATCGTTGCGGAAGATCTTGCCAGTGGTAAACATAGCACGACCATCACCCGTTTCCCACCGGAGCCAAACGGGTTTCTGCATATTGGTCACGCAAAATCGATATGTCTCAATTTTGGCATCTCCGTGGAAAACGATTCAACTTGCCACCTGAGGTTTGACGATACAAACCCAAGCAAGGAAGAAACGGAATACGTGGAGTCAATCAAGAAAGATGTGCAGTGGCTCGGTTTCAATTGGGGGGACCATCTGTATTTCGCCTCCGATTATTTTGAAAAACTCTATGACTTTGCCGTCCAGCTTATCAAATTAGGCAAGGCCTATGTATGTGAGCTGAACGCCGAAGAGATGCGCCAGTACCGCGGCACTTTAACTGAACCTGGAAAAGAAAGCCCATATCGCAACAGATCCGTTGAGGAAAACCTGGATCTTTTCGAGCGTATGAAAAGAGGGGAGTTTGAAGAGGGGAGCCATGTTCTAAGAGCCAAAATTGACATGGAGTCTCCAAACCTCAATATGCGTGATCCTGTTATTTACAGGATACTTAAGACGGATCATCATCGCACCGGTGACACATGGTGCATCTACCCGATGTATGATTACACTCACTGTCTTTCCGATTCTATTGAGAATATCACTCACTCCCTCTGCACTCTGGAGTTTGAAGACCACCGCCCCCTTTATGACTGGGTGTTGGAGACGTTGCAGACTCCGTGTCATCCGCGGCAGATCGAGTTTGCCCGTCTCAACCTGACCTATACGGTCATGTCAAAACGAAAACTCCTGCAACTTGTAACTGAAAAGTATGTGGACGGCTGGGATGATCCACGCATGCTCACCATTTCCGGCCTCAGAAGGCGAGGATATACGCCTGCCTCGATCCGTAACTTCTGCCACACCATCGGTATCGGCAAAAGAGAAAGCTGGATCGACATGGGCGTACTTGAAAACGCAATCCGGGACGACCTTAACCCCAAAGCACCGCGAGTAATGGGAGTTCTCGACCCGCTGAAGTTGGTCATCGACAACTATCCGGAAGATAAAACGGAGATGATGACAGGGCAAAACCACCCACAAAACCCCGAAATGGGTACCAGGGAACTCCCCTTTAGCAGGGAACTCTACATCGAGCGGTCCGATTTCATGATCGATCCTCCCAGGAAATTCCACCGTCTTGGGCCCGGCCGGGAAGTCCGTCTTCGTTATGGGTACCTTGTAACCTGCGTTTCTTACGATACAGACGAAAGCGGTGAAATTACAGCTATTCACTGCACTTATGACCCGGAGACAAGAGGCGGCTCCGCACCTGATGGCAGAAAAGTCAAAGGCACCATCCACTGGGTGGATGCAAACTCAGCAATAGATTGCAAAATACACCTTTACGACAGGCTGTTCACCGTTGAACATCCGGATGCGGATAAGGATACTGATTTTAAACAGTTCCTCAATCCGGAATCTAAAGTGGTCATAGAACATGCCAAGGTTGAACCATCCCTTAAAGATCTGGAACCCGGAAGGCAGGTACAGTTTGAGAGAACTGGCTACTTTAGTCCGGACCCGGTGGATTCATCCCCCGGCAACCTTGTATTTAACAGGGTGGTCACCCTGAGGGATTCCTGGGCAAAAAAACAGAAAAATGGCTGATTTCACAGGCACCCTGGGGTACACAGGGAGTGACTTAACATTTTGCATTGAGGTGTAGTATGGCGCTTATAAATCTGCGTCAAATGAAGAAAAATCAATCGGGAACCATCCAGGCCGTTAAAGTGGGAGGAGAACTGGGCCGCAGAATCAGGGAAATGGGTCTGGTTCCTGGTACCGACATAACGATACAGGGTCGAGCCCCACTCTATGACCCGGTTGCACTTCGGGTCATGGGCGGTACCTTGACCCTGCGCAATAACGAAGCGGATTTTATTATTGTCGAAACCCCTAAAAGTACGTAGACCATTTGTTGTGGGGCAGGAGTCCTTCCTGCCCTATTCGTGCTAAAGCCACAGCCCATTACTCCTCTCAGCCCGAATTTTCCATGATTATTGTTTCGATTTGATTCTAATCCAGGCATTACCTGGCATTTAATACTACGTTGTCTGTTACCAAATCATACACAATGTTCATCCAAGGTGCCCTGAATGAGATCCGTGAAGACTTCGAATGTCCTTGGAGTGCTTCCCGGGAGGTACCTTCTTCGGCAGTTTTTTTAGCAGTAGACAGAGCTTGCTGTGTCTGCTGCTAAAAATTATTATTCCGGTGCAGCCTGAACTAATTAGAAATCCGAGCTGATATTCATATACTCCACAATCATTTTAATATTTCATCCCTTTCCTCACCGTTGATTGACCATAGTATTAGACGTGACTAATATTATTTCAATGGTTTGAAAAAGATATTGACTCACTTTCATGTTTGGTGTACCTAAGAAGACACTTTTACAATAAGGGCAGGAAAGGCTTTGAAAAAATTTAACCAGACATGTTGCAGTTTTGCTGACAGGGTACGGAAACGATTCGGGAAGCGTCGTTGCCATCATGGCATCTCCCCCCTCTCAAAGCATTATAATAATGGGCCGGTAAAAATCCACCGGGTAAAAGGCGACAGAAGGCAATGCGCCAGGATGGCCGATCTCGGCCTTTATCCTGGGACGGAAGCCGAGCTTGTCTGCCAGGAAAATGGCAGCCAGTGTATTCTGAAAGTGAATGGCAGCACCATCTGTCTCGACCAATCAATCACCGAAAATATTCTGGTCGAGGGCAGCTGAAAAATAGTATTTTTTATAAACTTTCCGTGTTCGCGGATTTTTTTTGGCAACAACAGTTAGTTGGTTCTAATTTTAGATGGCACCGTAAACAGTATGCTTCAGACAATTATCTCCACAATTATTATTGCCCTCTGCGCCTTCTTCGTAGGCAGAAGACTTTACAGGCAATTCAAGTCGGCAGTTGATCCGAATAAAACCATTTCCTGCAGCTGCAGTTGCCCTGACTGCTCAGTCTCTTCCTGCGACAGCAAGGAGCAATCATCATGAGCATAAAAAGAAAGACTGTCGAACTGCGGGAGATGCAAGAAAACCATACCGGCACTATCGCTGCCATCCGCGCCGGGGGAGAACTGGGAAGAAGAATCCGTGACATGGGCATTATAACCGGATCACAAATTACCGTCTGTGGCAGGGCTCCACTCAAAGACCCGGTAGCCTTCCGGGTTCTCCACACCACCCTCACCCTCAGAAATAACGAGGCGGATTATATCTCTGTTCAGATTCTCGAAAAGTAGAACAGATCTCCTCAAAAAATATTTTCTGTTTTTATCTTCGATAGAATAGTATGCAGATGCTTTACAGCTTACATAATTTCCAGGTTTGATTTGCCTGCTTTAGACTTTTAATTAACTTCTCTGAAACCACAATGAAAGATTCACTATCCGTAGCCTTGGCCGGCAACCCCAATGCCGGTAAGACAACACTTTTCAACCAAATTACAGGTGCACGCCAGCACGTAGGGAATTACCCCGGAATTACGGTTGACCACAAGGAAGGAAAGGCCACACATAATGGCCACAAAATAATTGTCACCGATCTTCCCGGCATTTACTCGATGACTGCCTACACTGCTGAGGAACTCGTTTCGAGAGATTATCTGGTAAACGAGAGGCCCCAGGTCGTTATTAATATCGTTGATGCCTCCAATCTGGAACGAAACCTTTATCTCACCTGCCAGTTCATGGAACTGGGCGTTCCCATTGTAATCGCCCTGAACATGATGGATGTAGCCAAAGACCGGGGGATAGAGATCAAGGCTGACAGGCTGTCCGAGCTTCTTGGCGTGCCCGTTGTACCTATTATTGCCCGGTCAGGTATGGGACAGGAAGAACTGCTTGATGCCACCATAGCTCTTGCCGGGGAAAACCGGGAATGGACTCCCCGCGATATTTCATACGGCGAAGACATTAACGATACGATCATGACCATCATCGATCTGGCCGCCGAGAACGATTTCCTGACCGAAGACTATCCTCCCCGCTACACCGCCATAAAATACCTGGAAAACGATGAACAAATAGTCGAGAAAGGACGATCAACCAACCCCGGGATGGCCGACAAACTTGAGGCCATGGTTGAAAGGGTCAGCAACCATACCATGAAAACCATGGAAGTGTACCCGGAAGCCATCATAGCCGATCATCGCTATGGTTTTATTAAGTCTATTGTTAAACAAGGGGTTATCACTCACAAGTTTGATGCCGACAGACTCTATACCTCAGACAAAATCGACAAGGTATTGACCAACAGGCTCATCGGGCCGGCCATTATGCTGCTTATCCTGCTGGGACTTTACCAATTCACCTTCTCGTGGAGTGAGGCGCCCGTTGCCTGGCTTGAATCATTTTTTGGATGGATAGGCGGCCTGGTCGAATCAACGATGCCTGATGGACTGCTCAAATCAATGATTATTTCCGGGATCATTGATGGTGTAGGCGGTGTACTCGGTTTTGTACCACTTATCATGTTCATGTTTTTTGGTATCGCCATTCTCGAAGACTCAGGCTACCTTGCCCGTGTCGCCTACATGATGGACAGGCTGTTCCGCATTTTTGGCCTGCATGGTTCGTCAGTCATGCCGTTTATCGTCTCCGGAGGTATTGCCGGCGGCTGCGCAGTTCCCGGCGTTATGGCAACCCGCACATTGCGCTCACCGAAAGAGAGAATGGCCACCCTGCTTACCGTCCCGTTTATGAACTGCGGGGCCAAGCTGCCTGTATTGGCCCTCCTTATTGGTGCTTTTTTTAGTGAGCATCAGGCTCGTTACATGTTCATATTCACCATGCTGGCCTGGGTTGTAGCCCTGCTCGCTGCCAAGATCCTTCGCTCAACGGTACTCCGGGGTGCGCCAACACCTTTTGTTATGGAACTCCCTCCTTACCGTTTCCCAACCATGCGCGGCCTGCTCATTCACACCTGGGAGAGAACCTGGCAGTACATTAAGAAGGCGGGAACTGTTATCCTGGGAATATCCATTTTACTTTGGGCCTTGATGACCTTCCCCGGACTCCCGGAACAGCAATCCGCCCGGTTCGAACAAAACAGGCAGACTATTCTTGCCGCGCATCCCGAGCTTGAAGAAATTAAAGCGAGTTCAGGCATTGAGAAACTCCCGGCAACATCCCGCCAAGCCTATACAGAACTTATCAGAATAGATAATCTTGAAAGTGAAGCGACCTTAAGGAACTCGTTTGCGGGCAGAATAGGGACAACTCTTGAGGGCTTCTCGCGTTTTGCCGGTTTTGACTGGCGAACAAACATAGCACTGGTTGGAGGCTTTGCTGCAAAAGAGGTTATCGTTTCAACCCTTGGTACAGCCTACTCCATGGGGAATGTGGATGTTGAGGCCACAGAGAGCTTAAGCCAGCGGTTGCAACACGACCCAAACTGGAACCGTGTAGCCGCCGTGGCAGCCCTTGTCTTTATAATGTTCTATGCTCCCTGCTTCGTTACCGTGGTCTGTATTGCCAGGGAATCCTCATGGAAATGGGCAGCTTTTTCCATTGTCTTCAACACCGTTTTTGCCTTTATGCTGGCAACTCTCGTTTATCAAGTCGGCACCATACTCAATCTTGGTTAAGCCAAATTAATGCTTGATATCGTGTAAAGTTCCGTCAAAGGTAGTGGGATCCGCAATACTTTGCCCCTTCACCAAAAAAAAAAGCGCCTGGTGATACACTCACCGGGCGCTTAGGGGGGGAAAGGAGAAATAATTCTCTCATCTACAAATAAAGCAAGAACAAGGCCAACCGAAAAATAAATTACACTATCACGCAACTTCAGCACGATAACAAACTATTCCTGTCTCTTCCTGCATACCAGCACTGAACATGTGCGCAAATTTTTCCCGTTACCTGCGCAAGTGGGAAATGTTTGCACACTTTCTTGTGATCGAAATATCGTCCGGACTGCATCATGGCCTTTCGCCCCTTTCTTCTCAACTTACCACAGCATAGACATTACCGTTCTTTTTCCAGAAAGTTATCCGGTTCTCTTCTATGCCCAGGGTATACGTTTTTCCCAACTCAATATGGAAGCCGGCATCATTTTCATCTACTACAAAAACAGATACCAGTTCGTCGCCTTTGCCATACACCATGTGAATTACCCGGCAATCCTCAATCGTGCAAAACCGCGCACCCTTCACAGTAAATCCTTCAGGAATCCGATCAGGAGAACCGACTTTTCGTTCCACATTTCCAGTCAGCCATACGGCGGGATCGTCAACAGGATCGTAAATGTCCAATGCCCCGTGATTGAGATGTCCCGCTAGAACGGAGGCTGCGAGTTGATCCATGGTTATAAAATCAGGTCGCTGATTTAAGACCATCGCCACACCAAAAACGAAGCAGAGAGCGACTACGGCCCCGATAAAACCGGTGACACCTTTTCGCGCACGAGATCGGTCCAGACTCATATCAATGCGCTGCATCAAGCCATCCGGTATTGACTCTCCTGCCATAGCCTCTCGGATACAACGATCCAGAGCTTCATCCTGCAACATGAGTTTGCTGCACTTTCTGCAGGACTCGGCATGGATGCGGGCGCGATCTGCTTCAGATACATCATGTATATCCCGGTTTTCTAACCATGAGATAAATGATTCACATTTCATGTGGACCTCCCTTCTAAACGAACAAACCGGTGAGGTAGATAATATCTGCACCTTTTTTCCCGGTACCGAAAGCACTTTTCACCAGACTGGATTTGAGATGTTTCTTTCCACGAGCTAAACGGGACATGACTGTCCCGATGGGTATATCAAGAAAATCGGCGATCTCCTGATACGTCATTTCTTCCATATAATAAAGCACAACAATCGTCCGGAACTTTTCGTCTAACCCGGCCAGTCCTTTCTCCACCCGTGCCTTATCCATCTTATTGTCTAACTGTTCAACAAAATCAACGCCTGCCGTGTCCGGAATATTTTTAAGGTACCCGGAACCGTCGTCCAGTAGCGGCCTTTTGATATATTTCCGGTGTTCCCTCAAAAAATGGCTGCGCAGGATTGAAAACAGCCAGGCCCGGCATTTACCTGTATCCCGCAACTGGTGAAATTTCCGGTAAGCGGTATACATCGTTTCCTGGACCAGATCTTCGGCATCATAGGAGCGGGATGTATATTTCATACCCATATTGTACAGAAACTCCATATGAGGATAGGTGAGTTCCTTGAACTTTTTTTTATCTACACGTCGTAAAATACCCATCACGTTCTCCGATTACCGGATGTCAGTATCCCTAATCCGAATTTCTCATCAGTCCGTAGTGAGCATTGGGTGAAGTCTTTCATGTACAGATATTGCTTTAACTAACTGCAAGATCTAATGAAATCCTGAATTGACACAATGCTCATGAGAAATAGAGGTTAAGATGCTACGAACAGCACCATTCACAGGATACCTATTTCAGTTCTGATTATATGATGAAGAAGCGGGCGTACCTATTCCCGGAAAAATGGGCTGTGCTCAAAAACTGGGCATTTTTATTGAGAAATCTCCACGACCGTCCCTCCCCGACGCGGGTCTCCTGCACCGCTTTCCCCTGGAATGACAGCATGGACTCCACCGAAATAAACATCTTTCTGTTCCCAGATAACAGTTTTCACTCTCTCCTGCAGGATATCGGTCACAGATCTCGGAAAACCGGGTTCAACCTGAAGACGGTCCTCATCCCAGTAAAGTCTGGGAGCAGCAACTGCCTCGTCAAGGTCTCTCCCGAAATCCACAACCTGGCTTATTACCTGGCTGATCGCGGTACGGATTCGTTTTGATCCACCACTGCCGATTACGAGCTGTACTTTATCGTCGCGCAACAAAAGGGAAGGAGACATCATGGAACCAACCCGTTGTCCGGGAGGGCTGGAATGAAACCCTTCCGGATGGAGATCATCTTCTCCCATCATATTGTTGAGCATGATGCCGGTTCCCGGCGCAAAATACCCGGACCCCTCACCGTTTGAACAGGTCATCGATGCACAGTTCCCTTCACAATCAGCTATGGACACGTGGGTTGTCCCCCTGGAGAAAAGCCGACCATCAGCTGTCTGCTCTCCCACAGTCCTGTTAGCCAGATATTTCCGCAACGCGCCAGGATTAGTAATTCCCAACGCCCTTTTCCGTTCCACATCCTGCATCAACCGTACAGTGCGCAGCAAATGATCGGAGGACCCCCAGGAGTCTTTTGGTATGTCACCAGAAGCAGCGAGAAGCGAGAGGGATAAACCGATCAATGTTCCTCCCATGGATGGTTCCGACGGTGTCAGGAAGGTGTAACCGCGATACGGTATCCTGAGTGGTTTTGCTTCGTGCACCCTATACCCGGCCATATCTTCCATGGTCAACAAGCCGCTTTGCCCGGCCATCTCCGAGACTATTGCCGAGGCGATCTCACCCCGGTAAAAACTTTCGTCACCCTCGATCGCGATTTGATCAAGATAACCTGCTAATTCGGGATTACAAAGTCTATCCCCGCTTTGCAGGTAGCTGCCTCCCGGTTCATATAACTTTTTCCCCACTTCGCTTATCGTCATGATAGGGTAGAGCAACCTCAAAAAATGTGCCTGCTGCTGATTCAGGACATGGTCTGCCGCCAACTCCCTGGCAGGCCTGATAACCTCCTTCAAACCAATCCGACCAAGTTTGTTATGAATATGCAGCAATCCTTTCAGGGTGCCGGGAACAGCAACTGAGCCGAGGCCCACATTGAAGTCTTGTGATGTTCCGGAAAAATTAACGGTAACAGGAAAAAAATCAGGGGGCTCATTGTTCCTGATTCCACCCCTGCCCGGTGTATCGACAAAAAAATCATAGTATAGTTCCTGCCCCTTCTGAGCGTTGTACCCCACCATCAGACCACCGCCCCCCAGACTTGTGAGTGCCGGTTCCACTACCGCTGACGCAAAACCCGCAGCAACCACTGCGTCAAAGGCGTTGCCTCCCTCGGCAAGGATCGTACCCGCAGCCCGGCAGACCTCTTCGTGACCTGCTGCCACTATTGACTTCTCATATCTGCTCATTTCCAGAACTCCTCCTGCAAGGCCCTTATCACTCTCAGGAAACTCTTTTCCCTGTTATATATTCTTCGCTGCAGTGCGGCCACCGAATCACGGACAAGGATGTCCTCCACCAGTTGCAAGTGTGAAGCACACCCCAGCCTCACCGAATAGGGCTGGATACGTTTCAGCAACTGCGTACACGCCTGCTTCATACCGACCGGACCAGGACTAATCATACCTGAAAGGTCGATAAAACGTCCCTGCAGCCCATGTCGGGCCGCCTGCCACTTGTTTGCCTGGAGAATGGTATTATCAGGAGGTTTTTGAACATCTTCCTGTTCTGCCAGGAAAGCACCCAGACATTGTATGGCCGCTGTCAGACCGAGTATATCATTGAACCGACCCGGCAAATCGCAGATGCGTATCTCCAGGGTTCCGAAAGCAGGATTCAGCCGCGCATCCCACCAGAGATCCTCCAATTCATTGATAATACCTAATCGTTTCAGCCTGTCCACACCCGCAACCAAATCGTTCCATGACGTAAACCTGTTATAGATTCCTGCCAGGGGAAGCATCTCAAACAACTTCGTGCGATAGGACATAAATCCGGTATCCACTCCTTGGAAATACGGTGAAGATGCGGAAAGTGCCAAAAAAATTGGCAGATATTGTTGAATGGAATTCCAGACCCGGACAGCGGTATCACCATCCGGCATACCGATGTGAACATGGAAACCTTGCGAAATGAATTGCCGGCCAACCAGCTGCAGTTCTTCCATGATTCGGTTATACCTTACATCGGACGACAACACCTGATCTTCGATGCGGGCAAAAGGATGAAGGCTTGCTGCATAGAGTAAGGCCCCGTTATCTTTCGCCAGCTCTTCGGCAAGACAACAGGTCTGTTGAAGGTCATACTCCACATCATCCATGGTGAAACAGACCCCGGTGCGTATCTCAAGGATTGAACGAATGAGTTCTTTGGCGATTCGGGGTCTTAATATCGGTGGGGCATTTTCATACAGAGTTGGGGCAAAAGGTGCCAGGTTGAGGGTCTCAGCATCCAGAGTCTGGAATTCAACCTCAACGCCAAGCGTATATCGTGAACTTGCAGTGAACTTCATCCTGCGTGGTTCCCCCTCTACCGGTTGGCTCACCACCTCGTCAATTACTCGATCCTGATGGAACCGACATCAGGTGCATCATCATCTTCCGGAGAATCATCATCGAGTTCCGTTGTCAATTCAGGCTCCGACTCGACATCTGCATCTTCAACGGCTTCCCACTCCTCAACGATATCGTCTTCAGGTTCTTCAGCAGGTGTTTCCTCTTCCAGTTGTTCATAAACCATGAGTCCCGACTCGCCCTGATCTTCCTCAGACGGAGTGACAGGCATCGTAACGGGAGTTTCCTCCTGCCTTGGCGTATATGGTTTGGTTTGCAACTCTTCGAGCAAAGGCTGCTTGAAAACACCTACAATCCCATCCCGGGTATCCAGCATGGAGATAAGCTCCCACCCGGCCTTACCAAATTCATTCAGAATTTCTTCCATTTCGGACTCATCAAGGAAGACCCCCCCCAGCAATCCGTCCTTCTTCATCTCAAAATGAATAGTTTTATAACTCCAGCGCACGACTACCTCTTTTGGTTACCGTTTCTCAACCAGTCTATCATCCTTGAACAGACCACTGAATACCCTTCCGTCAGCCAGTTTCAGGGTGCCCTCGCCGTTTCGCTTGCCCCCTCTGAAACCTCCTTCAAACCGACTACCGTCAGAAGAAATCAGTATACCGTGGCCATGCGGCAGGTCATCCTTGAAGTCACCCTTGTAGACGGTGGAATCATTATATGTGAGGGTTCCCTTGCCATTAAAGCTGCCATCAGCAAAATCGCCTGTATAGGCACTGCCGTCGGCAAAATGATAGGTTCCCTTCCCGTTGAATTGGTCGTCCTCGAAGTTCCCCGAGTAACGGGTGGAATCCGGGTAGACCAGAACCCCTTCTCCATATTTCACACCATTCATGAAGTGGCCTTTATATTCTCGTCTGTCACTATATTTAAGGGTTCCGGTTCCGTCATACTTACCACCCTTAAAGGTACCTTCATAACTGTCGCCATTGGGATGCTGCAGCAGTCCTTGACCCTGCAACAACCCATTGCGGACCTCACCTGAATAAATGGACCCGTCCTGCAACAATATCTGGATGGTACCGTCAACCGGTTTCCCGGTACCGTCGTCATAGCAGATCTTGCTTCCCTGGAACGTATAGCGGTTATATTTCCCTGGTTTTGGCGGGTTCACCCGGTATTGATCAACCGTCTGGGCCACACCATTACTGACCTGGCCGACATGATCATCAAGTGGCCTGCCACCAACAAAGGTACCGCTGAAATCGGTGCCGTCCGCATACGTAATATGTCCCTGCCCTTCCATTATATCGTCCCGGAACTCCCCCGTATATATGGATTGGTCGGCAAAGGTGTAGGTTCCGATACCGCTCCGTTTCCCCATGGAAAAATGTCCTTCGTAACGGCTGCCATCACTGTACTCGATGATACCGTTGCCATCACGCAGGTCATCGGCAAAATCGCCCGTATATTTGCTCTGGTCGGCCATGGTGAGGACCCCCTTACCCTGCCGTTTAGAATCAACAAATTCACCCGTATAGCGTGATCCATCCGGATAATTCAAAACACCCTGGCCATTATAGCGGCCGCCCGCAAAAAAGCCCTCATACCTGTATCCTTCCGGGCTTGTGAGTACACCGTATCCATGTCGTTTACCGGCCCTGAAACTTCCAACATAGACGGAACCGTCAGGGTAGATCCGCCTGCCGTCACCGCTCGGTTTACCGTTGACGAAACGCCCTTCGTGGGAAGAACCGTCGGCATAGGTTATCTTGCCGTTCCCATAGATAATATTATTTCTGAAATCGCCGACATATTTCCGGCCATCAGGATAACTAAGGGTGCCACGGCCATGATATTTACCTAGGCTGAATTCCCCCTTGTATTTCAACCCATCATTGTATAATAAGGTTCCCTCGCCCTCGATAACATTCTGCTGGAAGGAGCCCTCATATTTCCGGCCGTCACTTCCTATCAACCGTCCTTCGCCGTGAAATTTCCCCCTGTGGAATTCACCCATGTAGACAGTTCCGTCTGGATATTTCAGTTGCCCTGAGCCCTCGCTTAACCCCTTTTTGAACTCCCCGTCATACTCCCTCCCATCCTCATGGACAAAAAGACCAAAACCGTTGATGCAGTCACCACGCACACAGCCAGCTTCCGCAATAAACGGTGCCGTAAAATACAATAGTGTAAGACCTGCCAGGACAATTATTCGACCCGCGTTCATTCCGCCTCTCCCCGCTCGTAAATAGAGTTCAAGATTATTCATGTAGTTTCTCAAGATGCCCTGGTCGAAACCCGCTCAGGCAATGCTTTTAGTAATCGGACCAAGATAAAGGTGACCACCAGGGAAAAGAGTATCCGCCCCCACAGGATACCACCAAGTCGCCCCCCCATTGCAACCATAATGAGCGTATCTTCAACCAGGCCATGACATAAACCCATCATAGCCATGGAATTAAAAACCTCTGCCCGACTCATTTTTCCGGCTGCAATCTCCCGGATGATGAGAGCGCCGCCGTAGCTAATACCCATCACCATACCAACAACAGTTACGGGGGCCATCTTGCCACTCATCCCGAAAAGGGGTAATACCGGAGTCAGGATTCGTTCCAGCAGCCCTAATACACCAACGGAACGAAGTACGCGCATAATAAGCAATATACAGAAAATAATGAAAATAATCAGGCCAATATTGAGACATTGCTGCAACACCCAGGCCCCCAGACTTAGTTTTTCGGCCGGCACTACAAAGAGAAGGAGCGCAGGCTGTTGCCATATACCCAAGGCGCTACATAACCTGTCGAGAATAAAGCAGTAACAAAGTGCACCGACAACCCGAAGAAGCAGGATAGGGAGAAGCGGTACACCCGACTTTTTGCTGATACTCAACTCGATCGGCAGGGAGTGAGCGATAAGCATTGCCGAACAGAGCACCGTCACCTGGGCAATGTTCAGGTCAAGGGAAGGTGCCAGGGCCGCGAAGACAGCAAGGCCGCCATAAAGCGTCGTCAACATGGCTGTCCCCCAGACCAGCCCCAATTCACCCGGCAACCCAATCAGATTCATCAAAGGGGAAAGCAGGGTTGACAAGGTTGAAATCAGCCCGCATTCCTCCAGTATCTTGGTAATTATAATGACGGGAACCGTGATCTTGATTAATTCCCAACTGGTCAGGATCGTGTCCCTTCCAAGTGATTGCAGATAGGCAACTATCCTGTTTTCCTGCAGCTGTGTCATCTGTTTGTCAACGCCTGTTGCCCTGACCCGTCTTTTTGGGTGTAAATAACTGGCAGATAAGACCCGAACTCTCGTAAACAACAATCGCCGGATTTCGTTTACTCCTGAAATTCATGGCCCTGCAACCATACGGCAAGGACGGGTTATGGGTTATATAAAAATGCTTGCAGTGTCTGCACTGCGGAACCTTTTCTGACATTATCGCCCCTTCATTCCAAAAACAGCCAGCGAAGCCAGGATCATCATCGATCCGGCCACTACAAAACCGTATCCAAGTCTCGACATATCACCGACACCACCTATCAGGGTCGGCAATATTCCCCCGCCGGCAAGAAATGCCAGGGGCAACAAAAACGAGATAGCAGCTCCTTTGTCTTTCCCGTGACCGAGAGACGAAATCTCTGCAAAGCCAACAGGGAAAAAGCAAACGGCAACCATGGCCTGGGCCACAATGAGCACCACCAATGGTAAACCACTTGAGACCCCCAGGGGAACGGTCAACACACCTGCCAGAAACAGGACACCTCCCATAATCTTCCTGTTTCCGAAACGGTCGCCCAACCATCCTCCTGCAATAGGCATAAACACGGAACTAATACGGGATAAAGACACCAGCAGATTTGCCGCTTCCTCCCCCATGCCTTTCTCTGTGACCAGATAGAGGGGTAACAGTGCATATATACCAAGGGTAGAACATATCGCCATCGAAAACATCAGGGTAAGCAGCCAAAAACCGGGTAGCCGAACCATCCGCATAATCAGGCTAAAACCTGGTATGGTCCCGAATCCACAATCCTTTTGGGCCCGCAGGTAATAGAGAGCACCCACAACCATCAAGATGCAGCCAAGTACAACCAGCCCCTGACGCCAGCTGATAAAGGGGAGTGCCGCCCCACAGAGAAGAGGGGTAAGGACAAAAGATAAACTCGGTGCCAATTCGTGTATTGCCATACCTCTGGCCAGATAGCCACTCGGAACCATCCTGCCAATTGTCGCCAGACCAGAGGGAAAATAGAGACCGGCCGTCATGCCGATACCCACAAGACCCAACCTGAGGGTGGTGAAAGAAGTACATGATGCTAGCACCAGCAACATCACACCGGACAAACAAGAGGAAAGCGCAACGGTAGGGGTGTGGCCCAGTCGTGACGAAACATGACCGGACAGCAGAATCGATACAAAATAACCAGCTGAGATAAAGAAGAAAAACGAACCGGAATCGAGATAATCCAGCCCCAGCTCACCACTGACAACAGGCAACAGAGGTGAAAATACAACCCGGGAAGTAAAGTTGAGGAAAAAGATCAGGGCCAGAAACAACAGGGCCCGCAGTACCGTCGCAAATGGCAGTCCGTCCTCCCCACCCGGGGAAGAATCACTCATGCTGTTCCACCCTGCCTGTGTTTTTTGGGATAATCAAAAAAATCCATATCTGCCAGGCCGCCATTCACCATCTGCCAGGAATCACAGTTGAAATGCATGGCAACGATACCTGCAGTCGGTACATTGATAAGAACCTCACCCGTAAAAAATTCTGCGAGTTCTGTCAAAACATAATTATGCCCCACCAAAAAGAGGGTTGTAACATTGGCGGGTGCACCGCGGATTACAGCCATCAGAATATTGATATCAGAAGTATATATATCACCTTTTCTGACAATTTTTTCCACTGGGTAACCAACACCCTGGGCAATGTGTTTCGCTGTCTTCCGTGCCCTTTTGGCCGGGCTTGTGTATATCAGGTCGGGCTCGATACCCATCTGGTGGAGTCTGCCGGCCATAAATGGGGCATCCCTCTTCCCTCTTTTATTTAAAGGTCTGTCGATATCTGCCAAATGAGGCTTGGTCCAGCTTGATTTAGCATGACGTATCAGGATCAATCTCTTCATGTAACCGTGCTCCTGCTCCAGATCTCTGCCCACAGTCGGCTATACTGCATAGCAGCACGGGAAGATTTTGACATCGCCCCTACCGGCTGGCGATAAATACCCATTTTCTCCACCTCTGCCAGATAAGGGATCTGGGTTGACCTGAATATCGGGTACTTGCTGTATTTATCAATCACGTCCCTATGCATGATCTTCCGCGGTTCCACCATGGAGAAAAAGGCATGAAGCCGCCCTTTTTCTGCTCCGACCTTCTTGAACATCTTCAATAACTGCTCTAAAGCAACCAGGGAGAGAGTGGTCGGAATAACCGGGGAGACCACACTATCGGCGGCAACCATGATATTTTCAGAAAGCAGGGTGATATTCGGCGGACAATCGAGAACCAGGACATCATACTCTTCGGCAAAAATGGAAAACAGGCTCCGTAAGGCCTGACGCCGCCTCGCCCCTTCCAGCTTATCGAGAGCCAGGTCAAGGTTACGAAACGAGAAATGGGCTGGCAGCAAATCGAGGTTATCAAAGTCCGTCGCACGGATAAACTCGCCAATCCTGCCATTAAGGAGTTTTTTGCTGCTGAATTTTTTCCTGGGCCGTATACGGAAATAATAGGATGCGGCCCCTTGGGCGTCCATATCGCAGAGCAATACTTTTTTGCCCCTGGTAGAAGCGGTGTAGGAAAGATTTACCGCTGTAGCTGTCTTGCCTACTCCGCCCTTACTGCTGTAGATGGCCAGAGTTTTCATTTCGGCCCTCCCTTTGCCGTTTCCTCATCAGGTTCGGCAAAGATTGATTCAAGCAACTCGATATTCTCAAGGGAAGCAAACCTTTCAAAAGTCTTTTCAAATTTTTCCCGGACCTGTTTCTGTCTGTCCCGCAGGTGGACAATAAGCCCTCCGAGTGCGGCCCCTGCCTGAATCGCCTTATCGTCATCGGCCGAGAGCAATTCCATCTGGGTAGCTAACATCTCAGCCTGGACAGAAAGGTCATTAAAATCGCCAAGATTATTCTGCAGCCGTTTAAGCTGTTTATGATATTTATCCACCGCATCCCTTACAAAAAGTGAGCGGAAGAATTCCAATAAATACCTGAATTTTTTTCCCTCTATCCGCAAGGCATGAAGACTCTTGTCCGGAGACTCCGGGCTGATATGGCCACCATCCCGCAATATCTTCGTAAATCGTTTGCGGATAATCTTGCGTGCTACCATGCGACATGTTTTTTTGCCTGCTGGGTTTAGGTTGTTTTCCGGAAGCTCTTCTAAAAATTGCTTCCACTTCTCCATAAAAACTGCAAACCGTTCCGAGGCCAGGTTTCGACGCAATGCCCGGATACTCTTTTTGCGGCGTATTTCAAGGTCATTAAAAAAATTATCAAGACCTGGATGGAGCAGCAACGGCAACATCTTCCTGAATTCATCTTTTGCCAGCAGATAGACATCGAGATCTCGTGTCGGCCCGGTGATATTTCCCAACCATTTCAGCTCATCCCGATAAAACTGTAACCCCTCAACATCAAGATACTTTTTCAACAGTGACAGAAGCGATCGGGTTCTGCGTATGGCAACCCGGAGATCATGCAGAAACTCGGAATCAATATCTTCATGTATGCCGGGTAATGTCTGCAACATCGTCTCCCTCAATTGCAAACAGATATCGCGCACCACCTCATCGACAGTCTCTTGGCTGTCAAGGCTTACCTCAAATTTTGAGTTCGTCACTTGCGGATCGACCCCATACAGGGCCAGGGCTTCTTCAACATAAGTAGAGCCAGAATCCCATTCAACCAAGCCAATATCATTAAGCAAACCGCATATTGATCGCATTGGTTTCGGGTATCCCCTCAAAGGTTCAACCATCAGTATATTCTGCAAATCAAACGATTGATCATGTCCCTGCCTGGAGATACGTGAGCGTACCAAGATCAGCCGCAGGACGATCTTTTCATCCTTGTTCAGCAACTGAAACTGTTCTGTGACACGGTCCATTCCAAATTGCTCCTGCAAGGCCCGTACTTCCATGACTGGTTGGAGAATATTCTGCAATTCGCCCGTCTCCAGATCCCACCAGAAAGGGTAGTTCTTTCTCGATCCGTTCCCTTTGGCGATCTCCCTCCCGACACCATCTTCCAGGCTGTATGTTGCCCGTTTGCGGCAGAGGCAGTGCCCCTTTTGAAAAAGGCGCCAGTCATACGTATCAAGGCAGGAATAGCGGCCCTCCTCTGCACCCACTTCTTCTAGCAGGTAAAGAGCACCTATCTTCTCGAACAGGGGTTCCGTCTCAAAATCCGCCGGTACCAGAAAAATTCGAGTATCTGCCATGTTTTCTTCCTACGATCTGTAATCCGCATTAATCTTGACATAATCAACGGAGAAATCACTGGTATAGATCTCCTCGCAACCACTCCCCTCCTTCAGATCGATACTGACAGTAAAATTTTTCTTCTTCAATACCTCGCCTGCCCTTGACTCCGCATCCTTACTCACCGCAACACCGTTTTTGACGATGACCACATCATTAAAGGCCATATCAACCGTTTCCGGGTTAAATCGGACCCCTGACCGACCCATGGCGGCAATTATCCGCCCCCAGTTTGCATCTTCACCAAAAAATGCGGTTTTCACCAGGGCAGAGTTGGCAATGGTTCGGGCCATCTGCTCGGCATCTTCCTCTTCCTTCGCTCCGCACACCCTTACTGTAATACATTTGGTGGCACCTTCACCATCGGATACTATCATGAGCGCCAACTCCTTGAGTATGGACTCCAGTGCATCCTCAAAGATCTGCCTGTTTTCCTCCGCCTCTTCATCAATCCACGGATTATCAGCATTGCCATTGGCCATTACCAGTACCATATCATTGGTACTGGTATCGCCATCGATAGTGATCCTGTTAAAGGTACGCTGCACACTGTTGATCAGGCTGGTGTGCAACTCCGGAAAACCAATCTGGGCATCAGTGATAACAAAAGAAAGCATGGTCGCCATGTTAGGCATTATCATACCTGCCCCCTTGGCCATGCCCATCAGCTCAACCTTCTTGCCACCAATCTCAATGGTTCGGCACACGACCTTCGGTACAGTATCCGTCGTCATTATTGCCTGAGCCACATCGTCAAAGTTATCCGGCCCAAGATTTTCGACCAGTTGCCTTATATTATCTTCAAAGGCCTTGACGTTCAGTTGCTCACCGATCACCCCGGTGGATGAGAGTTGAATCATTTCATCCGGAATACCGAGTGTTTCGGACAGTAGCTCACTGGTACGCATTGCTGCGGCCGTTCCTTCCTTGCCAGTACATGCATTGGCACAACCGCTGTTGACCAGGATCGCCTGGGCATGCCCCTGTTTCAGCCTCTCTATGTCGAGGACTACAGGAGCAGCTTTCACCTGATTGGTAGTAAAAACACCTGCCGTCACGGCCGGTTTCTCACTATAGATGAGCCCCAGATCCAGTCGATCCGCATAGCGGATACCCGCTGCAATCGCAGAAGTCAAAAAACCTTTCACTCCCATATTTTCCTTTCCTTACCCTGTTGTATTCAATAATAATCGCATCAATGCATCCGAAATAAAAAGTAGCAACTGTATAATTAACTTACCAGATAGCCTGCTTCCCTAATACCCACTGTGCCAGCGCCAACAACACAGTACACTGGCCATATGACATACAGTCTAGCATTTAACGATCCGATTGTGCTAGTCTAAAAGCAAACACTTGCAATAAGTCAATATTACTTTAAAATTCATTTAATAGTTTATTTATACATCCTTGCTCCCTCGTACACCAGGTGATTGCATCGTGGAAACAAGCGGCTCGAGCTATTCGATATTTTCAACGATTTTTCTGATTACCGACCTTCTGATCCGAATCGGCCTTTCAACACGGGTCATCATGCGGCGCAGATCCTATGGGGTATCTTTTGCCTGGCTTATCGTCATCCTTCTTTTTCCTATATTCGGCGCATTCATATACCTGTTGTTCGGTGAGAACAGGATTTCAGACAGACGAGCCGCACGCATCAAGGATTCCTCTGCACACTACCAGCACTGGCTGGAAACACTGGAGGGAAGAGCCCCGGTAAACTGGCAGGGGTATAACATCGAATGCCGCCCACTACATAACCTGGCCCGTCGCCTGACCGGCTTACCGGCCATGGACGGTAACCAACTTGAACTGCTTGACACATCGGATACCATCATCACCTCAATCATAAACGACATTGATCAGGCCCAATCCACCTGTCACCTGCAGTTTTATATCTGGGAAGAAGGCGGGCAGGTGGACCGTGTAACTGATGCCCTGATGGGTGCTGCCGAACGTGGAGTCACCTGCCGATTACTTCTTGACGACCTTGGCAGCAGGTCTTTTCTGGCGAGCCCGACAGCCAAAAAGATGCAAGAGGCAGGTATCCGCATCCAGACCGCCCTGCCCGCTGGTCTTATCAAGGTTTTCCGGGCCAGGATAGATATCCGTAATCACCGCAAAGTCGTCATCATTGACGGGAAAATAGCCTATACGGGTAGCCAGAACATGGCGGACCCGAGATTCTTTAAGAAAGGTACGGGAGTCGGCAGCTGGGTAGATGTCATGGTGCGCATCCGTGGGCCTGTGGTCGAGACTCTCGCAGGCACCTTCATAAGCGACTGGTTCCTTGAAACAAACAGCGACCGTTTTGAGATGCGCTCCCTGCTCGAAGACATCGATACAGTACGCCGAATCGCTGACATCCACAGTCCCCCCTTAGAAGGAGACGTTGCTGTTCAAGTCGTTCCTTCAGGACCCGGTTTTGCACCCGATGCAATCCACTCCATGTTGTTGACAACCATCTATGCTGCCCGTAAACAGCTGATCCTTACGACACCCTATTTTATCCCCGACGAGGCGTTGCTGGCCGCACTTGAATCTGCAGCCTTCCGCGGTGTGGAGGTAACAATTATCATACCGGCCAAAAACGACTCAAAGCTGGCGGAATATGGTGCCAGGGCACGGTTTGAGAAACTATGTGAGGCAGGGGTGAAAATCTACCGTTTCCAGGATGGATTCCTCCACTCAAAAACTATTACTGTCGATGGGGATTTCGCCATGTTTGGCTCAGTCAATCTCGACATGCGAAGTTTCTGGCTCAATTTCGAGACAACCCTTGTTATATACGACCGGGATGTATGCCGGGATATACAAACAATACAGCTACGCTACATTGCCTCCTCAAGTCGACTTGACATCGATACATTCTCCCAGCGTTCCGTTTTCGAGAAATTCAAGGAGAACGCGGTACTCCTGATAGGGCCTCTGTTATAATCATGGAAATACTGCTCATCTCAGACATCCACGGCAATTATCCGGCTCTGGAGGCGGTTGCCCAACGTCTGGAGCCCTCCGCCTTCGACCACATCATCAACTGCGGCGACTCTCTAGTCTATGGCCCGTTTCCCAACAAAACACTCAACTGGCTGCAACAGCACAGGGCAATTTCCATACTTGGCAACACCGACAAGAAGGTTATCAAACTACTCAGTGGCAAAACCTTTAAGAAACCATCCAAACCTGAAAAACTGATTATGTACCGGGTCTGTGCAAATCAACTCAGCATGAAAAACAGTTCATATATCGGCTCTCTGCCCATCAAGGCTTCACTTGATCTTCCCTGGAAAATAGATGGGAGCAGCTACCATTCATCAACCATCGGGATCTTCCACGGCAGCCCTGCCAGACCCCACGAATTCCTGTTCGACACCACCGAACAGAATCGGTTTGAAGATCTAGCCCGGGAGTATCCGTATAGGGTGATCGTCACCGGACACTCCCATACACCCTACCATCTAAGCGTGGGACAAACACATTTTATCAATCCCGGCTCCGTCGGCAGGATGTTTGACGGCGATCCAGCGGCAAGCTGTGCCGTCCTGGAAGTGTCTGCCAACTCAATTGAGGTACGCCATTTCAGAATTCCCTACAATATCGATGCCGTCATTTCAGGTTTGCGGAAACACCAGCTACCTCAGATCTATGAGGATATGTTTAAAACAGGCCGAAAGCTGAATTGATTGATTGCAATAGATTATATTTTCACCTATCATATTAAGTAAATAGACACAGATCCCCAACACATTCCTAACGAATACCTAATAATCACGTCCACGTTTTTAACGGAGTTGTAACTAATGGTAGCCAAGAAGTCAAAAACAGTGCCCAACGATTCCTTCGAATATGATCGCACCACTACCTCTGTTATTAGAGAACTGGTGAGAAACCGGGACTCGAAACTCAAAAAACAGACACCTTCCGATATCAGCCAGGCCATCGCCTCCGTTCTCACCGACAGCCACAAGGAAGAGATCGTCGAAGCAGCCCTGCTGAAGTATTATTATGCCGAGGAGCTCAAACCGTACCAGGCAGAACTCATAAAAATGCAGCACCACCTGGAACGAACCGGTAAGAAAATGATCATTCTTTTCGACGGGCGCGATGCATCCGGTAAAGGAGGGACCATCCGAAGGGTAACCCGGTACATGAACGAAAAGCGTTATCGTGTTGTCGCCCTGGGAAAACCCAACGAGATCCAGCGCACTGAGCTGCATATTAAAAGATATATTGAACAATTTCCCCACGCAGGTGAAATTGTCCTCTTTGACCGTAGCTGGTACAATAGGGCCATGGTGGAACCGATCATGGGATTCTGTTCGGACGCACAGTACAAGCGGTTCTTAAAAAAAGTAAACAGTTACGAGGAAAACTTTATCCTTGATGCTGGCAAAACCATCCTGCTCAAACTCTATTTTTCTGTTTCCAAAGATGAGCAGGCCAGGAGGTTCGAACGACGCAAAAACGATCCATTACGCCAATGGAAACTGAGCGAGGTGGATCTCCAGGCTCAGGAGTTGTGGGACGAGTTTACCGAGAAAAAAAGAATCCTTTTACAGAAGACCCACACCGAGAATTCAAGATGGTGGGTCGTCCGCTCAGACAATAAACATCTCGCCCGTCGTGAGACGATGAAACTCATCCTCAACTCGATACGCTATGTCGGACGATCAAGAACTCTCAACTTTGACGTGGACCCGGACGTAGTTATCCCTGGCAATATTGAGCTTAAAAAAATGATGCAGGAGAAGAAAAAATTTGGTTCCCCACTTAGATAGACCAAGAACGCATAGCCTCATAAAGATAACCAGACAAGGAGAATAGTATGGCCAAAAAAAATCAGAAGAAAGACAATTCCGAGTCTGCCAAGGAGATGCGCTTACTGGAAGGAACGGCTGCAAAAAATCGAAACACGAAGGAAGGCAATAATAAGACGGCTGTCTGGATCAAAAACAGCCACCTTAAGTATGAGATAGAATTAAAGAAGCTGCAGATTGAACTGATGAAACTGCAGAACACCATGAAGGAGACCGGAGAGCGAGTTCTCGCTATTTTTGAAGGACGGGATGCGGCCGGTAAGGGGGGCACCATCAAAAGGATAACCGCCCATCTCAATCCTCGAAATACCCGGGTAGTCGCCCTTGCCAAACCGAACGAAACTGAATCAAGCCAGTGGTACTTTCAACGCTATGTCGACCACCTGCCGTCAGCTGGTGAATTTGTAATATTCGATCGAAGCTGGTATAACCGGGCCATGGTGGAGCCAGTTATGGAATTCTGTACAGATGAGCAGAATAAGAGGTTTTTAAAAGATGTCCCGATGCTTGAAGAAATGCTGGCGAAGGACGGCATCCGACTTTTTAAATTTTATTTCTCCGTTTCCAAAGATGTCCAGAAAGAACGGTTTGAATCACGAAAAACCGATCCGTTAAAACAGTACAAACTCTCTCCCGTCGACAATCTTGCCCAGGACTACTGGAATCAATATTCGATACGCAAATTCCAGATGCTGACAGAAACCAACCGGACCATCGCCCCCTGGACCATTATCCGCTCTGACAATAAAAAGATGGCCCGCATTAACTGCATGAAATTCATCCTTTCATCCATGGAATATGACAATAAGGCACCCGCCGATGAACTCGAACCAAACAATGAGGTTATTATCTCAGGCATTGAAGAAATTCGGCATATGGAAGAAATGCTGATGCACCCGGAGAAATTGCGGGGCTAGAAGTATGGTGTCGGAATGAAACAACAAAGGCGGTAAGAAGCAACACCCTCACCGCCTTTTAACTTATGACAAACAGGGATTGGTAACGACCCTAATCAGCTTGTCTTACCGCAGCACCTTTTGTATTTCTTTCCTGAGCCACATGGACAGGCAGCATTACGACCGATTTTATCCCCGTCACGTTTGACGGTTTTGTCCTCCTCAAGCTCTTTGCCGGAGGCAGCTTTGTTCATGGCCAATTCCTGTTCTTTTTTACGGCGACGCTCTTCCTCAAGCTTCTCCACATCATCTTCCTGCATGATCCGCACCCGCATCAGGTTGGAAACGACCTGGTTTTTAATCCCCTCCATCAAGCCATTGAACAGTTCGAACCCTTCCCGTTTATACTCATTCAGCGGGTTCTTCTGCCCATAGCCGCGGAGTCCGATTCCTTCTTTCAGGTGATCCATTGAGAGCAGATGATCTTTCCAGCTTGCATCAACTATCTGCAGCAGAAGAATTTTTTCGATCTGACGTTGATTTTCCAACCCATTTCGTTTTTCCTGATCCGCATAGGCCTGTCGGGCAAACTCGGTTGTCATGGCATGCAGATCCTCTTCGTTCAGATCAGCCCTCTTGTCCTCTTCGACGGTACGGTCAATATTGAAAGCCTCTATGAGCCGCTCACGGTACCCGTCCCAGTCCCATTCCTCAGAATCAACACGATCCTGATAATATTCGGAAACAATAGTTGCGACCGTATCACCTATCATATCCTGTACCACACCGGCCACATCATCGTTTTCGAGTATCTCACGACGTTGCTGGTAAATCACTTCACGTTGCTTGTTCATGACGTCATCATACTCAAGCAAGTGCTTTCTGATATCGAAGTTATGCCCCTCAACCTTTCGCTGGGCATTTTCAATGGCCTTGGAGATCATGGAATGCTCAATCGGCTCATCTTCTTCCATACCGAGTTTGTTCATAATACCGGAAATCCGATCGGAACCGAAGATCCGCAACAGATCATCTTCAAGCGAGAGAAAGAATCTTGAAGATCCGGGGTCTCCCTGGCGGCCTGCACGGCCACGAAGCTGGTTATCAATACGGCGAGATTCGTGTCGGGAGGTACCGAGAATATGCAGACCGCCTGCCTCGACAACACCCTCGCCTAATTTAATGTCTGTACCTCTACCGGCCATATTGGTGGCAATTGTCACCTTGCCTCTTTGACCGGCATTGGCAATAATTTCCGCCTCACGTTCATGGTGTTTAGCGTTTAAAACCTCATGAGCAATCTTCTCTTTTTTAAGCATACCGGCAATCTTTTCGGAGACATCAATTGAGATCGTACCAACCAGAACTGGTCGCCCTGCTTCATACATATCCTTAATTTCACGAACAACAGCCCGATATTTTGCCGCCTCGTTTTTGTAGATAACGTCGGCATAATCATCACGAACCATGGGCATATTGGTAGGCATCACCACCACGTCCAAATCGTAAATTTTCTTAAATTCAGGAGCCTCCGTATCGGCCGTACCAGTCATACCCGCCAGCTTGTCATACATCCGGAAGTAGTTCTGAAAAGTGATCGAGGCCATGGTCTGATTCTCTCGCTCAATCTTGACGCCTTCCTTTGCCTCCAGAGCCTGGTGCAGCCCATCCGAATAACGGCGGCCCTCCATGGTACGACCGGTAAACTCATCGACGATCACAACCTGACCGTTGTTGACAATATAATCGACATCCCTTTTGAACAAGGTGTGCGCTTTCATCGCCTGATTGAGGTGATGCAGATGTTCGATATTGGAAGGGTCGTAGAGGTTCTCCACTTTAAGCATTTCTTCACCGAGGGCGATACCCTCATCGGTAAGACTGACCTGCCTGGCCTTTTCATCAATTACGTAATGCTCACCTTCCTTGAATCTCGGGATGATACGATTGACATTACCGTACAGCTCTGTAGAGATATCGGCGGGTCCGGAGATGATGAGCGGTGTTCTCGCTTCATCTATAAGAATGGAATCCACCTCATCGACGATGGCAAAATTAAATCCACGCTGGCAGAAATCTTCCAGCTCAAATTTCATGTTGTCTCGCAGATAGTCAAAACCGAGTTCATTATTGGTCGCATACGTTACGTCTGCGCCATAGGCCTCTTGACGTTCTTTATCGTCCATACCATGAACGATTTTGCCTACTGTCATCCCGAGAAACTCGTAAACCTGACCCATCCACTCAGCATCACGTTTTGCCAGGTAATCGTTGACCGTTACAACATGGACGCCCTTACCTGTTATCGCATTGAGGTAAACGGCCAGGGTCGAGGTAAGGGTCTTTCCCTCGCCAGTTTTCATCTCAGCGATTTTACCCTGATGCAGTATCACACCACCGACCAGCTGAACATCATAGTGACGCTCACCCAATACCCGCTTCGCCCCCTCACGGACGACTGCAAAAGCCTCGGGAAGCAGCTCATCGAGTGTTTCACCTTTCTCATACCGCTCTCTGAACTCCACCGTCTTGGCTGCCAGTTCCTCGTCCGAGAGGGGCTGAATAGAATTTTCCAGTTCATTGATCCGCTGGACAATGGGATTTATCTGTTTGAGAACCCGGTCGTTTTTACTTCCGAACACCTTGGTAAGAACTTTTCCGATCATGATATGTGGTCACGTGTAATGGTTACAGTATTAGTGGGATATCTTCGTTTCGTACAACCCAGAAAACAGCAACAGGTTGAAACCTTTCTTCAGACCAATCACTATTTTTTAAAAATCTTCTTGTGTGCTTCGGCCTCGATATGGGGAACGTTTTTAGCTGAACCACTCGCGGATGCCTGCTTTTCAATGCCCCTGTCTTGTATCGGGGGAAGCAGCATTGTCTGCCCTGCCCAGACACCTAACAGAAACATCCATAAAAAAATACAGAAGCAAACCACTCCCACACCGAGGACTCCACTTCGGGTGAGCTCGAACTTAATCTTCTTTACCGGTGGCTTTCGCCGTGTGGCCATGGAATGCTCCGCCTACATTTTTTCCGGTGCCGAAAGACCGGCCACGGTCAATCCATTCCGGAAAACCCTGAGCAGCCCAGTGATGAGACAGAGCCGAGCCTGGCTGAGAGCCATATCGTCCGTAATAACCTTGTGTTTGTTATAATAGCTGTGAAACTGCCCCGCCAGTTCCATCAGGTAAAAAATAACCTTATGTGGTGCCAGGTCCAAGGCGGCATTTTCAATCTGGCCAGGGAACTGTGACATGGTCTTCAGTAACTCCATCTCCTCCGGCTCCACGAGTAATTCCTGATCTATTTGCTCAAACGGTAGATTCTGAATACCCTTAGCCGCAGCCTGCTCGATGATTGAACACATCCTGGCATGACCATATTGTACGTAATAAACAGGGTTTTCCTGACTCTCCTTGGTAGCCAGATCCAGGTCAAATTCGAGCTGACTATC
This sequence comes from Desulfopila sp. IMCC35008, assembly GCF_010646885.2. Classification (GTDB taxonomy): domain Bacteria; phylum Desulfobacterota; class Desulfobulbia; order Desulfobulbales; family Desulfocapsaceae; genus Desulfopila. The sequence continues at coordinate 1,099,838 of NZ_CP050700.1, read as the reverse complement.
CGCCTTTCTCATCATGAAAAAGAACCGAACTACATCAACCCCAACTTCGTCGAGCAACTCATCCACAGTTATAAAGGTCGCCTTCCTGGTGGACATCTTCACCTGTTTTCCGTCCCTCATCAGGGTAACGAACTGGTGTAACACCACCGTAATCTTTGAATCATCGTATCCGAGGGCCCTCACTCCTGCCATCACATCCGGTACTGTTGCGATATGGTCAGAACCGAAGATATCGACCATCCAATCAAAATTACGCTTGAATTTTTCCCGATGATACGCCATATCCGGTAGCCTGTACGTCGGCTCCCCGGTATTCTTGATTATTACCCGGTCCTGCTCCTGCCCGAATTCAGTGGTTTTAAACCAGGTAGCATCATCCTTCTCATACACCAGACCTTTCTGACGAAGCTCGTTCACCACATCGTCAATGTGCCCGTCCTCATAAAGGGAACGCTCGTTGTAGTAATTGTCAAAAACAATACCCATGCGTTCAAGGGTTTCGGAAATATCTTTGAAAATGTATTTTTCCGCCCGTTCCTTAAAAGGGGTAACATCTTCATGATCTTTTAGAGAATCACCATGTTCATCGACAAGTAACTGACCGATCTCCGAGATATAGTCACCCTGATAACCGTCTTCAGGGAATTCAAAAGGAAGACCTAGTTGCTCCAGGTAGCGTGCCCTGGTAGATTCACCCAGAACGCGCATCTGGCGTCCCGCGTCATTATAGTAATACTCCCGGAATACATCATGCCCGGTCGCTTCAAGCAAACGTGCAATAGAATCACCGAGGATTGCCTGGCGACCATGCCCGATGGAGAGAGGCCCGGTTGGGTTAGCACTGACAAATTCGACAATCACCTTACGTCCCTGACCGACATCTCCTTTGCCAAAACCGTCACCAGCCTCAAGAACAGTTTCAATCACACTGCGCCAGACGGCTTTTTGGATGAAGATATTCACAAAACCTGGCCCTGCAATCTCCACCTTTTCTATAAGATCGTCATGTGCGCAGAGCATATCCCCAATAATCTGGGCAATCTCACGGGGGTTGCGTTTTTCTATCCCGGCCAACACCAGGCCGAAATTTGTGGCAAAGTCGCCCTGTCCCTTATGCTTGGGGAGTTCAACAGTAAACTTTCCTGCTCCGCTATCGGACCACTTCCCCTCTTCTATCCCTTTCTGGAAGCAACTGTCCAGAAGCTCTTTTACCTTTGCTCGAATCATCAATCTTACTCTGTATAAACTCTTTGATTATTGTTCCCGAGCATGCAGAGAAGCTCGTAACTGATGGTACCGGCCCAGCCGGCAATATCATCTGCGGTAATGGTTTCCTGCCCCTGACTGCCGAGAAGGACCGCCTCATCCCCCACTTCGACACCGTCTATCTCGGTGATATCGACCATACACAGGTTCATACATACCCGGCCAAGAATCGACGCCCGCTTTCCCTTGATCAGCACCTCGCCACGGTTGGAGAGGCATCGGGGATACCCGTCTTCATAACCAACCGGCAATACGGCAAGTTTTGTTTCCCTTTCAGTCACAAAGGTATGACCATAACTTATTCCTGTTCCCGCCGCCACCGTCTTTACCATCACTACACGTGTGGTAAAGCTCATAACCGGCCGTAAACGTTTATTGCCGACAACCGCATCCTCAGGATCAGTCGACGGAGGATACCCGTATAAAGCGATTCCGGCCCGACCCATGTCACAAATTGTCTCGGGGAAGTTAAGCACTGCTCCGGAATTCGCAATGTGATTTAACACATGCACCTGCCCTCCGATAGCTTGGCAAGCGGTTTCAAATGTTCTGTATGCCTTATTTGTACTCTCAGATTTAACATTATCTGATTCAGGGAAATGGCTGACCACGCCAGCCAGATGAACTCCAGGAAGAGATTCGATCAAACGGGCAAACCGGCCAACTTCACTTGGTTGAACACCAAGTCGGCTCATGCCGCAATCGACCTTCAGGTGAATATCAATAGTCGTATCCCGCTCTAGCGCAGTCTGTGCCAACAGTTCTATAGCTTCGCTGGAAAACACGACAGGGGTCAAGCAGGAAGTAAAATAGTGGGAGACCTGATCCGGTATGAAACCGACCATTACAAAGATGGCCCCTTCAATACCAGCCTCTCGCAGCAAAACCCCTTCACGAAGCTCAGCTACACCGAAGGTTACACACCCGGCCTTTGCAAAAGCTTTGGCAGACTCTATCATGCCATGTCCATACCCATCCCCCTTGACCATGGCCAGGAGTTCTATGCCTTCCGGCATAAGAGACGACAAGAGTCGATAATTATAGGCAAGAGCTGTAATATCAACCAAAACCCTGTTGTACGACTGTAGATCTGATAAATCTTTCATAAAAAACCGTTGTCAATCACGTATTTCTTGCATGCCAGCCGAGACGGCTTGAACGAATGAGTGCACAACCAATCATAACATAAAGGAATCCGAGAACAGGAAGAGGACAGGACGACATCCTGAGGATTATACCCATTCCCATCATAAGGAGAACCAGTCCCCAGGTTTTTGTAGAATACACCGCACCCAGGCAGGTACCATCCTTAAGATGAAGGATACGATCTATACTCTTTGCAGCTGTTTTATCCAGGATATACCTTGACTTCAACACACCGGCAAGCACTGCAGGGACCAGTACTGCAAAACTATCACTCTTAGCCAGCCAGTGCAGACCTCGTGCCGTCAAAAGACAGCCGATTCCGGTCCATAGAGAAGCAGCGAGCAGAAGATGGGTTTTCCTGTGCCCTCCAGGCTTAAATCGAGAAAGGTTCTGCAACATTTAGTGCCTTACTGTCCGATGGTCATCAGATATATCCGAAAAACGAAAAGGATGCCGGATCTGTTCCCAACAAGTAAAATCTGTTGCCTGCACATATATCTTTGGCTAAGGCTACAGTACAAAAAATCGGCAATCATTCAAATAAGACAAGCCCATCCTCCCTAAGGAGAATGGGCTTGTATAGCAAAACTGAGCAGTGCGTATCTTACATTTCGTTAACAGTAAGAGCGCCCTCAGGACAAACTTCTACGCAGGTCTCACAGCCGAGGCATTCGTCAGCTTCTACAGCCTCTGCTTTACCATCTACCATCTCGAATACCTGTGCAGGACATGCGGATACACATTCTTCATCGCCAGTACATTTATCTTTATCAACTAATACTTCAAACATAATACACCTCCATCAATAGGAAAAATTAGAGCTGTATTCTTCATACGTTATCCGCGTACTCAAAATACAGTCACGAACCAGTTACTTCGTGTAGTATTCCACTTAATGTACGCCCAGATTTTTGTCAAGAAAAATCACGCCTTGGAGCTCTCCTTGATAATCCACGTATTTCCAAGACCTTACCCCATAAGAGTATTCTTGAAAAGATGCATATTCCCTAACTATAATTGTAAAAATATAGAGTTACACATCTTGAATCAAAGTGCCTTATTGACGCAGGTTCACCCATTTATTGATAGAATAAGCATCTGCCAAGAAATTTTTTTATTTTTTATACCAATTCCAATAACCTCGATGCAGTTACGGAATATATGAGTTGACCGACCTGGCCGTTTATCATTATGTTGTCATTCTTGATAAGACAATGAGAATCCTCACCCGAATTTCTCATGAACAATATGTCTATTGGTTTTTTAACAAGCTCATGACATGACATTCAGTATTGTAGCGTCGATTACTAATTCGGGCTGATCATAAAACACACTATTACAGAAAGAGATGGCAAAGAAAAAGAAGAGTAAAAAACAAGTAAAGCAAGAACTTATCGCCGAAAAAAGTGAAATGGCAATGATCGAGGGCATTCTAGAAGGAAGCCCTGACGGCATTGGAGTGGCCGTGGTCAGACTGGATTGCGGCTGCCGTAAAATGGCAGCGGTCGATAAAACGGGGGAACCCGCCTCAAAAGTGATAGTTTACAGGGATAACGCCAAGAGCGTCTGTGACAAGTGCCAGGAAGACAACGGCGCTTTCATGCGGGTAACCGAATCATTTATTCACTTTGTAGATCCACCACCGCCCGTAGAAACCATGGAGATGATCAACGCCAAGGTGCTGGGTACAACCCCTACCCATTAACACCTGAGGGGAAGGAGGATAACTCTTCAGCTTCCCCTATTGGCGCTCCCCAGACGACAGGCCCTGCACTTGTCCACAAGCCCCTTCGCCCATGTTGGAGTCCCATCCGCGTGTACATGTGTGTAAAGGGCCAGAACATTCTTCCTACACAACCCATCCCTTTTATCAAAAAAACCTTTTCCCCGCTCCACCCTGAGGGTTAGTCGGGTATCAGTTGACCATGACCACTTGAGAACTGTAGAGTAGCGGAATTCATGCCCCTTCACCTCGGTGCCAACAGGGTAAAACGGGTTTTCCTCTTCAACGGTAAAAACAGAATAACCGTGGGCCTGCGGTTTTGGAGACATACCAAAACGTGCAGGAAACACGCCTGCCAACGGATAAACGACACCCTCCTGCTCCAAAGACTCACCAAGATATATGAGCCCGCCACATTCCGCATAGATTGGCAGACCGTCCTCTGCCGCCTGCTTCACTGATGCCCTGAAACTCTCATTTGCCGCCAGCTCCCTGGCACTCGTCTCTGGGAAGCCACCGCCGATATACAACCCGTCAAGTGGTGGTAACTCCTTATCGGCAAGGGCATTGAGAGGGATGATTTCCGCACCTTCACGCTCCAGGGCCTCAAGATTTTCCGAGTAATAAAACTGAAAGGCTGCGTCCTGCATAATGCCTATTTTGACTTTTTCACCTGTAAATTCAGATCGCACAGACAGAGAACTATTAAACGTGGTACCAATCGGTTTCATGATTGATTCTATCCGGTCGATATCGACGTTTTCACTCACCGTCTCTTTTAAAAAATCAAGTGCCCCACCACTGTTATTGTATTCCTGGTAAGGGATCATGCCAAGATGACGCATGGGAAAAATATCCCTTTCCATACGGGGAATTACACCTAAAACAGGAACACCTGTGTACTTTTCCACCGCCTCACTAACCAGCCTTCGCTGCCGATTTGTAGCTACATGGTTGAGCACAACACCTTTTATCTTAATACGTTCGTCCAGCTTCATGCAACCCAACACCATCGCCGCAACCGTCCTCGTGGTTTTGGTACAGTTCACCACTAGCAGTACCGGTAGATCAAGCAGGATCGCGAGGTCGGCAGTCGAGTAACCTCCATCAGCGGTAACCCCGTCGTACAACCCCCTGTTTCCCTCCAATAACGCAATCTCAGCCTCAGCAGAGTTGCGGATAAAGGAGTTTTGCAGAATCTCTTCATCCACTAGGTATGGATCCAGGTTGTAACATTTTCGCCCGGCTGCCAGCTGCAGCCAGCCCGCATCTATATAGTCGGGCCCTTTCTTAAAAGGCACAACCTCTTTACCGGCTGAAGCAAACACCGCTGTCAGGCCGACAGAAACCACACTTTTACCTGAACCTCCGGCCAGACCTGCCACTACTAAGCCTCTTGCACCGTTCAATGCCACCTTGCTCCCCATTATCTGCTTGTCTATCTGAGACATCATTTTAACTCAGTGTTCTGTTTTGCCCTGGGCCTGCCATACCTCTTCATAGAGTTCATTGAGCCGTGTTTCCAGCTCAATCCTGTATGGTTCAAATTCATCATTCTTCAGACGGGACGGTATCGGAAACGGCTCACCAAAAGCGATCTCCACCTTCGAAAAGGGTTTTGGGAAAACGGTCCTGTCCCAGGACCTTATTGCCCAATAGCGCGAAGCGGACCAGGCGACCGGCAAGATCGGCACACCTGCCATCGAAGCCACCATCAGTGCACCCGGCTGGGCAATCCTGGGAGGTCCCTGGGAACCGTCGGCAACTATACCGGCAGATTCTCCCTTGCGAACAGCCCGAATCATCTCTTTTAAAGCCTGAACACCTTTTTTATTTCGGGAACCCCGAACGGTTGAATAACCAAAGGTGTGAGCCAGCCTGGCAATATACTCCCCATCCCGGCTGGAGCTAACCATCACGACCCCTTTATACCGACATAGTCTTGCAAAGGCCCCGATAAAGGCATAGTGCCAGAACGACACCACCACCGGTTTGCCGGCATCAAGAGTCTTACAACAGTACTCTTCTCCGCGCACGTTTACCCTGCAGGTAAAAAACATTAGTCGTGCCACAATGCCTATCAGCGGCGGCAGAACCCGTAGAGCCACTTTCTCCAGAAAACCGTCTTTCATCCCAGTTCTATTTCCAGCTTTCGTAACATCTTTATTCTGTCCCGCAATTCGGCCGCCTGTTCAAAGGCCAACTCCCGAGCCGCTTCCTGCATCTGCTGTTCCAATTTCTTAATCTCTTTTTCAAGCTCCACAACAGAGCCGTATACCGACAAATCTTCTGCGGTCTCCAAGGCAGCCACCTGTCCATCCGATACATTATTATAGCCGGAATCCTTGAGGTGCTGCTGCATGGTGTCTTTAACCTTGGAGAAAATCGTCTGCGGAACGATTCCGTTGGCTTCGTTATACTCCCGCTGCAGAAGTCGCCGACGTTCCGTTTCCTCTATCGTATACCGCATGGAGCCGGTTACATCGTCACCATACATTATAACCATTCCGTTCACATTCCTGGCTGCCCGTCCGCAGGTCTGGACAAGAGATCGCTCGGATCGCAGAAAACCTTCCTTATCTGCGTCGAGGATGGCCACCAGTGAAACCTCCGGGATATCCAACCCTTCCCTGAGCAGATTTATACCAACCAGGACATTGTATTCACCGTTCCTGAGATCCCGGATCAATTCAATCCGGTCAAGGGTCTTGATATCGGAATGGAGATACCGAACGCGAACACCGAGTTTTTCATAATAATCAGTCAGATCTTCAGCCATTCTCTTAGTAAGCGTTGTCACCAACACCGCCTCATCACGTTCGCTTCTAATACGAATCTCTTCAAGCAGGTCGTCAACCTGGCTTGAGGCTGGACGCACCTCAATACGTGGATCAAGCAAACCGGTGGGCCGGATCACCTGTTCAACAATTCTCCCATCCGCCTGCTCCAGCTCATATGGACCGGGGGTTGCAGAAACATAAATCACCTGGTGAATTCGTTTTTTGAATTCATCAAACTGCAGCGGCCGGTTATCAAGTGCCGAAGGGAGCCGAAAACCAAAATTTACCAGTGTGGTCTTTCTTGACCTGTCACCATTATACATGCCATTGAGCTGCCCGATGCCTATATGGCTCTCGTCGATAAAGAGTAGAAAATCTTCAGGAAAGTAATCAAGCAGCGTGGGAGGTGGGGACCCAACAGGTTTTCCGGTAAGGTGTCGGCTGTAATTCTCGATCCCGTTACAATACCCAAGTTCCTGGATCATCTCCAGGTCGAACATGGTGCGCTGCTCCAGCCGCTGCGCCTCAACCAGGCGATTTTCTTCATGCAGGACATTCAACCGCTCCTGCAGCTCTTCCTTTATGGTGCGGTTGGCGATCTGCAGCCGGTCTTTCGAGGTTACAAAGTGACTTCCCGGAAACACCGTATATTCAGTCAATTTTTCCAACACAACACCTCGCAGCGAGTCGATAATTGTGATCGACTCTAGGGTGTTGCCAAAGAACTCGAGCCGGACGGCCCGCTCCTCTTCATGTACCGGGAAAATATCGATGACATCCCCCCTCACCCTGAAAGTACCACGGTGAAACGAGATATCGTTACGCTCATACAACATGTAAACCAACCGCCGTTGCACATCCTCCATGGGATACTCTTCATCCCGCTTCAGAAAAAGATGCATATTTCTGTATTCTTCCGGAGAACCGAGTCCGTAAATGCAGGAAACGGATGCAACAATCAAGACATCCCGCCTGGTCAAAAGAGATCGGGTTGCTGAGTGGCGAAGTTTATCGATGGCATCGTTTATAGACGAATCCTTCTCGATATAGGTATCCGACTGGGGGATATACGCTTCCGGTTGATAATAATCATAATAGGAAACAAAATATTCCACCGCATTCTCAGGAAACAGCTCCTTAAACTCGGTGAACAATTGTGCCGCCAGTGTCTTATTCGGGGCAATCACAAGGGTTGGCCGCTGCACCCGCTCAACCACACTCGCCATGGTAAAGGTTTTTCCCGAACCTGTGACACCAAGCAGGACCTGGCTTTTCAACCCTTCTTTAACCCCTTTTTCCAAAAGAGATATGGCCCTGGGTTGATCACCGGAAGGCTCAAATGCAGTGACAAGTTTAAAAGGTGTTTCCATTTGCAGTTGTTATACACACAAAAATATTGTCAAAAGGTCGACAATGGACAGGACTTTTCAACCGGAGGCCGGCACAGTCACCAGGTCACGTATCCCTCTCCAGAGTTGAGTGTCCGGCCTATCCAGAATTTCTCATCATCATTTTAGCAATTTGGTTGTACTCCATGTATTACCTGGCATTATTTTCTTACCAAATCACAATTGATGTTCATCCAAAGTCAGCCCATGCGACACCGCCTGAACTGATGAGATAATTGGGCTAACCGTGCTGAATTCAACGTTACCAGCGCGTGAGGATACCAGAAAGGAGAGGATTCCGCCACATACGGATTACCGTAAAACCATTATCGAAAAGTGCAATCAGCTAACAAAGAAAAAGGAATCTATCAGGTATTTTTAGGCAGGTGAACACAGAAAATGGTCCCGGAGCCAAGCTCACTGGTAAATGAGATATCACCTCCCAGCCCCCGGATAATGGAATAAGCGACAGTAAGGCCCAACCCGGTGCCCTCGACCTGCGGTTTCGTGGAAAAAAAAGGTTCAAAAATCAACTCGCGGTGCTCCTGCTCGATCCCCCCACCCGAATCACCGATACAGACATCAATGGTATCGTCCCCTCTGTCTGCCCGGATACGGATAGTGCCACCGCCGGGTGTCATCGATTCAATACTGTTGTTGATAAGGTTGATAAAGGCCAGCACAAGCTGTTTCCGATCGACAAGCAGGCGGGGTAAATCTTCCTCTAAATCGAGAACCGCTTTGACCCCGTTCTGCTCCATATTATACCGGGTAATCACCAGCACCTGTTCAAGGATCTCATTGATATCATGATCCTGGACTATGGACTCTCCATCCTGGTCCAGGGTACGCAATTCACGCACCAGCTGGTTCATACGATTGCATTCCTGGTAGGCCATGTCCAGCAGCTCCCTATCCTTATCCGAGACATTTTGACGGTCTTTCAGGTCCTTGATAACGGAGCGAATACCAAAAAGAGGGTTACCGAGTTCGTGGGCGATGGAGGAGGACAACCGATCGACAGCCTCCATCTTCTTTGAATTGATCAGCTGTTTCTGAAGCTGGATCTCATAGGTCATATCCCTGAATACACAAACTCTGTTGTTCCCCCCCCCCAGACTGTTGAAAATTGGGGACAGGACAGCAGAGACCATCAGAGTCGTCCCATAACGAGTGTGTTGTTTAAGAACCCCCTGCCACGGTTTTGCGGACAGCAACCGATCGTCAATCAGTTTCTTCTCCTCGGGATTTGTATAATCGATTAAATGCCCAAGATCGCGGCCGATCAGCTCCGATGAGGAAAACCCGGTTGAATGGACAACGCCGGGATTTACATATTCTATAACGTTCTCCTGACTGGTAATAACAACCATTACAGGTGCCTGTTGCACTGCTTCACTGAGCAGCGCGCGCTCCTGATTAAGTTGCCGTTCCTTACTGATATCACGGAAAAAGGCAATCGCACCTGAACACTCGCCGTCGTTAAATACCGGATACGCACGCAGGGAAATGTACCCGGTGGTTCCATCTGGACGTTTCAGAACACCGTCCGCACTCTCAACGGCGCATATCTTTTCATAGGCCTCCTGAATCAGGGCCTTACTCTCAGAGTATTCCTGATCAAAGCTGGTATAAGAAAAAAGGCTCGTTAACTCTGCTCCCAGCACGGCTTCGTAACCATCCAGGCCTAAAATCCTGAGACAGGCATCATTGGCAAAGCTGCAGGTCCCATCCCGCTCAACTCCTAATATCCCCTCCTCAGTTGCCTCAAAAAAGAGCAGCAGTCTCTGCTCACTTTTGCCCAGATCGTTATACGCCTGCCACCCCCTTTCCTGCATGGTGTTAATGCCAGCCACCAGCTGGTCGAGCTCATCTTCGTCATGAAAGGAACTCCGTTTCAGCCGGACAGGCGCATGTCCTCTGGCGATATCGTTTTCCCTTACCTGATTTGCGATGGAGACAAGATGCTTGGTTACCAGTTTCTGGGTCAGGTAAAACATGAAGCCGGTAATTAGAAAAACCTTTAATCCATTCTGGAGGAGAGTCAGGTAAAAACTACTCAGTACTTCACCCCTGACAGGGCTGCTGTCGACGCCGAGCTCAAACACACCTCTATTGCCGGGAGAATAACCGGTGGAAAAATGTTTGCGTGAAATATGAAGATAATCGCCTTCACTCTCCCTGCCACTCAACCAATTCTGTCCAGACTCAACGGTAACCCGACCATAATCGATATCGGGATTGGTAAGAATATCATCAAGGAGTGGTGTAACTTTTTCCCCTGAACCGGAGTCAAGCACCTGGGCTACATCATCTATAGATGAGTCGAGTTGCTGGTTAAGACGGGCTTCAAGCTTCTGTATATGGCCGCGGTAGTCAAGATACACCTGTATTCCCGATACCAGCAGCGTAACCATCAGGCCGAAGAGTATCGTTGCGGCAACCAGCTTATCGGCTATGCGGGTTTTCAAAAACTTCATCAGCGAAGAACCAGACTCCAGACAACATAAGCTGTTAATTTATAATATAATACACTATGAAGAATGGGCTCAAACACCACTTGAAGATCCAGCGCCCTTCCAGCCTATTGATACTACATAGGAAACTACCATGTCTATGCGCAAAATAACATAGGCAATTGCACGGACAGAGCGTAGGTAAATCTACGCACTGCTCTCACAATTAACCATAATTTATGAAGGTTTATCTCTAACTTGGAACGATTCACTTTACAAAGGTTATTCGCATGGAAGAAGCACATTTCACGACATTCTAGACAAGGGAAGACAAAGAGAATAAAACTGAGACAGTTACGAAAGTTACAAACAAAATCACTGAGAATTCAAAGACCAGTCATAATCGAGATACTTTATTATAAGTCTATCCCCTCCGGCCTGGAGACCGTGCTGTAATTCTTCACCGGCATGAGTACGCACAAAACCTGGAATATCGTCCTTAAAATCTTCCCCAAACCATTTGAATATTTTGGAGACAAAGAGGGTTGTTCCCTCTAATCTGGTAAAATGCGGGTCGTTCAGAAACCGTCTGGTATTCTCCTGTAACTGGTCATCAAGCAACTCACCCCTGTATGCTCTATTGAGAAGCGGCGGACAACTCAGGGAGGCACAATTCACTGCAAAATGTACCCGTGGTTCATCAAACTCCTTGCGGATAATATCGTGCTCAATGTTATCGAGTGTCAGTGTGTCTCCTCCCACGACCGCAAAACGGATTGACCAGGGCGACGAAAAAAAGCCTCCTATATCCTTGATCGAACGGGGAGGTGAACCTTTTCTGAAGTTCTGTAAAATCAATTTAATGGTATAGGCGTTGTACGCATTGATATAAAACGCCAATTTCTCATTCCCGGAGAGTTGTTCAGTCGGCACCTCGGCCAATTGATGTAAATATTCATCAAGCAGTTTTTCCTGCCGCTTGAAACCATTATAATCGACCAGACCGTTCTTCACGTGGACCTGGAGCAGGGAGTCCCAATTATCGTGTATTCCCCTTACCGCCGCATGACCGTATGTGCAAAACAACAGAACACTTACCCCAACAATCCATCGCACTGCCTTCTTCATCTGTGCAACTCCTTCAATACGAAACCGATTTACAGCTCATCCTGTTATCTGGAGGTCCCCTCTACGAAACGTTTCTTTAACAGTGGCAGCAACTTTTTCATGGTTAAGGGGAGAAGGCCGAGAAGGACAAAAGAAAACAATAACTCAGGGGACAGAATCCCGGCTGGAGAATCGATCTTCGCCAACTCCTTTCCGGCGTTTACATAAACGATAGTTCCGGGCAACATGCCAAGCTGCGACACCCAGAAGAAGGTCGTCAAGCGGATAGATGTTAATCCCATCACCAGATTTATCATGAAAAAAGGGAAGATAGGGATCAACCGCAGGGTGAAGAGATAAAAACCACCTTCCCGGGCGATACCGTCATTAATGGTGGCGAGTTTGTCCCCAAATTTCCCCTGCACCCAATCCCTGAGTAACGTGCGGGCCACAAGGCAGGCCAGCGTCGCCCCGATTGTCGAGGCAAAGGAGATAACCAGAGTCCCCACTCCAAGACCCAAAAGCCCACCTCCGGCCAGAGTCATAACCACAGCGCCTGGCAGGGAAAGTGCCGTTACCAGGATATAAATAAACATGTATGCGGCTATCACACTCAAACGATGTTCCGTATACAATTGCTGAAAACGCGCCTGTGATTCCTTGATATATTCCAGGGTGAGAAACCGGTCGAGATCAAAGTAGAAGAAAACACCAACAACCAATAACGCCGCCAGCACAATCAGCGCTTTTTTTATATGTCCCTGCGTCATAAAAGTATCTCCCATACACTTCTGTGTTTTGTCCGCTGTAACCAAACTGCAAAGCAGCCACGAGTAATTATTACTCCGTCTTTGCAGTACGGGCTTATCTGTATGAGTCTTTTAATCGTCATTTTCATCCCATCGAATACAATCTTTGGGGCAATTTTTTATAGCTTCACGCACAAGGTCCTCAGGATAATAAATATTGTCAATAACTTCCATACAGCCAGTCTGTTCATTATAACGAAATACTGAAGGAGCGGTTTCCACGCAGCCAAGACATTCTGAGCATCGCCCAATATCTATATAGAGAATTCGTTTCATAATTACCAGGAGTAGATTTTAACAGGAATGCTGATAAATGAATTCAGTAGCCAATGAAACTTGACTTTAATAATAATTATTACTAAAAAATATTCCCGTATAATCTCACCTCAATGAAAGAAAAGGAGGAAGGTCCGGCCAAATTAGGAGATGAATTTGAAAACGAAACAAGCGAGCAGCATATTTGCCTCGTTCCATTCAGCAACCCGGCTATATCTGCTTGTAATCGATCCACCTCTCCATTAAGATGTGTTGGACATATTTTTTTCATCCCACTAGCCAATATTTAAACTGTTTCCGGTTGTATTTAATCACGACACTATAGATTTTTTCAGGAAACGGTAAAAAACATACGATTTAACGGAGTAATTATGAGTAATACAGAGTTGGCAAAAGGAGTGTACTGGGTAGGGGCAGTGGATTGGGACGTCCGCGATTTTCACGGCTACTCCACCTATAGAGGTACAACGTACAATGCCTTTCTTATCGTGGACGAAAAAGTCACCCTGGTGGACACGGTTAAACGTTCCCATATGGGTGATCTTGTACGCCACATCAAGGCAATCATCGATCCGGCAAAAATCGATTACCTGATCGTCAACCATGTCGAAATGGATCATTCAGGTTCCCTGCCGGAGATTATTGAGCTTATAAAGCCAGAGAAAGTCTTCTGCTCCCCCATGGGTCACAAGGCAATGCTCGATCATTTTCACCAGGACGACTGGCCTTTTGAAATCGTTAAATCGGGGTCCGAAATCAGCCTCGGCCAAAGAACCCTGCAGTTTCTTGAAACCCGTATGCTGCACTGGCCTGATTCCATGTTCACCTATTTAAAGGAGGACGGTATTCTATTCTCCAGTGACGCTTTCGGCCAACACTATGCCACCAGCGAACGGTTTGACGACCAAGTTCCCATGTCAGAGGTAATGGAAGAGTGCGGGAAATATTATGCAAATATCCTTTATCTGTTTTCACCACTGGTACAAAAACTGCTGAAATCCGTCGCTGACATGAACCTCGATATCAAGATGATCGCCCCGGACCACGGTATCATCTGGCGTTCCAACATGAGCATGATCCTCGAAGCATACCAGAAGTGGAGCTCAGGGGTCTGCACGGAGAAGGCCCTGGTAATATACGACACCATGTGGCACTCAACCGAGACTATGGCAAAATCGGTTGCCGCAGGTCTGGAGGAAGCCGGAGTCAGCTGTGAGCTTATTAACCTCAGATACAACCACCGCAGCGATGTTATGACCAAGGTTTTGAACGCCAAGGCAATCGTGCTGGGCAGCCCCACTTTAAACAACGGTGTTCTCCCCCGTATGGCAGGGTTCCTGATGTATATGCGCGGACTCAAACCCCTCAACAAACTGGGAGCGGCTTTCGGCTCTTATGGCTGGAGTGGTGAATCAGTCAAATACCTGAATACGGCCATGGAAGAGATGAATATTACCTTGGTCGAGGAGGGATTCCGCCATAAATACGTACCCGATGCTGCAAGCCTTGAAGAGTGTATGGCGATAGGCATACGAGTGGGTAAGGCCGTTAAAGAAGCAATGGCTGACTGAATATAACAAACAACCTGACCGGGGAGATGGTGTGATCAAAATCGCCGAACACAAGATTCTGGTGACAGGAATTTCTTTTGAATCCTGCTGCAACCAGGTCCGCAAGTTTTTTGATCTCACCTCCCTGGTTCTCTACGATTGCATTGAAGTTCTGGATAAACAGTGCTGTTCAGGCCAGGACGACGAATTCTTCACCGCCTTGGCAGACGCCGAGCAAAGGAACCGTAAAAGTGTCAACTCACTAGTAAAAGAGTTGCAGCAAACCGGTGCCGCAACAATCCTTGATCTCGAAAACCTGGAACATGGATACCCCAGCAAGGTACTGCACCTACTCAGCCATTTCCTAGACGGTTTTATCGGCATAGACTCCTCGTTTTACAACCTCATCGACGACAGCCACTGGCTGCCGGAACACACGGCGGCGGATATCCGGACGAACCGGGCCCGTTATTGGCTTATACATATCGACTGCTACTCTGCGACACCTGAGGAAGCAAGTCTTTTACGTATGTGACCCTGTAGCGGGAGTATCCAGTTACAGGAAAGGAGCGTTCATGAATATACTGTCCCTCTTTCAAAGTACTGACAATATCAGCAGTGAGCAGGTTCGATTGCTCATCAAGGAAACACCAGCCGAAGATATACAGCTCGTCGATGTGCGTCAACCGTCGGAATACAAACAGGAACACATCCCCGGTGCTATCCTCATACCACTCAAGGAGCTGCCCCAGAGGAAACATGAGCTCAACCGACTGATCAAAACGATAGTCTATTGCCGCTCCGGTGTCCGCAGTAAAGCCGGTTGTCAGATTCTTAGGGAAAAAGGTTTCAAAGACGTACTGAACATGACAGGAGGCATCACCCGATGGCAAGGCCATAAGGCAGCTGGAAGTGAAATAGGCGGCTTTGAGTATTTTGTGCCCGGTGACTTTGAATCCGGCTGTATCATGGCCTGGGTGATGGAAAAGGCGTTGCAGCAATTCTATTTACTTCTTGCAGAAAAGGCCACAGAATCAGCAACCAGGGAATTACTTGAATTCATGGCCCATCTCGAAGATGGCCATATGTCAAAACTCGCCGCACAATACAAACAAATACATTCTGCAGAAATCGAACCCATTGATGTAGTTGAAGGGGGAATACGAACAGAAGATTTCCTGAGTTCATTTGATGGTCGTATCGGATCAACCGAGGAAATCCTCCATATAGGAATGATGTTCGAGGCCCAGGCCTATGATCTTTACAGTCGCCTTGAAAGAAAGGAAAGAGAACCGGAATTACGACGCTTTTACCAGAAGATGGCGGAAGAAGAACAAACACACCTGGAAAGGCTGACAAATGAACTTGAAAAACATATTATATAGTCACATATGCAATAACACACTTTATTGTTATTACGATCATATCAAGACAAGAGGGTAGCTTATGAGTATTTTCGTTTACACTGCCAGTGAGCTGTACAATTGGTTAATAGCCAAGGAAAACATGATTCTGCTCGATGTCCGAAACGACAAGGATTTTGCAAGATTCCAGGTTGAAGCACCCTATCCTTTCGAAATGATAAATGTTTCATATTATGATTTCATGGAGATTGAAGACGAATGTATCGCCAGAATTCCTCGTGATAAACCGGTTCGCGTTATCTGCGCCAAAGAGGGGTCGGCTAAATATGTAGCTGAAATTCTCCATAAAAACGGTTACGACGATATAGGTTATTTGCAGGACGGCATTAAGTCATGGGGTAACATGTTGGTACCGATGCTGCTCAATTCCGGCGAAAAGTACGAAATGTACCAGTTCATCCGTCCCGGTAAGGCATCATGCAGCTACGGGCTGGTCGTCGATGGAGAGATGAGGTTGTTCGATCCTTCTCGAAACACCGATTTCTACCTCAACTTTGCCAAAGAGAAGGAGTGTAAAATTGTGCAAACCTTCGAAACACACCTCCAGGCTGACTATATCGCTGGCAGCCGGATGTTGATGGAAGCGACCGGAGCTGAATTTATGGCAAATGAAAATGATTTCAGCGGTGCCCGGTTTGACTACACCAAACTCAAGGACAATCAGGTTATCAGGTGTGGGACAGCAGAAATTGAGATACGGGTGATTTTTACTCCCGGGCACACACCCGGCTCCACCTCCTACCTGGTTGATAATCGTTTCTTGATAACCGGTGATGCTGTTTTCCTACAATCCGTCGGGCGTCCGGATCTGGGCGGCAAGGTGGATGAGTGGTCCAATGTCCTGTTTGCAACCCTTCAGGATATCCAGAAAATGGATAAGGCGCTCCTGATCTTGCCGGGGCACTATATCGACTGGCATGAAGCAAATGATAAACTCTGTTTCTGTGCTCCTCTTGGCACCGCCATTGAACACAATAAAAATATCTACGCAATTGATAACAAGGCAGATTTCCTGGCCTTCATCAAAGCAAATATGCGTGAACAACCCGAAGAATACACAACCATCCGACTCATTAATGCCAACATTGAGCAGGTCGAGAACGACAAAGCGGAAGAACTGGATCTGGGTAAAAATGAATGTGCAGCCTCTGCCTATGCTGCGCAGCAGGCAGAGAACAAATAGCGGACATTTACCATAACAATGGGTTTCATTTAGCTGCCTCCTGAAAACAAAAGAAGTCCGTTTTTTTTCAACCCCGGACTTCTTTTTTGAAACTTCAGGACCGCTTACTTGAAATAGCGATTCAGCAAACCTGCAAATGCCTGACCGTGACGGGCTTCATCCTTACACATCTCATGAACGGTGTCATGAATCGCATCAAGATTGAGTTCTTTAGCACGGCTGGCAAGCTGTTTCTTACCCTCACAGGCACCATATTCAGCACTCACACGCGCTTCCAGATTTGCTTTGGTATCGGCAACAACAACCTCACCGAGAAGTTCTGCAAACTTTGCGGCGTGTTCCGCCTCCTCCCAGGCTATACGCTTATATGCTTCAGCGACTTCGGGATACCCTTCACGATCCGCCTGACGGCTCATCGCAAGATACATACCCACCTCAGTACACTCGCCCGTGAAGTTCATTTTCAGTCCTTCTACAATCTCTGCATCGACACCTTCCGCGACACCAATGAAGTGCTCGTCCGCCCATGCCAGATTCTCACCTGAGTGTACTTTGAACTTTGCGGCATCTGCACCACATTGGGGACATTTCTCGGGAGCTGCTGAACCTTCATGATTATATCCACATACTGTACATACATATTTCTGCATAGGTGTATCCTCCTTGATATATTTGATATTAATTATCATTACTGTTTGGGCATATTTATACAAATACACTCTCCATAATGCAACACTTTTTTTTTAATGGTGTTTAAAAAAAGTATCGCGTATATCTCTCTGTAATATTTTTGCAATCGGGGTAAACATGGTACCAGATCCAACATACGAGAATGAACCTGCAGATATCTTTGTCAACCTGCCACCGTCGATCTATCGTGAGTTATACGATCTCGAGATGTCCGGCTTCCAGGATGATGTTCAGTATTACCGAAATAGACTGTCTGGAAAAAGGACTGTTCTTGAGCTTGGTTGCGGAAGTGGTCGGATAACTCGCCTGCTTTCACAGACCGGTTTTTCCGTCACTGGATGCGATATTTCCCTGCCTATGCTGATTGAGGCAAAAAGGAATGCAGTTACTGAAAAGTATGTATGCATGGATATGCTGCACACGGGATTTTCAACCCGTTTTGATAGCGTAATTATTCCATACAACACTCTGAACCTGCTCATAACGCCTGACGCCATCAGGCAATGCCTGGAAAACTGCAGATCACTGCTGACCGAAAATGGTATATTGTTACTTCAGCTTTTCACCCCAAGTACAGATATCCTGTCTCTTTCAAAAGGAGAATCCTCCTTCCAGTTCCAGCTGTTCGATAACCCGCAAGGCGGCAAGGTAGTCAAAGAAGTCCTGCGCCGGTATGACCGAACAACCAACCTCCTGACGATGACTGAAAGGTATAGAATCCGTCCGATGCAATCATTAGCCGATAATATCAATTACAGCCAGACCCTTAAATTGTTTATCCCTGGATTCTCCTTTTGGTCCGAAATTCTCTCTTCTACCGGTTTCAATATTTATGATACAGTAAACGAATACGGTGCCGGTATACCTGCTGGCGCAGGCACCGTCTTAATCCATGCCCTAACGCGCTGAATTGACTCAGGAGACTGTCCGAGAAGACCCTGTCTTCCCAGCTCTTCGTCATTTTATATAAATAACGCAGCAATATCAGACACATGCCTGCGCTTGTTTTTCTAAAATGCCTCGATCTGAGAAAAAATGTCAACTCTCGGGAACCTCCTCGTTCATGTATCTGGACACAATCGTGTATGGAAAAATTGAAATGATTTTATAATTTTTTATTCTTTCTTGACCTAGATCAAAGAATTCAATCTGTACCTATACTACACTGTTCTTAAATCGCAGAGCTATCAAACTGCGGAAATCAGGATTCCGTATCGAACTGTTCGTCCCACGCCGGACGATCAGGAAAAACAAAACACATCAGGTGGCAACACCTACAAACATCAGCCCAGGAGGCAGACATGTTTTGTAACCAGTGCGAACAGACAGCCAAAGGTATCGGATGCACCCAAATAGGGGTTTGCGGTAAAAAGGAAGATATTGCAGGCTTACAGGATCTCTTAACGTATGCCCTGCAGGGCCTTTCCCTCGTTGCCGTAGAGGGAAGGAAAATAGGGATTACTGACAACGGAGTCGACCGCTTTACTGCTGAGGCTGTTTTTGCCTGCCTGACAAACGTTGACTTTGATGCAGAACGTTTCAAGTCCTGGATCAACCAGGCCGTGAAACTGCGTGAAGCGCTCAAGGAGAAAGTGGCCGCTGCTGGTGGCAACGTCACTTTCGAGGCCGAACACGCCAATTTCACTCCTGCCTCAACGGTGGCTGAATTAGCAGCCCAGGGTGCAGCACTTGATTACATTAACGGCCTTGATGATAATGAAGATCTGCGCTCCCTCAAACAGATCACTGTATATGGTGTCCGCGGGCTGGCTGCATACGCTGATCACGCAGCAATTCTCGGACAGGAAGATGACAGCATATATGCCTATATCCATGAGACGCTCGCAGAGTTCACCAGGAAAGGACAGGAACTGGGAGAGCTCGTTGCTATAGCCCTGAAGTGCGGTGAAGTTAACCTGAAGGCAATGGAACTGCTCGACACCGGCAATACAGGAACATACGGACACCCGACTCCGACGGAAGTCCCTCTCGGTGCCAAAAAGGGTAAGGCGATACTGGTGACAGGTCATGATCTTCGTGATCTGGAACTGCTGCTCAAACAGACCGAAGGCAAAGGCATTAACATTTATACCCATGGTGAAATGCTACCTTGTCACGCGTATCCTGAACTCAAGAAATACGATCATTTCTACGGTCACTACGGAACAGCATGGCAAAATCAACAAAAAGAAATGCCTGAATTCCCCGGCGCAATACTCTTTACCACAAACTGCATCCAGAAACCGGCAGACTCGTATATCAACAACGTATTTACAACCGGTCTTGTCGGCTGGCCCGAGGTGAGCCACATCGATAACAACAAGGATTTTACCCCCGTTATTGAAAGAGCCCTGGCCCTGGATGGATTTACTGAAGACACCGACAAGGGCAGCGTACTGACAGGTTTTGCACGAAACACCGTACTTGGCGTTGCAGATAAGGTAATAGATGCAGTTAAGGCCAAGGCAATTCGTCACTTCTTTCTGGTGGGCGGCTGCGACGGAGCCAAACCGGGCCGCAATTATTACACCGAATTTGTTGAGCAGGTACCGGAAGACTGCATGGTGCTGACCCTGGCCTGCGGCAAGTTCCGGTTCTTTGACAAGAAACTTGGTGATATCGGTGGAATCCCCCGTCTTCTCGATGTGGGACAGTGCAACGATGCCTACTCTGCAATCCAGATCGCTGTCGCTCTGGCCTCCGCATTTGATTGCGACGTCAATGACCTGCCGCTGTCCATGATTCTTTCCTGGTACGAGCAGAAGGCGTGCGTAATCCTACTCACCCTGTTGAGCCTGGGCATAAAGGATATCCGTCTCGGACCCTCCCTGCCGGCATTCATCACACCCAATGTACTGAATGTGCTTGTTGAGAATTTTGAGATCAAGCCAATAGCGGAAACACCTGCTGAGGATCTGCAGACAATCCTGGGCTAAATACTAACATTTTTTGCTTTGTCATTTATAATGACAACCAACCGGGTTGAGGCTCAGGCCTCCACCCGGTTTTTGCATTCCTATAATAAATAGAGAAATGACCCACCAGCGTTTTCAACATATAAAAGGATTCCGGGCGGAAGAACTGACCCCGGACGACCTCAAAATAATCGCGACACTACTTGACAAGCATGGGGTGGAAAAAGCCAGGTTCGGCACCGGGGGCAGGCTTGCCATCGCTGCAGCCCCCGATGTTATTCAAAATGTCAGCTCTGAACTGCAACTCTTTCCCCGTTTTGAGACAGCAAACGGAATAACCTATATACATTTCTGCCCAGGATACGATCAATGCAAATATGGTGTGGCAAATGGCAAAACAATTGCTGGCAAAATATCGCAAATAGTCTTACCAAAACCACTTAAAGCCAAAGTTAAAATTGCCATAGCAGCCTGCAAAAGGTGTTGTACCGAGCCTTATATCAGAGATGTGGGGTTAATTGCCACAGCAAAGGGTTGGAAGGTTCTCTTCGGAGGAAACGGAGGCGGACGACCAAGGATTGGAGACCTGATCGCAGAAGGCCTCTCTGATGAGCAGGCTGTTGAACTGGTGCGCAGATGCCTGGTTTATTACCAACAGAACAGCAGCGTAGAATTGCGTACAGCGCGATTTATGGAAAAGATTGGCAGTAAACGTCTCTGTCAGGCTGTATTGGCTGAGTCACTATAACCATTTCAGGTTATCAACTACCCCAGTGAAAGGGGTTCCCTGCCCCGGTCCATAATCTGAACTTCAAGGATACGTGAAAAATCTTTTGAAAACTATTTATAATTGACCCAGATCAAAGAATCTTCCCGAGCCTGTGTTATAGTTAAAACATACAAGATCAGCCTGCTCCTTAAACAAGCTTGAACAGAGTGGGAATGAAGCTACTATCACTGGAGGAAAGCATGAAAAATATACGGAAGATTATAAGGATCAATGAAGAACTGTGCGACGGGTGCGGACTTTGTGTACCAGACTGCGCAGAAGGATCCCTGCAGATAATCAACGGCAAAGCCAAACTTGTGGCCGATAAACTCTGCGACGGTCTAGGTGCGTGTCTTGGCTCGTGTCCTACCGGTGCCCTTGAGATAATTGAAAGGGAAGCGGATGAATTTGACGAAGAGGCAGTGGAGAAGTTTCTTGCCGCCCAAAAGGTAGAACAAACCAAAACCCCACCTCTAGGTGGAGGGTGCCCTTCTGCTCAGTTGCAGACATTTAAACCGGCTGCCACTCCATGCCAGGCTGCCAATGTTCCCCAGGCGATCCCGACTGCAGATGATACTCCTTCGGGACTTGCTCACTGGCCGATACAGATCAGGCTTATACCGCCTACCGCGCCGTTCCTGCAAAACGCAGATATCCTGATTGCCGCCGACTGCACAGCTGTTGCCGCACGACGATTCCAGGAAAAGTATCTGGACGGGAAAGTAGTCATGATGGGCTGCCCGAAATTTGACGATGCCGAGAATTATGTGGACCGATTCACGGAAATCTTAAAGAATTGCAATCTCAAGAAGATTACTATCCTGATCATGGAAGTTCCCTGCTGCTCATCCATGAATGTGATACTGCGTCAGGCCATTCAGAAATCGGGTGCCAAAGTACCGGTGGAGCAAGTGACCTTATCGGTTCAGGGTGAAGAAATAGAACGCAAGAGATGGTAAATCAGGGAAGCTTGATTTCCCGAGGCCAATGCAACTCCAACCCGAAGGGCGATTCCGAAACACGAATACCGAACGGTTGGAGAAGCTGAAACAGGGGTCGACCAAAGTAGAAAAGCTCATCACTAACCTTCAGTGAATGTTCTTTCGAAACCTTGTCACGAAACCTGAGATCTCCGTTTACAATATTTTGCAGATCCTGCTTGGACACATTTGGCTCCCCTGCTGCCAAATCCGGAAGGGACAAGAAATCGGGACAGGGAAATGTACCATCGTGCTCGACAATCAGTGGCCATAGCGGATCATCCTCTCCAATGATGTCGCGTCGCGTCAAGGTGTCTCGATTCACCATATCCAGTATTTTTTCAGGGTCCCAACATTGAAGGACCCGGCAGGCCAGAGGACGGTGTTCGTAAAGGGAGCAGCCAGTACTGCCGATATCGAAGTAACAACAGTTCCATTGCTTTCCGGTCCCTTTCAGTTTAACCAATTCCTGCTCCAGCGGCTGAACTTTCCCAACCACCGGGTTATGCGCCATTTCGCCCTTACGCAGTGTAATCAGGTTGCTCTGCGGAATACGACCGGATTGAATCAGCCCCAGATCAGGCCCATGCAGGGCGGCCCCCCCGTTCACACAACATTGACCGCACTGTTTACAGCTCTCCTGTTGCCTGCTTAGCGTGACATCTTCATTAGTATTCATTGCTGGAAAATTACCGGGTTTGGGGAATCATTCATCCCACCCCTTGGTGATAGGGATGGTTGAGATACTGTTTTTGGGTGAGCCGTCAATCAATTTATTTGAGTAGGTCAGATATACCAGGCAATTTCGTTTTTTGTCGTAAAAGCGAACAACCTGCATGGACTTAAAGAGAATTGATGTGGATTTTCGAAAGACCCGTTTACCATCCGCTTTACCCGATGCAACGTTTTGGGGCAGTGTGATTGCACCTGTCTGACGGCAGGAAAGGGATGCATCAGAACGATCCTCAGCTAAGCCGACAGACCCGGAAAGCCCCCCGGTCTTGGCCCTGCTCAAATAACATGTCGCTCCTGGTATATCCGGATCGTCAAAGGCCTCGATAACAATTTTATCGTTGGCCCCAAGCACTTTAAACCGGGTTCGAACCTCACCAATCTGCTCAGAAAAGGCAGATGGTGCCACGCAAAGAATTACAAACAAAATAATTGCGCCCCATATCACGCACCGGGACGACTGCAGGTGTATATTCATATCTTCCTGAATCGTATAATGAAATAATATTTGGATGAAACTAACTACAAACAACAGCCAAGACTATAACATCAAGCTATCAGAAGTCCATGATATAACCGAAAACTCCATCTTCAAGCCCGGAACTCACCTTCAGGCCTGAATGATTGAATATAGCCTGCATCCGCATATTCTGACGCAAAACTTCCGCAGTAAAACCGGAAATTCCACTCGACAAGGCAATCTTTTTCAGATGCTCAAACAGGAATGAGCCTATACCGAACCCCTGCCATTCATCCCGAATGACAAAAGCAACCTCTGCCCTGTTTGTTCGTTCATCGAGATAGTACCTGCCCACGGCAATAATCTCTTCCCCGTAAGCCTCAGGTAACGTACCCACAATAGCAACATCTTTCCGGTGGTCCACATAGACAAAATTCTGGATCTGCCTTTGGCCGAATCGCTGGTTATGATTCATGAAGCGATAATACACGGTCTCCTTGGAAAGATCATACACCAGATCACGCATCAGCGGTTCATCGGTAGGGTGAACAGGACGAAACAAGATCTGGGTTCCGTTTTTGAGCAGATAACTTGTCTTCATATAGTCGCGGGAGGCGACCACAAACTTGCCCTCGACCTCAGCGAATTCTGCCCGTATGAACTTTGCCTCAATTGCCTCTTTGAGCAGCCACTCACGATCATCCGGATGGGCAATGGAGATCAGGGCCAGGGTACGATCCTGTACGGACTTCCCATGGAGGTAGGCAACCCCATACTCGGTGACTACATAATGAACAGTACCACGGGTAATAACCACCCCGCTGCCGGTCCGCAAACGTGGGACGATCCTCGACTCACCATCAACCGTACGGGATGGAATCAGCATAACGGGTCGCCCACCTTCTGAAAGAGCTGCACCACGGTTAAAATCAACCTGGCCACCGATACCGGAATAAAACATACCGCCTTCCGAGTCAGAACATATCTGCCCGGTGAGATCAACTTCCAGGGCCATGTTAAAGGTGACCATCTTGTTCTGTTTACCAATAATATTGGAGTCATTCACATATTCCGTCGGCCGGAATGAAAACAATGGATTATCATCGACATATTCATAGAGCTGGCTGGAACCCATACAAAAACTGGCAACTATCTTGCCCCGGTCGAGTGATTTTCGCGCCCCGGTAATAACCCCGGCCTCGATGAGTTCGATGATCTGGTCGGTTATCAGTTCGGTGTGAATTCCAAGATCCTTCTTATCCTTAAGATACCGCAACACAGCCTGGGGAATACGTCCGTAACCTGGTACCCTGCCCAGGCCAAACTCAAGCGTCGACCCGTCCGGCACGAGAGCCGCGGCAAACCGGGCAATATGTTGACAGACCTCTTTGGGTTCCGGCTCACTCCTTTCAAGAAGCGGCACATCAGCCTCAACAAGGATGTCAAGATCATTGATGTCAAGTTGACTGGTCCCTCTTGTCCAGGGCATCTGCGGATTTACCTGGGCGATTACCAGGGAAGCGTTTTCCGCCGCACTCCTGACGATATCGACAGACACCCCGAGGCTGACCCGGCCCCGAGAATCGGGCGGGGTCACCTGGATCAGGGCCACGTCTATGGGCAGCTGACCCGAATTAAACAGTCT
Organism: Desulfopila sp. IMCC35008; assembly: GCF_010646885.2. GTDB lineage: Bacteria > Desulfobacterota > Desulfobulbia > Desulfobulbales > Desulfocapsaceae > Desulfopila. The sequence continues at coordinate 1,074,539 of NZ_CP050700.1, read as the reverse complement.
CGGGATATCAGATAGGAGAATAGGTGTATAATCGCCCCTCCCTTCAGAAAAAACCTCTCTAACATTATGCCCGATAAAAAAGGAATTTACCTTGAAGATATCAGCATATCGCCGGTCAATATATGGCGCGTCGCCCTTGGTGAGCAACTCTATGATCTCCACATCGGCTACCGATTTGGAGAGGCGTACCATCGCCTCCACCAGGACTATTGGCTCTCCACAACCGGTGCCAAGAAAAACCCTGTGCCCTGATTGGATATTCTGTACTGCCTGGGCTGCACTCATTAACATATCTTTATATGTTTCCTGCCAGTCCGGATCATATTTCATTGTAATTCACCTCAACAGAGGACATTGTTTATACCGTTATCTCGGCGGGGCAACCATCATCCGAACATCAGCAACAACAGGCTCCGAACCGATATCCCCTACAATAAAAGGATTGATGTCAAGTTCGAGTATTTGTGGGAAATCGGTGGTCAACTGGCTGATTCGCTGCAACCCGGAAGCAATGGCAGTAACATCAACACCACCCTGCCCCCGACGCCCTTCCAGCATAGCGTAGGAACGCGTCGATTTGAGCATGGTTACGGCCTCCGCCTCGGTGACGGGTGCCAGGTGAAACGTTACATCCTTCATCACCTCCACAAAGATCCCCCCCAGGCCGAACATCAACATCGGACCAAACTGAGGATCGCGATTCATGCCGATAATAACTTCCAGTCCTTTACGAATCATCCTTTCTACGTAAATTCCTTCTATTTTTGCTCTTGGTGCACGTTTACCTATTTTCAACATCATCAGATTGTAGGTATCCTCTACCTGCTCCATATTCTGCACATTGAGATAGACACCACCGAGATCGCTTTTATGGACAATATCCGGCGACAACACCTTCATGGCCACCGGGAAACCAATCTGTTCCGCGACCTCCAAACTTTCTTCCAGGGTCGCAGCCAACGCACCTTGTGGAATCTTGAATCCGTATGCGGCCAAGGCAGCCTTCCCTTTCACCTCACCAACAGATAAGCGGCCGGCACGCTGACTCCTGGTAATTATACGTTCAACACGCCGCTTATTAACCCGAAACCGCGTTACCATTCGTGGGGGACGTTTTTTCCAAAGAGCATACTCATACATAACCTTTAATGCAGCAAGAGCCTGTTCCGGTGAACCATAAACAGGTACTGTCCAACGGGAATGTTCATTACGATCCAGTCCGCCTCTTCCCATCAGGATGAGCATCACCGGTTTTTTCCCTTTCGGCAGAGCCAGGATTCGCTGTTTTATATCTTCAGGATGACTCATCGTCTGCGGTGCCAGGATGAGCAATATGGCATCGACTTCGGGATTTTCTTGGCTTTCCCGAATCGCCAGCAGATACTTGTCTACTGATGAATCACCGAGCACATATACCGGACTCGGTGTAGATGAAGAGCCCCTCGGTGTCTGTTCCAGCAACCGTATTGTCGGGCGCGGTTCGATAGAAGCCAGTCGCATACCTGCTTTTTCCACGGCATCTGCAGCCAGGGTGGCCGGCCCCCCTGCATTACTAATTATCAGGACCCGGTTTCCTGCCGGTAATGGTTGCAACGATAATGCCAACCCATAGTCAAACAGTGCAGCAAAGGAATCTGCCCGGATAATTCCAGAGCGCTTAAAGGCAGCTCCATAGGCGAGGTCATGGTCTACCAGGACACCGGTATGACTGGCAGCCGTCTTCATACCCGCCTCTGTCGTACCGGCTTTCAGCATAATCACCGGCTTATTCTCTGAGGCCTGTTCAGCGGCACGCACAAATCTGTCGCCAGTTGTTATATCCTCAAGATAGCCAAGTATTACCTTGGTCTGTTCATCTTCGGCCAACCCTTTGAGAAGATCAACCTCTGAGAGATCCGCCTTATTACCAACGCTGATCGCCTTAGCCAGACCGAGTTGCAGTGAAGCGGCGCAATCGAGCATGCCAGTCAAAACCGCTCCGGATTGGGAAAAGACGCTTAAACCACCTGCAGCCGGCAGGGATGGCCCAAAAGATAGATTCATCCTGTTTTCGGTATTGATCAGGCCCAGACAATTCGGTCCAAGCAATCGCACCTTATGACGAAGACAAAACTCCATCAGTTTTCTCTCAAGTTCCGTACCGTCTTCACCATCCTCCCTGAAACCGGAAGCGACCACAACGGCTCCTTTAATTTTGACCCCCACTGCATCTTCAAGTGCCTGTATTACCCTGCCGGCCGGTACTGCCAGTATAACAAGGTCAACATCCTCACCACACTCTGCAAGAGAAGCAAAACAAGGGACCCCCAGGATCGATGTCGCCTTGGGATTTACCCCATACAATCGCCCGTCAAACCCGTCCCGCAACAGATTTTGCAGGATCATGTACCCGACCTTATTCGGATTATCAGAAGCGCCGATAACACCTATAGATTGGGGAGTAAAAAACGGAACAAGAGGTGATACGACTTCAGGGGTGATCGATGAACGCATTATACATGCCTCCTGGATAGACATCTGATAAACTGTGATATATGTTTCTTACTGTAGCATTAAGGAGGTTAACAGATCAATTCTCTCCTTCCCATAATCGAAGAAAAATGACTCCACGGTTGAAGTCGACATGGCGATGGTTTATTTTGCAGCGACACTCTTGAGAGAAATAGGATAAATCGTGCAAATAATTTTTTATAAATCAAGTCTTTGTCCACGCTGTCGTCGTGCCGGTCACCACCTGTCCGAGCTGCTTAACGAATATAGCGACCACGAGCTGGAGATTGTGGACATCCTGAATAACCCGCTCCGCAGCTGGCAGGACGGCATACGGATGATCCCGGCCATTACGGCAGGTAACAGAAAACTGAGCGGACTATATCTCACCCGGCAAAACATATCGGATTTTCTTGCTCAAACCAAACAACCGTCCTCCGACAATAATAAATCGTGAAACAGATACTAATAGACTCAATCGGCCGCCTTGACCTCCTTGTCTGGATTCTGGTGATCCTCTTTTTCTGTGGCAGCGCCCTGTTTTTTGGTGGCAACCTCCAGCTTTCTTTTATCGGGGCAGCAGGAATAATAATGGAGATGGTCCTTATCGGCATGGCCATTGAAATCATTATCGAATGTCTGAAAAAGACAAAAGGCATCGGCACAATCACCGGGTTTATCACCAATGGACCTGAAGCAATCTGCCTGCTGGTAGGACTCATCGCAGGAGATATTATTTTTGCCGCATCCACCCCCCTTGGATCAAACTTCATGAATCCCGTCCTGCTGCTGGTAGCAACTATTGTCTGCGGTCAGGTTTATAAGACTATCAGAACCAGGAGTCGCTACACTGTTCCCACAATACTCAGTACCGCATTCTTTGCCGGACTGTTTTTCCTTCTTGATCCGCAACATTATCTTTACTGGGTTCTCGGTGCCACAGCACTCAGCATCACCCTCTTTCTCCTGCGACCAGAGGAACTGGAAACTGATTCAGTTGAGGACTACAGTGTCAACCCCAGGGTATGGTTGTTTCCATCTATTATAATCCTGACTGTAGCCGGTTATTTCCTGGACGGTGTTATCACCTTTGCCGCCGATAGCTCCCATGCTCCCAAAGGGGTAATCGGCTTTATCGTACTTGCAACTCTCACCAGCTGGCCGGAATTCAAGTCCTGCCTTGGGCTGCTTGCCCGCAGGAAACACCTTGCAGCAGTCCTTAATATCACCGTTTCCAATATAACCAATATCTGGCTTGCTGTTATTGGAGTAGCAACCTATCTGTTTCTATATTGATGCTGCCTGTATTTATCCCAACAGAAATCCCATTTGTCAGCGAAGAAAGACATACATACAATTAATGTTGCTTTTTCATCCTGTTTCGCGATAGGCTTTTGACGCTGACATCAATCATTCAGGGGCGGGATAAACATGGGACAAGAGCACAAACGCAGAAAATTATTTATCAATAAGAGGTATCAGGGACGACTGCTGGCAATTTCACTTCTTTTTGTTCTTGGTGGTTGCCTTCTGTTCATCGGTATTTTCAGCGCTTTTTTCTCTGATGTGCTCACCGTCAGCTATACCGAGAACAACATCCAGCTCAGCCAGACACCGGCAGAACTCTTAAAAAATATAGTTATTCAAAACTGGTTGATCATCAGCATTGCAATTCTTGCGGTTCTTCTCCTTGCAACATTGCTGTCACACCGGGTTGCCGGCCCCCTTTACAGGTTTGAACGAACACTCGAGCTAATGCATCAGGGTTACCTGAACTACACCATCCATTTACGGGAGAAAGATGAGGGACAAGAACTGGCAAACAAGATAAACGAGTTCAATTACCAGCTGTCCCTAACTTTGCGCACAGTTGCCAACAGTTCAGCAGCAATCGGCTCACTCATTGAACAGGCACAGCAGCTGGAGCTGGAGGAAGAGACAAAAGAAGAGCTTGCAAGTCTCTGCTGGTCTCTGGGAGCACACAATAGAAAGATATCTAGGGCCTGTAACTCATACAGGCTTCAGGACAAGGACATGAGTCCTTGAATCTGGTTGAGAATGGCAAAATAAGGTCACTCATCCCTTTTTATATGAGGCGTGGGGATTATTAATGCTGCAAATACCATTCATAGGCATTTTTCAGGCCAGCATCAAGACTGAAGAACGGCTGCCAGCCCTGGTCGTTAATCCGCCTGGTATCAAGCAACTTTCTGGGAGTTCCGTCCGGTTTACTCGCATCATATACCGTCTCCCCGGTAAATCCGACAATCCTGCGGATTTGTTCGGCGACCTCACCGATAGTGGCATCTACCCCTGTACCCACATTCAAAAAAGAAGGCGCATCTGCTGCAGGAGACCAGTTTTTCATGACATGCAAACAGGCCGCCGCCATATCGTCAACATGAAGGAATTCACGACAGGCTCTGCCACTTCCCCAGAGTACCACCTTTGGCTCCTGCTGAGGTAAAAGGGACGTGGAGTCTGCAGACAGGCCAATACCTTTTTTGATATCGGCCGGAATGGCCCCATACTTCTTTTCATCGTCCTGAATTGATTCCAGGTCCCTTTCCGACGCGAGTTTAGCAAGGTGGTACTTACGAATAATGGCGGGAATTACATGGCTGTTTTCCAGATGGTAATTGTCTCCCGGCCCATAAAGGTTCGTCGGCATAACGGACAGGTAACGCGTCCCATACTGCCGATTGTATGATTCACACATCTTAATCCCGGCTATTTTGGCAACAGCATAGGGTTCATTGGTTGGTTCAAGATAACCTGAAAGAAGCGATTCCTCTGCCATCGGTTGTGGACACAGTTTCGGGTAAATACATGAACTACCAAGGAAAAGAAGGTCTTTGATCCCCTTCTTGTAAGCACCATGGATAACGTTAGCCTGAATCATCAGATTCTGGTAAATGAACTCTGCCGGATAACTGTTATTGGCGTGGATACCGCCCACCTTGGCAGCCGCCAATACTACATTATCTATCGCTTCTGTTGCAAAAAAATCACTAACCGCCGCCTGATTGGTCAAATCCAGTTCATGATGGGTACGGGTAACAATATCATTGAACCCTTCTGCTTGAAGTTTCCTGACAATAGCCGCTCCCACCATTCCCCGGTGGCCGGCCACATACACTCTCTGACCAGGGATCAATCCCATTCTCTCTCCTTCGCAACTCTCATAATCATTTGTCCAACGGTTAGTCTGACAAGAGTACCTGGCTACTCATTATAGGCAAACGTCTGGAAACCTTCCCGCTGACAGAGAGCATCACGCCTGGCCTCTTCCAGGTCGGTCTGCACCATCTCCTCTACCAGTTGTTTAAAAGATATTTGAGGTGTCCAGCCGAGTTGGTTCCTGGCTTTCGCGGGATCTCCCAGCAAGGTTTCCACCTCTGTCGGTCGAAAATATCTGGGGTCCACACGCACGATCGTATCTCCGGGCCTCACCTTAACATCACCGGAGTCGGAGGTAACCGTATCTACGATACCTGTTTCTTTGATCCCTTCCCCCTCCCAGCGCAACCCAATTCCCAACTCTGCGGCTGCAATAGAGACAAAGTCACGAACGGAGTGTTGTTCACCAGTGGCAATGACATAATCCTCCGGCTTATCCTGTTGCAACATCAACCACTGCATCTCCACATAATCCTTGGCATGCCCCCAGTCACGTTTTGCATCCATGTTCCCCAGGTACAAACACTCCTGCAATCCCAGGAGAATACGGCTTACTGCTCTGGTTATTTTTCGGGTTACAAATGTTTCACCCCTTTTGGGCGATTCATGGTTGAAAAGAATACCGTTGCAACCATATATATTATAGGCCTCCCGGTAGTTCACCACTATCCAGTAAGCATAGAGTTTAGCAACGGCATAAGGGGAGCGAGGATAAAACGGGGTTTTCTCAGTCTGAGGCATCTCCTGCACCAGTCCATACAGTTCCGACGTAGATGCCTGGTAGAATTTTGTTTTTTCCACCAGACCAAGCATCCGAATTGCCTCAAGCAAACGCAATGTCCCTAAAGCATCTGAATTGGCTGTGTATTCTGGTTCTTCAAAAGACACCGCCACATGGGATTGCGCTGCCAGGTTGTACACCTCATCAGGTCGCACCTTCTCCATGATCCTGATAAGGCTGGAAGAATCGGTCAGATCTCCGTGATGGAGGATAAAGTTCCTGTTTTCAATGTGAGGATCCTGATAGAGGTGATCGATACGATCGGTATTGAAGAGGGAGGTACGTCTCTTGATACCATGTACCTCATATCCTTTTTCAAGCAGGAACTCAGCCAGATAAGCTCCATCCTGACCGGTCACACCGGTTATTAACGCTCTTTTATTCATGATATATGTCTCATGGTAGTATTGTTTACGAGTGATCCTGGTACAAAAACATTAAAGTTTACTACTTCTTTCCATGAGACTCAAGACGAATCAGGACAAGTTGTGATAAATCGTGATTTATCCCAGGGTAAAGATCACCGCCACCCTCGTTCACAAGTCACCCAAATCTTTTCTCACCATTCATACAACACCAGATTCATCCTCACCCGGAGGTCAGTAACCGACCTTCAGATGCAATAAAAAAGGATACCTACACCTGTTCTTTCCGGTTAAGGCAACTTAATACCGCTTTAATAGAGGCAATAATGATATCCGTATCCACCCCAACTCCCCAGGTTTTAGTGCCTTCAGGTTTCTCGATTTCTATATAGGCAGCCGCCCTGGCACTGGAGCCACCATTCATGGCATGCTCGTGATAGCTGCACAGTCTGAAGTCACCAGTAATATCAGCTTTCAGTGCAGTACAAAAGGCATCAAGAGGTCCGTTTCCGTTGGATTTGATTTTCTTTACCACGCCATTTACCTCAATATCCGCCTCAACTTCTGCCATGGATTGCGTCTCTCCAAAATCGATATGCCTTTTTACTACATGAAAGCCTCTAAGAGCATAAGGTGAAGTAGCAAAAAGATATTGCTTCTCGAACGTTTTCAGGATCTCGGCATGTTGCAACTCCCGACCTTCACGGTCAGTAACCTGCTGGATAACAGCCCCGAACTCAGGATGCATTCCTTTTGGCATCTTGAAACCAAAATCCTTATCCATAACATAAGCAACACCACCTTTACCCGACTGACTGTTTATCCGAATGATCGATTCATACGTTCGGCCAACATCCGTTGGATCGATGGGAAGATACGGCACCTGCCATAAGCCACCACCTTCCTTTTCATAGGCCTTCATACCCTTATTGATTGCATCCTGGTGGGAACCTGAGAAGGCAGTATACACCAGTTCACCAGCATAGGGATGACGCGGGTGCACAGGAAGACGGCACACCCTCTCGTACACATCAACCAGTCTGTTAATATCACTCAGATCAAGTCCAGGATTCACACCCTGAGTAAGCATATTGAGAGCCAGGGTAACAATATCTACATTACCTGTCCGTTCACCATTACCGAACAGGGTTCCTTCCACTCGATCGCCACCGGCCATCAAAGCCAACTCGGTAGCTGCCACCCCGCACCCACGGTCGTTATGGGCATGGAGGGAGATTATCGCCGAGTCCCTGTCCTGCATATTTTTGCAGAACCATTCGATCTGGTCCGCGTAGATATTCGGTGACGAGAGTTCAACAGTAGCCGGCAGGTTTATAATTATCCTGTTTTCAGGTGTTGGCTCCATCACCTCCATGACCGCTTCACAAATTTCAAGAGAGAAGTCGAGCTCAGTTCCGGTAAAACTCTCTGGTGAATATTCATACCTGAACGTGGTCTCTGGGTGCTTTTTTTCTTCTTCCCGAAGAAGTTTGGCACCATCTACGGCTAACTGGATAATTTCCTTCCTGCTCATATTGAAAACGGTTCTACGCTGCAATGTGGAAGTAGAATTATAAATATGAACAATGACTTCTTTCGCACCGCTGATTGACTCATACGTCTTTCGAATCAAGTGTTCCCTGGCCTGGGTAAGGACCTGAATAACCACGCCATCCGGAATCATCTTGTCTTCAATCAACGTACGGGTGAAATCAAATTCAACCTGGGACGCGGAGGGAAAACCAACCTCAATCTCTTTGAAACCGATCTGGGTTATCAGTCGGAACATTTCCAGTTTTTTCTCAAGGCTCATCGGCTGAATAAGCGCCTGATTACCATCACGAAGATCAACACTGCACCAGATAGGCGGGGTGTTGATAGTTTTATCAGGCCAGGTGCGATCTGTTAAACCAACCTTGGGATATGATCGATATTTTTTTTCAGCTCCAGAAATCATAGGGTTTTTCCTCCGTTATGTGAACTCCCTGTAATTAGCAAAAAAAAAGGCCGCGGTTTCTGCAACCGCGGCCTCAAAGGGAATATGTGATTAAATCGTACTACATCCCCCCTGCACTGGCCGCAGTGCACCTCGGTAGAGCAAGTAGAAGGGAAAGTAGGAGTTGAATCATCATATTAACTCAATGCTGTTTTTTTCGATAAATTCGGATACAACTAATATATATCTTTTACGATCTGCCGGGCTTGTCTCTTCACCGGACCAAGTATCTCATTTCGTCAATACATTAAACGTCATAACCCTGGATTGTCAAGCGTGTTTTCACCCGGATGTCCTGAAAATAACAATTCCAGGCAGTAGAAGGCTTTAGTTTATTGCTGTTATTAAGAAGCATGAATAATGTATGTGCAGCAATTTCTGATAAAATATAGTTAGTTCCCATCCTAAAACTAGGTGTTTCGGAGTCTACGCTTAGCTGGTCCAGATCGAGGCATGTGAAAAATTTTATTACAGGCACATGATTGATATCTCGGAGTCTCGTGTCTCACTTACCGGAGGATGAAATTTTGAGCATAACGAAGATATTGACCAAAAGGGCATTTTTAGGATGGAAACTCGTTAGCAATCGCATCAGTTGAAAAGGAAACCGCCTTGTTTGTTGACATCGTTCCCACTGCACTATATATTTCGCAGTTTCACCTGACTTTCAAAGGGGTTCCGCGCCGCAACTCTGGCTGGAACCACACAATATCCTACACGAGGAAGAAGTAATGGGAAAAATCACCGGCGCCCAGGCAATCGTCAAATGCCTCCAGGAAGAGGGAGTGACCACGTTATTCGGCTATCCGGGAGGGGCTGTGCTCGATTTATATGATGCCCTTATGGACTCAGATATACATAATGTTTTATCACGTCACGAACAAGGGGCAGTACACGCAGCTGACGGTTACAGCCGTACAACCGGAGAGGTCGGAGTCGCAGTGCTTACTTCCGGGCCTGGTGCCACCAATGGTGTCACCGGCATTGCAACGGCATATATGGATTCCATTCCACTTGTTGTTCTAACCGGACAGGTGCCCAAACACCTCATCGGTAACGATGCCTTTCAGGAGGTTGACACGGTAGGTATAACCCGCCCTTGCACAAAGCATAATTACCTCGTCGGGGATAAGGACGAAATTGTACCGGTAATACGGGAAGCTTTTTATTTAGCCAAGACTGGCCGTCCAGGCCCGGTACTCGTCGACTTACCAAAAGATCTGGTAGCCAGCCTGATTGAATATCCGGAAAAAAAAGACATTCGGATGCAAAGCTATCAGCCGACGTATGAACCACACCCACGACAAATCAAGAAGGCGTGCAAGCTTATCGCCGAGGCCCAAAGACCTGTTCTGTATGTCGGTGGAGGTGTTATCCTTTCAAATGGCAGCAAGGAATTGACTCAACTTGCGGATAAGTTGCAAATCCCTGTCACCATGACCTTGATGGGTCTCGGGGCCTATCCGGGAACCAAACCCCTGTCCATGGGGATGCTTGGTATGCACGGCACCTACGCAGCCAATATGGCCGTAGCAGAGTGTGATCTGCTCATCGCCGTCGGAGCTCGTTTCGATGACAGGGTTACCGGAAAACTCGACGATTTTGCAACCGGTGCAAGGATCATACACATCGATATTGACCCGACCTCGATCAGTAAAAATGTTAAAGTAGACGTTCCCATTGTCTCTGATTGCAAAAAAGCGCTTTCTGCCATGAATAACCTGCTGGACAGCGACGATTCTTTCGACCTTGAAAAAGAGGCTGCAAAACACAAACCCTGGCGTGATAAAATCTCTGAATGGTCCAAGGAACATCCGCTCACCTACAAGGATAAGTGCACCTCAATCAAACCGCAGTTCATCATAGAGAAAATGGAACAGCTGACCGAAGGAAAGGCAATTATCACCACCGAGGTTGGCCAGAACCAGATGTGGGCTGCCCAGTTTTACCGGTTTGATGAACCACGGCATTTTGTAACCTCAGGCGGTCTCGGTACCATGGGGTTCGGCCTGCCTGCTGCCATTGGTGCCCAAATGGCTTTTCCCGATAAAATAGTAATAGATATTGCAGGTGATGGCTCCATCCAGATGAACATACAGGAACTGGCCACTGCCAGGCAGGAAGGACTACCTGTAAAAATTGCTATTCTCAACAATGGCTACCTGGGTATGGTTCGGCAGTGGCAGGAATTGTTTTACGACAAACGCTACTCCTCTACCGTGATGAATGTGGTGCCGGATTTTGTTGCCCTGGCAGAGGCGTTCGGGGCTGTTGGTTTACGGGCAACAAAGCCGGAAGAGGTGGAAGGCGTTATTCGCACGGCACTGGAAACTGACAACGTGGTTATCATGGATTTCATCATCGAACCTGAGGAAGGCGTCTACCCCATGGTACCTGCCGGTAAAGCAAATACTGAAATGCTCCTGGTTTGATACCAATTGCAACGAGTCGTAAACAGATCAACCACGACAGGAAATGAACCAATGAAAAAACGTACAATCTCCGTTTTATTGCAAAACCAGCCCGGAGTGCTGTCCAGGGTTACAGGGCTTTTTAGCGGGCGTGGGTACAATATAGAAAGTCTTTGTGTTGCAGAAACTCTCGATCCAGGCGTGTCCTGCCTGACCCTGGTGTCAAAGGGTGACGAACAGATCATTGAACAGATTACCAAACAACTGCACAAGCTGATCGATGTACTGAAGGTCAACGATATCAGTGAACAGGAATATGTTGAGCGGGAAATGGTACTCATCAGGGTCAAGGCGGAAGCAAGCACTCGTGCCGAAGTACTTCGCATCATTGATATATTCCGCGGTAAGGTTGTCGATGTCAGTGCGAAGAGTTACGCCGTTGAAGCCACCGGGACTGCATCTAAAATCCAGGCGTTTATCGATATCCTGCGGCCAATCGGCATAAAAGAAATAGTACGTACCGGCACTATCGCTATGTCAAGAGCCGACAAAAAGAAGTAAAGATCGGCTCTTGAACCATTATTTTTTTACCTGAGGAAAGTATGCTCAAACCCAAGGTTCCGGTTGCCAAAGAAGGTTATCCCTTTATCGGTGGCCTGGCATTTACCACGTTATTTTTTACCCTCCAGGGTATTTCCCTGCCAGCATGGCTCTTTTTCATTGCCACCCTTTTTTCCCTGGCTTTCTTCCGCGACCCTGAACGTTTCATCCCTCCGGCTGAAAATGAAGTGGTATCACCTGCCGACGGTCGTATTATAATTGCTGAACCGGTCACTGATGACACCTTCACCCAAAGCAGGGCCTATAAAATTTCTATTTTCATGAATGTCTTTAATGTCCACGTCAACAGGGCACCACTCTCCGGAAATGTTGACCAGGTTATCTACAGAGCTGGGAAATTCTACGCCGCGGACAGCGAAAAAGGCGGGCTGCAAAATGAATATTGCGGGGTGGTTATGTCTCATACGTCCGGATATAAAATTGCTTTTGTCCAGATAGCGGGTCTCATTGCACGTCGTATCGTCTGCTGGCTGGAGCCGGATGATAAAATAGAAAGAGGTCACAGGTTCGGACTGATCCGTTTTGGCTCACGTGTTGATCTGTATCTTCCCGAAAACTCAGACATCCGAGTGCAGGTTGGCCAGAAAGTTCGGGCCGGCGAGTCGATTTTAGCTGCGATGCCCCAGGAAAAGTCCGGGCCTTCAAGCTCATCAGCCCAATCATAGTTAACCGTGTACCGGATTGATATTCCAGCACTCTATTTCATAACATCATTTTGAGAATAATAAGCGGTAAGGCACGTGGGCGAAGGTTGGCAACTCCACCCGGAAAAAGCAGGAATATACGCCCAACTGCCGATCGTGCCCGGGAAGCTCTCTTTAGCATTATAAGCCATAAACTTGGCCAGAGCCGGGTCCTTGATTTGTTTGCCGGAACAGGTGCCCTCGGTCTTGAGGCCTGGAGCCGAGGGGCTGAATATGTCACATTTGTCGATTTTCATCTTCAGGCTTTAGAATTGTTAAGAAAGAATATTGAGATCATAATACCCGAAGAAGACCTGACTTGTATCTCCATAATCCGACACGACTTACGTAAAGGATTGCCCCTCCCAAAGCTTACAAAGAAGAACAATCACCCTTTTAACCTTATTTTCCTTGACCCTCCATACTCCAAAGGGTTATCAGTTAACGTACTGGAATGGCTTGCTTATAACAAGGCCATTTTAGCAGAAGATGCGCTTGTTATCGCTGAAGAGCGATCATCAGAGAAGCTACCGGAACAATTTGGGATATTGCAGCTTTCCGACCAAAGAACCTATGGTGACACGGGTTTCTGGATGTATAAATCCGTTTCAACCACAATCAGCTAAGGGACAGTCATGCCAACATCATTACCGGAACGACCTACTATTGCCGTCTACCCTGGAACATTTGACCCTATCACATTCGGCCACATCGACATAATAAAGCGCGGCCTGAATATGTTTGACAAGGTTGTCGTAACAGTAGCTATCAACCCTTCCAAGCAACCACTTTTCAGCCTTGAAGAAAGAATGGACATGATCAGAGAATCCTTTACCCATGAGGGCGACAGGGTGGAGGTGGACTCAGCTTCCGGTTTACTGGTAGAATATGCAGTAGAACGGAAAGCAACTGCAATCATCCGTGGCCTGAGAGCAGTCTCCGATTTTGATTACGAGTTTCAGTTGGCCCTGATGAACCGGAAACTTGAACGAGCAGTGGATACCATCTTCCTCATGCCAGGCCTTCGATGGATTTTTATCAGTTCCTCTATAATACGAGATGCTGCACGCCACGGCGGGAAAGTGAATGACATGGTTCCCCGGCACGTGGCCCACAACCTTAAAAAGAAATTTCCCGAAAATGTGCGAAGCACAGAAAGCTGAGAAACAGAAGTCACAAGAGGGCAAAGAGAGGCGGTCTCTTTTGCTGTTTGGGCTGCTTCTGCTCACCTATCCATTACTCCATTTTGCAGGGTATCGAATCCCAAGGAAACCACGCAAGATTGAAGTTAACACAAAAATACCTGCAACCGGTATTCACACTATAAAAGACGTAATTCTTTTTGATAAAGATGGTAAAAGTTGGGCAGTGTCACGTAAATGCACCCATCTCGGATGCCGAATTTCATATCATGAAGTAGAAGGATATCTGGAATGCCCTTGTCACCAATCACGCTTTTCACCGGATGGTCGGGTAATGCACGGTCCTGCCAAAAAGGCCTTGCCAGTATACGAGGTCGAAAAACATGACCAGCCCCCTTACTATATTATCTCTGTTTAAATCGCTCATTGATGTAGCGTAACAGGCGAATCGGGCAGATAATGAACCACACTCGCATTATCGATACAATATGTGCACTCCGATGGGGAAGCTGGTGTCTTGTCAGTCTTTACATCTCTTTACTCTCAGGTGTAATCGTCGGATTACAGTACAACCCCTCTGAACCGTTTTATTCAGTAACTGCTATTGACCTGCTGGTTCCTTACGGTGCGTTTTTCAGATCCCTCCATTTCTATTCCAGTCAGGGATTTTTCCTTTTTGCCTTAATCCATTTTCTCTGTGTCTATGATGCAACCGAATCGTATACGTTTCAATCCTGGTTGCTGCTTATGATTACTTTTCCCGTAATAATCTTCCTGCTTTTTACAGGGTATGTATTACGGGGAGACAACACTGGTTTTTCTGCCGGCATGATCGCTGAAGCCATCCTGCTTACAATCCCATTTATTGGAACCCTGCTCAACGATCTGCTCTTTGCCGTTACGGAACAAGGCATGCAACGTGTTTACCTGCATCATGTTATCTCCCTGGACCTGTTGTTCCTTTTCCTCGCCTGGGATCACCTACGTCGATATCGTGTACGGGTGCATGATCATATACCCTTCATCTGCCTAACCCTTCTCTTTTGTGCATGTATTGCGGCACCACTGGAACCGGAAAGGATTGGGGAAAGCTATATAGCCGGTCCCTGGTTTTTCCTTGGACTGCAGGAACTATTACGGTATTTCCACCCACTCTTTGCCGGGGTGGTCTACCCGCTTCTTTTTCTGACCTCTCTCCTAAGTACCCATAAATCATCCAGACTCCTGAATGCCTCAATCAATTTTTCCTGCTGCTGGCTTCTTCTTTATCTCCTGCTTTCCATTGTCGCCTGGATACGGTAACTCATATATTATATAAAAAAAGGGGAAACGGCACACTCTGCCGTTCCCCCTTAGTCATGTAATTATAGGATAAAAGAGTTTTGTTTATTCCCTTGTCAGTCCTCTTTTCCCTTTATTGCACTTCTCAGTTCAGCAATCTCCTGCTGCAACGTTTTCCTTAAAGAATCAATTTCCTGTCTGACGATATCCGTGACAGCACTATCAGGTACGTTCACTTCAGTCAGCGAAGTTCCACTCATCACCTCACGACTTAGAACATCCTCTAATTCGGCATCGACAGTTTCATCCCCTTCAGGTACAAAGGTGTCAATATCTCCCATCTCGTCAACAAACGCATCTTCTACCGACATGGCCGTTTCAAGCTCTTCTGTAAAATCATCCCCTAATTGTACTTCTTCCACAGGGGCCGATGAAGGTTGAGTAAAGCTCAACTTCCCATCTTCGTTGGTAACCGCCAGGCTATTCAACATAGCCTGCTGCCATTCCAGCACCTGATTCGTATCGAGGAACAACTTTTCAAGTTTTTCCTGATAATCGGTTTCCTCAGAAGAGCCAATTTTAAGCCCGTGAGCCAATTGTTTCAGCAGGCCATGCGCCTTTTCATTAGCTTCATATCTATAATCATCTACATGTTTTGCTACCGTTGAAATAAGCTGGAGATATGATTTTTCCACTGGGTTTGTCAGCCATTTTTCACTGAGAACATCAAGTTCGGCAAAAAGTCCCTCAATTACAGAATCATTAATCTCTACTCCAAGGGATTCGACACAATCAACCAGGTTGGAAACAGCTGATTGTGACTCAACGATGCGCTCTTCAGCAACCGTTTCTACATCACCATCACGTACTGTAAAAATTTCACGATATTCGCCTGTCCCATCATCGGTATCGGCGGTATCTGTTTCTGCTGCAACTTCTCTTTCTTCACTTACATCTACTGCTGAGACAGCCGCTGCTACATCCCCTTCGTCCAACCCATCCATCGCAATTTCAGGAGCATTATCACCATCTTCTTCAAATAAGCCGAAAGTTTCACTACCAGATTCGTCTTTGTCTTCGCCTTCCACCTCAACTTCAAAGGTAACGGGTTGTTCATCTTCAGGAAAAGCTGCTACGATATCTTCCTCTTCAATCTCTGCAGCAACATCTTCAATAACATTTGCCTCAACTTCAACAAGGGCTGGCTCGGGCTCTATACTATCGATCTCTTCATCAAGGGTGAAAATAACATCATCCTCTTCTTCCTGGTTACCGGAATCCCCGTTGCCAAAGAGGGCATCGAATTGTTCTGCTACAGCAGCCTCCTCAGGTGCCGGGGTGATATCATCTTCCAGTTCCTGCATTTGCTCAAGATCTTGAAGAGCAGCTGCTACACTGTCATCTTCAATACCAGGGCCAGTGGCTTCATCACCATCGCCTATCGCGAGTTCAATTTCATCATCATCGACAGGTTCGGTCATTATCTCATCAAAACTTTGCTCCAGAGATTCTTCAAGATCTCCAAAGAGATCGTCAGAGCTAATATCTTCTTCTGTACTTACAGTTGCCAACGCCTCTGCTGACGAGTCAAAAGAGACAGCTGCAGGTGCATCAAAATCATCTTCACTTTCTGTTACGTCATCATCAGCAAAAATGTCGTCATCGGTAAAGGCAGCAACAGGTGATAACGGTTCACCTTCTTCTTCATCTTCGTCACCCTCAGACTCGACATCCACACCCTGCAACGCGACATCAGCAGAAACAGAAAATGCGGGGCTTTCTTCAGTCTCAACAACTTCATCATCGCCGTCGGTGAAAAAGGCATCCAGGCGACCTGTTACCTCATCAGACAACTGCTCCTCTGGAGCCGCCCCTTCCAGTGAAACCTCACTAAATATTGACTGATCCCTTGTATCGAGCAAGGCAGGGGCTACTTCTCCGGCGACCTCAGGCAAAGCATCTTCATCGGAATCGTCATCCGCTTCAGTTTCGACATCAACACCACGCAGTGCAGTCTCCTTATCAACTTCAATGGTCGCCTGACTTTCAGAATCATCGAAATCAAAAAATGCGTCACTCAGAGCCTCAGCATCTTCCACCTCACCTTTAGCAACAACCACCTCCGGTTCTTTTTCTGGCTCAACGTTCTTCTCTTCTTCTTCACCGAAAAAATTATCTATATGAGAATCAACCTGAACGGCTGATTCACCAGACAATGCAGCAGCCTCTTCATCTTCCTGGAAGCCTCGAACCTCATCTTCTGCATAATCGGCAAAAGCCGGCGCTATGTCTGAGCCAGGCTCATAACTGCTTGGCTCTTCCTCGTCTTCAGAGACCATATCCGGCGCCATGCTAGGAGCTATAACAGTCTTAAATTTATTAAACTTCTCCACTTCCGGATAAAGGACAGCTTTTTCTTCCTCCAGACTCATTGGTGAGCGGACAATTTTCTCAAGACCGTCATAAAATGAGTGCAACAATTTGAAGGCATCCGCATGGGCATCACTCTTCTTTTTACGAATATAGGCACCAACGGTTCCTATCCCCTGCAGAAATACGAGTTTGGGCTTACTATTTGCGAATTTCTCTTCAAGACGCATAACCTCTTCACGCAGCTCAAGCAGGTCCTTTTCAGTGATTTCCCAATCAATACCAAGAACAATCGCTTTCAACGCAGTAAGGTCATGCTCCTGATCCACATCGGCATTTTTAACTTCAGACCGAACATCATTCTGGTTCTTGTCTGCGTTTGCTTCGAGTGCTGCTTCGGACTGGGCGATAAGTTTTTTAAGTTTTTCAAATTTACGAACATCAGAAAAGAGGAGCGGTTTAACTTCTTCCTCCCGAAGATCCTCGGAAAGAACTATCTTCTCAAGATTATAATACATACTGAGAAGGAGTTTAATTGCGTTAGGGTGCGAATCTGATTTGTCCCGGTAAATATACCTGCTGATCTTTTCAAGAGCCTGCAGGTATATCATCCGTATCTTATCGTCAGCCCATACATCTTTGAGATCAAGAATTTCTTCGTTAAACTGCATCAGAACTTCATCAGTAATCTCCCAATCAATGGAAAGAACCAGCGTCCTCAACCTGGATATCGGTGATTCATCGTCATCGGCAAATTCAAACAGATCGATATCACTTGTCTGGAAGGTGTCCCCGTACTCATCGGCACCAAGTGTCAGGTCGTCATCATACTGATTGTCTGTATACTGTTCCACCGCTCGCTCTCTCTAGAGTAATTTTTTCTGAATAGACACAACTGTTGAAGAGATAATCTTCTTCAATGTTTCCGCGACATTATAGCCTGTTATGGCACTTGCCTCGAAATATGGTACTTTTAACCGGCTGTTGAGATCCTTTTGCAGCAGTTCTGTCGGCAAAATAGGAATACCATGCTCTTTCAGATCCACTTTATTGTACTGCATCACCAGAGGTATTTTGAATATACTCTCTTTATAAGACTGCAGGTTCTCATGAAGTTGGTTTAAGGACCGAATGTTCTTCTCCCGCTGCTTTTCCATGGCATCGGCGACGAAAACAATCCCATCAACACCCCGCAAAACCAGTTTTCTGGTGGCATTATACTTTACCTGACCAGGAACCGTATAGAGTTGAATTTTAATATCATACCCCTTGATCTGCCCCATATCGAAAGGTAAAAAATCGAAAAACAGGGTCCGGTCGCCATGGGTTTTCAAGCTTACCATTTCAGAAACGATCTGTTTTCTGTAGGTACGGTTGACATACTCCAAATTCGTCGTCTTTCCACACCGCCCCGGTCCGTAATATACGATTTTTACCTGGACAACTTTATCTTTCAGATTAATGAAACTCAACGCTACTCCCTCCACGTGCTCTGCTGGTCATCAGCGACAGACAGGTGTTACTTATCCGGAACTTAATGAGCCTGGAAAACCTGTATCTACTTCTTTTCCCAGATCGCCCGGATTTTCTCTATCACATCGACGACATTGAGTCGCAGGAAACCTAATGAGATCTCTTTCCCAAACATGGATATAAGGAGGAGTTCGTCATCAATTTTACTGAAATGGATATTTGAATCCTGACCTTTGTGGAAAAGCAGTGAAAATTCCTGTTCACCCACAAGTTTGGCCATTGCATCCACCGTCGCAAAGTTACCTGCTGCCAGTGCGGCAAAAGAGTAGACATCGTATTTATTTTCGCCGTTGTCTTTAGCCGTTATAATATTTCCCGCCATGTCAATGATTATGACACAGTCAACACCAAGGCTTATCAGCTTATCTGTTAAAATAGTGTCTATCTGTTCAAGTTGCTCTTGACTGACAATCCCGTAATTCATGCTGCTTACCTCATTTATTTTGTAGGCAAATTAGACTACTGTGCTGCTGTTCCTTGTTGTCGGTGTCTATAATTCTCCTAGGCACTGCAGCAGCGTTAAATTGAAAACGCCGTTTGATAGCAGTTCCACCCCCCAGATCCCGGGAAAAAGTAGTACTTCAATAACGATTTCCTCATTCCCAGGAATTACTGCCACGGTAATTTCCCCCGATCGCATGGCAAAAAATCCAAAATATGCTGAAATCACTATACGATAGTTTGATCTGTATATGAAGATATTTTTTTTCTTTTTTACTTTTCATAAGGTCTTAACAATAAGATATTACTGGAACATCCTCCATGACGCTATCCCAATACGGTCATTATGAGTCCACTCGCGACTCTATTATCTATTGAAATAACAGAATTTATCACAATTACCAGCAGATCAAACTTTTATCTGTTCCGGATGCGTTGGTTAGGACTTCGAACTTCGTCTGCTTGAATATGATTTCTGCTGTCAACCATATTCTCCATTGCAGCCAAAGGTCATTTTTGCTAAGAAGTGGCTTAAGTCAAAAACCATGCGAAACAAGTGATTAACTAAATGAATATCCCCAAACCAGAAGTAGTCCTAATAGATACCCACTGCCATCTTGATATGGAGGCGTATGGGTCCGATCTTGACGAGGTACTTGATAGAGCAAAAAAGTGCGGTGTTCAGCATGTCGTAACCATCGGAATTGATCTGCCAAGTTCACATAACGCTATACAACTTGCTAAAAGTTATCAGAGCATCTCGGCAGCTGTTGGCGTACACCCGCATGACGTCGATAATATCAAGGAAACGACATATCAGGAAATTGGCGATCTTGTTGAACAGAATAGACAATATATTGTCGGTTACGGTGAAATAGGCCTCGATTACATTAAAAATTATTCAACTATTGAAAATCAGCAGAAACACTTTAGAACCCAACTTGCACTTGCCCGAGAACTGAACCTTCCCGTCATAATTCATGATCGCGAAGCCCATGACGACATCCTCCACATTATTAAAGATGTAGGCCTACCCGAAGCAGGTGGCATAATGCACTGCTTTTCAGGTGATAAAATTTTTGCACAGAAAGTACTTAAATTAGGCCTATTGCTTTCTATCCCCGGAGTTGTCACATTCAAGAACGCGAAGTCACTGCAGGAAGTAACAAAATGGGCACCAATCGATGCTCTGCTAGTTGAGACTGACGGTCCCTTTCTGAGTCCTCACCCCAAAAGAGGAAAGCGTAATGAACCTGCCCATGTTGCCTACACTGCACGCTATGCAGCGGAACTACGTAATATGAGTTTTGAGGAATTTGCCCGCCGAACGACACAAAACAGCTGCAGGATATTTAACCTACCAATACCACAACCAGATAAATAGAAACTGTCATGTCAATTGCCCAAAATTTGGAAAATATCCATAAAGAGGTAGCATCAATAGCCACCAACTGTGGTAGACAACCTGAAGAAATCCAAATTGTTGCTGTTTCAAAAAGATTTCCCTCTGAAGCAATAGAACAAGCATACAAAGCTGGACAGATGCTTTTTGGTGAAAATTACATCCAGGAAGCTGAAAAGAAAATTGCAGAGCTCGACAATAAACCCTTATTTCACTTTATTGGTCACTTACAGAGAAACAAGGCCAAAACAGCAGCACGGCTTTTTGACTGTATCGAAACAGTTGACAGTTTTAAGCTGGCCAAGAGTCTGAACGGTCACCTTGAGAGAGAAGGGAGAGTTCTGAAAATACTGTTGCAAGTCAATATAGGGAAAGACCCGAAAAAGGCGGGAACAACCGAACAGGAAACTGAAAAACTGCTTCAGGAAATTAAACAACTACCACATCTTCGAGCTGTTGGCCTCATGACAATGCCACCGCTCACAGACGCCCCTGAAGAAGCACGCCCCTACTTCAGGAATCTCAGGATGTTGTCAGAAAGACTTACCTCCAAAGGGCTCTTCGACTCTGACCACAAAGTAGAACTTTCCATGGGAATGTCAGGCGATTATCCCATTGCTATTGAAGAAGGTGCCACCATCATCCGCATCGGCACCGCTATTTTCGGAACCAGAAGTTACTAACAAAATAGAGAAGGAAGAGAGAATGAAAATCACCATGATCGGCACTGGTTATGTAGGCCTCGTAACAGGAACATGTTTTGCCGAATTTGGCCACCATGTTACCTGTGTAGATAAAGACAAAACCAAAATTGATAAACTCCTCCAGGGAGATATCCCAATCTACGAACCGGGCCTGAAAAGGTTGGTTGCCAAAAACTGCAAAGAGGGCCGATTACGATTTACGACAGACCTCTCTGATAGCGTTGCTTCAGGTGATGCAGTCTTTTTGGCAGTCGGGACACCAACCTCCAGGAGAGGAGATGGATATGCAGACCTCACGTACATTTATGAAGCAACCAAGGAAATTGCCACTGAGCTAAAAGGATACACAGTCATTGTTGATAAAAGCACAGTACCTGTAGGAACGGCGGATCAGGTGGCCCGGATCATCAGGGAGACTAATCCTGCAGCCGAATTCGACGTGGCATCCAATCCGGAATTCTTGCGCGAAGGGGCCGCTATCAGCGATTTTATGCGTCCGGACCGGGTTGTTATCGGCGTTGAAACTACAAGAGCAGAAGAAGTTTTGAGGGAGATCTACAAACCTCTCTACCTCCAGGAAACACCCATCGTGAAGACCGATATAAAGACCGCCGAGTTGACCAAATATGCGGCAAACGCCTTTCTTGCCACTAAAATTAGTTATATCAATGAAATCGCCCTTCTCTGCGACTCCATCGGAGCTGATGTCGTGTCACTGGCAAAAGGAATCGGGATGGATGGCCGTATAGGTGGTAAATTCCTGCATCCTGGTCCTGGTTACGGAGGATCGTGCTTTCCGAAAGATACTATGGCATTAATGCGAATTGCTCAGGAGCAAGGACAGAGCCTTCGTATTGTTGAAGCTGCAGTCGAGGTAAACGGAGCCCAGAAGGCCAAAATGGTTAAAAAGGTTAGAGATATCCTTGGCGGGCAGGAAGCCGGTAAAACAATTGCCGTCCTTGGCCTCACCTTCAAGCCCGAAACAGATGACATGCGCGACGCACCTGCCATTACCATCCTGCCGGCATTACTTGAAAAGGGTGCTGTTATTAAAGCTCATGATCCTCAAGGTATGGATGAAGCCAAACACCTTCTGCCAAATGGCATCATCTACACGGATAATGCGTACGAAGCCTGTACAGACGCTGATGCTGTCATCCTCATGACAGAATGGAATCAGTATCGCGCACTCGATCTTGAAAAAATCCATACTTTAATGCGAAGTCATCACTTTATTGATCTTCGCAACGTATACGAACCGGGACATGTTCGCGAGAAAGGTTTTACCTACTCCGGCGTTGGCCGGTCGTAAATCATCTCAAAAGAAAAAGGCAGACCCCAGAATGGAGTCTGCCTTTTTTATCCCTTGAACGAGAAAAGAAAAGCTGGAACAACTTACTTTCCCTTTGATGCCCTCTTGGCTGCTTTCAATGGGTTGATTCGTACTTTTGTTACCGTGATTTCCGGTTTTGCATGAGTTGCAAAATTACAGATACCCAGTCGCCACTTTGCTTCCGGGTTTAGATAACTCTGGCAATAATTCACACCATCATCTGCAACAACACGCTCGCACCCGTCGCATTTTTCAATTACCGGTTTGAAATTTCTCTCTTTATAACTCACTGCAGTCTGCTGCATAATGATTCCTCCGATTCATACCTCTATTTTTCCACTCGATATCAACATAACAGTTGCATCGAGACGCTCATCTACCTCACCACATGATTCATGTGAGAAAGCTCTCGAATATAACAAATCAAGCCAACAACAACAAGATAATATTTTTCTCTATGCTATATTTAGGCTCCAATCATACTCAATCGGTAATTAAAATGTCAGGAAATGATGTTTGCTATCCCTACACTCATTCCTGGAACCCTAACCAAATTTACAAAAAATAAATTTAAATCAACCACTTTGCTTGTATTCTCCCATGTCATAAGATATAATATGCCTGTTTCTGTCTGTAAATGTCTTATGGATTCAACAGTTTAAATTTGTAAGATCATGATCACCAGTTGTTTTTCAGTAAGGAGAGACTGATGCCTGTATATATCTGGAAAGGGAAAAACTCCTACGGCGAAAAAAGAAAAGGAGAAATTGAAGCCCCCGATCAGGCCGCTGCGTTAGCACAGGTCAAGCGGTTACGCATAGTAGACCCTGTTATCAAGGAAAAGCCGAAAGACCTTCTTGAAAATGTCTCTTTTTTTCAACCCAATGTGACTGGCAAGGATATAGTGATTTTTACCCGCCAAATGTCAACAATGATTGATGCGGGTCTACCACTTGTTCAGTGCCTCGAAATACTTGGGAAACAACAAAGCAATTCGACATTTAAAAAAGTATTAAGTGGTGTAATGTCTGACGTGGAATCCGGATCCACACTTGCTGACTCCATGAGAAAACACCCAAAGGTATTCGACAACCTCTTTACCAACATGATTGAGGCTGGCGAGACCGGTGGTATCCTAGACACCATCCTTAGTCGCCTGGCCGGATTCATGGAAAAATCGATGGCCCTGAAAAAGAAAATTAAAGGGGCCATGACGTATCCGGCAATCTGTCTGGCGATCTCTATTCTTATTCTAGCGGTTATACTTATTTTTGTTGTCCCGGTTTTTTCCCAGATGTTTGAAGATTTCGGCAGCTCGCTTCCGATGCCAACCCAGATTGTTGTTAATCTCAGTAATTTTTTTAAGAACTACTTCTTCTATATGATCGTTGCAGCCATCCTCTTATGGATGCTCTTTAAAAAAGTATACAAAACAGAAAAAGGGCAAATGACCTTTGATCGGATATTTCTACGCATGCCTGTAGTTGGGATATTGATCAGAAAGGTTGCAGTAGCCAAATTCACACGAACATTGAGTACCATGCTCCAAAGTGGTGTGCCGGTTCTTGAGGCGTTGCAAGTTGTGGGCAAAACCTCCGGGAACAAGGTCATTGAGCAGGCTGTTTTCAGAGTTGGAGATGCTATTGCAGAGGGTCGCCCCATAGCAGAACCCCTTGAAGAGAGTGGTGTTTTCCCGAACATGGTTGTTCAGATGATAAATGTTGGAGAATCCGTAGGTGCGCTTGATTCAATGCTTGAGAAAATCGCCGATTTTTATGATGAGGAGGTCGATCAGGCCGTTGAAAACCTTACTGCCATGATCGAACCATTTATGATGGTTTTTCTTGGTGGTATGATCGGTGCACTGGTGGTGGCCATGTACTTGCCCATTTTCAAAATTGCAAGTGTCGTCTAGCAGATTTCGATCAACTAGCACCAAGGAGGCTGTCCGACAATAGGAATTTTCGTTCAGATCAAGGCAAACGCGAAAAATTACCGCAGGCATATAGTTAATATTCTGAGGATAATTTTTCGCGTTTAACGAAGATATGGGCGGAAAGTGCATTCTCCGACACGCTTCTAGTAAGAGGTAACTCTAGACAAGGCATGCCTCAGTATGGCGCATGTCTTTTTTTTATTTTATAATTGTTCCCATAGCGTCGTCACTTTTTCTCGTTTTTTCCTTTCTCTTCCCAACAGAAAACAATAGTTCGACTGGAAAATACTATAAACATATTTCTGCTTATCATATCTACCTGCGCCTACTCCACTCCTTTACGCAATAGCTCTCATGATGAAATTCGGGTATTTTATTACTTTTTCACTTTCACAATTTGACTTTCTTCCATGAAAGGATATCATTAAGAAATGTTACACATAATTTCAGTTTCTTAAGGAGGAAAAAATGACTCTCACCAAAGCAGATATCGTTCAGCAAGTATATAAAAATCATGAGGGCCTGACAAAAGCCCAGGCGACGGACTCGGTTGAGGCCTTCCTGAAAATTTCAAAGGGGGCACTAATCGATGGAACAGATCTGCTTCTCAGCGGTTTCGGGAAATTCAACGTAAAAGATAAAAATGCAAGAAGAGGCCGCAATCCACAAACAGGAAGCGAACTTACTCTGGATGCACGTCGGGTTGTAACCTTCAAGCCATCCGGTATACTCAGGGAGAAGATCAACGACTAGTTCAATCCTCCTGGAAAATAACGCCGGAAGACAGTATATTCTAACATCCCAATTTGGTAACCTGTATGGTTAATATTAGACCATACAGGTTATTTTTGTTTAATCGGTTCACGCCATCTCCGTGTCGCATCATTCACCATCAAAAACACTCAGTCAACCAACTATGATTCCGACCAATTACTCCTACAGGGAGATTCCATACGAATTGCTTCAATATCATGCCAATTGGGATCTTCATCCATTTCTTGACAAGGCGGAACCTGTCACCCAAAGTCCAGCCACTATAGCCAAGGTAGGCTTAGTCACCCCGCCGTTGGTACGGGCAGACCAGGAAGGGAATTACAAATTCCTTACCGGGTGGAGAAGCTTCAATTGCCTGAAGGACTGTTCGAGTTCTATCCAATCAACCTTATGGTGCAAGGTCCTGCCTGAGCAAACACCAAAGATATCTGCACTTGCCCATCTTTACCTTAATTACAGCTGCACTCGACCGATTTCCCAAATAGAGTTTGCGCGTTTTATCTCCATCAGCAAAACAAACTTACACTCTATAAAAGAGCTTCTGAAGCTCTTTGAAAGTTTGGGATTAAAGTCCAATAAAACATACCTTGAACGGATTGAAAAACTGTTGCTCCTTGAGCCGGAAATGCAGCGGGCGATGATGGCAGGAACATTAAATGAAAATACTGCTAGAGAATTACTTCGTTTACATGCCAGTGACAGGTTAGATATTTTCAGGCTTTTTATCGATCTCGCACTAGGAGCAGGTAAACAACGACGCCTTCTCTCTCTTATTCGTGATCTTGCAGGCAGGAAAGGTATATCCTTTAGCTCCCTTATTACGGAACCGCAAATCGCCCGGATACTAGACCATCCTGAAATGAATATTCCTCAAAAGAGCCAGGCTTTATTGAGTCATTTGCAAGATCAGCTCACTCCTACCTTGAATACCGCTTCAACTTCATTCAACAAGTGGAAAGATCAGCTTGAACTGCCTGAGAATCTGAGTGTTGATCACAGCCCTAATTTCGAGAAGGATGAAATAACGCTGTCCATTCGGTTTAATGACAGGGAGCAATTTGAAAAATCTCTCCTTTTTACCCAACTACTCGACCTGAGAGACTGTTGAAAGAGTAAATTATGGGTATGAAAGTGCCCCGTGAATGACGATATCTTTGCCCAACTTCTTATATTGTGCATCTTTCAGAAAAGAAGCCTCAGCTTTACCTCTTGCACTGTAACCACTGATCAACGACAGCCCC
Organism: Desulfopila sp. IMCC35008; assembly: GCF_010646885.2. Lineage (GTDB taxonomy): Bacteria > Desulfobacterota > Desulfobulbia > Desulfobulbales > Desulfocapsaceae > Desulfopila. The sequence goes on along the minus strand of NZ_CP050700.1, from coordinate 1,047,855 downwards.
TCTTCACCCGCAAAAAGCGGCGCTTGAAAAAGGTATGCATAATCAAAAAGCTTCTGTCGCATGAAACTCCCGTGCAATGCAGCACCGCCTTCAATAAGAACCGAACAGATCCCTGCTTTCCCAATCAGCTTCAACATTTCAGGCAAGTCAAGTTCAGTTTCGCTCAGGTGAGAGATTCGAGAGACCTTAACACCTTTTCTTTGAAGTTGATCAATCTTGTTCTCATCAGCATCTTTACTGCAAAAAATCCAGCAATACGCACCTGAAGTGGCAGAAAACACTTTCGCATTGAGTGGAATCCTGAGTTCACGATCAAGAATAACCCGAACCGGATCGCGCCCCTGCCCCTTGGCAAGTCGGGTGGTTAATGAGGGATTATCAATCAGTACAGTGTTACATCCTACCATGATCGAATCGTAACGATTACGTAACCGGTGTACATATTTGCCTGACTCTGTACCGGTAATCCAACCGCTTGTTCCACTTTCATAGTTTAACTTCCCATCAAGAGAAATCCCGGCCTTCATGATCAGGTAAGGGAGCCCGGTAGTAATGTGTTTCAGAAATGGAAGATTAATTGTACGACATTGCGCCTCAAGAACTCCTGAATGGACTTCAATACCATGCTCTTGCAAATAATCAATGCCAGAGCCGTCTACTAACGGGTTGGGATCTCTCATTCCGACAACAACCCGCGAGACTCCGGCTTTGGCAACAGCATGACTGCAGGGTGGTGTTTTCCCAGTATGATTGCATGGCTCAAGGGTCACGTACATCGTTGCCCCTTGTGCTTGAGATCCGGCATCAGCCAAGGCGTGTATCTCCGCATGTGGAGTACCTGCCTTTTTATGGTATCCTCTCCCTACAATTTCATGACCTTTTACCAGCACAGCCCCGACACAGGGATTCGGAGATGTCCTTCCCTCGCCCTTTCGGGCCTGGTTCAAGGCAATTTTCATAAAGTGGGAATCAAACTCATTCCTCATTATCACTCCGTGAATCGAGTAGCAATTTTAACTCTGACATAAACTCATTCACATCCTTGAACTGTCTATACACTGAAGCGAATCTGACGTATGCGACCTCATCGAGACGGGACAGTTCTTCCATTACCCACTCCCCAATCACCTGTGTCTGCACCTCTTTAGATCCCATGTCCTGAAGACGATGCTCCATTTCGTCGACAAATTCATCAATCCTGTCCATACTGACAGGACGTTTCTCGCAAGCCTTCTCCAACCCTGAAACCATTTTGGTCCTGTTCCAAGGTTCTCTTCGCCCGTCTTTTTTCACCAACATCGGCATCATCACCTCCAAACGCTCGTATGTGGTAAACCGCTGATCACAGGCCAGGCATGACCTCCTGCGCCGGGTAATCGTACACTCCTTATTCAACCGGGAATCAATAACCTTATTATCAAGGTGACCACAATATGGACATTTCACGGTACCTGCCTCCTCATTTGTAATTCCATTCCACTTACCTGCTGTTCCCAATAGTTCTAATGAGCACCCTCATTCATCTGGGATATAAGAAACTACAATACCCTATTTCTTCATACTTAAAAGAAAAAAGCCGTCATGCCAACAGGACTGCGGCATAACGGCTTATTGTCTTCGATCAAAAAAGAAGGGGTTTCAGAATCACCTACTATATTTGGCTATTCTGCGTTGATGTCGCCCGCCTTCAAATTCCGTCTCCATCCAAACCCTGACAATCTCTTCAGCAACTCCAAGCCCGGTCACACGTGCCCCGAGACAGAGTACGTTGGCATTGTTGTGTTCCCTGCTCATCCGGGCAGTATATTCATCATGACAAAGTGCAGCACGAATCTCCAGACTCCTGTTTACTGCTATCGACATGCCAATACCTGTACCACAAATCAGTATGCCGCGATCACCATTACCAGCAAGGATTTTTTCACGAACCTTCCCTGCAATGTCTGGGTAGTCCACTGAATCAAGTGAGTAACAGCCAACATCGGTTACCTCGTGTCCTAACTCACTAAGCACCACAATCAGATGTTCCTTTAACTCAAAACCGCCGTGATCCGCCCCTACCACCACATTCATGATGACACTCCGGTCAATTGTACTTTTTTATCCTTCATATCGCTTCATAGCCACAACAGCATTGGTTCCGCCAAAGCCAAATGAATTAGTAAGGGCCACACTAATCTTCATCTCGCGGCCATTGTTCGGCACATAATCAAGATCACATTCCGGACTCGCTTCCTTCAGATTAATAGTAGGAGGCGCAAACTGCTCGTGAATACTGAGAGCAGTAAAAACAGCCTCAATTCCTCCTGCAGCACCGAGCATATGCCCGGTCATGGATTTTGTTGAGCTGATGGCGAGTTTTTCCGCGTGAACACCAAAAACATCTTTAATAGCCTGTGTCTCACACCGGTCATTTAATGGTGTCGATGTTCCATGGGCGTTAATATAATCGATATCTTCCGGTGCCAGACCGCCATCACGCAAAGCCATTTTCATTGCTCTTCTGCCCCCTTCACCATCTTCGGGTGGAGCAGCAATATGATACGCATCACTTGATAAGCCATAACCGGCAATTTCTGCATAGATGGTTGCCCCTCGCTGAATGGCATGTTCTAGCTCTTCGAGCACCAGCATACCGCTTCCTTCCGACATCACAAAACCATCCCTGTCCTTGTCAAAAGGTCTTGAGGCAGAAGCAGGATCATCATTGCGGGTAGATAGCGCTTTCATGGAGCTGAACCCTCCCACTCCCAAGGGACATATAACCGCTTCGGCACCGCCACAAACAACAATATCGCAATTTCCATGCTGAATATTTCTGTATGCTTCACCGACAGCATGGGTTCCCGCAGCACAGGCTGTGGTAAGAGAAAGATTGGGGCCTTTTGAGCCAATCTCCATTGAGATATGCCCAGACGGCATGTTCGGTATAACCATCGGAATGAAAAACGGGGTGATTTTTTTGGGTCCCCGCTCCAGGCACACCTTGTGATATTTCTCGATGGTCGGCAAGCCCCCCATACCACATCCGGTTATAACGCCCACCCGTTCACAATTCTCTTCTGTTACCGAAAAGCCACTATCCTTCACCGCTTCCTGTGCGGCCGCAAGACCATATTGGACGAAGAGGTCTAGGTGTTTAGCTTTTTTGGCCTCAAAGAAATCCTTGGGCTGAAAATCTTTCACTTCAGCGGCAATCTTTACTTGAAAATCGTCCGTATCAAACCTGGTAATATGATCAACACCGCTTACCCCGGAGCAGATATTCTTCCAGGCCTTTTCAACCCCTGTTCCTACGGGCGTAACCAGCCCTACCCCAGTAACGACAACCCTGCGACTCACAATAAGACTCCTGTAGAAAACACACCGCAACACCACTACTGCGGGTTGCGGTTGCTAACCATTAATCTATACACACCTGTCTTAGCGAACAACACCTTTGCCGCAAGCAAGAACCATCTTAAACAGACGGTTCTTCAGTTACGTACAATCATGGGTGTTGACCAACAGGTGTGTTCTACTTCAGCTTCTGAACGTAATCGATAGCGTCCTGAACTGTGCTGATTTTCTCCGCATCTTCATCAGGAATCTCGATATCGAAACCTTCTTCCATTGCCATAATCAGTTCAACAAGGTCGAGAGAGTCTGCACCGAGGTCATCGACGAAAGAAGCGTTGGGAACAACTTTGTCTTTTTCTACACTCAGCTGCTCAACGATGATATCGATCATTTCCTGTTCAATAGCCATAATAAAATCTCCTTAATTGTATTTTCCTCAACACCAGCTCAGTGGTGCTACCTGAGGTTCATTATTTACTTAAACAACATCTTCCAAAAACTTTTTCCAATCGTCCCCACCCATGTGTTGTCACCCCATGCGAAATGAGCCGATTGAAATGAACGTCTGCCATACTCATTGGTTTAAAGGTAAATTCACTTAGCACGTTACCTATAAATTCATGAAAATGACGTAATGTCCAAGAGAAATACAAGATAGAACTATTTACCACAAAATAATTCTGAAAACTACATATACATGCCACCATTAACATGCAAGGTCTGACCAGTGATATACCGGGCATCATCCGAAACCAGATACGCCACAGCAGCAGCGACATCTTCCGGGGTCCCAAGTGACGCCATCGGGATCTCACTCAAAATCTTTTCCTGGGCAGCATCTGCCATGGACTCTGTCATCTCAGTCACGATATAACCCGGGGCTACGCAATTGATCGTAATATTCCGACTGGCATATTCCCGCGCCATCGACTTAGTCAGACCGGTCAAGCCAGCCTTTGCCGATGCGTAATTAACCTGACCACTATTCCCAGAAAAACCAATAACTGAGGAGATGTTGACGATTCGTCCCCATTTCTTTTTCATCATCGGTTTAGAGACTCCTTTTGAGCAAAGAAAAGCACCTTTCAAATTGGTATTAATCACATCATCCCAATCGCTCTCCTTCATCCTCGCCATCAGCCCGTCTCTGGTGATTCCGGCATTGTTGACCAGTATATCGATAGAACCGGCTTCGGAAACCACCTTTTTCATGGCTTCCTGCACCTGCTCTGCGTCACCGATGTCAAACTGAATAAGCTCTGCTTTACCACCATCTTGCTCAATTATCTTTTTGGTCTCTTCCGCAGCATCCGGTCGACTCACATAATTAATATAGACCATAGCCCCCATGGAGGCCAGGCGAAGACTTATAGCCCTACCAATTCCACGGCTTCCACCGGTCACAACGGCAATTTTTCCTGTCAGCATCATTCTCCTCGCTTTTGCTCAATTTTACGAATCAATTTCGGCAGGATTTCATTAATATCTCCAACGAGTCCATAATCAGCGACATCAAATATCGGTGCATTCTGATCACGGTTAATAGCCACAATCATCTCCGATGACTGCATACCGGCAACATGTTGCACTGCCCCTGATATACCACAGGCTATATATAATTTGGGTGCCACTGTCTTTCCTGTCTGCCCAACCTGGTGCGGGTACGGAATCCAGCCAGCATCAACTACAGCTCGCGAAGCGGATACATTACCGTCCATTACATCTGCCAGTTGACTGATGAGTTCAAAACCTTTTTCACTCTCCAGCCCCCTTCCTCCTGAAATCAGTATATCAGACTCCTGGATATTGACGTTCGTCTCCTCGGATACAACCGACTCAACGACCTCTATTTTCGTATCCAGCCATTTGGACAATATCTCTACATCAACTATTTCACCAATTCGAGTATCATCAAAGTCCAATGCCTTCATAACTTTTGGACGGACCGTCGCCATCTGCGGACGATGAGACGGACAGACAATCGTTGCCATGATATTACCACCGAAAGCGGGTCGCGTCTGTAGCAAGGCCCCGTCTTCCTGCCGTAGTTCAAGTGCAGTACAGTCAGCAGTCAAGCCCGCATTGAGCGTAATTGCAACTGCAGGAACAAAGGATCGACCAATAGCCGTAGCACCGGCAAGAACGATCTCTGGCTTGTTTTCCTTAATCAGGTCAGTCAGGATAGCACTGTAGGATTCTTCAGAAAAGAAGGTCAGATCCTCGTGATCAACCCTGAAAACAACATCCGCCCCGTGTCCAATCAACTGCTTAGCAACATCACCAGTACCACCACCTATGAGGACTGCAGCAACCTGCAAGCCTTTGGTATCTGCAAGTTTTCTTCCTATACCAAGAAGTTCCAGGGAAACAGGTGCCAAGGCACCACGCCTGAACTCACAATACACCATGACCCCTTGCCAATCAGTGAGGTCTGCCTGTTCTGAGATCGCTGCCAATTTAATAGACAGTGCCTCGACTTCACAATTATCAACACAGGCACCGCACAGGTTACAGCTCTCACCGATAACCGGCAGAGCATCTATCATTTCTATTGCAGCAAACGGGCAACTGTCTTCACAGACTCCGCAGCCGATACACAACTCTTCATTTAATTTCAACATAGCTGTTACTCCGGAAGTCCTATTGCAGGTAAGGTGTCAATTTCTCAACAAGTTGATCAATCTGCTCATCAAGTGTTCCTGTCAGAAGTGATCTCTCACCACGGGCCTCCGGCGGGAAGACCCTGGCTACCTGAGTCGGGGAACCTGGAAGGCCGATGCAAGAGGCATCCGCACCGATATCGTCCGCGTTCAGCACCTTCATCTCTGCCTTTTTGGCCTTCATCTTTCCCTTCAGGGACGGTACTCTAGGCTCATTAATATCTTTGACGACAGTCAGGACCACTGGAAACGGAGTGCGGACCACGTCATATCCATCGTCCATCATCCGCTCTACAAGTAAGCCCTGCTCGTTACACTCCCGAATTTTTTGTACACAGGTCACAAAAGGTATACCAAGACGAGTGGCTACACCTGGACCGACCTGGGCTGTATCTCCATCGATAGCCTGTTTCCCGCAGAGGACAACGTCGGCGCCGCCAATTGATGCAATTGCTTTTTCAAGCGTATAGGATGTTGCCCAGGTATCTGCTCCGGCAAAAGAGCGATCAGAAACAAGGACACCTTGATCTGCACCACAGGAAATCGCCAATCGCAATATAGCTTCGGCCTGAGGTGGCCCCATGGTGATGACAGTAACCTCTCCCCCATGTGCCTCCCTTAGACGTACCCCCTCTTCAAGGGCATGCTGGTCGTATGGGTTCATGATTGATTCGACCCCTTCACGGGCTAGGGTATTGGTCTCTGGGTCAAGTCGTACTTCTTTTGCATCGGGTACCTGTTTAATACATACAACTATCTTCATAACGGGTCCTGCTGTATAGAGATGGGGAAAATCATTTCCCCATCTATTTATATCGTATGGAATTGTGTACTTTTTCCTGACACCACCATGAGTAATCAGCTAAAAAAAATACAAGATTATATAGAGACTGCAAAGGATACGCCTATTATTTAGCGTACTCTTTGTTCAGCTCCTGCCCAACCACATTTCGCTGAATCTGGTTAGTGCCTTCATAGATCTGCAGGATCTTTGCGTCACGCATCATTTTCTCTGTTGGATACTCTGACATATAACCGTAGCCGGCCAGCACCTGAACTGCATCGGTGGTGACCTTCATTGCGTTATCAGTTGCAAAGATTTTGCTCATCGAAGAGACCTTGGACATGTCCTTCGGGTGGGCATCGATATGTTTGGCAGCCTGGTATACCAGTGCCCGTGAAGCTTCCGTGCCAATAGCCATATCGGCAAGCATATGTTGCACGGCCTGAAAGGCCATGATCGGTTTTCCGAACTGGACACGTTGCTTGGCGTACCTGGCGGCGACATCAAGGGCTCCCTGGGCAAGCCCAACACCGAGTGCGGCAATACCCGGACGAGAAGAGTCCAGAGTCTTCATGACCGTAATAAACCCAGTTCCCTGTCTGCCAATCAGCCGTTCTTTAGGGATACGGCAATCCTTGAAAATAAGTTCAGTGGTCGATGAGGCGCGAATACCCATCTTCTTTTCCTTCGGCCCACAGCTAAAGCCAGGATCTCCCTCTTCAACTACAAACATTGAAGCTCCACGCGGCCCCTTGGACCGATCGGTAATAGCCACAACGGTATAGATCTGTGCTTCACCACCATTGGTGATCCACTGCTTGGTTCCGTTCAAGACCCATTCATCACCATCCAGCACTGCAGTCGTCTGGATACCTGAAGCGTCCGAACCTGCATTAGCCTCGGTCAGACCGAATGCGGCAAATTTTTCACCACTGGCAACCGATGGCAAATATTTTTCCTTCATCTCCTGTGAGCCGGAGATCAATATCGGATAGATGCCAAGAGAACTGGCCGCAAAAGCTGTTCCAACCCCGATACATCCACGCCCGAGTTGCTCAAGGGCGAGCACAATGTCAAAACAACCGCCACCGAAACCACCGAATTCCTCAGGAATAGGCACACCAAAAAGATCAGCCTGTGCCATTTCATTGAGGATATCACGCGGGAACTCATGCTTTTCATCAAGCTCAGCACGATTTGGTATGATACGTTCTTCAGTGATCTGTCGGGCAATGTCGACGATCATCTGCTGCTCTTCACTTAAAAAATAGTCCATGACTGTCCTCCCTACCACTTGATCAAACCAGCCCCCCAGGTGAAACCTCCACCAAAAGAGCATAACAGTAAGTAATCATCTTTTTTAATGCGTCCCTGACGATTCGCCTCGTCGAGCGCAATCGGTATCGATGCTGCCGAAGTATTCCCATATTCGGTCACATTGATAAATACCTTCTCATCCGGTAACTCAAGTCTCTCCTTGAGCTTATTGAGAATACGGATATTCGCCTGATGGGGAATGACGAGCTGAATATCTTCCATCCCAAGGTCCATCCTCTCAAGTAATCCGCGAACAGCATCACTCATGGCACGTACGGCATGTTTGAACACCTCCCGTCCTTCCATGACGATGTGGGCACCGTCATTGTCAGGGACCATAAGATCCTTGTTCAGACTCTGAGGTGAATGCATATAGAGAAGATTCCAGAGACCTCCGTCTGAATAGAGGTCCGCACCGAGAAAACCACGCTTACGTTCGTCGTAACCGACAACCGCAGCACCGGCACCATCGCCAAACAGGATACAGGTATTGCGATCCTGCCAGTTCACCCTGGTGGAAAGCGTTTCTGCCCCGATGACGAGTATTTTCTTGTTGTGATCCGCCTGTATATATTTATCGGCAAGATCCAGGCTATATAAAAAGCCTGAACAGGCTGCATTAAGATCATAAGCAAACGCCTTATGCGCTCCTATTTCTTTTTGGACAAAACAGGCGGAGGAAGGCATCAGCATATGAGAACTGATGGTGCCGACAACGATGAGATCAAGCTCATCGGCGGTCACACCTGCCATATCAAGGGCCTTTTGAGCAGCCCATGCAGATAACTTATACGTATATTCATCCCCTGAACCAATACGTCGGGCATGAATACCTGTTCGAGAGCGAATCCACTCATCGTTTGTTTCAACGACCTTTTCCAGGTCGCTATTGGTAACCACCTTCTTCGGCAGGCATGACCCTGTACCGAGGATTACTGTACCCATTACACCTCCACTTGCCGTTCCACGCTCTCGGTAGCAATTGTTTTCACAATCTCACTGTTCACCTTTTTTTGAACCATGGTTGCTGCTCCGAGAATTCCGTTTTTTATGGCAGTTGCGTCCGATTTCCCATGGCAGACGACTCCCGTCCCATTTACTCCGAGAAGAGGGGCTCCACCATACTCCGAATAATCAACGCGTTTTTTAAAGGCCCTGAAGGCGGGTTTGGCCAGAAAAAAACCTATTTTTGCAGCAAGTGACTTTACAATTTCGTCGCGCAGCATTTTCATCGCTGCTTCAACGAGCCCCTCACTGATTTTAAGACAGATGTTGCCGACAAAGCCGTCACAGACAATAACATCCACATCACCCTTATATACGTCCCTTCCCTCGACATTACCGATAAAGTTCAACGAACTTTGCTCAAGCATGGCATATGTCTCTTTTACAAGGCTGTTCCCCTTACCGGTTTCCTCACCGATGGTCAGCAGACCGATACGGGGCTTTACCACCTCATGGCTCCGGGAATAGGCGGAAGCCATAATGGCAAACTGAAACAAATGAAGCGGCCGACAGTCCACATTGGCGCCAATGTCCATCAGCACCACCGGTTTTTTTACCGTAGGGAATATGGACGCGATACCCGGACGGGCAACACCTTTCAATCGTCCAAGCCGGCGCACAGCCGCTGCGAGTGTCGCACCTGAATTTCCGGCACTAACAACAGCATCAGCATCCCCTCGACGCACCATGTCAAAAGCGACCATGATTGACGAATCTTTTTTCTTGCGGATGGCATCGACCGGATTATCGGACATCTCCACCACCTGGGAGGAGTGCACAATATGGATTCGTGAACCTACCCCTGATTCTGGAGCGGCTTTTTTGAAATGAGAGTGCAGGAGTTTTTCATCCCCTACAAGGCTGACAGTAAGGTCAGCCTCCTTAGCGGCGAGCAGTGCCCCGGCAATCAATCCCTCCGGCCCATGGTCTCCGCCCATGGCGTCCAGGGCTATATGCACAATGACGCTCCTACTCTATGTCTGTATCAAGACTAAAGACGGTTCTCCCCTTATAGGTACCGCAGCTACCACACAGACGATGTGGCTCTTTTGGTTCTCCACAGTTGGAACAGGTTGAGATACCGGGAGCTTTCAATGCGTCATGAGATCGACGCTTGCGAGTTCTGGAATATGAATGTCTTCTTTTCGGCAGAGCCATGATTTCCTCCAATGACCTTCTAAAATGCAATCACAAAATGATTGTCAATCTTTTTTCAACGTTTTAAGTATAGCAAAAGGTGAATTCGTCCTGTCTTCAGAGCAGTTACACTCGGCGCTGTTTTTCGGAAGACCGCAATCCGGACAAATACCGGAACAGTCGCTACTGCAAAGCACTTTCTGAGGTACAGCCAGGAACAGTTGTTCCCTGAAGATCTCGTCAATATCGACGACAGGTTCCCTGAGATAGAGAATGTCACACTCTTCGTTGCTACATTCCTTCTCGGTGATTCCTGCTATCGATTCCTCCTGCATTGTTACAAGATAATAAAACTCTTCATCAATGATGCAATCGACGGGTTCTCCACATCGGGCACAACCCATCCGTACTGTTGCAGCAAGTTTTCCGGTTAAATCGATGCTTTCAGCATCCCTGGATCGGGCAACGACTTCAGCAATCTTTATATCCTGAATGCTGACACCCGTTTCATCCAGATCAGACCATTCTCCCTTTTCGACAGAGAATCGGGAACCTGACTTATCAATTTCACCAAATGTCACACGCATATGCTGCCTCTACATATCCTGAAATTATGGATACGCAAAAAAAGCAAAAATAACTAATTTATCACAGAAAGGCCAGAAAAAAATAGAGAACACTGCCGATTTTCCCTCAAACGGCCATCTGAACCATTCATAAAGCACGATTACCGGAGTAGAGAAAAACTTCAAGCAACACCAGGCAACCTGCCGGGTGTAGAAATAAATTACATGCCGAAAAAAGATTGTTGTCCTATAAAATCAAAGCCAGTCGCTCAGAACTTTTTTGCAAACGGATTGAAGACAGTTTCAACATCTTCTTAACAACAGTAAGAGCAAGCTGTGGATCATTTTTCTCAAGTCCATGGAACCTGCTCAAGCTCAGTTCTGCAAGCACGCTCTTCTCAACGGCCACCAAGGTGGCACCACGAACTGTTTTGCCTCCCAACACGCCTTCCCCAACCACTGAACCAGGTCCAAGTAAAGCAACAGCCTGTCGCTTTCCAGCCATGGACGTTTCCTTGTGCACCGCAAGTTTCCCCTCAATGATAAAGTACATGGATGTCCCCTCACCCCCTTCTTCAAACAGGCTCTCACCAGCGACAAGCCCTTGCAACCTGCACAGATTCACAAGAGGCTCCAGCACAGAGAAATCTGCCAGATCAAAAAGGTTATGAAGCACCTTATGCAGGGATGTCTCCACTGACATATCAGCCGCTTTGTGACTCGAAGGAGGCGTTCTTCTGCTCAAGAACCTTTATCAGCCCATCGAATTTTTCGGTGCGAAGTATGGATCTGAATTGCTCTTTATAGTTTCTGACCAGACTGACCCCCTCAATATTAATGTCGTAGACCATCCATTTCTCACCGGTAAGAGTCATAATATAATGAACGGGAATCTTGATGCCGCTATCCTCAATCAAGGTAGAGACCTGTGCTCGATCACCCTTAATACGCTCATCCACATACCCCACTGTCTGCCCGGAGTATCCTTCCAATTTACCGACATACACATTTTCCAGCAATTTGGTCATCAACTCAGTGAAATGATCTTTCTCTGCATCCGAAATATCATTCCAACTCCTGCCGAGAATTCGCTTTGACATCTCACGAAAATCAAAACCGGTCCTTATAGACTCCATTATCCTGGCACGCCTCTCCGACTTGTTCGCATCACCTTTCAATTCTGGGTTCGCCAGAATAGCGGTAAGGCTATTGAGTGCAGGGCGCAACTGGTCAGTTGGCCCGTTTGAGGCTAAAACTGCCCCAGGAAGAATAAGCGTCAGCAGCGACAATGCCATTATGGTTTTAAGTAGGCGCGTGTTCATCTCAGTCACATTTACTGGTTATAATTTTTTATTATATTCTGTCTGTAATCGGTATATGCCTGCCGGGTTGCAATATAGGGGTCAAGCGAGATGCGCTTCATCTCCTCATAAACATCGGGAGTTATAGAGAGCCTGTTAACATAATCGGTACCGAAAAATCCAACAGATGCCGTTGTATCCACATCCATATACGTCAGGGGATGCATATAAAAGTCGGCTGCCAAACCAAAAGAGTCCCGCACATTGGAGGGACCGAAAACCGGCCAGCAGATATATAAACCACGCCCCAACCCATATACGCCCAGGGTCTGGCCAAAATCAGCCTCCTTCGGCATGATATCAAAGGCCTCGGCAGCCGCGTCACCAAAGCCGAACACCCCGATTGTGGTGTTAATCATAAAGCGTGAGAGAACAACCCCGGCATCTTCAAACCTACCCTGTAAGACGTTATTTACTAACCGAACCGGCGCCCTGAGGTTATAAAAGAAGTTACCGATAACAAGTCGGAAATCCTCCGGTATTACGTAAGAATAACCGGTTTTCACAGGCTTGAGGACCCAGAAATAGAGTTTATCATTAAACTCAAAGGTAATCCTGTTTAAAGGCTCAAGGGGGTCGAATACCTGTTCACCGTCCGAACCATACTCATCCTCATCATCATATTCATCATCCAGCAGATCGGGCATTTCATCCACTATGGAGAAATTCTCTCCGCCGACCAGATTATCGTCTGCCAGCAACGGGGAGGCCACAAAAAAACCGAACAGCGCAGCAAGGAGAGCCTGAAAAAGTCTGTTTCTCATAGCAGCCCCCTACTTTGCACTGCCAAAGGCAAATTTGGAGATGAGTGATTCGATATCCACGGCCGACTCCGTTTCTGTTATCAGTTCGCCGGCGGCCAGCATCTCCTCATCGCCGCCGAGACTTATCTGGATGTATTTATCGCCAATGATCCCTTGCGACTTCACCGAAGCAATCGAATCGACCGGGACCGCTATCTCCTTATTCAGTTTCAGGGACAAGACGGCGTAGCTGTCCTCATTAAGGTGGATACGATCCACGCTGCCGACAACAACTCCCGATACCTGTACCGCTGCACCGGCCTTCACCCCGGACACATTATTAAACTCGGCTTCGATGATATAGTTACGACTGCTGCTGAACAATTCGACTTCACCAAGTTGGAGAGCCATGTAGCAAAGTGCAGCGAATCCGGCCAGGATAAAAAGACCGACAATGGTTTCCTGTGTTCCTTGTTTCATTTTTCCACCAGATGACTCTGATATATTTCACCCATCGTGGTCCGCACAAATTCTTTTATATGCGGTTTTTCAGCCCACTGGATTTCTTCAGGATTCTTAAAAACATCCATCTTTCCCTTGTTCAGTATAATTACCTGATCAGCCAGATTAAAAACTTTCGGAATATCATGACTGACAATAACCGAACTATACCCCAGTTGCGCCTGGGTGCGTGAGAAAAGATGGTAGATATCGTTTGTCATAACAGGGTCGAGACCTGTCGTTGGTTCGTCAAACAACAAGATCTCAGGCCCAAGTTGCAATGCCCGGGCCAAACCGACTCTTTTTCTCATCCCTCCGCTCAATTGAGCAGGAAACTTGTCCTCATGACCGTCAAGCTCAAGTTGCTTGAGTGTTGTCATGACCTGCTCGCGGATTTCCACCTCACGCTTTACGGTTCTCTCACGTAACGGCAGAGCCACGTTCTCAAAGACACTCAGCGAATCGAATAATGCTGCACCCTGAAAAAGCACACCAAATTTGGTTCGCAATTTCTCAAGCTTACGTCCCCTGATACGGGTAACATCCTCACCATCGACCAATATGGTGCCGGAATCGGCTCGCATAAGACCAAGAACCAGTTTGAGCGTTACACTCTTCCCCTGACCTGACCTGCCGGCAATAACTGTCGTTTTGGATTGAGGAATGGTAAAGTCCACATGGTCGAGCACTACCTGCCTGCCGCCATCCTTATCCGGAAAGCTTTTCACCACGTCGATAAATTCAATAGCCGGAGTCATCAGAGCAACACCGCCGTCAACAGATAATCAAAGACCAATACCGAAATCGAAGAGAGAACAACCGCCTGAGTTGTCACCTTTGAGACACTCTCCGCCCCAAAACCGGCACCACGGATTTCCCGGACTAGAAAACCGCGCCCGGTGCATATCCAGACCACGAGCAAGGCAAACACAAATGACTTGACGACGCCCAGATATATATCGTGATTTGTCACACTCGATCGCATTCCTTCCATATAACTTCCGGGATTGACACCCAACAGACTGACACCGGCAATATACCCTCCACCGATCCCAATCACATCAAAGAGCGCTGTGAGTAATGGAACAGAGATCAGTGTCGCCAGGAATTTTGGTGCAATCAGATAGCGGTACGGGTCGATGGCCATGCACTCCAAAGCATCGATCTGATCAGATATACGCATAATACCAAGCTCCGCACACATAGCAGAACCAGCCCTGCCGGCAACCATCAGGGCGGTCAGCACCGGCCCCAGTTCCATGATTATCGTCAGCGACACCGCAGAGCCGAGCATACCTTCCGCACCGAATTTATTCAGGGAGTAGTAGCCCTGCAAACCCAACACCATACCGGTAGACGCGGCGGTAAAAAATATTACGGCCACAGAACCTGCCCCGACAAAATTGACCTGGCGGAGGCACTCACGAAACCGAAACGGGCGTTTAAAAAGCCCAGCGAAGACCAGGACGAGATACATTCCCATTCTGCCAAGGTCCTGAAGGACATATATTCCGGTATCCCCAAGACGCCGGATGGGGCTAATAAGCATAAAGTACACTAAATGTTTTAACAATCCGGGCATCCGCCCAGCCAACCATCTGACGACAGCAGTAACGTCAACCGAGTCAAATAGTTATATAAATACAAATGATTAACAAGCAGTAAAGGCTACACTATTAATATATCCGTTGTTTGTCAACAGATGGTCAACCTTAATAGCAAGGCCTTACAATCTTCCTACAGGGTTATCTATGCTATTTTTTTCGCGGGTCAAAAACCTCTCGTAAACTCTCACCTATAAATATGAGTAAGATAAGTGTTCCCACCAAAACAAAAAAGGTACTCAGTGAGAGCCACCATGCATCTATATTTGCCTTCCCCTGAGCCAGCAGTTCACCAAGACTCGGCGTTGAGGGCGGCACCCCCAAGCCCAGGAAGTCGAGACTTGTCAGAGCCAGGATCGATGCCGACACCCTAAAAGGAAGAAATGTGATCACCGGTGTCATGCTGTTCGGAAGAAGATGCCTGTACATTATAGTGACATTTCCAACACCAAGGGCCCTGGCTGCCTTAACATATTCAAGATTCCTGCCGCGCAGGAACTCCGCCCGTACATAGTCCGAAAGTCCCATCCAGGCAAAAAGCGACAGCAAAACCAGGAGCAATAAAATACTCGGCTGGAAGATAGAGGCGAAAATTATAAGCAGGTACAGTTCCGGCATTGCCCCCCATATCTCAATAAATCTTTGGCAGACCAGGTCGACACGGCCACCGAAATAGCCCTGGACTGCACCAGCAACAATGCCGGTAAGGGTGCCTATGAGGGTAAGACCAAGGCCAAACAGAATACTCAGTCGAAAGCCATAGACAAGACGGGCCAGCACATCCCTTCCCCGATCATCTGTACCCAGGAGATTTTGCCGACTGGGAGGTGCAGGCAGCGGACCATCAATATCGAGGTTGATAGAGTTATAACTATGCCGGTTAGGAGGAAAGAGCGCTTTATTGCCGGGTCTCTCCATCATTTCCAGAAAAAATGGATCAAGATAATCCGTCTCTGTTTCAAAATCACCACCGAAACGAGTCTCGGGATACTCTATAACAAGTGGAAAAAACAATTCCCCTTCATACACCACCAGAAACGGTTTATCATTGCTGAGAATTTCTGCAAACAGGCTCAAGACGAAAAATATCAGGAAGATTATCAGGCTGTAATACCCACGCCTGCTTCGACGAAACCGCTTCCAACGTCTTCCGGTGGGTCCTTTCCCGTATGTACGTGTGGCTGCTGTTTTCATCCCTCACCCTTCCGCCTGATCAAAACTTATTCGTGGATCAACCAGCACGTAACTCAAATCGGACAGCAGCCTGGCGATCAGCCCGATCAAGGTGAAAAAATAGAGTAAACCGAGAACAACGGGATAATCACGGTTCATAACTGACTGATACCCAAGAAGCCCCATACCGTCGAGTGAGAATATGGTCTCTATCAACAAACTGCCGGTGAAGAACGAAGCAATAAAATAGCCAGGAAAACCTGTTATTATCGGAATTATGGCATTTTTAAAGACATGTTTATACAGTACCTCTTTTTCGGCGAGCCCTTTTGCCCTGGCGGTCACCACATACTGTTTGCGGATTTCTTCCAGGAAGGAGTTTTTGGTGAGCATCGTCATAACAGCCAGACTGCCCACTCCGGAAGCAGTGATGGGCAGGACCATATGCCAAAGATAATCCAAAACCTTCATAACAATACCCATCTCCCCCCAATTATCAGAAGTTATCCCCCTGAGCGGGAAGATATTCCAGAAACTGCCCCCCCCAAACAGCACGATGAGCAAAACACCTAGAACAAACCCTGGAATCGCATAACCGATAAGTATAAAAGTGGAGCTCAACATGTCAAACCGACTGCCATCCCGGACGGCCTTGGCGATCCCAAGAGGAATACAGACACTATAGACAAGCAGGAAGCTCCACAAGCCAAGGGACATAGAAACCGGCATCCTGGAAATCACGAGATCCACCACCCCCTGCCTGTAATAATACGACTCACCGAAATCAAAGATGAGATAGTTTTTCATCATAATAAAAAACCTCACAACCGGTGGCTTATCAAAACCGTATAGTTTTTTGAGCGCCTCCACTCTCTCACTGTCGAGCCCGGAGTCACCGCGATACATCGACCCCTGCCCGACGGAGACCTCTCCCGCTCCCTCGAAGCCCTCCATCTCCGCGACAAGCTTTTCAACAGGCCCCCCAGGCACAAACTGGGTCACGACAAAAGTCACCAGCATCACTCCGAAGAGGGTTGGTATCATCAACAACAGTCTTTTCAGGATGTACCCGGCCATCTGCTCCTCAATATTCATCTCATAGAGATGGACAACTTTTTCTGATTACCGCTCATTCACAATTGAAGGACAAGGCTCATTCATTTGGAAATATCAACTGGAACAGTCTCCATAATACCACCACGTACAGGTTACATGCAGTGAGTAACCAGATGCTGAGCCAGACGATGTTACGAGTCAGAAGTAATCGGATTATTTTTCTGTCCTTTTTATATACTATGGTGCTGGAACTTCGCCAACAGGAGTTCTATCATCCCGCCACTATTCCACCGGGTTTGTGAGGAAAACCATTTGACGCCATGCAATCTATTGACTAAAGAGAGAACAACTGACTGCAAAGGGAATATCCCCTGCTGTCTTTTCGTGTGCCGGAAATCCTACATCATATTAATATAAAGAGAACCACTCCAGCTGCCATCGTTATGATACAAACGACAAGTGAACTTATAGCCTTTGTGGAACGAGCAAGGGAAACGGATGCTGTCGCAATTGACACAGAATTTGTTTGGGAACGGACCTACTTCCCGCAACTGGGACTCATCCAAGTCGCTCTATCCGATGAGGATTGTGAGCTGATTGACCCAATTGCCATTGAGGACTTAAGCCCACTCGGTGAATTACTATCGGACCGTAATGTGGTCAAGATCCTGCACGACGCCCCACAGGACCTGGCAATCCTTTACCAGGCGACCGGGACTGCCGCCCAAAACGTTTTTGACACCAGATTGGCGGCAGGATTTGCCGATTTGCCATCAACATTATCACTCTGCAACCTGATAAAGGAGCTGCTCGACATCAACCTGTCCAAAACGGAGACGCGAACAAACTGGCTCCAACGCCCTCTCAAGGAACAACAGGTAGAATACGCCCTTGATGATGTTCGCTACCTGCGAGCCGTGCGCGTCATCCTGATGAGCAGAATTATCGGACCGAAAATCAAATCCTGGCTACAGGAAGAACTGAACCTTCTCAATAATCCCAAAAATTATATTGAGAACGGCCAGTCTCAACGCTACCGAAAAATCAGAGGTGCCGGCAGCCTCAACAGACAATCACTCTCCATGTTGCAAATGCTCTCTGCCTGGCGGGAAGAAACGGCCAAAGAGCTGAACCGGCCAAGAGGGCATATCGTCAAAGACAACGTCCTGGTAGCTATCTCCAAGAAGAAAATTATGACCCCCGAAGAGCTGCATGAGAAATCTGGCTTATCTATTAAAGCAAGCAAGAAGTACGGCGAGGCAATATGCCAGATCATTAACGAGGTAAGAGGTGCCGATGAATCGTCCTATCCCGATGCATGCCGGACAACCCGCCTTACTACCAAAGAGCGTGAAACCCTGGATACCTTGTCCAACCTTATACAATTAAAGTGTAAAGTCCTGGGTATAGACCCTGCCCTTGTCGGAAATGGCAGTGAATTAAAAGAACTGGTAAAGGTTTTTGGCAACAGGAAGCGACAGATAAAGCAGTTGCGACAGACAGAAGGATGGCGAAAAAAACTTCTGGACGACTTTTTTCGTCAACATCGATAACATCGTGCCACTTGCATTTGTTAAAACAAATACCTATTATCAGTATATAGTCAGATGAAATGCCTCCATAAAAAGAGACAATAAATAAACAGATCCCATTAATCAGGTACTAGACAAAAGACCATGAAACAACAACATCCTATCTCCTCTTTGCTTGTCACACTTTTCTGTCTTTTATTAGTCGGATTCACCCCTATGAGCAGCAAGGCAGAGGACGGGTTAAAAGGGTGGGAGATCGACTCAGAATATAACAGCTACTATAACGCCAAGGAACTCGACAAATTCAAGGGTAAGATTACTAAATTTGTTGAAATCATCCCGCTTTCCGGCATGGCACCTGGCACAGGTTTTTATTTTGATGAAGGAGACGGAGAAGCTATTCTGGTTCATCTTTGCCCTGCGGCCTTTGCCAGTGCAAAAAAAACAGGCCTTCGTAAAAATATAAAGACAAAAATCCGGGGCAGCTGGGCAGTCATTGACGGTGAGGATGTCTTCCTTGCCAGCAAGGTAAAACAGGGAGAGCACTTCTCATTCAAGGTGCGTCTCACCAAAGATGGAACTCCATTCTGGACCATGAGCCCTGAGCAACTCGCCCGAGAACAGGCCAGTGACTAATTCGATTGAGCAACCATGTCTACATTTGAAAAATTATATTGCCTGTTCGCTGTTTCGTTTGCATTTGGCATTGGAACACTGTTTGCTCTGGTGCCTGAGTCTCGATCCGCAGGCCTCCTTTTCCCCTTAAGTTTATGCGGCTTGCTGGTCAATGTTGGACTGATGTTTTTGGTTTTAAAAGACATTTTCACCAGGAATCAGTTGGCAAAAACCGATAAATATATCTGGACCTGTATTCTCCTTGTTTGTTGGCCTGCAATTCTTTTTTATCTCTCCTTGCACGGTTTTCACAAAAAAGGAACTCAATGAATTGGCAAAGAAATCTTCATGCTTTCCTGTCTGCGACTTTTTTAAGCACCGGCTCGTTCACTGCTTGACATCTTCTTTTATTAAAAGTATCTTCCACTGTTTTGATTATACGAAGGACATCTGCTTCAATCGAAGGGGGTGTCCATTTATTGCCACATCTGAAATTTTACTATTTTTGCGGTTTCCGACTTATCATCAGTCAGCGACTGCCTTGATATAAATAACGTACTATCCGGATATGTTTGAAAATCTGACAGACAAGCTCGAAGGGGTATTTAAGAAGCTTCGCGGGCACGGCATACTTACTGAAGAGAACATCCAGGAAGCGATGCGTGAAGTGCGTATTGCACTGCTGGACGCCGATGTCAATTTCAAGGTTGCCAAAAAATTCGTCGCCACCGTCACAGAGAAAGCCATCGGCCAGGAAGTCTCAAAGAGCCTCTCCCCCGGTCAACAGGTAATCAAGATAGTTCATGAGGAACTTGTCAACCTTCTGGGCGGAGACACTGAGCAGATACGGTTAGATGGACGTCAACCGGTCATTATCATGATGGCAGGTTTACAAGGCTCTGGTAAAACAACCACTTCCGGCAAGCTTGCCCGGATGCTCAAGGGAAAAGGGCGTAAACCGTACCTGGTTCCAGCAGACGTTTACCGTCCTGCCGCTATTGAACAACTCCAGGTCCTTGGTTCGCGTCTTGAAGTCCCTGTTCATCCCTCCACAACGGATATGAATCCGGTTGACATCTGTCGCCAGGCTGTCGATGAAGCTGCTGTCAAAGGGTATGACACAATTATTGTGGATACCGCCGGACGGTTGCATGTTGACGAAGCCTTAATGACGGAATTGAAGGATATCCAGGCAACGATTGAGTTGTCGGAAATTCTCTTTGTGGCTGATGCCATGACTGGCCAGGACGCCGTTACGGTTGCAGACAAGTTCAACCAGGATCTTGAAATATCCGGTGTCGTTCTCACAAAGATGGAAGGCGACGCCCGCGGTGGCGCCGCCCTGTCAATTAAGAACGTTACCGGTAAGCCAATCAAATTTGTCGGTATCGGCGAAGCCCTGGATGCCCTTGAGATATTTCATCCCGATCGTATGGCATCCCGTATCCTCGGCATGGGCGATGTCCTTACCCTGATTGAGAAAGCCGAATCGGTTGTCGACAAGAAAAAAGCGGATAAGCTGGCCAGGAAGTTACAGAAGAGCCAGTTTACCCTGGAGGATTTTCTCGACCAGATCCAGCAGATCAAGAAGATGGGGTCACTGGAGCAGATCCTCTCCATGGTACCCGGCATCAACAAGTTGAAACAACTTAAAGATGGCCCCCAACCTGACGAGAAAGAACTGGTCAAGACTGAGGCTATCATTCGTTCCATGACGCTCAAAGAGCGGAAAAACCACAAGATTATCAACAACAGCAGACGTCAGAGAATCGCATCCGGTTCCGGAACATCAGTTTCTGATGTGAACAGGGTGCTCAAAAGCTATTCTGCGATGTTGAAGATGATGAAGAAACTGCGTGGAAAGCCCGGTGCTATCAGTGGCCAAAAACGCAGAAAGCTCCCTAAAGGGCTTAGAAGATAAAGATTTTAGTGGGCCGGGACATGGTCCATGTATGGGGATAGACCCCGACAAATATAATTGGAGGATAAATCTGCAATGGCAGTTCGTATTCGTTTAACCAGGCTTGGCAGAAAGAAGAAACCTTTTTATCGTATAATCGTAGCTGACAGCGAGTGTCCTCGTGACGGTAAATTCCTTGATATCCTTGGCACCTATGATCCACTTCAGGATCCGGCCGTCATCAAGGTCGACAATGAAAAGCTGCAGGACTGGATGGGCAAGGGTGCATTGCCGACCACTACGGTTAAAAGCCTGCTGAAAAAAGCGGCCACAGGCGAATAATCTTTTATGGATGAGTTGGTAGCCTTTATTGCCAGATCACTTGTTGATCAGCCGGACGAAGTCAAGGTCAACGGCAAGGATGAGGAAGGATGCTATACCGTTGAGTTGACGGTGGCTCCAGACGATCTCGGAAAAGTGATCGGTAAACAGGGAAGAACAGCCCGGGCCATGCGCTCCATACTCTCGGCCGCCGCAGCCAAAGAGGAAAAGCGCACCAGGCTGGACATTATTGAATAACTGAATTCGGGAAATGAAGCAGAAATATGTTTTTCCCGAAGAAAAATTTTTACATATCGGTTCCGTCATAAAAGCACAGGGATTGAACGGCGAGGTTGCAATTGCACCACTGTCGGGTCAACCGGAAAGCTTTGAGGCGTATACCACCCTGGTTCTGGTTGATGACACAGGGGCGCTTTCTCCCGAGCTCACAGTTGAAAAACTGAGGATTCATAAGGGAAGAGCGATTGTGAAATTTGACAGGGTCAAAGACCGCACTTTTGCTGAAAAAACAGTAGGCATGGGTGTCCTTCTGGCCCGAAAAGATCTTCCTCCTAGTGAGGATGACGAGTACTACTGGCATGAAATTACCGGTCTCACTGTCATCACGACTGATGGAAGATATGTCGGCAAAGTGGTGTCGTTATTTTCAAACGGCGCGCAGGATATCATGGTTATATCCGATGAAAGCCAGGAATATCTGGTCCCTTTTACCGACGATATAGTGCTTGAACAAAACGATGATGAAATGATTATTCAGCCACCTCCAGGTCTGCTTGAAATGAACCGGGGTGACGAATAGTCATTTACTGCAAATGATTTTTGACATCGTAACGATTTTTCCGGACTTGCTGGAATCTCCTTTAAACGAGGGAATCATCCGCAGGGCCCGCCAGGACCATAAGATCGATATTCATACTACGAATATCCGTGATTTCGCCCTGGATAAACATGCCATGACTGACGATCGACCTTTTGGCGGCGGTGAAGGCATGGTGATGAAAGCGGAACCTCTGGCTGCTGCTGTCCAATATGTTCAGGCAAAAAGAGGTCGAGGTAACGTAATACTGCTTAGCCCTCAGGGCAGACGTCTCAACCAGAACGTGGCCCTGGAACTGGCAGACCATGAGCACCTCATTCTGGTCTGCGGTCGTTACGAAGGCGTGGACGAAAGATTCCGTGCCAGATATATTGAAGACGAGATCTCAATCGGGGATTATATTCTCTCCGGCGGAGAGCTTGCAGCAATGGTTGTCATCGATACCGTTACACGTTTACTGCCTGGAGTTCTTGGTTGCGCCGATTCGGCTGACAAGGATACCTTCAGTGAGGGGCTCCTTAAACATCCGCAGTACACGAGGCCCCGCAGCTGGCAAAACATGGATGTACCGGAAGAACTGCTCACCGGCAACCATGAGAAAATTGAAGAATACAGGTTTCTCGCCTCTATTATCAGGACTCTGGAGCGTCGTCCTGAGATGTTATGCACGAGGCTTTTCTCCAAGGCGGAGAAGAAACTTTTACGGCACCATAAGCTATATGATACAATAAACGCAGTTCTGGCAGGCCAGAACAAGGGTACAGAAGAGGGAAGACGATGAAATCAGTCAACATAGCCCTCGTGCACCACCCTGTGCTCAATAAAAAAAACGAGGTTATCGGCTCAGCCGTGACGAACCTTGACTTGCACGATATAGCAAGGGCTGCCAGAACCTACGGTGTCGCAAATTACTACATAACGACACCTTATGAAGACCAGAGAAAGCTGGCTGGCGAGATAATTGGGCACTGGCAGACAGGGCACGGTGCAACATATAACCCTGCCCGCAAAGAAGCGTTGTCTACAATCAGGCTTGCTGAGTCAGTGGAACAGGTAGTGACCGAGCTCAAACAACAGAACAAAAACCTCCTTGTTGTAGCAACGAGTGCCCGGGCATATCAAACCTGCATCAGTTATCACGACCTGAGAGAAAGAATAGAAAACGGCACCCCCGTTCTCCTTCTTTTCGGTACAGCCCATGGGCTTGCTCCCCAGGTCATGGAAATGGTTGATACTGTAGCTGAACCCTTAAAAGGGGCAACAGACTACAACCATTTATCGGTTCGATCCGCAGCCTCGATCATATTTGACAGGCTGCTTGGATGAAAAAAGGGTAATCAGGTTATTGCCCGCTTAAGAAAATAATTGCTACTGGATATACATATCCCGCACTTCAACCAATACAAGACGTTATGAGCACAATAATTGAAAGAATCAACGAAGAGCAGATGCGACAGGATCACCCGGATTTCCGTCCCGGCGATACCGTTAAGGTACATATCCGTATTATTGAGGGTACCAAAGAACGTGTCCAGATTTTCCAAGGCGTTGTCATTAAACGCAAAGGCGGAACTATGGGTGCCACCTACACCGTTCGTAAGATTTCCCACGGTGTAGGCGTGGAGAAGACGTTCTCCCTGCACAATCCTCGTATTGAGAAAATCGAAGTCGTTACCCGAGGCCGTGTACGTCGCTCACGCCTCTTCTACCTGCGTAACCTTCGTGGTAAAGCAGCAAGGATTCGCGAGAAATCAATCAACCGCTAAGGTCTTTTTCTCGTACCGTCCGTTTTCCATTACCCGGTTTGTCTCTTTGGCAACCCGGGTTTTGGTGTTTCCGGACACCGAAGTCGAACATTTCATGACAATCGACCAGGATGTGTAAGTATGTCCTTCATTTCATATGGTTATCTACTTTTTGAGCGATATTTTTCTGGTAACACATTGTACCCATATGAAATACTTTCGATTTCCACACTTCGAGCAAACCTTCTGATCCCACACCCTACGCTTTTAAGAGCTTGTGGTAAACTACTACAATGGTACTCTGGTTTCCTCCATAATGGAACCAGTAGGCACGTGAATTTTTCGGGCTATTTGACATGAGCCGTATCTCTCTGCCTCATTCCACGACAGATATCCATGATCGGTTTCAGTACGAACGATTCCTCTATAAACAGGGCTTTTCAGCTATCGCCGGTTCTGATGAGGTGGGCCGTGGTCCCTTAGCAGGGCCTGTCGTCGCTGCCAGTGTTATCTTACCTGCAGAATGTGACCGTTCTCCTTTCCTTGACTCTAAACAACTCAGCCACACCAGACTTGTGTTGGCATACGACTACCTTCATGAGCTTGGATGCCCTGTGGGCATTGGCGTCGTTTCAACCGAGACAATTGAACGGATTAATATCCTTCAGGCATCTCTTTTAGCCATGAAACGTTCCATTAATGATCTGGAACGACAAGGCCATCGACCCGACTATATACTTGTCGATGGAAAATTTGAAATTCCTTTATCGCTGCCGCAACAGGCCTTGATAAAAGGTGAGTCGAAATCAAGCTCAATAGCTGCCGCTTCCATCGCTGCCAAAGTCACACGTGATCGAATAATGGTCGAGATGGATAAGAAATTCCCTCTGTACAATTTCGCACAACATAAAGGCTACCCGACCAAGGCCCACAAACAGGCCGTCAGGGAATTCGGCCCATGCAAGATCCACCGTAAAACCTTCAAGGGAGTTAAGGAATTTGTCACCAAATCGTCGTAATCTCGGAGCTAGCGGGGAAGATATTGCTGCCAATCATCTCTGTAAAAACGGCTATAACGTGCTCAAACGAAATTTCCGAAACCGTTCCGGGGAAATTGACATCATTGCCAGGGATGGTGACGTCCTGACTTTTATCGAGGTGAAAACCAGGCGTTCGGAGAAGCACGGTTCACCAGCGGCTGCTGTAACCTATCGCAAACAACAGCAGATTTCTAAAGTTGCCCTCTACTACCTCGCTCTTCATAACCTCTTTGACCATGATGCACGTTTCGATGTTGTGTCCATTCTTCTTAGAAAGAATCAAGTACCTGATATCGAAATTATCAAGAATGCCTTTGAGCTCATTTCCTGATCGCAGACAAGGTAACACTACATACCTTTTGATTATTTCTCAGAAAACGTTACACTGAAAATATGTCTACTCCATCTATTATAGGTATCACAATGGGCTGTCCTGCAGGCATCGGTCCGGAAATTATTCTTCGTTATTTTTGCGGAAGTAATTCCGAACGTCCTTTTCGGACAGTGATCCTCGGAGATATTGCAATACTTGAAAAGTGCTCGGCTGAACTTGCTATTCCAGCGCGGTTCGTTACCTGGAAACCAGGAACACCTGTTCCTCGGCAGGGTATCCCAGTGATGGTGCTTTCGCAAATCACCGACCACAACTGGGGACATCCCACCACAGAGAGCGCACGGGCAATGGTTCATTATATCCAAACCGGGGTTCGTCTGATACAGGAAGGACACCTCAATGCCATTACCACCTGCCCAATTGCCAAGGACGCCTTGCAACAGGCAGGATTTCAATATCCCGGACATACGGAAATGCTGGTCGATCTGACCAAAGCCGAACATTATACGATGATGATGGCCGGACCATCCCTCAGGGTCACCCTGGCAACCATTCATTGCCGCCTGGCAGCTGTCCCTGAGGCCATATCCCGCACCGTTGTCGAGGATCTCATTGAAATAACAAACCGTTCCCTGCAAATGGATTTCGGCATTGGTAAGCCTGCAATTGGTGTTGCCGGACTCAATCCTCATGCAGGCGAATCAGGTATTTTCGGGAATGAGGAACATAGACACATAGAACCCGCCATCCGTTCTGCACAGGATAAAGGTATCAACGTCAGTGGGCCTTACCCTCCAGATACGATATTTTTCAAAGCCGCTGCCGGTCAGTTTGATTGTGTTGTCTGCATGTATCATGACCAGGGATTGATTCCGTTTAAGCTACTCCACTTCAAGGATGGGGTAAACGTAACGCTTGGTCTGCCCATTGTACGTACTTCAGTAGACCATGGCACCGCCTATGACATTGCCGGAAAGGGAGTAGCAGCTGCTGATAGCCTTGCAGCCGCAGTTACCATGGCCCATGAAATTCAGATGAACCGCAAAGTTTTTCAGGAAACATCCGTAAACATATGAATATAAAGCGTACAGGTAGACTGATTGTCTTCGAAGGTATTGACGGCACAGGGAAATCGACCCAACTCCCATTACTGGCACAATATCTTGAAAGTAAAGGATTCATGGTCACAGTTACCAGGGAACCTACCGACGGAGCCATCGGACAAAAAATTCGGGCCCTTTACAGCAGCCGCGAGAACACGACACCCGAAGAGGAACTGCAACTCTTTCTCGATGACCGGAAAGAACATATCGAACAAGTTGTAGGCCCTGCTCTGGCGTCAGGTAAAGTTGTTCTCTGCGACCGGTATTATCTGTCAACTGCAGCTTATCAGGGAGCCAATGGGTTTGACCCGTTGGAAATAATAAAACGGAACAACTTTGCGCCCAAACCGGATATCGCCCTGATTTTTGAGCAACCAATAGAGACAAGTCTTGAGAGAATCACCACGAGCCGTGGTGAGGCCCTCAACGATTTTGAACAGGCCGACAGTCTTAAAAAAGTGAGCGCCATATTCGATATGCTGGATTTCCCCTGCATCAGGCGGATTCAGGCAAACGATACGATAGAAAACATTCACAGGAAAGTGATCGAGGCAGTAGCCGACAGCCTGGAAGGATTACCAGTAAACTCATAGCCCCGGAGCAACCATGCTGCGTCAATTTCTCGCTTTCATCCTGCTTCTCCAGCTCGTAACCGGTTGTGCCGGCAGCCTGAAGACTGCCAGTATGGAAGAAGATCTTCCTGCAGCAGACCTTTCATGCTCCTATTTCTATTTTCTGTGGGGGACACACGCAGAATACGGTCAAAGATTTGAAGAAGCACTGGAGGCTTACCAGAAAGCATTAATTTGTGATCCGAACGCCGAAACTATTAAGAAAAAGGTTCCTGTACTGCAGATAAAACTTGGTGAGATCGAAAAAGCCATCGAATGGCTCAAGGACTATATCGAGGAACACCCGGACGATACCTCCCAGCACCTTCTGCTCGCCCACCTCTTCATCCAGCAAAAAGACAGGGAAGAAGCAATCAACCTATATTACAGGGTTCTTGAAAAAGAACCTGATAACGAAGGTATCCTGCTCAGGCTCGGTATCCTGCATACCCAGCAACAGCAATACGAGGAAGCACGAGGTATTTTCACAGGCCTTATCGAGACCAACCCGGAACTTTACCTCGCCCACATCTATCTTGCCCGCTTGCACCTTATGAACGGCCAGTTGGATGAAGCTGCCACCGAATACGAAAAGGGGCTGTTACTTAACTGGTCTCCTGAGCTTGTCTATGAGATAGTCGATCTCTATAGCCGTATAAATAACAATGAAAGAGTGTTGGAGCTTTATACCACAATTCTGGATAATAATCCGACCATTCCACGGGCTGCCCTTGGCCGTGTCCAGACCTTGTTGAATATTGGCCGTAACAATGAAGCATTCCTGGAACTGACGGAGTTGCAGCAGAACAGCGAACGTCATCCACCTCTGGACCTGGCTATTGCCAAATTCCTGCTTCGTCTCAATAAGACAAAACAGGCGGAAGATATTCTCCTTCATCTTCGTGCAGATGAGGAAACGGCCTCTGAGGCTTATTACCTGCTCGGCCTGATTGCTTATCAGAACGATGACAATGAAGCATCGATCAATTACCTCTCCCATATTCCTGCAGACAGTGAAGACTACGCCGAAGGTGTATACATGCAGGTCCGAATTCTCCGGCAGGAAAAGAGAATTGAGGTGGCTCTTCGCCTTCTCCAGACAGCTATCGATGATGAGGAGACACGCCATCCACTCTTTTATGCCCTGCTATCCTCGTTATACCAGGAACAAGGAAACGATGTAGCTTCCCTGGAAGCCCTGGTCTCCGGCAACAAAGCATTTCCGGAAAACGATCTTCTTCTTTATGAACAAGCCCTGTTACTGGAGCGTACTGGCGATCATGACCAGGCCATGACAACCATGACTAAAGTACTTACACTCAAGCCGGATCACGCAGAAGCACTCAATTTCATTGGCTACTCCTGGGCAGACAAGAATATAAACCTTGATAAAGCTCATGAGTACATATTAAGAGCTGTAGAACAAGAACCTGAAAACGGTTATATCCGCGACAGCCTCGGCTGGGTTTTGTTCCGGCTTGGTCTCCTCGATGAGGCCAGAGAACAACTCAATAAGGCTCTTGAACTTGAGCCGGACGACCCACATATCTATGATCACCTCGGTGATGTTCACACCGCTGCTCAAGATTTCGAAAAGGCAAGAAAGTCGTACGAGAGAGCCATCGAAATGTTTGAATCAGATGAAAAAATTGACGAAATCAAGAAAAAGATCGATGCCCTTCCTTCACCGTAGCCAGCCAGGAAAACGGCTGCCCCTGCTTCTTCTGCCACAAGTCCTCATCACCCTGCTCTTTTTTTCCGGCTGTGCGATTAAACCCTGGAACAGGCCACTTACCGAAAGTGAATTCAACACATTAAAACCCTTCGCAGAGACAATGAGAGACTTACAGGCACAGTGCAGTCCCTGCCTGGATGGGAACGTTACAATAAGCATCGACACCCAACTCGGAGGACGGAAACTAAGTGGATACATGATAATTGCTCCACCCGACAAGTTGAAGTTCGTGGCCCACAATCCTCTCGGTCAACCGATCATTGCAGTATCCGGTGACAAATCATCCTTCCAGTATCTGGATACAATGAAACGGGTTGTGCTCACCGGCCAGCCGCTTCTCTTATGCCGTGAACTCGGCCTTCCCGAAGTATTTGCATCAAAGTCGTGGGGAGTATGGCTATCCGGTTTTTTCCCTGCCAGGGACAAACTTGCCGGAATGAAGGAGGACAAAGAGGGGAAAGGTGTCTGGTTGAAGTTTGCAGAAGACACCTCCGGTCTCCAGGAGCACATCCTCATTCAGCATGAGATACACAGGGTTATTAGCCGAATTATCACTAGAAAAGACAAGATAGTCCTTCGCCTTGATTATCATTACCAGGACATGAAGGACAAGACCAAACTGTGCAGCCTGCCAGAAGAAATTACTGTCTCGGGATTTGACTATGCCACTGAGGTAAGTATGGAATTTTCAGATGTGGCAGAAGTGGAATTGTGGAGCCCTGCTGATTTTGACCTACCACAACCGGTGGGTTATACAACCAGGCATTTCGGGGACGAAAATCACTGAACGGTCACCTGTTTTTTATCGTCCAGAATATTTACAATCAGTACAAACAGATTGTCCTCATTGAAGAAAACCTGCTGCAGGTCATAGTCATAACCGGGGACAAGATCAAGAACCGCCCTGACCTTACCGGGATTTTCATGTCGGGCCACCCTGATTTTATCAACATACTCGCCATCTACATCCATGGTCCCCTTTATCTGGCCCGTCATCCGCATATTGTAGAAATCACAGACAATACGGGGAATGCCTTTCTCGATAGCTGACACCACGGGAGGATGAAAATCATCAAGCTTGAAAAGGATCATTTCCCCTTTTGCGGAGTTAGCGTCAAAAGAGACGTCGAGCAGAGAGGGAATCTCAGGGTTTGTCTTCACAACAGACTTTTCTCCTAAACTCCTTTTCTCTACCCTCTTACTGACAACGGACTGAACCGGCTCTGCTGCGCCTCCATCAACCGCTTTTGCTTTGTTGTTCTCCTCACCCACACCCTTGACAGGTACAACCGGTGCTGTCTTTTCAACGATCTTTTCCGGGGCGACTTCATGATTCTTTACCGAAACAACAGAAGCACTCGGTATTTTTTTCTTTTCAACAGTTTTCTGGGGGCTGGCAATAATATTCTCTTTCCGGGCAGCAGCTGGTTTCTGCTGCTGTTCGAGAATATCCACACTCAGGGTATGGGTTACCTCGTTAAATTTCCGGTTCCAACGGATCTTTTTCTGCTTCGCGAGATCAATTACAACACGAGTTTTCACCTGCGGCTCTTTGTGCATCCCGATCCGTATCCCCTGAACCAGGCTGGCACCCTCTGCCGTAACCTTTGAGCTGCCTCGATATTTCGCATTAACGAAATCGATCACCAGGCGCGGTTTTTCACCACTCAGCATAAACATCTTCGGCACATTCGTATCGGTCAGCGAAAACGTAACGGTCTCAACACCATTTTCTCCCGCTTCAAAACCAATTGTTTCCAGTACAACATTTTGCTCCGCAACCGCCTCGTATTGACAGCAGATAAACAGACCGAACGAAATCAGCAGAAGAAAAGCTATCCGCATTTACACTAACCTCTTGTATCTCAATAATAAAATTACATTTGTTTCGAAAATAATTTCTTTATCTTCCTGATTACCTCATCCAGGCTTGAAAAGTCAATCAATTTTCAGTAAATGGAAGGTATGTAGCAGGTAACCGTGTACGGTGTTTCGCCTTTGTCCACACGGCCTTACGAGATTTGCAGGCAAACAGCCTCTTCTTACAATCACCTAATTACTAACAATAACAAAGAGTTTAGCAGACAACAGACCTTCAGCGCTCCGCTTGCCGCATCACATCTTCTACCCATCTGAAAAAACAGTAAAAGTAGCAACGCATTAGACCGGGTATAACGCTGAACCTCTTGCTGATTAAATAAAGCATATGACCGATACATCTTTTCTTGCCCGCATCCAGAAGCCGGGTAGATACACGGGTTGTGAATACAACAGCGTGAGCGTCCATAAAGATACAGCAAAAATCCATTGCGGGCTTCTCTTTCCTGACCTCTATGAGATAGGTATGTCTCATCAGGGACTACAGATACTTTATCACATCCTTAACAAGGAGGAATCAGTCCGGGCCGAACGTTGTTACTGTCCAGACAAAGACGCGGAAGCACTTCTTAAAAATAAGAAGCTGCCGCTCTGCACCCTGGAATCCGGAAAACCGTTAGCCGAACTGGACATGCTCGGATTCACCCTCCCCTACGAGCTCTGCTACACCAACATCCTCACTATGCTTGAGCTGGCCGGGATTCCTTTTTTGAGCAAGGATCGGGATCACACTTTCCCACTCATCATTGGTGGCGGCGCCTGCTCAATGAACCCGGAACCTGTCGCGGACTTTTTCGATGCTATTCTCCTCGGAGATGGTGAAGAGGCAATCCTTGAAATTGCCGAAACTCTCCTGAAGGCTCGTGAAAAGCAATCGACAAGAGGACAGCTTTTGGAGCAGTTGTCCGGAGTAGAAGGTATCTACATCCCTTCCTGGTATGAACCGCAATACGATGAAAAGGGAAGCCTCACGACGATGACCGACAGACAAGGTAACAGTTCATCCCCCACACGCAGGGTGTTACCCGATCTTGACCGGCTTGATCACCTTCTCACCCCCATCGTTCCCAACGCAAAAATTGTACATGACCGCCTGGGGGTCGAAGTTGCCCGGGGCTGCACCAGGGGGTGCCGCTTCTGTCAAGCCGGTATCACGTATCGTCCGGTACGAGAGAGAAGCCCACAACAGGTCATGCAACTTGCAAATGAAGGTATAGCGAACTCAGGCTTCGATGAACTTGCCCTCCTCTCACTCTCCACCGGTGATTACTCCTGCCTGGGAGAAGTGTTGCCTCAACTCATGAACCGTTTTGCAGGCGACTATGTTTCTGTTGCCATGCCGTCCATGCGTGTCGGGACCCTGACCCCGGAGATCATGGACCAGATCAAACGTGTCCGCAAAACAGGCTTTACCATTGCCCCGGAGGCGGGAAGCGAGAGACTTCGCCGAGTTATTAACAAAGGCATTACCGAGGAGGATCTTTTATCCACCTGCACCACTGCCTTCTCCCTCGGCTGGAAGGTGATGAAATTCTATTTTATGATAGGGTTACCAACTGAAACGGATGAGGACATTGATGAAATCGTCAACCTGATTCAAAAGATAAAAAAAGAGACCAATGCAATTCCAGGCGGGAAGAAGCAGGTCACGGTCAGCATCGGTACCTTCGTTCCCAAACCGCATACTCCTTTTCAGTGGACCCCTCAGCTGACCATAGAAGAAAGCCGTCACCGGATCTCTATACTAAAGAAGAATCTTCCCAGGAAAGGATGTTCCCTCAAATATCACGATCCCGAACAGTCCTATCTGGAAGGCGTCTTTTCACGAGGTGACAGGAGGCTATCCGCCCTGCTTATCGAAGCATGGAAAATTGGTGCAAGGCTGGATGGTTGGAGCGACTATTTCAACCTTGCTCTCTGGAGACAAGCCGCCGAAAAGATCAGTTTGAACCTTGATTTCTACCTGCGCGAAAGGGGTGCGGACGAACTGCTTCCCTGGGGGCATCTGGATACAGGTGTCGATATACAGTTTCTCCAGGAAGAACGTGATAAGGCACTGCAGGAGATTTACACCCCCGACTGTCGCTACCATGGCTGCCAGCAATGCGGCCTGTGTGATTTCGAAACCATAAGACCGATTGTCCACGATCAACCTGAGCTCTCCGCCAGGCCTGCAGATCATGGCAAAAGTCCATCTCTGTCAGCACTCGATAAACGGGCAATTCCTGCCCATGATGAAAATCACATTAAATATATTGTTCATTACAGCCGCAGAGGAAACATCTGCTATCTCGGCCACCTGGAAATTCTTCAACTTGTATTCCGGGCTCTACGTCGGGCCGATATTACCACCAACTACTCAAAGGGCTACAACCCCTCTCCCAAGGTTGCCTTCGGACCTGCCCTACCGGTGGGAACGCAATCCCAGGCAGAGTTCTTCATTATGGATTTACCGGCCCCCCTCAAATCTACAGACAAGGCTGCCCGGGATCTGAGTGACAACCTGCCGCCGGGGCTTACGGTCACAAGCATCGAGTTGCATTCCGGACAGCTTCCCCAGGCCATCGAAAACTTCTACACACTGCAATTTGAAAAGCCGCTTTCAGAGGCCGAGCAGGAAAAGATCAAACAGTTCATGGCAGGTGATGAACTTGTGATAAGCAGGATACGCAAAGGCAAACACCGTCAATTTAATATCCGCCCGCTCTTTACCAGATGCGACCTCCTTTCGGCAGCTACCATGGTAATGCAGATTATCAGTAAAAGCGGTGTCCCTGGTATAAAGCCGATTGATGCGCTCAGCCATATACTGCAGCGAGATGTTGAGGAACTGATCGAAACAAAGATTACCAAAACAAGCTGGCAACCTGTTGATGAAAGTTGAGGGTACCTGTTAATACAGAATCAAGTCGGGTACCAACTGTCTGATACACCCACTATTTCAACCCATGAGGAGGCCCCATGCTAAAAAAGTTTGTACTTCGTGACGATGAGATGCCCACCCAGTGGTATAACGTGGTTCCGGACATCCCAAACGGGATTGAACCGCCGCTCGATCCGGAAACCAAACAGCCAATGGGGCCGGATAAACTAGGAGCGGTCTTCCCCATGGGGCTTCTAGAGCAGGAGATGTCTCCTGAAAGGTTTATCGACATTCCGGATGAGGTGCAGGAGATCTACAAGATCTGGCGCCCCGCACCATTGATCCGCGCCAATAACCTGGAAAAAGCTCTAGGCACCAAGGCTAAAATCTACTACAAGCACGAAGGGGTTTCACCGGTCGGCTCCCATAAAGCAAACAGCGCTGTTCCCCAAGCCTATTATAACATGAAGGAAGGCGTGAAAAGACTGGCTACCGAAACTGGTGCCGGCCAGTGGGGGTGTGCCCTGTCCTTTGCCACCTCAAAGTTCGGGCTCGACTGCAAAGTTTATATGGTTCGCGTTTCATTCGACCAGAAACCTTACCGAAAGTCGATGATGCAGACCTTCGGAGCGGAAATCATCGCCAGCCCGAGTGAGGAAACCAATACAGGAAGAAAGATACTGGCTGAATATCCGGATACCCCCGGATCACTCGGCATCGCGATCTCCGAGGCTCTAGAAGATGCTGCAACCCGTGACGATACAAAATACGCTCTGGGTTCGGTCCTCAACCATGTCTGTATCCACCAATCCATCATCGGTCTTGAAACCAGGAAACAGATGGAAATGGCCGGGGACTATCCGGACGTAATCATCGGCTGTTGTGGTGGCGGATCCAACTTTGCCGGTATTGCCGCACCCTATATCCCCGATTATCTCGAGGGGAAAAAAATCCGATTTGTCGGGCTCGAGCCTGCATCCTGTCCCTCTCTGACTATGGGTAAACTGGCTTACGACTTCGGTGATGTTGCGCAAACCACACCGCTTCTTTACATGTACACCCTGGGTCACGACTTCATCCCTCCCGGCATACACGCCGGAGGACTCAGGTATCATGGTATGTCACCAATCATCTCGGCACTGGTCAGGGAAAAAATTATCGAGCCACTCAAGGTTCACCAGCTTGAATGTTTTGAGGCCGGGGTACTCTTTGCCAAAACCGAAGGTGTTATACCCGCGCCGGAGACCTGTCATGCTATCCGGGGAGCCATTATCGAGGCGACCAGGGATCTGAACGATCCGAAAACCATCCTCTTCAATTTCTCCGGTCATGGCTTAATCGACATGGCTTCATACGACAAATATTTTTCCGGTGAGTTACAGAATTACGACTATCCGGAAGAGGAAATTGCCAAGTCCATGGCAAACCTCCCGAAAATATAATTCAATTTTCACCTTCCATCACCCATCATGTACCGATGGGTGATGGACCAGACAACCATGATTAAACGCGCTCTACGAGTATTCATTCTGATCTGTTTTCTTGTACCTCTTTCTTCCCTGCAAGCGGTGGAAGTAACCGTCCTCCCACAAGAACTGGTCAAAAATGGCGGCTATATTGTTAGCCAGAACGGTCAGATTGTCAGTCAATACAGGGAGAACGAACTTTTCCGCCCAGCCTCGACAATCAAGCTGTTAACCTCCCTGGCTGTCCTTGATGTGCTCGGGGAAAATTATCGACATCAGACGTCCTTTTATCTCGATGGTCAAAAGAGGCTATTCGTAAAAGGGAGTGGTGATCCATTCCTGACCTCCGAATATCTTTCTCAGATAGTAGCCGAACTCAAACAGAATGGTCTGAAAACAATCTCTGGCTATGTACTTGACGATACAGTTTTCATGCTTGAACATTACCTGCCGGACGGTTCGGAGAACTCCTTAAATCCCTATGATGCCCCCAACGGTGGGCTGGCCATAAATTTCAATTCCATTTCCATCATCCGCCAGGCCAACGGGACAATCGGCAGTGGAGAGGCCCAGACTCCAACTACCTCAATTGCTCGGGGTATTGGAAAAAAGCTGCCCAAAGGTAATCACCGGGTCAATATCAACCATTATCCACTCTCAGGCAGGTTGCATCCCCAGTTAAGATACACAGCCGAAGTGATTCATGAACTGGCATTAGATGCCGGCATTCAATCAGCACCGCTCATCCGTAAAGGCATTGTCCCCGAAAAGTTAGAACCAATTTTTATATTCACATCTCCAAGAACTGTTCGCGACAATATTCGCTCCTGCCTCTTTTACTCAAACAACTTTATCGCCAACCAGCTGGCCCTTACAGCTGGCGCATACCGATACGGCTTTCCGGCAACCTGGGAAAAATCCCGTCGGCTGCTGAGGGACTATGCCGCAAATAAACTGCACATCCCGGCGACATCAATCCGGGTCGAAGAAGCATCCGGACTCTCACGAAAAAACAGTGCGACCCCGCAAGCAATGCTCTCCCTGCTTGATGATTTTCTTCCCTATAGAAACCTGCTCCCTCGCAAAAATGGAGCACTTGTTAAAACCGGTACCATGAAATCGACATACTGCTACGCAGGATATTTTGACGAACAGGGAGCCATCACCTCTTTTGCCATTCTCCTGAACCAGAAACAGAACAGTCGTAGTCAACTCCTTATTTCCCTGAAAAAGCACCTCCCTGCCAACTAAATGTATTTTATACGGAAAACATAAAATTCTTTTAGAGATGGTAGTCTACGTTTACCTTCAGCGATTGCATCTCATTTAGAATGAAAAGATAGGGCCGACAGGGTCCCCAACCCGAAAGGAGAGTTATAAGGTGCTAATCCGTAATCTGCCCACATTACATCATAATGGTTATGAAATAAGTAAGTATGGAGGCATCTTATCTCTTGCTTTTCTCATGCCAAAGAGTATCCTCCAAGTAACCTGAATTGATCAATAACAACAGTTTGCGTGACACCCATGAACAAGCCGCTGTTCATCGCACAGGATTCCCTTGAAGCACTCATCGCACAAGGCAAGGTCCAGCTTGACGGTTTTAAGCTCAGCCTCACCGGTACGGCGACAACCTATCGTGTTGATCCGGCGGCCAAGGTGATTTCCTGTGAAGGAAATTCCGGGGATCCTCTTTCCATAAACGGGAAAATAATCCCCTTACAGGTATTAAACGAAAAGGGAGCTGTCATCTATCTCAATTCGATTACGATCGGGGTTCATTCGTACCTCATCGACCAGGGATATATCTGTTATAAAACCAACCAATAGAGTCACTACTACCTGAACCTTAAATAGTACTGCAAAGACGAATCATGATTCTCGCAACCGCCAAAAAAATGTTATTTATGCTTGGAATCCCGGCACTTCTGCTCACGGCTGGGTGTTCAACACCTGAAGGTAACGCAGAGCAGGGTAAACGATGGTATACCATGCACAACTGTTTCAGTTGTCATGGCAAGAATGGAAATGACGGCAGAACGGCAGAAATTGCCGCAATAGAGCTGAGTTTCAGGAGCTTTGAGAGTTACCTGCGTGATCCGGACTCACCTTCCATGCCGAAATTTCCTGAAAAAAAACTCTCAAAACAGGATGCCGCAGATATCTATGCGTGGCTGAAAAGCTTACCTAAATAGTTTCCATCCTAAAAGGATATTCGGAGGATAAATAATTTAGTCGGAACGCTGAGATTGTGCAGAAGGGTAGTTTTAGGACGGAAACTAAATAGCTTACATCCTAAGACTAGGTATTTGGGGCCAGATCGAGGCATGTGTATTTTTTCATCACAGGCTTTTAATCGATATTTGTGAATACTGTCACACCCATGTATACGAATTGAGATTTCAACTCCCTTTTCTCAACTGCAGGATACCTATCAGGATCAAAAGTGCAGGCCACCACTGTTTCAGCACCGATTTCAGTTGTCCAAGATGGACCAGCCCCAAGTTGGAAAGCAGTAATAACGCACCAACTACAATGAGAAGTATTGGACCGACACTTGCCCGCATGTTTCACCTCTTTATCCCCTCTAACCCGATTTTTTTCATGTAATTCGGGTTAGAATAATTATTTCATCTACTCAATATCCTGAAAAACGAGAGCCGCCGAAACCGATGCAGTACAATTACGAACAGTTCTTCAGGTATGATAATAAAAATAATATCATTGTGAAATGCAACATATTATAATGCCAAACAAAGCATATATTTCTGGAAATTCTCTAGCCTCACAACAATGATAAAAATCCTGCACACCTCAGACTGGCATATCGGCAAACGACTTTACTCCAAAACGAGGTATGAGGAATTCAGCGCATTCCTGGGCTGGCTCGTTGAAGAAATACAAAGACGAGCCATCGATATACTCATCGTGGCAGGAGATATCTTCGATACCACCACACCATCCAATACCAGTCAGCGTTTGTACTACCAGTTCCTGAAAGACGTTTCAGTCACCTGTTGTCGTCATATAGTAATTATTGGCGGCAATCATGATTCACCATCACTTCTGGAAGCTCCCCGCGAATTATTAGCAGTGTTGCAAGTCCGGGTAGTAGCATCCATACCGGAAAACAGAGAAGACCAGGTCCTGCTACTAAAAGATGGGGTCGGAGAGTGTGAACTTATCGTCTGCACTGTCCCTTATCTACGTGACAGGGATATCAGAGCCTCACAACCAGGTGAGTCCGGGGATGAAAAAGAACAGATCCTTCAGAAAAGTATTGCCCACCATTATGCAGAAGTGGTCGATATAGCGATCACCAAGCAGGCACAACAAGCGCCTACTGCTCCTATAGTGGCAACCGGCCATCTTTTTGCGGCCGGCGGATCAGTGGTAGAAGGCGACGGTGTACGAGATCTTTACGTCGGTTCCCTCCTCCATGTCCCGGTAACGATTTTTTCTCCCCAGATAGACTACCTGGCCCTCGGCCATCTTCATTCCGCCCAAATCCTTGGTGCTGATCCCACGAAGCGTTACAGTGGGTCCCCCCTACCCATGAGTTTTAAGGAAGCGGAAAGAAAAAAATTTGTCATCGAAGTGGAAATTGAGGACGGCAGGGTATCAACCACACCTGTCAGAATACCTACTTTTCAACGACTGCATAGCATCCATGGCGACTATGAGCAGATTCTTTATGAAATGGAAAAGATCAGCCAGGAAGCTCAGTCCGTCTGGCTGGAAATATTGTATGAAGGGAAGGAAATCATCCCCGACATGCACCACAAACTGCAAAAGGAAATCACGGGCTCCGATCTTGAAATACTTCGTATAATCAACCGTCCGCTCCAAATCAACAGTGCAGACAGTGAGCTGACCCTAAACGATCTCGAATCGATGAGTGAAGAGGGTGTATTTCTTCGCTGCCTTGAAAGTGCCCGTATTCCAGCCGACCAGCAGGACGATTTGCTTCTCCTTTTCAAAACCACCCTGCAGCAGCTCGCTGAGGAAGAGAGTTACACCAAGTAACACTCCATTATTGCCATGAAAATCCTTCAGGTACGACTCCGCAATCTCAACTCACTGGCGGGCGACTGGTTTATCGATTTCACGTCGCCTGAAATCCGCAATAGTGGGATATTTGCTATCACCGGTCCGACAGGTGCGGGCAAGTCGACAATTCTCGATGGTATCTGCCTGGCACTTTACGGCAAGACACCACGGCTTGGGCCTGTTAATAAATCATCCAACGAGATTATGACCCGGCATACCGGCGAATGCTTTGCGGAAATCGAATTCCTCACCGGAAAGGGGCGATATCGCTGTCACTGGAGCCAGCATCGGGCACGTAAAAGCCCGACAGGGGATCTCCAGCAGCAAAAGCACGAAATTGTTGACGCCCTCTCTGGAAAGGTAATCGAATCCAAGCTGAAACTCGTCGAGAAAAAGGTAATTGAAGTTACCGGCCTCGACTTTGAACAGTTTACCCGCTCCATCCTGCTGGCCCAGGGCGATTTCAATATTTTCCTCAAATCAGGCCCCGATAAGCGCGCACCCATTCTGGAACAAAT
The DNA here is from genome assembly GCF_010646885.2 of Desulfopila sp. IMCC35008. GTDB lineage: Bacteria > Desulfobacterota > Desulfobulbia > Desulfobulbales > Desulfocapsaceae > Desulfopila. The sequence continues at coordinate 1,008,060 of NZ_CP050700.1, read as the reverse complement.
AACGGGTACCTCGATTTACAGTAAAATATCTCTAAAAGTACATGAACTGACCGTTTTCGAAGAAAAAAAACGTGACCAGCTGCAGCTTGAATGCGATGGTTTCCTACCCATGACTGAGGAGCAACGGGTTGAAATTGATTCTAAACTGGCAGAACTTAACAACCTGATAATAGACCAGGAACAAAAAATCAACCAGCATCGCCAGATTCTCAACTGGTATACCGAACAGGAAAAACTGCAGCAGAAAATTACCACGCTTGAACAGGCCGAAAGAGAGCTTACGGCCAGATCCGAAACGTTGAAACCTGAAAAAGAACGCTACCTACGAGCTTTGCAGGCCCAAAAACTTGAACCTGACTATCACCGTCTGCGAGATACAGAGGACATCCAAAACGAAGAGGTCAAGAACCTCACCACCTTCAGGATAACATTAAAGCACATAACCGAAGAGCTTACCAAAACGAACAAGGTAACTAAAAGACAAATTGTCGAGCTTCAGGAATCGAAAAAGAGCTACCTTGAAAAGCAGAAACTGTTTGCTGATGTTCGCAGAATTGACCAGGAGATAGCTCATACATCCAAACTCATCAAGGAATCCGAACATGAGAGGAATAAAGTACAATTACAATGCACGGGACACCAAAAACGAATCACTGCAATTGAAAAAGATATAACCACTGTCGCCAACCGTCTGGCAGTGATACAGAACTATTACGAACAAAACAAGACCAGCCAAACCCTTCCAACCGAGATTAGCGGTATCAGGGAACACCTGGCCAACTTTAACCGCCTTTATAACCAACTTGAAATATTAGAAAAAGGGATTGACGCAAACAGTAAAGAAATATCCAAAAACAGGCTACAGACAGAAGAGTACACAGCCAGAGCAACCGAACTGAACAAGAGGAAGACAGAATGTGAAGTGCAGCACACCTTTATCCGGAAACAATGGGATACGATCTCCATCGGCAGAACAGCGGAGCAAATTCACACTGACATTTCCGATTTACAGCAAAAGCTCACAACCCTTGATCGAATCCTGGAAGCAGACCAGTTAGCAGAAAAGATCAAGCAGGACCTGAAAACCCTGCTTGCGGAAACCGAGTCATGTAACAGTCAGAAACAAAGGCTTGTCCTGCATAAAGAACAACTTGTAAAAGAGAAACTGCAACAAAAAACACTGGTAGAAAAGCAGGAAAAGATTGTTTTTCTCGCATCCCAAATTAAAAACTTTGAGTTGGAACGCAATAAACTCAAAGAAGGCAATCCCTGTCCCCTCTGCGGTTCATCCACACACCCCTACTGCCAGAATCAAGTGAACTACCCTCAACCGGATGAGGAAGAACAAAAACTGACAGACGAACGAAACAAACTGGAGGCGATACAGGAACAGTTCACGACCGCTACAGCAAACGTGGCTGAATATACAACACGATCAGAACAACTGATAAAAAACAGGCAGGAAAAAGAGCAGGAACAGCAGCAACAGATAACCAATCGAAAAACGCTGCAACAAAAACTGCAACATGCCGATACGAATTCAACAGAAACCGTTAAACAATTGGTAGAAGCAACTCTCTCAAAAAGAGATGAACTGCTCACCAGGTTGGAAAATCTGAAAAAACTGGAAAATCGGGACAACGAACTTATTCAAATCAGTCAGGAGATAGAAAAGAAACTCACTGAAACAGAAAAAGCGTTGGCTGTGAGTAGTAAGCACCACGAAACACTGACAGATGAACGAAAACAGTTACACAACGACAAACAAAACACCGATAAACAGTTGACCGAGACCTCAACTAACCTTGGAATTCTACTCAAACCGTTTACCAACCAACCGTTGTCTTATGCAAACACCGGCCACATACTCACTGAGCTTGAAGCAAAAGATAAACAGTGGCAGGAGCACACAAAGAATCTCAGCACATTATCGTCAACCCTGCAACAGCATCGCTCTGACAGGGATAAATTCGCAGCCCTCCATGAACAGGAATTACGCAAATGCACAGAACTGGACAAAAAAATCAGCGAACACGTCCGCCAGTTAAGAGACAATATAGATAAACGTAATCAATTATTTGGAGAGGATAATCCGGATAGAAAGGAGGCGGAGCTCCAACACTCCATAAACATGCAGGAAAAACGACTGGAGAAATTCCGGCAAAAGACCGAAACCTGTCAGCATGACCACGCAAGGTTGTCAGAAAGGGTTGATGCATTACATAAATCAACAGCGGCCCGGGAAGAACTCCTCATAAAACTCCGGGACACTTTCAGAACGACCCTGCTCGACAATTCGTTTGCTGATAAAGAGGATTTCATATCTTCGCTCCTGTCTGAGCAAGAGGTACAGGATCTTGCCCGAAGCCTTGCCGCTGTTGAAGACGAAATGAAAAACAACCGGGCACTACTCACCTCCTCCCACAAGGCCCTGCAGCACCTGCAGAACAGTGTCCCCACAGATACCTCAAAAGATAAGATTCTTGAGTTCCTGACGGAAGGAGGGAACAGGCTGGCCTCCCTTCAGCAAGACAAAGGGGCCTACTTGCAACAACTGTCGGATAACAACCGCCTCATAAAACAGCACGGAGAAAAAATAGAGCAACTGGCCGCGCAGCAGCGGATATATGAACGCTGGCTGGCCTGCACCAGCTCATAGGCTCCGCAGATGGCAAAAAATTCAGAAATTTTGCTCAAGGGTTGACTTTTGAGCTCATGATCAGCCATGCTAACCGCAGCCTGCGGAAAATGAGTGACAGGTATATTCTTCTACGCGATCCCGATGAACCGCTTGAACTGAAAATCATAGATACCTATCAGGCCGGTGAAATCCGCTCTATCAAAAACCTTTCAGGCGGTGAGAGTTTTTTGGTCAGTCTGGCATTGGCACTTGGACTCTCCAACATGGCAAGCCGAAATGTCCAGGTGGATTCCCTTTTTCTCGACGAAGGTTTCGGCACCTTGGATGATGAATCATTGCAAACAGCTCTTGATATCCTCTCAAGCCTGCATCGTGAAGGAAAATTGATAGGTATTATCTCCCACGTTCCGAGCCTGCGGGAGCGAATACCTGCACAAATAAAAGTCATTAAAGGGGTGGGAGGAAGGAGTCGCCTGAGTGGCGCTGGAGTAAACACAGCGGGATCGTCTTCCCTCCCTCTGTAACCCACTGCACATTCATCCATCCCACTAAAAGAGATGGTGTTCAAACTGGGTTTATCAAACTTCGTTCCGGCTCATGACAGAACAGAAAGGACTGTCAATGCACCTCGACTGGGATAGCAGGACAGGTCAGGATTTTTCACCTTGCACCACCTGTTGCACCGCCCGGCCAAGTTGGCCAAGCGAGTACGGCTTCTTTATATACAAACCGGCACCCAACCTGAGGGTATTGATCACCTCATCACTTTCCGAAAAACCACTTGCGATTAACGCTTTTTGCCCCGCTTTAAGTTGCACTGCCTGCGTGTACGTTTCATATCCGTTCATCCCCTGCCCCATCATCATATCAAGGATGAGCAGATCCGCGTTGTTCCCTTCAAGCCATTTTATCGCTTTTTCACCTGATTCCGCCTTTTCAACTTTATATCCGAGATTGCCGAGTATCTGACCGGCGATAGCCAACTGATGCGGTTCGTCATCGACAACGAGGATGGTCTCACCGTTACCAGTAAGAAAGCTGAAATCGTCGTCCGGCACCAGATTCTCAGGCTCTTTATCCGTTACCGGAAAATAGAGCATAAAACAGGAACCGTATCTATCGCTTTTTAATTGCACGCACCCCTTATGGTCCTGCATGGTATTCCAGACCACTGCAAGCCCGAGACCCGTACCGCTGCGACCAATTACCTTACGACTATAGAAGGGCTCGAAAATATGTTCCATATCTTGCTGTGATATTCCTGTACCACTATCCCCCACGGCCAGGACAGAATACACCCCCTCTGCCAACAGGAGTTCTTCAGCACGCTGTTTGCGTACCTGTGACCGATAGGTCCTGATCTGAATCTTGCCCTCACCCTGAATCGCCTCTGCCCCATTGGTTACAAGATTCATCAAACATTTGCCCACATGCACCGCAGAGCCTAGAATGGCAGGAGTATCTTGTGCCAATTCGCACTGAATGGAGACCGAGGGGTGGTTCTTGGCTAGTTTTTCAAATTCCGGAGATTGAAGATAATTCTCAACAATTCCGTTGAGATTCTCCGGTTGTATGACCATCGCCACGCCTCTGGCAACGGTGAGCAGATCGGTGACAACTTCTGCAGCCCTTTCACCCGCCTTTTGAATAGCCTTAAGAGGATCATGAAGTGGGTCTGCTTCTGGCATATTCAACAAGAGCAGTTCTGGATACGTAACAAGACCGGACAGAATATTATTGAGATCGTGAGCAACCCCCCCTGCCATTAGCCCGATCGACTCCATCTTTTGAGAGCGTCGCAGCTGTTCTTCAAGCAACATTCGCTCGGCATCTCTCTTTTTCCACTTGGTCAGGTCCCTCAGGGCAGCAGCCCGCACAACACGTCCCTGGTACTCGAGAGATTTACCGTATATAGCCAGAGGAAACTGGGAGCCATCCTTACGCTCTCCCACCACCTCATACGGTTCGTTAAACTGGTTTGAGATATTATCAAGGACCAGTTGTTGGTCCTGACGTGCGATCAGGACGGTGGTCGGCAATCCGACAATTTCTTTCGAACGGTACCCAAAAATTGCTTCGGCTTGTGAGTTCATCAACAAACAAATACCATCTTCGAGAAGAACTATGCCCTCAAAGGCCGCCTCTGAAAGTACCTTCAATCGCTCCTGGTGGAAAGCAGCAACATTCTCCATAGCTACAACTCTACCGGCAAGTTGCCTGGTTTTACGCTTTTCAAATAGATAAAGGATCAGTGCCACTGCAACCAAGGGACTGGTGCAGTATAGGAGGATTTGATACAACGTACTACTTTCCATATTTCACCGGACAAACTTGTTTTCGTATGCAGCAATTCCTGCATACATATACTGTTTTCCTGTCGAAAAACAACGAGGTACTGACGTTACGGTGGGGGAATATGGGAAGAACCGGAACAAATACCGATTATAACCGGATCAAGTGCAGAGTGTACTGAAACCGGTAAGAAAATACCACAGAAAATGATCGATTACCTGGATAGGGTAAAATATATCCCTGTTTTGGCCCGGCTTAAACTTCAATTATTCGAAAACATCCGCATCAGCGAAACGTACGCCTTTGCTATCTTTAGCTGAGAGCTGTGGTTCAATATCCTGTGGCCAGTCGATATTCAACTGGGCATCATTCCAGACAATACATCTCTCATTTTCCGGAGAATAGTAATCGGTTGTTTTATAGAGAAAATCGGCGTGTTCAGACACCACCAGGAAACCGTGACCGAAGCCTTCCGGAATCCAAAGCTGCTTTTTATTTTCAGCAGTTAACAGCACACTGACCCATTGTCCAAAAGTCTTCGAGTTTTTCCTGAGGTCGACCGCAACATCAAATACCTCACCGGAAACAACCCGCACCAGTTTCCCCTGAGGCTGTTTTATCTGGTAATGAATACCGCGCAGAACCCCTCTTACAGATCTTGAGTGATTATCCTGCACGAAGGGCTTCGTAAGCCCGGTCTCTTCCCTCCATCGCTTCTCATTATAGCTTTCAAGGAAAAAACCCCGATCATCACCAAACACCTGCGGCTCGATAATCAACACATCTTCAATAACCGTTCGTATTACATTCATCTACTACTCACTTTCCTCTTAACTTCCTTTCCTGTCCAAGCTACCTCTAGTCTGGTAACGGACAGGAAAAAACTTATTGATACATCTTCTGGTAATAGTCCTGATAACTGCCGTCGACTATTTCATTCACCCACTGCTGGTTCGCAAGATACCAGTCCACCGTCTTCTCAATGCCTTCTGCGAATTGTACTTTCGGCTGCCAACCGATTTGGTTCTTGATTTTTGAAGCATCTATGGCATACCTGCGATCATGTCCCAGTCTGTCTTTTACAAAGGTGATGAGTGAGCGCCTTGGTTCACCCGACTCAGGCAGACCAAGCTTCTTATCGATGATATCGCAAATCAAGGTCACAACCTCAATATTCTGCTTCTCGTTATTACCGCCAATATTATAACACTCACCGTTTTTACCTTTCCTCACAACCTCGAGTATTGCCTCACAGTGATCAAGCACAAATAGCCAGTCCCGGACATTTTTACCATCCCCGTATACGGGAAGGCTTTTAGCTTTCATCGAGTTGTTAAAAATCAGCGGTATCAGCTTTTCGGGAAACTGGTAAGGCCCATAATTATTGGAACAATTTGTTATCCTGACCGGCAACCCATAGGTATGAAAATAAGCACTGGCCAGATGGTCGGACGATGCCTTGGAAGCAGAATAGGGAGAGCGAGGATCAAAAGGTGTGGTCTCGGAAAACAAACCTGTTTCACCGAGTGAACCATACACTTCATCGGTGGAAACATGAAGGAAACACGGTTCAGCCCCCTTCCAGTCGCCAGTCAGCCAGCTTTTCCTGGCCGCTTCAAGTAGCGTGAAAGTCCCAATGATATTGGTCTGGATAAATGCAGCAGGCCCCGTAATCGACCTGTCTACGTGGGACTCTGCGGCAAAATGAACGACCGTATCCACCAGCTCTTCGGAAAATATTCTTTCAATTGTTTCGCTGTCGCAGATATCCGCTTTCACAAAACGATACCGCTCTCCTTCCTCGATACCATCAAGGTTACGGAGATTACCTGCATAAGTAAGTTTATCGATATTGATAACACGGTATTCCGGATACTGTTTTAACAGTAGTCTAACGAAGTTCGCACCGATAAATCCGCATCCGCCGGTAACAAGTAGTGTACGTAAATTTTTCATGAAGTGTAGTTTTTCGTTTGCATTCCTGGAAAAAGAGCCTATTCTTCTGCATTTTTTCAGCCTGTTCTTATAATAGGTCGAAGCGAATATTTAAAGAAGTTTATTTCTGATACTGTCATGACAAAGCAACTAGAAAAAGAAGTTACCCGACGCCGGACCTTCGGTATCATCAGCCACCCGGATGCTGGTAAAACGACACTGACCGAAAAACTGCTGTTATTCGGCGGTGCCATCAACATGGCCGGTGCCGTCAAATCACGGAAAGCCGAACGCCATGCCACCAGTGACTGGATGGCCATTGAGCAGGAGCGCGGCATTTCAGTCACCACCTCGGTCATGAAATTCCAGTATCGGGATTACGACATCAACCTCCTGGACACGCCTGGCCACCAGGACTTTTCCGAAGATACGTACCGAGTGCTCACGGCAGTGGATTCTGCCATTATGGTGATCGACAGTGCTAAAGGTGTCGAAGCCCAGACTGAAAAGTTGATGGAAGTGTGCAGGATGCGCAACACGCCGATCATCACCTTCATTAACAAGCTTGACCGAGAGGGCCTCTCTCCACTCGACCTCATGGCGGAGATAGAAGAAAAGCTCCAGGTGGAATGCACTCCACTCTCCTGGCCTATTGGCATGGGGAAGAGTTTTAAAGGAGTCTACAACCTGTATCGTAAACAGCTCCACTTATTCACTCCTGGCCAGGAAACCAGAATGGGTGAGGGTATCACAATCGAAGACCTTGACGATCCACAGCTCGACGAACTACTTGGTGTCCAGGCGGATGAACTGCGTGAGGACATCGAGTTACTTGAAGGAGCCGCCAATCCTTTTGAGCTTGAGCACTATCTGAGCGCTGGACAAACACCTGTGTTCTTCGGCAGTGCTATAAATAATTTCGGAGTGCAGGAAATGCTCGATAGTTTTGTGGAGATGGCTCCGGCACCAACCGCCCGGGCGGCTGCAACCAGAAATGTCGAACCAACCGAACCCGACTTTAGCGGATTTGTTTTTAAAATCCAGGCCAACATGAACCCGGCCCACAGGGACCGAATCGCCTTCTGCCGGATCTGTTCGGGAAAATTCACCCGCGGGATGAAGGTCAGACATCATCGTATAGGTAAGGACATCACTCTTGCCAATGCAACCATCTTCATGGCTCAGGAGAGAGCCAATGTGGAAGAAGCCTACCCCGGCGACATCATCGGCCTGCACAATCACGGTACCATAAAGATTGGGGACACTTTCACAATTAAGGAAGAACTCAAGTTCACGGGAATACCGAACTTTGCACCAGAACACTTCAAGCGCGTGCTGCTTAAAAACCCGTTAAAGATGAAACAGCTCCAGAAAGGGCTGATCCAGCTGGCTGAAGAAGGTGCCATCCAGGTCTTCAGACCCAAGATAGGTGCGGATTATGTTATGGGGGCCGTTGGTGTATTACAGTTTGAGGTCACCATGGCTCGCCTGAAAAACGAATATGGTGTAGATGCCATCTATGAACCGGTAAACTACCAGGCTGCACGCTGGGTCCAGTGTGCTGATAAAAAGATGCTGGCGGATTTTGAAAGGAAGAATCAGGATGCACTGGCTACCGATTCCGAGGGATTCCTCACCTTTCTGGCCCCAAGCGAGTGGATGCTGAACTTCCACATGGAGAAGTGGCCGGATATCGAGTTCATGAAAACGCGGGAAAACATCTGAGCAGAGCGTCATCACCTTCTTCCCGACCGACCTTTCTAATGGCTACATTTCATCATCCACAAAGATGATGGCATAGCCCTCAGCCAGGGAACGTGCAGTCTTTTTACGGGCGACGGTCAGGATACGCTGGATCGTCCCCCGGGACACCCCCATGCGCACTCCGGCCTCCTCCTGGGTCAAACCATCCCCGTCACATAGACGAAGCGCCTCGAGCTCATCACGATGTAATTCAATCTGTTTGAGTTCCGACAAAGGTGTTCCGGTCGGTTTATAGGCATGCCCGATAAAACTTGTTTCACATTTTCGGGTCTTTTTAGGTCGTGGTGACATAACTATTTCAATCAATTAAAATACAATCGAGCGCACACCTTGCACAACTCGTCATTTGTGGTGGTTGATATTTATACCGCCCGCAGGTAAAAAATGCAAATGCTCCCTCCTGGCCCTGCCGCAGACATATAGACATATGCACACAAATACCTTGTTTTCATCGTAACGTCAAGTAGTTTCGCCTCTTCCACAGCCATTTATTTTCACTGTTTTTCCCAAGGATTAATGAACAACAGATAGACATCAAAGCCTTTATCAAGTAAATTATTTTCGGTTTCAAACTTTATCAATAAGCGTTCCTGTAAACAACTCAGCTGCGAAATCATAATAAAAAAAACATATGTCCAACCCGATTCTCTCTAAATAATGTATAAAAAGCTCATCCCGCTCCTTTCCTGTCTTCTCCTTGCCTTTCTGACAGCAGGCTACAGCCTGTCAGGAGAAGATAAGGAGAAAAAGCCTTTCAGGGATTTAATTGTAACAACTTCTGAGACTCATCTCATTCTGTTCGGAGTCGTCAACTCCACATTTACCGACGAAATGATCTCCGCTGCCAAAAGCGGGCTACCCATTCGTTTCAATTTTCAGGTGGAATTGTACCTTGATCAGGTTGACGAGCCGGTGGTTCTCCTGGATTTTGCCCATACCCTTACCTACGACACCTTAAAGGAGAGTTATGAGATTCTGCTCGAAGAGGCCAATGCAAAAACGCAGCAGGCAAGGACTCTGGACGAAGCCAAGATGGTTATGAATGAAATAAATGGCCTGAAATTGCTGCAGTTGGAAAAGCTGGTTCCAGGCAGCCGCTATCGTTTACGAATCCGTGGCCACCTCTTTGAAAAAACTCTCCCCATGGGGATTCACAAAGTTCTTCCCTTTATCTCACCATGGGATAATGAAACGGACTGGCAAGTACTGGAATTCAACTACTGACAAGAGACTTGAAAACCGAGCCGCAATCAAAGCTGCAGGAAAACACACCAAACCTGCCCAAGTCATACGACACCAACCGCCGCTATACACGAGACCAGTTGCTGCAGAAGCGACGGCTTGTGCGCTGGGCCATATTGATCTGTCTGGGGTTGATCCCCCTCTTTGTCTGGTTTCAGAGCCATCTGTTTCAAACAGACTCCTCGCTGCCCATCAGTTCCAACATACTCATTTTCGGTTTGATCAACATCAATGTACTGATCATCCTTTTTGTCCTTTTCCTGGTACTCAGAAGCCTGGCAGAACTCTTGTTTGAACGCAGAATCAACAAATCGGGTTCAGGCCTGAAGACAAAGCTTATCGGTTCTTTCCTCTCACTCACGCTGATACCGACGATCCTGCTCTTTTTTGTTGCCCTGCAGTTCGTCTCGACAAGTATCGAATACTGGTTCAACTCCAATATTGAGGACTCACTGCAGGAATCCCTTGAACTCGCTCAATCTATCCTGCATGATGCATCCGACCGGGCTGACCGGATGAACGAGGGCATCGCCGCCAGGCTGGAAGGCCTCGAACTGCAAGACTACACTATTGATGCAATTAACCGGACCCTGGACAATATCCTGGCGTTTAATACCATCAACGGACCTGACTCAATCACCATGGTTACGGACGACAATAACCTTGAAATTGCAGTCCGCAGTCCAACCACCAAGCATATCCTGCTACCAAAAATCCCGGTCGACCTCTTACTGAAGGTGAAAAAACTACAGGTGCAGGATACGCTTATCCAGGAAACCCCACAAGGGGATCTCGTACGCAGTGTCGCTGCCATCAACATTGGCCAGGAAAATCCGATCAGCGCCATCCTGGTCACTTCGCTACTTGTCCGAAACGAACAACTCAGCCGCATGACCCTCATCTCAAAAGGTATTGAGGGATACCGGCAACTCAAGCATTTCAAGGATCCCTTCAAGTTCTGGCTCATTATCCTGCTTCTCATCGTTACCCTGCTTATTATTTTCGCCGCCATATGGTTCGGCATTTATATTTCACGTGGCATCACCAAACCATTGGAAAAACTGGTCAACGCGACCAGGAGGGTCGCCGACGGTGACCTTGAATTCAAGATGGAAAGCGATGCGGATGATGAAATCGGCATTTTGGTTAACTCGTTTAACCAAATGACAACCAACCTTAACAACTCCAACAAACAGCTGGCCGATACCCATATCGCCCTCAAAGAGAGTTCTCAGGAATCCGAGCAGCGACGCAGGTATATTGAGATAATCCTGCAAAATGTATCGGCCGGTGTCATTTCCATAGACGAACAGTCACGAATAACCACCTTCAACCGTTTTGCCGAACAGCTCCTCAATATCGATAAGAATTTTTTCATCGGCAAGAGATTTAGCGAAGTGCTTCCTGAGGATCAATCCTCACTTATCACAGGTTTTATTGATGAACTGACTATCACAGGCAAGAAATCGGTAGAGCAGCACCTGAAAATAAATGTACTCGGAAAGACCTTTTCATTACTGATTCACTTTAACAGGCTGGAAGACGATGAAGGAATACCACTTGGACATGTTCTCGTTTTCGACAACCTGACCAAGCTGGAAAAAATGCAACGTATGGCAGCATGGCGCGAAGTCGCACGACGTATTGCCCATGAGATCAAAAATCCGCTCACACCTATTCAACTCTCAGCCCAACGGCTCAGACGCCGTTACCCCGAAATTCTGGCCGAAGAAGATTCAGTCTTTGACAAGTGTACCGACACAATCATTAACCAGGTGGATGAACTCAAACGACTTGTTAGTGAATTCAGCCAGTTTGCCCGCATGCCAAAGGTCCAGAAGGCACCAGCCGATCTACCGAAACTGGCACGTAACACACTGGTCCTCTATGAGGAAGCTCACAAAATGATCAACTTCAGCTGTCGGGAAACAGACACCATCCCGGAATTTAGTTTTGACGCCGAACAGATCAAAAGATGCCTTATCAACCTGCTCGACAATGCTGTTGCAGTTTTACCAGGCGGGGGTAGAATAGATATTGAGCTATCACCTGACCACGAAAGGGGCAGTGTCTTTATTAAGGTTGCCGACTCCGGACCGGGTATATCAAAGGAAAATAAGCTCAAACTTTTTGAGCCCTATTTTTCCACCAAAAAAACGGGCACCGGACTGGGACTGGCCATCGTCTCTACCATAATCTCAGATCACGGTGGCTATATCCGGGTCAACGACAACAGCCCCAATGGCTCTATATTCACCATTGAGCTACCATTGGCCGGATACCAGAAAGAATAAAGGACTATGCCCGGAATCCCCGCACTCTCAGCCATGAGCAAACGTATCCTCATTATAGATGATGAAGCAAGCATCCAGGAAAGTCTCTCCGGCATCCTGGAAGATGAAGGTTTTGAAGCAATCGCCGTTTCATCTGCCGAAAAAGGTCTGGAATACCTTGAGGACGACGGGGCAGACCTTGTGCTACTTGACATCTGGCTTGGCGACAATATGGATGGGATGAAAGCACTTGAGATCATTAAAGATAAATTTTCCTTGCCGGTCATCATGATCTCCGGCCACGGCAATATTGAAACTGCTGTCCAGGCTACCCGCAGCGGGGCCTTTGATTTCATAGAAAAACCACTCTCTTATGACAAGATCATTCTGGCAGTAAGCAACGGCTTACGATTCTCCCAATTGGAAAGGGAGAATCGTCTGTTAAGACAGAGCACGGTTAAATCCACAAAAATCACGGGCTCATCCCCAGCGATACAAGCGGTTATGGATCAGATCGAGATGGTAGCCCCAACCGATGCTTGGGTGCTCATCCGTGGCGACCATGGTACGGGGAAGGAACTCGTCGCTCAAGCAATCCACAACCTCTCTACCTCCAAATTCAAACCGATGATCGAGGTGAATTGTGCTGCGATCCCGGAAGAGTTGATCGAATCGGAACTGTTCGGTCATGAAAAAGGCTCTTTCACAGGTGCACATTCAAGCAAGCAGGGAAAGTTCGACCAGGCCGACGGCGGTATCCTTTTTCTTGATGAGATTGGGGATATGAGCTTGAAGACCCAGGCCAAGATCCTTCGTATCCTGCAGGAACAGAAATTCGAACGGGTGGGTGGGCACAAGACAATTCAGGTCAACGTACGGGTACTCGCCGCTACCAACAAGAATCTGGAAGAAGAAATTGAAAATGGCAACTTCAGGGCTGATCTCTTCTGGCGATTGAACGTGGTACCTATCACGGTTCCTCAATTAAAGGAAAGATTAGATGACATCCCCCTCCTTGTGGAGAGCATCATGGAAAGCATGGGAGGCAAGGGACTCAAGGTTAAGGATTTCAGCCAGGATGCCTTCACAGCCATGATGGAACACTCCTGGCCCGGCAACGTACGTGAACTAAGGAACTTTATTGAAAGACTGGCAATCATGTGTCCTAAACAGACTATTACCGGAGAGCAGGTCCGGCTGTTCCTCAACCAGTCCGGTGGCATGACCAATAACAATGGTTCACCTCTCAATCCGATGTTGAACGTCGATTTCAAAGAGGCCAAACGACTGTTTGAAAAGGAATACCTACAGCAAAATCTGCTGCGTAATGATAATAATATCTCTAAAACAGCGGAACAGGTGGGCCTTGAAAGAAGCCACCTTCACAAAAAACTAAAAAGTCTTAATATCATACAGTAACCTACCTGACCCGGTATACAACGACGATGTTTTCAAGTATATACCAGGCGCAATAATCAGTCGTATCATTTAGAGGAGCACATATGGTTTTTCCGGAATATAGACCACGCAGAATGCGCAGCACTGCATCTTTTCGTTCCCTTATCAGGGAAACACATCTCTCAGCCGATCAATTCATCTACCCAATCTTTGTCATGCCGGGGAAAAAGATACGGGAAGAGATCCCCTCCATGCCTGGTGTTTTCAGAGTCTCTGTCGACATGCTGGCCAAGGAATCAAAAGAGTGCCTCGACCTTGGCATCAACTCTGTCATTCTATTTGGCCTGCCTGAGAAAAAAGACAGCATGGGCTCTGGTGCCCACGCAAAAGACGGCATCATCCAGAGGGCTGTCAGGGAGCTCAAAAACAAACACCCACAACTCATGGTGGTTACCGATGTCTGTCTTTGCGAATATACTGATCACGGCCACTGCGGTTGCCTGATCGACAAGAAGGTGGACAATGACGCAACCCTTGAGATTCTTGCCAAGACAGCCCTGTCACACGCTCAGGCCGGGGTCGACATGGTTGCACCCTCCGATATGATGGACGGAAGAATCGCAGAAATAAGGGCGGCCCTTGACGAGAACAATTTTGAATCAATCCCGATCATGTCCTACGCTGTAAAGTACGCCTCAGCATTCTATGGTCCGTTTCGGGATGCCGCAGACTGCGCCCCCCAATTCGGTGACAGGCGAAGCTACCAGATGGATCCAGCAAACAGTCGGGAGGCTCTGCGGGAAGCGACACTTGATGTTGATGAAGGAGCTGACATCCTGATGGTGAAGCCGGCTGTAGCCTACCTCGATATCATCAGCAAGTTAAAAGATGAATTCGACCTGCCCATAGCCGCCTATCACGTGAGCGGAGAGTATGCCATGATCAAGGCTGCAGCCGCAAATGGCTGGATTGACGAAGAAAAAGTCATGCTGGAGACCCTGCTCTCTATAAAAAGAGCCGGAGCCGATATCATCATCACCTATTATGCTAAAGAAATAGCAAAACTATTACGAAAGTAAAAACATTATTTCTTCAAATAAAAAAAGGGAGCCGAATTTCCGGCTCCCTTTTTTGTCTTTATTCTGGTTGTACTGTGCCTTGTTCAGACCCGAATATCAATACTGCCAGCCCGCTGTTCCTGCGGGGGTGGTGGTGTGCTTTCCTGTTCGCTGGTTTCCCGTGTTTCACTACCCTCACCGACAGGAGCAACATTGGTGGCCAGTGCGATAGCCTCTGATGAGAGGGCTACGGAATCAACAGGACCGTCCTGCTGGGTGACTTCCCTCTGGCTATCCTGCCGAACCGCTGCATCTACACCATTATCCCTATATGTACGCTCACTCTGTATCGCGTTATTAAATGCTCCAATTTCGCCAACCATGATGCACCTCAGTGTATTTCTTTCATGTTGAGATAGATTCTCATACACCTCAGTATAAGGTTAAAAAGCATGCCTGACAAGGTGGAAAGCTGAAAGTTTCACTGCGCCTGTGTTCTGAAAGTACCTGTTTGGCAGGTTTCACTAAAAAAACCATAGAGTAACAAGGGAGTTAATTTTTAGTAATTTTTTTTACCCGCTTTTCTTTTCAGAGCCTGCAACCAGGTCAGCACCGCCACACCTGCACCACAAAAATCAGCAACCAGATCAGCCAGACTCGTACTTCGACCCGGTATGAAATATTGGTGCAGTTCATCACTGAGACCATAGAGGAGACATATAGAAATGGTCACCACACCACATCTTTTTACGCGTGCCGCCCCTTTGTGCCAACCACAAGCATAGATGACACTCCATCCTAGCAAAAAGTAAATGGTGAAATGGGCAATTTTATCCTCCCCAGGGAAAAAAAGAACCGAATCAAACGTATCTCCGGGTTGATGAGAGAGAAAAAAAATAGTCCCCATGATACACAACATGGGGACCACACGTATCCACTGCGATGAAGAATCCATCTGTTATGCAGTTTCACCTTCCGTCGACGGATTCAGGTGAACTTTCTGCAACTGCTCGACACTGAATTTTTTCCTGATACGGCGTGCCATTGCATTAATCTTCTGGCTAGGAGCATCTTTCATGGCAACAACACTCTTGTCACTGTAGGCAGTAAGTTCAAGAGTTTTGTTCCTGATCCGGAATACATGACTCCAGTTCACTTCGATAGTCTCCGGATTCTCATCAATAGGAACATCCAGTCTCTCACCAGCCTTGGCAACCTGCACGCAATCACGGTCGGTCATCTCCAACAACCAGGCATCTCCTTTAGTTGTGGAGTAAAAGAAAAAGACACCAATCTCTCTGGTGACAGCCTTCTTACGTTCCGCCTGCTCCTGTATCTCTTCGACACCGCTCATCAGGGTGA
Organism: Desulfopila sp. IMCC35008; assembly: GCF_010646885.2. GTDB lineage: Bacteria > Desulfobacterota > Desulfobulbia > Desulfobulbales > Desulfocapsaceae > Desulfopila. The sequence goes on along the minus strand of NZ_CP050700.1, from coordinate 992,095 downwards.
TCTTCAGCTGTTCCTCAGGTGAAAGCTGCCGGGTTACAGGCCTTTTGTCACCCGAACCACAACAATGTTTATATTTTTTGCCGCTCATGCACGGACATTTTTCATTCCTGCCAATCTTTGCCATAGTTTCCTGCCTTGTCAATTGAGAGGCAACACCCTTAGAGAAAGGCGATACCCCTTTTCATACTATTGTTCTTGTTACGCACACTTGCTGTAACCGCAGTCGTGGCAGGTTTCACATCCCTCTTCAAAAACCAGTGTTCCGGAGCATTCCGGGCATACCGAACTGAACCCTTTCTGAGTACCTGCCATAAACGACTTGAATAACTTACTCAATTGAGCGGGCAGGTCAAGCATATGTCCACTTGAACGGTCAAGTTGCTTGATTATTTCATCCATCGGTACATTAAACCGCAAGGCCAGGGAGACCAGACGACAGGTGGTGGTCCACATGGTAGATTTATCTTTTAAATCAACCCGGTTATCGAACGGAAATTTTGCAAAGACCTCCATCGGTTTTTCATTTTCATTAAAACAGACAATAATATAAACCGATTTCTGGTCCTGATCCTTGACCCGGTAACGCTTGGCATCCAGAGTATCCGGCAGATTGTTCTTCACCGGGCCCTGCTCGGATACCGCAGCCATTTTTTCTTCTTCCTGGGTTTCGACCTTGTTTAAGACCTGGGAATCACGAGAACCGTCACGGTATACAGTCAGCCCCTTGCAACCAAGCTTGTATCCTGTAATGTAGGACAGTTTCACCGCATCACGGTCAGAACTGTTTGGCAGGTTGATGGTTTTCGATATAGAACTGTCCACCCCACTCTGCTGGAGTCTTCCCTGCATTCGAATATGATTTTCAGGACTTATATCCTGGGCAGTGCGGAAAATTTCTTGCCACTCTTTCGGTATCTCATCATGACCGATAACCGTCCCGGAGTCGGCAACTTTGCTCATCAGCTTTTCGGAATAAAAACCTTCTTCCCGGGCCACCTGTTCAAAATATTTGTTCACCATGATCAGTCGGTCACCGTCCATTACATGCTTGACCATGACAATCGAAAAATATGGCTCGCAACCGGAAGCACAATCGGCAATCATCGATACGGTTCCGGTGGGTTGGATTGAGGTAAGAGCCGCATTGCGACGCGGTTTATAACTGTTCACTTTCCCGTCATACGCAGGAAAAGCGCCTTTTTGCACAGCAAGCTTTTCAGACTGCTCAGCAGCCCTGTCGCGGATAAACTGCATCACCTCGGCTGCCACCTCCCGCCCCCGCTCACTGGCGTACGGGATTTTCAACTGGATGAGGAGATCATGCAACCCCATGATCCCCATACCGATCTTTCTCGTCTTGAGAGTCATCTCCTCAATTTCAGGGATAGGGAAGCGATTGCAATCGATCACATTGTCAAGAAACATAGTGGCAGTTGCAACAGTCTCACCTAATCGTTGATAATCGATCCTGCCTTCTTTCACAAATCTGCCAAGGTTGATTGACCCAAGATTACAACTTTCATAAGGCAACAGCCATTGCTCGCCGCATGGATTGGTGGCTTCAAAATCACCAAGCTGCGGGGTCATATTATCTTTATTGGCCGTGTCAATAAACAGTACACCCGGTTCACCATTATGCCAGGCCAGGTCTATTATTTTCTCAAAGACTTCGCGTGCCTCAAGAGACTTAACCACTGTCCTGGAAGACGGCTCGATGAGATCATACTCCGTCCCCTCTTCCACAGCTTTCATGAACACGTCGGTAATTGCCACGCTGAAATTGAAATTATTGAATTTCTCCTGATCCTGCTTGGCAGTAATGAAATCCATGATATCAGGATGATCAATCCGCAATACCCCCATATTGGCGCCACGCCGTTTACCACCTTGCTTGATTGTCTCTGTTGCCGCATCAAAAACCGCTGCAAATGAAAGAGGACCGGAAGCGACACCCTGGGTTGAACGTACCGAAGCATTTTTCGAACGAAGCCGGGAAAAGGAATAACCTGTTCCACCACCGGTCTTATGAACCAGAGCGCCGTTGCGGATGGCAGTAAAAATACCGTCCATGGAATCTTCCACAGGCAATACAAAACAAGCGGATAACTGGCCGAGATCTGTACCGGCGTTCATTAGACACGGGGAGTTCGGCAAAAAATCCATCCGGTATATCATGTTGAAGAAATCCTCACGCATTTCCCCATATCCGTCTGATTCCTTGTCCACAACTGCTACGGCATCTGCTACCCTTCTACACAATGTTTCCCACGTTTCGGCAGGATTTCCTTCTTCATCTTTAAGGTAATAACGGCGGGCCAGAACCGTTTCAGCGGTATTGGTTAATACCTGCCGGGTCACATCAGGTGTCATAAACTTCCTCTCTTCTATACTTAGTATCTCTTATGTGAACATGCTGGTATAGAGTTCTCCATTGCTCAAGACCAACAGACATATTCCCCCTGAAAATCGAATGCGAACGATGATTTTTCGTTCTCTTACTGAATGATTCTCATTCGAGGTTTATACCCTACATTTATGGTAGCCTCAAGCACAAACTACAACATGTTGTAGGAAAATATAAAAACATTATGCCAGGCAGGAAAAATATCGGAAAAACAATCGGTAGAGGAAAACTGTAATTACAGCTTCACTTTTCTACTAAAAAGTGGCCGGAAAAATGCAAGGAGACTTGAATTTCTTTTTTCCACTGCCCGGTCCATATGGAGAACCGGGCAGGCAAGTCAGGGGAACCACCGCCTTGTCAGGCATTCATTGTCCCCCGATCAGTACTGGAATGTCTGAAGATCCTACTTTTTTTGCTGAACAGCCTACTTCCTGGCTCTCTCAACCTGCCGTTCAGTTGTTTTTCCTAAACATTTGCGTAATATTGCCTGGTAGACATCCCAATCTTTGGTGCTGATAACACTTTGCTTGGTAAAGGCTACTTCCCTGGCAGACATACTTGAACTTCTGGGCATGACTCTCTCCTTTTCGCGAGGTGACGAGTTGATATGAAAGGTACCGGTTGTAACAACCGCTACCACTATGTGGCAGGTCTTCGGACTTACAGGCTTGTTTCTCTTCCTACTCTCCATCGCTTCCCGGAGCCTCGTCCAGTGCTTGAAATGGATTTCGTTCCTGTTCACCGCTGCGCGTCAGTTCCGGCTTCTCACCGGATTCCCTTTTCATTCCACTGATTGTTACCAGTGGAAACCACGTACTGATACATATATAGTATAGCTTGCCTGTTAACACCACAACAAATTGTTCATTTTACTCTTAATTGGAGACAGTCACACCTGCAAAAAAGAGGCAATCTCATCTATTGTTTCAATTTCAACATGTTACCACTTGAACTTCCCGACCGTTTCGGTATAGTTTAGGAATCTATACTTTTTTTCTTACCAATATGTGTCATGAAAACTGCAGCGAGCAAAACGTACACTGCTTATTTCACCAAAAGGAAATCATAATGACATCCAAACTATACTGTAAAAGAGCCGTTCTTCTGGCAGTCGTGTTGCTCGCCTGCCCGGCAGTTACCATGGCGAATCAACCTGTAGCCGTTAACAGCACAACGACCAATACCAGCGAGAGCTCAACGACCATCAACGTTAATCAGAATATTGTCAAGGTGTCCGGCAGACTCTCCTTAGGACTCCTAAGCGTTGAAGCCAACGAGTCGGTCTATGACACAAACGGAACCAACAAGGCCAGCCACCTGATCTGGGAGAGCGACAACGTGGCAATGCTTGGTTTCGGCGGCTCCATAACACCGGTCCACTGGCTGAAATTGAATGCAGATTTCAAGATCAATGTATCAGAAGGGTCCAGCACCATGGACGATTATGACTGGTTTATTACCGGCGCCGACTGGACCCATTGGTCACATCATGAGGATACTGACGTTGACTCCCTCACCATGTTTGACATCAATGCAGAATTCACCATGATGGGCAAGGACCAGACCCGGCTTTATGGTGTTGTTGGTTACAAACAAGATACTTTCGAATGGTCTGCTTACGGCGGAACATATGTTTATTCCGTTAACGGTTTCCGTGACAGTACAGGTTCCTTCCCGGATGGGGAAAAGGGAATTTCTTATGAGCAGACCTACAAGACACCATATCTCGGTCTCGGTTTTGAAATGGATGTAAACCCCGTCACTTTTGCCGCCCGTTTTACTTATTCTCCAGCAGTCGACCTGGAAACCGTGGATAATCATTACCAGAGAAACCTGGAGTTCACTGATGATTTTGAATCCGGTGACATGTTCGGACTGGACATTGCCGTTGCCTACGCCCTGACAACAAACCTGAAGTTAGCGGGGTCCCTCCACTACCTCTCCTATGATGAGGTCAAGGGTTCCACCAATGTCAAGGACACGGTGAGTGGGTATACCGTCCATTACGACGGTGATGTCGCCGGATCTGACAACAGCAGTACCCTTATCGCCGCAACACTTATCTACGAATTGTAAAGAACAGGATTCAGCGGTCTGGAAACCATCCCCTCATTTCACCTCCAGCCTGTACCCCACGGCGGGAACAGAACTGACAAGGATAGAGTTTTCCAGGCCGTTTTTCTTTAATTTACGGCGCAAATTAGCAATATGCATCACCAAAGCCTTGGTTTCAGCCTCAGCATTGTAGCCCAATACATTTTCGAGTAACTCCCCATGGGGGACAACCCTGGGGCTATTTTCTGCCAGGTATAGCAGCAAATCAAATTCAGTTTTAGTCAATTGATCAATCGGCTTGCTATCAAATAAAGCGGTGCGAGCCAAACGGTCGATTCGAAGCTGATCGACTATAACCTGCTTGGTTATGCCCCCCTTACGCCGCAAATTACTCCGAATTCGAGCATACAACTCCCTGAAACTGAAAGGCTTGGTGATATAGTCGTCTGCCCCTGTCTCCAAGCCATGAACTTTGTCGTCCACCTCTCTTTTCTCTGTTAACATGAGTACGGGAATATCAATCTTTGCCGCCCTCATTTCCGCAAGATGCGTAAATCCATCTTTAATCGGCAACATAACATCAAGCAGGATAATATCAGGTTGTGTATTTTTTATTCTCTCGATGAGATCCGCTCCATCCAGACTCTCAATGACCGTATCGCCCTTTTTCTCAAAATTTGCCGCCAACATCCGCATAACAGTCGGATTATCCTCGACAATCAGAACCGTAAATGACACATCGCTGGTCGTATTCATGCTCGTCTGTCCATCCCTTTGATGACAATACTATTTGCCTTTCTAAAAGGCCTAAAGGCCCTCGAATTGTTATTGAGGTTGTCCGGGTGTTGTATGAATTCCGGAGCAGTGCAAGATAACACGCACCATTTCAACCCTGCAGAAGTAGTATTTACACAAAGAAAAAGAAAAAGCCAGTATATTGAACAAATTGAAAGACAGTGGTACAGACAGTCAGCACGGAAGCAGTACTGCAGAAAAAGAGGCAATAAGCCTGGACAATGAAAGTGGTCAGGGGACTTTTACCCCCGGCAGCAAGGTAAATATCGGCCACCACTTAAGATGGTAATCGAATTTTATGGCAACACCTTTCCGATCAGTCCGTACGATCCGGCCCTCCACGGAAATAGTTAACTTGCACCCTTGCCGTTCAAGGAAGATATTAACTTCGACCGGTTCGTCAAGCAGGATGAAATCACTTACAATTCCATCAATATACATATACATACTATCCAGAGAGATATCCCGAAGCTGGCCTTCGAGTACACGGTCATCTCCGGATCGAATCTCAACTAAGGCCTCCCGGTGCAAACGAAGACGCCCCCGGGAGTCGTTATCAAAAACATCAGCTTCCTCTGTTACATCAACAAACTCTGGCAACGATTCTTCCATACCCTGCATAATACCCTTGGACTACATGTGATTGCTACTACGCTTACCGATTGGCTTGATTATATACTCTCGTAAGGCACACGTTCGAAGCTATTTTCACCGTTTTGTGAATTTTCCGTAATGGTTACCTGTAATCTCCCTGTCGTCAACCTGGGTTAAGTAGAATTTACTAGATACTTACCCAACAAATATAACATCTCCGGAAGAATACACTTAACAGCTTCTTGCCCCCTGTCACACATCCATTAATAAAGCCAAGACATCTTGTTTCCCCCTCCATATCAGTCAAGCACTGAAATGTCCTGACAGGCAAAGGATTTTTTTATGTATAGCATACCCACTTTCATTTATCACGCTGCAACGATACAAACAGAGGAAAAAGATGTTAACATGAGTTTTTCATAAACAATGCGTCGGCATAGTTCCGGACCAGGCCATTGGATGGTCTTCCATATGTAATCGCCAATTAAAAAATCGTACACAACCTTCACCGAAAGTCGGCAGCAGGTGATAAACGAAGACGTCCAAGGCCCTTGGGGTGCAGCATATGCGTTACTATCTTCTTCAGTCTTTTAACAGTGTATAGAATTTTCTCTGATTCACTGCTAAAACCTTCGAAGGTTCTACCACCTGAACTGACGAGAAAAACCTGGGCTAGGAAGCTTCAGGAGTTTTCCTGACAAAAAAGAGGTGAAAAAAGTAAGGAAGACGTCGAAAAAAAAATGGCCGGGGTTATCTTGTTCTCCCGGCCATAACATTACAGTAAAAAAGACACCTCACGAGCTATTTGCCCGAGATCTCCTTGCGTCCCCGGTAGGCAGCCTTACCCGCCAACTCTTCTTCAATCCGGACAAGCTGGTTGTATTTGGCAACACGATCCGAACGACAAAGAGAACCGGTCTTTATCTGCCCAGCCGCTGTCCCAACAGCCAGGTCAGCGATAGTCACATCCTCAGTCTCCCCGCTCCGGTGAGAAATAACCGCTGTAAAACCAGCCTCTTTAGCCATTCGTATCGCTTCAAGGGTCTCGGTCAGGGAGCCAATCTGGTTGAATTTGATGAGAATAGAGTTGGCCACACCCGTATCGATCCCACGTTTGAGAATTTTTGTGTTTGTCACAAAAAGGTCATCACCGACAAGCTGGATAGTCGAACCAATCTTATCTGTAAGACTCTTCCAACCATCCCAGTCACTCTCGTCCAGGCCATCTTCGATGGAGATAATCGGGTATTTCCGGGTCAACTCCGCCAGGTAATCACCGAAGCCTTCAGAATCAAAATCCTTCCCTTCTCCACTCAGGTTATAACGCTTATCCTTGTAGAACTCAGATGCTGCGCAGTCAAGTGCAAGAGTAATATCGTCACCCATTTTATAACCGGCGGCTTCCACTGCCTGGACAATGACAGCAAGCGCCTCTTCATTGGAACTGAGGTTCGGAGCAAAACCGCCCTCGTCACCGACAGCAGTATTCAGCCCTTTACCCGTCAGTACTTTTTTAAGATTATGAAAGACCTCAGCACCCATACGAAGAGCCTCGGTAAAAGTCTTGGCCCCGACCGGTTGGATCATGAATTCCTGAATATCCACATTATTATCCGCATGCTCCCCACCATTGATGATATTCATCATCGGCACCGGCATCGAATACTGTCCGGGTGTTCCGTTCAGTTCAGAGATATGTTGGTACAATGGAATCTGCTTATCAAGTGCAGCCGCTTTGGCATTGGCAAGTGAAACGGCAAGAATGGCATTGGCACCAAACTTCTCTTTGTTATCCGTACCATCCAGTTCGATCATGAGCTGGTCGATACCTTTCTGGTCATAGGCATCCTTGCCGAGCAGCGCCGACTGGAGCTCATTATTCACAGCCCCGACGGCCTTTAACACACCCTTCCCCAGATACCGGTTTTTATCACCGTCACGTAGTTCAAGTGCTTCCCGCGAACCGGTTGAGGCACCAGACGGCGCAGCGGCCCGCCCCCAGGCACCCGAATCAAGATATACATCCGCTTCAACAGTTGGGTTTCCACGTGAGTCCATAACTTCACGACCGACAATTCTGGTAATTTTTGCCATGATTGTTTCCTCGCTTTTATGATAGGCCGCAAAACACGCGGCTGTTACATGATTTTCGGAAGGTATCAACAGGAATCTGCCAAACGATCCTGCGATGCTGCAATTTAGTAGAAAAATGTACTTCTGAAAAGAACCGCTTTCAATATGAAAACAGGACTATACTACAACATGGAGACGTCATCCATACTTTTCCGAATCCCTTGTCCCCCATACTTTTATTTCTCACTCTCATTCTGCCAGGCCTTCTCGGCGATGTCTGCAAGGTGCTGAATGAAAGCTGTGGACTTCAATCGATTATTCTGCAATTTTATCGGTACCGCCCCTGGTCCTCCATACTGTTGCCTGAAATATCCCTCAATAAAATCATCATGGAGTTCAGCTGATTTAGTGAGCATAAGAGGAGCATTTTCTCTTATGTGTTGGGGGAGGGATGCCAATTCATCAAGAAATGTCTTTTCCTTGTCAACAGACAAGAGCATCTTCACCATTGACTCTAAACCACCATCATTTACATACCTGGTAAATCGGTTGAAATCATCATGGCTCAGCTGATCAGCTCCACCAAACAGTTTAACGATGGTAAATATCGCTGCGATAAAGCTGCTCCGGCTCACTTCTTCAAGAAACGGCCTGTTTCTTTCAATGACCTTAGCGGTCTCAGCCATCAGCCATTCATGCCGACTCCCTTCCTGACCACTGTGCATGGTATATAATGGCTGCAGCACATCGTTTTGTAATTTCGATATTTTCGATTGCAGCGAAAATGGGTTAATCATCTCAGTCCCTAGAAACTCCACACCGATAAACGGGATAGGTGTGATAATGAGGAGGAATAGACATTGAATTCGATTTTGACGTTTACATTCGCAGAGTCCATTTGTTACAATTGTAGTACATTATTCAAGCAACTGACAACAACAGATGCGTCGCTATTATTTTACGCCCCTTAACTTACCCATATGTCATTTAAAAAGCGGATGAGACAAAACCTGGTTTCTTTAGCACTTATCCTCAGCGTTGTCGTTGCATTATGGATGCCGGCAGAGGCGAACGCGTCCAGCCAACCGGAACAGATCAAGTTTGTATTCAGCGAATGGAAACCCGTCTTCTACCTGGATCAGAACAAAAGGATGCGCGGAGTCTACGCAGAGATTCTGACCGAGTTATTCGAAAAAAAGCTGGGCATGGAGATCCGGTATGAAATGCTTCCCTGGAAAAGATGCCAGCATTACATCCAGACCGGGGATGCCGATATCACTATTATGTTTCCTACGGAAGAACGTCTGCAGTATGCAGCCAAGTCAGCATCACCCCTCTACCAGTTTTCCCTGAATATATTCACCTACAAAAACCATCCGAAACTGGAAGAAATAAAGAAGGTTACATCACCTCAGGATATCAAGCTGCTCAACCTGGTACCGGTGACCAACCTTGGTAACGGCTGGCATAAAAACAATATCGACAACCATGGTATCAAGACCCATTATCTGGCAGAAGATATCCAGTTATTTGAATATCTGGCAAGAAAGAGGGCTGACATTGTCATAGACCTGTTGGTCCCCTCACTCCACTATATTAAAGAACAGGAACTTGAAGACGCCATCGAGGTGACGGATGTCCGATTCGGCCCTCTCGAAATGCACCTCATGCTCAGTAAGAAGTCAAGATTTCTAAACAGATTGCCGGAAATCGACGAGGCATTCGAGCAGCTCAAAAGTGAAGGCGCTATGGACAGCATCATACAACGTTACGAATCACTGGATGGGAACTCTGATTAAGCTTTCCTGGTTCTCATTATACCGACAACAAAGACTACTTGATCCGTCGGTACATCCATCCAAGAGTTGTATCCAAAAGAAGCATGACCATTCTCCCAAATGACATCACCAGCAAAAACAGCAGGAAGTGAAAAACATAATCTTTCACAAAACTACCCAGCATATCAATCTGATAGCCTCTTGAAAACCCCGGCTCACCGAATTTGGCCCAAAAGAAACTCACCAGATTTGCCGATACGGCAAGAAGGCCTGCAGCAGCTGTGAGGCATTTAAAGCTTGCAGACTTCAAACCCGCTAATAACAACACAATCGTAATAGGTGCCAGATAGCAGAGCCACCAATACAGGGGTATGGATTGCAGAGACTCCAGACCCGGTATCATCAACAGTCGATACAGGACAAAATGTTGTATCAGCAGTGCCCCGATACCAGCAAGAACGACCCGGAACAGATACCTCAATGGGTTGTTCCTCTTTTTCTTAGCCATCCTGCGTAACCAATAATTCAAGGACATACTTCTCCAATTCATACTGCAGGGACAGCAACCGCCCGGTCAACTGTTCCATCTGTTGTACGTCTTTCGCCTGTTTCTTCTCATGAATATGTTTGCAGTTGTAGTTCAGGCAAAACATAGGCTTGAACAAAAAGATACATCCTGTATCACTTAAGAAAACACACTCCTGACCTTTATCACACACCAGATGCACATCCACACCGGCAAGACTGTTGAGTGCCATCTGCACAGCATCGGTTTCGCCACTCATAAACAAACTGCAGCACCCACCGGTTGGCTGGGAGGCGCAATGACTGCAAAGAGACCCGAGACCCATACCTCCCATGTGATTATTGAGATCTCCCGCAACGTGTTGCAAGTTCCTAAACATCTGGTGAAACTGCCCGTTTTCATGCAACCGTGGTCCTATCTTTTGAACTATCACCCGGCTATAAACCAAGCGGGAGTGAACCGGTCCTTCAAAAATGTCTTTAAATAATTGCTGACTTATTTTCATTCAGTAAATCCTGATGTCTTTCCTGGTTGTATTTAAGGTTTTTCCATTTCCATCTGTCGGATTCCGCTTCTCCTCTACGCATCTGGATACGTAACTCGTTCAATCCATGAAAAAATATCTACCCAATCAATTGCCCCGTATAGCAGGTAAAAAAGGTCCACACTACTACGACATCGGCAACATGATATCAGTGATGAAGTGTAAAATGGAAAAACAGGCGGGATAATCGAATAATACCCCAAAGAAATAAGAGGGGCAGGGCAATGGCACTGAGGAAAAAAACCACAATCAGATCAACAACACGGTCAATCAGGTCAAGCGAGGCCCTCTTCACCGCCTCAATCCTGCTGTTTACATCCAGCATCCGTACTCCTTGATCCATGGTACTATTTACCAGGTTTCTGGCCCGATCCCATACCCCCAACTCCTCAGGATTGGCTCCTTCAGCCATAGAGTCATACTGTTGTGATTCCATTTCAGCAACGGTCTGGGCCAACGCTTCCATTGACTCATTATGCTGGTCCTGCAAAAACACAATATATACCTGTTCGTTCAAGTAGGCCATGGCCGGAACTCCGAACCGTAGCACAACAGCGCTTAATAACAGGACGGAACCTATCCGACCCAATCTCAGGCCTTGGGTTTCTGGTAACCAAACTCCGAGGAGCAGACAGAACAATGCACCAGTCAGAACAATTCGAGTACTGATAAAAGGAGTTATCTCAATAAGAAATTGTTGTGAGCCAAGTGAAGTGAGGCTGGCAAGCATAACCCAGGAAAATCGCTCAACCAAATCATTCACCGGGTCAAGGGCTGCACCAAGTGCCAACGAGACACCGATCCCACCCGGTTCCAGTTGCAGTTCACTTTCTCTGAAAACAGAAACCACACCATTAAAAGTACGGGCCATAGCAAAGGCCGAAGCAGCACGCATCAGCCCCTGTTGCACATATTCGTCACCCGCCACATCAATCTTCCGAAACAGGCTATTATCAAAAAGCAAATCCCTCGGCACCTGGAGACATACGGCCAACAACAGTAACGCCAGAATCAAAGATTTTCCTGTTTTGTATTTCAAGCTCACCTTCCTCCTGCTTCATTGCTGTGATATGATGTTGGTAGTCCGGCTTCTGCCACTTTCAAGATGAAAACGGACTATACAATCGTAACGACAATAGCACACGTAAAACCCGCAATGTTCCCCTCAACACAAGGAGACCGCTATGACCCTGAAAGGAAAAAAAGTCGCTATCCTCGTTGAAGACATGTTTAACATCTATGAGTTATGGATCCCTTACTACCGACTTCTTGAGGAGGGGATCAAGGTGACAGTGGTCGGCTCAGGTCGCAAAAAATTTTTTTCCGGTAAACCTGCGACTGAAATAGAGGTGGATGTCTCTGCGGATAACGTGATGGCCGCAGACTTTGACGGCATTGTCATCCCCGGCGGTTATGCTCCTGACATGATGCGCCGGTTTCCGGGTATGGTAAAGCTGGTTGCTGATGCCGTACAAGCCGATAAAATGGTGGCAGCAATCTGCCATGCCGGCTGGATGCTCTGCTCGGCAAAAGTTCTTGAAGGCAGAAAGGTAACCTCGTTTTTTGCAATCAGGGACGACATGGAAAATGCAGGAGCAACATGGGTTGACGAACCGGTGGTAATCGATCAAAAACTTATTACCAGCAGGACCCCGGACGACCTTCCGCAGTTTATGCCTGCCATACTCAAAGTTTTAGCTGGATAAACGATACCGTCATAACCTTGCCAGATTTCATATCTAACCGGGAGGAAAAAATCAATCCTGCACGACAACGAGTTTTAATTTACACAAAGAAGCAGACACATTTCCAGACTCAGAAATTTTCTATAAACCACAAAAACTTTCAGAAGAGCACCTATCCTGCTGGCCTCCTCCTAAAGGGAGGTCAGCAGCAGTAAGCATCCTCCCACTTCGACACGAGCAGGGCAGTTCTTCTAAAAGTGTTCTTAACCCAATCTTGTATTCAAACTCCTTCATTTTCCAATGGTGGGTTCAGGAAACGTTTTGACTTGAAATAAAGCGACCACATTAGACTTCAGAAAAAATCTATACCACGTCCAAAATATGCCCACATGAATTTGCGAGGGAGCCTGCTGAATTGCTGCAGGCCCTCAATAATTTACTCCATGGTTTTTATTCCTTGCTGATGCATTCAGCCGGGCAGGATGCAATCGCCTCATCGACACAATCCTCTGCGGCATCGCTATCTTCCAGCACTACTGCTTTCCCTTCATCCTCATCCATAACGAAAACCTGAGGGCAAATTTCCACGCATGCTTCGCAGCCAATGCATTCATCCTGATCAATTATAACTTTCTCAGCCATGACATTCTCCTTAGTTTTGTTACCAAACAACTTCTTCCAACACCAATTTTCATTGGGGGGGGGAGCTATGATAACTATAATCCTCATTTCCAAGCAAGCCCGTACCCTGTGAGTATAAATATCAGAATTTCTATTGAAGCCCCCTCCGAACCTAACTAGTTTCCGTCCTAAAACGACCCTCCTGCCCCATCTCAGCGTTCCGGCTACATTATTTATCCTCCAAATATCGTACATATGCGTGCGGTAAATAATGAAACCACACCTTTATATTGAACAGAATGCTGAGTTGTAGGATGGGAACTAACTACAAGATCTCATGTAGTCCAGAATTGATACGATGCTCATGAAAAATACGGGATAGACCTTGGCTTGGGCAATCATGGTAATGGGTATGAAAAGCCGCAATCTGCATGACCTTGCCACACGGCTTGTTAGTCGAAACAATAATAGAAAGTAATCCGACATCGTTGCCTGTCCACCAGAACTCCCTTCTCATTGACATCATTCCCTGATAAAACTATCATCAATCTGCAATACACTCTGTGCAGCCATAACGTTCCCCCAATAAATCATTCGTTGTTATTAATGCCAAGAAGGAGATCTGGGATGTTAGTTAGTGTCGATTTTTCAAAATGCAATAAAGACGGCCTTTGCGTTCTTGAATGCCCCGCCAGGATACTGGAGATGCAAGACAACGGACCATTTGCAATCGAGGGAGCAGAAGATATCTGCATACAATGCGGGCACTGCGTGGCGATATGCCCGGAGGCTGCAATAAGCCTTGATTTCCTTTCACCAGACGACTGTATGGAGGTCGACCAAAACCTGCACCTGCCCGCAGATCATGTTGAGCATTTCCTGAAATCACGCCGATCAATAAGGACATACAAAAAAAAGCCGGTTCCAGTGGATCTTCTGGAAAAAGCATTGTCTATTGCGTCCTACGCCCCCACTGGAAGCAACAGGCAATCCGTAAGATGGCTCGTTATCCACGACCAAAAGGACGTTCATGCTATCGGTTCTCATGTCATTGACTGGATGCGGTTTGTGATAAATGAACATCCTGATATCGCCTCTAACTTTAATATGCCGAAACTGGTCGGTGCCTGGGAAGAAGGCATTGATAGAATCTGCAGAGATGCACCTCATCTCATCTTTGCATACGCCTTAAAAGAGAACACCAGCGGCAAGGCAGATTGTGACACGGCACTTGCCTACCTGGAACTAACCCTCCCCTCTCTGGGCCTTGGAAGCTGCTGGGCTGGATATGCAACCGCCGCAGCGAACCAGTGGCCACCGCTGACAGCCTTCTTAAAATTGGAGGACGACCACTTAATCCACGGTGCGGTGATGGCTGGATATCCTAAATTTGCCTACAAACGGATACCCACAAGAAACAAGGCTGACATTGTCTATTTAAAATAAATGATATATTGAGAGACAGACGCCTGTGTCGATTTGACTTTAACTCAGGGCATTGCTTGACATTTGCACGGCCTTGTCCATTACCAAATCGGCACAACATTCACCAAAGGTGAGCTGAGAAAGAGATAAGCGAAGACTTCGAATACCCTTGTCTTGGGAACAACCCATGCGGTACCTTTCTTCGGCATTTTTTTAGCAATAGATTTCGCTTGCCACTATTTACTGACCAAAACTGTGAATCAGGCGGCGCCTGTACTGATGAAATTCGAGCTAGACACTTTAGCTCCTGACGTCATAACCGACTGGTGAGAGATCGCTATTGACAATATAATTCTGCCTGGGTGCCTCACACGCGGTGACCCGGTAGGAATAGTATTTCCTTTTCTTCATTGTTTCACATAAAATCAGGGGAAAATCGGCATAACAGCCCGAAAGTGTCAGCGGCGTTCTGGAACTACCCCTAACCGGGCGGCTTGAAAATACGTAATCCGTCTTCTTCGTTTTACTTCTCACCAAGTGTGTAACACTCTCTTCTTCCTGCTTCTTTTTCTTCCTTTTTTCTTACCTGTTACAGTTCAAAATCAGTAAACATATCCCTCAGGAGGACACAGGGATATGGCACGGTCACGACGACGGAAATGTAAGCATTGCCGGGAGTTATTCATCCCGGATCATCGTAACAGAAATAAGCAGCGCTACTGCTCCAAACCGGAATGCAGGGTGGCAAGCAAAGCTGCCGCCCAGGAGAAGTGGCTGCAAAAAGAGGAAAACAAAAACTACTTTCGGGGACCGGATAATGTCCGTCGTGTACAGGCATGGAGAGAGCACAATCCAGGGTACCGGCAAAAGCAGCGATTAAGACGAAATGCGTTACAAGATCACTCGTCTGGAAATAACAAAAGAAAACAAGAGGATAAGCCAAAGTTAACGAAAGAGCCGTTACAAGATCTCTTGACGAGCTATCCCATCGTACTTGTGGGCCTATTGGCACATTTTAGCGGTTCACTGTTACAAGATGACATTGTCCATACCGGCCTTCGTCTGCAACAATTGGGGCGGGATATTCTTACCGAACCATCAATAGATAAAGGAGGTCGTCATGACAGTAGAAAAACAACCCATACTTCCGCACATGATCCGCAGGGTGCCGGAACAGTTCAGCTGGCTGGATCACCGCCTGGTCCGTGAGAAGTACATCGATCAGCTCAGCCACCAGGCATCGGCGCTGTACTTGTTCCTGGTTACGGTCTCAGACAATCAGGGACTGAGTTATTACAGTGAGAAAACCCTGAGCAAGCGGCTCAACATGGACACTCTCAGCCTGGCGGAAGCCAGGAGTATTCTGGTGCAGCACCGCCTGGTCGCGTACCGGAAGCCGTTATACCAAGTGCTGGCCCTGGAACAGCCCAGAGAACTGGCGCAGACGGATTCCGAGGCAACTTCACTCGGACAGATCCTGCAGCAACTGGCGGGAGGGGTACGATGATAACGTACGAGCAGTACTGCCGGATAAAATCCTACAGGGAAGAAGGGTTGAAAGCGGGTCAGATCGCAGAAAAGCTTGCGCTTAACCCCCGTACCGTCTCCAAGTGGATGGAACGAAATGGCTACCAGCCAAGGTTACCGGGCCATCGGACAAGTAAACTCGACCCCTATAAATGCGACATCCTGTCCATGCTGGAGCGACACCCTTTTACCGCCGCCCAGGTTTTCCAAAAGATCAAGGATCAAGGTTTTGACGGAGGCTATACCATCGTCAAAGAGTATGTCCGGAAAGTCCGGCCGAAACGGCATAAGCCTTATCTGAAGCTGAGCTTTGGCCCAGGTGAGTGTGCACAGGTGGACTGGGGCTCTTATGGCTCCATTCGCGT
This sequence comes from Desulfopila sp. IMCC35008, assembly GCF_010646885.2. Lineage (GTDB taxonomy): Bacteria > Desulfobacterota > Desulfobulbia > Desulfobulbales > Desulfocapsaceae > Desulfopila. The sequence goes on along the minus strand of NZ_CP050700.1, from coordinate 975,703 downwards.
TGGAAGCACCCGGAGGCGGTTAAGCTTTTTTGTCATGGTGCTCTGTCACAGCCGCATGATGTATGCGGAGTTTACCGTCTCCCAGACCATGGAGCACTTTCTCGGTTGCCATCAGCGTGCCCTGCAGTACTTCGGCGGCGTACCCGACAAAATCATGGTCGATAACCTCAAGTCGGCGGTGCTGAGAAGGGTCACCGGACAAGCCCCGGTATTCAACCCAAAGTATCTGGATTTTGCAAACTACTACGGCTTCACCATTGTTCCCTGTGGTGTCGGTAAAGGTAACGAGAAAGGCATCGTAGAGAATGCTGTCGGTTACATCAAGAAGAACTTCCTGGCGGGACTCGATCCCGGTGACTTCAAGACCGTAAATCCGGCCGCTGCCCACTGGCTCGCCAACATTGCCAACGTCAGAAACCATGGGGAAACACGGAAAAGACCGAAGGATATGTTCGCAGAGGAGCAGCTGTCCGGGTTGCCGTCCGAACCCTACGATATCGGTACGGTCTCCCAGATACGAGCAACCAGCCAGTTCCGCATAACCCTCGACACCAACCGTTATTCCGTCCCGGCGGAATATGCCGGAATCCGGCTGACGATGAAGACCTACCCGGACCGACTCTGCATCTATCATGACAACAAACTTATCGCCAGGCACACCAGAAGTTACGACAGGCATCAGGACATAGAGGATCCTGATCACCCGAAAGCACTGCTGCAACAGCGCCGTAAGGCTAAGGATCAGAAGGTCCTTATGCGCTTTCTGGCCCTGTCTTCACTCTCGGAACAGTACCACCAGGGGCTTGTCGAGAAAAACCTCAACACAATGCATCATATCAGGAAAATCGTCGGGTTATCGGAAATCTACTCGAAAGAGCGGGTGGCACGAGCCATGGCGGATGCCTTGGAGTTCCGGGCTTTCTCCTGTGACTATATCGCCAATCTCCTTGAGCAGAGAAAATACTTCACAGAACCACAGGGTGCCCTGCACCTGACCAGATCTTCCGACCTCCTGGATCTTGAACTCAAAGAGCCAAATATGGACGTGTACGCAAAGGGGAAAAAGGATGAATAGCAAACCGCAACACCTCACAGAGCAACTCGACTATCTCAAGCTGAGATTTATGGAAAACAATCACGAAGAACTTGCAGCGACGGCGGCCGGAAACGGTTGGAGCCACCAGGAATACTTTGAGCAACTTATCCGCGGGGAGACAGATCTGCGCTGGGACAATGCCATTCAGCGCCGGATCAGAATGGCTCGCTTCCCCGTCATTAAAACCCTCGATCAGTTCGAGTGGAACTGGCCGGAGCAAATCAACGAAATGCAAGTGAAGCACCTCTTCCGGCACAACTTTATTGCCGATAAAGCCAATGCCATCCTCCTTGGCGGCGTCGGCCTGGGTAAAACCCATCTTGCAACCGCTATCGGCTATGAAGCTTGCCTGCGTGGTTACTCCGTACTGTTTACTACGGCGGTTGATGTGATCAACACTTTGTCCGCTGCTCAAACAGGCGGACAACTGAAAACATGTCTAAAAAAATATCTCAAACCTTCCTTGCTGATACTCGACGAACTTGGGTACCTGCCAATAGATAAACGAGGAGCCGATCTGCTCTTCCAGGTGATCAGTAAACGGTATGAGAATGGAGCGATACTCATTACATCAAATCGGGCTTACAAGGACTGGCCGGCTATCTTCAATGATGATGCGACACTGACATCGGCAATGCTGGACAGACTCCTGCATCATGCGGATACGGTTGTTATTGAGGGGAAAAGTTACAGAATGAAGGCGCAGGTAGAAATGTAAAAAGGAAAGAACCAACCGTCGCCGGTGGTCGACTTACGGCGGCGGTTAAGTCGTGTTTAACGGCTGCACTTTCAAACCGCCGTTTCTTGGTACTTCGACGCCGCCGCTAACACGAAAGTGAAATGTTATGCAAACATGTCGTTTTACCTTATCAGAGAGTTATCATATGCTAAAAAAAGTTTTCAAGTTCCTGCTTTACAGCCTTGGATTTATTTTAATTATTTCTACTGTTTTCATAGTTGCCGTCGTTTTCTTTTTCCCTGACATCGAAGAAGAGGTTGCACAACCCGGTTCAGAGATCTCTATCGATTCCACAGAGGGGAGTACCTATCACCATCAACCGTCAGGCTGGAGATTTAAGATCCCTGCAGGATGGCTTTTACAAGATGCTGCACTCGCCCAACAATCATACGAACAAAGCAAGAATTTTATTGAATCCTCCACCGGGCAGAGCATTCGACAGTCAGCAAAACCTTCCGGAGACCTGGCACTTATACATAGCCCGGGAAACACCCTGAATTACAAATACCAGGCATATGACCAAAAACGGTTTCCGGCGTTTGAGCAAGCCGCAACCTTTGTATATCAAACGCTATCTGAGGCATACAAGAAGTCCGCCGAGCAGGATGGCACTAAGGCAGTTATTGAACGATCAAAGACCAGGATTGGACATATTGATTTTGACACCCTCAACGTCTCCATCCTTGATCCTCAAACACAAAATGTATTGTTACGGAACATGAGCTATGTTGCTGATATTAAAGGTCTCATGGCCATGATAACCTTCACTTGCGTCTCAGAAGATCTCTGCTCAGCTGTAGAGACAGCAGTTATCTCATCGTCTTATGAAACCACAGAAACTCTGGCAGCCTCACCCTCGATTGAAACCGTAGAGACAACGAGTACTTCATCATCTTTTGAACAAGCACCTAGTGACGTCAGCGTATTATACAATAAAGCGATAAATGAACTCCGGGAAAATAATGCTGCTGAAGCATTTGATCTTGCGACGCAAGCAATCGAAATCGATCCTAATATCGCTATACTCTACATAGTGAGGGCTGACGCGGCTTCAAGGATTCAAGGCCAGTCAGCAACGTACTTCAGTGACCTGGATAAAGCAGAATCTCTCGAACCACAGCTTCCTGATATATACTGGTTAAGAGGGGTGGTTGCAAAATCTGCAGGGGATACGGTTGGCGATTATTATTATTACCTCAAATCTAACCTGTTTCAAAAGCTCCAGCAAAACGGTACCCCCCTGCCTCGATACATGATCGGCATGACGGAAAAGGAATATCTGTCAACAGACGGGGAGGAAGGATATGTTCAATCAGGTGTGGACCTGAACTTTCAAGTAATGCTACCTATCCCAATAACAGGCGAAAATGCCGATGTAGTGTTCAAAAAGATGGAAATCGTCGATGAAGCAGGTACTATAAAATGCTCGGATAATCTCCCTGTCGGTGATGAGAATTATAGAATTACGGCTTCCAACCTTATTACCGCATTTGAAGATTCCTCCGGACAATTTTATCAACTTTATTACAGGGTCAAGTTCATAAGGGAATGAGTTGATAGTGTAACGACTTCTATGCAAAATGAGAATAATTATCGGTAGAGGTATGCGATGCCTATTCCTTTCTGTTTCATTGAGTAGAATGAACAGGTGCTTAGGTAGCGTGTCGAGATGACCTGCTAGTCAGGCTGCACAATGAATTGCCCTACTCGGGCAGGCAATTCGCTGTTGCAACGAAGGATATCTGGTCATCTCGACACGTCTGCAGAGTGAAAAGTCTGTATAAATGATCTCGAAATCTTTAGGGACAAATCTTTATTCTGGACGGTCACAGAGTCAGGGATAATTTGAAGTCCTTCGCATAACCAATGAAATGCACCCATAATCAGCATGATATAGTTATTAATAACAAAAACTAATTCAGATCAGAATAATCAACTGTGCCCTTTGTAACAAACTGACTTACATCATTTGCAAATAAAACAGGTAAATCAATATGGGGGGAAGTGTCCGCTGCCTGGATATATTCTAATATAAACTTTACAGCCGGCAGCAGTCATCCGATTTTAAAATGGCTTTATCAAATTTTCCTGTAAATCTTTTAACCCACTTATCTTTTTAGGATAAAAAGGCTCATCTTCTCCAAAAATCAACAGGATTGGTACTCTTATCCGATCGTACCGTTTGAAAATGGAGGTGGGATTTTCGTTGAAGATTTCAACTCCTAAATTGTATATGTCTCGAAAGCTTGTCATGCTATATCGGTCAAATTCGCCAGGGTTCCCTGTTATTATTTTTTGCCTATTTTCCGTTGCTAATCGAGCATCAATCGTGTCATTTTTGAAAAATCCTGATGGAACTCATTTGCCGTCGATCTTCAGTTTAACATAATAGAATTTCTCTATATTTTCAGAATTTATACTATAATCAAAACGTCATCTCTTTTGATAATAGGATATCTTGGTGAAGTCCTCCAGTTGACTGCTCTGTGCAAGATTTGCGGGAAAATACTTGCCAGGCAACTCTTCAAGTAATTCTTGATCCTGAGAAGGGTAGAAACTAGCCGGACAAAGTCGCTTATGCTCCCCTTCTGTTTTTCAGCAATAGAGGAAGAAGGCTTTATCTGATTCACAGTGTGTTGAGCTTTCCTAATCTAGCGATTTGTTTATCATTTAAACCTTGAAAATTATCATTCAAAGAGACGACTGGAGCTTTCTTGAGAGGGTTATCGCCTACGATGTCCACTATTCTGTATTGCAGAGCTTCAAGTTGTTTAATCTTTCGACGAACTATAGTTGGGTTTTTACCATCCAATATCTGTTTGACGCCTGGAATAATATTCCCTATGATCCCATTATAATCAGGAACTATCAGTGGCAGACCGTCATTTTCCCCAACAATTGATAGGAGCCCCTTGTACAGACTGAACGGTTCATAATTAGTTTTTTCAATTGTGTCTCCACTCCACGGTTCTATTACACTTGGCTTACTTGATCTCACGATACCAGCGAGTATCTGAGTAGACATACCACGCTCAAATGATGATAAGTTATCAGATATGAAGGAGGCAAAATCATTGTCATAAATTCTGTTAAGAGCATGTTCTTTGGGGTTGTAGTAAATAATACTTAGTTCTCTTATGGTAGTGCCATTTTTCTTGATTTTCACTAATGACAACACTGGAACAACTGGCGTCTTCGTGTCAATGAGTTGATCAAAATATTGATATGTTGGCTCAGGAGTATGATCAATCATTTATATATCATTTTGTTGTCGTACGATGAGAGATTTTTTCTAACCAGGCATCATCCTAAATTTTGCATTCACTTTTACGATTTATCACCTTTGACATAATTTTAATCTAATCACATTAACACAATGTTTCATATAGGCATAAATACCTATTTCCATCTTCCACAAATGAAGTTATACAAGCATTCTACTGATATTGTTAGTGAATTTAGCAAAGTTATAAGTTGAGACTATTTTGTGAATCTCAAAATTAATCTATGATCAAATTAAACAAAAAGAGCACCGAAGCATTACTCCATTGCAGGCAATCCTAATGGCAGATAGTGCTTTTGAAAGGTAGGCTGAGATGGAGCCGTAAATGGAGGGTCTGATCAAGCGAAGAACTGAGATATGACCTTCCCTTTTCTTTCGTGTAGACCTTGTTTTGCTAACTACGAATAGCACATAGATGATTATCGACCATTTACCGACCGGAATCACCTGTAATATAGTATTGTAATTATTAAAATAAGATGGTGGGCGAGGCGTCCACCAATCTTTGAATTCATAACAATGATTTAATTATAATTATTCAGATTCGAATTATATTTATACCGTCATAAATACCGACATATATTTTCCTTACCTGATCTATTTTCATGCTGTTCCCCCCACTCCCCTCTTCCTGAAAAAAAAATTGAAACAGGGTACTCACCATATGACACCCCTCCCGATGTATTGTTGCTGGATATATTACAGGAGGCATTATGTCAAAAGCACTGAAAATGGATCTGGACCCAATAGATTCCGGTGAAGCACAGGAAATGTATCATTGCGATACCGACAGGCTGCTTCGTGCCGCTTACCTCAAAGCGTTCACCCCAGATGAGTGTAAGAGGTGCATTAAGAAGTTTCCCCAGTTTCGGTCCTGGTGGGTTACGTTAAGTGAACGGCAAAAGGAGAGGGTGAAGGGGGCTTTGGCTGCTGAGATGTTGCATCTGTCTCGGGAGTAGCGTTGGTCAACACAGAATGAGTATCGAGCATCTATACAGTCCTGTCAAAACAGAGGAAATGAAAGTATTGTCCTGCATCAGGGTGTGACTGGGATAGAGCAACAAACCAGATATCTTGTGCCGTGTATCTTCCATGTTGCCTAACACATAATCTTTGTATATAACATTACAACATCGACGTTTCACAGTTTCTGTATAATTACTTGTTCTGTATAAAAAAATGAATGGAAAACGTACTGCGATAATATTAGGCGCCGGAGCATCATTTTGTTATGAGGATGGTGCAACTAATTACCCCACTCAATATAATATTCTCGGTAGGCTGATTGCCCAAATTAAATCTTCTACTGGCGGCGCACCTACTTTATGTGATGCCTCAGGAATGAAACATTCTCATGGGTTAAGTCAGTTTCTGCGTCAAAAATACAATATACCAGAGGATGTGGCCAAAGGGGATATGCCCACAGACTATTTCCCTGAATTGCAAAAAAGTGGATTTAACTTAGAATCCTTGTATAGCGAGATTGAAGAAGAAGTTATCCAGGCTGAGTCTCACGGCTATTCACTGAGTTGGCTGCTCGATGATTTTGAAGCTATCATAAGAACATCTGTTACAGAACCCAATACTCCTCGTGATCAAAAGCGTGTTTGCCGTTACCATAAAATGTTATGTGAAGCTTTAGAGCCTGGAGATTATATAATCAATTTTAATTGGGATTCAATTATGGCAGATGCTTTGCTATACAATTCCAATTTTTGGTTTCCTAGCACAGGCTTTGGTTTAAGCTCACTCTTTCCTTTGATTGCCCCCTCTCAAAAAGCTCTAAATATCCCATCTATGGTGCAACTTTATCATATACACGGATCAATTTGTTTGTATGAGTGGCAGCATAAGGAAGGGAGATTCGGGCAACCTGCAACGCTATATAAAGGGCCAAATTCTCATAGCCAAATGAACGATCTGCATGAATTGATGCAAATTTCAAATAGTGAAAATGGCGTTGGAAAGATTAACAGAGAAGCAACAGATGATGAAATTAGAAAAAATACTTTGGGCTATATTTATCATCAAAATGAATGGTTTAAGCCAATATTTGTATCACCCAGCAAATACAAAAGTGAATACGCAAACTGGTATTCGTTGGTCATGAGAAGAAACATACATTCATCACTACCTACCACTAAGCAATTTATAGTAGCAGGTTATAGCTTCCCAGATGCAGATATAAATCACCTTTCAGATATTTTCGTGAGAACCATTATACCAAGTAAGGCACAGGTGACAGTAATTGATCCTTCGAATCAAAAGGAAGACTTCCAAGAACGAGTAAAGAAGATATTTCCAGAGATGGATGAAATCAATTATTCATATCAAGATTATAGGAAATTTTGCCATGATCTTCCAACAACAGCATCACTAAATATGGGAAAATTTCCAATCTAGGAGGAATAATGAAAACCCGATGGCTGTTAGTGTTCGCCGTTATGATTGTGGTTGGAGGGTGTACAAAGTCTACAGGTGTTGTCCCAGATGGAGTAGATGCTTTTAGAGTGATGCATACAGGAGACACAGGTTTTACAAATTCAGCCACTCTGCAGAAAAATGCTTACCAAGAGGCCACGACGTTTTGCGCTCAACAGGGAAAGATTGTTGAAACTATCAACATGGAATCGAAACAGGCTCGTCCTTTCGGTGGTTGGCCTGAGGCTACTCTTCTTTTTCGCTGTGTAGATCAAGAATGAGGTTAGAATTATATACAAATGAACATCAACAAAAATTTCAGGTTAAAGCGTATGTAGATTCCAAATAACTCGAGTGATTGTAAAATGAAGATATACCACTACGACAAGTTCTACAAATTCTACACACATTCTGAAAATATTGTTGACAGGATAGAAGGCCAGGGATTACCAGCCAGTAGTACTGAAATACCACCACCGCTGGATCAATGTCAGGAAGATGAAATCCCAATTTTTTCTGATGGGGAGTGGCTCATTGTAGAAGACAGGTTCTGGAGGCCGCAGATTGTTGAAGTTAATTATGATGCTGGCAGATCTATATCAGATTTTCATTTCGAGGATCTGTCGTATATGGATTTTCCTGTTTACCCTGAGATGCCACAATTATGTAATACCCAGCTGGTAGTCCAAAAAATTATCCAAAGCATAAGGGTGGTCAATAAGAAATTTTTGAAGTCATTGTCGCTACTTAAGAAGTGCCATGATCGCGATGATATTCAGATATTAGACTCACCCAAAAGGAATGATTTAGTTTTAAGCCCGACAACCCTATACGAATATAAATGTGAGGTAGAGTCACTGGTATTCATAATGCGTCGAATCATTGATTCACTAGTTCAATTGACTGACCTATTAGTAAATTTTGATGCTTTTGTGGAAAAGAAAAAACTGTACTTTGAGTCTATAGGATCTACGTTTGCTTCTAAAAATTCTGATCAATTGGTTACAAAAATAATCATGGGTGGTGATCAGTATGAAAGGGACGAAACGAATTTCCTGCCAGTCATAAATCAGCTATTTAACGCTTTTAAACACACGCTTATGCATGATGAGACTACTACTTGGATGAGGGAGGATGGGCCTACGATTCTATGCCTGTCTGTAAAGTACTCAGATTACAAAAAAGAAATAACTTACCATAACCATAATGCTTATCACATTATGATGGGCTTCCAGGATTGTATAAAGCGAATCTTAGCTAACCAGAAAAAATACATTGCCCTTCAACAGATCTAAGTTCTTAATGACATGGCGCTCCATACTCTTTATTCCAGGCATATTACTATGAGAGAATTTCATTCAATACCTCTAAGCCTTAAAGAATATGCTGCAAGGCGTACACGATTCCTACCAGCTCTATGTTTGACTCCTTTTATCGGGCGAGTAGATGCGGATGGGAAACCGCTGTTGGCTCAAGTCATGAAACGCCGAGCCGCTGCAGAAAAGGAACTGCGATATCAGAATTGGCTAGCAAGACCTCGGCATACTTCAGACTCTCCTATTGATATATTGTCGGATATGTCATTTGGCTTTTAGCTTTAATGATATTCATGTCAGTTTTCTTCTCTAACTAATTGTTAACATATTGCATATTGATTTGGATAGGTAAATGAATCATCTACGTGAGAGGGTAGCATGTTTGGTTTATCCAAAGAAGAAAAGTTTTGGTCAGCTTGTAAAAAATCTGATTATTGGTCTATAGTTTCGCTGTTGAAAAACTCCCCATATTTAACCGTTCGTACAGACAGACATGGCAAACATGGTTTAACATATGCAGTTGATGCGGGGGATTACCAATGTGTAGAGGCTATATTAGAATCAGGTCGGCGCATTCCGATAAACGAATACGATAAAACAGCATCGAATCCATTATCAATAGCTATTAAGAAGAGGAACTTGCTAATAGCAAAACTATTAATTGAGCACGGAGCCGATGTTTCCCAAAATGATTATTTAAACATTACTCCTGTATGGGACAGTTCGCACAGAGGAGCTATGGAGAGATCTGGCGTCGGCGGTTTCTGTGATCTAGCCATGAATTGCTTTATCGAGCAAAACAATCCTCTGACGAATCAGTGGGGGAAAATAAATACACCTAAAGTCGATACGTACAATACCAATGGGACTATTGAGCGTCAATTTGGCATGGAGATGGGTAAGTATTGCACATGGCTTTCATCATATAGTGGAATTTTTGATGACCTAAACCTCCGACGACTTCCCAACACCGATATAGTCTTGAGAATGCTAATATTGGCAATATCTGAACAATGCATCCAAAAAGTCTTTCACATTAGCGATGAGAGAGTGGCGCGCATTTCAGAACCTCAAGCAAAAGAGGTTTTTGATAATTTCATAATGGCCAACCGCATGAGCTTATCAATAGGAGATTTGAACCTTCCCAGTAACTATTATGGAGCCCTCACTAATTTTTATAATTACAATATTGAAGACGATTTGACCTATGAGTTTTTGTTTGACCTGTATGAACTTGTAAATGAAGTCTTCCGGAATTCTTCCAAAGAAATACGACAAAGGTGGTACTTGATTCAGCAAGGACATGCAATTGACTTTATGCCAATTACTGAAGCCGCCACAAACTTGCTATGTCAATGCTATGATTATGATGAGAATATCCTCAAAGGGGGGCTATCTAATAAAATACCACGACTATTTGGCGAATTGCAGTGTAAATGCAAAGCCCATCATTCTCTCTTTTGATGCAAATGTAAGCCAATTATGGTTGCTTTAGAAAGCATAAAACAAGCGCTCATCCTGGTGCCAGATTGCGCTAAGTGCCTGTGACGGTACTATGCTTTTCTACTTTTTAAACTAGTTCCTCACTTTAATAGACCGAGTTTTTACGGCGCAAAATTGCGCCACAAGTTGACTGGGAAATATTTCCTTACGAGATTCCTAGATTTGAAATCTTGGAATAGATTGGCTCGTAAAATTATCCGAGCGAGATCCTGTTATGGGATATCACATAACGGCTAGCGGGTTTTCCACGCTTTGTGTGAAACCCATCGCGCCACTTTTCAGCCAGTTCTGATATTTCCAAGCTGGACATTGCGGGTGAATCCGCCGCCATCTGATTTTACTATTGGTACAATGTTCATGTCGCCCCTTTTTTTGCTTGTTTGATGCGCTCCTTGTCTCCAGACAGCATCGCGGCCCTTGCAGCCGCCGCCTGTTCTCTGATTGTCATTGCTGATCGTGGGTTGTTGAGGCGCGCGATTGTTTCCTCTAAAATGGCAACACGCTTTTCGAGTTCTCGGATGGTAGTCATGTCAGTCTCCTTTTCGCCTTGCTTTTGGATTGTGTATTGAGAGCAATGTGAGTCGTGTCAAGCCTAGTAAGCCCTACAAAATACCCTGTATCATTTTCTCGGGTCTCTGCTTCTGCGGTGCACCTTTGTGGACATAAACCATGCGTCTGCTTGTGTAAGGTCGAGCAGGTAGCTTTTACCAGGTTTGTAAGCGTCGATCTTTTTGGAATCAACAGCCCGCTTGATAGCCTTGCGGTCACACGTATAGCGCTTCACTGCTTCTGCATATGTGATGGTTTCAGGGATCATGCTATTGCATTGCTTTTTATCGTTTTCGTTCTGCAATACTGCCATTTCTTCACGGACAATTTTCCGTATCTCTTTTTCACTTAAATTTTCCATCGTCTTGTCCTTTGGCTTGATAGATATCTGTAGGGTTCTGATTGATACAATAAAATATATTCTTGATTCTGACCAGCCAGTGGAGTATTCTCTAATTGTTGCTGGCAAAATCCAGCACCGGGTTTGACGGCCCGACTTCAGAGGCGGACGCACCGCCACTATTCTATACTGGCGGTATTTTTGTGCCCGTAGTTCAGCCATTGCTCTTTGCTTGGGCAGGCTGAGCAGGGAGCTATATGCTCGCCAGCCCTCTGACTGGTCCGTCAACCTGCTCGGTTCTGCCCTTTTTGTTTGACGGCAAAAGGGGCGGATATTTCCAAACCTTTTTCAGAGGAGCAAGCCATGAATGAACAAACCCAACCCACCTACACAACTACCCCCTGTATTCCATTCTTCATCACCGACAGCGAAAAGTACAAGGATGAGGATCCCTTCTTCGAACTTCCCTTTGTTGTCAGAAGCAATAACCACCACAAGTGTTGGCATGTACACCCAACGGATATAATCCACGCCGACGAAGCCTTGGGCATCATCTATGCTACAGAGTTCATGAAATTCGTTGCCGTGGACCCAGATGAGCGCCGTGAATGGCTGTTCGACATCATTAAGGATATGGCTCACAGCAATAAGGGTGATCTGGAAACGATCGAAATGGCTTTCCTGACACAGGTCCAGGCTGTATTTGCTCTCGGAATAGAAGCAATCATGAAAAGGGAGGTGGCATAATGGAGAATTGGAAAGACATCGATCCCAGAATTTATCTGCAGACTATTGACCAGCGCCTATCCCTCTTGCATCACACCCTTTATAATGCGTCACGGAACAGCCTTACTGAAAACATCCTTTCTGCAATGATTCTGAACATCGAAGATATTCAACAAGACCTCGCCATCCCTATGCAATACTGCGAAGATGCTGAAGGATTCCTGTGGCCCTTGCAGGACAAACTGGAGAACGGTCCACAGATCACATCAACCCTTTTCGAGTTACTGGTCAATATCGATCCTGGAGGTAAGATCCAGGAGCACCTGTTTCGGCAGTTGATTGATGATAAAGGTGAAGTGAAGAGGGAGATCTTGGCTATAGAGAGTTAGGGTTACCTTTTAAACGCCCTGGGTGCTACGGTGTCAGGGCGTTTTTGTTTGCATTATATGAATTATTAAGTCGGGTCTTTTTTCTTAAGATATTAAGAATATTCGACTTGAAAACAGGCGTGATCAATTAGAAAATTAGGCAATTATACCCATTGATAAAAGCGAGGAAATTGTGCTAACGTGATATAGAATGATGTTTTGATGCTAGTGAAATCGTCACCCATAATTGGCACAGGAGGTTGTTCAATCCTCCTGTCTCGTTCCCACCATCTCGACAACCTGTGCATAGTGAAGCTTTAGGCCAAACACTAATACTCCGTGCGTTGTTTCGATTGAAAAGAAAGCACCTTCAACCATCTTCCCATTCTATGATCGTGACTGGCACGAGAGTACTATTGGTCATGAACTAGACCGTTAGACTCGGACCAACTCTATACGAGTATCAATCTTTATATTACTCTATAAGAAAAATGAAATAATGAACCAATTACCATGCTAATCTTTCCAAAACATACTAATATGCAACATATGAAGTGTATGATTGTTTTTTATCTAAAAAAGTTCAATCAAATCATTTAAATCATACTACATTATTGTTTTGTCTCATTATATTCTTTTTCAACATTGACATCCCAGATATTATGTTTTGTTTTAATTCCGCTACAAATATTTTTAACAGCAGCCATTGCTGTCAACATGGAATGATCTGCATTGTTATACCGATGCATTCCATTTCTTCCGATTAAGAAAAGATTTTCAATTTTATCAGTAAATTCAATGAGTTCTGCAAACCTGTTATATGTTCCAAAATAAGCAGGATATGTTTTAGGTATTCTTATTATTGTTGAATCAAGGACATCTTCTTTCATTATCATATTAATCTTTTCTAACTCATTGATAGCAAATGAAATAAATTCAGAATCTTCTTTTTCCCATAATTCGTCACCCTCATTACAAAAATACTCAAGCCCTATCCAAACATTATCTTCATTAGCGACGAGATAAGGGCTCCAGTTATTAAATATTTGTAAGCGTCCAATCTTAACATCTCTTTCTTGGATATATATCCAATTATCTGGGACCACATCATTTATCGTTTTTCTTTTTGTATCATTAGTTAGTTGCATTCTTTTCAATAATAAACCAACCGTGATGAAATCTCTATAAACTAACCCTGAAGCAATACTATTAATCTCAATAGGCACTTCATTGCTTGGCATAGAATTCACGAGGGTTTTGATTGGCATAGTAGAGATTAAACAATCACATTCTAGATCGAGAGTTTCACTGGTCGCAGTATTCTTGACGTGCACGCCAGTAACAATTCCAGAAGAAATATCTACTTTGATAACCTCATGTAGTCTTTCAATACACCCTCCCATCTCTTCGATCTTACACGCAACTTCTTCCCAAAGTTGTCCAGGGCCTAATTTAGGATAAAGAAATTGCTCGATAAGAGAAGTTTCAGTATTTTTCTGCCTAATTGAATTGTCTTTAAAGAAAACATTTTTTATTGCATGTATCAGTGTTTTACTAATGGATAGACCTTTTATTCTTTGAGCTCCCCAATCTGCAGGGATTTTACTACAAGGAACGCCCCACACCTTTTCCGTATAATCTTTAAAGAATGTATTGTACAATTCTTTACCGAAACGGTTAATTAGAAATTCCTCTAGATTTTTTTCGTTTTTTATTGGTTGCAGTTTGATCAATACATATGTCCAACCTATTTTAATGAGTCTAAGGAATCCAAGATTTTTAAAAGTAGACCATTTCAAGGATATGGGATAATCAAAAAAAGATCTAAGAAAAAATATTCGTGACAATCTTTCCCTGATGAGCATTACCCTGTTTGTTTTTTCGGGGTCAACGTTACCGGTCGGGGGAAAGGTTATTTTTCTACCAAGTTCCAGATCATCTCTAGCTGGTTTTCCTTGTACTGGCATAATTGCCTGCCACCAGTCCATCACTTTTTCTGACTTTGAAAAAAATCTGTGCCCTCCGATATCTATACGGTTGCCTTTATATACAATCGTTTTTGACAGCCCACCAATATCTGGTGACATCTCAAATATTATTACTTCACTATTACTATTTTTTAGTAATTCATATGCCGCAGTAAGACCAGCTGGACCTGCGCCAATAATAACGACTTTCTTATTCATAATGCCAAATTGCTAATCATTAGTATTTAATTTGAATATAATAAGTACCATATTATGGTGAAAAAAGACTTTGCCTTCATTCGCTAATCAATATGCTAAAGAACACTTTAATGTATTTAAATCATGTCTATTTTTTCTTTTCCTAATGCTACATATTTATCTAGTAGACCTATTAGTATGACTACAATCACAGGCATGACATGAATTGTTAAGCGATTCCATGACCCACCAGTTTGCCAATAGACATCAGCGTCGTGAAAAACAGTGATAACAAAGTAACCTACGAGTAAGAGCACAGGTAAAAAAAGCATAATTCGAAATTCTTTATGGAAAGACATAGGAATTATGGCAAGAGTTGTAATGGCCAAAACTATATTCCATTGCTTTATATCAATCCACATACGGGCAATAATTTCTGCCACGATTGGAGCTCTACCTAAAGCCCGTTGTATATTACCTATGTCAAAGTGTAACCCAGAGGTAGCGTGAGATCCTAACCCTAAATATATTTTTACCCACCAAAACCAAGGTGCATATGTAACAAAGAATACGACTAAAAAGATCGAAAAATGGGCTAGTGGACGACGACCCGGTAAAAATAAAATCCATATTGAAGCTAAACAGCTAAATAACACTCCTTCATTTTTGGTATAAGCCGCTCCTGATGCCAGCAATGCTGCTATCACAGTTATTAACATTTTATCATTATCTTTTCTCATTAAAAGACACCCTACACAGGTTATGATGAATAACCAAAATGGGGCTTCAGCATAGCTCCAAGAAGCAACAAGTGGAACCATTGGCATTGACGAGAAAAGAGCCGCACCGAACAGAGCTAAAAGAATATTATGCTTCCAGCGATATATAATAACCGCAATTTCCCAACAACAAAGGATCAGGAATATGCCTCCCCAACCTCTGCTCCACATTTCTTCCCATCCACCACTCAACCAACCTGAGTAAGCCCAGATTGTAGGCCAAAGAAGAGGATAATCTGCTTGATCAAATGCAGTAACATCTTGCAGCGGACCTTGGACAAGAGCTAACACCTTTGCTTTCGAACCCCATATCGCCCATGCATCCCAGTCATCAGGGACAACAACTACCGACATTAGCATTACCCAGATAACACTGAGACAAATTATTATCATAAATGTCCAGCCCAAAAATTTTTCGAAGTTATTAGGGTGGTCAATCATGTGGATTGTAATATTAGAGGATCTTTTTTTTCGCCAAATAGTGAATAGCAAGAGCCACGAAATGACTCCAACAATTGTATTAATAATGAATCCGTACGAGGCAGAGCCGGTTAAACCTTTTGATATGATTGGCCAAATAACCAGAAACAATAAAGAACACCCGGCAACTTCTGGAAAACTAAAATTAGAACCATGATTAGTATTTTTTAGAATGAGAGTAATTCCAAGTAATAGAATAACAGCAGTAATCGGCCCCCATATTGTGCTCAATTTTGAAGGATTAGTTGTATCAGTTATCTCACCTGCTAAAGGGAAATATCCACCATCACCATAGACAATATAATCCTTTTCTCCATAAGGCATTCTTGGCAGTAGTAAGTATGCTGCATATGAAAATTTAACCCTATCTTCTTTTCTTTTATAATCAATATTTTCAGGCCATATCTGTGTTAGTTTCTCAGTTGTTGCCAATAATGGTTTATAAAATCCTGCCTTTTGCCAAATTATTTCGCGTTGCTCTGTAACTGACTTTGATAGATAATCAACTCTTTCTCTTTCCCACCAAAGCTTATACATTGCTGCTAATGCAGCAAAACTGACAACAAGCCACCCGGCTATGAGTGAATAAATAAAAATTTTGATGTATTTAGATTGCATTATTTCTTATAAATTCAAGTTATTAATCCGTACACCGGACAGTCGACATTAGACCAGGAACAATAGGCTATAATTACATCGACATGAGCACAGCTATTCCCGTTATGGCAATTTACTCAATGAAAAATGAGGAATTACCACCAATCGAACCATTGCTATTCTAAGTTTACTAGTAAGAAGAGACCTCAACCGTAATTCTACAGTGTTGATGGCCATTTCTTACTGAAAATACAAGTTTTTCGGGCACACATACCCGATTCCCTATGAAAACATAGGTTTTCAAGGGCACCTGATCTTTGACAATTCGATTTTCAATTAAGCAATAAACCATTACGTCTTGAACGCCTCCTTGCTTCCAAAGACTATAATGCGCAGAACCCGTTCCATAGAGTCAACTTCAAACAACTGCATTGTAGAACGAATGAGTTCCCACAAGGTTCTTTTTATCCTCCCCTTGATCAGTGCGGCCTGGAATAACCAGCAACTCAACTGCTGTGCCTGATCTACAAGAAAAGCCAACATCATCAGGATAGTGAAAACACCGCTCAAGTTCTTCTTGCCCAGACCATAATTGTGACCAAGGTTATACCCTTGATTCTTCAAGGTGTTGAACGTCTCGTTTTCGATCTTCCACCGCGCACGTCCGGCCCTCATCAGCTGGTAGACATTGTCATCTGTTATCTCAAGATCTGTAACCCAGCTGAATTCCGTAACCTTACCTTTCTTGTTCACCTGGTAGTATTCCAGTACGTTGACCAAAAGGTCGGGATGAGATTGATTGAGCGGTACATTGTTCAGGTATTTGAAAATATGACCTGTCTGCTGATCTTCTGGATCCAGGAATTGAATCTCAGATACTCGGCCTTCATTTGTAGCCCGATCCAGTTCTGTAAAGAGCGCCTTGTGATCTTTTGGTTTGGCTCCGAGAATAAAGCGTAAATCGTGCTTTTTCAGCTCTTTTACGTGTGGTCCGTTACTGCTGAGTGCATCTTCAACAACGATAACTTTCAGGTGAGGATGTTCACGCCTGAAATCTTTGAAAAATCTTTTAGCAGCATTGCGCTCACAATCATTTTTACGGGTGCCGTCATTCTGGGTTATCATCTCTGGAAAGACAGGGATGACAACTTTACACCCTGGTTTGACAAAGCAGGCTGCATACATTTGCTGATGGTACAGGGTATTCCCGTTCCTGCTCTTTTTTCCCATACAGTACGGTGAAGAAACTTTTTCAGAGCTGTAGAAGCCGGTGCCGTCACCACTGAGGAGATAGTGCCCATCATAATAGGCCATCTTCTCGAAGTCCTTCCCTCGTTGTATTTGTCTGAATACAGAAAGGAATGGCGCTCTCAGTACAGACAAGGGTAACGGGTCCAAAATTGTACGCATCTGGCTGTCACAAGGGATATTGGAGAGGCCATAGACAGAACGAAGATTATGATCTTCTTCACTACGTCTCTTATCAAACGCCAGAAGTGATTGATCTTTGAGCTGAAACATAGCAAATGCGGACATCAAAGCATCATCAAGGGTTATTTTCGAGTTCGCACCTCGGTTGTCCGGGATCTTCTGAAAATCTAGCCGGATTGCTGCAAGAAGTGAATCTGCATTGAGGTGTTTTCTCACTTTTCTGCCTGCTAATGTCAGAGTTAAGGCTTTGCTTGTGTTGTATACTGACAATCTCATCACGTCTCCTATGTATATATATGATATTCCATAGAAAACGCACGACATTTTTTATTGGAGATGTCAAATAAAAAATGTCATGTTTGTGGATATTTATTTTCTGTTATTTCAGTCTATTGTACTCATGCCTTGTGTCAAATGTTTACGAAAGCTCAAACTTAAATAACACCTATTTTCAATTACATAAAATTCAGCCGGGAATCGCTGACATGAGCATCATTTTTATTTGTGCCAATGTCTGCTGATCAGGTTTCGTCTTAATATTTTATTGAAAACTATATTTTAAAATTTCAACTCGCACATTATGCTCTCAGATAAAACCGTTTTCCCTGTTAGTTGAGCATCTTAAAACGAGATAAAAGTGACATATTCTAAGTTCTGAGTCAAAACACAAATCAATCTCAGCACAAAAGGAATTATATGCTATTTATGACTCTAATATAGAGCTTATTGCAATTTGCATTGCCCGTCATATACCATACGATGAGATCAGGATCAACTTTCAGTTTTGCATAAATTGTTCTTATTGGTCAAAGGCATGACAGATTGTACTCTCCAGTTTCCCACTCTTTTAAGGTAGTAATGTGATTAATACTCATTCAGAATTGAGCATAGCCGCTCACGGATAATTCTCGTATAAAACCATTCAACATCCACAACCATAAGACCCTGTAATCATCCGAGCTGATGGGGCATATACTTCTTAGTAGAACTGCGTGTTCTGCTTCTCCTCTCGGGATGATGTCTCTCGCAATGCATCATCCTGTTTTTATTTACCAAATCCTTACTGGATCAAAAAGGTACATGCTTGGTATGTTTTTCATATTGAAATTACATTAATTATTCGATCATGGAGCAACCAAGTCATGAAAATAACCAAGGCCAGTCTTGCCGAAGTCATTTACAAAAACCACGATGATTTAACGAAAAAACAAGCTGAAGAGGCGGTGGAATCATTTCTGCGAATTGCCAAGGACGCTCTCATTGATGGTTCAGGTCTACTTTTGAGCGGTTTTGGGAAGTTCAATGTGAAGGAGAAGAAGCCGCGAATAGGGCGTAACCCTCAGACTGAAGAAACCCTTATTCTCGATGCCCGTAGAGTCATAACGTTCAAGCCGTCTGGCAAGTTGCGGAGTAAAGTGAATGGAAAATGAGAAGACCGCTCTTTCGAAAAGATCGCCCAAATATATATGATCAGTTTATCGTTTAAAGCGTTATTGACAGCATTACTATAGTCGGGATTGTTAAAGCAATATGGGGGGGATTAATTGAGAAAGACAGAACCCGAAGGCCCTCCCTTTCTTTGCTCACAACTGGGGGCGTGAGGTACTGCTACATGGGGAATGATAAGCGATAGGGTTTCGCTTAAAAGGGTTAACTACATAATACCTTACTCATTTTTTAATGTTTGGCATTTTTGCCAAATGATCCAAAAAACTGAATAGCAATAAAAACGTCCAGGATAGCCCAAATTTTAACGATTATAAGTTTTGCATGGTCATGTATTCGAATGCAATAAATGCCTCAATGTTGACATCATGAATGTGTCAGGCAAGGCTTTTTCTCAATACGGCACTATATGGCTATTAGGAACGGCATCTCAAGTCTCCTTGTACTGAGATAGTCCGCACCGGAACTCCAAGCCTGTGCCATTTGGTTCGCACCTGAAGTTCGCACCTGAATAGGGGGGGCAAACTAAGAAAGTCCGCAGTGAGGTCCGCACCCCGATAGGGGTTATGTTGGTGCGCACTTTCATCTGCTCAGGGTAGTCAATCACCCTTTTCGCGTTGCGAGTATCTTTTCCAGATAGGCGCCCCGATCCTCTTCCGACAATTGATAAAATGCCTGTCTCTGTTGTGGACTCATCATCTTCAGAATGTTTTTCTTCAATCGCTCCCGTTTTGCGTCTGCTAATTTGTTTTTTTCTTCCGGTGAATGCTTTGAAACACGATCATACCAAGATGCCAATGGGCTGTTACCTCCGGGCCTGAGTTCACCAACGGTTTTGTTTGGGGTATGAGATGATTTCTCACTTGCAGCAACCTCTGTGCTATGCCCTGCAGCCTCCTGCAATTGTTCTTCTCGATCACCAAATATTGTTTTTATATTGCCAAAAAACTTATCCCATCCGCCAGATCCATCTTGAGCGCCGGTTGCTTCATTGATCAGCCCTGAAGCAAACTCAGAACCACCACTTGTTTCATCCCCGGTCCATTCGCTATAAAGCTGGTCTACTCGTTTTTTGATGGTAGCAGAGATCCTTTGCTTTTCTTCAGAAGATTCAGCTCTGGCAATATCCATCTGCATTTCACTTGTCGCCACCTCGTAAGCATCTTTCTTCAGCCCCGCTTTTTCCTTGGCGCTTAGTGAGCCGCCGCTGTTTTGCTTGCTCATGGATGCCTGGATAATGCCTTTTGCTTTCTCGTCACCGAAAACACGCGCAAGGTCATCGTACATTTTCCCGTATTGTCCTCGCTTATCCTTCATGTTGTTCTGGAAGGTGGCGAATTCCTTGGCGTCTTCCTTACCCCTTTTGTAAACCGTATCTTCCCTTTCTGTGTTCTTGTCCCACAACTCATCTGCCCTTTTAGCATTACGGTTGTGGGTGATTTCGTCACGCTGAATACCCAGGCGGTTCAAAAACTCATGGTCATCAAGGCGATGCTCCTGAAGAAGTTTGGCGTAGCTCTCTCTCCTCAACTCAGCAGCGTCTTTTACAAGTTCAGATTGCTGCGCTTTTGCGCCACCGGCGATCCCCTGAAGTACCCCGTTGATTATTGCGTTCGTCATGTTTTACTCTCCGTCAGTGTGGTTAGGCCGTACAATGCGGTACATAACTACTTGCTTTCCAGTTGAAAGCTCTTCAACTTCCCGCTCTGTCAAGACCCGATCATCATTAAGGAGGGTAACGTGACCGTTCACGTGTTTCATGAAGGTAATGACCTTTTTAAGCCCCTGTCCATTTTGCTGTTCCAGCCGTTTCACTCGCTTCTGCATTGTGCTCATTTCATTCCCTCTTCGAGTTTTTCAATTCGTGTTTTCAAATCTGCCAATTCGGTTACTGACAAATACTTCTCATATATGTTCGCTATCCTGGCGGCATCTGCAGAACTGCATTTCCCTTGGTTGACCAACAGTGACAGCTTGGCCAGGGCATCCTTGCAGGTTTGAACATCGATCACCTTCGGGAGGCCAAGAGGCTTACGAGGGAAACCTTTATCGCCGTAAAGGATTTTCGATGTTTGTAATACCGTTTGAGTGTCTCCCTTTTCCAGGAGATCGAAAAGCTTATCAATAACCAATGGCTCAAGTCCTTCGATCAGTCGGTTCCGGGCCAGTGTCGTCTTGTTTTTTACCCCTTCTCTACTTGCCATTTGCTCCTACTCTGTCAATAATGGTTGATAACTGGGGCCTGGATTCATGGCTATCGAATTAAGTGCACTCGCCACAGAAGCAGCCTTAAACCTTTGCCGTTCACGATCCAGGTTACCCTCCGTCAGCCCACAACCTCGATCCAGACCCGTTTCCTTGAAATGCAGGTCCGCTTGAACATCCGCAAGCAGATAGAGTGCTTGGGTCAATTCCTCTCGGCTTGCTTTTTCAATTAAGCGGTCAGCGTCTCGAAAAGGTTTACGACTTTTCTCGTGGTCTCGTTCTTTTTTTGATTTAATTCTGGTAATTCGCGCCATGCGGCCTCCTTTGATTTGTTAGGCAGAATTCTCACACCGGATGACAATGTTTCTCCCATCCAGGAAATTGTGATTTTACTTGTATTTCACGCAAGGCATCATCAGCCTCCTCAACCGATATACCCATGTTCTCTGCGAGTTGTTCGGCGGTAATCGCTACTCCTCCGTTTACCTGTTTAAATCCAATGTCAGAGATGAATCCGTCCATCTTGGCCATTGCCTCTGGATCACGTTTACAGAGGTCATCGACAATGAAGTGGAGACAACCCTCTTCGTGATAAGTTCGGTCGAGTTTTTCACTGTGCTGAAGAGCCTGGTGGACCTCTTGCCGGGATATCCGTTTTGATACGGCGCCAGCTGTGGCAATGCCATCAGCAATTGAAAGGGCCTTACAGCTGCAGGTAAGAATTTTCTGACCACACAGGGGGCAGGACTCCAGCGGACATCCAGGCTTATGCAGTTCTCCGGCCTTTACCTTGCAGTTCGGACACGTTGAGCAGATCTGATCAGGGTATGATTCATTACCGTAGGGACACCTTGGCATGTCACTACCAGGACGGGACTCGCCGAACAATTCTTTGTCAGCCTCTTTAAGCTCTTCGTCAGTGATTTCTTTCCACTGGTGAAGGTAGCCAATGATCTCTGCATCACACAATTCCTGCAAGCCATCAATAGGCTTGCCGTTGGATGAAAAACTCCAGAGGCAGTCAATATCTTCCGGACCAGGGCCAAATTGGTCATTCTTTGAAGCGGCGTTAAGTCCATCTCTCTTTGCAAACCTGTTAACGAGTTTTCCTACTGTGTCCATTTTGAAATTCTCCTTTTTACCAGCACCCGCAGTCTTTACAGTGTGGGAGTTGTTTGTAGAGATAGTGGTAAACTGTGCTATAGGTGTCATGGGACTGCAGTGCGGGGTTATCTGAAAACCAACCCACCAGCTGGCCCATGCGAGCTTTGAAGTTTGGTCCATCCAGAGTCCTGTACCACAGGTGATTGGCACAGAAGTTCGGAACGTCACTGTCAACGGCCTGGATGTCATCCTCCAGTTGTTTCAGTCTTGGCTCCAGATTGAATATTTCTGGAATAGTCATGCTACACCTCTTGGTGGATATATCGTTTTGGTTCCGCCGATTGGCGTTCCAGGAACTGGCAGCTTTGAGGGTGGAACCAAAGTCCAAAACTTGGTTCTTTTCCATTCTCCCTCTGTTTCGTGCAGATCAGGAGCGTATCGGCCTCTTGCTTGGCTTTCTCAATTTTTGCCTCGTCGCCCCCTCTCAAGAGCCGTTCTTTCCGCTTATTCCTCCACACGATGAAGACCGAACTGACCATGTCGGCTATTCCACCACTGCCCTTTAGGTCGAACTTGCCTGGAGGCTTCTCCTCGGTTTCGCCTTTCCGCATGTGGACAACGAGGGCGACATGAACCTTATGCTGCAGAGCGTATTCAAATAATTCGTCCACATAGGATTTTTGGGATGGATAGTCATCGTCACGGAATCCCGCTTTACTCAGTGAGTCCAGAATGAAGTGGGTTACCCCGTAACGTCTTCTTGCATATTCAAAGACCTCAAGAATGCGAGATGATTTAGCGGTACCGTATGCGTTGAAAATAAAGATATTGTTGTCAATCAGTTGCTTGATCTTGGTGGCATACTCCGGGGTGGGGTTTGATACGCAACCGGCCTGCCGGTAGATCCTCGCTCCCAGCTTGTTGGCTGGCATCTCAAGAGAGGCAACGCACCATTTCGTCGACTGATACACGCCGTCAAGCATTACCTGTCCGAGGAGTTCAGATTTACCGTGTCCGTTGATCCCTCCCCATACTGAAACCTCAGCAGGGCGAAGGCGAACTGAATCGAATGATTTCTGCCATGGCAAGCGGAGCCCGCTCTCGGTATTTTTATTCGGGTCCAGTTCATCAAGGATGTCGTCATGGAAATCGCTCAAGAGACGCAATTCTTCAGGGTCTACGGTACTGGCTGCATCGAGAAACGTTTGAAGTAGTACGCCGTCTTGGTGTGCTTCGTTGGGGTCTTTGTACGTGACACCACAGCATTCAAGTTTTACGACTTTGCAACGGTGTCTACCGAGTCGGTCTAGAATTTCGATCACTGCTTCCTGTCCAGCTTTGTCGGAATCCATGCAGATGTAAATCTGGTCAAAGCGTTCCAGGCGATCATGTTCATACTCAATCCAGTCGTGTTTTCCACCGCTACCGGCACCTTTAGGAACCGATAACGCCGGAATTCCCTGTTCCCAAAATGTGAGACAGTCCTTTTCACCTTCGCAAATGACGATATCTCGATGGTTATCCCCAACAGCTTGCCAAGAAAAAAGGCAAGGGCAAGGTGCCTCGTTGCTCCAAAACTTCTTTTCATCCATGTCACGGTACTTCACTAACTCCAGTACACCGTTAGGGTTGATGTACGGAAAGACTATCGCGTTTCCTCTCTGACCAATCCGGAGCTTTGCAACTGTCACTTCACTTATCCCGCAGTCCTTCCACCACTCCAGCATCTTGGCATTAGGCTTTGTGCACTTCGGTTTTTCAGGAAGCTTGTATTTTGGTTGTTTAAATTGGGGAGGGTCATCAACGCCGAGATAATTTTTGATTTCTGCAAGTGCATCCTGAAAGCTTACTCCGCGTACAGATCCCCACAGGTCAAATAGATCACCTTTATCACCTGTAGCGAAATCACTCCAAACGCCGGTTTTATCCCCTTCAAGGTGGATAGCGAGGCTACTACCTTCTTCCCCAGCAACACTACCAATGACCCATTCTCGGCCTCTTCGTTTACCTGCAGGCAAGAGATGCTGAACAACTGCGACGATATTACCTTCAAGCAAACGGTGTAATTCTCTGGGAGTCATTATTGAACCCCCTGCATGAAATCTGGATAGTCGTTATCTCCAGCAATACCTGATCCGTTATTAGCGGCAGGCATTTTGAGAACCAGTTGGTCGAACTGTTTCCTCAACTTCGATCCCGACAAAATATTGCGACTCCAGAAGTCATCATCCATACACCACTCAACAACCGACCTGATCTGCTCCCATGGTCTATCATCAAGTCGATGAATTTTCTCGATATCGTCAGACCAGTTTGCGAGAGTCTTCTCACGTTCACCAGCAACAAGGAACCTATAGCCAGGATCACGCTGGAGGATGGTATCTGCCATCAATGAAGCAATCTTGAATCCCTCTGTTTTGATTGCTGGCAAATCATGATTGTCAGATAAAGAATTCTCGTCGGAATTTGATTCCGGCATGAGAGTAGTTTCTGTCTCTGTCTCTGTCTCTGTCTCTACAAGAGCATTTTGCTTGCACGGTGCTAGCATATCGCTATCGACATGCACCACCTCAATAAAACCGCTGGCTACAAGAGATTTGAGATCAATTTTGTCAGTTGCATTAATCCGACGGGCAATCCATTTGGAGTCATTGGGAACCTTGTTCTCAAGCTGGCTTGCCAATAACCAAATACCCAATAGGTGCGCTTTGCTAGCATCTTGCAAGCATGAGAATTCATAATCGTTAAGAACGTCACGATGAAGTTTGATCCAGGGAGGGCAACGATCCTTATAGTGTTGCCACTTATGCAATGATGGAACTGTGATATATGATGTGTCAGGCATTTTCCAATACCTCTTCGATACGATTCCGTTCTTTTACAAGCATGGCATGCAAGAGCAATGCGGTTTTTTCGATTTCGGAATCCTTCCCGCTGCCGCTAATTTGGCTATTCGCGATCCACTCCACATTATCAATCTGGTTAGAGATGATTACCTGTCTACATTGTAAAGAATTGGAATTTTTCCGGGAGAGGAGCGCTTGCGGATATCTCCCAAGGTTGCTACTATTGCGTAATAATTTGTTTGAAACTCCTTGCCGTGCCACCATAGCCGTAAGATGGTTGTTTTTGGTGGATTTCATGCTGCCACCTCCTCTTTCCCTACAAGGTCAACCCGCTGAAGGTTTTCAAGATGACTTTCTACCTCGTCTTCAAAAAAACCAGATGTGCGTCTTGATAGTCTCACTCGACGTGGAAATCGTCCTTCAAGCTCCATCCGTCGGATTGTGCTCTTGCTCAGTCCTGTGATCTCCGTCACTCTGCCCAATCGTATAATTCTCCGCATTGTATTCTCCTATGCCAGTGGGTTGATATGGACCTTAGTGGCCCTCCTGGTATAGAGGTCAGCAAATTGACTGCGGATATCAGCAATTGGGCTGCGGATTGTAAAAAAAAGTGAAAAAGGAGAAAAAAAATCCCATTGACACTAAGGACAATGGGAAGGTTGATATAAGATATGGGTATGGAGGGTTTTAGATAGATATGTACCAATCAGGAAAATCGTGTGGTGGGCTATATACGTTAACCCTTTTGAGTAGATACCTTGTAAGGTGATCGGCGAGGTCGGTGTACGCCTCCTTCTTTAACACTTCTATAGCTCGCTTAATAGCTCGCTGTGCATTTGACTCCGTATTGTTTTTTGGGTTCCTCTCTGTATTGTACACCCACCTGATTGAGCCAGTGTCAGTGTCTAAATAGGCGCCATATTCTTTTTTTAGAACCAATCCTACTCGTTCAAGTTCTTCACTTTTCACCAGAGCTTTCTCAGACTTTCCCTCTTGTTGAAGTCGATTGATTTGACCTAGTATTCCCTGAACATTTTCTTTAATTTTTTCTTTACCTTTCTGGGTGATTTTTTCATCCACTCTATCTCCTCCCCCGTGAGGGTCTCTGTTGTCAATACTATCTTGTCCTTCAGAAATGGCTTGCTCTGTACTCAAGACTGGACTTGTTACACCTTTCCACGAACGGCAAACCTCAGATCGATTCAGTTCAACATCCCTGTTATTTAAAAAATCTGCTATGATCCCAAATCCTAATTGGTGATTCATATATATTTCTTTCTGCCCTTGAAAACGTATTCTCCAATACTCCCCTGATCGTATAAAATAATTGTCTGATGTCTCATGATTGACAGAGGCGAGATTGTTGTTATTTGACTGAAAGATTATTTTTTCTGCTTCTTCTATCCTACCATCATATCTTTCCACATTATTTTCATAGGAGTCTATCCCGGCTTGATCATCTTGGGGAAGATCTTCAATCTTATCCCGCATCCAGAGAGCCTTTTTGTACTTCTGCACCACTGAGTCTTTCATGGCCGTCTGTTTCAACTCGATATACTTTTTTAGGAAGATGTCTTTTTTGCGCGATTCTTGAACGTCTTGAGCAGGAATATTCAGCTTTCGTGCAAGATCAATTTCCACCCATAGGTCATCTTCACGTGCTTTTTCAATCTGTTTCCACAGAATTTCATTTGTCGTAGAATCATTAGATTTGTCAGTCATCTTCTCCCCGCAGAATCCCCTAGAAAAAAACAGACACGGAAAACCGTAGGGGAACGGCTTTTCGGGAGCGACCCTATCCGTGTCCGAAAGTTACGCTTGTTTTCTGATCGGTATAATCTTTCCTCCAGCTTTCAGCCCGTCGAGGTAATCGGCCCAATACTGCATCATCTTTCTTCTTTCTGGTAGGTGTTCAGCATGGTTATATGCAGCCTTGACAGTATTTTTTTCCACATGGGCGAGTTGTCGTTCGATCACTTCAGACTTCCAACCTTGCTCGTGCAGGTTTGTAGAAGCCATGGCTCTGAAGCCGTGCCCAGTCATCTCCGTTTTGTCGTAACCAAGCCGACGAAGAGCCGCGTTTACGGTATTTTCTGACATCGGCCTACTGGTCGTCCGTATTGAAGGGAAAACGTACCCTGCCCCTTCCAATGCGCCTGTTAGTTGTTCTATTTCCCGTAAGACATTTATCGCCTGCCTAGACAAAGGGACAAGGTGCGCCCCTCGCATTTTCATTTTCTTTGCCGGTATCTTCCACAAGGCTTCGTCTAAGTCAATCTCACTCCACTGAGCATGCCTCAGCTCTCCAGGACGGACGAATGTGAGAGGAGCAAGCTTCATTGCACATTTTGTCTGGAATGCACCCTCATAACCATCAATGGCTCGTAGCAAAGCACCAATCTCTGCAGGTTCAGTTATCGCCGCCATATGAGTTACTGTGACCTCGGTCAGCGCACCTTTCAAATCACTAGCGGGATCACGTTCAGCCTTACCGGTCGCAACTGCATACTGAAAGACCTTACTACAAAGACCTCTAACACGCCTTGCTGTATCATGTGCTTCACGGGATTCCATTTTTCGTAACACGGATAGCAATAACGGAGCATTGATTTCTCCGACAGGAATTGTACCAATATAGGGGAAGATGTTGAGCTCCAATCGCCCGATTACAGTTCTCGCATAGCCAGGAGCCCATTTCGGTTTTTTCTTCTCGAACCACTCACGGGCCACAGCTTCAAAATTATTCTGTACAGCCTGTTTACGTAGGTGCTTCTCCTGCTTCCGTTTAATGCCAGGGTCAATTCCCTCTCCAAGAAGCTCTTTCGCCTGGTCCCGCTTCTTCCGAGCATTGGCTAATGATATCTTTGGATAAACGCCAAGAGCGAGCGTCTTCCTCTTTTTCAGGTATCGATAGTCTAATCGAAAATACTTTCCTGATTTGGTGACGAGAAGGTAGAGACCACCTGAGTCGGACAGCTTGAACTGCTTGTCGACAAACTTGGCGTTCTTTATGGCGACATCAGTAAGGGGCATGACGGTATCTCCTTTATGGAGTGACGGTACCGCCGACGATATTTCCAATAAAAAAAACACTGGAAAATCGAAATGATATGATTTGACGGTACAAAATGGATGTTACCGATTTATACCGTATAAAATACCGCCATCTTGACGGTATGTCAAGGATCGTTCTGGATCACAGTGAACACGAGAAACAAAAAAGACCCAGCAAAACTGGGCCTTTTGGAGCGTTTCAAACTTTCATGAAACTTAAATGTGGTGGGCGAGGCGGGATTCGAACCCGCGACCTACGGCTTCGGAGGCCGTCACTCTATCCAGCTGAGCTACCCGCCCGAGTGAATTATTATAGGAGGTACGTTTATACCAAATTCAAACGGTAATTTCATCCCAATAAAGATCATATCAGAAAAAACAGATCAGATGAACAGTTCCATGCCTCATCTAACATTTTTTTGAAGTCACTTGTAATTCTAACAGGTTTGGATATGCTTATGGAAGTAACTCCCTCGTTTAAAATACATCACCAAAACAAATAGAATATCATTCAATCTCAAGCAGGTGCGATGAATCATACCGTAGAGGAAGTCTGGAAAGAAATACTACTGGCAATGAAGCACTGTATTGGTCAGATTCTCATCATCCACCTCGTCTATATAGCTATAGGTCTAACAGTTTTCACTCCTCTGGTTGGTTTTTTAACCCGGATACTGCTACATATTTCCGGTAAGCCGATGCTCTCGGACCTGGATATCGCTTACTTCATCCTGACGCCTCCGGGCATGATATCCGCCCTGCTTATGGGCGGAATCTTAATCACAATCGTCGTCTTTGAACAAGCCTCACTGATGGCCATTATCTCAAATACCATCAAGGGGACAAGAGTTACTATTGCTTCTGCCCTTCTCTTTACTCTCAACCGGTTGAAGACCATATATCTTTTTTCCCTGCGCCTTATCATAAAAATCCTGATTATCGTGTTGCCGTTTCTTGTTGTAAGCGGGGGGATCGCCTGGCTACTACTTACCGAATACGACATCAATTATTACCTGCTTGAAAAACCGCCTGTCTTTCTTCTCGCTGCTGGTGGTATAGGCCTGCTCCTCTTGTTGATGGTAATACTTGTCGTACAAAAGTTGCTTTCCTGGATTCTAGCCCTACCCCTAATATTACTTACTGACACAAGGCCCCAGGAATCATTTGCCGAAAGTGAAACCCTTACTGAGGGGTTTAAACGCCTGTTGCTCAAGATCTTTCTTCTGTGGGCCTCGATAATTTTCATACTACAAATCGTACTGGTCGGAATTCTACAAATTTCTGGCACCTTCCTCATCCCATATGTCTATGCAGCGCTCCCTGTACTGGTTCTCTTTCTTGGAGGCCTGGTCGCACTCTATTCGGTTGGCAATATTTTCATTACGACCTTTGCCTCAGCAACCTTCTGTTCCTTTCTGGTTGTTTTCTCGACCTATTCCGGACTTGACCTCACGCCCCTGAATGCCGACACTCCAGTCAATTCCGGACA
The DNA here is from genome assembly GCF_010646885.2 of Desulfopila sp. IMCC35008. Taxonomy (GTDB): domain Bacteria; phylum Desulfobacterota; class Desulfobulbia; order Desulfobulbales; family Desulfocapsaceae; genus Desulfopila. The sequence continues at coordinate 945,766 of NZ_CP050700.1, read as the reverse complement.
AGTAAAAAAAAATTTTCTGTCCGTGCCGCTCGTATTCCTGTCCCTGATTTTTAGCACGGGTGTAGCTATGGCAGTCGGGGCATATCTATTCAACGGCATACCCACTGATAATGATATTGCCATCATTGCCCATCGCGGAGCAGCTGGCAAGGCACCTGAAAACACCCTGGCGTCAATCCGGCAGGCAATCGACGATCAGGCCGACTGGGTCGAAATTGATGTTCAGGAGAGCAGCGATGGGCAAATCGCTGTTATACACGACAGCGACCTGATGAAGATTGGCAACAACCCGATGAAGGTATGGAATGCTCCCCTGTCGGACCTGAAGACTGTCGATGTCGGAAGTTGGTTCGATCCCAGGTATTCATCAGAACGTATTCCGAGTCTGAGAGAGGTGATTGATGTTGTCAAAGGCAAATCCAAACTTCTAATTGAACTGAAATATTATGGCTACGACGAGCACCTGGAACAGCGTGTCATTGATATCGTGGAAGAAACGGATATGATACATGATGTTGCTATAATGTCGCTTAAACTGGATGGTGTTCAAAAAGCCTCCACCCTCCGGCCCGGGTGGTCCTTTGGTCTTCTGTCCTCAAAATCAATAGGCGACATCTCCAATCTCAACATGGATTTTCTGGCGGTGAACATGGCAACAACGACCCCAGGTTTCATTCGGCGGGTACACAACGACGGGAAACAGGTGTATGTGTGGACAGTCAACGATAAAATATCCATATCCCGAATGACTGCACTTGGTGTCGACGGCCTTATAACAGACGAGCCGGAGTTGGCCCGTACAGTCCTGGCTGAACGGGAAGAGTTGAATCTCACAGAGAGACTCCTGCTCCATACCACCGTACTTTTAGGTCGCCCCATACCAAGTAGACAATACAGAGACCAATCACCATAAGGCAAATCAAGATTATGAAAGATTTCCGCTCTCCCATTATCCTTTTTCTTACAGGTGTTTTAGTATTTGCCGGGTGTAACGCCCATGCCCAATCTCATGGGAAGCTGAATTCAGCGGTCGATGCACTCGAGATCCAGTTGGAAATGGGAAGACACGATCAGTTCATCGAAATAAAACAGCATTCTGAAAACGTCCTCAACGAATTCAGCACCGATGGATGCAGCGGCGGTCTCTCTGTCGGCTGGGAGTATCTGGCTGGCAAAATTGAGAGTTTCCACGAGATACACGGTACCCAGCCGGCATGGGAATCATGTTGCATAACTCATGACCGTGTGTACCATAGCGGAGGTTCCGGTGTAACCACCCCGGAAGCCAGCTTTGAGGCGCGGAAGAAGGCAGATGAAGAATTGCAAAACTGTGTGGTACAAACAGGGATTGAACGAAGCACTTTACTCAGTAAGGAGTATCACCTTCCGCCGGAGGAAGTTGAAAGGCTCTACGGTGTAATTGCCAAGCTGATGTACCGGGCCGTTCGGGTTGGTGGTATGCCTTGTACCGGTCTCCCCTGGAGGTGGGGATACGGCTGGCCTGAATGCTCTGAAAACTGATCAATCGCCTACCAGGAAAGGTACCAATGGAAGATATATAATTCAAAATCGAAGCTGCCATGAGAAACGGGGAAATAATAAAAGTCAAAAGTTTACAGAAAACCAAAGATCTCCAAATATGGCGTTGATCACACCTGATCTTCACAAAAGCCAGGTGCTTCATTAACAGGTATACTGACGAAACGTCCAGGGCATAAAATCACTTCAGCAAACCCGAGTCTCTCATATCCTTGATAATAAGGTCGGCATTTTTCTTTACAATGCCTTCTGCCGATGAAGGATTAAAACTCCTGGTCGCACCGGCCCAGATCATTTTGCCACTGCTGGTGGCAAATACTGTGGTCTCTAGCTTGACTATGGTATCGGTGGTCGTATATCCCGGTGTACTCACATACCGGTACGACCTTCCATAATAACTGTTGAAACCATGTCTGCGACCGAACATCGGCTCGTATTCATAGGTGGGTGGTACATATCTCTGCTTTTTTTCAATATCTGCAAGACAGGCGATAATCGCTGCATCCACCCCGGTCTCCGCAACCGCTTTACGAATTGCCTCTTCGCTATATGGTTTAACCGAATCCGGGATAATAGTGTAGGCGGGAATTCCCGTTATACCGCCCTCATTTATGCGCGCGACAAATTGGCTTTCATACATTTTCCGCTGGATATCATTTTTCATAACCCCGACAACAAGTACTTTCTGAATAGGGGGGCCAGAAAAAGATTTGTCACTCCAACTGGTCACAAGCTTGGTTGAAGAACATCCCGACAAGAGAAGCAGAGTAAAGGATATCGCAATAGCAGTACAACTGATGCTTTTTCTGAGCACAACATCACCTCCGGATAAGCAACCAATACACACAGCGACCAGGAGTCGCTGTCCGAGAAGGCCCTTTCACCCCAGTTCTTCGTTAGTATATAAAACCAATACTCGGTATATCAACCATATGACTGCGCTTATTATTCTAAAATGCCCCGCTCTGAGAAAAAATGTCAAATCTCGGACAACCTCCAGAAAGACATATACAGAACAGACAAGGACCAGTAACAGCAACCGGACCCGATTTCGAATCCATTCCCAGGTTCGCAGATGAACACTCGCTCGTCAAATAGCTGGTGGCCGGATTTATACCTGGCTTTTTTTCAAATCATCCCAGTACTCTTCCCACTCCAGGGGAAGCATCGCTTTTTTTTTGGTATTGCACTCCTTACAGGCGGGTACAAGATTATCCTTGGTAGACATTCCACCTCGTGCCAGTGGTACAAGGTGGTCCATGGTTAGTTGTTTGTAGCTGAACTTTTTTCCACAGTAATGACAGAGCCCTGATGCGGTTTTACGCTGCCACCAACGACTTTTCCGCAACTCCCTGGCTTTAGCCCGCTCTGTTCGCAGGATCGCCTCGTCTGTCCCGTCAATACTGAAATATTCCATTACTGATCAACTAACTGTCCGACCAGATCTGCACGGACGGCACCTACCAGATAGAGTGAACCGGCAACCACTATAAGATCTTCTTCCGTCGCAAGTTGTTCCGCTTGAGACAGAGCTTTTGCCACATCCCGCTCCAGAAAAACCTCAACTCCCGAGTCTTCGGGAAGACACGCTGCCAGTTGTTCAGGTTCCGCTGAGCGTTCACCTTCCGGTCTGGTAAGAATAACCGTATCAGCCAGGGGCAACACCTCCCTTAACCCCGCTCCGATATCCTTATCAATCATGGCTCCCCAGACCAACACGATATGACGATAGCTATACTCGTTGGCAAGTGTCATTGACATATTTTTGACACCTTCCGGATTGTGCGCACCATCAAGCAGATACCTCACATGCCTTTCCCCTGCAGCTGAGCCAACAGGGAGTTGCTCACGGTTGAGACGGTCAAGCACCAGATACTCCAACCTCCCCGGCCATCGCACCTTGGTCAATCCTTTCCGGATCTGCTCACCTGACACCTCAAAGCCATGCTTGGCCAGTAACTTTAGAGTGGCCAGGCAGAGCGAACCGTTCTCACGCTGATAAGCACCCCGCATGGTGCATTGCAGCCCGGTTACGTCCTCACCAAGTTGTATTGCACCACTCTTCCAGTCCCAGTTATCATTGCTTTGCCCGCTATAGCTGAATTCCCGCCCGAGTAGATAAAGAGGTGCATTACACTCAGCTGCCTTCCCGGTCAACACATCAATTATCTCACGGCCACCACCCGCAGCCACAACCGGTATATTCTCTTTTATGATACCGGCCTTTTCACCCGCCACTTCAGCAATGGTCGTACCAAGGTACGCCTCATGATCCATGCTTATCGAGGTGATAACCGAAACCATCGGCAAAACCACATTAGTAGCATCCATGCGCCCCCCAAGGCCCGTTTCAAGAATCACAACATCCAGATCCGATTCTGCAAACCAGAGCATGGCCAGGGCCGTGGTGAATTCAAAATAGGTAATGGTATCTTCACCTAGCGCCTCAACAATACGAGATGCATGGCGGGCAAATGCCTCCTCACTTATATAATCCTCGTTTACCCGGAAACGCTCCCGCACATTGGAAAGATGAGGAGAGGTGTACAACCCTACCCGATACCCCGCTTCACGCAGGACGGTCAACAGTGATACACTTACAGAACCTTTCCCATTTGTGCCTGCCACATGGATAAAACGGAGTTTCCTATCCGGCTGATCTACCCGTGCCAGAAAGGAGCGCATTGCCTCCAGGCCAAGCTTAATCTTGTGGAGCTGGAGGTTATCGAGAAAGACAATGGCCTCATTAAAGTTCATAATTTCCTTTGCCTAATACGGTCCATTTACATATGGGATGACTATAAAATTTTAAGTTTGGCATAATCGAGATGTAACGTCTTCATGCCATGGCGATCAAAAGCAACATCGAGGGACCGCGGTGGAGCCAATTTCCTGACCACGCCCTGTCCAAAAAAAGGATGTTGAACCCTGGCCCCCACACTCAGGTCTTCCATGGTCAGTTTCCGCTCTTTTTTCTTCTTGGGAATTGGAGGAGAAGAATACGACTCCTGCCGTCTTGGCGGTCGATCAAAATAACTCGATGCTTCAGCCTCAACCCGTTCATACAAACCGGAACTGATCTCAGATAAAAACGGAGACATACCGACCCGACGAAATTGCCTGTCCGGAGTCATCAACTCCCGGGGATAGGTGAGGTACAGATGTTTCCTGGCCCTGGTTGCAGCAACGTACAGCAGGCGCCGTTCTTCCTCCCACTGTTCGCCTTGAGCCGCAGCACCGTGGGGGAAACGTCCTTCCGCCAGACCTATAACAAAAACTGCATCGAATTCAAGCCCCTTGGAAGAGTGAATGGTAGAAAGAATCAGCCGTTCACCACTGCTGTCTGATTGTTTTTCTGACTCTGGCGGATCAAGAGCCGTATCATCTATAAAGGATTGCAGGTCATCATATCCTGCCATTATATTTTTAAGCTGATCCAGATCCTTTTGACGTTTCGGATAATCATCGCTGTAAAGATCCATGAAAACAGGTTGATAATATTCGGTGATGATCTCGAACAATCCGGACGGGCGCTGGTCACTGTCATGAAGGTCACGAAACAGCTTATTCAAACGATCCAGTCCATACTTCCAGGTTTTCCCCGGCTTATAGGCCTGCAGGGCCACAAACGGATTTTCTGCTGCAGCAATTGAACCGGTAATTTTCTGCGCGGTTTTGGGACCGACCTTATCCAACTGCAGCAGGATTCGGTTCCAGCTCAGATTATCGTAGGGGTTGACCAGAAGCCGTAGAAAAGACAACACATCTTTCATATGGGCCGACTCCGTCAGTTTAAGCCCGCCTCGTTTCTCAAAATCGAATCCTTCGGTATTGAGCTCCATCTCCAGTTTATAAGAGTGGAACCCGGAGCGAAACAGTACCGCGATCTCCTCGAGAGGAAGGCCGCCCTCATGCAGCTGGCGGATCTTTTTCACCACAAAACCAGCCTCTGCACGCTCGTCTCTCGCCCCATAATATCGAGGCTTCCGGTCACCTTCTATGCGGGTAAAAAGTGTCTTGGTGTACTTTTCCTCGGCGTTTCGGATGATATCATTGGTAAGTGAGAGAATCGGTTGGGAGGAACGGTAATTTTCTTCCAGCTTGACGATACAGGTATTCTCGAACACCTTGGGGAAACGCATGATGTTATAGAAATCCGCACCCCTGAAGCTATATATGGATTGAGAGTCATCGCCCACCACCATAACATTGTCATGGGTATAGGCGGCGAGACGTACGATATCGGCCTGGATCAGGTTCGTGTCCTGGTACTCATCAACCATGATATGGGAGAAACGGTTTGAAATGATCTCACGAACCTCAAGCGACTCCTCGAGCAACCGTTTCCAGTTCACCAGCAGATCGTCGTAATCCATCAAACCGTGATTGTACTTAAAGGTCTGGTACTCTTCGCGCAGCTTGATAATATCTTCCAGATGATCGCTCAAATGGCTGTACTGCTCGTAGACCAGGTCCTCAAGTTCAATAGATTTATTGACAGAACCGCTGATGATATTGATAACGGCCCGTTTTGACGGAAACTGCTTCGATCGACCGCTCAGACCTAACGATGATTTCAACAGGTTGACGATACCCTCCGCGTCAGCCCGGTCTATGATGGTAAACGCGGATCCAAAACCTATATGTGAGCCGTACCTCCTGAGCAGCATGTTGGCAAGACCGTGGAAGGTTCCGCCAACGACCCTGCTGCACGACTCATTCAGCAGATGTCCTGCCCTCCAAAGCATCTCCTGGGATGCCTTTCGGGTAAACGTAAGAAGCAGGATTGACTCCGGTGCCACTCCCTTATCCATCAAGTGAGCAACCCTATACACCAGGGTGCGGGTTTTACCACTGCCGGCCCCGGCAATAACAAGAACTGGTCCATCAGTCCTGGTTACAGCGGCATATTGCTGTTCATTGAGGTCCTCCAGGTTGATTCCGGAGAGCGAAGGCGTACCTGTATTGGGTAAAAATTCTGAATTCATGGCGGCCACTATATCACAGGGATCAGGCGCTGGCAACGTCGGTTGACAAATAGGCTGGGGGAGGTATAGTACCTGTCCCAAAGGGGCTGTTTTGTATAGGAAGCAGCTCATGTTCCTCATCTACAACAGCAAGGGAAACTATGCAGACAGAATCTTTCGCAAAGGTATTTAGCAGGGAAACACTGACGGCGATTTTCCCGCAGGACCGTTCAAACGAATTCTTTGACGCCCTGTTCGGGGATGCAAGTGAGGGAGCATACGACATCGAGCTCGCCTATGGGTCAGCAAGCAACAATAAACTGGTTATGGAACTGCACCTCCACGAAAGACCGGGGCATTGTCTGGCATGCAACCTCACCCAGGGACTACCGCAGGTTTTCAGTCGCCACCCCATTATAAATCTCAACGGTGTAGTTGAAAAAATTGATGAACTTCTTGGTGATACTGTCAACTGCAAGGACTGGAAGCTTGGATACACTGAACAACGAAGCAAATCGACCCACGTTATCCCGCTTACAATAAATATTGAGATCGCCTGATTTCCGTTCGTTTACCAAAATGAAAAAGGCCGGTTCGAAAATGAACCGGCCTTTTTCATTCAATTTATTACGATGCTGTTACAGGGTAGCAACCCGTGAACGTCCCTGCGCTTTCGCATGATATAAAATATCGTCTGTTCTTTCCAGCCACTCATCCAACCCTTCACCCTGTTGTAACTGAGATAACCCTATACTGACCCCAAGCTTTATATCCTCATTGGCACGAATATCGAGTTCGTCAACTGCAGCGCATAAACGCTCTGCCAAATAACAGGCATTTTCATGGTCGGTATTATCAAGGATCAACAGAAATTCGTCTCCACCCATCCGCACCAACAGGTCGCTTGAGCGAACCGCATTTTTGAAAACCCTGGCCACAGCTTTTAACGCTTCATCACCTGCCAAATGACCGAGATGATCATTAATGGACTTAAACCTGTCAAGGTCCATAGCGATCATGCTCAGCGGATTGTTATAACGAATGGCACTATCCATCATCCCATGAATTCGCTCTTCGAAACTGCGGCGATTGGCTAAACCGGTCAAGGCATCGTTACTGGCCCGCTCGAACAGTTCCTCGTATTCAAGTCCTCGCTGAAGGGATTCTGCCAGGACAACAAGTGATTCGTTTATGAGCCCAACTTCTTCGTTCGACAGCTGGCGACCTTCTTTTAAGATCAGCAATATTCCGGCATCTTCGGAAGTCTCAAACAACCACTTATGGGCGTACTGCCCATCTTGGCTGGTATAGTCTCCGTCTTTGGCAGACTGAGAGGTCAAAAGTTTTTCGGCATAGGCCATGGCCTTCCGCCGGTTCGGTCCGTGCCCGGAACAGAAGAGATGTTTTTTATTACGGGTAGAGTTGTTATAACCGATCAGTTCATGGGCGACCAACGGCATAAGCCATACAGAATATGCCTCAATCATGCCTGTGATGCTAAGAACCCCGGCCATACGACCGTGAAGCTGGTTCATCAGGTCCAGTCTTTGCGACTGCCGTTTCAGGTGATCGAGCTCAACCAACACATCAGACATCTCCGCAGACTCAGTCCCGGGTGTCATGGTGTTCTGTTTGAGTGTAAGTTCGTTCATGAATGCTATCTCTAAAAGTAAATTGCCTGCTGTTTTTAGTCTCTACTTATGTATCGACAGGATGGCTGAAAACTTTACTGCTTTTTTACCCGCTCCCCCTCTTTTGAACCTCTTGAAAAGATAACTCCGTCAAATCACAGGTGCTACAATATGAACATGCAACCGGAAACACCCTAAACATAGCAATATTAATGCCATACTCCATCGACATCCTTACCAGAGAACCTGTTGACTATTTATTAGTAGTGTATTTTCCCATAATTAGGACCTGCAAAAAAGTATAGGAATTGAGTTGGCAAACACTCTTCTGAGAGGTACATTCTCTGGGAGAATATATGACACCAACTGCTCTTGCCATTAATTTGACACATACACATACACCGGAATACATGCAAACAGAACAACTGATAGGTCAGCTCTTTCTAACTGGATTCTATGGAGAAAGCGTCACAGCAAAAAGCCCGGTGATACACGACATACAGGAAAGAAACCTCGGAGGTGTCATTTTCTTCGACCGTTTCCTGGCAGGTAAAAAGCAGTTCAACAACATCATCTCCCATAACCAAGTCAAAGAACTGACAAGCAGATTACAAGATACTGCGGGTGGACAACTGCTCATTGCCGTTGACCAGGAAGGCGGCCAGGTCAACCGCTTCAGAAAGGAGTCGGGATTCCCCCAGACCCCTCCGGCCCAGGAATTGGGTGAATCAACAGACACTACTCGAACCAGGAATGCATCATCAGCCACCGCTCGCCTGCTTCTTGACATCGGCTGCAACTTCAATCTTGCACCCGTTGTCGATATAAACAGTTTTCCAGACAATCCAATTATCGGCAGATACAAGAGAAGCTTCTCCGACCTTCACGACATGGTCACCAAACATGCAGCAGCTTGGATAGAAGAACATCACCAAAGAGGAATCCATTGCTGTCTTAAGCACTTTCCCGGGCACGGCAGTTCAAGAGCAGACTCTCATCTCGGCTTTGTCGACATCACAGACAGTTGGCAATCCAGCGAGCTTACCCCGTATCGATCGTTACTGAAAGAAGGCCTGGTAGACAGTGTAATGACTGGACATTTATATAATCGTAGTATAGATTTTGAATATCCGGCGACCTTATCTGCCTCCACCATTTCCATCCTCAAAAAGGACCTGGGGTTTAACGGCCCCCTACTTTCGGATGACATGCAAATGGGTGCCATCACCAGCCGTTACGGGCTGGAGCAGGCGGTCTGCCTTGCCATACAGGCCGGTGTCGACATGGTCGTGGTTGGCAACAACCTCGCGTACGACCAAAATATCCTCAGTAAATTGGTCAAGGCAGTACTCAACAGTATAAAGCGCGGTGATATTTCTGAACAACGATTATACGATGCGTATCATCGAGTTCAAAAACTCAAACAACCCCTACAACAGTAAAGGAACGTCATGCCAAAACAACAAACTCATTCCGTTATGTTTGGTTACCTGATGTGGATATTCGGATTCCTGGGAATGCATAGATTCTACTACGGTAAACCCATTTCCGGCACCATCTGGTTTTTTACCCTTGGCCTTCTCGGCATCGGCTGGATTGTTGATCTTTTTCTTATTCCGGGAATGGATAGGGAAGCGGATATCCGTTTTGCGGACGGCGATGTCGATTACAATATCGCCTGGCTGTTACTTGCCTTCCTCGGTGCTTTCGGTATACACCGCATGTATATTGGCAAGTGGATCAGCGGCCTTCTCTATCTGGTAACCCTCGGCTTTGTCGGTATCGGTGTCATCTACGATCTCTGGACCCTTAATGACCAGATCACGGTCATTAACGGCAGACAATAACTGCAGTGCGACCTACAGTGCCTTGGCCATCGTGTTGTGTACAATGGCCGAGAGTTCGCGCATGGAAACGGGTTTCATGCAGTATTGATCCACCCCTGCCTCATCGGCAGCCTCACGGGGTAACTGCTCTGAATAACCAGTAATGAGAACCACCGGCAGGTCGCTGCGCAACGCTTTGACTTTCTTGCACAACTCAATGCCGGTGAGTTCAGGCATTGTCAGATCTGTGAGCAATAGGTCATAGTCTGCCGGACTCTTTAAAAAGAGGGCAAGGGCGTCAAATGCCGAGGTCTTACCAGTAACCTTGTAGCCAAGACTGGTTAACAATTCACCGGTTACCTGGACGACCTGTGCTTCATCATCTACCAGAAGGATATGCCCCGAACCCTGGATGAGATCCGTTGTATTAACAACGTGATCAAAACTGGTTGCCTGTTCAACCACCGGAAAGTAGAGGTCAAAGGTGGTTCCCTCACCAACCTTGCTTTCCACCTCAATCCTACCCCCCTGCCTATTTACGATACCGTGAACCATAGCCAGTCCCATGCCGGTACCACGGCTTTTTTCCTTGGTGGTGAAATACGGTTCGAAGATACGCTCCAGTTTGTCTTTCTCAATCCCGCATCCGGTATCTGCCACGCTCAACTTAATGAACTTCTCATCGCTTTCCGATTCATCCTGACTGAGCGATACGGTCAAGGATCCGTGCTCTCCTGCCATGGCCTCGGCACTGTTGGTACAGAGATTGATCAGCACCTGATGGATCTGGACCGGGTCCACAGATACCATTCCACAGTTTTCATCGATCCTCTCGTGAATGATTACCGTACTAGGCAAGGAAACCCGCATCAGTTTCATAACTTCTTTGATGATAGGATGCATATACTGAAGGGTCTCTTTTTTTTCGCTTGAACGGGAAAACGTCAAAACCTGCTCAACGAGTTTTTTGGCCCGTTTGGCAGCTCTCAGTATGCCGTCCAGGTAATCCTGAATCGCCTTGTCCTCAATACCATCCTGCTGCATTTTCAGCCGAATAATCTCCGAATAGCCCATGATAGGGGTCAACACATTGTTAAAATCATGGGCAATACCTCCGGCTAGCGTACCAATAGCCTCCATCTTCTGGCTATGACGCAGCTGTTTTTCCAGCTTGAGCTTTTCAGTGACGTCCCAACCGATTATAAGATAGGAAAGCATTTCACCATCGGCTCCCAGAACCGGCGTCCCCGCCATCTCAACCATATACTCTTCACTCCCCCCATTCTGAATATCAAAGGCTTTTATGATTGGTTCCCGGGTACCGTTCTCATTTCCCTTTGGGATAGAGCAGAGCTCACAAGGTTCCTGCCGACCGCAGAAAACTTCATGGCAGCTTTTACCAACCGGGTCCTTATGCAGTTTTTTTACCTGCTCATTGACCCAGACGATCTGGTCCTTGTCATCCACAAGGCAGATAATTCCGGGGAACCCATCAAGAATAGCCTTCTTCTCTGACTCACTTGCAAGCAGGGCTTTCTTTATTCGATCCAATTCGGCTGCAACCTCGGCTACCTCAATATCTGCTATGTTTTCAACCACAATTCCAGCCTCATCCATGAAGTTCTGTACTATGAGTACCTTGAGATTTTCGGTATTCTTCCATGAAATCCCCTTCAGTACTGATCGTTATAAACGTTTACACTCTTTAAATATTGATTCTATCCATAATGGCCATCCATTACAACCCGTTTTGCTCGTCAGGCCACCACTCGTTTTACTTGACTCTTCAACACCACTCGGTAATACTTGCGCCACAGAAGCTGCACTCTCAAAAGAAAGTGGTACCGTTAACAGTTGCTGTGGGCAACTTCATTACACGAGATCAACACGTATAAAACTAAAGATACATGATGAGCAACACCACAAATAAAATGCCTGACAAGCCTGATATCGATTACCCCTGCACCTGGGTTTACAAGGTCATAGGGGAAGACACTCAGGTTTTACAGGAAGTTATTGTAACGGCATGTGCCCCGACTGAGGTGGCTATCTCCCACTCTCATTCAAGCTCCGGCGGCAAATACCACAGCCTCAATGCAAAACTTACTGTTGAGGACGAAAAAACCAGGCTGCAAATATACGAACTGCTGAAACAGCATCCCGCTGTAAAAGTCGTGCTTTAATCTCCATCGGATCAACAGACGTATGAGTAACGAATCACCAGAAAAAAAATCCCAGCTTCTCGCAGTTCTTCGCGAGGGTATAAGCGTTGTCCAGATGATTGTTTTTAAGGAAGTTCGAGCGGAACTCGCTATCAAGTTCCGGGACCAAGACAAACAATTTCAGTCTTTACTGGCTGGGGCAATCACTAACGAACTTTTTGGAACACCGAACACGGAAGGAACATTTCTCAAATTTCGTGAAAAAAACAAAGCCACAATCGAGCAGGAGCTTCTCTCATTAAAAGAGGATTATCCCACCCTGCTGTCTCCTCTGACAGATGCCCTCCGCGTCCAGGCACTCTGCGATAACCAGGATGGCCTTGACGGCTCAGCGGCACTGGCACGGGCGAAGGAACTGGGCTTTCTCTTGCTTGACCGTGATGTTCCACTGCCATCAGCCTTTATGACCATGGTCCGGATGCTCGGCCACCAGCACAACCTGATAATTCCACCTGTCCAGATCAGCCCGGAGCAGGATAAAATCATTCACTAGGAGCGTGTCCGAGAATGGCTATTTCTCAATCTCTTCGGAATTGTAGAAAAAGAAGATCGGCCATATCACTGATATAAAATGCATTATATTCATGAACAAGGGGAAACTGGGGGACGTGCATTCCCATACAACCATCCAGGTCGCTCCCTTATCCTTCAATGAGCTGGACCCGGATCACACCACGGACAGAATTGCAGCAATAGAGGGCGTCGGCACCGAGGATATCGTGCGGATACAGAACCTGCTCATTCACAGGGACCTCTACCAAGCCCATCAATTCCTGTATCATTACACCTTTTAACAGACCACTGGATGCCGGGGGAGTGAGGTACGAGCCATCTTTATAGATAATGATATTTGTAATTGCTCCTTCCGTCACTTCTCCGGACTCGTTGACAAACAGGTAGTCCAGGCACCCCTCCGCACACGCCCTGACAAACTCTTCATCATATAGTGAACGCATGGTTGTTTTATGATACTGCCAAGTCTGGGTGGAATCTACTGCATGCTTTGAAAACCTTACCCTCGGCAGTGATTTTCCACCAGCCACCGGGCATTCAGGCAAAGTCCTATTCCCTGGTAGTTTACAATCGGCGGTGGTTAATTCAAATGTTCCATCTTTAGCAAGCGTCAAGCGAACCCGGGCAGGCTCTGTAAGGCCTTCGACACAGTGCTGAAGCGCACGTTCAATCCCATCCCGATCATAGCTGAAATAATAATATTCAGCTGAGCCACCCAAACGCTGCAGATGTCTTTCAAGAAGCCAAAATCCTGCCTTCGGCTCCCACAGGAGAGTTTCAATCAATTTGAATTCAGGCACAGGATCTGTCAGAAATTTTCCTTTCAATAAACACTCCTGCCACTCATCACCGGAATCGGAATCATGAGTCACTCCTGAACCAATCCCCATTTCACCCCGCTCACCATTTAACACCACAGTACGAATCGGCACATTAAAAACAGAACTGCCATCCGGTCCAAAAAAACCGATTGCCCCTGTATACACACCGCGATACTCCTTTTCGAGTTCGGCAATAATTTCCATGGTCCTGATTTTAGGCGCCCCTGTGACCGAACCACAGGGGAACAACCCTTTGAAAAGGGTTGCAAGTGAAATGCCATTCAAATCCCTGTCATTCCCCCTGCCATGGACGGTCGAGGTCATTTGCAGCAAACCCTCATAGGTTTCTACATCGAAAAGCGAGCGGACCGTCACCTCACCGCCCCCCGTTTCGTGAAGTACGCGACCTAGATCATTACGCAACAGGTCGACAATCATCACGTTTTCACTGCGATTCTTCCCATCATTTTGCAAAAACTCCCTGGCACTCTGGTCTTCCTTGAGGGTGCGGCCTCGCTTCAATGTTCCTTTCATGGGCCTGGCAGTAAGCAGTTCCACGTTTTTACGAAAAAACAGCTCGGGTGAAAACGACATCACTCGCTCATCTCCCCACCTGACATATGCCCCATACGCAACGGACTGGTTCCTTCGCAGATCTCTATACAAACTCTCTGGAGAACCGGATAAGCCGAACAAAAGTTTCAGCGTGAGGTTCACCTGGTAGGTATCCCCGGCACAAATGTATTCCTTAACCCGCTTTAAGGCATCGAGATAGTCTTGCTCTGTTATATTTGGGGTTATGTCCTGGACTGAATATGTGCCGGGAGAAAAGGCCGCTGTACAATCTAATTTTGAAAAGTCTTCTACTCCCGTAACATGATTAAACGTGTGCGGCTGTTCGAAAACACCAAGGTCTGCAACACATGACCCCGTTTTCCCTGGACCAGTGGTTAGACCAGACACTTGTCTGTCCAGCAAGTAACCAAATTCATACCCAAACCAACCTGCGACCCAATACCCCTTATCGAGCCACAACTGGACTTCATTCAAAAAGTGATAACCATCCCCGTCAATGCTGCACTTCAGCCGTTTCACAGGAGAAGTAAAAAGATAGCTGGCACTGTTTTCAAGACAAGGCCGGGAAGTGTCAAAAAAAGCAAATTGTTCGGTTTGTGCAAAATAGCCCAACAGCTGTTTAAGCAGGGAGTCAGGGACTGTATACATGAACTTCTCCGGAAACCAGGTTTCCCATATGGTACTACCAACATACCTATTAAACGGAATTACAGCAAAAAAGGGAAGATGTCCTTTCTATGCCGCAATAATTCACAGTTTTTAGACCAATTCCTTTCTTGCATGGACTGAATAAATACCATATAATGGCGTGCTAGTAAGTAGAGCCCGCTGCATTTGGTTTTATGGTCTGCATTTCAAAAATCAGGCTATGCTCCTTTACAGCAGCTTACTGAACCTGAACTCAAAACAGCGTCATCAACCGATCATCAACGATCAGTAAAAAACGCAGGATGCATAAGCCAGAAGATAACATTGTTCCAGTGGATGTTGTCAACGGCTTTTTCATGCGTTGAGCAAACGTATAGGAAACGATCTCAACATGATATTGCTCCACTCTTTCGGTTTCGGTCCACTTCGGCCCTGTAACCGAGAAAAACTCGCAGCCCCCCACCAGCCGCACTTCCAGGTTCAAAGGTTATTTTTATTATTCATACCGGCTCTTTTCGACCGGCTGGCGGGACCCCTATAGTCCGGCCTTAATGACAAGAATGTCAAACGTTTGTTTCTATTGAGATAGAACATACACATAAACCATCAGACATCTTAAAGGAGAACATCACATGTCGCGTAAAATGGTTACTATTGATGGCAACCAGGCCTGTACCCATGTCGCCTATGCCACGAGCGAGATCATCACCATTTACCCCATCACACCTTCTTCACCGATGGCGGCCGAATCCGATGCCAAGGCTGCGGGCAAGCAGGAAAACATCTGGGGAAGCATCCCCGTAGTGACCCAGATGCAATCAGAGGCAGGTGTTGCAGGGGCGGTTCACGGTTCCCTGACCACAGGTGCCCTGTGCACCACTTTCACCGCCTCCCAGGGTCTTCTACTTATGATCCCGAACATGTACAAGATTGCCGGAGAATTAACCCCGACCGTTTTTCACGTTTCCGCACGTGCACTGGCATATCAGGGTCTTTCAATTTTCGGCGATCACAGCGACGTTTACGCCGCCCGTCAGACCGGTTGGGCAATGTTGTGTGCCCAAAATGTTCAGGAATGTATGGACATGGCTCTCATCTCAACCCAGGCGAGCCTGAAGTCCAGAATACCTTTCATGCATTTCTTCGATGGTTTCCGCACCTCCCACGAGGTCCAGAAAATCGAGGAACTCACCATGGATGATATGCGTGCCGTTGTTGATGAAGACCTTATCACAGAGCATCGCAAACGCGCCCTCACCCCGGATTGTCCGTCAATACGAGGAACCGCCCAGAATCCTGATGTTAACTTCACCGGCCGTGAGACCGTCAACAAATATTATAATGCAACTCCTGCCATCGTACAGGAGACCATGGACAAACTGGCAGAGCTCACCGGTCGGCAGTACCACCTCTTTGACTACTATGGAGCGGAAGATGCCGAGGATGTCATCGTCATCATGGGCTCCGGTGCTGAGACTGCTGCAGCAACCATCGATTACATGGTAGCCCAAGGCGAGCGTGTCGGCATGGTTATTGTCCGTCTTTACCGTCCGTTTGACGCGAAGGCTATGGTCAATGCACTGCCGAAAACCGTTGAGAGGATTACCGTTCTCGATCGTACCAAGGAGCCGGGATCCATCGGCGAGCCACTGTACCTTGATGTCCGCGCTGCTGTTTCTGAGGCAATTGAAGCCAACCCGAGCGCTATTCCGCCGGTCATCTACGCCGGTCGTTACGGTCTGGGATCTGCCGAGTTTACCCCGGCAATGGTTAAGGCTGTATTCGAAAACATGACAGCCATGGCTCCCAAGAATAAATTCTGTGTTGGACCGCACGACGATGTGTCTTTTACCAGTCTCGATTACGACTCATCCTTCAACATTGAAAGTGACGACGTTTTCCGTGCCCTGTTCTACGGCCTCGGTTCTGATGGTACCGTTGGTGCCAACAAGAACACCATCAAGATCATCGGTGGTGAAACTGACAACTCTGCCCAGGGTTATTTCGTTTACGACTCCAAAAAGTCGGGTTCCATAACCACCTCCCACGTACGTTTCGGTGACAACAAAATATCCGCACCGTACCTAATCAACAAGGCCAACTTTATCGCCTGTCATAACTTCACTTTCCTCGATAGTTATGACATGCTCTGTAACCTTGAAGAGGGTGGCACATTCTTATTGACCTCCGGGTACAATAAAGATGAGGTTTGGGATCATATGCCCGATCGCGTGCAGCGTGACCTGATCGAAAAGAAAGCAAAATTCTATGTCATCGACGCGATCGCACTCGGCCAGGCTCTTGGCCTCGGGGCCCGCATTAACATGATCATGCAGACCGCTTTCTTTATGATCTCCGGTATCCTCACCGAAGAGGATGCGATACGCTCCATTAAAACCGCCATAAAGAAAACCTACGGCAGCAAAGGCGACAAAGTCGTCCAAATGAACTATGACGCTGTCGATGGAGCTATTAAAAATATCTTCCAGGTCGAGATCAAGTCCGATATTACCGGCCACGAACTTCCCCCGACCGTGCCGGAGCACGCACCTGACTTCGTCAAGAATGTCACAGCCAAAATCATCGAGGGTAAAGGCGACAAGCTGAAAGTCTCCGAGCTCCCGGATGACGGTACCTGGCCGACCGCAACCACTCAGTACGAGAAGCGTAACATCGCTGTTAACGTACCGAGCTGGATTCCTGATAACTGTATCCAGTGTGGCCAGTGTTCTTTTGTATGTCCGCACGCCGCGATCAGGACCAAGATCGTACCTGAAGTAAAAGAAGGTGTTACATCTCTGAATGCTGTCGGTAAAAACTTCAAGGGACAGCAATTCATCCTCCAGGTTTTCACCCAGGATTGTTGCGGTTGTACCCTCTGTGTAAGTGCTTGTCCGGCAAAAACAAAAGCTCTCGAAATGGTCCCGAATACCGAAACATTAAAGACCACCGAGATCCCCAAAGTAGACTACTTCCTCAGTCTTCCTGAAATCGACCCGGCGCTTATCAGCCCTGGCACCGTCAAGGGTAGCCAGCTGCTTCGCCCACTATTTGAGTTCTCCGGCGCTTGTGCCGGTTGTGGTGAGACCCCATACGTCAAATTGGTTTCCCAGCTTTTTGGTGACAGAATGGTTGTGGCTAACGCCACAGGTTGTTCATCCATCTACGGCGGCAACCTGCCGACCACTCCGTACTGTACCCGTACCGATGGTCGTGGACCGGCCTGGGCCAACTCGCTGTTCGAGGACAACGCCGAATTCGGTCTGGGTATGCGTTTTACCGCCAACAAGCTCTGTGCCCAGGCACTCGAGCTGGTTGCCAAGATAGCCGATGCCGGTCTTGTCAGTGAAGATCTGGCCAAGGCAATTGCCGACGCCCCGCAGGGAACCCAGATGGATATCGAGGCCCAGCGCCAGCGTGTGACCGAACTGAAAACTGCCCTTGAAGGAAGCAAGGACATCCTGGCCAAACGCTTGATGCCAATTGCCGACTATCTGGTTAAAAAGTCCGTTTGGATTATTGGTGGTGACGGTTGGGCATACGATATCGGTTACGGTGGTCTCGACCATGTTCTGGCATCCGGTGAGAATGTCAACGTACTGCTTCTCGACACTGAAGTATACTCAAACACCGGTGGTCAAATGTCCAAGTCCACCCCGCGTGCAGCTACCGCACAGTTTGCCTTCGGTGGCAAGAAATCACCGAAGAAAGATATCGGTATGATCTTCTCGACATATGGGAACGTTTACGTCGCCCATATCGCCATGGGTGCCAACCCGGGTCAGGCCGCCAAGGCTATTGCAGAGGCAGAGGCATATGACGGACCATCCCTGATTATTGCTTACTCACACTGCATCAACCATGGTATCAACATGGCAAACGGCCTCGAACAGCAGAAGAAAGCCGTTAGCTGTGGTCATTGGCCACTGTACCGCTTCAACCCGGAACTCGAAGACCAAGGTAAAAACCCACTGACCATCGATTCCAAAGAGCCGACTATGAAATTCTCAGATTACATCCTGAGTGAGAACCGCTACAAGGCACTCAAGCGTATCAATCCTGATGAGGCGGAAGGTTTGATCGCCCAGGCGGAAAAAGATGCAGTGAAGTCCTGGAAGTTCCTCAAAGGTCGCCGTGACGCTCTTGAGCCTGAGAAAGAAGAAGAATAAGCATTTATCCGAGTACAACTCCTGACCCGGTAACGGGTCAGGAGCGAGCAACGCATAAAAAAAGGGCGGTGGATATTTTTCCACCGCCCTTTTTATTTTTTGCAGCCCGAAATTCTCATCAGTTAAGACGATACCGACCTCGAGGTTTTTAGCAGCATATCATAGCAGACTACATACATCACTACAAACACTAGATAAATCGGTACCTTATACGCCAACCTTTGGTGAACATTTTGTACGATTCGGTAATCGTCCCTGAAATGCCTGATGCCTTCTATTGAGCTGTTTCAAAACCAAA
Source organism: Desulfopila sp. IMCC35008 (assembly GCF_010646885.2). Classification (GTDB taxonomy): domain Bacteria; phylum Desulfobacterota; class Desulfobulbia; order Desulfobulbales; family Desulfocapsaceae; genus Desulfopila. The sequence continues at coordinate 926,556 of NZ_CP050700.1, read as the reverse complement.
TAGACACCTTATTCCTTAGAAATTCGGGTTAGCTGAACAGGAAGACTACTTCTTGTTCTCCGGCTTCATAGAGTCGATATCCGCCTTTAAATCTTCATACTGACGAATCGCCTGCAGGACTGAATCATCCTGCTTTGTCTTCATCTCAGAGACCTTGGCCTTGATCTTTTCTTCCTTGATCTGTAGTTCCGGAAACTGTACGCCAAAGAGACTCGAAGCGAGATATTTGAACGAGAAATGCATCAACTCAACATCATCTTCTTTTATTTTCTGTATCGTTTCTTCATCGACGACATAGGTGTCAAGGAAAGAACTCTCAAAGATAAAGCGTTTGAAATGCTGAAGGTCGGTTGAGGCCATAAAAAACATGCGCTTCCCCTGTTCGGAAAGCGTAGCCTGATGGCCATGGGATTTACGACGCATAACCAGGCGCAGCCATTCCCGGTTCATTTCGTCACGTACATCAATGCCCTGATCTTCACGCCACTCCTTTACTGTCCAAGTCTTGTCTTCCTCATGCCCCTTGCAATAGTCTTCCTTGACCACAAAGAAGAATTTATCATCGGCACCATGAACCTCATTACCACTGGCATCTTTTGTTCCACCTTCATGAAAGTCTGCCATACCAACCGGGTAATAACGACAAGCAGAAGGTCGATCACTGTAGACAGTACAACCATCCGGGGTGACAAACGGGCACTTGTTATCCTCCTCACGCATCTTGATCATGACCCCGGGCATATCCGTTTTTTCGAGATAGGTCGGAGTGGTATACTGATGCAGAAACTCATGTGCTTCGATTCCCAGTCTCTTTGACAGCACCAGGATATCATAGGGGGTCAATACAATCTTGATTCCACCGCAACAAGCCGTAAAGCAGCTAACACCTGGATGACAGCGGAACTGGATCATGCTGTCCAGTGTCAACTTTTTAGGCATAATGCTGGATGGATTTTTTTCCTTACCAAAGAGAGTTTTCTCCTTGGCGCTCATCTGATCTTGATTTTCACTCATTGCTCCACCTTATATGTAAAAGATTACTTGATTGCAAAGGTGCCGAAAAACTGACAGCAAACACGTATATTAAACCTCCACTCCTGCACTGTCAAATGCATTTCAGAAAAAGCACGCTACCACATCGTTATAGTGGAAGAAATATCTCTGTGTATGACAAAGTGACGGCTATTGTTTCAACTATGGTTGATTCGCCTTGCAGTTTTACCCGAATATTCGTATATGAGTGATGAAGTTGCTATGGAGCATATCTTTTCGCCTGAACCCCGAGAAACGGGACATATGTCTTGATCGACGTTTTGAATCAACAATCCCGGAACTACTTTCTTTTCGCTCGTTATTTACCTATTTTTACAGGAAAGTGAGAGACCAGGTTTTCAGGAATCCAGCTGTATTTTTACCTTGAGGTAGTTTATTTTCATGAAGATTTTTTTAACACCTGTCGATCTTTCTTCAGCCAGTACCGTTATATACCACCTGCCGGGTGGTCCTGCCCTCACCGTACAGGTCGAGGGTATCGAAGAATACATCGACCTCGAACTTGAACAGGGGCACGTCTGCGATACCTCTGATATCGACGGAGTCGTCCATTTCTTTCCACGGGGAAATGCCTGATACTGACACCGGATCATTCCCCTCACCCCCACAAAACACCTTAAAAACCCCTCCAGTGAGGACCACACAAAGGCATATAAACACCTATTGTGACGGCCATGTTCACACCCGGCTCTGCCATCACGCCACAGGTGAAATGGAGGAGTATGTCCAAAGTGCAATAGCTTGTGGACTTCAGGAACTGATTTTTCTCGAACATATGGAAACAGGTATAAATTACCTGGAGCCGGCCTGGCTGACTGAAGAGGATTTCGACTATTATTTCAAAGAGGGTGAAAGACTAAAGAAAAAATACGCTGGGCGTATCCATCTCGGGCTCGGTGTAGAACTCGGTTATAACAGGGAGTGCAAAGAAGACATTCAGGAAAGGCTGGCAGCAAGGAAGTGGGACAGGGTCGGTATCTCCTGCCACTACCTGCGTTACGACCAGGAGGGCACGCACATTAATCTGTTAAGTCGGAATCCTGCCAATTTCCCTCTGGCAAGGGCTGTGGGTACCAGAAAGATTCTAAACGACTATTTTGATGATCTCACAGAAGCTGTCCAAACCCTGCCGGGCACAACTCTCTGCCACCTGGATGCGGCCCTTCGTCACCTGCCGGAAACTGAATACCTGCCAGTACATGAAACAAAGATTAGAAAATTGCTGGGAGCTGTAAAAGAAAAAGAAATGGCGGTTGAGATCAACACCTCTGGTTTCCCTTTTCGCAACATGCCTTTCCCCGCCCGCGCCATTCTCGCCATCGTCCTGGAAATGAATATTCCCTTGACACTCGGCTCCGACGCCCATTCGCCAGAACAGGTGGGCAGACACTTTGACGAAGTACCGGACTACATCAATTCAGTATTTCAGACATTGCCTTCTTGAGCGAGGCTGCGTTAAACGGCTTGTGCAATATGGAATTGACACCAGCTTCATAGGCTGCATCATTGTCTTTAGCCTCGTTCTGGGTTGTTACCATAATTATCGGCAACTCCTCAAGCGGATAGGAGTCCCGTATCTGCCTGGTCATTTGTACACCAGTTATTTCCGGCATATTCAGGTCGGTCAGCACCATGAGTGGTTTTTCATCCTTGAGCCACTCAAGCGCTGAAGCGGGAAACTCAAAGAGTACAGGATCATATCCCAACTCATGCAGGGTTGCCTTGTATATGTTAAGAATCATGCGTGAGTCATCCACCGCGACAACCTTCAGCCGTTCAGCCTTTTCTTCTCCACCTTCAATACGTGCGGCGAAATCCGCCTTGCCGTTCTCAACCAGCAGGTCATGGTAATGCTCGCGAATATCCTTGTGGGTATGCGGCAGGTAATAGAGGGCCAACTCCTGGAATTTCTCATCACCAGCCAGGCTGAGGAATACCTGGTCCACCTGAGTGTTGACCAGGATCTTCACGATATGTCTGGCGTCTTCATCCGGTCCCTGCAACAGGTTCCTGATACCGACTCCCAGAATGGATGAAAAATTTCGATCTATTGCCCGCGCCGCCGCCACACAGACATGATCCTCGGGATCGTTTAATCCGGCTGTCAAAGTATAGGCACCTTTTTTCAAAGGCAGCAATGCAAGCGCCTCATATGCAGCAAACCTGACATTAGCACTTCTTGGCATGGTATCGAGAAGCTTACGGATGGGGACAATAGCTGACTCATCACCAATATCGCCAAGGACGTTTAAGGTATGGATTAAAAAATCGGGATCGTCGTGGGTCAGGTTAGCAATAAGTATAGGTACGGCCTTCGGACCAATATTGACCAGCTCCCTCTTGGCATAGCTTCTCATATGGGCATAATGGGAACGGAGAGTGTCGTTCAACTTTTCCAGGGACACCTGATCCTGAACTGTGGAAAAGATAGAGAGAATCATGAAATCGATTTCGTTATCAGTCCCCATCCTTTCTGCCAGCCGATGCATGGCTGTCGGTGTGCCGACCTGCCCAAGTGAGTGCACAGCCGCCATAATCATGTCACGATTTGCAGAATAGAGATAATCGGTAAGGAAATTTACAGCCAGCGGATCTCCCAGTATCCCAAACGTTTCGATGATGAGTAAAATCTCCGAATCATCATCGGTTGCTCCGGCGATTTCTAAAAGAGTCGCGGTGGCTTCCGTACACTGAAGTTCACCAACGGCTCGAATCAGCTCAATCCTGTTATCAATCTCTTCGCTGACCAGAAATTCCGGCAATTTCTCAGGAAATGCCATGAGACTTGATAACAGGGTATCCCTGATAATAGGCATTTCATCGGCAATCTCAACCTTCTCCGTCAACAGGTAAATCAACAATGGCACAGAAAAATCGACATCAGCACGGGATAACTCATAGAGTAACCTGTTACGCGTCTTTGGGTCTATATCTTCAATGTGCGACAATACCAGTCTGGCCTTCATACTGTCGCCAGTTTGTACATTTGCTTGAATTTCCTCAATCATATGTTGGCCGTTTAACACAGACATGCATTACCTCTTCAAAATTTAAATACTTCATCCGTCCATTTTACATTCTGCTCTGATAATCATTCTTACTCTATATGTACTGAAAAACCAATAGTCGATAGCAACCCCATAATGACATACTAGCACAAAGAAACAAGTGTTGTCTAACAGGAGGGAAAAATAGGCAAAAATGAAAAAGCCTTCCCGGCATAACACAAAAATGATAGTCGGGAAGGCTTCAAAAAGTGATCACCGGATGACCAGTGAGCCAAGGCATACACTATACGGATAAATCAGGGGTTACTCCAACCAATCAGCACCGACACGACGGATAAAATTTAAACCACCCGGGAGTACGAGATAATTTTCTTTTCCAACTGTTCCCATAAAAAGCTGGATCTCATACGATCTTGATCCGGCGTTACAGACGACGATAACAGTCTTATCTGTTGTCAGTTCACCATGTCGTGCTCGCACCTGATCATAGGGGATGGATAACCATTTCTCTGGATATTTTTCAACCAGCGGTGCTGCCTCCTTGGTGTGACGAACATCCAGAACCAGCCAGTCAGGATACAGTGACTGGTCATCCATCCAACGACAGAACTCCTGTGGGGAGATCTGATTCATTCTTCCATCGCAGATGTTTTCTGCCACATATCCAGCAGCATTAATTGCATCAATAGCTGCAGAGAACGGAGGCGCATAACACATCTCAATATTATAGAATTCATCGATTGTCGCTCCATCAGAAATAGCAACAGCGGCCGCATCAATCCTGGCCGACAGCCCATCATTCATAGGACCCACACCTTCCATTCCCAGAACTCTTCTGGTCCTTTTATCAAAGACCAATTCAAGACACATAACGGCCTGACCAGGATAGAAATGTGCCCGATCCGAAGGAGAGGTATAGGAACTCTCGGCATCGAACCCTTCCGCCTTTGCCTGTTCAAGACTGAGACCGACGGCACCAATACAGATATCAAAGGCCTTCATGATAAAACTGCCCACAGCACCCTTGAATACCGTTGGGATTCCTGCCATATTATTGGCAGCCACACGACCTTCCTTGTTTGCCAGGCTGCCAAATGGGGCGAAAAAACGCTTTCCGGTTACAAGGTGCATGATCTCAACACAGTCTCCCGCAGCATAGATTGCAGGGTCGGAGGTCTGCATCCGTTCGTTGACGACAATTGCACCATTTTTCGAAACCTGCAGACCCGCCTCAACCGCAAGTTGAGAGCGTGGCCTGACACCTGCCGCCAGAATAACAAGATCCGCCTCAAGTGTTCGTTTACCCGTCTTGAGGCCGACAACTTTACCATCCTCACCCAGGACCTCCTGCGCCGCTTCACCCAGAAAGACCTCAATATTATTATCTCGCAGATGTTTTGTGAGCATGGAAGCCATCGACCAGCCGACGGCACTTGGCAGCAATTGGTCCATAAACTCTACAACGCTTGTTTCAACGCCCCAGAGATCGGTAAGTGCTTCTGCCATCTCGAGACCAATGGCACCTCCGCCGACGACAACAGCCTTTCCGACCTTACCCTTGGCAATACGATCCTTGATCTCAATAGCTTTATGCAAATCACTGATGGTATAGACACCTTCGAGGTCGACGCCCGGCAAAGGAAGTCTTACAGGCTCTGAACCGGTGGCAAGCATCAGGATGTCATATTCAAGATCGCTCTTGTCACCGGTTTTTACATACTCGACGGTAACAGTTTTTTTCTCCCTGTCAATCGAGAGGGCCCTTGTGGAGGTAATGGTTTTGACCCCCTTTGCATTTTCAAAAAATGTCGCATCCCGCACCATATGAAAACTGGTGGACCGCAGTTCCTTCTCATCCGGAACATCCCCGGACACGTAATATGGAATTCCGCAACCCCCATAGGATATCATGCTGTCCTGATCGACTAACGTTACGTCACTATCCGGCATTAACCGTTTTGCCCTGACTGCCGTTTTAGGGCCCGCAGCCACACCACCGATTATCACTATACGCTTACTCACTTCGCCCTCCGCTAACTTGTATTTACAAAAGACAACAGTACGAAAAACAGGTACGACAAAATTTTAAACATATGAACATTAATACCGAAAAAAGACAAGAATATTTGGAGTAAAACCGTAGGGATCTCGCGGATGGCCCCACTCACATCTACCAGCTGCCGCCTCAACCGAGAATGCAAAATGAAGAGACTAATGAGATCTACAGATCAACCGGTAATTACGTGAAAGAACCATTTTACCAAGCCGACAACCATCCCGACAATGAACAACACGACATCTTTGACAAAACCGAAGAGGCTGCTTAACAGAGAATGTTCCTCATCGCCCTTCGCTCCGTCTTCAAGAGCCCCGCTCAACATAAGTTCGGCCCTCTCCTCAGGGTCGGGATGACTGGAAAGGAAGGTATGCTGACGTGCCAGATCGGCAAGTTTCCCCAAGGCAGAAACTGCACCACTTTTATCATACCCCTCCTCTTCCAGGAATCTCAATCCATATAGATCGGCCTGCCGCTCCTCATGCTGAGAAAACTGGGCATTCGTCAACTGTTCGACAAAATCACCCAGCACAGAACGAGCTAGCTGACCGATCTCATTTTCCTGTGAGGCAACAGCCTTTCTTAGGGCACTCGATCCATAAGCCACAACCACTTTTCGGCGAGAGTGGGTCTTCACCACATGTCCCATCTCATGACCGATAACAAACAGCAACTCCTGGTCGTTCATCAAGTCCATCAGGCCGCTGTTAACGCGAACCGTGCCATCTGCCATGGCAAAGGCGTTTACCTGCTCTGTCAGGTACACTTTGAAATTGAATGCCCTGCCATCCTGTACCGCATGCCTGGCAACCAGTTTCTGGAGACGGGCATCATAAACACTCCCTCTTTGAGCCACCCGGTGTTTGCTATCTGAAATAGCTGCAGCACGTTGTGCTATTTTATACACATCCTCATCGTCCAGGGTAACGGCGGTTACCGCATCGGAAGCCGCCCCTGCCATAATACCAATATTGGTATCCTCACATGAACAGACCAGCAAAGCTGTGAACAAGAACACTACATAACGAAACATTGTCCCAACCTTTATATTCCTGGTTTAATGCTTGTCACGAAAATGATATACTTTAAATAAGACACTATACATTCATCCAATTGTCCGGCCAACAAAAGGTTTTTAGATGTTTGACAAACCACGTTTCAGGATAATCACCATACTGCTTTTACTCCTCGCAGCCGCCTTTTTTTTTCGAACCACAGGGTTCAAACTTTTATCATATCTTCTGTTTATTGCATCATTAATAAACGTGTGGAGATGGTTCCTGGCGACCGAAAAGCCTGACAATGAAATGAGAAACAAGCTTATCAGTTGCTGCCATTACCTCGGAAGCGAAGATAAAACAGAGTGAATTGTCCACTTTATAGTGGATACGGGAGCGTCACCCGCTCATTGAGATATGAGCTCGAGTCGCAAACGGTGCCGTTTGTCAAAGAGGTGCCTTGCCGTCAAGCCAATCGCGGTAATCACCCCGAATCCTGTTCCGGCTGCAATAAGGAACATAATAAGTATCTGGTACTTGACTGCCTCTACCGGTGGTGTTCCGCCAAGAATCTGGCCGGTCATCATGCCCGGTAGACTTACAAGTCCGGCAGCAGCCATTGAGTTGACGATTGGCATCATACCGTTGCGCATTGCATCCCTGCGAATATCTGAGCTGGCCTCTTGCCACTCCTGCCCCAGCATCAGCCTCTGCTCAACAATGGTATGTTTTTCGTAGAGCTGTGATACGAGCATGTCGATGGAAAGGGACACCCCTGTCATGGTATTGCCAAGCAACATACCCAGGAGCGGGACCGCATATTGCGGTGTATACCAAGGCTTGACCTGGATAATTACGGTAAGGGCCAAGAGAGCAATTGAAAAAGATGAGATGAACATGGCGGAGGTGCCGATCATATATCCGTTCCAGCCCCGCACCTTTCTTTTTTGTCTCGCTTGAACCTCACGGCCCGCAGCTGCCAACATCACCAACGACATGAGTATCACAAGCCAGCCACTGGCATTGCTGAACAGGTAACGAAGTATCAGGCCAACAAGAAGCAATTGAGCCGTCATCCTGCAGCTATACAGCAGGATCTTTTTTTCAACGCCCAGGCTCATCACCATACTGGTAGCTGCCAAGACGACGACAAGCAGAGCAGCTATGCCGAGATCAACTGCTGAAAGTTCTATCACGTTCATTACTCAAGTCCTGCCTTTTTTACTTTCAGGATTCTTTGAGCTACCCTCTCCAGCTGCGCATAATCATGTCCTACCCAGACGACCACTACATTTCTCGTTCTCTGCAGGGAACCAATCAGTGTTTCAACCTGGCCACGGTTATAGTCGTCGAGTCCGGATGTCGGTTCATCCAGAAGCAGAACCTCAGGCTGGAGCAACAGAGCCCTGGCCAACCCCAGACGTTGCCGCTCGCCGGTAGACAAACGACGCACCTCCCATTCCAGCACTTCCGTTGTAAAACCGAGTTGTTCAAGCACTTCAGGAAACAGATTCACCACTCCAGAGGGGGTAATAAAATGATCTCCCACCCGATCATGCCACCAGGCCGGGTCGGCAGGCACCATGCATACCCTTCTGCGCCATACCGGTGCACTCATAGCCTCACTTGAAACCCCGTCGAGCAAAACACGGCCCCAATGCGGTATCAGATCACAAACAGCCTTCAGCAACAGTGTTTTCCCAACTCCGGAGTCACCGCTTAAGCCGATACATTCGCCCCCTGTCGCACTAAACCTGTAAGGACCGTTTTGCAGAAAAGCGACATCGACAACCTCCAGTCGTGGGCGGTTAGACGGCGGGGAGCAGTATGGTAAAGGTTGTTCCACTATCAGGTTCACTGGTAACGTGTATATCGCCATTATGGCTTTCTATTATGTTCTTCGTTATTGCCAGGCCAAGCCCCGTCCCCTTATGTTTATCCGTGAAAAATGGCTGAAAAATCCTGGCTAATTTTTCCTCAGACATACCGCAACCATTATCACCAATGGCAATCACTATCCAGCCGTCATCCGCTCGCCTGGTAGAGACATCAAGTTGCCCCCCCTCCCCCATGGCCTGCATCCCATTGACAAGAATATTTAAGAGAGCCCTGTAAAAAAGATTTACATCGATATTGCCCGACGGCAGGTTCTGGTCCAGGGACAGGTTCAGCTTTATGTCCTGTTCTGATAATTTCGGGGAGATAAAATTGACAGCCTTTTCCAGCACCCCATTTACATTGGTGATTTCCGGTCTGGGCTCCTGCGGACGGGCAAAATCGAGAAATTCAATAACGATATCGTTGAGCCTGCCGGTCTCTTCTACAATGATACGGGCCAGATGTTCATTACCGGGCGCGACCTTTTTTATTCTCTTTTCAAGAATCTCACCCGTACTTCGGACAATACCGAGCGGGCTCTTGATCTCATGCGAAACGGTTGCAACCATGGTCCCAAGATGGGCAAGGCGCTCTGCCTGGTTCAGTTTTTCTTTGAGGCGAAGCCGCTCCTCGTTTCTCCTCTCCATGATATTATCGGCCCTGCTGACGATTGATCGCAGAATCAGAAACAGGATCATCATCACCGTTACCGATATACCGATGATGCTCGACTGTAAACGGATGATATTGGTATATTCCCGCGAAAGATCCTTTGTAATTTCAATCACCCCCATAATGACATCGCTACTCTCTCCCCCCTGGCGCACCTGCCTGAAAGGAATGAAAGTCTGCAGTTCACAACTGGGCGGGGTGGAACCTGGTACAAGATTAAATATTGTTCCCGTACTGGTCAGTAGCGAATTCGATTCCCCCTGCAGGCTACGATGATATTCGGGACCTCCAAGCCCCTCTTTCCCGACCAGTTTGAGATCAGTTGAATAGGAGGTTATATTGACCTGGGAGTCATAGATCGTAACCGTCTTGATTTTCATACCCTGGATAATTGAGCTGACTATTTTATCAAGGGCGTCGAACTGTTCCGGATTACTCAGTGCTATATTGCCATAACGGACGACGGTTGGCAGAACGAAACGGCGAAAGACCTGCTGGTTAAGTGTTTCGGCAAGGACCAGAGAATACTCCTCACTCTGATTAAGCATAACCTTTCTGGCATTGTTTGAAATTATCCAGGAGAGCAGTAAGGCAAAAACCAGCATTACGGCAAGACTGGAAAAGGTGAAATACTTAACGAGCTTGAACGGTTGCAAGCCACCATCATTCTCCTTGGCCTGCTTCTCCTTCTCGGATTCAATCATTGCAGACTCCGCATCTTCTGCAGACTGACGTATCACACGATGGTGTCAACCGCTCTTCAAAAGCACGCTGATATTCTTTCCATAAATAGGAAGAATTAATCCCGTGATCAATAATCTCCCACGGAAAAGGGGTCCCTGCATCACACCCTTTATGAGTAAACTGTTCAGGCCGCAGATCAAATTCTTTCATGGCAGCTTTCCAGTTTTTTCCGCTTGATGCCATATATTCCAGGACCTGTGCGAGTCGACGATCCCCCCTGGCCAACACTGCCTGAAACAATACATTATCGGGTTTATCGAACTGTATGTGTACATTGGCGGTGGCCATGAGTCCTTTCTTGAGTAGTTTCTGTCGACGTTTGAGCTCCGACACCGATTTAAATGCATCCCCGTATTCATCAGGATGGAGGGAATCACTCATACCAAATGGATGATACTGGAACGGTGTCCAGGGTTTTGGTGCAAAACAGTTTACAGAAACCATAATCTCAGTGAGCCGGCCCCGCTTTTTCCCTATGAGATCTATAGTTTGCTTCATCTTTTTAATAAACCGGACACCTTCCAGCAGATCTTCATCTGTTTCAGATGGCAAACCAATCATGAGATACAGCTTGAGTTTGTAGATTTCACCCTCGACAAGCTGTATTGCCCCGTTCAGGAGATCCTTCTCAGATAGCCCCTTATTTATCACAGAACGCAGCCTTTCAGATGAACCGTCAGGGGCGATGGCAACACTTTTCAGATTACTCACTTCGAGGAGGTTGAGAAGAGGCTCACTCAGCCGGTCAGCGCGCAAAGAGGAAAAAGAGAGTGCACAACCGCTCTCCTGCAAATAATCACTGATCATGTTGAGTGATTCCATTTCGGCCATTTCCATACCGAGCAGTCCCACCTTACCTATTCCTTCATGCCGCTGGCGAATGCCCTCAACAATCGCATCTCCATCCCATAAACGTGGAGGTCTATAGATAAAACCTGCGGCACAGAACCGACACCCCCGCGAGCAACCACGTCCAAGTTCCGTCAGGTGCATATCTGAAAATTCGATATCAGGACTGCTGAGTACTGAATGGGAAGCAACAGTCGTTGTCTCTAGATACTCCCGGGTAATCCTCGGGCGAAAACCCGGCTCAACCGTGTAGCCATTAAAATCTCCCTTTTCATCATAAACAGGGCTATAAAAACGTGGAGCGTAACAACTGCAGTACTGCTTGCAAAGCGACCCCAGAAGAGACGTCCTGCCTTCACTCTTAAAACGGTCAGCAATCGTGGTAGCAACCTTTTCGAGTAGTGGTTCGGCCTCACCTATAATGAAGAGATCGACAAAAGGAGCAAGTGGCTCAGGATTCATCGCTGTTGCCACACCACCACAAACAACCAGTGGGTTTTCAGCCGAAATCACATCCCCTCTGTCCTCTGCAAAAACAGGGATGTTAGCAAGCTGCAACAGTTGAACCAGGTGCAGGTAATCGTGTTCAAAACTTATGGAAATGAAAACAATGGGGAAGGAAGAAAGCGGGCTTGAAGATTCAACCGAACGAAATGAGGAGGACGGTTCGGGAAGGAAGAAACGCTCGCAGACAAGCTCATCCTGACGCCCCAGCATTTCGTAAACCAGCTGGAACCCCAGGCTTGACATCCCGACACTATAGGTATTGGGATAGAGCAGCGCCACCGGAACGCGGCCAGTCCATTTTTTCAGGAAACTGCCCTTCTCCCGTTCCGACTGCTTCTCCCTTTTACCAGTGTGGCCGTCGCCTTTCCTGCCTTGTTTCCTGATAGGACACCTTCAGAGGATAATGGATACGATCCGTATCAGTTTGCTTTTTTGCGCAGGTAGGCAGGAGTCTCCAGATGATCTTCATGCCATACCGGCAGATCCCGCCTGCGTTCACTGTCCCCTCCGTTATTGCTGGAAAGATGCTCAATAGTTTCAAAATTTGAGCCGGGAAGACGGGCAACCTTAGACTGGGTATTGACCGGTGCACTGATGGTATTCAGCGGTTCCATGTCCCTTTCACGCGGATCCGGAGTTCTGGCCGGCTGGGTGTTTGCTTTTTTTCTGTGAAGATCGTTAACCTGGGCTATGGTCTCTTTTTTTTCAGCCATATCCCCGACACCGGTAGCAATCACCGTAACATGCATTTCATCCTCAAGAGAGTCGTCATACAAGGCACCAATAACAACCTTGGCATCTTCGTCGACCCGTTCCTGAATCAGGGTGGAAGCCTCCATGAACTCTGACATGGCGAAGGTCTCTTCAGATGCTGAAATATTGATGAGCAACCCACGTGCACCGTCGATACCAAAATCCTCAAGCAACTGGTTGTCAATCGCCCGGCGCGCGGCTTCGAGAGCACGGTTTTCCCCGACTGCCGAACCTGACCCCATAATCGCCGGTCCAACCTCTTTCATTACGGTGCGAAGATCGGCAAAGTCTGCATTGATAAGTCCCGGTACGTTTATCAGGTCGGTAATGCCCTTAACTGCCTGCAGAAGGACATTATCGGCCATGGACAGCATATCGGAAAGCTTGCTGTTTTTCTGCATCAGCGATAACAGCCTGTCGTTTGGAACGGTGATAATCGTATCCGCATATTTATGCAGTTCAGACCACCCATACTCACAGTTTCGTGCTCGAAACTTCCCTTCAAAACTGAAAGGTTTGGTCACAACCGCCACGGTGAGAGCTCCAAGTTCCTTGCTGATCTTGGCTACTACAGGCGCCGCTCCTGTCCCCGTTCCTCCACCTAAACCCGCAGTTACAAAAACCATGTCAGCACCCTTCAGGGTCTCTTTGATCTCCTCCATGGATTCAATTGCGGATTGTTCCCCGGTCTCAGGATCAGCACCGGCCCCCAGGCCCTTGGTAACATTCATGCCAAGCTGGAGACATATATCGGCTTTAGACTGCAATAATGCCTGCTTATCGGTATTGGCTGCAATGAACTCTACACCTTGTAGTTTGTCGGTAATCATGGTGTTTATGGCATTTCCGCCACCGCCACCGACGCCTATTACCTTTACAACCGCAACACCCTCTGATTCCGCCATTCTGAAAGGCATATGCTTCTCCCAAATCTATATTAAGAAGTCACCTGATAAGCCGTGACATGCATAACGTATAAGTAGTGCAAATATATCATCTGCACCCTGTCCCATAAACAAAAAAATCAAACTTCCTACATTATTTTCCTGACCCATCCCTTGAGCTTATCTATTGCAGATGGTTCACGATTTTGGCTTCCACGGACTTTGTCCCTGCCAAACATCACCAAACCGACCGCCGTTGTACAACGGGGACTGTGTATATCTTCAACTTTTCCTCCGACTCCAGCCGGATAACCGATTCGGACAGGCAGATCGAATATCTGTTCCGCAAGGTCAACAAGGTTTGCCAGCAGGGCTGTTCCACCGGTAATAACCACGCCTCCGTTGATCTTATTCTTCTGTCCGCTTGCCACCAGTTCCCTGTCTATCATCTCCAGGATCTCTATCATCCTGGCTTCAAGGATATCCACCAGCACTTTCTGGGTCACTTTGCGTGGCTCCCGATCCCCGACAGTCGGTACATCGACCACCAGGTTCGGTTTGATTATGGACGCAATAGCTCCGCCATAATCCTCCTTTAATCGTTCCGCCTCCTGCAACGGAGTACGGAGTCCAACTGAAAGATCATTGGTCAGGTTGTGCCCGCCTAGTGCAATTTCACGTGTATGCCGAATAGTGCCATCACAAAAAACAGCCATATCGGTAGTACCACCGCCGATATCCACCAAGGCAACACCTAATTCCATCTCATCTGAACTGAGTACGGCATTGGCCGAAGCTATGGATTCAAGTACCAACTCTGCTACCTCAAGCCCCGCCTTGTTGCAGCAGGTGACCAAGTTGTGGACAGCACCGATATCGGCGGTAACAATATGCACGTTTGTCACCAGGCGGACCCCTGTCATACCCACCGGGTTCTGGATGCCGGTATGGTCATCCACCATGTATTCCTGCGGCATAACATGGATTACCCGTTGATTTTCCGAAATCTTCACGGTCCTGGCTGCAGTAATGACATCATCAATATCTGACTGTTTGATTTCCCTGTTATTTACCGCGACAATACCTGGACTGTTAAATCCCTTGATGTGATTCCCGGCAATCCCGACATACACATAGGTTGAACTGAGATCACAGTCAGCATCTTCCTCAGCCAGACGTATGGCTTGCTTAATAGAGTTGACCGTGCTCTCTATATTGACAACCACACCCTTTCGGACCCCCTGGGATGGGACAGTACCGGTACCTATAACATCGACACGGTCGTCAAAAACCTCACCGACGGTACAACAGATCTTCGTAGTACCGATGTCCAGACCGACGACAAGTTCACCATACTCCCGCTCATCGTCACGATCAGCCATAACCGGTTCAATTTCGTTGTTCTCATCCATTACTTAACCCGATCACTCTGTGCCACAAGCACCTTATCGTTAAAATAATCCATCCTTATATACTGTACTCCGGCCAACTGCAGACTGCTCTTTTTCTCTCTGTACAGAGATTCCATTACCCGCAACAGCCTATAAAACTTGATTTCAATATTACCTTTCCCGAAAAAAATAGGGAAAGGGTGATCCACAAGATACAGTACCATCTCTTCCTGTCTGTTTATATGCAATTCAGAAACGGATTGAGCTGGCAGATTGGGGTTGTTCCTGCGTGCCCTGACCAGGAATGTCATGATATCCGAAAATATCTCTTGCCGTTTCTTTTTGTCCGTTACCATATCCAGCCCGGTTATAACCGGGTAATCCACATCCTGTCCCGGATCTATTCTCAGAAAGGTGTTGCCCTTTTTATCAATATAATAGAGCTGCGGATTATCTTCCGTACTCACATTTACCAGGGCAACAGGCTTGTATTCCGTCACATCGACAACTACACCGGACGGCCAATCCCTGCTTACCTCGGCACTTTTCACCCAGGGTTCCTGTTCCAGCCTTTTCGAGATTTTTTGAATATCGAGTTCGAGCAAGCTGGTTTTATACAGGGTGATACCACTTAATTCCTTTATGCGCTTGACGGTTACAGCACTGCCCCCCTCGATAACCAGCCTTCGCACCTTGAATTTTGAAATATCCTTCAACAGATACCCGACCCGAGAAGGACCGTTGCAGGCAAGGAACAGTAGAAGTACTAGACATATTGCAGCATAGGGTCTAATTTTCTTTTTTACTTCCTTGCCCCGGGCCGGTGATGCAAAACTTTCTTTTCTTAACCTTCTCTTCTGCGTTATACGGTTACGTAAGGCTTCAAGGGAAAACCTTGTTCTTTTTCCGACTGGTTGCTGGTCATAACAATAGGCCGACTTCGGCAACTCACTGTTGCTGGACGTATCCTTCCCTTTTCCCCTCAGGCTCATTATCAGCACCTGGAGATTTTTTCGGATATCTGTCGCCAATTTATTCTTCATGACCTGTTTTCTTACGATTCCCCGCAATGCCCGCTCAACCTGACAGCCGGGCTCTATTATTTTTCAAGCAACTTCACAAGTTTTTCACCAACGCTCACGATGTTCCCGGCACCAAGGGTCAGGACCAGATCATTTTCCCGGACCATCCCTATTACTTCTTCAGCCATGGTTTCAACCTCGGGAATATACAGAGTATGTTTTTGCCCATGGCGTTCTATCTCTGCCAATAAACACTCCGTACTGACATCCTCTATGGGCTCTTCACTCGCCGCATAGATATCTGTCATAATCAACACATCCGCCCGATGAAAGGCCGTCAGGAATTCCTTAAACAACGCCTTAGTTCGCGAGTATCTGTGTGGTTGAAAAAGCACCACAAGCCGTTTCCGTGGCCAGGCTTTCTTGATCGCTGCAAGTGTCGCCCTGATTTCGGTGGGATGATGACCGTAATCATCCACCACAGTCACGCCTTGGCATTCACCCTTTTTCTGCATTCGCCGCTGCACACCGTTAAAACTGCCCAACGCCTTCGCCATCACATCAAATTTAATATCGAGTTCAAAACCTACGCAAAGCGCCGCCAGAGCATTATAGACATTATGTTTTCCCGGTGGTGCCAAGTCGACCTGACCAAGGTGGTCAACGCCCCGGTAGACGGAAAAATGAACACGGCCATCCTTGAACTCAACACTTTCAGCATGCAGATCAGCCTGTGCGGTCATGCCGTAGGTTATCATTCGTCTGCTAATCCTGGGGAGTAACTCAGCCACATTTTCATCATCAAGACAAAGAATAGCTGCCCCGTAAAACGGTATCTTATCTATAAATTCAAGAAATGTTTCCTTGATGTGATCCAGATCTCTGTAATAGTCCAGATGCTCCAGATCAATATTGGTCACGACTTCGAGGACCGGTGACAGCTTCAGGAACGAACCGTCACTCTCGTCAGCCTCCGCCACCAGGAACTCACCCTCACCCAGCTTGGCGTTACCACCAAGACAATCCACCTTACCGCCAACAACAATGGTTGGATCAAGTCCCGCCTCAGCCATAATCCAACTAACCATGGATGTTGTCGAAGTTTTGCCATGGCTTCCTGCAATGGCAATTCCGAATTTCTTAAGCCGCATCAGTTCCGCGAGCATCTCCGCTCGCTGGATAACCGGTATATGATTTTTTTTGGCTTCCACCACTTCCGGGTTGGCAGGATCAATCGCCGAGGAGGTTACAACCACATCGGCACCAATTATGTTCTCACCATTATGTCCTTGGCGGACGACACCACCTAACTTTGCCAGCCTCTCGGTTATCATGGATGAGCCCAGGTCAGATCCGGAAACCGTGTAGCCCAGATTCAGAAGCAGTTCGGCAATACCGGACATGCCTATCCCGCCGATTCCCACAAAATGTATATGCTTACTTTTCCTGTACACCGGTTCCCATCCTTCTATTGCTTTTGGTGATCCCCATACAGACATCAACCAGTTTTTCTGCCGCATCCGGTCGCCCGAGCTCTTTCATCCTGCTTGACATTTGGTCTAACCGGCCTCTATCCGCCACCAACTCAGCAATTATCCCGGCAAGTTTTTCTGCCTTGAGCGTATTCTCCCTGAACTGAAGTGCTCCACCACCCTGAACGTAATAGTCCCCGTTTTTTTCCTGATGATTGTCGGCCGCATGGGGGTACGGTATCAAAATGGCCGGTTTACCAAGTACAGCTATCTCTGTAAGCGTTGTCGCGCCTGCCCTGGATACCAGAAGGTCAGCTTTCTCATAAACAGCTCTCATATCCTGAAAAAACGTAGCGACCTCAGCAGTTATACCGTTTTCCCTGTATGCCTTATTAACCCAATCATAATCTGCCGGCCCCGTCTGGTGAATCAGCTGAACCAGATCTTTCAACCTACTCGTTTCACTGACAAAGGCCTCTGCTATCATCTTATTGACAGCATGTGCACCCTGACTTCCCCCGAGTACCAGAAGTGTAGGTTTCGCTTGCATATCCAGGGATTCCAGCTTGGCAAGTTCCAAGATATTCCGGCGAACCGGGTTACCGGTAAAAATTACTTTTTTTGGGGGGAAATAGTCCTCGCTTCCCGGTAATGAAACACATATCCTATCAACTAATTTACCCAACTTACGGTTCGCCATTCCAGGAATCGAATTCTGTTCATGTATGACGGTTGCAACACCGGCAAATCGTGCTGCAACCATTACCGGACCGGTCACATAGCCACCGACGCCCAATACGACATCCGGTTTAAAGTGCCTGATGTGAGACAATGCCTGAAAAAAGGAAACCGGCAATATGGCCAGAGCCTTTATCAGGTCCATGATTTTCTTCCCCTTCAAACCAAAGCTGGAAATTGAACAACTCCTGAAACCGTATTGATCCAGACTGGTGGTATCAATCTTTCTACGGGTACCAACAAACAAAACCTCACTACCAGGCTCCCTTCTTTTTAACTCCTGGGCAGCTGCCACTGCCGGAAACAGATGTCCCCCGGTTCCACCGCCTGTAATCAACATCCGTAAGGAGTCCTTTGAATCAGCCATGATGCACCGGTTCCTCCAATAAGGCGTGTACGATTTCCATAAATACAAGGCCGCGCTCACCGTAACTACTGAACATATCAAAACTGGCACAGGCGGGTGATAACAATACAGTATCACCTGGCTCGCTGAGTGTCCTGGCCTTAGTGACAGCCTCTTGCAATGAGGAAACCATTATGATCGAACAGCTATTTTTTACTGCCGAATGTATCTGTTCAGCCGACTCTCCCAGCAGTACCAAAGCCTTCACCTTTTCCCGCAATACCTCCTGCAGAACCGAATAGTCTTCTCCCTTATGCTTACCACCTGCGATGAGTATGACACCATTGTCAAACTGCTCGAGAGCAGCTATAACAGCACCGGTATTGGTGGCTTTCGAATCGTTTATATACGTAACACCATTCCACTCCCCCACCCATTGCATCCTGTGGGACTCCAGCCGAAAAGAGGATAAGGCCGATCGTATCGCCTCAGGCTCTACCTCCCATCGGTGTGCAGCAAGAATGGCTGCTGCACTGTTTCTCACACCAATTGGGGTAGCAAGTTGAGTACCGGTAAGATCGTAGAGCACCTCTTTCCCGCTACGTTCTGTTCGGACAGTTACCCCTTTCGTTATTGCATCGCACGCTGGACTTGCACCAAAAGTCAGGAGCTCCGCGGTGAGGTTTTCTTTACCGTCCATGCAGACGGAATCATCACCGTACAGGATTGCCACATCTGTTTCCCGCTGATGAGAAAAGAGATTCTTCTTGGCCTGTACATACCCTGTGAAACCTTTATGCCTGTCAATATGATCAGGACTTATATTAAGCAATATGCCAATATCGGCCCGGAAGTCACCCGCCGTTTCAAGTTGGAAGCTGGACAATTCAAGCACCAGGTACTCAGCATCCCCATTCTGTAAATAATTGAGAAGAGGAATTCCAATATTACCTCCGACAAAAACTTTTTTACCCGCCTGCCGCAGAATGTGACCGAGTAAAGAAGTGACGGTAGTTTTTCCATTTGTACCAGTAATTGCAGCCACAGGAACTCGAAGCAACGGAGCCGCCACTGCCAGTTCACCCGCAACAGGGATACCTTTTTGACGTAGCCTTTTTACGAGGGAACTATCCAGGGCGATACCTGGGCTTACAATGACCATGTCCGCCTGCTTCAGGAACTGCCAGCTATGTCCCCCCGCCTCATACTGGATGTTGTTTTGCCAAAAATAATCTCCGTACTGTTGCACGAATCCTTGCTCATTGCCGGAATCCGAAACGATGACCTTGGCACCGGAGGACAGACAATATGATGCAGCAGAACGGCCTGTAACCCCGTACCCCATTACCGCCACACACATTCCCGGCCCAATATGTCCCGTTGTCGCCTTCAACGTAGTTTCAATGTTGCTATCGCAAAGAGACCCAAAATTATTGACACGATCCAGAATCGAACCACCACCTTCGGTTCATGCCAGCCTTTCTTTTCAAAATGATGATGAAACGGAGCCATGAGAAAAATCCGTTTACCGTGGGTCATCTTAAAATATCCAACCTGCATAATCACCGACAGCGCTTCCATAACAAAAATACCACCAACGATGGCCAGTAGAAATTCCTGTTTAATGATTATTGCAATAGCCCCGAGAGCACCACCAAGCGAGAGCGACCCAACATCTCCCATAAAGACCTGGGCAGGGTATGCATTAAACCAGAGAAACCCAAGACACCCTCCAAACAGGGCTCCGCAAAAGATCGCCAGCTCACCGCTTCCCTGAACATAGGGTATCTGCAGATACTCTGCCAGAACCACATGCCC
This sequence comes from Desulfopila sp. IMCC35008, assembly GCF_010646885.2. Taxonomy (GTDB): domain Bacteria; phylum Desulfobacterota; class Desulfobulbia; order Desulfobulbales; family Desulfocapsaceae; genus Desulfopila. Next base: position 906,367 of record NZ_CP050700.1, on the reverse strand, counting down.
AGCCAGGTATGAAAACACCAGGTACACCGCCGCCGACACAACCGTTGGCCCTGCCGCAAGCCCGTCTAAACCATCTGTCAGGTTTACAGCATTTGAAGCACCGACAATAACAACAACAGCAAAGACAATGTAGAACCAACCAAGATCCGGTTGAATGTCCTTAAAAAAGGGCAAGCTGAGCTGGCCGTCATAACCGGGATGAATGAAAATAAAAAGGCCGACTACCATCGCCCCTGCCACCTGCAGCACAAGCTTTCCTTTGGCACTTAACCCCGCACTCGATTTCCTGCTTACCTTGCGGTAATCATCCAGACCACCAATAATTCCGTAAAACAGCATGGTAAAAAGGATCAACCAGATAAGGGGATTGGTAAGGTTCGCCCAGAGCAGAGTTGCAACGGAAATGGAGAAAAGGATCAATATCCCCCCCATAGTCGGTACACCCCGCTTGGCAAGATGAGTTTCCGGTCCGTCGTCGCGGACAACTTGTCCTATCTGCAACCGTTTCATAGCCCGAATAAACATCGGACCAAAAATAATCATTATGGCAAACGCTGTCACCGCCCCGCAGATACAGCGAAAGGTTATGTATCTAAAGACATTGAAGCCGATAAATGTGCTATGTAATGGGTATAGTAAATGGTACAGCATCCTGTCTTCTTATCCCTTCTCTTTTTTCTTCATCAACGTCAATTCTCATCAACGGCTTTCAATCATTTTTTCGACAATGGTTTCCATTTTTCCACCCCTGGACCCCTTGACCAGCAGCCAGTCATTTTCACCAAGTTCACCTTTGTCTATAAGTGTGTTCAAAACTCTTAGAATGTCCTCTTTATCGGGACAAGCCGCGACTTTTTGCGGATTCATCCCCGCATCAACTGCTCCTCTCACAACATCGTCACGAAAGTTCCCTACAACTCCCAGGAAATCGAGACCGGAAATACCGACCTTACGCCCAAGTTGATAATGCAGATCTGCCGAACTTTCACCAAGTTCAAGCATATCGCTTAATACCGCCCCACGTTTCCCCGGTGACAACTCGACAAGTGCATCGATCGCTGCAGCCATGGAAACCGGATTGGCATTATAGGTATCATTAATGACTGTCAGACCATTTTTGCCCTTCTCGATGACCATTCTTCTGTCTGCAGGTCTGAAATCCGCAAGACCTGCTGCTATTTCCTTTAAACTTGCCCCTCCGGCAGTTGCAATGGCTGCCGCCGCAACCGCGTTGGCGACATTGTGGATCCCGGCAGTAAAAAGATGAATCTCTTCCTGTTCTTCTCCTTTATGCAGCGTGAACGTCAAGACACCCGGTTCCGACCCATTGACGTCAGAGGCAAAAAGATCAGGTTTCTGGTGTACATGTTCTGGAGTTGCGGAAAACAATATCTTTCGTTGAGAATATTTTTCTGCTCGTCTGCATATCTGTTCATCATCAATATTAACAATAAATATCGACTTCTTTGAGGCTTGGGCAAAGAGTTCCTCCTTCGCATCCCCGACACCATCAATAGATCCCAACCCTTCCAGATGCACTCCGTGGATATTGGTAATACAACAGATATCCGGATCGGCTATCTCTGTCATCCTCCGAATTTCACCCGGTATATTCATTCCCATCTCAAGAACCACAGCCTTGTGTCGGCGAGAAATAGGTAAGAGGGAAAGTGGCAGTCCAATGAGGTTATTCAGGTTTCCCTTGGTTAACAGTACACTCTCAGGCGGATAATCCGGCCCGGCCGGCCATCTACGCTGCAAAATGGCTCCAGTCATTTCCTTAACTGTTGTCTTACCGCAACTTCCGGTTATCGCCGCTACTGCAAGGTTCCTGTCTGCTGCGAGTAAGCGACGCCTGTAGCCGGCAAGGTCACCCAGTGCCCGCAGGGTATCTGCCACCTCAATCCTCGAAATTGATGAAGGTATTGTTTTGTCACTGCCTTTTTCCACAACCAGGCAGCCACTCTTCTTTTCGACAACGGATTCCAGAAAGCTATGCCCATCAAAATTCTCTCCCCTGAGAGCGACAAACACATCACGCGGATGAATGTTCCTGCTGTCTATTGAAACACTCCCGAGACATTTTCCTTCACACCCCTCCTTCTGCACCAGGTCTCCTCCGGTTGCTTTAGCCAGGGAGTGACAGTTCCAGGAGCAAAGGGCATCTTCCGCCTCCAGGCAGTCATCAAAGAACTGTTTACCCTGCATGGTCAGCTGGTACGTTTCGTGTCCTTTACCGGCAATAAGAACGATATCGCCACTGCCGGCACTGCAAATGGCGCTGTGTATTGCCTCTTTCCTGTTGCCGATTTCAACGAAACCCCTGATGCCTCCTGTTCTTGTCTTCAGCCATAATTGTTCTTGTTGCTCGAGACCTGCCTTTATCACTCCAGGAACAATCTGACGCCGAATTTCATCCGGGTCTTCCGTCCGAGGATTATCATCTGTAATGATAGCCACATCAGCAAAACATCCGGCGAAGCTTCCCATAACCGGTCGTTTCCCCCTATCCCTGTCACCTCCGCAACCAAAAACACAATAGAGTTCCCTGTGCGGCAGTGCCTCCAGAGTGGCCAACACCTGTTTGAGGGCATCAGGAGTATGCGCATAATCAACAAAAACAACCGGCATATCCTGCTCAGAACCGTCATCGACCAGCACCCGCTGCAATCTGCCCGGTGCCCCGACTGCGTTTTCAAGAGTTGTAACAGCCTTATCCAGGTCTATACCGAGAGCCGAGACAATTCCAAGCGAAGTTAGACAATTGTCGACGTTAAAGTGCCCCACCAGGGGACTCTTCATGGATATTGGACGGCCAGCCGCCATCAGAGAAATCTCGGTTGCGGTCAGAACTGACGAGTAATCAAGAACCCGAAAATCACAACCTTCCCCCTTCCCGCAGGTTATGGTATTTACTCCTATCGTCTTGCAAAATTCGGCGATACGACCTGACCAGTCCTCGTCGTCTCCCTGCCTAAGAGGCGTCGAAATCACCGCCTGGGCCTTTTTTTTCAGGTGATTAACAAAGAGAATCGATTTCGCCTGAAAATACTCCTCCATGGTTCGGTGATAATCCAGATGATCCCTGGACAAATTAGTAAAAGCCGCAACATCGAAACAAATAGTACCGATACGAGACTGGGACAAGGCATGGGATGAGACCTCCATTATAACATAACCAACCCCTTCAGCAGCCATTTCATACAATAATTTTTGCAGCTGCACAGCCTCAGGGGTCGTAAAGGGTGACGGCATTACAACTCTCCCATTCACCCCGTTATAGCGATAGGTCACCGTGCCGATAACCCCTACCCTATACCCCTGCTGTTCCAGGATATCCTCAAGCAGATAGGTAATAGTCGTCTTACCGTTGGTTCCTGTTATTCCAACCAGAATCATTTCCGCCGCCGGATTTCCAAAGTAGTTTTCGGCTGCAGCCCCATATGCCTTCCTGGAATCTTCTACTTCAATAAGCCAACCTTTCCAGTTACCGGGACGCTGATAGTTTGCGCCTCTTTCCACGATAACTGCTGCACAGCCATTTCGAACCGCATCCCCAATATAATTGTGGCCATCGACCACCGTGCCGGCCACAGCGACAAAGATACTGTTTTCAGAAACCTCCCTCGAATCATGATATACCATTGAGATTGTAGGCTCATCGGGGGCACGATCAGGTTTCTGCAATACTACATATTCAATGCCCTGCAGCACCTCGCCAAGAGACCTGGCTACCTGTTGGTTTTGTCGACTGATATGTTTCATGCCGCCCATACGTCTCAATTCACAATTTTCTTTTCATAGGATTCAAGGCTTACATCCTCTTGTCGCAGCTTAAGCACACACTCCGAGGTCTCGTTCAACTCCGTTCCCGGCTTCGGTTCCTGACCTATTATCTGACCTGTCCCATACACCCGAATCCTGCAATTTTTATCCTGCAGCATCCGCAACCCCTTCCTCAGGCTAAAACCTATCAGGTCCGGCATATACTCAACAGTCGTTTCTGCAGAATCTTCCGCTGCCATGGAATCTCTCAACGCATCCCGAATAGGATCAAGAGTAGCAGGAAAATTACCACTCTGCCCGTCGTTTGGTTCGGCAACCGCATGCAACCCTTTTCCTACCTGCTGAAGTACTGCAATTCTCGGCAAAACCGAGGCCAACGCCTTTCCTGGTGAGACCGCTTGAGTATTTTTACTCCTTTGCATCTCCCCTCCGTTATCCTGAATGGTGAGCAGCATTGTAACCTCAGCATTTGGAAGGGGTAAGGCGATAAAATAGACCCCATTTCTGCTGAGTTCCCAGCCCTTGTCAGCTTCTCTCACAAACCGGACTTCGTCATACACCGTCCCACCACCCAAATCATCCTTTGCGGACAAGCTGCCAAAAAGGAGTGAAAACTCCTTTGAGACATCCGTTGCGACAACCTCCTGTCCCGTGCCATTATCGACGTAATCATCAATTGTATGTTCCTTGCCGGTCCTGGTATCAACTACCGACCCCGCGACGTGAGGCTGAATCTTTTGTCCCCCGTTTAATAAAACTGATAAACCGGTCAGAAGATTAAGAGGTGTCATCATCTCCGGCACAGTCCCCAGATTGGCGACACTTCTGTTTAAAATATTCCGGTAACCGCCTTTTGATAATACCTCGGTCACGATAACAAACTCTTCCGGCGGACTACTTTCCAGCCCAAGGCTTTCCCATAACCGCAATTCGGTGCCAAGGGATTGTCCAGATTGTGAAATACTCCAGGGAAGGATGCTGCCACGAGCGTCATACTGACTCTTCAGAACTGCCACATCCCGGAGCATAAGCCGGAATGTTTCCGGTACAACCATGGGTCGCACCAGCAGGCTTTCGAGGATATCCTGTGAGTACAGGCGATATGTATTCGGGTTGTACGACGGAAACTGTGCGGCAGCTACGATTGAACCGGTACCCGCATCCATTGCATATGCCCCGATTGCCGTTTTCGGTCTGCCTTTGCTTATCTCACGAACAAGGTCTTCAAGCAGAGACTGAATCTTCATATCCAGGGTCAGCAACAGCTCCTGACCGTGGTGGCCCAGATACTCATCCCCTTCCGCCAGAACTTCCCTGAGCAACCTGTCGAAATAAAACTCAATACCCGCAAGACCTATACCATCTTCGGCAAAACCTAACAGATGCGCAGCATCGGTCTTTTGCGGATAGAATCGAGAATAGTCCTTATGCAGGTATACTCCGGGCAAGTCCAACTCCCTGATGGTATCTTCCTGGTCCTGGCTGATGTCCACCATCAGCCATATCCGTTGTTTCCCCTCTTGTAATGCCTCCAGTAACTGCTCTTCTTCGGTTTCAAGAACCGGGGCAAGTTTTTCAGCAACATCCAGTATGCCTTCTACTTCCCGTGTTCGTACATATACAGAAACCCTTTCCAGAGAGACCGCCAACTCTTTGTAGTTACGATCATAAATGGAGCCTCGACGCACCTGCTTCGCTTCTAGGCCGGTTTGCTCACCCTCAAGCAATCTCCTGAAATTCCAACCGCTGTCCGGGGACTGAAAATACATCCAGCAACCGAATGCACCGACAACCAATACGCCCAGCCAGAGCCATACCGTTCTGCGTCTTCTCCTGTCCTGCCTCCGCAGACCGGTCCGCTTTGCCATTTTCCCTCGCTATAACCGTTCAAAGCGACCCTTTTGTTGATTATATCTGCTCACCTGCCCGGGTTCCGGCGACTGAAGAGCGAGTGTCGATGCCGCCACCTGTTCGATATTGTCGGGCATCAGCAGGGCAGCCCGCCTGGCCCGAAGGGAAATGTGTTCATCAGCCAATTTCAGTTGTTGAAGCCTGGTCAGTTCAATGGTTTCGATCAATCCTTTACGAAATTGGCCAAGCCCCAACTGACACGTACATACCAACAGGAGAAGCAAGGCAGCGAATTTCGCCCCTCTCTTCCAAAGCTGCAACCCGCCGGGTAACTCCAGATGTTGTCTTCTTGTAAGATGCTGCCTAAGCGGAGCAGCCGTTACTGGCCGCGCATATGTTTGAGCTGAATTGTTCAGTAGCATGTAACGTTCCCTCCTCCCAAATTACCTTTTCTCTCCTGCTGCCGCTTTTCAGATCCGTTCTGCAACCCTCAATTTGGCACTCCTCGATCTCGGATTCTCCGAAACCTCCCCCGCACCTGCTGTCACCGGCCGGGGGGTAAGAACATTCAGATCCGAATGTTCTCTGAACTTCCTTTTCACAATCCGGTCTTCCAGAGAATGAAAAGAAATCACACAGAATCGTGCACCCGGCTTTAACAAGGCAGGAGCCTCATCAATTATCCGGGACAGGTTTTCCAATTCCGTATTGACGGCAATTCGCAACGCCTGAAACACCTTGGTTGCGACATGTATTTTCTTCGGATGATAACGACGGGGAACGGCACGTGACACAAGTTCCGCCAAACGGCCGGAGCTTTTAATCTCTTCTTGTTTCCGACTCTCTGCAATAAATGATGCTATGCGGCGTGCCTGTCGTTCTTCCCCGTAATAATAAAAAATGTCAGCCAGCTGTTCTTCGGTTGATTGTTTAATGATTTTGGCTGCCGTTATCTCTCTGCGGCTGTCCATCCTCATATCCAGAGGTTCATCCCGCTGAAAGCTAAAGCCTCTATCACCCATATCAAGCTGAAGTGAAGAAAGGCCGATATCAATAAGCAAACCATCAAGCTTTTCCACTCCCGCTTCCTGCAGTCCTAAAGCAATCTCTGCAAAGTTACGCCGAACGATCGTCAATCGTTCCCCAAAGTCCTTAAGTCGAGTACGACTCCTGGCTATCGCATTTTCATCCCACTCAAATCCGATCACACGGCCTTCCGGACTACTGGCCTCCAAGATCAGCAAGGAATGCCCGCCAAGTCCCAGGGTACCATCCATGTAAATACCACCGGAAACCGGTTTGAGGTACTGCAGAACCTCATCGGCCAACACAGAGATATGGATACGCTCAATATCCCGTTCCAGGGCCATTAAAAAATCCCCATCTGAGAAAGCTGCTCATTAAAGGAATCAAAGTTTTCGCTGGTTGCTTCATTATCCTGCTGCCAGATCTCCTTGTCCCAGATCTCAACATGCCTTATCATCCCGACCAGCATTATGTTTTTGGCCAAACTGACTTTTGTACGCAACTGCACAGGGAGTTGTACCCGACCCTGCTTGTCCAGGCTGCATTCGGCTACACCACCAACAACATATCGTATGAAATTTGCGAGATCGGGTTTCTCACGGCCTTCGGTCATCAGCCGATCTTCCAGGATTTCCCATTCCGGCAAAGGGAAAGCACGCAGATGATTCTTACCCCATGGCGCAACCATGAGGATCTCCGAATCATACTGGTTCAACACCTCGCGGAAACGACTGGGAAAATTGAGCCTCCCTTTCGAATCCATCGTGTGCTCTGTCGTGCTGCGAAACCTGCTTTTTGCCATTCATCCCCTCTCTGGGACCTCACTCCACTTTGCTTCCCCTTTACTCCACTTCTCTCCACCTTATTTCCATTTATAACAGCAAGGGACTTCATGTCAAGGAAAAATATACGCAACATCGGGAACCTAACAACACAAGAAAAAGCAACCAATGCACCACATAGAACACACATCTATCACCCGAAACACCATATAGTGTACTCAACCCAGGAATTCTCCCTGGAATCGCCCAACAAAATCTTGGTATCAATCTCGCATATTTGGCACGCGGAGAAAAAATGTTGAATGGCCTGAAAAAAGAAGAAAATGGACAAACAAAAAGATGGGTGGTGCAAAGTGGGGCATACAACCAAAAAAGGGTCGCCCGAGATGCTCCCGGACGACCCTTACTATCTTGCAGGCTGAATAGTGTTACTTTTGAAGAGTACTGTAATCGGTATCCACTGAAAATCCCTGTTCGGATGCCGGAAAACTCCCATCACGAACTTCACTCACGTACTGCTTGACCCCTTCCCGGATCATTGGGGCCAGTTGTTGGTATTGTTTCACGAACTTCGGAATGAATTTTTCAAACATGCCCAACATATCGTTTACAACAAGGACCTGCCCATCACAATCAGCACCAGCCCCGATACCGATAGTCGGGATAGTGAGAGATTGCGAGATAATGGCGGCCAGCTCCGATGGAACACACTCAAGCACGAGAGAAAAAGCCCCTGCCTCTTGCAAGGCAAGTGCGTCTTCCAGCATTGTCGACGCGCTTTCAAGATCCTTTCCCTGCACCTTATAGCCGCCCAGCTGAGAGGCTGTCTGGGGAGTCAGGCCAAGATGGCCCATAACCGAGATTCCGGATCGAACCAACTCTGCCACAGTATCAGCGACAGCCTTACCCCCTTCCAGCTTCACAGCATCACAACCCGCCTCTTTCACAAAGCGAATCCCGTTTTTCACACTATCCCGGAGACCGGTCTGGTAGGACCCAAACGGCATATCACCAACAATAAATGAATCGGGAGCACCGCGCCGTACCGCCGACGCATGATGAATCATGTCGTCCATGGTCACAGGAACGGTGGAGTCATAACCGAGTACAACCATACCCAGTGAATCCCCCACCAGGAACATGTCGACCCCACAATCCGCCATGAGCCGGGCCATCCCAGCATCATAGGCTGTCAGCATGGAGATCCTGGAGCCCGCTTCTTTCATCGCAATGATTTCCTGAATTGTTTTCGCCATCACATCACCATGTTAGAATTATCATTTGTGGGTTGAATAATCATACGTCATTATCAAAAAGACCGGGTTGAACAGAGGGAGGCCTCAACAGTTTCCTGTCGAAGTGGTCATAGGCCATCGCTGTGGCAACCCTTCCTCTCGGGGTCCTTTTTATAAAACCGGACTGGATGAGAAACGGCTCATACACATCCTCAAGAGTATTTTTTTCCTCGCAAACAACCGTTGCCAGAGTTTCAAGACCTATCGGCCCCCCCTGGAACTTGTCGATAATCGTCAGCATGATCCGCCTGTCCATTTCATCCAGGCCAAACCGGTCAACGCCAAGCAGGTTCAGGGCATCATCGGCTACTTCAGCGTTCACTACCCTATGCTTGCCTACCTGAGCAAAATCACGGACCCGGCGAAGAAGCCGGTTGGCGATACGGGGTGTTCCCCTCGACCTCCTGCCAAGCTCAAGGGCACCTGAGGAGTCAATATCCATACCAAGTATGCTGGATGATCTCTGAACTATACTAACCAGTTCTTCCGGGCTGTAGAATTCCAGGCGCAAGATAACACCGAACCTGTCCCGTAAAGGAGGGGTAAGCAAACCCGTGCGGGTGGTTGCGCCAATAAGGGTAAAACGGGGTAAATCCATTTTAATGGAACGCGCCCCGGGCCCCTGGCCGATGATCAGGTCCAACTGGAAATCCTCCATGGCAGGGTAGAGCACCTCTTCAATGGCATGATTCAGCCGGTGAATTTCATCAATAAAGAGGACATCCCCCTCCTGGAGACTTGTAAGGATAGCGGCTAGATCACCCTGCTTTTCTATTACCGGTCCAGAGGTGACCTTGATCCCGGCCCCCATCTCACTCGCTATGATATAGGAAAGTGTGGTTTTACCCAAACCGGGAAAACCATGAAAAAGTACATGATCGAGCGGTTCGTTTCTACCAAGTGCCGCCCTGATAAAGATATCAAGACTTTTACGCACCTGGCTCTGACCGATATACTCATCAAGCCTCTTCGGTCTGAGGGCGTAATCATTTCCGCCCTCACGGGATACCGGTTCCGGACTTACCAAACGGTCATCGCCTGCCTGGATATCTTCCTCAAAATTCATGCCAGCGCCTTCAAGCCTTCCCTGATCAGCTCTTCAATGGTGAGTTTTGCAAAATCTTCATCCCCGACTTGCCTTTTTACAGAGCCAAGGGCTTCTCTCGCTACGGGATCGCTGTATCCAAGGTTACCAAGTGCAGAAAGTGCATCCATCACCGCCGATCCGGATACCACAGGATTTGCAGAGAGCGCATCACCACCGCTTGCGCCATCTGCCAGATGACCAACCTTGTCCTTCAACTCAACACAGATCCGCTCGGCCGTCTTTTTTCCGACTCCCTGCAAGGTTGTCAGCAATTTCAGGTCTCCTTCGCCGATCGCCCTGCACAACTCGCCGACCGCCATACCAGACAACATAGCGAGAGCCAGTTTTGGCCCAATACCGGAAACAGTCTTTAAAATAAGGAACAGCTCTTTTTCCTCTTCCGCCAAAAAGCCATAGAGGATAAAGGCATCCTCACGAACATGGGTATGGATGTGGAGAAATGTTTCGCCGCCTTTCTCCGGTAGCCGTGTTACACTCTCCGTGGAGAGGAATACTTCATAGCCGACACCACTGACATCGACAATCACGCGATCACTTTGAACTCCCTGCACCCTGCCGGATAATGTGGCTATCATTTTGCTTAGAATTGGAATTGATTGGAATGGCAGATGGCCACCGCCAGTGCATCTGCTGCATCGGCGCTTGGCCGACCTTTAAGCCCCAGGATAACACCAACCATGTGCTGAACCTGACCTTTCTCGGCCTGCCCATATCCTGCAACAGCCTGTTTCACTTTACGTGGACTGTAATCGTGAACCACTAAACCGTTTTGCATAGCAGCAACCACCGCCGCCCCCCTGGCATGGCCAAGCTTTAAGGCGGAGCGTGGATTCGAGGCAAGAAATACGTCTTCTACAGCGGCCACAACCGGATCATGAAGCTGGATCACCTCGTTGATACCCTCAAAAATCTCATTGAGCCGATAGGCGAAAGGGTACTTCTGGTTGGTCCTGATTGTTCCGCAGGCCACAAACGATAGTCTGCTCCCTTGCACATCCACGACCCCGTAACCGGTAATCCGAGACCCGGGGTCTATTCCCAGTATGCGTTCCATGCTTATTGTGTAATGATGTTCAGCATACCCGCACTGGAACAGTTCGCCCCCACCTTATGAGAGTTGCTCCATCAGGGCATCGTCGATATCGAAATTGGCATGCACATTCTGGACATCGTCATGCTCTTCCAGGTTTTCCAGGAGCTTCAGCAGCGATTTAGCAATATTCTCCTCGGTTACCTCAATAGTATTCTGTGGCACCATGGAAACCGAAGCACTGACAAATTTTACACCGCCCTTTTCAAGACCTTCCCGCACCTCATCAAAATCTTCCGGAGAGGACATGACATGAAACTCTCCCTCCTCCTCGACCACATCCTCGGCTCCGGCCTCAAGCGCAAGATCCATCAGCTCATCTTCCGTCGTGGTCTCCTTATCGACCACGATCAGACCTTTTTTATCAAACATCCAGTTCACACATCCGGATTCACCGAGATTACCGTTGCTTTTTGCGAAATAGTGCCGGATATCGGCTACGGTTCTGTTTCGGTTATCAGTCATACATTCGACAAGCACAGCCACACCACCCGGACCGTACCCTTCATAGAGAATCTCTTCGTATACTTCACCCTCTATCTCACCGGTTCCCTTCTTGATGGCACGAGCGATGTTGTCCTTGGGCATGTTTTCAGATTTCGCCGCAGCAACCGCACTTCGCAGGCGGGGATTGCTGGTCACATCTCCTCCGCCCATCCTGGCAGCGACGGTAATCTCCTTGATCAAACGGGTAAAAATCTTTCCCCTCTTAGCGTCAACAGCACCTTTTCTATGCTTGATATTTGCCCATTTAGAATGTCCAGCCATAATCCTTCCTTGTTATATGTTTCATAATCCCGATAACAGGGATACGTTCTTTGATGGTAGTTTCAATTCAGCAATCTTAAAACTACATTCCGTTTTTGTCATCGATGGCGATTCTCAGTGGTCGACCAGAAAAAAGAGACCTTGCCTGAATCGTTGCATTAACAAGACATTACCTCTTCTTTCCGGGTATCACCTTTTTAAACCCCATCCCGAGCACAAAGACTTCACGACTTTCTATCCGGGAACTCTTCGGTTTAAGTACCTTTACCATATCAAATCGCTCTTTCAGGCTTTCCACCAGATCGGGAAAATCCTCCCCCTGGAAAACCTTTGTGATATAGCTGCCTTTCGGGAGAAGGAGCAGATCAACAATATCTAAGGTGGTGCGGACAAGATTCATCGATTTCTGGGCATCCGCCCATTTGGAACCGGTGGTTCTCGGCGCAATATCAGATATAATCACCCTAAAAGAGGGGCGAATCCTGCGAACCTCTTTTAGAAACTCCGGCTCACGAATATCCTGACAGAGCCAGTGAATAACCGCACCATCAGCACGCCCCTGCTGTTCAGCCTGCTGCAGGTCGACACCGACCACAACCCCCTTGGGGCCTACAACTTCGGAAGCAAACAGCGACCAGCTCCCGGGGTAACAGCCGATATCAAGCACGCTGTCCCCTCGACGCAGGAATTTATACTTCTGCTGCGCTTCTTCAAGCTTATAGACGGAACGTGCCGGATATTTGTCTTTTTTTGCCTTTTGGGCATAATAATCTTTAACTTTACGCACTTTTTAGTCCATTTACTATGCTTTGACAAGACGAAAGAAGACGGGCAGCTCACTGCTCCCGACCATCTTTCGTTTGCTTATTTTCTTTTACATAACAGTTTACCCAACGAAAAGCATCCCCTCTGTTTTTCACTACACCTTCAATCTGGAGCGCCTGCAGTTCCTTTAAAATCACAGAAAACTGCGGGCCGGGTTTCAACCCGAAGGATACTATCAAATCGTTCCCTGTCATCAAAGGCTTACACGCCAGGACAGGTTCGATATCCCTATCGTATATGGTTATAACCTCATCATACAAGGCTATCAGTTCCAGCTCGATGTTTTCCGGTTTGAGCTCCCCTTTACTCGCCATACTATCGGCCATGGCGAGTAAAAAAAGCCCCTGGAGGTGATCCCCGGCCCGGGCGCAAAGTTTCAACGCAGCCCTTTTTGTTAATCCCTGCTTTTTCATGGTTGTGCAGAGGTGAAAGGGATGCATGTGCATGGCAACAAGATGACCGACCTGTAGTCGCTGCTCATTACTCCATTTGAAGCGCATCCCGATATGCTCCACCAGCCTGCTTCCAATCTCATCATGCCCGTAAAAGGTCACTCGCCCAGGTTCCTTTTTTGAGTCATCTGATGCTGTAGGTTTTCCGACATCATGGAGTAAAGCCGCCCATTTCAAATTACCTGCTCGCCCTTGATCTGTAAGGTAGGCAGCAAATCGATTTTCATGACCAGGGTACCCGAAATCAGGTCTTGAAAGAAGATGTTCCATTTCCCGAAGCGCCTGGAAATTATGGTGAAATACATCAAGGTGGTGAAAACCCGGCTGCTCCAGACCATCCCCTTCATAGAGCTCAGGCAGGAGATGGTGTAAAAGACCTGATTTATGCATCTGCCAGAAGCCATCGCCCCCGTTCCTGGCAGAGAGGATCAATTCCAACTCATAGCCGATACGTTCCGCCGCCACCTTATCTATTTTATTTGCATGAAGGGACACCTCCCTGAACGTATCAGGGGAAACTTCAAATCCCAGACTGACCATGAACCTGAAAGTTCTCAGCAGCCGCAATGGGTCATCGACAAAGGCACGCGGACCGTGCCGTATAACCCCGGCCTCCAGGTCGGCCATCCCTGATAAAGGGTCGAGAAGGTCTCCTTCACCATCCTTGAAAACTAATGCGAGGGGAACAGCAAGACTGTTTATAGTGAAATCGCGAAGAGCAAGATCCTCCTCGATAGTACATGCCCCACGCCGAAAAGAAGAAACATCGATATCCAGCCCCTGCCAGGCAACCCGGGAAGCCTCTTCTTTCTCGGTCCCGAGCGGCACAAAGGCACCCCCACCAAGCTGTGCTATTAAGCTCCTGCAGAACCGATGGGCCCCACCATCTATCGTCAGATCGATATCACCGGGTAGCCTGTCCCCCATGAGCCAATCCCGTATTGTCCCACCAACAAGGTACACCTTAACACCGCAATCCATTGCGACAGCACGGAGCGCCTGGAAGACCCCTGGGGGAAAGCAGGCTTGTAATTCCGGCAACTTTTTTATTCGTGGGTGCAACACCAGCCTCTCTGACTTATTTACATCGGGATAATCTTTTTCCAGGCCTTACAATTTACCACACTTGGGTCATTCGCGGTACCTTAACGGAATTTCCCTTTTGAAGGCCCGAAAAGCCCTCCACAAATATAATATTTCACGTCCTGACCCCACATCACCAGCTCAAACAAACACTCTTGAGCCATTATGAATCATTTTCTCTCCGGGCAGGCCAATCAATCTGTCGAGGATGCCTGGCTGAGGGCGTCCAACTTCTTGAGTAAATCGGACAGATGATTCTCAGTGGTCAAAAGAAGAAGTTGTGCGCTGTACTCATCTGGATTCTTTTGATAATTATCGCGGGATTCTATCAGTATCTTTTCGGTTTGTGCTATCTGTTCCCTTAGGGCATCTATCTCATTCACGCGTATGACCACCTTGAAATGTAATGAAGTTTCTCTCCTTTGCAGGCTCAATTATCTACAAAACTCCCCTACAGTATTGCTAAACACCATTTTTTCAAGGTGGTCTTTACTCTTACATGTATTTTTTAACTATTGCATCATAGGTACCATCGGCCTTCATGTCATCAGGTGCCTTCTGCCACTTGGCGATGACATCATCTGCTGTATTTTTACTAAAGGCAATATAGAGCTGGGTGTCTTTCACATCCAAAACCTTCTCAAGCTGGTCACTTACACCTTTTTTCTTTGCTTTGTAGATTCCCTGGAGTTCACCAACAATCCAGAGATCAATTCTACCGGCGATGAGTTTAGGTACATTTTGCTCATCATTGAGAACGGAATCAAGATTGGTGAAACCGCTGTCTTTGAGGAATGACTGAGCAGCAACATCTTTATAGGTACCAATTGTTCCAACTTTTTTTGGTATCTTCCAAAGAAGCGACACTCACACCACTTCCTTTTTTAGCAAACAGGACCCACTTGTTTGATGCCACCGACCCCACCCACTTGAACATATCTTCACGTTGCTCGGTACGGGTCATTGAGTAGAGAATCAGACCGTCTTTTTTCTGGATCAACCCATAGGCCCTGGCCCAGGAAAGAACCTCGATATCACCAGAATGTCCAAGACGATTGGTATGCTCAACCATCACCTCGGAGGACAGGCCGGTCAGCTTCCCGTCCTCAGTATAATTATAAGGAGGATACTCTTCCGTCATAATCTAGAAATCGGCAGCAAACACAAATGAGCTGCCAGCAGCAAAAAGAAAAGAGCAGATAATTCCGGCTATCAGTTGTTTGATTTTCATTTTTCCCTCTCTTTGTTTTGGTTTCGTCGGCTCCAATAACCGTCTTTCATAATTGCTTATGCCTTAAAAAGCCCTACCATTTTTGAGAGCTGAGTTGAAAGTCCGGACAACCTTTCAGCACTCTCACTGACCTGTGCACTATTTTCAGTTATTTTATTCGAAGCGAGAGTAACCTCCTCGATTTCGTTGGAAATCTCACCAACCGACATATTGGACTGGGCCACATTTTCATTAACTTCCGAGAGCCCCTCACTGGCCTGGGAGACATTCTGGGCAATCTCCCTTGTAGCCACAGACTGTTCTTCAATGGCTATGGCAATTGTTCCGACAAGGGAATTGACTTCATTAACCACCGCAGCAATCTGCTCGATATGGGATACTGTCCTTCTATTGTTGCCTGTATACCCTCAATTTTGGTACGAATCTCTCCGGTTGCCTCGGCAGTTTGTTTGGCAAGATCTTTAATCTCGTTCGCCACAACCGCAAACCCTTTACCCGCTTCGCCCGCCCTTGCTGCCTCAATAGTGGCGTTTAAGGCGAGAAGGTTCACCTGCTCGGATATCTCGGAAATAGTCTCAAGGACTTTGCCGATACCGGCAGCAGCCTGGCCGAGTTCACCTACCTGCTGTGAAGCATTCTCAGTCTGCTGAACCGCATCAACGGTAATACTCTTTGCTTTTTCCGTGTTCTCAGATATCTGGCTAATGGTAACATTCATCTCCTCGGCGGCAGAGGCAACCATATTGATATTGGTGGCAGCTTCTTCCATGGCCGCTGCTACCGAATTCATATTCCTGCTCATCTCATCTGAGGAGCTGGAGACATTCGAAGCTTTTTCAGAGGTCTGTTTCGCATCCTGCTTCATGTTGACAGACAAGGTGGCCAGGCTACCGGAAGCATTATCAACCATCCCCTGGTACTGTTTAAGTATATTGTCTACGAGTTCGCTCTCCTGCTTATTGACAAATCCACCCACCACAACCAGCAGAACAAGCACAACGAGACTGGTGAAAAAGGCAGACTTGAAGGAGATCGATAGATCGTTCCAACTTTTCATTCGAGTACCCTTTGGTGAAGATTATTCTTGAACAACGAGGCCATGCTCCCCATAGCCGGTTGAAAAAACATCTAGAATACAATCCCGATTATTGTCTTGCTTAATCGAAGCGCAGGTTGGAAAAAAGAACCGGTTTTGAGTGACGTGATTTTGCTATAGCAAAGAAAATCGAAGATAGTCAAAGATGGCCCCCAGGAAAAACAGCACATTTCTAAACGATGAGCTAACTGCACAGGGAATACGGAAATGACCAGCCAGGATGGATCTTTTCCCGGACGGATACCTCCTGGCGTATTCTACCTGAAGCCTATCCCAAAGGGAGGCCGGGAAACGACAAGAGCAGGCCAACAAGCAGAAATTCTATTCGTTTCCTTTACATTTTACGAAGTTATATTATATAATTTTGATCCGGCAACAACCATCACACTTAATAGTTTTCTTCCTACACCCCAGTTTTTTTTAATGTAGGACGAAACCGAAATAACACTTTACCCGTAACCAATGAAAAATTTACTTATTTCCCTCACTATAGTTTTTCTGTCATTGACTATTTTTTGCGCCCTGGCACCTGCTCAAAAAACCCAAAGCGGCAAGGACAGCGAGGTCGCAGCCACCTACTTCAAGGTAGTAGACCTGATCCTGACAGGCCAGTCCCGGAAACTGGAAAAACTGATGGACGATATTGCCAATTCAAAGGCAATAACCGATGATGGGAAACGACGGCTCGAAGAGATGTACAAGGAGCTCCTGAGGATAGATGAAGCACTCCTCGATAGATGGGTAAGCAGTTCACCCAACTCCGCGCACCCATATATAGTTCGGGGTAAATATTACCTTATGCAGGCAGAACGAACCATCCAAAAGGACTCCCAGAAATCTACCCCCTCTCAGGATGCAGCCCTACAACTCTTACAAAAGGCACAGGCTGACTTTGAAAAGGCAAACAAGCTGAATCCGGCTAACCCTGCGTCAGCAGCAGCGATGGTTGCAGTATCCATGTACAGGGGGTACGATAAACAGGAGATGGAGCAATGGTTTATCAAGGCAACTGGTACCGACCCATTCTGGCTTGATTCGTACCGGAACAAACTCCACTACCTGTCACCATCCAGGCAAGGGTCTGATGCTGCAATACTCGACTTTGCCCTCAAATGCGCTGCCTCTTCACCAGCTGGCAGCAGTGTTTATTCTATCCTGTTCGATTATTTTGAGACCCTCAACCCACGCCAGCAGGACATTGAAACCACCGGTACAATACAACTCAACTTACCCGACAGGGCCACGGAAGCCTTCCTGCAGACAATTAAGAGGTTCAAGGCGGATTTTCCTTACTCCAATATCCCGTACTACTACGAAGCGCGATTCCGATTTCTGCAAAGTGATGAAATACCAGCCGAATTTATTCTCAGCAAGATCCTCAGGGAAGAACCACAAAACATACTTGCACTCGAAGCAAGAATTACCCTCTATATGGCTTGGAAAAAGTGGCCCAAAGCCAAAAAGGACATAGACAGACTGTTGCAAATCTCTCCAAACTCCCTTTTTGCAAAGGCAAACCGTGATGCCCTTAACAGGCAGACCCAAAGCAACTAAGCCTCTGTACGGATAGTCCACAAAAATGAACATACTGGCAGGAACGCACTCATGACCATAGAATGGCTGGCGGATAAACTCGCCCCACTGAATATGCCGCCGTCAATGACAGAGTTACTGGCCGCAGCCCTTATTTTTTCAGGCGTGCTGCTTGGTGTGACTTTTGCTACATTCGCCGTAAGGCGAACACTCATTCGGCTGATAACGGCATGGATACAGCAAAACCGATACCGCTGGGATGACCCACTGGCCAACAACCGGTTGCTCACAAAAATCAGCTGGGTTATTCCCGTTTCGCTCTTCTCCATTGCGCTGGACACCTTCCTGACTCCCTCATCGGCAAGCTACCTTCTTGCCAAAAAAACGGTTATGGCCGGATTTGTGATCGTTGGGGTGGTAAGCCTTAACTCCTTTTTTTCGACCATTAATGATATCCATCGTATTCTCAGGAAACAAAAAGGAAGCACCCTGCGTGGATATACCGACGCTGGTAAAATAGTCACCTTTGCCCTTGGCACCATTTTCCTTATTTCCATATTCACCGGTAAATCACCTTGGGGTATTCTCTCCGTGCTCGGTGGCCTGACGGCAATAACCATGCTGGTGTTTAAGGACACCATCCTTGGCTTTGTCGCCTCCGTACAGCTCACCTCAACCGACATGGTCCGAATCGGGGACTGGATTGAAATGGGCCAGTACGGCGCTGACGGTGACGTGATCGAAATGTCGATCAACTGCATCCGTGTACAAAACTGGGATAAGACTGTCACGACCATCCCCACCTACGCCCTGGTATCTTCATCATTTAAGAATTGGCGTGGTATGAGCGAGTCGGGAGGCCGCCGCATCAAGAGGGCGATAAACCTCGACATCAGTTCTATCGGATTCTGCAGTAACGAGCAGCTGGAACAATATGGCAAATACCACCTCATATCGGAATATATTGCGCGTAAACAAGGGGAAATCGAGGAATACAACAATCAGCACGGTATTGACCCAAGCTTCCCGGTCAACGGTAGAAGGCAAACAAATATTGGAATTTTCAGGGCCTATATCATTGCTTACCTGAAAAACAACCCGATCCTCAATGACAGGATGACCTTTCTCGTCCGCCAGCTCGCTCCTACCGACAGAGGCTTGCCTCTGGAAGTATACGTCTTCTCCAAAGACCAGGCCTGGGCCAATTATGAAGCAATCCAGGCAGACATTTTCGATCACCTGATCGCCGCCGCCCCGGAATTCGGGTTACGCCTGTTCCAACACCCGACCGGCCATGACGTGCAGAGCGCAACCGGTTACCTCATTCCACCATCGGCTTGACAACTATGCAGGATTCAGAGATTTACCTTTACCTTGCCCCACTGAGGGGCATCACAGATGTGCTTTTTCGCACAGTCTTCAGTAACCATTTCGGCGGATTCGACAGTGCCATCGCACCATTTATCAACCCGCAACAAAGCCCGAGCAAGAAAACACACATGCTGGCAGATGTGCAACCGAGAGTCAATACACACCTTGCCATCACCCCCCAGCTGTTGAACAACAACGCCACCGAATTCCTTGAGCTTGCCAAACGATTGGAGGATTTAGGATACACACAGCTCAACTGGAACCTTGGATGCCCTTCACCCATGGTCGCGAACAAGAAACGAGGCTCAGGACTGTTACCTTACCCGGATACAATCATCAAGATCCTGGACACGGTCTTGCCGAAAATGAACGCAACACTGTCCATAAAAATGCGGCTGGGTTTTCGGGAAAAACAAGAAGGATTTACCTTGCTGCCACTTCTTAATGAGTATCCACTTGATGAAATCATCATGCATCCTCGACTGGGCAAACAAATGTACAAGGGAAAGACAGACCCGGATGGATTTGCAGAGTGTCAAACACTCACTCATCACCGGCTTGTCTATAATGGGGATATCACCACAATCGATACATTTTCTGAACTTGCTGCACGCTTCCCTGCCGTTTCACGATGGATGATTGGCCGGGGAGTACTTCAAAACCCTTTCCTGGCTGAAGAGATAAAAGGAATTGATGAGAAGAATCCGACAAAAAGAAAGAAAAAAATCCGGGAATTCCACGACGAGTTATGCGAGGGATATCGGCAAAGGCTATCAGGCCCCGGCCATCTTTTGGGCAAGATGAAACAGCTCTGGCTGTATCTCTATCTTGCATTTCCCGGCAAAGAGAAAGTACTCAAGAACATAAAGAAGGCCAAGACAGAGCAGCAGTTTCTAGACGCTGCGGAGGAAATGTTTCGTTAGTTTTAGGATGAGAACCAGCTAAGCGAGTTGGTAAAAGTCTATTTTACCCATTGCCTCATGGCAACTTTTACAGACCGCCGCATCTCACGGAAAAAGTCTGAACCGGTCTTCTTGAAATAGAAATGCTGACCAATATTCTCGGCGCCTTTCACCCAGCCGGACTTTTTTAGCCGGTTGATACGGTCGTGGAACATCAGCTCGAAGCTATCCGCATCAAGTCTTCTATACTTCCCCTTGAAATGGATTGCGTCCTGTGGAAAGCGCGGAATGCCCGATGGCTTTCGTTCTTTTCGTAAGCTGTGACCGAAACAAACCATGGTTATCGGAAAAACCCAGTTCGGCAGATCAAACATCTCCCGGTGGATCTCGTAGTTCTCCATGATATCCCCGATATAGCAGGAGCCGATCTGCATGGCCTCTGCACCGATCACAGCATTCTGTGCAGCAATAAGGGCATCGCAACAGGCGAGCATCAAATCCGCCTCCTTCGGCGTTTCAAATTCCACATCGAGTTCCCGGCACTTTTCCGGGACACCTGAGAGGGTATAGTAGTCGAACCATCGCTGCATATCAGCGAGAAAAACAAGGACAAGTGGTGCCTTCGCAATAAATGGTTGATTATCGCATGTCGTAACAAGTCTTTCTTTTTGTTCCTGCTCCACCTCCAGGATGGAGTAGAGCATCATGTTACCCGCTGTTGGTGCCCTCATGGCAGAACCGATGATGTGAGCCTTTTCCACTGAATTGATTTCTTTTCCAGCGTACGCCCGCTCGGAGCGCCGAGCCATCAACAAATCAAATGTCTCATTCATCACAACCCCTTACAGCATCCAGTCCATGAATTCAGTATCTTCTATTGTTTCGGCCTGTATCGATTTGTTCTCCCCTCCGAGCCTAAGGGACACATCACCAGGTGGCCGGCCACCATCTACCTGCCGACCGTAACGAACAACGAGACGGGCAGCATATTCAAGATCCGCCTGTCGCAATTCTTCAGACCCGTAGCAACTGGCTGCACGGCGCAACAATGCCGTAGGTCCAGGACGCTCGGGCATCCGCAGCAGAGCATCACCCTGCTCAGCCCATGAAGTAAGCTTATCATTGTCTTTCATATCACGACCAAGAATCAGCCACCCACCACCCGGCAGTTGAAATTGACGACCGACAAGCAACAAAAGGATATCGGTAACCGTCATATCGGCCGCCCTGACTACGAAATTATCGTCATAGAAATTTTTTATCCGACGGCTCAGGTTTGGGTCTGCCAGTATGCACCCACCCGCCGGTGCCGGATAGTCCTTGATACCGAACTCTGCGGCCAATGCGATCTGCTGCGAGCGTCCACGACCGCTGAATCTGAGCAGCTTTTCACGATCCACCAGCCCCTGCTCTTCGGCAAGAGTCGGTGTCATCAACTTGGCGCTAAGCGGCCGGAGCAAGATGGAACGGCTTTCCGAATCCCTGCTAATCACGTTTAAGGTGTCTCTACGCTGGGACATAGGTCGCTGGCCAAGCACCTCACCAGAAATCAAAAAAGATGCTCCGAATTCCTTGAGCATCTCTTTGGCCCGGCTCACCATGAAAATCTTACAATCCACACAAGGATTGAAATTCTTGCCAAAACCATACGTCGGTTTGCGCAGCATCTCCAGATACTCTTCGCTTATATCCCGGACCACCACCTCAATACCGTATTTTTCCCGCGCCTCATCCTGATAACCTGGGATATCGTCCAGTATTTCATAATGAAAAAAGGGCGAGACAAACTTGATGCCCGTAACCTGTATCCCTTGAGCCATTACCAGCCTGGTGGCCAGGATTGAATCGAGCCCACCTGAAAAAAGCGATAGGGCCTTTACCTCACTCATACTGTGCCACTCCCCTTGACCAACAGTTCCCTGGCCCATGCCTGGGTCTGCTCTGTTGCAGAATCTCCTGCCAGCATTCTGGCCAGTTCCTCAACCCTGCTGTTGTTTGATAACCTGGTAACCGACGATTGTGTCCTTCCGTCCTCGACCTCTTTTGAGACTTGAAAATGCAGATCTCCCCGCGCCGCAATCTGCGGTAGATGGGTAATACAAAACACCTGATGATGACCTGCCAGTTCCTGTATCTTACGTGCGACAGCCTCGGCTGCTTCCCCGCCAATTCCGGCATCAACCTCATCAAATATTACGGTATCGACCATATCCTTTTTGGCAAGCAGACATTTCATCGCCAGGAGTAACCGGGACAACTCACCACCGGAAGCAACCTTGGCAAGCGGTCGTGCAGGTTCACCCGGGTTTGCAGAAAAAAAGAATTCGATGCGGTCCCAACCGGTTGATCGCAGGGTTTCCGGCTCCCATGCCATATCCTGCCAGTGCACCTCAAAACCGGATTGCTTAAATGCCAGCGAAGAAAGCTCCTTACTCATGGCCTCCTCCATAGCCGCCCCAACCTGTTTTCGCTTTTTCGAGAAGGCAGTAGCATAGCTGCACACCATATTCTCTATGTCCGCAACCTCTTTTTCCAACTCGTTTATACGGCGGTCCATAGTCTCAATTTTGTCGAGCTCAAGACGGGCGTTTTCGGCAAATTCAAGAACCTGCTCAATGTATTCTCCGTATTTACGTTTTAACCCCTGTAGGATATCGAGTCTTTCGGTAACCTGTTCCAGCCGGAGCGGATTGGATTCAAGCCCATCCCGGTAATGACGCAATTCCGCTACATGATCTTCTGCCTGAAACGTGAAACTGCCAATTTCCTCGGCCAGCTTTTCAGCACCTGGATCAAGCGCTGCCAACTGCTCCATGTTTTTACGCAGCTGAATGAGTTTATCCGTAATATCGCCAGAGAGCTGGTAATAGCTTTCCTGGCTGACTTTCATCAGCACGTCTGCACTTTTAAGCCTTTTTTTCTCTGCCGCCAGGTCCTCATCCTCCCCGACGTACGGCCCGGCCTCTTCGATTTCTGCCAACTGAAATGTGAGGAAGTCTTTACGTTGCTCCTTGTCCTGCTCTTCCCGCTTTAACTCGGAAAGCTTTTTCCTTTTCTGCTGCCACTGGGAGTACAGATCCTCCATCTCCACCCGGTCCTGCCACAATTCACCGTAGGTATCAAGGAAATCAAGGTGCAATCCCGCCTGGAGAAGTTTCTGGTGATCATGCTGGCTGGCAACAGTGAGCATGTCCGCTGTTATTTCAGAGACCAGCCTGGCCGTGGCCAGCGAACCGTTCACGTAAAGCTTGGACCTACCGGAATTATTAATAACCCTTTTAATTATAACAGTGGAATCACCACCAAAACCACCCTCATCCAGTTGTCTCAACAAACCCTCGTTTCTGCCGTTAATCTCAAACTGGGCTTCGATAGTACAGTTCTCCGCACCGCTTCGTATCCAGTCGGCCGAAGCACGACGCCCGGTCAGTAAATGAATAGCCCGGAGCATAATCGATTTACCTGCACCGGTCTCTCCTGTCATGACAACAAGGCCCCCGCTCCCGGACTCTTCAAAATTGAGTTCAAGGGAGCTGATAAGAGCTAGATTTTTTACACGTAGTTCACAGAGCATTTTTTAAGTCCCACAGACCAGACAACAATAAAACAACCACTATGAACACGATCGCTGCAGAACACCTGTGCAACCAGCAAACCGTGTTACTTGACTCCACCGTTAAAGAGCAGTAGATTCACTACTGGTTTTCGTGAGTTTAGAGCAACATCCAAGATACATGCCGGGGCAGCATCGAAGAAGAGCCCATCACATCCATTATCTTAACGGTTGTGATATGTAATTGAAACCCATGGATTTCCCACTGAAAAACATTTGTACCTGCTTTTTGCAGGTTAAACTCCTATAACAGGGGAGCAAAATCATGGCAACCGCTTTATAAGTATTGAACCCGGTTCCCTGAAAATATAATCCTGAAACGGAAAATTATGAGAAACAAACAATCTCTCAGTGCCAGCCTTGAAGACTATATGGAGGCTATCTACCACATCATCGAGGAAAAGCTTGTCGCCAGGAGCAAGGAGATTGCCGCCCGCCTCGATGTGAGCAGGGCGTCCGTCACCGAGGCATTGAGGGCTCTCTCCAAGAGGGGACTGATCAATTATGCACCTTACGAGGCGATCACCATGACGGAAAAAGGGAGAAAAGTGGCGGAAGATGTCATTTTCCGCCATGAAACTCTCAAACGTTTTTTCGTTGAAGTGCTCGCCCTCAATGACGGTATCGCCGAAGAGGGCGCATGCAAGATAGAGCATGCAGCGCCCCCGGAGATCATCACCCGAATGATCAGTTTTATCGATTTTATGCAGCGCTGCCCGAGAGGTGGCGAGGACCTGATCCGCGGTTTCAGGGAGTACTGTGTAAACGGCATTACCGAAGCCAAATGTGAAAACTGTATCTCAGGTTGCCTGGAACAAAACGATTCGGACAGCTGCTAACGGCTGTTTTGGTATTAGCCTCGAATCAAGTCGACAATCTCACCTTCCTCGGGAAACCGGTTCAATGCCTTTTTGGAAAAGACATTTTTGCCGTCCACCACGATTTCATAGACACCGCCTGAGGAGCCGATGAGTTCCACATCAGCACCGAATTCACGGACAAGTTCGGCTTCCAGACCGGAAGCGCGGGGTTTATAGTTTCACTTTTGGCAGTATTCGATTGTAACTTTCATCTCTTCACCTTGGACTATTTTGCAGTTACTTAGTTTCCACCCTAAAACCAGGTATTTCAAAGTCTACACTGATCTGGTCCAGATCGAGGCATGTGAAAAATTTCACCCCAGCCATCTAACTGATATCCCGTGGATAAAATTTTAAGCAAAACGAAGATATTGGCCCAAAGTGCAGTTGTAGAATGGGAACTACTTGTAGTTTATGCACGGTCATCGTGCATTTTTTCTTATAGAGTGTATAGTAGGTGTTTTTTTTTTGTAAGCAATCATCTTTTTCGATCACCAGGTCCGTGCTGATGATCCTGCAGATGTCTTTTCTACGGGAAATAGTTGAGATATCATATAATTGTACAATTCCCAGGAACAGGCAATGAAGTCCACGACTTCGGAAAACGATCTCTTTTCACGACTGCACGAACTGAACCGGAACGAGCGTGACAGGCTTTCCCCACTGGCCGTCACAAGTGAACAGGCTATCAGACGAAAACAAGAAATACGGCCAGGGTATCGGCAACAATTCGCCCTGGATGCAGATCGCATACTCCATTCACGGGCCTACACCCGTTACATCGACAAAACCCAGGTCTTCTGTCTGGTGGAAAACGACCATATTACCCACCGGGTTCTGCACGTCCAACTCGTTTCCCGAATTGCCAGGACCATAGGTAGATTTCTCCATCTGAATGAAGACCTGATCGAGGCCATCGCCCTTGGACACGACATCGGCCACCCTCCGTTCGGTCATGACGGAGAAACCTTTTTATCAGAAATCTGCCTAGAACATGGGCTTCCTTCTTTTCAGCACAACCTGCAGTCGGTCCGCTTTCTCGATAAACTTGAACGAAAGGGGCGAGGCTGGAACCTTACTGTCCAGACCCTCGACGGTATACTCTGCCACGACGGGGAAGTCCACTCCCGCTCCCTGAACCCGGAAAGCGACCTGTCATTTAGTGTTTTCGATGCTAAAATGAGACAGAAACAGACGGACCCGACTGCTAAAATAGTCCCGTCAACTCTTGAGGGATGCGTGGTACGACTTGCGGATACCATTGCCTATATCGGCAGGGACATTGAGGATGCCATCGTCCTGGGATTAATAAAACGTGATGATATTCCAAAAAACTGCAAGAAACTTTTTGGCGACACCAACGGTACCATTGTCTATACTCTGGTCACCGACCTCCTGACCAACAGCCGTGTCACTGATCCAGGGGGCCAATCCACCGCTGCGTGTACAATAGGCTTCAGCCAGGAAGCCTCTGAAACCTTGCGAGATCTCAAGCAGTTCAATTACGAACGAATCTATTTCGCGCCAGAAACTAAAAAGAACTACGATTTAATACGAGCCTGTTACCGGAATATGTTCCGGTATTATATTGAACACTTGTCAGCACAAGGTGACGATTGCTCCTTACAGGTCGACTTAATGCGAGATGTAGGACATGAATACAACGGCGCCCTTTCTGCCGCAGAAATGGTCAGGGACTTTATCGCCGGTATGACAGACGATTTTTTTATCAGCCAGGCGGCACAAATCGGCTGCAGAATTCCGGAGAAACAATGAAACTACCACTACGTAAACTACTCCCCGGGGAGAATACCCGTCTTATTGCTGTTGCCACCTTTATCGGGGTGGTCTCCGGTATCCTCAGCATCATATTCCGTAAAGTGGTGGTGCTGTGCCACGAGTTTTTCCTGGTAGGTGGCAGGGAACTGCTGCAAATTGACTCCGGCGGTTGGCAACTGCTGCTACTACCACTTATCCCCATTACCGGCATGGTGCTGCTTATTCCCCTGTCTTTGCTGTTTCCTGGTGAGGTAAACGGCTACGGTTTCACGAAATTCCTGAAAACTGTCAATCTTGAGAGTGGTTATATAAAGGGGCGAACCATTTTTCTTAAAATTGTCTCCACGGCCCTGACAATAGGAACAGGCAACTCTGCAGGCGTTGAAGGTCCGATCGCCCAGATAGGTGGTGCAATCGGTTCCCTGACCGGTCAATTTTTCAGGGTTTCGGGCAACAGGATGAAACTCTATATTGCTGCTGGCTGTGCAGGCGGCATCGCCGGTATGTTTAATGCGCCTATTGCAGGCATCTTTTTTGCGGCCGAGATAGTATTGCTCGGCACCTACGAGATATCGTCATTCGCTGCTCTGGTAACCGCTTCGGCTATATCTACAGTGGTTACCCGCGCGTATCACGGTGAACTTTCTATATTCTTCATCCCCCAATACAATGTTGTCAATTATTACGTGGAGTTACCTCTCTACAGTTTAATGGCGGTATTTGTCGGGATGATAGCGGTCCTCCATATCAAAATATTCTATTACATACGAGACAAATACCAAACCCTCCCCATTCATCCGCAACTCAAACCGATAACCGGAGCCCTGATGATTGGAATTATTGGCATGGCCTTTCCGCAAATTATGGGAGATGGTTATGAATTTATGGAACACGTGCTGTACGGAGACGGAATAACGAAAATAATGGTGGCACTCATCTTCATGAAGATTCTTGCCACCGCCATTACCCTGGGCTCAGGGGGAGCTGGCGGAGTCTTTGCCCCTGCCCTTTTTATCGGATCCATGATAGGGGGAGCCTTCGGTTCCATTGCCCATCGCCTGCTGCCAACCATGACCGCTGACTCCGGAGCGTATGCCAGCGTAGGCATCGGCGCATTCCTGGCAGCCTCTACCCATGCGCCACTGACAGCTATTTTTCTTCTTTTTGAGATGACCGGAAATTACAAAATCATAGTACCGGTTATGCTTGCCTCTATTATTGGGACTGTCGTCGCAAAGAAATTCAATGAGGACTCGATCGACACGGTTGATTTCAGCCGTGAAGGGATAAATATCCACGAAGGCCGGGAAGTTGCCATCATGAAGTCGCTGAAGGTGGGATCTGCCATCAGTGAGGATGTGGATTTTATAAGTGAACGAGCTAATATCAATCAACTGCTGGAAATATTCAGCCAAACTACCAGCGGATTCTATTTCCCTGTTGTTGACGACAGCGGCAAAATGACCGGAATTATCTCAATGCTCGATGTAAAAAACCTATTGCATCGGGATACCAGCGAACGTACCTCCGAACTTGTCGGCAAGATATGCAATAGAAACGTCATCACCCTCACCCCTGATGATACCCTCTACACGGCCATGCAACTTTTTGACATTAAGGGTATCGAGGAAATACCGGTTGTCGAGACCCTTGAAAACAGGTGGGTAATAGGTATGCTGAAAAGACGTAACGTGATCACCGCGTACAACCGCCAAGCACTCAAAAAAGGCATCAGCGAAAAGATCGGCTCGATCCGAATTGCAGATCCTGAATAACAGGATGTGAACACCTTTCCACAGAGGTACCACATGAAAGTTGACCCATACGCTGACGTGTGGTATACAACCCGCAACAGTAGTTTACTGTGGAAACAACAGCAGTAAAGACTACAACCAAATGCACCCGTAGCTCAGCTGGATAGAGCACCAGGCTTCGAACCTGGGTGTCAGGGGTTCGAATCCCTTCGGGTGTACCAAATATATCAAGCGCTTAGCCACTTTGTGACTAAGCGCTTTTTCTTATGGTTCTATGCCAACTCTATTAAAAGTATAAGTCGATTGTAAGGTTTGAAACCTTTTTCTATAAGGTATGCCTCCCTTTTTTTCTTCACTATACCTGTAGCCAGAATAACTCCTCGAAAATCATATGATTTAAGGAACACAGCATTTACCGAAAGATTAGCTTTTGGGCCCATGTTGTTCTGGAAGGGAAAATTGAATAGACTATCGGCGGGAAACATCAAGCTTTCATAAAAGGCGATAGATACTACATTCCAAAAGGAGTTGAGCACTCAGGAATAATATATGCGGGTTATGCTGATGTCTCATTCTTTGACGAACCTGATAGATATAACGTGAAATGACTACTACTACTGCACTATCAGCCATGCTTAGCACTTACCCAATACGAAAACATGGTCTGTCATATTCCCTCCCCCCTAGGTAATAGACAAGAGAGTAGAATCAAATATATCCGAATCTGCACAAGTGTGGACTCGAATTGGGGCATCATGCTGCAATATATTTCATTCTGCCTAACAACATAGAACCATAAATCGTTGATGTGGCCAGTCGAAGAGAAACAGGAAAAAGGTAAATATTCTAATTTTCTTAAACAGTTAACCTTGCCAGCTCAAGTCTCTTAAGTTGGATTGAAAAGGCTTCTCGTATGCTATCAGGAAGAAGCTCTAGATTTACATTTTCTGACAATCTGGAAGTGTTCGGTTGTAATTTTAACTGCCGGAATAATTGTTCTATCTGGCGCCGCCTCAACATGCATTTTAGAGGGAGGAGAGTTGGTTATAGGAAATAACCGATTTTTTATGCCTGTACAGACAAAGTGACACGTGCGTCCTGAGAAACGTTCATACCATTCGATTGCACTTCCGGCAAAATCCTCTGAAAAGATATTTCCTTATTACTACTCCGGGCTTGTTCAACCACGGATAAGATCTTGGATCGCTGCGCTCTCACAATTTATCCTTATTCGTTGGATTTCACGCACAATCAGACATTCCGATAAGCATGCAGGAATCCAAATTTCACAAACCCACCGAAAGATTAATCCCTATTAGCTTCGAGATTCGGTGGCTTCCCTTCAGGGATGAACTTGCAAATTTTCTCTATATCATTCCAAGCTTGGACCGAAACCTCTCCCACTACCGGGGCGGTAATCTCCATGCATCATCCCGCGGTGCCCCATACCCCTTCCAAAACGTCCCCACCAGCCAATTTCTGATGTATCCTTGGGTAAAGTGCGTGCAAAGCTCAAAAGGTCAAGAATATCTTTTTCGCTCCAATCATTGATTATTGCTGAGGGCATCCTTGTGCCGGGTTGACCATTTCTAACCTTGTGGATGAATTCCCAGGGGTTGTTGTAAGCTATGGTGCCCACAAACTCGGGCTTTTCAGCGTCTCCAAAATTTATTCCTATACCTACCGAACCGTGGCACATTTGAGTACAGTTTCTACTAAAAATATAGCTGCCCGTTCTTGGATTACCTCCTATGGGCACACCTTCATCATCCACAAATTTGGTTGTGTCAATAAGTCCTTTTTTGATAAAAAGTGCAAGATCGGCGATTTCTTCTTTACCAATATATTGCGTGAAATCGTGATTGTTTTGATCGCCTCTCTTGTTTACGTTCTCAAGTTCCTCTATGGACATTTTCTTGGCTGCCTCATACACTCCTTTGAATCCGGTGTAGTGAGACCCCTTGCCATAGGCGCCGTTCTTGCCACGATAGTCCCAACCATGACACTCCTTGCACCGATAAGTATCATATCCATTCCTTTTGTTAGTGTTTTGCTCCTTCCAAAGATGGTAATCTTTTTTGGGTTTCTCCGTATCAATCGTGGTTTTCCACCAATCGTCATAAAGTTGTCCACCACGGCTTATGCGTAACAGTTCATCGAGTTTGTCATTTTTTTCTTCCTGCGAGTATGATTGTGGATATAATTGCTGAGTTGATCTGCCCATCATGCCTCCCCCCATCTGGGACCATGCAGCCGTGCCAAAAACTGTCAAAAACAAGAAGATAATAACAATTTTTTTCATAGTATCCTCCTTAGTAGGGATAGTTGTTTCAAAAACTTTGTACCAATTGTTATTAAAATCAAACGTTAAGCTCACAGACCGCCTGATTTTAGCCCAATGAACTATGTATTTTTATAGTTCTTTCTTTGATTCCACTAAAGCTTTTAAACCCGCGACCTCAGGCGGTCCTTTGTGGAGCGGCCTTGTTAACTATTTAATATTTGGAAATTGAGCGGGGTCGGTGAATACCCAATCTCGATCCTTAACAGGTGTATGGCATGAAATGCAAACCTGTGCGCCTTTATTGAAAGGTTTTTGATCTTGTCCGACCCAACGCGCCCAACCCCAACCATATGTTTTTGAATATTTCTTAGAGTCTTTCAGCATAAATTCAGCATGAACAAATTGTCCTGGAACAATTGCTTCTTCCCAATTATCTAGTTGAATATCCTTCCAAACTACTTTTCCTAAAATAGCTCCATCAGGCCAAGGATTAACTCTACCAACACGTGCAGCTTCTACTGCAACATCATTACCTAATATTATGCGAATTGTATTGTTATCAGTTCGGTGAGAAACTGCTATTGAAGCCCATTTTTGCCATCCATTAGGATAATTGATATCGTGAGATTGTTTAATGTCAGCCCCGGAAGTAATAATGGGCAATCCAAGCAAAATTAATGAGACAAAAAAAGATGTTTTAGATTTCATATTAGTCTCCTCATTAATTGATTAATTAGCTAACGGCTGGCATCACCGGCGGCTAAAAGCCGTCTGGTGTATGCCTTTGTTTGATCATATTTTCAAGTTAGAGCCCCCTCCTCTCAAACCAAAAGAACAAAGAAATCGTTCCCGCCCAAAAGCTTGGAATTATGACCCATAATGATACACTCAGGGCTTCCTGTAATCCGATCTTGCCGAAGTCTTTCCACGCAAGTACTGTCGATTTAAAGAAGGGATACAGTTCTGCATAGAGTGCTGCCCCTGCCACCATACCTATTATGGCAAACACAGCATGCCAGCGGCCTTCTCCTAACGCGCCCAGGGATGTGCCAGGGCAGAAGCCCATTATTGCCCATCCTGAACCGAACAAAGCGCCTCCAATCAACACGCCACCAATATTCATTGACTTGTGGCTCAAGGTAATGATCTCAAAGTTCGAGAGCATGAGTATCCCTGCCATTCCCACCAGAATTGCCGAAAGCATGAATTTTAATATTGTCATGTCCGTCAACAACATTGCTCCAACTTGCTTATCGAAGCGAAGAACACGACCTTTCTGGAGTAAAAATCCAAATAATACGCCTGTGACTAGGCCCAGCCATTGACCATTATTCATGACACCCTCCTTCTATAAACTATTCGAGCAACCAAAACACCTACACCGAAAAACATCGCCAAAGCCACAAAAGAACTTACCGACAATTGCATCATGCCACTAAGACCATGCCCACTTGGACAGCCAGAGGCCAGACGAGCGCCTATCATGGCAATAATCCCACCCACAATTGCCCCGACTGCTCGTTTTCCAATCGATGGGCCAAATCGTTTCTTCCAGGTAGAAGGGACACTCTCCAACCGGAAGCTCTTATCCATTTTGGATGAAATAAAGGCTCCAAGGACAATCCCTAAAACCAGCATGAACTGCCAATCAACATGGACCTTTGTTTTCGTGTAATATTCGTTTGACAGCACATGATCTGTTGCAACTGTTCGCTCCAAAATACCTGCAGCCCGAACGAACGTAGTAGACGCTCCCAGGTAACTGCTTTTCCCGAGTAATTCGGTGGTTGCAAAAACTGAAGCGATTGCCAAAAGACCTAAAAGGCCTCCGGCGAGGTAGGGGTTCCATCCTCCATCATCTGTTTTCCATTTCATTTTTAATCTCCTGTTTTGAGTTACGTTGCTTGAGATCGAGCGTCGCGATAACCTGCCGCATAAATATGTAAGATTAATGCCGGATTATCGTAGAACTTAGTGCGTACCGCATAATTTGGCTATACCGCCGATGTTTTTCGGTCAGCGCTTATGGCTTGTTAGGTCTAGTTTTCCTCATGCTACTGGCTCAAACAGATAGATTTCAGGTGCGTCATTGTCATACACTTGGCCACAAATATTTCTTTCAAAATAATTCGTTACCAATTCAACCTGTTTGCTTCCGAAATTTTTGAACAGGTCTGGTGCAAGAACGAAATTTTCACATTTCTTTAGGATCAGTTTGGAAATTAAGTAATTTTGATAATGCCCGGTAGCGTTGAAAATATGGTCGAACGCTTGAATAGCGCAATTTCGCTCGCTTGCGTAATAAGAAAAACGGCAACCGTGCATTCCCCTAGCGGAAAAACATTCAGTGTGACAAAACTTGGGCTGACCGGTTTCTTCTGATATAACCTCAGTGGAGAACATAGAATTCACAGCCAGACAGGGGGGCGCGTCCAATTCAATGACTCTATGTTTAATATCCTTGTGAGTACAGTTGATAGATGCATGTTCGTATCGCGCGCGGCAGAGTTCAATTAGCCAAGCTGAAATCATCTGTTCCATTGCCTGTTCCCCTGGTGCGCAAGGTACATCTTTTGGGTGTAGCCCTTCCTCGATACCACGCTGATAAGTAAGTTGAGTATCGATCGCGGATTTTCTTGTCGTATGTGCCTCCTTTAACACGGCTCTGTATGAGAGAAGAAACAAATGCTCATCGCTGCCTAGATCGATTCCATTGGTATCAAGCGGACGAAATAGATCTGCATCATGATCAGCGCAGAGTCCGGTGAACGTTGTTGCGTTGTTTCGCCCCACCAGCTGAAACTCGAACCTCGGAGGTTCATGGCGTGTAAGCACTAACTGGGGCATGACTACATGCCCGTCTTTGCAAAGGGATTCTAGCGTACCAGCGTTCTGCACTGAGTGAGCCCTAATTGCATCATTCTCGCAGCCGAGACCATCATAGAGGCAGAGCGAGTATGGCCGTTGCAGCTGTTTCATCATTTTGCCGAAGGTTCTGTTTCGTGCCTTTTCCATCAGCTACTATATTTGGGCCTAACAAGTTATTATCCGGTTTCTGGTAATCACCAGAAGCGGCTATCATTTGATTTCTTAATTTTGCCTATGATAGGCTTTCCTTAACTGCTAATCATGCTAATTTTCATGATAACAGGAAAGCGGATACTATCCACAGCATGATAATTAGATCTCCATCAGCAAAATTAATCATTTTATTTGATAGAGACAATAAGGTTGATAGATTCTCTTCAGGGACAAGCGTTATTGCAATGCTTGAGGCTAGCACTGGCAATGTCAAGTATTTAAGAAAACTATAAATTTTACAGTTCTTCCTGTGCAGGTGGCGGTGCGCCTGTCCGGTAAAAAGAGCTTGCTGGTTGTAAGAGGATTCTGGAGGAATACAGGAACAACGTAAACATGGCCAATTACCTCAAGCCTTCTCATTGGCATTACTAATCTTCAACTTGAAACTGGTTGATACGTAAAGATTACAATAATAGAGACCCGGTTAGCAATCTCGCAAACTGCCCTTAGTTGTTCATAAACCCACCACTTCTAGTGGTGGACCCGGATAGGTTCTACCGGTCCGGCGTAAAATAAAATAGGTTCTCCCTCCAGGAAAGCCCTGCGAGGCTAAGTAAGGAGGAAGAACCTATGCATGAATGGGAAAGTTCATCACACGTAAGGTGGGATTGCAAATACCATATAGTGGTCGTTCCGAAGTCTCACAAAAGAGTGTTGTACGGCCAAGTAAAAAAACTGGCTGGCGAAATTCTACGAGATCTATGTCGACAACGAGGAATGGAGTTGCTTGAAGGGCATTTGATGCAATACCATGTGCACATGTGCTTGCGTGTTCCACCGAAATTCAGCATAGCTTTTGAGATCGGTTTTTTGAAAGGCAAAAGCGCCGTGCGGATTCACCGTAGTATTGGTAACCGAAGAGTAACCGGTTTACATTTTTGGTCACGTGGCTACTGCGTAAGTACAGTTGTTTAGATGAAGCGACCATACGTAAATATATCCTTGAGCATGAGAATCATCAACAATCATTGTTTGAGTCAGAACTAAGAGCCCAGTGGGGCTTTCCTGCTGTAAACGCCCCCTTTTGGTGGGCTTAACTTGAGTCCTCCCGCTTTGCGGGAGGAGACTCACATGTGGTTAGCTATAAGTATTTTGTGATTTCATATATCACAGGGCGACCATAATTTTCCTGTCCGAAATGCAAAAGCAAAAAGGTGAAAAGGTAAACTTCATCGTTTCAAGTCAATCACCTCAAAAAAGAGCTAGGTTAAGACATTTCGCTCGCTCTTCTGCTGAAGTGTAACGTATGCAGTGAAACGAAAGCTGATTGGTGAACAGGTCCTTGAAATCCATAAATGGAAGGCCAGCGTGCAATCTTCTTACACTCAAAAAACACGCTACAACAATAACTTTTTAGTGCGGTATACGTGATTTCATCTAAAGACAAAAGCTGAGACTGCCGATAAAGGAGTTGAAACACCGCTACCGGCAATGAACTCAAGGAGGAGTAGACTGCTATGAAGATAGAAAGTAATCAAAGTCACAGTGCGCATGCCTACGGCCAAATCAAGCGACAACAACAGGCTCAGGCTGAGCAAACAAATACAGCCAAACCCTCAGATAGCATCGAGGATAAAGCCTCCACCCAGGCGACTTCCACTGACCGGCTAAACATCGGTGAGGCAAAAGGTGTTATCCGGCATCTTCAGGAAGGACACTATAAAGGTGTTGCTCAACTGCGTCTATCGATAGTCCACGCTGAACGATTTCAACAGGCTGCTTCCCAGGAAACCTCAGAGATACTGGAAGGAGAAGGTAAACAACTTACCACTGCGGTAAGAGATAAACTTGCCTCATTGTATCCCCCCCTCAACAACCCTGAGGATGTGGAATCCAGCACAGAGACTGAAGCACCTCTGGACGTGGAAGGTGCCATGAAAGCATTTGAAGAGGCCGTGACATCAGGTAAAGAAAGCTCTGAAAGCGGACAGCTAACCATCGAGACCTTCAGGGATATCTACAGCTCAGCATTTCAGGCCCTCCTAGATAAGCTTGAACCTGTCGATTCACAACCAGGAAACGATATCGCAGACCCTGTTCAAACCATGCCCGGCAATGAGGATGAGGGGAATGTAACCACGGATGAACTTGCAGAAGGCGGCACAACACAGCCACCCCAGGCAGCTGCAGATCTGGAGCAGGATCTGACAATTATCACCGCTGATTTGGATGCCCTGAAAGAGTGGTATAGTGGAGTCCTGGATAGCTCAATGGAAACGATACAAAATCAGGTCGCCTCGATATCAGCCCCCCCATTACCAAGCCAACCGGCAGGCAATGGTGCCGCCTATGAAAAATTCCTGGCAGTCTATGAAGAGCTTTACGGTACCAGCGAGCAACAACCGGACACCAATCCCCCGGGAGAAACTGGTACCATAGAGACTGAGGCCTAGCACACCACCATTAATCGTACTCTGGTTTCTTGGTTTCTATAAAAAAATTCAAGATTCTTGCAATAAAAAGGGTTTCAGCGAATGTGCTGAAACCCTTTTCTATTTATACTGGTGGGCGAGGCGCCTACATTGTTAATGTTTGGATCGCTCCTCGCAAAATGAACTGCGGGGTGCTTAAAGAGATAGAACGTTTTTCAATGGAGATTAGGTCATTGGAGAGTAAGGAATTTTCCTGTTCTCCTTCAGAGTCGTTTCACCCTCGGCGAACTCCACTTGGTAGAAATGCGTGCCCTCATCTTGACAGGAATAGTCTTTTGTCCTGTTTAGTGAAAGGGTTGACTACCTTTGTCCTGGCAATGTTAAATCTCGTGATCAATTGCAGAATCTCCTTATCTAAAAACATTATTTTTCCATCGATTTATGCATTGTCTACAAATGCCAAGTCAACTACTTGAAAAAGAGTTTTAGAGGGAGCAAAGCCCTTCTCTCGGGCCGACTAACCTAGATCCGTAGAAGTTGCAACGGTGACTTGAACAAGTTGAGAAGTGAGACCCCTATTTACTGCTAATTTAACAACATTAATCTTTCGGCTACTACTGTCAAAAGATCTCCTATTCCCTTGAACTAAACCCTTCTTCCAATGAAGGTCAGGTTTTGCTTGTACCTGAAAAATTTTAAGACTTATACATTTGGCGATCTTAAATGCTGAATCGGCCCTGGTATTCTATTTAACATTACCAGGAGATTGAATACCAGGGCCGATTTCAACTTAATAAATCCACTGTTCGAACAAGGCCATTTTGTAACCAGTCTGGCTTTTCTAGTGTGTTTGCAATTATAAATAGCTCAGTGTTAAGACAAACTGTGGCAATAAGAAATATTCTCTATTACTAAAGAATAATTTCTTGCCCGCCCCCCATACTTTCAGCTAATTTAAGTGCAAGATCCGCAGTGACTAAGTCCTGCACTGCTATACCAACAGATTTAAAAACAGTGACTTCCTCATCATCTTCTCTAGCGACAATATTGCCGGTTACAACTTCACCCAAATCACCGTGAATAATTTCATCTGAAAAAATACCCTCTTTGATAGGCTGTACAAGGTCGCCGGCTTCAGCAAGACACCCTTGTCTCTGATCAACAACAACTTTTGCCCTCTGTAGTGTCTGGGCTGGTATTTCTGCCATATCAGGACGATACGAACCAACACCGTTTATATGTGTTCCTCGTTTAATGTACACGTCATCAAAAACAGGTTTTGTGGAAGATGTGGAGGTGCAAATTATATCGGCCTCTGTCAGTTGCTCCGAGGATTGTGCAACAACTACTTTTATTCCAAGGTGCTTGGACATCCTGGCTGCAAAATCCTCTGCTCTTGCAATATCTAAATCAAACACATAGGCAGTAGTTATATCCCTGACACAGCATACCCCTTCCAATTGGGTTTCGCCCTGAGCGCCTGTCCCGATTATCGCAGCAATCTTCGCATTGTCTTTGGCCAATAGCTTCGTTGCAAGACCGGAAACGGCTCCTGTTCGCATGGCTGTTATAACTTCTCCATCCATCAAGGCTACAGGTGCTCCTGTAGAGGAGTCAAAGATCTGGACCATGGCATGAATAAACGGCAACCCTCTCGCAGGATTATCTCTATTGATAATTACAGTCTTTACCCCGACCCTGGATATGGATGAAGAGTATACCGGCATAAAAAGAGCGCCGCCGTTGTCTGGTTCCATATCGATGGCAGTTCTGAGCGGGACATCAACTTCTCTGCGGTAAAGTGCGGCAAAGGCATTACCCATGCTGTCAATACAGTCTTCCATCTTCAGTATATTTCTCAGGTCCTTACCCGAAAGAGCCTTTATCCTGTTTTCATTCATAATTTCCCCTAACGAAGTATAAAGCCATTTTTTAACGGGTCATCCGGGTCAATAAAAAACTGGGCCTTGCCATTCATCCAGGCTCTGCCTTCAACCTGCGGGATAACTGCATTGTGGGAACCAAAGGTCGTTTCCTCTACAACACTGCCAGTTAAGACAGAGCCAAGAATCGATTCAATGGTCATTTTCTGACCGACTCTTATGTCACCCTTGGCATGGTGGATAGCCACTCTACCGGCAACACCGGAGCCTGTGGATGATCTGTCCACCTCACCTTCAGCAAAAATACAAACGTTTCTGCTATCGATACCAGGGGTGATAGCCGGACCGGTGAAGATGGTACCGTAGAGAAAGGA
The DNA here is from genome assembly GCF_010646885.2 of Desulfopila sp. IMCC35008. GTDB lineage: Bacteria > Desulfobacterota > Desulfobulbia > Desulfobulbales > Desulfocapsaceae > Desulfopila. The sequence goes on along the minus strand of NZ_CP050700.1, from coordinate 868,168 downwards.
GAGATCATTCTCATAGGGGTGGACGACAGGAAAGTTGTCCATCACCGCCTTTTTGACCGCACCGCCCACCTCGATAAGGTTTCTGTAATCGTCCGGAATCATTTTCACACCGCAGGATTCCGCATCAACATAGGCGTAAAATGCTCCACCAAAGCCTAAGTCAAAACTAATCTCTCCTAAGCCGGGAACCTTGACTTTCTGGTCGAGCATAGAGGCAAATGACGGGACGTTGTGAAACCTGACATTGATCACCTTGCCGTCCCTGCACTCTGCGTAAGAGGTAATTATGCCGGAGGGCACCTCAATTTTTAATACGGTTTCCGGGTACTGCATTTCAACAGCGCCGGTCTCAAGCATCACGGTGGTCATCGCTATAATAGCGTGGCCGCACATGGTGCTGTAACCTTCATTATGAATAAACAGTACAGAAAAATCCGTCCCTTCGGTACAGGGAGGCATTATGACGGCTCCGTATTGATCAGCGTGCCCCCTTGGCTCAAACATCAGGGCAGTTCTGAGATGATCGTAATTGTCCTTCATATACTGCCTTCGCTCAAGCACTGTCTTACCCATGATTTCAGGCAAGCCACTCAAGACTATCCTGAGGGGTTCTCCGCCAGTGTGGGCATCAAAGACTGAAATATTCATCCAATCCTCGGGAGGACTCCATTGTTCGATATGCTGGAGCTGTTTCTCAATGTTACTCATCAGAAGTTACCTTAAATACTGTTTGATCATTAGGTTATGATAAAAGCAAATGAACCCTGTTTGTCAGGGATAAATCCGCAGACCTTAATAAATTCCCTAGAAAACAAAATAGGGAGTAGTTGTAAAGTCATTGCTTTACAACATACTCCCTTGCAGAATTGACGAGAGCCTATTTCTTTTCCATCAATGCCTGGATGTTTTTAGCATTTCTTTCAAATTCACCGGCGATGAACTCATTTGTTGCTACGGTATCCAGGTAGGCAGGAGTCATTCCGAGCTTCTCCATGTCACCTACAAAACCTTCTGAGGAGGTTACCTTTGCAAGAGCTTCGGACAGTGTTGCCATAATGTCTTCCGGCAGATCACTTGGAGCTACGAGAGTTACAAACTGGCTGTAGAACACCTCTTTTCCGGATTTTGTTACAGGAGTAATTTCAGGAAACTTTGAAGATGCTTCCGGAGCAAGAATCGCCAACGCCTTAACATCATGCTTAGCCAATACTCCGGCGGTGGTGGTGTAAACTGCAACCCTGTCTGCTGCTATGGCCTGGAGAGCCCCTGCGTCGCCCTTAAAAGGAACGTGTTTTACATCCAGCTCAAAGCTTTTAAAGAGATCCTTACCGGCGAAATACGGAACACTTCCTGCACCGGCGGAGGCCCAGTGGAATTTACCCGGGTTCTCTTTCATATCGGAAACCATCTCGTCCAGAGTATTCCACTTAGCATCTTTGCGTACCAGCACCAGGTAAGGGTCATAGCTTGCCCTTCCGACAAACTTCAGGTCTTCCATCGGATTGTAAGGCAGTTTTCTCATATGCGGGTGCATTACCAGCGGTGCACTGGGGATTACTCCAAGAGTATACCCGTCCGGTTTGGCGGACACTACAGCTTTAACACCATTCATCCCCGAGGCCCCAACTATGTTCTTTGGTGCAACGGTTACGCCCAGCTCTTTTTCCATCTCTTTGGCAAGTACCCTGGCTACGATATCGGTCTCACCACCAGCACCAAAAGGAATTACAAAGGTCAGGGTTCTGCTTGGAAAGTCAGCAGCGAGAGAACTGCTGGCGGCAAATAGCAGTACCAGTGTGGTTAAAATAAGTTTTTTCATTTTTCATCTCCTGTACGGTTGAATTATCAGCTGCTCGATTTTCTGGCAGCAAGTAAAGTTGACTTCAAGATCGGCATGAGCAGGAACAGTGCAGCGACTGTAAAGAGTACGATGGCCAGTGGTGAAGAGCCTAAGTAAGCAGGTAATGACATATCCCCCTTGTAAATTGCCGCCTGGCTCATGTTGAATTCTAGCTGGGGACCAAGAACATAACCTATAAGTAAGGGAGTAATAGGAAACTCATAGAGGCGCATAGCAAAGGCCAGCAGACCGATAGCAAGAGCCACAGGAACATCAAAAAATACGCCGCTTGGAATATAAACACCCACCAGGGAACAGACGACTATCAGGCCGAGCAGTACCGGAGGTGGAAAATTAATGATCTTACCAAAGGCTCTGATCACAATGAGCGAGGCCGGAATTATGAGTAGATTGGCAATAATGAGTAGTATAAAGCAGGAGTAGACCACTTTTGGATTATCTACCATGAGTCTAACACCCGGTACAATGCCGTGTAATGTCATAGAGGCAAGCATCAGGGCCGTAGCGGGTTCTCCGGGTATACCTAGGGCTAGAGTCGGTATAAGTGCACCACCTGTAATGGCGTTGTTGGATGCTTCAGCTGCTATCAGCCCGTCCGGCTCGCCTTTACCGAAATTGTCACCCCGGGGGGAGAGTTTTTTAGCGGTTGTATAGCTGACAAAGGTTGACGCTGTTGCACCTACACCGGGAAGGATGCCAAGACCGATACCGATGGCCGAAGACCTGAACAGATTTGCAGTCCTGGTTTTCCACTCTTTAAGCTTTGGAAAAATAATCTTTTTACAGCTTACAGGAGTCTTGATTTTTTCAGCGCGAAGTTCGTGGATGCGTACGAACACCTCTGCTAAGGGGAATATTCCGACAACAACCGGCATAAGGGCAATTCCTCCGGCAAGATTTTCACTGCCGAAAAGAAATCTCATCTCACCGCTCACCGGATCATTACCGATTGTGGCCAAAAGAAGTCCACCAATTCCCATCAGGATTCCCTTTACCTGGTTCCCCTCAGATAAAGAGCTGATACAGGCAAGCCCCATACAGATCAGGCCGGTGATTTCAAGGGGACCACCGTATTTAAGGGAGAGGGCCGCGAGCTGTGGTGCAGCCAGCATAAGTGCCAGACAGGAGAGCAGTCCGCCCACAATGGAGGCTGATGTCACCCAACCCAGTGCCTGGGCTGCCTGCCCCTTTCTTGCCATGGGGTAACCGTCCATACCGGTAGCGGCGGACTGAGGGGTTCCCGGCGTATTTATCAGCACTGCGGAAATCGAACCGCCATATATTGATGAGCCGTAAACACCCATGAGCAATGCAATGGCTGATATTGGCTCAAGCTGGAGGGTGAAAGGAAGGCACACAACAATGGCTACACAAGTGCCAAGGCCAGGCATTGCCCCGATAATACATCCGAACACAACCCCGACAAAGAGGACAAAGACAACCTCCGGGGTAAAACTCATAGATAGCGATGCAACTATATCACTCAACATACTCTTCCCCTTATCCTAAAAGATCCAGGATGCCTCTCGGCATGGAAATATTCAGCAACTTCTCAAATACAAACCAGAACAGAAACGATATCAGCAGGGCAATTGGAACGATGACCTTGAAATTCCGCATGCCTTCATAGATGAAAAATGCCATGAGAAAAAGAAAGCTGGAAAGTGGTAGGCCGAGCACAGGAAAGAGGAAGAAATAGGTGCCGATCAATAGGGCTACCACAGAGAGTGCTTGTCTTGATTTTGAAATATCAATCAGGGTGAGAGACTCCTTTCCTGTGATAAAGTAGACAAGCGACACAAGCAACCAACCGTAAATCAACCAGGTGGGATACGCCATAGGCGTCATCACAAGTGAGTCATCCTGAAATCCAGGCTCAAAAGTCAGCGCTGAATAAAGAAAAACAAAACCAATCAGCATAAATACGAGTGCAGTGATCCTGTTTCTGTTGAAGAAATTCTGCATAAGGTCTCCTTTTCGAATGAACTCCTGCCTGAATGACAACTTTAGGCTACATGATATATTATGCACTGTCAATACTGTCTTGTCATTTTTTTATTTATTAATATATTCAAGATATTGTGCGCCACATGCCGGTTCGACATGATTTTCACGAGTTAATCAGTTGACATTCAATGTCACGTTAAGTATTGTCAAAACAGACCTATAGAAAAGGAGAACAAGATTGGACACAGCACAGAATATCATCACCGAGGAGCACAGAAAAGACCTGGAGCAGCTCCGCTCTTTCCTTACCAGCAGACCCCGTGATCTTCTTCTTCTTGAATTGTTGCTACAGAAAAACTGCACAACAAAAGCGATTCTGGAAATCCGGGTGAAAGATCTTTTCTCCTGTGAGGAAAATAAAAGTCTTTCTTTAACAGAGAAAGGTGAAGGACCGACTATCACCCCGGCCATAAAGAACAGTTTCAATCAGCTCCTGATGCATGGCGACCTTGATCAGGAAGACTTCCTGTTCAAATCGAGAAAGGGCGACAAGCAGCTTACCACAACAAGCGTATCCCGGCTGATACGCACCTGGCTTCAAAAAACAGACCTTGAAAAATATAAAGGCTTATCTGACCTACGCCAAAAACTCGGCCCCATAGCACTGCCTGGCAACACAAGCGGTGGTAATGCAGATAGCAATCCGGCTTCTTTTGACTCCGTTGAACAGGAATCTATTAACCAGATCGTCTACAAGAAGCTTATTGCCAACATCATTTCCGGCTCGGTGCCACCGGGTCAGAGGCTCTCACCAAATAAAATCGCCGAGCAGATGCAGGTGAGCACTACCCCGGTTCGAGAGGCCTTAAGCCGCCTTGAGGCAAAGGGGTTTGTTACGCACCATGAAAATCGTGGCTGGCTTGCCTCTCAACTCTCCAGATCCAAATTCAAAGAGATTCTCCACATGAGGGTATTGCTCGAATGTGAAGCAATTTCCCTAGCAGCCACAAGACGTACAAAAGAGACCTTGAGAGACCTGGAAGAGGCACAACGTTATTACGAGCAGGTTGACCAGGAAAATGATCCAGTCAAGCTCTTTGATGCAAACAGAGTATTTCACATGCTTGCCTATCAGGATGCCGGCTCTACAATGATGCTGACCATGATAAATCAGCTCTGGGATTTAAGCAGTCCTTACTACCAGATTCTCTTTCGGCAATCCCTTGTTCCCAAACCGACAGCTGGTATTGATCATCATAGAAAAATCGTCCAGGCCTTATCAGACAACAATCCTGACGAGGCAAAATACTGGTTAAAAGAAGACATAACTAAACCGGTGGATTTTGTCCTGCGTCTCTTTGACATGTACGCAAAATCCATCGAGTAACAGACACAGGAGAGAGTAAATTATGGATAGTCAGATCATTACCCTACAGGAAGATAATTACAGGGACCACGTGCAGGCAAACGACTGCCTTGTTGTTTTTCATAAAAGCAAATGTCCTAACTGCAAGGTGCTGCTGAAGGTGATGGACAAGTGCAAGGCAAGCCACCCGGACATTGCAATGGCCTGCATCAACTCCGAGGAGAACGACGTGATAGTAAAAGAGCTGGAGGTGAGCCGGGTGCCGTCGATCCTTGTGTATAAAAAAGGTGATGTTGCTGCACGAAAGGCGGGGATTATGAAACCTATTGAGCTTGCAGAACTTTACTTAAGTGCGTGAGGTCCCGCCATGAAAAGTCAATATGATCTGGTTGTTATCGGCGGCGGAATTGCCGGTATGACCGCGGCAATCTACGGCGCCAGAAGCAATCTGAGCACCCTCGTTATTGAGCAGGAGGTGTGCGGGGGCCTGGCCAACTGGACCCATACGGTGGAAAACTTTCCCTCCCACCAATCCATAGGCGGCATGGATCTGATGGACAGCGTAAAGGATCAGATGCTCGCCCTGGGTGCCAATCTCATAGAAGTTGTTGAGATAGAGGGACTTGAGCTTGAAGGTGAGTTGAAAAAGATTTCCACCGATGAAGGGGATTTTTTTGCTCGTGCGGTGGTGCTTGCCATGGGCAGGAAACCAATCATGCTGCCGGTAGATACAGACTGGGATGAACATATCCACTACTGCTCGCTTTGTGACGGTAACTTTTACAAGGACAAGGACGTTGTGGTAGTGGGCGGCGGCAACAGCGCCTTTGATGAGAGTCTCTATCTTGAGGGTCTCGGAGTAAAGAGTATCACCATCGTAGAGGCGATGGAAAACTGCCCCGCCGCTGAGACCACCCAGCAGAAGGCGCTTGATACCGGCAAGTTCACAATTATGACCGGCACAAAGCTTACGGCTATTGAACCTCAGGGGAGTTCAGCCCTTGTTGATCTTGAAAATGTTGAATCAGGGGAAAAAGAACAGATCAAGACCGATGGCATGTTTGTTTTCATAGGCCAGAAACCGGCAACCGATTCCCTCAGTGAACAGATAAAAACGGATAAGTACGGTTATATCATGGTAACAGAGGATATGAACACCCCTATCCCCGGTGTTTTTGCGGCAGGAGACATAATCAGTAAAAGATACAGGCAGCTTACCACGGCAATGTCTGATGGAACCATCGCCGCCCTTGAGGCTCACAGATACTTATGCAGCTAAACATTGTGATCTGGGATCTCTACCCTGAACGTATTGCCCAGATCGACAAAAACCTGCATGTAGCGCTTAGAAATTTAGGTTTGAAGGGAACAATAACAAGTAACTCAGAACCCCCTTCACTTTTCAGGGCCAATATGTACAACCGGGTCCCGGCACTTGAGATCGAAGGGAACTTCTGGATATGTAAAAGCTCAACACCAAGTGTTGAAGACTGTACCCAACTTTTGAATAAAATTTGTAATACACCAATAAATCAACATAGTAGTCTCTTATCGGAGAAGGAAAAATGAAAGAACAGAAAAATGTTATTGTGGTCATGATGGATACCTTGCAGTTCAACTATCTTGGCGCCTATGGCAATGACTGGATCAAAACCCCGAATATTGACAAATTTGCCGACCAGGGTGTTGTTTTTGAAAACGCCTACACCGAAGGGTTGCCTACCGTACCGTGCCGCCGGGCAATGCTGACGGGAAGGTATACCCTGCCGGTTAAGGGCTGGTCCCAGCTCGATGTTAACGATACTACCATAGCAGACCTTTGTTGGGGACACCCGATTGACAGCGCCTTGGTCCACGACTCAGGTCCTTTCAGGCTGCCTAAATTCGGTTATTCCCGTGGTTTTGACAAGGTTCACTTCATCCACGGCCATGAAACCGATCATCAGTACTATGCACATGACGAACTGACAAGCCTGAAGGCGGAAGACTACTATGAGGATCATGTCCTGGAGTCGGCCGATGAGATTTTGGGTGAAAATGTTATGCAACCGATGCTCAATCAGGTTGAGTGCCACTTAAAAGAGCGTCAGTACTGGAAGTCCGATGAGGACCAGCATGTGGCCCAGGTAATGAAACAGGCAGTCAGCTATCTGGAAGATACAGACCCGAACAAATCCTTTATGCTCTGGATTGACAGCTTTGATCCGCACGAGCCATGGGATGCACCCTCTGTCTATGATCCGGACCTGAAGTGCATGTATGATCCTGACTATGAGGGCAAGGATATGTTTCTGCCAATCCAGGGTGATGTGGATGACCTGTACACCGAGGAAGAATTGCATCACATTCGTATGCTCTATGCGGAAAAGGTGACCATGTGCGACAAATGGTTTGGCTGGCTCCTGGATCAGGTACGAGCAATGGGACTTGATCAGAACACCACTATCATGCTGGTTTCCGATCACGGTTCACCCATGGGTAACGGAGAGCATGGCCACGGTTTGATGCGAAAATGCCGGCCATGGCCTTACGAGGAACTTGCCCACATCCCATTTATCCTGAGAGCCCCGGATGTTCCTGCCGGCAGAAGGGTGAAGAGCTTTGTGCAGTCATGTGATGTGGCACCCACCGTTATGGATGCGCTTGGTATAGGTGCTCACCCCACCATGCAGGGATTCAGCCTGCTGCCATTAGCAAAGGGTGAGGTGGAGAAGGTAAGGGACTTTGCTATTGCCGGCTACTTCAAGTTTTCCTGGTCGATCATCACAGATAAGTGGTCATACATCCACTGGTTGAAAGATGATGAAAAATCTATTGCGGATGCCCGTTTCGGTATCTACGGCTCAGGCCTTGCAGAGTCCACCGCCCACTTGAGAGAAGTTGCCAAGGCAAATGCGGTTGAGGACAGGGATACCGCTTTCTTAAACCGTGCCTATGAAGAGCATAAAAAACAGGCTACACTTGACGGTGAAGACCAGTGGACCTGCACCTCTGCAGCTTCCAGTGAGGTTCCTGAAAGAAATGAGCTTTATGATCGAGAGAAAGACCCGTTTCAGCTCAACAATATAGCAGCTGATAATCAGGACGTGGCTGAAGAACTCCTTGATGAGCTCCGCGTCTTCATGGCAGAACTAAGGGCATCTTAAAGAAATATTTTGTTCCAGCCACCTGCACGCCTTTTATGCATAGCAGGAAAGGTGTGCAGGTGTAATAATCCTATGGTGGTACGTTTGCCTACTCACGGAAAGCTTTACGTAACACACTATAACGACGAGTTTTTGTTTAACTCTAATGTGTTACATGGAAATCTTCAGACTTTCTCAATTGGGTAAGGTTTAGGTTGATAGAATAGAAATAGAATAGGGTTATCAATAGTTGCACTCCAGTGACATTCCAGCCTACATCGAAGTCTATTGCAATTATTGATAATCCTGAAGAACTGAAGTGCGTAGCGGATTACAACCGGAAGGATGGAGCTATGGGGATTGAATGGGGTTCTGGGTTACTGTTAAGTGATCCACAGTCACCGTTGAGAAGTGCGTATTCCATCTATTCCAATAAAAATTGATTTGTTTTCGCACAGATTTCTCTATATACCGTATAATTTCGGTTTTTCACTGGTCATTTGGTTGTCATTTTCACCTGTTCAAGACGCAGTTATCCTGTTTTTCCCACTGCCGGGGTAACTACGACCGCATGATCCTGTAATAAATAAAGCAAGCTTGGTTAGGAGGTATCGTCATAAACTGACCCTTCAATTGGCCTGAAATATACCATCTTCCCTTTATCGCACTGCGGGCAGCAGCAGATGTCAATGCCAGTTAAACGAAGCATCATCTCCTGAACGTTTTCTACCAGCGTTTTCTCGTATACGGTGGTTGCACCGATCAACGTACGAATCAACTTAATGCAGGTCTTCTTGTTGGCATGTGCCAGGAATCCGTAATATCGGATCTTGGTAAAGCCGTTTGGGAGCACATGTAGGAGAAAGCGCCGGATAAATTCTTCAGCGCTGAGTGTGAGCTCTTTTTCTTTATTTTCGTCACTGCGATCCCGATACCTGAATCGTATTCGGCCGTCATCGATTGCAACAATCCGATTGTTGGTGATGGCAACCCGGTGCGTATAGCGGCCCAAATATTCGAGCACCTGCTCCGGCCCTCCGAACGGCTGCTTGGCATAAGTAATCCATTGTTTGTCCCATAACGCTGCAAGTAGTTTCAGAAAATGTTTCTCATTGCTATACATCTCCGTTTTACCATAGAAGGACAGGCTGTTTTTACGATACGCTTTTTCCAGTTTATTCAGATATCTTCTCTGAAACTCTTTGGCCAGGGATTGCACCTTGAACAAATATTTTGTTCTGGCACCAATCCACTTTTTACGGTCATATGAAAGTGCTCCTGCCGGGATAATACATTGCAGGTGGTAGTGATCCATGAGTTTCTGATTCCATGTGTGGAGCACGGAGATGAAGCCAAGTTGGCCCTCAAGACGCCACTGTGGATCACGGGAGAAGGCCTGCAATGTTTCCTTGACCGCTGAAAACAGCATACCCAGCATGATTTTTTTATTGATCATGATAAAAGGATTAAGCTCGTGCGGTAACGTAAAGACATTGTGAAAATAGGAACAGGGCAGCAACTCAGCCTTCCTGTTATTGAGCCATTTTTCTTTGACCAGTGTCTGGCATTTTGGGCAGTGTCTGTCCCGGCAGGAGTTGTATGCGTTTTGCGTATGGCCGCAGTGATCGCAGGCTTCGATATGTCCGCCAAGTGCCGCGGTACAGCATATTTCAATGCGCTTCATTACCTTGAACTGCTGAGCGGTGATTATGTTCTCCTCCCAGAACCGTTTTCCATATCGTGCGAAGATATCGGCGAGTTCAGGCGTTCTGCTATTGTCTTTCATTTTCGCCCTCCTGTTGCTCGTCCATCAGATCGAGTGGACTTTTAAGCTGGACGTAACGGGCTGGAACCAGATGCAGATAGATCGTGGTTGTTTCTATGGTATTGTGGCCAAGCAGTTGGCTGATGGTATAGAGATCGTAACCTTTATAAAGGAGATGGGTAGCAGATAGGGAGCGGAGCGAGACTTCGAAGCTGTGCCGGAGGGTATGGAGGCTGCACTCTTTGGTTAAACCAATTTTTTTTTAGCGTCGTACAAAACCTGAGATACGGAAACATTCGTGATATGAGTTCCGGCCTTCTGCCCGGGGAACAACCAGTGCTTCGGGGAGTATTCAATCCAATAAGCCCTCAGTTCGTGCAGCAGATGTTTGGACAGTACCGTATAACGGTCTTTACGCCCCTTCCCCTGTTCCACACGGATCACCATCCGCGACGGGTCGCTTTCGATATGTTCTGGCTTGAGACGTATTGCTTCCCCGACCCTGAGCCCGGCACTGTATATGGTCTTGAGCAGAACTCTATGCTTGAGGTTGTCGATGCAGTTAAGGAGCCTGTTGACTTCTTCCATGGACAGTACTGCCGGTAGTTTTCTTCCCATTGGTCGCGGTGGTAAACCAAAACGATCATCAACTTCCCGTCCACAGATATGGCGATAGAAATAGGTAATACCGGCGAGATAGGCCTTGCATGACGAATGAGCCAGTTTCTTTTCAAGCAGCAGATGGCGAAAGTATTCCCGGACCTGATCGTTACTCAGATGCTCCGGGGACGTATCGTAGTGTTTGGCCAGACATCTGACTCCGCTAATGTACCCCTTCTGGGTCTGCTTGCTGAGCTGGTAAATTTCCATGTGGTCGATGAGTTTCTTCTTGATTGGATTAGGCATGATCTACCTCCCTGCTGTTGAGATGAATAGACGTGGTACTGCTTATTTCTATTTATCAGAAAGGCGGGTATAGCAAAAATGATTAACTGAGAAGTGCCGGCCAAGTTGGGTTGTTGAGGTTACTGCAAGTGCTGGTTGTTGGTTTTTCTGCGGAGCATAGCGGAGCTGTTCAGTTCTTCCTGTGCACCTCCCGCATGGATATACAGGAATCAGCCACATAATGAGCCATTATCTGCAAAGCTATTCTTTCATGACATTTTTGTTATCTGTAGACCTGATTTTGACAATTATGTGTAAGCTCCTGTGGCAAAAGTGCCTCCAACTCTTGCGAAACTTTTCGGATCGATAGCTGGTAAATTCAGGTGCATTCTGAAAGAATAAGAAAAATTAACCGGCAATGCCGGTTTTCATTTCGGCATGGTATAGATTTTGATACTTTGCCGCCAGCGTGTAAACTTCACCCGACGAGATGCATGTCTGATCCGCGGGTCCGTTCGTACGATTTTACATGAAGAAAAACCTGGGTGGTAGTACCAGTCGACATGCTGTGCCACTGTCAACCCTGGCAATCTTCACAACTCAAAAGGAGAAAATGAGAATGGGAAAGTATTTGAAACTGATAAGCTTTATCCTGGTGGCACTTCCGCTCTGGCTGCCCGGCAACGCCCTGGCAGCCAAAATCAAAGTGGCCGGGATCTACACACAGCCGATCCAGCAGAAATGGGATGCCACTCTGCATAAGGCACTACTGTCGCTTTCAGAGAAAGGCGAAGTTGAGTATGTTTTTTCCGAGAAGGTTTCCAATACCGACTACATCCGTGTACTCCGTGAGTATGCCGAGGCTGGTGTTGCTTTAATCGTCGGTGAGGCCTTCGGCATCTCCCGCGATGTGCGCAAAGTGGCCGATGACTATCCGGAGGTAGCTTTCCTTATGGGTGACTCTTTCGGTCCCCACGGCACAAACATGTCCGTGTTCGATAACTACATCCACGAGCCGTGCTACCTGATGGGTATGATTGCCGGCACCATGACCAAGAGCAACAAGATAGGCATGGTTGGCGGCTACCCGATTGGCGAGGTGAACAGACTGTTCCACGCCTTTATGGCTGGCGCCAAATCGGTCAATCCGGATGTCCAGTTCAAGGTGTCATTCATCGGCTCCTGGTACGATCCCCCAAAGGCCAAGGAGTTCGCCTACGCCCAGGTTGAATCCGGTGTGGATGTCCTGTATGCAGAGCGTGCAGGAGTGGTTGATGCGGCCCGTGAGAAAGGTATTGTTGCGTTTGGAAATGTCAACGACATGAACAAGGAAGAGAATGGTAGCGACGTGGTTGTAGCTTCCGCACTCTGGCATATGGAATCTGCCATCGGCCACGCTGTTGAAAGAGTCAAGGCCGGAACCTTCAAGGCAGAGGATTACCGCGAGTGGACCATGATGGCCAAAGGCGGAGCAAGCCTATCCCCCTACTACGAGTTTGAGGACAAGCTCCCCGCTGAGATCAAGGCCAAGATTGTCGAAACTGCCGAGGCGATCAATGCCGGTTCCTTCACCGTTGAGATTATAGACGAAGAACCCAAATCAACATTCTAATTCTAGCCGATCCGCCGGCTCCCGCAAAGTGGAGACCGGCGGTGATGGGACTCCTGCATGGACCACCACACTCCGCTTCTCAGCCTGCAGAATATTACCAAGTCTTTTGGCTCACTGGTCGCCAATGACGACATTAACCTGGAACTGAACAGTGGCGAAATACTTGCCTTGCTCGGGGAAAACGGAGCGGGTAAAACCACCCTGATGAACATCCTCTTTGGTCATTACGTGGCGGATACAGGGAGCGTTGAATTTGGCGGCAAACCACTGGCTGCCGGCTCCCCTCGGGATGCCTTACGGGCAGGACTTGGGATGGTCCATCAGCATTTTACCCTGGCTGACAACATGTCGGTTCTCGACAACATCACCCTTGGAACCGAGCCGATTTTCTCCTTTCACAGGAAAAAGAACGAGGCGAGGCAAAAAATCAAGCGTCTCGCCGATCAGTACGAGATCGATGTCAACTCAAACTCTATGGTAGGAAACCTCTCTGTGGGGCAGCGCCAGAGGGTGGAGATCCTGAAAGCGCTGTACAGGGATACCAGGGTGCTGATTCTTGACGAACCGACCTCGGTGCTGACGCCCCAGGAGAGCGATCATCTCTTCGCCACCCTCAAGCTTCTGGTAGCTGAAGGTCTCGCGGTCATCTTCATCACCCACAAATTGCGGGAGGTCATGGCGGTCAGCGACCGCTGCGTTGTACTGCGTCACGGCAAAGTCACCTTCCGGTGTGCCACCACAGAAACTACGGCTGAAGAACTTGCCCGGGAAATGGTCGGCGGACAGCTGCCGACGGTCAAGCGCAAGGAGTTAAGTCCGGGGAAGCCCCTCCTGCAGTTCACAAGAATCAGCACGGTCAACCGCAATGGCCAGCAGTTGCTGAGCGACCTCTCACTCACGCTTCGCAGCGGTGAGATCATCGGTATTGCCGGAGTCTCAGGAAACGGCCAGACCCATCTGGCCGATCTGGTCTCCGGGCTGCTTGTCCCATCATCAGGGGAAGTACAGCTGCACGGAGAGACGCTTACCAGGCTCAAACCGCTGTACATGTTGAAAAACGGGGTGGGTCGGATTCCAGAAGACCGCACTTCGACAGGGCTGATTGGTGATATGAGTGTAGTGGAAAATGTTGCCCTTGAAAAATACTGGAAAAAGGAGTTCAGCCGGTTTGGTGTAATCAACCACAACGGTCTTGCCGACCATACCTCCGAGTTGATCGAGGATTACGACATCCGCTGCGGTGGACTCGCTGCTAATGCCCGCACCATGTCCGGGGGGAATATGCAAAAGCTCATACTTGGAAGAGTGATGTCTGAAAACCCACGGGTCATCCTTGCCAACCAGCCCACCTGGGGGCTTGATGTGGGGGCCACAACCTTCGTTCACCAGCAGCTTATCGAGGCCAGCGGAAAAGGAGCCGGTGTTATTGTCATCTCCGAAGATCTCGATGAGCTGTTCACCATTGCCGATGCCATCCAGGTCATGTACCAGGGCAGCCTCTCACCGCCCATCGATCCGGCGCAGACCACGGCTGCCGAGCTGGGCCTGGCCATGAGCGGTCATCGCGACGTGGTCCACTCGCTGCTGCTCAAGGAGGTACAACCATGAGACTGGAACCCCGTGAACAGAGCAGCGTGAAACTCAAGGCGCTGGTGCCGCTCAGTGCGGCTGCGATCGCCCTGCTCTGCTGCTCAGCACTGATCCTCTGGGCCGGGGCCTCACCCGTGGAGGCGTTTCTACTGCTGTTCAAAGGAGCTGTGGGCTCAAAATTCGCCATTTCCGAAACCCTCACCCGGACAATCCCCCTGATCTTCACCGGCCTCGCCGTCGCAGTCGCTTTCAGAGCGAAACTGTGGAACATAGGTGCGGAAGGCCAGCTCTATGCCGGGGCCTGTATCGCCACCTGGCTGGGCACGGGCATGGTGGATTTCCCCACCTGGCTTATGATTCCTTTTCTGTTCCTGGCCGGAGCCCTGGCCGGCGGGCTGCTGCTGCTTGGCCCGGCCCTCTTGAAAACCAGACTTGCGGTGGATGAGGTTGTCACCACTTTGCTCATGAATTTCATCGTCCTGCTCTTCGTCAACTGGTTGGTTTTCGGGCCCTGGAAAGATCCCATGGCCATGGGTTGGCCCCAGGCCGCACCCGTAGTCGATTCTGCTGTTATCGGCAACCTGCTGCCCAAGACCAGGCTGCACTGGGGACTGGTCATAGCGCTGGCAGCGTCTGTTGCCGTCTGGCTGTTGATGAAGTACACCACCTGGGGCTATGAGATCAGGGCCGTAGGTTACAACCAGAAGGCCAGCAACTTCGCCGGTATTCCGGTCAACTCCGTGGTCTTCCGCACCGCCATCATCTCCGGGGGATTGGCGGGCATCACCGGTGTAACGGAACTGTGCGGCCTCAAGGGCTACCTGACCACCGATCTCTCACCAGGATTCGGCTACTCCGGCATCGTGGTGGCCATGCTGGCAGCCTTGCATCCCTTGGGAGTGGTGCTCTCAGCCTTTTTTATTGCTGTGCTGTCGATTGGCGCCGACTCTATGAGCAGGTCGCTGAATATCTCCAATTATATTGCAGATGTAGCCACGGCGGTTTCGCTTCTCGCCGTGCTGTTCAGCATGTTGTTTACCAAATACCGAATCAGGTGGAAATAAAGGTCATGGATATTGTTCAACTCATATTCGAGGCGGGATTCTGGGCCGCAACAATTCGAATGGCGACACCGCTTATCTTCGGCACCCTCGGTGAATTGATCTGTGAACGCGCCGGTGTCCTCAACCTCGGCATCGAAGGGATCATGGCCGCCGGCTGCATGACCGGCTGGATCTGGGTCTATTTCGGAGGAGACCTCTGGACGGGGGTACTGTTCGCCGCCTTCGTGGGAGCGATGTTCGGATTGCTGCATGCCCTGTTCACGGTCCATCTCGGCCTTTCCCAGCATGTGACGGGGCTGGGTATCACCATGCTGGCCACTGCCCTTTCGTCCTTTGCCTTCAGGATGCTTTTGCCGGACATCACCACCCCACCCAAGATCACCCCATTTGAACCGATACAGATCCCTGTCCTCAGCGAAATACCGTTTCTTGGCGAGGTGCTGTTCAGCCAGTCGCCTCTCACCGTCCTGGCCATTGGGGCTGTGGTGGGAGTGGCCTATTTCCTGAGGCGTACCCCGGCGGGACTCGCCCTCTGTATGACCGGCGAGAACCCACTGGCAGTAGAATCTCAGGGGCTGTCGGTCTTTGCCATCAGGACGTTCGCGGTAATGGCCGGCAGCAGCCTCATGGCCGTGGGTGGGGCGTTTTTGACCATGTCGGCTTTCGACGCATTTTACATCGGCATGGTGAACGGTCGGGGCTGGATTTGCATCGCCCTGGTGGTGTTTTCTTCGTGGCATCCAGGTAAAGCACTCCTTGGCACACTCATATTCGCCGCCTTCGACGCCCTGCAGATGCGGGTGCAGCAACAGGCCGGCATAGCTATTCCCTATCAGTTCTACCTGATGATGCCATATGTTGTCTCCATCATCGCCCTCATAGTCATGTCCCGCAGGTCCGCCTATCCCAAGGCCCTGCTGATACCATTCAGGAAAGGTGAACGATAAGGAGGCACTCTATGCTCAATTGCTTAGTCAGAAACGTCTCGTTTCCCGGGAAAGATAAAACCTACGATATCGCCATCCACCAGGGGGTTATCAGGGAAATAGACAGCTCCATCACAGCGGAAGCTGCGAAGGAACTGGATGCTGGTGGCAATCTTGTTGTGCCCCCCTTCGTCGACAGTCACTTTCACCTGGATGCAGCACTTTCACTGGGCCTGCCCAGATTCAACCAAAGCGGCACCCTGCTGGAGGGCATAGAGATCTGGAATGAACTGAAACCAGACCTCAAGGCCGAACAGGTGAAGCAGCGGGCCATGGAGATGCTGCGCTGGTCCATCGCCCGGGGTACGCTGGCCGTACGCACCCATGTCGATGTCACCGACCCCTCACTTCTGGCCCTGGATGTCCTGCTGGAAGTCAAAGATGAGATGAAAAACTGGGTAGACCTCCAACTGGTCGCTTTCCCCCAGGACGGTCTACTGCGGACAAAAGAGGGCAAAGAACTCATGGTGCGGGCCCTCGAAAAAGGTGTGGAGGTGGTTGGTGGCATTCCTCATTTTGAGAGGACAGCGGAAGAAGGTAGAAAATCCATCAGCTGGCTCTGCTCTCTGGCGGAGTCCCACGGTCTGCTGGTGGACATACACTGTGATGAAACAGACGACCCCAATTCAAGGCATATAGAGCATTTGACTTATGAGACCTTACGGATGGGGCTGGGAGAGCGGGTTGCGGCCTCCCACCTCACCTCCATGCACTCCATGGACAATTACTATGTCTCGAAACTGCTGCCGCTCATGGCCGAGAGCAGCATCCAGGCAATCTGCAACCCATTGATAAATATACACCTCCAGGGACGCCACGACACCTATCCCAAGAGAAGGGGACTCACCAGGGTACCCGAGCTACTTAATGCCGGAGTCAATGTGGCTTTCGGCCATGACTGCGTAATGGACCCCTGGTACCCTATGGGCAGCCACGATATGCTGGAAGTGGCACACATGGGCGGCCACTGTTTGCAGATGATGGGGACGGAGCAGATGAACCTGCTGCTTGAGATGGTCACCACCAGGGGAGCGGAAGTGCTCAACCTTGAACGGTATGGCATAGCGGTTGGAAATCCTGCAGATTTTGTGGTACTCCAGGCGAAAAGCGTTATGGACGCATTGCGGCTGCAGCCTGTCCGCCTCTTCGTTTTCCGCAGGGGAGAAGTCGTAGCTTCAACGCCCCCGTCAACCAGCACGCTTAACCTGGGCGGCGAGACGAGCAGCGTCGATTTTCACCTGAAAAGATAAGAGTAAGGGACCCGGCTGGAGCAAAGACTGACACACGCAGGTTATTACGGTCTTATAAGTGACTGCAGGCTGCTCAGCTGCCCTTCTGCCACATCCTGAAGAGAAACGTTGCCAAACCTCTTTACATCCAGCTCGGGGAACCGCTCTTCCATCACCTCAGCAAAGGACATGGATGCGGCCAGCTCTTTCACCTTCATCCAGTAGTCGATCACATCCTCAAGGTACTCCCTCACCTGGAAAGCACGGGAGCCGGCATCATAGATAGTGCAGCGCTCCAAAGGATAGGAGGGTGCCTCGAAATTGGATTCAATGAACTCAGGAGCGAGCAGCGAGTGACAGCGCAGCAGGTCGGTGCCGGTGATCTTGATGGTCACCGGGGTCTCGGCCGTCGGTACAAAAAACCGCCCTTCTATATAGCAGACGTGGGTTCCCTCGTAGTCGGGAAAATGCTTGCGGCACGCCGCATCGGCCTCGATCAGTCTTTCTTCACTCTTGGGGCCGCCGATGGTGAAAAAGAGAATGGAGCCCAGCTCCGTCCCCTGTTTCACTGCCTCTTGGATCATGATCTCCAACCCATGCCGCAGGCTGGTGCCCGTGGCAACCACATCACCGATGATGACCTGGGCCTTCGGCGGAAAGGTTATTTTCTGGTACTCATCTTCTGTAATGTGCCACTGCTCCGAGCCTTCGGTAACCCTGGCCCGCTGGGCCGTCACGAAGGAAGAACTGTGATTGTTCCAGCCGTACGCCTTTGCCAGGGCGCCGCGGAGGCTGAAGTTCAGACCACCCCGGAGGATGTTGAACACCACTGAGCGATGCTCCTCAAGCCCCAACGTTGTCGCCTCCCTGGCCTGGCGCAGAAAGGTCGCACAGGCTCCTTCCAGTTTCTCGGTGTACTCATAACCCATCACTAGAGGGTCGTTGCATATGGCACGTGATTCGGGAGTGGAAAGGACATAGCGGTTCACCGCTGTTTCCACATTGTCTTCTATACGGTAGAGCACCCCGTCAGCATTTCTAGTTAGTTCATTCAGCATAGCAAAAATATTGGCAATAACAGCAAATTTTTATGTTTGTCAGCGTAAATACTCGCTGACATGATCAGGTCGTGGCTGGGACCACCGTACAGCACGGCCAAGACTATACCCGCTCTTTATCGATGTTGCACCCTCTTCCACCTGTTAAAATATACCTGACAGGTTTTGGCGGAGTTTCAAACCACCGCCACAATATACGTTCGCCTCAAAGGGCAGATCGGTATGTCGGTAAGGAAGAAGATGCGGGAGAGGCGATGGGTCCAATACCCAAGTACCTAGAATGGTTTTTTCAATTGGATGAGGATCCTGCATTGTTCATAGCACGCACGTAGCGGTGTACCGTATCTTTTGAGCTCCCTGAATCGACTAATTTCTCTGCCTTAATCTTGGCCGCAGGGTAGTCGTACTCATCCCCACCTCGGATGTCGGGAGAGAAATTCAGGCAGTCTTTAGACCCTAACAACAAACGAGCAGGCTGAGATCGACATTATCCATGAGAGGTTACTGGAACGCACAATATCACATTGGCAGAGACTCGCATTGGCAAGATCAACCATTTAAGAAATCCTGCAAATTAGGACTCTTCCTGTGCAGATCATATACTCAACTCTTCTGCTCCTGCCTCATCGGCTATGATAATAGTACGTCACTGATGGTTTGAGTTTTCACTTTTCTTTGTTAGGCTACGAACAGAAAAAGAGATGAGATGACTCTAAATAGATACTCCATTGTCAAGAAGTGCTGTGACAGATACTACTTTCTTCTATGTTATATCTAATCTTGAATTAACGCGGTAGATTCTTGTCCCACGTTATTTGGGATAATTATAGAAAGTTGGCACTTATCGCAGCTACCCGGTCATTGGGCCATGTTCGATTTCGGGACGCCTTGGAGGCTGAGCAAACTCTATTCAACTATATCGAAGTTTATTTTAACCGCCGCAGGAAGCATTCAACGAACGGATATAAGGCACCAGCTCTTTTTGAGGAAGAGTGGTGGTCTGAGAGGAAAACGGCTTAACTGGGGCTCCACTTTATTGTTGCAAGATCAATAAAGTAGAACTTGCCAACAGGTTTACCCGTGCCGTGGCCGTCGGCAACCCTCATGAATGTACCCAGGCTGAGAAGGAGGAACAGGAAATAGCTGAGTCCTGCAATCGTTTGATTAAGAACTGTATAATTTGCTGGAACTATTTATATCTTTCTCAAAAGCTGGCAAGAACTCAAGACGAAAAGAGCCGGGAAATTCTAATGCAGTTCATTGAAACCCATTCTCCGGTTGCATGGTCGCATATTTACCTGCTTGGTGAATATGATTTCTCTGACGAAAAACTTCGAGATTCTATAGGAGTTCTTCCCCTGAAATCAGCGGTAAATTAGCAACAGAAAAGCAACTCCCTGAAAACTAATAAAATTTCCACAACTCAAGGACTAAACCAAAATCCTGTGGTGGGTTATGTACCTTTGTTTAATGGAATCCGTTGATAGAATGTGAAGACCTTCTATAGGGCAAGATTAGAAGTCTGCATAAAAGAGCGGGATTGCCAGTCCGAGTTGATGCGATATTCCACCGTGAACCAGTCACAAAATTAACATGTCAGCCTTCCAGGACTTCCCGCAATTTCCTTCCCAGGTCTTTCATTGAAAAAGGTTTTTGAATGAAGTGTACGCCTTCGTCCAGCACGCCGTGGTGAGCAATGACGTTTGCGGTGTAGCCGGACATAAACAGACGCTTGAGATGCGGGTAGTGGGAGAGAAGGTTTATGACTAACTCCTGGCCATTCATTTCTGGCATCACAACGTCGGTCATCAACAGGTCGATCCGCCCCTGATATTCATGAGTCAGGCGGATAGCCTCGCCAGGGGTGGCGGCGGCTACCACTCTATATCCCAGACTTTCAAGCATCATGGTGGTCATATCCAAAATTGCCGACTCATCCTCCACAAGGAGAATGCTCTCGTTTCCTCGTTCGGTGGGTGGGCCATCCGCTTTTTCCCCGGTTTCGGCTGATTTTCCACCATACACTGGTAAATAGATCTTAAATGTTGTTCCCTGGTCCGGCTCGCTGTAAACGTTAATGAAACCGTTATTCTGCTTAACTATACCATAAATAGATGCGAGCCCCAGGCCGATACCTTGGCCCTTTTCCTTGGTGGTAAAAAAAGGTTCAAAGATTTGACTCAGAGTTCTTTTGTCCATTCCACAACCGTCGTCGCTAACTCCTAGCATTACGTAGTCTCCAGGTTGAGACTCCAAGTGGTCATGGCAGTAGTCGTTATCAATGCTTTTCGCACCTGTTTCTATGGTGATCTTGCCCACCCCTTCAATGGCGTCTCGAGCGTTGACGCAGAGATTAGCGAGGAGCTGGTCGATCTGTGAGGGGTCGATCTTGATCGTCTGGAGGCTTCTGCCGGGGTGCCAGAGCAGATCGATATCTTCACCAATCAGGCGACGGAGCATATTGAGCATCCCCTCCACTGTGTCGTTTATATTTATGACTTTGGGAGCAATGGTCTGTTTGCGGGCAAAGGCCAGCAGCTGCCGTGTCAGGTCGGCTGAACGTTCACCGGCTTCGTGAATCCTATGCAGGTTGGCATAAATTGGCGAGGCAGGATCTATCTTTTTGAGGGCCAGCTCGGCATAGCCTAGAATTACCCCCAGCATATTATTGAAGTCATGGGCTATGCCACCGGCCAAACGACCTACGGCTTCCATTTTCTGGGCCTGTTGAAGTTGGGCATCGAGGTGTTCACGTTCTTCCTCGGCCTGTCTCAACTGTGTGATGTCCGTAATCATCGACAGCATCACCTGCTGGCCCGAAAGATTGACACTTTCTGCCGACCAGAGAGCGATGATAGCTTTTCCAGACTTGGTCTTGAATCGGATGGGCTCATCTCTGACGCGGCCATCGGAACGAAGCTTGGCAATAATACGGTCGCGTTCTCCAGGATCGTCCCAAATGCCGACCTCCTTGGAAGTTTTCCCGATTTGCTCCTCACGAGTGAATTCGAGCATCTCGATCCATCGATCGTTGACATCGATAAATAAACCGGTATCGATTTCCGACAGAACCAAAGGTGCTGGGCTATACTGAAATGCGGTAGCGAAACGCTTTTCACTCTCCCTCACCACCTCCTCGGACACCTTACGTTCGGTGATATCGTAATTGGTACCAAGCATGCGGAGCGGATTGCCACCCTCATCACGGATCACAACGCCGTTACCCTTCATCCAGCGAACCATTCCGTCCGGGCATTGCACACGGAACTCGATGTCGAACTCTTTCTCGCCGCGCACTGCTGCCATGCAGGCCTCGGCGGATTTCTCTCGGTCGTCGGGATGCAGACAGTTCTGCCAATAATCCAGCCCGTAATGCTGGGGGATTTCAGTGATTCCATACAGGCGAAATATGTGCTCATCCCACATCATTTCATCGGTGACAATATCCCAGGCCCAGGTTCCGATGCCCGCCGACGCCGTTGCCAACGTAAGCCTTTGCTCACTCTCGCGCAATTGTTCCTCGACCAGTTTGCGTTCTGTTATGTCCTGGAAAGATCCAAAGATCTGGTAAACCTTTCCATTCTCATCGTATTGTGGTTGTCCCCTTGAAACGCAATGCCTTATTTCACCGTCAGATCGAATTGCTCGCAGCTCAATTTCATACGGAGTCCCTCTCTTAACGCAGAGCTCAACAGCATCTCTTAAACGCTGCATGTCTCCGTTCGCATAGAAACTCGATTGCTCAGCAAAGGAGGGGGAACCGTCCACGGGATCTCGTCCAAATAAACGAAACAACTCTTCTGACCAGTACGTCCGGTCACTCTGAACATTCCATTCCCAACTGCCAATATTGGCCATTGCTTCAGTTCGTTTGAGCATTTCATGGCTTTTGCACAAGGCCTCGTTAGCGTGTTTACGCTCAGTAATATCAACGAAAATAACCATGCCCCCCACAATCCTGCCATTTTCAAACACAGGGCAGGCGATGGCATTGCAAATATGGTCGTTGCCGTCCTGATCTTTAACTATAAAATCCTCTCTGATGATTGTACCTTTCTTTATCGCCCTAACAAGCGGGAGATCTTCTACCTCATACGGCTCCCCGGTAAGCGTATAGATCTGCCAGTTTTTAAATGCCTCTTTGGGGATTTCAACCAAATCACCCGGTTTACCCCCGCGCATGCCCAATCCTTCAGGGTTCCAATAATATATACTGATGCCTGCATCAGCCAAAACGATACCGACAGGAGCCTGGTCAATCGCGGTTTTCAGAACCAGGGTTTCTCTTTCGGCCATCTTCCGATCGGTTATATCAATGTGAGAGCCAAGCATCCGTACAGGATTGCCTTTATGGTCCTGAATTATTGAGCCCTGGGAAAGAATCCAGCGATAGGAACCATCTTTATGACGGAATCGAAATTCCACCTCATGATTTTTTCTTGATCTGGCTATACTTTCGGTAACCACTGTGATCGTCTGGGCAAGGTCCTCCGGGTGAACACGGGATTTCCATTCTGCAAAATCGTTGCTGATTTCATGGTCCTCATAGCCGATTTGCTGTTTCCACTCCTCGGAATAGTTGACTGTGTTCGCTTTCAGATCCCAATCCCACAACCCGATATTTGCGGCTTTGATCGCCTTCTGCTGCCTTAATTTGGCTTCAAGCAGATTTTCTTTAACCTGTTCTAATTCTTGCACCCTCTTTTCCAGTTCTTCGTAGGTGGGCTTCTTAGGCATGATCGTGACCTTCGACTATTTGCAATGAAAATTTTTAAACATTAGCATTTAATGAGCAGTGTAATCTACATGTATAACAAAGCGATACATTAGTTATCAAAAAGCAGAGCATACTGCCAATGCTTATCTGACAGGGCGAAGTTGTGAGACTATTCGAAGCGGTGTACTTTTCACCTTGTTAGTGTCCCCGTCGGGGATGGTTGAAACCCCTCGCCTTTAGGCGAAGAGAAGATTAAAATTGTCGCTATGCGACGTTACAGACTTGGATCTCATACAAAAACAGACCTGAAGGTGCACATAATTTGGATCCCCAAGTATCGTAAAAAGGTACTGAAGGGTGAAGTTGCTGTGCGTACTCGTGATATCCTCAGGCAAATTGCATATGAACATGAACTCTAAGTGATCTCTGGTAAAGTAGCGAGCGATCATGTTCATATGTTTATAGGGTATCGACCGACCCAGAATATAAGTAAAATCGTTCAATGGTTAAAAGGAATCAGCTCGCGGGTTCTATTGTCTGAATTTACCCACCTAAAAAATCGAGGCTACAACCCATAAGACATGGTCCACGCATGGTTAGGCACCCTGCAAGACACTCATTCAGAACTATTCACTGGACAACAATTTACTGTTGGTCAATTGCACTGTTCAATCAATCAAAGTCGCTGTAGAATTTTCTCAATCGTCCTCGACTCCGACCCCTCAAAATGATTGTTCACGTAGATGTACGGTTCAACATTTCGTGATTGAAGGACCGCCACAATCTCTACCAGACTGCCAATATCCAGGATCCTTAAGCGCAACTACCCTACGCCAATCCTTTCCTTTCTACTCCTCAATATCCCTCTATCAGTAATCGGCCGTCATTAATAGATGCTTTTCCTAAAAACTACTGTTTTTTCTTTATCTCCGCATTCATAAATAGATACAATGGAGAACAATAATTTTCATTTTTTTGATCTAACAATAAACAAACATGAAAGGAGAAACTGAAAATGGGGAAAGGATTATTGAGTCGAACATTGATAGGTACGACACTGATTATTTTTGCTCAACCCGTGTCTGCTGATAACGTTATCAATGATGACCTAATAGTGCAATTTAGCACATGTGTTGGACAGGACTGTGTCGATGGGAAAACTTTGGGACTGCAACTCTTCGTTTAAAAGAGAACAATCTCCGTATAGAATTTAATGACACATCAATTTCCGGGACCAATGTGGATTGGGGAATCAGGGCAAACGATTCTGCTAACGGTGGTGGCAACTATTTTGGTATCACAGAGCTTGTAAGCGGTAATGTTAATTCAGATCCTTTGACTTTTCGTATAGATGCTGGTGCACCAGAGTTGAGCCTGCATATTGATGATCAGGGCAATCTCAACCTTGCGACATCTACGGCCAGAATCATAAATTTGGCAGATCCCGTTAATGATACGGATGCCACGAACCTGCGGACCGTTAATAGTGTCGTGAACTCAAAACTTACTCCAGACTGGTTGTCATCAACAAGTCAGACACAAGCGACATCATCTGGAGTTGGCTCTACAGCAATAGGAGCTGGCGCATCTGCAAAATCGTATGATACCGCAATAGGCTATAAAGCAACAATTACAGCAGATAATAGCACCGCAGTAGGAGCAAACTCACAAATACATTCTGCTAATTCTGTTGCCATAGGAGCGAACTCATATGTGGCGTCTGGAGCAGAGGGCGGAGTAGCCGTTGGAGAGAATGCCAAAGTTTTGAGCGGCGCCACAAACAGTGTTGCCCTCGGAAAAGATTCTATAGCATCAGAACCCAATACTGTGTCTGTTGGATCACCAGGCAACGAGCGAAGAATAACAAATGTTGCTGATGGAGTTAATAGTACTGATGCTGTCAATAAGGGGCAACTAGACGCAGTTTCGTCCCGTGTTAGTGCCAACCGAAAGAATATCAAAATTAACCGTCAGAGAATCGAGGATAATAGTGAAGCGATAAGTGAAAATAGTTCGGAAATCAACCGACTGCAAGGTGAACTTGAAACTGCAAATGCGGGAGTCGCCGCAGCTGCTTCTTTAGTAGTGATGACTCCTTCGGCGCCAGGAAAAACAACTCTCAATCTCGAAAGTGCATCGTACGAAGGAAAATACGGAATTGGTTTTTCCATTGCTCACAGACTAAGCAGTCCTGCTATAGGTGATGATTTCTATCTAAATGCCGGTATTTCGACTTCAAGTGGTAAGACACTGACACGAGTTGGTGGAAGTTGGGAATTTTAAGTTTTAAAGATACTGGCATAAAAGGAAATCATAATGAAAAAAATCATGATACCAACCTTATTACTTGCTTTGCCGTTAGGGACACAGTGTTTTGCAGACCAGGTCATTCCTGACGATTTAATTGTAACCCAATCCGCATGTATTGGGACCAACTGCATTGATGGTGAAGATTTTGGCGAAGCAACATTACTGCTAAAAGGTAATATTCTACAGTTGGAATTTACTGACACAAGCGCTGCTGGCGGCTTTCCGACCAACGACTGGAAAATAATTATTAATGATCCTGATGGTACTGGTACAGACAACTATATTGCAATCGAAGACGCAAATGCTGGGAAACAAGTATTCCGAATTGATTCTGGAGCGCCTGCTGAGAGTCTAGTAATTGGTAGCCAAGGTAACTTATACCTGACTCCATCCGGAACAGGACGCATTACTAATGTTGCCAGTCCAGTAAATCTTACTGATGCTGTTCCCTATAGTTATGTCAAGGGACTTGCAATTGCACCAGCCACAATATCGTGGATTTCAACATCAGGGACAAACCAAGCAAGTGCAAATGGCACTGGATCTACAGCTCTCGGTGAAGGCGCAATTGCACATTCATTTGATACAGCAGTCGGCTATAAATCTACTGTTACAGCAGATAACAGTACCGCTATAGGTGCATATTCAAGGATAGACTCACCTGACAGTGTAGCTGTAGGTGCAAATTCGGCAGTTGCTGCAAATGCTAATGGTGGAACAGCTATAGGCCAGAACTCTACGGTGAAAGCAGGTGCATCCAACAGTGTTGCCCTTGGAAAGGACTCTGTCGCCTCAGAGCCAAATACTGTTTCAGTGGGGTCTCCCGGCAGTGAAAGAAAGATAACCAACGTGGCTGATGGAATAAATGCTACTGATGCGGTTAATCATCATCAACTCGGCCAAGTATCTAGCAGAGTGTCTAGAAATAAGAAGGACATTAAACAAAACCGAACATTTATTGCTGACAATACTGCTGCGATTCAACAGAATAGCGCAAGTATAAATCAACTATACAACGAGATAGAAGATACATTTGCAGGGATTGCTGCTGTCGCAAGTTTAATACCTATGACCCCTTCAGCTCCAGGGAGAACAACAATCAATGTTGGATTGGCAAATTTCGAAGGAGAGTCTGCCATTGGGCTGTCTATAGCACATCGACTGCAAAGTATGCTTTTTAATGATTCGATGTTCCTCAGCTCAGGTTTTTCTTATGCTGGAGATGAGATACTGGCCAGTGTCGGTGTCGGTTGGTCGTTTTAAAGGAATGGACATGCACAGTATAAAAAACATCAACTTGATGGGTAGAATAAAATGCTGAGCAAGGTTAAAGCTGGAAATATTTCTACCAAGAAAAGAAGACAGTATTTTTGACAGTATATTTCCAATATAGGCTTTTTGTATCCCGCTGGAAAAGCGTCTAAGCCTATTACCATACTTGACCCGACAACTCGACCTGGAATCGTCCGATTCCACAAATATAATTCTCTGCATTTCTTGTTCATCTGCAACATTTCATTCACTATAATAAATTATATATTTACAGTTACTTAACCTCCACATATAGGTATGTCGCCTACCCTCCCAGGTAGTTTTCCCCTTTCAAGAATCTGATTCACCTGTCACGGTATTTTTATTCTTTGCAAGCTGTAACTTATAGCACCTGAAATCGTCTATGTACATATATACGATTATTCAGCTATTTCACGATCAGTAACCGGTATCCACCACAGTTAAAGCTTTATCATTTTAGAGGTATGGATATGAAACGGATAGCCCTGGCAATTATCTGTTGCTTGCTTGTTGGACCTCTCAATTCAGTTACTGCACACGCAAAAAAGACCTTCACGTTGGAAAATGATCGTGATTCGGATCAGGGCCACCAATGGAGAAATGGCAACGATTCTGACGATGTTATTGAGGAACATCTCGGGATAACTGTCTACGAAGGCCCATTGACCTGCATCAGGTGCCACAGGGATGAAGCGCAACATGCACTCCACTCTGTGCACATGCAGTGGAACGGGCCTACTCCAGATCTGATAAACACAGATGGGGAAGATCTCGGTAAAGCCAACAGGGGAATCAACACCTTCTGTACCTATGCCATGTCCTCTCGAAATACCTGTTTCTCCTGCCATGTTCGTCTGGATGGCAATGCTCCGGATGATCCAACAGTAGAAGACGTTGACTGCCTGATGTGCCACAGCGATATTTACAGACGCAAACTCCTCCTTGACCCGAATAATACAATTACCGTAACAAACTTTAAAAACGAGGAGGTAACCTATCTCTTTGGTCTTAAAGATGAGGAGGGTAATTATATATCTGAGCCCGATTTCGAGAATATGCCCGCAGGCATTACCATGGCGGAAGTTGCCCAAAATGTCCATATGCCGACTCGATACACCTGTCTCCGTTGCCATGCAGCTGCTGGAGGAGGAGACTGGACCAAACGTGGCGATATGGGTTGGAGTTCTGTAAATCCAAGTGCAGACGAAGACATCCATCTCTCAATTGACGGAGCAGACCTTCACTGTGTGAGTTGCCACGAAGGCAATCACCATAAAATTGGCGGACGCGGTATCGACCTCCGACAAACAGAGGCCGAAAAACCAACCTGTCAAAAATGTCATGAGAATGCTCCCCATAATAACGATGACTATAATCGTCATGCAGCCGGGCAAGTGAGCTGCCAGGTCTGCCACATCCGCCAATTCGGCAAGGGCGGAGAAACAGAAATGTCACGGAATTGGCTGCAGCCAACATGGAACGGTGCCTTCTGTTACGGTCAGGGGGGCTGGGTAGGATTTGAAATCAAGGAGTTAAATGTCTCACCTGAATACGTCTGGTTTGACGGAACATCCTATGTTTACAATGTTGGCGATATAATAGAACCCGGCGATTTCGGTATATACCATATGGCTTACGCAAATGGCCAACCATTTGACGGCCAGTCATCCATCGTCCCTATCAAGAGGCACTACACGAACATCGCCCTGCATGATGACAGCGAACAGATCATCGCTCCTTCAATAATGTGGATGTTCATGACAGGCATATTCGATGAGGCAGTGACCAAGGGTATGCTCGACAAGGGACTCGAAGGCAGTTACAGCATCATCAATGCAGATGCCGAAATGTTGATAACTCACGGAGTCGACCCCCGCGAACATGCTCCACGCTGTCACGAGTGTCATGATAATTCAGGCCATACTCCCGACGGAAGCGGAATGTTGCCGTTTACCGAGCTCGGCTATCATGAACTCCCGGCCAGTGTGTTGGCATGTACACTTTGTCACGAACCTGAGAATATGTCATGGAGGGCAATGCATAAAGAACATAGAGAGGATCTTACCTGTTCAAGCTGCCATACAGGAGAACCTACCGGCTTAAAAACAGATCTGTATACCCTTTGTACCAAGTGCCACGACAATCAGGAATGGGAAGACGATTCCCACCTGGAACACCTTGAAGAAGACATAGCCTGCACAGACTGCCATACGTTCTGACAAAAGATGGTACATAAAGCATCTACAGGAAGCAAAAAGGCCGGGTATTTTCTAGCCAGCCTCTTTGCTTCCTTACTCCCTTTCAGAACGGCAAATCCATACAGGTTTTTGTTAGCTGTTCGGTCCGGCCAGTATCAGTAACGCCTTGCCCCAGGCCGCGAGAGAACTCGCTGATACTTATCAACAAGCTTTATTTCAGCCCTTATTCGAAATTTTCCTGCTCACAAAACTCATTTGTT
The DNA here is from genome assembly GCF_010646885.2 of Desulfopila sp. IMCC35008. Classification (GTDB taxonomy): domain Bacteria; phylum Desulfobacterota; class Desulfobulbia; order Desulfobulbales; family Desulfocapsaceae; genus Desulfopila. The sequence continues at coordinate 838,902 of NZ_CP050700.1, read as the reverse complement.
TTTGTCCGACCTCTCCCCGAACTGGCCAGCGAGTTTTCTGGAAATCATTACCCCCCAAATATCAAAAACCTTGAAAGATTGTCGCATACTATAAGGACCTCGGTCCCTCCACTTCCTACACAGTATTCCGAGTTGTGCGGGCCCGATGGTGTCGTCTTCCTCGGTTGCAACATTGACACGGCCCTCAACGACTGTGTCGACGGGCTGGTACTTGTCGATATAACGATGATTACAGAAAAAAACAGACGTCGATACATAGATGAAATTGTCCTCACGCAAAGGTGACTGGAATCGGATACAGGTCATGGTAATATTTACCAACACAAGGGTAAAAGAAATCGAGGAAGAATATACATGAACATGGTATCTTGCTGGTCACCAAAACCCAGTTCCCTTTTTTGAATACACGCTATGTCTTCCAAACAACTCTCTTTTCACGATTCGATGAATAAACCCCTGGATATCCCTCTTGCCGAACGGGCCCGTCCGGCACAGATAGACGGGATTGTAGGACAGGATAAACTACTGGAACCGGGATCCATACTGGAGTCGATGATCAGCAGCGACGAGTACAGCTCCTTCATACTCTGGGGCCCGCCTGGTACAGGCAAAACGACCATTGCACGCCTCATTGAACAGACCACCGAGCATGCGTTTGCAGCATTGAGTGCAGTTCTCAGTAAAATCGGTGATGTCAAAACCCTGATGGAACAAGCCAGAAAGCGGCTTTACAGCGATAACCGCAAAACCCTGGTGTTTGTCGATGAGATCCACCGCTTCAACAAATCTCAGCAGGATGCCTTTCTCCCTTATGTAGAGTCAGGTGCCATTGTACTTATTGGCGCCACCACAGAAAATCCATCCTTTGAGGTTATCAGCGCCTTACTCTCCCGCTGTCATGTTTTTGTGTTGGAGCAATTAAGCGAAGAGGCAATAAAAAAGATACTGAAGCGTGGACTGGAGGACATCCCGAAAGAGCTGGCAATAGATAACGACAGCCTGCAACTGCTGGCCGAAAAATCCGGAGGCGACGGTCGAAAAGCCCTTAACACACTTGAGATGGTGGCCCGCCAGATGGGTCGAGGGGCAACGATATGCACAGAAAATGTTGAACAGGCGTTGTCTCAGCGTTCCCTCTTTTACGACAAGGGAGGAGAAGAGCATTACAACCTCATCTCCGCTTTCCAGAAATCGATCAGGGGCAGCGATGCCCAGGCCGCACTCTACTGGCTGGCACGAATGCTCGAGTCGGGCGAAGATCCGATGTATATAACACGACGGTTAGTACGTATCGCCACCGAGGACGTCGGACTTGCAGACCCACAGGCAATTACCCAGGCCATAGCGGTAAAGGATGCCGTCCACTTCCTGGGTATGCCGGAAGCCTCCACCGCCCTGACCCAGCTTACCGTCTACCTCGCTACTGCTCCCAAGAGCAACAGTACAGAGATAGCCTACTTCGCCGCCAGGGATGATGCCATGGCAACCGGCCATCACAAGGTACCACTGCACATCCGCAATGCCCCTACCAAGTTGATGAAAGATATGGGGTACGGCAAGGAATATAAATATTCCCATAGTTTTGAAAACAATTACAGCTACCAGAAATATTTCCCGGACACCATGAAGGAGAAAACATACTATACTCCCTCTGCCTTTGGGTTTGAGCGGGAGATCCAGAAGCGCCTCGACTGGTGGAACAAACTCAAACAACAGCAGCAGGATTCCTCAGAAGAGGGTTAATCTCCGTCCCATAAATTATCCTGGGTATACGGACTGCCATCACCAGTCCAGAAGGCGCCAGACACATATCGTCTGTTTCGATTCAACCCGTTGATCTCTTCAACCTCTTCCGGAGTGAGCGTTATCTCAGTCGACTTCAGGTTTGCAGAGATACGTTCGGGTGTCACTGATTTCGGGATAACAGCGGTGCCACGGTGCATCGCCCAACTAATCAAGACCTGCGCCTCTGCAGCACGGTGTTTCCCGGCAATTCTTTTTATAACGGGATCCTGCATCAATATTGGTTCGTCAGGCTGCTTGAGTTGCTGCGGGCGATCGGGTGAGCCAAGTGGGGAATAGGCTGTAAGGTGAATCCCATTGGCCCGACAAAATTCAACCATGCCTGGCTGCTGGAGATACGGGTGCAGTTCAACCTGGTTCATTTCAGGTTGTATATGAGCCTGTTGCGTAAGATCCGAAAGCTTTTTCCTGCTGAAATTACTCACCCCGATATGTTTGCATAATCCCTTCTTGACCAGCTCCTCCATGGCTCGCCATGTTTCGGCGATCGGCAAATCCCCGTAAGCGATAAACTCAGACGGCGCTGAAGCAAACGTGACTCCTTTCTGTAAATGAACCGGCCAGTGAATCAGGAACAGATCGAGATAGTCAAGATGCAAATCATCTAAAGTCTTTTGTAAAGCCGGCTCAACAGACTCAGGATGATGACTATTATTCCACAGTTTTGACGTAACCCACACCTCTTCCCTGTTGGTAACTCCCCGATCAAATGATTCCTGCAGGGCCTTGCCGACCTCGGGTTCATTGCCGTAAATCGGTGCACAATCTATATGCTGATAGCCGCATTGTAACGCTTCCAGAACCGCTTTATAGACCTGACCACCTGGTGATTTCCAGGTACCCAAACCCAAAGCCGGCATCATGTCACCATTGCTGAACTTCAGTCTTTTCATAATGTAGGTCTCCGAAAGAGGAATATAGCAAACCATAGAGATGCAATGCTCTCAATATGGTACCTAAATAATTAAGAAAACTTGTTCAAATTTGAGACACGCTCAAAAATGTACCGCAGCTATTTACAAGATATGCTGCGAATACAACTTGCGTGCAACGATGAAACTGGCCCAATGAGTACCTTTTTCAAGATAGCCTAAAAATTATCTGCTGCACTGCTCCACAAGATACATAATCGATCGATAATGAATACCGGAATGCAGCGACAACCCAATCTCACAGGTCCTGCTATTTGAGTACCCCGAGGTCGCACCCTTTTGCATAACCTCCGGCCGCAACTCCTGCAAAGCCGATTCATTCAGTTCCGGGAAACTGAAACCACGATCACCGGCAAAGCCGCAACATCCAATTTTCTCCGGAACCACAACCTCATCGACACAGGCCTTTGCCAGATCAATTATCTTGGTCTCAAGCCCCATCTTCTTGAGTGAGCAGGTCGGGTGTATCGCCACCGTCTCCGCTCGCTTATGTATGGCGAGATACTGCAAAATGAAATCATGGGCAAATTCCACCGGCTCATACATGGAGAGGCGGGAGTCCATCACTTCTCTCATACGGGCAAGACATGGACTGGTGTCGCAGAGTACCGGGTATTTACCGTTTTGACTGGCTTGAAGCAATACCAGTTCCAGCTCAGCAGCTTTTTCATCCGCCTGGCTGAAGGCCCCCTTGGACTGGAACGGTACGCCACAACAGAGTTGCTCCATTTTTTCCGGATAGATAATGCCATAACCTGCTCTTTGTAGAACGATCTGGGTAATGTCTGTAAGCAATCGCTGTTCAGGATCACCTTGCGCAGGCCCCATTGTTCTCGAGATACAACTAGGGAAATAGACCACGGTCCTGTCCTCCGGCCCGGGCACATTTTCATATTTTCTCTTTGGAGCCCCTTTCGGCATCTCCGGCGTCCATAGCGGCAGTCTGTCACCACTCACATCCCGCGCCTCTTCTGCAAGTCTTTTTAACACCTTGGTTCCAACACCCCGGTGTACCAGATTAACTCCCTGCAGACCGAGACGAACGGCTGATGTGACCTTGCCATAATGATTGGCAACAGTATCGGCAACTTTTTCCCTATAGGTATTCTCCACACGCAGACGGCGCAGTTCCTTGGTTAAATCCGCTGTATTAATCTCCACAGGGCAGGCGGTCTTACACATACCATCCGCGGCACAGGTCTGGTCTCCATGATATTTATACCCTTTCACAAGCTTGTCATGAAGGGGGGCATCTTCAACACCATCATGTAGCCTGGAAATTTCACGCTGTACCGTTATTCGCTGTCGTGGTGAAAGTGTCAGGTTTCTTGACGGACACTCCGGCTCACAAAATCCACATTCTATGCATTTATCTACAAGTGGATGGGTCGAGGCAAGAGGTTTAAGATTTTCAAGATGTGCTTTCGGATTGGCGTTGAGGATAACACCGGGGTTGAGCAAATTCGCCGGATCAAAAATTTCCTTGATCCGCTCCATGAGTTTATAAGCATCCTTACCCCATTCATACTCCACAAAGGGGGCCATATTCCGCCCCGTCCCGTGCTCGGCCTTGAGCGATCCGTCATATTTTTCGACGACCATGTTGCAGACATCCTGCATGAAATTGCCGTAACGGCTCACTTCTTCCTGTGAGCCGAAATCCTGGGTAAAGACAAAGTGCAGATTCCCCTCCAGGGCATGACCAAAAATAATACCGTTGTGATAGTTATATTTGTTCATCATCTGCTGGAGTTCCACCGTAGCCTCAGCCAGATGTTCAATCGGGAAGGCTACATCCTCTATGATCACCGTCGTGCCCGACTCTCTCACCGCGCCAACTGCAGGAAACAGCCCTTTCCTGATGTTCCACAGTTTGGTGTATTCCTCTACCTTGTCGGTAAACTCAAGTGGCCTCTCGAGGGTCAGCCCTGCCAGTGCAGTACTGACAGTCTGAATATTCTCTGCCAGAACCGTACTATTCTCAGCTCTGGTCTCCACCAGAATGGCTGCAGCTTTCGAAGGTAAATCTTTTAACCAGTCCGGCATACCAGATTTATTCTCCACAGAACGAAGTGCTGCCCGGTCCATCAGTTCAACAGCTGCCACCGGTTGGGAACGCAGTATCTCTGTGGCAATGCAGGCGTCTTTAATTGCCGGAAACACAATCAGGCTGCTCGCCTTGTCGGCATACTCTTCAACAGTGTGATAGGTGATCTCCGAAATAAAACCAAGCGTGCCTTCTGAACCGATCATCAGATGCATCAGAATATCGATAGGGTCCTCATAATCGATCAGGCTGTTTAAACTATACCCAGTGGTGTTCTTGATTTTAAATTTATCCCTGATGCGTTCAGACAGTTCCCCGTTCGCCTTCACCTCTTTTGATAGTTGATCAATCGCCTCGTAAATATCCGATCGACTTTCCCGAAACCGAGACCGACTGCTCTCATCCGAGGTGTCGAGAACAGTACCGTCCTGAAAGACAATACGCATCGAAGCAACCGTCTTATAGCTGTTCTGTGATGTGCCACAACACATACCGCTGGCGTTATTGGCAGCAATTCCACCAATCATCGCCGCGTTTATAGAGGCAGGGTCGGGACCGATTTTTTTCCCATATGGAGCAAGGCAGCTATTGGCATGTTTGCCTATAACACCAGGTTGCAGCCTTATCTTGTTACCATCATCAAGGATGTTTCTTTCCTGCCATTGGGCACCAGCCACAATCAATACTGAATCTGAAATAGCCTGCCCCGAAAGGCTGGTCCCAGCTGCTCTGAATGTAACGGGAACCCTGCACTCATCGGCCACTTGCAATAACAGGGCAACTTCCTCTTCATTTTCCGCTTTTACAACTACCTGAGGAACCAGACGGTAAAAGGAGGCATCGGTCCCATAAGCAAGTGTCCTGAGCGGGTCGGTGATTATCCGGCTCTTATCGACACTTAACTCAATTTTGCGGATAAAGTATTGATAAACCCCTGAGAGATGACTGCGATCAGAATCTGTTTTCATGGTGAAGCTTCTCCTGTGATGGTGAATACACTATGACTTCAAGATGTTGGAGTGCAGAGAACACAATAACCACTTTGTCGTAGGTTGCTTATAAATGAGATAACAAGAGTACTTGAAGAATCAGCCGTCATTATAGCACAGATATTTTGCACCTGAAAAATTGTAAAAAAGGTGGCATAATTTTCTTGAGAATCTTTCACAAAAAACCACACAACATTCCTAACAATTTCATACACCTCTACCAGGTAGATCCTTTGATGCCATTTCCCCCTCCCATTTTCCCCTTGTATCTCTTGAAAATATCGGTAACCTGATAAGTAATGCTACTCAAAAAAGCAGATAGGCAAGAACGTGGTAACAGGTAATTAAACTGCAACAAAGAGGTATTATGGAAAAAAGAAGGCATCCACGGATCGACTCTCTGGGACTGGCAATTGATGTATCGGACGGCCTCGGTTTTTTTTCCGGTTCAATCAATAATCTCTCCCGTTTTGGTTTATGCATGAACGACCTGCCAGCCAAACTCGACCAGAAGGCCAAACGACTTTCGATAGTCGTTTCCGGCCATGGTAAAAATTTTAAAATGGTAGGTAGACCCCGCTGGACTGAAGCAGGTAAATACAAGAAAAACGTCGGAGTGGAAATAGTCAATGCCCCATGGGGGTGGACAGAGTTTGTGATGTCCATGGAACCGAAAGAAACTGACCCCTGGGCCGCCGAAATTCACATGTAGCACGTTCCCTCACCAGAAGATCAGGTGACAAGATTAACGAGTGGTCTGATTTGCGAGGGAAATTATCCGAACACCTATACATTTACCCCGACAATCGGGGACAATTATTCATATCTTCTCAATCCTCCTCCAGGCTCCCCGGATAGTTTATCGGGGAGCCGCTTTTTTTTGGGCTAGGGAACTCTTCTCTGCATTCTGTTTGCCAATAGAATCTCTTCATGCTAACGTGCCGTAAAAACAAACCTCCCAACATCATTTATACATTTACGCATGAACACTATTTACGAGAAAATCACCTATATTTTCGACCCCCTTCACCATCAGTGGGAACACGAAAAAATGCACCGGAAGATCTCTGTTGGTCTGGTAATCTTCTTTATTTTAAGCCTGGTAGCCATCGAGGCAAAACGCCAGGGAATGCTAAACTCTGCTGCATTTGGTTTTGTACCTACAAATCACTTTTATGCCATCTCTTCGGCATTTACGGTTGTCCTGATTCTTGAAGTCATCAGTCTTGTTTTTACCTTGCCCTGTTCCTTTTCCCGCTCAGTGGGAAAACAGTTTGAGATCCTTTCCCTGATCCTGATGCGTAATGCTTTCAAGGAACTCTCAAAAATGCCTGAGCCCATAACCTTTGAGGGAAGCAAGGAGACCGTGCTGTACATCCTGTCAGACGGATTCGGGGCCCTGATGATCTTTGCCCTCCTTGGATATTATTACATAATTCAGACCAAGGCCTCCGACGACTCCTACAGGCCCACAGATCTCTACGCCTTTGTAGCTGCGAAAAAAGGAATTGCCCTGCTCCTGCTGGGTCTGTTTGGTTATATGGGGATAAGCAGCGCAGTATTGACAGTTGTCGGACATGAGCATACTGATTTCCTGCATCAGTTTTACACGGTACTCATCCTGACTGACATTCTGGTGGTGCTCATCTCCCAATGCTTTCAGCCCTCCTTCTATTCAGTGTTCAGGAACTCCGGCTTTGCCCTCTCAACTCTGATAATCCGTATTGCCCTTGCAGCTCCCCCGTACTACAATGTCCTGCTTGGGTTGACAGCTGCACTCTTTGCCATACTCCTCACCAAAGTGAGTAGTTCTCTGTTCCACAGAAAAGTAAAATAGACTCTTTCTTGTTTTGGATATCTGGGAGAATACACTAAAAAGAAATTATACCCATCGGCCGGCAATATCGGCTAAACATTGACCACATCTGCCATTTTGCAGATTGTTGGCCAGGATGGAAAAACCATGCCGTTCAATAAGGGTAGTGCCGCATACATAGCAGATGGTATCCTCCCTGCCGCTCCCGGGTATATTCCCCGCATATACATACCTGAGACCGGCTTCCAGACCGATATCTCTGGCGAGATCCAGCGTGGAAAGCGGGGTAGACGGTACTGTGGTCAATTTATAGCTTGGATGAAAGGCAGTCACATGCCAGGGGATATCCGGGCTGATTGAAACAAGGAACCTGCTCAGGTCACGCAACTCAGCCTTACTGTCGTTAAGACCTGGAATAAGCAGGGTTGTCACTTCAACCCAGACTCCCAACTGCATATACAATTCGATAGAATCCAGTACGGGCTGCAGTCGGGCACCACAAATCTTCTTGTAGAAATCATCGCTGAACGCTTTGCAGTCTATATTGATACCAAAAGTCAGCGGGGCGAGACGACGAACGGCAGCTTCACTCATATACCCATTTGAAACAAAAATGTTCCGCACCCCTTCGGCCAGGGCAAGTTCAGCACAGTCCACTGCAAATTCATAAAATACAGTAGGTTCAACATAGGTGTAGCTAATTGTCTTGCAACCGGATTGCACGGCACCATCAACTATATCCTGCGGGCTATACATCTTGCAGAGATGGGTGGGATCAGCGTCTTTTTCTACTTGGGAAATTGACGCATTCTGACAATGCAGACACCTGAAGTTACAGCCTCTCGTTGACAAAGAAAAAGTACGTGTGCCGGGAAGGAGGTGAAACAACGGCTTTTTCTCTACAGGGTCGACATTTTCAGCCACGATCTGCCCGTAAACCATGGAATATAACTCGCCTCCACGGTTTATTCGCACCCGGCACCTTCCCCTCTGCCCATCACGTAACACACAGGAATGGTTACACAAATTGCAATAAACTCGTCCGTCATGATAACTGTACAGTTCAGCTTTATGCATTATGTATAAGAAAAAAGTATGAAGTGGTATTGATTATTCCCTCATGACACAGGACTGTTCGAAGAGCAAATGAAAGAAACTATTTGAGAATATTGGCAACTCTATGCGCGGCATTCCTCATATACCTGGAGAGTAATGGATCTTTCCTGATATTGCCAGAACCGGGCATAACAGGTGCCCATCGGATCTTCCAAGACTTCTCGGGAAGTTCAAGTTTACCTGTAGAACGCCCACCCGAAATAACGATTTCTTCCATATGCCACTTTTTCATAATCCCCTCTCCACGTCTAATGGGTCCAGCGCGAAAAAGTTACACGGACAATCACCCTTTCCAATAAAATGATATCACAAAAAGGAAAGTACAGTCAAACCGGATTAACAAAAAGTATCTCTTCTGTCTGTTTCCATGAAGAATATTTACATCTGTATTTTCAAACCATTACACCATAAACGACTTATTCAATAGTCCTCCATTGATTATCCAGGAATAACTGGTGTGGATGAAAATTCTTTTTATAACTCATCGCCCCCACACCCTCAATGAAGTAGCCCAGATACAGGAAATCCATACCCATCTCAAGACAGGTATTAACCAGTGTTATGATGTTAAACGTGCCCAGGCTACGTTTTTTTTCATCAGGGTCAAAATAAAAATAGACGGCATTCAACCAATTCTGTCCGAGGTCGACAATTGAACTGCCCACAAGCCGGTCGTCCAGGCGATAATCAATGCACATAGAGTTAACAATGGTATTACAGAAGAATCCACCATAATAACTATCACCGCTATTTTGTTCCTGAGGATAACGAACGGTGAGAAAGCGATCACATAATTCTAGATGTTCATCATCGACCCGGACGGGTTCATAGGAGATTGACAAATCCTGATTTCGCTTCAAAGTTCTTTTCTGGTTCCGATTAGGCCTAAAATTATGAGGATTCATCCGAATCGGAACGCATGCATTGCACTGGCGGCAATGCATAGTATACAGACAATTGCCGTTCCGCCGATAACCCGCTGCCAAAAAGAGTTCCATAGCCCTATCTGTCAACGGACCGAACAATGCCTGGTAGAAGCAGGCACGATACTCCTTCCCATACGGACAGGAAGTATTAAGTTCTACAAAATAGCGGTCTACACGTGTCCTGAGCATGGAAAACTCAGAAGCGCACTGCCTGTCATAATTGGTGCAATCCATCGAATAGCCAAACCGGTTCATAGCTCTATACAAGTCCTTGATCAAGCATGCCGTTGACGACCTTGGTGAATCCTGCGATATTCGCCCCCGCCAGATAGTTCTGACCGATACTATAATCAGCGGCAGCATCAAGGCAGGTTGAATGAATCGATTTCATGATTTGTTTGAGACGATTATCAACCTCTTCCCTGGGCCAGGAAAGTCGCATCGAGTTTTGTGCCATCTCCAGCCCGGATACAGCAACACCACCCGCATTCGCCGCTTTTCCCGGTGCATAGAGTACTTCGGCCTCAAGAAACAGATCGATAGCATCCGGAGTACACGGCATGTTTGCCCCTTCACTCACCAGCCGGACCCCGCCGCTGACAAGATTTTCCCCGTCTTTTTGATTTATTTCATTCTGGGTGGCACATGGCAGGGCACAATCAGCCTTATGCGTCCAGAGCGGATTATAATCAAGGGTCGGATCGACCGACGTATACACCGCTGACCGGTATTTCTCTACATATTCTGAGATCCGTCCGCGTCTGATATTTTTCAATTGCATTACAAATGCCAGTTTCTCCTGATCAATCCCCGCTTCGTCGTAGATATATCCTCCAGAGTCAGAGAGGGTAACCACCTTGCCACCCAGATCCAAAATCTTTTCGGTGGTAAACTGAGCCACATTACCTGCCCCGGAGACCAGACATATTTTCCCCTCCATGGTATCCTGCCGGGTTGCCAGCATCTCAGAAGCGAAATAGACATTGCCATATCCCGTCGCTTCAGGTCGTATCAGACTGCCGCCCCAATTCAGGCTCTTACCGGTGAGAACACCGGTAAACTCATTTTTTAGCTTTTTGTACATGCCGAACAGATATCCAATCTCCCTTGCGCCAACACCGATATCCCCGGCGGGGATATCGGTGTTGGGACCAATATGCCTGTACAGTTCAGCCATAAATGACTGGCAAAACCGCATTACTTCGCCGTCCGACTTACCTTTCGGGTCGAAGTCAGAACCACCTTTACCACCACCCATGGCCAGGGTGGTCAACGAATTTTTGAAAACCTGTTCAAAAGCCAAAAACTTGATAATGCCGAGGTTGACTGAAGGATGAAAACGAAGTCCCCCCTTATACGGGCCAAGGGCCGAATTCATTTCTACCCTGAATCCTCTGTTCACCTGAACCTGCCCGTCATCGTCCTGCCAGGGAACACGAAACATGATAACCCGTTCCGGTTCGGTAATCCTTTTCAGAACCGCTTGCTGGCGATACTCCATATTCCTGTCGAGCACGGGTTTTACAGTTTCCACCACCTCCTGTACCGCTTGGTGAAACTCCCTCTGCTCGGGATCCCTCTGCTTTACAAGACTCATTAACTGATCCATAGGATTACCTTTTTTGATTACTGTTTATATTGTTTTGTCCATATACCACAACAATCATTACCACTCCGGTCAACTGTATCGCCCGTTATATACCCGCAGTCCCTCAACAGTGCAGGAACTCTCCTCACTGCCACCCGGCAGCAGACAGCTTTCAGATCTTTTCCCGTCACACTTGATTACGATCGGCTTATCCAGGCGGGTATGCCGTACATATTTCAGTTCCTTCTTCGCAGGGTGGTCTGTCAGCCACTGCCAATCGAAAAAGTCGTCCTCCCTGTTCTTCTCCGTGGGGTTCCGTGATTCCGTTACCGTCAGGTATGGAATCCCAAGAGAGGTAATGTTCTGGAAAAAATGAGACCCCTGAGAAGGGTCGACCCGAAGGGCTTCATTTCTCAGCTCAATAATCGCCCCGACTCCTGAAATATCACTCCACTGGACCGGAATCCCGAGCCATGGGTCCGCCGAGCCCCACCTACCCGGCCCGATCAAAAGGAACTGTCGCCCCTCATGAACCAATTTCTTGTTTAGTGCGCCTATCTCATTGGCAATATCGCGAGTCGCAGACGGGTCGAAAGAGCATAAATCCACATACACAATATCCTCAATTGTATCAAAGGTGCCGTGTCCCAGAGCCTGCCTGGAAAAACAGAACGAATCGTTTATCTCCTGATCACAAATTTGCACATCCGCTTTCTCACCGCCGGTGACCATCGGTCGTATCTGCAGGAAATAGAACGTTGATTTCTGGATATCAGGATGAAGTGCTGCAGCGAACTCAATCTCGATCTCGCACCCCATACCATCACGACCCAGCTTGAGCAGTTCGGTCATAATGTCGGCCAGCGGATAGGTCTTGTATTTGAGGATCTGGGCAAAGGTCAGGATCTTCACTCCCGGAAGAATCGAATCACGGATGCGGTGTTCTTCGGGCACATAGGTTGAGGCAAGCATCTGCACCGGCATCTCGTGTTCAGCGTCCTGAACCTCTCTTTTCACCAGATTTGATCCATATCGTTGCAGACAGCCGTTGGAATACATATCGATAGCATAGAACTGTCGCTGACAATTCTCCAGAATATCCTCAACAGATGAAAACTGCAGCAGCCGCTTCGGATGTGCCGGTGAAAGGCGCAACGATTTCTCCCCTTCCACCACGGTCTTGCCGATTCCCAACGCGATGTGAGCTATCCCCTCATCCGCCTTCATACCCATGACTGGATAATAATTATGGGACTGCGCCACCCCGGAAACCGCCGGATACCAGAAACCGTCGTTTTCACTGCCGACCACCTGCTGGATAATAACGGCCATGGAATCCTCACGTCCCTGATGGCTGGAGCGGGCAAAAGCACGGGGGCTTGCAAACCAGGTGGAGGCGTATACCAACTTCACAGCACCTTCAAGCTGGTTGAGCCGCTCATGGAAATCCTCATTATTATTGGCCAGGAAATACGTCGAATAAAGTCCGGCATACGGTTTGAACTGGGCGTCTTCGAGCAGGCTTGATGAGCGGACCGATAATGGTGCATCGGTTTTCTTCAAGAATCCAGAGAGCTCCTTCCTGAGCCAGGACGGCAACTTGGCATCAAGGAAGAGGTCCGCTACCATCTCATCCTGCATAGAGGAGTTATAATACAAATTATTTTCAGCCACAAAGGCATCAAAACCGTCGGCCGTAATCACGCATGTTTTGGGGATAGTTACAGAATATTCGGATAATGCCGACCCCTCCTTACTGGCCCCCTGGAGGCAGGCCCACATGAAAGCCAGCCCACGTGCCTTGCCTCCCATGGAGCCTCCACCGATTTTAACAAAATCCATGATATCAGGATCATAGTCATTGGTAGAGAATTTGACGACAACTCCCTGCTGACGCAGTTTCCTGAGCGAATGAACCTTGAAAACCAGGTCATCACGCATTTCGTCGAGATTGTCTATCCGGGATATATAATCGTTATGTAGCCGTCGAGCGAGAGCTACCTCGGCCCTGGCCATGACCCAGTTGGAGAAATGATTCCTTTGGGCATGGTATTTAAGGGACTCGTCAGGGATTACCCGCAGCTTCTCCTCAAACTCCTGGAGGTTTGAGGCATGCCCTATTGGGGTTTCATCAGGAAGCCTGAAAACAAAATCACCAAAACCAAGGTAATTCAGAAAGAAGTCGTGTATCTCGTCCCGGATAACCGGTGAATTCTTGTTGATAAATACTGCCGGTAATTGCTCGGCAACCTCCCTGTTCTCCTGTTCTGAAGAGACCATCAGCATGGGCAGATCATGGATTTCCGAACGAACATGCCGAAGGAACAGACTTCCGGCATCCCCTCTCAACTCCCCATCTTTCCTAAACCTCGCATCAGAAATAATACCGAACACGTACGGTTTATAGCGTTCATACAGCTGTAGTGCCTCTTCATAGTTGGTAGCCATGAGGATACGAGGACGGGCACGCATACGCAGCAACCGGTGCCGCTCATTCAGGCTCTCATCAAGCACCGACTGGGTCTGACGGACAACCTCGTTATAAATCATGGGCAGAAAGATTGACCGATAGATCGGCGAATCTTCCACATAGATAATGACACGCACCATGGCCCGTTCAATATCGGCATCGACATTGCGGTGATCTTCCACATTCTTGATAATGGCGAGCAAGAGATCCGCCTCGCAACACCAGAGAAACGTTGAGTCAACCCCATGGCTATCCACCTTGTCGGGAAAGGTGGCGCGGATATTGTGAGCTACCAGGATAATCGGGATCTCAGGTTTCGTCTTTTTGATCTCCTCTCCCAGCTCAAACGCGTTCATGCTCCCCAGATAGGGCATGGTGATAACCATATCAAAAGGCTTTACCGAAACAATATCGATAGCCTCCTGTGGCGTGGAAACCCTTGTTATCCGAGGTGCTTTTGAGAGATTGAGACCGCGGTATTCATGGATCAATCGGGTGGCGAGGCTGCCGTCCTCCTCCATGATAAAGGCATCGTAAAGGCTTGAGACGAGCAGGATTTCCTGAACCTTGAACGGCATCAGTTCATGAAAAATCTTGAAGTGTGGATCGAAATCGGAAACGACCCTGCCGGAATCAATCAGCATGACAGCTCCCTGGAATGCTCATAAATCGGGTAAGGAAAAAAAAGAATCTGTATAATTATACCAGTCCGAAACCAGCCCGTATTTCTCATGAGCATCGTGTCAATTCGGGATTCCAATAGATCTGGCAGCTTGTTAAAGCAATATCCGTATATGACTTACTTTACGAAATGCTCACCAAGGCCAGTTCGGGCGGCATCATCTTCTTCAGTATTTTAGCAATGAACATAACCAACTATGGCTCACTGCTAAAAACTTCGAACGTTACGCCGGTTGAACTGATGAGAAATTCGGCTAGAAATATTATTTCACAGACTCTCGTGATATGCAAGCAGACAGGGACCCTACATCGCGGAAATACGTAAAGCTAACAGAAGGATAGAAAAGATGAGAAAAAATCAGGCAAAGGAGTCCGGCAGGGGAAAAGCACTATCCAGGATGGCTACCAATTCATCAATGGCACCCAGTTTATCGAGAACAGCCAACGGCCGAATATCCTCAGCTCTTTTCAGCAGATTCTGATCACGGTAATAACCGGTAAAAAAGACAATCGGGACCTCGGATGTCAGACGTATCTCGCGGCCCGCATCAATTCCGTCCATCGACCCTCCAAGACTCACATCCATGAGGATAACACCAGGATCATGACTGTGGTATGCTGCCACAGCTTCCTCGCCGGTACCGACAACGTCACAGACACAAAAGCCATGAGATTCAACCATGCGGGCAAGCATCATGCCGACCAGGGCCTCATCTTCAACGATCAATATTTTTTTTGAATTATTCCTCATATCCTTGTCAGTTTAGCTAGTTCCTTAAACTTGATAATATACATCGTGCCGTTCGTTCTGTCCACTTCCAGACTCCCCTGCAACTGTTTCTCGATTAGGTTCAATGTTATCTGTAAGCCCAGGGAGGGGGACGTGGCAACATCTATCCCGGAGGGTAAGCCGATACCATCGTCACCCACCTGCATTACCACCATACCATCGTCTTCCTGATGCACTTTTACATAAATCCGCCCACTTCCAAAATCAGGGAATGCGTGTTTAATTGAATTTGTCACAATTTCGTTTACAGCGAGTCCAAGTGGCACGATAGCATCGAGTGAAACGCTGATTCCCACCGAACAATCGACACCAACCACCACCCTGTTGCCATACACCATCGTCTCAACCAGGGTCTGCACCATATCTTGTAAGTACACTGATAGATCTACCTCAGACAGTTTCTGGGACTGATACAGTTTTTCATGGGCAATCGACATTGCCCGGATGCGGTTCTCCGTCTCCTTGAACAACTCGCGGACATGTGCATCCTCAATATCCATTGCCTGCAGATTGAGCATGGAGATAATCACCAGCATATTGTTCTTGGTACGATGGTATATCTCCCGCATCAACACTTCCTTTTCTTTCAAGGATGCCTGCAGCATATTCCTGCTTTCAAGAAGCTGTTCCTCGGCTTTTTTCTGCTCGGAAATATCCATAAAAGTTGCAACAACAGCAGACGTTCCCTGCCAGACCGTCAGGTCACCACCGACCAATGCCTCAAAACGGGAACCATCCTTTCGCACGCCCTGGATCGAAAGAGGCCTGCCACTATTTTCAGAAATTATTTCAAGCCACTGCTTACGAATACGCTCCCTGGCATCAGGTGCAATAGTCTTGAGCGGATCAAAATCTCCGACCACTTCTTCAGGTTCATAGCCAAAGATACGGGTGAACTGTGGGTTGATATATTGAAACCTCATATTCTGGACAATACAGAGTCCGGCAAGGGAGGCATCCATAGCCGTTCGAATCTGTTCTTCACTCTGCCGAAGCGCCTCCACCGCCCTCTTCCGTCGCTCACTCTCGACGTGGAGTTCGGCTATCACATCGTGCAGTTCATAATTTTTTCTGCGGAGGTCCCGGGTCTGCTCCTCAACTTCAATTTCGAGTTGCTTTGCATATCTCTTCTGCAATTTCTCAGCAGTCTCAAGTCTCTCCACCATGCCATTGAACGACTCCGCCAGACTACCCAGTTCATCATTTCGTCCCAGCCTGCAACGTGTTGCCAAATCTCCGGCACCAACCCGCAGAGCGGCCTCCGAGAGTTTTTTCAGGGGAGCCACAAAATGATTAACAGCCAGGAACACGGCAATGATGACAAACAACAGAATGAGAAGGGCACTGATAACAAATTTATTGATAAGGGTATGTATCGTGCCCCCAAGCGCCTCCTCTGTCCGGGAAATAGAAGATATAAGCTGGCTCTCATTGTTGACAAGTACCAGGTGCCATTCCAGACCCGGAATATACTGCTGGGTAAATATATAGACATCCTCACCGAGTGACACTTCAAACGTGCCACTTTCGTCTTTCATAAGCTGGGGCAGCAAGCGTGCGACATTCCCAATAGTTGAATCGGAGAGCTTATAGTCAAAGATATCATCTGAGTTCTGAAACAGTGACCAGTCGACATCAAGGCCGAATAAAGCAAGATAATCGAGGGGAAAGGCGATCAGCCGGCCGTCACTATCCATGATAAAGAAAAACAGGGCGTTTCCCTTGGTACCCAGTTCTTTCCAGCCAGCCATTTCCGACAAAATCATGTTGAGCGGAACATCCACCCCTGTTATAGCCCGGAGATTCCCGTTATTATCAAAGACAGGGGAGGAGGCAGTGATCATAAGACCATCAACAACATCATCCTTGTAAACCCGGGTCCAACGAGTCCGTTCCTGAGGCTCTTTTTCACCGGTGAACATTACCACCGGCTCACCGTCCCGCAAATCAAATATTTCGACAGGCGGCAGGTTGTAGACGGCCTCTTTCGCTTCTTCATTTTCTGTGAGGTACCGCCCGATCCCGGAAAGGGTAATCATATGGGTTGCATGACTCTCGGGCACCTCAAGTCTGCCGCGGCGAAGGACAGGATCAAGCCGGGACAGTGCCAGTAATTCCCGACTGACAGCAGGGCTGATTTCATGCCCTCCCCAGTATGCGGTTACGATATCCCCCTCGAGAGGCGTATAAAAGATTTTATTCTCATCGTTTTTTGCCAGTATCACTCTCTCACCGGGAAGCCCGGCATAATAATCAATATTTTCATACACATCTCGGGCCTGGCTTGCCATTAGTGAAGAAACAACCAGGGCCCGCGAGAAAAACGACTCACAGATACGAGCCTGTTCCCGCGCGATGGTGCGGAGGTAGGAGTAGGACTGTTCCTTGATCTGGGTGCGGTTGATATTGACCGTATAGTTTCCGAAATAGGTGACGGTGGTGAAAACAGTATAGACAAGAGGAGCCAGGGCGAGCAGAAAGAGGGTTGTCAGCAGAAAAAAGAGTTTAACGCCGATTTTCTTACGAAGTTTTCCCATCCCGAACATGGCTCATTCCCCTTTTTAGTTCCTCTAGCTCGGAAGGAGTATTCACATTCCTCCAGCTCTGTTCAAGAGGAGCCGGCACCTCTGCCAGATCGACCTTGTTGTTTGAGAATATCCTGTGCAGTGAAAAGTTCCCGCTCCGTGCCATAGTTTCAAAAAGCGGCCCGCACTGGGGTTCATATCGGGCCAGGAGCGGTTCGCCTCGCTGTTGCCCGCGCAATGTAGGTATTTTAGCCCAACAGCCAGGCCGCCTGTCACCTATAAGCCAGTCAATCGCTTCGGCGCTTACCATCGGCAAATCACAGGCAAAAACCAGCCAGCTCACATTGGGCATCCAGCGGGTTGCCGAAATCAGGCCTGTAAGCGGACCCTGCACGCCGGGAACATCCTGTAGTCGCAGGTGGTGCTGCAAACAGGGTGGCAAATCCCCTTTCCCAGAGATGGCAACCCCTGCTACCTTGTCTTGTATCAGAGCGATATTTCTTTCCAGCCAACTCCTTCCGTCATGGTGGGGAAGCAGATGTTTTGGCTGCCCCATCCGAGAGCTCTTGCCACCGATAAGGATACAGGCCCAGATCTCTCGTTGCTGTATCCCTGAGCTGGCGATATCAACCAGGTATTTGATTGCGCCTTGTTCGTTATCCAGGAAATCTGCTACAGGAAAAGGGAAGGAGTGAAAAGTGCTGTCCACCGCCGATTCTTCATCAAGGCAAAAGATAATATCCACATGACGAAACAGATCAGGGAGCAGGGTAAACGGATCCTGGCCTCTCATACCTATATACAGTGTCGAAGAAACACCCATTAACCAAGAAGAAACGGGAAGACGACCGCAACATTCACCCTCTTTTCCAGTCACAACAGCGGAGTGTATATTTTGTT
Organism: Desulfopila sp. IMCC35008; assembly: GCF_010646885.2. Lineage (GTDB taxonomy): Bacteria > Desulfobacterota > Desulfobulbia > Desulfobulbales > Desulfocapsaceae > Desulfopila. The sequence goes on along the minus strand of NZ_CP050700.1, from coordinate 820,319 downwards.
TTTCCAGGCCAGGCAGAACTGCCTCATAAAAAAAACGCAGCTCCTCGGTATTACCAACCTTTACCTGAAAAAGAGGAAGGTAACCTAAGTCCGTCATATAATTTTCAGTCCGTAATTTGTCTCCGGCAAAACACCCGCCTGTCGTCCCCGCTCCAGAAATTCCTCAATGGCACCAAAGCCATTCCTGCCAAGATCGATCGAATAATCATTTACGTAGAGTCCGATATGCTGTCGAATAACCTCGCCTTCCATCTCCTGGCTATGGGCCTGAATATAGGTCATACACTCGTCAGGATAAGCAAAGGAATACCTCACACTCCTCTGTAAGGCTCGATCAATTTCTCCTATCTTCTCAGCTCCCAGACTGCGTCTGGCCACTATTGCACCTAGCGGAATGGGCATAGTGGTTTGATCTTCCCACCATTGCCCCAGATCCTGCAGGCAGACCAGGTTATAATCCTGATAGGTGAACCGGGATTCGTGAATAATGACACCCGCATCGACCTCACCTTGCAGGACCGCCTCCATGATCGAATCAAAACGCATCTCCACCAGCCCGGTACATCCCGGCAGCAACATCTGCAATAACAGGGCAGCGGTTGTATACCGGCCCGGTATCGCGACCTTTTTGTCTTTAAGAGAGTAGATATCCGTCTTTTTTGAAGCCACCAGCAGGGGCCCGCAGCCTCTTCCCAGGGCTGCACCGGCAGATAATACACAATAGTCATCAAGCACGTGACCGAGGGCATGACAGGACAGCTTGGTAATATCGAGACGCTTTTCAAGCGCCCACAGATTCAGGGTCTCTACATCCTCAAGGACCGGATTACCAAAAAGTACTCCCTCGCAATCGACCTTTTCATGAACCAATCCATAAAATATAAATGTGTCGTTCGGACACGGTGAATATCCAAGAGACAAAAGGGGGATCATATCAACTCCTTTACAATCAACGCTCCAACCTTCCCGGCTCGCTCGCAGGATTCCCGTAAGAGCCATTTTGAGGGATCCCGGTCTTCTACCAGATTTGAGATCACCCTCATTTCAACAAGAGGTATCCTGACCTCCCGACAGACTCTGGCAACAGCAGCTCCCTCCATGTTTTCACATATGCCGTTCCATCTTTGCCGCAGAAAATCCCCCCGGGCTAAACGTCCACTAGCACTATTGACCGTCACAAACGTTCCAAGATAACTTTCGACCTGGTAGGTTTCCAAAATACGAAAGACCCTGTCCAACAGGCAACGATCAAGAGAAAAAACGTTTTCAACCGAAAGGGTTTCCGAAAAATATTCAACTTTCTCCCCATGGCAGATACCGAGATCACCAAAGATTTCACGTTCTGCCAAACATACCGACAGTAATGGAATCGTTGGTTGAGGTTGAGGAGGGATATAGGCTCCACCGACACCAAAATTAAAAACAGAATCGATCCGCCTGTTTTCACCTGCCAGATAACTCCCCAGCCGGACAGCAGTTTCAATCGGCCCAACCCCGCTGATAAGGGTTTCCCACCCTTTTCCGGATGGTCCCATCTCTTTAATAAAGGGGCGTAACTCCATTTCAGTTGCAGCAACGACCAGTATCATGGTAACTACAACAGCTCCATTTTTTATAGTAACATACAGGTGAAATCATCATACTACCATAACAGTCTGACAGGAAAAGACTAATCAGAATTTCTCATGAATCACGATTTTTCACTCAAGAGTTACAGCTACCTGTTGCCAGAAGAAAACATAGCACAGGCTCCGGCTGATAAAAGGGAAAACTCCCGCCTCATGGTGCTCGACACCTCTGCCAACAGCCTGAAACACCATCGGTTCGGCAACATCATTGACTATTTCCGTGAAGGTGATGTGATGGTGGTCAACGATACCCGTGTTTTTCCCGCCCGGTTATACGGAACAAAACAGACAGGGGGCAAGGTAGAGGTCTTCCTACTGAATTATCCCACAGTGAGCAACAATGCAAAGGGGGAAGCGGAGGCAACAGCTCTTTTAAAAAGCTCTAAAAAACCGGCACTTGACACAAATGTGACCATTAATCAGGATTTATCCATCACTGTGCTGGAATACCTGAAAGACGGAAAGGTTCGAATTCGGCTGAATTACTCCTATTTACTGGATCTCAACACGATACTCCAGGAGTGCGGACAGGTTCCCTTACCACCCTATATTTCGAGGGTAAACGGGACAACCCCAGAAGACAGTAAACGGTATCAGACAGTATATGCTGATCGACCCGGGGCCGTTGCCGCGCCGACAGCGGGTCTTCATTTTACCGATACCCTCCTGGACCGACTCAAGGAAAAAGGAGTACAAATCACCTCTGTCACCCTCCATGTCGGATACGGTACATTTGCCCCGGTACGCCATGAGACGATAACGGATCACAACATCCACAAGGAATATATCTCCGTTCCGGATAGCACTGTACAGACCATAAATGAGGCGAAAGAACGAGGCGGCAGGATCTGGGCCATCGGTACCACATCGGTGCGCGCCCTGGAATATAGCGGACGCAACGGAACCCTTCAGAGTGTTGACGGCTGGTGCGATCTCTACATCTATCCCGGTTTTGAATTCAGGATCATCGACAACCTGATCACCAACTTCCACCTGCCCGAATCGTCACTGCTGTTTCTGGTATCCGCCCTCTGCGGGAGGGAAAAACTACTTGAGTGTTACAACCTGGCAATACGGGAAGGGTACCGGTTTTACTCGTATGGAGACGCCATGGCCGTTATTACCAGGCCATGACGATATTATAGCGTTTCTACAGAATATCAGGAAGCTGTGGCAGGGCAACCGGCACAGCCACCACCTGAGGCACAGGCGGGTGCTTTGTCACTGCTCGGTTTACTGTCTGACAATTTCCCATTGGTCGAAGCATAACCGTCTGCATACCAACCACCGCCCTTCAGCTGAAATGAAGTTGAAGAAATAAGCTTTTTGACTTCTCCTTTACACTCGGGGCATTCGCTTAACGGCGCATCCGCCATTTTCTGCTGAACCTCGAACACCTTCTGACATTCGTTGCACTCGTATTCGTAAACAGGCATTTCTACTCCACGTCCTCACGTAAGCGAGGGTCCTTCTTTCTGTTTTTCTATGATTAATTCCACCTCTGGTCGTCATGGCCAGAGAGAGACCACGGCTAAAATAATTCTCCTGCCCGCTTCTGTCAACAGCACACTGTGGTTAGCTCCATTTTCCTGCTCTTTGACATCGCCTTGTTGTTCCCTCCCGTTTCTGGTATAGATTGTTTTTCCGGATAATCAGCCTGCATTTCCAGGTTACAACGTCAGAAATCCTTTATTACCACCCTGAAATTTAATCACAGCCTATGATAGGAATTTTCGATTCAGGAGTCGGCGGCATGACTGTCGCCCGGGCCATTGAAAAAATGCTGCCCGCTGTTTCCACCCTCTACCTCGGGGATCTGGCCAGAGCTCCGTACGGTCCCAAAAGTAATAGTGCCATTATCAACTATTCCCTTGAGAACAGTAAATTCCTGGTAGATATGGGGGCAAGAGTCATCGTCATAGCATGCAACTCAGCCTCAAGCGTAGCCACCGATATTGTCAGGAGAGAGTTTAACATACCCGTCCTTGAGGTTATCACGCCTGCAGTTGAACAGGCCGTTTCCATCTCCAGAAATGGCAGGATCGGTATTATCGGCACACGTGCCACCATACGAAGCGGTATCTACGAACAGAAAATCAAAGCATTGCGCCCAGACTTCAAGGTATATTCCCAGCCATGTCCCCTGCTTGTCCCCCTGGTAGAAGAGGGCTGGAATAATAAGCGTGAAACCAAAATGATACTCAGGCGTTACCTGCACCCGTTAAAAGAAAAGCAGATTGACAGCCTGATTCTGGGTTGTACCCATTATCCGTTACTTAAACACCTCATTCAACCACGAATCGGTAAAAAGGTGCATCTTATAGATTCGTCTAATAATCTGGCCGACAGTCTGAGCAAATTTCTTACCGAGCATCCTCAACTCGTAGAGCGGGAAGAACCGGTGCAACGACTTCATTTCACAACCGATATAACTGAAACAGCACAAAAATGTGCCAATGCCATATTTCAACGATCCATTACCCTCAGGCAGCCATGAAAAAAATGTCCAGCCTTTTACAGGCACTGTCACTCATCTCCGTATCACTTGTTGTGTTCATCCCCACTTTCATACAGGCAGATCAAACGGAATACCCCGAGCAAATAAGCGAACGGTTGCAGCAGAAGTACGACTCCCTTGATAGTTTGTCATTTAACTTCAAGCAGCGCAGCCGCGGCCAGTTGAGCGGCAGACCCAAAACAGGGAACGGTACTGCCTACTTTTATAAATCGGGCGGGACCAGCCTGATGAGATGGAACTATAATGAACCGGACCGCCAGGTCCTGGTCAGTGACGGAAAAACCTTTTCCATGTACTTCGAAGAGTTGCAACAGATGATCGTCACCTCCGCCGAACAATTGAACAACGACCTGACCTACTCATTTTTCAGCGGCAGGGAAAAAATTGGTGAAAAATTCCATATCCTGCCCCCCGAGCCAGAATATGCTCCCGAAAAACAGGACGAGACAATTCCCAAGGTTATCAAGCTTGTACCCAAGGAAGAGAATAGCCAGGTGCAGGAAATACACCTATGGATCAGCGCAGACTCACTCATCCGTCGTATAGAGATAAAGGACCATTTCGGTACTATTACCCTTATCAATATCAGTGAAATCAAAGAAAACGATCTGGCCGATGCGAGTGAACAGACAATTACCACACTGTTCTCCTTTACCCCACCCGAAGATACAGAAATTATTCAACAGTAATCGTGGCTGGTTCAACTGATACTAACCGCATTGCCCTGGTCTCTATGCCCTGGGCTATTTTCAGCAGGCCATCCATCCAGGTTGGTGCTCTCAAAGCTTATACCGAGGCACATTCCGGATTTCTGGTAGAAGGCTTTCATCCCTATCTCCAGCTGGCCAAAACCATCGGTATCGAGAACTACCATGCAATCGCTGCAGACGGTTGGGCGGGCGAGGCGATTTTCAGTAGCCTGCTTTTCCCCGAACAAAACCGTGAAGCTGAAAAACTCTACCGAAAGGGGACTGGAAAACAGAACCTACCGGATTTTTTAACTCTTGTTGAGCAAACGCGGTCTGTCTGTTCTTCCTGGCTGCAGTCCATAAACTGGGATAATTATATGGCAGTTGGTTTTACCCTCTGCTTCTATCAACTGCTGCCATCACTTTACATGGCAGCCCAGCTTAAACAAAGACACCCTTCCGTACCGGTAATATTCGGAGGTTCTTCCTGTGGCGGAGAGTTGGGCAGATCACTTGTTAGCTGTTTCCCGCAAATAAATTATATAGTAGACGGTGAAGGTGAGATACCTTTCCTGCAACTCCTCCATCATCTTCAGGACAACACAAAACCGTTTCCTGAAAGGGTATTAAGCACTGTAATGGCAACAGAAATCAGCCCATCCCCGGAAGTATCTGATTTATCGAGTCTGCCGACGCCTGATTACTCACCGTATTTCAGGGAGACGAAACACCTTTTCCCGGATATGCCATTTATCCCGGAAATTCCTCTCGAGTTCTCTCGAGGCTGCTGGTGGCATAAATGTACATTCTGCAATCTCAACCTGCAGTGGAAAAAGTACCGCTGGAAAAATGCAGAAACAATGCTGCTGGATCTCAAGAACCTGGCAACGAGTCATCAATGCCTCGATTTTTGCTTTACCGATAACGCTCTTCCCCCTAATGAGGCCGACATTCTTTTTAAGAGCCTGGAAAATGCCCCTGTTGACCTTCGCTTTTTTGCTGAAATCCGTGGCAATACAGACTCTTCCACTCTACAAAACTATGCGAGAGCCGGATTGGCGGTAATCCAGGTAGGAATCGAATCGTTCTCATCCTCACTGCTCACTTCCATGAAAAAAGGGGTCACGGTGATAGAAAATATTGCCGTCATGAAGCATGCCGCCCAGGCTGGTATTGAGCTTGAGGGGAACTTAATTGTCGAATTTCCCGGTTCGACCGAAGAACAGGTAAAACAAACCCTTGAGACATTGAAATATGTTGTACCATTCAAACCATTAGCGATAGCAACATTCTTTCTTGGACACGGTTCACCTATCCATCGTTGTCCAAAAGAGTATGGTATTAGCGGTCTTGTACCGCATCACAAGAACAAAGCTCTGATTCCTCAAGAACTCCTGACAAACCTTCATCTTTTGGCAGGTGAATACAGAGGTGATCGTACTCATCAGCGCAAGCTGTGGAAAGAAGTCCGAAACAGGGTCGACCAGTGGCACTCATTCCATAACAACAGAAGAGCAAACAGTACGCCTCCTTTAGCCTACAGGGATGGGGGCACGTTTCTCATTATCCGCCAGGAACAACCCGACGGTCCGGTTCTGCGTCACCGACTGACGGGAACATCGCGGGAAATTTATCTCTTCTTAAAAGAAATCCGCACGTTTGACGAGGTTTGTGATCGTTTCAAAACCTTTAAACCGGAGGCCCTGCAAACATATATCAACCAGCTTTGCCGAAAGAAGCTTCTCTATAGGGAAAACGAAAAGATAATATCATTGGCCTTACATGATACGTGTGGATAGTTTTATCCGCCGGAACGCAAATGCAACACAAAATCATACAGAAACCTTGCCATGAAGAGAACGTGTGATATAGTCTGCTGCGATCACGGGAATTACCCTTGGAAATTAATTTTCGGACGACCAAACACATGTTATGATCACTATGGGATATACAAATACATTGAGATACCCTATTTTCAAGGTACCCATAAGCTGATACATTCAGATTTTCTATAAAACGAACCAACTGGATTCACAAACGTTCACACAGGATACAACAATGGACAACAGCAATGAGAGCTTTGCCGATCTATTCGGGCAGGAAGCGGATAAAAAGATACGGCATTTCACCCCCGGCGAAAAAGTTACGGCCACCATTATTGACATTTCAGGAGAGACGATCTTCCTTGACGTTGGCGGCAAAAGCGAAGGGGTACTCGATGCAGCCGGCCTCAGAGATGAGGAAGGTGAACTCACGGTCAAGAAAGGCGACCGCATAAGTGTTTACTTCCTGCGCAGCAGCGGTGCCGAGCTGCAGTTTGCCTGTAAGGTTGGGGGGGCGGGAGCCGCCCATCTTGAAGAAGCGTGGCGTAGCGGTATCCCTGTCGAAGGGTTAGTCAAGGCCGAAATCAAGGGAGGCTTTGAAATTGGACTCGGCAATGTCCGCGCCTTTTGCCCCTATTCCCAGATGAGCCTGAGGCGGGTTGAAGACCCGGCAGCTACTTTTCTTGAAACTCATATGACATTTCGTATCACCCGCTTTGAATCGGATGGACGAAATATTGTCGTGTCAGCACGTGTACTCCTGGAAGAAGAGCGTGAAGCCCAAAAAGAAAAATTGAAAGAAACTCTCAGTGAAGGAGACACCATTGAAGGAGAAATCTCCTCAATCCGTGATTTCGGTGCCTTTGTAGATCTTGGTGGGGTTGACGGCCTGATTCCCATTTCCGAAATTGGCTGGTCCCGTGTAGAAAATGTTGCTGATCACTTCACAGTCGGACAGAAGGTGCAGGCGGTTGTCAAAAAACTGGACTGGGAAAAGGACCGCATCTCACTCAGCTACAAGGAAACCCAGGAAGATCCCTGGGACACCACGGTAGCCGAACTCCCGGCGGGTTCCACCTGTGAAGGAACTGTTGCCCGACTTGCCCCGTTCGGAGCCTTTGTAACCCTCGCAGAAGGTGTCGATGGTCTTATCCATATATCAAAACTAGGCGGCGGAAGACGAATTCATCATCCTCGCGAAGTCCTTGAAGAAGGTCAAAAAGTGGAAGTCACCATTGAGTCGGTGGACACCGTCGAGAGACGAATCAGCCTGGCACCTTCCGATTATGTATCACCGGAAAATGAGGAAAATGAGGAAAAGGCAGACTTCACCCAATATGTCTCCAAAAAGAAGAAAGACAGCAGCAGTGGTGGCATGGGCTCCCTCGGTGAGTTGTTGAAGGCCAAGATGGAGGAAAAGAAAAAATAGTGATGGAGGATTCAGGTCAGGCTGAATCCTTCACCAATGTCTGTCGCAGTGCCTCAAACAATACGACCGCCGCTGCGGCAGAACTATTAAGGGAGTCAAGACTGCCCTCCATGGGAATGGAGATCAGGCCGTCGCACTCCCTTTTTACCAGGGGTCGTACCCCTTTTCCTTCGCTTCCCATGATGATACAGGCAGGAACACAGAGATCCGTTTCGTAGAGTGAGCGGGCATCTGCGTCTTTTACGGTACCAAAAACCCAGGCCCCTGCCTCTTTAAGCTTTTTGAGGGCCGTCACCAGATTGGTCACCTGGCAGATATCTATATGGGACATGGCACCTGCAGATGATTTCGCTGCTGTCCCACCCAAAGGCGCAGACCGCTCCCTGGTTAACACCACCCCGAAAGCCCCGGAAGCCAAAGCCGAACGAATAATTGCTCCGATGTTATGGGGATCCTGGAGCGAATCACAGACCACAACCCGTGGGTTCTTCCCAGAGTTGACAGCAGCTGCAAAATCATCGACGAACTCATCAAAATCTTTCAACACGGTTGAGCTGGTTCGTACCAGCACGCCTTGATGCCGTACCTGCGATGCCCCATCCCCGGTCAATTTAAAAGAAGAGATAAAAGTAACTTTCACCCCTTTTGCACGGGCAAGATCTATGATTTCATCATACTTTTTGCCGTGCTTTTCCTTTAGGAGAATAACTTCCGTCACTCTTCCGGGCTCTTTTGCAAGCATTTCGTAAACCGGGTGCATTCCCCAGAGCAGATCATCGCTTATCTTGATCCTCTTTTCAGCAGGACGGGCCTGACCCTGAATCTTTTTCTTCATTATGCTTTCTCAAACTGCAATGGTTCCCCGTTGGGTCGACGATGACAACGGGCTCTTTCGGCAATGATTATTGAAGCGAGCATTTCAGCGGCTTCATCAAGGTCATCATTGACAATGAGATAATCATAGGTTGGAGCTGACGCCATCTCGGTAACTGCATTTTTTAATCGCAGTTCGATGGTTTCATCAGAATCCGTGTTGCGCCCTTTCAGCCGTTCTTTCAGTATTGCCAGGCGGGGTGGCGCTATAAAGATATGTACACCTTCCAGTTCAGATGATTCACGTATGATCGCGGCACCCTGGACATCGATATCGAGAATAACATCCTCACCCTGGGCAAGTTGTCCTACGACACCGGCAGTAGCAGTACCGTACAGGTTATCGTGCACCCTTGCCCACTCCACAAATCTATTCCCCTCGATCATCACCTCGAATTCCTCCCGGGGAATAAAGTGATAATCACGCCCATCCTGTTCACCAGGTCGGGGTGCCCGGGTGGTATGGGAAACCGAAAAATTGAGTCCTTCTAATCGGCCCATAACACGCCTGAGCAGTGTGGTTTTCCCTGTACCGCTAGGTGCCGAGATAACAAAAAGAATACCTCTTTTCATATAACACTCTCGTTATTTAATGGTTTCCCGTTCAAGCTCTGTAAGATGATACTCCGGTTGGAGAGCCTGCATTCTCTGATTGATAGTATCTGCCTGAACAGAAGAGAGAACCACATGATTGGAATCCATAACCAGGATAGAACGGGTACGTCGCCCTTCTGTGACGTCAACCAGTTTACCCTCTTTCTTGGCCAACTCCCTCAGTTTTCTGGCTGGGGATGAACCGGTATTGACTACAGCAATGATCCGCTCCACCATAACGGTGTTGCCAAAACCTACATTTAACAGTTTCATACTATTCGATATTCTGAACCTGCTCTCGCATCTTCTCAAGCTCGCTTTTCAGGTCCACGGTAAGATGCGCTATATCGGCATCATTAATTTTTGAAGCGATGGTATTCACCTCACGTAAAAACTCCTGGATTAAAAAATCGAGTTTCCGGCCCACCGCACCATCTTCATCGAGAAAGGAGGTAAACTGCTGGATATGACTTTTCAGCCGTACAATCTCTTCTGTCACATCGGTCTTGTCCGCCAGGATGGCAATCTCCTGAGCCAACCGTTGAGGATCAAGCTCAACATTCTCCAGAAGTTTTTGCAATCGCTCTCTCAGGCTATTCTCACGTTGCACGAGCAAAACCGGGACAGATGCCTCTATGGAAGCGACGGTCTGAGAAAAAAGTGTCAGCCTGGCGCGCAAGTCATCGGCCATCGTGGCTCCTTCCTGACTCCTCATCATCTCACAATTCGACAACATTTGCTTGATGGCCTGTTCCACAGTGGGCCAGATGGAGTCAACATCGTCTTCTTTTTGCTCACGGGTCAGGACATCCGGGCAAGCAGCAAGTTCAGTTACTGTCGATGGTGCTGTAAGTTTGAAGGTATCTGCCATCTCCCTGAATGTTTCCATATAAGTGGCAGCAAGCGATGAATTCACCTTCAGCTCCAGCAGATCGGTGAAGTCGCCGCTTACACTGACAACAAGGTCCACCCTGCCTCGCTGGTGAAACTCGCTGACAAGTTTTCGTATACGTTCCTCAAGAGCCAGATAGCCCCTGGGAAGTTTTATTTTCACATCCAGGAACCTGTTGTTCACACAGCGGATTTCAGCCGACCATGAACGACCCTTATTCTCGGATTCCCCGCGCCCGAAACCGGTCATACTTCGTATTGTCATATTTTTATCTCTTCTTTTTAGATATCCCGTAAAACAAAAAAACGATGCAAAGGTATACCCCTGCACCGTTTTCTGTTTTCCGACACTATCGTGTCACCAACTGACTGCTATTTATTTCTTCATAGCAGTATTCAGTTCCTTGGTGATCTCTGCACTTACATCGATTGATTCTTCGAAATAGATAACGCCGCTCTTAATGTCAACAATCATGGTATACCCGTTTTTCTTTCCAAAACTCTTTACGACCCCTTCAAGGGCTTTCAAGATGGGCTGCAGCTCTTTTTCCTGAAGTTGTTTCAGCTCAAACCTTGCATCCTCGGTTTTGGTCTGCAGCTCACGTCGCGCTTTTTGGAACTCACGAACTTTATCCTGTTTTTTCTGCTCGCTCCAGGCAGTACCTTTTTTTTCGATCTCTTGTTGAAGGGCAACCAAAGCTTCTTCCTCAGCCTTGAATTTGCCCTGCATTTCCTTCATTTTCCCTTCAAAATGGGTCTTGGCTACTTTACCGGCATCACTGAGATTGATGACCTTCTGGACATTCATCACTCCCACTTTTGTTTCGGCACTGACCTGGACCGCCGCTGCTGAAGAAACAACACAGAAGAGCGCTGTCAGCAGCCATGTTTTTAACTTCATTAATGTCTCCGAAATGGGCTGGATTAAAGTATTCTCTGCTACATGATTCCCAATATGAGCTATTCGACTATGACAAAATCATCACGCCTGTTCTGTGCCCATGAAAGCTCATCGTGACCATGAAGAAGCATTTTTTCTTCGCCGTAGCTGACGGTGGTCATACGGGCTTCTCCAACACCAAGGTTGCTCAGGTATTTCTTGGCAGCCAGGGCACGTCTCTCGCCAAGTGCCATGTTGTATTCATTGGTACCACGCGGGTCGCAGTTTCCTTCAATGCGGATATTTACCCCAGCACTCTTGTTGAGAAAATCTGCGTTCACCTGAATGCGTGACACCTGGTCACCACGAATGTCAGAAGAATCGAAGTCAAAATATACAGGAAGCATCGGTCCGGAGGTACGCCCTTCCATAATTCCAAGGGATTTGGATTCGAGGGATTCCTCGGCACCCATTGCATCTCCCTTATCAGCTTTCATCTCTGAATCGTCTGCCTTTTTGGAACCACAACCGGAAAGTGTAAGGACTGAGACACAGATCAGGGCAGGTAGGATCGCCCGTAAGTTTGCAAACATAGTAAAAACCTCCACACGTTATCTTGAAATTTTGTATATCCTATCCGGAAGGCACCTGGGCATGCCTTGCCAACAGATATTCATCAACATATAAACATTAGAACTCAAGGGCCATATATATAAAGAAAAGCACATCAAATTCAACAACTATTTTCTTTTATAAGAAATTACTGATGAATTTCCAATTGCCTGGATTCAGCCTTTCTACGGGAAGCACAATCCTGCAACCGCTTTCCCGCAGTTTCAGTCAGATGTGCCTAAATGAGTCTTCCCACCAACTTTACAGTAGTGATATTTAGAAAATCTGTTTATATAGCGAAGTTGAAAGTTATTAAACAGGATACAGCCACCCTGTCAGAAAGTAACCATAGAAGGGGAGAGTTTCATGGCTAAAGTAAATATCAGCGCCAATAGAGCGACAGACAAGACAATACGCGCCATCGACCGTAAAAGGGAACAGGAACGCAGAAAGATGTTCCGCCAAGCAAAGGATCACGCCGAACCCCTTGCCGCCAAACTCGTTCAGCGACTTCTTGACAAAGAGATCATTGAAGTAACCTCAGTTACAAACATCAGGAATGCTGTAGAGGAACAACTGAACAAACTTGGGTATCTCGAAGAATTTGAACTACAGATGAAAATAGCCCCGGTCCGAACCCTCGTTCAGGACCCGAACGTTGTCAGCCTCTATTTTACCCAGTACCTGATCGAAGACCTCATTAATCATCCCGACATGAATGACATCTTCGGAGACGACCTTGATGTATATCGAGCCGTTGACTCTGTATTCAGGGTACTGAGACCTCCAAAGTGAGCCATCCGCAGGAAATGCCGTCACTGCTTTTTGCTGACGGCGATGGTAATATCGTCGACCTTCCAGATCTCCAGGCAGCCGGCATGGCCGGTGGTATCTTCAGGCGTCCGGAACTCGAGGATTTCATCCCTCTGCCGGAAGGAAGCGAGCTGTTCGTCCTTCCGGATCGTCAACCAGTAGGATACGACCCACAATCACACGAACCGCTTCTCCTTGAGGATGATCCATACAAGCCCGGCAACAGGGTACAGGCTGTAGGGGCCTTTATGGCTCCAGCCCATACCGCCATCTTCAGCAGTGCCTATGTGACTAGGCATGGCGCTCCGACCCTGCCGCTTTTTGCCTACACTGCTGTTGGCTGGTACGCTGGTAAATTCTGGGTTACCGGCTTTCGCAGTGACCTTGATGTCAGACAGGATTGCACGCATTTCGACCAACATACGGTTGAAAGAAAAACTAAAATTCGACTGAAACAGAAAAAAGACAATCGTCTTATCCAACATCTTGGAAAATGCTGCCTTACCTACGGCTGTCCTGCTGCACGCAACTATTTTCTTGATCGATGGGAAGCCCCTTTACCGACATCACCTCAATGCAACGCCCGCTGTGTTGGCTGCATCTCCCTTCAGGAGTCTGGTTGCTGCCCATCCACCCAGGATAGAATTACCTTCATTCCGACACCAAAAGAGATCAGTTCGATGGCCGTTCCGCATCTGCAACATGCTGATAAAGCTATTGTCAGTTTCGGACAAGGATGTGAGGGTGAGCCGCTACTCCAGGCAGACACTATCGAAAGGTCGGTTCGTCTGATTCGAAAGGAAACATCAAGGGGCACCATCAACCTTAACTCAAATGCAAGTTTGCCCAAAGCCGTTGCCAGAATAGCTGATGCTGGTCTTGATTCCATAAGAGTAAGTCTCAATTCAGTCCAGGAAGAGAAATACAACCTCTACTATCGTCCAAACGGATATCAATTCGAGGCTGTTAAGGAGTCAATTCGAGTAATGAAGGCAAAAGGCAGGTTTGTCTCCCTAAATTACTTCATCCTCCCCGGATTTACTGACTCAACGGAGGAATTCGAGGCACTCAGAAATTTCATAGATGAGCTTGAACCGAATTTCATCCAACTTCGTAACCTGAACATGGATCCTGAGTGGTACCTTAGTGTAATTAAACACAAAAAAGATAAGACACCTCTTGGCATCAGAACCTGGTTTGAGCAGCTACGTAAGACCTTTCCTACATTGCAATTTGGTTATTTCAATCCTTCTCTTGATGGTCTCGCAGAAGTTTAAAAACTGTAATAAATTCATGTAAAATCTCGCCAAACCATTGTTCTAGTGGTAATTTGACTGCAATTATCGTATTTTAAGTTGATTTTTCATTGAAATATTATAGTATGCGGTAATAGGATTCATTCTTTATTAAATTACATAACAGCCAAGGACCAATAATGGAATCACTGCCAAATATGCGATTGACGACCCAACGCCAGATAATATTGGAAGAACTGGGCAAGGTAACATCACATCCTACGGCCAATGAAGTATACGATATGGTTCGCAAAAGACTACCAAGAATCGGACTGGGAACCGTATATCGCAACCTGGAATTATTGGCAGAAAGCGGTGTTATCCTTAAACTTGAAGTGGGAGGCACACAAAAACGCTTTGATGCGACGGTCGAGCCTCATTACCATATCCGCTGTGCTCAATGTGGCAAAGTTGATGATATAGAGATTCCTGTACAGGAACAAATTGAAGATGCCGCCCACCAGGCCTCCAGCTATGAGATTTTGGGACACCATATTGAATTTTCCGGGATATGTAACTCCTGTCAGCAGAAAGGGATGAATTAAGTAAGTCCCAATTGCTTTTAATCAAAAAAAGGGGTGATACGGATTTTCCGTATCACCCCTTTTTTTATGAGCTAATGATAAGCAGTAGCCTTCATCAAACACCAGCTAGCTGCCCCAACCTAATTCTATGCGCGACATCCCCGTTATGCTCAAAAATGCCCCTCGGTATATCAAGAATATTCCTGTGGTTATTTTTTTACACGCCTCGTTTTTACCAGATAAGCGTAAACGTCGAAATGCCTCTTTTCAGAATATTAATTATTCTAAATTTATTTCGCGTACTCAACAGCTCTTGTTTCACGAATAACCGTCACCCTGATCTGGCCGGGATAGGTAAGTTTCTCCTGAACAGAACGCGCGACATCCTGACTCAACAGGATAGCCTGGTCATCGTTGATGGAGCCCGAGTCGACAATGATGCGAAGGTCACGACCGGCCTGAATAGCATAGGATTTGTCAACTCCTTCAAATTCATTGGCAATTCCTTCAAGATCTTCAAGGCGCTTGACATAACTCTGCAGCATTTCCTTCCTGGCACCAGGCCGCGCACCTGAAAGCGCATCCGCCGACTGCACCAGCACATCAAGTACAGATTGTGGTGGCTGGTCTTCATGGTGGGCCCCAATCGCGTAGACAACCGCCTCTGGTTCACCATACTTCTTGGCAAGATCCCGGCCGATAACAGCATGCGAGCCCTCGACCTCATGATCTACCGCTTTTCCGATATCGTGCAGCAGGCCTGCTCTTTTGGCACTCTTAACATCAATGCCAAGTTCCGCAGCCATAATACCACAAAGAAATGCCACTTCCAGGGAATGTTGCAGTACATTCTGCCCGTAACTGGTTCTGTAACGAAGACGTCCCAATAGCTTGATAAGTTCCACGTGAACACCATGGGCACCCACGTCGAAGGTCGCCTGTTCACCCGCTTCGCGCATGGTGACTTCCAGCTCCTTGGTAACCTTGCCGACCACCTCTTCAATCCGTCCAGGGTGGATTCTGCCATCGTTAATCAATTGCAACAAGGCGAGTCGGGCAATTTCCCTGCGAACCGGGTTAAAGCCGGACAGGATGACGGCTTCAGGTGTATCATCAATGATGATATCGATCCCGGTTGCCGCCTCAATTGCTCTGATATTACGCCCTTCACGACCAATAATCCGGCCTTTCATCTCATCGTTAGGCAGGGGCACCATAGAAACGGTTTTGTCGGCAACATAGTCACCGGCATAGCGTGAAATGGCAAGCGCCAGAACATTTTTACCCTTTCTGTCCGCTTCCATTTTCATCTCATTTTCAATTTTGGCCAGCCGTTTTGCCGCCTCCATTCTCGCCTCAGACTCAAGTGATTCCATGAGCATTTTCTTGGCTTCTTCCTGAGTGATCCCGGCAATCCGGGCCATTTCGTATCGCTGTTTGCCAATCAGGTTATCTACTTCTTTATACTTTTCCTCAATATCATCTTCTTTTTTACGCAGCAGATCCTTTGCTTCTTGCAGATCAATGGTCTTCAACTCAAGGGAATCCCATTCCTTTTTCAGCGTTTCCCGCTTCCTGTTCAGCTGACGTTCTTCTCTCTTAAGTTCGTCCCTGTCTGCCTTCAGCTCCTTTTCCTGATCTTGCTTTATTTGGTACGCCTCTTCCTTCGACTGCAGCAGCGCCTCTTTTTTCCGCTGTTCCGCTTCGATTATGGCGTTTTCGATTATTTGCTTACTCTGCTCCTGAATATTGCGTTTATGTCCTTCAATATATTGTTTTCGAAGGAAATATCCGACAACAACACCAACAAAAAGACCGGCGATCATGAATAATACCGGATGGTCTGGAATGGTCATGGAAAGCTACCTATGTGTAATGACCGATAAAACAGAAAGGAGAAAAACCTGCAGGGAAAGTCACGAGAAAAAAGGAGAGATAAAAGCTTGTGGATGGTTGAAATTCCATCTCTGGTTGAATCCGGGTATTGGCTGCCATACACCGGAAAACTCCGGAATCAAAAGGCACAACCAGCCCTTATGGAAAACCGGGATGTGTCCAAACCTGACTTTCGGTCTAAGCCACAGTGCAACGTACGGGAACGACTTCTACCGCAGTTTAAGACCCAAATGGTCCTCCGCGAATTCCACTCCCGAAAAGCCGCCTTGCCCAACTCCTCCACAACACCGGTGCCTCCTTATTAACCAGAGCACCCAAACCCGTATCAAAGAACGGTATGAACTGTCCACTTTGATATCGATATCTAAAAAAGCTACTCGCTTCGTTATTGCTCGCTTACTTAATCCGGCAGCGCTCCTGCTGCATTCAGTCTTGTATAGTACGTATTCAACCGCTGAAGCGGTCCATGTGGCCTTACGGCCTATATGTATAACGGCACGAACGACTGTCTATCCGCCCCGGTATCAAAAGACTTCCCCGCACTGCCGTGTCGGCAGGTCAGTTAAACCTAATAAATTAGGTGGGCACGCCCGTAGCGGCGTCAGGTATCTCCGGTAATGGAGTTGCCTTAAACTGCCAGAGGAGCTACCCTTTTTTCGAGAGTTGGCTCAACACACGCAGCTGATCACCAACAGCGCAGGGAAATTCCTCATCGTCACACGCCTGTACTCCGTGAAACGACTCTATTTTTTTAAATATTCAACCTATGTTAATTTACTGTCAGTATAGCAGACTTTGCGTGAAACGAAAACAAAATATCACTTTGTGTCAGTCACCCGCCAGGTTGTCTTCAATCTGCTTTGCCAACCGACTGAAACAACTCTTACTGTTATCTCTGTAGTCTTCAAAATCCTTTTCGAGCTGAATGTACTTCGAGGCCATCTTCAGGCAGGCCATCATAGCGATTTTACTTGCAGGCACCGTCCCTTTGGGAAGGTTGTAACCATCTTCGATCTGTTCACGGACCAATGCAAGAATGGCGGACATCTCCTTTTCATCGGCTGCGGTATAAAAAGAGAACTCCTGGCCGAGCAGTTCAAATCTGACTATCCGTTCATCGTCTGCCATAACAGTTGTTCCTGCCGGATCAATGCCGACGGTCCAGCACGGTGTCGTTACTCACTCCCTTCAACCTCGTCGGGAGCTACCTGAAAAAGACTGCCCTGACGGCTCGGATCGTTCACTGGCGCGATTTCTTCGCTTTCACCTGCCCCGATATTTCCTTCCCAATCCTCAATTTTCTCTATTATTCTGCTGACCCGATCGCCAATCTCTGATTTTTCAATATCGTTGCTTTCAAGTTGCTCCTGCAAGCTGTTGATCGTCTCTATTTTCTCATCAAGCTCATTACTGAGTCGCGCATTTTCTTCCTTTAGAGCACCAAACTTTTCCAGCAGTTTACCAATGAAATCCTCCAGACGGGCAAGTTCTCTTTCCTGGGACATTTCTATACTCCTTCAATATGAATGAATTGTAATATTTTAAATGAAAAACAAGGTCATGAATTTTGTAAAATCCACGATATCATAACTGCCTTGAGACTATACCATGCACTTTATCTTCCGCAACATCATTCGATTGATTGTCAGATTCTTGTATATTCCCAACTTATGGGGTGATTGTTTTCATAGGGCATATATCCATGGAACGCTCGTGGATCGTTATCAAAAACCAGTGGCAGAAAGTATCTGTCCCCTTCCCACATCGGTAGTTCCATGATCTTGTCAATATCGACCCAGGACAGGTCCCCTTCTTCATTTTTAGTGAATGGCTCGCCGATAAACCTATCCACCCTGAAAATGAAACCAAACCAATCTTCACCGTTCGGCCCAAAACCCGTCCAGTTAATCGTGCCGCGCAGCACAACATCAACACAATCTATACCGGCCTCTTCCTTTATTTCACGGACCATACAACTATAGATATCCTCTCCTGGTTCCATTTTGCCGCCCAGTCCGTTATATTTACCTAGATGCTGATCTTCACGTCGTTTATTCCTGTGCACCAGCAGAGTCTTTTTCCTGTCCGGGGACAGGATATAAGCCAGCGACCCTATTATTGGTGTATACATACCTTCACCTCAAACCAACTTGTTATTTCCTGCAGTTAACCTTATTGTTAAAATCGGTTCCGATGCCGCTCCTGTTGTGATATAGATGAGGAATAATAGCAACAATCAAAAAAAATCATATAATGCTTATCACCCCACCTCAGCATAACTGCAAAACCCTTTTGATCCTTCTGGCCTGCTTCACAATGTTTATCGGCACTGTTGCGACCGGCAGCAAGGCAGCCAATGAGTTCCCGATTTATCCGGAGATCAAAGCCAATGTGGCATTCTGGGAAAATATCTACTCCCACTATTCGGAAAACCAGGCTGTTATACATGACCGTGACGATTTGGCCAAGGTATATACCGTCCTGAACCTAATCGATCATGAACTACCTGGT
Source organism: Desulfopila sp. IMCC35008 (assembly GCF_010646885.2). Classification (GTDB taxonomy): domain Bacteria; phylum Desulfobacterota; class Desulfobulbia; order Desulfobulbales; family Desulfocapsaceae; genus Desulfopila. Next base: position 801,343 of record NZ_CP050700.1, on the reverse strand, counting down.
GCAGAACGTCTTAACAAAGCTTACCTCAAGGCAGCAGAAAATAAATATAAAACCATATTAAGTAACCTCGCTAAAGGAAAGACAGCTTCAACAGTTGAAGAAAAATTTGTGGCCTCGCTATATCCGGGCAGGGACAGATTGAAGAAGATGAAACGAGCCTCTACAGCAGTGCGTTCACAGACAGGACTCAAGGAACGGTTTATCGAGGGCGTCATTCGTTCTGGTGCACATATGGGGCGATTAAAATGGATATTCAGCAATCATGGCCTGCCCCAGGACCTGGCCTACCTCCCCCACGTTGAATCTTCATTTAACAGCGGAGCCTACTCGAAATTCGGTGCCGCCGGCATGTGGCAATTTACCCGGGCCACCGGCAAACAGTACATGACCATAGACGAGGCCGTCGATGAACGTCTTGACCCCTACATAAGCGGGGAAAGTGCTGCACAATACCTCAAAAACAGTTACCAGAAGCTGGGCAACTGGCCGATGGCACTAACTGCCTACAACTATGGCATCTCCGGCATGATGAGGGCGAGAAAAGAGTTGGGAAGTTACCAAAAGATTTTCATAAAATACAACAGGGGTCATTTCGGCTTTGCCTCAAGGAATTTCTATTCCGAATTTTTGGCCGCCGTCATCGTGGCCAGAAAACTTGAAAAAGACCCCACTATTCGCAGGAATTCTTCTCTGAAATTCAGGGAAATCCGTTTACCGGGTTACATCTCCATGGCTCATATAATAAACCATTTCAAGGTCGCCAAAGATGAAGTTCAGACCTTGAACCCTGCCTTAAAGAAAGCAATTTACAATGGGCAAAAGCTCATTCCCGCCGGCTACAAACTCCGTCTGCCAGACACCCCATCCATCATCAGTCTGGCACGAACAATTCCTAAGTCGGCAGTACACTCCGGCCAGAAAAGAGATCCTGTTTATCAAGTGAAAAACGGGGATACCGCCGGCAGCATTGCCATTAAACAGGGTGTCACCTTAACCCAGCTGATTGCGGCCAACTCTCTCGATCGCAACGCTACAATTTATATCGGCCAACGATTACGCATCCCCAATAGAGGGGAAAAGACATCATCCAAAGCAAAAATAGAATATCTCCAGGTTGTGGAAAAGAAACAATACCCCTCAAAAGGTTCCAGCACACCACAGGTTTCTGACAACACAGCCCGGCCCATACCTGTCCTTACTGCTAACAAGAAAGGCAACCCGCCTAAAAAACTTACGATTGCGGCAAAAAAGGGTGGAAAAAGGGACAAGATAACGGTGCAACCGGAAGAATCCCTTTCCCTTTACGCCTACTGGTTGAAAATACCTGAAAAAAAGCTTAGAAAAGTGAACAGCTTAAACAACTTTTCCCAGATCCACCCTGGTCAGCAGATGACAGTACTGTACGACAATGTGTCGGCGGCCACATTTGCAGAGCAGCGCGCCGAATTTCTGCGTGAAAACGAGATGGATTTCTTTGCTGCTTACGAGGTTGTGAAATTTCAGCCCTACCTGGTAGTCAATGGCGATACTCTCTGGGACCTCTGCAATAACGAATTCAATATTCCACTCTGGTTATTAAAAAAATACAACTCCGAACTAAATTATGCGGCACTACATAAGGGGCAGCAACTCACCGTACCGGTAGTGCGAGCTCTCTGATTATCTTTACATGTCCGGCATCCCGACCAAAACATACGGTAACGGATATCGGCACCGAACCCCAACTTATCAGGAACTATCGATGGATCTGACTAAAGCAATAAAAGAACTCAAACAACAGCCAGGCTTTAAAGACAATGTCGGCATGATACTCATCCATAACGGCGTAGTGAGAAACTGGTCCCGGGCAGATCGCACATCGGTGGCCCAACTTGAAGTGACCCCGGATTATGAACGAATAGAAGAACTTCGCCAGGAATATCTTCAACATGAAGGAATTTTTGATATAATCATTGAAGCAAAAAAGGGAACCTTTGATCCCGGTGACGATCTGCTCTTTATTATTGTCGCTGGAGACATCCGGGAAAACATCAAACCGGTCCTTTCAGAATTGCTCGACCGGGTAAAAGCTGAAGCTGTCGCAAAAAAAGAGATCAAGACAACTTGACCTCCCAAACTCAACCGCCAGGAACACCATGACGACAACACCCCAGGAGTTGATTGAAGAGTTCAGCAATGTCCAGACACTGCCCCATGTCGTAACCCAGTTGACGCAACTCATTGCTGACAGCAACACGACCATGAAGCAGTTTGAGGAAGTCATCGAGATGGATCCGGTTCTGGTGGCCCGGCTGTTAAAAATAGTCAACAGTCCGATGTATGGCTTGATGCAAAAAGTTGATTCCATTGGCCGTGCTGTGGCTTATCTCGGCATGAAGAACCTGAACAACATCGCCATAACCGATGCCCTGATGGGCATTTTCATGCAGGAAAATGAGTCGGATTTTTTTTCCCGCAATAAGCTCTGGCTCCACTGTGCCGCGGTCTCGATCTGTTCAAAGATGGTTGCCGAGAGGATTTTCGGCATCAACGGTGATGATGCCTACCTCTGCGGCATCCTGCACGATTTTGGCATTATCGTCGAGGAGCAGGTCCGCAACGAGCAATTTTTTACCATCTGCCGTGACAGCAACTCATCCACCCGGATGCTGGAACTGGAGCAGGAACAACTGGGCACAGATCATTGTGAACTTGGTTATATCCTTACCGGTGAGTGGTCAATGGACGAGTCGATCAGGATCGCCATCAGGGATCACCATTCGTTACTCGATAACGTCGAACCGCAAAGCCTGCTCGGCATCCTGCAGATCGCCGAATACCTGACCACCCAACTTGACTTCACAACCTTACCTGGCATCAAGGTTGAGATCTCGGAGCCCCTACTCACTCATCTAGAAGAAAATATAGATGAATACAGGGTCCTGCTCGAGGATTTTCCGGATGAAATGACCAAAGCCCAGGCTCTATATGGCGGAGGAACATCCTGATGGCCGGACTCGGCGGGTTACTTTCCCGTGACAGTGTACTCGAACAGGAGCGAAAGGAGTTTTTCTCCTTTTTGCAGCGGGAATATGCGTCACTTTCATTTGCTGCCAGGGACAAGCAAGGTAAAACCCTGTGTGAGTGGCTGCCTGTCGGTGTAGAAAGGTTTCAAGGTGCAGCTTCACTGCCGGATATTGAAATTGAAAAGCTAGAACTCAACCTGCAATGCTCTGAACACAAGGTAACGCCGAATGAGATAAAACAACGCCTGGATCTGCTCTGCAGACTCTTTTTTACCGAGCAGGCATTGAAAAAAGCGACCAAGAAACTGGAGATCCAGAAGAACCAGTTCAACAGAAAATTTGCGGTGCTTGACACCAAATACCAGGAAATGCTGGAAGAAACCCAAAACAGCTACCAGATCATCCAGGAACAGCAGGAGAAATATTCCCGCACACTCCAAACCGAAATCCGTGAACAGACCAAGGAGCTGCGAAAATCCAAATTAGAGGCAGAATCGGCTAATGTGGCAAAGAGCCAGTTCCTCGCCTCTATGAGTCACGAAATCAGGACCCCGATGAACGGTATCATCGGTTTCACCGAAATTCTGCTTGGCACCAACCTCGACGAAGAACAGCGCGATAGTGCCTTGACCATCAAGCGCAGCGGCGACGCTCTGCTGGCCCTCATTAATGATATCCTCGATTTCTCCAAAGTCGAAGCGGGTCAGATGAGCCTGGAGTATATCGATTTCGATCCGGAAATTACTGCCCATGACGTATGCGAGATGATTCGCCCCAGGGTAACCGATAAACCGATCGAAATCCTCTGCCGTATTGACGACAACCTGCCGGCCAATATCAAGGGAGACCCCGGCAGGTTTCGCCAGATACTGGTAAATCTGATGGGAAATGCTGCCAAGTTCACTGATAAGGGGGAGATTGAGCTGGCCTTAGAAGTGGTCCATGAAAAGGATGAAGAGATAAAACTGCACTGTTCCATCCGGGATACCGGGATTGGGCTGGCCCCATCAAAGTTCGATACAATATTTGAGGAATTTCAGCAAGCTGACGGATCAACAACCCGAAAATACGGCGGCACCGGGCTTGGCCTCGCCATCAGTAGAAAGATAGTTGAGTTGATGGGTGGAGAAGTCTGGGTTGAAAGTGAAATCGGCATCGGCACCACTTTTCACTGCACTGTGGTCATGAAAAACTCTGACCAGCAACAGACGAAGCTGCCTCCCCCAACGGATCTCGCCCAAAAGCGTATTTTGGTTGTCGACGACAACCATGTCAATAATGAAATTCTGCTGAGCCTCCTCAACCTTGGTGACATGTACGCAAAATCCCTGACAGATGCTGCAACGACCATTGCCACTTTACAGGAGGCGGCTGCCTCAAAAGAACCGTTTGATGCCGCAATCCTTGATCTAAAAATGCCCGGGATTTCCGGGATAGAACTCGCCAGGCAAATCCGTGAACTCCCCCCCCCACTGGGGGAACTTCCGCTCCTGGCCTATACCTCGTCTCTTGAAAAGACGGCGGCAAGTTGCAAAGACGCTGGTTTTTCAGCCTTTCTTACTAAACCAAGCAGATCCAAAATCCTCTATCGGACGCTCTCCCGCATCCTCACTCCACAGCCACAACCTGAAATGGATGCAGGCGAAGATAAACTGGTCACCCAGTACACAGTCCGGGAAGAACTCAAACAATCTGTAAGGCTGCTGATTGCCGAAGACAACCTGGTAAACCAGAAGCTGGTGAAAGCAATGCTGACCAAGGCTGGATATAAGGTCACCGTTGTCGGTAACGGCAAACTCGCCGTTGAGACCTACAGCGAAAAGCCGGACCAGTTCGATACCATCCTGATGGATGTGCAGATGCCTGAGATGGATGGCCTGGAAGCAACGCGCCTGCTACGGGAAAAAGGATTCAACAATATACCCATCATCGCCATGACTGCAAACGCCATGAAAGGCGACCGGGAAATCTGTATAGAGGCAGGGATGAACGATTACATCTCCAAGCCAATCAAGAGGGAGCTTGTTTTCCAGATTCTGGAAAAATGGCTCAATCCCCACCCCATGGATAGCTAAAGATATCACAAACCATAATGCCCTCTACATCATCACAATCTCAAAAAGCTTCAAAGTTCCTGCACTGGGTTGACGACCGCAGTCCTGTTGATCCGTTGCGCGAAAGTGTCCGAAGGCTTATCCGGCTTATCCTTATAACCTTTGGAGAGTTCAGGAAAAACGACCTTCCTCTCCGCGCCGGAGCGCTTACCTATACGGTTCTGCTCTCGCTGGTTCCGGTGCTGGCAATGAGTACCGCTGTAGTTAAGGGCCTTGGCGGTGGAGATGAGCTGCGGGAAGTTGCCTACACCTACCTGGAAACCCTTGAACAGTCGAGTAGCTCGCCACCAGAGCAACAGATCCTCACGGATCAGGAGCTGACATCAGGGGAAGAGGGAAATACCGAACAGGGTGAAACAAGCCTTACCGGGCATCTGCGCTCAGGTCTTGACACCTTGTTCAATTATGTGGACAACACCAATTTCACAGCCCTCGGCTCCTTTGGTATTGCCGGTATACTGGTGAGTGTTATTCTTGTCTTTGGCACCATAGAAACAGCCATGAACCGGATCTGGCACGTTGCGGACGGCCGCTCCATCATCCGTAAGATCTCCGACTACCTTACCATAATGGTGTTGATGCCTATCTCAATCAATGTGGCCTTTGCCGCCAGCGCTTTTTTGAAAAACAGGACCCTGTCGGACAAATTCGACATGCTGATACCTTTTGCCTGGGTCCAGGCCCTCATCTTAAAACTGGTGCCCATTTTTTTTATCGCCCTCACTTTTTATGTCATCTATATTTTTTTTCCCAATACCAAGGTACGTAATCGGCCTGCCATACTCGGTGCAACTTTGGCAGCCATCCTCTGGTTCATCGTGCAAAATGTCTATATCACAATGCAGATAGGCGTAGCCAACTACAACGCCATCTATGGTTCCTTCGCCACCCTGCCACTGTTTCTGGTCTGGATGTATCTGGCCTGGTTGTTTGTGTTAACGGGGGCCCAGGTTGCTTATGCCATCCAGAACCTTTCCGGGTACCGCTTGCTGCCCTATAGCCCGATCCCATCCCTGAGATTAAGTGCAGCATTTGACATCCTGGAGGAGGTACGGTGTGGATTTGCTGACAATGTCGCGGTTACCCGGCAGGATCTTGCTCAAAAATTGTACTCTTATGACGCCATGATAGTTGACACAACGATATCAGAACTCTGTGAAGCCGGCTTTTTATGTACAGCAAAGGAATCAGATAGGCTTCTCCCTGCCGGTCCAGCCAACGATGCTGAACAGAAGAAAATCATCAACCTCATCCTGGGAACCCAAACGCCGCAAACGGAAGGCGGGGAAATCGGCAGGAAGGTACTTGAGGCAGCATCACAGGAGAAGGAAACAACGAAGGAAAGAGTAGAATCGAAAAAATGAGTTCAACCGGAAGTGGTATCACGTGAATTGGTCAGGCGGCATGAGCCTCGAAGCCTGACCACAAAAACCGTCCCCTCACCCTCTTCCGATTCAAATTCAATAACCCCGCCGTGAGCCTGAATGATCTGCTGACTAAAGACCAACCCTAAGCCGGAGCCGGGTTCACCACACGTGCCGGGACGGGACGTCTTGACATCCGGACGGAAGATATCTTCGCTGCATGAGGCAGGAATACCCTGCCCGTAATCCCTGACAATTAGACAATCGTCCCCCTCATCCTGCTGCAATGATACCGTCACAAGCCCTTTTTCATGACTGAACTTCACCGCATTGGAGACCAGATTGTTGACCACAACAAGGTAAAGGTATTTATCCGCAAATATTTCCTGATCTGGAGCCACCCTGTTTTCAAGGTTCAGCTTTTTCCTGTGAGCAATGTGATCGAAATTCTGAAACACATCCTCTACCATTCTGTTCAGATTAAAATAGCAGGGTTCTGGTTTGATTCCGCCGGTTTCAAGCCGTTCCATGGCCAAGAGGTTATCTATCATATTCAACATTTGCCTGCCATTGGTAATAATCGTTTCCAGAAATTGCCGATGCACATCGTGACTGAAGGTCTCACGTTCGAGGATCCTCCTGAGCATCCCGAGGATCGAGACAAAAGGAGATTTAAGATCATGGGCCACAAGGGCCACAAACCTGCTTTTTGCTGAGATAGTGTTTTGCGCCTGCTGCCGTGCCTCCTTCAGGAAATTCTGCAGCTGTTTTTGTTCGGAAATATCCGTAGCCACTTCGAGCCTGACAAAACGACCATCAACCCATCGTATCGCCCTGTCTTTTGCGGCATACCATTTTTTGTCGAACGGGTTGATGTATTCCCTTTTTATCTCCGCAACCGGCCTGCCCTGCTCATCAAGCAAATCACCACCGATGTCGCAGAAGACACAGGAAGAACTGTCAGGTTCATGAATGAATTGACTGCAAATCCTGCCGGTTGGATCAAATCCGAGCAAACTCTTAAAATAGCCATTAGCGTAAAGGATTACTGATGTATCAATATCGGCAACAAAAACTACGATTTCAAGGCCATCGATAATATCAGCCCCAACCCCTTCGACCAGGTTCTTCACACTGTAAGGCGTCCTTTTTTCCATAACCGGTAACTGGTTTCACTCTTGCGGTAGATGTTCGGGGTACGGGATACGCACCCTCCTACACGAAGTATACAATAATCATCACCCACAAAAAAAGGGGGCCGGATAATTATCCTGCCCCCTTTCTTTCTACAGCCTCTTGAGCGCCTTTCAGCGCGCCTTCATCATTATGACATCTTTAATGGAAATATCATTGTGAATTCAGAACCTTTACCCAATTCACTCTGCACCTTCACCACACCTCCATGGGCTTGAACAATATGCTTCACGATGGCCAGGCCAAGGCCTGTGCCGCCATGACTTCTGGAACGTGCCTTATCACTTCTGTAAAACCTCTCAAACAGCCGTGGCAAGTGCTCCGGTGAAATACCACAACCGGTATCCTTTACCGAAATCTCCACGTTGCCTTTATCATCACCATGTAATTCCCTGGCCGTAACCGTGACGATATCTCCTGTCTTACTGTACTGGATAGCATTAACCAGAAGATTCACCACAGCCTGCTCCACCAGGGTAGGATTCATCATAATCATCAAATCTTCGGAACAGTCGTAGTCAAGAGTAACCTCCTGCATATCCGCCTTAACTTGACAAGTCTGAAGAGCGGTATCAAGTATAGCACAAAGCGGCCCCTCTTCCAGAAACACCCTGCCGTCTTTTGATTCCTGTTCGATACGGGAAAGAGACAGCAAATCATCGATAATTGCGTTCAGCCGTTCAGATTGCCGTAATACGATATGGAGGAACTTTTCGCTATCCTCCCGGCTTTCAAGGGCTCCATCCAGTAAAGTCTCGACATATCCACGAATAGAGGTGATGGGTGTTCTCAGCTCATGCGAAACATTGGCAACAAAATCACTTCGAATCCGCTCCAGCTTACGAATATTGGTCAAATCATTCATAACAAGCAAAACACCGACGCTTGCCCCTGTCCCGTCAGTGAGGCTCACCACATTGGTCTGCAAACATTTTTCGCCAGCTATATCCTGCAGAATGATCTCATCCTCAATATTTTCTTCTGTATCGAGGGTGGCCTGGATGTGCTCCAGCAGTTGGGAATGGCGGATAATCTCCTGCATAAACTTACCCTGTGCAACTTCCCTGCGGACACCAAACAGATTGGCCGCTGCGGTGTTTATGCTGATAATTTTCTCACCCCGGTCTATGGCGATAACCGATTCAACCATGGAAGAGAAAACCGTTTCCAGTTGATTGCGGTGAGTGACGATGGTCTTGATTTTCTCATCAAGCATTTCCGCCATACGATCCATTGAGGTGGCCAGTTCCGCAACCTCAAGCGAGGCTGTTGAAGCAAGTTGGGGAGACATCCTTTGCGAGAAATCACCCTTCGCAAACTGTGCGGCAGACAGAGTCATCTCTTCAAGGGACCTGCTTATGTTTCGTGAAATAAAGAGAGCTACCAAGGCTGCTCCAATTACAATTATGATACAGCCGAGCAGCACCCGTAATCTGAAATGCTGTATCGTCCGGTCCAATGCTGTCACCGGCATCGCCACCCTGATAACGGTTTGAACAGCTCCATCCAGGCTGTCAGACGGTTCGTTGTGGCTCCCTTGCAGTGGAATGGCGATATATAACATGTTTTCGCCAAGCGTTTTGCTGTAGCGCAACGATCTCCCCCGTTGCCAGTCATATGCCTCCACGATCTCCGGCCTTCTTGCATGATTGTCCATCACGGTTGGATTCTCATTGGAATCTGCAAGGACGAGGCCTTGTTTATCGATAATGGTTATACGTGTTCCCGATTCACGACCCGCTTCCTTACTAAAACTTCTCAAATCAACATAGTTGGATTTTGTCACATAGTCATACACTCGGGATTTGATAAGGTTTGCACGGGCTTCCAGGTCCTTTTCCGCCTCTTCAAGGTAAAACCCCTTAAAGACTCCTGAGCCATACCAGGTCACAGCCACCATGGCCGCCAGTACGACAAAAAGAGTGGCAGGGTAAATCTGCCATATGAGTTTTTTCGGCTTCATATCTGTTCCTTCTTGTCCTCGTCGACAACATTTTTAAACCGATAGCCGATCCCTCTGACAGTCTCAATCATTCTCCCGGAATCACCCATCTTTTTCCGAAGTCCGAAGATCTGCACATCAATGGCACGGGGGGTAATAAGAAAGTCGTAGCCACGAACCGAATCAATGATTTGTTGCCGGGTGAAAACCCAGCCCGGTTTTTCAGCAAGCAGGGCGAGAATACCAAACTCGGTCGCGGTCAGCTGCAGTTCATGCCCCTGGCATTTGACCTCATGCTTACCTTTATTGATAGCCAGGTCACCGATAATTATTGAAGTGGCTGCCTTATCAACCTTTTCCTGTTCCTTGCCCACGCTCCTGCGGAGTACCGTTTTTACACGGGCAATCAGGACATTTGGGCTAAACGGCTTGGTGATATAGTCATCCGCCCCGCATTCAAGGCCTGCCACGACATCTTCCTCCTCTCCCTTCGCTGTCAGCATGATAATCGGGATCGGGGCATGTTTCCTGGCCCGTCCCTTCTTCACCTCAGAACAGACCTCAATACCAGACATGCCCGGCAGCATAAGATCGAGAAGTATACAGTCTATATTTTCCTGCGCCAGGCAGTTCAAGGCCTCCTCGCCATTATCGGCGCAGGTGACATGAAATCCAGCCTTGATGAGGTTATAGCTCACCAACTGCTGGATATCCGCTTCATCCTCAACGATGAGTATATGTGCTTTTCCCATAATTATTTCCGGATATTTCTTTGAGTTAATTGGATAATTCCAACATAGTAGTGGGTGGATTTCTCCATTGTTTTTTGCTTAACATCTCCGCATGAACGCCCATAGTAAACCAACATAACCACCTGAGAACGGAACTATAGATTCTGTATTTTTACGATCACCGCAACCCCCTCCCCACAACTTTAACGCGATCCTAATAATATCCTAACTGGTGAAAAACATTACTCCCTTATTATCTCCTCGACCTTGAGAACAACGAACGCCAACAACAACATAACATTATAATTTTACGACAATATTAAAACATGGATCCTTATTACACATTCCACCACGAGCTGGTGAATCTTACAAAGAAAATCATGCAACTGAGCACCATGGTGGAAGAACGCGTCCATTCGGCTGCCGCTGTCATCTCCAGCCGGGATGAGAAAGAAATTCAGCGGCTGATCCTGACTGATTATGAAGTGGACGACATGGAAGTGGAAATCGAGGAGGACTGCTTAAAAATACTTGCTCTCCACCAGCCGGTTGCCAGTGACCTCCGCTTCATCATCGCCGTCATTAAGATAAATAATGAGATTGAACGAATTGCCGACCAGGCGGTCAACATTGCCATCGGGGTGCAACATATTACCGACTGTTTCAACGGCAATGGTTTTAACTTTGACAACCTCGACTTTGATTTCGCCCTGATGTCTGAAAAAACAGTCACCATGCTGAAACTCAGCCTCGACGCGCTGGTGGAACGTGACCCGGCAATGGCCCGCAAGGTTTTCATCATGGATGACGAGATCGACTCCATGTGCAGCGACGCCTATGTCTATGTCAGGGACCTGCTGAAAAGCCACCCGGAGCGTCCCGGATGCCTTATCAATGCCTTCATGCTGGCAAAGAACCTGGAGAGAATCGGTGACCGGGCAACAAACATAGCAGAAGAGGTAATCCACCTTGTTGAGGGAACAATTGTTCGTAATCAGGAATCTCGAGCGTAACACGCAGGATACCGGAAAAGACCACCAAACATTTTGAGTCAAGCACTGTTATGCTCTATACATACATACTGCCCTATATAGCACTCATATCAGCCGTCGCCTTCTTCCTCGGCAGATCCAGGGCTTTGGCTGCAGCCAGGCAGATTGGCGACATCCGATCACTTCACTCCCTTCCGGGCCATTACGGTATGCTGGCAGCCTTAGGGTGTGCTATTCCCGCACTGCTCATTTTCGCTGTCTGGCAAATAGTGGAACCATCAATAATCACCACCATAATAACCCACTCATTGCCAGCAGAGATGCAGCAATTAAGCAAGAATGAGTTTTCCCTGATTTTAAACGATATCAGGAACATTGTCACAGGTAATATCGTCTCCAACAGTGCCAATGAGGCCATCCGGGAAGCCGCTGAACAGTACATTGAACTGCAGACCGGGTATCAAAGCATCATCACCATACTGGTCACTGCGGCAATGATTCTGTGTACCGGGGGGATCTATTACTGGATTAAGGCAGATCTCCGGGCACGAAACATTGTTGAATCGGTAATCATGTTCCTGCTATTCTCCTGCTCGGTGGTGGCCGTCCTGACCACAGTAGGTATTGTTCTCTCCGTCTTGTTTGAATCACTCCGCTTTTTTAAAGCGGTACCACTCACAGATTTTCTTTTCGGGCTTGACTGGAGTCCACAGACTGCCATGCGTGCCGACCAGGAGGGCTCCTCCGGGGCATTCGGAGCAGTGCCCGTGTTCGCCGGCACCATGCTGATTGCCACCATTGCGATGATAGTGGCCATACCAATCGGTTTGATGTCTGCCATATACCTCTCTGAGTATGCGAGACCAGCTTTTCGGACTATTGCCAAGCCCATGCTTGAGATCCTCGCAGGCATCCCCACGGTAGTTTACGGTTTTTTCGCCGCCTTAACTGTGGCCCCGTTCCTCCGCGACTCGGGTAGCCTGTTTGGTCTTTCAATCTCGTCAGAAAGTGCTATGGCTGCAGGCCTGGTAATGGGGATCATGATCATTCCCTTTATATCCTCTCTATCAGATGACGTTATTCATGCGGTTCCGCAAGCAATGAGGGATGGTTCTCTCGGCCTCGGTGCCACAAAATTTGAAACAATCAAAAACGTTGTGATGCCTGCAGCTCTGCCGGGTATTGTCGGTGGCGTACTGCTGGCTGTCTCACGTGCAATCGGCGAGACAATGATTGTGGTTATGGCCGCAGGTCTCTCTGCCAACCTGACCGCAAACCCCTTTAAGGCCGTTACAACTGTTACTGTCCAGATTGTCACCCTACTGGTGGGCGATCAGGAATTCGATAGCCCCAAGACCCTTGCAGCCTTTGCTCTCGGACTCTTCCTTTTTCTTTTCACACTTATCCTCAACTTCATCGCTCTTCGGGTGGTACGCAGATACAGGGAACAGTACGAGTAGGAGCGTTGTTTGAAGGATTTGACCTGAAACCAAATTTAGAAACTTTACGAAACAACCCGAAACATGACACAGATACAAAAAACAACACTTGAAAGCAGTGAACACCTCAAGCGCAGATATAAAGCAGAAAAGCGCTTCCAGTTTCTTGGCATTTCTGCCATTTTCGTTGCGCTTACCTTTCTCTGCTTCCTGTTCGGCTCTATCATATCAAAAGGTTATACAGCCTTTCAGCAGACATTTATCCAGATCGATGTGGAATTCTCAGAAGATCAGTTCACCGATGAGAATATTGCTGCCGCGAACTTCCCGGGGCTGGTGAAGTCGTCGCTACGCACCATGTTTCCTGAGGTAAAAAACAGACAAGATAAGAAACGACTCTATAAACTGGTAAGCCCGTCAGCCGCCTTTACTCTGCAGGACATGGTCCAGGAAAATCCGAAGTTGATCGGCACCAAACAGTCTGTCTGGGTCCTGGCTGATGATGACGTTGATATGCTCATAAAAGGCCACTACGACCGCAATGTCCACCAGGAAGACCGACGTATTAAGGATAACCAACTGACCTGGATCGACAAACTTGAACAGGACGGAAAGTTACGCAAGAAGTTTAACACTACGTTTTTTACAGCCGGTGACTCACGTGAACCGGAACAGGCTGGTATCTGGGGAGCTACGCGAGGTTCTTTTTTCACCCTGCTTATTACCCTCACCCTTTCCTTTCCCATAGGGGTTGCTGCAGCCATCTACCTTGAGGAGTTTGCCCCAAGCAACACCTGGACCGACATTATTGAGATCAACATCAATAACCTGGCTGCAGTACCATCAATCATCTTCGGCCTGCTTGGTCTTGCAATATTTATTAATTTCTGGGGTATGCCCCGGTCTACATCTTTAGTTGGTGGACTTGTATTAACTCTCATGACCCTGCCAACTATCATCATTGCAGGACGGGCCTCACTGAAATCCGTACCGCCGTCCATACGGGAAGCTGCACTTGGTATCGGAGCTTCCAGGATACAGACAGTCTTTCACCATGTACTGCCGCTGGCCCTGCCCGGCATGCTCACTGGAACCATTATCGGCATGGCGCAGGCACTCGGTGAAACGGCTCCGCTTCTCATGATCGGCATGATCGCTTTTATCGTGGATGTACCCGGTGGGTTTACCGACCCTTCAACCGTACTCCCGGTACAAATATATCTCTGGGCAGACAGTCCGGAGAGAGCATTTACAGAGAAAACCTCCGCAGCAATCATGATGTTGCTCGCATTCCTGATCTTCATGAACGCGGCAGCGGTTTATCTTCGTAAAAAGTTTGAAATCAAATGGTAGCAACCATTCAACACTCGACTGAAAACCAGTCAAAAAAAAACAATCTCATCGGAGAAAAGAAGAATGAAGACAAGATCCTTACTCCTGGCAAGTACCTTCACCTTGACAATGATCAGCGCTGCCCCGGCCATGGCCGCCCGCGATTACATTTCCATCGTAGGTTCTTCCACCGTTTATCCATTCGCAACCGTCGTTGCAGAGCAGTTCGGTAAGTCCACCAGTTTCAAGACCCCGAAAATCGAGTCTACAGGTTCAGGAGGTGGTTTTAAACTGTTCTGCGGCGGAATCGGTGTTGAATATCCTGATATCACCAACGCATCCCGTGCTGTTAAAAAATCCGAGCTCAAAAAATGTGCGACAAACGGTGTGAAAGACATCATCGAAGTAAAAATCGGTTATGACGGAATCGTGCTGGCCAATTCCAAGAAAGCGGCCGCGTTGAAGCTGACCCGGAAGGACATCTTCCTGGCACTGGCCAAAGATGTACCGGATCCCAAGAGCCCAGGAAAACTGATTCCCAATCCATACAAGACCTGGAAAGAAGTTAACCCGGATCTTCCGAACACCAAGATCGAGGTCCTCGGACCTCCCCCGACTTCCGGAACCCGTGACGCCTTTGTAGAGCTTGCCATGGAAGGCGGTGCCAAAAAATTTGATTTCATCAAAGAGATGAAGAAGTCAGATAAGAAAGCGTACAAGAAGGTCTGCCATACCGTACGCGAAGACGGAGCCTATGTTGAAGCCGGTGAGAATGACAACCTGATTGTCCAGAAGCTCCAGGCCAACCCTGCAGCTCTCGGCATCTTTGGTTTTTCTTTCCTCGACCAGAATTCCGATGTTATTCAGGGATCTTTCGTTGAGTCCACTGAGCCTTCGTTTGAAAACATCGCCAATGGTAAATATCCGGTTTCACGTCCGCTCTTCTTTTACGTGAAGAAGGCTCACGTAGACGTTATTCCTGGTATAAAAGGCTATCTGGCCGAGTTCACCAGTGAGAAGGCATGGGGTGAAGAAGGCTACCTCGCCGATAAAGGTATGATTCCCATGCCCACTGAAGAACGTAAGGAATTCGCAGCAAATGTATCAAACCTGAAGACCATAGGAATGTAATTCAGCCCATGCTTATTGGCATGTCAGGTGGATCAGGGGAAACCTTGTTCGGGTTTCTCCTGATCTTACGAAACAGTACAGAAATAAACAACTCATAACAAGATGTCAGGTGCCTGATATGTCAAGGTACCGATTATATTTGATTCCCTTTTAAGAGGCCGAATAATGGAACTCGCAACAGACATGACAAACACACCTTTTCCTGGCTTTTCTGATAAAGAAAAAACTGCAGCAACCGTAGTAGGAAGTGCAAAAGAATCCTCCAGGAAAACAGTGGGAGAACCATTTATCGATAATCCACGCATGACATGCAGAAGCGTCGATGTCTTCTATGGTGACGCCCAGGCAATTAAGAATGTTTCCATTGATGTCGGCCGCAACGAGGTCCTTGCCATGATCGGCCCTTCCGGTTGCGGTAAATCAACTTTTCTGAGATGCCTGAATCGCATGAATGATACGGTTGCCTCCTGTCGTGTTGAAGGTGAAATCAGGTTGGATGACATGGATATCTACGATCCGAAAGTCGATGTTGTTCCGCTTCGTGCACGGGTCGGTATGGTTTTTCAGAAGCCAAACCCATTCCCGAAGTCTATTTTCGATAACATCGCATATGGCCCCAAAATCCACGGACTCACTTCCAACAAGGCCGAATTGGCAGAAATCGTCGAAACCGCTCTTACAAGAGCCGGACTCTGGAGTGAGGTGAAGGACAGGCTGCACGCTCCAGGCACCGGACTCTCCGGTGGCCAGCAACAGCGACTCTGCATCGCCCGTGCTATTGCAGTCAGCCCCGAGGTTATCCTCATGGATGAACCGTGTTCTGCACTCGATCCTATTGCCACCGCCAAGGTAGAAGAACTGATAGCAGAACTTCGCCAACAGTTTTCCATAGTTATCGTGACCCACGCCATGCAGCAGGCATCCCGTGTTTCGCAGCGAACGGCCTATTTTCATCTGGGAGACCTTATTGAGGTGGGACCAACCGATAGGGTCTTCACCAATCCGCGTCATCAGCTTACAGAGGATTACATTACCGGTCGCTTTGGCTGATATAAATTGGAGCACCATACAATCGAGTATTGCCGGTCACAACGACATGGGGCAACACAATGTATTGTTGCCTCAATTCTTTAAAATGCTTTCAGACGAGAAATACTCAATTCTAAGACGTACCCACTAACCGGCGAGCTGTTCCAAAACATTTTCTCCCCCCATAATCTAACGTTTGTCCGGGAGAAGGTTGACAAGCACACCCTACTCCATTAGGATATGTAATACGCTGAAATCTGCTGATCAGGGATACTCCTGCAGCTGTTATATACTCTAGATGACACATCTCTCAGCCGTGTCATTGGTGCCTATTTCTTAGGCATTTTCAGTTTTGTCGGTCTCGTAGAAGACCGCTTCACCGATAACTCGCTGTTTCATGTTTTGAGACAGTGATTGTGATTCGGTTCTGTTTTTAGCGCGAGACTGTCAATTTAGGCAGGTGGGGACTATAGCAACTATAAAGCTGCTATCCCCTCCCTCATCCGCCGTCCACATTCTATAGTTCAATCCTGAAAAACGTACAAGTTGCCACAGTTAAAACAAGCCGTAGTGCTTTGTTTTATCGTGATTATCAACGAACCGGAAAGGAGAGAGAAATGCACGCACTGAAAGATATTGAACATAAGCTCAGAACCGGAGCACTCACTCGGCGAGAATTTATCGCGGCACTGTCGGCTCTCGGCCTCAGCGCCGCCGCCTGCCCGAGCCTGCTCGGCGGCAATGCATTTGCCGCAGATATGCCACAAAAAGGCGGCCGATTTCGCTTGGGTCTCTCAGGCGGCTCCACTACAGATGTTCTTGACCCGGCCCAGACCACTGACACTGTTGCCAGATTCCTCATTTTTGGCTCCATCGGCAACAATCTCGTTGAAATCGATCACCAGGCCAATGCCGTGCCGGAACTGGCCGAGAGTTGGGAAGCAAGCCCTGATGCCAGAAAATGGGTTTTCAAACTTCGAAAAGGGGTGGAATTTCATAACGGAAAAACACTTGATGCAGACGATGTACTTTACTCGATGAACCACCACCGGGGCAAAGATTCAAAATCCGGCGGCAAGGGGTTGGTCAAGGCCATCGTTGACATCAAGAAAATCGATAACCTTAGCGTTGCTTTCGAACTTGAAAGCGGCAATGCTGATTTTCCCTACCTGCTCAGCGATTACCATTTTGTGATTGGACCCAAAGACGACGGTTTCAACACAGGCATCTATACAGGTGCTTATATTCTTAAAGATTTTGAACCGGGCGTCCGTGCTTTCGCCACTCGCAACCCGAACTATTTTAAACCTGATCGCGGCTGGTTCGACGAGCTTGAGATCCTCGTCATCAATGACGTGAATGCGCGCACCAATGCCCTGAAAACAGGGCAGATAGACGCCATGAACCGTTGTGAGCTTAAAACAGTACACCTCATGAAACGCATGCCTGGCATCGAAATCCTGAAACAGGACGGCTATAAACATTACACCTTTGCCATGCAGACCGATCAGGCTCCTTACAATAATAACGATGTACGTCTGGCGTTGAAATACGGAATCGACCGGGAACAGATGGTCAAGACTATCCTGCGCGGCTATGGAACGGTGGGTAACGACCATCCGATCAGCCCTTCCAACCGCTTTTTCGCAAAAGACCTGCCTCAACGTACCTTCGATCCGGATAAGGCGAAATTTCATCTGAAAAAGGCTGGCCTTGAAAAAACGACATTCTCTCTGCACACTGCCGATGCAGCTTTTGTCGGTGCAGTTGATGCTGGTGTTCTTTATAAAGAGCAGGCGGCCAAAGCAGGTATTGACATCAAGGTAGTTCGGGAGCCCAACGATGGTTATTGGTCCAACGTCTGGATGAAAAAGCCGTTTTGTGCTGTTTACTGGGGGGGACGCCCAACGGAGGATATGATGTTTTCAACCTCTTATGCACGTGATGCTGCCTGGAACGATACCTCCTGGGATAATGAGAAATTTAACCAGCTCCTGGTTGCAGCCCGAAGTGAACTGGATGAAGCAAAGCGCCGTACCATGTATGCTGACATGCAGGAGATCGTAAGAGATGATGGAGGTGTGGTTGTACCGATGTTCAGCTCAGATCTTGCCGCCTGCAACGATAAGGTCGGACACGGCCCCCTCGCTGTCAACTGGGAAGTTGACGGGAATAAAGCCGCCGAAAGATGGTGGTTTAAAAAGTAGCCCTCAATGGCCTCTGTAAATAAGCACAGAGGCCATCAGGCAGTTCATGAATTTTTCCCTGAACTATCGTCTTCAGGATACGTTTACACATTAGGTGAGATTTACCCTGATAGCGGGTGAATCAAATGGTTATAATGTTTTCCTTTTTAAAAAATAGTGCCACAGCATTGGTCATTCAACGTGTCGGGTTTGGCCTCATCACGCTTTTGGTGATATCCATGCTGATCTTCATCGGAGTAGAAGCTCTTCCGGGCGACCTGGCTGAAGCGATTCTCGGCCAGAGCGCCACACCTGAGGCTATTGAGGCATTTCGAACCGAACTCAAGCTGGATCTCCCCTCTTATCAGCGATACCTTTCATGGCTTGGAGGATTTGTGCAGGGTGATTTTGGAAACTCCCTTGCAACCGGTCGTCCAATTGCAGATATGCTCAGCTGGAGGTTGGGTAACACCTTGCTCCTGGCTTCCGTTGCGGCCGTAATTGCGGTACCGCTTGCTGTAATTCTGGGTATTGCTGCAGCCTTGTACCGCGATAGTCTGCTCGACCGCTCCCTGTCGATGGTAACGCTTACGGCAATCAGTTTTCCCGAATTTTTTGTGGCCTACATCCTCATCGGCCTTTTTGCAGTCAAATGGGCTATTTTTCCTGCCATTGCCAATATCAACCAGGAAATGAGTTATAGCCAGATCCTGCAGGCAATCTTCCTTCCCGCATTAACTCTGACTCTGGTTGTTGTTGCCCATATGATGCGACAGACACGGGCCGCGATCATCAACATCCTTTCCAGCCCGTTTATTGAGATGGCCAACCTCAAGGGGCTGAAAAGACTCCGGGTCGTTGCCATGCACGCCTTCCCAAATGCCCTTTCCCCAGTCATCAACGTTATTGCTTTAAACCTCGCATATCTTGTTGTCGGGGTAGTTATTGTGGAAGTTGTATTTGTCTATCCGGGACTCGGTCAACTCCTGGTAGATTCTGTCTCCAAGAGGGATCTTCCCGTTGTTCAGGCCAGTGGATTGATTTTTGCTGCAACCTATATCCTTTTAAATCTGCTGGCGGATATACTCTCAATCCTGAGTAACCCGCGGCTGAGAAATCCGAAGTAGAAAGGAGACAAAATGGTTGCTCTGATAAAGATACTTAAAACAGCACCCTGGAGTGCCAGGATTGGAATGTTTATGGTTCTGGTCACCTTGGTTGCCGCGATTTTTGCTCCGGCTATCGCTCCTTTCGGAGAGACTGAAATCGCTGGCGACGTATGGCTCTCCTCAGATTCCACGCACCTTCTCGGAACTGACAGCCTGGGCCGGGATCTTTTTTCCCGGCTGATCTATGGCGCACGCAACACTATCTCCATCGCTTTTTTAATTACAGCACTTTCTTTTGTGTTTGGAATCAGTTGGGGCTTTCTGGCTGCCACCGTTGGAGGGTGGCTGGATCAGCTGATCAGCAGGTTGATTGATATTATCATGGCGTTTCCAACGCTTATTTTTGCACTGATGATACTGTCGGTGGTCGGGACATCGATTCCAGCCCTCATCATCGTCATCGCACTCCTTGATTCGACGAGGGTCTTTCGGTTATCACGCGCTGTAGCAATGGATATTGAGGTGATGGAATATGTGGAGGCCGCTCGCTTGCGAGGAGAAGGAATCTGGTGGATCATGCGTCACGAGATTCTTCCCAACGCCATGCCGCCACTCGTTGCCGAATTCGGCCTCAGATTTTGCTTTGTCTTCCTTTTTATTGCTGCTCTCAGCTTCCTTGGTCTTGGCCTTCAACCTCCGACAGCAGATTGGGGAGGTATGGTTCGTGAAAATGCTGGGGCCATAACCTTTGGTATCTTCACGCCGTTATGGCCTGCGGCAGCAATTGCCTTTTTAACCGTCGGGGTAAACCTTGTCGTCGATTGGGTCCTATACCTTGCCAGTGGTTTAAAGGAATAATATTTTGTTTTGCAGGTTATGGAAAAAGAAAATGATATGAATAACATACTCGAGATAAGCAATATTGTCATAGACGGATACAGTGACGAACAATGGCACCCCATAGTGAAAGGTATTGATCTCACCCTTAAAAAAGGTGAAGTTCTTGGCCTTATCGGGGAGTCGGGTGCCGGAAAATCGACCCTGGGCCTCGCATCCATGGCCTATGCACGAGCGGGATGCCGTATTAGCTCGGGTTCAATCCTTTTTAAGGATCAGGACCTGACCCAGGCCTCTGAAAATGATCTCCGCTCCATTCGCGGAGCCCGCATTGCCTATGTCGCTCAAAGTGCCGCCGCATCTTTTAACCCCGCTCACCGCCTTATAAATCAGTATGCAGAAGGCCCGGTTCAACACGGCTTGATGAGTTTTAGTGAGGCGGAAAAAAATGCTGTCACCACCTATGAGCAGTTGCTTTTGCCAGATCCAGACAACATCGGCTACCGTTTCCCCCATCAGGTAAGTGGTGGCCAGCTTCAACGCGCCATGGTTGCAATGGCCATGAGCTGCAGCCCGGATATCATTATTTTCGATGAACCTACGACAGCCCTGGATGTTACTACCCAGATAGAGGTCCTGGCCGCAATCAAGGACATTACACAACGATTTGATACGGCGGCTATTTACATCACCCACGACCTGGCTGTGGTCGCCCAGCTTTCTGATCGAATCATGGTACTGCAGGACGGCCTGCTGGTTGAGGAAAATGATGCCAGGGAAATGCTTGCAAATCCCCAAGAAAAATATACCCAGGATCTTTTAAGGGTCCGTTCATTGAGCAGCAATCGAAAACCTGCCACCCCTGACAGGAAGGTTATCCTCGACATTCAGGATGTAGATGCAAGCTACAATGGTACGGACTATGTACTAAAAGACATAAACCTGAAGGTATACCAGGGACAGACGGTTGCACTTGTCGGTGAATCCGGTAGTGGTAAATCCTCCCTGGCAAGGGTGATTACAGGCTTGTTACCTCCACTGAAAGGCTCGATTTCCTTCCAGGATACACAACTATCAGCAGCATTGAAAAGCAGGAAACATGCCGATCTGCAGAAATTGCAAATGATTTACCAGATGCCCGATACGGCACTCAACCCGCGCCAGAAGATCCGCAAGATCATCGGCCGCCCACTGCAGTTCTATTTTGGAATGGACCGGAAACAACGTGAAACCCGCATCCTTGAACTTCTCGAACAAATCGAACTTCCTGCAGACTATATCGACCGCTACCCGACAGAACTCTCCGGAGGAGAAAAGCAGCGAATCAGTATCGCACGGGCACTCGCTGCCAACCCGGAACTGATTATCTGTGATGAGGTCACTTCCGCCCTGGACCAACTCGTTGCGGAAGGAATATTAAAACTCCTGCTGGATCTGCAGCAAAAGCTCAACGTCTCCTATTTGTTCATTACCCACGACCTGGCAACAGTCAAAGCCATCGCTGATGAAATTGTGGTCATGCTCCAGGGTGAAATTGTAGAAATGGGTCCCAAGAAAGAGATACTCAAACCACCACATCACGAGTATACAGACTTGTTGCTCTCTTCTGTACCCAGAATGGATCCGGATTGGCTGGACAGACTCCTCATCAAGAGGGACAATATGGATCTTCAGGCTACTCCTGCCACATAATACCTCGTAGCGGGAAACAAGTAACCGTTCCCGGATAATATCGATCCGGGAACGGTTCCATTTACATGACTCTCTTTTCTGAAGATGCAATATCTTTCGAAGACATGTCGATGGTGATCATAAACCCTGTTGTCCCTCGAAATTCAAACGCTTTATCACCGACCTTCCATGCTTCTAATTCATTGGGCATCATTTTAAATCCAGTGTTTCTTGGAGAGCCCATATAGGAAATATTTGTAAGTATGCCGGTTTTATTATCAATCCCCTGCCATTTATTCAATATGATGTGGCCGCTATCACCTCCAGCCAACCTGGCCTCTGCCCTCTCCTGGTTGGCCTTCCATTCGATCTCTGCGTCTTCAGCGACGACAAATGACTGCCAGCTGATAGGGAAAATATGACCGAGGGCTGCTGCCACACCTGCCTTCTGTGCATCAGTGGTTCCAGGTTGAAAGGTAAGAACCGCCCAATCCGCTTCCCCATCCTTCCAGCTATCTCCGAGATCTCCAGCTATCCAGAATTTTACTCCCGTGAGATCTGTTTCCCCGTAACTCCCTTCGTTGATGATATACGCCATATTGAATTTGCAAAAATGCTCAGCTCCATGTTCTTCACTTTTATGCAGGGCTGGATATGTATTGAAGTAGCACTGGCAGAACATGGGGCAACTGCATGCCTCTATAGCCGTACCGTTAAAATGCCAATCCGGACCTTCTGAAGCTGAAAGTAATGGGGAAATATAAAAGAGTGCTGCGACAAAAAGAACTGTAAAACCTTTTGTGAGAGAGGATTTGTACGAATGCATATCCATTCCTCCTTGTACGGCAAGGCATATCTTCATCCTTGCAACAAAGTACTTTTTAAGGACTAAAGGACAACGCACTGGAAAATGTGCTCCATTCCTTCAGGCATATCCTGTGCAGAATGCCCTTACTTCACAACGATTATCTACGAGGTACGACAACCATTACAAGTTGCTGATATATATCAACCGAAGGAACACTTTATTTTGAGACATCCCCACAAGCATATGTGCTTCAACATTGCTACCGTTTACAAATCCGGCTCAAGAGACCACAGGGATGCGGAAAAGAACAGCGTTGATCGGGTTACAGGTAAAAAGTTATACCACATAGTGGCATTGTCAAGATTGGGAAATGATCGAAATTCACACATTCATGATCAGGTATCCGATCAAAAAAAGGTGCCGGGAAGTTCGCTTCCCGGCACCTTTACGCTAAAAAATTCGAGCAGTGTGTTCTACTTATTAAGGTTCGTCGTGGCAGAGCGCACAATCCTGCGAAATCGTCTTGCCAAATTCCGTTTCATGCTCTTCGTCATGACATCGGAAACAACCGTATCCTTCATCCTCGTAGCGATGCCCGTTATGGCCTTTGTAGCTCCCCCAGGTGACCTTCATTTTCGGCCACACATTGCTCATATACAGCTCGAGCAGGTAATTCCCTGATGAAATAATCGACTTCTCGTTGTCGGCAACAAAGTCCTCTCCATTCCGCTTGGCCTGCAGGGACATCAGATTTTCAATAATCTGCTCCTTGGCTTCCTCGCGGCTGATATAATCGGTCTCCAGGACGGTGAAGGAATCTTCACGCAGACCGGGAATCTCTGGATTAAGCTTTTTCGAGAAGAGTCCCTGGTCTATCTTCAACTCCAGATCTTCATAAACGTGGGTTGGTCGATTATGACAATCAATACAGTCCATCGTCCGCCAGTGGGCTCCTTCCTCGGCATCTTCCTCAGTGGAACCGTTCCCGTACTCCTCCGTTATACCGTCGGGTCGTGAGACTTTGATCTTACCAATAGCAGTCCGTTTGTCATTGAGTGAAAAATATTCAATATTCACATCGTTACTTACATGCCAGTGGATACCCTCAAATTGATCTGTATGTGGATTCCGGCCACCGATGTGCAGAGCAATCTCATCAATCGTGGGGTCTTGCTGGTCATCATTGGTGTACGAGATAAACTGCTTGACCTTTTTGCCATGGAATTTCTCCGGCCAATGACACGCTTCGCATGTGTCCCGGGCGGGACGAAGATGTTGCACCGGTGCGGGAATGGGAGTCGAATAACTTCCATCAATAACAGCCTTAACCTGTCTGAGGCCGGATAGCTTTGCCTTCACATACCATTCTGCACCGGACCCGATATGACATTCGACACAACCGACCTTGGCATGTGGGGAACGTTGATACGCTGTATATTCAGGCGCCATAACCGTATGACAAACCGCACCACAGAAATAATCCGATTCCGTAAAGTGGTACGCCTCATATACAACAAGTGCAAAAATGGTAATGTTCACGACTGATAGGACAATACACAAGGTCAGCGCGCGTCGATGAACCTTTTTACCTAAGTCAATTACCATTGATGGGGCAATGAGACTGTGACTGAACCATTTTTTTCGCCGAAAATAAAAAGCGACCGGAATAAGGATCAGTCCGAAGATCATCCCCGCAGGAAAAATCATAAAAGTGATAATCGCCGCGTAATGATTTTCGATTAGGCCCGTCATGTGGGCAAACAAGCCCAGTATCAGCAAGGTAAAACAGATCGTGGTCAGACCCACTCCGAAAAGCCCCATGGGTGTCTTCCATGAGACACCGAGCTGCTCCTGCCAGGTCAGGTTTTCGAATATGGAATCATTGCCTTTCTCTTCAGTCTCCTGCTGAGGAGTGTTCTCCGTCATTTCTTTCCTCCTATTGAATTTTCTTCCAGGACCGGGCGATATCTCCCCCGGTTTCCATTATCTTCCCCAACAATTCTTTCTGATCAGCTGATAACTCACCATCTTCACTGTCCGCAAGGATTTGCGCGTAGTTAATGATACCGTTCAACTGGTTCGTCGTCTCATTGACTGTTTCAGCCAGGAGCGCATAATCTGCCTGCGATGCCGCTTGCTGCTCCTGCGCCAGTCCACGTCCCTTAATTCCTGCAGTCTTAATTGCCTCCGCCAATGCCACAATTTCCCTGCTTGCCCCGGCGACAGGCTGAATGTCTTCAAGTTTTGAATCCTGGTGCTGCAACTGTTTGGTCAGATGAAGCAGTGGCTGGATTGAGTTGCGATAGAGGAGGATCAGCGAGAAACTGACGATGGAGATAAAGAGTCCCATGCAACCAATAATCACCAGTTGCAGGTTTACCATCCTGGCGCGGGCCTGCCCTACGATAATACGGTCGTATTTGAGCAGGTGATCGGCAATAGTACGCATATCTTCCTGTACCACCCTGCTCTCAGGCTCAAAGCTCATCTTGCCAACAATCCTTCTGATGGCAATTACCATCCCTGCAATATCTATTTTGTTTACCAGGGCGAGTTTAAATTCAGCGGGCACCAAAGGGTTTTCCTGCAGACTCAAAAGTGTCGAATTAAATTTTTCCAATTCCGGAATGGCCTGCTCAAGTTTCTGCGCATCACGATCGATTAGCGCCTCGGTGACAGTTTCCCTAATGGTCGAAAACTGGAACAATCGCCTCTCATTCTCATCGATAACACCACTATATTGACCGGCAACCATGTACTGACGACCACCCTGTAACAGGATAATCCCAAGCAACCCGGCCGTTACCAGGAAAACAAGCCAGACAACCTTACGAAGTGAGTACATGTAATACCGTTTTTGATGTAGGGGCTGAAATCATGAGTGATGGCCTTAATTTACGTCAGCATATTGAATGCACTGTCCTCGTGCCGGACAGAGAGAACACTCGGTTACCTCTTGAATGGTCCCGCTCTTTTCAGCTTTCTTTGTGAGCGAACACTGGAATATAATCTCAAATTCCTCACTATCCAGTGTCTCCACCTGAAGCAATATTTCTGAGAGAACCTTGAGGAACTCTTCCTCCCGGTCAAGTATTGAGAGAGCCCTTTCATAGCAGCTGACGAGCAGTTCTTTAACTTCCCTGTCAATAAGGCCAGCGGTTGCGTTGGACATTGCCAGACGACTGCCCGCAGAATCCAGGAAACCGCCATCCTGAATAATGTGGGTCTGGGGGCCAAGACTATCACTCATCCCCCAGCGGCAGACTATATTAGTGGCTATCTCTGTCGCCTGTATAAGATCGTTCTCAGTTCGGGTGGTAAATTCATTAAAGACAATTTTTTCAGCAGCCCGCCCGCCCAGGAGCATAGTGATCCGGTCCATAAGATACTGTTTACCGTAGGCATAGCGATCACCAAGAGGTAACTGCTGGGTCTGCCCCATAGCGAGCCCTCTGGGAATGATGGTAATCTTGTGAATAGGATCAGATTCCGGTAACAATTTTGCTACGATGGCGTGTCCCGCCTCATGATACGCGAGGATTTTTTTATCCGCCTCCGTCAACACCATACCTTTTCTCTCCACACCAAGCATGATCCTGTCTCTGGCCTGGTCAAAATGCTGGCGTTCTATTACCTCTTTACCTAATCGGGCAGCAAGCAAGGCCGCCTCATTAACAAGACTGGCCAGCTCTGCACCTGTAAAACCCGAGGTAAACTGGGCAATCTCTTCAATATCCACATTATCAGCAAGGTTCACCTTGCGACTATGTGTTTCCAGAATGTTTTTACGCCCTCTAAGATCCGGGGCTAAAATGGTTATCTGCCGGTCAAAACGGCCGGGTCTGCGCAGTGCAGAATCGAGGATATCAGGTCTGTTTGTGGCGGCTAAAACCAGGATGTTATCTGTCGTTGAGAAACCATCCATTTCCACCAACAGGGCGTTTAAAGTCTGTCCCCGTTCGTCGTTCCCATTTGCAGCACCACTGGTCCTGCTGGCACCAACAGCATCAATTTCGTCAATAAAAACGATGCACGGTGCATTTTTCTTGGCTTCGGTAAACAAATCGCGGACCCTCGATGCGCCAACCCCCACAAACATCTCGACAAAATCCGACCCACTGAAATTATAAAACGGTACACCAGCCTCACCGGCAATGGCACGAGCCAGCAATGTTTTCCCGGTTCCCGGTGGCCCCTGGAGGAGCAATCCGCGAGGAATTACCGCTCCTACAGCATTAAATTTCTCAGGATTTTTGAGAAAGACGATGACCTCTTCCAGCTCTTCTTTCGCTTCTGGAATCCCAGCAACATCCTTGAAACTTACAGAAGTTCCATCCTTTGTCGGCAGAACTAGTCGATCCTTGGCAAACTTAAAATCATCGCCCCTGCTCTGCACTCGCCTGGACTGATACGACAGGAACAGAACCAGCAAGAGACCACACACAGCTGCTGCAAGGCCCCCCTGAAAGTAGTAACTGCCAAAATCCTGGTGGAAGTTGATTTCAACCTCGGGCTTACTGATAATTTCAGTTATACTCATATCTTGCGGAAGCAAGGTCATATATCTCCTGCCGGAGTCAACCGTCACAGCTACACTGTTGCCGGTAACATCAACCCTTTCGATAGAGCCATCCCGCACATCATTAAGCAGCGTGTTGTAGCTTTTTTGCGGCAGCCTGTTCTCGATGTGACTGAACAGGAAACCTATCAACACCGCGGCAAAGATAAGAAATAAAATAAAGAGGTTGCGGATAAGAACTGCCATCTCTGTCTTTCGCTGTCTCCGTGTCTACTGCTAAAGTGATTGAGCCTTCTTTAAACGAATGACTTCCACATGAACTTTGTAAACTACATACCTGTTACAGCTTTGAACCAACCGGACAACAAGCCGCCAACCCCACCACTGGATACAATACCACCCACAATACAGGCCAGGCTCCAGAGGCCGACAATTGCAGCAAATACAGCTACAAGCGCGATGGATACTTTAGACACTTCTGTTGTCGCCTCCGCTCGAAGCGAGGTAGTCGTTTCTGCTCTACTCTGTACTTGTGCCTTTCTCATTGCTCCACCTCTTCATGTCTTTTCGCTGTGAGTATTACAGTCCGAATACCGCCTTGAACCAACCAGATACCAGCCCTAAAGGACCACCACTGTTTACCATGCCGCCAATTAAACTGGCAAAAGCCCAGAGACCGATTGCACATGCAGAAAGACCAACAACCACAAGACCTGCTGAATAAACCTGGGTATCAGTTTTGGTTTGAGAGGAGGTGGAAGTTGCTGTTTTTGTAATAGCTGTTCTTGTTTTCATGATGTTCTCCATATCCAGTGTTGATTTCAGGTTATACAAATGCTTCTATACACTGGCTGGAGAACTGCAAAACGCGTGCCACACTGTAGCACAACAATTCCGCAACACATCATAGTGTTGTTTTTCCATGTTTTATTTTACATCATTTTTTGCCAAGTTTACAAATCGTACGGATAAGCTATCGGCATGAAACAGTCAAAAAACCAATTAACTTTATGTAATGACAACATTATTTTTACAAACAGCTCGTATTGTAGCAAACAGCACAGAAAACTGTTGCACACGCAACACATTATGGTGAGACAACACACAAATGCAACAGCTTTGCAACATCTTCGCCACAATTACAGAAGGAAAAACAAGAGAAATGAAACAGTAAATGAGTCGTAGTTCAGCCGGCTACATTGTACCGTTTGAGCTTGCGATAAAGTGTACTTCTGTCGATGCCAAGCATTCGTGCAGCTTTTGATTTATTACCACCCGCCCGGGCAAGAATCTGCAGTAACATCTCCTTTTCACTTATCATACCTGCAGCCATATCGTTTCCATGTAGTCCTTTTGTCCCGGACTCACCAGATACAATAACCTGAGCCCTGGGCTCTCTGGAATCAAAAACCTCCACTGGCAGATGTTCCTGCTGAATTGTTGCACCGTGACACATAACACAACCGCGTTCAATGACATGCCTTAATTGTCGCACATTACCAGGCCAATGATAAGTACAGAGAGTCTTCAGGGCCTGGTCAGAAATTGAATAGACCGGTAAATCATGTCTATCGGCAAAATAACTGATGTAATGGTGAACCAGCAATGGGATACAGGATGGCCGAAGTCTTAGAGGTGGTAATTCGATCTCAACAACTTTAAGGCGATAATAAAGGTCTTCACGGAACTCCCCCCTCCGGACTTTATCCTGCAGGTCAACATTTGTTGCAGCTATAATTCGCACATTAACCTTTACAGGTTTATCCTGCCCGACCGGGGTGAAAGTCTTCTCCTGCAGAAAACGTAGAAGTCTCAATTGCATCCTGGATGAAATATCTCCTATTTCATCAAGAAAAAGTGTCCCTTTGTCAGCTTGTAACAGACGTCCCATTCTATCACGGTCCGCACCGGTAAAGGCGCCCTTCCGATGTCCGAAAAGCTCGCTCTCCAGCAGCTCCTCTGCAACAGCAGCACAATCAACCTTGACCAGTTTTTTATCTTTTCGCATACTCTCAAGATGCAACGCTTCTGCAGCTAGTTCCTTACCTGTACCAGATTCTCCTGTTACCAGCACAGCCGTATCCACTTTACCGACATTTTCTATCAATCTGTACATATCAAGCATAGCCGGGCTGGATCCGACAAAGCCGTGGAAGGAACTGCGGTTTGAGCTTGAGTTGTCGGGTCGCGCTGGCGTGACATCCCTGCCAACAATAACAGCACCGTCAAACTCTTCATTTTCGTCACAAAGTGGAGCGGCGGTAAGACTAATCATTCTTTTTTCGCCGCCGGGGGTAAAGTATTCAACCTGATGTTCACGTACCATTTTGCGTTTTTCAATAACAAGGCGGGCATCATCCAACCAGGCCTGAGCAACTTCACTGGATAGGTCAGAGAGGTTCCGGCTATTACCTGAAACCAGATCGCCAATCCAGCAGGTGGCGGCTTTATTGTACTGAGTGATATTCAGCTCGTTATCAACTGTGACAATGGCATCTGACACCGAACTGAAAATCACCTGTAGATAACGACGATATTTTTCATTTTCATGCTGTAATGCCTTTTTTTCCTGATCCAGTTGCCAGTGCCTTAAAGCCTGGCGAACAAAACGTAACAAGGTCTCCTTATTGACCGGCTTGGAGATATAGTCAAAGGCACCGTACCTGACAGAGTTTGCGGCCGTATCAAGATTTGGGAAACCGGTAATCATAACTACCGGACACTGAATACCAGTATTCTGGATATTTTTAAGAAGATCTGTCCCGGAGGCATCTTCAAGCACGATGTCACTTATTATCAGGTCAAAGCGTTCTTCGTTTATAACAGCGAGTGCTTCTTCAAGGGTTGCAGCCGTAGTTATCTTACCGTAGCCTTCCCTCTCAAGGAAAACCTTAAAGGTGTAGCGAATCGATTCTTCGTCATCGACCACAAGGATGTGAATATCTTCCCTTTCCTTTTCCATCAGTCCTCCGATGCCGGTATTTCAATTATCATATCGGTATATTTGTTGAGGATGGAATCCACCCGCAGTATTCCATTATGGTTTGATATGATGCCGTAACTGATACTTAAACCAAGCCCAGACCCTTGTGTTGCAGGCTTTGAGGTGAAAAATGGTTCGAACATTTTATCGAGGATGGATTGGGGTATGCCGGTACCAAAATCACGGACTGTCAGCCGAAACACCTCGTGTCCCTCCACATCTATAGCCTCAGAGGTGACTACTATCCTTTTTTCCTTGACCGGTTCACGGTATCGCTCGTTGAGCGCATATCGACTGTTGCTTATCAGGTTAAGTACAACCTGCTGCAGTTGAGAGAAATTACCTAAGATAAGGCAGGACGGATCGTGATATTTTGTAATTACCTCAATCCCGTCACATTTAAGTTGATGCTCAACAAGAGAAATACAATCCCTCACCACTTCATTAAGATCGACGAGTCCGCGGGCATCTTCATTTTCACGGGCAAAGGAGAGCAAGTTATAAATGATTGTGGCAATGCGTTCGCCTTCGTTAACGATTTTTTCAAGTAAGGACTTTTTAAACGGATCGTCATCACAGTCATCAAGCAGAATCTGGGCAAAATTAATAATCCCGTTTATAGGGTTGTTCACCTCATGGGCGACACCGGCGGCCAATTCACCAATCGCAGCAAGCTGGGCCGTCCGGATTGAATCAACCTTGCGAATCTCCTCTTTGGTCAACAGGCGGGCGATAAGCAGCACCAGCTGCTCCTCATTCTCTTTGGGTTCCACCGGCACCACAGAAAGCGAATAATTACCGCCAAGTCCAGGAAGTCTTGTGTCTTCAGTCCTGCCGGTAAAGGTTTTCAGAAACTCCTCAAGAGGACATTCGATATGTGGCCAGCGCCCACCATGGATAATCTGGCATACACCGGACCCGACGACGTCATCGTAACCCTTCCGTGCTGCTTCCAGCAGTGCGGAATTGACATCGAGGATCACGCCTTCAGTCGTTGCCAGAAGCACAGGATCCTGAAGGGAGTGAAACAACTCCATTCCGACCCTGGCAGGAACAGACCTACTCGTCTTCGCCATCGGCGTAATACTCGGCTTGTCTGAAAAAGGAGGACAATCGGTTTTCATACACTCTCATCCCTTACAAATGGTGCAGTTCTATAACTACCCTTTTATAACCCTATGCCCAGCATAGCAATTTGATACCATTGTAGACAATATTAGCTAATGATACAATGTCACACTTTCCTGTAGTCCTCATTATTATTCTTCATATCAGCTGGAAACCAACAACAGGAAACCTCTTTCCCAAAGCTACTTTACCGTTCATTATACGAGCATATGCAACAAACTTGTGCTACAGTTGTAGTACTTGTGCAGTAGACGACTTGTATCACAGTTGCGTACGAGCTATTATTTATAAGTAAAATATAACGGTTCCAGACGATAGTCACCGAGGAGACTTTCCATGGCCGAAAGCCAGATTGAATTCACCCCACAAGGTGAGCACGGATATATTACAGTAGACAGCAACTGGCTTATCACATCCTGCAATGGTACAGCCTCTAAAATTCTCGATATCCCGGAATGCACCCTTCAAGGTAAGGACTGCAGGGAGATCTTCTGCAGTGATGATCGATTCCGCCAGATATGCAGCCACCTCAAACCACTCTCCAGAAACAGGGCAGGTAAATCAGAACAGATCCGACTTACTACCCATACCGCCACGACCAACACCCCGATCGCCCTGGAAGTCATAACGTTACCTAGTGACAAGGGCGGACTAGCTGGAGCGTATATCGGTTTTTCTGACTTTAGTACCCCGCTTGCAGCCAGCAGGCTTGCACTGAATTCCATTGCAGAGGGCGTCTTCACCGTCGACCATGACTGGAAGATCACCTCCTGGAATAGTGCGGCCGAACGAATAACCGGTTTCAGCGAAGAGGATGTTTTAGACCGCCCCTGTAAATCGATATTCAAATCGACAATCTGCAAAAAAGACTGCGCCATCGCCAAATCCATCCAGGCCTGCTCAAATGTAACCAACCCATCTGTCTATATTGCCACCAAGAGAGGCAGGTATGTACCGGTCCAGGTGAGTGCTGCGCCACTGGTAGATATGGAAAAAAATATTATCGGCGGGGTTGAAACGTTTCGAGACATGACGGCACGGGTTCAACATGAGCTCATTCTCGATGCCGTCGCCGATGGTGTTTTCACTGTCAACTCCCGTGGTCATGTTACCTCTTTCAACAGAGCCGCCGAGAAGATTACCGGCTGGTCTGAAGAAGAAGTCCTTGGGAAATCATGTTCCGAAGTGCTCCTCTCCAGCATTAATGTCGCCAGCTGCCCTTTGACCATCTGTATGCGGGAAAAACGAACTATAGTTGACACTGAGCTGTTTATCATCAACAAGAATGGTTTTTCCATCCCGGTCAGTGTCAGTGCGGCTCCCTTTCTCGATCACCAGGGTTATGTCATAGGCGGTGTTGAATCCTTCAGGGACAATACCAACCGATTACAGACAGCACTCATATTGGACTCCGTCGCAGACGGCGTTTTTACTGTCGATCGGGACTGGCGCATCACCTCATTTAATCAGGGAGCAGAGATTATCACCGGCTGGAGCCGCGAGAAGGCCCTGGGCCAGTTCTGTTCAGATGTCTTCCATTCATCGATCTGCGGGAAAAACTGCGCCATTGCGGAAGCACTGTATACCGGTAAACCTGTGGCCAATCGTTCTATTTCGATCCAGGCCTTCGACAACATATGTACTCCTGTCAGTATAAGTGCTGCTCCTCTGGTAGATCACGATGGTAATGTCGTCGGCGGGGTTGAAACATTTCGGGACCTCAGGGTGGAGATCAACCTCCGTCGGCAGTTAATGCGAAACTTCACCTTCGAATCCATAATCAGTAAAAGTCCGGCCATGCAGCGTCTCTTCCAGATTCTGCCGGAGATATCTCTCAGTGAAAGCAATGTCCTGATCCTCGGTGAAAGCGGTACAGGCAAGGAACTCATTGCCAAGGCTATCTTCAATGCTTCTGGCCGAAAAGACAAGCCTTTTGTGGCTGTCAATTGCGGAGCACTGCCCGAGACCCTGCTTGAATCCGAACTGTTTGGTTATAAGACGGGGGCCTTCACCGATGCCAAGAAAGACAAAGAAGGTCGGTTTGCAGCCGCGGAAGGCGGCACCCTCTTTCTTGATGAGATTGGTGACATCCCCCAGTCACTGCAGGTCAAGTTGCTTCGTGTCCTTCAGGAAAAGGTCTACGAACCTCTAGGGAGCAACACCCCGGTCAAGGCGGACGTACGTATACTTGCCGCGACCAACAGAGATCTTGGCCAACTGGTGCAGGAAGGATTATTCAGGGATGACCTTTTTTATCGCTTGAATGTGGCCAATATAGTATTGCCGCCGCTACGCGAAAGAATCGAGGATATTCCTCTGCTGGTGGATCATTTTGTTGAAAATTTCCGTGCAGAAAAACAAAAAGACATTTCCGGCGTCAGTGATGAGGTGATGGTACGCTTGATGCGATACCACTATCCGGGAAATATCAGGGAACTTGAGAACATCATTGAATACAGCTTCATCCTCTGCCCGGGAGGACAAATCCAGGAGAGTCACCTCCCGGAGAGTATGTCGGAAGAAAATATGGGCACACCCGCCATCACCCTGGCTGGCAGCCGACGTATGACTCTTGAGGAACTGGAAAAACAGGCAATCCTGCTTGCCCTGGAGAGAAACAGCTGGAAAAAAATGAAAACATGCAGGGAGCTGGGAATCTCAAAAGACACCCTGCGCCGGAAGTTGCGCAGTTACGGACTTGGCGAACCCCGAAAAAGCTGAGGCAACCGCACTCTGCTACGGTTGCCTTTTCCTAACGTACAAGACTACTCTTCACCCGACTTCAGCTCGTCCCCTGCCTCCTGTTTCCCGGATTTTTTCCGTAACCGGGAAAGCCGTCGTTCTTCTCGTTCGGCATCCCCTGCCTGGTCTTCACCGGGTTGACCAGAAACAAGGCGCACCCTTTTAGGGATCACCTTGTCCACCACGGCATCACAATTACAGTGAATCTTTTCCGGACAATCCGAGATCTCGTAACAGGTAGCAAACCGAAGCAGCTTTCTGATACCTGGTATGGAAATGCCCTGATCATGAATCAATGACCTCAGACATGAAACCCACTGTACATCGTTGGGTGAATAGAGACGCCTGGTGCCTTGTCGATGGGGTTTGATCAGACCTTCTTCCTCATATATCCTGAGCGTCCTTGGGTGCACGTCAAGAAGTTGGGACGCAACACCTATGGTGTATACCGGCATGTCTTTTCTCAGTGGCTCCACGGGTTTCTTTTTGCTAACCATTATCCTTTCACCTCAGACGACCCCTTTATCCACTTTGTGGCAACCAGCGACAGTACGTGTTAAGGGCATGGAAAATCTTTCCTAAAAGTTACAACCGGGGTACGGCCGGTTGCCTCACCGACAGGCCCCGTGTACTTCAATATTAATGATCTTCGGAAAGATGACCGCGGAACATTTTCTCACCGATCAAAAAGAGCAGGCCGCAGAAACCGACCCCACCCAGTACGATCAGGTTCTCATGCATACTAGGACTGTAGGTGAGAAGTTCTGGATAATCAACAAGGCCCATCCCGTGATATTGCGGAACCAGTTGACCGACAATGACCAGGTCGTAGCGCATAAAGTAAATCCCGATCATACCTGCGACGGAGGCCGCAAAGAGGGCAGGCATGTTCTTGCCGCGTACGGCCAGGATAATGACAAACGGGATAACCATACCAAGAGCAACCTCACCCATCCAGAAATTAAGGGCATAGTCTCCTGTGAGCAGTGCATTCATGGCCGCGAATTTTCCTGGGGGATGACCAGTAATGCCAGTTATCATTTTCCAGCTGGTAAAGAAGATGATAACTGCCATCATCAGGGCACCCATCTTAGCCACAGACTCCATGGCAAACTTCATCTTGTCACTCATTTTCCAGCCATTTGCCTTGTATGCAAGATAAGAGAAGAAAATGATAGCAACGCAACCGGACATTGCTGCAGAGGCTATAAAGTAGATCGGCATGTACGGTCCATGCCAGAACTCACGTCCATTAAGCAGTCCGAAAACTGCTCCGAGATTGGAGTGTGCCACAACACCGGTAAGCAGGCCGGCCAGGCCAAAAGACATGGCCACTTTGTGATTATTCATCTGCAGCATAACAAACTCAATCACCATAAAGAGGAGATATGCTCCGTACAGGGTACCCATCCACCAGATGTTGGAGGTCACATTGGCACCTATCACATTTGCTATCGGCATTCGCCATGAGTTCTCGATTTCAAATGCGATAACCAGAAAACCGGCAACAATAGTAGCAATTGACATGAACACCGCACGCTTGGCGATGGGATTGAAGTTCTCAAAGCCGAAAACATGCCCAACTGAAGAAACAATACACAAACCGGTTGAGGTCACGACAAAAAACACATAAGCCGCAATAAGACTACCCCAGGGGACACCACGACTCACGCCGAAAGTATGCTCATGTCCAGCATAAAGAGAGTGGATACCAGCACCTACGCCAACCAGGGTCATGAGTGCCAACAGGCCGATCGCCAGGTTATATTTCCCTGAATCGGTTGCCTCCAGACCGCCTTCTTGAGGAAGAACTCCCGCCAATAAATTGTTCATCACACGTTACTCCTTTCTCGACCTGTATGGCCGATTCTGATTTTGCTTCCCAGTTCTCTGATTGAACCACCGACGATACTCACTTCCCATTCATTCCTGTAGCGAGTCCTTTACCTACCTTTTCACCTTTCTTTGCATACCTTGTTGAACGGCTCCTCTTCGAGTTCAGCTCCAGGTATGTGTGCAATGAGGCCCCTCCGATCCAGATGATCATGAATATGATTGTTTCCATGACTCCCTCCGCATTCTTTTTGTACAACTATATAGCACGTCACTATATACAAGTAACATACCATTTTTTGTTTATGGTATACTTAACAACTATGACTGTCAAGTAATTTGCCATTAAAATATCCGGAAGAACTCTTGAAGGTTCTCGCACATCTGACATATCTATATAAAATTACGTCTATTATATCAATACATTTTTTTCTTAAATAGGGGTCGCAAAATGCGTCCTTTTACGTACCGATACATCAAAGACGCAAAATGCGCCCTTTTTTATCCGCATAATCAGATGTATATCTACTTACAACAGCAAATGACAGAGAGCAAAAGTCGCCTGGCCAGGCCAAAAAAAAATTTCGACTCATCCGAAAAAATGACAAATCAGAGAAAGAATAGCAGTAAGTCAGGGAGATATGTGCGACACAGTGGTACAAAAAGAGAAAGCATCCTCCTTGAAGAGGACACTTTCTTATGAAGAAGAAAGGGATGATGTACCCCATCCCGGAAGGATGATTTCAGCTCAATCAGGCGACAGCACCCTTGTGTGCTGAGCCGGTATGAATTCTCTCAATTTTGGTTGGAATAAGGCTGTTTGAAAAAAAGGCCGAACACCGTTTACGTTTTTCAAAAGGACAATCGATGATGTTCCAGCAAGGGGTATATTTCAATAGTTTCTTTATGGCATTTATACTGACACCGTGGCTGTGTATCATCTCACGCAAACATTCCAACCATTGTACATCACGCATGGTGTAATAACGCCATGACCCTTTTCTGAACGGTGTAATAAGACCGTTGGCTTCATAATTTCTTATTGTTCTGGGGTGCACCTTCAGCATTTCGGCCACCATGCCTATGGTAAATACCGCACGATCATCTGCCAGCATGCTGGTATCGCCGTTATCATTATTGCTCTGATACATTTTATTTGCTCCTCACATGCTTGTTGGAATTGACATTAATGTGACTCTGAGTTGTCTGCTGAAAAAAGTTTCGCAAACTTTTTCTCACCGATCAGAAAACCAAGCCCCATCACTCCGATTCCGCCGACAACCAGGAGATGCTCGGCTGGCGCCGGGCTATAAGTAAGATAGGCCGGTGCATCACTGCTGAACTCTGCATATTGTGGAATAATGAGTCCGGCAACTACCAGGTTATAGCGGGCAACAAACTGCCCAACAAGAACCAGCAGAGAAGCCAATGACAGGGCCTGCAGCGAGCGAAGACGACTAAAAGCCAGCAGGGCCATGGGCAGGACCAGTCCGATACCAATCTCAAAGAGCCAGAAGGATTTTGCTAATGGACCGCGAATCACCGCATCTGCTGCCCGCCTCATCTCTTCGGTGCCACAGTAACTATTGGCAATTTTCCAGGCCGTTGCCAGCCCTACCAGAAAAATCATGACCAACATCAATCGCCCAGCAAAACGTAAGGCCTGAAAAGTCGTGTGACTCATCCTCTCACAACGTAGCAAATGCGCATAATGAGTGAACAGAATTACTGCAGCTGCACCACACAGGAAGGCGCATGACAGAAAGAAAATTGGTAGTTGAGCACCATACCAGAATGGCCTTGCGCCAAGGGAGGCAAAGACCGAGCCAAGATTTGAGTTGGCAAACATCTCGGTTACGGCACCAAGGAGGCCAAGAATGAGGGCCGGCTTAAATCTACCGGTAACAATCAGATAGAACTCCACAAACATGATGCCAACAGCCATACCGTACAGGGTACCCATCCACCAGATATTGGATGTGAGATTCGGATGAAAAAGGACGCCGAGAGGCATCCGCCATGGATTCTCTATTTCCAGACCGATCACGGTAAAGGCGCTGAGCAACATGATGATTGACAGCCAAACCATTCTGTTAGCCAGCGGTTCCAACAACTTGATATGAAACAGATGGGTCAGGGCAGCCATTATACAGAGCCCCGTGGATATAATTGCAAAATAGGCATACACTCCAATCAGCATGCCCCATGGCACGTCCCTGGTGTTAGCAAATGCATGATGATGTCCCACCATCTGGGCGTAGATACCTGCACCCACTCCTGCCATGAGGAAGAGCCCCATCAGGGTCATGAGCAGGTTCGTTTTCTGTGGAGTTAGTTCGCTATGCTGAACACTATCTATTATTATATTTCCTTCCATCTATTGATCCTCCGATACGTGGTAATCTTTTATTGTTCAATCTGGTAGTTGGCTCATACCTGTTCGGCACATTCAGGTTCCTCAAGCCATTTACGATCATCACGTTTCTGGCAGGTGAAGACAGCAATGAGGGCTATAGGCCCGGCGAAGGGGCCAAGCATCATGAAGAGCATCAGGGAAAGTAGAAACCAGCCGATTTCAGACATTGATTTCAGGCATTTTCCTGATTCACCAGAGAGCTCTTCAAGAG
The DNA here is from genome assembly GCF_010646885.2 of Desulfopila sp. IMCC35008. Taxonomy (GTDB): domain Bacteria; phylum Desulfobacterota; class Desulfobulbia; order Desulfobulbales; family Desulfocapsaceae; genus Desulfopila. Next base: position 762,627 of record NZ_CP050700.1, on the reverse strand, counting down.
ACATCGACATATTCTTATTTTCCACTGTAGTCAGCATGGTTAGACCTCCTTTGATGTAACCGTTTGTTGCTTCTGTTACCCTCTATAAAGCAACGATTATGCCAAAGTGGAAAAAGCTCGCGAAAACACCTCTTCTAATGTATCAACGCACTGTATTAACGAGACATAGTTAATAATTGTAAAATGAAGACTTTATGGTTGAGGACGCATTTTGCGTCTATATGCTCTTTTGAACCGGGCGCAGAATGCGTCCTTGAAGGAATTTTATAATTACCTGTTTTAATATGATTTTTTTTCACAATTACTTCAAGATAACGAAAAATAAATTCAACGATGTTGTCATACTGGTTCATAATGCTATTTTTGTACGTAATATCTATTTGTTAGTACATTGCGTTTGGAATGGCGCAGAATGCGCCCTGAGGATGCCTGGTAACCGGAAAAGAGAGAAGCTAGAGGAGGGAAAAAGAAACCGCATGTAAACACCAAAGGAATAAACCCGTATTTACATGCGGTTACAAAAAAGAACAACAGAATATCAGTGATCGGCATCCTTCTTTTCGCCACCACCAACCAGACGGGCATGACCACGCACACCGATGTGGCAGGTTGTGCATCTTGTATTGGAAGCGAAAGCAGTATCGCCATCATGACAAGCACCACAATACCCACCATCATAAAGCGATTGCATGGTAAAATCGTCATTTTCCTCAGCTACGCCGGCTTCCATTTCGAAAAGATCATCGTGACAGGAGTCACAATCCATTCCTCCTTCCATGGTGTGGACCTTATGTTCAAACACCACCGATTTTACCGGTTTGGTCCAGATAATAGGGGCCAGCGGACCATATTCATCTTCATCATAGTCACTGTCGTCAACCTTTGCCTCGGAAGCATTCAATATCATTCCGGTCAATACAAAGACGCCCAGGACGAAAAGCAGTAGAATATTTTTCATTACGTTCTCCTTGTAATACATATGTCTTGCCGGAAACGGCTGTGATCTGCCTCCGGCCTGTTTTTATTCTAGGCGTTTGTATAAAATACATTTGGGATAGCACCTGTTTCCGGTCGCAGGACCCATACCATCGTTTCCGGAGCATGGACCAACTGGAATACCCGACTTTCACTATCGGCGAGATTGCCGAATACCCGGACATCGGCAGGACATGCTTCTACACAGGCCGTGTCTTCCTTTCCTTTTGATAGACGTGTATCCAAACAGAAGTTACATTTATCTGCAGCCCGTGTTTCCTCCTTGAAATACCGTGCATTATATGGGCAAGCGGTCATACAAGTTTTACAGCCGATACAACGGCTCGGTTTCATGAGGACAATACCGGTCTTCTCATCTTTCCAGGTGGCCGTAGTCGGGCAGACACGCACGCAGGGAGGACGATTACAATGGTTGCAAAGTACAGGCATAAAAATGGTCTCATGAGTACCGTTACCAAGTGAACGCCTTCGTTCGAGGATCGTTGTTCTGAATCCATAGCCGGGTACGTCATTGGTCTTTACACATGCATCCTTACATTGTTCGCAATCAATGCACAGACGTTCACGGATAACCATCGTGTAGTGAGGATTATAAGGATACTTACCTGGCTCGGGTACAACACTTGAGGCCTCGGCATTGCGCACAGAGGTCAGGGATAGAACCGTACCACCAAGATAGAGACCGGTAACGGCCAGCCCCATCTTCAGGAACTTCCGCCGCTCTTCAGACGGCAATGTTGACAGGTCCTCACTTTCCAGTTTTTCCAGATCTTCAATTTTCATTCCAAGACTCCGTTATCATCATCCCAATGAGGATGATTCAACTATGTTATATGTCTAACACCACAAGCCAACACGTGGCATCAATCAACAGCGTTACTTACAGAGAACAAGCAACCGGGGAAAGAGTAGTGAATAATGACGATTCCCACGATATGCTGACAGAGACGCCTGCTTCCTTCCTGTAAAAGCACCGGATAGCGACGAATTTGAAAATGAGCTTAAACATCAAATAAGTGTGTAATTACGTTAAATTACATCAACGACCACCTATTTAACCAAATTCTTTACCAGACATTTATTCCATCTTTGGTGTAGCCAGTCAAGGTTTTATTCTGTGCATTAACAAAAAAACATGCCCTGAGGCAGATCACGGTATGGGCATAAATGAACCGATGAATGCGTTCCAGCGTCAAAATACTCGTATTATATTGTAAAAACAGAAAATATTATAGATAGCAGGTAGTCGTTTCTGCCCCGCCAATCCTGTACTACGTTGTGTCACAAACACCATGCGTCAGATAGGCACCCGTCTTCATCAGAGAGGGAGCGACACCTCTCTGTCAGTAAGCACAAAATATTTTGGCAATCCTGCAATTACTTTAGCCGGACAGCTATCCATATCGACGGAATCATCAAGAAAAATATCAAGAGCCTGCTGCTTCCCCTCACCTATGACCAGAAGTAGTCCGACTGATGATTTTTTAAGCAATTCAAAAGTTGCGCTCACGCGAGTCGGGGGTGGTTTCGGTGCATCAGTTATGAGCACAAAGCTCTCCCGGGTTCGATGAACCTCTCCTCTTCCCGGAAAGAGACTGGCGATATGACCGTCTTCTCCACTTGACAGCAGTACAATATCAAAACGCCCACCCAGCTTATTGAGCATCTGCGCATAACGACCTACAGCACCCCGCCGATCTACGTCATCGAATTCGAACGGGTGCAAAGATTCGGCCGGTAAGATATCTCCTAACTGCTCAAACAGTAACCGGTAGTTGGACTGCTCATCCGTGACTGGCACGAACCGTTCATCTACCATGAATATGTGAACCCTCTGCCAGTCAATTTTAAATTCCCCAAGTGCCTTGAAAACAGGAATGACGTTTCTGCCACCCGGAACGGCCAGGACCACATGAGGTTGACTCTCCAGCAGCTTTTCAATCCCCTCCTTATAAATGATCCAGGCAGCCTTTTTCGCAAGCATTTCAGGCAGCGCCTGGAGCACCATAAAATTATCTTTCGCCATTCTTCATGTACCATTTACGTAAAATATTGTTTATTGAATGCCACAACACTATATCATCCTCTTGTACTTTCCGTATTTTTTTATCTGCGAGCTTTTCATGGGGAAAAATCACAGAAGAGTTGATATAGTCGTTTTTGTAGAGAAATAAGTCAATTAATATACCGAAATCACATTATGAAGAAATTCTTTCTTTTCATTTTCCTGCCGATCCTCCTCATGACTGCCACCATTGGAGGGTTTACAGCATACCGTCACATCCAGGCATTGCAAAGTACTATCAGCAAAAAATTCGACGGAAAGAAATGGGCCTTGCCCGCGGTTGTATACGCCCGACCACTTGAACTGTATCCCGGACTCCAACTTGATCCGGACATGTTTGAGAATGAACTATTGCTCTGTGGGTACCGATCTGAAAAAAAGGTCCACTCCTCTGGTGGATACAGCCGGACAAATTCAAGCTTTCATTTGATAACCCGCCCGTTTTCCTACCCAGGCGGAAAAGAAGAATCGGCCAGTATCCGGATCGACTTTATCGAGGATAGTATCTTAAAGATTGTCGCCGCCCAGGACTCCACTCCTGTTTCCTATGTCCGGATCGATCCGGCCCGTATAGGTAGTTTTCATCCACTGGAACACGAGGACAGACTGGTTTTAACAAACGCAGAGGTTCCTCAACTTCTCAAACAATCTTTGATTGCGGTGGAAGATAGAGATTTTTACCAGCATCACGGTATTTCCATCAAAGGAATAGTACGAGCACTTCTGACCAATATCCGTGCAGGCAGGACTGTCCAGGGCGGCTCGACCATCACCCAGCAATTGGTGAAGAACCTTTTCCTTAATCGGGAGCAAACCCTGAAACGGAAATTTCAGGAAGCTGTTATGGCAATTTTGCTTGATCGCAAATACGCCAAAGACGAGATCATGACCGCCTACATCAACGAAGTGTTCCTCGGTCAGGACGGTGCACGTGCTATCCATGGTTTCGGACTTGCCAGCCAGTTCTTTTTCCGTCGGGATATAAACGATCTCTCTATCGCGCAGATAGCAACCCTTGTCGGCATGGTAAAAGGTCCCTCAAGTTACGATCCAAGAAGGCATCCAGAAACAGCTCTTGCCAGAAGACAGCAAGTTCTTAAGATGATGCAGGAAACAGGCGTGATCGATACTGCCACCCAGGCAACCGCAGGTAATCAACCACTGACCGATGTTGCACCACAGAAAATTGGTTTCAACCGGTTCCCAGCATTTCTCGATCTGGTAAAACGGCAGTTACAGGAAGAGTACCACGAGAAGGACCTGAACAGCGACGGCTTGCAAATCCTGACCACCCTTGACCCTCTAACCCAGATTATACTGGAAGAGCAGCTTGAGCTCTCAATAAGTCAACTTGAGCAGGAGCGCCAGTTGTCAAATATTGAGGGAGCCGCGGTTATAACCTCCCGGGATACTGGTGAGATCGAGGCAATAGTCGGTGGTAAACATAGTCGAACATCAGGGTTCAACCGAGCCCTGGACGCAAACAGACCAGTTGGATCACTTATTAAACCAGCAGTGTACCTGGCTGGCCTGGAACAGGGCTATACCCTTGCCAGTCCATTACTTGACCAACGATTGACACTCAAAACCGAGGGCGAAACATGGCGACCGGAAAATTACGATCGTCAAGAGCATGGCCGGGTCGCCTTATACAGGGCACTTGCCAAATCATATAACCTGGCCACTGTCCGCCTCGGACTTGATGTCGGTCTTGAGACGGTTATCGATACAATTAGAAGAATGGGATACTCAGGCCAACTTAAAAACTACCCATCCCTGTTGCTTGGCGCCGTCTCTATGACACCCCTGCAGATTACCCAGATCTACCAGACAATTGGCTCAGGCGGCTTCTACCAGCCACTTCGCTCAATCCGTTCTGTAATGGATGCAAGCGGCAAGACACTCAATCGCTATGGCCTCGCTGTTGAACAACGCTTTTTGCCCGAACACATTTACCTGCTCAATCACGGTCTGCAAAGGGTAATGGAAGAAGGAACAGGAAGAAAACTGCAAATCGAGGATGCAGGGCTTTATAGTGGCAAAACAGGAACATCTGATGGACTACGGGACAGTTGGTTTGCCGGTTTCACCGCAAACAGGCTCTCGGTCGTATGGCTCGGTAAAGACGATAACACACCTACCTCCCTAACGGGTTCTACAGGTGCATTAAGGGCATGGGGAGACATCGTTGAAAACCTCAAGGATAGCCCGTCGCAACCTACTGAACCAGAATCAATCACCTGGCATCGTATTGATACAACGACATTCAGACCAACCAGCATCTTTAATAGAAACAGTACCAAACTGCCCTTCCTGCGCGGTCATGAACCTGTTACGGTATCAGAGACCCCAAAACCACGAACGACCACCGCATCTGATATAGAAAATGATTTGCATGAACTTGAGAAAGAGGCACGCAAAAACCTGCGCCATGCAGAAAAAGAAGCCCGTAAGATTATAAAATCACTTAACGACCTTTTAAAATGAATCGTACATACTTCCACTTAACTGTCCCAAAGCGTGGCTTCTATTTTTTACTCTTCATCTGTGCAAGTTTTTTTCTTCATGGGTGTGCCTCAGTCTATCAGCCCTTGCCACGCCCACAACCCTCCTATCCGCAGCCCACTTACCCGTCTGCACCGCAAACCAGGATTCCCCCGCCATCTACTATTCCGGATACAACTCCTGAACCTCCACCCCTCGATTACGAAGCCAAAACCGGGGCTGCCGCCTCCCTTTACAATCAGTCCAGAGAGCTTATTTCCCAAGGACAATATCGACAAGCTGAACTCACCCTTGAAAGAGCACTCAGGATCGAGCCTAAAAACGGCTATTACTGGTACACCATGGCCGATCTCAAATATCGCCAGAACAAGCCAGGCCAGGCGGTGCAGTTCTGCCTCAAATCAAAGAGCCTTGCCGGCAGAGACAAGAAATTGGTACGACTCAACGAGGCCCTCATCCGGAAGGCGCAATAAGAGAGGGTAATGAAAGGTGTCGAAGAGGAACAAAAGTTGGAGGGCAACGTACACACTGCCGCTCACAAGGAGGGAGAGTGCGGCAGTATGCACGTACGTTATAAATAATCAGGCCGGGTATTTTCCTTCGATATAGTCTTTCAGGTACCGGTTCTCTACATTTTTCTCCGTCATCTGAGCCTTGACAACATCACCGATAGATACCAGTCCAACCAGATCACCTTTTTCCAGGATTGGAATGTGGCGCACCCTGTTTTCGGTCATAATATTCTGAATGTAGTCAAGATCATCCTCTAAAGTGGCGACGATAAGATCAGAAACCATGACCTCTTTCACTTTCATTGTAGTGATACCATCCAGATTGTTGTGAATGCCTTTTAAAACATCATTCGGGGCAACAATTCCTAGAATTTTATCGTACTTATCAACCACCAGCAGCGATCCAACCTTGTTTGCAAAGAACAGCGCCATGGCGTCAACGAGCAGCGTTTCTTCGTGGGTGCTGATTACCCTTGTTCCTTTCTCGTTTAATATATCTTGTACTTTCATTCTATTACTCCTTGGAATTCGACCCTAACGTTCACTCCGGTAAGAGTCTTGTCAACAAGTGATTTCGTCTCTGTTTTAAAACAATACAGGGAAGCAGCCAATTACGAATACACAGATAGCCATGACAACTGTTGTAATTGGTGCCAAAGAAATCCCCGCAGTCTCAAAACTGTCTTCCGGTTCACTGAAGTACATCAGGATAACCAGGCGTAAATAGTACCACATAGACAATACACTTGAGACTATGGCCAAAACAGCCAGCAGCATGTAGCCTGCACGGATTGCATCAGTAATAATATAAAACTTTCCAAGAAAACCTGCCGTCGGCGGAATACCCGCCATTGACAGCAGGAATATAGTAATAGCACCGGCCGAATATGGGCGCACCTTGGCCAACCCCTTAAAATGATCGAAGCTGTTTCGTTTTTCACCTTCCCCGCCAAGGTATGAAAGAGCTGCAAAAATACCTAAAGTAGATACCGCATAAGCAGCCAGGTAAAACATGATCACTCCACCAGAGAACCCGTCGGTTCCCAAAGCGATAAGTGCAACCAGAAGGTATCCGGTATGGACTATACCGGAAGCAGCCAGCATACGTTTAATGTTATCCTGGCTGATGGCAATAAGGTTACCTGCAAACATCGTCAGCACAGCAATCCAGAAGAGGTATTCTACCCACACCCCTTTCAGGCTGCTTTCAATGATCAGAAAATTTGCAAAGACAGCAAAGATCGCAGTCTTTACCGCTGTAGCCATAAAACCTGTAACCGGCAGAGGAGCACCATCATACACATCAACAACCCAGGCATGAAAGGGAAAGGCCGCCGCCTTGAACAAAAAGGCAACAATTACAAGAAACGCTCCCGCAATGAGGGCCGGATTAGCAAGAGCTCCGGACTCACTGAGATGCACGGCAATCTGTTCAAATCGGGTGCTACCCGCCGAACCATAAATGAGGGCCGCTCCCATGGTAAACAGTCCACCGGCAAAAGCACCTAACATCAAGTATTTCAAGATGGCTTCGGATCGTTTTACACTGCCACGATCATATCCTACCAGAACGTATATGGAGAGTGACATGATCTCCAGTGCAATAAACACGGTAATCAGCTCGGCAGCCATGGTCAACAGCAGCATACCGCACGCGGCAAACATCATCAGGCTGTAAAACTCAGGGGTACAAAACTTATTTTTAGTAAAATAGGTCTGAGCAATCATACAACTGAAAAAACCGCAGCCGAGAATAATGAGTCCCGCCATTTTGGTAAATGTCGAAGCCACCATCATACCGTTGAAAACCGAACCATAAGGAGTGATACTCCCATTGAGGCTCGTCGCCATCTGAACAGCGAAGGCAACTGCAAACATTGCCAGACAGACAATTGTGCTGTTCCCCTCCCTGATGTTGTCCATTGTTGACAGCAGCATCAGGATAATTGCCCCGGCCCCAACTACGAGAAGCGGAAGAATTACAATAAAATCAAGCATAGTCTCTCACTCACCCTTCATATCAAGTATTTGGCCCTCGACAGGGACATTGACATTTGCCAACTGCTGCACCTTACCTGAAGCAACCAGGTAGTTCTGGGCAGTCGGTGTCACCTTTTCCAGAAACGGCTGGGGACATACACCCATCACGATGATCAATATTACTACGGGCAGGATTGTGAGGGTTTCTACCGCAGAAAGATCTGCAAAACCTTCCGTCCGCTCGTTTTTCTTTTGGAAAAATACTCGCTGGAACATCCAGAGCATATAACAGACACCTATAATGAGAGTCGTTCCTGCCAGCACACCAATAGTGACATCAAACTTCACTGCACCGAGGATAATAAGGAATTCACCGATAAAACCTGATGTTCCCGGCAAACCGACCGAGGCTAGCATTGCTACAGCGAAAAATGTAGCAAATACCGGAGCTTTATAAGCAATACCACCAAGATCGTCAATGGTACGTGTCTCCATTCTGTCTTCAATTATACCGAGCAGCAGGAACAGCACGCCCGTACTGGTGGCATGGGCCACTATCTGGTAAAGGGTTCCGGTAAGTGCCTGCAGGTTCATAGTAAAGACACCTAAGGCGATAATACCCATGTGGGAGGCGGAGGAAAATGCCAGCATCCGCTTGAAATCCTTTTGGGCCATGGCTGCAATGCCGCAATACATCATGCCGACCACACCCATATAGGAGAGAATGATACCGTAGCGGGCAAGATCCTCACCGAAAACAGGGACAACGAAACGAATAACGCCGTAAACGCCTATCTTCGCCATTATTGCTGAGAGTACGAAAGTTGCGCCAGTAGGAGCCTCTGTATAGGCATCGGGCAACCAGGTATGAAATGGGAAAATTGGAATTTTAATAGCAAAGGCCAGCATGAAAAACATAAATGCAGCAGTAGCCGCAGGACCAGTCAGGGAGAGTGTTGCGATATCTGCCACGTTAAAGCTCCATACCCCTGCCTGATCATGATAACTGACCGCAACATAGACGAGAGCTACCAACATGAACAAAGAGCCCATGATGGTATAAAGGGTAATTTTAATAGTGGCAAAGCGGCGATTGGGACCGCCATAAAGACCGATCATGAAAAAAATCGGTAACAGCATGACTTCCCAGAATATATAGAAAAGAATCATATCGACCGCGCAGATAGCGCCCATCATTGCGCCTTGAGCGATCATCAGGTTGGCATAATAGCCTTTAGTCTTCGTTGAAAAAAGCAGGTATACCATCGGGAATAGACAGGAACCGGCCAGCAAAACCAAAAGCGAAATACCGTCGACACCGAAGCTGTAAACAAGGCCCAGGGACTGATTCCAGACCATGTTTTCAACAAATTCCATTTCCCCGCTACCGGAAAACTGGAAGAAAACCTTAAGGCCGAGAATTACGATGAGCGCTGCCACCACCAGACCGATAGCCCGAGCTGCCTCATTGCGGACAGGCAACACAAGTAATCCAAGACCGGCGATTATCGGTAGAAACACTATTATGGAAAGGACATTGTCGAACATGTAGTCACCTTTACAAATTCAGAGAGCGGGAGATCAGAAAACTCATCACACTGAGTCCAATGACCATATAAATCGCATATACCCGAACATAACCGACCTGAACAATCCTGAAGGCCTTGGCCAGCACATCGTATAACCAGACTGCCAGTTTGACGGGACCGTCCGTTACCCAGGGTTCGATATTCTTCCAGATCTTTTCCCCCAGGAACTGGTATGGAACCACAATCAGGTAGTGGTAAATCTCGTCGACAAAAAACTTATTGTAGGCAAAACTGGAAAGTCCACTGTAAACCGGCTCGTCCGCCTGCTTTTTGTAGAACTTATTGTACGCAAACCAGATACCTATACCAAAGGCGGCAATACTGGTGAGGATAGCTACAATCTCGAGGAATAAGCCACTGTGATGAACATCTGCAAGGCTCGGTGCCAGCCAGTGAGAAACGGCCAGATGCCCGCCGAATATTCCAGGTATATTCAGGTAACCGGCGAAAACAGCCCCTACTGCCAGGATGATAAGCGGGTATGTCATTACCTTCGGTGATTCCTGGGCGTGTTCATAGGCATGCTCATCCCTCGGCTGACCGTGAAAGACGACAAAAATCATCCGGAAAGTGTAGTAGGCGGTCATTCCGGCAACGAGTACTCCGACCATCCAGATACCTGTATGTCCGCTTGCAAGTGCTGAGTAAAGGATTTCATCCTTTGAAAAGAATCCTGAGAACGGCGGACAGCCCGCGAGTGCCAGGGCTCCAACCAACATGGTCCAGTAGGTTATCGGCATCTTTTTCTTCAATCCGCCCATCTTCCAGATATCCTGCTGATGATGCAGTGCATAGATAACCGAACCGGCTCCGAGAAAGAGCAGGGCCTTAAAGAAGGCATGAGTAAAGACATGAAAAATTCCAGCAGAGTACGCGGCGACACCGACACCAGCGAACATATACCCAAGCTGGCTAACCGTTGAATATGCTAGAATTTTTTTAATATCCCGCTGAAAACAACCAAATATAGCGGCCAATAATGCCGTCAGAATTCCCACCCAGGCAACAAGGTTCCCAACCTCGGGGACCGTCACATAGATAAAACTAAATCTGGCAACCATGTATACACCGGCCGTAACCATGGTTGCGGCATGGATAAGTGCCGAGACAGGTGTCGGACCGGCCATGGCATCGGGTAACCACACGTACAGCGGAATCTGGGCAGATTTACCGGTTGCACCGACAAAGAGCAGAAAGCATATTGTCGCAGCAATCGCAGGGGTAAGTCCACCAGCATTGGCTTTAAGTGACATGTAATCGAAACCGCCTGAACCGATCGCCCAGAACATAAAGGACATACCGAGAACAAAACCGAGATCACCGACCCGGTTAACAATAAAGGCTTTATTACCCGCCTTGACGTTATCTGAATCTTCACTGTAAAAGCTGATAAGCAGGTAAGAGCAGAGCCCGACGCCCTCCCAGCCAACAAACATGACGACCGGACCGCTGCCGAGTACCAGTATAAGCATGGACCCCAGGAACAGGTTCATGTAAGCGAAAAATTTGCCAAAATTCTCATCACCGGACATATACCCGATGGAGTAGATATGGATCAATGTTCCGATAAAAGTAACAAAAAGGAGCATTAATGAACTTAACGGATCAACCAGAAACCCCATGGGCACATTAAGATCACCGACCTGAATCCAGGTAAAGACGTTCTGAACCAGGTAATCCCCTTCTTCAGGCAAACCGGTGAGGTTGAAATACGCCCGCAAGGCCAGCAGAACGGTCAGAGCCGGCCCCACGCAACCGATAATCCCATAGACTTTTTCAGAAATGCGGCTGCCGGTACAGGTGGCCATATGCATGACCCCGAGAAGCAAGGCTCCCAGCAACGGCAACAGCGGAATATAAACGAGGTAAGAAACTGTATGTTCCATCGTGTCACCCTTTCAGCAGGCTGAAAACGTTAGTATCAAGGTTACCCTTATGCTTGTGCAGCAGAATAACCACCGCCAGGGCCAGAGCCGCTTCGGCAGCGGCTACCGCCATCACCATCAGCGCCAGAACATGACCATCCATATTCTCATGCAACCTTGAGAAGGCAACAAAGGCCAGGTTTGCCGCATTCAACATCAGCTCGATAGACATAAAGACGGTGAAGACGTTCCTTCTGGAAATAACACCGAGCACACCGAGGCTAAAAAGGATGATACTTAACGAGATATAATTCGAGATCACGCTTTGCCCTCCCTTTTTCCTGCCAGCACAACGGCACCAACTAGCGCCACGAGCAGCAGAATAGAGACAATTTCAAATGGCAGTAACCACTCCGTAAACAGCACTTTGCCAACCCCTTTCACACTGCCAAATTCTTCCCCTATGCCAGTTACAGCACCGTCGGGCAGGGTATTGGCTGCCTTAAGTAAAAAAAGCATGATGGGTGCGATGACTACACCGCCACCGGCAAAGTAAAGCCAGCGTCCAGATTCATCCGGAAGATCCTTCTCGCTAATATTTAAGAACATGATAATGAAAAGGATCAGTGACATGATTGCACCGGCATAGACGATAAGCTGGATGGCAAAAATCAGCTTCGCTGCAAGAAGCGCATACAATCCTGCCAGGGAGATCAGGGTGATAATAAAACTCATCGCCCCGTTCATCGGATGCTTAAGCATAACCAGCCCTGCAGCACCAACCACGGCAAGAAACGACAGGATAATAAAAAGTAACGTTGATACCATGGTATCAGCCCCCTCCTTTCTTGTATTCTTCTTCAGCGAAAGCACCTGGGGTGGCAAGCAGTTCATCCAGGCCTATAACCATCGATTCTCGCGAATCGCTCACTACCGAGAAAATACCTGTATCCATCCGAATCGCATCCATGGGACACGCTTCTACACAGTATCCGCAGTAGATACACTCGAGCAGGTCGATATCAAAACGTACCGGCAGTTTTTCTGTGCGCCCATCCGTTCTCTCTCCCGCTTCAATCATGATACAGTTGGATGGACAGTTCGTCTGACACATAAAACAGGCAACACATTTGACTGTTCCGTCCTCGTGGGCCGTCAACCTGTGACGACCGCGCCAGCGTACCGGAATCTCCGGTTGCACTTCTGGGTAATGACGAACGTACAGCCGGGAGTTGTCGAGCAGATTGCGCAGGAAATGCCCGAGGGTCACCGCCATACCCTTCATCACTTCAACAAGATACAGCTGCTCAAGGAAGGTTTTTCCCTTACGCTCTATGACTTTTACTTTTGCACTCATGGAATATCCCTCAGCCCAACGACACGACTATGGCGCTCGTAATAAAAATATTCAGCAGAGCCAGCGGCAGAAGCTTCTGCCAACCGAGTCTCTGCAGCTGATCGTAGCGGAATCGCGGTAATGTCCACCGCACCCATACGTACACAAAACACATCAGAAACGTCTTGAACAGGAAGGTGCCGATTTGCAGGCAGGCCACAAGAATCCGAGCCCCGGCTCCACCGGAAGAGAAAATCAAAAAACCAAGCAGGACAATCTCCAGCAGGATAACCACACTCCAGATCACCGCAGAATAAACCCGGACCTCCATCAACCGTGGATCGTTCGGTCTGGCATACTGGCTGCGGTTATTCTTCTTCATCCACTGAACGAAGTAGTAGACAGCAAACGGCATACCTATCATCAACAGTGTCACCAACGGTTTTGAATTATTCACCAGGGTCTCGGTAGAGAACCAGGGAATCTGGTAGCTGCCGAAATAAAGAGTGACAATAAGCGCTGAGGATACAAACATGGCAACATACTCACCCATAAAGAAGAGGGCGAATTTCATTGAACTGTATTCTACGTGAAAACCGGCAACGATCTCACTCTCACCTTCTGCCAGATCAAACGGTGTCCGGTTGGTTTCAGCAAAGGCCGCAACAATGAAGATCACCACACCAATTGGCTGAAGAACAACACCCCACATGGGAATAATCCCAAACAGTAATTGCCCCTGGAACTGAGCCATCTCACTCAGGTTGACGGTTGAGTAGATAGTCAGCAAGGCAACCAGAGCCAAACCCATAGGAATCTCATAGCTGATGACCTGGGCTGCAGCACGAAGACCACCGAGCACTCCGTATTTGTTATGGGATGACCAACCGGCCAGGATAATTCCGTAAACACCAAACCCAACCACAGCCAGAAACCAGAGGATACCTAGATCCATCGGTATTGCCTGCATCACATAGCTTTTATCACCAAGTATTAAGGTGTCCGCAAAGGGTACAACGGCAAAAGAGAGAATGGCCGTGATAAAAACCAGGGTCGGTGCAAGAATAAAGTAGAATTTATGCTTGATGTGCCCCGGCACCATATCTTCCTTAAAAATCAATTTTACGGCATCAGCAATATTCTGTATGAGTCCTCCCGCACGAAAACCCATAACATTACAGCGGTTTGGGCCGGCTCTATCCTGAAAAAATCCTGCTCCACGCCGCTCCATCCAGACCAGGACTGCGACAAAACAGAGGGGTACAAATGCACCGAAGGCTATCCTTATGAGGACGAGTAGTATATCAAGCAGTGACATGAGCTTCCTCGCTATCTGAAATAAGTTGCAGTCCCTGTTCGGGGATCTGGTCAGGATCCACGTCCGCCAATTCCTTCACCTGTGTCTTCATACCAGGCCACGCCTGGGCGTCATCCTTTACGGCCCCACCGAGCAGACGGGTGATTTCAACAATGTCTTTTGGCGGGCTGTTCTTTTTGACCGCCGGAACAAACTGTTGCAATACGTTGTCGACGTTAACAATCGATCCACCGTATTCACTAAACGAGGCAATAGGTAATGCAACCACGCTCCGGGCAACCAAATCGTTAACATGACTGGAAACAACCAGGATTTTCTTGCTTTCTACCTGCTCACGATAATCGGCCCCGCCTCCAAACCTGAACAGGTCGTTACGGAAACTGACAAGAAGATCACATTCTGCCAGAGCCTTAACAAATGACTCTTTATCCGTATCGATATCAAGAAGCTCAAGGCCTCTTCGATTTGCGGATTTATCATCTTGTATCAGGTAGTCATCACCGTCACCCGGTTTGATGTAAGAATCACTGAATCCTGAACACTGGGCACCGTACAGTGTGGCTACCCGCTTAACCGCCCACATCTGCTCAAGTGTGGCGTTGGGCGAGATCATAAACAGCGGTTTTCTGGCTGCCTTCAATTCATCCTGAATACGCTGGAGGGCTTCATCAAATTCGGTTTCTTTACCCTCTATCAGAGGATTCACAAGACGTCCCTCATTCTCACGATGGTAACTGAGCCGACCTTCATCACAGATAAAATAGCCGTTGACGAGGTCGTTCTGGCGAGCCCTGAAACGATAAATAATATCGTCCTTATACTTCTCCCGGTTATGGTCAATAAAGATATTACAGCCCTTGGAGCATCCATGACAGATGCCTTTTTCAGGGTTGAGAAACCAGACCCTCTGCTTAAACCGGAAATCCTTGCTGGTCATGGCCCCGACCGGACAGATATCGACAATATTGAGCGCGTATCTGTTATCAAGCGGTCGGCCCGGAAAGATAGTCACTCTGGCGTCGTCGGTTCGGTTAACGATACCCAACTCGCCTGTTTCGGTAATCTGCCGGGTAAAACGGACACACCTGCCACACAGCACACAACGTTCCTGGTCATGTACCACTCCGCAGCCAAAGTCCTTGTTTTTGCCTTTCTTCACCTGAGGCACCCGCATGCGGCTCTCTTCCAGGTCTACCTGCATGTAGTAATCCTGCAGCTTACACTCCCCCGCCTGATCACAGATCGGGCAATCGACCGGGTGATTGATAAGCTCAAGCTCCATCACATCACGCTGGATCTTCTTGATATGATCCGCATCCAAAAGAACCTTCATCCCCTCATGCGCCGGGGTCTTGCATGCGGGAACCAAAGGCGGTCTGCCGTCCTCAATTCCCACCAGACACATCCGGCAGTTGCCGTCGGCACCCAACGCAGGATGGTAACAGAGGTGCGGTATTTCGATCCCGACTGCACCAATGGCGTCAATCAGGTTCTTGCCTTTCTCAACCTCAACCTCTTCACCATTCACAAACAATTTCACCATTTCAGCCATGATCACCCCTATTCCTTACTGATTGGCATGGGCGGAAACATCATCGCGAACGTATGCTTCAAATTCATCGCGAAATTTATCCAGATAACTGCGAACCGGCATGGTGCAGGCAGCAGAGAGCACACAGACCGTTTTCATTTCAATATTGTCACAGAGTTCCCTCAACAGATCGATATCCTCGATGCTTCCCTCACCAGCAAGCAGTTTGCGGACGATCTTCAGCATCCAACCAAGTCCCTCACGGCAAGGCGTACACTGCCCGCATGATTCATGGTGGTAAAAGTAGATCAGATTTTCGACCAGTTTGACCATATCAACCGTCTCATCGAGAACCACGACACCACCGGAACCGAACATGGTGCCATGCTCTGCCATGGATTCATAATCGAGGGAGACGGTTTTGGCCTCGTCAACTGTGAGAACAGGTGTCGAACTGCCACCGGGGATGACACCTTTTAGTTTACGTCCTTTCCAAACCCCACCAGCAACCTGATTGATGACATCCATCATCGGCAAACCGAGTGGCAACTCGTACATTCCTGGTTTTTCGACATGACCGGAGATACCAAACAAATGCGTTCCCGGACTCTTATCAGTGCCATGGGCCGTGTAGGCATCCGCCCCGTTTTCCAAAATAAACGGCAGAGATGCGATGGTTTGCACATTGTTGATAATTGTCGGGCAGCCATATAAACCCTCGACTGCAGGAAACGGAGGTTTTGAGCGCGGCTGGCCCTTTTTACCTTCTATTGATTCAAGCAGTGCCGTCTCCTCACCACAAACATACGCTCCAGCACCTCGGTGGACCGTTACATCAATGCGAAAATCTTTACCGCAAACCTTTTCACCGAGATACCCTGCTTCGTAAGCTTCATCTATTGCCGCCTGGAGGATTTTCACCTGGCTGGTGTACTCACCTCGTATATATATATAGGCGTCGTGGCAGTCGATGGCCCAACAGCAGATAATGATACCCTCAATCATCATATGTGGATCACGAACCAGAATATAGCGATCCTTAAAGGTCGCGGGTTCCGATTCATCCGAGTTGACTGCAAGATACGTCGGTTTATCAAGCCCTTTGGGTAAGAATCCCCATTTGACGCCAGCTGGGAAACCTGCTCCACCGCGGCCCCTTAAACCAGATTTTTTGACTTCCTCGATAACCTCGACAGGTTCCATGGAAAACAGCTTGTCCAGGGTACCATACGCACCGTGCTTTTGGGCAACCTCGAGGGTATGGTTATCTTCGATATCAAACCGTGCACTGAGAATCTTTACTTCCATATCCATACGCCTCCTATTTCAGCGTGGCCAGAAGTGCTTTCATCTTGTCCACATCCATATTCTCGTGGAACTCACCGTTCACCTGTACAACCGGTGCGGTACCGCAATGACCGAGACACTCGACCTCTTCCAGGCTGTACAAACCGTCCTCGCTCACCTGATTCGGACGGATTCCGATTTCATCGGCCAGGAAATCTACAATCGCTTGTTTTTCCCGGAGCCAGCAAGAAAGTGTACGGCAAACACAGATATGAAATTTACCTTTGGGTTCAAGGTTGAACATGGTGTAAAAAGTGGCTGCCTCAAGCACCTTTACTGCAAAAGTCCCTATTCGGTCAGCAATATAGGCAATGGCCTCTGCGCTGATCCAACCTTCCTGCTCCTGGGTTAACCACAGCGCAGGAAGAATCATCGATTCCCGTGTTGGGTAACGCTTTATCAGTCGTTCAAATTCCGAGTCTCTTTCTTCATCAAAGGCAAACTCTTTTCCCGTTACAATCAATTCAGATCGGTCGCTCATCTGTCCAACTCCCCGCCGATAATGTTGATACTACCGAGGTTAATGACTGCATCGGCTATCATCTCGCCTTCCACCATCTCATGGAAGCCACCCATGATATAAAAACACGGCGGACGCACCTTCAGTTTATATGGCTTTCCGGATCCATCCGAGACGACGGTAAAGCCCAGCTCGCCATTTGCCGCTTCATAACTGTCGTACCATTCACCTGCAGGGACCTTGATCCCTTCGAATATCAATTTGAAATGGTTGGCCAGCCCTTCGATGTTGCCATAAACCTGATCCTTAGGTGGCAGGACCGCTTTGTGATCGTTAATAAACACCGGACCACCCGGAATCATCTTCATGGCCTGACGGATAATCTTGATAGACTCGAAAATTTCCTCAAACCGCACCATGATCCTGTCGTAAATATCACCCTGGGAACCAATCGGCACGTTGAAATCAAAAGCCTCGTAGTTGTAATACGGGTTGTCCTTACGAAGGTCGAACGGCACACCGCTTGCTCTCAGACAGGGCCCGGTATAGCCATAAGACAATGCAGTCTCAGCTGGGAGTACGCAAGCCCCCTGGGTCCGGTCATGGACAATACGGTTCTTTAATATGAGTGCCAGTGAATCGGAAACACCCTGCTCAATAGCCTTGAGCTGCGCTTCCATGTCATCTTCCCAGCCATCGTAAAAATCTCTATACATGCCGCCTATGCGGGTAAATGAGCTGGTCAGGCGGGCACCGGTCAATCGGCTTATAAGATCGTAGGAGGATTCTTTTTCGTTGTAAAGATACCAGTAGTTGGTCAAGCCACCCATGTCGACAAGGTTCGCTGCCAAACAGACCAAATGATCCTGAACCCTGAAAAACTCTGACAGGACAACCCGCATGAACTGAGCACGTTCGGTAATCTCAATCCCCATCCACGACTCAATCGCCTTCACATATCCTATATTGTTCATCAAGGCAGAACAGTAGTTCAGCCTGTCTGTGAGAGGTACGATCTGATTATACGATCTGTTTTCCGAGGTTTTCTCAAAACCTCTGTGCAAATATCCAATCTCATTCACATTGGCCAAAATGGACTCACCGTCGAGTGCCGTAAAGATTCTAATGGCACCGTGGGTCGCGGGATGAGAGGGGCCGAGATTTAGATACATTATCTCGGTGTTAATATCCTGCATGGTGGACTCATCAACACCTTTCGAAAGAAGTCGATTTTTTATCTCCACTTCCAGGGAGTACGTTTCGGTGCAGATCTGGCCATCTTCAATATTGTAATCTTTTCTCAGTGGGTGCCCTTCAAACTGCCAGTGATTGAGGATACGGCGTAGATCAGGATGCCCGATAAAATTAATACCATACTGGTCATACACTTCCCTCTCACCCCAATTGGCAGAATCCCAGAGGTGGGTGCATGTAGGTATTCCTTTGTCAGGGTCCTCTACCGGTGTCCGAACGGTCACCAGCATATTCTCCTCCCAATTGCGGAGGATATACACCACATAGAACCGGTAATCGCTTTTCTCCGGATAGTGGAGATAATCAATTGCGGTCATATCCACCAGCAAACCGAAATCGAGTTCAGGATACAGCTTGAGCCTCGATAATGTTTCTTCCAGTTTCTCAGGTGGGACGGTAACCTCTACGCAATCCAGAACTGTACGACACTCCAGGTCTGGAAATGCGGAACGGATCTTTTCAGTCGCAGTCGCATTCATATTCAGTCAAGGATCCCTTTAAAATCTTTATGTCGGTCGACGAGTATACTTTCTGTCTGGATCTGTTCCTGGATCTTGATAAGAGCATCCAACACAGCTTCCGGTCGCGGAGGACAGCCTGAGATGTAGACATCCACAGGAATAACCGTGTCAACTCCCTGAACCGTACAGTAGTTATCGTACACCCCGCCGGAACTTGCACACGCACCCATTGCCACAACCCACTTCGGTTCTGGCATCTGCTCATAGATTCTTTTAAGAATCGGGGCCTGTTTATAACTTATCGTTCCACAGACCAGCATCAGGTCTGCCTGCCTCGGTGAGAATCGAACAACCTCAGCACCGAAACGCGAGATATCATGCTGGGAGGCCGCCGCGCTCATAAACTCAATTGCACAACAGGCCGTACCAAAAACCATGGGCCAAAGGGAGTACTGTCGCCCCCAGTTAACAACCGCATCCAGCTGGGTGGTCAGTACCGTATCGCCCAGTCCTGCTTCCAATCCTAATGCCAATTGAGCACCCCTTTCTTTAAGATATAGATGAGGCCTGTAAGCAGCAGTAAAATAAAGACTACCATCTCCAGGAACCCGAACATACCGAGCTCACGAAGACTTACCGCCCACGGGTACATGAACACTGCTTCAATGTCGAAAATGAGGAAGAGAATTGCCAGAAGGTAAAACTTGACGCTGAACTTCTGGTCGGCCATACCAACTACGTGCTTGATGCCGCTTTCGTACGCGTCATTCTTGGCGACGCCCCCGGAGCGCGGACCAAACACCGCCGTAAGGAGCATGATTACCGGAATAATAACGGCGAGACTAAAGAAAATTGCTGCGGAAAGAACCAATTCTGCTGACATCTGAGTTCATCTCCTCTGACGTTCAACTACAATTTCGGGTTCAAAAAACACCTTCGATCTTTGGACTATTGTAGAGACCAATTACCAAGGAGAGGGGATTATTGTCAAGAAAAACAAATTGTCTTTACAGCTACTTACTACCACAATTTCTTTTAGGGTGTGCAAACATCACGAGTATAGTTGTGCATCTTGTTCCGAAACCAACCCTGATTCATTTTATTGATAGGGGTTCCCATTCCTACCAATTGGCCGCTTGGTAATAGATAAACACACATAAACTACTGATCATACATATGAAGCATTCAATAACTGAATGCTTCTTTTTAATTGGAAGAATTTCAAAGGCCACCTCCGGCTCAGTAGGCAGTGCCCACTTGGCACACCACCTCAGCCTTCATGCCGCCACTATCAATAACACATATATACATCCTAAGATTTCTTTATGACATTGCAGTACTTTCCGCACATTTACGATGCACAAGTGGCACGCTGTGACAATCCCTCTTAAATATTACGCTAACGTTAAAGTTAACTATGCAATTATCCGTACAATTACCATTTACTTCATGACGTTATGGAATTATCTGTACATAAACAATCAGAGTACTCGTAAAATATTCCTCATCTGGTCCTGTGGTCTGCTTTCTGACACAAATTACTGGTGTGACCAACTCTCCCAGTTAACTAAAAACCCTTGCATTGGCAGATTGAAATTGATAAGTAGAATACTCTCAAAGCCAGGTTTGAGGCAAAAACAGGGCCTTATAAGCAAAATGATGTTATTTTGGCGACCTCATCTTCAGGAGAGGAGCCAAGCAACAAACAGCGACCCCCCAAACAATGATCATGAACAAATATAATCTTCGTGTTGAGAAAATAGGTGGAACCTCTATGTCCAGGTTCCCGGAAATAATTGACAATGTAATCCTTCGCAAAAAGGACGACTGTTACGGAAGAATTTTTGTTGTTTCCGCTTATGCCGGTGTAACCAACGAGTTGCTCGAACATAAAAAAAGCAACAAGCCGGGGATCTATAAGCTTTTTGAAGAGCAGGAGAATTATCCCATAAGGATGCTGGCTCTTCGGGACCACCTTTTTGAACTGAACGCAGGGTTCAAGGACGTAGGTCTTGAAGTAGAAAAGGCCAACGACTTTATTGGCGACCGAATCGATCTGGCAATTAACATTCTCCGGTCCATGGACAACGTCCTTGCTTCCGGCTATGTCACCCGTCACGAATTACTCCTTGCCGCACGTGAACTGCTTGCCTCGCTGGGTGAAATGCATAGTGCCTATAACTCTGCCAACATCTTAAAAAACAAGGGCTACAATACCAACTTTGTTGACTTGAGTGGTTGGGAGGATGGCCGTCAACTCACCATTGATGACCGGATACGAAACAGCTTTGAGAACATCGACCCCTACGCGACCATGTGCTTTGCTACCGGATACACCAAGGGCACCGAAGGGATTATGCGTGAGTTCGACAGGGGGTATTCAGAGGTGACGTTTTCCAAGATTGCTGTCTTGCTCCACGCCTCAGAGGCAATTATCCACAAGGAATACCATCTCTGTTCCGGTGACCCGCTCATCGTCGGGGAGGAAGACGCCCATCCGGTATGCAATACAAATTATGACGTGGCTGACCAGTTAGCCGATGTCGGCATGGAAGCCATTCATCCAAAAGCATCTAAACCACTGGAAATTAATTCTATCCCCATCCGGGTAAAAAATGCCTTCGACCCGGACCATCCCGGCACCCTTATTACCATGGATTTTATTGCCCCGGAGTCCAAAGTTGAAATCGTTACCGGTTCAAATGCCGTCGCCTGCCTTGAAATCCATGACACCCGCATGGTTGGCGAAGTAGGCTTCGATCTCGGAATTATGGAAATCTTCGCTAAATACGGTGTCTCCTATATTAGTAAGGTAACAAACGCCAACACCATCGACCTTATCATCCTGGAAAAAGACTGTTCACCACACCTGATCGCTGAGCTCTCCGACAAGTTCGAGCATGTCTCCACAGCCAGACTCGCCATCGTCTGTGCTATCGGTTCAAATATAGGCCAGCCAGGCATCATGGCCAAAGCAGCCACCGCGCTCGCCAAGGACAACATTAACATCCTGGCGGTCTCCCAGACCTCCAGACAAACAAATATGCAGTTTATTGTTGAACGTGATCAGTTTGCCCAGGCGCAGCGCTCACTCCACTCCGCCCTCTGCATGTAGCGCCACCCACTTGCGAATTTCCTCTCACAACCGGTGAAACAGAAAGCTGTTGGACCGGTTGTGCCCTTATCCTCTCCATATACAATTATACACAACTGTATTTTCA
Organism: Desulfopila sp. IMCC35008; assembly: GCF_010646885.2. Lineage (GTDB taxonomy): Bacteria > Desulfobacterota > Desulfobulbia > Desulfobulbales > Desulfocapsaceae > Desulfopila. The sequence continues at coordinate 740,187 of NZ_CP050700.1, read as the reverse complement.
CACACATTCAAGGATATAATATACAACTATGTCCTTGCGCCACTCCTGATACTGTGGTACGTTCGGCTCCATTTTTCCTGATAGACAACTTATGCCATGATACATCTAAACAATATACATAAGCAGTACGGCTCCCAGGTTCTGTTCCAGGATGCCAGCCTACAGATCCTTCCAAAAACCCGAACCGGTCTTGTTGGTGCCAACGGGGCCGGTAAGACATCTGTCTTTCGCCTCATCACCGGCGAAGAAGAGTCCGATAAAGGTGACATCGCCTGCTCCAGGAAAACGGTCATCGGTTACTTTTCCCAGGATGTTGGAGAAATGTCCGGTCGTTCAATACTGGATGAAATCATGTCCGCCGCCGGTGAAGTAATGGATATGGCACAGCAGATGCGCGAAATGGAAGTCCAGATGAGCCAGCCAATGGACGATGACGCCTTGGCCAATTTGCTTGAAAAGTATGGCACAATAACTGAGATATTTGAGCACCGCGGCGGCTATGACCTGGAATCCCGTGCCAAAGCAATCCTGAGCGGTCTTGGTTTTTCTGAAGAGGACTTCTCCTTACCGGTCGAGACCTACAGCGGCGGCTGGAAAATGCGGATCGCCCTGGCGAAGATCCTTACCATAAACCCGGATGTACTACTGCTCGATGAACCGACAAACCATCTCGATATCGAATCCATCCTCTGGCTTGAAGAGTGGTTGTCAAACGAATACAAAGGGGCCCTGTTGATGACTTGCCATGATCGAGATTTCATGAACAGGATCGTCTCCAGGGTCATTGAAATAGCCAATGGCCAGGCAACGACGTACAACGGAAACTATGATTTTTACCTGCGGGAGAGGGAAATTCGTCGCGAACAACTGCAGGCAAGCTATCGCCGCCAACAGGAAATGCTGGCCAAGGAAGAAGAGTTTATAGCCAAATTTGCAGCCCGGGTATCCCATGCTGCCCAGGTTCAGTCCCGCATCAAGAAACTGGAGAAGATCGAGAGAATTGTATTGCCGCCGGAACAGAAAGTAATGAAGTTTGACTTCCCTGTTCCTCCTCGAAGCGGTGACGATGTTCTCCATCTTAAAGAGCTCAAAAAATCCTGGAAGACCGTCAATGGGGATATCAAACCTGTATTCAGTGGTCTCAACGGAACCATCAGGCGACTTGAGAAAATTGCCCTGGTGGGAGTCAACGGAGCAGGAAAATCCACCCTGCTTAAAGTTATTACAGGTCAAGCAGAGGCAACCTCCGGAGAGGTTGTCATGGGTGCCGGCGTCAACACCGGCTACTTCAGCCAACACTCCATGGATATCCTCAACCCCGACCATACCGTGTTTGAGGCAGTACAGGAGGTCCTGCCGCTTGAGAATATCGGTGTTATTCGTAATCTCTGCGCCGCTTTCCTGTTTCAGGGCGATGATGTTGATAAGCGAATAGCCAACCTCTCCGGCGGGGAAAAAAGTCGCGTTGTGCTGGCAAAACTGCTTTCCCTGCCCCTTAATTTCCTGGTACTAGATGAGCCGACCAACCATCTCGATATCCTTTCACGGGAAGTACTCCTCAAAGCTCTCCAGAACTTTTCAGGCACCGTACTCCTTGTCAGCCACGACCGCCATTTCCTCCGCTCACTCGCCAACAGGGTATTTGAGATAGACCACGGGGAGATGCGTATCTATGAGGGCGATTACGACTACTACCTGCGCCAGGCTGCAAGCAGCTCATACACGAACTAATACACGACAATAGTCACACACCCTAAAAAAAAACCGAGCGGTCAGCTACCTATCGACCGAATTATCACTGGAATATTATGATTGAAGCTTCAAACATTGCACTAGCATACGGTAAACGCATTATTTTTAAAGATGTTAATATTAAATTCACCCCCGGTAATTGTTACGGTCTTATCGGCGCCAACGGGGCCGGTAAATCGACCTTCCTGAAAATCCTCTCCGGCCAGTTCGAACCTGACAGCGGCGAAGTCTTTGTTAGCGGAAAACAGCGTATTGCAGTCTTAAGCCAGGATCAATTTGCCTTTGACGAGTGCACAGTTGCTGAAACCGTACTCATGGCTCATGCCCGGCTACATGAAATCATGGCGGAACGTGAGGCTCTCTACGCAAAAACCGAATTCACCGAAGAAGACGGTATCCGCAGTGGTGAACTCGAGGCAGAATTCGCCGAGATGAACGGATATGAAGTTGAATCCGAAGCCGCTGTTCTGCTGAGTGGCCTTGGCATTGGCGAAGAACTCCGTGACAAGAAAATGAAGGAGCTCGAAGGCGGCGAAAAGGTTCGCGTCCTGCTTGCCCAGGCACTCTTTGGGAACCCGGATATCCTTCTGCTTGACGAACCGACAAACAACCTGGACCGAAAATCCATCATCTGGCTCGAAGGTTTTCTGGAGCGCTTCCAGAATACTGTTATTATCGTCTCTCATGACAGGCATTTCCTCAACCAGGTTTGCACCCACATGGCGGATATTGACTACAGCCAGATAAAGGTATATGCGGGGAATTATGATTTCTGGTACCAGGCAAGTGAATTGATACAACAACAGAGGCAGGATGCCGGACGCAAATCCGATGCCAAGGCGAAAGAGCTCAAAGAGTTTATCGCCAGGTTCTCCTCCAATGCGTCCAAGGCTAGACAGGCCACTTCGAGAAAAAAACTGCTCGACAAATTGGAAATGGAAGATATGCCCGCCTCCTCCCGCAAATACCCCTACATACTCTTTAAGGCAGGACGACCTTGTGGCGATGTTATTCTGGAAATCAAGAACCTGACCAAAGATATCGATGGACACCGTGTGCTCGATAACTTTTCCCTGGAAGTGAACAAAGGTGAAAAAATCGGTTTTGTCGGTACAAACAGTGTAGCGATTACGACCCTTTTCCAGATACTGGCTGGCGAAATGGAACCGGACGGCGGCAGTTTTCGTTGGGGCCTCACCATGTCTACCTCTTATTTCCCTAAAGAAAGCAGCTCTTTTTTCAGCAATGACAAGACCCTGGTCGACTGGCTTGGAGAATACACACCACCAACTGAAGGAGAAAGCTACGCCAGGGGGTTCCTGGGTAAAATGTTGTTCTCCGGGGATGAAGCATTGAAAAAAACCAGCGTACTTTCCGGTGGTGAAAAAGTCCGCTGCATGCTCTCAAGAATGATGTTAAGCGATGCTAATGCACTCATCCTGGATGAACCCACCAACCACCTGGACCTTGAGTCCATCACCTCACTGAATAATGGCCTGAAAGCCTTTCCGGAGGTTGTCCTGTTTTCGTCCCATGATCATCAACTTATGGCCACGGTCGCAAGCCGGATAATTGAAATCACCCCCAATGGGGTGCTCGACAAGATGCTCCCCTATGATGATTACCTCACTGACCCAGGCGTCATCGCACAAAAAGAGCAGCTTGGTGTTACCGTTCCGAACTAGTTTCCAAGCTAAAACTAGGCGTTTCGAAGTCGACGCTTCTCTGGTCCAGATCGAAGCATGTGACATAGCCAGTCTAAACAACAAGATTATTTTTTGCACCAACTTGCAAATGACGGAAATATTTACAACCCGCGTCCGGGACATAATAAGCTCCATCCCCCCTGGCCGGGTCATGACATACGGCCTTGTTGCTTCCCGTGCAGGCAACAGGTCCGGTGCCCGTCAGGTGGCCCGCATCCTCCATTCCAGCTCTGAAAAATACGACCTCCCCTGGCACCGGGTGATGAACCGGGATGGGAAAATCTCATTACCTCGTGGCGGCGGGTATGAACAGCAAAAAGAACTGCTTGAACAAGAAGGCATAGTCTTTGGGGGAAATGGCTGCATAGATCTTGAGGAGTATCTCTGGCCGGCAAACAATTGCTTCTAACTGGTTGTTGGAAGTACTCAACTATTTACCTGACAACATCTCCATCAACTTATCAAAATCCCTGCTGTCAATACGTCTCAGTCCGCTGGATCGTGCTGCCTGCACCATCTCTTCATAGTGTACGGCAGAAATCGAACCGGACAACTCATGAAACTCCAAGGCCTTGCCGCAGGGGTGATACTGGTCCATTATATTCGTATAACAATTGGCTGATACCTGTTGAGCAAGAAATCGGAAAATCTCCCTCGATTCCGCCATCCCTGAAGGCATGAGGAGGTGCCGAACCAACAGCCCCCGTTCGGCAACGCCATTCTTATCCACGACCAGATCGCCGACCTGTTTTTGCATCTCAATAATTGCTGAGCGTGCAACTTCGGGATAATCAGGAGCCTGCATGAAAGCCGCTGAAGTTTCACCATCCCAGAATTTGAAATCGGGCATGAAGATGTCCACAACACCGTCAAGCAAGTGGAGCGTATCCAGTTTGTCATACCCACCACTGTTGTAGACAAGGGGTACAGTAAGGCCTTCGTCGATGGCGTAGACAAGTGCCCAAAGCAATTGGGGAACAATATGACTGGGAGTGACAAGATTGATATTGTGGCATCCCTGCCGCTGCAGATCGGTCATCAAGCGGGCGAGAGTCTTTGCATCAACCGGTGAGCAAGTCCCCTCCTCCGGATGGCTGATATCGTAATTCTGACAAAACACACACAGCAGGTTACAACCGCAGAAGAAAATTGTCCCTGAACCGTTCCGTCCGACCAATGGTGCCTCTTCCCCAAAATGAGGACCGAAACTTGCCACTTCTGCGTACTTTCCAACTCCGCAAAATCCACGCTCATCTGCCGTCCGGTCCACACCGCAATTGCGAGGACAAATGCTGCAACTGGAAAGAAGTTCCAACCCTTGTTCGGCTCGCTTGACTAATTCACCCGACTTCGACAATTTCAGATATGAAGGTTGCATTGCCCCATTCTCGACAAAAAAGACCAAGGTGGTATAATCGGGCCACCGCGAACGGGGCCAGTATACAAGACTACCCTATTATAGCACATTTCTCACTAGCCAGGCGAAACCGACATGAAAGACATCGATCTCAGAAGCGACACCGTCACCCGTCCCACTCCCGGTATGTTCGAATGCATGATGAAAGCGAAAGTCGGGGACGATGTGTACGGGGATGACCCCAGCATCAACAAACTCCAGAAATTTGCGGCTGATATGTTTGGGTTTGAGGAGGCACTTTTTGCCTGTAGCGGCACCCAGGCAAACTTTGTCGGACTGCTCGCCCACTGTCAACGTGGAGATGAATATATCGTTGGCCAGACAGCCCATACCTATAAATACGAAGGCGGAGGGGCCGCAGTATTCGGATCCATCCAGCCACAGCCCGTTGAATTTAAAGAAGATGGAACCCTTGACCTGGAGGAGGTGCGCTCAAAAATTAAGCCGGACGACTTCCATTTTGCCCGAACCCGATTGCTCTGCCTCGAAAACACCCAGAACGGTCAGGCATTACCACTCGATTACTTTAAGCAAGCCTGTGAATTCGCCAGAACCAGCAATCTTAAGCTGCATCTGGACGGAGCCCGACTGATGAACGCTGCGGTGAAAAAACAGGTGGCCCCAAGGGAGATAACCCGCTACTTTGACTCTGTTTCTATTTGCCTCTCGAAAGGGTTGGGAGCGCCGGTCGGTTCTATACTGTGCGGATCATCTGAATTTATCGCCCGCGCACGCAGGTGGCGAAAGGTAGCCGGTGGCGGTATGCGCCAGGCTGGTATCCTTGCTGCAGCAGGCCAGTACGCCTTGCAACATAACATCGAGCGACTGGCTGAAGACCACAGTAATGCCGAAACTCTCGCCAAAGCACTGGCTGACATAGAAGAACTACAGATTGAATACAGCGAGAGTCAAACAAATATGGTTTTTGCCACTGTGCCCTCAAGAGATGCGGAACCACTCGGCAATTTCCTGAAATCAAGAGGGATACTTATTAGCGCTGGTTCATCATTACGCCTTGTAACTCACCTGGATGTGGATAAAGCGGATATTGAGAAAACCGTCTCCGCGATGCGGGACTACTTTGCTTCCTCCAGATAGCAATTGCACCAGGGGTGGTCTTGAGCTTTCAGCAGCTATCACATATGATTTTTTTATCGAATCATCAGGAATGCAAGGCCGACAAGACATTTGACCGATCTGGTTTTCATCCTGACAACTCAGTATTCTGTTCAAAGCCGAAGCGCGACTGCAATTTTTACAACAAGCATTTAGTTTATAATCTGAGGATCACAATTTAAGTCGCAACGATAAGCCCGGAGAGGTAATTGAAGACTCACGAAAGGTAGTTTTAGGGCAGAATTTTTTCCCCACGGGACGTCACTCACATGCATAAACAAATTCTGATACTATTCACAGCTGTCTCTTTCCTGCTCTTGCCGGGTTGTGCCCAGAAACTGCCTGTGTCGGGAGGGCAGGCTGGCGGGATCATGGCTTTTCCGATGAAAGCAGAGCTGAACAGTGGAAAAGAATTTACTTGTTACTACGCCATTGCGGGCAAAGTCCCTCAACCATTTGAAATCAAGATTTATCCAATGGCAGGCCGAGATTTCATTATCTCTGATATTTTGACACCAGGAACCTATGAAATAGACACCTGGATCACCTACGCGACTCCAACGACAGGAGTAAGCACGTCATTTAACAAAAAAGAGGATAACCTCCAGGAACCTGTGTATATAACAGTAAAAGACGGCGAGATTACCATGGCTTCCGAAAGACTCGAAATTGTGAGGTCCAGCTCTGTGCAAGAGAGCTTCAGCCAGAGCTTCGAGTGGATACGACTGAATAAAGCCGAGGTGCAAACCTATAAAAACAAGTTAAAATCCCTTGAAAACGGTGGGCTCTGGCAAATACATATTGAGTCAGACAAACCCAAGATTACGACATAAACTGACTCCTACAGAGCAACTCACTGGACGGTTTGCACCACACGTTGGAACAAACCCTTTTCTTACTGTATATCGGTCATCGCCAGTTTCAGTCCCAAGAAAGCAAAGAGCGTCCCGTTTATACGCAACAACCACTGAGAACACCGTTTTGAGCTGCGCATCCTGCTGCTTACTTTTGAAGCCGCCAGGGCAACGACCAGGCACCATAAGGTTCCTGTGGTCATAAAGGTAACAGTGAGCACCAAGAAGGCCAGCGGCTTATTTGCCGCTGCAGGTGAAATAAACTGCGGAATAAAGGCCAGGAAGAACAGGGCCACTTTCGGATTGAGGATATTAGTCACAGCTCCCTGGCGATAAATCCTGAAAAAAGAGTTGTGATCCTGAATACGGATTTCCGTATCTGCCAGCTGGGAAGCGGTCCTGAACATCTGTACCGCCTGATACAGCAAATAACAACAGCCAAGAAGTTTCAAGGCCAGGAACGCCTTTGACGAGACTGCAAGTATGGCTGACAGGCCGAAACAGCCGAGCACACCGTGCACCATGCCACCACTGGTAATCCCAAGCACAGCCGCGACCCCTGCCAGTCGCCCCTGGCTGACGCTGCGCCCGATTATGTACATGGTATCCGGCCCCGGATACAAGTTCAGCATCAGGCAGGCGGTAACGAACATATAAAAATTTCCTATTCCCAGTGCTTCCATATATTCATTTCCCCCTTACTCGCTCACCGCGCAGACAGAAGCCGACCCATCAAGGTCCTGCCGTGCAATATGACTTTCTATGATGTCGGCCATCCAGGCCTGCTTCTTGGTACTCGTGTCCGCTGACCAGAGCCAGTGGAGTGACGTATCGAAATTTGCATCAAGGCAGAAATCCCGTTGTACGGAGGGTGAACGCAAAATCGTAACAATCTCTTCCGTTGTAGGTAGCCTCCACGTTGATTTCCCCTGAAACTTTTGATCATTAATATAGCGGATGTATTCCTGCGCCTGCTGCCAATCCACTGTAAATCCGGAACCTGAACGCTGCCAGTACAAATGGGTCACCGGATCATATACAACCATTGGATCACACACCTCCAGCTGGTGCGTAAAAAAATCTCTAGGTCGAAACAACTCATCCAGCCCAAGCGCATTTCGGATATCCTTGTACAGTAACCGGGTAGGTTTGGAACGGGGTGTTACCCTTATCCTGTCGAGGGTTTCACGCTCCGTCATCAGGGGAATGGTACATTGGCCTTGATGATGATTTTTCCAGCCGGAATAGAGCTCCTCCAACGCGACACGCATCTCAAGTGCGCTGTCGAATCTCTTTTCCGGTTGCTTACTAAGACTGCGCAATACAAAACGATCCCAGTCTTCATCAAGATCCGGATTATAGGTACTGGGAGCAAGGATTCCTCCCGATTTAAGCTCGGCCAATCGGCCGGTAAGCATCCTGTACAGCATCACACCAATACTAAACAGATCGGCGCGGCCGTCGACCTGTTCAGGATCCCTGATCTGCTCTGGTGCCGTATAATAAGGGGAGCCAACCTGCATACCCGGAATCGTCACGGCTTCCTCACCGCGAACACGTGATAATCCAAAGTCGATGAGTTTTACCCGGTCGTCACTGGTAATCATCATATTATACGGTTTTATATCCCTATGGACAATTCCGGCAAAGTGCAGTCGTTCAAGGCCCTTGAGGGCCTGGCTGATATAGAGGCTGGTCCGGGGCACACTGACGATGCGTGATTCCTGCTCTACTTTATACGCCTCCCCGATAAAATCACCCAGTGAGTGGGAGAAGTATTCGAGCACAATAAATGGAACCTCGTCGTGAAGGTCGCAGTCGATGACCTTGGCAACATGATCGTGGCTGATCCGCCCCATGATCCGAGCCTCCTCCAGGAAGATTTCACGCAACCTCTTCCGGCCAACCAGATCCTCGAAAATATCATCACGGGGTTTCAAAATTTTGAGAGCCACCACCCTGCCGGTAATGGGAGCGCGAGCCTTATAGACCGTGCTCATGCCTCCACGGCCGAGCCGACCGCATATTTCATATCTTCCAGCGCTGTTCATCGTCCCCTTTGCAAAATGTTCCCTGGCAGTCCAATGTGCCTACCTCAGGCGGATTGCGTAGGCCTCAGGAAACCCTCGTTGCAGGATCTTCTGCGCCGTGACCGAAACCTCATAGGTCAGTGCCCGCACCTCAATAGAAGACATCACGGTATTCCACAGAATATATTTGGCCTTGTTATTGCCGTCCCGCGGCTGACCGACACTGCCGGCGTTGATTATGTATTTTTTCTCCGGATCAAGCAAGGTAACTCCTTCCCTCAATCGTTCACGAATAACCTTGTTGTGATGTTCTGAAACCAGAGTCAGCTTATGTGTATGCCCAACAAAAATGAACGACTCCTCCGAAGTCGATAAACATTTCAGAACCTCATCGTCACTTAACATGTGCAGATACTTCAGTACCGAATCAGGAGGGCAACCGTGAACAAATCGAGCGTTTTCCAGGATAACAGAGCGGGACAACCGAAAGCAATAATCGAGACTTTGCTGAGACAACAGGGTTTCGGTCACTTCATTGTTTTCCTGAGCCTGAAAATTCATCCAGCTTCTGTCACTTTTCCTGAACAAGGCTGATTCATGATTACCAAGAAGCGAAATAAAGCCATAATTAATAACCCGCCTGACCACCGCCTCAGGATCTGGCCCATAACCTATGAAATCGCCAAGACAGACAACTGAATCGGGACACTGTATCTCAAGATCGGAAAGGACAGCTTCCAACGCCTCGAGATTTCCATGAATATCAGAGAGTATCGCTATTTTCATATCTTGCTCTATCTCCTTTTTTCTTGGCTACGACTCCTTTTTAGCCTCCAGTTCATCCCAGCGCTCATACAAATCCTCGACCCGTGCCTTGAGCTCTTCAAGCTGTTGCCAGCATTCGGCAAGTTGAGACGAATCAGCTACAACCTCCGGGGATTCCATCCGGGCCTGCAACTCTTCGATCCCCAACTCACCCTCTGTAATCCGTTCTTCCATGGTGTCGTATTCCCGCTGATCCATATAGGAAAGACGACCCGGTTTTTTACCTGAACTCTTTTTTGACTTCGGTTTTTCCTTTTTATTCGTTTCCTGCAGAGAGTCACTGGTCTTTAGGTCATCCAGCCACTGGGTATAATCGGCATAATAAGCAACTCCGCCTTTACCATCAAAACCGATAAGGTTGTCGCATACCCTATCCAGCAAAAATCGATCGTGAGTGACAAGCACCAGAGCCCCTGGAAAATCGAGTAAACTCTCCTCCAGCATATTCAGAGATGGAATGTCCAGGTCATTTGTCGGCTCATCAAGCAAGAGGATATCCGCTGGCCGTTTCATCAGATTTGCCAGCAAAATTCTCGCCTGTTCCCCACCTGAAAGTTGGGCTACCGGAGTTTCCAGCTGATCCACATTAAACAGGAATTTCTTTGCCCAGCTTACCACATGGAGTGATCTACCCTGAAAAACTACCGAGTCACCCTCTGGTGAGAGGGCACGTTTTAAGGTGACAGTCGGGTCAATCTGTTCGCGATTCTGGTCGAAGCTGGCTATCTGGACGTTATCGGCCTTGCGGATGCTACCTGAGTCGGGTCCTGAACTGTTGTCGTCTCCCCCCGCAGCCAGAATTTTCATCAGCGTCGATTTACCACAGCCATTTCTGCCAAGCAACCCCAGACGACTTCCAGGAGTCAACAGGATATCGAGATCCGAAAACAGGTTCTGCCCGTCATACCCCATTGTCAGCCCTACTGCTTCGAGCAGTTTCTTGGTCTTCCGGCCGGTGGAATCAAAATCGAGCTGGACAGATCCTCCGGCCCGGTTTCGTGTTTTCACCTCAGTCAATTGATCCTGCAAACGGTACGCTTCATCAATTCGGTACCGGGCCTTCGTGGTTCGGGCCTTCGGCCCCCTCCTGAGCCATTCTGTTTCCCTGCGCACCTTATTAGAGAGTCGAACTTCATTTTCGGCCTGAAGCTGGATGACTTTCTCGCGCTCTTCCAGAAACTGGGAATAGTTGCCGTTAACTTCGAAAGACCCCGACGGATAGGAAGCAGACAGTTCTATGATCCTGTTGGTACAGTTTTCTAAAAACCTACGGTCGTGGCTGACAAGCAAAAAGGCCTTGGGCCCTTCGTGTAATCCTGACTTCAGTAATTCCTCAAGCCACAGGATCCCCTCGATATCAAGGTGGTTGGTTGGCTCATCCATCACCAGTACGTCAGGTCCTGTCAACAGGGAACGACAAATGGCCAGACGCTTTCTCCAGCCACCGGACAGTTTTGCAACCGGCACGTCGATATCCTCAAATTCGGCCCTGCTCAAAAGCGAACGAACCCGGTGTAATCTTTCGGTCGAATCGAAGTCACTGCCTTCCAGAGCCTGCAGGAGATTATCTGCACAACTTCGCTCATCATCAAAATGATCGGCCTGAGCGAGATAACTGAGCCGTACGTGCTTTTGCAGAAGGATTGTCCCCTCATCCTGCTCTTCCAACCCACAGACAATTTTCAACAAGGTTGATTTACCCGACCCGTTCGGTCCGATCAGGCCAATTTTATCCCCACCGGATACAACAAGATCCACTCCGTTGAAAAGCGACTGGGCACCAAACGATTTTGCCAGGGAACGACACGTTACAAGATTTGCCATAATACGTTATCAATATAAATAATTACTGCTTAAAACAGTATCGTAAACCGAAAATTGGAGATGACTACGCCCCCAAACAGTATAATCCTCATTGAGATTCAATTCCTAAAACCCTATTATAACGTCTTGTTAGCAATCCAAAACAAGCACTAAAACTACCTTTTATATTGATTAATTTGGACGCGACGTGTATAAGCTATAGTCAAATTTTTTGGATAGGTGCATGCAGCTAAACTGCGGGCACATGTTTAACAATGAATCATGATCGGGCTATAGTACTGATTGTCAGACCAATACACAACTTTTTTAGCCACTGTCAGAAATGAATGAACAGCTGTACATTATGGTCATGGGTGAGCGCGGGAAAACTGTGCAAATCCCCTGTACCAAAAAGAAGATACTCATCTCTTCCGCAATCGCGTCTCTCCTGCTCATATTCCTCATCACCTGCACCGGTTTTTCCATTTCCCTCTTTTCTAAAAACAGGGATATAAACAAGCAACTCGCCGACCTGCAATACAGGATGCAGCATAGTGATGAGATAATAGCAGAATACCAGAGGATTGCCGACAGGGAGAAACTTGAATTAAGCCTGGAAGTGGCCAACCTCAAGTTGGACAACGCCAACCAGGAAGCGGCCCATAAGCAAGAGAAAGACCAACTCCTCTCAACAGCCGTAAGTGAGCTTAACGAAAGAAGTGAAATAATAGAAACAATTATTTCCAACATCGGGGCCAAAGTCAGCAGCAACCCGAAAGCTAAAAAAAGCACAAACAGCGGTGGCCCTTTCATCCCCGCTCAGTCAGGCAATCACGACAAACTGATTTTCCAGACAGATACCTACCTCGATACGATACGCTATCTCCCCCTCGGCAGGCCTGTAGAAGGACCGGTAACATCACGTTTTGGAAAGCGATCAGATCCCCTCAACAAGAAAAAAGCCCTTCACGAGGGTGTTGACTTTCGTGGCAAGCGTGGCGAAAAGATTTACGCCACCGCCGATGGTATCGTCAAAAGGGCTTTTAAGAACGGGAGCTTTGGCAACTACGTCGAAATCGACCATCAAAACGGATACGTCACAGCTTATGCTCATATGCAGAATTATATAGTCAGCAAGGGAGACCGCGTTTCCCGAGGCCAACTTATCGGCCAGGTAGGTAACACCGGTCGATCAACCGGTCCTCACCTTCATTATGAGATCCGGTATAAAAAGAACCCGGTCAACCCCTCAAAATACATGCAAGTGGCGAAACTTCTTCAAAAGAAATCTGCCGACGCGGAGAAAAATTAATGGCAATGTTCACCAAGAAAGACGATGTTCAGGAGGAGATCCAGAAAGCTGAAAGTGAAGCAATTTCCTCAATAATTGACAAAACCATGACAATAACGGGCGAGATCACTTTCCAGGGAAAGACCCGGATCGATGGTTTAATAAACGGCAATATCAAAGGAGAACATCTCATTTTAAGCGAAACAGGCAAAGTCACCGGGGATATCACCTCATCCTCTTTCAACTGCTTCGGTCATCTTGAAGGGAACGTCAAGGCCAACATTATTACTGCCAGAAAAAATTGCTCCATTCACGGACGTCTTGAGGCCGGAAGTCTTACCGTGGAACCAGGCGCCGCACTTGACGGTGAGATAAAGGCAGCAACAAAAGACCTGGTCAGCGGTATCGGTAAGAAAGCAGCACCGTCTCAACAAACAGCAGCAGTCACCCCGGCAGCAAATCCGGACAAGAAAAAGTAAACTAATAGAAAAGTTACTATATGCCTTTAAGCACGCCCAATGTCGCCAACCGTTTCAAGTGCCCGAACTGTGGAAATGACAAAGACTTCTTTGAGATAACAGATGATGTTATCACTACGACCCACTATGTACAGAACCCGGACGGCTCATTCACCATTGAAGATAAAAGTGCACAATCGATGGGAGACGTCAAGCTGTTCTGCGGCAACTGCGACGAAGACCTCACACCTTTTCACCAAAGGTTTTCGGAGATGATATTCTGATGGCAGAATGCCCAGGCATCATCACCACCAACGATCAATTTCACGACAACTTTCATCTTCTCGACAGCAGTACAATAATCTGTTGCCGACTTCGACTCTCACCGGGAGAAGAGCATATACTGCTTGATCTTCGGGAGCGGGGTGTCACCCTTATTCCCTCAGCCACTGCACAGCTGGCCAGCCGCTCAAAAGTTCATCAGGCACGCATTTTCAGCCCCTTCATGCTGCCTGATACCAAGGTTATTTACGATACCAATCAACTCCTGCAAGCAACCTCATTTTATAAGAATATAAACTGTTCGGAAGTAATTATCAAACAGGACAGGAAAAACGGGGGGCTCGGTATCCACCACTTCCAGGACATTGAGAGCGTTTATAACATGGCGGTTCTTGGAAACCTCAACTATCCTTTCGTCGTCCAGCCCTATCTGAAATATTTTCAGGATATCAGGGTTATCATACTTGCAGATTATATCGAGGCGTACACCAGGACAAACAGGAAGAACTTTCGTCAGAATATTCACTGCGGAGGGGAATCGACCCCGATAGCAGTAGAGCAGAAATTAATTGACTACTGTCGAAGTGTCATGAACAGGGGTGCATTCCCCTATGGTCATATTGACCTGATGGTGACCCCGGAAGAAAATATCTATCTTACTGAAATAAATCTTCGTGGCGGTTTACGCGGGGCTGCAATCAATTCTGTTGAATACAGCAACAGGATTGCAGCCATCCATATGCATCTTATCGAAGAATTGCAGACGGAAAACCTGAAATAGATCCTGACTCAGGATCCAAAGTGGATAAAGCATGCATTCCTAGATGCAGGCAAAAAAAAAGAGGGATACCGATAATCGGCATCCCTCTTTACATCTCTATCTGAAAAGTTCAGATATTAGACACAACCGGTAGGCTTGGGCAGACCAGCCATTTTACAAGCTCCTTTACCCGGTCCAGACGGGAACAGCTCGTAGATTCTCTTCAGCGGAAAACCAGTGGTCTTGGAAAGAATACGTACCATAGGAGCAATACCGTTCTTCTTGTAGTACTCTTGCAGAGCGTCGATAACTTTCTGATGCTCGTCGGTCAGGTCAGAGATACCCTCTGCGCCCTTCACGTAATCAACCCACTCGTCATTCCACTCGTCCATTCCTTTGAGAAGGAAGCCGTCTTCATCTACTGTAAAGCTTTTTCCGTTATGTTCGATTGTTGGCATTTCAAACCTCCTTGAAATTTTATGTTATGGCTTACACCGTTCTTAAGCTCTGCTGAAAACTAATATGGCTTAATACTATAGGGTGAAGTGTTTGTCAAGTGAATGACGAATCATTTATGCTATGGCCAGACCACAACCACAACACACCGTAATTACGTCAATAAATCAGCAGCATTAATTCCCAAAAAACCAATTTATTGTTAAAATGTAGTACCCTATAGTCACCATAAGTTAGGGAGTACGACATCGACCTCCCCACAACAGATTCGTTCTTATATCTAACTGTATAGTTCATCGACGATAATACCTCTTTTCTTTCATCTGTCTACTTTTTTTGTGGTACCTGTCTTTTTTTTATTCCTGCACCAGATCCCTGTTACATTTTCACTGTTCAAGCCTTTACAGGAAGCGGTTTTCAGCTTTTTCCTTGCAGAAGAGAAGGAGAAAGAGTAAATCGATCAGTTAGCCAAATCCAGGCTACCTTAGTCTTAAGGATCAGGCTGGTAAATACCCAATAGGGAAACAACAGAAAATCACAACCATTTCCAGAACAAACAGAACAGACAATTATGCTTCAACTCCTCCGAAACAAAGCCCAATCGACTGTTATTCAGGCCATCGTGGTCATTATTGCCCTGGTATTCATCTTTTGGGGTGTTGGCTCGAACCTCATGAACAACAGAGAGGCAGCACTGACCGTCAACGACCAGGAAATCACCTTCCAGGACTTCCAGCTGGCCTACGACAGCGCCTATGAAAATATGGCTGCCCGGTTTGGTGGAAACTTACCCAAGGGCATGGCAGAGACCCTCAACATCAAGCAGCAGGTCATCAACCAGCTGATTCAGTCTGAACTGCTTCGACAGGGTGCCGACGAGATGGGCATAATTGTGAGCGGCGAAGAGATCCAGAGCGTCATAAACGACATGGTTCAGTTTCAGGAGGGAGGGATTTTCTCTCTTGATAAATATAAGGCCCTGCTCGCATCCAATAAACTTTCTCCGAGCAAATATGAGTCCAACATGCGTTACAGTATGCTGACCGAAAAAGCCGTTCGCAGTATCGGCGGGTTCGCCTCAGCTTCCTCAGCATTTGAGGTTGAAGAACTGTACAGGCAGGATAATGAAAAAGTATCGGTATCGTACGTTGCTGTCTCACCTGACAATTTCGTTGCGGATATCGAGGTGGATAATGAAGCCCTGAAAAAATGGTTCGAAGAAAACAGTACCAATTATAATACCGAGCCGGAGATGAAACTTAAGTATATGCCATTCACCTATGCAAAAGTGGGTGAAAAGATCCCGGTCGACGACGCCCAGATCAAAAAGTATTACAATGAGAACCTTGAGCAATTCACCACTCCTGAAAAACGTAACGCCCGTCATATACTGATCATGGCAAGCGAAACCGACTCCGAGGAATTGCACGCTGAAAAACGTAAAAGAGCTGAGGAAGTACAGGAACTCGCAAAGGCCTCTGACGATTTTGCCGCTCTCGCCAAAGAATATAGCGAAGGCCCAAGCGCTGCAAACGGAGGAGATCTCGGTCTGTTTTCCCAAGGTCAGATGGTTCCGGAATTTGACCAGGCCGTATTTAGCATGCAACCGGGCGACATCAGCAGTGTTGTCAAGACCCAGTTTGGATACCATGTTATCAAACTTGAAGAGGTCCAACCTGCAGCAACACAAACCCTTGAGCAGGCTGGCGCAGAAATCACCTCTATTCTACGTGATAAAGAGTCTAAAAAACTTGCTCGGCAGCTGGCAACAGGTGCGTATGAGGGCATCATAGGGGCAGGCAGCCTCAGCGCCTACGCTGACACCAACAAAGATCAAGAGCTTGTAACGACTGACTACTTTGCCCGCTCCAAAGCTCCTGCCGAACTGACCACAGATGCCACCTTTCTCGATAAAGCGTTCAGCCTTAAGGCTGGTGAACTCAGCTCCATCGTGGAATCGGACCGTGGTTTCTTTATTATCTTTGCCGAGGCTGTCAAGGCCCCCGAAACGCCTCCTTTCGAACAGGTAAAGGAAAAGGCTACCGCCGATTATAAAGCTACCAAGGCAGCTGAGAAAGCGAGCGAGATCGCCGTAACGATATTAGAACGAATCAATGGCGGGGAGCCGCTTAATGATGTTGCTAAAGAGTACAACCTCACCACAGCCAACTCCGGTTTGATGGGGCGAAATGGTCAGCCAGCAACCCAGTTTCCACCATCACTTCTTGAAACGGTATTCAAACTCTCTTCCTCCGAACCGTTCCCTGAATCACCCGGTGTTGTTGGGGACACCCATTATGTTTTCTCTTTTCAGGAGCGTGAAGTACCTGAAATACAAGACGACACGGATCTGGATAGATACAAGCAGATGTTGCTGAGCGCCAAGCAGCAGGAAATACTCGGTGCATATCTGGCTAATCTTGAAAAAAAGGCGACTATCACCCGACACAAAAGCCTCTAAATGTATTTCCCCTGATATTCAGTACTCTTTACACTTCTCTGCCGAAAAGGCATTAGGAATGCAATATTAACATTACGAGCCCCGCTGGTACATAAAGCGGGGCTCTTTTGTATTTTTTCGCTCATCTTCCCGGACGTATTCCCGTTTATTCTCTATAATCAGGGCTTTTTTAGTTCTCTTGAGCCGCTGTCAATGCTATAATGCCCTCTTGCCTTCCGGAATGAGACGTACGGAACCAGATTGATAGCTATTTGCAATCAAGCCGGTCCCGCCGTTGCTCCGGATTTGAAAATTGGAACAACGTACTGGTACTGTTATTTAATATGCCCATTGATAAAACACTCCTCGAAAAATACCAAAAACTCACGCCCTTTGAACAGGCTCTCCTGCAGATTCTGTCGATAGTTTACGAACCGGCCCATACGACTCTCGTCGTCAACTGCCTCCGCAAACTTGAATTTAAGAATCCACGGGGCAATAGGCCGACTGCTGCAAATCTGAACCACTATTTTTCCAAATTCGAACAGCTCGGTCTGTTAACCGAAGATCGCCAGTGCCCCCTCGATCTTGTTGAGGTCCTGAGTAAAATAGCCGTTAGCAGTGGAGCGTTCGAAAGATATGCCAATGCAGTTCGGGAAGAGGCGCCTGTATCGTACTATTACGGCAAATGGACAACCAGGTGCTGGAGGGCTGTGCGGGAAATGCGTATCGGCATCTACACCCAGAATTTCGACCTGATTGATGAAGCAGCAGAATTTCTTAGTACCCAGTGCCGTGAAATAACAGGACTGATTCCCCCAACTGTCCAGGTTACAACGTGTCCTTTCGATAGTGAGTGGACACGGAGCCTGCCGGCCTCTTTTCAATTTTACCTGTTCAACAGTGTCCTGCTCCATAGCCAGGCTCATCTCGAGCCATGTCCTGAAGTGGTCAATTACCTGCAGGCACCAGACTCTTTCGCCCACCTTACCAGTGACGAGACGCTTCCCTTTATTCGGCTCCAATTCAACCACCTGCTCTTTCAAGGTGAACTCAATCGAGCGAGGGAGTTTGTCAACAGTCACCCTGAATCCTTTCACGGTACCGGTGCGCTTGGTACCGTTTGTTTCCTTCAGGGAGATAACAGTTCGGCCGAAGACGCTTTCAACAAAGACCTGCAGTTCCTGAAAGACCTTACAGCTTCTTCCCGGGTCGCCTTCTTTGGCCCCACCGGACTCTTCTACATTTTGTTTTTGCTGAAAAACAACGAAGAAGCCGGATATCCCGCAATCGCTGACGCTATCAGTACGGCCCAGTCCCTCTTTGACGCAACGCCTGAAAACCTATCATACGGATACCTTGGCTCCGTTATTAATACGACCATAAACAAAGGAAGCCAGGACTCAACTATCCATCTCCCGGAAGATGAACGGGCCAGCGGATTAACGATTGTGTTTGCCGCCCTTTGCCAATACTGGCTGGACAGCACACTGCAACCGGACATTGAAGAGCAACTTAAAGAGTATTATCACAAGGCAATATCTGCAGAATTTAACCTTCATGCTTTTATTATAGCGGAGATTCTGGCCAAGATTCATCATGAAAACCATGATTACACCCAAACGGTAGCAACTCTTCAGGAGAAAGAGAGTTTTACTCCTCTACTTTCCATCCTGGAGCCGGAAGAGCCGTGGAAAAGAAGCCTCGAGGCCCTTATTCACGCAACCACCGAGGACATCGAGGAAGAACAACGACAAATACGGCTGGTGTGGATGCTGGAGGTACGTAAAAACAAGATCACCATCGGCCCACGTGAGCAAAAACTCATGAGTGGCGGCAACTGGTCTAAAGGAAGACCCGTCTCTCTTTCCCGCCTTCACCAAAGCAGTAAACTGACATTTCTGACCCCCCAGGACAGAAAAATCTGTGCAGCTATAAGGCGCATACATAACAATGAGACCCAGGGCGTAAATTATAAGTTTGACATGGACAAGGCGTTAAATGCCATGATCAGCCATCCCCATCTGTTTTTGGCTGAATCACCATCAACGCCGGTCGAGTTGATTGCTGGCGAGCCGGAATTATTGGTTGAGGAACGCGGCGATATGCTGCATATCCGTTTTGCCCAGCCTATCTCCTCTGAGAATTTGACCATTTATAAGGAAACACCAACCCGCATCAAAGTAATCAATATCAGCGATAACCACAGACGTATTGCCCAGATTACCGGACGTGACGGACTTGTTGTCCCTAAAGCCGCCAGCGAGAAAGTCCTTACTGCAATAGGTAATATCTCGTCATTTATGACAGTGCATTCCGCAATTGCCGCTGACCGGTCCCAGTCTGCCAAAAATAACATCAGCTTTGTAGAAGCTGATCCAACAATTTACATGCACCTGCTGCCCTATGGGACCGGTTTCAGGCTCGAGATGTTCGTAAAGCCGTTTAAGGAAGGTGGGCACTACCTCAAACCCGGCCAGGGTGTTGAAAACATAATGGCCGAAGTGAACGGTAAAAGGCTGCAAACCCGAAGAAACCTCGCTCTCGAAGAGGAAAAGGCCAGGGATATTGAAGAGCTTTGCCCGATCTTTGATCTGGCCATGGACCTGGAGCAGGAAGACGACCGGGAGTGGCATTTGCAAGACCCGGACGACTGCCTGCAGGCACTTATGGAGCTCCAGGCAATCCGCGAAAAGGTGGTTATCGAATGGCCTGAAGGTGAAAAGCTCAATATCGCCCACCAACCATCTATGGAGAACCTTAACCTCAAAATCCGAACAAACCGTCACAACTGGTTCGCTATCAGCGGTCAACTGCAACTGGATCAGGACCACGTCATTGAACTCAAAGACCTGCTCTCAAAAATCAAGAATTCTTCCGGCAGGTTTATTGAAATAGGGGACGGACAATTTATAGCCTTAACCCAGGAATTTAAACGACGCCTCGAGGAGATGAACATCTTCGGGGAAGGATTTACCGACGAGGAAAGCGATGAAATAATCATCCACCCACTTGCAGCAATGCCGCTCGAAAAACTGACAGACCTCGCCAATACGGTAGGAGACAAGGGCTGGAAAGAACAACTCAACAAGGTAAGGGATATCCAGAAATTCCAACCAGAAGTGCCATCCACCCTGCAAGCTGAATTACGTGATTACCAGCGTGAAGGATTCGACTGGTTGGCACGGCTCTCTTACTGGGGTGTTGGTGGATGTCTCGCCGATGATATGGGACTTGGTAAAACCATCCAATCCCTGGCGCTCATATTACTGAACGCCAGTGAGGGACCGTCACTGGTTGTCGCACCGACATCAGTTTCCACAAACTGGCAGAGTGAGGTCACAAAATTCACCCCGACCCTGACAATAAAGTCGCTGACTGCCAAGGACCGAAAAGCAACAATTGAGGGCCTTACGAGATTCGACCTGTTAATCACGACCTATACCCTGCTCCAGCAGGAAGAAGAGCTGCTCAAAAAGGTAAAGTGGCAGACTGTCATCCTGGATGAAGCACAGGCTATAAAGAATGCCGCGACCAAACGTTCAAAAGCTGCCATGTCACTGCAGGCTGGTTTCAAGCTGATCACTACCGGAACACCTATCGAGAATCATCTCGGTGAATTATGGAATCTCTTCCATTTCATCAATCCCGGCCTGCTCGGGACACTGGCGAGCTTTAATGAACGTTTTGCCGTACCCATCGAACGGTTCCAGGACCGGGAAGCCCGGCTCAAACTTAAAAAGCTGATCCGCCCATTTATCCTGCGCAGAATCAAGTCTCAGGTTCTTGAGGAACTGCCTTCACGCACCGAGGTCACACTTGAAGTTTCCATGAGCGAGGAAGAACTGCATTTTTACGAGGCGCTTCGCCAGAACGCTCTGGACATCCTGGAAAGCAACAAGGAGAAAAAAGGCCGTCACCTGCAAATCCTTACGGAAATCATGAAGCTGCGGCAGGCCTGCTGTAATCCGCGCCTGCTTGACACAAACAGCTCAATCCGCAGCGCCAAGCTCGAGGTTTTCTCCTCACTCGTTGAAGAGCTGATTGAAAGCCGCCACAAAGTACTGGTCTTCAGCCAGTTTATCGGCCATCTCCAGATTATCCGAGAATTCCTGGAAGAAAAGCAGATTTCATATCAATATCTTGATGGTGGTACCAGTTCAAAACTCCGTAAAAAGAGGGTCGAAGCATTTCAGGACGGTGAAGGAGATGTGTTCCTCATCAGTCTTAAAGCGGGCGGTCTCGGTCTGAACCTCACGGCAGCGGATTATGTCATTCACATGGATCCGTGGTGGAATCCAGCCATTGAGGATCAAGCCTCAGACAGAGCCCACCGTATAGGGCAGACACGCCCGGTCACCATCTACAGGCTGGTGTGCAAAAACAGCATTGAGGAAAAAATCGTCCGCCTCCACCAGGAAAAACGAGATCTGGCTGGAAGCCTGCTTGAAGGCAGCGACATCAGTGCGAAGATGACGTCCGAGGAACTGCTGGATCTGATCAAGGAAGACTAGCCCAAATTCCTCTCATCCATGCAGGCAGTGCTGCATGGACTGACCTTGGGCTAACCCTCAGCCTCAACGAGTCGGGAAACAATCAACCCGAAAAAGGATGTTTCACCCGACTCGAACAGCCAGCCGAGATGGCTAAGGCAACCGCTGCACACCCCAACCCGCCAGACATGCCCGGCAAACCATGAAAACTCGGCACTCGACTCCCCGACAGGCAGGCAACCTGGTGCCCATCGAAAACATCCCAGCTCATAAACCACCCCCGCCGGATTAAAAAAGGTGTGACGATGTTGTGAATCAACTGTCATGCGCTGGCCTTCATCGGTAATAATATTCCCGCAACCGGCGCAGACTAGTTTTTTGGCTTTTCCGTCCCCTGAACGTGTTTCATCATCTGTAATGACACAATCGTCCTGTTCCGGCATATCACGCAGGAGACAGTACGGTGTCAACTCAGGGGAAGGGTGAAGTATATCCATAACAATTGCAGAAAAATGTCAGTCGGTAAATTCCTCTACTATCGCCTGTACAAGGGCGTCGATTGTGAACTCTTCCGGTTGAATATCAACAGTAAGCCCGTTATCCGTAATTGTTTTCGCCGTAATCGGGCCAATGGCCGCTATCTTAACACCTTGCAGCAATCCCAGCAGTTCATCCAGATCATCCGCATCGACCATAGACAGGAAATTGCGCACTGTGGACGATGAGGTAAATGTTATCATATCCACGTCACCCAGCTCAAGTTCTTCACGCAAAGCCTCTCTTTTTCCTTGCGGTGGCAGGTTCTGATAGACAGGCGCTACGGTCACCTGAGCACCAGCCCCCCGTAAGGTCTCTGGTAGTATCTCTCTCCCATGCAGGGCTCTCGGAATAAGGATATTTCGTCCTTCAACCCCCTGGTCCAGCAAACTTTCAGCCAGCCCTTCGCCAGTAAAAACATTCGGGATGAGATCAGCATTCACACCATACTGTAGCAGCAGGTCTGCCGTGGACTTACCAACAGCGGCAATATCAGGCCCTTTGAGGTCACGGCTGTCCTTTCCCATCGAGTAGAGTCTTTCGAAGAAATATTTAACACCGTTCAACGAAGTAAACAGGATCCAGTGATATTCATTCAAGCGCTCCATCTCACCATCAAGCACTTCGTACGAGTCGACCGGCTGAATATTGATGGTTGAATACTCAACGCAATTGGCGCCATACTCCTCAAGACCGGCCATCAATTCACTGGCCTGCTCACGGGTTCGGGTCACGATAATTTTCTTACCGAACAACGGACGTTTTTCATACCAGTCAGTCACAGCCTTGAGCTTCACCACATCCCCGATAATGATAAGCGAAGGCGGCTTGATATTCGCCTTGGCAACAATATCGGCAATGGTCTCAACGGTACCCACCACGGAACGCTGCTCCGGCGTAGAAGCCCAACGAACAACAGCCACGGGAGTTTTGGGATCCCTGCCATGCTTCAGAAGGTTGTCCATGATAACCGGCAGGTTCTTGATGCCCATATAGACGACAATGGTCCCTGCCCCGGTTGCAAGTTTTGACCAATCGATATTTGAGGTTCCCTTGGTTGGATCCTCATGTCCGGTCAAAAATGCAACGGAGGCCGTATGCTCACGGTGGGTGATTGGGATACCGGCGTAGGTTGCAGCAGCCGTAGCTGAGGTTACGCCAGGCACAACTTCAAACGGCACACCCGCCTTAAAGAGTTCCTGCACCTCCTCTCCACCCCGACCAAAGATAAAAGGATCACCACCTTTCAGCCGGACAACGATCTTGCCGTTCTTGGCATGATCGACAAGCATCTGATTTATTTCTTCCTGGGTGTGGGTATGTTTAACGCCGCCCCTCTTGCCCGCATAGATAAGCTCCGCATCTTTTGGAACATGCTTGAGCAGTCTCTTGCTGGCCAGGTAATCGTATACCAGAACTTCGGCCTTCTCCAGAAGGTATTTTCCCCGTACGGTAATAAGACCGGGATCACCCGGACCAGCTCCGACAAGATATACCTTTCCACACCGTTTTGATTTTGTCTGTTGTTCCATAATTCATCCCGACAACCTTTCCACAATGGAAAAGCGTCACCGGCCAGTAAACGGCCCGATTCTATTTGATTACTCACAGCCTTATCGAAATCCGAACGGGATTACAGATAAAACCACAACAGGCCAGGAGAGATTGAATACGCCGCAATCCTCATGACCTGTCTACCCTCTTGCAGGGCACTTTTAAACCGTCACTATGACGGCAAAAAAAAGGGCCTCCCTGAATTCCGGGTTGCCCTTTTGCTTTACATAATAAACATGAAATCTGATTTACACGAGATTTCAGTACTTATTTTTACAGCTCTTTCATGATTGAGTCGGTTACTTCGCCGATTGACAGGGATCCATCAACAGAAACAACCTTCGGTCCAGCGGCGCCTTTAAAGTAATTCACAGCTGCCATGGTCCCGGTGGTCTCATCATAATAAATGCCGTGACGCTTATCGATTGCATCCTCATCCTGATCGTCTGCACGGGTGTTCAGGTCACCGCCACAAACGCGACAGACCAATTTTCCGTCTTTTTCGACCGGCTTGATTGCATCAAAGGCGATATGGTTCGGATGGTTATTGTCGTTTACGCAGAGGCGACGTCCCATGATACGCTCTTTAGCGATCCCACGATCGAGAACGATCTCGATAACATAATCCAGAGCCAGTCCTTCCTTCTCAAGAGTTTCGGCGAGGGTAATAGCCTGGTCCTTGGAACGAGGGAAACCATCGAGGATCCAGCCTTCTTTACAGTCGTCTTTCTGCAGACGGGCGATCATCATCGGAATGGTGATATCATCGGGAACCAAGTCACCACGATCAATGTATTCCTTCGCCTGCTTACCAAGCTCGGTGCCGCCACCAATATGCTCACGGAAAATAGCACCGGACTCGATATGGGGGATATCGTATTTCTTCTGTACAATCGCTCCCTGAGTACCTTTACCACTGCCGTTCGGCCCGAAAACCAGAATATTCTTACCCATAACCAATCTCCTTATAGAATTGTAAAATAAAAAAAACCAGGCGCCATTAAGACGCATGGTGAAACATTTCGTTTGGTACATCGGTTCATCCTGCCTTCCCGTCCGGCTCAATATGCATCGTTTGATGTCGGATTTTCGGCAAGGCGTTAATATAGTCGAATTTTTGCCCGCTGGCCAGAAAAATATCCTCCCGAACTTTTTTGACTTTCATCCCCAAAACGGGTATTTTGCTGCACTGACTTTTCCCACCGGGAGCTGCCGAAGCGGCCCCTCAATTTCAAACATCACCGCCTCCCCGCACATGGGGATTTTTTAACTTATCACAAGGTATCCCAGCATATGAAAAAGATTAAAGTTGGAATCATCGGTTTCGGTACTGTCGGCCGCGGCCTGGCCCTGACCCTTCATGAACAAAAAGAAACACTTCTCAAGCGGACCGGTGCGGAATTCGAACTCTCCACCGTGGCCGATATCGCCATTGACAGCCTGCCCGAGCAGTTCAGCGATGTAAACCTGACCAAGAACGCCGATGACATTTTCAATGACCCGGAAATTGATATCGTAGTGGAACTGATCGGCGGAATCGAACCAGCCAAGACCTTCATATTGAAAGCCATTGAAAATGGTAAACATGTCGTCACTGCAAACAAGGCCTTGCTGTCTATCCACGGCAAGGAGATATTTGACAGTGCGGTAACCCATAATGTCGAGGTAGGGTTTGAGGCAAGTGTCGGTGGGGGCATGCCAATCATCAAGTCGCTCAAGGAAGGACTTGTTGCCAACAAGATCAACTATATCAAAGGTATCATGAACGGTACCGCTAATTATATCCTGAGCCAGATGACCGATCATGGTACACCTTTTGATGAAGTACTTGCCAAGGCACAGGAACTTGGTTTTGCAGAAGCCGATCCGACCTATGATGTGGAAGGTATAGATACCGCTCATAAGCTGGCCATCCTCATGACCATTGCTTATGGCCTCGATGTTAAACTCGATAATATTACCGTCGAAGGAATTTCGAGTATCGAGCCTATAGATATTGAATATGCCCGCAAGTTCGGATATCGCATCAAGTTGCTGGCAATCAGCAGAAACCATGGGGACCATGTGGAGGCTCGCGTTCACCCGACCATGGTTCCTGAAAATCACATGCTGGCAACTATTAATGGAGCATTCAACGGTATCCTCATAAATGGCGACACTGTCAACGACGTCCTCCTGTATGGCCAGGGGGCGGGCATGATGCCCACTGGCAGTGCGGTAGCCGCAGACGTGGTTGATATCGGGCGCAATATCCTGGCAGACGCGGTAAATCGCGTACCGGCGCTGTCCTATCTGCCTGAGAACATCACCCAGCCAACCATCACCCCCATGCACGATCTGGTCTGCCCTTATTATTTCAGGGTTACAGCCTTTGACAAGCCGGGAGTACTTTCTACCATTACCGGCATCTTCGGCAAGCACGACATATCGATTAGCTCAATGATCCAGCCCGGCCAGGACGCCAATGAACCGGTACATATTGTCTTTCGTACCCACAGGGCATCCGAAGGTGCGGTGGAAAAAGCGATCAAGGAACTGGACAGCCACGATGTGTGCACTGCACCAACCGTAAAGATACGACTCCTTAACCCGGAATAAACAACTCATGAAATATCTTATACTTGTTGGCGATGGCATGGGCGATTACCCCATTGACGAATTAGGAGGCAAAACTCCTCTCGAGGCCGCTGCCACCCCAATGATGGATGAATTATGCCGAAAAGGAGAACTCTTCCTGAACCGGACGGTACCCGAAGGCTTCCCGCCGGGCAGCGATGTGGCCAACATGTCCCTGCTTGGTTACAGCCCTGCGCTTTATTATACTGGCAGGGCGCCACTTGAAGCAGGCGCCATGGGTATCGAACTGGCCCCGGATGAAACCGCCTTCCGCTGCAATCTGGTAACTCTTTCCCGAGATGATGACCAACGCATCACCATGGTCGACTTCAGCGCGGGTCATATCAGTAATGAGGAATCCCACCAGCTGATAGAAGCTATTCAACAAGAATGTGGCAACGAAATGTTCACGTTTCACCCTGGTGTCAGTTATCGGCACATTATGGTGTTGAAAGGTGACCATCCTGGTGTTGTGACCGTTCCCCCTCACGATCACATCGAAAAGGATGTCACCACTTTCTTTGCACGGTATCTTGAAAACCCGGACTGGAAAGAATTACTTGAGAAAATTGAACGCATACTGGGTGACCATCCGGTTAATAAAAAACGTATTGCCGAAGGTAAAAACCCCGCCACCATGGTCTGGTTATGGGGAGAAGGAAAAATGCCGAGTGCCCCGAATCTGCAGGAACGTTTTGACATCTCAGGTTCCATGATCAGTGCGGTCGACCTGCTGAAAGGCCTTGGTGCTATCGGAGGGCTCTCAGTTATCAATGTACCTGGAGCAACCGGCTTTATCGATACCAACTACGAAGGAAAGGCTCAGGCTGCCATGGATAGTCTCGCCACCCAGGATTTTGTTTTTGTTCACCTGGAAGCACCAGATGAATCAGGCCATCAGGGAAGCCTGCCCAACAAGTTGAAGGCAATAGAGGATTTCGATGCCCGGATCGTCAAACCCATTTTTGAACATTTAATCAGCCGGGGAGAAGATTTCCGCATGGTTGTCACCATGGATCACTTCACCCCTCTCTCAATCAGGACCCACAGTATTGATTGGGTCCCTACCCTACTCTACGATTCACGAAAAGAGGGCGGCAGTAACAGAGCATTCAATGAGAAAGAGGCCATATCCTACGACAAAGAGGCAAATAACAGTATCGATACAGGTCATACCCTGATCAACAAACTCCTTGAGAAAGAAGAGGAGTGATTGCCATGACGGAAAAGTCATTCAGAACAAAGATACGGGTCCTCTACGGCGACACGGATGCAGGAGGCGTCGTATATAATGCCAATTATCTACGATATTTTGAGTTCGGTCGTACCGAGATGATGCGGGAACGGGTCTGTTCCTATCGTGAGATTGAGGAACTTGGCTTTATACTTCCGGTAACAGAATGCTGGGCACGCTATAAAGCCCCGGCATTTTACGACGACCTGCTCACAGTGGAGACAGAAGTTGCGGAACTCTCCAGGCTCAAATGTAAGTTCAACTATCGGATTTTACGCGAATCAGGGGCCGGGAGCAAACCGAAATTGCTCGTAAAAGGGTATACAGTTCACGCAGCCGTCACTCGCGAAGGTAAACTCACCCGGCTACCGGATGAAATCCTGAACAAGATCAAAACATTTGCAGTTACGGTCAGTTGACCATTCAAGTATAGATAAATTAAAATATCTTAGAAATAACTATTGACACTATTCTCTGAGAGAGTATATTAGGCGACCTCAACGCGGGGTGGAGCAGTATGGTAGCTCGTCGGGCTCATAACCCGAAGGTCGGGGGTTCAAATCCCTCCCCCGCTACCAAAACATATCAAGGACTTAGTCAGTTTCTGACTAAGTCCTTTTTTGTTGGTTGCTAACATATTGTTAATGAATGACATTTTGGGGCATTACAGATAGAGCAGGTAATCCAAGGCCCTCTATTCAAAAGCTATTGACAATAGCGGCACTAAAGTCGAAACAGTGGATTAGATCCAAAGTAAAAAGTCACTTGATCAAACAAGATCACGCTTTGAGAAGCTATACAATCACTTCAAGTATGGATACGAACTCCTTATCTCACCGAAAAGCCCTGATAGTAGGAGCAACAGGACTTGTCGGAGATTTTTGCCTCCAAAATCTTCTTGATTCAGATATCTATTCAGAAGTCATAGCTCTTACCAGAAAGCCACTTCTTCGATCTCATCGAAAGCTTACGTCGGTCATAACAAATTTCAGGGATGTAGAGCATAATCTATCTAACATAAAGGCTGAAGATGTCTTTTGCTGCCTTGGATCTACAATAAAGAAAGCCGGTTCTAAACTAGCATTTAAACAAGTAGATTGTGATCTGGTAATATCAATTGCAAAATTGATGAGACGGCAGGACTCTGAACAATTTATAGTCATCTCTTCACTGGGGGCCAATCCCAACTCAAAGGTCTTTTACAATCGCATAAAAGGAGAGATGGAGCAGACTTTAGAACAGTTGGGTTATCCCTGCCTACGTATCATCCGACCATCATTACTCCTAGGATCCAGAGAAGAATTCCGCCTGGGTGAGAAAATGGGGGAATTTCTCGCTCTTATATTAATACCGTTTTTACAAGGCTCATTGAAAAAATATAAGCCCATTCATGCGAAATCTGTAGCACAATTTATGGTGAAAATGGCTTATGAAAAGCCTCTTTCAGGCGTTTATCACTATGAGTCAGATGAAATTCAGGATCATGCTTTATCATAACTCAAGGCTGGAATGCTAAACCGGTTTCTAGAATTTCACAATCAGTTGGAGATCAATGGATAAGTGAGGATAATTCTCCAGTATTCAAAGTACCAAGCGTTGTTGTACCCGAAGGTATCAATTACCTGCTTAACATCGCACATGGTGATTTTGGCAAAATAGAAAGTGGTAACCCAATTCCCATGGATTTCGATTCACGACTTATCAAATAACCTGCCACTAACAAACTACTTACTGATATCGAGATAATTTTTCTTCGATATTTCGTTACGAATTCCAGATGGTATTTGAGGCGATGATACTGCTTAAAAATGACCATCTTACCCTAACAGGTCGCACGTTGACCTGCTCAGCATGCAAACAAGACCATGACTGAGAATCCGTTTGCCGCGAAGAATATCAAGCCATTTGCTTAGGGAAAATTAGCTAAAAAGGCAGGTTCTGCCTTCAACGATAAGTTTTCCTCTACAGTTATACCGCTCAGCATCGTTGCTGTGGCGAAAGGTGCCGGATTACCAGCACAGGTCGTTGGAAGCTCCGTCTTGAACAGCATTGCAGTTTAGGAAGAGTAGCTCACAAGCTTAACAATATTGACATTAAGCCATATGTCGAAAAAGCTGCTCGTGCAATGCTGGGACATTCCACATATGCAGACTTTTGTCTTAATAATTACTTTGCCTGCAACTCCTGTATGTTTGAAGTGGGTATCGACTGGGCTATGTCGCTGCTCAGTATTCTCAAGCGTTTCCACACTTCTTCTTTCTAAGTGATCGACATTCCTGGCCTTCCTGTTCTTGCCCTAATATGCAACCATCTATGATTACGATTTAACATAGGGTGTTGCATCGACCAATTGAATCTACAACGGCTTTTTTTAAGATATCTCGTTCCATCCCAGCATCTTTGAGCTTCTTTTCGGGATCTTTAATTTTCTTTTCCTGCTCAGTCAAAGTTTCCTTACCGTGGCCTGGAAAAGCAAGTCCATCTTTCAGGCGCAATTCAAGACGCCATTTATAGAGAAGATCTTTAGAGATGCCGAGGTTGGCTGCGACCTCCTTGACTGTTCGGACAGGATCTTCTGTCAGGCGAACAGCATTTCTCTTGAAAGCAGAATCGTATTTTCGTCGTTGAACGCTCATGGTTTCCTCCTGCCAATTTTCTTAATATTGGCTTAACAGAGTGTCCACCTTTTTATAGCAGGATCAAGTAGAACTGAAATTAAACTCATGTGACTTGAAAAAGCCACAATGATCATTCACTTGATTTGATTTCCAAATCGAGATATTCTATTTGTACCAACTGGAAAATTGTTATCTTTTTACCTTTTTACTAATTGATCTTTATATACATTCTCAATTACCATGAAAACCATCTCATTCGTCTCCCAAAAAGGCGGCGTTGGCAAAAGCACCCTGGCCCTCGCAACTGCTTATGAGGCATCCCAAAGTGGTCTATCTGTAAAGGTCGCCGACATGGACACTCAACAGGGTACCCTCTCGGATCTTCATAGGCAGCGTCTTAATAATGGCATTGCCTCTATTGGTTCTGTGGAAATCTTTGCAACGATCTACGACCTCAGAAAATCCATCACAAACAGCAATTATGATTTTCTGATTATTGATGGTACTCCCAGGGCCAGTAAAGGGACACTAGCTGCGGGGAAAATTTCAGACCTCATTGTCTTGCCATGCTGTTCAAGCAGGGCTGATCTCGTCCCTACTATCAAGCTTGGACATGAATTGGTAAAAAACCAGATACCTCGCGGTAACATTTTCTTTGCTTTGTCCAGGGTGAATACAGCATCTGAAATCGACGATGCACGGGAGTTTATCACAGAATCCGGTTTTAAGGTACTTGAGGGCTGTGTCTACGAAAAGCCTGGTTACAGACAAGCCCAAAACGATGGATATTCATTAACAGAAACAAAGTGGAAAAGCCTCAACGAAAAGGCAAACGTTGTTCTTGAAAGCATCTTAACAAATCTATTAAGTGAGTAGTACAATGGCAGATTTCAGCAAGTTAAAACAAACCAAGAAAAGCCGCTTCGGAGAGGCTCCATCGCCTGAGGATAATGACAACAACCTCGATGCGCCTGAAACAGCACCTGCACGTAAACCACGAAACAAAACAGGTCGTACAGTGCAATTTGCCACCAAAGTCACCGCTGAATTCGATGAAGAGTTCAGGCGTATTGCCTTCTTTGGAAAAATGAAAAAGGTCGAACTCCTTGAAAAAGCGTTAGAAGCATACAAAAGAGAAAACAATGCTTAATAGATATTTTTATATCTTTTTATCCTTTTACCCTTTTACCCTTTTATCCTTTTTACCTTTTTACCTTTTTACCTTTTAATACTAAGTCAGACGAGAGAGGAGATACAAATTCCCCTTCATCAACCATGGTAAAATTCAGGGAAAAAGATAAAAGATGGAGTGCCACAGATACTCATATTATGTGTGCATCATCCACCACCGAAATAGAAAAGCGTTCTATGAGCTATTCGCCGGGAAGGACCTTTTGGAATTTATACTGATCAGGAGATGGGAAAGAATTGGCACCAAAGGACAACCTGGTAAAAAGCAGCGTTTTCTTGAAGAGTCAGGAATGCTGAAGGAGTATGAGCGATTCCGGCAGGAACGGATAAAACGTGGATACTTACAGGTGAACCAAACTTTTCACAATATCATGAACCTAGAAGCTAACGCCTCAAATTCTCACACATAGCAAAGACTACACTTTTCAACCAAATACTATTGAGAGTTAGCTGTAGCACATTGTCAGTTCTATTTTGGAGTGTCCCAATAGTTGCTGGATCGTAACTACATCAGCACCCGCGTTGAGTAACTGGGTTGCCATAGTATGGCAACCCAGTTACTCAATAGCGGCGTTGATATTGTTGCCATTCAGGAGCTGCTTGGTCAATCAGATATTGAATTGACCATGCAGTACAGCAGGTTGTCTCATCTGAAAACCCAGCATGATTATTAACGGGTGATGGAAAATCTGGAGGTCGATGGTGACGATACGCTGGCAGCAGCGATCCCGCCCATCAGGAACTAGTCGCTGATGGGCCTCTGACCAAAGAAAAAACTTGACTTGAGGGTAAGGCGAAAAAATCGATACCTAACATGCTAATATAAATAGAATAAGCAGAACATGTCACGTACAGTTCCTGTATCTAAAAAACACCGATTTTCGCGAAACCTAGCAACACGAAAGCAGAGGGAGGTTTGAGCATATTGGGTAGAGAGTTGCTATATTTCAGATCATTTTAAGGGCTTCTTTGTCCTACCTTGACAGGAACATCATAAGCAGGACGCACTGGGGAAAGCCTTTTGCTGCCAATGTCAATCTTAATCATGGTTCTGTCCAGAAAACCGAGACCACCTCTTTGAAGTTGCATGGTCACATCAACTGGCATTGTACTTATCCCCCAAAAACCTCTTAGGCGCGGAGCGATTCTGTGCGATTTCGGCCATTCTCTTTGGCCTTATACAGAGCTCTATCTGCCAAGGCGATAAAATCATTGAGGGAGATGGACTGGTAATCAGTTAGGGTACAGACACCCAGGCTGATCGTCACTATGGGGGCTACCAACGAAGCCTCATGTGGGATTGCGAGCAGCTCGATTTTGGTGCGGATACGTTCAGCAATTTCTAAAGTATCCTTGTGCGAGCTGTTGCTAAGAACGGCCACAAACTCCTCACCGCCATAACGGGCGACAAAGTCGGTTGCCCTTTGCAGTGTAGCAGAAAGTTCCTGGGCAACTTTTTTCAGACATGTATCACCCATCGGATGACCATACGTATCATTGAATCGCTTGAAGTAGTCAATGTCCAAAATAATAATTGAGAGGGTTAATTTGTTGCGGGCAGCCATCTCGAATTCATGCTTGAGATATTCATCAAGTTTCCGGCGGTTGGCGATACCGGTCAAGCCATCCTGGTTGGAAAGCGCTTCTAACTGTCGGGTTCTCTCTTCAACCTTCTTTTCTAGGTTGATATTTACAGTCTCAAGTTCGGTGAGATATTGTCTTACTTGCTTCAGCATTTTGCAAAATATTTCAGTCAGGCTGCCAATCTCATCACCACGTTCAGTGTCCAGCTCGACATCACCATCATAATCTCCGTCGATCACATTTTTGGTTGCTTGGATCAAACCGTTTATTGGTTGAAGGAGAATCTTGCTGTACCAGAGGGACATACAAACGGCAAAGATGAGGATGCAGAGGGCGATGAATGCTAACCGGTTTCTCATGGATTCGATAGGTTCTATCAATTCGTCTATGTATACGCCACTGCAAAGGTACCAATCCAGCGGTTCGAAATATCTATAGATAACGATTTTTACTCGCGGGACAGCTTCTCCAGGGTTCCTCCAGGGATAAACGATGGTCCCGTTCTTCGTTTTTATTATATTTTGAATGAAATGATTCCCTTGCGAGTCGATTGATTCGAAAATGCTTGTTCCTTCAAGTTTCGGATGGACTATGAGTTTTCCTTGCGAATTCATTATGTACATATAACCGGTTTGCCCAAGGACAATAGCCAGAATCTTACTCTTGAAATCATTGATGTTTATGAGAGAGGTGAATTCCGATTTGTAAGAGGAAACGGAGATAATCGCATCCCATTTTTCAAAATAGGTCATATAGAGGGCCTTCTCCCGAGGTTGAATATCAGTCGGGTTTTTCCACAAGTACTCCATGTATCCTTTTTTTCGTGATATCTGTTCGTTAATGAAGGCATATTTGGATAGATTCGAGCCTTTCAGAAGCGGATGAACCTTGAGAATTCCATTTGAATCGATGACATAAGTGTATCCGGTTTCCCCGATGGTCTGATTTAAGAAGAGTTTTTCAATTTCTGCTCTAGCCGCATCTGCAGTCAGATCTCCCGATTTTACATGGGAGTAGAACATCTCCATCACTTTTTGGTTCTGTTCGGCAATCGCCCGCAGGTGATTTCTGATTGATGCGTTGACCGCAGAGTCGATTAAGTTGTACGTTGCATCGGTCAAGGTCTGGATGTTGGTCATTACCAAGTCGGTGTTCAGTTTTTTAGTGATTCTGTAGCTGATAACACCGACAAGACCTATGCAGAGCACGCATAAGGAGATGAGTAGGAGAAGAATCTGTGTGGAAAAACCGATGCGTCGTTTCATAACTCCACGGGTTCACCGCAAAATGTGCTATTGATTTGGCAATCCATTATTATCATGAGACTATCGTAATAGTACCCGGCTGGCAAGGTGTTTGACGAAGCTGAATCGCTTGTTTGATATATTTGTAAACTGATTTGGCGGCCACCCTTTTCTCACTCAAGGACAATCCAAATTTATTTCATGCCTCAAAAATTGATTCGAATGACATGCTCAGACATAATCGGATCTGAATGATTACTAAGACGATCGTTGATCAGCGTACACGTTTCACGATTACCAGCACGCAATATTGAACAGATAAAACCCAACTTGATGTACGCCGTACGCCGAATAGCATCGGATGAACCAAATAAATCCAGATCTATAAGGTTTTCTGAGGATATTTCAGGGATGTTCAGAACTGACAAATATAGTAATAATTAAGCAATTACAATGCACTTAGGTTACACAGGGTAATTAGGGACATTTCAGGTGATCGTTCTCATAACCCGAAGGTCGGGGGTTCAAATCCCTCCCCCGCTACCAAAACATATCAAGGGGGGGAGCTATTCCGGGGCTGTTTGGAGCTGCAGGCCTGCCAAGAGAATTCCATCCGAGCCAACTAGAAATACGTCTTTTATTGGTTTTCGATTGATGTTGCCGTTACCAGGCGAGGAGTAACCTCGCCTATCAAAGTGCGCCTGTCCATATAATGCTTCTGCTTCTAAGCAACTGATCGTTTCATCTCGTGAAGGGTTGCCATCACAGCTGATCTGTCAACATTATCAACAACAAGAGCATTTCCGGATCGTCCTGGAAGAACAAAACGGATATTGGTACCCAGCCGTTTTTTATCACTCTCCATTGCTTTAACCAGCAGAATCGGGTCAAGCCCAGGGATACGTATGGGCAAACCTATTGTTGCAAGTATAGCCTCAATTCGAGTCTGCACGTCGGGCTGACAATGACCAAGACGGTATGAGAGATTGGCTGCTGCAACCATCCCCATCGATACAGCCTCACCGTGATTTATACTGTACCCGCTTACCTGTTCAATTGCGTGTGCAAAAGTGTGCCCCAGGTTCAGTGAGAATCTGCGTCCACTCTCGAAAGGGTCTTCCTGGACTATCTCAATTTTCACCTGAATGGCTTGAGCGACCAATGCCTGTACCTCAAAAAGAGAGGTAAAGAGGGTTCCCGATTCATGATGCCAGTTGCCATGCTCTACTTTGGCAAGAAGGCCGGAATCTGCAATAAGTCCGTGCTTTACGATTTCTGCCATTCCGGCTGTAAACGCTTCAGGAGGTAAAGTCTGAAGTGTTGCTACATCGGCAATTACCATTGAGGGTTGTTTGTACACCCCTATCAGGTTCTTCCCTTGAGGCAGATCAATGCTTGCTTTTCCGCCTATACTGGTATCAGCCATTGCCAGCAAGCTAGTCGGGCATTGAATAAAATTAACCCCTCTCATATATGTTGCCGCCACATAGCCAGCTACATCGCCGACAATACTCCCCCCAAGCGCCACAATTGTGCCGGAACGATCAAAGCCGATATCAATGAGCTTGTCATATATCGATTGTACAGTGGCAAGATTTTTGTGGTGGTTTCCAACTGGGAAGGAGATTATATGATCAATATCAATACAGCTCGGCCCATACAACTCTTTCACTGCTGTATCTGTGATAACCACGATCTGACCCGTTACGCCTGTAAGCTGACGGATAAAGGGTAAGATGCCACTACCTACAACATATTCATATGGTGCGGCAGGATGATCAATTGAGAATCGCTTGGGATCATCATGGAAAATGTCAAGCAGGTCAGCAGTGACCTCTTCAGGTGTTTTGTCATTTGTAATAATTTTCTGGAAACGATGATACCCTTTTTGCCGCTCTTTCAGGAGTTCTACAATCCGTTCGTCCGGATTGGGACCTTCCAGCAAAGGGCGTATGTGCTCATCGTCATTTTCGATCCGGGAAAGAATTTCCTGAGGAGTGGCGATCAAGCAAAAAACTCTCCCTTCCCTGCTCAGTGCCTCAACATTTGCCGGGTCTAACATGAGACGACCACCTGTCGAAATCACCAGTCTTTCTCTTTTGCCCAACTCCTTGGCAACTTCAGACTCCATTTTCCTGAAAACGGTTTCTCCGTATTTCAAAAAAATATCGGGAATAGCCATTCCTTCCCGTACCTGAATCAGATCATCCGTATCGACGAATTCGCGATTCAGCTGAGCCGCCAGCAGTTTTCCGACCGTTGTCTTGCCAGTACCCATAAAACCGGTCAGAACAATGTTTCTATTATCCTTATCCTGCATCATGTTCTCATCTATAATTATTGCTTATATTTTGAATGGTTGAGGTGATGATTATACTGTATATGGCAATAAGGCGCAGAAATATCTTTTACACTTCTTGGTACATATCTATTTTCTGCCCTACTTGACCTGTAAGATCTACAGAGAGTTGTTTTTCTTTTTGATATGAAAGATTCTTTACAGCTGCTTTCACCTGTGGCAGCAACTCATTATTAGTAAATAACCTCAATCGCCCCCAGGCACTCCACACTGACATGCGCAGTAAAATCTCGGTGTTTTTGTCCCATTCAGGCTTTTGATCTTTCTTGCACATCCACTCAAACGCAGGTTTGTCTGATATATATAGGTATCAGTAACCATACATCCAAAGAGAGA
Source organism: Desulfopila sp. IMCC35008 (assembly GCF_010646885.2). Classification (GTDB taxonomy): domain Bacteria; phylum Desulfobacterota; class Desulfobulbia; order Desulfobulbales; family Desulfocapsaceae; genus Desulfopila. The sequence goes on along the minus strand of NZ_CP050700.1, from coordinate 703,231 downwards.
ATGTCGGATTAGCGTTCCGGCAATATCCTCTTATTCCCGCCCGCAGACCCTTCAATTTGTGATGGATCTTGATCAGGAGTGCTCCTTTCCGTTTTCCATGATGATATCCACTGCAACCCTGAGCCCCAGTAGATAACTCCTTACACCAAAACCAGATATCTGGCCTTTTGCAATATTGGAAAAAATTGAAAAATGGCGAAATTCTTCACGTGAATGTACTTGTGACATGTGTACCTCAATTACCGGAACCTTAAGAATAGCCATTGCATCCATAAGCCCATAACTGTAATGGGTCCATGCCCCCGCGTTGATAACAACAGCGTCAACCTCTTCCTCATGGATCTGGTGGACTTTTTCAACCATTTCACCCTCATGGTTGGTCTGATAGCATTCTATGGATACACCAAGCTCTGCCGCAAGCTTTTCAAGTTCTTCATCGATTTCTTTTAGTGTGGTACTCCCATATTGAGCGGGGTCTCTTCTCCCAAACATATTGAGATTTATACCATGTAATACCATGATTTTTTTCATATATTTACCCATCTTCCGTAATTAGAAAAGATATGTGACTTTGAAAAACGACACTGGTACAAATAACCTCTACCTTCTTGTAAGAAATACCATTATGAGCCCCCTGGCATCAACACAGTCTTCATTACCAACACCTTAAAAAGGTATTGAAAATGCCTCATCAAGCATCTTACTCCCGCAGATACCGCGCCCAGCCTGGCGAAAATTTCTGGATTTTTAAATACCCCCAAGCCGAAAGTTCTCACGAGAAAACTATCGAAACATATCACATTAAAGTTCAAAATATCAAACAACTATAGCAGTCAAGCTAACCTGCATGAGCAAATAGGCTGCAAGCAGTTTTCATGGTTAATGGATCAGACGATGCATTGCTGGAAGACGAAACATTATGTGACGGTCTTCAGATAGAGCAAACAATTGTGAACCAAACCAAAATTAAGCGATCCGCAGTGCAATTGGTTGATGCAGTAGTAAGGGCACCCGGGATACTTGGTTGTTTCAGTAAAGGTGAAACGGGAATGATTGTAACAGGTTAACTGCCAGAGAAATAATCTTCATCTTACACATCTTCTTCAAGATGTTTTTTGCGCTGCACCAACCTGACGATTGTCAGCCCGATAATCAAACATCCGAGATACGGCGTATGGTCAACAAAATCGTGTAGTACGGTAGGTTCAGGAAACAAATATTCCATGAGTACGGGAGCACCAAAACATACCGCAGCAACAAGGCCTCCATAGACAAGTTCCTTAATTACGCCAGCATCAATATTTTTCATAGCCATCTTCATCTCTCCTGTAAAATGTGAAACTCAGCCACAGAAACAAGGTACCAGAAACAACCCTGTCAAACCAGTGTCAAACCGGTAGCTTTGTATAACGCCCCACACTCAAAATAGTATCCCCTGGCGTGCTCCCCCCTCAACCTGGCAAGATTATTGCTATGTTTACCAGTAATGACGTTCACCAGACGGGAATACAGCTCATACATAATTTTGATCCTTCCAACAGATCGGCACTCCCCTTTTAAGGACACAACATTTTTTTCAGGGATACTGGTGACAAAGGGAATATGCCGCCTACTGATTGAGATCAAATTCATTAGTGATGACGATCTTCCCAGGAAAAAAGTAAGTGGGAAATTTTGGTAATCAAATGGCCCGGTGAGAAAATTTTTCACTCTTTTCATATGAACGCTGAACTGGAAAATTCTTAAATCCATAAACAAGCAACAGTCTTGATAACTACTACGTACCATAAGGAGTAAAAATGACACCGAAAGACCACGAAGTATATGTAAAAAACCTTGTAATATTGAACCTCAGCATATTAGGACTCACGTCCTTTACTGCTATTTGTGTTGCTATCATGATCTACTATTCAGGTGTTTAACCTGGATTTCTCATTGGACCAGGGCACCTGTGGTGAACATTGCGTATGATTCGATGAAACACAAATATGCTCAATGCAATGTAGTATACGAAGTAAAGCCCAATCGACACAATGTTCACGAGAAATTCAGGGTAAAGCGTTATGGAGTTGCCAGGACCTATCCCCTTTACCATCGTGACACATACAAAAGAGCGGTTATGCCGAATGACATAACCGCTCTATAGTCATAGCCTTTTTTCCGAAAAACAGCTACTTTAGGAGACCAAGAACCGTTTCAGCAGATTGTTTCGCATGAGACTGCATAGCAATGCCGGCCTGTTCCAGAATTCTGCTGCGCAAGAGATTTGAAACCTCTGCAGCATAGTCTGCATCGGCCACTCTTGAACGTGAAGCTGAGACGTTTTCCGAGATGTTGGAAAGGTTGGCTATAGTCGATTCAAAACGATTCTGGGTTGCTCCCAGTTCGCCCCTTCTGGCTGAGATAGTAGCAAGAGCGTCATCTATTGCAGCCAGGGCATTCTGGGCTCCATCTACAGACCTTATGTTCAACTCTTCCACGCCGAGATCCTGTGGTGAAGATCCTTCCAGTGCGACCTCGATTGTTTCTCCCTCATTGGCCCCGACCTGGAAAGAGGCGCCGCCACTTAAATCTCCATTCAGGACCTGTTTGCCATTAAAGGTTGTATTCTCAGAAATCCGGCCAAGCTCAGTTTGAAGCTGACTAAACTCCTTATTCATTGAGGCACGATCACTCGAATTGTAAATACCATTGCTGGCCTGAAGTGACAATTCCCGCATCCGCTGCAGGATGTCTGACGATTCTGATAAGGCCCCATCAGCCACCTGGGTCAAAGAAATCCCGTCATTGGCGTTTCGTATGGCCTGGTTCAAGCCCCTGATCTGCACATTCATCCTGTCGGATATGGCGAGTCCTGCGGCATCGTCTTTGGCACTGTTGATTTTCAGACCTGTGCTTAGCCTGTTCATAGCCTTTTTGACACCGCTTTGGGCACGATTCAGGTACGTTGAACTAGCTCCGCCACTATTTACTGTGTCCACCATATTCTTTCCTCCACCCTTAATGTGCTTGGCATCCAATCGAAATACAGATCAGGATACATACATTTCCGACTTAAAACCAAACAACTCATTGTTTCTACACGCTCTCTTAATTTTATCCACTTTAACAGGTAAGACAAACAGAAAACAACAACGAGTTATAGAGTTATGTTTAAGGAGCACTCCACCAAACCGATATTCCCCGGATTTCAGGACTCTATTTTTTTTATTCATTTTGTAGAAAATGAATAGGAATGAGCCTGCCAAAGCTCGGACCGGACTACCATCCTGCAACAGACAACCACAATTTCACCATTGACAAAGCACGCCTGCCCTTTTATTGATAGGGCAACGCTAGGGGTGCATCTCTGCTGAGAGGAAGAATTTCCAACCCTTAGAACCTGATCCGGATAATTCCGGCGAAGGGAAGCGGGATTTTCCTTAAAGCGCGACTCAGTCGGACTTTACTCATCCAGCCGCTTTCCTGATCAGGGAAAGCGGCTTTTTTTATGCCATCACGCTACTGTTGCCACCAGGCAGATCATTCACAAAAGGGGCCATAATACCATGCAGATACAGATCAACGGCAAGGCAGAAAATGTAGATGCACACAACCTTGCCGAGCTTATCATTGAGCTTGGCGTATCTCCTCAATCACTGGTGATTGAATGCAACAAGAAAATTATCCGACAGGATCAATGGGCAGCCACCACGCTGGCAGAAGACGACCGGCTGGAACTGCTTAATTTTGTCGGCGGAGGCTGAAAATGAAAGACAACGGATTACAACTTGGCAACAAGACCTTCTCTAATCGGCTATTGACCGGAACCGGTAAATTTTCGGCCAACAGCCAGATCCCGGAAATGCTCCAAGCCAGTGGGTCCCAGATGATTACTGTGGCTCTTCGCCGGATCGATATACAATCAAAAACAGAGAACATTCTTGATTATATCCCGGAAGAGGTAACCCTCTTACCCAACACTTCCGGGGCCAGGACTGCTGAGCAGGCTATCCGCATCGCCCGGATTGCCCGGGAAGCAGGATGCGGCGATTTTATCAAGATCGAGGTCATTACCGATGCCAAGTACCTGATGCCCGACAATTACGAGACACTTGCCGCTACCGAGACGCTTGCGGCAGAAGGGTTTACTGTTCTGCCCTATGTATTACCGGATCTCCCCCTTGCCAAACGGCTGGAATCCGCCGGTGCTGCAGCCGTCATGCCTTTAGGGGCGCCCATCGGCACCAACCGTGGCCTGGAAACAAAACCGCTTATCGCCATGCTCATTGAAAACTGCACGGTACCGGTGATTGTTGACGCGGGTATTGGCCTGCCGTCACATGCAGCGGCCGCCATGGAGATGGGTGCCGACGCCGTTCTGGTGAACACGGCCATCGCCACCGCCGGTGATCCGGTAGCTATGGGTCAGGCCTTTGATCTCGCTGTCCGGGCGGGCAGAGCAGCATTTCTTGCAGAGGCAGATATCCGCAGCAAACATGCCAGGGCCTCATCACCTCTTACCGGATTTCTTAATTAAGCACTCCTCATTAATCGACCGACAAGGAGAACTACATGTCATTTAGCAAGGTACTGGAACAGTACCGGGACTTTTCCTACCGGCGCTTTTTCGACGGTGTCAGTAATGCGGATATACAAAGTATTATCAACAAATCCGCGCTCACTCCGCTGGATTTTCTGGCGCTTTTAAGTCCCCGAGCATCAAACCATCTCGAACCGATGGCCGAAAAAGCCAGGCAACTGACGATACAATATTTTGGCAGGACGATTCAGCTTTTCTCCCCGCTCTATATCTCCAACCACTGTTCCAACCATTGTGTTTACTGTGGTTTCAACTGCCAGAACGGTATCAATCGCCGAAAACTCGCTGTAGATGAAATTGCACGAGAGGCAGAAACAATCGCCGCCTCCGGCATACAACACGTACTATTGCTGACCGGGGAGGCTCCGCAGGTCACCCCGGTCTCCTACCTGGTTGAAGCCGTAACCTGCCTCAAAAAATACTTTGCCTCTGTCTCTATAGAAATATTCCCCATGGAAGAGGAGGAATACCAACAACTGGAACAGGCAGGGGTTGATGGATTGACTCTTTTTCAGGAAGTGTATGATCCTGTAGTCTACAAAAAAGTGCATCTAGCAGGACGAAAACGGGACTACCGCTTCCGTCTCGATGGTCCCGAACGCGGTGCCCGGGCCGGGTTTCGTATGGTTAACATTGGCACCCTTCTCGGCCTGGGAGAGCCTCGCAGCGAATTTTTCCTAACCGGACTGCATGCAGCCTACCTGGACGACACCTTCCTTGATACCGAGATATCCGTGTCACTGCCACGCTTCAATGAGGCGGAGTGTGATTACCGGCCTGATTACCCGGTCGATGATAAAACGTTTGTCCAGTTCCTTCTTGCCCTGCGCCTTTTTCAGCCACGTGCAGGAATCACCATATCCACACGCGAAAACGCTTACATGCGTGACAATCTGATGCAGATCGGGGCAACCCGTTTTTCGGCAGGAGTTTCCACCAGTGTAGGTGGATATTCGCTTGCCGGCAGGGACGATACCCCTCAATTCGAAATTACCGATGAGCGGGATGTAGCTGAAATGGCGCAAGCCATAACTGCCGGAGGATATCAGCCGGTGTACAAAGACTGGGACAGATCTATATGAAAATCGGCATAGCGGGGGTGGGAGGGATAGGCTCCAATGTTGCTGTTAACCTCGTCCGGAGCGGTATCAGGGAGTTGACTATTGTAGACTATGACAGGGTTGAATTATCCAATCTCAATCGTCAGTTCTATTTTGCCGACCAGATCGGACTAAAAAAAGTCGACATGCTGACCGTTAACCTGCAAAGAATAGTCCCTGACCTTCAGATTCAAAGTCATGATCTCCGTCTCACAATAGACAACTGTGAACAGCTTTTTCACAACTGCGACACAATTGTTGAAGGACTGGATAAAAGCGAAGATAAGAAAATGGTGCTCGAACAGTTCGGTACCAGCAAGTTTATTGTCTCAGCCTGCGGTATTGGTGGCAGTGAAATAGTCCCAATTGCGACGCGACACCTTGGTACATCCCACATTGTCGGTGATTTCGTCACCGACTGCAGTCAACACCAACTGTATGCTCACAAGGTTATTGCGGTCGCAGCCCGCATGACCGAACTATTACTTACTCATCACAGCCATGAATAATACACTTCCAACAGGAATTTACGGAATTACAGCAGAGAAATTCTCATGCGGCAGATCAAATATCGAGGTCGCCAAAGCAATGATCAAGGGTGGTATCAAAGTAATCCAGTACCGCGAGAAACGGCACCTGAAAGACTATCGGGACATCCTGGAAGAATGTCGACAGATGAGAAAACTCACCCGGGAACATGGAGTGATTTTTATCGTAAATGATTTTGTCGATATAGCCATACTGGTCGACGCTGACGGTGTCCATGTCGGGCAGGAGGATCTGCCAGTCGCTGCTGTCCGCAGCCTGCTGGGCTCTGATAAAATCATAGGTCTCTCCACCCATTCACCGGAACAGGCAACACAGGCTGAGCTTGACGGTGCTGATTACATCGGGGTCGGCCCCCTCTTCACCACCCAGACCAAGGAGGATGTGTGCGATGCCGTCGGCCTGAAATACCTTGAACATGTTGCGAGCCATAGCACTCTGCCCTTTGTGGCCATCGGCGGAATCAAGGAACACAACATCAAGGATGTTATCGGTCGCGGCGCCCGCACCGTCTGCCTGGTCACCGAGATTGTGGGAAGTGATGATATCGTTCAGACCGTAAAAAGGCTGCACACCTTTTTTTCATAAATGGCGGAAAAGAATTTCAGTAGATTTCTCTTATAAAACTAAAAGGCTCCTTGAATAACCAGAGAAATCGTACAAATTCGAGATGCGATGAAAAATAGAAATTTTTCAAGGCGCCCTATAAATCAATCAGCACTCAGGACATCCTTAACACCCTGACTCAACTGGTTGATGGTATATGGCTTCCTGATAAACTTTGCAGCCCCAAGTTTCATTACTTCTTTCACATCGTCACTCTCAGAGAAGCCACTGGTAATAATTGCTTTTTGTCCCGGATGGATACCAACGATTTCCCGGTACGTCTGTAGACCGTCCATTCCCGGCTTCATCAACATATCAAGGACAACCAGGTCGGCGGACGCCTGTTGCAGGTACTCCACAGCCTCCTCACCGGAAGACACTGTCTTCACCTCATAGCCCACCGCACCCAGCATCCGCTCCGACAAATCGCGCAGCTGTTTCTCATCGTCTACCACAAGAATATGCTCCCCGTTACCGGTAAGATCTGATTGAGCGCCAGGAACACTCCTGATATTTTCTACTTTGCAAATCATAGGAAAAAACAGGCGAAATCGTGTCCCCGCATCTGTATTATCAACCTCCACCTTACCTTTGTGGTCCTCCATGGTGTTCCAGACAACAGTAAGGCCCAGTCCTGTACCACTCCGCCCCATTTCCTTTTTACTGTAGAATGGATCAAAGATGTGCTCCAGATCCTGCTCTACGATGCCAGGTCCCGAATCAAGGACATCAAGAACCACATACGCACCGGTATCACCCTCTCCCCGGCAATTACTTTTAATGGTAATTATTACCGTACCACGGCCCTCAACCGCTTCTGCACCGTTATGTACAAGATTCATTACACATTTTTTCACATGGACGGAAGAGCAGAGTACCCAGGCTTCCGGGCAATCGTACCGATGCTCAAAAGATACCAGGGGGTGAAACTTTTTGAGTTTCTGAAACTCGGGCGATGCAAAGTACTCCCTGATAATGGACACCAGATTATGATGTTCCTTGATATTTATTGATCCACGGGCAACAGTCAACAAGTCTTCAACCACCTGGGCGGCCCTCTTGCCAGAATCATGAATCGCCACAAGTGGTTGCCTCATATGGCTCTCCTCCGGCAGATCCATCAATAACAGTTCCGGGTAGCCGACAATGCCCGAGAGGATATTATTGAGATCATGGGCCACACCACCAGCCATGAGTCCGATCGATTCCATTTTCCGGGCATGGTACAGTTGCTCAGCAAGGTTTTCCTTTTCCGCTTCAGCGCGCTTTTTTTCCTCAATCTTAATCCGTAATTTCTGGTCGTTTCGCCATAGCCTCTTAATCAGTACACGCTGCTTCCATGCCAGTATTGAAATGATAAGAAAACCGACCAGGGCTGTTGCTGTGACAAGCAGGAAAAAATACTGCCATTTTTCCCGGATCTGCTGTTGCCAGGTATAAAGCCCCTGCACCCCGATATTGATATCTTTTTCTATTAAACTGATTTCATTAAAAATATTTGAAAAAACCTCCCTAACCTCAACAAGGCCGGCATTGCCCGGTTGAAGTTCATATGCTCCAATCTTCTCTTTCGCCCCTACCACAAGAGGGGCAACAATATTAACCAAGGAATCATTATCAAAATATTCAACATTGATAAATCCCAGGGAAGCACTCAAGTAATCAATAGATTCGCCAACCATCTCAGGATCTTTACGCAACAGAGCTGTCAGATACGAATCAAACGCCTTATGGTTGAGACTCTCAACTTTGAAGGTGTGGCGCATCTCCGCGCTGAGACGATTGAACTGGTTGGAAATGTGTTCCTGCTCGGGAAGAAGAGCAGAGGTGTATATATAAGACGAGACCGAAATCCCCACAATGACCAGGAAAACAAGGAAGATGATCGTTTTCGTAACAGGATCTACCTGAATTTTACGGTTGTTATCATCCATATCCACTTCGGTAAGATCTCCTTGGAATCGTGTTTGTCCGGATCATATTCCGGATAAACAATTCGTAACGGCCCCTTGTTTTCATAGTCCATATATTTATCGTTGACACGAGTCGCGACCATGATTTTGTGAGAGGCCCAGTTAGCCCGGGAAAAGGTTATCTGGTAGCCGTCAATCGCGAAGAAAGAGACACTCTTCACACCAGTATTTCCATAATGAGTCACGAACTTTTCCATCATGACCCCGGTAAAACTGTTTTTCTTTTTCTCAAAAGGATCGTTTATCTCTACAGTGATGACACCAAGATCTTCAAGTTCAGCCACCGTTATCCGTTTCTTGTTTCCCTGACTGATGCTTCCCTGGAGCTTAATTATTGCACTCCCGTCTGCTTCTGTGGCTTGCAACGAGATGGGCAACATGGAAAAAATTGTTATGACGAGCACAGCACTGGCAACAGCAACTCTTCCAAACATGAGACGGCCTCCTTCAAATACGCTAACGAGTAATTCCTCTTAGTATAGTAGGCCTGCTCAAAGAGGTACAATAGAATCGTGATTATTTAGCTACCTTCCTGATTTAGTTTATTTTCAAGATCAGGAACAGCATGAGCTACGACAAGAGGCATATTGCCGATATCGGAGTCTCCCCTACCCCGAAAGTTACATTGAGAGCATAACGAATTTGCTGGCCAGGTGTGCGGAGACACCGAGAGAACGATTCTATGACGTACAATGTTGATGATGAATTTGCAGTATCAATTGCAGATACTCCATTGTGGCCATCGGATTATTCATCTATATCCAACTCAGGATACAATATCTTAATACAGTCTGGGCATATACCGTGGCTAAAAACCGCCTCGGAGTGGGCTGAAACATACTCCTCCACCTGGCTCCAATAGCCCTGATCATCCCGAATTTTTTTACAGGAGGCACAAATCGGCAAGAAGCCACTGAGTTGCTTCACTTTGGACAAGGTTTTTTCCAGCTTCATGATAAGCTCTTCCCGCTCCCGTTCTGCATCTTTCTGCCGGGAAATATTGCGGGCAACATGGACAGAACCCATCAGGCTACCGTCATCGTGCAAAAACGGGGCACAGGTAACCAGAAGCGGGATCCCGACTGCCGGGTCGTCGACCTCCTCTGTTACTGTCTGCCCTTCGTTTATTGCCCGAACATGAGGGCAATTATGCCAGGGGGCTGTGCTGCCATGCATAACTTCGTAGCAATATTTACCCACCAACTCTTCCGGAGGGGTCTTTAAAAAAGAGCTCAAAGCCTTATTGACCCTTGCAAAGCGCATGTTTTTATCATGCACAGAGACAAAATCAGGGATAGTATCAAACGTCTTACTCCACTGTCGGGCAACAAACTCCAGAGACTCCGTCATTTTTCTACGTTCAATTATCCTCTCTTCCAGCTCTCTGTTCACCTCTCTGTATCTTGCGGTTCGCTCTTCAACCATCGCCTCCAGGTGTTCCATCTGACGATGCAGTTCCCGGCGTGCCTTTTTCTCCGTTGAAATATCCCGTAAGAACATGGCAACACCACTCCTGCCCTCCAGCTGTATGTCGGCAAATCGTATAACGATGCTCCTGCCGGCAACCTCCCCTGGTACCTCATATTCAACATCATTGTTATCGGCCACAAAACTGTTGAGCGAATCGAGAATATACTGTTCGGCGTCCCCTTGAAAATGGGTCACCACATCCGTCCCCAACAGGGATTCTTTTGCAACATTGAGAATGGCGGCAGCGGCACTATTACAGGTGACAATTTTTCTATTGCCGGACAACTCCAGAAACCCATTGTCCATGGTATCAAGCGTTACTGCAAAATTCTTCCTGGACTCCAGAAGTTCCTGGGCCACAGTGCTGCAATAGATGTGCTGATAGCCGAGTACAGTTTCAGGTAACTCCTCCACCCGCCCTTGCGCTACATAGTCAAGAACCAGGTCAATATTCCCTTCAATCTCAGTTATCGGCCCTTTAGCTATACAGGCATTGGCCCCAAACGCCCTGAAATCCAACCCTTCTTCAAATGCTACTGCAGAAAGGATAACCAATGTTGTCCTGGCGAATTCACTCTTTCCCCGTAAAATCCGGCAAAGATTTTCCCCATCAATATTGGGCATGACCAGATCAATAAAAATGATCTCAGGCTGGTATGACTCGAGCAGTTCCAGGGCTGACAACCCATCGACAGCTGTCTTGACACTCCATCCTTTCTTTTTGATAAGGTGAGTCAGGAGTTTGATAAATACTTCGTTGTTATCAACTGCAAGTACTTGCCTGTTCATTACAATCTCCAGGAATTACCGGATGTCTTTTGACAACCGTCCCCCCCCCACCAAACAAAAGTAAGTAACATAGGATACATCTTTCAAACCAATTTGAGCAAGGCCATACTATGTAGTTTTTGTCACGACAGAGACTGTCAGCATTGCCCAGTGCCTCCACTCTTTCTATTGCCCGTTATTATCCCAGGTGGAATAAATTAAATCATTCTCTCTCCCGGTGATAAGGCTATCCTGCATGTGACCAGTGTTTCTAAACAGAATTATCAGTGTTTTCAGGCTGGACCTCAAAGTCTTAAGAGCCGTTTTTCAACTATATAATGATTTTTCTTACCCTTTTTTCATCTTGTAATTGAACGGTTCTGAAAAATGGCATAAAGTCAACTAATCCCGTGACTAAATCGGACCATCGAAACCGATCGCACTTTTTTTGTCACAAAGATGATATATAGTACATGTAAGATTCTTATTTAAGGCAATATCCAGGCTACCATGGACCAAAACGTTGACGCTCCTGCAATAGACCGTATCCAAAAACGGTTACAGATGTTCTTCCCCGATGATACTTATACGGAAGATGAAATCAGGGATGAATTAGACGCAGGAAATATAATCGCCACCGCAGCAGGTTTTCTCCCCTATCTCCAGACTGCACTTCTTGACGAAAAGCTTATCGAAGTCCAGTTCGACAGCCATTCCCGTGTGTATTTCGGACGATTAGCCGATGACCCACCCCCTCCTCCTGAGCCCGTTGAGGGAGAAGAAGAGGTAGAGGAGCCTGAGTACAGTCCCGGTGAATATCTCAGTACTATGAGCCATGTTATTTCCCTGCCAGTTGAACCCGGACTCGGGAATATGCACATCAGGTACAGCAAGACCATTGTCTTGCGTTTTTTCACCTCTTCCTATGCGATAGAACTTGGTACCTTTTACCAGGAACACACCAAGGTTGACGACCAGCCTGTCCTGAAACTGGACTATCCTGCTATCGGCAGGATAGTCCGCGGTGCCAGGGAGTACACCGCCAAGGTACCCAAAGGCCTGGATCTCAATGTGAAAATTATCAAAAGAGAATGGAAAAAACCCATTACCGCTGAAATAAGCGATATGAGTGCAAGTAGCTTCTCCTTCTATTTTGATAAAGGTGTTGAAGAATTGCTTGCCGTCGATGATACCCATAAGTTTCAGATCCTCCTGAACGGCGAAATTATTTTTGAGATAGGTGGAACCATCCGCATGCTGGCTAAGGCGAGAAAGCAAAAATCCATCGAGAATATTTGTACTATCCAACTCGATCTTTCCAGCAGGGCCCTGGCTGCAAAAGTTGAATCCACCGTTGCTACGGTCCAGCGTGCCCACCTCAAGGAGGTGGCTGAACTCTCCGAGGAAAGCGGCTATGATCTGATCGCCTGAGGCGACCTGCTCCCCTCCCTGCCAGATCTTCTTACCAGGAACTCTCTCCCTTGACAGGAGCAATATTCCTGCCAGGTAATTGGTCAGGTTCGTACATCCTTTTCCTCTGTTTCTGCCTGAACAGGTTTGCAATGCCGGTTCAAAAAGAAACTCGGACCAAAGGGCAAGAACACTGTTGCCATATGCACAGATTTGGTTCATTGTGTAACCGCCTCCGACCATCCCCACTTCCGTCGGCAGGAAAAGAACAAAGGCGATATCCAAACTTCCCTATGGCATATACAATGAAAAAAGTACTCTTTATATCTCCACAACCATTTTTCCAATGGCGGGGTTCTCCAATCCGGGTAAGCTTTAACCTGCTGGCCTTAACAAAACTCGGCTACAAAGTGGACCTGCTTACCCTGCCCATAGGAGAAGACAGAGCCATAGAGGGTGCCCGGGTTATCCGCGTGGCAAATCCTTTTAAAGTGAAGAATATCCCGATCGGTCCTTCACCATGGAAGATTTTCTTTGATCTCCTTATACTTTTCAAAGGGTTGTCCCTTTGCCTGCGCGAGAGGTATGACCTGGTACATGGTGTGGAAGAAGCCGGTTTTATTGGCGCCGTCCTGGCCCGGGTCATCCGTGCACGAACTATTTTTGAAAAACATTCCGACCCCTTTTCCTATAAGAAAGGGTTTGTAAAAAACTGCATACTCCGTGTATATGCCGCAGTTGAAAAACTCTCTGTACGAATGGCAGATGCAGTTATCTGCACCGGCCCGGGCCTTGCAACCCAGGTAAACAGCATGGGAACAACCACCCGTGCATTTGATATCTTCGATATCCCCTCATCCCTTGAAGAGGCATCAGAACAAACAATCAGACAGACACGGGATGAGCTGCTCCAGGCTGAAAACGAAGTACTTATCACTTTTGTCGGTTCCTTTGCCGTTTATCAGGGAGTCGAGCTGATGTTTGGGGCCATTCCCCATGTCGTGCAGCAGGCAGCAAACGCCCGCTTTGTCATCATTGGCGGATCTGTGGATGAAATCAGGGAGCGGAAACAACACCTCGCACAGCAAGGTGTCGGCGATAATGTAACATTTCTCGGTAAGATACCACCCGATATTCTGCCCAACTACCTGGCAGCTTCCGACATCCTTCTTTCACCGCGTGTCTCCGGGGTCAATACTCCTCTCAAGGTGCTCGACTACATGAAAGCGGGTAGGTCTATTGCCGCAACGGACATCCCTTCCAACCGCCTGCTGCTTGATGAGGAGACTGCCGTCTTTGCACCGCCGGAACCAGAATTGTATGCACAGGCCATAGCCAGCCTCGTGCAGGACAGGCCCAAACGGGAACAGCAGGGGAAACGGCTGCGGGCACTGCACGAAAGCACCTACAACTTCGACCAATACTGCAACCGGCTGTCAGAGTGCTATGACTATGTTTGGAACAGGGCATAGGCAACAAGTCAACTCATCGCTTGCCTCATTTCTGCTTTGAAGTTACGTTGAAAAAATGGTACAAGCCCTATTTTCCGCTTTAAAAAATATTGTTTAATAACCCCTTATCCAAGGTTTTATAAAAAATGTCTGAAAATATCTGCAAAATTCCGGCAGGAACCCCTGTTCTCGTGACCGGTGCCACAGGTTTCACAGGGACAGTGCTGGTCAGGAAGCTGGTTGATGCCGGCCTGAAGGTCAGTGCCGTCGCCAGGGCCAGCTCCAACCTGGAACCCCTAAAAGATCTCGACATCAACTGGTTCCGCGGAGAAGTCTATGACGAAACCATTATGAAGCAAGCGCTGCAGGGACAGGAATATGTTTTTCATGTTGCCGCAGCCTTCCGGGAAGCAAAAAGCACCTATCAGGACTACTGGAACGTACACGTCAAAAGTACCCAGATCATTGCCCGTGAAGTATTGAATAATCCAGACTTCAAGCGATTCGTGCATATCTCTACCTTTGGCGTTCACGGCCACATCAAAAACCCACCGGCAACCGAAGAAACCGAATTTGCCCCCGGTGACGATTATCAGCGCACCAAACTCGATGCTGAAATGTGGCTGAACGAATTTGCCGCCGAAAATGACCTGAACTACACTATCATCCGCCCTGCTGCTATCTACGGCCCGGGAGACCGCCGGCTATTAAAACTGTTCAAGATGGCGACCAGGAAGTACTTCCCGCTTCTCGGCAAAGGCAAATGCATGTATCACCTGGTCCATGTCGATGATCTGACCAACACCTTTATCATCGCTGCCACGCATCCTGACGCCCAGGGTGATACCTTTGTGAGCGGCGGAGACGAGGCAATCCCCATCGCAGATATTGCGCGGATCATTGCTGATCATTTCAATGTAGACATGAAGATTTTGCGTCTGCCGATAGGACCGTTCTTCCTGGCAGGCGATCTTTGCGAGATGATCTGTAAACCGTTCGGAATTGAACCTCCGATCTATCGAAGGAGGGTAGCGTTTTATTCAAAAGACCGCCATTTCGACGTGAGTAAAATGCGTAATGTGCTGGGCTACCAGCCCTTACACTCCAATAAGGACGGAATTATTGAAACTGCTGACTGGTACGTCCAGCAGGGGTGGATGCAAAAGAGCTGACAACAACCGAGGATTTCATGAAAACCATTACAGTATTAGGAAATAATTCCGGTCGCAATGCGGGTGACAATGCAATACTTGGCAACCTGCTTGATGATTTCGCCCTGAAGCGCTCGGATATCCATTTTAAGATCCCGACGCTTAATACCCGTTTCATTCAAGATGCTTTTGGCAAGCACAACATCAAACCAATCGGAATGCTGCCATGGAACCTGGCACTCAAGAACCTTGGCTGGCCGATGTACAAGGCCATGACCGACACCCAACTTGTTCTGGTTACTGATAATATCCTGTTCGACAGGAAATTTTACAACCCATTCGTCAATAACCTGAACGCGATCTCCATGTTTGCCCCATTCTGTAAAAAGAAGGGTATCCCGATCATCCTGTATAACGCCAGTGTCGGCCCAATTGACCGGGAAGTGGGCAAGAATGCCTTACAGAAAGTTCTCGATTGTTCCCCGCTTGTCATCACCAGGGACCCCAACACCAAGGAGCTAATTGAGAAACTTGGCCTGCGTCATCCGGAAATCAAGGTCCACGCTGATTGTGCCTTGAACACCACCATTCCCTCCGAGCAACGCATGGAAGAGATTATTGCGAAAGAGGGCCTCTTCACGAACCCGATCGGCACCATCGGCCTCAATGTGAACGCGTATATTGATGACTTCAATGAACAGGGTACCATCAATCGTGAGAAGTTCTGCAAGATAATCGCGGCCACAGCAGACAACCTGATTGAGACCCTGGGTGTTGATATCATGTTTACGGTAAGCCAGATCATGGATATGAAAATCACCAGGGAGTGCGTCGCCTGCAGCCAGCATCAACATCGTATCAAGATTGTCGGCAACTGTGACTACACCTATGAAGAGCTGACTGGTCTGCTAAGCAGGGTCGAAATACACGCCGGACTCAGAACCCACACCCTTATCTTCTGTGCATCGGCCGGTACCCCTATGGTCAATATCAGTGCCTATCCCAAGAGCGCCGGTTTCCTGAAAACAGTCGGCATGGGAGACTGGACCATTACCTTCGATAAACTCTCCACCGAGAGTCTCACAGAGTTAATGATGAAATCCTGGGAAAACCGGGAAGAGCTGAGTGCGCAAATGAACCCGATTGTGGTTGGGGAAAAGAAAAAATCCAGGGATAGTGTGGATGATGTCTGCCGGATCTTGGACAACCTGTAACTATCGGGACAGACATTTCATCATTTCAGACAAGAAGGCCGATATCGGGGTGTGTTAATCGCTACGATGTCGGCCCTTATCATTTGGCCTTTATCCACCTGGATTCCTATAAGTACCAATACTCACAAGTTACGCCCATGAAAAGTTTGGGTTAACCGGGAAACAGATACAAAGTAACTCGAAAAAACTGCCTCAATAGTTTCCATCCTAAAACTAGGCGTTCCGAAGTCTACTCTTATCTGGTCCAGATCGAGGCATGTGAGAAATTGTACCACCACCATATCTTTGATATCACGGAGTCTCGTGCCGCGCTAACCCGAGGATGAAATTCTAAGCATAACGATGATATTGGCCAGGTAGCCAAGATTCCGCATGGGTTGCTTTTAGATGGGAATCCTGGCTACATTAGTCCACCAGCCTTCCAAACCCTTTTCAGGTTCAGTGCCTCAACCAGATAGGCTTCCCAGTGCTCATTACTATTTGGACTTCCAAATTTCTTATGATATTCCTCGGTAATCATCTGTTTTAATCTGGTACTTGTAACCTGCCATTCAACTTCAAGGTCATGTCTCTGCTCACTTGTCATTAGTTACTCCTGATAGTATCAAAGTTATTTTCTATATGACAACATAATATTATGTGAATCTTACAAAAACCTAACAACTTCACCCATCAACCAAAGCCAGGGAGAATAATTCTCACCATGTTCAGCTATCACTATTATGCGCGTCTCAAACTTGAATCAGGGAATATTACAGATAGGGATGGTATCATAACTACATCAAGAGCGATTTGTACAAACAATGATTATATGCAACTAAAGAAATATCTGATCCGGGAAGCCGGCAGTGAAATTAAACGCATATCAATCATCAGTCTTTCCTTTCTTGGGAATCATGAATAAGAGGAACTATGATACCTTTCATTGAATATGGATTTGCAATTCTGGCCCTTACCTATTACGGAGGGCAGGTCTGACCGTTCATGGCCTCCCTGTCCCCCGTGCACCTGGGGACAATAATCGGTAGTGGTTTTCTGCCTCTGCTCCTGCTCAGGCCGTTTCTCGCCAACTATTTTGTGAATAATGCGGTTGGACCCAAGCAACCCAAGAGGGCCTTTATCCTTGACTTTTGCATCTGTACGGGAGCTGCTGCCATCATAAACATCTATAACCTGTTCAATCTTGGGTTTCCAGCCGTCAGCCTGATCTCTCTTTTTATCGGCTGCGTCATAAGCGGCTTTTTTATCGGCCTGAACTCCTCGCTCAGGCAGGAGCGCCATGTCATCCTGCAGGCCATGAAATCGGAACAGAACGTACCTGTCCCTAAGCGATTCTTTCCCATGACCCGGAAATTTTCGTATATCGCTGTAACAACCTCCCTCTTGGTCTCCCTGGTTCTTATCATGGTTTTCACCCGGGATGTGGAGTGGCTGGCAACAACCGCCCGTGATGCGGATTCTATAAGCGATGCCAAGATGTCGGTTATATTCGAGATCTTTTTTATCATGGGTGTCCTGCTGATCCTGCTCATGAACCTTATTTTTTCCTACTCAAAAAACCTCAGGCTCCTGTTCAATAATGAAACGCAGATTCTGGAAAAAGTGCAGAAAGGAGATCTGAGTAACAAGGTTCCGATAGCCACCAACGATGAATTCGGTATCATCGCGGGCCATACCAACCATATGATTGATGGTCTGCGACACAGGTTCGAGCTTATAAATGCACTTAAGCTTGCCGAAGAAGTCCAGCAGAATCTGCTTCCCACGCAGAGCCCGTTTTTACCTGGATATGACATCAGCGGGGCATCTTTATATTGTGACCAGACCGGCGGTGATTATTACGATTACCTCTTACTGTCCGAGCATAAAGTGGGAATTGTTGTAGCAGATGTGTGTGGTCACGGTATCGGTGCTGCGATGCTGATGACGTCGATACGGGCATTTCTGATATCCGCCATTCGCTCCTACTCTAATCCAGCGGAATTGCTGAACAGGATCAACATCTCTATTTCACGTGATTGCGCGATCAGTGGTCGCTTCACCTCCATGTTTTTCCTGGAGATTGACCATCAAGATGACCGGCTAAGATGGGTCCGGGCGGGTCATGAGCCGGCCATCTGCTATCATCAAAAGAGTGGGAAATTCACAAAACTGGAAGGCGACGGACTTGTTCTGGGAGTGGAGGAATCCTACACCTACACCAACAATACCTCCCGTAGTTTCTCACAGGGCGACATTATTTTGGTAGGCACAGATGGAATTCACGAGACCAGGAACAGCAAAGACGAGCTATTCGGCCAGGAAAGGGTGCAGCACAGCATAAGCACCCACAGCCATGAATCCGCTCGGGTCATACAGCAGGCGCTTGTCGATGAAGTCATCAGGTTCAGGGGCGACATGCCCCAGGAAGACGACATTACCCTGGTTGTAATTAAAGTGAAATAATTCTCTGGGAAGAAGGTTACTCGTCAAGCATAGTCATCAGCTTCTCCTGGAACTCTTCATCATACATAAGCATTTTCGCTACCGCCTGGCAGATCGACCCGGCCAGTCCTTCCATATCTGAAGCTGCAACATTTACTGATATTTCGCCATCTTCCGCTGCTTCCAGAATAAGTGCTGCTTGATTTTCTTGGAGATCCACATCTCCCTCCTTTTATATATTGAAGTAAATTCTTACACTTCCTACTCTATACCTTACAGGGAGGAACATGCAACGTTTTACACCATGATTATTCCACCAACATCTTGAGAGACAAACGATAGGTGAGAATACCCTTTTCCATCCCCTGCTTAAAAAACCCTCCTTGATCTTTGAAAGTATTGGAAAAATTCTGTATTTTGGTATATTGCATTAGTAGGAAGGTCGTGTAACGACACTATCCAGTTCACCACAATGTTGGAGAGCACCTACCCAGGTAATACATATATTACCTTGAAATTATTAGACAAAAACAGCGGATCAGGTTTCTCTACCGACCACCCTGTTCCTCATTACCTGTACAGCCATATCGGAGGTTCACATGCGGATAAGAAGACTTTTTCAGATTTTACTGTTAACCCTTTTGTCCGGCGTCCTCGGGGTTCTCTCGACCCAGGCCAATGAAATCAAATGGCTGCAGGGAGGCAAGGAGGTCTACCTGGTCAGGAAGGCGGATAATTTCATAATTCTCTATGACAGCTCAGGCTCAATGGATGAAAAGTATCCCGGCACCTACATGCATCAACTGCAGGCGGTACGTAAAATCCTTTTGGAGAAAAACGCCACCCTTCCCGATATGAACTGGCAAGCAGGAATCTATTCCTTCACCCCCGCCGGGGAAATGAAGAACCTAATTGACTATTACCCGATGCAGCAGTACGACAAAAAGAAGTTCAGCTTGACCCTGTTAAAAAAGCTTCCTCTTGAGCCCACCGGTCCGACCATGCTGCAGATGGGATTATTCGAACTCAATAAAATTGTACCGAACCTGCGTGGCAGGACCGTGATTTTTCTGTTCAACGATGGCCAATATTCCCAAGTTGATAGCATGCCCGGCCCGAGCAAGCAGGCTGCTGAACTCGCTGCCCTCTATGACATCTGTTTTGTCGTCATCAACACCAGTACCAGAAAAAACAGTTACAATGAGCTGAAGAAAATCGCTGCGGTAAATGACTGTTCATATATGGTGAATATCGGCGATCTTCTGGGGAACCCAGAGTGGATGACGAATGCCCTGTTCGAAGTAGTCGATGACCCACACGGCAAAGATATGATCCCCGGCTACATATGGGAAAATATCCAGTTTGATTTTGACAAGTCCAATGTTAAGTCACAGTATAAAGGAATACTTGCAGAGGTAGGTGCCTACCTGAGGGAGAACAAGAATACCAGGATCGTGCTCAAGGGTCATACCGATTCTATCGGCACCCATGAGTATAATATGAAACTTTCCCACCGCCGGGCAGCAAGTGTCCGCAAATACCTGGTAGAAAAAGAAGGTATAGACGCAAGCAGGATCACCCTGAGTGGGTTCAGTTTTGATCAGCCGATCGCCTCAAACAGTACAAAAAAAGGCCGTGCACTCAACAGGAGGGTTGAAGGTATTATTACCGGTATGAAGTAAAGGGAACCCTAAAAGCCAGAGCCCGATAAATAGCAGGGTACAGGTTCTCTCTCCTGTACCCTTTTTCATTTCCGGCCATTTTCCAGAGCATCTTAAATAATCTGTTTGGCCAGCACTTCCTCATGATCACGAGCTGTAGGGAAGAATTCCAACCCTATGCAGCCTTCATATCCACTCTCCCTGATTGCAGCCAGCACGTTAGGATAATTGATTTCCCCGGTACCGATTTCATGCCGCCCCGGTACATCCGCTATATGAAAATGGGCAATATGGTCAATATACCGGCGAATATTGTTCACCAGATCCCCTTCCATTATCTGCTGGTGATAGACATCAAACAACATTTTTACGTTTGTGGAATCAACCTGTTTCAGCACCCTGACCGCCTCTGCCGATAAGGAGAGGAAATATCCTTTGTGGTCGTAATAGGTATTAAGCGGTTCGATGGCCAAAACAATGTCTGTCCCCGCCAGCATACCTGCCGCCTCCTTCAAACCTTCTGCCAGAGTATCGAGCTGGTCTTGCCTCGCAGTGCCGGGTAGCTCATCCCCGACTTGCGAAATGAGTATCCTGGTATTGGTTTTCCAGGCATTTTCGATCGATTCAGCCAGCCCTTCAAGGTACTCACTCCGCCTGGGAGGGTCGACAAGTGAGACAAAGCGTGTGCAGTATGCCGCAACCCCTATCTTGAGCTCCTGGCTGAGATCTGCAATTTCATCCATATCCTTATCCCACCAGCTCCAGAATTCAAATTGCTCATAACCAAGAGAGCTGACCGCTTTTATTCGCTCGCCAAAGGGTCTGTCATCAAAAAAGATATCCAGGCAAGGTGAAAATTTCATACGTTATCCTCTCTAAGCTTCCATTGATAGACACAGTTACACCGGAACATTGACATCCTCTCTAAGGATAACAAAGGTTAGGATGTATTGAGAAGATATTTGAATACAGATCCACTTCAACAACCAACGTATCAGAGGACAAGACATGACAAACAAACGGATATGCATACTCTGCCTGGTCGTAATTTGTTTTTTCATTTCGGCCTATACCCTTATGGCCGATGAAGGAAAACTTGCCCCAACCCAAGTAACCAGCCAAATCTACATGTTATCCGGGAAGGGTGGGAACGTAGGTGTTTTCATGGGGGATGACGGAACGTTTTTGATAGATGACAATTTCGCTCCCATGACAGAATCGATGGTCAAAACAATCAAGTCGTTAGGTGGCACACACCCACGCTTTCTTATAAATACCCACTATCATGCCGATCACACGGGTGGTAATGAAAATATTGGCCAAGGCGGTACCCTCATCTTTTCCCATGACAACGTCAGGGAAAGACTGGTAACCGGCTCCTACCTCGAACCGTTCGAGGCACAACTCGAACCAACACAGGCTCCTGGATTACCTGTGGTAACATTTTCTGAAGGTATCAGCTTTCACATTAACGGCGAGACAGTCGCCGCCATTCATGTCGGACACGCCCATACAGACGGTGACAGTTTTATTATTTTTGAAAATGCAAATATTATCCACGCCGGAGATCTCTTCTTTAACGGCTTTTATCCCTTTATAGATGTACACCACGGTGGTTCACTCAAAGGTATGATCCGTGGCGTTGAAGAGCTGATGTCACTCTCCGATGACAACACCAGGATTATTCCTGGCCATGGCCCGCTGGCCGATAAGAACCAGCTTCGACAGTATCAAAAGATGTTGCAGACGGCCTATGACCGATTGAGGGTTCTAAAAGCCGATGGTTACAGCGCCAAGGATGCTGCCGAGGAAAACCCGTTGGCCGATCTTGAAGAGGAATGGGGGGACGGACTCTTTAAAGGGAGCCGATGGATAGAGATCATCTATCCTGGAATTTAGTAATCGAGAAAAGATTCAATCAAGTACTTCCCTGATTGTTGCAGCCAGTGTGGCGATATCGACTGGTTTATACATAAAACTTTTCACACCAAGCGTTATCGCCTCCTGCTCCGAAAATTTTTCTGAATACCCTGTATCAATGATTACCGGCATATCAGGTCGCACGGACATAAGCTGAACTGCTCATCTGTCACCTCCCATCCTGGGCATTGTCATTTTTGTCATGACCAGGTCAAACCTGTCGGACCTCGTATTAAAGGCCTCAGCTGTATCGCCAAGAGAACTGAGAACCTGCTGGCCTCAACCAGCTCATTCTCATCATCAACCAGCATTACGGTTTCTGTCCCGCGTGGCAGATTCTCTTCTATATCTATACTGTTGTTCTCCATATCTTGAAGGACCGGAAGATGAGGATAAAGATTTGAGTGGGATCGCTTCTTCGTTTATGCCCGCAGATATTTCCATGAGCAAGAACTGGATATACAATTTGCACGTCCATTAATTCAGCAAACTCCCCTGTATTTTCAGATAGCCAGAACCGAAACCAATCGGTTCATTAAGTTCAGGATCAGAGAATATCACATCGATTGCTGCATCAGGGATGAAGAGTTCTGCTTCAGTATGTCTTGCCACAAGGTTACTGAAATATCTCTGTGCTTGCTCATCATCAGAATCGAGGCAATAGGCGTCTGTCTGCCAGTGTACAGTGCAGGATAGGGTAAAGCCGACAACCTGCCCCAGGCGACTGTGAACGAATCCATAAAGCATAATTGTTTCTATCTTTTCCTTGGATTGCGACACTTCTAAATGGAAGATCTCGACGTGACTCCTGCTCCTCTTCCCCTGACCTTTATAGGCGGCTGCCGATTCTTTCCGTTTCATAATGCCAGGCTCCTTTTTCTAAGTGGATTAATCCCAAATTGACACAATGTTTATGAGAAATCTGGTTTCAATGGTTTCTCAATGTACTATCGGCATTTTAGAACTATCCGTTTGCCCGCAAGCGCCAAATAATTTGCAGTTTACGCCGGAAACATACTACACTGGCAGAAACACCAGATAATGAAGGAGAAAAATGTATCTCACCAAACTTGCTAGCGCCCAGCTGCCTATCTGGAATGTTCTGGAATTTTATGGCCAAGACGCAGAAGAAATATTCCGCTGCGCCCATCTTGATCCGGCACTTATGCACCAACAAGGCGCCAGGTGCGCCCTGCATAAAATCAACCTGCTCTGGAGGGAAGCGGCCAAACGAATACCTGACCCCTGCTTTGGCTTGCGTGTTGCCGATAACTGGCATCCATCTAATTTCGGTGCCCTCGGTTATGCCATGCTTGTCAGTAAAAGCCTACGTATCACCCTGGAAAGGCTGATTCGTTTCCACCAGGTCATCTCCGATTCTCCATTCGGGCGCCTGGAAGAAGATAAACATAGGGGGACACTGAACCTGACCCTCACCTTCGGACCTGACACGGGTGCGCCTCCTTCCCGTGAAGACGCCGCCCTGGCCTGGATAATGAGTGTTCTCCGGGTGAATTACCAAAAGGAATTATCGCCGGCCTCAGTGGATATTGTTCACTCAAAACCGGTCTGCAGCGGCAGGTATTATGAATTTTTCCGTTCACATATCGTCTTTAACAGCGAGTTCAGCACCCTGCGTCTGCCTTTGGAACTGGTAGACAAATCCCTGCCGGGCGATAACGAGGAACTGGCCGATTTTGGGGAACAGATGATGATCCGTTATGTGGACTCCCTGGATAGACATACGCTGAAAACCAAGGTGAAAAAACGTATTGCCGAGCACCTGCCATCCGGCAATGCAACACTGGAGAATGTTGCCTCTGAACTGGCTTTCAGTACAAGAACATTACAGCGTATGCTGCAACAGGAAAACTCTTCTTTTCTTCAGCTTTTGAATGAAACCCGAAAAGATTTGGCGATCGGTTACGTCAACAATAAAAATCTTGACCTGACAGAGGTCGCTTTTCTTTTGGGTTTTGCAGAACTCAGCACATTTTCCCGCTCCTTTAAACGCTGGACCGGTCTTTCTCCCAGCCACTTCAGGAAGGCTGCCTGAAACGGAATAACTGTACCAGGAAACTGGCGAGGAGAATTCCCATAAACCCTCCGAGGCTATTCAGCACCAAATCCTGCATGCTTGAATCCCTTCCCGGCAGCCACCCCTGGAGTAATTCCATAAAGAGGCTCAAACCGAAACAGAGTCCCAGGGAAACGCCCGCAGCTGAACGTACCCGCAGACCTGTTATATAACGGAAGCAGGCAAATACAAGAGCCCCTAAAGGGATAAAACCCACGACATTGAAGAAAGCATCAAGCCAATAGGACTGGGAGTGAATCTCCTTGTGTGGCATCGACAAAAAGGTTTTTTTCAGAATCACAGGTCTCTCGGGGATAAGCAGACTATTACCGGTACCGGACATATCGGTAACCTCCCGTCCCTTTCCCTTAGTGAAGTTGTATAGAAGTTTCAGTTGCGATGAATCCAGACCTTCCAGCGATGACGTCTGCCGCCATTTCAAATACTGTTTTTCTACTTCATTGGCAGACAGGGATCGGCCATAAAGTGCCAGTCCGTGAAACTCACCATACCAACTATGTCTCCCATAGACCGAATTGCCCAGGATCAGCCTCAGGTTTTCCTTTGCTTCTGGAATCTGTAATCTCCAGCCGTCCGTCTCTCTCGCTTGCTGACCATCGATATAGAATTGCGTACCGGATGATCCCGACGAGAGTGTCAGAAAACTGATCTTTCCAACATGTAGCACATCAGGTACGGATATTCTCGGTAATCGTCTGGAAAAATCATAGTCATCACCATTCATGATGATAACGGATCCCCCCCAATGCCAAATCGCCAGTTGTGAACTGTCGTTACCATCATGCAGCATCAGGAGAGGGCGAAACCCTTTTTTCTGCAGGGTCGAAGCCGTCACCGCTAAATGCAAAGTGAACTCCCCGGTGAATTCGCTGTCCGAACCAAACGTGAACCTATCCACAAAGGCTATGGCCGGTGGTTCAAAATGGATGGCATGCAAGTTGGGAAGCCAACGGACCTTGTTCTCCTCCGGCCAGTATTTTGGGCGCAAGCCAAACCAAAGAATGAACAGGATACAAACAACCGTCAGCATGGAAAGCCAGGACGTATCCTTTTCCAGACCTCTTGGATGAATAAGGGATGTTACAAATCCTTTCTTCACTCCACTCCCCATAGCAGTAAGGAACCGGTTACCAACCTCCTACCGATGAACAACTACGCCCTTGCCCGTAAAGACATAACATCTAGAAATTATGACGTTTACATCAACTATATGCAACTCTTTTTATTACAGGAGTAAAGAATAATGCGGTAGGGAGAGGAGAGTTAGGAAAGAAAAGGACACGACTCTTGTCTATCATGCAGGCAATGAGATCTCACCTGCATGATTTCCTTGGATCAGGTACCATTTTCAGTAATTCTGCCGGTTTTCTTGAGTGTTGTTCCGTCGGCCCGAAGAAAAATATCCGGATCCACTGTAGAACGAACCTCTTCTCCGTCAAATGAATCGAGATGGAATGTTTTGCGGGCGCCGGTAATAACCTTTTGCCTGTTTACGCTTATCTCCTGACTTATATAAACGAGATGCTTTCTTCTCGTGCCGTTTGTCGCCTTGAAGACGCCGATAATTTCCTTTTTCATAATACAACTCCGATTACGAATAAAAACGTTCGACTCTACCTAAGCACCGGCTCCCATGTCTTTCACCATCAGAATACCCTCATTGCCTTTTCGCCCAAACATCCCCTTCAGGGCCACCAATCCAAGATGACAGGCCATGAGTGCCAACGGCAGAACGATAAAGAGTACAACAGGAAGAAACCACAATACGACGATTGATTCAGCTAGCCAGTTCATTTTTACCCTCCCAGGAAAATTAAATGAAATATAATAGTCCGATCCCCCGATCTGTTAGAGTCAGCATAGCATCCTGACCCTCACTTTTTCCTTACAGGGCACACAGAAAGTATTGTAAAACATAGCCCTCCAGGCAAAAGAAGGGCTTTCAGGGCAGAAAAAGTGCAGTCTATCCCACTAATATGAAAACATTTTCAGCGCGCGAAATTTTATGGTTTTTTTTAAAAAAAAGAATGGACTTCCAGGTAGATGTTATCTCTCCAGCAGCTCAAGGAACAGATCGCCACGCCCATCCGGGCCAGGCATCCCCTTACCCCGCAACCGCAGTTTCTGCCCCGCCCTGCTTTCAGGTGGAATCTTTATCTGTAGTTTTTCAGGGCCGTCGGGACCATTAGTGACAATACGGACCAATTTCCCCAACCGAAACTCATCGGAAGTAAGATATGTTGTATAGGTTGTATCCGCTGCTGCATTCGTGTTGGGTTGACTGACAGGTGCATTGCCTCCCTTTTCTCCAAGCAATGAGCCAACGGCGCTGCCCAGGGATTTCAGCAAGCCTTTCCCTTCAGGGAGTTTTGCCTTCGCCGATTTCATAAGGGCAGGTCCGGCAAGGGAGCCGAAAAAAAACAGACCACCGAAAAGTATGCCACCTTTCCCGCCAAAAAAACTCTGCTTGATAAAGGACTGGTTGGCCCGAAATCCTTTACGTGCAAATTCCCGCAACACCCCCTGGAACATCTGCTGGAAACGAGGGTCCTGGAAAAGATCCTTGAGGATATCTTCCTGGGAGTAATTAAAACCACCATCGGCCCCACTATGGGTGTTAAAAGTGGCCCCGGTTCTCCTGGCCGTGTCATACTGACTTCTTTTTACCGGGTCGGTCAAAACCCCATAGGCCTCGGCGATTTCCTTAAATTTTTCTTCAGCTTCAGGTGAATCGGGATTTTTGTCCGGATGATACTGCATTGCAAGTTTTCGATAACTTTTGCGAATATCATCTTCACCGGATTCCGGGGTAACACCAAGTATCTGATAATAGTCCTTCATCTTTCCTTAAGCTTATGTGTTTCAGGTGATGATGTATTAATAATCACTTTATCCACAGGATACATGGTTTATTTGAGCAGGGTTCTATTTTACTTCAGGGAAGAATACGTACGAAAGCATCTTGCATCCTCAGATGAGGAAACAGATTCGTGTGGTATTCAGATCAGCCACGCCAATCCTCCACATCGAGAAGGCGCCGAAGTTTCCATTTAAACACGAGCCTCTTGATATATGTAAACGGTCCTTTTGCCACCCTGAACCGGCCCTGAGTGACAGCAACAGGGAAAAAGATCAAATCGAGTATATGCCAGACGGATGCGTAAGGTGATAGAAAGCGCACACAGCCGGCGCAATAGGACACTATCTTCTTACCTTTTGCCTGCTCCACCCTCATTTTGGACCAGACTCTGGAAAACTCCGGACGAACAAACCCCACGGCTCCCCCTTCACCGCAGCAAAGCGTCCTGGCAGGTTTGCCTTTTTGCTCCTCCACTTCAATGCCCTTTGCTCCGACCAGTTTGCGGATGGCAACGTGGACATCACTCTCTCTACGTGTCGGGCACGGATCATGTATTACGCAACTCCCCTCCACTTTGGGGGTGGCGGGCAGTCCATGCTGCGCCATGAATTGGTAGACGGTTATCGTATCAAGACCCTGACCATACTGCTTGAAGACCTTCAGGCAGTTAGGGCATGTCACCAGAACCGTACGAACACCACTTTCCACCAAAGACCGGTTCATCTCTGCAAATTGTTCCCGGAACTGCTCGTGCCTGCCCAGATCGTGCGATGGCTTGTTACAACAATCAAGTACCACCCCAGCCTGGGGGACATGCTCCCTGATATAATTAAAAAGTGCCCATGCCGTTTGCAATCTGGTCCCGGGAAAGGTGCAGCCGGGGAAAAAGACAGTATCACAGCCCCTTGGCAAACCGTACCAGGAAAAAAGCCGGGAGTTGCCCCTCTTTTCATAACCAAGCAGCATAGCATGCTTTTGTTGGTCGACTTCTCCTGCCCGCTGCGCATCTCGCCGCATTGCTATAAACATACCCACAGGAGAAAGTTCCTCGGGACAAACTGCTCCGCAGAGATCGCACAGGCTGCATTCAAATGCTGTCAATCGTCCTCGACCGTCTTCTTTTACCAATCTTTCGGCAATTACCTTCGGAGTCCCATACACTTGCAGAAAAGCACATGAACGAACGCAGGCTCCGCATTCATTGCAAGCGGCAGCGATATGAGTAGCAGCTTTCCCAAGCGCACTCCCCATATCGCCACCACAGTTCTGAGCTGGCGACGGTAACATTACATTACTTGACCGATTCACGTTACGAACAGGCAACGAAATATGAAGCAACCGGATTAGCGAGCGTGTATTGGGACATAAGCATATTCCGTCTCACCGTTATAAATTTGGCGGGGACGGGCAATCTTCCAGTTAGGATCATCCTTGCTTTCCTTCCACTGTGCGATCCAGCCAGGCAACCGTCCCAGGGCAAACATTACGGTGAACATATTTGTGGGTATACCAATCGCCCTTAAAACAATACCGCTGTAGAAATCAACATTCGGATAGAGATTATGGTCAATGAAGTATTGATCACTTAAGGCTGTTTCCTCAAGCTTTTTAGCCACATCCAGAAGTGGATCCTCAAGCCGTAACGATTCGAGCAACTCGTCGCAGGTTTTTTTCATGATCTTGGCCCGCGGATCATATGTTTTATAAACGCGATGCCCAAAGCCCATCAGGCGGAACGGGTCCTTCTTGTCTTTCGCCCTCTCAATCGCCTTCTTATAACCGCCTCCACCGGTCTGAATTTCGGTCAACATTTCGATCACTGCCTGATTGGCCCCACCGTGCAGCGGCCCCCAGAGGGCTGCAATACCGGATGAGATAGCGGCATATAAATTCACCCTGGCACTTCCAACCATGCGAACTGACGAAGTCGAACAATTCTGTTCATGGTCGGCATGAAGAATCCAGAAAACCCTTAAGGCGTTCACTACCTCCCGCTTTATTTCGTAGGGTGTCACCGGCGTGTCAAACATCATGTTGAGAAAGTTTTCACAAAATGTCAGATCAGGACGGGGGAGTACCAGCTCATGCCCCCTTGAAATCTTATAGGACATTGCGGCCATGGTCCTCACCTTGGCCAGCAGCCTGGTCATGGCGATGTCAATTTGCTCCTCGGTATCCAGGGCTGGGTAGAAGCTTCGCAGGGCATTGACCATGGAAGACAGGATCCCCATGGGATGTGAAGCACGTGGGTAGTTCTGGTAAAAAGCCTTCATGTCGGTGTGAACAAGGCTATGATCGTTCAGCATTACCGAAAACTGGGTCAGTTCATCCCGGTTGGGAAGATGACCGTTTATAAGCAGGTACGCCGTTTCCTTAAATGATGAGTGCTCGGCCAGCTGTTCCACGGGTATTCCCCGATAGCGTAATATTCCTTTTTCACCGTTCATGAAGGTGATGGCACTCAGACAACTTCCGGTATTAACGTAGCCGGGATCAAGAGTAATCAAGCCAGTTTCGGCTCTCAGCCTTGAAATATCAATAGCCTCCTCTCCTTCACTTCCAGTAACTACCGGCAGCTCAATTTGCTTTCCTTCGTAGGTCAGGGTTACGGTCTTGTTCAAAATACCTCCTTTGTGAGTTGCATCATAAACACTATAGAAACGAATAAACGTCCGCCCTACCGATGCTCATGGTATTAGTTTTAATGGATTTGCGGGTTGTACGGTGGGGTACTCTTTACGAGTGAAACTTAGAAGACTCATAAAGATCCATTCGGTGTCCGGCAGACATGGTATCGCCATATCCAACCGCACCTTCAGGTACATGCAAGGAACACCCGATTCACGGTATATCCTGGCTTACGTGCTTAAACCCGAGCGAACTTACAAGACTAATCAGAGCAACGTCTATATAAAGTAATAGCGTATATAACCATAAGAGATGGTTATATGCAATTATTTCTATATTTAATGTATCCTTTTCAAATATTTACATAACGAATTAATGTGGCCTATCGGGTAACATGTTTCACCTCAGTCGAGAGTGTTCCTGTTGAATCGTCCGACCTTGAACATCCTGTTCTGTTGTGAAAAAATGACCAGTGACACAGTAGTTAGCCAGCAAGTTTATTGGTAGATGAAGTATGAAGTTGCAGAGGTTAGAATTGGCACCCTTTGTACCTCTATCCGCTCATGTTCCCAATCGGCATCGGAGGATATACATATCAGGTCATTAATATTACACCTTAGTCCCTGCAGCCAATTTCCACTCTGAAGACGATTTATCCTCGTTTATACCTGTTTCGAAAATACCCAACTATATAAAATAAGATTACATCCGCTCATACAATTCAACATCGCCCCTCCCCATGGAAACCTGACATTCAATAGCATTTACCGATTGGACAAATTGAGAACTTTTTTGTAACTGTTGCATGCTTGAGTTCGGTTGTCTCAATGCTTTACGGGTAAATCATATTAATAATTAACAGGATAAAGATGATAAAGGACAACGAGTCAAAAGGAGATCGATTATTGCTGAAAAGCATGCCTGGCAACATCACCCTCGCCGTTTCGACGCAATGGCATACGTTTCCCGACAGATTCGATTGGCTTACTGAGAATGGATTTGCCATGGCCTATACCCCTAATGCACTACAACTTGAGCTTACTAAACAACATTTAGAACCGTATTTGAAAAACGGTACATCCGTCAGACATCACGGTTATTTTCCAGGTTTCGAAATTGGTAATAAAGACCATCTCCTGGCAGAGAAAGCACTTGCTCTGCATCAGCAAAGTATCGATGCACTGCTTGGTCTTGGAGACCAGGTTATGACAGTTCATGTTGGACTCATTCCAGATATTGCCTTAGATCACAATCGTGTTATCAGAAATCTCGGCAGACTCGTTGAGTACGGCAATGAACGAGGGGTGACAATCTGCCTTGAAAACCTTCGGTTTGGCCCCACCAGTAATCCTGAAACGATGTTGAAATGGTCAGAAGAAAGTGGCACCTCAATTACCTTGGATGTTGGTCATGCTGTTTCCTGCGAGCGGGTTCTTCAAGGAGAACTGACCGTTACCCAAATAATAGAGTTGTTTGGCCGGATGATTGAAGAAGTTCATTTTTATGAATATGAGACGGACACCCACTACGCGCCTCAAGATATGTCTGTCTTAGGTCCGATAGTCGATTCATTGTTAGAAACTCAATGTACATGGTGGACTATAGAGTTGAGCTCCTATGAGGATATCCTGAATACAAGAAACCTGATCCATAACCACCTTATTGAAAGCGTAGCAAAAATTGCTGCGTAAAGAGCATACCTCCATGAAGCCGAATCCTTTCTTAACAACCAGCCAGGAGAATTTACCATGATAAAAAAGATTCAAGCATTACTCGCAACGTCTGTCCTCGCCTTGTCCATAACATTACCAACAACTGGTCTTGCACAAGACATGGAAGAAAAGGTGGTCGTTTACTCGACCCATGGCGAAGCGATGTTGGAAATGGTTGCTGATGCCTATCAAAACGAAACCGGAATAAAAGTTGATTTTATTAACCTGAAGGGTGCTCTTGCTGATCGGATAAGAGCGGAGAAGGCTAATCCTCAATCAGATGTAATGTATGGTGCACCCTCATCAGTCTTTCTTGAAATGAAATCTGAAGGTCTTTTTGATGCGTTCACACCATCATGGGCTGAGAAGATTAATCCATTATTTAAAGATACTGATTCGTACTGGTACGGAACTATCCAGACGCCTGTGATGATGTTTTACAATACTGAAATGCTTCCAGAAGCTGATGCACCCAAAGACTGGTATGACCTTGTTAATCCAAGGTTTAAGAACTCTCTTGTTTTTCGAAATGCTCTGTCTTCTTCAGCACGTGCTACCTACTCCGCACTTTTACAACAATTTGAAAGCAAGGGTGAACTGGAAAGTGGCTGGAAATTCATGAAAGAGTTAGACGCAAACACCAAAAACTACTATGGCAGTGGCTCAATGCTGTTTCAAGCTGTGGGAAGGAAGGAAGCTGCAGTGAGTTTTATGGTACTCAACTCTATTATTGACAATAAAATTAAGAATAAGATGCCTCTGGCTGTGATTGATGCTCAAAGCGGCTCACCTGTAATTACCGATGGTATAGCCCTGATACATGGGGCGAAACATCCAAATGCTGCTAAATCATTTATTGAATTTGCTGGTAGCGCGAAGGTTCAGGCTCTGTTGGCTCAGAAATTCAACAGGCTGCCAACACACCCTGATGCCCTTGCTGATTCTCCAGAATGGATGGCAAATGCAAGCTTCAAAGTTATGGACGTTGACTGGCAGGCTCTTGCTGCAAAACAATCAGGCTGGATCCAGAAGTGGGACTCAGAAATTAAAAGCATGAGCAAAGATAAAAAGAAAAAGTAAGAGTCGATCTTGAGGCAGGAACATGGGAACTGTTGTTCTTCATAACATAGAAAAGTGGTACGGCCAAACCCTTGCCTGCACCAATATAAATCTGCACATAGAAGATGGTCAGTTTTTCACTTTTCTCGGCCCATCTGGCTGTGGGAAAACAACACTTCTAAGACTCATAGCCGGTTTTATCAGACCAGATAGTGGATCCATTATTCTGAATGATGTCAATATCACCTCATTAGAGCCGGAAAAACGAAATGTGGGCATGGTTTTTCAAAACTATGCCCTTTTTCCGTTTATGACTGTCATAGAGAATATAGAGTATGGTTTAAAAGTTCAAAAAAGATCGACATCCCAGATAAAGGAGAAAGCAGAACGTTACCTCAGCATGGTAGGACTGGAAGGCTTAGGGGGCCGCCCCGTCTCTCAATTATCAGGAGGTGAGCAGCAAAGAGTGGCCCTTGCACGATCTTTGGCCATCGAGCCCAAGGTACTTCTCCTCGATGAACCCCTTTCCAACTTGGATGCCAGACTCCGTGACAACATGCGGTCGGAATTAAAACGACTGCAGACACAACTTGGAATCACGACCATTTTTGTAACTCACGATCAGACCGAAGCCCTCACGATGTCTGACCAGCTTGCTGTTTTCAACGAAGGAAAAAGTATCCAAACGGGAACACCCGAAGAGATTTATCAGAAGCCTAAAGATTCGTTTGTAGCGCAGTTTATTGGAGAAACAAATCTGTTATCACTCCATAGCTGTGATAATGAGAATGACTCTTTACTGATCAATAGCATCTTGGCAGGTATCCATAACGACACAGGACGTTTTATTTCAATTCGACCACAAGCTATCAGAATATCTGCAGAGAGCGCAGATTGTGACCACAGTTTTGCAGGCGTTGTTGAAAATAAACGTTACAACGGGCTTACAACTGAGCTTTCAGTCCGAGTTGATAACCTCCTCTTTCGATCGATAAGGCTTAATTCTGAAAGTGAGCACTATACACCGTCTGTAGGTCAAAATGTGTTTGTTAACTTTTCTGCAAACGACCTTCACATTCTGGAACGTTAATCAAAATGAGATGTGAAGGACAACCAGGTTCTGTTCTGAGACATTGCGGACTCTTTGTTTTACTCTTATTTCTCTTTGGCTATATTCTCTTCCCAGCTTTAAAAACACTGGAGACAAGCCTGACAGCGAATGGAGCCTTTTCATTTATTCATTACAAGGAATTTTTCACCAACGAAACATCGCGCCTCCCCTTGCTCAACTCTGTCACTCTGGGACTTCTCTCCGTTATCGCCTGTGGTAGCATGGGTACATCGCTCGCCTTCGCCATAAATTTTTATGAATTTCCAGGGAGAAGTGTTGCGGATAAACTGCTGCTCTTACCATTAGTCATGCCAGGTATAATTATCGTATTTGCCTTCGTGCAGCTCTATGGCGAAAGTGGAATGGTAACAAAGCTGCTACAGCTCCTACTGGGGATGGAATCGCCACCTTTCACCCTCTCCGGTTTAACCGGAATTTTGGTCATCCACGCGTATACACAGTATATCTATTTTTACATTACTGTCTCCATTGCAATAAAACAGATGGACTATTCAGCAATAGAGAGCGCCAGTAATCTTGGAGCATCACAAACAAGGGTCTTTTTCTCCATCATCCTGCCCTTTTTAAAACCGGCAATCATAGCTGCGGCAGCTATGACATTTATTTCAGGGGCCGGCTCCTTTACCGCACCTAGTATAATTGGCGGAAATTTTAAAGTGCTAACGACGCAGATACTCTTATCGAAAGCAAACAATTACATGGGTATCGCCGCTACACAGGTGTCTATTCTCACATCCATTTCCATACTGTTCTTCATCGTTTTCAGGATTTATGAAGCAAAAAGCCAATTCACTTCTTCCGTAAAAGGCGTATTGTTCAGACCCGTGGCCATTCGAAATTCGTTATACAGGATTCTTATCCGATCCATTGTCTGGATTATAATCGGCTCAATTTTGCTTCCAATGATGACGATTGTACTTGTCTCATTTGTTCCATCAAGTTCATGGATGGTCGACTATTTCCCAAGAGTGTTTACTCTGGACAACTATTCTGCAATTTTCACCAGCGCAAGAAAATTACAACCGTTCTTCAATAGTTCCGTTATGGCAATAGTGGCAGCAGGGGTTGGGCTTATCGTTGCTATCCCATCATCTTTTGTGATCGTTAAGACAAAGCTGAAAGCAAAGTGGGTTGTAGAATTCCTCACCATGCTGCCCTGGGCAATCCCCCCAAGTGCAATCGCCATAAATATCATCAACGCATTTAATGAACCCACCATCTTTTCACTCAATGAAGTGCTTGTAGGAACGTCAATCCTTCTCCCCCTGGGGTATTTGATACGCTCATTACCGATCATGGTTAAAACACTCAATGTGTCCTTTCAAAACCTGAACGAAGTGTATGTTGAAGCTTCCAAAAGCCTTGGCGGCAGTAATTTTGACACTTTTAAAAACGTAGCTGTTCCGATCCTTTTTCCTGGTATCTGGGCTGGTTTTCTTTTGATTTTTATTCGCTCAATCGGGGAGTACACTGTTTCTGTATTCCTTTATAATGCGACAAACAAACCACTGTCTATCGCTATGGTAAATGGTGTTTTCGAGTATAACCTAGGTCTTGCAATGGCATACGGAACCCTTCTCATTGTTCTCACATTTCTACTCAGTTTGATAATGAGCAGGTTTCTTGGGATGTCATCCTGATATCATTCTGAAATTTCAATAAGGCCATTAAGAACTTCTTCAAATCCGATTCTACCATCCTCATTCACATCAACAGTGATATTAAGTAGTGGTGGTGGAAAATCGACACCAACAAGCGTTTGCAAGCCAGTATGACATAACTCGTTTCCATCCTGAAACTAGTTAACTCCATTCTGTCTTCTGCAAGACAGCAGTTGATTTTTGCCATTAATGGACAGGTAAGGAGCGGGAACGTGAACAATTAAATTGTTAGGCATGTGGCAAAGTTATACTTTCAAACAATCCGGGATTTACCTTGTGTTGTACGATCATTTTGAGACTTCGAAAGGAAGAATTCAGATCGAGTCCTGCTTTTTACATATTGAGTTGATGTACCCCAGCTGCATTTTACACTTCACACCAATATATTCGAACATGCTCGGGTTGATACTCAATAGTCGGAAAATCAAGGGGTGGACTCAGCTGGGTAACTGTACTGAAATGCTTCTGTAGCTCGCCAAGGTAATAAGCGGGCTTACCACTCCTATGGTTGTTGGCAAAAAGTGCTTTACCCTTATCAGCCAGAATCAAGCGAACCTGCCGGACAAGTTCAGGCCACTGTTTTTCCACATGAAACCCGCGACCTTTACCTGAAGAGGCATAAACAGGAGGATCACAGATAATAAGATCCCAGAAAGCAAAATCTTCAGGATGAGCGGTGTATTTACGTTCCTGCCTGCTCAACCACTTACACACATCTTCCCTGACAAATTTTCCCCGACCAGATTGATCCAGCCCGTTCATCGCAAAATTGGTTTTACCGCGTTGCAGGGCAGAACCAGCCAGATCAACAGAGAACACAACCTCTGCCCCTCCTGTAAGGGCAGCAACAGAAAACGAACAAGTAAAGGAGAAGAGATTTGCGACCCGTTTAGCCCCTGCTTCATTTTCGACTCGCTTTCTGGAATCACGCTGATCAAGAAAAAGACCGATATGCTGTGAATCGTTAAGGTTAACCTCGAACAGGCGATTATGTTCGCGTGCCACAATCTGCTCAGGTATTTGTTCACCCCAGCAGATAACATCATGAATAAGTTTTTCCCGATGTGGATTCTGTACATGCTGTCGCAGAATAGCCCCACGCCACTTTACCTTCGAACCAAGATAATCAAGTACCGGCTGAAGCTTCTGCTGGAGTTGCCTGGAATGAAACTCCTGTTTAAAACCGGTAATCGAGAGATAAGAATCATAGAGATCTATGCTCACAGGCAATTCCAACTCACCCCGATGAACAAGCCTGTAACTATTACTAATCAACCCTGGCCAGCCCAAACGCCGCTCCCAACAGACAGCACCGTCAACAATAAGTCTGCTCTTCCCTTGAAGGAGCAGTTGGAAGGAGTCAGGCAAAGACACCGCAAGATCTTCTTCAATCCCGGGCCAGCTCAGTCTGCTGCAATGAAGACAAAGACGGCCAAAAGGCTGTCCGCCATAGATGTCATCACCGACAAGGGGCACACCGGACAGAGCAGCATGCTGCCGTATCTGGTGAGTACGGCCACGCCTTATCACAGCCTCATAACAATAGTAGCCGTTCCCGGATCGGATAAGACGAAACCGGGTGGAGCACTCTTTCCCATCAAGCGGTTCTTCGACCTTCCACGACGTATCCCGCCTCTTCAGGCCCTTATAGCTCTTATCACTCAGGAAATGATAGGTTTTCTCAGCCTGCTGTTGTTCATGAATTCGCTGTGCAGAGCGGCTGGCTCCTCTGTTCCGGGCAAAAAGCAGTATCCCGCTTGTTCCTTTATCGAGCCGTGAGCAGATATGGAGTTGCCTTTCCAGGTGAAGCCCAAGCCACTCTGCCATCCCCAGATCTCCGGCTCTGGCAGCATGTGTCGACAGGCCCGTTGGTTTATTCACTGCCAGCCAGTCTTTGTCCTCATATACTATCATCTCATTGCCAGCCAAGATTTTTTTGATCACCTACCATTTTACAATTTCACGACGTCTCAACAGTACCTGTTTTTCATGACATTTCCACTCTTGATCAGAACTATCGGAATACAATTATACTCTATCAGGCAGTCTATGAAACCAGAAGATATATACCCAAAACTGCAACCACTGCACCGGCAACCGCCTTAAACGATACATGCTCTTTATACAGGAAAACAGAAAAAGGTATGATACACACAGGAACCAATGAGAGGATGGTAGCAGCAACACCGGTCGAAAGATAATGCAGGGTAAGTAAAGAGAGGGACACCCCGAGAAAGGGGCCGAGAAAAGCACCGGTAGAGCTATAAACAAGGGCCCTTCTGTTTGCTGCCGCCTTCCTGACGTTTCTCCATTTGCCGGCAAGCGTAAAATAGGCAACAAAACAGCAAAACGCTGCCAGAGCCCTGATCTGGGTGGCAGAAAATGCATCAAGGTAGCCATCACCCACCTGCATACCCACTTTACTCAGGACAAAACCAACAGCCTGTCCAAGCATGGCGCCGATCCCAAACAGGATCCCCTTGACCGAGGCCGCTGACTTTGGGAGGGAAGCACGTGGTCTTTTGCCGTTGGGGCTCCTCTCAAAAATGACTACCGCCACACCGGACAAGGTCACAAGTATCCCCAACCACTGAACCGGAATATAAGTCTCACCAAGAAACAGCCAGCCGATCACCGCAGAAGCCGGGGCTGCGAGGCTGTGCATCAGCATAGCCAGCCTGGGACCCAGTTCAACCAGCGCCTTGAATAAAAATATGTCACCGATAAAAAAACCAACCACGCCGGAAAGCGACAAGTACACCCAGGCATGAAGAGGGAAACCCACCGGTATCGGGGAACCGTCCCTCACCAGTAAAAATAAACTAAACAAAAGGACTGCCACTGTCAGACGAATAACATTAACCGGTGTAGCACCGACCTCTTTTGAGGCGGCACCGAAAAACTGGACACTGACCGTCCAGCACAGTACAGTGGTTAACCCTATGACTTCACCTAGAAATGGCATATTCGAAAAAACCTTTTATGGTTAGCAAAAGAAGGTAAAATACTACAAATGAGAAAATACCCATAAACCTTTCTGTCTTTTCTTTCCATAAAAAAGCCGAAACACTCATAATGCCAAAGAAATGAAAATACTCCACCTTATCAGCCAACACCCGGAAAGTACCGGCAGTGGCTACTACCTTCAGAATATCATCAACCAGGCACAGCTTAAAGGTTATGATAACCTGCTAATAGCCGGGGTATCCGATGAAAATCGGCCGGAGCTTCCAGGCATGCCCCCCAACGCAGTCCACTTTGTCACCTTTAACAAGGGACAGCTTGATTTTTCAATCCCGGGCATGAGCGATGTGATGCCATACCCGAGTTCAAGGTTTTCTGAACTGACACCAGAACAACTTGACCGCTACGAGTGCGTTTTCGCAGAAACAATCACCGAAGCTGTACAACAATTTTCTCCGGATATTATCCATAGCCACCATCTCTGGATTGTCTCTTCTGTTGCCAGGAAGCTCTTTCCTCGGATTCCCATGGTAACATCATGCCATTCCACAGACTTACGACAATTCATCAACAACCGGCACCTTCGCAGCAGGGTGCTGGAGCCCTGCAGGGAAATTGACAAAATCCTGGCCCTGAACATGGAACAGAAAAATCAGATTGAAGATCTTTTCGGGATAGATGGAAAGCGTATCCATATTGTCGGTGGTGGTTTTGACAGGAAGCTCTTCACCCCCCGGATAAAAAAAGAACCGCCCCCTGTCCATATAATCTATGCAGGAAAATTGAGCTTTGCCAAAGGTGTTGACTGGCTGCTCAAGGTGTTCAGGGAGCTGGATGACAAGGATCTGCACCTGCACCTTGCAGGGTCCGGCACCGGCAAAGAAGCACAGCAGTGCCTGGAACTTGCTGCAAAGTGCGGTAAACATGTAACTCTGCATGGCAGACTGAATCAACAGGAACTCGGTCAACTTATGGGACGCTGTCATTTCTTTATTCTTCCCTCCTTCTACGAGGGACTCCCCCTGGTCCTGCTCGAAGCACTCAGCACAGGATGCAGGGTACTCACTACCAATCTCAGTGGCTGCAGGGAGCTCCTTGAAAAAGCGGATGATGACCTTTTTGAATTCGTCAGGCTTCCGATCATGACCCAGATTGATCGACCGGACGAAACGGACCGCAGGGCGCTTGAACACAGCTTAAGAAAAGCCATCATGAGAATGAAAGAGAAGGTAATCGGTTCACCATCTCCTGACACGCACGTCCTTGATGCTGTAACCAGCCCATATGGCTGGGAGTCAGTCTTTGAGAGGATTGAGTGCTGCTATGTGAAGTGCCTTGAAAGGTAAGAGAAAGGCAACGCCAGGGCGGCTATATCATCGTGTTTCTTGAAGCGGGGATATTTGCGACAGTCTGGGTCACTCTCCTGCAACGTATGGATATGATCATGAATCAGGTGCAGGCCGCCCTGTTGATAGAGATCTGTAAAGAGTCGCCAGTCCTGATCCTCGGCAGGTTCTTCACGGGGCAGAAATAAACCGTCGGTACATAGTATAACATCAGATATATCCGCGAGGTCGATTGCACCATGTTTTAGAAATTGTATCGCTT
This sequence comes from Desulfopila sp. IMCC35008, assembly GCF_010646885.2. Taxonomy (GTDB): domain Bacteria; phylum Desulfobacterota; class Desulfobulbia; order Desulfobulbales; family Desulfocapsaceae; genus Desulfopila. Next base: position 663,233 of record NZ_CP050700.1, on the reverse strand, counting down.
CAGATTCACCGTTTAAGACGCCATAATCCACGTTCATCCGCTGCCGCGTCGTACGGATCTGGTCGGCCAGAGCCTCATGGATTGTGATCCCGTCACACCAGGCCATATCTTTCCACATGGTCAGTGTTTCCCGATCGATGTTGACATCGGTGGATATAAGTCGGTACCCTCCATCCTTAAAAAGAACCAATATCACGGCGTCACCACTCTGGCAGTACTCCAGGCGATTATCACCCACCCTTACAACCCCCATACTGGTGGACCAGAGCCTTGACCGGTCGCCATTCAGGTCTCCCGTTTTTCTTTGCGCCTCAGCTATCCGCTCGTTCGCCTCAACAGCAACAGTGTGCAACTGACGGCTGTTATCCTCTTTAAACGCCTCGGCAGCGATAGTTGCGGCGATCAGACCACCGGTCTTACCATTATCAAGACCAACCTGATGAAGACTCGTCGCCCCATCAAAGACACCGTACGTTTTCCCATCCACCAGTAACACATCCTCATTAACATGACCGCTGCCCTTTAAGTGCAGGGATTGCAAGCCACCAGGTGAAAGGGAGTGTTTTACGTTTGGATAGAGTAATTGCTCGGTTGAGAGATACATTTTGTCCTGTCGGTTGTAACCGGAAATTCCCGGGTTTGTTTTGCTACAGTTCCAGCAATAATAACCAGTACAGCGACAAGAACAAATATTTGCTTTCGATACATCAGACCGTATCTATTGCTTTTCCCTATTATCTGGTTGCAATACGTCTGGCAGGGTTAACCGAGGGCTTGCTTTTGGGGCCGAATATAATAACGAAAATAGCCGACAAAATTGGAACCAAGAAACAGTATCTCCATCAACACCGCCCCTGGTGAACCGGCGAGAATATTGTGTAACAGCCAGATCGACGTACCGACAGCCATTAACTGACGCAACGGTTTATCATCCTCACAGAAAGAGGCGTATATACCAAACAACCCGCCAACGGTACAGAGCACAGATAGTAAGCCTTCATACGTCACCATGGAGACGATCAGGGTGGCTAGCACGAAAAGCGTTCGAACCTTCCTGTCGGTCGTAAACACACAGGTAATGAACCTCGCCGCCGCCAGCAAGCCCATGCAGGCTGCAGTCCAGTGCCCCAGGCACATAAAGTGGATGGAGATCAGGGTACATGAAACCAGCAGGCAACTGACGATATGTACCCGCTTTTTAAATTGGAAGGAAAGCATATCCGTGCAGATAGCTATGCCCACCAAAATCTGTGATACGGCAAATAAAGACATTCCAACCCCAAAGGTGATGACGTGACAAAAGATAGGACTATATTCCTTTTTCCCCACCCTGTCTATCACCAACAACATCACTTCGTCATCAGGTTCAGAACCAGTTGCATGGATTTGTCGATCATCTCAACGTGCTGTAATAATCACTTGAGTTCTGCGGATTCCCCCTTTGACTCCGCCTGCTCATCAGGAAAAGGTATGAGGTTCGTTGGATTCGTTTCCTGGATGCAGGAGTTGCAATAGCCCCCCGCGAGTCAGTGTACTTTTCGAAGATGACGGCCTTCCGAGGTTTCAAGTTTCTGGCCGGCTGTGAGCATTGCATCCACACGTTCATGAACCTCCTGCAAGGGAATTCCAAGTGCTTCAGCCAACTGTTCCGCAGTGTAATAACCACGTCCTTCATCATCCTGTAATTGGGGAATAAGGCCGGGAAACCGGATATGAAATGCTTCCTCAATCTCTTTTCTCGCCGTATCAGGGACATTGTCAAAGATATACTTCATGATGGCATGCTGCAAATAAGACGAGCCGCTATCTTTTTCGCAACTGCTTTCGTCGGCTGCCCCAAGCGCAGCCTCCAGGTTTTTTATCTTGCCGTACACTGCCTGAATGACCTTTTCTGCATCCCAGGGGGAGAGCGCTTCACAGTTGCAACCTATTAGAGCCTTGCCGCATGCCGGACATTCTTCCATGGCACATCCCGGTACATGCAGTTTTTCATTCCTTACCCTGCATGTCTCACAACGCCTTGCTCCTGCTTGAATCAACTGTTTTTCAAAACCGAAAACGATCCTTTTTTTGTAGGCTTTCATATGCACCGGGAGGTAAGATTCAACTAAAAGATGCCCTAAAACAAGGGTATAAAAATACGTTTACAACGAAAAAATAAGCACGTGCTATTTAATTGCCACCTTTAACACCAGTTGAGAAGCATCCCGTCCGAGATATGTGGGTGAAGGCATCATTTCCTTGAAGCTCAGGACGGTTCAGGTATAGTATGGATTACACAACAATCTTAGTAATTATTCACATAGCAGAAAAGGAACAATAAATGTCGCAACGCAAGTTCAAGAGAGCACAACAGAAACAACAAAAAGACCCGCAGCCAGTTACGCAACCGCCACAAAGCCAGCCCTCGGTGCAGGCAATGGTCTGGTACAAAGAAGAACACTGGGACACTCTCAAACTGATGTTTGTGGACGGTGACAGACTCCCCCCCACCTACGAAGAGTGGCACAAACGGGCCGAAGAAATGAAGAAACAGGCACAGGCTAGCGGTGACGCCGTTATCAAGGTCTTTATCGATCCGGAAACGTTCCCCGAGTGGTGTGCCCAAAAAGGTGTTGAAATGGATAGCGAGGCTCGGTCTCAACTGGCCATTGAAGTAGCACAGGAACAGTCCTTCTCACTGTAGCCAAAGCTGGTTCATGGAAAAGGCTACCCTGCACAGGGCCCCCAAACTGGATAACCTTCTGCTGTTCAAGGCCCATTATCATAAATTCCAATTCACCCGACACTGTCACGACGATTTCGCACTTGGTCTCATGTACCGCGGCGTACAGCGGTTTTCCTACAGGGGTGCAGCCCGCTACGCCCCTGCAGGAACCCTTATTACGGTAAACCCCGGAGAGATTCATGATGGGATGTCTGGTGACGACAGCGATTTCAGTTATCGCATCATGTATATCCCCTGGGAGCTCATGCAGACGATCGGTGAGGAGATGGTAGCAGGCAGAAAAAACCACTATTTTGCCCACCCTGTCATTAATGACCGAGAACTTTCGCAGCAGCTGGGCCATCTCCTGCAACTACTGGACGACGACACGTCAGAACAGCTCGAACTCGAGGTACTCTTCTCTAAAACGGTTGCCAGCCTGCTCAGCAGCTACGGTACTGAGCAACTCGAACACGGTGCAGCTGTTCAGATCCCCTCTCCTGTGGCACAGGCCTGTGCATACATCCGCGATCATGCACATGAACACATCTCCCTTGATGATATCGCCGCTGCTGCTCATCTTTCACGCTATCATTTTCTCAGGCTATTCTCTGATGCCATGGATATCTCGCCCTACAGCTTCTTGCTCCATCACAGGCTGCAGTTAGCTAAAAAAGAGATACGACTGGGTGTTTCACTCGCTGAGTCTGCCCTGAACGCCGGATTTGCCGACCAGAGCCACATGAACCGCCGCTTTAAGTCCGCGTTTGGTATTACCCCACGCCAATACCAAAAGGCAATATGCTGAACTTATGATGAATCCAACCATCCCCTGCCTGTCCAATGATCAAGAGCTGCAACGCGCGGTGGTTGAACTTGTGGATGCGGCACCACTATTCAAGCGGGTAGTTACCGATTACGGCCCCCCCCCTCTTTGGAAAAGAGAAGAAGGGTTTCCGACACTTATCCGGATAATTCTTGAACAACAGGTCTCACTGGCATCCGCCAGGGCAGCCTTTGACAAACTTGTTGCCGCATCAGGCGAACTGCTGCCAGAACGGTTCGTGCGTTTCTCCGATCAGAAACTGAAAACAATAGGCTTTAGCCGTCAGAAAACACAATATGGGAGAGCATTATCTGAAGCGATCATAAGCAGTTCGCTGGATCTCACAACATTACCGGAACATACTGATGAAGAGGTGCGGCAAAAACTGACTGCAGTGAAGGGGATCGGCGTCTGGACGGCTAACATCTATCTGCTGATGGCCATGGGCCGGCCAGATGTCTGGCCTACCGGCGACATTGCCCTGGCAGCCTCTTACGCCACCTTAAACGAACTCACAGAAAGACCGAACAATGAGGACATGAAAGAGATTGCAACAGAATGGCAACCCTACCGGTCTGTTGCTGCACGTTTATTGTGGCATAACTATCTGTCCGACAAACAGAAGTAACATTGGAAAACATGGTGAAAAGTATTGGCTGGATAATTCTCTTCGGAGCCATGCTGTATGCGCTGATGTGCTGCTATTTATTTATCATGCAGCGTTCTATCCTCTATTATCCAACACCTCCGGCCAGGTTGCCGGCTCCCCCCTCTTTTACAGTTATCCATGACGGACACACCCTGGAGGTATTCAAGATTGAGAGAAACAGTGACAGGGCGGTCATCTACTTCGGGGGAAATGCCGAGGATGTCTCCCTATCAACAGCATCCTTCGCAGCACTGTTTCCAGAGCATACAATATACCTGCCCTGCTACAGAGGGTATGGTAACAGCTCGGGACACCCCTCGGAACAGGCACTGGTTACAGACGCCCTCTTTCTCTACGATCTGATAGATAAGGATTTTGGGGACATTACCCTGTTTGGCAGAAGTCTTGGTTCCGGCATTGCCATCCAGCTTGCGGCCCAACGTCCTGCAAACAGAATTATTCTGGCCACCCCCTATGACTCCATGGCCCGTGTCGCTCACCATTATTATCCGTTTTTCCCGGTCACTCTGCTGCTGAAAGACAAATTCGACTCTCTGGATAAGGCCAGGCAGATAGGTGTCCCCACTCTCCTGCTCATAGCTGAGCACGATGAAGTTATTCCACGCCAGAACAGTGACAGGTTGGCTGCCGCGCTCTCTCCAGAAACAACAAAAGTTGAGATAATTAAAGGTACAGGTCACAACTCCATCGACCTCTCCCCCGACTACAGCCAGGTAATACGCACCTTTTTGCAGACTTTTTCCCAATAACAGCAATATCGTTCAAGAACTCCTGAACCATCAGGAGTACTCTCCTGAGATGGACAATATCAATACACATAACAATCTTCAACAACTGGGCTCCGGCTTCACCGCTAACCTGGTTGTCGCGGCTAGCGTCGCAGCCTACGGCAGTGTGCTTGGTCTTCTGGCCGCGAAAAAGGGGCTGAGCTGGTTTGAGCTTCTCTTTATGAACCTCAGTGTCTTTGCAGGCTCAGCCCAGTTTGTCATGGTCGACATGTGGCTCCCCCCCTTGCCCATGCTTGAGATCACCCTGGCTGTGCTGGTTATCAATATGCGCTATTTACTAATCGGTGCCTCGCTGAACCCTTTATTTGCAGGCACCTCTTTCCTGCATAAATGTGTTTTCATCCACCTGGTGGCGGATGAAAACTGGGCCATAACCATGTCCCGTTACCATAAGGAAGAGATCTCGACCTGGTTTCTGTTAGGCGGGGGGATCTGTGTACAGGCAGCCTGGTGCGCCGGAACCATGACCGGCCACCTGATGGGAGAAGCAATTTCCCAGCCGGAAAAGTACGGCCTGGATTTTGCCTTTGTCGCGGTTTTTACTGCGCTTGTTTTCAGCTTCTGGAAAGGAAGACGGGATATCCTCCCCTGGGTCGTGAGCGCCTTACTGGCAATCATTACCGAAAAGCTGATCCCCGGCAAATGGTACATCCTCGCAGGAGGACTTGGAGGAGCACTGGTCACCGCCCTGCTGCCGGATAATTTATTTCACAAAGGAAACGGGAAATGAATGATGCATATACCGTCTATATCGTGATCGCAGCTGCTGCTGTTGTTACCTACAGTCTTCGCCTCGGCGGACTACTGCTGGCCGGTCGTTTGCCTAAAACCGGTCGGTTCCGTAAATTTATGGATGCCTTGCCGGGCACCATCCTGCTCTCCTTGATTGTCCCCACCGCCATGGCTGCAGGATTCTGGGGCTGGGTTGCCACAGCCTGCACCGCCCTCTGCAGCCTGCGAACCGGTAACGTGTTCCTGTCGATGATCGTCGGGGTCACTATTGTAGCCCTCAGTCGCATTTAACCCGAATCTCTCTTCAGGAACAGGCGCTTTCTATTCCTGTCAGACAGACATATTTTACTTTCCACATCCGACCAAACCTGCCATAGTGTCGCTCACCGAATAGGATTCGGACCGATTTACAATGACCTTAATCGCCCCTACTCTTTCATGTCATCAGCCAAACTCAAGAATTTCCTAAGCAGGCCGTTTCAATCCTTTTTCAGTATCTGGATTCCGGTGCTGTTCTCCATGATTGCGGAACCATTAACCGGATTGGTGGATACAGCGTTTATTGCCCGGCTCGGGGCAGAACATCTGGCCGCCCTAGGTGTCGGCACAGTGGTTCTCACCAGCGGTTTATGGCTCTTTAACTTTCTGAGCGTCGGCAGCCAGACAGAGGTTTCACAGGCCACCGGTCGAAATGATATGGTGGCCGGCAGACGATTCGCCAGCCTCGCTCTCTTGCTGGCTGCCGTCATTGGCCTCGTCATGTCTCTTCTTGCCCTGACTTTCGGTTCAACCATTGCGTCTCTTATGGGAGCTGATGGAAGTGTTCATGGCTATGCGCTGACGTACATCAGGATTCGGGCCTTTGGAGCGCCTGCAGTTCTCCTTACCATGACCTGTTTCGGTATTCTCTATGGGCTGGCTGACATGCGATCCCCCCTCCAGGTCGCTGTTGTCGTCAACATGCTCAATATTGTGCTCGACTGGCTGCTGATATTCGGCATTGGCCCTTTCCCCGCCCTGGGCATTGCTGGTGGAGCATTGGCCACAACCATCAGCCAGTGGATAGGTGCCCTGTGGTGTCTACTGAAAGTGCAGAAAGAAATGGGCTTTACCATTGCTATTAAAGCGTCAGATATCAGCAAACTCCAGCATATTGCCAGGGACATGTTTCTGAGAACCGGTTCACTGATCCTTTTCCTGCTTCTTGCTACCCGGCTTGCCACCAGGCTTGGCACCGAATCCGGAGCTGCTCACCAGGCGATTCGACAGGTTTGGGTCTTTACCAGCCTGTTCCTCGATGCCGCTGCTGTGACGGCACAGAGTGTAGTCGGTTACTTTTTTGGTGCCACCCACCAAGGAGCAGCGCGGCAAGCCGCCAAATGGATGTGCAGCTGGGGAGTCATCATCGGCTGCGTACTGATGGCAGCAATGCTCATAGGGCATGATACCATAGCTACTGTGCTTGTACCGGTGTCAAGTCTGGAACTCTTTACACCTGCCTGGATTATTGCCGCCATTTTCCAGCCTGTAGCGGCCCTGGCCTTTGTCACTGACGGAATTCACTGGGGAACAGGTGACTTCGCCTTTTTGCGAAACGTGGTGATACTGGCAACACTCTGCTGTGCAACCGCTATCGGCATCATGGACCTGTCAGGGGCCGGTAGTCTGACGGCCATCTGGTGGATTACCGGCTGCTGGGTTCTTATCCGCGCCATCTTCGGGGCATTGCGCATCTGGCCTGGAATCGGGCGCCCACCCCTTGCCGACCTAACCGACAGCGCTTCCTGACCCGTCAGTATCCCGCTTCTTTGGATGCGCTGACGAAAACCCTCTAGTGATCATCATATTTATTCTATATATCAAGGCGGTTTTCAGCCAGTTCCCCATTTTCGACGGCCACAACCAGAGCGGCAGCCAGCCGGTCGATCTGGTCGTCGATGTCTGCGATAAGCAGCAAGTCACAGCCAGCCTGTAATGCATCCACTGCAATTTCGGTTATCGGTCGCCCCCGAAGAATCCCTTTAGCATCAAGATCGTCACTCATGACGAGTCCGGAGAAATGTAGTTGATTGCGTAATATCGAAATTACAGGAGCCGACACGGATGCCGCATTATCCGGATCAAGTGCGGATACGACCGCAGGCCCCGTCATAACGATTTCCACACCGGTTTTAATGGCATCGATAAAAGGGATAAAGCTCTGCTCAAACGACTCACTCGGCTCAACATTAATAGCCTCTTCTGCAACAGCAGGATCCTTGGCGATAGCCGAATATCCCGGAAAATGTTTGGCCGCAGCGGCAATACCGTTCGCCTGAAGAGTTTTTATATAGATAGCTGACAACGCAGCAATCTGCCCAGGATCTTTTGACCACGTTCTTCCGGCAAGCCAGGGATTATCCCCGGTTACAATATCAAGAATCGGTGCCAGAAAACAATTTATACCCATCTTATGTGCGCCAACGGCAATGTCCCTGCTCAACCGCTCACATTCATGATGATCCATGTTGGAAATTTCATCAGCAGGGGGAAAAGCTGGAACCAGATCGTGTAATCGACAGATACCACCGATTTCCTGGTCTATAGCCACCAATATCTTGTTGGCACTCCTCTTTGCTTCTTCCGTAACCGACAATAAAGTTTCAGGAGTTTCTGTCATTATCCGCTCGGGACTCATCTTTCTTGCGAGATATTCTTCCCGGGTTTCACCAAGCAGAATTGAGCAACCTCCATTTCCCAAAAACCGTTTTACCGAGTCACTTAATGAAGTTGAAGCAAAGGCAGGAAACAGGACAGCATGTGCGTTTTCATGTCTTGAGGAGTTCATTGAGTGTTCTTTTAAATAATGCTTCGAGAGTTCAGGCGCGTTAATGCTGGGAAGTGGCCAACAACAGACCAAAACCAATAAACACTGAGCCGGTGGCCCGGTTGAAATACTCCATCCTGCCCGGATTGGTCAACAGATTCCTGGCATTATGCGTTAAGGCCGCATAAGTCATGAGGAAGAGGAAGGACATCACCATCAGGGTACTTATCAGGATCGAAAACTGCGGGACAACAGGACTGGCCGTATCAATAAATTGTGGAAACAGGGCCGTAAGAAAGATAATCGCCTTCGGGTTGCTCATGGCAACACCATAGGCGTGGATGAAGGTTCGCACTGCCGAGAAACTGGCGGTACATCCTTTGTTGTATTCCTCAGGTTCATGGGTACTTTTAGTCCGGAACAAACGAATACCGAGATAGACAAGATAGGCAGCACCAACATATTTTATTACGGTAAAAGCGGTTTGTGACGTCTGTATTATCGCTCCCAATCCCGTGACCGCCAGCACTCCAAGGCACAGTAAACCTGTAATATTACCTGCCGCCGCATAAAGCGCCTTTTTCCAGCCATGGAAGACGGAGGTCGTCATAACATAAAACACAGCAGGTCCGGGGGTTGCGGTTGCCACAAGCACCAGCACCATATAAATCAGCCACGATTGACATGTCATATTGCCACCTGATATTCATTCTGAAATTTGCCGAAAGAATGTCCCATGAATACTTTACAGGACATTTTCGTTTTCAGCAAAAAATCTATAAAAACCACAGTACATTTTGTCCGGCTGGCACTCCAGGCTATTGATGCCACATAGGCAACAAGCCTTCCAGCTCCCGTCACTGTCATCAGGATATTTCTCCTTTCCATGAGGTGGCTCGCATAGTACCTTTGCTTATTGAGATGAATACAATATCTGCAAGCTTAAACACTCGCGCTACACGACAACACACTTTCATTTGACGCTATATTACAATTCGTTACAACAAGAAGGAGAGAGCGATGCATATAAGTGCAGAATTTCTGCTGACATCACTGGTAGTTGTACTGATCCCGGGAACCGGCGTGATTTACACAGTTTCTAATGGTTTATTCCTTGGCTGGCGGGCAAGCATTGGTGCTGCCATCGGTTGCACGGCGGGGATCATTCCCCACCTGACGGCAAGTATCTTCGGTCTCTCCGCCATTCTGCATATGAGCGCCCTCGCCTTTCAGCTTATTAAATTCGCGGGTGCAGCCTACCTGCTCTATCTGGCCTGGATGATGTGGCGGGAAACAGGTTCACTTGCCTTTAACTCCTACGAATCCAGCGCCGGATTGTGGCGAATTATAAAAAGGGGATTCCTCATCAACATCCTCAACCCGAAACTCTCGATCTTCTTTCTCGCCTTTCTGCCGCTCTTCGTCTCCCCCGAGGCTGCATCCCCGACCCTGCAAATGATCATACTGAGCGTCCTGTTCATGCTCATGACACTGGTCATTTTCATTCTATACGGTATATCGGCAAACGGAGTCAGGAGTTATGTGGTGAATTCACCGCGCATCGTAACCGGACTACAGCGCACCTTCGCCCTCACCTTTGCAGCATTGGGGTTCAAACTTGCACTGACAGACCGGTGAGAACACCTTGAGCTGTCTATAGCTTCAAAGTTAAATACGATCTCTGCTTAGAAAACCACCGGTTATTTTTTACGGATGAAATAAGGGGCTGACTGTTATACGATTGAATAATCGGCCCCCAACAAACAGCTCAAATTTCTAAAATTCCGGTATGTCCCGGTTGAGGAGATTCAGGCAGGCAAAGTATGGGCAAGAAGGATGCAATACCAAGTCAGGATTTATCCAGAGCCAAATCTATCTTCTCAATAGACTTTTTCAGATCATCCCGCATCTGTCTTGCGTAGGGATTATATTTCTGCAGATCGAGGAAAAGCTGCCAACTATCGTTACAGGTCTGTTTGGTTACTTGCAACAGTGACAGGTACCCGTAAGTATCCATAGAGGTTGGCTGCAATTGCAAATCGTCGAACAATCTACCCATATAGTGTGTGATTCCCTGTGAATAGGCGGCTTTTTCATCGTGCATCTCCGGCGTCATGATCTCTATCCGCAATTTTTTCGAGGCGAAATAAAGGGCCCACTCGTTGAAGACCGGGTCACTGGTGGAGATGTTGCACATCACCATGACGAGATCTCCTTGCAGATTGTAGGAATCGGGACCGAACATGGGGTGTGTGGCAATTATCAGGCTCCCTTCCGGCAGCTGTTCCTGCATCCATTGGGCCGGATAGACCTTTACCGAGCAGGTGTCGAAAAAAACAGTATCCTTTTGGCAATATTTTCTAACTCGTCCGAGGACTTCACCAAACGAGGAGATTGCCACACAGAAAAAGAGCGCATCACAGTCAAAAATACCCTGCTCATCACAGACCTCTATCCCGGAAGGCACATCACCCGATGCCAAACCTCTTTGTGAGTAGACCTTGACCCTGTAGTCTTCTGCAAGAATATCTGCCCAGAGTTTGCCAAACCGTCCGTAACCGTATACAGAAACTGTCTTTTCATTCATGTGTACTGTTCATTATCCGCGAGCTGTCGTTTCTTTCCCACCCGGTATCTGGCAACCTGAACAAGCAATACAGGCAGGAGCAAAAGCAAACCTATCGCAGCACTTTTCAACCCCGGCGCAACAAATAATATCGCCGCAATAAAAGTTGCCAACCTTTCGGCTGTTGTCATATGCGATATGAAAAATCCTGTCAATGCCGCACCGATAAAAACGATACCAACACTACAGCCCACCACAGTCACAAGAAACGCCTGCCAGGTAAACTCTTCTGTTACGATCAGCATCGCCGGGGAATAGACAAAAACAAAAGGAACCAGTGCCTTGGCGGATGCCAGCCGGAAGGCGGTATTGCCCGCCTTAAAAGGGTTTGCCCCGGCGATCCCCGCCCCGGCATAGGCAGCAAGGGCAACCGGTGGCGTGATATCAGCAAGCACCCCGTAGTAAAAAACAAAGAAATGAGCAACGATGGGAGCAACGCCAAGCAGCCCGAGAGCTGGTGCGGCAATAGCTACCAAAACGATATAAGTTGCGGTTGTGGGAATACCGGCACCCAGTAAAATACAGGCGATGGCAGTAAAGATAAGGGTAAGAAACAGGGTGAGCCCCGACAAATCGGTAAAGCCAAAAGGTATAAAAGGCAGTAAAAAACCTGCCAGCTGTTGAGCAGAGCTGGTTACCATAAACGAAACCTTGAACCCCATGCCCGTCAGACTTACCACGCCCACAATGATGCCGACGGTTGCCGCTGAAGCACCTACCGCCAAAGCATATTGGGCACCAAGCCTGAAACATCCATAGAGGTCTTTGAAGGTCAAACGGTTACGAGGATTCAAAAAGCCGACGATGATGCAGGTAGTAATACCCCAGAAGGCAGCGTTATACGGAGTCCTGCCCGAGGCGATAATGGCAATCAATATGACAAGCGGCAGCAGGGCCGGCCAACCTTCCTTTAGAACCTTGACAAATTTCGGCATTTCATCAGGGCGTAAACCTCTCAGGCCGAGCCGCTTGGCCTCCAGATGCACCATGGTAAAAATCCCCAGGTAATGCATCAGGGCGGGTACCGTGGCTGCAAGCAGAATAGTCCGGTACGGCATCTCCAGGAACTCGATCATGATAAAGGCCGCAGCCCCCATAATCGGCGGGGTAATCTGCCCTCCCGTGGAGGACGTTGCCTCAACTGCCGCCGCGAAGTGGGGACGATACCCGATCCGCTTCATTGCCGGAATAGTGAGTGCCCCTGTAGTCACAGTGTTGGCAATTGAGGACCCGGAAATCATTCCGAACAGGGCCGATGAAAAAACACTTACCTTGGCCGGGCCACCTGTATACCGCCCGGCAATACAGGACGCAAGATCAATAAACAGCTGTCCTGCACCAATCCTATTCGCCAATACCCCAAACAACACAAAATGAAACACATAGGTCGCCACAACACCAACAGCAATACCGTAAATCCCCTGGCTGGTCAGGTAAAGATGGTTGACCAGCCCCTTCCATTCCGCCCCGGGGTGCACCAGCACACCTGGTGCATACTTGCCGTAGAGGGCATAAATAATAAATCCCGCAGCAATAAGCGGGAGGGCAATTCCCATGGACCTGCGGGTCGCCTCCAGGGTCAGGACGATCATCAAGGTGCCAAAAACCACATCGATCGACAGTGGATCACCCACCCGGAAAGCAAGATCTTCAAAAACATAAGGGACATAAAAACAGGTAACTGCCGCCATAAGGGCAAGCAACCAGTCATAAACAGGAATTTTGCCGATGGCAGGCATCCAGCTTGCCGCCTCCTTTTTCCTGAAACCAAACACCAGAAAAATGAGCCCCAGCACAAAAGCCAGATGAAGCCCGCGATGTGTTGCTTCCCGCAACAACCCAAACCCGGCCGTGTAATAATGAAAGCAGGACAAGGTGGCTAGGAGTATACCGACAATCAGGGAGGCAAAACCGGCCATGGGCCGCATATGCATTTCCGGATCATATTCTTCTTCGAGCTGTTGTGCCTTTTCCTGGTCTATCGTAAGCATTGGTCCTGCAATCCTGTTTGTTATATCCCATGAACAAAAGAAGGGTGAGGCATACGCCTCACCCTTTTGTACATATAATTATATATCTTATACGTCAGACTACTTTAACAGCCCTGCTTCCTTATAAAACTTTTCAGCACCCGGATGCAGTGGGATCCCAACACCATCAAGGGCGGTTTCCTTGGTAATCACCTTTCCCTTGGCGTGTCCCTTATCAAGTAGCTTACGGGATTTCTCGTTCCACAACGCCTTCGTGATCCCGTAAACAAGTTCTGCATCCACATCAGCAGAAACCACCAGCTGGGCACCTACGGAGAGCGATTCAGTCTCACCGATTCCTTCATAGGTATCTGCAGGAATCAGGTCCTTTGCAAAAAAACCGTACTTTTCAATCATCGCGTCCGCCTCCGGCCCATTAATGGGGACCAGCTCAGCACCAACACTCGAAGCGAGCTCGACAACGGCTCCTGTGGGGTAACCGGCTACGATGAAAAAGGCATCCATCTGGTTGTCCTTAATTTTTTCAATCGCCGGATTCGGTTTGATATAATCGGCCTTTACGTCTTTCTCGGTCAGACCGTACGCCTCAAGAATAAGCCGTGCGTCCACCAGGGTACCTGAGCCCGGTTCATCAAGGGAAACACGCTTGCCTTTCAGATCCTTGACAGATTTAATTCCTGCCCCTTTTCGGGCAACCAGATGAATTGTTTCGGGATAGAGGTTTGCCAAAGCACGTAAATTTTTTACTGGTCCCTTCTTCTCAAAGATCCCGGTTCCGGTATAGGCCCAGTAGGCAACATCAGACTGGGAAAAACCAGCCTCAAGAACACCGGACTTTATGGAGTTTATGTTGGCAACAGACCCGTTTGCCGACTGGGCAATAGCTACCAGGCCGGGAACGCCGCAACTCCCTCCTTCCTCGCATGGCCTGGATCCCGGAGGATTAGAGATACAATGGGCAACAAGGCCACCGATCGGGTAGTACGTACCACCGGTCCCACCGGTACCTATCCTGAAAAAGGTCATGTCCTGCGCCGACGCCACACTAAAACCACAGATCATTGCCATGGTGAGAAGAAACGGTAATAACTTTTGCATCTATTTTCCTCCGGTTTCACTTTGTTGGCAGATAAAGAAGAATTTCAATTTTACCTAACATATCTTTACCCAGGTTATTTACTGTTTAATATTCTTTGGAAAGAAGAGGAATAAACATACTTTATTCTACTTTTTTGTGCGCTAAAATTTTTTTTCTGTTCTTTTCCGGCAGCCTGTTTTTTGTATTCCCCAACCACTCATGATAAAATTACCCCACATAAAGAACTCTACCTCAGGTGACGATATGAAAATCCTCGAAACACTCAACTTACAACAGGTAAACAGCGGTTCATCGACAGGAGCCGAATGTCAGGAGCACTCCAAACTGCCGCTATCAGAAAGTATTTCTCCTGTCGATGGCAGGGCTATTGCCTCGGTCCGCCCCGCCTGCATCGAAGATTATGAAAGCGTTATAGCGAAGGCCTCAGAAACATTTATATACTGGAGAACAGTACCGGCCCCCAAACGGGGTGAAATAGTCAGGCAGATTGGCAATGCCTTGCGGGCGAAAAAGAAAGCGCTCGGCACCCTGGTTAGTCTGGAAATGGGAAAATCTCTCCAGGAAGGGCTCGGGGAAGTACAGGAGATGATAGATGTTTGCGACTTCGCCGTGGGCCAGTCGAGGCAACTTTACGGCTTTACCATGGCCTCTGAACGAGTTGATCATCGCCTTTACGACCAATACCACCCCCTGGGTGTTACTGCGGTAATAAGCGCCTTCAACTTCCCGGTGGCCGTCTGGTCCTGGAACGCTATGCTGGCTTGCGTCTGCGGCAATACGATTATCTGGAAACCCTCCTCGAAAACACCGCTCACCGCTATCGGGGTGCAGAACATTCTGGCCGAGGTAGTCCGTGCCAATAACCTGCCTGAAGGATTGTTCAACCTGCTGATAGGATCAGGTTCACAGATCGGTGAAAGAATGCTGGCCGACACCAGTATCCCCCTCGTATCGGTTACAGGATCAACAGGCGTCGGCCGTCACGCAGCCGGAATTATCGCCAAACGTTTCGGCCGGTGCATTCTGGAGTTGGGCGGCAACAACGCCATAATCCTTACAGCCGCGGCAAATCTCAAACTGGCCGTCCCTGCCATTGTGTTCTCGGCTGTAGGTACGGCTGGACAAAGATGCACGACGACCAGACGACTCATTATCCATGAATCGATCTATGATACGGTCAAGGCAGCATTGGTTAAGGCCTATGAAACCATCAAGATAGGTAACCCCCTGGATGAAATAAACCACATGGGACCGCTTATTGACCGCCGGGCCGTTACCTCATACCTCAAGGCCCTGGAAACTCTGCAGGGCCAGGGTGGACATATCCTCTTTGGGGGGAGACTCCTTGAAGGAGACGGCTATCAATCCGGATGCTATGTCCAGCCCGTCCTGGCTGAAGCAGAAAACAGCATGCCTATCGTGCAGGAAGAAACCTTTGCACCCATTCTTTATCTGATCAAATATAAAGGCAGTGTCGAAAACGGTATCGCCCTGCAAAATGATGTCGCTCAGGGACTTTCATCCTCTATCTTTACCGACAGCCTGCAGGAAGCTGAAACATTCCTGTCTGCTGCCGGTTCCGACTGCGGTATAGCCAATGTTAATATTGGTACATCCGGTGCTGAAATTGGCGGGGCTTTTGGCGGGGAAAAGGAAACGGGTGGAGGCAGGGAATCCGGCTCCGATGCCTGGAAAGGATATATGCGGCGTCAGACCAATACGATCAACTATGGCAAGGAGCTGCCCCTGGCCCAGGGGATTAAGTTTGATATATAACCGCATCCAGCGGATGAGGGTGCCACACTGTGACAGCATTATCTCTTTGAGAATCAGTATCAATCAATTATGATAGAAGAAGCAAACAGCCAGAAACATACAGCAAATCAGTAATCCTTCTGGTTGGTTTTGAAAAGTTGTTTTCTATTCTGAGGTATAAGCAGGTGCATCATGGTGATGCAAATCGCTGGTGGGATATCTGATATCACCATATTCCATGTGTGATTGGGGAGTATTAGCAGCAGGATAATTCAGGAACTCAGGAGGGTGTTAATGAAAAATGTGAAGGTGATTGGATCGATGGTACTGGTCAGTGCATTTATTGTACTTGGTAGTGCCGGAATCAGCATCAGTGGTGAGGGGGGAGTGTCAGATAAAGGTGTTGAGAGCCGAAACGAAAAATGGGCTGAAAAATACCCATTACATTACAAATCGTGGAAGGCCACCGCTGAAAATGATGAAATTACAGATATGCTCAAGAAGAAGCCCCAACTTCCCATCCTCTGGGCGGGTTACGGGTTTGCCAAGGATTACAATGCACCGAGAGGTCACTTTTACGCATTACAGAGCAACATTAATACGCTGCGAACGGGTGCACCGGTAGGCCCGAATACCGGACCGATGCCAACTGCCTGCTGGACATGCAAGTCACCGGATGTACCACGTATCATGGATGAGCAGGGAGAGCTTGAATACTTCACTGGTAAATGGGCAAAATACGGTAATGAGATAGTGAACCCTATTGGCTGTGCCGATTGCCATAACAGTCAGACTGGCAAACTTGCAATATCACGGCCATACCTTGAACGAGGGCTTGAAGCCATCGGCATGGACCCCAAAAAAGTAGACAGCGAAGACATGCGCACTCTCGCCTGTGCCCAGTGCCATTCAGAATACTATTTCAAGGCAGAAGAGTGGACGGACAAGGAAGGCAACAAAAAGACCGCCAAGGTCGTAACCTTTCCATGGGATAACGGTCTTACCGCTGAAGATATGGAAAAGTATTATGATGATATTGAGTTCAAGGACTGGACCCATAAAATCAGTAAGGCCCCTATGCTCAAGGCACAGCATCCCGGATACGAAATTTTCAAAAGCGGCATCCATGCTAAGAGCGGCGTGACATGTGTAGATTGTCATATGCCGACCCGTTCTGAGGGGGGTGAGAGCTTCTCTGACCACCACCTGGCAAGTCCCATGGGTGATATTGAGTCAATCTGTCTGAATTGTCATGAACAGGAGGCAGATGAGCTTAAAGCTGTCGTTGAGGAGAAACTGGAGCGAAAAGAGCAGCTGATGACAATTGCCATGGATAATCTGGCGAAAGCACATCTTGAAGCAGGTAAGGCCTGGGAGCTCGGGGCGAATGAGGCTGAGATGAAAGATATCCTGACGGACATTCGTCATGGCCAGTGGAAGTGGGATTACTCCATAGCCAGCCACGGATCATTTTTCCATGCACCGGAAGAAACCTTACGTCTCCTTGCAGTAGCCAACGAAACTGCCCAGAATGCCCGCTTAAAGCTGGTCCAGATTCTGGCGAAATATGGTGCAGTCGACTATATCGCTCCCGATTTCTCCACTAAAGAGATGGCGCAGTCCCTGGCAGGTCTGGACTTCAAGAAGCTGGTGGATGAAAAAGAGAAATTCAGGGCGACTCTCCTGAAGGAGTGGGAAAAGCAGGCGATAGAAAAAGGAATCCTGTCTGAGGAAACACGAAAGGGTATGAGCGATAAAACATCATACAACCAGTAAATAACCAGATTTTGTACTTCTGGTAAGCTGAACCTCCCTGTATCATTTTCTTGATGCAGGGAGGTTTCTTTTTGCCCAAACCTTTACAGCCCCAACCAATGACGCCTATCTAATTAATATAATTATACATATCAAGATAATGCAGCTTGATCATGATTTTTTTGGGGTGAGGGACATGGTCGTTATCCACAGGTTACTTGTAGGCTGCCAACCCAGTGACTTCCTGGCCGATAATCAATGTATGTATATCATGTGTGCCCTCGTAGGTGTAAACTGATTCGAGGTTATTGGCATGACGCATGATCGGGTATTCTCCCATAATACCATTGGCACCGAGCATGGTGCGGGCGGTTCGGCAAATGTCGAGTGCTATTTGAACGTTATTCATCTTGGCCATGGAGACCTGGGCCGGAGTATATTTCCCCTGGTCTTTCAGCCGGCCGAGTTGGAGCGCCAGTAACTGGCCCTTGGTAAGTTCTGTTACCATCTCAGCCAGTTTTTTCTGCTGCAACTGAAAGCCCCCAATCGGTTTATCGAACTGGATTCGTGTTTTTGCATACTCCAACGCGGTCTGATAACAGTTGTCGGCCGCTCCGAGCGCGCCCCAGGCGATTCCGTAGCGAGCCTGGGTGAGGCAACTAAGAGGCCCCTTGATGCCGGTCACACCTGGAAGCATTGCATTCTTTTCATCCAATAACACATTGTCAAAGACCAATTCCGAGGTAACAGATGCCCGCAGGCTCCATTTTCCTTTCATCCTCGGAGCTGAAAAACCGGGAGTGTTCTTTTCCACCAGAAAACCGCGCACCCCGTTTTCTGTCATTGCCCAGACCAAAGCGACATCGGCAATAGAACCATTTGTTATCCACATTTTGGCCCCGTTCAAAAGCCACCTTCCGTCGTCCTGTCGTACAGCCCTGGTTCTCATCCCGCTTGGATTCGAGCCAACGTCAGGCTCGGTAAGCCCGAAACATCCGATTGCCTCACCAGCAGCCATCCGGGGCAACCAATGCTGCTTCTGCTCCTCACTGCCATAGGCAAAAATAGGATACATTACAAGCGACCCCTGGACCGAGGCAAGGCTCCTGAGTGCGCTGTCCCCCCGCTCCAGCTCATACATCAACAAACCATACGCCACATTGGATAAACCGGCACAACCATATTCCTCTGGCAGGGTCGGTCCGAAAAAACCGAGTTCACCCATCTCCGGGACCAGATGGGCTGGGAATTTCTCCTGTTGGGCATGCTCATCAATTATCGGCATCACCTTTTCATCCACAAAAGTGCGCGCCGTCTGGCGAACCAGTTTTTCTTCATCATCCAGCATATCCTGGAAATTCATATAATCCGTCAGTTCCATTGCGGTCTCCTGTTAATGAACATCCTCTTCGATTTGTGATGCTCGTGATTTTCATAAATTTATTATACAATCAATATTGTAAAGAGCACAAACCTGACGTTCACCATCAAAAAAAAATTTACCAACAGAGAGGTTCCGGATGAACAGACATATTGATTCGATACTCGTTCTCGGTCTCGGCAAGGTGGGCCACCTGGTCGCCCTGCTCCTCCACGAGACAGGATTCACCGTCACCGGCGCAGACCTGTCACCGGAACTCGATCTCCCCTATATATTCAAGCAACTGGACATAGAGGATACGGAACATTTACAGCAACTCCTCGATACCCATCACGCCGTTGTATCCTGCCTTCCCTACCACCTGAACGCTCGCATTGCACAGCTTGCCGCTGAAAACTCCACCCACTACTTTGACCTGACTGAAGATGTGAGAACCACAAATGAGATCATGGAACTGAGCCGGTCTCATGACATCATCATGGCCCCGCAGTGCGGTTTAGCGCCTGGATTCATTGGCATTATCGGTGCTGCACTTGCTGGACAATTTGAAAAGATACGAAATATCCGGCTCCGGGTCGGTGCACTTCCCATACACCCCACGGGCCTGCTCGGTTATGCCTTTAACTGGTCTCCCGAAGGGGTTGTCAACGAATACCTCAACGACTGCGAGGTAATTGAAGATGGTATTCGTAAAATGGTATCACCTCTCGAATGGCTCGAAACCATCGTTATTGACGGTGTCCAGCTTGAGGCCTTCACCACCTCTGGGGGCCTGGGGACCATGTGCGATACCTATGATGGTATCGTAGAGAATCTCGACTACAAATCTATCCGCTATCCCGGCCATGCCAAACTCATGAATTTCTTCCTGCACGAACTGCGGATGCGGGAGGACCGTAAAAAGGCTGGTCAGATCCTGGTCCACGCCAAACCACCCGTTTCCGACGATGTTGTCTATATTCATGCATCTGTCGAGGGGCTCATCAACAACCACCTCTCCCGGGAGGAGTTTGTTCGCTCGTACCGCCCCATTGAAATTGCGGGAGCCACCAGACGTACAATCGCTTGGACAACGGCTTGTTCTATCTGCAGTATTGTTGAACTGGCGGCAAGCGGGACATTACCTGCGAGAGGATTTATCCGACAGGAGGATATTCCCCTCAAAGATTTTCTGGCAACAGCCAACGGTAGGTTCTACAATACGGGGTCTGGCAGCTGAAGGCGACCTTGAAATAGATCTTCCGAGATTGGATTATTTATCCCATCAGGTGGGAGCAGAACCCCGGCGGACAAGGCGCAACACAGCAATTTCCGGAAAACAGTTTACTCTCACCGGCAGAATTGACCAGCCGATCCCTTTGCTGATAAAGAGGCCGCACTTTTCCGTCTGGACGAAACCGCTTGCATATTTCTTGTTTCTTACTGGCAGAACAGGAGCCCCGATAATAGGAAAAACAACCTGACCACCATGGGTATGCCCACTGATTATCAGGTCCACCGATGTCCTGAAAGGCTCATCGGCAGAATCAGGATTATGGGACAACAAAATCCTACAGCCATCATCGGGTACATTGTAAAACAGCTCGTCCACACCCAGGCGGTCCTCAAGATAATCCCCTGCCCCACCCAGCCAGATTGCATCGTCACCCTTCTCGATTTTCCTGCATTTATGACGTAGATCCTGTCCCGTCTTTTGTAACCAGTAGTTGGATCGGCCCAGATCAGCCCAATGATCATGATTGCCCAATACCGACCAAACCCCATAGGGCGCAGCCAGCTCTCCCAAGAGCGGCCAAACGGCATCGACGTGGTCAACTTCTTTATTCCCGTGAACATAATCCCCCGTACACACGATGATGTCACCTGCCAGGTTGTTTGCTTTTTGCACTACTTCAGCAACAAAATCGAGAGATACCAAGGGGCCATAGTGCAGATCAGTTATCTGGACAATTTTAAAATCATGAAATGACACAGGCAGGTTCGTAACAGGTATTCGGTACTGATTAATCCGGAGTAGATTTCGTTCTATCAGTACCGGATAAGACGTCAACAAACAGGCGCCAACGGCAAAGGAACTTCGGAGAAAATGCCTTCTGTTCATATCCGCACCATTATGACCTGCAATCAGAGACATGTTCCGCATTCATCCCCCTCAGACACCCCAGGGCCCATTGATAATGAACACTTTGTTTACTTGTCACATTTGCAAGATGCTGTATAACCTGCCTCGCTTTTGTTGTATTCTTTTCCCGCATGGCAATCTGTGCCTGCACAAAGAGCGCATCCCCAAAATTCAGATCCTGGCTGACGACAAATTCAATTATCTCTCCAGCCCTCAGATAATCACTGTGCACTTGGGCTCTTTTTTTTCGACTTTTTCCCAAACCCGAAAAGAAAAGCAACCGGCACTCCGAGTGGTCCGAAAATTATCGCAAATACTCTTAAAAACAAGGTATGGTTATACATTCAAACCACCTATTCCTCGCCATATGTAGTGGACGAGCCTCCGTGAAAGATTCACGATACCACGTTTCGGGCAAAATCAGGAACTGTTGAAAAAAATTAGTAACAGCTACCTCAATTAATACCGGCAGGAACCGGTTTTCTACCAGCTCCTGCCATCCCAAATATTATCGTCATTACACGGTGAGGGCATAAAAATGGTCCTCGCCTTTCGTGATCAACCCTGTCGATCTCCGGTTGCTCTTTCTCTTCAGAAAGTCAGGCGACCGGCTGGTCCTCTCAAAGCAAAACCGTTTCGGCAGCTTGGTGTACAGTGAGCGAGGTGGCCGATGCTCCCCGTCTATCCTCTTCAGCTCGCAGCCAAAATCAAATGTGTGATAGTAAATAGTGCTAATTCCTATCTCCTCCTTCAGAAACCAGATGGACGACATCAGAACAGCTTCCTCCCATATAGCCATATGAGGCTTCAACTCGTTGTCGATATATTTGTTTAAGGCCCGCTCATCACAGCCGAGCCCCCTGATATACCTTGGAACCCGTCGTTTGTCCATTTTGGCGGGATCACCGTGTCGGGAGACATAGCGCCTGCTCCTGAGCGCCAATCGTATCCAATCGGTCTGGATTTCTTCTATGAGTGCCTCATCGGCCTCCAGGTCCAGGTCGATACGAGCCCAGGCAAGAGTATATTCCCCCTCCTTTTTCGATATGGGGTGACAACTACTCTCAAAAGGCTGCGTATGCTGCGGTTTAATAAGGTTTGTATAGGATGCATTGTGTTGAGCTGAAAAATTTAACTGTAACACAAGATTCCATCCCGGACGGGAGGTCTGTTTATAAAATCGTGTCCCGCCGCCCTTGCCTCCCCAGGCACCGAGGGTCACCAGATAGCAGTGATACTCACTGGGCCAGAATGAGCTCAAGTCACCCGGTGTTATGCTCTTTCGCCCGGTTTTCTGCAATAATTCCTTTACCGCCGGTTTTTCAAGTAGCTTTTTGAATTTACTTTTTCGGATATCATGAATGTTCATGCCGCTGCCGATAAAATAGGAAAGCAGCATTAAGGCGTACCGGTCCCTGAAGTAGTAAAACTTAGTCCGGCTCTTTGGTAAACACTCCACTATCTCTTCTATATCTTGCTGTTCCATAACAGTTTTTCTCCAGATTATTTCCGTATCGTTCAATCTTGTGACAAATTTTGAATTTAAAATGTGCGTTACGTTGCATGTGTTCTCCTGATATCAGACAGTTTTCAGTTTGAACCGGTTATCGGCAAAAGAATCCATAGTACGACTTCGACAAAGCGTGTTTTTCCTGTTAGGAATTTCATTATGTATCACCTTGTTGTTCCCAATTAAGGTATGCTTCCGGCCCTGAACTGGTCAAAAAATAATGCCGCAGGTCAGCACCACAAAAAAGCATAGTCCTGACAAGTAACAGGCAGTTGGGGTAAAAAAAGAGAATAAGACCCGAGGGGTCGGGAGATAAGTACTACCCGAGGGTACGGAGGCTTATTCGATTAGGGGTATTACAACAAAACATTTAGACCTCCATTTCGGTTGAGGGTGGTGAACGGCGGCAATCACCATTCGATGAGATTGATCGACTATATATTTGGTATTAATCTAAAATGCAAGATATTTCAGGCTGCAACAGCACCACCCAGACCGGAACCGCCCTGGGACAACGGAATCATCAGAAAAATTCACATTTCCCCTAAATCATTCGAACCTATACGATTATTTATGATACAATAGATTTGCCAACCAACAGAGGAACCACTAAGAAGAGGATTGCATTATAGCATTACGATGGTATCGGGATTGAAAATCAGCCTACAGCCTTCTCTTGATAAAGTCTGTGACAAGCATGGATATAAAAACGGGTGTCATGGGTATCATACAAACCTCCTCCTACCTGAACAGAAAACAACGGCTCCATATACCTCGACCTGCCACCATTGTATTCAGCATGAAACCCGACAAAACTCCAATGGGATAGAAGCCGAAGATAAAAAAATCAATGCCATGACCTTCAGCCTGGAACTAAAGCCATGATCTTCATGAAACCGATATTCACCTCAATTTTCGGTTCCAGGGAAACCCTCGCCAGGACTTTTACCATCCTCATCCTGCTGTGTGGCCTTGTCGTATTTTCCTTTACCACGGCACTTGAGTTTTATTTCGGCAATAAAGCCGGTCATGAAAAAATTCAGGATAATCTGAGATTTATCGAAGAAAGTTACCTGCCTCCTATTCAATCCAGCTTATATAAGCTGGACCAGTTACAGCTGGAACTCCTGTTAAACGGCATCCTGAAACTCGAAGGAATTATCCGGTGCGAAGTACTGACCGACAACAATGGCCCACAACAGTATACTAAAGCCACAAAAGCCACTGATAAAAAGGAAAGACACGAATACAATCTGTCCTATACTCACCCTTCCGGCAGGGTATACAAACTAGGGAAACTGATCGTTTACCTCGACTACGCTGAGGTTAAAGCCAGCATGAAAGACTGGCTGTCCGTTCGTCTCATCACCATGATGCTTGCCCTTGGCCTTCTGACGATTCTGGTCATGCTCACTTTTCAAAGGGTGGTTGCACGCCACCTCACTAGGCTGTCCGAGTTCACGGAACGCATAACCTTCCCCAATATCGACGACCGGCTGCAACTGGACCGGACTGAAAAGCAGGACGAGCTGCAGAATCTGGTTCACACCTTCAATGCCTTACTGGATCGTCTCAAACAGGGCATTAGCGAGCAAGAACATGCCCGCCAGGCATTACTGAAAAGTGAGAAGGCGTACCGGAATCTTATCGAAAATGCAAACGATGCAGTTTATATCGCCCAAGACGGGATGATGAAATTCTGCAATCCCATTGCGGAACAGATAACCGGGTATACCGCGGAGGAGCTTTCGCTCCTCCCAATGGTCGACCTGATCTACCCGGATGACAGAAGCCAGGTTGCAGATTACCACCGGAAACGACTGGCCGGTGAGCAAGTACCGCCAGTCTATACCTTTCGTGTAATGCGAAAAGACAGTTCAGTATTCTGGGTGCAAATCAGCGTCGTTGTCGTTGAATGGGAGGGCAAACCTGCAACCCTTAATTTTCTGCGGGATATCACGGAACAAAAGGACATCGAGCAGCAGCTGGTCCAATCGCAAAAGATGGACTCCATCGGCAGGTTGGCAGGTGGTATCGCCCATGACCTCAACAACCTTCTTTCCCCGATCCTGGGTTATGGCGAACTCCTCAAGATAGGTGCTATCGGCCAGGATAAGTACCAGGATAGCCTGGACCAGATACTTGGAGCAGGGATCAAGGCGAGAAACCTGGTAGGACAGCTCCTTGCCTTTAGCCGAAAACAGACGCTCGAATATAAACTACTGCAGCTTAACGACGTCATCGACGGACTGTATAAACTCCTCTGCAGGACAATACGGGAAGACATCGAGATCATCCTCAACAAACAGGAGAATCTTCCGCTGATTAAGGCGGATGTGGGCCAGACCGAACAGGTCCTGATGAATCTTGTGGTCAATGCTTCCGACGCCATGATCAACGGCGGTAAAATTGTTATTGAAACATCAACCACAACGCTTGACAGCAACTACACCGAAGGCCATCTCGACCTTAAGCCTGGTCGATATATCCAGCTGGCTGTAAGCGATACAGGTAGCGGCATGGATCAGGAAACCCATGAACACATCTTCGAACCCTTCTTCACCACCAAAGGGCAGAGCGGCACAGGGCTGGGACTTGCCACGGTTTATGGAATCGTTAAACAACACAACGGCCACATCACAGTCTATAGCGAGCCAGACCAAGGAACGACCTTCAAGGTATTTTTCCCTGTATCGGAAACTGACCAGAAGTCCGGGGGACTGCCCCTGACTGCCGAAACAGACCTTGCCGGTACTGAAACGATCCTGCTAGTAGAAGATGACAAGCAGGTGCGCGACCTCACCAGCGCCATGTTGGAACATCACGGTTATACTATTTTTGCAGCCCATGAAGGAGAAAAGGCCTGTGAAATATACTCGGCCAACAAGGAGAGTATAGACATGCTACTCACCGATGTGATTATGCCTGGCATGAACGGGAAGGAACTCTATGAGAGACTCCAAAAAATGACCCCGGATCTCAAGGTACTTTACATGTCCGGATATACAAGTGACATCATTGACCACCACGGCATCCTGAATAGTGGCACCCAATTTATCCAAAAACCATTTTCAACCACCGCGCTGACCCGTAAAATCAGGTCCGTCTTCTCAACGTAAAGACTTTTTCTCGCCAATTAGAGCTGCTGGCAGCAGAACCTCCACCCTCACAACAAGAAAAAGTAATGCCCAGGTATTGGGTCATAACACTTCAGCCTGCAAAAAGCGGATCAAACCCGGTCAGGTCGGCGTTGTTTCGCCTTGATTTGAGAAAATCGATAAATCCTTTCCCATTACAACTCATTATTCGTTCCCGAGGGAAACCTATCGTCTCGATAAATGCACGACAATCATCAAACCCGCCAACTTTATCAGCCAGGTGAGCATCACTGCCGAATGTCAGATACCCCCCATGAAGCGCCACCGCCTCAGCCAGGGCAGCACAATTTTTTTCACTCCCCTGACGTGAAGTTGTAAAAGAGGAATTATTAATCTCAATCAGCACATTATACTCTACGGCCGCCTTTGCCACCTGGTCGGCATTGATGGGAAATGCTGGGTTACCGCCATGGGCAAAAACATCCATCCTGCCTGAAGCCATAGCTTTTACAACACTATCGGTATGGGTGGTGATGTCTGTTGGCGTAACTACCGGTTCATGCAAGCTAACCAGGACGATATCCATCACCTGGTAAAGATCTTCATCAATATCAAGATCGCCTTCCCAACTGGTGATATTGGCTTCCACCCCACGCAAGAGCCCTACCCCGTTCATAATACGAGGCAGTATCTTCATGTTCATAAAGAACCAGATAAACGGCGCGCCTGGCATTGCCGGCCCGTGATCGGTTATTGCCAATAGCTTAAGCCCGCGCTCAGCAGCTACCTGTACATTTTCCGCCAATGTGGAATAGGCATGACCGCTGGCGACTGTGTGGGTATGACTATCGACCTCAATTTCCATACATTCAATTCCCTTCGGCTGTATTTTACGTTTTCAACCTGCTGCGGACTTCTTCTTCCAGCTTCCTGATAACAAGATCAAGCTTCGGGCTGCGGGCAACCGGCCCACTATTATTCCATCCGTCTCGAAGGGCCAGCGCCGTCTTTTCCTGAAACCCTGCTACTGAATCGACCATGGACTTCCAGCCAAACAGTTTCTGCAGGACATGTCTTTCTGCAGGGCCAAAATCAGTATCGGTATCGATTCGCGTCGTAGTATCTATCGTTATAATCATTGTACGAATAAGGCATCACAACAATTTGACACCAGGCGGTTAGTCGGCAAGCCGGACACCCTTCACGGCTATCTCGGGAAGCATCTCCGGGCTTGGAGACACCCGGACGTATTTGATGTTCTCATAGGGGAAAAGATACATAACCCCTTCAACTTCCAGCACCAGTTTATTACTCTCCACAGCCTTCTCTATTGCCTTACCTAATGAAACCAGGTCCAGATCCTGGATGATGAAGTCGAAACGCATCTCGGAGCCATCATTGAAATGTATGGTCATCCATCTCATATCGTCCATGATCTACTCCGTGACAACTTCAAAACCAATGGCGGTTATGGCACTCTCAAGATTCTCCGGGGCAGTAATTCCATCAAATTTTGCTACACCACTATCCAAATCGACTACTACATTTTCGATCCCTTCAACTTTCTCCAGGGCATCCTTTACAGAACCGACACAATGCTGGCAACTCATACCTTTTATTTTTACAGAACCCATTGTTCTCTCCTTGTTGGTGATTAGATTCAAAGTTTAAGAAATACTGTAGTTCCCCTTGTAATTGAAATCAAGCCTTGAGAGGTAGGGAGTTAGACGTGGGAGCCGAAAACCATAACACCAGACACGCCCAGGTTGATGTAGACGGCATGCACTGCGCCGCCTGCTCTACCCGGATTGAGAAAGTGGTCTCGAACATTGAAGGAGTTAATTCTGCAACGGTTAACCTTGCCGCGGAAAGTCTCGATTTACACTGGGATGAAGCGGTCACCCCCTATGAGCAGATTCAGGAAAAGGTTCACGGTCTTGGCTTCACCCTGGCCGATCTGCCCATAAATGAATCGACCCTGCTTACCTTTTCCATTTCAGGCATGCACTGCGCCGCCTGCTCTACCCGGATTGAAAAGGTGGTTTCAGGCCTGCCGGGTGTCATTAAGGCTGAAGTCAACCTGCCTGCCGAAAAAGGCCAATTCGAAATCGATAAAAGTGGCGGCAGCATCCGTGCCATTAAAGACGCAATTGCACGACTTGGTTTCTCTGCCAGTCGTGTCAGCAACAAGGCAGACGATTACCTTCGAAAAAAGGAAGAGACCTTGCAACGTCTTCAGCAGATGAAAACTAACCTGCTGCGCATGCTTTTTCTTGCGGTGCCCCTGTTCTATATATCCATGGGACACATGATGGGCCTGCCGCTGCCCGCATTTCTCAACCCCGAAAATTCACCGGCCGGTTTCGGCCTGGTTCAGTTACTGCTCGTGCTGCCGATTATCTGGCTGGGCAGGAACTTTTACCTGATCGGGATCCCGGCCCTCCTGCGGCGGGTCCCTAACATGGACTCACTTATTGCGGTGGGAACCGGTGCGGCCTTTATCTACTCACTCTGGAACCTGGTTGAGATATTCATGGGTATCTCCCCCATGGCCAAGGCGATGGATCTCTATTTTGAGTCAGCCGGTATCCTCATTGCCCTGGTCTCTGTCGGCAAATACATGGAAAACAGAGCCAAGGTACACACTTCAGACGCAATCACCCAACTGCTCGAACTGGCTCCAGAGGAGGCTACGCTGCTTGAAAACGGGGAACAGCGCACTATAGCCGCCGAAGAGATAGAGCAAAACGACCTGCTTCTCATCAAGCCCGGAGAACGTGTGCCGGCGGACGGTACAATTGAAGAGGGGGAGAGCAGCCTCGACGAATCGATGCTTACCGGCGAAGCAATTCCGGTCACCAAGGGGCCTGGAGACCGGGTTATCGGAGGAACCGTCAACACCAACGGGGTCCTTAAAATGCGCTGCACCGATACCGGTGAGGATAGCGTACTGGCCGGCATAATTCGATTGGTACAGGAAGCACAAGGGTCAAAAGCACCCATCGCCGGACTGGCCGACAGAATCAGTCTTTATTTCGTCCCGGCGGTGATGGCTTTTGCCCTTCTCACCGGACTTGCCTGGTACTTTATCGGCCAGGTAGAGTTTACCATGGCGCTCAGGTTCTTTATCGCCGTACTGGTCATCGCCTGTCCGTGTGCCATGGGTCTTGCCACCCCGACTTCACTCATGGTCGGGATGGGCCGGGGCGCTCAGCTCGGAGTATTGATAAAAAACGGTACAGCCCTGGAAATGGCGGAGAAGATCGACACAGTAGTATTTGACAAAACCGGGACCCTGACCGAAGGGAAACCACGGCTCATCGACCTCGTAGTTGTTGATGACCATCTCAGGGAAGAGGAGGTATTGCAACTGGTGGCTTCTGCCGAACTATCCTCACAACACCCACTGGCCGAAGCTCTGATTGAAGCAGCAAGGGACAGGAATCTGACGGTGACCCAGCCGTTGGACTTTGAGGCAATTGGTGGCCGCGGCATTCGAGCCAGGGTCAATGATAAGGAAATTATCCTTGGCAATTATGAACTTCTCAAGGAACACGACATTATCTTTGCCGGTTTTGACAGCCAGGTAGAGGCGCTGTCACAAGCAGGGAAAACAGTACTCTATGTATCGGTTGACCAGCGACCGACCGCCCTGCTTGGCATAGCAGATACCTTAAAAAATGAAAGCAGGGAGATAATCACCAGGCTGCAAAACCTCGGACACCAAGTCGTCATGCTGACCGGAGACAACCCGACCACGGCAGCAGCAATTGCTTCCGAAGCAGGTATCAGCGAAGTAATCGCCGGAGTACTACCGGATCAAAAAGCAGAAAAGATTACCGCCCTGCAACAGCATGGGAGAAAAGTGGCCATGGTGGGAGACGGCATTAACGACGCCCCGGCCATGGCCATTGCCGACGTGGGAATGGCCATGGGTACAGGTGTCGATATTGCTGTTGAATCTGGTGATATCGTTCTGATGAAAGGAAATCTGGCCGGTGTGCACCAGGCACTGAGCCTATCCAGAGCAGTAATGAAGAATATACGTCAGAACCTGTTCTGGGCTTTTGCCTTTAACGTGACCGGAATTCCGGTTGCCGCCGGGATTCTCTACATCTTCGGGGGACCTCAACTGAACCCGATGTTAGCCGGAGGCGCCATGGCGCTCAGCTCCGTGACAGTGGTAAGCAATGCCTTGCGACTGCGGCTGTTTTCCGGAAAATAACTCCGTTTCAGCCACCTATAACCGTCTTGATACCCGCATCGTCAAATATTGCGACGACGCGGGCAATGTCATCGTCATCCGGTTCCCCCATAGCTCCAGGATCGTATATTTCGCCCAACCGCCGATACTTATTGGCGGCAATATTGTGGTACGGCAGCAAGTTCACTTTTTTGCCGTCCCCAGATAAGGCGGCTACAAAGGCAACCGTCTGCCGGATGTTCTCATTATCGTCATTAACACCCTTTACCAACGGAATCCTGATATTGATATCAGCGCCGGTTGCGGCAAGCCGCTGCAGGTTTTCCTTAATCACCTCATTGGCGACACCCGTCCATTGTTTATGACGGTCTGAATCAATCATCTTCACATCGTAGAGGAAAAGGTCCGTTCGCTTTGCCACCTCAAGCAGAATATCGGGTGTGCAAAAGCCAGTTGTATCGACCGCACGATGAATCCCCCTTCGGCCTAACTCATCGAGCAAGGCAATAAGGAATTCATGCTGCAGCAGCGGCTCCCCGCCGGAAAAAGTTACCCCGCCACTAGACTCTTCGAAAAAGACCCGCTCTTTTTCGACAATCTCCACCGCCTCATCAAGGGTAAGTCTACGGCCTGACATCTCGGTCGCCTTGGTAGGACAGACGTCCGCACACTTTCCACAGCCAGTACAACGGTCCATATTTGTCACGATGCCTGCGGGCGTTAGCTCACAGGCATCCTCAGGGCAGGCCTCAATACAGCTTTTGCAACCAATGCACTTCTCAGGGTTGTACATTTTCTGAACCTTGCCGGAAATCGATTCCGGGTTATGGCACCAGGCACAATGTAACGGACACCCTTTGAAAAATATGGTTACCCGAATACCGGGACCGTCGTTGATTGCGTATTTCTTTACATCAAAAATGAGACCTGTTTGCTTTTGTGCAGGTGCCTTGCCAGCATTCACGAAAGAACTAGAAAGACTCATTCTCAGTCCTTTCAATAACCTCCTGCTGCAGGTCGTTATTCATATCGTTAAAATAATCGCTGTAACCGGCCATACGTACCAGCAGATCCTTGTAATCGTCCGGGCAGTCCTGGGCCGCAAGCAGGGTCGCGGTGTCAACGATATTAAACTGGATATGATGCCCACCTAATGTGAAATAGGACCGCACCAGCTGCCCCAGTTTCCGGATATCCTCATCGCGCTTCAGGAGACTGGGCAGGAAACGCTGGTTCAGCAATGTGCCGCCGGACTTAACCTGATCGATCTTGCTGAGCGACTTGATAACAGCTGATGGACCGTTGGTGTCCGCGCCATGAGAAGGCGATGTGCCGTCAGAGATCGACTTCCCCGCCAAACGGCCATTAGGGGTCGCCCCCAGCACCTTGCCGAAGTAAATATGGCAGGTCGTCGACAGCATGTTGAGATGATATTTTCCACCTTCCTTGATATTGGGATTTCCATCAATGGTATCCACCAGATCATCGTAGACACGCACAGCGATCTCATCTGCATACTCGTCATCATTCCCGAAAAACGGCGTCCTGTTCATGATAGTCTGGCGCATGAACTCCTGCCCCTCAAAGTTGTCGGCAACTGCATCCAGCAGATCTCCCATGGTGAAACGCTTATCCTCAAGCACATGCTTCTTGATCGCGGCCAGGCTGTCTGTAACAGTAGCAAGGCCGGTGCATTGGATATAACTGGTATTGTAACGGGGACCGCCATCATAATAATCCCGACCTTTGCTGATGCAATCATCGATAACCACAGACAGAAACGGGGCCGGTGCATATTTAGCAAACATGCGGTCGATATAGTTGCTTACCCGCATCTTCTGGTCGACCACAAAACGAACCTGCTTCAGAAAGGCCTCGTACAGTTGCTCGAATGTCGTAAAACTTCGTGGATCACCGGTCTCAATGCCGCATCTCTTGCCCGTTAACGGATCAACACCGTTATTGAGCATCACCTCAAATATCTTCGGTACATTCAGATAACCAGTCAACAGATAAGCTTCCTTGCCGAAAGCTCCCACCTCGATGCAACCACTGCAACCTCCCTCCCGGGCGTCCTCAAGCGATTTCCCCTGGCGCACCATCTCCTTGATGTAAATATCAGGGTTGAAGACTGAAGGATAGCCGTGCCCCTGGCGGATAACCTTGGTAGCAGCGTGGAGAAAATTGTCCGGAGTCACCTTGCTTATGTGAACCGAAGTTCCCGGCTGCAGGATGTGCAACTCCTCAATGATCTCCAGCATGATATAAGAGACCTCACTGGTCCCGTCTGAACCGTCCCGCTTCACGCCACCGATATTGATATTGGTAAAGTCGTTATAGGTACCACTCTCACGAGCTGTAATACCTACCTTGGGCGGTGCAGGATGATTGTTTACTTTCACCCAGAAACAACAGAGGAGTTCCTTCGCCTCTTCCCTCGTCAGGGTTCCCTCGGCCATCTCTTTTTCGAAAAACGGGGTGAGGTGCTGGTCGAAGTGACCGGGATTCATGGCATCCCAACCATTTAACTCAGTAATAGTTCCAAGGTGGACAAACCAGTACATCTGGATGGCTTCCCACACATTCCTCGGCTTGTGGGCCGGGACATGACGGCAGACCTCGGCAATCTTCTTCAATTCAGCCACTCGCCGGGGATCACTCTCCTTCTCCGCCATCTGTTCTGCGAGCTCCGCATGTCGCTCAGCAAAAACGATGACCGCATCACAGGAGATGGCCATGGCCTTCCACTGTTCCGCCTTGTCAGTTGCTTCCGGGTCGTTCAGGTAATCGAGGGCGGCGATATTATCTTCGATCACTCGTTTTAAATCGAGCATGCCGTATTTATAAATCTTGCCATCAAGAGCTGTATGGCCAGGGGCACGCTGTTCCATAAACTCCGTAAACATTCCGGCCTCGTAAGCAGCGCGCCACTCATCGGGTACATGGGAGAAGATACGTTCACGCTGGGTCTTACCCTGCCAGTAAGGGATTACTTCCCGAGCATAAGTGTCAATATCTTCCTGACTGGTAAGGTATGGCTGCATCTCCCTGGTATTCAGGACATGCAGGTCCTCGACACTGTGACAGGTCAGTTCAGGGAAGGTGGGGATAGCCTTCGGTTTCGGGCCCCGTTCACCAACGATGAGCTCATCATCACCGAGGTACAGTGTTTTGCGTTGACAGTGGTCCAGAAAAGTCAGGGCCCGCAGCACGGGAACTGAATACTTGCCGTAATTCTCCTTATAAAACTCGGTCTCGTGCAAGGCGCGCTCAATTGAAATTGTCGGCACGGTCTCCACACTCTGTTTCCGAAGTCGCTGGATACGCGGGTTCATACCCGGACCTACCCCACCGGATTGACCGGTGTAAAAATTGCCTTCGCTTGCCGGACTTCTCTCGGGAGTTGTACACGCTGTGGTAACTTGCTCAAACATTATCACCCTCACTATCGTTTCCTGCCTGAAGCAGTACGAAATTATTATATTTTTTCAACCCTCTACAATCACAAAGGGTCAACACACTACTACCTGGGGAAAATAATATACAATGGGCGCAAAACGGCCCTCAGAAAACGACAGAAGGTCAGTGATACAACATACGGCAATTAAACAAACACCGGTATGTTTCACGATTGGTGGTTATAACGACGAGTGTTGACATAAATAATATGTGTCTATTGAGATTAGTTACTCATCCATTCACTATAATAAAATAATACGGATGCAAACAAAAATCCAGCCTTAACAAGAAATCTTATCATTTTCACACCCCAGTCCTGCTCATGCTGTATCAGAGTTCAAATTCAGCAGTTCCTGATGGCTTTTTTCAGATACCCCGCAAACTGTTCGGCAAGATCGGCCCCGTCAACACTCTCGGCTACGGTTATTGTAGCCCCGTCCTTGAGGTGAGCATGGATCTTGAAATGCTCGATTTTGTTGACTCCCTGGCCAGTAGAACCCATGCGTTTGGTGGTGAGCGAAGCAACCTCTCCTTTCTCTACCTTCTTGTAGAAAATGGGGATAAAGAATAACCGCCGCAGTACCGTAACTTGTCTATTTTCAATACGTACGCGCAGGTTATTAAGAGGCATATAGATACCAATCACCGTGCCCAAAAAGGCAACGATGGCAAAAGGAATAACGAACAGATAGGCGAAAATAGAAAAGAGCCCCGAACCGGAAAAACCACTAATGATCGAAATTGTGGCAAACCCGAAACCACCACCAAAGACGAGAGCAATCAGGGTGAGTATTTTATTGCGGAACATGGGAAAAATGAGGAGTAATCCCCTGCCTTCTCTTTTTATACGCATGGATCGGGCAAGGGCTGTCTCATCAAAATGACCTCTTTCAATAGCCGCTTTTGAGACCTCGCTCTCCCTTTTCTTTGCTTCTACCACCTGGCGGCTGATATCCCGGTACGCACTCCTGCACAACTCACCAGTTGCAAAGACAGGAATATTATAGGACCGGTTCAGATCGATGCCGGGCAGCTCGCCCTTTACCGTCAATCTCCAGAAATGGTAGTTACCCGATTGTTCGGTCTCAGCTTCGGGCAGGTTTTCAGGAACAGTAAAAACAAAATCAAGAGACATTCCGTTTGCGGTCATGGCCGCCTTGGGCTGCCCTTTTTCAGCCCACTCAATCCTCTCTTTCCGCGATCTATTCTTCCCACTGCCGGACACATAGGTGTAAACACATTCAAGCAGTACGGTATATTTTGCACTCAGCTCACGCAGGTTCATAATTTTTAACCTGCCGCCGACATGACCTCCGATAGCACCCGGATAGGGATCCATCTCATAAACAACAACTCCAAACCGCCTCAACTCAAGGCTGCGTTTGACAGCGTGATACAGTAACAACAGTCCGGCCAACGGGAAGATAAGCACCACAAGAGCACCCCACTCCTGCTGCCTCCAGTCAGCC
The DNA here is from genome assembly GCF_010646885.2 of Desulfopila sp. IMCC35008. Lineage (GTDB taxonomy): Bacteria > Desulfobacterota > Desulfobulbia > Desulfobulbales > Desulfocapsaceae > Desulfopila. The sequence goes on along the minus strand of NZ_CP050700.1, from coordinate 628,235 downwards.
AGCAGCATGAGAGCAACAGTATAGCTGATCCCGTTCCAGAGGAGAGCGAAAAGCCATATGCCTATCGCACCCTTTTGGGCATCAGAACGGATTGCGTCCCGCTCCCATCCTTTACGTCCCTGCCAGTCCTGCTTCAGCCCGCTTTCAGAATGGGCAGAGGGATCAGGATCTTCCTCGCCATCTAAAAGCAGCTGGCTGCGCCGTTTCTCGAGGAAGCTGACAAAGGACTCCCTGCTCTCTGGTCCTGCTTTCCACTCTTTTCTCAACCTGAGCAGGTTTGGCAAGACCTTCTGGCGTCTTTTGGGTTTGGCAAAGAGAGAGGAAACCATCACCAGCAGGCCGATAATGATAAAGACAGAACAGAACACGACCGTCAGTGTAAACATGCCCCATCGCATCGACTTATCGAGAATAGAATCTGCAGGATTTTGAGGATTTACGTACACATTGACAGGCCTCCCTGCTCTATACATGCGATTCAGTTTCGCCTGCAGTTCACTATGGTAGCTGCCAATATTGTCATTGAACCCGGCGATATACACCCGGTCGTTCTGGTAGGTTCCACCGTTGTAACGGTATTGATAACTGGCCTTGGTTGAGGAATTATTCCCTGATACAGAGAGCAGACGGGCAGACACGGGAGGCCACTCTTTCGCCTCCTGATAATTCCTGAACATGGGCACGGAGGTTTGCATGGAAACAAAAATACCGGCACCGGCAAAAACACCGCCAAAAAGCAGGCCGAACAGGATAGAGATAAAGCGGAGCATAATATTCCCTCTGTTGTTCTAACAAAAAAATGCTGATATCCCTCAAGGCGAGTTAGCCGGAATTACTCTAACCGCACTTCAAGCTGGAGATAAGGAACGGCCCAACTTGTTTCCCGGTATCTGAACTCCTGCCACCCGTCAGTCGTTTCATAGAGCAGTACTGATAATATTTTGTCAGTTTCTGCAATCGCTTTGTCGGTTATGTCAAAGATAGCCCAACCATCTTCATAGACAGCTGTTACCAGCTCTGCTCCTGAAAGGGGTTCTATTCCAGGTAATAGCTGTTTCTCCCCAGCTATCTTCAGCTACATACCTTATCGCACAGGGATTGCTGCCAGACTTCACAGGGATGTAGAGTTTGGCTGTCAATATAATGTTGGAATTGGAAGTATAGTCAAACCGGGAAATCGCATGTTTATCAAGTTCTGAAATCAAAGAATTTACTACTGCTCCAAAGTTGGTGCCGGGAGAATTGGCATCAAGCAATGCATCCGCTTCTACAGGATAGCTCCTGGTCTCTGTGGTGGGATCATTTACGATAATTCTTCCTGTTTTTACAAACGACTCGGCTGTGCCACAATGGAAAGCAATGGACAGACAAAGAGGCTGAAAAAGTCGTCGAGCAATTGAAAGAAATGCAGCAACTCCATGGAGAAAATAATCGACGCAAGGTTATTGCTTTTGCCCACCAGTGAAACCTGGCCCTGGCCAGCCATGACGACACAACTATACAGGATGCCCAACAGGCAGCAGACGAGGGTATTGGTATAGCAGAGTTTCCCACAACCCTGGAAGCAGCAAGAACGGCCACCGAACTCGGGATGAAAACCATCATGGGAGCCCCCAATGCGGTGAGGGGAGGATCTCACTCCGGCAATGTACCGGCATCTGCCCTCGCCCGCAACGGACTGCTCGACGGACTCTCATCGGATTATGTCCCAAACAGCCTGCTTCACAATGCTTTTCATCTTGCCAACCAGACAGATTTGCCACTGAACAGGAGCATCGCCATGGTTTCCGCTAATATTGCTGAAATGGTCGGGTTGCCGGACCGGGGGGAACTGGCACCGGGTAAACGTGCCGATATTGTCCAGGTGAAAATGGTTGAATCACTGCCCATTGTTCGGAAGGTTTGGACAAAAGGTAATCAGGTCGTCTAAGGAGCAGGGTACTCATTTGCCTTCCGACTGGAAGTACTTCTGGACGACCGATCTGTAAAATCTTTTTGTCGAAATGTCCAGCCAGGACTCATAATAGTCAAGGAAGGCATCTGTATCCCTGTTCTGCAAAAGGATAGTGTTCACACGATCGATTATTTCTTGACCACTTTCCGTTTTTGAACACCCGATATACCCCAGAGTAAAAGGAACATTGTTTTCCTGTATAGGGAAATAAACTGATTCACGAAACTGGGGGTCATTTCTGGAATGATAGCGGACCTCTGTCGGGTAGCCGATTATATAATCCACCCTTCCCAAATACATCATTGACATCAACCCATAAAAAACGTCCTCGCCCGATTGAATAGTAATATTCTTCGCCCCCTGGTGCCGGGAGAGTATTTCATCAATCCCTCCCGAATAAAGCCTGCCGTTTGAGACCCCCAAGCTGAGAGCCTTATCCGCCAAAAGTGCCGACAGCTTTATTTTGCCCTCCTGATCGACGTATTGTTCAAGTTTATGCTGATTTCTCTGGGTTGTTATTATGCCATTGGGCAAGACAACAACGGCAGGGATGGAAAACTCAATAAACTCTGCGCGTTCTTTTGTTTTATAAAGGGAGGGGCAGCAGGAGCTCTCACTTTTTTGCAACTCCACCATAATCCGCTTGAAATTAGCGATGTGATGATAATGTGAATATTCAGGTAATTCAGCAATAACGAAATTCATGACCCGGTCAAAAAAACCTTTGCCCTCATCCTTTCCTTCAGGAATAGTGATCGGCGGAAAAATCGCCCTATACCAGTTCACCTCTCCAAAGGTATCCTGATTCACGGTATCAGAACACATTGCCGGACTGGTTAGAAGAAAAAGGACGGTGGCAATGAGTGATGCAAAGACACATCCCGCAAGATGCATTCTCTTATTTATGACCATTTTATTTCCGCTTTAATGACAGGTTGGTTTTGACCCACAACAAGTATATGGGTAAATTTTCAGTTTTTGTATTTTCATAACAATAAAGGCATAGTTAATAACCGCAAAGTTCCCAGTTCCCAGTTCCCAGTTCCCAGACCTCTAAGCAGCATAGTATCAAAAAATGTCTGTATATAAATAGTACCAGTCGTTTTTTACATGACCTATCCTATTGGGTTTTCATTAAATTACAAAGAATTTGATTTTCTACCATGTATTTCCTGTACCACTTTGTGGTGTTGACGCACCAAGACACCTGTCATACATAACTACCCTTCGGGTACTTTCAGGTGCCCCGGTCCCCCCTTCACTGTCCGTTCAGGATATTAATGGAGATAATCGTATTGGGCTGGCTGAAGCGATCGATATACTAATCGATATTTCAGATTATTAAGCACATCCAGGAGCGTGTCGGTGAATTGCCATTTTGACTCAGGTCGAGGCATGTGAGAATTTTACCACAGGCATAAAATTGATATCTCGGAGTCTCGTTCCTCACTTACCGGAGGATGAAATTTTGAGCATAACGAAGATATTGACAAAAAGGGCAGTTTTAGGATGGGAACTAAACTAATTTTGTTCTCCATCCAGCACTTTTCTTATAAGGGCGGCAAGGTCCTTTTTGGCAAGAGGCTTCATCACAAACCCTTTTATTCCGTAAATCCTTGCCTTTTCTCTTGAGATCAGATTGCTGAAACCTGTGCAAAGAATGATAGGCATTCCAGGTCTTATCTGCAATATACGTCGTGCCAAATCACTTCCGGTCATACCTGGCATCGTCTGATCGGTGATGACAAGGTCGAAGCGGTTTGGCTCATCTTTTATGATTTTCAGGGCCTCGATGCTGTCTGTCTCCATGGTCACCCTATAACCAAGTCGCTCGAGCATAGTTTTCCCCATCACGGCCAGCATCTCCTCATCGTCAATAAAGAGAATATGTTCAACACCAGTTTGGATTAACTCAAAAGATGCTGTTTCAACTATTGGTAGCGCTCCAACTGCATGAACAGGGAGATATACATGAAAAGTTGTCCCTTCATCCGGTACACTTTGACAGCAAACAAACCCATTGGATTTCTTTACAATACCATGAATAATTGAAAGACCCATCCCTGTCCCTTTTCCGACTTCTTTCGTAGTGAAGAAAGGGTCGAAAATTTTGTCAATAACGTGTCGTGATATTCCATGGCCAGTATCACGGACAGAGATCTCTACAAAAAGTCCAGGCTGCAAATGCGGTTCGTGAATTAAATCGGCTGAGTTGAGTTCTTTATTTTTCAGTGAAATCGAGAGAGTTCCACCTGTCTTCTCCATTGAGTGGTAAGCGTTCGTGCAGAGATTGGTTAGTATCTGATGGATCTCGGTCGGATCAGCAAAAACCAGCCCCACATCTTGATCGATAACTTGCTGAATATCAATAGTCGCAGGCAATGAGGCACGAAGCATTTTAATCGCTTCTTTTATAATTATAGCTGGTTGCAGAGCTTGTACATCGGTCTCTGTTTGGCGACTAAAAGCGAGAATCTGCTTTACAAGTTCCTTGGCCCTGTAGCTCGCCTCGACGACTTGATCGATATCGTTTCTCATCATCGATCCTGCTGGGCAATCCTCCTGAACCAATTCTGAATAACCAAGTATTGCTCCAAGGATATTGTTGAAATCGTGGGCGATACCACCAGCAAGAGTGCCAATTGCTTCCATTTTTTGAGCTTGCCTGAGACGATCTTCAAGATTTCTTCTTTCATTTTCTCCTGCCAATTGTTCGGTGACGTCTTTTGCCTTACTGATAACTAACCTTTTACCATCAGTCAATTTGCCAAGAGGCGCTGAACAAAAATCCCAGGTTAAGGTCCTGCCGTCTTTAGTCGTAACGTTGTATAATCCCTCATAAACTCTTCGATTCAAATCGTACAGGTTGGCAATGTATTCCCTATTATCTTCTTTCCTTTCTCCATAGGCCTTTTCTGTCCAATCTGCGATAGTTGGTATATCCTGTTCTGTATATCCGGTTAGTTCTTTCCAAAGCTCGTTTATGAATATCACTTCCCCATCTTCCGAATGAATCATCAAGGGGAGCGGCGACAAAGTAACAGCTTTTCGAAATCGTTCTTCATTTTCTTTTAGAGCTGCTTCCGCCGCTTTGAGTTCAGTAATATCTTGAGTAAAGCCATAGGAGTGAATAACTTCGCCATCCCCATTAACGACATCTTCTGATTTTTCAAGAACAACTCTGACCTCACCATCATGCTTTATGATTCTGTGAATACATTCATATGGTTGATTGTTTTCTATTGCATTGGTGTAGGTTTTATCAACCATCTCTTTATCTTCAGGATGAATAGTATTGAGGAAGGCCTCATAGTTTGCACCAAACTCCTGAGGAGTGACACCAAATATACGGTACTGTTCATCGGACCAGGTCAAAATGTTTCTTTTGATATCTAGATGCCAACTCCCAAGCTGAGCGATTTCCTGAGATTTATTAAGTAAATCACTTTGTACTTCCAGTTGATTTTGAGTTTCTTCACTTAACTTGACTTGCCTTTTGAGCATACCTGCCCCTAAGTTAAACAAGACAATGCCTAACAACCAGATAGGAGTAAGAATTAAAATATACTTTCCCTTAAATTCTGTGGCGATTGTATAGTATTCAGATAATGGAACCGACGTGCTTATCCCTCCTCTGACATCACCCTCCTTATATCCTTGCTCTGCGTGGCACTTTAAGCAGTTTTTTTCTACTATGAGTCGTTTCATATATCGCAAATATGGCTTTCCATTTATTTGCTCAACTGAACTATATTCCTCCAATCCTTCTGAAAATTTATCGAGTATTTTTCTTTCCCAAATATCAGGTTCATTTCCAGGTCGAATAGGGTTCAAGCTGGTAATATGACCTTGTACCCCATATTGTTTTTGGGCTAGTTCATAAACTTGTCTCGTCATGTATGCGGGATTAACAAGCGTCAACTTTTGACCTGTTGGAGTTGTCAGGTCTCGTTCGGGAATATTATTTAAGAAAACATTTGGGGGTGTTTCTTGGGTAGTTGGAACGTACACTCCTCCATGAGAAGCTGCCCATCTCCGATAGACTAGATCTTTGTTAAAACCTGCTTCAGCTTCCTTTGCGGCTAGGGCAAGAACTGATGATTCTTCAGCACTCACCCCTACTAAATAGGCTACAAAAAAGATAGATGTCCAACAAAGATTAAAGAGAATAATGGCAAATCTTAACTGTTTAGACAGCTTTTTTTGAATCTTTTTCATTCCGTCAAATACTCGTAATATTACGCAATAGTTTATTCGAGCAAAAAGAACTATCAGGTACAAATTAAAAAAATATTTTTCTGATCTCTACCAAGTTCAGCTGTTACCTTCAGTAAATAGATTATCACAGGATTTTGTTGAATGCTAAATTAAATCCAGGAAGATCATCAAGAGGCAGGAAACAGTTCAATTGGTATAGGTTTCAACTGGCGCTCTAAACCAGGATACTAGGTTGGGAATTACAGCATAATTCCTGTTCAGGACAGGAGGTGGCATTAGTGGAGTAGTGACTCCATTTTAAGTCTTTGTTGTGACCGCTGTTACTAGCTAACGCGTTCGTCCGTCCATCAGGAAGCCATCAGGCACCCTGCAAGATAATTGCAGGTACACCAGCAAGATTCAAATTGACGATCAGCAATGCTCATGAAATGGATATGTGAAAAGTGACAGGTTCGATACTTCCGGTAATTTATGATAACTAAATATATGGGGAAACTACCAGATAAATGCAAACTTGCAAATAATGAGGGTAAGGACAGATCTATTCTCATCTACGGATAAGAGAGTGTCAAAAAAATAGAACCAAAGATGCTATTTCACAACAACATTAAACAGGTTCTCTGAGCTAACCTTAACTATATGAAATAATATATGCCCTCCGCATCAATCGAACATGCGGCACCTGGATTAGAAATCTCCACTCCTACCTCCTATTTACTTGTTATTACAGTGTTTTGCAGTTCCTCCGTTTCCCTATGTAGTCACATAAACTGTACATCTTTCCAGATTCCCTTTCAGTCCTACATATTTTATTGAATATAATAGAGTTCACCGGAAAGAATGAGCGAATCCGGGTTAAGCGGTTGTTTATCTATTATTTTATATAAAATTTATATCAGTTTGACGTTTCTGCACTTAGATTTTCGGACGTCTCATAATATGTATAACCAAAAACAGTTGCAGCACCATAATATTGATAACTAATTCTAACGTTTTTACCTTCTAATGTCTCGAAGGTGAACACAGGTGATAATCCCTTTGATTCAAGATCTTTTTTCAGATTTTCTCTAGTACGGCTATCTGAATTCCTATACTTATTGGATTTGTTGGCAGCTTGTTGGAGCATATCTTCAATGGACAATTTTTCCATTTTAATAGAACTAATTTGCCAAGCAGGGACAACAATCATAATAAAAATAATAACATATACAAAATTTCGAATCATAACATTATTTTCCTTAGATCAGTGAAATAGCTGTAAAACTAACAATTAATTATTGCAGAGACTGTCGATGTTTCGATTGCTAATGTTATACAGAACGAAAACTAGTTAAGCAACCTGCGAAATAGAACAACATCATTAATCAGATGTAGTAATCTTACGAAAGACTTATCGTTGTTGAAAAACGTAGGTTCTCTGTTTGGAGTGCTTCAATTGTTAACATTCGATTGATTATAAATGCTTATGACGTGTTACAGGTACACCCACCAAGTTTTGCCAATTCTAATCTATTGATATTTATCATAGTTTCTGTTCTACTTAAATAATGTTCAAATCCGATCGGTCATATTAAGAAATATTAGTTAATCGCAGTTTAATTATCAATTAGACATATGAGAATGAAAAATACTCTGTTTTTTCTGTTAGTTATAATCGTAATTTCTATTTTTGGTTGCAGTAACGAATGGAAGGACGGTAACTATGTAGTAAGGGACTCGCCGTCAGATCCATCTCAGAAAATTCTATATTTGGAATTATCTGGTGGTAAAGCTCAAAAAAAAGTAGACCATATAAAAATGATAGGAAAAAGCGACACTCACATAATCGTCGAGACTACTAACAATAAATATTGGATTCTAGAGAAATCTAATGAATTTGTTATGGGTCCTTTATCATTAGACGACTTCAAATTACTTTCTTTCAAAATGAGACTAGGTGATATTGATCTAGAAAAATTATAATATTATTTTACTTAGCCTATGAAAAAAATATGTCTCTTACTGTGCATAAGTATTTGTAGTTGGCTTGGATGGAAACTCGGTGCATCTTGGGGAATTATGACAGCTTACTGGATTAGCTTTATTGGAAGTTTACTGGGGGTTGTCTTAGGTGTTTTCATAAATCGTAGATTTTTAGATTATTGAATCATTTAGTTTCATAGAGGAAAAACGTGTTAGGAATTGAGATGGCCCTTTTCCATAATGCTGTTTTATCGTTATTTGTGCATCCCCCTCAGTGCCTTATGTAGTCAACATGATGAGGGAGATTCATTTTAATAGCCTGCCTAATCTCCAAACCATTTTCTCTTGATTTCCTCAAGTTTGCCGCTCGCAGCAAGTCGCTTTTTACCGGTATCAAAAACGTCTAAAAATTCATTTCCCCTAGGGTTAGTCTTAATCGCTACCAAGTATTCTTCTGATGAATCAAAAGGAGGTAGTTTTTTGTATTGAGCAACCAGACCTTCCCGTTTTAGTAAATAGTCCCAGTTGTACTCGTAACCAAGAAATCCATCAACTCTCTTACCACTCAGCATTTTGAATCCTTGTAAAACCGTCTCAACGTCAACCAGTTTTATGCCGGTGGCAGCATTAATCTTATCGCCGTAATTAAAACCTCTCTTTCTTGCTACCCTTAATCCTTTTAATGAATTCAAATCTTTAAATTCGATTTCTTTATCTTCTAGTACGTAAACAACAAAATTTGCTGAGTTTATTGGTTCTTTTGAATAATTAAAGATCTTCTTTCTTTCTTTATTGACACCAGTCGGGAATAGAATGTCGTAAGAACCATTTTCAACACAATATAACGCTCGGGACCATGGTAGAAGCGATAGCTGGATTGTGTACCCCATTTCATGATAGCTCTCTCTTAATACATCCCAGCTGTAACCTTTGAAATCTTTCGAATCCTGGCCAATCTGGATTGTCTGGTCGGTTTGATGTATTGGATTAGCAAAACAAAAAGGAGTATAATCAATTAAAGTGGCAACTTTAACGATTTTAGTTTCAGCATAACTGAAGGTGTTGAAAGTCAGAATAATTAATAAAAGACTCAACTTTTTCATTATCATTTATTTAACCAAATAGTGAAATATAAACAGATTAAATTTGTCATAAATCTACAAAATATGTCAGGATTAGGAATTGAAGTCCCTTCTACGGATAATACCGTACTTGCGCACTAATCAAAACTCACCTGAACACTTATGTAGTCACGCATATAGAAATTCTTCGGGCTTGTTTCTTTATTCTATAAACCTGGAATCGACTGACGGCAAGCTAACCGATCGAGTAGCCCGGGGTTGTCCCTAAGCCCTCACAGAACCGTACGTGAAACTCTCGCTTCATACGGCTCTTACTGTTCAACCGCTAGAGAAAGCCATTTCCCAATGTGGGAAAAGCGTCGGCTCTCTTTTAGCAAGACGAGAAACCCATTCCCTCGCCTTCTTCAGTCTCCCATGGAATTTGCGAAATTTACGGCATGCCCAGCTGGATATCGCTGTATCTATATAGTTCAATAAAGGAAACAGTTTCCTTTTGTAATATCTACCATAATATTGTATCCAGCCTTGGATCATAGCACTATATTCTTCTGAGATGTCCTCGAGTTCCATGTGGCACATACTGATAAGTTGCCATTGGCGGATCGTCTTACGCATGCGAAGCAAGGCTTTCTTGCTTACTGCAGGAAGGAAACCTGTGAAGCGTCCTTGCCTCTGATTCACCACCTCTCTTGGACGAAACTCATAACCAAGGAAATCAAATGACACTGCCGGCCAATCCCCTGGACGATTCCATTGTTTGCAAAAGGCTATCTTCGTCTTTTGCGGATGCAGCTCAAGCTTACATTCTTCCAACCGCTTTGTTATAGCTGCTTTAAGCAGTTCTGCCTCACTTTGACTTCTTGCATGCACAACAATGTCATCCGCATATCTTTCAAATACGACATGCGGGAAATGTTTACTCATCCACACATCAAAAGCGTAGTGGAGATACAGGTTGGCCAGCAATGGACTAACCACTCCACCTTGCGGTGTGCCACGATTAACAACGAGCTCTTGCTGGCAGCCGGATTGTACCGGAGCCTTTAACCAACGCTCGATATACAGTCTGTGCCACCTTGAAGTGGTGTGATGATACACGGCTTTAAGTAACAGACCATGGTCCAGATTGTCAAAGAAACCCTTGATATCAAGGTCTAACACCCAGCCATATTTCCAACAGCGGCTTCGTGTCTGAGCAAGTGCATCAAAAGCTGATTTCCCTGGTCTATAACCATAGGAATCTGGATGAAAATGTTGATCAAGCAAAGCATCAAGTTCAAGCTTTACCACCGTCTGAGCTATGCGATCTGTGAAGGTCGGAATGCCAAGAGGACGCGTACCACCAGAGTTCTTTGGGATTTCTACTCGTTTCACAGGCGGTGGAAAATAGCTGCCTGATGACATTCTATTCCACAACCTATAGAGATTCCCCCGCAGATCCTCCTCAAAGTCCTCAAGAGTCTGACCATCTACGCCAGCACTTTTACCACCAGAGCGGACGCGTTGATACGCTTCCCAGACAAGTGATTTCGGGATACTAAATGGTTTTACCGTTGACATACGCTCTTCCCATTACTGGTTGACGTAGATCTTCAGTTGAACAGTTCAGCCCCTTCGATCCACCGCCATTACAGCGGCTTCATCTCTACTACAGGCTGATCTGCCCCTGTGCCCAGCATCGGCGAAGCTCTAACAGGTCCGCTGATCGAGCTTCACCTTACCATCTGAACGACAGGTTCCCACGTTCCTCATAAAAGCCTGCAACAGAATCATGCCATCTCTATGCCGGTCACCATGCGGGCAGTAAACAGGTTTCCCCCGCACTCATCCCAGGTCAGCTCGCGAAGCACTGGTTTTGATGACGTCTGTCTACGCTGATTTCGACACCTCATCGATGGTTCACTTGCGTTCATCTTCCTGTTGCACATCTGACTGCCACAACAGCAGCCTTTTCCTACTCGCTCACTACCATGGCTCTTTACCACAGCAGCAGTAGGTGATTTGATCCCTGATCCTGCAACTTGAGACCGAAGGGCCCTCCTTCATCTTTCATAAAGTTACGGAAGGTGGTAATTTCCTTCCTTCGTGGCACACGCGAGCTTCAGCGAGTCCGAACGAAGCGGAGCGAAGTGGTGTTAAGCGCCTGGTTATACATTTAATATTTTTCCTTTTTAAGATAAAGTGCTAATAGCCCGATAATACTAAAAAGCAGTACTAAACACTCAGCCATTCCGATAACAAGTACTCCATTCTCTTTACCGCTCATTAGCCAAAGATATAGTAAAAATACGGAGTGAAATACTATTGAATAGCACCAAGAAAATAACCGACGTTTTCTGCTTTTATTTGGTAATGTTGCTAAAAAATAGATTGAGGTCGCATACAGAACAACAATTATTAATATTTTTACGACAAAAGGGTTAAATAATAGACCTATTCCCTCATTAGCCAATGCCCCTGAACCAAAAATTAAGAATAGAAAGAATGCTGAAATAAAAAAAGAGCCGCCTACAATTGAAGTAGCAATTTTTGAAATTTTTTCTTCCATTTGTATAACGTTAAGTTCTGCGGACCCGCGCTGTTTGCGGGGTCCGTAGAAACGTTTTGTTATCGAAATTATTGTATTTTGTTTTCTGGAAAGCCGAAATTTAACAATTGTTTCTTAAGTTTTGAGGTAAAGAATGGTTTTACGAAATCTAAATCTTCCTCGTTTAGTTTTTCTAAAGCATGTTCTACAAAACAGGCATTACATTTAGCGACCATATCATCTCTACCAGAAACCAAAACCCAATCTACAAACTGTATTGCTCTTTTTACAAATTCTGAATTCCTTTCTTTTACATTTTTAAGATATGCTTCTTTCAGGGCAATAAATGCTGACCCTTGGGAAGCGTCTCCAAAATCATTTTGAAGCATCTTAAAGACTTCGGGAAACTCATTTCTATATTTGATTCTCCATTGAGCCATTTTCTTTTAATCGATAACAAGTTATTTTCCGGTTTCCTTATATCTCCGGATATTTGAAAATTACTGACAACGTAAAATCAATGAGTTATCCTATTTTCTGCTCTATATCATGACTACTATACAGGATATCGAGTTAACAGGATAACATGCATATTAAGACGGACGTTGGTCAGCGTACACTGTTAATGATCACAACTCTCCTTTCATTCATACTCTTACAGAGCATATTGCCAGAATTAGGAATTGAGATTTCATTTATTTACATATCTGTATTTAGGCCCTTACATGTGAATCTCAAACACCTATGTAGTCTCGCAAATGGACATTCTTCGGACTGGCTTCATCATTTTATGCACCTGAGTTCGGCGCAAACGTAATGTTAAACAGCGACCTTCGGCGTGGCCGAGAAAGCGTAGCGAACACTGTTAGGCGCCTGGCTATCTAATTCATTTATATTTCAGATACAGCGACAAAATTCCGACGACTAGAATAGATACTGGAGTTATCCATACCATGAACCTGTAGTTCAAAAAAGATCTTTGGGGTTTATTTTTGTCGTAAACAATTGGCACCTTATCTCCAACTCTACGGGATAAGAAACGATTGGCAAAACCGACTATGCACTTATGCCGACCACCTGATTCGTCATTAAAATGAACGTCAGAATAATAGACAGTCCTTTGTGTGCCCCTTGTGCTAGAAATTTTATGTTCCTGAACTCCTGAAATTTCGCCTAAGGTTTTTATTGAGTTTCTAATGAAAAATATTCTCCTAATAAATGTATAAATTCCAATAGTTAATAAAATCTCAGGAAGGCATAATAATGTGTAAATTAGTACTTTTTCCATACTTAGAACGTTTAGCTGACCTGCAGCAAAACTGCGAATAACGTAATTTGTATAACTGACGAATTTTATCCGAAAAATGAAACTTTTAGTTCTGCCGATGTTTTGCTGTTAGAGTTTTGCGCCTGGCTAGACAACCATTTGTTTTTTTGATAAATTAATCATCTGTCCCACTATTACGTAAGTAAATATTCAATTTAGTCAAAAATTCACGGTATTTTTCAGTATATTGTTCATTTATAGGGTTCATTTTCCTCCAAAACATTTTATTAGCTTCATTTGCTGCTTGAACAGCTAGATTGTAATTTGTTTTATCAGCATCTTGAAATGTCCAAGATATCTGCTCTGCAACAAATTTTTCTCTTATTGTATAAAAATTAGTTTTCAAGACCTTGTTTGCATCTAAGGTTATTTTCACAATTTGCTCAGAAAGAGAAAGCAATTTATCATCAGGTTCTAAATAGATGACTAATCGTTGATAGGCTAATAAAATATCTGTTACTGTTTTATAAAAATCTTTCTGATATTGGTAGAGTGATTCCCCTTTATCGAACGGAAAATCTCCAAAATTCACAGCTAAGAATTGATAATTAAATCTAGTGACCACATCATAATATTCAATTAGTACGCGCTGTTTAAGGTTTGTATAATTGATGTAGGCTTTTGTGGTAACTTCAGATTGAGATTTTATGTTTTCAACAAGTTCTGTAATGTGCTCAATATCTTCCTTCGTTGCCAGATTTTCTGCTTTTTTCTTAAAATAAGAAGGCAGATAACTCTTTAAAAAGAAACCAACAATTACACCTATAACTAGTATTATTATTTGAAAAGGATATTCCATGTATCGATTTTATGTGCCTCGTAACGTTGAGTTGATCAGCCAGCCTCAGCGAGTCCGAGCGGAATGAAATGGAGCGGACTTAAACGGCAGGGTAGATATTATTTTATTTTGGCCAGTATTTATACTTGTGCTCCCAATTTGTATCACTACTGTCATGGATATATTTTCTTAAATCTTCTCTTAGGGCAGATTGTGCCCCTACGCGATGAAGCAATTGTTGACTCCACATGTAAGTATCGGCAAGTTGAAGTAACCTGCTATTATGGGAATGTGCATAATGCACCGAATCAACAATATTTTCTATGTCTTGACCATAGGCGTAAGGGGTTCCATCTGTTTTGTATTTCGCTAAATTTTTAACAGCCCTATTTACTATTTTTTCTTTTTCAAAATCACCAATTAGCATTACCCGGCTACTTTTTGACTTGGCTAAACTATTTACTTTTTCAACAAAGTATTAATCCGTTCATTAATCAGTAGACATGTGTTATACTCCATCCATGAATATTGAAGATGGAAGGAAAATTAACCGAGAAGCCCTTGAAGCTATAAGAATAAGGGCTGTAAAGCGTGTAGAGGCAGGAGAGAGCCCTGAAGTAGTTATAAAGGCCCTTGGATTTACTAGAACCGTTATCTATGAATGGCTTGCGAAATATCGAGAAGGTGGTCTTGATGCTCTTCGCAGTAAGAAAGCCCCTGGAAAACAGCCAAAACTTAACGGAAAGCAGCTTCAAAAACTGTATCGAATTATTGTTGGGGTAGATCCTCGCCAACTCAAATTTGAATTTGCGCTTTGGACACGTGGCATGGTGCAGGAACTCATAAAACGAAGATTTCGAGTCAGCATGAGTGAGGTTTCTGTAGGTCGTTTGTTGAGAAAACTTGGGCTGAGCCCCCAACGGCCACAAAGAAAGTCGTATCAGCAGGATGAATACCTTGTTCTGAAATGGATGGCGGAAGACTTTAAGGAAATCAAGAAGCTTGCAAAGAAGGAGAAGGCTGAAATATTCTTTGGTGATGAGTCGACAGTCCGTTCTGATTACCATTCCGGTACGACTTGGGCCCCAAAGGGGAAAACGCCTGTGGTTAAAACCACAGGATCTAGGCATAAAGTTAATTTGATCTCTGCAATCAACCCTCGTGGTGCAATGAAGTTTATGGCCACGGAAGACAGTGTAAATTCTTCCGTTTTTATTGAATTCCTGAAGCGCCTTATTATCGGGGTGAAAAGGCCGGTTTTTCTGATTCTCGACAACAGCTCTGTTCATCGTTCGAATGAGGTTCGTAAATTTGTAGAGAGCACCAATGGGAAGTTGAAAATCTTCTTTCTGCCACCCTACGCACCAGAGTTGAATCCTGATGAGCACGTTTGGAATTATCTTAAGAACCATAAAATTGGTCGTCAAACCACCACCAATGCATGGGATCTGTATAAAAGAGTCATGAAGGTCATGCGCTCGCTCCAACGCAGACCAGAGACAGTAAAATCATTCTTTCAGCATCCGTGGACAAAGTATACGATTGTGTCTACTGATTAACGTTCGGATTAATACATCAACGCCATTTCCTCTTCATTAGTTCCTGAATATAGCTTTGAAACATCAAGACGAACTGTTACACGGTAAACTTTATCAGGTTTGTCATAGATTTTTACTAATTCTTTTATTATATCAAAACGTTTTGATGGGTTCGTTAATTTTTTAAAATTCTTCTTCCCACTTGCAATATCTGTTGCATGGAATTCTGTTTGTTTTGAAATACCAGAATTGGCACCGAAGCACTTAACAGCCAGAGCATTTATTTCTTTTTCAATGTCAGGGATTATTTCGTCGTCAATAACTAGCCCTCCTAACCAGTAATATGGTTGATCTGGTAGGCTAGGTTTTACTTCATCAAAGTAGGCAATTAGCATTTTTTATAAAATCCAACGCCGCGCTCTGCGGCAATTTTTGAGCGCAGCGGAAAAATTGTCAGACAGCAGCGGTTTGCTAGCTTTGGTTTTGCTGGACAATGAATTTTGCACGCTCATAAAGTTCATCAAATGTAATAATTTCAGGGTTACTGGTGTTTTTACGAAGCAACTCGAAGGACCTTAGTTTGTCTCTGTTCACGCCTTGCTCCGATAAAAATTCACCCATACTGCCTATGACCAAATAGGATTTAGGTTGGTAATTATATATTTCTTCACCAGTTGGGTTGCCTTCACTATCACTAGGGATGATTCTGCCAGATAGATTTTCTACAGCTGTCGCAACAGTACCTTGGACTTGTGCGATAGCACCAGCCAATTCTTTTGAAGGCGCCCAGCAGCCTGACCGATAAGGCTTTACCTCTAGCAAAGCAGTTAAGTGGGTCTTAATTTCAACAAAACATAGATTTGAAATAATGCCTTTTGTTTTCATAAGCGCATCAACACGCTTACCATGCGAATCTACGCTATGCCCTTGGACTACTTGTTCTAGCTTCCTATCATCGAGACTGGATAAAAATATGTAACCTAGTCCATAACCAAATACCCAAGGGTTCTTTTCAAAGTACTGTTGCCATAGAGCTTCATTAGAACATTTCTTTCTAGTCTTTAAATCGTCGAAGTAGCTTTGATCATGCAGAAGATTGCTATAAACACTTAACTGTTTCTTTCGAAATCCCACCGCAACCAGGTCTTCTGTAGTTTCCTCGGATTTTAGTGTCTCAGCAAACAACTCCTGGTTTTCAGTAAGGAAGGTTTTTGCTTGATGAGTGGTTAAAGCTATTTTTCGAAGCTCTTCATCAGTAATATTAACTTTGGCTCTATTCTTGAACTCGACAGATTGTATATTTGCTAGAAATTCACAGAACCGACCTATTTCTTCACCTACAAATGAAAATCCAGATCCATAAGGCTGTCCTGTTTCTGATACAATTTTTTGGACAGTTAAGACGAAAGTTTGCCTAGTATCTTCTAAGAACTTCGCTGTTATATATGTTTTTGCGTCTGGCTTCTTTCTTAGAACTACCTCGTCACGTTCCATTGCATATTCATAACCATCTTCAGAGGATAGAATTTTAGACGCGATACGAACCCTACGCTCCTTGGCACCAAAAGCTTTGAGCGATGGACTTATATAGGTTTTTCCCAGTAGGGGGTTCTGGTAATCGTCATTCATAGTTTCAATTTCTACTCCGAGAAGCTAACATGATGATCACCGGTTTATCCGGTGAATTATCTTGTTGTGGAGATCCGTAATCGTGGTCTATCCCGAATTTCCCCTTATGCGCGCCTGTAGAGATTCACTCTTATCTCGTCAGTGAATAAACTATTCTCACTCCATGACGAAATAATGTTTCTTGAATTAAGCCATCTGACTAAATCTTGATTCTCTGGAGTGTTTTTTAGTCTCGGCGTGTTGTACCCAGTTTTTATTTCAGAAAATGGTTTCGGTAGATTGGCCAAGACATGACGCACTTCATCATCCGTCAAACTCGAGTTATATTTATTAAAGAGTGATATTTGCGTCGCTATGGGCGTCGAATGCGTAATCAGGGATTGCGCTATAGTCCCATTGAGAGAGGATATAATTGCGTCGCTGTTTACAAGAATCGAGCCGATGAGTGCTGATCGTTCGGGAATGTCCACAAGCGCTTCTAGGTCCATCAATTCAACTATCCCGAGCTTGGATGCATAATTAATTTCAGATCGAAGAAGATCTTCCAAAAAATCGTCGTCCAGCCCAAAGCTATCAGGGTCCGCCAGATATCTTTTGATGTTAGCCACGACAAATAGTACCTGCAAATCCCTGTTGTCAGTGAGCGCGCCTAAATTCTCCGTAGTAAATGTGATTTTTTCCTCACTTATTAGGATTCGAAGCTTGTCTGACTCAAGCCCTACAGGAAAGTTTTTGAAAGTACTAGGAAAAGCATGTGCATATTCTTTATAGCTAACATCAGACAGCGAGCCTGCATTGATGAGGAACTGACGCAGCCTCAGTGAATCCGAGTCGCTTGGTATGGGATATTTCAAAATAGCCGCACGGACAACATCTCTATCAAGATAGCTAACTAGGCTCTCCTCCTCGAACCCTTCACCTTCAATAAAATAATGACAGTTCATCCAAGTAGGTTCGATTTTACCTAACTGGAACAGCATCGAGTGCAACCTCTCAGGCACATCCTCTAGGGTTGGAAGCAGGGTCGTCTGCCGTCCAAGAAACTCTCGAAGATCTTCTTGATCAAGCGTATCGTGGTGAACTACAGCAAGAATAGCGGGGATATCCTCTTTTGAATTCCCTTGAAGCTCTAAAAGGATGTCATGTAAGTAGCTGTTGAAATCGCGTTCGACGCGCTTAATCAAGGTTGTGTTGTTCGTCGAAAGTATGGTCGTGAAGTTCCTCTCACGTAGTGGCTCAAGATCGCTCTCTCCCAAAATTGCTTGGTAGACGTACTCCAGGTTCGGGATCGTGAGTTCGAAAAGCCCCTCCTCGAACATGGCGTGTACAATTTCAGAATGTTCTTTGATTGCAGCTAGGTCTTTGATCTCAAAGTTGAGACATGCAAGACGTCCTGGTTCTAGTTCGGGTGAATTCACCAGAATCTCTGGAAGGTTCGTCGAAATAAATTCCGATAACTCGTCAAAATCCCTTGCGAGCGTTTTAAGCGAGGTTTCCGGTAGGTTCGAGACCAGCTGGGTGATGTGGGAGAGATTGTTAGGGCTAGCAATGACAGTTGGGACTAGACCTTTCCAAGCTTTGGCTAGTCCCGAAAGAAGTCCTACAACATCGCGGCCACTGGTGTAATAGGCATCGAAAAAGTCCTCGCAACTCTCGAATTCGGACGAGAGAAACTCGAAAAGCTTCTGCGTTTGGTCGAGATAACGGCTCCGGTCATTCAGGAGACTATCAACAAGCTTAACATTCAAGACATAGCTTTGCAGGAAGTCTTCATCTCGCATCGCTGCGATGACCTCTTTCGGATTATCGATCGGAAAACCTGGCTGAGGCGTGACGAATGCCCGTATCTGAATCAGAAACTTGTTGTCATTGGGCGACAAACGACCTGAGTGAAAGAGTGAAGTGTATTGGTAGTAGGTATCGTCGAGATAGCCTTCCAGGATCAGAAAACGAGCAAGCTCTCCGTTTTGCCCGAAGTTTTCGAAATGATCCTGCACAAGGTCGGCGTTTAAACGTAACAGCTCATTGAGCTTAGTCGTACGCAACGTTGCAATCTTTGATCTAAGTTCACTTATTCTGCGCAATCTCTTACTCTTATTATCGGCCGCCTTGCTTTCGATCTCCTCTTTGCGTTGCTGGTAGGATTTCTGAGAATCCACCTCGTTTTGCAATTTAGAAACATCGACCTGATGTTGTTGATTATGGATGTTACGCAAGAATAGCCGTGGAGCCACAATCAGTTGATCAAACGCATCGTACGCGACCAGCTGAGGAAGCGCGATCCATGTTCGATTATCAAGACTGACACTGCGGGCATCCGCTGGAAACAACTCAATCAGAGCCATAGCGTAGATTTGCCGCAACTCTCTCAGGTTTGAAGGCGTCTGTCGCTCGGCGACTTCAAGCCACTTTTCGAGCTCCACGATCTCGGTCCTATAAGTGTCCTCACCAAGCACAATGAGCTCGTCTTGGCGGTTCAATATTTCGGCGAGGGTACCCGCGCCGCGGTGCAGGCGCTCAAAGTCCCTTGGATAAAAGTTTTTATAGATCAGGATCGCAAGGAGCTTGTTAGCGTCGAGCAGTTTCTCTCCATCAGTTTCCAAATTAGCCACATAAATGGCGTATTCATTAAAGATGTTCTGAATCAACCTCAAGTCATTCAGGTATCGTGAGACTTCTCTCAGAAACTGCCGATCAAGGCGTCCATCAAGCTCAAGTCTTCTTCCCTGCTCCAATACCATGTCGATCGAATTCGATGTGTTGATGATTGGTATGACGGGAATGATAAATTCGAAGAACTTGGTTCGATCGGTGTTGACAAACATGTCGTCGCGAAGGGCGTAGAGGAATCTGATGGTGCGTTTCACACCTGCGTTCTCATTCACGAGGCTATTAATTTCGCGCAGTGTGACGAAAATCTCGGTATTGTTAAATCGATCTAGATCCTCAATGATTACAAGATCGTAAGCGGTTGATTGGAAGAAGTAGACTATTTCGTCTAAGTGACGGTTCAATATGGACGCCTGATCATCATGTGCAGGCTTAATCTCAACGTCCTTTAACGAGATGCTCTTGAGTGACAGACCGAAACTCGCGACATAAAAGTGATGCAGAGTCACCCACAGGAATGTTACCGCTAGCACGACAATTCCGAGGTTGAGCCAATTGCTGAGCGAGAGCGGAACGAAAAAAGTGCCGCTGATGATGTCTTCTCGCTGATGAAACACGTACCACAAAGCGAGAATTCCAAGCATTATGTAAAGAGATTTAAAGATCGACCAAATACCAGGAGACTGAATTCTTTTGAACCGCGACAATGGAAGTTTATTTGCGTCAGCACCATAAAGCATCTGCTGCAGGATACTTCTCTCAATCTCTTGACGGCTCACTTCCGCGTCACCTTTATCCGCCTCGGGAACGAACGCAGCGAGAGAGATATGAAGCGCAGTCTGCCGATACTTCTTCAAAAAGGACTGGATGATGCTGCTCTTGCCCGACCCATAGGGGCCGGTTAGGGCAATATTGGAGACCTTCGCATTGTTCGTCGCAAACAGAATCGCTTCGGAATACACGTCATCCTTGTCGGCCTCATCAGTTGGCGCGAGATCCACGAACTTCGATTGCGTATCGGCGTAGCGGTCTTTACTTTCTAGCAAAGCCGCGATGTTGTTGAGGCTTCCGGCAAACCTGCGTACTAGGCTGGTGATGTTTTTTTTCATACGATGCGGAACTAAAGTAACCTTCAAAATACAATAATGAAAATGCACAAAAGGCTGACATGCATCATCTCTGCCTCCTCAAACGCCTCACCTCTTCACCCACATAATCACTACGAATATGTACATAGATTTTATTTGTAGTCTCGATAGAGCTATGCCCCGCAAACTGCTGCAATGCATGAGGTGACATCCCCTTTCTCGCAAGGTCTGTCAAACAGCTATGCCGTAACAAGTGAGGATTCACATCTCGATTTAATCCTGCATTTCTTCCGGCCCGGTAGAAAACTTTCCGAATCTGTACGAGTCTCTTTCCCGTTCTCTGATTTATTGAAAGATAACCAGACTGTCGCTTATCGAGTGTCTTCTTTAGCTCCTCTGCAAAACGATCAGTCGTCCAGGGTAGGATTCGTTCTTTATTGCCTTTGCCGAAAACAGAGAGAGTTTCGTGAAACTCGTCCACATCTTCAGCAGTAGCTTTCAACGCTTCTTCACGGCGAAGGCCCATATCGGCCATGAGGAGGAAGAGTAACTTATACTCTGGTTCGATGACCTCATACATTTTGGCCATCTGTCTGGCTGCCAAGACGATTGGTTTTTGCGTCCTTATCTGTTTGGTTGGAAAGCCTCTGATCTGGAAAAGAAGCTCGTTGGAGTAACCATTTTGAACTGCCCATTTCAGGCATGAAGAAAGGTAGCTGAGCTCTTTGTTGATGGTTCGCTTTTTTATGTATCTCGGTTCTTCTCCCCTTTCTACAGCTTTTTCATTGTATATATGCTCAAGTCTTACTGCCTTATAATCGTTTATAGATTTCTGCGTGATATTGGCTGGTTTGTAATAGCCGAAAATGGGGAGCCAATGCGCGAGGGAGTTTCTTGCATCGGCGTATGTGGAGGGTGCGACCTCGTTTTTGTAATATTCTAACCAGGGAGATATGAGATCTTTTATTAATGGAGAGGTTTCGTTCTTAACCTGGCCGGGAGATCTGCGGAGATCCTGCTCCATAGCTAGAGCTTCACCCTTCGTTCCTTTAAGGGGGAAACGTACCCTTTTACCCTTCCGACCGTCAGGGTAGTAATCGATAATCCACCAACCTTCGCCTTTTTTGGGGTGGGGACGAACGGACAAAACGTTTTCCTATCTTTTAGACCACCTTTTATCTCTACGATATAATCGAAACATCAAGCCCTGAATCCGCCCTAATCGATAAATATCTCTCCCTTACTCTTCTTTCTTCTTTTCCCACTTATCAAACTCCGGAAAGCGATTCCGAAATTCAATTTTGAACCAATTGTTAAAGCCCGGTTTTTCTTTTTCCTGGTCGTTAAGCCACTTTTGGATGTCGCCGAAGGTTTCCGGATCGATCTCGGAAGAGATTCCTTCGCCCTCTGTAGACTGAAACATTTCTCCTTCACCATATTTCAGCCAGTTAAAGGAACAGCCGAACTGTTCACAAATCTTGTTCACTGTTCCATCACGTGGCATGAGGTCTTCATTCCGCCACCTTGTTATTTGTGATTTGTTCACCTGTAATCTTTCTGCAACATCTTTTGGCGACATTTTACCGTGTAATTAAGGGCACTTCACAAAACCGGAACATCCGTGAGTTTATCGCCTCCCTGATTGAAAAGCCTGAAAACGAAATATGGCCCGACGCGGCCTGAAGATAGGAAGAAAAAAGAAATCCCGTCCTCTGAGCGTGATGCGGGCGTTATAGCTGGGGAGCTACAAAACGCATTACAACAGAGGTCGGACGTTTTTGCAAACAAATTAAAGGTATTACCACCACACAGTGGCAATTATCACCGTTTTTTCCTTACAAGGAGAAGTAGTGATACCACGTGAATCGAAACGCCCTAGCGACTACGAAGTGATGGACATGGTGCTCAAACGCGGTGATGCCGTTGAAGCAGCTCGGCGTTTATCCGTATCTCCGCAACTGGTTCGAAGCTGGTGTCGGTCCCCCGAAACCGAGGATGAATACGCCACCGGCAAGTTCGGCCCATTGGCCCGTCTGCGTACCATCCATCAGCATGATTGCTGAAGACGATGGTTCATCAGAGCGTGCCTATCCTATCGCCCAATACATCGCCAATCTCTGTGGTGGTGCCTTCGTTCCCCTGCCCCCAACCGGTAAGCAGCCCGATTCCGAACTAATGGAGGAATTCTCCAATGTCCTCAAGGAGACCGGTGAGGCCATAGAGGCTACCAGGAAGCAAGGTTGCACAGCTAGATGTAAACAAAAAAAAAGGCCTTTCGAAATGTAGTAGTCAACGTCGACGACTACTACATTTTGAAAAACCCTTTATTTATGGTGCCCCCGGCATGAATCGAACATGCGACACCAGGATTAGGAATCAGCACCCTCACAACATTAAAACTCTTAACATACTGTATTCACATATCATATTCAAGAATACATTATATTCTTTTTTGGCAAAACTCTCGTCATTCCATCTCGGTCTGACCTTTTTCACACACAGTTTCCCACACTCATTACACCTCTTAATAGTACGTTGTCGACCACCTAACGTCACTTTTGCCGACTATAGTCATCTACCTAATTTTTAATTAAACATTAAAGGTATCCTATGAGTAATAAAAGGAAAATACAAAGAAACATTAAGCAAAAAATACACGCCAAAAAAAACACAGTGTCCCCTGATATCGACCAACTATTCGAAAACGTTTTCTTTGGCTTCCAACAGAAAACCAACACTGTAACGTGTATGGTCCGTCAAGTTACCGAATCCGTCTTATACGAATTATTAGAAACCGGCAATAGCAGCTTCAACTTAAACGACTGGGTGTTAACAGAAGGTAGCTGCGACGAGATCACAGTACACGGCCCCTTTACAACAATGGAAGAAGCATTCAACTTCGGTAACCAAAACCTCGGTGTAGAACGCTTTCAATCAACACCTAACCACTTTTAAGTGAGGCCGCTCTCCAGAGAGAGCAAACGAACGCAACACCAAAAAACAAAGAATGACCTCAACCCAAGCAACATACTCGGGTACTAATCAATGTATAAAGGCTGTTTTTTATACATTGATTAGTACCCTCACCGAAGCGCAAATGAACTCTCGTAAGAGTACAGAAACAATTCGCAAGGTAGGAGCAAGGATTTTCCACTTGACACCATCCAGAGTATTCTGTAAAAGATTTTAACACACATAAGAATACTATGTATTCATGGAGAGTTTATGAAAGCAAAAGAAACTAGAAAAGTATCCTTTGATTGTCCAGTTGATGTTTTAGAACGACTTGACCAATTAGCCAAAACAGCTGATATGCCTCGTCAGCGCTTGATGGCCAACTTAATAGAAGTTGGAGTTGAAACACTTGAAGAGTGTGAGATGGTAGGTTTATTTCAGTTCTCTCTTTTGATTAGGAATTTAAAAGAGAACATGGGAGCCTGGTCTAAACGAATCAGGACCCTGAAATCAAAAACCAATGATGTGTTGAAAGTCAAAGAATAGAAAACGAAAAAGCCTCCCAACTGACCTGTATCTTGGCGGAAGCGGATCAGAAAGAAGGCTAGAACCCCATATCGTTAAAGGAGTTAATATGAATGTAGACAACAACTCGGTTAAAGTCAAGAATCAGCAATCTACAAAGGGGCAAGCCCGAATCTTATGCCCCTATACTCTAGCCAATAACCTTGATACTCTGAAAGTATCCTTTTGGGTTTCTTGGCAAGATGACACCTTCCTTGATGAAATTGCTAGTATCAAAGAGTCCCTCCAAAAAACTGATAATGACCATGAATATCCTTACCACTGCCCGGGTGGTTTTGATTGGAACGTCCAACGTATAGGCATCAAATTGTACAGTTACCGCCTCTTAAGTGGTGACCTCCGGCTATTTATCAATAACCGTTCTGCTGAAGGGGATGTACCTAATGTTCGATTAGAGATCGGTTCGGAATCATGCTGGGCCCCAGGTTACAACATAATTTACGATCGTTTTATTAAGTGGCTTCATTTACTCGGAGGCAAAGTAGAAAAAGAAATTATTTCCGAAGTCCACCTAGCTCTTGATATTGTAGGACTATATATTGGTGACATTAATGTTCATGATGAGGATTTTTGGATTAAACGTGCTAGAAAGTTTGATGTTTATAAAGAGAATCGTAATCTTACTGGCATTACTTTTGGGCGTGATTCTTGCTCTCTCACAATTTACGATAAAGTTTTTGAGATTTCTCGTTCTGGCAATAAACAAGAAACTTTCACTGAATTCTGGGAAGTTTCTCACTTTTCCCAAAAACCAGTAACCCGTATTGAATTTAAGCTACATCGGAAACTTCTAAAAACCCTCAAACAGGAAGATGAGTTAGCCAGTAGTGTTGATACACTAAACGACCTAAACTCTAGCCTGAATTCAATCTGGCACTTTTGCACTACTGATAGAGCCCGCCACTGTTCAAAGCCTGTAAAGTATTCAAATAATCATCACACCAGATCAAAAAATTCTGAATTTTGGAATATAGTCAATTCGGTACGATGGGTTGGCGATAAGCATATTACACAACAAAAACCTAGACCTAAAAAAGACCTTAGCGCATTACGAAAGCAGTATGCAGGAATCGCAATGAGTATTGCAGCCTTCTATGGCGTAAACTCAGAGGACCTTGATCATATTGTAGACATTTCAAAGTACGTAATTGAAGAAGATCTTATTAACCTGTATCGCTATGACGAACCAGGTTTCATTAAAAAGGTAGATAAAAAGAAGCGCGAAGTATTTGAATCTGTTTCTGCACTCCACACCCTTAAACCCGATCACCCTGAGTATGGTGTTTACCCCACTCCATATGGTTTTGAAACCACCGAAGGAGAACCATATGCCTGATTTGGAACTACTCAAGGCAGCAGACATTGCAAAAATTTTTAATCAAAGTCTGTCCTGGGTAAGCAAGAACCATAAAAAGCTAGGCGGTATCAAGATTGGGGGAAGAATGTTCTTCCCCCCTCAGGAGAAATTATATGAGCGTTTATTTTGTGGAGAAAAAGGGGTGGCGGTTCGATTTCATGCTGAAGGGAGAGAGGTACACCAGAGCATGGTTCCAAACCAAGCGAGAAGCCAACAAAGCGGAACAGCAAAAAAGATCAGAGTTGAGCAAGCCGATCTCAACCGACATGGACTTCTTGACACTCCTTAACCTTCGCCTGGATGAAGTGAAAAATCTTTCACATGAGCATTACATGGACACGGTTTACCATGGTAGACGATGGGCAAAAAGATGGTCAGGTTTAACTTGCGGTGAAATAACAATTGAACTAATAACTGAACAGAGGGATGAAAGAGCGAAAATATCTAATCAAACCGCAAATAAAGACATTAGGTACCTACGTTCTCTATTCAACTGGGGAATCAAAAAGGGATATGTCACTGACAATCCTGCATCAAGAGTTGATACCTTACGAGTTGAAAAGAAAGCTATCTACGTTCCATCTGAGGCAGATATTGACAAGGTTTTTGAGATAGCCTCCCCCGATCAAAAAGACTATCTGTGGTGTCTTCGAGATACGTTCGCTCGCTCAAGAGAGATTAACAATCTTCTTTGGGATGATATAGATTTCAAAAACAAGACCGTTACTTTGTACACGAGAAAGAAGAAACATGGCACAAAGACTCCCAGGATCATACCTATGACTGAGAACCTGTACAGCGTTCTTAGGCATAGGTATGATAAGCGTGATATTTCAGTTCCATGGGTATTCTGGCATAAGTTTTTCTCAAGAAATTTAGGCAAAGTTGTTGTAGGCCCATATAAAGATAGAAAGAAGTTTATGAAGTCACTCTGTGAGAAAGCAGGTGTAAAGTATTTTCGATTTCATCCTTTTAGACACGCAGGTGCAAGTTTCATGGAGTCTCTTGGAATACCAATTTCTCACATACAAGAATTACTAGGCCACGAAAACCGCAAAACAACAGAAGGATACATTCATTCT
Organism: Desulfopila sp. IMCC35008; assembly: GCF_010646885.2. Lineage (GTDB taxonomy): Bacteria > Desulfobacterota > Desulfobulbia > Desulfobulbales > Desulfocapsaceae > Desulfopila. The sequence goes on along the minus strand of NZ_CP050700.1, from coordinate 601,543 downwards.
CTAGGGAATAACAAGATCGAGGCTATTGCCAAGTTTCAACAAGCTAGGGTGATTAGATAATTAATTTGTCCCAACTATACGTCGTCAAATCTTATTGATAACCACTCCTATAAGGATAGAACCAATGGATAGAATAACATCATCTCTTTTGAAGACATTCTCTGAAGATTTCGAAATAGCACACCTGAGTGCCGATAAACAGTTTGAACATTTTACAAACTATTGTGTGGTATCAAAACATTACAGGGGCAGCTTTGAAGTAGATACTATTCATTCTGGTGGTGGTAATGATTGTGGTATTGACGGGTTGTGCTTAATTGTAAATGGCCGCCAAGTAACAGATGAGGATGAATTGGAGGATATCGTCGAAACATCTGGCCACCTTGATGCTGATATTATTTTCATTCAGTCAAAGACATCATCTTCTTTTAACGGATCGGATATCGGGACGTTCATTCATGGTATTAAAGATTTTATATCAGAGACCCCTCAGTTAGAACAAAATTCCACCATAAAAAGATTCAAACTAATATGGGAAAAACTAATTTCCATGTCTTCTCATATGGTAAATAGGCTCCCGAATTGTCAGATATTATATGCTTGCACAGGGAAGTGGGTTGGAGACAGGAACCTAACTGCTATCATTAAATCAGGAGTCGAAGAAATTGAGCAATCAGGCCTTTTTGATTCTATTGTTTTTACACCATTGGGAGCGCAAGAAGTTCAAAGACTATATCGAGAAACGCAGAATAAATTATCATCAACGATTAAATTCGAAAGCAAAATCACACTCCCAGACATCAATGGAATATCAGAGTCTTACCTTGGAATTTTACCATTCACGGAATACCTCAAATTGATACAAGATGAAAACAGAACTATTTACAATATATTCGACGATAATATTAGAGATTTCCAAGGTCCTAATGCCGTAAATAACAAAATTCAAGAAACTCTTGAAAACAAAGAATATGACCTTTTCTGTGTTCTAAACAATGGAGTCACAGTAGTTGCTGGCTCGATAACACCAGCAGCAAACCGTTTTACCATCAGGGATTATCAGGTTGTGAACGGCTGCCAAACAAGCAATGTTTTACATGCTTGCCAGGATTTCCAAGAAATTGATAATGTTTCCATACCAATTAGGATTATCGTTACAGATAATGACGAAGTCAAAACTAAAATTACTCTTGCAACAAATAGCCAAACTGAAGTCAAAACTGAGCAACTAGAAGCCCTTAATGCATTTCAGAAAAAATTAGAATTGCATTACATGGCAGAACATTCATCAAGAGTCAAATTGTATTACGAAAGAAGGTCACAACAATATAACTCTATAGCTGGAATTAAGAAGACTCAGATTATTTCTATACCAATTCAGATTAAATGTTTTGCCTCAATGTTTTTGGAGTCACCTCATTTAGTGTCAGCTTATTATGGAACCATTGTTAAACGTTTTGCTGGAAAGATATTTGCTAGCGACCATCTCTGTGTCCCGTATTATGTCAGCGCTCTTTGTTACTTCAGGCTGGAGCAGTTTTTCAGAAGTGGCGACATTGACTCATCTCTAAAAAAAGCAAGATTCCTAATTATGTTGTTGGTACGACTACTATCAATGGGGAAAGATATTGCTCCGTTTAACAGCAAGAGGCTCGAAAAAGATTGTGATGAATTGAAGGATATACTGACCGATGAGGACAAGGCTCTAGAGTTGATAGCAAGCGCTGTTGGATTACTGTTAGACTCGGGAATTAATCTGGATAAAAATAGATATAAAACAGAATCTGACACCGAGACGGTACTCAAGGCATACACAGACCATATGAAAAGTGTAAATTAGTGATAGATGTGAAAATCACACACAAATCAACACGCATGAAAATATTGGGTCATTTTAATCCGTCATTGTCAATCAACCAAAAAAGGACTAACAATCTGAAATCACTAATTAGTCCTTGGAATGTCTATGGTGCCCCCGGCATGAATCGAACATGCGACACCAGGATTAGGAATAGAAATAATTATCTAATGGTGATTTTGTGATTAAATCAGACAAGAAAATTGTAGTTCTTATCGATGCTGAGAATGCTCAATTTTCCGTACTAGAAGCTGTACTTTTAGAGTTGAAAAAACATGGACATATCATTGCTAAAAGAGCATATGGCGATTGGAGTTCAACCCACTTGCGAAATTGGAAGCAACCGTTGAACGAGTTGGCAATATCCCCTGTACAACAATTTTCATATACACAAGGCAAAAATTCTTCAGATGCTGCAATGATTATTGATGCAATGGATTTACTATACACAAAAAAGTTTGATACATTTGCAATCGTATCAAGTGACAGCGATTTTACAAAATTGGCATCCAGACTTAAAGAGTCAGAAATATATGTCTTCGGTGTAGGAGAAAAAAAGACTCCAACATCTTTTAGAAATGCATGTGATAACTTTATTTTTACGGAAGTTCTACGAGACATCGATTCAGAAGAAATTCAACCAGCCAGCGACCAACAATCCAAGCCAGAATCTGAGAATAATTCACCAGAACCCTTTTATGGAGATTCAAGCCTGAGAGGCGACACTCGACTTATACGAATTCTCATAAACGCTGTCCAAGAATATGCTGATGAAGATGGATGGGCTGATTTAGGTCTTTGTGGTGGGTTGATAAAAAGGCAACATCCAGATTTTGATTCGCGAACATACGGCTATCCATCTTTATCCAAATTAGTAGAGGCTACTAACCTGTTCGATCTTGATCGAAGAAAAACGTCTGGCAACAAAATGACTGGTGTATTTATAAAAGGGAAGCGAGTTAACTAGTGACACTTCTCACACAAAGTCCCACACGAAACCATTAAAATGAAACTCTAAATGATTATCAAAATGAAACAAGAAAGGACTAACAAACTGAAATCACTTATTAGTCCTTACAGTATTCATGGTGCCCCCGGCATGAATCGAACATGCGACACCAGGATTAGGAATCCTGTGCTCTATCCCCTGAGCTACGAGGGCGAAATTCTGAAATGATCTGTTCTTTTGAACCCTGCGAATATAAAGGCTTTACTGATACCAGTCAAGCACATTTTATATCCTGCCCCAGCTGATCTCGCCTAACCTAGCGTACTGCCAGTCAAATATATCATCACGCTCCATACTCGCCAGGGGAGGGATATTCTGAAAAACACACCCAAGGATCACCAGGAGCCAAAATGGTACCTTCCATTACGGATCATACGTGATAGTCTCGAAACATCTTCTCCTTACCTTGCACTCAACACAAATTTTACACATCTTAAGCACGGTAAAGCTCTTGCGAAATCGAAGATTCCCGGAGGGAATTTTCAGGATGAAGAAGAGTCAAAGGCTTCCTTTTCACTAGACCTTCTGCAGGAACAAACTCCCGATGGAATAGCCTGCACCGAAAGAACACAGAATGCCCATCTCACCAGGAATAAAATCGTCATGGTATTTATGAAAGGCTATAATGGAGCCAGCCGAGGCGGTGTTTGCATACTCACTGAGAATAACAGGGGCATCCATGAACTCAGGTGGACGACCCAACAGGTCACGGGCAACAAACATATTCATATTGATATTTGCCTGATGCAACCACATCCTGCGAATCTGGTCTATCCCAACGTCCAGCTCTGCCATCTGCGCCCTGACAAGTTTGCATATCAAGGGCAGCAATTCTTTGAACACCTTCCTTCCCTGTTGGATAAAAAACTGATCCTGTTCGAAAAATCGCTCGAATGTCACAGCTGGCTCAACCTTTGTCAGGTAGCTGGAATTCGTCCTGATATTATTGGAAAAATGGGTCTGCAGTTTTCTGCTGGTAATTCGAAACAGGTTCTTTCCTCGAGCAGCTTCTTCTTTCTCCACAACACAGGCTGTAGCCACATCACCAAAAATAAAATGGCTGTCACGATCACGGTAATTGATCTGCGGGGATGTATACTCAGGATTGACCACCAGCGCACAGGTAGCGGTCCCGGAGACAATGGCATCATAGGCTGCTGAGATAGCAAAAGTGCCGGTTGAACAGGCAACCGTCATATCGTAAGCATACCCGACACAACCAAGCTCCTTTTGAATTTCCACCCCAACCGCAGGCCAGGGTCTTTCAGATGTGGACGCACCATAGATAACCAGGTCGATATCCTCAGGTTTACGGCCTGCACGCTGCAAAGCCTCAAGACCTGCCTCTATTGCCATTTCGGCAGTAAGGGAAAGCTGCTCATCTGGACGGCGAGGAACAACCGGCATCATCCTGTCGATATCAAGGATACCCTCCTTAATGACCACATAACGCTGCTTTATTCCGGATGCTTTCTCGATGAACTCACAGCTTGAATATTCAAGTGGCTCAAGCTTGCCTGATGCTATCGCTGTATTATTGTCGCTATTATATCGATCAACATAAGCGTTAAACGACTCAACAAGCTCTTCATTGGTAATGACATGGGGCGGATTATACACCCCGGTTCCACTTATTACGATCCCTGACATAGTAAATCCGCAACAGGTTGTAGTATTGTAATTGCTTAACTCACCTCACCATTGGGGTAGAGGGTCTCTCCGTCGGCGATATCTTCCTCGGGAAATGCCTCCACATAGGTGTGGGAATTAATAATACAGTTCCGGCCAATCCTTTTTCCCGGCGGGATTTTAACCCGCTTCCCGACCAGGGAAATACCAGTATAGAGATGTTTGGGAAATGACATGCTTGCCTCCAGATGACCGTCTCCAGAGCCGACAACTGCATTCGCACCCACCTCAACAAACTTATCCAGTATAGCAAGATCGACTTCGGCACCTTTTCGAACAATACAATCCTGGAACAGGATGGAGTCTCTGACCACCGCCCCTTCTTCTATAACCACTCCCGGTGAAAGCACCGAGTTCACTACTGTGCCCTGAATATTACAACCGGCAGAAATAAGCGAACATTGCAATCGGGCACGTGCCCCATAGCGGGCCGGAGGACGATCTGTAGTTCTCTCCTCGGCCTCAATATTCGTCCGGATCTCCCACTCCTGTGGTGAAAAGCCGTTATCGCCCCGGATAATATCCATATTCACCTCCCAGTAGGACTGGATGGTGCCCACATCACGCCAGTATCCGTAAAATGGATAGGCAAAGACATTATCGTTTTCAATGGCATGGGGGAGCAGATGCATTCCGAAATCGACTTCATCCTTATCCCTCGCCAAAGAATCGAGCAGGTACTGTCTGTCAAACACATAGATTCCCATGGATGCCAGGTTGGTCCGTGGGACGGGCGGTTTTTCCTCCCACTCAATAATCCTGTTTTCTGAATCGGTTATCCCCGCGCCAAACTGATGTATCTGACTTTTCGGAACCACCATCATAGCCACAGTGACGTCGGCTTTTTTTGAACGATGATATTCAATCATCGCATCAAAATCCATGTGGTAGATATGGTCACCGGATAATATCAGTACCTCACCAGAAGGGTTTGACTCGATAAAATCTATATTCCTGCGAATAGCATCGGCGGTACCCTTGTACCAGTCGCTGTCTTTCGAACCCGTCCTTGGAGGCAGGATTTTTACTCCACGTGTTCTGCCGGTCAGGTCCCACGCCTCACCTGAGCCTAGATGACTCATCAAAGAGAGAGGTTTATACTGGGTCAGCACCCCGACCTTTTTGAGTCCTGAGTTGGCGACGTTACTGAGGCTGAAATCAATAATCCGGTAGATTCCGCCAAACGGTACAGCCGGTTTTGCCCGACTTTGCACCAAAATATTAAGACGGCTGCCAACACCTCCCGCAAGAAGGAGTACAAGTGCATCTTTCGTCTCTTTCATTTGAGCACCTCCCCCGTTTCGACAACCTTTTTCCAGTTGCTCGATTTCAGCTCCGGCCAGATGGTCGCCCCTTCACCGATCACAGTTTGCCCCGGTATCTGGTTATTCCAGCCAACGACACTGACTTTACCGGCCTGACGCCCGGTTTCCGCACCAATTATCACGCCCTCCCCATAACTATTATTCACATCGGCCACTACCTTGCTGAGACGGCAATTGCGCCCGACTTCGTTATTAAAGAACAGTACGGAATTTTCTACCTTGCTGTTTTTACCTATCTTAACGCCCGGAAAAAGTATGGAATTGCGAACCTTCCCTTCCACATGACAGCCGTTGTAAATCAGGCTGTTTTCAACCGCCCCGTAATCACCGATAATCGTCGGCTGGAAATCACGGATATTCCGATGATCGAGATTCGTCCGAAATCCCCACTCCTCCAGATCGATCTTCGGGTTTTCTCCCAGCAAATCCATATTCGACTGCCAGTATTCATCAACGGTCTTGGTATATCCCCAATACCCGTAAAACTTGTATCCGTAGAGTCGGTATCCCCCTGCCATCAAGGCCGGTACAATATTTCTGCCAAATTCAAAGGAGCTCTCCTGCTGGTTCTGCTCCAACATATTGTAAAGGACTTCAGGTTTAAAACAGAGGACCGTGAGTGATGCCCAGTCGGATTGAGGATCATCCGGTTTCTCCCAGTATTGGGTCAACCGGCCGCCGGTTGCGCCATCCTCGGTATCAATCGCTCCGACGCCAAAACGATGAGCACGCTGCTTACCGACTTTGACAAAACCCATGGTCAGGTCTGCATCCTTTTCCTTGTGATACTGCAACATCTCCCGGTAATCCATTCTGTAGATATGGTCACCGGACAGGATAAGGATATGCTCGGGGTCATGATACTGAATAAAATCGAGATTTTTATGAATCGCATCAGCTGACCCACGATACCAGTCCTTATGGTCGGACCCGATATACGGGGGGAGGATGGAAACACCTCTGTTACGTCCCAGCATATCCCATGCAGCACCTGTTCCTATATGGTTAATGAGGGAATAGCTTCGGTATTGGCTGAGTATAGCAACCTGCTCGATACCTGAATTCATCAGGTTGCTGAGGGGGAAGTCAATCACCCTGCCAAAGCCACCGAATGGCAGCGCTGATTTCGGCCTTCCGTAGGTCAACACATCCAGCTCATCGACCCGCCCACCAGCAAGGACCATTGCCAAGGTTGTGGATTTAGGCATCTGAACTCCCTTTGGTCATCTCGGACAGTACATGAGTTAAGGAGTGTCGGCACCACCCCAAATGGTGCCCACATCCCGTGAATAGTTTTTGAGCCGGTTATATGTGTCGCATGATCAGCCGCTTCAGACTGTCGGAGGTAAACTCCCTGTCGCCCAGTTCCAGTTTTTTGAGCGGTACTTCTGCCCGGGCCGCTTCCTTATGCCCACCGGCGGAACCAAGTGACCCGAAGGTCCTGTTTGCGAGTTTCCCAGCACTTTTACGGTACCCGTCACAACGAAAGATTACAACGAGTTTTTCATTGTGGACTCCTGACACGAACACCCAGTCGATCTCCCCAACATGGTTCAGGAAATCAGCTATAATCACCAACACATCAGGACTGCGGACTCTGCCAATGTGAGAGTAATAACGTCTCTTGGAATATTTGAGTTCCTGAAGAGCAATGTTAAAATATTTGAGTTCTGATTTACGTAAATCAGTTAATTCAAATTTACGTACCAGATTTCTGTTAGCTATATCGAACAGGTACCTGAACGCAATACCATCAGCCACCAACGATTTTTTCTCAAAATCCTGGGTATCCACCTTAATAGCGTAAAACAGGGCCGTCGCAAGTGCAACTGATGGTTTCATGCCTGCCGCCCGAAGATACTCTACCATCATGGTCGATACTGCCCCATAATCTGGTCTGATATCGACAAACGGTACATCCCATTCTCCACTTATGGGATGATGATCGATAATTGCATCGATCTGCAGCTTGTCAAAACAGGGAAGGTGCGACGGTTGGGAATCAACCATCACTATCTTTGTATAATCTCCTGTTTTTACATTACCCAACCGCTCAAGTGGAATCTTCAGCCGTTCAACCATGGCTACATTATTTAGTCGGTGGATCTCGTTGGGGTGGGCAATATCAACTTTTCTGGTTCTGTACCTTAGTAACCTTTTTACCGCCAGGGCACTCGCCAGGGCGTCGGGATCGGCATTAATTACAACCAGCACATCATCTTCTTTGTCAAATATGTCCCAGAATGCCTGGAGCCTGTCTTTTGCAGTATTCCTGTATGCGGTTTTTGCCTGTCGCAGCACTCCGTTTATCTTCTTCCTGTCTTTAGCCATTCATGGTAACAGTGACATCAGGGGTACAACAGAAGTCCCGGAGCATCTACAGTCTCCGGATGGGAACCAAAAAAAGTTTTCACCAATCCCCCCCTCCCGTGTTATCCACCGGTTTGTGGTTCTCCGCGAAGTGCACGGAAAGAACACGCACCGGCAACCGATATGCCAGCCACCTCCTGTAAAATTCTGCTCTATCACTATTCCGGGAAATATGACGCCAAGAGCGGTGCAATGCGGGCGGGCGTAAAAAAAACAACAACTTCCGGAATAGGCCTGCATCAATAAACAAGAGTTCCAATATAGCACACCGGCAATTCGAAAATCAAGTGGGCGGAATCCGACCACTGTTTCCCTTCTTCTTGACGGAATAACATAAATAATGGTACCTAAGGTGGACAATTTGATTCTAGAACAAACACGAAACAAGGGATATGGTCGTACTTCCGGAGAGAAGTCTAACAGGTAATAAATGCAACTCCACCTGGCAAATATATTTGCAGTCGCTCTCGGCGGTGCAATAGGCTCACTCAGCCGTTATGCGATAGCCCTTGCCGCCGCCCGCTTAACAAGCAGTGATTTTCCGTTTGGCACCCTGACAGCCAATCTTGGTGGCTGCCTGCTAATAGGTATATGCTGGAGTTGTTTTGATAAAATACATATCTCCCACGAGTTCAGGCTCTTCCTTTTTACCGGTGTATTCGGTGGCTTCACCACCTTCTCCACCTATGCCCGTGAAAGTGTGCAATTCTTTAAGATGGGAGATATACTGCACGGGTTCTCATACATCCTGTTAAGTAATATCCTCGGGCTCGCCGTTGTTGCAGCCGGATTTTATCTCGGCGAGCGTGTTTTACGTTTTTAGCCTGTCTTAGACGGGTTTAGAGGTATGAAGTGAATCTTCTCGATAAATATCTGCTCAAACAATTCATTAAAAACTTCCTGACCGTCAACGTAGCCTTTGCTTCAATCTACCTGCTTGTTGATTTTATCGAAAAATTCGACAATTTCTCACGGGCAGGAAAATCGTTTGGTCTGGCACTCGAATATTTTATATTGAACATCCCGTTCATCGTTGACCAGCTCGGTCCGGTGCTCATTCTCCTCTCGGGTGTCATCAGCCTTGGTATACTCAACCATACCAACGAACTGACCGCTCTGAAAGCCGGTGGATTGCCATTAAGGGTCATAATCCGGCCATTTCTCGTTGGCGGCATCATCCTGACGTTACTGATGACCGCTGCCGCCCAGTGGCTTTTACCTACCACCGTGACCCGAACAAATAATATCTGGTACGAGCAGGTTAAGGGAAAACTACCGCTGGGCATCTATAGAAGCGGCAGGTATTATTACAAGGGTAGTGAGGGCTTCTACTCTTTTGAATGGCCCGACCCTAAAAGATATCTCTTTACCAACTTTTCATATTCCAGGTGGAATGAGGATTATACAGTCAACGCCCTGCTAGCGGCAAAATTCGCGAAATGGGATAGTGACGACCAGGAATGGATTCTGAACCATGCCCAACTCCAGAAACAGAGAAAAAATGGTGAGTACATCGTGCGTAATAACGAGTACTGGCAGCTCCCCCTGCCAGAAAGCCCTGAAGACTTTCTCATCCCCGAGAACGAAACAGCCGAACTCTCTCTTACCGGCCTGTTTCGAGATATCGGTAATAAGGAAACCGCAAGCCTGAAGCGACAGGCCTGGTCTGATTTCCTGGGCCGGATATCGTACATTTTTCTTGGCATCCCCCTGCTTCTGCTTGGCTTGCCTATATTGCTTATTTCATACAAACGCTGGGGCCGGGATCTGTCTGTTGCTATCCCGACCAGTTGTGGTCTCGCTTTTTTTGCCTGGGGATCATGGGGAACCATGCAATCTCTTGCCATTGCCGGGTATCTGCCACCAATTGCGGCAGCTGTATCCATCCATATAATTTTTTCCACAATCGGTATTATCCTGCTGAGAAGAGAGGATATGTAGAAGTGAAGTTCACGGAGTGTGCATGTAGAGGAACTGTCTGGACAACAAAATGCGATTCACGCCTGGATGGTGTTGCTAACCTGTTCAGTCATGCCGGTCTGGAACACCATATCAACCAGCCCACTATCCTCATCAAGCCGAATCTTGTCGAGGCATTGCAGCCTCCCATCACCACTCCGGTTGAGATCGTTGAAGCTGTTATCCTGTATTTAAAAAATAAACTCCCAGATAAACGGATTATTATCGGTGAGGGAACCGGATCTACAGACTACGATACATTCCACTGTTACGACCTGCTTGGTTATATTGAAATGGCAAGGGGGAACGATGTAGAATTGATCGATCTCAATAAGGAAGAATGGATTATGCGGGAGCGTAACGACTGCCCGAGATGGCCGCAGATGTACCTGCCCAAACTACTGGATGATGTTTTCCTGTTATCCGTTCCGGTGCTGAAGGCCCACTCACTTTCCAGCGTCACCCTGACCATGAAAAACATGATGGGTTGCCCACCCCCCGCACATTACCAGCAGGGGGGTCACTGGGGCAAATCATCCTTCCACGCCAATATCCAGGATGCGGTTTTCGACCTCAACCAATACCGAACTCCAGATTTCAGCCTGCTCGATGCCTCGATCGGCATGGCCCAGGCTCACCTGTGGGGGCCACAATGTGATCCGCCGATAGGTAAGATCGCCGTATCATGGGACCCGGTAGCCATAGACAGTTACGGCTGCAGGCTGCTAGGTAAAGATTACACAAAGATCGGCCACATCAGTAAAGCCAACGGAATACTCGGGTGCGCCGAGCCACTTGAAATTATCACTCTGTAACCGAGCCTGCAGATCCCGCTTTACCAGCCCTATAGACATGGTGTCCTGAAAAAAAAAGAGCCGGTCACTTGCAGCGACCGGCCCTTTTCTTGCTATTTTAATAAAACGTTATTCTTTTTTATCGGTCTCAGCAGGCTTTGCCTCTTCCGGAGCAGCCGTCGCTTCTTCCGGCTCGACTACCTCTTCCCCACCTTCTATAGCATGCAGGGTCACTTCAAAAACAAGTACTGAATTAGGCTCGATTTTTGGCATAACACCCTGCTCTCCATATGCAAGGTTGGAAGGAATAACAAGGCGTGCCTTGGAACCTACCGGCAACAGCTTCAGCGCTTCACTCCAGCCCGGAATAACCTGATTCACACCAAAGACGACCGGTTCACCTCTTTTAATGGAGCTATCGAACTCAGTACCGTCTACCAGTGTACCAACGTAATCGACCTTTACCTGATCATCGATCTTGGGCATAGGTCCTTCACCTTTGGTGATGAACTCATACTGAAGACCGGACTCGGTTACCATAACGCCTTCTTTCTTCTTGTTTGCCTCAAGGAAGGTTTTTCCTGATGCAAGGTTCTTCTCTTTCATAGACTCCAGCTCAGCGGCTTTCTGAGCCTGAAGTCGTGCACCGAATTCCTGTTGAACCATTACAATCTCTTCCTGATTCAACGCCAGTTCCGCCTCTGCGTATCCGTCGGTAATACCGTATATAAGGGTCTCAAAATCGATATCCTTACCCAGTCCGCGAAAGTATTTTCCGACATCGGCCCCCATGGCATAACTCAGTTTTTTCTCAAATGTATCGAGGGGCTGCTTCGCTTTCTCTTCAGCCTGGACCATTATTGGGGAAACCAACAGACATGCTGCAAACAGCACAATAGTACGTTTCATGTAACAACTCCTTTTCCGGCGCAGGTTGCGCACACATATTTGCATGTAATTGCTTCGAAAATTTTTTTAATCCAATTCTACAACAAGTCAGTACTCGTTGAACAAGAACCCAATCTATACCCCATCCGGCTCTAAAAAACATCCGTTCAATGATGGAATATCTTTAAATTACAATAATGTAATGATGAAAACGATACCTCAAAGGATAATCAAGCTTATCCCCCGGTTTCCCCTGTCCAGGTTCCTGTCAGAGAGCAGTTGGGGATACCTCCTTAACAACGATTTGGTTGGACCGTTTCTCCTGCTAAAGTCCTCACCCGGCAAATAGTCCTGTAATTCTCCTTTGCTGCACTTGTAGTCAAGTATGCTGTGGCACTCCCTGCGAATCTTGCCACCCTTGCCACTTGACCCATAACCATGGATAACGGTGAGTATGGATATCCTCTGGGCCCGGGCTTCGGAAATTGCCGCCTCCAGAAAACGAATAGCGTCTTCTGCCGCCGGCATACCCCTTTCCAGATTGACCACTTTCCGGCGGAAGTCTTTTTTGGGAGAGGAAGATACACCCTGATGACCCGATTGCGGACTGCCACAAAACCTGCAACTTGAACTTGCTGCGGGAATGTCATTACCGCAGACTTCACATAACCCCATACCACAAGTCCATCAGGTCCTTCGGACTGAGATAACATGCTCCATCTGACGGAGATGCTGCATAATACGCTGCAGGTGATCCAGATTTTCGACCTCGAGCACAAGGCGCAGATCTGCAATATCCTCCGGGGTGGTATGCGCTGATATTTCGGACAGGTTGGCGTTATCAGCAGAGATTGCGGAACTGATTTCGGCAAAAATACCCCGCCGGTTTTCGGCTCTGATATAGAGACCGACCCTGTAATGTTTACTGTCCAGGCCGGACCAGGTGACATCGATCCAACGGTTAGGATCAGTCGACTGGAGGTTGGGACAATCCGTTTTATGAACGGAAACACCCCTGCCGTGGGTGATAAACCCGACAATAGCGTCCCCCGGCACAGGGCTGCAACACTGGCTTACCTTCACCAGCATGCCCTCAATACCATCGATGGAAATACCCTCTTTTGCCCCCTCGCCACCCGAAGAATGCTGGCTGAGAAAAGCAGCTGCCACCTCATCAGGCTGCATGGCACCGGCAGCCTTGGCCTCTTTCTCACGAGCCAGTTCTGGCGGTTCCAGAGCACGAACAAGGGACTGCACGGTAATTCCACCGGTACCCACCTTGACCAGCATATCCTCAAGAGAGTTGCACCGTAACTCTTTTAAAAGCAAACGGATATGACCACTTTTGATCATCTTTTTAAGTGATGTATCATGCAGGCGGATCTCGCGCTCGCAAATCTCCCTGCCTAAACGAAGAGCTTCTTCCTTTTCCTCACGTCTCAGCCAGGAACGAATCCTGGCTTTTGCTTTGCTGGTCTTGACGAGATTAAGCCAGCCTCGCCGGGGAGTCTGGGTTGGGGACGTAACAATCTCTACAATGTCGCCGTTTGTAAGCTGGTACTTCAACTGTACCAGACGTCCATTGACCTTGGCACCAACACAGTGATCACCAACCTCCGTATGTATAGCGTAGGCAAAATCGATAGGGCAACTGCCGCGTGGAAATTCCTTTACATCCCCAGCGGGTGTGAGTGCATACACATCAGGGTCATATAATTCACCCTTAACACTATCCAGAAACTCGCGGGGATCTTCAACCTCCTGGAGTGACTTCACCAGGTTCTTCAGTTCCTTGAACAACCGGGCATCTCTATCGGAGGCCTTTTGACCCTCTTTGTAAGCCCAATGTGCTGCAACTCCCTCCTGGGCGATGCGGTCCATCTGTTCGGTCCGGATCTGGATTTCAATAAAATGATCTCTCGGTCCAACTACCGTGGTGTGCATTGACTGGTAATTATTTGCTTTAGGAACAGAGATAAAATCCTTGATCCTGCCGGGAACCGGTGCCCAATCAGCATGGATAATCCCGAGGGATTCGTAACATTCCCGAACACTATCTACTATAATACGAAAAGCAACCTTGTCGTACACCCGCTCAAGCGGGATGTTCTGGGCGATCAGTTTCTTATAGATGGAATAAAGGTGTTTGGGCCTGCCGATTATCCGGATCGGTTTGATACCCGCCTCGCCAAGCTTTTCCTCAAGAATGGAGATAACCTCATCCACATATTCCTGTCGTTCGACCAGCGAACTTTCAAGCTTAGCAGCAAGATCAGCATACTCGACCGGGTGAAGATATTTGAAGGAGTAATCTTCAAGCTCCCTCTTGATCCAGTCGATACCGAGCCGACTTGCAAGGGGCGCATACAGGTCCATGGTCTCATGAGCGATCTCCAGTTGCCTGTCGCGCTCCACCCGCTCAAGGAGGAACATATCCTGCAGCCTATCCACCAGTTTCACCAGTAAGACACGTATATCCGAGGCAATAGCCAACAGCATCTTGCGTACGTTTTCCGCCTGGTTAACAAGCTTGCTGGAATACTGGACCTTATTAATCTTGGTTGAACCATCTACAATTACAGCCACATTCTCGCCAAACCTGGCACGGAGATCCTCAATGGTCACCCCTTCTTTTAGCACTCCGTGCAGCATCCCTGCCAAGACGGTGTCCAGATCGAGATGCATGGATGCCAGGGTCGATCCTACCTCAAGCACATGCACCAGATATGACTCACCTGAGAAATGCATCTTTCCTGAATGCACCTCCGTGATCAACTCCCAGGCATCATCGATCGGTGAGAGATCGACATCATGCAGGTAATCCCTGGCAAGTACTTTTATATTGTGCGGCGATGGTATCGCTGAATAAGGCATGGTAACTGCTGACGTATTGCTAAAGTGCCGCCTGGATTTGTTTAATCAGGGTTGTAACAGTCTGTTCCGGTCCCAGCTCTTCAGTCCGGCCGTCCCTTCGGTTACGAATCTCGAACACCTTGTTTTTGGTAAACGACTTCCCGACTGTGACACGGTAGGGAATGCCAAGCAGGTCAGCATCCTTAAATTTTGACCCTGGTCGTTCATCACGATCGTCGAGCAGCACATCGATTCCTGCAGCGCTCAGCTCTTCGTAAAGTTTTTCAGCGGCTGTACTGATTGCCTCATCCTTGAGACCAAGGTTGAGAATGATGACTTGATATGGAGCCAGGGGAATCGGAAATACAATACCATTTTCATCATGATTCTGTTCGATAGCCGCCGCCACAACACGGCTTACACCGATACCGTAACAACCCATTACGAAAGGCTTCTCCTGGCCGTCACTATCCTGAAAGAGTGCCTGCATGGACTCTGAATACGAGGTTCCGAGTTTGAACACGTGACCTACCTCGATCCCCTCGGTAAGGTCAAGTTTACCACCACACTCTGGACACGGGTCATCGGTGGTAATCTGCCGGAGATCAGCAACGGCCTCTACCTCAAAATCACGACCCATATTGACGTTTTTCAGGTGATAGTTCTTCTCATTGCCGCCCACCACAAAATTATGCAAATGCGCAACTTCCTGATCAGCTACCACCCGGATCTTAATATCGACAGGCCCGAGATAGCCAGTGGGAACACCGGTTGCATCAAAAACCTTTTTGTCTTCCGCCATTTCAACTTCGGCCACACCAAGCAGGTTTTTCAGTTTCACCTCTTCCACTTCCCTGTCACCACGCAAAAGGACCGCCACCGGTTCACCATCTGCAAGATAGACGAGGGTCTTCACCAGGGTTGCGGGGGAAATATCAAGAAATTCACAGACCGCCTGGACCTTTCTTTTCCCCGGGGTTTCGATTTTTTCCAATTCAGCAAGGGCCACATCTTCCTCTGCAGCCACCACCTTTACCACCGCTTTTTCCATATTAGCGGCATATTCGCAATCCTTGCAGACCACGATAGTGTCCTCGCCCGTATCGGCCAGGACCATGAACTCATGAGAGAAACTTCCACCGATAGCGCCGGAATCAGCCTGTACAGCTCGAAACTCGAGACCACAGCGAGTAAAAATACGTTTATAGGCATCATACATCTTTCTGTAGGAGACCTCGGCACCGGCATCGTCCACATCGAAGGAATAAGCATCCTTCATGATAAACTCACGCCCGCGCATTAAACCGAAACGGGGACGAATCTCATCACGAAACTTGGTCTGGATCTGATACAGGTTAATAGGCAGGTCACGATAGGAATGCAGCTCGCGCCGGATAATATCGGTAATAACCTCCTCGTGGGTCGGCCCAAGACAGGATTCCCGGTCATGCCGATCGTGAAAGCGCAGTAACTCCGGTCCATATTTCTCATATCTGCCCGACTCCTTCCAGATATCGGCTGGCTGGACCATCGGCATCATCATCTCCAGGGCACCGGCCCGGTTCATCTCTTCACGGACAATAGCCTCAACCCTGCGTATTGCCGCCCAACCATAAGGGAGATAACTGTAGACCCCTGCGGTGAGCTTTCGCATAAAACCTGCACGCAGCATAAGACGATGGCTGATAACCTCAGCCTCTGCAGGCGTTTCCTTTAGTGTCGGCAGTAATGTTTGAGAATAGCGCATACGTTTTAATAGTTACTTTTGAAGTTTGAGTTGTATCCGGAAACCGGTCGGATTTGCTGTTTTGCAAAACTGTCAGTTTACCAGGTTTTCACCTTTTCCGCCCTTCCTCTTCCATCTTTTTCAATTCCTCCATGAAGACCTCGAGCAGTTCATCCTCAGGTACCTTTTTATAAATCTCGCCTTTCTTGAAGATGATGCCGACTCCATTGCCGCCGGTTACCCCGATATCCGCTTCGCGGGCTTCCCCGGGACCATTCACCACACACCCCATAACAGCTACTTTTATAGGGGTCTCCATGGTCTGAACATACTTTTCCACCTCTTCTGCAAGTGAGAACAGATCTATCCGGGTCCTGCCGCAGGTAGGGCAGGATATCAACTCCGGTCCTCTCTCCCTGATCTTAAGCGCCCGCAGCACCTCAAAACCAACCCGGATCTCTTCTACCGGGTCTCGTGTCAGGGATACCCGGAAGGTATCTCCGATCCCCTGACTGAGAAGAATGCCAAGTGCAACGCTTGACTTGACAGTTCCCGCAATCAACCCACCCGCTTCGGTGACACCAAGATGCAAGGGATAATCCGTAACCTGAGATAATTGCTGATATCCACTCACTGTAGTCATCACATCGGAGGATTTTATGGAAATCTTAATCTCATCATAGCCGTGCTTTTCCAGCAGCCGCACATTGCGGATTGCACTTTTGATAAGGGAGGTCGGCTTCTCGGGCGTCGGATAGCCATGCTCTTTGAGCAGGTCCTTTTCAATGGAACCGCTGTTTACCCCCACACGAATAGGTACCCTGTGCTGTTTAGCGGCAGCCACCACTCTGGAAAGCTTTCCCTCACCCCCAAGATTCCCCGGATTAATCCGGATCGCCTGGGCCCCGTTTTCCATGGATGCAATCGCCAGCCGGTGGTCGAAATGAATATCGGCAATAAGGGGAATACTAATTTTGTCCCGTATCGTCTGCAGGCACAGCGCCGCTTCCTGATCAAGTACGGCAACACGAATAATCTCGCAACCCGCTTTTTCAAGACGATGAATCTGGCTGATGGTGGCCTCAGTGTCCTTGGTATCGGTATTCGTCATGGACTGCACCGAAATAGGACTCATCCCGCCGATAGGTACACTACCGACATTAATCTGTTTGGTCTGTCGACGAATAATCACGATTTCTTTTTCAGGTTGAGTTCAGCATCCGAGGCCCGGACATAAAATGGTGTAGCTGCAGAAATATCAAGGGTTTCATTGCGCCGGGCCAGATCACCGGCCAGAAGACCAAGGGTTGCGGCAGACGGACTCCAGAGATGGGCTGGGGCGACACTCATTTTCTCCCCGATCTGTTCTTTAAGAATCTCTCCATACGCCTTTAAGCCGTCACCAATCATCAGGACAGGTTCAGTTATGCGCGCAACAAGACTCTCTGGAGGCAAGGCTTCAATATTCGAGATGCGGCGAGGATAACCTGTCGCGACATCCATTCTGTAAAAAGCAGCATACAGTTCTTTTTTTCGGGCATCCAATACGCTACAGATAAGACGATTCGAGTTTGTACAGCAGGAAGCGAGCATATCGAGGGTTGAGACACCATAGAGAGGAGCATCCGATGCGCCAGCCAGACCTTTTGCCGTTGCCATGCCGATGCGCAGACCGGTAAAGCTTCCGGGCCCAAGGCCTGTGGCGTAGCCTGTTACCTGATTTTTTTCAACCCCCGCTTCCGTCAATAGCCAGTCGATGGCACTGAGCAGCCTTCGTGAGTGGGTGACAGACGAGCTGAGCGATACCGTGCCTGTCACCTCACCGTCACCAATACCACCCCGGGTTATGGCTACGGTCGAACAGGGTGTTGCCGTATCAATCGCTAAAATATAACGGGGCTGCTCATTCATCAGATCCTTCAAACCGATAATCAAAAAATATCGTTATAGAACACCAGGATCATCAATGTCCCCAAAAGTGCTATGCCAATCTGCTGAGCAATGATCTGAGCCCTCTCTTCCATTGGCTTCCTGCGGATTGATTCAATAGTCAGGAACATAAGGTGGCCGCCATCAAGCACCGGAATAGGTAACAGGTTCAGGATCCCAAGATTCACGCTGAGCAGGCCCATAAAGTACATGAGATTTATCAGGCCTGCCTCCATCTGCTGACCGGCAATCTTGGCTATAAGAATCGGCCCCCCCAACTCCGACATCGGGATGACCCCCTGGATTAGTTTAACTAATCCCATCACCGTCATATCCACGTAAGCCCAGGTTTGCATAGCCGCATTTTTCATAGCCCCGACGGGGCCTGTTGAAACATAATTGAAGCCTTCTGCCGGGGCAATACCTACCCTGTATCTCTGTCCCTCAACCTCACCGAAAATATTCTTCACATCCTCGAGCTGAGGAGTGACAGAGAAAGACATCTCCTCATTATCCCTCAGTACCACCATGGCAACCACTTCACCGTTGCTGTCCCTTACCCCTTCAAGGACATCCAGCCATTTCTCGGTCAAAGCACCATTAATTTCAAGAATAACGTCGTTATCCTGCAACCCGGCACTGGCGGCAGGCGATCCTTCTATAACCTGGCCTATCCGTGTCGTGTCCTTAATTTCAGGAACCCCTGCAATCAGAAACATGAAAAAGAAAACCAGCAAGGTAAAAAGAAAGTTAAAAAGAGGTCCGGCAAAGACGATTCCAAACCGTTGCCCGACACTTTTATGGGCAAAGGAGACAGCACGTTCAGCCGGATCAACATCTTGCTCGTCTGGATTTTCCCCAAACATTTTCACATACCCACCGAGCGGGATGGCAGACAGCACGTACTCTGTCTCGCCGAATCTTTTACCAAAAACTTTCGGACCGAAGCCAAGTGAAAACTTCAGGACGCGTACTCCAAAGAGTTTTGCGAAAATAAAATGGCCGAGTTCATGAACAAAAATTAAGGGCCCAAGGGCGACAATAAAACCAAGAAACGTATGCATAATACAACAAACCTATTGAACTGGTGGAGGGTTTACTTCATACTAAAATAAGCATTATTTCAGGCTATGCCTCAAACAAGACTATCTGCAATTCTACGAGCCTTACCATCGGCAGCAAGAATATCATCAAGAGAATCATCACGACCGTCCTGCACCTGGTCCATTGTCTCCTCGACAATCTCTGAGATTCGATGGAACGGTATCTTCTCGCCTAGAAAGGCCGCAACAGCGACCTCATTAGCCCCATTGAGTACCGCGGGAGCTACACCACCGCTCCTGATCGCCTCAAAAGCCAAACCCAGAGCCGGGAAACAATCGTAATCAGGCTCATAGAATTCAAGATTGGAGCATTGTGACAATTTAAGTGGTTTTAGTGCCAGGGGCAACCTTCTAGGGTAGGACAGGGCATAAGCAATGGGAATCCGCATATCGGGAATACCTAGCTGGGCCATAACAGAGCCGTCCTGGTATTCGACGAGTGAGTGCACCACAGATTGTGGATGAACAACCACGTCAATATTTTCAACCGACATGCCAAAAAGCCACCGAGCTTCGATCACCTCCAGTCCCTTATTCATCAGGGTGGCAGAATCGATAGTGATCTTCTGCCCCATATCCCAGTTGGGATGATTAAGCGCCTGCTCCCGCGTAACCTCTCGCAGTTGCTCCTTGGTTTTACCGCGAAACGGGCCTCCTGATGCGGTCAGGATAATCTTAACGACATCTTCCTTCCTGCCCGCTTCAAGCGCCTGGAAAATAGCACTGTGTTCTGAATCGATAGGCAGAACATTCACCCCGTGTTCCTGGGCTTCTTTCATGACTATTTTACCTGCCATGACGAGAGTCTCTTTATTGGCGAGCCCAATAGTCTTGCCGCTACGGATGGCCTCAAGTGTCGGCAAAAGACCCGCCCCCCCGACAATCGACGAAACTGTAACATCAGCACTAGCCAGTGACGCGACCGAGCAATTTCCATTGGTACCGGTTACGACCCGGTCCCGATACGATGCGGGAAGCATTTCACGCAATTCAGCTGCCCCCGCCTCATCGGCAACAGAGACCAACTCGGGGGCAAACTCTTCTACCTGGGCCCGCAGCACCTCAATATTTTTACCTGCTGCAAGGCCTGCTATGTCATAGAGATCCGGGAACTGTCGAACAACTTCCAAGACATTACGGCCAATAGAGCCAGTGGAACCAAGAAGAGAAATCCTATTCATACCGACCCCATGACCAGTAACATATAATAAAAGAAGGGAGCTGCCAAAAGCATTGAGTCAATCCGATCCAGGGCACCGCCGTGTCCCGCCAGGATGATACCGGAATCTTTTGTTCCTGTTCCACGTTTAATGATCGACTCGGTAAGATCACCCATTATGCCGACAACAGTTAAAACAATCGCGGCAACAGCAACAAAAAGCCAGTTTACATGGTCAAACAGTAACCAGGCAAAAAGAAAAGCTGCCGCTACCCCTGAAGCAAGACCACCAATCGCACCTTCAATACTCTTGTTCGGACTGATACCAGGACACAGCTTATTACGTCCAAAAGCCGTCCCAAACATATAGGCACCGGTATCCGATCCGGCCGTCACTGAAGAAAGAACAACCAGCCATGCCCCCCCGTCCGGCAGATAACGCAGTTGAACCAGATAAGAGGCCAGAACCCCTATGTAAACAACGCCAAACCCAAGCCGGCACAGTTTGTCATAACTGTCTTCAAATTGTGTATAGCGACAAAGAAAATAGGATGAGATAAGAAAAAAAGAAATGAACAGGCCGTCTATTACTCCGGGACCCGTTATCAGGACACCACTGAATAAAATTGGGAAAACAAGAGTGCCGGCTAGGTACAACCGGGACATAGCCGTGATCTCTTCCCCAAGTGCCATACGGGTATATTCATAACCGCAAACGGCTGCCACCCCTATCATAACAAAATGAAAGAGGAGTGGCGTTCCAACAAGCAGCAGTACAACCCATGCCAAAGCCAGGCCAATTCCCGGTAACGTTCGTTTCATAGTTTACCCGGCTGTAACTTGAGCACTGGTTTTGCCGAAGCGACGTTCTCGTTGCTGGAATTCACTGATGGCTTTCAAAAATTGGGTACGACGAAAATCCGGCCACATTGTTTCCGTGAAATAGATTTCGGCATAGGAGGCCTGCCACAGTAAAAAATTGGAGAGACGGGCCTCGCCACCGGTCCGGATCAATAGATCCGGATCAGGTAATCCTGCAGTATCAAGCCGGGTAGTGATATCCTCCTCGGTGATATCCTGAGGATCGAGTTTCCCACTTTTACAGTCCTCGCCAATCTGCCGGATCGCACGGGTCATCTCGTCCCGACCACCATAACTGAGGGCGAGATTGAGCGTCATGTCTGTGTTGCCTGCGGTGCTTTCCATTGAGTCAAGAAGCGTTAACCGTGGCTCATCAGGAAGTCGCGCGATGTCACCTATACAGCGAAGGCGAATACCATTATCAAGCATTCGATTCAACTCGGAGATCAGGTAATTCTTCAGGATGGACATCAACCCGCTTACTTCCTGTTCAGGCCTGTTCCAGTTTTCCGAAGAAAAAGCATAAAGAGTCAGTACCTCAATGCCTATCTCACGGCAAACTTCAACTATCTCGCGGACCGATCCCGCTCCGGCCTTATGACCGAAAAGTCGTGGCTGGTTGCGCCCCTGGGCCCAGCGTCCGTTTCCGTCCATAATAATTGCGATATGGCGCGGCAAGCGGCCGGCATCTATCACCGGATCGTTAACCATAATGTTCCTTTCCTTCTCAAAAGTAGCGGAACATTCCGCCCTAGACTTCCATTACCTCTTTTTCCTTGGAAGCGGTAACCTCATCTATCTGCTTGATGTAATTATCGGTTTCAGTCTGGGCTTCATCCTGCATTTTGAACAGATCGTCCTCGGATATTTCCTTGTCCTTTTTCTGTTTTTTAAGTGTATCGATAGCGTCTCGGCGAGAGTTGCGCACGGCTACACGGAACTCCTCAGCCACTTTTTTTACCTGCTTCACCAACTGCTTGCGGCGTTCTTCAGTAAGTTGTGGAATGTTGAGGCGAATAATTTTCCCATCGTTTACAGGAGTCAGGCCAATATCGGATTTTAAAATTGCCTTCTCGATAGCGGCCAACATTTGTGGATCCCACGGTTGGATAGCAATCATTCGACTTTCAGGGATTGTCAGTGTTCCAACCTGGTTCATTGGCATGGTACTCCCGTACGCGTCGACCAATATTCCGTCAAGCAAAGAGAGGGAAGCCCGACCTGTCCGGACCTTGGACAACTCGTTTTTGAACGCCTCGACACTCTTTTCCATCTTTTCAGCCATTTCAAAAATTACGTCACTCATGCTCATACCTCTGCTGTCTGATAGGATAATTAAAAAGATCAGGAAGTGATCAAACTCCCCACACTCTCTCCGCAGACCGCCTTCTTGATATTGTCTGCAACAGCCATATTCAACACCATTATAGGCTTATCATCTTCTTTGGCCAGTGCTATACCTGCGGCGTCCATTACTCTTAGCCCCTGCCGAAGGACATCGTCAAAGGTCAGTTTTTCATATTTGACGGCATCATCGTAAATAACAGGGTCTTTATCGTACACGCCATCGACTTTAGTTGCCTTTATAATGACATTTGCATCAATCTCCAAGGCTCGCAACACACCTGCTGAATCAGTTGTAAAATATGGATTCCCGGTACCCGCAGCAAATATCACGACACGCCCTTTTTCAAGATGACGGGTTGCACGTCTACGTATATACGGCTCACAAACCGACTGCATCGGGATCGCTGACATGACCCTGGTAATGACACCTTCACGCTCCAGCGCATCCTGCATAGCCAGACTGTTCATAACGGTTGCAAGCATCCCCATATTATCAGCGGTCGTTCTGTCCATACCTTTAGAGGCACCTGCTACCCCCCTGAAGATATTTCCCGCACCAATAACGATACCCGGTTGAACTCCCATTTGAACGATTCCTTTAATTTCGCCTGCGACAAAGTCGAGGACATCAGTATTAATGCCGTAAGCATCATCCCCCATAAGGGCTTCACCGCTCAGCTTCAGAAGAATCCTTTGGTATTGTACTTGCATTATCTCTCCTGCTATCTGGTTGTGGTTTCGGTAATATGGCGGGTGTTCCGCACATCTGTTGAACAATAGCTGATTCCAACGTATCTGTTCAAGGGAAATACGGATTGTCCCTAAATTCAGGTTCATGGAAATGAATTTAGGGCAATACAAGTCCGGCCGACTGTCGTCTGACATATCGGCCGGCAAAGTAGGACGGGATTACTCTTCGGTACCAACCTGGAAGCGGGCAAATCTCTTGATTGAGATGTTTTCGCCCATTGATGCGACAACCTCGTTGAGTTTGTCCTGAATAGACAATTCCGGGTCTTTCACGTATTTTTGTTCAAGCAGACAGATCTCGCTGATGAATTTATCCAGTTTACCGGTAACCATCTTCTCGACAATGGCTTCCGGCTTGCCGGAATCAAGCGCCTGCTGGACATAAATTTCTTTCTCCCGGGCAACTATCTCCTCGGGAACGTCTTCTCGTGCCACACCAACCGGGTTGGCTGCAGCGATGTGCATAGCTATGTCACGGGCAAATTCGACAAAAGACTCATTCTTGGCAACAAAGTCAGTTTCACAACCAACCTCGACCATAACACCGAGTTTTCCACCCGCATGAATATATGTCGCGACTACCCCTTCACTAGTAGCACGGCCTGCTCGTTTGGCAGCAACAGCAAGACCTTTCTGGCGCAACAGATCTACTGCCTTTTCCATATCGCCTTCGGTTTCGCTCAAAGCTTTTTTGCAATCCATCATGCCGGCCTGGGTCTTATCACGCAGGTCCTTTACCATCTGGCTCGTTATTTTCATGGCATTTCTCCTTTACATAACGTTTAACAAACGTAAATATTCTCTATATAATGTCGGGCCCATCAGGTGAGAGCTATTGCTGCATCTCATCTGTACCCGACACAACAAAAGGGGCAGTCAACAGACCAGCCCCTTTTAAATTTCCGGACCCGGTTATCAGCCGGCTCGAAGACTACTGCTGCTCTGGAGCAGCCTCATCTTTCAGCATCTCACTTCCGGCATCGGCCATGGCTGCTGCGACAGCTTCATCCGAGGCATCTTCACCGTCACGCTGTGCTTTTCCGGACAGTATAGCCTCAGCCACATGATGGCTGAGCAGACGAATGGAACGAATTGCATCATCATTACCCGGAATAACGTAATCAAGTCCATCAGGATCACAGTTAGTATCAGTAACTGCGACTACGGTGATACCAAGTTTTTGGGCTTCATTAACGGCGATGGCCTCTTTCTTCGGATCAACAACGAACATCACGGTTGGCAGGTTACGCATATCCTTGATACCACCGACGTTACGCTCGAGTTTAATCCGCTCTTTTTCCATCAACAAAATTTCCTTTTTAGGAAACCGGTTGATAGATCCATCAGCCTGCATAGACTCGATAGACTTCAGACGTTCAATAGATTTTTTGATGGTCTGAAAGTTTGTCAGCATGCCACCAAGCCAGCGATGATCAACATAGTACATACCTGATCTTTGAGCTTCTTCACGTATGATCATCTGAGCCTGACGCTTGGTTCCAACGAAAAGAACTGATCCTCCTGCAGCAACTTCGTTACTGATAAAATCACAGGATTTATCAAAAAGTTTTTTTGTCAGATCGAGATTGATAATATAGATACCGTTACGAGGGCCAAAAATATATGGTTTCATTTTAGGATTCCAACGTCTGGTCTGGTGACCAAAGTGAAGCCCTGCCTGTAACATGTCTTTTACTGTTGCACTTGCCATTGTAACTCCTTTTCTGGTTTTTCCTCCATCTTCTTTAATCATCCATGATTGTTCAATCGGAATGACACCAGGATCTTCGAAGATGTGTGTGTTGTTATGGAAAGGCCACCTTGGCCCATCCTTTCATTGATCAACCTTATCTTTTACCATGAGTGATCTCAAATATCAAGTTTTCGACGAGCAGATCTGTCGCTTCCTGAAAGTTGGTGAAACATCAACAAAATCTACCTGCTCATCTATATTTACATACAGGTTGTCAATAAATATGGACTCGAAATATTAATCTCACCCACCACAGACTTATTTCTGCACTAATCCGGACTGTACACCATTAATATGCTTGAGCCAGTCGAAACCGAATTTAAGCAACTCAAAATCATCTTTCTCAATACCTCTTCGCCTGTCACGGGTTATTTTAAAACGCTCTAATATTTTATGTTCACCACAAAAACCACGAAACATATCGATATTGTAACAGACCATAAATGCCACCTGCTGACCAGGACCTCCAACTCCTTCACCTTTCCAGGGATTGGATTGAAAAAAAGTATCCATATCTGTCCAGAGTTCATTATAGGTATTATATACATCCAGGCGCTGGTTGCGAATCCACTGTTTAACGGTAAACTCTTCACTCTCTTTATGCCCTTTGCAATAATCATGATGAACAATGAAATAGTAATCGTTCTTCTTCCGGTTATCAGGGTTTCTATCAACGGCTCGTTCTAATGGGTAGGTCCGGCAGTCAGTTGGCCTATCGTCATAAACCGAACACCCCTGCTCTGTCAAGAAAGGGCAAGAGCCCGTCCCCTCGTCGTTCAACCGAAGCATTAGAGTTGGGAAGTAAGGGTTTTGCCCCTGAACAGGTCGCGCATATCTGTTCAAAAAATCACCTGAACTCAAATTCAAATTGTTTTTTAGCCGGATAACATCATAGGGGTAAAGAATAAGATCCACTTTTCTGCAACAGACAGTAAAGCATGATACACCGGGATGACACTTAAATGAAAATGGCTCAGTGCCAAGGGGAACCATGCCTTCTGGAAAATTCTTTTCTTGAATTGTCATAACGTATCTACTCTTAAGCTTCAAACAGAAATTAAAACAGGTAAAACGAGAAAAGGCTGGCAGGGTAGTAAATCCCTGTCAGCCTCTATAACTTCAAAATGTCCGGTGCGATCTCAGTTTTCATCCTCTTCAATCACGAGAGGTGCTTCTTCGTACCCAACCAGCTCAATTATAGCCATGGATGCAGCATCGCCACGACGAATACCGGTCTGAATGATTCTGGTATATCCACCGTTACGCTCTGAAAACTGTTCCTGGATATCGGTAAAAAGCTTATGAACAACATCTTTTGACCTGATGTAGGAGAGAGCCTGACGACGAGCATGCATATCCCCGCGCTTTGCGAGAGTAATCATTTTTTCAGCGATCGGTCGCAGCTCTTTTGCCTTCTCCTTGGTAGTGACAATGCGCTCATGCTCGAAAAGAGAGGTCACCATGTTTCTGTACATCGCATCACGATGTGAACTCGTGCGGCCAAGTTTTCTGCCGGATTTTTTATGTCTCATCTGCCTATCCTCAACACTCCTGAAGAAAACCGCCTTCAGGTAGATCTATTTTAAAATTAGAATAGAGCGTCTCGCCCTACCCCTACTCTTCGTCTTTATCGCGGCTATTAGGGCGCACCCAGGTATCAAACTTCATTCCTAGGGTCAAATCCATTTCCGCGAGCAATGCTTTGATCTCGTTCAACGACTTCCGACCGAAATTCTTGGTTTTCAGCATCTCTTGATCGGTCTTCTGGGCGAGGTCACCGATGTAGTGAATCTCGGCATTCTTCAAGCAATTTGCTGAACGAACAGATAGTTCGAGATCTTCAACCGGTTTATCAAGATACGGATTGAGCGGCTCTGCATCTTTCTCAGTATCCTCTGTTTTGGCCGGTTCAGCCTGTTCTTCATCAAAGTTGATGAAGATGGTCATTTGATCTTTGAGTATCTTTGCAGCATAAGCAAGTGAATTTTCAGGTTTTACACTACCGTCTGTCTCAATCTCAATGGTCAGTTTATCATAGTCAGTTTGTTGACCAACACGTGCCTGGGCAACAAAGTACTGGATTTTCTTGATCGGGGTAAAAATAGCATCTATTGGTATTTGCCCGATAGAAAGATCTTCCTTATTCTGCATCTCGGCAGGTTGATATCCCTTTCCCCACTCTACAGTAAATTCAGCACGGAAGCTGATATCTCCAGTAAGGGTACAGATCACCTGTTCAGGATTCATCACCTCAACAAACCCTGATGGAGAGATGTCTTCAGCTGTCACAACACCCGGGCCATGCTTTTCGACAACAACGACTTGTGATTCTTCGGAGTTAAGTTTCAACCTGATCTGCTTAACATTCAGGATGATTTCACTCACATCCTCCATCACATCTTTCAAGGTGGTAAACTCGTGTAGGGCACCTTCAATTTTTACAGTCGTAATCGCCGCACCCTGGATCGAGGAGAGCAAAATCCTGCGAAGCGAGTTTCCGATCGTGGAAGCAAAGCCTCGCTCAAGAGGTTGACAGACAAATTTGCCGTAGGATTCGGTGTGTTTTGCCCTGTCTACCTCAATCCTCTCAGGCTTGATCAGCTCACGCCAATTACGATAGAACGGTATTTTTTCTTCGGCAGCTTGCGTCATAAATTTCCTTCTTGCGTTTCTTTGAGCTTTTTCGTTTCCCTTCGGGTTTGGACCTTCCGTAGTAAAGGCCTTACTTTTTCCCAAAGGCGCTTCCCCGAACGCTAACAAAAAATAACGCAGATAACTCCGTCAAAGCGGAGATATCTGCAATTAATTGTTTAATACAGATTACTTGGAGTAAAGCTCGACAATGAGCTGCTCCTGGATCGGCATGGTAATCTCTTCCCTGTTCGGAAGAGCTTTCACGCTCGCCTTGTAATTGTCTTTATCCATCTCGAGCCAACTCGGAACACCACGTCTCGCTACTGCTTCGAGGTTCTCATTGATGATGGCATTTGCACGGCTCTTTTCTTTCAGCGAGATCACATCGTTTTCAGATACCATGAAAGAAGGAATATTTACTTTACGGCCGTTCACGAGAATGTGTTTGTGCCGAACCAGTTGCCTTGCCTGTGTCCTGGAAGAAGCAAACCCTGCACGAAAGACAGCATTGTCCAGACGTCTTTCAAGGAGAATCAGCAGATTCTCACCGGTGACTCCTTTCTGTCTTTCTGCCTTGGCAAAGGTAAGTCGGAACTGACCCTCAAGCATACCGTACAAAGATTTAACTTTCTGCTTTTCACGCAGCTGCACTGCGTAATCGGAGAGCTTTCTGAACCGAGCCTGTCCATGTTGACCTGGCCCGAATGCACGACGCTCAAATGAGCACTTATCGGAGTAACATCTGTCACCCTTGAGGAACAGCTTCAGATTTTCACGTCTGCAGCGACGGCATGCAGCACCAATATTTCTAGCCAACTTCGGCCTCCATTTCTGTTATGGTAATTGTATAAAAGCAGTGGAATTATACCCGACGACGCTTCGGCGGCTTACAACCGTTGTGAGGAATAGGCGTAATGTCATATATCTTACTTACCTCAAATCCGGTATTGACGAGTGCACGAAGAGCAGCCTCACGTCCTGGCCCTGGTCCTTTTACTTTGACCTCGACTTTCCTCATACCGACATCCGCTGCTTTTTTTGCGGCATCGGCAAGGGTGTTCTGGGCAGCAAAAGGTGTTGATTTCCTGGAACCCTTAAAACCGAGAACACCGGCGGAGCACCAAGACACAACATTACCCTGCTTGTCTGAAATCGTTACGATTGTGTTATTGAAGGTGGAATATATGTATACAATACCCTCAGGCACATTCTTTTTTACGCGTTTTTTAGATCGTGCCTCTGCACGTTTTGGTCCGGCCATTTCTTATACCTGTATATAAAATAAAAATTTATTTCCGGCGTGCAGCACCACGACGGGGCCCTTTACGGGTACGGGCATTGGTCTTTGTCCGCTGTCCGCGACATGGCAGTCCGGTGCGATGACGGCGACCACGGTAACAGCCGAGATCCATGAGACGTTTGATATCCATGGAAACCTCACGCCGACGGTCACCCTCTACCATATATTCTTCTTCGATAACTTTACGGAGTCTGTTGATATCATCGCCGTTAAGATCATCGCTATTCATGGTGTAAGGTAAATCCACTGCGTCCAGAATTTTTCTGGCAGACGTAAGTCCTAATCCGTGAATATATGTTAGTGCCCTATCCAGATGTTTGTTTTTTGGAAGGTCAACTCCAGCTAATCGTGCCAAGGCCTATCTCCTTCAAAGAGGTGAATTTTATATCGAGAAAAGTTTGATTATCCCTGCCGCTGCTTGTGTTTTTTAACCTTACAGGATACTCGTACAACCCCGTTACGCTTATACACCTTACAGTCACTGCATATCTTTTTTACTGACGCGCGAACTTTCATAGCAATCAAACTCTCTATCTTTTCTTTTTGGCGTTCTTCGCCCGAAATGTCACCCTTCCCCTGGTCAGATCATATGGGGAAAGTTCTACTGTAACCCGGTCACCGGGTAATATTTTAATAAAATGCATTCGCATTTTTCCGGATATATGGGCAAGAACTTTATGCCCATTATCGAGTTCAACCCTAAACATCGCATTGGGAAGTGGCTCGATAATAGTACCCTCTACTTCAATAGCTTCTTCTTTAGCCATGGAGGCTCCTGAAAAAAGTGGTTTTCAATTCAAAGCCGATAAATATAACTCAACTCCATCAAAAAGAGAAGTACTTTTTGCATTTCTAGCTAAAATTCTCTCTGGAGCTCAGTATGTACGGTCCGTTCTCCGTTACAGCAACGGAATGCTCAAAATGTGCGGACGGTTTCTTGTCCGCCGTTATAACTGTCCAGCCATCGCGTAGCACCTTTACTTTATAGGTTCCCATATTGACCATAGGCTCTATCGCGAGCACCATACCAACAAGCAGTTTCGGTGATCTCTCCCCCTGGAAGAAGTTGGGAATTTCCGGTCCTTCATGCAACGCGGTCCCGATCCCATGACCGACAAACTGCCTGACAACAGAAAACTTTTCATCCTCAACAAACTGTTGTACAGCTTTGGATATATCAGAGACCCGGTTGCCGGCTACTACCTGGTCAATAGCCCTGTTCAATGACTCCCTGGTTACCTCGAGCAATCGTTTGTGTTCAGGATCTATCTTCCCGACAGGTATGGTTACGGCAGAATCACCATAATATCCCTTATACTTTGTGCCGAAATCGACAGAGAGGATATCTCCTTTACGCAACTTCCTTTTTCTGGAAGGTATGCCGTGGACTACTTCCTCATTTATCGATACACAAAGACTTCCCGGAAACCCTCGGTATCCCTTGAAGGCGGGTACAGCATTTCTTTTCCGGCACAGTTCCTCGGCCATTTGGTCGAGTTCAAGGGTTGTAATTCCAGGCTCAACCACATCCTGCAGCATACAAAGTGTCTCAGCAACTATCTGATTTGCTTCATACAGCCGCATTATCTCATCATGGCTCTTCACCACAATAGATTTACCGCAACTTGGATCCGCACAAAACACAGTCTACCTACGCCCCTTGATCCGGCCTTGTTTCATGAAACCTTCATAATTGCGCATATGCAGGTGTGATTCGACCTGCGATATCGTATCGATCCCTACACCTACAACGATCAGCAGCGCTGTACCGCCAAAATAGAACGGAATGTTAAATTTCGAGATCATTATGGTTGGCAACACACAAACTGTACTGAGATAAATTGCTCCGACCACGGTGAGCCTGGTCAACACCTTGTCAATAAACTCAGCCGTTCTTTTGCCAGGCCGAATGCCTGGTATAAAACCACCATTCTTTTTCAAGTTCTCAGCCACATCATCCGGCTTGAATGTTACAGCCGTATAGAAAAAGCAGAAGAACACGATCATCACAATATAAATAAGGTAATAGTATACCGTTCCGGGTTGTAAAGCAGCTGATGCCCGCTGTACCCAATCAACCTGTATAAAGCCGCCGATTGTCGCCGGAAACATCATTATAGAAGATGCAAAGATCGGCGGTATAACACCTGAAACGTTAATCTTAAGCGGCAAATGTGAACTCTGTCCGCCATAGACGCGCTTCCCTACAACACGCTTGGCGTACTGTATAGGAATCCTCCGCTGTGACGTTTCACAAAACACTATTACATAAATGACACCGAACATGAAGACAAGCAACAGGGGTATAAAAAACATCGCTATCTCACCGGCTTTAACGAGCTGGATTGAGTTCACGATGGCAGCAGGAACGCGTGCCACAATACCTGCAAAGATGATGAGTGAGATACCATTTCCAATCCCACGCTCAGTCATCTGCTCGCCCAGCCACATGATAAATGCGGTTCCGGAGGTTAACGTCAGCATGGTCATGAGTTTAAACTGTACACCGGGATGAAGGACAATAGCCTCACCACCGGGCCCGCTCATTCCTTCAAGACCTACTGCAATAAATGTACCCTGAATAATACTCAGAAATACTGTACCGTACCGAGTATACTGTGTGATTTTCCTTTGTCCCGCCTGTCCTTCTTTTTTCAGACTTTCAAGCTGCGGAATGACAACGGTCAATAACTGAATGATAATTGACGCACTGATGTACGGCATAATGCCAAGTGCGAAAATAGAAAAATTCTCAAGAGCACCACCCGAGAACATGTTGAACATGCCGAACAGCGTGCCGGCATTCTGGGCAAAAAAACTGGCCAGAGCCTCGCTGTTAATTCCGGGGGTCGGGATCTGAACTCCCATCCTGTAAACAGCCAGCATAATGATCGTAAAAAGAATTCTTCTACGTAGCTCAGGTATGTTGGCAGCACTCTGCAATCCACTCATTATTAATTTCCTATAACGAAACGGGATTCTAGGTAAAGCAACTCGAGCCGTGTCATCCTTTCAGCATGACACGGCCCGGAAAATTACAGAACTTCTCCGCCTGCGGCTTCGATCAGCTCTTTCGCCTTACCACTGGTTTTCTCTACCTGGACCTTAATGGCCTTGGTGATTGCACCGTTGGCAAGAACCTTTACTGCAGCACCCGCTTTAACAACACCGGCTTCAACCAACGCCTGGGTAGTGATAATATCGGAGCCTTCGAAAGCCTCAAGTTGATCCAAAGAGACAATGGTAAACTCTTTACGGAAAATATTATTGAATCCACGTTTCGGCAGGCGGCGCTGTAACGGCATCTGACCACCCTCAAACCCCGGCTTTACTCCGGAACCGGATCGTGATTTGTACCCTTTATGTCCGCGCCCGGCAGTTTTGCCGTGACCGGTACCGGGACCTCTTCCAAGTCTCTTGCGCTGCTTTTTCGCACCCTTCTGAGGAGAAAGATTTGATAAATTCAACATGTTATGCCTCCTCAATACGGACAAGATGCCCTACTTTGTTGAGCATGCCCCGAATTTCCGGGGTATCCTTCCGTGTGATTGTCTTATTGAGTTTGGTGAGTCCAAGCCCGGTCAATGTGGCACGAATTTTCTCAGTACTGCCAATACCACTCTTGACCAGAGTAAATGTAATTGTCTCGGCCATTTGACTACCTTTATATAATAATTTTACAAAACGTGACCCTGCTGTATTCAAACAGGGTCCGTCACGTTATGCGGTTATTTCTTCTACGGATTTTCCGCGCAGTTCAGCAATGGTCTGGGCAGAACGAAGACTACGAAGTCCTTCCAGTGTTGCTTTGACCATATTGTGCGGATTATGAGAACCAAGGCACTTGGTAAGTATATTGGTTACTCCTGCAGCCTCAAGGACAGCCCTCACAGGACCACCTGCGATAACTCCGGTACCGGCTGAGGCCGGCTTCAACAGAACCTTTCCAGCACCATATCGGCCAATAATTTCATGAGGAATGGAAATATCGGTAAGCGATACGGAACTCATGTCCTTACGCGCCTTCTCCACACCTTTACGGATTGCTTCAGGAACCTGATTGGCCTTGCCAAGTCCGTACCCTACCTTTCCGTTACCATCGCCAACAACAACTATGGCACTAAAGCTGAAACGTCTACCACCTTTGACAACTTTAGCTACCCTGTTGATAAAGACGATCTTCTCGATCAGTTCCTCAGTATTTTCTGCTTTGGAACGTTTGAAATCAGACAAGGGACACCCCCAATTTTTCAGTAATCGTTAAAATTTAAGACCGCCTTCCCGGGCGCCTTCCGAGAGGGATTTCACTCTGCCGTGGTAGATGTATCCACCACGGTCAAATACAACCTCTTCAATACCGGCAGCCTTTGCCCGTTCGGCAATTTTCACACCGACCGCTTTGGCCGCTGCCTTCTTTCCTTTCTCTTCTCCTGCGGTAAACTCTTTGTCTACCGTGGACATGGTTGCCAGGGTACGTCCCGCAGAATCGTCGATGAGTTGAGCATAAATGTGCTTATTGCTCTTGAATACTCTAAGACGGGGCCGTTCGCTGGTTCCAGATATCTTTTTCCGAATTCGACGGACACGCTTTGCTCTCGCAACAGTCCTGGGATTCGTCTTAGCCATAATATTATTCCGTTATAAAATTAACCGCACAAAGCGGATGATGTATTATGCGCCAGCCTTACCGACTTTACGTACGATATGCTCGTCTTCATACCGAATGCCTTTTCCTTTATATGGCTCAGGCTTACGGATCTGTCGAATTTTTGCGGCGGTAAGACCGAGAAGCTCTTTATCAATGGATTCAAGGGTAATTTTTGACCCATCCACGGATGCTGACACAGCCTTGGGCAGTGTAAAATCAACCGGGTTGGAATATCCAACATTCAGGGTCAGTTTGGAGCCAGCAACAGCGGCCTTATAACCGACACCCTCAATAACCAGGATCTTCTTGAATCCCTCGACGACCCCGGTAATCATATTATTAATAAGACTGCGGAACAAACCGCGGAAAGCGTTGACCTTCCGGCTCTCTTCCCTGGTATTGACTAAAATTTCATTGTCCTGCATAACAACTTCGAGCTCAGGACGAACATCGAGTTCCAAAGTGCCTTTTGATCCGGTAACCGCTACGTGCTGACCTTTAACGTCAATCTTTACTCCAGCGGGCACAGGAATCGGCTGTTTACCTATACGAGACATAACTTTCTCCGTTCTCTGTGTTGATTACCAGACTTCACAGATAATTTCGCCGCCGGTGTTAAGTGCGCGTGCAGACTTATCCGTGATAATACCTTTTGATGTTGAAACAATTGCAATTCCAAGCCCGTTAAGTACCTTGGGAATAGCATTTGCTTTTACGTACTGGCGAAGTCCGGGCTTACTGACCCTCTTGATTCCCGTAATAACAGCCTCTTTGTTGGGACCGTATTTGAGGGTAAGCGTCAGCGTTCCCTGAACACCTTCGTCAGAAACTTGATAATCGTTGATGTAACCTTCGTCTTTAAGGACCTTGGCAACAGCTACCTTTACCTTCGAGGTAGGCATCTCAACGGTATCAAATTTTACCATTACTCCATTTCGTATCCTGGTCAGCATGTCTGCCAGGGGATCGCTCATTGACATAGCGAACACTCCTTCTTCAATATAAATAATCGACGAAATCTAACAAGGTCGTCGGTGTTACCAGCTTGACTTCGTCACACCAGTGATCTGACCGTTTGATGCCAGCTTACGGAAACATATACGGCATATACCGAATTTCCTGATGAACGCCCTTGGGCGACCGCAAAGCGGACATCTGTTATATTTCCGCACCCCGAACTTTGGTTTACGTTGTGCTTTTGCAATTATGGATTTCTTAGCCAAACCGTCCTCCAGTTAATCTCTAGTTCTCTCACTTTTATTAAAGTGAAGATTTTTCAGCCCGTTATTTTTTGAAGGGCATTCCCATTTTCTTAAGTAGAAAACGTGCCTCGTCATCCGTTGGGGCAGAAGTAACAATTGTAATGTTCAGACCCTTGATCTTGTCAATCTTGTCGTAGTCAATTTCCGGGAAAATGATCTGTTCCTTAATACCCATGGAATAGTTACCCCGTCCATCAAACATCTTTGGTGAAAGACCGCGAAAGTCACGAACACGTGGCAAGGCAATGTTCACTAGTTTGGAAAGAAAATCGTACATCCTTTCCCCACGCAGGGTCACCCTACAACCGATGGGCATTCCCTCACGCAGTTTAAATGTTGCAATTGACTTTTTGGCTTTGGTTACGACGGCCTTCTGACCAGCAATGCGAGTGAGCTCATCTGCAGCACCTTCTACAATCTTCGGGTTCTGAACAGCTTCACCGAGGCCCATATTCAGGACAATTTTCTTTACCTGAGGGACCTGCATTGCATTCTTATAACCGAATTCCTCTTTGAGTGCGGGTACACACTCATCTATATAATATTCTTTAAGAGCACCCATGTATCACTCCTGGTGTATGCCTTGTTTGCTATGATTTTGACTCGATGGATTCACCGCAGCTCTTACAGAAGCGAACCTTGGTACCATCATCGAGAATCTTCTTTCCTATGCGGCCAGTCTTCGTACACTCAGGACAGATAAGCTGAAGATTGGATACATGAATAGGCGCCTCTCTCTCGACAATCTGACCCTGCTGATTCATCTCGGTCGGCTTGGTGTGGCGTTTAATCATGTTGATACGCTCAACCACCGCCTGGTCAGTCTCAGGCAGCACCTTGAGGATCTTACCGACACGACCCTTATCTTTACCAGCGATTACTTCAACCTGATCTTCTTTTTTCAGGTATGTTCTACCCTGTTTCATTTTATCTACCTTTATTCAATCAATGAATCTCACTCTGTAAGAAACATTTTCAGAGATTAGAGTACTTCCGGTGCCAGGGAAATGATCTTCATGAATCCCTGATTACGGAGCTCACGCGCTACCGGACCGAAGATACGAGTGCCCACAGGCTCTCCATTGGTTCCGAGAATAACCGCAGCGTTCTCATCAAATTTGACCCAGGTATCATCCATACGCTTAAGTTCCTTAGCGGTCCGGACAATAACGGCTTTCATAACATCGCCTTTCTTAACCTTGGCGTGAGGAATTGCTTCCTTGACTGTAACAACTATTACGTCCCCAATGCTCGCATAACGCCTTCTCGTGCCGCCAAGGACACGAATACACATCACTTTCTTGGCGCCTGAATTGTCAGCGACATTGAGAATAGATTCTGTCTGTATCATATTATCACCTGATATCTCGTCTGTTGCGGTATCTGCACCTTTATCCCTAAAGGAGGATCCTTAAACAGCCTGCTCCAGTATTGTTTTAACCCGCCATCTCTTCCTCTTGCTCAACGGACGGCACTCTTCGATTAGAACAGTGTCACCAATATTGCAGCTGTTTTCAGGATCATCGGCCAGATACTTAACGCTGGTCTTCACATATTTCCCATAGAGCTTGTGACGAACCTTGCGCTCGACGCGGACGACAACGCTTTTTTCCATTCTGTTGCTCACAACAGAACCAGTTCTTGTCTTTCTGGATTTTGTATTTTCACTCATAATGTAATCAATTCAAGATGTGGTAATGCGAGGTCGGAACCATGCTTTTTTTAATTTTCAAGAAGAGGGCCTATTTTGCAGCAACCTCGTTTCTGATGGTCTCAATCCTGGCAATATCTTTTCTAATTGTCTTCAAACGAGAAGTATCCTCAAGAGGGCGAATACGATGCTGGAACGTAAGATTACCGAGTTCCTCCCGCAGTTCCTTCTCTTTTTTGATTAATTCTTCGTCGGACATTTTACGAATGTCTTCGGCTTTCATAAAGTGTTCCTCCTTGCGATCACTTTGGTAGCAAACGGCAACTTGTTACCGGCCAGTGAAAGGGCCTTTTGGGCAAGCTTCTCATCTACGCCGGAAACCTCGTATAAAATTCTTCCGGGCCTGACTGGGGCTACCCAATACTCCGGACTACCTTTACCTTTACCCATCCTGGTCTCAGCTGGCTTCTTTGTGACCGGTTTATCCGGGAAGACCCTGATCCAGACCTTTCCGCCACGCTTCAAGGTCCTGTTGATGGTAATACGAGCAGCTTCAATCTGCTGGGCTGTCATTTTGCCTGCAGTAACCGCCTTGAGAGCATATTCTCCAAAGGAGATCGAGGAGCCACGCTGCGCGTTGCCTCGTAACCGGCCTTTGAAAACTTTTCTATGTTTAACCTTTCTTGGACTTAACATCTTCTATACTCCAGATAATGATTTGGATATATTTATGTGTCGTGATGACTACGCAGCCGGTGTCTCACCGTCGCTTAAGACCTCACCTTTGAATATCCAGACCTTCACACCAATAATTCCGTAGGTGGTGTTCGCCTCGGCAAGTGCGTAATCAACGTCTGCGCGAAGTGTATGCAGGGGGACACGCCCCTCACGGACCCATTCACAACGTGACATCTCTGCACCACCAAGTCGGCCTGAGCAGGAAATCTTGATTCCCTGTACACCAAAACGAAGTGCGGAGTTGACCGCTTTCTTCATAGCACGACGAAAAGCAACACGTCGAACAAGCTGTGAAGCGATGGATTCCGCTACCAACTGGGCGTCTGCTTCCGGACGTCGCACTTCCTGTATATCCAGGGTGATCTTGCGATTGACCATTTTTTCGAGATCTTTCTTCAGTATCTCGATTTCTGATCCTTTCTTGCCGATGACGATACCAGGCCGTGCAGTAAAAAGTTTAATACGAACCTTTTCACCGGTACGTTCGATGATGGTCTTGGAGAGACCTGCATGGTTGAGTCTTTTCTTCAAAAACTTACGGATTTCCTGATCTTCAAAAAGATAGGTGGAGTATTCCTTATCCGCGTACCAGATCGAGTCCCAAGTCCGGGTGATATTAAGTCTGAGTCCTAATGGATTAACCTTCTGGCCCAAAACAATCCTCCAAAGAGTGCTTATTTCAGCTTCTTGTAATTTTGTGTCTGCCGCACTCGGCCATCGACACGATTAGTTTTCATCAAGAACAACGGTAATGTGACTCGTTCTCTTGATAATCCCGGTTGCCCGTCCCATAGCGCGGGGACGAATTCTTTTCAGCGATGGCCCGCCGTCGATCATGATAGTCTTAACATAAAGATTATCGACATCGGCCTGGTCGTCCTGCGTTGCATTTGCAACTGCAGATTCGATTACTTTGCGCAGGATACCGGCGCCTTTCTTCGGCATGAAGCGAAGGGTGGTAATCGCCTGATCTACACTCATCCCTCTCACTACATCGGCAACCAAACGCGCCTTCTGCGGGGATATTCTAATGTATTTCCCTACGGCTCGTGCTTCCATATTGTGTACTCCCAATGAGTCGTACGTTAAACGTCAACGTAGAAGGTATATTATTTCTTTCCTTTCTTGTCGCTGGCATGACCATAGTAGGTACGAGTCGGTGAAAATTCACCGAGTTTGTGACCAACCATGTTCTCCGAGACGAAGACAGGGATAAATTTCTTTCCATTGTGAACGGCAAAGGTGAGGCCTACCATATCAGGACTGATATCTGAACGCCGTGACCATGTCTTGATGACCTTGCGGGAGCCACTCTCATTGGCCTGCTCGATTTTTTTCAGCAGGTGATCGTCAATAAATGGACCCTTTTTAATTGAACGGGACATTATTCACTCCTTGATATTATGATCTCTTCTTGACAATGTACTTGTCTGAAGTTTTCTTCTTACGGGTCTTGTATCCTTTGGTAGGATAGCCCCATGGAGTACATGGATGACGACCACCCGAACTCTTACCTTCACCACCACCCATCGGATGATCCACCGGGTTCATGGCAACACCACGAACGCTCGGACGACGCCCCTGCCATCTGGTACGACCGGCTTTTCCGAGTTTCTGGCTTTCATGCTCACGATTTCCAACAGAACCGATGCAGGCACGGCACTTCTTGTGAAACTTACGAACTTCACCGGAAGGCAGCCGAACCAAAACATAATCTCCTTCTTTGGCCATCAGCTGTGCAGATGAGCCCGCACTGCGAACCAGCTGTGCACCTTTGCCGATTTTCATCTCAATATTGTGGATTACAGTACCAAGAGGAATATTAATCATCGGCAGACAATTGCCTGGCTGAATATCCACACTCTCTCCGGCTACAACAGTATCTCCTACTGCGATTCCGTCCGGGCTTAATATGTAGCGTTTCTCGCCGTCAAGATAGCTGAGCAGGGCGATATTTGCCGATCTGTTCGGATCGTATTCAATAGCGATGACTTTGGCATCGATATCGATTTTTTCACGCTTAAAATCAATAATTCTATATTTACGCTTGTGCCCACCACCGATGTGACGGGAAGTAATGCGTCCGTAGTTGTTTCTGCCGCCGGATTTGGACAGACTTGTCACCAGACTCTTTTCCGGTCTCTTTGTCGACAGATCAGGGTTTGAAATGGATACCTGGTGTCGTTTACCGGCTGATGTTGGTTTATATGTCTTAATAGCCATGGTTTCCCAATCGCTCCATCATTAAATAATTAGATAGAATCTTTTACAAATCAGAATTTAGTGCACGAGGGATTAGAGCTCATCAGCAAAGTTGATCTCACCTTCAGAAAGAGTGACATAGGCCTTTTTCCAGTCGTTGGTAAATCCCACTTTCTGACCGACTCTTTTCTGTTTTCCGTGCATGTTGGCGGTACGAACGTCTTTGACTTTTACGTTGAACATCTGTTCAACCGCCTTCTTGATCTCTATCTTGTTCGCCTTGGGATGTACTTTAAAGACGATTTTCCCGTCTTCTTCCTGTAACAAGGCGGCCTTCTCAGTGAGGCAGGGCCCCTTCAATACGGTGTAGATATTTTTCATGCCATCAACCTCTTCTCAAGGGTCTCGATTACAGGTTTGACCAGGACCAGCTTCTTGTGAAGAAGAATGTCATAGACATTCAGACCCTCTGAAGGCAGCACCTTGAAACCAACGACGTTTCTGGAGGATAACTTCAGATTTTCGACGTCTCCGTCGATAACGATCAAACCATTTTCGATATCGAGCGCCTTCATGACACCGACAAAATCCTTGGTCTTAACAGCATCCATACCAAAATCGTCAAGAACAATGAGATTTTCTTCCTGCAGGCGTGCACTCATGGCCATTGCCACAGCCTGCTTCTTGACTTTTTTATTCAGCTTAAAGCTATAATCACGTGGCTTCGGGCCAAAAGTAACTCCACCACCACGCCAAATTGGCGAGTTGCGGGTACCGGCACGAGCACGACCTGTTCCTTTTTGCCTCCAGGGCTTTGCTCCACCGCCACGTACCTCGACACGAGTCTTGGTACAGGCATTACCTGAACGGCGAGCGGCACGCTGCATCTTTACAACATCATGCAAGATGTACTCTTTCACCTCAAGACCGAAAACGTCGTCGTTCAGTTCAACCTGACCAACGTTCTCATTCTTGGTGTTCATTACATTAACTGTTGACATTATTATCTCCTCGAACCTGGTTCTTATCCGATATCAATTATT
Organism: Desulfopila sp. IMCC35008; assembly: GCF_010646885.2. GTDB lineage: Bacteria > Desulfobacterota > Desulfobulbia > Desulfobulbales > Desulfocapsaceae > Desulfopila. Next base: position 560,692 of record NZ_CP050700.1, on the reverse strand, counting down.
TGGAAAAAATCTTCAGGAGACCATTCTTGGCTCCTGGTACAGGTCCTTTCAGCAGAACGATATTCTCATCAGCGCGTACATCGATAACCAGCACATTCTTCTTCAGAACAGTATCGTTACCCATACGGCCTGGCATTTTCTTTCCTTTAACGACGCGGCCCGGCCAGGCACTACAACCAATTGAACCCGGAGCTCTGTGGAACATTGAACCGTGAGTATCACCGCCACCTGCGAAACCGTAGCGCCGAACGACACCCTGGAAACCTTTTCCTTTACTGGTTCCCTGTACGTCCACGACATCTCCAGCGTTGAAGAGAGAACCGAGGCCAATTTCCTGACCAACCTCATATTCGGCTTCGTCAGTTACGCGGAATTCACGAATGTGATAGAACCCTTCAGATTCGGACTTTTTCATATGGCCCGCAGTTGGTTTATTGACCCGTTGCGATTTTTTGGCACCGAAACCGACCTGAATGGCACTGTATCCGTCTTTTTCTACTGTCTTGACCTGGAGCACCTTGCAGGGTCCGGCTTCAACGACGGTAACGGGGGTCGCCTGTCCCAGCTCACTGTAGACGCGGGTCATCCCGATTTTCTTTCCTAATATACCCATTGTCTTTGGCATAATATTACCCGATGCTTCGATTTACTTGGCTATACCGCCAATTACGGCAGTTTAATTTCGACATCGACGCCTGCGGAGAGCTCAAGCTTCATCAGCAGATCAATGGTCTGCTGGGTCGGCTCAAGAATGTCCAATAAACGACGATGGGTTCTCATCTCAAACTGTTCCCGAGATTTCTTATCCACATGTGGTGAACGAAGAACACAGAACTTATTTATCGAGGTGGGCAGAGGTATCGGGCCGGCAACGGCTGAACCGGTGCGCCTCGCGGTCTCCACAATCTCGGTGGTTGACTGATCAAGCAGCTTGTGATCGTAGGCTTTTAAACGAATACGAATTTTTTCTGTAGGTATCATCGTTCACCTTTATTTATTAATTTTGCTTACAACGCCAGCGCCGACAGTACGACCGCCTTCGCGAATAGCGAAACGAAGCCCTTCATCCATGGCAATGGGTGTAATCAACTCAGCGGTAACGCTGACATTATCGCCAGGCATAACCATTTCGGTCCCCTCGGGCAATGTAACGATACCTGTAACATCTGTTGTTCTGAAATAGAACTGCGGACGATATCCATTAAAAAATGGTGTATGACGTCCACCCTCGTCTTTACCGAGAATGTAGCACTCGGCCTCGAAATTAGTGTGCGGGGTAATAGACCCCGGCTTTGACAGAACCTGTCCACGCTCAATTTCTTCACGCTTCACACCACGAAGCAAAGCACCGATATTATCACCGGCCTGACCTTCGTCGAGAAGCTTGCGAAACATCTCCACACCTGTACAAGTAGTCTTCTGGGTATCCTTGATACCGACTATCTCAACCTCGTCACCAACTCTGACTATGCCGCGTTCAACACGACCGGTGGCAACGGTACCCCGTCCAGAGATAGAGAAAACATCCTCAATCGGCATCAGGAATGCCTGATCGATATCGCGCTCCGGCTCAGGAATGTAAGAGTCAACTGCTGCCATCAAATCCCAGATACACTTGGCCTTCTCCTCATCCTCAGGATTTTCAAGAGCAAGCAATGCAGATCCCTGAACGAACGGGATGTCATCTCCCGGGAATTCATACTTGTCTAAAAGCTCACGTAACTCCATCTCCACCAGCTCAATCAGCTCTTCATCGTCAACCATATCGCATTTGTTTAGAAATACGACGATTGCGGGTACACCGACCTGGCGGGCGAGCAGAATGTGCTCACGGGTTTGCGGCATAGCACCATCTGTCGCGGCTACGACGAGTATTGCGCCATCCATCTGGGCAGCACCAGTTATCATGTTCTTGATATAATCGGCATGACCAGGACAATCAACGTGAGCATAATGACGAGTGTCTGTTTCATACTCTACATGGGCAGTGGCAATGGTGATTCCACGTTCTTTTTCTTCTGGTGCTTTGTCAATTTCACTGAAATCTGTGAAGTCAGCCTGGCCTTTGGTGGACAGAACCCTTGTAATTGCAGCGGTCAGGGTGGTTTTACCATGATCGATATGACCTACTGTTCCGACGTTGACATGCGGCTTAGTCCTTTCAAATTTTTCCTTAGCCATAGTGATTCCTCAATAATCCGGACGTTAAATCCCTCTGATTTTCTTAATAATTGCCTCTGCCTTTGCAGCAGGTACCACATCATACTCTAAAAATTGCATTGTGAAATTTGCCCTTCCCTGGGTCGCAGACCTCAATGAAGTCGAATACCCAAAGAGCTCAGCAAGCGGCACATTAGCGCTGATATTCTGCAGAACACCTTCTGCTTCGACACCAACGATCTTGCCTCGTTTGCTGTTGAGATCCGCAATTGCATCCCCCATATATTCCTCAGGGGTAACAACAACCAGATCCATAACCGGTTCAAGCAACGCCGGTCCTGCCTCCGAAGAGGCTCGACGAATGGCCATACCGGCCGAAACGCCAAAAGCCATGTCAGTTGAGTCCTCCTCATGGTAGGAACCTCCAACCAACCTGACCTTTATGTCAGTGAGAGGGTAACCAATAAGGGGACCGGCATCAAGACTGTCCCTTATACCCTTCTCTATAGCACCGAGAAACTGAGCCGGAATCGTGTTTTCGTCAACTTCATTGACAAACTCGAAACCCGCTCCACGTTCCAGCGGTTCAATCTCTATGATAACGTGACCGTACTGCCCTTTCGCCCCGGTCAACTGATCAAACTTACCCTCTGAGCGTTGCCCTACAGTAATTGTCTCTTTGTAGGCAACCTGAGGGGTACCGACCTTGGCACCGACCTTAAACTCATGAAGCAGCCTGTGCACAATTATCTCAAGATGAAGTTCTCCCATCCCTGAAATGATCGTCTGCCCCGTATCAGCGTCCGTCGTTATGGTAAAAGACGGGTCCTCAAGGGCGATCTTACCAAGCGACTCTTCAAGCTTTGCCTCTTCTGCCTTGCTCGACGGCTCGATAGCAACGCCGATAACCGGCTCTGGAAACTCCATGCTCTCAAGAACAATGAAGTCACCCTTTTCACAAAGCGTGTCGCCGGTGGTGGTAAACCTAAGACCTACCAGAGCCCCGATATCACCGGCCGAGAGTTCCTTCACCTGCTCTCTCTTATTGGCGTGCATTTTCAGGATCTTGCTGATCTTCTCCTGCTTTTTTTTGCCCGGGTTAAAAACCTTGTCGCCAAGAGCGATCTTACCCGAATAAACACGGATAAAAGCGAGGTTCTCAACAAACGAATCGGACATAAGCTTGAACACAAGACCTGCAAACTTCTCATCAGGGTCTCGCTTGCGATTGACGATCTCACCATCTCTATCTTCACCCTCTATCAACTCGACATCGAGAGGAGAAGGGAGATAAGCGATCACCGCATCAAGCAGGGGTTGCACACCCTTATTCTTAAAAGCACTCCCACACAGCACAGGCACAAGATCGAGTGCCAGCGTTGCTTTTCTGAGAGCGCTGTAGATCTCAGTCGCAGATACCTTGGTATCATTTAAGTATTTTTCCATGACATCCTCATCGAAGTCGGCCAACTTCTCGAGGAGTGCCATACGTGCGGCCGTGAAATCGTTGTTGTATTCGGCAGGTACATCTACAGCTTTCACATCCTGCCCGAGAGAGTGCTCGTCGAAGGTGAGCATCTTCTCTTCCACCAGGTCTATAACCCCGGCAAAGTCGGCTTCATTACCGACTGGAATCTGGATCGGAACAGGGTTCGCCCCGAGCCTATCCTTTATCATCTCCACGCATCTGTCGAAATTCGCTCCGACCCTGTCCATCTTATTGATGAACGCTATTCGCGGGATGTTATATTTATCTGCCTGCCGCCAGACTGTCTCTGACTGCGGCTCCACACCACCGACAGCACAAAAAACGGCTACTGAACCGTCAAGCACCCGAAGCGACCGTTCCACCTCAACAGTGAAATCGACATGCCCGGGAGTATCGATAATGTTTATTTTATGATCACGCCAGTAACAGGTTGTCGCTGCAGAGGTAATAGTAATTCCTCTTTCCTGCTCCTGCTCCATCCAGTCCATGACAGCGTTACCGTCATGAACCTCCCCAATTTTATGGGATCGACCAGTATAGTATAAAATTCTTTCTGTGGTCGTGGTCTTACCGGCATCAATGTGCGCCATGATACCGATATTACGTACTTCACTCAATACAGCTCGGGTTGCCATCGCGCTCCCTCAAAGTAAAGTTCAAGTTAGTGCTGATGCCAACCCCTGGCATCGCCAGTTATTTCCTGTTCCTACCAGCGATAATGCGCAAAAGCCTTGTTTGCTTCTGCCATACGATGGGTATCGTCACGCTTTTTCACGGACGCCCCACGATTATTATACGCATCCATAAGCTCGGCCGCCAGCTTTTCTGACATTGAACGACCAGAGCGGGATTTTGCAAACCCGATTATCCACCTGATAGCAAGCGCGTTACGTCGAGTCTGTCGCACTTCCATCGGCACCTGGTACGTCGCACCACCAACACGGCGAGACTTAACCTCAACTCTTGGACGCACGTGCTCCATCGCCTCTTCAAAGACGGTCAACGGATCTTCCTCGGTGATTTTCTGCTCAACAATCTCCATCGCATCATAAAATATACGATGCGCAAGGCTCTTCTTACCACGCTCCATCAGGCCATTGGTAAATTTACTCACCAGCAGGCTATTGAACTTCGGATCCGGATCGACAGGACGCCGATTAGCTACTTTTCTACGAGACATATCACATTTTCTCCATCAGAGTACACCCTCTAGGAAGGACGTTTTGCTCCATATTTAGAACGGCCCTGACGCCTGTCAGACACACCGAGACTATCAAGAGTACCACGAACAACATGATACCGAACACCCGGAAGATCCTTCACCCTGCCGCCGCGAATCAGGACAACTGAGTGCTCCTGAAGGTTATGACCGATACCTGGGATATAGGATGTAACCTCAATCCCGTTAGTAAGCCGAACCCTGGCCACCTTTCTCAATGCAGAGTTTGGTTTTTTGGGAGTTGTCGTGTAAACCCTTACACAAACGCCCCTTTTCTGGGGAGACCCCTTAAGGGCGGGAGTATTGGTCTTCGTAACACTCTTCTTCCTGCCGCGCCTGACAAGTTGGTTAATAGTTGGCATTGCGTCTACTGCTCCTGTTTGACTAACCGTTTATATAATTTTCTGACAATGCAGTTGCAGACCTTTTTGCTCTGAAAATTTGCACGAAAAAGGTATCATTTACCTCAATCAGCAAATAGTGTCAAGAATAAAAAGGTCTACAACGTTATTTTAATGTGATAGGACTATTGCCCGTCAAGTCCGGTTCCTGCAGAAATCAGGCGTCCCATAATCACATTTTCCTTTAAACCTGTAAGTTCATCAACCTTGCCAGCCATAGCTGCATTGGTGAGAACCTTGGTGGTTTCCTGGAAGGAGGCTGCGGAAATAAAGCTCTCTGTTGAAAGAGATGCTTTCGTCACACCAAGCAACAGTGGCTCTGCAACAGCAGGTTGTTTACCTTCGACCATCAGTCGCTCCCTCTCTTCCTCAAACTTCCACCACTCGACCTGCTCCCCGATCATAAATCGGGATTCACCAGCGTTTGTTATCATTACACGCTTGAGCATCTGACGAACGATAACCTCAATATGTTTATCGTTGATCTTTACACCTTGCAGGCGGTACACCTCCTGAATCTCGTTGACAAGGAATTTAGCAAGTTCCTTGACGCCGAGTACAGAGAGGATGTCGTTGGGAACAACAGTTCCTTCCATCAACGGTTCACCAGCCTGTACATAGTCACCCTCATGGACAATGATATGCTTGACCTTCGGTACCAGGTACTCTTCAGGATCACCATATTCCGGAGTGACTACAACACGACGCTTCCCTTTCAGTTCTTTACCGAAGCTGACACGACCGTCGATTTTTGAGATAACGGCAGGATCCTTAGGTTTACGAACCTCAAAGAGTTCTGCAACTCGGGGCAAACCACCTGTAATATCCTTTGTCTTTGAAGATTCACGTGGAATCTTACCGACCACAGAACCCGGTTCTATCACATCTCCCTCATCGACAGAGATGATGGAACCAACCGGCAGGCTATAGCGCGCAAATACATCTGAATTGGGAAGTTTCAAGGTCTTACCGCGTTCTCCTTTAACAGATACCCGCGGGTTCAACTGGGCACTCCCGGTGGAGTGGACAATGACCTTTGAGGACTTACCGGTGACAGGATCGACCTTTTCCTGCATGGTCATACCTTCTATGATATCACCATACTTAATAATACCACCGACCTCAGAAACAATCGGTATAGTGTATGCATCCCAATCGGCCATAACGGTACCTGCCTCAACTTCTGCACCTTCTGCAACCAGTATTTGGGCACCGTAGTTAACCTTGTATCGTTCGCGCTCGCGATCAAGGTCATCCATGATAACGACTTCTGCGTTGCGGTTCATGACGATCTTGATACCTTCGACATTAGTAACCGAATGCAGGTTCCTGAAACCGACCTTACCACCCCGCTGTGTCTTGATTTCAGCCTGTTCAACAGCCCTTGATGCGGTACCACCGATATGGAAGGTACGCATAGTCAGCTGGGTTCCGGGCTCACCGATGGATTGAGCGGCTATAACGCCAATCGCCTCACCCTTATTAACCATATGTCCCCGACCAAGATCACGGCCATAGCAGAGTGCACAGACGCCACGACGCGAGCGGCATGAAAGAACCGACCGTATCATGACCCGGTCGACACCAGCCTTCTCGATATCTGCGATGAGGTCCTCTGTAATCTCTTCGCCAGCTTTAACAATGACTTCGTCGCTGTATGGATCTACAACATCCTCAAGAGCAACACGACCGAGAATCCTGTCTCCAAGCGGAACAATAATCTCACCACCATCTAACAGAGGCTCGGCAACGATGCCATCAAGTGTAAAGCAATCTCGCTCAACAATTGTTACCTCCTGAGCCACATCGACAAGCCTTCTTGTCAGGTAACCGGAGTTCGCCGTCTTGAGTGCGGTATCAGCCAGACCCTTACGGGCACCATGAGTGGAAATGAAGTATTCAAGAACGCCCAGACCTTCACGGAAGTTTGCCTTGATAGGAGTCTCGATAATGGCACCGGACGGTTTGGCCATCAGCCCACGCATACCGGCTAACTGACGAATCTGATCTCGTGAGCCCCTTGCACCGGAGTCAGCCATAATGAAGATCGAGTTGAAACTCGGGGATTCTATCAGTTCATTGTCACGGGTTCTGACATAATCAACCTTGATCTCATCCATCATCTCGTTGGCAACATCCTCGGAAACCTTGGACCAGATATCAACAACCTTATTGTACTTCTCACCGGAGGTGATCAGACCATCAGTATATTGTTGTTCGACATCAAGTACGGATGCTTCAGCCTCTTCAACAAGATCTTCCTTGCTCAGCGGAATCTTCATATCATTGATGCAGATGGAGATTCCGGCGCGGGTTGCATACTCATACCCTGTATCTTTTAGCCTGTCTGCAAGGATTACTGTATCCTTGGTGCCAGCCTGACGGTAGGTATAATCGATGAGCTTGGCCAGGGCCTTCTTGGACATGACTTTGTTGATCTCACGGAACGGTACGGACTGCGGAAGCAACTGGCTGAGAATAATACGTCCCATAGTTGATTCGACAATCTCACCATCTTTCCTGATTTTCACCTTGGCCTGAAGGTCAACCGCACCGTGGTTGTAGGCGATACGGGCTTCATCATCATTAGAGAAGACCTTGCCCTCACCTTTAGCATTAATTCGTTCACGGGTCATATAATAAAGGCCGAGCACGATATCCTGTGACGGGATGATGACCGGCTCACCATTGGCGGGAGAGAGGATGTTGTTCGTAGACATCATCAACACCCTGGCTTCCACCTGGGCCTCTACAGAAAGCGGTACATGCACTGCCATCTGGTCACCGTCGAAGTCGGCGTTGAATGCCGCACAGACAAGCGGATGCAGCTGAATAGCCTTACCTTCGATCAAGACGGCTTCAAAAGCCTGCATGCCGAGCCTATGCAGGGTCGGTGCACGGTTGAGGATAACCGGATACTCGGTTACAACCTCTTCAAGCACATCCCATACCTCCTTGGCACCTTTCTCCACCATCTTTCTGGCACTCTTGATGGTAGTGACAAATCCTTTGTTCTCAAGCTTGTTATAAATAAACGGCTTGAACAATTCGAGGGCCATTTTCTTTGGGATACCGCACTGATGCAGACGCAGATGCGGGCCAACAACAATAACAGAACGCCCGGAATAGTCGACACGCTTACCAAGCAGGTTCTGACGAAAACGTCCCTGCTTACCTTTGAGCATATCGGCGAGTGATTTGAGCGGACGTTTATTTGCGCCGGTGATGACCCGGCCACGACGTCCATTGTCAAACAGTACATCGACCGCTTCCTGGAGCATCCGCTTCTCGTTGCGGATAATGATATCCGGTGCATCAAGTTCGAGCAGGCGCTTGAGGCGGTTATTCCTGTTAATTACCCGACGGTACAGATCGTTTAGATCGGATGTAGCAAAACGACCACCTTCAAGAGGTACCAAAGGACGGAGGTCCGGCGGCAAGACCGGAATGACCTCGAGAATCATCCATTCAGGGCGGTTGCCTGAATCACGAAAGGCCTCTACAACAAACAGGCGCTTGCCAAGCTTTTGCCTTTTGGTCTGCGAGTTGGTATTAGCCATCTCCTCGCGAAGCAAGGCAGACAGCCCTACAAGATCTGTCCCGGTGAGCAGTTCACGAATGGCTTCGGCTCCGATACCTACACGAAACTGAGCCGGATACTCTTCCTTGTACTGACGATACTTATCCTCAGTAAGCAGGGTTCCGACGGGAACAGCCTCAACCTCGGATTCTACCACCGCGTATTGCTCGAAATAGAGAATTTTTTCAAGCTGCTTCAGCGTCATATCAAGAACGGCACCGATCTTGGACGGCAGACTCTTTAAAAACCAGATATGCGCCACCGGAGCAGCAAGCTTGATATGGCCAAGTCGCTCCCGACGTACTTTTGACTGGATAACTTCTACACCGCATTTCTCGCAAACGACGCCACGGTGCTTCATGCGCTTGTATTTTCCGCAGTTACATTCGAAATCCTTAACCGGTCCAAATATTTTGGCGCAAAAGAGCCCGTCGCGTTCGGGCTTGAACGTTCTATAATTGATCGTCTCCGGCTTCTTCACTTCGCCGTGAGACCAATCCATTATCTTCTCCGGCGATGCTAGTGAAATCCTGACGCTTTTGAATTTCGTAGGGGCTTTCGGTTTTTGAAAAAAATTGAATAATTCTTCCACGAAATCACCTCTCCCTTAAATTTCGGGTATGCCCGGCAAAACTGATCTCACCGGGCGTTGAAGAGCTTTGGGTTTTCAGGTCCAGTCGATTACTCTTCGATTAATTCCATATTCAGACACAGCCCCTGCAGTTCCTTCACCAGTACGTGGAAGGACTCCGGCAAGCCGGTGGTAAGGAAGTTGTCACCTTTAACGATCCGTTCGTACATGGTAGTACGTCCTTCGACATCATCGGATTTAGCTGTTAAAAACTCTTTCAATGTATATGCGGCACCATATGCTTCCATGGCCCAAACCTCCATCTCACCCAGGCGCTGGCCACCAAACTGCGCTTTTCCGCCAAGCGGTTGCTGGGTTACGAGAGAGTAGGGTCCGGTTGAACGCGCATGGATCTTGTTATCAACCAGATGATGAAGCTTGAGCACGTACATGATACCAACGGTTACCTTGTTGGAAAACGGTTCACCAGTCAACCCGTCGTAGAGGGTCTCCTGACCGACTTCATCAGCACCCGCCTCCACCAGGAGTTGACGAATCTGACCTTCCTGCGCTCCATCAAATACAGGAGTCGCCATATGCAGACCTTCCTGATGCTGTCGTGCCCACTCGATCAGTTCATCATCGCTTTTACCGGCGTAGATCAGATCGGCTTCTTTTGGGGAGTAGATCGCATCGACCTTCTCTTTGATCATTTCTACAGCCTTATCACGAACCATGTTCTCAAGTTGCTGCCCAAATTTCCTGGCAGCATAGCCAAGATGGACCTCTAGTACCTGACCCACGTTCATACGCGAAGGAACACCGAGCGGGTTCAAGACAACATCGACTGTGGAGCCGTCTGCAAAGTACGGCATATCCTCTTCGGGAAGCAGTCTGGAAACAACACCCTTGTTGCCGTGCCGACCAGCCATTTTGTCCCCAACTGAGAGCTTACGCTTCGTGGCGACATAGACTTTGACCATTTTGACAACGCCAGGAGGGAGGTCATCTCCCTTTTTCATCCGATCGATGATACCATCATATCTCTCGGCTATAAGTTTAGACTGTTTCTCATAACGCTCGTAGGCCGCATCGATTTTATCTTCATATTTGGCCTTTTCAGAAAAGTCGATCAGACGCAACTGGTGAAAACCAATTTGCACCGCCATACTCTCTTCAATTTTCTTACCCAGCTTGACCAGTACCTGACCATCACGATCGTGAATGTCTGCCTTAGCGGTCCGGCCATCAATAATCTGACCAACCTCCCGACAAATACCACGCTTGAGGCTGTTCAATTCATCAATCTTGTCCTGGTTAAGACGCTCAATCTCGAGATCCTCGATCATGAGTGAGCGCTCGTCTTTATCAACACCCTTGCGTGAGAAGACCTTGGCATCGATGACAACACCGGTAACCCCTGGTGGGACACGGAGTGAAGAATCTTTCACGTCCTGGGCTTTTTCGCCGAAGATGGCACGAAGCAGTTTTTCTTCCGGCGACAGAACGGTCTCACCTTTTGGAGTAACCTTGCCGACCAGGGTATCACCAGCTTTTACCTCGGCACCAATACGGACAATACCGGAATCATCCAGGTTTCGAAGGGTCTCTTCGCTGACGTTAGGGATATCTCGGGTGATCTCTTCTTTGCCGAGTTTGGTGTCCCGGGCCATGGTCTCGAAAACCTCGATATGAACCGAGGTGAAAGTATCTTCTTTAAGCAGTCTCTCATTGATTAGGATGGAATCCTCAAAGTTGAATCCACGCCATGGCATAAAGGCAATTGTTACGTTCTTGCCTAGAGCAAGCTCTCCTTTTTCACAAGAGGGGCCATCAGCCAGAACGGTGCCATCTGTCACGCGGGTTCCCGGAAGGACCAAGGGGCGCTGATTAAAACAGGTGTTCTGGTTGGATTTCTTATATTTTTCCAACCGATAGACAGCAACACCAGTGTCATAGCCATCCACACCTGGTTTATCATATCGTACCACGATACGGTTCGCGTCAGCTTCTTCAACAACCCCCTCACCGGCAGCGAGAAGACAGGCACCGGAGTCCCGGGCAACATACCTCTCCATGCCTGTACCAACCAGAGGAGATCTGGGTACCATTAACGGTACCGCCTGACGTTGCATGTTGGATCCCATCAGCGCACGGTTGGCATCATCGTTTTCCAAAAAGGGGATGAGCGATGCAGCCACACTTACTAACTGGTTCGGGGCGATATCCATATACGTGACATTGTCAGCAAGGGTGGTAACAACCTCACCATCCTCACGAACAATCAAGTTACCGGCAGCCACCGTATTCGGGCTTTCCATTTCAGTCAATGCCGGAGCAATAATCTGATTCTGCTCTTGTAGAGCACTGAGGTACTTGATTTCTTCAAGAACAATTCGATCTTCGACTTTACGATAGGGTGTCTCAATAAACCCATACGGGTTGACACGAGCGTACGTTGCCAGTGAAACAATGAGACCAATATTGGGTCCCTCTGGTGTTTCAACCGGACAAATCCTACCATAGTGGGTTGGGTGAACGTCTCGAACTTCAAAGCCTGCACGCTCACGTGACAGACCACCGGGTCCGAGTGCTGACAACCTGCGTTTGTGGGTTACTTCGGAAAGGGGATTGGTCTGATCCATGAACTGGGACAGCTGGCTCGTACCAAAAAATTCTTTAATTGCAGCTGAAATTGGTTTGGGGTTAACCAGATCATGCGGCATAAGAGTCTCGACATCCTGCAGAGTCATTCTCTCCTTAATGGCACGTTCCATTCGTACGAGTCCCATTCGGTACTGGTTCTCTACCAGTTCACCCACAGTCCGGACACGTCTGTTGCCAAGGTGATCAATATCATCAACTGCCCCCTGGCTGTCTTTAAGCCTTACCAGGTATTTTATGGACTCAACGATATCAGCCTTGGTCAACGCCCGGTGTTCTATATCAACATCTAAACCTAACCTGGCATTAATCTTATAGCGTCCAACTTCAGATAAGTCGTAGAGATCGCCATTGAAAAAGAGGTTATCGAAGAACGTCTGGGCAACCTCAATGGTTGGCGGACTGGAGGGCCTCAGGCGACGATATATCTCGAGAAGAGCATCGTCCGTTGAAGCAACTTTATCAAGAGCAAGTGTCTTGCTGAAAGACTCCGAGTACTTTACACCGTCAATAAATAGAACCCTGAACTCGTTGATACCAGCATTATCGAGAGACTCCAAGATGGTTTCAGTCAGCTCTGTATTACATAGTGCCAGAGGTTCTTCACTATCCGGATTGGCGATAGTGTTGCTTAAGATACGCCCGGTTAATGTTTCCTTGGAAATCTGCAGTCTGGTGATTTCTGCCTCACCAATTCTCCTGCACAGTGCTTTGGTAACTTTCCTTCCCTGCTTGGATAGAATATCTCCGTCCTTAGGGGAAACAATATCATACTCGAGGCGTTGTCCAAGAAAAGTCTCGGTATCAAAATTGATGAAATAATTTTCACCTTCCTTGGTAACTGTGGATACCGGATAAAACTCAGCAAGCAGCTGCTCTGCGGTATAACCTATCGCTTTCAGCAGGGTCGTAACCGGAAATTTTCGACGCCTGTCAATCCGAACATGAAGTACATCTTTAATGTCAAATTCGAGATCTATCCAGGAACCACGAACCGGTATAATTCGGGCAGAATAAAGCAGTTTTCCGCTTGAATGGGTTTTACCATTGTCGTGGGTATAAAAAAGACCCGGAGAACGCTGAAGCTGTGATACTATCACGCGCTCTGTACCATTAACAACAAATACGCCGTCTGCAGTCATTAGCGGTAATGAGCCGAGGAAAACCTCCTGCTCTTTGATATCGCGGATAGTTTGAACCCCGGTTTCCTCGTCGACATCAAATGATATCAATCGAACAACTATCTTCAGTGGTATCTCATATGTCATGCCACGCTGCTGGCATTCTGCGATAGTATACTTCGGCTCTCCAAACTTATATCGTACATATTCAAGAGAGCAAAGGCCGTTGAAATCATTGATGGGAAAGACGCTTTTAAAGATCGCCTCAAGCCCGAATTCCTCACGTTCCTCAGGGTCGCAACCCATCTGCAGAAAGCTCTCGTACGAAATTCTCTGCATGGAAATGAGGTGGGGTGGCTCAATGATTGTCTCAGCCGTGGCGAAGTTCTTTCTGACTCGTTCCATATATTGTCCTCGAGGTTTCCTGGAATTCATTACACACTGGTACACGACCCTGTCCTACGTTCCAGAGGTGACCGATTGGTAATTGGAGTGTACTTTGATTATGGATTAGAATAAGAATTAATTGCTAATTAAAAAGTGAACTGCTGTTTTTTTTAAGTTACATTCTTCTTGCAAACACGATATAGTATTTTTCGTCAGGATGGGGACTCCTCTCCATCCTCAATGCCGCATCCGGCCATCCGACCAAAACAGCATATAACTACCTGTATTACTGTTGTTTTCCAATCACCCTACAACAAAGACTACAAAGCAAGACACGCTACGTGGCCTTGGCCTGTAGCGTGTCTTATACTACCGGTGCATCCGTGATACGGATGCCTGCACTGGTGGAACTATTTGATCTCTACGGAACCACCTACTGCTTCGATCTTACCTTTTATTTCTTCACACTCTTCCTTGGTAATGCCCTCTTTCATCGGCTGCGGGGCATCTTCAACCAGAGCTTTTGCTTCTTTCAGGCCAAGACCGGTAATTGCACGAACCTCTTTGATGACCTTGATCTTCTGATCTCCGGCACCAGCAAGTATTACGTCAAACTCAGTCTTTTCTTCTGCAGCAGCACCACCATCGGCGGCGGGAGCACCAGCAGCAGCAATAGCAACTGGAGCAGCAGCAGAAACACCGAACTTCTCCTCGAACTCTTTAATAAGTTCAGAAAGCTCGAGTACGGTCATATTGGAAATGAATTCAATTACATCTTCTTTAGTGACAGCCATTATGGATAACCTCTTTTTCTCAGTTTTTTTCAGTACGTTGGCATGCTGCTATTTAACTAGCGGCCTGTTCTTTCTGATCTTTAACCGCCTGTAGTGCATAAACAAATGTTCTCGGCACACCGGAAAGTACCTGAACAAGACCAGTGGGTACGCTGTTCATAACTGACAGCAACTGGCCAAGCAGAACTTCCTTGGAAGGCAGTTTAGACAGTGCAACTACACCATCTACATCAAGTTTTTCCCCTTCGAGAGCGGCAGATCTGATAATGAACTTATCTTTGTCATCGGCAAACTTGGCAACAACCTTTGCGGGTGCAACCGGGTCAGCATAAGACATAATGACAGCCGTGGTTCCGGTAAAATCGTCAACGAGACCGGCGTTGTCAGTATCAGCTACTGCTCTTCTGAGGAGTGTGTTCTTTGCAATTCGGATCTCAGAGTCACAATCACGCAGTTCCTTTCGGATAGCCTGTAACTCAGAGACTTTTAAACCACAATAGTCAGCGACTACAACAAACTTAGCACGGCTAAACGAGTTGTTTAATTCCGACACTATTGTCGCTTTATCATCACGATTCAAAGTGCTCCTCCTTCTCAGAAATGGTTAATCTTTTCGAAACAGCAGTTACGACGCTGATACGGGCAACATACGAAAATCCATATGGCCAGACAGATACTATCTGGTTTTACCCTCGTCTCGGCAGGTCATGAAACATCATGATTAAACGTAATGTACCTGCTGTCTTCGACCAAACGGTATCAATTATTTAAAAAAATATAAGGATACCGTTACTTCTTAAAACCTACTACTTTACAAGTGTCCTAAGAGCCAGTGTATCAAGCTTCACACCTGGTCCCATCGTCGTTGAAATAGTAACTGACCTCAGGTATATTCCTTTGGCAGCTGACGGTTTCAACTGAACAATTTTCTCAATAAAGGCGACAAGGTTTTCCTGCAACTTCTGCTCACCAAACGAAGCCTTACCAATCCCGGCATGAATAATACCGGTCTTATCAACCTTGAAATCAACCTTACCAGCTTTAATTTCCTTTACGACATCAGCCACATCAAAAGTAACAGTACCAAGTTTGGCATTTGGCATCAGGTTACGAGGTCCAAGTATTCGTCCGATCTTACCAACAGTTCCCATCATATCGGGAGTTGCAACAGTTTTATCGAAATCGAGCCAGCCACCCTGAATCTTTTCCACTATGTCCTCAGCACCAACAAAATCAGCCCCGGCTTCTTTAGCCTCAGCTTCTTTAGGTCCTTTGGCAAAGACGAGTACCCTGGTTTCTTTACCTGTACCATGCGGCAAAACAACAGAAGATCGGATCATCTGGTCGGCATGTCTCGGATCAACACCGAGTTTCATTGCAATATCAAATGTCTCATCGAACTTAGCAAACGAGAGTTCGAGAACCTTCTTTACGCCCTCTTCCGGGCTATATTGAACACTTTTATCAAATGTCTGGATTTTATTTTTATAATTTTTTCCGCGCTTCGGCATGATGCCTCCTACTTTGACAGAGCCCATAGTCCCTGCCAGCAGTGAAATGATTTTTCTAAATTAATCTACTACGGTAATTCCGCAGCTTCTGGCTGTGCCTTCTACGATTTTCATGGCTGCTTCGATATCATAAGCGTTCAGATCAGGCATTTTGATTTCAGCGATTTCCTTGATCTTATCACGACCGATTTCAGCAACACGCTCTGCTTTCGGATTACCTGAGCCTTTCTGCAGGTTTGCTGCTTTTAGCAGCAGTACTGACGCGGGAGGTGTTTTGGTAATATAACTGAAAGAACGATCCTGATAGACGGTGATGACTACCGGTACAATGGTATCACCCATACCTTGGGTCTTTGCATTGAATGCCTTGCAGAATTCCATAATATTTACACCGTGCTGACCTAGTGCAGGTCCAACAGGCGGTGATGGATTCGCCTTTCCTGCAGCAATCTGCAGCTTGATGTATGCCATTACTTTTTTGGCCATTTCTCTACTCCAACTGACAAACTGATTTAATTTCTTATGTAAGTATTTCGTAAACGGCCTATTAAGACCGACCCCAATATCAGGTATTCGTCACCTGTACGAATTCTAACTCGACAGGTGTTTCACGACCGAAAATCGAAACCATAACGCGAACACGGCCTTTTTCAGGAAATACCTCATCAACCACACCCTGAAAATTAGCAAAAGGTCCGTCTATAACCCGCACTGTCTCCCCAACGTCAAAGATAACCTTAGGCCTTGGTCGTTCAGAGCCATCCTGAATCCTGCCGATAATCTTACCAGCATCTTCATCGGACAGCGGAATCGGATTTCTGTCATCACCGACGAATCCAACTACACGGGGCATATTCTGGTGGATTGTATGCCAGGTTTCATCGTTAAGTTCCATGCTCACCAGCATGTAGCCGGGGAAAAAGCGACGAGAGGAAGTCTTGCGTGAGCCTTTGATCATTTCGACTACCTGTTCGGTCGGAACTAGGATCTCTCCAAAAGACTCTTCGAGTCCTTCTTTACGAATACGCTCTTCGAGGGTCGCCTTAACCTTCTCCTCGAATCCCGAATGAACCTGAAGTATATACCATTGTCTTGCCATGTGATCGCTTAAGTCCCTAGAAAGTTGCGCACATCCGGCGCCTGGATTTCATCTATCATCCAAGCATCCCCGTGCGGTATCGGTTCAATCTCTACCGCAGAAAAGAGGATACAAGCTTACCTAGCAGCAGATCTACTGCTCCGAGGTAGGCTGAAATAATCACCGTGAGTACCACGACAATCCCGGTAAGGCCAAGACTCATCTTTTTATCAGGCCAGACGATCTTGGTAAATTCGACCTTTACCTCTTCGATAAACTTCTTTATCTGAGCAGGTGCGAAAGGAGACGGTTCTTTCTCATTCGCTGAATTGCCCTTTTTTGATTTTGCCTTTCCTGCCATATGCGATGTCCGAGTTCGTAACTCTTCTAATATTTCCAGCGAATACGAGTCCAAATGTTCGCCCTGCCAAAATAGAAAACACCTGCCACTAAAAATAGTGGCAGGCCAGGAGGGATTCGAACCCCCAGCCCTCGGATTTGGAGTCCGATGCTCTACCAATTCGAGCTACTGGCCTGTGTTTCCCTACTTCGTTTCCTTATGCGGAGTGTGACTCCGACAAAACGGACAATACTTTTTGAACTCCAGCTTATTCGGAGTGTTTTTCTTATTTTTCGTAGTCGTATAATTACGACGTTTGCATGTACCACATGCAAGGGTAACTATATCTCTCATTCGAGGTCCTCTACAAAGGTCACCCCACCGCTTATGCAGCAGGGTGCAATCTTTTTGCGCAGATCGGTGTTACTACTTATTGATCTTGCTTACAACACCAGCGCCTACGGTCCTGCCACCCTCGCGAATAGCGAAACGCAGTCCCTCATCCATAGCGATCGGGGTGATCAGCTCAGCGGTGACGGATACGTTATCACCAGGCATTACCATTTCTGTACCTTCAGGTAAGGTAACAATACCGGTAACGTCAGTGGTCCTGAAATAAAACTGAGGACGATATCCGTTGAAAAATGGAGTATGACGTCCACCCTCATCTTTCCCAAGGATGTAGCACTCAGCTTCAAAGTTGGTGTGGGGGGTGATAGAACCGGGCTTGGACAGTACCTGACCGCGCTCAATCTCCTCACGTTTCACACCACGAAGCAGAGCTCCGATATTATCTCCAGCCTGACCTTCATCAAGCAGCTTACGGAACATCTCAACACCGGTACAAGTGGTCTTGGTGGTTTCTTTAATACCTACAATCTCCACCTCGTCACCAACCCTGACAATACCACGCTCTACACGGCCAGTGGCAACAGTACCACGACCAGAGATTGAGAATACGTCCTCAATCGGCATCAAAAAGGCCTGATCAATATCACGCTCAGGCTCTGGAATATAGGAATCAACAGCATCCATAAGATCCCATATGCACTTCGCTTTCTCTTCGTCTTCCGGATTCTCCAGTGCAAGAAGAGCAGATCCCTGCACGAAAGGAATATCGTCTCCAGGGAACTCATATTTATCAAGAAGCTCACGAAGCTCCATCTCTACCAGCTCGATCAGCTCCTCATCGTCGACCATGTCGCACTTGTTGAGGAATACAACGATTGCAGGAACACCAACCTGACGCGCAAGCAGGATATGCTCACGGGTCTGCGGCATAGCACCGTCAGTCGCAGCGACCACCAGAATGGCGCCGTCCATCTGGGCTGCACCGGTAATCATATTTTTGATATAGTCGGCATGGCCCGGGCAGTCAACATGTGCATAATGACGCTTCTCGGTCTCATACTCAACATGAGCGGTAGCAATGGTAATTCCTCGCTCTTTTTCTTCCGGCGCTTTATCAATTTCGCTGAAGTCAGTAAAAGACGCCTGACCTTTCGTAGACAAAACGCGGGTAATGGCTGCAGTCAATGTAGTTTTACCGTGATCGATATGACCTACTGTTCCAACATTGACATGCGGTTTAGTCCTTTCAAATTTTTCTTTTGACATTTCTCTTGTCTCCTCAGGCCGTTGAAAGTTGTTTCGATTTGAATTTTACTCAAGCCTGGAGCCCACGACCGGATTTGAACCGGTGACCTCATCCTTACCAAGGATGCGCTCTACCAACTGAGCTACGTGGGCACCAAATTAACTACTTTGAAGACAGCATGGAGCGGGAAACGAGACTCGAACTCGCAACCCTCAGCTTGGAAGGCTGATGCTCTACCAATTGAGCTATTCCCGCCCAGTAAAGTCTCTTTCATGCTGATGAGAGTTGGTGGAGGGGGGAGGATTCGAACCTCCGAAGGCGTCGCCGACAGATTTACAGTCTGTTCCCTTTGGCCACTCGGGAACCCCTCCATGGGGAATGTCTTTATAAAAAGACAGACACTCTTTATACTCTTACCAACACTTTGTAAAGTACTTTTTTACCTTTTTCTGGAGCTGGCGATGGGACTCGAACCCGCAACCTGCTGATTACAAATCAGCTGCTCTGCCAATTGAGCTACGCCAGCTTACAAAGCACGTGAATATACTAATTCAGAAAACTTTAAGCAACCTTTATTTTTAAAAGTACGTTTTTTCTTACTCACGTGTCTCGTCAATACACAAATACCGTCCCCTAAGATAATAAGGCCGGTTGTACCCTTTCGGGTAAACCGGCCTTAATTCCAACAAGAACGTTATTCAATAAGAGTTATTTTGCAAACGCACTCTCACGGTACTTCTCAAAGCACATAGCGGTAGTCCTGAAGACGATATGAGCAAACTTGGTATACGGCATATACAGAAACAACATCATAACAGAAACAAGATGCAGGTAATATACTATATAACCCAGAGCGGGGAGACCGGCCCAGCGAAGAAGTTCCGCACCGAGACCGGTAACACCAACCGCAAGAATTTCCCAGATCAGGAACCAATCGTAAAATGTCTTGCTGGCTTTACCACGCTTTTCCATATCGGTTCTGCTCTTCCATAGAACCCAAATACCGTACAACAGGGCTATAGCAGATATGTTGGCCACGATCTTGAAAGGATCGATCAGGCTCATTGGCGCATGCAATGAGGTCCAGAACAGGCCCAGGACATCATTCTTTAACAGGGACCAACAGGTAACGATAAACAACCCTATGAAAGCAAACATCAACGGCAGATGTCCTTTCACCCTGTCAGTATTCACCGTACACTCTTTAAAACGACCATGCTGCACAGTCTCAACAATTGAAGGCCATAGGAAATCGGTGGCAAACTGTTTAATTGACGGCTTGAACTCCGTATTTAAGGAAGCATTATCGCTCATCGACTTCCACATCTTCCGTACACCCATGAAAGCGGAGAAAGCAGCAATTCCAGCTGCCGGTACCATAAATGCTACAATAAAGAATATATTCTTTGCATACCATTTAAAATCCCAGTGACCGAAGAATTGCTGGTAACCGTGACTTGCGAACTCCTCTGAAGACGGAATGTGCATGGCTCCGGAAAGAAACCACATGATAAGTATAATCACCGCAGGGATACCAATAAGGATCGGCAGGTTCTTGGCACTGGTACACAACTTGGCGAGACCGGAAGGCCAGCCATAGAAAGTGTAAGCGTAAGACCTGATCGCGCCTAGAACCTCACCAGGTTTGGCACCACGAGGGCACATCTCTGTACAATCACCACATTGATGACAGAGGAATACGTCAGGGTCTGCAATAAGGTTTTCTTTCATGCCCCACTGAGACCAGATCATTTCCTTACGCGGAAACGGCTTGTCATCTGTCGAAAGAGGACAGGCAACGGAACAGGTCGCACACTGGTAACACTTTTTCATCGTGTCACCACCGGCCTGTTTGAGAGTTTTTATAAATTCTAAATCCGGTTGAACATTCATATTTTCCTCCTGAATATTATCAAAAACGTTGAGCCTACTTAGCAGACTCTGTAAATCTGGGTATTGAAGAATCGCAGGGAACATCCCCTGCGATAATAGTTATTGATAATCAACAGGTTAGAAACCTTTGAATGGGTTTGGCCCCATTTCTACGATTTCTTCCACAAAATCATTGATAATCTGCGGAATCTTATCGTAATCAGTGATGGCCACCTGATTGGTGGCACATCTCTCGGACTCAAGACCCAAAGTAGACAGAGTATCGCCGATGTTTTCCATACGCTTGTTGGCGATTTCAGAACCTTTAACAAAGTGGCACTGATAGTCATCACCGTATGTACATCCAAGCAACATCGCACCATCCATACCTGCTGAAAGGGCATCACGGATCCAGGCCATGTTAACGGAACCAAGACATCGAACCGGTATGAAACGTACCATATGGTTGATACCATGACGCTTCATTCCTGCCATATCAAGTGCAGGATACGCATCGTTCTCACAGACAAAAACAATGATGCGCAGTCTGTCATCATCGTCTTCCGGAACTTCAACAGCCTTGATCATGGAACCGATCAAATCAATATTGTAGTCTTTAAAACCGATGATTCTCTCAGGACAGGCACCCATACAGGTACCACACCTACGACAGCGAGTCGGGTTTGGCAGCGGTGTACCTTTCTCGTCGTCATCAAGGGCACCAAACGGACACTCCTCAGTACAGCGTTTACACTGAGTACAGCGCTGCATGAAGAATTCCGGATAGGTCGTATCACCAGATCGAGGATGAACGGAAACGCCACGATCAGTGGATTCAAGACACTGAATGGCTTTCAGCGCTGCACCAGTCGCGTCATCAATGGTTTCATCCATGGTCACAGCCTTGCGGACACCACCACAGGCATAAACACCTGTTCTTCGTGTTTCGTATGGAAAACAGATGAAATGAGAATCTGCATAACCGTCAAATAGTTCGAGATCGTTAAAAGCAGGACCCTGACGATAAGCGAGATTAATTGAGTTTTCATGTAAGGTTGTCGGCTCCATACCAGCAGCAAGTACAACCATGTCAACTTCGAGATCGAGAGCTTCACCAAGCAAGGTTTCTTCAACAGCAACTTTTACCATGCTACCTGACTGTTTAACCTGGGTAACGTTACCCTTGGTCATGAAAATACCATCGTTCTCCTGGGCAGATTTATAGAATAACTCCATATGTCCAGGGGTGCGCATATGCTGGTACAGGATGTATGCCTTCCCTTCTTCATTATCCTGGCATACATACTGAGCCTGTTTTAACGCTACCATGGAGGTTACAGAGTTACAGTAAGGAAAGTCCTTATCGTGCTCTGCACCGCCGGGACTCTGAATAAATGCCACATTTGCTGGTACTTTACCTTCCTTGGCCAGTTTCTCAAATTCAGCATTTGTTACAACATTCTTAACAGTGCCATGACCGAGATGCTCGTACTGTGAGACATCAGCAGGTTTCCAGCCAGTTGCCAGAACAACTGCGCCGACGGTGACAGCTGCACTGTCTTCGGCCATATAATTCTGGAGTCCGGCGTTCGGATCTTCAGCTTCACCTTTATCAATAGCATCCTGCTGATCAACAGTAACCTTGGCTGGAGCATCCCATTCACTGGTGGAACCAGCGGCCTTGAAAGAAACCTTAAAAGCACCTGGTGCACCTGCTATACGTGCAACTTCAGTACCGGTTTTGACGGTAATTTTAGCGTTGGCTGAAATCTCTGCAACCAATGCTTCTACCGGATTCTCTTCAAGATCTGTCCAGGGGGCTTTTGACGGAAATGATTGTCTCCACCCCTTGGCCTTCCCACCAAGATCTGTTTCTTTTTCAACAACCAGTACATCGTATCCTGCTGCAGCTGCTTCTTTTGCAGCAGTCAGACCGGCAAGACCACCACCCATAACCATAATGGTCCGGTCCAGGGTTTCTACTTCCCATGGTTCGGCAATTTCAGTCTTCGCAGCACGAGTACAGGCCATTCTCATATAGTCTGAGGCGGTTTCCTGTAAGAACTCTGCGGCTTCTGCAGGCGGCTCTTCACCTTCTCCAGGCTTGACTTCAGCCCATACTACCTGCTCACGCAGGTTGGCACGAACGGTGATCTTATCATCACCAAAATTAAATTCTTCGGTCATAACACGAGGAGAGCAGGCACCGATAACAACGGTGTTCACACCACCAGCGACATCAGCCTGCAAAAGTGCTTTACCTTCCGCACCGCAAAGGCACTCATGTGTTTTGCACTCGGTAGACATCTCGCCGCTAACAACTTCGGAAAGTGCCTCCATATCGAGCGCATCTCCGATTCCGCACCCAGAACATAAATATGCGCAAATATTTTTATCCATTGATCCTTACCTCCTGGAAACCTGAATTGCCTTCAAGGCAGCTGCAGTTGAATTTTGAGTAGTGGTCACAACGTCTGAGGCCTTTTTTGCACAGCCCGCTGCGATCATACCTTTTTCTGCATCGGTGATCACAAAACCGTTGCTGTCCATGGTCAGGTCAACGGGTGCTCCCTGAACATCGAGTGACGGCTGCATACCGGTTGCAAGAACTGCCAGGTCAACCTTCTGGGAAATTTTCTCCATGGTGAGGGTGTCTTCCGCTACCAGGGTCACACCATCCGCCTCGGGAATAATTTGGGCTACTTTACCTTTAATGAACGTTGCTTTTTCATCTGCCATACGGGCTTCACGGAATTTCTCGTATTTACCCGGGGTACGGAGATCAATATAGAAAACATAAATCTGGGCATCAGGATACTGCTCACGCACATAGGTCATCTGCTTGAATGTTGCCATACAGCAGATATGCGAACAATATTCGAGATGATTCTCATCCCTTGAACCAGCACACTGAACAAAACCGATAGACTCGATTTCCTTGTCACTGTTTGGAATAACAATTTTACCACCTGTTGGTCCGCTCGGGGCTGCCATCCTCTCAATCATCATATTGGTAACGATTGCATCAGAAGAACCAAAAGAGAGGGTTTCCATCTTGGTAGCATCATATGGAGTCCAGCCTGTGGCCCAGACAATCGATGCAACTTGTACTGTTACACTTTCGGTCTGCATATCGAGATCGACTGCATTATATTTACAAGCTGCCTTTACTGCGTCTGCACCTGCTGCAGAAAGGGCATCCTTGTTAATAACGAATCTGCGCGGGAAAGCCATCTCATGTGGTAAATAGGCAGCCTTACTTTTGTTGAGACCAAGATTGAACTCGTTGTCGATTTCATCTGGACAGGCATCAGCACAGTCGCCGCAAGCGGTACAGTTGCTGTTAACATATCTCGGTGCAACCTCAAGTGTAACCTCATAATTTCCAGGCCCACCGGTAACCCCTTTAACTGTTGTCATGGTATAGGTCCGGATTTTCCGGTTATCCTTCACACGACGGAAGTTAATCTCAAGACCACAACTTGGCGGACACATCTTTGGAAAATACTCATTTAACTGAGCAACCCTTCCACCAAAGGTAGGGCTTTTTTCAACCAGAAACACATCGTTTCCGACTTCGGCGGCTTCAAGGGCACTTGTCAGCCCGCTGATTCCTCCGCCTACGACCAATACTGCACCGCTGGTGCCTTGCTCGTCAGTCATACCTTTCCTCCATAATTACTGAATAATATATTGTGCTATTGGCATGCAAGAATACTCTGAACGAATCAATGATCTCACACCACCAACTGTTGGACCGGCTGTAATTAGTACCAGATTTTTTAGCACAGTGAAATTCTTTTAACTTGTGCATGGCACAGAAATATTGGGCCTCTTTGGCATGCACAAGGTAAAAGTCGATGAAACAAAAAAAATCTCCAGGAATCACAAGGATTCCTGGAGATTTTCACTACATCATATCAAGATTGGTAACCTTGTCTCATTAGATCCAGGGCTCGGTCTCGACGATGTTAACAACCTCAACCTTCTCACAGAGCCACTCTTTTGTCTCTGGGTTGAAGGTGGAGTTAACGAAACACTTCCAGTTCTCGTCATCACAAGTCGGGAAGTCAGACCTGTAGTAGAAGCCCGGGTAACGGGATTCTTTACGGAACTCGATATGACGGATGTGGGTCTCAACACACCAGATACGATGGTAGTTCTCCCAAGCTCTCATCAGCTCATGGAGGTCACCAGCGCCCATCTTCTCAGCATCTTCGCGGAGAAGCTGGAGAAGGTCGAGACAGATGTTCAGAAGCTTACCGGAAGTCATGTAATAGGTAGCAACACCACCACCATACTCATCGGTAGCTTTCATGAGACGCATCATCATACCAGCAGGCTTACAGTAGTTCGGGTTGACATCTTCAGCAGTAGAAGCGCCTACGAACTCGTTGTAACGCTTAACCGGAGCGTAGATCTCATCAGCCAGTTCCTGCGGAGTCTGAGAAAGCTCAGGTGTGAAGTCAGCATTGTCACGGCAGAATTTAACCATCTGTTTCGCCACAATACGTCCCTCAGCGTGAGAACCGGAGGAGAATTTATGTCCGGATGCACCAACACCATCACCAGCAGTAAACAGTCCGTCTACGGTGGTCATGCGGTTGTAGCCCCACTTGTACTTGTGTGAACGGGAATCGTTCTGTACATCGGGTACCCAGTCTTCTTCAGGACCGGAGGTCCAGATACCACAACAACCTGAGTGAGAACCGAGCATGTACGGTTCGGTAGGCATAATCTCAGAACCTACTTTCTCAGGCTCGATGTTCATACCAGCCCACAGACCGGCCTGACCAACGGACATATCCAGGAAGTCTTCCCAAGCCTCAGACTCGAGGTGTTTCCAGAATTTCTTCAGGGACTTGTCGTCCATACCAGCTTCTTTACGCTCGTCAAGGAAAGCGTTCAGGGCTACGTCGGTTGCCATGTAAATCGGGCCACGACCAGCTCTCAGCTCTTCAATCATCAGGTGGTTACGCAGACAGGTCGGGGTAACCGGAGACTGACCGTAAGGCATGAACTTTGAAAGCTCTTCTTTGGCTGCATCGCCCATTGCATAGAACTCGCCCAAGCCGTTAGCAACTTTGGCTTTGAACAGCAGGAACCAAGCACCAACCGGTCCGTAACCATCCTTGAAACGAGCAGGCGTGAAACGGTTTTCCATCATGGTCAGGGTAGCACCAACCTGAGCACACATGGTGTAGGTGGAACCAGCATTCCATACAGGATACCATGCACGACCTTTACCTTCACCAGTAGAACGCGGACGGAAAATGTTTACTGCGCCACCACATGCTACAACAGCGGTCTTGCATCTGAAGATGTGAACTTTGTTCTCACGGGTGGAGAAACCAGCAGCACCAGCGATCTGGTTCGGCTTGTTCTTGTCAAGTACGAGCTTTACAATGAAAACACGCTCGATGATATTGTCAGCGCCCAGTGCGGTAGCGGCAGGCTCAGCGACAATACACTTGTAGGACTCACCGTTGATCATGATCTGCCAACGACCGGTACGAACCGGGGTTCCACCTTCACGCAGGCTCGGTGCAGGCTTCGCACCGTCGAGGTTCTCACCGTCTGCATCTTTCTTCCATACGGGCAGACCCCACTCTTCGAACAGCTTTACAGACTCATCTACGTGACGACCACAGTCATAAATAAGATCTTCACGTACAACGCCCATCAGGTCATTACGAACCATCTTGACGTAGTCTTCAATCGGATTCTCACCGATGTAGGTGTTAATTGCGGAAAGGCCCTGAGCAACAGCACCAGAACGCTCGAGACATGCTTTGTCTACGAGAACGATTTTCATGTCAGCCGGTGCCCACTTCTTGATCTCGAAAGCGGTACCACAAGCTGCCATACCACCACCGATAATCAGAGCATCTACATCATGCTCTACAATCTCAGGATCAACTACGGCAACTAATTCACCTTTGGGTTTATTTGGTAATGCCATATTTAAATCTCCTTATATGCTAGAATACTAAAGATTTTGGTTACTGGTTTACGTATCTGGTCGTCCGATTACTTCGGTGTGGGAAGGTCAGCCTCAAGAAGCAGACATTCGTCGTCCAGATTAGCACCTGTCTCACCAGCATAAGCGTTTGCAGCACCCTCAGCTGTTGTACGTACAGGAAACTTAAAACGCTTCATGGCACCATTACGGAACTTAACAGTCCACATGATGGAATCGGCACTACGCATCGGATGAACCTGGCCGCCCATCGGCACAAAGTCATCATAACCACGTACGAAGATTGCGCCCTGCGGACAGATCTTAACACAGGAGTAACACTCCCAGCATGCATCCGGCTCTTGGTTATAAGCCTTCATCTCTGCCGTGTTCAGAACCATCAGGTCGTTCGGACAGATGTACATACATGCAGTCTTGTCACCGCCTTTGCAACCGTCACATTTTTCAGGATCTACATAACTTGGCATTAAACTACCTCCTCAGTTTGTTTTAACTGTTGTGGCCGCATCAAAAGTACGACCAGCTAGCCTATACACTATATACAGCAAAAATCTTCAAAACCCGACAATCCGACAACCTTCTGAATCATTTATTAAAGGGTACCGGAAAGCCAATTAATACCTATAGTTGTAACATTAAGTAACACAAGAGGAATTCAATGAATGACTACTCATTTATTCCAAGACTTTTCTTATAATTTGTTGCCTGGTAATTGTCAAGAGAATTCAAATTTCTCACTTTTGCACAACAAGTCCGACTTCCACATCAGTTCAGGCGGTACCGGAAGGTATATTTTGGGCAGCACACCATCCAGGCTATATATACTGCCAAAACACCGCAGAAGATGGCAGCCCATGGGCTAACCTTTGGTTAATACTGTGAATGATCAGGTACGGACATTACAAAACTAAATGTCAAGCAATTCGTGGATCAGAGCCAAATCGACAAACTATTCATTCGGACTTCGGCTAGTAATCTCCCCGGGCAAGAACTTCCCGTGGTTTCGCCCCATCAGCAGGTCCGACAATGCCGTCCTTCTCCATCACCTCGATCATCCGTGCAGCCCGATTATAACCTACCCTGAGTCGACGTTGCAGCATGGAGATGGATGCCTGGCCCGATTCTGTCACAACCTGAACTGCCTCGTCATACCTTTCATCGTAGTCTGATTCTTCACCGTTATCACCGCCATTGGCCTCTTTCTCTATCTCCTCAATAATGGAATCGTCATAACTCGACGCACCTTGTTTCTTTAAGAAATCAACTATAGAGGCAGTTTCTTTTTCAGAGATAAAGGCCCCGTGAATTCGTTCCAGATTCGAACTGCCCGGAGCCAGATAAAGCATATCCCCGGCACCGAGAAGGTGTTCTGCCCCGCTGTTATCCAGAATTGTCCTCGAATCGATTTTGGAAGAAACCTTAAAGGAAATACGGGTCGGGAAATTGGCCTTGATAAGTCCGGTGAGGACATCCACAGAGGGGCGCTGGGTGGCAAGAATCAGATGAATACCTGCAGCTCTTGCCATTTGGGCGAGTCTGGCGATGGCAGCCTCGACGTCTTTTGAAGCCACCATCATCAGGTCTGCAAGCTCATCGACGATGACAACGATATACGGCATCTTCTCCTCTGCCGTTTCGTTATAGGAATCAAAACTCTTGACCTTGGCTTCTTCCAGTGCACGATACCGTCGCTCCATCTCGCGCACTGCCCAGTTCAGGGCCCGCGAAGCAAGCTTGGGGTCGACGACCACCGGGTGTAACAGGTGGGGAATGCCCTCATAACCAGAAAGCTCAATGCGTTTCGGGTCAATCATCAAAAAACGGACTTCATCCGGCGTGGCATTATACAGGATTGAGGCAATAATCGTGTTGATACCGACACTTTTTCCTGCACCGGTGGCACCGGCAATAAGAAGATGCGGCATCTTGGCGAGATTCCCCATGGCCAGGTTGCCCACAACATCAAGCCCAAGACCAACAGTCAATTTTGACTTTGTATTCCGATACTCTTCCGTGGACAACAGATCCCTTATATAGACGATTTGTCTGTTGTCGTTTGGTATTTCAATTCCAAGCGCTGCTTTACCAGGAATCGACCCAACCACTCGTACGGATTTTGCCTTCAACCCAAGCGCCAGATCATCGGCCAAACCAACTATTTTATTAATCTTCACACCTGGTGCCGGTGAAAATTCATAAGTTGTAACCACGGGCCCCGGAGATATACCGACTACCTTGCCTGATACGCCGAAATTTTTCAGCTTCTGCTCGAGCTGCTTGGAAATCTTGTAGTAGACTTCCTTGTCTATTGCCTCATGCTCCTGATCATTCTTTTTCAGCAAAGAGAGGGGGGGCAGCTTCCAATCACCCCTTGCCAGCGGCTTGGCTGCAAACTCCTCATCATCATTACTGCCAACCGCTTTCTTAGGAAGTTCCTTGACCACCGGTACGCCTGCGCCAGGAAGCACATGGGCCTCGACAACCGGCTTGGGCTCCCGTTTTGCCTGCAGGGTAGTATTCTTACTAACAGCCATCCTTGCACTCTTCTCTTCCTTACGCTTTACACGGTTTTCCCGAGATCTCCTGAAACCTCCGAAGATGAGCCCGAAAAACCCACTTATGATCCTCCAGACAAGGGAAGCGAGCTGATAGGGGGAAAACTGAACCGACAACATTAATGAAACAAGGAACAGCAGGGACAAGAGGAGAAGGGTTCCGCCATCACCGACAACAGACTTCAAAACGGTAAAGGTCCATCGCCCCAGGAATCCACCCCACTCCAGCCATTCCGGCTGTTTGAGAGACCAGGCTGAAAGCAGGGCACAAAAGGAAATCACCGCTCCGGTGAGGCCAAGCGTGACCTGAGGCAGCCTTTCAAAGGACATGCGCGGACTGAAAAAAAGAAACGACATGATCATCAGCAATGTTGCCAGCAGGTAACTTCCCCAACCGACAAAGCCGAAGAGTACCTGCGAGACTAACTGACCGATGTCACCACACCAGTTCCCTTCTGTTTGAAGGCTGGTAGAAACTAAACTGAGGAAAAGAAAAAGGGAAAAAAATATGCCGACCACAGCCACGAATTCCTGCTTGAACCCGGGACGTGTCTGTTCATTTTTCTGGCTCATATGGGTGCCGAATGCTCCTGATGGAATCGGATTAATAAAAGAAGGGGCTAACCGTGCAATGTGTACCCGGAAATGGATCGAATTGCAAGGCCCGCTATCTTTTCTACCCGCCAATCAGGAGCGCAGCACCGTCTTTACGGCGTCGAGAACACCGTTAATGAAAGAGGGGGATTCCTTACTACCAAATCGTTTAGCTATTTCAACAGCTTCGTTTATAGCCACCTGATCGGGAACATCGTTATCCTGCATCATTTCCCAACCGGCAAGGCGAAGGATGTTCCTGTCAGTGGCAGCAAGACGGGACAGTCGCCAGTTACTGGCTGCCTGGCCGATCAGGTCATCCACCTGCTGCCTTGATTCAACCACACCTGTGAGCAAGGTCAGGGCATACGGCCTCGCCTGGCGATTCACCTGATACATGGTACAAAACCCTGCGAATCGCTCTTGAAGATTCTCACGGCTATGGCCATTTTCTTCCAACTTGAAATCTTCCTGGAAGAGAAACTGCAGTGCCGCCTCACGCGCTTTACGACGAATTCCCATATTCTAGTCCAGGTTCGCCATCAGGTTCGCCATTTCAATAGCGGCCACAGCGACTTCGGCTCCTTTGTTTCCGGCCTTTGTGCCGCTGCGTTCAATAGCCTGCTCGATGGTTTCAGTGGTCAGGACACCGAACAGTACAGGCACACCTGACTCAAGACTCACCTGCGCCGTGCCTTTAGATGCCTCATTGACAACCACGTCGAAGTGCGGGGTGGCACCACGGATAACCGCTCCAAGAGTAATGACAGCATCGTATTTCTGGGTACCGGCAAGCTTCTTGGTAACCAGAGGCAATTCAAATGCGCCCGGAACCCTTACGACATCTATATCAGAATCAGCAGCACCGGATCGCACCAGCGCATCGATCGCTCCTTCAAGCAGTTTGTCGGAGACAAACGAGTTAAAACGCGCCACGATGATACCGAATTTCTTGCCATCGGCATTCAGGTTCCCTTCAATATAATTTGCCATTGTCTTTGCACCTCAATAGTTCCACAACCGCACCACAAGCTGGCGCACCGGTTATGCAGAATATATTATAATTTTTTTGATATACCTTTAATCGTCGACTTCTATCAGGTGTCCCATCCTGTCACGTTTGCACATGAGGTACCCCTTGTTCTCATCACCTGCAGGGATCTCGATAGGATAACGGGCCACTACTTCGATGCCATAGCCTTCAAGACCAACTATCTTTTTCGGGTTGTTGGTCAATAGCGCCATTTTCTTAACCCCCAGGTCACGTAGTATCTGAGCACCGATACCATAATCGCGAAGATCTGCGCCAAAACCGAGTTTCAGATTGGCCTCAACGGTGTCAAGCCCTTCATCCTGAAGATTATACGCCTTGAGCTTATTGACCAGACCAATCCCGCGTCCTTCCTGACGCATATATAAAATGACACCGGCACCTTCCTGCTCGACCATTTTCATTGCAGCACTCAGTTGCAAACCACAATCACAGCGAGCCGAGCCAAATACATCACCCGTGAGACATTCAGAGTGAACACGTACCAGGACCTGATCCTGTTTACTGATATCACCCTTGACGAGGGCCATATGTTCGAAACCGTCCATATCGTTTTTATAGACGATGGCCTTAAACTCCCCGGCATGTTCAGTCGGAATTCTTGCTTCCACCTGCCTGCGGACGAGTACATCTTCACGTAGCCTGTAAGCAACAAGGTCAGCAATGGTGGCTATCTTGAGGCCGTGCTCCTGGGCAAACTTCTTAAGATCCGGCATCCGGGCCATGGTACCGTCATCTTTCATGATCTCACAAATAACCCCGGCAGTCCTCATACCTGCAAGTCGCGCCAGATCAACCGAACCCTCTGTCTGCCCGGTGCGGACCAACACTCCGCCTTCACGCGCCCTGAGCGGAAAGATATGACCCGGGCTGATAATATCCCGCGGCTTGGCATCCGGGGCAACAGCCGCTTCAATGGTCCGGGCCCTGTCTGCTGCCGAAATACCTGTGGAAACACCCGTTCGCGCTTCAATACTTATGGTGAAGCCGGTTCCATAAGGCGACTTGTTGTTGGAGACCATCATCGGCAGCTCAAGCTGGTCGACAAGGTCCGGTGTGAGAGTGAGACAAATCAAACCCCTGCCGTGGGTAGCCATAAAGTTGATATGCTCGGCCGTACAACACTCGGCCGCCATACAGAGATCACCCTCATTTTCCCGATCCTCGTCATCGACCAGGATAACCATCTTTCCGGCCTTGATATCTTCAACAACTTCTTCAATCGGACTAATAGTCATATCGTACCACTTGTAGTATTTATTCATTCCCGGATAGGCAAAAAGCAGTTTACAAAAAACCGTTTTCAGCAAGAAAACCCGGGGTAATCTCCTGCCTGGAGGTCCCGCCGGATACGGCAGGCCCTTTACCCGCAAGCAAAAGATTCTCTATATATTTACCGACAACATCAACTTCGATATTGACAGGATGCCCGCCTTTCAAGTCACCGAGTGTGGTCACCTTCAGGGTGTGCGGGATAATGGAAACCTCAAATCTGCCCGGGGAGCAGCTGTTGACAGTAAGACTGATCCCATCGATAGTGATCGAGCCTTTCTCAATGATATACCGACTTACCTGCTCAGGCACCATAAAGGAAAAGAGAGTATAGTCCCCCAGTTCCTTTCGCTGTCTCACTTCTGCCAGACAATCGACATGGCCTGAAACCATATGCCCGCCCAGCCTGTCGGAAAGACGCAAAGCACGCTCCATGTTCACACTGTCTCCTACCGCAAGCTTTCCGAGTTTGGTCCTCGACAGTGTTTCAGGAGAGACATCGGCACTAAACCTGCGACCGGAAATATTATAGGCGGTAAGACAGACGCCACTGCAGGCAATAGATTCCCCCTCACTCGGATCGGCAAGGTCAAATCCGGCCTCGAGATCAAAGGCGAGCCCTCCTCCCGCTGTACGTTTGGCGAGCAGTCTCCCTTTTCCTTCAATAATCCCCGTAAACATTGCCGCTTATTCTCCAGTCAATCAACAAGCTTCTTTCAACTCAGCAGCTTTCTTCTCAAACGAATCCGCAATGCCCGCGTGTTTAAAATTGCGATGGATAGAAGCAATGGTCATGCAGGTATCGGCTGCCTTATCCTTTTGACCGGCAAGGAGGTAGATATCCGCCATTTTTTCCATTACTTCGATAGCACCACGCGGATCGTTGTTGCCGCGGTATACATCGAGATTATCAAGACAGGTATTGATCGCCTTGTCATATTTCTTCTGGCCAATATACACATCAACAAGGACCTTGGACAGAGCAAAAAGGCTCAACGGGTCGTCCAGCTTTTCACACAACTCCCTGGTCCGGCCATAATGCTCTTCTGCTTTATCAAAATCTTCCCTGGCCACACAGAGATGCCCCAGCTGATTGGACGCGTTAGCCATCCCGACTTCATCATTTTTCTCTTCATAACCGAGGAGGGCGTTGTGGAGGGCTACTGCCGCTTCACCATGCTTCCCCTGTTCAAGCAACTTCTTACCCTTCTCATACTCAGTCTTGATCGGGCCTTGCTCTCCTGCGTCGCCACCGGCCATCGGGCCAATAGATTGAATGTCTTGCAACTTATTCATCTTTACTCTTTACCTCCCTGAATTGCCTCAAGTGCATTTTTCGCCTCAGCGGCAACAGTTGTCGATACCATCCTGCCATCATCCCAGATTACCAACTCCGCCTCATCACCTGTTAACGGCAACATTTGCATCGTCGCTTCAGTGGCGTTAATGCGCCCAAGCAATCGGACCAACATCCCTCGAACCTCAGCATCCGGATGCTGCAGAAAATGAAAAAGTGAGAAAAACGGAGTATCCCGTATCAAATCAGGCCGTGTCTTGGCAATCTCAGCCAGTGCCCAAAGAACCTGACTGCGCGTGGAATCTTGATTAATGAAATTTAACAAATAACGGGTGAAGGCACCGAAGACATCAGGCCTTTCGGATATAACTGCGCCGAGAGTTTCCACCATTCCCCAGTGGGTTGCCGCCGAATCATTACAGGCCTCAAACATCCTGTGTAACAACTCGGACACCTGGCCCGGATCGCGTGTGGACACACGCGATGTGGTCTTACCGATCAACCATGCGACCTTCCACCTTTGCTCATCACTTGGAGCGTAGAGAAGCCGCTGCATGAGCCTCAGCGTCTTCCTATCATCAAGGCAGAGGCCCACCAGTTCATCAACATCTTCCTCATCAACAAGCTTCTTGACAAGTCGTTTGTTGGCCTTTTTTTTCGGCCTGCCAGGATCAGGTGCAGGCTCGACAACCGGTTTGTTTTGCTCGATCAAACGGTTAACATCGCCGGCTACTTCACCTTCCCGTTCTTTACGGTCCTTGATTCGTCTGGCCAGTTCGGCTATTTCGGTATGCAGGCGGACAAAATAAAGTACCCCCCGCACCGGTCGGCCATCCACATTGCCTTTATCAAAAACCTGATGGCTCTCTTCATCGTAATTTTCGATACGTCCCGTCAGGTAATCGTCTTCCGGCAAAAGTTCCCAGGCGAAATCCCAGTTTTCGTTACAGGCATATACAAGAGCCTCCACCATGGCAGCTCCGACATTATGACCGGTAACATCGCAGGCAAAAACAGCTCCGCAACTACACTGGCCAACCGGAAACTCTCCAAGTTTTCGATGAGGAGCCTCAACAGGTTTCCCAACCTTGTGACCACAGAAAGGACACCAGGGGGGATTCTTGATTTTTTCACTCATCCGTTTATGCCTGGTCGGCCTGTTCCTGCAGTCTTGCAGCAAAGGTTGGATCAACAGAATAGCCTAGTTCCTTGGCCCTCTTCATGTGGGTTAATGCTTCCTGGAATTGTTCGCTAAAGTAGAGGGCTACAGCAAGGTTATTGTGGCCCAGTGGAGAATCCGGTTCGATTTCCAGCCCTTTCCTGGCAGCTTTAATAGCCCTTTCATCATCACCTCGCATGGTAAGTACCGATGTGAGGTTTAACCAGGCAGATACCAGTTTCGGATCATACTGCAACGCCTTTTCATAAGCCGCAATTGCCTTTTCCAGTTCATTGCGCTGTTGCCATATAAGTCCGAGATTGGCGTGTCCCTGTGCTGACTCCGGCTGTACTTCAACTGCCTGCTGGTTCAGTTCGAGTGCCTCATCGAGCTTGCCCTGACCAAAATAGACAGCACCCAGGTTGATCATGGAATCGCCATTCAACGGATCTATCTTGATAGCTTGCTTAAGAGAAGCGATAGCATCCTCGATACGGCCTGCTTTCATGTAGACAAGTCCAAGGTGGTGATGTGCCATCACCGAATCCGGATGTTGCTCACATTTCTTTTCAAGTTCTTCAAGGACCTTCTCAAGATCTTCTTTCAGCTGTTCAGTCATAACTCACCTATAATATATTGTTGGAACGCCAATGGTGAATTCCACATCACCCATTGTTACGTTTCATTTATTATTGCTTGAAGTTATCCCGCAATCACCCGGAAAAGCGGCCGAAGATATGCAGATATAAAGCGGACTACAATATAGACACCCTTGATCGACTTGCAAGCAGAAAAGGATTTTGGCTATTGATTAAACTCATCCCCACAGGACAGTACCAGTTCCTTCTGGTGTTCAGAGAGAACCTGCTTTGCCCGTACCACATCTTTTGAAATTTGGGTCGCCAGCTCCTCGATTCCGGAAAATCTTGTTTCGTCCCGCAGAAAATCAAGCAGGTTCACCTTAATCGGTTTACCATATATGTCCTCGTTGAATTCAAAAATATGGGTCTCAGCCACTACTGACTGTTCCCCAAACGTAGGATTGCAACCGATATTAAGCACACCACCGTAACATTTACCGTCACAGATGACCTGCGAGACATACACCCCATGGCGTGGAACCAGATCCTCCTCTGAAAATTTCAGATTAGCCGTGGGAAACCCTATTTCCTTGCCTCCCCGCTGTTTCCCTACCTGAACCTGCCCCCTGATCTGGTAATGCCTGCCAAGCAACTTTCCTGCCTCGACCATATTGCCTTCAGCGAGCAATCGCCGGATCTGGGAAGAACTGACAAGTGTTCCATCCTTAAAATGGGCATCGACAACCGTGACCGAGAACCCGTGCTCCTCACCCTTATTCTGTAAAAACGGGATATTCCCGGCACGCCCTTTGCCAAAAGCATAGTCATACCCTACAACCAGTTCTTCAATACCTATCTTCTGTACCAACAGCTCATCAACAAAAGTGTCGGCACTTGTTGCGGCAAATTCCCTGGTAAAGGGAACAACGACCAGTACATCGATTCCCGCCATACGGATCAGCTCCGCCTTCTGCTGACAGTTCGAAATAAGTTTGATGCCGCCCGGCTTTAAGACCTGTAATGGATGCGGCTCAAATGTTATCGCAATAGAAGTCCCCTGTTGACGATAGGCCCTGTTTGCGACCTCGCCAAATAATTGTTGATGCCCCAGGTGAACCCCGTCAAAATTGCCGATTGTTACACATGCGTGGGAAAACGGGTGGTTAAGCTCTTCAAGTGTTCTGTAAATTTTCATCTATCTCAAAAAAAACCTGAATATTTTATCTGTACGAAAAGAAATTCTTGACAAAAAACAACCAAACTAGCATATTCATCCGCGTTGCCGAAGTGGCGGAATTGGTAGACGCGCTAGGTTCAGGGTCTAGTGGGGGTTTCCCCGTGGAAGTTCGAGTCTTCTCTTCGGCACCATAACTATTAAAGGTGCAGTTCAATGATTTCATTGGGCTGCGCCTTTTTTGTTTTCGACCTTCCCTTTCACCTTAGTCCCCCCCAGTCTACTTTCTTCACACCTCATGCCCCCCACAGCATCTCTTCTAGAGATGGAACCGAGAACGCCGAACATAACAACCAGAAAACTTAATTCTATGCAACCTAAATCATCACTATACGCCAATCGAGACCATACATCCATAGAGCCAGCTGTCAAGGAACACGGCTCCATTACCTGTGCCTGCATTTGCCTCCTTTACCACATGACCGCATCCTATCTGAGTTGCAAGACACAAAAGTCCCCCTTGCCTTGCCCCCAACTCCGCGCCCTAAAACCTCTCCATTGAGACACCTATCATAGTTCCCGTCCTCAAACGACCCTTCTGCCCAATCCCAGTGTTCCGGCTAAATTATTTATCCGATAAATATCGTACACATGCGTGCGGTAAATAATTTAGCCACGCCTCGATATTGAACAGAATGCTGAGTTTTATGATGGGAACTATCATTAATTATTTAGTAGCCCCATCTTTTATTTTTTATAACTATAGGCAACAATACATAGACAAGACGCGTAACCTGCCGGCCCTTCACCACTCAAAAGGATTCACGCATGATTCGATACAGAGGTAACACATTTCTATTTCTCCTCCTCACCCTGCTCGTTACCGTACTGCTATGTGGTTGTGAAAAAAAAGAACCTCACTACACGGTAGGTGTTATACAATGGACCGAACAGATTCAACCCTTCATTCAATCATACAGGGGCATATTGGATAGCCTGAATGACAAAGGATTCCTGGAGGGAGTGAACCTCACCATTGATTATGTCAATGTTGAACAGGATAATGCCAAAGCTCTGATTTCAGCAAAGAGATTCATCGATAATGGCGTAGACCTTATAGTTACTCTTGGCACAGGAAGTACACTCGAAGCGCTTCAGGCCTCACAAGGCAAACCAACTCCTCTTGTGTATTCCATTGTAGGAGCACCCGAAGCAACCGGTATCATAAGGGGACCAAAGAATTCGGGTCCAAACATTACCGGAGTCAGCATGAAGATCCCAATGGGTGAACAGTTTAAGCTTATCCAGGAAATCCTTCCTCAAACAAATCGGCTAGGCATACTCTTTTGCAAAGAGACACCGCAGGCTGTTGCAACAGGCCATGAAGCCACAGACACCGCCATTGACATCGGCTGGCAGCAACAAACGATGTCACTCAGTAGCAGTGAACTAACTCAGCTTCAAGATAAAGTGAGACAACTGGCGGAAGACGTGGATGCAATCTACCTGCCGACCGACCCGATCCTCGGCACCCCTGATAACATACAAACTATTATACGAACGGCCGATCAGCTTGGTGTCCCGGTAATCGGTGTTGCAAGAAATTTTGTAGAAGCTGGAGCTCTTGCTGCTCTGCATTGTGATTTTTATGAGCTCGGAAGACAAACAAGTGAGCTCGTCGTAAAGGTTTTAATGGGCATAGACATACAGACAATTCCGCCTCAAAAACCCATGACCAAAAGAGTATCCATCAACCTTGATAAAGCTCGCAAACTCAACATCGAAATAAACAGAAATGTAATCTTAAAAGCAGATTATATATTTGACGACTTCACTCCTCCCGCTGGTTCAAATACATCACCGTAACTACACAAACCATTTTAGTTTTCACGCGTCGTTTGAGGATATTTTAATGAATTTTTCCACTTTCAAGCCAAAGGATTTCAGCACCCGACTCATATTATTGACCTTCATATCCGGAATTATACCCTTAATAATTTTTTTTATACTGATTCATAATTTCAGCAATCGTCTCCTGCAGGACACAAGCGTTGCCATTGAACAAGGACAGAGTGAGCAGTGGCGAAGGAGTCAGATAATACTCGACCAATTAGCTGAAAATCATATCAGGCAGAAGGCATTGGACGTTGCTCTCCAAATTGAACTCTACTTACAAGCACATCCCACCTTGGATATCTACGCTTTGCAAAAAGACCAATTTTTCAGAGACATCGCCATACAACCTGTGGGCCAAACCGGTTATACAGCCGTCCATGAATCGGAGACGGCCATTAACCGCTTTCACAACAACCCACAAACAGAAAATTCAGACCTTCATGACTTGTCTGAGAAACTTCCTGCTTTCTGGAAAATTATTAAGGGCAGCCTCAACGGCCGCTATTCTCATGGTTATTACAGTTGGCTGGAAAGTGATGGAAAAGAAAGTGAAAAATACATGTATATAGTTCCTGTTCGGCAGAAAACTGCAGATGGCACATTTCTGAGTGTTGGTGCAACAGCATATATGCCGGAATTTAAAAATGCAGTCCAGGCAGCTATAAATGTCTCTAACGGCACAAGTCACCTATTGATAAAAACAACAAGGTCCCAGATTCGCTCATTAAAGGCAACTGGTTACCTTTACATGGGCCTCTCCACCTTATTGATTTTACTCTTCGCATCCTGGACAGGATTTTATTTTTCCCGAACCATCAGGAAATTAAGTGAGGCTACGAATGCTGTCAACAAAGGCAACTTCGACATTCAATTGCAACCTTTGATGTCCGGAGATGTTGGAAAACTCATAGATGATTTCAACAAAATGATCCAACGCCTGGCGGCTACCACTGTTAAAAAGGACAAATTCGAAGAACTGGTTCAGGAACGCACTCAAGAACTTATCGACATCAACCTTAAATTGCAGGATAGTGAGCAAAAAATGCGTGCAATTCTGCAAGCATCTCCGGTAGGCATCGGTTTGATATTAGACAGAGAGTTAAGCTGGGCAAATGAGAAAATGTACCAAATTCTGGGGTATGAAGAAGATAGCCTCGTAGGTCAAGATTCCAGGATTCTCTATCCTTCTGACAGCCACTACGAGGAAGTCGGCCAAAAACTTTATGCCCAATTATCTCGGTCAGAAACTACTCATATTATCACAAAATGGAGACGTAAAAACGGAACGCTCTTCGATTGTAGTCTCAATGGATGTTTTCTTAATCCCAACGAACCGGAAATGGGTGTTATCATAGCAGCAACCGACATTACTGAAGCCAAAAAGCTCGAAGACAAACTTAGCCAAGCCCAAAAGATGGAGGCTTTAGGAACCCTTGCGGGAGGTGTGGCCCACGATCTCAACAATATACTATCTGGCCTGGTAAGCTATCCCGAACTCCTTCTCCTTGACACACCAGAAGACAGTCCATTACGAAAACCACTTCTTACCATTAAGCGCTCAGGAGAAGAAGCTGCTGCAATCGTTCAGGATCTTCTTACCATAACCCGGCGGGGTGTTGCTCAAACAGAAGTGATAAACATTAACAGCGTTATTAAAGCCCAACTTGACAGCCCTGAATATGATGTGTTTCTGGTTCATCACCCGGATACACAGATCATCACTCACCTGGAAGAGAACCTTTCCAACATTAAAGGTTCCGCCCCCCATTTAGCTAAATCATTTATGAATTTGCTGAACAATGCCGCAGAGGCAATTGCTGAAGGGGGCAAGATTGTCATTTCAACTGCAAACATATCCATAACCTCTTCCCTGATTGGTTTTGAAAAAATCGAACCCGGGCAATACGTCTCACTTTCGATAAATGACAATGGAGAAGGGATACCAGAAGACGACCTTGGAAAAATATTTGAACCCTTTTTTACTAAAAAGAAAATGGGCCGAAGTGGCAGCGGCCTTGGTATGACTGTTGTGTGGGGTACGGTAAAAGATTTGAATGGCTATATCGACATCAACAGTTCACCTGGTGAGGGGACAATTATCACCCTCTATTTCCCAATCACCGATGATTTGAAGCCACCTTCCAAAAACAACTTCACCTTGAGCACCTACCAGGGAGATCTGCAAAAGATTCTTGTTGTTGATGATTCTGAATCACAAAGAGAAATAGCCCAATCCATTTTAGAATCTCTGAACTACCATGTTATCAGTCTGCCTTCCGGAGAAGATGCTGTACGCTATCTTAGGGATCATGATGTCGATCTTCTCTTTCTGGACATGATAATGGACCCTGGAATAGACGGCCTGGAAACCTATTGCAAGATCAAGGTATTCAAACCAGGCATCAAAACGATCATTGCAAGTGGGTACTCGGAAAGTGTCCGCCTGAAAGAAGTTCAGAAATTGAGTAACGCGATTTTCCTCAAAAAGCCCTATACTCTGGAACGAATCAGCGAAGCTGTTCATTCCACATTGTACTAACTGACGAAAGTGAAAGACCATTAACTACACGTAAAGGATCATTGTTCATAAATATCCTCTTTCATACTGCGATTCCAACCTCCCCCCCCTCTCTACACAATAAAGCCTATGTCTCGCAGTGACACAGGCAGCCCCCTTAAGCACCACTCCCTTTCCCAAACTCCTACCTTTGGCTCCACCCAGAACTACCTCAACAATCCTAACAAGCGCCACCTCCATATATCATCACTGCTGATAAAGAACTATACTGAAAATTAAATGCAAATTTTATAGATTCCGAAAGAAAGAGACCATGATTCAATATATTAGTGAAACTATAAGGCCTTAGACAATCTATACTGAGAATATTTATCATCACTTGAGCTTGACTGAATAATAAAATAAATCTATTATGGTGCCTCTTTTTACAGAACCGGATGTTTCCGACATTTTGATGGAGTAGTTTTTTTATTTTCTCAACGAAGGAGTCAAGAATGCTTGAACTCAAGAAAGGTGCTGATATTCTCGCCACTGTCGGCGAGGTAACCACCATTTCCGATGCCAAGTCTGTTTTCGAACAAAATCTGGATAGCATCAATCAGCAAAAACTCGCAAAAATCACAAATGAAGATGCCCTTATCAAAGTAGCCAATGCTATCTCAATGTGTCGGCCCTCTTCCGTTTTTATTAATACAGGGAGCCCGGATGACGTACAGTGGATCCGTGAACACTCTTTAAGAAAAGGGGAAGAGGAAAAACTCGCCAAGGAAGGTCACACAATCCATTTTGACCTGCCGCAGGATCAAGCACGACTGGTTAACCAGACATTCTATATCATCAATGAAGATGAGAAGATGAGTTCACTCGCCAAATCACTGCTGCGAGATGATGCGCTTGCCTATATAAAGGAATTCATGCCAGGCATTATGGCAGACAAAGTAATGATGGTCGGCTTCTACAGTCGTGGCCCGGTAGGTGCCCCCGCCGCGATTCCAGCCATCGAGATCTCTTCCTCAACCTATGTCCTTCATTCAGCTGAACTACTCTACCGGAATTGCTACGCTGATTTTGACAGTGAAGTACTACGTGCCGGACTTTTTTACACCAACGTCCACGCCGAAGGTGATAACACCCCGGAAGATGTTCCCAATGCCCGCATCCTGATGGACAGAAGCTGGCAAACGACTTTTTCCACCTTCTGTACCTATGCAGGAAACACCCTGCTGCTCAAAAAAGGAAATCATAGATTCTCTGTCGATTATGCTACCTACTATAAGCTCGGCCAACAACTCTCTGAGCATATGTTTATCACCGGCATGACCGGTCCAAATGGCCGCAAGACCTTCTTTGCCGGTGCAGCCCCCTCAGGCTGCGGAAAGACAACTACCGCCATGGTTGGAACTGACTTTATCGGGGATGATCTGGCCCAGATGTGGATAGCCGATGACGGCACCCTTCGCGCCATCAACCCTGAAAAAGGAATTTTTGGTATTGTTGAGGATGTCAATCGCGAAGGCGACCCATATCTCATGGATTGCTTACGTGGTGACGGCACCGAAGTTATCTGGTCTAATGTACTCATCGACGACAATCGTGTTCCACACTGGGTCGGTAATGGCGAAAACGCCCCCGAAAGGGGCATCAATTTCCAGGGAGAGTGGTTCAAAGGTAAGACGGATGCTGATGGCAAACCTGTCCCCATGTCCCACAAAAATTCACGCTGCACCCTCCTCGCCTCCGCTATTGCCAACCATGCAACAGAAATCGCCGAGGACCCAGCCGGTGCACCGATAAAAGTAATTACCTATTCAGGTCGAGATGCCGATACCATGCCCCCTGTATGGATAGCCAAATCTATGAACGAAGGTGTCGCCATTGGGGCTTCCATCGTTTCCCAGGCTACGGCTACTGAAGTCGGCGCCACTGGTGTACGTAGGCAACCGTGGGCCAACGCCCCATTCATACCCGGCTCTCTCGCCGATTACATGGAAGCACAGTTCACCCTCTTTAACTCCACTAATCTGAGCGATGCCGGACGCCCAGTCATGGCCGGCCTCAATTACTTCCTTACCCATGCCAACAGGGGCAGTTCAGGTGACGGCCTGCTGGGTGAAAAAAAAGACGTCCGGGTGTGGCTCGGCTGGCTTGAGCTTTATGCCCATGGTGATGTTGAGGCAATCGAGACCCCGATTGGCATGTTGCCAAAATATGAAGACCTCAAAACGCTTTTCGGGGCTATCAACAAGGAATACCCGAAAGAGCTCTACGACATGCAGTTCGCTCTCTATATCGACAAGATTGTCTCCCGCATCGACCTGCAGACTGAAGCCTACTCCGAGGAAAAAGGTGTACCGCAGACGCTCTTTGACGTTTATAAGAAGCAGAAAGAGGAACTCCTGCAATTAAAGGATAAATTCGGTGCCATTGTCGCTATTGGCAACCTCTGCTGATCCGACCTGAACAACCCGATCAGACAAGCCGGTGGATTCGTTCCACCGGCTTTTTGTTTTTTTGCCGTTCATAATCAAGATTTGCTTCTTCCATACATGGTGACTACGATAAGGGGAACCTATTCTGGCAGAAAACTTTACCTATGAAAGAAGATCAATCAGACATGGATACTCCCCTCGAAACCGTGGCGGAAGACAATTTGCACCTCTACTCCCTGGTTCTCTCGGCCTGTGACATCAACCACAAGGTACGCCCCGGACCGGCCGAAGGATTCACCATACAGGTTGCGGAAAAAGATCTGTTGCGCGCCGAGTATGAATTGCACCTGTTTAAAACAGAAAACGATAACTGGCCGCCATCAGAGGCCAAAGTTCTTTCCT
Source organism: Desulfopila sp. IMCC35008 (assembly GCF_010646885.2). Taxonomy (GTDB): domain Bacteria; phylum Desulfobacterota; class Desulfobulbia; order Desulfobulbales; family Desulfocapsaceae; genus Desulfopila. Next base: position 517,000 of record NZ_CP050700.1, on the reverse strand, counting down.
ATTCGCCTCTCTTTCGAGCCAATGCATTTCTCGTTACCGGCTTACTAGTCCTTCTCTACACTGTAACAGGCCCCTGGTCTGATCACTCCGCCTGGTTTACTGCGGGGTCAGCCAATTCCGAAGCCATTCTCGCACATGGTGAGTATTTCCGACTCATCACTGCACTTACCCTGCACGCTGACGTCGTACACCTACTCGGCAACTGTTTCCTCGGCGGAATACTGCTTCATTACTTTCTCTTGCTCACCGGTAATGGCCTTGGCATGATATCCGTATTGTTCGCCTCAACAGTCGCCAATCTCATTAATGCTGCAGCGCATGGACCAGGACATAACAGTGTCGGTTTTTCTACCGCTGTATTTGCCGTGATCGGCATATTGAGCATCCTTAATTACCGTCAATACCGTTTCAGCCGACCCCTTCGGGTGATGATGCCACTTATGGCTGGCAGCGCCTTGTTGGCCATGCTTGGAAGCAGCGGGGAACGTACCGATCTCGGTGCTCATTTTTTTGGCCTGGTTGCAGGATTTGGGACAGGTACACTGCTTCTTGTACTGCATTTCACGAAACTCCGTGAAAAAGTAACACTACAGTTCATGTTGGGCATCCTCGCAATCGGACTGCCATTTTATGCCTGGTACCTCGCGTTATCATGATATTTTTACTCATTCTTTCTTAATAATCACAATTTAGATAGCATTCTGACTCCGGAATACTTACCTTTGATGGCAACATAATAATTGTCCATTCACATTCACCCACCGTTGTTTACCGTCGTTGCCGAAAGGCCTCAGACAAAAGCAAGGGTACAGACCTGATGAGGAGATTTACCCATGTCCAACCAGGACCAGCAACCTCCCTGGGGAAGAAAGAACAAGCCTCAGACACCTGAGGAAATGGTAGCCCAGATCATTAAAAAACTTCAGGATTTTTTTTCTGAAAACAAAAACCAGTCATCCGGACCAGGGGAACCACCAACCGGCAACAAACCGGCAAACCCGCTTGCATCTATCGGCAAGATCCTTGCTTTCGGGCTCGTCCTAATACTGCTAGGCGGCGTCTACAGCTCCGTCTACAAAATTGCGCCAAGTGAAGTTGGGGTCATTCTTCGTCTTGGAAAATATGCCCGGACCACCCAGGCCGGTCTTCATTTCAAGATTCCGTACATGGAAAACCTCTACAAGGTTAACGTAGAGAAGATCCGCGTTCAGGAATTTGGCTTCCGTACGCGTTATCCCGGCCAACAAACCTCTTTCGATCGACAAGGGTACAATATCGAATCACTGATGCTCACTGCCGATAAAAACGTTATCGATGTGGCCTGGATTGTACAGTACAAGGTCAACAAGCCCTATGAGTATCTCTTCAAGATCAAAGATGTGAAGCAGGCTGTGCACGACGCCTCTGAATCCGTAACCCGGCGGATCGTCGGTAATATGGATTTTGATTATGTTCTCAGTAATCGTGACTTGCTCGCCGCATCTGTCAAACAAGAACTTCAGGCTGAACTCGATAACCTCGAAGCAGGTATTTATCTGGTTACGGTGCAGTTCCAGGATATTAATCCGCCGGACAAAGTGAAACCCGCTTTTAACGAAGTTAACGAGGCTGATCAGGATATGAAGCGATTGGTCAACGAGGCCCAGGAACAATACAACAAAGTCATCCCCAAAGCTCGCGGTAGTGCCAAACAGATCATTGAAGAAGCATATGGCTATGCCTCAGAGCGGCTCAATGATGCCAAAGGCCAGAGCGGCAGATTCCTTGACATTCTCGCCGAATATAAGGGAGCACCCGATGTAACCCGCAAGCGGATGTATCTTGAAACCATGAAGGACGTATTGCCCAATGTAGAATCCATCTACATTATTGACAAGGACCAACAGGCACCTTTGCCATTGCTTAATATTTCCGGCAAGGGACTCGATGTAGCGCCTTCAAAATAGCCGAATCACATAAAGGAAACGATATGAAACAGATAGCACAATTTTTCCTGGTCGGCCTGGTACTTCTTGCGGCCGCCGTTGTTTACGATGGTTTTTATATCCTGGAAGAAGGAAAGCAGGTCGTTGTCACCCAGTTTGGTGCGCCTGTTGGAGAGCCGGTTACTGACGCCGGACTTCACCTCAAGATGCCTTTCCTGCAGCAGGTGAATACCTTCGATAAAAGAATACAGATCTGGGATGGTGACCCCAACCAGATCCCGACCAACGACAAGACCTTTGTATTTCTCGATGTAACTGCCAGGTGGCGAATTTCCGACGCCCTGAAATACCTCCAGTCGACTGGTGGCACCGAGGCCCGTGCCCAATCGCTGCTGGATAACATTATTGATGGTACCGTTCGTGACATGGTGAACAAAAACAATCTCATCGAGATTATCAGAAGCTCTGACTGGTCAGAAGATACCATGACCACAGGCAGAAATGAATCAATGGGCTTAACGCCTAAAATGGGTCGTGACAAGATTTCAGATCAGATCCTTGAGATTGCCGCTAAGGCAACACCTGGATACGGCATCGAACTGATCGATGTAATGTTTAAACGTGTCAACTATATCGAATCGGTACGCCTTAAAGTATACGACAGGATGATTTCCGAACGTAAAAGGATTGCTGCCGAGAAGCGTTCTTTCGGTGAAGGCCAAAAGGCAGAGATTCTCGGTACCGTAGAGCGTGAACTGAAAGAGATTGTCTCTGGTGCTAATCGTGAAGCAGTTACCATCAAGGGTAAGGCGGACGCCGAGGCCACTAAAATTTACGGTGACGCCTATTCTCAGGATCCTGACTTTTACTCATTCCTGAAAACCCTGGAGACCTATGAAACCGTTATTGCTGGGAATACCTCTCTAATACTGTCTTCAGATTCTGATCTGTACAGAATGCTTAAAAACGTTGAAGGGAAATAGCAATCCCCTCTACCGAGCTGATCACAAAAAGGCGTCGTGCTCTACAAGGAGCACGACGCCTTTTTTTTTCAGGGAGCATGTGGAGTCCGGGTAATATGCTATCCCCTCTCGTCCTCTCCTTCATCAAGCCCGGCACTTGTCCCTGGATAAGCAGGCTTTTGCTCAACCTCATAGGGAATCCGCCCTTTACCCTCCAGTTTATCCTGGAACTCCTGTAACTGATCCTCATTCTCCAGTTCATCGGCCTCCAGTTCTTCAAAACGGCAGTCACAGCGACTTAGCTGCCCCTGACACCAGGGACAAACCTCCACCGGACAGCCCAGCAGGTGCAGCTCACCTGGAGAGACGCTGCAGACAGGACAGAGCTCATCTGATTTCTCCACTCCATATTTTGCAAGACTTTCCAGCGGCGGGAATTTCTTTACGAATTCATCATTATCTGTGTATCCAAAGAAATTGAGCAACTCTGCGGGAAGTTCCTGCTTGCCCACTTCACCAAGAATGTGAACCTCATCTTCGGAAGCCACCACATTATATGCGTAGCTTTCTGTCGTCAGAACCAACAATAACACCCCCTGCTGATTCATAAATAGAGAAATTTTTTCCACCGCCTCTTCACGAACTTCTGGCAGTACTGTATAAAACTCTTTCAAGACTGCAAGAGCGAGCGGGTCGTTCCTGTATTCGGCAACCAGTTTCTTTGCCATGGGCCGTGCCACTTCATCGACACTAAAGTCAATGAACAACTCGATCTCTTCGACAAGCCTTGTCTGTATTTTTTCCGGCAACATAATCAGCTTAACTCCACCCATCCGGGACCATATATTTAAGTATTGCCCACATTATTAAGGGCCAAAACATGGATAATCATCGTAGCCCTGTTGGGCAACTCTAATTGTGCATCAGGCGCCCATCCTTACCGACATATTGGTACTACCAAACTACCGAGTCTGCCTTCTCAAAAGAAAACTTGCATAATCCACAGCTTTATAATAAGATATCGCCAATTAATGATAAATACAGTCCATATCTGGTCTTCTGAATATACCTGTTCAGATACCTTGCCGCACCCCTTGGACTACCCCCCGGCAGCATCTTTTTTTGCACCCAGACATACTCATTGTACTTCAATCGCAACGTCTGTGCATTATTGGTTCCTTTCACCAGTTGCCGGCAAGTAAAACAAAAGCGTGTTTTACTAAACAAACACCTTTTTACAACTACGAGGTAAAAGACAATGGCGGATTTTGCAAAATTATCTATTGAAGGTCAAACCTACACTCTCCCCATCATCGAGGGGACAGCCGGACAAAAGGCCATAGACATCCGTAACCTACTCAAAGAGACGGGCTACATCACCCTCGACAGCGGCTACATGAACACCGGTTCATGTATCAGCAATATAACCTATCTCGACGGAGCCAAAGGCATTCTCGATTATCGCGGATACGCCATTGAAGACCTTGCCGACAATTGCTTCTTTATCGAAGTCGCATACCTGATCCTCAACGGTGAACTTCCCAATTTTGACCAGCTTGAACAGTTCAAGAGGGACATGCGGCGTTTTGCCCTCATCCATGAGGACATGATCCACTTCTTTGATCATTTTCCACCAAATGCCTCACCTATGTCCATCCTATCAACTATGGTGGGGACATTACATAACTTCTATCCTGAGATGGATGAAGAGGATGACCCTTACGGTGGCCTCACCGTGGCCACCGCCAGACTGCTCTCGAAGATTCGTACGATTGCTGCGTTCTCATATAAGAAGAGTATCGGTCATCCGCTTGTTTACCCCAATGCCAAGTTGAACTATGTACAAAATTTTCTCAACATGATGTTCGACCGACCCAATATTCCATATATAATAAAGCCTGAAGTCGCATCAGCCTTGAACAAACTGCTCATCCTCCATGCGGATCATGAACAAAACTGTTCCACCTCCACCGTTCGGCTGGTGGGTAGCGCCGGAGGCAACCTTTACGCCTCGATCTCTGCAGGGGTTAATGCGTTATGGGGACCTTTACATGGAGGAGCCAACCAAGCAGTAGTTGAAATGCTGGAGTTGATTTACGCTGATGACCGTGATTTTGATAAATACATTAGAAAAGCAAAAGACAAAAACGACCCCTTCCGTCTCTCCGGTTTCGGTCACAGGGTATATAAAACATTTGATCCCCGCGCGAAAATTATAAAGGAGGCCTGCGACCACGTACTGCGAGCCCTGGAGGTTGAAGACCCCTTGCTCGATATCGCCAGGGAGCTTGAGGAGCGGGTCTCTAACGACGATTATTTCATCTCCAGAAACCTCTATCCGAACGTGGATTTTTACAGCGGAATCATCTATCGTGCCATCGGCATCCCGACCAACATGTTTACGGTCATGTTCGCCCTCGGCCGAATTCCCGGCTGGATTGCCCAGTGGAATGAGATGAAACAGGACCAGGACCAGAAAATCGGCAGGCCCCGTCAGGTATATACAGGTTATACCAGAAGGAAGTTCATTCCTATGCACCAAAGAGCCTAATCCGACTTTTCATGAACAATATGTTGATTGAATTTTAATCACGCCATTGCCTGACATGCAGCACCGCCTGCACTGATGAGAAATTCGGACGAACCTAAACCGAACAGGACATCTGAAAAATACAGGTGTCCTGTTCATTCCGGTCAGTCTTTTGCCAGGCTGTTACCGACATCTGCATTTACTACCAGTGGCACATCGAGGATCATGGCCTGTTCCATGGCCGTCACTATTACTCCTTTTGCTTCCTCAACCTCTGACTCAGGCACCTCAAACACCAATTCATCATGAATCTGCAGCAACAGGTTTGCCCTGATACCGGAAGTAACCAATACCCTTTCGACCTCAACCATGGCCAGTTTTATTATGTCGGCAGCCGTTCCCTGAATGGGTGTATTAATGGCCATGCGTTCAGCAAATTCCCTTCTCATCTTATTTTTTGCATCAATCTCCGGCACCTCACGCCGACGATGCATCAGCGTTGTCACATACCCGTCTTTTCGCGCCTTTTCAACAATATCGTGCATAAACTGTTTGACCCCTGCATAGTGCTCAAAGTACCGGTCAATAAAAGTCTGGGCATCCTTCCTGCTAATGCCAAGCTGGTTTGAGAGACCGAAACTGGACATGCCGTAAACAATGCCGAAGTTTATCGACTTTGCCACTCGTCTCATGTCCGAGGTGATAAGGAGAGGTGACACACCGAACACCTGAGCCGCCGTCCTGGCGTGGATATCATCACCAGCCCGGAAGGCATCGATCAATGCCTTATCCTGCGAGTAATGCGCGAGTACGCGCAGGTCTATCTGGGAATAGTCAGCAGCGATAAAGAGTTGTCCCTTCTCTGGTACAAAAGCCCTGCGGATCCTGTTACCCTCTTCTCCGCGTATGGGAATATTCTGGAGATTAGGGTTAGAGCTGGACAACCGCCCTGTAGCCGTCACTGCCTGGTTAAAAGAGGTGTGAACCCTGCCGGACTCGGGATCACGCAAGCCTGCAAGCTTTTCCACATAGGTAGAGAGTAACTTGGCGAGTGTTCTGTACTCCAGCACCAGGGCTGGAAGATCGTGTTTGGGGGCCAGTTTTTCCAGAACTTTCACATCAGTCGAATAACCGGTTTTAGTCTTCCGGCCATGTGGAAGCTCCAGCTCTTCAAAGAGAATCTGACCTAATTGGCGAGGTGAATTGACATTGAACTCACGCCCTGCCAAAGTGTAAATCTGTTGTTCTATATCCTGCAATTTCGCACGAAATTCATCTGATAAATTCGCGAGGATATCTTTATCTACACATATGCCGCGAATCTCCATCGCTGCTAAAATCGGGATCAAAACCATCTCAAGCTTATAAAATAACTCCTGAAGGTTCTTCTCTGCTAAGAGTGGGCAAAACTCCTCCCATAACTTAAGCGTCCCGTATACGTCCTCACAACTATAGGTACACGCCGCCTCAAGTGGCACCCGGGCAAAACTGTCTTCGCGCTTATCGCCTGCGACAACCTCACTAAAGGGAGTTAGTTTCATGCCCCGAAGCTGGCAAAGATCATCGAGCTTAAGTGAATTGCCTCCAACCTCAAGCAAATGTGCGGCAACCATGGTATCGGCAAGTTGACCTTCCATGGCCAGCCCCCAGTGCTGGCGGATGACAGTATAATCATATTTCAGGTTATGACCGATCTTCATGACCTCAGTCGAGGATAGCAGTGTCTGCAATACGTCCTTGACCTCTTCCTCATTCAGCTGACCTGCAAGAGGCCTTGACTCCTCATCGCAGTGGCCGAACGGCACGTACCAGGCAGCATCGGAATCACAGCAAAGTGAGATGCCGACTAATTTTGCACTACGGGCATCCAGCGAGGTGGTTTCGGTATCAACCACGACCTGCCCAGCCCGTAAACATTTTTCTACAACAGACTGTAGCTCTTCAAGAGTATCTATCAAAGAGAAAGAGTCTGCCGGCACCGGCTTGGACGTATCCACCTCTTTCAGCATAGAAGTAAATTCAAGTTCCTCATAGAGGGCAACGAGTCTGTCCGCATCCCCCTGCTGGTATCGGTAAGCGTCTAACTGCCTTGGGACCTCCGCATCTTCCTTCAACCGAATCAGGTCTTTTGACAAGTAGGCATCTTTACGGTGAGCGATGAGTTTTTCCTTCATCTTGGATTTCTTCAGCTGATCGATATTGTCATACAATCCATCCAGAGAAAGGTATTCGTTTATCAGCTTCTCCGCAGTCTTCGGTCCCACACCCGGTACACCAGGTATATTATCAGAACTGTCTCCAATCAGTGCAAACAGTTCTAACAGGTTTTCAGGGCCGACCTTATATTTCTCGGTAACCCCTTCCCTGTCCAACACCTTATCCTTCATAGGGTCCCACATGACCACACCATCATCCACCAACTGCAGCAGGTCTTTATCGCCGGAAACAATCACAACCTCATGCCCATTGTTTTTCAACCATGTCGTCGCAGAAGCGATAAGATCATCGGCCTCCACTCCCTGTTCTTCCAGAACCGGGATATTCGAGGCGCTTACATATTCTTTTATAAACGGAATCTGCTCGGCCAGATCATCAGGCATCGGAGGTCTGTTCGCTTTATATTCGGGATACATTTCATGCCGGAAGACCTTACCTCGACTATCAAAAGCAACGAGCAGGAATTCAGGCGCTTTATCACGAATCAGCTTTCGTAAAATATTAATAAACCCAAAAACAGCATGGGTATGTACACCTTTGCTGTTAGATAGTGGCCTTACGCCATGATATGCCCTGTAAATATATGCACTGCCGTCAATAAGATATACTTTTTGCTTCACTGCTGTCGGCTCCTTAAAATGCTATTATCTGAACTCTTTATTTATGTATACCATCTATACTCCATTGGCAGTTGCAACGCATCGTGAAATGGATAACCTTTCTATCTGCCGCATAAAAAAAGCCGTGGATGTCTCCATCCACGGCTTTGAAGTTCTATTGTGGTTGTGTTTAATTTGCGCTTCTTACCCATGATGCCTGGGGACCTTTATCTCCGACGGTCTCCCCGTAAAACACGCTATCTCCTTCAGTCAGTTCTTCCATATTGACATTTTTCAGGGCATTTTCATGAAAATATATATCCCTGTTATCGACGGACGTAATAAAACCGTATGACTCAAATGGTGATAACTTCCTTATAATACCAACCTTATCGACATCTGCAGCAGCCGGAGTCTTGATGTTTTTACGTTTTTTCCGGGCTTTTTCCTTAAGCTGCAGGGCTAATACATCGAAGGCTTCGGTAAGCAGTGCTCGAACAGCTTCTCCTTTTCTGGCTACAACGACTGTGTCGTTTGGAATGGTTGCAACTACCTTGATCTCAAACCCACCTTCTTTATGGTGAGAAGTCGCTTCGATGCAAACCCTAAGATGAAGGACTATACCGGCATAGTGCCGAATAACCTTGTTCTTCTCTTCCTCGATCTTTGTTTGCCATCCTTTACGCAACTCAACATTCCGGGCTTCGATCTTCAGTTCCATAGAGTTCCTCCGGTTAGTGGCACCTTGAAAAATGTACCTTTCGTCCAGATCCTGAACTGCCAGGATACACTTTCATAGAGCCCTGATGCTTCTGCAGCAGAACAGAGCTGCTGCCCCTGCATGCACACCAGACGGCCTGATAAAATTTCCGCCCGGCTGTACATTCCCTGGCAAGCCGATTCTGGCTGAAGTAAACGTGCCGCTTCAACCAGGCAAACAAACATGCACAAATCGTCTTACTCTTCTTTTATTATATTGCCAGAAGGCACAGAATCAAGTCGAGGTCTCTTGTTTCATGGTGATGGAACATACCCAAAAGGTTAAATAGGGGGTGCAACACTACTATTTATGGTATTTCCATTTTCAATCTAGTAGAATACTTCTGCTTGATAAATTTGATCCCTTTTATTTCCACTTTCCGCCAATGACTATCAACCGAGCAGGGATACTTCTGCTACAGATGGGTGGCCCGGACACGCTAGAAGACGTCCCCGCCTTTCTCTACAATCTCTTCTCAGACCGTGATATCATAAAACTTGGCCCGGCCCTGTTGCAAAAACCGCTGGCACGTTTGATCTCCAGACGCCGAGCGGCCAAAAGTAAAGCAATCTATTCGAAGATTGGTGGAGGTTCCCCTTTACTGAAGATCACCACGGATCAGGCGCAGGAACTGCAAAAGAGGCTTTCTGCAACACACGACTGCGAGGTCGATGTGGCCATGCGCTACTGGCAGCCGAGAGCCGATGAAGCGCTGCAGAAATTATGCAATCGTGACATCGATATACTTGTCGCCCTGCCGCTCTATCCACACTACACCAAAGCCACTTCCGGTTCTTCATTAAAGGATCTGCGCAGTGTTCATAAGCAACTCGTACCCGACATCCCGCTGGTTGAAATACCCTCGTGGCCAACGCAGGAAAAATATCTCCAGGCCCTCGCAGCCAAGATACGGCAAGGGGCACGAAAGTTTGGTGATGAATCTTTCCAACTCGTTTACAGCGCTCACAGCCTGCCTGTCACTTTTATACAGGAAGGGGATCCATATGTGGAAGAGTTGAAAAAAACGATACAGGGGCTGGAGGGAATAACCGGGATACAGGGGCAACTCTGTTACCAGAGCAGAAGTGGCCCGGTTGAATGGTTGTCCCCCTCAACATCGGAGACCATTGAAGCGCTGGGCAGCGAAGGATGCAAAAATATCCTTATGGTGCCCGTCAGTTTTGTCTCGGACCACGTCGAGACGCTCTATGAAATCAATATGCTGTTTAGGGATAAGGCAGCCGATCTTGGTATGCGACTATACTCCACCGAGTCACTCAACAGTGATCCACTTTTTATCGATGGCCTAAGGGATCTTGTCGTCGCAACGCTTGAGCAGCAATAGAGAGCATCAGCCAACATCCTGACCGTGTCCCACATGAAAACGCCGCATCCTCACATTCATGAGGATGCCGAGAGCCAGCAGGGTCGTCAACAAGGAAGAACCACCGTAGGAGACCAGGGGCAAAGGAATCCCGACAACCGGCAGAAATCCCAGAATCATCAGGAGATTAATAACCGCCTGCCAGAAGATCAACATCACGACCCCATAGGCGAGTAAGACCCCGAACCTGTCCCGTGCATGCAAAGCGACATGCAAGCCCCACAGCAGCATGAAAAAATAGCAACCAAGGAAAAATAGACTACCGACAAACCCCCACTCCTCCCCCCAGACAGAAAAGGCAAAATCCGTATGCCGTTCGGGCAGGAAATGCAGATGCCCCTGGGTTCCTTCCATATAGCCCTTGCCCAACTTACCGCCACTCCCCACAGCGATCTTTGACTGCATAATCTGATACCCATGCCCCATCTGGTCCGCTTCCGGGTTGAGAAATGTCTGAATACGCTGTTTCTGATATGGCTTCAACAGTTTTTCCCAGGCAAACAAAACACAGGAAAGCCCTGTTCCGCCAAGTATGGCGTAGGTAGAGAACTTGAGCTTTACGAAAACAGTCATCGACACAAAAATAATCCCCAGCATTAATGCCGTGCCCAGATCGGGCTGCATGAGAATCAGCAGAAAAGGCAGGGCCGTGAGGGTAATCGGCATGATGAGTTGTTTCAAGGAATAGCCACCCAACTCTTCCTTTCTGGAATAATAGCTGGCAAGTGAAATTACCAGCATCAGCTTGGCCGGCTCAGACGGCTGCAGCTTGAAAAAACCAAGGTTAATCCAACGTTGAGCGCCACCCGCCTCGGAGCCGACAAAATAAGCCACCAACAGCAAAATAACAATGAGCGCATAGCAGGGGTAATTCAGCACATGCAGGTTTTGGTAGTCGAAACTAAGCAGAAACAGGCAGGCCGCAAATCCCATAAGCAGAAAATATAACTGTTTCAGGTAGGGAGGTGTCCCAAAAACCTTTGGCGGATAAGAGGCACTGTAGAGATTAAACATGGCCATCCCACACACAAGCAGGATCAGCAACAGCAGAATAAAATCAAAATGCTCGAATAATCGACGATCCATTCGCAACATAACCGGTTACTCCTGCCTCTCTGCTCTATGTACCATTTCAATATGCATCCCTATTGTTTCTCCTTTTCTGCCGCTTCCTGCATTGCTGCAAGTCTGGGGCCGAAGTATTTCTGCATCACCGCCCTGGCAATGGGGCCGGCACCGGAGCCACCATGCAGTCCATGCTCCACAAGCACTGTTACGGCTATCTCCGGGTCGTCAGCGGGTGCAAAACAGGTAAACCAGGCATGATCCCTATATTTATAGGGTATGTCTTCTTCCTTTAAACCACGATACTGCGCCACCCTGACGACTTGGGCCGTGCCGGTCTTGCCGCCTATGGTCAACCCCTTTATTTTCACCTTCCGTGCGGTTCCCTTCTTGCCATGGACGACTTCCACCATGCCATCGAGGACCATCTTGAGATGACGCTTGTTGATCTTTATCTCAGCGGTCACCTCCGGAGTAAACTCCTCCACAACCTCTCCACTGGGGTCCGTTACCCGCTCAATCAGTTGGGGTTTCATCCGCTTGCCCTTGTTGGCTAGGGTCGCAGTCATCAGGCAAATCTGAAGGGGTGTTGCCAGGTTATACCCTTGACCAATGGCGACAGAGAGCGTTTCCCCCTCATGCCATTTTGTCTTGTACCGTTTGCGTTTCCAGTCTTTTGTGGGGGTCAACCCGCTTCTTTCATGCTCTATTTCCACTCCGCTTTTATGACCAAGCCCGAACTGATTCGCCATCTCGGCCAAGCCATCAACACCAACCCACTGTCCCACCTGGTAGAAATAAACGTCGCAGGACTCTGAAATAGCGCGTTTGAGATTCACAGCACCATGACCACTGTGTTTCCAACAACGAAAACGTCGGTTGCCAAATGAATAATAACCGGGACAGTACATGGCAGTGTTTTCATCGATAACCCCTTTAGCAAGACCGGCCAATGCCGTTATCATCTTGTAGGTGGAGCCCGGAGGGTACGCGCCCTGGACAACCTTGTTTATGAGAGGATTCTTTTCATTTTCGCGTAACGCGTTCCAGTTATTATGGGAAATGCCGCCGACAAAATCTTCCAGATGGATGGATGGTGTGGATACCAGGGTAAGCAAACGTCCCGTTTTCACTTCCATGGTGACCACTGCACCCGCTTTACCATCTGCATTCATCAGGTCCTCGGCAACCTTTTGTAATTCTGCATCCAGGGTCAGGCGAAGTTCACGTCCCGGTAATGGTTCAATGGCCTTAAGCTGTTTCTGTTCGAACCCTCTGGCATTCACCTCGGTAAAACGATATCCTTTTTCGCCACGCAGGTCTGCTTCGCGCAGACGTTCCAATCCCTGCTTACCGATAAGGTCATTGCCGCCGTAAATTGTTTTATCTGCTTTTTCGAGCTCTTGCTTTGAGATCGAACCGAGATAACCAATATTATTGGCAGCCAGGTCCTGGTAGTTATAGACCCTGACCGGCTGCACCTCGATCCGTATACCAGAAAACTTCTGGTTATGATTTTCCAGGTAAGCCAACGTCTCCCAATCAATATCCTCTTTTAAGGTGATCGGCATATATCGAGGTGTACCCTCCGCTTCACGTATCCTGTCCCAGAGAGTTGAAATATCCTCCTTTAAAACAGGGGCAAGACGCTTGACCACATCATCAATATTATCCGAATCCTCACGAATCATTACCACATTGAACGACGGCCTGTTGGTGACTATTTCCCGGCCAAACCTGTCCAGAATGTGACCCCGTGGCGGGGCTATCTCCTGCTTGCGAACGCGGTTCGAGTCGGCACGTTTTTTATACTCCTCACCATGATGGATTTGCAAGGACCAAAGCCGTAACATAATCAGGCTAAAGAATATAACTATAACGACAACACCACCTAGAAGACGCTTACGCAGCAGGTCTGCAGACTCCTCATCACGTTCTGAAAATTCGTCAACTTCCTTAAAAAACATTTTCACGACCTACTCCTCCCCTCGTCACTTCTGCCTGACAGAATGTCTGCGGGCAGGTTTCGATCGTTTTGCGCGATCTTCAAGATATTGATACAGGCTGTTAAAAAGAAGAAAGCTCGGTATCGCTGCAAGGACAAGTAGAAAGGTATCCTGAATGATCCTTCCCCAGGACCACTCTGGCAGATTCTCCGGAATTGTCAGTGATGAAAAAAAGAAAACCAGCATTTGTAATAGAAAGTAACTTACACCAACCAGCGGAATTTCATAGGCACTTGATCGAATAGGGCTATTAGTCGCAACTATCTTTAAACAGCAGAACACAAACATACACTCAAGAGGGTAAACACCTAGATTTACACCTATAAGGACATCGAAAATCCAGCCGACGGTAAAGGAAAGAATAATACCGGGAAGCCAGGCGAACCTGTAAGCAGCAAAGGCAACAAGCAGATATATTATGTCAGGCCTGCCGAAGTTACCGGGCAAATCCTGCAATATTGTTGTCTGGAAGACGATCAGCAGGATACCCACTGCCATGAAAACGATGGTTATCATGTCTCGTTTCTACCTTGCAATCTCCAGGTTCATCTCCTGCATTAGCTTTCGTGAATCGTTCAGATCGACAAACAGAACTTCAAGCTTCTGGAAATCAACACTCGGTTCAACTTCAATTTCCAGGAACATGCCGCGCTCGCGACGATGTACAGCCGAAACCTGGCCAAGGGGAAGACCCGATCCGAAAACACCACCAATACCTGCAGTAACGATATGATCCCCCACAGCAACATCAGCATTTTTCAACACATATTGCAGAGAGTACCCTTTCTGCCCGGCCCCTTTCAGAATACCGCGCACCCTGTTTTTCTGAACAAGGGCATCAATGGCACTGGAAGGTGCATTGGCCAGCAGAATTTTGCTATAATGATCAGCGGTATGTATCACCTGGCCAACAACTCCTTTCGGGCTTAAGGCGACCATACCCTCCACGACGTCATCTTCCCGGCCCCTGTCTACCACAATAGTCTGGTACCAGAAGGCGGGGTCCCTTCCCACAACCCTGGCTGTAAGCAAACCGAACCCCTGTTCCTCCTTGAAATCAAGAAGCTCCTGGTAATGGCGATATTTGCGGAATCCTTCCCGGTACTCACTCAGTTCCTGGAGATATTTTTTATTGAGTTCGTGCAAATGCTTATTTTCTGCCCTCACATTCCATAAAACAATATAATCGTCCTTTATGGAGGCAAGGCCATCGGATGCCCGGGTTGCCAGATTCTGCAGGGGCCCAATCAGATCAAGCGTGAATTGCTGTAAGGCACCAAACCGCCCCCCCAGCATAGAGACCAGCAGCAGCACCCCGACCACAATTAGGGTTGCCAGAAACAACACTAATCGCCCGGAAAAAGCACGTGACCTATCTTTTCTGGTGCTCGCTCGTTTTCTCACGGATCACAGCCTGATAAATCGGCAATGCCCCCGCCGATAAAGATCTGTATGGAAAGGGGTATTGCCGGAAATGAAGACAACTGTCAGTTAGTCGATGGTGACTTCCCGCAGGATATCGAGGTTATCCAGAGCCTTGCCTGAGCCAAGAACCACGGATGACAAAGGATCGTCCGCTACAATAATAGGCATACCGGTGGCTTCTTTCAGGCACTTATCAAGATTCTTCAATAAAGCCCCGCCACCTGTCAGCACAATACCCTGATCGACGATATCGGCCGCAAGCTCGGGAGGGGTAACTTCAAGTGCCACCCGCACAGCCTCCACAATGACATCCACCTGTTCGGCAATGGCAGACTGGATCTCGTCAGCAGTTATGGTAAGTGTCTTCGGTACCCCGGAGACAAGGTCACGCCCCTTAATTTCCATTGTCTCAAACGGCTCTTCCGGCATAACATTGCCGATGGTTGTCTTGATGAGTTCGGCGGTACGCTCACCAATGGCGAGGTTGTGCTTTCGCTTGATATACTGGAGTATCGCCTCATCCATTTTATCCCCGGCAACCCTTACGGACTTTGCATAGACAATTCCGGCCAGTGAAATGACAGCAACTTCAGTGGTACCACCACCAATATCGATAATCATATTGGCAGTCGGCTCCGTAATCGGCAAATCGGCACCTATTGCTGCCGCCATCGGCTCTTCAATCAGGTACACTTCACGGGCACCTGCTGACTCGGCGGACTCTTTAACAGCACGTTTTTCAACCTGGGTAATGCCTGAGGGAACAGAAATCATGATTCGTGGATGAACCAAGGTTCTACGATTGTGAACCTTGTTAATAAAATACCGAAGCATCGCCTCGGTTACTTCAAAATCGGCGATAACCCCATCCTTGATGGGACGGATCGCATTGATATTGCCAGGCGTTTTGCCAAGCATCATTTTCGCTTCCTGGCCAACTGCCAGCACCTTGCTCATCCTGCCGTCCTGCCGCACTGCAACTACAGACGGTTCACGCAGGACAATGCCTTTACCTTTGACATATAAAACAGTATTGGCAGTTCCAAGATCAATGGCAAGATCGTTGGAGAGCCAGCCAAAAAGAAAATTGAAAGGTGAATACATTCAGCTACCTCAGCGTATAAACCACATTTTGTGGTGGTATATCAGAATCAACACTGGCCCAACACATAAATATTGAGGCCCGTAATTGCGTAAAATTTCTTGTCTCATAGATACTTCTCTCAAAAGATCGAAACATAACAAACCTCACTATCGATGGCAACAAATATGCAATTCCACCCTCAGAATATCGAAATTTCGTTGACAGCCCCGTCAATCCCTGTTAATTAAGCTCAACAATTCCAGAGACACAAATACTCTGGACATGAAATAACACCTTTGGGGCTATAGCTCAGCTGGGAGAGCGCTTGAATGGCATTCAAGAGGTCGGCGGTTCGATCCCGCCTAGCTCCACCATGATAAACAAAAGCGATTACAGGATATTTCTGTAATCGCTTTTGTTGTTTCAGGGACCTGAATTTGGACTCCATAGACGATTTTCATTTTCAGCATCTCAAATCTCCTGTTACACCACTTCACATTGAATAAGAACTGTCACCTTGTGAGCCCCTGAACACTTTCATTACTCTCTTTGTTTCGATATCAATTTCACATTTTCATCAGGTTGATTCTTGCGATAAAACGCATCCAACCCAAACCCAACATGGGCATATTATCACGTTTTATTATAGACTTAATTAAATCACTGCAATAGGTTACTATTCAGAGAATGAAAGAGGTCAAAGAAATTGCTGACTCATAAAGAACTACGTGAGAAAATAATGCGAAATCCTGAAGTCCAGAAGGAATTCGCAAAACAAGAAGAGTTTTTTCTATTTGATCAACTCATCAAAGCACGGATAGAAGCGGGTCTGACCCAAGCAGAAGTCGCAGAGCGTATAGGAACCAAAACACCTGTTGTGGCCAGACTGGAATCTGGTGGTTGAATGAAAAAACACTCCCTTTCAATCTCAACACTTCGCAAATATGCCAAGGCTGTTGGCTGCAATCTTGAAATAAAACTAGTTCAGAACAGATCTACCAATAAAGAGAGAAGAGCTTCATTCATTTTAGCTTAGCAGCATTTCTAGCTGGCCTGTAGTAACTAACGGCCTATTCTCTTCCAGAAAAAGAACGTGGGAAAAATTACTCTATTCCTGCACTACCCTGATTTCTGATTTTACTCCCTATACCTTGTTATTGATTGAGCATGAGTGTGGCAGGCAAGATGGAAGATTTTTCGTAGTCTCGATCTTGAACATTTCGAGGAGACCGAATTGTTCGAAAATATCCCACTCACCCGTGCTTAGCCATAGCAAGATCTTAAACAAAGGTTAGTGGTCTTTTGGAAATTTGGACCGCTCGTGCTCACCCGGTCGTTGATAAAAGCTGGATCTGAACATCATTTCGGTTGAGCATTTTCAGATAAAAATCATCATCACCTGCAAAAGGATTTCTGATTACCTCTCAAAACCGTTATGATAAGCAAAATACCAGTGGTACGACAGTTACAGGTAAAACAGAAATAAAAAGAGGACTACAATGAAACAACAACTCACGGTTGGATTACTTCTCGTGTGCGGCATCCTTCTTGCGGCACCTATCTACACCTTGGCCGGTGATTGTCCCGGCGGATGGAGCAGGCTTTCCAATTACAAAAAGGGGAGCGGAGGAGCCTGCCGCCAGATGGGCCTTGACTCCAAAAGAGGTACCTGCCAGCCGGGACAAATGTATGAGACGCTTTGCGACGACTCTTCGGGAGGGAAATATAAGATTTGCCAGGGACCACGAAGATGCAGCGGAGGCGGCAGCAGCTACTCACAAGCCGCACCACCGCAAAATACGGATTGTACAAGATGGGACTACAAGCGCAACAGACCCTGTCCCAACGGCTATGTCAATAACGACTGCATAGGGACATGCGAATCACTGCCGTCACCTCCCCAGCAGCAGAACAATAATTGCCAGAACTGGGATTATAAACGAAACCAGCCCTGCCCCCCTGGATATGTGAACAGTGACTGCCGTGGTGGCTGCGAATAAGAACCAGGACAGCTTACCTCAGGAGGCAGAATAGTGCATTCGGGGTAAGCGGTCCCGATACATTCATGAGCAATGTTTCGATTTTGTTCAATACCTGCGCATTGCAAGGAATTCAGCACGTTAGCGTCGATAAGAAATCGTTGAATGGCTGGTAACAAAAAGATGCAATCTCTCGGTAACCGCAGTTATTGACCCCTGCTGTTAGCCCCAATATTTCATGAAAAAGCCACTGGGAGCGTGAAATATTGGGGTTAGTCATAATCCTGTCTTTGTATACGTGACACGACTTCCCGGCGAATATTTAAGGGAGTTGCAGTGTTATTTTCCAAATTGCGAAGCGTGTACTCATTTCGGGAATTTGCCAGCGCAACCAGGATATGAGTCGGGGCATTTACGTTGTGTGACAGCCCCCATTCAATCAGGTAGGCAGATGTACCGCTGTTATCTATTTCCTGGTAAATCCTCTCCAGAGTGACCTGGGGAGTTTTACCATTACCTGCAATATCACCGAGGAGATAAGGCTCTGTCTTTTTCGCCAGTTCCGTCAATATTTCTTCTGTGACATTTGGATGAAACACAACCAGGCGCATGACCGCATAACCTCTTCTGTTCCCGCCCATTATCTCAGGCGAAGACCACATCTTCGTATAGAGCTCAGGATCCCTTTTAGCCGCTATTTTTGCAAGTGTCTCTGCACTGGCTTGTTGATTGAGGCAGACTACTCCAAGGGCAAACTTGTTGTCTCGTAAATCAGAACTGGTGACAAAACTGTCAAGCTGTGCTGCATTCATCTGCTCTATGGCCTTGACCGTGTCAGTTAGACGTGAATTGGTCATGTACCCGGAAGACGCATAACCGATATAGCAAAGAGAAAGCACTCCGCCGACAACGGCAATAATCAGATGTTTCCTGCTCCTGGTTGCTCTTGCCTTGATACCGTAGCCAAAGGTGCCTCCAACTACCAACCAAGGCAGGCACACAAATGCCGAAGCCAGAGGAAGGAAGATATATCCGATGGCCGCGGTGGATGAGTTTGAGTAACTAATAGCGGGGAGCTCTCTAAGCAGGTACACAATATTGGCGAAAATATAGAAGAGTAGTGCCCACTTAAAAGGCTTCATTGGAGGTATTTTCTCATTTATCACGTTGCACACCCAATAACTGACAGAAGCGGTATCAGCCAATCAAGCAGATATTCAAAATCGGGAATGGTCCAGAGCTTGTTATTACGGGGCAAAACCCTAGAGTTATTACAAGAGGTTATTCTGCAACACACCTTCAGGAACCATTCTGCAGCAATGTCTCAAAAGACTATAAATCACCGAGACTCTTTGTTTCACATAACAAATGAGCAACTTCAATTAGGGCAACAGCTGGTCCTGATCGACATCAGTCCTTTTCGGCAGATGCGATAAGCATCCGTCTGTAATCTTCCCTTAATCGATTCGTTGCCAGAAGTACATTTTCCATATACGCCCTCTCTTTATCCGATACAAGCCGCAAATCCCAGACATCGCGATTCGACCGAATAACAGCTCCAGCAGGGACATAGGTGTAAGCTTCAAGGTTGACAGTTATAATCGTTGCATTCATCCCCACCCAGACTCCCGCCTCCAAGCTGGCACTGTACAAGGTACTTCGCATGGCAATAAAGCAACCTTCCCTGATCTGACAGGGTCCGTGAATGGCTGCTCCGTGGGCTACGGTTGTCCTTGCCCCTATAAGAACCTCATCCCCCCCATGGCTGTGCATGATCACCCCGTCCTGGATATTACACTCCTCCTCTAGAACAATAGGGCTCACTTTGCCGTCATGACCTGGCTCGTCTGAACGGACAACCGCCAATGGCGCGATAAAAACGTTTTTCCCGACTTTCACGTTTCCGATAACCTGTGCAGATGGATCAATAAGAGCCGTCGGATGAATTTCGGGGAAATCACCTACAAGATTAGGCCGGATATTGTTACATGGGCTTATCATTGCATTCTCTCCTTACAGATATTCACCCCCATCATGGGTTTACTTTCAATTCAACGCATCATTACTTATTATGTCAAATAATGAGTTTGATAGTACCAAGCGATAAAATTATTAAACCTTCATGACACAAGCGCAGTTCATTCTTCACACTTCAACTGTTACGATTACCCGCCTTGTGCTATATTATCCTGCTTTCCCTATGATGTTCAGCTGAGGGGCCAGCCTCCGTATAGGTTGCTGACAGTCAGCTGTAATCAGACATAGTTTTAGGATGAAAACTAAATACCAAACAAGCCTGAGTTATACTTTAAACCGCATAACCAGAGCAGAAAGATTTTCAGCCAGCTTAGATAATTCATCAGCCGCAACCTGCACATTTTCACTACTTAGTTTTACATCGGTTGAGCGCTCCTTCACCTGAACAACCCCTTCAGACAGCTCGTTGGCCATCTGACTGCTACCTGCAATATTTTCGTTAACTTCTGAAATACCTGTCGATGCCTGGCCGACGTTCTGGACAATTTCATTCGTTGTGATTGATTGTTCCTCAACAGCGGTTACGATACCCTGTACTATCTCGTTTACCTCAGCAATAACCTTCGATATACCGCCGATATCTGTAATAGTGGCGTTGGTTTGTGTCTGGATTTCTGTAATCGCCTCACGAATGCTTCCTGTTGCTTCTGCAGTTTGTTTGGCCAACTCCTTTATTTCATTAGCGACAACAGCAAACCCCTTACCTGCTTCACCAGCCCTTGCAGCCTCTATAGTGGCATTCAACGCCAAAAGATTTGTCTGCTCGGATATCTCGGTAATGGTTTCCGTTATCTTGCCAATGGAGTCAGCTGCTCCTCCAAGAGCTTGTACTGCCCGTTGTGAACGCTCTGTATTCTGCACAGCTTCCGTTGTTGTTGTGCTGGCCCGCGAACTATTCTCAGCTATCTCCCTGATCGTGTTGCCCATCTCTTCAGTTGCCGCCGCTATCATGTTCAGGTTGGTTGCTGACTCCTCAGAGGCTGCGGCAACAGTGCTCATATTACTTGAGACCTCGTGGGCGTGAGCAGCAGACTGGTCCGCGACCGTTGTCGTTTGGTCTGCATTATTGACGAGTTGATCCGCTATTGCTGCTAGTTCTGTCGCCGCAGAAGCCAGAGACTCTGACGAGTTATTAATTTCTTTTAGAACATTACTCGAACTTCCAACCATTTCATTCAAAGATTTCGACAAATCCCCCAAGGCATCGTTTGACATTATATCAAATGTTACCCGATAATCCCCTTCCCCAACCTTGGCGGCAGTTTCTGCAATAGATTGAACCCTACCGTTCACGAGTTTAACCAAAAAGAAGTTCAGAATGAGACCGGCAACCAGGATAATCACCCCAATAACCAGAGATTGAGTAATTAACTTCTTGTCTATGCCACTGATGATATCGACATGATTCATCCCTATTCCAACCCACATGCCCCAATCTTCAAAAAATGTAACATAGGAGATTTTATTCTGGCCATTCCAGACATACGTAATAAAACCGCCTTTATGATTTTCAAACAGCTCACCAATATCAGGAAGTGAGAAGATATTGTCTGTTATCCCCAGAGAAGGGTGAACAATATATCTGCCTATTTCGTCATACACAAAGAAGTAACCCGGGCCCATCTTGGTCTTACTCAGAAGTTCTTTCACCGATGGTGTTATGATGTTTTGCTTGATATGTACGGCACCAATTATGTTGCCCCCTGCATCTTTTACCGGGGCAATGGTAACAAAATCGTAATGGTTGTTATTATGGAAGTATACTTTAAAATAGGTAGTTCCATTCCTTAAAGCTGAAACAATATCACCAGTCCAGGTCAACCCAACATACCGTTCTCCATCCTGCTTTCCAGTAGTCGCAATCGTAATGAGCTCATTATTGTGAAGCTGAAGAACTGACAAGGTGAGGCCAGTGGCATTTACCGAAGCTAAGGCATTATCGACAAACTCTGTAGAATTTGTCACTACGAAATCCCCTGTTCGCATAATCGGGAGGTTGACTTCTCCCTTTGCTGCTCCAGTTTCAGTTAATGTTTTTATCGTTACAGTTTCCGCTGGGTCAAGCTCAGGGGTTCCAGGCGCCCCCAGTTCGTCCCTGAACATGTTAACATCGGCAGTCATCCTTGATTTTAGATCAGTTGTATACATTTGTAGCGAATTGATCATCGATGTCTGTATGTTCTGCAGGGCAGATTCCCCCAGATGGTATAATCCACTTTTAGAGGCAGTAAGCGATGTTATCGACAAAACAGCAATGGTCAGGACACAGATAAAAGCGATGACTACGAACATCAATGTTGTGAATTTGATACGCCTGAGTTTATTAAACATGTATTCCCCCTCCCAATCACTTTGGTTTCATTGATAATTGTCACTGCAGTGTATCACAGTTGCACTGGCATTGTTAAATTATTTTGATACAAAAGTCTAACAAATGTGATTAGCACATGAAAGAAGGCTCCACCCTACTCAATTCGCAGATGCCATAACAAGAATAGCCTGGTAGGATAATGGCACAAATCTCTCACTATTCTTTATTGACCCATTCAGAGGTTAACGACCTATGACTTTAGAATCACAAATGATTATAATTTTTGGCGCAACAGGAGACCTGAACAGGAGGAAGTTGATCCCTTCTCTTTATCATCTTGTAGCAAAGCACCGACTGACCGAGTGTACCCCTATCATCTGTATCGGCCGTAAAAACCTGAGTCGTGATGAGTTCATTACACACCTTTCAGTTGAAGACTTCATAAAAGCTCCAACTGCAGAGAGCATGAAAGATCTGCTTCGGCGCATAGAGTACGTATGTTTTGATATCACAAGCGGTAGTTCTGAACTCTTTGCTCATAAAATCATGCAAATTCAACAGCAATATGGGTGCACCGATAACAAGCTTATATACCTTGCCCTTCCTACCTCAGTATTTCATACATCGGCGCAACTGATAGACGCTCTCGACTCTAAAACTGGCTGGAAAAGAGTCGTCTTTGAAAAACCTTTTGGCGCCGACCTGCACAGCGCCCAACTCTTGAATGACAATATTAGAAATATTCTTAAAGAAGATGAAATTTACCGCGTCGATCACTACCTGGGCAAAGAACTGGTTCAAAACATTCTTACCTTACGATTCGCGAACGATATATTTAGCGGAGCCTGGAATAATGAAGCAATTGATCATGTACAGATTACGGTATCTGAAACCCTGGGGGTTGAAAAAAGAGCTGGATATTATGATCAAATTGGAGCAGTACGTGATATGCTCCAGAATCATCTACTGCAGCTGTTATCGTTTGTTGCCATGGAGCCACCCATAGAAAACTCGACCGACGGCCTCAGGGATGAAGCTCTTTCAGTGATGCAGTCATTACGTCCACTTGACAAAACAGATATTGTGCTTGGTCAATATGGCCCCGGCACCATCAACTCAAAGCCAGTTAACAGCTACCTCGCCGAGGCTGGGGTTAAGAAAAACTCCACCACCGAGACCTTTGTGGCAATACGTGCCTTTATTGACACCAATCGATGGCAAGGGGTACCATTTTACCTGCGAACGGGTAAACGGTTAGAACAGCGTTATGCAGATATCAAAATTGTCTTCAAGCAGCGTAAGCACCATATCATCAATAGAACAGGACAGCCAAATACAATTATCATTCGCATCCAACCCAATAGCGGTATTGCCATCGCTTTCAACGTGCAGAAACCGGGGGAGGAAGATAGCACAGAATCAGTCCTCATGGATTTCTGTCATCACTGTCATTTCGGGCCCAACACTCCAGAGGCATATGAATCCATTCTTTATAATATCATGCTGGGAGATCACAGTCTTTTCCCACGTCGTGACTGGATTGAGGCAAGCTGGGCATACATTGACAGGCTGCGCTCTATTGCCGATCTGCCTGTTATCTACAGTGCAGGATCACTCGGGCCGGCGAAAGCGGATACTCTTTTGACTGATGATGGCCGGGAATGGCTTCATGAAAAGTCAGAAGCACAGGCCCTTACTCTTGCCAACCTCAAATAGCGACCACGTCAATCATATTTTCATTCTGTTCAGCACCCCGGACTTGTAATGGTAGCTGAATCCCTGCTGATTACTCACGCTAATGCAGACACTTCCGTCGCCTTCATTACCCGGGAACCGTCTACAACTTTCTATACTTCGAGAGGGCAGGATATCCTTTACAAAACTGATGAGTACATAGTGAACTTCTATCTTGCAATTATTGCCACCAGAACAAGATTTACATTATACTACTTTTCCATATATTTTATGGTGTGCCCGCTTGGGTCGATATTGACCGATCCTGATAACAGCAGGACATTATGAACCCTAAAGAGCTTGAAGCCGTCATATCCAATTGGGAAATTCAGAGTAAAGCTGAGCGCATGAGTCTAAAAATATAATGTGCCGAGGAAAATTCTGCCCATTTCTGCATAAAGAGGTCTACGGTATTTTTGAAGGAACGCCACCCTGAGCCCTCTTCTGTCATGAAGAGAGAAGGTATTAGAATTGTCCAGAAACACAGAGGGTGCCCCCACCCGCATCGTGCGCGGGTAGAGGCATTGGGGGAGAAGAGATACATAGGTACTGATAAGCGACACCCATGGATTTATCCAAAGGTTACTTAAAGCATATACTACTTTGTGGTAGTTTGTACATGTTTTTTGTCAGAACTTTGTTTTTATCCGATGCAACTTACTCTATCTCTTCTACCTCGTTTTCATAAACATAGACACTTCTGATGATTTTGCTCTTTTATCAATAGCGCGTAAACCTTGAAATCCAACAATCGTATCAGTAATTTCCACTCAACCGTTATCGTTACACTCCCCGGCAATCTCCGGCAGCAATAGACAAGACAGATTACTATTGCAGGGTCGAAGATCCTTCAATCATCTGCAGCCTTGGTTGTGCAAGATCAGGCATGGTCGCATGATATCCTTATTCTCAGAAAAGGCTTGAATTTCTCATTCTTGCTTCCTCTCCTTCCACTTTCCCATACAAAGAACTATAATGAGCTATAGATCTTTACTATCCATTCCCATTTACAAATGCGCTTTGTTTCTTCTTTACTCATGAGAAAATGAATAAACCGACCTACCAGGAACTTGAAGAAAAAGTCCGTTCACTTGAAAGCCAATTGGGGCAACAGGGAATACCAAAAAGAGCGAATCAGGCAGGAGATGAAAGTTCAGGGATTCCCTCTTCGTTGATGCGCCTTATGCTTGATACAGTCCCGGACCTGATCTGGGCCAAGGATCTGGACAACAGATACCTCTATACCAACCAGGAAATATGCGACACATTGCTGCATTGCGAATCAATGGAGCAAGCACTTGGCAAAAACGATCTTTTTTTTGCTGAACGGGAACGCACCAAAGGGTACCAGCATACCTTCGGGGAAATATGTGTCGATTCAGATGAGATCGTCAAACTATCAGGACAACCCGGCCGCTTTCTGGAATATGGGCTGGTCCGAGGGATAAACCTTATCCTCGACGTTCATAAGGCCCCCTTTTTTGATACAGATGGGAACATGATAGGTACTGTCGGTTGCGGCAGGGATATAACCAGGGAAAAGATAGCGGAGCAGGCCCTCCAAAATGCTGTTGGTATATTTCATAGAATTGCTGACGATGTGGCAGGCATTGCCATTCAGGGCTATGACGAAGAACGCAAGGTAACCCTCTGGAACGAGGCAAGTGAACAGATTTATGGTTACAGCCGGGACGAGGCCCTCGGTCAAAAGCTCGAGGATTTGATCATCCCTGACTTTATGCGGGATGATGTAATCAGGCTGCATCAAAGATGGATTCATTTCGGGGAAAAAATCCCGGCCGGAGAACTGGTACTGAAAAGGAAAGACGGGAAAGATGTACATGTTTATTCATCTCATATTCTGCAGGATACCATTGCTGGAAAGGAGATGTATTGCATCGATATCAACCTGACTCCTTACCACAGGGCCGAGGAGGAGAAACGGGCCCTGGCGGAGCAACTTGAGCAGGCACACAGACTCGAGGCCATCGGCAATCTTGCGGGTGGTATAGCCCATGATTTCAACAACATACTTGCAGCCATTACCGGATATTCTGAACTGGCGATGAGCGAAATCCCAGCGGGAACCAACGCCGGGCAGAGCCTTGATGCCGTTCTCAAAGCGGCTGACCGGGCCTCTGAGCTGGTACGGCAAATCCTCACTTTCAGCAGAAAATCCAATCAGGAGAAAAAAGCGATCCGCATCCAGCCGATTGTCCAGGAAGCAATGAACATGATGCGTTCGTCCCTGCCCTCGTCTGTCGATATCACAAGCAGGTTATCTCTCGATAATACTCTGGTGCTTGCCAACCCCACTGCAATCCACCAGGTAGTGGTCAATCTGTGTACTAACGCCCTGCACGCCATGAACAACCAGAAAGGGGTGCTCCAGGTAACACTTGAAAAAATTCAGGTAACACAGGAGCAGATACCCAGGGACTGGCAGGCCGATGCTGGCCCCTACTGCCTGTTGAAGGTTGCAGATAACGGCATCGGCATAGATGAAGAGACTCTCAAGCAAATTTTCGTGCCCTACTTTACCACCAAGGAGCGGGGCGAAGGCACAGGCCTCGGTCTTTCAACAGTTCATGGAATTATTAATGAACATAACGGCTTTATACAGTTAGAAAGTTTACCGGGCAAAGGAACCGTTTTTGAGGTCTTTCTGCCGGTCCTTGAGCAAGACCACTGCACTCTTTTGCCCAAGCAAGAGGTCTTGCCCCTGCCCACCGGAAAGGAACACATCCTGCTTGTGGATGATGAAGCCGCCCTCTGCCGGGTTGGCAAATCAATCCTTTCCAGCCTCGGATACCAGGTCACTGCCGAAAGTGACAGCGGCAAAGCGTTAGATCTTTTTACAAACAACCCGGATCGTTTCCAGCTCATCATTTCCGATCAGACCATGCCGGGTTTGACCGGTGCCGAACTCGCCCGACTGGTTTTCAACCAGCGACCGGATATCCCTTTCATTCTCTGTACCGGCTATTCTTCCAGCATCTCAGAAGAAGAGGCTCTTGCTATGGGTATCAGCAGATATATAGAGAAACCCTTCTCCAAACAGTTACTGGCGGAAAACGTCCGCGCCGCCCTTGATGAAGGCTCGAACAAGGTGTAACATAGCCGAATGAGTGAGCCTGCATTCCCACCAATGCACCGTAAATATCTTCACAAAAAAGGGTACGGAAAATATGAATTCAATTCTGGAGACCATTTCCTCACTGGCGCCTTTCGGCATCGGCATCGTTGGCATGCTCTACTGGAAGATCCTGCCACAAGAGTCAAAAGAAAGAAAAAGATTCATGTTTGTGGGGGGCTGCTGCCTCTGTGTGGCCTGGGGCGTCGTTTTATACCAACACCTTCACCCGGCAACTCAGTAAGCACCAGCTGCATATCACCAGTTAAGCGAGAAGGCAGGAAAAACCATTCCCATCATCACCCTCTGATTTACAATGGGGCGATCTGAAAGAGAGAGACACGTCATTACGGTTAAATTTTGACAGGGCAAACGGGAACTATGCCAGGCATATCCTTAAGTTAACACAGGTGGAATTGCATCCCCCCTAACCCGAGTTCTCATTATCTCAGGGGACGTCAGGTTCGATGTTTTTTTTTTGCAGTGAACCATAGCTGGCTCTGTTGATTGTGAAAATACTGGAGAGTGTGATGGCGCATGGACTGACCTTTGGTTAATACTTTACCTTCCTCATAGCACTCGGTACAGACAGCACATAAGGCCGGTGGTTCCGCAAAAATACCGGTATCTCATTTCTGGCTTTACGCGCCTCTGTCACATTCCCGTATTCCCCGTAAAAGACAAAATAGACGGGTGGTGAACTATTCTTTCTGAATATATAAAAATTATCCGACGCCCTCTTGTATTCACGCTGGGAGAGGATACCCTTGATCTTCGCCTCGGCCTCGTCTGAAGAGAGCATCATAAGCTGCATAGTATAACTGCCGTCTCGTCTCCCGGCCAGCCATGGAAAACCCGCTTCCATCCTGTTTTCGAGAAGCGTATCCCCGGTACCAGAAGTAGCAACAGAAATCTCTGTATTTTCAGCAACAGGCGGGGCAGCCGCTTCCTCAACAACAATGGCCTGGCTGAGTATCGGCTTCTTAATCTTTTCCTCAACAGGTTGTTCTTCCTGCTGAATAGCCATTCCGCCCGCAGCCTCCGCAAAAGATTCTTCAGCTGCTGGTTCCGACGGGACTATTTCCAACTCCCCGGTTTCGGCTATAGTCGATTCAGTAAGAGGCTCAACCGTTTTGAGTATTTTATATGGAGTGCTTGAAATAACCTGTATTTCCCGCTTTTCAGACTCGGCCAGGGTTGAAATCACGATGTTCGACTCACCACTGTCCGCCGGCTCAGCAACTTCAGCAACGATCTGCTTATACGTGGTCGGAGCAATCAGGGGAGTCTCACCAGTCGTTACCTGATTGACTTCTTCCTCTTCAACCTGTGACATTGCAGGAGAAATTTCATGAGGCTCAGGTAACGGTTCGGAAACGGTTTCTTTCTTAGCAATATCAGAATTCTCGATACCTGAGGCTTCCGGTTCCTCGATTTTGACTGGTTCGCTCACTGTTACTGAATCACCAGCAATTTGTTCTGTTTGCGCCGCAGGTTCTTTAACAGCACTTTCAGGGTACGCGAACGGCTTGGCGACAACTTCTGGAGCCGTTTCCACAAGTAGAGGATCCGGTTCTCTATCTAGCGGAGCAACCTGTTGCTCTTCACTCTCCAGTGGCATTGCAGCTTCCGGTTCCTCGATTTTGACTGGTTCGCTCACTGTTATTGAATCACCAGCAATTTGTTCTGTTTGCGCCGCAGGTTCTTTAACAGCACTTTCAGGGTACGCGAACGGCTTGGCGACAACTTCTGGAGCCGTTTCCACAGGTAGAGGATCCGGTTCTCTATCTAGCGGAGCAACCTGTTGCTCTTCACTCTCCAGTGGCATTGCAGCTTCCGGCTCTTCATGAGGCTGAGCGGCCTGAGTATCCACAACCTCCTGAATTTGCCCAATATGCTCCTCACGCTTTTCATGAGCAGTCTTTGCCGGTGCAGGTACAGATTCCCTCACCTTCTCCGGTACAGGAGCACCAGTTATTTCTTCTATCGGAGCAGTAGCCTGGTCAACCGTCTCCTGCCCAGCCTCGCCAACGGACCCACCCTCCTGTTTATCACCTCCCGAAAAAAGTAGTATGAACACCAGGAGAGTTACACAAACACCGACACCGATTATCTGGTTTCGACGGGAAAGTTTTGTTACCGTATCAGCAATGCGCTGAACGCCCCTTTGAAACTGCCGTATGCTCCTTTGAAGCGTAACGGCAACATCAAGAGTCTTTTTTTTCTGTGTGGTCCCAGCCGCCATTTCCGCCAAGGCAGCATCACGGTCATCACTGGAACTGATCCGAACCGCACAATCATAGATCCTGTTAATATTGCCACCGGTGATGTCGTGTATCTGCTGAATTGCCGCTGGCAGATACGAGCCGGAAACGCCGCTGGTCTGGTTATGTGCCAGAAAATCAAGATATGTCCCGGTATCTGCAACACTCAATGGCTTGACGAAATATCGTTTCTCAGGCACTTCCCTGAAATTGACAATACTTAGTTGTTTCAGGTTTTCCAGGAGCAGAGGGCGGCCACACAGGACAACCTGCATTTTCACACCCTCCAGATTCAGCTGGTCAAGCATTTTCCTGATCCGCTCGAGGGTGGCCAGGTAAATCTTTTCAGCTCCATCAAAGACGGTTACAACCTGTTTACCTATTTGTTGCAGCCTTTCACCAATGATCTCGATTGATGAACTCATCCCGCTCCGGGATACATCAACTTCGCCACAACCTATTGTCCGGGCAACTTCACGAACGACATCTTCGAACGACTCTACGGTCCTGTCGAAAACAACCGTCAACCAGTCGGACGGTATTTCCTTGACGGCCATACGGCAAAGGGTACTCTTCCCCTCACCTTTTTCGCCACTGATCACAATCACAGGGATCATATTGCAGATATCACGCACAATATCCTCTGCGATAGCTAAACGTACGGCACTGCCATAAAGCAATTCAGACTCGGGACCAATAGTGTCGTCATTCCCTGTTTGAGAGGACATCATTTCTGTATCGCTATCGGTATTCATCGATACTATCGTCATACAATTTCACAGTATACTTACAAAAATTAAGGAGCTATAACGGCCAAATAGACCACTATCTCCCCAAACTTGCCAAAATGGCAACAAACTTTTCCATTCTACCACTGCCCGCCTGATGCTTCAACAACTACTCCATACCCGCTTTTCATGATGTGCCATCCTCCCGCAATGTATGGATTTCCCGCATTTTCAGCACCACCTGTAATATTGACATCTTCATCCACGGCAGGTAAGGTCCGTCATGCCAGTTTTTCAGCTCAACCGTCAACCATTTTTCCCCGATCCTGATCTCGCCGAGGAGAACGGACTCCTTGCCATCGGTGGGGACCTTCGCCCTGAGCGGTTGATCGCCGCTTACAGGCAGGGAATTTTCCCCTGGTACTCTAAAGGGGACCCCTTACTGTGGTGGTTCACTTCACCAAGGCTGGTGTTATTTCCCGAAGAATTTCACACTCCCCGTCGACTGGCGAGAAAAATTCGGCAGCAACCGTTCACCATCCGTTTCGACACAGCGTTTGAGAAGGTAATCACAGCTTGTGCAGGATCAAGAATCAGGCATGGGGAAGAGACCTGGATATTACCGGAAATGAAGGAGGCTTATTTGTCCCTACATCAACTCGGGTACGCCCATTCTGTGGAGTGCTGGCAGGGTGATCGTCTCGCGGGGGGATTATACGGTGTACAAATGGACAGGGTTTTCTTTGGAGAATCAATGTTTACTATAGTCTCAGACGCCTCAAAAATTGCGCTGGCGGCCCTCGTCGACAGATGCCTCGACAAGGGTATGAAAATGATCGACTGCCAGATGACAACCCAGCACCTTGTCAATTTCGGTGCCCGTGAACTCTTGAAAAAAGATTTTATTTACAATATTGCTCAATGGATTCAATCAACAGAACCTGAAGGGAAGTGGATATATGACAAAGACAACTAACACGACATGCCCAGGCTGTTCCCGCAAGAAAGCGGTAAAACCTTACGGTGAGACAGAACTCTGTTCTGAGTGCCGGGCCATTGCCAGCGCCCTTGAGGATCGCCCTGGGCAGATAGACAACATCGGCAGGCTACTGAGCCTCGACGAAAGACCGGAAGAATTGCCGGAAGTTCTTGATGCTGTCCGGTACCGAACCTGTGATCGCGACCGCAACACCTGGTATGTCTCCGTCAGTGAACTGGAAGGAGACCCGGTCGAGATATTTGCCTCAACCGCATTTGACAGGGATCAGCACCTGCAATCGAGAATTTCCAACCTGACCACTATTACCAGGCTTATCTCTCTCATCCTGCGTCATATATCCCTTGGTGAAAAGCTCACGTTAGAGAAAACCCTGACCCAACTCTACCGGAGTTCACGCCAGCGAAATGACCTTCCGGAAATGCTTGTGGATGTATTGAGTAAATACTGTGGCAGACCAGATGAAATCAAGAAGGAAGAGCACGAGACCCCTTGATATGGACTGATAAGAAATCCAGGTTAACGCAGTACTCAAAAATTTACTGAAAGACAAAAAGGGATTAACATTCCAGAGAAAATTCATACAGCAGGTGGGAACGATCAAGGTGGCGTAACGCCCTTTGTAATACATAAAGATTGGGCACTTTGAAATTCACCTGCCAGGCGGGTTGCCGGGTCGAATAACTGCTCAGCATCTGCAGGTCGGTCACCTCCACATCGGCCGGAATTGCTCCCAATACCCGCATCACCTCCGCTCGCGAGGCCTTCAGGATATGTAACTCCTGCTTGAGGTAGACCTTGGTCACCCGTATCCGCCAGAGGATATCCACGGCATCTTCACGGCGAAATTTAATAGACTGTAGTCTCTCACATTTTTTATGATGTACGGAGAGACCCATTTCAGTCAGCAGAGCGCAGTTGTCCTTGGCCGTCGGATTCGGTTTACAGCAAGAAGAAAGTTTGACACAAACCGGATCCAGGGTGGTCAGTTCAATCTTGTTGAAGGCCCCGGTCGGAGTATACAGAGGGGACTCGCCTCCAAACATTTCGGTTTTCAACCGCATCATCACATCGTACAATCTTAACCGCCCTTCACCAAGCCGCCCATACAATTCGTCGATATTTTCCAGACGGAACAATTTGAGAACCATCTCCAGCTTTTCGCCTTCGAAGATGGTAAAGGGAAACCCGTACCGCAGCATCTCCTGTCTCAGCAGGGACTCACCAACCCGGCCTGTTACTTTTCGCCTGCGTACCCGGAACCCCTTGGCCAGCTCAGCCCGAGCCCGCGGGGTCTGGCAGATGTTGATCATATGCTGTTCAAAACGAACCGGCTTGGGAGCCCTGATAATCCGCACCATTGCTCCATCGGAGAGCACATGATTAACACTGACTCGACTGTTACGAATCATAGCCCCCAGGCAGGTCCGCCCGATCTCGGTATGAACACGAAAAGCAAAATCAAGAACTGTGGAGCGATGTGGCAGACAGATAAGGTCTCCCTGCGGGGTGTAGGTGTACACCTCCTTTTTCCCACTGGCCGCGATAACTTCCCGGTAGGAAAACGACTCATTGGTACTCAGCACATCGAACAACTCCTGAATCTCCTTGACAAACCTCTGGGGAGTCCCACTTCTCGAACTCCAGTTCCGGAACAGTCCGCGTTGCGCCTTCCGGGCCATATCCTGGGTGCGAATCTTGAACAGGAACTTCTGGCCCTGAATAATGGCCCTGGCATGTAACCCCTGGTATCCAGTCGGTTTCGGATTGGCTATAAAGTCCCGTATCGTTCTGGGAATCGGTCGAAATGTCTCATTGACGACTCCAAGCGCCCTGTAGCAGGAGTGACGGTCATCCACCACAATGAGAACTTCCATAGGGGTTTCAATACGTTTAAGGAGAATTCTGTTCGGGGCATCGTAGTAGGCCCAGAGATCCTTGGTGCGCAGTGTAATTGTTGCAGGCAGTTCATACTCTTTTGCCGACTGCCTGAGTGCCTGGACAATTTCCAGGCCAAGTGGCGAATTTGCCATCTGGCGGATCTGTCCATTGAGTTTCGCACCCTGCTTGGGGTACTTATACAAAAGCGCGAGATTATACATCTCGCGCTTTAAACTAAACAGACCGAACACCGTTGCCAACGGAGCATAGATATCGATGGTTTCATCGGCTATTCGTTGACGCTTTCGTTTCGGCAAGGCCTGCAAGGTACGCAGATTGTGAAGCCTGTCCGCCAGTTTCACCAGCATAACCTCAGGTCTCAGTGCAGCACCGGAGAATATTTTACGATGGGTCCTTTGGGAGTTTTGCTGCTTATCCCCGGAAACATGAGTCACCTTGGTGCACCCTTCAACAATAGCCTGCACATAAGCGCCAAAACGCTGTTGCACAACCTCCCCCGTAACTTCTTCCACATCCTCCACAGTATCGTGAAGCAATGCGGCTGCAAGTATCTCGGGGTGAGAGATATCCATCTCTTCAATCATGATCTTGGCAACGGAACAGGGATGCAGGATGTAGGCATCTCCCGACTTGCGCCACTGGTTGTGGTGGGCCTCTACGGCAAAATCAAGGGCGTCCCAGAAAACTTCCTGGAGTGGGGTATCGGCAAGCAGATCCTGCATCTGCTTCCGGTAAGAGTCTATATCGAAGGGGGTTTGTCGCATTCTTCCGCTGATGCAAAACTAACACGAGCCAAACACATCACAGGTATGATGACTCGTTAATCCTTCCCCTGTGTGACAGAGCATGCTACACTGGGGAAAACAATACAAAAATTACACAATATATTTTAATCTAACAGAATTCTGCCAAGAGAGGTAAAGAAAAAGAGTAAATGGCCAAAAAAAGACAAGCAAGGACACGTTCCCGGGTTAAAAACGACAAACGACGCAGTCAACCACAATTACGGGCACGTTCCAGGGCCATTGAGAATTCGATTATACGCTTTCTTTATGCTTCCGGCTCACCTGCAACAATCCAGGAACTTACCAGAGAGATTTCAGGCAAGCGGCGTCCTGACAGCGATATACATACCGTGCTTACAGGCTTACTTAATGACCGAATCGTTGTCAAGGCAGGAAAAAGCCGATATACCCTGGCTGATAATGCCCCACTCTACACCGGCACCCTGCAGCTCCACCCTCGCGGATTCGGATTTATTCCCGTTGAAAGGCAATGCACCAAAGCTCCCAAGCCGGAACATGATATTTATGTCTCGGCCAGAAAAATGGGATCTGCCATGCAGGGTGATAAGCTCCTAATCCGGTTATTGACCCCGCACACCTCAGATCGCCCCGAAGGTTCTGTAATATCAATAATCGAAAGGGGGCCGGACACCGTTGCAGGACTCTTCAAAAGAGAAGGAAAGCATGGGTTGGTATACCCTGAAGACCCCAGATTTCCATTTGTCATCCGGGTTTCGCAAAAACAACATCCTGATCTGAAGGATAACATCTACGTTATTGCCCGATTTGTCCAACCGGAAAAACCGGACCGATACCTCACCGGCACCATCACCGAGATCCTCGGTTCACCTGATAATATCGATGTCCAGATGCGACTGGTCATCGAAAAACATCGACTTCCCCATTTATTTAGTGACGAAACAATAGCAGAGGCGAAAGCACTTCCAGAGGTAATTGAGACAAGCGGAGACAGAGAGGATCTTCGCTCGATCCTACATGTCACCATCGATGGTGAAACCGCCAAGGATTTTGATGATGCAATTGCCGTTGAAAAAAACAGAAATGGATATCGGCTGTATGTCTCCATCGCTGACGTATCCCATTTTGTCCAACCAGGGAGCGCCCTGGATCGGGATGCATACCAACGAGGAACGTCCATCTATTTCCCGGGACGGGTCATCCCCATGCTACCGGAAAAAATTTCAAATAACCTCTGCAGCCTGGTTCCCGAAGAAGACCGGTTGACAGTGACGGCAATACTCGACTTTGACAGCCAGGGAAAGAGGGTGGCCAAGAGATACTGTCGCTCTGTCATCAGAAGCCATAAGCGCTTTACCTATACCGAAGTACAGGCAATATTAGACGACACCAAGGGTTCGATAGCAAAAGAAAACAAACGTTTTCTGGAAATGTTACAGGATGCTGAACGACTGGCCCGCCAATTACGAGAACAACGTATCGAGCGTGGCTCCATTGGCTTCACTCTGCCGGAACCAGAGATCACATTAAAAGAAGACGGCACAATCGACTCCATCAAAAGGGCCAAAAGGGATTTTTCCCACCAGCTTATCGAGGAATTCATGCTCGCCGCTAACGAAGCGGTGGCAGAAACCTTCACCCAGCACCGGAGGACCTGCCTCTATCGTATCCATGAACTGCCTGATCGAGCCAAGGTAGTGGAATTTGCCACTTTTGCCAAAACACTCGATCTCGACCTGCCCAAACCGGAACTCAAACCTCAATGGTTCGGAATAGTGCTTGATTTGTGCCAGGACTCACCCAAAGAGTACATCGTTAACAACCTGCTGCTCAGAACCATGCAGCAGGCTCGGTATTCAACAGAAAACAAGGGACATTTTGCTCTTGCCTCAGAGGATTACACCCACTTCACCTCACCCATCCGCCGCTATCCTGATCTTATTGTCCATCGGGAATTGTGCCAATTACTTGAGGAGAAACAAAAAGGTATCGCCCGCAAGACATCCTCGCTACCCGCCGAAGACAGCGGGGAATTCCTCTCTGGACGCGAGCGGGCAGCTGTGACGAGTGAGAGGGAAATGAACGACCGGCTCAAAATGCTGTATATGGAAAAAAGGCTCGGCACAACATTTCCTGCCATCATCTCGGGTGTCACCGATTTTGCATTTTTTATCGAATTACTTGACCTTTTTATCAGCGGCTCCGTCCCGATAGAGTCCCTTGAAGATGACTACTATCTCTTTGACGGTAAACACCACAGACTGATCGGGGAGGTCAGTGGTCGTACTTTCCAGATTGGAGATATCATAACCGTCAAGGCCGAAACAATAGATAAAGAAAAAAACCGGATCATTTTCAGTCCCACATCAACGGAATAACGGCATCTACAAACCAAACTACACCAAAACCCTGACACTTAAATTCGCTTCACAG
The DNA here is from genome assembly GCF_010646885.2 of Desulfopila sp. IMCC35008. GTDB lineage: Bacteria > Desulfobacterota > Desulfobulbia > Desulfobulbales > Desulfocapsaceae > Desulfopila. Next base: position 480,761 of record NZ_CP050700.1, on the reverse strand, counting down.
TTGATTGCCGCTTGACTTGCGTGCCAATTTCGAATTAATACTTTATAGAGTAGAAAGAGATTCAAACACACTATCAATCTACGAGGCTTACGTCTCAGTCGCTCAGGAGGAAGTATAAAGATGGAAGAAACCAATTGGTTTATGACAATTATCAGCAATCCCTTCGCCAGGGGACTGGCAATCGGTTTTATCGTATGTGTGATCATTTACCTGCGTGGATTATTACGCAGACGTGAACTCGCCAAGGAAGTAGACAGACTGAGAACTCACCTGCATACTAAGCTTGAAATCGATTCTTCAGAAAATGAACGCCGCAAGAATGAGATGACACGTCTCCAGCAGGAACGTGACAACCTGCGTATCACTGTCCAGTCGCTCAACCAGAAACCTGGTCGTAAAGAGATTCGCCAGTACTACATTTACCAGACAGCTATCGACATTATGTTCGAGAAGGCACCTGGTTTCGCTCCGGCCTGGCAGGTTACCTTAAAAGAGGCGGAGAGCCTTTTTGAGAAATCAGAGAGCGGTGTTGTACCGTTGCTCAAGAGACTTATGCCCACCTCTGCTGACAAGCAGGCTGAGGAATATGAAAAAATCAGTAAAATTTCAATGGATACACAGAAAACAAATTAACTGAAAACCAAAATATTTCTGATACAGCATTTACCGTTATAAGAGGGATTGGTCTTCAACCGATCCCTCTTTTTTCTTTTCCCCCATCCACGGTTACTACGCTCCCCTCTACCGGTTTCATGTCAATGCACCACGAAAATTCATTACTTAGCCACGCCGCTATCGTTCTTGTACGTCCGAAATACGCCGAAAATGTCGGGGCTGCAGCCCGGGTTGCCTTCAACATGGGCATTTCCAGACTTATCCTTGTCAGGGACGAAATGCCAGATCAGGAAGCCATGGCAAAAATGGCCACTCATAAGGCGGCTCACATCCTGGAACGGATGGAATTACACCACAGTCTTGAAGACGCTCTGGCACCATTTTCCATTATTGCCGCAACAACCGCCAGAAGAGGCAGGAAAAGGATTCTTGAAAAAACCCCACGCGAACTCATCGAAACTGTAATACCGGATCTCCACAATAACCAATTGGCGATCATGTTCGGTCCGGAAAATACAGGACTGACGAATGACGAGATAAAATATTGTCAGTATGTCTCGGCAATCCCCACTGCCGAATTTTCCTCTCTGAACCTGGCGCAGGCTGTGGCCATTCACTGTTACGAGCTGTATTACCAGATCGTTCACCAACCTAATGCAATTATACCCAACCCATCGGTAGCCTCCTCCTTTGAGCTTGAAGGCATGTATGAACATGTAGAGGATGCACTATTACGTATTGATTTTCTCGAGGAAAAAAGTCATACATACTGGATGAATAATATTCGCCAGTTCCTGGGACGCATACGACTCACACCCAAGGATGCGAAAATTATCAGGGGGATATGCCGGCAGTTTCTCTGGCATCAGGATAATAGATAATTTGGGAGAACGGATTCTTTGTTTTCCCTGGTTTGAGCAGGGACGCTCGGCCTTCGGTGCAGAACGACCTGCATGTACAAGGGGGGATTACCACCGATGATGGACCAAATGACCAGCACCTTGCCGTTCGCCATCCCATCGAACAAGTTTTACCCGCCGCATATCGACCCGTCCCAATCCCTGTTACGTGAAGACCTCCTCAGCCAAAAGCTCCCTCAACAGATAACAGCCAAAAAAGCCATTATTGTTGAAGCCCAGGCGGGACAGGGCAAAACGACCCTGATTTCCCAATTCCTTGATCATAACGGCTTCTGCTATCTCTGGTACCAGGTTGGCCCGGAAGATTCAGATCCGGTTATGCTCCTCTCTTCACTGCTGGCCAATTTCACCCTCAAATACCCTGAGTTCAGCTCACCGCAACTGGCGACCATCCTGAGTGAAGGTTCGGTAGGCCCTTTAGATCTCCAGACCTGTGCCAACATCCTGCTGGGTGATATCAACAACTTTCTTGACCATGACCTGTACATCGTCTTCGATGACCTGCACCTGATATCAGGTGCCATGCTCACCAAAAATCTGCTTGAATACCTGCTCGACACCTCACCGCCCCGGCTTCATTTTGTCCTCTCCAGTCGACATCCGCTGGAAATGAAATGTAAGACATTGCGCGACGCCAACCGCATCAGCTATCTCAACACCAGCGACCTGGCCCTTTCAGATATCGAAATTGAGGACCTGTTCAACTCGGTACTGAACACCTCTATCACCCGCAAAGATGCAATGGACATCTACCGGGTTACCAATGGCTGGATCATGGGTATTGTCCTGGCCAGCCACCCAATGTCAGGCCGGGCCCGTTTCTGGCAGCAATCAAATCTCGATGAGCTGCAGCAATCCCCTGACAGCCAGGGTCATATGCTTGATTACTTCCAAGACGAGATATTCGACAAAATACCTGAATCATTACACAACGCTTTTCTAAAGCTTGCCTTTATAGGTGAAATACCGGTTGACCTCGCAACGAAGCTTACAGGCATTGAGAATTTTGACACGATCCTCTCAGAAATGGCGAGAGAGAATTTCTTTGTCTACCATCTTGACGATTCTAAATCGGTGTTCAGGTTCCATCATTTTTTCCAGGAATTTTTGCAACTGCGTGCTCAACAGACACTGAATCAGGAGGAGATCAACCAGATCTACACTGATGAAGCCGAGTACTATCTGGCTAAAAATATGCTGGAGAAAGCATTAGCCAGTTACAAACATGGCGGCGACTACCTGACCATGGAACGACTCCTCCGTGAGCAGGGTATGGAGTTGATAGCTAAAAACCGTACTCTTACCATCCTGGCCCTGCTCGACTCTCTGCCTGAAGATATTCTGTTTCAACACAGCTGGCTTACCCTGTACGCCGGCCTCTTGCGGAATGACTTCACTCCTCAGGTGACCCTGCCCTACTATGAAAAGGCAAAGGAAATTTTCATTGTCGATGGTGATGAAACCGGAGAGCTGCTCTGCCTGTCTCAGATGATTTATTTCCATTTTGTCATTTCCGGGCTCTATAATATCGGTGCCACACTCCTGCCCAGAACTGCTGAATTACTGAAAAAGAATAAAGAGACCTTACCGGACCATGTACAGATAATCGCCGCCAGGAACCTCGCTTCAGGTTACTGCTTTTTCACCAGCGATATGGAGCGCGCCCGCTCATCCATCAACCTGGCCTCAATCCTCGCAACCCGCCAGAACAGTAAAAACTTCATCGCCTCTGTCTCTTTCATCAAGGGATATATCGAACTGTTCAGCGGCAACCAGGCACGATACCTTCGGGAAGCAGAAACCTGCTATGAACTGCTCAACGATCCTCTGGTCGGCATGTCCAATAAACTGACCATCAGGATCATGTATCTGGCGTACCTCTCCATGACCGGAGATTTCCTTAACTTCAAGATTCATCAGCAAGCATTGCAGGAGTCCATTGATGAAAGGGTAGTCGAACAGACTGTTGCAGCACCTTACATGTATGTATGGGGGGCCATCTGCTATCTCTCAATGGGGCAAACAGAAACTGGCATGGAACTGCTCAACAAGGGTTTTGGCATTACCTCAACCGCCTCAACCAGTCATATGCATAGCCAGATCCTGCAGTGGATGGCCTTTGGTTCCGCCATCCAGGGTGATACTGAACATTCACTTGAGCTTATTGCAGAATCTGGTGAAAACCGGCAAAAGGCAGGTGGTCCTTTTTATATCGCCTTCCACCATATTATGGCAGGGGGAGTCTATACCCGGGCCGGAGAGCCGGAATCAGCACTAAAAGCCATTAATGAAGGTCTTCGGGTGGCTGAGTCCATACCATCCACCTTTCTCTCCATGTGCGGCTACTTTAACCGTGCCTACTACCGCCTCTTAACGGATGGCCCTGAAGATTCACTCGATGACCTGGACAAAGGTCTCTCCCTGATGAAAAATAACGGGTACACTCATTTTTGGGGATGGGAACCAAAGATGATGATGCAGCTTCTTACCACAGCCATCCGGTTCGATATTGAGAAGAGCTTCTCCCAGGCGTTGTGTCGGGCACGACTTATACATAATATAGATGATGAAGGAACATTGTTGCCCCTGCTCAACTTCACCCTGCTCGATAGATTTCAGCTGCAACTTGGTGAATCAGTTGTCTGCCGGGCCAAAGATCTTACCCCTTCCCAAAGAGAACTTCTTGGTTTGTTGATTACCGCCAAAGGACAGCGTATCAGCCAGGAAAGAATCCAGCTCGAACTCTGGCCGGATAACAGTCCGGAAAATGCCCGCAAAAGTTTCGACACCCTCTTAACCAGGCTGAGAAAGGAACTTACCAAGAATTCAGAGTTGCCCGTTAAACAGTATATTTTCATGCAGAAAGGAATCCTCTGCCTCGACAATTACCAGATGGATGCCCTGCAATTTTCTGAAGCCGCCCGCAAAGGTATGGTCCATGCAAAGAATGACGACTGGTGGCAGGCTGGAAATGCTTTTCACCAGGCACTCTACCACTGGAAAGGCGTTCTGCCAGAAGATACCTTCAAAAACGAGCAGGTCCTCACCTACAACGATCAACTCGTCAACATCCTTATTGAATTCACCAAAATATGGGCCAAACACGTGGCGGCATCTGGCAGGACAGATGAGGCGATAAAGCTGATTGAGCGTGCCCTCGGAGTGACATCACTGGAAGAACAACTCATAACCCTGCTCTATGGCTTGCACCTCAAGAACAATAATCCCCTGAAAGCAAGTGAGACCCTTGAACGCTATAAAACAGCGCTCCTGAAAATCGAATACTCAGAAGAAGAAGTCGAGGACTACCTTCGCGATGTCGTACACACTGCCCAGGAGATTGTGCGTAACCTGGGGTCAGTTTCAATTCTGTAATCGAACGAACCCTTTCGAATTACCACAACGTGAAAACTCGCCAGAGCCCCCTTTTTTCACCAGATCAGGCGGTGCTCGAGGCACAGTTATAGCAGTAGCTGGCAGAAGACTTTATATTCGGTTCAAACGGCGACCTCAGAACGCACGGAACGGACTGCCTCCCCCATTTCAAGACACCTTTGGAGACCATTGTGCATGAGCCGGTGACATCACAACTTCGCTTAATTCCAGGAAATATATGGAATAAGGCAAGTCGGCCCATTGAGCATGAGAGATTCTGGATAGCAATGGCCCAGGCATTTCAGATCAGTTAAAATTCACAACTGAAAAAACGCGGCAAGGAGCAACATCGTGACGCACGACCTGCTCAATCCCCACAATACGCCACGTACTGGTTCGATATTTGCAAGTCCAACACAAACTGTCATAAATCAAAACCATTTCCAAAGGGAAATTGATGATATCAGCACAACATTCAGCACTGTCGGCCTTGCAAGCATTCTCCACCCGGGTCCACTCAAATGCCAACAACATAGCCAACACCAACACTGAATCCTTCAAAAGAACACGGGTTACCCTGGCATCAACTGAACCGCAGGGAGTGAAGGCAAATGTTGAGAAGGTGAACACTCCTGGCGCCGTGGTATTTGAAGAAGGCCCGGAGGGCACGGAACAGAAAGAATTATCCAATGTGGAAATCTCGACGGAGTTTCCGGAAATGAACCTGAATTCAGCCCTGTACAAGGCCAACCTGAAAACTCTCCAAGTTGCCGATGATATGACAGGAACCCTACTCGAGCTTAAGGCGTAACGTCCCCAAACTCCTCCTCTCACCTTAAGCCGGGTAGTTGTTAACCCCCTTTAGCGGGCATGCTTCGCAAAGGGGGTTCTTTTTTTTGCAGTACTCTTTGGACACCATGACTATCAGTGCATGATATTCATTAAACAACTGATGGTCATTCGGCAACCGGTCTATGAACTCCTGCTGCATCTCGTGATAATCAGACTCTTCCGGAAATAAACCATGACGTGAAAAGACCCGGTGCGTATACGTATCGATGACAAAGACTGGATGGTTCCCAGCGTACAGCAGAATTGCATCGGCAGTTTCCGGCCCCACCCCTTTTACTGAGAGCAAGTTATGACGGGCGCTTTCTGTTTTATCCGAGAGCAAAAAAGAGAGCTCACCGTCATACTCCCGGCTTATCATAGCCAAGAGGTTCTTCAACCTGCGGGCCTTGAGATTATAATACCCTGATGGCCGAATAGCCTCCGCCAGTTCCTCCATGGGAGCGACGGCCAACGCCTCATAAGAAAGCCAATTCATAACCTTGAGGTTATCGATCGCCTTGGCCACATTTTGCCAGTTGGTATTCTGGGTAAGCACTGCTCCAACCGCTATCTCAAAAGGCGTCTCACCAGGCCACCAGCCCTGATACCCGAAATGATCCAGCAATAATTCGTAAACATAGGTGAAAGCATCTGTATTTGCCATGAAGCCTGATTAGAACTCCCGCCACTTGCCTTCTGAGTCACCCAGACAGATCCCGATATCCTGGGCGGTCAGCACCTTGTCGCTGTCTAGATTCACTTTTTTGCGAGCCTTGATGGCATCGGCCAACGGCACGGCAACCATTTTCGAATTGGCCAAGGCGACCATCTGGCCAAAAATATTTTCCTGGACCAGACGAACAGCAGCAGCACCAAAACGAAGAGCCAGCAACCTGTCGAAGGTGGTAGGTGACCCTCCACGCTGCAGGTGGCCGAGAACAAGCGAACGGGTATCCTTTTCTGTACGTTTTCGGATCTCACTTGCTACATACTCACCAACACCGCCAAGGACAACTTCTTCACGGCCGAGCTCCCCCCCACCCTTATTGAATATCTGTCCATCCTTCGTCACAGCTCCCTCAGCGACGACAACAATGGAATACTGTTTTCCATGCAGGTCGTTATCGGCTATTTTTTCGCAAACCTCCTCCATATCAAAAGGTATTTCGGGAATGAGGATAACGTCCGCACCACCTGAAATCCCGGAATAAAGGGCAATCCAACCCGAGTCGCGTCCCATCACCTCTACGACCATCACCCGGTCGTGGGATTTAGCCGTGGAGTGGAGTTTATCCAGCGCCTCCGTAGCTGTCGATACAGCCGTATCAAACCCGAATGTCCGGTCTGTTTCCTGCAGATCATTATCGATTGTCTTGGGAACCCCTATTACCGGCATCCCTTTTTCCGCAAACCTGTTGGCTATTTCCAGACTGCCGTCACCACCAATAGCGATATGGCAATCGAACCCCATTCTGTTGAAATTACTGAGTATCCTATCTGACATATCAACGACTTGAATCTCACCCGCCAGATTTTCCACAGGTTTGGAAAAAGGATTCCCTTTATTTGTTGAGCCAAGAATCGTCCCTCCCATGGAGTAGATGCCAGCGACCTCCTTTAAGGTCAACCGTTTCATATCATCAATATCCAGAAATCCACCATACCCACTTCGACTGCCATAGACCTCCCAGCCCCTTTTGTAACAGGAGTGTACTACAGCATAAATCACAGCATTCAGGCCAGGAGCATCCCCCCCACCTGTCGATATCACAATTTTTTTCATTTCAACGCCTTTCCTGATAGAGTTAAACTCTCTGTTAACCTGCAATCAATCCTAATTCCAGGAAATGTATATGTTCTTTATGGAATACGAAAAAGTAAGTCATAGAGTCGATATACCAGAAATCTACCACCCCGGTCGACCGTGGTACAGAAAAAAAGCACCAGAAATGACCAGTGAATACCCTGTAAATACATAAGGATTTGCTTAAATATATTACACACAGCTACCACCAATGTCCATTTCGCGATTGACTTATCTGCAGTACACCTTATTTTGTGGGGGAACAGAAAACGGTTCTTGTACCAAGACAAACCCCAAAATAGTACTTTGGTAGCGATAGCCACCATAGTTACAAGGAGGCATTATGTCTGACTTTAATGTGACAGACTTAGCTGTAGAAAAGCTGAAAGAGTATATGGAGCAGAACAATATTGATTCTGCACTCCGTGTTGCTTTAATGCAGGGTGGCTGAGCTGGCCCATCCCTGGGACTGGCTCTGGATGAGCCAAAAGATAATGACAAAGTGTATGAAAACAGCGACCTTAAATTCCTGGTTGAAGAAAGCCTGCTGACCACATGTGGTTCTATCAAGGTTGACTTCGTCGACGCTGGCCCACGTTCAGGTTTTGGAATTACCTCAACCAATCCTATTGGCGGTGGCGGTGGCTGCGCAGGCTCCTGCGATTCAGGTAGCTGCGGCTGATTATCCATCAGCAACTGACGTTTTCTGCACTTCGTCCGGATAAACGTGTCCGGACAACATAGCTGTACGTAAAAGGAGATACGGGACAACCGTATCTCCTTTTTTCATTCCTGCCCACTAGTGTCAATTTCTTGACACCCATATCCTCCATCCTTATCGTATCCGCACATAGGAAATGACAGTAAATCTCTTCCTATATTCTCTGGAGAGTAATGATAGTTCACCCGCAGTAAACAGGAGAGAAAGATGCAATTTGATAAATTTACCCTCAAATCGCAGGAGGCTATCCAGTCAGCCCAGAAGATAGCCCGCGACAGCTCACACCAGGAGATCAGGCCGGCCCATCTCATCAAGGCGATACTCGAACAGCCAGGTGGCGTGGTTGTACCGGTTTTGAAAAAGATGGAGATTGATCCCTCTTTAGTACTCATGGACTGCAACCAAAAAATCGAGCAGCTTCCGAAAGTATCAGGCAGCGGCGCGGGACAGGTATATGCCTCCGCCGCCCTCCAAAAGATACTTGATAAGGCCTTCTCAATCGCTTCCTCCATGCAGGACGATTATGTCAGCCAGGAACATCTTTTCCTTGCTGCACTTCAGGGAAAAGACAGTGAAATAAGCAGTGCTCTTGCCGCTCGAGGCATCACTGAAAAATCTTTTCTTGAAGCATTGCAAACAATCCGTGGGGAACACCGGGTTACAGACCAGTACCCCGAAGAAAAATACCAGGCCCTGGAAAAGTATGGTCGCAACCTCACTGATCTTGCCAAACAAGGCAAACTCGACCCGGTAATTGGTCGGGATGACGAGGTTCGGCGTATCATCCAGGTGCTTTCCCGGCGAACGAAAAATAACCCGATCCTCATAGGCGAACCAGGAGTAGGTAAGACCGCAATTGTCGAAGGGCTGGCCCAGCGTATTGTAAATGGTGACATCCCGACCTCACTAAGAGACAAACAGGTAGTTACCCTTGACCTGGGGGCACTCGTTGCAGGGGCGAAATACAGAGGAGAGTTTGAAGACAGGCTGAAAGCAGTTTTGAAAGAAGTCGAACAGCGCAGCGGGGAGATAGTCCTTTTTATTGACGAAATCCACACCCTCGTTGGAGCGGGTGCGGCGGAAGGGTCAATGGACGCGTCAAACATGCTCAAACCCGCCCTGGCGAGGGGCGAACTACATTGTGTGGGCGCAACAACCCTTGACGAATATAAGAAGTATATTGAAAAAGACAGCGCCCTCGAACGAAGATTCCAACCGGTTCTCGTGCAGGAGCCCACCACTGAAGATACCATTGCAATTTTAAGGGGCATCAAGGAAAAATACGAACTTCATCACGGCGTGCGTATCCAGGATGGTGCAACAGTTGCTGCCGTTACCCTCTCAGACCGTTACATCACTGACAGGTTTCTTCCGGACAAAGCGATCGACCTTATAGATGAAGCGGCTTCGCAGCTGCGTATCGAGATCGATTCTATGCCTGTAGAGATAGACGAGCTTGAGCGGCAGCGCATCAAGCTTGAAATAGAGCAGGAGGCCTTAAAAAAAGAAAAGGACAAGGCCTCCCAAATCCGCCTGGAAGATACCAGACGAAAACTTGCCGACCTGGGAGACCGACTGCACGGCATGAAAGGCCAATGGTCTCTTGAGCGAGATACCATTCAGCAAATTCGTGATATCAAGACAGCAATCGATGAAGCACAGGTTGAGGAGCAACTTGCTGAACGCACAGGCGATCTGAGCAAGGTGGCAGAGATACGTTATGGCAGGATTGTGCAGCTGGAAAAGGAGCTTGAAGCAGCAAACGACAAACTCCGAGAAATCCAGTCCGACCATATGATGTTAAAAGAAGAAGTCGGCGCTGAAGATGTTGCCACCGTTGTAGCTAAATGGACTGGTATCCCAACGGATAAACTACTGGAAGGCGAGAAAGAAAAGCTGATAATGGCAGAAAAGGAGCTTTCAAAGCGGGTAATAGGCCAGGAAGAGGCAATCCATTCAGTATCCAATGCTGTTCGCCGGGCCCGGGCCGGCCTGCAGGATCCCGACAGACCGATTGGATCATTTATATTTCTTGGTCCTACCGGTGTGGGGAAAACTGAACTTGCCAGATCACTTGCAGACTTTCTTTTCGACAGTGAGCAGGCAATGATTCGCATAGACATGAGTGAATTCATGGAAAAACATTCCGTTGCCCGACTGATCGGGGCCCCTCCGGGCTATGTCGGTTATGATGAAGGTGGTTATTTAACAGAGGCGGTCCGGAGACGACCATACTCCGTCATCCTGCTCGATGAAATAGAGAAAGCGCATCCTGATGTGTTCAACATACTCCTGCAGGTTCTTGACGATGGGAGGATGACAGACGGTAAGGGGCGAACTGTCGATTTCAAGAATACTATCATGATCATGACGTCAAACCTTGGTAGCCAGTTGATCATGAAAATGACAGAGGACGGATTATCCCCAACTGAGATCAGATCAGGTATTAATGAAATCCTCCATGAAAGATTTAAACCGGAATTCCTCAACAGGAT
>NZ_CP050700.1:0-465000 GCF_010646885.2 Desulfopila sp. IMCC35008 | reverse complement strand
AGTAGCGAAAAACAAGGTGAGAAACCTTGTCGCCGAAAGCCTAAGGTTTCCTGTAGTCAAGTTAATCTGCTCAGGGTTAGTCGGCTCCTAAGGCGAGGCCGAGAGGCGTAGTCGATGGGAAACAGGTTAATATTCCTGTACCACTATCATAATGTTATGGTAAGGGGGGACGGAGAAGGTAAGGCCATCCGGGCGTTGGTTGTCCCGGTTTAAGCGTGTAGGTTTGGTACTTTGGCAAATCCGGGTACCTTTAAGACTGAGGCGTGATGACGATGTCTTTTAGACAACAAAGTGGCTGGTTCCATGCTTCCAGGAAAATCCTCGTATCTAGTTATGATTGTGACCGTACCGTAAACCGACACAGGTAGGCAGGTAGAGAATACCAAGGCGCTTGAGAGAACTCTGGTTAAGGAACTCGGCAAAATAGCACCGTAACTTCGGGAGAAGGTGTGCCAGCAGGGTGTAATTATTTACTAATGAAGCCTAGTCTGGTTGCAGTGAAATGGGGGGAGCGACTGTTTACTAAAAACACAGGACTCTGCGAAGTCGAAAGACGAAGTATAGGGTCTGACGCCTGCCCGGTGCCGGAAGGTTAAGGGGACGTGTTAGCTTAGGCGAAGCACTGAACCGAAGCCCCGGTAAACGGCGGCCGTAACTATAACGGTCCTAAGGTAGCGAAATTCCTTGTCGGGTAAGTTCCGACCTGCACGAATGGCGTAACGATTTCCCCACTGTCTCAACCAGGGACTCAGCGAAACTGTAGTACCGGTGAAGATGCCGGTTACCCGCAACAAGACAGAAAGACCCCGTGAACCTTTACTACAGCTTGGCATTGGTTTTTGAGGTAACATGTGTAGGATAGGTGGGAGACTTTGAAGTCGGCACGCCAGTGTCGATGGAGTCACCCTTGAAATACCACCCTTGTTATCTTAGGAATCTAACTGCGGTCCGTAATCCGGATCCAGGACATTGTCTGGTGGGTAGTTTGACTGGGGCGGTCGCCTCCTAAAGAGTAACGGAGGCGCGCGATGGTTCCCTCCGGCTGATTGGAAACCAGCCTAAGAGTGTAAAGGCATAAGGGAGCTTGACTGCGAGAGAGACATCTCGAGCAGGTACGAAAGTAGGTCTTAGTGATCCGGCGATTCCGCATGGAAGGGTCGTCGCTCAACGGATAAAAGGTACTCCGGGGATAACAGGCTTATCTCCCCCAAGAGTCCATATCGACGGGGAGGTTTGGCACCTCGATGTCGGCTCATCACATCCTGGGGCTGAAGCAGGTCCCAAGGGTTTGGCTGTTCGCCAATTAAAGTGGTACGCGAGCTGGGTTTAAAACGTCGTGAGACAGTTTGGTCCTTATCTGTTGCGGGCGCAGGAAATTTGAAGAGATCTTCCCCTAGTACGAGAGGACCGGGGTGGACGAACCTATGGTGTTCCAGTTGTTCCGCCAGGGGCATTGCTGGGTAGCTAAGTTCGGCAGGGATAACCGCTGAAAGCATCTAAGCGGGAAGCCCACTCTAAGATGAGATTTCCCATGACATTAGTCATCTGAAGGCTCGTTGTAGACTACAACGTTGATAGGTCGGGTGTGGAAGTGTGGCAACACATGGAGCTAACCGATACTAATAAGCCGTGCGGCTTATCCACATTTTTTTGATTAAACAAACTACTACTACCCTACTATTCGATTATCTTTGTTTTACCAAGGGAAGGATGTCATAAACCACTCCCCTTCCCCATATACCGAAAAGTAGCACGATTTCTCTTTTCGGCGGTCATAGCGAAGAGGTTCCACCCGTTCCCATTCCGAACACGGAAGTTAAGCTCTTCTGCGCCGATGGTACTGCATGGGAAACTATGTGGGAGAGTAGGTCGCCGCCGATTTATATATACAAAACCCCGATCAGTTTAGACTGATCGGGGTTTTTGCGTTACGCAGTCCTGTTTTTGTTTCTATGATTTCATTCTTGTACTAGTACGCATTCCCATACGTAAACGACCATAGGATATTTCTCCTCCCCCCTCCCCCACATTGCTCAAACACTGTACATTTAATGAACACCCTCTATCCATTCCGCAGCATAGACACCTTGATTACGTGTATAACCTTATACAACAACAGGTACATCAATTTTTGAACCAAAATATGGCATGCTGTATGCATATAATTAACATGAAGTGCAGGCTGAAAGTTATTTTGAGGTTTTGCCTTGAATCGTTCTGTTCAAACTGCTGATACCTTTCATGGTTTCTAAAGACACTCTTTTTAAACCACAAAGAATCGTTGTTTCAGTTTATCGCAATACTGATAGTAAAATGTTACACCTCAAGGTAACAAAAGGAATTGGAATATCTCACATTTCATGCTTGCCCATCAGTATATGACCAACAACAAAGATATTTTTACAGAATATGAGGTAAAACGTTGCAATATAGTAAAAAAGAGAAACAACAGGCTTTTGGCTTTCACCTTATTCTCGATTGCTATCTGTGTCGTAGCGAAAAGCTCGACAATATTGACGCCTGTTATCAGTTTCTTGATCAAATGGTTGATATTATAGGTGCTACGAAACAAACACAACCATATGTTTTTCGAACCCCGGAGGAATTTATTGGCAAAGAAGGTTTGTCTGGCTGGGTACCAATCGTCGAGTCTGGCATTTCAATCCATACCTTGACAGAATCTCGATTTGTCTCTGTAGATGTCTACTCCTGTAAGGAGTTTGACATTCAAATGATAGTCCAATTCACTCAAGCCTTTTTTGAGCCAAATGAAATTGAGCAGCAATTTTTACTCAGAGGCCAAAAGTACCATTAACCTGGAAAATGAAATGAAAGTCCATTGCGGTAATAGTCCCTCAACGCGTGCCTATAGAAAACTGATAGCAGGCGTCTATAAAAACAACCCTTGTCATAGAGACTCCTTAACCGATGTGTACAACATTGTTACCTCATCTAAAGGCGCCTTTGGAAGCCGCTGCCATCATTCAGCCATAACCGTGACAGATGAAAACGATGAGGTGCTCGCTTTTTGTCTGTTGATACACGCAAAGCACCTGGCTGATACCTTACAGATTAGTTTTTTTGAGGCACAGCCTCATTGTGCAGTTGCTGTCAAAAAGTTGGTTGACGCCGCTCAACAGATAGCAATAGAAAAAGGTGTCAAAAGAATTATAGCCGGTATGAATGGCCACGTTAACTATGGACTCGGCTTTTTAACGGATTCCTTTGACAAGGTTCCCTGCTTCGGTTCTGCCTTTAATCCTCCTTATTACGCTCCATATTTTCTATTGTCAGGATTCAAAAAGTTCAATCTGGTATCATATCAATATGAGATCGACAACATTTCCATGGTCCGCGAAGAGCCCATACTGCGGCGCCTTGAAAAACGTTTCACCTTTCGAAAAACGGATTTCAGTAAACTCAAAGAGGAGATCAGCCTTTATACTGAACTCAATAATCTCTGTTTTAAAGGCCACCCGCTTTATTTCCCTCGTCTGGCAGAAGAAGACTATGAACTATTTCACCCTTTCCGCTGGTTCTTAAATGAAGATAATCTTCTCATAGCAGAACACAACGGACAACCAATTGCATTTATCCTCTGGTACCCAGATTATAATGAACTCATCGGCCCTGGTGAAAAACTTGGGATCAAAGCACTCCTTCGCTATAGAGTTTTTAGACAGCAGGTGACGAGGCTGAAAATAGCAGAAATTGGTGTGGTCCCCGAATACCAGGGAAGTGGTGTACTACTCGGTCTTTTCCATCACTGTTTCCGCCTTGCACGGGACAAATTTTCCACCTGCGAAACCGGCTGGATTTTCGATTCGAATGATAAGTCAAAAAACATCTGCCAGCGATGGCAACCAACGCCATCAAAAAATTACGCAGTCTTCTCCATGGATGTGTAATGGGTCTCTTCACTTGTGCGACGAACATCCGGCAACTACCAGAGGACTGGGACGCCATTTCTAGCGACCATCCGTTTCTCAGCCGCTCCTTTCTACAACACCTTGAGGTGGTCAATCCATGTGGCCAACAATATTATTATTCTATCGGTCCACAGGGTATTTCCCTGTTCGTAACGTATCAGCATCGTCTCAACATATTAACTTATGGGATTGGACACCTGGCACTTAATCTCACCGTTGTAGGCATACCCTGCTCCGTTTCCAGCCCTGGTTTCTTAATAAAAAACGACACATTGGAGGATTTTAAAAATGAATTAGGCAGAATTCAAGGTGGTGTATTGATTTTAAATTCCGGCTTTCATGATCTTGCCCCTCATTGTGTATGCGGTCAAACCTTACCAACATGTATTTTAAAAACGAATGGCCTGAATTTCCGTACATATCTTGATTCAATGAGGAGTCATTACCGCTACAAGATTATGAAATCTATGCAACGTTTTGCTGAAGTACAGATAACCAAGCTGGATGACAACTCGTGCTTTTCTCCTGATTTTTATCGTTTGTATGAACAAGTTTTCGACCGCTCCGATTTTAAATTGGAAAAACTGCCCATCTCTTTTTTTCAGCAATCCAAAAGCCAGCTAACTCTTTTCGAAAAAGATAATGAACCATTAGCCTTTTGCCAGACCAAACTTTCAGAGAGGAACTATTACTTTCTTTTCGGCGGGATCGATTACAACAATAATCATCGATTCGACACCTACTTCAACATGTTGATTCACATAGTCAAGAGTGGTTTTGAACATAGGGTTGAAACAATTGATCTCGGTCAAACTGCAGAGTGGGTCAAAATGCGGTTAGGCTGCACGCTTGATCCACGCTACCTTTTCGCCCGCCATTCAAATCCTCTTATACACTTTGGTATAAAGAAAGGTATTCACCTGCTGGGATATAGAAATCAACCTACCAAGCCCCACGTCTTTAAAGGGCGCCGGAAATGACGGATACGACTCCTTCCCGGGTGCTGCTCGTGCGCCCCAGATATCACTGCGTCGCTGAACGAATGGCCTTGTTGCCAACTGAACCCCTTGAACTCGAGTATCTGGCCAGGGCTGTTCGCGATTTTGGTGGATTGTATAAAATATGGGACGGCGGTTTTGATCAGGACCTTGGGGCAGCCTGCAAGGATTTTAAACCCACTCACGTGGCGCTGACCGGTTATTATGCCGCCCGCAATCAAATGCTTGACTATGCAAAGATCATCAAAGGATATTGCCCCCACGTCATTGTCATTGCAGGTGGAGTACACGCAGAGTTGAACCCTGCCGATTTTTGCCAGGAAAACATCGACCTTATTGTATCTTCTGGCGGATATTTTACATTCCTGAACATTCTTTCCTCAGGTGATCGACCGTACGATTCATTAAAAGGGATCTGGTATCGCCGTACTAACGGTGATTGGCACGAGAATGCCAGAGCACCGTTTCCGGTCGATGAACTTCCGGACCCAGATCGATCCTATTTCCTCGCCCATAAAGACCGATTCCATTATCTGCATCTTGGTACGGTGGCGCTGGTAAAAACCGGATTTGGTTGCCCTTTTGACTGCTCGTTCTGCTACTGCCGTCTGCTTAACGACGGGAACTATACTGCCCGACCGGTCCACCGGGTAGTGCAGGAAATAGCAGCCATAGACTGTGAACTCATCTGGCTCGTTGACGACACCTTTCTCCTTGATGAAGAGAGAATCAAGGAATTCGCATTCACCATTCATCAACAAGGTATAAAGAAAAATTTTATCATCTACGGTCGTGCCTCTTTCATCTGTGACCACAAAGACTTG
Source organism: Desulfopila sp. IMCC35008 (assembly GCF_010646885.2). Classification (GTDB taxonomy): domain Bacteria; phylum Desulfobacterota; class Desulfobulbia; order Desulfobulbales; family Desulfocapsaceae; genus Desulfopila. Next base: position 459,249 of record NZ_CP050700.1, on the reverse strand, counting down.
TTACCCAAACTCAAGGAAATGGGGGTCATTGAGGTAATTGTCGGATTAGAGGCTATAGAAGAAGAAATGCTACACTCCTACAATAAACACGTTACGGCTTGGCAAAACAGCCGGTGTATCAAGCTATTGCATGAGCATGATATTAATTGTACCGGCCTTTTCATCATGACCCAGCAGGCTACGGCAGCTGATTTCCGCAACCTCGACAGGTGGATTGGCAGACATAAACTATCTAGCTACACCATATCTGTCTACACCCCCTTTCCTGGCACAAAAGAATTTGAACGGTATGCCAAACAGCTTCTTTCCGATGATCCCGTTAAATGGAATTTATTCTCACTGGTTTTAGCCCCAGAGCAGTTGAGCCGGTTTGGTTTTATGATCAGACTTTATTGGCTGCAGGCCAAAATACTTTTCCGGAACCAACGCCTTGCTGCTTATCTCGTAAAACGACTCCTGGTGTGGTCATGACCGTGTGGAATTTCTGGGCTCGCTATTATGACAGACTATGGGTTCAGCACGTCTCGCTCGCTCCCACCCGTGCCCTGATAACGGCACATATCGGTGACATTCTGTCTGGTAATGAAGGCCTTGCAATCCTGGACATGGGGTGTGGCACCGGTCAGCAGTATGGGGAAATATACTCTGAATTTGGCCCGAATCGGTCGCAGTATCTTGGCGTTGACCTGTCACCTCTCATGATAGCCAGAGCCGTGGAAAAATATCCCAATGTTCATTTCCAGATTGGTGATGCTTCTACTTTCCAAAGTGACTCTAACTTCGATGTTATCATCTGCAGCCATTCTTTTCCTTATTACAAAAACGCCAGGGAGACCCTTGCCATAATGGCAGACCTATTGAATCCAGGCGGGACATTGCTCCTGTCCCAGGCCTGCAGGAACAGTCTGTTTGACAAGATAGTATTGACCGGAGTGGGACTCACCACAGGCCCGGCAAATTACCGTACTGTCATCGAGATGCAAGAACTCGGCAACAACCTGTTTCAGACCTTAAAGACTACTCGAATCAGCAATCGTTTTTTCATGCCCTCCCTTTACCTTTTCAGGTGGCAACGATGAGGATACTCCTGGTACGCCCTCCATCCTCCCCTGAAACCATTGGGCTGCAACACGTGATGATCTGCGAGCCTCTTGAGCTCGAATACCTGGCCGCGATGATTCCGGAGCATCAGGTCACTATCATTGATCTCATTCTCGAAAAGAAATCATTTACAGATTTACTTGCAACATACAAACCCGAGCTGATCGGTTTCACAGGTTATATCACCCACGTAAACATAATAAAGAATCTCGCCTCCCAGGCAAAGAAATGGTCGGTGAACAGTTGCGTTACTGTTGTGGGCGGTGTCCACGCTGAGGTGGTTCCTGAAGATTTTACTGACATTAACCTCGATTATGTGGTCTGTGCCAATGGTCTGGAAACCTTCCAGGAGATTGTCAGGGCCGAATCACAAGGTGAACCACTCCCAACGGATACAGGCATTTACCGCAAAGGCAAACCAAAGCCTTTAAAAAAGAAGACATTTATCGCTCCCCATCCGGATCGAGACAAAGTTGCACGCTACAAGAAACACTATTACTATCTCTTTCATAATCCATGCACGTTATTGAAGACCTCTTTTGGCTGTCCTTTTGACTGTAGTTTCTGCTTTTGTCGTGAGATTACGGATCACGCATATTTTTGTCGCCCACTTGATGATGTGATGGTCGAGCTCGAAACAATATCCGACCAGGAGATCTACATTGTTGACGATAATTTTCTGGTAAATCGCGAGCGTGTCCTGTCCTTTTGTGACGAACTTGAACGACGAAACCTTAAAAAGCGCTTCCTCATCTACGGCAGAGCCGATTTTATTGCTCAAAACAGAGATGTAATTAAACGTTTCGCGACTCTTGGTCTGCGGGCAGTCATCGTTGGTCTCGAGTCCTGCCGGTCAAAAGATCTCAAACAGTATCATAAAGGGAACCTCCCCAGTATTAATGAAGAGGCAGTTGCAACTTTGGCAGATTGCGGGGTTGATTGTTACGCGACCCTCATTCTCGGCATTGACTGGGGAATCGCCGAGTTTAAAGAGCTGAAAAAATGGCTTCTGAACCTCAACCTTGTGTTTATTAATCTCCAGCCATTTACCCCTTTACCTGGCACATTGATGGGTACAATTCATAATGAGCAATTGCGGGTACCCCGAGCAGCATATGAGAAATGGGACCTGGCCCACCTGGTCATGCAACCGACCAGGCTGTCGGTTGCCAGCTATTATTGGCAGATTATTACACTCTATTATTCTATCACCCTCAGGCCATCTGCCATCTGGTCGCTGATTCGACGATTCGGTTTGTATGAAAACCTGCAACTGTCTGTGGGGTCGAGCCGGGTAACCTGGCAATACCTGAAAAAGGTGCTGCGTAATCTGGTGAAAACAGCATGAAGCTACTCCTCATCCAACCTTCTCCATATGGCTGTAAGGGCATGCCGATAAAGAAAAAGAAACTGTATTTTGTCGGTCTTGCCCTGCCCCTTCTGGCCGCACTGACCCCCAAGGAATGGGAGGTGGAAATATGTATCGAAACCCTGGAGGATGTGCCATTTGATACAGATGCTGATCTTATAGCTCTTTCAAGTATGGGTCATGGAGTACTCCGCTCCATTGATCTGGCTCAAAAATTCAAAAGTCTCGGTAAAACAGTTATCATGGGTGGGTATATGGTGAGCCTCATGCCGGAAGAAGCGTCATTATACTGTGACGCTCTTGTTGTCGGTGATGCGGAACCCGTATGGAGTAAACTCCTTGATGACTATAAAAATAACTGTCTACAACCTGTTTACCATGAAATGTTACAGGATTTAGACCCACCGCTGCCTCGCTATGATCTCCTGCTGTCTAAAAATATTGGGGATTTCCTGCCTGTGCAGGCAGGCCGAGGTTGCCCGAAGTCATGTTCTTTTTGCTCCGTCCACTGTTTATACAGGAATCGTTATTTCAGGCGGCCTGTCCAGTCAGTTATTCGGGATATTAAAGCCGTTAAGGATCTTGGTTTTACAAAATTCCTGCTGCTGGACGACAATATCCTGGCCAATACCTCGTATCTTTTCGAGCTTTGCAGCGAGATAAAAAAGCTCGACATGGTATGGTATTCCCAGTGTTCAATAGAGATAGCCAGACACAAAAAACTCCTTGCTGCAGTTGCTGATTCCGGTTGTCGAGTGCTCAGTTTCGGACTCGAATCCATCTCCCGGAAGAGCCTGGCGGCTATGGGCAAGGAATGGAGTAATCCTGTCGAATACCCTCAACTTATAAGGACAATACAAGATTCCGGCATCGACGTGTCCACCGAAATGGTGGTTGGCGCAGACGGTGACACCTTGTCCTCTATTGCCCACACTGCAGCGTTTATACGAGATAATAAGATTGTTGTACCAAGGTTTTATATACTCACTCCGATACCGGGTACCGATTTCTATAATCAACTCCTTCATGAAAGCAGGATCTGCAATGACGATATCTACTCTTACAATGGTGCGGAAGCCGTTCATATCCCTAAAAACATGACACCTCAAGAGCTGACGGACGCCTATTGGCAACTCTACAGGCGGGTGTTCAGTATTCCGTCAATTCTCGCCAGAACTCTTTTCCGAAAAGAATTCTGGAAACGACCAAAGGATTTTCTCCTCTACCTGGTGGTGAATCTCTATTACCGGCACCATATCAACAGGAAAATACCGCCGAATATTTACTAGGTTTTGGACAGATAGCATGGATATTCTTCTCATCAGACCACCAAGACCGCCGAAAGCTATTACCATCGGTGAATTCATGTTTTCGGAACCCCTTGGTCTTGAGGCTGTTTACAGAGTGCTCAAACAGGACCATGAACTTTTGCTGATCGACATGATGGTTGAGAGGTCTGATATTGAAAAGGTCCTCAAGAAATACCAGCCAAGATGTGTCGGGATCACTTCTCTTTGTATAGACGTCGAGACAATACTTACGCTAGCTTCACGCATAAAGGCGGTCAATCCAGGTATTCAGATAGTTGTTGGGGGGACACAGGCTCAGCTGAGACCGCACTCCTTTACTTCTCCAAACATAGACTATGTCATGACCCGATCAACCGCTGCAGGTATCAGTGAACTTTTTTCTGACCTGGTTGCCGGAAAAACACCAGGAGCCATCGATGGTGTACAGAGCAAAAAAGAGGGTTTTGCTGTCCCCAAACAATTACAATTTAACGAATACCTGATCCCCGACCGCAGTTCGACCCAAAGATATCGACATCACTACAGTTATTTCGGATACAAACCAAGTGCACTCCTGCAGACATCCCAGGGATGCAGTAAATGTTGCAGCTTTTGCCTACGCTGGCGCATTGAGGGAGCTGTGGAAAGGCATCAGGACATGTCCGCTATCTGTCGACAGATAGCGGACATCGATGAAGAAACGATCATGATTGTCGATAACGATTTCCTTTGTGACGGGGGAAGACTTGAGACGCTTTGCGATTACTTAAAGGAGAAGAGAATCCGTAAAAATTTCATCTGTTACAGCTCGGTGCATTCTGTACTGGCCAATAAGGACAGTGTAGAACGTTTCGCTCGTTACGGCTTAAAGGCAGCCTTAGTGGGGTACGAGTCACATAACTCCAAAGAGCTTTCTGCTTACAATAAAAAATGTACTGTAACTGACAGCAAGAGGGCCAGCGAGATTCTTCGTGGGTGCGGTATTGATGTGTGGGCCTCATTTATTATGCATCCGGACTGGAGTCATGAAGACTTTCATTCCTTAAGAAAATATATTCGCATATTGCAACCTGAAGTTTCATCACTCACCCCCTTGACCCCGTTTCCCGGCCTCCCATATTTTGATACCTTCAGGGACAGGCTGCTGGTTGATGAGCAGGAGTATACAAAATGGAGTTTCGGCCAGGTTACGATCCGGCCTGGCAAGATGACCCTGCAGGCTTATTACCTCGAGATACTGAAAACGAACCTGTATATCAATTTGTTCATGAATAATGCAATGTACCTTGTTCGCAAATTCGGCTGGAAAGCCCTCTTCCGTATAGCCCATGGTTCATTGAAGCTAACCTATCGCTACCTCACACTGCTTATAGAAGAAAAGGGAACGGGCTGATGAGATAAGTAAAAAAAACCGATCAGACCTGGTAAAGCGTTCCCATTTATACTGCTTGATACTACTCATTGGAAAACCTTCTTAATCTGAACGGAAATGAAATCACTGACCATAACCAGCCTGGTTATAGGAGGTACCGGTCGAGGCGGCAATGTCACGGATGACCTTCCAGTCTTTAAGGTAGGTCACAGGAAAAAAACCTGTCTGCTTTGCCGAATGTTTCCTGCATATCCGCGGTACATCGATACTCGTAAAAAGCATCGACTATTTTCTTGACCAGATCGGGATGAAGATTATGCGCATAACCAAACGAAGAGGTGGGGAATTTCGGGCTGGTAAACACGATGTTGAAATCATCGGCGTTGATCCTTCCCGCTTCCGCCATCCTGTTGAAAACATCTGAGGCGACCGGTGCTGCATCATAGTCACCATGAGCTACACCAAGGATAGACTGATCGTTCTTACCGGAATACACAACGGTATAGTCCTTATCGGGAACGATACCATGTTGCTCTGGGAGCCAGGTTGCCGGAATTTGAAGAGGCTGATGTGTGGGCAATCTTCTTTCCCTTGATATCTTCTAATGACTTAATACCGCTATCTTTTTTGGTGACCAGGATAAGGTTATACCCCTGGAAGCTATCCGGGTATCCCTTTACAGCGATGGGTGCATAACCTGCGAGATTCACAGCAAAGCCGGTCGGGCCGGTTGAAAAACCAGCAATATGGAGTCTGCCTGAGCGCATAGCCTCAACCTCGGCAGCATTTGACTGGACAGTATAGTAAATAACTTTCTTGCCTGTAGCCTTTTCCAGGTATTTCTGGAAATCAGCGAAGGCATCTTTGTAAACGGCAGGATCTTCAATAGGTGTGTAGGTGAATACAAGAGTATTGGGATCTTTCCAATCCTTAGGATCTTTCGGGGGGGGGCACAAGATCCATATTCTCACAATACATCAAAACACACATCTCCAACGCTACCTTTTACGCAAAAGCAAATCCGTGAATAAGTCCTCCTTCAATCACCAGAGTCACTGCTCAAAACAAAACCCGTTCATTTCCACTTACCCGACGATCCTCTGTTAACGATATCGAAGCTGATCTTTTATGTTTTTTCAACGTGTTAGCCATGTGTCAACCACCTCTTCAAGCTGGTCCGGCAGAACTCCCGTCAGCATGGCAAGATCAAGGATGGTAAACCGCGACCTCATCTGATTGGCGTTTATGACCACATTGATAAAATCCTTTCTGGAAAGCGGCTGACCGTTTGCCCGTATCTGTTGATAGCAATGAGCTCCCCCCGCCTTGGCCAAACAGTTTTTCAACTGGCTTGCGGCTACCAGACCAGGCTGTATATCTTCTCTAAGAGTTTGCCACTTGGCAGGATCTTCGATAAACGTGGCCACCTCCACCACCCGTTCCAGTTTCTTTCCATACTCCCCTTCAACAACAGGCGACAGGGAACCCCAGAAACCTGAATTGATCGTTGTGGGAAGAGCCCGAAAGACAGGTTTGTCCAGTTCCAGCACTTTTTCATAAAGAGCTGCGCACAATATAGAACCTACCCCAACCTGCCTGCCGTGGAAATCGTGACTCCTCCCGTCCCGGTTGGCAATCATGTCCAGAGTGTGTGAGATAAGATGTTCCCCTCCTGAAGCGGGCGATGAGGTTCCGGTTATGGTCATGGCGATACTGGAATAGAGCAGCGCCTCAAACAGGGCCTTCAGTGCCTCTGGATCCTTCCGTCTGACCCCTCCAGGATTATTGAGGTAGACGGGTTCGAGATCCTTCAGCAGGTCAACCGAGTACTGGCAGTAATAATCGTCAAACAGAATCTTGTTGAGTTTCCAGTCCGCTGAGCTGACCGACTTGGCGAGCACATCACCAAGTCCGGAGGCGGTCAGCTCCTCCGGGGCGTTGTTAATTATGGTAGGAACCGCAAAAAGAGCCTGGCAGGCATCAGCATGAAACAACACCTTCAGACCATCGACAGTTGCAGCCACATTGGCAGACCCATAGCCATTCATCGATGCCGCGGTCGGTATGGTGAAATACGGTTTTTTTCTTAAATAGGAGACCCACTTGACAAGGTCGTTGATAACACCACTGCCTACAGCCAGGTAGATATCGGCCTGGGGCGCTCTTCGGAGGAGATCTTCCTTGGTTATATCATCGGCGACGGGCGACTCCCCATCCCTGTCTTCAAGGATAAACCCAGTTACATCGACTCCAGCTGACTCAAGTAATTGAAAGACCTTCTCTCCGGCAGCCTCCCAGGTTCTGGTATCAGCAATGAGCAGACAGTTTTTGCCCGAACTCAGCTCGGCAGTAACCTCAGCCAGTTTGACCAGGGCATTTTCTCCATAATGGAGATACCTGGTAGGGATATGATGACTCTTGCCACATTCACACTCAAAGGTTGTACCGAGAAGTGGTGTCAGATCCATTGTGAAGTCTGAAAGATAGAATTTTTCATTTTTATCCTGCTTCGTTTGACAGGCAGATGAGTAAAGAGAAATATCAAAAGGTAACATTCAACTCCAGTAGAGATTATGTATCAAGATATTTCCGATAATTCCGATCTTCTTTCAGGGTATGGTTCACAAGCCAATCTAGCAGGAAAATCTGAGCCTTGAACATTCTGAATGTTTTACTGAGGGAGGGATTGTTAAGTTCTTCAATGATAGATGAAAATGAGGCAAGAAAGGCCTCATGCTGCATTTTGTGATAATCAAACAAAGGATAATCTGTGGAATCGAGAATTTCCTCTTCGGTCATAAAATGTATTCGAGCGCTCTCTTCAATTTCCCGGATCAAACCGTTAATCTCAAATGATTCCTTTTCATTCTCAATATATTCAATAAGTTTTATAGATGCATCTACCAGTTCCTGGTGTTGGGAATCAATAATATCATGGTTGAGGATGAATCGATCTCCCCAGGTTATCCGATCCGACAATTCACTTGAACCTTCGTACGTGCCATTTTCCAGATAGTTCTCACACCTCTCTAAATAAATACGGGCCGGCAGATCCTCTTTGTTGGCAGCCAGGCAGGTGGTGAGAAGTATTCGGGCCGTTTCGATGTTCTTGTAATGGAAATGAGCCAGCGCTTCTTCAAACTTTCCCTTGGTTTTCAACTTACCCTTTCTGACAGACTCCTTGTCACCGGCAAAAACCTCGTAAATCGATTGTGGTTTGTATTTCCCCTTTACCAACACCCTGTCAATAAAACGTGCATATTTTTTATACTCATCGCTTAAGCTGTGATAGGTTGATTCACCGATCATCAGCTTCAATCCATATACCTTGGTCAGTGATTCGATCCGGGCACAGAGGTTCACCGAATCACTGATGACCGTCCCGTCCATCCGGTTGTAGCCACCCACCGTGCCGATCATGGCAAGACCGGTATTGAGGCCTATACCTATATCAATCTGCTGATACCCCGCCCTCGCCCGGCCCTCATTATAATGTTGGAGTTGTTTAAGCATCTGCAGTGAACATGCCAGGGCACTATCAGGTGATTCCGGAAAAATCGCCATGATGGCATCGCCGATATATTTGTCAATAATACCATCGTTCACACTGATTATCGGCTCCATCTGGCTCAGGTACGAGTTGATGAAATTAAAATTCTCCTGAGGCGTAAGTTCTTCCGACAAAGTCGTGAACCCACGGATATCCGTAAACAGGATGGTCAACATCTGCTCAACCTGATCCCCGAGTTTGATCTCGGTTATATCCTTTTTATTTAGAAGATCGAGTAACTTATGAGGAACAAATCGATCATATGAACTGATTAGTTTTCTGATATCTCTCATCTCTGGCGGGTAACCCCTCTCTGAGCTTTTTAATAACCTCTCTTTTTTCACCACAGCACAAGTCTATATTTTCCTCACCCATTGTTCAAGGATGAGCAATCCTCCCGCTCTATTAACCTATTAAATTCAACATGCCTGTCGAACTATTTGCATGAGTCTTTTGAATTGCCCCAGGCAAAATGATAGTATTCACATGCACCAGTATTCATTATTCATTCTCAGGAGCCTGCTCGAGAATGGTTTTTTCTCAAACTCTTCGGAATTTTCAAATAATAATGCTTGCAATATCGGTTACATGGCTGTGCTAAATTTTTGAAAATGTCTCGATTTTGACCAAAACCATTCCCGGACAGCCTCCTAACATATAGCAATAACAGGGGGAAAAACGTGCGGCCTTGGTTCACATTAATAAACACCGGTACCTATCTTACTGTTTTCATGACTTTAGTCATTTTCACTGCATGCTCAGATACAGAACCATATAAAATAGGCTTTATCGGCAGCTTCACAGGTCAGTTTGCCGATATTGGGATTGCCGGGCGTGACGGCGTCATCCTGGGTATTGAAGAGTTCAATAAAAACGGCGGGATTAAAGGCAAACAGGTCCACCTCATCATTAAAAACCACCACCATGACCCCAAAACTGCCGTGCAGGCAATGCAGGAATTTGCCCAGGAAGGTGTCAGCGGTATTATAGGCCCAATGACCAGCACCATGGCGCTGATACTTGCTCCCCTGGCTGATGAGCTTGCTATACCGATGATCAGCCCGACAGCCTCATCCTCAGAATTGTCAGGTAAAAAAGATTTTTTCCTCCGGGTATACCCTTCAAACGCCCATGTTGCGAAAAACGTTGCTGAATATGCCGCAACCCTTAAAGGATATACCAGGATTGCCGTAATTTATGACACCAGCAATGCCGGCTACTCAGCGACCCTCTCCAGACACTTTGAAACGTTTTTTACCGGTTACGGAGGCACAATATCTGTCTTAACATCCTATAGCACGAAGGATCATCCGGATTTCCTGCAACTTACCGACCAACTCCTGGCATCTGCCCCGGACGCCATATATATCATAGCCGGTGCCCGGGATACGGCCATGATCTGCCAACAACTTGCCAAAAGGAATGAAAGGATTCCGGTACTGACAAGTGAATGGTCGATTACTCCTGAAATTTTTAATTACGGGGGGGACACAATCAACGGAGTCGAGTTTTTCCAACTCTTCAACCCTCAGGATAACTCACCGAAATATATTGATTTTAAGAAAAATTACACACACAGGTTTTCTCATGATCCCGGTTTTGCTCCGATCCACTCCTATGAAGCCACCCAGGTCCTTCTTGCGGCGCTCAGGAAAAGTACCGACCCAAGCACCATACCCGAGACTATCACCGGGATTGGCACCTTCCACGGACTGCAAAATGACTTCATCATTAATGCATTTGGTGATGCCCTGAGGCCTTACTATTTGAAAGCTATCTCAGACGGGACCGTTATAACCCTGAAACGATGAAAGCCTATTTCTCCTCATACGCCGGGTTTCTCATTGTACGGTCAATTGCTCTGGCAATACTACCCTTAATAATTCTCAGCAGTTTTACCTACTGGTATCTCTCCCACAGTTTTGTGCTGTCCCTCTCGGCCAGGAACGAGCTCCTGGCCCAGCGGTTAGCCGGTGAGATCTCAGCTCTTATCGGACAACACCTCGTCATCCTGCAACAGATAAAATATTTTATAGAAACCGATGTGACTGACAACTCGAAAATCACAGCTCACATGGAAACAATTGTTCGGAATTCAGAAACCTTCGAGACCATTTATCTCCTTGATGCAGAAAACAGGATAGACGCTATAGGCCTACCGGCAGAACTGACTAATCATAACGTGGAGTACCTCGACCTGGACATGTCCGGGATGGCCCGGCTGGAACTCGATAAAGGGCAGACAGACACCCACTGGTCGGATCTGTTCCTTTCCAGATTTTCCGGAGTACAGTCCATGTTTATCGCTTTGGACACCGGGCAGGGAAAACTTATCGGCGTTTTCACCATCGCTCACATTCGTGATCTTATCCGCACTATACAAACTACACAAGGCATCTCCCTGATGGTGACAGACCATCGTGGTGATTTGATCTTTGCCGATAAGGAATCCCTTGTTGAAGAGCATTACAATTTCTCACATATCGAACCTGTACGGCAGGCTACATCTGGTGTATTTGGTACATTTCAATACCGTCACCCGAAACATGAGCCACAGATCGGTTCCACGGCCGGTCTTCCTCATACCAAATGGGTTGTAGTTGTTTCCCAGAACCAGCTGGAGGCTCAACGTTCCGTTGCAGAAATGAGCCGACTTATCCTGCTTATAGCCCTGTTGCTGGTCCCGCTTATAATTTTCCTCGCTGTTTTGACAGCCAGAAAACTGCACCGCCCCCTCAAGCTGTTTGAAACAAAGGTAAAAGCTATTGCCTCAGGTGATTACACCAGGGATCTCGAGCACCAGAGTTTTCCCGAGGTCGAGTCGCTGGCCAGCCACATCAGGGTTATGGCCTCCGCTATCTCTCAGAGAGAGCAAGACCTTGTTGAAAGCGAAGAGAGATATCGGCTGATGGCGGAACGTACCGGACAGGTTATATACGATTATGATGTTCAGACCGGAAACATTGACTGGTATGGTTCAATCTTTGAAGTTACAGGCTACACAGCCAATGAGATGGGGAAATATGGTATCCAGGACTGGAGGAAGTTTATCCACAAGGACGATGCTGAACATACCTCAACCCTGTTGGCCCTATCACTGAAAGATGGGACACCCTTCAAGTCAGAATACAGGTACCGGCGAAAAAACGGTTCTTTTGCCTATCTTGAGGACCATGGCACCTGTTTAACCGATGATGCCGGGAAGGTCTTTCGCATGCTCGGGAACATGAAGGATATTTCAGAGAGAAAACAAATTGAAGAAGCACTTCTTGAGAGCGAAGAACGTTTCCGCATGATGATGCACCAGGCACCCTCGGTCATAGAACTCTATGACGCTGACGGGTTGCTGGTTGATGTAAACCAGGCCTATGAGGAGTTATGGGGATTTCCGGCAGAAACAACTGTCAACACATTCAACATCCTCAAGAGTAAGGAAATTGAGGAAATCGGTCTGGCTCCATTTGTTAAAAAGGCATACGAAGGAGAAATTGCCTGGGTACCGGAATACAGATTTGATCCAAGGGGACACACCGAGGCCCGGGGAGCAGGACGGGTCCGGTGGTTAAGTAGCCGCATCTACCCCCTCAAAAACAGTGGTGGCGAGGTAAAGCATATCGTCATCACCCACGAAGATATCACCGAGGTACGGTTGGCAGCCGAAGAACGAAAAATGCTGGAAACACAGATGCGCCAGACCCAGAAAATGGAGGCGATTGGTACCCTCGCTGGCGGAATCGCCCATGACTTCAATAACATTCTGTCGGCCATATTCGGCTATACTCAGCTGGCCCGCATGACCAAGGAAAAACCGGATAGACTGGACAAGGCACTCGACGGAATTTATCTGGCAACCGATCGTGCCAAAAAACTAGTCAAGCAAATCCTGGCATTCAGCCGGCAGGATACAAAGAGCAAAAACAATATATCGCTCTCCCCTCTTGGCAAAGAAGTCGCCAAGCTGGTTCGACAGGCCATCCCCTCTACCATCGATATTCATTGTGAGACAACCAGCGTTTTAACAGTTCATTGCGACCCGACCCAGTTACACCAGGTGATTATGAATCTGTGCACCAATGCCTATCAGGCGATGAGGGATTCGAAAGGCATACTGGAATTGAAAATTGAGGATACGGAACTGACCCAGCCGTTAACCAATCAGGACATCATTGTCGTGCCGGTCGGGACATACGTGGCCATCACCGTCCGCGACACCGGCTACGGCATGGATAAGGATATGATAAAAAAGATATTTGAACCGTATTTCACTACCAAGGAGATTGGTGAAGGAACCGGACTCGGCCTCGCAGTTGTACATGGGATAGTTAATGACCATAACGGATATGTTAACGTCTCGAGCATACCCGGTAAAGGGAGTGAGTTCACTGTCTACCTTCCGGCATCAAAATCTGCGCCAACAGAAATCAGGAGGGTGACAACCAAACCATCAAATTTGGCGGGTACAGAAAACGTCCTGTTCATAGATGATGAGTCCCCCATTACCAGTATCGTCGGCAAAGTTCTTCCTCGATATGGATACCGTGTCACCACGTATGAAGATCCTCAGGAGGCGCTCGATCATTTCCTGAGCTTTTCTGCAAACTATGATATCCTGATAACGGATATGACCATGCCCAAACTGACTGGAATGGAAATCATCAACTCGATTCGTAAAAAAAGGCCGGAATTGCCGGTTATTCTCTGTACAGGCTACAGCGAAAAAATCAGTGAGAACGAGGCCAGATATCTCGGGGTAGACGAATACCTTGAAAAACCATTTCCCATGACGGTATTGCTTAAAGCAATCAGGAACATACTCGATTCAACCACCCAATAAAATACATGAAATCCATTCTCTGTATAGATGACGACCCAATGATCCTCGATGTGCTCCGTGAATATTTTGAGGAAAAAGGAAACACGGTTTTAGTAGCTGAAAATGGTAAAGAAGGCTTAAAAGCATATTATCACTTTCAACCCAATGTTGTTCTGGTCGACCTTAAAATGCCGGTTATGGACGGTTTTCAGGTTCTTCAGGAGGTGACGACTGATAATCCCGATACACCCATTATCGTGATCTCGGGTGAGGGTGAAATGGCCGATGTCATCCAGGCCCTGCATCTGGGTGCATGGCATTACATGACGAAACCGGTTGAGAATTATGACATTCTTCATCACGCCGTAGAACAGGCCTTGGAAAAAGCGGAACTCATCAAACAAAACAAATCCTACCAGGCGGGACTGGAGCAAAAACTCGGAGGTGTAATTGCCCAGTATCCAGGATTTATTTTCGCCTGCGATAAGAATTTCATCATCACCCAGGTCAATAATCAGTTACAGGAGCATTTCAGCAGTTCCCTGCTGGGGGAGTATTGTTATACAGCAATTTTCGGTAAAAAATCAGCCGAAGAATGGTGTGCAAGACCCATCTCCGACTTCTCTCAGCCTTTCACGCATGAGTTATTCAACCCCATGGACCAGCGGTGGTATGACATGACCGTGCTCCCAATCCTCGATCAGGGTCAGGAAATTACCGAGTACCAGATTGTGCTTCATGACATCACGAAACAAAAACAGGAACTCCTTGAGGCCGAGGAACGTGAAAACCAGCTTCGTGAAGAAAACAGACTCTTACTTTCATCACTCAAGGATCGCTTCAGGTTCGGTAACATTATCGGAAAAAGCAAACCCATGCAGGAGGTCTATCGAACCATTATTGATGCCGCCGCATCGGATGCCAGTGTTATTATTTACGGGGAATCAGGCACCGGTAAGGAACTTGTTGCTCAAGCGATCCACGAGAACAGTCCACGAAACGGTCCATTTATCTGTGTTAACTGCGGGGCAATCCCTGAAAATCTGATTGAAAGTGAATTCTTCGGCTACAAACAGGGTGCATTTTCCGGAGCCGTCAGAGACAAACATGGTTTTCTTGATATCGCAGATGGAGGCACCCTCTTTCTCGATGAAATCGGGGATATTCCCCTGCAGATGCAGGTCAAGTTTCTACGGGCCATCGAAGGGGGCGGCTTCACACCTCTTGGTGGAACGGAGAGTAAGAATCCTGATGTGAGAATAATCGCCGCGACCAATAAAGAACTGACTGAACTTGTTAAAAAGGGGGAAATGAGACAGGATTTTCTCTACCGCATCCACGTCATACCAATCAACCTGCCACCGTTAAGAGAACGGCAGGACGACATACGACTGCTCATTGATCACTTCTTCGAGATGTATGATCAGGATGGTACGAAAGAACTACCAACGCAGATACGAAAAATGCTTCATACTCACAGCTGGCCTGGCAACGTCAGGGAATTACAAAACACCATCCAGCGTTATATAACTTTAGGCAAACTTGACTTTATCGACATCTCATCTGAGGAAAATCGGGGCGGAAATCTGCTCGACCTGGTCGATGTTCCCGAGGAGATCAGTTCTCTGTCTGCTCTGCTCGAAGAAGTAGAACGGCAAATCCTGACCAGAAGTTTCGAGTTGTATGAGTGGCACCAGGGAAAAACTGCCCAGGCCCTGAAGATTGATCGCAAAACATTGTACCGAAAAATGAAGAGTCTTGACATCGTCAAACCCTAGGAATAGGGCAGGAATGCCCCATCCTGTCGCATTTGTGCCCCACACATCATTTTCCATTTAATTTTAGATCACTACACACACTCCTCTCAACCCAGAGGGCAATTCTGTCCCAAAGATGCCCTCCCCATCACTCGTTCCATGCAGGCCTTACCAGTCTCATTTATTGCATAATAGTAAGCTCTTGCCAACTACTCTTCGTCTTGGCACCTAACTTGCTCTATCATTCATGTAAAGTGATGATGACAGTTCACACCGATTTCAGCCAGGTTTAACATAATTCGATGGAGGTATTATGAAGGTACCCATCTCACAACACAGACCGAACCATCAACTTCCGGATCAAGGATTCCGGATTCTGGTTATAGAAGACGACGAGCAGATTGCCCAATTGATAATCCTGGCACTCAAACAGATACAACTGAGTGCAGATCATGCAGCCAACAGAGAAGAAGCACTGGCACTGGTGCAGCAAAACAACTACCAACTCGCACTTCTCGACATTCACCTGGGTAATGATAACGGACTGGATCTCCTGGAGATTATCAGACTCCACCTGCCCTCCATCGAATTCATTACCATGACCGGAGACAACCCCCGTACGGTCGAAACAAAAGTCCGTGAGCTAAAGGTCCTCTACCATCTCGTCAAGCCATTCAGCATCCGCGAACTCAACCAGTTGCTCGAGCACATCGTTCATCGTCATACGACTTTGCCACAAGAAAACAGCTCATCAGTTTACATATAAATTTACAGGCCCATCCAGACCTATCCTGAGGAGGAGAACATAATGAAAATGGCAACATACACATCAGCAGGGGAACTTAATGTAGAATCATCAGAGCTCAGAGATTCAAGTATGCGGCAGAACACCAGCATTGCAGAAAGAGCAACAGTCCAAACCCAGCAACAAAGGAAAAAAGGAATCACAATCAAGGCCAAGCTGATACTTATCGGCACTCTTTTCCTCATCAGTATGTTGGCCAGTGAAATCTTCTCAACGTATTCAGACCACAATGTTGGTGTGGCTGTTGACAAAGTGGACCTGCGTGATGAACAAGTTACGCTACTGGCTGAGATGGAAGTATCACTGGTTGAATTCATTCTGGCCGGCATGGATGCAATCATTGACAAGGAAGACGGACAGATCGCCCCAGAAATCATGGAGGAAATGAAAAGTGCTGCTGCCTTCTGGCAGAAAAACCTCCACCAACTGGAAGGACTTACTGATACTGCTGAGGAGAAGCAAATGGCCGCTGAGGTTTTATCTTTATATCCTCAACTGGAGTCAGCTCTACTGACCGACCTGCCAAAACTTATCATCACACGCGCCGACACGGCAGGCTTTGATGAAATCGATGATCGTATCGATAACCTGGGAGGACGTATCGATCGACCGCTGATGGCACTCATCTCATCTGTTGAAGCCGAAAGTCATGAGGCTATTGAGAGTATGCATCAACAGCTGGCACAATCCAAACTCATCCGACGGATCTTTTCAGCAATCATGCTCACCATAATCGGTGTATTCATCTTCTTTGTCGGACGCTCCATTCTCATCCCGGTCCTGTCAGCCAAGGCGATGATCCAGGACGTGGCAGAAGGTGAGGGTGACCTGACCAAGCGTCTTGAGGTCAGCAGTGACGAGGTGGGTGAACTCGCCCAGTGGTTCAATATATTTATGGACAAACTGCATGCAATCATCTGTAATGTGAACACAAATGTGGACTCATTGTCCAGTTCATCAACCAATCTTTCCACCCTTTCCGGTACCCTTGCAGACGGTTCAGAGGAAGTATCCTCCCAATCCAATACAGTTGCTGCAGCAGCCGAGCAGATGAGTTCCAACATGAACGCCGTCGCAGCGGCCAGCGAACAGGCTTCTGTTAATGTAAACATGGTTGCCTCCGCAGCCGAGGAATTGAACGCCACCGTTAATGAAATAGCAGGTAATACCGCAAGAGCACGTCAAATCACCGAACAGGCAGTTGAAAAAACCGGCCATGCTTCACAGCGTGTAAACGAGTTGGGCGGTGCTGCAAACGAAATCAGTAAAGTTACCGAAGTTATAACTGAAATATCTGAACAGACCAACCTGTTAGCACTCAATGCCACTATTGAGGCAGCGCGTGCCGGCGACGCTGGAAAAGGATTTGCGGTTGTGGCCAATGAAATCAAGGAACTTGCCAAACAAACCGCAGAAGCGACACTTGAAATCAAACAGAAGATTGAGGCAATCCAGTCGTCTACAGGAATGACCGTAACCGAGATCAGTGAAATCAACAGAACCATAAACGATGTCAGCGACATCGTATCCACCATCGCCACGGCAGTTGAGGAACAATCCGCATCCACCAATGAAATTGCCTCAAATGTATCCCAGGCAGCTCTTGGCATTAACGAAGTAAATGAGAATGTGACGCAGAGTTCCACCGTCTCGGCAGAGATCTCCGACTCTATCCGTGGGGTCAGTCGGATTTCAGAGCAGCTTGGCGGTGACAGCAATAATGTCAACAAACAGTCCCTCGACCTGAAGGCACTGTCAGACCAACTGGCCGGTATTGTCAATCAGTTCAAATTATAACCAGAGTTGAACGGCATAAGGGATTCCGGCATCCCCACCCAACCAGGGAGGCATTCATGAATGAATGTAAAACTACTGGTAAAGTAACCGACGATGCCTCCATGAGTGTAAGTGTCAGGTTGCTTGTTTCCCTTATGCACCATGCGGGAGAGCTGTTTTTGGATCGAGAAATGCCTCTTCAACCATCAGCTCAAAGCATTTTCCCACCATAGACGGTGTTGCCCAGCAGATAGACAGGAAGCCAGTCCTGCGATAACTGATAATGCTGCCTGTCACGGAAATTTATTCCAACAATTTTTCTGTAACGTGAAAGCCTCCTCTCTTCATTCAGTTCCCCTCACAATTTCATTATCTTACCACCACCAGCAACCTGTTTTTATCACCAGCCTAAAAGAAAGTTTACAGATTATCTCTCGAGATGATTATTTTGTATCGTGTATTCTTTTGAGCTTCTGACCTCATTTATAAACAGTCGTCCCTCTATCTTGACATGCAAAACTTTCTTGATGACATACGTTACAATTGCGATATCTCAGATGCACGGGACCATGGTGTCTACTCGATGTGTACCATGGTGCTCAAGCTCAGGAATTTCTACAAATGGGAGAAAGGTATTGAGCCCTGGGATGAACCTGAACCGGCAGAATTGCTCGACTGGATTGAGGCCAAAGAAAATTACTGGGAGACACTTGCAGGTGGAGAGTATCGTGAACTTCGAGTTGGTGAAACATCAATCGAGCCCTTTGAGCTGGAAAAAGTAAACACATTTTTTCAGGAAGAAGGTTGGTACTACGGGGCAGGATTTGGCAGATCCATGAAGACGATCTTTTTCCTGGCTGAAATTATCGAACACCGTGAAGTAGAGGGATGCCCCGTTATCATACTGGGAAAGGAGCATGTGCGTGAGATGGCAGCACCTCCGGCTATGGTGCAGGACCAGATGATTATCATTAAAAGAGACGCCATTCGTTTTTTCTTCTGGGACCAGATTGAGGAATTCCGCTCCAGCTGCCGAAACCCGCTCCAACGTGCCCTGGAAACATACGGACTCTATAGAAAGAACAAACTCGACCGAGATCTTCTGTGCGGGCAACTCGAAACCATCGTTGACCACGAGCTGAATCTCTTTGTCTATCATGAAGTCGGCGAGATTTTACAGAAGGGTATAAGCTCATCAACACTCCAGAAAATAACCGGGCATTTTCCCGGCTCGATCCCGGAATTTATCTGCAGGGGCATAAAAGATCTGCTGGCGGATACCCACCCTCAAGGTCCTCTCGCATACGCAATACGAGAACAGCGCCTCTCCACCCTCGGTTTCTATCTCACCTTTCTTGACGGTTTGCGCGAAAAGATCTTTCCCGAACTGGCAGAAGGCTGGAAGCGGTTTAACAACGACCATGACTGGTCGACCATTGAATCGGCCCGTGGGCAATGCTACGAAAAGATGCTATCGATTGCCTCAAAAATTGAATCAATAGCAGAGGAAATCGGTCACAAAAGTGATGCAGATCTCTTGAAAATGTTTGAAAACCACATTCTCCAACCTCTTTATATACCTGGCAGGTAGATATTTTTTTACCTTCTTTTTCAGCTTTCCTCGTATCCGCTCCTCTATCACTTGCAGTTATCCGACTATTTTCGTATATTTTTTTGATTCCCATCTGCAATGTGTTTTTAATCACTTTGAATCCCAACCAGACTTTACATCATTTACAATATCATGAACCACGCAACTCCACTCTCCGTAGTTATCCTTGCCGCCGGCAAGGGAACCAGGATGAAATCCGGCAAGGCCAAGGTCCTGCACGAAGTGTTTTATTCTCCCATGGTCCACCACGTTATCTGGAGCGTCCTGCCGCTTGAGCCGACCAGAATTGCTGTTATTATCGGCCACCAAAAGGAAGCGGTTCAACAGTCCCTGAAATCGTTCGATGTGGAATTTGTTGTTCAGAAGGAACAACTGGGCACCGGCCATGCGGTCCTTACCGCCGAAAGGGCGATTGAACAGGGTTCCGGCACAGTTATGATTCTTTGTGGCGACACTCCTTTACTGCAATCAGCAACACTGCAAGAGATGTACAACGCACACCATGCAAGCGGTGCAGACCTGACGCTGATGACAACTACTCTTGACAATCCAACCAATTACGGTCGTATCCTCACGGCAAACGACGGTTCACTTCGAGGTATCGTTGAGCAAAAAGATGCCAGTAAAGAAGAACTAGCTATCTGTGAAATCAATGCCGGAATTTATTGTGTGGAACGCGATTTTCTCTTTTCCGCACTCAAGCAAGTCGGCACGAACAACAGTCAGGGAGAGGTCTACCTGACGGATATTGTATCCATCGCCGTCGAGCAAGGAAAATCAGCGCAGAAGTATATCACTCCCCACTCCATGGATGTGCTCGGCGTCAACTCCCGCCTCGAACTCTCCCTGGCTCACAGCGAACTTCAAAAAAGACGGAACGAAGAGTTAATGTTTTGCGGTATCACCATGCACAATCCCGAGACCATCTCCGTTTCTTCAGGGGTCACGCTTGGCAAAGACTGTTTGCTCAAAAGCGGTGTCTCTATTGGCGGCATAAGCATGCTCGGGGAGAATTGCATTGTAGGAAACGGTTCCGTTATAGAGGACTGCAATATCGGTGATAATGTCGAAATCGGCCCATACTGTGTGCTAAAGGGTTTGACAATCCCTGAAAATTCTGTGTTGCCGCCACACCAGACAACATTTTGAAAAGTAGCACTTGTGGCCGACAACCAGATACCTATACAATAACAGCAGCCATAAACCATCCAGGACCTACGACCATCCCATTACAAAAAACATTAAGTTCAACCGGAGCAACCTATGAGCGACCTAAAAAAAATGTACAGTACAATTCTCGGTGACCAGTTCCCCATGGACATGACTATATCGTTTGGCGACCAGAAACTCGTTTACAGAAAGAGGACATGGAGCATTGTCCAGGATGATGGGTCTGCCGATGAACGAGGAATACGTTACGGCGAAAATCCTGACCAGGAGGCGGCACTCTATGAACTGGTCAACGGTAACCTGACTCTAGGCGATTGCAAATATATTGAACCAGGCAATGGACTTGTGTCAGGGATCGATGTTTCCGACATGCTGCAGGTAGGAAAACATCCCGGTAAAATTAACCTCACTGATATCGACAACGGCCTGAACATTCTCAAATACCTTGTTGACCGGCCCGCCGCCGTCATCCTTAAACACAACAACCCCTGTGGTGCCGCATATGGATCTACGCTTGCGGATGCATTCAATAAAGCCAACCGAGCCGACCGTATCGCTGCCTTCGGAGGAGCTGTTGTTATGAGCAGAAGCTGTGATGTCGATACTGCCAGCCTCCTTGCCGATAACTACCTTGAAGTTGTCTGCGCTCCTGATTTTGAGGATGGCACACTGGATATACTCAGTAAACGCAAGAACCTGCGCATTATCAGAATAAACCGCATAGATCGGCTGGCCGAGTTTGAAAAATTTCGTTTTGTAGATTTCAAGAGCCTTATTGACGGTGGCATTATTGCCCAACAGTCCGCTGTTAACTCCATCCGCTCCATAGATGACCTGCAACCTGCAGTTTCAACCTGGAAGGAGAAGGAATACCGATGCGATCGTCAACCGACTGAACAGGAAATCGACGACATGATTTTTGGCTGGGCCATAGAGCACGGAGTCACTTCCAACTCAGTGCTTTACGTAAAGGACGGATGTACCGTCGGGATCGGAACTGGTGAGCAGGATCGTGTAGGTGTTGCGGAAATTGCAGTCCACAAGGCGTATATCAAATACGCCGATATCCTTTGCTACGATAAGCACAAACTCCCCTATGCGGACCTGGAACTGGCTATTGCCAAAGGTGAGAGGGATAAGAGCGAAATAGAGGAAATCGATAATCAGGTTCAACAGGACCGGGGCAACCTGCCAGGCTGCACCATGATCTCCGATGCCTTCTTCCCATTCAGGGATGGTGCCGACGTAGGAATTCGTCAGGGTATTACCGCCATTTTACAGGCCGGAGGATCCATGCGGGATTTCGAGACAATCGAAGCATGCAACGAGGCCGATCCCAAAGTGGCCATGATGTATACAGGTCAGAGATCATTCAAACACTGATCCGGTTTTCCCTTGAAACAATGAGAAACCAGCGTTAAAAAACACCTATCGGCAATAAGTACTTACAAGGCGGATTTACCTGAAAATGTAAATCCGCCCTTTTCTCTTAAGGGAATACAGGAACAGCAATGAAGCCAGCAAAACGGGGTATATCCCGCATAATTGCAGCATTTTTCTATTCACTTCAGGGAATCAAATCATGCCTGAAGCATGAGGAGGCATTCCGGCAGGAGGCGGCTCTTGTCCTGCTGCTGCTGCCAGTCATCCTCTTCCTGCCGGTTGCAACAACTACGAAGCTGTCACTTTTCCTGGTCAATATGCTGATCCTTATTGTCGAGATGCTCAACTCGGCTATTGAGGCAATTGTCGATATGACGTCTCCAGAGTATCACGACCTGGCCAAGCGGGCCAAGGATGTGGGAAGCGGTGCTGTCTTTCTTGCCATTCTCACAGCCTCAGTCTTCTGGCTGCACGCTCTCTTTGGTATTTATTCCAAATAGTACTGAAGGTTCCAGGTTAAACTGGAATTTTCATATTACACTTCTACCCATTCCCCTGCCTCCGCCGATTGCAGTGCCGCAGAGCAGACCTGTACGGCATACAGTCCCTCCCGACTACATATCGGATTTTCACCAGAACCGTCGAGAAAGGCAAGCCAGTCAGTAAGCAACGGCAGTATCGTTGGAAACGGCTCAAAATCACGATGGTCTGTCACCCTGTTCTGCTCGACGATTTCTAAAAAGCCATGAATCTGCTCACCTACCAGTTGACCTTTCTGGCAAATAAACTCGAACCTGCCGCTCCTGGCGTGTCCGACTTTGCTGACATCCACCGTGCCGAATACGTTGTTTTCACATTCGACCAGCATGACGACAAGATCTTCCAGTCTGCTCGAGTGTACACATTTCATAGTCGCCATGACACGTAGTATACGCAGGCCGGTTATAACCTTTAAGGCATCGAACACATGAACAGCGGTATGCATCATCACACCGGCACCCGCCGCTTCAGGGTCGTCATGCCAAGCCAGTGTCGACGGTTCGATCCGCTGGTCGACAGCAAATGAGTGAAGCCGACCCATCTCCGGCAGTCTCTCGCCCAAGGCAGCTATGACAGGGTTATATCTCAGAGTCTGTCCGACAGTAAGCGGACAGTTGGCGCTCTCCATAGTAGAAACAAGAGCAGATGCTTCCCTGCTGTCACGCGCCAATGGCTTTTCTATAAGCAGGGGCTTGCTGTGGGCAGCACAGAGTTGTGCTATTTCCAGGTTTAAACCAGGAGGAGTGACAGCGATGAGGGCATCGACCTGCGGGTCGGCAATCAACGCCTGCCAATCTTTAAAATAGTTACAGCCCCACACCTTGGCCTGTTCGATACCGTCGGGTGAACGTCGGCTTATGCCAGCCAACTTTGCTCCGGCAAGATCGTTGACAACATGATTGGCATACCTGCTGCCGTGTTTCCCGGTTCCGATAATGCCAATACGTCTCATGGACTCACCTCATCGGGTTTAAGATTCGAGCAATGCTTATCCTGCCAGCCGCTATTTGCCAGATTAGACGAGTACCGTCCTGAAAAATATCACATAACCAACAGCACCAATTGACACGGCCAGCAACAGGAATAAACTGATAACAGTCACCAGTTTTGCAACATTTATCGTACGCTTCTTTCTGGCGGGCCTTTTCTTGCGCTGGCTTGTCTTTTTCTTCGCTGCAGTCTTTCGGGTTGTCGCTCGTACCATTCCTGTCTACTTCTCCCTCTCGAGCACATACCCCGCCAATCCGGTCAGAATCTCCTTTGCCTCAAAACCTTCCGGTGCTGAAAACGTTTCGAGCTGCAGTAACGCCTCAGTCACATGCTGCCGCGCCCTGGCCCGCGTTTCCGTAAAGGCCCCATATTTGTCAAGGATACCATATACCGTGCTGAATTCACTTTTACGCAATGATTCATCTGACAGGATCTGCTCCAAACAAGCACGATCAGTTGAATCAGCCTGCTCCCAACCGAGAATCAACGGCAATGTCATCTTGCCCTCAATCAGATCATTGCCTACCGCTTTACCTGTTTTTTGTTCATCCCCAGTATAATCAAGCAGATCATCAATCATCTGGAAAGCACATCCCAACCCGACACCGTATTGATGAAGGCGTTCCTGTTGTTCCGGATTCCCGCCGCCATATAAAGCACCTACCCGGCAGGCAGCTGCTATGAGCAAACCGGTCTTACCCATAATTGTCTCATAATACCCAGATTCCGATGTAGAAAAGCTGTCACTGTTTCTCAGCTGCATGAACTCGCCATCCACCATCCCGGCGGTTGCCATACAAAAAATGGCCAGCCCTTCCTTACCCGCAATATTACCAACAATATGCATAGACCTGGCGTGCAGGTAATCTCCAGCCAGGATGGCAGCAATGAGACCGAACTTGATATTAACAGCAGGCTTTCCCCGCCTTGACATTGCCCCGTCTATCACATCATCATGAAACAGGGTGGCGGCATGAAGGTATTCAAAAGCCGTGGCCAGTTGATACACGCGCTGATCATTGCTGCCGCACAGTCGTGAGGAGAGGACAACCAGTAAAGGGCGGATCCGTTTCCCCCCATTGAATAAACCGTAATCCAATACCTCCAGGAGGAGATCATCCACTTTGCCCCGGATCGCATCAAGATCCTCATGCATGTATCTATCAACCAGAACGGCACGATCGATAATCGCATTTTTCAATTTATGCTGGTCAGTCATCTCCACCTTTCGTCATCAATCTTTTAATGGGTGCCTTTTAAATTCAGGCTAAATCTCTCAAATAGTTCTTCAACCGGCTCAAGTGTACGAACGATCGGCGAAGGAGGCAAACTTTTTCTGAAAATCGAGCCATATCCCTTCTTAAATAGACGGACGTCCAACACAGCGATAACCCCCCAATCAGTAGTGGTCCGCATCAACCGACCGACGCCCTGACGCAGGCTGAGTATGGCCCGGGGTACCTGGAAATCGAAAAACGGGTTTCCGCCTCTATCCGTAATTGCCTTGACCCTCGCCTGAATCACCGGATCTGAAGGAACCTCAAAAGGGAGTTTATCGATGATAACACAGCTCAACGATTCTCCCGGCACATCGACCCCCTCCCAGAAACTGGCAACAGCCACCAAGACGGTCTCTCTGGAAGTCCGAAATTTTTCCAGCAACGCATTTCGGGAACCATCTCCCTGTACCAATAGCGGATATGGGAGATGCTCACTGAGATATTCCGCCATATTCTCCATCCCCCTGAAACTTGTACATAAAACCAGGCCCCTGCCCTTACTGGCCACAAGCAGTTCACATGCAAGTCTGCTGGCCTGCTCCGCATGAGCAGGAGATGAAGGTTCGGGGAAACTGTTCCCGGGAATATAAAGAAGTGTTCTATTCTTATAATCAAAAGGAGACTGCAGTCGTAATGTGTCGACATCCGCATCCAGCCCCAGTCGTTCCCGTACGTACCCGAAATCACCACCACTGGTCAGGGTCGCAGAGGTCATAACACACCAGCTAACTGCACTATACAGGGTATCCTGCAGGTGATGAGCAATATCCACAGGGGTTGCAGACAAGCTGACCGATCGTTCACGCCGCTCATACCAGTGGACAAATGAGCCGTTTGCAACACCTTCACCTGGCAGACTAATTTCAAACAGATGCTCCCGAAGCTCCCTCGTGCGGCTCTCCAGGCTGTTCCAGCCATCCCCATACGCCAGGCATCCCTGCAACTCATCTGCCAGACGCTTCAGCCCAGTTGCCATATGCTCTATCTCGGTCTGCCAGACAGCCGGAGTCATGTCCTGTATCAGCCCATCAAGATGATATTTTCCGTACCGGGCAGGAAACAGTGAAGCAAACTCCTCGGCCCTCTGCCGCACACCTTGTGCAGCGCCGATAATCCGGTCATACATATCCGGATCGAGTTCAGCCTCAGCCTGGCGACGAATATCGGAAAAGAGATCCAGGAGTTGATATTGACTAAACGTTCTACCGAAAAAAGTCGTCGCCACATTCTCAAGATGGTGGGCCTCATCGAAAACCACTCCCTCATAACGAGGAAGTACCTCTCCATACCCTCCTCTCCTGACAGCAAGGTCTGAAAAAAAGAGATGGTGGTTGACCACTATGATAGAGGCACGGGCAGCTTTCTTCCTGGCAGCGTTAACAAAACAGTCGGCAGACTCCGGACAATCACCTCCAAGACACTGGTTTGATTTTGCCGATATTTTGTACCAAAGCGATGATTGATCTGACAGCCATTCCAATTCGGCACGATCCCCTATCTCGGTCTCCTGCAACCACTCTCCGATACGGCTACAGTCATCATCTTCAACCAGGGACATCTGGGCGGCGGAATGGTGTTGATACCACCGATACCTGCATAAGTAATTTTGCCTACCTTTCAGACAGACAACGTTTAATTCGCTGCCGAATACTTTTGTGAGAAGCGGCACCTCCTTGTTCATGATCTGATCCTGGAGGTTCAGTGTTGCCGTCGACACCACCACCCGCCTGCCGGAGAGAAGGACAGGAACAAGATACGCCAGGGTCTTCCCGATGCCTGTCTCAGCCTCAACCAGCAGGAGATTTGCCCGCAGGCACTCCCCATCAGGTTCAGCATGCTCTATAACCTGACAAACCGCTTCGGCCATGGTGCGTTGCACGTCCCTCGGCTCGAACCCTGGAATATATTGTGATAGTAAGCCGTTTTCGGAAAAAAATTCTTCTGGTTGCATCAGCTACAGGTGAAAGGTAAAAATAAAGTGAGGAAGATATTTAAAAAAATCGTATGTGAGTATACAATAGAAATGTGTATACGAGTACACGTTTCTGACTATTCCTTTTTACTTCTTCAGCTATGGATACCTTGCCGACATAACTATGGTAGAACTCCTTAGAGGATACGAAGAGCATTACGAACTTGATCTTTCCCAACTACTGAATCATGGCGAATCGGTGGTTATAGTAGACGACTCACCTGAGATCGTCCTGATCCTCAAACATTACCTCGACAAGCAGGGACTGCCTGTTCTCCAGGCAGGGTCGGCAGCTGAATTCTACCAGTTACTTCAATCAAGTCCCATTGCCCTGATCCTTCTTGATATTGGCCTGCCTGATAAAAGCGGTATCGAGATACTACAGGATATCGTCCCCAAGTATCCTGATCTTGGAATAGTGATGGTAACCGGAACGACCAATCTCGATACCGCACTTGAATGCCTGCGTCTGGGAGCTGACGATTACCTGACCAAACCTGTCGGTGGTGAAAAACTTACACATACGTTGGTGTCAACGCTGAAAAAACGCAAACTGGCCATCGAAAACCGTCACATCCAGCAGGAACTTGAAGCCGCCCACAACAGGACCAGGTTCCTGCATCAGTTGAACCTGCAGATGAACAGTGTCTACTTGAGCAATGTGGAACTCAAGGCGATACTCAGGGCTATTCTGGTCGGAATCACCTCAGAGGAAGGACTGAAATTTAACAGGGCCTTTCTGGCCCTCTTTTCCGATGACGGACAAATTCTTGAAGGAAAGCTGGCTATCGGCACCACTTGTCGGGCCGAAGCGGGAAGGGTCTGGGACTCGATAAAGCAAAAAAACCTTCAGTTACAGGATATTATTACTGACGATAACGGTGGGAACGAAGAAGGCGATGTGGAGGTAAACAGAATCATCAGCCAGTTACGTGTCCCTGTTACAGATTTGTCACATATACTTATAAGTGCTGCAATCAATCGTCAGACCATTGTGGTTACTAATGGTTCAGCTATCGGCTGCAATGTCCCGTATGAACTTCTGCATATTCTTGATCACAGCTCTTTTGTGGTTGTTCCTCTCTATTCACCTTCCAAATCACTTGGCGTACTTATTGTCGACAACTTCGTGACCCACAAGCAAATTACCCTGGAGGAAATACATTCCCTCGAGATCTTCGCCAGTCAGGCCAGTCTTGCGATTGAGCATAGTCATCTATACGAAGATATGCGAATTAAAATTGAGGAGCTTGAAATGGTCAACCAGGAACTCGACAAGAGCAAAGATCTTCTCGTCGCGGCTGAACGATATTCTGCAGTGGGACATATGTCGGCCCAGTTGGTCCATGTCATCCGTAATCCTATTACCTCAATAGGTGGAACGGCCCGCCTCCTTGTCAAAAGGACCGAAGACCCTTACATTGCGAAGTTCCTCAAGGTTATTTCAAAAGAAGCGGCAAAGATTGAGGCAACCCTTGAAGATCTTTTTAATTTTGTTGAGGAACGCCAACTTCAATTGGCACCGCATCAACTGTATTCCTTGTTGCGCCGATGCGTCATGGTTTTTTATACTACTATGAAAAACGGAAATATTACGTATCAATTCGACTTACCGGGTATAAGCCCTGTTGTGCAGGTTGACGGCGATCGTTTCAGGCAGGTATTCCTGCATTTGATAAAAAACGGGATAGAGGCAATGACGGGTGGAGGGGTTTTATTCGTTGGCTGTACATATACCGAAAATAGGGAAGATGGTATCGAGGTTATTATACGCGACAGCGGTACCGGGATCGCAGATAACCATTTGCAACTCGTTACTGATCCATTTTTCACCACAAAAACATATGGAACGGGGATGGGTCTAACCCTGGTAGAAAAAATCACAGCCATGCATGGGGCAACATTTCATCTCAAGCAACATGAAAAAGGAGGTATGGTAGCAAAAGTACACCTGCCGGCGAAGATGATCGTGTAAATGAAATAGGGAGCCGAATCACATCTGCACATTTTCCATGAGTATCCCCGCTAAACCTGCTCTTGGCGCATGATCGACAATCCACACCCGATGGCAAGAAGCAGCAGAGCGACAATAAAGAGAAAATGTGTCGCACCGATAAAATTCTCTGGCTGCACATCAACAGCTGAATATTCTTTACCATGCCCGATAGTACGATAGGCCAGTGTAAAGCCAGCCCCGGCAATTGCCGCCCCACTCATCATCCCGAAATTCCTCGCCGTAGCCAAAATTCCTGCGCTGATCCCTGCAAATCTTTGCTGTACCCGAGTCAGAACCGAAGCACTGTTTGGCGTGAGAAATATAGAAACCCCGCATCCAAGCAGGCCGAGGCAAAAAGCAATGTAGGCTTGAGACGTCTGGTCACCAAAACGAAGCATCATGCAGACAGCAATTGCTCCGAGGAATAAACCTGTAGAAGAAACATACCTGGCAGACCCGGTAGTATCAAATATCCAACCGGACAACGGTGAAAACAGAACAAGACTTACCGGCAGGGCCATCATAGTGAGTCCTATGGCATCCGGTGTATAGTTGAGAATTATTTTCAGAAAAAACGGGAGCAGGATAATAACAATAAAAAGTGCCGAAAAGGCAAGGGATGCAGCAATTGTTGCCGTCCAGAAATACCGGTTTGATACCAACTGCAAAGGCAGAATTGGCCTGTCAGCATGTCTTTCAACCCTGATAAAAACAACGACCAGCACAGCAATAAGAAGGGTAACCAGCAGGGTTCCAATAATGCTTATTCCCACCACTTTAAAAAAACAAACAGAACAGATAACCAATAACATCCAGACTATTCCCCCTTTCCAGTCAAACGGAAAAGGATGACGTTTCTCAAAAGCGGTCAGTTTCGGTAACACCCCAAAAATCGCCAATAAGGCAAGCAACAAACTTACCGGCAATGATACAAAAAAAATGGCCCGCCAACTATAATGTGTCAATAAATAGCCACTGATAACAGGACCGCAAGTCAACCCAGCGGACGTGGCAATACCTACCAGGCCAAGCATTTTACCCAGGTTTTCAACAGGGGTGACAAGTTTTATCAAGGCAGGTCCGGTTGCCATCATCATGCCAGCCCCACATGCCTGTATCGACCGAGTCAATACCAACTGCCAGAGGTTCTGAGACAGGCTGCATAATAGAGCTCCCATCCCAAACAAACATATCCCGCCTGCGTAAATTTTACCCTTCCCAACGGTATCCCCAAGTCTTCCCCAAAAAACCAGTGTAATACTGATGACCATCAGGTACGCGACAACAATGAGATCGACCCTCTTCAACTCCTCCTGAAAATCATGCATGATTTCGGGTAGAGCAACATTAATCATGCTGCTGTCCAGAGTGGAAAGAAATACACCAAACGCAACCATCAGGAAACATTGCAAACTGTTGCGATCAGAAAAATGAGCCATACATATTTTACAAGGCAAAGAAAAAGGCGGGTTCCCGCAGAGGGAACCCGCCTTCATAAAGACTCTGCTAATTGATTAAATAATCAAATTAGTAGGAGATCTCCAGAGACAGACCGAAACCAAGTGGATTATTATCAGCTTCGTCGAAATCAACATAACCGAAGATAGCATTCAGAGACGCGCCATCGGTAACTGCGTAGCTAGCGTCGAGACCAATCTCAAAAGCTGAATCTACATCGCCATCATAGTAACCCAGGTTTGCACCGAGGGTCAGGCTCTCAGTAGCTTTGAACTTCGGAGCTACAACAACCCAGGTGGTATCGCCAAAATCGGATCCACCGATGGCGAAGGATGAAATCTGGGAGAAGTTACCCATTACGTTACCCTGTCCGGCGAAGTCATCATCAACCACAAAACCGTCCTGAGCAACACCGACAATACCATAAATGGATGCAGGTCCTACAGGAACGGTAGCCTCAATGTAAGCGCCTATACCATCGTCATCGCTACCAAGAAGGTCAGATTCTTGGTAAGCAACCTCAGCAGCCGTGGTAATACCACCAAATGCACCGCTTACCTTCAAACCAGCCAGGGTACCGCTTTCGTCTGTAAACTGCTGGTCATCCTGATATGCTGCGTATGCAACCAGACCCCAACCGCCTGCGAACTTCTGGTCGAGCCGAACACCGTACATCATGATGTCGTTATCATTATCGGCATCGTTGGCTGCTTGAACGACGTTACCGTCTGCATCTACAACATCTTCCTCGTATTCATCTTCTACCTGGATGAAAGCACGAACGTTGGTGTTCTCACCTTTGTAGATGAAATCAACAGCGTCAGCACCACGCCATGCAAATGCGAAATCGGTCAGGTTACGATAGGTCAGACCAGCTTCAACGGTGATCGGTCCAAAAGGAACACCGATGTACGCTTTATCAACCCAGAGGTTACCAGCGTCAGAACCTTTACGGTTAGACTGGGTACCATTCCAGGTAGCATCCGCCAGACGAAAACGACCTACTGCGTACGCACCACCTTTAGAGGTAGCAGTCCACTGCAGACGTACACGGGAGTTCCAGTGGGTATCCTCGGAATCAGAACTCGCGTACTCATTCTGCAGGTAGTAACGGGCACGGGCATCACCTTTAAATTTAACACCAGCCTCAGCGGCAACCGCAGCAGAAGCCAGGGTGCCAGCCAGCATAAGGCCGGCAGCGGCAGCAATTACTTTTTTCATCTCATTTCTCCTTAGTAACTAAATTGTCCCCACTTCGGGGTGTCTGTAACTCCCTTTCGTCTCAAGATGAAAAGGAATATTAGAATCTAAAAGACACTTTATACTACATAACTACTGCACTTTTATACCCGGACACTCCCAATGTCAAGTATTTTTTACCTTGGTTTAAATTTTTATACTAGCTTGCAACCCTGTGATTACAGGTAGAAACAACAAGCAGAAATGAATATATTTGGAATCCTCCAAATCTAATCAGCAGCCTCAACAACCAGATCATAGCGTAACAATTTGCTTTCACTACTCATTAAGAATCCAAAAAACATTTTCTCAGGAATCTGTGCCACGTAAAGACCTGCACTTGCATCCTCTTCACTGCCCAGTGAACGGCCGTTTTGTACATAATTGTAATCTGCAATATAACCGTTTATTTTATTGGTCTTCCACAACTGGCGTAACCCATTTTCCTGCCAGCCAAGGCAAACAACAGCCCCCCCGTCATACTCCCGACTATTGCTCAGCCACTTACCAAACAACCTTTTGTTCTGGCCTATGACAATCTCCTGCCTGCCATCCCCGTCCACATCTACCGGCAGAATCCTGGTCGGCAGAAAAACCATCTCACGCTCAAATTCACTGTCATCATCGAAGGCCATCAAGCTCCTGACCCTTGAACTCTTGGGAGGTCCAAAAAAGTTCCGGCTGCCGCCATAATCCTCTTCGCTTACCCACATAAGACTGTTCTGGCTGTCATATATCAGGAGCTTTTCACGATGGTCCACCGCGATCAACTCATATTTGTTATCATTATCCAGGTCTACCCATTCGAAATCAAACAACCGTACGTTCCTGGGAAGGGGTAATTTTTTATCCTCTCTTACACCATTGAAATTCGCGTAGAGTTTAAGTTGGGATACTCCCTGGCGAACATACCCATCTTTTGGGTCCTGGCTCGCACGTTGTCCGGCAAGGATAACACCTTCTCCAGGCTTATTCAGGGGTCGTATATACCATTCAATCTCTTCAAGTACTGGTACAAGCGACGAGCCATCCAGTTTAACAATAGCCGAAGCTGCCCTTCCGTCACGGTCGGCGCTGACAAATATTTCCTGACGCCCGTCACGGTCAACATCCGCGATGTTCACAGCATGGATTTTGAACGCACCGGAGAATCTATGCTCAGCTACTGCCTCGAAACGTGTTTCATTAAACCTATATATAGATAAGGTTGATCTGGAAGCCGAGGCGATTTCCAGCCTCCCATCACCATTAAGGTCTCCTGTCGCCATGGTTACGAGCATGGACGGAATAACCGAACTCCGTCGTACCGCAGTAGACGCCACCTTCACGCCGCCACCTTCTTCTACCACGATAGAGCCACTGAAAATGCCCTTCTTGTACACCTTTTCCGGATGTTCAGTGGCAAATCCGGCAAGCCCTTCCTCTGCACCCTCAGCTTTTCCCGCCACAGAGGCAGGGCCTGCAGTTTGGAGCCCCATTCCCTTTCCGGCGATATCCCCTGCCAACATTTCAACCTGGGGTATAATTGCATCTTCATTTACAGCCAAGACCTGAAGACGTACCGGCGGTGCCTCCTCATCCTTGCCTTTTACTGAAACCTGGATTTTCAATCCAGTCTGCAAGGCGTAAAGACCACCGGTTACAACATAGTCCGTCTGGAACCTGGTAAAGAGTGACTCACCATCCTCAAGTGTAGCCGCACCATTATTGAGCATCCTGATTTCGTCCTGCTGCACTGCATAATCCACAAGTTCAACATCCTTGTTGGCAGCAAGACGGCTTAAAACCATAGCCCGTATAGAATCTGTCAAATAGGCAAAATCGCCACTGGCCGTACCATCAAAAGGAAGAACCATGACCCGTGCAGTTTTCTCCTCGCCAGCGACCCCATTTTGAACGGGGCAAGCGAAAAGAAACAGGCAACACATGATTACTAATGTCCTGTACATCATAACCACTCCTGTAACTGATTTATTTGTATATGCAGCACTTGAATTTTACAGAAACTCAGCAGCTACCTATATCCCACTTTCCAGACCGCTGCAAGGTTCCTATTCGTTAGAACCAATATCGTTTTTTGTACCAGACAGCTCCAGAAGCCACTCCATATGCCCGTTATATACTGTAAGGATTGCACGCATCTGGATGAAATTACCCCTTGACTTTTCAACAATAAAAACACATCATGTCATAAAGGGTTTAATTTTTTGTACCAGCCTGCCAAGCACAGGATGAAAGCCCGGATAAATTTATTATGTTCTAACTATATGATGAAAAAGATATTTTTATACCTTACGCCACTGCTGGTCATGTACGGTGCTGTACAGAATGCTACAGCCGAAGAGTTTGAGAGACTCAGTGCTTACAAGGTGACAACCTATAACCTGGGCGCCCTTATGGATTTCCAGGAAACAGCTGATATCCGGTTGCAGAATTACGAGCCACTCCTGATTACCTCAACTAAGGCTGATATCCTCAACCATCAGTCCTTTACTGAGTCATCCCTGAGGACTACTCCCGATCTGGGGACGTCAACCGGGTTCGCCATCTCAGCAGAATACAAACCCACAGAGCAGTTCTCTGTACAGGGAACATTTGGTATGGCCCAAAACAACTGGGATCCCAGCCTTGATGAACACGAGTCCAGTTGGGAGGCCAATCTGGGACTTGTCTATAAATTACTGGACAACCTGAATTACGAGGTACATTTCGGCTACATGGAAACGGGAGATGTCTTCAAGGAGCGGAGCACCTACAGTGATGTTGAATCCATTATAATGGTGAGCAACAAACTCTCCATGAGTTTCTGATCACCCTCTCGACTCCTTCGATAATACAAATTCACAAAAGGCCTTCATTCTCAAATGGATGAAGGCCTTTTTATTTGAACCCACGTCATCCGCTTGACATTACCTTTCCTGTAGAATAAACCTTTTCTTGAATTATGATTTGCCTGTATTTTAAACATCGACACAAGTGCATTATCTCATCAGAACATCACCAGATACTACAATGAGCGTCTCACCCAACTACAACATTCTCATGTACTCGCATGACACCTATGGCCTGGGACATATCAGACGCTCAATGGCCATTGCCAACCATCTGCGTGATGCAAACACAAATGTCCTGATCATTACCGGATCACCCATCGCAGGCCGGTTTCCTTTTCCGGAACAAGTCGATTTCGTCCGAATCCCGGGCATGATCAAGAAAACCAATGAGGATTACCAGTCTCTTTCAATGCGTATCGGCCAGGAACATGCCCTCAGCATCCGCACCAATATTATCCTTGCCACTGCCCAGGAATTGAAACCGGATCTCTTTATCGTCGACAAGGAACCCCATGGCCTTAAAAGAGAAGTTTTACCAACCCTTGAGTGGTTAAAAGAGAATAGCCCTCAAACGACTTCAGTTCTGGGATTACGTGACATACTCGACGAAAGCACCGTCATACAAAAAGACTGGCAGGAAAAAGGAGTGTACCAATCCCTGGACAACCTCTATGACGAGATCTGGGTGTACGGCGAGCAGAGTATCTATGACCCCACCGTGCACTATTCCTTTCCAGTACCAGCCAGGCAAAAAACTACATTTACCGGGTACATTCCCAGAAAAACTTTGTCACCCCGTATCCGTAACAAGGTAAGGAATCAATACCGGATCCTTGATGACGATATTTTTGTACTCGTGACTACAGGCGGGGGGGGAGACGGTTGCGAGGTCGTCGAGCAGTATCTTGCCATGCACGAGTACTATCCCACCTCACTCCCCATCAAATCAGTAATTATTACCGGTCCGTTTATGCCCAAACGCAAAAGGGAGAGGTTGAAAAAGAGGGCCAAACTGCACGGTATAAAAACGCTTCCGTTCCACCCCAGACTGGAAGAGTTGATGAAAGGAGCCGACCTGGTAATCTCAATGGGCGGGTATAACACTATTTGCGAGATCCTCACCCAGGAGACGCCGGCACTCATCATTCCAAGAGAAACCCCACGTAGGGAACAACTTATCCGGGCAATCTGTTTGAAAGAACGAGGACTCCTTGATTACATTTCCTGGACTGATGTCACGCCCCAATTGTTACGGGAAAAGATTTTCACCATGATACGCGAACGGGACAAATACGTTGACACCATACGTTCTTTTGAATTAACCGGCCTCGACGTCATGCTGCAACAATTACAGAATCTTAAGAGCAATAAGCATACTCCTGCCCCGGTAGCATTAGCCGCTGGCCACCCATAAAAACCAAGACCGCCATGTCCCCACGCACGACTATCGGGTATATCCTGAAGGGGTATCCCCGAATCTCGGAAACATTTATTTCTAATGAAATCCTGCTGCTCGAAGAGCTCGGTTTCTCAATACGTCTCTTCTCCATGCGCCACCCACGTGAGACGTTTTGCCACGATTCAGTTAAACAGATCCGGGCCGCCGTTGACTATTTGCCGACAGAACTCCTGCTGGAGTTTCACAGACTGCTTCTCCCCAACCTCTTCCTGGCGGCCAAGAATCCGCCACGATACAGGAAAGCTATGGCACTTGCCGGAGAGCGTTTTCGTCGCAACAGAAAACTTGCGACCCTTAAACACCTCTTGCAGGCCGGATATATGACCAACCGTTTCCTGCTCAACGAGCCGGATATCGGACACCTTCACGGCCACTTTGCTCACTCACCAACTTCAGTGACGATGTTTGCCTCAATGCTTTCTGGTCTGCCCTTTAGTTTTACCGCCCACGCCAAGGATATCTACACTTCAAATCCTGCCCAGCTAAAAGAGAAGATAGAAAAAGCAGGTTTTGTCGTCACCTGTACCCGTCACAACAGTGAATTCCTCGAACAACTTGCCGGTTCTCATTCAACTCCAATCCATTGCGTCTACCACGGTATTGATCTGCAACTCTTTAACCAGCAGGTACGCAGCACCAGGTCACAGCCCCCATACAAGCTCCTGACAATAGCCAGAATGACGGAAAAGAAAGGGTTGCCCGATCTGTATCGGGCACTTTCCCTGCTAAAGAAGAGGGGCCTCGAATTCAAACATACCCTCATTGGTGATGGTGACGACCGGGAAAAGATACTTGCATTGATTGAAGAGTTAGATCTTCAAAACGAGTGCATATGCCTTGGCACCAGGACCCACACCGAGGTTCTCGACCAGTTCCGGCAAACTGACCTTTTTGTGCTCGCCTGCAGAATTGCCAAGAGCGGAGACCGTGACGGAATCCCCAATGTGTTAGTAGAAAGCCTGGCCATGGGTGTTCCCGCACTCTCAACCAATGTTTCCGCCATTCCTGAAATCCTGAAACACGGAGAGACAGGTTACACCATCGAACCTGACAACCCGGAACTTATGGCTGAATCGATAGAAAAAATACTACTGGACAATGACCTTCGCAATCGAATTTCTGAACAAGGCAGGGACTGGGTTCATAATCAATTTGATAATCGCCGCTGGGTCCGTAACCTGGCTGACATCTTCCAGGCCCAACCCCACCTCCAGCTGGCGTAACGCTTGATAACAACTCAACCGAGGGTACATATGGATACGACAGCAACATGTGCACCAACCACCTTTGGGCTGTTACGTCATGGAAAAACCGTCTGGAATGAGGAAAAACGAGTTCAGGGGCGAGGCAATTCTCCATTGACAGAAGAAGGCATCAGCCAAACGGAGCAATGGGCAAAAAGGTGCCACGTGATGGCGTGGGACCGGATTATTGCCAGCGACCTGGGACGAGTTCAACAGACCGTCACCCTGCTCAATGAACAGCTCAGGCTGCCGGTCACTTTTGACCACAGGTTGCGTGAACAGGATTGGGGAACCTGGGAAGGAATGAGGGTCACCGATGTTCGCCAGCAATACCCAGAGGTTCTGGCCGAACAAATTGCAGCCGGCTGGGATTTCACACCGCCAGATGGAGAGAGTCGCGCACAAGCCAGGGCCAGGGCCTTTGAGGCTCTTAACGATGCTCATGCCACCCACGCCGGACAAAACATCCTGATCGTATGTCATCTCGGTATCATAAAATGCCTGGTATATGCCGTCGCAGGGCGTTCATTTTTGCCACACGAGCCC
Source organism: Desulfopila sp. IMCC35008 (assembly GCF_010646885.2). Lineage (GTDB taxonomy): Bacteria > Desulfobacterota > Desulfobulbia > Desulfobulbales > Desulfocapsaceae > Desulfopila. The sequence goes on along the minus strand of NZ_CP050700.1, from coordinate 421,694 downwards.
TCTCTTCTTGAAAAGGACCGATTACATCGTATCAGTTGCAACGATAATGGATACGCTATTACAGAACTCAACATTCATCCTAGCGAAGAGACAGGAAACAGCCGGTGAAAATTGCGTATTACTGCCAGCACGTCCTGGGGATAGGGCATTTCCACCGAAGCCTTGAGATCTGCAGGGTGTTGGCAGAATTCCATCAGGTCACACTCATCCTGGGTGGCCCGGAAGTGTCCGTTGACAATCCGGACATCTCGATCTGCCAACTTCCCGGCCTGAAGATGGATGCCCGGTTCAACAATCTCTCCCCCTGCGACGCTACACTCTCCCTTGAGGAAGTTAAAGCACAACGGGCTGAGCTTCTTCTCACCTGGTTTCAACAAAATAGTCCGGATGTTTTTCTGGTCGAACTTTACCCGTTTGGGCGCAAGGCTTTTCGATTTGAACTCGACCCGGTTCTAAAAGGCATAAACGAACGAACTATTCCACCATGCCGCTGTTTCGTCAGCCTGCGTGATATCCTGGTCGAACGCCCGAACGACCAGGAGAAATTTGAAGCACGGATCATCAAGACCCTGAACAACTATTTTGATGGCCTCCTGCTTCATGCGGATGAAAAGGTGATAACTTTAGGCGAAACATTCTCCAGGATAAACGATATCAACATCCCTACCGTCTATACCGGCTTTATCACCAGAGAAAGCAGTAAGAAAGACCGCCACGAGCTGCGGCAAAGTCTGGCGGTTCAGGATGATGACAAGCTCATCGTCGTCAGCATTGGGGGGGGGAACGTCGGCCACGAACTCGTCAAAGCAGCTATTCAGGCGTTTACCCTCCTGACTGATATCCGATGCCGCATGCAACTTTTTACCGGCCCATACTTCCCTGAAGAAACATTTACCAACCTGCAGGTCTCTTTGCCAGAGAATGTTTGTCTCAGCAGGTTTACCGACCATTTCCCCGACTGGCTTCTGGCTGCAGACCTTTCAATATCAATGGCCGGTTACAACACCTGTATGAATCTGCTTGCTGCCGGTATCCCCGCGTTGGTGTATCCATTTTCCCAAAACAGGGAACAGCGTTACCGGGTCAAAAAACTTCAACAATTCGGCACATTCAGGATACTTGAGGAGCATGACCTTACCGCCGCCCTGCTTGCAAAGACAATTGAACAGCACGTATCCATGCCTAGATATCGGTGTACTATCAAGCTGGATGGTGCCCAACAGACCAGAACCTGGATAGAAAATATCTTTCACGACCAACCCACCGCGACAATATGAATTATCGCCCCTCCACACTCTACAGGCAGAAACTCCCAAACACTATTAAAGAGCAAATTTACGATGCCATTGGAAAAGGTATCGCCAGCGCAGGCAACACCCCCATACAGCTCTTTTTCAGGGCGGATGATATTGGGGTTCCCTCCGCTTCTTTTACAGAAATGATACACCTTTTCCAAAAGCACCAAACACCTCTTTGCCTCGCAACGGTCCCATCCTGGCTCACCTCTTCACGTTTCAGACAGTTAGAAGCCATAACCGGTCATGAACCAAACCAATGGTGCTGGCACCAACATGGCCGGCTGCACAAAAATTTTGAACCCGAAGGAAAAAAACAGGAGTTCGGTCCCGCCAGGGATTATCAACAACTGATGGAACAGCTGGATAAAGGAAAAACACGACTCCAATCGATCCTGGATGATCGGTTTATACCCTTCTTCACCCCACCGTGGAACAGGTGCAGTGAGGATACCATCCGGGCCCTTAAACGTCTTGAGTTTAAGGGGTTATCCAGGAGTGCCGGGGCACAACCTGACTCAACCCCCCTCCTGCCTGATATTCAGGTCAACGTGGATTTACATACCCGTAAGGAGACAGACCCGGCAAAAGTGCTGAACGATATCCTTAATGAACTCGAACAGACTCTGGCCAACGGCCGCACCGGTATCATGCTGCATCACCAGCGAATGAATACAACGGCTCTTCTCTTTCTCGATCTCATCCTGGCTTGTCTGACACAATATACAAACATCCGCCCCATGCTCCTTCAGGATTTCATCCAACCATGAAATAATTGCCACTCATACTTTGGAGCATTGACAAGAGCAGCCTGTAAAATTAAGCTATTAATAATAGATCTCAGATTTTCTTATAAACCTCGCCTATTAACCCGGGTTATTCATGAGACGTCTAGTTGCTCTGCCGTTGCGCAAGTCCATAGAGATGGCATACCAGTCCATCAGGGTGCGTTTCTTCCGTTCCCTGGTCACGACCATGAGCCTGGTACTTGCCGTTGCCTTCCTCTGCTACATCCGAGTGGGTAACGATCTGGCGCAAGGATTGCTGCTCTCTGGCGAACCCGTCCTTGAACAAAAACTGGTCCATGCCGGATTTGATATTATCCCCGGTTCAGACCATATTGGTGCGTCTGCCAAACAGCGGTGGATAGTTTTTCTGTCACTGCTGGTATGTGTGGTTGGTATTATCAATGCCCAGTTGATGTCCGTCACAGAACGTTTCAGGGAAATCGGGACCCTGAAATGCCTGGGTGCACTCGATCGCTATATTGTCCGGCTCTTCGTACTCGAAGCGACGATGCAGGGGCTGGCAGGTTCGTTGGCTGGAGCGATGCTAGGTGTGATTACCGCAACCATGACCTCGTTGCTTCGATTTGGTTTTTCGGCCCTGGCCTACTACCCGTTTACAGAGATACTCTACTCCGGGGGAATAGCCATTCTGACCGGCACGGTCCTCAGTTTCCTGGGTGTTCTTTATCCGGCCCTGCTGGCGGCTCGTATGCAACCTGTCGAGGCCATGCGGGTAGAACAATAAACAAACAATCAGTCAACACCCTCTGCGAGGAGATGCTTGATGAGTGATACAAAAAGTATAGTCAGGGTTTCTGAGGTCACCAAGAATTTCGACCTGGGAAAGCTTGTAGTTGAAGTCCTTAAAGGTATCGATCTTGAAATTGAGACCGGTAAATATGTTTCAATAATGGGGCCTTCCGGCTCGGGAAAATCGACCCTTTTCAATATGATCGGCGGGCTTGATAAACCTACCTCCGGCAAGGTTTTTATTGACGAAGTCGACATCGCCCAGCTCGACGCTTATGAACTCGCCTGGCTTCGATGCAGAAAAATTGGCTACATATTCCAAACATTCAACCTTATCCCGGTGATGACGGCTCTTGAAAATGTCACTATACCTATGACATTTGCCGGCATGTCAGGCGACGACTCTCTGGAAAGGGGAATGGAGTTACTTGAACTGGTAGGTTTGGAAGGGCGGCATTCGCACCGGCCTTCTGAACTCTCTGGTGGCCAGCAACAACGAGTGGCTGTTGCCAGGGCACTTGCCAATAACCCCTCAATTATCCTGGCAGACGAACCCACTGGCAACCTCGACCTCAAAACCGGAGAGGATATAATCCAACTGCTTAAAGAACTAAGTGTTGAATATCAGGTGACTATTATCTCCGCCACCCACGATTACAAGATGCTTAATGTCTCCGACCAGGTTGTCTGGATTCGCGACGGCAGGATCGACAAGATCCAGGAACGTTCTGAACTTGAAATAAGAACTGGTGGCCTTGAAAGTGCAGAGAGCTGAATACCTGTCTATAAACGTATTTCCTGCAGACTTCTCCAGTCGCATAACGTCAGTTGTTTTCGTCCTGCTGTTGCTGGTGTTCTCCGCTCCTGCCACCGCCACCGATACCTCCAACACCGACCTCTTTAAGACAGTCTCTGCCCTGAGCAAGTATGACAGCCGCAGAACCGGATCAGCTGGCTATGAAGAAGCGGTGTCTTATATCGAAGAGTTCTTCAACGGGTTAGGTCTTGAAACATCCTACCATTACTACACAGTTCCTGTCCGCAAGACCAAGAGTGCAGAACTGAAAATCGGCAGCAAGACATATCCGTTGCGTCCATTTCTGTATAATGCCATTACACCGGGCGCAACCAACGGTGTCCTGACCGGCCCACTCTATTACGTAGGCACAGGAAGTTTTGACGAACTTGACGGCAAGGACATCGACGGTGCCATCGTTGTCATGGAATTTGAATCGGGTCGAAACTGGCAGACTCTCGCCAGCCTCGGTGCCAGGGGACTCATCTACCTTGACAGGGGCCACACCCGCAGCAACTTTTTCTTCAGGGAAAAGCAGGAACTCTCCCCGGTTCAGTTCCCATGTTTCTGGCTGGAGGCTGAATCTACCGAACTTACATCGGCAATTTCTGGTGAAAACGGTCTTGTAACAAAAAAAGCAGAGCTGGAGGCTGAAGTCACGTGGCAGGACGTCACAGCCAAAAACGTATACACCGTAATCCCGGGCAGTGATGAAAACCTCAAAGATGAGCTGCTCATCCTTGAGGCCTTTTTCGACAATGAAGAACTGGTTGCCGGTATGGCACCCGGAGCAGATGGTGCAGTCTCCATCGCCACCCTGTTATATATCGCCGACCAGCTGGTAAAACAGCCACCCAAAAGATCGGTCATGCTCATAGCCAGCAGTGGTCATGCCCAGACCCTCGCCGGTATGCGGGAGTTGATGTGGAGTATTAATACCCGGTCAAGGGAACTGAGAAGCCTGAGGAGCGAACTTAAAAGCGAACTCAAGACAGATAAGGCCCGCTTAAAGCTTGTCAAGAACCTCGAATTTCCACTCACCGAAGACCACGACAGGGACAGGGTCCTGCGGGAAGCGATAAGTCAGCATCTCAAGTTTGAGATCGATATCCTATCCAGACGGCTCATGCAGTTGCGGCTTGAAAACAGCACGACGCACCAGGAAGAAATTGACAAAACCGCGGCAACCCGTTTTACCCTTCGCCAGTTGGGGTGGGCCGAACAATTCCACAACCTGCCTGCAAAACAAACCGAAATTTTGCAGCAATTACTACCTAAAACCATCGTCGAAAACAATCTGCGCATCAAGGAATTAGATGCTCAGCTAAAAGAGATCAAGAGTGCCAGCAGTTTCAGGTCCAGCGTCCAGGAGTTCGACAAAATAGCTGCCATTGTCAGCCTGCATCTCTCAAGCCATGGTGACGGTGTCGGCGGTTTCCACCGCGGCTTCCTGTACAACCTGAAACCGACGATCAACAGGACCGGTATCTATTCAAAGATCGCCGAGGTTCTGGAAGCAAGCGGGGAAACGTCCCAGAGCAGTGTTCCCTACAGGGATACACTGCGTCCAAGCAGGATGCGCAGCTGGCAATCCTGGTTTCTTGATAAACCGGTATTGGGTGGTGAGATAAGCTCACTGGCCGGCAACATCGGTATCAGCCTTGTCACAACCGGTGACGCCCGTGCATTATGGGGAACCCCCTGGGATACCGCTGATCGTATCAACGAGGGTTATCTTCGCCAACAGGCAAACCTGGTGACCGACCTCGTCTATGGTATGACATCCGCCTCCCGGCTGGACAGTAACAAGTTTCCACGAAATGGCTTATCCTCCGCAACAGTCCGAACAAACCTGCTGCTCCAGGGAGAACTCTTTGCCGACTACCCGGCCCAGGGCACCACCATTCTCGCCTATCAGGGATTGAACAAGTTTTACACAACTGTTGACAGACGCGGGAATTTCCATATAAGGGGTATATCCGACAAGAAAAACGTACTCGATAAGTTGATCATTGAAGGGTACCGTTTTGACGAGAAAACAGGTCAGGTGCTCTGGGCTATCGATAAAAAGGAAACCGGCAAGAAGAACTATCGGTTGAAAATGCTCAGGAAATCGATGAAAACGGACCTGACCATGTTTTCCTGCAAGGAAACGACGGTCTACGATCTCCTTGAGCCTCGCAGTTTCAAATACATGACCAAGCTCCACCTGTTAGACGGGCGGAGGGATGCACCACCGCAACATTTCTGGTACAGCCGGATTGACACCAGAAAGTCCGATATTTCTTCAATTTATCTTGAAGCCGGATCCATGCTGAAGATGACGCTTTCGGACACGGTTCTCACCCGCAAGATGCTGCTGACCAACAGCTCCCAGGAAAAGCCTTTCGGCACAGGTTTTCCGGTAAACGAATACGATGCCATTCACAACACCGTTTACCAGGCCGCCAAGGATGCCTGGACTTTGATCACACCTCGCATTGACAATCTCGAGTCCCACGGCATATTTGATGAGAAGATAAATGAACTCAAAAACAGGGGACTGCAGTCGCTGGCTGAAGCAAAACAAAATTTCGCAGACCTCCACTTTTCAACTGCCAAGGAAGCTTCGGCGGAAGCCCTTGCACTGGCCTCACGGGTGTATGTACAGATCGAAAAAACTCAGAAAGACGTCCTCTTTGGCGTACTGTTTTATATTGCCCTTTTTGTGCCCTTTGCCTTCTGCATGGAACGTTTCCTGTTCAACTTTGCCACCATTTATAAAAGGATTGTCGGTTTCTGCATAATACTGGTGGTGCTGATAGCCGTGATCTACCAGGTACACCCTGCTTTCCAGCTTACATACAGCCCGATGGTCGTCATCCTTGCCTTTTTTATTATCGGCTTGTCCCTCATGGTCACCCTTATTATCTTCTTACGCTTCGAGGAGGAGATGGCCATGCTGCAGAGGCGGTCCGCCCACCAGAAGCCTGAAGAGATAAGTCGCTGGAAGGCTTTTGTTGCCGCCTTCCTGCTCGGGGTATCAAACCTGAGACGTAGAAGGATCAGGACGGTGTTGACATGCTCGACGCTCATCATCCTCACCTTTACCATCATGAGTTTTACGACGATCAAGTCGAACAGGCAACAGACCAGACTCCTCTTCCAACCCGAGGCCCCATATCACGGCCTGCTACTGAAACAGTTGAACTGGCAGAGCCTGCCACGCCAGGCCACCGAAATTCTGGTGAATTCCATGGCGGCATTAAACAGACCTGCCCCACGGGTCTGGATGGAGACGGCCGACCCGACCCAGACCATCCAGGCACCGTTACGAAATGGCCAGAAGAAGGAGACTCTGCAAGGTCTGGTTGGCCTTAGCCCGAATGAAAAATATGTAACAGGTCTCGATACCATTCTCTCCTCGGGTCGCTGGTTCGATGCAGAAGACCGGCAGGCGATCATCCTCGAGGAAGAAACGGCAAAGAGGCTTGGTGTCACTGGAAACGGAACGGATACGGTCAGCCTCTGGGGCGGATCTTTCACAGTTATCGGGACTTATCCAGCCGAGCAAATGGAAAAAACCATCGATCTCGATGGAGAACCTTTAACGCCTGTTATCTTCCCGGAAGAAACCGATTCCGACATTACCGAAGCGGAACAGGAAGCAATCGAATCAGGAGACGATATTCGCTCCTTCCAGTCCAGGTATCAGCACATCAACGCCTCCCAGATTGCTATAGTGCCCGCCGCAACCCTGCTTGCTGCCGGTGGAAGTCTTAAAAATATCGCGGTACGACCGGAAAACCCTGATCAACTTGAAGATATCGCCTCGCACCTCACTGACCGGTTCAGCCTGGTGATCTTCAGTGGCGAGAAGAGTGGCGTCTGGCTCTACAATATCAGTGACACCCTCAATTACAGCGGTGTCCCTAATATCATAATTCCTTTACTCATCTCCATGCTGATTGTCCTTAACACTATGATCAGCTCCGTCTATGAGCGGAAAAACGAAATTGGTGTGTACACCTCGGTGGGACTCGCGCCATCTCACGTCTCATTTCTGTTTATTGCCGAAGCAATGGCACTTGCAGTCATCTCCGTGGTGCTCGGCTATGTTATTGCCCAGGTATCGGCCGCCTTATTCTCTTCTACCCAGCTTTGGCAGGGAATTACGGTCAACTACTCATCTCTCGCCGGTGTTGCAGCCATGGTACTGGTTATCGCCGTTGTCTTGATATCGGTTATATATCCATCGAAAGTGGCAGCCAGCATCGCTATTCCTGATGTGAACCGAACCTTCACCCTGCCAAAGCCGCAAAATGATACCATCAGCGTCACGCTTCCATTCCTGATGCGGTATGATGAGCATGAATCGATAGGTGGTTTTATCTACGACTACTTTGCAGGGCACAAGGACGTATCCCACGGTATTTTCTCCACCGGACCGATTGATATTATTTTCAGTTGCTCAACCACTGACGAAATACGCGAACTTTTTCAGGACGGAAACGGCTACGACCAGCACTGCCTGCACTTGAGAGCCAACGTCTGGCTCGCCCCTTTCGATTTCGGTATCATGCAGGCGGTTGATGTACAGTTTTGCCCGGCTGCGGAAGGTCAGGATTATCTCTCTATCCGGATAACACTGAAACGAAAATCAGGTGAGGCTGGCATCTGGCACAGAATCAACAGTGTTTTCCTGCACGATATACGTAAACAGCTGCTTGTCTGGCGTTCTCTCAGCATTGAAGCCCATACCGAACTCCAACTTTCATTCCAGCAAATAGTGGCCGATAAACTTTCTCCGGAGGCAGACGAATGAGTACTTTTGAATCCGGACCCAAATATGCCCCTGTTCGTATCAGGGCTATACTGATCGGCCTGCTGTTTGCCATTGGAATCTGCATTCTCACCCCCTACAACAACATCTACCTGCAGGCGACGCCTCTTGGCGGCGGTCATTTCCCGCTGGCACCCTTTTTTGTTTTCCTGCTGCTGGCCGTCATAGTCTCTATCCTGAACCGATTGTTCAAATCCTGGAAGATCTTCACCGGGCTTGAGCTCCTTATCATATGGCTGGAGATGGTAATAGGGTCAGGTATCGCCTACACAGGACTGGCCCGAACCTTTCTGGTCAATCTTACAGCCCCGATCCATTACGCAACCGTTGGCAACCAGTGGCAGGATGTGTTACACCCGCTTCTCCCGCCTCCTCTTGTGCCAACGAAACCGGAGGCTATTGAATTCCTCTACAACGGTCTCACCGGCGGACGAACCATGGAATGGACAGAAGTATTTGTAAAAATTCCCTGGTCGGCATGGCTGCAGCCCCTCTTTTTCTGGGGTATTTTTCTGCTGCTCAGTTATCTGGTCATGTTGTTTCTCATCAACCTCATCTCACGGCAGTGGATTCATAACGAGCGGATGAACATGCCGCTGTTAAAAGTTCCTCAGATGATCGGCCAGGCCGTCGACGAAGGTAAAAGTGGAGCTTTTTTCTTTAACAAGTTCCTTTTGGCCGGGCTTTTTGTCCCTGTCTTCCTGCACCTGGTCAACGGCTTAAATCTTTATTATCCTTCCATTCCTTCTATCCCCACCCTCCTCTTGGCCGGTCCCTATGTGGCTGACCAGGGATTACTGGTCGGTTTCAAGAAGTTAAAACTCTATATCTACCCGGCATTTATCGGCTTCGCATTCCTGACTTCCCGCCAGATTTCCTTTTCTTTCTGGTTTTTCTTCCTGGCTGGAGGGCTGCTCTATGGTTTGCTTAATCTCATGGGTTACTCGATACCTGCCTCCGAGCTGGGTATCACCTTTGGCCCAACTCTTACGCGGCCTGAAGAGATGCAGATGATCGGTGCCTACGGCATTTTCTTCCTGTTCCTGACCTGGCTGGCCCGTCAACACCTGATAATGGTCGCAAAGCAGTCGTTGTTTCTTGCTCCCCACACTGGCAGCCGATCTGAGTGGTTTGATGTCAGGATCTCTTTCTGGGGGGCCGCCTTCGGTATGGCCGCCATTATTGCCTGGTACCTCTACATGGGTATGACCCTTCTAACGGCCACCTTGGTAACCGGTGCATTTTTTATGATAATGCTGGTTGCCACCCGCATTATCTGCCAGGGCGGACTTGCTTATTTCACGCTCACTGCCGCCCCGACTGACGGCATCATCGCCCTGCTTGGAACCAAGATGTTCGCCGGAGCCAACGGTCTTCTTGCTGGCATGAGCCAGAAAGCCCTTTTTGTCGACTTGCGTGAATCCCTTATGCCTACGCTGGTACACGGAAGGCGCCTCCACCAGGGCAGGAATCCAGCCTTGCTGCTTTTCAGCGGGCTGGCGATTACGATAATCGCCAGTGTTACTGCCTCTATCGTTTCAATGATGGTTCTCTGTTACCGTTTCGGTATTCGAGAACTCCAGTTAGAATGGACCAACCGTACCACTCTCACCATGTTTGAAAACGTCTACCGGCTCGCGACCAATCCCACAGGTACCGGGGACTGGGTCTACACATTTGCACTTTTCGGCGCTCTCGTAATGTTATTGCTCGTCGTCTGCTATCACCGCCTTTACTGGTGGCCGATCCACCCGATCGGTTACTTGACAGCCTACAGTTCGGCGATGAGGATTCTCTGGGTCAGCTTTTTTATCGGCTGGGCCTGCAACGCACTGTGCATGCGTTATGGAGGAATCCACCTGTTCAAAAAACTGCAGTTCTTTTTTATTGGTCTTATTATCGGTGACTTCCTGATGGGAGGGGGTTGGGCCATCGTCGGCCTCTTTACCGGAACCAGTTATCAGGTATTACCCGATTAGGAGATTCCACCATGTACGATGACAAGGAATTAAAGGAATACAGGGATCTCCTGCCGCCACCCGACCACTTTGAGGAAGGGTTCGACTGGAAAACTATTATCGGGGCCATCTTCATCGGTTTCCTGATGATGCCGGGGTCCATGTACCTCCAGCTTGTCATCGGCCAGGGAATCGGTCCTGCTGCCCGCTGGGTAACCATTATCCTCTTTGCCGAGATTGCCAAACGAGCCCACTCCGATCTCAAGCAGCAGGAGATTTTCCTGCTCTATTACATGGCCGGTGCCGCCCTCGCCTCACCTTTTTCCGGTCTACTCTGGAATCAATATCTTGTTCAGTCTGATGCGGCCCGGATGCTTGGCGTGACAGAATTCATTCCATCCTGGGTGGCGCCAGGTCCCGACTCCCTCTCCATGGTGGAACGAACCTTTTTTCACCGGGACTGGATGATACCGATCCTCCTGCTGGTCGGCTCACAGATCATACAGCGAATTGACCATTTTGGCCTTGGCTATGCCCTGTACCGAATCACCTCAGATGTTGAAAAGTTACCTTTCCCCATGGCCCCGGTCGCCGCACTCGGGACAATGGCTCTGGCAGAATCGGCAGAAGAAAAAGAGAAAAGCTGGAAGTGGCGAGTTTTCTCAATTGGTGGCGTTATCGGTCTCGCTTTCGGGGCGGTATATGTACTGCTGCCAATTGTCTCAGGCCTCATCTTTACAGAACAGATCCGACTTATCCCCATCCCCTGGATTGAGCTTACCGGCTATACCGAGGAAATATTACCGGCAGTCGCCACTGGGCTGCAATTTGACCTGGGCCTGGTTTTCGTTGGTATGGTACTTCCCTTCTGGGCGGTTATAGGGGGCTTTATCGGACTTATCATAACCATCATCCTCAACCCATTGCTCTACTCATGGGGAGTACTTACCCGCTGGCATCCCGGCATGGCCACTGTGGATACCGTTTTTGCCAATAATTTCGATTTTTACATGAGTTTTGGTATCGGGCTCGGTCTGGCTATCGGTGCGCTCGGTGTCTGGTCAGTCGTCCGGTCATTTCGAAGCAGTGGGGCCGAACGGGGCACACTGCAGGATCTTTTTAATCCACCAGCAGGAAGGGGCGACTTCAACTTCTGGATATCCATCGGCATTTATCTTTTCTCCACCCTTGCCTACGTAGGTCTCTGCGTCTGGCTGGTTCCCTCTTTCCCCTGGATATTCTTTCTGGCCTACGGATTTATCTACACCCCGATTATTTCTTATATCACGGCCAGAATGGAAGGTATTGCCGGACAGTTTGTGAGCCTGCCGCTGGTACGGGAAGCGAGTTTTATTGCGGGTGCCCGATTCTTCGGTTACCAGGGGATCGAGATATGGTATGCGCCCATTCCGATACACAATTACGGTGAGGCCACAGTCCAGTTTCGCCAGATCGAGTTGACCGGAACCTCGCTCCGAGGGATTATCAAAGCGGAATTCCTGGTATTCCCCATCGTCATGATTGCCAGCCTGCTCTTCTCCCAGTTCATCTGGAGACTCGCGCCAATACCTTCGGCAAGCTATCCATTTGCCCAAGAACTTTGGCACCTCCAGGCACTCAACACCCTGCTCATGCAGACCTCCACCCTGGAGGGTAACTCCATGTTCTATCAGGCTCTGGATGGCACCACTGTGCTCTCCGGACTCGGCTTCGGGGTGCTCATGTATTTTGTACTGTCCATCTTCGGCTTACCGGTCCTCCTTATCTACGGTGTTGTTCGCGGTCTGGGCCAGTCGACCCCGCACGGCCTTATCCTCGAAGTTGCAGGAGCACTCATCGGCCGTTATTTCTTTTTTAAGAAATATGGGCCGATGTGGCGCCAATACGCCCCGGTATTACTTGCGGGTTTCTCCTGCGGCATGGGTTTAAGCGGCATGTTTGCCATGGGGTTTGCGCTTATCATGAAATCCCTTGGGTATATGGCCTATTAGGGAGTACAATCAGGTCTGCTGCAAACCATTACTGCTCTCCGGCTTCTTGACATCATTTTCAGCCATGACAATATTGAAATGATAGCAGACAAGAATTTTATGGTAACCAGAAAATAACCGAACAAAACGACAGTAAAATTTAACTCTTTCACGATCATGCCCCTGCAGAAATACCAACCTTATAAACAACACAAAAGCCGACTGATAGTACCAATTTCCTTATTAGCCATGGTGGTTATTTCAGCTCTTTCCGTTACGGCCCTCAACGCTAATGATCAAGTTCCTCATGAGGTTGGTGGCTTTAGCCTTGGCTCTGATATCAACGAGTATCCCGAGGTAGTGGCTTCAAACTTCCTCCAGGAAACGGTCGTAACCGACAGATATGGGTTCCGTAAAGGTATTATTTCTACCGGGGTCTGCAAATATCCAGATAAGATACTCAAAATGCGTCTGAAGTATGAAGACTCGGATAAAAAATTCTTCCAGAAGCTGCTGAAAGAGTACAAAAAGAAATATGGGGCACCTCACGAGTGGAAAGGAGACTCGTTCGGTATAGTGCACATCTGGAAGTGGCACTTCACAGACAGTGAGAACAGGAAGGTCAGCCTCTCCCTCCAGCATAACCTGAAAAACATCAACGAGAACATCGGTAACCTGGTTAAACTCTCCTACCCTGAACTGGTGGAAGAGGAGCGTGCCTGTTTCAACCAGATGTGTGAAGAGAAGAAAAAAGATCAGGATGTTAAAAAGCGCGAAGAGTTGAAACAACCAGACTGGGATTACATGATTCCCAAATGACCAGACAACGAGGCTGGAATGGCCTGCATTTTACCTTGCCAGAAGATTGTGAGGATATCGTCTCAGGTGAACGTCATCTGCTCATCGAAAAGGATTTTCTACCGGTAATGGAAATTCGCTGGGAACTACCGGCAGAAAAAAAACAGACAGCCACCATCGATTCTGTTGTCCGTCAGTTCAAGAAATCAACCTCCAATGAATGCCGGGAAGTCCCACCACCTCGACACCTTGCGAAATTCGCCAAAGAGAACGCAATATGTTGTCTCCAAACGGATAATGCAAATGAAGGTATAAGCCTCATCTGGCAATACAGAAAATGCAGGACTCTGATTCTATGCCGAATATATACCCATCCTGCTGTCTTCAACGATGATATTTCCAAGACCCTCCAATCCATCTCCTGTCACCATCAGAGCGATCAACCAACGCTCTGGAGTGTCCAGGATTTCCAGTTGCAGATTCCAGCAATTTATCGTCTTGCCGGTTACAGTTTTCAGGCAGGTCTGACCAGACTTCTCTTTGAGGATAAGGCAACGCGGCTTCTGTTCTGCAGAATGGCACCTGCCTCCGACAGGCTGGCCGACAAGTCCCTTGACGAACTCCTGTTTTCACTCGACGACAGACTCTCAAAAGACAACATCGAAGAAAACAATGCCCAAACTGCCAGTGCAGGAACATCACCTTCTCTCATGGGCCAGATTCTTTTACGGTTGAAAAGGAAAAAGGCATTCTGCCAGGGCATAATCCGCCATGACCATTCAATGAACAGGATTCTGGCCATTATCTGTGAAAGCAACCATCCGATCGAACCGGACTCCATTCAATCTCTTTTTTCGCATTATGAAATTATTTCGTAACAAGAGACCGGCATACCAGATCAGTCGCGAGGAAGCACTGAACTGTATCCCGGAAATTATTCCGTCTGTTCATTGGCAGCATCTCGAAAACGGCGATGTGCTGATAGAATACCAGCTTGCCATTAAGCCCATGTTGCAGGCAATTTTTAAACGATTCAACCAGGGTAAAAACGAAGAAATCAAAAAGAAACTGCAACTTGATAGTCACGGTAGCAGGGTCTTCAGTTTCATTAACGGAGAAAAGACCGTCCGGGAAATCATTGAAGAGTTCGCCCGCGCAACAACCATCACAAGACAGGAAGCTGAACTATCAGTCACCACCTTTCTCCGCGAGCTTGGAAAACGAGGAATTATTATTCTACGCTAAAGTATGGTTCTATCTCACGCTAGATTCAGTTGTCTTGCAACCAACTTCAGATCTTCCCAGGTCGCCCGCTTCATCCCTTCATTTTGCATGAGAAACGTCGGATGGTAGGTGGCAACAAGGGGGATCTTCCTGCCGTCTGTACACTTGTAGGAATGGAAGCGACCCCTTAACCTCGATAGGGAGTCAGAGCGGCTGAGCATCATCCTCGCAGGAATCATGCCCATTGCAAGGATCATCTCAGGACGCAATACAGCAACCTGTTTCTGCAGATACGAATAACAGGCGTTAACATGCTCGGCCTGCGGTTGTCTGGCAAGAGGGACTGCGCACTTAATAACATTGGTCACAAAAACATCGGACCTCGGAAGCTTTATTGCGTCCAGCATACGAGCGAGCATACGGTCCTGTTCTATTCCGAAGACACATGTTTGCGGAAGCCTTGTGCCCTTGTCTGCCGGCAATCGGTCCCCGACGATTAAAAGTCGTGCCCTCTCCCCTCCATTTCCTGCCACAGGTAGAATCCTGAACTCTGCCAAAGCGCAGGCGGTACAGGCCGCAATCTCGTTCCCAAGCTCTTGAAGAGAACCTGAAGGCACCGTATCCAAGGGAGAATCGTCTTTCTTGACCTCCGACTTGGCAGCTCTCCTGGCAAGAGGAGTATCTACCGACACAGCGGCTTTCACCTTTCGGAGCGTACCTTCTTGCGGTTGGTGGTTCAACAGCGCAAAAGTCCCCTCATTGGCAGGATACTTCTCAATCCCAACCGACTTATGATAAGCAAGCTGCGAGCCGATATCCTTCAATATGTCACGTGCTGTTGTTTTCACACACCCTCATTCTGATTTTCCGTAACAGACAACTTCTATACCCCTAAGCCTATTTTCTCAACAGTTCAGGCGGATAAAATACCATATCCACCATACCATTACCATGTTTTCACTTCTCTACGTACCCCACGTACAAACTTCAATCCATATCTTGCAGGAAAGTCAAAATTGTTTTGAAGTACCACAAAAAGAGAAAGCATTTTTTTTGGGCATATGCTAACGTGATATAGCACATTGTGGTTATTATTGATGCCGGCCAGATTAATTTCTTCCCGGCATAAATCCGTTACATGGACATGGATTGCCTTGGTCGTTATCGTCATTAAAATCGACTTGGGCGGGCTACAGACGATTTCGCTACTGGTAGGATAGGGTATATGGAAAAGCTTGAATTCAGGACCTCACGGAAAAAACTTGGGAAAACCCAGAAACAACTGGCCGAACTACTCGGAATGTCGCTCAAGACAATCCACAGCTACGAACAGGGCTGGCGATCGATTCCCAATCATATTGAACGGCAGATTTATTTCCTGCTCATCCATCAGCGAAACCGCAATAAAATCCTGACGCCGTGTTGGGACAAAAAACAATGTGCCATCAAAGAAGATTGCCCTGCCTGGGAATTTCAGTCCGGACATCTCTGCTGGTTCCTTTGCGGCACCCTGTGCGAATGCACTCAGGATACAGACCGCAAAGACAAGCTTAAAATCTGCAGGGATTGCGAGATATTCACTGAATTACTCGATTGATACGACAAAATGCAAGCGATTTGACGCGAATAAGGCTTGCCACCTATTAAAGTAATATCTATAATAGGTGTACATATATGGCGTAACCGTATAACTACATGGACTTATAGCAGGAGACGTATCAATGCCAATCTATGAATATGAATGTTCTGAATGTAAAACTGTTTTTGAAACGCTTGTCACTTCAGCGTCAACAGAAACTGAAGTTGCCTGTACCAAGTGCAGCAGCACCAAGGTACAGAAAATAATGAGCGCGGGAAGCCTCCGGGTAGGTTCCGGAGGAGGATTGCCGATAGCACCGCCGCACGGAGGCGGCTGTGGCGGCGGCTCCGGATTTTCCTGAGCGACCTGATACGATTCCGGGCGAATCGTCTATAACAGCAATAGCGTATGTCGGTTGAGTAGCAGCAGATATACGCTATTTTTGTTCTTTCTTTTCCGGTTTGGAAAAATCATAGATTCTCTCATTCTTTTTAAGCAGGCCAAAATCCTTCCGGGCTATCTCTTCCAGGTATTCAGGGTCATTCCGGAGTTGTTCCAACTCCGCTGTCAATTTCTCGTTCTCCAATCGTAGTCTTTCTTTCTCAGCTTGCAGTTCCTTCAACTCGGAGCGCTGTCTCAAAAGGGAAACAACACCCTGATTCGGTGCGAACAGCACCCAGAGGACCCCCAGACAGGTCAGTGCAATACAGACCTTGCGCAGCCTGTTCTTCTGTATCGGGGAAGGTTTCTGTACCGGTCTTCTTTTTTTAGCCAAAGTTACACCGCTATTCAATCCGCATAATAAACAAAATCAGGATTCCCACTTCATACAGCAGGTACAGAGGTCCACCCATGAGCAACATGTTGACAATATCGGGCGTAGGCGTAAGTAGGGCCGCGACAATTGCAATAAGAAGCACTGCATAACGCCTATGCTTGCTGAAAAATCGCCGGGACGAAATACCCACCTTTGCCAGAAAGACCATGAATATAGGCAACTCGAATATCACCCCGAAGGCAAGTATGAAGAGGGTGACGAAATTAACAAAACGGCCGATGGAAATAACAGGTTTCAACTCCTCTGAACCAAAACCGAGCAGGAATTTTATGCCAAACGGTAACGTAACGTAATAACAAAACAGAGTTCCACCATAAAACAATAGGGAGGTAAAAAAAACGAAGAGTATAAGTTGCTTACGAGAAACGGCGAAGGGTGCCGCCATAGCCCGCCACAGTACAAAGATGATCCATGGCATCAGGAGATACAAGGCACCAAAGAGCGACATCTTGACATGAGCCAGGAAAGGCCCTGCCACAGAAAAGAAGTAGAGTTTTTCAGCCAGGTGCTCCTGGATATATCTCAGCATCTGCGGGGAGAGAAAGAACACGGTTGCAGTTGCCAGGATAAGCGATAAACCGAGACTGCGAATCGACTTACGCAGTTCAGTAATAAAAATGATAAGTGATGATTGGGCGGCCATATCTGGTTGGCAAGGTAACGAGGTCAGTCCGAAAGGGAACAGTGAAATAAGAAAAACGGGGGGCACCCGTAACATAACGCTGGCAGGATAGCAGAAGCAGTGGGGAATTGCAATTTGATTGAGGTTGCGTTCGACAAGAAGAGATGATAAACAGGAAATAGTAACAGTACATTCATGTATATCTGGAATCATGCATACTTACCTGTTCCGTCAACATACCAGCTGAGATTATCAGCCAAAAACAAGTAAGAATGTGTGCTTTATTACATCCAATTTTCACCGACAACAACTATTATGCTGGAATTACGATTCATCCGGGAAAACCTGGAGCTGGTAAAGGAAAAGAGCGCGAAGCGGGGAATGGACACCGCCCCCCTGGATACCTTCTATGAGATCGACCAGAGAAGACTGGCCATCCTTGGCGAAGTGGAAGCACTGAAGAACAACAGAAATACTGCCTCCCGCGAAATTGCCATACTCAAACAAGGCTCAGATGAAGACAAGGCCAAAGCGGAACCGATGATCATTGAGATGCGTGAAATCGGTACCAAAATTAAGACGCTGGATTCAGAGCTTGCCGATATTCAGGAGAAACTCAACACCATCGTCATGGCAATCCCAAACCTGTGCCATGATGACGTGCCGGTCGGTCAGGACGACACGGACAATATTGAGATTCGCAAATGGGGCGAAAAGCCGGAATTCACCTTTGAGCCGAAACCACATTGGGAAGTGGGTGAGAACCTGGGCATCCTCGATTTCGAATGTGCCGCAAAACTTTCCGGCTCACGATTTGCCCTGCTTAAAGGGTTTGCCTCAAAACTGAGCCGCGCCCTGACTAATTTCATGCTTGATCTTCATACACAAAAGCATGGCTATACCGAAATGTTGCCACCGTTTATGGTCAACACCTCATCTATGACCGCTACCGGCCAACTGCCGAAGTTTGAAGAAGACCTGTTTAAAATAGCCGATTGGGATCTCTACCTTATCCCAACAGCCGAAGTGCCGATCACCAATATCCATCGTGATGAGACAATTGAGGAAAAAGACCTTCCGCTCAACTATACGGCGTATACTCCTTGTTTTCGTTCTGAAGCCGGTTCCCACGGCAGGGATACAAGAGGCCTTATCCGCCAGCACCAGTTTGAGAAAGTGGAACTGGTTAAATTTACCACCCCGGAAAAATCCATGGAGGCCCTGGAGGAACTTCTAAGTGAAGCGGAAGAAGTACTTAAACTTCTCGGCCTCCACTACCGTGTAGTGACCCTCTGCTCCGGCGATCTTGGATTTTCTTCCACCAAGACCTACGATATCGAGGTATGGCTGCCGGCACAACAGGCCTATCGAGAAATATCCTCCTGCTCCAACTTTCTCGACTTTCAGGCCCGGCGTGGTTCTATTCGCTATCGCCCTGAAGGACAAAAGAAAAGTAAACTGGTGCACACCCTGAACGGGTCCGGCCTCGCCGTTGGCAGGACCATTGTCGCCCTGCTTGAGAATTACCAGCAGGAAGACGGTACCATCGCCCTTCCGGAGGTATTGAAACCATATTTTGAAAGCCGCTTCTAGCCCTGCCACCTACCAGGGCAGAAGCCTTTTGCAGATTCCATCTTCCCAAGGGGGTGGAATCTGTAAAAAATGCAACACTACTTCCATCACAGGCCAAGGAGTTCCCCGCCAATGAGCAAATTTCATGGACTGCGCCATCCCGTTACGATCATTATCGCTTTACTTTTTCTCTGCCTCACACCATTTATAGGCACTGCAGAACAACCTGCCTTATCACCCAAAGTAAAGGCCGATGTCAATTCCATGATGGCCGGACTCAGCGACGAACAGGTACGCAGCCTGCTCATTGAGGAGTTACAAAAAGATGCCCTGAATAATACAAACACTACTGTGAAATCTGCCGGTCCCGACGGTGTTCTTCAAGAGATGCTTGATGGGCTTGAACATGTATCGACCAGCAGTGACGACCAGACCCAAGCGCTGTTTGAAAAGATACCAAACGTATTGCCTGATATTTACACAATTTTTGTCAGGCTTTGCCCTCACCAGACAATTAAGGGTGCCATAGGCAACCTGGCCGGTATACTTTTTTTTATACTCATCGGATTGTTTATTGAGAAGAGTGCCAGGAAAATTATTCTTCCAAAATTTGTAAAAGCTGAATCTCTTGGAAACATATTTACGCCAATACATAATTTTGAAAAAATCACCGCTTCGTTGGTCCTTGAACTTCCATCAATTATAGGTTTGTTCTTGTTTTTCGCCGCTGCCTACTTCTGTTATATGTTTTTTATCTGGACAGATATTGCCTATCTCAGGATCGTTTTCCTGGCTACCCTCATCAGTGTAACTTTGATTCGGGCTATCACTATTTTTTCACGCATCCTGTTTAGCCCCCGTAGCCCGACGCTCAGGATAATGCCCATGGAATGTCATATTGCCGGTACCATTCACAGACTGGTCACATGGACAGCCGGATATGCGGTTATCGGCCTGATGTTTATCGTCGTCAGCAAGAAACTAGGAGCAATGCCGGAAACCGTCACACTGCTTCAACTTTTTATCGCCTCCCTTTTACTGCTGATTTCTGCCGGCCTGATACTCCTCCTCAAAAACAAAGTGAAAGAGCAGATACTTGTACCCTCTGCGGCTGGTGATGACAAACCCAGTTGGGGAAGACAACAGTTCGCCTCAATCTGGCATATTCCAGCCCTTCTTTATCTCGGTTGCCTATGGATTTTACTGTTTACCAACCTCATTAACCCCACAGAACATACACGGGGAGCATTTCTGCTCAGTTTTTTCATATTACCGATCTGGATTGTTGCAGATATGGCCCTGCAGTGGATCGTCAGGTACTCAATGGCCACCCTGAAGATTTATTCAGACAGTCTGGACGAGGGTGAAGAGATCTCAGAAGAGGAACTGGACAACCGTGACAAAGGCAGAAAGACATATCATCGGGTATTGCTCATTTCAAGGATTTTCCTGGTTTTGGGACTCATTGTCTGGGTTGCCAGTCTCTGGAATATACAAATTCCTGTCTTTTCCCGACTCTCCGCTGTTATTTTCGATGCTCTTGTTATCATGACACTGGCCATGCTGTTCTGGAAATTTATCAGCAACTGGATTGAACGGAAAATTGAAGAATCGATACCGAAAGAAGACCCGGACAAGGAAGAATCCGATGACGAATGGGGATCCGCAGCAGCCAGGGGCAGGTCATACACCTTGCTTCCCATGCTCCGGCGCTTTATAGGTACCATATTGATGACAATGGTCACACTGACCCTGCTCTCATCCATGGGGGTTGATATAGGGCCGCTACTGGCCGGTGCAGGTGTGATTGGTCTCGCCGTCGGTTTTGGGGCCCAGAAACTTGTAGCTGACATGTTTTCTGGCTTTTTCTACCTTCTCGATGATGCCTTCCGGGTTGGAGAATACATTGAAGCTGGAGGTATCATGGGAACCGTGGAGAATATAAGCCTTAGAAACGTGATGCTCCGCCACCACCGTGGCATGCTGCAAATAGTCCCCCATAGTGAACTCGGCTCCATCACCAACTACATGCGAGGTGGGATCGTGGTTAAATTCAATCTCGATTTCCCCTATGATGCAGATATCGACCAGATCCGTAAGATTATCAAAAAAGTAGGTATCGCAATGCTTGAGGATGAAGAGCTCGGAGGTGACTTTATAAAGCAAGTCAAGTCGCAGGGCGTTCGTGAGATTACCAACTCCGTCATGACGATAAGGGTGAAATTCACGGCCAAAGCCGGAGCTCATTTTGTTATCCGCAGAGAAGCATACAGGAGGATAACCGAGGCCCTGAGGGCCAAGGGCATCGAATACGCCCACAAGAAAGTCATTGTGGATATTCCCACGCCTCCTCCGGGAGCACCAGCCCCGACACAGGAACAGCTTATCCAGGCGGCCGGTGCTGCGGCCCAGCAGGTAGTCGAAGAGGAACAGGCCAATAAAAACCAGCAGACGGGAAAGTCACAACCCTCGGGTGCATTTGACTGATTCCTCCACCAGCAATGGAACCCTCAAAAAAGATGACAGGCCTCTGTGTCTGCCATCTTTTTAGACCGGATTTTGCATCAGGTCAGGTTTCTTGCCGTTATGTATCTTTCTTAGGGAGCTTAATGCGCAACTCTAGCTCTTCTATGTCATCAACAAACTTGAGACTGGCAACAAAACCGTGCACGGTACCTGCCAGTGCCTCCTGGACAAAATCTTTTATCGGCACCTTATTACCATTGATAAGTAGTGCCGTCTGTTCGAAACGCACCGATTTACCGACCAGGAATCGTTTCTCTATAAACTGGGCGATCTCCCTGCTTTCATCGAGCCTGAAGATATAATCACCGACGATATCCTCAATGTCGGTGGCGACGGCTATCACTCCATGCACCTCATTGCGGAGCATCTGCTCGGGGTTCCTGCTCACCTCTATTTTAGCAATTTTGCGCGCGGACTTAAAACCCTCACCAATTACAATATCCACATCCGGAAAATAGCGGTGTGCCAAAGTCCGAAGCGATAGGTCAGTGCTCCCGGTCTGCAACACCATCTGATCAGGAGCGACGAAAAGTACACTGTCCGCCCCGACCTCCTTATATCGCTGAGTATCCGTGCCATGGCTGTCAAACATCACTCCGTTACTGCTGCTTGACTTGATGACTGCCACCCGGTAGCCCATCTCCTTAAGTTCTGCCACTACTTCACTGATCAATGTCGTTTTACCGCTGTCGTGCCAACCGATAAACGTTACAATTGCTGACATTCGCACCCCTGCTCCCAGCTGATTTCAAATTGCTATTCACATTCTCACCACTAACGGTCTGTTCTTTCAACATTACGGTATTTAATAGAAATTGTCGATAGAGCCAGCCCTATTAACCGAAGACCTGTTGATTGAAAAAATATACCTGGTTTTCATAGATAAAACAGTTTCATTGCTTTCTTTCTTTCCCTTCTGTGTTACATTTACCTAATGCAGCTATTTCGAGATTTGTCGGACATCATCCGGACAACCTGAAGCTGCAGAACTTCCAGTCGCATCACCTGATCATATCGCAATATTACAGCATTTTCTGTTCAGGAGGATTTCATGAAGCACAACTTGTTATCGACTATTGCAATATTCCTGCTGCTCTCCCTGCCGTTTACAGCCCAATCGGAATCCACCGACAACAGCCTGCCGGATTTTACCCTGACTGTTCCCCAAAGTGAAACAGACCGGCAATACTTGGGCCTGAAAAAGGAACCCGGGGAAACCTTCTCCATTAAGGAAATCGACGCGGACATCCTGCTCATAGAACTCTTCTCCATGTACTGCCCGTTCTGCCAGGAAGAGGCGCCTGCGGTGAACATCCTATTCCAGGCCATGCAGGATTATTCAGAGTCGGGAGTGTCGGTAAAGATTATAGGACTAGGCGCCAACAATTCGGAATTTGAGGTTGATCACTTCCGAACCACTTATGACGTCAAATTCCCTCTTTTTGCTGACAAGGATATGTCCATGTACGACGCCCTGGGGGGTAAGGGAACTCCCGGTTTTGTCGGTTGCAAAAAAGGGCAGGATGACAGTTTTACAATCGTGCTCAAACAATCGGGCGGCTTTCATCATCCTGATGAATTCCTGCTTGAGCTCTTAAAGAAGAGTGGCTACAAAGAATAGGAGGTGCACAATGAAAACCTCGACAACATATGTACCGCTGATACTTGTCCTGTTGTTCGCCTGTTTGCTTTTTCCCGTGGCCGTACCGGCCGCCCCTCAACCGTTGAAAGATGCCATCTATGATCCAGGCCAGCTGAAACCCAGAGACAGCATTCTCAAGGTTGCTCCCGGGAACAAGGCACCGAACTTCAAACTACCCTCTATTTCAGGCAGTGAGATCTCTCTTTCTGATTTCGAGGGTAAATCAAATGTGGTTCTTTCATTTATCCCCGCAGCATGGACCCCGGTCTGCTCCGATCAATGGCCCGGCTATAATATTGCAGAGAAATTGTTTCAGGAACACAACACCATACTGCTCGGAATATCGGTGGACAATATTCCCACCCTCCATGCCTGGACCGGCCAGATGGGCAAACTCTGGTTCGACGTCCTCTCTGATTTCTGGCCACATGGAAAAGTAGCCGAGAGTTATGGTTTATTACGTTCCAACGGAGTTGCTGAAAGAGCTCTGGTATACATCAAAAAGGATGGTATCATCAGTCATATAGAGGTCTCCGACATCAATGTCAGACCACCTCTTGAAGAAATTGTAAAGCAGTTACAAAAAATGAGTGGCTCATAATCCGCCTACCCCAGCAGAAAAGTACGAAACTCGTCCACCCGGGTAAAATAGAAATCACATATTCCTTCCATATCGAGACGGATTTCCGGTATCTGGTGCCCCCAGCCCGCCGCTGCAACAGAAACGCCTGTTGCCCCCCCCATCTTCACTCCTGGCTTGAGATCATCGAGAATGAGTGCATCTTCACTTGTAATCTGAAATTCGTCTAAAATACATTCTACCGGATAGGGGCTCGGTTTTCGTTTCTCACTGTCGACATGCCAACCAAAAATAATCTCTGGCTCAATAGGAGTAGAGTTTGAGTGGTGCCTGTAATGACTTCTGATGATATCCACATCGGAATGAGAGACCACTGTAATAATGCCACCACGAGCCTTGTACTCGGCAAGCATATCCATGAACCCATCATAAAATTCTGGGATTTTCGTCTGGGTAAACTCCCGCCAAATTGTATACTCCTGCTCTATCTCTTCGTCGTCAAACCCAAGCTCATCCGTATAGTATTCAAAAATACCAGGATTGTAATTTTTCAGAAACCACTCCTCAAGAGAAACAGGCGTCTGCTCCGGACGAAGCCGCTTCATAATTTCCAGATGGGCTGGATAGTGGATTGAGGAGGTACTGTCCACAACCGTATCATCGTGGTCGAGGATGAGACACTTATATCGAATATTCATAATCGGGCGGGTAACTATGTTTCAACGTGACGCATTCAGGAACAGTGCATAGAGCAACTGTATTGGCATAACCACTTTTATAGTTAACGAACCGTGGCTTACTTTGGTGTACACTACCAGATTTTTTGAGTCAAGTATTACCCCTACCCCATAAACACCTCTTGATACGGTATGGTAATCGAAAAAATCAAACGACCTATAATAAGAAAGGAGCAGAGGAGAATGTTTCCTCTCCTTACCAACCAACAGGTGAACACCTGTAGAGTGTTCACCTGTTGACCGGGTTGTGTAACGTTATTGGGGGATATTGGTGAATGGTCGTATTCGTCTAAACTTTAAATTTCATCACCAACGCAGATAAGTTTTCAGCGAGTTTTGAAAGTTCATCCGCAGCTATCTGGACATGTGAGCTACTATCTTTAACATAACCAGACCGCTCTTTTACTTGCGCCACACCTTGAGAAACGTCCGCGCTCATCTGACTGCTTGAGGCAATACTTTCGTTAATTTCACTTACTCCCTGTGTTGCCTGCGTTACATTTTGAACAATTTCATTGGTTGTTATCGATTGTTCTTCTACGGCCGTAACAATGGTCTGGACTATATCATTCACATCTGCAATAACCACTGCAATGCCGCTGATATCCTCAACCGTCATTTTGGTTTGATTCTGAATATCACTGATTGCCTCGCGGATGCTGCCAGTAGCATTCGCAGTCTCACGCGCAAGTTCTTTGATCTCATTCGCTACAACAGCAAATCCCTTGCCGGCATCCCCGGCTCGTGCAGCCTCAATCGTTGCATTCAGCGCCAAAAGGTTAGTCTGTTCAGAAATTTCGGTAATAGTGTCCGTAACCTTGCCAATAGAATCAGCAGCCACGCCTAATGCTTCAACACCTTTCTGTGACCGTTCGGTGGTCGTTACAGCGGTAGCTGTCGTTTCGCTGGCTCGGGCACTATTTTCAGCGATTTCCTTTATAGTATTACCCATCTCCTCGGTGGCAGCTGCAATCATATTCAGGTTTGTAGTGGATTGCTCGGAGGCGGCAGCAACAGAGTCCATATTGCCGGACACTTCATCAGCTTTAGCTGCAGATTGATCTGCAACTGCAGTTGTCTGGTCTGCATTCTCAACGAGTTGTTCCGCGATTGAAGCAAGCTCAGTTGCTGAAGCAGCAAGCGACTCCGACGATTGATTAATTTCTGTCAATACACTGTTTGAGCTTCCCACCATTTCATTCAATGAATCCGACAGGGAACCAAGGGCGTCTTTCGATTTGACATTAAACTTAACCCTATAATCACCAGCCCCAACTTCTGCTGCAACATCGGAAATCGTCTTCACCCTGTTATTTACCACCCTAATGAGCAGAAAATTGAGGCCAAAACCAACCAACAACATAACGAGGCCAATGATAGCGGCCTGTTGAATTAATTTTTTATCTAACCCACTGATAATGTCTATCTTATTCATGCCTATACCAACGAATACGTCCCAGGAATCAAAACGCCCAACATGAGCTATTTTTTCTTCACCTTTCCAGACATATGTTACAAATCCATCTTCTTTAAGATTTTCAAATATCGGTCCAATTCCAGGCAATTTGTATATAGAAGTATCAGGACCAAGCGAAGGATGAATCAGAAACTCACCTTTACTGCCATAGACATAAAAGTACCCCGGACCCATCTTGGTATTGGTTACAAGGTCACGCACCTCTTTGTTCAACATCAAATTTCCGACAAAGAGTGCACCAATTATCTCCTCTTCGTTGTTATAAAGTGGTGAGTAAGCCGTCAGGTACCAATCATCTACCACGAAAGCCTTCCCTAAAAACGTACCTCCTGACATAATCTTCTGATAGACAGGACTTGAGCTATCTATAAATGTTCCTACAGCACGTTTACCATCCTGCTTAACAACAGATGTCGAAATACGAATAAGCTTATTGTCATGCAACTGAAAGATAGTCGCTTTAGCACCTGTCTCTTTGGTTATTCCATCAACAAAATTATTGTCTAAATGAACCTCTTGCGAACCTTTCTTCATCACTGGCATTTTGAAGCCACCTATATCAACAGTGCCCGAATCAAGGTAAAGCGCCGAACCTGAGTTCATCAAAAAATCGAAATAGTTCAGGTCACTCTTCAATTTATTTCTGATATCATTGTCAAGAGCCGCTAAAGCATTCATCATTGACTCATGGATTGTCTCCAGCGCCAATTCACCCTGATCGAAGAGACCTTCGATAGAGGACCTGGTCGAAGCAACTGACAAAACTGTTATTGTTGCAATTGAAATGATTGAGATAACAACGAACATCATTGTTGTAAACTTCATATCTCGAAATGCAGTAACCATACAACATACTCCTTTTAAAGGTGGTTGGGGGCAGAGTGCAAACCTGTTGCTTGCTTGTGGTGTCACCTCTGAAGACACTATAAATTGAGTTATTTTACTATAAAAGTATAGTGTGTGAAAGTAACTATTCAATGAAATTGTTTTTTCAATTTCTCACTTGGTCACTATCGTTTTCCAACCTTATGTCTATCGGTTCCTTCATAGTTTTTATGAAAGTATTACTTTTCACCGCACCACGTTTCACGGGATGCGTGCACACTCACTTTATGAAGCCAGATGGTTCGACACTGCTACACCTTGCTTCCACTTTAAACCCGTAATTTTTTGCACACTTTAATCATATGATGTACCATTGTCTTTTTCAGCGTATTAGCATGACCTGATACATTTTATAATGACCATAAAACAACTGCTTACAACATTAAGGGCTCTTTTACATATACCAACATGGGTCTTGATTTTTTTAGCTCTTGCCGCTGCTGGGGCCTTACTTACAGACCTTTACATACTCTTGACCCTGGGCTCCTGGACGTCGATAACCATCGACAACATTGAATATCTGCGGGGAACTGAAGAATTTGCTACAGGACTGCACGACATGAAGACGTCTTTTCTGTTTTCAGCACTGCTGGCGCTTATTGTCGTAATTGTAACTTTTCGAACATTATACAAAAGAAAAAACAAACCGCCCGTATAACATCAGGACTTGTTACTACAAAACTCAATGAAAAAGTACATACTTTACCAGATTGATGCTTTCACAAAAAGAAGGTTCAAGGGCAACCCCGCCGGTGTTGTTGTCAACAGCGATGGTTTATCAGACAGCCAGATGCAGACAATTGCAAGAGAACTCAACAATTCTGAAACAGCCTTTCTCTTTATGCCGGACGGATCGGACTGTGACGGAGTAATCCGCTATTTTACGCCCAGTGTTGAGGTACCCATCTGTGGGCATGCCACCATTGCAGCAATGTATGCAAAAACAGTTGAAGAGAGCCTTGACTCATATACAGTACAAATGAAAACCGGAGTTGGAGTATTGCCCTTTGAAATTCAACGGCAAGGTGATGAAATTAAGGTATGGATGACTCAGGGACCATTTCAGATTTCGGCTCCTTTATCACCTGAAGTCACTGAGGATATGTTACAATATCTAGGACTCTACCCAGACGATCTTACGCCCGAATGCCCCATACAGATCGCCTCAACCGGTCACTCTAAAGTAATGATTTGTATAAAGAGCAGAGAAACACTTAACCGCCTGACACCTGACATGACCCAGCTTGCACAACTGAGCAACCGCATACAGTGCAATGGCTTTTTTGTCTTTACTCTTGATTCGAACGTCCCTGGCACTTTTAGTTTCGGTCGGATGTTTGCACCCGCAATAGGTATCAATGAAGACCCGGTAACCGGCAATGCCAATGGCCCGTTAGGTGGGTATCTCGTACACAACAATCTCGTTGATACTCATGTCGACACTTTTTCCTTTCACGGAAAACAAGGGGAAGCCATCGGCCGGGAGGGTACTGTAGAAGTCTTAGTCGAAATAGAAAACCACAAGACAAAACTTGTGAAAATTGCAGGAGAAGCC
Source organism: Desulfopila sp. IMCC35008 (assembly GCF_010646885.2). GTDB lineage: Bacteria > Desulfobacterota > Desulfobulbia > Desulfobulbales > Desulfocapsaceae > Desulfopila. The sequence continues at coordinate 393,280 of NZ_CP050700.1, read as the reverse complement.
GTTACCGTTTTCAAGACCTCAATTGATCTCTAACCCCGGATACATTCATGTCACTTCACTTCATCCTCATTTACTCAATTACTGTTTTTGTCGCATCTATTATCCCCGGTCCAAGTATGCTGCTTGCCCTGACCCACGGCATGCAGTACGGTGCCAGGAAAACAATCGCCTCCGCCCTTGGCAATGTGACCGTCACGCTGGTGCAGGCATCCGTATCTATTGCCGGCCTGGGAACCATATTGATTGCTTCCGAAACAGTCTTTCAAATTATTAAATGGGCCGGTGCTTGCTATCTGGTATATATCGGTATAACCTTTTTTCTCTCCACCGACTCATTTTCAATCAAGGAAAAAGCCAACAGGCAGACCTGTTCACTCCGCCGGATGTTCATGCAGGCAGCTATTGTCACTGCAGGCAATCCCAAAGCTATCGTTTTCTTTACTGCTATATTCCCACAGTTTATTAATCCACAATCCGCCTACCTGAACCAATGCATCACCCTGCTGGGCATCTGCTCCTTGATAGCCTTTATCTGTTTCATGATCTATGCAATATGCGGTCAAAAAATCGTTATCCTCTTTTCTCAGGCCCACATCCACACGAAGATTAAAAAAGCTATCGGTGTGACATTCATCGGTGCAGGTGCAGGGCTTGCATTAAGTAACAAATAGCATCTGTCGTCTTAAAGCAGAGTCGTAGACTGAAGGAAGCCGCACAGGTGACCGATTTTCTTACCAGCCAAATCTACTGATTTACCAAAAAAAAAGCATGTTTCCTGTATGGAAACATGCTTTTACTTACTAAAACAAGAGGATACTCGGTCATCATTAATATTTATAACGACTGTGCAATATATCCACCTCATCTTTTGGTTTATACCCCGTTTTTATGCTCTCAAGTGATCCTGCAATGGCAAAGACCGACATGTAGCAATGGGTCAGGTAGAAGGCGACAATGCCGACACCTAAAATATTATGAATCATGGTGTAGATTCTCACCGTATCGAGATCGGCTCCGAATCCCCAGATCACATACCCCGTATAAGCCATAACACCGCCACCGACAGTGGCGAACCAAAAATACATTTTCTGCCCGGCATTAAATTTATCAGCGGGTACCGGTTTTTTCTTCTTGCTCAGATATCCACCGAGGATAAACATCCAGTGAATATCGTGCAATTGAGGCAGCATCTTCACGAACCACATCAGCAGCATCAGAAAACCCGGAACCACAAAAACGATGGCTGAGCATAGATGCACATACCGTGCGGTACGGATCAAGGTTCCACCACCGAAAAACGCGCCGAAGATTATCAGCAGACCGGTAATAACCAGGAGGGAAAAGGATACCGCCGCTACAAAATGAACAATACGGTTATAGAGCGAAAAGAAATATATCTGCTCGCCGTCATGATCAAAATGCTTGGCACCAATGATCAGGTAGTGCACCAGAAAAACTGCAGGCACTGCCGTAATCACCACCAGGAAAATCTTCCAGAACCACTGTCCCTGGAGAACCGTAAAAAGTTCTCCATACTGCTGCCAGTCTCCGGTCACCGTTGTAATCAACTCTTTATAATAATCGGCGGATGACGTCACCATGAAACCGTCCATGGCCATTGCACTTCCTGTCACACCCGCTGCTATCACAATACCGAGCAGAAATAATGACGCGATACGTCTCTGCATGGTCTGCTCCTTTCACAAGGTAAATTGACCGCCCGCCCCCCACCTCGGAGAACGGGCAGTGATTAAGTAACTTCTCCCCTGTTCCAGGAGCTACTTTTTCTTATAGGCCTTATCCCAGCCCCAGGCATTCACACCTGAACCACGCTGGAAAACACGCTCACGGTATACATCGGCAACCACGTCTGCATCACCGGCAAGCAGCGCCTTGGTGGCACACATTCCGGAGCAGAGCGGCACCTTGCCCTCGGCAATTCGGTTTTGCCCATAAAGATGTTTCTCCTCAGCAGAGAAAGTCTCTTCTGGACCACCGGCACAAAAGGTACACTTATCCATGGCACCGCGTGCCCCGAATACGTTCCCTTTCGGAAACTGCGGAGCACCGAACGGACAGGCCATGAAACAGTAACCGCAACCGATACAGGTTTTCTTGCTGACCAGTACAATACCGTCATCACGCTGATAAATTGCATCAACGGGACACACTGCGATACACGGCGCATCGGCACAGTGCATACAGGAAACGGATATTGACTTCTCCCCGGGCTTGCCCGAATCGAGGGTGATCACACGGCGGCGGTTAACACCTACCGGGATATGATTCCCTTCTTTACAGGCGACAACACACCCACTACAGTCGATACAGCGTTCTGTATCGCATAAGAATTTTACTCTTGCCATGTCATTCCTCCCAATCAGGCCTTGGTGACTTTACACAGACCGTCCTTGGTGGCCTGGATCTGTGTGATAATATCATAGCCATAGTTAGTAACCACGTTGCCCGACTCACCAACAACAAACGGTGCGTGTCCTTCAGGATACCTGTCTATGAGGTTTTCACCCATCAGGATACCAGCAAAGTGGTACGGCAGGAATATGGTCTTCTTATCCACCCGTTCCGTATGGTACGCCTTGACTTTGATCTTTCCGCCTTCAGGTGACTCGACATACATCATCGCACCATCCCGAATTCCGAGATCATTGGCAAGACTCGGGTTGATTTCCGCATACATCTCCGGCTGAAGTTCGGCCAGATACTGATTGGATCGGGTCTCCGCGCCGGCACCCATATGCTCGACCATTCGACCGGTGGTAACAACGTATGGGAATTCCTTGACCAGATCCGGATTCTGCTCACTCTCGAACCGGGTATCGATGCGATAGTGATTTGTCTTATCCTTATAGGTCGGATAGCGCTTGATCAGATCGGGACGCGGGGAATGCAACGGCTCACGATGGATGGGCACCTGATCCGGAAAGTTCCATACAACACAGCGTGCACGGGCATTTCCAAACGGGGCCATACCACGGGCAATGGCATCTTTAAGGGTTTTCTGGGAGAGATCGGTTTTCCAGTTGGTTCCCGGAACAACCTCCTTGAACTCAGGATAACCGCCATCGACCTCACTACCTGGGTTACAAACGCCCTTGGCAGCAAGCTGGTCTTCTTTACGACCACTGGAGTCGTAGGTTTTTTCGAGACCGAACCGGTTCCTGAACGGCAGCCCACCTTCAGCAACCGGCTTGGAAATATCGTAAAGAATCGGGGTACCCGGATGTTCGTCGGTCCAACAAGGCCAAGGCATACCGAAGTATTCACCGTCACAGGCACCGCCTTTAGCCTGCAGCGTATCAATATCAAAAGTATGCCAGTTTTCAACATGCTTCTTGATACGCTCTGGGGTCTGACCATTGTAACCGATTGTCAGACAGCCGGAACCGAGTTCACGGGTGATATCTTCAGGATTTTGCTTGATACGCTTGTAGAACTGATCGGCAAAACCGAGTTTTTTAACAAGCAACTCCATGACCTGATAATCGTCACGGCTGTTATGTACCGGATCAACAACCTTATGTCGCCACTGGATCTGACGGGAGGTTGAGGTCACACTGCCCGAGGTCTCGTACTGGCTGGAACTCGGTAACAGATAGATATTGTCGGTATCACAGGCAGCAGCGGCCATTGTCGGAAAACAATCGACAACCACCAGCAGATCAAGCTTGTCATAAGCCTTTTTTACCCGATGGTACTGTGAGTTGGAGTTTGCACCGCAACCCCACTGGATCATGGCTTTGATTGGCGTATCCTGATGAATCTTGTCACCATCATTCAGGACACCGTCATACCAGCGTGACAAGGTGAAACCTGGCTTGTGCATCCAGCTCTGGTCCTTGAAACGGGAAACGATATAATCGAAGTCCACATCCCAGACACGGCACCAATGCTTCCACGCTCCCTCGCTCAAACCGTAGTAACCAGGCAGACTGTGAGAGAGGATACACATATCGGTGGATCCCTGGACATTGTCATGGCCACGGAAGATGTTGGTACCACCACCGGATTTACCCATGTTACCAAGTACCAGCTGCAGCAGACAGAAGGAACGGGTTATGGACGAACCGATTGAATGCTGGGTACCACCCATACACCAGGTAAGACTGGTGGGGCGATTCTCGGCCATGGTCTTTGCCACACGTACCGTCTGCTCTGCAGGAATACCGGTGATATCCTCTACCTCTTCAGGCGTGTAGCTCTTAACGACTTCTTTTAATTCCTCGTAACCTGCAACACGGGTTCGAATAAATTCCTTATCTTCCCAGCCATTCGAGATCACAACATTGATCAGGCCGAGCATGAACGCGGCATCGGTACCCGGACGAATGCGGCAATATTCGGTACCTTTTGCAGCGAGTTTTGTCCGGCGGGGATCAACCACGATGATCGGTGCGTTATTCTTTTCCTTCGCATGCAGGATATGCTGCATGGAAACCGGATGTGCTTCTGTTGGATTTGAGCCGATGAATATGAAACTCTTTGCATGTCTCATATCGTTCAGGCTGTTTGTCATTGCTCCGTAACCCCAAGTATTGGCGACACCTGCCACCGTTGCGGAGTGTCAGATACGGGCCTGGTGGTCGACGTTATTCGTCCCCCAGAATGCAGCAAACTTCCTGTGCAGGTAGGCCATCTCAGTTGAGACCTTGGCACTACCATTAAAATGGAGGGCATCGGGACCATCCGCTTCGCGGATCTTGAGCAGCTTGTCACCGATTTCGCCAATTGCCTGATCCCAGGTGATATTGGTCCACTTACCGTTGACCTTTTTCATCGGGTTCTTCAATCGTTTTGGGCTCGTTACCATATCGATGGCACCGGCGCCCTTACAACAGTGTGCACCCCTTGATACAGGATGATCTGAAGCGATCTCCTGACGTACCCATACACCGTTGTGTACCTCAGCCTCGATACCACAGCCGACGGAACAGTAGGTGCAAATGGTTCGTACAGTTTCAGAACCGCTGTAGGGACCAGTCTTACCGGAAGCCGCATTGGCTTTACCAGTCAGTTTCGTGGTCATCGCCGCACCAGTCAGGGCAGCTGTTGCCGCTGAGATCTTTAAAAAAGATCTACGGGCAACCTTTGGATTCAGGGTCATCCTGCGACCGGCAGAGACCAGGCTGCCGGCAGAGGATTTCCTTATCTTACTTCTGGCCATTTCTCGTTCTCCTTATTGAGTAATACCCGTGAATGCAGTCTTCCACATGGTTTGACTGCAACAAATTCCACACTCATCACTACGATTTCAGCGACTTGTAATACTTCTTGAAATCTTCACTCTCGTAGTAAAGGATGTCATCCGCGCCTTTCGGCATTTTCCCCTCTCTCGCCTGTGCCGGTTTTACTGCCGCGGCAGCACCAGCCACCACCACACTTCCAGCCAGGATGTGCTTGAGGAATGAACGTCTCTTGTCCTTTTCCTGCTCCATTTTTCCCTCCTAGTTATGCGTGCCGTCCGAAAACCGTTCTCCTCCGACTCGGCACTTTCAGGATTGGTTGATGATTCCCCCTGTCTTCCTGTAAAACAGGGATGTTTAACAATTTATGAAACAGTCACCAGGCCCTTCTCCAGGTCCAGGTAACCGCGTAACAATTTGCAACAGGTTATGTAAAATTCCGCCGTCTCGTTTTTCTCCACCGCTTCACTGAACATCTTGCTGAACGGCTCCAGATACTCGGTGAGCAACCGTACCTGGAAGTTCCGGGACGCATCGCTGTCGGTCTTCTTCTCCTCCTCGATAAGGCTGGCAAAGATATCAAGCATCATGACCAGAGAATCTTCAGAGTCCACAACCCCCTCCATCCGTTCAAGGCCGGCCTCCCCCAGAAATCCTCGCAGGGAGACAAGGGTCTGGCCAAAACTGCGCCCATCGAGATACCAGGAGGCCATGGTGTTTACCTGGCACTCACTGAATGGGTCGATAAACAGGTCATAGTATTCCTTTTCAAGGTCAGCCAGGTTCTTCTGCTTGAGCAGTGCTGAAAACTCCCGAACAGCCGTATCAAACAACGGGTTAATCTGTTCTTTTGAGAGGGCAGAGAACATGCCCCGCCAGCGGCTCATTTTTTCAGCATCCGGCTGCGACTGGAAAAAGGACTTGATAAGGTCAACCAGCCGAAGCCGGACCAGGATTAACTCTCTGTCATATGTTTCATTCATAATTATGCATCTTCAAAAAGTTTAACGACCCGACAGGTGTCGCAATATTCAAAGTGAGAGGTATCAACACTCTCCTTTTTGGAGAGTATCTCCATAACCCGCTGGTAACTCTTCCTGGTTCCAAACACCTTGCCGCACTCCTTGCAGCGCATCGGCTCCGCCTCTGCCATGGTCACATCATCAAAAAATTGTTTATCAATGGTGGCACCTGAAATAATCTTCAGGGCATTTTCAGGACAGACACGGACACAGATGGCACAACCAACACAAAGACTGGAGTTATAACGCAGGGAGAGTTTTTCTTCGTCTGTATGTAAGGCTTCAATACGACAGTCGTTGAGACAGGCGTAACACTGGGTGCACTTATCACCATCGCAACTGATTGTTGCAAAAGGCAGACTCCGGTTTTCTTTTATTCTTGCCTGACGCCCGGTTCTGGCAGAGAAGATTTCCAGGAGATGTGCCAGGTTCTGCCTCCTGTTTGCCGTATCATCCAGTTTGATCGCATCAGGGAGCAGAGGCTCCTCATGATTGTTCATCTGGATGATGAACTCCCTTGGGGAGGCTACAACAATCCGGTTTTCGACCTCAAAGTAGGTGTTCAGCAGGGAAGCAGCCATGGCTGTCTGGCGGCGCAGACTTTCATCAGATTCCGTTTCACCCTCTTGTGTTAACAAGATGACCCGACCAAATCCACGAGCGAAAAGATACAGCAGGTGAAAAAATGAAAGACCGCTGACCCGGTTATATTCGAGGAAAAAAGTGTTCTCAGCTTTAGCAGTGCTGTTTCTCCACCAGAGCTTATGCAGCATGGCCTCACTGCCCATCACCAAAGTCGTTCCGGGTTTTATGTCCAGGGATTGGAGATAGGAAATGAAGGCTCCGTCACTGAATCTTTCGTATTGAATAGCACCCGTAGGGCAAGCGCCGATACACCCCCCGCACTCCTCACATTTGACCGGGTCGATCTTTATCCCGTTGTTGTCCCGGCTAATAGCACCATATTTACAAACGTCGGTACAGGAACTGCAGCCGTGACCGAGTTTTGCGCTATACTGACAGATACTTTCAGAACAGGTGATAACCTCATCGACCTGGTAAGAGAACTGGTTGGACAGGAAATCACGAATCCCATCCTCCGTATACATGCTGCTCTTGTCGCCTTCAAAGTTCAGCTTCACACCATCCATAAGGAGCAGGGCGGGAACTTTCAGCACACGTTCTTCGACACCGTGAATGTCAATGGCATCATGCACGCAGGCCTTTTCACACTCCTTGCAGGATGTACAGACTGAGTAATTAATATGTAACTGTTCATCGAGACAATCTTCCGGACAGGCAGAACCACAATCACCACAATAGGTACAGCGCTCTATATTAATCGGGCTTTGAACGGACAAACGGACCTGGTATTCTGCATTTAGGTGGCTTACCTCCAACTCAACTGCCGTCACGATTTCCGGGTGGCTCCCTTTCAAGAGGATCGGCTCTATTTCCAGTACTCCTCCGAAATCATCAACAAAACTTTCGAGTTTTTCACTGTCATTGCCGATGACACAGAGCCTGTTATCCGGCTCCACCAGATAACTTCTGTACGTCGCAGTGTTGACTCGCTCCAATTCTGCCAGGGCAACCTGCTCCAGTTCATCATGGCTTAAGTCGCCAAAATCCTTATTTAACTGAAGTGTGGGAGACAGTGGAAACCCGGTTTCCGGGAAAAGTGTAGAAAAACCTCCGGCAAGCAGTACATCCTCCTCACCGGTTATCATGCGTCGCCCAGGTTGAAGATTTAAGTCCTTTTCGGAAAACTCAGGGGTACCATCACTACTCTGGATAAGAAGACAGGCTGAAAACTTTCCACTCATATATTGCGCAACCATAGACTCTTTGTAGCTGTACATAAGTACAGCATATTTTCTTGTTCCCGGGTAACACCAACGAAAAGCAGGAAATCCCGGTCGCATAATCCGGAACCCGTACCGTCACAGGGCACAGATCAATCCATAAAACCTTTATGAATTGGTGGCAGTATAGAAGAGTTCGATGGAACTATAAATCAGGTCAGTCCCTTTTCTTAGGTAAGGACTCTATGGAGTTTTTTGTAGGTGATTAACCTACATCGGTAGGGTTGATATTGCCGCTGGACGATTTTTCCGTCCAGAGAACGGCACGACGGGTTAGTTCGGCCGCCGTCTTGATGCAGAGTTTCTGTTTAATCCTGTCACGATACGTGCCGATGGTTTTCACCCCAAGATTCATGCGGGAGGCTATCTCACGTGTTGAAAGGCCCGCACCGATCTGGCGGAATACTTCAAGCTCCCGGTCGGTCAGGATTTCCTCGGTTGGCGCCCCCTGGGACGATGCGGAGTTCATATGAAGTTTGCCAAGCAGGAGCGACATCATGTTACCGCTTACATGGATCTTGCCCCTGGCTATATCTCTTAGCGCGGTGATTACCGATTCCGACGCCTCTTTTTTCATGATGTAGCCTTTGGCCCCTGCCCGCAAAGCCCGTTCCGCCCAGACCGCCTCATCATGCATAGAGAGAACAAGCACCGGGATTGGCCGGGATCCGGAAGCTATTTCCTTCACCAGATCGAGGCCATTATCCCTAGCCAGGGTTATATCAATGATCGCCATATCAGGCAGATACGTCCTGAGTGCCTCACGTGCCCCGGCGATATCCTCGGCCACCGCACAGACGGTGAAATCCGTTTCCTGGTTCACCAGTTCCGACATGCCCATGGTAAAGATCGGGTGGTCATCAACAATCAAAATTTTCGACATCAGGTGTGTACCTCTCCGGATATGGAAACAATGGTTCCGCCATTGATTTCAGAACTGATGGTCAGATCCGCTCCGATCGCCTTGGCCCGGTACTGCATAGTGTGGCAACCTAGCCCCTTGCGGATGGTATTGTCATCAAAGCCGCTGCCGTCATCAACAATCCGCACTGCAAAGTTACGCGGGTCGGTGCGCATGAAGATCCCTATATTGTCCGGACGGCCATGCCGTGCAGCATTGAAGACCGCCTCACGAGTAATATAATACACATGGGTGGCAACTGCATTATCGACCCACTCCCGATCCCCTTCAAATGAGTACGTACACTGGACACGGAATAGGTTTTCAGCCTCGTTCACCAGCTCTTCAATAGCCGCTTCCAAACCATGCTCGATCACATGGGCAGGGTAGAGTCCCTGGGCCAGCCTGCGGGTTTTTTCAATGGCATCCCGGATCAGATCACGAATGGTCGCCAATTGCTGCGCTTTATCCGGGTCGTCCTGTTCCAGTTTCTGTTGGAGCACCTTGCTGAGCAATTCGACGCCGGTTAAATGGGAACCGAGATTATCGTGCAGGTCCCGCCCGATATTTGAGCGTTCTTCCTCGCTCACCGCGATAATCTGTCGCTCCAGGCGCGCCATCTCTTTTTCGGCGCAGGTTTTCAGCACGTGGAGCCACATGCCTTCCGCCAGCATTTTCACCTGCCGCACATCTGAATTATCGTACTCGTCACCATTATTACAGACACCGACAACCATAACAATCTTCCCATCGTCGAGAACAGGCACGTCGAAATGGTGTGAAACCTTGCCTTTATATGGGTAACTCTCTTCACCCCTATAAGCATTGCAGATAACCTCAGAGCGATTAATGACAGCAGCGCCGATAAATCCGGCCTCTGAAATTTTTCGTGATACCTCAGGAGGATTACAGACATAGTCAGCCTGTTCATTATCCTCGATCACCAGGGAGCAGATCGAGACATGGGTCTGGGTCGTGTTGACAAGAGCCAGATAGCCTTGGGCCGAGCGTGTGATCTGTACTACCCGCTGAAGCACAAAATTATACTTATCCTGCAGCGTCTGTTTATCCATCATGCCGAGATGGAGCAGGGTATCCAGACGAACCTCATCACGCCGGAGCAGAATTTCCTTCTGGATGCGATCATCGACCATCCGGTTGGCCAGCCTGCGCAAATCCTCAAATTCAGCAAAGGCAAGATCCATATCCCCTATCTGCACATTAGAATCGGTGGCCTGCCTGAAAAAATCGGTAAACAGGTTAATTCCCTCTTTAATCTTCAATGAATAAAAATAGGAAATGAACAACAACAGGGACACCGCCACGATAAACAAGGCGATGAAAATAAAAACATTTTTAAAAGCAATATCCCGATAGGATTGGGTCTCAAAGGCAATAGCCCTTTCCATTTCCGCCATGGACATAGAGGTCCCGAAAACCCATCCCCAGTCACGATACTGCTGCACGTAACTCAAACGCTGATTGCCGTTTTCCTCATGTTCCGGTCGAACAGCATAACGAATAAATCCACCAGGTATTGAAAACATTGCTGTCTCCAGCATCTCCCTGCCATACGGTGCATTGTTGTCATCCATTAAGTTCATTACCGAACGACCAATTAACAAAACGTCGCGATTACAGATGATCGTACCGTCGTCACGAAAGCCAAACACCTCCCCATCCTTGCCAAAATACATGGACTGGATACGGGAAAGAATTTCGTTCTTCAGTTGTTTTTCCAGTTCTTCTGTATAAATACCGGCACCAATAAACCAATCGAACGGCTCAAAATATTTCACAAAGGCAACCTTCGGGTACACCTTCTTGACAAATTGCGGCTTCTTCAGGTCATAGTGGTATATCCCCGCCCCTTTCTCCCGGACCATATAAATTATATCACCCAGGACATCGGTGGTGTGGATTTCCTTGACGGCCCGCCTGTCTTTTCCTTCAAACCATGGTTCATCAGCAAAAAGATCGATGGTACCATCCGCCATGGAACCGGCAAAATAATAACCACGCCCATTGTTCCAGCGGATAGGCCGCAGAATTTCTGCAACCATTGATTCCAGCTCCTCGATGGTCTTTTCGTCCTTGTACATGGAATACATGTGGGACGCTACCGTATAGGCGGTCTGCACCTTATCACGGATCTCATCCTCGATATGCTGATCGGTCTGGGATCTTTTATATTCGACAAAGCTTACCACCTTGTCATATTCTTCTTTTACCCGTTCTTTATACCGGGCATTATAATTCGAGCGGATATTTTCGATGGATTCCTGATAGGCTTGGTATTCGTTTACCATCCAGAAAATACCAACAAAAAGGGTCAACCCGAATATGACCAGGATTGAGGCGTAGAAAGGGGCCGAAGAGAGGCTGACCTTCCGTTTCCCCACCTTCCGGCCACGCACTTGATAGCCTTTTTGACCTGCTGCCTCTTCCGGAGTCGATCGATCAGTCATACAGTTCCTTAATCTCCGGATAAATTCTCGTCAGGTGAATCACATCCATCCCCTGGTGATCGTTTGGCCCGAACTGCAGCACCACACCGCCAAGATCAAACCTTCCAACCTGCTGCATTGCCTCAATAAACGCATCCCTGCTGAGCACACCGGGAACAGCCCTCGCTATTGAGGCGAACAGTTTGCCACCGATATACCCCTCCAGCGAAGTAAAACTTAACGGGACGTCATGCTGATAGGCCCCCATCGCCCGCTGGTACTCCCGAATAAGCGGAATATTGGTATCGGTGGGTAACGGTACGACCTGAGAAATAATAACATTGGCACCATACCCGCCTAAAGCATCCCGCAGGCTTTCTGTACCCACAAAGGAGATATTGCAGAAGATCAGGTCGCTGCCTCCCATGTTTTTACTTAACTTGATAAATTCTGCACAGGCAGAATAGGCACCCACCAGCACCACGGCCTCCGGCTCCGACTGGAAGATCTCCTGCAAGCCACCCATGACCGCCACCGTATTACGTTCGTAACTCCCCTTGGAAACCAGCTCCATGCCCCGTCTCTTTAAGGCCTCTTCAATACCACGCAGCCCATCAAAGCCGTAACTGTCGTTCTGGTAAAAACAGGCGATACGCTTTAATTTTTTCTTCTCTATGAGGTACTTGGCCAGGTGCTCCATCTCCTGGGAATAACTGGCCCGCAGATTGATAACATATTTTCTGAAAGGGCTCCGGAGAAGTTCAGCACCGGTAAAGGGGGCAAAAAATGGAACCTTGCTGCTCTCCGTGAGCGGAATAACAGCCTTGGCAGTAGGGGTTCCTACCTGACCGGCAAGCATGAACACCCGATCTTCCTTGATAAGCTTGTAGGTATTACGGATAGCACGATCCGGCTCGTAGCCGTCGTCCTCAGTTATAAGCCTGATCTCCCTGCCATGGATCCCTCCCTCATCATTTACCTTGGATATAGCCGCAAGCATACCACCGCGGAATTCTATACCAAGATTTTTTGCAGGTCCGGTCAGGGCACAGGATTGGCCAAGCACAATCGGTTGATTGATAATGTTTGCTCCAGCCAGCAGTTCAGCTGGTAAGTGCAGGCAGAAAATAAGGAATAGATATAGAACCAGTCGACCGCTTCTCATGGGACACCCCGTGGTAAATAAAACCGATGACACCCCGGCATCCCTTAGCCGGTAACCTTCGATCAGAAAAACAAAGGTAGTGAAATTATGCAGGGAATGCAAGTTATTCAAGACAGGCCGCCCGCCAAAATATACAATCGCTCTTTTCCTGCAGGGCCCCCTTAGTACTGCTAAGGTTCGCTTTTGGTATTGAAATCCTGGACCACTGGTATACTGTGTATTCTTTTTTGAAGAAATGTCGTCCACCATCAACAAGGAATCCAGACCGCACATGCCAGACCAACAACCTCAATCCACAGCCCTGACCATCACCCGGCCTACCACAATTATAACCCCTCAGGGTCGTCGTGAGCAGCATGAACAGCTTGCCATCGAAACGCCCTACACCATCACCTTAAACGATGAAACCATTGGTTCATCAATGGTACTGCCTATCGGATTGGAAGAATTCGGGGTGGGATTCCTGTTCGGCCAGGGGTATATCAGAAATGCCGATGAAGTAAAAGAGGTCTACGTGTGCCCTGAGGGGCGGATCGCAGTCTACGCGGATGTGGAGTACACAGAGCCCAAAGAGGTCATCATCACCTCCGGTTGTGGTGGAACCGGCAAGATAGCCAAGGAAATGTTCGATGATGCCTTCGACCCGCTTGAAGAGACAACCATCACCTTTGAAGAGATCAGCTCCTTTATCCGACAGTCTCTTCATTACTCCACACTGGGACATGACACCCACTGTGTACATGGTTGCGGGTTCTGGCAAGACAACAGCCTGAAAATGTATTACGAGGATGTGGGCCGCCACAATGCTGTAGACAAGGTACTGGGTGCCATTCTGCTTGGTAAGGCCACACCCGGCGGAGCTATTTACACCACCGGGCGCCTCACCTCGGATATGGTCCTGAAATGTGCCCGGCTGGGAATCCCGATCATTATGTCGCGAACGGCTCCATCATCTCTCGGGTACGCCATTGCCAGGCGTTCAGGTGCAACACTTGCGGCGTACGCACGCCCGGAGCGGCTCAACATCTTTAACGCCCCGGATCGGGTAGTCACCGGACAACAGGGTTAACAGCATCCTCCTGACACTGGCGGTGATCGTTATTTTTCCATCCCCAGTTCAATCAGCTTTTCCAGGAAAACCGGGAATGGCAGACCATGCTCCGCAGCCGCCTGCGGCAACAGGGACGTCGGCGTCATACCGGGTATGGTGTTTGTCTCCAGTAAAAAGAGGTTTTCGTCACGGTCCATCATCATATCCGTCCGCGAGTAGCCTCGGAGACGAAGTGCCTTGTGCGCCCGCACTGCGTAATCCTGTGCTTTTTTCCTCACCTCGTCACTGACCGGTGCGGGACAGATTTCCTCGCTGGCCCCCGGCTCATACTTAGCCTTGTAGTCAAAAAACGTAAACTCCTCACCAGGTACAATCTCTATAAGGGGGAGCGGCGTCAGCGAATCATTACCGATCACACCCACCGTTAATTCCCGACCCTGGATATACTGCTCGACCATTACCTCCTGACCATGCATCAAGGCCATTTCGATACCGGCCTCCACCTCTTTTTCCGAATAAGCAATGGTCATACCGAGACTGGACCCCTCACGGACCGGTTTCACCACCAGAGGCAAACCGAGACGAGAGGTAATCTTAGAGGCATCATCCACATTGTTTGGGGTGATGATCTCCCACTCGGCAACAGGCAGGCTGTTGAGTCTATACAACTCCTTTGCCAGATCTTTGTCCATGGCAATGGCACTGCCAAGGACCCCGGACCCTTGATAAGGTACATGAAGAAGGTCAAGCAGGCCCTGGACTGTCCCATCCTCGCCCTGCAAGCCATGCAAAAGAATAAAGGCAAAATCAATCTCCGCTGCAGCATCGACAAGTTGAGCCAAATCAGTTGCCGGATCAAAACGACGTACATCGAACTTTTCAGGATCGAGGGCTTTTTCGACTCCGGCCGCTCCACTGAGGGACACCTCGCGTTCACCCGAAGTTCCCCCTGCCAACAACGCAATTGTGAGTTTCTTTGCTGCCATATGTTCTCTCTCCCTGTTATATTGAATCATGAATCAAGGTGGGGCCGTCCCGCATCTCTTTATATTGTACATCTCGTTTCTCTGAACTGCATCCAGATTCTTGAATACTCACATTTCATGTTATTGTTGCTTATTTTCTGTTTTTCCATGGTAAAGCAGTCAAAATTCCGGTCGAAAAAATATAAGCTCTTTGAGAAAAGGATTGACAACGCCGCTCCTTCCTTTTATATAAGTCAGGTTCATGTCGTGATATTTTAACATTTCTTGGCTACCATGTTAAAAACCTGTACAGAGCCTTGAATATACAAATAATTTAATTGTTAACGGAGTCCCAGATGATCGAAGTTGAAGTTCGGGGTGATCTCGAATACGCAATTCGCCAACTGAAAAAAAAGCTGCAGATTGACGGCATCAAGAGAGAACTGAAGCGTCGCGAGTACTATGAGAAGCCGAGTGTGAAAAAGCGTCGCAAGCAGGCTGAAGCACGCCGTAAGCTCCGCAAGTTCAATCGCCTCAGAAGAGCTGGCTGATTCCTCTCCTGCGGGCCTCTTACCAAGAGGTTCGATGAGTGACACGCTCTTCAAAAAAATCAGGGCCGCCGCTTCCCGAGCATTTCGCACACCGCCGGGATCTTTTTCTGCACTATCTCATCTCCGAGCGGCGGCTTGCAGAAAACAGCGTGAAGGCCTATGCGGCTGACATTGAGCTTTTTCTGTCTTTTCTTCTTTCTCAGCGCTTACGAAATCTTGCCGCTGTCGATCTGAAAAATATTCACCGTTTTTTGGAGCAGTGCAAGAATAAAAACATTTCCAATCGCACCAACGCCCGACGCGTTTCCGCCCTGCGCTCCTTTTTCTCCTTTCTGGCCGGACGACACCTGGTATCATCGAACCCTTTTGCTCTGGTCGATCTGCCTAAAAGTGGCCAGATCCTCCCCAAGGCTCTCAGCATAGATGAAGTCAACTCCCTGCTTGCCCCGCCAACTACGACAACACCCATTTCCCGCAGGAACAGTGCCATGCTCTACCTGCTCTACTCTACAGGACTCCGGGTCTCCGAACTTGTAGGATTACCCCTTTCAGCTTGCAACCTCTCTGCGGGTTTTGTCCGGGTAATAGGCAAAGGAAACAAGGAAAGGCTGGTACCGTTTGGCAGCCGGGCCAAGGAGTCGATTGAAGAATATCTGCAACTTGCCAGACCCCTGATATTAAAAGGACGAAGAAGCAACTACCTCTTTATTACCAACCGCGGCAGCTGTATGACCCGGCTGAGATATTGGCAGATATTAAGAAACACGGCTCTTTCCGCAGGAATCGACAAAAAAATTTCTCCTCATATGCTACGCCATTCCTTCGCCACCCACTTGCTCTCCCATGGTGCCGACCTGCGTTCAGTACAAATGATGCTGGGCCATTCCGACATCGCCACAACCCAGGTGTATACGCATATTGATCAGGACAGGCTGAAGAGCATTCATAAAAAATTTCATCCAAGGGGATGATTTTATAAATATTTATGACATAGTAAGGATACTACTCAAAAACAACTCCGGTTATTCTTGAAAACCATTCGCAGAACAGGCGCAGTTATGGACTATTGCCATAAAAGGAGTAGCACCTGAACCGGTTCAATTATTAATTCGTTTCGAGAAGAAGCAGATAACATTTGTCTCTTATGCGTGTAATCACGACCCATCATAACGCCGATTTTGACGGACTGGCATCCATGGTCGCAGCCCACAAACTCTACCCGGATGCAATACTATCCTTTGCCGGCTCCCAGGAAAAGAACCTGCGTGATTTCACATCCCAGACCCTTCTCTACCGCTACGACTTCCAGAAAGCCAGGGATATAGAACTCGACGAAATCACAACCCTTATCATTGTCGACACCCGCGCATCTGAGCGAATCGGAGTTTTCAAAAAATGTATTGATAACCCGAACACGGCAATCCATCTCTACGATCACCACCCTGAAAGTCCCGGTGACATCAGAGGAGATGTGGAGGTTGTAAAAAACGTTGGCGCCACCGCCACCATCTTTACCCAACTGATTCGTGAAGAAGATATCGAACTGAGCCCGGAAGAAGCCACCATCTTTTGCCTCGGCATCTATGAGGACACCGGCTCCCTCACCCACCTGACCACGACCCCGGAAGACTTGGAGGCAGCAGCCTGGCTGGTTCGAATGGGAGCCAAACTCGACATTGTCTCCCAGTTTATCAGCCATGAACTGACCACCATGCAGGTCGAACTCCTGCACGACCTGATGAACAACGCGCACCAGTACCTGATTCAGGGTTTGCCGATCACTGTGGTCTCCATGTCACTGCCGGAATATGTCGATGATTTCGCCCTCATCATCCGCCGTTTTATGGTCATGGAAAACCTGGATACGCTTTTCGCGCTTATTGCCATGGGCAGCCGCATCTATCTTATTGCCCGATCCAGGATCGCAGATGTCAATGTGGGGGTTATTGCACGGGATATGGGGGGAGGCGGCCACGCCACTGCAGCTTCCGCCACGGTTCGTGATATTACCTTGGTGGAAGCCCAGGAACGACTCATCCAGAAACTGCAACGCCATGTCCGGCCGCAGCCCATCGCCAGGGAGTTAATGTCTACTCCGGCGATCACAATTCCAGCAGACATTACCCTGACCAATGCCCAGTT
This sequence comes from Desulfopila sp. IMCC35008, assembly GCF_010646885.2. GTDB lineage: Bacteria > Desulfobacterota > Desulfobulbia > Desulfobulbales > Desulfocapsaceae > Desulfopila. The sequence goes on along the minus strand of NZ_CP050700.1, from coordinate 375,970 downwards.
CCTGTTAAACCGCTACTCCATCAACTCGGTTGTCGTAGTGGCTCCGGCTGGCGAACCCAACGCACCTGACCGAGGTATAAATGTTATCGGCATACTCACTCGCCGGGTTATCGAAAAAGCATTACACCACGATTTAGGCCATCTGCAGGTGAGTGAATACATGTCGACAGATATTGAATTTCTGTCGCTCAACGCAAACCTGGCCGACATCCAGGAACTGATTATCGAAAACAGACAGCGTCTTATCCCCATTGTCCAGGACGATGTGCTGGAAGGCGTTATCACTCGTACGGACTTGCTGAACCACCTGGTTAACGACCCGGCCCATCTTCCCAAAAACCTGTTGCATGAATCTGAATATCCGTCGCTGGAGAGAAAAAGGAACCTCCACAACCTGGTTGTCGACTGTTTGTCAAAACGGATGATAAAGCTCTTGCAGGAGATTGGTGAAGCCGCCGATGTAATTGGTTATAACGCTTTTGCCGTTGGTGGTTTTGTACGTGACCTTCTCTTAAAAAAGCAGAACCTCGACCTGGATATTGTGGTAGAGGGGGACGGTATCACTTTCGCCAAAGCATTAACCGCCCGGCTGGGAGGCAGGTACCGAACCCATGAACGATTTTCCACCGCCACAGTGTTGCTGCCCGATGGCTTCAAACTCGACATCGCCACCGCCCGACTCGAATATTACGAGTATCCGGCAGCTTTGCCGACGGTGGAATTATCATCGATAAAACTGGATCTGTACCGCAGAGATTTCACCATCAACGCCATGGCAATCCAGCTGAATACTCGCCAGTTCGGCACCCTGGTCGACTTCTTCAACTGCCAGAACGACCTCAAGCACAAGCAGATAAAGGTACTTCATAACCTCAGCTTTGTGGAAGACCCGAGTCGGCTGTTCCGCGCTATTCGTTTTGAGCAACGTATGCAGTTCCGTATTGCCCCGCATACCAAACGCCTCATGCAGAATGCGGTCAAGATGAAGCTTTTTGGCAAAACCAACGATACCAGGCTCTTTTCTGAGCTCCGGCATATCCTTTCAGAAACGGACCCTATACCGGCCATCGAGAGACTGGCTGAATTTAACCTTTTCCAGTTTCTCTGGCCCGACCTCAAACCACACCTCAAGATCGATCGCAGGTTCCACCACATCCTGACCCAGGCCAAAAACGCCCTCTCCTGGCACAACCTGCTCTATCTCGAAGAAAAATGCACACCCTGGATAGTCTACCTGCTGGCCATAATGGGACGCTCACCAAACGAGGTGCTTGCCTCCTTTTGCAGACGGTTCCTCGTCCCTCAGAAAATGAGTGAGTTCATTTTGCAGCAAAAGATGCATGCGGATAAGACTGCCCGCTTTTTCCAGCACCGACGAGCCATCCCCAACAGCGAGAGCTATCTCCTCTTGCAGGAGCTCAAAATTGAAGGGCTTCTCTACCTCATGGCTATTGCCAGGAAAAGTTCGGTGAAGAAATGTGTCTCCAATTATGTCACGGAACTCCGTTATACCAGCCCCGAACTCTCAGGCAAAGACCTGATGAAACTTGGCTATAAACCAGGTCCCGAATTTAAAATCATGCTCAGTGATCTTCTGGAGATGAAGCTGGACAACAAGCTACACACTAAAGAAGATGAAATTGCCCATCTCCAGGCCAAGTATCCTCTGGAAAAACTTGATGCCGACAACTCTGATGCTTAGTCTCTCCTGATATGGCCCTTGGCACATCCTTTTAAATAATCAGCCTGCGTGTATCGATAATGGAAACCATACTCCTCAAAGTTCTCTTCCTTGCCCCACCTATCCTCTTCGCCCTGACCCTGCACGAGTTTGCCCACGGTTATGTGGCGTACAGGTTTGGTGACCCCACAGCCAGAGCCGCAGGCCGATTGACCCTCAATCCGGTCAAACATCTCGATCCTATTGGCACCCTGGCATTTTTCTTTATCAATATTGGTTGGGCTCGGCCGGTGCCTGTCAACCCTGCCTATTTTCGCAACCCTAAAAAAGATATGCTCTGGGTTGCCCTCGCGGGCCCAGTAACCAATTTAGTACTTGCTGTCATCAGTGCAATTCTGGCAAAAGGTGTTGCCCTTGCAACCATCTTTTTCCCGGAAAATAACCTTATTCTCTTTAACCTCGGCGTCTTCTACGAGATATTGAAAGCGAGTGTCTGGATCAACCTTGTTCTCTGTATATTCAATTTCCTGCCTATTCCTCCTCTTGACGGAAGCCGTATTCTGACCGGTATCCTGCCCACCGAAATGGCAAGATCATATCTCAAATATGAACGATACGGCTTTATCCTCATACTCCTCCTCGCATTTAGCGGCCTGCTTTCTAAAATAATTCTGCCGGTTATTGACTTTGCCAATACCCTGCTACTCACCTGAACAGCCAATCCCCACCATTTGGTGCTCTGCCTGAACGTACAGGGTCTCTGAACGTGAAGGAGCACCAACTCCCATATCCAGCAGGAGAATAATCACCCTGCCAGGCGACAATATTCACAATTGCCTGGCAAATGACTTGATTTAGTCGCCAGCGTCTGCATAATGGTAGAAGGTTTCATCGGCACACCTTATCCATCTGCACACGCCTGCATCTACCCGGCAGATTGATCATATCAGACATCTGAGCCCACTTGGTAACTAGCCTTACAAAAGTGATACAATTTCGTACTGCATGTGTTTATTTTATGCACCTGCAGATACATACACCCTCGCCATAAAATTCCAGGCTGCGAACCTGCTAACAATTTACGGAGTTACTTTATGCGCATTCGAGATCTTTCTATCAACTTCAAGCTACCTGTCGCTTTTGGTGTAATTCTTGCTCTTCTTGTCGGTCTCGGCACAATCTGCTGGTTACGATTTGGAGGAGCCGTCGAAGGCATACACATATCGGCCTCGGCAGCCAACCTTAATACCAAACTCCTGGCCCGTGAGATAGACCACCACAAGTTTATGGCAAAAGTGGGAGAGTTTTTCATCAATCCCGACATAACAACCATTGACGTTCAGACTGACCATCGGCAGTGCAATCTCGGCAAATGGCTCTATGGACCTGAACGGCAAAACGCAGCTAATGAATTTCCGAACTTTGCGTCCTCTTTTGAGAGTCTCGAAAAACCTCACCAGGAGCTTCACGAGTCCGTTCTTGCGATCAATGTACTCGCCAGGGGAAAAGCAAAAGAAGATATTCTTTCTGAAGCCTCCGCCATCTACCACGGCAAGGCACAAACAGCCCTCACAGCAACCCAGGACATCCTCAACAGCTTATCCGAAGAAGCAGGAGAGCTTCTTGCGGCATCCGAAACCCAGCTTGTTTCTTCCGCAAATTCGGGCAGAACCATTATTGTCACCTTGACCCTCCTCACCCTGGCCAGTGGCCTCGTTTTTAGCTTTCTCATTTCACGCTCTATCAGCAAACCAACAAACCAGTTGGCAGAAGTTACCGAAAAACTTGCCCAAGGCAACATGTCCGTACGATGCGACCTTGACCAGAATGATGAAATAGGACAACTCGCCTGCTCTGCCAACAACCTGGCATCTTCAATCAATAATATGTGTATAGGTGTAAACGGTAGCTCCTCGACTATTAATGCATCGTCCCAGACACTTGATACGCTCTCCTCCAAATTGTTTGAGCTTGCTGAACAAATGGCGAAAAACTCAACAGGTGTTGCCGCAGCATCAAATCAGATGAATACCAATTTCAGCGCTATTGCTGCCGCTACCGAACAGACCAGCACCAATGTCACCATGGTCGCCGCAGCAGCGGAGGAGATGACAGCCACAATCCAGGAGATTGCCGCAAGTTCTGAAAAAGCTCGCGTGGTCGCCGACGAAGCGGTGACCGAATCAAACAAAGCAACCACCAGTGTCAATGAACTTGGGGATGCAGCCGAGAGGATCAGCAAGGTTACGGAAACAATTAACGAGATCGCCGACCAGACCAACCTCCTTGCATTAAACGCCACAATCGAAGCAGCCAGGGCCGGAGACGCCGGAAAAGGGTTTGCGGTCGTCGCGAACGAAATTAAGGATCTGGCCCAACAGACCACAGAGGCAACACGGGAAATCCAACAACGTATTGAAAGTGTGCAGTCATCCAGTGAGCAAACTATAAACGTTATCAACACTATCTCAAAAATCATCGATACCACCAGTGAGACAATATCGACTATTGCCTCTGCGGTTGAAGAGCAGACAGCCACAAGCCAGGAAATTGCCAACAATGTCAGTCAGGCATCCATTGGTATGCAGGAGGTAAACGAGAATATTGCCCAGGCCTCTGTCGCTAACAGTGAAATCACACGCGACATTGGCTTGGTAAAAGATGAGGCAGAAACCGTCGCGGCCAGCAGTTCAGATGTAACTGAACTCGCCACCGAGATGAACCACAACGCACAACAGCTAGATGCACTGCTGCATAATTTTTCTTTTAAACAACCGCCGTTTGATATCGGGAAAATTAAAAATGCACATTTCAACTGGAAAATGCAACTCACCGCCATCCTCAACGGCTACAAGTCTATGGACTCGAAAGATATCCCAAATCACCACCAGTGCGAATTTGGCAAATGGTATGACAATGCCCCGGAGGCCATCACCTCCTTGCCGATATTCAGGGAGATCGGAAACCATCACGAATTAGTGCACAAAAATGTCACTGAGGCGGTTGATCTATATAATGCCAACAATCGAAGTGGGGCCACCCGAAAGGTGGAGGATTTCGAGAAGGCGCGCAAGGACCTCTTTACCGCCCTCGACCAGCTTTATATGATCAGCTAAACAGAATCTCTCAACAGGCATAAAAGGCTGTTTTACATGAATATTCTAAGGAACATTAGATTATAGCCGACAATCACCTGAAGGTGGTCAAAATATTTTCCGGGTCTCACCAGCAGATCCGTAATCGAGATTGGTTGAAAGGTCTGATATCCATAATTTTCAAACAAACTTGCCTGTTTACCCGAGAGAAGTTCTGATATCGAACCCATCACCCGGTTGAGACGCTGGGTGATGGGTTATAGCCTCGTCAACTATCTGAAGAAGTTCATTTTGTCTGAAAGTTTTTTATTTGAAACCACTGAAGCCGACAAACATATTTTTGCTCTCTATAATTCGACATTACCCCCCTCATCTCAGCTATAGTTAACATATGTAAGCTATTGTAAATATTACACATAGAAAAACAAAGCTTGTATAATGTGCAACTTTGTTCTATTCTAAGACCAACTATTTAGTAAAGGGTAAATATTTTCTAAACTCCGCGAACAGCTTTTCGTCTCGGTAGCCCTACAGTCTTTATTTAGTACCACTACGCACTTAAGCTACGTGTTTTCGCGTTAATCCTTTTTTATCTGTCAGACTATCTCTTTATTTCAGTCCTTATTTTAAATAGTGTTACAGTTCGACTGGTTAACCAATATTCTACATGCACTGTCAGCTCTGTATGAATGCTGAACCTGAACCCTTTATGTGACTTTTTGTTATCATCCCTATCCAGTTGATAACTTTACTTCCAGACGGATAAGGTATGTACCTCATAGCCCCATAGTAGTTATAAAAAGTAGAAAGGAGACAAAATGGAAAAAAATGTAACTGTGACAACAGATCACAAGAGTACACCTCGAATATCCAAAGCCTTACCGAAAACCAAACATGGTTCCCGGAAGACGAATGAGAACCGGACTGCGTCTAAAAGAAATTGTAGCAAGTTCATGGCACTACAGGAAGCATTACAGGATCCAATCACAGTCTGCGAAGGAACATAACATTCCAGCGAAATGACTCGATTAGCCAGCGCAGCCTGGCTGCTATTTCATGTTTTCCCCCTCGATCCGTTTCACCCTGTCATAACAGCAACCCCAAAGTCGAATTTTTATCGGCAGCAGGCCGTTCCCGGGTGCCGTTCGACCCAACCGCCAAAAGAGATCCTTCCAGACTCAAATTGGCCACAAAGGCAAAAGTTGCACTTATGTCACACATACGTATTCGGTACAGCACGATTGAGTTTAGAAAATTTGATATTCATGTCAGAACATTACGTGACAAGCAGCAATTTTCTGACCCGGAAGGGGAAGCTTCAAAACTCGGAATATCTTCCGCCACCTGGCCCTTCTTCGGCATTATATGGGAGTCTGGCATCCATTTGGCCAACCTTATGGAAGATCACCCCGTTGGTGGAAAAAGTATTCTTGAGATTGGCTGTGGGATTGGTTTAGCCAGCCTTGTCCTTAACCACCGTGGGGCCAATATCACTGCTACGGATTATCATCCGGAAGTGAAAGTGTTCCTGGATGAAAATACACATCTCAATAAAGACCCGGATATTTCTTTTGTCCGTACTTCATGGGATGATCACCTGCCCAATACTCTTGGGCTGTTTGATTTCATTATTGGCAGTGATCTACTGTATGAACAAGAGCATCCAGGAATTCTTGCCTCATTCATCAATCGACACGCCAAAAAAAAGAGTACAGCTTTGATAGTTGCCCCTCAACGTGGTTACTCTTGCAGGTTTATGAAGCACATGACGGAATTTGGTTTTAATCATTCTGTGAATCAACACAAACTATTCACAGGAAAGACTCTCTGTTTCACGCGTTAAGTATTCAGCGGTTGGAACAACCAGATACAAAACAAAATTTTTCCAAGGAGGAGCAATGAGACACGTTTTGCAAGCAGGAGAAAATGTATGTCATCTAACAAGAGCGAAGTGGGGTGTTGGTAAAATAACCTCAATAAACAGCTGTGGAACGATCAGGGTAGTTTTTGAAGGAAATAAAATACTCTCAATAGCGAAAGGTATAAACTACTTAGTCAAGGTGGATCCGAAAGGGAATAAACTTTAAAGCCTGTACCGCCTGAAAGATCTGATATTTTAAATAGTTTGTGTCCATCCGAAAGCTCAGTGTCTTGATGAAATGCTGATGGTATTGATTGCAAAATTAAGTATTTACAGAATACACTTTCAATCGATAACACCGCAGAAGGCATTTTATCCCCCCTCTCGAGTGATACAGGTAAGGTGCACCAAAAGCTGCTCATTGCGCATAAAATCTTTGCTTCATCCCCAGAAGAAGGACGAAGACGATCATGCAACTGCCAATTGGCTCATGTACCCTTGGGAATGAACTACAATCTTCGATATAGCGATATAAGCTGGCCTGCGGATGGAAAATTTATAAAAAGCCTGACCATTAACCCTGCTATTATAAATCTCCCAGCCTTGTAGTATTGTGATCAATTGGATTATGTGAAAACGTAGATTGTTTTCAGCCAATGGTAAGATGTGCCCCCTCAATTCACAACAACCGCAAAGGAAAAGTGGTCAACTTTGACAATCGCTTCATATCCCGCCTGGATTGGGCGGGATATGAAGCGTGCTTCATCTTAATAGTGTGTGATTTCCATTTTCGCCATTTCATCTTCAGTCAGCAGAAGTCTCCATTCCCCTGAATCGACGTTAAACAGAGCCATTGCCTGCTTGAACAGGACCTCTGATATCGCATATTCTTCAAGAAACTCATCAATGATTATATTATCCAGGACATACGAGTTAGTGAAATCCCTCTCTGCTTCTTTGTGAAGACCTAAACTGGAGAGTACAAGGCCTCGTGCCAATATTGCTGCGCCTCGCTTCTCGTTGAACTTCAGGGCCTGGTTGAGATCTGCCAAGGCATGTTCGAATTCACCCTCATTTAGAAATGCAATACCCCGGAGAAAAAAAGCTCTTTCGCAATCACCACCGCCATCAATCACAATGGACAAATCTTGAACAGCTTTTTCAAACCGACCGAGTTTCAGATATGCGGCTCCCCTCCCTAACATAACTTCCGGAGAACCAGGTTCCTTTTCAAGAGCCAGGGTAAATGATTTTATGCTGGCTGGTAAATTTCCTTCGAGAAAATACTTTTTCCCTTTCATTCTATCTGATGCAGTGTTCATCATACACCTCCTATGAACATAGTGTGGGGAGTTCCCCTTCTTAGTAAAAGAATAAGCATCACTAATCATTGCTCAAGGAGAAGTACCAGGCAGGAGAACCACAAAACTATACCGGTAAAAGTAATTCATCCTTTACACTGCTCCTTCCGGTATCTTCATAAATGATTGCATCAAACTAGTTTTTTAGTCCATCACCACTTCAACCTTTGCGGGCAAAGACATGAGCCAAGGGAAGCCACAGACAGGGTCAAAGTGCTCAAGTCCTGTGAGTATGTTTGCGTTTGCCTTTTCCCAGCCATGGGTCATCCTCAAACAGTTTTTTTGTATATCATTGCAGAGATTCAATGATAATGTAACCGAACCATTATTGGTTGTGCATCGTACAAGTGCACCATTTTTTAAGCCTAGAAGTTCTGCATCTTCTGGGTTCATATCTAAAAGTGGTTCAGGGTTTCTGTGGACATATTCCGGAATATTACGATACTGGCTATGTTGGTATGTTGAAACTCTATCCCCAGTGCTCAGGGAAAATGGAAACATAGCATCGGGTAGAGTAGGTAGGCGAAACTCTTCTATTGAAGGCAAAGGTGCAAGACCGTTTTTCTTGAGTTGCTCTGACGCAAAAAAGATAGGTGTTGGAGCTGGCGTAACAGGTGTGTATTCGATAGTTGCGGATGCACTTTGTTCGATTTTTTCTAATTTGATACCAGTATTTTCAAGACGAGACAAAATAGCCTCCCTATTATCACTCCACGGCATAAGCTCCTTTAAACCAAGCTCTTTGGCAAGATCAAAAGCTACTTGCCAAGCAGAATATCCGTAACGCGGTGTGGAGGACAGCGGGCGAGTAAGTCCCAAATAAGGATGACCTTGGCTTCCATAGTCATGTAATTCTAAGGTATCAAACATATCAGCAGCTGGAAGTATTAGATCGGCAAGTTGTGCTGTTTCGGTCATAAACAAATCAAAAACAGCGAGAAACTCTAAACCTGAGAGTGACTTTTTCTGTGCAGCTGAATCTGGGAACGTAAGTGCAGGGTTACCACCCATTATCAACATGAACTTTAAGGTATACGGATCGTCATGAAGAATGGCCTTGTCCCAAAACATTCCATGCCCTTGCACATTTCCTCCGGTAAAGAGGGGCGTTGATGAATTTCCGACAGATTCTTTTAGGCGCTCAGGGTACAGGTCTTTCCCCGGTAACGGGTTGAGTGGAAACATAAACGGTCTAGGTCCTGAGTCATTCAGAAAAGAATTGAGGCATGCAATAGCACGAATTGTTTGAACCCCTGTAGGTTTTAGCTCAATACCAAGACCAGTTTTCGTCCATGTTTGTCTATTCTCGTAAAGAAGGTCCCATGCTTCTTCTACTCCGTCTTTATTAAGCCCAGCCTCCTCCAATAAATGCTCTAAAGAATAGGTGGACAGCATATCTTTTAATTGCTCAAAACCAACGTTTTCCCGGCATGGTTCCAAACCTTTTTTTTCCATTGCAATCTTCAAAAATGCGAGCGCCAGAAATCCATCTCCTCCTGGTTTAACTTGCAGATGAATGTCTGCCGCCCTAGCAGTTTGTGTACGGGTAGGATCAACGACAACTAATTTGAACTTTTTAGTTTTACGATATTTTATAAGAGAGGAAAAGGTACGTGGAGAAGATATTGCAGGGTTTGTCCCCCATAAAAATGCTGATTGAGAATTTGTAAAGTCAGGGGATGGAGTACCCCCGTATGTCATACCATGGCCCATAGTCATAGAGGTATTACAGAGGCTACCAACAGAAATATAATTAGGAGAGCCTATCCCATAGGCTAAGTGTTTGAGGTAGTAGGCAATTTCTTGGTGCTTAAGAGATTCTCCTTTGTAAAAACAAATACTCTCAGCGCCATATGCTGACTTGGTTTCTGTAATTTTTTGAGCAAGAATAGAGATCGAATCTTCATAAGATATTGGTTCAAACCTATCACCCTGTTTGAGCATAGGCCGTTTTAATCGTTTGGGTGAGCGGTGAATGTGGCCATAATTCTTAGCACGGAGACAAACAAAACCTTTACTGATAGGGTGGGCGGGATTACCGCTGACTTCGGTCCTGTCTGAATGTTCCCTGATAAGCAAACCACAATTCTCACTACAGATCCGGCATGTTGTAGGGTGGGTCACAGTGTCCATAGTTTTCTCCCAAGGATAGGGTTAATAAATTTCGTAATAGCTCTGTTTGTACAAAGCATTTGTTAGTGATGAAGATAGCTAAAGAGGAAGAGAAAACACAACAGCAATATAGATAAACTACATGCAGCCAATAGGCAATTCCTATATTTTTCCATAGAAACTTTGTATAAAACAGACTTATTCATAGGAAATACTTATTTGACTTATAGCATTATTAAAACTATAAAACCTTTTTTTATAACTGCTTAACCAGAAACAACGACTACGTGTTTCCTCTATCTGTCAATATGTACTTTACGGGAGAATGTAAGAAAAATGGTATCTGTTGAATTTATTAATACGTGTCCTTGTTGTGATGAGTATGTGACCATCATACGCGACTACATTAAGAGTAAAGAAGGTAAAGTATCTCTCAAAGTTTATTACGCAGGTAAAGACTTTGACTATATAAGAAAATACGGGCCGGTCAACAAAGGTACGATGATCATTGATGGAAAGAAAAAATATGATTCTCTTACAACCCCGGTTATTCATAATGCAATTGATGAAGCGATGAGTGAGGTTGCCTCGTAATGTTGCAATCATTGCACCAGGTACCCGGTCTTGCGCTAGATATTCTTAATGATGCGTCACCATGGCTTCTTGCAAGCTTCTTTCTTGCTGGTGTATTGCATGAGTATCTCCGGCCTGAAAAATTTCAGAAGATGCTAGGAAATTCTCGTATCTCATCAATCGCAAAAGCCACGCTATCTGGCTTATTACTCCCTATTTGCAGTTGTGGTGTCATCCCCCTTGGGCTTGGGATGTACTATTCTGGAGCCTATCTAGGGCCTACCCTCGCATTCATGACAGCTACGCCAATTATTAATCCTGCAGCTGCGATATTGGCTTTTGGCCTTCTTGGGCCTGAAATCGCCCTAATCTATATTGCTGTCGGCTTTATCGTACCTTTTATCATCGGTATCATTGCCAACTATTTTGGAGGAGATGAGCTTCAACTTCCTGGAATGAAAGGTTTTGAAGGACCCACCTCTCTAGAGTCTGGCGATGAGCCTGCATTTTTGCAAAAAATGTCTGCGGGGCTTCGTTGGGGATTTCTCGATCTCGGCGTGATGGTCAGTCGCTATATCGTCATTGGTGTCATACTTGCAGGGCTTATCATCGCTCTTACACCGCAGGGTGCTATTCAAGAGTATTTAGGACAACCAGGACTTATATCTCTTTTGGGAATCGCAATACTTGGCGCAATTATGTATGTGTGCGCAGTTGGACATATTCCTTTTGTGGCAGCACTCATTGCCACAGGAGCAGCACCTGGCGTCGCTGTCACTTTTCTGATGGCTGGTGCTGCAACCAATTTACCAGAACTTCTGAGTATGTATAAAATGATAGGAAAGCGTTGTGTCATCATTTACTCAACAGTTTTAGTGTTCTGCTCGCTGGCTGCAGGCTGGCTTGTAAATCTGGTTTTGATGCCGGATTTTATACCCGTTTTTTCCCTTGGTCAGGAGAACACGGCGGTAAGCCTTGCTAATATCTTTATCGTTTCAGTTCCAGAACCGATTCAACTCGCTTGCTCGGCTGTTATCATGCTCTTGGGCAGTTATTCCTTTTTAACGCAACTTAGCAAAATGAGGCAGCTCAGACGAGCAACGGCATGAAAGGGAGCTTATTGATTTCGCAAACAATATTGTTATTTATTGCAATTCTAAGTTGTGGTTGTGACAACTCGCCTAAAAAAGTGGTTGAAATACAACAAGAGCTCAACCTCAGTTCTGACTTATATCTTAAATTTTATAAAGAACACTCAAGCTACCAGATAATTGTGGCCGAAGAAGGTGACATCAACGCTGATGGCCTGTGTGATCTTGTGCTGATTTATCACAACCCCAGGGTGGGAAATCGAATGTGTGCGCTGATGCGTAAGACGGACAATACATACGAGATAAGCAACGAGTTTAAAGCACCGGTATCAAACCAGAACGTATATATGCGTGATATAGACGACACGCCTCCTGTAGAATTTGTTGTCCAGGGCATGAAAGGAGCCAAGACGGGTTTTGCAATCTATCGGTTTGTAGATGGACGCATAGAAGACGTTTTTGGCGAAGGGATGGATGATTGTTGCTAATTATAAGAAGCTTAATATTAAGGAGTGGAGAAAGATGAAGTTACTACGTTTGACATGTGTCTCCGTGGCGATGTTTGCTGTTGCCTTCAGTACAGGTTTATTACGTTCAGCACATGCTGGTGACGATTACGTCGTCAAAGTTGGTTACTATAATTGTGATCATATGACAGCTGCTCCCATAGCCAAAGAAACTGGTATTTTTGATGAGCTTGGAATGAAGGTCAAAGTTACAGGAAATGGTTCGGTTCCACAGGCAATGGCTGCAGGACAAATGGATGCAGGATATGTTGGTATACATGGACTAATGCGCGCTCATATCAAGGGTGCTCCTATTTTCGTCAGTGCAAATAATCATGTGGGTGGTTCTTATTATCTCGTTGTATCCAATGATATAAAAGATCCTCAACAGCTGGTAGGGAAAAAATTAGCTCTTGGTACAAACCCAAATAAGCGTAGTGTTTCATGGGTTTCTTTTGTGAAAGAAAACAATCTTCCTAAAGACCCTTCTAACTACAAAATATTTGCTATGTCGGATAAGGATGAGTTCTTAGCGCTTAAGACCGGCAAGCTTGATGGATACCTCACTTGTGACCCTTGGGCATCAATGGCAGAATATGATGGTTCCGGTCATGTTATGAAACTTTTTGATAAGTTGCCAAGTACACAAGACTGGGGAGTATGTTGTGTGCTCGCTATGAGTCGTAAGTTTGCCAAAGAACACCCAGATCTTGCAGTGAAAATGATCCAAGCTCACATGAAGGCACTTCAATATATCTACACCCATCCTAAGCGCTCAGCAGAAATTTTTGCAAAAGTATACTCTGTACCAGAGGAAGTTGCCCTGATGACAATCTATAAAAAGACTGTCGCTGAAGAAAGAACTCTCAACTGGGAAATTGATACCAAAAAAATTCAGGCAGAAATCGATTATAACCTCGATATGGGAACTCTTGACAAGGCCCCGCCCCTTGAAAAATTTGTAAACACACAGTTTCTTGATACGGCTAACACCGATGATTTCGAGACATTCATTAAGGAGAAGGTAGACCCAATTTTTCCAATGGGAATGAGCTACTCTGATTGGAAAGCAAAGGCTATAGAAATCGATAAGCCCCAGGCATAAGGCTGCTTGGTGTGGGGCGTGTTCTAGTGTCATGTCACATTTGACATGTTAGTTAAAAGTCGGTATGGTCAAAAGAAACGGAGTAGACCATGCCCAAGATCAAGTACCGGTTTTCATTAACTCAAGATGAGCGTGATAAACTTGAAGCGATTGTTGCCAAAGGTAAGCACAACTCACAGAAAGTACTGAATGCACTAATACTTCTTAATTACGACGAGGATGCACTTAAACCGAGAACGTTAGGAGAGCAGGACATAGCCAACGTGCTGAAAGTTAGTGCAATGAAGATTCATCGGACCAAACAACGCTTTGTCGAAGAAGGTTTCGATGTGGCGCTTAACGGCCGAAAGGGAGAAAGAATCTATAAACGCAAGGCTGATGGTGATTTTGAAGCTCATCTTGTCGCACTCAGTTGCAGTGACCCGCCTGAAGGATACGCACAATGGTCTCTGCGGCTGCTTGCAGATCAAGTTGTGGAGCTTGGCTACATTGAAAATGTATCCTATGAAACAGTCCGCCGAGTGTTAAAAAAAACGAAATCAAGCCTTGGCAAAAAATCGGCTGGGTAATCCCACCAGGCCACAATGCAAATTTTGTAGCCCAAATGGAGCTGGTGTTGGATGTCTATAAACGACCATATGATGAACGATTTCCTGTAGTTTGTTTGGATGAGTCACCCCGCCAATTGATTGCAGAGGTAAAGGTACCAATCCCTGCATCACCAGGCCAACCAGCTCGATATGATTATGAATACAAACGGTGTGGGACATGCAATATATTCATGGCCAACGAGCCGCTGGCAGGAGCACGGATGGTTGAGGTGACCGAGCGTAAGACTAAAGTAGATTGGGCTTTATTCGTGAAAAAAATCGCTTCCAGATATGAGCGTGCGGAAAAGATCACATTGGTAATGGATAATCTGAATACCCATTCTCCCGGTTCACTTTATGAAGCATTCATGCCGGAAAAGGCCAAAGAGCTTTGGGATCGCTTTGAGTTCGTATTCACACCAAAACACGGAAGTTGGCTAAATATGGCCGAAATCGAGTTAAACGTTTTGATTGGGCAGTGCTTGAATCGCCGGATTGCTGACATTGAGGTCATGCGTAGTGAAGTTGAAGCGTGGGAATCAGCAAGAAACGGGATGAAAGCCGGAGTTAACTGGCAATTCACTACTGAAGATGCCCGAATAAAGCTGAAACGACTTTATCCAACATTTGAGGCGTGACATAACACTAGTTTGTATAGTGCTGGCTTTGATCGTTGTTACAGCACTGCATTTAGGGGATGAAAAAGGTTTGCCAATCCTTGTGAATATAGGTGCCCCTGGCGATACTGCTGGATTACTTTTGGCAGTGGCTGTTGAGGAATCTGAAAATATCGATTTGCAGTTGCGTCGCGGCATCGAAACGTTACTTGTGAATGACTGCTGTGCTGTAGTATCTCAATGGGCGATGTCCTCAGAATCGCTAGATTTAGCTTTAATGTGCCCGGATTCTGCTTTGGCACTTGTTGAACGAGATAATCGTTTTGAAGTTGTTGGGCCAATTCTTATGAATGCCGAGGTGCTTGTTACTAAAAAAGATAGACCTATCCTCTCTATAGGATTTGCACAGGGCAGGATACGGCATGCTGAGCATGTCGCATCAACTTTTAAAGATTCTGTTGCTGTTTCGGCCATGCTTCCTGCCTCGCTTCCCTATGCTTACGAGAAAAATGTTGTCGATGGCGTGGTTGTAGATTTCCTTACAGCGTTGACTCTGAACGGTAATAAAACTTCATTAGCAGGTGCTGAAAAACACAATATTTCATATGTCCTCGTTGTGAGGAAAAGTTTTAGAAAGAGTTTGGCCTATACTCAGCTGTTAACTGCTATTGAAAAAGCGACCTATAAACTCGCACAACCTGATGAGTTATCCAGAGTTGTTACGCAATATAAAAATAAAAAGATGGGTACCAAAGAGATTGAATTATGGCAAAAAATGCAAGTGCGGTTCGTTATTCCTACAAGTATGCTAATCGCTTCGCTAAAGTCGCGGGAGTTGAATCTTCAAAATACAGAAAACGTTGTTACCAACTAATAACTCTTAGCATTCTTGTAGGTATTTGGCATTTCATGGCTATGCAATATGATAGTGACTTGCTTTTACCTAAGCCCTTTACAGTATTTGCTGCTCTGGGAAAGGCGATAGTTGATCCCCACATACTCTCCAACCTCCTACTGACACTTCGCCGTGTTCTTATTGGGTTAATAATTGCCACCAGTCTCGGTATGGGAATTGGTTTTGCTATGGGGTACTCCAAAACTGTGATGGAGCTTGTTGACCCTGTGATTACACCTCTTCGGCAGGTACCAATTATGGCCTGGGTACCACTCACCATAGTCTGGTTTGGGTTAGGAGATGGTCCCACACTTTTCCTTATTGTGATGGTGGGTGTCTTTCCTATTCTACTCAGTACAGTTTCAGGAGTAACTTCTATTGATAAAAACTTCTATAACGCCGGTCGTTGCATGGGGGCGGGATTTTTGGGGATGTTCGTTAAGATCGTTATTCCTGCAGCTTTGCCCGAAATCATGACAGGTATGCGAGTGGCTGTTAGTGCGGGGTGGATGTCAGTTATCTGAGCTGAGTTTATTGCTACGAGTGCCGGGTTCGGTTTCTCTATGATTGAAGCTCAAATGCTTATGGATACACCTCTTTTGATTGCTCTTATGATAATGGCAGCTCTAGTGGGTTATCTGATGGATTACAGCATTGTACTGCTTAGTAAGTTTCTTAGTCCTTGGCGATTCTTAGACGAATAGCCTCGAAAATCCAATAGATAAAAGTGATATAAAAAATGGATTTGCACATCGATAAAATAAGTAAAACCTTTTCTCGTAATGGAGATGAAAATACAGTTTTAGGAGGTATTGATTTTCGGGTTCATGAAGGTGAATTTATAAGCCTTTTAGGTCCGTCAGGGTGTGGCAAAACAACCTTATTGACAATTATTGCAGGGTTTCAAAAAGCGACAGGGGGCCGAATTATCCTAAACGGAGATCAAGTAAGTAGCCCAGGACCAGATCGTGGTTTTGTGTTTCAGGACTATGCTCTCTTCCCGTGGATGACGGTGCAAGATAACATCCTATTTCCCATGAAAGAAATGGGAGTTCCCAAGGCTCAACGTGATAAAAATCTTACCAGATTATTACAACTCTCAAAACTAACTGGGCATGAACATCTTTTTCCCTCTCAGATATCGGGTGGCATGAAACAAAGGACAGCCTTTGTTCGAGCGCTTGCCGGTTCGCCGCAGGTTCTTTTGATGGATGAGCCCTTAGGCGCTGTCGACCACCAGATGCGACAATCATTGCAGGAAGAACTTGAAGCGATTTGGCTCAACGATAAAACAACCGTGATTATGGTCACCCACGACGTGGATGAAGCCATCTACCTTAGTGATCGTGTGATTGTAATGTCTGCCTGTCATGGTCGAGTGGTAGCCGATGTTTCTATTAAACTTGAGCGGCCCAGAGAACGAGTTGGTTCAGCATACACAAAGATGAGAGAGGAACTGACAGAGTATCTCCACCAAGGTTTTTGGGAAGGGCAAGAAAAGGCGATATAGACTTTATTCGTTGTATAAATGGAAGAACTGAAAATTGTAAAGGAAAAGAATGAATACTTTCAAAGATAACTCAATAGATAAACTCTATATGGATAGCATTAATTCACGTCTCTCTCAAGATGCGAAAAAGGCGCGTATTGCAATTCTGAATTTTTCAATCGACCAAAAAAAACCATTTAACATAATCGAGGATAAAACGGCAGAGATTGATGTTGTATTGCAAGAATTAATCGATCGACAGGCAATGATTGTATCGGAAGATGGCAACGTTGACTTTATTTTTCCTGTTTCTACCAAACCAACACAGCACAAGGTCAGCCTTCAGGATGGACGTGAGTTTTTTGCAATGTGTGCAATTGATGCATTAGGTTCTGCATTTACCTTTGATTGTGCCACAAAAATCAATTCAGTCTGTGCCCATTGCAACGAACCGGTTGCAATTGAGGTACGTAATGGCAGTGTAGCATACGTATCTTGCAATGAGTTACGCGCTCTTCATGTTGATTTGAATAAAAGCGATGACTGGTCGGGAAGCTGCTGAAACATCATGAACTTCTTCTGTACGAAGGAGCATTATGATGAGTGGACTACCACACGAAACATCGATAAAGAAACTATCTTTGAACTTGATACCGAAAAGGCGCTGATGGTAGCAGAATATATTTTTAAGCTGGACTAACAGTATGTTCGACCCCTCCATCGTCACCTATAAAAGGTGCCTCAAGATAGTCCGAGGTTCCGGCAGGGTTCTGATCTTGCAACAATAAAGCGGAACCCCAGTTACGCCACTTTCCTCTCACACCGCCACTCCTCTTCAAAAAGGGCAGTGCCTTGGAGATTGGGAAGGTGACCTTGTACATGGCGTCAATGCAAGCTTGCCACCCTGGTTCACCACGCAAGTCGCTTCACCATGGCTCAGCGCGTGCGACGTAAAACAAAAAAAGAGGTAGCTGATGCACTAATGAAAATGGTCGAAGACGGAGTTTTGTCTTGAACCTAACACCAAGAAGAGTATTGAATAACCTTACTCCCCTGGAAGCATTTACTGGTAGGCGTGTTGCGCTTATTACATGACTCCAGCCTCCTATTTTGACCGTCTGCCTCTGTTCTCCACTGGCAGTCCATGTAAACAGCAGCCAGAAAAGAACGGTTCCGCCGATCAATGTTTTTGTTTGACTCATAGCCAGTATCCGCTCGACCTAATGAGACTTTTGATAAAACGTATCCTCCACAAATTGGCTGCAGGAGATCACCCGCCTCTGCTACGATCAACCCGCATTTCTCATCATGTGTAAATCTGACCACATTCCCACAGTCCTGTCATCCATGATGTATAAATAGTTATCAGAAGATGGCTATGGTCTCCCTATTCCAGGTACCTGCTCTTTAGAAACACCTGTTATGTCTAACGATATAGGACATATCACAGGCCGGATGGAAATCTCCGTTTACACATTGGCTCATATTATATGATGCCACTTATGGTTAACTTCAAATTTACGCCGGACAATGTTGAAAATAAATGGAAATGTCACTGGATGTGATTTAGAATTACATAAAGTGCTTATACGTTTATTTTTCTACTTTCATGGTGAATAATGAACAACGGCTTCCGAATGAAAACCACGTTTTAATATATAATTATCGACCAATACTTACCTGATATAAATGGCATGAGTGTACAAAGCGAAAAATCCTCTCCTGATAGTACTCTCCAGTCTCTGCTGGAAGATATCCAGGAAGCACAGAACATAAAGAGTATCAAGCGTGTGCTGCGCAAGCAGATCCAGGGTGTCTTTCAAGTAGAGATGGCTGCAATTTTTCTTGTTGATAAGAGTAAGCAGAAACTGGTCTCCTGGCTTTTAATTCCGGGAGGTTCCACTGAGAAGATTGTAGTGCCTATCGAAACAAATTCCATTGTCGGATATGCTGCCTCGAAAAAGAAACCGGTAGCCATCCGCAATCCGTATGATTTTCAGGAGTTGCGGCGTGTAGGTTCTGACTTGAGTTTTTCTGATTCGTATGACAAAAAGGCCAATGTCCGCAGTAAACAGATCCTTGCTGTCCCTATTGTTGAGGACAACACCTTGATAGGGGTTTTCCAACTGATAAACAAGAAGGACGATACCGATTTCACGTATAAAGAACAGGATGAAGCCAATAAATTGGTTGAGTTGCTGGCAACAGCATTTTTCACCCATGGCAATTTTGCTAAACAGGCTCCTCCCAAATATGAATCTCTGCTGATGCAAAACCTTCTTTCACGTAAGGATTTGGATCAGGGGTTGTCAAAAGCCGCTGAGCTCGGAGAAGATCCGGAGACTGTTTTAATGCGTGATTTCCAGATTCCAAAGAGGAAAATGGGAGAATTGCTGGCAGAGTTTTATTCCACCAGCTTTACGGATCTCGAAAAAGTTGACAATGCTCCCAGGGAACTCTTTCGAGGAATAAATACTGAATATTTTGAAAATGAAGAACTGGTTCCGTTGAACCTGAACAATGGAAAGCTCATTGTCGCGGCAAAGAATATCGAGGATCAAAGCCTTACCAGTACCATACGAAAACAGGTTCCAAAAGTAAAACAGGTGGAGTTGGTGTTTGCCTTTCAAGAGGATATCCGCTCTTTCTGGAAACGTACTAAAGCAAAAGATCTAAGTGTTCATAAAAATGTTAGAGAAAAGCAGCAGGAGTCAATTGATACTTCACTTTTCGACCTGTTGAATGACGATGAACCACAGGAAGAAGTAGCGGAAAAGCGTGTCACGGTTGTAGAAAGAATAGCCGTACCGGCTAAAAGCACAGAAAACAGTGACGATATTAATGATCCCAAAGTGGCTGAGCTGTTAGCTAAGGTCATAGAACGCGGCTATTCCACCCAGGCCTCTCATATTCATATAGAGCCCTACGGTCTTGATGAAAATGGTGAGGTACGATATCGAATTGACGGTACCTGCAGTACTCCACTGAAACTATCGCAACAATATGCGGGGAATGTTGTTGATAGGATAAAGTTTCTGGCGTCACTTAAACGGGATGAACATATCAGACCGCAGGTTGGTACGTTCAAATTTATCACTTCTAAGGGCAAGGAAATTGAACTGCGGGTGACAACAATTCCTACAGCAAACAGCAATGAGGATATTGTACTTTCTATCTCACCTGCCACCAAGCCCCTTATTTCACTGGACAAGATCCTACCTTTCCGACTACTCCCTCTGTTCAAAGAACTCATCGAGCAACAACAGGGAATCATTTTGATTGTCGGGCCCAGCGCATCAGGAAAGACTACCACATTGCATTCAGCATTAGCCCATATAAACACGACTGAAAAGAAGATCTGGACAGCCGAGTATCCCGTGGAAATTAAGCAACGCCGAGTTCGTCAGGTGCAGGTTGACCCTCTTATGAATTATACTTATGCTGATGCACTGCGAGCGTTTCTCAGGGCAGATTCTGATGTGATCATGATAGGTGACATGCAGGATCCGCAGACTGCTGTAATGGCTGTTGATGCCGCCCTGAATGGACATCTTCTGCTCAGCACTCTGCCCGCCAATTCGGCTGCGGAAGGCATCATCCACTGCTTAAGTATGGGGATTGCCCCCACACATCTTGCAACTGCACTGCACGGAGTTCTAGCACAGCGCCTCGTGCGCACCTTGTGTGAGCACTGTAAAGTGCCCTACCATCCTGGCAGGGATGAATATGATCTTCTATTCGAAAGTTACGGGGTTTCTTTTTTTGATCATATCAATGTCATGTACAGTGATGATCTCGTCTTTTATCGTGCCAATGGATGTCCCAAATGTGATAACAGTGGGTATCACGGGAAAAAAGGATTGTATGAGCTGCTGGTTATCAACCCGAATATCAGGAAACTGATCATGAAACGTGCTCCTTTTGGTGAAATTACTGAAGAAGCGATGATTAATGATATGACTCTACTTTTACAGGAGGGGATTCAACTCATTTTTGAAGGGATAACAGATTGCAAAGAATTGAGGTCCGTCTGCTCTTTATAAGTTTTCCCCGGAAAAATCGAATCAGGCAGAAAGTTTTACTGAAAAGAGTCTCTTGCAAAAGTGGCTTTTTCATTCCAGATCAGGTAGACGAAGACTCCAAGAAGACATTTGTGCAGAATACTCGCAAACGTCCTTGAAAGCAGCACCTTATGAGATTTCCCTCCCAAAAAAAGCTGTACCATTTTGCTTTTGGTACAGGTTTCATGTCACTGTAATCACAAACCTAAGCACCTCCTGTACCAAATTTGAGGGGGGGGCCTATCTGATCTTATACAGATAGGGGAAGTACAGACTAACCTACCATGGCATGAGAACTGTAGAGATAGCGTTTGATTTTATGGGTAGCCGTTTTAATAAACGGCTCCCTTCGTTCAAATACCCTGGCAATACGTGACGATCCGGAAAGTTGCGTATTCAGTTCACCTCGCATCTCATCAAGCAAACCCTCAATATAGTTGCGGCGATCAGTCCGATTTTTTCCCGAAGTCACCTCGTCCAGGAATTCATAATCAGGGTAAACCCACGCCTCAAGCTGCCCGTTATTTTCAAGCACAAGGCTTTCTACCACCCAGTGGAAACTGTTTATTTTATGTTCAATGGCCTCAGGATAGACATTTTCTCCATTTGCCATGACAATCACATTCTTAGAGCGCCCTTTCACATGCAGGTTCCCAAACTCATCAATCAGGCCCAGATCACCTGTAGCCAGCCAGCCATCACTTGATATGACTTCATCGGTTGCCTCCTGATCCTCGTAATAACCTATCATGATATTGGCACCGGTTGCATATATCTCACCAATCCCGCTTGCCGGATCCGGATCGACAATTTTAACCTCGACACCGGAAATAGGTTTCCCGGTGGATCCAACTACGATGGTTGTATCCGCAAAAGGACCTCCGGCAATAAGCGGTGACGCCTCGGTCAACCCATAGCCTATGAGGTAAGGAAACTTTGCATCAAAGAGGAATTGTTCCACTTCAGGATTGAGCGCCGCCCCCCCAATACCCATAAACCGGAGTTCTCCCCCGAAAAAAGAGATGAGCTTCGCGCCAATCTTCCGATAGATCAGTTTGCGGCCAAAATCGGTCTTGCAGGCAAGTGTCAGCAACTTGCTCTTTTCAATCTGGGGCAGAACCCTTTTCTTATAAATCTTTTCCAGAACAAGAGGTACAGCAAACATACACTTCGGTTTCTCATACTGGCAAAGCTTTTGCAGGATTGCCGGCGTCGGGGACTTGCCTGCATAGGCAATTCTACAACCGGTCAAAAGCGGCAGGATAAACCCCATACTGAACTCATAGGTGTGTGACATCGGCAGGATGGAGAGGAACACATCCCCAGGACGTAGTTCCATCAACCGCGAACCGGAATACGCATTTGAAGTGAGATTTTTATGGCTTAGCATAACCGCCTTGGAGTAACCGGACGTCCCTGAAGTATAGAGGATAGAGGCTATGTCGTCTTCGCCCACTTCCGGGAAAACGGGGGTATCTGCCGCTCCGGCGAGCAGTGTCGTACCCTGATCCAGCAATTCCGAGAACGTTACAGCATTCAACAGCCCTTCCGGGGAAGTGGAATTATCAAGCATCACCACCGGTCCCTTGAGCTGTTGCTTCAACTCATAAACCTTGTCGACCTGCCGCTGGCTAGTGAACAGAATATCAACACCCATCTCTTTTAAGATATGGTGGACATCACTTTCGGGCAGATCGGGTAATATGGGAACGGCAATTGCCCCGATCCTGACAATAGCCAAATAGGCAATCCCCCAACAATGGGAATTCTCCGCCAGGATCGCAACATGATCCCCTTTGCCAACCCCTTCTTCCATCAGCTTTACAGCTAAGGATATAACGTTATGATGGAGTTCGGTATAGGATAATGATCGCTCCATGGCCATACCGATAGCCGGTTGGTCACCGAATTTGGCCCAACTGGAGTCGAGGATAAAATTCAGGGTCATCCGCACGTCTGTATCTGTCACTACTCCCTCCTTTACCTTTATGCATAAGGCTATTGCCGGGAAGGCTTTAAGTCATCATCGATTCAGCCAGCGATGGATATTACACAATCACAGGTGGATGGTCAATTGCCAACCATCGTTTGTTGCCTACTGACGGGTGGAAAACATACCGTCCAGGCGGTTGTCCGAGAATAGACTTTTTTCTCTGATCAAGGTTTTTCAGAAAAACAAGCGCAGACATATACTTGATATTTCATACATTATTTTTATATGATAATGAAGAACCAGGGAGGAAGGGTATTCTCGGACAGCCTCCTACCGTCTTGACAAGGAATCGGAATCATTATACAACAGGAACATTCCATTTATGGATTCCCGGAAACTGCCATCACCAAGAACCGTCCAGACCAGCTCAATGATCTATTTTTCAGACCACAATTGCTCCCGTCATCACTTTCGTATATTGCCATTTGTTTTCTTCTGCTTCTTTTTGCTTCTGCTGCCAGCTGCAATGGCTGCAGACAAAACAGGCTCCCCATCACCCATTATTTTAGGGATACCAGGGAACATCTCCAAATACAAGAAACTGCCCTTTGATTCAGACCTGGAGCGCACCAACCGGACCGTCAAAAAACGAATTTCCGCCAGAAGCGCTATCGTTATCGATCCGGTCGGCAACCGCACCCTTTTTGCCAAAGCCCCGGACATGCCGAGACAACCGGCCAGCACCATCAAAATACTGACAGGTACCATCGCGCTTCAATCTCTTATCGGTGAAGAAGATGTCCCTGTCAGCCACGAGGCAGCCAGCAGGCCCAGCTCAAAAATGTATCTCGACCCAAAACGCTCCTATTTTGCAGATGACCTGATCAGCGGGGTTTTGCTGGCATCCGCCAATGATGCCAGCGTAGCACTCGCCGAACTCATCGCCGGCGATGAAGCTGCATTTGCCCAACAGATGACCCTGCAGGCAGAGATCTGGGGAGCCTCCAACACGGTTTGTAAAACAGCCACCGGTCTGACGGCAAAAGGCCAGACCAGTACAGCCCGTGATCTCGCCCTCATTTTAAAGCATGCCATGCTTAATGAAGAATTCTCCTCCCGAATCAGGAAACGTGCCATGGAGACAAAAGACGGGGATAAATTTTACAACCACAACAAGGCGCTCTGGCAGATAACCGGCACTGAAGGCGGCAAGACTGGCTACACCAATGCCGCTCGCCAGACCTACGTCGGTAAGTTCAAACGAGGCGAAGCAGAAATCATCGTTGCCATCATGGGTAGTGAAACCATGTGGAGCGATCTTAAATACCTTGTTGGTTATGGTTTCAAACAGTTCCAGTACATACCTGCCACTCCCGCCGACAAAAACAACCTTCTTGCTGGCGGGGTTACGGCATCCCATGGCAGCAACACGCTATAATCCGCAACTGTTACAGTTTTTCCGCGCGTTCTACCGTCAAGGTTACCGCACCATAGTCCTCCTCCACCAGACCGGTCAAGAGGTAGGGTCGGCCTGTCCGCAGCAGATGGGCTGAACGCTTATAGGCCTCCGGGAAAAAGGTTGTTTCCAGCATCCCCGTATCGTCCTCAAAGGTTAGAAACTCCATAGCTTCCCCTGTTTTCGTTGAGACCAGTTTACCGGTAAGCAGCCAGCCGGCACACTGAATCCGCCTTCCCACATTATTCGGGACCTCTGCCATTTTCACCAGCCTTCGAGGAAGATTGCGTATAAGACGTATCGGGTGGACACAACAAAGAAAACCGAGCACACCATACTCACGACGCAGGCAGCTCAATCGGTCGGGCGGCTGGAGTGGCGGAGGCAGCGGCAACCTCACCTCAAAAAGAGAGTTCAGCCCCGCCTGCTGCCTTGCTCTGCGAAAACTGTCCCATTGCCAGAGCAGGGACGTACGATTCCCCTGCGGGTCCAGGCTGTCCATGGCCCCGGCATGGATAAGATTGCGTGCTTCATCATCAGACGGCAGTACCCGGTTCCAGAAATCGACAGAATCATTAAACGGTCGTTGCTGCCGCCTGGCCAGCAGCCGTTCGATACATTTCCCTGAAAGTCCGGCTATCGACTGCAAACCAACCCGCACCTTACCGTTTCTTCCCTTCCAACGCAGGTTCGAGAGGTTCACGTCAGGATGCAGGATTTCGATGCCCAGTCGTTTTGCTTCTGACACATAGGCAAAGGTCGAATAGAAGCCACCCTGGTTGGAAATCACCGCCGCCATAAATTCAGCGGGGTGGTGATGCTTGAGATATGCCGCCTGATAAGACACGCGGGCATAGGAGGCTGAATGAGGCTTACAGAAAGAGTAACCGTCAAAACTCATCATCATCTGCCAGACCCGGTCGATATCTTCATTGGCCACCCCCTTACCCCGGCAGCCGTCATAAAAGCGCTGCCGATAATCTTTCAGGCGCAGCTCTTTATCCTTTTTAGACATCACCTTGCGCAACCCGTCTGCCCTGGCGTGGCTAAAACCAGCCATGGCGACCGCCACCCGCGATACATCCTCCTGGTAGACCATCAAGCCATAGGTCTCATCGAGCACATCCCCAACCAGTGGATGAAGGGGCTGCCATGTGCCTCCGTGTAACCTGCGAACATACTCACGCACAAACTCATTTGCGGCAGGACGGATAATAGAGGACTGGATAACCAACTGTTCGAAATGCCCGCTGCCCGCCTTCTGCTGCAACAGCCGCATGGCAGGGCTCTCAATATAAAAACAGCCCATGGTGGTACCCCGTGCCACCCCGCTCATTGTCCGGGGATCGTCTTCCGGGTTCCAGCGTATCTCATCGATTGGATCACCGGTCACTGCTACCGAATCCAGACTATCCCGGACGACCCCAAGGCTGCGATTACCCAGGATATCGATCTTCACCAGTCCTGCTTCCTCCGCCCCGTCCTTTTCCCACTGGATAATCGGTACCCCTTTCGCGGCATACTCAACAGGTACGTAATCCCTTATTTTACCCGGCGTGATCACAACCCCGCCGGGGTGAACCGACAGATGTCGAGGTATGCCGATCAACTTTTCAGAAAGCTCCAGAATTTCCGGCCACGGTTCAGAAAAATCCTGATCTTTTAACGACGGCAAATCCTGTAACCGCTCAAGCAAGCTTCTGCTGTCACCCTTCACCACCCAGGGCAATCGTTTGGTCAAGCTGGAGATCTCACCACCAGGTAAGCCGAAGGCTTTGGCCGTCTCACGAATAGCCATACGCGGCTGGAAAAAAATATGGTTACAGACCATTGCCGAACTATCCGGATAATCACCCAGCACCTCGGCCAGCACCTGATCTCTTTCATCCCAGGCAAAATCGATATCGATATCGGGCGGATCAGTGCGACCGGGATTCAAAAAACGCTCAAAATAGAGGTTGTATTTCAGCGGGCAGACATTGGTCACACCGAGACAATAAGCGACGAGGGACGCTGCCCCAGACCCTCTGCCGCAGATCCTCCTATGAGTACGCTTGCCGTCTTTTCCCTTACGGTAGATGATATCCCGCACCACCAGGAAATAAGACGAAAAACCCATTGCATCAATCACCTTCAACTCGTGCTCAAGCCGCTCCACCACCGGTTCACCCAAGTCGTCCCCGTACCGTCGGCGTGCCCCCTCATAACTTTCCCGACGCAGGGCGGTTGCGTCGTCCTCCCCGCTGGACGCGCCCTGCCAGGGCGGCATCACCGTTCCCCACTCGGGGCCGGTGAAATGACATCGAGACGCCAGCTGCTCACTTATGCCCAGGACTTCGGGCCAGATATCGAATCTGTCGCGATAAACCCAAGGCTGCTCAAGACAATTGACAGAAGCGACATCACCATTTTTTTCCAGGCCGCTATTGGTATCAATCGCCCGTAACAAATTGTACAATTGCTGTTCGCCTTCACCTATCGAGCTATCGGGTGTGGCTACCGCCGGTACCCCATTCCTCTTAGCCCACTGATACAACTCCCTGGCCCTGCCGGTGGGACGTGGACCAAGATCCGCCACCACATCTGCTCCGGAGCCAGACAGTTGCCTGAGCAACTCCAGTTCATCGACTAATAACAGAAGTCCCTGGTTACACTCCGCGAGATCCTTACCCAGATCCAGACCATGATCAGGTGAACAACTCAGGAGGTTACACAGGTTGCGATACCCCGCTTCATCCTTCACCAGGCAGGTAACAATTCGGCCGTTACCGGAGTCGGACAGCTCTGCCCCCACAATCGGCTTCAACCCTTCATTTTTACAGGCATTTACAAACGGCCACAGACCGTAAAGATTGTTCCTGTCGGTCAGGGCCAGACCACGATACCCATACTCCGCCGCCTTCCGGCACAACTGTTTCGGTGAGACGGTCCCCCGCATGAGGGAATAATAGGAGCGAACGCGGAGAGGAAACATAACGGCAGCTATGCGTATCGGGACAGTATCAACAATTGCCGGACACAGCGCTGTTGTCATTGCAATTTTGCAGGTTGCCCCGCCCTATGACGTCGTGGCCGAACCGGCTCCGGATAGCATCCAGAGCATGAAGTACCTCCTCCTGCCGTTTTTGGGGCAAACCACCCTCGGGAAACAGTGACAACTGCGGCGACTGCCGATGAAGACGATCACAAACCAATCGTATTCGCCGCAATCGAACCCGTCGCGTCCAACCGCGGTGCAAGGCACCTGTCGCCATTTTCCGTAGTACAAAATCACTGGACGATCCCGATTTCATCGAATTTTGCCGCACGGCATGACCTCCGTCACAATAGTGAATCCAGACCCCGACCCGCCGTGCCACCTGGCGTCGTCGCCGCAGCTCGGCACCTGCCCTGCTGACAAGGTCGTCTATAACTGCCTCTATATGGTGTTTGTCATGAGTATCCGTTGCAAAAAAGTGCTCGTAATCAACCACTGCCGCAATACGCTGTTCCGCACTAACCAGCCCCCTATCCACCCCGTGACTGGCGTCATACAGGTATTCACTGCGACTGCCGAAAGGAACCATGAGCTGCTGGCGACTTAAGCTTGCAAGCTGGCCAATGGAACTGATGTGAAACTCCTGCAGTTTCCTGATCTCTCTCTGCTGCAATCCGGGCAACAGCGAGATGGATAACGGGGCCAGAAACGAAGCCTCATCTCCGGGTGCAACAATACACTCCCCCACCGGTTTAACCACACGGGTCGCGACCTTGGCCACCAAACGGTTTACCCCGAGCCCCCAGATCGGGTCCAGCCGCAGCCCGTCCCGGATATGTCGCCGCACCCGTAATCCCACGTCAGGCGGGGGCCCCCACAAACGATGAGTCCCGGTCACATCAACAAAGAGATGACCATCCTCTTGCCCGTACTCAACCAGGGGAGAATAATTCCGTACCTCTTTCAAGAAACTTTTCATCGCCCGCCGGTATAGTTCCGCCCTTGGCTGAAGCAGGCGCGCCTCCCTGCATAACCGGGTCGCCCGGTTAAGCGCCATACCTTTACGCACACCGTTGTGATAGGCCTCATCACTCATGTCGTAGACGACAGCCCGGGAGGCCCTGCTGGGAGCGATGATGACCGGCCGCTGCCTTAGCGAGCTATCAACAACACGCTCAACAGCCACGGCAAAATCAGCCACATTAAAATGCAGTACAGCTCTCTCACGCATCTTTCTTTATCTCCGCGTCCCCTGCAATATCCTGAGAAGTGCCTGGCCATTCCTCGGGGCCTGGGCAGCCACATGGTTATTGAAAAACATCATTCCCTGTCCCGCTTGTGAAGTCAGTTTCCTTAGCCACGTATCGCACCACTGCTGCAACTCGTCTTCAATATAGTTATGGTCGAATTTTTTCTGCATATTACCGGACCGCCAACCTCGTACGTTACGACCATGAAAACGCACGTAAAAAAGATCCGGATTCGTTACCACATCAAGCGTCGGGAACAGCCCGGGAAGGTCCGGTTCATCCACCGTCACCAGGGTCAACCGCCGTCGTTCCAGCTCCGCAAAAACAGAATCCGCCACCCAGGAATCGTGCCGAAACTCCACCGCTACCGGTAACGGCGCAAGACCATCGAGCAGAGTGGCAAGATAGTGTCGGTTTTCCGTGGTGCGATGAAAATCCGGCGGCAACTGAACCAGCACGGCAATCAACCTCTCAGCCAGCGGCTCGATACCCTTCCGGTAAAGCTGCATTTGTCGATCCAGGTCGCCTCCACGCTCATGGGTCATGGTGCGGGTAAGTTTGGCGGCAAACCTGAGGTGTGCGGGGGCTGAATTCACCATCCTTGAAACCGCCTCCGCCCGGGGCATCTGGTACCATGTGTAGTTCAACTCTACCGCGGAAAAGCTTGCCGCATACAGGCCAAGCATATCCCCCGAAGCTGTACCAGCCGGATAAAAACCACAATCGACCCACTCCCGGTAGGAATACCCACAGGTTCCCACGTGTATCGTGCACCGTCCGCCAACACTATTTGCAACGGTTACACGCCCCTCAGGTGCTCCCATGTCCTATCACCTCACTCTCGAACACCCCGCTATTGCCCCGGATTACCCCTACGACCTTGCCCTGAACCAGTAATTCGCTGAATTGATAACGCATCACCGAATAGGCCTCGTTTTCAGGTCGCAGTTCGATATGATCCGAATGGAGAAAAAAGCGTTTTACCGTGGCCTCCTCGCCATAGAGCAGGACAGCCACCACCTCCCCGTTTTCGGCATACTGCCGGGGCTCACAAATAACGAGATCCCCGTCTAAAATGCCGGCTCCCTGCATGGAATCACCACTGATCCGCAGACAAAACAGGTTATCACCCGGAAAGAGGGAATGATCGACGATAACCGTTCCATCCCACTCCTGCTGGGCATACATCGGTAACCCGGCGGTCACCTGTCCGATGACAGGTACTTCCCGGACACGACCCGTAATACTGTGCGACCGACCTTGCTGGCCCACTGACAACAGCCGCACGGATCGACTATACCTCCCTTCCCGTGCCAGGAGTCCCTTACCTTCAAGCTGATGTATGAGCTGAGCCACGGCATTATGACTCACCCCCAGGTCGGCAGCAGCCTGCCGTAAACTCGGTGTTTTGCCCAATTCCCGGATTTTACTCTCCAGATAATCGTACAGTTTCCTTTGCTTATCCGTCATGTCCACACGACATCCTCCTTGAATGTAAATGTACATTTACCTTAATTGTACAAACACCCCGCTATTTGTCAATATACATTCCGACCACTTCTTTCCGTTTATCCCCTCTTCCTTGCGATAACCGGATAAAAACACTGTAATTCATGGAAAAATTAGGTATTCTGAAGAGAGTTGCCGCACACACTCCACTATCAACTATTCCCACGCTCGGATGCGCTATGTTCAGAATCAAAGATATTATTAATATTGCAGTACAAATCGAAAAAAACGGTGAGGACTCCTACCGGCAGGCAAGCGACCATGTCACCGACCCTGAGGTGCGGGAAATGCTCCTCTGGATGGCGGAAGAAGAGAAGAAACACAGACAGTGGTTTGAGTCGTTCGAGGACAATACCGAGATTGCCCCTGAACATGAAGAACTTGAGGCCATGGGACGCTCGCTACTGCAGGACATGATCGCCAACGAAACGTTTTCACTGGATCAGGACCGGCTCAACAACACGGACACCCTTAGCGAACTCTTTACTCAATCTAAAGCTTTTGAAGAAGACACCATACTTTTTTATGAGTTTCTGAAAGGGCTGATCGACGACCCGGAAGCCAACACCCGGATGAACCTTATTATTGCTGAAGAAAAAAAGCATTCCGAACGTCTCGACAATCTGGCCAGGACATATTGCCGACCTGCAGCCTGCACAAACGACACCCCGAACGGTAACTGACAAAACCGGGCATGGCCCTCTGGCGTGCACCCAAAAAGAGTTGAGATTACCTTGCTCCATGAACCCAGAACACCCATTATCCAAGGGAGGAAACAATGAAGGAAGAACGGGATATTGAAAAAACCTATGCCAATAAGGATTTCGTCGCAAAATTACGACGACTCGCCGATGCCATCGAGAATGGGAAAAAATTCGAGATCCAGATTGCCGGGGAAAGAATTTATGTGCCGGTACGGGCTGAGTTCACAATCGAGCACGAAAGAGAAGGCGCTGAAGAAGAGATCGAATTTCAGATTAAGTGGAAAAATGATTAATTATGGACACATATAATAAAGTCACCCATTAACCCTTGACGACTTGACAAGTCAAGGGTTAATGGTGCGGTCACAGCAGGGTCACTAATACGCTGCTGCACTTTTCAGGTAATAGACGGCTTCAGCAAGGCCAATCTTTCCATCACCATTTTGGTCCTGGACTGTTGTTGAGGGTGTCAAAACACCACCACGCAAAGGGAGCCCCACCGCAAAGTTCATTAATAAACTCAACAAACAAATAAATTCTTTGGTTCTTCGTAAAAACGAACTTATGCTACGTTCACGGTCAGATTTATCTACATGTTGTACAAGCTAGAATCAAAGTTAGAAACCTGAATGAAATGATGGGGAGACAGTCCCCATCCTGGTATTGCCATTGCTGTTGACGGCCTGTCTTGGCCGGATTCCCGAACCGGTCGATTACAAATTCTCGCAACAGCAGAAGATGCAGTCGGCCCATCACTGGCAGGTTCTCGCCGCAGATGTTGCGAACCGCGTCAACAATGAGCTGATTGTAAATGATTATCTGAAAGCCGCTGTTTTCGTGAGAGAGAGCTGTGGCGATGAGGACACTCCCTGCAAACCGAATGCAACCAGCAGTTTTGAAGAAGCGTTTCGCGATCTTCTCATAACAAACCTGGTGAATCTCGGGGTACCGGTACTCATTAGAGGTGGTGATGATGCCATCACGGTCAATTACAAGGTCCAGCTTGTCCATCACCGCGCCACACGTCTTTCAACCATGAAACCGGGCCTGATTACAGCTCATGCGACATTTATCACCGTGTTTCGTAACATTCCACATGAGTTGAAGACCATCGCTTCGGCAGCAACACTCGATCTCGCTAATCAAAACCTGGTGAGTAGTGGCCACAATGAGGTGATCATATCTACCTCAATAGTCAAAAACGGTAAGTACTTCTACCGTGGCTCAGACCTGTATTACATCAACGATAATGACTCCTTCCACTATCAAACAACCAGTCCCCGAGCATTATCCCTCCCTTTTGACACTCCGGATTCATAAAAATATCTGGGAAGGCAGACACTTCACCCCAAGAGTGCCCGGCAATAGACCCAACTTCGACAAGCTTAAAGCAGCTCAGCAGAAACTCTGAAAAGCGCCATAAGTAACGTTCAAAGAAATAGTATTAATTTGAAAGAATAATGCTTAGTTTCCTGATATTAAGATATTATCTCTTGAATTGCAGATACCCAGAACACAGATTTTGGAAAATAAAAGCTGCTACAATCATAACCATAATAGCTATAAACCGATTACTGCAGGATCATACATGGTCTGGAATTTTATACTTTATTTGTTGTACGGTCTTGCCTTTTTCACTTTGGGTGTCGCCATCCTGTCAAGAGACACCCGGCTGAGTGAACTTGGGATCGCAAGAATCCTTTGGTTACTCGCAGTCTTTGGTATTGTTCACGGTTTTCACGAATGGCTGGAATTACTCGAACAACTCAATCCTGATGTCATTTCGCCTGCTTTTTTCCTGCTCCGCCTTTTGTTGGTGAGTTCATCTTTTCTCTTTTTGCTCTACTTCGGGATATTTCTGAATTTAATATCCTTATACGGAGATCACGCCCTTAAGACTACTCCCGATATTACCAAAGTCATAATCGGCGCAGCTGCTCTGGCCCTGATACTACTGGCTATCTTTTTTGATTTTGGCAGTGGAACCGACATTAACATCAGGCGAATGGTTGGATTTCCTGGCGGATTGCTGTCCGGTATTGGCCTGATTATATATTCACGAACAGTGCGGACCTTCTCAAGAAAAGTAGCAGCAAATTTTATTTTTGCCGGTGGGTTCATGATCTGTTACGCAGTATTTACAGGAATCATTCCTTCCGATTATGTCATTCCGGCATTTAATACCAAAATAATCATGTTAAGAGGGGGAAGTGCTTTCTTGATTATGTTCTTTACCATAAAAGCCCTTTCTGTATTCAGCCTTGAACAGAGAAAACTCATAGATGAACAACTGCAGCGCTTTGCCCAGTCAGAAAAACTGACTTCAATGGGGATATTGGCGGCCGGAATTGCCCATGAAATCAATAATCCTCTCACGAATGCTTCACTGAACCTTGAAATGCTCAAGGATCTGGTTAGCGGGGAAGAAAAAGTCGACAAGAAGCTGGAATCAATAGACCGCAACATCTTACGAGCCTCTACCATCGCAAAGGAGTTGCTTCACTTTTCAAGAGAAAAAGAAACATCCTTTGAACCTGTAAACCTTAACGAGGTGATCAGGAGCAGTAATAACCTGATCAAAAACCAAAGGTTGAGTTCCATCATTCACCTGCAACTCAACCAAGTCCCTGATATTATGGGTATCCCCCATAAGCTTGAAGAGGTGTTTATCAACCTCCTGATGAACAGCATTGATGCCTGTGAGGAGGGAGACTTCATTGAAATTGAAACTTCGCACCACTTAAACCAGGTAACCGCGGAGATTACAGACACCGGTCATGGCATACAAGCCGATCATATCAAGCAGGTATTTGACCCCTTCTTTACGAACAAGGGAATTGGCAAAGGCACAGGCCTCGGCCTTTCAGTGTGTTACAATATAGTAAAACAGCATCACGGAGACATTTCATTAGTCAGTAGTCAGCATGGCGGTGCGGTTGTAACCATTACATTACCAGTGGCGGGAAATCATGAGTGAAACTATTTATGTCATCGATGATGATGATGACCTGCGTGAGAGCATTACTGAGATTCTTGAAGGCAATGGCTTCAAGGTGAGCTCTTTTGAGAACGCGGAAGCTGCACTTCAGGGAGTCACATCTCAAACCATTTCTTTGGCTATTGTTGACAACATGATGCCAGGCATGGGTGGCATGGCTTTCATCCCGGTCCTGAAAAAAGAACATCCACATGTGAAGATTATTATGATCACCGCTTTTTCGACAGTTGATAATGCTGTCACCGCAATGAGGAGTGGTGCAGATGATTATCTGGCCAAACCTTTTAAGAGAGATGACCTCCTCGTCACTGTACGGCGTAACCTTGAAGAACTCAAATTCGAACAACAGATTGCAGGACCGGGAATGGATGATGCTCTTGCCTGCCTGTCTAACCAGATCAGAAGACAGATTTTAGCCCTATTAGCCAGTAACGGCAGGATGAGATTTATGGATATAACACGCCATCTGAAAATCAGTGATCACACAAAGGTAAATTTTCATCTTAAAAATCTCAAAACGAACGGTCTTGTCTCCCAAGACAGAGTAAAAATCTACAGCCTCACACCGCAGGGCGATAAAATGGTTGATTGCCTTTCGTTACTGTCCCGAAAAATTCCCCATTAAATGAAGCATGTAGGTCCGGGTTGTGAACTCTGCTTCACAGAACAGGCCTGTTTGTGAGCAAGCTTTATCTGGAGATATTGTATTCATACTCCTACAGTGAAATTGTACCAATAAATAGCATAGAGAACGTTCATCTTATACTGGAGGAGATTATGAAACACCTAGGAATTCTTACAGTTGCGGGGATGGTTGCTTTAGCCACTTCAGCCATAGCTGCCGATCAGACACTTGTAAGCACCAAGTCTGGTTCTGCGATAGTCCTTGATGGTAAGGCAGACAAGGTCTGGCAGGATGCAAAAGGGATTACGGTGAAAGTTGATGAGCTTCCATATGAACCTAATAACGGTTACAAAGGAATGCAGGAAACTGATGTTACAATCAAATCACTCTATGATGACAAATATGTCTACTTCCTCTTGACCTACAAAGATCCAACGAAAAGCCTGGAACGTTTCCCATGGGTTAAACAGGCGGATGGGAGCTGGAAGAAACTATCAAACAAAGACGATACCGGACATGACAATACATATTACGAAGACAAGTTTGCTATGTTCTGGAATATTAGCACCAAAGGATTCGAAGAGGACGGCTGCATGATCGCCTGTCACCTCAATGAACCCGGAGATACTTCAGCTGGTCGAAAATATACCGAGTCAGCAGATCAGACCATCGATATGTGGCATGCAAAATATGTTCGCTCTTTACCGATGGGAATGTTTGATGATCAGTATATTGACAACAATACTGACCCCAAAAAAAATAAAGGATGGGGTAGAAAAGGAGATACCGGAAAAGGCGGTTACAAGAATAACGATAACGCCGACAAGTCCAGACCGGCTTTTATGAATCTTAACCCAACTGCGGATGAATTATATTATGTAATTCCTAGCAAAAAGGTTCCGTTTGTTGATAACTTCAAAGCTGGAGATGTCGTACCAGGTATCAGTATTGCGCCAATGATGGGTGGCCGCGCAGATATTCTTTCACGAAATGAATATAAAGACGGAGTATGGACACTCGAGGTAATGCGTGCATTGAAGACTGAGGGCGAAAATGCCGAAACTCAGGATATCCAGTTCACCGACAAGTCAAAGAGTTACCCGTTTGGTATCGCTGTGTTCGACAACTCTCAGATCAACCATCTTTTCCATACTGAAACGCTCGAATTAAAGTTCAAGTAAATCAAATTCAATTTAAACGGTGTACAGTATTGGGCAGATCTCGTTAGGCATGCGAGATCTGCCTTTTTTAATATTCCGGCTTTATCCCAGGGACAAGATGTAGCCCCCATTCCCTATCGATCTTTCGATGCGCAGGAAACATCCATACCCGCAACATTCCCTTATCCATTTCATTGGCATTACAAATCATCAAATGCAATTCCAGGGTAATTTACTAAATCATGTATCAAACAGAACGCACCAGACGTGCAAATCCGCCGGGGATAGTTCCCGATGACCAGAAGGCCCGTCCCTGCTTGTAATCAACAAACCAATAGCCGCCCGGTTTACGCTGGGCAGAGACAAAGATAAACGGCTGTTTTTTGGAAAAGCACGGGTGAAGATGTACACCTTTGTCGTTCTCCGTGGTCTCCATGAGTGACATGGCCTCTTCAATAGTGGGCAGACGCCAGTCGCTGTAACCATGCAGCCCCTGGTCGTTCAACTCAGAGAGAGACCTCTGGATTTTACGAATTGAGTTAATATCAAGACCGTCTCTTTGCCACATAAGACCAGTTCTCAGGTCTACCACCGTTTCTTCACTATGCCCATTGACTAAGCAGTTATCAAACCGACCATCAGGGTTGTGTTCGGTATCAAAAAAATTCCACTTGCGGATAAGCTCAGCAACCTCCTCTTCCTGCACATAACTGTGTTCCGAAGGAAGAGTTACTGGTTCCCCCATAAATGAAGCTGTATCCATACCAGGCAGGGACGGACCCATATCCTCGTTCTCGTCCTCTTCGACCACAGGTACCACAAGTTCTGAGTCCCCGCCGTCCAGAACGTTTTGAATCAGCCAGTCACGTATCTGGCTGTTAATGCCAAACGTCTGCTCAAAGCGGGCGGCCCAGCCCTGCTCAGCCACACAGTCTTCCACCATTTTCTTGGGTGCCTTGATCTCTGCCATTACTTTGGCATGTTTTACACCCCGCTCCATCAAATATAATTTCGGGTCACCGTCCCAATGATCGACATAGAAGTAGTATACCCGTTCATCATTGTTACGAACCCGCTCGCGCCCGCCCCACGACTCAAACGTACCGAAAGTAAGCTCCGGACACATCTCCCAGTCGATTGGACTAATGACCTTATCTCCTACTTTTACCTTGTGAAACATCCCCATAAATCACCTCGTTAGTCTTGGATGAGACCAAAATTCTTTCCTTTTGTGGCCAGTGCCGCTGTTAATGTATACTTTGTCTGTACGAATGCGCAGGCGCCTCATACGACCGAAATACCACATTGTAGTCTTAATTAAATATAATAATCATTATTAGATAATGTCCAAAGAAAAACTCCCATGCCCGATCAAAAGAGGGCACCCCCTCCCTCTTGGTGTTACTGACCATCAAGAGGGCCTGAACTTCGCTCTCTTTTCCCGCCATGCCGACCAAGTGATCCTGGTAATCGAGTGGCCGGAAAAAACCGGGATCAGGTCATTTCACAGCCATGAAATCCCCTTGCATCCAGAGCACAACAGAACCGGTGATATCTGGCATATATTGCTGGAAACCTGCGACATGGATATCACCTACGGCTATCGAATTTACGTGCAGGATAAAACGAGCGAACCCGGCACTATCTCAGCTCCTCAAAGCATCTTAATAGATCCATTCAGTCAATCCCTTACGCCCAGAAAGTGGGGAGAGGCAGCTGACTATGGCCGACGACCCTGTTGCCGTATCGCCAGAGACACGTTCAACTGGAGAGAAGACCGTCCCTTGAAAATATCCTTAAGTGACACGGTCATCTACGAACTCCATGTTCGTGGCTTTACCAGACAGGACACGCAACTCACATCATCACCGGGAACATACAAGGCACTAACCGAAAAAATCCCGTACCTTCAGGAACTCGGCATCACCGCCGTCGAGTTAATGCCGGTCACCGAATTTGACGAAAACGATAATGTTTTCCGAAATCCTCATACCGGTGAGACCCTCAAAAATTACTGGGGATATAATCCCGTCTCCTTTTTTGCCTTAAAATCAGGCTACGCTCACGACCCATCGAACCATATCAATGAATTTAAGGAGATGGTCTATTCATTTCACCAGGCTGGTATTGAGGTGTTTCTCGATATTGTCTACAATCATACAGGAGAAGGCGGATACGACGGCACAACGTCAAGCTTTCGCGGTATTGATAATTCCATCTACTATCTTCTTGACCCGACCAACAGGGAATACCTCAATTTTTCCGGTTGCGGCAACACCCTGAACTGTAACCATCCGGTGGTAAGGAACCTGATAATCGAATCCCTTCGGTACTGGGTAACGGTAATGCATATTGATGGTTTCCGATTCGATCTCGCCTCTATACTCGGACGTGACAAAACAGGTAACGTCCTCTCCAATCCTCCCATGATAGAGCTTATTGCGGAAGACCCGGTTCTCCGGGACACTAAGATAATCGCCGAAGCCTGGGATGCAGCCGGACTCTACCAGGTAGGTTCTTTCTCGACGGACTCCCGCTGGGGCGAGTGGAACGGCAGGTTCCGGGATGATGTAAGGGCGTTCATGGCCGGCCATAACGACACGGTAACCAAACTTGCAACACGTATGGCTGGCAGCTCAGACCTGTACCAGGCGTCCCAGAGGTCCCCTCTTTCCTCCATCAACCTGCTCACCAGTCACGACGGTTTCACCTTGTACGACCTGGTCAGTTACAACATCAAACATAATCTGGATAACGGTGAGAACAATCGCGACGGGGACAATCACAACCTGAGTTGGAACAGCGGTCATGAAGGAATTCCGGCACCCACCAAGGTGGAACAATTGCGTCATCGAAGAATCCGTTCGATGTTTACCATCCTGATGCTCTCCCAGGGAATTCCCATGATAACAGCCGGAGATGAGCTGGGACGAAGCCAGAGAGGCAACAACAATGCCTGGTGCCAGGATAATGAGACCAGTTGGCTCGATTGGCGGCTCCTGGAAAAAAATGCGGAGCAGCTTTCATTCTTCCGGTTTGTCATCAACCTGCGCAGAAAACATCAGTTATTCCGACGGGATGACTTTTTTCACCTGGGTAGAAAGAATGACAACGGTATACAGAAACAGGAAATTTCCTGGCAGTACCTCATACCGGGACAACAAAACTGGGAAAAGGAGACCCGGGGACTGGGAGTGCTCCTCCACGGTGAAACAGATGACAGCTTCCGAGACGACGATTTCTTCATAATGATCAATGGCCATAAAGAACGTTCTCTTTCCTTTACCCTTCCGCCGGTCCCTGGAAAAGACACAAACGGGCTGTGGCACCTCATCATCAACACAGCCGGTACAACCCTTCCAGACATTCTACCGGCTGAAGAAAAAAACTCCTTAAAAAGCCAGACCCGGTACACAGTTGCTCCTTTTGGGGTTACAGTGCTTCAGTCAGTGTCGATCCCAGCCCCAACATCTTTACGAGGGTAAGATGAAGCCGGAACGCCTGGTCGAGATATTTCTTCAATGCTGGTCAATTAAGAGCAGCACCAGATACCTTGAAGGTAACCCGGCACGCGGGCAATGTTCGGTGACGGCCTTGGTTATCCACAAATATTTTGGTGGTGAGATTCTCAAAACCAAAACCACAGAAGGTCCTCATTTTTATAACCGTATCAACGGTCGACGCTATGATATAACAGCAAGCCAGTTCGACAATCCGGTGACATACAGCGATCATGAATCAACACGGGATGAAACAATGAAGGATACCAGTCCGGACCAGTATCATTGTCTGGAAAAAGCCTTTCTCCACACCATCCGGAAAGAGGATCACAAAAATGAGTAAAAGCTTTTGCATCCCTCCTTTCCTATGATAGTATTCAGGGAATATATTTTATAAAGAACCTCATTTTATTACACTAATCCGACCAGCTGTCATCATGTTCACACCTTCACCCGACTATGTTCAGCACTTCGCCAACAGGGATTTTCTCCTGCTCGGTGATTCACTGATCGCCGACAACGACTGGCAACCCCGGATGCCGCAATTCACGTTACACAACCTCGGAGTTCCCGGGGCCAACACACGTGACCTTCTCATGTCCTTACCAGGACTAAAGCACCAGTTTTCCCAAGCTGGTATTATCATGGTCATGACCGGCATAAACGATCTCGCTGTCGGCAATTACCGTTTTACTGAGAATCTGAAAAAAATTGTGGTCACCCTCTCCCACGAGTATCCTTCTGCTGAATTACTCGTAAACAGCCTGCTGCCCATCCAGGTTCCACATTTAGGGCTGAGTGCCATCCCGCTGATCAACGATACCATTGCCGGCATCTGCCGTTTAACCGGCAGTTGTTATGTGGATATTTTCAGCAGGTTTCAACAGGCTGAAGGCGAATTGTTCCAAAATGACGGTATCCACCTCTCCACCAAGGGATATGAACTCTGGGCGCGGACAGTTCTCGAGCATATTGCCTTTCTTGTCGAAGATGATTAACCTGTGGGCGGTTTCACGTCTGCTTTTTTTATGAACATTTTGTCAAAACCACGCAAAACGTCGCTTAATCAGTCATATAGCATTTAGCCAACCTGACGATTTGTTCAAGAAAAAGTGGGGCGCACTGCTCAAATAAACAGGAGATATCATGCTTAAAAAACCACTCTTTCAACTTGCAGTTACTACTTTTTTTACTCTCTCCGCTGTCTCTATGGCCCAAGCCGGCTCTATAACCGGAACTGTGCTTGAAACAATGAACAGTGGCGGATACACTTATATACTTGTCGACAGCACTACCGCAAAACAGTGGGTTGCAATTCCCGAAACCACGATTGACACGGGAGCCCGCGTCACCTACCTCGAGGGTATGAAGATGCAGAATTTCCATTCCAAATCCCTTGATCGCACCTTCCCCACTATCATCTTCTCGGAAGGATTGAGTGACAAACCCGCCAAGGCAGCCCCTCAACAGGCAGCAGCCAGCAAAGACAACTCCTTTGCAGCAGCCGTCGCCCAGGAACAACAAACCGCTTCACTACCTCAACAACAACCCATGCTGGAACAGTCAACCGCCGGCAGCGCCGGGGCAATTGTACCATTCACCGACCTTACGGTAGATAAAGCCTCAGGTGACAACAGCTATACAGTCGAAGAAATTTTCTCAAAAGCAAAGGATCTTAACGGTAAAAAGGTTCGGATTCGCGGTCAGGTCGTCAAATTCAGCCCGAATATCATGGGCAAGAACTGGATTCATATCCAGGACGGCACCGGCAACCCTATGAAAAACAGCCATGATCTGGTAGTAACATCTGCAGATACCGTTGAAGACGGCAACATTATAATCGTCAGCGGCATTCTCGCCGCCGACAAGGATTTCGGCGCCGGGTATAAATACGAAGTTATTGTAGAAAACGCTGCCGTCGAACGCTAGGAGACGAAATGCACACCCTTGTCGTCGGTCCGGGAGCTCTCGGATCCCTGTTGATATCCCAACTCGGCAGAACAGATACCGAAAACAACCGGTATACCCTTATTGATCATAACAGCGAACGGGCTGCCGAACTGACTGCCAGAGGAATTCACTATTCCTTTCATGATGAGGAGGCTGTTATAACGGTAGAGGCTTCTTCAAACCCGAAACAGGTCGACCGG
Source organism: Desulfopila sp. IMCC35008 (assembly GCF_010646885.2). Classification (GTDB taxonomy): domain Bacteria; phylum Desulfobacterota; class Desulfobulbia; order Desulfobulbales; family Desulfocapsaceae; genus Desulfopila. Next base: position 334,671 of record NZ_CP050700.1, on the reverse strand, counting down.
GCCGATGTCATCATTCTGTGCGTTAAATCCTATGATATTGAGGACTGCCTGAAATTCTGCGGCCCACTGCTCACCGAAAAAACCCTGCTTATATTTATGCAGAACGGCATTGCCCACCTGGATGTACAGCACCTTACCGGCAAAGCCGCCGCAGCCTATGGTACGACAACAGAGGGGGCAAACCTTTTAGGGCCAGGCAAAGTGAAACACGCCGGAAAAGGATTGACTCAGCTCGGTTTTTTACAGGAATCATCTCCGCAAGCGGCTCAGGCACTTGAAAAGGTTGCACAATTATTTAATCAGGCAGGATTGGCCACCAAGATACGCGACGACATCCTCTCCCGCTTGTGGACCAAGCTGCTTGTCAACACCGGTATCAACGGACTCACCGCGACACTTGACTGCACCAATGGTGAACTCCTGACCCTGCCGGGTGTGCAGGACAGAATGACGATCCTGGTCCACGAGGCTATGGCCGTCGCCCGCGCCTCCGCAATACCGGTGCCGGAAGATGCCCTTGAGATCACTAAAGGGGTCTGTGCCAAAACCCATGCAAATATATCGTCAATGCTTCAGGACGTGCGCGCCGGAAGGCGGACTGAAATCGAAGCAATAAACGGTGCTGTTATCAAGACGGCAAAGAAATTCAACATTGCAACACCTCAAAACATACGGCTGGTTGAAGAGGTCAGGAAAATCGAACAGACATTTGTTTCGTCGTAAGCAGAATATGACTTTTCATCAACAGATACGTCCGCACGAGATAGGTTTTGATCTCGATGGTGTCATAGCTGATACCGCCGCCGCATTTATCCGAATCGCCTGCGAACAGTACAACTATTGTTCCTTTTCCCTGGAAGACATCACCTCCTTTGAGCTGGAAGGCTGTATCGACATGCCCGTTGATCTGGTCGATTCTATTTTCAAGGGCATCATTGCCGACTCACTGGCCGCCGGCCTGCAACCTATGCAGGGTGCCATGGATGTTCTCACCGACCTGTCAGAACACCACCCGATAACAATCATCACAGCCCGACATCTCAGGCAGCCGGTAGTTGATTGGCTGGCCAAATATTTCCCCCGTGATGTCAGCCGCCATTTCAACCTTATCGCCACCAGTGACCATGACGATAAGCTGAGGTACATACAGGACCGGAAGCTCAAATATTTCGTCGACGACCGGGCCGAAACCTGCAAGATGCTCGCAGATGGTAATATCACCGCACTGGTCTACTCCCACCCATGGAACCGCAACGGCCACGGCCTGCCGGTTGTTAACAACTGGCAGGAAATAAGGGAACTGCTGCTCCTTGATAAATTATAAGCGCATCCACAACTTACAATGAAATGCCCCCATTGCAATAAGACGGTCCAGGTTTACAGAAACCCGACACCTACGGTCGACATCATCATCGAAGTGAACGACAAAATAGTGCTGATAGAAAGAAGCAACCCGCCGTATGGCTGGGCTTTGCCAGGAGGGTTTGTCGATTACGGCGAATCATATGAAACTGCAGCGGTACGCGAAGCAGAAGAAGAAACGGGGATGAAGGTGCGCAACCTGCGACAGTTCCACACCTATTCGGATCCTGATCGAGACGAAAGACAACACACGGCCTCAACAGTTTTCATCGGCCAGGCTGAGGGTGAGCCGGTCGGGGGAGACGATGCCGCCCGGGCACAGCTCTTCACCGAGGAAACACTCCCCAAGCTTGCCTTCGACCATGATCGCATCCTGGCAGATTATTACCAGGCTAAGCAAGAGTCTTAAGAAGGTAAAACGTTACAAGGCCCGAACCCACGGACCCATACAGCATCAGTCAGGGAATACAATCACTGCCGAATTTTCGGGAGATCAGGAAGAAGGTCCCGATCCCCACCAATCCGGATATCAACACAAAAAGAATATCCGTCATATTTTATTCATCCCTTAGATTTTCACCCGCACACCGGTCTTTTTCCTCAAACGTATCGACTTTGGTGTCACCTCTACCAATTCATCATCATTGATGTAGGCGATACACTCTTCCAGCGACATAACTGTGGGTGGGGTCAGGACCACCGCCTCATCCGAACCGGAGGCACGCATATTTGTTAGTTTCTTCCCTTTTGCAGGATTGACAACCATATCAACAGCACGGGCATTCTCGCCGACTATCTGCCCCATATACAGCGGCTCCCCGGCTCCGATGAACAGCTTACCTCGATCCTGCAGGTTGAAAAGGGCGTAAGCCACAGAGGTACACGGCTCCTTTACCACCAGCACACCGTTCACCCTGTTGACAATATCTCCTGCATGTGGACCATACTCAGCAAACACATAACTCATCATGCCAAGTCCCTTGGTATCGGTCATAAACTCGGAGCGGTAACCGAGAAGCCCACGGGTCGGAATCTTGAAAACCATCCGCACCATGCCGTTTTCGGTACCCATCTCTTCCAAGGTACCTTTCAGTTTGCCCAGTTTCTCAATAACCGGCCCCTGATACTGTTCATCTACATCTACAGTAAGCTCTTCATACGGTTCCTGCAACTTACCATCCACCTCTTTCATGATAACCTGGGGACGGGTGACCTGGAACTCGTACTGCTCTCGGCGCATTTTCTCAATAAGGATAGAGAGATGCAGCTCTCCCCTTCCGGAAACCTTAAAACCGACAGCATCGGTGAGTGGTTCGTATTGCAGGGCCACATCCGCCAGGATCTCGCGCTTCAGTCGTTCCTCAATATGACGCGAGGTTACAAACTTGCCCTCCTTGCCGGAAAACGGGGAGTCGTTCGGAATGAAATTCATGGAGATAGTGGGCGGGTCAATGGTAATGAGCGGCAGCGGCTTGGGATCATCCGCATCGGTAAAGGTCACGCCGACAGTTACATCCTCCATACCGGCAATGGCCACGATCTCGCCTACATTTGCCACATCCACGGCGACCTTCTCATCGCGCTCAAAGCGGAAAATTTTGGAGATACGGATAGGCTTCACCGAACCGTCCCGTCTGGCGACAGCAATGGGCTGGTTAATCGCCATCGCACCATTTACCACCTTACCGATGCCAAGACGACCGAGATATGGTGAGTAATCGATAGTACCAACTTGCATCTGCAACGGTGCGGCCGGGTCACCGACAGGTGCCGGGGTATGATCGATGATCATTTGCGAGATATGATCCATATTCGACTCATCGGTGATAGGATCATCTGCATTCATAAGACTTATACCCTGCTTGGCAGAGGCGAAAACAACAGGAAAATCGAGAACATCATCCGGAGCATTTAGCTTAACAAATAGATCAAACACCTGATCCACCACCCAGTCGCACCGTGCAGCCGGTTTGTCGATCTTGTTTATTACCACGATGACCGGCAGGTTGTTTTCCAATGCCTTCTTGAGCACAAAATAGGTCTGCGGCATCGGCCCTTCCTGGGCATCGACCAGCAACAGGGCACCGTCAGCCATACGCAAGACACGTTCCACCTGGCCACCAAAATCGGCATGACCGGGTGTGTCGATAATATTTATCCAGTGATCGCCATAGGTGTAGGAACCGTTTTTCGAGGTGATGGTAATGCCACGCTCCCTCTCAAGATCCATCGAGTCCATCAGCCTCTCGGAAACCTGCTGATTCTCACGGTACATACCGGAGGACTTGAAAAGCTGATCGACCAGGGTTGTTTTACCGTGATCGACGTGGGCAATAATTGCGACATTACGAATTTTACTCTGTTCCATTCTCTTCCTCGACAGACCGGAAACGATCTGATAGCCGGACGGACGCAACAGGTCACGACCGACAGTAATTTATTGGTTTCTGTCCGAAAACTGGCAGATATTCACCGACAGGGACATCACTTTAAGTGAAAAACTTCATATAATACCACAGACACAAAGATTGAGCAAACTATTCCGCTATAAAAGATCATCGTCCCGCCCGGATCATACTGACATTCCGTCTTTTTTACATATCGCTCAAGACCCTCTGGCGGATATTGGCAGATCTCTTCAGTGTATTGATTGAGTCATCCACATAATCATATACCTTTGGTCGTTTACCTTCTGCGGGTCGCATGATGCGCCCGATAACCTGAAGCAGTCTGCCTTCAAAGGTGATTGGCGTTGTCAGGAAAAGAGTGGAAAGTCCATGACAGTCAAACCCTTCAGAAATAAGTTGCAGGGTTGCCACAAGGACCTGCAGGTCACCCCGCTGTACGGCAGCGACAATCTCTGCCCTCTTCTCTGGCGGGATCTGCCCTGTCAGCAATTCAACCTTAATCCCTCGATCAGTCAGGAGTTTCAAAAATATTTCGCAATGTCCAACGCGGTCCGATACCACCAGAGAGGTTCCCGCCGTCCCGTCTGCTGCGACAGCAGCAATATCGGACACGATCTGCATGTTCCGTCCTTCATGCCTGGTCAGCGCCTTTATCAAGGCCTGGTAATCACCACGATACCCATAGCTAAATGACGTTTCCCTACGAATGAGCTCCGGCTTCAGGACGGCACCTGTCGCCTGCAGTTCTCCCTGGTCCACCTTGTGTATCCTGTCTCCCATAAAATAGTAGATCAGCCGGGTAAAACCGTCATCTTTCCTGAACGCGGTGGCCGACAAACCAAGCAGGTAATAGCAATCAAATCTGGAAACCACATCGGTAAATAAGGTAGCAGGAACCCGGTGACATTCATCAACCACCAGGTGTCCAAAATGCGGCACAAGTTCCTCCACCCTTTTACGAACGGTATTTACGATACCGACCGTGAAGGGCTTGACCTCAAAGTGACCGTCCCCGATCAATCCTGTTTCACAATCGAGAAATTCAGCTGCACGCTCCCGCCATTGATAGAGGAGCTCCTTGGTATGCACTACAACCAGCGTCGGCTGTCTTCGGGCAGCGATTGCGGCTAGCGCCATCACCGTTTTGCCACTGCCGGTGCCCGCCTCCAGCACCCCAAAAGAGCGCTTCACCGTCAGATCGAGAGCAACCCTCTGATAAGGCCGCAACTCTCCCTTGAATGGTATATCGAGTTCAGCAAGTTTACGCCGTTTATCTATTATTTCCGGATCACTGTCTGTAAACTCACGACATAGTAGCACCGCCTGGTTGGAAAACCCCCGAGGAAACCGCAGACCACCTACAACCGGCTCATAATATTTCAGGGTAGGCTTCAGCTTCTTACCAATCCACCGTCCGTATTTCTTTGCAGACAGGTACTGTGGATTATCTATGGTCAGCATCTTTTTCAACTCCTGCTCCAGATCGAGTTCTATTCCTTCCAACAGGCAATCTGCAGCAACTGTCATTTTCATTAGTCGGGCTCCCTGAGTGTTTTCCATCTGGCAATACTGCAATAATCAATACTCCCGGTACCTCTCGGCGCTACTCATCCAAACGTCTGGAAATCGGAGATATTCAAGAAACAGCTTCTAGACACAATATACTGATAATCCGTGATAAAAAGCAACATTACTCCACATTACCGATCACCTTTCAACAGGCCTGAAGTTCGGCCCGGAGAGCTTTTATGGCTTGCGCTTTACTGCGCCAATCGGTATTACTATCCCGTAATTTTTTCAGGTTCAGCAAAAGGATAATCACAATGAAACGGCTACTCTTCTTACTTCTGACTCTTGGTACATTTTTTACCACAAACTTGCAGGCAGGTGATCCGATCACCATGAGCCTTCCCCAGTCTGTAATCTCCGAGGCAATCGCCGCGACCCTGCCGCTCAAGGTTGATGCCACCTCAAAAACATTACAGGGATCCATCACCATCCTTGACATCAGCGAAATAAAGCTCACGGATGACCACCTTGCGTGCAGGCTGCACCTGGCAGGAAACCAGCTGCAGTTCCTGACCGAGGTGGCCGGTCACGAAATTCGCCTCAAGGTCGGTTCAGTCGAAATCGACTTCAAGGCCAACTCGGAAATGCGGTTTGATCCGAAACAACAAACCCTTTTTATCAAGCCGGTTATTGAAGAGGTTAAATCGAGTAAAGATGTCAGTGGTGGCGATATTGGTCATGCCCTTGTCTCCCTGCTGAACGCCAAGGAATTCCCGGTTAACATGCAGGATATCGACCCGATTATTGCCCGTACCGGTGCCAAGACCCTGACTATCAGCACTAAGATCGTAGATATACGTGCCAAAAAGGGGCGTCTCAAGCTCTACCTGGAGCCTAAAATCACTACCGACTGATCCCTGCTCAAACTATCCAGAAGCGCCATCATTTCTTTTCCGGGATGATGGCGTTTTTTTTTTGGGGACAACCAGCCTGCCACAGACAAACCCCTGATCACTATGCAATGGGAAATTTTTGCAACCTGAAAGGGAACTCATTGCACATCAGTGCGCTACCGTTGCCTGCTAACATCCTGAATTATTGTACTGCCCACACCCGGCACGGTAATTGCTACTCCAGGTTATTCGCAATTTTCAGAACAGCTGGAAACAAGCTGTACAACTTCAACAGGTGTGACATGAGTGATGCACATAAAAAATGCTGCCATTATCTGGGCACAGAGATCAGCCGCAAATGGTGGAGCCGATATAAGGAATCTCAATTCCTCCAATGCGGTATCGGGGATTTCTGGTTCGAAGATCATGCCTTGATGTTTCAGCGGTATAAAAAAGAAAAACCGATCGAGATCTGCTATGACGAGATCTTCCACATCCGCATTGGCAAGTGGCATTCACGACGCTGGGGAAGCGGAGCTCCGGTTGTAAAAATAGACTGGAATCATGGAGACATGGTGCTCAGCTCAGGTTTTATTTTCTCCAGGGACGGTCTTGAAACCGTCGGCATTCTCCAGAAACTGGAAGCTGCCTCAAAAAAACATCGTAAACCTGCGCTGGATTATATGCATGCGGAACCAGCCTGACCCGAATTTCTCATGAGTGCTGTATCGATTTGAGTACCAGAAAAATCCAGGCTCGGCACTTTTCTACCACATGAGATCATCAGGGACTTCGTAGTCAGCGTACGGGTCGTCTTCATCACCTTCGGTTTTCGGTTTCGACTCGGCAAGCTGCACGACAACTGCCGCATCTATCTGCTGAAGCTTCCGAATGACCTCTGCAGGGCAGATCTCATATTGATTGTTGAGACGAACAATACCCACCCGGCCCGCTTCAAGCTGGTCTATATACTCCTGATCAACAAACAGCCGAAAGATCTTCTTATTATCGACAAAACGGTAAGCGATGCCTTTATCGTTTTTGGGTAATCTGGTCGTCTCAATTATCTGCCGGATTGTACCATCCTGTTCCCGCTTTCTGAGCTTCTGCTCGCGTTCCAGGTTGAGTTGGCGGGCACGCTCCTTTTTCTTTGCCAGGGCCTGTTCCGCCAGGATTTTATTCTCGTCGACCGGGGGTTGCTTCTTCTTCCCACTCTTCTTCCGATTCTGGTGTTTGGACTTTTTCGTCTTATCCACCTGTTTTTTATCGACCAATCCCAGCTTTAACAGCTGATCCTGAAACGAACCGCCCATTGTCTCTCTCCCGGATTCCTACTGATTCTTCTTTTCAAGTACCACAATTAGTGAGATGCATTTACACATATTGTAACGGAACACTCACATCCTTAACAACCACTTCTTATCCCGATTGAGGAAAAAAAACACCTTCAGCTGACTGCTTCCAGCTGCCTGCCTTCTTCTACCAGGTCCGAGAAAAATCGGTCAATATCTCTACGCCCGACCGAGGTATTGGTAAGTAACAACCTCAAGGCCAGTATGTCTTTTATATAGGCGATCCCGACCAGACTTTTCCCCTTGTGATACAACCTGGTACGCAACTCCTCATTGAAGGTATTGGCATCCCCGAAATCTCCCGTGTAACGAAAGCAGATATTAAAAGACACCCTGGGACTCACCAGTTCCAGCTCAGGTATCTTTGCGACACACTGCTCTGCATACCGGCATAAATCAAGGTACGACTCCAACCGTTCTGCAAGGCCTTCCTGCCCGTAATATTTCCAGTCCAAAAACCATTTCAGGCTATCGACACGTCTCCCGCACTGAAGAGATACGGAGCCTAGATCACGAACATCGTTTTCAGCCGTATCCCGAAAAAGATAGCTACCATCCCCTCCGGCAAGAACATCCACAAACACCCGATTACTTTTGTTAACGAGTAGAAAGTTGCACATAAGCGAGGAGCCAAGCATTTTATGAAAATCACAGGTAAAGGAATCGGCCTGCTTCAGGCCCGGCACATACTTTTCTCGTAACCGCTCACTCATAATCACACCACCGCCCCAGGCACCGTCAACATGCAGCCAGAATCCGTACTTCTCTCGCAGGACCAGCAACGGCACAATAGCATCATATGCCCCGCGAACAGTAGTTCCCGCAGTTGCTGCCACAAAGAACGGAACCCCACCCTCCGAATGCACCCGGGCTATTGCCGATTCCAATGCCTCGTTCTCCATCTCGCCTCTATCATTAACCGCGACCTTGATCAGCCTGTCGGTCCCGATACCGAGGATGTTGGCCGCTTTGTCCATGGAGTAGTGTGCCTCCTCATTGACAAACCCATAAAGCGGCGACTGACCAAAAAGACCGGACAACTTTGTGCCTGCAGCAGCCCTGTTCCGGGCACACATCATGGCTATCATGTTGGCATTTGACGAACCGGTGGTCATCTGCCCTTCACCATCGTCAAACCCAACCAGTTGCAGCATCTGCCGGATCATGAAATTTTCCAGCACTGTGGATACCGGCGCTGACTCGTAGGTGCAGGCCGAGGTGTTGGACATCGCCACCACCATCTCTCCCAACATGGACGGTAGATTGGCTCCGGCCCACATGCGATTGACAAATGATGGCTGGGACGTTTTCACCCCATATCTGAGATATTGCTCTATCCAGGTAAAAACACTCTCCCAGTCTCCCCGGCAATCGTCTCTGTCCAACCTCAACAGATCGTATAGCTCGGAGGGTGACCGGTACTCAACAAAAGGACCTTCGCCACGGTCGTCATAGTATTTCCCGAGAACTGAAAAAAGCCTCTCAATTACCTCTTTATCCTTCATATATCCCCATCAATGGTGAATTCAATTTGATTTCAGGACACTTAATGCAGAATTCACCCTTTTTACAAGAAAAATTTGTCGCGGATATAGCTGAGGATATCTCAGGCCCAGATCAATACCCACCATCACCCCAAGGCCTGGAAACACAGAATTAATTATCGTATTGAAGATGTGGAGAATGCCCACCGGCAGAAATAAATAACGAAGATTTCATTGATTTTCTGGCAACAATCGTTCTATCGCCACTACCACTATGGACAGCGGCTGCCTTGTGCAGAGCCGCCAACGCGTGAATCGCACATTTTTCAACCTCCAGCCCGTTTTTGCCTAAACGGTTTATGATATCGGAGACGGTTATTTTCAACAACTCACTGCTGCTTTTTCCTATTGCCATGTTCGCCACACAAGAGCCGCATAACCGCACATCAGTTTCACCATCGGTCATATAGGTTGCTCTCTCCACCACCCCATGGTGGAATTTAAGATATATTTCCATTACATAACCACACTCATCGGCTATACATGACGCGGCATCAGCATCCACCATTCTCTCATTATACTGAGAACATCGTAAATGCTGAAATGCTTCGTCGGCGAACTTCTGGTCCGCATCATTAATTACCTGTTTTCTGATCCTGTCGATCAGAATCCCTATGTCATCCATTTAGCCCCCTCAAGTTAAATGTAAAAAAAATTATATCGCAACTTGAGGGCAGAATCCAAGGGAAACAGAAAAAAAATCAACTTCCCCCGGAGCATCCTTAAATATCTTTAGTTAAAGATAAATATTATTTATTATAAAAAAAAGACTGTGTTTTTTTAAAAAAACCACAGCCCCTGACGAACAGATTGCCTTATAACAGGTATTTACGATCCCTATTGTTTAGCAACTGATTGCACCATGTACTCATTTACAGCTTCATGAAGTGTCTCAATTGCCAAAAAAGCGCAATGGGCATCATCTTCAGGGAAGGTGCCAAGGGCCTCAAGCACATCCTGCCCTTCAAGTTCAAATACCGATTCAACTTTCTTCCCTATTGCCAGTTCCACTGCAAAAGAACCGCATAATCCACTTGAAGCACAGCCAGTGGTGACGAAAGCACCGTCCACGATGTGCCCATCCTTAATTCTGAGTGTCATCTCAATCGTGTCACCGCATCCTCCGGTCACTCGCGCAGTCCCGTCGGGATTTTCAAGTCGCCCATGAAACTTTGGGTTTCTCCAGCGATCGAAGCCTTTCGGGCCATAAGCATTTTTTGCTTCGGTAAATATTTTTTCCTGCAGGTTGTCGACGTAATCGTTAAATTCCTTTTCCGACATTGCCATTGTACTCTCACTCCATTCTTATCAATTTTCCGCTGCGGTGTGATTACCAGTGACCGTCCTTATTTGGTGCTTCACTATAGGCCAGATCCCCTGCCATCAGTGACTCGACCGCCTCTCTGACGGTCCCGGTTACATCCTGAACCACCTTGACGCCTCCCGCCTCCAAAGTTTTGAAAGCATTAGGTCCGCAATAACCCGTCATCAGGACTTCCGCTCCTTTCCTGCTGACGGCTGTTGCCGCCTGGATTCCGGCACCTTTGAATGCCTGGATATTTTTCTGGTTATCCAACGCCTCATACTTCATTGTTTCGGTATCAACGATCATAATGTACGGCGCCCTGCCAAAACGTGGATCAACCGGACCGTTGATGTCCTGCCCTGAGGCAGTTACTGCAACCTTCATATCTATTCTCCCAGCGTCCCGACTAGAAAATTCAGAGCCGGAGCGTTCTATATTCCATGATTATTCCATCAACTCAGACAGTGCCGTATTCGATATTCTGAAGGCACATCAGAAGCATATTGTATCTACGGCCAAACACTGCCGAAAGCGGCACTGGCTGAGCAGGCCTTTGATATAATGAGAATTTCGGGTTAATTCCCGCCACCACCGCAAACCTGATCATCTGAAATCATCGGCGTTTTGCCAGCGAGCATATCTTCAACCACCGGACCGATCTCAGGCTGTACCGCATCGTGATACACATCGATACCAACCTGTTTAAAGCCCATGAGCGGACGCATACCGATACCACCGACAACGAGCTTGTTGACATTATGGCTGGCCAGCAGTTGCACCGGCACCATACAGCCACCCTGTGCGTGGGGAGCATTTACAATAGTGGACACTTCTAATATCTGACCGTTTTCAACGTCAACCAACGTAAACACATCACAGTGACCAAAGTGTCCTGCACGCTTTCCTTCGAGTCCACCTTCACCTTCAGATGGAATTGCAATTCGTTCAGTTGTCATTTCTAAACCTCTTTTGATTTTATTATATGAGCGTAACAAGCCCGGTTAGGAGCGTATCGGGGAATTGCCATTTTGACTCTGATCGAGGCAATTGCAGAAAATTTAGCACAGCCATACAATTGATATTGCGAGCACAAATTTTCGGCAAATAACGAAGAGATGGGTCAAAAGGGCTTTCTCCGACTCGCTCCTAGATGATCACTTTTGAAAAGTCTTTGATCCCCAGGGGATTGAGAAAACTGCTCTCCACTATCTTCTGCCACACCGTAGCAATCTGCCTCGAGACGTCTGCCCCGGAGTCATATTCAATAACGCTTTTGCCCTCAACCATCGCCTGAACAAAGACCGGATCAAAGGAAATACGTCCCAATAACTGAAGATTTCGCTCTTTGGCATTTCGTTCAATCTGCGCAGTCATCTCCAGGTTGAGGTCAAATTTATTTACCAGCACCATCCCCGGCACCCGGAAATGAACTGCCAACTCAACCAGTCGTTCCATATCATGGATTCCGGAGAGTGTCGGTTCAACCACCATAACCAGCACAGTTGCACCACCAATTGCCGCAATCACCGGACAGCCAATACCTGGAGGCCCATCGGTCAGGATCAGGTTAAGCCCCTCATCTTCTGCCAGGTCTTTGGCCTGCTTCCGAACCAGACTGACCAGTTTTCCAGAGTTTTCCTCGGCTATACCCAACCGGGCATGAACCATTGGCCCGTTTTTTGTTGTGGAGCGAAACCATTCCCCGCATTTTTTTGTTGGAAAATCTATTGCCTGTTCAGGACAAAGATCGACACAGACCCCACACCCTTCGCAGCTGATATCATCCACCACATAGTCTTCTGATATTGCCCCAAATCTGCATAATTCACGACACCTGCCACATTCAACACAACGATCCGTATTGATAACGGCAATGCCTCCCCCCATAAATTCAGTGGTCTGCTGAACCTGCGGTTGTAAAAGCAAATGCAAATCTGCGGCATCAACATCCGCATCACAGATCACACTTTTTTTCGAAAGCTTGGTAAAAGCTGCAGTAATACTGGTTTTCCCGGTGCCACCCTTACCACTGACTACAACAATTTCTCTCATGGTTTCTCCTCAGCACTCGGCCAGCATTTCAATTTTTCGGTACAACCCTGCAAAACTCTTACGCCAGTCAGGGTTGATATCAGCCAACATATTTCCCCTGGAGTAGGCTTCTGCGATTTTCCTGTCAAACTGGATCTCAAGCAGAATCGGTATGCCCTCTTTCTGTGCATACTTATGCACTTTATCCGTGCCAAGATCGGACCGATTAATTACCAGCCCGCAAGGAATTTTCAGCAACTTGACCGCCTCAACAGCAAGTTGCAGATCATGCAGGCCAAAAGGTGTCGGCTCGGTGACAAGAAGTACAAAGTCGGCGTTGTTCATGGCCGCAATAACCGGACACGACGTCCCCGGTGGAGCATCGATAATGACAGCTCCTTGTTCATGCGCATGGTTTCGTACCGCTTTTATCAAAGGCGGGGACATCGCCTCACCAACACGTAACCGGCCGTGTCCGAAATCCACCGTTCCACACTTGCCAAGTTCCACCTGGCCAAGTTCACGTCGACCTTCAGCAATGGCCTGTTCGGGACAAACCTCAACACAACCACCACACCCATGACACAATTCCGGAAAGGTAAGTACGGTTTCACCCACCAATGTAATCGCACTGTATCGGCAGATCTCTGCGCATTTGTTGCAGTATGAACACTTTTCACTATCCACCTCGGGCACCATTGCATAGGCCGGTTCAGTGAACTCAATTTCCGGATTCAGGAATAAATGTGCATTCGGTTCTTCCACATCACAGTCGAGCAGCTGGACTTTCTCATCAAGACTGTATGCCATATTGGTGGCCACCGTGGTTTTACCGGTGCCTCCCTTACCGCTGGCAACACTGACTATCATTTTCTTCTCCTTAAACCGGGAACAAATCAACCCCAGATTACATGATAATGGGCAATAAGCTTTTCCGCCGACTCTCCATCCGGCGGACTGGGTAACTGCATAAGTACCCCAAGACCCTCTGTCTTTTCGTGAAAATCATTTTCGGATGAAGTACTTACGAGGGCCGTATTAACAAAAGGGTATTGTTGCGCAATACGAACCACCAGATCCAGTCCGCCCATATCAGCCAGTTGTTGGTCAACAGCCACAATCTGGATCGAATCTGTGGATACACGTTGTAAAACCGCCTCACCGGATTCATCCCGATGCAGGACGGCATTTTTTTTCTTCAAGGCCGCTTCAAACTCCTGGAACCTCGCGCCTCCACCTGCCAGTACAATCTGCAAATCCTGTCTGTCACTCATTAGAACTCCATCTTTTTATTTATCCAGGAGTGTGTCGTAAAATTACCATTTTCACTCACACCAAGGCATTGCCAGGAAATTGAACGGAACCATAGAACTGAAATTGCGAGCCTCAATTTCCTGATAATAACGCCGAGTTGGGGCTAAAGGGTTTTCTCCGACGGGCTATCAGTTCTCATCCTAAAACGACCTCTATTCTTCAGCCCGTTTTCCCTCTCGCAGGTCAACAAGTCCCCTGCCGCCTCTATACCAATCGATCCGGCCACAACGATTATTACCGCAGCAACCAGGCATCCGATAGGATTCTATGGTGTATCCCTGTGCATACACTTGCAGGACCGGATCCACCATTCCCGCAATAAATGGAATCAGGCGGATACCACTGTCTTCCACTACACTGGCGGGTCCTTTGGAAATGGCACCACAAATAAGTTCACCAATACCCTTTTCCTGCAACAGGTTAACAAAATCGCGGATTCTCGTGGGTGAACAGGGCAATAATTCGCGTGATACGGATTCGCACCCTCTAATTTCAACAACAAGAAGCATCCTTGCCGCATCAAAAACAGGTGATATGCGATCGCCCCAGACAGTTACTCCAACTTTCATCACTTTTCCTCCACGTTTACCAGAAGAGGAAAAGCAATTGTTGTGCCACTAAGTGAGCAGGAAAGGACTGGCAGATTTACACTTGAAATATCAGAAGATTACGAGATCAATGACCCAAAAACAGAGAAATGTAGACTGGAAGACAGTGTCGCGATATCGCGACCAAATGAGAAACAACAGTCGCACACAGTCGCATTCTTGCGACACTGCGATTGATTTAATGAACCAGGAACAATTGATCAGCGAACTGACCTGCCGTCCTGTTCCGGCAGGATAATGCCAAGTTTTTTCAGCTTTCTATAAAGAGTTGATTTATGCATGCCAAGATCGACAGCTGCAGCCTGTCGGTTGTTTCTGTTTCGCATCAAGGCCTCCAGGATTGCCGTTTCCTCTATGGAACGAACAACCCCGCCAAGTGTCTCGCCTCCTGCAGCCGAGATGGAGTTCAATGAGCTGGCATTTTGCGGACCTTTCAAAAGTGAAGGTGGCAGGTGCTCTGGCCTGATACTGGATTCCCCGCATAAGACAAAAGCATGCTCGATAATATTCTCCAGCTCCCTGATGTTCCCCGGATAATCATGGGAGAGTAACAACGCCATCGCCTCCGGTACCACACCCTCAATATTCTTGCCGGACTTAATATTCATCTTCTCCACAAAACGGTTGGTGAGCAGCACAATATCTTCCATCCGTTCGCGCAGGGGAGGCAAAACTAACCGGACGATATTGATCCGGTAAAAGAGATCCCGGCGAAACTGGCCCGACTCCACCATCTCTTCAAGGTTCCTGTGGGTTGCAGCGATAATGCGAACATCAGTCATTCTTTTCTCTACCGAGCCAAGGGGTTGAAACTCACATTCCTCCAGGACGCGGAGCAACCGCACCTGGAAGGCTGGGCTTGTATCCCCTATCTCATCGAGCAAAATCGTCCCACCGGCGGCAGCCTCAAACAGACCTGGCTTGTCCTTATCCGCACCGGTGAAGGCACCGGCCACATAGCCGAACAGCTCCGACTCAAGCAGATTGTCCGGCAACGCTCCACAGTTAATACCGGTAAAACTCTTGTCAGCCCTGTTTGAAAGAGAGTGTATGGTTCGAGCGAACAACTCCTTGCCGGTGCCGGTTTCACCATCAAGGAGCACCGTGCTGTCACTCTCCGCCACCTGGGGCAGGATTTTGAGCATATTGTTCATCACCTTACTGCGACTCACAATATCACGTACCTGGTACTGACCGGCCAGTTCCCTCCGCAACTCCTCTACAAGACGCTGATCGCGAAATGTCTCAACCCCACCGAGCACCTCTCCATGCTCATCTTTGAGCAATGCTGTTGAAACCGATATCGGCACGCGCTCCTGGCTGCCGGTAATTATATAGGTGGACGATGAGATAAGCGACCGTCCTTCCTGCATCGTTTTTTTCAGGGCACAGCTCGCCTCACACATGTTGGAGCGAAAGACCTCCCAACAGTAGCGGCCTACGGCCTCATCCCTGCCTATTCCGGTTATCTCTTCCGCTGCCCGGTTAAATGACATGATACGCCAGTTATGATCGACGGTGAAAACACCATCCGAGATACTGTCCAGGATTATTTCCTGGGCAAAATCGGCAATAGTGCCACCGGCTGCGTTATCTTTTCCCGAACTTTTTTTCTTCACACTCAGTGCAGCCCCCTCGGCACTTCACGATACAAATGAATATTTTACTGTTTAACAAAACTGCAATCTACCTGGAATTACGTTTCTTTTCCAGCCGGTCAATGGCCACTATCACATGTGGGTAAAGATTCTCCACAATCCGTTTATACCCCTCATGATTTGGGTGGAGACCGTCATCCAGATTCAACTCGGCAACCGTAGCAACATCCTGCAAAAAAAACTCCATAAACGGATAATCGAACTTTTCGGCCACATCCGGATACACCATGTTAAATGCGGAGGTATAGTCCTCTCCAAGGTTCCAGACCATCAGCATACCGGTCAGTACGACCTCGACATCCGCTTGCTGTAATTTCCGAAGGATTTTTTCCAGATTTTTTTGCAGAAGTTCAACATCCTGCCCCCTTAACCCGTCATTGGCACCGGTCTCAAGGATAACAATGTCCGGTTTCATGGTTAGTATCCAGTCAATCCGGCTCAAGGTACCGCTGGAGGTCTCCCCGCTCACCCCCGAATTCACCACCTGATAATTCCTGCCGTCTTTTTTCAACCTCTCAGCTAAAAGAGCGGGAAATGCCTGAGCTTCATCAAGCCCCAAGCCGGCCGTCAGGCTGTCACCCACAGCCACAATAAGCCCTGCTGTTTCTTCTTGAACAACGGATTCTGCTTTCTTTTGCTCCCCATTGTCGCATCCGCCTGTAAAAATGCCGCCCAGGACTAAAGAGAGACAGACCAACAGCCATAATCCATGTTTTTTATTCAACACTCTGCTCCCGTAAAAAAGATGCAGGTTTCTGGCGTATGATATTCACACAGCCAGCCGTCCCGACCACACTCACCACCACCAGAGTGGCAACGGCAAGCAGGAGGGAAGATACCCAGTGACTGTCATAGCCGATATCAAAGAAATAGGTACAAATGCCCCAGCCACCTATCTGGGCCAACACTATTCCCAAAAAAACACTGACCAGACCGAGGATAAGGTTTTCCGTTAAGAATACGGATAAAACAAATCTCGCCCCCCCGCCAAGGATCTTATAATAAACCGCTTCGCGCAACCTGGCAAACCGGGTAGCAACAATCGAACTCATCAGGATCAGCGCACCAGCACTCATGGAAAAGAGGGCGAGAAAGTTAATAACTCTCGCAAGTTTCTCCATGATACTTCCTATTTCAGAAGCGGCCCGGGCCATATTAATGAGGCTCACATTGGGATATTTACTCACAATCTCACTTTGCATCTTGCCAATTGAGGTCTCTTTTGCATGTAAAGCACCAAAAAATGTCTTCGGTGCTTTATCCAACACCCGTGTCGGAAAAACAAAATAGAAGAAGGGATACAACATGGAGCGATTACGGCTGCGGATGCTGGTGACTTCCGCCGTCAGTTCAACTCCCTGGATATTGAATTCCAACAGATCCCCTTTCTCCATATCCCCCATCTCAGCAACGCTATCAAGGATCGATACCGGC
Organism: Desulfopila sp. IMCC35008; assembly: GCF_010646885.2. Lineage (GTDB taxonomy): Bacteria > Desulfobacterota > Desulfobulbia > Desulfobulbales > Desulfocapsaceae > Desulfopila. The sequence goes on along the minus strand of NZ_CP050700.1, from coordinate 317,252 downwards.
ACCGGCGCATCTGCCCCCCTGACATCGCCAAACAGGCTATTCCCTTCTTCAAGCACTTCATCCTGGAGCAGATCATCGCGATAGGTCATGTTGAACTCCCTGCTCAAGCTGTCCCGAAAACGTTTTTTCTCTCCCCCCTTCACCCGCTCCCCATTGATTGCCTTCAGCCGTGCCCGGATAATCGGGTGTAACTCCAGCTCACCTCCGACCAAAACACGAACCCCGTCACGCTGTTCATCCTGGATATCAACCAGGAAAACATTGGGGGCATCGTCCGGATACGATTCGACAAACGTGGCCTGCAGATTGTACCGGACGAGAAAAATAACAAGCAGGATGGCGAGTGCTGAGGAGAGCGTTACGATGACGGCGCCGGACCTGTTTCCCGTACGCAACAAACTCCTGAGCGCCAGGCGCACCAGCAGCGGTCCATTATCAAGACGACGTAACAGGGTAAATAATAGATGGGTAAACAGTGCAACCACGACTATCAGCCCACCTGCACCGACCAGGAAATAGAGCCCGGATCGCACATCCTTCAACTGGCCGACAACCAGAACAGCTAAGAGAATCAGGCCGATAGCCATAAAGAAGTAGTACCCCATACCCTTGTGAACTGATTCAGCAGTCTTCCGGAAGATCCCGTTGGGCTTTATCCCTCGCAACCGGTACAGGGGGAGAAACGTAAAGAAGAGGGTAGCCAGCAACCCGAGACCGAGCCCCATGGTGATATCCGCCAGGGACAACCCTGTCAGTGATTCTGCCCCGACAAGGTCGCCGACAACAAGGGGCAACCCAAATTTCAGGGCAACCCCAAGACCTATGCCCAAAAGGCTACCCAAAAAGCCGAAGAACAAGACAAGCGCTCCGTAATGAACCAAGAGGAAACGTGAAGATCCCCCAAGGGTCCTGACAATAGCCAGGCTTTTCTCCCGCTGGTTCAATAAAGCGGAAAGAGAACTCTGCATACCCGCACCAGCCAGGAGAAGAGTGAAAACGGCAATCAGGGAGAGAAAGAACAACAGGTTGTCAAAAAATCGCTTCAATCCGGAGTTTGCCGATCGATAGGTTTCGACCCTCTCACTTCCGCTGACCGCTGCATCACGTAAGATCTGCACCATCTTCTCCAGGGAAGATGCCTTGTCGACCTTGATGCGCAGTCCGTACCTGACTCGTGAGCCACTTTTCACAAGCCCTGTTTTCTCAAGATCCGGTTCTGAAATGAGAATACGGGGACCGAGATTTACAAGCTGGATAGGTCGTGACGACTCGGCAACAATAATATCTGCGATCTGCAGTGCGTGATTTCCTACATGGAGGGTATCACCCAGTTCCAGATTCAGCCTCTGCAGCAGTGAATCTTCCACCACTGCGTACCCGGGCCGCAACTTCGATCGAAGTGCCCTGCCGGATTGCAAGTCAACTGCACCGTACAAGGGATAAGCCCGACCCACTGCCATGATATTGGCAAACAGGGTAGCATCGTTCTCAGCCCGCACTACCGAATAGAACCGCCATGTCCGAACCCGTGCCTGTTCATCAGGCTGCACCTTGGCAGCCGCTTGAAGAAGTTGCGCACTCAACGGATAATTCGAGCGTAAGATAATATCCCCGCCATGCAAAGCCTGCCCGTCCCCGATGATAGAGGTCTCAATATCACGGGTAAAACTGGAGACAGCCACCAGCATAGTGATGGAAAGCGCTGTACAGAGTGTGAAGATGAACGCCTGGCCACGGCTTGCCCACATCTCCCTGGACAGGAAACGCAGGTTCATTATGCCCCCCCATCCTGTTCACGCTGCAAACGACCGTCATGTAGATAGAGTATCCTGTCCGCCATAGCCGCGATTTCCTTGCTGTGGGTCGCCATAACCAGGCTGGTTGTTTGCTCCCGGTACAATTCAGTCAGCAAGTCTATAACAATTTTTGAATTTTCCGAATCAAGATTGCCGGTAGGTTCATCAGCAAAGATGATATCCGGTTCGTTGATCAGCGCCCGACAGATAGCCACCCGTTGTTTCTCACCCCCTGATAGCTGATCAGGAAAATGCGACCGGCGTTCCCACAGGTCGACCTTGCGCAGGAGTTTTTCTCCTTTTGCCCGGCCATCCCTATCACCCTTCAGGTCGGCAGGAAACATTATATTTTCCAGGGCACTCAACGAGGGGATAAGATGAAATGACTGGAAAACAAAACCGGTACTCCTGTTACGAATCACCCCAAGGTCATCTTCACTCAGGTCGGTAATATCCCGACCGCCGATAAAAACCCGACCCTCCGTGGGGCGCTCCAACCCGGACAACAAGCTGAGAAGTGTGGTCTTGCCACTTCCGCTCTTACCTGAAATCACGACAAATTCACCCTTTGCAACAGATAAGCTCACATCATCGACAATGCGCTCCATGGTATTGCCGATCCGGTATTCCCTGGTAAGGTCAGTTGCCTTGAGTATCTCTTCTTTCATTATATTCCCCGGAGATATATATAAACTTTGAAACTCCCTGTTGTTACAATATCGTACCACCTTACAATAAACATCCCTGGCAAAAAAACGAAGATGTATATTGGATCTTGGGTTTCACCTCACTCTCTGTTATACCTGTTAGCAGAAATAAAGTATTTTTTGCGCTCCTCCCAGCCCCTGCATGTTCGGCAAATCATGAAGAAAACCAAACCAGGCCATACGAAACCCCAGACCAGGATCAGCGAACTGCTGCGCCTATTGGCACCGTCTTTTGCCAAGCATCGGCTGCGATTACTGACCGGTTTTTTCGCCCTGCTCGGTGTGGACCTGATGCAATTGCTGATCCCACGGATCATTAAGAGTGGTGTTGACGGCTTGTCCCAGCAGAGTATTGATGAACCCCGGCTGCTGCAACTCTCCGGCCTGATCATTCTTTTCGGAATACTGGTTGCCGCCCTGCGCTTTAGCTGGCGATACCTGATAATCGGATTTTCACGTATACTGGAGAGAGCTGTACGGGATCGTATTTTCAGTCATATCCTTCAAATGGATGCACCATTTTTTGAAAAGCACACGACCGGTGACCTGATGGCCCGGTCCGGTAACGACATGAGCAGCGTTCAGATGGCCTGCGGCATGGGCCTTGTTGCCGCAACCGATGCGTTGATGATGTCCTCGGCAGCTATCTGCTTCATGATGTATATCCACCCCAAACTCACCCTGCTTGCCCTGCTGCCCATGCCGTTTTTGGCATTCTGTACCAGAATTCTCTCTTCCAAACTGCATCATCGTTTCAGCACTGTCCAGGAGGAGTTTTCCCTGCTCACGGAGTTTGCCCGTTCCACCCTTATCTCCATCAGGTTGATTAAGGCAAACACTATGGAAATATTCCAGACGGCCCGCTTCGGGGATCTGGGCGATAAATACGTCAAATCAAACCTTCGCGTCGCCGTCATCCAGGGGTTAATGCACCCCATCGCCACTCTTGTCGGCAACCTCGGCATGCTGCTGGTTCTTTTTTACGGTGGAAAACTGGTTATTGAAAACGAAATCACCATCGGTGATTTCGTTGCCTTTATCAGCTATCTTTATATGCTGGTATGGCCCATGATGGCTATCGGCTGGGTCACCAACCTGGTCCAGCGGGGACTGACCTCCCTCGGCCGGATCCATTCGGTAGTAACCAGTGAACCGACACTTCCCGTTGTTATAAACAGTGGATTCACATACCAAAATGAAGTCAGCATCCAGACTAAAGGCCTGGAATTCTCTTACGCATCATCGAGCCAACCTGCACTCTCGGATTTAAACGTCAATTTCACGCCTGGCCTGCACGGCATTACCGGCAGAACGGGCAGCGGCAAGTCAACCCTGTGCAAATTACTGGTCCGTCTCTACCCTGTACACAACAACCAGCTTCTCCTAAACAACAAAGATATCAATACGCTGCCAGTTGAATATGTGAGAGCCCACATCGGTTATGTCAGCCAGGAACCGGTCCTTTTTTCTGATACCATACGTGCCAATATCGCACTTGGCCGGCCGGATGCCACATCAGCGGAAATTGAAATGGTAGCCCATGCCGCTGCCATCTACGAGGATATTGCCGAATTTCCAAACCGTTTCGAAACACAGATCGGTGAACGGGGGGTAACGCTCTCCGGAGGCCAGCGGCAACGGCTTGCTCTTGCCCGGGCCCTGTTGTGCGACCGTCCAGTGCTTATAATTGACGACGGTCTGTCCGCCGTCGACGTGGCCACTGAACATGTCATCCTGCAAAATCTCCAGCAACAACTGACCGGAAAGACGGTAATAATCGTCTCTAACCGTATCAAGCTTCTCTCGTTAACCGACCGGATCCTTGTACTGGAAGAAGGACGTGTCATCCATGACGGCAACCACGAGCAGCTCTTTGACAACAGCGACCTGTACCGTTCCATGTATGACAAACAGATGCGCAGTGAGACGCATGGGGAGGTCGCTCGGTGAGGAATTTCGGTTACGAAGAAGACGGACACACTCGCTCAGTCGGTGATATGCGACTCTGGAAAAGGATAGTGCGCTACACCTCCGTCCACGGAGTTGCCTTTGCCGGCGCAGTCTTTATCTCCCTGCTGGTTACCGGTGCGACCTTGGCCCAGCCGTGGCTGATGCAGATCGGCATTGACCGCTACATCACCAACGAGACCCTTAATTTAGCAGGAAGGGTGGGAGGATTGAGCAACACCGCAGTCTGGTACGGCGCCATGGTGATCATGGTCTTTCTGTTCTCATTTTTCCAGATTATCCTGCTTGAGTATATCGGCCAGTCGATCATGCACTCCATACGCCAGGACCTGTTCAGTCATCTATTGCGGCTCGACCTTCCTTTTTTCAACGCCAACCCCACAGGGCGACTGGTAACCAGACTGACCAACGACATCCAGAACATGCACGAGATGTTCACCTCGGTCATGGTCACTCTTTTCAACGACTGCCTGAGGCTTTTAGGAATCCTCATCGCCCTGTTTATTATGAACAGTAAGCTGGCATTATTGATGTCTCTTTTCATGCCGATCGCTATCATCACCACTATCCTTTTTGCCAGGCTGGCGCGGGAGCGATTCCGGGCCATCCGCAGCCAGCTCGCAAAAATCAACAGCTTTCTGTCGGAAACGCTTTCCGGTATTACCATCCTGCAAATCTTCAACAGGCAGGACTACACCCGTGATCAGTTTGAGAAGCTCAATAAAGGTTACCTGCAACGCACCCTTTCGCAGATACGACTGTTCGGCACCTTCATGCCGTTAACGGAGTTTATGAGTTCTGCTGCCGTTGCACTTATCCTCTGGTACGGCGGCAGGGAAATATTGCATCAGCACCTCACTGTGGGAGAATTGGTGGCATTCATCTCGTATATGCGCCTCTTTTTTCAGCCGCTCAGGGAGTTGTCACAGAAATTCTCCATCGTTCAATCGGCCATGGCCTCGGCCGAACGCATTTTCCAGCTTCAGGATACCCAACCGGTTATTGAGGAACCGACACATCCAACACAGAAAAGGGACTTTGAAGGGCGGCTCGATTTCAATGGAATCACCTTCGGTTATGATGCTGAAACACCGGTTATCCACGATCTGCAGTTGACGGTAAAAGCGGGCAAGACAGTGGCCATGGTCGGCACCACAGGTTCGGGCAAAACCACGCTTGTCAACCTGCTGCTCCGATTTTACACCCCGCAACAGGGAGACATCTGCATTGACGGAATCCCCGTCTCCGAAATCTCCCACAATCACCTCAGGAACCTGGTGGGTGTGGTTCTGCAGGATACGCTGCTGCTCCAGGACAGCCTGCTGTCCAATATCGTAATGGATACGGGAAAGACCCGTGACGATGTACTGGAGATTATGCGCAAGACGGGCATGAAAAGGTTTATCGACAAACTACCGGAAGGATTGGACACTCAAATAGGTGACGGCGGCCAGGAACTCTCAACCGGTGAAAAGCAGTTGCTCTCCTTTGCCCGCATCCTATGCCGTGACCCCAGGGTTCTTATTTTGGATGAGGCAACCGCTGCCATCGATACGGAGTCTGAAAACATTCTCGAAGAGGCAATTACCGATATTTTCAAAGGCCGCACCTCACTCATCATTGCCCACCGGCTCTCTACTATTCGCAGAGCCGACCATATCGTGGTGATGAAAAACGGTCGAATAACGGAACAGGGCAATCATGAACAATTGATGCAAAAGCAGGCACACTACTACGAACTGGTCACCATGGATTTAAGCAGCGACATAGAGCAAAATACACAAAAAAATGAAAAATGAAGTAAGTGACAAAGAATTAAAAAAGGTTATCGGAGATTTCCTGGAAATGGGACATGTGGAGAACATTGTTGCCATGTTCAGGCGCTACCCCGACTACTACAACTGGGCAGGGGACATCCTAAACGATGAACGGCTGGCTGTGCGCCTTGGGGTCTCGATACTTTTTGAGGAATTAAAAGCAATACAACCGGATAAAATCCACCTGGCCATCCCCTCGCTCAAACCGTTGCTCAGTTCTGACTCTCCAATGATCCGGGGTGAAGCGGTAGGGCTGCTGGGTATAATAGGCACAAAAGAGTGTTTTGAAAGTATCCGGACGCTTGCCTCCGACCCCAGCCCTCAGGTACGGGAGATGGTCGAACTGGCCCTGGAGGACGACCAATGAGGTGGTCATGGTGGTTTTCCGTCCTGCTTTCAATCCTCTCCTACACCGGCCTGAAATACGGGCTGCCACTTATCGCCGGAGAAGACGTTCTACCTGAGGATTTCCTGAAAATGCTGGCCCCTCTTACCGCTATGGGGTTTCTTCTGTTAGCGGCCAAACAACTTTATGATATTCCCTCAATTGAAGGGGAATATCCGGATGAAAAGGAGAACCCGGCAGAGAACAACGGCGAGTCAAACCCTACCGATACGGACTGATACCTCCACGTTCATACCACTCTTTTTTGCTTTGATACATCCGTTGATCAGCAAGGGCAACGGTTTGGCGTGGTCCCTGTTCAAGGCTTGAGGCCATACCGAAGCTGATATAGACCTGTTCCTCAGTCACTTCACCGCTTACCTCGTCAACACACTCCACCACAAGCCCAGCCAGCTTGGTGTTGATCCGGTGCAACAGCTCCGCAGCCTGATCCAGATCGGTTGCGGGACAGAGGATAACAACCTCATCCCCCCCCATACGGAACACGAGATCCGAGTTCCTGACCTCATCCAACAAAAACTCTGCACAGGTACGAATCAACAGGTCCCCGGCATGATGCCCGTATGTGTCATTAACTCGTTTGAGCCCATTTATATCACCATAAATAATAGAGAAAGGCTTTTCATCCACAGCCTTTTTCTCCCAGGCATCTATAATCCGATCAAAATAGTTCCTGTTAAACAATCCGCTCAGGTGATCAGTGTTGCTATACCGTTCCAGCTCGATGGCCTGGATTCGGGTGCGTGTCATGCCGCGTATGGTTTCCAGGAATACGCCCAGGGTTTTTCGCTCCTCACTATCCAATCGGCGTCCCTTGACAAAGAGCTTAAAGCAATAGAGCGTCTGGCCTTTGATTGAAGAAGATTTAATTCCTCCACCGAAAACCTGCCAGTCATCCCCTTCCAATGAAGAAAGCTGTTCCTCATCGTGCCCGTCGCCAACGGAAGCAAATCCCAGCACATAAGGATGAACCTGCAACAGGAAGGTTGTATCTTTATGCTGGATTCCCCTGAAAGCCATGTAAGGAATAATCCTGGGCCTTGGTCCCTCGACCAGCAGGCCGAAACCGCGTCCCGGAAAGATTGTCTCAAAACGTTTAAGCAACAGGCTGAAGATCTCATCCAGGTCGTCAAACCGGGAGACCTCAACCGAGATATCGAGCAGGGCCGAAAAAATCTCGTTCTGCTTATCTGCCTCCTCTTTCAATTCAACCATGGCATTATGGGATGCCTCGAAAAAATCTTTCAGCACCTGGACCAGTATCAGTGCCATCAGTCCAATCAACTCGATCCTGAAAACTTCCCAGACATTATCGAGCGAGAGTGGCGTGATCGTATGTGAGGCAAAAAACGCCCCAGCTACAGATAATGGATAGAGCACCATTGCCACTTGCCACTTGGCAAACACACTATAGAACATCAGGATAAATATGAGGGTAACAGCCCAGTATGTCGTAGTATCGAGCATCAGCATATAACTGAAATAGGCGGGCATCGTAAGGGCGACAGTGAGCTCGAAATAGACTTTATGAGGAACCCGCCAATTGGCCGTCGGATAAAAAAGGAACGGGATATAGAGAGAAACTACTACCATACGGAGCAAAATCTCCTGCATATCAGAATCGACAAAATGAAGGGTGAAAAAGAAAAGCAGGTGGCAGATAATAGCCATCTTGCCAACCTGACGGACCACACCCTCAATAATTTGATAATTCCAGTTATACTCTGATAATTTTAAAATTCCCGGATACATGAACAGATCTTTGTGAAAGTTGTTTTTATCTTTGCATAGGACTTTTATGGCAGCTGCTGAAAGCCCTCATGAATCGAACATTTGAAGTATAGCGGAAAATGATTCTGTTTGGAATTTTTGCTTACAAAATAAAACAGTTGTTCTTTTCAGACGGTATGAGGAGAAGGAGGATGATGGTTTCCTTTTCAGCCAGATGAGGTATATTCATCTTTTAGTTTGCACTCTACGACCAAAGGCTTCTCCACCATTTTACATAGCAGGAAACATGCTCTCCCAAATAGAAGAAACACTGCTCAAGGAATTCCTGGCCCAGATCCCCTACCCAGAGCAGACCCTCTCGTTCAACGAGCTGATGGGGTTTATGTACGGTCTGGCGATCACACCGGTAGAAATCCCGCCGGAAGAGTGGCTGCTTACCATATTCGGTGACGACGTAGACAGCGTGCCCGCCGAAGCCCGGGCCAGGGGAATGAACCTGATCCTTAGCCAGGTATATGAATCGTTTATGGCCAGGAAAATGCGTGGCGCACTTCACTTTCCCTACCCGGTTGAAAACCTTCAGGATAAGAACCTGGAAGAGTTACTTGAGTGGAGTTACGGTTTTGAAGAGGCGCTCGCCCTGCGACCGGAAATATGGGAACCGGATGAAGACAACCCTGATCCGGACAACAAACAGGAAGAGCTGTTTTTCAGCATGATGGTTATCCAGGGCCTGAATGACCCGATTGAAATCATGCCATTTTTTGAAAAGATCCCGGCAGAAATATTCTCTGAGACCTTTGCCAGTTTCGACCCGGATGACGATGACCGTGAACTGCAGGTCCAGGCATTCCTCATTGCCACCCTGCCCCTTGCCGTCCAGACCCTGCAGGATTACGGAGCACGTCTGCAAAAAAGCGGTGTTCATGTAAGCAGACCGGCGACAACAAAAGCTCCAATAAACGAAAAGAACAAACCTGCAAAGGGAAAGGTTATACAGGTTGACTTCTCCAAACGCAAAAAGAAATAACCAACTGTGACACGTACTACAGATAATCCTGAACTGCTGCTCGCCCACGAGTTTGTCCGCTATACCAACTGCAACATCTTCCTCACCGGTAAGGCGGGAACCGGCAAGACCACGTTTCTGCACGACATTGCCCTACAATCGGAGAAACGGCTGATAATCACTGCCCCCACCGGTGTTGCAGCCATCAACGCCGGTGGCGTCACTCTCCATTCATTTTTCCAGATGCCGTTCAGCCCCTTTGTGCCCGGTGCCGAGATGTACAACGAGCAGCGGCATCATCGAATGAGCCGGGAAAAAAAGAACATCATCCGCAGCCTTGACCTGCTGGTCATAGATGAAATCAGTATGGTCCGCGCCGACCTGCTCGACTGTGTCGACCACATGCTGCGGCGCCATCGCCGCTCAGACAAACCATTCGGCGGTGTGCAACTGTTAATGATCGGGGATCTGCACCAACTCCCGCCGGTGGTCAGGGATCAGGAGTGGCAGTTGCTGCGCAACCATTACCAGTCGCCCTATTTTTTCAGCAGCACCGCCCTCTCTAAAACAGAACTGATTCCCATAGAACTCAAAAAGATCTACCGCCAGTCGGACCAGACCTTTATCGACATTCTCAACCAGGTGCGAAACAATCAGCTGGAGCCTGCCACCCTCAAAAAGCTCAATTCACGACTTGATCCCGATTTTTATCCGGCAGACGACGAAGGCTATATTACCCTCTGTACCCACAACAGCAGGGCCGATTCGATCAATGTCACCAAACTGGCCGAACTTACCGGTCCGGGCTCCTTTTTTAATGCCGAACTCGAAGGAGACTTCCCAGAACATGCGTACCCGACCATCGACACGCTCGAACTGAAAAAGGGCGCCCAGGTCATGTTTGTCCGTAATGATCCGTCGCCTGACAAAGAGTATTTCAATGGTAAAATAGGGACCATCATGGCCATTGATGATGAAGAGATTCTTGTTAAATGCCAGGATGATGCTAACATGATTACCGTTGCCCGCACCACCTGGCAGAATACCAAATACACTCTTGATCCCGAGACCAATGAGATCTCGACTGAGGTAATCGGAACATTTACCCAGTATCCGCTTAAACTTGCCTGGGCTATAACCATCCACAAAAGCCAGGGGCTTACTTTTGACAGGGCCATTATTGATGCCGAAGCTGCATTCGCCCATGGCCAGGTGTATGTGGCACTCAGCCGTTGCCGGACTTTCGAAGGATTGGTCCTCAGTTCACCCGTGGCCTCTTCGGGAATAAAAAGTGACCAGACGGTAAACCAATTTGTACGCCACGCTGAGCAAAACCCTCCTACCACTGACAAACTCGACCAGGCTAAAATACGATACCAGCAGCAACTGCTGCACGAAGCCTTCAGTTTTAATAATCTGCGGGCAGCCCTCAATAATTTGGTCCGCGTACTGGAACGTAACGCAACGGTTATTCATGTTACCGGTGTCTCTGATCCCGGTGAAATATACCGCAGGACCGAGGAAGAGATATTTCAGGTAGGTGAAAACTTCAGACGTCAGCTTACCGGGCTGTTCCAGGATTCGACCCTGCCGGGTGATGATCCGGCCATCAGGGAACGACTTGCTAAAGCCGCCAACTATTTCCGGGACAAAATCACCAGCCTGCCCGGTACTATCGCCAATAATCTGACAACCGAAACAGACAATAAGGAAATTCGTAAAAAGCTAAAGAACGGCCAAAAATGGTTGATGGAAGCAACTGCCGTAAAACTTGCGGCAGTTGAGAGCTGCGGTGAGGATTTTTCACCCCCCAGATACCTGCGGGCAATTTCCAATGTTGAGGTGGAACTCTCCAAACCTCAAAAGACGACTAAATCATCGATAAATTATTCCGAATCGGACATCGCTCATCCCGAACTGTTTGAGAAACTAAAAGCATGGCGAGCGCAAAAAGCGCAAAAAGATCGCCTGGCCCCTTTTCACATCATGCACCAAAAGACGCTCATACAGTTAACCATTCAGATGCCCGACACCCTGGCAGATTTTCAGAAGGTCAAGGGAATAGGCAAAAAGTTAACGGAAAAATATGGAGCAGAGCTGGTAGAGCAGATCAGCATGTACCGCAAGGAACACGGTATATCTACAGTCATACTCCCTGATAAAAAAGAGCAAAAAGATACTCCGGAAGAAAAGAAGCTGGATCCCCACAGGGGCAAAACAAAAGAATACACCCTCGAACTTTTCAGGACCGGCCTGGACATTAAACAGATTGCCGATAAAAGAGAACTCACCACGACAACGATTGAAGGACATCTCGCCCACTGGGTAAAGTCAGGGGACGTTGCCGTTGGGGACGTTATTGAAAAGACAAAGATCAAGCCGATAACTAAGGCTATCCAGGCCAACCCGGGCTCCACCTTCAAGCAAATCAAGGAGGCTCTGGATGATGAATTCTCCTATGGGGAGATAAAACTTGTTTTCTCCCACCTTTCCGCAACCGGAGGCATCAGTTCATGAGAAATTCCGTCTCATCTCACCGGGTTCTCTCCTGAAAGCTAACCGATGGTAGTTAGTTCTCTTGACATGGTGGAGAGTGACTCAGCGCCTTTTTCGGTGATAATGACATCATCCTCGATACGAACCCCGTTTTTACCGGCGATATAGATACCTGGTTCAACAGTGTAAGCCATACCGACCTCTAACACCTGCTCGTTTTCTCCATGCATATATGGGTCTTCATGGCATTCCATGCCAATGCCGTGTCCGGTACGGTGATGGAAAAGTGAGCCATATCCACCTTCTTCGATCACCTCACGGGCTGCCCTGTCAACGGTGGCACACGGGACACCAGCTCGTCCTGCTTCCCGGCCCGCCCTGTTGGCCCTGTGAACAAGATCGTGTATTCTCCGACTTTCCTCGTCCACTTCACCTATGGCAAATGTTCTGGTCAGATCCGAGACATAGCCGTTGAAACTTGCACCCCAGTCGATAATTAACAGGTCACCATGCCGAAGTATTCTCTCTCCCGGTTTCGCGTGGGGGTTAGCCCCATTGGGCCCTCCTGCCACAATCGGAGAAAACGGCAGTGTCCCCTCCGAGCCGTTGCGTAGAAGCTGTAACACCAGCTCTGAGGCGATATCCTGTTCACGAACACCGGCCGCAATCATCGGCAGGGTCGCTGTCAGCGCATCCTGGGCAATACGTACCGCTTCCCGCATATTGGCGATCTCGGCCTCATCCTTTTGCATTCGCAAGCGAGCCGAGACCCCCGAACCATCCGTATAGTCGGCCGCGATCGCTCCTTTCAGGTAATTGTATTCCAGAAGACGCATCCTGTTGGGTTCTACACCAACTCTCCGACCGGCCAAGCCCAGATCGGCCAGGGCTGTTGCAAACACCGCCTGCCATCTCTCTGGATTCTCGTCATAGGTAAAGACCCGGGGATCCCAATCAAGATCCGCAAGTTTACGCTGTTCCAGTTGGGGCAGGATAATGGTGGGAGCATCACTGGTTGTTAAAATCATCACAACGGGTCGTTCCATCAGGTGAAATTGCAACCCACTCAGGTAGGTCATCGTCGGACCCGCATTGATAGCCAGTGCATGCAACCCGGCCTCTTCCATATAGCTATATAATCTGTCCAGTCGTGATTGAGCCATCATTACCCCTTTATCTCATAAAGACATTGTGTTAACCATGAAGATGCAGTTTTGCCGCTGACGCCATAAACAGTTAAGAACAACCATTTATCATGTCTTCAGCAAAATTGAAACGAAAGACGATCCTTACAACAGGAAATGAAATGAATACGGAACAGGCCAGGGAAATCTTTGCAAGAGACCGCTACGCCGCCCTGACAGGTATAGAGATTGACGAGGCCGCACCAGGCTACTGCAGGGCGCACCTCGTACTTGAAGACAAACACATGAACGGTGCCAATGTAGTCCAGGGTGGAGCCATCTTCACCCTGGCCGACCTGGCCTTTGCCGTCGCCTCAAACAGCCACGGCCAATTGGCCCTGGCCATAAACGTCAACATCTCCTTTTTACAAAGCAAAAAGACCGGTACATTGTTCGCCACAGCACGCGAAGTGAAGGAACCGGGGAGAATCGGGGCCTACGATGTACTGGTCACCGACGAGCAGGACGATGTTATCGCCAGGTTTAATGGCCTGGCCTATCGAAAAAAGGAACCGTTCTGACCCTATTTCTTTTTGCTCCGATACCGCTTGAGTAATTGATTTACAGTTGGTTGCCCGAAGTGAAATCGGTAAAACTGACGAGCAGGTCTTTTTTCTTGAGACCGACGACCCTGCCGCTTTTCTCCTTGATATCCTTGGATTCATACAACAGGTAGGTATCGCCATCCTGGATAATAAAACCGCAGGTCTGGCCCTGCCGTCTCCGGCTCAGACTACGGCTAAAACACATCCTACCGTCGTCTGCCACATTCCAGGCACGGGTTTGGGAGCTGTCGTCGTAAACCGTCTTGGCAATACCCATACTTGAGGTAAAAGCCTTGAACGGTTCCTCCCTGGTGTTCTTGCCACTCTTCCGCTCATTCTGAACCGTCATGGTTTTATCATTGAACAGGTTTTGTACTTCCCTGGCTGTCAACAGCTTTTCCGCACTGCAGTTTACAGCTCCGATGGTAAGCATCAACATAGATACACCAATAACTGCCACAACAGATTTCATCAAAAGCCCTCCCTGGGATAAAAGTTATACGATTTTTTTAGCAGCAATACTTTTAGATCTCTATTTTTGCACCCAAGGTGGCAACAAACTTTGCCAACCAGACCGGGTGTGCCGGCCATGCCGGTGCAGTCACCAAATTATCCTCAACATGGGCGTCATCGATTTCAATTTCCACATATTTTCCGCCAGCAGCAGCTACTTCCGGTGCACAGGCGGGATAGGCAGAGCACTCACGACCGGTCAAGACCCCTGCCGCAGATAGAAGCTGCGCCCCATGGCAGATGGCCGCCACCGGTTTTCTGGTTTCGGCAAAATGTCTGACGATATCCAAGACTTTCTCGTTTAAACGAAGATACTCAGGTGCCCGACCGCCCGGAATAACCAGCCCGACATAGTCCCCCACCGAAATCTCCTCAAAATCAGCGTTCAGGGTAAAGTTATGCCCCCGTTTTTCACTGTAGGTCTGGTCGCCTTCAAAATCGTGGATAGAGGTCCTTACAAATTCACCCGCCTTTTTATCCGGACAAATGGCGTCAACCTGGTAGCCAAGCATGGACAGGGCCTGAAAAGGTACCATAACCTCATAATCCTCAACGTAATCACCGACTATCATCAATAATTTTTTTGCCGTCATAACATTTCTCCTGGTATTTTTAGTGGGTTGAATGGATGGTACACTCATGTTTGTATCGTAATCATGGAGGAAAAACAACCGTCCCCTCTCGATTATTTTGCAGAAGACTTTTCAGTCAGGGTAGTATATCTATAAACGATTACCACAACTTCACCCCAAAAGGAGAACATCATGAAAAAATATGTGTGCGATGTATGCGGTTTCGAATATGACCCGGCAATTGGCATCCCCAACAAGGGCATAGAGCCAGGCACGGCCTTTGAAGATTTGCCGGATGACTTCACCTGCCCGGTCTGCGGGGTTGATAAATCCGAGTTCAGCCCGGTTGATTAAAATAACAACAGACCTGATATTGGTTTTGTGTCCATGATTGTTGTTGCAGCCGCTATCGTCAGGAAAAACGGCTTGATACTCGCTGCTCGAAAGAAAAGAGGGTTGCACCTTGCCGGATACTGGGAATTTCCCGGCGGCAAGGTGGAACCGGGCGAATCCCCCCGTTCCTGCCTGCAACGAGAACTCAAGGAAGAACTGGATATAACGTGTAAAATTGGGGATTTTCTCGGGGAATCTCTGCACGACTATGGCTCCAAACATATCCGTCTGCTCGGATATTACGCTGTTGCCGATGACTCGCAGGTCCGCCTCAGCGATCACGACAGAATCTGCTGGCTGCCACCGGATAAGCTCCACACACTCAATTGGGCCCCCGCCGACATCCCGCTTGTTGAAAGAGTTGAAGCCGACGGGATCAACTTATCAACAATCCGGTATTACGACAATAACGCCTACGATTACATTCTGAAAACAAGGGATCTGAACATGTCATCCCAGTGGCGGTCATTTATCGCCCTGCTCCCGGATAGAGGATATATTCTCGATCTTGGTTGTGGCTCCGGCAGGGACAGCCGCCATTTCCTGGATCAGGGTTTTCGGGTTACAGCGGTGGAACCTTCACCGGTGCTGGCTGCTGCTGCAGAAGATTTTCTCGGCCAAACCGTCGAAATATACGGTGCGCAGCAGGTGTGTGCAGAGAAGCAATACGATGGGATCTGGGCATGTGCCAGCCTGATTCACCTTCCGCACCAGCACCTTTCTGCTTCCCTGACACGATTGGCGAAGGCCCTTAAGCAATCAGGAATTCTGTACATCTCCTACAAGCTGACAGCAACAGAAGACCGGGATAAAAGTGACCTGCATATCAACATAATTTCACGAGATGAACTCATATCCATCCTGACGGAGCTTTCTTTAATATCAGTAATCAGATGGTGGAAAACCACTTCCAACATTCCGAATTCAGACGATATCTGGCTCAACATCCTTTGCCGCAGAAATTGAGTATCGGGTCAAGCCTCTCTCAGTTATAATTTCTTTAAGACAGCCTCTGCAATTTGTTTGCAAAAGGCCAGTTTTTCCTCTTCACTTTTGGTTGGCTGCATTACCGAAATAAGCAACATGTACGTCCCCTCAAAAACGGTAAGTTGCCCCGTCTGCCCATCCCAGGTAGCCTTTGTACCAACGCCTGAAATCGTGCCCAACTCATAATCAGGCAGACTTGCCTTCAATTCGGCCACGTATTCATCATATACCTGATCGACACTTCTCCCTTTTGCAATAGGCCGAATGAGTATTCCGGACGACTGGTTCGTCTCGGGAGCAAAATAATTGCACATGGACATCCAGCTGCCATTCTGCTCATCCACCTTGTGGGTCTCTCTTGGTGGATTGTCGACTTTGGTACCAAAAAACGTTTCAATTTCATCATGAGTAAACAGACTGCACGCTTGTATCGGTTCACTGAAAAGAGTATCCGGCTCGCTACTGCAACCGGGACAAAAGAACAACAGAAGCAAAAAAAGATGAAATAGGACTGTCCTTCCTGTAAACATTCTTATCATAACACCCTCTTTCAACATCGACGTATTGAGTGCTTAACCATGCACTTAAAACCATCTCCATTTTGATAACGGCTTATTTCCCTAGTTACACTTCCCGACAAAATGAGCAAAAAAAAGACTTACATCTTGAATTGAAAATTCAGGCCTGCAAATATCTGCCAGTCTGGCCATGTGCCACCATCATCTGCAATGGACACCTGGGGTTCTACAAAAACATTCATGACCACTTTTTCTGTGGGAATAACCTTACCGACACCAAGCCCCAAGGGAATCGAATAGGTATCATTTTCAAAATTATAGGCCCATACCGGGGTACTGCGCAGATACCAGCCGCCACCAAGCTGGTACAAGGTAAAATACTGGAACGCTGCCAGACTCACGTCGTCCCGGTCATCTTCACCGGCAAAACTACCCATCCAGGTGAGGAGGTAACCGTATTGGAACCTTTGGGAAGAGGCATTAAAGAGGACATTGGCAAACCCTCCGGACCACTTCTCACTTCCCAGCACATCTTCAGATGCCGTTGGGGCGTTCAGCATCGGACCAATCCCAAAGCTGAGAGTGGGTTTACCTGTATCAAAGAGATAGGCGGCAAGAATATTAAAATCACCAAGCCCTGTTTCAGTATCTCCATCCATACCAAACGGGAAACTGTTCACCGGCAGGGATGCACGCATCAGCCAGTTCGTTTTCCCGATGGAAAAAGGCTGGGCGTATCGTAACCAGAACTGGTTCCCGTCTTCATCCATGCCGGTATACTCCCCTATATAATAATCGTGGAAATTCAGCGCTCTCATGTTGGCGAGTGGATTATTGGCCTGGGCATAGCATCTGCATCCTCGGCCTGAACAGAGCAGACCGGTGCGGACAACACGAAACAACAGAGCATCACAACCAATATCAAGCTCTTCATTCTCACTCCTCCATGATCGTAGGTAAAGACACATTCCGGCCGAGAAAAGACCCGAACAGGCTATTGGCCCAAAACCAATAATGATATTGAGCTAGCCCCCAAAATAAAACAACTTCCTCCCCCCCTCAACAGGGTACATCTACAAAAGTAGTATTCACAGAAGAAAGTCGAAAAATCAACTATTTCATCCCCTCGTCACCAGCTCAGGAGGACGGGGACAGGACTTCTTCAATCAACTCCCGCACCGCCTGGTAGATCACGGGATCACCACTTCGTCGGGGACCTGCTACGTTAAGCACCTCGACCCGATTCTCCCGCAACCACTCCAACACCTCCGCCAGACGGCGCTCGTCAGAACCGGAAAGACAGTCAATGTGTAAGCAGGGACGCTTGTGCTTTCCTGCAAAAATACGAGTCAGGAGTGAACCACCGGTTAACTCCCCGTGGGAAACGATTAAAGTGCCATCGGAATCGAGAACATTTTTCTCGGTACGTTTTCTATAGTCACCGGAACCCATCTCAGACATAATATACCTCAGAGGAAGTGGTCCGTTCTCTGTTTTACGACCCTTGGGAAGCCAGCCTCCGTACGGGCAACCTTTCGCTATTGCGGCATCAAGAGCGGCCTGATCGGCCCCACTCTGCCCACCTGAAATTATTTTTTTGATAGCGGGTCGGCTCATAGGCTGAAAGCTGGTTCAAAGAGAAGGCGATAAAAAAACATAAAGTAATCGTTCAACTAAAGGACATTTGCGTATAATATTACACAAGCTGATCACGAAGTTCAAGGGGTGGACAAGACCCCACTCGCACCCATTCGCTAAACGCCAGAGGAATGACTATGAAGACCATTGTACCTGGCAGGGAAGATCAATTCCTGCAAGAGGCAGTTGAAGCATTTTCCTCCGCTCAAAAGGTGGTAGCACTCACCGGTGCTGGCATATCCGTACCAAGCGGTATTCCTGATTTCAGAAGCCCTGGTGGGTTGTGGACTCTTTTTTCTCCAGATGAGTACGGCACCATCGAGGTCTTCAGGAACGACCCGGAAAAAGCGTGGCAACTCTACCGAGAGTTAGGCAAAGGCCTTCAGGATAAAAAACCGAACCGCGCCCATCAGGTTTTGGCCGAGTTTGAAGCAAAGCAGATGCTGCGGGGAGTCGTCACCCAGAACATAGATAACCTGCACCAAAGTGCCGGAAGTAATAAGGTGTATGAAATCCATGGGGATCATCAACACCTGCAATGTATCAGGTGCGAATATCTCATTGAAGCGGAGGAAGACCATTACAATACAGATACCATCCCGCTTTGTGCAGACTGCAACGCCCCCTTAAAACCAAATGTTGTCTTGTTTGGGGAGGCAGTCAGGCGGCTCGACGATATCCACGATTTTATAGCCGGCTGCGACCTGCTTATGGTCATTGGCACCTCAGCCCAGGTGTATCCTGCAGCTGCCCTCCCCACTATAGTCAAGCAGCACGGAGGAAAAGTTTATGAGTTCAACATGGTGGAGGCACTCACCCACGGTATATCCGATTTCTTCTTCAGGGGTGACCTGAGCAGTACTTTACCCGCTTTCAGGGAAGCGATTTTTACATAAACGATTTGAAATTGCTAATGTTTTGAGGACATTTCACCGATACAGAATGCCAGATACAGTAAAAGATTACACACCCGGCAGATGTTTTATCAGCCCCAGCTTTGGTAAACCGTTCTTTTTATAGTATCCTGAAAGTGTATTCACCCTTTTTATGCAGCACAAAAACGGCGGAAATTTTTTCATCATCGTTCCATAAACCGGTATCGAGATGCAATTTTGTAAATCATGCGGCGGCGTTCTCAACATCTTTGAAACCAACGACGAGCAGATATGCCGCGCGTGTGAGAAGAAAACCCCGCCAGAACCGGCAGCTGCATCAAAGCCAGTACCGGCAGACCATGATGATCTCTCAAGTGCCGTGCTCAGCGTGGAAAATGATACCATTATATTAAAAGCAGAAGAAGGCTGGGTGCTCTGGAGCGGTCCTACTGATAAGCCGACAACATTGGGGTCAATCCTGAAAAGAGCCCACCGTATTCACCAGATTCGCTCAAAAAGAAACCGGCCGAAGAATTAAACACGAGTCCCCATGGCAATAACTATTTCAGTAGGTTCAGGCAAGGGTGGCACAGGAAAAAGTATGGTTCTTTCAAACCTGGCGCTGCAGCTTGCCCGCTCTGGCAGGAAGGTCTGCCTTGTGGACCTTGATCTCGGCGGCCCGGATGCCCATATCCTCTACGGGTTGTTTAAACCGAAGCGAACACTTACCGACTTCTTAAACAGAAGAGTCGACAGTATTACCGACACCATCCACACCTTCCCGGCTTTCGGTGGGTTACAGATAATTCCGGGCACCGGCGACACCCTGCAGACCGCCAACATGACCTACCAGCAGAAACAGCGACTGTTGAGAAGCCTTTCCCGGATTGATACGGATGTACTGCTGGTCGACGTCGGTGCGGGTACCAGTTATCACACCCTCGATTTTTTCATGTTCACCGACATCCAGATCTGTGTCACCAGCCCGGAACCAACGGCAATACTGGATTTTTATAATTTTCTGCAGCTTGCAACCATCCGGAGAGCCCTCTCCAGTTTTCTTTCACAAGCTGATGTGGCCAAGGAAATTCGGGAAAAAAAGTTCGATTCCCTCCTTGAAGTACTGGACATGGCCGAAGAAGTACAGCCGGGAGCAAGAGAGAAGGCACAACTCGCGCTGGCAACTTTCAACCCGCTATTGATAGTCAATAAAGTAGGTGCAGGTACCAGGCTGAACCTGCTCAAGTTGCGCAAGATGGCCTCACAATACCTTGGCATCTATTTGCCCGATCTTGGTGAAATCCCATATGATATGAAGGTCTACGAGGCAATGCGGGCTTACCTGCCGGTGAGTGAACTCGACCCTGCTGCACCCGCCTCAAAAGCACTTATCGAAGCGAGTATTAAACTCGGCAAGGTGATCGACCTGTTTATCCGCAAACAATCTGAACAACAAACGATACAGGAAAACGAGAAACAGTTATGAGTCAAGAGCTTGAAAACAGGATACAGCTCCTTGAGGAAAAGTTCGAATATCAGGACATGACCATCGAAACCCTCAACGAGGTCATCATCCGGCAGCAGCGATCCATAGACAAACTCCAGACAGATCTACAGTTGCTTAAGGAACAGTTACTCGCCAGCAGCCACAACCTCGAAGATGTCAACGAGCCGCCACCGCACTATTGACCCACCTCTCACAGCGACTTCCCGCCAAATTTCTCCCAGTGTACCCGATCATACAGCAAGGACTCTTTCGGGTGACCATCTTTTTCTTCTTTTGGATAACCAACTGCAACAATGGACTCAACCACCATATTGTCAGGCAGACCGAGCAGTTCACTAATATATTCTTCAGCCATTTTCGAACCGTCATGCTCCCTGAGGCGAACCTGCACCCAACAACTGCCAAGACCAAGTTCTGTAGCCCCCAGATGTAAAAGAATGGAGGCTATTGAACAATCCTCGACCCAGACGTCGCATTTTTCCGGAACCGCACATACCACGATGGCCAGAGAAGCATTCTTCACAAATGATGCGCCGTGGGGTTTGGCCTTGGACAGTGCCTCGAGTACCGCTTTGTCCTGCACAACCACAAACTCCCATGGATTACGACTCCTTGACGAAGGTGAACGCAGCATGGCCTCTATCAAATAGTCTATTTTATCCTGCTCCACCGGCTTGTCTTCAAACTGCCTTATCGATCGTCTCTTCTGTAATGTTTCGAGCAACATTGTTTACTCCCTCTCTGCTGAGTTCCACCTGCTTGTCTGCACAATAATTTTTCCCTGATTCCCCAGTCCCCTGGTAACATGAGCGGAGTGTGGCCATTCGTTTCAACGGATCACCATAAAACCAGCCCTCCACTGAAGAAGCTGAGTTGTTGAGGTAATCAGGTTTTTTTAGCTTACCTGATATTTCCATTGACCGGAACGAAAAATGAGTATAAAAGAACCTCCTTTTTTTATAAGACGATATAATTGTTTTTACTTGAAACTTTCTCCGCTTGATCCTTAAATAAATTGTCAGAGGCAACTATCATGGGTCTGAAATTCAAAGATCTCAGGTTTTCCATACCGTGGAATCTCTTTTTACTTACCGTCGGCTCCATTCTCTACATTACCGGAATGAATGGAGTAGTAGTTCACCACAGCTTTATACCCGGCGGCCTGTATGGTCTCGTACTTTTTATCTACTACCAGACCGAGATATTCTCACCCGGGATCTGGTACGCGCTCCTGAATATTCCCCTGTGTATCCTCGGCTGGATTTTCATCAGCAGGCGATTTGTACTTTATACCATCTATGCCGTTGCCATCATGTCGGTCTGCTCCGAAATCATTACCCTCGATTTTGACATCCACGAACAACTGTATGCGGCCATCGCCGGGGGCGCGATTATCGGTATAGGATCCGGTATTATTCTACGCTCCATCGGGTCGGCCGGTGGTCTTGACATCATCGCCATCATCCTGAACAAAAAATTCAACATCGGCATCGGCAAGACCTTTATGCTTTTCAATTTTGCCCTTTTCGGCCTGGTCCTGGTAAGCTACGAGATCGATGTCGTGATAGCCTCAGTCATTCTTACCTTTGTTATATCCAGCGCACTGGAATACTCGCTGGCCATGTTTAACCA
This sequence comes from Desulfopila sp. IMCC35008, assembly GCF_010646885.2. Taxonomy (GTDB): domain Bacteria; phylum Desulfobacterota; class Desulfobulbia; order Desulfobulbales; family Desulfocapsaceae; genus Desulfopila. The sequence goes on along the minus strand of NZ_CP050700.1, from coordinate 294,958 downwards.
AAGAAAAATTGTCTATATCATCAGTGAAATGTCGGATGCCATTACAACAGATATAATGGACAAGATGAAACTCGGGGCGACCCTCATTCAGGGCAAGGGGGCTTATTCGGGTGAGGATAAGGAGATCATCATGACGATAACCAACAACATCATGCTTAAACGCCTTGAAGAGGCCGTATTCAGCATTGACGACAAGGCGCTTTTCATTGTCGAGAACAGCTTCGACGTGATTGGTTCCAGCTTTAAAAAGAGAAAGATCTACTAACAGGCAGGCGGGGTCAGACCTGAGGTCTGACCCCGGATTTTGGGCAGGAAAACTGCGAAATACTATTTCTTCTTCGGCGGCAAACCGTCGGTAATTGAACCATCCACAATTTCCGCAGCAAAGGCAAAAGTCTCAGCGAGGGTCGGGTGAGCATGTACCGTCTTGCTGATATCCTCGGCATCAGCACCCATCTCAAGCGCCAGGACCGCCTCGTGAATCAATTCTCCCGCGTTCATTCCACAAATACCCGCACCAAGAATCCTTCCCGTCTCCTTATCAAAGAGGGCCTTGGTGGCACCCGCGCCTGCTCCGGAGCTGAGTGCTCGCCCGGACGCCCCCCAGAGGAACTTGCCCTTGTCATAGGCAATATTTTTTGCCTTGGCCTCTTTTTCGGTCAGTCCCATCCAGGCAATTTCAGGATTTGTATAGGCCACTGAGGGAATAGTCATCGGCTCAAAAGCCGACTTATGTCCGGCAATAACCTCCGCTGCAACCTTTCCTTCGTGGGTTGCCTTATGGGCCAACATCGGCTCACCAACCACATCCCCAATACCATAGATATTGGCAACCGCGGTCTGTTGCTGCTTATTGACCTCGATGAAACCATGCTCATCAAGGTCAAGACCAATATTTTCCCGGCCGAAATGTTCTGTATTAGGTCTTCTTCCCACCGCCACCAGGACTGCGTCATACTCCGCATTCTCAGGAGCCTTTGCCCCTTCGAACCGGACCTGTATACCGCTCGCTTCGGCTGTTATCTCCGTCACTTTGGTCTTGGTGAATATGGTGTATTTTTTCTTTATTTTCTGCAACAGGGGCTGGACAAGGTCTTTATCCGCTGGCGGAATAATCTGGTCGAGCATCTCCACGATAGTAATTTCAGACCCCAGCCCACTGTAGATTTGTGCCATCTCCAGACCGATAATACCACCACCGATAATCAGGAACCTTTTAGGCACAGTCGACAACTCCAGGGCATCACTCGAATCCCAGATCCGTGGATCTTCCGGTACGCCCGGCAGACGAAACGGATGAGAGCCGGTTGCGATAATAGCGTCGGTGAAGGCCACCTCCTGCTCACCCTCCGGCCCTTTTACAGCCAGGGTGGATCCATCCTTAAAGCTGCCCTGGCCAGTGAGACGGGTTATCTTCCGTGCGGTACAAAGTTTATCAAGCCCGTCAGTAAGTTGTTTGATAACGCTTTCCTTGTGGGATCTAAAGGCATCGATATCTATTTTCGGTGGTTCAAAGGTGATGCCGAAATGCGACGATTCGGCCGCCTCCTCGATAACTGCCGCCCCATGCAGGAGGGTCTTCGACGGTATACAACCGACATTGAGGCATACGCCTCCCAATCGCTCGGATCCCTCCACCAGACAAACAGACAAGCCAAGGTCCGCGGCCCTGAACGCCGCAGTATACCCACCGGGGCCACCACCTAACACGACAACATCACACTTGATATTCTCAGACATACCTATTCCTCCACTGTTACGGAATCAAACAACACACTCACAAAATTACGATTTCAATATTTATATTCATATATTTTATCGTATAACGCAATAAAAGCCACACATTTTGTCAACATTGTGGATTTTACAGCAGTGCGCGTCGAAGATCCTCAATAGATTCCGATAGCGCCCGACAGAATCGTGCCGCATCCGCGCCGTCAATAACGCGGTGATCGTACGAGAAGGAAAACGGTAAAGTCAGACGCGGCATAAAAGCTGCGGCCGAAACATCCCAGACAGGTTTCATGTAATTCCGGGACAGGCCGAGAATAGCCACCTGGGGACTGTTTACAATGGGCGTAAATCCGGTCCCGCCAATGCCTCCGAGACTTGAGATGGTAAAAGATGCCCCCTGCATATCTGCAATCGCCAGTTTCCCCTCCCGTGCATCACTACTCAAACGACCAAGTTCTGAAGCAATAGAACGCATGCCTTTGGTATCTGCATTCTTGATGACCGGGACCACCAGTCCGTTCGGAGTGTCGACCGCAATACCGACATTGTAGTAGTGTTTCACCACCAGTTTTTCACCACCGGGTACCAACGAACTGTTCACAAGAGGGTGCTCTTTCAAGGTGGCAACCACAGCTTTGATGATAAAAACGAGGGGACTAAAGCGAACCCCCTTCTCCCCGGCCTCGGAGTTGATCTGTTTACGGAACTCTTCAAGCTCGGTTACATCTGCCTCATCAAAATGGGTCACATGGGGAACGGTGGTCCAACTCCGCTGCAGGTGTGGTCCGGAAATTTTCTTGATGCGACTCAAAGAGAGCTCTTCCACATCCCCATAAACTGTGAAATCCTCCAGTGGAGGTTCTGTCGGTAAGGACGTCGAACCACCCGGCGAGTCAACCTCTTTTTTCACCGCTCTCTTCACCAGCGCCTGCACATCCTCTTTCCTGATCCTGCCCTTTGGCCCGGTGCCGGTCAACATGCCAAGGTCCACACCAAGCTCCCTGGCATAGGCCCGCACCGACGGCGTGGCATGATACAGGCCTGAAGAATCATCCTGCTCTTCTGCCATTGCCTTCGTTACCGGTTCCGAGGAGGCATCTACTTCAACCTCCTCCACCTTTTCCGGTTCACCCGCCTGTTCAACCTCCTCTTCAACCGGTTCAGCTTGACTGGCTTCACCATCAGCGGCCTCCACCTCGAGCAGGGCTATCAGGTCCCCGGTACTGACGGTATCATCTTCCTGAATGTGTACTTCCTTTATTACACCTGCCAACGGAGAGGGAATGTCCATCACCGCTTTTTCGCTTTCCAGGGCAATAAGCGGACTCTCCACCTCCACCACATCCCCGACACTGATATACACCTCAACAACATTGATTTCCTGGACATCTCCAAAATCGGGAACAACAAGCTTCTCGACTGCCATGAACGTCTCCTCTTAGCGGGTTATTGGATGTGGAGCATCAGGTTGTATGCCATAACGGTTTATCGCCTCGCGAACTGCCGAGTAGTCAAGATCCCCCTGATCAGCAAGCGCCTTCAGTGCGGCAATGACGATATGATATCGATCTACCTTAAAGAATTGCCGTAAAACTTCACGCGAATCGCTACGGCCAAAACCATCCGTACCCAGTATGGTTAACGGGTTTGGGATAAGGCGCCGTAACTGTTCACTATAGGCCTGGACATAGTCAGTACTGATAACAGCAGGTCCGTCATAGCCACTCAGTACTTCCTCGACATACGATATCCTTGGCGGCTGATCGGGATGCCCCCTGTTCCAGTCCTCCACAAGCATGCCTTCCCTGTGCAGTTGGTTAACACCAAGTATGGACCAGATATCCGCCTGGACTCCATGATTTTCACCAAGCAGGTCGGCTGCTGCAATAACCTCACGAAAAATCGAACCGCTGCCCATGAGCTGGACACGACGAGCACCCTCACCACCTTTCCGGTAGAGGTACATGCCCCGGTTGATACCCTCTTCCACTCCCTCACCCATTTCTGGCTGTGCATAATTTTCGTTGAGAAGAGTGATATAGTAGAAAACATCTTCACCTTTCCCGAACATACGTTCTATACCTTTTTGAACCAACACTGCGACCTCATAACTAAAGGTTGGATCATAGGCCAGACAGGTAGGATACGTAGAGGCCAACAGCAATGCCTGCCCATCCTGATGCTGTAAGCCCTCTCCGTTGAGCGTCGTCCTCCCGGCCGTGGCTCCCATCAGGAACCCTCGTGCCCGACTGTCTCCAGCTGCCCAGAGCTGATCGCCGATCCGCTGGAAACCAAACATGGAATAAAAGGCATAAAACGGGATCATCGGGACCCCATAATTGGTGTGCGCCGTGGCTGCTGCCAGCCAGGATGAAATGGCACCTGCCTCTGTTATACCCTCTTCCAGGATCTGCCCTTTCGGGTCTTCGCGATACCAGGAGATTGTCTCCGAATCCTGCGGCTCATAAAGCTGCCCGGTAGGTGCGTAGATGCCCAATTGCCGAAAAAGTCCTTCCATGCCGAATGTTCTTGCCTCATCGGGTATGATCGGCACGACATTTTTGCCGATCTGCTTATCCTTGACCAGTGATCCCAACAAACGTACAAAAGCCATGGTCGTCGACAACTCTCTGTCTTTTGAGGAGGCAAGCAATCCTTTAAAAACAGTTAGAGGTGGTGCCTCCAATGGCTCATATGAGGTCTCCCGGTATGGTACAGGACCGCCCATGGCGCTGCGCCTCTCTTTCAGGAACAGGTCTTCACGACTGCCCTCCTCCGGCCGGATGAACGGCAACTGTTCCAGTTTCGCATCTTCCAGGGGCACATGAAACCGGTCACGGAAGGCCTTAAGCGATTCCAGATCCATTTTTTTGACGTTATGGGCTACCATCACCGATTCACCGGCCTGTCCCATACCAAAGCCCTTGATGGTTTTTACCAGGAGAACAGTCGGCTTACCTTCAAACTGAACCGCAGCCGAAAAAGCGGAATAGACCTTGCGAGGGTCATGCCCTCCGCGACTCATCTGCCACAATTCGCGGTCACTGATATCCTCTACCAGAGCTGCCAGACGAGGATCATCGCCAAACACCATCTCCCGCAGATACTCAGGGCCCCGGGCTCGAATTGTCTGAAAATCCCCGTCCACCATGGTGGCGAACTTCTTTACCAGCAAACCCTCTTTATCCCTGGCCAGTATTCTATCCCACTCACTGCCCCAGAGCAGCTTTATCACGTGCCAACCGGCACCCCGGAACCGGCCCTCAAGCTCCTGGATGATCTTGCTGTTGCCGCGCACCGGCCCGTCCAGCCGCTGCAGGTTGCAATTAACAACAAAAATCAGGTTATCCAGATTTTCCCTGGCTGCCAGTGAGAGCGCACCAAGTGACTCCGGCTCGTCCGACTCTCCGTCACCCATAAAAACCCATACCTTCCGATCCCCGCAAGGCTTTAATCCACGGGAGTCCATGTATTTCATGAACCGCGCCTGGTAGATGGCTGCCATTGGTCCCAGTCCCATCGAAACAGTGGGAAACTGCCAGAAATCGGGCATCAGCCACGGATGAGGATAGGACGAAAGGCCATGACCTCCAACTTCCTGGCGAAAATTATCGAGATGTTCTTCATCGAGGCGCCCCTCGACAAAGGCACGTGCGTAAACACCTGGTGAACTGTGCCCCTGGAAGTAGACCATGTCGGCACCAAACTCCGCCTCCGGCCCCCGGAAGAACCAGTTGAATCCTACCTCATACATGGAAGAAACCGAGGTGTACGTAGCGATGTGCCCACCAAGCCCCTTGCCACCTTTATTGGCCCGGGCAACCATGGCCATGGCGTTCCAGCGAACATAGGCTGCGACATTCATGGCGGTCACCGAGTCACCGGGAATCGGCTCTTCATGTTCAGGAGCAATGGTATTGGAATACGGGGTGAGCACCCCGGGAGACGTGGACACCCCTTTTTGGCGAGCGCGGTCAGTCAGCTCCCGTAAGAGATAATCGGCCTTTTCGTTCCCTTCTCTTGCGATAACGCCGTCGAGCGAATCAATCCAGTCCTTTGTTTCCCGGGGATCCGGATCATTATAATATGAACTCATAGACACACCTCGATATCTTTTGAAACATTGGCGAACAGCTCTAATTTTATCTTTCCGCTTTATAATTCAGTATATCGGTACAGATAGGAAGTCAACCGATATTGGTACATTGCAGAAGACCGCTAAAAGAGGTGCTGATGGTTGAACCCGTTTCCCCAAAGACAGGAAACGGGTGTATAGATATTAAAGATGGGCCATTGCTTTTGAGGTCTTTTGCCACAACCAGACCAGGGCAGCGATACCAATAACAAGGGTGACAAGAAAGAAAACCAGTGGAGAGTACTGAGGGACAACCTGCAACTGATCGAGTGTAAAAACATCTCTCAGGTATGAGGAGCGCAGCCAGGCACGCATGAAAACCATAAGATACACAAGAACAACGACATGTCCCACGGTCAACCACAATTTCTTCTTCCAGGAAACAATCAGGACTGCAATGGCGAGTAAAAATGCGAGCGAAAATACTATCGTCGCAGCCATGTCTCCACCCATGAAAATCATCATATCCTTTTTGGGCAAGGTGGCCAGGTAAACCAGGCCGACTACAGTATTGATCAGCGTACAGATAAAAAATACACGCAGGCCGAGGTTTTCGGCATACTCCATGAGTTGGATATCCCGGTCTCCCTTAAACCTGCCAAGCAAGGCAACATAAAGACCGCCAACCGCCACCGCCCCAATCATCATGTGCAAATAGCGGGGGAGGTATTCCGGATGATCGAAAATCAACAGGGTACCGGCCATATTACTGAAATATTCACCAAACCGATGCGGCAGGGTCATTAGCAGCATGTTGTTTGAAAAAAAGGAACCAATAGCCAGAAACAGCAGAAAAGATACCAAACCGACCAGGATACCGGCCTTACCTAGCTGCTCAAATTTAAAATCATAGAGGTAAGCGCCATAGTATGCGGTTATCAGCATGGGTATCACCAGTATCCAGAAAGTCCCCATAAGTATGGAACTGGTATAATTGAACTGGCCGTACAGCACCTGAACAAAGAGAAAAGGGGCCACACCGAGATTGACGACTGTAGCGACAACGAGCGGGAGAGCCAGGGCGATTCGATGGGCTAAACGTGACTGTACCTCCCCCCCACGAATATGTTGCGCCAGGCCCAGGCCGAGACTGCCAACCATGGCATTCATAGCCAGGAGATGGAGAGGCAGCGTGAGCAACAACAAAAACTGAAACCAGCCCCAGGCCACAGGGATAACATCGGGTTGCGGAATAAACAGGGTATCCATCAGTTTCCTCCTTTCAGCGCGTTGAGGTAATCGGCCAGCGCAGCAGCCTCGGCCTCCGACCCATCAAACGGCACCATCTCGTCGGATATTTCATCAAGGGTTGCAAGCGTGGTTCGTATCTCTTCCTGCTCAACACCACCAAATGAGTCTGTGAGGTCTTCAGCTGCGTGACAGGCAGAACAACTATCCTCAAATACGGTTTGTCCGTTTACCGCCGGTACCGGTTCCTCACCCGAAGATGCCATTTTTAAAAATCCTGCAAGCAGACCTCTCTCCTGGTCAGTACCGCTAAAGGCTTCCATCTCATCGGAAATTTCGCCGAGTGTCAAAAGCACTTCGCCAACCTCCTCATTTTCCATATCAACAAACGTACCCGAGATGTCCTCGAGGGCATGACAGGAGGAACAGGACTCCTCAAATAAAACCTTACCCTGGGCTACCGGATCATCAGCAGCAGGTTTCTTATCCACAATTTCTTTACCATGTATACCACCGGCGATATATGCTGCCAGAGCTCTTGCTTCAGTCTCGGTACCAACAAACGGTGGCATAAAATAGCGGACCTCGTGAATTCTCAGGATATATTTGGAGAGGGCCGAATAGCTCATATTTTCCGTCAGCCCGGCAATATCATTATTAGATCCGCCAAGGGTGTGGCAGGCATAACATTGCTGGATAAACAGCTCCTTGCCGGCTGACACCTTGTTTTTCCCAGTCAGCTCCTTATTACGCACCCAGATAGCTGAGGTGAGGAACCCTTTTTCACTTACCGGAGCCACATCCTTTTTGAATATGCCATTCGAGTAGATCACTTCATTAATTACATAAGGTCGGCGGGCCGCCTCACGAACCCACTCAAAAGCCCCTATCGTCATCAAACCACAGATCATGGCGACACAAGCGACGGCCTTGTTATTCAGACCGGGACGTGCAATTCCCGCAATAAGGGTGATAACAAGCAGAAGACCGACACCACCGGCTCCCCATTGCAATGCCCAGACGATGGTCGGTGATTTCCCCAGCACCAGTCCCTGAGCCGGAGAGGGAAGCACCGCGACATACCAGATCGCAGATGGAACTGCACCTGCAAAAGCGATCAGAGCCCAGATACCGGAAAAGCGGGTCATCGACCTTTTCACCTCCTGATCCTTGCTCCATGAAGCACTCAGGTACCCATAACAGCCCGCCAGTAAGACCGCGATAAAGGTCCGGAACAAGAGAGACGGGAAGAACGACGGATTAAAGAATCCCTGCCAGAAATCACCCGTTTCCGCCCATTCCCCTGGTGTTAACATGGCACAGATGATGCCATTAATCAGGAACAGAGACATCCAGGCAGCGATAAAATAGAGCCAGCCGACTTGCAGGTGATCCTTCCATTCCATCTTGCCGAACATGTAATAAAAGACAAAGGCGGCTGCAATTTCAACCATGAAGAAGACCCATTCCGCCGCCCAGCCAAACACGAAATTGTGGATCAGGAACGATGTGGCCGCCGGATTGACAAGGGCAATAATAAACCAGATGCCGACGCCGGTTATCGAGCCAAACACCATGGTCAGCAGCAGGAAAAACCGGGCATGCATTTTAACAAAATCCAGAATAGCCTGGTTGCTTTCCCGCAGACCTTTTTTCTCGGCATAGATCAGGTACAGACCGCCGCCCACTGCAAAGTGTGACACAAAGACATGGAGCACCGCAATCAGGGCGATGAGTGTACCGCCGCCGATTTCAGGTAAATACCAGACGGGATAGTTCATATATTCTCCTCATGTGGGAATTTTTGAAGAAAACAAAAAGAGCGCAGCGATCTCTCGCCATCAAATAGGTATGATACTCAAAACTATGACCGACGGCAATTACGACATTGTAGGGCTATCGACTTGATAGTTCACATCAAGAGAGCACTTCCGCCAGGGGAGCCAGCTCCTCATCACTCCATTCGCCGACAAACCGCACTTCCGGTTCGAGTAGAATATTTAGTTTCGACCTGGCAGTTTCTACCGACAATACAATAAGATCCAAAATATCGACCGCTTTGGCGCTACCGTTATTAATAAAAATATTACCGTGAAAAGGTGCAATTGCTGCCCCGCCTGAAACACGGCCACGCAAGCCGAGTTCATCAAGAATCTTCCCTGTCGGGGCCCCAAAATCACGATTATTCTTGAATAACGAACCGGCTGAGGGTGCTTGAAAATGGCCTTTCTGAACCCTGTCGTCATAATTTTGCTGCATCTCGGCCCGGATAGCCTGCTGCTCACCTTTATGAAGCTGCAACACAACATCGGTAATACACCCATCCATCAACTGAAATGGTGATTTTTTGTAGGAGAAATCACTTTGGCCAGTAGCAATTCGGCGCGACTCACCATTTGGAGTGAGCAGTTGGGCACTCACGCACAGCTCTGACATTTCACCACCATAACAACGGGCGTTCATCCAAAGCGCCCCACCGATGGTCCCCGGCAAGCCATACAGGAACTCCATGCCACTCAGGCCATGGTCAGCAGCGACCTCACACACCTTTTCAACTGATGCCCCGGCAGAGGCAATAATCTGCAGACCCTTAACACGGACTTCGGCCAGCCCTGTCAGGAGCAGGACAACTCCACGAATTCCCCGATCCGATACCAGCAGGTTAGTGCCTCCGCCGAGCAGGAAGACATCCAAACCTTCCTGTCTGCACACAGTGAGGCAATCAGACAACTCGCCAACAGAACGGGGTATGAGTAGAATATCAGCCGGTCCCCCCACCTGAAAAGAGGTAAATCCTGACATCGGTTCGTCAAAACGTACTTCCACAGCTGCCAGAAGGCGCTCAATATTTTGCTGAAGTTCTTTTATTTTACGTGGCATAATAAATGGCAGACTGCCATTTTATGACCTGTGTCAGGACGTTGGCCGCTGCCCTGCTATGTAATTCTTAAGGGCATGCTGGAGTGTTGTTTCCGCAAGTTGAGCACAGTGCAGGTGTGAGTCGGGCAACTGACCGACCAGGTCCATGATGTGCATCATATTTATCTTCCTGAGTTCTTCAGGTGACTTCCCTTTCGCCAGCAGCGCGGCACCCTCAATACACTTCTTACTGATACCGCAGCCATCAGAAACGTAGTGCACATTTTCAACCTTATCGTTCAAAAAGCGCAGTCCGATCTCCATGGTATCGCCGCAATTGCCGGTTATGCGTGCCTCAGCGTCGGGTTTGTCCATGGGGGGATTGGCCCAGTAATGCAAACCGAACCAGCACAGCCCGAGTACCAACAACACCCCAAAAGCAACTAAAATTCCTGTGAATTCCATACAACTCTACAATCTCATATTTACGATAAGACAACATATACTCCCGATAAACTGGAGTCCATCATACCCTTTCTTACTGTAACTTGCAGCAGCATCCCTTACCAGAGTCAAAAAAGGCCGGGACATCAAGAAAGGCCAAGCAAAACCGCACCGTGCTTTCTGATCAAACCACGAAGCTGATCATAACTAAGACCAAGCTGTTCCGCCGTCTTTTTACGATTATACCTGTTTTTCACAAACGCTCTACGGAGGATCTCCTGCTCATAGTCTATTATTGCCTGCTTCAGGGATTTTTCTACCACAATATCCATCCGATCGCTCTCTCCGTCTTTTTTTATCTCGTCTGCCACATTTTCTATAAAATGCGCATAAGGAGAAATGAAAGGATCGAAAACAATCGTCTCTATCGTATCATTATGGGTCGAATAAACAGCTCGTTCGACAACATTTTTCAACTCACGTATATTGCCCGGCCATGCGTAGGACTCCATTTCTGCTATCGCCTCATCCGAAAACTCCGGTGGGAAATCACGTCCTAACTCATAGGACATTCTTCCTGCAAAATGGTGCGCAAGCAGCATGATGTCTTCATCGCGCTCACGTAGCGGTGGCAGAAACAACACCTCAAATGACAGTCGATCCAGCAGATCCTGTCTGAACTTGCCTCTACGTGCCATTACCGGTAGATCAGCATTGGTTGCCCCAACAATGCGCACATCTACCTCAATCGGTGTTGAACTCCCTACCCTCTCAAAAAAACCATACTCCACCACCCTCAGAATCTTTTCCTGAGCCTCCTTGGGAATGTTACCTATCTCATCAAGAAACAAGGTACCGCCATCGGCCGCCTCAAAGCGACCCGTCCTCTGACTCTCCGCCCCGGTAAAAGCCCCTCGCTCATAACCGAAAAGTTCCGCTTCTATAAGAGTCGGAGACAGGGCTGCACAGTTGAGGGTTATAAAGGGTTTTTCCCATCGCCTGGACAGGAAATGTACCCGGCCTGCGGCAAGCTCCTTTCCCGTCCCTCGTTCGCCGATAAGCAAAACAGGACGATCGACCTCCGCTACCCGTGACAGCTTCTCCTGAAAGTGTAAAAAAGGCTCTGATTGACCAAGCGCCTCTGTTTCCCGTGATACTGATGTCATCTGTTCACCATTTGCTCCTGCGCTAAGAATATTTTAACCAAATATCGGTATATATAACCACAAATAGACTATTGTCACCACATATCTCTAACGCCGTTATCGATCATCACCTTGTTATTCCGTAGCTTAAACATCTTTCATTTACCTGGCACACTTGGTGCATTAATAAAAATCAAAGTGACCAATTCATATCTATGGAGGATATATTATGGGTATTTTTACACGGTTCAGGGATATCGTCAGCTCTAACATAAACGCCATGCTTGAAAAAGCTGAGGATCCTGAAAAAATGATCAAGCTTATGATCAGGGAAATGGAAGACACACTGGTCGAGCTCAAGGCCTCCTGCGCCGGCGTTATTGCCGAAAGAAAAAAACTGGACAGGAAGCTTGACGAGATTGCGGAAAGACGTGAGCTCTGGGGTGAACGGGCCACCTTAGCCGTTAACAAAGGCAAAGACAACCTGGCCAGGGAAGCCCTTATTGAAAAACGGCGTTTTGCAGAACTGGCTGACGCCCTGGCTGAAGAGATTTCAGAACATTCCGTCATCATCGAACAATACCAGGAGGACATCCGTGAACTTGAGCAAAAACTTGCCGGAGCAAAGGAAAAGAAGCGAGTTCTTGTCCAGCGCCACAGACAGGCCAACGGGAAGAAAAGAGCCCAACAGGATATTCGCAAAGCTGATAGTGCCGACACCATGTCCCGCTTTGACAGCCTTGAGCGACGAATCGATCAGATGGAAGCGGAAGCGGAAATGGTAAACATCCATAAGCCAGCAACCCTGGACGAGGAGTTTGAAAATCTTGCCAGTGATGACGAGATAGAAACCGAACTTGAAAAGCTCAAACAATCTCAATACAATACCAAAACCAAACAAGAAGCGTAAATATATCAATTAAGCCGCAGCAGGAGCGCAAACATCATGACATCGGTACTCGTTGTAGCCTTGATTTTCGGCTCAATCCTCACATTCGCTGCACTGATCTGCGGCACCATCCTGGCACTGGCCAAGATGCGCCAGTCCGGACTTTCGAAGGGAACCAAAAACTCCCGAACGGATGAGGCAAAAATCATTCAGGAAATCTACCAGGGCCTCTCAAAGATGGAACAGCGCATTGAGGCCCTGGAGACAATTCTGATGGACTCACAGGACAAAAAGGAAAACAGAAATGAATAGACATAGACAAAGAGGCGGGTTGTACAGATCGAGAAGCGGAGTTTTTCTTGGTGTATGTAAGGGCATTGCCTCACATTATGATTTCTCGGTATTCTGGGTGCGAATGGGGTTTATTGTGGTTTTCCTGCTCAGCGGCTTCTGGCCGGTGATAGGAATCTACATCGTGGCCGCCCTGTTGATGAAGCCCAAGCCGGTGAAACCTATAGAAACCGAGGACGAACAGGAATTCTATGACAGCTACGTGAACTCGCCCCGTAGCGCCGCCCAGAGGTTACGCCGGAAATTCGAAAATCTTGAACGACGCATTCGCCGGATGGAAGACAAGGTGACGACACGGGATTTTGAATGGGAGCGCAAGTTTAACGCCTAACCCGAACTTCTCATGAACAATGTGCCGATTTGGTTCTGACCCCGCCCATGGCGTGGCCTTTGGCAGCTTGGTGCCGATTACCACATCCTATTCACAATGTTCATCAAAGGTCAGTTCAAAAGAAAACCACGGCCCCGCCCTGGTATACAGATCTGGGTGGCGTTTGGGCAGGGCCGCGGGGAGGCATAAGTTCAAATAAAAAAACCCCGGACCAATGTAGCTGTTGATCCGGGGATGCCCTGTTATGTCCACTCAGATATATATCAGGATTCTCTGGTCCGCGAAGAATCATCTTTTGCTGTTCAGGCAGGTCTTCTGACTTCCGGATCATCCTACTTGCAGTACCTTCCCCTTCACGCATACAAAGAGTGGTATCTTACTGCTTTCGTCCCCGGTTACAGCGGCGGGCCCGTTCCGGATTCACACCGGATTCCCTTTTTTTCCACATAGGTGGAACCTGAACTGTGCCTACATAGTAACGTTGTTATCCGTGGGATGTCAACACTTCTTTGGCTTTAATTCACACCTCTTTTTTCGCAAAAAATAGAAAATAAATAAGAAAAAACAATCTGATGAAGACTCATTTGTCTTTTTTGTTGTATACTGTATTATCTTCAGTTTACCAGCCAGCTCGAACCACCTGCCACCCTGCCCAAGGGTGACAGGCTGCAATCAGCAGTAAATAAAGGATCCAACATTACAGACTCCGGGAGGGAAGTCATGAAACGGAAACCATTCTTCAAGTTTCTCTGCATGGTCACCATCTTGTTCTATAGTTCAGCAACCGTTATGGCCGGACAGGTTATAACCAATTCAGAAAGGGACTGGGCGAAAAAAGCCATTAAACAAGAAGCAGATCTCGGTCTGCTTGACAGCACCAACAGCATTGCCGTTCTCAACTATCGCAATCTTACAGGAATCAAACAATTTAATGGTTTGCAAAAAGGGCTCGCCCTGATGCTGATCACCGACCTCTCAAAAGTTGACAACCTGTTCGTGGTAGAACGAATCAAAATGCAGGCACTTCTCGATGAAATGGATCTCGGCATCTCCGGCATAGTTACCCCGGAAACCGCCCCGGCAGTTGGTAAACTCTTAAAAGCAGCCTATGTCACAACCGGCGATATTGGTGAAGGTGGACTCGACCAGTTACAACTGACCCCGTCCCTGCTGGACGTCCCTTTTGAAAAACAGTCAACCCTGCCGGTTGCAGCTGGTGATATTGATAATATTGTACAGCTTGAAAAAGAGATCGTTTTCAATATTACGGATAAACTGAGTATCTTTATTCCGGAAGAGAAACGAAAAGAAATCTTGGTGCCGCTGTCGCTCTCCACTGCAGCTCTCCTGGCCTTGTTCCTGGCTGTGGACTATTCCGACAAGGGCATGTATGAAAAAGCTGCCGAGCTATACAGTGAAGCGCTGGCCGAAGACCCGGGACTTGAACTGGCCCGGGAGTCGCTTGTTGAGCTCCAAGATATGGGACTCATTGCACGGCAGGATTTACCCGTTGTTGAAGAAACCGTTCCTGCACCAACTGAAGGCGGATCGAGCATGGGCACGATTATCGGTGTAGGGCTTGGTATTGCAGCCATCGCCGGTGTTGCAGCAATTGCCGGCGGTTCTTCCTCCAGCTCTGACGATGGCGGGAGTACAGATCAGAACACGGACACGCCAAGCGATTCGAGCCTGCCAACCGTAAGCACCAGTGACGAAAACCTGAAATGTTACGACGACTACGTAACCTTCAATTTCTCTGAGTCGATGAACACCAATGCAAACTACCAGGTGGTACCCGACCAGTCCGTCGAACTCAGTGCAAATTGGCAGACAGACAGCAGACTCCTGGTCAGCCCCGGAGACTCCACACTGTGCGACACAAAGGGCCCGGACACTCTCACCCTGCAACTTTCCGGCTTCAGCTCACTGGAGGGAGAAGCCCTAAGTGGCCAGACGTCATTCACATTCGGCATCACAAAATAATAACACGACACAATCTTCAGGGGAGTGCACCTTACTCCCCTGAAGGAATCAATTGCACTGCCGCCTGTTCAGCAGCACCCAGCCAACCCTCCATATCGGCAGAAACAACTGTCGATTCCGCAGCCCTTAAAACAACTCCCGATGCAACCTCCACCATCCTCAGATCAACCCGGAATTGCTTCCCTATCAGCTGATAGCCCCCAAACACCATCAGCTGGGCTCCTAACACCCTGCCCACTTCCAGACGACTGGACTGGCTCGCCAGTGACGAACTGCCAAGGCTGAGTTCCTCCAGCGCCAGGATCAGCTTCTGGCGCTCGACAAGCTCAAAGCCACCGGTGGTTGAGAGTGTTTCGCTGATTCTGGCAGATAAAAATTCCTGCATTGCACCTAAAGCCGGGTGCACCGTGACGCTCATATCTTCAAGATCCCATACCGCAATAACGCTCCCCTCGCCATAGGTCTTGGGCACGGGCGCGGTTTTTTCGGCAACACAGGCGAGAAGAACAAACTGGAGAAAAAACAGGATCCAGGGAAGATAAACCACACTCACTGCCCTCTTCATCGTAACCTCCTCAACCACCCACAATGCCCGGTACTTCCCGGATCTTATCATCAGTTTTCAACGGCCGACTCTGCTCCACCACACGTACGGTACACATATCCGGTTCAACGCGCACAGCCTCCACTTTACCTATCTTCGCAGGCATACCGCGCATGGTCTTGCCTTTGTATTTAATGGGTTTTCCTTCCTCAATTACCTCGAATACGGTTCCGGCAACAACCCCCTGCCCTGAGCCAAGATTAATAATCGCTTCCTCGCCACTGGACTGGACGATATAACCCCGCAGAGGATATTTGGTGACGATGGTTTCCAGTATTTGCCTGTTCAACCATAGCATATCCTCTTCAAAATTGGCTCCGCTCTGGGGGAGTTTTCGGGTGAGTACCTTAGGGATTGAAGTTGTCTCAGAATCGATAAGCCGCATATTGAGCAATGATGAATCCGGCAAGTGCAAAAGGGTCCCGGTAGTCACCAGTTTGGCTGCCATAATCCGTCCGAGCTTCAACGCCGTCTCAGGATCGGCAAGTTCCGAGCTGCCGATATTCAATTCTTCCAGCAGGCGGTCCATTATCACCCTTTCAACAACCTGGACCCTGCCGGTCTGGTTGAGCTGTTCTGCGAGTTGCGACGTCAATACGGAAGAAATACCGTCTCGTGGAGAGAGCCCGCCTTTCTCCTGAAAATCAACAAAGGTGACAATCATCTGCTGTGAGGTCCAATCATCCTCTTTTTGAAAGAGGGACAGAAAGCTCTTGTTGCTCTTATATCTCTGGGCAAGTTCCTTTACCAGCCGGTCAACTCTTTCCTTTTCGGCGATATTCTTTTTCAGGCTGAGCAGCTTTTCTGTTTTGGCCGCAAGGACACGAGCGTATTCATCATTCTTATTTACAGTCAATGCCTCCTGGAAAAGCTCCAGGGCCTTCTCCAGCTGCCCCTCCTTCTGGTATGTCACCCCCTTGTTGGACATAGCCACTAAATTGTACGGGTCAAAATCTATTGCCTGATCATAATGAATCCTGGCCTGATCGAAATTACCGAGATCCGCCTGCAACCTTCCATACTGGTTATGGGCATAGGCCTTCTGGAAAGAGGCTCCGTCTGTTTTGGCCACAGCTTTTTCATATTCCTGCTCCGCTTGCTGTTCCTGATTCTGGCTATAGAGAAAATCCGCTTTCAACACATTCACATAGCCACGGTCCGGCGCCTGCTCCTCCACCATATCGGCAAGCTCCATGCCCTTCTCTCCATCACCCTTATCAAAGTTAACTTTGGCCAGCCCCTCAAGACCAGCAATTTTGGCATCACCTGTCTCACCGGCAAGCTCCATAAACACATCCTCTGCCTCATCTTGTTTATGAGACTTGAGGGCAGCATAGCCATAGAGCGCCTTTGCCTCATGACTATCCGGATTTTTTTCCTGAATCTCCCGGGTCAGGGCCAGGGCCACAGGCAACTCCTCCCGCTGCAACTCCTTCTCTGCCAGGGCCAGCAGCATCTTTTCTGTTGATTCACCTCCGCCCTGGAAATAATCGACAATCTTCAGGCCCGGTCCGAGTATATACGTAGTAGGGAGTATGAACTCCGCCCCGTATTTTGCACTGACATCCTGGCTATCGATCATCACCGGGAAACCAGCGTCGTGGGCAACGATAAAATCAGAGACCTTATTTTTCGATGAGGTTGTAATCCCCCATATCAACAGGTCCGCCGTCGGGAATTGTGATACCAGCTTATTAAGACTTAACAAGCCTTCCTGGCTGGCAGGTGAATCGGTATCGAAAAAATAGAGAATGATAAGACTATTATCCTTAACTGATGAAAGTTTGTGCTTTCGTCCGTACACATCCTCGAGAGTAAATCCGGGAGCCTCCTCCCCGGGCATGAGCTGGGCATTGACAAAACTCCCTGTACCAACCACCACCATCACCGCTAACATCCAGATCAATGTTCTCATAAGAGTCCCCATGTCGCATCTCCGATTGTAGTAAACATGCTTAGCTGACCCGCAAATACAAACCCCTTTCACGCTCATTGGTTTCATCCTGAAACTATTTAGGAAAAAGCCGGACAGACAATGGCGCCTTCATATCCCCCTTACTCAGGTCCAGTTGCCCCTTCCAGTCCCCGTACCCATCAAGCTGCAGCATAATTTCATGTTTTCGGGCACTCAGACTTTCCTTGAAAGGTGTCTTTCCCTTATACTCACCATCCACATAGAGTCTCGCACCTTCCGGTCGGCTGGTCATATTCAACACGGCCAGGGCTTCCTGTTTCTCCTGCGCCTGCGGGGGAAGCGAGGCAACGACTGTTTTTGGGGCCTGATCCGACACATCTTCAGTGAGTTCTTCCGGCTTTCTCTCCAGTATTTCCGTCAATTCCTTCTCGTCGGGAAGATCCTCGACCTGCACTCCTGCTGACTGATCACCCTCTGGTTCAGTCGATGTGCGATCCTCTACCAGCGTCCAACCTTCCGGGCCCCCCCCCTGCTCCTGTTCCTGCCCTGTGCTTTCAACCAGAACAGCAGGAGCACCAGTCTCCAACTCTTCATCCAGCTTCTCATCTCTTCCATCACCAAAGGCAGGATTGGTAAAAATGTCAGTCATTTCTGTTTCCGGTGTATCGGCAGTATCTGTCTCGCCGGTAACGTTGAAATTGGCAGCGTCGTCTTTTCGTTCGTCCGCAGTTACCGTCTCAGACTGTTCAACCTGGTGGACCACAACATTTTTGGCCTTCACCTCATCGACCGTTATGTGTACCGGTTCACCTGGTATCTCCTGCTCAACGACCATTTCCTGACTACTCTCACCCCCACTGCCATCACCTTGTTCTACAGGTTGGATTGCTGGTGGTGCAACCGGTTCTTCCACCCTTTCTCCCTCCACCACTTTTGCTTCATCCATTCCTACCGTATCTGCCTCTTCCGGGGACAAATGACCATCCTTGACTTTCATTTTAGCTGAAATCGAGTTCAGAAGAGATTCCGGGGTTGGCAGGCCGGGAATTATCTGTTTCGATGCCAGAAGATACGCCCCTCCCAAGAGGATACAAAAGAGAAACAACAGGGTTGCCACTTTACCGACGCCGGTTCTATTTTTTGTTCCAGCAGCTGAGTACCCATCGACGGATGGCGGAGGTTCCATGGCGTCAGCAAGAGCCGCTCCGCTCGTATAGCGATCAGCTGGATCACGAGCCATGGCCTTCATGATTACCGTTGATAGCCATACCGGCACCTCGGGATTCACGTCCTTTGGCGTCATAACCTCCGCACAGGTTATGGCATTAAACAGGGCTCCGAGGTTTTTCCCCTTGAAAGGACGCTCGCCTGTTGTCAGTTCATACATGATCACACCAAGCGAATAAATATCCGACCGGCCGTCCACCGGCTGCCCCGTCACCTGTTCTGGGCTCATATACACCGGGGTCCCGAGAATCTCACCAGCCTGGGTCATCTGCTGTCCGTCCGGATCATCGATATGGGCGATTCCAAAATCTGTGACCTTCACCTGGCCGCTTTCAGAACAAATAATGTTGGCCGGTTTGATATCCCTATGAACGATACCTTTCCGGTGTGCATAATGCAGTGCGTCAGCCACCCGCCGACCAACCTCAACTGCCTGGTCGACACTGATCCTGCCCGCCTTGAAGAGTTCATCGACCGGGGTTCCCTCAAGCAGCTCCATGGCGATATATACGGTGCCATGATCCTGGCCAATATCAAAAACGGTCACGATGCCCGGGTGGGATAACCTCCCCACAGCCGTCGCTTCTTTGACAAACCGCTTCACGTAATCATCAGAGGATACGCGATCCTGTCGTAACACTTTCAGGGCCACAAGCCGATCGATCTGCGGGTCGTGAGCCTTGTAAACCACGCCCATTGAACCCCGGCCAATTTCAGAAACAACACTGTATCTACCGTATTTCACTGGTCAAAATACTCCTGTAAAAAATCAACAATCGCCTCTAACGGAAGTATAAAGCCGAGATCGCCCGCCTCCCTGTGCCGCCCTTTAACCACCCCTACCAAAGAACCGTTTATATCGAAAACAGGGCTGCCGCTCCCGCCGGGCTGCACCTCAATACCCGCCTGCCAGAGAAACGACTCTCCGATCTTTCGTGGTGGCCCGTTGATAAATCCGGTATGAATTGTCCCCCTCATATTCATGGGGCAACCGATAGAATAGACCCGCTCCCCAACCACCAGCAGATTACGCCCTTCCCCGACCCGCACGGCTTCCTCTTTTACTGCATCTACCCGGATCAGGGCCAAATCCTTTTCAAAGTCAGCTTTTACGACATCTCCTTCATAAAAAAGACCGGTATTCGACATCACCTTTACCCGTTCATGCTCAAGCAGGTCGTGGGCAGTACACAGGATCAACCCTTCGTCATCAATAAAGAAACCGCTAAACTGTACACTTCGCCCAGCCGCTTCCGCGTGAATGCAGGCGACATGTTCAATCTGGCCGAGGACTGGCGACGGCAGAACGGACGTTTCAGAAACATCCTGAGTCCCTCCAGCCTTGCCACTCTCAAGGGCACTCCTCATAGCGGCGACAAGCACCTCATCGACACCACCCGTTATTTCCACCGACACTTCTGAACCCAAGGCTGAATAGGGTGAGACAGTTACCCGCCACTCCTGCCCGTTCTTTTCTTTTGGAATCCCGGTCACCAGCACCTTACCGTCCTGCAGATCTTTCTTTTCCACCCCCAAACCAGAGTCCGCCATCCAGCTCATCACCTCGTAAAGGGTCTCTGATACCGGTCGTACCACCCTGACGTGCCACCTTATGCCTTCAGTTTCCGGTACAACAGCCCCTACAGGCATAACCGGCCATAATAATAAGAGCACTAGAATCAATTTCCTCATCAGGCTACACCCACCAGTGCTACCGTAATATTATCACGTCCCCCAGCCCTGTTGGCCATAGCCACAAGCTGTGCTGTTTTTTCCGGCAGATCTCCATCACGCCCGAGACACACTGTTATCTCCTCCTCTCTCACCATGTCGGTCAACCCGTCGGAGCAGAGCAGGAAAAGATCCCCCGGTCGGGTCCTGCCTCGAATAATATCGACATCAAGTACTTCGTCGTTGCCAACTGCCCTGGTAATCAAATTCCTGTATCGGTGTTTTCGGGCCTCTTCAGCGGTCAACTCGCCCTTATCAAGTTGTTGCTGAACAAAGGTGTGATCGCTGGTAAGCCGTGTAAGACTCTTGTTCCTGAAGCGGTAACTGCGACTATCCCCTACATGTCCCACCACGAATCCTCCAGAAGAGACAAGCAGCAGTTCAGCCGTACATGACATACCATGGCATTCCGGATGGATACCGATATGATGTAGAATCATTTCGTTGGCAGTGGAAAAAATCTCCTTTATAGCTGCAACACATGCCCCTTCGGACCAGTCCTGCATCTGATTTATATATCTAGCGACACTTGAAATAAACAACCGGCTGGCAACCTCACCAGCTGCGGCTCCGCCAACGCCATCAGCCACTGCTGCACAACCTTGATCAGGATACACTGCACAGGCATCCTCATTATTGCTGCGCTTCAAACCGGGATCTGTAACTGCAAAGGCAGTAATGGCTGCACTCTTCACGGCGTATACTCCATACAGGGTCATGATGGAAATAATCGGAAAACATGACAGAAACGATCAATATCTGTTATTATACCATGATATACTTCCCGATATCCTACAATTACCTCATATCATTATTGTGTTGGCCACCTGTTATGAAAGCACCTGTTATTAAAGTTGAGATGATTCATATCGACGGCCCGTCCAAAGGGGCTATCCAGGAATTTTTCGAAGATTTTATCTCCATCGGCAGGCATCCCGACTGCCATATAACCTTTCCCCCTTCATTGACCACCATCTCCCGTCATCACGTTGAGATACGAAGGGAGGGAAACAGGTTTATCGCCACCGACAAAAGCACCAACGGCACACTGGTCAATGGCAAACCCATTGAGGAAGTGGTACTTCGGAACGGGGATGTATTGACCATCGCCGAAAATGGCCCCAAAGTAAGTTTCATTGCTACCATCATGCAGGACGGGACACCGAGCCACGAACCTCCCGCCGATCTTTCTCAGCCTGATGTTTTGCCTGAAGCATCCGCAGCTCAGGCCAAGCCAGGTCCTTCCCCTGAGAGCATCGTCGAACAGGTTATTGAGCCTTCTCGATCCCAGGAGAAACCACAGCCACCACCCCAACCAACCCCGCTACAGGCAGTTTCAACGCCTTTTATCATCCAGTTCGGGCCAGTCATCAAAAGCTATTCAGCGCTCCCTGTAACACTGGGCAGTGGGCCCGACTGTGATTTTACCCTCAGCCACCCGGCCGTGCAGCCCCGGCACGCGCAAATTTTTCATTCAGAAAACGGTTACAGCATCAAAGACCTGACCGACCGCGGCCTTGTTACCATCAATGGAAAACCGGTTGGTACCGAAACTCTACTCCCACCCGATACGTGCATCGCCCTCTCTCCGGGCGGACCGTTCTTCCAGTTCCTGGGTGAAGGCCGGCTTGCGGAAATCGAAGCAAGTGAAACCTCCCCGAACCAGGAGAGTGGGCAGACCAAAGACGGCTCTGGAAAATCGTTCTGGCCCTTCAAAAAAAACAGGTAGTTTTTGGAGGAGAACCAGGTAACTCACTCACCCAACCATCATCTCCCCCAGGGAATCACGGAAAGCATCTTCCATATTCACCACCGCGTCCGGATCAACTATTTCCTGAAAAGCCGGAATTCCGGATAATTGTGTCACCTCCATTATAAAAGTATCATTGGGGAGGAAGGTACCGAGCGGTACAGAGAGCAACATAACCGGCAACCCTCCGAACTGATCAAGTTGTATCACCTCCACCCGATAGCGGAGATCTTCCAGCAACATCTGCAGGGATGGAAACGTTTTAAAGAAAAGAACCAACGTCAGGTGGCAGAGAAGTGCCTGGCGCATCTCATCCGGTTGCCGTGCCTCGTTGGCAGCCATTATATTCTGCAATCGTTTGAGCGGACACTCTGACTGGTACGAGAGAACAAACTTCGTAGGTGAGGTTATAGTAACAGTCTTCGTTGGATCTCCCTCAATTTCGAGGCTGTATTCAAGAGGCAGACACTCTATCGTTCCAGCTATCGGGGGCATCGGCGGCTGGAGTTTCTTGGGCAGCTGAAAAGGGTCCTCACACAAACCACTGTACATCTCCTGCAGCTCGGCAAAGGCCTTCTCCGAGCCATTAATTTCCTGTTGGGAAGAACTTTTCACATAGGTACCCAAAAGTTTTCGGGGAATGAAGAGTGGACGCAACGTTGTCAGATGTCTTTTCAACCGGGCACCAAGATCTGCCCCGATCTTTGCCGTGGCCTGACGAAGCTTCAGAAATTCCTGATTGTCGAGATCCTTGCGGGTAATATTCGGTTCTGCCATGTTGTTCCCCTTCTTCTGCATTTATGATAAACGAATAACGTACGCCTCCGCTTCATCCTCCTGGCTGTATGGGCAGAACATAACGGCCTTGGGCGCCCCTTCCACTTTCACAAAATAGGAAGTATCCGCATCCAGCACATTCTGGACAGCCCAACCGTCAAAACTTACCTCACCCATATCTATCTTGAGGCCCTGCTGCGCATAGTTGAGAACGGACTTCTCCGGTAACTGGCCGGAATTGCCCACCGCATGCATCTTGATAGTTTCTCCTTCGGTCGCAAAAATCACGCCCTGCCAATCCTTTCCCACCGGCCCGACTTCAAACCACTGGCCAATCTGGGGAATACCGTACACATCAATCCGGTAAGGAAGTGTCACCTTCGCTACCGGTTTATGCAGTGCTGCAACAATCTTGGCCCCGTATCCACTTGGCTCGCCCTGGTATACAACACAGTTACTAAACCTTTCAGGAAGAGTATCGGCTGTAACGGGAGGGGTACCCGCCTGCACCACAACAATGGGAAAAGCGA
Organism: Desulfopila sp. IMCC35008; assembly: GCF_010646885.2. Taxonomy (GTDB): domain Bacteria; phylum Desulfobacterota; class Desulfobulbia; order Desulfobulbales; family Desulfocapsaceae; genus Desulfopila. Next base: position 271,365 of record NZ_CP050700.1, on the reverse strand, counting down.
TTCCCTTTTGGGCCTGTGTGGTCAAGGCCAACATTGAAAGACCATATCGAACGGACTTTTTTACCAGAGATTCTGCCGATCCATAAATAATCCACATCTTCACATTCTCATCGACCAATTCCCCGCGGGGTTTGCACCAAGCCATCTTCTCAAGATCATCTTCCCAGAAATGACCGTCGATTTCCAGACCGTACTTTTTCAAACTGGCCATGATATGCTGAACAGCGTCCTGCGCTCCCTCAAGCGATGTAAGCCATATCTTTTTTTTCATGCCTGTTTCCTGTAGCAAAATTGTTACGATTCGACAAAGCCGAGTGGGTTATCCATATCGAACCCGAAAAGTCTGGGGTTCTCGCCAATTACGGCGGCGGAAAAAATATAAAAAACGTAATCGTAGGTCTGTTGCGGGATCTTCTCCCGATATTTCTCCAGGAATTTCCAGAAATTCCTCTCTTGCGGGTTCTCCGGCATTTCCCTGAGCAACCTGTTCACCCTGGTTTCACCCCAGTTGTATGAAGCCATTACCAGCAGTCCCGATGCCTGTGCGTCCGTATCATAGATAGTGCGCAGATATTTGGCAGCAGCCCGGGTGGATTTATAAAAATTATGCCGATCATCATTGGGATCCGGTTTCCTCACTTCGGCGAGCGGCCCCGTCTGTAAACCATAGTATTTTGCCGTCGACGGGATAAACTGCCACATCCCCTTGGCAATCCCCCACCGGGTCTTGGGTCCGCAGGCATTGACGTTGAAATTGCTCTCCTGCATGGCAAGGTAATAAAACTGCGGCGGCAGATTATAGGTCAGCATGGCCCCGGCAATGGGCTCGCTGTACCCATTCTGCCGGGCCCTGGCTACCGCATTGGCAAACCTTCTGGTCGATTTCCACTTCTCGATATAGCGCATCACCTCATCCGCAAAATCCTCGGGCATGAAAATCTCGCACTCACCAAAGGTGCGGGCCATCCTGAGTATCAACTTCTCCTCGGGACTGATGCTCTTTTCATAGATATCCAACTGTTCGACAAAATGGGAATAACTTTTCTCCAGTTCCTTATTCCGCTCCTCAAACTGTTTCACCTTGGCTATTGTTACCGGATCCTTCGACTTCCTGGCACTCTCCAGCAATTCGGCAAATTCCAGTTCCAGGGCCTTCATGGAGTAGAATATTTCCCCGGCAAGCTCCCGCTGTTTCGCTACCTGCAGATGTTTGTACACCGCCACCGAACCGGCTAGCACAAACAGGAGAGTGACCACCGCAATGATCGAACCGTACCTTTTTTTCTGCTTCTTCTGCACCCTCTTGTACGCCTGGCGCATCATCATGGTGTGTTCGCCGGCTTCTTCTTCGCCGTCGTCATCAAAATAGCGTTTCTGGTACTGGGTAACGGTCAGCGGGTCTTCCTTTTCGGCCGCGGTCTCACGCGGATAAGAGACCTGGATCAACAACCCGGGACCACCCTCACCAAGCTGAACCCGGATATCTCCCTCTAACTCTAACCGATTAATCCGCCTGTCATTAACAAACAGCCCGTTCGCGCTGCCCTCGTCAACCAACCACCAGCGATCAGCCAGCAACACCACCTCGGCATGCTTTCGGCTTACTACGGGATCAGCAATACAGATCTCACATTCGGCAGCGCGACCGATACGAAATGACCGGGAAAGCACCTTCGTTTCCTGCCTGCCCTGCGCATTGGTGAAAGTGAGCTGCAAACTCACCTGTCTGCCGTGCGTGGAACCGTTTGTCGATTTCCCTGTCATCGATCACCACTAATCCGATCCATCATTCCGGTTTCCTTTTCCGTCTGGCGATTATGGCGCCACAAGGACCTTAGTCTGGCTTGGTGCAACCTGAGCTCCGACCGGCATATTGGCGTTCGTACCGTTATGGCCGGTTATCGAGCCTAGGTAGCAGACCTGCTGTCCTTGGGCCTTAACCTTACCACTGCCCTTCTTGTAACAAATTTTGCCCATATTCATGCCCGACATTACCCCTTTGTTCACACCCGCTTCATCCCCCATCGACCTTGATATTTCCGACTTTTTAGTCACTGCTTCCTTACCGCAAAACTTCACCTTTGTTGCCGTCTTCTTTGCCTGGTTAACCATTCCCGTATTCGGATATGGAGTGGGCACCGGTGGCGCAGGGGGAGCCGGGGTCAGGCAGACATCCGGCATGGCAAAGCATTGACCGCCTCCTTTGGTGGCTGCTGGCATTATTCCTGGCATTTGTCCTCCTTCCGTTTTCTAAACCAACCCTGGAGTATGTCGGAGAATTGAGGCAAAAAGCATTCTCGGACAGGCTCCTAGCCGAGATGTATTTTCTCGGCCTTAACCTTTACGTCTTCTTCTGCTTTCAATACTGTGCTCCGACTTTTTTGAAAAAATGTCGTATCACTTAACAACCTGAGACGTCCGGATTTAATCTGGACCAGGTTGGTTGCTGTCTGGTACCAGTCTTTGACCCGGCTGATCACACTCACCGACGTTGTCTCAACTTTTTCTGCAAAAAACCTCACTCGCAGAGCTTTACCGATAAATTCCCTGGCAACCATCCGGTACTCACCAAAATGAAAGCTGCCCCGTTGCCCGGAAAGATTAATGTCCCTTCCCCGCAACCAGACCTGCCGTTCATTAATGGATACCTGCCCGGCGATATCATCCTGTTCCGGGCCTGCTGACAGAGCAACGGAAGTCTGCCCCCTTATCGACACCTGACTGCTCTGAAGCGCAATTTCCCGCTCGGCAGCAAGTTCTATCCTTCCTGCCGGGGCGTTGATCTCAATATCTCCTTCACCAGCAATGCATGTTTTCCCGCTCTTGCAATCGTATTCCACCATCAACCGGTTATCCGGCGAAAGCACCTGGATAACGCAGACCTCATCTTTAGTAACAAGGCGAACAGAAGCACCGTCCGGCGCAACCAGACGACGCTCTTGCTGTGCGCTATTCAGCAGCCCTATGATAAACAGGTTTTCGGGAGCTTCACCACTCACCAGAACCCGGTCACCGGCATGAAGGTGACCGGGATACTGTAAAGCGATGACAGCATCAAGTCTCTCGACGCCGCTGTCACAGGCATAATACAGCTGAGCTGTCCTCCCTCCTTCATCGACGGACAAAACAAGCGCGGGGCCGAAAATACTCGTTGTATCCCGCATAACTGTGGTTGCTATATCATCTTTCATAGATCACCCCGGGTTGATCGTAAAGGCGGCAGAGGAGGCCTCCATTGCTCGGCTCTCAGCCTTTCAGGATCGGTACGTTCTGCCAAATCGAGTATGGCTCCCCGCCATTGCACTGACTCTTCCCGCATCCCGTGCAGGAGGGTCTGGGTCAGGTCTGCATTGGAAAAATCGGTAGCTTTAAGGCGGGCATGGGAAAAGTCGGCAAATTTAAGCTCGGCATTCGTAAATATGGTGCGTTCGCATTGAGCAGCGCTGAACTCACAACGCTCCATTCGACAGGCAGTAAAATCGGTGTCCCCAAGGTCAGCCTCCCCAAAGCATGAACAGCGCAGATCACTCCCTGCAAACGTTGCCCCGGCGAGCACTCCTTTTCGAAAATCGACCGTATGCCCATTTACCTCCTTCAATGAACATTGACTCAAGTCGGCAGAACTCAGATTGCATTGACACAAGCACCCCTTATCCAGAAGTGCCGAAGACAGATTTGCCATTTCCAGATCTGAATCAGAAAAATTGCAGCCGCCCAGGTCCATCCCCGCAAAAATAGTGTTCTTTAACGAACAGTAATTGAAAGACACCCCGTCAAGCACTGTCCTCCTAAAATCAACACCGTCAAAATCAGTTGATACAACTCGTGCGCCGCTCAAAATTGACTGCTTGAGATTGGCCCCTCTCATTTCACAGAACAATATTTCTGCGCCTGACAGATCCACAGCCGACAGGTCACCGCCACTGAATCGACAATTATCAAGGGTGGCCCCTGCAAAACTGGCATGCGCTAAACAGCCTTCACTAAAATCACAGTCTTGAAGCTGAGCCCCGCCAAACGCTGCCTGGCGCAAATCCATCCCGGAAAAATCAACGTTTATGAGTTGTAGCCCGCCAAAATCAACTCCCGAAACATCTGACTCCTGAAACATCAGGGAAACCAAAGACGAGTCACGAAAATCTGCATTGCCAAGAAGACAACCGGAAAAAAACACGTGGTGAAGCTTTTTCCCTGAAAAAGAGACGCCATTGGCATCACAATTGATAAAAGAGCAGTCCTCCAGATCGTCCGGCAGGACCGACATCAGCCTGGTAAGATCAAGCTGTTGAAAACTCGCTTCGTTAATGTCGGCCTCCCCCAGGTCAACTTCAAGAAAAGACATGTCGGTAAACGTTGCCATCCTGAATGACGCCTGCTTAAAAACACCACCCCGCACAAGACAGGAATAAACGGAACTGGATATGAGCGACGCCTCGGAAAAATCGATTCTTGTCAGCGAACAGGAATGAAACGACAGTTCCGCGCCATCTATAGCGCAAAAAGTACTATCCTCTAACTCCGCTCCCTGGAAAAGAACTTCGCGGAGTGAGGCCCCTTGAAAGTCAGCCTGTTCCAGTCGAAAAACACCACTTGCATAGCCGACGACCCCTTGCTCCTTAAGCACCGGAACAGTAGACTCAGACAAACCAAAATCCTCAAGGGTGACCTGCACATTCTCCTGCTCCGTCGTTGGCACATTGGCAGATGAAAAAACTGCGCCATCCAGGCATGTTTCACGGAAGAGGGTTCCGTACCCGAGAGCATTTGCAAAGACAGTTCCCTTCAACTTCGCCCGTGAGAAATTGCAGTGATCCAGGCAGCAGTCAAGTATCTGCACGTTCTTAAAAATGGCCTCCTGAAAGTCAACCCCTGCCAAGTTGCATGCGGTAAACACCACATCGGTAAAACTACCCCCGCGTAAATCCGCTCCCTCAAGGTCGACACCATCCAGACAGACACGCTCAACAGCAGTCTTCCGGGTGACAAGTTCTTTCAACTCATCTGCTGAGACGAATCCACTCATACGGTTCTCCCGGCAAGTTTTGACATTGTCAGATTCGCCCCGGAAAAATCAGAGTTGGTAATCTCGGCATTAAGAAATTCGGCACCGTAGAGATTCGCATCCCTGAAAACAACCTCCGTCAGAACACTCGACTCAAAACTACTTTCGAAAAGATCCATCGATCCACATTGCGCTCTCTTGAAAACAGCTCCCAGAAATCTGCCAAATCGTACATCGGCACAGAAACAATTGGTGTTGTCAAAGGACGCACCTGAAAAATCGGCAGATTGGAGGTGGGTATATGAAATATCCGCATGATCCATTATGGCGTTTTCCCATATGGACTCCGGACCCGTCGCCTCGCACAAAATTGCGCCAGTAAAGTCTGCCCCCTCCGAGGCCCTCAATTCTTTAAGGTCTGCACCAGTCAGGTTAATGCGCTGAGCATTGGCACCCTCCATTGAAGCTTCCCCAAGCTGGGCTTGCCTGAAATCCGCCTGTTCAAGCAACGCCCTAGAAAAATCCGCCCGTTGAAACTGACTGGCAACAAGACGAGCCTGCTGCAGGTTGGCCCCACTAAAAAGGGCATCCTCACCGTTTGCCCCTGAAAGGTCAGCACGCACCAGCAAGGCCTGGTCAAAAGTGGCATGCACAAGCGATGAATTGCACATCAGACTGTTCGTAAAGATTGCGAAGCTGCAATCACATTCATCAAAAACAGTGCCTTGAAGATCTGCACCTGAAAAATCTGTCTGTTCACAGTTGGAGCCCAGGAACACAGCCTTTGCCAAACCGCACTCCCTGAAGTTAACTGATTGAAGGTACGCATTGCTGAACACAGCCTTATTTAAGTCGAGACCTGAAAGGTCAAGCCCTCTCAGGTCCTGGTCGGCAAATGTCCCCCCCTCCAGATAATGAGCAGCAACCCGCTCCCTTGTCCAATCATGCCGGTCTTCATCAAATATACCGTGTTCCTTGAGCAGCCGTTCTTCCAATTCCCTGTCGGCACTGCTGTCAGTTGGTGCAGGAACTACCGCTTCGGACTCAATACCGGCAGCCTCCAGCGCTTTTTTGAGTAGATCAATCTCTGCATCGATATCCTTTTGGGCAAGAGACAACGCACCATCGATATCCAGATCAGTAAAGGATACCTCCTCACTCTCCTCTTCTTCGAGATTCTCCTCCAAAAGTGCTGCCAACCCTCTTTGAAAACGTTGTTTTAAATTTTCCAGGGAATCAACGGGCTCTTCCTCATTTTCTGTACAAAGGAAGATATGCTCAATATCTTCTCCCCCCGGCTTTGCCGTTTCAATGACTCCGCGCCAGACAAGTACCAGAGTCTCTTCATCCATATCAATCCAGAGCGTATCAAGCCGTAATGCAACCTCCTGGCACTTCCTTCTTTCTGCTGCAGCCTTATCTGGCTTACTGACCAGACAGCGCACAGAAACACCTGGTAATCTGCTGGAATATTTGGAATGTTCTGGATGAAGATATTCGAAGGCCAGCATTTCATCACCTTTCAGGTATCCTTCCATCCTCAGCTCATCCTGGGCGGTATTATAATAGGTCCAGTCAAAATCTGCCGGAAACCATGGCCAGCGTCCCTGCACCCATTCCTGATCATACGTTCCCAGTTTGTCCACTCGCTGCGTCCATAAACTGTGCAACGGACCGAAACCGGCCGGGCCAGGCTGATCATTGCGGCTGACTACGAGGCGATGAAAATGTTCGATATTAGGCAATACATTTTGCCCGGGTCTCACTGCCCCCTGACCGCTAAAACCTCTTCCAACAGGGTTGTTACCGTAACCTATTCCCCCAAAGCTCTTCTCATAACGCAGTTCCATTTCTCGAAATGGCCGGGGATTGGAAATTCCACCGCCTGCACTCCAGTGTCGATCGCCAAAAAGCGCGAGCGTCTTGCTCTTCCCGCCGACCCTGAAGCTCACATGGCAGGCAGGCACAGACTCTCCCCCTGCTGGATAGCAGGTTCCGACCAACAGCAAATCAGCCGACGGTTTATAATGTGCAAAATCACTTGCATACCGGAGGCTCCCCACCCCATCCTGGTCATCGGGATAGAATTCATCTCCTGTGGGAAAGAGCTGTTCATCAGCAATGACCGCTGTTTCCCCGTGGCGTATCCTGAAAGTCCCCTTCACTATCAAAGTAAGAGAATTACCCGGGAAATTTACTTGTCCGGGGAGCGTGATACAGGGAAAAGGAGTGGTGTTCACAAATTCCATCAGTTTGTCGGGAAGAGTCCGCCTCCGTTAAATTCCGTTCAGACAACAGCGCCAATTATCATAGCGACGTTAAGTTCTTTGCATATATCGCCTTATCGAAAAACGAATCCTTGTTCGATTTCAGTCCGTCCTTGTTTTGAATATTGCCATACAAACGTACCAATCCCCCTTTGATATCAATCTTGGGAGACTTAATGGTGATTCCCCCGGGGGTAAGATCGATTGAACTGCCTCCACAGGATATTTTCACCCCAGCTTCGCCCTTGATCTCATTCAACGGTGCTTCACTAAGATTCTTCACTGCCGATTTACTAATTGATGCCCCTGCCGCTGTGGAGATCTTCAGCCCGGCAAAGTTATCATTGGCGATCCCTCCCACACTGGAACTTTTCGCACCACCGAACAATTCAACGGTTACAGATGCGTTCTCAGAATATTTGGCCCCGACAGTAAGCTCTTTAAACGCACCAAGATTGGCCGTATTTTTTGCGCCGACAAACGTTTCGTCTGTTGATGCAACGGTCTTTGATGTTTTTGAACCAATGAACAGTTCGTTGGTGGTTCCCATTGTCGTACGCAATACATCGGATCGATACGTAACCTTGAAGGTGCCATCCACATCCTCTGTAAATTCGCCGCCAAAATGACGAACCGTGTTTCCTAGCTGTTGGATTTCCTCAGGCCCTACAACATGCCGGACAATATTTCCTGTCGTGTTCATGAAAATATTGCCTCGATTCGGTGCCCCCAGGCTTATTATTGAGCCTTCCGTCGGTGATGAGAGATGAATTTGCTGCCCCCCTTCACTGTCTTCTATCCGAATCTGGTTACCGCCGCCCGTTCGTATCATAGACTGGCTTTGATTCCCTCCCTTTACCGGGCTCCCGGTCTCAGGGTTCGGTACCGAACCAGCGATAATCGGTCGGTCAGGGTCTCCATCCACAAAGGTGAGCAATACCTCTATCCCCTTATGCAACGGAAAGTGCATACCATAATCTGCTCCGGCATAGGGTTGAGCCATACGCACCCAGCGCGAGGCCTTTCCGTCACAGTTACCACTCTGGTCGAAGGGCAGGATTACCTTATAACGTCCCTCATCGTCTATTTCGGCATACTGGCCGTCACCGGCAGCATCGACCTTGGCATTCAATGTACCGTCGATCCTCGATTTCGGGGCATTACGCTCCGGACGGTACTGGACACTTTCCAGGATGCAGCCAAAACGATTCATATAGGCGGGGCCTTCAAGATCGGTAATACGGGAAGTGTCTGCCGACATGGCCAGGAACTCATCCTGAACGCCCTGATGGGTAATCTCTGTCAACAGATATTTCTGGTTGTAACTTTCCCGATAGTGTTCCTCCAGTTCAAACAAATAACCTGAGACAAAGGGAGAGACGGTGCTCTCTCCATAAAATACGGCCTCACGGCAGAGCAATTCCTCTGATCGTATCTTAGCCAGACTGTTTCCCTCTTCCGGGGTCTTGAAATGCTCGCCGTAGATATAGACATTGCCACGGCCCTCGGTATCTACATCGGCCTCACCCTTGAGATCCAGTGAGGGCTTTCTATAATTATAATCCTTAAGAATCACTTTCTTGGGCAGAATCTGCTGGCGGCAGGCAAACTCCATCACCTGCTCATACACAGAAGGAGTCGCCTCTCCCCGGGGGGAATACGTAACCGGCTCACCCTCTATGGGTTGATGGGCCGTGGAACTGTCGGTGATAATCAGTTTTTCTGCATCACCGCTCTGGTCAAAATAGTAATAGATGCCCTCCCTCTCCATCCAGCGGGAGAGAAAATTAAAATCCGTCTCATTGTATTGGCAAACGTATTCCCAGGGTTTATAGGACGAGGTCAGTTTCAGTTCATAATCCTGGGAGGTCAACCCCGACTGTTTAAGAACCTCCTCAATGATGTCAGGCACACTTTTCTCAAGAAATAGCATGTTTTCATGGTACTGGTCGGCCAGCCAGTACCTGGGCACCAGCTTCAACCGGTAGTAGATATAATCGTCATGCTCCTGCAGTTGCTCAAACAGGGCGGGGATGCCGTGGATTTTCCTCTCATCGGCACCTTCCGGAATAATGGTGAGCGTAGCCTGGTTTTGCAATACCGCCTTGAGGTCTATTTCCGGATCATCGGAATAGAGCATGATCTCGAATTCATAGAGCCTGGAAATCCCCTCACTGCCCTTAAATTCAGCGACCGTGAACGTGTCCTCGGGTACAGCTTTGGATACAAATGTGAAACTGAAACTTTCCTCGCGACTCATCACTCTTCTCCTGTGAACTCGATAACAAAACTGTTATCGTCTCCGACCGCCAGATTCAAACCACCCGGCAGGACAGTACCAGCCATCCTGCTGAGGATCTCCTGGGATATCTGCGGCAGCACCGTCCCGTTCATGATGTGGTCGATATTACGGGCACCGGTCTCAACCTCCGTGCAGCGGGCACTGATCTGCTGCACGACTTCCTGGCTGTACGTAAAGTCAATTTTGTGCGTTTCCTGCATCCGCCCGGCCAGCTTATCAAGTTTAAGAACCACGATATCTTTTAAGATGTCGGTTGGCAGGGTCAGGTAGGGGATGACCGTCATCCGAGCCAGGAGAGCAGGTTTAAAATGATCACTCAGGATTGGCCTGACAGCCTCCAGCAACACATCATAAGGGACAGGGTCGTCCCCCGTGGTCATTTCGGTAATAACATCAGTAGCAAGATTGGAAGTGAGAAAAATCACCGTATTCTTGAAATCGATGGCACGCCCCTCACCATCAGAAAGCACGCCCTTGTCAAACACCTGGTAAAAGAGGTTCATAACCTCCAGATTGGCTTTCTCCACCTCGTCAAGGAGCACCACCGAATAGGGTCGCTGACGCACAGCCTCAGTCAGCACCCCGCCCTCCCCATACCCCACGTAACCGGGAGGTGAACCAATAAGCCGGCTCAGGGTATGCTGCTCCTGGAATTCACTCATATTGATGGAGGTCACAAATTGTTCTCCTCCGAACATGGTGTCTGCGAGGGCTAAGGCCGTTTCCGTCTTACCCACGCCACTTGGCCCTACCAACAGAAAAATGCCCAGTGGCTGTCCGGGGTCCTTAAGCCCTGCCTTGGCCGCCTTGATAACCTCTGTAATTGATCGAAGCGCGGGAGCCTGCCCTTTTATACGATCTCCAAGCTTCTCGTCCAGGCTCAGCACGCCGGAGGCTTGATCGCGCATGACACGCCCAAGCGGTATGCCCGTCCAGTCCGAAACCACTTTCGCCACCACATCGGGATCTACCTCTATTCGGACCAGCATGGAATCTCCCTGGACCTCTTCCAACTCCTGCTGTGCCTGTTCCAGCTCTTTTTTCAACTCAGCCGGGTCTGACGTTGCCCCTGTCTCATCCGACTCGATTTCACCAAAGAGCTGCTGTCTGAGTGCAATGATTCTATTGCCAAGCGCCTGTTCCTTTCGCCACCTGTCAGATAACCGAGCGACCTCTTTCTCGAGCGAGCCCAGTTCCTCAGCAATTTCCTCAAGCCGGTCCGTATCCACCTCAATACCATGTTTTCTGTCCCTCTCCATGGCATCACGCTCGCGTGTCAGCGCCTGCATGGAACGCTCCCGGTCCTCGATCACATCCGGTTTGGCGGTCAGCAGTATCTTTACCCGGGCCGCACTGGTATCGAGCAGATCCACGGCCTTATCCGGCAATTGCCTGCCGGAGATATAGCGACTGGAGAGCTCTGCAGCGGCCAACACCGCGTCATCGCGCACAATCACCCCATGGGCCTGTTCATACTTGGTTTTGAGGCCGCGCAGGATCAGCGCCGCCGTCTCCCGGCTTGGTTCATCGAGTTTGACCAGCTGGAATCTCCTGGCCAGCGCAGGATCCTTCTCGAAATATTTTTTATATTCCGACCAGGTGGTAGCCGCCACGGTCCGCAGCTCCCCTCGTGCCAGGGCAGGTTTCAGCAGGTTGGCTGCATCGCTGCCACCGGCTGTTCCACCTGCACCAATCAAGGTATGTGCTTCATCAATAAAAAGTATAATCGGCTGGACAGAGCTCTTTATCTCATTAATAACCGACTTAAGCCTGTTCTCGAATTCACCTTTCATTCCTGCACCGGCCTGGAGTAATCCCATATCAAGCCCGAGCAGGGTCACGTCCCGCAGCAGTTCCGGAACATCGCCCTCGGTGATTCGGAGTGCCAGCCCTTCGACGACTGCCGTCTTACCAACCCCCGCCTCGCCTACTGCAATCGGGTTATTCTTCCTCCGCCGGGCAAGAATATCTATCATCTGGCGGATTTCCTTATCTCTTCCAAAAACCGGATCGATATCCCCCTCAGCCGCCTTGGCCGTAAAGTCAATACAATATTTTTCGAGGGCCGTCGTACCTGTCGGAGCACCGTCGCCCGCAGTCATTTTCTCACCCGGCTCCGGTGTTTCCACCGAACCTTTCACAATCTGCCAGAATTCTTCCTGCAGGTCGTCGCGATTCACAACCTGGAGATGGTCAAGGTAGGCGCCAGTCGCATAGCGACCCGGGCTTTTCAAGAGGGTCAAGGCAATAATACCCGAACGAATCCTTCCTTCCTCAAGATCCACTGAGCCGATAAGCCACGCCTCCTGCAGTAACTCCAAAAGCATTGGAGAAAACACCGGTTTCGATGCATTTCCTGTCTGAAATTCTTCCATGGTATAATCGAGGGATTGGACAAGACGTGCCGGCTCGATCTCAAACCGCCTCAGGATCATGGGAATATCCGCCTGCGGCTCCTCAAGCAATTTTGCCAGCGTATGTTCGATGGTTACTTCATAATGTGTGCGTGCGACACAGAGCCCAACTGCAGCTTCCAGACAACGGGTACAGAACGGATTCAAACGGGACAGCAATGACTTGATATCGACGGAAACCATAACAATTCTCCTTCATGACGAATGATGTCAATCAAAACTCGCAAATCGTACAATGGTAATGTTTCCCTATCTATAGGAGGTTACAGACCCCTTACTGTACTCCTCCTCTCGACTGTGGATAAAACGTCGTGCTGGTAACACCTATCTCCTCCCCGGAATAGAGCCAGGTATCGACCCCCAGGCTTGACCAGCGTGGACCACCCAGACATACAGTACGGGCCTGCTGTTCCTGCATGGAGACCCGGACCTCAAACTCCAGGGGATCCTGCAGGTAAAGTTCGGTGAGGAGCACCAGCCTGTTGTAGGAAACACTTCCAGGAAAAAAATCCCTGTACTGCTTGGCACTCAGGGGACCGACCTCGATACGAAACCGTCCCATCCTGTCATCAAGTTCCTTCCCGAGTACGCAGTCCTCACCGAGAACACCACCTGAAATACCGAGACGTAGCAGCTGGTCTTCTGGTATTCGCGCCTTCCTTCGGACACAGGATACAATATCAACAGGATAGCCAAGACCATCTCCCAGCAAAGTTTTCAGCCCGGAAGCAGAGCGCGGCCGCTGTGAGAACAACCCGAGATAGCGCAGGAGTTCATCGGCTGCCGGAATATCCCGGACATGTTTCTCGTCCCCAAAACCACCGAGACAGAATAGCCGCTCCTTATAGGGACCCCGGCCATTTTCCATAAGATGGTAAAACGGCCTGTATTTCTGGAGACACTCAAAAAAAAGCAGGTAAAGCCGGTGATTCAGTGAGTCGACAAACTCCCGGACCGCTGACCCATCCTCACTGGCCTCATCAAGAAGATCCTCTGTATAAAAGGTGGGCAGTGGAGAGGATGGTCCGTATAAGCCGAGAAAGTTTGCGATCACCTCATAGGTAGAATCCCCAGATTCCTCCTTTTCAGATACCTCCTTCACATCCGCCTGTGGGAAGGCTAATGAGAGATGCGGCCGGATACGGACATTCCTGGTTTGCTCGGACACATCCAGCTCAGCCCGTGCCCGATTATCCAGACAACCGAGAAGCCGAACAACCTGAAAAAAGGAGTAACCGGCCCCATTTTTCAACAGGTCCTGCTTTAAATAAGCGGGTGTTCGCCCGTCCTGGCCGGCCATTGATATGTCTCTCCTCTAAAAGAATCGTAAAGCGTAAACCTGCTGTACGCATTCAGTGATGAATACAGACCGAAAAATTCATCCAGCACACAGCCAAACAGGTAGAAATCGCCTTCCCCTGCAAAATGATCGGATCTTGCCTTCACCGAAATATCCTGGCCGCGAAGGATCAGGGCAGACACCAACCTGTTGGCCGGCTTGGCTGTCACCTGCTCAATACCATCTATTCGTTTCTTGTTCGCCAGCAATCCTGTCCGGTCCCTGGTTTCCGGAAAGAGATAAATATCCAGCAACGCTTTTAAGTTGTCGGCACTGCTCAGCGACACGTAATTCAGGTTTAGATGCGCTAACAGCCGCCACAGCAGATTCCTGCCGAACGGTGGATAGACCCCAAAAGTCGGCTGCATGATATTGCTAAACTCAGCAAACTCCGGGGAACTGCTGGTCGCCTGGGAGATATCACCTACCCGCAGGTTTTCCGGAAGATCACCGTTGGTACAGACCAGTTTGAGCGACAGTATTTCTGTAACCGGCAATCCCCCGTCCCGGGGATAGGAGACCTGCAGATAGCTGTCTGCCCCCGGCCGCACCGGCGATTTCTTTAAAGACAACTGGTACACCAGACTGTTCTTGCCATCATGATTGAAGCAATTAAAATGGCTATATTTTCTCTCCTGTGCCGTCCCCTGGACATGGCCTACAACATCCTCTACACTATACACCTGGTAATGACGCGTATTGGACGATGCGGGTCGAACGAGATATTCACTTTGCTTATGATCCGCCCGTATCGGATCGGCCTCAAACGGGAACAGGTTGATGACAGGGGTGGCAAACAGCCGAAGACTCTCCGTCCTGATCCTTGGTCGTGCCTGAGGTTGCTTCTTGAGTTCAAACAGGATCTCAAATGCGCTTGCATCTCCGGCATAGTGTATATCTCCCAGTCCTTCCAGATCGAAAAAGAGGAATTTCTGGGGAAAAATAAAGTACTCCTGCAGAATCCTGTACGGCTGGAAAGAATGCGACGGATAAGGAATAACCCCCTCACCTTCAGCAAAACCCACAGGCCTGATTGCCTCAGGCCCCAAAACCTTGAGAACACGACCGTCAGCGGTCCGTATCACTATGCTTTTGACATCTCGCCGAAAGAGCAGGTTGTTTCCCGCCGCCTCACCATAATTCCCAGCAAGATGAAAACGCAGCTTCCCGGGTCGCCAGTTGGCAAGGTTCATTCCTTTTAACTGAAAGGTTGTCCGGATTGCCGAAGGCTTCCCGGACGGTTCGATATATTCCGCGCCTGTCAGCTCAAGCGGGTGTATCTCCGTTTCGAAACAGGTCTTAAACAAACAGACAGTCCCCTCGACAGGCAAAGAGGCCACCTGGACACCCGCCTTGACCAGCAACGATTGCTTCAAGGCAGGTTTCGGCCTAAAGGTTATAATTGAGCAGGAGGGTACAGGCCGCAGATAATGAGGCCAGACAAGCTGTATCAACTCATGGATAATCTCAGGGAATTCATCATCGAGCTTCTCACGAATCTGGCCGGTAAGAAAAGCAACCCCTTCCAGCAACCTTTCCACATCAGGATCGGAAGACGGCCCGCTCAACATCGGCGCCAGGGCCGGGTGCGCCTCTGCGTACTCCGCCCCCAGCTCCTTTAAATAAGACAGCTCCTGCTGGAAGTATTTATTGAACATTATTTGTCATGAAATAAGTACCTTGCCGTCCTGGTCCACGGTGCTTTCGAGCACCACCGGCAGTCTCTGTTCCCGCGTTACCAGGCGGGCGGAAACCTGAAATCGCAAAGTCATAGGATCTTCCTCATTGGGGACAAGCTTCACCCTGACCGATTTCAACCTCGGTTCATATGTCTGGATAGTCTGCCGGATAGAACGTTCGTAATCTCTCAAGGAGTCGGGATAATCACGGAACAACTCAAAAAAGTCCGGCAATCCGTAATCTTCCCCGATAGGTACATTCCCCTGTTTGGTGTTCAGTATTTTTTGAAGATGTTCGCGGACAGAATCCATAACCCTGCCCGAATCCTCCCGGGTTCTGCGCTGCGGTTCACGCTCCCATGAGAGGATTCTCTTCAGCAGCCTTTCCTCGTACATTGATCACCGTTATCAGAAATCAGGTTCTCTGGCTCCAATGGTCGATATGCTCAACCCCATCTGGCTCATAGGTCCAGCGGACATAACCAAAGACAAAGCTGACCTCCTCGGTGGCTGGTGCCGTCGCTTCGGCAGGGTCAATCACATCGGGACTTGTTCGCCTGATGGCTGAAATCCGTCCTTCCTGGATCTCAATTGTAAAAAAGTGTTGCGTGGTACCGTCACCCTCAGGATTCGGACGATAAAACTTAAATTCCCCCTCTACAACTTCATTATTACACAGTGCCTTGGCCAGCAGGGGGGAACTCTTATCGATGCGCTTGGAGATCGTTATCGGCTCATAGGTTCGCTCCCCGGAAGCCATTCCCGATGAAGCCTCACGGGCCGTTCTCACCGAGTCGGAAAAAGCCAGGCACTCGATTGTATTTTCCCTTTCCATGGATGTTATGGTGGAATCCCCCTGAACATCTGCCCCATTTGCTTTCAACGCTAAATGCACTGTCATTGCCATAGCTCTATCCTCCAGAATAGGTAAATAAAGACTCTTCGTGATCTTCTGTTACATCAGGGCATCTTGAAAAAGGTGGATGCACCGACAGGTTGAGCGAAGTAACTATTTTACTAAAGGGAACCAGCACTTATTCCTTATCCAGCTTACCCACCAGGGACAGGGTAAAAAACGCTCCCATATACTTAAAGTGCGGACGCACTTTTAAACCGACCCGGTACCAGCCAGGTTCACCTTCCACATCTTCCACTGTTACCTCAGCCGCTCTGAGCGGCCGCCTGCTCCGGACCTCCGGTGCAGGATTATCCATATTGACGACATACTGGGTTATCCAGGTATTCAACTCCCTCTCGAGATCTGCCCGCTCTTTCCAGGTTCCGATATTCTCCCGCTGGATTACTTTCAGGTAATGGGCCAACCTGTTCACAACAAACATATACGGCAACTGCAGCCCGAGTTTATAGTTGAGCTCCGCCTCCTTGCCTTCCTTGCTGATCCCGAAAAATTTTGGTTTCTGCACGGAATTGGCAGAGAAGAATGCGGCGTTGTCGCTGCCCTTTCTCATAGTCAGACCGATAAAGCCCTCTTCGGCCAGCTCATATTCCCTTCTTTCTGAAATGAGGACCTCAGTAGGAATCTTGGTCTGAATGGCCCCCATCGCCTCGTATTGATGCAGGGGCAGGTCTTCCACAGTGCCACCACCCTGTGGACCGATGATATTGGCGCACCACCGGTACTTGGCAAAACTGTCGGTCAAGCGGGCTGCAAACGGGAAGGCTGAATTACCCCAGAGATAATCGTTGTGATCTGCCGAGACGTTCTCTTCGTAATTAAACGATTTCACCGGCTGGGTGTCCGGGCCGTAAGGAAGCCGCAGCAGGAAACGAGGTGCAGTCAGGCCGACATAACGTGCGTCCTCACTCTCACGAAACGACTGCCACTTGGTGTACTGCGGCCCCTCAAAAATAGATTTCAGGTCTTTCAGGTTCGGCACCTCGCTGAAATCCTCCACCCCGAACATTTCCTCCCCGGCTGCGGCTAGAAACGGCGCATGAGACATTGCACCCACACTTGCCAGGTCCTGGAGAAGTTTGATATCCTGTGGTCCTGGTCCGAAATTATAATTACCAACAATAGCCGCATAGGGCTGGCCGCCGAATTGTCCGTACTCAGCCGTATAGGCCGTTTTGTACAAACCGGACTTGACAATTTCCGGCGCATCCTCAAAATCTTCAAGCAGGTCTTCCTTGCTGACGTTGAGAATCTCCAGTTTGATGTTCTCACGAAAATCGGTGTTATCCACCAGGTATTTCATTGAGCGCCAGGCAGATTCAAGTTTCTGGACCTCGGGATGATGCAGGATTGCGTCTAGTTGCAGACTCAACTTTTTGTCGATTTCAGCAATCATCTCATCGACCACGACCTTGGAGATTTTGGGCATCTCCCTACCCGGCTCGATCAACTGTGCTATCAAAGCTTCCAGACCTCTCTTGGTCAGGTCGTACGCTTCGTCAGCCGGTTTGAGTTTAGTGGCATTCACCACCTCATCGAGTATGGACAGCTCCTCGGTTTTCTCAGTTGTCGCCTCAACTGTTGCTTTTTGTTCTTCAGCCATAAAAATACCCCTTTCCTAACCTTTTTTCTCGCCCACACCGATTTCTTTGAGCAACTTCTCCCGAGCCTCATCATCCTTGACCAGTTCCTGAATTTTCTTCCTGAACTCAGGGATATTGGATAGCGGCCCTTTCAAGGAGCCAAGTGCCTTACGCAGTTCAAGGAGTTTTTTCAGCTCTGGCGTCTGCTCGGCAAGAGACTCCGGCCCGAAATCCTTGAGGGATTGGAACTTGAGGTTCACCCCCATCTCGTCTTCGGGATCCTCGGACAATTTATTTGGTACCGTCACGGTAACATCGAGTCCCTGGCCCTCCATCACATCGCTGAAATTGTCCTTATCGATGTTGATCGGCTCCCTGTCTTCGAGCATCCGGTCATCCTTCTTACCGGTAAAATCACCAATCACCAGGAGTTTCAGCGGAAGCTCAATTTCTTCCTGGGCATCGCCGGTAGCCGGACGATAGACTATGTTGACCCTTTCCCGTGGTGCTACGGTTATTTCTTTTGCCATACCTCCCTCCTTTATGTTGATCTGCCTTTCCCGCAGGCTCTATAGACCTGTTTCATTTTCTTTCAAGATTCATCGCTTCAACCGGATCAATCCGGGCAATCCGGGCCAGGACACCATCCGCCCTCTCCCGCGCCGACTTCTCATTTTTAAATCCAGCCCAGACCACCCTTAATGCCTGGATGGCGAGAGCCGGGTCCCACTCTTCAAGTCGAAACTCCCTTACTTCATCCATTATCTGTTCCAGATGCGGCAGGGCATACCTCATTTGCCTGTTGTTCATCAGCAAACGAGCAAGACCGATCCTCCAGAGCAGCCGGTCACGACCTCCACTGTTGCTTTGCAATTCTTTTGTTAAAAGTGCAATAGCCTCCGGAAGCTTTTTTGCTGCAGCCAGGTTCTGGGACTTTTCAAAGAGTTCTGCCATCATGGCACCACCATGAGTCATCGTCTGCATTGCCGGCATTGCCATGGTTGTACTCTGTGCCCCACTCAACCCCTCCAGCCACTGTTTTGTATCCGCATCGGCCATGGGTGAACCATCAGCAAACGTCAACTTAGCAAGCCCCGGCAGGCGGTTCAGTAGACTTGCTGTTTCCTGGCAGACTGCATCATGTGCCTCTCCGAACTGCAGCCCTAATCCAGCCAGGCTTTCAGCGGCAAACCTGTTCAGGTCGAGCCAGAGCAATGCGCCCTTGAATTTTTGTTCCGCTTCCCGAAGAAGTTCTGTCCACTTTTCCAGGCTCCTGAGCTCATAGAGGTACAGTTTCACCTGCTCAAACTCTCCCGGTGGCGGTATCTGAGTCCGATATTCCTCTGCAGGGGGCAACACCTGAATCATAGACCAGCCTGCCACCCTCCGGCATCGGTACCCTCTCGGGTTGGCAGGATCTTTATCAAAATAAAAATCTGCCGCCTGCCGCACTGTCTGAAATGCTCCCCGCAACAGTTTCTCCACCTCAGCAGCCGACATCCTGTCTGTTGTCTCTACAGCAGCAGCCGGGGCAACACGAACCGTTTGTTCAGCCTTTTTTTCCGGTTCTTCTGCAACTTCGGGGACCGCAGGTGGGGGATTCTCGTTTTTTTGCACCTGCAAAGCCGCCTTATTTTCCAGAGCGGGCTCATCTGTTTGCTGCTCTTGCCCTACCGGCATCTCCTTTTCAAAAATTTCCTTTACCGGCAGGTTCTCGACGACACGTTCCAAAGGCCTTAAAAGCGGTGCCTCGTCGAGATACTCCTGTAACCTGCCGTCGATACTGCTGACCGACTCACGCAGGGACAAGAGAAAATCGGGCTCACAAGGTTCCGGCTCAAAGGCCTCAAAAGCAGCTTCACTTTTTTCAAGCAGCCACACCACTGCCGCCACCCTGCCCCGCATCCTCTTTTTTGCCGGATAGAGAGTATCCCAGTACTCTGCGAGCAAACCGTCGAAAACCTGTAAACCGTCGGCAAACCCTTTAATCCTGTTCACATGGATACCGGCAATGGTAAAATAGGCCGCGACCAGCAGGTCTTTACTCCTGGTACTCAGGATATCTGAGGAAAGCTGTCTTACCAGATGCCAGTCCACCCCCGTTGTCGCCGACGGGAGCGACATCTTATCGATCTCGGCCTGCAATTGCTCAAACTCCGGCTCATACCGCACATCAATCCCTGCCGGTTTATCTTCGTTGATTGGTTGCAATTCAGGATATTGCGTATCCATTATCAATCCCAGCAAACGGTGATGTCCCGGGGGACATTTGGGAGACGGGCCTCCCACTGTCTTTTAATCTCAGCAGCCCTGGCAAGTTGCTTTGCCTTCCACGCCTTTTTCATCGCCTCATTTTCCAACTCCTCTGCCTTCCGCTTATCCTCAAGCGACATCAGGATCTCAGCCACATTGGGTTCCTTCTGCCTGCCCTCCTCATCCAGCCCCAGGGCCTTTTTCCTCGCCTCCAGCTGTTCCATAAAGGCCAACAAGGGCCTGCCGCCCTTCGTAGCCCTGAATTTCACCGTAATTGTCCGGACATTGAGTCGTTTGAGGTATTTTTGCTTATCCGGAAAATCAAGCGGTGTATAGGTCACGGAACCATTTCGGTAATCCTGGAGAAACCTGGCAAATGAATGATTATCCTCCCACCTCTTTTCCAGCATCAGGCTGCCAAGCTCTATCTTCAGTGAAAGCTCCCGGCATTCTTCTGGTTTCCAGACAAACTTCTGTCTCACCGGATACTGGAGGTTCATCAGCCGAGTCACCTCCGCGCCGCATACCATCTCAAGCGAAACAGCATGCGGAATCATCTTAGCCCCTTTGTTGACACCAGTAGGACTTGCCTGCACTACCACAGCGTAACTGCTCTTCAGGACAGGTTCGGGAGGAATGGCAGATGCCCGCTCGTTTTTCTTTTTCATGGCCAGCGGCATTTCCTCACTGATACGTAAATCCGGTTTATATTTCGCCAACCGGATCCCATCCGTCATAAATGTAAGGAACTCCTGCCTGAAAGGGACCATCCTGCCAAGGGCCTTGTTTGGATAAAACCCCTGCTCAAGATTCCTTCTTAAAAACGGTTTGGCACTGGTATTCACAAACTCGATGGCCAGGCCGTTCTTTTCAAAAAACTGGTCGTTGAGCTTGGTTTTGTCTTTCACATCCTGCACCTCAACGAGCACCTCTTCCTCCCACAAGGTATTAAGTTTACAGGACGCTTCCAGATAGGAATAATCACGCAGGAACGTCAGCGGCCCGGCCACCAGCCGCCAGATGACCATGGTCTCTTTTGCGGCAGCCGGTTCACTGAGTTCGTTCCGCAGTTTAATCAGGCTTCGCTGCGCCTTGTACATCGGCGTATCGGAAACCGCAGGATCGCTGGTAAAAACCTCCGATGCCAGGGAGAACGATACGTCCCTTGACGAGGTAGCAAGAACCAGTTCGGAGAGGGCATCCCTATAGTTATTAAAGAAAACACCGCTCGCGAGACCAGTTTCCAGCAATTTCCCGGTGGTCTCGGTACCGATTCCCTTCTCGATCTTGCTTAAAGCCTTCTTGCCCTTTTTGGCGACCTTGGCTATGACTGATTTATTTTCCCTGATCGCCTTCTCTCCCTCTGCTTCAAGACGGCTGAGGCCAATCAGATGAAGCAGATGAATCCACTCTTCATCTTTTTCATCAAGAATTTTAAGCTCCTTCTCCATACGGGAAAGAAGGTTGAAATAAGGACCGGTATCAAGCGCCATGGCAGAGGCGGCCTGCTGCCAGGCCAGCTTGTCCTCCAAATCCTGCTCGGCCTGAGGGAATTTTCGGGCAAAATCATACCAAATCTGTTTATACGCCCGGTTATACCAGCTTGCAAACCTGGCCTTATTGGCTGTCAACAGAAGCTTGTCCGGTAATGCCTTCTCGATTGCCTTTATAAAATGATCAATTATCCCCTTACCATCACGGGTAAAGGCAGGAAGAACAGCAATATCCCCCTTGCGTGTAAGGGAGGGCCCCCAAAAGTGAGCTAACGTGAGCTGGTCGCTGCCACTGTTTTCATTGGCCCAGCTGACCAGCCAGTTCAAACTGCTGTCCGGCTGACTCAATACATGGTGCAGGAGCTTTTGCAGCTCCTGCAGCTCTGCTCCCAGTTCCCCCTCATCGGCCTGCCAGGTGAGATAGTGCAGGTACTGGGTTGAAACTCTGCTGCTCAGTTGCGCCACAAGCTCAGAATCTGCAGCAGAAATAAGGGACGCAAACGAAGGCTGGTTCTGTGACACGAGATCATCCAGACTCTCCCCCGCCAGACGTTTCTGAAGCAGGTTGATCCTGTAGGTAAGATGCCCGACCAGATCGCCGATCCGTTCATCGGGTGATGTCGGTGTAATCGAAACGGTATTCCGCTGAAGCTGTTTATCAAAAGGTATTGCAAACTCGCTACGGTAACGCCTGCAGTATTTCTCTTTTATCCGTGCTTCAACCTCTTCACTTTCATTAAGGCCGAGGTGTGGGAACCACCACGTGCTGTTTACATCTTCAATGATCGCAACCCCATTCTGAAACCGCTCCATAATGGCGGTATCGGTTACGATTTCCCCCTGCAGCGTCACAGGATCGGCAAACTCATCTGCTACAGTGCGGAGCGTAGTCAGGTTCTTTACAAAAGAAAAACTGAGCAACCCGCAAATCGAGAGGACGATAGCCGCCCACGCCACAAGACCGATGTTTCGAGTCAACCTGTGCCAGCTTAAGGCCTTGGTCGTTGGACTATAAAGGTTCCTGTCCCTTGCCATGACATCGGCAAAGAGATCGTAGATGAAAAAGCTCCGCTCAACGGGTGGCGGTACGTCCTGAGTCTTTACCAGTCCGAGAGCGCCCAGGAAGCTGGAATACGGGTTTCCTTCCTGCTTGCCGCTGCTGAAATAAATTCCACGCAGGAGAGGTGTCTCCTGATAGGGATTTTCTGAAAACGCACTTTCAACAAACTGGTGAAGATTACCATCTATTACGCCGAATTCATTGGGGAACAACAGCAATTCGGCTCCGGGATCGCCACCTGCAGGTCCGACGCCTTCGGCTGAAAACAGCAGGAGACGAAGATCACGTAGTTTTTTCTGGAGAGAACTGCCGAGTTGACTGAGAAGCCCGGTCACATCACCGGAAAGATCCCGGTTCATAAAGCCCATAACCTGCTGCAGTGACTTTTCAGGCAACCTTTCACAGAAGCTGGTCATCCCCTGGATGAGGTCGCATTTTGTCACCAGTACATACACGGGGATCTTCATGCCGAGTACCCGCATTAACTCATCTACCCTCTGGCGTATCTGCTGCCCATCATCGGCAATACTCTGGGGGTCGGACCTGAGCAGTTTATCGGCGGCGACAGTTACCACCAGTCCATTAAGGGCTTCCCGTTTTCGATATTTCACCAGCAGCGACAGGAATTTCTGCCATTCCTGCCTGTCACGCCCCTCATCAAGGGGAATAGCATACCTACCTGCCGTATCCAGGATAACGGCCTGCTCAAAAAACCACCAATCACAGTTCCTGGTCCCCCCAATGCCTGAGACACTTCGGGTTTCGGCAAACGGGGCAGCCAGACCGGCGTTCCTTATAGCTGTTGTTTTACCGGAATGACTCTCGCCGATAACCATGTACCACGGCAGGGCATAGAGTGGGTTACCCGATCTCCCGAGTTTTGATTTCTGGAGAGTGTCAATGGCCTGCTTCCAACGGTTCTGCAGGTCGTGAGCGGCTACGGAATCACCGGTGGAACCCTGAACAGCCCTATCCTGGGCGATAACATCGTTAACAAAATTTTTCTCCCGCCGTCGCAACAGGACCTTCCTTACCAGCAACCAGATACAGAACAGGCCGAAATATCCGAGGATAAAAAAACAACCGATCCACCATGGATGCTTCAGCCATATCACCAGACCAAAGGTGCCAAGGCCGATAACCAGGATCAGCATGGTCCAGAAAAAAAACTTCAGCAATGAAATGAAAAAATTTTTCATCAGTGTATCGATTTAAGTAGATTCTCACCGACGTTACTCAACACAAATCGGTAAATGTAAAATAGCAGTCCAAAAAGCAGAAGCGGCACGGTTGCCCCCACTACAGAAAGAGCGGTAAACCTGCCCCCTTGATGTGTTGTCCCCCCGGTTTCCCCATCACTGTACCCATCAGGAAACAATCTGGACGAAAGATATTCATCAGGATCTACCGATCCTACGCCCAGTAATTTCAGGTTTGAACTCTTCAATTGCCCAAGCAGGAATTCATCACCCGGGTTGCAGTATCTTCCCGAAAACCCCAAAGCCAGGCAGATATAATAGACCTCCCGTACCTGGAGCTGCTGCGGCTGCAATTCATTTAATTTGTCAAAAAACTGCACCCCTGCATCCACTGTCTGGTAATGCACCCGCTGCAGCTGTTCCCCTTGCCAACGCTGTCTGTCTGGCCAACCCGAACCGAGCATGGTCTCGTCGATCCAGGCAAATACAGCAAACTGTGCCAGATCGAAATCGGTGGTGGACAACCGGTTCACCCTGCACAACTCCTGGCTTTGGGCGATCAACTCTGCCAGATCTCTCTGTACTCTCTCAAAACCCGGCTGTTCACCGGGCGGGAGTTGCCGGAAGTAACTGACATAACCAATGAGTTCTACAAAACAGTCGATCAACACCATGACTACCTCCTACCTGCAATCATCAGCTCTGCTTTCAGGTCCGCCGGTGCACTGTCCCAGAAAATTGCCAGGTTTCTGCCGCTTTGCACCTGCTGCCAGAGGTTGCCGGAGAGATCGATCTGGTAATACACCGCCCCGGTCTTTCGGGGAAGTTCCTGCGGCGGGTTTTCCAGATGGACGGTTTTCACCCCGGGAAGTGCGCGGGCAATAAGGATCGGCAGCGACTCCCTGGCACCCATTTTGGCCATACCGGTGAAGCCCTGCAATTGCGCCACATCCTCGTCGGCCGCCTGCAGTACCAGGTAGAATCGGTTTTGTCCCTCAAAAACAGAAGGGTGCAGGTCCGTCGTATAATACGTCCCGTCATAGATCAGCTCAAAGACATACTCCGGACCCGCTGTAATCTCGTCAAGCAGTCGTATCAGGGTCTTCTGGACTGAATAGAAGCAGTCTGACAGTTTACGATGGTTGTAGACCGGCACAAGTTTCGTCCCGTCTTCCAGCTCACCAAGCACGTTGATCCCTTCCGAAAACGACGACAATTCCCCGACAATCTGGCGCAGGACGCCATATACCGCCCAGGGGTGAACCATTGGGCTTTCGGTAAGATGAAAAAGCAGCGGCACGTATCTATTGAGTGAGCGTAAGGCAAGCAGGTAAACCGTATCCCTGGCACCGAAATCAGCCGTATGAATACCTCGTGAACGTTTATAGGCTTCGAGTTGATGGGTCCGCGCCGTCAGCTGATCCCGGATTTCAACCACCAGCTTATGCAGTGAATCGATGGCGGCGATGTTGACACAAGGAGGGAAGAAACGATTCGCCCGCACCACCTCTTCACCACTTCGGGTCAAGAGAACGACCGGTACCAGCTCAAAATCACCAAGCTGTTCCACCTCACTTTCCCAAAATAGTTTGAGGGCGAAATACATCGACCGTACCTGTGCTTCCGCCCCCCCTTGATGCAGATCGACAATTTCATCCGATTCGGTCGAGGTGACATAGCGAGTTGTCACCTCACCCAAACTTTCCAGGTCGGGCAGGACAGTGACGTTCTCCCCGGCGGGATTCCACTTGCGTAAACCGATGTAAGCCCCCAGCGGCTTCCCTCCCTCAAAAACCCCTTCGTTAAAGGCACGGGAGTCAAGCAGGCTATTCCCCGGAAATGTTGCGACCGTCCCGTCCGCGAACAGGAACTCCCCCTGCTGGATGGAAAGCGACAGGTTACCGAGTGACCCTTCATGCAGTCTCATGGAAGCAACGCCCCAGTAGTGAGGCTGGAGATAAGAGGAGGATGATGCCGCAAGCGACTGCACATAACGGTCTTGCAACTGGAGATGCTGCGGTTGTAAAAACAGCCCCTGATGCCAGAAAAGGGGTTTTTCCATGATTGCCCCCTAATATTTCTGAATAGCAGCAATTTGCTCGGAACCGAGATTGACGATCGCCTTCATCTCGGTGGCCACCGCAGACTTATTATCCTTGGATACCAGCACCGGGATATCGACAACCCGCACCATCCTCATCTTGTCCAGCTTTGCGTATCCGGCGACAAAAGCAATTTTCTGCGTACCGGCAAGCCGATCCATGATAAAGGTCAGATCCTGCTCGGGATGGATGATCAGACGCTTTGCGTTGCGGACACTGGAATCGTAATGTTCACAGTCCAGAAGCTGATATATACCATCCTCGTTCGAAGCCAGTTGGCTCATCATATTGTCATTCGACAACTGATATACGCAAACCATCAGAGTGTGGGGCGACCCCTCACTCATGTTAAGAACACTGTCCGCCTTGAATCGGAGGGTTATTGCATCTTTCTGATACAGCCACTGGGGTTTCGGGGGAGGAGCTTTCTTGGAAGCACAGGATGACAGCAATACCAGGAAACAGATAACCAGCAGCAGATAAAAAATATTCCTTCTCAAGATTTCCCCTCCTCATGTTGACGTGTTGCCCTGTTGCAAACACCTTCAAAACGTTCAAGATATTCGGCAATCCCTCTTCCTGAAGTATGCCACTCCTTCAGGGATGCATAGACCTGGCTGTATCTTTCAAATGCGTCCGCCTTCCTGAGCGGTCCTATCTTCAGACTTCCGGCACAATCTTCAAGAATCCTGTCCGGCGCAAGTTCAGATAATACCTTTTCCATCACCGCAGCATGCGACTCCTTGCCCGATTCATAAGACAGGAGAAAAGCGTGCCTCACACGGTCGATAACCTCACTCAAAGGTCGTTGCGTTTCATCGTCAAGTTGCCCTCCCACCATGGACCGGATTGTCCTGTCAAGAGGAATTTCCCGACCCAACGTACTGTCTATGGCACGCAACAACCGGTTGATACCGTTGAAAATATCGGTAAGCGCGTTAGAGAGCCTCTCTTCCAGCAGTTGCTCATCAAGGCTTTTGGAGGTCGCACTATCACCAAGGATCAAGCGGGTAAAGCGGGTAAGTTCTCCCCCCGAATGCTGAACTGCACCAGGAGTGACTGCAGACGACCGGTCATCAATAATGCTCGATAACTCGTCGAGACAGCTTATTTTCTCCTGCGACGACATTGAGCCCAGCCTCTTTTCGAGATACTTCTCAACCACTTCGCTACCGTCACCTTCCGCTTCACCGACAATTTTTCGGAGCTCGTCTCTCAGGCTGTGCAGCGAATCAACCATTTTCACCCACCTTCCCTGCGCGGCTTAAGAACGACGGTTTCGGTCATGAAGTCCTCTTCATCTGTTGTAACATCAGGCTGTTTGTCGCCGTCTGCCCGACCCGATTCGGCTTTGCCAGCCTTCCGGGTGGCTGGCTTACCGCCCCCTAAAACTACTGTTTCCTCAAGAAAAGGCTGCCCCGTTTCCTCATCTGGGGCCTGAACCTGCTCCCCAACAGGTTTCGGTCTCAGGCGGAGGGTTTCTTCCATCTCCGCAGGTGCCGAAACCTTATCTATTTCTGGTGAAACAACCGTTGCTGGCGTCTGCCCAACAGACGCTGTCTGTATAATAACGGTTTCATCATGATGGATATCGCTGTCATGTACCGGCGCATCCTCTCCCGTCAACACAACCGTTTCGGAGTGAAAATCATGTCCGGTGCTAAAATCACCATTTATGGTTCCATTCTCCCCCGTTGACGTATCGACCTGCCCCAAAGGGGCAAACACTGCTGCCTGAGGCACCGGGTCCACCTCCACCCCCCATTTTTTCTTCAGGCGTTCAATAGCATTCCCGATCGCCCTGTCTTCTTTGCTAAAATCTCCCCTTTCACTACCACCCTTGCCGGTGATAACCAGGGAGCGTAAGGAGTGAAGGCAGGCCTCAATGCGACTGCAGACCTGAGTGGCATCCGGTTGCTGCCCGGTGCAGGCTGAAAGGAGAATATCCCACCCCAACTGCAGGACCTCCCGATAGTTGGTTTCGCTCCCGCCATCAACCTGATAATTTTCAGGTTCCCACAAGACCTGGGCCGGCGGCATAAACTCTAACAGGCCGTCTATATTTATTGTTGATCCCGAATCACGCTCCAATAGTAAAGCCAATTTCCTATATATATCTGACTCATCCTGTTCACTGTTGATACCAAGAACTAAAAACCAGAACATCCCGAACATATGGAAGCTGCCGATCTCTGGAGGCTTAGGCCTTCCATTCAACATATGCGGGTTGCACAACCCAGGAAACACGACAGAAAAACTCCAGAATTTCTGAAAAGAAGAGAAGGGGTCGAATTTCACCCGTACATCGGCAGCAGAGAGGTAGCTTCCTGCCGGAAAAACCAACTCCTCACCGGATAACAACTGGCGTGCCACCTCCCACAAGAAATGTACCTTCAGGTAAAGAACTTCTGTAAAAGCTGCTCCTTTTTCCCATGGCCGTAAAAAACCATTTCCCGGTGTAATAGAGGAAAGTATCGAAACCGGCGACTTCGCTTTGGCCCCGGATCTTTCACGGTCATGGGTTGCCGCCTGGTCAACCGTTGCCCCTGATATCCGAACCAGAAAGTCGCTACCATTGCAATCAGTGGCATCCAAAAGCAGGGCATGGAACGGATAGAAGGAAAATACGGCAACGGTCTGCTCCACTCCAAACCTCTCGCCGAAACACTGCTCCTGGAAGGGGCAGTCACAACACGGAAAACCTGTCCCTGCCTGTGCGGCAAGAGACACCGCACCCAGATCGGCAAGAAGTTGTTTCTCATCGCCAACCTCTGCCACACCCTCTGATTTCCTGACTTTTACGTACCAGGGAGAATCTGTTTGTAGAGAGCAGGACCGGCAATAAAGGTACCGGACAAGCGATTTTGAGTAGAGTGGTAATCCTCTCTGTTGCAGCAAGGTATCATCCCGGCATAACTGAAGAGGTTCCAGGCATTGCCTGCAAAGAGGGCTGAAAAAAACATTGCGCCTGTTACAAAACAGAAGCGGGGAAAACTGTAGAAACCGGCCGACCTCATCAACCTGCTCATTAAAAAGAATACACGTGGAAGTCTCTTTTTGGGAGTGCAGTCGATAGGCGTTCTGCCAGGCTGTGTCTATCTCGATATTGGTCCATGAACCCGCAATATTGCTCTGGCCCGAGACAACATCGGGCTGGATAAACAGATCGACCTTACGGATCAGCGACCCCGCATTCGTCCGCATACCGACCTTAAAGCAGTCGGCCAGCAAACCGCCACTGTAGGCAGGGCAAAACAGTCCCTCGACAAGTGAAGCACGCAGGTCCAGGTAAAGATTTGAGTCCGATCCCTGCAGGTATGTAAGAAGCGATGGTGTCTGCATAACTATTTTTACACAGCGCTGGATTTTGTCTTTCCTTCACACATGCGGCTGACCAAACCCTCAAAACAACAATGCGTGAAAAGCAACAATCTTCTGCTATTACAACACATAACAACGCCAATAGTCAAGACATCTCTTGTTCTTCAACAGCTCAAAATAGCGTTCATTTTTCACATTATCCGATTCCAGGCCCACCCCTTTACCGGAAAATGCCTGCATAACACCCTTTCTATTTCAATAACGGGTTAATTTTGTGTTTTAATAGAGTCATCACTCCTTCTCAAAACTGCTTGCGACAACTTGTATTTTCACGGCAGTACAAACCATTCAACCCCAGTAATAAGGAGAACGACCATGAAAAAGATGTTACTCTTTCTGTCGCTTACTTTCCTGCTTTTCCCCCTCCTGGCGATGGCCAAAACTTTTAACAACCCACAGGTCAATGGCTACGGACTCGACTACTGCAGGGAATGGGGCAAAAACTGCGGAATGCCCGCGGCTACCGCTTTCTGCAAATCGAAGGGGTATGAAAAAGCGGTGAATTTTGAAGTTGTCGAAAACAACCAGAAGACGCGGGTTATTAATGGAGGTATGGTTTGCGACGCTCCCTCCTGCGACCGGATCAGCAGGGTAACCTGTAAACCGAAGCAGGTTACTATCAACAACCCGAAGGTTAATGGCTACGGACTCGACTATTGCAGGGAGTGGAGCAAAAACTGCGGAATGCCTGCAGCCACAGCTTTTTGTAAATCCAAGGGATATCAGAAAGCGGTTCACTTTACCTATAAAAAAGATAACCAGAAAACACGGGTTATTAACGGAGGCCAGGTCTGTGACGCTTCCTATTGCGACCGGATAGACATGGTTGTCTGTCAATAAAGCACCTCAACCATCTTTTGCACTTTCCAGGCATGGTGCGTGCTTCCATGCCTGGAATTGTATTGTCACAATAACAATAAATAGCTTGACAGCATCCCTGAAATAGGGTCAAAATGTTACGCATTGTGGATTTGTGTTACCGCCTTCGAGCGGTTTTTTTCAGCTCACCCGGTAACACGAATCTGAAATTCATATTAAACAGTAGGGTTTCATGCATATTTCAGAAGGTGTATTATCGGCACCGGTGCTCATTGGTGGTGGAGCGTTGACAGCAGTCGGAACGGCGATCGGGCTCAAATCGCTCGATTACGATCGGATAATGATGGTCGCCATCCTCACTTCGAGTTTTTTTATCGCCTCGCTCATCCATGTACCGGCGGGACCAGCCAGTGTTCACCTGGTACTCAACGGGCTGCTCGGGCTACTGCTTGGCTGGGCCTGTTTTCCTGCCATCCTTGTGGCTTTGCTGCTTCAGGCTGTTTTTTTCCAGTTTGGCGGTATCACGGTAATTGGGGTCAACACCCTGAATATGGCTGCCTCAGCACTCCTTAGCTATTACCTTGTCAAACCCTGGCTGGCCAGACAAAAGACCCGGGCCATTGCCGGTTTTGTCGGCGGGTTCCTGGCCATCCTGCTGGCGGCTCTCATGATGGCCGCATCCCTGGGCCTTACAGATCAGGGGTATATAAAGGCGGCTATGATCTCTATCGGTGTTCACCTCCCCGTCATGGTAATAGAAGGTTTTGTCACCATGTTCGCCGTCTCGTTTATTGGCCGGGTACATCCCGATATCCTTGAAGGTATTAAAAAATGAAGAACCTTATCCTGCTCCTGATCCTGCTCCTTTTACCATTCACCGCCAGTGCACATAAAATCCGGGTATTTGCCTACGCAGAGGGAGATACCATTAAAGGTGAGACCAGTTTTAACGGCGGCAAAAAAGCCAGAAACATTGAAATTCTGGTAACGGACAACAAGACTGAGGAAACCATTCAGACAGTCCGGACTGATGACTCCGGAGAATTCTCCTTTCCCATATCAGGCGCCATGAAAGAGGCACAGCTCGATCTCCTCATCATCGCCAATGCGGGAGAAGGCCATCGTAACGAATGGTTACTGCAGGCTGCAGACTACCTTCCGGATGTAGCAGCAACAGATATTGCCCAACAACCTTTAGAGAGATCACAACCAACAACAACACCAGCAACAGGCACAACCGGCGTCGATGAAACAGTTTTAAAAAAGATCGTTGATCAATCCGTTGCAGAACAGCTTGGCCCCATCAAGCGTATGCTTATCGAGATGAATGACAAAAAGGTCTCGCTGCAGGATATCATCGGCGGAATAGGCTACATCATCGGGCTCGCCGGGCTGGCCGCAATTATGAAATCAAAAAAAGGAGACGCGTCATGAATTTGAAGACCATTGCCGCATCAGTTCTCGGCATCTTTGTAACTTTTCAATATAATCCTGCGGCTGCCCATTTCGGCATGGTGATTCCATCAGAAAACATCGTCACCCAGGCCAAAAAACAGGTCGAGGTGTCCCTCTCTTTTTCTCACCCATTTGAAATGGTTGGCATGGACCTGGTACAACCAAACAAATTTTATGTGAAAAGTGGTGATAAACAAACAGACCTGCTCGGGACACTGAAGCACACAAGCATCATGAATCATAAGGGCTGGCAGTCATCTTTTGCCGTTAAACGGCCAGGTGTCTATCAGTTCGTTATGGAACCGCAACCATACTGGGAAGAGGCGGAAGACCTCTCCATCATCCATTACACCAAGACCATCGTGGCCGCTTATGGAGACGACATGGGCTGGGATGAACCTGTTGGTTTACCAACGGAAATTATTCCCCTCACCCGCCCGTTCGGCAACTATGAAGGCAACAGCTTCTCCGGCCAGGTATTGATGAACGGTCAACCGGTTCCCCAGGCAGAAATCGAGGTTGAACTTTATAACACCGAATCATTTAAAGCCCCCAGCGATTATCACATAACCCAGGTCATCAAGGCCGACCGGAACGGGATATTCACCTTTGCCTGTCCGCAACCGGGCTGGTGGGGATTTTCCGCCTTAAACGAAGCGGATTACACCATAAAGAATCCCGCAGGTGAGGACAAAGGTGTTGAATTAGGTGCCGTATTATGGATTTACATGAACAGGTACAGTAAGTGAATTTCGAACGTTTCAGTGGCGGCAACAGCCTGCTCCACCGCCTCGACACCAGGGTCAAGCTGATCATCGCCATGATTCTGACCCTGGTTATCGCACTGAGTCAGGATATGCGTACGGCCGCAGCAGGACTGGTGATCAGCCTGTTGCTGGTCAGCCTTGGACGACTCGGCTTCAAACCGGTACTTCTTCGTCTGCTGGTGGTGAACAGTTTTACAGTCTTCCTCTGGTGCACCCTGCCGTTCACATACCCCGGTATCCCAATAATGACAATCGGCCCCTTGAGTGCCAGCGCAGAAGGTCTTCACATTGTCTCCCTGATCACCTTAAAGACCAACACCATCGTTCTTCTCTGTATCAGCTTATTGGCCACTTCACCCGTCTCAGACCTCGGCCACGCCATGACCAAACTGCGGATGCCGGTCAAACTCTGCCTGCTGCTGCTTTTCTCCTACCGCTATATTTTTGTCATTCATCAGGAATTCAGCCGTCTGAACCGGGCAGCAAAGCTGCGCTGTTTTTCACCGAAAACCAACCTGCATACCTACCGAACGGTCGGTTATATGTTTGGCATGACCCTTATAAAAAGCTGGCATCGTGGGGAAAGGGTCGCCCAGGCAATGATGCTCCGTGGGTTTAACGGCAGGTTTTACACTCTCAACGATTCAACTCTCACCATGACAGATATGTTGTTTGCGGTTACAATGGTTGTCGCTGCATTAGTTCTCGGCACCATTGAATTCCTCTAACCGTAAACGATAATGACAATACGCCCAATAGTTGAACTGCAGGACATAACATTTCGATTTTCCAATCGGACCGAACCGATACTCGATGGTTTCTCCCTGTCGTTCAAGGACCACCAACGTCTCGGCCTTATTGGCCCCAATGGCTGTGGCAAGACCACCCTGTTCCACATTATCATGGGGCTGCATACCCCGGAGTCGGGCTCACTGCTGTTCCGGGGCGTTCCCGTCGACTCAAAAGAACAGTTTCGGTTACTGCGCAGGGAAGTAGGCTTACTGTTTCAGGATGCTGACGACCAGCTTTTCTCCCCAACCGTCCTTGAAGATGTGGCATTCGGCCCACTCAACCTCGGCCTTTCCCCTGCCGAGGCCAGGAAAAAAGCACTTGAGACCCTTGAAAGCCTTGGCCTCGCTGACTTTTCAGAACGTATCACCCACCAGCTGTCCGGTGGAGAAAAGAAACTCGTTTCACTTGCCACCATCCTCGCCATGGATCCCAGGGCCCTTTTGCTGGACGAACCGACCAACAACCTGGACCCAAATACCCGGCATCAGCTCATCCACATCCTGCGCGACCTGGATCTGGCTTATATGATTATCTCCCATGACTGGGATTTCCTTTCCGATACCTGCAATGATGTCTACGCCATGAGCCACGGCAAGGTTAAACAGTGCGGCAAGGCCCACCTCCACAACCACAGCCACGCCCATCCGCACGGTGAACAGCCACATCAACACGGTCATGGGTAGCTGCCCAGGTTCCACACCCGTCAGACTCAACCACAATGTGCAGTCACTGGACATGACCAGCCTGATGTAATATAGTGAATTTTCACTTTTAATGTTCGGTTACCATGTATCTTCAGTAGAACCGACATCATTCACATTATCCCCCTAAACTGGTTACGGTCATGCGCTCGCTCTTGAAAAGTCTACTTCTCCTGGTCTTCATGCTATCCCTGCAGGGATACAGCCCTGATGCCACCGCCGCACAATCGGTGGACTGGAACGATACAATTCAAAAAGCACGGGGAAAAACTGTTGATTGGTACATGTGGGGAGGTTCCCCCGCCGTAAATGGTTATGTAAACGGCTACCTTGCCGGAGAGTTAAAAAAGCGGTACGACATAACCCTTCGTCAGGTGCCGGTCAAGGATATCGGGGAAATCGTCTCAAAACTCCTGGTCGAAAAACAGGCCGGAAAAAATGATGGGGGAAATGCCGACCTGCTCTGGATAAACGGTGAGAACTTCCGCACCTGTAAAAACCAGGCCCTGTTGTACGGTCCTTTTGCCAATCAATTGCCCAACTCACGCTATGTGAACTGGGAGAACTCCGCCGTTAAAAATGATTTCGGAACCCCGGTGGAATACCTGGAATCGCCCTGGGGCAGTGCTCAACTGGTGATGATTTACGATAGCGCCCGTTTCCAGGAAGTTCCTCGCTCAATCCCCACCCTGCTTGAATGGATTGAAACACATCCGGGAAGATTCACCTATCCCGCACCACCTGATTTTACGGGATCCGCCTTTCTACGGCAGATCTTCTACCAGCTCTCGGGTTCGCCACTTAAATGGCAGGAGGAATACAAGGAGCAGGAACTTGATGAGGCCTTACAAAAAACATATAACCGACTTGCCGGTTTAAAGAAGTCACTCTGGAGACAGGGAACAACCTATCCAGACTCCCCGGTCCGGTTGAACACACTTTTCGTCGATGGTGAGATCGACTTCTCATTTTCTTACAACCAGGGGGAAGCATCACGAAATATCCTGGACGGACTCTTTCCCGACACCGTCCGCACCTATGTGTTTGACGAAGGCACCCTTGCAAACACCCACTTTGTGGCCATCCCATTTAACGCCGGGGATAAGGCTGCAGCCATGGTTGTTGCTGACTTTTTACTCTCACCCGAGGCGCAGCTGGAAAAATCAAAACCGGAAGTCTGGGGTGATTTCCCTGCAATCAGCGCCTCCAGGCTGGAGCCTGCAATGCAACGTGAATTCGCGAACAGACCGCAGGGAATCGCAACTCTAGGCGATGCAGAACTTCAGGCCCACCAATTACCGGAACTGCCTTCATCCATCCTTACGCGCCTCGAAAAAGGCTGGCAACAACATGTATTAAAAGGCAGGTGATGCAAAGGTCCTCCCTCAGAGCGGCAGATTCCACCGCGCCGGGAAGGCAGACACCGGTTCGGAACCTGCTTGTTATGCTGCTTCCCGCATCCATTGTAATTGCTCTTCTTTTTGGCGGCGGCTTACTGCTCGGACTGTTCCAGGCCCTGGAACAGACTCCCGGTAACGGTTATGACAGCCTTAGCCCGAACATATTCATGAAGGTACTTCAGGATCCGGATTTTATCAGGAACCTGCTCCTTACCCTCTATATTTCTACGACTTCAACACTGCTGGCAGCTATTTTCAGTATACTGCTGGCGGTATCATTTTTACGATGGTCCGAAAACAGCCGGATACTCCTTTTTCTCCTGCAGATTCCCCTGGCCGTTCCCCATCTGGTGGTAGCCATCGCCATCCTTTTCCTGCTCTCCCCCACCGGATTTTTTTCCAGGCTATTGGTCTCAGCCGGTCTGGTTACGTCCCCAACCGCTTTCCCGCTGCTGGTGAACGATCCTCTCTGTTTTTCCATCATTCTGGTTTACATCTGGAAAGAAATTCCTTTCCTCACCTTCATGATCCTCTCAATTTTGAAAAACAGCGGCCCGGAGTTACTCGAAGCAGGGGCAACCCTCAAGGCCGGTATTCTGCAACGCTTTTTCTACATAACCCTCCCCCTGATCACTCCAGGGCTGGCCGGCGGCTGCCTCATTGTCTTTGCCTTCACGTTCGGTGCCTTCGAAGTCCCCTACCTGCTCGGACAGACATACCCAACGTCCCTGCCGGTGTGGGCCTATAAAAGTTACAGCGACATCGACCTCCTTGCCCGCCCCGAGGGTATTGCCATCGGTTTGATCATTGCGGCAATAGTCATCGGCACTGTCATCCTCGCCCAGACCTTGCTCCGGATAAACAGGAACCGTGGGGCACTCTCATGAAACCTGGCAAACTGATCCTCCTTACATCTGTCTTTGTTACAGTGGGCCTCCCGTTTATTCCGCTGCTGCTCTGGTCGTTCAGTGAAAAATGGTTTTACCCGGCCGCCCTTCCTCTCGACTACGGATTCCGCGCTTTCGATTATATTTTCAAGACGGCATCAAGCCAAATTTTGAGCGGGCTTGTGACCAGTGGCATGCTGGCGGCTGTTACGGCCATTGTTTCACTATTACTTGGCATACCTGCCGGCAGGGCCCTGGGCCTCTATAACTTCAGTGGCAAAAAACTGGTAACCCTGCTCTTTACCTTACCCATCATCGTCCCACCACTTTCTGTAGCCATGGGCCTACACCTCTGGTTCATCAAACTGAACCTGACCGAAACCTTCTGGGGAGTGGTTCTCATCCACCTTACCTTCTGCCTCCCCTATACTATTTTTGTCATATGGGGTGTTTTCACCGACTACGATCCGGAAATCGAGGAACAGGCTCTCTCCCTCGGCTGTAACAACTTCTCTCTCATAACGAAGGTTATGGTCCCCATGATACTGCCAGGTATTACTGTATCGGCACTTTTCACCTTCCTGCTCTCATGGTCGCAATATCTCTCTACCCTCATCATCGGCGGTGGTAAGATGCTGACCCTGCCTATCCTGCTCTTTTCCCTCATGGATAGTGGTGACCGGCCGGTGGCAGCAGCCGTCAGCTTGCTTTTTATTGTTCCGGTTTTTGTGGCACTTATGGCCAGCGCCCATACCCTCGGGCGGGCAGGCATAAAGGGGATACGCTGATGGGACACTTAAAACTGCATGATGTCTCTATCAGTTATAACGGCTTGGCCGTTGTAGAAAACCTGAATATGGAGATTTATGATGGGCAGATCAGCTCCATGCTGGGCCCGAGCGGTGCCGGTAAAACGACAATACTCAAAGCCATCGCCGGGCTCCTGCCAATACAATCCGGGGAGATATCGATCAATGACCGGGTGGTCACCAGGGTACCGGCTGAAAAACGGGATACTGTACTCATCTTCCAGAAACCTCTACTCTTTCCGCACCTGAACGTGGAACAGAATGTCGGTTTCGGTCTGAGGATGCAAAAAACAGACAAATCGATTGCCCTGAAGAAAATAGAAACCCTCATCGAGATCACGGGCCTGACAGGCCTGGAGCAGCGTAAAATCCACCAGCTCTCCGGAGGCCAGCAACAGCGGGTCGCCCTGGCCCGGGGCCTGGTTCTTGAACCATCCGTTCTGCTCCTCGATGAACCGCTCTCCAACCTGGATGCACAACTACGCCAGCAGATGCGCGAACTGATCATCAACGTCCAGGAGCAGACGGGCACCACCATGCTCTTTGTCACGCACGACCAGGGCGAAGCGCTGGCCATCAGCCACCGGATATGTTTGCTGCTTAACGGAACTCTCCGTCAGACCGGCACCCCGTCAGAGCTTTTCTACCATCCTTCCGATCAGGATGTTGCGCGCTTTTTCGGCTCAACAAATATCTTGAGAGGGGCTATTAAAAACGGCATCTTTGCCTGCCATAACATATCACTTCCGACACATATCAAGGACACCGGGGATGCCAAGGCGACCATCCGCCCGGAAGATATCTGCACCCATGACGAACCGGGCACAAACACCATAGGGGCTGAAATTATCTCAACCCGATTTGAAGGATCGACAACCGCTCTTGAAGTACAAACGCCCACATCTCATTTTACAGTCAGATGCTTTCGAACCGGTTACCGGACCGGTCAGCTCATCCACCTCAGCTTCCCCACCAACAAGATTCACATATTCCCCTGATCGTTTTACCGGAGGTCATTAAAGGGTCGATTTTTCTGCGGCAGCGATCACCTTGCTCACTGTCGTATAATGAACACCCAACAGATCGGCGATCTGTTTCAGAGTATACCCATGCTCGATATGGGCAGTGATAATGGCTTTATTCCTTTTTGGCTTATCAGCACGAATGAGTTTCGGAATGATTTTCCAAAGAGCGGGCCGTCCCAGGTGTTTCTGGTATTTCGGAAGATCTACGGGTTTCTCTCCCGCTTCAAGATACGCCTTAATCTCCACCGCAAATGTATCACTGCCAAAAGCGATCTGCCCCTTTACCCGTCTCCATGGTGCCGGTTCGTCCATTCCGTCCTCCACAAACCCTATATAAAGTTGTCTGGCCTTTTTTTTCTGGCGGGAAAACTGTTCTAACACCCATTCACTCGTTAAAAAATCGGGACAACCGCGTCCAAGGGCGAAGGACCGGTAGCTGCTCCACTCCCAGTCACCCGGGTGGTCGACAAGTCTTCCACGCACCGGATTCAGTACGATATACCTGCCTAATTCCAACAGGTGTGTATCTTTCTCGACAAGAATAGACTTGAAGCGCCCCTGGAACAAATGACCTGTCTTATCATGACTCCTGTTAAAATACTGGGTATAGATGCCGTTGAGTTGCCGCATCCCTAATGAAAGATTGGCGTCCGGGGTTTCGATGAGCAGATGAAAATGGTTATCCATCAGACAGTATCCGTGGCAGATCCAGTTATAGCGATGGACTGTACGACCCAATATTTCCAGGAAATAAATCCGGTCCTCATCCTGAAGATAAATGTCTTCTTTCCTGTTGCCGCGGGCCGCAAGGTGATAAAGCGCACCTGGATATTCTATTCGAAGTGGTCGTGCCATAATGAAGCTATTCTATCGCATATTCTTAATAATTCAAGACTTGACCCCATTTGAAATACCAGCTTCTGCATGCCATGAGAAATTCTGCCTATCAATTGTCAGGCTGGCCAATAAAGCAATAGGGGTCGACGGTAGTAAAAATATCATTGCCAAGGCCGTAGTTGACTGCAGGGCAACCACCACAGCAATGACGTATCCGACAGCCCTCACAACTGGCACTGCCGGTGCGATATTTCCCGGCCTGGACGCCTTCATAAATGGCAGACAGGCTCTTATCAAACAAATTCCCGATAAAGGAAGGGAACTTTCTGCATGCATGTACCTCACCGTCGGGCAATAGCGACACGAAATTAAATGCTGCACCACAACCGAAACCCGTGCAGCCGCCTGTCAGGGGTGCATTGTCCCTCTCCTGCAGGATATTAAAAAGGTTGTCTTTGCAGCCCATTATGGGATTATCGGCAGCCTTCTGCCGGTACTCCACCAAAAACGATTGATACTCCTTGAAAGGAACTGTCTTTAAGGCTGCACCTTCGCCCACTGAAGCCAGTCGGTTGAAATTGAACAAATCAACCTTATCCCGCAAACTCTCCGTCAACCGGAACACATCTCCCATATTATCCCTGGTAAGTGTCAGCATGACCATGCGATAAACACCAACCTCCTCTAATCGGTCGAGAAACGCCATGACCCTGTCAAAGTGGCCTTCTCCTCTGATATAATCGTTATGAGCAGCCAACCCCTCCAGGCTCACCTGGAAGTATTCCGGTCTTTGCATGGAAACAATTTCATCGAGACACTTGCCGGAAACAGGATTGCCAAGGATGGCCGTTAAAAAACCTCTTGTAACGGCCTGCCTGTACACCTCTTGGAAGTGTGGGTACAGTATGGGATTTCCGCCGGTAAAACTGACTTGCCCGCGCACGTGATTCTGCTCGCAAAACTCATACAACCGATCCAGCACAGACAAGGCCTGCTCAAGAGACATCTCTTCGCGTGTGCTTCTGTCATAACAGTGTTTACAGTGCAGATCACACTTCTGGGTCAGATGCCATTGAAGGGTAAACACCTCGGCCCGATTATACGGTTCGTCGACCTGCTCCTCCCTTCGCACCTCACTGATTCGGGTAATCCTTGAACTCGGCGAAAAAATGAGCCCCTTCCTCTTCGCCTCATATAAAATAGCGTCAATTTGGGAAACAGAGGTCTCCCCTTCTGCGGCCACCGCTCTTCTATCACGTTTCTCCGCGACAATTTTCAGTGCCAGCAAATCATGGCCGGTTGCCTGCTCAATCCGCAGCCCCTCTTCCCCTTGCTTTCTGTAAACCAGCACAATACCTTCTTGCTGCTTCGGCTCTACCATTGAACCGCCAAGAAGATCAGGCAATCCAGACCAGTTTACCTTGATGAGCTCGAGAACCGGATTGACTGTTAGTCGCTCGACTTCACCTATAAGCTCATCATGATCTAAGCCAATTCTGTATTTTGCCTGTTCAACAGCCGCGAGATCATTAATAAACGGAGCAGATTTCACTGGTAAAGGTTCCCCCCCATCCAACAGTCCTGTTTCGACTGACTCCGGCCAGATAAAATCATCGGGAAGAAAGGTTAGGGTAACTGGGTATATTTCTGATACGTTTTTTGTCATCGAGACATCATTGCCAGAGAACTGCCTGATAAGAGCATCTTTAGCTTTGAGTTCAAATAAAATGAGACCGATACCATTGATTACGGTAGCGGCCTCGTTGACTCATCCTGATTTTCAGCGTACGACCGTACGCTCTTTAACCGCCTCAACCACTTTTAGCAGGTTTTTTCGGAATAATTTTTTCCGCAGCTTGTTCTGCCTCAGTTTTGGCCTCTTCCACAGTCTCCTCAACTGCCTCTTTAGCCTTTTCCACTGCTTCGGTTGCCTGTTCTTCTGCAGCACTCACGGTGCTGCCATTTGAGCCACTTCCACCACTTGCCGCAGCCGGCTTTTTTACCTCAGCACTACCTGTGCTGGTATTCGCACCTCAGCCACTGCCGCTGCCCGTTGCGTGAGCCCCCGGTACGGAGATCCCTCCCGCACTGAGAAGCCCTGCAACCCCAAGTCCCGCCAATAATTTTTTCACATCTTTTTTCATTGGATCCTCCTCTTGAGGAAAACATGGACTATAGATCAGCCTTTCCGATAAAAAGGCTACCCAAGATAGGATATTTATATCAAACACATTGAGCCCCTGTCAATATGCTGTTTCGGGGTGCGCTTCTCCACTCTCCCCATAATCCAGCTATATCCCGGCAAAGAGGTCAATATCCTGCGGGTTTTCTCTGGCATCCTGAAAAAATGAACAATGAGTGAAGACAAATGTTAGAAACTCCTTACAATATAGCTGAAATGTACCCCACACATAAAACACATCATGGAGTGACGAATGAAAAATTCTCTATTCTCAGAATTCTCAATAGGTGACCTGCATCTTAAAAACAGAATAGCAATGGCCCCCATGACCAGGGGACGTGCCGGAGAAAGCCGGGTTGCAAACGAACTGATGGCAGAACATTATTTCCAGAGAGCGTCAGCAGGGCTTCTCATTACCGAGGCAACGGTTGTATCGGCACAAGGTAACGGTTGGGTAGGCTCCCCCGGTATTTACACAGAACAGATGATAGAAGGCTGGAAAAAAGTAACCCAAAAGCTGCAGCCAACAGGGACACCACTTTTTCTTCAGATGTGGCATTGCGGCAGGGCCTCTCACAGTGATTTTCATAACGGCGAGCTCCCTGTATCGGCATCTGCAGTAAAGCTGAACGGTGATCATATCCACACCCCTCTTGGTACAAAAGAGTATGAAACCCCGCGCCCCCTTACGGTTGATGAGATAAAAAACACGGTTGCCGACTACCGGCAGGCGGCAGTCAATGCCAAAGAGGCCGGATTTTCCGGTATTGAGGTGCATAGCGCCAACGGGTATTTGCTCAACCAGTTTCTCGATTCAAAAACCAACCACCGGGAAGACCAGTACGGTGGAACAGTAGAGAATAAATACCGTTTCCTAAGTGAAGTATTACGCGCGGTGTTAGAAGTATGGCCGTCTGAACGGGTCGCTGTCCGTCTTTCCCCAAACGGGGTCTTTAATGATATGGGCAGTAAGGATTTCAGGGAAACCTACCTGTATGTTGTTCAGGAACTGCAGAAACTGAATCTCGGCTATCTCCATGTTATGGACGGGCTTGCTTTTGGTTTTCATGAGCAGGGAGAGCCCATGACCCTGGCAGAGATAAGGGAGCATTATGACGGTACCATCATGGGCAACTGCGGATACACTAAACAGGATGCCGAAGAGCGTATTGCTGCAGGCCTTGCGGATATTGCGGCATTCGGCCGCCCGTATATAACCAACCCGGATCTTGTCGAGCGACTCCAAAACGATCATCCGCTCACACCCTATGACGACATGTCACTATGGTATACAGCGGATGCAAAAGGATACACGGATTATCCACCTTACAACAGCTAAACCGCTTGCCCCAAACCGGAGTTCCGCGCCTGTTGCCGGACAGGCAGCGGCACTCCGGTTAGACCGCTTTTTTCTCCCTTGCTTACGGCCTCCTGAAACAATGGAGTTGCGGCCTGGCTGTATCGAATATATAATGGATGCGTGGTTTACCATTCACATAAGGGTACCTTACACCGAAATTACCCGCGCCTCTCAGGAACTTCTCTTATGAGCCAGGAAGAATACAACTACAATCTGACCATTCCCCTCGACGATCTTGAGAAGGCCCTTCAGCTGCTCGACGAGGCCAAGGCAGCCAACCCCGGAATGCGAATCAGCAGAAAGCCCGACACCAGGACGAGTGCCCGCTTCTACCTCAGTTTCCCCTTCAAGGGCACGAGGACGGATTTAAATTTTAAGGACTGGATTACAGGACATCTCGCAGATGACTGGGACCTTTATGGCCCCAATTACGGGGTCTGGGGACTGTCCTGATTGATCATGAGCAGTGCACCGGACAGTGGGTAGAGGCAACTTGTGATCTTATCAATGGGCAAAATGGTAGTTGTGAGGTAGTTGAGGAAAATACAGCCTACAACGACCCACAACAGGTCGTCTTTCTTGAGGCATCAATCCCAAAGACTTTTTCTACAAGCAGTCCATACGTCTGGTAACCAGGTATCAGCAACCCGACACAGGTCAAAAAAAATGTCAAATCGAGATGGTGTAATGCAGTGGGCTGTGGTTGAAATGCATCACTCAACCTACATCCGGGATAGCCCGAATTTCTCATCATCTACAATTACACATCTGATGTTCATGGAATCGATACTTTAAAACGGACGGCCAAACATCATTTCCTGAGCAGAGCCCCTTAAAGACAAGTGGCCATGCCAAAGGTCATAAGGCAATATGCCCCCTTCATCTCTTAGCCAATTCATGGTACATAATGTGACGTCGTGAAAAAAGATATACCGGTTATCATCTCATTGCTAACTTATGATTTTTAAGGGTCACTTTTAACTATGTCTCTCCCTAATTCCACTATGTCTAATTATCGCCTGACCGTTTCCTATGATGGTCGGAATTATCTGGGGTGGCAGCGCCATGGAGATAAACCGACAGTTCAATACGCCCTTGAGCAGGCGGTGGAGCAAATCTTCAATATCCGTTCTGCAGTGAGAGGTTCAGGACGCACTGATCGCGGCGCACACGCAAATGGCCAGGTGGCGAGTGTCGAGCTGCCTGCAGACCTGCAGGTTGATGAGGTAAAGGAACAATTGAACGATCTGCTGGCCGAGACCGTCCGGGTGGTAGATGTGAGCCATGTCCCATTCGACTTTCATGCCTGTGACAGTGCCATCGGTAAACGCTACCGCTATTTAATCTGGAATAGCAAGAAACTGCCTTCAGAGCGCGATGGGCGGGTCTGGCACGTAAAAAGCCGCCTTGATGTTGAAGCGATGATCAATGCCTGCTCTGTTTTTGAAGGCCAACACGACTTCGCCTCTTTTGCCACCCGCCCGAACTTCAAGCAGAAGACGACCACCCGTACCGTGAGCCGGGCCGTTATGAGTCATGATTTACCCCTCATTACTTTTGATATCTGTGCAGACGGATTTCTCTATAAGATGGTTCGCAATATTGTACGGGCTATCGTCAAGGTTGGAGAAGGGCGTTACACACGCGATGATCTTTGCCGCATTCTCGAGATGAAAGATCGCAAGGCAGCACCGGGTACAGCTCCGGCATCAGGACTGTATCTTGAAAAAGTGTATTACAAAGAAGAAGAAATGATCGAAGACGCCACAGGGGCTACTTTCCAATGAGCAAATTTGAACATCAACGTCATAAACCCGGCTCCAACCTGACCAGGCCGCGTGAGATCATTGTCGCCTGTGCACCAATGAGAAGTAATGTAAATGTCTCAAGTATTGCCCGTACTGCCAGCGCCTGTGCGATAGAGCGCCTTGTTTTAACAGGTAATCCCAGCCTTATCTCAAAAATTGCCCGCGATGGCGAAACAGAGCTGGATATATCAACGCACCGGTCCTTGCTCCCTGTACTGAAAAGATTAAAAGATAGCGGATACAGGCTGGTAGGGCTTGAACAGACAACCAATTCTGAAAGCATGCATAGCTATCATTTTTCGCGACGCACTGCACTTGTCATAGGCAACGAACGCACCGGATTGACGTCAGACATTCTCGATGTACTTGATGATGCCGTAGAGATTCCGGTATATGGCCTCCCCCACAGTTTCAACGCGGCTACTGCCACCAGCATGGCATTGTATGAATATTGCCGGCAGTTTCCTCAAGGGTAAAATCTATAATATTGGTAATGCTATTATCATTGCAGAGCGAGCCCCCCTTCCCTTTCCAGGCCTCTTGGTTTTCACAGTACTGATTTCCACCA
Organism: Desulfopila sp. IMCC35008; assembly: GCF_010646885.2. Lineage (GTDB taxonomy): Bacteria > Desulfobacterota > Desulfobulbia > Desulfobulbales > Desulfocapsaceae > Desulfopila. The sequence continues at coordinate 226,965 of NZ_CP050700.1, read as the reverse complement.
GCTTCCCGTACCAAACGAGACAGCTGTTTAGATTTCATATATCAAAAGTATTGTAGATTTTCTCATGAAATGTTGGGGCTAATCGTTTTCATCCCGTCAGTGTGTTCATTGAAATGTGAACACATTGCTCTTAAAGTTTTAGTTATGATACCCTGAAATCATGAACGACACATTCAGGAGCGTGTCGGAGAGACTATAAAAATCAGTAGAGGCCTTCTCCTATGACAATATATTTTGACCCAGAAGGCACAGTTGCCGGGCTTGAGAAGTGTTTAAGACAGGCATCTGAACACGAACACGTTTCCGGACTGCTTGTCCTGTGCTGTGATGCCAACCTGTTCACAGCAGAAAAAATAGACTCGATATTGCAAGCCACCACTCACCCACTTGCCGGTGGCATTTTTCCATACATCATTTATAAACAACAATTGTGCACACAGGGAACCATGGTTGTCGGTCTTCAGGATGTGGTAACAGTTCAGACCATTTCAGAATTGAGTGACCCCGATGTCGACTATGAGCAACTCCTTATTCAAAAAATGCCGGACAGCAGCAAGGTACGGACGCTTATTCTCTTTGTTGATGGTTTCTCCACTCGCATCTCACCATTTATTGAGTGTCTTTTCAATGTGTTCGGCCTCGACTTCAATTACGTTGGTGGTGGTGCAGGCTCGCTTTCCCTTAAACAGCAACCGTGTATTCTTTATAATTCCGGCTTAATACAAGACGGCGCAGTACTTCTGTTTCTGGAAACTGAAAGCGGTGTAGGTGTCTGCCATGGCTGGCAGGAACTGTCAGGACCCTATCAGGTAACCGAGGCGAGCAATAATATCATCCATACTATCGAGTGGCAGCCAGCCTTTGACTTTTACAGGAGCGTGCTGTTAGAAAAGACCAACTCCAGGATTAACCGGGATGCCTTTTATGCAACGGCAAAAAACTATCCATTTGGAATTGCACGTTTAAGTGGAGAACAAATCGTCCGGGACCCATATCTGGTAGAAACTGACGGGTCTCTGGTCTGTGTCGGTGAAATACCTGAAGGCGCGTTTTTCTCCATCATGAGAGCAGATGCGGACAATCTTATTCAGGCAGCTGCAGACTCACTCAAACTCAGCCTGGAGGCATTACCCAGCGGGAAATCAGAGGGATTACGATTATTTGTTGACTGTGTCTCCCGTGCAGTTGTTCTTAAAGATCAGTTTCAACGAGAAATCGATGCCGTCTACAGTACTGCCCTCCCACTGATCGGTATATGCTCCATTGCGGAAATTGCCAACAGCGGAACGGAATATCTTGAACTCTACAATCGAACCGCCGTCATGGCGGTACTCGCCCGAAAATGAATCAAAAAGCGATTGAAATACAGATCTATTTTGAGATCGCCATGGCCATTGGCACCAGTCTTGATTTGCAGGAAATGCTGAAAAAAGCCTTATCAGCCTATCTGCGTAAATTAAGCTGCGCCACGGGAGCAATACTTCAGTTGGAAGAAACTGATGGGTACTATCAGTACGCCCCCAGCTACTGTATCCCTCGGAATACTCTGCAAAACCCTGTGTACAGATCAATTTTCGGACAGCTGCCAAAGAAATTCGACCAAAAAGAATTATATGGTTTTATTCATAGTCTGCCACTCCAGGGTACAGTAAATGAAAAACTCCATTTTCACATCATGGAACTGCCTGACTTTGGCGCGCTCCTTCTCGTCAAAAATGGACAGGCCCTCGACCTGAAAGTTGTTAACTCACTTCGCCAATTGAACAGAAAGCTCGCAGACTCGTGCCGCTCCTGCCTTCAGAACAATACTATATCCATAATTAACAAAGAGTTAAGCGAGGAAGTAGAGCAACGGAAAAGGGCAGAAACACAATTGAAATTTTTCCTGGATGATCTCGAACAACAGGTTATGGAAAGAACCAGTGCCCTGCAGGAAAGTGAGCAGAGATACAGGGCTATATTCGATAACATTCAGGATATCTTTTTTTCTCTGTCACTTGACGGCCGCATCAATGAGATCAGTCCATCTATTGAGACTACCTTAAACTATTCCCGCTCACACCTTCTGGGCCGCTCCCTGACTTCTCTTGGATTTTCCCGCAACGAGACTTCAACATTTATCAATCAAATCAAGAGAACCGGAAGCTTAAAGGACTTTGCGTTTACCATCCGTGCAAACAACAGGCTGCGCCACCACTTTTCCATCAACGCCACTCTCACTGGAGGTGATGGAGATCATCCTTTACAGATTATCGGCTCACTCAGAGATATAACGCAACAATACCAAGCTGAGCAGGCCAAGAAAAAGCTGGAAGAACAGCTGCACAACTCGAAAAAGATGGAGGCACTAGGCTTGCTCGCAGGAGGAGTGGCACACGACCTTAATAACGTCCTCTCCGGGATCGTCAGTTACCCTGATCTGCTACTCACAATGATTGATAAGGAAAGTCACCTTGCGGTTCCATTGAAAACCATTAGGGACTCGGGTAGAAAGGCTGCTGCCATTGTCCAGGACCTCCTGACTATGGCACGAAGGGGAGTCATCCAGAAAGATATTATAAACCTGAACCGAATAATTACTGAATATCTCACCTCCCCAGAATTTGAAAAGTTACAGGAAAACCATGGAAAAATCTCTATAGATACAGACCTGCAGGACGAACTCCTTAACCTTGCAGGCTCTCCCTTACATATCAAAAACGCTCTCATGAATCTGGTCTTAAATAGTGTTGAGGCTGCGGCAAACCATATTGTGATTACCACGGAGAACATCTACTTCGAGGATAGCGTCATTGATTTAAAAATACCGGAAGGTGACTATGTAAGCCTTAAAGTTACTGATAATGGTTCCGGTATCTCCAAAGAAGACCAGCAGCGGGTTTTTGAACCGTTTTACACCAAAAAAGTTATGGGTAAAAGTGGCACTGGTCTTGGCATGTCTGTTGTGTGGGGAACAATACAGGACCACAATGGTCACATTGTGATTGAAAGTGAGCCTGGTGGAAACACGACCTTCCAACTGATCTTCCCCGGCAGTCGAGAAGATTATACCAAGCATGAAATAGGTGAGGGAATCGCTGAGTATCAGGGGAAAGGTGAGTCCGTCCTGGTAGTAGACGATTGTGAAAATCAGCGTAAAATTGCCATGGCCATACTTCAGGCACTCAATTATACAGTCCAGACAGCTGCAAGCGGAGAAGAAGCAATTCAAATATTGCAAACAACATCACAGTCACCGGACATAATACTTCTCGATATGATTATGGAAAGAGGCATGGATGGACTTGCCACCTTCGAATCCATATTGCAGCATTTTCCAGACCAGAAAGTTATCCTGGTAAGCGGATACTCTGAAACCAAACGTGTCCAGGAAGCACTGCGTTTAGGCGCGTTACTCTATATTCGTAAACCATACCTCATGAACACAATCAGTTCTGCTCTCCGGCAGTGTCTTCCAAACTGAGACACGTCTATATCCTGCAGGACGACGGATTCCCTTGTGAAGAAGAGGCCTTTAGGAGTATATCTTCATAAGAAATCAAACAAAATAGAATAGTGGAGACACAAGGTATGCAGCGTTTTTTCTTTATTATCGGCAGTCTTCTTGCCGGCCTGTCAGTAGCAATTGGCGCCGCAACCGGCCACGAAACAAGCAGTCTCGGCGAGTTAGCTCACGTCTGGGTGGCCAAGGCAACACGCTACCAATTTTATCACAGCCTGGCCCTCATAGCAGTCGCCATTTCTCTTGATGTCTGGCAGGGGCAACGGAAAGTACTGGCTGTTGCAGGGTGCTGTTTTATCGGTGGAATATTCTGCTTTTCCGGAAGTCTTTATTTCATGGCGTTTAGTGGTATTTCAGCGGGTTATATTACCCCACTGGGAGGGGTATTTTTTCTCACGGGATGGCTGGCAATGGTAGTAGCGGGATCCAAACTCGCTCCCCCCTCCACCACCCTCACCAACTGAGACGACTTTCTTTTGTATTTACGTCACGTATGATATGGTAAGCACGGGTATTTTGCGAATCGAGACGTGGATATTTCAAAGCCACAGGTTGAAGTGCAGGATATATCTCCTCAGAGAGGGTACTATTATGGTTACTGGAAAGTCCTCGTATATCGTATAAAACATGACTGAATACACAGAAAAAAAATGCCCGGAATGTGGCCAGCGATTACGTATCCCAAAACATATCGGGGGGATGCTTATGTCGTGCCCTTCATGCGGCAAAAAGTTTCATTCCGACTTCAAGCTCGGAGGTGCCAGACAAAGCGCTGCACCTCCGGGGCTATTCACAACTATCTTCGAGCTGCCATACAAAATCATGAGCCGCATAGCTCATTTTTTTCTCCCAAAATAGTTTCCAATTATACACCTTGGATTCGTTAATCACTTTTATCCCCCGACCAGAATAGGCATGCTCAGGCAAACTTCTCCCTGCCCACTTTAAACAAAATAGACAAAAATATGTTGATCAGGTTTCTGGACGAGTTTTTTATGGCGTCAAGTGCCTGTCAAATGGCGCGAAAGGCCAATACATTTCATCGTAAATGACCGATAATGATACAAGAGTGTTGATATGGCAGACAGCACCCCACCGGTGCAGGCCTCACAGTTGAGAGTGCTGTGAGAGAGGAAGGCAGAGTCTATACAGGCTCTGCCTTCTTTCTTCCTGGTCGTTTGCAGGGTAGGGCTTCGTAAATCTAGCAGGAACTACCCATTAACTATCTTCCTCAGTTTTCCGGAAGACTTAAAAGTCACTATTCTTCGTGATTCAAGGATAAGATCATCACCAGTCTGAGGATTACGACCACGGCGGGGCTTTTTGTCCTGAATAGAAAATTTGCCAAATCCGCTTAATAAGAGCTTATTCCCATCAATCAGTGCATCCTTTGCAAGCCTGAGTAAAGACTCCACAGCTTCGGTCGCTTGTCTTTGGGTTAAATTTTCGTGCTTTCTGTAGACAGCCTCAATAAGAACCGCTTTTGTCAATTTCATGATACAACCGCTCCATATTTATTAAATTATCCGAACGATAAACGTTAAGGGAGCATAGCAGCGATATGGTCCATTGTTCTAGTAAATATTCGGTAAACAAAGAAGGCCAATGCATCGAAAGGACTCATCAATTGTTCATTCAGCAAGGATCTGGAGCGTTTTTATATCGGTATATTCGGGACTCCATTCATGTTTATCCGGATGCAAGAGAACCTGAGTGGTTTCCGCAATGGCTGACACAAAACAGGCCATCTCCCTTCTACCCGTGTCCGGGAGTTCCTTATCATATCCGTCAAGAAGCAGAACAGGGGGGCGGGACCACAGAATTTCAGCCAGGAAGCAAACCAACCTGATGTACATCAGGCGGTTATCTAGCGGGCTCTTCACCTTCGTGGAATAGCCGTGCGAAAAGCTCTCTTCCTCAAACATCAACATCATTCCGGACATTCTATATATCTCTCTTGAAGCAATCTCCTGAATTCTGCTGTTCAGTCGATCAAGTATTTCCCTGGTTGGCTGAACAAGATGAAACCGTTTGTAAATACGATTCAGCAACAGGACTATTGGATCTTTTCCAGACTGGTCCGCATCTGCTAAATCAGCATATTTATACACTTTCCTGAGGAGTAGCTCTGGTCCTATATAAACAATCGGGGGAAGATATTCCTTTACGAACCGGTTAGCGAGTTTAAAGCGTTCATGCAAATTAACTTCGTGTATACACTCCCGAAAAAGGTTGTAATGTTCACCAGTCCACTGCTGCGAATGCCTTACCAGCCATTCCCTACATTTTCGGGCCAGTGGGCCCTTGATCCTGTCAGCCTGCCTGCAACTCTCGATAAACGCATCACTTGTCGAACTCGCTGAGCCGACATTGTCATTAAGCTCACCTCTTAAGACACGTATCCTATCGGAAATATCACTCCATCTTGCGGATGCTGAAATTTCGACAAAAGAGACCCAACGACTGTAATCAAGTCGTCTCCCCATCTCGATCCTATCTGTTTCAATAAGTGACTCATCAAGCAGGGACAGTGCCTTTACGAGCTCCGGATTGGATGAAAAAACTGCGGTAACTGCAGTCTTTTTTTCACGAACCACCTGCCGGCGATAATACCCTTGCTGCCAGGTTTGGGGGTGATCGGCAAAAGGGTTTATCCGTTCTATCTCATAAAGAGGGTTCAGAGCCTCCAACCCTTTCAGGATTTGGCTAATGACTCCCTTCCGAGGACCGGTGAGAAGAGTTATTTTTCGCCCGGGCTTGAACCATCCTGAATCCTCTACTTCTTTGAGACATCTTACCTTTGCCTGGAGTAATTGCATTGCTATGATTTAGAATGCGATTCTTGAGCTAAACGTACTCAAAACACATTACTGTGTTGATGATTTAATAATGATTGAATTTATCATATAAAATGTCTGATTCGGAAACTAATTTTGTATCATTTGAGTCATTATAAAAGTGCCTACATTGATTCTCTATAAGAAGTTCGACGGTGGCACTATCTATATCTTTGATTTCAGCACTTTTAAACAATGATATTGTCTGGCAGAAATTTTGTGCCTTTTTAGTTTGTAATGTTAAACCCTTAGATATGTTGTCTCTTGAAATGTCTGGAATTTTATCACGATCTTTTTTTCCAATGGTGTATACACCAACTACTGAATCGATTACCTTTTCGGTGATTTTTTCTTAAAGAATCAATCCTATATCCATAGGTATCCTTATGCTGATTGATTTAATATTTATTGTTGATCTTTGACTGCTGACGCCGCTGCTCAGCCGCCTTTGCCCGCCCTTCACAGCGGGCAACCAACTTGACCGACAGCACAAAACCTTGAATTCGCAACCAACTCAACAACGGCACGCGGGCAAATGTCGGTTGCAGCAGCATTGTTAACGCCCGATCGTCCTGTTGTCTCGATCCTCTTACCTGTTCACCCCTTGATTCATAGCATATCACCCAAACCAGAATGGGTATTGTCACGTCGATTCGTCGATGTACCGTCTCAAGCTTCTCAGTCTCGTTTCCAGGCTTCTTTGCCCCACAGGGGGAGGGACTGAAAGGCATAATCAGGATGGTCTATTCCCTCAGTTCGATCTCCTCTGACCAGAGTTGTATCCCATAGGAGCTCAATATCTGCGCCAGTTCCCCGTTTTTTCGTAATGTGACAAGCCCTACCTCCACCATTCTGGCAAACTCCTGAGCCTGGGGATGTTTTGGAGAAAACCCCGGAGTGTTATGAAACACTGGTGAGGTGTGTCCCGCAATCTCGACCTGCTCAGTCTCTCTCATGCTATTCAACTGATAGAACGCCGTAAAATTCGCCTCAAGGAGGACATTTATCCGATCAGCCAGCAACTTGAGCAGATTGCGTTTGAAGGAATTTTCTCCAGTGATAAACTGGACAGCAGGATCTTCAGCCGTTGCAAGATAGGCATCAATGTCTTCATTCATCGTTGAATAGCCCAGTACAAAGCCGAGGCGGATGGGTTTCAGTGATTCCAATCCCTGATACCTCCACGAATTTCCGGCTCTCACCAAAAAGACACCTCTTTGGGGGGCGATGGTTCGCTTCGGAAGGATTAAGTCCGACATATGAGGGGATCCCCCAAGAAGAACACCATCTTGATACTCACCATCATTCACCAAAGCGACGAGTCTGGCATAGGGCACAAACTTAATCTCAAATGCATAGCCTGCTGGTTCAAAAATCCGCGTAAGGATATCCACGACAAAACCTTCTCTACCATCTGCCTGCTCCGGATCACACACCAGTGGGCAATAATAGGGACTGAGCATGTGGAGCGTTTCGGCATACGCCTGATGCCAACTCAGACAGCACACCATCATCAGACTCGTGATCATCAGTTTCTTTCGCATCATGGCATTCTTCCTCCTGTTCGACGATGACATGCCATGAAGACAACAGAGACCATTACAGAGGCTCTTTTCTCCTAATCATGTTCATCGATTCGTTGTACTGTTATAAGATAATACCATATAAGTACCTGGACAGAATTATTGCCATATTTTTGACTATTCGACTCCGCTCAATATGACCGTCACACTGAACGGAGTCGAAGTGTGCAAATTTATTCTTGAAAAACTCTATAGACATGACGCCCGATCAAAATCATCATCTCCGGTAACAACAGGTCTTGTTAACGCGTATCACCCGCGTTAACGCCCTGCTTCAGCAGCGCGAACCCGCCCTTATGCGAGAGCAACCACGCCGACATCACCACAAGACAGTGACGACGGGCAATTTCCGTAACATCGCCACTCGGGCACTCTTCAGGTGCAAGGCGATTGTTAACCCTATTCGTCCGGTATGCCCTGAATACACGCCTGTAACCGTCTCGATTCGTTGAGTGGCGCCCTGAACGGCATGCCTGATGTCACCTCACACAGGTTTGCAAGTTATTATCTGGTTTCCTTATAGCTCCAAAACGTTGGAAATTCTGCTCATGTAAAATCAAGTAGTTATCTCGTTTTCTGCTTTATATCCTGAAAATATTACAGAGTATCGAGTTAACCGGATAACACACATATAACTTCCTCTTATAATCATATGCAAAAAGTGTGGCCGCGAGGTTGGATGCAAGATAGCACCGCACTATCTTTCACGATGCCTAACAAAAACAAGCTAAAATCGAGCTGCCATTTGACATCTTGAAGGGGGGTCGTAACCGCTGGACACGACATGTAATACCGAAAATGAATCAAATCATATAAGTTTTGATTCTTAAAAAGGACATGAAAAAGGCCGGAAAAGTGGTCTTTACCGGCCTGATACATCTTATTTTAATCACTTTGGGCTATACCGTGTCACGCTCGATTATGCCGTGTTATCGGTCAAGATTGATTTCGAAAAGCACGTAGTTGTTTTTCTATTACCTCATACAATTCGTTAGTTTTATACCCGTATTTTCCTGCATCAATATACTTTTCAAAATACTCTTCAGGTTTGATACCAGTCGATCCATATTTATAGATTTGGACAACAATTTCATCTCCATTTGAGTTGCTTCGAACAATGACATCTTTAATTTCTTTCCAAAATATTGTCTTGCATTGTCCCTTTGGAGCTAAAGATAAAAATTGAATTCCAAGTTTATTAATTTCAATGCGTTGTTCCTTTGGAATTGCAATCAAGAGGAATATAAAAACTCCCAATAAAACAATCCCAAGAGGGATATATAAGATTGTTTGATGAGGATGTTGGACGATAAAAATAAGTAAAATTGTCAATATGGCAGTTAACGCTATGGCTATACCGGTATGCTTATTCATGCCTGCGGAATTTTTTACACCCTTTTCCATCGTTCCTTTTTTTAATTTCCTTGCGTTCCCGTTGTAATAAAGATTGGTGAACTGGTCGGCTAATGACAGACCGCCTTGGTTGAGATGCTGGTTTGTGTCGATCAGCCCTGGCATTAAGGTTTTTCCATTGCCTTCAATAACCTCTGCTCCTTCCGGAGCTTTCTTATCTTCGGTGATTTGTTTATCCTTCCACCAAAACACTCCATGTCCTTATGGAGTGTTTTGGTTTTTCCGTCAAAGATATTCACATTGCTCATGAGCACCTGCGTCGGCGACTGTTGCAGGCGTGAATTGATATATCCTCTGCCTACCCGGTTATTTGTCGAATACCGATCCGGAGAGGTCGAACTCGTCGACCGCCCCGTCGCCGCGAATAAAGATCCGGTGGTTGAAACGCACGTAGTTGAGTGCGCCAGACGGATCTTTGAGCAATTCGCCAAGAGCTCCCTTATTCGGCCCTTCGGTGATGATAAACCAGCCCTCGGCTGTGTTCTCCAAATTCGCAGGTGCGGGATCCGCTCCCTTGGTCAATGCGGAAAACTGGACAAACACATATTTGTCGCCCTCTTTCCGGATCTCGATGTTTTGGGAATTACCCTTGAAGACGCCGACGAAGGGGTCGAGCACAGACGGATCAACGCCCGCTGCGACCGGAGAGTTGGCCTCGATTTTCGTGAAGGCTTTGACCATTGCGTTCGCAACTTTCTTGTAGGCCTCAGCTCCGCGATCGCTGTGGACCAAAACCACCACGGCAAAGTCGTGATCCGGGATCAGCTGCAGAAAAGAACGAGTGCCGGGCCAATTCCCGCCGTGGCTGGGGCTAATGACCCCGTCGTAGTCGTGGACGAACCATGTCAGTCCGGTAAAGTCGCCGGTCTCAGCCTCGACTGCCGGAGCGTGGGCATAGTCCAGTGCTTCTTCCGACAGCAGCTGGTTCCCGGAGGCGTCCTTGCCGTCCAGCTGAAAGCGGGCGTATTTCAGCATGTCGGTAACCGTAGACCGGATTGCGCCGGAGGCTGCGGACTCCCTAATCAACGGAATGTAGTACGGCTTGAGATCACTGATCTTGCCTTCCCCGTAGATCGGCGGATGACCCCATGCGTAATTTTCAGCCGGAGGGGTGGCGTCGTAATTAAAGGATGACGCATCCATGCCGAGCGGGGCGAACAGGTTCTCTTCGATCAGGGTCTCGATCGGCTTTCCGCCGACATGCGACACCACATGGGTAGCGAAGGTGATACTGGTGTTGTTGTACATCCAGGTTTGATCGAACGGATAGATCTGCTGGATGTAAGCCCCCTGGAGCATGACCTTCTCGGATATCGATCCACCCGGAGGAACGGGCAAGAACCCATGGTCGCCATACCAGCCAGCGCGATGGTGGAACAGGTCGACGACCCGCGCTTTCGAAGTCGCCTCGGGATCCGCGACCCTGAACCACGGCAGGAGGTCGACGACACGCGCGTTCAAATCCAGAATGCCCTGTTCGGACTGCTGCATGGCCACCGTCGAAAGGAAGGTTTTTGTCACAGAGCCAATTTGAAATTGCGTATCAGGGGTAACGGCCTCGTCGGTGCCTACCTTGGTGACACCGAGGCCGGCGCTGTAGGCGTTGGGTCCATGGGTGACACCGACAGCAAGCCCCGGGATGCGCAGTTCCTTGATCAGTTCAGCAGCTTCGGCGACGACCGCATCAAAGGTCGCTTGGCCCTTCTCCTTTGTCATGAACTGTTGGTTTTTCTGTGCAAGCGCCGGTTGTACTGAAGCAAATGACGCGACTATCACCATAAAAAATAGTGCTATGCTTCTTTTCATCGTTCTTCTCCTTTTTAATAATTGTGTTTATCAAATTTGAGTTTCTAACTATCTATTTTATCGGGCTTTCCATTAATGAACTATAACCAAATGCAACGTTATTTTTTGTCGCTGCCTATATGTCTGAATTCGTCTAGAAATAGAGCGACTGCTGACTTAACATTACCAAAGATCAGATAATTTCGGCAACTGATCTGCGAGGTTAACATTGCCAAGCCGAAGGTAACAATTCTGTATTTTCCCTTCAACTTGAGGTTATTCCTGTTTATTTACAAAAAACCACCAGCAGAGCGTCCTGCCCCTCAAATCGAAGATAAACAGGAACTATATAAAATTTCACATATTCTTAAATGGTTGACATTGCCAGCTCAAGTCTCTTCAAGTGCGATGGATAGGTTCCGCGCAACCTTCAGGAAACACCTATCGTTGTAGCAAAATGCAAGATTGATTATCTTCGTATCGGCAATATTAAATTCAAGGATAAGTTGCTGACCTTACGTATACTCTGCTTGTATCTTCTTTTTCAAATCATGAAAAAATAACGCTCGGGTCCTGACGACGTGACTCCGCAACGATTTTTTGTCGCATGGATTCTGCAAAGCAGCTCAATGTCATTGATACGATTCAATAAACAATTCCCGTTGGACAATCTTTCCTTTGATAAACAGTACTAGGCGTAGTAGGGATTTTATCAGAGATGCGCCCACCATTGGTGGTTATTGAGAGATCTTTATTGTCGTAAAAATCTCTCAACACATTTTTGCAGATTTAGGACACTATTAAACGTTATTTAAGATATAATGAATACACTATGAAAATTCCAAGATTTGATACCTGTTTGAGATTTGCTAATCTCTGAAGAGATATAAATATGAAATATCTGTTATTTTCTTTTTTATTTTTTTACTCACTTGCCGCAACCATAGCCTTGGCTGATAAACGTAAGGTTATTCTCATTAATACCATGCCAGTCCCCGTTGTGGTTGAACATTCTCGAGCAATTGTAGACACCTTTAAGCAGCATGGATATGTGGCTGGTGAAAACTTCGACCTGGAAATACTGGAGGCAGAGGGTAGCAAGGAGCTAGCCGCAACTCTTCTAAGCACATCAGTTGCTAAGCAGCGTCCTCAACTGGTCATCACTCTGGCGACCTTAGCAACTCAAGCTGCTGTGGAAACTTTGGCTGGAACCAATATTCCAATCCTGTTTTGTGTCGTCGCTGATCCAGTTGGTGCAGGTATTGTTCAAAGCTTAGATGTGGCTAGTGGAACGAATGTCAGCGGGGTTGTGTTTACTCAGCGGCGAGAGACAAAGCTTGAAATGGTGATGCGCCTACTCGCTCACTCTCCTAAAGGGCCAATCGTAAGGTTTGGAGTTGTCTGCACGGATTATCCATCTGGGATAGGTGATATTGCAAAACTGGAAAAAATCGCTGCCCTGTCAGGAAAATTTAAGTTTGTTGTACATCAGATCCCTTATGAAGGAGTGCCTAATGGTAATCCGGCGATGCGCAAGAATTTTGTAAACGCACTTGAATCTATAAAGGGCAAGGTTGATTTCTTATGGCAAGTTGCTGACCCTTTGTCAGAAATAGACTGGTTTACGAAATCATCCCTTGACTCCGGGATTCCTCTCATTCATGGACATACTGCAAATTCAGTAGAGTTGGGTGCTCTGATGACTGTTCTTTACGATACTCAGGGTGCTGCTCTGGAGGTTGTCAAAATGGCAGAGCAAATTTTCAAAGGGGTTGATGTTGGTACGCTGTTGATCTCTACACCGGAAAACTTCAATCTTTACCTCAATATGAATACAGCTGAGCAACTCGGGGTAACTGTGCCTTCCCATCTATTATTAATTGCCGGTAAAAATATCATTTGGTGACGAATGAGTGGATTTTAGGATGCATATGTTCTCTTTAAAGCGATATTTATCCTATGTCATCGTTGCAGTGTCGCTGGCCCTAACCTTGGCAACGTTTTTCTATGGATTACGCATTGTAAATGACTTACAAGATTTACGTTCATCGGAAGTGTCTCTTTTTCAGAAAAACCGAGAGCTTGAACAAAATTTCAGAGAATTCCAACGGGCTTTGGGTCTTGGTGGGTTCATTCATAATGTTAAGGAATACCTGATAAATAGAAAGTCTCAACAACTCTTCATCCTTAGGGAAAATATTGAAGAAATCCAGAAAGCATATGTCCCACTGAGAATACAGTTCGAAAAAATTGAGTCAGTTTATGCTATAAAAACTTTGGATGAGTTCGTTGCCTTGCTTCAACAAACATACCAAATCCTTAGCGCACCTGAAAACCAGCATCTTGATACCGTTGAATTGAACAATCTTTTGGACTTGGAAAATCCGAGGTTTCTAAGTGCCATAGTAACCCTTGAAAGCCTCAAAAATACTTACGACAAAGAGTCAATTCAAAAAATAAAAACCAACATTGATGCTCTTGTTTTTCACCTCCTTTTTGCCTCAGTTCTGTTGCCGGTCATTCTAGCCATTGGTGGTTTTTTAAGCTGGTTACTGAATCGAGCAATTACGGGGAAACAAATGATTGAAGCAGCTCACCAAAAACTAAAAGTAGCCGACGGAGAATTAATAAAAAGTGAGGAGAAATATAGGGACCTAATCGATAGCTCCCCTGATTTACATTATAGAACAGATACTGAAGGCAGGATTGTCTTTATTTCTCCATCAGTCCAAAGGATTTCCGGTTACACAGTAGAAGAATTAATTGGAATGAAAATGGAGGAGCTTTATGTAAACCCTGAAGAGAGAAAGATTGTTTTAGCAATATTGCAAAAAGATGGCTTTGTCACTGAGTATGAAACTCAAATAAAACGAAAAAATGGATCTGTTTGGTGGGCATCAACAAATGCACACTTTTTTAAAGACAATGATGGTCATATCCTCGGCGTCGGAGGGGTCACAAGGGATGTTACGGAGCGTAAACAGGTGGAAGAAGTACTACGTGAGACTAAGGAAAGACTGGCTACATTTATGGACTCGGCGACTGATGGATTTATCTTATTTGATTCGGATTTCTATCACCTTGAGATGAATAAAGCAGCTTTTGAAATAACTGGGCTTAAAAGGAAAAATGTTATTGGTAAGAATCTGATCGAAGTAATTCCAAATATTCAAGAAACGTCTCAATATGACTCCTATAAGAAGGTAATGGAAACTGGTGAGCCTTATCACGTTACAGATTTAACACAGCATCCTCTGACTGGTGATAAATATATTGAGTTAAAAGCTTTTAAAGTTGGTGATGGTATAGGAGTGATATTCAGTGACATCACAGAACGAAAGCAGATTGAAAAAGAAAAGATACAACTGGAAAGGCGTCTCCAGCAAGCACAAAAAATGGAAGCGATCGGTACCCTTGCAGGTGGCATAGCTCATGATTTTAACAATATTTTAGCGGCGATTCTCGGTTATGCTGAAATGGCAAAGGATGACAGCCAACCTGAATCAACTGTAGCCAAAGATTTAGATAAAGTATTGGAGGCAGGCAACAGAGCAAAAGATCTCGTGCAGCAAATACTTTCTTTTAGTCGTCAAAATGAAATGGAGAGAATCACCCTGCAACCTGTAAGTGTCGTGAAAGATGCTATTAAAATGCTACGCCCTTCACTGCCAACCACGATTGAGATTAATCAAGATATTCCTCCAGCAACAGGCCTGATCTTAGCAGACCCGACCCAGATCCATCAAATACTAATGAATCTATGCACCAATGCATTCCATGCCATTGAAGAGACAGGAGGCAAACTCGGCATTTCATTAAAAGAAGTAACTCTCAGTATTGAAGATCTTGTTCATGAACCAGATGTCGAAGCTGGTACTTTTGTTCAGCTATCAATCAGTGACTCCGGCTCGGGAATCCCACCAGAAATCAAGAAAAACATTTTTGATCCCTATTTTACAACCAAAGAGCCTGGGAAGGGTACTGGAATGGGACTTGCAATTGTTCATGGCATAGTAAAAAGCTATGGAGGATTTATATCGCTTTACAGTGAACCGGGAGAAGGTACTGCTTTCCATGTGTTTATACCTGTTATTGAGAAAGAACTGCTACCTGAAATCGAAGACGCTAAACCGACTCCAGTGGGCAGGGAGCGGATCCTTTTCATAGACGATGAGGAGATACTGGCCGAAATGGGCAAGAGCATGCTTGAAAGACTTGGTTACCATGTTACGGTTAGAAACAATAGCATTGAAGCTCTTGAAACCTTTCGGAACCAGCCTGAGCTGTTTGATCTTGTTATTACAGACCAGACAATGCCGGGTATGACTGGTGCTGATATTGCCAGGAGAATGATACATATCAGGCCTGATATTCCTATCATCCTTTGTACTGGCTACTCTACAACAATCTCAGAGGAAAAAGCTAAGTCTATGGGCATTAAAGAATTTGCATTGAAGCCACTCTCGAAGAAGGATATTGCAGTGTTGATTCGAAAAGTGTTGGATAACTCATGATGTGTCGAGCAAAAAATAAACGGTTGTTATCCTCCCACGAACTCATTGAGTACGCGACAAATTCCACCATTAAGATTGCAACGTCGAAGGTGTGAAAATTTAATTCAGTACCAAACAAAAGGTGTTTCCTGTGGCTATTCCCCCTCCTCCTGTCATAAGCCCTGCATCTGGAGTATCATTAAATGTGGCAATTTCTGCCTAAAATCCAATCTATCAGGAAATGCACTATGAAAGTTTCACAAGCAGTCGAATTCCATCTGCAGTATCACCGAGCTAACTCCAAAAAAAAATACCATTAAAACCTGCGAGTTTGTTCTTTCCCGTTTTTCTGCACAGTTTGATAAACGTGATCTCGCTAGTATCTCACAAGAAGAGGTGATGGCGTTTCTTCTATCCCTGACCAAAAACAACAAACAGGCGACAAAGAGAAACCGCTATTCTGTTCTTTCTTCTTTCTACAATTTCAGTATCAACAACGCATTACCCGCCCTGATGACCCCCTGCAATACTGCAGTTATTAAAAATATTTTCACACGCCCGCTAACCATTCAGTGGCAAATATTAATCCGGCGGGTTTTCTAGTTCATTACCTATTTACGCAACTGACTGACTTTCTGCGGTTTAAAGGTTCGAAAGTGAACCTAAATATCCGCCGGTTTAATAGTAGATAAAGAAACAATCGATGAGATTATCTTTCGGACCATGAACATCCGTAACAGGATTATGCTTGAGCTAATGGCCAGAGGAGGAATGAGAATAGGAGAAGTTCTAAACCTCACACCAGCTGATATCCAAGAAAGAACTCTGGCCGTCCAGAACCCGAAAAGCGGTCGCGTTGGGGAGACAGTTTATGTTCCACGGAAATTATTGGTAAGGTTAAACGACTACGTGAGAGCCAATAATTTCAATGGGGGTGAGAGAATTTTTCAGATTTCTTATGTCGCAGCATGGTCGATGGTCAAGAAAGCAGGCAAGCTCGTTGATATTGAATTACGGCCTCATGATCTCAGGCGACATGCTGCAACGTATGCTTCCAGATCTGGTACTCCTATTGAGATTGTCAGTAAAGTGATTTTGCGACATGCTGATTTGTCGACAACACAGAGGTATCTGGGCAAGGTGAATGATTCTGAAGCAATCAGGTGGATCGAGACACTTTATGGTTAATCCTGAGAAAATTGATGGGGGGAGCGGTAGCAGGACCAATCTCCCCATCTATAATCATTCATACTGCCAGGTTGAGGCCAACAGGACTAACCTTAAGAATTTGATTTCATACAAAATTAAGATCTTCGTCTTGGCAATCTTAATGGTTAAACTGACTGGTGGCTTAACACCGTCCAGTCAGTTGGTTGATTATAGTGTTTTATTCATATTCAGAAGAATATGTTTCTCCATACGAATGGGAATAGAGTTCAAAAAGGTTTCCAAATGGATCTTCTAAATAGACCATTTTGTAAGGTTTACTTTCATCTTCAGGGTGATACCTCATAATGTCCATTCTTACTTTTCCTCCGTATTGTTCAGTTTTCTCAATAACTCCTTGAAAGTCATCTGTTTCCAAACAAAAATGAAAGATACCGATTTTTGTAAAGTCGACATTATGCTTCTCTTCTCTTTCTTTCATTTCAAACAACTCAAACCCGATACCATCTTTAGTAACAAGGTGTGCGATGTTAAACCCTTTGAATCCATTTCCAAATACTGCAATACACATTCTACCGATTGCTGTTTCCTTCTCTTCGATCACTTCAGACTTGTCCATGACTATTTCAAGACCAAGTGCCTTAGTATAAAATTCCACAGCTTTATCCATTTCTCCAACCATAATACCTACATGGCTCATCTTCATAGTGACCTCTCTTTTATTTTAGTTTTTGTATAACGTATCAACATGCTTGTTTCTCGTCAGGCACCTTTTACCTGTTTGAAGCTTCAAAACACCTCTTTACATGGTTAGTTTTTCGAGACACGTCCTTCTTGTTTACATCCAAAGCAGGAAGTTTAAGTTGGAACGGTTTTTGAATTTTCTGACCATCAAGGTGGCAATATTAACCTTAACCACTCGAGGTAACATTGCTGAAGTACTCGATGTTCATCTCTACTATTGTGAATATTAAATCCCCTCTATCTTACGCTGGGTATAACTTGAGTAATCTCTTAACTTTATTTGATAATCTGTGGTGATTAGAGATGAAGATATCACGAAGTCAGCTGACGATCGATTCGATGCGGTTGGAATATTATAAAGCACTGCAATTCGAAGAAGAGCCTTCACATCAACATCATGAGGCTGAGGTTCCATAGGGTCCCAGAAAAATATGAGAATATCAATTTGTCCTTCAGCAATCAAGGCTCCTAACTGTTGGTCCCCACCCAAAGGCCCAGATTTCAGTTTAGTTAATGGCTGAAATTCACTGCGGCCATGTGAGATATGATATTTTTCCTGTAGCATGGTTTCGACCAATGCACCTGTTGTTCCTGTGCAAATGAGATTGTGCTTTAGTAGGATTTCGTTATTCCAGCCAACCCATTCAATTAAATCATTCTTTCTGTTATCGTGGGCTACAAGGGCTATGTTTTTAATTTTTTCCATATCAATTGTCTGAAACCTTTAGGACCAGCTTTACCATACAGGTTAATGTTTAAAGCTGGCTTGTCACAAGCAAACTCAAGCATACCTGTATTTTAACTAAACAACCCTCGTCTTTAAGACGAGGGGTTCAAGAGGGGTCGATTGGAAATCGACTGTTGTCGGCATTAACCGGTTCACCCTCATGCTCTTCAATATACTGTTGAATCATCTCATCGGTTATGTTGCCTGAACTCACGGCAAGGTAACCTCGAGCCCATAAATGCCTGCCCCAAAATTGCTTTTTTAGGTGGGTAAATTCGGACAATAGGACCCGCGAGCTGATTCCTTTTAACCATTGAACGATTTTACTTATATTCTGGGTCGGTCGATACCCTATAAACATATGAACATGATCGCTCGCTACTTTGCCAGAGATCACTTCAAGTTCATGTTCATATGCAATTTGCCTGAGGATATCACGAGTGCGCACAGCAACTTCACCCTTCAGTACCTTTTTTCGATACTTGGGGATCCAAATTATGTGCACCTTCAGGTCTGTTTTTGTATGAGATCCAAGTCTGTAACGTCGCATAGCGACAATTTTAATCTTCTCTTCGCCTAAAGGCGAGGGGTTTCAACCATCCCCGACGGGGACACTAAATGAGTTGAGTGGGGTTTAAATCAGCTGAGCCACACCGACAATACAAAGCAGGCCAATTGCTGCTAATTAATTTGTTCTAAGAATTGCATGCTGAGGTAAAGCTGTGAAGGCTCACCGGTCATAAAATCTTTTTCAAAATTTGGATTATCGCCCTGCATTATAACGACCGGTGCAGAGAGGCTATCGATAATATCATCGTCGGGGCTAAGCAAATAGCCCCGAAATGATGTCTCTCCCAATAAGAGCAATCAAGGAAGTTTTCAACATGAGCTGGAAAAGAGTTTCACCATATGAATGTTGCTGGCAACACTAAAGACAACCAGGGAATGAATGTAATCAGAAGCAAGGCGACCACAGATGCGAGAAGGAAGGGCCAGATAGCCATTGTTATTTCCTCGATTGTGGTTTTGCCAATCTTGCAGGCAACGAATAAAGTTGGCCCCACAGGTGGCGTAGCCAAACCTATCGCCAAGTTGACACACATGATGATACCAAAATGTACGGGGTGAATTCCGAGATTTGTCACTACCGGCAGCAGGATCGGAGCAAGAATGATACAGGCAGCTGAGATCTCCATGAAACAGCCAACGATCAGCAGAAGAACGTTGATCATCAGTAGGATGATAACCCTATTGTCAGATATGGACAGGAATAAGTTGGTCAAGGCTGCTGGGATATGGTTCATTACCATAATAATAGAAAAGAATTTGGCAGCTGAAATAATTAACAACACTACCCCTGATACCACGCTGGCTTGGATGCAAACGTCGTAAAGGTCTGAAACTTTCAAAGTTTTTGTAAAAAGGCCCAGCAATAAGCTATAGACAACCGCCACACAGGCAGATTCGGTTGCTGTGAAAACACCACCCATGATTCCTCCGACAATAATTAGAGGCATCAGCAGAGCTGGCAAGGCATTAATGAAGGCAATGAGCAATTTTTTGAAAGAATAGGATTCTTCCCGGCGGGGGAATTTATGTTTGACAGCCTGAAACCAAACCACCACTCCCATGGAAAGTCCCATCAACACCCCCGGAATGATACCCGCAATCAACAGGGAGGCGATGGAGGCATTCGCTGCGATCCCGTAGACCACCAGAATAATGCTGGGCGGTACGATTGGGCCTATACACGAGGATGCGGCAGTAACAGCAGCACTGTACGCCGCCGGATATCCCTCTTTCTTCATAGCCGGTATAAGAACCGTTCCCACGGCTGCTGTATCTGCAACTGCGGCTCCCGTAATGCCGGCAAAAAAGATGCTTGTCCCTATGTTTACCTGTGCGAGCGCACCTGGCATACGGCCGAAAAGGATCATTGTGAAATCTATAAGGCGTCCTGAGATTCCTGTTCGGCTCATCAGTAGCCCAGCCAAAATAAAGAACGGAATAGCTAGAAGAGGAAAGGAATCCAGCCCTATAAACATATACTGAGGCAGGGCGTTTAAGGGGATAGTACCCTGGATCATCACGGTTGCTAGAGAGGTGATTCCGATAACAAAGGCAATTGGAACTCCCAGTAGCAGGAGTGCTAAAAATATAATTGGGATAATGGCGAGTGTCACTTGCTTTCTCCTCTAAAAGGGGACCGGGAAAAATCTCCCGATCCTTAGAATTTCCAGAACCGCTATTTCACTGCATTCAGCCACTCCTCAACAACATCTTCTCCGATCGTGCGAGCCTGGTCCTTGTACACCTCCGCAACATTTTCCCGAAACCGGGAAATTTCTTCGGCAGATACCTCGTTGATTTTCATATCTTTTTTCAACTCTTCCAGAAGGGATACCTCGGCTGTAATTGCTTCTGAACGCTGCCAGGCAGCTACCTCAGCGGACACTTCTCGCAGCAGTTTTTGGTATTCGGCAGGTAGTTTGTCAAAAAATCGTTTGTTGATGAAGTAAATGTTTGGATCATAGGTATGTCCGGTAAACGAGAGATAATTTTGCACCTCGTAGAGTTTTCCATTGTATATATTGGCAACTGGGTTTTCCTGGGCTTCCACAACGTTCTGCTGAAGTGCTGAATAGAGCTCTGACCATGGAGTCGCGGTAGTCAGGCAGCCGAAAGATTCGAAGGTTGCAATAAACACCGGATTTTGCATTAAGCGGATCTTTATACCTTTTAAGTCTTCTGGTTTATAAATTGGGCGTACGTTGTTGGTTACGTGTCGAATTCCGTTTTCCAGGTATGCAAGTCCCACGAAGCCGTGTGGTTCCAGGCGGCCTAACATGTCACTCCCCAAAGGCCCGTCGAGGATTCCATACCATTGGTCCCGACTGGAGAAGAGGTAAGGAAGGTTTAAAACACCCATGGCTGGTTCGTATGCGACGATAGGGGCCGTAGCAGCATCAACCATTGTCTGTGTACCAATTTTGACTGCTTCTAAAGCTTCCCTGCTTGTACCAAGAACGCCCCCGTAATGGACATCGACCTCGATGTTGCCTTTGGAACGCTCCTCTACCAATTCCTTAAAACGATTGGCCGCTTCTGCCAAAGTATGGGGTCGGGAGAATGGTTCGTTGAAAACGATCTTGTACGTTTTGTTCTTTGCGAATATATCGGATGCCGCAAAAGTTAAAACAAATGTGAAGAGTAAAGCTGTGACTAATAAATGTCGGTTCATTTTTTGCTCCTTATATTTGAGTTTTTTTAACCGTTACTCAGTAACGGCATCTTCCTGAACAGTTTCATAACCATCAAAGATGACTTTGAGTTCCTGAATAATCATCAGGAGAGCTCCACACGGTATAGCCAGATAAGGCCACATCATTGATATATTAAAGACTACCGGGGACGTCTGACTTCTAACATCTGAGGTATGCACGATGCCCCACCAAAGCAGAAAAACAAGAAAGAATAGAATTAAAAGATGCGACAGATTCGTAACGAGCTTCTTGAGCCAACCAGAAAATCGGGAAGACAATATCGTCATACCGATATGGGCACCCTGTCGGAAAGCGATAGCTGCAGACAGAAAGGCCAGCCAGACCATGGTATAACTAGCCAACTGTTCAGCCCAAACCATGGGTATCTTCAACACGTATCGGCAAATCACCTCCCATGTAATGATTGCTACCATTGCGGTCAATAGCAGAACCACACCAATTTTGGTGATCCTGTCCGCAACATCGGCTGCATAAATAATTATCTGTTTCATAACTACTCCTTCAGACCTTGCAGGCCTGTACTCGGTTCGGCAGTTCCTTATCAAGTACAGAGGCCGCGTGACCGCGCAGCTAAGATCGCTCCATAGCCTGCCTTGTCTTTCATGATATCGCTCTTTACGGTTATGAGATCCCCATGGAAATAGTCGTCCTGGTGCAAAAAAGTCTCAATAATTCCGGCCATAATGTTACTTCCTCCTATGATAACTGGCAGCTCCCGGCAATCGCCCATGACACTGCTACTCTTAACAGCCAACAGATCGGTTGCGACAATAGCTCCGGCAAGAAAATTTGCTCTGCCATTGAGCGATGAGTCGGTGAAAAGATCCAGAAGCCTTACCGTAAAGCAGGTCCGGGTCAATCCAAATTTTCTTGAATATTCAGCACCTTGTAGAACCATCTCCGGGTCGAGTGTTTCGGCAAATGACTTTTCAAGGGAACTTGCCAGGATCGTATCTGTAGTGAGAACCGAAAGCAGTTCTCCTGCCAAGGTTGTCACGCATCCACTAATTCGACTGTTTTGGTCGACACGGACGAACTTGGAATGGGAGCCGGGGAGCACAAGCAGGGTAGGTCCGGAGACATTTAAATGATCAAGGAGACCGATGGTTTCGACCTCTTCTCCACGCATAATGTCCATGGCTTCACAGTTTTCTACTGTGATTTCCTGAATGTTGTTTTTTACCCCCGGTACGAACCAGATGGGTTGGTCCACTACTTCCTGGATGGTCGCACTGACCATCTTTTTTGCAAGCTCTGTGACACCTGCTGGAGCGAAAACATGGGGGACTTCAAATAGCCCAACATTGGATGTAATCATCCCGGACGCTAAAAACAGTTCAACATCGTGATGAGTGATATTGGCCTTGTTGAGAGCGAGGTCTATGGCGTCTTTGACCCCCTTCTTGAGCTTGTCTTTACTGCCGGTAATACCAGTGTCCCGCACCCCGACTCCGACATGGGAGGAAGTAAGCACCTTCCCCTCCTGCCAGAGTTTGACTCGGGTGTTAGTGGTTCCCGTATCTATCGTTGCAATAAACATGTTCTCACCACCTAAAAAAACATTGGTCTGTTTAAATTCGGCCGAATTTTTCTAAAAGTTGCTTTACGCTCCATCCCTCTGCAATCATTTTTCTTGTCGCCTCTTCTTTTTCGGCCTGTTCCTTGGCCTTTTCGTATACTTCTGCAAAATCACTAGAGGGAACGATGGTTACCCCGATTTCATCGGCCACCACCAGGTCGCCCGGGTGAACAATAACCCCACCGCAGGAAATAGGACCGTTAATTTCAATAGGCTCAGTCCGGCCCGAATAGGCAGAATGAGCTGCACGGGGACTGACTACCTTGGAGGCAATAGGAAAATCCATCAATTTTGATTCATCGGTATCGCGTACCGAACCATCGACAACTGCTCCGACGATTCCGGCTGTTGTGGCAAGCCCTGACATAAGGCCACCCCATATAGAAGTCTCTGTCTCACCAAAGGCGTCGATCACTACCACGTCACCCGGTTGGGCAATCTCGAAAATATCCAGGCAGTCAACAATATCACCGGCGGTAAGCTTTACTGTCAAAGCGGGGCCGATAAACGGTTTGTTGACGGTGCGAAATTTGATATCGCTTCGCATTACGTTATCCCGGTCCTGAGCATCGGTCATAACGCATGAAATGCTGAGAACGTCTTTCATAGCAGTAAACTTTGCCATCATCTCAGCGTTTATTTCCGGACGTGGATTAATAATTTTGCTCATCTTTACATCTCCTTAAATTAGAAGTTCTTATATTTGATAATGGGCTTTAAATAAGGTCCTTAAAGTTCATGAATGTTTAATTCGTGGAGGTTTTAATTTTTTCAACAAAGGCTTTGGCTTTTTCTTCGATTCCTGAAAATTTGCCCTCATTTGCCTCCTTACTATTCACAAGGTTGCTCCCTAAGCCAACCCCGACTGCGCCTGCTGCAAAAAACTGAGGAATGTTCTTCAAGTCCACTCCCCCAACGATGATCAAGGGTATCCCTTTTAGGGGGCCGCCCATGGCTTTTACATAGTCCGGACCAAGGGAGCCGCCAGGGAATAATTTGACCATATCCGCGCCCGCGTTATGAGCTTGAACAATTTCTGTTGGCGTTAGTGCGCCAGGTAGAGACACCATGCCAAGGTCTTTGGTTGCACGGATGACATCTTGGTCGACGTTAGGGGATACGATGAATTGAGCTCCGGCATCTGCTGCAAGTCGAACCTGCTCAGAAGAGAGGACCGTCCCCGCACCCAGGCAAATCTCTTTTGAAAGTGCTTCCGCGATACGTTTCAAACACTCCAGGGTTTCCTCAATCCCATCAGGGCTATCGTGATTGAAGGTAACTTCCAGAAGTTTCACTCCGCCACGGCTCAAGGCCCGTGCCGTTTCAACAATCTGGTCTCTTTTTACACCCCGTAGAATAGCAAAGAGCTTTTCGCTGTGGATGAGGTCTGCCACTTTTGCACCAGGCTTAGTGGTAATAGTTGACATAAGCTGATTCTCTCTCAAGGTTTAACAAGATTAGGGGGAGTCTCACCCAACAATACGGCTTTGGCGTTCTCTGCTGCAATGCGCCGACACTCTTTTAGTGAGTCCTCAGAAACGTATGCGGAGTGCGGTGTGATTACGCAGTTGTCCAGGCTAAAAAGAGGGTTGTCGTCAGGAGACCAGTTGTCCAGTTTGGCCGGTTCCTCTTCAACGTCATCCAGACCAGCTGATGCGATCCATCCTTTAGTAAGGGCACGATAAAGGGCTGCGTTGTCAACGACAGGCCCCCTTGAACAATTTATAAGAACGGCATCCTTTTTCATCGCTTTCAAAGCTGCTTCATCAATGAGGTGATGTGTCTCCGGACTGGCAGGACACATCACATTCACCAGGTCGGAGCTTGTAGTCAGTTCCTCAAGCGAAACTTTTTTTACTCCATAGGTATTCATATAGCTGGAGGAAACGTAGGGGTCGTAGACGACAACTTTAAACCCAAAGATGGGAAGTTTACGGGCGATATTTTGGGCAATGCGACCAAAACCGATCAAGCCCCAGGTCAAGTTGCGAAAGCGTAATAACCGTCCACCGGAGGAATTCCAGTGCCACTGCCCTTGGCGAGTGGCGTTGGCCCACATGGGAATTCGCCTCAGCATCATAAAGCCCATAGTGATAGTGTGATCGGCTACCTCATCAAGGCAATAGTCCATAACATTAGTTACTACCATGCCATGCTCATAGGCAGCTTTCACGTCGACAATATCCACTCCGATCCCGTACCGACAAATGGCTTTGCAATGCTTTAGTTTCTCAATAGTTCCACGGTAAATTTTGGCATATTGCTGAAGGATGACATCGGCGTCGTGAGCCTGTTCTGCTAGCCCTTTGCCACTCTTACATTGCAGCCCGATAACTTCAGCGCCAATTGGTTCAAGCACACTTTTTTCTACTTCATTGTCAGGGTAGTCAAAATCACTGATGTAGACCTTATACTTTGCCATACTGGGCTCTCCTATTACTCAAGAAGCTTTTGTATTTTTAGTAGATGAGGCAGTCACAATGATACTTACTGGGCCATAACTGATTAGCAGCAACTAGGTCTCACGCTACCTACGCCAATCCTGAAAACAACCATTCATGGTTTATCTTTACTGGAATCTAAGATATCAGATGCCAATTTATATTGCAAGAGAAATAATCAATGGTATAGTGGATCGAAATATTCAAATATGAAGGACCTAATCATGAAACAACTTAGACGTTCGAAATCATTGACAGAGATGGCTGTAGAAGGATTGCGCGAAGCAATTGTCACAGGGCAATTCAGGTTGGGAGAACCCCTTTCGGAGATTCAGCTCGCTGCCTCAATTGGCACCAGTAAAACTCCGGTGAGGGAAGCTCTCAAACAGCTTCGAATTGAAGGCTTGGTGACTGTCGTTCCTCAGTCCGGAACCTTTGTTTTCACTTTAAGCGCAATGGAAGTGATCAAGATGTGCGAGTTACGTTTAATTCTTGAAATGGCTGCTTTTAAGTTGGCCTATCATCACAACAGGGAAGAATTCACTAAAGCCTTACAAACAGTCGTTGATAAAATGGCGACGGCTCAACAAGCGGAGGATATCCCAAATTATTTGCGCCTGGATACTGAGTTCCATGAACAACTGTTTAAGCACTGCGACAATCAGTTTATAACTGACGCGTATTCACTTATAGGTGGGAAAATTGCCGCCCTTCGAACCCACCTGTCTTCCCTGCCTCAGCACACTCAGTTGTCTTTCCAAGAACACCGGGAATTTGTAGACGCTATCGATCAAAAAAACCTTGAGACCGCTACAATTGTTCTCGAAAAACACATTGGCCGAAGTAAAGAAACTTATGCTGAGAATATCGAAGATATTTCTATGGCTAACAGAAATAGTTTCCGAAAGGCAAAAAGATAAATAACAAATGATACACCCACATGAACTCGGCCCCATCCGTCCTGTCGATGAAGCAGACAGTTTACTCATTAGAACAACCCGTGGATGTCCATGGAACAAGTGTGAATTCTGTGTAAACTACCAGGACACCAAATTCTCTATTCGCTCAGTTGAAGAAATTAAGGCTGATATTGAAAAAGCTGCCAATTATTTTAACCAGCATCCCTTCACCACTTGTTTCCTGCAGGATGGTGACAGTTTTGCTATGAAAACTTCTGATTTGCTTGTTGTATTAGAATATCTCAAACAGCACTTTCCAAATCTACAAAGGATCAGTAGTTATGGCCGCGCGCAGAGCCTGATCAGAAAGAGCAAACAGGAACTCCAGGAACTTTGCCATGCAGGCCTAAACAAGCTCTATTGTGGCATGGAGTCCGGTTCAGATATTGTGCTCAAAAATATTCGTAAAGGCACCAGCGCTTCTAATATTGTTACCTCAGCACAGGCAGCAAAAGGAGCCGGGATGGTACTTTCAGAGTTCATTATACTGGGCCTTGGAGGACAGGAACATTGGGAAGAACATGCAACTGCAACAGCCGAAGTATTAAATAAGATCGATCCCGATCATATTCGTGTATTAACAATTGGGGTTAAACCGGGATCGGGCCTAGAACAAAAGCTCATAAATGGCACGTTTGAACTGCAGACAGAAAAAAATATAATTGAAGAACAGCGAATGTTGATTGAAAAACTAAACGGCATTTCAAGTGATTACGTAAATCATCATGCGGTTGACCTACTGACAGAGGCCCGAGGCCAGTTACCCTATGATAAACCAAAGCTACTGGCCATCATGGATCGTTATTTAGCTCTAAATGAAGCTGACATGCTTAATTTCACTCTAGGAAGACGCCTTGGTCATTATCAGAGATTAGATGACCTGCAAGACTTAGAACGCTATGAAGCAATCAATCAGCAACTCCATGAATTTGAATCGCAATATCCCGGTCAAATTGAAACCATATTTCATTCCCTTAGATCGAACGTCGTATGAGGTCTTTCGATACAATAGTATGTATGGTCGGACCATGAGCCAGAATCCAAAGTTATTAGTCTAACCCCGATAAACGGGATACGTTTCATTGGTTCGTATTTTAATTTCATAATACTTGCCGGACTTCTTGTTATTTATGGCGAATTTCCTGGGGGGGAGGTAAGGCAATAAAGCTGTTAGGAAAATATAATGAAGAGGAGTTAATCTCTTTTTCTTTTTTTGCTCTCATGTCATCACGACACACCACTTCCCTTGGATTTTTTTCAATTAGCTAGTAATGAACAAAGCAAGCCATCTCACCCTGCTCCCTATCACAGCCATGCTGCTGTTCTGGGCCCTGACGCCCATTTCCATTGCCTGGATAAAAAACGATTTCTCACTGATTTTTCAGATCTGGTTGCGATATGTCATTTCAACAACTGCTTTGTGGCTTTTTCTACTGACAGGAAAATCATTGCGTAACAACCTGTATGTATTTATGAAAACAAGAGGTTACTTTCTGAGAAGATTGTCAGTGACAGCATTTTGCACCATAATGTTTCAGTTATTATTTACCTGGTGTTTTTTCCTTATTCCCCCTGGTTTCGGCATACTTCTCTATCAATCACAGGTCATTTTCTCGGTTATCTTGGGCGTACTTTTTTTCAAAACAGAGCGACAGTTGATAAAGCAACCAGGAACCGCAGTAGGTATACTTGTCGCGCTTATTGGTGCAGCTCTGGTCATCATTTTCCAGAATCACGGCTTTTCGGTTATATTGAATACAGGAATTTTACTCGCACTGGGTGGAGCTCTCTCCTGGTCATTTGTGGGATTGACGGTTAAAAAATGGATAGGTACCAAACTGACGCCCCTGTTTACGGTCACTATAGTTTTTACCCTGGTATCCATATTCCTTACACCACCATTATTATTTTCCGGTTCGCACATAACTGGGAATCCCAGTATTATTAAATGGTCTATCCTGATAGGTTCCGGTCTGCTTGGCATTGCTGGCGGACAGGGGCTCTACTATTACTTACTTCCCTATCTTGGCGTTATAACTGCATCTTCTGTTCAGCTTCTTGTACCTTTTTTCACAGGAATTTTTTCATTTCTGCTTTTTGGAGAGCGCATAACACTACTTCAGTTGACTGGAGGGCTACTCCTTCTGGGTGGTTGCCGTATTGTTCTGTTGCAGAAAGATAAGTTGCTAAGGAAGAGTGATGCTGCGTCACCTTAAGTTACTGGGCAAACAGTTGTATCGGGGAAGCCAGGGAAGGCATTATATCCCTCACAATATGAATCAAGGATTGTAGCGACTCTGACTTTTTTTATTGAACTGCTCATAAAGATTGAGAAATTGTTCCAGTGAAAAAAATATCTATTATGGGCTGAGGATTTATGTATTCTGATGCCACCTAAATTGTGGTATCGCCCTGCAAGACCTTTTCTTAACGCTCACCATCACAAGTCTTTACCACCGCAGCAGGGCTTAAGATAATTTGAAGGTTGCTCCTATAAGCCGCCTCTGAGGGAGTTAGGCACAACAGCGTAGGCTCAGCCGGAAGACTGATTTACTTTAGTCTGCAGGGACGAACGGTATCTAAAAGGTAGAGGCTGTAAATGGCAAGGTTAACCATTTAAGTAAATCTGTAAATTTACATTATTCCTGTGTCTTTTATAAGCCTTTTCACTGTCAGAGCAATTCAGTTCTGGCACTTCAATAATTGATGGGGATCAATGAGCTCCTCTGTAGCGTATCCCGACCCCCAAAATTCCTTAAGGAAGAAAAAGCCCGAATCGGCAAGACCTCCAAATTTGTTTCCTGAGAGAATCGTAAATCCAACATCACCGATAATCTTATGGGATTCATTGTGAACAACAGCAAAAAAGTACTTTTTTCTCCTTTGCAGATTGATCTCGCTTATTGCATCATCCAAAAGTTTTTGGGTTTCAGATAGGGTAGATGTTTTCCAGGCAAGAAATTTCATTAATTCTGGATCAGATACCCAGGCATGCATGGATTCTAAATCTGATTGTAAATGATCTCGGATCAATAACCTTTCTGAATGAATCTCAATCATTTTTCTATTTCATATCCAGTTAACAATACGATCTCTTTCATCATGGTGTGCAAGATACTACGCTGAAATAAATCAGGAGGAAAGAAAATCTTACGAATCAGCTTGAGCACTCTAATTTGCGTCATTCTCGATTAAAGCTAGTCGAATCCCGAGACTAATAAGCACTGACCCTAAAACACGGTCAAGTAAGGTAGAAAAATGAATGTTGTTACGGAAAAAAGATGTTGTTTGGGCTGCAGTTAAAACGAGGATAGACTCAACTATTAAGCCGACTACATTCACAAGAATACCGAGTATAAGAATCTGAGCCGTTGAGTGCCCCAGTTCCGGACGAACAAATTGTGGCAAGAAGGCCATAAAGAATATGGCAACTTTTGGGTTTAAGATATCGATCAAGACCCCTTGCCTAAAGACCTTCCAGAATGTTGATTGCTGTTGTTTTTTTACAGAAATATCAAAAGAAATTCCTTTAGACCTTAAAGCCTGTATCCCCAAATAAACAAGATACGCTGCACCAATATACTTAACAATAGCAAAAGCCATGGCTGATGTTGAAAGGATCGCTGAAAGGCCAAACGCTGCAGCAAAAATATGGACCAAAGACCCGCTACAAACTCCCAAGGATGATGCAATCCCCATCTTTCGTCCTTGCGTTATCGTCCTCGAAAGGATGTAGATCATATCCGGACCTGGTGTGATATTTATCGCAATGGTTGCAGATATAAATAATAACCAATAAGTGGCTGGTTCCATGTTTAATCCTGTTGTAAGAGTTCTTCAGAGTCATGGTAAAATAAGTTGACTGATACTACGTTGGAACCAACCAGAAGGAAAGAGAGAAAATCAGAAGTTGTCTGAGGGGTTATAAATAGCTCTCAGGGAATAGATTTTTGAAGTGGGTTTTGGCTACAGAAATAGTGCAGAAAAAGGGGTTCAAACCTTATAGAAAATGGTTTCAAACCTCACGACGCGCTACATCATCCTTTTTCTTTGACGTAGAACCCAAAAATGTCAATATAGAAAACAAAACCGAGGGACAGGTGAGGGACAAATCTCCTCGAAAACGAAAACAGCCACCTAGTCAAAACGACTAGGTGGCTGTTTTTATTGGTACGCCCGGCAGGATTCGAACCTGCGACCTACGGATTAGAAGTCCGTTGCTCTATCCAGCTGAGCTACGAGCGCTTATTTGTTGAAATGTGAACCGGTGTTGTTTGCCGTTGGAGCAATCATACCACAGGCACGGAGTGCAAATATACCCAAACGCGTATAAAATGCAACTTCTTCTTGGGGGTCGCTATTCTCCACCCCGAATTCTTTTCCAGACCGGACCATTTTCGGTGTCGATAATAGTGAATCCCTGGCGAAGGAGTTCTTCACGGGCCTCGTCAGCGGCCCGCCAGTCCTTATTCAGGCGTGCCTCTTCCCTCTTCTGGATAAGGGCGTTAACCTCAGGTGCCAAGGGGCACCCTTCAAGGCGGAATATATTCAGAACTTCATCGAGTTTTCTGAGACTCTCAAGGATATATTCCTTCTGGTCTTTATCAAGGTTATTTACCTGCAAAATCGGGTTGGCCTGTTTGATAAAGTTATAAACCGCGCCCATGGCCTTCGAAACGTTCAGGTCATCATCGAGTGCTGCACAAAAGTTCTCTTCCATGGTGGAGACAAAGGCCGCCACCTCCGGATGTGGTCTGCCAGGAGGGAGACACATCAGTTTGCAGGTGAATTCATCAATACGTCGCAGTGCCGTGCGCACACTCTCCAGCCGTTTAAAGGAGAACTCAATGGGCTTACGATAATGGACACTCAACAGCATAAACCGAACTTCACGAGCCGTGAACCCCTTCTCCAAGGCATCGCGCAGGGTCACTACATTGCCGTTTTCGTCCGACATTTTTCGGCCGTCTACCAGCACCATCTCGCAGTGCATCCAGTATTTTGCCAGTGGTTTACCGGTCAGGGACTCTGAAATAGCAATCTCATTTTCATGATGAGGGAAAATAAGATTTCTGCTCGAGGTATGAATATCCAGGGTTTCACCAATATTTTTATAGACCATGGCCGAACACTCAACATGCCAGCTAGGGCGGACATTACCCCAGTCTGTCTCGAAGAAAATCCCCTTCTTCAATTCAGCCAGGGTCGAGCGTTTGAGCAAGGTAAAATCCCTTGGATTGTCCTTCTCGTAATTATCGAGATCTACTGTTTTGCCAAGCTGAATCTTACCCAAATCAATTCCAGACAATGTCCCGTATTTCGGGTACTTGGATATATCGAAATAGATCGAACCATCTTTTTCATAGGCGCACCCCTTATGAATCAGTTCATGGGTGATCTCAATCATATCCCCCACATGTTCGGAAGCCCTGGGATAACCTACCGCCCGTGCCACCCCGAGGGCATCAATATCCTCCATGAAATCATCGATATATTTCTGGGTAAATTCCGTAAGGTCTACACCCTCTTTATCAGCACCGGCAATTGTATTATCATCCAGGTCAGTAAAGTTCATGTAGGCTTCCACCTTCATGTCCTTTTTCTTTAAATACCTGGTTATCAGATCCGAAAAAATGAACCTCCTGCATAACAACAGATTTGCAGGCTCATACGCAGTGGGCCCACAGCTGTACATGGTCACCCGGTCTTTAGTCAAAGGAGTGAAGATCTCCTTTTTCTTTGTCAAGGTATTAAAGATCCTTAACCTTGAATCTGCTCCCTCTTTCTTCTCCGGGGGCGTAAAGAGCGGTGTACTCAAATACCTTTCCCCACCATCCGGCAGGATAACGACAATAAAGCCTTCATCCAGATTCTTGGCGTAATCGACGGCTGCCGACATGGCCGCCCCACTGCTCATACCCACCAGCAACCCTTCTTTGCCAGCCAGTGTACGAACCATGCGGAAAGCATCCTCATCCTCAATGGGCAGGATTGCAGAGGGAACATTTTTGTCAAAAATCCCTGGTTTATAAGAGGCCTTCATATTTTTCAGCCCCTGGATTTTATGATCCCTGTTAGGCTCAACGGCCAGGATCTTGACATGTGGCTGGAACTCCTGGAACCACTTGCAAAGCCCCATAATCGTCCCGGACGTTCCCAGCGTGGCCACCACGTGTGTGACCTTACCGGCGGTCTGCTCCCAGATCTCAGGCGCTGTGGCTCTATAGTGGGCCATCCAGTTGGCATCATTATTATACTGATCTGTCAGGAAGTACCTCTCGGGATACTCCCGCGCCAACGCATACCCTTTTTCAATGGCTCCATCTGTCTGACGTTTAGCAGGGGTCAGGAGAATCTCAGCGCCATATGCCTGCATGATCTTGCGTCGCTCGATGGAAGCGGACTCAGGCATAACCAACAGGCAACGATACCCCTTGGCGGCACAGACCATGGCAAGACCTATACCGGTATTACCACTGGTAGCTTCGAGGACAATTTTATCTTTTGTCAACTCGCCACTCTTTTCCCCCGCCTCAATCATCGACAGAGATATTCGCTCCTTGACCGAACCACCGGGATTACACGACTCAATTTTCCCGTATATCTCCACGGCTGCCTTGACCGGTATCCTGTTTATGCGGACAAGGGGAGTATTACCTATCGCCTCTATTATGGTGTTGTATAGCATAATATTTGTAAAGTGATCCCGAACGGGACCTATCAGGTGAACATATGTTTAAAATACAGTCAAAAACAACCACTTAACGCAAATGGAGAACATACCCCGTGCACCATCCGGGTCAAGTTATTTTTTCTGCCGCACACATGCCTTGGAAAGATACCAGAGTTGAACAAGCGATTCCCGTATCTCCTTATCTTCGATAAATGCCACCTGCTCCTCAAATTTTTTCAACTCGTCCCTGGCAGGAGCCTTGAAGCGGACCTTCTCGACTGAGGTACTTTCTTTTTCCTTACCGCTAGGCAATACAAAGCGAATATCCCGGATACTTGATTTTTTTAGAAAAGCATTGACTGAATCAAGTAATGAGATCTTCTGGAACTGGAACTGCTGCAGCCAGGCAGAATTCTCCACCTCAAGCCAGAGAGTTCCTTTAACAATCTTAAGTGGTACAGCATATTTTCCTGCATCGCCCTGCACAACCCTGTGCCAAACAGGAAATATGGAATGAAGATCGAGCTGGGTCTCCCACCCCCTATCCCGCACCAGACCCGGCAGGATATTACCCATTATCTTTTCACTCTCTTTTGTTTTTCTGCGTGCCATCAAAGCTCCGTTTTCAGCTTCGCCACTTTTATCATCACACCAGGGTCCAGCTGATGCCAGACCCCATTCATCTTCACCTCTTTTACCGGCTCCATCCAATAAATTCAAGGTAACTACTTTATGAGGGTAATCAATTCCACACCGGGGTCAGGCTTAAGCCTGACCCCCATCCGGCGTCCCCGCCATGGGAGTTGCCACCGTACATGCCTTGGAAACAAAAAAACCCGCATATCCAAGACTCTGGATATGCGGGGCGCAAAACAACAGCAGAAGGCAGTACTGTTGCAGGAGTGGCAGACTAGTAAATGGTCAGGTACGCTTCGAGTTCCCACTCGGTTACTGCGGTGCGGAAACTATCCCATTCTGCACCCTTTGCCTCAAGATACTTTTCAAAGATGTGCGGTCCAAGAGTCTCCTTGGCAATTGGATTCTCAGCCAATTCCTCAAGAGCCTCTTTCAGGTTCGCAGGCATAACCTTAATGCCTTCTGCATCCATATCAGCAGCGCTCATCTCGAAGATGTCTTTCTTGACCTCATCCGGAGGAGTCATGTCGCTCTTTACTCCGTCAAGACCGGAATTAAGCATCATGGCCAGGGCAAGGTACGGGTTACAGGTTGGATCCGGGCAACGGAGCTCGGTACGGGTGGAAAGTCCACGTGCTGCCGGAATACGAATCAGGGCAGAACGGTTTGATGCAGACCAGGCGGCATAAACAGGAGCCTCATAACCGGGCACAAGGCGCTTGTAAGAGTTAACCAGCGGGTTGGTAATAGCGGCAAAACCACGGGCGTTCTTCAACAGGCCTGCGATATAGGAATAGGCGATCTTGGACAACTGCAGCCCATCACTCTCATCAAAGAAGGCATTGGTGCCGTCCAGATTGAAAAGAGACTGGTTGGTGTGCATACCGGAACCATTAATACCAAAAATCGGCTTCGGCATAAACGTCGCATGCAGACCGTATTTGGAAGCAATTGACTTTACAACCCACTTAAAGGTTACAGTGTTATCTGCAGCGGCCAGGGCATCAGCGTACTTGAAGTTAATCTCGTGCTGACCTTCGGCAACCTCATGATGAGACGCCTCAATCTCAAAACCCATTGCTTCAAGTGTCTCGATAATCTCACGACGGCAATCATTGGCCATATCTTCTGGATCCAGGGAGAAATAACCGGCAACATCGTTAGTGATGGTGGTCGGCAATCCGTCCTCATCCCGCTCGAACAGGAAGAATTCAGCCTCGGTACCAACGTTCATGGTGTACCCGAGTTCTTTTGCTTCTGCCAGGACACGCTTGAGGTTTACACGGGGGCAACCCTCAAAAGGAGTACCGTCTGACTTATACACGTCACAGATAATACGTGCAGCGGCTACACCGTCTTTGTTCCTCCATGGAAGAACAGTAAAAGTATCATAATCCGGCTTGAGGTACATGTCGGACTCGTTGATGCGGACAAAACCATCAATGGAAGAGCCGTCAAACATCATATCACCATCAAGAGCTTTTCCTATCTGGCTCTTCGGGATAGCAACGTTTTTCATAAAACCTAGAATATCGACAAACTGCAGACGGAAATACTGGATATTCTCGTCCTCGATGATTTGTAAAATTTCTTCCCTGGTCATTTTCAGGTATCTCCTTTTGTTCTATTTTTCGTTTCTATACTACTCATCACTCGCTCACTTGATCGATGGTGACAAAATAACATTTCTGACAAGCATTGCAACAGCAAAATGATTTTTTATTACACAATTGTGATTTTTTTGCGCCAAAAAAAAGCCGCCCACACCAGATCGGCACCCTCTATTTCGCTGTTTGCCCTAGTGAATACAGGAGTCCGGAGATAATTTCCTGCCGAAATCCCTCATCAACAATTTTGTGACCAGAGGAGTCCTGCACGTAAAAAATATCAATGAGCTGCTCAACCTCGGTTGCAATATATGCCTTATGAATGTTCATGCCGAAATCAGCAAGCGACTGGGTAATGTGATAGAGCATCCCCGGCATATCGACACTGTACACTTCGATAACCGAAAACAGGTCTGAACTCTCATTATCAATTACCACCCGCGGCTCAACCTTGCTCACCATCTCGCCTCTCTTACTCATCATCGGCGAAAGCTTCTGATACAGACGATGTCCCAATCCCAGCCGGTGCGCTATGGCAAGATCAAGATCCTTGTTCAGAGCATGCCAGTCTTTTTCGGCAAAACTGAGTCCATCGGTCGGACGAACATTGAGCACATCGACAACGGTATCATCGTCCCAGGTAAAGATCTGAGCCTTCACCACATCGAGATTATGAAGTGAAAGCACACCACAGATTTTGGCCAGCAACCCTGGCCTGTCTGAGGACATGATCAAAAGAGGCCATGACTCTTCGCCACCCGCTGCACCAATGAGCGAACGCTGCCGAAGCAGCCGATAGTTATCGCGATGAATCCTCACATGGTGCGCCACGATCTCAGGCGGAAAACTGAGCACATAGTCACGAGGCAGCTTGGCCAGGTCAATAAGCCCCTCTTCTCCGGCGACAAGTTCGGCAACCTGCCTCCGTAACCAGTCCGCCCCCTGCTCCTCGTGATCACCGGGAACCACTTCATCCGCACTCTGAACTGCAGACTCCATGGTCGATCGAACCTTGAAATAGAACTCCTGCATAAGGGCAGCCTTCCAATCGCTCCAGGCAGATGGCCCGGTGGCACGCGAGTCCGCGACACTCAGCAGGTACAACATAGAGAGACGCTCAACATCACCAATCGTTTCAGCGCAGCGTTGAATAAAGGCAGTATCGTTGAGATCGCGTCGCAAGGCATTTTCCGGCACAAAGAGGTGATAACGGACCAGAAACGACAGACACTCGACCTCTCGCTCCGAGAATGACATGCGCTGACCGATTCGAACAGCCAGCTCGGCACCTTCTTCAGAATGATCGCGCCCCGAACCCTTACCGACATCATGAAGGAGAGCAGCCATAAAAAGCATCTCCTTCATCTCCACCAGCTCGTAAATCTGCGGCTCCTGCTCAACCGCCAGTCGCAACTCTGCCACAGCCTGCAAGGAGTGACGGTCCACCGTATAAATATGATACACGTCATGCTGAGCCAGGGTATCTATACGACCAAACTCCGGTATGTATGTAGACAACAGCCCGACTTCAAGCATCACCTCGAGCACCGAGAACACATCCTCGGCACCTATCAGGATGGACGCAAGTGCCTTGGACATCCTGGGCGACGACATCATCTTACTGCTCACCTTATCAAGCGACTTCGAAATCAACTTCCTGGTACGATGATGCAGAGGAACCCCATAGCGGGCCGAAACCAGGAAAACACGCATTAACAATTGAGGCTTTGAGGCAATCTGCTGCCCCATGGCAGTCAGGTGCACCCTGCCCCTGCGTATTTCTATCCCTTTTTCCACCTCACGGTCGGAGACACCCCCCACACTGCCAACCGCAAGACCCAGTACTTCATCAACATGGTCAAAAAACAGATCGGTAGCGATGGCGATATTCTCCATATGGGAATAGGTATCGCGCATATACTGCTCAACTCCAAGCACCCCATCCGACTCCGAATAGCCAAGAGCCTCGGCAACCTCTCTCTGCAACTCAAAATAGAGCTGATCGTTTTTCCGTTTACTGAAATAGTGAAGACGGTTTCTCAACTGCACCAGCGCATCCCACGACTCCAGAAAATCACTGCGCTCGTCTTCAATCATCAGGCCGGCATCGCAAAAATCACCCAACCCCTGCAGCCCGAACACAACCTTGGCCACCCAGAACATGGACTGGATATCCCGCATCCCGCCCTTACCTTCCTTAATATGGGGCTCTAGCAGAAAACTGTGACTGCCGTACCTCTCCCGCCGCCGATCGCGATGCTCTTTCATCTGTTCGACAAAAGACTCCCGCTGACCGGCAACAAACTTTTGCTTAAACTCAGCCATCAACTCGCCAAACAGATCTACAGAACCGCAGATCAGCCGGGCGTCAAGCATGGCCACGTGAAAAAAATAATCTTCGGCGGCCTGGACCATGGAACGCTCAACTGTTCTCACCCCGTGCCCCACTTCCAGACCAGTATCCCACAAGGGATACAGGACAGCATCGGCAACACCGCCGACCTGTGCTTCAATCTCGGGCCGATAAAGAATCATCAGATCGATATCGGAATAGGGAAACAACTCCCGGCGACCATAGCCGCCAAGTGCCAGCAGCGCGACACTTCCGTCGACACCGTCCTGCCCTACCTCCTTGAAGCAATCAACAATAAAATCATCGACCAGTTGACTATGCCTCTCCAAAAGCTCACGGCCAACAACCCCCTCTTTCCAGAGTTCTTCCAGCGCCTCCCGATCTGCACGAAGCTGAATACTCATCAATTACACCGCATCCTGACCTTCTTCACCGGTTCTGACGCGCATAACCCTCTCAACAGGTGACACAAAAATTTTCCCATCACCAATCTTGTTGGTGTTTGCCGCTTCACGAATCGTATTTACAACCTGATCAACCTGATCAGCAGGAACCACAATCTCCAACTTAACCTTCGGGATAAAATCCACGACATACTCCGCACCCCTATATATTTCGGTGTGCCCCTTCTGGCGCCCATATCCTTTCACTTCGGAAATAGTCATCCCCTTAATACCGATCTCATTCAACCCATCTTTTACATCATCGAGCTTAAACGGTTTAATGATAGCCTCTATCTTTTTCATAACATTCCTCTACTTGGTAAAATTCACAAAACAACAGATTACTCAGGACAGAGCTCCGGGAAAACAACTCTCACAACCCCGGAGAGTAAATATAGTAGCCCATTTCCCTGCTGATCACAACAAGTTGAACAAAGAAGCCCGGGCAGACAGGAAGGGGTCAGGCTTAAGCCTGACCCCAGCCCCCCGGACTTCGCAGGAATGCACTTAATTATTATAGGCAGTTTCCGAATGCTCGGTCGCATCCATACCCTGCACCTCAGCATCCTCTTCCAACCTGAGCCCCATCGTTGAATGAATAACCTTAAAGAGCACCCAACTGATCACAAAAGCGTATCCACTGACAGTCACAACACCGATCAACTGCTTCACAAGCTGCGCCCCACTGCCGTAGAGCAAACCGTCCACACCACCGGGGTTCACCTTGGTCGAGGCAAAAATTCCAAGACAGATCGTACCAACGATACCGCCCACACCATGAATACCGACAACATCAAGAGAATCGTCCAGCTTAAGCTTTGCCTTGGCGTTAACCGCCATAAAGCAGCAGACACCGGCAATACAACCGATCAGAATAGCCGCATTGGGACCAACAAAACCGGCAGTCGGCGTTATAGTCGCCAAACCTGAAATAGCCCCGGAAGCAGCACCGAGTGTCGTGGCCTTGCCTTGCGTAAACCACTCCATCACCACCCACATGAACATACCGGCCATACCACCCAGATGGGTCGCAACAAAAGCCGTTGCCGCAACTTCATCTGCAGCCAGCGCCGATCCGCCATTGAAACCAAACCAACCAAACCATAGCAAGCCTGTACCCATCATGGTCATCGGCAGATTATGCGGCATAAAACTTGTTCGCCCATACCCCCTGCGATTCCCGATCACGAACACCCCGGCAAGAGCACCCATGCCACATGTCGCATGCACCACAAGGCCACCTGCAAAGTCAAGCACTCCGAGATTTCCGAGCCAACCGCCCTTACCCCAGACCCAATGACAAACCGGATTATAGACCAGGATCGCCCAGAGCACAGAAAAAATCAAAAACGGCACAAACTTCACCCTTTCCGCAAACGCTCCGGTAATAAGAGCAGGTGTAATGACTGCAAACATACATTGGTAAATCATAAATACCGTCTGGGGAATAGTCGTCGCGTAATCAGGACTCGGCGCATTGGTCACCCCGTTTAATGCGAACCAGGAGAGGTTACCGACAAAGCCACCGATATCAGGCCCGAAAGACATAGAGTAGCCAACATACACCCACTCCAACGAGATGAGCGAGATCAGAAACAACGACTGCATGATTGTCCCAAGTACATTCTTCCCTCTCACCATACCTCCATAAAAAAGAGCCAGGCCCGGTGTCATAAGCATCACCAGACCTGCTGCCGCCAGAATAAAAGCTGTATCCGCACTGTTCATTTCACTCTCCTCTGATTTTTTCCCCACACGGGAAAGATCAATAATCCTGATCCTTACTTTATTTAACATCTTTGTAATGTTTTATGTTTTATCTTGTCTCAAACTAACATATTTGAACCTGTTTTCAATAGTGTTTTTCAACTAACCAACACATTTCAAACGAAGCGACACCCTTTTTTAAAAAGTTTTATTAAGCAGTTATGAGTATATTTGGATATGTTTTACAAAATGTAAATTTGACATTTTCGTCATATTTGACTCATAGCAAGACATACATGTAAAATGACATCCACTCTATATGGTAAAATCGATACGAAAAACTCCTTCATCGGATTCCGTTTACATTTCTGCCCTCAGGCGGTATCCTGCTGAAAGGAACCAACCCTACGATTCCCTTACTAAAAACATTTCACAAAAAACATCTGTCATGAAAATAAACGGAACAAGTTACCGCACAATCTGGCCGGATCGCGATAAACCAGGCATCGTAAATATTATCGATCAAAGACTGCTTCCTTTCGAGTTCATCATAGAAAAGCTGACGGACGTCGACCAGGTCGTTACCGCCATAAAAGATATGCATGTGCGCGGGGCCGGACTGATCGGGGCCACCGCAGGCTTCGGAATGCATATTGCCGCAGCAACTGCACCCCAGCACCGCCTTATGGACTTTCTTGAGGAGGCAGGCGAGAAATTAAACAACAGCCGACCAACAGCGAGAAACCTTAAGTGGGCAGTGGACCGGGTTCTACTCGAGGTACAACAGGCTGATACTGTCGCAGAGAGAAGGCGAATCGCTTTTGAAACAGCCTGTCAAATAGCTGAAGAGGATGCGGAATTCTGTCGACGGCTAGGGCAGCATGGGCTCGAAATAATCAGAGATATCAGCAAAAAGAAGAACGGTGAGCCGGTCAACATCCTTACCCACTGCAATGCAGGCTGGCTCGCCTTTGTAGACTATGGCAGTGCAACGGCACCAATTTATGCAGCACGGGATGCCGGTATCGATGTTCATGTGTGGGTGGACGAAACCCGCCCCTGGAACCAGGGATCACGACTCACCGCCTGGGAACTGCAGCAGGAGGGCATTGCCAACACCCTCATTACAGACAATACCGGCGGACACATAATGCAAAACGGCATGGTCGACCTCGTTCTGGTGGGCACGGACCGCACGACCCGAACCGGGGACGTTGCCAATAAGATAGGCACCTACCTTAAGGCTCTTGCAGCATTTGATAACAATATTCCATTTTTCGTGGCCTTACCATCATCTACTTTTGATTGGGACCTTGACAATGGCCACGATATTCCGATAGAAATAAGAGAAGGGAATGAATTAACAGAAATTTCGGGTGTTGACGTAAACGGCAAAAAGCAGACCGTTACGCTCACCGCCCCGAACACCAGGGCCGCAAATTTTAGTTTTGACGTTACCCCCGCACGACTGGTGACCGGTTTAATAACAGAGCGCGGCATCGTCGCAGCCGAAGAGAAGGCAATTGCGAAGATGTATCCTGAGCATACCGGTGAAAGGGGGCAGGAGAGGGGGCAGGCTTAAGCCTGACCCCAGGTGCCCCTGATGTCAGGCGGCATGAATAAACAATCTTCCAGAAGACTTACATGACAAACAAGAGAGACTACATTCGACACGATGCAGTACACCTGATTGACTATTTGGTCATTGACCAGGAAGGAAAGACAGGAGTTTACTCTATGGGGCGTACCCTGGATGTAAGCGACCACGGTTTAAAGCTCGAAACGACCCATGCCCTGCCTCCAGGAGTCAAGCTCCAGCTGACTATCGGCCTTGCCAATGAGCTGGTCGACCTGACCGGCAAGGTGGTTCACTGCACACTCAAAAGAGGCCGATACGTATCAGGCGTCACCTTTGACCCAATCGACAAGGAGTCAGGAAGAATCCTTGCTCTTTACGTAGAAGCTTTCAATATCCGCAAAAAACAGATGGACTCTCAATAACGGTTGAGGGGAATTTACCTTTCCCCTCACTCTCTCTTTTATTCGCCCCGCCCGTATTCATCGTCAAACCGCACGATATCATCCTCGCCCAGATAGGGGCCAATCTGCACTTCAATCAGCTCCAGGGCAATAACGCCGGGGTTCTCCAGTCTGTGCACTGTCCCGGCCGGGATGTAGGTCGATTCGTTTTCGTGAAGCAGCAGGATATCCTCGCCGTTTGTCACTCGAGCGGTTCCGGTCACCACAACCCAGTGCTCATACCGGTGATGGTGCATCTGCAATGAGAGCTTGGCTCCGGGATGCACGTTGATCCTTTTCATCTGGTATCGCTCCTGCTCCTCGAGAACAGTATAGCTTCCCCATGGGCGATGAACCGTCCGGTGGCAGCTGAACTCTTTCCGCTTCTCTTTTTTCAGATAGGTCACCACCTTTTTCACATCCTGGGATCGGGATAGTGGCGCGACCATGACCGCATCGCCGGTCTCGACAATGAGCGTATCTTCCATACCGACTGCTGCTACCAGCATATCTTCGGACCTTACCAGGCAATTTGATGTCCCTTCAAGAAAGACATCACCCTGACAGACGTTACCCTGCTCATCCTTATCCAATACCTGCCAGAGTGCCTGCCAGGAACCAATATCGCTCCACCCGAGATCGGCAGCCACCACTGCTGCGCTGGTGGTCTTCTCCATCAACACGTAATCGATGGAATCACTAGGGCACTTACCCATCAATTCCGGGGCAAAGCGAAAGAAATTACCATCCTCAACGCCTTCGGCCACGGCTCGCTCCATGCAGGAGAGGATCTCACCACCATACTGCACCATCTCTTCCCGGAAGGTTTTGGCAGAAAATGCAAACATACCGCTGTTCCAGTAGTAGTTGCCCTTATCCAGATACTCCTGGGCCACTGCCAGATTCGGCTTTTCCTTAAAAGAGGCAACCGCATCGCCAACCCCTTTTTCAATATAGCCATATCCGGTTTCAGGGTGGGTCGGCTCTATGCCGAAAGTGACTATTTGCCCCTTCCCTGCCAGCTCCGCTGCTTTTATAACCACTTCCTCAAACGCCTCGGCTTTACGTATAAGGTGATCGGCGGGCAATACCAGAAGCACAACGTCATCATCGCTCCTGGTCGTGCAAAATTCAACGGCACCGCAAATTGCAGGGGCCGTATTACGACCTTCGGCCTCAAGAAGGATAGAATAATCGACTCCGGTATGCAGCTCATCCAGCTGGGTCTTGGTAATAAAACGGTGCTCTTCTCCTACTACAATCAGGGGCGGCAGCACATCAGGCAGGGCGAGAACCCGCAACATCGTTGTCTGCAACAGCGAGGTATCATCAGTAAGTTTCAACAGCTGCTTTGGGTACAGTTCACGGGAAAGCGGCCACAGTCTGGAGCCGGTCCCCCCGGCGAGTATTACAGGTTGTATTTTTGCCATGTCGGTCTCGTAGTTTCAGGATTTCCTAATAATAGCCAGCAGTTCTTCTGTCTTCTGCCGGAGCAGCCCCTTATCGCCCCTGGTTTCCACATTCAACCGAAGCAATGGTTCCGTATTGGACTTACGGATATTAAAACGATAATCAGGAAAGGCAACCGATAACCCATCAATATAACTCTTTTCGCCGTCACCGTATTTTTCCTCAATTTCGGCTATAACCCTGTCCGGGTCATCAACAGTGGAGTTAATCTCACCAGACACGGGATAGGAATCCATCATCTCTGTTACGAGCTCAGAGAGCTTCTTCCCTTTTCTGCTGAGCAGGGAACAGACCAGCAGCCAGGGTATCATACCCGAATCACAAAATCCAAAGTCCCTGAAATAATGATGGGCGGACATCTCACCACCATAAATAGACTGCTCCTTACGCATCCGCTCCTTGATAAAGGCGTGACCTGTCTTGGTAATTACAGGCCGGCCACCGACTTTTTGTACCAGTTCTTCAGTATTCCAGGTCAGGCGGGGATCATAGAGAATCTTGCCGCCCGGCTCCTTTTCGAGCATCTCCATGGCCAACAGAGCCACCAGATAATACCCTTCGATAAACTGACCATTCTCATCCCAGAAAAAACAACGATCGAAATCACCATCCCAGGCGATACCAAGATCCGCTCCGTGGCTACGCACCGCATCGGCGGTCTCCTGTCTTTTTTCAGGAAGCAACGGGTTAGGAACCCCCCTCGGGAAGGTGCCATCCGGTTCATGGTTGAGGCGCACAAACTCAAACGGCAGCTTCTTCGCCAGCAGATCGACTATCCCCCCGGCGCACCCGTTGCCGCTGTTGACCACCAGCTTCATGGGTTGCAGGCTCTGGACATCGATATAACCGAGAAGATGCTCGACATATCGCGTTTTGTCTTCGAGCTTTTGTTCCGCACCGGGCTGTGGCACAGGTTCCGGGAAGGTGCCATCCGCGACCATCTCGCCTATCTTATTGAGCCCGGAATCACCCGAGACGGGTCTCGCCCCCTTCACCACAAACTTCAT
This sequence comes from Desulfopila sp. IMCC35008, assembly GCF_010646885.2. Classification (GTDB taxonomy): domain Bacteria; phylum Desulfobacterota; class Desulfobulbia; order Desulfobulbales; family Desulfocapsaceae; genus Desulfopila. The sequence continues at coordinate 182,536 of NZ_CP050700.1, read as the reverse complement.
TCCGTTATAGTTTGCAGGATTATGACTGGCCGTCACGATTATGCCGCCGTCAACACCTTCATCAACCATGCTGAAGGCACCATGATATATCTCCTCGGTGCCACAGAGGCCAAGATGCAGAACGTCGGCCCCACCATCACGCAAGCCACGGGACAGGGATTCCGCCAACTCTTTTGAACTAAGCCGGATATCGTGCCCGATAACCACTTTCCGGGTTCCGAATTCCTGCACATAGGCCCTGCCAATCTTGTACGCCATATCGACATTGAGTTCTTCAGGCACCTTGCCTCGTATATCATACGCCTTGAAACAGGCTGGTAATGTTTTTTCCATTTTTCCGTTTTAGTTATTCATTGCCAGGTGAAGAGAAGGTCTTTTGAAGTCTGACGCTTATCTCCAGTTATAATTTGAAGCACAACGCCAGGTTCGGACAAATGAACCGTTTTCACATGGAAACGAGAGTAAGGATATGTTACCTTCCCACTTCCATTGGGTGATACTATATTAAATATACACCTGACATCAAGAAGTAACTGATACTCAACCATCTTCTAACAGGAACATGAAAGGAATAATACTCGCCGGCGGCTCAGGCACCCGGCTCTACCCGTTGACACGGGTCGTCTCCAAGCAGCTTATCCCGGTTTATGATAAGCCGATGATTTATTACCCATTATCGGTATTGATGCTTGCCGGTATCCGGGAGATTCTCATTATCTCGACGCCTCACGATCTCCCGGGCTTCCAGGAGCTTTTTAAAGACGGCTCCCACCTCGGTCTCGATATAAGCTATGCCGAACAACCAGAACCGGAAGGATTGGCCCAGGCATTCCTGATAGGCAAGGAGTTTATCGGCAACGACTCGGTGTGTTTGATCCTTGGTGACAATATCTTCTTCGGCCAGGGCTTCTCCAACATTATCAAGAGCGCAGCAAAACTGAACGATGGCGGACTGATATTCGGCTATTTGGTGAAAGACCCGAAACGGTACGGGGTCGTGGAATTTGACAGTGACAACAGAGTCATAGGGATAGAAGAAAAACCGGATAAGCCCAAATCGAAATATGCCGTTCCCGGCCTCTATTTTTACGATAACGACGTTGTGGAAATTGCTAAAGACATCAAACCTTCCGCCCGCGGTGAGCTGGAAATCACCGACATAAATAACGAATACCTTAGGCGAGGAAAACTCTGCGTGGAACCACTTGGGCGCGGGTTCTGCTGGCTCGACACCGGGACCCACGAGTCACTGATGCAGGCCTCCAACTACGTACAGGCGGTACAGGACCGTCAAGGCTTAAAGATCGCCTGTATCGAGGAGATCGCCTACGAGCTCGGCTATATCGACCTTGATCAACTGGTCGACCTGGCCACCGATATGCTCAAAAACCAGTATGGCCAATATATTGCTGATATCGTAGCAGAATACAAATTGAGATAAATAAATTTTAGACAAATATGAAGATTGTTATTATCGGCTCAAATGGCCAACTCGGCACCGATTGCTGCAATATCCTGGGCGTTGAAAACGAGATAATCGGCTGCGACATACCAGAAATTGATATCAGCAGTATGGCAAGCGTAACCGGTTACCTCACGCCGCTGAAACCCGAAATTATAATTAATTGCGCCGCCTACACCGCTGTAGACAATTGCGAGACAGAGACGGAACTCGCCTGGAAGGTCAATGCCGAAGGCCCTGCCAACCTGGCAAAATCTGCGACCGAACTGGGAGCACGGCTTATCCATATCTCAACCGACTATGTCTTCGATGGTTTCCTGAAACCACCCAACAGTTACCAGGAGACGGACGCGACGAACCCGCTCTCGGAGTATGGCAAGTCGAAACTGGCTGGGGAAGAAGCAGTGCTCAACCACGCCTCCGACCAGATCATCCTGCGAACCGCCTGGCTCTATTCGGCGTATGGCAAAAACTTCCTGAAAACCATGCTGCGACTGGCCGTTGCGGACCCCAAGCGGGAAATGAAGGTGGTCAACGACCAGCATGGTTCACTCACCTGGTCATACACCCTGGCCCGACAAATACAAAAACTCCTGAAAGCTGATATCCAGGGTGTCGTTCACACTACCTCTGAAGGACATTCCACCTGGTACGAAGCAGCCCGCTACTTTCTGGACACAATGGGAGTGGAATATGCGATGCTCCCCTGCACCACTGCCGAATACCCAACCCCGGCACACCGCCCCGCCAACTCGATCCTCGAGAACACGGTATTAAACGATGCGGGAATATCCGCCTTTACCGACTGGAAAGAGGATATTGATGCGTTTGTTGAAAAGTACAGGGAGAAACTCCTGGCAGAAGCAAAAGGAGAATAGAAAGATACTCGCCAGAAGTAAGTATCTCGATTTACCCGGATGGGCTCTGTAAAAATCTTGATCTACAACGAAGTAGATCAATATTTTTACGAGTCCATCACTATTTGGGAATGTTAAAGCTGAACTCCTCCACCAGCTTGAAGAGATATTTTTTTATTTCTTCGTTGAGATCATACAGTTGAAATCCGGTAATATAAAAATCCGGGTTCACGTCGGGCTTACACCAGCGGCTGGTACCGTTAATGACGATTTCCTCTTTGTCACCAATCTCCGAGGGTAGGCGCAGGCGCAAACGATAGTTTTCATTCACCGGAATCGGATCATCGCTGATCAGCATCAAACCCTGCTGGGAGATATCGGCAATGTGACCGATCACCCGGCTGCTCATCCCGTCAAAAACACGCAGGTAGAACACCAGATGCCGACGTTCGTATTTGCGCATATCTCCTTCCTGGATTTTTTCTGTCGCCTGCTCAATCATAATCGATCTCCAAGCTTAACCCGATGATCCTCCGTAATGAATGCCCGGCATAGTGACCGGGGTCTACCGGGGTCAGGCTTAAGCCTGACCCCAATCCGGACCTGCCCCCAATCCTGCCGGACCTGACGCAATATTCAGGAGGAACCCAAGGTATAATTCAATTGTACCAACTCAATATCACCCACTGCTCCCAATAATTCTCTAACGATAATTGGCCAGTGGCCCGGGGTCAGGCTTAAGCCTGACCCCATCCTACCACCCCATCCTACCACCCTATCCTGCCGAGCCCGGTCCTAATCAAGTTTGACCAACTCTATATCACCCACGGCACCCAACAGCTCACCGCAAATTACAACAACACCTGTTATGCCCGGTATGTCCTTCCCCACCTGCAACGCACGCTGCAGCCCTTCCCGGCCACCTCTATTCATTCCCACTTCATTCCCTAGCCGGGTCGCCACAGCATCGGCAAGCGGCGTCGACTTTGCGAGCACTGTCACCGAGTCGGCGTCACCCAAACTGAGCGAATGGCCGATTGTACCGGATGAAGTACATATCCCGCACGGCATCAACCCTGCCGGAACCTTTACACCTACAGTATAACTCAATGGCGACTCCCCGGCAAAGATTGCCACACTACAATCCCCTGAACGGTGCAGATAAACATCACCGCCATTCTCTACAACGATCTCGCGGGCACCTTCTTTTACCAGTGATTTTCCCACATATTGGGCCATGGTACCAGCTACCGCCGCCATAGGACCAACCTCAGCAGCCAACCCCGCCTCAAGCATGTCCCGAACTATCGGTGGCACCAGCTCATCCATCCCCAATGGCGTTAGTGAGGTTGCAAACTGCGGGTTTTGCCGGATGTAGTTTTCTACCTGCAAGCGATACTGAACAATCAGCTCCTTCGCCCTTTCAGCCACCTCAGTATCACTTAAGATATGCAGGTCCGTCTCCTGCACTCGCACAATGGCTGAAACCAGTTCGTGCTCAGCAACCAGACTCCGGTAGGTTCTAGCAATATACGAAGCAGGATTCTTACTTCGCATCTGCCTTCGGCTCTTCGCCCTCGGCCTGCTCTGTGGTCTTCAGATATTCTTTGACGGCAGAGATTGCCGGTTGCTGCTGCTGCAAGGCCTTACGCACATCTTCACTTTTGATGAGTTCCCGTGCCAGGCCGGTACCTTCGTTGAGGTAATCGCAGCTCATGCAGTTGCGCAGCATCTGGTTCTCCGGTGCCAGAATCGTCCCCAGTACCATATGCATTAACAGAACCAGGATCACACCCTTGGCCACACCCAGTATGCCGCCAAGCACACGGTCGAACCAGCTCGTAATTGTTATCTGAATTACATAGGCCAGAAGTTTGCCAAGCAGCATCACAACGATGTATGTTACAAAAAAGAGGATGACACAACTCGCCATGAAAATGACTTTCGGGTTTTCAGAGAGGTCTTTTAAGAAAGGAAAGAGGGTCTCATGATATTGGCTGGCCGCTATATACCCCAGATACAAAGCGGCAAGCCCCGTTATCTGCTTGAGAAATCCAAGCCATAAACCGCGCCCGATCAGCAACGCAAAAATGGCAAATACCACAACATCATATGTAGTTACATCAACACCGACATTCATGAGAAGACCTATAAGTTTGCAATTTTATGTTATCTGCCTAATTTGTAGGTTGATAGCAACTAAATTGCAAGAAAAAACTGCGCCCACAAACAGCCGCCTATACCACATATGTTCATAAATATATTCCCAAAATCGCTCAATCTCCTTATCCGGCAGACCTACCTCCACCACCGGCTACAGACCGCCATGCTGCCCATTGTGACAATAGCTGAGTATAACGATAAAGCAGCCAAAGCCTCGCCGGAGAGAAAGGCACTGGGTGATACTGAACTAAATAAGGCGACCCACTACCAGGTTGCCAAACGGCAAAACGAGTGGCTCACCGGGAGGCTGGCTGTAAAAATGGCAACCATGCACTACCTGCCTGACACCCTCTCAGCACAGCTCCAGGTTGAGCCGCACCAGTTCACAGTCGAAAACAGCGACTCTGGCCGTCCCTATCTTACCGGCAACCTCCCTGAAGATTTACAGAAAACCGATATATCTCTCTCCCACGGCAATGGCTATGGGGCCGCAATTATTGCGGATACTCCTTGCGGTATTGATATAGAGAGTTGCCGGGAAAGCCTGAAAAAGGTGCGGCATAAATTCTGCACAGCAGAGGAAGAAGAGACACTTTTACATCAACTCGGCGAACTCAGTGACCTTCAACAGTTAACCATCCTCTGGACAGCCAAGGAGGCGGCCAAAAAGAGCCTCAGCCACCTGCACATGCCGGGTTTTCTTGACCTGATGCTCATAAGCATGGAACCGCACATGACCGGCTGGGTGCTCAACTTCATGATCAGTTCTCGAAATTTCGACCAATTTCCGCCAACGATATCTGTTGTCTCAGAACTGTATGAAGGATTCGGTATCTCCATTTGCCTGATGGGGGACCACAACAATGCCTGAGCTGCCTGAAGTAGAAACGGTCTGCAGCGGAATCCGGCCGCATATTCTGGATCGGAGCATCACCGATTTCCGTCATAGCGGCAAAAATCTGCGCCACCCCGTGCCCACCCAGGCAATCCACGACACATTGCTCGACACAACGATCAGATCCGTCCGGAGACGGGCAAAATACATCCTGATAGAGTTCGACAACCAGAACCTCCTGGCTATCCACCTGGGGATGACCGGTAACCTCGGTATCTTCTCACCGGAATCGACCCCAACCAAGCACTGCCACCTGCGTTTTGCCCTGGATAACGGTATGGAGCTGCGCTACACTGATATCCGACGATTTGGCTCCATCCACCTTATTGCCGCAGACGAGGTTGTGACGATTGAGTCAACCCTCTTTAGTACAACCGGGCCGGAACCTTTTTCTGATGCATTTAACCCGGAGTATCTCTATAAGCTCGCACAGAAGCGATCCATCCCAGTGAAAAACTTCATCATGACCAACCAGGTGGTCGCAGGGGTTGGCAATATCTACGCCAACGAGTCCCTCTTCCAGGCTGGCATCAGTCCGCAGCGAAAAGCCAATCGGATCTCTAAAAAAAGCTGGCAGACACTCATCGATGCCATCCGCAAGGTACTCACCCACGCCATCGAGTGTGGTGGTTCCACCATCTCAGATTATGTCAACGCCGACCAGGAGAGCGGCTACTTCCAGATAAACTTCAAGGTGTACGGCAAGGCAGGGGAACCCTGCTCACAATGCGAAGGGATTATACAAAAGAAACAGATAGGGGGACGGGCAAGCTACCACTGCCCCAAGTGCCAGAAATAACACTGAAGTCGACCGACATCGACCGGGGTCAGGCTTAAGCCTGACCCCAACTCCAACTAACTGAGACATATCAACCACCGGGGTCGGGCTTAAGCCCAACCCCATTATACCCCAACCTACTCAACATACCCCTGCTGCTCTAAATACAACAAAATCTCCTGCACCGCCTCCATGGGCGTAATTTCAGTTGTATCAATAGTCAGTTCCGGATTTGAAGGAGGATTATAAGGATCAGTAATACCGGTCACCCCTTTCACCTTGCCAGCCCGAGCCTTCGCATACAACCCCTTTCTATCGCGCTGCTCGCATACCTCAAGCGGGGTAGAGACATGCACCTCGATAAAGCCGCCGTATTTCCCAATCAGCTCCCTATTAGCCTGCCGCGACTCCTCATATGGCGCGATCGGGGCGCAAAGAGCAATGCCACCATTCTTGGTGATCTCGCTGGCCACAAATCCAATCCGCGTAATATTCAGGTTCCTGTGTTCTTTTGAAAAGTTGAGCTCCGACGAGAGATTCTTACGCACGATATCCCCATCCAGCAATGTCACCGGCCTGTCGCACATCTCCATAAACTTCACCAGCAAAACACGGGCAATGGTCGACTTGCCGGAACCCGACAACCCCGTCAGAAAAATGGTGAAGCCCTGCTTCGAACGAGGAGGAAACGAACACTGCAGCTCATCGACAATCTCAGGATAGGACAACCAGGTTGGGATATCCTCCCCCTGCACCAGCCTGCGATGGAGCTCCTTTGAGGTAATATCGGCAACATCCTCTTCCTGCACCCCATCCAGTACCACGTATTTTTTCTGCTCAAGATGGTAGCCCATCTGCCGCTGGGGAACCATCTCGATACCCGTCTCTTCCGCCATATCGGCAACTAATTGCTGGGCAGCACCAATCGGGTAAAACCTCTTGTCGTCATCCCTCCCGGCAAACGGATCCGCCTGGTCCGATGCCACCATAAAGTGACTGCAGCCAAAGTTCTTCCGGATTATCGCCTGCCACAACGCCTCCCTCGGCCCCGCCTTCCTGCTGGCAAAAGGGGTTAAGCCAAGCTCGATCATATTGGCCGGGAACTTTCCGGTAAAAGCCTGGTAACAACGTATCTGGGTGTAATAATCAAGATTACCGGGATGAGACATATCCGCCACAGGGTGCAGAAAAACAGCAGCACCCGCCTCCCGCGCCGCAGCCAACACCATCTCACGATGGGCACAGTGCAGGTATTCATCGGTATGAAACCCGAGTACCCGCCGCCAGCCATTCATGGTAAACCGCCGAACCGTCTCCGAGGGCGTCAGCCGCATCTGCTGAAAGTCATAATGAATTGGCAGCGTCACCCCTTCCAGGGTACCACCAACGTAATATTTCCCTGTACGCTCCAGCAGCTGCATGACGCCGGGATGTGCACCGGCATCGGCGGTACCATACACAGCTTTCGCCTCCCGCACCTTATCCGGCTGCCAGATATCAGAAACGGTGAGCATCGCCAGAAGAAACCCCTCAGGATCGTTTAAGGCCACTCGCGCGCCCACAGTCAGCTTTTCCGCCACGGATGGCTCCAGGTCAAGACAAACAGGCATCGGCCAGACCGTCCCATCCTCAAGGCGCATTTCCTTCACAACAGACTCGTAACGCGCCCTGTCCATATACCCGTTCAGCGGGTACATCCCCCTGTTCAACAGCAACTCCAGGTCACACAGCTGTCGTCCACCAAGGTCAATACCTACAGATTCCAACGCTTCCTGTCGAAGCGCCTCAACCCGCCTGAAATGGACAATAAGACTCTCTAAATAATCTTCCCTCACGTTATACCCTTTCCTTTATTCCTAAACCGGGGTCAGGCTTAAGGGCACACACATATACCAAGATCCAGCAAACACAAATGGCATCCCCAAGTATCCCTTCTCCCAATTGTCTTTTCAAATGAATGAAAAAACTGAATTACAGCCCAAGACTATACGCATCACACCAATCGAAGACATCAGGCCAGGCAATTTTGCCTTTCATACATCAAAAACAATATCCGCATTCAAATCGAAGTATTGATGACTAATCACATCCCGCATACCTTTCGCCCCAACCCTATCAACCGAAGGATACTCAACCAATAGCTTCTGCCCTGTCAATCGCCGATCTTTTTTAAACTCTCCCCAATTGCCACAAGCATCATACAAATTGAATCGAGCTTATCAATTCCAGCATCATCCCTAAGAAAGTCTGCTTACAAATAAATATTTGCCACCCTCATCTCAGCTCGACGACCGGCCTCACAGATCTAACTCAATACCTCACACACCAAATCAGTATCATACATACACAGCCTCCTGCGCAATTCTCTCCCACAAAAAACTATTCATCTCCTCCCGATAATTTATAACATCAACAGGACAACCCAGGGCGTTTTCGAGTCCCTGTTTGATATGGCCCAAATACAACATGTCTGGTTTCTTCATTTCGAAGACAACATCAACATCACTATTTAATCCACTAGTGCCCCTGGCAACAGATCCAAATACGCATATCCGGTTGCCCCTATTACGCTTTTCAAACTCCTCCTTGCAATAGGCTCAAACTGGTCGATAAACCCCAGAAAACAAGTTATCTTTCTTGTAAGAACTTACAACATTTAACACAAATGACGCCTCCCCAAGTATCCTCTCTCCCAAATCACCTCATCGAAGTTGACGCCTCATCGATAATCTGCCATTCTCCTTTTGACATTCGCCAAACCAAATGTGGCAATTGACAGTGACATAGAAGGTATAAAATGTTGTCATCTTGGCATTGATAGGATAGGGTAATTGTTTGTTGTCAAAGAGTTTGGGCTTGGAAGACCATTTTTCAGGGGAGCCTGAATAAGCGATTACTTATCACCTATCACCTATCACCTATCACCTTCATGAAGAATTATCTTACGATTGATGTTGAGGAACATTTCCAAGTTTCAGCTTTTGAAGGGGCAATTGATCAAAATGAATGGGATTCACACGAATCTAGAGTAGAAAAGAATACATATTTATTGCTAGATTGCTTGTCCGATCAGGGAGTCTTTGCAACATTTTTCATTGTAGGATGGGTTGCTGAAAGATACCCATCACTGGTTCGGGAGATTATCAAAAGAGGCCATGAGGTAGGTTGCCATAGTTACTTGCACAGAAAAGTGTATGATTTGACACCTGACGAGTTCTTGAAGGATACAAGCAAAGCTAAAGATATATTAGAGCAAATTACTGGTGAAAAAATATCAGGGTATCGCGCCCCCAGTTATTCAATAACTAACAGATCTATTTGGGCTTTTGATATTCTGGAAGAGTTGGGATTCGAGTATGATTCAAGTATCTTTCCAATCGTACATGACAATTACGGTATTCCTGATGCGCCAAGATTTAAATATCCTATTATTGGTAAAAATATTGTAGAGTATCCCATATCAACTGTGAAAATTACTGGCTTAAATATCCCTGTTGCCGGAGGAGGGTATTTTCGACTTTTCCCATATTGGTTAACCAAATTTTTGCTTGAAAGAATACATCGGAAAGATCAAAAGCCTTTTATGTTCTATCTGCATCCATGGGAAGTAGATCCTTACCAGCCAAGAGTTAAAAATGCAGGATTATTATCTCGCTTCCGACACTACAATAATCTTGAGAAAACTGAATCAAGGTTGAAACGACTTCTTAAGGATTTTAACTTCTCTTCTATAAAAAATTTACATAAGAATACTTGAGAAATGTCGCCTTAGTGGTGTTGGTTGGCTAGAATAACCGTTGTAGGGTGAAGCATGGACCGGACAGGCCCATTTTTTAGAGGAACTTGAGAAAGCGACTACTTATCACCATCATTTGGTCAGGGTTGACAAAACGATACCAATATTCTAGATATTACTTCGCACTACAAATACTCATTAAGCCTAAGGAGTTGGATATTTGATCTCGCCAACCCAGGTTGAGGAATGTCCAATTTCCATTTCGTTTCTGTCGTTATGTGGACCTTGGCAAATCAAAAATAAAGCTGCAGAAATTTTATGGAACAACGCTTCTCTGAGCGCACCTAATTTTTATTTTATTAATTTTGGTTTACCAATGACATATAACAAACAAACAACGAAACAAATTGGACGATACCTCGGTACCACTTTGGTCATCTGTACATTCGCCTGGGCTTTTTGGCCCGAGATTACCACCTTGATCCATATCTGGAGCAATAACGAAGACTATTCCCACGGTTTTTTTATCGTGCCCATGGTGGCTTATCTTATCGCAGTGCAAAAGCCCCAGATTGACTGGGAAAAACATGACCAGAACTGGCTCGGACTTATTGGAGTTGTCGCGAGTATTCTCCTCTATATTATCGGATATCTGTCGGAAGTAAGAACATTAGCTCATTTTGCTTTTATTTTGACGATTTGGGGAGGGTTACTTTTCCTGCTCGGTTTTTCCTTCACCAGAAGATTTTGTTGGGAATTATCCATACTTATTTTCATGTTACCAATTCCCTCACGATTATATGCATCGATAACTCTTCCTCTGCAATTGGGCGTCACTAAAGTGTCGTTTCTGGTGCTTCAACTTTTTAATATTCCGGTATATAGAGAAGGAAACATTTTACATTTAGCTAATGTAACTCTTGAAGTTGTAAATGCATGCAGTGGACTACGATCAATATTAACCATTATCGTCCTCTCTTTTATTGTTTCTTGCATGTATTTTACAAAAACAACTCATCGGATCGTCCTAATTATCTTATCAATTCCATTTGCCATGTTGGCAAACCTTATTCGTGTGATTGTCATTGCTTTATTTGCTCAGCAAGGAAATACCAATTTTGTCCATGGTACTGGCCATACAATCCTTGGTATTGCTCTCTTTTGTTTTAGTTTAGTACTGTTAATTTTATCAGCAAAGGCAATAAAATGTATTACATCAGAAAAACAATAATATTAACGACTATTTTCATTTTAGTTGCTTTGCTGACCTCTGTCAGTGGTGTTTTCTATAAAAAAATAGATAGTGAAACGAATTATCTTACTAAGAATTTACCGGTAACGGGCTGGAATATGAGACCAATTCCCAGCGATATTGCCGTGATTGATACTCTTCAAGCAAACACCACTCTTTTTGCTGATTACTATCATTCTGGCGAGAAATACCCTGTAAATTTGTATGTTGGGTATTACAACAAACTTGAAAAATCAAAATTTTCGCATGCTCCACAAGTTTGCTTCACAGCTCAAGGTTGGGTACTTGACTCAAATGACAAAGTAAAATTCAACCTAGGCACCAATGAGGTCACGGTAAACCGGCTTATTCTGGACAAAGGCCCTGAGAGAATTCTCGTCTATTTCTGGTACCAGGACCGTTCGGAAATTTATGCTGATTTGTTTCGTATGAAACTATCTCTTGCGGGGCGAAAACTCCTGCACGGGAGTGATCTCGACGAAGGAAACGCTTTCATAAGATTATCAACAACGGTTTCAGTTAATGAAAATCTGACGGAGAAAAAACTTCAAAGCTTTGCCAATGATATTTACAATGAACTCCCCAAACTCTTTGATAATAAATTGTAAAATATGTACATATAAGTGCCAGGGTAGATCCTTCTTTTTAAAAGACGGATCTACCCTGTAATAGTTCAAACCCTTGTATATCTCAGTTTTATTAAGCCATCTTTGAGTGTTTAATGAACTTTTCAAGAGCGCATTATCATTGGGGTACATCACTATGATTTCACTGCTTAGAAAAATTTTCAAGAAAATCCAAAGAAGCTATGAAATGAGTCGGTATGATGACTTCACAATTGCTGAATACTTCAGGAGACAAGGGGCATATATAGGAAACAACAATCGACTGGAAATCCGTTCATTGGGACCTGAACCCTATCTAGTTACTATCAAGAATCATTGTACTATTGCCAACAACGTCCATTTTTTAACCCACGACGGAGGCGTCTGGGTCTTTTCGGAAGAAATTCCTGACATACAAAAGTTTGGTACGATTACAATCCATGACAACTGCTTTATTGGTATCAATTCCATTATCCTGGGCAATGTATCGATCGGCCCGAATGCCATTGTGGGGGCGGGATCAGTTGTAACCAAAAATGTACCGGAAAATTCAATCGTTGCCGGAGTACCCGCAAGAACGGTTTCCTCTCTCAGTGATTACAAAAGGAAAGCTGTCGAGATCTGGAAACATCAAAAACCTCCGGGTTATTTCGCAGATTTCGAATATGAAGGAATATGCCCTCCATCGATTATTCAAAAGACTAAATATCGTAATCTTACTATGCTCAGGAAACACCTTACCCAGGTTTTTGATTTACATCAACGATGAACAGTTAATTGCCGCCCATTAAGAAAATGAAGATTTTGCAACTTATTAGCAGTCTGGGGTACTTTGGTGCAGAAAATGTTCTGGTGCAACTGGCGAACGAATTACACAAAGATAGTTCGTGTGAGGTTATAGCGGGTATAATTGAAAATCTTGGCTCACCTCATGTAGAAGTTGCCTCTGAATGCAGCAAAAGGGGGATAACGTCCGTTTGTTTTCCTTGTTCAAGAAAAATTGATCTCAAGACCATACTTAATCTTAGGCAATATATTAAGGATTCGAACATTGATATCATACATTCTCATGGATATAAATCTAACCTGTACTCTTTTTTCTCAACTTTTGGTTTAAGAGTTGGCTTAATCGCGACATGCCATAACTGGATTGAACAGAGTCCCAAGATGAAAGTCTATTCAGTATTAGACAGAATTTTTCTGAAAAGATTTGCACATATTGTCGCTGTCTCTGATGAAGTGCAAAACACGCTCAGCCGCAACAATATCCCTCCAAGGAAAGTAAGTATAATCAAAAACGGGATAGATCTGGAGCGATTCAACAATATTGATGCGTCCTTGCTGTTAAGGAAAGACCTTGCTATTCCTGACCACCATGTAGTGATAGGAACGGTTGGGCGGATATCAAAAGAAAAAGGCCACATCCACTTGTTACGGGTTTTTAAGGCCCTGAAAAAGCAACTTCCCGAAACAACATTGCTGATCATTGGTAGCGGCCAATTGAAGGATGAGCTGCAGGCTGAATTTTCTGATCAGTCAATTATTTTTACGGGACTCAGAAACGATATACCCGAATTATATCAGGCTATGGATATTTTCGTACTGCCTTCACTTACCGAGGGATTGCCCATGGTATTGCTCGAGGCCATGTCCTCACGGCTACCGGTAGTGGCAACAAACGTTGGTCAAATTCCATTCGTCATAAAAGAAAACGACACGGGCCTGATGGTCCCTCCGGGTGATGAGAAAGAATTGGAACGAAACCTGTTAAAGCTTGCATTGGATCAAGAAACCAGAAAATCCATGGGGGTTAACGGTTACGCAAGAGTAAAAGAAAGCTTTTCATCAGTTAGAATGACCCAAGAGTATAAAAACATTTATCAAACAGTATTAGGGAGAGCACAATAACCATGCTGAGTGAAATTCTTTTTTGGTCTGCCTTGACCTTCATTTTTTATGCCTATGTCGGTTACCCGATATTGATAACCTTATTGTCTTTTATTGTTAATTCAAAAGTGGATAAAAGTGACATTGAGCCGTCCGTGACTTTATTGATCACTGCTTATAACGAAGAGAAAGATATTGCCCTTAAACTGGACAATTCTCTGGCACTTGATTATCCAAATGACAAATTTGAAATTGTCGTTGCCTCAGATGGCTCCACCGATGCCACCGACGATATTGTAAGAAGCTATCAGGCAAATGAAGCTGGGGTCAAAGTCGTTTTGCATAGAGTTGAGGGACGTGTAGGAAAAACACAGACCCAGAACAGCGCGGTTAAAATATGTAGTGGAGATATTCTAATTTTCTCCGATGCGGCCTCTATGTATGAGAAGGATGTGATTCGTGCATTTGTTCGCAATTATGCAGATCCAAAGGTCGGAGCCGTAAGCGGCATGTACACCTACGAGGAGAAGAAAGGAGCCTCGGTGGGCCTTGCAACAATCATTTTCTGGAAACTTGAAAATTTCATAAAAAGTCGACAGACCAAAATACGCACCATCACTGGTTGTTGTGGTTGTATTTATTCACTTAGGAAAAACCTATATGTGGATTTACCGGCTACTATTATAAGTGATCTGGTGGAGCCCTTAATGATTCTCCAGAAAGGTTACAGAATCGTTTTTGAACCTGAGGCACTGGCCCTGGAAGAAACGGCTGGAAAAACAGCAGACGAGTTCAAAATGAGGATCAGAGTTATTGTCAGAGGGATGACAGGCATGCTCTTTGCTCGCAATTTGTACAACCCGTTTCGCTACCCTTTCGTCGCATTGCAACTTATCTCCCACAAGGTAATGCGCTGGCTTGTGCCTGTTTTTTGTCTTATCGCTCTGGGGGCAAATGCGAGCTTGTTATTTACTTCCCCATTCTATACTTTGTTTTTTGCAGGACAATTGCTTTTTTATGCCTTCGCCTTAATAGGATATTTCCTGGAGAAAAAAGGTATACATATGATGATTTTTTACCTGCCCCTCTATTTTTGTATCGTCAATGCAGCATCACTCATAAGCATGTTCAAAGTCATAAAGGGTGAAAACATTGTTACCTGGCAAACACAACGCTAGAAGGAAACAACCATGAACATTGTCTTTTTTACTCAAGAAGATCCATTCTACGTAAAGATATTTTTTGATGAATTCTTCCAGCAGTACGAAAGGCTGGAGGAAATCAAAGCGTTCGTTATTTCCCGTCCCATGGGCAGGAAATCTACGAAGAAGCTGGTAAAACAGATGTATGATTTCTATGGACCGTTTGATTTTTTGAAAATAGGTATGCAATACACCTATAAAAAAGCAATGGGCAAACGCAATGTCTCCCGTAGGGGAACGGAAAAGGTAACAACATACACTGTCAGGCAATTGGCAGCGTCGTATGGCTTAAATGTCCTGGAGCGCAGTGATTTGAACAATCCAAAGTTTCACGAAATCATAAAGCAATACAAACCAGACATCTTTATTTCAGTTGCCTCGCCCATAATTTTCAAGGAACAGCTCATAAACATTCCCAAACTTGATACCATAAATATTCACAACGCGCCTTTACCCAATTACCGAGGTATGCTGCCCAATTTCTGGCAACTCTATCATGATGAAAAACAGGCAGGGATGACTATTCACCGCATCAATACCGGAATTGATACCGGCGATATGCTGCTGCAACATTTTACACCTATTGAGTCAATAGACAGCCTTCATGATTTGATAGTAAAGACCAAAAAAGCAGGAGTCTCTCAAATGATCAAGGTCATAGAGGACTTTCGAGCTGGCACTACAACCTATACAAAAATTGAGGGTACTGGCAGTTATTTTACATTTCCTACTCGTGAAGATGTATTGGAGTTCAAAAAACGAGGCAAGAATCTCTTGTAACATTCAAGAGATCAAGTAATGGCGATTGTTCATATGCAACAAATTAATATCCTATATTTAATCGATCATTTCCATCGCGCCGGAGGCACAGAAAATCATTTGGCGCGTTTGGTTACTTCACTCGACAGGAGCACCTTTAATTGCACTGTCGTTACCTTCGACTTTGCTGACAACCCTTGTTCTGACCTCATTAAGGATAGTGGCATTGAATTTCTGCATATTCCCGTTGGACGATATTATACCTTTGACGCCCTGAAAAAAGCGGTCCTGTTGTCCAGGATCATCAGGGAGAAGAAAATCGATATCGTTCAGACATTTCATATAAAATCTGATTTTTACGGTACCATAGTTGCTCGCATGTCTGGCATCACAAACATTATTTCCAGCAAAAGAGATACCGGAGACCTAAAAAGTCCCTGGCATCTTTTTTTAAACAAATTAGTTAGCTGGATACCCCGCACATTTATTGTTGTTGCTGAGGAGGTGGGACGAGTCGTCGTTAAGAAGGAAGGTGTGGCTTCAAACAAATTACTTACGATTTATAATGGCATAGACCGGCAAAAGTTCAACGTCCCCTCAGACAAGGAAAAACAGGCTGCTAAAAGTTGGTTGGGTTTTTCAGACACCGATTTTGTCGTGGGTACTGTCGCCTGGTTACGTCCGGAAAAAAATTATCAGGGATTTTTTGATGCGGTTAAAAAAGCTTCCGAAAAAATACCCAACCTCAAAGCTGTCGCTGTTGGCGGCGATGGAGATGGTTCGCAACTTGAATTCTTCAAACAATATGTTAGTCGGGCAGGAATTACAGACAGGGTCCTCTTTGCAGGCCAAGTTCATGATGTCAGGCCGTTTCTGAAATCTTTCGATGTCGCTTGTTTAGTCCCAAGTGGAAACGAAGGATTCTCAAATTCGATTATCGAAAAAATGGCCATGGGATTGCCGGTTGTGGTCAGCGATGTCGGAGGCAACTCCGAAGCGGTTGAAGATGGGTATAATGGCTTTGTCCTATCTGAAAACAATAGTGGCATGCTTGCCAAAGCATTGATTTTCCTCGCAGAACATCCTGATGAGAGAAAGGAGATGGGAATCCGATCAACTCAACGTGTGAAAGAGTTATTTACATTGGAAGGCATGATAGAAGCCCATGAGAAATTATATAAGGCAATCATGGTTTATCGATGAAAGGATTTAGCTTTTCGACGACTCCCTATATTGGTTTTGAAGAGGAGGTACTCCGCTTACGCAACCGGAACAGGCCGGATTCCCAAAGCAGGACATATCTCGACTGGCGATATCTCGGTCAGGAAATGTCAGCTCCTCCCGAAATATTCTGGGCTAGAGCGCCTTCAGGTGATTATGTTGGCATGACTTCATTAATATATCGTCCGTATTGGCTTGATAATACGCCGTTTGCTTTCCCGGTATTAGGCGATATTTCCCTAAATGAGGAATACCGGGGGACCGGCCTTGCGGATCACTTTTTTTCATACATTAGCAAGCAAATAAAAAGCAAAAAATGTCCATGCGCTCTTGTCATTCCCAATGAGGCTGCCCGGAAAGTCCTGGGGCGCTGTGGCTGGAATGAAAGAGAAAAATTGGTTCATCATGTGCTGTTGTTGAATCCGGAAAAAAAGTTCCTTGCTCTTGTTAAACCCAAATTGTTTTCCCAAATACTCAGTAGTTTCTATCGTATTTTTTTGGCTGCGAGGCTGAAAACCATACCAGGCAGTGAACTTTCGCTAAACATTATCGAACATTTTGATGAAGAATTTAATGTTTTTTGGAAGGCATTAGAGAAACAAGATTTTTGTTTACGGGATAGATCAAAGAAGTCTCTCAACTGGAGATATGGTGAGTACCCAGCTGATAAGACATTTTTTATTGCCACATGTCACGTAAGGGAAACCCTTTGCGGGTATCTAGTTTATGTAATTAACGATGAATCCAGTACGATAATCATATATGAAGTCATTACACTACAGGAGAAGTATCTTCCGGGCTTTATAAAGCGGTTTATTAATTATCTTCAAAAAAATGGTAAGTTCACATCTATCCGTATCGTTACAAATGAGTATCATCCTTATGCAAAGAAATTGAAAAGAATTGGTTTTGCTCCAAGGAAAGGGGAGCAATCTATACAGGTTTTCATCCCTGATCATCCGGAAGTGCCCTTAAACAAATGTCGATGGTTTCTGACAGCAGGAGATAAGGATGTATAAGATTGATGTAATCGTAAAGAAGTCTTTTAAACAGTCACAATTTACTCTGTGAGAATTAAGATATAAAAGACGTGTACTTTATATCACATACTTGCCGTATGCTGATTGCCGAAAAAAGCGCCTTTGCGCAGAAAGTTTATTTTTTTACAGCACCTCTAGACTACGGACCAATCATTTCATGATAAACCATTTCTTTAGAAATCATGAGGCGGTCAAGCTTACACTTGATTATCCGATCTTGACGCCGCTAATTATTTATGGAGCCTTATTTGCGTTGATTTTCTACCCCAAAAAATATACTAAATCAACTTCATTCCTCGGTCGAGAGGTAACCGATCAATTCCGTGGGCTTGCAATCTTGTTGGTTGTAGTCGGCCATATCAGCGTTCATACCTTGGAGGCTAGGCAGCAAATTTATTTTCCTGTTTTCGGCCAATATGGTGTGTCTATTTTTTTCCTGCTTTCAGGGTTTGGCCTGGCCCGTTCTTATGCCAATCGATCTCTTCAGTTGTGTGATTTTTTTAAACGCAGGCTGACCAAGGTAATGATCCCCTACTGGATCGTTACCATAATTATTGTGATAACTGATTCGATATTCCTTGCTAGAGGCTACCGTCTAAATGATATATTGGCGACGATGCTCGGATTTAACAGCTCCAGAATAGTACAGATTATCGACTATGTTAGATGGTATATTACCGTATTACTGGCGTGGTATTTGTTTTTCGTATTCTTCTGGAAAATAAGCAATCGCAAGAAGATAAGAGCAGTCTGTTGTTTAAGTACTGGGGTTCTTCTGGTTTGGGGTAATTATTATTATCTCAATATTGGCTATGCCTTTTTATCCTTTCCGTGTGGAGTATGGTTGGCCCTTTATTATGATACAGTACATGCTTGGTATCTTCGCTTTAATCGAAAAATGCTGCTGCTGTCTGCTGTGTCGGCGATAATGGTAAACTACCTGTTTCAATCATACCTCTATGATCGAATTGATATATTTTTACCCTCTGTTGGGGTGGCTTTTATTTCTGAGTGTTCCTGGATTCTGGTTTCATTAAGCCTGATCGTTATCGGCTTACTCCTGATGCCATATCACAGTTTGTTGCTTAGCAATTTCGGCACATATTCCTATTCCATATTTCTTTTACACGGTTGTTTGATGGTTAAGTATGACTTTATATTGTACCGTGGTTATTTGTTTATAACATTTTGGATATACTTGTTGTTTGTCATATTTCTTTCTATTAATGTGGAAAAATATGTTTTCAGGAAAATATCGAAGGTGAAGTTGCTATCTTGAACAAATCTTCTTGCATACTGAATATATTCTTCGTAGGATTACTTTTCTGGTATTTCGGTTACCATGTCGGTTTAGACTATTATGTGGACAAGTTCATCAAAGGACGGGAGTTTTTTCGAGAAGAAATGTATTACCAGGATAAGGTAAAAGCATATCATGAATTAAACAAATTACTCAATAATAATGAAAAGCATATTGTTGTTGCTGGTGATAGTTTCGTTGAGCAATTTCCAGTTGATGAATTGTTTGATGAATTTAAAATATTAAATCGAGGGATTGGTAAAGATAGTAGTAAAGGGCTGTTTGACAGAACTGATAATAATATAAATAATATTAATATTTCATCATGTTTTATCATGGTAGGGCATAATGATATTAAATATAGGAAAGTATCTGAAACAGTTGATTTAATAGTAAGTGTATTAAATAAAATAAAATCTGATAGATTATATTTTATATCAATACTCCCTGATTGTAACGTCAATGATAACGAATTATTTATTGTAATAAATCGGATGGTTAAAGATTTTTGCAGACATCACCGTTGCCAATTTGTTGATGCATACAATCTTTTTGTTAATGAGAATGAATGTAACCAGCAACTTTACACCTCCGACGAAGTTCATTTGAATATATATGGCTATAAATTGTTGGCGAAAAAGATAGATGTAATACTGAAAAAATGAATATGATTTAATATGCCTCCATAAATAACACTGCGCATCAATGTTGCATATGCTGTAACAGCTCAAAAACCATATTCATAATATGCGGTCGTAGTTTTATATTTTATAGAATGAGTCGGTTCCATGGTCCATATTAGCCTATTTACCATTACGGGGAGGATATTGACTGATCTTCAGAGCACTGAAAGTATTAACAGGAAATCATCGTTCATTAATCAGGCATAGTCTTACGAACTTCTATGTTATGTTGCCGGTCGATTAGGTTGAACTGTTTTTAGATTGTCCAATTAGTTAAATTCATTTGGAAGGTTTTTCCATGGGAGTGAATACAAAAATATTTTTTATCCAATTCAGCCACTTTTTCACCGGGCAGGCTGCAGTAATGCTTTTGGGTTTGGTCACGTTCCCTATATTGACCAGGCTTCTTTCAGTCGAACAGTATGGGCTTCTAGGATTAATAACTAACACCTTAGCCATAACCGTGGTTTTGGCGAAATTTGGGCTATCCGATGGTATTATACGATTTCATGAAGAATACATGAAAAATAACCATGAAAAACTAATATTCTCCTCAACCATTTTTATTGCAGGTTTATTTTTCACCATTTGTACTACTCTGTTTTATTTCGTCTCACTTCCTTGGCTCTATAGAATCATTCATATTAAGAAACAATACCATTTATGTTTTTTAGTAATGTCCGTATATCTTTCTATCCGTCCTCTGACTATAATTTGTCTCAATTTATTAAGAGTTCGAGGAAAGACAATAATGTATAACATTGTAAATTTAACAAATAGGGTGCTCTCGATCGTTATCGGTCTCAGTTTATTTACTCTAGTTTTTAAAGAGTTGTACGGCTACTTGGCCGGCACAGTAATAAGCGAGTTTATCATATTTACAGTTTTGGTGTTTTGGTTTTTCAATAACTACAGGGTCTCTCTTGGTCAGGTTTCTCTGGAATTAATCAGGAAGCTCATATTGTTTGGCCTTCCTCTGCTTTTTACTGAATTGGCCTATATGCTGCTTACCTATACGGATAGATACATGATTCTCTATTATCACGGAGAACAGGAGCTTGGCATCTATTCCGTTGGTTATAATTTAGCTATGTATGTGGCTAATATGTTAACCTTTTCTGTTTCATATGCGATCGTCCCGCTTTATGTGAAAATATATACCGAACAGGGTAGACGGGAGACAGAAAAATTTCTTGAGGATAGTTTTTATTATTTAATGGTTCTTATAATTCCTGTGTGCTTTGGCTATGCTGCTGTAAATAAGGACCTTTTCATTATTTTGGCCACAAACAAGTATGTTGAAGCAGCCACATTCTCCCCGATAATTGTCGTGGCCACTGTTGTTTTTGGCATGAACACTATGTTGAATGCAGGGCTGTATTTGCATAAAAAATCTTTAAAAATTTTGTTGATAATTACCATTGGAATGGTATTGAACGTTCTTTGTAACATTGTTCTTCTACCTAAATTTAATGTTATGGGTGCTGCAATTTCTACACTTATTTCCTGTGTGGCAACATCTATATTGACGGTAATTTGGTCCTTTCGATATCTTGTTATTCGGTTAAAGGTCGGAGTCATTTATCACCTGTTTTTTTCGACAATAATGTATTTCACTGTTTCGTATATCAACTTAGAGAATATATATATATCTTTAATGGTAAAAATACTCTATGGATGTGTTCTTATTTCATCTACCATTCTTTACAGAGAAAATGAGATACGCGCAAAAATTATGAAAATATTTGTACACTAATTAAACATTGATGGCGTCGATACGAACTACTTTCCTGTACTATTGCGCCTTTTTCTTTTCAGATTTTAGGAAAATACTTAATTTACTCTTTTAGATTCAATAGTATTGCTATTAAGACGAAACCTGATCAGCAGACATTGACACATATAAAAATGATGCTCATGTCGATGTAATTATAGCCTATTGTTCCTGGTCTAATGTCGACTGGCCGGTGTACGGATTAATATTGTTATTTATTATGAAATCAACCATTGATATTCTGAAAATAGTTGGAATAATATTTATTCTTTTACGCCATGTTGGATGGTATTTTGACTTTTCGGGAAATCACTTGCTACCAAAAATTTTTGTACCAATGGGGGAACTTGGAGTAAATATATTTTTGTTTTGCAGTAGTTACGGACTAACATGCAGCGCAATTAACAATAATTATTTTTCATTATCTAATTATTGGAAAAAGAGATTTGTGAGAATCTATCCTTTGTACATTTTGTCGTTATTGCTTTACACGCAGTTTGTATACCATATAAGCTTTAGTAATTTCTTGGCACACGCTTTCTTTTTGCATAGTTTTTTTCTTGAATTATCTCACAACCCTGATCCCCTCTGGTATATGGGTGTGCTGTTTCAACTATATTTGCTTTTTCCTTTGTTGTATAGACTGATACATGCAAAAACTATATATTTTTGGCTAGTTATTGCCTCGTTTTATATATTAAATTATTTGATAATATATTTTATTAATATAAGTATACCATTTGAACTGAGACTAAATTCGAACGTCGAAGATAGTTCAATTTTCAGTTATATTGTTCCAGTTGCAACAGGAATGTATGTTGCCAGATATATGTCTAATAGTGTGTTTGAATCTGTAACTTCGATGAGGAATAAATATCTTTTAATTAACATCTTAGGTTTGCTAGTTGTGTTGCTTTACGTATTCATCAAAGGAAGTAACTATCAGTCACTTTACGAAGGTGTAAAAATAATTTTTCCGCTCATCTCATCGTTTGTTATTTGTAGTTTTATTATATGGATGAAAATAATCGATTTGAATTTATATCAAAATAAAATTGGCATTATTAGTAGTGGTGTTTTTTGCTGTTACCTCTTTCACGAGTTCTATTTCTATTTTATTTCAGCATATATAACTAAATCTTATATGATCACTCCAGTAGCAATATGTATTACTATAATATTATCGATATATATGCAACGAGGGTACAACACAACTATCAAACACATATTTAGAAAAAGTTTTTATAAATAGTTAATCTGATATTTTGACCTAGGTGCATGGTTCATATTCAAACAACATCATGGGTATTAAATAGTGTTATTTTCATTTAAGTTGTTTTTAAGAAAATTAATGGTGCCATCTTTGTATTTTGGTGGAATCTATTTGTTGTTTGTTACGATTTTTAAAAACGTATTTTTGGGATTATGTCTGCTGGTATTCTTACTTCCTCAAGCAAATATTTATTATAAAATACACTCTTATCCGTACGGTTGGATGCTGATTGATTTTTTCCTACTGGCGATTTGCCTGGGGGTAATCACCCAGAACAAACAATCACCGAGATCAGGCAATGAAAAATGGATTATCGGCGTAATCGTCTTTAGCTATTTTTCAACCTGGATTTCAAGTGCTAATTTCGATCTGCCACTACCCATATCGCAGTCCAGTCAAATACTTATTGATTGGAAAAATTATACTCGCACTTTTTTGCTATACTTTTTTGTACTGCGTATTGCCAAAGATAATGAAAAACGAAAAATTCTTCTTCTTCTTATAGCATTCGCTATTTTCATTATGGCCCTTAAAGCATTTAGAAATTTTAATGGTGGTGCCGCTTTTAATTGGGATAAACGTTATGGCGGTCCTTTTGAAAGTTGTGGACTAGGAGCTAATCATTTTGGGGCGTTTATGGCTGCTTACTCGGTTGCGCTATTAGTTATTGGTTGGTTTGAATCAAATAAATACCGTAAATGTCTATTTATTTCTGCTGCGTTTTTAAGTCTTCATCCGATTTTCTTTGCCTACTCCCGTGGTGCCTATTTAGGGTATGCGGCCGCCTTGGTATTCTTTGGCATTGTACGTATGCGGATTTTGTTAGTATTGATTTTGGTCGTTGCTCTTTCCTGGCAGGTTCTTCTACCTGCATCGGTTGTTGATCGTATTACGATGACTAAAACGCAAGAAGGTCAACTGGAAAACTCAGCTCAAGGACGTCTGAAATTGTGGGGACAAGCCTTCACACTTTTTAATGAAAGTCCTGTGATTGGGATTGGTTACGGAGGTTTTGCAGAAAGCTTGAAAGATACTCAAACGATCATGTCGGCGGGTCAAAAACTTACAGATACGCATGGTTTTTTTATTCGAGTTCTTTGCGAACAGGGTTTTATTGGACTAACACTATTATTACTTGTCTTCGGCAAAGCTTTTTCCTCAGGCCTGTTGTTATATAGGAAAGGTGTAGTGTTATACAAGGATTGTAAAGATCCCTTTTACATGACACTTGGGTTAGGTTTTTCAGGCGTTGTATTGTCGTTGATCGCTAGTAATCTGTTTGGTGATCGCTTTTCCTATATACAATCTGGATGTTATTTTTGGGTGCTATGGGGCTTGGTTGATAGCTGTAATATTTCTTTGCGAAACAGTGGTAATTCTACACTTCAAAACGACCTAAAATACGACGGTAAGCATGGCTGGATAAATAAGGTGCTCTACCCATGATTAAGTTCAAAATGTTATTAAATTAAGGTCTGTTAGACATACTTTTCTTATTTTTTCTAAGGCAATTGTGTACTTATTAGAATAGTTCAACGGCATGTCTGATTTTTTAAACTAAAGTAAATTTATCCATGAAGAACTAGCAAAATCAACTGAATCCTTAGTCGAAGCATTAGTGACTTTATTCCGGGATAATAACGAATTGGAACTTATGACTAAAACAGAAGATGAAAAACTAAAACTTGATTTTTCTAATCAGAAAGTGCTTCACGATTTCAAAAGTGTTTACACTTCTGCTAAGAATCGCTCTTTTTTGCAGCGAACTGTGTTCATGCTCGAAATAGCTGGTAAGGGAGGGATAGCGCATTATACCTATAACCTTTGCAATTCTCTGAGTAAATATTCAAATGTATGTCTTGTTACGGCACAAGACTACGAGCTTTTTGGGAAAAATAGAAAATTTCAGATGATGCAGGTTTTCAATCGATTTAAAACTAATCCTTTTTTTATTTTTAGACTTACAAGAGCTCTCCGGAAGGAGAAATATCCGATATTGCACATCCAGCTTAGCCAGTATCCTTTATTTGTTTTGCTTATAATGTTCTTTCTCAAATACACCGTCAGGGGGTTATTATTAGTCGTAACAGCTCATAATATTGAATCACACGAACGGAGATCATTGGAAAAGTATGTTTTTCTCACGATATACAATATGGCCTCCAGAATAATAGTTCACGCTAATGCCAATAAAAAAGAATTGGTGGCTCTTTTCGCCGTTCAATTTGGAAAAGTTGAAGTCATTCCTCATGGGAATTATATGTTTTTTTTAGACGAATCTGCACCTTTTTCTTCTCCCGATAGAAAGAAAAAAAATATTCTTTTTTTCGGCTATATAAGAAAATATAAAGGATTAATATTTCTACTTAACGCGTTGAACGAAGTAGTGAAAACACATCCAGAAGTAGTTCTTTCAATTGTTGGGAAGCCAGTTGAAGACTTCCAAGTATATAATGATACAATAAAGAATTATGGCCTTGAAAAAAATATTATTAAGGTGTTATCCTATGTACCTTTTGAAGATGTTTGTCATTATTTCAAAGACTCAGACGCAGTTATTTTGCCATATCAAAAAATTTACCAAAGTGGGGTTCTACAATTAGCTTATGCTTTCGCTAAACCGGTGGTAGTTACAAATGTCGGAGGATTGCCAGAGTGCGTTGATATCGGAGAAAATGGTTTTATTGTAGAATATGAGGATGTCGAAGCGCTGAAAGATGCTATTATACAAGTTTTGTATAGTGATCAATGCTGTCATATGGGAGAAAAGTCTTTGGAACTGGCAAAAACAAAATTTAGTTGGGGACATATTAGCAAAAAAACTGAAGATATGTATTGCAGTTTGTTAGAGGGGAATAGATGATATATGTTTTGATGTATCATAGAATACTGGAAAAGGACCAAATTGATTCTGCATATGATGTTGATATCGATGAATTTAAACACCAAATGCAGTTTATTAGAGAAAGCGGCTTTAATGTTCTTAATACTAATGATATATTAAAAACGCAAAAGGAAGATAATAAGTGTGTAATGATTACATTTGATGACGGGTATTTGGATAATTATGAAAATGCTTTTCCGGTACTTAAGGATTTAGGGCTTAAAGCAACAGTTTTTGTTGTTACGGGATGGATTAACCACAAAATCGACTTTATGAATTGGTCTCAGCTTAAAGAGATGAACAATAGTAATATTACTATAGAAAGTCATACTGATAGTCATAGATTTTTGAACGATCTAAATGAGGATGATGCAATAAGAGAGATAACTGAGTCAAGAAAGATTATAGAGAATAACCTTGATGTGTTGCCTGAATTTCTTTCTTGCCCTGGAGGAAGGGTAAGCTCGAATCTGCTTCCTATATGTTGTAGGTTGGGGATCAATGGTGTTTTCACCTCGATTCCTGGTATTAATACCTTTAGTGCAGGATCTTCCGATATCAAGGAATATAAAAGGATACTGATATCCGGTAATACAAATTACAAATCTTTTGAAAAAATATTTCAAAAAAATGATCAGGATTATATTAATTCAAGAATAAAATACAATCTGAAAAATATATTAAAGAGAATTATAGGTAATAAACTATATTATTCTATATGGGAAATATTTAAAAAAAATGTTTGAATTTATATTTTATACAAGGAACTCTTCTCAGTTTTTCTCTTGTTAGGTTTACTAGAAGAGGTAAATTCGCTATGAAAAATACCTGAGAGGTTTTGAAATTGAAAAGAACCCCTCCCCAATAGAGTTTGCTCGGAGCTATGTACTTGGACACGAATGATACGGGCAAGTACTACTCATTGCCAGATGAACTTCTATCATATTCCATCCCTGATATTGAATAAGGACCAAACTCCGCTTTCTCTTCATCATCCAGACCCATATACTCATACGCACCAAGATCAAAACTGGAACCACGAAGATTTCCATCAAAATCGTAGTAAAGACCCTCAATGGTTGTCCCGGCATTTCTCGCAGGTGAGTTTTGCAGCAGATGAAAATCGCCAGTTGTAGCCGAAACGAAAACGGGATCGTCAATAAGTGCCGCAGTGTCCCACGACGGAGGGCTGCCGTCTCCGTACCAGATGTTTCCATATGCCGCCGTGGTTGGAGTGTCGGAGTCTACTGTAACGTAAGGCTCCCCGGTAGAATAAATAATGTTATTTGTAAAATGCAGTGTATATCGGGACACAGAGCCAAACATTACATGGCCCGTAGACCCGGACAGTTTTGCCTTCGCATAACCACAACCATAAATCGTGTTGTTGTAAAAGTAGATATCGGTGTTGCCAACATATCCGTCCTTGCCTGCAGCTATATAAACTCCTTCGTGGCCCGATGGATCGCCATAACTCGGATCAGGTCCGAGTCCAGCCTTGTTGACGATATTGTTGTATATCCAGTTATCGCCTACCACATAGCCGCCGATCAAAATACCGCCACCAACCTGGTCCTCGATATAGTTGTCATGGACTATGTGTCCACTCATCACTCCGCCATATTTTCCCTCGCTATAGATGTCTATAGCGCGGATAGCGTTGTTACCGTGAAAATAGTTCCAGCCGACATCCCGTCCAGATTGCTCCGGGGGTTGGGGACCTGACGATGGTCGAGGAGTACTGATGTAGAGAGGGTGATATAATTTATTTGCGCCAGCAATCCCGCAGTTAGTAAATTCGTTGCCAAGGACATATAGATTGTTTCCGGTGCCTTCGACAGCTCCACTGGGCGAATTGCCAAGAGGGGCGGAATACTTGTTGCCGACTAAACGGAACCCCTCATGCATGACACTAGCGTTGACATCTGCAAGAGCGGTAAATTTTGCAATAGTCCAGTGTGATGTTTTACCTACGCCGCTTTGCCAATTACCAAAGCCGATATTAAGTCCTGTTGCACCGACAGTGGAACTCGCGCCGGGATACGTCACCAATGCCTTGGGGTTTGTTGCAGTGCCTGAAGAGTCTAGGTTTACAGCCGCATTATAAGCGTCAAGAGTTGTTTGGTTGACACCGTCCCCGATATATGCGATATCACCAGCGGTAATACTATCTAAAGCTTTAATAATCGTCTGCCATGGACTTGTCCACGATCCGTCACCAGTTGAATCGCTGCCTGTCTTTTTCACAAAATAAATGTTTCCAGAGCGGACAGTGAACGGAAGGGTGTTTGACGCCTCGCTGTCTACAGTCACCCGGATATTTACCGTTTCATCGGCCACAGTAGACGGAACCTGGAAAATGATCATCTGCATCCCATGGCGGGTGCTCATGTCTGCCGGGGAGTACGGAGCTACAGCGTTCCCCCAATAGTAGACGTAGGAGGAATTTACACCTCCGATTGATATCTTCGAGGTGCCCTGCGAATTGCCCAGCCCTCTCCCCCATACTGTAACAATCGCACCGTCCTGACCACTAGTTTGCCCTAGGGATACATCAGTACTACCTATTTTGGGGCCTGATGTAAGGTCAGTGAAAAAAAGAACTGGAGTTGTAGCAGAATAGACAGGCGAAACCAGAGCTAATACAATTATAACTAGAGCTATAAATTTCATTTTATCCCCAGTATTATTCCATTAACTGGTTGAGAAGAAGGGCATGTACCCATTGCCGAATAAGTACCTGTAGAACTTACTATCTGGTATTCTGAGCTAATATGCTCGTTAACACCAGGCGTAGGGGCAGACGGCCCTTTTGACCAATCACCTGATACTGTTATCGGGCTATTATAAACAAGCATATATGAAGAGACCAAAAACTGATCTGAAGTAGTAGTTGTTATACTCGGAATAGAGGATAAATCCTTTTGGAAATTATTTGTACCTGACGCATATACATCAACTGAACCAGTCTCAAGACCACGAATCACAAATACAACCATTGATTTGTAAGCTGTATTTGAATCAAAAGTAATTGTAGTAGCTACCCCTTTTCCAGAAGATGAAGCAGTCGTAATATAAGCTGCTATATAAGATTTATTACTCGCGCCAACCTGACCTGTAACAAAAGAATACGTATTAGACTGAGTGTCAACCACCGAGGATACTCCTTCGGATATAGTCGAATTATCTTTCTGTCCAGCAAAAACAACAATAATATCCCCTGCGCTGACATCAACACCGTTATTTGTTACAGAATAATTTTTGTCATAGACAGAAATGCTGTCTGAATCAGATAAGCTTATAGCGGCTGCAAATTGTACCACCATCTGGGTCAAGGCAATCCCTCCATCATTATCGACCACGGTCAAGGTAACCGGTACATCAGTTGTAGTCGAATAAGTATGACTGGCGGTGGCGGTAACACCGGTGCTGGAGCTTCCGTCACCGAAATCCCAACGGTACTCATCAATGCTTCCATCTGCATCATAAGATGCGCTTGCGTCGAAGGTGACTGAACTGCCGTCTTTCGTATACTCAAAACTGCTTGCAGGCGGGGTGTTTGTCCCGGCGGCATCTGTAATGGTAACCTCTTTTAGACTTCCTGAAAAATCTGCAGCCAGACAAATAGTCGAGGGGATGAGACAGCATGCCAGTACAAGAAGCCCTGATAACGAAAGCCTACGACAACGTGCACGAATAATTTTTGATATTTTTGGGGTCTGCATAGCATCCTCTCCTCTTGCAAGGGTTCCCAGGTTATATTTTAATAACTCTAACATTATTTTTCTCTCGCTAAGGATTATACAGAAGAGTGTTTGATAAATTTGTTTTCGTTCCAGAAAGCTCTACGGCTTTTATGCTGAAATTATTGGAATTTTGATTGATTGGTGTTTCACAAACGATTTGACGATTCTGCGTGTTGGTTGTTTCGCAGATCAGTGTATCATTATTAAATATTTGGAAGCCGGAGATCAGACTTTCTTGGCTGCTGTCGAATTCCCAGGTAAAGGTCACCAGGCGAATGCCGAAAAGGTCCGGAAAATCAAAGGGACTGATACTGAGCAAAGTTGAAGGTGCACTTTCTGAACCATCAAAGAATACAGCCGTCATAGTGAATGTCATGGTGTTGTTCAGTAATGCAGCATTACAAGAAAACAGTCGATCATCAGGATTGGTTGACTCACAGAGCAGACTGTCATTTAAGTAAAACCTGAAACCGCTGACGTTGGAGGTAACACTATATTCCCAGGTGAAGGTAAATCGCTTATCTTGGTCCTCTAAAGAAGGTGGCGCGGTTGTTGTCGAACCGGTCGTGGACCCGACAGCCAGATAACCGACGGCCTCCGCCACATGCTTGGTTTCACTATCTTTTGATTGTTCTTCCTCGACTTTAACCTGGACCCCAGTGTTTAATGGACTCTGGAGCCGCAGGACCGCCGTATCGCCACCGGCGGAGGTCTGCATCTCAGCTATGAACAGTGGCGTTTCAGGGAAATTTGTCTGGAAAGTCAAATTAAACCAGTCTTGATTGATGCTTTGTGTCGTCACACCGGTTTCGTAGGCAACCCCTAATATCTCTCCCTTGCCTGGTTCCCAGGCGAGGTAGCCAACGGTTTCTGCACCATGAGTGGCCTTTGTTGTCTCCTGTTCCTGCAGTTTGAACTCAAAAGCGTCCTGCACTACATTCTGCACTCGTCCTGTAACGGCATTCGCTTCGTTGGCCGTTACAATCTGTGTCAGGATTACAGGAATTTTCGAGTAGGTCTGCTGCAGAGAGATTTTCTTGAATGATGACGATCCGTTAAAGCTTGCAGCCTCCACCTTTCTGCCATCCTCCAAGGTATAGACACCTTTTTCAATCGCGATAAAGCTGAAAGTTTCCGTGGAGTGCGTGTCATCCTGATAATCCCATTCCTGTAGGCGGACTTCAAACCCGGTAGCGGTGACATTTCTGATTCTGATGGTTACAGGATCCGAGTCGGAAGTCAGCGGCGGACCAGCGATAACCACGGGATCGATAAAGTCTTTATCGAAGGAAACTTGTGCCCAGTTATTATCCACTTGTACTTCACCAAGCTCAAAATAGAGCTGAATTTCTCCCGGAGCAAGGACCGAAACAGTTTTTGAGGTGGACGTCTGAGCACCCTGATTATCGGTAACCTGGAGGGTTATCGTGTAATCGGCTACGTTTACAAACGTATGCTGTACTGATATGCCGGTGGCTGTGGAGCCGTCGCCGAAACCCCATTGATAATCGCTGATTGAACCATCCGAATCACTGGAGCCGGATCCGTTGAAAGTGACGTTCAGCGGAGCCTGGCCGGACTCCGGTTGAATGGTCATGGCAGCTATCGGTACCTGGTTATCGGAATCTGGCGGATCAGTAATTAACACCGGAGTACTGGTCTGGTCCGTCAAACCTACACTGTCAGTAATCGTCAGTGTTGTCTGATAGGTTCCCGCAGCGGTGAAGGTATGGTTGACGGTAGACCCGGTGGCCGATGAGCTGTCACCGAACTCCCAGGTATATAAGCTGATGGGTGTCTGTGTGGCCGTTGAGCCGCTGCCGTCAAATTGGACGGTGAGCGGAGCTTCGCCGATAGCGCTGGAAGAAGAGATAACAGCCTCCGGCGGCACATCGGTATCCGACGGTGTCGAAGATGCTTCCGTTACTGTTATCACCGCACTGTCCTGATGGGTAAGACCACCAGCATCTGCCACTGTCAGCGTTGTCGTGTATGAGCCGGGATAAGCATAAACATGGCTGGTAGTAGTGCCACTGGCGGTATCACCATCACCGAAATCCCAGGTATAAGTGGAAATGTCCCCGGTAGAGCCGGTGCCATCGAACGTAAGGGTGAGTGGTGCTACGCCATTCAGGCTGCTTGTGGTAAGAACAGCTTTGAGCGTTTCACTTCCAGTGGAAGTTTGATCCTCGTTATAGATCAGTACATTGGAAGCGGTAGTTTCCAGCCCCGTATTTTCCATTGCGGTAATCTTAAAAGAATTGCTAGTCGACAGGTTAATCAGACAGCTTAACTGCCGAGCACTCGAGTCGCTGGTTTCACAGATCAAATTGCCATTCTGATAAATCTGAAAACCGCTTATATCTGTTTCGTCAGCATTGTAATCCCAGCTGAATGTCGCGGATTTTTTAATAAAAAGCTGAGGATAGTCAGCCGGATCCAGAACCAGGATATTTGATTTTGCGCTTTCTCCATCCACGCTGCTAACCGAGGACATACTGAACTGCATGACCTCATTGAGCGGATCAATTTTGCAGGCAATGGATGTGTCGCTAGAATTATCTGATTCACAGACGTTGGTATCGTTCATGTAAAAACGGTAGGAAACAATATCAGTACCCGATGTCGTTTCCCAAGAGAAGGTCAGATCCAGACTGCCTTCCGTCCCGGGCTTAAGACTGGTATCGGTAGTGGTAATGGTAAATGGGAAAGGAGCTGAATGCAAACTCTCCGTCTCGTCTGTATAGTATGCTGCCAAATAAAAATTAAAAGTTCCGTCTTCGGTATAGAATGTGCAGTTAAACGTTTGGGTACCAACCGGCACCTCCGCTTCACAAACGAGCTCATTTTCTTTGTAAAGACGGTACGTGCTTACTGTTTTTTCTGATACCTCCTGAGTATTAATAGTGAAGTCCACTTGGATTTCGTGTTCATTAACAGTGGCATTGACGGGTACTATCGCTAATAAGCAAATATTGACAACACAAAGGGCCAGAACAATGCCTTTCATCAGTCTTCTCACAAGGTGTATTTTCTCTGAAAATAATCGCATGGTTTCCAAACGCAAATCCTGTACCCGATCAATTGTTCCTATATTAACATCGTGTGATGTTTCACACACCTGGTTTATACTTAGCAATACTTCGAGAAGCAAATTCTGGACCTAGGCATGCCTGTATTTACATTCACTTGTTATCACATCACAATTTCATGGATACCCATATCCCTTTGTAGTTGTCAACCGCTATATCGACAACTTTGATATCGCACTTCACCAACTTGCTGGCTGTTTTTTTGTGCCAATGCAACTACAAAAGAGTATTGAAAAGTATTCAGCAAATGGATGAATTTAGTTCCCCTTCAATGCAAATTCAGTTCTTCGCGAGTAGCTCGCTGTTATTTCCAGCTTTTTGGAGTGCCCAATCAAGCCACTCATATTGTTTGCCTGAAAAATCTGCTTTTCTTTGGCTAATAAACATTTTAAGATTCGTGAGGTTGGAAAAATCGACTTTATATAATCCATCTGCGTAGGCTCCATGTCCCTGGAGTGAGAATTTTCCATTTTTGTCAACAGCAAGTGTAAGGTCGTGGTTGTGATAGAGGGTGAGGTTGTCAGCAACAGAAATTGTGCCTTGGTGCATTTTTTTCAAGTAGTCGTATGTATAGAATCCTATTCCAACTGCACAGACAAGGGCTAATACGGCAACTGCTCTTGTCATCAGAGTGTTTGCCTGAGGAGAAAAAAAATCTTTCAATCCCAGAGGAATCCTTTTGGGAATTTCTCTATCAATCTCCGAATGTTTAGCGAGACAGGGGTCTAATACCTTGCCTGTATAGTGCTCAAGGTCGTTGATAGCTTCGTGGTCTGATGGATTAGCCATAGCCACTTCTAGTATGTTGTTATCTTTAAATCTTATTGGAATTACACCGTATTTTTTACATAGATACCGTGGTATGGTTTTATTGACTTTATCCGAGAAGGTCTCTGCAATCTTTGTGGTTGGCATATTGAGCTGATTGGCAAGAGTTTCTGCCAGCTGGTCATCGGTAATTGCTTTCATTCGCACCAGTAGGTGGCCCAATCGACGAGTTCCACCCACTTGGATCCGCAACGCCTCATCAACAACTTCCTGTGATACGAGATTGTTTTTGACGAGTAATTCTCCAAGCATGGGTATATTGGTCATAACTCTTCCTCCAGGAAATGACGTTATGGTTGGATGGAATGATAATTCAGAGTTAAATGAACTTTCTCTACCTGTTTAGAATAGGCATCCTTCATATCAAAAAAGCAGTTGAGACAACCACCGCGGGGGGAGGTGGTTTACTCTACTCCAATTATTTTTACAGAAGGTGTGCGATTTTCTTCCTCTTAAAATGATCTAAAAGATCATACCAACTTGTGGTCAAATGTAAAATGCATGTCCAAATATGCTGAAGTTGAACCTATCCAATTAGTTACCCAGATTACACCAGCAAGTTTGCAGTAATCGTACTTCTTTGTCTACTACATACAGTATTGTATATTTTATGCTCCATGAATGGAAGGATAATTGTGAAAATAGGTGCATTCCCTGTATCTCCAGCGAATTATGGGTGGTAGAGAAGTGGCAATGGTCAGGAACAAAGAAAGGTGTAAGAGGCCGATCGCACATCTCCATAAACTTTACCAGCAAAACCCGGGCAATAGTCGACTTCCCGGACCCGGAAAGCCCGTTCAAAAATATCGTAAAACCCTGCCTGAAGCGAGGAGGAAAAAAACACTGCAGCTCATCTACAATCTCCGGATAAGATCTCCCGCTGAAGCACCATCTCGATGCAGGTCTCCCAGGCCATATCCGCCACAACGCCTCCCGTGGCCCCGCCTTCCTGCTGGAAAAGGGCGTCAGCCCCAACTCAACCATATTCGCCGGAAAGATCTCGGTAAACGCCTGGTAACACCGAATCAGGGTATAATAGTCCAGATTCCCGGGATGCGACAAATCTGCAACAGGATGCAGAAACACCGCAGCCCCGGCCTCCCGGGCCGCTCCAAGCACCACTTCACGATGCGCGCAATGCAGATACACATCAGTATGAAAACCCAGCACCCGCCGCCAGCCGTTCATGGTAAAGCGCCGCACGGTCTCTGAGGGCGTCAGCAGCAAATGCTGAACATCGTAATGAATGGGCAAAGTCACCCCTTCCAAGGCGATGCTTTTTTGCCGCTGGTTGGGTTTGCCCAGACATGCCGGGTAAACAAAAAAAAAGCCCGACGATGCACATGCATCATCGGGCTTTATATCGCAAACAAATATATTATTTCTTGCGTCTTCTACTGTAACCAGCTAGGCCAGCAAGACCGGTCCCAAAAAGCAACATTGTTGCAGGTTCTGGTACAGGCTGAACTGACTCCACCATAACAACCATATCAGTGAAATCCCTGTCACTATAGCCAGCCACAATGCTACCGTTGTCCATATTGTACTCGTTCCCAAGGTCCTCAAATGCTAAAATAAACTCATTATCTGACCATGTCCCAGGAAAATAACCAGGAATTTGAATCGTGTCTGAATCGTTACCCTGGTATGCAACCATATGATCCATACCATCGCTGTTAAGAGATGTATCACTTCTCCACAATCCACCATTAAAACTCGTCGTGGAATCAAGAAAATATCCAAATGCATTACCGGCAAAATCTATATCACTATCAACACCGTCTACTTTCACACTACCATCGACCAGAATAGAAAGTGTCTTCTGGGAAGTTTGAGTATCAGTACCCTCAAAAATGGTTACCATTTTGCTCGGATCCGACCTATCGAAAACACCAAACGTATTGGTTCCTGCATAGCCGGCAAGCTCAATTATAAACGTATTAACACTACCACCACTACCAGTAAGACTCCAATAAGAGTCATAACTATCTGAAAGATAATCATTATGGACATCTATGGAACTACCTGTAGCTGGAGATATTGTAATATCGTCCAAAACATTCTGCAACGCATCCCCCACAATAGGTGATGCTGAAGCAACACCACTTAGCATGGCAACTAAAGGAATCGCGCACAGAGCACCCTTAACCAACATCTTTTTCATTTCACTTCCTCCCAATTGGTAGAAAATAAAGCCACTTGCGTCCAAGCAGCCTTTCCCAGGGATGTTGTGAGACACCCCCCCCTATAAAACATCCACAAGAAGAACCAATTCCCCTCGCAGACAACCCTGAACGACAACCTGCCAAAACGTCTCCAATGGAGCGGAATTTCACATTGGAGCAGCCAGAATCGTTACCAATCCCGGTAACAGTGCATTCAGGAAAAAAATCAACCGCTCTGCAAACCACACAATCGGCAAACCAACGTACATCCACCACATTTCAACGACTTACATAAAACCAAGGCTCTCATCCAGTCTAAGCAATCCGTCAACAGCCTAACCAGAAGAGACAGATCTTGGCAGAACAGACACCACTTAGTACTATTGCAGATTACAGGAAGCGCCTAACAAAGACAACTTAAAATAACCAGGTATTTACCGCAGAAACAGCTGGGTATATTTACCTAAAAACGAGCATTTTTTTACATCTTTTAAGATAGATATAAGAACAGTATTTTTTTGAAAAAAATGCAGAAACAATCCAAAACACCACGTTGTCGCAATCAACGAAGCACCGCCAACAACAGGGGAAAGATTTAAGAGAATCTGGCAGAAAGAAAAGGCAGCTGTATTTACCGGCCACCCTTGTGAAAAAGAACGGTCTTCACCGTATAGAAAATAATGAGAAGATCCAAGGCAATGGAGAGATTCTTGATGTAATAAAGGTCATACTCAAGCTTTCGAAGCGCATCTTCTTTTGAAGCACCATATGGATATTTTACCTGAGCCCAGCCGGTAAGCCCCGGCTTGATCCCATGTCGAAGATTATAATAGGGAATTTCCATAACAAGGTCATCCACAAAAACCGGTCGCTCAGGTCGAGGCCCAACAAAACTCATCTCCCCCTTCAAAACATTCCAGAGTTGGGGCAGTTCATCTATCCGAACTTTACGGATAAAACCACCAAACTTCGTCACCCGATCATCATTCTTTTTTGCCCAAACAGCCCCATCCTTTTCTGCATCCTGCCGCATCGACCTGAACTTGATAACCTTAAAAGTCGTCTTGTTCTCACCAACCCGCTCCTGCATATACAGGATAGGCCCTGGTGACTCAAACTTAATGATAACGGCAGAAATCACCATCACCGGAAACGAAACAACAAAAAGCAGCAACGCCATAACAACATCGAGAAACCGTTTCACCAGATAGCGCCAACGACTGAGCACAAAACCATCAGAAAAAATCATCCAGCCCGGATTCACCCTCTCCACCAGAATTTTGCTGGTAATACGCTCATAAAAAGTCACCCCCTGCTCGATGGTACACCCCTTCATCTTGTATTCCAATAAAGTACGAACAGGCGTACTCCCCCTGCGGTCATCCGGTGCGACCACCACCCGCTCTATCAATTGATGAGGGAAAAGGGTTTTAACCTCATCAAGCCCGGAAACAATAGGCACCTGATGCGGGTTGAAAACAGACGACCCCTCTCCCACAAAAGCCACAATCTTATAA
This sequence comes from Desulfopila sp. IMCC35008, assembly GCF_010646885.2. Lineage (GTDB taxonomy): Bacteria > Desulfobacterota > Desulfobulbia > Desulfobulbales > Desulfocapsaceae > Desulfopila. The sequence goes on along the minus strand of NZ_CP050700.1, from coordinate 145,417 downwards.
ACAGAGTCCTGCCTCCCCTCAACCTCCCTGGCAATATCGTCAGCCATCCTGCCAGTCCCGATCAACACCACTCCCTGCACAAACATCCGCTGCCGAAGGATGCGGTAATAAAGCGAGCGATAAACCAACAGTGCAACGCTTGTAATAAGAAAACCCGACCAAAAGATTTTGGTATGTATCAAGAGATCGGGAACTAGGTAAAACAATGCAGAGAGGATGATACACCCCAACCCGAATGCCTGCACAATCCTCGTAGCCGTATCCGGCATACTGATATCACAGTTCAGGTCATACAAGTCGAAAAAATAGAGACATAGCTGGAAGACAAACGTGACAAGCGCTGCCTGGCCTACATACAACATCAAGTCAATACGAAACAGACCAGCCCCCTTGAATAACCAGCAAGAAAGCAGGATGGGGATGAAAATTAATAGCCCCTCACCAAGGAAAAAAACGATATTACGCTTGGGATAATACTTATTGAAGATACTGGGCATGGCAAGGATACCGTAATACTGAAAGCTATTGATTCAGATCCAACTCTAACGACTTGTTATCTTTAACCGAAGATATCCCTCCGTGTCAACCTCTCTCATTCCAACATGACATTATCTAGAAATATGGTATGTTCTTCGCTCAAATCTATCATGAATAACCCCACTCCACGGATACTTGCCATATCCATTTCCCGCGCTTTAGGCCCGTTTTTTATATCACTCAGGGGTATACGGATTTCATTCCAACCCGAATGCAAATCCACCTTCCCGTTAAATCTGTTCCCATAAACCTGATCTTTATCATGGAGTTTATCATGGACACGTAAATGAAGAGTCATCCCCCCACTATCTATAAAAGCACTAAGCCGCAAGAAGCGATATCCTTCCCAGTTGCCGGGAAAATGTTTCAGGTTAGCACCAGAATACTTAGCAGGAATCAAGGTCAGCTTCATTGCATAATCACCACCTTGGGTAACCATTCGTACCCTCTCCAGTGAGCTGTTATTGCCCTTCCAGCGTCCAACTTCTGCCCTTGCCTCGAAATTGCTCAACACCGGAAATTTTTTGTAGCTGCATAATTCATCCATAACAATCCTAGCAATCGGAAGTGTCACTATAATTATTAGTACCAACAAGACCAGCGCCCAATAAAACCGTGCCTTAGCGGATTTTTCACCCTTGATAATCAACCCCATAAATGCGGTGATGATTCCAACACAGTTGTGTAGGATATCGGTATAGGAGAAATAGCGACCGGGAAGTGCGAGTTGGATCAGTTCAATAGCCGCACCCAACCCGAAACCAAGGAAATAGATATAACAGTAACGGCGAAAACGAGGTGAGATGGAGTGCCGCAGGACGTCATCTCCAATCAGAGCAAACAGGAAAAAGAAGACGACATGACCAAGTTCCCACACCTCTTGCACCACACGATGCAGCTTCACCGAACCGCCGAGAAAAAACCAGGGAAACAGTGCAATTAACAAAGCAATTAGAGTGATCTTTTTTCGCATAACACTTGGAGATAAGAAAAAGAAGAGTTGCGGAACAATCGCAACCTCTTCTTCTAACCAGCTTAACAGCAACCTTGCAACAACAACATGCTTCCACACACATTGTGCGAAAACCATATGGTAGGAAAAGCACACCTCGGCGAGATACTTGTTGAAAAAGAACTCGTCACAGTAGAAATAATCAACGAACCCCTTCGCATCATGGCCGGCGGAGGAAATTGCCTTCCCTGAATATCGGAATGCCGAGAGCATACACAACATGCTCCGTTATGCCTGAGGCAAAAAGCTGCATGGGGAAGGGGATCTTATTCCAGATAATCGCTGGCAGCGGAATCATGAACAAGAAGTACAGGGTTGGAAATAGGAGTTTCTTGAAATATCTCCAACCGAGCAGGAAGAGAATAAAGTAACCGTGGGAGTAATCCTCGTTTACATCCCAGTCCGTCACAACAAGATTTACAATAATGGATAGTAGAAAGCTGCTGTGTCAGCGAGTAGTAGATCGAGCAAACCCAGTGAAGCTCTATCGAGGCCGGTTGCTGTTTTCATCAGATTTTAGCCCCTAGGGGATATTGCTCAAGGTTTGTCATGACCAGTCCAGAAAACCCATCCAGCTCCTGCCTGTTTTTCTCGATGGAACCGTTCCCGGGCACTCTCGCCATGATGCGGACAAAGGTACCATCCCGACGACCCATCAGCAGGGCGTCCGTTACCTGGTATATCTTCTCCCAGTATTCTGAAACTATTACCCTCCCCCTGTTCTGGTAACAATAGAAAACGATTTGGTACTCGTTAACCCTGCGGATAAGCATCTCAGAGATGGTTGAGATTGGTCTTCCCTCAGTGCCGGTATCGAGTCGATAGGTATTATCCCGTCAATACCCCAGCCGCCAACTGGGATGCAGTTACGGGGCGAGTGGTAGCCACCATCCACACCAACCGACTCGTAGTAGCCGACTTAGAGGTTGATAACGTCATTTTCTGGGTTGATGTAATTGTACTGGAGATAATCGTCCACCCCGAGCATCTCGATCACATCGGCGGACGACTGGAAGGTATTGGCCAGCCTGTAATCTCCGATGGTTTTGGGGAATTGACCAAGAGACTGCTTAATGGGGACGGGGTGCACCTCGGCGGTGATCTCCATGCCATACCAGGTGAGCGCAAACAGCAGGAGAATTATCAGGACACGAAACTTACTTATCATTATTTAACCACACTTTCTCTTACCACTGCATGAAATCGTTCTGGTATGAGACGGTCAGCTGGACCCTATGGTCATCATACTCATCATCAGGCAGGTCGGAGCTCTGGTTGACAAAGCCGTAACTGAAAGCCGCCGTATAATTCTCATAAAAAGTATAACTCAGACTACCGCCTAAGGCGTACTGCTGCACCTCGATCTCGGTCGTCGTTAATTCATCCACTTCACCCACAGGGGTGCCGGCTAGCTCACCCCTGTTCTCGTTGCGATAATAGCAGTAAAGACCTAAAGTTAGATCTTTTATAAGCGTGTAATTGTAATCGGCCCGTGTTTGCCAATATTGGGAAAAACCCCGCTCATCCGTACCGGAAAAGTTCTCAAACTCCGTTCCAGCGGTGGAATTAAAGCTGAAAGATCCTCGCTCAAGCCGATATAGGATAGTGAGATAGCCATTGGTGTCCCAGGAATCCTCGGAATCGTTTTGTTTGGAATAGGTGGGGCCGATACCGAAACTGGCATCAAGGCGTGGCGTGGCGGCCCACTGATACCCGATATTAAAAGCGTGAATCTGGCTGTTGTCGGTATTCTCCGAATCGTATTCTGTCTCAGAAAAATCGTAGCTGAGCGTAACTGGGTGATGCTGCTTGAACTCTGATGAGAGGGAAAGCCCCGCGTGGTATTCATAAAGATCATCGTTGCCGGTAGCAGTCTCGACGTCTTCCTGGACCGTCGTATCTTCAGGGCTGTCATAAATTCCCTGTATATAACGGCCATAACCAGACATCTTCCATTGAGAGTTGAATCGATGGCTTACGGAGAAGTTCAGATCATGCTTATCATAGTCTTCATAATTTTCTTCTTCGCTTACGTCATCATTTCTGAGGATGTTCCAGCTGTAACCAAAAGAGAGAACGCTTTCTTCAAAATACGTGTAATCTGTAGAGGCGAAAAATGTGTTGGTATAGTATCGCCGCCGTCCCGATTCATCACGCAGTCGGTTTTCGGTCGTCGGTGTGGCCGAGACAACAGTGTCATCCGCTTCTTCATCGAACAGTCCATCAGGGGTGCCGTATGAATTAAATTCGTCGGTGTCGACAAAACTGTCTGAGAGTTTAATGCTCCAGTTTCTGGAGAGCGATCTGTTATAGTCGAGGGTTAGGTGGTGATCCAGGTCGTTATCACTTTCATCCAGATCGTAAAGAAAGCTTGGGGTGTAATCAAAAGAGACACTGTCTCGCTCACTCTCTGAAATGATGGTGATGGTTGGAGAGATCACCAGGCGCGAGGTTTCATCGTCATCCCGGCTAGTGCTGTCGGAAGAAGAGTCGCCCTCGTTCGTATCATTTAGATCATATATACGCTCGGTGTAATCATAGCCAGCGCTGATCCCACCGGAAAGCGTGGTTCTCCGGGCCTGGGCCGCTACTGGCGTTACCAGTAAAGCAATTAATAGAATGGCCAGTTTTCTTTTCATAGCTGTTCTCTCATTCACCATTTAATGGGGGTCAGGCTTAAGCCTGACCCCGGCTATAGCTGTTCTCTCATTTTCCATGGCCTTATCAGTGGGCGATGATAATATCACCGGCCTGAATCAGTACGTTCTTTTCCAAGGATTTTCCTTTCAGGAAATCGTCGTAATCAAAGCTGAGTGTATTACCATCGAATAAATTCTCCGGCTTCTCTCCGTTCTTGCGTACAACGGTCAGTTCCGAGTTGGCCCATTCATTAAAGCCCCCACACCTGGCAACAACCTGAACCAGGTTGATGGGGTAATCCAGGTAAAAGATACCTGGACTGGAGACCTTTCCCATGACAGTATAGCGCTGAGAGTTCGATTGTTTCAGTACAACGGTCACGATGGGTTCTTCATATACCGTTTCATAGAGGATCTTCAGGTAATCGGCAAGTTCTGTCAGGTTCATGCCCACGGCCTGAACATCGCCAAGGTGTTTGAGCGAGATCCTGCCGTCGATACGTACCTGCACGCCGGACCCGGAACCACGCAACCCTTCCCCTTCACCCCCGTCATCAGTCCTTCCGCCGCCAGGTGCTGAAACCGCCATGGAGCCTTCACCATACACCTGAACTTCAAGGATATCGCCGTGCCCAACAACATACTGGCCCTGCTCATGAGGCATTGGACTATCGTTTCCCAGCACCATACCCATGGCTTCCTTCTTCAAGGCGTCGGAGGCCGTAACATCCTTTGTCGACTGGGCCGCGAATACAGGAGACCCAAGGAGTAACAAGAAACCGATTATCATCACAGTTCGAAAGACACCCATACCCCCTCCTTCACGGTCGCCCAACTGACCCGTAAACCTACCAACCCAAACTAGGTATATATACGTAAACCCTTCATTTACATGTTATTCCGATCATCCATTCGAGCACATTTCACGTATCCTGTCAATTGATTCCCTTACCATGCAGGGGTTTTAGATAACCACCCTCCACAGCTAGCAGCGAGAGTGTTTTTTTGATAGGAAAAAAGGACATTATGGAATAGATTATCCACTTATTCTGAATTTCTCATAAACAACCATGCTCGTTACGCAACGAGCACAACAAAGGACAAAAACCACAGTTTTGATTACTGCGATTTAGATCCTTGGTTGCTTGGGGTCGGGCTGAAGCCAGCCCCCATTGAGCTGGGTGAGAAATCCTGGGGTATTGCACATGTATTTCAACTTCAACCATACGCATCAAGGTAAAGCCATGTTTAACTTGCTTCGTCTCTGCTGCATCGCACTTCTCGTATCCTTTGTTCTCGCCGGCTGCTCAAACCCTGAAAAGAAAAAAGAGAAGCATTATGCAAGGGCGCTTGAGTACATCAATCAGGAAGACAGCAACTCCGCCATCATTGAATTGCGAAATGCCATCGACATCGACCCGAAATTTTCCGATGCACGCTACCAGCTTGGCCTTCTCTATCTGAAAAACGGTGACGCTAAGGCCGCATTTGGTGAATTGCAGCGGTCTGTCACCCTTGATCCGAGCAATCTGGATGCCGGAGTCAAGGTGGCAGAATTCTATCTTATGGCGAAGAAGAAGGAAGAAACAAGAAAGTACTTGAGTACTGTTCTCGAAAAAGATCCTTCTTACCTTGACGGGATTGCGCTACTCGCCAATGTGGAGCTTATCGACGGTAACTTTGAGGCTGCAAAAGCGGCCCTTGAAAAAGCCACAGGGCCGGAGGCCGAAAGCGACCGTTTTTATAACATTCGCGGGAGACTTGCAGCTGCCCAGAAGGATTTTGTGGAAAGCGAAAGGATGTTTATCCAAGCCATTGAGCTCGGTCCGGAAAATCTTTCCAACTACCGAACCTTGCTCCTGCTTTATCAACAGCAGAAGTTGAGTGACAATGCAAATGAGCTGGCGGAGAAAATCGAGTCGAATTTTGGAGACAAGCCACAGGCGCTCCTGGTTCTTTCCAGCTATTACAATGCTGTACAGGATAAGGATCGGACCGAAGCGACATTAATAAAGCTTGTTGAGCTCAATCCAGAAGAAGTCCGGTTCCGGCTGATGCTCTCCAGCTTTTACCGGCAGCAGAAGGATCTTGAGAAGGCGGCGACAGCTTTAACTGAAGCGCTGGAAGTACTGCCGGATTCAAATGACCTGAAAGCGGCTCTCGCAGACATCTTGTTTAATCAGCGAAAAATAGACGAAACGCAGCAATTGGTAGATGAGGTTCTTGCCAGCAACGACGCTCATAAAGGTGCTACCTTTGTTAAGGGTAAACTGCTGCTCGCTGGAGGCAAGAATCAGGAAGCGCTCGAGACCTTTACCGTGCTCACTAAAGATTACCCGAAGTGGGCCGATCCACACTACCATCTCGCGCTTTGCCATCTCAAACTCGGTGAGATCGAGTTGGCCCAGCAGATGGCCCGCAAGGCGCTGCAACTCTCTCCGGCCAACAGCCAGTTTCACGCCCTGCAGGCTCAGCTCTTTTTAATGCAGGGTGATGCAGTGAACGCCGGTAAGGAAGCCACAATTGCACTCAAACTCAACCCTCGCAATTACGTAGCTGTACGTTTTCTTGCTAAAGCGTTGTTGCTTGATAAGCGTTTTGAGGATGCGGTGAAACTGATAACAGATGTCCAGAAGCAGGTATCCGGAGACCCGGACATGATCGGTAGTCTTGGCCTTGCTTATGTTGGTTTAAAGGATAGGGACAAGGCTCTCGAAACCTTTACCCAGCTGCTCGAAAAGGTGCCCGGTAATTCACGTGCGCTCGCCATGGCTGCCTCACTCTCCGCAGAGGGGGATATTGAGAAAGCAATCGCGATGGTGCAGGAGCAGATTACTAAATCTCCGGAGACAGCCAGCCACTATATGCTGCTTGGCGATCTGCAGTTAAGGGCGAAAAAGCCGGAAGATGCGCTGACCACGTTTGCGAAGGCCCAGGAACTTGCTCCGAATAACCCGCAGCCGTATATTATCCGCGGCAGGTTGATGCACCGACTCGGCAGAACGGAAGAAGCAGTCACAGAGTTTAAAGGGTTGCTTGCCAAGGATCCGAATTCGGTGCCTGCAAATCTTGGGTTGGCTACCATTTTTGAGTCTCAAGAGAAGTTCACTGATGCAAAGACTATTTACCAGAAGGTGCTCGAGGTAGCACCCGACCAACCCACCGCTGCTAATAACATGGCCTATATCATGCTCTCTGAGGAAGGAGGAGACCTGGGCGAGGCGTTGCGTCTAGCCATGATGGCTAAACAGGCTCTGCCGGATGACCCTCGTATTGCTGATACCCTTGGTATGGTGCATCTGAAGCGTGAATCTTATGGGTTGGCTACGACCCAGTTTCAGCAGGCGTTGAACGAAAGGGCAGACGACCCCATTATTAATTATCATATGGCTATGGCTCAGTATGGTAAAGGGGAGAAAGAGGAGGCTCTGGGCTTTCTTCAGAAGGCTGTTAGTTCGGAGGTTGAGTTTGGTGAAAGGGGTGAGGCTGAGAAGCTGTTGGGTGAGTGGAAGGGTGAGTAGGGTTTGGAGGGTTGATGGTATTTGGGGCCAGGCTTAAGTCGAACCCCGGGCTTACGCCTGCCCCTCGGGTAGCTGCGCACTGTTTACTCCCATGGGTTATATAATGACACTCCGCTTACTTCCATATCAGAGATATTCCGGGTAGCAATAGTCAGGTTGTTAGAAACACCAGTCGCTGCGATTTGGCCATCAATAGCAGACATTGGCCTTCCAACAGATTCCGACTCGCCTTGAAGCTTCCCCCATATTGAGGCTGTTGGCAGGTCAAAATCCAGTATTCTGCCTTTGAATCTTTCTCGCAATTCGTTTGACACCCAGTTGTGTAATTCTGTTTTCTTTGCTCCTGACTGTAGTTTCTCAACGCCTTTGTATATTTCTCCAATTGTTAGTACGCTGAGATATAAATCATCTTCATTCAGGTCTGAAATCCAGGATACCACCTTTTTTTCAGGCGCTTTCTTAATTAACTCAGACAAGACGCAGGTATCGAGGAGATATTTCATAACTCCACATCCCTTGGTCTTTCTTTTGATCGAGACAACTCAATTTCTTCACCTGCCAAGGGTGACGACTGAAAGAATTTAACCAAATCATGTTTCCTTTTCGTGAGCTTTTTATAATCGTCAATTGAAAGAACCACCACGGCATCACGTCCATGTTTAGTCACAACTTGCGGACCTGTTTTTTGCGCTTTTTCAACTAATTTGCTGAATTTATTTTTTGCTTCTTGCAATTGCCATTCATTATGTATCATCGTTTCACCTTAGCTATATCGGGCTCGTCAGAACTTTTAATAAAGTGTCACCATATATTTGCGAGTATTCATGTCATATCATATGACGAACTATTGTTCGGTATATGAGGGGTCAGGCTTAAGCCTGACCCCGGATGGAGGCCTGCCCCAAACTCATGTATTTATGGCTAGCCTGTCTAGACTGTATGTCAATCCTCTTTAGTTGTCAACTTGATGCTTGAGATGTGAATGGTTTTAGAAAAAGGCTGGCGGTGAATATAAGCAGGAGGGGTCAGGCTTAAGCCTGACCCCGGACAGACCTCGGTTATCACGATTCTTCCTTTGAATCTTTCTCGCAATTCGTTTGCCCTTCTGTGTTGTAATTCTGTTTTCTTTTCCCAGGCTGTAACTTTCGATTCCTATATGGATCTCGCCAATCGTTAATACACTAAGATACAGATTTTTTTTGTTTAGTTTAGAAGCTCAGGGTGTTTGGGGCCAGGCTTAAGCCTGGCCCCGGTTAGTAAATTTCTCTTCTTTGACGCTGTTTCTCAGGTACTCCAGGTATAATTGGGCTCTCTCTTTTTGGCTGTCGCCCAAGGCTTGGTATACAATATCTGTATCGAGAATTGGATTACACTCATCGGTGATGTGTGCGGAGCAGCTGGACCATCTATATGATTGCGGTTTCTTTACTATACCCGCATGAAAAGGATTGAGATCGATATAGCAGTAGCAGGCGAGAAGGTACTCTAGGCTGGGTATGTGGGTGCATTTGAAGCGGCCTTCCCATAGGCTGCCTCTTCGATTGTAACGGACATTTCTATAGTGGGTTTGGCGGCCTGCTACTCTTTGCATAAGATTTGAGATTGAGTCGGGGTTGTCGCCAGGGTTGATTACGAGATGGACATGGTTGGACATCAGGCAGTATGCGTATATCTTGCAATTGAATTGTTTTTTGAAGGTGAGGAGGTTGGAGAGATAGGTTTGGTAGTCTTCTTCATAGTGGAAGACGGGTTGGTGGTTGTAGCCTCTTTGGGTTATGTGGTGGGGTGTGTTGGGGAAAATTATTCGTAATGGTCTTGGCATGTTAGACTATTATACGATATTTGGTGAAATGTAAAGGGTTGGGGAGGGAGTTGTGATTGGTGATTGTAGGTCAGACAGTCATTTAGGCCCCGGTGCAATGCAACACCCGGGTTGCAGTGTGAGAAGTGAGAAGTAGTTGGGGTCAGGCTTAAGCCTGACCCCGGCAATTGAAGCCTGACCCCGGGACAGCCCCCGGGACAAACCCCGGGGTAGTTATTTGCCGAGGCAGAATTGTTCGAAGATGACGTCGAGAATGTCTTCGGTGGTGGTTTCGCCGACAATGTCGCCGAGGTGGTTGAGGCATTCCTGCAGGTCGACGGCGATAAGGTCGGTGGTGAGGTTGTTGCTGAGGGCATCTTGGATGTGTTGGCAGGCCTCGTGAGCTTTGGTGAGGGCGGCTTTATGGCGTATGTTGGGTGCGCACCCTTCCTCTTCCCATTGGTCAGTGCCTGATGTCACCCTGGTGAAGATGGCGTGCTTGAGCCCCTCTATTCCTTGCTGGTGTTTTGCTGAGATCTGGATCTGTTGTACGTTCACATCTGGAGTGAGCGAAGAGATGTCGCATTCTGAGTCGAGATCACTCTTATTTATTACCGCAAGAAGGGGTTTATGTTGCACTGCGTGGAAGAGCTGCTTATCTCCATCAGATACTGCCTTTGAGCCGTCTAACATGAACAGCACCAAGTCCGCTTCGTTAATAAGGGTCATTGCCCGCTGGATGCCGAGTTCCTCAACCTTACCCACTTCATCACGAATCCCGGCGGTATCTACGAGCCTGACCGGCATGCCATGTATATCGAGACATTCTTCGATTGTATCTCGGGTGGTACCGGGGATCTCGGTAACAAGGGCACGTTCTTCCTGCAGCAGGGTATTCATCAGACTCGATTTACCAACATTGGGCAGGCCGGTGATGACGACTGAGATACCTTCGCGGTATATCTTGCCCTGATCCGCATTCTTGAGGAGACGTTCTATGGGGACAGCGACCTCATTATCCAGCTGTTTGAGGAGTTGCTCCCGGTCTATGATATCAATATCCTCATCGGGGAAATCGATGGCCACCTCAATCAGGGCCCGCATGTGGGTCAGGCTTTTCCTGATGATATCTATACGGTTATAGAGTGAGCCGGAGAGCTGCTGCTGGGCAATATCGACACCCTTTCGGGTCCGGGCGGACAGGATATCTATGACCGCTTCTGCCTTCGTCAGGTCAATGCGTCCGTTTAAAAAGGCGCGTTTGGTGAATTCACCAGGTTCGGCGAGCTGTACACCCTGCTCGAGGATGAGCTCAAGGACGTTTTGCAATACCAGGAAACTTCCGTGGCAGTGGATTTCGACAACGTCTTCCCGGGTATAGCTCTTGGGAGTCTGCATGTATACAGCCAGGATTTCATCGATTATTTTTCCGGACGCAGGATGAACGATGTGGCCGTAATGGAACTTATGACTCTCGTAGGTGCAGTTTGGGTCCTGGGGTGTAAAGAGTGTCTTTAAGACGGGCAGGGATTGATCCCCGCTGATGCGGATGATGCCGATTCCTCCGGAGCCTGGTGGGGTGGAGATGGCGGCTATGGTGGATTGGTTTGCGGCTGCGGTTGGCATCTTTTGATTGTGGGTGGTTATTGATGGGGTCAGGCAGGTTTGGGTGGGGTCAGGCTTAAGCCTGACCCCGGGGTATGCCTGACCCCGTAAGAAACTTATTACTCCTCGTTGGTTTTGGGCTTGGAGTTGCGGGGTGGTCTGCCGCGGCGGTTACCGTTGCGTGGGCCACTCTTTTTTCTTCCGCCTCCTCCTCCGCCACCACCTCGGGTGGTTTTTCCCGGCTTGTAGATAAGAATTTTCTTAAATAATCCTTCCCCGACGGAGCGGCTGCGAACCTCTTTATCCTCCTGGAGAACCATATGGATTTCCCGTCTTTCAGAGGGGTTCAGTGCAGGAAGCACCTGCGTTTTGCCGTCTTCCTTCACCTGGGATGCGAGTGTTACAGCGCGTTCTTTCAGCTCTTCCAAACGTTGCTCGCGAAAATTGCCGACATCAACATTAATACGTAATCTTTCGGCACATTTTCGGGCAGAAATTTTGCGAATAAGATACTGGATGGAATCAAGGGTCTTGCCTTCCGGCCCGGATAATTCCTTCTGGAACTCGTCGCTTATATGGCACTGAATCGTAAGCCCATCAGCAATGACCTCAATCGATGAACCATAGCCCATCAGTTCCAGCATCTTGGCCAGATCTTGCTTTACAATAGCAATGGATTCATCGCTTACGTTTACTTCCTCCTCGACAACCGCTGGTGGCTGCTCCGGTTCTTTTTCTTTAATAGTCTCTTCAATCGTATCAACTTCCTTTTGCTCAACCTCAACTACTTTCTCCTCTACCTTATCCATCTTTTTCTCAGGCTTTGGAGCTTGCTTTTTTCGAGGTCGTTTCTTTGGAGCCTCAGGAACCGGTTTAACTTCAACAGGCTCATCGGCCTGAACGGCTCCTTTGGAAGTATCGTCCTGCAGCTTCACCCTGATTTTCGCCTTTTTGCGGATCAGCCCGAAAATTCCGGTTGATCCGGTTTCAAGAACCTCAATATCCAACTGTTCCTGCGGCACCTTCAGGGTATCAACAGCCTTTTTGATCGCGTCAGTTACTTCCTTGCCGTAAAAGTCGTGTTTTTCTTCGGACATCTTGTCGCTTCCTCCCTTCCCTATGCTTTGGCCGGTTTGACTTTCACATCACGGTTAATCAACTGCTGCTGCAGAATAGACAGCAGGTTATTGATAAACCAGTAAAGCACAAGACCGGATGCAAAATTAAGGAACATGAAGGTAAAAATAACCGGCAGGAACTGCAGGATCTTCGCCTGGGCAGGATCCGCAGTCGTCGGTGTCATCTTCTGCTGGAGCCACATGGAGGCACCCATCATCAGTGTCAACACCGGAATACCGCCAAGATACGGGATATCAATACCTATCCAGAGCCTATCAGGAGCTGACAGGTCATTAATCCACAACATAAATGGGGCATGCCTGAGCTCAATGGACTGCAACAACACCTTGTAAAGAGCAAAAAATACCGGGATCTGCAAAACCATCGGCAAACAACCACCAAGCGGATTAACCTTATAGGTCTTGTAGAGACCCATCACCTCCTGGTTCATCTTGGTCGGGTCGTCTTTGTACTTCTCCTTGATCTTCACCATCTTCGGCTGCAATTTCTGCATGTTTCTCATCGACTTCATACCCTTCTGGGTAATGGGCCAGAACAGTGCCTTAAACATGCAGGTTACCAGAATAATGGCGATACCGTAGTTACCGACATATGAGTAAAAGAAATTCAACAGCCATAAGGTCGGTCGGGCAATAACGTCAAACCAGCCGAAGTTGACCGATCTCTCAAGGTTATAACCGGCATCCCGCAGCATGGTCACCTTCTTGGGACCATACAGGATCTGGTATTGATACGTCTTTTCTGTACCCGGTTGCAGAGTATCGAGACTACCGGCCAGCATGGTTCTGGTCAGGTCCTCTGTTCCCTCCATGGAGTAACTGGTAGCAGCATTCTCCAGGGGTACAATGGCCCTGATAAAATAATTACCGCCATAGCCAGCCCACTCGATAGCGCCCTGCAGGGTCTGTGGACCATCCTCAAGATCCTTGGCTTTTATCTCGTTCAGCTCACCATTTATGTAACTGGAAGGTCCGCGAAAAAGAAAGCGATCCGCCGGGCTTCCTGTCTTGCTAAAGGGAGTATTTACCTGATAGATCTGTGGGGTGCCCTGCAATGGCTGTTCAGACATATTCTGCACGGCGACATTCAGGCCCACGAGGTAACTGTCTTTTAAGAAGGTATACGTCCGTACTACTTTCAAGCCATTTCCGGCATCGGCAACCATGGTCAGGTTACCCTTGCCCTCACGAAATTCTACCGTCCCCGTCTCGCTCTTAAAATAGAGCCCCTGCGGAACAGCACTCCCCCAGGAAAAATTCAGAGGAAATCCTTTTGTATCATCGCTATTCACCAGGTCCATGCCGGGAGAATCTGCACCATTCTCTTCTCTGTAGTTTTTCAACCGCATGGATTTTAACACACCACCGTTCTCTGAAACCACAGCCGTGAACAGGTCTGTCTCGACCTGAATATCCCTGGCATCCGGGTTGACAACTACCTGCTGAGCAGGTGCCTGAACAGCAGGGGCCGGGGCCACAACTGACGGTTGGGCTGCCGGTTGTGATGCTGTCTGTATCGGTTGTTGCTCACCGCTTACTTCAGCAGTTCCCACCGGTTGTTCCTTCGGCCCGAAGCCAACAAAGAAATACTGATAGCCAAGTAAAATTACAAAAGAGATAATGACAGCCAGAAAGGCTCTATAGGTATCCATGTGCTTTCCGAAAAAGATTACTCCACAGGTTTTTTCCCTGTGGATATACGTTACGGGCAATGCGCTGCTGATCAGATGACCGGATCATAACCGCCTCGTGAAAATGGGTGACAGCGTAATATGCGGCGCAGCCCCAGGTAACAACCCCGAAGAGCACCGTATTTTTCAATTGCCTGAATGGTGTAAGTCGAACAGGTAGGGATAAAACGACAGCTTGGTGGGAAAAGTGGTGAAAGAAAATATTTATATCCTCTGACCAGTCCTATCAGAACTGTTTTGGGAATTTTTGTGATTTTCATTTCAGCCTTGCACCCATCACTCCCACCTACGGGCCAGGGGTTCAACGGCTTCGCTTATAACCTGGGGAGAGGGAAGCGAAAAATCGGGACGGACCGTAAAAACGATATCCACCTCTTTGGGATAACGATCCCGGTAGAGACGAAATGACTCGCGTATGATCCTCTTAATCCGGTTCCTTCTGACAGCCCCGCGAATCTTGCGGTTAACGCTGATTCCAATGCGGCTGAACCCTTGGTCATTGGCACGACAGACGAGACTGAACCCGCTGCCGTGCAACCGTTTCCCTTCATTGTAGACCTGTCGGTAATGCCACCCCTTGCGGATCTGCAGGTCTTTAGGGAATGAAAGGTTTTTCAAAAAAGATTAAACAGCAAGCTGCTTGCGGCCGCGAGCCCTGCGGGCGTTAAGAATTGCACGACCGGCACGGGTTTTCATGCGAGCACGGAAACCGTGGGTTCTTTTCCTCTTGATGTTAGACGGCTGAAAGGTTCTTTTACTCATGATAATTCCTCACTTACGTGGCCGGGAAACACCTCTTTTGCCCCAATTCTTCGTTGCACTCAAAATTTAATCCTCGGCATATTATATATATGCCTGTGGTTAAATTTATCGCGCGCCTCGACTTGGAACAAAACAGCTTGTTTCTTAAAGGCTGCACAGTTGACTACAGACTTATCTATAGTTCTTTTTAATGTAAACGGGCCATAAGCAATTGGATATTTGATATTCTGCTTATACCTGGCCCTCACCCCCTGCCTGTTCAATTATTGTTTACGGGCAAGAAGAAAACTCAAATTCACAAGAGAAAAATATTAACCATAGAAGTGCTACTGTGTCAAACATTTTCATTGACTCAGGTTGCGTTTCTTGCACTTCGGGGTTGGCTGTGATACTTTTGTTTTTTCTTTTTTAAAAAATACAGCATCTCCGTTGGGACATTATTCGCAATTGCGCAATGGGGGTCAGGCTTAAGCCTGACCCCGGGCAATAGAGGGGCCAAAATTGAGGGAACAGGCTGGCAGCATGACCCCGGGCAAAGGATGTAGCTTAAAGCAGCAGGGGTTGTTGGGGTCAGGCTTAAGCCTGACCCCTTGGAAATACTTGGAATACCTGGCAATACATTATGACTGATTTCTCTAAAATTACATACGACGACCTCGACTGGGCTGAACTTTGGCACAATGCCCGCGATATAAAGGGCTGGTCGAACAAAGGTGCCAAAGAGTGGGACAAAAAGTCGGAATCGTTTGCCGTGCGTAACCGGGATTCTGTTTTTGCCTCGCTTTTGCTGCCGCATTTACCGCTTGGCCCGGAAACCAGCGTACTCGACATCGGCTGCGGACCCGGAACACTTGCCCTGCCCATCGCTAAACATTGCAAAACTGTCACTGCTTTAGATTTTTCAGCCAAAATGCTTCAGTTGCTTGATCAACGTGCTGCAGAGGACAATATAAAGAATATCAGGACAGTTCAGTGCGCATGGGAAGACGATTGGCAAAAAGCCAGGATTACAGCGCATGACATTACAATTGCTGCCCGCTCCATGGGTGTTGAGGACCTGCAGGGTGCAATAGATAAGTTACAGCGTTACAGCAAAAAACATATTTTTATAGCAGACAGGATTTCACCGACACCTTTCGATCCTGAGGTCTTTCGAGCCCTCGGCAGACCGTTTGAATCCGGACCGGACTATATTTATACATTAAACATGCTGTACTCCATGGGGATTCATCCGGAAACCAGGATCATGCAGCTTGAAAGCGAAGTGACATTTGCAAATCTTGATGACGCGCTTACCTCTTATTCCTGGATGATAAAAGAGTTACAAGCCGATGAAGAGAGGAAGCTGAGAGCATATGTTGAGGGTATATCGAGAATTGATACGGACGGATCGGTAACGATTAAACGTGATCCTCCTCCGAGATGGGTATTGATTCATTGGACGAAATAGATTGAAAGGATTAATGGGGTCAGGCTGAAGTCTGACCCCGGGCAATGCGGGTTAATAAGTATATGACAGATTATGATGTAATAGTTATCGGTGCCGGCCATGCCGGTTGTGAGGCGGCCCTGGCCGCTGCCAGGATGGGATGCAGGACGCTTGTCACCATCATCAATGCCGACACCATTGGCGCCATGTCCTGCAACCCTGCCATTGGCGGCCTGGCCAAGGGGCACCTGGTACGCGAGATCGACGCCCTGGGCGGCGAGATGGCCACCAATATCGATGCCACCTCCATCCAATTTCGCAAGTTGAACACCAGCAAGGGACCCGCTGTCCGCTCATCCAGGGCCCAGGCGGACAGGCTTCTTTACCGACTCCGAATGAAAACGATACTGGAGCAACAGGAAAACCTGACCATCATGCAGGCTGTAACTGATGAGATCCTGATCAAAGACGGCACGGTCTGCGGCATCCGCACCTCCCTCGAGGAAGAGATCAGCTGCAAGGCCGTGGTTGTCTGTTCCGGCACCTTTCTGAATGGTCTGGTCCACATTGGGCTCAAAAACTTTCCGGCCGGTCGCCTGGGTGATGCACCATCAACCAAACTTGCTGAATGGTTCAAGGAGGCGGGCTTTACGGTTGGCAGAATGAAAACCGGCACCGTACCAAGGCTTGACGCCAAAACCATTGACTATTCAGAACTCGAACCGCAACACAGCGACCAGCCGCCTGCCCATTTCTCTTTTAAATCCGGAAAGCGATACACCCTGCCGCAACTGCCGTGTTACATTACCTACACCAACGAAAAGACCCACGAGATCATTCGCGGCGGAGTCGACAGATCTCCCATGTACACCGGTGTAATTGAAGGAATCGGGGCACGCTACTGCCCTTCCATTGAAGACAAGATAATGCGATTTCCCGAAAAGATCCGCCACCAGATCTTCATCGAACCGGAGGGCCTCGACACCACCGAAGTCTACCCTAACGGAATCCCCACCAGTTTACCGTTCGACGTACAACAGGCCATGGTTCAGTCTATCAAGGGGTTGGAAAATGCCAGGATCATACGCCCGGGATATGCTATTGAATACGATTATATCGACCCTCTTGAGCTTTTGCCCACCCTGGCTACCAAGAAGTTTCAGGGACTGTACCATGCGGGACAGATCAACGGCACCTCAGGTTATGAAGAGGCCGCCGCCCAGGGGCTCATGGCCAGCATCAATGCCGTTCGATATATCCGAGGGGAATCCCCATTTATACTTGATAGGTCGGAAGCCTACACGGGCGTACTGATAGACGACCTGGTAACACTCGGCACCAGGGAGCCTTACCGGTTGTTCACTTCACGAGCTGAATACCGCTTATTGCTACGTGAGGATAATGCGGATATAAGGCTATCACAAAAAGGATACGAGATCGGTTTACTTTCCCAGGAGAGATACGACACCTTCAAGGCTAAGGAACAAGCCATACACAAAGGATTGGAACTGCTGGACACGACCCATGTCAAACCGAACAGGGAGGTCAACGAAATACTCGAATCATTTGGCTCCACCCACGCTAAACAAAAACTGGCCCTCAGTGACCTCCTTCGAAGGCCGGAGCTTGATCTTGCCAAAATTTCAGCCTTACCCCTTGCAGGTGAAACTGCAGGCAAAGTCAAAGCACTGAGTGAATCAAACGTCTCCGAAGAAATCCAGCTGCAGGTCAAGTTTCATGGGTATATCGAACGCCAAAAGGAGCAGGTCGAAAGGTTTCGCAAAATGGAAGCGATGAAAATACCAGAAGATCTTGATTACAGAGCTCTCTCCGGGCTATCAAACGAGGTTGTCGAAAAACTTTCATCCGTCCGGCCACTGTCACTTGGCCAGGCCTCACGAATTTCCGGTGTCACACCTGCTGCAATTTCCGTATTACAGGTTCACCTGCGCAGAAGGAACAACTAAAAGGATATGCTTCCATTTCCCAATATTGACCCGATAATATTTTCTGTCGGCCCGCTCCATGTTCGCTGGTATGGCCTGATGTACGTGCTGGGGTTCTGTGCCTGTTATTTTCTGGTGCAATACCAGATACGGAAATTTAAATTCAAGGAACTCGAACCCCATTTTGAAAATATTAATTTCATCCTGATCCTCTCGGTCGTCGTCGGTGGCCGGCTTGGTTACGTCCTTTTTTATAACCTGGACTATTACCTCCAGCATCCATTGCAGATATTTGCTACCTGGAGTGGTGGCATGTCCTTTCATGGGGCCTGCCTCACCCTTATAATTACCGGTGCAATCAGTACCCATAAATACAGGATCAATTTCTGGAAAGCGGCGGATGTTTACGTCGCGACTATCCCAATAGGGTTGGGACTAGGCCGGATCGGCAACTTTATAAATGGTGAGCTTTTCGGAAGAACCACGGATGTTCCCTGGGGCATGGTGTTTCCGTCAGGCGGTCCATTACCACGACATCCGTCCCAGCTGTACGAGGCTTTTGCTGAAGGGTTACTCCTGTTCCTGCTTCTCTGGTGGTGCAAAGAGAAGCCGTGGGAACAAAAAAAAGCATGGCCCCACGGCTCCATTCTTGCGTTGTTTCTGATCGGTTACGGAACAATAAGAATGGGGGTCGAGTTGGTTAGGGAACCCGATCCCCAGGTTGGTTACCTGCTGGGTGTCGCCACCATGGGCCAGCTTCTGAGCACTGTCATGGTAGCTGGCGGGAGTATTCTCTGGCTGCTTCGCTCCCGTCAGACAGGCAAGAGGTCTGGTGAAGGGGGTCAGGCTTAAGCCTGACCCCGGACAACGAGCCCCTGTGCAACAATACTGTTTACTGCACTTTTTCGAAAAGATTTTTACCTGGCTTGAATTTCACCACATTGTGAGCAGGGATAGTAATGATTCCCCCTGTTTGTGGATTCCTTCCCTTCTGGGCAGCGCGTTCAACAACCTTGAACGAACCGAAGCCAGCTAACGTTACGCGTTCCCCCCGCTCCATGGCATTCGCCATGTTTCTCAGCACCATGTTCAGAGCCCTTTCGGCTTTAACTCTTGGAATACCGCTGGTCTCTGCTATTGATGCGATGAGTTCCCCTTTGTTCATCTTCATTCTCCTTTACTTTTTGCACCATGCCCAATAACCGAAGATGTTCGGCCTGCGCATACCCTGTGGTGCTCAATTTGAATGATCATCAACAAGCGGTGTCAATAGTACTGAGTTTACACAAAAAAACAATCGTAAAATTTGGAAGCTACAGGTCACGGTAAGGAAAAAACCTACAACAAAATGAAGGTATCTTTTTGAAATGTAATGGTTATTGGCCTACCGTTTCACATTGTCACAGCCGATCGCAAAAATATTTTTTACCTCTTGGTTTCCTGGTGGAAACCGGGTTTTTTACTTTATGCATCACATATGATACTTGGTGGGGTCTTGGTGGGGTCTTGGTGGGGTCTTGGTGGGGTCTTGGTGGGGTCAGACTTAAGTCTGACCCCTGTCGGTGGGAAGATGGCGTCCGGGGTGGGATGGGGTCAGGCTTAAGCCTGACCCCCGATAAACCGGGCCTGGCCCCGGTGGACGTCGAAAAATGGGGCCGTATGTTTAGTATTTCTGGGGTGTTACAAAACCATTTTTTACGGCAAAATTGACCAGGTCCACGCTATTGTTCATCTGGAATTTTTTCAAAAGGTTGGACCGGTGATGATCGACGGTCCGCGGGCTCAAGCCAAGTTGATCTGCAACCTGCCTGCTGGTATATCCATCGACAACGAACTGCAGTATCTGCTTTTCCCTGCGGGTCAATTCCTGAAACAGGTTACGCTTATCGCTTCGGTAACTGTTAATAACATCGTCGGCAAACTCTTCAGCCAGATAGGGGGAGATGTAATTTTTGCCAGAACGGATCTTGTTAATGGCAACGAGCAATTCCTCATCGGAATCGTCTTTCACCAGATATCCATCCGCCCCTGCCGACATGGCATGATAAAAGTATTGTTTGTTTTTATGCATGGTCAGCATAAGAACCTTAATCCAGGGATACTTGCCTTTTATCATTGCCACAGCCTCCATCCCGCCAATTTTGGGCATAGAGATATCGAGAATGATCAATTCGACTGTGTCTTCCTGAAGCAGGTCAAGGAGTTCTTCCCCATTACATACCTCTCCAACAATCTGCAGACCACTGTCGCGGGCAATGATGTTTTTAATTCCGTGCCGAATCAGCACATGATCATCTGCCAGAACTACCCGATACGGGGCGGTATCCTTCATTTTGACTCCCTTGCTAGTAATGAACTGCACCAAAGACCTCACTGTCTTAGGAAACTGTACGAGAATGCACTTTCTCCCGGGCTCTTCGTTATTTTATAATATAATTCTCGGACAACCTCCTCAACAAGTGTGCAATCTATGCACCTCTGTCAATAGTACAGCTATCGTAAACTTTCGCGGACACATGGTATGTCAGGCAATTTACCGAAGAAACATGAATCGTCAAACTGATTTTTTCATCTCATGATTAAAAAGAACCAATATTTTATCAAGAATGTTGTTACCACCACTATTTTGCAGCACTTATGCCCAACCTCTATAACGTGCATATGAACGTCCTAATCTCTGATTTCTCTTGACATTTTGTGCAAAAGTTAATTTGATTACGCCGTTTACTAAGCTGGGATAAAAGTACCTGCTATTTTGGAAAAACATACTGTAAGTATAAGACATCATGTCTTTTAACATTTTATAGGTTTTAACGAATTTAACGATTAACAATTTATGAAGGAGATTTTTTATGGGACAGGTCCCGAAGTCACGGCTGACAGCCGATGAAGCAATCAACATCCTTAAGGAGGGTAACAATCGTTTCACCTCCGGCCAGCTCGAGCACCCGAATCACTGCGAAGAGAGTCGCCAGAACCTGGCCACCGGACAGGAACCGATTGCAACGGTTCTTACCTGCTCCGATTCACGGGTGCCGCCCGTAGATATTTTCGACCAGGGTCTTGGTGATTTATTTGTGGTTCGTGTTGCAGGAAACATTATTGGTGACCACACCTTAGGTTCCATCGAGTACGCAGTACGACACCTGCACACACCACTGGTACTGGTGCTGGGCCATTCCAGCTGTGGTGCTGTTACCGCCGTGGCAAGCGGGGCAACACTTGAAGGTCATATTGCCACCCTCGGCCCGGCTATCCAGACCGCTATCAAGAATGTTCAGGAAATGGCAGGAGACACCGTAGACAATGTCTCTATAGAGCTTGCCAAACAGGTTGCAAGGAAAATTTCGGAATCAGAGCCGGTTGTCGCCGATCTGGTGAAGGAAGGTGCCGTCAAGGTCGTCCCTGCATTTTACGACCTGAGCAGCGGCGAAGTTCGCTTCCTCGAAAAGTAGACTTTTGCTGCCACAACGAAAACAACAACTCTGATACAAGGTTAACAGATGAATATATTATTGAAGTTTTTTCCGTTTCTTGACTGGTTTAAGGACTATGACACTGGCAAATTCAAGATCGACCTTCTCGCTGGTATCACCGTTGCACTTGTTCTTATCCCACAATCCATGGCTTATGCCCAGTTGGCCGGACTGCCAGCATATTACGGGCTCTATGCCGCCTTCCTGCCGCCGATGGTCGCCTCTTTATTCGGCTCCAGTCGCCAGCTCGCTACAGGACCGGTTGCCGTGGTATCCCTCATGTCGGCCGCTTCGCTCGAACCGCTGGCTACTGCAGGGTCTGCTGAATTTATTGCCTACTCCGTAACTTTAGCCCTTACAGTTGGTATCTTCCAGTTCTCTCTTGGCGTACTGCGTCTCGGCCTGGTCGTTAACTTCCTTTCTCACCCGGTTGTTAACGGTTTTACCAATGCTGCCGCGATCATCATTGCCTCCTCCCAGTTTTCCAAGTTTTTCGGGGTGTATGTTGACAAAGCCCCGCATCATTACGAAACCCTTATCCGGGTTGGACAGGCGGCTATCGATTATACCCACCTCCCGACTCTGCTCTATGGTATCGGTGCGGTTGCGATCATGGTTTCATTGCGTAAAATCAACCCTCGCATCCCGAACGTGCTGATCGCCGTTGCCATTGCCACCATCATTTCGTATTTCACAGGATTCAACAAGGATTCCTATGTCGCCATCGACGCCCTCCAGCAGGATGGATTACAGGAGAAAATTTCTGAATTCAATACCACTGTTGCCAAAATCAAGTCAACAGGTGAAGAAAGAGCCGCCATCGGCCTCAAGGTAGATGAAGAAAAAGCTAAGGATAGTGGTGGTCATGGTAAACCCATCGAACTGATTAAACTCGAAAGTGAGGTCGCGATCCTCACTACCGAGATGGAGGGATATAAACATCACGCCAGTGAAATCCGCACCGAACTGCGTTACATGAAGTTTGAGGCAGCAGGGGAAGAGGGCAACTACACCTTTTACCCCAAAGCCTCCATCCCCTCAGGCATAACAACCGATGGCGGTACCTGGCGTATCAAGCTTGGTAATGAGCCTCTTGATACCACCAAAATTAAGATGACGGGCGGTGGCGCCATTGTCGGTAAGATTCCTGAAGGACTCCCCACCCTTGGCATTCCTGAACTCAATGTAAAATCATTTTTCAAACTCCTGCCGACCGCGATCATCATCTCGCTCCTCGGCTTCATGGAGGCTATTGCGATCGCCAAGGCAATGGCCGCCCAGACCGGTCAGAAACTTGACCCCAACCAGGAGCTTGTCGGGCAGGGCCTGGCCAATATTTTCGGATCTATCGGCCAGAGTTATGCCGTTTCCGGCTCGTTTTCCCGTTCTGCCGTTAACCTCCAGGCCGGTGCTGTTTCAGGCATATCCTCGGTGGTCACATCCATTATGGTGGTCATCACCCTGCTCTTTTTCACTCCGCTGCTCTATCATCTGCCCCAGGCTGTACTCGCTGCGGTCATCATGATGGCGGTTATCGGGCTGGTGAACGCCAAAGGTTTCATACATGCCTGGAAAGCACAGTGGTATGACGGTGCTATCTCCGTACTCAGCTTCATTGTCACCCTCTACTTTGCCCCGCATCTCGACAAAGGCATCATGGTCGGTGTCGTCCTGTCCATGACCGTCTTCCTCTACAAATCCATGCGACCTGTTGTAGCGAGATTGTCCATGAACGAAGAGAAAGTACTTAAAAGCGCTGAACATTACCGGCTCAAAGGCTGCCGTCATATCTCTGTTGTACGTTTTGACGGCGCGCTCTTTTTCGCCAACGCCAGCTATCTTGATGAGCAGGTACTGAAGTTTCGTAACGAGCAGCCTGATCTCCGCTACATCCTGCTCGATGCCCGTGGCATCAACGACATGGATGCTTCCGGCGAAGAGGCTCTTGAGATGCTGGTCAAGCGTATCCGCAGCGCAGGCCTCGGTTTTGCGATGTGCGGTATCAAGGGCCAGGTTCTTATGGTCATGGAACGGACCGGACTTCTCCAAAAAATCGGTGAGGATGAGATCTACGCCGATTCCAGGGCCGCGGTTAAAGGGTTGGTTGATAAGGTTCATACCAACACAGACCTTCCTGAGAAAGGATGTAAGAATTGTCCTCTTACTAAATATATCCCGGTTGACGTCACATAATATCATTCAAAAGTGGGGTCAGGCTTAAGCCTGACCCCGCTCTGCTCCCTTTCCTCGCTCCGCTTTTCCTGCATTTTGACCCACCACATGGCACTCTTTAGGAGTGTTCTACCACCTTCTCTTGTCAAGTCCCCTTTCTGCTGTTATAGTGGTGCGGTTATCAATTTTGCTGTTTCTGCCCCCCACTCGAATTGAAGGAATCATACATGAAACTCGCATTATCTTTCGTCGGTTTTCTGGCGATCCTGACGGGGACGGCAATGGCCTCCTCTTCCTCAGGTCATGCTGTCGACACCTCTCAGCTGGGCACCAGCTTCCTCGGTATTTTTTCACTCATACTGTTTGTTGGTGCTTACTCACTTGTTATCTTTGAAGAACAGCTCCATCTGCGTAAATCCAAACCTGTGCTGATGGCAGCAGGATTGATCTGGGTATTTGTTGCCATCACGTTCTCTGCCATGGGTAATACCCATGCTGCTGAACAGGCTATCCGCCATAATCTCCTGGAATATGCGGAACTGTTCCTGTTTCTGCTCTGTGCCATGACATACATTAACAGCATGGATGAAAGAAACGTCTTCCAGGCGCTCCGATCCTGGCTGGTGAGTCGCGGCTTTTCTTTCAGGGTGGTGTTCTGGCTTACCGGCCTCCTCTCATTTTTCATCTCTCCTATTGCCGACAACCTGACAACAGCATTACTTATGGGTGCTGTGGCCATGGCGGTCGGTGGCAGCGATAAAAAGTTTGTCACCATTGCCTGCATCAATATTGTTATTGCTGCCAACGCCGGTGGTGCATTTTCGCCATTCGGTGATATTACGACACTCATGGTCTGGCAAAAAGGCATCGTAGAGTTTTCTGAATTTTTCGCAATCTTCCTGCCATCACTTGTCAACTGGCTGGTCCCGGCAGCCTTTATGCATTTTGCAGTTGCCAAAAAACAACCGCCGGCAGCAAAAGAAACCAAAAAAATGAAGCTGGGTGCGAAAAGGATTATATTACTTTTCCTCTGCACTATTGCCACTGCCGTCTCTTTCCATAACTTTCTGCACCTGCCCCCCGCAACCGGCATGATGCTCGGACTTGGCTATCTCGGATTTTTCTCTTTCTACCTCAAGAAAGTTGAGAACCGAAATTACGATATAGACGACAATCCGCTCTCACACCAAACGTACCACACCAAGCCCGATCCATTCGACTTGTTCAGGAAGGTGGCCCGAGCCGAGTGGGATACCCTGCTCTTCTTCTACGGGGTAATTCTTTGTGTTGGCGGACTCTCGCAATTTGGGTACCTGGCCACTGTCTCAGCCTTTATGTACCACGATCTCGGCCCGACAACAGCGAATGTGCTGGTTGGTATTCTTTCGGCCATCGTCGATAATATCCCGGTCATGTTTGCGGTATTGACCATGCTTCCCGACATGTCCCACGGCCAATGGCTGCTGGTAACGCTTACTGCCGGTGTAGGTGGCAGTCTGCTTTCAATCGGATCTGCAGCGGGTGTTGCCCTGATGGGTGCTGCCAGGGGTACGTATACTTTCGGTGCCCATTTAAAATGGACCCCGGTTATCGCCCTTGGCTATGGTGCTTCCATTATTGTTCACCTCATTGTGAACGCGAAAATAATGTGATGCACGAGGCTCGCATTCTCATGCTCACACCCTCTGCCAAGAACGGGGTCAGGCTTAAGCTTGACCCCAAATAATCGGCTTAAGCCTGATCAACATATCGGGACCGGGGTCAGGCTTAAGCCTGACCCCAACTAATGACGGACAAATACTCTTTATGATTTCTTCCCATCCCCTGCCTCTTCCCATTTCGTGGGAAGAGTGCAGGGATCGTGGCTGGGATGGTATTGACATCCTGCTTGTGACCGGTGATGCCTATATCGACCATCCTAGTTTCGGTGTCGCCCTCATCGGACGCTTTCTTGAAGACCACGGTTATCGCGTTGCTATTCTCTCCCAACCACGATATACCACCAACCAGGATTTTCTTTCATACCCGGCACCACGCCTTTTTTGCGGTATAACGGCCGGGAATCTCGATTCTATCGTCGCCAATTATACCGGCAATGGCAAAGTTCGGGAGACAGACGCCTATTCACCAGGCGGCAGTCCCTGGCGACCCGGGCCCCAGGATAAAAACAACAGATACCGGCCAGATCGGGCAACCATGATTTACGCCAACCTGGCGCGATCAACATACAAGAACACAGCTGTCATTCTTGGTGGGATAGAAGCGTCTCTTCGACGCTTCATGCATTATGATTACAAACAGGCCAAACTACGAGCATCACTGCTCACTGATGCCAAAGGTGACCTGCTCGTCTATGGTATGGGCGAACGAACCGTGCTCGAAGTTGCCAGGCGATGCACACAAGGAAAACCGCTTCACTCAATACAGGGCAGTTGCGAACGCCTTACGGAAAAGGAGTTACTCGACAGGTATCCCGATTTTTCTACTACAGGGAACAAGAACTACCTGGTCCTGCCGTCGTATCACGATATCACCCGAGATAAGAACCTCTTCCTTGATGCAGAGCATGAGGTCGATGCACATCAACGTGCAAACTCACAAAAGATAGTCTTCCAGAAACAGCAAAATCACTGGCTGGTGCAGCATCCTGCTTCCTCACCACTCACTCAGAACGAACTGGATCATCTCTACGCTCTCCCTTTTACCCGCAAAGCCTATCCGGCAGGCTCCGACATCCCTGCATTCCGTATGATCAGGAACTCGGTTACGATTGTCAGGGGATGCTCCGGCAATTGCTCCTTCTGCGCGATAACCAGACACCAGGGGGCTGAGGTCCAGAGCAGATCAAATCCATCCATTGTTCAAGAATGTAAGAGGATAAGTGCAGCAAATGATTTTGACGGAACCATTACCGATCTAGGCGGGCCCACAGCCAACCTTTTTGCTACTCGGTGCGATATTGGCGGCTGCAAAAAAAGAGACTGTCTCTTTCCCGAGGTCTGTAAACACCTGCATATTGACGAGAAGAGGTTTCTGCAATTGCTTGACTCTGTAGCCTCTATACCTGATATCAAACATGTGTTCGTATCCTCAGGTCTGCGTATGGAGTTACTGCTCAAAACGCCGGATCTTCTGAAAAAGATTGCCACAAAACACACACCCGGAGCTCTCAAAATCGCCCCGGAACACAGCTGCGACGACATTCTCGAACTGATGCATAAAGAACCGCATCAACTGCTTCAGGAATTTATCCGTTATTGTGAAAGGCAGATCGGGAAAAAAGGGAAGAAACTCAATTTAGTCCCCTATGTGATCAGCAGTCATCCCGGGAGTACTGGCAAACACGCCTCACAACTTGCGCGGGATATGAAAAACCTTGGTTTAACAATCTCCAAATTCCAGGATTTCACCCCAACACCGGGAACCCTGTCAACAGCCATGTTTGTTGCAGAGAGGAGCCGGGTGACCGGCAAAAAGATTTTCGTGGCGAAAAACAGCTCCGATCGTAAGAAGCAGCGACAGATAATCGAAGACCACTTTCACCGCCGCAAAAAACAATCTACCGGAACTGTGCACAAGTACAGACGAAAGAAATAAGTTACTTTTTACCTGCTGTATAGTATTGGTCGTACTGACTATAAGACTCAAACAGCTTGTTATTTAGATAATTCTCTTTCATGGCGTTAAAGACCACACCGTACACCTTCTCTGCGCCAATTGAATCAACCATGGCTTTAACCTTGCGGCGATCCGACCTGCCGTATCCGACCACCAGGACAACCCCTTCAACCGCTTTTGACAGCACACTTGACTCTGCTGCCGCCTGGAATGGCGGGCTATCGAATATTACAAAACGATCGGCATAACGATTGTACAGCTCTTCAACGAGGTGGTTCATTCGACCGGAACTGAGGAGTTCTGCCGGGTTTACAGGAGGGGGGCCGCTTGGCAGAAGAGACATTTTCTGTACGGCGCATTTCAGGATGAGATCCCTGATTTCGGCCTCGCCACGCAAATAATCGGCAAGCCCTCTTTTACCCACGGCCCCAAGTCCCAGGAGTGGCGCGAGACTCGGTCTGCGGAGATCACAATCAACCAGCAGTGCATACTGATCCAGTCCCCTGGCTATTGCCAGTGCCAGATTCACCGAGACCATGCTCTTACCTTCCCCGGATGCTGAGGACGTCACCATAATGGTTCTGGGTGCAGGCCTGCCGTCTTCGGGAAAGAGTATCTGGGAGCGAAGTACCCGAAACGATTCCGCAGCCTGGGCTGAATCGTTGGCGATCATATTCAGCCGTTCTTCCCACGGCTCCGAAGGGGCTGCCCGAGGATAAGACTCCTGGCCGGAGCTGTCCCCATCTCCATTCCCACCACTATCATCACCTTTCTGATCTACCAGGCCAACACCGGCTTTTTCCAGTGCATCCGCTATGTTCCCCATACTTCCCTTAAATGTATTATTTTACTTGAACAGAAGAGACATATATTCCTTCACCGAAGAAATTATGCCATTATTGACAAAATAGAGAATACAGACACCGACAACCAATCCAGCTGCCAGCGCGAGCGGAACGCGGCGCTTCCGCACGGAGGCAGCCTTCTGCTCTTTACGACTCGCCTGGTCCTCTGCCGGAAGCTGATGCTGCTTCACACACTCAGCAATAATCTCGGGCCCAATCTGCCGTAATTCCCGGGTAAACCCTAGCAGCATAGAGGTATCACAGATAGCGTTTATAAGCCGTGGATTCCCGTCTGTAACAGAATAGAGATATTTCAAGGCTTCCTGGCTAAAGAGATCTGATCGTGCGGCACCCGCACTCTGCAACCTGAAGTGAACATAATTCCTGGTATCCTCCTCTGAGAGATGCTTGAGATGGAAGCGTAAGAATATACGCTGTCGCAGTGGCAGGAGTCTCTCCTCACTCAAGCGGTCCAGTAGCTCCGGCTGACCAATAAGAAAAACGCAGAGGGTATTCTTGCCGGCAGGGGCAAGATTGACAAGCAGCCGAATCTCCTCCAGGAGTTCGAGGGACAACAGGTGGGCCTCATCTATAATGAGGAGGACCTTTCGCCCGTTCCTACTGCACTCTTTCAGGAGTTTTGAAAATGAGAGATGAAATGTCGCCTTGTTTTCCTCACGTAACAAACCAAGATTTGCTGCAATATAATAATAGAATTCCTGTACTGAAAGAAGAGGGTTGGAAATAAGACAGGTAAGGAAATTTCGTTTTATACCTTCAACGAGACTGTTAACGAGAGTTGTTTTGCCGGTACCTATCCCACCCGTCAGTAAAAGAAAGTTTTTCTCGGATACCACCCCGTACCGCAGCATGGCCATACCTTCCTTATGGGATTCACTCAGGAAGAGGTATTCCGGATCCGGTACCAGCTCAAACGGCTTTCTTTTGAGTGCGTAGTATTTCCTATACATTAGGCTACAGTCACCAACTAAAAAACGATCTTACCCTTCGACCAGGCATACCAGAACAAACCAACCACAGCAATAACAAGAAGGGTTAATGCTATAACAATAACAACGGATTTAAAAAATCGGAAACGTTTTTCCCGCTTTGTCTCAAAATACGTGATGGTGCTTATAACCGGAACCCCGATAAAACTCTCAAGGTCCTCAGGGTCACGAAAGGAGGTATCCATAAAACTGATAAGCAGTATCAAACCACCCCCAAGAGCCATGGATCCACCGACACTGATCGCCATTATCTTCAGGAAATCTGGTTTAATAGGTTTTTCAGGCATACGAGCTGGATCTTCAACCTTGAACTGGCTCCCTTTTTGACGGCGCTCAAGATTGAGCATTGATTTTGCCTGAAGATCCTGGGCGACAAGATAATCATAGTGACGCTTCAGCTCACCATACTCACGTGTCAGCGCAGACCACTCTGCCTCACGTATAGGGGCTGCTGCCACCCACTCCTCATAATTCTTAACACTCTCTTTCAGCTGCTCCTTTTCAAGCTCAATTGCAGCAATAGATTGTTGGATACTCTTGCTTTGTGCTTTAAGCTGAAGAATATCCCTGTCGGCAGGCAATAATTGAGATGGATTATTCTTTTTACTGTTACCACTTCCGCCATCATCTGCTGATTTCTCGGGAAGCTCCTGCTCCAGCTGACGAATTTTTCTTTTTAATCGTTTTACATCCGGATGATTCTCAGTATACTTGACCAGCAATTCCTCCATCTCTGCCCGCAATTGCAGCAATTCCTTAATATCACCAGGCTGTCTGATACCTTTTTCAGCAGCAGCGACCCCGGCACTTGCAAGAGCTGAACGGGCAGCTTCCGCCTCTGAGGCCAATATTTTCTCACGGAGGGCGATCTGCTCCTGAATCATCACCCGGGTCCGTTCTAACTCAAGGATAGATTCCTGTTTCCCCTGATACTGTTCCTGTAATGCTATAAGCCTCGAGACGTTCGATTCACGCTGTTCTGGCATTTCGTTATAGTATTGGAGCTTATAATCCCTCATGGCCGCTTCTTTACGATCCATCATGGATTTGGCCATCTCCAGCTCATTGCTGGTATACGATGATGTCTCGTTGGCTCTTTCTTCGCGGTATTTGAGGTTTTCCTCAATAAATTTTGCTGCCAGTGCATTGGTTACTTTCACCACTGTCGCCGGTTGCTCTCCGACATAAGATATACTAAACGTATCTCCCCTCGTGGAAGGCTTAATACTCAGGTCACGCCTCATTATATCGATAACATCTTCCATTGGAAGCTGTGCTCTGTCTTTCTCATAAAGCTTAAAAGATACTATAAGATTCTCCAGATTCGTCCGTGACGTAACTATCTGAGTCAGGGTACTGACAATATCCTTAATTCGAGCCTGTACATCAGGCGACATCTTGTTCGGATTAATCCTCTGCTGCTGATAACTCAACAGACTCGTCGCCTGATAAATCTTCGGTTGTTTCAAATAGAGAGCAAGTCCAGCCGGGAGACTGAGCAAAAGGAGCACAATAAGCAATAGCCTCCAGCGAAACAGCAGATCGATATATTTTTTGAGCAGCAAGCTCTGTTGCTTATCCATAAATCAGTGATAGTATATGAAACAATTCCTTGCGGATATTAGAGTTCAACATGAAACAAAACAATTTGAAAACACTTCAGAATTTTGAGGATAGAGCATTTCACCAAAACAATCAAGATTAAAAGATTCTTCCTGCAATAGCAGGATGTTACTGATCCAAGTCGACAGGAGCAAAAGCAACGGCAGCCGAGATATGCTTTTTCCCGAAGATGAGCATCAATAACCTGTCGACGCCAAAGGCAATTCCGGCCGCACTCTCGATTTTTCCCAGATCCTCCAGGAATTGTTCAGGCATTTGAGTGACCCGCTTTCCCTTTCCTGCCATCAACTCCAACTCAGAGTGAAACCTCTTTCGCTGTTCTGAGGTATCCGTTAATTCAGAAAAACCGTTCGCCAGTTCAACACCTGATATATAGAGTTCGAACCTCTCTGCTACCTGTGAATTTCCCGGCTTTGTTCTGGCAAGAGAGGCCAGCTCGATCGGGTAGTCGTACAGGATTGTTGGTTTTTGCTGTCCAAGATACGGCTCAATATATTCCACCAGTATTTCATCAAAACTCTCATCTCGTAATGCTGCATCCATATCAACCGGAGCATACCTGATAAAAGCCTCTTTAACCGTAAGTCGTTCCCATTTCTTTTTGACCAGGTTATCAAACTTGGTTACTGCCTGGTAGCTGCTGCCGCCAGGAGAGCACACAGCCTTCAACTCTTCCGTCACTCGACGGACCATCGATTGGCAGTCCTTCATCAATGCGTGGTAGTCCTCACCTCGGCGATACCATTCGAGCATGGTGAATTCCTCGAGATGACGCGCCCCTCTTTCCTCTTTCCTGAAACAGGGACATATCTGGAAAATCCTGGTGCATCCCGCCGCTAGCAACCTTTTCATACACAGCTCGGGTGAGGTCTGCAGAAAAGATCCTTCTGACTCAATCGGGATGATATTTGCTTCAGGCAGGAGAATCTTCTGGCGGATCGGTGTATCGACCTCAAGGAATTCCTGTTCCCTGAAAAAAGCCCTCAGGGAGTGAAAAAGGGCGGCACGAAGGTGCAGCCCCTGTACATCAAGCATCGTTTATTCTTTTACCCTGGTCACGTAATTCCCTGTCCGGGTATCTATCTGGATTTTCTCACCCTCTTCAACAAACGGAGGAACCTGTAGCTGGTAACCTGTTTCCACCGTAACCGGCTTGGTATCGGTACCGGAGGTATCTCCCTTTACCCAAGGGTCGGCTCTCGTCACCGTCAGGTTCACAAAAATCGGCAAGCTCACATCGATCGGTTTATCATCGAAAAAGAGGATATCAAGCTCCATATTATCTACCATGAAGTTGACGTTATCACCCAGTTGCTCGGAGGTGAGAAAGAGTTGCTCATAATTTTCCGTATCCATAAAATGATATTCATCATCCTGGTTGTATAGATACTGCATCTTTCTCTCTTCCAGCACCGCCTTTTCAAACTTATCACCTGAACGGTAGGTCTTTGTGAACTGGTTCCCGTTTATCATATTGCGTAACTTGCAGCGATAAAGGGCCTGCCCCTTACCCGGTTTCGAAAACTCAAACTCTGTAATAATAAACGGGTTCCCATCTATCTGCACTTTAAGACCTTTGCGCAAATCCGAAGCACTTAACATAAATTATCTCCAAGTTGATTGCCTCCCCCAATAGATGGGAGAAGCACCATCAATACGTTATTTCATATTTTCACGGTCGTGACCATGCACGCAAATACGCAGTATACCTGTCTTCCTCACCTTTTCGCAACCGAAAATATACGTACCAATATGGATCGATACCTCTCAATATTTTACAACACAGGCAACTTTTGCTACTGATAGTTCCTCACAGTTATTATAGTAGCTTGGAAACGGAGATTTACAATGACTCGAATCGGCATACTTTCAGATACACATATTTCATCTGTTACCAACAGCTTCCAGCAGAATGTTCAGTCGGCATTCCACGATTGCGAAGTGATTATACATGCCGGGGACCTGACAGAAGTATCTATCCTCAGTGCCTTCAAGGGAAAGGAAGTGTATGCGGTCTGCGGCAACATGTGCACCCACATTACCAGAAAGTCACTCCCTGAATCCACACTCATTACCATTGATGGCTATTTGTTTGGCCTCTGTCATGGTGCGGGCGGGGCACGACACAATATAGAAGACAGAATGTATTCCATGTTCCCCGAGGCCCACTGTATTGTTTACGGCCATACCCACATCCCGGTATGTCATACCGTCGGCTCTACGCTCATCATTAACCCCGGAAGTTTTACTTCGACAGGCCGCTACGGTTCTCCCGGCACATACAGTATTGTAACTGTTGATGAAGATGGCATTCAGGGCGCTGTTCATCAGCTTGATTCAGGCTTTTAAAGCCACTCCCTTTCCTTATACGAATCAATACCTATTTAATATACAGACATCAGCTTAATAAACGTTATGACCGCGAATGTAAAACTCACCCCCATGCTCAGGCAGTACCTCGAAATTAAGGAACAACATGACAACACTATCCTTTTTTACCGAATGGGTGATTTTTACGAAATGTTCTTTGATGATGCTGAAGTTGCCTCAAAAATCCTTAACATCACCCTCACCAGCCGCAACAATAAGAGCGACGCCAAAAAAGTTCCGATGTGCGGTATTCCCTATCATGCTGCCCAAAACTATCTCGCCAAGCTCGTTCGTGCCGGAAAACGTGTAGCCATTTGTGAGCAGGTTGAAAACCCTGCGGAAGCCAAAGGTATCGTTAAAAGGGAGGTTGTTCGCATTGTTTCCCCCGGTGTCGTCACCGAGGATGACCTGCTGGATGACAAGAGCAACAACTACGTCTGTGCTGTTACCAGAAAAGAGACAGGCAAGCAGTTTCTCTTTGGTCTCAGCCTGCTCGATGCCTCAACCGGTGAATTTCTTGTTGGTGAGTTTCAAGACGATACCGGCAAGGGTGAAATAGTGCTCGACCAGTTGACCAGGCTTACACCTTCCGAGATACTCATCAATGAAGATACCCATAATGAACTCTCCCCCCTGCTCCAAAGTGCCAGAATCCTCTTGCCCGATCTATGTATAACAGAACGACCAGATTCCCTTTATCACTACGAGTCCCTGCAGGACCAGCTCCTCGACCACTTTCAGGTCACGACACTCGATGGATTTGGCTGCCGCGGTTTTAGCACCGGCGTCATCGCCGCCGGTATATTACTCGACTACATCAATGAAACCCAGAAGGCCGGACTGGATCATATCAGTAGAATCACCCCGATCAAACTCGATTCGTATCTGCAGATTGACGACTCTTCCCGGCGTAACCTTGAGTTAACCCAGACAATTATCGGTGCCAAGAGAGATGGCTCCCTGCTTGCTGTACTTGATCAGACTTGTACTCCTATGGGAGCAAGACTGCTCAAGCACAATCTTCTTTTCCCCCTGCAGGACCGGACCGAGATCACCCAGCGCCATGACTGTATCGGGTTTCTGTATCAGCACAGTGGAACCCGCAAGACATTTCGTGAGCTGCTGGACTCAATTTATGATCTGGAACGCCTCACCAGCCGCATGATACTTGGTTCCGGGAATGGCAGAGACATGCTGGCCATGAAACAGTCATTAGGCCAGTTGCCGACGGTTCTTGAATTATTGCAGAAATGCTCTGATGTCAGGAAACTCGAGGAAATTGGGTCACGATTTGATCCCCTGGACGACCTCTACACCCTCCTCGAAAAAGGCATAAATCCCGAAGCACCCATAACCCTGCGTGACGGGAACCTGATACGCGAAGGATACAACTCTGAGCTCGACGAATTGATAGCCATTCAGAGAGACGGTAAACAGATGATCCTGGCCCTAGAAAGTACCGAGAGAGAAGCAACCGGGATCGCCAAACTCAAAGTCGGGTTTAACAAGGTTTTTGGCTATTATTTTGAGGTGAGCAGAATACACGCCGATAAAATCCCTGAACATTATATTCGCAAGCAGACCCTGGTGAATGCGGAACGGTTCATCACTCCTGAGTTAAAGGAATTTGAAAGCAAAGTACTCGGTGCCGAAGAGCGCAGACTTGAGCTCGAATATCAGCTTTTTACCGAAATCCGTAGCAAGCTGGGTGGTGAAAGCGGTCGTTTACTTGATACCGCCAGAGAGTTGGCCGCAATCGATCTCTTTTGTTCTCTGGCAGAGGTAGCCCAGAAATATAACTATCGAAGGCCGAACATTACAGACGATGATACTATCTTAATCTCAGAAGGACGTCACCCCGTTATCGAGAGGTCCCTTCCTGCAGGCCAGTTTGTTCCAAACGATGTGCTGCTTAATCATGAGGACCAGCAACTTCTTATTATTACAGGGCCGAATATGGCGGGCAAATCCACCGTCCTCCGGCAGACCGCCCTGATCGTGCTCATGGCTCAGATGGGCAGCTTCGTTCCCGCTGCTGCCGCCACCATCGGTATCGTCGATAAAATTTTCACCAGGGTGGGCGCTATGGATGATCTCCGCCGAGGACAATCCACTTTTATGGTCGAGATGAGCGAAACTGCCAATATTCTTAACAACGCCACCTCTAAAAGTCTGGTGATCCTGGATGAAATCGGTAGAGGTACCTCTACCTACGACGGTTTGTCTATTGCCTGGGCAGTTGCTGAAGAGCTTGTCGGCAAAAACGATATCGGGGTCAAAACCCTGTTTGCCACCCACTACCACGAACTGACCGATCTCGCAAAAAACCAGGATCGGGTGCAGAATTTTTCCATCGCCGTGAGGGAGTGGAACGAAACCATAATTTTCTTACATAAACTCATTAAAGGCGGGGCAAATCGTAGTTATGGTATTCAGGTTGCGGGTCTGGCCGGAGTGCCCGATCACGTGGTTGATCGAGCCCAGGAAATCCTGAAGAATATTGAACAGGGTGGTCTGGAAAACAGGGGAAACAGTCCCGCCAGTCATCCTGTTCAACCAAAACCGAGAAAAAAGAAGACTCACCCGGACCAACTCTCTCTCTTTCAGCCGCCACCCGATCGTATACATGATTTTCTGGCATCCATTGATCCGGATGAACTGACTCCCAAAAAGGCCCTTGATATACTGTATGAGCTCATGGATTTAGTTAAATAATGGGATTCACTGGCGAGGTTCAAGGCCTTCATTTCCTTTTATTTTGCTATACTATAATCTTTTTTGTATAATCAGCAGCAGTTTTGAAAACGGGTCAGGTTCAGGGTATTCTTTCACTTTCCCGCAATTTTAATTATTTACTTTCATGTAGTGGTGTATCCAATTTCTCACCATACTCATAATGCCAACCTGAAACGCACTCTTGTTACCTGTCTTTTCAGGACAATTTCTCGCTTGTGGTCAACTCTCACTCTTACAGCGCTGTTTTTCCTTATTTATCCCAGTCAGCCAATTTATGCAGCCAAGCAGGATTTTGGAAATAATTCTACTGTTGAACAACTTTATAACCAGGCGAAATTCTACTACAATCAGCTTGAAACAAATCGCAAACTCTCCAAGGATAGAGAAAACTGGATAAAGGGCGGCAAGAATTTCAGGCGAATCTACCTTGACAATCCCACCTCCGATTATGCCCCATCCTGTCTCTACATGCTTGGGCGTCTTCATCATTCCATGTATGAGAGGTTCCGGAAAAGGGCAGATCTGGTCGAGTCCATGAATTATTATCAGGACGTCACCAGACTCTTTCAGGACCACAGGCTGGCAGACGATTCCTACTATGCAATCGGTCTCATTCAGTTCAATGACATTAAAGATCCTGAGCAGGCAGCAAAATATTTTACCCATGTTATCCAGGATTACCCGAACGGTGATATGCACCCACTGGCTGCCGACTTCATGAAACAACTCTCAAGGGACCACGATATACCGTTGCCCGATGTGATGGTCGGAAGCTCAAAGGTAAGTGAGCTCAACTACGTTCTTCCTGTAAAATACTGGTCGTCCAAAGATTATACCCGAGTCGTCATCATGGCCTCCGGTCCGGTAAATTACAAGGAGAGACTCCTTGAGAAAACCAAAAACCAGCCCAGACGCCTGTACATTGATTTCAAGGACAGTTACATCGAACCGCAATATCGTGCACCGGTCCCTATTAAAGATGGATTGCTTCAGCAGATACGCACCGGCCAATTCAGTAAAGATACAGTTCGTGTTGTACTTGATATTGAAAGTATAGACAGTTTTAAGATCTACAGCCTCCCTGATCCGTTTCGGGTTGTTATTGATGTACGGGGCCAGCAGGAACACAAGCACGCGGTTGTGAGTGTTCCTAAATCCGTTCCACCCAAACCAGGTGAACAGAACGTTGATAGCGAAACCCAGGACACTCCGATCGTTGTCCTCAAGGATCGTAAGAAAATTGCTGTTGGTAATGGCCTTATTGCCGCCACTAAAAATAAAAAGGTAATAGGCAAGGTGCCCTCTATCCCTTCCAATCAACCAGCTGAAACAGCCTTATCACTTGCGCAACAATTAGGGCTTGGTGTCAAGCGAATTGTTCTTGATCCAGGTCATGGCGGGAAAGATCCGGGAGCAATTGCAAACGGTTTAAAAGAAAAGGATATTGTACTTGCGCTAGGTAAAAAGCTGCAGCCTATCCTGGCCGAAGAGTTAGGCTGTGAAGTTCTGCTGACCCGCACTGACGATACATTTATCTCTCTTGAAGAACGAACCGCTATCGCCAATACGGAGGGCGCCGACCTCTTCATCTCACTCCATATCAATGCCCACCCCTCACCCAAAGTACGTGGCATTGAAACATACTTTCTAAACCTCAGCACCAACGCCGAGGCAATGCGTGTTGCTGCTATGGAAAACTCGACTTCAACCCATCAATTGAGTGACCTCCAGGATATCCTCTCGGATATCATGAAAAATTCCAAGATTAATGAGAGCTCGCGTCTTGCCAGACAGGTCCATACCTCCATGGTGTCCGGCCTCACCGGAAATGAATTTGGCAAAGTTAAGAATCTCGGTGTAAAACAAGCACCGTTCTATGTACTGATCGGTGCCCAGATGCCTGCCATCCTTATTGAAATTGCCTTCATCAGTAACTCAGATGATGCCAACAACCTGCGCTCTGAGAACTTTCTAACTGCTCTTGCCGAACAGATCTCAACAGGTATTAAATCATACGTTAATACGAACACAGCAGCTTTCTTCCAGCCTCAGTAAAAATATTTCCTGCGACGTTAATGCGATACTGGGTCAGACTTAAGTCTGACCCCTTGTGAGAATTCATTAATTCATACACTCAGGACAAAAAAAAAGGCCGCTCCCAAAGGGAACGGCCTTTCATTTTTCTTTGCCTGATTTGCTTACAGCTTAGATGTCTTCAATCTGGCAATTGCCCGCTGAAGTGCAGCCTCAGCTCGGGTTCTATTCAAATTCTCATCATGTGCAGTGGCCTGGCTGAGGCGTTTTTCCGCTCTCTCTCTGGCCCTCATAGCCCTGTCTACATCAATGTCGCTACCAAATTCGGCACTCTCTACTAGAAAGGTGATCTTGTTGTTTGAGACCTCACAGAATCCGCCGCTAACCATAAGTACGCTTCTCTGTTTGTCTTTCTCGTAGGTCAGTGTACCAATCTTAATAGTAGACAGAAAGGGGGCATGGTTTGCAAGCACACCAAAGTCGCCACCATAACCGGGAGCATTGACGATGTCGACATCATCGTCGACAACAGCTCCTGACGGGGTGACAACCTCCAGTCTTATCTGTTCTGCCATTGTATTGACCTCTCTGGTTGTGTGTGTCTACCCAATACTGCCTTCAGGGTAGACACAAGATGGTTGAATTATTTAGATTCGGCTTCCTTTGCAACTGCCTCATCAATGGTTCCAACCATATAGAAGGAGTTCTCGTTCAGGTCATCATGCTTACCTTCGAGGATCTCCTTGAAGCCCTGTACAGTGTCGGCAACTTTTACGAACTTACCAGGCATACCGGTGAAGACCTCAGCAACGGTAAACGGCTGTGACAGGTAACGCTGGATCTTACGGGCACGGGCAACCAGAATCTGATCTTCTTCAGAAAGTTCGTCCATACCGAGAATGGCAATGATATCCTGGAGGTCCTTGTACTTCTGCAAGGATACCTGAACACCACGGGCAACCTGGTAATGCTCTTCACCGATTACGTTCGGATCGAGAATCCTGGAGGTTGAATCGAGCGGATCAACAGCAGGATAGATACCAAGCTCAGAAATCTGACGGGAAAGAACAACAGTACCGTCGAGATGCGCAAAAGTGGTAGCCGGCGCAGGATCTGTCAAGTCATCCGCAGGTACGTAAACACACTGTACGGCGGTAATGGATCCCTTGGTTGTTGAAGTAATACGTTCCTGCAGAGCACCGAGATCGGTAGCCAGTGTCGGCTGATAACCAACAGCTGAAGGAATACGTCCGAGAAGTGCGGATACCTCAGAACCAGCCTGGGTAAAACGGAAGATGTTATCAACGAAGAACAGAACGTCCTGTCCCTCTTCATCACGGAAGTATTCAGCAGCGGTCAATCCGGTCAGGGCGACACGTGCACGTGCTCCCGGAGGCTCTGTCATCTGGCCGTAAACAAGCGCAGCTTTAGGCAGAACGCCGGAATCCTTCATCTCGTGATAGAGATCGTTACCCTCACGAGTACGCTCACCAACACCACAGAAAACTGAGATACCACCATGATGCATGGCGATATTGTTAACCATCTCCATCATGATAACGGTCTTACCACAACCGGCACCACCGAACAGTCCCATCTTACCACCGAGTGGGAAGGGAACCAGCAGGTCGATAACCTTGATACCGGTTTCGAGAACACGTACTTCAGTATCCTGCTCAGTAAATAAAGGAGCCGGACGATGGATTGGCATCATCTTTTCTGAAGTAATCGCACCCATGCCGTCAACCGGACGACCGACAACGTTCATAATACGTCCGAGTGCATTCTCACCAACCGGAATCTCAATCGGCTTACCGGTGTCACGGCAGTCCATCCCACGTACCAGACCATCGGTCTGGTCCATGGCGATACAACGGACCATGTTGTCACCAAGATGCTGGGCAACCTCAATAACAAGGTTGTCTTCCACATCGGAAATACCCGGATTCGTGACCATCAGTGCATTCATGATCTCGGGAAGATTTCCTGCCTCGAACTCGACGTCAACTACGGGTCCGATGACCTGTGTTACTTTTCCAATTCTTTGCTCACTCATAGGGCCTTACCCCTCCTAAAAGTCTTAAGATTATCCGTATACTCTATTATCATTTCAGGGCTTCTGCACCGCCAACGATATCCATCAACTCGTTAGTAACGGCGGCCTGGCGAGCCTTGTTATATACGACGGTCAAATTGCTCACGATATCCTTACAGGCGTTGGTCGCATTGTCCATGGCTGTCATCCGGGCGGCATGTTCACCGGCACCGACTTCCAGCATGGAGGCATAGCAGACAACGTTCAGGTAGAGCGGCTGTAACACATCCATGATCTCTTCCTCAGAAGGCTCGTAGATGTAGTCTCCTGATATCTTGGTGGCCTCTTCTCCCTCAGTCACAACAGGCTGGACCGGCAGCATCTGCGCAACCTTGGCCCTCTGGACAGCCACAGATTTAAACTCGCTGTACACAACCTCTACCTTGTCGATCTTCTCTTCAAGGAACTGTGCAGCAACATCCGTGGCAATCTCCCTGGCGTTATACATTTGGAAGTTTGCCATGACATCCGTGTAGGATTTGCGTACCTTGCCAGACTTCTTCAGGAGCTGAAGTCCTTTTTTGCCGACACAGACGAGGCTGACTCCGACACCCTTCCCCTCATAGTCAGCCATCATCTTCTCGACCTGCTTGATGATGTTGGCATTAAAAGATCCGCATAATCCCCTGTCGGAAGTGACCACGATCAACTCGACGTTTTTTACGTCACGGTTGGCCATCAAAGGAAACTGGTCGGGATTGGCGCCTGCGGAAAGATTGGACATAGCCTCATTGAACTTGGAGGTATAAGGGCGAAATGCCTCCATCTTCTCCTGGGCGCCGCGGAGCTTAGCCGCGGCGACCATGTTCATGGCCTTGGTGATCTGGGATGTCTTCTTGACACCCGAGATCTTCATTTTAACTTCTTTTAGACTCGGCATATCAGTACCTACCTCTAATTAGTTAAGACCTTTAGTTGCCTTGAAAGTCTCACCAAAGCTGGCCAGCACTTTATTGAGTTTTTCTTTAATCGGCTCGGTGAATTCTTTTTCACTGTCGAGGTCGGTGAAGATTGATGGTTCGTTAGACTCAATGTAGTTGTACAGTTCAGCCTCGTAGTCCGCCAGTGCATCAACCGGCAGTGAATCCAGGTAACCGTTGGAACCGGCGTAAATGATAGTGACCTGCTTCTCCATCGGCAGCGGCTGGTACTGCGGCTGCTTGAGGATTTCAACAAGACGCTCACCACGGGTCAATTTTGCCTGAGTTGCAGCATCAAGATCTGAACCGAATGCTGCAAAAGCGGCGAGCTCACGAAACTGGGCGAGATCAAGACGCAGGGTACCTGCAACTTGTTTCATAGCTTTTACCTGTGCCGAACCACCAACACGGGAAACGGACAGACCGACGTTAATAGCCGGACGTACACCAGAGAAGAACAGGTTCGGCTCAAGGTAAACCTGACCGTCTGTAATAGAGATAACGTTCGTCGGGATAAAGGCGGAAACGTCACCTGCCTGGGTCTCAATAATCGGCAGGGCAGTAAGTGAACCTGCACCCAACTCATCGTTTACTTTTGAAGCACGCTCAAGCAGACGGGAGTGGTTAAAGAAAATATCACCAGGATATGCCTCACGTCCCGGCGGACGCCTGAGCAGCAGGGAAAGTTCGCGATAGGCAACAGCCTGCTTGGAAAGATCATCATAAATAATCAGGGCATGCTGACCGTTATCACGGAAGTACTCACCCATGGAACAACCAGCAAACGGTGCGATGTACTGCATCGGAGCAGGATCAGATGCACAGGCGGCAACAACAGTGGTGTACTCCATGGCGCCGTGCTTCCTGAGTGCTTCAACAACCAGGGCAACCGTCGATTTCTTCTGACCAACAGCGACATAGATACAGTGTACGTCGGTGTTTTTCTGGGCAATGATGGCATCGACACAGAGAGCAGTTTTACCGATCTGGCGGTCACCGATAACGAGCTCACGCTGGCCACGGCCAACAGGCGTCATGGCGTCAACGGCCTTAGCACCGGTGTAGCATGGTTCGTGAACACCTTTACGGGCAATAACACCCGGTGCCAAAACCTCAATCTTGGCACTCAGCTCAGCGTTGATTGGTCCTTGACCATCAATCGGGGCACCGATAGCATCAACAACACGGCCTTCCATCTCGGGTCCTACAGGAACCTCAGCAATTTTGCCGGTACGCTTTACAATGTCGCCTTCCTTAATACCGGCTACATTACCAAGAACTGCACAACCGACGTTGTCCGCTTCCAGGTTCAGGGCCAGACCCATGATTCCGCCTGGGAACTCGAGGAGCTCCATGGCCATACAATTCTGGACACCGTACACACGAGCGATACCGTCACCAACAGAGATAACAGTACCAGTCTCGTTCAGGTCAATACTTGTCTCGTA
The DNA here is from genome assembly GCF_010646885.2 of Desulfopila sp. IMCC35008. Classification (GTDB taxonomy): domain Bacteria; phylum Desulfobacterota; class Desulfobulbia; order Desulfobulbales; family Desulfocapsaceae; genus Desulfopila. Next base: position 102,988 of record NZ_CP050700.1, on the reverse strand, counting down.
CTCACCAATCTGGTCTTTGATAATCTGACTGATTTCTTCGGCTTTAATCTGCATCTATTCTCTCCCCTTAATGGAATCTTTCAAACCTGCAAGCTGTGCTTTTATACTTCCATCCAGAACCAGATCCCCAACCTTTGCGATTATGCCGCCGATAATAGTGGGATCAACACTGGTTGTCAGTTCCACCTTCTTGCCTGTTAACTTTTCAAGTGTTGCCTGAACTTTTGCCTGCAATTCGTCACTCAATTCAACTGCGGATATTACACTGCCATGACTGACGTTTTTCTCGTCGTCAACCATGATTTTATATTCTTCTGCAATTTCCGGAAGGATCTCAACACGTTTCTTTTCAACGAGCAGGTTCAGGAAGTTACCCATGACCTTATCCGCACCCATAGAGGTGACGATACCAGCCATAACCTTTTCCCTTAAATCCATCGGGTAGAGCGGGTTGGTGAGAGCATCAACGACTTCAGGGGTACCGAGGTAAAGCTCTGCTACTGCCTGGAGCGCCTCATTATACCCTTCGTAAGTGCCCTGCTCTTTGCCAATCGCGAATAATGCTTTGGCATATCTGCGTGCAAGGATAGTCTGTTTCACTGTACGGCCCCCACTTTAGCTAAATAATCTTCGACGATCTTTACCTGATCATCCTGGGTAAGATTTTTCACGATCAACCCTTCAGCCATCACGGCGGCCTGCTCTGCGACCTCATTCTTTAAGGAGCGTCGTGCTTCCATGATCTCCTTCTGAATGGTCATCTCTGCCTGGCGCTGGATATCAGCAGCTGCCTGTTCGGCTTTCTCAAGAATTTTTGTCTTCTCTACCTGGGCTTGGGCAACGGCTTTTTCCACCACAAGATCGATCTCTTGCTCTACGGTGGCCAGCTTGGCCTCGAAGTCACGGTAGGAATCCTGGGCTGTCTGCTTCCTGGTTTCCAGGTCTTCGAGTTCGTCCTTGATCTCCTTACGGCGAGCGGCAAGTCCTGAACCGATCGGCTTGGCGGTGAATTTAACCAGCAGGAACAGCAGAACGGCAAAGTTCATGATCCTGAAGGCCAGATCCTTCAGCTTTTCTGCTGAAAGACTGTTTTTGACAGCATGTCCACCACCGTGTTCTGCCGCAGCATCACCATGTCCATCGGCCGGGGCCGCATGGATTGCCGGGTCGGCTGCATGTGTATCCTGCGCCGCAGACGAGGCGAAGACCGCTGTAGCAGAAAAGGCAAACCAAAGTGTCATCATTGCCAGAAGTGTCAACCTGGCTGCTTGCTTCACTCTTTTCATCTTTACAGAGCCCTCCCAAGAATTTTACTGGCCATGTCAGCCGCGAAGTTATCAAGGTTGTCTTTTAGACTCGACCTTGCTGCCCCAATCTGAGTACTGATTTCAGACAGTTGCTTCTCCTTGGTTGCATCTGCTTCGGCTTTGATTTCGGCAAGCTTTGCGTCTCCTGCAGCCTGAGCATCAGACCGTGCAGAATCCAGAGCCGCCTTTGCCTTACCCGACGCCTTGGCCATTTTTGCATCCACCTCTTCCTGCCTGAGCTGCGCGTTCTTCTCAAACTTCAAGATTTCCGTCTGCATACCAAGCAGCTTCTCAGACCTCTCCTTCAAGATTTGCTTTACAGGCTTGTAAAGAACCTTGTTGAGGAGATACATGAGTACAAACATGTTGATGATCTGAATCAACAGGGTTTTGTCCATGGTAATCATGTCAGTAAGCTCCCGTTTAACTTAAATAAGAAAAAAAACTAACATTCAATAACTTGAATGATGACCGCAACCGAGACTGCATGGAATCAACAAATGAGAATCGTTCGCAAATTTACTGAACGACCATTCATAGCAGCAAAAAATTCTTACTGTATATATGGGTCCCTGTCAACCCCTTTATGGCTTCAAAAGGTGTTCAGATTCAGCTGAAACTGAAAAGAGTTATCAGGGTTTTGATTCCAAATTATAAAACCGGTTTCAGCTATGAAACCGGTTTTATACGATCTTTTTATTTTGTCAGCAGTGATGAAACGATATCAGGTACTTTTTTTATGGCTTCCGTCAGCTTATCGACCATGGGACCACCCGCTTGTGCCATGTCCGGCCTGCCGCCGCCTTTACCGCCGACTACCGCCGCCACCTTGTTCACGATCTCACCCGCCTTGATGGTATTGGTAAGATCTTTGGTGACGATTGTGAGCAGGGCAACCTTGCCTTTTATGGAACCACCCAGCACAGCAACGCCTGAATCGAGATTATCCCGCACCTTGTCGCCGACTTCCCTTAGGGTTTTTGGGCTATCCAGAGTTATTTCAGCGGCCAGCACCTTCACACCCGCCACCTCTATTGCATTTGCAAGAACATCATCAAGATCGGCACCGGCCAACTGCGCAGAAAGTTCAGCAACCTGTTTTTCAAGTTTTTTCTGGTTTGCCAAAAGCGCTTCAACCTTGGTCAGCAACTCCTTACCCTTACCGTTCAGCAACATTTCCAGTTTCTGTTCCCGGCGGCAGATATCCTGAATATATGACAATGCCGGATCCCCGGCAATTGCTTCTATACGACGGACGCCTGCAGCTATCCCGGTCTCAGTAAGGATCTTGAAAAGTCCGATATCACCTGCAGCTGTGACATGTGTTCCACCACACAATTCCTTGCTGAATGAGCCCATACTCACAACCCGCACACTCTCATCGTACTTTTCACCAAAAAGCGCTGTGGCACCACCGGCCAGTGCCTCATCTTTTGAGAGCACCGCCGTTTCGATTGGGGCATTACCACGGATCTGCTCGTTGACCAGGGACTCGATACGTTTTATCTCGTCCTCTGTGAGGGGGGAGAAATGGGTAAAGTCAAACCGGAGCCTATCAGGCCCGACCAGTGATCCTGACTGCTTGACGTGATCCCCAAGCACCTCCACGAGGGCTGCCTGCAACAGGTGGGTGGCTGAGTGGTTGGCGGCAGTCGCCTTCCTGGCCTTTTCCTTGACCCGTAAGATGACATCCTGTCCCTCTTTGATGCTCCCCTCTTTAACCACCAGCTCACTGAGCACCAACTCGTCGCCTTCCTTGGCCGTAGAGAGAACCTCAGCCCAGCCGCCCTGCCATTCTACCTTACCACAATCTCCGACCTGGCCGCCGGACTCTGCGTAAAATGGCGTCTTAAGTGTATAAATTCGACCGCGGGAGGAGGTAGACAGTTCGCTGACCCGATGGCCGTTTTCATCGATAAGACCAGCAACCTGGGTTGTCTCCATGAGAGACGAATAACCGGTAAACTCTGTTGCACCACCTTTCTCGGCTAACTCCTTCACACCTTCATCTTTCAGCTTGACGCCCTCACCTTTCCTGGAAGCCCTCGATTTCGACCGCTGCTCCTCCATGGCTGTCAAGAAACCCTGCTCATCAAACCCCATCTTTTTTTCGATGGCGATGTCGCGAACGATATCAAAAGGAAAACCAAAAGTATCATAGAGCTTAAAAATGAATGCCCCGTCTATCACCTTCCCGGTCCCCTTACCCAATTCAGAAATCTTCTCATCGAGAAGTTCCAAACCGTGTTCCAGTGTCTCCCGGAACCTGGCCTCCTCATTGTTGACCACCTTGGCCAGAAGTGTACGGGCGTCCTTGACGTGCGGATAAGCATCCTGCATCTCACTAATTACCGCGTTCGTCACAGTCTCCAGGAACGGTTTTTCCAGCCCCAGGTTCTTACCGTATCGTACAGCCCTGCGCATGATCCTCCGCAGTACGTAGCCGCGCCCCTCATTGGAAGGCAACACTCCGTCTGCAACCAGGAAAGCTGTAGCCCTGGCATGATCTGCGATAACCCTCATAGCTACATTATCAGCGTCTTTCGACCCGTATTTCCTGCCCGACAGGGTTTCAAGACTCTCGATAATGGGAGTAAAAAGATCGGAATCGTAATTATTGAACTTCCCCTGCAAAACTGCAGCAACACGCTCCAGTCCCATACCGGTATCGATGCTTGGCTTGGGGAGCGGTGTCATGGTGCCATCTTCCGAACGGTTAAACTGCATAAACACCAGGTTCCACAGTTCCAGGAAACGGTCGCAATCACACCCCAGAGCACAGTTCGGATCGTCGCAACCCGCCTCTACCCCCTGATCTATATGAATTTCCGAACAGGGACCACAAGGTCCGGTATCACCCATGGCCCAGAAATTATCTTTCTCACCCATCCGGACGATGCGTCCCTCAGGAAGATCCTTAATCTGCTCCCAGAGCTCCTGGGCCTCGTCATCATCATCAAAAATAGAGACCCAGAGTTGCTCGGGTGGCAAACCCAGTTCAACAGTGAGGAAATCCCAGGCAAATTTGATCGCGTCCTCCTTGAAATAATCTCCAAAGGAAAAGTTCCCGAGCATCTCAAAGAAGGTGTGATGCCGGGCGGTATACCCGACATTTTCAAGATCGTTATGTTTTCCGCCGGCACGCACACAGCGCTGGCTGGTCACCGCCCTGTTATAATCGCGCTTATCCTCACCCATGAAAACGGTTTTGAACTGCACCATGCCCGCATTGGTGAAAAGCAAGGTCGGATCATCCTGGGGCACCAGTGACGAGCTGTCCACTGGCTTGTGACCTTTATCCTCAAAGTACTGTAAGAACCTAGAACGTATTTCGTTGCCTTTCATAAATCTTTCTCGTTAGTGAAAAAAACGGTGTTACCCCTTCTCGACAATGAAGGGGAGTATCTGTTTGAACTCGGGCGATCCTGCCTTGCCGAGCATTTCATATATAAACATTTCTGCCGGACCCACGACGCAGCCTTCGGCCTGCATCCTGGCAAGACCCGCCCGGTGATTTTCAGGGGTTCTGCTTGAGACCGCATCGGATACGATATAGGGGGTAATACCTCTTGCGAGCGCACCCATGGCGGTCTGGTGGATACAGATATGTGTTTCCACTCCTACAATGAGCATACAGGTAACAGAAGCCGGTAATTTATCGACCAGAGCCGCTGTCTCATTATTGGCAAAGGCATTAAACTCAACTTTATCAGGACGGGGGATGCCATCCATCAGCTCTTCGAGCTCCGGTACATACACACCTAGTCCCTTCCGGTACTGGGTGTTCGCCAGAATCGACAATCCCAGTATTTTTGAACAGCGCAGCATGAGCTTAACCGTGGCAGCAACAGCTTCTGCGTTATGGATCTGCCGCATGAGACTTTCCTGCACGTCAACCACATGCAGAAAGCATGTTTCGGGCTTCAACAAGCCAGGTGCCGCCATATCAGCTCCCTCCCAGGATATTTTTCCGGTACATTTTTCAGAAATCCCCTGGAAGCCTATGTCCTCCAGGTAGACTACCCGTCCCCAAATAGACCAACATATCAGTGCATTACGCAGAACACATTAAAACTTCCACAGTGATTCCGATTTTGCCAACTATTTAATTACCCATAACAGCCCCTAGATTCAAGCAAATCCTCTGTATAATACAAAAAATATACCAATTCCCTTTTCCCTGGAAAACCGCATCAAAAGAAAAACCCGTTTCGATCTGTCTGATCGAAACAGGTCCTTTACACCAATTGCCCCCCAAAAAGCGTTAGCACCAATTCACTTCCGTATTGATTTTGCCCGTATTAAATCTTCAATTACTGCGGGGTCGGCAAGTGCAGAAGTATCACCGAAATCGTCTGTATCGTTGGCGGCAATTTTTTTCAGCACCCTCCTCATTATCTTACCGCTCCGCGTTTTCGGAAGGCCTTCCGCATATTGCATTTGATCCGGTGCAGCAATAGGACCTATCTGTTTGCGGACATGAAGGCGCAATTCCTCTAACAACTCTTCGCTCTCTGCAATATTTTCTATAAGAGTGATGTAAGCATATATGGCCTGTCCCTTAACCGGATGGGGCATGCCGACAACTGCTGCTTCCGCCACTTTGGGATGTGAAACAAGAACCGATTCAATTTCTGCTGTACCAAGCCTGTGCCCTGAGACATTTATCACATCATCAAGACGCCCCATTATCCAGAAATACCCATCTTCATCCCTGCGGGCACCGTCAGCCGTATTGTACATACCTCCAAACTGTTCGAAATAGGCATGCCGATACCGCTCTCTGTCCCCGAATACCCCCTGGAACATTCCTGGCCACGGCCTCCTTATTACCAGGTGTCCCCCTTCGTTTGGCTCCGCCTCCTCTCCATCATCGTTTAAAACGACAGCATCAATGCCTGGCAGGGCAAGCGTCGCTGAGCCAGGCTTCAACCGGGTCTGATACGGCAGTGGCGAGATCAGTATACCGCCGGTCTCTGTTTGCCACCAGGTATCAAGCAATGGCAGCGCCATCTTTCCCACATTGGTGAAATACCACATCCACACCTCAGGATTGATCGGTTCTCCCACGGAACCGAGTAGCCTGAGACTTGACACGTTATGGATATCCACCGGCTCATTCCCATAGCGCATCAGCGCCCTGATAACGGTAGGGGCAGTGTAAAATATCGATATTCCATACTTTTCAACCACCTGCCAATACCTGTCAGGGCCGGGATATGACGGAATTCCTTCAAACATTACTGATGTAGCTCCAAGCCCGAGAGGGCCGTAGAGGGTATACGTGTGACCGGTTATCCAACCGATATCAGCCGTACACCAGTGAATATCGTCATCCCGAATATCGAATACCCACTCGCAAGTGTGAATGGCATAGAGAAGATAGCCGCCCGAAGAATGAACAACACCTTTCGGCTTTCCTGTCGAGCCTGAAGTATACAGGATGAAGAGGGGATCAACCGCAGACATCTCGACCGGCGCACATTCATTTTCCAGGTCATTGGCTGCCATCTCCCGGTGATACCAGGTATCCCTGCGGTCCTTCATTTCGATATCGATACCGGCACGTTTAACAACGATGCAGGATTTGACGAAATCAGACTCTGCCAGCGCTTCATCGACATTTGGCTTGAGTGGGAACGTCCTGCCTGCCCGGATAACCCCGTCGGCCGTGACGAGGACCCTGGGTTTGCAATCCTCAATCCGGTTTCCTAAACTCACTGAGGAAAACCCGGCAAAAACGACACAGTGAACCGCACCGATACGGCAGCAGGCAAGCATAGCCACAGCTAACTCGGGTACCATCGGCATATAAATCATTACCCGGTCGCCCTTTCTTATACCGTGATTCTTCAGGACATTGGCAAAGCGCGATACTTCGGTAAGGAGCATCTGGTAAGTAAAGGCCCGGACATCCTCCTGCGGTTCTCCTTGCCAGATAAGCGCAGCCTTATTTCTCTTACCCGCTTCTATATGCCTGTCAATACAGTTATAACAGACATTCAACCTGGCCCCATCGAACCACCTGAATTCCGGTTTTTCGTAATCAAAGACGGCGACGTTTTGCCATTTCTCTGTCCAGCTGACCAGCTCTTCCGCCCGTTCAGCCCAAAAGCCCTTATAGTCCTCTCCTGCCCGCTTCCTGGCTTCGTCGTAATCTCCATTCTTGCCTAGCCACGCCTCCTTATTACGTTGTCCGGCTGGATCAAAAAAACGCTGCTCATCCAGAAGGGATAAAATACCTTCATTGTTTCCATGCATACGTTTCTCCTTGTTCAGGATTGCGGACCGGTTGTACGTCAATGCAGCGCCATACCCCCAACTCGCCGGGCAGGTAAGTGCAGACAGTTTACCGGCTGCTACTTCATTCAGGTTATCGTGCCTCTCATCCTCTCCTCTGCGCATAATTCTGTAAGTGAAACAAAATCCACGTATCAAATATATTGATACGTGGATTTTATTGTGCCCAATTTTCCTGTCCATTTCCAGTACTACTTTTTGAACAACACCTGTTCAGGGGCTAACGATTCCCTCCAACGGTCCTGAAACCGGGCATCAACAACGAAGGGTTACACTTGTAACAAATTGAATAAAATGAGAATACACAACAACTACCAGAGGAAAAGTGGTGAGAGAGTTTGAATGAGAAAAAGCTTTACAAAGGGAATATAACTATTACATTAAAAGCTAACTCAGGCGAGCAAACAGGTGTTTTTTGCAGGATTATGGCATGAATTGACATGCAAAGATATGGAAAATGCTCCAGATAAGAGGCACATAGACCATGAAAGACGAGCAGATCGACGCGATGTCGAAAATATTGAAATCGATGTCTCACCCGATACGGCTGAAGATCCTTTGCCTGTTACAGGAAAAAGAACTGTCCGTTGGAGATATTCGTGATCAGGTTGAAACAACCAATGCCAATGTCTCACAGCATCTAAACATCCTGCGCAGCCAGGGCATTATTGATTACCGCAAAGATGCAAATTTCATTTACAACCGCATTACCGACAAGCGAATAATCGACTTGATTCAAACCATGCGCAGTCTGTTTTGTCCACACTTCGACTGAGGCACCCCCCGGTCGACATTGAGGTGCACTATGATCACAACTGACTGGATTCATACCATAGCCGGAACATTCATCCTCATCAGCCTTGCTTTAGGGGTTGAGGCCAGCCCGATCTTTCATTCCAAATACTGGTTGCTGTTTACAGCCTTTGTCGGCCTGAACCTCTTCCAGTTTGGAATCACCAAGTTCTGCCCCATGGAGTTTTTCCTCAAAAAACTTGGTATTCCCCAATCACGGTAACCCCGCTTAATGAGCAGTCCAGGTTCGCCTGAAGTGATGAATAAATCCGGGTTAGGTGCAGCAGCAGGCGAATCCTGCCCCTTACTACGCCAGGGTCTTTACACTGAGAGAGAATACTATACATCACAATCGGCAGAGTAAAAAACATGGTGTACCTCTGCCGATCAGATGTTGTTCACCAGTCAGTGGCTGGTTCCTTTTTCTTCGTCTGTCATTTCTGCGTTGCAAGACGCCTGCCAACAACATGTCATCTGGGAACATGTCTCTTTACGCTGATAACAAGGCAGGTTGCCTTCCTTTTCCTGGATACGGCAAATCAATTCTGCAAGCTTGATTCCCTTATGTTGGGGTATGTCGAGTCGGAGGGCTTTCTTTCGTGCGAGAGAAAATAGTTTTGGGCCCCTGCGGTAGGTTTTCGGTGCCATGGATTAAAGACCTTTAAAAAATTAATGTATGAACAAAAAATATAATTCACCGTGAGAAATCACGATATTAAAACACATAGAACACGATAGAGGGATTTTCGCCTAACGAAATACTATGGCGATGTAAATATAAATATACATTGCGGTAAATGTCCACAACAATCGAAAAAATTCCTTTTCCAGCCTGTTCTTCAGCCCCATCCACGATTCTGCCGGACCCGTTTAATAATGATCACCACACACGCTCCATCCTGGCCACCACGCAAAAACCCCAGTTGCTTCAACACATTGGCAGGACAATAGTGTTTTACCCCTCGACCAACTGGCTTTAGAATGAAAATCAGGAGCCCGTCGGAGAAAACCCATTTTCCTAACTCGGTGTTATTGTCGGGAAATTGATGCTCGCAATATCAGCTCAAGGCATTGATATGAGCAAAGATGGTAATTCTCCGACACCCTCCTAAATAGGTAAAATGTGATACTCTTCCCGAATGGGATGCATTCCCTTCAGGACCAGACCGTTACGTCCATCAATGGACACATCATCACCAAAGTGTATTCGCTCCTCTCCTATCTCACAATACTGGGCTGTTTCGTACACTTTCAGCTTCCGAACACCCACCACGCAGTTTTTTTCCAGTCGAACAGCCACTACCGAGGCGTGAGATGTCTGGCCTCCTCTTGAGGTCAGCAGTGCATCCGCCATATTGATGACCTTGATATCTTCAGGGACCGTATCCTGCCGGATGAGAATCAGCCTTGCATCCGGATCCGTTTCACGCAACTGGCGGATATTTTCCTCGGTAAAAACCGCTTTCCCGGAAAAAGCAGAACCGGACACACCAACACCCTGGCCAAGATAAGCGGCCTCAAGTTCCGGCGTCTCGACAAAAACGCTCAAGTGCTCTTTCTTTTTAATGGTTATCATATCACGGGTCTGCAAGAGGAACAGCTGATCCGGCTCGGGACCTTCAAAGGTAAATTCAATCTCTTGCGGGTTCCACCTTTTCTCGTACACAAGATCTCGTGATATCAGGAGCAATTCATTGTAGATGGCAGGAAATCTTCGCTCGAGGGTTTCATCCACGGAACGTCCGTCGAGTTCGGCCTGCTCCACAGATACTGCGCAGCTGGTTACCAACCCGGAGACAATATCTTCTCCCTGGTCGCCATAGGCATAGTCACCCCAGAGAGCAACGCGTTGTACTTTCCGGTAGGGGTGAGCGGTAAAAACCACCCCGGAACCGGCATGACCACTCTTGTTGCCAAAGACCATCGCCTGGACGATCACCGCCGTTCCCCAGGCGTCGGAGACATCCATGATCTTCCGGTAATCCGAGGCTTTTGAGGTGCCCCACGAGTCAAGCACGAGCTCCACCGCACTCATGAGTTGCAGCCAGGGGTCATCCGGTATTCCCATGCCTCTCTTGCGAACAAGCTTCTGGTAGGAGAGGGCCAGCTCTTTCATCTGTGTGGCAGAAAATTGCCGTTTAAGGGAGACACCGTACTTCTCCTTGGCCTCGTTCATCAAGCCCTGGAAGTCTTCCCTTTCCACCCCGGAGATCATCGCCCAGGACTGCAAAAAACGTCGGTAATTGTCCCAGGCCACATACTCATTGCCACCTTTTCGGACATATTCGGTAATAATATCCTCGTTAAAGCCAACATTATGGACAGTCGCCATCATCCCGGGCATGGAAATAGCGCCGCCACTTCGAACTGACAGCAACAGGGGACAATCAGAGGACCCGTACACCCGGCCGGTTATCTCCTCAACCTGATTGAGTGCTTCACGGATGCGCTGCATCAACTCTTCACGCGCCTGGGTATACCCGAATACAACGTCGCGACAACGGAAAATCTCGGTGGTCATGGCAAAAGCTGGCGGGACCGGGATATTCTCAGCCATGAGGGTAGCCAGGTTAAAGCCCTTATTACCCAGATGAATCAGGTTATGGGTATATGGATTCGGGTCATGCAATAAAGAGATCGCCTTTTCCTGGTTATAGGTCATCAGCAGGTCGAGATGCTGTTCATTCAGTTTATCCTTCTGGCTCTCCAGGGTCTGGATGATCATGAGGATAAAATTATCCAGATGCTGCAAACCGAAGGTCGTAGAAATCAATTCCCGCAAAAACGTTTCAGAAAGGCGCTGGACCGAGGTGGACACATCGGCATCGTCATAGAGGTTTGTGTACTTATGCAGCAGGTTTTCCCGGCCAATCTGGGGGATGATGATCGAGAGATTATTCTGGTGGATGTTGGTGTAGTAGGCGTAAATTATATCCTTCACACCTTCTGAAAGGCCACGGAAGATATCGAGATACTGGGTATAGGAAAACCTCCGCACTTTAAGTGAATTGGTCAGCAAAGACATGTAGGTTTCGAGTCTGCGTGAAGTGATCCCGTCAATTTTGAGGGCCTGCATGAATATGCGCAGACAGCGTACGATATTCCAGAAGGTCGCCTGGGTGATAAACGACAGGTTGACGGTTTCAGGCAGTTTCTCAAGATAGAGTGTCGCCAGGTTCTCGAGACGGAACGTAAGGCTTAAGGCATCGAACTTCTTTTCTTTATATCGTCCGTAAACAGAAGGAATATCCACGGCAATATGCCTTTTGTAATAAATGTCTTCCCGGGCCTCAAAGGTCTTTTCAGAGAGGATAATCACCTTAAGAGCGCCGAGCGTCTCCAGGATAACTTCAAGGCATTTTTCGGTATCTTCTTCTTCCAGAACCTCAAGAACCGCTTCTACTTCCGGAAAACCATCGTGGACAGCCTGCTGCAATTCCATTTTTATTTCCTGGAAGCCCAGCTCATATTTCTGGTACAGCAACTTATACATCTTGACCAGCAGTTCAAACCGACGAACCTCATGGGGGGTGAAATCTGTCTGCAGGGCCAGAAAACCGGCAAGGTCCTCCGGATCAATTTCCAGCAGATCGTCGACATCAGCAATCTCCAGCGAAGACCATACCCGTTCGCTCAACAGATACTGGTCATCGACAAAAGTGCCCTTGACAGCCACCTGGTTATACACCTCTTCCGGAAGATACGGCAACAGCAGCTCCTTCTTGCCACTCTTCCAAAATCTGAAGATTGCCTTGATGAAATCAACAATCAGGTTGGAACTCTCAACATGCCCCTGCTTTCGCAAAAAATGAATCAACAGGTCCTTTCGACGGTGAATCTCATCAAGCTCGGTTGAGACATCCCGCAGCTCCCCCTCTGAGCCGATCTCGTTATAAAAAACCGGCATGAGCTTGGTGAACTGTTTGGACAAGTTGTAAATTGGCTCAATGGGATGGTTCAGCAACTCAGTGATATCCCGTTGAAAGAGGTCTGTATCCTTTACACAGGTACCCGAGAGTTTAAGATGAATAATCAGGGCAGAGAAAAGGGTAGAGCACCATTTAGGTTCCCTCATGATGAGGTGCAACCAGACACGGATATTACTTAAGTGAGCCGGATTCAGCAACGGTTGCCAGTTTTCATCCACACCTTCCACACTGACGTGCTGAAAACCGAACCGTACCAAGCCCCAGAGAAAGGCCTCAACCATCCGGCTGTTTCCCCGATCAAACACCTCCCCTCCCAACACCTGTATACACTGCAACGAGGTATGAGGAAATTTACGAACATTAACCTTTAAGAGCTGAAACGTGGTGAGCAGGAAATCCTCAATCTCCTCGAAACTCTGCTGGCGAATCAACTGAACCAGGCTGCGATTAATCTCTCGCAGGGTTTCCTCATGAATGAGGTATAACCCCTGGGTATCCATTATCCGGAAGAGAAAGAGCAGTTTCTGGTTTTCAATGAAATGATGCAGTTGTGCCCCATCCTCCAGTGGTGAAGCTAACCCATATTCAGCTTTCACCAGCACATCCGGGATATCACGATACAGGCGGACAATGTCTACATGAGCAGGTAGACCCAGCAATACCTTCAAGGCACCTATTGGATCCGTATCAAAGTCAAGCTCCTCGATCGCAGCAATGTGCACCTTCATAGAATCGTGTGAGACCTTGGCGAACAATTCCACCGACTGCCTGTCACCGTGAAGCGGGTCGCAGTTTTCGATAAACCACTGGCGAGGGTCATCCTCCTTCAGCCAGTATTCATAATTTTTTCGCAGCACTGTTCTCACCAGAGAGGCGAGAGGGGTATAATCGAAAGTTGTGCGACCGCTGGTACTGAAATCGACAATTCGAGTAGCCAGTTTTTTCACTGAATGCTGTCCGTGGACGATATGCATAATAATTGCATCATCCTCCCGATCCAACTCCTCGAGCCGTTTGAACATCTCGTTAAGCGAATCATCAAATCTATCCAGATCCTGATGATTGAAGAGGGTGATCATCTTGTCGATCCAGGCTAACTTGGCCCCGACCACCTGACTCAGCAGAGACGAATCGCGCTGGGTTTCCTCCAGCGCCTCAAAAAACAGTCTTGAAAATAGGCGGAATGCTTCCGGACCTTTCTCATGAACCCGGTAATGCCCGCTATTTTTTAAAACAAAACTGCGTAGCTGCGGCAGGATCATTTTCCAGTTGCGAAAGGGATGGCACACCTCATACAACAATTTCTCAAGCGAAGAGTGGAGCCCTTTGTATTTCTCAACCACCTCAAGCAGGAGAAACAGTTCAGGATCAATCTCAACCTTTCCTGCCGTCTCCAGCAGGTTGGCCCGTAAAGCATCAGACTCTATGGGACCGACATCTGTAGTAGGCTCCATCACTCACCTCAATTGCCGTTACTAAAAATAACATCATAAAAAACAACGCCCCGGACGACCCCGTAATTCGGGGCACAACTCAACCGAGGCATTTATCGACTTTTGTATTACCCTAAAGCAATGTTCCCAAAAGCTTTCACAGTGCTTTAGGAGTTCACAAGCAGTCCGTGCCGCTATATTAGACATATGCGGTTCGGACTGATCGTGAACAGATGAAGTGCTGTGAAACCTTTTACAGAGCCTTATTGGCCTCCATGTGCAGAATAAGATCCCACATCCTGTTTGAATAGCCCCACTCATTATCATACCAGCTCATAACCTTGACGGTCTTGCCAATAACCTTGGTGCACTGCCCGTCAACGATGGAAGAGTGCCCATCACCCTGGAAATCAATGGAAACAAGAGGCAGGTCGGTGTAACCAAGATACCGGTTGGCCGCAGCTTTCAGGGCAGCATTTACCTCTTCTACCGTGGTCTCTTTCTCCACTTCCATAACGGCATCAACGAGCGAGACCGTCGGGGTGGGAACGCGTACGGCCAGGCCGTCAAATTTCCCTTTCAGTTCCGGAATAACCAGAGAAACAGCAGCAGCCGCACCAGTCTTGGTAGGAATCATGGAAAGTGCGGCAGCACGGGCACGGCGAGGGTCAGAATGAGGAAAGTCAAGAAGACGCTGGTCGCCAGTGTAAGCGTGAACAGTGGTCATCAGACCACGCTCGATTCCAAAATTATCCAGAACAACCTTGGCGAAAGGCGCCAGGCAGTTGGTGGTACAGGAAGCGTTTGAGACGATATGGTGCTGGGTGGCGTCATACTCATCTTCGTTGACACCCATCACAAAGGTCTTCACGCTGCCTTTGGCCGGGGCGGAGATCACAACCTTACTGGCACCGGCATCAATGTGGGCCTGAGCAGATTCTGCATCACGAAAAATCCCGGTGCACTCCGCAACATACTCGACACCAAGATCACCCCACGGAATATCCGCCGGGTTGCGATGACTGGAAACAGCAATGTGTCTTCCGTCCACCGTAATACCGGCATCATCACTGCTCACTTCCTTCTCATAGGTTCCCATTACGGAATCGTATTTGAGTAAATGAGCCAGGGTTGCGTTATCGGTTAAATCGTTAATTGCCACGACCTCGATATCCGCAAAAACAGGATCCTTACTTATTGCCCGGAACATGTTTCTACCTATACGTCCAAATCCGTTAATACCCACTTTCACAGTCATCTGTTCACTCCTTTCATTCTTGATTGTTTGGCTTGCAGATACAACGCCCTGTATTTTTCACACTTTATATCCCAGGTATGGTTTTTATGGATGTTGTCAACAGCCTGTTTCCGGATTTTTCGTAAACCCGGACCATTTTTATATACTTCCAGCCCTCTTGAGAGGGCCTCCTGTAATGCTTCTGCCGTATCGCCGATGTAGGACAGCCCGGTAACGCCATCCTCAACCTTTACCAGCCCGCCAATGTGGTGAACGATGGGTACACTACCATATAGCTGGGCGATAAAGTCGGTCAGGCCACAAGGCTCAAACCGGGACGGGATAATAAAAAAATCACTGGCGGCATAGAGGGCGGCGGCAAGTCCTGTATCATATCCTTTCAGGAAACAGAGTCTTCCTGCCAAGTCCGCACTTTCCGTCAAACCGATGATGTCCGCCTCGATCAGCTCCATGCCGTTGCCGAGGATCACCAGTTGCCATCCTTTCTCAAGCGAGGATAAGCCATCCAGGGCCCTGAGAAGCAGGTCGACACCTTTCTGGTGTGTTAACCTGCCGATAAAAGCGAACAGGGGAACCCCGGGAGACAGTCCTGGCAGGCCATACAATTCAACAGTTTCCGGAACGTTGCCTGCCACCAGGTTCTCAAGCAGCCATTCCTTACAAATTCTTTTACCTGCCAGAGTGTCATGCTCATCACCCGGGTCAAAATGGGCCTTCAGACCACTGCTCTCCTTATCCGCTGGATTAAACCGAGCAGGTGATATACCGTTTGTAATGCCCTCAAGGCGTACACCTCGTTCTAAAAGCGCATGGCCAAGCCCACCAGTACGGCTATCCTCATCGCTCTCCTGCAGTTCACGGGCATAGTTCTCGCTGACGGTATTTAAGACGGCACCCTCACCGGCTGCAAGAAAAGGATCGAATTTACCATCGAGCAGACATCGAGAGACAAAAGTGTCCGGTAAGCCGGTAATAGCCATTGCAAATTCAAGGTCATCAACCTCCTGATGGTACCCTATACCGGCATTATGGATAGTGACAAGACAACCACTGTCCCTGAAATAGCTGCGGTACCCCTGCCATTCACGAATATACGCCGGAATAAGTGCGGTATGACCGTCGTGGCAATGAATCACATCCGGTTTTTCCTCGAGCAGGATCATTAACTCCAATGCCGCCTTTTGCAGAAGCACGTTCATGGCAAAATAGTCGTAATGTCCACCCCCTGGCAGCTTCATGCTATCCTGTCTGTGTTCTGTCTCGGTGTATGTATACACCCCACCCTTTTCCGCAAACCTTGCAGAATCGATAAGGAACAGGGTCACACCATTTCCACTGCGTTGCCAGACCTGACATATTTCCCGCCGTTTCCTGTCGGCGTAATCCATATCGACAGAGAAAGATAAATTCTGATCCGGTGCAGTTACATCAACAACCGGCTCAAACCCTGCCTTGACGGGAGAGATGAATCCATAACATGGTATGACAACCCGTACATCGACTCCGGAATCGGCAGCCAGTGCTTCCGCAAGCTGACGCACCACGTCCTTTACGCCACCGGCACCAGCAAGATCGCCATACTCACGACTCAGCATCCAGATATTTCGGATTATTCCCTTTTCAGGTACTGCTCCATTCATTCTCGTATCCTGCAACAAGCTCAAATTAAACAAATAGACATTGCGGTTCACCAACTTAGGTATACTATTGCCTGCTTTGACATTGTCAAGCGGAGAACCACCTCGATCAATCAATAGAGATAATGCTTGCCATCAGGAAAAAGAAACGATGGAACCTTCGTCATAAACCATGCCCGTTGCTCATCCACTTTTACAAGCCATTGACGCCTCAAGGAAAACCACCTATAGTTTGCTTTCCAATCCGCTTTTCTTGTGGTCAAACCAGAAGAAAGCGGATCTGATTGAGGCAAACCTCAGGTTAAAAAGAACCCTAACACCCCTAAGGAAAGGTCATGAGCCTGACTACATTTAACGTACGTACACAATCGCACATGCAAATGATCGATATAACAGCAACCGTCGAGGGCCTGTTACAAAAGAACTCCATAGCCGATGGGTTCTGTTATCTCTTTAACCCGCACACGACTGCTGCACTCACTATCAACGAAGGTGCCGACCCCGATGTCCAGCACGACATAATCAACGGACTACGTGAAATTGTCCCACTTCAATACAACTACCGTCATCGGGAAGGCAATTCACCCTCGCATATCATGGCATCACTTGTCGGTTCCTCCATCACCACGGCCATTGACAACGGCAGGCTGTTGCTCGGGACATGGCAGCGAATCTTTTTTTGTGAATTTGACGGTCCGCGCACGCGAACCGTTCACTGCCGGTTTAGCCCATTACCCTAACACGAGACGCAACCATGGAAAAGATTACAGCAGATCGCATGTGCTTCGGCCTCTCACCGGAACTCGACAAACAATCCTTTTGTTGCTTTCTGCAGCTTGCAGGGGGCACTGAATTTAGCGAAACCCTGGCGGACAGGGTATCAACGGACGAGATAGATGATTTTATTACTTCCTTCACCAGACTCATGAAGAAACATCTGTCCGAACATGAATATCATACTATATTTTTACAGCAAAAACGCTCTCACAAACAAGAAAAAGAATAAGGCATCAGTGTGACAATCTCCAAACTCCACGATCTTCGTAGTTATATCGAGCTTCTCAGGCAACAGAACCAGATACTGGTTATCGAGGAAGAGGTCGACCCGTATCTCGAAATTGCTGAAATCCACCGTCGGGTCATCGCCAGGGGTGGGCCGGCGCTTCTGTTCACCAAGGTAAAGGGTTCTTCATTTCCTGTAGTGACGAATCTATTCGGCACCGCTGACAGACTTGACCTTGCTTTTGGCAAAAAGCCCCAACAGTTCGTGCAGGATATTGTTCACCTTGCCGAAACAGTCATGCCACTTTCTGCGGGCAAACTCTGGCAAAACAGGTCTCTGTTCCTCGACGGCCTTAAAATCGGGCTTAAAAAAGTAGGTAAGGCACCAATTCTTGAGAACTGCCAGTCGCCCTCACGCCTTTCAGAGTTGCCCATGCTTACCTCCTGGCATAGTGACGGCGGTCCTTTTGTGACCCTGCCACTTGTTTATACAGAGCATCCGGGTGGACGGGGCCACAATCTCGGCATGTATCGCATTCAGCGATTTGACGATACGACAACCGGCATCCACTGGCAGATCCATAAGGGTGGTGGGTATCACTACCACGAAGCGGAGAAATTGGACCAGTCACTCCCCCTCACCCTTTATATAGGGGGACCACCTGCACTTATGCTTTCCGCCATAGCCCCCCTGCCTGAAGATATCCCCGAGCTCATGCTCACTTCACTTTTACTCGGTGATAAATTGCGGATGAGCCATGACCCACGAGGCGGTCACGACCTTGTGGCCAATGCCGAGTTTGCCATTAAAGGTGTCGTACCACCACACCTGCGGCAACCTGAAGGACCATTCGGAGACCATTACGGCTATAACTCACTGGAACACGATTATCCCGTCTTCCAGGTAAGTCATCTCTACCACCGTAATAATGCCATCTATCCTGCGACGGTTGTAGGGCGTCCCCGACAGGAAGATTTCTTTATCGGCGATTATCTCCAGGAATTGCTCTCCCCGCTCTTCCCCCTGGTCATGAAAGGCGTCCGGGAACTGAAGACCTTTGGCGAAACAGGCTTTCATTGCCTGGCAGCAGCTCGGGTCAGTGACAGGTACCCGCGTGAAGCGTTTGGCTGCGGATTGCGTATCCTGGGTGAGGGTCAACTTTCTTTAACAAAATTTCTGATTATCACTGATGGTGATATTGATATTAACGATTTCGGCGCCCTCTGGCCACATATTCTTGAGCGGGTTCAGTGGGATCGGGACCTGTTTGTCTTTGCCAATGTCTCTCAAGACACCCTCGATTATACAGGTCCCTCCGTCAATAAAGGTTCCAAGGCGATGATCATGGGCCTTGGCAAAGAGAAAATCCGGGATCTGCCCACTGAGTTTTCAGGCACCCTCCCTCCCGATTGCAGTCGTCCGGAGATCTTTCTACCAGGTACCCTGGTCGTTCAGGGCTGCACCTATAACGAGAATCGTGATCTCGGCCCAAGACTTGCCGCCTGGGAAGGTATAGCCGATTGGCCTTTTGTGCTCCTTGTTGACGATTGTGCCGAAGCAACCAGCTCAATGCAGGAATTCCTCTGGACCTTTTTTACTCGGTTTGAACCTGCCAACGACATCCATGCCGCTGCTACTTCTCTTAATCGATTCCATGTCGGACTCCGACCACCTGTGGTCATCGATTGCCGGATGAAACCCTGGTATACAGATGTACTTGAAGTTGATGAACCTACACGGGCAAAGGTAGATGAGAAATTTGAACGGATTATACCCAGGCAGTATCGATGAGTGAACCTGTCAGATTACAAAAGTTCCTGGCCCAATGCGGGATTGCCTCACGTCGAAAGGCGGAAGGATTGATTCTCTCCGGTCGCGTTTCCGTCAACAGTAAGACGGAAACCAATCTCGGGGTAAAGATTGATCCGGAGAACGACTCTATTCGCTTTGACGGCAAGATCGTCAAACCCGAGAAAGATCACATTTACGTCCTTCTCAATAAACCAACCGGGTATGTCACGTCCCTCTCAGATCCCCAGGGACGACCCATTGTAACGTCCCTTGTTAAAGATATACCAGAGAGGCTCTTTCCGGTCGGCCGGCTTGACCTCGACACCGAAGGCGCTCTCATCCTCACCAACGATGGAGATTTTGCCCAGAAAGTGCAACACCCAAGCCACGAAACCAATAAGACCTATGAAGCTCTGGTTTCAGGACATCCCGGCAAGGCAAAACTCAACCTCCTTGAACAGGGAATCCTGCTTGAAGGCCAAGAAACGGCTCCCGCTTCTATAAAACTGCTTAAGAGATTACGGGGCCAATCCCTGGTTCAGATTACCATTCACGAAGGAAGAAAACGCCAGGTAAGGAAAATGTTCGACTTTATAGGGAATCCGGTGATTCGGTTAAAACGCATCGCTTATGGCAGGCTTTTTCTCAAAAACCTGCCAAGCGGCAAGTATAAATTACTTAACCACAAGGATTTAAAAAAAATATTTTTATAGAATTCCCTTTACAAAAAAAAAAATAACTGATTAAATCCTAACAGTTAGGTAAAAAATGAGACCTGACGGGGCGGAAAGGAGCGGTAAGACATTGTTTTCACTTAACTATCCTCGTACAGTGGAAGCAGCTTACAGTAACATGGACAGAATATCCAATAAGATTCTTGAGTTAGAGAACTTAGGGTGGCGTTGTGTTTTCCCGACAGGGGAGCGCAGAAAGACTTCCTGAACTGGAGTGGAGTATGAATAAATCGGAACTCATTGAGGCACTGGCACAGGACATCAACATTCCCCATCGCGAAGCGGCTGCAATCACCAATACTGTTATCGAAACGATGACAGAGGCACTTGCAAGAGGTGAAAGCATTGAAATCAGGGGATTTGGGAGCTTTGTTATTAAAAAATACGACGCTTACGAGGGCCGAAACCCAAAAACTGGGAAAAAAATACTGGTAAAACCGAAGAAATTGCCTTTTTTCAAGGTCGGTAAAGACCTTCGTGAAAAAGTAAATTCCAGCAAATAAATACGACCAACGTCACCTGTCCCTCTCACCTTTCAACGACAGGTGACGTGTATCCGGTAACCTAAGATCCTGCAGTAATCCCACCTACCAGGTCATAAATCTGGGACTCCGTAATTTCCACCGTCACTATATCCCCGGCATTTGCAGTACCTTCATTAATGTAGACACAACCGTCAACATCCGGCGCCTGATATCGCGTTCGCCCCTCAAGTAGTAAATCTGTTTCCCTGCTGAGCCCTTCAACCAGCACCTGCTCTCTGCGGCCAACATATTTTCGTAATATCTCCTGCGAAATGGTCGACTGGACTTCCATTACCGCTTCACAACGTGCGATCTTTTCCTGCTCCGGCAACTGATCCGGGAATTTTTCGGCAGGACATCCCTCTTCATTGGCATATGGGAAGACCCCTACATGGTCAAGCCGCGCTTTTTTCAGAAACTCTATCAACTGCTCCACATCCTGTTCAGTCTCCCCTGGAAAACCCACTAGAAAAGTAGAGCGAAGAGCAACATCGGGCAGAAACCTTCGTGTCTTCTCAACCAATTCGTACAGGTCGTTCCCGTTATGACGGCGATTCATCTTCTCCAGTATGCTGTCGCTGACATGCTGAAACGGTATATCGAGATAGGGCAGTATCCTGTCGTTCTCAGCCATGAGCTCCAGAAGCTGCTCAGATACCCCGGTCGGATACAGGTAGAGAAGCCTGAACCAGGGAATCGTAGTCGTCCGCAGTAAATTATCCAACAAAAGGATAAGATTATCGTCGCCAGCGCGATCATCACCATACGCTGTAAGATCCTGAGCAATGAGAGAGAGCTCTCTTACACCACGATTTTCCAGATCCTCCGCCTCCCGTATTAAATCATCTACAGGTCGGCTTCTTAAAGGGCCCCTTATTGATGGGATCATACAATACGAGCACCTGTTGTCACATCCCTCCGTAATCTTGCACCAGGCTCGAAACGGTGGTGTCGCAAGTACTCTAGGTTGAGCCGCATCCATTAGAAACGTGGAAGGAGTGATCACCTTTTCGGGAGTCGTACCGCTGGCAAAAAGTGGCTCTATAAGTTCAGCCAACCTGTGACATGCTTCGGTCCCAATAAAGAGATCAACCTCCGGTAATTCACCCACAAGCCCATCTTTGTATCGTTGCACCATACAACCCACAACAACAAGTTTACACCCTGACTGTGCCTTAATTGCGGCAAGATCAAGAATTTCTTCTATCGCCTCCTCTACTGCAGGCTGGATAAATCCACAGGTATTAATAAGAAGTAATTCTGCTGCCTCAGGATCATTCTCAAGCTGCCACCCGTTCTTCATGAGGGAGCCAATCATCAACTCGGAATCCACCAGATTTTTAGCACAACCAAGGCTCACCAGATGAAACGTTCTCATGATGCGTTCTCCCCATAACATTGACTGCAAAGCAGCTCCACAATCTGTCTGTTCGTTTGCTTAAAAGCGGATTGCATAAATCCATGCCTCCAGTTCGTATGATACAGTTCATCAGAAACCAATAACAACGCAGCAAAATCAATATTCCTGAACATGGCGACACTGCAGAGTGCCGAATATTCCATATCAACTGCCTGCACCCCCTCTTTACGCTGAAGCTCTGCCAACTCTACCCGATTTTCTCGATATGGTGCGTCTGTGGTCCAGATTACAGCCGGAGTACACACAAGTCCTTTTTCCTTCGCCCACCCCTGCAGGAATCGGCTCAATACACCTGATGACGATTTTGGCATGCTACCTGGATAGTATTTTGACGTACCTTCCCCTGAAACGGCGACCGAACCGACAAGGACATCGCCAACATGAAGTGCATCATCGGCTGCCCCGCACCATCCATACATGATAATCGATTGTGCACCCAGGGCGATAAGCTTCTCCATGGTCATCGCAGCCATTGGTGAACCCACTGCGGGACCAACTACGAAATAGGAACCACAACCGCTGACGGTCAAACGGGAATTGTAAAAAAAACGCCTCGTTCCACCCGCCCCCTCAACTAATTCATGAGCACGGCGTGCTTCAGCCGGGGTAACAAAAAAAATCCCGTCTTTGGGGACTGGATTTTCACGTTTTCCCCTTTTGGGGTGAACAATAATATCTGTTTCAGCCATAATAAAATAGTATATACCTCTTTATGAGCTCACCCTCCATTGCTAATACGATAATGCAGTATCAACAATCCTGCCCAAAATGATCTCTTCATAGTAAACGCAAAAAGGGCCGCAGAATAATCTGCGGCCCTTTCAAATCGATGTTGTACAGCTATCGATTGCTACTGACTTCTCCGGCTTACAGGAACGGATTCGCGTAGAGCAGGATAAGAGAAATAACAAGTCCGTAAATAGCGATGGACTCAGCAAGAGCGATACCGAGAATCATGAAAACCATCAGTTTCGGCTGTACTTCCGGATTACGGGCAAGACCCATACAAGCGCCCTGGCCGATGTTACCGATACCGATACCAGCACCAAGACCTGCAAGACCGATAGAAAGAGCTGCACCGATGCAAATAAGAGCGAGTTGAAGATTTCCTTCCATTGTGTTTCTCCTTGAAATTAGTTGTTAGTTGGCCTTCTTCTTTTTTACTGCAATATTAACAAAAGGGCTGCTAAAGCAGCACCCTTTATACACTACATAAGTCACACCGAATCAGTGTGCATGCTCCTGTGCCTGGGCAAAATAGATAACTGTCAGCAGAACAAAAACCATTGCCTGAACAACCGAAACCAGAACACCAAGAACCATAATCGGCAGCGGAGCAAAGAATGCACCAGCCAGCGTGAACAGGATACCCAGCAGGGTTTCCTTGGCCATAATGTTACCGAAAAGTCGAATGGACAGGGAAAGAATACGGGCGAAGTTACTGATCAGCTCGATCGGCAGCATCAGGGGAATCAGAACCGGCATCGGCCCGGTAAAGTGTTTGTAGTAGTTGACTCCGTGCTCCTTGAAACCAATAACGTGATGAGTCACCCAGACAATCAATGTTAAGGCCAGGGTGGTGTTAATGGAAGATGTCGGAGACATGAATCCGGGAATCAGCCCGATCAGGTTAGCAACAGCTATATAGAGAGCAAAAGTGGCTATCATCGGGAAGAACTTATCAGCCATATCACGGCCCATGTTCTCCGCAAAAAAGTCATCCATCCCGCCAATGACGATTTCCCAGAAATTCTGCCCGGCACCAGGAACCATTTCCAGGTTACCGAGGGTCAACTTTGAAACAAAGAACAGAAACGCCATGACCAGCCATGTGTACGTCATATACGGCGCACATAGCTGTTCGAGAAATGTTTGCCCGACAAACCCATGCGGGACAGGTAATCCCAACTTCTCAAGAATGATTGAAATAAATAGTATCGGATGTTCCATATCGCCTTTTACCTCCTCCCACTGAAGTAATAGTGCTTAACGACACTCATCGCGGTGAATGTTACGGCAAACACTATCGTTGACAACCCCAAAACCAAACCAAAAGTGTTCGCCCAACCACTTCTTATGAGAAGCAGCAGGATAACACCTATAATTGCAATACGTATCCAGAACTTGAGCAGGTACCCGCTTTGACTCCAGCTGCTCCCGACCTGTTCCGGATTTTCTCTGGCATCGGGTAACGAGTCAAGAAACTTAGTCAGCCCCTTTTTCGACAACCGGAAACTCGCTATAGATATAACCCCTCCGGCAAACACAGACCATGCCATATTCCATGAGGAAACGAACAGGGTCAGGACCGTCAATACTGCCAGGTATACCCAGCTTACAACCTGCATTCGATGCAGGGAAACAGGTTCTTTAACCACTATTTTTTCCTTGGCCCCGGTTTATTATCCCTGTCGTCACCACTGTACTTCCAGAGAATTTCCAGCATCGATTTAAATGCCGCTGCAATACCGAATGCCAGGCCTATAAATGTAAACCATGGAGCAGTACTACCGTCAAAGACCTTCTGGTCCAGATATATACCTGCCCCGAGCCCGATGAAGATGCATGCCACAAAGGTAAATCCTATATGCCCGTAGCGGGCCAGCAACTGGACCATTTCACTCTTGAGGTCCGACATCTTCCACTCCTCCTGATTCGTACGAGGACAAATCGGTTACAATATAAACGACTTTAGTAGCATGCCTCCCGGCCAACGTCAACGGATTTTTCAATTTTCCAGCAATTTTTTGAATGACCATTCAGTCATTTTTACCAGCTTCTCAAGATCTCTCGACGAGTGAGCCGCCGAGACAAAACCAACCTCAAACTGAGATGGCGCAAGGTTCACACCTTCAGACATCATCTGTCTGTAATGACGAGCATATCTGTCAGCATTTGCGGTCATAGCCGATTCAAAATCGAAGATTTCGTTATCGGTGAAAAATGCGGTCATCATGGAGCCCACACGATTCAAGGTTGATGGCATTCCGGTTCGTTGCGCCACCTGCTGAAGTTCCTCAGCAAGAGAAGCAGCCTTGTTATTCAGCTGGCTGTAAAAATCACTCTGCTGGAGCTGTTTCAGGGTCGCGATGCCAGCAGCCATTGCCAGCGGGTTTCCTGAGAGGGTGCCCGCCTGATAGACCGGCCCGTCAGGAGCAATGCAATCCATGATCTCTTTTTTTCCGCCGTACGCTCCCACCGGCAGACCACCACCTATTATCTTCCCAAGAGTTGTCAGATCCGGCATCACCTGGAAATATTCCTGCGCACCGCCATAACCGAGACGAAATCCGGTTATGACTTCATCGAAGATCAGGACAATCCCGAGCTCCTCGGTCAGGGCCCGAAGCTTTTCAAGAAAACCGGGTGCCGGTGGTACACAACCCATATTGCCGGCCACCGGCTCGATGATCACGCAGGCGATATCAAGGGATTCGTCACGCAATGTTTTCTCCAGGGTCTCGGCGTCGTTATAGGGAATGGAGAGAGTATTTTTAACGATATCTTCCGGTACACCCGGACTACCCGGTATGCCAAGGGTAATAACACCGGAACCTGCCTTCACCAGAAAAGAGTCTGCATGGCCGTGGTAACAACCATCAAACTTCACGACCATCTTTTTATTGGTATATCCACGTGCCAGCCGCACCGCACTCATTGTTGCCTCAGTCCCCGAGTTGACAAAGCGCACTTTTTCGACAGATGGCAAGGCCTCCACCACCATTGAGGCAAGATCAATCTCCCGTGGCGTTGAAGCTCCGAAACTTGTGCCCAATGCCGCAGCTTCATTCACCGCTTTTAAAATCAACGGATTGGCATGGCCTAAAATCATCGGCCCCCAGGAACCGACAAAATCGAGATACTCATTACCGTCAACATCATAAACATAGGCACCCTGTGCCCTCTCTATAAATACGGGGTTACAACCTACCGATTTACAGGCTCGTACCGGACTGTTCACACCGCCCGGAATATATTGCTGAGCTTTCTCAAACAGTTTTTCAGATGTTGAAATATTCATAAATTCCCCTTATATGTAAAACTTGTAGATCATCGCGGACAATCCGCAGCAACCATCTGGCACATTCCCTGTTCTACAGGGAGTGAAGGCAGAATATAGCACGCAGATGTTTTTATTGTCAAACATCCATGCCACTTGATTTTTTTATGTTCATGCACACAATAACAACCTGCATTGAACAAGTACACTGACAGGGGATGAAAGCAAGATACATTTTGCTTGTCAGCCCACCGAGCAGAAGGTAAACTGTACTCATTGCGCTGACTAAACAACAGTTCAACCCTGCTAATAATTCTTCCATAACAGGAGTGCATAATGGCAAACGACAAAGTCCAACAGGTAAACGATGCCGAGTTTGACGCGCTTATCGGTGCGGAACAACCCACACTTGTGGATTTCTGGGCCCCCTGGTGCGGACCTTGTAAAGCCATCGGCCCGGTCATTGAAGATCTCGCCGATGAATATGACGGAAAGGTCACCATCGCCAAGATGAATGTCGACGACAATCCGGTAACCCCCGGTAAATTCGGTATTCGTGCCATCCCGACCCTGATCCTCTTCAAAAATGGGGAAACCGTCGACCAGATCACCGGTGCGGTTGGCAAGGCACAACTCGTTGACCTCCTCAACAAGGCTCTTTAAAGATATTATAACGCTGTATCCCAATTCTGCAGGAACACTCCTGATCAATAGGGGACAGCGTTTTTTTGTGTATACACAACATTAATTTTCCCATGCTGAAAGAACACTACGAACTGGTAATCCTGGGCGGCGGACCGGCCGGCCTTTCTGCCGGGCTGTATGCAGCACGAGCCCGACTAGACCACGTACTTATTGAAAAAGGAGCTCCTGGCGGGCAGGTCCTGACCACCGACTGGGTTGACAACTACCCCGGTTTCCCGGAGGGTATATCTGGCTTCGATCTCGCGGATAAAATGACGGAGCACGCCAAGCGATTTGACGTCAACATTGAAAACGGCGAAGTTGAGCGTATCGATCTGCAGGATGAAAAGACCAAGACCCTGCACTTCTTTGACGGCACCAGGCTGACCTGCGACACCCTAATCATCTGTACCGGTGCCCGGCCCAACTCTCTTGGCATCCCGGGTGAAGAGGAGATGAGGGGAAAAGGAGTTTCCTATTGCGGAACATGCGATGCCCCCTTTTATCGCAATATGGACGTTGCAGTAATCGGTGGTGGCGATACCGCCATTGAGGAGGCCAACTACCTCACCCGATTTGCTTCCAAGGTCACCATTGTTCACCGGCGTGACGAGCTCCGGGCCACAAAGATCCTCCAGGAAATGGCTTTTGCCAATGAAAAGATAGAATTTTTGTGGAACAACCGTCCCACCGCGATTGAAGGTGAGAATGAGGTCCAAAAGCTTAAAGTCGTCGCCAACGACGGCACCGATTCCTCCCTCGATGTCGACGGGGTGTTCATTTTTATCGGTATTACCCCAAACAACAGTTGCCTGCCACTTGATGTATTACAGGCTGACCAGTGGGGTTTTATCCCGACGGACAACGAATGCAGAACCGCCGTGCCCGGCGTGATGGCCGCAGGCGACATTCGCAGCAAAACGGTTCGCCAGGTAGTAAATGCAGCAGGAGAGGGAGCAGTTTCCGTACTCGCAGCGGAGGCGTACCTAAACCACCTGAGAGAAACAGAGTAAGATTTTTTTTTCTAATCAACACCCAGAAAACAGAGACACCATGAAGATCACTGCCGCCCGGACCGGATTGTTCATTAAACGTTTCAGCACCGTACTCATACTTTTCGGGATACTGCTGAGTATGGGGGGCTGCGGCGACAAAGTACCTGCCTTTCTCGATTTCCGATCCGATGATGTCGACTTGCAGGTTCCGGCCCAGGGACTTGCTGCAAATGGCATGGAAGACTACAGCGTCGGCAAATATTTTACTGCCTTGGAATATTTTGAGGAAATTCTCGACCGCTATCCGTTTAGTCCGGAAGCGACCCTTGCAGAATTGAAAGCTGCAGACTGCAACTATTATATGGAACGGTACCTTGAGGCTCTCATGCTCTATGGAGAATTCGAGGAACGCCATCCGACCAATGAGGCAATTCCTTATGTGATGTTCATGAAGGCCATGTCCCAATACCAGCGTATTGACCGGGTTGATCGTGATACCACGGGTGCGGAAGAATCGATTAAGCTCTTTAACCAGTTGCTCCGCGCCTTCCCTGACTCACCATACAACAACGAAGCCAAGGCCCGCATCAGGGCAGCTAGTGAATTTTTGGCTAATCATGAATATTTCGTTGTTGAATTCTACGTCCGGACAGAAAAATATGGCCAGGCTGAAACACGTCTGAAATATCTGCTTGCCATGTATCCTGATGCTGCTATAGCCGAGAAGGCAAAGACCCTGCTTCAGAGAATAGAGGCTGGTGATCCGCCACGATCAGGCTGGTCTTCCTGGTTCCCGAAAATGTCGCTGCCCGACTGGACTGGTTTTTGGGAAGAAAATGATAAGGAGATGACAACCAGCCCGGTTGAAAGATAGTTATACCTGCTCCAGTTAAGCAATAAAAAAAGCCCCGCACATGATCGCATGTACGGGGCTTTTCGGGTTAAAAACCACATGTCCCTACACTTCTGTTTCCTCCGGCAGAACTGAATCCCTATCCAGGGAAACCTCCATTGCACGAACCGGACAGATCGGTACACATAGACTGCAACCGGTACACTTCTCGGCATCAAACTCAACCCTCATTTCCGGCCTTTTTATAAAGAGAGCACCCACCGGACAGACACCGGTACATGCCCCGCATTGATAACACTGCTCGTCGTCCCTGCGAATTCGGGCAGCCAGTCTCTCAATCTTCACTCCGAGTCCACGCAGAAAATCCAGGCCCGCCTTCACGCTCGATTTAGAACCACCTGTCAACTCGAGGATCATGACTCCTTCCCGTTGCAAGAGGATATCGGCCTTCAGGATATTAAATTCAAGATCATATTCCTTTACCAGTTTATAAACAAACGGTTGATCACTGGTATCTTTCGGGAAGCGCAGTATGTAAATCTGGGTGTACACGTTGTGATCCTTTTCTGTCGGTATAATTTTTAACCTTCATCTTTCTCTTTAAGATGTATACATTACTCCACCGGAACAAACCTATCAAGTAGAACCAACACTATTCAGCAGACACTTGGACCATGGATAAACAAACACTTCACCGCCTGCTCTCGGAAGTACGGGAGGGAGCATGCACCGTCGAGAAGGCTGTTCAGACCCTCAAGGATTTCCCTTCAGAGCAACTTGATCATACCTGTATTGACCACCATCGCACCATTCGGACTGGAATCCCGGAAGTGGTTTACGGCGAGTCAAAAAGCAGCGCCCAGATACGTGATATCTGTCGGGCCATGCTACACAAATCCGCCCCGGTCCTGGTGACGCGCGTTGATTCGCAAAAAGCCGACGACATCACCCGCGATCTCCCGCAAATGACGTACAACCCCGAAGCACGAGTATTGTACCACCATGTCAAGAGTACCCGGGACAAGGAACAGGGAGGGACAATACTCATCATCTGCGCAGGGACCTCTGATATCCCCGTGGCGGAAGAAGCATTTCTGACCGCGGATTGTTTTGGCAACCGGGTAGAAAAACTTTACGATGTCGGGGTTGCCGGACTACACCGACTGCTCAGCCGACAGAAGATGCTGCACGAGGCAACCGTTATCATTGTCGTTGCCGGCATGGAGGGAGCACTACCGAGTGTTGTTGCCGGCCTGGTCAGTTGCCCTGTCGTCGCCGTTCCCACTTCTGTGGGGTATGGTGCGAGTTTTAACGGTATCGCCGCTCTGCTGGGCATGCTCAACAGCTGTGCTCCCGGTGTTGCCGTGGTCAATATTGACAATGGTTTCGGGGCTGCCTGCATGGCGGACGCCATCATTCGCACCGGATAACTGAATTATTCTGCCGAGAACCTTGCAAGATTCAGTGATTCCGTTATAATCCCAAGGTTCCACTGGGCACACAGCCCTTTAGGGCGCTTATCTAGTTTCCACAACCCGGCCAGCTTCCATGAAGCTGCAGAGATAAACTGTATTTGTATTTACTGAAAAACGAAGGCAATCAATGACTACATCACTCAAGCTGAAACTGGGACTCCTTGTCTCCTTGGTAATAATCTCCGTTATCACCATTGTTCCGTCTTTTTACAAATCCACACCGGAGTGGTGGAAGACATACATGGCCCCCGAAGGGTTAAACCTAGGTTTGGACCTCCAGGGTGGCATCCATGTCGTACTGAAAGTCGATCTGGAAAAGGCCCAGGAGAACACCCTGATCCTCGAATCTAATGATATCAAGGATTCTCTGGCAGATCAGTCTATAACTGCCGTCCAGACCCCATCTGCCGATAAACATACGGTAATATTCACGCTACCCAACCGCGGAGCTCTGGAGCAGGTCAAATCCTTTATCGCCAATGAATTTAAGGATATAGTTGTCGAGGTTGATGACAAGGAAGGGAGTTTCCCCCGTATTTTCTTACGCCTCACCGATGAAAAGAGAAATTTCATCAAATCCAATGCCGTTGACCAGTCGCTGGAAATCGTACGAAACAGGGTCGACCAGTTCGGTGTTGCCGAACCAATAATTATCCGCCAGGGGGACGATGAAATTGTTGTCCAGCTTGCCGGTCTTGAAGATCATGACAGCGCTCTTGATCTTATTGAAAATACCGCCCAGCTTGAATTCAAGTTGGTTGCGGATACCCAGGCCATAAACCTTCCTGCCATGATTGCCGAAGTTAAAGAATCCGGCCAATGGCAGGATAATGGCACCATGGCTGTATTAAACAAGGCCCTGGCCCCGATGCTACCCGACAATACCACCGTCTATTTTGAGAAACGGGTAGACAAGCAGACCAACATCGAGAGCAAAATCCCCCTACTCCTCGAAAACAAGGTCCTGATGACCGGAGATATGGTGAAGGATGCCAATGTAAGGGTCGGCGGAACATTTAACGAACCTTATGTAAGCCTTGATCTCACCAGCCGTGGAAGCAATGTCTTTGCCCATGTTACTGAAAAAAATGTCGGACGCCGACTGGCTATCATCCTTGATGGCGTAGTGCGCTCAGCTCCCAACATTAACGAACGGATTCTTGGCGGCTCTGCAATGATCACCGGGTCGTTTAGTCACGAGGAAGCCAAAAACCTGGCGATTGTCCTGCGTGTAGGTGCCTTACCCGCACCGGTGGATATTATTCAAAATATGACTGTCGGTGCCAGCCTCGGGAAAGACTCTATCCACAAAGGTCTGGTATCCGGTGTATTTGGAGCGATCATGGTTCTCGGTTTCATGATCATCTATTACCGCTTGTCCGGTATTATCGCCAACAGCGCTCTGGTTTTAAACATACTTTTCCTCTTTACCGGTCTTGCCATCCTCAACGCTACACTGACACTGCCGGGTATTGCCGGTATTATCCTCTCCATTGGTATGGCTGTGGATGCCAATGTACTCATATTTGAGAGAATGCGAGAAGAGTATGCTTTAGGTAAATCGGTTCGGTCCTCTATCGATTCCGGTTTTGGTAAAGCATTCTGGACTATCGTCGACTCCCAGGTGACAACACTTATCACAGCAACTGCGCTGTTTATGTTTGGTACCGGCCCGATCAAAGGGTTTGCCGTCACCCTGTCCCTGGGTATCATTTTCAACCTCTTTACAGCCCTGTTTTTCTCCCGGATGTTGTTCGACCTGGTCAATAGCGGCAAGTCTATGAAGAGCCTCAGTTTTATGCAGCTGGTGAAGAAACCGAACCTGGATTTCATGAGACTGAAGAATATCACCTTCGCCATATCGGCAGTGATGGTTGCTATAGGTCTCATTGCTTTTATCCAGATTGCGCGGGGTACAGCTAATCTCGGTGTTGATTTTTCCGGAGGTTCGCTCCTGCAGTATAAGGCGGAACAGACATTTAGTATGGCTGAAGTTCGATCCGCTTTTGATAAAAACAACATCAAAGGTATAAACCTGCAGGAAGTTCAGAACGAAAACAGACTTATCGTCAAAGTCAAAAAAGATGAAGAAAAGGTAGCCAACCTTGATGAACAGGTCGGGTCCATCCTGTCAGCTGAACTTCCGGACAAGAAGTTCGTGCTTGAGAGTCAGTCAGAGATCGGCTCCTCCGTCAGCGCTGTATTACGCAACAAGGCTATTCAAGCTATTTTCATTTCGCTAGCCGGTGTTATTCTTTACCTGGCAATGCGTTTTGATATCCGCTTTGGCCTTGCAGCCGCTGCCGCAACGTTCCATGACGTGATGGTGGTGCTCGGCATCTGCTGGCTGCTGAACGTGGAAATCACACTGCTCATCGTCACGGCCCTGCTAACACTTGCAGGATATTCACTTAATGACTCTGTCGTCGTTTTTGACCGTATCCGTGAAAACATGAACAAGAATGAAGATCACTCACTCATTGCAAATATCAACCTCAGTGTTAATCAGGTCCTGAGTCGAACGGTTGTCACCTCACTCACCTCGGGCCTGGTCCTGCTTGCCCTGTTCCTCCAGGGAGGTTCTGTCATCCACGATTTCTCTTTCGCCCTGCTGAGTGGTGTAGTGGTTGGTACATATTCATCTATCTTCATCGCCAGTCCCATTCTGACCTTGTGGAAACCTAAGAAATCGTAATCAGGGAAACAGCATCTAATGAACCACAAAGACCGCCCTCAGCTTCCGGAATCTGTTCAACGCCTTGCTGAGGGCGAAACATTTTGTTTTGCCTGCCATCCCGGGGTTCCATGCTTTACCGAGTGCTGCAGGTTGCTTGAGCTTCCGCTCACACCTTATGATGTACTCCGGCTACGCCTCGGTACCGGTCTTTCTTCAACAGAACTCCATAACCGGTATATTATAGAGGAAATGCTCGAAGGTGACGTATTTCCAAAGTATTATCTTACAATGGTCGATGATGGTCGAGCCAGTTGCGTCTTTGTGGATAAGAACGGGTGCAACGTCTATGGCCACAGGCCTGCAGCCTGCAGGGCCTATCCACTTGGCAGGGCTGCCATGCGTGCCTGCGGTGACAGGATTGTCGAATACCATGTGCTGCTTAAGGAAGCACACTGTCAAGGATTCAAGGAAACCACCTCACAAAATGTCGCAGACTATACCAAGTCTCAGGGACTGGATACCTATAACGAATTCAACGACAAACTCGCGCCCCTGATTCAGCACAGGCAGATTCGTCAGGGACTGTTCCATCCGACCAGAGAACAGATCCGGCTCTATCGATTGGCTCTATACGATATAGATACCTTCAGGCTGTGTCTTGAAAACAAAGACCCGTCCCTCCCTGCTCATCCAGACAACATTCCTGAAGATGACGACACGCTCCTGCTCCTTGGCATAGATCTCCTGGTGGACAGCTTTTTCACAGAAAACGATGGTATTAATACGCTATGACTCTGCCTCGCGAACTCAAAACAATTATCTTCGACTGCGACGGAGTTATGTTCCAGTCTATTAAAGCCAACCAGGCATATTACAACCACCTGCTGAAACATTTCGGCAGAGGTCCGATGAATGACGAGGAGCTGGAGTATGTCCATATACATAATGTTATGGACTCTATTCAGTATATCTTCAGAAACTATCCCGACAGGCCGGAAGAAATACATGCTTATCGATCGCAGGTCAGTTACCACCCTTTTCTCAAGTACATGCAGATCGAACCGGATTTGATCCCTTTTCTTGAGGCGACAAAATCACGATTCAACCTTGCCATTGCCACCAATCGAACGGACACCATGGAAGCGCTGTTGGACGAATTCTCCCTTACCGGTTATTTTGGGAAAGTGCAGACCGCAAGCAACTCAAGAAAACCTAAACCGGCTGCCGACCCGCTTCTGGAAATCCTTGAACATTTTGACAACACTGTCGACGAAGCGATATTTATTGGGGATTCAACGGTGGATGAGGAAACCGCAAAAAACTGTGGAATGCGACTTGTTGCATTTAAGAATAAAGCACTGGACAGTGCCTGTTATATTGAAAATTTCACAGAGCTGCTCAACCTCCTGCCGATCAAGTAATACCTAGACCCTGAAATCTACCTCCCGGAAACTTCATCTACCCGCCGTACACCTTCCATTAGCAGGGCCATGAAATCACCTATCTCTGCCGCCTTCATCTCCTGTGGTGAGAGTCCGGCGTTGAACCGGTAAAAACCATCTTTTTCTGCCAACATGGCAAAAATCGCATCCTGATTTTTCTTTTCACCATATACAGCATTGATCAGACAACCCTCCCGGAAAGAGACACGCGCCTCACCATCGACAAGATTCATTTCCAGGACACCGGTTTTCTTGTGCATATGGAAAACCTGGAAAAGTTCGGCAGGAACTACCTCATTGAGCCTGCCAGTCATTGCCGATTCGAAATCGCGCGTCCTCGCCGCATTAACCTGCTGCAGTCGAGCAGCGAGCAGTTTCGCCATATAGAGTTGAACAGAAGGAGCACTTGAAAGAATCTTCCCAAAGTCTCCGGCGGTAATGGCCAGGACGAGTGAATTCTCGCATGAGCGAACCGCTGCCACTGCCTGTTCAACGCCGAGATAACTCATCTCACCGAAAATCTCTCCCTGCCTCAGCGTGGCAATTGTCCTGCCACAACACTCAATATCAAAGACTCCGGCAATTATCAGGTAGAGATTATGATTCGGCTCACCCTGCCTCACCAGCAAAGTGCCATGAGGAACAGCAACCTTTTGGAAATATTGCATGACCGGGGCCATCTTATCATCAGGAATAGACTGCAGGAAATCACTTACAAGCTCATCACCATTAGCGTCCTGAATAATTGCCCGCATTTGGGTGACAGTATCATCCGGGATATCTACGTGCTCCACGATCTGGCGAAACTTTATCAGGCCGGTGCATCCGCTGCAGCTGTATACCTCGGTAGAAACATCACTTTTTTGAGCGTCCTCGGCTCCGAGCATGACGAAGAGCAGTTGGGTCATATCCCGAACCAGGATAAGACAGACCTCCTTGCCTTGAGGGCAGGAGAAGGTCTTAGCAGTAAGCGACATCCTGTCCCCATTCTCGTAGAGAGGGCAGTTTTTCGCTTCGATTATCTCAAAAACAGGATTAAACGTTTCCATCGCAATTCACCATATCTCAAGTAGGATACTGAATATACAGTAACAATATAAAATATACCCCTCTTTTCTTGTTGATTCTCTGGGGCAGGTACAAACAGAAGCAAACAGTAGCATCTCTTAGTATGTGAAACGGAGGAACGAGTAATGATCTTGGTGTAAAATTAGCAACTTGAAATTTTAACTTGGAGTCCAACTGTGAAATTGATATAGTAACTTGGCATAGAAGCTAAACTTTATTCAGCCAAGATATATATTATGAGTCCAGAGACACAGGAATTCGGGGCAATATTTACTGAAATTCAAAATGAATTCTCAGCAGACCCTGTAATTACGGTTACCCCGGTTGCCGGTCATCCGCCCAGCCAATATCAAGTAACCTATAATTTGCCTTCTACCGTTAAAAATGAACAGGGCGATATTGTCATTGACTCATCTCATGTCATAACAATATCCATCCCTTTTGGCTTTCCCCACTTCTCACCCAACTGTAAGCCCAAAAGTCCCATTTTTCATCCGGATTTCGACAGCGCTGCTATCTGCCTCGGTAACTTTTGGAACAGGGAACGTACACTCCCTGAATTAATACGCCACATTGGCCGTATGCTCAGCGGGGAATTATATACCACTGAAAACGCCTTCAACGAAGAAGCACTAAATTGGTTTCTCGAACATAGCCAGGAAATACCTTTCACTTCAACCTCTCAGTCTGCCATACCGGTCAGCGAGGTACTGACACTTGAAAAAACCGAGGAAAGTGAAGAACTTGATATACTGGAAGATCAGGATTTTATAGATGAGATTGATTTTGCTGACGAGGAGGACCTCGCTGCAAGTGATCTTCATCAATCACCACCACCTCCTGTACCGCCATCAGAGAGTTTTGATAGTGACCATTTGATTCGGCTGAGCCAACTCAGGAACTATAATCAACTTGAAGATGAACTTGCAGCGGTTGATCCCTCCTTCAAGTTTTCCGAAAAGGCTGAACTGGAAGCCAAAACCTCGACCGCCCTCAACGAGGCAAGAGAATTATATGTTATAGCCGGAGAGTTAGAAGATGCCGGTAATTCACAAAAAGCCCTGGAGGCATTCAGGGAAGTTGAAGCGCTCGTTGCCGATTTCCCTAACATACGTGATGATATCATGCGGACCGAACAGTCCGCTGTAATGTTAGGTGAGATCAACGGATCAATAGATCAGAAGAATGCAATATCGGACACCGAGGAATCCTTCGCTTTTGATTCTCTTCCTGATTCACAGACATTCGACGAACCAGTCGATGAACCAAAAAAAGATGGTAAAAGCGAGAAACGGAAACCACATTTTTTCGATGATGATACAACCAAGAAATCTGTAAATATTGTACCGATTTTCGCAGCCTGTGCGGTGTTGTGTATTGTCGTCACCCTCACCTACTACTATTTCTCACTCACCGGCAAGCTTACTGAAGCCAAGCAGCTTTTCTCTGAATGTACCTCACAGTTTGCCGCCAAGGATTTTCACGCCTCTGAAAAATCATGTCTATCTGCCCTGGACACGACTACCAATATCTTCCTGGTCCATCAAGGGGATAAACAAGAGTTACAGGCATCGATTCGTAAAATACTTAATTCTGAAGAACTGAGGCAGGGGTTGCTCGGCAATGTCCTTCACAATGGCCGCTATGTTCCTCTATCCCTGCTTGAAGCGCACCAATCATTTTTTGAGGCAACTACTAAAGGCAACGAATCGTTTGATGCAAAAACCTGGAATGAGGCCATCACTCATTATCAAAACGCAATTAACATAGCCCGAAGGACCCGTGATATTCCGACAACCGATCTCCTGGAAATAGAGAAAAATCTTAATGAGGCGGAATTCTATAGTCAACTCGAAGGGGCCCGTGCAGCAGTTGATAAAGAAGAATGGACAACCGCTATAGAAATACTTACAAAACTGGAGCCCATACTTGAAACACTTGAAGCGAATGCGCAACCGAAATCCCGTCAGGAAATTCAATCGTTGATGGCCAAAAGCCAGTTCGCCCAGCTTAAGACGAAAGCTGATACTCTCTTCTCGCAATCTGACTGGACGGGTGCATTTGACATGTTCCAACAGGCCATTGAAGCCGGTCAATCTCTCTCAGAAACAGAACCTGGAACCCTGGATACATTACAGCACAACATAGCGAAAGCCGAGATTTACTCCACCATTAATGAAGGCAACAGTGCCTTTGCAGCTGGTAAATGGGATCTTGCCATCACAGAATACAGAAAGGCAAAGGATATACTCTCTCAGAAAGGGGATCTGCTGAACATTAAGGATATAGACCAGAGCCAAAAAAAGATTGATCGTATCATTCTGCAATCAGCACTTCTTCGGGAAAGACAAGCCGCAGACAAGCATAGGGAAGCTGGAGACCAGGAAGCTGCTCTCAGGAACCTGCAGGACATGGTCAACCATATCAAGTATGGAAACTTTAGCAATGATCCCGAGTTTTCAAAAACCCTCAAGGAAATCCAGGACACCCAGGCCAATCTGCGCGATGAACTCTATATTGGAGAGTTACAGCAATACCTGATTGATAATTTTGCCAGGCTATTTATTCAAAACTACCCGGCCGCAAGTTCTGACAGCCTAAGTGCCCCATCCGCCACGTTCGAAAAGAGGGTGGGGAGTCTCTACCTATTCAAGATGCAATGCACCGAATCCGGGAGAGGGAGACCCCTAAAACTCATCATGTACTACGCGTACAATCCTGTCACCGACACGTGGAAGTTCCACAGTCAATCCGAGTGACAGTAACCTGGCAGGGCGTTTCATCAGTAATCGGAACGCCCTTTCAATTTACAGGCTTACAATAAAAATCGGAATTCGCCTTTACCAAGAAGATCGTGAAGATGAAGCGCACCGACAAGCCTATGCTCTTTATCTACAATCGGCAAGACCGTTATTTCATGCCGCTGCATGACACTTAACGCGTCAGCCGCAACAGCCTCCGGAGTGATACAAACAGGATTTTCGGTCATCACTTCCAAGGCACAAATTTTCTCAAAATCGGGGCGTTCTAGCAGAAGCCTGCGGATATCACCGTCGGTCACGATTCCCTTGAGTATGCCATTATTGTCAACACCGATAACCGCCCCCATATTTTTTTCATTGAGGGCTGCAACTACTAGCTTTGCCTTCTCCTCAAGTCCGATTACCGGCATTTTTGAACCGGTAACCATAACCTCTGCGACCTTGACAGTTAATCGTTGACCGAGGCTGCCACCGGGATGATTCAGGCGAAAGTCTTCAGCCTGAAAATTCCTTCGGTTGAGCAGTACGACTGACAGGGCATCACCAACCGCCAACGTTGCAGTGGTGCTGGCTGTCGGTGCAAGTCCAAGGGGGCAAGCTTCGCGAGGAATCCTTATATTAAGTACCACATCTGAAGCGGAGGCAAGAGCGGAGGTCGATCCACCAGTCATGCCGATTATTTTATTCCCCCTGCTTTTCAAGGACTGAAGCAGACCATTGAGTTCAGGTGTTTCACCGGAATAGGAGATAGCAATAACCACATCAGTAGCCTGGACCATCCCAAGATCACCATGCAGCGCCTCTACCGGGTGTAGAAAGTAGGAAGCGGTGCCGGTACTGTTCAGGGTAGCTGCTATCTTCTGCCCAATCAATCCGGATTTGCCTATCCCAGTGATAACAACACGGGTATGGCAGGCCAAAATCATGTCAACTGCCTCAACAAACTCCTCGCCGAGCCTCTCACGGACAGCAGCCAGACCCTGTTCTTCTATCCTGAGCACCTCACGTGCCGCTTCCACAGACATATATATATCCTCAACTATTTTTCATTGGATTTGCGATCTTTTTGCTACACATTCATACAGAACCTGTTATATACTAAAATGTTTTTCTCACGGCCAGATGATTTTTCGTAAATCACACCCCGTACAACATTGAACTCATTTTTTTATTAATGTATTTAGCGGTTATCCCTAACATCAGTTTATCACTTTCTGCTCTCGTACTGAACGCCGCTGCAATTACCGGAGAAACATATGAGTAACTATCTTTTTACCTCTGAATCCGTGTCCGAGGGACATCCGGATAAGGTTGCCGATCAGATATCCGATGCCATCCTTGATGCCATCCTTGATCAGGACCCCAGTGCACGTGTTGCATGTGAGACCCTCGTCACCACCGGAATGGCACTTATAGCCGGTGAAATTACCACCTCCGCCTGGGTAGACATGCCCGATGTCGTACGTCAGACAATTAAGGAAATCGGATACAACTCCAGTGACATGGGATTTGACTGGCAGTCCTGCGCGGTTATGACCTCCATTGACAAACAATCCCCTGACATTGCCCAGGGGGTTGATGAAGGCACCGGTATCGACCTGGATATGGGCGCTGGTGACCAGGGGCTGATGTTTGGCTATGCATGCACCGAAACAGAAGTACTTATGCCCATGCCGATCTACCTGGCGCACAGATTGACAAAACAACAGTCCAACATTCGTAAAAATGGAGTCCTGCCCTGGCTCCGTCCTGATGCAAAAAGCCAGGTTACCATCGAATACGTAGACAACAAGCCCCACCGAATTGAGGCAGTCGTCCTTTCCACACAGCACGACGAGTCTGTGACCTACGACCATCTCAAGGCAGGGGTTATGGAGGAGATTATTAAACCGATCCTTCCTGCCGACATGGTCGATGCCAATACCAAATATTATATTAACCCGACAGGACGTTTTGTTATAGGTGGCCCTGTCGGCGACTGTGGTGTAACAGGCCGCAAAATAATAGTCGACACCTATGGCGGAAAAGGTTCGCATGGCGGTGGGGCTTTCTCAGGAAAAGATCCATCCAAGGTCGATCGCTCCTCTTCGTATATGGGCCGGTATGTAGCCAAAAATATCGTTGCCGCAGGAATCGCAGAAGAGATAGAAGTGCAAATCGCATACGCTATCGGTATCTCCCAGCCTGTTTCTATTAATGTCAACTCTTTTGGCACCGGAAAACTGAGCAATGATGAGATCAAAGCCCTGATTATAGAACACTTTGATCTTCGCCCTAAAGCAATTATCCAACATCTCGACCTTCTCCGTCCAATTTATCGCAAAACCGCTGCATATGGACATTTTGGCAGGGAAAACGGCAGCTTTAACTGGGAAAAAACTGACAAGGCAGAAGCACTTCGAAATGCCGCAAAACTTTAATTGGAAAAGAGCATGTCCACAACGAACATCGATTATAAGGTAGCCGACATATCCCTGGCAGAATGGGGACGGAAGGAAATTGAAATTGCCGAGACCGAAATGCCGGGACTCATGGCTTTACGTGAAGAATATCGTGATCAGCAGCCTCTTAAAGGAGCACGTGTAGCTGGTTGTCTGCACATGACAATCCAAACCGCTGTCCTGATGGAGACCCTGGTTGACCTCGGCGCAGAACTACGCTGGTCGAGTTGCAATATTTTTTCAACCCAGGATCATGCAGCAGCAGCCGTTGCCGCAGCCGGCATCCCTACCTTTGCCTGGAAAGGTGAAACCGAGGAAGAGTTCTGGTGGTGTATTGATCAGACAATATTCGGACCGGATGGATGGAATCCCAATATGATTCTTGATGATGGCGGCGACTTAACGCTTGTCATGCACGATAAATACCTTAACGAACTTTCTAAAATTCGCGGAATCAGCGAAGAGACCACCACAGGCGTGCTTCGCCTTAATGAGATGGCAGAAAAAGGGGTTCTTGCCTGCCCTGCCATCAACGTAAACGACTCCGTTACCAAGTCCAAGTTTGATAATTTGTATGGCTGCAGGGAATCACTTATCGATGGTATCAAACGTGCCACCGATGTGATGATTGCCGGTAAAAACGCCGTAGTTGTCGGATATGGTGATGTCGGAAAAGGTTGCGCCCAGGCCCTTCGCGGCATGGGAGCCACTGTCTACGTCACCGAGATCGACCCCATCTGCGCCCTCCAGGCTGCGATGGAAGGATATCAGGTTGTGACCATGGATACAGCAGCATCCATAGGCAACATATTTGTTACCTGTACCGGCAATCTAAATGTAATCACCCGTGCTCATATGGAAGAGATGGCGGATGAGGCCATTGTCTGCAATATCGGACATTTCGACTCGGAAATTGATATTGCAGGTATCCGTGAATTACCATGGGAAAACATCAAGCCTCAAGTTGATCACGTCATTTTCCCGGATGGAAAGAAGATTATCGTTCTTGCCGAAGGCAGGCTGGTCAACCTTGGATGTGCAACCGGTCACCCCAGTTTTGTGATGAGCAATTCCTTCACTAATCAGGTTCTGGCACAGATCGAGCTATGGAACAATGCAGAAAAGTATGACAATAAAGTCTACTTCCTGCCCAAGAAACTTGATGAGATGGTAGCCAAGCTTCATTTAAAAAAGATTGGTGCACAACTGACGGAGCTCACCCAGGAGCAGGCTGACTACATTGGTGTTGATGTTGAAGGTCCTTTTAAACCTGAATATTATCGGTATTAACTGAGCTCTCTTATCGTTTTGTAAAAAAAGCCGATACGGATCACCCCGTATCGGCTTTTTTTGTCCGTCATACCAGACAAAAAAAGGGTGTAAAGCACATTTATAGCTTTACACCCTTTACCTACCTAAGCGTGAAGACTTTTACAAAAACTTACTCTTCTTCACCCTCTTCATCCTGAATACGACTCGGAATACCGTACATAGTGGTGGATCCAGATGACCAGAAGGCCAGCTTTCCTTCACGTACGAGTTCGTTGGCGATATTCTTAATCTGACGAGGTTTGGTATCAGGATCACATTTGTAGAAATCCTTGATATACAGCTGTGGTTTCGGAGACTTGGTAGCCTTCTCGATCATTGCTGCTTTAATTTCGTCTACTTCTTTGGCCATGATGACCCTCCTTTATAAAAAGGTAGAAGTCAACTGGCGGTACTGACTCACAACCACGTGGAAACGAGTCAGCATACGTCAGTTAAGGCTTCATTAAACTACTACTTGATATGGCTGGTGTACTTGAACTGTGTGGTCGTACGCCAGGTGTCATATGCAAGCCGATAGTCGTCAATGCTCTTGTCTGTGAACGGAATGTCACATTCCTCAAAGAACTTCTCCCAACCAATCCTCTCAGCCCACTCACCAACACGCTCGTACTTACGTGCGCCTTTAGCGTATGCCTCAAGAATTTTCTTGATAGCTTCAACAGTCTCAGGCCAACGCGGAGTGTTATTCGGCAGGAACGGAATTACCATTTTGGAGAACTTCGGAGCAGAAATTCTGTTGGAAACTTTACCACCAACGAGAATTGCAATACCGTCACCTTCAGGATCTGCAAGCGGCATAGCCGGACACATGGTGTAACAGTTACCACAGAACATACAGCGCTCTACGGTTACCTTTACAGTCTTGATCTCCTGACCATCTACCTCTGCCTTTGCGGGCTTAACAGCACCAAGCGGACAGGAAGCAATAGCCAGCGGCAACTCACAAACACCAGTGATACGCTTGTTATCGATCATCGGCGGCTTACGATGAACACCGAGAATAGCGATATCAGAAGCATGGACAGCACCACACATGTTGAGACAACATGCGAGAGCGATACGAACCTGTGCAGGCAAAGTCATGGATGTGAAGTAATCAAAAAGC
The DNA here is from genome assembly GCF_010646885.2 of Desulfopila sp. IMCC35008. Classification (GTDB taxonomy): domain Bacteria; phylum Desulfobacterota; class Desulfobulbia; order Desulfobulbales; family Desulfocapsaceae; genus Desulfopila. Next base: position 60,026 of record NZ_CP050700.1, on the reverse strand, counting down.
TCATCCATTACCGCCTTAACAACACCGGAAGCATCTGTTGCCGGGGTGTGACAGTGTACCCAACCCTGGGTGTGAACGATGTTGGTAACACCAGCACCGGTACCACCTACGGGGAATCTGTTGTCACGGCTAGCAAGATCGTCGAGCAGCGGCTGTACCTTATCCTTGCTATCTACCATGAACTCAACGTTGTTACGTGTAGTCCAACGCATGAAACCATCACAATGAGCATCTGCAATATCGCAGATTTCACGGATGAGGTCGATGGTAATCAGACGAGCGGTACCGACACGCACTGTGTAAACTTCGTCGTCGGTCTCTGATTTATGCATCAGGACGCCAGGCTGGGTGATCTCATGCCACAGCCATTTGCCTTTATTTGCCTTGATAACAGGCGGAAAGAACTGTTCGTAGTGTGGTGGACCAAGGTCGGAAATACGTCCGTCCATCGGTTTATCTGGATTGTAGCCCATGATAAATCTCCTTATATATTTTAATGTGAATTTTAGCTCAAATTAAAACCAGCAATTAAGCGGCATGCTTTGCGCGGAATTCGTCAATATCACGCTCGAATCCACCTTCGACTTCTTCTTCCTTCCAGAATACGTATGGGTTGGAACGGGGTTCCTTAACCATCTGCGGAATCGGGTCGAGTTCCATAACCTTGACAAAGGTCGGCAGGCCGACGCGCTGCATAGTCTCACCAACACGCTCACGGTTTTTACCAACTTCCATCCACCAGTCCCAAACCTTCTCGATGAAATCAACGAGCTCGCTGAATTCCTCTTCCGGATCCATAGTGATAAACGGCAGGATCAGGGTGGAGAACTGCGCACCGTCGAGGATCGGGGCTTTTGCACCGACCAGTACTGAAGCACCACGCTCTTTACCAGGCAGGAGTGCGCGAGGCATGACGTTGATACAATGCATACAACGAGTACACTCTTTATCATCAATCTTCAGCTCGTCACCTTCCATCCACATACACTCGGTAGGACAGAGATCGAGAACTTCTTTCTTGATGTCAAAAGCACCCCAATCGCCGCCTGCATGGGCACCACCGTTTGGAGGATAATTACCGGCAACATACTCTTTCACGGCAGCCTGATCGATCTGAATCTCATCTTTCCAGGTACCGATAACGGATATATCTGAACGTGCGATAGCAGCCACACAGTCGTTCGGACAACCGGAGAACTTAAATTTGAACTTGTACGGGAATGCCGGACGGTGAATCTCATCCTGATACATCATGGTCAACTGGTGACATGCTTCTTCTGTGTCGTAGCAGGACCACTCACAGCGAGACATACCAATACAGTTTGCCGGGGTACGCAGGTTGGAACCGGAACCACCAAGATCCTGTCCCATGTCGTGGGTCAGATCCCAGAAGAAAGGCTCGAGATTCTCAGTACGGGTACCAAGCAGAATGATGTCACCGGTTGAACCGTGCATGTTGGTAACACCGGAACCGTGCTTCTGCCACAGATCACAGAGCTGGCGCAGGTTCGCGGAAGAGTAATACTTCGATGCCGGCTGAGCGACACGAACGGTGTGAAAGTGCTCAACACCCGGGAACTGCTCGGGAACGTCAGCATAACGACCGACAATACCACCACCATAACCGAAAACACCAACGATACCGCCGTGCTTCCAGTGTGTAATTCTGTCTTTGAAAGACAGTTCCAGGATACCGAGGATATCCCAACACTCGGGCTTGGTCTCGGCTTGGCGCTTTAAGTCGGTAACGAAGCTTGGCCACGGGCCACTCTCCAATTGATCCAACAATGGCGTCTCATGTTTTGCCATGATTTCCTCCTTTAAATTACAGTTTAACTACAACCTCTACCAATAATATTGCAAAAAACACTGCAAATTCTTTGTGAAGCAATGAAAGGACCAGCGGGCGCAAAACTGCGCAATCCTCTGTATCCCTCCGATATTTCGAGCATGAACCTGACGTGAAGTGACTGTCAAGACACTACGAAACACTACGCTGTGAGTACCAATATAAGCCGTGAAAATATCTCTCATCAGTAAATTTGTCAACAAAAAACGATCGATTTGTTTGCTCAAAATGAACAACCATTCAGCTATCGCAAGCCTTTAATATCTTGTTTTTCACGACATTCAGGAGCTCACCCTCCACACTACTCGGCCGCTCATCATCTCCTTTCATCAGCTCCAGGATTTTTCCAGCCAACACCTTACCGAGCTGCACACCTTCCTGGTCAAATGAATTAATGTTCCAGCAGAACCCCTGGAAGACTATTTTGGCCTCATATATCGCCAATAGAGCGCCCATGGTTTCAGGGGTCAAGCGCTCGCCCAGAATAAGGGCCGAGGGCCTGTTTCCAGGAAAGTTTCTGTTTGGGTTGTTGTCATTCTTACCACAGGCAAAGGCAAGCGCCTGGGCGATCATATTGGCCAGCAGTTTCTGCTGGGAACTGCTGCCTGCGACCTCGATATCTTTCTTGAATTGACTTTCATGAAAGCCAATAAATTCCAGGGGCACAATCTCTGTTCCCTGATGAAGGAGCTGATAGAAGGCGTGTTGACCATTTGTTCCAGGCTCGCCCCAAATCACCGGTCCGGTCTTGTAGGAAACAAAATTCCCCTGACGGTCAATTGATTTTCCATTACTCTCCATATCACATTGTTGCAAATGCGCAGGGAACCTGTGTAAAGCCTGGCTATATGGCAATACCGCCAAAGTAGGGTATGTCAGGAAATTATGATTCCAGACACCCAATAAGGCCAGAAGCAGTGGAAGATTTTCCCGGATATTGGTGTTTTCTGCCCGCTCATCCAGTGCCGCTGCACCTTTCAAGAAATCTATCAGGCCATCATACCCGAGATAAAAGCCGAGCATCACACCACCAACCATGGAAGTGGCACTGTAGCGCCCGCCTATATAGTCGAACATATAAAAAGAACGAAGATAGTTCCGGGGGTTATCCATCGGACTGTCTTGCCCTGTCACGGCCACGCAGTGCTTGGCCGGATCAAGGCCGGCAGCTTCCAACCGTTGCACCACGAGTTTCTCATTTGTCAGTGTCTCCAGAGTGGTGCCACTTTTTGACACGATATTGACCAAGCACCGTTTCAAATCAACCTGATCAAGTACAGAGGCCGCGTCATCCGGATCAACATTGGCAATAAAATGAACGGCGCGCCCCTTGATGCCAAATGGCTTCAAGGCCTCATATATCGACCGCGGCCCGAGATCGGAACCACCGATACCGACATGCACCATTGTAGTGAATTGCTCGCCATCACTATTGGCTATGGTCCCATTATCTATATCGGTTAGAAATTCCTGAAGCTTTGCCAACTCAGCACGAGCCTTCGCCGAGGCATCCTTCTCACAAGGCATGGAAGTGAAAACGTCCCTGCTTGAAGTGTGCAGCACCTGCCTCTCTTCACTTTCGAACCCTTCGATCCTGTTTTTCACACTTCCACGACGCATCTCCCGGTATTGCTCAACGAGTCCACACTGGTCTGCCAGCTCCTGCAAGCCATCCAGTACCTGGTCATCTACCCGCTGGCAACTATACAGCAACCGGAAGAGACCGGAATCGCATATATAATTTTGCATCCGGCCATTTTCCACCAGGGCCCCTTCCACGGTCAGGTCAAACGGATCTTTGGCAAGTATCTTAAGCTTCTCTGCAGCAGGTGCCGTTCTGATAGTATGGAAGTTTGTCATTTTCAGACTCCTTGCCGCTCCGCTAGTCCCTGTGCGGCTAATTTACGCAACTCGCTGATTGTTGCCGTATAGTCATCGCTGTAGTATACAGCTGATCCCGCCACAAATATATTGGCTCCTACCGCCGCTACCTCACGAATCGTTTTGGGACTGATTCCACCATCTACTTCAATTCCGACATCAAGACCAAGAGACTCAATCCGCTGTCTCAGTTGCCAGATTTTCTCCAGTGTCGAAGGAATAAATGACTGTCCACCAAAACCCGGATTAACAGACATCAACATAACCAGGTCAACTTCCTCCAGAATGTAGTCCAGGGCGGAAAGCGAAGTCGCAGGATTGAGTACAACCCCCGCTTTTACGTTTCGTTGTTTTATCTGGCTCACAACCCTTTGCAAGTGTGTGCAGGCCTCTACATGGACAGTTATCCAGTCCGCACCGGCATCGACAAAACCATCGATATAAGAACCGGGATCTGAAATCATCAGGTGCACATCAAGCACCTTGGTGGTTACCCGGCGGGCCGCCTCAACCACCAGGGGGCCGATTGTAATATTTGGCACAAAATGTCCATCCATAACATCTATATGAATAACATCCGCCCCGCCAGCATCCACACCCCGTATTTCATTTCCCAACTGGCTGAAATCGGCTGATAAAATTGATGGTGCTATCTGTATATCCTGCATTCCCATATCTGTTCCTCGCTCCGTATATACTTGCTGCTGCAGTTACTATTTTTCATTATTACCTGGGTACTAATGTCCAGCTACACTCCAGCTGTTACCTAGGAGCCAGTTCGAGAATGGCTTTTCCTCAAACTCTTCGGAATTTTCAAAAAAATAATACATGCAATATCGAACACATGGCGGTTCTTGTTCTTTTGAAAATGTCTCGATTTTGACCAAAATCCTTATTCACGGACAGCACCCTAGTACTTGTTATTCTGGTTTCCTGACTTTGCTACCTATTCTGTCTCACAGCACTACCACACTCCTTCATTCGGGCCTTGCAGAAAACCTGACGCCCTGCGCTTTATTGCAACATTTAAAGCGCCAAACCAGACATCTGCTTCACCGGTCAGATCCTTCGCACCAAATCCCCTGGGCCCATCTCGACCAGGCCATCGAGTTCAAGCATAAGCAAATGCTCACTCCCTTTGGATACAGTCAACTCAGCCTTGACCAGAACCTCATCAAGGGATTGTGGATAAGGCTCAAGAACCTGCAGGAGGCGGGCACGTTCCGGATCAATCTCCTCGCCACTGTCTTCTGCTGCCACTCCACCAGAGCCTTCCGAAAAATCATGGCTGAAACGTACACCATTGATCACATCCTCAGTTGAAATCACAAGCTGAGCACCTTGCTGTATCAGCCAGTGAGCACCCTCACTTTTGAAAGAATCAACCTGACCTGGTACGGCAAAAACTTCGCGACCAAAATCAAGCGCCAGCTGGGCCGTAATAAGGGATCCTGACTTCCGGGCTGCCTCCACTACAACGACACCCCTGCTCAGTCCGGCAATAATTCGGTTCCTGGCAGGGAAACGAAACCCTTCAGGCCTGGTGCCAAGCGGGTATTCACTTACCACAAGACCATACTCTCGGATTTGTCCAAATAACTGTTTATTCTGTTTGGGATAGACGACATCCACCCCACAACCCAGGACAGCGACAGTACTGCCGGCTTCCGCCAAAGCACCTGCATGCGCCTCAGAATCTATCCCTAGTGCAAGACCGGACACCACCGTAACTTTTGCAGCCGAAAGCTTTTCAGCAAAAGAGGCAGCAATTCGTCGTCCGTAAGCGGTCGCTGATCGCGATCCGACCATCGCCACACAGCAGTTTGTCAACAGCGACACGTTTCCTATAACATAAAGTACCGGCGGAGGATCAGGAATCTGCCGCAAAAGGCCGGGATAATCGCTGTCATCCCATGAAAGGACTCGGCCTCCCGCCTGACCAATATTATCCAGTTGGTACTTTGCCTGTTCACCACATTGTTTAACAGCATGAAACCCCTTCAGCTGACGGGCTTGCAGGCCCTCAACTTTTTTGAGCTTCTCCAGCGGCTGTTTCAACACTTCGGATGGAGAGCCAAACCGATGGATCAATCGCCACAAGCCAGTAGGTCCCAACCCCGGCAGCAGGCTCAGTCTGACCCAATCGAGACACGCACTCATATTCGTATCACCATGTAATGAAGATCCATGACCAAAAAAAAAGTGATTCCCGGAATGCCTTAAAGCATTAAACCGGATTTGTCATAAATAGTGTTCCTATAAGGCCGTAATCTCAACATTACCACACATTCAGTATTGTGGTGTCCGTTACCAAGTCATACACAATGTTCGCAGAGATCGCAGTCAACGCACCACCATCTTCGGCAGTGTTTTAGCTGTAGATATAGCCTGCTATGATCTACCGCTAAAAAAACTTTGAATCCGGCACCACCTGAGCAGATGAAAAATTGGCGCTAATAGACAACCGGCTAAAAAACACCGGTGTAAAAAGAAAAACAGGGAGGCCCGCAAGACCAACCCGTTAAGGTAATGGTAAAGGAACGACGTTCCAGGTCAGCGTTCAGTTATAAACACCCGAAGCTCCTCAATACGTGACGGGTGCTTCAGTTTTGAAATGGCCTGAGCCTCAATCTGCCGAATCCGCTCACGAGTCACAGCGAAACAACGCCCGACCTCTTCAAGGGTGTGGTCGTAGTCAACGTTGATCCCGTAACGCATTCTCAAGACTTTCGCCTCTCGGGGTGAGAGTGACGACATTACCTGGCTCAGGCACTCCCTGAGACTATTTATCATGGATTGTTCGTGTGGCCCGACCCGGTCTATGTCTTCAATAAAATCTCCGAGGAATGTCTCTCCGTCATCTCCAACCGGGGTATCGAGTGAGATCGCATCTTTAGCAATCTTCAATGCCGACTTCACCTTGTTCACATCGGTACTGAGCAGTTCAGCCATCTCCTCGGGTGTCGGCTCACGGTGCTCCTCAAGCAGGAAATCCTTCGATACACGCAACAATCGATTGATCGTCTCGATCATGTGCACAGGCAACCGAATGGTACGTCCCTGATCGGCGATCCCCCTGGTAATCGATTGACGAATCCACCAGGTTGCATAAGTGCTGAACTTATAACCGCGGTGATAATCAAACTTCTCCACCGCTTTCATAAGGCCAATGTTCCCTTCCTGAATCAGATCGGAAAACTGCAACCCCCGATTTACAAATTTTTTTGATACTGAAATAACAAGTCTTAAATTGGCACGTATAAGCGCTTCCTTCGCGTGTTTGGTCATCTCACGCCCTGCTTCTATCTCCCGCAACAGCTCCTGCATCTTCTGGGAGTTCAGTCCTATATCGCTGAATATCTGCCAGTTGACGAGTTGTTCTACTTCTTCTGGCTGCATCGCCCTGCTTCCATCCAGATCCCGTGCCTTCTGTCGACTCATCACATCGACAAAAACACGTCTGAAACGTTTCGACAGCTCCTCAATTCCTGCAACAACGGCATCTACGCACTCTCCGCAGATAACCTCGTCACCAAACAAAGCAGCGATCTGATTACCCAGATCGAAAACCTTTTCACAAATCCTTGCTGTAGCAAGCCGATTGTCAACGTTCTCCCTGAATTCAGTTAGCAGAGCTGTTCTCTTCTGATCAAGGTCGACTGCCTTTTCAACAGCTTCCAGGAAGGCACTGCTCTTTTTCTCTATCAGGTCAGGCCGGTTGTCGGGCACCCCCATTATCATCTGGCAGGTCTTGCCTTTACTGTTCTCAATGGTCTTGGAAATCTCAATCAGGGGGGAAATGGCAAGAGATGTCTGAAAGGCGGCAGCCTGGACACGCTGCTTTCCCTCCTCCATCATGCGTGCGAGCTTGAGTTCTTCCTCGTGGCTAAGCAGGGTAAGGGTACCCATCTCACGCAGGTAGATATTCATGGGGTCAATGGAATGGCCACTCCCGTTTTTACCAGTCTTGGGGGAACGGGAAATACGCCTGCGGTCACTTTTCCGACGATCACCTGGGCGCTCTCCGGCATTGCGGCGGTCACGCCCATCCCTGTTTCGCCGATCATCAACCGTGGTATCTGTTATATCAGCAGGGGCACTCCCTTCATCGGAATGAAATATTCCTGTCAGGTCGTATACTGCAGGATCTTCCTCATTTTCCAGGGAATCCTCTTCCTGCTCATACTCACTGTCGTTATACTGATCGTCAAATCCCATGCACCTCTCCCTTCTGCACGTTGCCGCACCCGACAACTCGCCATACGGTCACTACCTTTTGCATCAATTGTGTACCAGCCCCCTCTGAACATTGCAGAATAGTTCCAATTTCAAACATTGCCAATGGCCAGCCAGAAAAGTCAAGTGGATTTTACCCGACTATGCATCTTGTTGGTATAAAAATAACCTCAACCCTGTATTTTTCTTATATTTCACTCATCGAGGCTACGCACTTCCTGCTCAACCCGCACCTTTTCAATGATCAATTTTGTCACTTGCTCATGATCTCCTGCTCGCTCCGCCTGGTCTATCTGTCTTAGCATATCTTTCGCCAGTTTCTGCAGAGCCTTTTTCCGCATCCAGGAAACCAACTCCTCTGTTTCCTCACTCGCTTCGACATCTGCTGCTTCCTGTTCGGTTACAGTCGCGGCATCGAGCAACACCTGCATGACGAGATCTTTTTCAGCCCCTTCAGGTAATACAGAAAGCAAATCTTCTGGCTCAATAACTCTTTCTGCAGTCAAAAACTCACGCAACTGAAAAAATAGCACTTCTCCAATACTTCCAGCAAGGCACCCCAGTAATCCCTGTTCTTCAAGCCGGGGAAACTGATCAGGATGTAGTATCATAAAGGATATCAGTCGCTTCTGCGATGGCGAAGGCGGGGTCATGCTATAGTGTACTTTCACCTGAGGCTCCGGCGGAGGCGGGGGAGCCTCAGGCTGCTTTTCCCTTTCATTACCGGCTAACATCTTGTCCAATTCAGGAGCAGAAAGGCCTAATTCTGCAGAAAAATGAGCAACAATCACTGAGCGCTGCAGCGGAGATGAAGCAGCCTGTACCAAAGGCCGAAGCTCCTCAACGATACGGCTTTTCCCATCAAGGGTCAGGCCGTATTCTGCGACGAGGTGTTTGAACATGAACTCAGGAAGGGACTCGGCCCTTTCCACAAGTTCAAGAACCGCTTCTACCCCATTTTCACGAACAAAGGTATCAGGGTCATGTCCTGATGGCAGCAAGGCAACCCTGCCACTCATCTGTTCCGCCAGGAACAACGGCACTGAGCGAACAGCGGCAGTAACCCCGGCAGCATCACCATCAAACAGGAGCACCACATCCTCGGCATACCTTTTCAACAAGCGCAACTGCTCCCGGGTAAGCGCTGTCCCGAGCGGGGCCACGACATTCTCAAATCCATGACACACCAGGGAAACCAAGTCAAAATTACCTTCCACCACTACCGCCTGGTTTTTACTGCGAATAACGTCTTTTTGTTGATACAGTCCAAGCAATAAACGGCTCTTGTTATAGACCGGGCTGTCGGGCGAATTCATGTATTTCGGCTGCCCGTCACCTATGATACGCCCTCCAAAGCCACAAACTCTGCCGCTAATCTCATAAATAGGAAACAGGACACGATCGCGAAACCTGTCATAGAAGCCACCTTTATCCTTCTTGACAGTCAGCCCCAATGCAACGGCATTCTCCTGCTCGTTTCTGCTCAGTTTTGAGGTGAGGAAATCCCAGCCGTGCGTTTCAATAGAGGGTGCATAACCAAGACCGAACCGTTTTGAGACTTCATCCGGTATGGCTCGTTTCTGCAGATACTTTTTAGCGGATTCGGAACCGGCTGCCCCATCTGCCAACAGCTTTTGATAAAGTTCAGCGACTTTTCCGTTCAGTTCAAACATTTCCTTTTTCTGCTGTTCAAACCTTTTCTGTTCCGGGGTAAGCTGTTTTTCAGGCAGGGCAATACCATATCGACCCGCCAGCTCTTTAAGGGCCTCGGGAAAATCGAGATTATGGTATTTCATCACATAAGAAAATACGTCGCCTGCCTCTCCGCAACCAAAGCATTTGAAATGACGACGGCCGGGATCAACAAAGAACGAAGGAGTCTTCTCCCCATGAAATGGGCACAGGCCAAGATATCTTACTCCACTCTTTTTCAGACCAATGGTCTGCCCAATAACCTGCACAATATCGGCACGATCCTTGACTCGCTCCTTAATGTCGTCCCACGATTCCTGCAATAGCTAGTTTCCTTATTCATTTGTGCGCATGTTCCCCTTAACACTTTGTAATAAATAGGAGAAACAACACGACCACGATACGATGACCGAATAATTAATAATTCCGGGATTAAGCACAGAGGATGTATTATAATCAGCAGTTGTTGAGCTGGCCATGTATATATGAGTTTTTTTACTAACAGGATCACATGGAAGACATAACCGACTTTCTTGCCTTTGAAGTGAAAAAGGAAATGGCGGATCGCTATTTCGGTTTTCGCAAACAAATAGAAACAGATACTGCCGCCTATATTGACAAGGTCGCCCGCACCACATTTGAACTCGAAAACAATATCGGGTTGGGCCTGACCAGAATATACATACTGCTTCATCAAAAGAGCCTCATTACCTCATTTATTGCACTTACCGGCCTACCGGCTGACTTTTTCTTCGACCCATACTTTCTCGAATCCGCAACCATCCGGAAGAGAATATTTGTCGACATTTCAAGTAGAGGATTCACCCGTAAAAGACGGCTTATAAACCTGTTGTTTGACACCTACAACACTCTTAACGCAGCCGTTCAGCATTACAGCGACAACCTGGCAAGACTATCTGAGGAGCATGAAACCATAAAAGAAGAGATAAAACTTTTTTACCGTAACAACGATATCGACTCAATCATGACATTTATCCGGCGTCTTGAGGCGCCGGGCGGTGACATGAATGGGATGCTCCACGGCGGACAGACAGTTCAGATTAACCAGCGACTCTCAAGCAAACTCAGATTACAACCTCCTCTTGCCGCAGAGGAACTGTTGCCGACGCTGCCCCTTCTGCCGGCGCTCAAGACGATTAAACCACAATTGTCCCAAATGGCTGAAGCAGCTTATGCAGCCAGCCCTGATCTGGACGTCAGAGATTTTTGTGTCCCGGCAGATTAAGAGACCTTCTTCTCCACCCTCTGCTTGACAAGAAGTACTGATTCCTTACAATTCAACTACCGGGTACCCTGATACTATTGCGGAGATACGTGCCGCATGAGATACCAGTCAGGTTCCTGTATGTTTTATTATTTGCAACCTATACAGACTAACAAGGAGCACGAAACGATGACCAGCATGCTGAAAACCGGTGTTCTCATGGCCGCTCTCACTGCACTGTTTATGATAGCGGGGCAGGTTCTCGGTGGCCAGAGCGGTATGATAATTGCCCTTATCCTTGCGCTTGGAATGAATTTTTTCTCCTACTGGTTCAGTGACAAACTGGTATTGAAAATGTCCGGCGCCCAGGAAGTCTCCTCGGCCGCAGCGCCGGAGCTACACCAAATGGTTGCTACCCTTGCATCACGGGCTGAACTTCCGATGCCCAAGGTTTACATTATGCATCAGGACACACCCAACGCCTTTGCCACAGGCCGTAATCCTGCCCACTCTGCGGTTGCCGTTACCACCGGCCTCATGAGGATTTTAAACAGGGAAGAACTTGAAGGAGTCGTCGCCCATGAACTTGGTCATATCAAAAATCGTGACATCCTGATCTCCACCATTGCCGCAACCATGGCCGGTGCTATCAGCTCCCTGGCAACCATGGCTCAATGGGCGATGATCTTCGGTGGCCGCTCCGATGACGACGAAGGAGGCGGTTTGCTTGGTTCGCTGGCCATGATGATTGTGGCCCCGCTTGCCGCCTCCCTTGTGCAGATGGCGATTTCCCGCTCTCGTGAATACCAGGCCGATGCAACCGGTGCAGCCATATGCGGCAACGCACGTTCTCTGGCCTCCGCCCTTAACCAGCTGGAAAATGCCAACCGCAGACACCCTATGCAGGTGAATCCCGCCACAGCCCAGATGTATATCGTAAACCCGCTCACCAGCGGGAGGTTGGCTCACCTGTTTTCGACGCATCCACCTATCCAGGAGCGAATCAAGCGATTAAACGAACTTGGGCGATAACCAAAGCCCCCTGATCACCATCAGGAAAAGGCGGGTATCTTTCACCTTTTCCTGATTTTATTTCTACCCACGCGCCTTAATAATTTGATTTTAGTAATCGTAAAAAGTTATACTTTTGATATAAATACCAGTTCATGAAAGCTTATTACTAATTTTTAAAGACCCTCAGGCAAAGGATGAATTCCACCATACTTTTTATTTCCAGGGAGAAGGCTGAAGCCGACAAATACAGCACTATCCTGACAAAATCATCCTACAATGTAATTCATGCGACCCAGTTGCCTGGGCAACTATTGGAGCCAAAACCTTTTCTCGTAATCTTCAGACAGTCAGAAGGATTTTTCTTTTCTACAGATAGCGAACTGCTTTCAACCCCAACCATCCCTGTACTTCTTCTCGATAGCCTGCAGGAAGTACCAATCGCGCTGCTGAACGGAACTAATACTAATCTGTTGGATTACCTGGCAGAACCTGTCGCGCATGACCACCTGCTGGCCAAGATCCAGTTTCTTAAAAAAGTTTCCAAGCTCAGTTCAGAGCATGCCGGCTATCTGCAGAGTCACGACACTTTCCTCGATTGGTTTACCTCCCATGACGGCCTGACCGGCCTCTATAACAGACATCACTTCAACAAGACCTTTCATCAGGAATTCGAGAAAGCTCTTCGCGAGAGTAAACCAATGTCCATGCTGGTCCTTGACATCGACTTTTTTAATGAACTCAATAGGACCTATGGGCACAGCTACGGTGATTTTGTCCTCAATGAGCTCTCTGCCCGACTCACAGGTTCAACCCGCGAAAACGACATCTGTTTCCGCTTCACCGGTGGTGATTTTATTGTGCTCATGCCGGATTGCGACCTGGCTACAGCCAAACAGGCAGCGGAACAAATTCGCCATAACTGTATAACCAAACCGTTTTCCAGAAACGACATTTCCAGGAAGGTCACTATCTCCATCGGTATTGCCAACACCGTAAGCCACCAACCTGTTACCGGCGACGAACTTGTCAATATCGCCGAGACAGCGCTCTATACCGCCAAAGCCAGTGGCAGAAACAGAAGTTGTGTCTACGAACCACAGGATAATAAATCGATCTATCAGGGACAGAGGGAGGGAAGTCTCAACGAACTCAAGCTGACCATAAGCCGGCTACTTGAAAGAACTCGTAAATCCGCCATTTCCTCACTGCAACTCCTGGCACGCGATATCGCCGGTGAAGAACACCGGGTTCATATTGACAAGGTTGCCTGGTATACCAACCTGCTCGGCAAACAACTCGGCCTCACCCAACCAGTGATCGAGACGTTACAAAACGCGATAACAATTCAGGCGAGTATCCGGCTTCTCATGCATAACGAACTGATTTCCAAACCGGTTCAACTTGATGAGGCGGACCGGAAAATACTCAAGGATCTTCCATACAAGATAGCTGAGATTACTGAAGTATTCAGCTATTTTGACCAGGAACGCTCCATCCTCCTTACCCGTAGCGAAAAGTACGATGGTTCCGGTTTTCCGGATGGGCTTCAGGGTGACGAAATCCCCCTGGGTTCACGGATTATTAATGTTATCGATTCTTTTGCCGCCATGGATGCGGAGCGACCTTACCGGCCAAAATTCTCTCCGCAATCAATCCTTTCCGAATTAAAGGAACAATCCGGAAGACAATTCGATCCGTTTCTGGTCCTCAAGCTTCTCGACATTATTGAACATAAAAACCTTCTCGATATTGATCCCGACCTGATAAAACAGACCCGGTCGGACCTGATCTCCAGTCATCCGGAATTACGCATATGACCAACTCGCAAACCCAGAAAATTTACAAACAGGTAGACAACTTTCCCGCATTACCGGCAACAGTGAACAAAGTAATGACCGTAACGGGTGACCCTGAGAGTTCAGCCAACGATCTGATGCAGGCTGTTCTTCCTGACCCGTCCATGTGTGCCACCATCATGAAAATCGCCAATTCTGCCTTTTTCGGCATCCCGAGAAACGTCGCCTCGATTGAACAGGCTGTTGTCGTTCTCGGTTTCGAAGAGATTCGCAACATTGTGCTCGGCAAGGCAGTGTTTAATTCATTTCAGAATTTCAACCTCAACCGCGAATCGATCGACCTGTTTTGGGAACACAGCTTCACCTGCGGTCTCGCTGCCAAGCTGATTGGTGAACATCTCAAGTTATCCCCAAGTGAGCTCTTTATCGCGGGCCTTATTCACGATATCGGTAAACTGGCCATGCTCATCACGTTCCCATGTGATTACGCGCTGTTTTACGAGCTGACAGAACCATATCAATTCCGCTCTGTGGTTCGGGAAAAAGAAGAGTTCTCGATAAGTCACGACACCATCGGGTTGCGTATTCTCAATAAATGGCTGTTCCCCGAAAAACTCATCATGGCCGCCGGCTATCATCACCAACCTGAAAAAGCTGACAACTACCGTGCTTATCCAATTATCATCCAGATGGCGGATATGCTATCACTCATGCACTGTAGTCCTGACGGCCTCGATGGCAATGACGTCACCACCATTTTCGATGATTTCATGCCAGAGAGCAGAGAGCTGTGGATCGAAAACAACCTGCCATGGGACAGCACTGAGCTGGGCAGATGGTACGAGCAACTTCATGAAGACCGGAAGCGGGACCAACCGGTACTCGATATTATGATGTCTGCATGAAAATTGGCAATATCACGCAAACCATCCGCAACACCCGACGAATTGCCGAGATCATCAAGGTGCTCTCTAAATTCGGATTCCAGCAGGTTGTGCTTGACACCGGCCTTTACCGGTTACTTGATATCGTCCACAAAGAAGATGTAGAAACCACAGTCGCTGCCAGAACAGCACACCTGCCTCGGGCGGTACGTATACGTATGGTCCTTGAAGAATTGGGACCGACGTTTATTAAACTTGGCCAGATCTTATCAACCCGACCCGACCTGATACCTCCCTCCTGGGCTGAGGAGTTAAAAAAGCTTCAGGACAGATGCGCCAGCCTTCCCTACGCCGAGATCCATAAAGTCCTGAAAGAGGAATTCAGCGGCCAGCTTGAGGAACTGTTCGAAGATATCGACGAAGAGCCTCTTGCCGCCGCCTCCATCGCCCAGGTACACCGGGCTGTTCTCAGGGACGGAAGCAATGTGGTCATCAAGGTCCTGCGTCCAGGGACACGGCAATTGGTCGAAGAGGACATGTCGTTGTTCAAATCCATGTCCCAGCTTATGGAACAGTATTTCTCCGATCTCGGCTACAGCCCAACTGTTGTCGCGAAGGAATTCTCGAGAGAAATGCTCAAAGAGATCAACCTGGTAAATGAAGGGCACGCGACAGAGAGACTTCAACGCTATTTTGAAAAGGACGACACCGTCTCCTTTCCCGAGGTATACTGGCAGGCAACGGGGCGTAATGTCCTCACCCTTGAAGAAATAAAGGGGCGACTTCTCTCTACACTCAACCCCAGTGACCTGACCACGGAAGAGCGGAAAAACATCGTTGCAGTCTCCACCGACGCTGTTTTTGCCCAGTGTTTAGAATATGGTTTTTTCCACGCAGATCCGCATCCTGGCAACATATTCCTAAAGGATGACAACACCATCTGTTTTATCGACTGCGGCATGACCGGTCAACTCGACAGACAAACCACCGAGCATCTCATCGACCTGGTCGCCTCGGTCATTCGTGGTGATATCGACAAGTTATGCAGGGTTATCAATGAATTGACAGATGCGGACCCGGCTGTAACCGACCGTCGTGACTTCCGAACCGACCTCCAGCACCTGATCAGCCAGTTCCAGGGCCTGGATCTCGGCCAGATCGACATCATTGCCCTGCTCTCTGACTTCTTTGCCATGTTGCAACAGTACCAGATCAAATGCCCCGGTGATCTCATCCTGCTCACCAAGGCCCTGACCACCATTGAAGGAATGGCCGAACAGTTCGACCCTTCGTTTGATGTACTCGCCCACGTTGAACCACGCATCCAGCAAATCATCATCGAACGGTATGGGTTACGGGCAATAAAAAAAAGGTCGTTGAAAACACTGAACGGATACCTGGAATTGTTTGAAGATCTTCCTGGGGATTTACAACGTTTCCTTGGTCATTTCAGGCACAGCCGGTTCACGCTCAATCTCGAACTGCGGCGACTTGAGCACCTTGTTGACAAGATAGATCTTTCCAGTAGAATCATGGGGATGTCCATGATTATCGCGGCCCTCATCGTCGGCTCCTCAATTCTTATCCTGGCCGATTCCATTTCCAGAAAACCTGGCTTCCTCGGCACTCTCGGACTATTCGGTCTGATCTTCGCAGGCATCAACACCGCCGGTTTTATCGTCTCGTTCCTGCTACCGAAAAAACGGAAGTAACCAGTCATTCATTACTTTGTGCTTGCCCAAAAACATCTCAGGACACCATCGCCTTGTTACATATTTTCAAAAAATCGGCAGCAATCAGACTTGATGCCCCCACAAAAAGGCCGGAGAGATTCTCCAATTCAAGATAAGGAGTCACATTATCCGGATGAAGTGAGCCACCGTATATGACAATTTTATCGGGGTGAATATTCTGGATAAAGGTTACCGATTCAGCCACCTTTTCGGGGGATTCAGGTATGCGGAAATTGAGGGCCTCCACTGGTCCGTAACCGATAATCAGGTGCTCGACATCAATATCGGCCAGGGCCATGAGCTGGGACATGGCATACGGTTGGTCGACACAGACAATCGGCTGAATGCCAGCATCCACGGCCTCGCCCACCTTGTTGGCAACATCCTGGGAGGTTTCATGAAAATAGCGTCGCCGGTCAGAATGGCCGACTATCACATAATCAACAAAGTCCTTCACCATGTCAGCAGCGATCGCACCGGTATAGCCGCCCATTGGAAAGGGTGAAATATCCTGGGCTGCCAGGGAGACGTTTTCCAGCTTCAGATCTTTCAGATACCGGGACAGATTTTCCAGGCAGATAAAAGAAGGGGCGATGATAATTTCCACTCCCTCCACGGGAGAATAACCCGCTGCAAATTCATCGAACCATCGCCTTGCCTCATCATAACTCTTGTGACACTTCCAGTTACCGACAATATATTTGCGCACGACATTCTCCCTCTTTGCAGCTGACTTCAGGTAGACAAAATATTTTCCAGCCTCGTAACCACCTCTTTATAGGTGAGGTTTTGTATCTTTACAATTTTTTTTCGCGACGACAGCCCCGACTGTAATTCCACATTACTCTTTGCTGTTTTAAGAAATGAGGACACAAAGAGCCGAAGTGCCTTATTAGCCTTCCCATCAACCGGGGGAGAGGTCAGTGCGATTTTAAGCCTCTCACCATGCAGACCGCAGACAGCCTCCCGTGAGGCCTTCGGCTGAACATGCACGGCCAACAGCAGAGACCCGTCCCCACCCTCTTTCAGGCAGGGAAGGACGGCATAATCTGAAGTATCACTCCCGGTTCGGTTCGCCGTTTTCTTCATCAGTCAGGTTGATGCTCTGAAACAGGTCCGACAACTCTTCAACATCTGAGGGCTCCTCAACATCCTCCATATCCTCAAGGTGTTTGAGATAGGAGTTGAGTATACCCCGCAACTCTTCGCGAACCTTTGTCTTTTTCTCCTTCAGCTCTTCAATTTCAAGAGGCAGGTCGGCGAGTGTCTGTTCTGCTTCACGGCGGAATGACTCCACATCCTCACGTGCCTCTTCCAGGAGGGCAGTCGCCTCTTCTTCAGCCTTGGCACGCACATCATCAGCAAACTTCTGGGCTGCGACAATGGTGGATTTGAAATCCACTTCTTCTTTCTTTAAGGTCTCTAGCTGGGTCTCCAGCATGGAGATTTTATCGCGCAGTTTGTCCGCATCATTTCGTGCTTCGCTTGTAGCCCCCTGCTCTTGTCGGTACTGTTCCTCAAGATGCTGGATTCTTTCCTTTAACTCAGACTCCCGCTCATCCCACTCACCGATATGATGTTCAAGATCCTGCTGCGCTTCTTCAGAAGCTGATTCAAGTTCAGCAATCTTTGTTTTCAGGCTGCCAATTTCAAGATCCTTTTCACGGATCAGTTTTTTATCACTTTCCGAATCCCCTTCACGCTCACTCGACTGGATGAAAAGTTCGTCCTTTTCTTCCTTCAGCTTCCGGTTGGCCTCTGTCAGCTCCTCAAATTCCTCCTCCTGCCTCCTGCGGGTCTCGTGCAGTTCGAAAAATTCCTCCGCCAGTAACTCCAGATACGCCTTGACTTCAATAGCATCATAACCCCTGAACTTTACCTGAAATTCCTGATCTTTAATTGCTTGTGGAGTGATTGACATAATAAAGGCTCCGTAAAGATAATATTAGCTGTCAAAACCAGCTTAACGAAATGAATAATCGCTATTATTTTTTTTTGGCAGATTAACCCATGCCCATGGCAAATTGTTTCAGTGTCGTCACCACAAAACTCTGAAGAAACATAATAACGACGATGAGGATCATAGGTGAAAAATCAATTCCCCCGACACTCACCGGTAACATTTTTCGTATCCGGCTCAGAACAGGCTCTGTCGCCTCGTACAGGAAACGAACAATAGGGTTATACGGATCCGCATTAACCCATGAAATAATAGCCCGGCCAATGATGATCCACATATATGCCATCAAGATGAAATCGATGATATTGGCCAGAGTCATAAAAAAATTACTTACTACTAACATTCGTTCTCTCCACTTTGTGGTTTATCCGATTCGCTATACAACTTTTGAAAACCTTTAAGAAATCCTTGTGCCAACCGGTGCATCACCCAGAACTCCGGTCAATACCAGACGCTCCTCGCCATCCACCACACTCTTGGCAGCCAAAACCATACCCTGGGATGGAATTCCCATAAGTTTTGCAGGTTTAAGATTGGCAACCGCCAGCACTTTCAAGCCAACGAGATCCTCCGGACTATAATATTCGGCAATCCCCGCAACAACTGTCCTTTCTTCAGGAACAGCCAGCGTCAATTTCAACAGGCGATCTGACTTCTTCACCTTTTCCGCCGCCTTTATCTCAGCAACCCTAATATCAACTTCCTTGAACGATTCGAAACTGATAAGTCCTTCTAGCTCAACTGGAGCAACATTTTCCTTCTTTTTCTTTTTCGGTTTTTCCTGTTTTTCCGAGCCCATATGCTTTTTGGCATCGATTCTCGGAAATAATGGCTCAATTTTCTGAATCCTCATTCCCGGCTTGAGCACCCCCCAGAAACCACCTTCCGGCAGGAGTGAAACAGCAGGGTCGTCCTCGCCATACCCTAACCCTGTGGTCATCTTTGCAGCAGTCTCCGGCATGACCGGTCGCAATACAAGGGTCAGCAGGCGCAAGGACTCCATGACGTTATACATGACTGTGGCCAGACGGACGGCTTTCGCCTCGTCCTTGGCAAGAGCCCATGGTTCATTGGTAACGATATATTTATTGGCTTGACTGACAAGCTCCCAAACCGCTTGCAGCCCCTTCTGGAACTGGAAGATGCTCATATTTTCCTGATAGGTCTGCACCACCCTCTCAGCCAGCTCACGCAAGTCACGATCTACCTCTTCCTCATCGCCTGGCTGAGGTATTGTCCCACCATGGTACTTTTTCAGCATGGCGATCGACCGGCTGTACAGGTTACCGATATCGTTCGCCAGGTCGGAGTTCTGGCGAGCCACGATGGCCTGACTCGAGAAAGAGGCATCCAGGCCGAACGACATTTCCCTGAGTGTAAAATACCTGAGTGTATCAACCCCATACGCTTCGACAAGTTCCGCCGGTCGGACCACATTGCCGATTGATTTGGACATCTTGGTATCATCCACATTCCAGTACCCGTGCACATGCAGCTTTTTGTACAGCGGCACCTCCATGGACATCAACATGGTAGGCCAATAGATTGCGTGCGGTTTGAGTATATCCTTTGCAATAACATGTTCTGCAACCGGCCAGAAAGTATCATATTTTTCCCCCGAGGGATAACCAAGGCCTGTCAGGTAGTTGATCAAGGCATCGAACCAGACATATGTGACGAAATTGTTATCAAAGGGAAGCTCGATGCCCCAGGTGAGACGGCTCTTGGGCCGGGATATGCATAAATCCTCCAACGGCTCCGAGAGAAATGAAAGGACTTCATTACGATATCTCTCCGGGGTTACAAACTCTGGATTATCCTTGATGTGATCAATAAGCTGTTGCTGGTAATTGGACATCCTGAAAAAGTAGTTCTGCTCGGCAATCTCCTGGGGCGGACGCTGATGATCTGGGCAATTACCGTCAACCAGCTCCTTTTCCGTCAAGAAGCGCTCACAACCACGGCAGTATAAACCGGAGTATTCATCGAAATAGATATCACCCTTATCATAGACCTTCTGCAGGATCTCCCGGACAGTACGGATATGGTCTTCATCAGTGGTACGGATGAAGTTGTCCGGTTTAGCGTGCAGCAGAGGCCAGGTATCACGGAACATACCGCTTATCCGGTCGGCATACTCTTTGGGTTCCACATCTTCAAGGGCCGCTGCTTCTGCGATTTTATCACCATGTTCATCCGTACCGGTCTGGAAACGGACTTCATCCCCCCGGAGCCTGCAGAAACGGCTGTAGGTATCAGCGACTATTGTGGTATAGGCATGCCCCAGATGCGGCTGAGCGTTCACGTAGTAAATGGGGGTTGTTATGTATGTCGTCATAGGTATAAACCAGCCTCAAAAATGGGAGGTGCAGTAATCCCAGCACTATTCCTTGTTTTTTTTCTCTTTTTTCGGGCCTTTGTCGACCCGGATCGTCTCATAATTCTGCCACTGGTGCTCCTGCAACAGTTGTTCCTCGCCTTGACTGTTCAGAACCAGGATGGTCTGTTGCAGCGGATTCTGGCGTTTCACCTTGTACTGTTCACCATCAATCCGAATACGTTTTCCCGGTTTCGGCATGCCTTTTCGCTGCTGACGGTAGGAATCATATTCATAGGTCAGGCAGCAGAGCAGTCGGTTACAGAGACCTGAAATCTTGGAAGGATTAAGGGGCAAGTCCTGTTCCTTGGCCATCTTGATGGAAACGGAGTCGAATTTTCGGATAAACGAGGAGCAACATAGCTCACGCCCACAGGTTCCGACCCCCCCGATCATCTTGGTTTCATGACGAACACCCACCTGGCGCATCTCCACCCTGGTACGGAACTCCTGAACAAGATCCTTGACCAATCCACGGAAATCAACCCGGTTATCGGCAGTGAAATAGAATATCATTTTCGAGCCGTTAAAAAATCGCTCAACCCGTACCAGTCTCATTTCCAGCTTATGCCGTTCGATCAGGTTCAGGCAGATATCGAAGGCCCTGGCTTCAAAGGCGGCGAGTCCACCGTACCGTTCCGCCTCATCCCGATTGGCCTGG
This sequence comes from Desulfopila sp. IMCC35008, assembly GCF_010646885.2. Classification (GTDB taxonomy): domain Bacteria; phylum Desulfobacterota; class Desulfobulbia; order Desulfobulbales; family Desulfocapsaceae; genus Desulfopila. The sequence continues at coordinate 38,718 of NZ_CP050700.1, read as the reverse complement.
CGTGCGATCTCGTAACTGCCACGGCTCGACTCGTTGCAGCAACCTGACAAAGGGGCGGCACCCGATACCGTTGCAGGCTCAAGGCCATGATCAGTTTTGACCATTACGATTCCATGCGCAGGCATGGAATCAAGAAAAGAGGAAGCGGTGAACATCTGTCCGTCCTGACGAAAACGTATCCGGTACAATTTCGGCTTTTCCCCGTCCTTGTGTTCCTTATCTGTTTCCGAAGTACCTGTCTCCGACATATATTATCCTTCTACACCCCATTCATCCGGGGAACATCCCATCATAGGGAAATCAATAACATTCTGATATTACAGAAATGACCGGCTAGCAGCATGAAGTTTAAACAGCAACACTTCACACACCAGCATGCGATTGCAGTTTCTTCGCAGTTCCAGCTCCGCCCGGTCAACAGCACGCAGTTTAGCAAAAAGATCTTCAGAACTCCAGCATTTCGGCACCCGGCCAGTTTCAAGCCCCAGGCCCCCTAAGCCTATTTCTTCACCGAGACCGTACCAGGAAAAAAGCAAGTCGCGCAACCAGAGGCGGAAAAGCCCCAGAAACGGGAATAACTGTTCTTTTTTATCAGCCATTTCCCTGGCGGCACTGAGCAATATATGAACATCACGATCACCGTCAATCTCCGTATCGCTCACAACTGTTATCAAACGCCTGAACAGGTCGACCATATCCGCCCGATACAGCTCTATCCCCCTTCCCGGGCTCCCTTCAGACAACCGGGCAAGAAGGCGGGCCGTCTTTTGATCCATATCCGGCTCGTTGGAGCACAGTATATCTGCGGTATCATCCGGCTCAAGATTATAGAACGGAACCACCTGGCAACGTGAAGATATGGTGGTCAGCAATTCCCTGCTGATATCCGCAGTAAGGATCAGGACATTACCCTCGGGCGGTTCTTCAAGGGTCTTGAGCAGACTGTTGGCAGCTTCCTGTCGCATGGTATGCACATCCTCAAGCAAAACGACACGCCAGTGTGACTCATACGGTGGAAACTCAAGCAGCTTTATCATTTCCCGAACCTGGTTGATCTTTATCATACCTTTATCAGGTGTAATAACGACAGAGTCGGGATGACTATCCGCCAGGATTTTTTTACACGAGCTGCAATGACCGCAGGCATACACACTGGAGAGATCCCGGCAGTTCAGGGCAGCTGCCAGTCCGCGGCCAAACAATTTTTTGCCTACCCCGTCAGGCCCTTTGAAGATAAAGGCATGGGGAACCCGTTCCGATTGCAGGCTCCTCGAAACAAACTCAACCGCCTTTTCCTGGCCGATAACCGTGCTGTAACAAAGTCCGGGATAACCGCTCATAATTCAGGTAGTAAACATTAAAAGAGAGACTGCTGCCTGACCGCAGCATCCGGTTCCTGCTTCTGTTCCTCTTTTTTTTCCTCTTCAAGCATATTGAGATAGAGATACCTTTCGAGAACCCGCTGGTACTCGGACCAGCTCATTTCCTTACTGTCCATCTTCCGGCGCAACTGTTCCAGCATGTTCATACGGGAATCAAGTTCATCAACATACTGGAGTAAAAAGGCCTCCACCATCATTGGCAACACCGGCGATCCAAACTCCAACCGTCCGTGATGACTCAGAATGAGGTGTTGTAGTCGTGTAAGTAAGTCGTCAGGGAAATCTTTAATCCCTGCGGCCGCTCTCCCCACCATCTCGCTGCCGATAACCAGATGTCCTTTCAGGCGCCCCTTGGCACTGTAATCGATCAAACCGTTTTCTACAAAGAGCTCTTCTACCTTGCCCACATCATGAAGCAAAGCACCGGCTATAAGCAGTGAACGATCCACCCCGGGATAATGGCTGGCCAGCATGTCCGCAACACGGGCCATCGATAATGCATGCTCAAGCAGACCGCCAATGTAAGCATGATGAATACCCTTTGCCGCCGGTGCCGACTTAAATCGTTGCCAGAACTCTTCCGTATTGAAAAAAAGAAGAAGAAGTTTTTTCAGGAAAGGGTCGGAAAGCGAACGGCACATCTTTCGTACCTCTTCCCCCATCTCATCAAGATTATACCGGGAGGCCTCAAGGAAATCGGCCATATCCACATCCGCCCGCGGCACAGGTTTGAGGTCGTCTATCCGCAGCTGCAGATTATCCCGGTATGAAGTAACCTGACCCCGTATCCTGACAAAGACACCAGGGCTGCAGTTTTTTGAAAGCTGCTCTGCATTGTCCCAGATGGGACCACCCAACTCACCGCTTTTATCCATAACGGTGAGCACCAGGTAGGGTTTACCCGCCCTGGTTTCCCCCAGGCGTGCACTTTTTATCAGAAACAGCTCCTCAAACCGGTCTCCTTCCCGAAGCTGCTCAATAAAGACTGTCTTCATATCACCCTATAGCCCTTTAGCTGCCTAGAAATCGGGTTAGACATTAAAACGAAAATGCATGCAGTCACCGTCCGCAACAACATACTCCTTCCCCTCAACCCTCATGAGACCCTTTTCCTTGGCACCGTTCTCACCGTTACAGGTAACATAATCATTATAGGCAATAACTTCTGCGCGGATAAAACCGTGCTCAAAATCGGTGTGAATTTTGCCAGCCGCACCTGGCGCCCTGGTTCCCACCGGGATGGTCCAGGCTCGGGTCTCTTTTTCACCAACGGTTAAAAAGGTCTGGAGCCCCAGCAATTCGTAACCGGCCTTTATCAGCCGGTTCAGTCCAGGCTCCGTCATGCCCAACTCCAGCAGGAACTCCTCCTGCTCTTCAGCATCCAGCTGGCTTAACTCCTGTTCAATCGAGCCGGCTATCATTACGACACTTGCATGCTCCTGCACCGCCGCCTTTTCAAGCTTTCGCACATGGGCATTACCGGTCAATCCGTCCTCCTCACTCACATTGGCGACATAGAGTACCGGCTTTGCCGTAAGTAAGGAAAGTTCACGCAGCAGCAGTTTTTCCCGGGCGTCCGTTATCTCAACACTCCGGGCTGGCTGCCCTTCATCCAGATGATCCCGAAGACGGGCCAGGAACAGGGCCTGAGCCTTGTATTCCTTATCCCCGGACTTGGACATGGACTGGGCCTTCACCAGCTTCTTTTCTACACTGTCCAGATCTGCCAGGATGAGTTCGGTTGAAATCACCTCCCGGTCGCGATCGGGATCAACCGTCCCTTCCACGTGGGTAACGTTCTCATCCTCGAAACAGCGAATAACGTGAACAATTGCTTCAACCTGGCGAATATGGCCGAGAAACTGGTTGCCCAGCCCCTCTCCCTTACTCGCACCTTTCACCAGCCCGGCAATATCGACAAACTCCATCTGGGCAGGAACAATCTTACGCGTCCCGGCAATATCACCCAGGACGTCCAGTCTTTTATCCGGAACGGGTACAACCCCCACATTGGGTTCTATGGTACAAAACGGGTAATTTTCCGCGTCGATACCCGCAGCAGTCAATGCATTAAAAATAGTTGATTTACCGACATTTGGCAAACCGACGATACCACAACGAAATCCCACGACAACACCTTCCCTGTTAAGCCCGACAGTTGTATTATAACGAAACCTGCCCGGTAATCATTTGAGAAACACCCGAAACAAGAAATATCCAGCAACACTGTTGCCATCTCTTTCCCGGGTATAATAATTACAAAAAATATGCACGATTTCCACCGCATGGTGTATCACTAAAGGGTGAAGATCCTGCAAAACCGGACATAATACACGGAATGCGGCAAAAACGCCCACGTTTTCGCGCTATCCGCCTTCACCGCCGACAAAAATTATGAGAACAACATGCAGACACTTTTTACCAACGCCACCCTGCTTACCGACACCGACAGTGACCCCATTCCACACAGTTATCTGGTAACCCAGGGGGAGCATATTCAAGCCACCGGTTCCATGGATGAACTGGATCCCGTACCGGATACAACCACGATAGACTGCAATGGGAAGTTGCTCATGCCTGGTCTTGTCAACGGACATAACCATTGTGCCATGACCCTGTTTCGAGGTCTTGCCGACGACCTGCCTCTTGAAGCCTGGCTGCATGATCACATCTTCCCGGCAGAGGCAACCCATGCCAATCCGGAGACGGTCTACTGGTGCACGCGGCTTGCGGCGGCAGAGATGATCCTTTCAGGTACAACCTGTGTGGCGGACGCCTACTTCTTCTCTTCCGAGGCGGCCAGGGCGCTCAGTGAATGTGGTATGCGAGCGGTGGTGGGTCACGGAATCGTCGACTTTCCCGCGCCTTCTGTCCCCGATCCAAAAAAAAATATCGAGGCAGTCGCCCTTTTTCTCGACAAATGGCAGGAGACAAACAGTCTGATAACACCAGCTGTTTTCGCCCACGCACCTTACACCTGTTCACCGGACACCCTGAGACGGGCCAAGGAACTTGCGGATAAGCAAGGTGTACGCTTCTTCACACACCTGGCTGAGAGCAGATTGGAAAAGGAGATGATAATCGGTCTGCGAGGAGACAGCCCACTTCAGCACCTGCATGAGCTGAATATCCTGGATGAAAACTGTACGCTTATCCACATGGTCTGGCTTTCAGATCGGGATATCAGGCTGCTGGCCGGGACCGGTTCAGCAGTTATCACCTGCCCCCAAAGTAACCTCAAACTTGGTTCAGGCATTGCCCCAATCCAGAAACTTATGAACCACAATATCGGGGTCGGGATTGGCACCGACGGCTGTGCCTCGAACAACGGTCTCGATATGTTCAGGGAAATAGGGATGCTTGCACGGCTTCACAAGCTAAAGACACTCGACGCTACCAGCCTCCCGGCCCGCCAGGTACTGCGAGCCGCCACTGCCGGCGGGGCCAATGCCCTGGGAGTTGCCAAGGTGGGCAAGCTGAAGACAGGATACAAGGCGGATATCATCGTCATCGATACCGACTGTCCACACCTCACCCCCTTCTACAGCCCCGACCTGCTGGCCTACGCAGGAAGCGGTGGCGATGTCTATTCCGCCATGATTAACGGCCAACTGGTGATGCACGAACGGAAAATCCTCTCCTTTGACCTTCACGAGACGCTCGACAAGGTCCGCACCATTGCTGAAACCGTAACAAAACAGGGGTAAAAGACCTGGAGAGAGGGATCTCCCTCCCTCCAGGATTATACGATCAAATGCTTCTGATGCAGGATCGACGGTTCTACATCGGCCACCGACTGCGTGCCTGTCAGAACCATGGCCTGTTGCAGTTCGAGCTCGATCTTTTCAAGATATTTTTCAACACCATCCTTTAAACCACCCACAGCAGCTACAGAAAATGGTCGCCCTATCATCACCCCATCGGCACCGAGTGCCAGAAGTTTCAGCACATCGCCACCCGTCCGCACACCACCGTCTGCAAGTATCTCAACCTGGCCTTTAACTGCTGAGCTGATCTGGGGCAACACATCTGCAGCACCAGGTGTGAAATCGAGCACCCGCCCACCGTGGTTCGAAACAACGATACCGTCGGCACCGCAATCAACAGCCTTTTTGGCATCCGCCACGGTCATAATCCCTTTAAGGATGAGCTTGCCTTTTACCGCCTCACGGATCTGTTTCAACTCGTCTGCATTTTTGGGCCCTACCGGCCTGCCCATCTGCCTCAAGGTCACAAGACCGGCAGCATCAATATCAATACCCACTATTTCGGCCCCGGTCTCCTGCGCCTTCTCAAGCTTATCAAATAACTCCTGCTCTTCCCAGGGCTTGACAAAAGGAATGCCCATTCCACCCGCACCCTCAATAGCCTGAAAACCTGAAAGATGAATAAACTCAGGAACCCCGTCGCCTGTACAACCAAGAGTACCCTTGGCGATACACCCCTGGATAATGGCATTGACATATTCCTGCTCGGGTATGCCTCCGCCCATATTAAAGGAGACTCCACCGATCGGTGCCGCCAACACCGGCAGAGCAAGTTTCTTACCAAACATGGTCACAGAGGCATCCGGCTCTTTTACATCATGAAGCAACTGCATATTGAAGCGGTACCCTGAAAGGGCTCCGACATTCGCCTTAAAAGAGGCAGCGGTACCGAGACCGCCCATTCCCGGAACTTCCCCGGCACACGCCTTGCCGTCACAAACAGGGCATACCCGACAATATCCTTTCATCAACTTTTTCGCCCTGCTGTAAATCTCTTCCATATTCTTCTCCTTCATCCCTCAAAAAAACAAAATATGTACGCGCTTACTCTCTTATTCAAGTGGGCTACCCTCAATCCCTGAAAACGTCTGTCTCTTCTACCACCAATACCTTCCAGAAATACATACGTCAAGCATTCCAGGTCCGTTGTTTCCCTTTTCAGGGCTACTTGCCGAATTTCCCATGAACATTACATCAATTTCCTATACTATACTTACAATTACACCCGACCTGAGAACAAACAAAAAAACAGCTGAGGACACTTCCCCCGCAACCCTGACAGCATTGACAGCAACCAGATAAACCAGCCATGCAAAAAATTGTACGACAGATCCTCACCTCAAAAGTGTATGAGGCCGCCGTTGAAACCGCGCTCGATGAAGCCAATGAACTTTCGGCCCTTCTGCAAAACAGGATTCTCTTGAAACGAGAGGATACCCAGCCAGTCTTCTCTTTTAAGATCCGAGGTGCTTATAACCGGATCGCCCACTTGAGCCCTGAGGAAATGCAACGTGGAGTGATCGCCGCCTCCGCAGGAAACCATGCCCAGGGTGTCGCTTTTTCAGCCAAACTCCTGTCTATCAGGTCTCTTATTGTCATGCCTGCTACTACACCGGCCATCAAGGTATCAGCGGTCAGGAACTATGGGGCTGAAGTTATCCTGCACGGCACAAATTATTCGGAGGCTGCCGCCCATGCCGAACAATTAATCCGGGAAACCGGCATGGTCTTTATCCATCCATTTGACGACGAACTTGTCATAGCCGGCCAGGGAACCGTCGCCGATGAGCTGCTCCGCCAGAACCCCGGCACTATCGATGCCGTTTTTGTGCCGGTTGGGGGTGGTGGCCTCATCAGCGGTATTGGCGCCTATATCAAGGCCCTCAAGCCGGATATACAAATTATCGGCGTCGAACCGTCGGACAGCGACGCCATGGCCCAATCGCTGGAACAGGGAAAACGGGTTGACCTTCAATCCGTTTCAATTTTTGCAGATGGTGTGGCGGTTAGAAAAGTTGGCAAAAAAACCTTTGAATTCTGCAAGCGCGTGGTGGACGACATCATCCGGGTTGACACTGACGAACTATGTAGCGGTATCAAGTCTGTATACCATGCCACCCGCTCCATTGTTGAACCTGCGGGTGGGTTGGCCATGGCAGGATTAATCAAATATGTCCGGGACAGTGGATGTACAGGCAAAACCCTCATCGCCATCAACTCCGGCGCAAACATGAATTTTGAACGGTTACGATATGTGGCCGAACGGACTCGAATCGGTGAAAAACATGAAGCCCTTTTTGGTGTTACCATCCCCGAGAAACCAGGAAGTCTTAAAAGGTTCTGTCACGACCTGGTGGGCGAACGAAATATCACTGAATTTAATTACCGGCTGGCGGAACGAACGAAAGCCCAGATATTCGTTGGCATTTCCATACGGGACAGCTCAGAGCGGGAGACATTCAGCCGGGAGCTGAATAGGGCCGGATACGACAATATCGATCTCACCGACAACGATCTTGCCAAGACCCATATCCGTTACATGGTCGGAGGACGATCCATTGAGGTGAAAAATGAAAAACTGTTCCGGTTCTGGTTCCCTGAAACCCCCGGCGCCCTCACCCGTTTTTTAGATGCAACCCGCGGACATCGCAACATCTCCCTCTTTCATTACCGAATGCAGGGAGGCGACTTCGGCCGGGTCCTGATTGGCTTGGAGTGCCCGGATGGCGACGATGATGCCCTGTACCAACGGCTCGACGAATTGGGCTACAGATATGTGGAGGAGACAGGTAATCCCGCCTATTCCATGTTCCTGTAATATACAGAACACCCAATGTACCGCAGCACCAGTTTGATCCTGAAAGTCAGTATTCCATTCAGGATCAAAGTGCGACTTGATGAGTTACCACAATCAGATTAGAAAACAGAAAATGAGGAGGCCGAGGAAATGGAACTGCTCGAAGTAATAGAGACCAGAAGAAGCATAAGGAGTTTTGCCGATAAACCGGTACCGAGAGATGCGCTGGAAAAGATCATCAAAGCTGCCATGCAGGCTCCGTCAGCCGGCAACCAGCGGCCATGGCACTTTATCATAGTGACAGACAAGGAGAAAATGGCCAGGGTCCCGAATTTTCATCCTTATTGCAAAATGATCACAAAGGCCCCGGCAGCAATCATCATCTGCGGCGAACCGGAAGGAGTTAAATGGCCCACTTTCTGGGTACAGGACTGCAGCGCTGCCGCCCAGAACCTGTTGCTTGCCGCACGCGACCTCGGGCTCGGTACAGTCTGGACAGGTGTCTACCCTGAAGAAGACCGAATGACAGGGGCGCGGAAGTTATTCTCCATACCAGAAAACATTATCCCCTTTGCCATCATCCCGATCGGCTGGCCCGACGGCGAGTTCAAGGTAATGAACAGATTCCAGCCGGAACGCATACACGAAAACGGCTGGTAAATTCTATCCGGGGATCATTTCAGAGCGACCTACGCCTCATCATATGCGATGGGTGCTGGCTCGTGCTCGGTTGCGGCGGCGGTATAATCAGTTCGTTGCCCTCGCCGCGCCAGGTGACTATCCAGTCGTAGCGCGAATACACCATGCCGATCCTTTCATTGGTCTCCGACAGGATCTCATTCCCCTTATAGTCGATTCGTACATAGTTTATATCGTCAAAATCCCCGTTCAACCTTATGAACTCCTTTATCCAGCCAGGATACCTGGCATCATTTTCCTCACACCTCGTCCAGAATTCAGAATTGAGCTGATACCTTTTATCAAGGGCAAGCAGGGCAATGGGCTCATTTTCCGGTCCATTATAGTAGTAAGTATAATTCGGCAGCATCGTCCCTTCACGGAAAACCCGTTCCACCTCATGATTGACCCGAACAGCTAAAAATTGCCTGTCAGCACAACCACTAAGCCCCATAACCAGCAAAAATACACAGTAGGTCAGCCTTTTCATACCGGTATCCTCCATTTTGTTTCACTTACCGACGTCCTCTTTTTCAAGATGTTAATGTTTCTGAATAGTTCACGCAAACTTTACTGGCAAAAGAATACTACTGACATGATAATTGCCTTGCCCATTCCACAGAAACAAGGCAATATTGACGGTTCACTTATAACAGGCTCACCTTGTAGTCATAACCAAAAGCCAGGCGATTCAACAGAATTTAAGGAGCAGTTTTTAATGAAAAAGCAAATGATACTTTCTGTCATGTCAAAGGACAGGCCGGGAGTAATTGCAGATATCACAGGAGCCATCTACAAGCTTGACGGTGATCTTGCAGACCTCAACCAGTCGGTACTCTGCGGCTACCTGACAATGATCCTCATTGCCACCTTTGACGAGCATGTAACACCGGAAGATGTATTGGCCGAAATCTCACATATCAACACACCGGTCAAGTTTGAGGTTTCCATCAAGGTCATGAGCGAACCAATCGATATCAGCAAGTATAAGTTGCCTGATGAGACGTACATCATGACCGTTCAGGGCCAGAACAAGAGTGGCCTCGTCTACTCCATCTCAAAGTTCTGTTATTCCCACAATATCAACATCCACGACCTGGCTACCACCTTGCGGAAAGATAAATACACCATGGTTCTGCAACTCGATCTCTCACAAGTCGAATCCGTTAGTGCCATTCAGGACGCCTTGACAGAGTTCTCAAAAGAGAGCGGTTTGACTGTGATGATGCAGCACAACGACATCTTCAAGGCCACAAACGAAATTACACTTCACTGAGTTTTACCTAACAGCCCCGCCTTAACAGGAGCAGCAAATGTTACGATCCGACCAGATTCTTGCCACCGTTGAAATGATCCAGAAGGAAAACCTGGATGTTCGAACCGTCACCATGGGTATCAGCCTGCTTGAATGCCGGGGCGGCAGTGTGGAAGAGACCTGTGCGAAAATTGAAGAGAAGATAACCGGTTATGCAGGCAATTTCGTTGCCACCTGTGACTCCATCAGCCGGAATCTCGGTATCCCTGTGGTCAACAAGCGAATTTCGGTAACCCCAGTGGCCTTTGTCGGTTCAGGTTTTGATGCCAATGGGTTTGTCGAAATTGCCAAAAGTCTCGATAGAGCTGCAACCGCCGTGGGCATTGATATCATAGGTGGCTTTTCCGCCCAGGTAGAAAAAGGGATGACCGCAACGGATAAGGAATACATCAAGTCAATACCGGAAGCTCTCGCCCAGACGGAAAAAGTCTGTGCATCCATCAATATCGGCACCAGCCAGAAAGGCATCAACATGGACGCCCTGGCCATGATGGGCCATACCATCAAGGATGTCGCAGAGAAAACCAAAGAACAGAACGGTTTCGGAGCTGCCAAGTTTGTGGTGTTCTGCAACCAGCCCGGAGACAATCCTTTTATGGCAGGCGCTATTCACGGCCTGGAAGAAGCGGATGCAGTACTCAACGTCGGCGTCAGCGGCCCCGGTGTCATCGCCCGCTCGCTGGAGCGATTGATCGACGACCATAATGGCAGTTCCGACCTTCGCCTTGATGAAATTGCCGAAGAGATCAAGCAAACAACCTTCCGGGTCACCCGCTGCGGTGAGCTGATCGGCCGTCAGGTTTCCAAATCTCTTGGAATTGAATTTGGTGTAGTCGACCTCTCTTTGGCCCCCACACCAACAGTCGGGGACAGCGTGGGCGAGATTTTCAAAATACTCGGTGTAGATGCCGTTGGCGCACCCGGCTCCACGGCCATCCTGGCCATGCTCAACGATGCCGTAAAAAAAGGCGGTATTTTTGCCAGTAAGAACGTTGGCGGCTTAAGCGGTGCCTTTATCCCGGTAATGGAAGATTCGGTACTCGCCGATGCGGTGGGGGAAGGTGCCCTCTGCCTTGAGAAACTTGAAGCCATGACCTGTGTCTGCTCGGTCGGCCTCGACATGGTGGCCATACCGGGCTCTGTTGATGCGGACACGATCTCGGCCATCATCGCTGATGAAATGGCGCTGGGTATGGTGAACCATAAAACAACAGCGGCGAGACTCATTCCTGTCCCCGGGATGGAAGCGGGCGACTATGTTAGCTTCGGTGGCCTTTTTGGCGCAAGCCCTATCATGGAAATACGAAACGTCGGTAAATCAAAACGCTTCATCGCCTGGGGCGGACGGATACCAGCACCGATCCACAGCTTCAAGAATTAACCTTCCCAGAACCAGTCATGAATACTCAGGGCAGCCCTGCCGCACCAATGCAAACAGTACAGGAGCTGCCCGACGCCCCCCATCTTCACCCACCTATCCTGCAAAAAAAGTGTGGGTTCTTGAATATACAACTATTTCACGCTAGGATTAGGTGTGGATAACACGGCAGGGTTACCCAATCTGCAATTCCAATAGGCAATCCGCAGCCAGAACGAACATGAGAAGATACGCAACGGGATTCACCCTTTTGCTATTTGTCGCTCAGTTTTTAAACAGCCCGACCACCTAGGAGCGGCCTGTGCCAGAAGAATTTACCAGAAAACACCTGCACAGCAAGACAACTATGTTTATCCTGCTGGCGGTTCTGCTGTCCCTCTTTGCGCTATTTGCTTACTGGTATAAAACGAGGCTTATCGACAAGGAAACTCTCCGGGTCGCGAATCATGCCAAGGTCATAAGCGCCTCACTTTGGAATTATGACAAGCTGACCCCGCTGGATTACCTCAAACTTTCCATGGACGCTAACGGTTACCAGAAGATCACGGTCCGGGACGAGTATGACAGGGTCTTTTTACGACTTGAGGGAAAACCAGTCTCGCCCCTGGAACAACTCTTCACTACCACAAAACTGATACATAGGCACCGATTACAATCAGACATCACTTTTAACGAAAAGGTTATCGGCACCATCAATGTCATCTGGCCCTGCCGGGCCATTTATATTTATCTCTACATTTTGTTTTGCATCATCCTCCTGCTCAATGGTATCGCCCTCTATCTCAAACTGCTCGATGCGAAATTGCTTCTGGAGAGTCGTGTCCAACAGAGAACCGCTGAACTCGAATCTGAAATACAGGAGAGAAAACGCGCCCAGGAGGAGTTGAAGTTCCAGGCCCAGCGCCTTTCACTGCATGTTCGCCACACCCCACTGGCTGTTGTTGAATGGTCGCCGGATTTTAAGGTCATCGAGTGGAACAAAGCAGCGGAAAAAATATTTGAATTTTCACGTGCCGAGATGCTTGGAGAATCACCGTTTGGTACCATCCTGCCCGATTCAGGAGATAAAGAAATTGAACAGATCTGGCAAAATTTGATAGAACAGTCAGGAGGAACCCGCTCGGTCAACAGCAACCGTACCAAAAGTGGCAAGATCAAGACCTGCGACTGGTACAACACCCCTCTTTCCGACACCGAAGGGAACATTATCGGTGTTGCCTCCCTGGTCCTTGATATAACCGACCAGGTTGAGGCCGAAAACAAAAACAAACTGCTTCAGGAACAGTTGGTCCAGGCCCAGAAGATGGAAGCAGTCGGCAATATAGCCGGAGGTATTGCCCACGATTTCAACAACCTTCTCCAATCAATCTCCGGCTACACCCAGTTGCTGCTTCTCGAATTCCAGCAAAAAGGTGAAGACTCCACAAAACTCAAAGGCATTGAGAGGGCCTCCCGCAGGGCTGCCGATCTTATTCAGCAACTTCTTACCTTCAGCAGGAAGATTGAAAGCAACCTGGCACCGCTCAATCTCAACAAGGAAATTGTGCAGATAAGACGCATGCTGGACAGAACTATTCCAAAAATGATCAATATTGACATGAAGCTTGACCCTGATCTCAATCATATCAAAGGTGATCCTGTCCAGATTGAGCAGATCATGCTTAATCTCGCAATCAACGCAAGTCACGCCATGCCCGAAGGAGGAACCCTATCAATCACCACCACCAACGTTACCCTTGACCCCATCTTCTGCGCAGCACATCTCGGAGCCAAGGAGGGCCAAAACGTCCTGCTTCAAGTCTTCGATACCGGTATCGGCATGGATTCGGAGACCATCAAAAGAATCTTCGACCCTTTCTTCACCACCAAGGAAACCGGCAAGGGAACCGGACTCGGTTTATCGTCCGTTTATGGGATCGTCCAGGGACATGGAGGGTTTATTGAATGCACCAGTACAAAAAGAAAAGGAACCTGTTTTCGTATCTATTTCCCGGCCATTCCACAACAACAGCAAATCGCCGTCACCGACAGGGATGAACTTCCCATAACAGGTGGCACAGAAACGGTATTACTGGTTGACGATGAAAGTACAATTCGTGAAATCGGTACCGAAATGCTGGTCAACTACGGCTATACCGTTTTTCCAGCCTCAAGCGGTGAAGAAGGGCTGGAGGTTTACAAGAAGAGAGGTGATTCTATCGATATCATCATAATGGATCTGAATATGCCCGGAATGGGGGGCTTCAAGTGTATACAACAACTCAAACATCTTGATCCGAATTGTCTGGTGCTGGTTGCCAGCGGGTACACACCCACCGAATCGATCCAGCAAGCGACAGAACTCGGGGCGGAAGGATTTCTCTTCAAACCGTTCCAGATGGCCGATTTTCTCAAAAAAATCAGACAGACACTGGACCAGAAGAATGAACCGTAGCAAGACTTGCCGCGCTCGCTTGCCCGCTCCAGCCTATGAAGGAACCGATTGCTTTCGATTGTAATTATTGAGTGCAAGATAAAATGTGCCCACAGCAAGTTCAGCGCAGTGGTGATGATCATCAGGCAGTGACTCAAGAACGGCGACAATCAACTCAGGGCTGATCTGCCAACAATCGCCGACTTCCTTGCCCTCAGCCAGATACGATACAGCATTTGCACAGGCAAAAGTATTGAGACAACCGGCTACCTGGAAAGAAACCTCTTTTACCACATCTGCGTCAATCCGCAGGTATATCTCTACAATATCGCCACAATCCCCCTTCTTTATGCCATATCCGTCTGGGACATCAACCCTCCTGAACCGCTCCAGGTTGGCGACCATCACTTTAAATGTATCCGAATGATCTTGCATTACTCCACCCTCTGTTAAAAAAATGTAGTACCTCTTATTAACGACTTTAAAGAGACGATTTCAAGTTATTCCGATACTCGCGCTCATTTTTCCAGTGTTCACCGATTGACCTATTTTTTTTTACCTGAAGACCGGGTACACCTTATATGGGGAAGTAAAGAACTCAGATTTTTCTTTCTTTTCCCGGTTCCAAAATCTTGCTCTATGCTCACCAGGCAGGTATAAAGACAGGACAGGTGCATTTTTTGAAAATGCTAAGAGGAAAACCGGTGCGAACCCGGTACAAGCCAGTCATTGCTGTTAACGAAGGCCGACGGCCGACGCGAGTTATCGTGTCGATGCTTTCACGCTGACCACTGGGTCCCCCCTGGGAAGGTGGCTGTCTGCAGAATACTTCGTGAGTCAGAAAGCCTGCCTGTTCTGTCGATATTTCCCATATCGCTGCCGAAGTTAACCACTGGAGGTTCTTCGTATCGAAAAGCAGTGCGCTCTCTCCGCTGAGGTTCCGGAGGCTAGAGGAAGTGCATGGTAACGGTACGGGGAGCATCGGATCTATCTTTTTTTTCCTGTTCTTCCCGTTTATAACAAGTCGACACATTATGAAAAGCACCTGTTGTCGACCCTTTTTATCAATATGGAAAGGATTATGGACAGCAATACCCGTTTCGGACAGACTATCACTAAACTGATACAAAAGAATAATCTAGGCCGGGAAGAAGCGTATCAGGCCTTTTATATGATGCTTGCGAACGAGGTTTCCGAGATGCAGCAGGGTGCTTTTCTGGCAGCACTTACCGCCAAAGGGGAGACCGAGGAGGAAGTTGCCGGTGGCTGGAAAGCTGTATATGAACTTGATACCTGCAAGGTTGACCTTGCCTGCAAAGAGGAACTTGTGGATAATTGCGGCACCGGTATGGACAGTTTCAAGACCTTTAACATCAGCACAGCCGCCTCTATTGTCGCAGCAGCGGGCGGGGTCAAAATTGCCCGCCATGGCGCAAGGGCCATCACCTCCAGTTGCGGAACAGTTGATATGGCGGAACTGCTCGGCGTTGATGTGGAATGCGGTGTAGAAACAGTAGCCAACTCAATCGAAAAAAGTGGTATAGGTCTATTCAACGGCATGAGTCCTGCTGTTCACCCAATGGCTCTCGGCAGGATTCT
Organism: Desulfopila sp. IMCC35008; assembly: GCF_010646885.2. Classification (GTDB taxonomy): domain Bacteria; phylum Desulfobacterota; class Desulfobulbia; order Desulfobulbales; family Desulfocapsaceae; genus Desulfopila. The sequence continues at coordinate 23,389 of NZ_CP050700.1, read as the reverse complement.
CTCCCAGATTCGATTCGGCTCACCACTCAATATTGCCGCCTCTCTGGCCAACCCTGCCCTGCCTAAGAACGGGGTACGGGGTGTTTACAGCAAGGAATTGCTCATGCCGGTAGCCCGGGTCATGCGCTCCATCGGCTACCATAACGGCATAGTTGTCTACGGAGCCATCGACAACAGCGATAGAGGCATGGATGAGGCGTCTGTCTGCGGCACGACTCATTGTGTACAGTTGAAAAACGGTGAATTACACCAATTTTCCCTGGAAGTTGAAGACAGTGGTTTGCAAAAACATCCCCCTGAAGGACTCCTCCCTTCCCGGGACCCTCAGCAAAGGGTTTCCCATATGGTCTCACTTCTGGCTGGCAGGAGCAACGGGGCAGCAAGGGATGCCGTACTGCTCAACAGCGCCCTCATCTTTCAACTACGCGAGCTTACACCCACCGTAGCCGAAGGTGTCGAACTTGCTGCCGACATCATTGATAAAGGTAAGGCACTGGACCAGCTCGAGAAATGGGTGGAGTGTCAGAACCGCAGCCCGTCTGAAGGAAAAATCCATTTTCAAAGACTCACCACAGAGGTCTTACAGTGACAGGCAAAACAGAACTTCTGGCGATAAGGGATGACAACGACTTTTTCCGTTTGCAAGACAGCCACACAGAACGTTGCACTATGGCCAAGGCGAGTGTTTTCCCGATAGAACGGGCAGACTATGTCAGGCAGCAACTGCTCCGCCTGCAGGGCGAAAGCCTGCCAAATGCACGAATCGTTAAACTCATTATTACCGAAGAGCCATTCCCAACGTGATACACGCCAGACAACTCCGACTTGTCGGTGAAAAACAACTACGCCTGGTCTCTGTTAGCGAACTTCCGCCCCTGCCAGCCGGATTTCGCAGGCTTGAGGTTCTCTACTGCGCCATCTGCCGTACTGACGGAAAGATGTGGAAAAGCGGGCACAGAGACCTTATCCTGCCCCGGGTTCCCGGTCATGAAATAGCAGCGCAGGACCCTGTCACCGGCCACCTTTTCACCATCTGGCCTGGTCACAACTGCGGTCTGTGCCAGGCATGCCTTTCGGGCCGGGATAATCTCTGTGACAGTATGAAAATTACAGGTTTCCACACTGATGGCGGATTCAGCACGTATATAGACGCTGCGGATTCATCCCTCATCCCTGCTGGCCATATGGAAGATGCAAGATTGCTCTGTTTTGCTGAACCAGTCGCCTGCGTACTGAACTGCCTCAACCGGATTGACCTGCAAAAAGGAGAAAGGGTGGTCATTCACGGTGGAGGAGTAGTCGGCCTGATAACCGCACTCGCCTGCTCCACGAGAGAGGTAAAAGTTACGGTGGTAGAAAAAAATGAGCTTAAAAGAAAGCAGACCACACCGTTCTGCATGGTGAACGGAATAGACACTGTCAAAAACGTTACCGACAATGGCTTCGATATCGCCATCAACTGCTGCGACGCCATCCAGGCATTTAGAAACTGCATCCAACAGTTGAGAAAGGGAGGTCGTCTCGGCTTTTTTTCCGGTCTGCAAAAAACGCACACCCTGGACACAGACACCCTCAACCTCCTTCATTACCACGAGATAGCCTTATTCGGCACCTATGGGCCGCGCCGGACACATATGGTTGAGGCTGTTGACTTCTGCAGATCCCACGGCAAAAAACTGGAACTTTTATTGGAAAAGACCCTCAAACCTGAGGAAGTGCCGGCAGTAATGGAGAAAGTGGCCGATGGAATGGCCCTTAAATACCTGATCGATTTCAGTAGATTAAGAAAAGAAGAAGAACAGTCTCAGGAGGAATTCAAGTTATAGATGGCAGCGACCTTCCTCCCTGTTTCAATATAATGCTCCCTGATCACCTGTTCTACCCGATTGGGATCTTGCAGCCTCAAGACATTTACAATATCAAGATGTCTGCTCCTGATCTCATCAGGGCTGTATACCTCACCCCAATGCCGGTAAAAGAGCAGCCCAATTTTCAACCGAAGGTTATCCGTTAGCTGGACAACAGCAATGTTATCACATTTACCGTAAATCGTTTCATGAAAATCACGGCCGATATCAATGAGCCTGTGCTGCATGTTCTTAACGGCATACTGCCCCATCAGCTCCGCCATCCGCTCAAGTTCACTCAATATCTCCTCGTCGATAAACCCCATCGCCTCACGGGCAGCAAAACCCTCGGCAACGCCTCGGGTTTCATAACTATCAATTATCTCCCGCGGAGACATCGAAGCAACAAAAGTACCGATCTGTGGTTTATGAAAGAGCAGGCCACTACTGACAAGCTCTGCCAGGGCCTCACGAATCGGTGCCCTGCTTATGCCAAGTTCTTCGGCTATATAACTCTCAGTCAGCCGGTCACCGGGACGGTATCGGTTTTCCTTCAGTGCAGTGTAAAGGTGCTTGAGCACATAGTCTTTGTATGTTGCACGATCTATCGACACTCCAGGACCCTTTTCTCCACTGCTAATCCAGGCATTCCGGACAAATAGTATAACTAAAACGTGGATCGTCCTGTGCCTTTCCGTATTCTTCTATGGTTTTCCAGCTTCCGTCGTAATTTTCGATCTTCATGCAGCGACTGCAGATCGGGAAATTGCCTTGTAGCATCTCCACATGATCGAGGACAGTTTTTAACTCATCATTAGAGATCGCCAGTTCTTCCTGTATGCTGACCAGTCTTTCCGCCACCCTTACCCGCGCCCGCAGTTCATTTTCATCAAAAGGCTTGACAATATAATCATCGGCACCTGCATCAAACCCTTTCAGGATATCGACCTGGGCATCCCTTCCTGTCAAAAGGATCACGTAAACCGGTGTTCGCCGTTCCAACGTTTTTACTTTGCGGCAGAGTTCCAACCCATCTATGCCGGGCATTTCCCAGTCCAGGATTGCGATCTGTGGCCCATCCGGCTTGTGGAGTATCTCCCAGCCAGCCGTACCGTCTTCAACACTATCGACACGGTACCCCCACTGCTCCAGAACAACCTGAACTGTCAACCTGGTGGTATACTCATCTTCCGCTATTAACAGTTTCACCGCCTCACATCCTCCTTGCAGATTGTTAACAACCACTCCGGTAATGCGAAATACGTTCAAACTTGCATCCCTGTCCCAGGCAGGATTTGCCCTGCCAGTATACCTTCAAGGTACCCTATTTTCATCCGATTGGCATATCTTTTTCGCAAGACCACTCGCCACAAGGCCTCAACGAAAAAACTTTTACTGATAGTCCTCACCGGGTATAGTACCGTCTTTTTACACTACGCTTCTTGTCACATAGTTTCGAAGAGTGACAAGGCACTCAAAAAGACGACAACAGCCTGGCCAACATCTGAGCCAGACGAGTTGACGAAAGGTTTACTTCATGAATTGGTTGCGTGATTTTGTTACAGGTTTCCTCATCGGTCTGGCAAACTTGATCCCCGGCGTTTCAGGTGGGACATTTGCCCTTATACTCGGCGTGTACGAGCGGTTAATCACCTTTCTGAACCGCCTTGGCATCAGGACTTTATTGGAACTTTTCCGCCTGCTATCTGACTGGTTTACCAGTGGGTTTTCAGCAACAAAGGGAAAAAAACTGCTCTCCCACCTCAAAGAGAACGACTACCATTTCATGACGGTCCTGCTGCTGGGCACCCTCACCTGCATCCTGGCTATGTCTTCAATGATGAAATTCCTGCTGCTCAACTATTTCACCTACACGTACGGCTATTTTTTCGGCCTTATAGTTCTCTCCGTCATCGTTCCCTGGCGAATGCTCAAATCGCCACGCGCTTCGCTGTTCATCCCAGCCCTGATTGGCATAATACTGACCGTAGGAGTCACCGCCGCAGTAAATCCTTATGACAAGGCTCTCAACAAATCCCAGCTGCTCGAACAAAAATACCTGGAGCAAACCACAAAAACCTTACAGCAAACGGATGAGACGAAGGGCACCCGGTTCGCCTATATCGAGAAATACAGCACAGGCGAGTATATCTACATTTTCTTTTGCGGGACTCTCGCCATATCAGCCATGGTACTCCCGGGTATTTCCGGCTCTCTGGTCCTCATCCTCTTAAACCAGTATTTTGCGGTGATCTCTGCTGTGGCCAATATCCGCGCCCTGCTACTCGACGACCTGCTGTTCCTCAGTTGCATGGCAGCAGGAATCGCGTTTGGCCTACTCAGTTTTGCACGGATTATACAATTCGCCTTTACTCGGTTCCATGATCGGATGATTGCCTTTCTGATAGGCCTTATCATCGGCTCACTCTACTCTCTCTGGCCCTTCAAGCAGGCCCACGTCATACCCGAGTTCTATATCAAGGAAGGGAGTGGAGTGGAAAAGATCACCAACCACATCGTCTATTCCAACGCGAATATCCTGCCGCAAGACACAACGACACTGCTGCTGGCTGCAACTGCCGTTGGCGCTGGGCTCATCACCATGTTCCTCTTTGTACGAAGCGATACAAAGGCAGCAGGCTCAGAGAATTAAACCAATTGAAAAAAGCAGGCTGGCAAAAAGGGAGAACTGGGCAGTTCTTGCCAAGGTCTGGTTGAGTTCACTTCCGACAGCCGATTCGACTTCACGAAACAACACAAAGGCCATTGGCCCACTGATCAGGGAGAGCAGTAGCATCGGGCCACCGACACCGGCTGCCAGAAGATAGAGGGGAACTGCGTACCACAGCAGAAGGAGCAGCCTATAGAACCAGACAGTATTCCTCCTGCCCAACCTGACTGCAAGGGTGTTTTTACCCGATGGAGCATCAGTAGGGATATCACGGAGGTTGTTAATAACCATGATTGCAGTGATGAGCAGCCCCGGAACAAAAGAAGCAACCAGCGATAGAGACGAAAACCGGCCAGCCTGCACATAGTAGGTACAACAGACCGCCACAGGACCAAAAAATATAAAAACAAACAGCTCGCCAAGACCATGGGAAGCGAGCGGATACGGCCCGCCGCTATATGCCAGGGCACCACAAACCGAAGCAACGGCAACAAGGAGCATCAACCACCCGCCGACAACAGCAAGATAACAAAAGATTAGGCCTGCAACAACCAGGCAGAGGACCATGCCCATCTTCACATGCGCTGCCGGAATAAGTCCGGACTGGGTAACTCGTACCGGACCGAGCCTTTTCTCAGAGTCGATCTCATTCTTTGCGTCAAAATAGTCATTTGCCAGGTTAACGGCAACCTGCAGCAAAAGGGCTACCAGAAATGCAGCCAGGGCGGGGAACAGCCTGAAGCCGCCAGCAAACAGGGCAACCGCCGTTCCGACAAGAACAGGTCCCGCAGCAGCAGGAAGGGTCTTCGGACGTATGGCCATCAGCCACAGCTGAAAACTGGAAATCTTCTTTTCACTCAAGGCCTGCACTCCTCCTCTCATCCAACATACAAGTGTTTTCCGACCTTTAGCTCAATCGAATATATAACAAAATAGAGGGATACACCAAGCAATCCCATGCCCATGATTCCCGTATACATCTCCGGATAAAGCAACACTTGGTAGGTCTCCACCACGATATAATAACCGAGGCCGTACTGGGTCAGCGACTGTTCCGCGATAAACAGGACGGCGACCGCCGTTCCCACCGATACACGAAGGGCTGTCAACACTGCGGGAAGTGATGCAGGCAGATACACCCAGCGAAACAAAGCCCTGCGTCCCGCTCCTAACGACTTAACCGAAAGGATCAGTTCCTTTCGTAGTCCTGCAGCTTCATCCCGAACCACCACCAGGATTTGGAAAAAGATAATGATAGCGATAAGGGTAATTTTCGACACATCGGAGATCCCCATCAGCACGTAGATAACCGGCAGGAAAATGATCTTCGGAATGGGATAAATAATGGCGATCAATGGGGCGACCAGCCTGTCAACCCTTGGCATCTGACCCAGGGCCAGCCCAAGCGGGGCGGCCGTTATCGTTGCCAGGAAAACAGCCGCAAGTACCCGACCACTGCTGGCCAGGAAATGAAGCCCCAGCTCTCCGAAAATGGCGCTGCAGAAAAGCGGTACAACGACAATGGGGGAAGGCAGTATCGGCCTGTTCAGCAGCATTGCCGCCATTTGCCAGAGTGCAAAAAACATCACCACCCCGACCAGGGTTCCAGTTATAGTCACTCTTTTTTTCATGTCAGCATGGCCCCGTTCGTATCCGCCGTATTCCAGCCAGCAAGTTTTGAGCGAAGGAGGGAACAGCTGTCCCGGAATTCCGAATCGTTTCTTTTATCAACTGAACCGGAGAGATGATTGTCAATAATAACAGGGTTACGATTGTTGCCGTTACCAAGAACAAGGATCTTTTGCCCAAGTACAACTGCCTCTTCAATATCGTGGGTAACCGTAACGGATGTAAGCCCCGATTCATCATGAAAGGTGTTCATGACCTTCTGCAGCTCCTCACGTATTGGGGCATCGAGGGCTGAGAATGGCTCGTCCATCAACAACAGGTCGGGCTGCAGCACCAAAGTCCTGGCAATGGCGGCACGCTGCCTTTGTCCACGGGATAGTTCAGCGGGGTATTTGTCACGGAATCCAGCAATACCAAGCCACTCCAACCAATAGTCAACACGCTTTTCAAGACGTGTTCGGTCCGTTTCCATATCTTTGGGGCTATGCACGCCATCGGGACCGTAATACTCCCTGATCTTTAAGCCCAACTTTGCATTCTGCAATACCGTGGCCCACGGGAGCAAACCGTGGTCCTGAAGGACCAGGCCGGTTCTCGGCCGGGCCCTGGTAATCGTCTCGCCCGCGATAACAATGCGACCGCCCACCGGCCTGATCATGCCTGCGATCAGAGAGAGTAGTGTGGTCTTGCCACAACCGGATGGGCCGATGATCGTCCAGGCCTCCCCACGTCCGATATGGAGGGAGAAATCACTGAACAGTTCACCGCCTTCCGCATAGCTATAGCTTATTCCTTCAAGCCTGATCACAAGATGTGCCGCCCCTATTTTATCAGGAAACGATCGGTAACCGAGTCTTCGTAAGCGACCGGTTCTTTCAGTATCTTCTTTGCAATCAACCATTTCACCGCATCCTCCCATTGATCACGAGAAACAGTTTTCCCCCTTGGAATCGGAGGAATTGCAAATGTTTGCCGGACGTTTTTGGGGACACGGATCTTACTGAGCATCAGAGCCCTGAAAGACTCCGGATCCGCATTGAGATCTGCGGCGGCCTTGTCCCATGCTACCATGAACTTTGCGACCGTTTGTTCTTTTTCTGAAATGGACTGCATTGAAAACGAAATAACACTGGCACTGAGATCCTTGGCTTCAAGATCGCTTACGACCTCCACGGCACCAGCCTGAATAGCGGCAAACCCCAAGGGATCTGGCAGGGTAGCGGCCGGTATCTGCCCGGCGAGCAAAAGCTGCAGTCTCTCCGGCAGGACAGGAACAGACCGGGTTACGATATCAGCAGTCGGCACACCACCTTTTTCCAACAACCGTTCGGTAATATATTCAATAACTGTGTTTTTTGAGACGCCGATGGGCACCTGCGCCAGTTCTTTTACCTCACTGACCTTAGAACCCGGGGCCGCAAGCACCCGGAAGAGGGGGGCGTTCTCGGCAGGTATACGTGCATATGAGATGATCTGCATTTGAGGAGATTGCCTGTTGAAAAGGGCGGCACCGGACACCTCGTTGATCATGCCGTCTATCCTGCCGGCCTGCATCAGTTGATCACGCTCCACTGCACTGCCAACCGGCAGCGGTTCAACAACGATACCTGCCTCCTTGAAATAGCCCTTTTCCTGGGCCACATAAACAGGCAACACATCCGGAATAGGCAGCAGGGCAAGCCTAAGCATATCCTTCTCGTTTTCCGCTGCCTGAACCATCCCGGATGCATGAAAGCTCATCAATAAAAGTACTGTAAGCAATTGTGTAACTATCTTCATATGACGTTGTATTTTTTTCATACGTTTACCTAAGAGAAATAATTTCTACGATAAGAACAAGCTGGTAAAGATAATCTCGGCGGTATCAGCTTACACACCGATTATGCATCTTCCAGCATTCACCGTCCCTGTAAAATAGTTTGCCTGAACCTGGTGAGCTCTTCAGCCGCCTCATCAATGCTGTCCGCATCTATCGTCACTTCGTAACGATAATCGCTCATACTGTTGCTGTAACGTTTGTCGTAATACTCGAGAAAAAGGATTCGCACCAACTCACGTAATTCCCGTTTCTTAACCATGCCGCACATTTCATTCACCCGTAAATGGCCGAGCCGGGGAATCAGCTTTTTCAGAATAGCGATGATCTTCTGTTCCTTCTTTTCATTGTCAACAGGATAGTCATCAACGATCCGGTCAATACGTTTTTCAAGGGGCGCCGTTATCAGTACAAGATGACCACGCTGCATTGCTCCGGCAAGTCCCGCCGGCAAATAGATATTCCCGAGTTTTCTGCTTTCCCCTTCAATGAAGTATGGTTCCTGGGTCAGCGTATGAATGAGATCATAGAGATGAGCGTCGAAATTCTTCTGACTGCGTGGCTTGAGACCGAGAGCCCCAAACAGGGAACTGCGGTGACGGGCCAACCCTTCAAGATCGATGGCGTGGTCAAGTCTTTGCAAAATCCGGGTTTTCCCCGTCCCGGTCAGGCCGTGGAGCACGATCAGGCCGGGCCTGAATTCATCCAGTTTCTCCAACAGAAGGTGCCGATACTCCTTATATCCCCCCTGCAGCTGCCAGGCAGTGAAACCGTAATCATTGAGAAGATTGACCACCGAGCGTGAACGCATACCTCCCCTGGCACAAAAGACTCCGATGTCACTCTGCCGATACGGTTCAAAGAGGGTAATAAACTCATCGAGCTTCGACTGAACCAGTTCAAAACCGGTGTCAGCAGCTTGTTTTGGTCCCCCATGCCGATAAATGGTACCAACGAGTTTTCGTTCATCATCATCAAACAGAGGGATATTGATACTGCCCGGCGGTGCTCCCTCTTTGTGTTCCTTGGCCGAACGCACATCGATTATGACCGACTGTGTAGCCATTGCCTCAGCAAAAGGGATCTGTCGGTCTGTACCACCTAATATCCGGGATTGTTCCACCATGAGATCAACGGCCTTTCGCCTCATACGGGCTACGATTTATCAACACCCTGCAAAAATCTAAAGGACTCATCGTCTCAAAACCTTCCACAGTCCCTTCTCACCCCTGCAGGCCATTCCTGCATAGGTATTACTGAACTCCCTGTTTTCAATATACTGGAGATATTGACGGCAATAGATGCCATCTTCCCGGACATAGGTGGCAAGAGGTGTCAGGGTAGACGATGCCTTGCCGGACCGGGTAATCCAGATATCACTCTGGCCGCTGGCATGATTTTCCAGAACCTGCTGGAACTGCTCCTGTAGCTGGAACACGTCTTTATCGTCGCCGGTAAACAAAAGCAGGTCCGGCATTACCGCCACCAGTTCTTTTCTGGTATCAGGTCTACTTCCCCTGTTGTCTCTTTCCTCAACAATCCAGTGTGACAAGGCTGGAGCATACTGGTAAGTACGGTACTCGCGAGCCGGTGACTTGGGGTAGGAGATGGAATCCCGATACCTGCTGCAGGCAATGGTCCAGGTATCAAATTCACCAACTGCGGCCATTGACCTTTCCTTCCCCTCAACTCCACACCGCCAGAATGAATCATACTGATTCACGATACCATCGCGTCCGGTCCACGTCCCAACCTCATCAAAGCTGGTCGAATTGCCAACTGCAAGCGGCCACAAACCGGACCTGGATTTTGAAAACAGGTATTCAGTATTTTTAAAAGACCTGAATCCGCGCCGGGTGGAGGTCTGCCAATGCGTTCTCTTATAGGTGAAATCTGAGGGCCCTCGTGACATATTCCCTTTGTAATTTACCCACTGGATACTGCTACCATCCGTTGCCACAACCCGCTCCCATGTACCGTTGGAATAGACATAGGTATCTCCGGCCCGGTAGGTCGGAACCGGTTCAGGCGGCAAGGTAATATCCAGAGCCACAATCGTTTCAACTTCAGTTTCCCGAGCAGCAGAGGGGATGGGAAACGATTGCCATTGACCAAGAAGACGCGGCTCCCAATTCTGAAAGTTCACCATGGTACCAATGTGCCCGACACGTCTCAAGGCAGCTCGACTCACAGTTGAAGGGACGTGCCCCCCTTCCCTGTTCAGTTGCGAACCGAACATCCCGTCCAGGGCAAACCGAAGGTTTCCGGAAAGAACAGACGCATCATCATCATTTAAGTCGCTGTCATCGATATGGTCGCTGTCGTCTTCCGCCTCATCGCCATCATCCGCGTCGTCTGAACCGTCATCTTCCTCTTCCGGATCTTCATCCTCTGCTTCATCTTCGCCAGCAGGGTCTTCTTCTGCCTCCTCCTCGTCGGAGGCTTCCTCTTCACTGCCCGTTTCGCCACCCTCAGCAACACCATCGCCGGACTCATCCCCACTCTCGCTGCTGTCTTCCCCAGAACTGCTGCCATCACCACCCGATGTCCCCTGGTCACCGGCATCCTCAGCGTAACTATCTACAACACCGGAAAAAGGCTGCGCAGCTACCAGCAGCAGAGCCACTACAAAAGCAAACAGTTTTGTCCTGTTTTCTTGTTTTGCGGCTCTGGCCGGGGTCCGGTTCTGCAACTCTTCTTCACACCTTTCTCTGCCTGGGGATTGCATTATAGTATCTCTTTTCTTAAAGGATCAGTTACTCGCCTGCCTTGACGTATGCTTCTCGAAGGCGTTGACCAATATAGGCAGTAAGACTTTTATCCGCTTCATACATATCAAAACAGTACCCGTCAGCGCCTGCCAAGCCGCCGGGGATTACCTCACCGAGACCATCCGGGTCTTCAATCATATCTTCATAAAAACATACCGATAGCCAGCGTTCCTCAGGATTATCATCAATCACATCTATCATCCCGAAAAGATTACGATCCTGCTGTCTAAGATGTTTAGGCCTCAGTGAGAAGCTGACTCCGGGCCTGGCAACCAGGCTAAGCTCGACATCCTTGATGTCGCGTACCGTATCATAAAGGGCAATAAAGCATTCACGCATCCCGCTCTCGTCATCCCACTGGCCGATAAAGGTTTCTATTTCTGCCTTACCGCCGGTTTCCTCACTCATAGCTTTTCTCCTCAGTTTCTGATGGCTACCCCTCATCTCTTTAGCATGAACAATTCGCACCTGTTTGAATCTGGTACCAAAATAGTATAAATTGAAGTTCCCGCAATTACTTTTAATCATAATAACAGGATTGTTTTCCATGCTTCTAATCGTCGCTCCGTCCAAGACCCAAAAGCCCATCCAAAACGACGCCCCATTCACAGAACCGCTCTTTTCCAGAGAGTGTGCGCACCTCAACCGCTACCTTGGTAAATTGAGCCTGGAAGACCTCTGCCGTCTTATGAAGATGAGTGAGAAACTGGGTCAGCTCACAGCCGGCAGGATAAAGAGTTTTCAGTTCCCGTTCACCCGTGAAAACAGCACCCAGGCGCTTTTCACCTTTCAGGGCGATAGTTATGATGCCCTTCGCCCGGCAGAATACTCCACCGAACAACTTCAACATGGCCAGGATCATCTCTGCATCCTCTCCGGGCTTTACGGCATACTGCGTCCGCTCGACCTGATGCAACCGTATCGCCTTGAGATGGCAACAAAACTTGAAACCGATAGCGGAAAAAATCTCTATGACTTCTGGGGCAACTCCCTGACAAATGCCATAAACGACATCTGCGGAAAAAAAGGCTACGACACCCTTATCAACCTCGCTTCTGCAGAATACTCAAAAAGTATCCGCCCAAAAGAGCTGCATCCAGCTTTTCTGACCATCACCTTCAAGGAAAAAAAGGGAGATGGTTACAAGACCATTCCCATCCACTCAAAAAGGGCTCGGGGGATGATAATTGATTATATGATTACGGAGTGCTTCTCAGAAGCCAGCCAGCTCAAGACATTTACCGGGGCAGGCTATCGTTTCAATGAAGAATTGACAACAGATACCGAGTGGATTTTCACCAGGGAATCTTAGCCCAGATTTCTCATCAGCTCAGACAGTTCCGAGTTCAAATTTTTTGACAGTAGATATAGCAGGCCATGGCCTGTTATATCTACTCCTGAAATACTGCCGAAACGGTGCCGCATAAGCTGGCTGAAATCTTTGGTGAACATCAGGACTGATCCTCATCCCCCGCAGAGTTTGAAACCAGTTTGATGATCGTATTGACGGCCCGGGGTACAGCTTGCCGGACTTCGTCACTCAATGGAATTCCCAGCTGATCGAAAACCGCACCCTCAATACCGACCAGTACGATATGTCCGGGTACCCGTTCGGGGTATAATCTGCGGCCGACCTCTATTGCTTCACGCACACCGATCCCGTGCCCGCTTACCGGGCGAGGGCCCATCACTGGAATCGCATGCCAGTCCAGGACATGGACCGTTCCCACAGGCCCTCCAAGTTGGACCGCATCCACCACTATCAGCTGATCCTCACCAGCCAATTCATCAAGCAGGTCGAGACCGCCGAGGCCTAAAAAACACAGCCGGGCTCCCTCAGGCAACCCGGCTCGTTTCAGTTCCTCGAAGACATCGGCGCCCGCCCCGTCGTCAGCCGCCAAGGCATTGCCGATACATATTATAAGGGTGTCCACACTATCTCCGGACACCACTGAAAGCCATGTTGAATGTACACCTTTCGCCGACAGTTATTGTCTTGGGCCGTGCGGGACAGCCGGCCAGCTCAGCCAGGATTCCGGCAACATAGTAGTGGAACATCTGGCAGATCTGACTGTCTATCTCCATATCACGCTGCAGACATACGGAACGGATCGGGCAGTGGTCAATATTGATAACCGCCTGGCCATTCTCAAAATGACCTTCAATCGCCATCTGCTGAATCCTGAAAATACGTACGAACTCCTCAAGAGCCGCTTCCGGTGTCTGCTCAGTCATGTGGGCTGGAAGGTTACTGGCCATTTTTCTACCCGCGGCAACCGCAAGTGATGGAGTCGACTTGCCGACAAAGGTTTCAATGGTGTCGACAAACATATCAAGCAGGAAGGAGACCTCCGTAAACGCCTTGTCGTAATCCTCTTTATCGAGGCTCAGCTCGTTTGTTCCAATCATAGAAATTTCTCCATCCGCTGGCTGAAATGTATATTGCGGTAAAAATTCTTTACTTCATGATGGTTGGTGTGGGTAATCGCCCCGGAGGGACAAATATAATCGCAGCTGAGACAGGCGATACAGTTACCAAGAGCCGTCACCACCGCTTTTTGGGTCTCGTCACTGAAGGAAAAACAATCAGTCGGACAAACATCGAGACATAATTTGCATCCCCTGCACGCTTTTTCATGAATGACCATCTCAAGCATCAGCTGCACCTCCGTATCTTCTTCACCAGTTCACTACGGTTCCTGATCTCCACCTCTAGGTCCATGCGGCCTATAGCGTGGGTCGAGCAAGCCAGGCACGGATCGTAGCAACGTACTACAAATTCCAGGCCGTTCAGCATTGTCTCTTCGTCTTCGCCCTTTTCGAGCAGGGCGTTGGCCCCTTCCTTGATCGACTTGTTGATAGCCGCTGTATTCTGCTGAGTGGCAATAATCATGTTTGCCGCGCGAACAATGCCCTTCTCATCAATCTCATAATCATGGATCAAGGTGCCGCGGGGTGCCTCCACATGAGCCACACCACGTGAACCGTTAAACGTTGCCGGGACCCTGGTTTCACCCTTAAGAGCCGGATTGTTAATGATCATATTAGCCTTTTCACAGGCATAGATGAGTTCGATCATCTTGGCATACATCTGGAGGATGGAGTTGTGACAAGGATGTCCAAAATTTTTCCTGAACTCTTCAAACTCCGCCTGGGCCAGGGGTGTCTCCATGCCTTCGACAACATTCATCCTGGCGAGCGTGGAAACACGGTACATATGTTCACCACCACCATGGTTGATAAAAACTTCCTTGGCATAGGAATTGGCTACCGCCCGCTCATGAATATACTCTTTATACGATGGCGCACTAAAGCCACACTGGATACTACCGGCACCATCAACAACCCGCAGTTCTCCATCATAGAAGTTGAGCTTACCGCCCTTTACCGTGCCCATGTACCAGGTGGGCATATTCAAATTATCGAGCAGTGTCGGGTTGTTATCAAAAAAATCAAGCAGCATCTTTTTGATACGTCCACTTAGCTCGCTCGATAAAGCAACTGCCTCTGCGGTCAGTTCCTGCAACCGTTGAAACTGGCCATCATTCAGCCTAAAGGAGATCCCGCCCGCAACCGCCGTCACCGGATGAATTCCCCGCCCGCCGATCGCCTCGTTGATCTTCTGGCCAAGGCTTCTGAGTCGTAAGCCTTTTTTGGTCAGCTCAGGTTCCGCTTCCACCATACCAACCACATTCTGCTTTGCGGCCTGCCCCTTGAGACCAAACACCAGGTCCGGGCCTGCAAGTATGAAAAGAGACAAAGCATGAGAGTGGATCACGTGCCCCATATACATAAACTCGCGAAGCAGTTTAGCCGCCTCCGGCGGCTCCACCCCGGCAGCATTGTCAAGTGCCTTGGCTGCTGCAAGATGATGGGCCGTCGGGCACACACCACAAATCCGTGCCGTCACCTGTGGCAGGGTTGCCGCCTCCATCCCAACCAGAATCCGCTCAAAACCACGCAATTCATTCACGCAGAAAAAAGCCTCATCGACCCTGCCGGCATCGTCACAATCCAGGAGAATCCGGGCATGGCCCTCGATCCTGGTAACCGGATCAATTTTAATTGTCTTCGACATTATGCTGCCTCCACATCTGCTATCCACTTCCGGATCAGGAAGGTGGGTTTATTGCCGATCATCTTGGTCGCCATGGCATAGGCGTAGTGGGTTTTTGCGGACTTTTCAATGTGGGTGATAATTGTTTCCGCAGGAATCTTTGTCAAGCGCGACATCCTGTCACTCACCTCGGTGCGGAGATCTCGTGTCGGTTCTGTCAGGATCTGCATGGTCGGCCCGGCACAGCCGGTACACATTACACCATGATTCGGACAAGGAGAGAGGCACCGATCGAGAGTTACCGAACCAAGACAAATATAGCCCTGGCTCAGAAAACAGATATCATCTTCCGGCATTCCTTCATGACTCCCCTTGATATCGGCCACATCAGTCTTCACCATGGTCCTGCTGCAGCCGCCACAGACTGTCTCTTGATTAACCCTTGGTTCCTTACCGTTTATTAATGCACTCAATCCCTCAAACACGAAATGGGGGTGCGGCGGACAACCGGGCAGATAAAGATCCACATCTATCACTTCATCAATAGGTGTCACCGTTTTTTCCAGGTTATCAACTTCCGCTGACGGGATAAAGTCTGTTTTCGTAGTCGGGCTCTTCTTATAGACATGGTCCATTATCTCTTCTTTGGTGTGGGCCAGCCCGGCACCGTGCAAGCCACCATAGACAGCACAGGTACCAAAGGCAATAATGGTCTTGCACTTTTTACGCATCTCGATGGCGGCGTGCCGATCGTGCTCGGTGCGGATGGAACCGGTCAGAATCCCTAACTCCGCCTCGGGATAATCTTTAACGTCGGTGAGAACAGGGCATTTTTGGATCTGAACCGATTCAAACAGGTTCATAATCTTTTCATGCAGGTCGACAAGAACCACATGACAACCACCGCAATCGCATAACCACTCCGTATTCAACCGTATCTTTTCTGAACTCATTCTATTTCCTCAGTCGTGTTATGCTTCCACCGTCAGTACTTTCAGACAGGCATTTTCCCCGGCATGCCCGATCTCAAGAGTTGTCTTCTTGCCCATGATCGTCTCAAGAGCACCGGCAAAAAATCCATACATCATGTTACACAAAGACCCCTGCTGCGGATGACCAAAACGAAATAGTGCCTGGCGGATCATGCAGTCCCGGAAGACGAGGAGCACCTGGGAGTTCCCCTTGTCGTTCAGGGTGACAAACTCAGTCTGTCCTTCCGGCTTAAAAGGTTCAAACCCCCAGAGGCAGTTGTTCGCCTCAAGTACCTTTCGCACCTCATCAATTGCCACCAGTAAATCGTCTGTATGTGCGGCATTTTCAGAAAATTTCCGGCCCAGATTACGTCCGGCAGACATGGTCATACTGTTCGCACCACGTCCCAGAATAGGTTCAATGCCGGCAGAAAGTGCGGCCATGAAGTTCATGGTCTCCTGCAGGGTCCGTCTTTTTTTCAATAATTCTTCCATATACTCCCTCATTTCACCACCATCCGTCATGCAACGGACTTCTTGAACACGAAGGTAAAATACAAATCCATCGCCTTGATAGGAGTCAGTTCCGGTCCGAGTGAAAAGGCCAAACGAATAGAACGAATCCATTAAAAACAAGAGATAAATTTACTGTGATTGCCTGCCAAATACAAGATAAAATTAGGAAAAGCCTAACAACATGCCGCACCATGATGACCCCAGGAACAGCTCGAAGAAAATGAAATCAAGGGAAATGAAGAATTATTCCAAAGTATAAGTCAGGACAACATGACTATGTTCAAGCTGGAATCAGTAACACAGAAAGGAAAAACTGGACAAAAAATCTCAGCCCGACCACCCATGTTGTCCAATCAGATCGACAAAACGGACACTGCTAAGCACTTCAACACGGACCTCACCTTCAGACTTGGTGAGTAACTGAAGTTCCTGTATCTGCTGGTCCCCGACCGGGATGATCAAACGTCCCGGATCAGCCAACTGGTCGATCAGAGGCTGAGGAATTTCAGGACCGCCTGCTGTTACGATAATCGCATCATAGGGCGCATTTTCAGGCCATCCCATGGTACCGTCATCAAGCTTGGCCACTATGTTAAAGTAGCGGAGTGCATCAAAGACCTTCCTGGCCGATGCCAGTAGCGTATTAATGCGTTCAATGGTATAAACCTGCTCACAGAGGCGCGACAGTACCGCAGCCTGATATCCCGAGCCGGTACCAATCTCAAGCACCCGCTCACTGCCCTTCAGCTGCAGGGCCTCGGTCATTGAGGCAACGATATACGGTTGCGAGATGGTCTGTCCCGCCGCGATAGGAAGAGGATAATCCCCATAGGCCCGCGCCCTCATGGCATCATCGACAAAGAGGTGCCTTGGCACAGTGGCCATCGCCTCAAGTGTACGTTGGTCACTTACACCACGGGCAACAATCTGCTCATGGACCATCTTTTCACGAATAGTGGAATACCTGTCGCTCACTGTGCGGTCTCTTGCCAATCGAAATCATCAGCCCAATCCAACTCACCATGGTCATAGGCCCCGTAAACACATTTAACAGCAATATTATCTTTTAGTATTACTGTCACCGTACCATAATTTTTTGGCCCGAAATACCTGCCGACAACAGGCGTACTCTTAAGGGCAGAACTTTCATACTCCCGGTACACCCATTTCTCAACACCTTCGGCAAGCACTTCCTGCTCGTCAGGCTCTCCCAGATAGGTGAGCACTTCCTCCCTGTCTGATGTGCCGACTTTAATCAACCCCGCATCCGAGGCAAGATGACGAACCGGTGTTGAGTAACAACCGGATAGTAAAAATACTGTCGTAATCAACAGAACCACATATCGTTTTACCGGACTCATTTTCTTCTCCATCTCAACAAGAGTAACAAACATTCAGCAGCTCTGTTGTTCCCCCAAAAACACTTTATCCAGGCAGGCTTTCATTTCAGGACAGCTTCGGACGGCGGAAGTTCTATATAAACAAAGACCGGGGTATCGTGCAACGTATAAACCCGTTACCCAGTACCCCGATCCTCAGAATTCTACGTAAAATGAAAATCAGTCTCCGATTGCCCTGTTTAAAATCTTGTAATTCCTCTCCACCATTACCAGGGGATCGACTACAAGACCGGCCTGAATCATGGCATTGTCGTAGATCTGCAGCGCCACGTCGGAGGCAAAATCCGTATCTTCCTTCTGCAGTTCTGCAAGCCGTTTAATGATCGGGTTTTTCGGGTTAATTTCAAGATTTTTCCTGGATCCCCCGTCAAGGCCAAGACCTTTTTCAGCACGACTGGCGGCAAGTACGCGTTCCATGGAAGAAGTCATATAGCCGTCGGGATTGACGATCATGGCCGGGGCATCAACCAGCCTCTTGGACACAATGACATCAGCGACCTGGTCTTTCAGGGTCTCCTTAAGCCAGCTGACAAGAGAATCAGCCGCTTCGTCTTCAAGCTTCTGCTCTTCTTTGTCATCTGTATCCTCATCCTTTCCTCCACCGCTTTCCGGAATAGAAAGATCAGCCCTGTCGGCAGAAACCAGTTTCTTGCCGTCGAACTCTGCCAGATGACTGAGAACAAAATCGTCGATAGGCTCCAGTGTGTAGATAATCTCGATATCCTTTTTCCTGAACATCTCCACATAAGGACCCGCCTCTATGGCAGCACGGCTTGGACCGTTAATATAATAAATCTCCTCCTGATCCGGATTCATGCGCAGCACGTAATCGGCGAGAGAAACTGGTTTCCCCTTATCCGACTTGGATGATTCAAACCGGAGCAGCTTACCAAGCTCCTTCTGGTATTCGTAATCGCTGGTAGCACCCTCTTTTATAAAGATGCCAAAGGTAGACCAGAACTCGAGATACTTCTCTTCATCTTTTTTAGCCTCTTCATCAAGATATTTCAAAAACCTCTTGGTGACCACCTTACGCAGCTTGGCAACCAGTGCATTATCCTGAAGCGCCTGTCTGGAAATATTAAGAGGCAGGTCCTCACTATCGACCACGCCTTTCAGGAATCGCAACCATTCCGGCAGAATATTCTTGGAGTGCTGATCGATAAGGATACGTTGACAGTAGAGGTTGACACCCGGATCCATCTTACCGAAGCCGAGCACCTCAAAATTCTCTTTTGGCGCAAAAAGCAACGCATTAATCATGAGTGGGGCGTCGGCAGTGAAATGCAACCGATAGACCGGTTCATCCACGGCATTTCCGACAAATTTATAAAACTCGGTATATTCATCCTCACTGATCTCCGAGCGGTTCCGGGTCCACAAAGCTTGTACGGTGTTGACGGTTTCCCCTTCCAGCTTGATCGGGAATGGCACAAAGGAGGAGTAGCGTTTGACGACAGACTCGACCTTAAACTTCTGGGCATATTCCTGGGCGTCATCTTTAAGTTCCACGATTATTTTCGTCCCCCGCCTCAGCCCTTCCAGCTCTGTAATGCTAAAGGAACCGGACCCGTCAGAAAGCCACTCGTGCCCCTCACTGCCATCCCATGATCGACTTTGCACCCTTACACTCTTACCGGCCATAAAAGCTGCATAAAAACCCACACCGAACTGGCCGATCAGATTAACATCTTTTTGTACCGCCTCGGCAAGTTCCGTCAAAAAGGTGTTGGAACCGGAATGGGCAATGGTACCCAGATTATGCTCGAGCTCGTCTCGAGTCATACCGATTCCGGTATCGGTTATGGTCAGTAAATGTTTTTCTTCGTCGAGATCAATGGTGATCTCAAGAGGCACATGATCATCGAATACATCCTCGGATGTCAGGCTCTCATGCCTGAACTTCTCCAGTGCATCAGCACTGTTGGATATCAATTCACGGATGAACACGTCCCTTTCGGTATAAAGGGAGTTAATTACGATATCGAGAAGTTTCTTCGTTTCAGCCTGAAACTCATAGGTTTTTGTCTTGTCACTCATTCTCTTCACCTCAACATGATTTTCACTACGATCGGCAATGGCGCGCGAACGATGCTTTCCATTGCATTTTCTCTAAAAGTCGGCGAAAATGTTAACCATGGAACACAAAGTGTCAAGAGATGCTTCCACCTTGCTGTATCGCGACTGTTTCCGGTCAATTTCATGGAGGATTCCTTTATGAGAATCATAGCCTTCGGTGACATCCACATGGCCACCCACATGGTTGCGGGTATTCCTGATGTTGAATCTGCGGACCTGATGATAGCCACCGGTGACCTCACCAATTACGGGAAACAAAAGGATGCCAAAAGAGTCCTGGATGACCTGCTTGGATACAACCGAAACCTGCTGGCACTGATCGGCAATCTTGATAACTTTGAAATTAATGACTACCTTGAAGGTCTCGGTCTGAACCTCCACCGCCAGGCCAGGCTGCTGGAAAGGAAAATATGTCTGCTTGGTGCCGGAGGCTCAAACCACACACCTTTTGGCACCCCGGCGGAGTTTTCCGAAAATGAGCTGACCGATGTACTGACTGACGCTCATCAAGAGGGGCAGGATTTCATATCCTTGACCCTGCCGGACGCAAGGTCAGGGATTCCGGTTATTCTGATCTCCCATGTACCACCTTACAACACCAAGGTGGATATGTTGCGAAACGGTAAGCATGTCGGTTCAAGCGCCGTCAGGAGCTACATAGAACAACATCAACCTGATGTGTGCATCACCGGCCACATACACGAAGCAAGAGGTGAAGACCACATCGGCAAAACACACATTGTTAATCCCGGAGCGCTCATACAGGGCGGCTGGGTCGAAATAACCTATATTCAATCTACCCTTCAGGCAACACTTCACTAAATTTCATGAAACGACGAAATACCATTATTATTGGCGGCGGCCTTACCGGCCTCACCGTCGCTCATAAACTGCGCCTCGACAATCCCGATCATAAACTTTTACTCCTTGAAAAAAGCGACCGCACCGGCGGTGTAATACGCACCCATAAAGAAGATGGTTATATCTCTGAAATCGGCCCTCACGGATTTCTAGACAATTGCACGGAGAGCAAGGACCTGTTACGTGAGACAGGCCTTGATAAAGAGGTGGTCCAGGCACCCCTTATTGATTTTGTCCGCTATGTCTATCTGCGCAAAAAACTCCAGTGCATCCCTCAAACACCGCTTAAAATATCCATGGCCCCACTCATTTCCTGGAAAGACAAATTCAGGGTACTGGCAGAGGCCTGGCAACCCCCTCTTGAGGGGGAACCAACTGTTGCCAAATGGGCGGCCCATCGATTCGGCTCCGCCTTGCTGCCTTATGTCGATGCAGTTTTCACCGGCACCTATGCAGGAGATTATGACAGGCTCTCTATTGATGCGGTGATGCCGGGCGTCCGTAAACTTGAAAAGGAACACGGTTCCGTAATTAAAGGTGTGTTCAAAAAGATGGCGGCCGCCAGAAAGAAAAACGGCAAGAATAAAAAAATCGGCATGCCCGCCATGACAAGCTTTCCGGACGGCATGCAAAGACTGCCTGAACGACTGGCAGAAAGTCTTCAGTTGGGAGAGGAACTTTTGCTTGGCTGTCCGGCTACGTCCATATCAAGAACAGAAGAGGGCTGGCAGGTACAGACGGGTACTGGCCTGTATGAAGCAGATAATCTGGTCCTGGCGGTTCCTGTAAACACCGCGCTTAAACTTTTACGTAATATCTCGGGTGACGCACCGCTCACATCAACACCAGGTGCCTGGATCAGCACCGCTGTGTTCGGTTTTGGCCCGGGTAATAGTCTGCCGCCCGGATTTGGCTTCCTTATACCGGAATCCGAAAAGACATTTACCCTCGGTTCCCTTTTCACCTCCAACATGTTTCCAGGCCGGGCACCAGATGGGCATATTGTTTTTGAAACCCTCATAGGAGGGAGAAGGCATCCGGAACGGCTTGAGCTCGACGAGGAAGAGATCATCAAGCGGGCACGCACCGAGGTGAAGGAAATTTTAGGCATTACCGATGAACCACTCTACACAAAATATTACCGGGCAGACAGCCCCATACCCCAACTTGAAAAAGGGTATACCTCACTGCTCGCATGGCGGGACAAGCTGATGCAGGAGATGGAGGGACTGCATATCTGCGGTTTCGGCTGGGAAGGAATCGGCCTCAATGACATGATGAAAACAGCCACCCGGGTTGCCAGGGCAGTAAAAGAATCACGGACAAGCGGAAGCATTGAGACAGAGGTAAAAAAAGTATATTTTTAATTGAGCTCCATGACTATCACAAAACAAAAAGGGCCGGATGAAGTGTCATCCGGCCCTTTTTTTGTGCAACAATTTAAACAGCTACAGGCTTTTAATCTTCCCACTGAGCAATTCGACCTGGGCATTCACAGAGGTGTCGCGAACAGCCAGGTTCGTCACTTTCTTGATGGAGTGAAGAACCGTGGAGTGGTCTCGATTAAAGGCCCTGCCGATATCAGCCAAAGAATCTTCTGTATGCTTACGGCACAGATACATGGCAACCTGACGGGGAAAGGTAAATCTTTTCTTACGTGACTTGGATTGCAGCTCCTTCATTGAAACCTGAAACTGCTTGGCAATCAGTTCACTGATCATCTCAACCGTCATAGCCTTACCAACGCCAACCACATCGGCCACTACCTCACGGATCATATCTATATCGATATAGCCGTCTGTCAGTCGTGACTTAGCCCGTATCGCCACAATTGCAGACTCGACCTGCCTGACATCTCCACGAATATGCTGAGCCAGGAATTCCGAATAATCAGAATCAAGCGCCAGATTGTGCTGACTGGCCTTATTGATAACGATGCGTTGTCGGGTGGAGATATCCGGGGCCTTAATCGAGGTGATTAAACCTGAAGACATACGAGACCGGAATTCTTCATCAATACCATCCAGCTCCCGGGGTGCCCTATTTGAGGTTACTATAACCTGTTTACCTGTCTTGATAAGGGCATCGAGCAGTTCATTCAACTCCTCCTGGGTCTTCTTCTTCCCTTTTAAGGTGTGAATATCTTCAACCATGAGCATATCACATTGATCGTGATATTTACTTTTAAAGGCATCCATGGTCCTGGACTGTATATTCCTGACCATCTCCGAGGCAAACTGCTGGGCAGTCACGTACCTCAACCGAGTCATGGGTGATTCAGCAAACACCTTATGAGCCACGGCATGGGTTAAGTGGCTCTTGCCAAGACCCGTGTCACTATTGATATAGAGACAAGGACCAATACTGTCATCAAGCATGGACATCGATCGGCAGGCTGATTCCGCCAGGATGTTCGACTCGCCCACCATATATTGATCAAAGGTGTAGCGAGGATGCAGCGTTCTCAGGGTTGAATTATTTTCCGGAATATTGGGCAGCCGCAGCTGCCCTTTTGCAGCACCGACCGTCACCGGCTTGCTTTCACCCTCAAACAGAAGAACCCGCCTTTTCATTTCGCCTGTCTGCTCAACCATCTCTTCAATGCTTGAAAGATAGTGCTGGTTGATATAGGCACTGAAATACCTGTCCGGACTCTTCAGTAAGATTGCATCATCCCTCACCTCAAGACACTCCAAAGGCTCTATCCAAAGATTATAAACAGAGCTCGAAAGAGCATCCTTTAATCGTTCCTGCGTCTTCTCCCATATCAT